>OY970069.1:0-5675650 GCA_963705325.1 uncultured Alphaproteobacteria bacterium | reverse complement strand
TCCTGACGCTGCTCACGACGCAGCTCCAACATCAGGACCCGCTCAATCCGCAGAGCCCGAGTGACCTCGCTGCCGAGTTGGCGCAGTTTTCGACCGCGAGCGGGGTGCAGACGCTGAACAGCGCATTCAACTCGGGTAGCGCCATGCAGGCGGCTAGCCTGGTCGGGAAGAATGTCGCGGTCGCCGGAAACACTATGGTCCTCGGCGCCAACGGTGCGGCCCCGGGTGCATTCAACCTCTCGGCCGCGGCCAAGGACGTCACCGTCACCATCGCCGATGCCGCGGGCAACCTTATCGGCACGATCGATCTTGGGGCGATGGCCGCTGGAAATCAGACCTTCGGATGGAACGGGCAAGACGTGAATGGCAAGCCATTGCCCGCAGGCAATTACCTCTACGCAATAAACGCCGTCCCGGCGTCAAGCGGCGCGACAATGACCGCGACCCCCTACGCGGTGGTGCCGGTAACGTCAGTCGTGCTTGGCGGCCAGACTGGCCCGGTCCTTGATCTGGGTGGCGGGCTCGCGCCGGTGCCACTGACCTCGGTCGAACAAGTATTTTAGCGGAGTAACGGCGATGACTTTATCGGTCGAACTATCCGGATTGCAGGCGGCCCAGACCGACCTCGATACCATTGGCAACAATATTGCCAACGTCGGCACTAACGGCTTCAAGGCATCGAAGGCGAATTTCGCCGACCTTTACGGCAATTCGCTGCTTGGTTCCGCGGGTACCGCCGGGACTCCCGGACAGGGCGTGATGACCAGCAACATCTCGCAATTGTTCACCGAGGGCTCGATCAACACGACCGGCAACCCGCTCAATGTCGCGATCAACGGCAACGGATTTTTCCAGGTCCTAACCCCGACGGGGACCGCCTACACCCGTGACGGTTCGTTCCAACTCGACGCGAACGGCTTTCTCGTCAACGACGCCGGCGCGTTCGTCATGGGGTTTTCCGCGCCGGCCAGTGGCGGTGGCTCGGTTCCGGCGGGATCGCTCGGGCAAATCCAAATCAGTGAAGCGAATGCGCCGCCGGTGGCGTCATCGAACATGACGATGAGTTTAAACTTACCGTCCACCGATACGCCGATCGATACGGCGCTTACGCCGTTCAACGTCAACACCCCGGCCAGCTACAATGAGAGCACCACCAGTACGATCTACGATAGCCTCGGTGCCCCGCACACGCTGACCACCTACTTCACCGAGGTGTCGGGTTCGGGACCGCCCGACAATTGGCAAACCCATTGGGCTTTGTCCAACACCAACGGGAGCATGATCGCCTCCGGTGCTGGCGCGACCTTGACCTTCAACAGCTCCGGCTCGCTGACCGGCGGCAGCAATACAGTCAACGTCGCCACTTTACCAAATGGCGCCGCGCCGCTGTCGATCGCCCAGAGCTATACTGGGACGACCCTGTCCGACCTGACCTTCGGGGTCAATTCGATCCAGAGCAATGGCACCGCGGCGGGACGCTTCGCCGGCCTCAACATCGATTCAAACGGCGACGTCGTCGCACAATACTCGAACGGCGCGACGAAGGTCATGGGCACGGTCGCGCTGGTGAACTTCACCAACCCTCAAGGCTTGACGCCGATTTCCGGCAATAACTGGTTGCCGTCGGCCGCGTCGGGCCAGCCGCTGACCAACGCGCCGGGCGGCGCTGGTGTCGGCACGCTGGAGTCCGGCGCGCTCGAAGGATCGAATGTCGAACTCTCGACCCAATTGGTCGACTTGATTACCGCGCAGCAGGCCTACCAGGCCAACGTCCAAAGCATCAACGTCGATCAACAGGACGTGCAGAAGCTGATGACGATCCAATAGCCAAGGCTGAGAGCAACGGGAACCGGATGGGCGCGCGATGAGTCAGCAGATGATGTACCTGGCACTGACCGGGTTGAACGCGACGATGGATCGGATGACGTCGGCCACCAACAACCTCGCCAATGCCAGCACCACCGCGTTCAAGGCGCAGCAGCCGGTCTTCCAAGCCCAGCCCCTCTTTGGCCAAGGTCTGGCCGATAGGGTCGATGTCGCGGCAGCCCGGGACGCCGTCAATTTTAAGGCCGGTCCGATCGAGGGGACCGGACGTGACCTCGACGTCGCGCTCAAAGGGGAAGGCTGGATCGCAGTCCAAGCAAAGGACGGCAGTACCGCGCTCACGCGCAACGGCTCGCTCTCAATCTCGGCGACTGGGGTGTTGCAAACCAGCGACGGCAACCCGGTTCTGGGCAAGGGCAACGCCCCGATCACGCTGCCGCCGCTGCAAAAGGTGACGATCGGCACCGATGGGACGATTTCTGGCGTGGCTGTCGGCCAGACGCCTGATCAAATCGCCACGATCAACCGGATCATGCTGGTCAATCCGCCGACTTCTACATTGACCCGACGGAGCGACGGTCTCTTCGCCCAACCGGATCGGCCGACGCCGGATGCTTCCGTGCAATTACAGGTCGGTGCGCTCGAGGGCAGCAATGCCAATCCGATCGAGACCATGATGAGCATGATTGAGAACACGCGAGCCTTCCAAATGCAGACCGAGCTGATGCGCATGACCATCAACGCAAGCCAAGGCCAGAACAGCCCATTGACCCTGACGTAGCCGGCAAACCGGACGCGAGGCGGAGAACTCAGAACATGATGCAATCGCTGGCGGTCGTTCGCACCGGTCTCGAGGGCGAACAGACCAAAATGGACGTCATTTCGAACAACCTGGCGAACATCAATACGACTGGGTTCAAGAAGCAGCGTCCGATTTTTCAGGACTTGCTCTATCAAAACCTGACGCAGCCGGGCGGGTTCACGTCGCAAGCGACCAACTACCCCTCTGGCTTGCAGCAGGGCACCGGGGCCAATGTGATCGCCACCGAGCCGGTCGTGACACAGGGTAGCCTGGAGCAGACCGGCAACGCGCTCGATCTGGCGATCAACGGCCAGGGGTATTTCCAGATCCTTCTACCATCTGGCCAGCTCGCCTACACCCGTGATGGCAGCTTCCAGATCAGCGCGCAGGGCCAGGTCGTCACCGCGCTCGGTAATCAGCTGCAGCCACCGGTCACCATCCCGCGCGGCGCGCAAAGCATTACCGTCGGACAGGACGGCACTGTCAGCGTGACGCTGCAAGGCCAGGCGCAGCCCTCGCAGGTCGGTGTCATTCAGCTCGCCAATTTCATCAACCCGGCCGGGCTGCAGAACATGGGCAACAACTTGGCGATACAGACCCAGGCTTCGGGTGCAGCCATCACCGGGCAGCCGACGCAAAATGGTCTCGGTTCGATGGCGCAGGGCTATCTCGAAGGATCGAACGTCTCGGTGGTCGACGAGATGATCGACATGATCGCGACACAGCGCGCCTACGAGCTTAATACCGAGGCCGCCAAGGGCGTCGACCAGATGCTTAATTATCTGACCCAGGCGACTTCGTGAAATCCTCGCCGCTTGCCCCGCCGGCCGCGGTGTTGCTCGTCTTGGGTGGAGTTGCGGGCTGCACGCCGGGCCCGACAAGCCAGGGGAAAATGCTTGCCGATCTCTCGCAGCTACCGGGCGATCAGGCCACCGAGGCGCCGACCACGAATGGCGCGATTTACCAAAGCAATGTCCAAGGTGCTGGCCTCCAGCTGTTTCGCGACCATCGGGTGTGGCAGGTCGGCGACATTGTCACCGTGCAAATCGTCCAGCAGGCGACGGCGACCAAGAATGTCAGCCAGAACCTCGGCCGCAACGAGAGTGTCGTCAGCAATGTGAACAACCTGTTCGGGCTGCCGACCAGCTTCGGTCACTCGAGCGCCACGACCAAGTTCAATCCCAACATCAACTACACCAGCGCCAACAGCTTGCAGGGGAGCGGCGCTACCCAGCAAAGCGACGCCTTCACCACGACCGTGTCGGCGATGGTGCAGCGCATCCGCCCGAATGGCGACCTTGTCATCGCCGGCAACGACCAGATGCAGCTGGTCGGCGGCAAGGAATACATCCGCATCGCCGGCGTCGTGCGCCCGGAAGACATGTCGGGCAACGTCGTTCTGTCCACGCGTATCGCCGAAGCGCACATCGAGTTCAGCGGCGACGGCGAAACCTATCTGTCGCCGAAGATGGGCTTTCTCCAAAAAGTGTTCCTCACCGTGAGCACGACATGGCCGCTCGACTGGTTCAACTAGCAGGGCTTGTGCTGCTGGCCGTCGTGCTCGGCTGGGGTAGTGGTGCGGCGAAGGCCGACCGGCTTAAAGAACTCGTTCAGGTCGAGGGCGCCCGCGACAACCAGCTGATCGGTTACGGGCTGGTCGTTGGTCTTCCGGGCACCGGGGATCAGACCACGCAGGTTCCCTACACCGTCCAGGCGATCCAGAACATGATGCGGCAGATGGGCCTGACGCTGCCGCCGGCGGCGTTTCTCCAGCCGACCGCGGTTGCCGCGGCGATGGTAACGGCCGAGTTACCGGCCTTTATGCAGGTTGGCCAGCGGGTCGACGTCACCGTATCGGCGATGGGCAATGCCAAGAGCTTGCGCGGCGGCGTCCTGTTGATGACCGAGTTGCGCGGCGCCGACGGCCAGGTCTACGCGATGGCGCAAGGATCGCTACTGGTGAGCGGGTTCGAGGCGAGTGGCCAGGCTGCCTCGACCACGGTCAATATCCCCACCGTCGCCCAAATCCCCGGCGGTGCTAGCATCGAACGAACCACCAAGTCGGCCTTCGTCGTGGACAACACCATTCTTCTCAACCTCGATGCGCGTTCCTTCGGCAACGCGGCGCGGATCACCGACGCCATCAACGCGAAGCTCGGTCCGGTGGCCGATGCACGCGGGCCGGCGCAGATCGCAGTCCGCGCTCCGCCGACGCCGACAGCACAGGTTCGGTTCATCGCCCGGTTGCTCGACATCGATGTGACGACGGAAACGCCCGTGGCGGAAGTCGTTATCGACGCGCAAAGCGGCACCGTGGTGCTGGGCCAAGATGTACGCATCGGGCCAGCGGCCGTGGCCTATGGCAGTCTCGCGGTCACCGTCAACGAAACGCCGCAAGTCTCCCAGCCAGCGCCGTTCAGCAAGGGTACGACGACCACCGTGCCGCGCACCCAGGTTACCGCGGACGAAAAGACCGCCAAGATCATCGAGCTGAGCAATGCGCCGCATGTCTCCGACATCGTCCGCAACCTCAATGCGATCGGCGCGACCTCGTCGGATTTGATCGCGATCCTTCAAGCCTTGAAGCAATCGGGCGCGCTGCACGCCCGCATCAAGGTCATCTGAGGTGAACCTCGGTACCGCCCAAACGCTGGCGGCAGTAAGCGGCGCCAACGATCTCGCGGGACTGAAAAAGGCCGTCAACGACCCAGCCGCGGCGCGCAAGGTCAGCCAGCAATTCGGCGCGTTGCTGATGGCCAATTTGATGCGCCAAAGCGACGGTACTGCGCTGCCCTTCGTCAGCGGCACGGGAAGCGACGTCGTCAACCAGATGTTTGCCAGCACGGTCAGCCAGGCGGTGGTTGGGCGCGACAACACTGGCCTTACAGATCTCATCCTGAACTCAATTCAGAAAAAGCAGGTGGCCAATGGCGAGGTGACCGATGCAAACGGGCCCGCTAAGCCGAAACCCGCAGTCACGGGAAACGGGATTTCGCTCGCGGCCTATTGGCAGGGCGGCGGAATACGGCCGCTCGCCGCCGCGATCGCGCGGGGTGCGATCAGTCCGGGCAGCGGCGCGACCTTGGCCTTGATGGCGCATATCAACCCCAAGCTGGCGGTGCCGTTCGGCGGCAGCATCTCGGCCGGGCCGATGGCAACCACGGCCGCCACCGCCACGAGCCAGTCGCGCCCGGGTCATGTGTCGGGCGGGGCCACGCCCGGCGAAATCGCCGCGTTTACGCAAAAGCTCATGCCGTTCCTGCAGCAGGCAGGACAAGAATTGGGCGTCTCGCCGAAGATCTTGCTGGCTCAAGCCGCGATCGAGACCGGCTGGGGACGCTCGGTGGTTGGCAACAATCTATTCGGCATCAAGGCAGGCTCGTCGTGGAGCGGTGAGAAAGTCGATGCGGCGACGCACGAGTACCAAGACGGCCAGCTCATCTCGATTACTGATGCGTTCCGCGCCTATCCGAGTGTCGAGGCCTCGGTTCGGGATTTTGTCGCGCTGGTCGCCAACAACCCGCGCTACCGCGCTGCCCTCGGGAAAGGCGAGGATGTGGTCGCCTACGCGCAAGCCCTGCTCGCCGGCGGCTGGGCGACTGACATCAATTACGTGCAAAAGCTCCAATCCGTCGCCGCGAGCCCGTCGGTCAACGGTGCCGCCCCGACGCCATTGACACCGCAGCCTGCTCCGCCGTCGTCTCTGCAGGCATCCGCTCCGGGCCAGCCGGTTTCGCTGCTCCCCGTGGATTTCGCGGTTGCGCGGCGCTAGCGACGGGCGGGCCGATGGTCGATCTCGGAACTGAGCTGATGCGCAAGGAGATCCTGCTCGCGCGCCGTCTGGCGCGACTATTTCGCCTCGAGCGCTCCGGGCATTTGCACCGATGGCCAGTCGACACCATCCGCCGGTTGATCGAGCGCCGCGGACGCCTCATCGACGAATTGACCCAGCTCGAGGAACGGCGGCGATCACTGACACCCTGGGTCGTCGATGAGCTCGATCTGACAATGGGGGCTTTGGCTCGCGAAGTCGATCAGGGTGAGCAGCGCTGCCTCGAATTTCTCGCCGAGATCGGTGCTCGGCTGAGCCGGCTGCGCGGCGAGGGGACGGCGACCGGGCTGCGCGACGGCGTCGACGGCCGGCTTCTGGGGCGCGGCTGAAATGAGCGGGTTGAGCCAGCTAATCAACACCGGTTGGAGCGGCCTCGACGCCGCGACTAAGGCGATGGAGACGGTCTCCAACAACACTGCCAACGTCAATACGCCGGGCTACAACGTAGAGGCAGTCCATCAGGTCGAAGTGCCCGGGCTGCCGAACGGCGCCGGCCTCGGCGCCGACGTCACATCGATCCAGCGTGCCTTCAACCAGTTCGTCTTTTCTCAGCTAGTCAACGCGGGCTCAGCGAACCAGGCCGCGCAAGTTGCCCAAAACAGCGCGCAGAACCTCGCCGCGATCTTTCCCGTGGCGTCCGGTGGGGCGGGAGGGCTCGGTTCGGCGCTCACCGGCTTTTTCAGCGCGATGAGCGCGGTGAGCCAGGACCCGACCAGCCTGCCCAATCGACAGGCGTTTCTCAGCGACGCTCAGGTGTTGGCTGCGGACTTCAACGCGGTGGGCAGCCAGCTCGCCGCAGGCCTCACGCAGCTGAATGGCCAGCTCGCCAACTCTGTGGGCACGATCAATTCGCTGACCCAGCAGATCGCTGGCCTCAACAAGCAAATCATGGCCCAGCAAGGATCCGGCGCCGGGCCGCCCAACGCGTTGATGGACACCCGCGACAACCTCGTGCAGCAGCTCGGACAGCAGCTCGGCATCACCGTCACCGCGGGCGCGAACGGGTCCGTCGACGTCTACACGGCGGGCGGAGCGGTCTTGGTCGCTGGCGGCACTTCGGCCAACCTGATGGCGACCTCGGGTGGTTATGTCGGGGCCACTCTTTCCGTCGTCTACCAGCCGACCGGGCAGGACATCACCGCGAGCCTTAGCGGCGGCACGGTTGGAGGGGTCATCACCTCGCAGAGCCAAATTGTCGCCGCGCAGAATTCGGCGGGCGGCATCGCCGCCGCGCTTGCGGAGTCGGTGAACGCACAGCAGTCCCTCGGCCTCGATCTCAACGGGGCGCAGGGCGCAAATGTCTTCTCAGTCGGCGGCCCCAGCGTGCTCGCGGCCGCGACGAACACTGGCGGTGGCACCCTCACGGCGGCGATCACCGACGCGAATTCGTTCGTGCCTGGAGACTACATCGTCGCCAAAACCGGCAGCGGCTACAAGGCGACCAATATCGCGACCGGCCAGGTGACCTCGCTCGGAGGTGGACCGAGCCTCAGCCTCGACGGCATGACACTCGCGGTCTCGGGCACGATCAACACCGGCGACTCGTTCGAGATCGAGCCGACCGTGAACGCCGCGCAGACGCTGAAAGTCGTAGCCACGGATCCGAAGGCTATTGCCGCCGCCTCGGCCTATGTGGCGACCCCGGGTGGCAATATTGGCAATGTCACGGCAAGCGCCTTCAGCGCCACGACCAGCGGCGCGCTGACGGCCGGAACCGTCATTGTGCCGGCGAGCTATTTCGGTCAGAACCTGACGGTCAAGTTCACCTCGGCGACAACATTCGACGTGCTGTCGCCGCTCAATACGGTGATCGGGTCGGGGACCTTCAGCGCGACCGCCGGTGCCCAGGTGGCGATCACCTATCCGAGCCCGCCCGCGCCAGCTGGCGAGGTCGCAGGGGTCACCTTGTCCCCTGGAACTCCGGCGGCGGGCGACACGTTTGCGCTGACCCCCGGCGGGGTGAATAGCAACGGCAATGCTCTGGCGATGACCAATCTTGCCGGCCAGAACCTGCTGTCCGGGCAGACGCTGAGTAGCGCCTATGGCGCGCTGGTCGGTCAGGTCGGCAGCGCTGGCCAGGCGGCGAATTTTGCCGCGCAGACCGCGCAAGGCGTGCTGAGCCAGGTCCAGTCGGTCCAGCAATCGATCTCGGGCGTCAATCTCGACGAGCAGGCGGCCGATCTGGTCAGCTATCAGCAGGCCTATCAAGCGGCGGCACAAGTCATCGCCAGCGCCCAGGTTCTGTTTCAGAGCCTGCTGACCGCAGTCCAGGCCTAGGTGTGACCATGCGGATCAGCACCAACGAGTTTCTGCTCGGCTCGCTCAACGATCTCCTGGCGCAGCAGCAGAACGTCAATCGGCTCAACCGCGAGATTGCTACCGGTCAGACTTTGCTGAGCCCGACCGACGATCCCAGCGCCGCCAGTCAGGTTATCGGGCTGGCCAATCAGATTGGTCAGCTCAATTACGATACCGCCAATGGCCAGGCCGCCACCCAAACGCTGCAGAATGGGGTTAGCTCGCTGCAGCAGGTAACCAACCTCCTCGTCCAGCTGCGCCAGACCGCGCTGTCGGTCGCCAACGGCACGGCAACGCAGGGCGACCGACAATCGGCGATCGCCATCGCGCAATCGACGCTGCAGCAGCTGGTCCAGCTAGCTAATACGCAGGGCGCGAACGGCGCTTATCTGTTCGCCGGCTCGAAATCGAATGCCCCGGCCGTCTCGACCTTGCCGACCGGGCAGGTGGTGTTCAACGGCGACGCTGCCACCAACGAGGTGCAGATAGCGCCGTCGCTCGATGTCGCCTCGACGATTTCCGGCCAGAGCATCTTCATGAATATTCCGGCCGGAACCGGCGGCGTCGCGGTTTCGGCGGATAGTGCCAATACTGGTGGCGCCTATGCGCTCGCCGGCGGTGTCACCAGCCTAGCGCAGGTCACTGCGGCGAGCCTCGCAGGGACTCAGTATGACATTAGCTTCACCGGCAGCGGGTCGAGCCTGACCTACACCGTGACCAGCGGGACCGGCACGCCGGGCAGCGCCGGGTACAGCGCGAGCTCGGGCATCGTCTCCTCCGGCAGCTATACTCCCGGAGCGGATGTCGCCTTCGCCGGCATCGACATCAAGATCAACGGCACACCAGCCGCGGGTGACAGCTTCGCGGTCAAGCCCGGAGCGACCTCGAGCTTGTTTCAGACCGTACAGGACATGATCTCGGCGTTGCAGATGCCGACGGGCACCGGCGCGCAGACCACCCAGGCGCAACAGGCGCTGCAGAACGTGCTCGCTAATCTCGGTGGCGCGCAAACCAGCGTGCTGTCGGCCCAAGCGACGCTCGGCACCAGTCTCGCGCAGATCCAGTCGGTGCAAGCGCAGACCAGCGTGCAGAGCACAAATGCCAGCACGCAGATGTCGAACCTGCAATCCGCCAACCTGCCGCAAGTGCTGGCGAATTACAGCGAAAGCCTCACCGCGCTGCAGGCCGCGCAGCTAGCCTTCGCCAAGGTGCAAGGCCTCACGTTGTTTGCCGATATCCATCCGTAGCCGACGGACCTGCTCCCGATCGTCGAGATGACGAATAACGGGAATTCGTGTAAGAATCCAATATCGCGGCCAGGAAAGTTCGGCATGAATGACATTGCGCTCGTCGGTGAGGCGCTGGGGCGCCCGGCGGTTTCGACCGAACCGGGCGGTGCGCTCGCCGGATCGACTGCGCTCGTTGTGCTGGGCATGCATCGCAGCGGCACGTCAGCGTTAACTGGCATGCTGCATCATCTAGGCGTCGCGCTTGGCGACCGACTGATGGTCGCGTCCCCCGACAACCCGCGCGGCTATTGGGAGCACAACGACGTCGTCGCGGTTCACGAACGGCTGATGGCGGCGCTTGGGTGGGGCTGGGATGACATCCGTCCGCTGCCCTCCGGGTTCGAGCGCCAGGAGCCAGCGCTGACGGCTCGCCGCGAGCTGACGGCGATTCTCGCCCGCGACTTCTCCGGCGTCGCACTCTGGGGGGTGAAGGATCCCCGGCTTTGCCGGTTGATGCCCCTGTGGACGGAGCTGTTCGCCGCGGAGCGGGTCGAGCCGCGTTACCTGCTGGCGGTGCGCCACCCGCTCGATGTTGCCGAGTTGCTTGCCGAGCGCGACGGGATGAGCCCCGTCTGGGGCATGCTGCTCTGGCTTGGTCATCTGCTCGATGCCGAACGCGCCACGCGCGGCGCGAAGCGGGTCATTGTCCACTATGAGGATCTCGTCGGCGCGCCAGGCTGGCGCGGCATCGCCGGGCGTATCGCCGGCGAATTGCGAATCGATTGGCCGCGGACAGGCGAGGCGGCGGAGGCGGCAATTGATGCCTTTCTCGCCCCAGAGCTGCGACGCCGGCGGGCGAGCGATAGCGCCGGCGCCGCGAACGGCAGGCTCGCTGCCTGGGTTGCCGCGGTCTACGACGCCTTTCGCGCCGGCGAATTGCATCTCGATGAGGTTTGCGACGCTGTTGGGCGAGAGTTTGACGCCGCTGACCAGTTGTTTCTGCCGGTCATCGTTCAAGCCCGCCGGGAAGTCGCCGAGGCGCGCGCCCAGCAAGAGGGCGTCGTCGCCGACCTGACCCAGCAACTCTCCGGCGCCCGGCACGAAGCCGCTGAGCTGCGTGATCGCCTGCATCGTCTTTTGGGCGAGGCGGCAACGCAAAAGCAGATCAACCAGACGCAAACAGGCGAGAACACGGGCCTGCCGAAACCGCTGGAGGTGGAGGAGGCCTTCCCGCGCTGGGTGATGGCGCGGCGCTCGACCGCGACCGCGCGCCTCGATTGGGTGGCCGAACGGGTGGCGCAATGGCCGTGCGTGCCGACGCTGGCGCTGGGCATGATCCTACCCGTTGGTTGTGAGGGCCAGCTCGCACTGACCTTGCGCTCGCTTGGCTCGCAGATCGCCGGCAAATGGCTGCTGCACATCGCCGCCGAAAGCGAGATGCCGGAGGCGCTCGGCCAGAAGAAGCGAATTGCGTGGCATCGCGCGCAAGGCCGGCCGGCGGATGTCCTAACTCGCGTGCTTGCACACTCGGATACGGATTGGGTCGCGTTGATCGATGGCGGGGACCAGCTCGCTCCGCATGCTCTCTTCGCCGTGGCCGATGCCTTCTTCCGCCATCCCGAATGGCAGGCGCTCTACAGCGACGAAGCCCGCATCGATCCTAACGGCCTCTTGTCCGGCCCGCATTTCAAGCCCGACTTCAACCTCGATCTGTTGCGTAGCCTGCCCTATACCGGCGCATTGCTGGCCGTGCGGCGGGAGACATTCGCCGCAATCGGCGGGTTCGACGGCGCTTGGGACGGCACCGAGGAATATGACCTCGCCCTGCGCCTCGCGGAGCGGGTTGGCGCCGCCGGGTTCGGCCATGTCGCCGACATCCTCTATCAGCGGCTTACCGTTTCCGGCCGCACGAGACGCCCGGCGGAAGAGATCTGCGCCGACATGCCGAAGATCGTCCAGGCGCATCTCGACCGGCTCGGTCTTCCGGCGACTGCCGAACAAGGTTCTCCACCGCATACCTGCCGGGTGCGCTATTGCCACGACGGCCCAGACCCGTTGGTCTCCATCGTCGTCCCCACCAAGAACCAGCTCGCGTTGCTCAGGCGTTGCGTCGAGAGCGTGCTCAAGCTGACCGAATACGAGAATTACGAGCTGATCGTCGTCGACAACGGTAGCGATGAACTTGAGGCCTGCGCCTACCTTCGGGCGATCGAGGACAAGGTCGCGGAAATCGGCAGTCGCATCCGCGTCTTGCGCCACCCTGGCTCCTTCAACTTCTCGGCGATGAACAATCGCGCGGTCAAAGAAGCGGCGCGCGGCGACTACATCTGCATGCTCAACAACGATGCCGCGCCATTGGATGGCGCATGGCTCGGCGAGATGATGGCGCTGGCGCGGCGGCCCGATATCGGTGCGGTTGGAGCAAAGCTCACCTATCCCGATGGCCGCATCCAGCACGGCGGCGTCATCCTTGGTGTGGGTTGGGGATCGCCGGCCGATCATCCCTATATCGGCGAGCCCGGCAACTCGATGGGCTATTGGGGCCGGCTCCTCGTGCCGCAGGATTTCTCCGCCGTGACCGCGGCGTGCTGCGTCACGCGGCGCGCGGTCTGGGATGAGGTCGGTGGTCTCGACGAGGAGAGTTTTTCGGTCGCCTACAACGATGTCGACTACTGCCTTAAGGTCCGTGAAGCCGGTTATCTCGTCGCCTGGACGCCCGATGCGCGGCTGCTGCACGAGGCGAGCGTCAGCCAGCGCGCCAATGTCGAGGCCAAGGCGCTCGAGGAGAAGAATGCCCGCTTTGCCCGCGAGCGGCTGGCGATGTACCGGAAATGGCTGCCGCAGATCGCCTTCGATCCCGCCTATAACCGCAACCTGTCGTCGCTGGGCTCTGGTTTCGCGGTTGAAACCGAGGGAGCGCAGACTTGGGATCCCGACTTCCGGCCGCGCGAGCGCGTGCTCGTGTATGCCGCCGACCGAGAGGGATGCGGCGAGTATCGGGTGATCGCGCCGAGCCGCGCCTTGCTCAACTCCGGCATGGTCCATTCCTATGAGACGATGCGGCTAATGACGCCGCCCGAATTGGCGCGCATGGCGCCCGACAGCATCGTCTTTCAGCGCCAGCTCGAATGGAACCAGATTGAGGTCATCGAGTGGGCCAAGAACATCAGCAAGGCATTCCGGGTCTTCGAGCTCGACGATCTGATCACCAACCTGCCGCCGCAAAGCGCGCACCGGCCGTCGATCGCGCCCGACATCGCCGAGCGGCTCAAAAAGGCGCTCAAACTATGCGACCGGTTTGTTGTCAGCACCGAACCGATGGCGCGCGCCTACGGCCGGATGTGCGACGAGGTTGTCGTCGTCGCCAACCGTCTCGAGAAATCGCGGTGGCTCGGGCTGGCGCCGCGGCGGCGCGAGGGCAAGCCGCGCGTCGGCTGGGCCGGTGCGATTGGCCATAGCGGCGACCTCGCTTTGCTCGCCGGCGTCGTCGAGGCGACGGCGAAAGAAGTTGATTGGGTGTTCTTCGGCATGTGCCCGGACGCACTGAAACCCTACGTCGCCGAGTTCCACGGCTGGGTGCCACTGCACGATTACGCGCAGAAGCTTGCCTCGCTCGATCTCGATCTCGCGGTCGCGCCGCTTGAGCAGCACCCGTTCAACGAAGCCAAGAGCAATCTGCGGCTGCTTGAGTATGGCGTGCTCGGTTATCCGGTCGTGTGCACCGACATCCTGCCCTATCAGGGCGACTTGCCCGTGGTTCGTGTTCGCAACCGGCATCGCGACTGGGTCCGCGCGATACGCGACATGGTGGCCGACCGCGAGGCCTGCCGGGTTGCTGGCCAGCAACTGCGCGCGGCGGTGATCCGCGGCTGGATGCTCGAGGATCATCTCGACGAGTGGAAGCGCGCTTGGCTGCCTTAGCGCACCGCCGCCGAGCCCCGCAAGCGGGGTCGTTGCCGCGCAAGACTGCCGGCATCTGCCTAAAATCCGAACTAAAAATAGCGACCAAAACGCGCAAAACCTCCGCAACAAAAACCGAAAACGTCCGTCTCCTTAGGGGTGGAGGGCCGGCTGCCATTGGCGGTTATCGCCAGTTTGGCGGCTGGTCTCATGTTTATCCCAATCCTGACCGGGGGGTTCCCGGGTGGGCGGGCAGGAGGAGAAAGACGATGTTAACCGGCGTTATCAACACCAACGTCAATGCGCTTTACGCATTGAACGCGCTGAACAATACGACGAGCGCTGTCAATACTTTGGAGCAGCAGCTCTCCTCGGGCTTGTCGATCAGCAGCCCGGCCGACAACCCGGCGGGCTACATCGCGGCGCAGGGGTTCACTTCCCAGCTCAGCGGCACCAACCAGGCGATCTCAAACGCCAATCAGGCGATTTCGCTGGTGCAGACCGGCGACGGTGCGATCACCCAGCAGGTCAACATCCTGCAGAACATCTTGAGCATCGCCTCGCAGGCGGCCAACGGCACCAACACATCGCAGCAATTGGCGTCGCTGCAGCAGGTGGTCTCGCAGTTGCAGACCGAGGTGTCCTCGATCTCGTCGCAAACCAATTTCAATGGCGTCAACCTGCTCGATGGCTCGTTTCAGAACGTCAAATTCCAGGTCGGTGCGCAGGCGGGCCAGACGATCGGCTTGACCATCGGCAGCACCGCGGCTAACCAGATCGGCGCGTACCAGTCGTCGGTGACGGGTGCAGTTTACACCACCGACGGCAGCGGCACCGGCGGCGTTGGCGACAGCACCGGTAATTCCTTCAGCATCAGCGCGCTCGGTGCCGGAAACTTCACGGCGGCTGCGGTCACGGTATCAGGTTCGGCTGGCACCGCCAGCTTTACGCCTACGGCTAACGAGTCGGCGCAGAACATCGCGTCAACGATCAATGGTCTCACTTCGAAGACGAACGTCAGCGCCACGGCCGACACGAGCGTTGCCTTCGCCATCACCGCGACTGGTACGGTTTCGTTCACTCTGGGCAACGGCACTGGCGCTGCGCAGACGAATACCACGAATATCTCGGCGACGATTTCGGCGGCAACTCCCGCCGGTTTGGCGAACCTGGTCAGCCAGATCAACAATGCGACGGGCCAGACCGGCGTCGTCGCCTCGGTCAGTTCCGGCGGCCAGCTGATTCTGACTCAGTCGCAGGGCGACAATATCTCGATATCCGGTTTCGCCGGCACCGCGCAGTTGACTGCGGCTAACGTGACAATCAAGACGGGCGGTACAGTTCAGGCCACTATTCAGGGTTTGACGACGTTGCAGTCAAACCAGAGCTTTGCACTGTCGAACTCGAACATCGGCCTCGCCACGACTTCCTCGCTTACGGCGTTGTCCTCGGTGAATGTTAGTACCCAGGCCGGTGCGACCGCGGCGCTCAACGTCGTCAACTTCGCGCTGCAGCAGCTCGAAAACGTCGGCGGCCAGCTCGGCGCCGTCCAGCAAGAGCTCCAGGCCACGGTCTCCAACCTGCAGTCGACCAGCACCAACATCACCGCGGCGCGTGGCGTGGTGCAGGACGCCAACATCCCGCAAGTGACGACGCAGCTGACGCAGCAGGAAATCCTGCAGCAGGCCGGCGTCTCGGCGCTCGCGCAGTCAAGCACGTTGCAGCAGTCGTTCCTGAAGCTGCTGCAGTAGTCGGCAGCCGGCGCTAGTCGCCGGCGGGTGAACCGTCCCCGGCCATTGGGGCCGGGGACGGCAGCACCCGCACAAGGACGGATGTGAACGATGGCGGTCACCAGCGCCCTGAGTTCAAGCCAGATCACTTCGCTGATCCAGCAGGCGAGCGCGGCATTCCAGTTGCCGGCGGCGACCCTGCAGACTCAGGAAGCTCCGATCCAGGCGCAGATTTCCGCACTGGGCAAGGTCCAGAGCGTCCTGTCGAGCCTCCAGCAAGCGCTGTCGGGTCTCGCTGATGTCGGCTCGCTGCCGCAGCGCAGCGTCTCGGTGTCGCCCAGCGGAGCGGTTCAAGCCAGCGTCACCAACTCCGCCGCGCCCGGTACCTACTCTCTCACCAACATTACGCTTGCCCACGCGGAGACGCTGGTCTCGTCGGGCTCGTCAAGCTCCAGCGGCAGCCTTGGTTCAGGATCGATTGCGATCCAGGTGAGCGGGGGCAGTGCTGTCACGGTCAACATCGCCAGCGGCTCGTCGAGCCTGTCCGCTATCGCCGCTGCAATCGATCAGGCCAACGCGGGGATCACCGCGTCAGTCGTGTTTGATGGCTCGACCTATCATCTGGTGCTGAATGGCAATGCTGCCGGCACCGCGAACAGTTTCACCGTCAGCGGAACCGGTGGTCTGGCCGCCCTCAGTTATGGTGGCGGCGTCTCGGGCGGGCTCGCTCAGACCCAGGCTGCGACCAATGCGGGTTTCTCGTTGAACGGGTTGAATATTACCAGCGGTTCCAACACCGTTGGTGCGGTGATCCCGGGTGTCACCCTGACGCTCGCGGCCAGCGGGTCGGCGACCGTCACGGTAAGCCAAAGCATCGACGGGCTCAATGGCGCCGCGCAGGGCGTCGTGCAAGCGCTCAATGCTGCGCTCTCCACGATCAACCAGCAGACCGCGTTCTCGGCGGCCAGTGGCGGCGGTCCGCTGCTGGGGAATGTCGGGCTGGAGGTCTTGCGGTCAAATCTGCTCAACGCGATCACGGCGCAGATCGGTGGTTCCGGTTCGCCGTATTCGTCATTGAGCGCGGTCGGCTTCAGCATCACCAGCAGCGGCACTGTCACCTTCGACGATTCGGCGTTTCAGGCCGCCGCGAAGTCCAATTACGGCGCGGTGGCGTCGCTGCTCGGCGCCGCCGGCCGCGCCACTAACGCGAATGTCTCAGTAGACTCGGTCGCCGGCGCGCCTCCTGGAACTTACGCCGTCAATGTAACGAGCAATTCGGGTGGCTCCGTCGTGGGCACCATCAACGGTTTGGCGGCCAGCGGCACCAATGGGGAGTTGATTGTCACTGACGCCAACTCGTCGCTCGATGGCTTGGCTTTGCAGATTCTGCCGGAAGTCACCGGCGATCTCGGGACGGTGACCGTTGGCAAGGGCCTTTTCGGCAGCTTGTCCAGCCTTGTCAATGCGGCGCTTGACAGCGCATCGGGCAGCGTCACCGGCGAGATCAGCGGCCTCAACAAATCGATCGATTCGATGAACCAACAGATCGCCGCATTGCAAAAGCAGGCGACTCAAGAAACGCAGCTACTCACCGCACAGTTCTCCGCCGCACAGGCGACCCTGTCGCAGCTGACGACGGTGAGCAACTTTCTTTCCTCATACTTCAATCAGCCTTCGGGCGGATTAGGGGGCTGATCATGAACGCGTCGCGGCAGACAATGAACGTGCTGGGCGCATATCGCGCTGTCGAGGGCATTGGCGCCGACCCGGAGGATTTCATGAAGATGGCCCTCGACGCCGCTCGCCTCCAGTTGCTGCGTGCCGAGGCCGCGATCGAAGCAAATCAACGGGTGGAGAAGGCACAGGCGCTAAGTTCGGCGGGAACGATCGTCGAGTTCATGCTGGGCCTATCGGGTTCGGCTCCGGGTTCGTTGAGCGAGTGCCTGGTCAGCGTGTATCAATATGCGCTGGCCGCTATCCTCAAAGGCAATGCTGGGGACGACAGGGAAGCCGTTGCCGCCGCACGTGTCGCGCTCGACGAACTTGCCGCCACCTGGCGCAAGATCTTCCCGGACATGAATGGCTTGGAGGAGACCGGCCTCGATTTGGCGCTGAGCGCGGGGCGAGACCATGCCTGATCCGGTTAACAATGTAAGCACGGCCAATCCAATCACGCCGGCAGTTGGCGAAGCTGGAACGGCAAATTCGGCGAGCGCCGCTGCTCCGCAAACGGCGGTCAGCGTTCCGGGCGCCGACCTTGTCGACGTTGCGCAGACCGAAGCGTTGTTGCAGTCGATCATCCAGGCGGCGAACGCCGTGCCCGGAATCGATCCGTCAAAGGTGGCCGAGCTCAAGCAGGCGGTCGCTTCAGGCACCTATCAGGCGAACCCGCAAGCCCTGGCACAGAAAATCGTCGAGCTGGAAGCCCTGCTCGTCACTGCGGGGCGGGTTCGATGACGCTCTCGCGCAATTCAGGAAGCGAGCTGCAGCACGTCGAAGATTGGATCGGCTGCGGCGCGCCGCGTTTCGCCCCTGATCCAATCCTGGACCCGGGCGAGGCGTTCGGCCGCTTGATGGATGTCGTCGCGGTCGATGTCGGCGATGGCGTTGAGCAATTGCTCGATGCATTCATCCCGGCCAGTCGATGGCGATATCGGCGTATGGGCGCCGCACCGCGGTACCAGAGGGACCGCGCGCGCTCTATTGTTCTGTGTCACCCGATCGCCTTCCCCCTTGGCATTCCAGCTCTCGCCGAAACAAGCACCCCGGCTCCTACCCAGACTCATCCCCTGGCTGGCTAACGTCGGCAGAGGATCCGTAAGTGAATGTAACAGTCTGTAACCCGAGATTGACGATAAACGGGATTATTTCAATCAAATGCCAGGAGTGATTGATGCGCGCCCGAGCGGAGATCGTTTTTCCAAATAATATCAGAGACTTGCGATTGCAGCGCGGCATGACCCAGGCGCAGATCGGGCGTATGATGGAGCCGCCAATCGGCGAATTGGCGGTGTCTAAGATAGAAAGCGGCGAGCGCCGTCTGACCAATTTGCAGCTTGCCACCCTGGCGGCGATCCTTGGTTGCCCGCCGGACCAAATCCCGGTCATCACTGGCCGCGATTCGGTTGAAGGGGTGCGGCGCTGGCAAGAAGCTCAGCAAGAGGTCGTCGGTAGCAGCATCGCCAGTGGCGCCGCCGCGGCCGGCTATGTCCTCGCGCAGCTGCGCAAAAAACACGGCAAGACCATGCAGCAAGTGGCAAGCGCCATTGGCATGACCCTCTCCGTTTACCACCGCATGGAGATGGCGAGCCGAATGATCCAGGCGGAGGAAATCGAGAAGGTCGCCAAATTCTATAAGATCAAGGCCGCCGAGCTGATCGCGCTCATCGAGCGGCGTACAGCTGACAATTTGCGGCAGTTGAAGGAAGGCGTGCCGGTCGAGCAACTGTTGCCGCGGGTGCCCCGCTCGCTTCTGTCGGAGGATGCGAAGTGGGGCCGGCTCGGGGCGCTCGAGCGCTATGCGCTGCGGCGAAGCATTCGCTACTCCCCGAAACCTTCGGCCGGCCTAACCTCGCTGCCGGTTCGCGGGCAGATGAAGGCTGGGCGGAACTCGATCAATCGCTTCACGATCGACCGCGGGGCGGTCGTCGAACAAGTGGCGCTTCATGATCTTCTGCGGCCGAGCGAGACCGGGTTCTTGGTACGCAATTTCTCACAGCGGCTCGGTGTGTTGCTGCGGCCTGGAGCGCTGGCTTATGTCGACCCCGAGATTCCGGCGGCGATGGGCGACATCGTGTTCTTGACGCGCCGGGACGACACTGCCGACGCGGCGGTCGTGGTTGGTGACGGGATCGGTCCGCTGATGTTGAAGATGTACAACCCAGAAGAGCAGATTCCGATTAGCGATCCCAGTATCGACTCGGTGCTACGGGTGGGGATGCTACTCCTACCCTAGGCGATTCGCGCGGTCCCGCTGGTTTCAGTGGGATTTCCACAAACGCGAATCGCGCCAAGACGGCAATAACGCCAGACTTTGCTTCGATCTCTTGCCGTCGTCTCCCAGCATGGACACGGCGATTTGCCGAGATTCCGGAATTATCGGGATTGTCGGATAAACTCCTGTTGTGCCTCGTAGCCTGGCGCTTCGTAGCGGAGAGCGGTCGCGTGCTAGCCAAGTGCGCGCGTCCGCTTGGCTGGCGCGATCGCCCTCCCTCATCGCTCTCGGTCTCGTCGTGGCGGGCGCATATCCACCGCTCGCGCTTGCCGTGCTGCCGGACGGCTTGGCGCTGCTCGCTGCGCCTCGTTCCGGCATCTTGCTGGTAGCCTCGCTTGTATTCGCGCCAGCCATTGTCGCCGCCGCCGCCGCTCTCCAGGGGTTGGAGATCGTGCTGTCGCGGCTGCGCGCGACGTCGGACACTGCGTACCGACAGGCCATCGGCCGGGTGTTTCTTGGCGCGTTGATATTTGGCTGGGTCTTCGGCTCATTGGCTGGCTCGTCGATCGATCCGGCGGTCGTTCCTTGCATTCTGGTTGCATCGTTCGGCCTCGGGGCGGCGTGGCTGTTCCTGCTCTACCTGATATTCGATCCCGTGCGTGGGGCGCTGGTGCGCCACGTCGCGTTGGTTTCGGACGTGGTGCTGGTGTCGCTCTTGCTCGTGGTGGGCGGCCCTCGCACCGCGGCTTTGGCGCCGGTCTATCTCTATGTCGCGATCGGTTACGCCGACCAGCACGGGCCGCGCAATCTCTCCGCGGCAATCGCCCTTATCGCGTTCTCTTTCGTGACCGTAGTGGCAGCCACGCCGTTCTGGCGCAGTCAGTTGCTCTCGGCGACAGGAGTGCTGGCGGCAGTAATCCTGCTTCCCGCTTATGTCGGCGCTCGGCTGCGGCAGCTCGGTGAGGGAAGGCTGCAGGCCGAACTTGCGAACGCGGCAAAGGATCGCTTTCTGTTGACCCTCGACGAGGATTTGCGCGGGCCGTTGCGCGCAATCGCGCGCGCCGGAGTAGGCATCCGCCGGGACACCGCCGATCCCGCGCAGTGGGATGCTCTCGCTCGGGTTCGCCTCGGTGCCCGAATTATGCTTTTGGAGCTCGACGATGCCCTCAATTGCATCAAGCTTGGCGCCGGGGCGTTTTGCCCGGAAACCCGTACTTTCGATCTTTACCGGCTGGCGAATGGCGCGGTAGCGGCGCTGCGCGCTGCCGCCTCGGAATGCGGCGCATTGCTCGACCTGCGCATCGACCCGCAGCTCCCCTACCAGCTCTATGGCTGGCCGCATCAGCTCCGCCAAGTCCTGATCGGCCTCGCGGCAAACGGATTGCGCTACGCCGGCAAGGCGAAGGTTCGGATCGATCTCAGCGCGGCGGCTTTTGGTCCTCAAGCGGTGACCTTGCGGGTCGCGGTCAGCGCCGCGGTTGGTGACGAACAACTCGACATCGCCGATAATCCATTCACTGCTGAGGACGCCCGGCCTCCCCTCGGCCTCGCCGTGGTCGAGCACATCGTCGAGTTGATGGGTGGGCGCCTCAGCGTCGATCCCGATCCGCGCCGCGGTGTGTCGCTGGCAGCGGAATTGCCCTTTGCGATAGACCAGGCGTTTTTGGCGCGCCCGCTCGATCTTGCCGGACTGCCGGTGCTGATCGTCAGCCACGACGCGCAGCTCGCCGATGAACTGATCGAGCCGCTTGAAGCCTGGCGTGGCGATCCCCGATGGATCGGGGCCGAGGAGGCGGCGCTTGACTATCTCGACGCCTTCGAGTCAGGCGCGCGGCGCGCCCTGGTGATCGTCGATGGCCGCGGCGACGTGATGCGAAGCTTGAGTTGGGCGCACCGCGCCGTCGCGTCGTGTACGCCGGAGCCTCCCCATATTCTATTTATCGCCGACGAGGCACGCATCGACAGCATCATCGGCCTCGCCGACGGCGAGCTCGATGTCATCCTGCCCGCACCATTGACCCCGGAGGTGTTGCGCAGTGCCCTTCACTCACTGATGATCGAGCCTGTCGAGGAGTTGTCGGCCGGCCTCCCGGCGCCGGAGCCGGCTCGTTCCCCGCCTCGTCCCTTCGTCGACGAATCATCTGCTAACGAGTCCATCGACATCGCCTTGCCCCTGGAACCGTCGATCCCACCACCGGCGCCGCGCGGAGCGCCGGAGAACCAGCCCTGGCAGGTTCTGGTCGCCACCGGAAATGTCTCCAATCGCCGTATCATTGGGTCGCTGCTGAGCGGATCGGGCCACGCGGTTCGTTTCGCCACTACCGCCGACGAAGCGCGCAGGATGCTTGAGGCGCACGAGATCGATGTGCTTCTGCTCGATCTGGCCGGGACGCGTGGCGCGGAATACGATGCCGCGCGGATGTGCCGGCGGCAACGGCCCAGCGTCATCATCATCGTGCTGACGACCGATCCCGCCGAGGAAGCCGAGCGCCGCGCCCGCGAAATTGGGCTCGATGTGGTGCTCCGTAAGCCAGTGCGGGCGAGGCCGCTTCTCGCTGCGATCGAGGCGGCGGTGGCGGGTAAGGCGCGAGAACCGGTAGCCCCGTCCGTGGTCGCCAGTCTGTCGTCCCATCCGCGATTTGTTGTCGACCTTGCGCCATCCGAGCGGTCCGCCGGCATCAAGCCGCTGCGACAGTCGAGCACGTTCTTTCGCGGCGCCATCGACAATTTCCGCGCCGAGCACCTGAGTATTACCGCCAGTCTCGGTCAAGCCGCGCGCGCCGGCGATGTTCAGGCTTTTGACGCCGGGCTTCAGGCTCTGCGCAACAGCACCGCCAATCTCGGCGTCGACCAGTTGCGCGAACTGATCCAGTCGATGCGAGGCTTGTCGCCGGCGGTGCTACGCCACCAAGGTGCCGATTACCTGCAGCGCTTGGATGTTGAGCTCCGCCGGCTCGACGCGATCTTGGTCGAGCGGCAAAGAACGGCCAACTAGGCGGCGGCCGGGTCAGCCTTGCGCGGTTGGCTACGCTCGGCGATGAGTGCGATCGCGCGGTCGCGGTTCTCCCAGCACGCCTCGACGTAATAAATCGCGCTCGCCGCGACAAACACCGACAGCGCATCGTTGTAGGTGGCCACGGCGGCTTCGAACCGCGCCGTGCCAATTTCGCGCTCGCCGAGCCGGAGCAAGGCGCCGGCCAGGTTATTATTGATCATCGCCCATTGCATCGGGGCGCGTTCGTGCGTGCACTCCGCAAGCGCTTCCTCGTAGCAGCGGATGGCCTCGTCCATTCGGTCGACCCCGGGGTCGCGCTCGGCGAGCCAGGCGAGGGCATTGCCGAGATTACTCTGCGCCATCGCCCAGTCGATCGGGCGCTGCTGGCGAGGGAATTCCTTGAGCACCTCGCGATAGGCCGTGATCGCCTCGCGCAGCCAGTTGGGCGCGTTCTCCCGCTCACCGAGGCTCGACAGCGCGTTGCCGAGATTGCACAGCGTGCGCGCCCAGTCGAGCGGGCTGCGGTCGCGTCGGTATTCGCGCAGCGCCTCGCGGTAGGCGGCGATCGCCTCTTGCAGGTGCTGGGTACCGCTTGCGCGCTCGCCGAGCGAAGCCAACGCGTTGCCGAGATTTGCCTGTGTCATCGCCCAATCGAGCGGCGCGCGCTGACGCGTGCGTACCCGTAGCGCCTGGCGATAAGCGGCGACTGCCTCCTCGAGCCGCGCCGTGCCGGTCTCGCGCTCGCCAAGACTGCGCAGCGCCGCGCCGAGATTGTGCTGGGTCATCGCCCAATCGAGCGGTACCCGCTCTTGTCGGTATTCGGTGAGCGCCTCGCGGTAGGCGAAGATTGCCTCTTGGAGCCGCGCCGTACTGACCTCGCGCACGCCGAGGGCGCGTAGCGCCGCGCCGAGATTGTTCTGGGTCATCGCCCATTCGAGCGGCGACCGCGCGCGGGTATAGACTTCGAGCGCTCCTCGGTATGCGGCGACGGCTTCCTCGATCCGGCTGCCGTCGCCTTCCCGCTCGCCGAGGCGCCGTAACGCGTTACCCACGTTGTTTTGCAGCATCGCCCAATCAAGCGGCCTCTGCTCGCGGCCATAGCGCCGCTGCAAAGCCCGCATCGAGACGACCGCGTCGTTCAGCCGAGCTGTGGTGATTTGCCGGCCACTATCGTTCGCGGACAGGGTTTCGTCCGCCTGGGTGGTGGGAAAACGCGCGAGCGCGATGTTGTCCACGATACGAGCGCTCGGTTATTCGGCAATAACCGGTCGCTTCACGAGGGCGCCGACACGCGACGCCGGCAGCCTGTTATCGATCTGGGCCGCCGAGTACCTCAACGGGCATCGCCGCACCAAAACAGGATCGGGAAGAAGACCGGAATATATCAAGTTCGATGCCGCCTTAGTTACTGGAAGCGGGGCCATCGCGAGCTGATCTTCCGGCACGACTTATCTCTCCAGACCAGATCATGCGGCAAGGCGCAAAATATAGCACTAAATATAGGTCGTCGCCATGCATGCTCGACGACCGATAAAGGGCTTGCCCAACCCGCGGATTTGTCCGGGAAAGTCCAATTAAGCCTTCATAAACTTGACCTTAGGAAAATTCCCCCGGCAGAGGAAAGCAGACGAAAAATACCGATGAACAATTCCGAAGAATTGACCTCGCTCGCAACTCTTGCCTCCGACGGCGAGCCAGAAGTCGATACGGCCTGGACATGGTTGCATCGGGCCTATTTGAACGCCTATCGGAGCGGGTGCAACTACCAGTTCTCCGTTCCCGCCAACGATCAGGATATCGACATCCTCAACCGGGAAATCGTTGTCGCCATGATCGCGTATGCCAAGGAGCAGAAACGCTGAAGTTCAGTTCGCGACAGCCCTCATGGCGCCAATCCGGCGAGCCGCCAAAACAATTGATGGCGGCGAGCCGTCACCGGTCGGTCTTCGCGTCACTACTTCATCGAGCGGTTGGATCGATGGTGCCCACCCTAGCACACTCGCTTAGGGCTCAGCATCCATGCCCCGATTAGAAAGGCGATCGCCATCACGCCGGGGACGATCGCGAAGCGGAAATCGTTCGTGGCGAGAGCGCCGGCGCTAGCCCAGGTTATCGAGCACAATGCTTCGGCGAAGGTAGCGATGCGCGACGATACGTGGCGTCGGCGAAACAGGCTGCGCTTGACCTGAGCGCGGAACCAGAACTGGATTGCCGTCGCAGACGCGCTGGCGATGATGATGCCGATCGCGGCGGTGCCGGCATCAACCGGATCGACGATCGCGAGAAGGCCAACCAGCGGGCCGAACACGACGCCAATGCCGGCGGCTACCGCCTGGGCCTTGGCCAGCCACACACGATAGGTGGAAACCGGCGCGGAAGCGATCAGATCCGGAGCGTCCTCACCCGAAATGGCGAGCCATGCGAGGCCCCCTGCCAGTTGGCCGGCGGCCATGATCGCGACCGGGACCACCAACCCGGCGCCGTGCCCCTGACCGTAGAAGCTGCGCGACAACAGAAAGAACGGCGGCAGCAAGTAAAGCAGCTGCATCAGGCTTTGCGACATCAGCCAAGGATCGCGCAACAGTAACGCCCATTCCTTGCCTCGCAGGGCTTGCCCGGCTGATTTCGGCCGAAATCTCGGTCCTCGCTGGCTGACCGCGTGCCGGCTGGCAATGACACTGCCAGCAGCCACAGCCAACTCTCCGAAGCGCGGCGCACAGAAGCGTACTGCGCCGGCGAGCAGGATCGCGCCGCAACCAAGCACGACCGTCAGCGCCAAGGGATTACCCATCACCGCGTCGACCGGCAGCCACCATAGGCTCCCGGGATTCGGAGCAAGACTGAGGATTTTTTCGGATTGGAAGAGCACGATACGAGACATCGTGCCGATAGTCAGGATCGCGACGATCTGCACACCAATCACAAAGCTCGCGCCCATCACCGCGGCAACGATCTGCGCCACGAGCCGCGTTTGCTTGGGACCAATCAAGCGGAACAAGGCGATCGTCAGCATCAGCGCGATCGCCACCGCGGCCATCGCCATTCCGGACACTACACCATACGCGGCGAGCCACCGCGCACCGTGCAGCCAAGCGAGAACATTGATTGCCGGCGCCGCCAATGCCAGCGACATGCCAGCGACGCTCAGAGACATCGCGACGGTACGCACCGCGAATAGCCGCTCCGCGGAGGCCGATGAGGACAGGATCAACTCCAGGTCCCCGCGCGCGTAGAAGGCACGCGTGACCGCTTCCATCGCCTGCGACAGCATCAGCGACCAATACAAGAGAAGCGTCCCCCCAAGAGCGACGAGCAGGGGTTTATCGGGAGGGAAGGCAACGGGCGTGCGAAGCAGCGTGAGATACACGACTACATGCATGAACCCGAAAAACACCAGCAATCCCAGAGCCACGGTATAGCCGCGCCGGCGGCGGCCGCCCGACAGCAACCACACCCAATCTCGCCATACGAGCCGCGTCTCGTGTTGCGCGAACCAGGTAAGCGTTCCGGCCCTGGTCATGCGGCGATGCTGCTGCGTGCCGTGTCGGCCGACACCAGCGCAAGGAACGTGTCCTCGAGGCTGGCATGGCCGGCGCCGGCCTGGCGCTGCAGTTCTTGCAGGGTACCCTCCGCCACGAGCCGGCCCGCGGACATCACCCCGATGCGATCGGCCATTCGCTCTGCGACCTCGAGAATGTGGGTCGTCATGATGACCGAGCATCCCCCAGCGACTCGCTCGCGAAGTACATTCTTGACGAGGCGCGCCGAGGCGGCATCAAGGCCGGTAAACGGCTCGTCCAAGATGATCAACCGCGGCTCGTGCACCAGGGCACCGGCCAGCGCAACTTTCTGGCGCATGCCTTTGGAAAGTCCCTCGCAGCGCTCCTGCGCATAGGGCGCCAGCCCGAGCCAAGCGATCAGATCGCGCGCCCTCGTCTCGGCGGTCTTATTGTCGACGCCCCACAAGCCGGCGACGAAATACAGATATTCGAGCGGCGTCAGCCGCTCATAGATCATCGGCTCGTCGGACAGCCAAGCCATGATCTGCTTGGCGCCAATCGCGTCAGCCGACACATCGATGCCGAAAACCTTGATCGAGCCGCGATCCGGCTTCAGCAGCCCCGTCACCATTCGCAATGTCGTGGTCTTGCCGGCGCCGTTTGGGCCGAGCAGCGTAAAAAACTCGCCAGCGCGCACCGTGAGATCGAGTTCGTCGACGGCAGGGCGGTCGAATTTCTTGCTGAGGCCACGAATTTCGAGAGCCAGTAAGGAGGAATGCTGAGTCATCGTTGCGCCGTGAAGTCCATTCGCCATCAGCCTCGGCGCAGACTAGGTGACGAAAGTGCACCCAGAGTTAATTATCCATCCCTTTGGTATTGAAAGCGCGCGGAACCGAGGCATCCCAAATTGCCCGCCTAACCGAGGAGCGCTGGCTGTGCGTTCATTCTTGCTGTCTTCGATGTAGACGGCGAGCTTCCGCCGCCGGTGATGCATCGTTCTTTACGAACGTATTGCGGAGAAAAATCGTCCTGCTGACGGTAACGCGGAACGGACGAGTTCAGAGGAGAAAGCCAAGCGCTTCGTAAGAGTAAAACAAGCTGCCGATAAATTCTTCGCCGGCGATTGCGGGCACTTTCTTCCCAGCCGCGTCGGATCGTGCGGCCTTGGAGGAGTAGGCGATGACAGTCACAGCGATGACGCACCCCGTGGTCGGGTTTGAAAATGACCCGAGCGATGCACCCGGCGTGGTTGAGGATAATCGCATCTTGGCCACGGTGCTGTTCACCGACATCGTGGAGTCGACAAAGCAAGCGTCGGAACTCGGCGACCGGCGATGGCGCGCGCTGCTTGACCGGCACGATCAGGTTGTCAGAGAGCAAATCGCCCAGTTCTGCGGGCATGAAGTGAAGAACCTGGGCGACGGTTTTCTTGCCACCTTCGACGCACCGGCGCGTGCGACGCGTTGTGCCGCTTCGATCGCTCGCGGTGTGGGGCCGCTGGGAATAGCCATTCGCAGCGGGCTTCACGCCGGCGAGATCGATCGAAAGGGTCATGACATAAGCGGCATAGCGGTGCACATCGCGGCGCGCATCGCCGCGGCCGCGGCGCCGGGCGAAGCTTTGGTGTCGAGTACGGTGCGCGATCTCGTGGCCGGCTCCGATCTACGTTTTGAGGATCGCGGGTATCACGCGCTACGCGGGTTGCCGGAAGCGGTTCGTCTTTACGTGGCGGTCGGCGCCGCCTGATCACCCCCGCTTCCTACGATGTTGCATGCTTTGGCTAGCGAGAGCAGGTGCGCAACCCCGGGCCGTCTATTGTAGGCGAAATAGACCGGCTCCTCGATGCCGCCAAAGGCCGCCTTATACTTGGACAAACCTTTCAGCGAGTAGAGGTGACGATTAAACCAGCGGCTTTGATAGCAAAACTGGAGGGTCTGCTTCACCTGCCAGCTATGGCCAAATTCATCCCGTCCGGTGAAGTTTGCAGGGGAAAGGCCCAGGAAGAGAGCGGCCTTGCCTTCCGCTCTGAAGCTTTCGATGGCGAAAGCGGTAAGGGCGTGACCGAGCAGCGGGTGTGCCGTCTCTTTCGTCCGTCTGGCCGAGCACAAATCGCCCACCGGGAGGCCACCCTGAAAAACGGGGTCGAAGAAGGCGAAACCGGCTAGGCGCCGATCGCGGTCGAACGCCACAAATTTCCGTACCCCCGGCTCGTCGGCCAGCACCACCGGCCGGACGAGAAAACCCATTTCGTGGTTGCGGACCGTACGTGTTCGTCGCCAGCTATCGGACACTTCGGCGAGGTCGCATGGATCGATAGACCCCAGTGAGGCTTCGAAAATCGTGTCACCGCGCTCTCGGCTGATCGCCAACGCGCGGCGAAAATTGCGCTTCGTCGGGCCAGCGAAGGTGTAGTCTGACAATTGCACCCGCAACTCGACCCCCAGCTGATTGACTAGAAACCCCCGCCCAGCCAATACCTTGGCCAGGGGCTGCGATATCTGCCACCAGCAGATATCGCCCTTTTCGGCTATGAACCGGCTGATCAGCTCCTCTCGACGATCGGGCGCGGCGATCGGCTCGCCGAGGGCGTGCGCCACACCGGCTAGGCGCCGGTAGGCAATAAAGCCTCGCTCATCACCGAAATGCTCCAGGTCGGGTTGGATAGTCGCTGAATAGGCGATCGCGAAGCTGCCGTGCTGTCTCAGCGCGGCGATGCGTGCCTCGAGAGGGACGCCGCTTTGCACGAGGCGATCGGTCGCGAACGGATACCTACTCCGCCCTGGACCACTTCACCGGGACGGAGTCGCGGCAGACGGCATACGTCTTGCTGGTATCGTGCCGCTTGGTTCTCAGTTTTGCGGTTCGCGCGGTCCGCATGATCGTGCCCGGGACTATGCGATTCCTCCCGTAGATTATGACGGGACTTGGAGATTTGTTGAGAGTTTTCCCGATCCGCGCTCGCCAACCGCCGGGCGCCGGTCGTTCCCCCGCCATGGACCGGGCCGGCAGGCCCGAAAACTGGTCAAACGGTCTTGGCCTACGCTGACCCCGCCCAGAACATCATGGTCGAGGCACTCTGTCGTTAATTCTTGATCTCCATATCCTCGTATGACGGAAACGGGCTCATCCATACATCGGTGATCGCATCTCTGGTGACGCGCGGCCCAACCCCATCAGCGCGCGCAGAGCCATGATCGGCACGAACATGGCGCGGTCGATCGTGAGCTGCTGGATCTTGAAGAGCATGGCCTCGCGATCCTTGGCGTCCCGGGCGCTCGCCTGCCGCGGCAGGAAGTCCGCCACTATCTTAGGTGCGGGCGACAACTAGTGGCAGCCAAGCTATCGTGACCGCCGAATGACTGGCGATTGCCTACGTCAACAGGTTTGCGTTGAGGCTTGAACCCATGGGTGTCGCCTGCGATCGCCCTGTCATTGGCGGCTTGTCGCCACTTTAGATCGGGCGATTGTCGCGCGGCTGAGCGAGCAGCCCTCCTGCGCTGCTCGATGCGTGCCTCGCGGCTACTTTTGTTGGCTAACCGCCTAGGCGCTTCAGGGCGTCGCGCGCTTGCGCGTGGCCCTTCGCGCCGGCCCAGGCATACCATTTCTTCGCCGTGGCGGGATCGGCGGCGACGCCGATGCCGCGCTCGTACATCGTGCCAAGGTCGAACATCGCCACCGGTTCGCCACGAGCAGCCGCGGCCAACCACAGCAAATGCGCCGCGGAGGGGTCGGCCTTGTCGATCCCCTGTCCTCGCACCATCAGCGTGCCGAGATTGGTGAAGGCCTTTGCCTCGCCGTCGCTGGCCGCAAGCCGGTACCAGTACGCTGCCTCTTTATAGTCGCCCGCGCTTTCGAGAGCGGCCGCCTTCACAAGGCGCTGCTGGCCGCCGCGCAGCGAAGCTGCCGTTACTCCCTTTGGTGACGCCGCGGTGGATTGCAGCAGCTGCAACAAATGGCGGGCCATGTTGAGCAGTTCGTAACGTTCGTCCTGCGACAACGTCCCGGTTTCGGTGTCTCCCTCGACCGACTGGAATTGCCGGATCGCCGCCGGCGTCCGCGTTCCGAAGTTGCCGTCGGGTTCGCCCTGCAGGTAACCGAACGTAATGAGCGCTTCCTGGATCTCTCTTCGGTCCTCAAGCGACAATGTCGGCTCTGTTTGGGCGTGCGCGTTCGTGCTGCCAAGCGCCGCTGCAACCCACATCAAAGCGGCGACAATCGACCGCAAAAACCTGCCGGGCCGCCTCGATGCCGCTCGGCGCGCGATGTGCTTCGACGTCATTACTGCAGCTTAGCCAGCACGACAGTCGCGGGGCTGGAACTGCGGGATCCGTAGAGCCTGCCGTCCGGATGCAGCTCAAATTGCCAGTATTCGTCTTCGAGCGCGCGGGTCGTGTTGAAGCGGCCGCTGGCTTCATAAGTCGTCTGAATATGGATGGAGAACCGGTTCCCCATCATTGGCGCGCTGAAATCGGACCAAGCCACACCCGTGCCGCGGGCAACGACGCCGCGGACGTTCGTCCCGCCATCGACAGCCAAGATGATGAGCATCACCTTGTCTCCGTCCATGCCTTGCCAGGCGCCGGGCCCCCAAGCCCCGACCAGGACGCGAGTTTGCGGCGAAGCGCTCGAAATATCGAAGAGCGGATCGCCGGCGAGCGGGACGTCGATGCCATCGGCCAGCGCGACCTGGCGGATATGTGCCCATATCACGTTCGACGGCGGCAGGCTTGGAACCGGGGGCGGCGGCGCATAGGCGCTGGGAGGCATCACCGCGTAAGGGTCGGGCTCGACCGGGTGGCGCGGTTGCGGGCGGGGCTGAGGCTCGGGCTTAGGCGCCGGCGCTGCGGGTGCCGCCGGCGTCGTAACCGGCGCCGACTGAAACGGATCCTGGTTCTCAGCTCCGGCCGGAGTGCTGATGAGCAGGAGACAAAGACCGATTGCGCACGCCGCCGCCGATCCGCCGCCACCGAGCCGTCTATCTTGTTTCAAAAACATCGAAGCCCTCGTCGCGAACGTTCGCGATTTGCCCGCGCGGCAACCGCCGCTCCTCATTCCCGCAGCATAGCAGCGACTTGGTCGAGGCTGCGGATGCGCGCGTACATTTTCATCGCCTTGTCGAGACTGTAGGCGTGCGCAGCCGCATCGCCGCTCCAGCAACATTCGCGCACCACGATGGAGGCGATGTCGAGGTTGAAAGCCTCGCGCACGCTGGTTTCGACACCGCGGTTGGTGGCGCCGCCGCCGATGATGATGGTGTCCCGCCGCAGCATGCGCAGCAGCTCGGCGACGCCCGTTCCATAGAAGGCGCTGGGCCGGCGCTTGAGGAAGACGTAATCCCCAGGCCGCGGCGCGATCTCGTCAGGGAACCCGGCTTCGGGCGTTCCTTCGATGCCGTTGGTGAGCGGCGGCACGCCGGTCTCGGCGGAAAGGTCGGTTGGCAACATGACGACGTCGGCGCCGTCGGCACGGCTGACCGGCGTCGTATAGATCACGGGCACGCCCGCCGCCCGCGCCGCCGCGATCATCCGCCGCCACGCGTCGAGCACCGGACGCATCGCCGTTCGCCGCGCCGGATCGGCCGGGGTGAGCGCGCGCCGGCAGACGTCGTAGGCGATAAGCGCCGTCCGGCGCCGATCGAGGCGTTCGGGTTCGGGCATCGCAATCTCCTCAGCTGCCGTATAGCGACGGCGGGGACCCCGTCAAAATCGTTAGCGCGGTATCCCGTCCGCTGGCCAGCGCCGCTTCGACGGTTCCCATGTCCGGCCCGTCATACAAAGCTTCGCCGGAGAAGAAGATGCCGTCATCCGCCGATGTGCTCAGCACGGACTGCGCCTGGCGCGTTTTCGGGGTGGCATAGGAATAGGCGCCGCGCGCGAACGGATCGTTGCCCCAGTTGATCGCTCGCACCGCGCGGAGCTGCTCTCTGATGCGGTTGGCCGGCAGGGTGAATATCTCGGCGAGCGAGGTAACCCCCATCTCGACCAACTCCGCCTCTGTCAGCGCCGACACGCGGTCGGCTTTGGGCCCCGCATACCATCCGGTTAGTACCGGGTGCGCCGCCGGATACTGCGTCCACCAGGTTGGGACGGTCGCGTTGGACAGCAGGAACGACAGGTCCGCCAGATCGCGTCCATCGTGATCCGCCCACCATCTCGTGGCAAAGCGCAGCAGGATTTTGACGACGTTGCCGAACCCGATATCCGTGGCGGCCGCCGCGCGCTCGCGCGCCGCCGGCGGCAGCGCGATCTCGGACAATAGCGGCAGCGGCACGGTGAGGATCGCGGCATCCGCGGCGACGCTGCCGCCATCGTGACAGCGCACGGCAACCTGGCCGTCGCGCGCCTCGATCGCCGCCACCGCGGCCCCGAGCTGGATCGCGGCGCCATGCCGGCGGCTGCCTGCCGCGAGATGATCGATCAACGCGCCATAGCCCTCGGCGAGCCGCCCGTGTTGCCCCTCGTCCTCGGCCAGCCATTCGTCGCGCAGCGCCAGCGTGCTGGCGCGCTGCGGGTCGGCCGCGTCATAGCCCTCGACCGTCCGCGTGATCCGCCGCCGCAGCTCGTCGTATCGAGCGCCGCCAAAGCGGGTGTCGAGGAAGTCGGCGATCGGCAGATCGACTTCGACCTCGCGCAATGCCCGATAGAACTCACCGGCGTGGGGAACCCCTCGGTCGTCAGGCTGAAACGCGCCCGAGCGCGTGTTCCAGCGCGATCCCCCGCGCGGCGACAGCGACAATCCGGCTTCGCTCATCACTGCCCGCGTGACCCGCGCGGCGCCATGGACAAACTCCGGCCCGCCCTCCGCCTTGTAGCCGAATTGCTCCACCGGCAGCGTCTCGATGCGCCCCCCGCAGCGGTTTCTCGCCTTGAGGATCGTCACCTGCTTGCCGCCGCGGGAAAGCTCGCGCGCGGCCATCAGACCGGCGGCGCCGGCGCCGACCACGACAAAATGCGTCAGAGCAACCATGCGATCCTTGTTTTACCCTGGCCGGCAACGAGTTTCACCCTGAATGCCGATTGGCGCCTGGCGCTTGCTCCGGCGCATGGTGAAAGCCTTGCGGAACCCCGGTCGAGTTGCCAAGCTTCGATCCGAAGCGGCCGGGCGCGGGTCGGTTGCGGCCGATCGATCGCTGGCGTCGCGCAACGGGACAGAGGCAGGCGATCCTATGCCCAGCAACGGCAAGAACCATCACCCCTCCTATCTTTATCTGGGTCTCGCCGGCGAGACCGGGCCTGGCCGGGTGGTCGATTCCGGACTGTTCCGGCTGGCTGACGGCGGCAACGAATGGGAACCGCTGCAGCGCGGACTGCCCGAGAAGCCGGCGGTGCGCGCGCTAGCGGTGCATCCGCTCAACTCGGCGATCGTCTATGCCGGCACGCAGGCGGGGGTCTACCGCAGCGCCGACCGCGGCGAACACTGGGAGAAGGTCGAGCTGCCCGATCATGGCCTGCCGGTGTGGTCGATCCTGTTCCACCCGCACAATCCGGACACGATCCTGGTTGGCTGCGACAATTGCGAGGTTTACCGCAGCGACGACGCCGGGGAGCGCTGGACGCGCCTTCCGGTTAGTGTGCGGTTTCCGGACATCACGACCGCGCCCGGCGCCAACCCGGCCAAGCGCGTCTTGATGCTCGACGCCAGCGCCAGCGAACCTGATCATCTCTACGGCGCGATTGAGGTCGGCGGCACGATCCGGTCGATCGATGGCGGCGAGCATTGGGAGAACCTCAGCCACGGCCAGTACATCAACGACGACATGGTCGACATGCACGGGGTCCTGGCGAGCCGCTGGCGACCGGGTACCGTGTTCGGCATCGCCCGCGCCGGCATGTGGCGTAGCGCCGATGGCGGGGACCACTGGACCCATGTGCCGCTCGAGCCGCTCAACATGAAGGGGCAGATCTACTGCCGTGACATCCGCGAGGTGCCGGGAAATCCCCGACATCTGTGGTGCGCCGCCGGCTCCGGGTTCATCAGCGACCTCGGCATCCTGTTGCGCAGCCGGGATGGCGGCGACAGCTGGGCGCAAGTCGATGTCGGCGGCCCGGTGCCGCACACGATGTTCAAGGTGGCGTTCGATGAGCGCCAACCGAGCCTGATGTCCTGCGCCACCAATGGCGGCGAGGTGTGGACCAGCCGCGATGCCGGCGAGACCTGGACGCCGCAACCGCCGCCGCCCGGCGGCACGCAGATCTACGCTTTGGCCCGCGGCTGACACTTTGTAGGAGCCAACCATGCCCGAGACGCCGACCTTCGGCCGCTACGCCGAGATTCCCTACGACAAGATGACCGCGGAGCAGCAGGAGGGTTACGACTTCGCGGTCAAGACCCGCGGCCCGCTCGGCGGGCCCAACAAGATTTGGGTGCACAACCCGAAACTGGCGAAGGTCGCGGCGCCGTTCGGCGGGCATTTTCACGCCGGCAAATACTCGCTCAGCGAACGCGAGCGCGAGATCGCCGTCATCGTCATCAACAGCAAGTGGCGCTCGGCCTACCCGACCGCGGCGCATGAGCGGCGCGGCAAGGAGATGGGACTGCCGGCCGGCAAGGTCGAGGCAATGCTGTCGGGCCTGCCGACTTCGTTCGACGACGCGCGCGAGCAGGTCGTCTACGAGATGGCGGTGTGTCTGTCGAACGCCCGCTGGGTCTCGAAGGGGCTTTACGAGCGCGCGGTTGCGGCCCTCGGCCATGTCGGCATCACCGATGTGATCTGCCTGATGGGGCATTACACCAGCGTGTCGATGACACTCGCCTTCTACGACGTCCCGGCAGGGGCACCGGGTATGAAGCGCGACTAAACCGCCGGCGGCGCGGCGAAAGGAGCGGGCGTCCCTTCGAGAGGGGCGCCCACTTGCCTCAAAAGCTCCGTAACGTCAGTCAGTCCTTGCAGAAGATCGCGACGAACGGGTCGCGTCCGGAGTCGTCGATCTCGCCGTCAGTCAGCTTCAATTGGCGGCTGAAGCCCACTGCATAAGAGCACTTCGGCCACGTGCTGGTGTCGAGGTGCACCAAACCGTTGCCGCCACGCGGTGATACGAACTGCCCCGGACCCGGCGGGACGCCAAGACCCGGCAACACCGGAGTCCCGCCTGGAATTACCGCTGCTGTGGAGAGGCCAAGGCTCCAGCCACGCACCAGCTCGTGGTCCATCGTGTACTGGATGTCGACCACGTCGGTAATCGGGGTGCACGAGCCGGTGCCGGGGGTGCTGAACTGTTCGAGATTGAACTGCGCCACTTCGAGCCAATTGTTGATGTGGATGCGATCGAGCGAGTTGCTCAGGGTCGGCCCGGTCGGCGACGGCCCGGATACCGGCTCGGCCTCGAAGATGATCTGATAGTCCACCCCATTCTGCTGATCCGCGGGGAGCACGGGATTCCCCGGTCCCGGTCCTGGCGGCGTCCCGCCGGGCACGATCGATGTCGAATTGAGGCGGATGAGCGGGCCGGAGAACCCCTGGTTCGTCGCATCCGGCGGCATCGTCACCCAGCCGAGCGGATCGGGTTGCAGGATCAGCGGTGGCATCGGCCCCCAGCTGCCCGGTGGCGGGCCGGGCGGCGGTGGCGGGAACGGCGCCGGCATCGGCCCGACATAGCCGCCGGAGCCCGCGACATAGATGTCCTGCGGGAAGTTGGCGACGCCGCTGCCGAAGTTCCACGGCACCGGCCGCGTGCCCACCTTTACCGCGACCACCATCCCCGGCCCGGTGATCGGCGTCGGCGTGCCGCTGCTGCCGCTCGGCCGCAGCGTGAAGCGGTAGCGCATCGGTTGCCCACCGGCGGGATGCGTGGTCGGGCAATCGCCGACGAGCTTCATACTTGCCCAGAACCCGAAACCGGGCCCGCCATGCGCACCCGGGAAGCCGAACGGCTGGGCGCTGACGGTCAGACCGGTGCTGGCGTCGATGTCGCTGTAGATGTTGAAATCGCCGACCCGGGTGAACCAGGCGTGCCGTACGACCGGAGGTTGCTCGACGCACAACTCGACGCAAAAGCACGGCCCGATATTCTCGCGGCCCGGCGCACGGCCCTCGCTCGGCGGCTCGGCCAGCAGCACGTCGCCGCCCACGGTTTCGATGCGGAAATAGACGTCAGGGCCGCCGAACAGCTCGATATTGATGAATGTTCCCTTGCGGAAATCCGCACCGGAATAATCGATGCGGAAATGACCCGTGGCGTCGGTAAGGCCGGAGCCGAGCGGGTCGTCCTGCAGCCAGTCGCGGTCGAAGGCGAACACCCTGACGCCTTCGGCCGGTTCCCCGGTACGGCAAACCGTCACTCGGCCGCAGATCACCCAGGCATCGAACCGGGCGCGGATGTAGCACCACAGTCGCGGCGGCAGGCAGTAGTTCCAGGCCGCTTGCAAGGCGTCCCCGCGCTCGCGCCATTGCGGCTGCAGCGTGGTGATTGAGAACTGCACCGGCTCAGGTGGGTGCGGTCGTGGCGGCAAATGTGGGACGGTGCCGCAATAGACATCGACCTCGAACGCGCCGCCGTCAAAGTCGCCGCCCAGTTCGGCGGTGAAGCCGCCCTCGGCGTCGGTGTCGAACTCGCCCAGCAGCGAACCCTGCTTCGCGCTGATTTGGCCAGCGTCGAGCAGGGCGAGCGTTGTCTTGGGATCGGCGACGGCGAGGCGCGCGGCGTCTTGTCCGGGCCGCAGGCGATAGAGCCGCACCTTGACGCCGGCCAGGGGCTCTTCGCACGCGCCGCAAAGCGTACCGCACAACTTGCCGCGGAATATGTAATTGGCCATCTCAATCCCCTCCAAATGGGCGGCACATCGCAAGTTGGTCGGAAGGTGACATGGGGCCTTGTTACGAGAGGCTTAGCGGTAATTTTTTCCTGCGTTTCCCCGGTCGGATCCCACCAATAAAGCCGATGTATCCCGCATTGAGATACGGGGCTTAGGCTGCCAGGATTCGAGGATGGAGCGGTGCGTTATCGTGTTGAATGTTATTCAACAATCCCGCGAATGCTCGAATTGGTGGGAGGGCGCGAGGCCTAAAGCGCCCGCAGCGCGGCGACGACCTAATTTGTGCGATGCTCGCAGTACTTGCCCGCAGCCGATCCGCCCGGTGCCAGACCTATTTGGGCCGAGCCTCTGGTAGACCGAGGGGCAGCGGTATATCGTCACTGAGAGAAGCTATCCGTGGAGGAGACCGCCACCTCCCGGGTTGTCGTCGCCATACTCAATATCGGAGCAACGGATGGCCCGGCTGATCAAGTCGAAGTCAAAAATCCTAGCCAACAAACGCAAGGCCAAACGCGCCGCAAAGGAGCGCGGCAGGCGGGCTCGCGCCAACCGTTAAGCCTGTATGGGTGCCGGCGAGGGGTGACAGCGATGACTGAAGGGGCAGCGCCGTCCGCCGAGGGCGGTGTCGGTGAGATCCTGTTTCTCTTGACGGCGCCCCATCCTCACGGAATGGGTCTGGGCGCAAATGGCCTTACACCCGAAACCCGGCTCAAAGAGCGCTTTCTGAAGACAGGAGGCTGGAAGGAGGCCGACTACGAGCCGGCTATGCAGAAGATCATCGAGCAAGGGTGGGCGAAGCGCGTCTCGGACCGCATTCGCCTTACCGAGAACGGTCATGACATCTGCCAGGTTTCGAGCCGTTAAACGGGGCTGTGGACAGTGCACCATGTAGTTGGCGCAGATCCATGTGACCACCATGACCGCGCCAAGTACCAATGATTTCGAGAACAGAAATCCAAAGGCGAGAAGATTGAACGCTCAAGCGACATAATAGCGGTCTAAGACCGGCACCAGCCGCGCTAGCCAGTTCACGGTATCTTGGTCGCTCGCGATGATTTCGGCTCGCGCGGGCCGTCGGCTACCTTGCGAAGCACGCGATCAAACGTCTTGCCCTGTTCCTCCGCGCCGATCTCGCGGGATATGCGAGGTTTTGGGCCTTGAGGTGCGCTTCGGCGTCTCAAAGAGACGTGCCGACGCCGGGCACAAGCCAAGGGCGGACCTCTTCTCTCGTGTCGGTTCTGTCGACGATGCCGTAGACTTTCAACCCCAGCGAGCGCGCTAGGGTTTTCGCCTGTTGCTTCGCCTCATCCTTGGTGGCGACGCGTGAGACCATGGGGCGACCGACCCTCTTCCCGGCGTCGTCACGTTGCGAAATGGTCGCTACGAGCCCATCGCGGCTGTCTTCGATTTTTAGACGAACTGACACTCGTGCCTCCTGAATTATGCGTTCACTGAAACGCGGTTGATCGCTTACAGGCTTCAGGTACCGAACGGGAGCCCGCCATGCATGAGCGCGCTAGCCAGCGCCGCGGCGGCCACGACAATACAGGCGACCCAGAGGTGAGATCGCTTCAGCAGCGTCAGGATCTGTCTACAAAAACGGGGCCGACTTTCGACTTGCTGGGCCGACTTGGCGCCGGGGTCGCGCTCCGGAAGCAAAGGGACTAGCCCTTCGGCGATCTCACTCGCCTCTCTCAATGGGCGCGGGAGACTCGGCAGCTCCGCGACCAGCCGGGCCAATTGCTCGATTGCATCAGGCTTGTTCAGCGATGACAGCCGACCCGCCTCCTCCCATGGATCCAAGCCGAGGCGGGTAAGCATTGAGATCACGCTCAGCGGAACGCCATCGATCTCATCCCCCACGGTCGCGAATAGAAATTCATCGAGGTCGGGCCGCAACGGGCGGAAGGCCCGGCGCAACGTCATGGCATCGCGGCTTGGTATGGAGCTCGTGTCAACATCATCGGCACCCGACCTTCCCGTCCTGGCGGTCCCGAAACAAAATCGGATTTGACGGACTCTCACCCGCACCGGCTGGTGTCGGCATGCCGCTTCGCTTTAGATGGGGATGAATCTAATGCTTACAATCCGCGTTTATTTTTCGAGCCAGAACAACTCTCCAATTTATAAAATATTTCAATTGACCAATTTCTATTTTTACATCGTTATTCGATTGAAATCGCCGTAACAACTCTCGCGATTTCCTTTAAAAAAGGAAACCTGCAGAGCTGCTCTAACCCTTCAAACCCGGGCCATTTCCGGCGTGCCGTTCATGGCAACGCGGCGCTAAGTCGCCACGACCTCCTCCATCACTACCTTGAATTCTGCCAGCGTGTTGGGACCGAAGGTCGTGCTGATGGCGACGTCCGCGGCGTCGCGGCCGCGGGCGATCAGCACCCGGCCGATGCGCGGCGCATTGTGGCGGGCGTCGAAAACATGCCAGGCACCGCCCAGATAGGCCTCGAACCAGGCCGAGAAATCCATCGGCGCGGGATCGGCCGGCACCCCGATATCGCCGAGGTAGCCGGTACAGTAGCGCGCGGGAATGTTCATGCAGCGGCAGAACGTCACGGCCAGATGCGCGAAATCGCGGCACACGCCGGCGTGCTCGCACCAGGCCTCCCACGCGGTCCGGCTGTTGCGTGCGTGCTCATAGCCGAAAGCGATGTGCTCGTGAACGAAGTCGCAGATCGCCTGGACGCGGCCCCAGCCGAGCGGCGTCTTGCCGAACAGCGACCAGGCAATGTCGGCCAGCCGCTCGGTCTCGCAATACCGGCTGCCGAGGAGGAACACCAGGGTGTCGTCGGGCAGATCCGGGATCGTGTGCTGGACCGCGTCTAGCGCTACCGGATCGGGCTCGCCGGTGTCTTTGATCATTCCTTCGGCGGACAGCCGGGTGCGCCCTTCTGGCGCGACGATCCGGCTGCACCAATTGCCAAAGCCGTCGTGATAGGCGTGCACCGGCAGCGGCGGGTCGGTGACGAGCCGGTCCGGCGCCACCAAATCCGCCGCCCGCGTGTGGTGCACGGTCAGCATCAGCACCATCGGTGTCGGCTGCGGGCAATCGTAGACGAGCTCGTAGCCGATCTTGATGTGCATCCTGTGTTTCCTCGCGCTCGTGGCCCCGGTAACTGGATCAACTGCAGCCAGCCACCCCCGGCCGCTCCTGGTCCGCCCTGCAAGTCATACGCCGCCGCCGCCCCGGGGCCGGCGGAAATGGTCGATCCATGCCTAAACGCCTTGGCTATCGACGCCGAACCACCGACGGGCCAGCGAGCGACACTCGGTGAGTAATGCCGGTGATCAATTGCGGTTGTAGCTTTAGGCGTCCAGCTGCCGAAGCTCGTCACGCAACCACTCGATCAGTTGCGTGAGAAGATCCATCGCGCTGTTCGCTTCAGATGCGCGCCGAAACGCATCGCAAACCTTCCCTCGGAAATAATCGGAATTGAGAATTAGCTGCACGATCAGTCCATCAATAAGCGTCGGCATGTCCTCTTCGAGAATTGCTGGCGCGGCGGTTGCAAGCCGCGGGCGCAACCGCGACAGGTCGCGATGCTCGTCGATGAAAGCATCCACCAGAACCTGATCTTGCAGGCGCACGGTCGCGAGGCTCGACAGCACGCGCTCTTCGAGCGCCTTGCCACCGATCGCAAGGGTGCGGTCAAGGATGCTGAGCGCCAGTGGGGAACGCCGATGGGTAAAAGCGATAATGTCGATCGACTTGAACAATCCGTCGATCTGATTGGCGTCTCCAGCAGCCAGTGCTTGCTGCATCAGGGACGGAATGAGCCGCGGCGCCGTACTCGGTGCCCAGCGGTCGACAACCAACTCAGGCCAGGCGAAATGGTCGCTGAATTTATATTCGGCAACCGAGCTGCGCATCTGCCAACTGCCAGAGGCGAAGAATTCCTCACCCATCGCAACGTAGCGGCTGAGCCACGCGTCGTCGACCGCCGGCAGGCTGCTGAGCTGATGAAATAAAACGTACAATACGGATTGCCGAAACCACGGACAGCCGCTTTCGAACACCCGGCAGAGCTGCTCGAAGGTGCCCCCGGGGTCGACCTTGACGCCGTGATAGATAAGTGCGCGCTCACACAACAGCATCAGGTGGAGGTCGAAGGGGATATCTTTGCCGCCGAGGATCTCGGTGATTGGGCCGACCCCAGTTTCGGGGCGCTCAAGACTGGTAAGCACGGCTCGCCAAGCCTCGCGAAACGCCGCCGGGCGGCTGGCAGTTACCTCGAATTCCCGGAAGTTGAACGGCTGGTAAGCGGGCTGCCGCTCCAGCACCCATTTGAACGGGCGAGCCAGCAATTTGAGCACCCATCGCTGCCCGAAAGCTCTGGCGAGCGGCGTTGCGAAGATCCGCTCGATCTGATTCCGCCAGATCGCCGCCAGGCGGTCGAGCTGGTCACGCTCGCCCCGGCATTGATTAACGATCGCCAGGGAGACTTCAACGAAGATCTCGACCGCCGGTCCATGCGGTACGCCGGGAAAGCGAACGACCTCGTCGCCGATCCGCGACAGCAGCCGCCAGCCCTTCTCGTGATCGCGGTGCCAAGCGCGGTATAGGATCGGCACCAGCAGCCGGCGCACCGCGGGTTCCCGGTCGCGCGTCGCCTGCAACAAACGCTCGGTGAGGCCACGCGCCTCGGCGGTTCGGATGGCGATGTAGCGGGCGTTGAAGACCCCCGCGGAGGATGCTGACCCCATTTCTATCCTGCGATCCGCAGCAAGGCGTTGACCACTTCATCGACAAACGTGTCGGCGCTCGGCGGCGCGGCCGCGAGCGCCGCGGCGACGCCGTCGCGCTGCCAGACATTGTCGGTACGGGCCAGTGATACGACGGCGCCCTTGTCCTGCAGCGCTATCAGCGCGGCGGTCACGGCGCGGCTGTCGTCGACGTCGAGGAGCGGATCGAGTAGCAGGTGACGCACGACGAACAACCCATCGCGAATGGCGGCGAGCGCTCCGGCTGCATCGTTCGTCTCCAACAGATGTGCGACGAGATGCGTGAGCGCGTAAGGCTCGCGATGGAGCTTCCATCCCCGACAATGGGCGAGCAGAGCCTCGCTGCCGGGCTTCAGATCGATCTTGAAGCGATCGAACTCCGTCGGCGGCGCCTGCAGCCAGTCATTGATGGATTTGTGCGCCGCACGATAGACCTGGTCGGCGCCAGCTCCCGTATCCCAGGTCAGAAAGCAGCTGAGCGTGTCGAGAACGGGGTTTATCTGCTCGGTATCGAGCCCCGTGACCGTCTCGAGCTGGGCGCGGGTCAACGGTTCGCGGGCTGCGAGCAGCACACTCAGGATGGCCCGCGGCGCACGAAAACTCGCGATATCGGGAAACCGCCGGTCGGCGAAGCGGTAATAGAGGTTGCCGAGCTCGGCGGGCAAATGATCGAGCTCGCCCAGCTCGCACTCGCCGTTGCGCAGCTCGTTGAGCACCGTGTCGGCATATTGAAAATTACCCGCGGCGCGCTCCGCGATCGTCGCCACCGCCTGGCCTCGATCGGCCTCCGGCAATCCGAGGATGCTACCGAGACTGAGCTCGGCAAAGCGCTGTTCGACATAGTTGAGTACGTCCGCGCGCTGCGCCACGACCGCCTCTCCCAGGAAACACCGCTCGGCGTCCTGGAACAGCGGCAGCACCCGGCCGTCACGGCGCGTTGTCGCAATCAGCTTGAGCCAGGGCGGAAAGTCCTCGCTGGCCTGTGCCAGCAGCTGCGGGATTGTGATTTGATTGCCAGTCTCGGGCCCACCGACCGCCTCGTCGAGCGCGTCAACGAGGATGTAGCGCGTTCCGTCCATGGGGATGCTGTGCAGCGCGGCGAGCACGCCCTGCGAGAGCATCGTCGTGGGGTCGTTGCTCTTGAGCGCGCCAACCAGTTCCTCGCTGCGCCGCAGGCGCTCGGCGTAGGCGGAAACCGTCCCGCACAACAGCGCCGCGATGAAGCGCACGAAGAGCCGGGGATTGACTGTGTCCGGCTTCAACGCGTTGCAGAAGTGATAGGCAAGCACTCGCCCACCATCGTTGCGACGAACCATCTCGGCGATGAGCGCGGTCTTGCCGCTGCCCGACTCGGCCTCGATCAGAAAACACCGGCGATTGCCGGGGAGCCACTCCTCGATCCGCGCCAGCACCCACTCCCGCCCGGTGAAGGTGCCGGCGCCGGTCTTCAGCTCGGCGAAGAAATCATAGGGCGCCAGCTTGTCGACATAGATGACGTAGCGCTTGTCGCCGGAGCGAATTTGCTCGAGCGCGCGAAGGATTTCAGTGACACCCTCGCGGTACGCGCCGGGCGAAGCGCGCCAGTCGGTGAAGCGAAACGGCTCGTAGCGAATGATCGCCAGCGGCGTATCGCAATCGATGACGACGACTGGCAACACCGGCTTGTCCTTGCGCACCGCGAGCATCAGCTCGTAGTGGCACACGCTAGCGCCGTGCGGGGTACCGCGCTCTCCGTCGAGCCGCACCGAGTGCGGACTGAGCAGCGCGACAACCAGCGAGCAGTGGTTGAGCGCCGCTTCGAGCGCCAGCCAGAAATGCTCGTCGTCGGGGCGCAGATGCTCGCGGTCGATCCAGACCTCGTACCCGGCCGCTTCCAGCGAGGTCTTGAGTTGCTGCGCGATGTCGCCTGCGTCCGCCCAGCCATAGCTTTCGAAGATCGCCGCGCCTTGGCGTGGCGCCGGGGCCGTGGAAGCGTCGATAGTCGGCTCGGGACTCATTTCAGGGCGACGGGCTGAACACCGGGCGCGGCGATTGCCCGGATCATCAGATCGGTGAACTTGAGGCGAGAGATCGAACCGCTGCCGAGCAGCCAGATATCGTATTCGGACGGCTGCCCGGGCCAGGCATGCTCGCCGTACTGCTCGTAAATGCGAGTCACCGAGGTGCCATCGCGGCAGTCATAAATCTGGGTGTCGACGCCGTCGGCTGATGTGTGCTTGCGCAGACCGCACCCCTTGGCCGCGATGATCGCCGGGATGAAGTCGGTCTCGGGCGGCTCGCCCGTCCGCCAGTTGGCCAGGCGCTGCAGCGTGTTGCGGCCGGGTTCGTAGTGGATAATGTCGGTTTGCGGGAAGCCCAGGCTCTTTTCGTCGGCGCGAACAACACTCCCGGCCACCGCAAAGACGCGGCGAATGCTTCCGGCGCGCCGCAGCTCCAACTGCCGCGCCAGTTCCAACGCTAGCGTCGCGCCTTGCGAGAACCCGGCTAGATTTATGTTGCGGGTATCGATGCGGTAGAGCCCTCGTGCCACGTCGAGCAGTTTAATCAAGCCAACGACGTCGTTGACCGGCTGGCCGTCTTCACCCTTGCGAGCGAGAGCAAGCGTGATTCCCTGACCCTGCCAATCCAGCAGAGCAACACCCGCTGCCTGGGGCACGATCACAATATTGCCCGCCTTGCGCAGGCGCTCCGCCTCCATCATGCCCGCGATGCGCCGGGGCCCGCCGCCGAAATTGTGTATGGCTAGGACAAGCGGGTAGTCCGCTCGGGTGCCGTAATCGTCAGGGAGCAGAACGATCGCGGGGATCTCGCGCCCGTCCCCGCGAACGCGGATGCGCTCTTCGGCGGGAGAAACCACCGCGCGGCCGATGAGATCGGTTTCCGGCACCGAAATTGTCAACGCCGATCGGGGCGCTACATCGACCTCCACGCACGCGGACAAGAACCAACACGCCATGAAGGCCACTATGCCACGAGCAAACGGGTGCTTCAGCCCAACCCGCAAAGCATCAGAGAGGCCTCCAATGTGTGCCGAACTGGCTCTGACGGCGCCCTCATCATCAATCGGTTGCTCCATGCGTGGATGCCGCCCTGGCAGGCGAACATAAGCTTGAGGGTCGATAATCCCGGGGGAAGGCTCTCGTTTCCAGCCCATTGTTCGCCAATAGAACCTCGATCAGGCGGTGCAGGTGGAAGCGGTAAAAATTTGATCTAAATAGTTAAAACTGTCACACCTTTATGCCTTTTTCTAACTAGATGCTGCGGGATTGACATGTTTGACGTGAAGCTGGAGCTGCAAGTCACGCTTGATCGATCGTGGCGAACCGCCGCTATTGTTTACATTCGATTGATGGGTGACTTCTCTGGCATCTCGTCTGCAAAAAGATGGGAGGTGCTGGGACGATTCGATCACCGCCTGCCCCATATCGGGCCGGGTCCCCACAAATGGCACGGCGAAAAAACCGTCAGCGGCTTCACCATCGTGCTCGAGACGGATGATGGCCATCACTGGGCGCGCCTTGTTGATTTCCCGGATATGCCAACCCTGAAGAATCGCGGAAACGGATTCATGGACCTCATCCCCGCCAGGCCGCATGCTCATGGCCTGGGGGTGTTTTCGACGTCGTTCAATCTTCAGTGGGGCGTCCGGGACAATGTGCCGCAGGCTCACCTCTACGATGCCTCTGACGACATGTCGATTTGGGCCCGGCTGTGGAGGCCGACGGGCTGGTTTTACGATAATTCAGCGGGAGATACGCTCGCGGCGATGTGCGGCCCCGGCGGCGCTCATTCAAGTGGATACCTGAAATTCAAGCGCGAAAATGAAAGATGCCAGGTCGACTACGAAATGAGCGGCGCCGCAGTCGGCCTGCCCGGGGCCGGATGGTCGCGTTCTACCGAAAATACCGGCAGCTGGGGGTGGCAGGTCTACTGTACACCGGAGATCAATGGCACGATGAAACCGGAAGATTTCGAGGGGTCGATCGTGGCGATCAATATCGGCCTTGGCGGCGGCGTTTACGCAAGCGGTTCGTGGGATCTGTGGTTTATCGGCTTTATTGAAAGGATCCATAGTGCGCTCGTCGTCATCCCAAACCCGTTTGCCTTCAAGGCTGGCTTCGTCTACCACGGGCTATCAGGTGGTGCAGCAGTTTCGCCCGGTGCCTCGGGTCAGGGGGTCGCATATGTCGGCGCGGCCACGCTGCATCGCTGATTTTCACGCCGATACTGGCTCGATCTGAGTTCAAGCCAGTTCTCGGCAGCAGGTTTGGCGCTGGATCAGCCGTACAGTAAGCGAGCGTCAGGCTCCTGAGACGGGCGGAGGCAAATTAGGCGGCGGCTCGCCATTTGGTCGTTGGGCAGCCGACGCCGAATGGTGTCAGGTCTTACATCGTTGATCTAACTGGAGCGGGCGAAGGGATTCGAACCCTCGACCCCAACCTTGGCAAGGTTGTGCTCTACCCCTGAGCTACGCCCGCGTCCGTGGGGGTGGATGCATATCATACCGGGGGGAGGGGCGTGCAAGGGGAGAGGGTGACTGGGAGTGGGTCAATTTGATTGTAACAATTATTTCGGCGGGCAACTGAAATAGCGTCCGCGATGCGACGGCCCGCACTCACCTCGAAAGAATTTTTCGATTGGCGCGTCATGCATGGCAGGGATTGCAAACGCAACGGCGGCAACCGCCAAAACTGCGATCAACAGCCATTGCACCGGCGGCATCTTCATCCGACGAGGCGATCCGCCAAACAAGGAGCGTTTCTTGCTTCCCGATCTTCCAGCCGCCGCACCATGTCGGTCAACGACCACGGCTAACTGGCCCACTGGCGGGTGCGTTTCAATGATCAGCAAAAACTTGCGCGCCGGCATCGCCGCGCCGCATCGTTGGCTGGTGCCGCTTACGCCCGATCAGCTCTTCGCCCGGCTGGACGAACTCCGCATTGCGCACAAGACCTACACCCATCCGCCGGTCTTCACCGTGGAGGAGGCCAAGGCACTGCGCGGCGTCCTGCCGGGCGGGCATTGCAAGAGCCTCTTCTTGAAGGACAAGAAGGACGGCCTCTGGCTCGTCGTTGCGCTCGAGGAGTGCCGGGTCGATCTGAAGCGGCTGGCCGATGCCCTCCCTGCACCACGCTTCTCGTTCGGTTCGGCCGAGCTGCTCTACCAGGTGCTCGGCGTCCGCCCCGGTAGCGTCACGCCGTTCGCCGCAGTCAACGACACCGAGAGCCGCGTCGCGGTCGTGCTGCAGCAAGCGATGCTCGGCCACGATCCACTCAACTATCACCCGCTGGAAAACGACCGCACCACCGCGGTCGCGCCCGGCGACCTCGTCCGCTTCCTCGAGGCTTGCGGCCACAAGCCGCGCATCGTCGCGATTCCGGAACGCGAGGATTGAACGGGGTGCGCGGCGGCGCTTGTCATCGCGTTCCCCTATGTCCATGTTGTCAGCAAAACCCGGTGACGAGGCGGGAATGGCGGACGAAATGATGATTGGCGGCGGGGTCGGAAACGGGGCGGCGGCCGCGGCACCGATAAAAGATGTGACCACAGCGACCTTTATGACCGAGGTTGTGGATGCGTCGTTTGAGCAGCCTGTCGTGGTCGATTTTTGGGCGCCCTGGTGCGGCCCGTGCAAGCAATTGGGCCCGATCCTCGAAAAGGCGGTGCGCGCGGCCAATGGCGCGGTGCGCATGGTCAAGCTCAACATCGACGATAACCCCGAGGTCGCGCAGCAGATGCGCATCCAGTCGATCCCGGCGGTCTATGCCTTCAAGGATGGCCGCCCGGTCGACGGCTTTGTCGGCGCGGTGCCGGAAAGCCAGGTCAAGCAGTTTATCCAGCGCCTTGGCGGGCCCGCCGGGCCGTCGCCGGTGGAAGAGGCGATGACGATGGCCAAGGAGGCGCTGCAGAGCGGCGACTACGACAGCGCCGGCGGCATCTTCAGCCAGGTGTTGCAGCGCGAGGCCGACAACATCGAAGCACTCGCCGGCCTCGCCCGCGTGCTGACTGTCAAGGGCGACTTCGCCAACGCGCGCGACCTGCTCTCGCAAGTGCCCAAAGAACAGCTCAACCATGCCGAGGTCGCTGCCGCCTTTTCGGCGCTGGAGCTTGCCGAACAGGCGCAGAAGGCCATGGGTGAGAGCGACAAATACCGCGCTCGGCTGGAGAAGGACGCCAACGACCACGAAGCCCGCTTCGAACTGGCGACCGCGCTGTTCGGCGCTGGCCAGCGCGAAGAGGGCATCGACGAGCTCCTCACCCTCTACCGTAAGGACCGCGCCTGGAACGACGAGGCGGCGAGGAAGCAGCTTGTTAAGTTCTTCGAGGTCATAGGTCCGACCGACCCACTGACCCTCAGCTCGCGGCGCAAGCTGTCGTCGCTGATGTTCTCATAGCGATGCCGGACGATCCGCTTCCCGACATCCTGCCGATCTTCCCGCTGACCGGCGTCTTGCTGCTGCCGCGCGGCCAGCTGCCGCTCAACATTTTCGAGCCGCGCTATCTGGCGATGACCCGCGACGCGATGGGCGGCGAGCGGCTGATCGGTATGGTCCAGCCGTCCGACCCGCCGATCCGCGAGTTGAACCCGGCCGTGTATCAGACCGGCTGCGCCGGCCGCATCACCAGCTTCTCCGAGACCGAGGACGGGCGGTTTCTCATCACGCTCACCGGCGTCTCGCGCTTCCGCATCAAGGAGGAGCTGCCGCTGCTCTCCGGTTACCGCCGGGTGGTCGCCGACTGGCAGGATTTCGCCGCCGACCGCGACGCCGATCCGGACGGTTTCGACCGCTCGCGCCTGACGGCGGGCCTGCGCACCTTCTTCCAGCAGCGCCAGGTCGAGGCCAATTGGGAAGCGATCGATAAGGCGCCGGGCGAAACGCTGGTTACCTCGATCGCGATGATGTGCCCGTTCGCGCCCAACGAGAAACAGGCGCTCCTGGAGGCACCAACCCTCGGCGAGCGCGCCCTGCTTTTGACTGCGCTGATCGAGATGACTGCGATGACCGCGACCGCGCCGCCGGCGCCCGACCCCGGCGGCGGCGTCACCCGGCATTGAATTTTGGTCGCCGATATTTTTCCCGTCTTCCCCGCGCAAGCGGGGCCCAGAGGCGAGCGCTGGAACGGTTGCCCTAGGTTCCCGCTTTCGCGGGAAAGACGATTTAGAACCGGTGTCCGCAAATGGATGACTCTTTCGAAATCGATCCCAAGCTGCTCGAAATCCTGGTCTGCCCGCTGACCAAGGCGCCGCTGCGCTACGATCGTGCCGCCCAGGAGCTGATCAGCGATGAGGCCGGGCTTGCCTACCCGATCCGCGACGGCATCCCGATCATGCTGGTCGACGAGGCCCGCAAGCTTGGCGACGATGAGAAGGCGAAGCCGTGATTTGTGCCTCCGAGCGCCCGCTACGACAGAATCGCTTCCCGGCGAAAGCCGGGACCCATCTGTCAGCCGTCTCGACGATTGAAGGGTGGACCCCGGCTCACGCCGGGGAGCGCAGAAAATTGCGGCGTCGGTAAATGGCCTCCTCCCCCTGGCCGGTGCAGCTCCGTTTGATCCGCGCGGAGAAGCGTCTCGAAATCGAGTTCGACGACGGCAAGAAATTCAGCTTGCCGGCCGAATATCTGCGCGTCGAAAGCCCCTCGGCCGAGGTGCAGGGCCATGATCCGAGCCATAAGATCACCGTGCCCGGCCGCATTCATGTCGGCATCATGGAGCTGGAGCCGGTCGGCAATTACGCGGTGCGGATCAAGTTCGACGATCTGCACGACACCGGCATCTTCTCCTGGGACTACCTCTATCAACTCGGCGTCGAGCAGCCTCTGCGCTGGCGCAACTACCTTCAGGCGCTCAAGGAAAAGGGCCTTAGCCGCGAGCCGGGCGCGCGATGACCGGGTCGCCTTCCATGCTCGCTCCCGAGCCCGAGCGGCCCCTCGCTTCCCCGCCCGAATGGACCGAGCAGCGCGCGCTCGATGAAAAACCGCCGCCCGAGCCGGTGCGGGTCCCGCTCGGCTGGCGAATTGTCGGCTGGATTTGCCAGGCCATCTTCTCGTTCGGCGGCGGTTGAGCGCCTACGGGTGCCGCACGTATGGCCGCATCGCGTTGAGCAGTTGTTCGGTTGGCGCGAGGCGCGGGCCGTCGCCGTCATCGACCGGCGGCACGATCGTCACGCCCCAATGCGGCAGCACGCGCAGCGACGCCTGCGCTTGCGGGTGCGCCAACAGCGGCGCGTTGAGCGACGGCGCGACGATCACCGGCGTCTTCCGTCCGATCGCCTCGGCCACCACCGACAGCGCCAGATTGTCGGCGATGCCGTGCGCCAGCTTGTTGAGCGAGTTGAAGCTGCACGGCGCGAACAGCACCACGCCGCGCGGCGGCCTCGGTCGGATCGCTAAATCAAAATACGACTCCACCACCTGCGCGCCCGCGACATCGGCCAGCTCGCGCGATGCGATCGTGCGGCTCGCGTTCGGGGTGGGCAGCGCGATCACCGTCGTAAAGCCCAGCCCGACCAGCCCGCGCAAAATCTCCGGGCAGCGCGCGGAGGTCGTCGTGCCGCTTAGCACCAGATAGGCAATAGCTGTCACCGCTGGTCCGCTACGGCCAGGAAGGGATGAGGGAGCGATGATAATATCGAGACGAAATCCACTTTTGATCGGCTCCGGTATTGTCTTGCAGCTAGTGGTGATTGAAGTCGGCCAATATGCCGGAGCCGTCGAAGCAACTGTCAACACTTTTTGTACGCGAAACGAGGCCGATATGTGGCAGATTAGACCAGATAATCCTTCGATAGTAGAAAATGGCGCTGGGGCAAGCTTGCATTGGATTGGCGTCTCAAGCCGCGATTATTTAGACGTGTTTGACTATTCGGACGGGAATCTGAAGGTACGAATTTCGGCGTGGCGATACGCGCCAAGCGAGCCGCCACAACCGGTTGACGCATATACCGTCGATCTGGGCTGGGGCATTGGCCGCGTGGGCCAGGGAGTTGGCCTGGCCAAAGCCGAGGAAATCGCAGCCGATATCCGCGAGGCTCTGCTGGTCTGGTCAAAAGGCGTGATCTGCAATGCCATGCCGCCAATTACGAAAGTGGTGTTCGATATGAGCAACTGGCCCCTGTGGCCCGTGGGGAGGCAGCTGCCGTGACCGATTTCGCCACCCTAGCAAGTGAACTTGCTGAGCAGCAGTCATTCATTCCCAACGCCAGGGCGGTTTTTTGGAGTGGCGGTCCTAGTACCAACGCGAACTGACGATTGGCGGAAGAGTGTACCGAAGATTACAATGGCGACCCGTCGACGTGGGATAATTGAAATAACTCGAACGGTGCAATTCGTTATTATACTCTTGAAACACACAGGCTGGGCAATTTCTCACCGAGGCCCAAGCATATATCGATCCCTGCCGTTTGGGTCGGTGAATTGGGGCCACCCTGGTAGACCTCGAGCCCCTCGCCCCGGGCGAAATCCCCGAGCACGACACCGAGAATGGGTTTCCATTCGTCAAGCCAGGCGGTCGCTCCGGTGGCATCGTGCGGTGCCGCGAAGATCGCCTCGTACATCGGCGTCAGGTGGTCGCCTTGAAGGTGTTGGTGGTGTCGGAAGTCATCGCGTCCGGCCCCCGCTCATCGGTACCCGCAGCATGTGATCGCGAATTTGAAAATGAAGAGCATCGCCCCGACGCTCAGCGCGAAATTGGCGGCAAAGCCGATCCAGGCGACGATCCTGGCCACGATAAATCCGGTCCAGACGAACGCGGACGCAACAAAAGTCGCCAACTCGAACCCCGACCAGATCGTCATCTTATAGTCGAGCCAGTCGCTCGATTTCCAGACGCGGGCAACGCCCAGCTCCTGCGGCAGTTGCGGCGCGACAAAGTAAAGCTCAAGCGCCGCGAACAGCAGATTGACCACCAGCAGCGGCCCCATCCCGCGGCCCCGCACCAGCACCCATAGCAGCAGCGCTAGCTGCGCCAAAGGATTGGCGACGGCGAGAGCGTGGAGCGTGCTGTCGGACATTACAACCGCTCTCCCCGCGCCAATCTCGGCCGATCGCCGAGCGTCCCCATCGCGTGCATCATCAACAGCCGCTTCAGCGGCGGCAGGTGGTTGACCGCGGCGAGCCCGACATCGCGGATCAGCCTCACCGGCGCAATCGTGTTCGAGAACAGCCGGTTGAGCCCATCGGTGACCCCGGCCAAGAGGATCGCGTCGAGCCGGCGCCAGCGCTGATAGCGCTCGAGCACCGTGTCGTCTCCGATGTCGAGGCCGAGCCGGCGTGCGTCCACTACTGCCTCGGCCAGCGCGGCGACATCGCGGATGCCGACGTTGAGGCCCTGTCCGGCGATCGGGTGGATGACATGCGCGGCCTCGCCAATGAGCGCCAGGCGCCGCGCGGTATAGCGTTCGGCCTGCATCAGCGAGAGCGGATAGCCCCAGCGCGGCCCGACCGGCTCAATCGCGCCGAGAAAATCACCGAACCGCATGTGTAACTCTTCGGCAAACTCGGCGTCCGGGAGCCGCATCAGATGCGGCGCCAGCGCCGCGTTCTCGGTCCACACGATCGACGACCGCCCGCGGCGCGGACGCGCCGCATCACTTGAGGGCTCATCCGCCATCGGCAGGATCGCGAACGGTCCGGCCGGCAGGAAATGCTCGACCGCGATCCCGGCGTGCGGCCGCTCATGCGCCACCGTGGTGACGATGCCGATCTGCCGGTAGCGCCACTCGACGGTGCGAATACCGGCCGCCTTGCGCAGCGGCGAGTCCTTGCCATCGGCAGCGGCCACAAGCCGCCCGGAGAGCCGCGAGCCGTCACCTAGCGTCGCGACCGCGGCGGCATCGTCGCGTGCCACCGCCTCGACCGTCTGCGGCGCGATCAGTCTGAGGCTCGGCAGCGCGCGGGCCCGCTCGAACAGCGCGCGGCGCAGCATCCGGTTCTCGACGATGTAGCCGAGCGGCGCGGCATCGCTCCCGGGCGTGGCGAGGTCACGGTGGTCGTAATGCAGAAACAGTGGCGAATCGGCGTCGGCGACCCGAATTTCACGGATCGGCTCGGCCTCGTCAGCGACCAGCGGCCATACGCCCGTCCCCTCGAGCACCAGCTTCGACCCGTAGGCTATGGCAGAGGCACGTCCGTCGAACCTCTCGCCGAGCATCGCCGCCGGGTCCTGCCGGTCGACCACCGCGACCTTGAGCCCCGCCTCGGCCACCGCGATGCCGAGCAGCAGCCCGTTGAGCCCGCCCCCCGCGACCAGCAGCTCGACATCGTCCGCCATGCGCCAAACATGAGCGGCACCGCCAGCGATGTCCACCTTTCGCCGGCTGGCTATGATGCCGATCGCGATCTGCGGAGAGGGGAAATGGCGTCGAGCTTGGTCTTTAATGAGCGGGTCAGATTGGCGGCGATGGCGCTCAACAACCTTGGCATCATTTCGATGTCTACCGGCGTTATCGCCCCCGTGTACGAGTCCTATGTAAGTCACGACCCGTTCGAGATCGAGACGAGCTCGTTTGTGGTCTTGGCGTTGGGACTGGGGCTGGTTGCCGTCGCGCAATTCCTGCTTGGCCGGCTGCGCGGTTAGCCTGCGGCCTCGGCTCCGCGGGCCGCCTTGAATGACAAGGGAAGGGCTATCGCGTAGGCTTCCGCCAACCTATTGCGCGAGAAACGAAACGTGCCGTTGAACCCCAATCTCGACGAACTCACCGACTACCCGTTCGAGGCGCTGCGCACGCTGCTTAACCCGGTCACGCCGCGGGTCAACGACGAGATCATCCTGATGTCGGTCGGCGAGCCGCAGCATCAACCGTCGCCGCTTCTCGCCGAGACCCTCGCGGCGCACGCCCACGAATGGAACAAGTATCCGCCGATGGCCGGCACCCCCGATCTGCGCCAGGCGATCTGCGATTGGCTGACCCGGCGTTACAAGCTTGGTGCGAACGTGCTCGACCCCGAGCGCCACGTCGCCGCGCTCACCGGCACAAAGGAAGGGCTCTACCTTTTCTCCAGCGTGGTCATGCCGCGCGAAAAGGCGGGGCGGCAGCCGGTCGTGCTGGTGCCCAACCCGTATTACCTCGTCTATAACGGCGCGGCGACGATGGCGGGTGCCGAGCCGGTGTTTCTCGACGCGACCCGCGACAACCAGTTCCTCCCCGATCTCGACGCGATTCCCAGGTCGACGCTTGAGCGCTGCGCGCTCTTTTATCTCTGCTCGCCGTCAAACCCGCAGGGGACGATCGCCAGCCTCGACTACCTGAAAAAGGCCATCGGCCTCGCGCGCGAGTACGATTTCGTCCTCGCCGCCGATGAGTGCTACGCCGAGATCTACGACCGCGAGCCGCCGCCCGGCGCACTCGAGGCGTGCGCCGCGCTTGGTGACGGCTTTGACAATGTCGTGGTCTTTCATTCGCTGTCGAAGCGGTCGAGCGCCGCCGGGCTGCGCTCCGGTTTTGTCGCGGGAGACCCGCGGCTCGTCGGCCAGTTCAAGCGCCTGCGCGACTTCGGCGGCTGCCAGTTGCCGCTGCCGATCCAGGCCGCGTCGGCTGCTTTGTGGCGGGACGAAGCGCACGTGATCGAGAATCGGGCGCTCTATCGCCGCAAGTTCGATCTCGCCGAGGAGGCCTTGGCCGGGCGCTACGGGTTCTATCGGCCGGCCGGTGGCTTCTTCCTCTGGCTCGACGTTGGCGATGGCGAGGAAGCCGCGCTGCGGCTGTGGCGTGACGCGGCGATCCGCGTTTTGCCGGGCGGATACACCGCCCGCGCGGCGAATGCTGGCCTCAATCCAGGCAAGGAGTATATTCGTCTGGCGATCGTCCATGACGAGGCGACACTCGACGCCGCGTTTGCGCGCATCCGGCGGGTGTTGTAACGACAGGGACACACCGCTTCGGCCCTTCGGGGGTTGGGCCGGCGGGAAGAGCGGGTGCCAAAGGGCAGTGGGCGGGGGACCATTTGGCGAAATCGGCGCCGGTTGCGGGCCGCGGCACTCTCGGCCGCGGGCTCGGCCACCACATCAATAGCTGGAGCGAGCTGGTCGCCGCGTTCAGGCGGCGCTTGCTCGAAGGCCTCGGCTCGGCCCTGGTACTGGTCAGCTTCCTGTTGGTGGTCGCGCTGGCGACCTATCACCCGCGCGATCCGTCGCTCAACACCGCCGCCGATACGCCGGCCGCCAATTTCCTCGGCCGCGACGGTTCCTTTGTGGCCGATCTCCTGGTCCAAAGTCTCGGTCTCGCCGCTTTCCTGATCCCGGTCGTGCTGCTTGGCTGGGCCTTCCGCCTGCTGTTGCAGCGGCCGATCGGTGGGATGGAACGCCGCATGCTGTGCCTGCTGCCAGCGCTGCTCTTGGGTGCGCTCGCGTGCGCGATATTGCCGAGCGCCCCGATCCCGACACCGGCCGGGGTCGGCGGCCTTGTCGGTTGGGAGCTGCTGCGCTTCGTTCATGCGATTCATCTTGGCCCCCTGGCGCTGCCGCTGGCGATGGTCGCTGCCGCGCTCGTGGCGGCTCTGCTTCTGTCGATCATGGGTTTGTCGTGGCGCGACTGGATGGATATCGGCAGCAATGCCGGGCGCGGTGCGCGCGGCCTCGCGCGCGTTTCTGGGCACGGCTCGGTCGTCGCGGCCGGGCTTGCCCAACGGCTCTACCGGCGCTGGCGCGAGGCGAGGCGAGCCAAGGCGGCCGCCGCGCTCGGCCCGGCGCGGCCAGTGCCGTGGGCGCCTCAACCCCAGACTGCGGCGCCGACCCGTGACAGGCAGGAGCCACAATTCGGCCACGACCGGGTGGTGACGCCACTGCGTCCCACTGCTCTCCCGCCGGTCGAGGAGCCGATCAAGGATAAGCTCGTCCGCTTCGTGATGCCCGGCACGCGCTCGCTTGGCGGGGGCAAGCGCGCCGAGCAGGAGCGCCAATCGATCCTCGACCTCGACGGCCAGCCGATCTTGCCGCCGATCGATCTGCTGGCGCGCCCGCCGCTCGGCAAGGTCGAGACGATCGACGAGGAAGCGCTCGCCAAGAACGCGCGGCTCCTCGAAGCCGTGCTCGAGGATTACGGCGTGCGCGGCGAAATCGTTCAGGTGCGGCCCGGCCCGGTCGTCACGCTCTACGAGCTGGAGCCGGCCGCCGGCATCAAGGCCTCGCGCGTCATCGGGCTCGCCGACGATATCGCCCGCTCGATGAGCGCCATCTCGGTGCGGGTCGCGGTGGTGCCCGGCCGCAGCGTCATCGGCATTGAGCTCCCGAACACCAAGGCCGAGACGGTCTATTTACGCGAGCTTCTCGATTCCCCGGCCTATGAGAAGCATCAGGGCCGCCTGGCCCTGGCGCTCGGCAAGGACATCGGCGGCGAGGCGGTGGTCGCCGACCTGGCGCGCATGCCGCATCTGCTGATCGCCGGGACCACCGGCTCGGGCAAGTCGGTCGGCATCAACACGATGATCCTGTCGATCCTCTACCGGATGCCGCCCGACCGCTGCAAATTCATCATGGTCGATCCGAAGATGCTGGAGCTGTCGGTCTATGACGGCATCCCGCATCTGCTGGCGCCGGTCGTGACCGATCCCCGCAAGGCGGTGCTCGCGCTCAAATGGACCGTGCGCGAGATGGAAAGCCGCTATCAGAAAATGTCCAAGCTCGGGGTGCGCAGCATCGAGGGCTACAACGCGCGCATCGTCGAGGCGCGCGAGAAGAACGAACAGCTTGTGCGCAAGGTGCAGACCGGTTTCGACCCCGAGACCGGCCAGCCGATCATCGAAGACCAGCCGTTCGACCTCAACGAGCTGCCGCTGATCGTCGTCATCGTCGACGAGATGGCCGATCTGATGCTGGTCGCGGGCAAGGATATCGAGGCCTCGGTCCAGCGCCTGGCGCAGATGGCGCGCGCCGCCGGCATCCACATCATCATGGCGACCCAGCGCCCGTCGGTCGATGTCATCACCGGCACGATCAAGGCCAATTTCCCGACCCGGATCAGCTTTCAGGTCACCTCCAAGATCGACAGCCGCACCATCCTTGGTGAGGGCGGCGCAGAGCAGCTTCTTGGGCGCGGCGACATGCTTTACATGGCGGGCGGCGGGCGCGTCACCCGCGTCCACGGGCCGTTCGTCTCCGACGAGGAGGTCGAGCGCGTCGTTTCGGCACTCAAGGCCCAGGCCGAGCCCGACTATGTCGACGAGATTACCGAGGATGCGGTCGAGGGCGGCACGATCGGCTTTGGCGGCGACGACGACGACGGCGGCACCGGCGACCAGCTCTACGATCAGGCCGTCGCTCTCGTCGCCCGGGAGCGCAAGGCCTCGACCAGTTTTGTCCAGCGCCACCTGCAGATCGGCTACAACCGCGCCGCCCGTATCATCGAACGCATGGAGGAGGAGGGCGTCGTCGGCGCCGCCAACCATGTCGGCCGCCGCGAGGTGCTGGCGCCGGGGCCACGCTAGCCGCCACTGACGTCGCGACGCTCATAGAAGGCCGGTTATAGGCGGAAATGCGTCGTTCCCGAGATGTCAGGCGGTCGGCTTACGCGCCGTGAGCGGTCATCCACGAAGCACGATCAATCCGGCTGCAGTCGACCCGTTCAAGCCCTTTCATCGACGCCACCATTAATGGTTAGTTGGCGGACATTGGACGGTGGAGGTCGGCTCCAACCCGATGGCCGGTCCATCTCAGATTACGCTCATGGTGGGCGGCCTTCCGGGCGGCATACTCAGGGCTTAACCCTCGCGTCGATCATTTCAGTGACGACGATACCTTGACGACGCGCATGGTTCCTATTTCGGTTTTAACCTTTGTCCCGATTTTCGCTTGAACGGCTTGGATCAGTTCCGGCTCGAAGTTATTGAGTGCGTTTAGCGCTGGGCGCTGCGCTTCTTGCGAGAGAGCGCGATCCGGCATGGGCGGAGTGTTGACGTCTCGGATAAAAATGCAGCCGTTGGTCGCCTCTTCTTTGTGAAAATCCACTGTCTTCTGTCCACTTGTGTAGTAATGACTTAAAGTCATTAACCCAGATACCATAGTATTTTACCTCAAAATTCTCGTTGCGGTAGATGCCCACCTTGGCTTTGTCCCAGGCCGCGACGACTGCGGTGGCGTCGCTCTCTTCCCAGTTGACCGGCGGCGACTTTACGATTAATGGCCGGCGTAGCACTGCCGAACTGACAAACGTGCCGAGATGGTCGAACACCGCGAGCAGGCAAGTATCGTCAACCGCGATGGTCGTTGTAGCGCCGTGAGTGTTTGTTCCGTGGGCCTCGATCCGACTCGCATCGACGGTCTCATAGCTCTTGTCAAGAAAGCCCTCCGCACCGCCGATAATGAAAAAGAACTGCAAGCCCGACGATAGCTTTTGGACCTCGATTGTATTGTTGGAAGATACTCTTATCAAATCCTTGAGGTAATCTTCCTTTTTGAGATCGATTCGATCACTGTTGGATACACGCATGCCCATGATACCAAGGTCGATGACGCGCTTTACTCCACCAGCGGTGGACTTGGAATAGACAAGGTCTGTCAACTCAGCCCTCCCAAGCTTCGTTTAATTCCTCGAATATTTGTCAGCATTCGGCAGTTTTCGCATCCCGGGGGCAGCCGTGCCGGAGACAATTCGATTTCACTGTCGTTCAGGAACCAGCTCTCGCTTGCTTCATCAGAAGTGAACTCGGCACATCGTGCCACGCTACGGTTTGTTCGGAAATGACAGACTTGCCGAAAGCGAACAAATCGGTGACCTCAACCCCGAAGTCTTCCGCCGAAATTGAGGCGGCCGGGGATGTGCTGCTGTACCGAGCGGGCCATCGACTCCGCCGCGCTGGCATCGCATCCCAGCGCCGCCTAGACCGCGCGAACCAGTTCCTCGAAAGCCGCGTTGGCATTCGCCGAAATCTGCGGGTCTAGGCCGGCGTCGATCCAGAGACGATCGAACGGGGCGATTTTATCAAGGAGGCCGCCGCCGAGCTGGCCCGGCGCGGCGACACGCCGGAAAGGCAGCGTCTTGAGGCCGCTTTTCGAGCCGAGCTGGAGCGCCTGCCTCGGCGCGGCTGGGACGCGGCCTCGCCGCCGAGCGTGCCGGAAACCTAGCGGGAGGGGCGGTGGTTTTCCGGCGCCGCTGGCGCGGCTTCAGGAATTTGGTTAGTTAGCCGTCGAGGATGTCGTCAGAAGATACGCACGGTCATCGGAGCGGCAGGCCGCCTTCGGCGGCGATCACGGGTTCATTGCTGATCGCCGCATATGCGCTGCTGGTGATTCTCCATATCTATTTGTTGCACCCTTACTTCCACGCAGGCATCGGCGCTTATTTCAGCTCTGACGGCGTAAGAACCATCGGCAATTTCGTTGGGGACGAAGCGTCGTACCGGGTCTACGCCGAAAGCTTGCGGCACTTCGACGCCTACCCCGCTGAAGCCGCCTACCCGCCAGGCTATCCAGTCTTGCTGGCCCTGGCCGAACTGCTATATCCCGCCGACCCGATCGAAGCGATGATCGTGGCCAACATCGCCGTGGCGTCCGCGGTGATGTTCCCGGTCTATGCCTTGGCCCGGCAAATGCTGGCGCGTGACTGGGCATTCGGCGCGGCGTTGGTTGCCGGCTTGCTGCCGGCGTCGTTTGTCTTCGCGCCGGCGCTGATGAGCGAAAACCTGTTTACGACGATTTTCGCCATTGCCTTCTGGCTGACAATGCGCCAACGACCATCGAATATGCCGATGGCCGGGCTTTCCGGTGCGACGCTGGCGGCCTGCTTTCTGACCAAGTTTCTGTTCCTGGTAATGATTCCATTCCTCGGAACCGCCTCCATCGTCAATCAGCTGCAAATGACCTCGCGTTCGGGGTCTTCCGCGCCGATCCGCTCGGTCGCGCGGCAGGCATTGGTCGCTGTCATCGTCGGCGCGGTCCTGGTGACGCTGTGGAGTGTCTATCTCGTCGCTTCGGGCGGGACGGTCGCACAGTCGCTCGGTTATCGTATCGCAACGGTTGCCTTCAACGGGCCCAAGGGGTGGCAACTGCCTCCGCTTCGTTACATACCGCCCATCCTGGGGCTAAACGGCCTCGCCCTCGCGGCGAGTGTGCTGCCGCTTCTACCAGCGGTCTTGGCGGGAATTTTTGCCCGGCGGCCTAAGCCGCTATTGCTTTATGTGATCCTGCTTGGAGCGATCACCGTTTTTATCTGGCTGTTCGTCACCGTGTACGGCTGGTTCGCGCTTCTGTTGTATGATTATCCCCAGCCGATCTATCAGCGTTACGCGATGATGTTGGTGCCGATTTGCGTTCCATTGGCCTTCGTCGGGCTCAAGGAAATGCTCGATGGGACGGCGGCACGGAAGATGTGGCGGGCGCTTGCCATGGCGGGCCTCATCTCTCTGGCTCTGGCAAGACTGGCGCAGGCCGGGCTGTATGACCGCACCATCTGGCCCGTTCCGGAATGGATCACCGTCATATGGGTCGGGGCCCCGGATGTTCTCTATGGCGCCCTCGGGTTTCCGGTGATCGTCGTGACCGCGGTAGCGGTCGGCGCTTTGGCCGCCATTAGATTGGTGGGATCGTTCGGCCGGTGGGCACCGCCGACGAGACAGAGCATCCTCCGATTGGGCGTTATCGCCGCCGCGACCGCGGGCCTGGCCGTGTTCCAAGTTAAAACCGGCCTCGCCGGAACCCACTTTGCTTGGGGTTCCCCTTTTCTCGCAATCAACGCCGCCCACGCCCGCGCCATCACCGCGATCATCGGAGATCGAAGTCGGGACCGGCGACGGGCCGTGCTGAGTGTCGAACCGGCCGTGTTCGACACCATCGAGAATAGCACCGGCATAAGGTTAGACGCGTACAACCGGTGGATGAATCTGTCCACGTGGTGGATGAATCTGTCGTTCTGGAGCGGCCGGCAGGTCTTTGTAATGGGGCCGGAGAATCCATTGGCGAACAAGGCGCGTTATTTTGTGTCCCTGGCTCATCCCGGCGCCGACCCCGCCACTGTTTACCGGATCGGCGTCGAGAGCTTTCAGGTGCAGATCGCGCCAGACCGCTGATTCCGGCGTTGTCTGGAACGCCGCCGCCGCGATCCGGCTACATGCTTGGCCCGGGGCGCTCCTCGCCCGACGGCGCGCGATGCGGTCTAGTTCTTCGTCTCATAGCTGTATCGGCAACTAGGCGAATCGATTGACGCAGTCAGCGTATTGCCGTCGGTGACATGGCCGGTCATGACCACAAAGCCATGTTTCGTCCGGCCGGTTGCCCTGAAATTACCCTTGGCGTCGACGGTTCCAACCAGCGTCGTGTCGAAACGCGGGACGTACTTAAATCGGACCACGCCCCCGGATATCGTCAGCGGGTAGATCGCGCCGAGCGGCGGCTCGCTACAGTCGCCGTTGATGATCCCCGTGAGAACCATTTCTCCGGCGTATTGGCCGTCGAACCTGGTCGTGGCCTGCGCCCAGGCGGCATGATCGAATATCGTGCCGATGAGGAGGCTCAGCCCCAGCCATTTCAGCATTCCGTTATTCCTGTATCGTCCTCGCGATCGCGCGCAGAGGATTGCCGATGACGTCGGATAGTGAAGCCGGTTGGAAATTCTGGCAAATCGCGCTTGCCGACCTCGATCACCAGCTTGGCGCCGGGCGAGGTGGCCTGAGCTCCGCCGAGGTCGCGTTGCGCCGGCTGCGCTACGGCCCCAACACGCTGGAAGCGCGGGCGCGGCTGTCTCTGCCGCTCAAGTTCCTCGGCCGGTTCCGCAACCCGCTCGTGATCATCCTGCTGGCGGCGGCGGCGATTTCCGCGGCAACTGGGGATCTGGCGAGCTTCTTCATCATTTCAGCGATCGTGATGATGAGCGCGGTGCTCGATACCGCGCAGGAATACCGTGCAGAACAGGCTGCCGAGTCGCTGAAAATCTCGGTTGCGCTCAAAGAGCGGGTGCTGCGCGACGGGCAGGAGGTCACCGTGCTGGCGCAGGACCTCGTACCGGGCGATGTCGTGCTGCTCGCGGCTGGCGATCTGGTCCCCGCGGACGGACGCCTGCTTGAATCGAGGGATTTTTTCGTCAACGAGGCGTTGCTGACGGGGGAGTCCTACCCGGCGGAAAAGCACCCTCGCGATGAAGGGGTGGAAACCTCGGAAGTCGCCGGTGCGACCAACGCTGCCTTTATGGGCAGTTCGGTGATGAATGGCTCAGCGAGGCTTTTGGTCTGCACCACCGGCATCGCGACCCAGCTCGGGCAGATCAGCAGCACATTGCGGCAGGCGCCGCCGCCATCCGCCCTGGAGCAGGGCACCCACCGGTTCGGCATGCTGATCGTTCGCTTTACCGAGATCCTGGTGCTGTTCGTTCTGTTGATCAATCTGCTGTTTCACCGGCCTTGGCTGGAGAGTTTTCTCTTCGCCGTGGCGCTCGCTGTCGGGCTCACGCCGGAGCTCTTGCCGATGATCGTGTCGGTGACGCTCGCACGCGGCGCGATCCGCATGGCGAAGGCGCAAGTGATCGTGAAGCGGCTTGGCGCGATCCATGACCTGGGCAGCATGGACGTGCTGTGTACCGACAAGACCGGGACGCTCACCGAAGCCAAGATCAGCCTCGCGCGGCATGTTGCGCTCTCGGGCGCCGCCAGCGAACACGTCCTCGATCTGGCCTGGCTCAACAGCCACTTCCAGGCCGGGTTGAGAAACCCGCTCGATACCGCGATCGTCGAAACTGGCTCAGCACACGGCGCTGGATGGACCAAGATCGACGAGGTGCCCTTCGACTTTCAGCGCCGCCGCGTCTCGGTCCTCGTCGAAGGCGAGGGCCGCCGGCTGTTGATCACCAAGGGTGCGCCTGAGGATGTCGTTAATCTCGCGGTCCGGTACGAAGAGCCCGGTAAGCCCGAGCCTCTTTCGCTCGACGACGCGGCGCGGGCCGAGGCCGCGAAAGTCTTCGAGGGGCTCGGTGCGGAAGGGTTTCGCGCCCTCGGCGTTGCTTGGCGCGAACTCGAGCCCGACTGTAAAGCGGCAACGGTCGCCGATGAGCGGGACTTGGTGTTTGCCGGCTTCGTCGTCTTTTCCGATCCGCCAAAGGCAAGTGCGGGCGCGGCCATCGCCGCGCTTGCGGCCAACGGGGTCGGCGTCAAGATTTCTCAGCGGCGATAATGAGCGCGTGACCCAGCATGTCTGCGCCGAGCTTGGCATTCCGATTACCGGGTTGCTGACCGGCGCTGAGATCGGCGCGCTCAGCGACGACGCGCTCGCGGCGCGGCTAGAGGACACCAACCTGTTCTGCCGCGTTACGCCCGTTCAAAAGAATCGCATCATTCTTGGATTGCGGCGCCGCGGCCACGTCGTCGGCTATCTCGGCGACGGAATCAATGACGCGCCGTCGCTGCACACCGCCGACGTCGGCATTTCGGTCGACGGCGCGGTCGATGTCGCCAAGGACGCGGCCGACATCATTCTGCTGGAGCAGGATCTCGGCGTCCTGGAGCGCGGCGTTACCGAAGGGCGCCGCGCCTTCGGCAACATCATGAAATACATCATGATGGCGATGAGCTCGAATTTCGGGAACATGTTCTCGATGGCCGGGGCGACGCTGATCCTGCCGTTCCTGCCGATGCTGCCGGTGCAGATCTTGCTCAATAACCTGCTCTATGACCTTTCCGAGATGCCGATCCCACTGGACGAGGTCGACGGGGAGATCACCGCGAAACCGGAGCATTGGGATATGCGCTTCGTGCGCAACTTCATGCTGGTGATGGGCCCGGTGAGCTCGATTTTCGATTTTTTGACGTTCGGCCTCTTGCTGCTGGTTTTTCATGCGAACCAGGCTCTTTTCCAGACCGGCTGGTTCATCGAGTCGCTGGCAACGCAGGTGCTGGTCATCTTTGTCCTGCGCACCCGGCGTAATCCGCTGAGGAGTCGCCCGAATCCGGTCCTCGCCGCCACTTCCGTGTCGGTCGTGGCACTCGCGGTCGTGCTGCCGTTCACGCCGCTTGGTGCCTGGTTCGGCTTTTCCCCGCCTTCGGTCGCTTTCCTCTTTGCCATAGCCGGGCTGACCTTGAGTTACCTGTTGCTCGCCCAAACCGCGAAGTGGCTTTTCTTCCGCCTGCGGCCGTGGAGCGGGGTCGCGCCCGCATCCGCCCTGCGGGCGGTTCTGCCGCTAACGGGGCGGCCGTGAGATGAGCGGCAATCGGTCGCCATTGACGCGCCACAATCGCGGGGTCATTTCCACCGCTTGTTTTCCTCGAGGCGTCTTGCGTGCGGCGGGTTAAGGGTGATCGCGGGATGAGCTGGTTTCGGCTATTCGGCCGCGCGTCCGCGACGGCGCTTCTACTCCTGACCACGACCCACGACGTCCGCGCCGCGCCGCCGCCGCCGCCCGCTGCCCACCTCACCCCACAAGACGCCGCGGTGCTGCAGCGCGTCGCCGCCTACCTTCAGGGCATCCGCACGATGACCGCGCGTTTTGAGCAGGATGTCAGCAAGGGCGGCGTCGCCACCGGCTATCTCTGGGTGCAGCGCCCGGGGCGGATGCGCTTCCAGTACGATCCGCCGAACCAGCTGCTGATGTTCGCCGATTTGTTCAACGTCTACTATTGGGACCCCGAATTGAAGCAGATGTCGACGGTCGCGCTCAAATCGACCCCGGCCTGGTTCTTGCTTCGCGATCCAATCAGCTTCACCGATGGCGTCACGCTTACGCGTTTTGAGCATAGCGGGAATACCGTGCGGGTCACCGTCGTTCAAACCGCCGAGCCTAATGCTGGGTCTTTGACGATGGAATTTACTGAAAATCCACTGGTTTTGCGGCATTGGACTGTGGTGGACCAGCAGCGCAAGGTCACCAACGTGTCGTTGTCCGAGGTCCAATACGGTATGGCGCTCGATCCCAATCTGTTCCAATATCATGAACCGAAATGAACAACCCGAACAACGCTTTGAGCCGTTCTGATGTCGACTAGGCCACCATTGGTCGGCATCCCGACCTGCTTCCGTGAAGTCAACGAACGCGTCATGTACACCGCAGTGGTGCGCTATCCGCACGCGGTGGTCGACGCGGCCGGCTGTCTGCCGATGCTGATCCCGGCGATCGGCGACAAGCTCGACATCGACGCGCTGCTCGACACGATCGACGGCTTGCTGCTGACCGGCAGCCCGTCGAATGTCGAACCACACCACTACAAGGGCGCGCCGAGCCGCGAGGGCACGCTGCACGACCCTGACCGCGACGCCACCACGTTGCCGATCATCCGCGAGGCGGTGCGCCGCGATTTGCCAGTATTGGCGATCTGCCGCGGCATCCAAGAGCTGAACGTCGCGCTCGGTGGTACCCTGCACCAGCGCATCGCCGAGCGGCCCGGCGGCGAGGTGCATCGTCGCGGCCGCGACGTCAAGCGGATCATGCAGATGACGATGGACGAGCGGTACGGCCCGTGCCACCCGGTGCAGCTCACCTCTGACGGCTATTTCGCGGCGATCGCCGGGACTGATGAGATCATGGTCAACTCGCTGCACGGCCAGGGCATCGACCAGCCGGCGCCGGGTCTGCGGGTCGAGGCTGTGGCGCCCGACGGCCTCATCGAGGCGGTCAGCCTGCCGAGCGCGCGATTTGTCATCGGCGTGCAGTGGCATCCCGAGTACAAACCGCTCGACAACCCCATTTCGCGCGCCTTGTTTGCCGATTTCGGGGCCGCCTGCCGGGCCGCTCGGAAAGGCGTTGCCGACGCAAAGCGGCGCGCCGCCTAGGCCACGTTCTCGAAACTTCTTGGTTCCCCTCCGTCGCTTGCGTTTCGCGCTGCGGAGCCATGCGTTCTATGCATTTTGGCTATGCCGAACCCATCCCCATCTGCGAGTCCAGAAGCGGAGAGGACGCCAAGTCCTCTTAATTCCGGCTCCGTTCTCCCCTGCGGATCCGGAATCTCCCCCAAGCGCTTCTGACAAGCTGGCGCCCGGTCTTCCCCCCAGACCGGGCGCTATTTGTTTGCCTGTGTCGATTGCGCCACTCAGAAGTCGCGTGGTCTATTCGCGTCCATCACGCTTGAGTTGATGGATTGTCGGCAAATGCGGCTTGTGACGTGGAACATTAATTCGGTGCGGCTGCGGGCCGACAATGTCTGTCGCCTGTTGCGGGAGGTCGAGCCCGATATCCTCTGCCTTCAGGAAACCAAGACCCCGGACGATCTGTTCCCGCGCGAGCCGTTCGAGTCGATCGGCTACGCCCACATCCACGCGCACGGGATGAAGGGCTACAACGGCGTCGCAATCCTCGCGAAGGCACCGTTTCCCAGCGTTGCGACCAAGGCGTGGTGCGACCGCAGCGACTGTCGCCACGCCATCGCTGCGCTGCCCGGCGGGATCGAACTGCATAACATCTATGTCCCGGCCGGGGGCGACGAACCCGACCCGGAGATCAATCCTAAATTTGCCCACAAACTGCAATTCCTCGACGAGCTGACGGCCTATTTTGCCGCCGAGCGCCAGCCGGGGAAAAAGATGATCGCGGTTGGCGACCTCAACATCGCCCCGCTCGAGCACGACGTCTGGTCGCACAAGCAGCTCTTGACCGTGGTCAGCCACACCCCCGTCGAGGTCGAGAGGCTGGGCAAGCTGCAGGCGGCTGGCGGCTTCGTCGACGCGGTGCGCCACTTCGTGCCGGCCGACCAGAAGCTCTACACCTGGTGGAGCTACCGCAACCGCGACTGGGCCGCCTCCGATCGCGGCCGCCGGCTCGACCATATCTGGGTGACACCCGAATTGGTCGGCGCGCTCAAGGGGCAGCGCATCTACCGCGAGACCCGCGACTGGGAGCAGACCTCCGACCACGTCCCGGTGATGGTGGAGTTCGACCTCTAATCCGTTTCTGTCTTGCGCGCTTCTTCCGGATAATGCTGGGTGAAAATCTCTTCTAGCTCGGCAAATTGCTCGTCGTTGAGGTGATAATGGAATGCCTGTCGGCCGTTGTTAAACTCTTCCCAGGCGAACCAGTTAGGCATGTCCTTCCGAGCGAGTGGGTGTGTCGGGATGTGCTCGTAAAAGCACACGACAAGGCAGGTGAATAAGTCGTTGTCCGCGATTTCACCGCGTGGCTGGTCTTCGCACCACCTGGCATATTTGTAGACCCGCTCTATTAGAGATCGATCGGGTGGGTCGCTGTCGTACGCGTCTTCGAACGGGAAAACGAGATCATTCCAGAGCGCATAAGGATTTTCGGCCTGTTGGACGCGGTCGCTGAGCTCCGGAAGGAGCTGCAACGCCATGTCGCGCCAGGGCAACTCATCGAAGTTCGTGATTGTCCGCTGGTACAAGTGATACCGCCCCTCTGCTACTCCCTCCGGTAACGGCATCGCTATCAGATCAGGGCCGTCCATCGCCTGCTGCGTCGCCAGTATTCCGCCGGGGCATAAGAGCGGCAGGATCAGCGGGCGCAATCCGGCGGCCAGCTTGCGATTGGCCGCGGCGTCGCCGGTGCCGGCGTCGAAATGGGCGAGCGCGACCTTGCCGCCGAGCCGGCTCTGGGCTGCCGGTAGCGTCTCGAACATGTCGCCGAGCAGCAGCCGGTCAGGGGGCGGAATGCAGTCGGGATGCGCCGCGACGTGGCGTTCGCAGACATAGATGTCGCGGTCAGGAAACAGCTCGCGCAGATGGTCGTAGGTGCGGCCGTTGCCGAGCCCTAGTTCCAGCACCACACCGTCGAGGCCCTCGATCAGCTCCGCGGCGCGGTTGAGGCAGGCGCGCTGCGCCTCGAGCCGTCGGATGAAACTGTCGAGCCGGCTCACGCGCCCATCATTTAAGCGGCCGGCTGCTGGCCCGACCGCTCGCGCAGCTGGCGCACCTCGGACAGCGCGGCGCGCAGCTGGTTGTTGGTCGCTTCGATCCGGTGCGCCAGCTCCTGCATGATCGACACTGCCATGTTGGGGAACTCGCGCACCATGCGCATGAACGGGTCTTTGGCGATGCGCAAGGCGACGAGGCGGCCTTTGGCGCGCACTGTCGCGTTCCGTGGCGCGCCGGTCAGGATCGCCATGTCGCCGACGATCTCGTTGGCGCCGAGCGTGGCGACGGTGACCGGCCCGGCCGGGCCTTCAAGAACAATCTCGACCTGACCGTCGATGATCAGATAGGCGGCGTCGCCCGGGTCGCCCTGGCGGAACAGGATCTTGCCGTCGTCAAAGCCGGCGCGCTCGCTCATAAAGGCGAGCAGCTTGAGTTTTGCCGGCTCGATCTCGGCGAAGAACGGCACCCGGCGCAACACCTCGAACTCCTGCTGCAGGCTCATTTGCTACCTCCCGTTCCCCCCAACGGCGCATTGCGCTCTGTCATTCCGCCGCCATCAGCATGGTGGTCAGCGAATCCTTGTGGTCGAGCTCGGCGAACCTGCCCTGCTCCTGGAGCTTGCCGCCGCTCATCACCAGCACCCGGTCGAAATTGCGCGCGAGGCTGGCGCGGTGCAGCACCCAGATGAGGCACCGGCCGGCGAATTCCTCGCGCAGACCTTGGGTCACCTTGAGCTGGGCTTGGCCGTCCAACGCCGAGGTCGCCTCGCTGAGGATCAACAGATCGGGTCGCTTCAGCACCGCCCGCGCGATCGCCGCGCGCTGGCGCTGGGCCAGCGACAGTCGCGAACCGGCGGTGCCGACGTGGTAGTCGAGCCCGACATTGATCACCGCGGGACGCAGCTTCAGCTCGTCCAGCACCTCGCCGAGCACCGCTGGGACACGCTCCATCGCATCGGACTCGCCATAGGCGATCTTGCCGAACAGGATATTGTCCTGCAGCGAGGCGGCGGCGTTGTACTCGGCCGGGTCGAAAAACGCGATCTGGTGGCTAGCCTCCGCCGGCAGGCCGTCGCGGAACGCGCGGCGCGCGTCTAGCAAACGCTGCTGCATCGGCTCGTCGAGGACGTCGAGGCGGTGGCGCGCGGCGATTAGCTTGAATGGCAGCGACAAGAGCTTGTGGCGATGTTCCTCGCTCAGCGAGGCAATGCCGCCGCCGTCGATCGCAGTGAGGATCGTGGCGAACTCGGGCAGGTCGTCGGCATTGATAAAGCTGAACTGCTCGAAAAATTCGTGGTCGGGCGGCAGGTCGGCGAAAATTTCGGTCATCGTCGCCGCCACTTCGCGACCGGCTTCGATCAGATCCTCGGTTAGCCCGACCTTGTCGAGCACTTGACGCACATAGGTGTTCTCGGCGAGCGCGTCGAACTCGAAGACCGGGCCGATCGGCGTCCCGAACAATAGGTTTTCGGCGACCGTCGCGTTGGTGTTGTAGCGCTCCGGGTCATAGGTTTCGACCAGTTGGGTGATGCCATCGCGGATCAAGCGCTGCGACAGCGCCTGGCGCGCCTCAAGCAGCCGGGCCGCCGTCTCCGGATTGGCCTCCGGGTCGACCCGGCCGCGCAGGCCAAAAGTGTAGACATCCTCCTCGAACCCCAATTCGGCCAGCACCTCGGCGACGCGCAGCGACAGTTGCTCGGCGTCCGCCACCCCGGCGCTCTCATAATCGATCCAGTCGGCGTCGACGTCGAAGTCGATATTGCCGGCGCGGCGCGCCTCGACCAGCTCCTTGACCCGCTTCTTCGTCGCTTCCTCGCCGTGTGGCATTGGGCGCACCGGATAGTGGCGCAGGCCGAAGAAAAGATTGTCGCGCAGCGTCCCGGAAAACAGGTACGGCGTCGCGTTGACGTAGCCGATGCGCCGACCAACGATCGCGGTTGGCGCGCTGGCGAGGTCGATGCCGCCGATGGTGACGCGTCCGGTGGATGGCGTCGCCAGCCGCGCCAGCAACAGCGCCAGCTCGTCTTTGCCGCTGCCCCCCTGGCCGATTACCGCGACGTGTTCGTCGAGCCCGAGCGTAAAGCTGACGGCGTCGACCAAGCGGCTGTTGTCGTCGCCGGTCAGCGACAGATTGGCGACCGCCAGTTCGCCGGTGAGATGCGGAACTACATCCGGCTCCGCCAGCAGCGTCTCGTTAGCGAGCATGTTCGCAGGCGCGAACTGCTCGACGATCTGATCGTAGGTCAGCCGCGAGGTCTGATTATTTTGATAGAAATCGAGCAGCTCCTTCCACGGTGAGGCCAGGTCTTTGTAGGCCGCGAGCACCGCAACCAGGGCGCCGAAGGTCAGCGAGCCTCGGATCACCAGATATCCGCCGATCGCATAGAAGAAGAACGGCGTCAGCTGCCCGATGAAGTTGTTGAGGAATTTCACGAAAAACTTGCGCTGGTAGATCTCGAAGCGGATGTCGTAGATCGACCCGAGGATATGCGCGAAGTTGCTCAGCTGCAGCTTGGCCGTGTCGTTGGCCTGGATCTCGGCTAGCCCGGCCGCGGACTCCTGCACTTTGTCGGCAACGACCCGCACCGTCCGGATGCGGCGTCTTTGGAGCTGGTTCACGATCCGCTGCAACTTGGGGATGATGTAGCCCTGGATCGGATAGAGCGCGACCGCGGCGAGCCCCAGTTTCCAATCTTGGATGAACATGAAGACGATCAGCGTCAGCAGCGTGCCGCCTTGGAACGCGGGCAGCACGAACGCGTCGCCGATAAAGCCGCCGAGCTGATCGCATTCGGTGGTGATCATCGGAATGATCTGTGCCGACGACGTCTTATGGAAATAGCTCGCGGGGAAGCGCAGCAGGCGTAGGTAGAGCGCGTAGCGGAAGCGCCGCAGCATCCGCTCGCCGAGCTGCCCCTTCAACGTGTTGATGTAGTATTTGAACCCCCCGTTGATGAACACCAGCGCGAGGAAGATCGCGCACAAGGTCATCAGGTACGGCACCTGATTGAACTGAATCCCTAGGAAAGTCTGAGGGAATTGCTTGCCGCCGATCGCGTGGTTGACGATCGTCTTCGGCAGGTCGAGCGAGTAGTAAAGAAACGGAAACGAGGCCAGCGTAAGGATCAGCAGCATGATCTGCTGCTTCAGGCTGTGGCGCAGGATGAAGCGGTACACCGTCGGCTCGAGATGCTCCTCGATCGCCGGCGCCGGCTTCACCGGTGGCTCGGTCGGCTGCGTCGCGATCGCTTCCGGAACCGGCCGGGGATTGCCCGCGTTGGCGGCCGAAGCGGCCACCGCGGCAACGTCATTCATCGCCAGACCCTTTTCAACAACGCCATTCCGCACAACCTATGCGCCAGTGTAATAGTGCGCTGGGTCGACAGCAAAGGAGGCGCCGCATGCCCCAACGGCGCGACCACAAGCGTGTGCTGATCTACAGCCACGACAGCTTCGGTCTCGGTCATCTGCGCCGTTGCCGCGCGATTGCCCATTCGCTCGTCGAGGCCGACTCTTCCGTTTCTGTCTTGATCCTATCGGGGTCGCCCATTATCGGCAGCTTCGATTTTCGCTCGCGCGTTGATTTTGTGCGCATTCCCGGCGTGATCAAGCTGCGCAATGGCGAATATGTGTCGTTGTCGCTGCATATCGACATCGAGGAGACGCTGGCGATGCGCTCCTCGATCATTCATCATACCGCCGACATTTTCGATCCCGACCTCTTCATCGTCGACAAGGAGCCGTTGGGTCTACGCGGCGAGGTGCGGCCGACCCTCGACCTGCTGCGCGAGCGCGGCATCCCAATGGTGCTCGGCCTGCGCGATGTCATGGACGATCCCAGCGCGCTCGAAACCGAGTGGGAGCGCAAGAACGCTGTCCCGGCGTTGAGCCAGTATTACGACGAGCTCTGGGTTTACGGCTTGCCGCAGATTTGCGATCCGCTCGCGGGCATCGAGCTGCCGGCGAGCGTGCGCCGCCGCATGGTCTACACCGGCTATCTGCGCCGCCAGGTCGGTGAAGCGGCCGCGGCTAGCGTCGATACGCGCGGCCTCGCCGACGGCGATTTCCTGCTGGTGACGGCTGGTGGCGGCGGCGACGGCGACGACATGATCGATTGGGTGCTTGCGGCTTACGAGCATGACCCGGGACCGCTGCTGCCGGCGCTTATCGTCTATGGTCCGTTCATGCTGCCTGAGCGCCAGACCGCCTACGACGCCCGGGCTGCGCGTCTTTCCAAGGTGCGTACCATCACTTTCGACGCGCGCCTCGAGGCCTTGATGGCCCGCGCCAAAGGCGTCGTCGCGATGGGAGGCTACAACACGTTCTGCGAGATTTTGTCGTTCGACAAGCCGGCCCTGATCGTGCCACGCACCGTGCCGCGCCTCGAACAGTACATCCGGGCGCGGCGCGCATCCGAACTGGGTCTCGCCGCCATGCTGTCCGACGAGAATGCCCGCGATCCGGTGCGGATGGCCGCTGCGTTGCTGCAATTGACCCAGCAGGCGCCGCCTTCCGCTGTGGTGGTGCCGGGCCTGCTCGACGGCATGCCCAACGTCAACAAGCTGGCGCGTAAGTGGCTCGCTCGCGGCCGCCACGCCCGCTTCGACAGCCGGCTGCGGCGCAACGCATGAGCGGAAACTCCGGCCGGGTCGCCTTCGTTCTGAAGGGTTATCCCCGCCTATCGGAAACCTTTATCGCGCAGGAGATTCTGGCGCTGGAGCAGCGCGGTCTCGACATCTTGATCGTCTCACTGCGCCACCCGACCGACAAGACGATCCACCCGGTGCATCGCCGGATCGCGGCTGAACGAATCTACCTTCCCGAGTATCTCTATCAGGAGCCGTTGCGGGTGTGGCGCGCTTGGCGCGAGGCGCGGCGTCTGGCGGGCTACAAGGCGGCGCGGCGTGCCTGGCTCGCCGACCTCTGGCGCGACAAGACGCCGAACCGTATCCGCCGTTTCGGCCAGGCGATGGTGCTGGCCGCCGAACTGCCCACCGATATTGGCCGCCTGCACGCGCATTTCATTCATACTCCGGCCTCGGTGACGCGCTACGCGGCGATGATGCGCGGCCTAGAATGGAGCGTCTCGGCGCATGCCAAGGACATCTGGACCACCCCCGACTGGGAGAAGCGGGAAAAGCTCGCGGACGCCTCCTGGACGGTCACGTGCGCCGAGACTGGCCATGCGCATCTTGCTGCGCTGGCGCCGGATCCGTGCCGCGTCGCGCTTTGCTATCACGGCCTCGACCTCGACGCATTCCCGTCGGCTCCGCCGAGGCCCGAGCGATCCGGCGGCCCGGTCACCATCCTCTCGGTCGGCCGCGCGGTCGCCAAAAAGGGCTACGACGATCTGCTCGCCGCGCTGGCGCTGCTGCCGCAAACGCTTGACTGGCGTTTCGTCCACGTCGGCGGCGGCGCGCTGTCAAAGGAGCTAAAGGCGCACGCCGCGAGACTCGGCCTCGCCCACCGCATCGAATGGCGCGGCGCGCGCCCCCAACCCGATGTGCTTGCGGCCTACCGGGAGGCCGATATCTTCGTCCTGGCCTCGAAAATCGCGCCCGACGGCGACCGCGACGGCCTCCCCAACGTGCTGATGGAGGCGCAGAGCCAAGGCCTCGCCTGTGTCGCGACTGACGTCGCCGGCATCCCCGAACTGATCGAGGACGAGGAGACCGGGCTGCTCGTCGCGCCCGGCGATCCAGCCGCGCTCGCCGCCGCGCTCGGCCGGCTGATCGCCGACCCGGCGCTGTGCGCGCGCCTCGGTGCCGCTGGGGAGCAACGGGTTCGCCGCGAGTTCGACGCGGGTGTCGCGATCGAGGCGCTCGCGCAGCGCTTCGGTCTCGTCGAGCCCGAGCCTGCGCCGAGCACAGCGCCGGTGCACGAACTGATCGATGCGTCCTAGGAGCCGATCTTCTGATTTTGACTCGGCCGGGCCTGACCCGGCTATCCACGTCTTTTTGCTTCGGAATCAGGGAAGAAAGACGTGGGCCCCCGGGCCAGCCCCGGGGGAGGCGAATGTGTAGCAGTCTCCGGCCTCGATGCGTATCGCGTTCTACGCGCCGCTAAAGCCGCTCGACCACGAGGTTCCTTCGGGCGATCGCCGTATCGCGCGGCTGTTGTTCGCCGCGTTGCGCCTTGCCGGGCACGACCCTTTCATAGCCAGCCGTTTGCGCAGCTTCGACCCTGTCGGTCGGGCCTTTCGCCAGAAAAAGCTCGCGGCGCATGGGCGCCAGGCCGCCGCGCGGCTGATCGCCCGTTGGCGCGCTCGGCCCGATACGGCACCCGAGCTGTGGTTCACCTATCACCTCTATTACAAGGCGCCCGACTGGCTCGGCCCCGCCGTGGCGCAGGCGCTCGGCATTCCCTATGTCGTTGCCGAGGCTTCCGTGGCGATGAAGCGTGCTGACGGACCATGGGCCGCCGGGCACCGTGCGGTGGTCGAAACCCTACGACAGGCCAGTCTCGTCGTCGGCCTCAACCCAACCGATCGCGAGGGTGTGGTGCCGTTCGTTGCGCCGGGCGCCTGGGCGGAGCTGCCGCCGTTTCTCGATGCGAGCCTCTATCGCTCGGCGACCCATGCTTCGGGCGCCGCGTCGCGTCTTGTCACCGTGGCGATGATGCGGCCCGGCGACAAACTCGCCTCATATCGCCTGCTGGGCTCCGCGCTAACGAGGCTCCTCGATCTCGATTGGACGCTCGAAGTCATTGGCGACGGCCCGGCTCGCGCCGAGGTCGAGGCCGCGCTGGCGCCGTTGGGGTCGCGGGTCCGCTTTGTCGGCGAGGCAGACGAAACGACGGTGGCGGCGCGGCTCGCCGCCGCCGACCTCTTCGTCTGGCCGGCGATCAACGAGGCCTTCGGCATGGCGCTGCTCGAGGCTCAAGCCAGCGGCCTTGCCGTCGTCGCCGGCAAGAGTGGCGGGGTTGGCGCGGTTGTCGCCGACGGCGAAACCGGTCTGCTTGTCCCGCCCGGCGACGCCGCCGCATTCGCTGCCGCGGTGCGGCGCCTGCTCGACGACCCCGCCGACCGCGCCGCTCTGGGCGCCGCGGCGCGCGACAAGGTGGGGCGCGAGCATGACATCGCGCCGGCCGCCGGTCGGCTCTCCGCTCTGATCGCAGGGTTGCGCCGGATCCACGCCGCGTGATCCTGCTCGTCCTCATTCGCCACATGCCCACCCTCTGGAACGAGGAGGGGCTGCTGCAGGGACGCATCGACGTGCCGGCGCTGCGCAGCGACCTGACCACCCCCTGGGAGCTGCCTTTCGGCTTTCTCGGCTTTCGCTGCCTGACCAGTCCGCTCGAACGCTGCAAGACCACCGCGCGCCGGCTCGGCATGGAGCCGATGCAGGTCGAGCCGCGCCTCGTCGAGATGGATTGGGGCAAGTGGGAGGGCCGTCGGCTCGCCGAGCTGCGCGCCGATCTCGGCGCCGCGATGGCGGCGGAGGAGGCCAAGGGGCTCGATTTCCGCCCGCCCGGCGGCGAAAGCCCGCGCGACGTTCAGCAGCGCGTCAAGCCGCTCCTCGCCGAGATCGCGGCCACGGACCGCGACACAGTCGCGATCACCCACAAGGGCGTGATTCGGGCGATCTACGCGTTGGCCACCGGCTGGGACATGCTTGGCAAACCGCCGCACAAACTGTCGTGGTCGGCCGCGCACCTCTTCACTGTAGAGCGCGGCGGACGTCCGGCGGTCGAGCGGCTCAACATCCTGCTGGAAAAGCAACCCAAATGACGCGACGGGTGCTGTTCCATGTCCAGTATCTGCTCGGCATCGGCCATCTGCAGCGCTCGCTGCGCATCGCCGAGGCGCTGAGCGAGCGCGGCGTCGCGGTGACGTTTGTCCACGGTGGCCCGCCGCTCTCGGTGCTCGACGGGCTGCGCGGCATCGAGATGGTTCAGCTGCCGCCGATTCGCGCCCGCGACGCCACTTTCGCCCTTGTCGATGAGCGCGGAAACCCAGTCGACGACGATCTGCGCGCCGCGCGCCGCGAGCGCCTTCTCGCCGCGTTCGCCGATGCGCGCCCCGACGCGGTCGTCATCGAGGGCTACCCTTTCGCCCGCCGCGCCTTTCGCTTTGAGCTCGACCCGCTGATCGCCGCGGCGCGGGCGGCCGGATCGCGCGTCGTCTGCTCGGTGCGCGACCTCCCCACCGTGCGCGATGACCCCGAGCGCCATCGCGACATTGTCGACCGCGTGCGGGCTGATTTCGATCTGGTGCTGGTGCATGGCGATCCCGGCTTCATTCCGTTCGGCGTACCGTTTCCGCCGGCGGCCCGGATCGCCGACCGTGTCGTCTATACCGGCTATGTCACAACGCAGGCTTGTCCGCTCGACGGGCCGGTGCCGGGGGGCGAGGTCCTTGTCTCGGTCGGCGGCGGCGCCGCGGGGCAGGCGCTGCTGGCGGCGGCGCTGGAGGCACGGCGGCAGGGATGTCTCGCCGATCGTCCTTGGCGCATCCTCGCTGGCGCCACGCTGACCGATACGGTCTTCGCGACGATCCGGCGCGAGGCGCCCGCCGGCGTGGTCGTCGAACGTTTCCGCGGCGATTTCCCCGCCCTGCTGCGGCACTGTCATGTTTCGGTCAGCCAAGCCGGCTACAACACGGTGCTCGACATTATCGGCGCGAGAGCCCGAGCCGTGCTGGTGCCGTTCAGCGCCGAACGCGAGACCGAGCAGTTGATCCGCGCCGAGCATCTCGCTCGCCTCGGCGGCGCCGTGCTGGTGCGCGAAAGCGAGCTGACGCCGGCGCGTCTCGCCGCGGCGATTGAGCGCGCCGCCAGCGGCCCCGCCGTCCCGCTCGCGATCGATATGGGTGGCGCCGCGCGCTCGGCGGCGGAAATCGTGGGATTGATTGGAGCATGAGCATGGGCCGAGGCTTTTTCCCCCGCGTGTCCGGCGGTATGATGGGTCGATGACATATCTGCCGCGGGTCGCAGCGGCGACTGAAGCCGAATGGCCGGATCTGGCCGTAGAGCTGGATCGCTGGGAGGAAGCCGGACGTAGCGCGGGCCTATGGTGGCGCGATGACGACGCCGTCGCGTCGACCCCACAACTGGATCGTCTGCTGCGCCTCGCCGGCGGCGTTCCGCTGGCGCTGTCTGTGATCCCCGCTGACGCACGAGCGAGCCTCGCTCGCGCGCTCGATCCCTTTCCGCAAGTCGCGGTGCTCCATCACGGCTGGTGTCACGCCAATCGCGCGACGTCCGGCAAGAAGAGCGAGTATCCGGCCGAGCGCCATCCGGTCGATGTCGCCGACGAGCTCGACGAGGGGCGGAAGCAGCTTCGCGCGCTGTTCGGCGCCCGCGCGCTGCCGGTGTTCGTGCCGCCGTGGAACCGCTTCGCCGACCGCTTCCTGCCATTACTGGCGGAGGCTGGATTGATCGCGATCTCGCAACAGGCGCCGCGCAAGGTTCCGCTACCGGAGGGTATTGTGGCGATCGACGTCCAGCTTGACGTCACCGACTGGCACGGCGATTGCGGCTTTGTCGGCGACGGCCTGGCGCTCGCCCGGCTCCTCGCTGAACTGCGCCGGCGGCGGGAAGACTGGGACGGCGGCGCGATCGGAATCCTTACCCATCACCTCGTCATGGATGCCGCTACCGAAGATTTCCTCGGCCGGCTCGGCGAGATGGTGGCCTGGCATCCAGGGGCGCGCTGGCTTGGCGGGCACGAGCTGTTGGCGCCGCGATGACCCAGCTCGACACGATGGGTGACGCGCAGACCGATCGCTCGGGAACCGGTTACTTTGCGTATCCGGCCTCGGCGATGCTTGGCGATTATCTGCGCGCCGGCGCGGGCTTGGTGCCGAGCGCCGCGATCCTCGCGACGGTCTCGATCAACAGCGTCACGGCGGTGGTGATCGGCGGGTTCGCGGCGATCTTCGGTGCCTTTGCGATCCGCACGGCGATGCGCCACGGCACCAGGATCGAGGTCAACGAGGTCGGGGTACGCGCTTTCGGCCTCAAGCGCACCCAGATCGATTGGGCGGCGCTCGATCGCCTGAAGCTTGGCTATTATTCGACCCGGCGTGATCGCAAGAGCGGCTGGATGCAGCTGCAGCTTGGCGCCGGGCGGGCGCGGCTGTCGCTGGACAGCCGGCTCGAGGGGTTCGATCGGCTGGTGCGTTTTGCTACCGCTGCCGCCGCCGAACGTGATCTCCAGCTAAGCGATGCAACCGCCGCCAATCTCAGCGCGCTCGGCATTCGCCTGCCGGAGCGCGGGACGCCCATGCAATGAGCGATTTGCTGCAGGTCAAGAACCTTTCGGTCCGCTTCGCGACGCCGGGTGGGCACATTGACGCGGTGAAGAACGTGTCGTTTCGGCTGCGCCAGGCCTCGACGGTTGCGCTCGTTGGCGAATCGGGATCGGGCAAGTCGGCGGTCAGCCAAGCGCTCCTGCGCATCTTGCCGCGCAACGGCTCGATCGCCAGCGGCGAGATCCTGTTCGACGATCCGCGAAGCGACGCTGGGCCGGTCGACCTCGCCAGGCTCGCCGCCGACGGGCCGCAGATGCGCTCGCTGCGCGGCGGCAGCATCTCGATCGTCTTCCAGGAGCCGATGAGCTCTCTGTCGCCGCTGCACACCTTGGGCGATCAGGTCAGCGAGGCGTTGAGGCTGCACCGCGAATGCAGCGCCGTGGAGGTTAAGGAGCTCACCGTCGAGATGCTGCGCCATGTCGGTTTCCCCGACCCGGCGCGCGCCTGGCGCAGCTACCCGTTTGAGCTGTCCGGGGGCTTGCGCCAGCGCGGGATGATCGCGATGGCGCTGGTCTGCCGACCCTCGCTCGTCATCCTCGACGAGCCGACCACCGCGCTCGACGTCACCATCCAGGCGCAGATCCTGAAGCTCATCGTCGAGCTCCAGGCTGAGCTCGACATGGCGGTGCTGCTGATCACCCACGACCTCGGGGTCGTCGCCAACATCGCCGAAGAAATCGTCGTGATGTACCACGGCGAGGTGATGGAGTCGGGCACGCTCGACGACATTTTCCGCCGCGCCACCCACCCGTATCTTCAGGCTCTGCTTCGTGCGGTGCCGCGCTTTGACATGAAGCCCGGCGAGCGTCTCGTCCCGATCCGCGAGATCCCGCCCGGTGACGCGCCCTACCTGATGGCCGCCAAGGAAGCGAAGCCGGACGGCAAGGCGCCGCTGCTCGAGTGCGTCGATCTGCGCAAGAGTTTCGGGCTGCGCCGCTCGGGCATTTTCGGCAGTTCGCCGGTCGGTAAGGTGGTCGCGGTCGACGGCGTCAGCCTCACCATCGCGCGGGGCGAATGTCTCGGTTTGGTCGGCGAGAGCGGCTGCGGCAAGACCACTCTGTCGAAAATGCTGCTGCGCGCCGTCAACCCCGATTCCGGCAGCGTCACCTTCAACGACCACGGCACGCCGAGCGACGTGCTGGCGCTCGAGGGCGACGCGCTTAAGCAGTTTCGCCGCAAGGTCCAGTTCATCTTCCAGGATCCGTTCGGTTCGCTCAATCCGCGCATGACCGTCGCCGATATCATCGGCGAGCCACTGGTCATTCACGGCATCGGCAACGCCGCCGAGCGGCGGGAGATCGTCGCCGAGCTGGCCAATCTCGTCGGGCTCGACGTGCGTCACATCAGGCGCTATCCGCACAGCTTTTCCGGCGGCCAACGCCAGCGCATCGGCATTGCGCGGGCGCTGGCGCTGCGGCCCGATCTGGTGATTTGCGACGAGCCGGTTTCGGCGCTCGACGTCTCGATCCAGGCGCAGGTGTTGAACCTGCTGATCGACCTCAAGGAGAAGCTCGGCCTCACCTATCTCTTCATCTCGCACAACCTCGCCGTGGTCGATTACATCGCCGACCGCGTCGCGGTGATGTGCGCCGGGCGCATTGTCGAGATCGCCGGCCGCGGCGTGCTGTTCCGCGATCCGGTGCACCCCTACACCCAGGCGCTGCTTGCCGCGGTGCCGGCGCCCGATCTCGCGCACCGGCTGGACTTCCATCAGCTGATGGAAGACAAGGCGTCGGATCCGGGGGCGTGGCCCGAGCCGTTCCGCCGGCATCCGGACAACCCGCCGCGCCTCATCGAGGTGCGGCCGAACCACTACGTCGAGGCGACGGCGATGCCGGTCGAGACCCGGGGCGAGCCGGTGGCGGCGGCGAAATGAGGCGCCGCCTTGCCGTCCTCGTCGGCCTGCTGCTGACGCTGGCGGTCGGTCCCGGCGCGCGCGCGGAGCTGCTGGAGACGCCGTATTTCGCCGACGCGGTCAGCAGCGGCAAGCTGCCACCGGTGGCACAGCGCCTCCCAAAGGAGCCGGCGCTGGCCGAATTGGAACGCCTGGGACGGCCCGGCGGCGATCTGCGCATGCTGATGTCGAGCGCCAAGGATTCGCGGATGATGGTCGTCTATGGCTATGCCCGCCTTGTCGCCTATACCCCGGCGCTGGCGATCGTTCCCGATATGCTGCTTGCGGTCGATGTCGACGAAGGCCGGATGTTCACGCTGCATCTGCGGCCTGGCCACAAATGGTCGGACGGCAAGCCCTTCACCGCCGAGGATTTCCGCTACTGGTTTGAGGATGTCGCCAACAACCCTGACCTGTCCGCCGCTGGCCTCCCGCCACAAATGCTGGTCGACGGCGAGCCGCCGAAATTCGAGGTCGTCGACGAGACGACGGTGCGCTACACCTGGGCGAAGCCGAACCCGCTCTTTCTGCCGGCGTTGGCCGGGCCCGACCCACTTTTTATCTACTGCCCGGCCCATTACCTGAAAAAATTCCACATCAAGTACGCCGACAAGGAAGAGCTCGCCGCCTTGGTCAAGAAGGCAGGGGTGCGCAATTGGGCGGCGCTCCATACCAAGCTCGACAGCATGTACAAGAACGACAATCCCAAGCTGCCGACGCTGGAGCCTTGGGTGCTGAAGACCAAGCCGCCGGCCGACCGGCTCGTCTTCGAGCGCAACCCGTACTACTACCGGGTCGACGGTGCTGGGCATCAGCTCCCCTATATCGACCGCGTCGTCTACTCGATCGCTGACAGCAAGATCATCCCGGCCAAAACCGGCGCCGGGGAAAGCGACTTGCAGGCGCGCTATCTGCGCTTCGATGATTACACCTTTCTCAAGGCGGGCGAGGCCGATGGCGGCTACAAGGTGAAACTCTGGCGCACCGGTCCCGGCAGCCAGCTGGCGCTCTACCCGAACCTCAATGTCACCGACCCGGTATGGCGCGGCTTGATCCGCGACGTCCGCTTCCGCCGCGCCCTGTCGCTGGCAATCGATCGGCACGAAATCAATCAGGCGCTCTATTTCGGCCTGGCGATCGAGGGCCAGAACACGGTGCTCCCGCAAAGCCCGTTGTTCCGCAGCGAATACCGCGCCTGGTCGACCTACGACATCGATCAAGCAAACAAACTGCTCGACGAAGCCGGGCTGGCCAAACGTGACGGGGATGGCATGCGGTTGCTGCCGGATGGCCGTCCTGCGGCGATCATCGTCGAGGATTCGGGCGAGTCGACGGAAAAATCGGATGTCCTCGAGCTGATCCGCGATTCCTGGCGCCGGGTCGGCATCCAGCTTTATTCGAAGCCGTCTCAGCTCACCTTGTTCCGCCGCCGCGTGTTCTCCGGCGAGGCGCTGATGTCGCTCGACAAGGGGATCGAGAATGGGCTTGCGACAGCCTCGATGTCGCCCGGCGAATTCGCGCCGACCAGCCAGGAACAGCTCGAGTGGCCGAAATGGGGCGACTATTTCGAGACCAAGGGTAAATCCGGCGAGCCGCCAGACTTGCCGGCGGCGGTCAAGCTGAAGCAGCTCAATGACGAGTGGCTGGCGGCGACGGACGAGGCCGACCAAGCGAAGATTTGGCATGAGATGCTCGATATTTGGTCCGATCAGGTGTTCTCGATCGGTCTCATCGCCGGGGTGCTGCAGCCGGTCGTGATCAACGATCGGCTGCGGAATGTGCCTTATGACGGCATTTACAACTGGGATCCCGGCGCTCATTTCGGCATCTACAAACCGGACGGGTTCTGGTTTAACAAGCCGAAGCCGCCCGGCCCTTCGGCCGAATTGGCGCCCGGGAAATAGCGGTGGCTTCCGTTCCCCGATCGCCGCCGCTGTGCTAAACCAACGTTAGTAGGCCGATGGGGGCGAAGCGGTCCGGGATGCTTGGCTGATGCTGGGATACATCGTCCACCGCATCCTGATCATGGTGCCGACGCTGATTGTCATCAGCATCGCCATCTTCACGATCATTCACCTGCCGCCGGGCGATTTCTTCTCGACCTATATCGCCGAGCTGCAAAGCTCTGGCGAGAAGGCGAACCTCGCCAAGATCGCGTTTCTGAAAGCCCAGTACGGTTTCGACCTGCCGCTGTGGCAGCAATACCTCTATTGGGTCGGCGGGTTGTTGCGCGGCGACATGGGCTATTCGTTTCTCTACGACATGCCGGTCAACAAGGTGGTTGGCGACCGGCTGATGCTGACCTTCATCGTCTCGCTGGCGACGATTATTTTCACCTACATCGTCGCCTTCCCGATCGGCGTTTATTCGGCGACGCATCAGTACAACCTCGCCGATTACGCGCTGACCTTCCTCGGCTTTCTCGGGCTGGCGACGCCGAGCTTCCTGTTGGCGCTGGTGCTGGTCTATTTCGCCCATGTCTGGTTCGGCATCTCGGTCGGCGGGTTGATGGACCCGCAATATCTCGCCAAGCCGTGGTCGCTCGCCAAGGCCGCCTCCGTGGCGGCCCATATCTGGATTCCGGTCCTCGTCATCGGCACCGCCGGCACTGCGGCGATGATCCGCCGCCTGCGCGCCAACCTCCTGGATGAACTCCAAAAGCAGTACGTGGTTACGGCGCGGGCCAAGGGTTTGCGGCCGTTGAGGGTGCTGTTCAAGTATCCGCTGCGCATGGCCCTCAATCCGTTCATCAGCGATATCGGCTCGCTGCTGCCCCAGGTGATATCCGGCGCGGTCATTGTCTCGGTGGTGATGGCATTGCCGACCACCGGGCCCATGTTGCTCGACGCGCTGCGCAGCCAGGACATGTATCTCGCCGGCTCGTTCCTGATGTTCATGTCGTTCCTGACTGTGATCGGGGTGCTGCTCTCGGATCTGGCGCTGGCGGTGCTCGATCCGCGCATACGCCTGCAGGCGGGGCGGCGGCAATGACCGACATCACCATCGATCCGGCCGACCGGCGCGGAGACGTCAGCATCGACCCGTTGCCGCACTACGTCTCGCCGGCGCCGTTTGACCCGATGTCGGTCGAGGCGATGACCGCGGGACAGGAGCGGTTCTACCAGGCCTCGCAATGGCGGCTGATGTGGTGGCGCTTGCGCCGGCACCGGGTCGCCGTCGTCGCCGGGTTTCTCCTGCTGGGGATGTACGCGACGACGCTGGTCAGCGAGTTTCTCGCGCCCTATGCGCTCGATACCCGCAACACCGATTTCATCTACGCCCCGCCGCAACACATCCATTTCTTCGACGAAAACGGCCTCGCCGCGCCCTATGTCGAGGGCTACGACTACCGCCTCGACATGAACAATCTGAAGCGCGTCTACACCCCGAACCCCGACAAGCGTCAGCCGCTCAGGTTCTTCTGCCACGGCGACAAATATCTGTTCTGGGGCAGTATTCCTGCGAACTTGCACCTGTTTTGCCCGGCCGAGAGCGGGCAGTTGTTCCTGCTCGGCACCGACCGGCTCGGCCGCGATCTTCTATCGCGCATCGTCTACGGCGCCCGGATATCGCTGACCGTCGGCCTCATCGGCGTCGCCATCAGCTTCACCCTCGGCATCGTTATCGGCGGCATCGCCGGCTATTACGGCGGCTGGACCGATATCGGCATCCAGCGCGGCATCGAGGTGATCCAGTCCTTCCCGCATCTGCCGCTATGGATGGCGCTGTCCGCGATCCTGCCGGTGACGTGGAGCCCGATCCTCGTCTATTTCGGCATCACCATCATCCTCGGCATGATCGAGTGGACGCATCTGGCGCGCGCGGTGCGCTCGAAGCTCTTGTCGCTGCGCGAGGAGGATTTCTGCACCGCCGCGGTGCTGATGGGCGCGACCCCGGCGCGGATCATCGGCCGCCATTTGCTGCCGAGCTTTATGAGCCACCTGATCGCCTCGGCGACCCTTGTCATCCCCAGCATGATCCTCGGCGAGACCGCGCTCTCGTTCCTCGGGCTCGGCCTGCGCGCGCCGATCACCAGCTGGGGCGTGCTGCTCTCCGAGGCGCAGAACATCAGCGTCGTCGCGCTCTACCCGTGGCTGATGCTGCCGGTGGTGCCGGTGATCGTCACCGTGCTGGCGTTTAATTTCTTTGGCGACGGACTCAGGGACGCCGCCGACCCCTATCACTGATGATTTAGAAAACCCGTCCTCCTGAGGAGGCCGCGAACCGGCCGTCTCGACGGACGCGCTAAAGCGTCAGCGTCATCCCTTCCTTGGCGACCACCGTGCCGGGGCGCTGTTTCTCGGCCGCCGCGGCGATTTTATCCATGAAAGCGTCGTCGTGGTCGGGATCGTGGTGGAAGATCACGAATTGCTTGACCTTGGCCTCGTCTGCCAGCCGCAATCCTTCCTGCCAGGTCGAGTGGCCCCAGCCGCGGTGTTTGTCGAACTCGGTCCCGTCATAGGTGCAGTCGTAGATCGCGATGTCGGCTCGGTTCATCAGGCTCAGCACGTTGGGGTCGCTCTCGCCCGGCACATGCTCGACATCGGTGAGGTAGGCGACCGACTTGCCGGCGAATTCGAGGCGATAGCCGGTCGCGCCATTGGGGTGGTTGAGCGGCGCGGTCTTGAGCGTCACGTCGGGGTAGGGGGTGAGCGTCTCGCCGGCGCTGAAGTCATTGAAATCGAGCTTGGCGGCAAAGATGTCGACGGGCACCGGGAAGAGCGGCGGCGACATCATCGTCTTCAGCACGTCCTTGATGTTTTTGCCGGCTGGCTTCAGATGCCCCGCCCAGATGCGTAGCTGGTTGCCGGCGTGGTAGCAGGGCGAAAAGAACAGCATGCCGCCGATATGGTCGTGATGCGTGTGGCTGAAGAAAATATCGAGGTCGGCCTTCTTGCCGCTCTTGTCGAGTTCCCGGCCGAGCGGGCGCAACCCGGTGCCGCCGTCGAAGACGATCAGGTGCTTCCCGCAGCGGATCTCGACGCATGAGGTGTTGCCGCCGTAGCGCACGGTTTCCGGGCCGGGGCAGGGGATGCTGCCGCGCACCCCCCAGAAGCGAACGGTAATGTCGGCCTTGCCCAATCGCGGCCCCTGTACTGCCCGACTCAACTATATCGTTTGCCTCTGAAGAAAAGCCATATCCGCTGTCGGCACGGTCAAACCAAAAAATTTTGTGGGAGGTTTGACTCTAACCCGTTGTTAACGATCGGAGGGTTTAACTAAGCCCGTTAGCGTTAATTTCGACCGTGGAGTTCCCCCCATGTCCCAGAACGAGTACGACGCTGCGGTTGCTGAGTTCATGCGCACCAAGGGCATCACGCGCTGCCCGACCGCGTGCGCCGTCCCGACCCACGCAGACGTCGCTGAAAACGACCGCGCCGCCTTGCGCAACTATAACGAAGCCAAGGAAGCCGCCCGCCTCGAAAAATCGAAGGGCTTTCTGCTCTTCGCCGCCTGATTTCCGCGAATCGCCTAGCCTGATCACTCGGCGCTACCGTCCCTGGTAGCGCGGCCGCCGCTTCTCCCGAAACGCCCGCACCCCCTCCTTCGCATCCTCGCTGTCGCGCACCGCGCCCAGTTCGGCGCCATAGCGCGCGGCCAGCTCCGCCGGCCCCTTCGGCAGCACTCCCTCGTTGACGAACCGCTTCATCGCCGCCAGCGCCAGCGGCGCCAAATCGACGATCTTCTCGGCCATCGCCACCGCCTCGTCGACCTCGCCGCCCGGCGCAACCACCTTGTTCGCCAGCCCGACCGCATAGGCGCGCTGCGCGTCCATCGGCTCGCCCAAGAGCATCATCTCCATCGCCACCTTGTGCGGGATGCGCGCCGCGAGGCCCGCGATCATCCCGCCGGTGATGCCGACCTTGCCTTCCGGGTAGGAAAACTTGGCGTTCTCCGCCGCGACCAGCAGATCGCACATCATCGCCATCACCAGCCCGCCGCCGATGCACCAGCCGCTGACCGCGGCGATGATCGGCTTGTCGGTCTTGATCCCGACCGTCGGCACGCAGCGCCACAGTTCCGGCAAATCGGTAACGTCGGCTCCGGCCGAGAACGCCCGCCCGCCGAGCCCGGTGAGGATCGCCACCCGCTGCTCCGACGCGTCGAACGCGGCAAACGCCTGCTGCAGCTCGATCGCCACCGCCTTGTTGATCGCGTTGAGCTTCTCGGGCCGGTTGATCGCAATGACCGAAACCGGCCCGCGCTCTTCAACGGTGACAACGGACATCAACAACTCCCTCAAATGTCATCCTGTGGGCCTTTAGCGTGCGGTTGTGTTCCATCCTCGCAGTCAGCCGCGACGCATCAGCCGGTACAAGACCGCCGCGACGGCGAAGACGACCGCACCGACCACCGCGCCGGCCAAGATGATCCCCAGCCCCGCCGCTGGGGAATACGCGCCCATGCGGATGAGGTCAAAACTCCGATACGCCTCGTAGCCCCCGCCGATGAGAGCGCCCAACACGGCAAGCGGTAGCGTTCTCATGGGCGCACGAACCCGCTCTCCGGCCGCTCGGCGGCGGCGACCGGCCCACGCTTTCCGAAGGTGACGACGGTCATAGTTTTTCCTTCTGCGGAGGGGGCAGGGAAATGCCGCTAAACTGCATTATAGGATGTCGATGATGGTCCGAATTCGCAAAAGCACGTCAGCGTTTTGGTTCTTGATGGGCTTTCTGTCGATTAGCGTTTTTGCCGAACCGAGCAAGTTCAGTGTCTTCATCGAATTGGTAAACAAAGAGAATTGATCAGCCGCGGGGACGGTCGACGGTCGCGAGGTCGTCGACCCCATCGGCCAGCAGCACCGGCACGCGGCGACAGCGCGGGTAGACAATGCCGTTAAACTGCAATAGCGACATTTCTAGATTTTCACCGTCGGATGTCATCAACGCTAAAATCGCCAAAATTCTGTGCCAGCCTGGGTCCTCGCTGACAAAGAGATTTCCTCATCCTGAGGTGCTTCGCGTCAGCGAAGACCTCGAAGCCTGCCCCGGCGAAGGCCGGGGGACGAACCTTCTCCTCCTGCAAAGGCCCAGAACAGGAGGTGGCCACCATCTGTTACCGCTGTCGATAACAGATGGATAACAGATGGTTCACCATCTGTTATTTGCGTCGATGGCAACCGGGCGCCCGGCCACGGTATAGTCAGCCCAACAGCGGCAAGAGGGAACGCGATGAATCTGTTCAAGGAACAAGGGGTCAAGGACGTCGCCGCGGCGGCGGCGCAAATCCCGGTCATCGATTACGGCCCCTATTTCGCCGGGGAGCCGGGCGCGCTCGATCGCCTCGTGCCCCAGGTCCGGCACGCCTGCGAGAATGTCGGCTTCTTCTACATCTCGGGCCACGGCGTTCCCGATCGCATCGTCGATGACGCCTTCGCCGCCTCGCGGCGTTTTCATTCTCTGCCGATGGCAGAGAAGCTCGCCTTACAGCTCAACGAGTGGAACATCGGTTACCTGCCGATGAATGCGTCGGTGCAGGGCGCCTCGACCGTCCACAAGGCGACCCGGCCGAACCAGAACGAGAGCTTTTTCATCAGCCACGACCGCACCCCCGATCATCCCGAGGTGGTCGCCAAAATGCCGCTGCGGGGCTGCAACCAGTGGCCACCATCGCTGCCCGATATCCGCCAGCCGATGGTGACCTATTTCAAGACACTGGGCGCGATGTGCGACCGCATGTTGCCGGCCTTCGCCGCGGCGCTCGACATGCCACCCGACACCTTCGCCCCGCTTTTCGCTAATGACGGTCACCACAATCTGCGCTTCCTGCATTACCCGCCGCAGGACCCGGACGAGGACAACCTGTTCGGCCAGGCGCCGCACACCGACAATTCGTTCATGACCGCGCTCGCCCGCACCGAGGTGCCGGGGCTTGCGGTGCGCCTGCCGAATGGAGAATGGTTCCCGCCGCCGATCATCGAGGGCACGTTCCTGATCAACCTCGGCAACATGATGCGGCGCTTCTCGAACGACCGTTTCCTCTCGACCCCGCACGGCGTGCTCAACGAAAGCGGCGCCGACCGCTATTCGATCGCCTATTTCCACTCGCCCAACCCGAATTCGACCATCGCCTGCCTGCCGAGTTGCGTCTCGGCCGACAACCCGGCGCGTTACGAGCCGACCATCTATCGCGAGCTGGTTCTCGCGTTCTACCGCGCCAATTATTTCCATCAGAAGGGCCACAAATCTGATGCAGCCGAGATGGTGGCGGCGGAATAGCCCATGGCGCCGAAGCTCTACGCCTTCACCTGCGGCTGGGTAACCGGCGACTTCGGCCGTCTGATGGAGGGCGGCGAAGGCGAGATCACCCTGCCGATCCCGGTCTATCTGATCGAGCACGATAAGGGCCGCGCGCTGTTCGACACCGGCCTCCACCCTGATTGCCAGCATGACCCCGCCGGGCGCCTTGGCGAGCGGCTGATGAAGCTGTTTCGCGTCGGCTTCTCGCCCGGCGAGGAGGTCAGCGCCCGGCTCGAGGCAATCGACCGCGATCCCGGCAAGATCGATCTCGTAATCAACTCGCACTTCCATTTCGACCATGTCGGCGGCAACGCTCTTATCCCCAACGCGACGATGCTGGTGCAGAAGAAGGAATGGGACGCGGGCATGGATCCTGAAACCGCCCGCATCCACGGCTACAACCCGCGCGATTTCGATCTCGGTCATAAGGTGCAGCTCGTGGACGGCGAGCACGACGTATTCGGCGACGGCTCGGTGGTCTGCCTGCCGACGCACGGCCACACCCGCGGCCACCAATCCTTGAAGGTGCGCACCGACAGCGGCGACATCGTCATCGCCGCCGATGCCTGCTATTTCTGCCAGACGCTCAAAGAACGCCGCCTGCCGCGTTATGTCTCCGACCGCGAGGAAATGCTCGCCTCGCTCGACAGACTGGAAGCCTTGGAGCGCGGCGGCGCGCGGCTTTTCTTCGGCCACGACCCCGAATTCTGGAAGACGGTGCCGCAGGCCCCCGCCGCCATCGCATGAAGCTCCCGACCGCGATCCTGTTCGATCTCGACGACACGCTGCTTGTCGCCTTCGGCCCGGCGCAATCGCAGTGGCGGCGCACCATTGCTTCCTTCGCCGACCGGCTCGGCCCGATCGAGGCGCACGCGGTGGCGGCGGCGATCTCGGCGGCCTCGACCGAATTGTGGGCCGACCCGTCGCGCCACAAATACTGGCGTCACCGCATCGACGAGGCGCGCCGCAAGATCGTCGCCGATGCCTTCGCCGACCTGGCCTCCGCCGGTCATCCGGTGCCGCCGCAAGCGGTCGGCGACGCCATGGCCGACGCCTATAATGCGCTGCACGACGAGGAGCTGGCGATGTTCCCCGACGCGCACGAGACCCTCGACCAGCTCAAGGAGCTCGGGGTCAAGCTCGCTCTGATCACCAACGGCGCAGCCGCGCCGCAGCGCGCCAAGGTCGTGCGCTTCGCGCTGGAGCATCGCTTCGACCACATTCAGATCGAGGGCGAGCACGGTTTCGGCAAGCCCGAGGAGCGCGCCTATACCCACGCGATGGAGGTGCTCGGCGTCCGCCCGCACGAGACCTGGATGGTCGGTGACAATCTCGAATGGGAGGTGGCCGGCCCGCAGCGTCTCGGCATCCATGCGATCTGGCACGACGGCTATGGCGTCGGCTTGCCGCCCGGCTGCACCATCATCCCCGACCGCATCATCCGCCGGCTGAGCGAGCTGCTGCCGTAACGCCTACTTGGCCCGCTTCAGCCCGAGCTTGACGAGGCAGTCGTCGAAAGCCTCCTGGCGGTCGCGGCAGGTCGCTTCGAGCGCGGCGAATTCCGCGTTGGTCGGCTCTTTGCCCGAGAAAAGCCGCCAATTCGCCGGGTCGGGCGCGTTGGGATCGGCGGGGGCGGTCTCGGTGGTGGCGCACCCGCCGAGCATCAGCAAAACGAGCGCGGCGGCGCGGGGAAAGGTGCTGGCGGTCACGAACCGGATAATGCGGAGAGGCTTAGGCTCTGTCTACTGTGAGTGGCGCGAAGTTAGGCAGGATCGAATTCCCGGTCCTTGCTGGGGATTAGGTCGTAGGGCAGCGCGAAACCCGGCATCGCCTTGATCCGGTTGGCCCAGGCTTCGAGGTGCGGCCAGTTGGAAATCTCGAACCCGCCCTCGGCCATGAACACCATGCGGCCCCAGCAGCCGATATCGGCGATGGTTGGGTAATCGCCGGCGAGGAAACCCTTCTCCTTCACCGTCTTGTCGACAAAGGACAATGCCGCCTCGGCGCGTGGGCGGAACTCGGCGATGACCTCGTCGTGCATCTTGCGAAAGCGCGCCGAATGGCGCACCCGCGCCACTGCGGTGATGTGGTCCGCCTCCCACGATAGCCACTCGCGCGCCTGCCACTTGGCCTGCTCGGTCTTGCCTTCGAAATGCCCGGTCTCGCGCGCCAAATAGTCGAGGATGACGTTGGACTGCAGGATCGTCAGCCCCTTGTGCCTGAGGCTCGGCACCACGCCCCAGCGGTTGACCGCAAGGTACTCGGCTTCGTTCTGCACGCCGATCTTGAGGTTGACCGTGCGGAACGAGAACGGCAGCCGCGCCAAGGCCAGATACAGCATGGGCTTGTAGCTGGAGCTCGAGGTGAAGCTGCCGTAGAGCGTCAGCCTTTCGGGCGAGAGAACGGAGCCGAGAGCCACGCTCAGCCCTCGAGGCCAAGCTGCTTGGCGACGCCGTATTCCTCGGCCAGCTTGTTGATGCGCGCCCAGGTCGCGTCCTCGACGTCGATGCCGTTCTTGCGCCGGTCCTGTTCCTTGATGTGCTCGATCTCGCCGGGATAAAGCACCCCCGAGGACCCTTCTGCCGGCGGCGTCGCCTTCAGGTAGCGGATAAATTCGCCGACCTCTTTCTTGAACTCGGCAAGCGGGCGGAACGCATCGACCTTGAAGCAGGCCATGAAGCAACCGTCATTGTGCCGGCCGGTCGGCTCGACCCCAAACCCGAGCCCGGTCAAGAGCCCGCACAAGATCTCGACCATCACCGCGAGGCCATAGCCCTTATAGCCGCCGTCGGGTCCGCCCATCGGCAGCAGCGCGCCGCCTTGGCGCAGCTGGCGCGGGTCGTTGGTCGGCTTGCCGTCGCTGCCGATGACCCAGCCATCGGGCACGCTCTCGTTGCGTGCCACGGCGACTGCGATCTTTCCCGCGGCCGCCGCGGAGGTCGCCATGTCGAGATAGAGCGGCCCATCGAGGTCAGACGGGATGGCGATCGTAATTGGGTTGGTGCCCAGCCGCGCCTCGCGTCCGCCGAATGGCGCCACCGCCTTTGGCGAGCGCCCGCTATCGGCCGTTACGAGTCCGATCATCCCGGCTTTCGCCGCCATCTGGCTATAGCTCGACAAGCGGCCGATATGGCCCTGACGGAACACCGTCGCGGCGGCGACGTTCCCCTTATTGGCCTTCTCGATCGTCAGGCGCATCGCCTTGTCGTTGGCGACATAGCCGAACGCCCAGTGTCCGTCGACGACGGTGTGATTGGCCGACTCCTTGACAATGACCCAGGGCGCGCCGGGCACGATGTGCCCGACCTTAATCCGGTCGATATAGGTCGGGATCTGGATGACGCCGTGCGAATCGTGGCCGACCAGGTTAGCGCCGACGATGTGGCGCATGACCAGCTCGGACTCGTCCTTTGGCGTGCCGGCGGCGACGAACAGTACGCGGCCGATCTCCTCGAGGCGGTCGGCTTGGATCTTCGGCATGGTTTCCTCCCCTCGGCGTCCGGTCAGGCCGGTTCTTTGATGTGCGTCGCCCGCATCAGCCGCAGCGCTTCGGGGTCGTTGCGCATCGAGGTCGCGACGGTCTTCCCGAAATCCTCGTATTCCTTCGTCATGTCTGGCGGAGCGACCTCGATCATCAGCCGGTTCTCCAACCAGAATTCAATGACGTGGAAGAACGGTTTATGGCCCTGCATGCCGCGGCCGAAGGTCTTGGTGCGCCAGCCCTCGCGGGCGCCGATGCGCTCGACGGCCTGGCGATCCAGCGGCACCGACAGGAATATATGGAACGGCCAGGTTTGCGGCGGCGCCCGGTTCTCGCCGAACACCACCTGGTCGTCTTTGGCGGGGATGTCGAGCGTCGCCTTGTCCGGGTACACCTCGATCATACCGCCGTCGGCACCCAGCGCCATAAAGGCGCCTTCGAGCGGCCCGAACGGAACGCACCGTCCGCCCATCACCTCGGCCAGCACCTCGGCGACATGCTGCGGGTTGGCGGCGGGGATCGACACGTGGTGGATCATCGCATCCTCCTCAACAAATGTATGACCCCGAGCATAGGAGCGGTCGGATCACTCCGCCAGCGCGCGGGCGACCGCGACGAGCGCGGCGTCGCCGCCCGGCCCGCCGACGATCGACAGGCCGATCGGCAGCCCGTCGACCGCACAGCCCGGGATCGAGACTTGTGGCACCCCGGTCAGTCCGCCGTGACAGCAAAGCCGGGTGATGCGGTCGCGCAGCGGGTCGAGCACGGAGAGCGCCTGGCCGCATAACGGCGCCGGGAAGGGTGTCGTCGGCAGACAGAGGATCGCGCCCGGAGCCAGTAGCTCGCGCATCCGCGCCCGCGCCGCATGGCGTACCGCGGTCGCGCGGCTGCAATCCTGCTCGGAGATCGTCGCCGCGAGCGTTAAGTTGCGTGCGACGCTGAACTGCATCCGCGGGTTCGCCCGGTCGATCCATTCTTTGAAGGTTTGCCAGGCCTCCGCCGGTTGCAGCGTGCGCTGGGCGTTGGCCCAGGCGGCGAGGCCGGGCGGCGCCATCGCCTCGTCGTGCCGCTCGCCGATCAGCGCTGCCAGCCGGTCGACCAACGGCTGCAGCGCCGCCGTGGCGGCGGCGTCCGCAACCGCGAAGGCGTCGGTGGCGACGATCAGCCGGCGTGGCAGCTCCGCCGGGATCGGTTCGCCCAGCATGACCGCCGAGACCCGCGCGAAGGTCTCGGCATCGCGGGCGAACCAGCCGGTCGTGTCCGAGCTCGGCGCTTGGCTCATCATGCCGGTCAGATCGAGCCGGCCATGCGTCGGGCGGATGCCATAAAGCCCGCAAAAGCTCGATGGCACGCGCACCGAGCCGCCGGTATCGGTGCCGAGCGCGGTGTCGCAAAGCCCGGCGGCGACCGCAACGGCCGAGCCCGACGACGATCCGCCCGGTACCCTGCCCGGCGCTCGCGGGTTGCGCGCGGTGCCGTCGAATGGATTTTCCCCGAGGATGCCGAGGGAAACCTCGTCGGTGATGGTCTTGCCGATCAGCGTCGCGCCAGCGTCGAGCAGGCGCTGCACCGCCCAGGCATCGCGCTCGGGGATCGGCCGCCCCGTCGGCCAGTCGGGATTGCCGCCGCCGGTTGGATGCCCAGCAACATCAAATAGGTCCTTGGCGGCAAAGGTCAGTCCGGCGAGCGGACCGCCCGCCGCACCCTCGATGCGAAAGCGCTGGCCCGGAACGAAGGCGCCGAAATCGTCGTCCATCTCGGCGCCTCGCTGCGAAATCTCGTCAGCCCTGACAGGGGACGAGCCGGTTGTTCTGCTCGCCTAACCCCTCGATCGCGATGCGCATGCGGTCGCCCGCCCGGAGAAACTTGGGCGGCTTGTACCCCATCCCAACGCCCTGCGGCGTGCCGGTCGGGATCACGTCGCCCGGATTGAGCGTCATGAACTGGCTGCAATAGCTGACGATGTGCTCGATCCCGAAGATGAGGTCGGCGGTGTTGCTGTCCTGCCGCCGCTCGCCATTGACGTCGGTCGTCACTTGCAGCTTGCCGGCGTCCTGAAGCTCGTCGGCGGTCACCAGCCACGGCCCCATCGGGCAGAACGTGTCGCAGCTCTTGCCCTTGGTCCACTGCCCGCCGCGCTCGATTTGGTATTCGCGCTCGGAGACGTCGTTGACGATGCAATAGCCGGCGATGTGCTTCTTGGCGTCCATGATCGAGACGTAGCGGGCGGTAGTGCCGATCACGATCGCCAGCTCGACCTCGTAATCGGTCTTCTCCGACCCCCTGGGGATGATGACGTCGTCATTGGGCCCGCAAATGCTGCTCGTCGCCTTCAAAAAGAAGATCGGCTCCGAGGGGATCGGCATGCCGGCTTCCTCGGCATGCTTGCGGTAGTTGAGCCCGATCGCCAGCACCTTGGACGGGTTGCCGACGCAGGCGCCGATGCGCGGCGAGCCCGCGACCATGGGTAGCGTCGCGGGATCGAGCCGGCGCAGCCGGTCGAGCGACGCCGGGCTCAAGGCCTCCCCGTTGATGTCCTTGACGACACCGGACAAGTCGCGGATGCGGCCGTCGCGGTCGAGAATGCCGGGTTTTTCGTGGCCGGCGGGGCCAAAGCGCAAGAGCTTCATGGAGGAGCCTCCAGTTTGGGGACCGAAGGCCAAGGTGCCACGCGCGATGCGGCGCTGTAAATCTTCGGATCGGGATGTTTTTTGCGATCGCCCTCTTGAAGCGATCCGGATTGAAATTATCTCTTCGGCTATATCGCAATATTGCGCTATAAATCACTCAATTTGATATGGCGGCGGCGCCGAGGATGGCGCCGTCCGACGCCTGCACTAATACGGCAAGGCCTTCGCCCGTGGCTGGGGGGTCAATCGGGTAGCTGACTGTCTTGCCGTCCCACTTCCCCAGCGTTTCGAGGTGTTCGACCCCATTGAAATCGGTCGCGGTCCGGCCGGTGTTCTCGCCGCCGCCGATATGGGTCGTGCGCGACAGCGCGTAGCGCGCCAGTAGCACTGTTCCGCTCTGCGCCGCCGTGCCGGCATCGATCATCACGGAGCGTCGGTCCGGCGCGAAGCTCACCGGAGCGGCGGCCACCGGCTTTGCTGCGGCGATCGCGGCGAGCACCGCCGCGCGATGTGACCCGATGACGTCGGTAGTGCCGTCGATCACCATCTGCGGCGTGTAGACTTGGCCGCCGGTCAAATGCCGGTCATAGGCTTCCTGACGTTCGGTCGAAGGCGCGAGGGAAAGCGGGTCGCGCCAGGCCGTGTTGTCCCAGTAGGTAATGTGGAAGCCGAGCGCGATGACGTCGCTGCGCTTCGCCAGCTCGCCGAGCAGCTTGTCGGCCGGCGGACATGACGAGCAGCCCTGTGAGGTGAACAGCTCGACCACCACCGGACGCGTTTCGGCGGTGGCGCCAGCCGAGGCCAAGGTCAGTGCAAGCAGGAACGGGATCGCCTTCATCGGCTCACGATACGCCAGGAACGGCTGCCCGCGGCTTCACGCTTTCGGGAGTGGCGGGCTATCCGCCCAACTGCCGCTGCATCGCCAGATCGTCTTCGATGAAGAACTGTACCGCCTCGTCAATGCCGGCGTCGGGCCTGAAGCCGAGCGCCTCGGCGCGCGGCGCGGCCAAGGCGGCGGGCCAGCTGCCGACAATCGCCTGGATCGCCGGGTCGTGCTTCCACGACAGCCGGCCATAGGCGGATTGGCCGCCGGCACGTTTGAGTGCTTCGGCCATCTCGCCGACCGAAACCGAATAGCCCGGCAGCTGCAGCACCCGGTTCTGCCCCAGGGCCCCGCCGTCAATGTCGAGCGCATGGGCCAATGACGCGACCACGCGGCGCGGTGACGCCAGCGCCATCACAGTCTCCGGCGACACCGGGCAGACCGCGTCCTTGCCGCAGAGCGGCTCGCGGATCATCGACGAGGCGAAAGTCGAGGCGGCGCGGTTGGGCAGGCCCGGCCGCACCACCACGGTCGGTAACCGCAGCGCCCTGCCGTCGATAAAGCCCTTGCGGCTGTAGTCGTTGATCAGCAGCTCCCCGATCGCCTTCTGCGTCCCGTAGGAGCTTTGCGGGGTGAGCGGGGTGGCGTCGCCGACCGAAGGAGGCAGCGCCCCGCCATAGACCGCTAGCGAGCTGGCGAAAATGACGCGCGGCGTCGTCCCTAGCGCGCGGCAGGCGTCGAGCACCGCCCGGGTGCCGTCGAGATTGACCCGGTAGCCGAGATCGGTGTCGGCCTCGGCTTGGCCGCTGACGATCGCGGCGAGGTGAAAGACTGCGTCCGTGCCACGCGCGATCAGCCGCTGCGCCGTCGGCCGGTCGGCGATGTCGCCGGTGACGACGCGGACGCGCGTGTCATCGGGGAGCGGCAGCGCCGAAGGTGCGTTGTCGAACAGCACCAGCTCGTCGATCGGTCCGAAGGCGCTGCCCTGTTCGAGCAGCAGCAAGGCCAGTCGCCGGCCGAGAAACCCGCACCCGCCGGTGATGACGATCCGCATGCTCCGCCCTCCTTGCCCGCCGCCTCCGGTCGGTGGGAGACTAATACGCCGCCATCCGAGAGGACGAAACATGGGACCGCTCGCAGGGATCAAGATCGTCGAGCTAGCCGGGATCGGGCCGGGGCCGTTTTGCGCGATGCTGCTCGCCGACATGGGCGCCGAGGTGGTGCGGGTCGACCGCGCCGCCAATGTCGGCCATGACGCCAGCGCCGCCGGCGGGCCGGCCGGTGAGGAGTATCGCTACAATCTGCTGGCGCGCAGCCGGCGCAACATCGCCGTCGATCTGAAGAACCAGGAGGGAGTCGACGCCACCTTGCGCCTCATCGACCGGGCCGACGCGCTGATCGAGGGGTTCCGGCCCGGTGTCATGGAACGCCTCGGCCTCGGCCCCGACATCTGTCTCAAGCGCAATCCCGGGCTCGTCTACGGCCGCATGACCGGCTGGGGCCAGAATGGGCCGATCGCCCATATTGCCGGGCACGACATCAACTACATCGCCCTGTCGGGGGTGCTGGCCGCGATCGGCGAAGCGGGAGGCCCGCCGGTGCCGCCGCTCAACCTGGTCGGCGATTTCGGCGGCGGCGCGCTCTATCTGGCGATGGGGGTGCTGGCCGGGATCATCAGTGCCAAGGCGACCGGCAAGGGTCAGGTCATCGACTGCTCGATGGTCGAGGGTTCGGCCTCGCTGATGATGATGATGTACGCCGCCTTGGCCTCTGGGACCTGGGTCGAAAAGCGCGGCCACAACCGCACCGATGGCGGCTCGCATTTCTATCATGTCTACGAGACCAAGGACGGCGAGTTCGTCTCGGTCGGCTCGATCGAGCCGCAGTTCTACCGGCTGCTCTTGACCCATACCGGGCTCGAGGGCGCCGATCTGCCGGAGCAAATGGATCGCCCGACTTGGCCCGAGATGCAGAAGCGCTTCGCCGCGGTCTTCAAGCAGAAGAACTCGCGGCGAATGGGTGGCGATCATGCAGCAGACCGATATCTGCTTTGCGCCGGTGCTGACGATGTCCGAGGCGATGCGGCACGAGCACAACCGGGCGCGCGACAGCTTCCCCGTGATCGACGGCATCGCGCAGCCGGCGCCGGCGCCGCGTTTTCTCGGCACGCCGACCAAGGTGTCGCGGCCCCCGGCTAAGGTCGGCGAGAACACCGACAAGATCCTGCGCGACTGGGGTTTCTCGGCGGCCGAGATCGCGGCGCTGCACCAATCGGGCGCCGTGAAGTCGGCGGCGTAGAAGCCTTAGTCAAGGTTGATCCAAATCAAGGAGGTGTCGCGCGCCCGGTTCTAATCTCGCGGCTTGAGAGCAAGCTGTGCCGCAGGCGCGTTATGACCGAACTGGCTCCCGCTTTCGTTTCCCCGTCACAGCCGCTGGCCGGCTTTTTCGCCGAGTTGGCCCAGCGCTTCGCTTATTGGCGTGAGCGGCGCCGTTGGATCGCCGAAATGGCGAACGTTGCCTCGCTCGGCCACCCCGGAGCAATTCTCGCCGATATCGGTCTTGATCGTGCCCAGCTCGACGTGCTGATGACCGGGCCTGTCGATGCGGGCCGCCAGCTCGATGCGATGGTCGCTGGGATGGGGACGACGCTGGAGCACGTTCCCCCGGCGGTTCTGCGCGATGCCGAATGGACGTGCACGGTGTGTCCAAATGGCCGGGCCTGCGCGCACTGGCTGCGCAACGGCGAGTGGATGGGCGACGGCGATCCACGTTGTCCAAACGAGCCTTTGCGGCGCGACCAGGCCTAGGGCGCGGCGAGGCGGTCTGCGCCTACCCGCGGCGCAGATCGTCGAGGAGCGGCAGCACCTTACGGGCGAATTCCTCGATCTGGCGCGGCCGCTCCTCGTAGGGACCGACCAGATCGATCACGATGTGGCGCACGCCCGCATCCCAGAAATCGCGGACGCGCTGTGCCACCTGTTCGGGTGAGCCGAGCGCGGCATAGCGCTCGGCAGCGCGGCGGAAATCCATGTTGTAGCGGTACGATAGGGACTTCACCGCTTTTTCCAGCGCCTCGTCATAGGTCTCGTCGAGCCGGGTGAACAGCAGGTGCCCAGTGCCGAAGCGCTCGACCCTGCGGCCGGCCGCGGCGGCCGCTGCGTCGATCTTCTCCAACGCCTCGCGATAGGTTTGCGGCGTGATCACATAGGAGATGTAGCCGTCGGCAAGCCGCCCGGTGCGGGCGAGCGCGGCGTCGGCGCGGCCGCCGCACCAGATCGGCGGGCCGCCTTGCTGCCGCGCCGGCGGCTGCATCAGCACGTCGTCGAAGGCGCCGAAATACTTGCCGGAATAGCTGACCGGTTCGCCGCTCCACAGCTCGCGCAGCAGCGGGATCGCCGTCGACAACCGCCCGCCGCGCTCTTTGTGGGGAACGCCGGCGAGGGCGAATTCCTTGGGAAACTCGCCACCGACCCCGACTCCGAAAATGAGCCGCCCCTCGCACAGGTGGTCGAGGCTCGACACCTGCTTGGCGATCGGCCCTGGCGGGCGCAGCGGCACCAGATAGACATTGGTGCCGAGCAGCAGCCGGCGGCTGATCACCGCGGCTTGCGCGAGCTGCAGCAGCGGATCGAGGATTGACATCGGAAAGGCGAGGTGATCGCCGACCCACAGCGAGTCGTAGCCGCAGCCATCGACCAGGCCGACCAGCTCCGCGAGCTCGTCGATCGTCGGCCGCCACGGCTCGGTCGCCGGCTCGGTGCGGCGGTGGATGTTCTGGATACCGACCTTGAGCGTCTTGTCGAACGGCAGGGTCATCTCTTGCTCCAATGCGCGTCGGCGCATTGGAGCCGGGGCGGCCGGCTACTTCAAGGCGCGTGCGAAGGGTTCAGGCGCAAATCCGCGTAGATCTTCTCGAGCGCGATGCGCACCGCGACGACGTGCCAGATCACCACGACGACCGCGCCCACGGCCGCGATCAGCACGGTGCGGACAGACGGCGGCCAGCCGAAGGTGATGCTGAGCACGGTGATGGCGATGGCAAAGTTCACGCCGGTGGCAATGCTGCCAACGGTCGCGCGCCATGTCACCAGCCACCAGATTCTGAAGACGTTGGCCCACGGCACATGGGGGGCTGCCGAGGCGCCGAAGTGGGGAAGTGCTTGGTCGGTCACGGGAAATGTCCGGGGTTCCTGGGCTTCCCTCAACATCGCGGAAAATTCTAAGCGAACCTTTACCGATTGCGGCGGAGTCGGCGGCTAAATATGCTCAGCATCGGAATATCGCTACGGATTTTGGAGGGATTTGATGGATACAATCGAAGCCCGGGCGCGCACCGAGGCGAGACTTCTCGGCGAGCTGCCGCAGCGCCTCCACCACAACGCCTATGTGGTAAAGGATCACGAGGCCAACCGCCGTTTCCTCGAAGACCTTTTGGGCATTCCGCTCGTTGCGACCTGGTGCGAGCGGACCTATCGCGCCGATCTCGGCCGCGAGGTCGATTTCTGCCACACTTTCTTCGGGCTCAAGGATGGCGGCGCGCTCGCGTTCTTCCAGTTTGCCGATCCCGAGATGTACGAGATGACCCAGGCCAAGTCGCCGCCCAAGGTCGGCTCGCACTATCACATCGCGCTTGAAGGTGAGCGACCGGACCTATGACGAGCTGAAGTCACGGCTGGAACGCGGCCGGGGAAACATTCCGCGAAACCGATCACGGCTATTGCAAGTCGATCTACACGGCCTCGCCCGACGGGATGATCCTCGAATTCACCTGCGATCCGCCCGATGTGGCCGAGATCGACGCGTTGCGCCGGGCCGACGCACACAGCGAGCTGGCTCGCTGGCTCGCCGGCGATCATCGAGTCAACAATCAGCTGCGTCACCGCGACTAACAGCTCTCGCCGTCATTGCGAGCAGCCGCGAGGCGACGAAGCAATCTCGACGGGATCAACCACCAGCGGAACGAGAATTATTTCGCTCCGCTCGCAATGACGATTGGAGGAGAGGTCACATGAAGGTCGGTTTCATCGGGCTCGGCATGATGGGCAAGGGCATGGCCGCCAATCTGCAAAAGGCGGGGCATCAGCTCGTCGTCCACGATCTCCGGCGGGCCGCGGCCGAACCCTATCTCGCCAAGGGCGCTGTCTGGGCCGACAGCCCGAAAGCGGTCGGCGAGCAGTCGCGACGTGGTGTTCACCTCGCTGCCGGTTCCGGCCGATGTCGAGGCGGTGGCGCTCGGTCCGAACGGGCTTATCGAGGGCATGAGGCCCGACACCGCGTTCTTCGACATGTCGACCAACTCGGTAGCCGTGGTGCGCAAGATCAACGCCGCCTTCGCCGAGAAGAACCTCTATATGCTCGATTCGCCGGTCAGCGGCGGCCCGGGCGGCGCGGCCGCGGCAAGATGGCGATCTGGGTCGGCGGCGACGAGCAGCAGTTCAACCGCCACAAGCAGCGTGCTCGACGCGATGGGCGACCAGGCCGCGCTATATCGGCCCGATCGGCGCCGGAACGATCGCCAAGCTCGTGCACAACTGCACCAGCGCGGTGGTCGGCGTCGCGCTGGCCGAGGTTATGACGATGGGCATCAAGGCCGGGGTCGACGCCGCTCGAATTATGGGAGGCGGTGCGCCAGGGCGCGACCGGTCGCCAGCGCACCTTCGACCGGCTCGGCAAGTTTCTCAGCAGCCAGCTACGACCCGGCAGATTTTGCGCTGCGCCTTTTGCACAAGGACGTCTCGCTCGCGGTCGGGCTTGGCAAGGAGGTCGCGGTGCCGATGCGCCTCGCCAATCTTGCGCTCGAAGAGCTGACCGAGGCGATGAACCGCGGCTGGCAGCAGCGCGACAGCCGCGTCGGTGGTCTGCTGCAGGTCGAGCGTTCGGGCATCGAGCCGCTCAAGGTCGATCCGGCCGACATCCAGGCGGTGCTCGACGGCGACAAGTAACGGAGCGCCCATGTCGTTCCCCGGCTGTTCGGCAGGGGACGACGCTGCTCCGGTCGATTACGACTCGTCAGCCGTAATTCGGCTCGACGTCGAGCCGGCAGACGATGCCCTCCAGCGCCGGTGACAACGCTGGATAGCGCGCCAGCACCAGCGGATCGTGCCCGGGGACGATGTGACGCGGCGACGGCGCGTGCGCACGCAGCACGTCATAGGCCTCGACCATGTCGCCGACATGCCACGCCGCTGTGAACGGTCGGCCGGTTTCGAAATTCTCGTAGTAGTGAGTTACGTCCGAGGCGACCACCACCCAGCCGCGCCTGGTGTGGACGCGCACGAACTGCATGCCGGGGGTGTGGCCGCCGACCGGATGCAGGGTGATTCCCGGCGCCAGTTCGGTGCCGCTGTTGTAGAGCGTCACCCGCCGGTCGAAGTTCAGCCGCACCAGCCCGACCACGTCCTCGACCTCAAACGAATGTGCAAAGCGCGCATGCCGCATGTGCCGGCCGCAGGTGAAATGCAGCTCGGTCTCCTGCAGATGGAATTGCGCGTTGGGAAACAGGTTGCAGTTGCCGGCATGGTCGTAATGCATGTGGGTCAGCACCACGTCCTTGACGTCGCGGGCGTTGACCCCGACCAGTTCCAGTGCGCCAACCGGACAGCGGATATGCGTGCGGCCGCGCGGTTTGGCGACCTTGGCGGTGAAACCGGTGTCGATGACGATCGCCCGCTCGCCGCCGACCGCGACCCAGACGAAATAGTCCATCGGCATCGGCCCGTCATGTGGATCGCCGCCGATGAAATGGTCGGACCGTTTGGCGTCGCGCCAAGCGTATTTGATGGCATAAAGCGCGTATTCGGGAAGCGTCTGGTTCATCACCGATCTGCCTTTCGGGTTGCCGACATGCGTAATAGGCTAGCGCCCAATTCACGCCGGTTCGACGAGGAATATGATGCCCGCCATGCTTGCCCCCTATACGGTCGAGGCCTTCAACACCGCGCATGCCTCGGAAAACAAGATCCACGACGATGAGGTCGCGCGGAAATTCGGGTTCGGCGGCGGGCTGGTGCCGGGCGCGATCGTCTATGCCTACATGACGCACTTGCCGCTGGAGCGTTGGGGTCGTGCATGGCTCGAACACGGCGCCGCCGAGTGCCGGTTCGCGAAGCCGGTCTACGATGGCGATCAGGCCACCGCGACCGCGAGCGAGGCCGACGGTGTCCTCGATATCCGCCTCGAGTGCCGCGGCGTGGTTTGCGCGACGGCGACTGCTTCGCTGTCAGCGGCGCCCGCAGCGCCGCGGCTCGACGAGTTTCCCACGGTCGCGCAGCGCCCGACCCGGCCGCCGGCCGACGAAACCTCGCTCGCCGTCGGCACGTGGCTCGGGATCGAGCCGGTCGTGGCGACCCCGGAGCTCATCGCGCAATACGTCCGCGACGTGCGGGAAACCTCGCCGCTCTACGAAAAGGAAGGACTGCTTCACCCCGTCCTGGTGCCGCACATCTGTAATTTCGCGCTGAACCGGAACGTGGTGCTTGGACCGTGGATGCATGTCGGCAGCAAGATCCAGCATTTCGCGGCGGCGCGGACCGGTGACTCGCTCGACGTGCGCGCCCGTGTCACCGGCAATTACGAGCACAAGGGCCATCTGTTCGTCGACATCGACGCTCTGATCGTCGCCAACGGCCGCACGCCGATTGCCCGCTCGGCGCATCTGTCGATCTATCGGCCCCGCCAGCTCGCCGCCGCCTGACCCGATCCTCGATCCATAAGTTCGTGTGGAACAGGAAACGAGGTCGTTGCGTTATTTAGGCATCACTTTGGCAGCAAAAAAGGTGATGCTATGAAAACGATCCTAAGCGCCCTCGCGGTTGTGATGCTACTCGGCGCGGCCACCGCGACCCCGGCCAGCGCGGCTTGCCGGTGGGATGGATACGGCTGGGAGTGCTGGCACCCGCACCCCTATTGGGGCTACTGGCACTGGCACCACCATTGGCACGATTGGGATCATCATCACTGATAGAGTGGCGGGAATGACGCCATCGGCGGCTATTTCGGATGATCGGCGGAGGGGTTGAACAGAATCTCGCCGCTGACCCTGAACGCGCCGATGGCGTCCTGCCCCGGCTTGGTTTCCAGCCACACCGCGAGCTTGTGCGCGGCCGCCAGTTTGGCGGTGGCGTGCGTCTTCGGATTGAGCTCGATCACGTCGTAGCGGTTGATCAGCGCTGGGTCGCCCTCGATGACGATCTTGAGCGGCCCCTTGTTCTTGAAGCTCAGCCAGGTGCCGCGGTCGGAGAGTGTATAGGCAGGCATCGCCGCGGCGGCGTTGAGCGCCGCGCCCATCCCGCCGCCGATATCCTTGTACCAGGCGCCGGCGCCGGTCTTCGGATCGATCCCAGTCGCCTTCCATAGCCGCAGTTCAAGCGCGTTGGTGCCGCTGCGGTCGCCGCGCGAGACGAAATTCGCCTTGGCCTTGGAGATTGCAATCAGGGCGGCCTTTGCGTCGTGGCCGCCGGCAACGTGCGCCGGATCGTCGCCGGGGCCGACGATGATGAAATCGTTCCAGGCGATCTGCTTACGGTCGAGACCGTTGCCGTCGTCGATGAATTTCCGCTCCGCTTCGGGATCGTGAACGAGGACGATGTCGGCGTCGCCTCGGCGCGCCGTGTCAAGCGCCTGGCCGGTGCCGAGCGCGAGCACATGCACGGTGATTCCCGTCGCCTTGGTGAATTGCGGCAGGATCGCGCCGAGCAATCCTGAATTGTCGACCGAGGTGGTCGAGGCGAGAGTGATGGTGTCCTGCGCCGGCGTCTGTGCCTCGGCGCCGGCGGCCGAGAGCAGCACTAAGGCGGCAACAATCGCGAACCGCAACCTCCCAATCATCCTAAACTCCCCCCGGTTTCCAGCCCGAGCGCCCCACCAGGACAAAGGCGCTCGCGCAGATCATCGTCGACAGGCCGATCAGCACCATGCCAAGACCAAGTGCCAGCGGCAGGTTGCCCTTGCTGGTCTCGAGCACGATCGCCGTCGTCATGGTGCGGGTATAGGCGGCGATGTTACCGCCAACAATGATGATAGCGCCGACCTCGGACACGGTGCGACCAAATCCCGCAAGTGCCGCGGTCAGCATCGGCGCGCGCGCCATCGCGATGAGCGCCGGCACCGCGGCGAGCCGGCTGGCGCCCAAATCCATGAGGGCGTCGCCGTAATCGACCCAGCGCTCCTCGGCCGCCCGATGCGCCAGCGCGGTGACGATTGGCAGGGCGAGCACGGTCTGGGCGACGATCATCGCCTCCGGCGTGAACAGCAGACCGAGGCTGCCCAGCGGTCCCGAATGCGAGAGCAGAAGATAGAGCACCAGGCCGACGACAACAGGCGGCAACCCCAACAATGCATTGGCGCCGACGATAAGTATGCCTCGCCCGGGGAAACGCCAGATCGCCAAAACGGCGCCGAGCGGTAGTCCGAGCAGTGTCGCGACAGCCGTCGCACTGAGGCTGACGCTGAGCGACAGCCCGACGATCTGCCATAGCTCGCGGCTGGCGAACGCGTCTGACAGAGTTGCAAAATCGCCCACGAAACAATCCGTCTAGCTCGATAGTATGGCTAACGATACTCGACGTTGCCGGCAAGGTTGGGGAGGAGAGGCGGAATGAGACAGATCGCGCGCGCCGCGGTCATCGCGATGGGTATGGTGTTGGCGTTCGCGGTTGGCGCGTCGGCACAAAAGCCCGGCGGGATTTTGCGCATTTATCACCGCGACAGCCCCGCCAACATGTCGATTTACGAGGAGGGGACGATCTCGGTGGTGGCGCCGATGATGGGCGTCTTCAACAATCTCGTCGTCTTCGACCCCAAGCAAAAACAGAACACCCTGGACGACATCGTCCCGGACCTCGCCGACAGCTGGTCGTGGAATGGCGACGGGACGGAACTTACCTTCAAGCTGCATCCAGGTGTCAAATGGCATGACGGCAAGCCGTTCACCGCCAGCGACGTGAAATGCACCTGGGATCTGCTGCAGGGCAAGGTTGACGACAAATTGCGCCTCAACGCCCGCGAGGCTTGGTGGCTGAACCTGGATCGGGTGACGGTCGACAACGATCTTCAGGCGACGTTTCACCTCAAGCGGCGGCAGCCCTCGTTCCTGGCGCTGCTCGCGTCCGGTTTCACCCCCGTATACCCGTGCCACGTTTCTGCCTCGCAGATGCGTCAGCACCCGATCGGTACCGGTCCCTTCACATTCTCGGAATTCAAGCCCAACCAGTCGATCAAGGTAGTCAAGAACCCGAACTACTGGAAGCCGGGATTGCCATACCTTGATGGCATTGAGTGGACGATCATCCCCAACCGCTCCACCGCCATCCTCGCCTTCATCGCCGGCCAGTTCGACATGACCTTCCCCTATGAGGTCACGATCCCGATGCTGAAGGACGTGCACAGCCAGATGCCGTCGGCAATCTGCGAAACCGAGCCGCTCAATGTCGCGCCCAATCTGCTGATCACCCAGAAGCCGCCCTTCGACAATCTCGACCTGCGGCGGGCGATCGCCATGTCGCTGGACCGCAAGGCGATCATTGACATTCTCGGCGAGGGCCAGGGCGACATCAGCACCGCGATGCTCCCGGGACCGGAAGGCGTTTGGGCGATGCCAAAGGAGATGATGCAAAAGCTGCCCGGTTACGATCCAGACGTCGCCAAGAGTTGTGCGGCCGCCCAGGACATCATGAAGAAACTCGGCTACGGGCCGGACAAGCATCTCGCGGTCAAGATTTCAGCGCGGAACCTGGCGATCTACCGCGACCCGGCCGCGATTATCATCGACCAGCTGAAGAACATCTGGATCGACGGTGAAATCGAATTGGTCGAGACTGCGCAATGGCTGCCGCGCCTCATCCGCTCGGACTTCGTCATGGCCCAGAGCCTCGTCGGCAGCGGGCTCGACGATCCGGATCAGAATTTCTACGAGAACTATGTCTGCAACTCGAACCGCAACTACACCCATACCTGCGACCATGACTGGGACAAGATGGTCGACCAGCAGTCGATGGAAACCGATCCGCAGAAGCGCAAGGAGATGGTCTGGAAGCTCGACGCCAATCTGCAGGAGCGCGTGGTGCGGCCGATCCTCTATGCGATGCGCCAGGCGACGTGCTGGCGTCCCGAGGTCAAGGGCGTCAAGCTGATGTCGAACAGCATCTATAACGGCTGGCGTTTCGAGGACGTGTGGCTGGATAAGTGACGTCTCTAGCGTCATCCAGGGGAAAGTCGGGCTCCGCTACTTGAACCAACTTTCCCAGAACGGGCCGGAACCGGGCGGCACGGTCTCGGGCGGTGTCGCGCTCGAAGTCGGGGATCCTGGCACCAGGGCTTTCGGGTCGGGTTCGGGACCAGGCGCGGAGGGCGGCGTGTTCCACCAGCCGCTGCCGAGCGCAAGCAGCAGCTGCGCGGTGTCGATCAGCCGCTGCGTCTCGGCTTTCACTACCCCGAGCTGAGCCTGCTGGGTCTGGCGCTCGGGATCGAGCAGCTGCAACAGGGTCGAATTGCCGGCTTGATAGCTAAGGCGGGCGAGCTTGAGCGCTTGTTGCGCCGAGGCCAGCGCCGCGTGTTGAGTTTTCACCGCCTCGTCGTCATGCGCGAGCGCCTGCAGCAGATCGGCGACTTGGCCGAAGGCAGTGATTACCGTCCCGCGGTAGGCTGCCCAAGCCGCATCGAACGCGTCCTTCGCCGCGCGCTGTTGTGCTTGCAGCGTGCCGCCGTGGAAGATCGGCGCGGCCATGTTCGCGCCGATGTTGAAGGCCGTGTACGCGCCGGAGAAGAAGTTGCCGAGATCGGTGGCGCTCTGCAGCACGTTCGCGCTCAGCGTGAAGTTGGGATAGAGGTTCGCGGTCGCGACGCCGACGAGCGCGGCGTTGGCATGAAGCTGCGCCTCGGCGGCCAGGATGTCGGGCCGCTGCCGTACCAGCGACGAGGGCAGACTGAGCGGTACGGTCCCTGGCAGGGTCAGTGCGGCGAGATCGAAGTCGGGTGGTCTCCAATCGGCTGGCGTTCTGCCGACATAGACCGTCAACGCGTCGCGCGCGACGCTCAGCTGCTGACGCAGCGGCGGCAGGAGCGTGCGGTCGTTGGCCAGCTGCGACTGGGCGGTGGTCACGTCGACCATCGTCGCCGTGCCGCCCGCCTGTTGGGTCTTGACCAGGCTCAGGTTCTTCTCGTCGTCGGCGAGGATTCCCTCGACGGTTTTGATTTGAGCCCGCAACCCGGCGATGGTGATCGCCTGGGTCATGACGTTTCCGGTCAGCGCCAGATAGGCGGCGGCGAGTTGGTAGTCGCTCACATCGGCGAGCGCCGATTGTGCTTCGACCTGACGTTTGATGCCACCAAAGACGTCCGTTGCATAACTGACAGACGGACCGATCGAAAACACATTGACCGGCACCGGCGCGCGCACCACGCCGCTCGGCGCCGGGTTGAACTGTTGGTGGGCGATCCCCGCCGCGAGGTCGACTTGCGGAAATTCGGCGCCCATGGCGGCGGCTACTTGCTCGCGCGCCTGCGCCAATGTCGCCGTGGCCTGCACGATCGTCGGACTGTCGCGCAGCGCCTGTTCCACCGTGCGATTGAGCACCGGCGAGTGGAACAGCGTCCACCAATCGTCCCTGACCTTGGCGCCGACGGCGATGCGTTGCGCGGCCTTGGGCCGCACATCCGGTCCTGTATCGGGCGGCGGCACCGGATCGCCGGGCCCGGTATAGGCGTGCTCCTCCGGCGGCGCCGGTGAGAAGAAATTAGGGCCCTGCTTGCAGGCGGTTAGCAGCGCCAGCAGCCCCGCGAGCGCTACCCCAGCGCTCGCGCGTCCCCCCTGAGGCAATTCACTTCGTCGTCTCAGCCGCTCGTGCAGAACCGAATATCCGCGCGTACGCACTTTGTAGCCAATCCAACCACGGCCGTCGGTACTGGGTATCGACCTCGACATTGACGCTCAACCCGGCGTGCAGAGTCGGCGTATCCGGACCGACGTTTTCGAGCGTCAGCCGTACCGGCAGGCGCTGCACCACCTTGACCCAGTTGCCGGTCGCGTTTTCAGGCGGGAGCAGCGAGAAGGTGAGGCCGGTGCCGGGGCTAAAGCTTGCCACCTTCGCGTGGAACTCGACGCCCGGATAGGTATCGACTTCCACCGTCGCATCCTGGCCGGGACGCATGTGCGTCAGCTCGGTTTCCTTGAAATTGGCCTCGACCCACACATGGTCGGACATCAGCGAGAACACCGGCGTCGCCGCGGTCATGTAGTCGCCGACCTGGAGTTGCTCGACCTTGGTGACGATCCCGTTGTCGGGCGCGCGGATCACCGTGTCGTTGAGGTCGATCTGCTTGGCATCGACAACCGCCTGGGCGCGCTGCACCATCGGGTGGTCGTTGACCGGGATGTCGGGATTGCCTCCGAGCTGGGCCAGCACGTTGCCGATGTCGTGCTGGCTTGACGCCACCTTTTGCCGCGCCACCTCGAGGGCATTAGCTGCGGCGTCGAACTGCTGCTGGGAAGCCACGCCCGAGCCGAGCAGCTTTTTCTGCCGGTCGTATTCGCGCTGCGCATAGTCGAGGGTTTCTTGCACCGCCTTGTTATCGGCGAGCTTCTGCTGGTAGGTCGCCTTCAGCGCTTGGACTTGCAGCCTAGCCATGCCGAGCTGCGCGGTCGCGTCGGCCACCGCGACCTCATACGAGTGCGGGTCGAGGCGGTAAAGCACTTGCCCCTTAGTGACCCGCTGGTTGTCTTGAACCTCGACCGTGAGCACGCGGCCGCTCACGTCGGCGCTGATCACGGTGCGCGCCGATTGTATATAGGCGTCATCGGTCGAGACATAGCGGCCGCTCGTCACATACCACCAGAGCCCGCCGAGGATGACCACGGCTGGCCCGGCGACCATGAGCGGCAGCCGCAGCCGCTGGCGCAGCGGTCGAGTCGGCGTCGCGAGCCTGCCTGCCCGGTCGCCAAAGACCCGCCGCAAGGATCTGTTGGGCGCTTCTCCGTCGGCCGATGTTGTCATCGTGTTCCCCCGATCGCCGGAGCGGCGACGCGCCGCGACGGCATCGTCGCAACGCCGGCGCTGGCGACCATGCTGCGGGCGCGGGGATGGTTGCGATCGGCGAGCGACCCATGCACTCGCCGCAACAAGTCGATCAGCTGTTCGGCCTCATCCGGCGAGAGCGCGGCCAGCACCTGATCCTGGGTTTCGCTCGCGACATCCCAGATGCGGCCGAGAATCGGACGGGCCTTGTCGGTCAGGAAGAGCCGGCGCGCGCGGCGATCGGCGGGATCTGGGCGACGCTCGATCCAGCCGGCCTCCTGCATGCGGTCGATCTGGCGCACCAGCGTCATCGGCCGGATTTCCAACAGATCGGCGAGTCCGGCCTGATTGATCCCCTCGTTGCGGGCGAGATAGCCGAGCGTCCGGCATTGCGCGCGGGTCAATTCGAGGCGCCGTCCGTTGCGATCGAATCGGCGCCCGTACAGGCGGGCCACGTCGTGCACGAGAAACCCAAAACTTCGATCGAGATCCACCTTATGCCACCCCGAATAGGCCTAAAAACTGATTATAAGGCAATAATACCATTTCGTGTGCTTGCCCAGACCTAACCGCGGCGGGGCAGGGTTTCGTGAATGTGATAGCTGGGAAAGCTGAGCGCCACGCGTTCGAGCCGGACGCGACGCAACAGCAGCCAAGCATTGCATGTGGAAAATCCGGCCGCAATTGCAAGTGCGTCAAAGGCGAGCGGCAAAATCGCGATCTCGCCGGCAACGATCAGGTAATTGGGGTGGCTGAACCAGCGATACGGGCCTCTAGTCACCAGCGGTGCTTCGGGAAGCACGATCAGCCGCGTCGTCCAGCGCCGGCCGAGACTGGCGATAACCCAGACACGCCCTGCCTGTAGTGCCACGAAGATCGCGAGCGCTGGCCAGCGCGGCGGGGTGGCCGCCGATACGGTCGCGGCAAGTGCGAACAACCAGGCCGCATGCAGTGCGATAAACCATTTGTAGCCACGGTGGTCGATTTCGATCGCGCCTTGTTCAATCAGGCGCCTCGTATTGGCGCAGGCGAGGATTAGCTCCCCGGCGCGTTGCAGGAGCACCAGCGCGAGCACGGCATGGAAGATCGTCACGTGTCGCCCAGAACGACAAATCCGGCGGTGAAGCCGGGGCCGAGTGCGGTCAACAAGGCGCGGTCCCAAGGCCCGCCGGCTACTCGCGCCGAATCGAACATCTCTTCGAGGACGAACAGCACCGAGGCGGCGGACATGTTGCCGTAATCGCGCAGCGAGCGGCGCGCTTCGGCCGCGCCCGGGAAATTGGCGCCGAATATGGTTTCGTAGGCGTCGATGACCTTCGGGCCGCCGGGGTGGCAGACAAAGCGGTCGATGCCGCCGAGTGCCAGTCCGTGCCGTGTCAGAAAATCGCACAGCACCGGGCCGAGCTCAGCCGTGACCAGGCGCGGGATGTCGCGCGAAAAGATCGCACTGAGGCCGTCCTCGGCGACACCCCAGCCCATGATGTCGAGGCTCCCGGGCCAGGTGTGCTCGCCATGTGCGAGGATCGCCGGCCCACCGGCATCGCCGTAGCGCAGAATCGCGGCCGCCGCACCGTCGCCAAACAGCGCGGTGGCGACGATGTTGCTGCGGGCTAGGTCGTCGCGGCGGAATTGCAGCGTGCACAACTCGACGACGAGAAACAGCACGGCTTTCTTTGGCATCGACGCGGCAAGGGTGGCAGCGCGCGCCAGCCCCAGCGCGCCGCCAGCACAGCCCAGGCCGAAGATCGGCAGACGCGTCACGGTGGGCGGCAAGCGAAGCCGCTCGACCAGGAGCGCGTCGAGGCTCGGGGTGGCAATGCCGGTCGTCGAGACCGCGACGACGCCGCCGATCTCACCAAGCTCGATCCCGGCCCGGTCGAGTGCGCGGCCGGTAGCGGCCTCCATCAGGTCGAGCGCGCCCGTAAGGTAGGCACGGTTGCGATCGGTCCAGCCATGCGGTTCGTCGAACCATTCGAACGGCACCGCCGAATAGCGGCGATCGATCCCGCTATTGGCGTAGACCGGGATCAACCGCTCGAAATCAGGCGCGCGCCCGAACAATTGCTCGACGCGGGCGATGACGTTGCTTTGGTCGAGCCGGTAAGGGGGTAGGGCGGTCGCGATCGCGGCCAGGCGCGGAAGCGGTCGCATCGGCATTCCGGAACTGGGAAACGCTACGATACCGTCTCTTTACCGCCAATCGGCATCACGTCTTCGCGAGGGCAACAGAAAACCCCGCAGCCGGGCCGGGCTGCGGGGTTCCTTGTCAGCCGTTACGCTCTAATTGGTAAACCGGTAGAACTTCGCCGCGTTCTCGCAGGTGATCTTGTGGATCTGGTCTGGGGTCAGTTCGGCGAACTGCTCCTGGATGAATTTGTCCGATTCCGGCCAGACGCCATCGGTGTGCGGGTAGTCGGAACCCCACATCATCGTCTCCAGGCCGATATCGTCGATCAGCTTGGCGCCGATGCGGTCGAACTGGAACGTGCACTTGCAGTTGCGGCGCCAGTATTCGCTGGGCTTCAGCTTCATCAGATCGCGAAAGCGGTCCTCGAACTCGAAATCCATCCGGTCGAGCGCATAGGCGAGCCAGCCGGCGCCGCTCTCGCCAAAGCCGATCCGCAAGGTCGGGTAGCGGTCGAACACACCGGCGCCGATCATCGCCGCGATGATGTTGATGAGGCCCATCTGGAAGGCCGACACGCCAGTGAACATCGCCGCGCGGCGGGTCTGCCCGTCAACTCCTTGACGGGCGCGGCCGTCGGTGGTCGGGAAGGTGTGGAAATGCAGCGGCAGATCAACCTCGGCGACCGCCTTCCACAGCTTCTCCCAATCCGGGTGCCACATCGGCACCATGTCCCACGAGCACGACAGCTCGAGGCCGCGATGGCCCATCCTGGCGACGCGGTGGATCTCCTTCACCGCCTCGTCGATGTCGCCGTACGGCAGGCAGGCAAGACCGAGCTGGCGGTCGGGATAGTGGCTGCAGAACTCCTTGAGCCAGTCGTTGTAGATGCGCAGCAATTCGTTGCTGGCTTCCTTGTCGTCGAGCTTGGACGCTGAGCCGAGCACGCCGAAGATGATCTCGGCGTCGACCCCGTCCATCTCCATGTCCTTTAAACGCAGATGCGGGTCGCGGGCGCGGTACTTGCCCTTCTTGGCGTCGCTATAGAGGCCGACCTCGTTCATCTTGTCGACCCGATGGTTCTGTCCGGGGACATACTTCGCGCCGCCTGGGCCGACGCCGTTGACGAGACCGAAATCGGCGCCGTTGCTGGCGACCCAATGCGGCCCGTCCGGCCCATCCACGACATGCGGCATCTTCTCCTTCAGCGCGCGCGAGGCGTTCTCGACGAACAGCTCCGGCGGCATGCACGGCATGTCGAGGTGGCAATCGGCGGAGATGCGCTTGTACTGCATGGTCGTTCCCTTCGAGGTCGCGCCTTCGGACGGCTGGCCAGAACTCTAAACCCTGCCGTCCGGATTTGCCTATGCTGCAATTGCAGCCCGCTATGTCCGTCGGCGAGTTTCCCGGCTTACTGCCGCGCGTCGCGCATCGCCTGCCAGATGCGGCGCTGGCGTCGCCGGCATGTCGAGGCTCTTGACGCCGAGCGGCGCCAGCGCGTCGATCACCGCGTTGACGATCGCCGGCAGCGCGCCGACCGTGCCGGCTTCGCCCGCGCCCTTGGCGCCCAGCGGGTTGCGCTTGGTCGGCACCGGGTTCGAGGTGATTTCCATGTACGGCATCGCGTCGGCGCGCGGCATCGCGTAGTCCATGAAGCTGCCGGTGAGGTTCTGGCCCGAACTCGCGGTCGTAGACGACCTGTTCCATCAGTGCCTGGCCCAGCCCCTGCGCGACGCCGCCGTGGATCTGGCCCTTGAGGCCGATCGGGTTCACCACCGTGCCGACATCGTCGACGACGACGTAGCGGACGATCTCGAGCGCACCGGTATCGGGGTCGATCTCGACCTCGCAGACATGGCAGCCGTTGGGGTAGGTGTTGTCGTCGGGGGCAAAGGTGCCGGTCTCGAACAGCCCGCCTTCGAGGCCCGGCGGCAAGCCTCCCGGCGCTGGAACGAGGCTCTCGCCACGTCGGTGATCGACAGCCGCCGGTCGGTGCCGGCGACCGCGAAGTTGTCCGTCACGTGAACTCGATGTCGGCCTCGGCCGCTTCGAGCAGGTGAGCGGCGATGCGCTTGCCCTTGGCGATGACCTTGTCGGCCGCCATCCATAGCGCCGAGCCGCCGATCACCGTCGAGCGCGAGCCGTTGGTGCCGATGCCGAAGGCGACGCGGTCGGTGTCGCCGTCGATGTATTGCACCTCGTTGGGGTCGAGCCCGAGCTTCTCGTTGAGCACCTGCTTGAACGTGGTCTCGTGGCCCTGACCCTGATTTTTGCTGCCCATCAAGAGAGTCGCGTTGCCGCTCGGGTGAAAGCGGATTTCGGCGAATTCCTGGCCCGGCCCGGCGGCCTTCTCGATCGGGTTGGCGATGCCGATGCCGCGCAATCTGCCGCGCGCTTGCGCCTCATCGCGGCGCTTTGCGAACCCGGCCCAGTCGGCCACCTCCAGCGCCTGTTTCCTGATTGGCCGGGAAGTCGCCGCAATCGTAATTGAGGCCGAGCGCGGTCTTGAACGGCAGCCTTTCCGGCGGGATCAGGTTCTTGGCGGCGCAACTCGACCCGGTCGTAGCCCAATTCGCGCGCCGCGTCGTCGATCAGCCGCTCGATGACATAGGTCGCCTCCGGCCGCCCGGCGCCGCGATAGGGCGCGGTGCCGTTGGTGTTGGCCATCACCGCATAGACCCCGACATAGGCCGCCGGGATGTCGTAGGTGCCGACCAGCGTGCCGACATTGCCGAACGTCGCCAGCAGATTGCGCTCGGACGAGATGTAGGCGCCGACATTGGCGCAGCGTCCTAACCCGCAGGCCGAGAAATTTGCCGTCCTTGTCGAGCGCCAGCTCCGCGTCGCTGACATTGTCGCGGGCGTGCTCGTCGGCCTGGATCGCCTTCGCTGCGCTCGCAGGTCCATTTCACCGGCCGGCGCAATTTCTTCGCCGCCAGCAGCACCAGCCGGTGCTCCGGATATTGCCATCCCTTGGTGCCGAACCCGCCGCCGACATCGCCCGCGATGACCCTGATCTTGCTCTCGGGGACTTTGAAGATGCGCGTCGCCAGCGCCTGCCGCACCCGGTGCGGATACTGCACGTCGGCGTATAGGGTAAAGCGGTCCTCGCCCGGGTCCCAAACGCCGATCGCGCCGCGCGGCTCCATGAAATGCGCGTAGACTCGGCTGATGACGTACTGCCGTTTGACCACGTGCGCGGCGTTGGCGAAGGCGGCGTCGGTCGCCGCCTTGTTGCCGGCCTCGAACAGATTGGAGATGTTGTCGGGGCATTCGGGCCACACCGCGATCTTGCCCTCGGCGGCCTCGGCCGTGTCGGTGACCGAGGGCAGCGTCTCGTAGTCGATCTCGATCAGTTCGGCGGCATCCTTTGCCTGCGCCAAGGTCTCGGCGACGACCAGCGCGACCGGCTCGCCGACATAGCGTACCGTCCCTTGCGCGAGCCCGAGATGGGCGCGCGCGAACATCGGCGAGCCGTCCGGCCGCTTGCGCTGGAACGGCACCCCCATCGCGCCGAGCTTTGCTTCCACCAGATCGTCGCCGGTCAGGATCAGCCGCACCCCCGGTGCCGCCTTGGCCGCGGCGAAGTCGAGCCGGTCGATGCGGGCGTGCGCGTGCGGCGAGCGCAGCACGTAGGCATGGGCCTGGCCGAGCAGGTTGTTGTCGTTCTGAAAGCGGCCGAAGCCGCTTAGCAAGCGCTTGTCCTCGAAGCGCTTGACCGGCTGGCCGATACCGAATTCGCCCATCGCCTCTACTCCGTCCTCTCAGCTGCGCGTCACTTGCAGGCGAACTTCGTCAAAATTAGATCGTTCGGCTTCGCGCCCGTCTTGAAATCGGCGCGGCAGTTTTTCACCGTGTCCGGCAGCCGGATCATCTCGACATGGCTATACGGGCCGACAAGGACTTTGCCATAGCCGCATTTGACGAAAAGCCCGTCGGTGCCGGCAGTGACCTCCCAGAGATTGGACACGGTTCCCGCCGACGGCTTGATGGTCCGGTCGGGCGCCAGATCGGCCTGCTGCTCCGGCGGTCCGTCGTAAATGTCGATATAAACTAGGGTTTGACCGGGAACCGTCGGGCACTTCAGCGCCGTCGCCGGCGCAGTCACCGCAGTAAGGATGAACAGCGCAGCCGCGGCGCTCATCGCGGCCCCTGCGAGAATCCCAACTGGCCCATCGCGCGATATCTCCCTAATCTCAAGCTGCATTGTTCACTTATTCGAGCCGGTCGAGAAGAGGCGAGGGATGGAACGCATCGATATCGGCGAAATCTCGCTCGAAGCGCATATCGCCGGGCGCGGTCCGCCGCTGCTGTTCCTGCACGGCCTCGATTACTTCGCGCAGCACCATTCGTTCCTGGATCGTCTGGCGGGGCAATTCCGCGTCATCGCCCCGCGCCATCCCGGCTTCGGCAACACGGCGCGGCCGCCATGGATGCGCACTGTCGGCGACATAGCCTACCTCTATCTCGACCTCATCGACCGCCTCGCGCTGGACGACGTTCTGCTCGTCGGCGCGTCGTTCGGCGGCTGGGTGGCGATGGAGCTTGCGGTGCGCTCGGGCGCGCGTCTCAGCGGGCTGGTGTTGGTCGATACGCTCGGGCTCAAGTTCGGCGGCCGCGACGATGTCGAGATCGCCGACATCTACGCCTTGTCGGCGGACGAGGTGGTGCGCCGCACCTTTGCCGACCCGGCAAAGGCGCCCGATTACGACGCGATGGGCGACGCGGAGGTCGAGGAGGTCGCGCGCGACCGCGAGGCGGCGGTGCTCTACGGCTGGCGCCCCTTCATGCACAACCCGAGCCTGCGCCACTGGCTTCACCGCATCAAGGTGCCCGCGCTCGTCATTTGGGGCGAGCGGGACCGTATCGTCGCGCCTTCTTACGGTGCCCACCTGACCCAGCGGCTGCAGAATGCGCGCTTCGTCCCGATCGCCAATGCTGGACACTATCCCCAGGTCGAACAGCCGGAGGCGGTAGCCGCGGCGATCGAGGGCTTTGGGCAGGAGATAACGCGATGATGCACACCTGGCATTTCAGCGAGATGGCCTATCACCCGGCCTGGGCGCAACTCAATGAGTCGTACCGGGTGATCATCCCATCGCGGCTCTACGACCCGAAGATCGGCGCCGACCTCTACCACCGCTACCTCGACGAGTGGGCGCTGTGCGACGAGCTTGGCATTAACATCATGACCAACGAGCACCACGCCACGGCGACCTGCGCCGACTCGGTGTGCACGATCCCGATGGCGATCCTGGCGCGCGAGACCAAGAAGGTGCGGCTCTTGGCGCTCGGCATGCCAATCGCCAACCGCGAAAACCCGCTCCGCGTCGCCGAGGAATATTCGATGCTCGACGTGATCTCGCGCGGCCGCATCGAGATGGGCTTCGTCAAGGGAGTGCCGTTCGAGATTTCGCCGGCCAATAGCAATCCAGCCGATCTGATGGAGCGGTTCTGGGAGGCGCATGACCTGATCCTCAAGGCGATGACCTCGCATGACGGCCCGTTCTCGTGGGAGGGCACGCATTTCCAGTACCGCAGTGTCAACATCTGGCCGCGGCCGTACCAGCAGCCGCACCCGCCGGTGTGGATGCCGGTCGGCAGTCAGGGCAGCGCGCGCGAAGCCGCTGCCCGCGGTATCACCATCGGCACGCTCAACACCGGGTGGGCAGCGACCCCGGGAATTTTCAACGCCTATCGCGAGACGGCCGCTCAATGCGGTCGCGAGATGACACCGCACCACCTCGCCTACATGGCGCTAATCGGGGTCGGTCGCACGCGCGAGGAGGGTTGGCGCCGCGCCGACCAGATCCTCGATTACAGCCGCACTTCCGGGGTTGTCTCGCCCCAATTCGCCAACCCGCCCGGCTACGTCCCGCCGGCGATGGCGGCGCAGGCGATCAAGGGCAGCGCCACCACCGCGCGCGCCACCCGCCTGCAAACCCGCGACGGCAAACCGATCAACCCGCGCACGGTCGGGGTCGAGGACGCGATCGGCGCCGGTCTCGTCTTCGCCGGCACCCCCGACGACGTGTGGGATCAGCTCAAATCGTTCTACGATCATGTCGGCGGGTTCGGCCACCTGTTGATGATGGGCCAGGGCGGCCATATCAGCCACGAGGACACGGTCGACAATTTGACACTGTTCTCGAAAGAAGTGCTGCCGCGCCTGAGTGAGCTGGGCTAGGCGGCTGTCGTTGCGGCGTGCCGCTGCGCTCCTCGCCGGTGTGCTGCTGGCCTTGTCGTGCCGGATCGTCGCGGCCGATGGCTTAACGACGATCACCTGCCGCGATCGCGAGGACCCGAGCGTCGGCGCGACCCTGGTGTTCGATCTGCTAAGACAGCGCCTGGTCAGTTCCTCGGGGATCGGCGACACGATCCTGTTCCGCGACCGCGACGTGCCCGTGCGCGTCACCCCCTCCGAGATCGCATGGGAGGTTGCGCACAACCCCTATCGGCTGGACCGCGCAACCCTTGAACTCGACGTGATCGGTCGGGTCTACCTCTGCCAGCTCGCCAAGCGGCAGCTTTAGCGCGCCCGACTGGGCTGCGCCTTTTGCGGTAATGGCGCGCCGTCGCGCCGGTATTCCGGCACCAGCAGGCGCAACAGGTCGAGCACGCGGGCCTCGTTGCCGGCCCGAGCCTGCTCTTCGAGCTCGTCGATCGAGCGCGCCAGCACCGCGTAATCGGCGGTGCGCGGCGCGGCGAGGCGCAGCGCCGGGTTCGCGGTCGGTACCGCCGCCTCGCCGTCGTGGAACAGCTCCTCGTGCAGTTTCTCGCCCGGTCGCAACCCGGTGAACTCGATCGCGATATCGCGATCGGGGACGAGCCCGGCGAGGCGGATCATCTGCCGCGCCAGATCGACGATCTTCACCGGCTCACCCATGTCGAGCACGAAGATCTTGCCGCGCGACTCGCCGCCATCGGCAAGGCCGACCGTCGCCGACGCTTCGAGCACCAGCTCGACCGCCTCGCGCACCGTCATGAAAAACCGGCTGACCTCGGGGTCGGTCACGGTTAGCGGCCCGCCGGCGGCAAGCTGGCGGGTGAACAACGGCACTACCGATCCAGTCGATCCCAGCACATTTCCGAAGCGCACGGTAACAAAGCGGATGCCGCCGTTGGTGCCCCGGCCGCGCGCGGCCTCGTTGAGGTCGAGCGCCTGGCAGAAGGCTTCGGCGATGCGTTTGGTGGCGCCCATCACGCTCGTCGGGTTGACGGCTTTGTCGGTGGAGATCTGGACGACGAGCTCGATTCCGTGTGCGCGCGCCGCCTCGGCGACATTGCGGCTGCCGGCGACGTTGGTCAGCACCCCCTCGACCGGGTTCTGCTCGACCATCGGCACGTGCTTCAACGCCGCCGCGTGGAAGACGATCTCCGGCCGCTCGGCGGCGAGCACCTCGTCGAGCCGGCGGCGGTCGCGCACGTCGCCAAGCAGCGGGCGCACCGCCAGCCCGGGAAACCGCTCACGCAGCTCGGTATCGATCGTGTAGAGCAAATATTCGCCGTTATCGAAGAGTATCAGCCGCGCCGGCTCGTAGGCCGCGAGCTGGCGCGTCAGCTCGGAGCCGATCGTGCCGCCCGCACCGGTGACAAGGATGCGCCGGCCGCGGATCAGCCGCGCCATCGCCTCGCGGTCGAGCACCGCCTGCGGCCGGCCGAGCAAATCCTCGATCGCGATCGGCTCGATCCGCTCGGTCTCGGCGAATCCCTCGCGCAATTCGGTGACACGGGGCAGCCGCGCGAGCGGAATCGCCAGCGCATCGGCGCGGTCGAGCAGGTCGCGGATCGCCGCGCCGTCGAGCCCTTGGGCGGTGACGATCAGCTTCTGCGGTCGCCGGCCGCGCCGGTCCAGCATCCGCACCACCGACTCGAGCTCGTCAATCGTACCTAGAACGCGCACGCCATAGATCTGCCGGCCGACCCGGGCGTGTGTATCCGCGAGCACGCCGACGACACGGTAAACCGCGTTGGGGTCACGCATGGTCTCGCGAATAAAGGTGTCGGCGCCGTCGCGCGCGCTGATTAGCAGCACCGGCACGATCTGCCGTCCGGACCGCTGTTCGAGAACGTGGTCGAGGCCACGATCCTTGAACAGCCGGTAGCTAAGGCGCGGCCCGCCCAACAGCGCGATCAGCACCAGCCAGTTGATGAACAGGGTCGAGCGTGGGTAGGTCTCGAGCCGGGTGACGAGGAACATGACCGGGAGGAAAATCAGCACGGTCAGCGTGGCTGCCCGTGCGATGTTGAACAAATCAGGCAGCGAGGCGTAGCGCCAGATGCCGCGGTAAAGCCCAGTCAATAGGAACACCGCCGCCGCGATCGCGGTGAACACGCTGCCGTAAAAGAACGTCAGACGCGGCTCGTAAGAGAGAAACTCGCCGCCGATGCGCAGATAGAAGGAGAATGCGAAGGACAGGGCGGCCATCGCGACATCGTGCAGAAAGGCGAGGGCGGCGCGGCGGTTGCCTGGCAGCAAAATCACGCGGGGATTCCTGAGATCGCGTCCTCCTATAGCAAACTTCGTGCGTCTCGGAAAACCGCGGGCACCGCGCCGATGGCTCCTTGCGGCTGCGGTGAACAAATTCTGGGCGGCCTCGCCGCAGCGATTACAATGCCCTGATGGACCGCGCTTTTCTCTATCGTCTGCTGCAGCCGGGTTCGGCTGAGGCGACGGCGCGCCTGTGGCGTGGCGCTCACCACGCTATGGTCGTGGCGGGAGTCGGGGTGATGCTCGCACTCACCGTACCTGAGCTGCGCGCCGCTTACGGCACGTTGCTCAGGGGCGCGTTTTATCTGGTCGCCGCGTTTTTCGTCGGCGGATATGTGCTTCGGTTCTATGTCGCTCCCGAAGTGCCGGGCGGAGAGCATCGCAGCGCTTTCCGTGTGCGCCTCGCTTGGGCTCTCTCGATCGGTGGATTGGTCGACCTTCTCGGCGTCCTGCCGGCCGTGATCGCGCTCTTCGACCGCCGCGACGCGAGCCTGTTTGGTTTCGTCTGGGTGTTCAAACTGGTGCGCTATTCTCCGGGCCTGACCATCCTGCAGCGGGTGATCACCCATGCCCGGCAAGCGCTCCTATCGGTGCTGCTCGGCGTTTTTATCGTACTACTGGTCGCGGGTAGCCTCGCCTACCTGCTCGAGCGTGACGCGCAGCCCGAATTCTTCGGCTCGATCCCTGCCAGCCTTTGGTGGGCGATCGTCACCTTGACGACAACTGGTTATGGCGACGCGGTGCCGCATACCGTCGCTGGGCGGATGCTCGCCGGCGTGGTGATGGTCTCCGGCATCCTGGTCTTCGCCCTGTGGGCCGGTATTCTCGCCACCGGCTACGCCGACGAGATGCGCCGGCGTGAGTTCCTACGCACCTGGGATCTCGTTGCCAAGGTGCCATTCTTTCATAACCTCGGCGCCACCTTGATCGCTGAGGTCGCCCGGCTGCTGCGCGCCCGCGACTATCCGGCCAACGCGGTCATCGTGCGTCGCGGTGAGCCCGGTGATTGCATGTTCTTCGTCGCCGAGGGCGAGGTGGCGATCGAGCTGAGCCCGCAGCCGCTTCATCTCGGCGCCGGCGATTTCTTCGGCGAGCTCGCTTTGCTCACCGGCGCGCCGCGCAACGCCACTGTCACCGCGGCCCGGCCCTGCGTGCTACTGGCGCTCGACATCGTCGACTTCTTCGAGCTGCTGGGCCGCCAGCCGGAACTGGCTCGGGCGATCCACGAGGAGGCTGACCGCCGGCTTGGGCCCGGCGCACCGTTGCACGCCACTCTGCGCGCCATGATCGCGCGGGATACCGAAGCCGCCTCGTGATGCTGGCGGGCATTCCGCGCCGCCCGAATTTGCTCTAGAGACTTCCGCGAGATCAGGGGAAGGGCCGCCAATGCCGAACAAATCTCAGGTGATCGCCCTCGAGGAGCATTACCTCGACTCCGAGGTGGCCGCGGAGTTCAAAGGCATGAACGCGGTGCCGGCGCGCGGCTCGGGTGGCGAGGCCGGCATCCCTCGCCTCTATCAGCGCCTCTATGACCTCGCCGAGTTGCGGCTGAAAGAGATGGACGAGGCCGGCATCGACATCCAGGTGCTGTCGCACGCGGCCCCGTCGCTGCAGCAGGTTGATGCCGGAGTCGGAATGCGGTTGGCAAAGGGGGTCAACGATCGTCTGCATCAGACCGTGCTCGCGCATCCCGACCGCTTTGCCGCGTTCGCGGCGCTGCCGACCGCCGATCCCAAGGGCGCGGCCGACGAGTTGGAGCGCACCGTAACCAAGCTCGGCTTCAAGGGCGCGATGATCCATGGCCTCACCAACGGCCTCTTTATTGACGATGAGCGATTTTGGCCGATCTTCGAGCGCGCCGCCGCGCTCGACGTGCCGCTCTACATGCACCCGTCGATCCCTGACCCGCGAGTAATCGACGTCTATTACAGGGACTACGTCGAGAAATTTCCCACCATCCTGCGCGCGGCCTGGGGCTTCACGGTCGAAACCGCGACCCAGGGCGTTCGCCTCGTGCTGAGCGGCGTGTTCGAAAAATATCCCGGCCTCAAGATTATCCTCGGCCATCTCGGCGAGGGGCTGCCGTTGATGTTGTGGCGGGTGAACATGGGGTTCGCGCGCGACGGACGTGGCGCGACCTGGTTCCGTGAGGCTTTCACCGAGCATTTCTGGGTGACGACGAGTGGGTTCTTCTCCGATCCCGCGCTACTCCACTGCATCCAGGAGATCGGCATCGACCGCGTGCTGTTCTCTGTCGACTATCCGTTCGTCGACAACCCGCCGGGGACGCAATGGGCCGACCGCCTGCCGGTTTCGGCAGCGGACAAGGCCAAGATTCTCAACGGCAATGCGAAGCGGCTGCTGAAGCTCTAGATCCCGGGGGAACGAGGGGAACAATCGATGCGGGTCCTATGTGTCCATCCCGGTCCGTTGATGTACACGCGCATCTTCCTGCGGCTCGAGCCCTTGGGGTTGGAGCTGGTTGCCGCTTCGGTGCGCCAGGCCGGGCACGAGGTCGCCCTTATTGACCTCCAAGTCGAGAGCCACGCCGCTTTCTTCGGCTGGGTCAAGCGGTGGCGGCCCGACGTCGTCCTGTTCTCGTGCAACTACCTCGCCAACGTCCCGGAAATCGTCGACCTCGCCAAAGGAGCGCGAGCCAGCCTGCCGCGGTCCACGATCTGCGTCGGCGGGCACAGCGCTTCGTTCGTCGCCGGCGCGCTGATCCAGCACGGCGAGGGCGCGGTCGATTGTGTGATCCGAGGCGAGGGCGAGGCGGCGATACCGCCGCTGCTCGCGGCGATCGCCGCTGGCGGCGACCTCGCTGCGGTGCCGGGCGCGGTGACCGCGAGCGGCCAGGGCGCGACGCCCAGCTTCGTTCATTCGCTCGACGAGCTGCTGCCGGCGCGCGACCTGTTGCGCCATCGCCGTAAATATTTCCTCGGCGTACTCGACCCGTGTGCCTCGATCGAGTTCTCGCGCGGCTGCCCGTGGGATTGCTCGTTCTGCAGCGCCTGGACCTTTTATGGCCGCTCCTATCGGGTGATGAGCCCCGAGCGCGTTATCGACGACCTCAAATCGATCCGCGAGCCGGGTGTGTTCATCGTCGACGATGTCGCCTTCATCCAGGAGCGGCACGGCATGGAATTGGGCGAGGCGATCGCCCGGGCTGGGATCAAGAAACGCTATTACCTCGAGACCCGCGGCGACGTGTTGCTGCGCAACAAGGAGGTGTTCAAGTTTTGGAAGAGCCTCGGCGTCTCCTACATGTTCCTCGGGCTGGAGGCGCTCGACGAGGAGGGATTGGCGAAATACCGCAAACGCGTTCCCCTCGGCCGCAACTTCGAGGCGCTCGAATACGCCCGCTCGCTCGGTGTCCATATCGCGATCAACCTGATCGCCGACCCCGACTGGGATCATGAGCGCTTCCGCGTGGTGCGCGAGTGGTGCGTCGAGCAGCCGGAGATCGTCAACATCAGCGTCAACACGCCGTATCCGGGAACCGAGAGCTGGCTTACCGAGGAGCGGCGCCTTGCCAGCCGTGACTATCGGCTCTTCGACATTCAGCACGCGGTGCTGCCGACACGGCTGCCGCTCGAGGAGTTCTACGCCGAGCTGGTGGCGACCCAGCGGGCGATCTATTCGAAGCATATCGGCTGGAAAAGTATCGTCGGCGCCGCCGGGCTGGCGACCCGGCTGCTGCTGCGCGGCCAGACCAATTTCGTCAAGGCGATGACCAAGATGAACAGCGTCTATCGGACGGAACTGCTGCTCGCCGATCACCAACGGCCGGTCAATTATGAGATCCCGATGCCGCCGCCGCATGAGGACAAGGCGTCGGGCCGCGCGCTTTACGTTCACGCGCCGCGCGGCCGCGCCGGCCGCGCCATCGACGCCGCGACCGAGCGGTTCGTCGACGAAACCCGGATGGGCGCGACGCCTTAACTCGCCGCCGCAGCGGGCAATACCACAAGCTGTGAGGCAAGAAATTGAGAGTGTTTCTTGCCTTCTTAATTGCGCCTCTCTGGGTTCTGGCCGCTGTGACGCTCCTCGCATCAGCCATCATGTCGCCGCATCCTTGGGGATACCCTTGGACCTATGCGATCATCGGCATGGGCGCGCTCTTCGGCTACGGCGGAACCGTCGTCATTGGGCTGCCCGCTTTCTACATTTTGCGGGCGCGAGGATTCACAGCGTTTCGGGTTTCTCTTTTTATCGGATTTGGCGCAGGCCTGCTGACTTGGTATCTATTTCTCGCGGCGTTTGCAGTTGCAGCCCATACGCCCGTCGATAGCCACCTGATTATAGGATTTGCCACATCGTTGATGTCCGCCGCATCTCTGCTGGCTGGGGTGCTCGGTACACTTGTCGGAGCGACGATTTGGTTGATCGTTCGGCCAGATCGGCAACATCCCAGTTCGAACTGAGACGCGGCCAACACAGGGTGGCGCCTCGCCACAGTCCGCGACATAGTCAGACAAATTTTGGGAGGATCAGATGGCGGATTCCATCAACGTCGCGACGTTGCGCGATTGGCTCGGCGATGGCGGCGAGATCGCCTTCATCGACGTGCGCGAGGAGGGGCCGCATGCCGACGGCCATCCGTTGCTGGCGGTTAACCTGCCGTATAGCCGGCTGGAGCTCGATATCCTGCGTCTGGTGCCGCGCAAATCGACGCGAGTGGTGCTGGTTGACGGCGATGACGGCGTCGCCCATCGGGCCGCCGGGCGCCTCGTGCATCTCGGTTACAGCCATGTGCGGGTGCTGACAGGTGGTGTCGCGGCGTGGTTAGCGGCCGGTTTTCCGCTGTTCCCGAGCAACAACGTGCCGAGCAAGGCCTTCGCCGAGATCGTCGAGATCGACAGCCACACGCCGCACGTCACCGCCACCGAGCTGCACGCGATGCAGCAGGCCGGGAAGAACCTTAAGATCCTCGACAGCCGCACGGTCGAGGAGTTCAACCGCTTTCACGTGCCCGGTGCTCAGACCTGTCCCGGCGCCGAGCTGGTCTATCGCTTCGCCGATCTGGTGCCCGATCCGGAGACGCTTGTGGTCGTCTCCTGCGCCGGCCGCACCCGCAGCATCATCGGCGCGCAATCGCTGATCAACGCCGGGGTGCGGAACAAGGTCGTTTCGCTGCAGGGCGGAACCCAAGGTTGGCGCCTCGCTGGCCTCGAACTGGAACGTAACACACGGCAGAGCGTGGCGCCGGTCAGCGCTGGCGGAGCGGCCGCCTCGGCCAAGTACGCCGCCGCGGTCGCCGAACGCTACGGGGTCAAACACATCGACCACGCGACGCTCGCCAATTGGCAACGCGAGACAGCGCGCACGACCTACCTGCTCGACGTGCGCACTCCCGACGAGTTCGCCGCTGGACACTTGCCAGACACGGTGTCGGCCCAGGGTGGCCAGCTGGTGCAGGCGATCGACCGCTGGTGCGCGACCCGCGGCGCCCGCATCGTGCTGATCGACGACAACGGTACCCGCGCGGTGATGACCGCGCATTGGCTGAAGCAGCTAGGCTGGGATGTCAGCGTCCTCGACCATGCGCTCGACGGGGTCGCGCTTGAGCGCGGGCCGAGCGAGCCGGCGACACCGCTGCTGCCGGCAGCGGCGGTGGTTTCGGCCGAGGCTGCGGCGTCGCTGATGTCGGACGGCGCGGCGGCGATTGTGCTCGGCTCCAGCACGGCGTTCCGCGAGGCGCATCCGCCGGGCGCGGTGTGGACCATCCGCCCGCTCCTCGACCGGCTGCCGACGAAGGTGCGTGATTCCGCGCGCATTGTCATATTCGCCGACGATGTCGGTGTTGCGCGTCTGACCATCCCCGACCTAGCCGAGCTCACCTCGGCCGAGATCGCCATCGTCAAGGGCGGCGTCGCCGCCTGGCGCGCGGCTGGCTATTCGGTCGTCGCCACGCCTGACGATCCGCCCGACAGCGCGCGCGTCGACTTCATCTTCTGGAACCACGACCGCCACGACGCCAGCGACAGCGCGCGGCGGGCGATGCAGAACTACCTGCAATGGGAGCTCGACCTTCCCGGCGAAATCGAGAAGGACGGGCTCGCCGGTTTCCGCATCGGCGCGGCCTGATCTGTTTCCAGCCTCGCGAAAGCGGGCAATGCGATTTCTGCGCGGCTGCCAGATCGTAAGCTAGGCTAATCTTTCGCCCGCAAAGGGTGAGGGGAGAGCGACATGCACGATCTGCTGATCCGTGGCGCGAGCGTGGTGGACGGTCTTGGTCATGACCCGGTTCGCGCCGATGTCGCGGTCGAGAACGGCAAGATCGCCGCGATCGACAACCTCTCCGGCGAGGCGCGCGAGACGGTTGACGCCGGCGGCCTCACGCTGATGCCCGGCATCATCGACATCCACACCCATTACGACGCGCAGGTAACCTGGGACCGCACTTTGTCGCCGTCGCCCTCGCTCGGCGTGACGACGGCGGTGATCGGCAATTGCGGCTTTGGCATTGTCCCGGCGCCGCCTCAGCAGCGCGACCTGATCATGCGCAACCTCGCGGTCGTCGAGGGCATGGATCTTGAGGCATTGCGTCAGGGCATCGACTGGCAGTTCCAGTCCTTCGCCGAGTACCAGGACATGGTGCGGGGGCGCGGCCCCTACATGAACCTCGCGGTGCTGGTCGGCCATTCGGCGGTGCGCACCGCGGTGATGGGCGAGGACGCCGGCGTCCGCAAGGAGCCGACTCCTGTCGAACTCGCCGAGATGAAGCGCCTCGTCAAAGAGGCAATGGATCTGGGCGCGGTTGGTCTCGGCGCATCCTATTCGCCAAACCATTCCGGCTGGGGCGGCATCCCGATGCCGTCAACGATCAGCGATATCGGTGAGTTCGAGGCGCTGGTCGGGGCGATGGGCGGGCCGGGGCGCGGCGTCGTCGAAATCGCCTCGGGCACGGTGCCGGTCGAGACGATCGCCGAGATCGCCGGCCGCCATGGTCGCCGCATCTTCATGACCACCGGCCTCTCGTTCTACAACGAGCAGTTCCCCGAGCGCGGTCTCGGCATGTTCGAGGCGGCCGCTGCGGCGCAGAAACGCGGGCAGGAGGTCTATCTCCAATTCACCTGCCAGCCGCTGTCGTTCGACTTCACCCTTGCCGCGGCCTATCCATTCTACAGCCACCCCGCCTTCGACCCGGTCAAGGCTTACGATCGCGAGCAGCTCAAGGCGGTGTTCGCCGACCCGAGCTTCCGCGACAAGTTCCGCGACAATTTGCGTAACCCGATTCCGGGGACGATCTTCCAGGGCAATTGGGACCGGGTCATCGTCGCCGCGCCGGTCAAGCCCGAGAACGCCGGGCTCGCCAACCGCTCGATCGCCGAGATTGTCAGCGGCGGCAATCGCGACCCGCTCGACGCCTTCCTCGATCTCGGCCTCGAGGAGAACCTCGACACCGGCTTTATCGGCCGGTTCCTCAACGCGGTCGATGCGGGCGTCGAACCCCTGGTCAAGCATCCGGCCGGGGTGATCGCGCTATCCGACGCCGGCGCGCATCTCGTCTATCTGTGCGATGCCGGGTTCGGGCTCTATCTGCTCGGCCATTGGGTGCGCGAGCGCGGCGCGTTCGACCTGGTCGAGGGCGTGCGCCGGCTGACCAGCCACCAGGCCGGGCTCTACGGCATCCCCGATCGCGGCAAGATCGAAGTCGGCGCCCATGCTGACTTGCTAGTTTTCGATCCGGCCACGGTCGCTGTCTCGCCGGCGCGCCGCGCCAACGATCTGCCGGGCGGTGGCACCCGGACGCTGCGCGACCCGGTCGGCGTCCACGGCGTCTACGTCAACGGCACACGCGTCCACGACGGCAGGGACTATGCCCGCCACGAGAGGGGGCCGGGGCAGCTGCTCGATCGCTTCCTGCCGGCCGGACCGGCCGCGATCCGCGCTGCCGCTCAATGAGGACAAAATTAGTCCGATATACTCTTCCCACAGCTTGATTTTGTAGTTCCTCGGCCTATCTTTTCGTCATGGCGTTGGCGGTCGCGCATTGGGCGGGCCGTATTCAGCGCCCCCCGCGCCTCCTCGAGGGCGGGGTCTTAGACGAGGTGCCATTTTGGACTTCGCAAATTTCACCGAGCGTGCCCGGGGGATTCTGCAAGGCGCGCAAATGGAAGCCCTGGCTGGGCGCCATCAACACGTTCTTCCCGAACATCTTCTCAAAGCGCTGCTCGATGACGGCGAAGGCTTGGCCGCACGGATTGTCCGAGAGGCCGGGGGCGACCCCGAGCAGTTGAAGACCGCCGCCGAGGAGCGGCTGGAGCGCCAGCCGAAGCTGCCGGGCGACGGCCCGTTTCCGGTGTACATGTCATCCGAGCTGGCGGCGGTGCTGCAGGCCGCGATCGAGACCGCGCGCGCCGCCGGCGACAAGTTCGTCACCGCGGAGCGGCTGCTCGAGAGCCTGGCGCAGCAGAAGGCGCTGCGCCCGATCTTTGCCCGTGCCGCGGTCGACCCGAAGGCCATGGCAGAGGCGGTTGAGCAGTGGCGTCACGGCCGCAAGGCCAATGAGGCGCAGGCGGAACAGAATTGGGAGGCGCTCGCCAAATACTCGCGCGACCTCACCGAGGAAGCGAAGAACGGCAAGCTTGACCCGGTCATTGGCCGCGACGATGAAATTCGCCGCACCATCCAGGTGCTGGCGCGGCGCACCAAGAACAACCCGGTGCTGATCGGCGAACCCGGCGTCGGCAAAACCGCCGTCGTCGAAGGCCTGGCCCAGCGGCTGGCCGCTGGCGACGTTCCGGAAGGGTTGAAGAACCGCCGGGTGCTGGCGCTCGACCTGACGCAGCTGGTCGCCGGCGCCAAGTTCCGTGGCGAGTTCGAGGAGAGGCTCAAGGCCGTCCTCGCCGAGATTCAGGCTGCCGCCGGGCAGATCATTGTCTTCATCGACGAACTGCACATGCTGGTCGGCGCCGGCCGTATGGATGGCGCGATCGACGCCTCGAACATGCTGAAGCCCGCCTTGGCGCGCGGCGAGCTGCGCTGCATCGGCGCGACCACGCCCGACGAATACCGCCGCTACATCGAGAAGGACGCTGCGTTGGCGCGGCGTTTCCAGCCGGTAACGATTGACGAACCGTCGAGCGACGACGCGGTGTCCATCCTGCGTGGGCTCAAGGAGCGCTACGAGGTGCATCACGGCGTGCGCATCACCGACGCGGCGATCGTCGCGGCGGTGCAACTCGGGGCGCGCTACATCGGCGAACGCCGCCTGCCCGACAAGGCGATCGACCTTGTCGACGAGGCTGCCTCGCGCGTCCGCATCGCGGTTGACAGCAAGCCCGAGGCATTGGATGCGATCACCCGCAAGGTGGTGCAGCTGAAAATCGAGCGCGAGGCACTGAAAGCCGAGCCCGATCGCGCCTCGCAGGAACGCCTCGCGAAGCTCGAGACCGAGCTTGCCGACGCTGAGAAAGCGGAGGCGTCCGCCGACGAGGAATGGCGCACCTCGCAGTCCCGGCGCCATGAGGATCGCCGGCTCAAGGAAGAGCTCGACCAGGCCAAGACTAATCTCGAGCGCGCCCAGCGCGACGGCGATTGGTCGAAGGCCGGTGAGCTGACCTATTCGATCATCCCCGATCTGGAGCACCGTCTCGCCGATGCCGAGGCCCGCGCCTCGACCGAGCGGGAGGAGGTCACCGCGCGTGATGTTGCTGCGGTGGTTACCAAGTGGACCGGCATCCCGGTCGAGCGCATGCTCGAAGCTGAACGCCAGCGCCTCAAGGATATGGAAGACAAGCTCGCCAAGCGGGTTGTCGGCCAGAAAGAGGCGGTAAGCGCGGTGTCGCGAGCGGTGCGCCGCTCGCGCGCTGGTCTGAAGGATCCGGCCCGACCGACCGGTTCGTTTCTGTTCCTCGGGCCGACCGGCGTAGGCAAGACTGAGCTGGCGAAGGCTTTGGCCGAGTTCATGTTCGACGACGAGAATGCGGTCACCCGCCTCGACATGTCCGAATACGGCGAGCGGCACACCGTGTCGCGGATGATCGGCTCGCCGCCGGGCTATGTCGGCTACGACGATGGCGGCACCTTGGCGGAGAAAATCCGTCGCCGCCCGTACCAGGTCGTGCTGCTCGACGAGGTCGAGAAGGCGCACCCGGACGTGCTCAATGTGCTGCTGCAGGCAATGGAGGACGGCCGCTTGACCGACGGCCAGGGACGCACCGCGGATTTCCGCCATGCGATCCTGATCATGACCTCCAACCTCGGCGCCGAGGCCCTGCTGGCCCTGGCCGAGGACGAGGATGTCGGCCGCGCCCGCCAAGAGGTCATGGAGGCGGTGCGCCGCGCCTTCCGGCCGGAATTCCTCAACCGGCTCGACGACGTGCTGATCTTTGGCCGCCTCGGCCGCGAGGAGATGACGCGGATCGTTGATATCCAGCTCGCCCGCGTCAACCACCGGCTGTCCGATCGTGGGCTCTCGCTGGTCGCCGACGAGGCGGCCTGCCGCCGCCTGGCTGAGCTCGGCTGGGATCCGGCCTTTGGCGCCCGGCCGCTGAAGCGGGCGATCCAGAGCCTGGTCGAGGACCCGATCTCCGAGCGTCTGCTCGACCAGCCCGAGGACGGCGAGCGTCGTATCATGTCGCTGAGCGTCGTTGGCGGCCGCCTGGCGCTCGATGGCGAGATCGTTGAGGACGATCGCCCGCAAGGCTTCAAGGCCCCCGAGCGTCCGCAGATCGGCTTCGCTCTGGCGCCGAGCGCCGGCAGCTCAAGCGCCGCGGTACACTAATAAACCGGACTTGCTGTGGCCGGGCTCCACCCGGCCACTTCTTTGTCTTTGTTATGCGTGGTGCGGCGCCACTCCGATCCGACGGATTTGCGTCGATCTCGAAACTATTCCCCGCGCCGCCACTTTACTTCTGCGCGAGCAATTGCAAGCTGATTCCATCGGGTCACCGATCGACCCGAAGGAGCCAAACCATGGTCCAAATCGCAGTTATCAACGAGTTCGACGGCCATCGGCGACGCCGATGTGCAAAAGATGATTCCCGCGCTTGACCAACAGTGGAACAAGGACCTCGCCCCGGCTTGGGGTGTAGATGAAGCCACGTTCGGCTTCGTACCCAAAGGCCAGGCACCGGGTGCTGGAACGTGGTGGGTGGTGTTTCTCGACAACAGCGACCAAGCGGGCGCCCTGGCCTATCACGATCTGACGAATGAAGGCCTCCCGATCTCCAAGGTCTTCGTCAAGACGCTGCTTTCCGACAACGCGAGCATCAGCGTCGGCGCCACGCACGAGATCTGCGAGATGGCCGTCGATCCATGGTTGAACAGCGCCTACCAGGACGTCCACGGGGTATTCTGGGCCGGTGAGGTGTGCGACCCGGTCGAGTTTGACCAATACGGTTACAAGATCGCTGACATCCTCGTGACCGATTTCGTGACGCCAAACTGGTTCGGTCACCAGCACGCTCACGGCGCCATCGATCTGAAGGGCCACTCGCGCGCTGCTTTTGAGGTGCTAAGCGGCGGCTACGCCCAGAAATTTGATCCGCATCGCGGCTGGGTGCAGGTGACGGGTTCCAAGGCGATGTCGTTCCAGCGCTCCCACGCCGCGGACGGCTCGCGCCGGGAACGTCGCGCACGGCAGTGGCGTAACTGGCATCGCAGCGAAGTTCGCTTCGGCTGAGTCCGCCCGCTCCGACCGAGCGTGGACACCCGGCCGGAGAATCTCCGGCTGGGTAGCGTTAGCGCCGTTCCAGCATTGCCTCGGCGCTGGAGACGCCGTATTCGCCCGACGGCTCGACGCTTAATTCTTTGACCACGCCGTCATCGACGACCATGGAATAGCGCTGCGAGCGGATGCCCATCCCTGCTTCGGTGCGGTCGACGGTGAGGCCGAGCGCCTGAGTCAGCTCGCACGACCCGTCACCCAGCATTGTCACGTTGCCCGCAGCATTGTGCTCCTTGCCCCAGGCGTTCATCACAAACGCGTCGTTGACCGAGACGCAGGCGATCTCGTCGATGCCCTTGGCCTTGAGCGCCGCCGCGTTGGCGACATAGCCGGGCAGGTGGCGCGACGAGCAGGTTCGGGTATAGGCGCCGGGCAGCCCGAATATCGCGACCTTGCGGCCCTTGAAATAATCGTCGCTGCTGACCGCCTGCACCCCGTCGGCGGTCAGGTGGCGCAGGGTCACGCTCGGGATTTTGTCGCCGACTTTGATCTTTGATCGTCATCGTTCCCTCCGTTCAGCTCTGTGGAATGCGGAACACGGCCTTGCCGGCAATACCGCGCGCCAGCAATCGCGCGCCGGCCGCCGGTATCTCGTGCCAGTCGTGCTCAACGACGCACGGCTTCAGCGAGCCATCGGCGACCAGCGAGACCAGCAACGCTAGGTCGGGACCGAACTTTTCCTCGGACTCCGAGGTGAAATAGTGAAAACCTTGCAGCCGGGCGTTCTGGTGCTCGGCGAAGTCACGGAAATTGAGCGGCGCCGGCTCGCCCGACGAATTGCCGTAGATGACGACGACGCCCTTCGCCTCGACCCGCGCGATCGCGGCGGTCAGCGACGCGCCGCCGGCAGCTTCGAGGATCAGCTCGAAGCGCCCTTGCGCCTTGTCGATGGCGGTGACGATTTCGGCGGCGCCGAGCCCGTCGAGCACTTTGGCCCGCTCGGCGCCGCCGACCACCGCCGTCACTCTGGCGCCCGACCGCGCCGCCAGCTGCACCGCGAGATTGCCGACCCCGCCGGCCGCGCCGGTAATCAGCACCCGCTTGCCCAACAGCGGCGCGCCGTGGCGCAGCGTCCTGAGAGCCGTTAACCCGGCGACCGGCAGCGCCGCCGCAGCGGCAAACGACACGCTGTCCGGCAGCGCCGCCATGCGATGGCTCGGCACCGCGGCGCGCTCGGCCCAGCCCTCCCAGTCGGTGAGGCAGACGACGCGGGTTCCCGCCACCGGCCCGCTGCCGTCTGCGGCCTGGCGTACCACCACGCCGGCGATGTCCTGGCCGGGACGCCAGCCCTCGGGCCGCACCTGAAACAGGCGCATCTCGCCGCGGTTGAGCGAGAACGCGTGCACCGCGACTACCGCCTCGTTCGCCTTCGGCTTGGGTTCAGCTACATCGCGGATCGCGACCGGCGCCGGCCCGCCCGGCGTGTTGACGACAGCGAGCATCCTCTTCCTCCTGTCCCTCTCCCGCGAGCGGGAGAGGGTGCCGAGCGCAGCGAGGCGGGTGAGGGTGCTCGCCACGAGCCCTCACCCTCCCAATAGCTGGCGCGATGGGTCCCTCCCTTTCCCGCATGCGGGAGAGGGGCTAGTCGATGCTAATTCAGTCTTAAATCAGTGATGTGCTTGGGGTCCGCCTTCAGTTCGCCGCGCTCGACCCGCAACACGATGTCGGTGAGGATCGCATTGGTCGGCGCGTCGATCCCGACCTCCTTGCCCTTCTGCACGACAAAGCCGTTGAGGAAGTTGATCTCGGTGCGGCGGCCCTTGACCATGTCCTGGCCCATCGACGGGCGGTGCTCGCCGCCGCCGGGTTTGTTGGCCTCTTCGAGCCGGTGCTCGTCGATCATCCGCTGCGCCTCGGCATCGCCTTCGCCGGACCGCGCGATCATCTCCGGATCCATGTGGCTGACTTCGTCGAAGGTGTAGCCGAGCGCCTGGCCGACGCGGATCGCCTCGCTGCCGAGCCGGTTCGAGAAATGGCGGATCGCGTCGTTCTTGACCATGTCCTTGGTGATCATCCCGGTGCAGGCTGAGAGCCCGTTGCCCATCACGTTGGTGACTAGCTTCGACCAGCGCTCGCCCCACAAATTCTCGGTGACCATGGCGCTGTCGGCATTGGCGAGCAGGTCGCGCACCTCCTTGGCGCGCTCGGTCACGCGGCCGTGCACTTCGCCGGCGCGGAATACGGTGTGCTTGGAGCCCGACTTGCCGGCGGCGCGGACGATCTGCCCGGGCGCGTGGAGCGCCACGGTGATCGAGCTGGCGATCGAGCCCAGCGTCTTGCCCCAGCCGACGATGTTGGCGATCGTCTCCTCGTTCATGCAGTTCTGCAGCGAGACGAAATAGCCGTTATCGGCGACGTACTGCTTGATCATCGTCGTCGCCCAGGCGGTGTCATAGCTCTTGGTGCAGACAAAGGCGATATCGAACGGCTTTTCCTTCGAGACCTGCTGCAGCTCGGTGACATGCAGCGCGCGCACCGGCACGGTGAACGGCTCGACATCGCGCAAATGGGTGATGGTCAGCCCGTGTTTCTTCATGTGCTCGACATGCTCGGGCCAGAAATCGATAAAGGTCACATCCTCCCCGGCCTTGACCATATGCGCCCCGGCATAGCCGCCGACCGCGCCGGTGCAGACGACCGCGATCTTTTTCTTCGCCATAGCATTTCCTCCATCGAGCTTCGGCCGGGACGGCTCCCCGCGCTTCCGATTCGATCCTAGTACGGGCGAGCGGGATGGGGGAAGCGTCCGGCCTGCATGGCGGGATCAACGCCGGCGAGGTTTGCGACGCTGCGGCGCGATGGTGCGACGCTTCGCGCCCGCATAGCGGCGGCGGCGCGCCGGCGTCACCGGCGATTTGCGGCGCCAATCGGCGACGACGGTAGCCGGCAACGCGAGGATACCCAGCGCCATCGCCGCGCTGGCGACCCGCGCCAGCCGTGGCAGCGGCACCGAGACGACGGCGAGCCCCAGCAAGCCACCAGCCCCGAACACCAGCAGCGCGATTTTCGTCCAGCGAAGTTTCGACCAGCGCATCGCCCGCACATATCACGGGCGCGGTGGCAGCTGTTGCAAGCTCTGCCGTCGTCGCCGAGGATGCGCGCGCCATGCGCAGCCTTGGGTCATTTCGTGGCGCCACCACCGTAACCGGCGATGGGATCGGCGAGCCGCGGGTCAACCGGGCCGCGATCACCGCTTCGATCACCTGCGCGACGATCATGCAGGGCGTCGACACCACGATCGCCAATGTCGCGTTGCCGCATATCCAGGGCAGCTTCAGTTGCTCGCAGGATCAGATCGCCTGGGTGGTGACGTCGTACATCGTCGCCGCCGCGATCATGACGCCGCTCACCGGCTGGCTCGCTGGCCGGCTCGGCATTAAATGGGTGTTCTTCACCTCGGTCGTCGGCTTCACAACGGCGTCGGCCTTGTGTGGCGCTGGCGACGACCTTGGTGCAGCTCGTGCTCTATCGCGTGCTTCAGGGAATTTGCGGCGCGGCGCTAGTGCCGCTGTCGCAATCAGTGCTGCTGCGCGCTAATCCGCCCGAGCGCCACGGCCGGGCGATGGCGCTGTGGGGAATCGGCACGATGCTCGGTCCGATCATCGGTCCGGCCCTCGGCGGCTGGCTGACCGACAATTTCACCTGGCGCTGGGTCTTCCTCATCAACCTGCCTGTCGGCGTGCTGTGCGCCATTGGCATCCTCGTCTTCATCCACGACGACCGGCACGGCCACCGCGAGCGGTTCGATTTCTTCGGCTTCGGCACGCTGTCGGTCGCGGTCGGTGCAGTCCAGATGATGCTCGACCGCGGCGAGCTCAAGGATTGGTTCGGCTCGACCGAGATTTGGGTCGAGGCGACTGTCGCGGCGTTGTGTTTCTACCTCTTCGTCGTGCACACGGCGACGACCAGCGCCAGCTCCTTCCTCAACCGCAACATGCTAAAGGACCCTAATTTCACCGCCGGCTTCATCCTGATGTTCTTTGTCGGCATCATTCTCAACGGCACGATGGTGCTGTTGCCGACGATGATGCAGGTGTTGCTGAACTATCCGGTCGTGACCGCCGGGTTCGTCACCGCGCCGCGCGGCATCGGCACCCTGGTCGCGATGGTTCTCGTCGCGCGCATTATCGGCAAGATCGATACCCGGCTCATCATCCTCACCGGGCTCTCGTTGACTGCGATTTCGTTGTGGCAGATGACCGGGTTTTCGCTCGCGATGAACATGAACCTGCTGCTTGTCTCCGGCATCCTGCAGGGGTTCGGGCTCGGCTTTGTGTTCACGCCATTGAGCGTGATCACCTTCTCTACCCTGTCGCGCCAGCACCTCACCCAAGGCACCGCGATCTTCAGCCTGATGCGCAATGTCGGCGGCAGCGTCGGCGTCTCGATTGTCGAGGCGCTCTTCGTCCGCAACAGCCAGATCGTCCACTCGCGGCTCGCCGAACACATCCGGCCCGACAACCCGGTCGCCCAGGCGCTGCGCGCGCCATTCAGCCTCACCGAGGTCCACGGCGTCGCCGCGCTCAACGCGGAGGTCACCCGTCAGGCGCAGATGATCGCCTATATCGACGATTTCCATTTCATGGTGATCGTCATTCTCGTGGCGCTGCCGTTCCTGTTGCTTTTGCGCCGGCCGAACCGCGTCCCGAAAGGCCCGGCTGTCGCCGTCGAGTAACCTGGCCGCGATATTGCCGCCATCTTGGGGCGCGGTTGCGCGCGGCGGCGCTCTCGCCGAGGATGGCGCATGCGGAGCCTGGCTTCATCGAGCGGAACGGCCACCCCGCCGGGCGGCGAGGCGGGGCCGCGCATCAATCGCGGTGCGATCACTGCCTCGATCATGCTGGCGACGTTCATGCAAGGCGTCGACACGACAATCGCCAATGTCGCGCTGCCGCACATGCAGGGCAGCTTCTCGTGCTCGCAGGATCAGATCGCCTGGGTGGTGACGTCATACATCGTCGCCGCCGCGATCATGACCCCGCTGACTGGCTGGCTCGCCAGTCGCTTCGGGATCAAATACGTGTTCCTCATCTCGGTGATCGGCTTCACCATCGCTTCGGCCCTGTGCGGCGCCGCGACCAGCCTCGCCCAGCTCGTCATCTACCGGCTGCTCCAGGGGATTTGCGGCGCGGCTCTGGTGCCGCTCTCGCAATCGGTGCTGCTGCAGGTCAACCCGCCCGAACAGCACGCCAAGGCGATGGCGGTATGGGGCATGGGGGTGATCCTCGGCCCCATCATCGGGCCGGCGCTCGGCGGCTGGCTGACCGACGACTACTCATGGCGGTGGGTGTTTTACATCAATGTGCCGGTCGGCGTGCTCGCCGCCGCCGGGATCATGGTCTTCATCCACGAGAGCCGACATGGCCAGCGCGAAGCCTTCGACTGGTTCGGCTTCGCGACCTTGAGCGTCGCCATCGGCGCGCTGCAGATGATGCTCGACCGCGGCGAGCTTAAGGACTGGTTCGGCTCGAGTGAAATTCGGATCGAGGCGATCGTCGCCGCGCTCAGCCTTTATCTTTTCATCGTCCATACCGCGACCGCGGGCGACCGATCGTTCCTCAACCGCGCCCTGCTCAAAGATTCGAATTGCGTCGCCGGTATCGTGCTGATGTTCCTGATCGGTATTCCGCTCTATGGGTCGATGACCTTGCTGCCGACGATGATGCAGGCGCTGATGAACTACCCGGTTATGACCGCCGGCTTCGTCACCGCGCCGCGCGGCCTTGGCACGATGGTCGCGATGTTCGTCGTCGCTCGCCTCGTCGGCAAGATCGACATCAGGCTGATCATCCTCGGCGGGCTCACGCTGACGGCCGTGTCGCTGTGGCAGATGACCGGGTTTTCGTTGGAGATGGGGACGTGGCCATTCATCACCACCGGAATGCTGCAGGGGTTCGGCCTCGGCTTCGTGTTTACCCCATTGAGCGTCGTCACCTTTTCTACCCTGCCGCGCAATGTCATCACCCAGGGCACCGCGATTTTCAGCCTGATGCGCAATGTCGGGGGCAGCGTCGGAATCTCGATCGTCGAGGCCCTACTGGTGGAAAACACTCAGGTCGTCCATTCACGGCTCGCCGAGCATGTAAGGCCCGACAATCCGCTGGCACAGACGCTCGGTGCGCCGTACAGCCTGACCAATATCCATGGCGTTGCCGCGCTTAATGCCCAGGTGACGCGCCAGGCGCAGATGATCGCCTATATCGATGATTTCCACCTGATGGTGGTCGTCATTCTGATCGCGGCGCCATTCCTGCTGCTACTGCGTCGGCCGCGCCGACGAGCCTCGGAACCGGCGGTGGCGATGGAGTGAGCCGCCGCTAGGTCGCGGTGCGGGTCGCGATCAAATAGATGAAGACGCCGAAGAGCATCGCCAGGGCGGTCGCCAGTGACACGATAAACCAATAAGTTCTGGGAGAATTCCGTCGCTCGACGGTGACGTCGAGATACTCGGCGTAGCCGAACCAGCCAGCGGGATTGAGTGGCACCGCGCCGTCGAATAGCGCCAGCGGGATCCGCACAACGATGAAAAGCTCGATCAGGGCGAGCAGGCCGACAATGAACCACATCTCCATAACGCCGCTCCCGCGATGAGAGACTACATCATTGAGAAATAGGCCCCTCAGCGCGCGGCGCGGCGAACATTCGTTTCTAATTTAGCCCGTATTGCGATGCTTCCGACCTGATGAAGTTCGTTCCCCGAAACCCCTAATAACAGGCTTGTCCGGTGACTCGCGCGCCTGACGGCAACAATCCGGAACACGCTACTCCGGCGGGCGTCGTCAGCGTGTTGTAAGGGCCAAGGCGGCCCGCCGGCGTACAACAGAAATTCGGGCGCGTACCAGGCACGCTGCCCGGCACCGGCCCTGCGGCGGTCATGCATATGCAGGTGCTGCCCGGCGACGCCTGTCCGCTGATGGGGCAGGAACCCGATCGGGTTACGCAAGTTGATTGCGCGGCCGCCGTTGATGCGGGCAAGAGGAGCAGCATCAGGCCCACCGCGATGGCAAATCGGATCAATGCGTCGCTCCAATCCCGTCGGCTGACGTCAGAGCAGCCGCTTGCGCCAACCGGGCCAGGTCACGAAGCGCCAGAAAATGGAGCGATGCGTCGGGCCTCGCCGAGCTCAATTGAAGCGTCGGCGGTTCTCCTGCCTGCGCGACTAACCGAAAGGCGTCGCTGCTGTTGCCGGAATAGGCGACGACGATGTCCTGGGGTGTGATGACGGTTCCGGTATTGGTGCCAGTGCCTTGCGGCAGCCGGTAGTATTGAATAGTGAATTTTTGGCCCTGGTTAAAAGGTGTTGGCTGACCAATTAGGAAATACTCATCGTGTAATGGAGCGGCCCCAGCAACAACTGGCATTGGCGCCGTTTTACTAAAAAATTGGGAAATTATCTGATCTTCGTTGCTAAGCTCGGAAATCGAAAATTGATAGTAATACATCCCACGTGTTTGCGCATAGAACCACCATCCGACCGAAAGGATCATGGCGCCGATACCGCAATAGACGCTGAGGATGAAATAGAACCGCAGAGTGCGAATTTCCGCTGGATTGGCGTGGGGCGTTCGGCTGACCGCCTCGCGGAACCATTGATGCGCCGTGCGGGTGACGACAAGGATGAATAAAATTGCAAATAAAAATGGACCGAATTGTTCCGCTAAACCCACCAATGTTGTGACGTCGCCGACTGACATCTGTGGGTGCTCCGAATTCGCCACCGAGTCCAGACCGTCCACAATTAATCTAGAACGATTACCGCAGATTGTTAAGCGAGTATTTGGACTGCCGCTGCCCGGGAAGGCCCGCGGATGCCCATTGGAACTTTCGCCGAGCCAAGGGATGCGGGCACTTATTGCTCGCATGTTTATGAGTATGCGAGTCCATGAGTATGCGGGATTTCACATCGACGACGCGGCGGCGCTTGTTGGCACTGGCCATCGCCATGCTGACGTTGTGGTCGCTCCGGGCGGCCGAAGCCGAATATATCGGTGTGGCGACGATGCTGCCCGACGGCACGATCCACCTGCGGTTGCGGGCGCCGCTGCCGGGTGGCGGCGCAGGCGAAGGTGAGATCGACTACAAGCCCGACAGCCCGGACTATCAGCAGATATTAGAGCATCTTGGCGGGTTGCAGCCGGGCGAGACCAAGCCCGTGAAGCCGTGGCCTGACGCGCCGCACTGAAGCGTTAGCGCAGTGGACGTAAGCAGCGCCCCGGGCGCATAGTTCCGCCAGCGATTGCTTCAGCCGAGAGGACGCGATGTCGGTCCATGACGTGAGGTTTGACGGAGCAGTTTCATGGCACTCGAACGCGCTCAGCGAAGTGCCGTTCCGGGTCTACACCGACCCGCAGCAATATGCGATCGAGCAGGAGACAATCTTCAAGGGCGAGACGTGGAGCTATCTCTGCCTCACCGGCGAGATTCCCAATCCCGGCGACTGGGTGGCGACGACGGTTGGTGAGGTGGCGATCGTCGTTACCCGCGGCGAGGACGGCGCGATCAATGCGTTCGTCAACCGCTGCGCTCACCGCGGCAACTTGTTGTGCCTCAAGAACAAGGGGCACGGGCGAGAGATCACCTGCATCTATCACGGCTGGAGCTACGATCTCACCGGCCAACTCACCGGTGTCGCTTTCGAGAAGGGGGTGAAGCGCCAGGGCGGCATGGCGCCCGAGTTCCACAAGGAGGAGCACCATCTCCAGCGCCTGCGCGTCGCGGAGCTGTGCGGCCTCGTCTTCGGCACGTTCAGCGACACGGTCACCGACCTGCTGACCTATCTTGGCCCGGTCGTGGTCGGCGGCTTGAAGCGAGTGCTTGAAGGACGGCCGACGCACATCATCGGCCGTTCAACGCAGATCCTGCCCAACAACTGGAAGCTTTACGCCGAGAACGTCAAGGACACCTACCACGCCTCGATCCTGCACTCGTTCCTGACGACGTTCCGCATCAACCGCCTGTCAATGCCAGGCAGCATCAATATCAGCGAGGATGGCGGCCATCATTTCAGCCAGGCCAAGCTCGACTACGCTGCCGAGGACGCTGACTACAAGGCGGCGCAGCTGCGCTCCGACACCGACCTCAAGCTCGAAGACAACTCGGTCGTCGAGTCGGTCGACGAGTTCGGCGACCAGGTCTCGGTGCAGATTCTGACCGTCTTCCCCAACATGGTGTTGCAGCAGGTGCGAAACACCATCGCGGTACGGGTCATCCGCCCGCGTGGCGTCGACAAGACCGAGCTCGACTGGGTGCATCTCGGATTCGACAGCGACGACTCGGCAATGCGGGAACGACGGCTGCGTCAGGGCAATCTGATCGGCGCCGCTGGCTATATCTCGATGGAGGACGGCTGCGTCGGCGGGTTCGTTCAGCGCGCGCTAAAAGACAACGATGACGGCGACGGCATCGTCATGATGGGCGGCCACGAAGCGCAGTCGCAAACCTTCCGCGCCAGCGAGGCGGCAATCCGCGGCTTCTGGAAGAAGTATCGCGCGGTCACCGGCGTCTGAGCCCCAGCATGTCCGATGACAAGGTGCGGCTCGGCATCCATGAGCTGATGGCGGCCTATGCCGATTGCATAGACGACGACCGGCTCGAGGAATGGCCGGATTTTTTTGGCGACGATTGTCGTTATCTGATCACTGACCGCGAGAGCCATGAGGCGGGTTACCAGCACGGCGTGATCTATTGCGCCTCGCGCGGCATGCTCGTCGATCGGGTCACTTCGCTGCGCCGCGTGCTGATGTTCGAGGAACACCGCTACCGCCATTTACTCGGGCCGACCCGCATCCTGACGCTCGACGGCAAGGTTGCCGAGACGCGCTCCAACTTCTTTATCGCGCGCATCATGCACGATGGCGGGATGAGCCTTTTCGCCACCGGCCGATATCTCGATCGCATCGATGTCGGCCGCGCGCCCTTCCGCTTTATCGAGCGCCTCGTCGTGCTCGACAGCCAGAAAATCGACACGCTTCTCGTCATCCCGCTTTGAGCGATAGCGACGACATCCTGTTCGGCCGTGAGGGCGGCGTCGGCACGGTGCTGCTGAACCGGCCGCAGGCCTTGAACGCCTTCACGCTTGGCATGTACCGGCAGTTCGATCCTGCCTTGCGCAATTGGGCTGCCGATCCGGCAGTCCATGCCGTGCTGATCGAGGGCGCTGGCGACCGCGCTTTCTGCGCTGGCGGCGATGTGCGCGCGGTCTATGAGGCAGGCAAGGGCCTCTCCGGCGACCGGTCCTTCACCTCGGTCTTCTTCGCCGAGGAATACCGGATCATCAGCTTTATCCACCATTATCCGAGGCCCTATGTCGCGATCATCGACGGCATCACCATGGGCGGCGGCGCCGGAATTTCGGTCAACGGCGCCTATCGAGTCGCGACCGAGAATTCGATGTTCGCGATGCCGGAAACCGGGATCGGGCTTTTTCCCGATGTCGGCGCGACGCGCTTCCTCAATCTCTGTCCAGGGCATATCGGCCGCTATCTCGGCCTCACCGGTGTGCGGCTCGGCGCCGCCGATGCGCTCTACTGCGGGTTCGCGACGCATTTCGTGCCCCACGAGCGCGTGCCTGAGCTGCGCGCGGCGCTGACCGGCCTTGCCTGGGAGGACGGGCGGGAGCGGGCGCAGGTCGAGGCGGTACTCGATCGCTTCAACGAGGATCCAGGCCCGCCGCCGCTAGCCGCACGACGCGCGGTGATCGACCGCTGCTTCACCGGCGACAGCATCGAGGCCATCCTCGACGCGCTGCAGTCCGAAACCGGCGATCCCCAATGGGCGGCCGAAACCCGCGCCTTGCTGCTGACCAAATCGCCGACCAGCCTGCGCATCACGTCGCGCCAATTGACCCTGGGGCAGGGGCTCGACCTTGAAGCGGCGCTTCGGCTTGAATATCGAATGACCCAGCACGTCATGGCGGCGCACGACTTCTACGAGGGCGTGCGCGCGGCACTGGTCGACAAGGATCAGCGACCGCATTGGCGCCCGGCGAGCCTTGCCGAGGTCGACGAGCGCACGGCGGAGGCCTATTTCGCGCCGCTCGGCGAGGGTGAATTGACATTCGACTGACGGAGGATCGGGAAGATGGCGACGATCGGCTTTATCGGCCTCGGCAATATGGGCGGCCCGATGTCGGCCAACCTGGTCAAGGCGCAGCACCGGGTCACCGGCTACGACCTCGCCGCGGCGCAAGTCGCCGCGCTGTCCGAGCAGGGCGGACAGGGAGCTTCGAGCATCGCCGAGGCGGCCGCCGCGGGCGACATCGTCGTGACCATGCTGCCCGCCGGGCCGCAGGTGCGCGCGGTCTATCTCGGCCCGAACGGGATCATCGCCAAGGCGAAGAAGGGCGCGCTCTTGATCGATTGCTCGACCATCGACGTCGAGACCGCCCAGCTGGTCGCCGAGGAGGCGGCAAAGGCTGGGCTGGAGATGATCGACGCGCCGGTCTCGGGCGGAACTATCGGCGCTGCGGCGGCGACGCTGACCTTCATGGTCGGCGGCGCCGACGCGGCCTTCGCCAAGGCCCGGCCGATTCTCGAAAAGATGGGCCGTACTATCGTCCACGCCGGGCCTTCGGGGGCTGGGCAGACTGCGAAAATCTGCAACAACATGATGCTCGCCGTGTCGATGATCGGGGTGTGCGAGGGATTCGCGCTCGCTGAAAAACTCGGGCTTCCGGCGCAAACGCTGTGGGACATCTGCAGCACCTCGACCAGCCAATGCTGGGCGATGACCAATTACTGCCCTATGCCGGGACCGGTGCCGGCGGCGCCGTCGAACCGCGGCTACACCGCCGGGTTCACCGCCGCCAACATGCTGAAAGATTTGCGGCTTTCGCAGCAAGCGGCTGGCACCGCTGCGGCGGCGACTCCCTTGGGCGCGGCCGCCGCCAACCTCTACCAACTCTTTGTCGACGGCGGTAGGGGCGGGCTCGATTTCTCGGCCATCATGCAGATGGTCCGACGCAACGAAAACAGCGCGTGAAAACGGAAAATTAACACAAACCTCGTTAGGTTTTCGACGAGACGGCGGCCTAACGGGGCGACAATGGACAATGGCTATCTTGAGGTGATCTCGCTTGTCGAGCGGCTTCACCGGCACTTTCTCGAGGTCGTGAAGCTCGAGCTCGACGGGCTCGGCATCCACGACATCAACAACGTTCAGGGCCTGATGCTGTTCAATATTGGCGACGCCGAGATGACGGTCGGCGAGCTGACCTTGCGCGGCTGCTACCTCGGCTCGAACGTGTCGTACAACGTCAAGAAGATGGTCGAGAACGGCTATCTGGCGCAGGAGCGCTCGGTGCACGATCGCCGCTCGATCCACGTCCGGCTGACCGACAAGGGCTCGAAGCTGCGCGACCGCCTGCAGGCGATGCATCAGCGCCACGCCGAGATGCTGAACCAGACCGCGATCACGCCGGAGGACCTCAACTCCGCGACGGTGACACTGCGCCGTCTCGAGCGCTTCTGGATCCGCGCGGGCGATCTCGTTCAGCGTCCGGGGCAATACGCCGCCTAACATCCCTTCGGGGGGCCTCTCCCACTTTTCTGGTGACGGAACCGAGACGGGCTGCGACTCTGCAGCCCGTTTTGCTTTGCGGAGCCATCCCATGCCGACCTTGCCGCCGCTGATGGAACTCGCGCCGGGCGTGACCGCCACCGGCGCGCTAACCCGCGACAATATCGAGGCGCTCGCCGCCGCGGGCACGAAGGTTATCGTCAACAACCGTCCGGATGGCGAGGATCCGGGTCAACTGACCGCCGAGGAGGCGCGGCAGCTCTGCGCGGCGCATGGCATTGCCTATCACCACGTCCCATTTGTGGCCGCTACGCTGACCCGGGCTGATATCGATGCGTTCGCCGCCGTGCTGAAAGGCGCGGTGGGGCCGCTGGTCGCGCATTGCCGCAGCGGCACCCGTTCGACGATGATCTGGGCGCTGACCCGGCTGCGCGAGGGCGCCGATCCAGTGGCGTTGGTCGCGCTCGGCGCGCGCAACGGCGTCGACATCTCGGCGGTCACGGCGCTCGCCGCCCGGCTGCTCTAGCCGCCCCGCCTTGCCCAGCGAGCCGCGTTGGGTTTCGGTCGACGCGATCGTCGCGCTCAACCGGGAAGAGGCTGCGAAAGCGGGCGAGCGACATCAACTTCTCGACCGCGCCGCTCTTGAGATTGCGGCCAAGCGGCCGTGGAATGTCTGGGTCTATTTCATGGACCAGGATTATGCGACCCTCGCTATGTCCCTGCTCGTCGCCATTGCCGGCGCCAAGGCCTTCGCCGCCGCTAACGAGCGTACCGCTTACCGCGCCGCGGTCGCCTTGCTCGAGGCCAACGGTTTGGCGCTCGATCTCGGAGCCAATCGCGAACGCGCCGAAGAGCAATTGTTCGAATTTTTCGCCGGGAGGCTCAGCCAGGCCGGCGTCGCCCGGTGGTTCAAGGACTGGATGACCCCCGTCGGCTAGAAGGCCGGGATGCCGGTCTGCGCGCGACCCAAGATCAGCGCGTGGATGTCGTGCGTGCCCTCGTAGGTGTTGACCGTTTCCAAATTCATCACGTGGCGGATCACGTGAAACTCGTCGGAGATGCCGTTGCCGCCATGCATGTCGCGCGCGACCCGGGCGATGTCGAGCGCCTTCCCGGCGTTGTTGCGTTTGAGGATCGAGACCATTTCCGGCGTGTCGCGGTGCTCGTCCTTGAGGCGGCCGAGGCGCAAACAGGCGTGCAGCCCGAGGGTGATCTCGGTCTGCATGTCGACGAGCTTCTTTTGGATCAGCTGGTTGGCGGCGAGCGGCCGGCCGAACTGCTTGCGCGCCATGGTGTAGTCGCGCGCCGCGTGCCAGCAAAATTCGGCCGCGCCCATCGCCCCCCACGCAATGCCGTAGCGGGCGTTGTTCAAGGCCGAGAACGGCCCGCGCAACCCGCGCACATTGGGCAAGAGGTTCTCTTCCGGGACGAACACCTCGTCCATGACGATCTCGCCGGTCGGCGAGGCGCGCATCGAGAACTTGCCTTCGATCTTTGGGGTCTTCAGTCCCTCCATGCCGCGTTCGAGGATGAAGCCGCGGATTTGCCCGTCCTCGGTCTTGGCCCACACCACGAGGACGTCGGCGATCGGCGCGTTGGTGATCCAGATCTTGTTGCCGGTGAGGCGGTAGCCGCCCGGGACCGCCTTGGCGCGGCTTGCCATGCTGCCGGGGTCGGAACCGTGGTCGGGCTCGGTCAGGCCAAAGCAGCCGACCCATTCGCCGGTCGCCATCTTCGGCAGATATTTTTGCCGTTGCTCTTCGCTGCCGAAGGCATGGATCGGGTGCATCGCCAGGCTCGACTGCACGCCCATCGCCGAGCGGTAGGCGCTGTCGACGCGCTCGACCTCGCGGGCGATCAGGCCGTAGGCGGTATAGGAGATGCCGGCGCAGCCGTAGCCGTCGATCGTCGCGCCGAGAAAGCCCAGTTCGCCCATTTCATCGTAAATCTCGCGGTCGAAGCGCTCCTCGCGATGCGCCGAGAGCACCCGGGGCATCAACTTGTCCTGGCAATAAGCGCGGGCGCTGTCGCGGATGAGCCGCTCATCCTCGATCAACAGGTCGTCGAAGCGCAGCGGGTCCGCCCAATCGAACTCGGCGGCCTCGGTTTTCGATGTGCTCATGAATGGCCTCGGATCGTGAGAGGCGGAGTATAGCGGGTCGGGCCACCGGGACGGGAAGGCCGATCGGAGAGAAGGCTGCCGCGGAGGATCGGCCGCGCCGAACAGCCGGCAGTCACGCGCGGCGGTTGAAAAATTGGGGCGGTTTGCTGTTACCGGCGAGCGCGGGAGCTCCAGAAATCGAGCAAATCCGCGGCGAAATCCAAAAATGGCAGCGGCGAATACAGCGCGGGAACACCGGAATAACAGCGGCGGTAACAGCGAGAAGACAGCGGCGGAACGGCGGATGGCCCTCCCGGTCTGGTTGAGGCAGGCGGTGCGAGCGCGGCGGCGCGCCCAGCCGGCCGCATTCGGCCCCAGGTCGCAGTCCCGATTGAATATGCCGGCGATGTCACTCATCCGCGACTGAGGATAATATCGTTGCGATATTGTCTACATAACATGAAATTGTGGCCAAATTAGCACCGATCGCTGTCTGCGATGCACCCGGGCATCCGTTAGAGGCAACGTGTCGGGGACACTGGCGGTTTGGCTCCTCGAGTTGGCATCGGACTTGCGACGCGTCGACCATTATTCCTCGGAGCAGGGAAGAGCCCGCATGGCCGCCTACGCCTCAAACACCCTCGCCGGCATCCTCATCATCGGCGCCTGCCTGCTGGCGGTGGTCCTCGTTTCTGGCCGCTTGCCCTCGATTTAGGCTCGTTTTCGAACGCGCAACAAAAAGGGGCGCCGCGGCGCCCCTTTTCGTTTTACGCCGGAGGAGCGCTATTTTCTGCCGCGCGCCGAGCGGCGGCCGGTGCCGCGACCCAACCCGATCTTCTTGGCAAATTCCGAGCGCTGCTGCGCGTATTTCGGCGCCACCATCGGGTAATCGGCGCCCAGACCCCATTTCGCCCGGTACTCGTCGGGGGTCATGTTGTAGGTCGAGCGCAGATGCCGCTTCAGCATCTTCAGCTTCTTACCGTCTTCGAGGCAGATCAGGTATTCGGGGGTGATCGACTTGCGCAGCGGCACGGCAGGCTTGAGGACTTCCGGCGGTGGTTCTGCCACGGCGCCGTCAAGCGCGCGCAGCGAGTTGTAGACGGCGTGAATTACATCGCCGAGTTGGCCCGTCGCCAAGGTATTGTTGCTCACATAAGCGGCCACCACTTCGGTCGTCATTCTGAGCAGTTCGTCATCCGCCATCTTGGGCGCCGCTATTTCCGCCATGTCCTGCCCCGCCGAGTCGAAAGGTTTATCCGAAAGGTGATAATTGCAGCCGAATTTCTTGGTGTCAACGATAACGCCCAGCATCCACAGTAATACGCGAAATCGAGTTCCATTGGCGACTTGGATATAGCTGTCAAGAGCATGGCGGCGCTGCTGTTAAGAGTCGTTTCGCCGGCGGTTGCACAATGCTTGTGCTTTGACGATTCACGGATAGCGCCGTTGTTTCACAACCGGCTCGCGGCATGACCGATCCGATTGGCCGACGCGAATTCTGGTAGCCGGCTGACATCGCCGCCCGAGATATGGTAGGCTGCGCGACTTCGGTGCCCCCAGCGCCGATAGGCCGTGTGTGCTGCCCGATAGGTGCGTCCTGACCCAGCTGACTGCTTCAATCGCCGATGCCGCACCGGAAGCCGGTTTCTTTTCCGCCGGTCTTCGAGACGCGGACCCCGAATTGGCGGAAGCCGTCGCCCGCGAGCTGCACCGCCAGCAATCGCAGATAGAGCTGATCGCCAGCGAGAATATCGTCTCGCGCGGGGTGCTCGAGGCGCAAGGCTCGGTGCTGACCAATAAATACGCCGAGGGCTATCCCGGTCGGCGCTATTACGGTGGCTGCGAGTTTGTCGACGTTGCCGAACGCCTGGCGATCGAGCGGGCCAAGACGCTGTTCGATTGCGGCTTCGCCAATGTTCAGCCGCATGCCGGCGCCCCGGCCAACGAGGCGGTGTATCTGGCGCTGCTCCAGCCGGGCGACGCGATCCTCGGCATGTCGCTGGCCGCCGGCGGGCACCTGACCCATGGCGCGCGCCCCAACATCTCGGGCAAATGGTTCGAGGCCGCGCAATACGGCGTGCGCGCCGAGGACGGGCGCATCGACTTCGACGAGGTGGCGCGGCAGGCCGAGGCGCACCGGCCGAAACTCATCATCGCCGGCGGCAGCGCCTATCCGCGGATCATCGATTTCGCCCGCTTCCGCGCCATTGCCGACAGTGTCGGCGCCTATTTGATGGTCGACATGGCGCATTTCGCCGGGCTGGTGGCCGGCGGGGCGCATCCAAGCCCCCTGCCGCATGCGCATGTCGTCACCACGACGACGCACAAGACGCTGCGCGGGCCGCGCGGCGGGATGATCCTTACCAACGACGAGGCGATCGCCAAGAAGATCGAACTCGGCGATCTTCCCCGGGTTGCAGGGCGGGCCGTTGATGCATGTCATCGCGGCCAAGGCGGTGGCCTTTGGCGAGGCCTTGCGGCCGAGCTTTGCCACCTACGCGCACGCGGTCGTCGCCAATGCCAAGGCGCTGGCCGAAACGCTCGTCGGCGAGGGGCTGGCGATTGTCTCGGGCGGCACCGACACGCATCTGATGCTGGTCGATCTGCGCCCGCTGGACCTCACCGGCCGCGACGCCGAGAAGGCGCTGGAGCGCGCCGGCATGACCTGCAACAAGAACGGCATCCCCTTTGATCCCAAGCCGCCGACCGTCACCTCGGGCGTCCGCCTCGGTTCGCCGGCGGCGACGACGCGCGGCTTCGGCATTCAGGAGTTCCAGCAGATCGGCCGCTGGATCGGCGAAGTGCTGCGCGGGCTGCACCAGCATCCGGACGACAATTCCGGCGTCGAGGGCCGGGTGCGCAGCGCGGTCGGCGCGCTGTGCGAACGCTTCCCGGTTTATCCGCAGGCGTAAGGAAGGGAGGGGGAAGATGCGCTGTCCGTTCTGCGGAGCCGACGATACCCAGGTCAAGGACTCGCGGCCGACCGACGATCGCGGCGCGATCCGTCGCCGGCGTTTCTGCCCGAACTGCGCCGCGCGGTTCACTACCTTCGAGCGGGTGCAGCTGCGCGAGCTGACCGTGGTCAAGAAAAACGGAGCGCGCGAGCCGTTCGACCGCGACAAGCTGGCGCGCTCGATCTATGTCGCGTTGCGGAAGCGCCCGCATGAGCCAGACCGGGTCGAGCGTGTCATCAACTCGATGGTGCGCCAACTCGAAAGCTCGGGCGAGACCGACATCCCCAGCGACCAGATCGGCGAATTGGTGATGGAGGCGTTGGCGACGCTCGACCAGGTCGCCTATATCCGCTTCGCCTCGGTCTACCGCAATTTCCGCGAGGCCAAGGATTTCGGCGAGTTCGTCGGCCGCATCGCCGCCGATGGCGATTGCTGAGGCTGCGACGGCCAGGTTTCCGCGCGCCGCTTCCCGGCGCAAGCCGGCACTCACCGATCGGTTGTCTCACGGGTGGAAGCATGGGCCCCGGCTTTCGCCGGGGAGCGTTTGAAGGTGGGTGATCTTGCGCATATGCGCGCGGCGCTGGCACTGGCGCGGCGCGGGCTCGGACAGGTCTGGCCCAACCCGGCGGTGGGCTGCGTCATCGTCAACGATGGCCGTGTTGTCGGCCGGGGCTGGACCCAGAAAGGCGGCCGCCCGCATGCCGAGACCGAGGCCTTGGCCCGCGCCGGCGCGGCGGCGAGGGGGTCAGCCGCCTATGTCACGCTCGAACCGTGCAGCCATCACGGCAAGACGCCGCCCTGCGCCGAGGCGCTGATCGCTGCGGGGGTCGCCCGCGTCGTCGCGGCGATCGAGGACCCCGACCCGCGCGTCTCCGGTTCTGGTATCGCACGGCTCAGCGCTACCGGCATCGCCGTCGAGACCGGGATTTGCGCCGCCGAAGCCGAAGAGCTCAACGCCGGCTTCTTCTGCCGCGTCAAACATGGACGTCCGCTCGTCACCCTCAAGCTGGCGACATCGCTCGACGGCCGTATCGCCACCGCCAGCGGAGAAAGCCGCTGGATCACCGGCCCCGCGGCTCGCGAGCGCGCGCATCTGCTGCGCGCGACGCATGACGCGGTGCTGGTCGGTACCGGCACGGCGCTCGCCGACGATCCGCAATTGACGTGCCGGCTTCCGGGGCTGGAAGACCGCTCGCCGGTGCGCGTGGTGCTCGACGGCAATCTGCGGCTGCCGGCGGCGCTGCGGCTGTTCGCGCAGGCCGGACAGAGGCCAACCTGGTTGGTGACGCTTTCCGGCTCCGGCCGGGCGCGTCGGGAGGCGCTCGCCCAACAGCGGGTCGAGATCGTCGACGCCGCGCCGGATGCGGCGGGCGGCATAGACCTCGCCGCGATGCTGCGTGCGCTCGGCGACAAGGGGCTGACGCGATTGCTGGTCGAAGGCGGCGGCGCGCTGGCCGCCTCGCTGTTGCGCGCCGGCCTGGTCGACCGGCTGGTCTGGATGCGCGCGCCGCTCGTGCTCGGCGCCGACGGCGTGCCGGCTATCGCCGCGCTCAATCTCACGAACCTTGCGGCGGCGCCGGGCTTCGAGTTGATGTCGAGCGACGTCGCGGGCGGCGACCTTATCGAGACTTATCGGCGGCGGGGTTAGCGGTTGCCGCAGTTGCGGTCGAGCACGTCGCTCATCTCGATGCCGTTTTGCGTCGACCCGGCAGCGAAGGTCGTTCCGACAGTGGGGCTGTAGATCGAGCCACCAAGATCGAGCATCACCGGCGCCAGGACCCTCCAGCCGCCATAGGCATTGCGCGAGAAGGCCGAGCACGGCACGAGATCGCGCTGCGCCAGGCTCGGCGCCGCGCTCAGCGCCAACAAGGCCGCTGCGGCAGCAATTGTGCGTGCCGCCCGCGAAGATCCGCTTTTCATGTCGCACCTCTTTGAACTTGCGACTCGTCCCGGTAAACACCCGCGGCACCGAATTGGTCTCATCCGCGAAACGCACTGGCTAATGCGAGGGCAGGCTCCTACCTTTCCGCCATGTTCACCGGGATCGTCACCGATATCGGCACGGTGCGGCGGATCGAGCGCGGCAATGGCGGCGCCACCCTGACCATCGCGACCGCTTATGACACCGGCGCGATCACGCTCGGCGCATCGATCGGCTGCGCCGGGGTGTGCCTCACCGCGACCGCGCTGCGGCTGGGTGAATTCACCGTTGACGCCTCCGCCGAGACCCTGTCCTGCTCGACCTTGGGCGACTGGCGCGAGGGCACCCGGATCAACCTCGAACAGGCGATGAAGCTGGGTGACGAGATGGGGGGGCACCTCGTGCTCGGCCATGTCGATGGGGTCGCGCGGCTCCTCGACCGGCGGCCGGATGGCGAACTCGGTGCGCTTTACGATCGAGGCGCCGGACGAGCTGGCGCCGTTCATCGCCTCCAAGGGCTCGGTCGCGCTCGATGGCGTGAGCCTTACGGTCAACGAGGTCGCGGGCCGGGTGTTCGGGGTGAACATCATCCCGCACACGCTGACCCACACGACCTTTGGCGATGCCGCCCCGGGAGCCCGGATGAACCTCGAAATCGACCTCATCGCCCGCTACGTCCAGCGCCTGCTGCAGGCACGGGGAGCCGCCTGATGGCCGAGCGCAAGCCGCATGTGCTGATCGTCGAGGCGCCGTACTACACGCATATCGCGGCGCTGCTGCGCGAAGGCGCCGAGCGGGTGCTGAGCGAAACCGGCGCGACGTTCGAGGTGGTGCAGGTGCCGGGCGCGTTCGAGATACCGGGCGCGATCGGCATGGCCGCCAAGTCTGACCGCCAGTTCGACGGCTTCGTCGCGCTCGGCTGCGTCATCCGCGGCGAGACCACGCATTACGACCATATTTGCGAGGAGACGGCCCACTGGCTCCAGGTGCTGGCGGTCGAGGAGGGGCTGCCGATCGGCTACGGCATCCTGACCTGCGAGAACGAGCAGCAGGCGCTGCATCGCGCCAACCCCGGCGGCAACGGGCGCGACCACGGCGGCGCGGCGGCGCGCGCATGCCTGGCGATGGTCGGGGTCAAGCAGCAGTTCTCCGGCGGCGCGAGATGACTTCCGCCGCCGCCGAAAGCGAAGCAAGCCAAGCGTCGGGCCGCCGACGCAGCGTCGCCCGTCTGGGTGCGGTGCAGGCGCTCTATCAGCACGCGCTCAATCCCGGCTTCGATCCGGTGTCGGTTGTCGGCGAGTTCATCCATCACCGGCTCGGCCGCGAGATCGACGGAGAGGTGTACGGCGAGGCCGACGAGAAGCTGTTCGCCGACCTCGTGCGGGGGGTGGTTCGGCACCGCGAGCGGCTGGACGAAAGCATTTCGGCCGCGCTCAGCGAGGAATGGCCGCTGCCGCGTCTCCAAACCATCTTGCGCCTGATTCTTGAGGCCGGTGCCTATGAGCTGGCCTACCGGCTTGATATCCCGCCGCGCGTCACGCTCAACGAATACGTCACCATCGCGCACGCGTTTTTCGACGGCAAGGAGCCGAACTCTGGCCAATGGCGTGCTCAATCGCCTGGCCCGGGCGCTGCGCGCCGCCGAGCTGTAGCGATCCATGAAACCGAAGGGGCTGGGCGAGTTCGGCCGCATTCGGGAGTTTTTCGCGCCGCTCGCCGGGCCGGGCTCGCTCGACCTTACCGACGACGCCGCACTGATCGATTGCCCGCAGGGCCACCGGCTTGTCGTCACCGTCGACCAGCTGGTCGAAGGGGTGCATTTCCTGCCGGGCGACCCGCCCGAGCTGGTCGCGCGGAAGTTGCTGCGCCGCAACCTCTCCGATCTCGCGGCCATGGGTGCGACGCCGCGCGCCTATCTGGTAACTTCGGCGCTGCCCAAATCGCGCGACGACGCGTGGGTGCGCCGCTTCGCCGAAGGGCTGGGCGAGGATCAGCGCCGGTTTGGCGTCTTCCTGCTCGGCGGCGACTCGACGTCAACGCACGGGCCGGCGGTGTTTACGCTGACCGCGATCGGCGAGGTCGCCGACGGCCGCGAAATCCGCCGCGCCGGGGCCAAGCCCGGCGACCGGGTTTGGGTCAGCGGCGCAATCGGCGATGCGTTCCTGGGGCTCAAGGTGCTGCGCGGCGGCTACGAAGAGTTAGCGCCCGAGCACCGCGCCGCGCTCGCCGCGCGCTTTCAACTGCCTGATCCGCGCATCGAATTGGGCCCGCGCCTCGCCGGCATCGCGCATGCGATGATCGACGTCTCGGACGGGTTGCTCGCCGACCTCGGTCATATCTGCGAGGTCTCGGGTGTCGCCGCGACGGTGGAGCTGCCAAAGCTGCCCCTGTCGCCGGCCGCCAAGGCCGCGCTGGAGGCCGACCCGGCGCTGCACGCGCTGCTCGCCACCGGCGGCGACGATTATGAGCTGCTGTTCACTGCCTCGCCCGACGCGGGTGAGGAGATCGACGCCCTGGCGCATACTCTCGCTCTGCCAATCACCGAGATCGGCGCCATCGCGGCGGGCGAGGGTGTACGCCTGCTCGACGCGAGCGGGAAGCCGATCGCGACCAAGATCGCTGGATGGCAGCACTTCTAATGACGCCCGCCCGGCGGCGAACGAGGCGGCGGATCAGCGTCTAGTAGCTCGGCTTCACCGGATGGGGCGTCAGCTGGATCTCGTGGCTCCAGCACGTCTTGTCCTGGGTATGGAGGTACCAGAATGCCTCGGCAATCTTCATCGGGTTGATGATCTGGTCGGTTCGGTTGGCGTTGCGCGGCAGCGCGCGGGTGCCTGGCGAGTCGATGGTGCCGTCGATGACGACATTGGCCACATGCACGCCGTGCTCCGAATACTCCTCGGTGAGCACCTGCGAGAGCGTCCGCATCATCACGCGGGGATAGTAGAGCGACTGCCCGGTCATCCGCTTCCTGCCGCGCAGCGAGCTCGAATTGTTGGAGAAGAAGAACGATCCCTCGCCCTTCTTGCGCATCGCCGGCAACACCTCCTGGGCGACGAGGAACGGCCCGCGAATGGCCACATCGATCGCGGTGTCGAGGATTCTGACCGGCACGTATTCGAGCAGCTCCCTGTCCTCCGGCAGCTCGCGGCCGTCGAGATAGCCGGCGTTGTAGATCAGCACGTCGGGGTCGCCGGCCTCGGCGCGGATCGTCTTGAAGGCGCTCGCGATCGACTCGTCGACCGAGAGGTCGAGCTCGACGGTCGCGCACTCGCCGCCCTGGTCGCGGATCGCCGCCTGGAGCGCGGCGGCGTTCGACGCGGTGCGCGTCGTGACGACAGTGTAGAAGCCCTCTTTTGCGAACTTCTGCGCGATGGCGCCACCGACCCCCCAGCGCACCCCTACCGGCACGATCGTCTCGTCGACGTTGTGTCCATGCAGCATGTTGGTCATCCGGCCGTCCGACTGCCATTTGGATGTGGCGCCGATCACCACGCAGACCGGCTTACCCCTGCTGTTCATCGTCTCGCTCCCTGATTGCGCCATGGGGATCGCGCCCCAACCTCGGTCCGAAATGCTAGCCCCAACGCAAATGACTGTCAGCTATCGCCTTCCAAACAGCCGGTTGAGTTGCGAGAACGCGGCTCTTCTGGCATGTTGCCGCGCGCCTGACCTGCCCCCGCCGCGCCAGGCGCGGTGCCTGAGGGCAGGTTTTCTTTTCAGTGCCATCGGGGGGAAACAAGAACCATGTCTCCGGCTTCTATCCTGGTCATCGCTTGTGGTGTCGTGGCGTTGCTGTATGGGCTCGTCACCAGCCGTCGAGTGCTGGCCGCCGACGCCGGAACGGCGCGGATGCAGGAGATTTCGAGCGCCGTGCAAGTCGGCGCCAGCGCCTACCTCAATCGCCAATACCGCACCATCGCGCTGGTCGGCGTGGTGATACTTGTCATCCTGTGGGTGTCGCTCGGCTGGCATGTCGGGCTTGGCTATTTCATCGGCGCGGTCCTTTCAGGGTCGGCCGGTTATATCGGGATGAACGTGTCGGTGCGCTCCAACGTGCGGACCGCCCAGGCGGCGCGTGGTGGTCTCGCCGCTGGGCTCGACATCGCTTTCAAGGCGGGCGCGGTTACCGGGCTTCTCGTCGTTGGTCTCGGCATCCTCGGCGTCGCTGGCTATTACTTCTTCCTGCGTGCGATCCTGCCCAGCACCGAGTTGCGCCCGGTGCTGGAGGCGATGGTGGCGCTCGGCTTCGGCGCCTCCTTGATCTCGATCTTCGCGCGTCTCGGTGGCGGCATCTTCACCAAGGGCGCCGATGTCGGCGCCGACATCGTCGGCAAGGTCGAGGCCGGCATCCCAGAGGACGACCCGCGCAACCCCGCCGTCATCGCCGACAATGTCGGCGACAATGTCGGCGATTGCGCCGGGATGGCGGCCGACCTGTTCGAGACCTACGCCGTCACCATCGTGGCGACGATGCTGCTGGCCAACATCTTCTTCCAGCCGCCCTTGCGCGACACGATGATGCTGCTGCCGCTGCTGATTGGCGCGGTATGCATTGTTACCTCGGTGATCGGCACCTTCTTCGTTCGCCTGGGCGCCGATCAAGGCATCATGCGGGCGCTCTACAAGGGACTGATCGCCACCGGCATCCTCTCGGTCGTCGCGATCGCCGGCGTGGTCGGCTGGCTGGTCGGCTTTCAGGACAAGCTGACCATGGTGTCAAGGATGATCACCGGCTGCGACGTCTTGAGTTGCGCGGTCGTCGGTCTGGTCGTCACCGGTCTCATCGTCTGGATCACCGAATATTACACCTCGACCGAGTACCGGCCGGTGCGCAGCATCGCCAACAGTTCGACCACCGGCGATGGCACCAACGTGATCCAGGGCCTCGCCATATCGATGGAGGCGACGGCCTTGCCGGTGCTCGTCATCTGCGTCGGCATCGTGGTGTCGTATTTGATGGCGGGCCTCTTCGGCATCGCCCTCGCGGCGACGACAATGCTGGCGCTGGCCGGGATGGTGGTGGCGCTCGATGCCTACGGGCCCGTCACCGACAATGCCGGCGGCATCGCCGAGATGGCCGACCTGCCGCCCGAGGTGCGCAAGACCACCGACGCGCTCGACGCGGTCGGCAATACCACCAAGGCGGTCACCAAGGGCTACGCGATTGGCTCGGCCGGTCTTGCCTCGCTTGTGTTGTTCGCCGCCTATACCGAGGATCTGAAGCATTATTTCCCGAGCGTCCATGTCGACTTCGCGCTGCAGAACCCCTACGTCGTGATCGGCCTCTTCATCGGCGGGTTGCTGCCCTACCTCTTCGGCTCGATGGGCATGACCGCCGTCGGCCGCGCCGCTGGCGGGATCGTCAACGAAGTGCGGCGTCAGTTCCGCGAGATCCCCGGCATCATGCAGGGTACCGCGAAGCCCGATTACGGCCGCGCGGTCGACATGCTGACCCGCGCGGCAATCCGCGAGATGATCGTCCCGTCGCTGCTGCCGGTGCTGGCGCCGATCGTCCTCTACATCGTCATCCGGCTGGTCGCCGGGCAGGCGGCGGCGTTCGGAGCCTTGGGCGCGATGCTCTTGGGCACCATTGTCACCGGGCTTTTCGTCGCGATCTCGATGACCTCGGGCGGCGGCGCCTGGGACAACGCCAAGAAGTACATCGAGGAAGGCCACCACGGCGGCAAGGGTTCCGACGCGCACAAGGCGGCGGTGACCGGCGATACCGTGGGCGATCCCTACAAGGACACAGCCGGGCCCGCGGTCAACCCGATGATCAAAATCACCAACATCGTCGCCCTGCTGCTACTCGCCATCCTCGGCGGCTGGGTGCACTAGGCGAAGGCAGGCGCTACTTCGCGCTGTTGAACTTGCCCATGTTGCCGATCACCTGTTCGAGGAAGGTGAGCTCGCGTCCGGGGGCCGGGGTGGCGCCCGGCGCCGGCGTGATGGGCTCGCCATCCGCCAAGGTGCGATGGCCGATATCCTTGACGATGCCCTGGTCGTTGAAATCGACGATATAGACCTGCTGATCGAGCACCGTCGGCGACAAGAATGCGACCTGCTTGGTCCTGCGGCTGATGTAGTACCAGGTGTCGTCGTTGAACGTGCTGGCGCTCGACGGGGTGCCAAGGATCTTGACCACTTGCTCTTTGGTCGTGGTACCGGGTTTGATGGTGGCAAGCTTGTCGGGGTCGGGCAGGTTGCCGCGTTGGTCGACGCTGATCGTGCACCCAGCGAGAAGCAGCGCCGCGGCGAGCGGCGACAGCCACTGCCGCAGGCTTCGCCGCGTTCTTTGCATGCGAGGCGGGAAGATGTCCAAGCGATTGCCGAGTGAGCCCCTACTGGGCGCGGACTCTAGTCGCGGCGCGATTGCTGTCAACGCTGCTTCGCGCCGCGCAGGCTGAGGGAATCGTGCGGCTGCGACGCAACTCCCACCGCGACGCCGCGGCGCGCGCCTACATCGGCGTGGTCGAACAGGCGCGGCGGCCTGGGTTTTTTACCAATTACGGCGTGCCCGATACGCTTGACGGGCGGTTCGAACTGGTGTGCCTGCACGCGTTCTTTTATCTGCATCGCTTGAAGGGGCTGGCCGAGGCGGCCGCGGTCGGGCAGGAATTTTTTGACACGATGTTCGCCGATTTCGACCGCTCGCTCAGGGAGATCGGCACTGGCGACTTGTCCGTCGGCCGCCAGGTAACGCGCATGGCCGAGGCGTTTTACGGGCGAATCCATGCCTATGAGGATGGGCTTGCCGGCGACGACTCGGTGCTGGCGGCGGCGTTGTCGCGCAATCTCTATGGGACCGCGCCGCCCGATCCCACGCGCCTCGGCTGGATGGTCGCGTATACGCGGCGCGAGGTCGCCCGCCTGGTCGGTGAGCCGGCGACGGCGCTGATCGCCGGCGCGATCGAGTTCGGTCCGCCGTGAGCGACTCCGTCCCTGAATTCGCGCGGCCGGTGCCGCTGACGCGAATTGGCTCGCGACCGCTCCGCCAGAAGATCGCCGCCAATGAAGCGGAGCGGGCGGCGCTTGCCAAGCGTTTCTCGCTGGTGTCGCTGGACAGCCTCGACGCCGCAGTCGAGCTGGCCCATGAAAGCGGTGGAACCATTTTGCTGACCGCCGAATTCAAGGCTGAATTCGCGCAAGAATGCGTGGTTTCGCTCGAACCCGTCGCCGGCAGCGTCAGCGCCAGTTTTGCGCTGCGCTACGGCCCCCCGGATGCCGAGCCGGAAAGCGAGAGCGATGACGAGCCGGCTTTCGAGCCGCTGACTGGCGACACGATCGATATCGGCGAGGCGGTGGCGCAGGAGTTCTCGCTGTCGCTGCCGCCGTTTCCGCGCGCGCCTGGCGCGATCACCGAGGAGGGCCCGCCCGAGCCGCTGTCCGACAACCCGTTCGCGGCGCTGGACAAGGCTCGCACCACGGCGGGCGAATAGCCTCCGGGCGCGCTTACCCGGCCTTGAGGCGTTTCGCCGCCTCGACCGCGAAATAAGTCAACACCCCGTCGGCGCCGGCGCGCTTGAAGCAAAGCAGCGATTCCATCATCGCCCGCTCGCCGTCGAGCCACCCGCGCTCAGCCGCCGCCCGGATCATCGAGTATTCGCCCGAGACCTGGTAGGCGAAGGTCGGCATGCGAAACGCCTCCTTCACCCGGCGCACCACGTCGAGATAGGGCAGGCCCGGCTTCACCATGACCATGTCGGCGCCCTCGGCGATGTCGAGCGCAACCTCGCGGATCGCCTCGTCCCCATTGGCCGGGTCCATCTGGTAGGTGCGCTTGTCGGCGCTGCCGAGCGAGGACGCCGAGCCGATCGCATCGCGAAACGGCGCGAAGAAGCACGAGGCGTATTTCGCCGCGTAGGACATGATCCGCACCCGGTCGAACCCGGCCTCGTCGAGCGCGCGGCGCACCGCGCCGACCCGCCCGTCCATCATGTCGCTGGGCGCGATGATGTCGCAGCCGGCCTCGGCCTGGACGATCGCCTGGCGCTGCAGAACGGCCACGGTCTCGTCGTTGGCGACATAGCCGTCACGGATCACGCCGTCATGGCCGTGCGAGGTGAACGGGTCGAGCGCCACGTCGCACAGCACCCCGATCTCCGGCACCGCTTTCTTGATAGCGCTGACAGCGCGGCAGACGAGGTTGTTCGCGTTCACCGCTTCGCTGCCATCGGGGTTCTTCAGGGCGGGATCGATCGCGGGGAACACCGCGATTGTCGGGATCCCGAGCGCGGCGGCTTCGCCCGCGGCGTCTACCAGCGATGACAGCGAATGCCGAAAGGCGCCGGGCATCGTCTCGACGGGTGCGCGCTTCGCCTCGTCATGGACAAAGACGGGCCAGATCAGGTCAGCGGCGGAGAGCGTGTTCTCGGCCACCAGCTTGCGCGACCACGCATCGCGACGGTTGCGCCGCAGCCGAGAGGTCGGGTAGGGCGGCAACGGCGGCAGAAAGGACTGGGTCACGGTTGGTTACCCCCACTCGGCACGGGCGCGGCTCACGTAAAAATAGGGTTGCGCACACGGCGAAACAACGCGCCGCCGTGACGCGTCCCGGCTCAGCCGTTCCCGGTCCCGGGAAAGGCGGCGGATGGCGAAATTTTTTATGTTGCGGCATTTTACTTGCCGAGCGCACGTTGTCCGGTAGTGCTGAGTGAACCGGTTCCCGCCGGCTGTCCAATAGCGGGGGGTGATCACTAAAACCGGGTCAGGGGAGGGAAGTTATGGCTCGAAAAATTGCAGCACTTTGGTTGTTCATCGGCTTTTGTCTTTGTACGGCCGGCGGGGTGCTGACGGCGCAGCCGGCGGCGGCACAAACGATTTGCCCACCCGGCCAGGTGTTTGTTCTGCTCGAAGGCCGCTGCGTCAGCCAAGAACCGGCAGGACATTGCCCGCCTGGTCAGGTGTTCGATCCGCGCCTGAATCGGTGCGTCGGCGGCGGTCCGGAAGATCATTGTCCGCCCGGCCAGCATTTCGATTCTCGCGAGAATCGCTGCGTCGGCGGCGGTCCGGAAGATCATTGTCCGCCCGGCCAGCATTTCAATTCGCGTGAGAACCGCTGCGTGGGCGGCGGCCCAATCGATCCTTGCCCGCCAGGTCAGGTATTCGATCCGCGCCTGAACCGGTGCGTCGGCGGAGCGCCGACTGATCACTGCCCGCCGGGTCAGCAATTCGATCAGCACCTGAACCGCTGCGTCGGGAGATAATCGCGCTCAACCGGTGTAATCGTAGCGGATGAAGCCGTTGAACTTGGCGATGCGGTCGTAGAGCAGGCGCGCGGTGGCGTTGTCCTCCTTGGTCGTCCAATAGAGGCGTAGGCAATCGCGCTCGCGCGCGACCTGCGCGACCCGCTCGATCAGTGCGCGGCCGACGCCCGCGCCGCGCATGCCGGCGTCGACGAACAGATCCTGCAGATAGCAGACCGGCTTCGGTGACCAGGCGTGGTCATGGAACAAATAATGGGTGATGCCGACCAGCGGCGCCTGGGAATCGGCGAGGCGGGCGCCGAAGCCGTAAATCGATTTTGCATCTGCCAGCCGCCGCCAGGTGAGATCGTAGATCGCCTCCGGCAGGCTGGTTTCATAGAAATCGAGGTAGCCGCGCCACAGCTCGCGCCAGCGTTGCCGGTCTGTCTCGCGCAATTCGGTGACGACGATATCGCTCATCTCTTGCCTCCAACGCTGGAGTCGAAGCATATCGGATGAGGGCATAGCGCGGGGGAGCTGATGCTGATCTTTCGCCAGCTGTTCGATCCGCAATCGTCGACTTACACCTATCTGCTTGGCGACAGCGCCAGCCGCGCTGCGGTGCTGATCGACCCGGTCTTCGAGCAGGTGCGCCGAGATGCCGCGCTGATTGACGAATTGGGCTTGAAACTTCTGGCGACGCTCGAAACCCATGTCCATGCCGACCACGTCACCGGCGCGTGGCTGATGAAACAACGCACCGGCAGCAAGATCATGGTCGCGAAGGCATCGGGGGCGGAGGGCGCCGACCGCTATCTGGTGCAGGACGACGTCATCGCCTTTGGCGGACGGCGCCTTTTGGTTCGCGCGACCCCCGGACACACCAGCGGCTGCCTTACTTACGTGCTCGACGACAATTCGATGGCCTTCACCGGCGATTGCCTGCTGATCCGCGGCAGCGGCCGCACCGATTTTCAGCAGGGCGACGCGGGGGCGATGTTTCGCTCGGTGCGCGAGCAGATCTTCTCGCTGCCCGACGACTGTCTCCTCTACCCGGCACACGATTACCGCGGGCTCACGGCGACGAGCGTCGGTGAAGAGCGGCGCTATAACCCGCGGCTCGGCGGCGACATCGCGCTCGGCGATTTCGCCGGCTATATGAAGAATCTGCGGCTCGCCCATCCCAAGCTGCTCGATGTCGCGGTGCCCGCCAATCTGCGCTGCGGCCGGCCGGAGAGCGAGGAGGGGCCAGCTGCCGACCCGAGCTGGGCGCATCTGCGCTATAGCTTCGCCGGCGTCTGGGAGATCGACCCGCACGGGCTCGAGGAGCATCAAGGGCCGGTGCAGATTCTCGACGTGCGCGAACCCGACGAGTTCACCGGCCCGCTCGGCCACATCGAGGGAGCGGTGCTGATCCCGCTCGGGGAGCTCGCCGCGCGAGCCGTAGAATTGGCGAAAGACCAGCCCGTGGTCGCGGTCTGCCGCGCCGGCAGCCGTTCGGCTCAAGCGACGATAATCTTGCAGCAGGCAGGTTTTACCGAGGTCGCCAATCTCAATGGCGGCATGTTGCGCTGGCGCGCGGAGGGCTATCCGGTCGAGGGCGGAAGTGCCTGATCGACGCGCCGGAGCCTAGTTGAAGGGGCCGTAACCCTGGACGCTGACGCCAATCCACATCATCACGATCAGGCTAAGCATAAGGATCCAGAGCGCAGTGCGGGCGCGAGGCGGGACCGGGATCAGGATCGCCGCCAGCATCAGCGCACCGGTCACGAGAAATAGGGTGGTGTCGCTCATCTCGCGCCTGACAACCTTTACGGGTATCGCGACTCTGCGCCCCAATGGTTAACAGCGGGTGAACTTTCGCGCCGTAGATGCTATTCGGCCTGGGCGCGCTCCCCCGGGACGAGGGCGATGATCTCGGCGTCGCGGGAGCTGATTTCGGCTTCGCCGCGCGGCAAGCGGGTCTGCGTCTCCACCGGCTTCAGCTCGACGAGAGCCGCCTGGGCACCGTCGACATCGAGCTCGGTGAATTTGCGGGCCTGTGGCAGCACCCGGCTTTCCAGGCTGCCGACGAAGTTGTTGTAGTGCTTGACCGCGTTGTCGAGCCCGGCGCCGAGCCGCCCGACATGGTCGCCCATCACCGCCAGCCGCTTGTAAAGCTCGCGGCCCAATTCGCCGACATGCCGCGCGTTCTCGGCGATCTTTTCCTGGCGCCAGCCGACCGCGATCGCCTTGGCTAGCGCTATCAGCGTGGTCGGCGTCACGATCAGCACCTTGTTCTCGATCGCATTCTCAAACAGCAGCGGGTCGCGCTCTATCGCCGCGGCGTAGAAATTCTCACCGGGGATGAACATCGCGACAAAATCGGGCGTGCAGGGCAGCGCGTCCCAATAGGCCTTGCCGGACAGCAGCTTCATATGGGTGCGCAGCTGCTTGGCATGCAGCACGAGGTGTGCCTCGCGCGTATCGTCGTCGGTGGCCTCGACCGCGTCGAGATAGGCGGCCATCGAGGTCTTGGCATCGACCACGATGCGCCGCTCGCCGGGCAGGCGGATAATGACGTCGGGGCGCAATCGGCCGTCGTCGCCGTCGATGGTCTGCTCGGGCAGGAAATCGACATAGGCCGACATGCCGGACAGCTCCATCACATTATGGAGCTGGTGCTCGCCCCAGCGGCCGCGCGTCTTCGGCGCGGCCTGCAGCGCGTTGACCAGCTTGCGGGTCTGCGCGCTGGCGTCGGCCTGCATCGAGACGAGCGCCCTCATCTCCTCCGACAACCCGCCATAGGCCGCCGCGCGCGCCTTTTCGATCTCGGCAAGGCCGGCTTTGTAATCGTCCAGGGTCTTGCCGATCGGCGCGAGAAGCGCGGCAATGTCCTTCTGGCGCTGGTCGAGGGTGGCCGCCGCGCCCTTGTGGTGCTTATCGAACACCTCGTTGGCGAGGCCGAGAAACGATTCCTGGCTCTGCTGCAACGCATCGGCCGCGAGGTTTTTCATGGTCTGCTCGAAATCGCCGCGCAGTGTCGTTAGCGCGGCAATGCGCGCCTCATGCGCCTCACGCTCGGCGGCGGCCAACATCGCAGTGCGCTCGCGCTCGGCGGCCAGCTCGCGGCCGCGCAGCCACCACGCGGCGGCTGCCCCGGCGGCGAGACCCACGATCAGCATCAGCGAGGCGATGACGGCTTCCATGACCACTCCCCTGAACGCGACCAATGGTAGGGCTAAAACGCGAACACATACAAGATGCTGATGTTTTGGCCCGGAATTTCGCCAAGGTCGGAATGTCGATTGGGGCCGGCCGAACGGTGCATTAATCTCATGGCATGGATTTCTCCCTCTCCGACGAGCAGCACGCCTTCCAGGAAACCGCGCGCGAATTCGCCCGCACCGAATGGCTGCCGCACGCGGCGGCTTGGGACAAGAACGAAGAATTTCCCGTCGCGGCGCTGCGCGCGGCGGCGGCGCTCGGCTTTGCCGGCATCTACGTCAAGGAGGAGTTCGGCGGCAGCGCGCTGACCCGGCTCGACGCGGCGCTTATCTTCGAGGAGCTGGCAACGGCCTGCGCCTCGACCGCCGCCTATCTCTCGATCCACAACATGGCGGCGTGGATGATCGACCGCTTCGGCGACCGCGACCAGCGCGCTCGCTTCCTGCCCCAGCTGATGTCGATGGAGCATTTCGCCAGCTATTGCCTGACCGAGCCGGGCAGCGGCTCGGACGCGGCGGCGCTCGTCACCTCGGCCCGGCGCGACGGCGACGACTATGTGCTCAACGGCGCCAAGGCGTTCATCTCGGGCGGCGGGTCGAGCGACATCTATGTCGCGATGGTGCGCACCGGCGACAAAGGGCCGAAGGGTATTTCCTGCCTCGTGGTCGAGAAGGGTGCGAGAGGGCTCTCGTTCGGCAAGCACGAAGAGAAGCTCGGCTGGCATTCGCAGCCGACCGCCGCTGTCATTTTCGAGGATTGCCGGGTGCCGGTCGCCAACCGCCTTGGCAAGGAGGGCGACGGGTTCTCCATCGCGATGATGGGCCTCGATGGCGGTCGGCTCAATATCGGCGCCTGCTCGTTAGGCGGCGCGCAGGCCTCGTTCGAGGCGGCACGCGCCTACATGCTGGAGCGCCGCCAGTTCGGCCAGCGCCTCGCCGATTTCCAGGCGCTGCAGTTCAAGCTCGCCGACATGGCGACCGAACTCGATGCCGCGCGGCTGCTACTGTGGCGCGCGGCATCGAGCCTCGATCGCGGCGAGCCGCAAGCGACGCTGCATTGCGCGATGGCCAAGCGCCTTGCGACCGATGCCGGGTTCCACGTAGTCAACGAGGCGCTGCAGCTCCACGGCGGTTACGGGTATCTCAAGGATTTCCCGATCGAGCGCCATCTGCGCGATCTGCGCGTCCATCAGATCCTCGAGGGCACCAACGAGATCATGCGGGTCATCATCGCCCGGCATCTGCTGCGGCAGTAGGCCCCGCCGCTTGCGCTAGTCATTGCGCCGGCGCCGTGCCAGGATGGCGGCAGGCGTAAGAAAAATTAGCTTGGGGGAGACGATGGACTGGAAGCGGCCGGCTTGGCTCCTGACACTCGCGTTTATTTCCGGCATAGCGGCCTCGACCGCCGCGCTCGCCGAGGACAAGCCGCCGATCACCATCGGGTGCGGCATGGCGCTGACCGGCGGATTGGCCGGCGGCGGCAAGGGCGCGCTTCTGGCGATGCAGATCTGGACCGACGAGATCAACGCAAAGGGCGGACTGTTGGGCCGCCCGGTGAAGCTGATCTGCTACGACGACCAGAGCAAGCCGGATGTCGTGCCGCCGCTCTATGAAAAGCTGATCAGCGTCGACAAGGTCGACTTCATCGTTTCCGGCTACGGTACCAACCAGATCGCGCCGGCGATGCCGATCGCGATGCAGCACGACAAGGTATTCTTTGGGCTGTTCGGCCTCGCGGTGAACAGCGAGTTCCACTACCCGAAATATTTCTCGATGCTGCCGACCGGCCCCGATCCCAAGCATTCCTTCGCGGAGCCGTTCTTCAAGGTGGCGCTGGCGGCCAACCCCAAGCCCAAAAAGCTGGCGCTACTCGCCGAGGATTCCGAATTTCCGAAGAACGCGTCGGAAGGCATCCACGACATCGCCAAGAAGGAAGGGCTTGATATCGTCTACGACAAGACCTACCCGCCGGGAACGCCCGACTTCACCCCGATCGTCCATGCGATCCAGGCGCAGAACCCCGACATGGTCTTCGTCGCCTCTTACCCGCCGGGCTCGATCGGGATGCTCCGCGCCGCGACCGAGGCGGGGCTCAAGACCCGCTTCTTTGGCGGCGGCATGGTCGGGCTGCAATTCACCCCGGTGAAGCTGCAATTCGGACCGAAGCTCAACGGCATCGTCGATTACGACTGGTGGATCCCGGCGCAGACAATGCAGTTCCCCGGCATCACCGACTTTCTGAAGACCTATCAGGCAAAGGCGGGCGCGGCCGGCGTCGACCCGCTCGGCTGGTATCTACCGCCGTTTGCCTATGCCTATCTGCAGGTGCTGGGCGACGCGATCACGGCGACCAACTCGCTCGATCAGGCCAAGATCGCGGAGTACATGCACAAGGCGACGTTCAAGACGATCGTTGGCGACATCGCCTTCGGCCCCGATGGCGAGTGGACCAAGCCGCGTGTCATCGAGGTGCAGTGGCAGGGCATCAAGGGCAATACGATCGACGACTTCAAGGACACCAAGACTGAGGTCATCCTCGCGCCGGACGAATACAAGACCGGGACGGTCGTCGAACCCTACGACGGCAGCGCCACCACGAAGTAGGCGGCACGTACCGGCGCGGGTGGTGCTCCGGCCCATCGGGCTGGAGCTGCCCGCTACCTTCCCGCCGGTCTAGGTTGAGAACGGGGCGCGCCGATCCGTGCCCGCGCGCTCAGGAGAGTAGTGGAGCTGTTACTGCTTCACGAGCGTGACCGAAAACGTGCAATTTTCTCGCGTTATCTGACCGACAAATTTGCTGCCGCTGATGGATCCGGACACCGTGTGCGGGTCCCCACGGACGGTTGATCCGCCACGCCATCGCCCACCTCCGCTTGACGGGGTTTGGGGTGCACCGTACCGTCGCAGCTTGAGCCTCGGGCGGGGGCGACCCGCCGCAAGCGACAGGAGCCGCGATTCATCGAGGGCACCGGGTCGCCGAGGCACCGGCCCGCGTGACGGCGGAGTAGGTACCAAGAACAGCAAGGCTCCGGAAAGGAGCTCAGAGCGATCGGTTCGTTCACCCCCGGCAACCAGCCGGCACAGCAGAGGGAGGTCAGCATGGCGTGGAAACTGATTTCGGCGGACTCCCACATCGTCGAGCCGCCGGACATGTATACCGAGCGCTTCTCGCCCAAGTTGCGGCAGCGCGCACCGCATATGGAGCGGCGCAAGACCCCGACCGGGCGCGAATACGACGCCTGGATGCTGGAAGGCCAGCAGGTCGGCACGCTGGGCGCGGTGATGCAGGCCGGGCAGCGCTTCGAGGACCCCTCGCAGATCGATTTCCTCGGGGTCTGGGAGGATGTCCGCAAGGGTGCCTACACTGCCGACGCGATGCTGACGGAGAACGAGGAAGACGGCATCTGGGGTTCGGTGCTGCAACCGAGTCAGGGCCTCTTCTGGTACCGCGTGCCGGATAGCGAATTGCTGAACGAAATCTGCCGCGTCTACAACGATTGGATCGCCGATTTCTGCAAGGCGAACCCTGCCCGGCTGAAGGGCATCGCGATGCTCAACCTCGACGACCCCGACGCGGGCGCCCAGGAGTTGGAGCGGGTCGTGAAGATGGGCCTTGTCGGCTCGTTCATCCCGGTCGCCCCGCATCCGGATCGGCCGTATAGCAGCCCGGTCTACGATAAGTTCTGGGCCACTGCGCAGGAGCTGAAGCATCCACTACTGATGCATATCGGCACGCCGCGCAACGGCGTCCCGGCCAACGAGTTCACCATGGACGTGACCGAACTGACCGGCGCCGGCCGCTCGACCACGGATTACTGGGTGCGCTACTCGCTCGGCTCGATGCTGTTCGCCGGGGTGTTCGATCGGTTCCCGGGCCTCAAGATCGGCTCGGTCGAGCACGAGGCGGCGTGGATCCCGCATTGGCTGAAGCAGATGGACTTCACCTATGTCGAGCGGCCGGTCTTCACCAAGGGCTGGAAATCGAGCCAGGGCTTCATGCCCAGCGACTACTGGAAGCAGAACATGTTCGTCGAGTTCATGGAAGATGATCTCGGCGTGGCGCTGCGCGAGCATATCGGCGTCGACAACATGCTGTGGGGCAGCGACTACCCGCACGCCGAGGCGACGTTCCCGCGCTCGCAGCAATTCATCCAGCGCATGTTCAAGGGTGTACCCGAGACGGATCTGCAAAAGATCACCTCGTCGAACGCCGCGAAGATGTTCGGGTTTGAACTGAACTGACGCCAACGGCGTCATTGCGAGGAGCGCAGCGACGAAGCAATCTCGACGGTCCTTGGCTCGGCCCGAGATTGCTTTGCTTCGCTCGCAATGACGGAATAAGCGTATGGAAGAAGGCTTTGCCGCTGTCGCCCAGGTGGGTGATCTCGCGCCGGGCGAGATGAAATTCGTCGCGGTCGAGCGCGAGCGGATCGTCCTCGCCAACGTTGAGGGGAGCTTCTATGCGCTACGCGACGTGTGCGGCCACCGTAACGCGCCGCTGTCGCGCGGGCGGCTCGAGGGCTGCGTCGTCGAGTGTCCGCTGCACTTCGCGCAATTCGACATCCGCACCGGCAAGTTCATCGACGGGCCGCAATCGGCCGACGTCCCCGCTTACGAGGTCAGGGTCGAGGGCGACACCGTCTATTTGAGGCGCTAGGCGCCGGCTGGTCTATCGCGGCGCCGAGCGCAATTTGAGGCGCGCCGAAGCCGCCTGCAGCCCCTGCGCGGCGGCTTTCTCGTACCATTCCTGCGCGCCCTCCGGGTCGGGTTCGGTGCCGCGACCGCCGGCGAGCAGGTCACCCAGCATCATCTGGGCCTCGGGCATACCCTGCTGCGCTGCCTTGTGGCACCAGGCGAGCGCCTCCTGGTCGTTCTGCTCGCAGCCTTCCCCCTTGCCCAGCATGACCGCCATGTTGAACTGCGCGACGCGGTCGCCCTGCTCGGCGGCGCGGCGGTACCATTTGACCGCCTCGGCGAGATCGAGCTTGACGCCGCGCCCCATGCAATGGAGCACGGCGAGCTGGAATTGCGCTGCGACATGGCCTTGTTCGGCGGCTTGGCGGTACCAGACTGCCGCCATCTCGTCGCTCCGCGCGATGATGTCGCCACGCTGATAGAGCCCGGCGAGCACCAGCTGGGCATCGAGATGGCCGGCTTTCGCGGCGTTTTCGTAGAGGCGCACGGCGTCGTCCCGCTTGCCTTGCTGCAACCGCAGATGGCCGAGGTTCAGCAGGGCCGGATTGTGGTTGCGCGCGGCGGCCTGGGACAGCAGCGCCTCGCCGCGCGCCGCGTCGCGCGGCACGCCCTGCCCTTGGAGATAGAGCACGCCCAGCGCCGTCATCGCGTCGAGGTCGTCAGCCGCGACCGCGCGATTCAGCCAGGCAATCGCGGCAGCCGGATCGGTCGGTACGCCATCGCCGGCCAAATAAAGCTGGGCCAGGCGCACCTGAGCCTTGCTCATGCCCTGCTCGGCGGCGCGACGCAGCCACTCGGCCGCGCGCGCGATGTCGCGAGGGACGCCGGTGCCGCTGGCGTAGAACGTGCCGATATTGAATTGCGCCAACGCGTGTCCCTGCTCGGCGGCGCGCTCGAACCACTTGGCCGCATCGTTGAGCCTGAGCGCGACGCCCTCGCCCCGGGCATAGAACGTGCCGACAGCGAACTGGGCCTCGGCGATACCGGCATCGGCCGCCCGCTGGTACCAAAGGCCGAACTCGTGCGGGTTCGCGGTGGAGCCTTGGCCGGAGCCGTACATTTGGCCAAGCATCATCATCGCCGGAGGGTGCCCGTCGCGGGCCGACCGGCGAAAGCAGCTCTCGGCGGCGATCAAGTTTTGCGGGACGCCGTCGCCGCGCCAGTGCAACAGGCCCAGGTTGTACCAGGCGCGAGAGTTGCCCTTATCGGCCGATTTCTCGAATAGCGCCGCGGCCGCGGCGGGATCAGCGGCAACGCCTTGCCCGGTCAGATGCATCAAACCAAGCGCGAGCTGGGCGCCGTCATGACCTTGGTCGGCGGCGGCCCGGTAGTGCGCTGCCGCGGCCGCAAGGTCGACGTCGACGCCGAACCCGTTAGCGAAGAGCACGCCCAGCCCGAATTCGCCCTCGGCGTTGCCTTGCCGCGCCGCGCGCTCGTACCAGCGCCGCGCCTCCTGGTAGTCGATTGCGGAGCCGATGCCGCGCGCATAATATCCGCCGACGGTCGCCTCGGCCTCGGGCAGGCCCTGGTTGGCGGCGGCAAGGCCCCAGCGCATCGCCGCCGCGTCGTCGCGGGCAACGGCGAGCCCATTGGGAAAGAATAGCGCGAGGTTGCGTTCGGTTTCTGCCTTGTCGCGACTTGCCGCCACCCGATACCACTCGCTGGTGCCGGCGACAGTCGCGTCCTCACGGCCGAATTGGTAAAGCAGGCTGAGCTGATGCTGTGCCTCGGCGTGGCCTTGGTCGGCAGCCCGCTGGTACCACGTGAGCGCGTCGGCGATGTTGGGGACAACGCCCTGTCCGCGCGCGAAAAGCTGACCGAGCCTGTATTGGGCCTCGCTGTTCCCCTGATTGGCGGCCGCGTACCAGGCCGCGAACGCGGCGGCATAGTCTTGCCGCCCAAACGCTTCCGCCGCGGCGGCGAGCAGCGTCGTCGGTAACGACGGCGGTGTCGCATGCGCCAGCGCAGCCAATGGCGCAGGAGTTTCCGCTTCGAACTCGATAACGTCGGTCGAGAAACCGATTGGTTCCGCGGCGCGCGCTGGCACGGCGAACTCCGGCTCTTCCTCTTCCGCCATCGGCGTCGCGAGCGAGATCGGCGGCGGTTCGGTGTCGTGCGCGTGCGCGACGGACGCCGGTTCTTCGTCCTCACCCGTCGGCGTCGCGAGAGAGATCAGCGGCGGTTCGGCGTCGTGCGCCTGCGCGGCCGACACCGGCTCTTTCTCTTCCGCCATCGGCGTCGCGAGAGACACAGGCGGTTCGGTGTCGTACGCGTGCGCGACGGACGCCGGTTCTTCCTCTTCCGCCATCGACGTCGCGAGAGAGATCGGCGGCCGTTCGGCGTCGTGCGTCCGCGCGGCCGACACCGGCTCTTCCTCTTCCGCCATCTGCGTCGCGAGCGAGACGGGTAGTTCGGTGTCGTGCGCCTGTGTGACCGCTTCGAGCCCCTCCTCTACCGCTACAGCAGGCGGTTCCGACGCAGGTTCCGTTAGGAGGGGTTCGAGAACTTTCTGCTCCGTCGATGGCGCGATCGTCGTGGGTGCTTCTCCCGCGTCCGGTGCGAGTATGCGGGGCTGCAGGATCACTGGAATGCGGCGCGGCTCCGGAAGCTTCGCGAACAGGCGAGGCGGCGCTCGCGTTGCCGCGGGAGCTGGCGTTAGCGCGTGGGACGGCACGTCGGGTTCCCGGCTAGCATCCCGCGGCGCCGGCACGGCGAAACGCGAACGCCCGAGCGCGGCCGCAACGCGGTGGAACGGGCGCTGAGAGCGCGGGTCCGGCACCGGCCGGACAAAATCGATATGAAAGGCCGGCGGCCTGGTGCGCTCAAGCGCGGTGATCCGCCCGGAGCGGCCCTCTGCCTCTGGCAAGACAGCGCTGCCGCCGTTGACAGGATCGGCGGGGCGGGTCTCGGCCGGCGGTCCGTTTTCGGCGTCGTATTCCCCATCGACAGTGGGTTCGGTCATCTCGGCCTGCGCCTGATAGCGAGCGTTCAATACCGCGAGAAAGCGCCGTGCGAGGTCCTCGATGTCGTCGAGTTCCTGCGCCATCAAGGCTCGCGCATGGATTTGCCGAGACCGCTCACGACGCCGCCGACCAGATAGCCGAATAGCGAGCGGGTGCCGACATGGATGTCGCCGATGAGGGTCATCCCCGGGACCAACCGGAAGCTCTTCGGGACATTGCGCAGCGCTACCGGGTCGAGGGAAACGCGGACCTTGTAGTAGGGTTCGGCGGGCTGGCCGTTATCGTCGGTGGTGAAAGTGCCCTCGCTGATCGACCGGACTTTGCCGTCGGCGGTGCCGTGTTCGACAAAGTTGAACGGGTCGAGCTTGACCGTGGTCTTGTCGCCGACGCGGATGAAGCCGATATCGCGCGCGGCGATGTGCAGCTCGGCCTCGAGCGGCGATTTGAGCGGCGCCAGGTAGATCAGCGGCTCGCCCTGGTTCATCACCGAGGCCGATGACAGCTTGGCGAGCTTCAGCACCATGGCATTCTCAGGCGCCACGAGCTGAACCAGATCCATGTGCTTGGTGGCTTTGGTAAGCTGCTCGAGCGCGCCGTCGCGGTCGCCCTGGGCCTTCACCAGCTCCTGGCTGACCTGGGCATACCATTGCTGGATGAAGGCGTCGCGGGTCGCGGTGGTCGCATCGAGCTGGTGCTGCGCTTCCTGCATCGCGTTGCGGTCGAATTCGAGGGCGCGCTGGATTTCGAGCTTCTGATCGGTCGCGGTCAGCAGATTGAGCTTGCTGCCGACCTGGGCGGCGGCGAGCGTCGCCCGCATGTTTTCGATCTCCTGGGAGATCTTGGCGCGGTCGCCATAGCGGGCGGCGTCGGCTTGGTATTTCAGCATCGTCGCTTTGTACTGCGCGATCTGCTCGTCGTAGCTGCGCACCTGCGCGTCGTATTGCGACTTTCGTTGAAAGTAGTAGTCGCGCTGCATCGTGATGTAGGTGTTGGCGATCTTGTCCGTAGACGGCGCCATGTCGAACGGCTTTTGCCCGATCTCGGCCTGGCAGCGGGCGATCTGGGCGTTGAGGCTGGCGACCTGCGCCTTCAAGGCGCCGACATCGGCAGTGCTGAAGGTCGGGTCGAGGGTCGCCAGTAGGTCGCCCTGCTTGACGATCTGGCCCTCATGCACGTCGAGCGACTTGATGATCGACTGATCGAGCGCGCCGAGCACGATGGTGGGTTCGACCGTGACCATCGAGCCAGACTTCGAGGTGACGACCCGATCGACCGTCATGGTCAACGTGATGATCGAGAGGACGAGAAACATCCCCAGCAGCACGAACAGCGTGATGCGGGCCTGCACCGGTTCCGGCCCCGCGAGGATCTCAGACGTTTCCGACTGAAAGATCCGGACTTCGCGGCCGGGGTCCAGGCTAGGCGGTGTTCGCAGGACGGAAAGAAATGACTTCATGCGTCGGCCTAGGCAGGAGGTGCTGGTGCTGCTGGTGCCAGAGATTGCTGTAGATATCACAGCGCTCGACCAGCTCGCTGTGCGAGCCGATGTCGTAGACCCGCCCGCGCTCGAGCACGAGGATCGCGTCGGCGGCGACCAACGATGACAAGCGGTGCGAAATAACGATGAGGGTGCGGCCTTCGGCGATGCGCATCAGGTTGGCGTTGACGATCGCCTCGCTCTCGGCGTCGAGTGCGCTCGTCGCCTCGTCGAGGATCAGGATGCGCGGGTTGGTGATCAGCGCGCGGGCGATCGCCAAACGCTGGCGCTGACCGCCGGACAGATTGGGCGAACCCTCGTAGATATAGGTGTCGTAGCCGCGCTGAAGCCGCTCGATGAACTCTTCGGCGCCGGCGAGCCGCGCCGCCATGACCACTTCATCGAAGCTCGCATCGGGTTTGCCGGCGGCGATGGTGTCGCGGATCGTGCCGCTGAACAGGAAGTTCTCCTGCATCACCACGCCGAAGCTGCCGCGCAAATGGTCGATGTCGTATTGGCGCAGATCGACGCCGTCGACTTTGATGAGGCCCTCGTAATTGCCGTGAAACAGCTGCAGCAGCCGGGTGACGGTGGTTTTGCCCGAACCGCTGCGGCCCATGATCCCGAAGATCGAGCTCTCGGGGATGGTGAACGACACGTCGTCGAGCGCCGGGGTGGACGTGCCAACATAGCGGAAGCGCACCCCGGAGAACTCGACGCGGCCGACGACCGGGGTGCGGATGCCGCTCTTGGCGTGGCCTTCCTCGGATGGCTGGTTGACCAGCTTGCCGATGACCGCCACCGCCAGCCGAACCTCGTCATATTGGGTGATCATCTGCGCCAGCTGGACGAGCGGTTGGGCGACCCGCTGAGTCAGCATCATGAAGGCGATCAGCGCACCGACATAAACTTCCTCCTTGGTGTAGATCGCCATGAACACCGCGAGCGCGAACACGCCGCTCGTCATGATCCGCTCGAGCGGGGTGACGACGGTTTGCACCACATTCGCGGTTCGCCCTTCGTCGAAGCGCAGCCGCGCGGCCTTGGCGACTTTGATGTCCCAGTCATGGCGGCGACGGGCGTCGAGCGCCAGCGCCTTTACCGTGCGGATGCCATGCAGCGTCTCGACGAGAAACGCGCCCTTTTCGCCCTCCGCTGCAAAGACCGCTGCGCTGCGTTGGCGCACCGCCGGCAGCCGGATGATGATCCACCCGCAAATCAAGCTGGCGAAAGCGAGGACGAAAAACGTCAGTAGCGGGCTGAAGAAAAACATGATCGGCAGAAAGACCACCAGGACCATCGAGTTCGAGCACGGTGCCGAACATCTGCCCGGTGAGAAAGCTGCGGATGCGGTGCATCTCGCTCATGTCTCGGGTGATCTCGCCGACCGGCATGCGCTCGAAAAAGTCGATCGGCAGGTTGATGACCCTGTCGAACATGTAGGTCGAGAGTTTGGCGTCGACCCGCTGGGTGACGTGGAGCACCAGGTAGCGGCGGAGATATCCGAACGCGGTCTCGAACCCCACCAGCGCCAGCATCGCGATGCACAACACGGCGAAGGTGTCGAGACTGCCGTAATACAGCACCCGGTCGATCAGGAGGCGCCAGAACATGATCGGCGCGATCGCCAGGAGGCTCAGCGTCAACGCGGAGATGCCGATATCGCGGGCAATTTTGCGGTCGCGCAATAGCTGGCTGACCAGCAGCCATATTCCGAACGGCTGATCCTCGTCGCGCAGGTTGTAGTCGCGCTTGAACAATAGGACGTCGCCGGTCCAGGCCGAGGCAAACCGCTGCTCATCGAGGATGAGCGGAGCATCTTCGTGTGCGTTCGGGTCCTGCAGGACGACGGAAGGCGGCTGCGTTCCGGAATTGACATAACGCAGCACCATCGCGTTGCCGTTGCGCAGCAGCACGATTGCGGGCAGCGCCTTGCCGAGCCCGGCCAGCTCGGTCCAGGTGAGCCTGACGCTTGTCGCGCGTAGTCCCGAGGCATGGGCGATGTTGATGAGCTGACCGACCGAGGGCTGCCCGGGTTCGAGCAGGTGGTCGTGGACAAGTTGCGGGACCGCCAGCTGCAGCCCGCAATGGCGAGCGACGATGACGAGCGAGCCCAGCAGCGACAGCCCGGACGCGGCCACGCGATCGCCGGGCTCTGCTTCGGTCGGGCTTGGCTCGACGGAAACCATCAGGCTCTCCCGGTTGACATGTCACCGCCGCAACGGCGGATGCCCACCTTGTTCACCGGCCTCAATCCGACCGACCCCGCCATCGGCATCCCGCCATGTCCAGCGGCAGGCCGCCGCTCACGAACCGGCAACCACGTCGCTGACAAAGCGGTAACCCTGGCGGAACTCGGTTTTTATCAGATGTTGCGTCGGTTCGCCAACCGAGCGCAACTTGGTACGCAGCCGGTTGACCACGACGTCGATCGCCCGGTCCGTCGCCGGCCGGTGTTTCCCGTAGAGCGCCTCGGCGAGGGCGAGGCGGCTCTGTATCTTCCACGGGTTGGCAACGAAATGCGCCAACAGCCGACCTTCCGCCGTGGTGAGGTGGATCTGCGCTCTGCCCGGAGCGGCAATTAGATTCTGGTGGGGTCTGAAGGTGACCCCGGCGAAGTTCAGCGCCGCGGCCTCTCGCGCCGGCGGGGCGCTCGTCTGGCCGTTGACGCGCACGATCTGCTGGAGCACCTCGTTCAGGGTCACGACGTCGACCGGGCTGCCGATACACTCGGCGGCCCCGGCAATACGGTAGTCCCTTTCGTGCTCGGCGCCCGGCTCGCAGACGACAAGGATCGGTACGCTGCTCTGCCGTCGGATCTTTACGATCATGCCCGTGGCGCCGCCATTGGCGTGACTCAAATCGAGAACCACCACATCGGGCTTGGCTTCGCGCAGGAGATCGAAAAATCGGTTTTCCCGTGCGGCGTCGTCCACCTGAACAACAGCGTCTTCCCCTCCCGGAATGGAGAAGTCGGCACGGGCTATGATGATCGTCGTTGCTGCGGACATGCCTCTGACTCTTGGCTACTCGTACAAGCTGGAGATGACGACCGGGTTAAGCCGTTTCTTGTTGGCTCGGCTGCGTGCTCGATTCATTCGGTTCAAGCAAATCATGGTCCGAGGGATGTTCTGTATGCGCCAAGTAAGTTTTTGCAACTCGGCGGTCAACGGGGGGTTTTCGCTTGAGCGCAATGTTCTGCAATAATTCAGAATAAATTGAAACAACTTTTAGAGTTAACAAATGTGGCGGAGATCGTTCCGGGACTCTGGCATCCGGTGCGCGCACCTGCCGTAATGTTCGCTAAATCTCCGGAATCTTTAAACGTTCGCGCGATCAACCATTGGCGGCGAGCGACAGGGACGACTTTTTGCCGCGCCCGACCAACCGCCGCATCAGCCGCAAATATGCCGGCAGACACACGGTCTTGAGGTCGTAGCGTTCGACGACGGTGCGCCGTGCATTGACGCGCATCTGCTCCTCATCTTCGGGACGAGCAAGCGCATCGCAGAGGCGGTCGGCCAGAGCATCGGTATCGAAGAAGTCGACGAGATGGCTGTTTGCGCCGTCGCGGATCACTTCCTCGACCGGCGCGGTGCGCGATGCGATGACCGGGCACCCGGCGGCCATCGCCTCCAACAGCGACCATGATAGGACGAAAGGGTAGGTCAAGTAGATGTGCGCCGACGAAATCCGCAGCATCGCGAGATATTGCGGATAAGGCAGCCGCCCGAGAAAATGCACGCGGCTGAGGTCGAGCTGGCCATCGAGTTCGGCAAGCATCTGCTGACGCCAGTTGGCGGCTCCTGTCGGGCGGCGCCCGTAGCTGACATCGTTGCCGCCGGCAATCAGCACCCGCGCCATGGGGTGGCGGGCGAGCAGCTTCGGCAGAGCCCGCATCATCACGTGAAAACCGCGATAGGGTTCGAGGTTGCGAGCGCTGTAGGTGACCACGGGATCGCGCCGCGACAGCATCAGCCCGCCAGTCAGCCAGAGCTGCGTCGTCGGGTCGGGCCGGACGAGTTCGGTATCGATCCCCTCATGGATGACGCTGATTCCCCGGCGATAGCGCTCGGGATATCGGTTGCGCTGAAACTCGGTCGGGGTTTGCCCCCAATCGGCGGTCTCGAGGCCGAGAAGATTGACCGCGTTGCGGGTGCGTATCCGCATGCGGTCGGTGTCGGTCGGCGGAAATTCGGGGTCGAAATCGAGGTCGCTGTCGCTGCCGCGATAGAAGAACTCGAAATAGCCGAGCAGCGGCACGCTCGGCCAGCAATCCTTGACGTAGAGGATCTCGCCCCAGCCGTTGTGACCCACGACGAGGTCCGGGGTGAAGCCTTCGCGCTTCAGGCTCTCGCAAATGCGGAAGACGGCGATGCCGTTCTGCACCGCATCGTCGAAATCCCGCGCGAACGGGTGCGCACCTTGCGGCGAGGATGGCGGCGCGTAGACGATCTTGCGCACCCCGGCGAGCTCGCGCTCGCGCTGCTGCGTGATGAACACCACAGTGTCGCCATTCTCGACAAGATGCCGCGCGGCATGGACGTACTGGCCTGGGAAGTTCTGGTGGATGAACAGCCAGTTCATCGCCGGCGGCCGGGGCGATATGTCTTGCTCATGAATGCCGCTTGTAGGCGCGCGCCCACAGTGCGAACCCGTCGCGGCTGACCGCGATCTCGGCAAATCCCGCGTCGTCGAGCAGCTGGTTCAGCGTGCGCGCGGTAAACCCGGTCTTGTGCGCCATGTGCAGATTGCCATGCGCGAGCGAGGCGGTATGCCCGAAGATCATGTCGAGCGGCGAGATCGGTCCGCTCGGCGATAGATACGCCTCATCCTCGAGTTCGCCGGCCGCGACCAGCTCGGCGATCTTCTGCAGGTCCGGCATGGTCAACAGCAGCATCCCGCCTGGGCGCAGCACGCGCAGAAACTCGGACAAGGCGACCGGGACCTCGTGGCGGTGCAGGTGCTCGAGATTGTGCGACGACCAGATCGCGTCGATCGATCCGCTCGCCAGCGGCTGCATGTCGATCATCGAGCAGACGATGTCGGGATTGACCGCCGGGTCGATGTCGAGGCGCAACTCGCGCCACTCGGCGCCCTCGAACGACGGATGCAAGCGCTGCCCGACAAAGCCGCAGCCGACATTGAGCACGACCTTGGAAGGGCCGGTCGCGGCGCCGGCCGTGCTTGGGCTGTCGTTATCGGGAAATCCGGAAAACCGATCGCTCACGCGGGGTTACTCGCGCTCTGCCCCTCTACGCGGAAGGGCTCATTTCACGTCCGCACTGCTTAACAAACCCTCGACGTGCTCGCCACCTGCTTCTGACCTTCCGCGCCGTTCCGCTTGACGGCTCGCCCCGTAGCATTACATCTGGAGGCTCCGCGATCCTGCTGGGCTCCTATTGTTGATGGCCTCAAGCTCCGACGATACATGGCACGGCACGACGATCCTTTGTCTGCGCAAGGGCAACGAGGTCGTTGTCGCCGGTGACGGTCAGGTGACGATGGGCCAGACCATCGTCAAGTCTAACGCGAAGAAGCTTCGCCGCCTCGGCGGAGGATCGGTCATTGCCGGGTTTGCCGGCGCCACCGCCGACGCGATCGCGCTGTTCGAGCGGCTCGACGCCAAGCTCGAACAGCACTCGGGGCAGCTGACCCGGGCCTGCGTCGAGCTGACCAAGGATTGGCGCACCGACCGTTATTTGCGCCGGCTGGAGGCGATGATGGCTGTCGCCGACAAGAACGTGTCATTGATCCTCTCCGGCACCGGCGATGTGCTCGAACCCGAGGACGACATCATCGGGATTGGCTCGGGCGGCGGCTACGCACTGGCCGCGGCGCGGGCGCTGATCGGCATCGACGGGCTCGACGCCGAGACGGTGGCGCGGCGGGCGATGGCGATCGCCGCCGGCATCTGCGTCTATACCAACGACCAAGTCAGCCTCGAAAAATTGACGACATGACGTCATTGCGAGGAGCCGGAAGGGCGACGCAGCAATCTCGATGGAGTGCGCACTTGGAGCTAGATTGCTTCGCTGTGCTCGCAATGACATGACCTTAGGCGAATGACCTCTTTCAGCCCGCGCGAGATTGTCTCCGAACTTGATCGCTTTATCGTCGGCCAGAACGACGCCAAGCGCGCCGTCGCTATCGCCCTGCGCAATCGCTGGCGCCGCCAGCAGATTTCTGCCGATTTGCGCGACGAGGTGCTGCCCAAGAATATCCTGATGATCGGTCCCACCGGGTGCGGCAAGACCGAGATCGCGCGCCGCCTCGCGCGCCTCGCGCAGGCGCCATTCGTCAAGGTTGAGGCGACCAAGTTCACCGAGGTCGGCTATGTCGGCCGCGATGTCGAGCAGATCGCGCGCGATCTCGTCGAGATCGCGATCTCGATGACCCGCGAGCGGTTGCGCAAGGAGGTCACCCCCAAGGCCGAGATGGCCGCCGAGGAACGGGTGCTCGATGCTCTTGTCGGCACCAATGCTAGCACCGACACGCGACAGAAATTCCGCAAGATGCTGCGCGAGGGTTCGCTTGACGACCGCGAGATCGAGATCACCGTCCAGGAGAACGCCGCGCCGCAAATGCCGACCTTCGAGATCCCCGGCATGCCCGGCGCGCAGATGGGCATGCTCAATCTCGGCGACATTTTCGGCAAGGCCTTTGGCCAAAAGCCGTCAGCGCGCAAGACCACCGTCGCCGAGAGCCACCGCATCCTGCTCGCCGAGGAAAGCGACAAGATGCTCGACCAGGAGAGCGTGGTGCGCGAGGCGATCGCCTCGGTCGAGGAGAACGGCATCGTCTTCCTCGACGAGATCGACAAGATCTGCGGGCGCAGCGAGCGCGGCGGCGGCATCGGCGGCGCCGACGTCAGTCGCGAAGGTGTGCAGCGAGACCTGCTACCGCTGATCGAGGGCACCACGGTTGCGACCAAGCACGGGCCGGTCAAAACCGACCACATCCTGTTTATCGCGTCGGGCGCGTTTCATCTGGCCAAGCCCTCGGACCTGCTGCCCGAGTTGCAGGGCCGCTTGCCGATCCGAGTCGAGTTGAAAGGGCTCGACCGGGACGATCTCTGCCGCATCCTCACCGAGCCGCAGGCGAGCCTCATCACCCAATACAAAGCGTTATTGAAGACCGAGGGGGTCGAGCTCGAATTTCGCCAAGACGCGATCGAGGAGATTGCGCTCCTCGCCGAGCAGATCAACAGCTCGGTCGAGAACATCGGCGCGCGGCGCCTGCACACGATCTTGGAGCGCCTGCTCGAGGAGGTGAGCTTCACCGCCTCGGATCAGCCGGCGGGTACCGAGGTGGTGATCGACGCCGCCTATGTGCGCGAGCGTGTGGGGAGCCTCGCCAAGGACACCGACCTGTCGCGGTTCATCCTTTAGTTTTCTTCAGGAACGCCAAGTGATACCCGACACAACCGACCGTTCCGGGCAGCATTCGCTGCGCCTGCTGCTGCGTGCGGGTATTGAACGGTTCCCGGACGACATGGTGCTTAGTTTTCTTTACAACAAGGACCATATCGTCGCCGCAGTCACGGCACAAATGGTGCGTACCCCGAGTAAGTTCGTGGATCGAGCATTTACCGAAGCAATTAAACTTTCTAAAGAAAAAGCGGCATTTCGGCGTGAGCTCTCTACATATATTTTGGGGCAGCTTGGGCCGCCTGAATTCAAATATAAAGATCAGTCGGTTCCAATATTGACACGACTTTGTGCCGACACCTCGGGGGACGTACGCGGCGGTGCGATCGTGGCGCTGGGCCACCTGGAGGCGGGGGATTGCAAGGACATCATTTTGGATGCCCTGAACGATACGGACGAAAGTGTTATCGAAAGTGCTGCGTTCAGCCTGTGGAAGCTCGGCCTCACTTCCGATGACAAAAAACTGATGGAAGCGGCATCGAAACAATGCAGTAAACGCACGAGGGAATCGATAGAGGATTATATCGACGATTTGTCACGGTTTGCCCTGTAGTGCAGGTGCTTTTTTCGGCAAAGGTAGTGGCCGGTTGTGTGCTGGCTTTGTCTATGGCCTCGGGGCTCGCAAGCGCGAACGAGCGGACCTCGGCAGAGCTGGTCGCCGAGCTGCGCCGCAGCTTTACCATCGATGGCAAGCCCGTCCCGCCGGAAATATTTCGCGATTTCGGCGATGGCGACCTCGCCGATTCCGGGGCTATCTGGGTGACGGTTGACGTCAGGGCCGCGATCGGCAGCAACCTTTATTTCGATGCGCTCAGCCGAAACGGCGATTGGGTGGTCCAGCGCAAGGTGCAGACGGACCACGCTTTTGGCGACGAGCTGACCGGTTACGAATATATCGGCGCAACCGAGAACGGCCTGCTCGTCGTACTTGCCTCCTACAGCGGTGGCGGCTCCGGAGTATTCATAACGCTGCACATCCTCGATCTTGCCGCCGGCCACGGCCTGGATTCCGATGGCAAGCCCTATGACCGGATCAATCTGACCGACGTCCGGGCTATTCCGCTCGGCGACCGCTGGTCCGGCGAGGTCAGCATCGCGAAGAATACGGTCACCATTGTCACCGAGCGCGCCGGACCAACCGACGATAGCGGCGTCCGCAGGACCACGACCATCGAGGCGAGTCGGCCGTAGCCCCGCCCAAATCTTGCAAATCGCCGAGCGTGACGATTTGGCCTATATCGGAAAACCAATGGATCGGCCGGAACGCGGCGGCGTTTCGAGATTGACCCATCGTGCAAGCGTGAGCCTAAATCGCGCTTTACCGCCTGAATGCCGGTCGAGGAGACGCGCATGCTATCCGCGGATCGCACCCAGGAACGGCTTGCCCGGCGCACCATCGCGCTGGTGCTGGCAGGCGGCCGCGGCAGCCGGCTGCACCAGCTGACCGACCGGCGCGCCAAGCCGGCGGTGTTTTTCGGCGGCAAGTTCCGCATCATCGATTTTCCGATGTCGAATTGCATTAATTCGGGCATTCGCCGGATCGGGGTGCTGACCCAGTACAAGGCGCACAGCCTGTTGCGCCATTTGCAGATGGGCTGGTCGTTCTTGCGCCCCGAGATGAACGAATTTCTCGATCTGCTGCCGGCGCAGCAGCGGCTCGACGGGGCGACGTGGTATCTCGGTACCGCCGACGCGGTGTTCCAGAACTTCGACATCTTTCGCGCTGCGCGGCCGGAATACTTCATCGTGCTGGCCGGCGACCACGTCTACAAGATGGACTACTCCAACCTGCTTGCCGACCATGTCGGGCGGGGCAGCGAGTGCACAGTCGCCTGCGTCGAGGTGCCGATCGAGCAGGCCAGCGATTTCGGTGTGATGACCGTCGACAATTCGATGCGCATCACCGATTTCCTCGAAAAGCCGAAAAACCCCGCGCCGATGGCCGGCAAGCCCGACAAGGTGCTGGCGAGCATGGGCATCTATGTGTTCAGCGCCGACTTCCTCTATGCCGAGCTGGAGCGCGACGCGCGCGACCCCAAATCCTCGCGCGATTTCGGCAAGGATGTGATCCCGGACCTGGTCCGCCGCGGCCTCGCCGCCGCCCATCATTTCGAGGACAGCTGCGTCAAGACCACCCCCGACGCCGAACCCTATTGGCGCGACGTTGGCACGATCGACGCGTTTTGGGCGGCCAATCTCGACCTCGTCCAGCCGGTACCGTCGCTCGACATCTACGATCCCAACTGGCCGATCTGGACCTACCAGCAGCAGCTGCCCCCGGCGAAGTTCGTTTTCGATGACGACGACCGGCGCGGCATGGCGGTCGATTCGATGATTTCGGGCGGATGCATCATCTCGGGGGCGCGCGTGGCGCGCTCGCTGCTTTTCTCCAACTGCCGGGTCAATTCGTTCGCGCGGACCCAGGACGCGGTCGTGCTCCCGGACGTCGATATCGGCCGTCATGCCCGGCTTAACCGGGTCGTCATCGACCGCGGGGTCAAGATCCCGGAAGGGATGGTGATCGGCGAAGACCCCGCCGCCGACGCGCAGCACTTTCACCGCAGCGAAGGCGGCGTCACGCTCGTAACCTCGGATATGATTGCCGCACTCGAATAGGCGGCGGCCTCGCTGAGAGGATTGCAGCGCCCTAGAAGACTCGCGCGGCGACGGCGTGCTCGCGCAGGAACACCTGTGCCTCGTGCCCGAGATGGCGCGCGTCTTTCGCCGCGTCGACCGCGTCGAGCAGCGCCTGTTCCTTGTCGAGGTAGGCGCCATAAATTGTATTGTCGAGCCGCACAACCCACTGCATGTCGCGACCTTGGCGGCAAACGTGGAATTCCATCGGCGGCGGCCCTCCCACGGCTGTGTTACAGCCGGATGACATTGCCAGCAGTATCACTAAGACAGTCAACGAATTGAAGCCGGTTTTATTCTTAAACGTCACAAAGTTGTGCATGATCGGCCATTGGCTGCTGCTTTATTCGGCAAAATCGCCGGCGAGGCAGCGGGCAAGTCGCGGAAATCCCTTGCTCCGGTCGAGTTCGAGCGGCGAGTCTATCGGGTGGTGTGACTGAGCGGTTCCCCGGCAAGCCGTGACCAGCGACAACGAGGCGAACAAGCAGGCGTCGATCAACGCAGCGGCGGCGCTGGCGGCGACGCGCTGCCAGCCGGGCGAATCGACGGTGGTTCGCGCCTTTGTCGCCCTCTTCTACGAGCACGCCCCGCCGGCCGATGTCACGGTCCGCAGTCCCGAGGATCTGTGCGGCGGCGCGCTCGCCCTTTGGCGCTTTGGGGCGCATCGGCTACCCGGCGACGCGCGCGTTCGCGTCTATAACCCGGCGGCGGGGAGCGACGGCTGGTCGTCGCCGCATACGGTCGTCGAGATCGTCAACGACGACATGCCGTTCCTCGTCGATTCGGTAAGCGCGGCGATCAACGAGCGCGGTGGGGTGGTGCGCCTCGTCATCCATCCGGTCGTCGCGGTCGCCCGCGATGCCGGCGGCAACCTGACGACCCTGCAGTCAGGCGGCGACGGGCTGCGCGAGTCCTGGATGCAGATCGAGATCACCCGCGAGCCCGACGCCTCCGAGCGCGGTGCGCTCGCCGCCGCGCTCGCCGCTGTGCTCGCCGATGTCCGCGCCGCGGTCAACGATTGGCCGCGTGTGCGCGCGGTGCTGGCCGAGACGTGTTCCGGGCTGAGCGAGACGGCGGCGGTGCTGCCAGCGGCCGAGCGTGACGAGGGTATTGAGTTCCTCCAGTGGCTCGACGCCGACAATTTCGTGTTCCTCGGCGCGCGCGATTATGCCTTCAGCGGCGAGGGCGGGCGCCCGGCGCTCGGGGTGCTGCGCGAGGAGGGCTACCGCGCCTTGGGCGGCTTGCGCGATTTGGCGGCGCTGCCGCCCGACGTTCGCGATTTCGTTCGCCGCCGCGAACTATTGATCATCAGCAAGACCGATCGGCGCTCTACCGTGCATCGCCGGGTGCCGATGGATGCGATCGGCGTGCGCCGCTTCGGCGCCGACGGCGAGGTTAGTGGCCTCACGCTGTTTGTCGGCCTGTTTGCCTCCTCCGCTTACGCCGGAGATGCGCGCAGCGTGCCGCTCTTGCGGCAAAAGGTGGCGCAGATCCTGGCCCGCAGCGGCCTGGCCCCGAGCGGCCACGACGGCAAGGCGCTGATCCACATCCTCGACATCTTCCCGCGCGACGAATTGTTCCAGACGGGGGTCGATGCGCTCTACGAGACCGCAATCGGCATCCTGAACTTGCAGGAGCGCCAGCGCATCGCGCTGTTTGTCCGGCGCGACCCGCTCGAGCGCTTTGTCTCGTGCATCGTCTACGCGCCGCGCGACCGCTTCGATACCACGCTGCGCCGCAAATTCGCGGCGCTTCTGACCGAGGCTTTTGCCGGAACGCTGGCTAACTACTACATCCATGTCGACGACTCGGTGCTCGCGCGGGTGCATTTCATCATCGCGACGACGCGCGGGGCGGTGCCGGCGGTCGACGCCGCGGCCCTCGAAGCGAAGCTCGCCGAGGCCGGACGCAGCTGGGAAGACTGCGTCGAAGCGGCGGCGGTCGAGGCCTTTGGCGAGGGCGAAGCCCGCCGGCGGCTCGATCGGTTGCAGCCTTTCCCGATTGCCTACCAGACGCGGACCGACCCGAACCAGGCGATTGCCGATCTCGCGCAGATCGAGGCGGTGCTCGCCGGCGCGCCGCTCAAGGCCTCGCTGCACCCGCGGCTGGGCGAGGCGGCGCCAGGGTTGCGGCTCTACTGCCGCGATGCGCCGGTCATCCTTTCGGACATCCTGCCGGTGCTCGAAAACCTCGGGCTTCGTATCGTCGCCGAGGAGCCTTACCGCATCGACAGCAAGGATGGCGCCGCAGTGTGGGTGCATGAATTCACCCTCGCCGAGGGCATTGCTTCCGCCGCCGTTGACGCGGCGCTGCGCGAGAGATTCGAGGAGGCGCTGGTCGCGGTCGCCGGTGGCTCCGTCGAGAATGACGGGTTCAACCGGCTCGTCCTCGCCGCCGGGCTATCAGCGCGGCAGACGACGATCTTGCGGCTCTATTGCAAGGTGCTTCGCCAGGCTGGCAGCACCTTCAGCCAGGCCTACATGGAGGACACGCTCGCCGCTCATCCGGAGATCGCCCGCCGGCTTGTCACCCTCTTTGAGCGGCGGTTCGACCTTGCGGGCCCCAGCCGCAACGTCCCCGAGGAGGTGACGGCGATCGAGGAGGCGCTCGACGCGGTCGAGAGCCTCGATGAGGATCGCATCCTCCGGAGCTTCCTGACCCTCGTTCTCAAATCGCTGCGCACCAACTACTTCCAGCCCGGCGCCGACGGCCAGCCCAAGCCCTATCTCGCGGTCAAGTTCGCCTCGAGCGAGATCGACCTGTTGCCGCTGCCGCGCCCGCTGTTCGAGATTTATGTCTACAGCCCGCGCATGGAGGGGCTGCATATGCGCGCCGGCCGGGTGGCGCGCGGCGGTATTCGCTGGTCCGACCGGCGTGAGGATTTCCGAACCGAAATCCTCGGTCTGATGAAGGCGCAAACGGTCAAGAACGCGGTCATCCTTCCGGTAGGATCGAAGGGTGGGTTTGTCCTGAAGCGCCTGCCGCCCGCGGGACCTGGCTACCGGGCCGCTTTCCAGGCCGAGGGGATCGAGTGCTACAAAATCCTGATGCACGGATTGTTGGACCTGACCGACAATATCGTGGCCGACAGCCCCGATACCCACCACATCGAGCCGCCGCAATCGGTGATCCGCCACGACGGCGATGACCCCTATCTCGTCGTCGCCGCCGACAAGGGCACCGCGACCTTCTCCGATACCGCCAACGAGATCGCCATTGAGTACGGGTTCTGGCTCGGCGACGCGTTCGCCAGCGGCGGCTCGGCCGGTTATGACCACAAGGCGATCGGCATCACCTCGCGTGGCGCCTGGGAGCTGGTCAAACGCCATTTCCGCGAACTCGGCATCGACATCCAGGAAACCGATTTCACCGTGGTCGGGGTTGGCGACATGGCCGGCGACGTGTTCGGCAACGGCATGCTGCGGTCGCGCCACATCCGCCTCGTCGGCGCCTTCAACCATCTGCACATCTTCATCGATCCGTCGCCCGACGCGGCCGCGAGCTATGCCGAGCGCCAGCGGCTCTTCGAAAATCCGCGATTGGGCTGGGCCGACTACGACAGGTCCTTGATCTCGCCGGGCGGCGGCGTCTTCGAGCGCAGCGCCAAGGCGATCTCCATCACGCCCGAGATGAAGCGGGTCTTCGGCATCGCCGAGGACCAGCTCACCCCGGCGGAGCTCATTCGCCGTTTGCTGACGGCGGAAGTCGATCTGCTGTTCTTTGGCGGCATCGGGACCTTCGTCAAGGCGCGCGCCGAGACCCACGCCCAGGTCGGCGACAAGGCCAACGACGCGCTGCGCATCGATGGCGAGGCGATCCGCGCCAAAGTGGTTGGCGAGGGCGCCAATCTCGGCGTCACGCAGCGCGGCCGCATCGCCTATGCGCAAAAGGGTGGGCGCATCGACACCGACGCGATCGACAATTCGGCCGGCGTGTCGATGTCCGACCACGAGGTCAACATCAAGATACTGCTCGGTCATGCGATCGCCACCGGAGCGCTCGGCGCGCAGGAGCGCGACCCCTTGCTCAAAGAAATGACCGACGACGTCGCGGCGCAGGTCCTGCGCGACAATTACCTGCAGGGCGAGGCGTTGTCGGTCGCCGAGGCGCGCGGGCCGGCTGCGCTCGACCGCCACGCGCGGCTCATTCGCGAGGTGGAGAAGCCAGGGGGACATGGCATCCGGCTCGACCGCGCACTCGAATTTCTCCCCGACGACGAAGAGCTGGCGGCGCGCGCGGCGGCACGGCGCGGCCTCACGCGGCCCGAGCTGGCGGTGCTGCTCGCCTACGCCAAGCTGTCGCTCGACCATGAGCTGCTACAATCAGATCTGCCTGACGCGCCGGAACTGGTCGACGAGCTCTGCGCCTATTTCCCGCCGCAGCTGCGCGACCGCTTCCGCGCGCAGATTTTGGCGCATCCGCTAAAGCGCGAGATCGTCGCCACGGTCGTGACCAACGATCTCGTCAACCGCGCCGGTCTCACCTTCATCCACGATCTGCAGGCGAACGGCGGCCGCGGCGCCGCCGACATTGCCCGCGCTTACCGCATCGTGCGGCAGTCCTTTGCGCTGCCGCCGCTATGGGCCGAGATCGAGGCGCTCGACAGCAAAGTGGGAGCCTCGGTCCAGTGCGAGATGCTGATCGACATCACCCAAGTGGTCGAGCACGCCGCCGCCTGGCTCTTGCGCGAGAACCGGCTCGATCTGACGGCGGATGCCGCGCGTTTCGCGCCGGCGCTCGGCGGGCTTTCCGCCATCGTCGCCGATCTGCTGCCGCCCAGCGAGCGCATCGAATACGACGCACGCCTTGCGCGTTTCGCCGCTGCCGGGGTGCCGCGAGCGCTCGCCGCCCGAATCGCCGGCATGGTCTTTCTCACCACCGCGTTCGAGATCGCCGATCTCGCCGGCCGCGCCGGCCAGAGTGTGGAGCGCGCCGCGCGCTGCTTCTACGGCGTCGGCGCTCGCTTCGCGTTGGACGAGTTGCGCGCCGCCGGCCGCCGCCTGCCCGCTGAGACCGCGTGGCAGAAGACCGCCGTCGAGGCGCTGATCGACGATTTCTACGCACTCCAAACCGGCCTCGCCGACCGTGTGCTCAGGTCGGCGCCAAAGGGAAATGGCGCGGCGGAAGACCCGGTCGCCGCCTGGGCCGCGACCCGGGCCGCGCAGCTCGCCCCGGCCGACGCCATTGTCGCCGAGTTGCGCGCGGCGGCCAACCCCGACCTGGCGATGCTCGTCGTCGCCGGCCGCCAGCTGCGGCAGGCGCTGGGCTAGCCCGTTGGCTCAAGCAGCTCTGGCCGGAGATCGAGCGGAGCGAAAAACGCTAGCCGTTCGGATTTGAGGCAAGTCCGACCAAGCGCTCGGGTAAACCTACTTGGGGGCCGGTCATTTATCGAGCCACCAATCTTCCATGCGCCAGCCGTTGTACTGGCTGTTGACCATCAGCGTAACGCCTTTGAGCTGCGGCTGCCAGCAGGTCACCGCGCGCAAATGATAGATGATCGGCCGGCCCAACCCCTCTTGCAGCTTGAAATCGGCGTCCTGCGCCAAATTCTTGCGCTTGGCGGGATCGGTTTCCTGCGATTGCTGGTCAACGAGTTTGTCGAAATCGGGGTCATTGTACCCCGCATAGTTGCGCTTCGAGATGCTGACATAGTTCTGATAGAACGTGACGTCGGGGTCGTCGACAGCGTTGCCGAGCACGTTGAGGCCCAGGATGAAATCCTTGCGGATCAGTTTTGGCACCCAATTCGCCGTCTCGATGGTTTCGAGCTCGGCGTCGATCCAGATTTCCTTGAGCTGATCGATCAGGATCGTGCCGGGGTCGCGGTAGACCGCGAGGTTGCGCACCGACAGCTTGACCGCGAGGTGCTTGTCCGGGCCGTACCCGGCCTTTTGCATCAGCGCGCGCGCCTTTTCCCGGTTCTGCGCAACATCGCCGCTGTAGCCGGGCAGCGCCGCCAGCCGCTCCGCCGGCATTCCCCATACGCCCTCGGGCGGCGGCAGCAGCGCGCCGCCGATATCGCCCTCGCCTTGTCCGAGAATGTCGATAAACGATTTGCGGTCGAGCGCGAGCGCTACCGCGGCGCGGACATCGGCATTGTCGAACGGCGGCTTGGTGCGGTTCATCAGCACGCCGATCGACTCGGTCGCCGGGCCTGACTCGCAGACCGCCTGCGGCATCTGGTTCTTGATGTCCTTGAGCAGCGGAAACGTCACTTCGTAAGGGAACGTCATGTCGAACTGGCCGCTGACAAAGGCGAGGATCGCGGTCGAGCGGTTGGGGATGATCGTGTACTCGACCCCGTCGAGATAGGGCCGGCCCGGTTTCCAGTAGTCCGGGTTTTTCGCCAGCTTGATGTCCTGGTTGGGCTTGTACTCGACAAACTTGAACGGGCCGGTGCCGATCGGGTGCTGCCGCATCTGCGCCGGCGAGACGTGGCACGGATAGATCGGCGAATAGCCGGATGCGAGCATCGCCAGGATCGCCGGCTGCGGCTGCTTCAAATGGATCGTCGCTTCGAGATCGCCGTTCGTCGTCGTGCTATCGACATTGGTCCACCAGCTTTCGCGGTAGTTGAGGCGCAGCTTTTCGGTGCCCTTGTTGATCAGCAGATCCATCGTGCATTTGACGTCGGCCGCGGTGAACGGCTGCCCGTCATGCCATTTGACGCCCTCGCGCAGCTTGAAGGTCAGCGCGGTGTTGTCGGCGTTCCATGACCAGCTGGTCGCCAGGTCGGGCACGATCGACTGCATGCTGTTTTGCGGGACGTGCTGGTCGTAGACGACGAGGTTGTTGAACACCCCCATCATCGGCAGGATCACGCCGATCGTCCCTTCCTCGTGGATCGACATGCTGGCGGGGCTGTCGCGGTGATAGATCCGCAGGATTCCGCCCGATTTTTGCGCGCTCGCCGTGGCGGCGACGCCGAGGCTGAGGCAAAGCCCGGCAACGACTACCGGCACGTAGCGAATGTGCATATCGCCCCCATCGACCCGATCGACCGAGAGGCAGCTTATTGCGCTCGCGGCGCTTGCAGGTCGGCTTTTCCCGCGCGGCGGCTATTCGCGGGCAGTCGCTCGACTAAGCCCCCGCGCGGTTCTGCCGGTTCCCCACCAGATCATCGACCACCGCCGGGTCGGCGAGGGTCGAGGTGTCGCCGAGCTGGTCGTGCTCGTCGGCGGCGATCTTGCGCAGGATGCGGCGCATGATCTTGCCGGAGCGGGTCTTCGGTAGGCCCGGCGCCCATTGCACGAGGTCGGGCGCGGCGATGGCGCTGATCTCCTTCCTGACCCACTGCACCAGCTCGGTGCGCAGCGCCTCGTTCGGCTCCTGGTCCGCGCGCAAGGTGACATAGGCGTAGATGCCCGTCCCCTTGATGTCGTGCGGATAGCCGACCACCGCGGCCTCGGCGACCTTGGGGTGGGCGACCAGCGCGCTCTCGATTTCCGCGGTGCCGAGCCGGTGCCCGGCGACGTTGATCACGTCGTCGACCCGGCCGGTGATCCAGTAGAACCCGTCCTGGTCGCGCCGTGCGCCGTCGCCGGTGAAATAGAGCCCCTTGAACGTCGAGAAATAGGTTTCGACAAAGCGCTTGTGGTCGCCGAACACGGTGCGCATCTGCCCCGGCCATGACCGCGCGATGCAGAGATTGCCCTCGGCCACCCCGTCGAGCCGGCTGCCCTCGCCGTCGACGATCACCGGCTCGACCCCGAAGAACGGCCGGGTCGCCGAGCCGGGCTTCAGCGGCGTCGCGCCGGGGAGCGGGGTGATGAGGATGCCGCCGGTCTCGGTCTGCCACCAGGTGTCGACGATCGGGCAGCGCTCCTCGCCGACCTCCTCGTAGTACCACATCCAGGCCTCGGGGTTGATCGGCTCGCCGACGCTGCCGAGCAAGCGCAACGACTTACGGCTCGCCTTTCGCACGTAACTTTCACCTTCGCGCATCAGCGCGCGGATCGCGGTCGGCGCGGTGTAGAAGATTTTGACATTGTGCTTGTCGCAGACCTGCCAGAAGCGCGACGCGTCGGGGTAGTTCGGCACCCCCTCGAACATCAAGGTCGTCGCGCCATTCGAGAGCGGCCCGTAGACGATGTAGCTGTGCCCGGTGACCCAGCCGACATCCGCCGTGCACCAATAGACCTCGCCCGGCCGGTAGTCGAAGACGTATTCGTGCGTCATCGAGGTGTAGACGCAATACCCGCCGGTGGTGTGCAGCACACCCTTGGGCTTACCGGTCGAACCCGAGGTGTAGAGGATGAAGAGCGGGTCCTCGGCCGACATTTCCTCCGGCTTGCAGTCGGGCGAGGCGGCGGCGCAGGCCTCGCGGTACCAGACGTCGCGGCCCGGCACCCAATCGATCGCCCCGCCGGTGCGCTTGATCACGATCACGGTCTCGACCTTGACCGGGCACGCGGCGATCGCCTCGTCGGCGTTCTTCTTCAGCGGCACCTTGCGGCTGCCGCGCAGCCCCTCGTCGGCGGTGATCAGCACGGTCGAGCGACAATCCTCGATGCGGCCGGCGAGGCTGTCGGGCGAGAAGCCGCCAAACACCACCGAGTGGATCGCACCGATCCGCGCGCAGGCGAGCATCGCGAACGCCGCCTCGGGGATCATCGGCATGTAGATCGTCACCCGGTCGCCCTTCTTGACCCCGCGCGACTTCAGCACATTGGCGAACCGGCAGACCTGGTCGTGTAGCTCATTGTAGGTGACCTTGCGGTCCTCGCCCGGGTCGTCGCCCTCCCACAGGATCGCGGTCTGGTCGCCCTTCGTCGCCAGATGCCGGTCGATGCAGTTGTACGAGGCGTTGAGCGTGCCGTCCTCGTACCACTTGATTGACACGTCGCCGTCGTAGGAGGCGTTCATCACCTTCGTGTACGGCTTGATCCAATCGATGCGCTTGCCCTCGCGGCCCCAGAACTCGTTGGGATCGTCGAGCGACTCCTTGTAGAGCCGGAAATACTCGGCCTCGGTGATCTTGCCGATCGGCGGATGCGTTTCGATCGCGATCAGGCTGCGCTCAGGCATCTCCTACCTCCCTCGGTGCGCGACGGGCTTTGTGTCTTGATATGGCAAACAGGCGCTGCGGGTGCAAATTTTTGCATCGCCGCGGGCAATCTTCCTTCGTTTATGCGTCGATCCCCGCCATCTTGCAGACCACCGCCCATTCGGTGTCGGTGACCGGGCACACCGATAGCCGCGACTGGCGGATGAGCGCCATATCCTTGAGCTCGGGCGTCGCCTTCATCTCGGTCAGGGTCACGGGCGTCTTGACCGGCATCACCGGCGCGACATCGACCAGGCCGAAATGCGGGCTGGGCTCGTTCGGGTTGGGGTAGAAGGCGCGCACGATCTCGACCACGCCGACGATCTCCTTACCCTCGTTCGAGTGGTAGAAAAAGGCCCGGTCGCCGGCCTTCATCGCTTTCATGTTGAGCGCGGCCTGATAGTTGTGCACGCCGTCCCAATGGGTGCGCTTATCCTTGACCATCTGCTCCCACGGGTATTTCGCCGGTTCCGACTTCACGAGCCAGTGCGCCATACGAGATCTCCCCAGCATCTATAGGCCGGATGAGCGAAGCGTAACCCGCCAAAATCGCCAAGATATCGGCGGAATGCGCTGCACCGTTCAGCCCTGCAATAGATTATTCAAAGTACGGGAAGCTCGGCCAACAAATCTGGCGGAAACGGCTCCCCCGGCGCATGAGCGAAGTGCCGGATATCAGTGCGCCCGTCGTAAAACCGGTACGTCTCAACGCGATCCTCGAAAATCTCGACCTGGAATCCGCGTGGTGCCGTCGGCCAGTCGATAATGATCGTGCTCCAATAGCCCTTACCCACCTCGTCCGGTACGGGGCAACGGTCGCGTATGATCTCAAGAAACTGCCGGGCCTGAGCGATTGTTTCGGTGGCAAACGGTCGCGCAACGTTTTCTCCCGAAATGACTCGCTCCATTTCGGCTTCGACGGATTGCCAGTCGCTGATTGGTATCGGCACGATCTTTGTCACCCGGGCAACGGATAATCCGCCTGATCTTCGTAGATCGAGCCGGCCTTGGTCGGATAGCTGGCGATCAGGCTGTATTGCTGGACCCGCAGCGGCTCGGCGCGGAACTGCGCATGAGCCGCGAGAAATTCCTGCAATTCGCCGCGCCGCGGCTCGCGCAGCCGGGCCAAGGTCACGTGCGGCGAGAACTTGCGCGGCTCGGGCGGCAGCCCGACGCGCATCAGGGCCGCCTCGATCTTGCCCTGCAGGTTGAGCAAAGCGGGCTCGCGCTCGACCCCGACCCAAAGCTGGCGGAGCTTGTCACCGCCGAACGCGCCGACCCCGGCAAGCCGCAGCTCGAAGCGCCTGGCGTGCAGCCGCGACAGCGCCTCGTCGATATCGGCGGCGGTGCCCTCGTCGACCTCGCCGATAAACCGCAAGGTCAGGTGGAAATTGCCGGGATCGACCCACTTCGCCCCGGCGATGCCGCTCTGCAGCAGCGACAGCCGCAGCTTCAGCTCGGGCGGAAACTCGATCCCGACAAACAGGCGCAGCATCGCTTTTCAGCCGTCATTGCGAGGAGCGCGCCAGCGCGACGGCGCAATCTCCATGGGCGCGAGATTGCGTCGCTTCGCTCGCAATGACAGTCCTTCCTAGGTGAACAGCGTCAGAATCCCGGTATGGCCGTAGAGCCGGTCGCGCGAGATTTCGCCGTTGGCGAAAAAGCCGACCAGCGGAAACTCCCCGAGCGTCTCGCGGATGACCGCGGCTTCGACCCCCTCTTCGCCGAACAGCGAGACGCCGCGCGCGACGCAGCTGACATAAATTCCGGCCTTGGGCGGGCCGCTGAGCCGCCCAGCCAGCTGCTTGACCATGCGCGCTAGGTCCTGCTTGGCGCTCTCGGGATCGCGGCGGCAGAACACGATTGGGTCGCCCGGCGACACCTCGGCGCCCAGCACAATCCAGCCCTGGCCGGGGTCGATCGCCATCAGGTTGCGCACGAGATAATCGCCGGTGTCCGACCCCGCGACCGGCAATCCGGCGAAGACGATGCCGCCGATCCGGCGCATGTCCTGCGCGAGTTGCGGACCGATATCCTCGCGGAACACGTCGAGCGCCGGGCGGCCGTCGATCGCCATCACCACGTTGTCGCGCGCCTCGTCGATGCGCCGCACCGGCCCGATCGGCATGCAGCCTTGGGTGAGCGCGGTGGCCACCCCGACATCAGACGCCAGCATCAGGCCGGCCATCCCGCCCGAGCCGACGCCGCTCTCGTTGCTGCCGGCGCTCTTCGCCACCAGCGTCGCACCGGTGCGGTGCGAGACCAGGCCGCCGACCAGGAAGGCGCCGCTCGCGGCGCCGGCGTCGACCGTGGCGCGCAGCAGGTCGGGACAGCGCGGGTCGGCATGGACCAGCGCCAGCAGGGGCTGGGTCGCCTCGATCCACTTGCCGTGATGGCGCGGCAGATCGGCGGCCGGATCGCCGGTCGACGCGAAGATGCGGAAGGAGTCTTCCGGCACTGCGGCGGTCAGAACCGCCGCCGCCGGGCGTTCGTAGACTTCCTCGCCCGCCCCGCAGACGCCCAAGCCGACCCCGCCGACCCAGTTCCGGATCCCGGTGCCGGCGGAAAGTTCCTCGACTAGGCCCGGCAGCGCCTGGGCGGCCGGCTCGCTGACATAAAGAATACCAAGGGTGGCGCCCTCCGCCTTGGGCAGCTGCGCGAGAAGCCGAGCGCCGAGGCTCGCCGGGTCGCCGGCGGCGAAGGCCGAAGCGAACCCGGCGCTCACGAGTGGGCTTCGATCAGCTTGGCGACGAGCGGCGCGATATGGTCGACCAAGACCGCCACGCCGCGCTCGTTGGGGTGGATGCCGTCGGGCTGGTTCATATCCGGGTTCATCGCCACGCCCTCCAGGAAGAATGGATAAAGCGGCACGCCGTGCGCCTTCGCCAGATCGGGGTAGATGGCGTCAAAGGCATGCTGATATTCGGGGCCCCAATTCGCCGGGGCCAGCATGCCGATCAACAGCACCTTGGCGCCCAATTCCTGGATCCTGCGAATCATCGCGTCGAGGTTGGCGCGCACGATCTTGGGGTTGATGCCCCTGAGCGCGTCGTTGGCGCCGAGCTCGAGGATGACGAAATCAGGCTTGCCGGCCAGGGCCCAGTCCAACCGCGCCAAGCCGTCGGTCGTCGTGTCGCCGGAGACGCCCGCATTGACGATGTGGAGCTCGATCCCCTGCTGGCGCAGCCGTGCTTCGAGCTGCGCCGGGAAAGCCTGTCGGTCCGTCAGGCCGAGCCCGGCGGTGAGGCTGTCGCCAAAGGCGAGCACTTCCGGCGGCCGGGCAAACCCGATAAGGGGATCGAAGATCAGCGGCATGGCGAAAACCAGCGCGACGATAGTCTTTTTGCAGAGCCCCGCACCAGCCGCCTGCCGCGCCCGCTTGGCTGCTGGGAAAACGACCCCATATCGACGGGGCTTTTGCGGGCTCCCCGGGTTGGACCAGACATGACCGCCTCGCCTCATGCCAACAGCCCGCTCGTGGTCGTCGATGATGTCCACCTAACACTGGGGAGCGCGGCGGGGCCCGTCAACATCCTGCGTGGGGTGTCGCTGACGATCGAGTTGGGCGAGACGGTCGCGCTTCTGGGGCCCTCGGGTTCCGGAAAATCGACCCTGATGATGATCGCCGCCGGACTGGAGCGGCCGAGTTCGGGGCGCGTCGCGGTGGCGGGCGAGGATCTCGGCGCGCTGGACGAGGACGGGCTCGCCCGGCTTCGCCGGCGGCATGTCGGCATCGTCTTTCAGTCGTTCCACCTGATCCCGACCATGACGGCGGTGGAAAACGTCGCCATACCGCTCGAACTGGCCGGCGAGCGCGATGCCTTCGCCACCGCCGAGGCGGCACTTGGCCGGGTCGGGCTCGGCAGCCGGCTGGTTCACTATCCGGCCCAGCTTTCCGGCGGCGAGCAGCAGCGCGTCGCCATCGCCCGCGCCTTTGTCGCCGGGCCGCTTCTGCTGCTCGCCGACGAGCCGACCGGCAACCTCGACGGCGCGACCGGCGAGCTGGTCATCGATTGCCTCTTCGCCGAGCACGCCCGGCAAGGGACGAGCCTTCTGCTTATCACCCATGACGCCAGCCTTGCCGCGCGTTGCAGCCGCCAGCTCCGCATGGAAGACGGCCGGATCGTCGACGACCGCCGCACCGCGCCGCTGCGGCGGGTTCTGTGAGCGCGTTGGGTCTGGCGCTCCGTCTCGCGCTGCGCGAGCTGCGCGGGGGCATTCGCGGCTTCCGCATTTTTCTCGCGTGTCTGATCCTCGGAGTCGGTGCGATTGCCGGGATCGGCTCGCTCGGCGCCTCGATTAGCGCGGCGATCAGGGCCGATGCGCGGGTGCTGCTCGGCGGCGATGTGTCGCTGCGGCTGGTGCATCGCGAGGCCAACGACGCCGAGCGGCGGTTTATCGACGATAGCGGCGCGGTCTCCGAGATCGCCTTGCTGCGCGCGATGGCGGTGTCGCCCGACGGCGCGCATCACACGCTGATCGAGTTGAAGGCGGTCGATGCCGCCTACCCGCTTTACGGCACGGTGGCGCTGTCGCCGCCGCAGGACCCGGCCGCCGCGCTGGCGCCGCGCGACGGGGTCTACGGCGCGGTCGCCGATGCGGCGGTCGCGAGCCGGCTCGGGCTCAAGCCGGGCGACCGCTTCAAGATCGGCACCGCCGTCGTGGAGTTCCGCGCGGCCATCGACCGCGCGCCGGACGGTGCGCTGAGCGGCCTCGCCTTCGGCCCCGGCGTGACAATAGCCATGCCGGCGCTGGCGCAAACCGGGCTCGTGCAACCCGGATCGCTGGTTAATTACGAGTACCGCGTCAGACTGCCGCGCGACGCCGATCCGCCGGCCTTCGCGCGCGAAGCGCGAGCGAAATTCCCCGATGCGGGGTGGCAAATCCGCACCGCGAACCAGGCGAGCCCCCAATTGCAGCGCTTCATCGACCGGATCGGCCTTTTCCTGGGGCTGGTTGGGATCACCGCCCTGCTCGTTGGCGGGATCGGCATCGGCAGCGCCGTTGGCAACTACCTCGCCGGCAAGACGGCCACTATCGCCACCCTGAAATCGTTGGGAGCCTCAAACCGGCTGATCTTTGCCGCCTACGCGATGCAACTCGGCATCCTCGCCGCCGCCGGGATCGCGGTCGGTTTGGCGCTGGGAGCAGCGCTGCCGCTCGTTGCCGCGCCGTTTCTCGACAGGCTGCTGCCGGTGCCGTTGCGCCTGGCGGTCTATCCGCGGCCGCTCGCCATCGCCGCGGCGAGCGGCGCGCTGACCGTGGCGCTGTTCTCGCTGCTGCCGTTGGCGGCAATCGGGCGGGTGAGCCCGGCGGCGCTGTTTCGCGACCGGGTCGAACGCACGCGCCGCGCGCCGCCGTGGCCGGCGCTGGTTGGAACCGTTGTCGTGGCGGCTGGGCTGGCGGCGCTGGTGGCGTTGTCCGCGACCGATCGCGGCGTCGCGCTGTGGTATGCGGCCGGCGCGGCCGGGTCCTTCGCGGTGTTTAGCGGCGCCGGAGCGCTCATCGTCGCCGGCGCTCGGCGCCTGCGGCGGCCGCATCGGATCATCCCCCGGCTGGCGTTCGCCAATCTCTGCGGCCGCGGCGCACCGACGGCGCGGGTCGTGCTGTCGCTGGGGATCGGGCTGACGGTCCTGGTGGCGGTGGCGCTGGTTCAGGCAAGCTTATCCGGCGAGATCGAGGGCGTGGTCGCGGAAGGCGCGCCGGCCTATTTCTTCCTCGATATCCAGCCCAACCAGCTCGCTGGGTTCACCGAGTTGGTCGATGCCACTCCTGGCGCGCATTTCGCCCAAGTGCCGATGTTGCGAGGGCGCATCACCGCGATCAACGGGGTGTCCGTCGACGAGGCGCCGGTCGCGCCCGAGGCGCGCTGGGCGCTGCGCAGCGATCGCGGGCTGACCTATTCCACCACCGTGCCGCCCGGGTCGGAAGTGGCCGCCGGGCAGTGGTGGCCGGCCGATTATAAAGGCCCGCCGCTCATCTCATTCGACGCCGAGCTGGCCAAGGGCATGGGGCTGAAACCGGGCGATTCGCTTACCGTCAACGTGCTCGGCCGCGATATCACCGCGACGATCGGCAATCTGCGCCGTGTCGACTGGACCCGGCTCGGCATCAACTTCGCCATCGTCTTCGCGCCCGGGACGCTGGAGGCGGCGCCGCACACGCATCTGGCGGCGGTCTACCTACCCCAGGGCGAAGAGGAAGCGCTGGTCGGCCGCATCGTCGACCATTTCCCCAACGTCTCGGCGATCCCGGTGCGCGAGGCCTTGGACGCGGTCGAGCGGATCGTCGCCGCGATCGGCATGGCGATCCGTCTCGCCGCGCTGCTGACGCTGGTCGCTGGCGCGCTGGTGCTGGGCGGCGCCGTCGCCGCCGATTACCGCCGCCGGGTCTACGACGCGGTCGTCTTGAAGGTGCTGGGCGCGACCCGCCGCACCATCGCCGCCGCCTTTCTCGTCGAATACGGGCTGATGGGCTTGGCCAGCGCGCTTGTCGCCGCCGCGCTCGGCACGTTCGTCGCCTATATCCTGGTGACCCGACCGCTGCGCGCCGATTGGAGCTTCGCGCCGGGACCGGTCGGCATCGTGCTGCTCGGCGCGGTGGCGCTCACCGTAACGCTGGGGTTTGCCGGGACGTGGCGCGCGCTTGGCGCGAAGGCGGCGCCGCAGCTGCGCAACGAATAGCGGCCCCAGTCTAGTAGGCCAGCTTGAAAACCCTACAAAATGAGCCGATATTAAGCGGGCGTGGGCTCGACCCGCGCGTCTCTCGTTGGAGAACCTCTCATGGCAATCGGTTCGCAGCCCCGCTGGACGGTGCAGTCGGCCGACACCCAGGTCGGTATCGATGTCGGCCTGCGGGATTATATGCTCCGCATCTACAACTACATGGCGTCGGCGCTGGCTCTGACCGGCATCGTCGCCTACGTTTTCGCCAATTCCGGCATGTACCTTTCGGTGGCGCGCACGCCGCTGATCTGGCTGATCATGCTGGCGCCCTTCGGCCTCGTCATGTTGCTGTCGTTCGGCATCAACCGGCTCAGCGCGGCGGCGACGCAGGCCATTTTCTGGGCCTATGCGGCGCTGATGGGATTGTCGCTTGCCTCGGTCTTCCTGGTATTCACCGGCGCCAGCGTTGCGCGCGTGTTCTTCATCACCGCCGGCACCTTCGCGGCGATGAGCCTTTATGGTTATACGACCAGGCGCGACCTGTCGCAGCTAGGCTCGTTCCTGTTCATGGGCCTGATCGGCATCGTCATCGCCTCGCTGGTGAACTTGTTCATCGGCTCGACGGCGTTGCAGTTTGCCATCTCGGTAATCGGCGTTGTCGTGTTCACCGGGCTTACCGCTTGGGACACACAGCAGATCAAGGAGATGTACTACGAGGGCGACGGCGGCGAGATCGCCAGCAAGAAGGCGGTAATGGGGGCCCTACGGCTCTATCTCGACTTCGTCAACCTGTTCATGATGCTGATCCAGCTCTTGGGCGTGCGCCGCGACTAGGCGTTCCATCACATTGAAATGACGGCATTGGCCGGGCCAGGGGAGTTCCCCCTGGCCCGGCCGATTTGCTTTTGCCGAGGCCGCACTTCGCGCTCAGCCCTTTTATCAAAAAAGCGATGAAACTACCTTACGCTCATATGTTCTAGACCGATTCCTGACGTAGCTTAAGGTTCCTCCCCTCAGGGAGGTAACCAATGCTTCAATATCTCGAGAACCAGAAGAAACTTACCACAAACCAGTGGAAAATATTTGCTGCCGCCACGATCGGCGACATGCTTGATTTCTTCGATTTTTTCCTCATCGGCATCATCCTGGCGTTTGTCGTCAAGCCATGGAACCTGACCTTTGGCGAGTCGGGGGCGATCCTGCTGGCGTCCGGCATCGCGGCGCCGTTCGGCTCGATGTTCTGGGGCTGGATCGCCGATCGGATCGGCCGCCGCAAGGCGATGATCTGGACGATTTTGAATTTTTCGATACCGACCGGGCTGATGGCATTGGCGCCCGAGGGGAACTGGTGGTTTCTCGCCGTCTGCCGCCTTTTCGTCGGCCTCGGCGTCACCGGGCTCTATGCGGTCGACATCATCGTCGTGCAGGAATTCGTACCGGCCTCGAAGCGCGGCTGGGTGACCGGCATCACCACCTCGCTCCTCCCGCTCGGTTTGATGCTCGGGGGACTGGTCGGCAAGTATCTGGCCCATGACATCGGCTGGCGCGGTGTTTGCCTCGTCGGCCTGATCCCGGCCGGGCTGAGCCTCTTGGTTCGTACCTGGGTTCCCGAGTCGCCGCATTGGCTGATCCGCCGCGGACGGCTCGAAGAGGCGCGCAAATCGCTCGCTTGGGCGCTCATGGTCGATCCTTCGACGATCGAGCTGTCGGCGACGCCTGCGGAGACGAGCCACACACCGTGGCGCGAGCTGTTCAAGTACCCGCGCAGCCTGATCGTCGGCTGCCTGACCGGGCTGACTCAGACCGGCGGCGTGGCGCTGGCGCTATGGTTGGTCGTCTTGCTGCAGATGGTGCTGAACCTGAGCGCGGCTGAGGCCTCCGGCCTGCTCATCTGGTACAGCCTGATTGGCATGGTCGGACGGTTCTTCTGCTCGTGGATGTCCGACGCAATGGGACGACGCGCCGGCGTGGTGGTGTCGTGCGGGATCGCGGCGATCGCGATGTCGCTCGGCGGCTACCTGCATGCCCTCTATATCGGACCCATTACGCCCTACACCTCGGTGTTCTACCTCGCGATCCTGGTGCAGAGCTTTTTCGGCAGCGGCAACTATTCGATCGTCGGGCCGTATATGGCTGAGATTTGGCCGGCGAACCTGCGGGCGAGCGGCATGGGTGTGGTCTATGGGGTCGGCAATCTCGGCAAGTTCATCGGCCCGCTTGGGTTGGCGCTGATCGCCGGTTCCAGCAACTACATCAAGCCCGCGGCGACGATCGACGCGCTGATCCCGGGCATGAACTACTTTGCGTTCTGGTATGTCCTTGGCGCGCTGGCGATCTGGTTCATCGGGCTTGAGACCCGAGGGCGTACGATCGACGAGATTGACGCCGAGATGACAGCGGGTTCCGCCTCCGCCGCCGTGAAGGTGCCGGCGCAGTAGCTCACAGCGCGCTTTTAAAGCGAAACGGCCGGGCCTCGTGCCCGGCCTTTTTTGTGCAAATCGGACCGGCTCTTCAGGTTGCCGATTTTTGATATTCTGATATCTGATATAACTGTATGAAACGGTCGGCTAACGAAGCCACCGTACGGATCAAATATCGGCTGTTGGACACGCGCCAACGGCTGGCAAGACCAAGAAGCGGGAAACCCGCCACGGGCGACATGGGAGGAACGAATGCTCGAACTTTTGGAAAGTCAAAAAAGGCTGACGGCGAACCAGTGGAAAATCGCCGGCGCGGCGACGCTCGGCGACATGCTCGACTTCTTCGACTTCTTTCTGATCGGCTTCGTCCTGGCCTTTGTCGTCAAGGATTGGGGTCTGACCTTTGGCCAGTCTGGCGCGATCCTGCTTGCGTCCGGCGTCAGCGCGCCGTTCGGGTCGCTGTTTTACGGCTGGCTCGCGGACAAGGTTGGCCGCCGAACCTCATTGATCCTCGCCATCCTCAACGTCTCGCTCGCCACCGGCGCGATGGCGCTGACCCCGAGCGGCGGCTGGATGTATTTGGTGGCCTGCCGCTTTGTCGTCGGCTTTGGCGTGACCGGGCTCTATTCCGTTGACATCACCCTGATCCAGGAATTCAGCGCCTCGCACAACCGCGGCTGGATTACCGGGCTGACCACGACGATGCTGCCCGCCGGACAGCTGCTCGCCTCGCTGTTGGGTGCCTTCGCCGCGCCCTATATCGGCTGGCGCGGCCTCGTTGCGGTCGGGCTTGTGCCAGCGCTCCTCTGCCTCTATGTCCGGGCCTTTGTCCCCGAGTCGCCACATTGGCTGCTGCGCCGTGGCCGTGTCGATGAGGCGCGCAAGTCGCTCGCCTGGGCACTGCAGATCGATCCCGCCAGCGTCACGCTTCCCGAGGTGCTGCCTCCGGTCGAGCACACACGCTGGCTCGAGCTGTTTAAGTACCCGCGTAGCATTGTCGCCGGTTGCCTGACCGGCCTCACCCAGACCGGCGGCGTCGCGCTGTCGCTGTGGATGGTGACCCTCTTCGTCATGGTGCTGAAGATCACCCCGCCGGAAGCCTCCAAGCTGGTGATCTGGTTCAGTCTCTCGGCGATCGCCGGTCGTTTCTTTTGCTCGTGGATCTCCGACGCCTTGGGCCGGCGCGCCTCAGGCATCCTGTCTTGCCTCGTCGCGGCGACGTTCATGTCGCTGGCCGGCTACCTTCACGATGTCTTCATCGGCGGGGCATCGATGTTCTTCGTGATGATCGTGCTGCAAGGGTTCATGGGCAGCGGCAACTACTCGATCGTCGGCCCCTATATGGGTGAGATGTGGCCGTCGAGGTTGCGCGGCAGCGGCATGGGCCTGGTCTACGGCGTCGGCAATCTGGGCAAGTTCATCGGCCCGGCCGGGCTGGCGCTGATCGCGGGCTCGGACAACTTCGTCAGCCCCAAGGCGACGCTCGACGCGCTCATCCCCGGGTTCAATTACTTCGCCCAGTGGTATCTGATCGGCGCCTTTGCCTTCTGGCTGATCGCGCCGGAGACCCGCGGGCGGACGATCGCGCAGATCGACGAGGCGATGAGCGCCATGCAATCGCGCGGCTCCGAGGTTGCGTCGGCGATTTGTGGGATCGTCGGGGCCGTCCTGACGATCCTCATCCATCCGTTCGCGCCGTTGGCGGTGTTCGCGGCGGTGGCGATCACGATCGCGTCGCCGACAATCGGCGGCGCCTTGATGATTGCGTGCAGCGCCGGGCTGATCTACCTGGGTCTGGGTACGTTCATGGCGACGTTTACCCCCGTGGTCGGCACCCTTTCCACCCTCGCCGTGGTCCTGGTGTTCATTGCCGGGGTGGCGGCGATCATGACTGGCCTTGGCAGGCCTGTCGCGCAGACGGCCCAGCCCGCCGTGTCGTCATGAGCGGCCTCGCCTGAGTTGCTCACGTCTTGCGAAAGGGCCGGGCCCGGGGAATTCCCCTGGCCCGGCCTCTCTTTTTCGCACTAAAACGTCGGCGTGGCCCGAGTTGGCCCGGTGGAAGATTCCCGCCGGGTCTTCTCCCGGCATGACAGCGTTGGGTGTCGAGCGGCCAAAGCGCCGCCGTAACCGGGTAACGAATTCGCAGGGTAATCGGCCTATTGATGAGCGGGCACCGTAGCGTCGCCCGCTCATCGTTGTTGATGCCGATGCACCTTGGACGGGACCGAAAGAGACTGCTACACATGCAAGACATGAATCGCGAGGTTCGCGGATGATTGGCCGGCGCGGTTTTATTGCGATCGCCGTGGTTTCGGCGTTTATGGGCGCGCACTCGCTCAATCCGCGCGAGCTCTACAACGAGATGTACCCGATCGAGACGCTGAAGCGCGACGCGTTCGGAATCTGCCACGCGGCCAATCCGTCCTTTATCCGGGCGTTCAAGGATGATCGCGAGACCTGCTATGACAGCATGCCCAACGCGATCGAGGTGGCGCTCGGCCGCGTTCACCCCGGCGCGCAACTTAAGGCGTCGCTCGACCCGGCGCGGCAGGCTGAATTGCTGATCCAACTCGCGGCGATGCCGCCGCGCCAGCCGGTTGTCGTCTCACCGTCGCTGGGGAACGGGCTCGCGCCCTGCGCGAAGAAGGGTCCGGCGGCGGCCGCCGCCGCGCCGAGCCTGCCGCCACCAACCGCGCCGGGCGGTACGCCGCTGGGCAAGACGGTGCTCGGCAATCTGCCGCCGATCCCGCAGGCCGCGCCAAATGCGGTCGCACCGACGCCACAAGCGCCGCAACCTCTGGCGCCCGGCGTTGCCGGCACCGCCAACGGCATCGGGTTCGACCCGGTGTCGTCGTCCGATATCGGCGACAAGGGTCCTCCGGCGATCGTGCCGCTGGCGCCCGCCACCGCCTGCAACGACGGCGCCTAGACGCAGGATCGCGCCGCTTGTGCCGCTCGCCGCGGCGCATGTTAGTTTAGCCGCTCCTGCGCCCGCCGGATTTCGCTTCCGCCGATGAACGACGCCTTGCCTCGCGATGCCGCTGCGCTGCCCGCCAGCTTGGCCGCCGCGTCGCCGATGATGGCGCAATACCACGAGATCAAGGCGGCCAACCCCGGCTGCTTGCTGTTCTACCGGATGGGCGATTTCTACGAGCTGTTCTTCGACGACGCGATCCAGGCGGCGCCGGCGCTCGACATCGCGCTGACCAAGCGTGGCCGCCACGACGGTGCCGACATCCCGATGTGCGGCGTGCCGGTCCATACTGCCGAAACCTATCTCGCGCGCCTCATCCGCGCCGGGTTCAAGGTCGCGATCTGCGAGCAGGTCGAGGACCCGGCCGAGGCGCGCCGCCGCGGCAATCGCGGCCCGGTCAAGCGCGCGGTGGTGCGGCTTGTCACCGCCGGCACCTTGACCGAGGACGGCCTCCTCGATGCGCGCCGGCACAATTACCTTGCCAGCATCGCCGAGGCCGGCGGCGAAATCGGCCTCGCCTGGCTCGATCTCTCGACCGGCGCCTTTGCCCTGACCGCGGTGGGCGAAGGAACCTTGGCCGGCGAGCTCGCGCGGATCGCGCCTGGCGAGATCCTGTTGCCCGAACGGCTACTCGCCCGGCCGGCGCTGTTCGAGCTCTTCGCCGATTGGAAGCCGGCGCTGACGCCGCTTCCCAACCCTCGCTTCGACAGCGAGGCCGGACGGCGCCGGCTCGAAAGCTTTTATGGCGTCAAGGCACTCGACGGGTTTGGCAGTTTCGGCCGCGCCGAGGTTGCCGCCGCCGGCGCCCTGGTCGATTACGTCGTGCTGACGCAAAAGGGCGGGGCGGCGCATCTCGCGGCGCCGAGCCGCGTCGCACCGGGCTCGGTGATGCAGATCGACGCGGCGACCCGGCGCAACCTTGAGCTGCTGCAGACGCTCTCGGGCGAGCGGCGCGGCAGCCTGCTCTCGGTCATCGACCGCACCGCGACCGGCGCCGGCTGCCGGCTCCTTGCCGACCACCTGGCCGCGCCCCTTACCGAGCCAGCCGCCATCGCCGCTCGGCTCGACGCGGTGCAGTTCTTTGTCGAGCGCGCCGACCTGCGCGGACAGCTACGCGAGCGCCTCAGGCATTGCCCCGACATCGAGCGGGCGCTGACCAGGCTTAGCCTCGGCCGCGGCGGCCCGCGCGATTTAGCGGCACTGCGCGACGCGCTCGGCGAAACCGCGTCGCTGCGGCTGATGTTGTCGGCGCCGAGCCTGGTCCCGCTGCCGGCGCTGGTGTCCGAATCCGAGACCCGGCTTGGCGAGCACGGCGCGCTGGTCGACCGGCTCGTCCGCGCGCTCGCCGCCGAGTTGCCGCTCTTTGCCCGCGATGGCGGCTTTATCGCGCCCGAATACTCGCCCGAGCTCGACCAGCTGCGCGAGCTGCGCGATCAGAGCCGGCGCACCATCGCCGCACTTCAGGCGCGCTATGCCGAGGAAACCGGTGTCACCTCGCTGCGCATCCGGCACAACAACGTCATCGGCTATTACATCGAGGTGTCGCAGGCCAATGCCGGCAAGCTCGGCGCTGACTACATCCACCGCCAGACGATGGCGGGGGCGATGCGCTTCACCACCACCGAACTCGCCGAGCTGGAGAGCAAGATTTCGAGCGCTGCCGACCGCGCCTTGGCTCTGGAGCTACGCCTCTTCGACGACCTCGTCGCTGAGGTGATGGCGCAGCGCCTTGCGATCGCCGAGGCCGCCGCCGCGCTCGCCAGTATCGACCTCGCCGCGGCGCTGGCCGAGCGTGCGGTCGAGGACAACTGGGTGCGGCCCGAGATTGCGGGCGGCACGGCGTTCGAGATCCGCGGCGGCCGGCATCCGACGGTCGAGGCGGCGCTCTCCGGCGCTGGTGCCTTTGTCGCCAACGACTGCGTCCTCGGCGAGGAGGAGCGCATCTGGCTGGTCACCGGGCCCAACATGGCCGGCAAGAGCACGTTTCTGCGGCAGAACGCGCTGATCGCGATCCTCGCGCAGATGGGCTCCTACGTGCCCGCCGCCTCGGCGAGGATCGGCGTGATCGACCGCTTGTTCAGCCGCGTCGGCGCCGCCGACGATCTGGCGCGCGGTCGTTCGACCTTTATGGTCGAGATGGTCGAGACCGCCGCCATCCTCAATCAGGCCGGGCCGCGCAGCTTTGTGATCCTCGACGAAATTGGCCGTGGGACCGCGACCTTTGATGGTCTCTCGATCGCCTGGGCCTGCCTCGAACACCTCCACGAGGTCAATCGCTGCCGCGCGCTATTCGCGACGCATTACCACGAGTTGACGACGCTCGCCGCAAAGCTCGCGGCGCTGGTCTGCCACACGATGCGGGTCAAGGAATGGAAGGGCGATGTCGTCTTTCTGCACGAGGTGGCGCCCGGTACCGCCGACCGCTCCTACGGCATCCATGTCGCGAAGCTCGCCGGGCTGCCGCCCGAGGTCACGACCCGGGCCGAAGAGGTGCTGCAAATCCTCGAAAGCGGCGACGAGGCCGGCGCGTTGGCGCGGCTCGCCGACGATCTGCCGCTGTTCCGCGCGGTGCATCAGCGGCCAGCCCCCGCACCGGCCAAGGAGTCTGCGGCGGAGGCGATGCTCAAGGACATAAGTCCCGACGAACTCACGCCGCGCGAAGCGCTCGAGCTGCTCTACAAGCTTAAGGCGGCGCTGCCGGACGAATAGCCGGCCTCACTGCTTCGGACTGAGATCCTGGTCGGGGAACGCCGTGCCGCTGACTGTCGGCACCTGGATTACGATCATCGGATGCCCGGCGCTCTGGTGGCACGCATTGCACCCCGCGGTCAGATCGGCATAGGCCTTGGCAAATCCAGTGGAATCCTTGGCCTTGATCGCCTTGTCGAGTGCCTCCAGCGGCTGTTTGACGGTGGCGGCGATCGCCTGCGGGATCGATAGCTCGCCGTGTTTCAGGATCAGCTTGCCGATGTCGTCGAAGGTCTCGTTTAGCTCGTCGCGTTCATAGTCGGCGAGCTCCCAGTTGCCCGCCGCGCCAGCGAGGCCGAGCTTGATATGGCGCGGCTGGACAAAGGCAGTCATCAGCTCGCCAAGGCCGGGACGAAAGGGCTTGCCGGAATAGACGTCTTCCATATCCATGCCCGGCATGCTCATCCCCGGCATGCTCATCCCCGGCATGTTGTGCTGCTGGGCCGAGGCGGTGAGCGGCGCGAGCCAGGCGGCGAAGGCAGTGAAGGCGATGGCAATCGATCGTCGGGTCATGCCGGCTCCTATCCGAAAGTCGAGGCGAGCAGCGCGGTCCCCAGTGCTCCCAGAATGACGACAAGCCACGGCGGCACCGCCCACAGCGCCAGTGCGAGAAACGCGGTGATGCCGATGGCGAAGTCGCGCGGCGTGAAAATCGCGCTGATCCACACCGGCTTGTAGAGCGCCGCCAGCAGCAGTCCTACCACCGCGGCGTTGACGCCGTTGAGCGCGGCCTGCACCGCGCCGCGCTGCCGCAGCGAATCCCAAAACGGCAACACGCCGACGAGCAGCAGCGGCGATGGCAGGAAGATCGCGACCAGGCAGATGAGGCCGCCGAGCCAGCCATTCGGCGCCGGCCCCATCACCGTGCCGAGATAGGCGGCGAAAGTGAACAGCGGGCCGGGGACGGCTTGCGCCGCTCCGTACCCGGCAAGAAACGCATCGTTCGACACCCAGCCGGGGGGCACCACTTCGGCCTGCAGCAGCGGTAGCACGACATGGCCGCCGCCGAACACCAATGCGCCGGAGCGGTAGAACGAGTTGAATTCGGCGATGGCCTGGCTGGGTAACGCGGCGCGCAACAGCGGCAGCCCGCCGAGCAGCACGAAAAACAGCACCAGCGAGCCGAACGCGAGAACCCGCGATGCGTGGACCGCCAGAGGCGGGCCGGCGCCGCGCGGCGTAGCCTTGATCCACGCCCAGCCAATGAGCCCGCCGGCGACGATCGCGCCGACCTGTCCGGCCGCCGAGGGCAGCGCCGTCGCCAGGATCGCCGCTGCGATGGCGACGGTCGCGCGCTCCTTGTCCGGGCAGAGGTTGCGCGCCATGCCCCACACCGCGTTGGCGACCACCGCGACCGCGACGATCTTCAGCCCGTGCAGCCAGGCGGCATGCGACAGATCGCCAAACCATGTGACCCCGTAGCCGAACACGATCAGCGCCAGCGCCGACGGCATGGTGAAGCCGAGCCACGCCGCCAGCCCGCCGGAAAGGCCGGCGCGCAGCATGCCGATCGAGATGGCGGTCTGGCTGCTGGCGGGACCGGGGAGAAACTGGCACAGCGCGACGATGTCGGCGAACGCCGCCTCATCGAGCCATTTGCGGCGGACGACGAATTCGCTTCGGTAATAGCCGAGATGCGCGACCGGCCCGCCGAACGAGGTGAGGCCGAGCCGTAGGAAGATGCGCAGCACTTCGAACGGTGTCCCGCGGCGGTTCTCGGCCTCGGCTGCTTCCACGGCTGCGGCCATCGTTTCCCTCGCCCCCTAGGCCGCGGGCATGAGTTGGCGCAACCGCGGTCTTACTTCCTTGGCGAACAGTTCGAGCGTCGTCACGACGTGCTCTTCCGGGAGGTTGCCGAGAAAACCGGTCACCAGCTGAAAACCGCCAAAGCCAAATTCTTCGTGCAGCGCCAACACCCGCTGAGCCACGGTCTCGGGCCCGCCGACAATCGCGACCTCGTTGAGCCAACGATCGGTTTCGAGTTCGTCTTCGGTAGAGATTTGCCGGCGCACTTGCTCGCCGCCGCGCCGATAGCCCGCGGTCAGCCTTTCGCGCGCCGGCCAGGCGGCCTTCCAGGCGGCCTCGTCGCTTTCAGCGACGACGACGAACCGGCCGATCGGCACTTTAGAGACATCGCCGCCAGCATCCCGATATGCCGTGATACAGCGCCTGATGCTCGGCACCGATTGCTGGCTGCCTTGAAACAGCGTGAAGCCGCGCGCGCCGACCCAGGCGGCGCCCTCCTCGCGGTACGTCGCCACGTAAATTGGCGGATGCGGCCGCTGAACACATTTGGGCTCGATTAACTCGATCCGCGAACCGACCTCAACCTTGGGCTCGGTCCAGTAGCGGGTCAGCGTCTCGAAAGCGGTGTCGAAGGCTTGCGAGCGATCCGCGTAGTCGAGGCCCCAGGCTTCGAAATATCGGCTCGTGTTGCCGCGCGACACGCCGAGATCGACACGCCCCTCGGAGAGCACGTCGAGCGTGGCGATCTCCTCCGCTAGCCGGATCGGTTCGAACAGCGGCAGCACCAGAACCGAGAAACCGATCCGAATCGTTTGGGTCCGCATCGCCAGCGCCGTCGCCAGCAAAATCGGCGACAGGCAGACCCGGCTCCCTTGTCCGAAATGCTCCTCGTTGATCCACAGGCCGTCATAGCCGAGCGACTCCGCGAGCGGCCCGAGCTCGAGCAGGCGCTTCGCGGACTCGTCCAACCCGGCCCCGCATCCCGACAGGTCGAAACGCATTGCGATCACCCTTGTGGCGTCAGTGCTCCTGATCGTCCTCGAACAACTCGCCGAAGAGCTCACGAACCTTGTGCTTGGCCGACGCGAGCGCCGCCCCGCCGGCCTCTGTCGCGCGGTAGACGCGGCGCGCGACGCTGCCGGTGCGTTCCTCCGTCGACACCAGATAACCGCGCTCCTCGAGCCCGTGCAGGATCGGGTAAAGCGTCCCGGCGCTGAGCTTGTATCCGTGCCGGGCCAATTCCTCGATCATCGCCAAGCCGTAAACCGGCTCGCGCGCCGCATGGTGCAAGACGTGCAGACGAACGAGGCCAGCGTAGAGAAACCGGTCATCCATGGAGCGTTATAATCGAATGTCGATATTGACTGACGATAGCGGCTTGCGCAACAGTCAAATGAACCGCTCCTAGCTATGCCGATAGCGGCAGCGCCTGCCCGTCCGTGTCGTCGTGGTCCATGCGCAGGTGGCGCAACACCGTCGGCGCAATGTCGATGAGGCCGCTCGGCCGCGTCTCGACCCGCCGTCCAAACCCGCCGCCCTCGGCGATCAGGAACGGGCGCTGCTCGTTGGCGCCGAGCCCGCCATGCTGGCCGAAGCCGATCTTGCTTTCGCTGTCTTCGGGGTTGAAGACGATGGGCGCATAGCCGGCGACCCCGTGCGGGTTGACCCGGTCGTCGGTCGCCATCGCCACCGCGACTTGCAGCGCGCCGTCGGTCGGCAGCCCGATTTCGGCGAGCCCGGGCCCGGCGACGACCCGCCCCGCCCAGTTCTCTCGTGCGAGGAACTCCGCGGTCGCGGCAACCCGGTTTCGCGCCGCCTCGCTGAAGAAGATCGTCGCCGAGGTGCCCTGCGGCGCGACGACGACATCGCGCGATTGCGGCGCTTCCTTGAGCCCGGCGGCGATCAGTATCTCGTTGAGGTCAATCGCCTCCGACACCGTCTCCATGCCGTGATCGGAGCCGGTGAGGAACAAGATGTCCTCGCCCGTCGGATCGAGCCGGCGCACGGTCTCGAACACCTGGCGCACGCAGCGGTCGGCGGCGGCAATCGCGGCGCGGTGCTGCGGCGAGCCGAGCGGCGAATGGTGGCCGGTATAGTCGGGCTCGGAGAGCCACATCAACGCCAGCGCGGGGGCGCGGCCCTCGACGATCTCGGCGCAGAACCGGTCGGTCATCGCCTGGTCGCCGGCGATGCCCTTCTTGAGGCCGGCGCTCGCCGGGTCGTCGATCGGGCGTCGCGCCCGGACCATAGCTGCCGGCCGAATGGTAGACGGTGCCGTGCCCGTCCGGGTCCTGGAAATAGGCGGCGCCGGGCGACACGTTTGAGCAGACGATCGCCACCTCGTTGTGCCAGCGCAGCCGCTCGGCCAGCGTCGGCACGTGCAGGGTGCGGCCGGTGGCGCGGCGCATGCGCTCGCGGAAATCGGGCGACCCGGCGTTGCGGCAGACCAGGCCTTCGCCCTCGTCGAGCGCCTGGGTGTTGCCGTAAAGCCCATGCCGCGCCGGCAGACAGCCGGTGGCGATCGAGGCACTCGACGCGCGCGTCGTCGACGGGAACACGCTGCGATGCGCGGCGAAGGCGGTGGCGCGCGCCGACAGCTCGACCAGGAACGGCGTGTCCCGTTCGCCGATCAGGTCGCGGCGCAGGCTGTCGCAAATGACGATGACCGCCCGCTTGTCGCCTTTCATGGCGTCACCCCGTTGAGCGCGAAGTCGAAGATATCGAAATTGCGTAACCGCGTGGGCTGTTTCCCTTGGGCCTTGTCGCGGTATTCGGCGTTGAGCGGATGTGACAACAGGAACGGCACGCGTTGTTCGCCGCGCCCGCCATGCGAGCGCAAGCGGTGTCCGGCCAGCCCGGCGAGATCGTGCTCGGCGACCGTCGCGCCGAGCACGGTGTTGGCGTCGCCGGTGACGACGAGATCGGCCTCGCGGTCGTAAGGTAGCTCGTATTCGGCCGCGGCGGCGGCCGCGGTCGAGCACTTGGTCGATGCCGGGCAGGCCGCGCACCGCGCGCGCCAGCTCGGCCGGCGCGACGCCGGTCTTGGCGTAGACCCGGACGAACGAGCCGAGCGCGCCGTGATGGCGCACGAACGGGTCGGTGATCGGACAGATCACCCGCACCGCGCCGGCGCCAAACCGGTGGTTGAGCACGTCCTCCAGAAAGATGACATGCGGGCTGCCGTCGGGAAGCGCCTTGTCGTTCATCCCGTGGTCGGCGGTGACCCCGACGACGCAGCCAAGTTCGATGAGGCGCGCGACGCGCCGGTCGAGCTCCTGGTGAAACGCCAGCGCCTCCGGCTCGTCGGGGGCGTGGCCGTGCTGCACGTAGTCGGACAGCGACAAATAGAGGAGTTCGGCGCGGCCGTGCTCGACCAGCCTGATCCCGGCATCGAGCACGAAGAGCGACAGATCGGCGGAGTACATGTCGGGCTTTTTCCGTCCGACCAGCGCCTCGACCTCGCCTATCCCGTGCTCGTCGATGGTGCAGCGGTCGGCGAATTCCGACGAAAAGCAGATGCCCTTCATGTCGTGGCCCAGCATCCGGCGCAGCTTGTCCTTGGCGGTGATCGCTGCAACCGCCACGCCGGCCTGCGACATCGCCGCGAGCAGCGTCGGCGCGCGCAGCATCGCCGGGTCGGTCATCATCACCTCGGCGCCGGTCTCCCGGTCGAGCGCGAAATTGCCGGAGATGCCGTGCTCGGCCGGCGTGACGCCAGTGACGATCGAGACGTTGTTGGGATTGGTAAAGGTCGGCATCGCCGCCTCGGCAACGCCGAAAAAGCCGGTTTCGCGGGAGGCGGCGATGGCCGGCAATACCCCCGCCTTGAGGCCCGCTTCGAGATAAGCCGGATCGCAGCCATCGGCACAGATCACTGCGATCGGCCGGCTTGGGCGGCGGTAGGCGCGGCCGTTGAGAGCGATCTGTTCCATTCGAAGCGCCTTCGCGGCAGGATCGGAGCCAGGAGTATAAAAGATAAACGGCGGCGCTAGCGTGAAGATTACCGACGAGATCAGCTTCGAATGGCGCCGCTGGATAGACTTTACAGCGCCCCAGTTGTACGAGCTGCTGCAATTCCGCCAGGCGATCTTTGTCGTCGAGCAGGCCTCGCCCTATGCCGACCTGGACGGTCGCGATGCGCGAGCTGAGCACCTGCTCGTGCGCCGGGGCGATGCGCTGATCGGCTGCCTGCGGCTGATCGAGCCCGATCCGCTGGTGCGGATCGGCCGCGTCGCGGTCGCCGCCGGCGAGCGAGGGCACGGGTTGGCGCGGGTGATGATGGAGGCGGCGATGCAGCGCGCCGCGGAGGTCTATCCGCATCGCGATCTGGGGCTCAGCGCGCAGACCTACCTCGAGCCGTTCTACCAAAGCCTCGGATTTACGACGATCTCGGCGCCCTATGACGATGGCGGCATCCCGCATATCGATATGACCGGTCCGGCGCGGATTATCTGAAGCGCCAAATACGCGCAGCGGCACGCCGCCGGACATGCCTACAATCGTCGGATGAGCATGCCCGGCGGGGTTTCCGCCTCTCGCGTTCCCCGCCAGAGCTGGCTGATTCTCGCCGCCGCCTTTAGCGCGTTCACCATCGGCGCCGGGCTGATGCATTCCTACGCGGTTTTCCTAATCGCCTTCATCGAGGAATTCGGTTGGAGCCGTGGCGAGACCTCGATCGCCTATTCGGTGTCGCAGCTGGTGGCTGGGGCGAGTTCGCCGCTCGTGGGTACGCTGGTCGACCGGCTGGGCCCGCGGCGCCTGTTGCTACTCGGCGGTGGTCTCCTGGTGCTGGGGCTCGCCGGCAGCGCCTTTGTCGTCCGTCTCTGGCAGATCGTCGCGCTTTATGGGGTGGTGATGACCTTCGGGGCGAATTGCCTTGGACTTGTCGTCTTCGTGCCGCTGCTCTCGCGAGTCTTCGTGCGCCAGCGCGGCATGGCGATCTCGATCGTGCAGTCGGCGAACGGGTTCGCCCGCGCGGTGTCGGCGCCGACCGTGCAGTACATGATCTCGACGATTGGCTGGCGCACCAGCTACCTGGTGCAGGCGGCGTTCATGGCTGCCTTGGTGTTTCCGCTCGCCGCCTGGTTCCGCCGGGCCGACCCGTCGCGCGCCGCCGCCGATCGCGATCCGGGCGGCGAGGACGTGCCGATGTCGTCACCGGCGATTGCGCCGCGCGGCGGCTGGACCCTGGACGAGGCGATGCGCACGCCCCATTTCTGGCTGCTGTTCGCGGTGTACCTGTTTACCGGGCTCGGCAGTTTTTTCGTCTCGCTGCACCAGCTCGCCTTTGCCGTCGATCGCGGCTTCGACAGGCTCTATGCCGCCGAGGTGCTCGGCATGGGGGCGTTTCTGGCGGTGTTCGGCACGATCGTCACCGGCACTCTCTCCGATTATATCGGCCGCGAGGTGTCGGCGATCATGGCCTACGGGTTTTCCATCGTCGGCGTCGTCTGCGCGCTGCTCATCACCAATTCGAGCCAACATTTGCTGCTGTGGTTGCACGCGTGCCTGTTCGGGCTGACCTGGGGCGCGCGCGGCCCGGCGATCACCGCCAAGACCGCCGATCTCTTCCCCGGCGCGCAATTGGGCACGATCCTCGGGGTCATCACCATCGGCAGCGGTTTGGGCGCGGCGGTCGGTTCGTGGGGTGCCGGCGCGATCTTTGACCTGTCGGGGAGCTACAAGCTCGCCTTCATCCTGTCGATCGTTTCGTATTTGTGCGGCGTCGTCGCGTTCTGGGCGCTGCGCCGACCGCCGGTTCGGCGCGTCCAGGCCTAGCCCGCGACCAGCCCGCCAACTGCCGCCGCTGGACCTAGCAGACGGGTGCGCTCGGGCGGCAAGCTGAAGGTTACGGTGGTGCCGTGCCCAGGCTCGCTATCGAGCGACAATGTGCCGCCGTGCAGTTCGACCAGCCGCTTCGCCAGCGGCAGGCCGAGCCCGGTCCCGCCGTGCGGCCGGGTTAGTGAATTGTCGATCTGGCCGAACGGCTGAAGGGCGCGTGGTATCTCGTCGGGGGCCATGCCGATCCCGGTATCGGCGACTGATATCGACACTTCCCCATCACGACCGAGCGCGGCGGCGATGCGCACCGTGCCGCCCGACGGGGTGAACTTCACCGCGTTGGAAACGAGGTTAAGCAGCACCTGCTCGAGCCGCAGCTCGTCGCCGCTGACTTCAAGCTGGGTCGGTTCGATGTCAAGTGTGACGCCAGCTGCGGCGGCGCGGTCGCAGACCATGCGTCGGCAAGTCTCGAACATGGCCGCGATTCGAACCCAGCCATCGTGTAGCTCGAGCCGTCCGGCCTCGACCTTCGACAAATCGAGAAGGTCGTTGATGATCTGCAACAGATGGTGACCGGAACCGTGAATATCCTGCGCGTAATCGCGGTAGCGGGCGTCGAGCGGGCCGAACAGCGCGGAGGAGAGCACCTCGGAAAAGCCGATGATCGCGTTCAGCGGCGTGCGCAGCTCGTGGCTCATGTTGGCGAGAAACTGGCTCTTGGCCTGGTTCGCGGTCTCGGCTTCGTCTCTGGCCTGGCGCAGTTCATGCTCGATCGCGTGCCGATGGGTGGCGTCGCGGGCAACGACGAAAAGATATTCGATGCCGCGGAATTCGAGATGGTTGACGGTGAGGTCGACGGGGATCAGACCGCCGTCCTTGGTGATCCGGCGGCTCTCGAAGGTTTCGGCCGAACCGTATTTGTGTTCCTCCCAGCGCTCCTCCCACCGCGCGCGGTCGAGGGTTGGATTGATGTCGAACACGCTTAGCCGGAGCAATTCCTCGCGGTTGTAGCCAAGCTGCCGGCAAACCGCATCGTTCACGTTGACGAAATTGCCGGCCTTGTTGATCAGCGTGATGCCCTCGGAAGAACAGTCCATCGCCGCTCTAGTCAGCAGCAAATCGTCTTCGGTGCTGTGGCGGATTGCGATCTCGCGCTGCAGCGTTTCGGCGAGGTCGCGCAGGCGCTCCGCGCGCGATCGGCTGCTCGCCAGATAGAGAGCAAGTGCTGCCGTCAGCAACAGCCCGCTGGCGAGCCCATACCAGCCGGCGCCAGCGCTCCCGTCGGCATGCTCGAAAACCCAGAGCGAGCCGCCGACGCCGGGGGCCGCGACGAGTATGGCCGGCCAATGCTTGCATAAGCCGATCAAGTTCAACGCGGATCCTCATACGCCTTTCGTCCCAGAAGCGAGATTGCCGCCCACTTGGTTGAATAAGCGTAAAGCCGTCCGATTTGTGGCTTGCGCGTCGGCCTAGCGTGGCTTGCGGAGCAGTGCCTCGACCGTCGCGACCCGGCCCTGTTCGAGGTTGAGGCTCGAATTGATCTGCATCTGCCGCAGCCGCTCGCCGAGGATCAGATGCGTGCCGAGCGGCGCCAACCCCTCGCTTTCCAGCCGCTCGCGGTTGCGCTGGGTAGCCGGCTCGACATCCTTGGTGGTATCGCGCAACGAGACGATCTCGAACCCGGAGGCGCGAAGGTCCGCTTCCATCTCTGCCGGCGTCGCCAGAAAGCTTGTCGCGGCGCTCTCGGCCCACGGCACCGGGTAGATCAGCGCCTCGCCGTTTCCGGCGCACAGGTTGGACAGCGCCAGCATGCCGCCGGCCTTCAGTACCCGGAAGGCCTCGCGGTAGAATTGACGCTTGTCGGCGATGTTCATGATGACGTTCTGTGAATAGGCGCGGTCGAACGTGTTGTCGGGGACGGGCAGGGCGAGGGCGCTGCCGTTCTTGATCGTCACCCGATCCGCGAGCCCGGTGAGTCGATTGAGTGCTTCCGCCGCGGCGCAGAATTCCGGGGTCAGGTCGATGCCGGTAACATGGACATCGCACTTGGCCGCGATCCACCGCGCCGGGCCGCCAATCCCGGAGCCGATATCGAGCAGATGCTCGCCCGGCAGCGGTTTCAGCAGCTGCACCAGCTCCTTGGTGGCGACGATGCCGCGGCCGTGGAAATGATCGAGCACCGACAGTGCGTCGACCGTCACCGGCTGGTTTGCGGCCTTCAGCGCGGCGAGGATGCGCTCGGCGATATCGGCATTGCCGTAATGCGATGCGACGTCGGTCTCGATAGCCATGACCTATTGCCTCGGGCTTAAATGGAATGACGCGATGCTAGCCGCATCGCACCTCATCGGGGAGAGCGGAGATGGCCTTGAAGATCGAACGGTTCCAGCCACCGGGCTTGGATGTGAGGATGCAGGAGGGTAAGGCGGCCTATTCGCACGTCGTCACCGTGTCGGGTTCCGGCAAGCTGATCTTCATCGCCGGCCAGCTTGGCCGCGACGCCAGCGGCAACATCGTCGGCGGCGGCATGCGTCCGCAGATGGAGCAGACCTTCAAGAACCTCGACGCTTGCCTGAAGGCAGCCGGCGCGACCTGGGCCGACGTGATCAAGACCAACACCTTCGTCACCGATTACGATGCGTTCTCGCAGTGCCGCGATATCCGCATGCGCTATTTCGGGGTCGCCATCCCCACCAGCACGACGATCCGGATCAGCGGCTTGGCCCAGCCCGAGGCGATGGTCGAGATCGAGATGATCGCGGCGGTGGACTAGCCTTTACTTGACCACCTCGTAGAGCCGCTCGTCATAGAGACCGCCTTCGAACGGGACGAGTTTGGCGCGGAATTGCCTGGTGTGGTCGGCGAGCGCATGCGCCTGGCGCGTGGCGCGGTTGCTCCACGCCTCGATCAGGTGGAAGTGGTTGGCATGGCCATCCCACACGATCGCATCAAAGCGCTGCACACCGGCGTCCTTGCGGCTGTCGTCGACAAGTTGCTTGACCATCACGGCGACCTCGTCCTTACCGGCCGGGAAGACGTCGATATGGGTCAGCACCCAGACGGCGCCGCTGAGGTCGGCGTTGGGCTGCGGCGCGGCGACGGCCAGCGGCAGAAACGGGCGCGCGTCGAACGGGCTCGCCAGCATCGGCTGCAGCTTGTCGCCGAGCGCCTTCATCGCCGCACCGTGCGCGTCGAGCGCGGCCTTGTCGCGCCACGCCTCGACGATGGCGAAGTGGCCGGGGCGGCCGATTTCGCGCAGCAACGTCAATTCGCCGTTGCCGTCTTCCTTGCGCGTCGCGGCGGCAAATTGACGGAGCAGACCGTCGGCCTTGCGCACGGCCGACGGGTCGACATCAAAATAGGTGACGACATAGACCCCGGGCGCCGCCGGCGCCTGCGCCGCAGCAGGCTGCGCGAGACCCGCGGCGAGTACGGCGCAAGCCATCAATAGTCCTGGAAATCGCATGCCGATCCTCCCCGTGAGTGCGCCCTGGGCCGGCGCTTCTCGCGAAATGCTCGCACAAGAGCTGCGTTCAGTGCAAACCCCGGCGAACGTTTGCCGGGCGGTAGCGGATCGACGAGGAAGTTCTACTGTTGACGGCGATAAGGGGCAGATACTCGGAACGATTCTGCGTAGCCGGGCTTTTTGGGGTTTAGAGGCGAAGGAACATGGCCCGACGCAGCGAGACGCCGCAGAGAAGATCCCGCCAGCTGTTCGAAAGCGAGCGCCGCTTCCGCTTGCTGGTCGAGGGCGCCGTCGATCACGCGATCTTCATGCTCGATCCGGAAGGCCGCATCATCAATTGGAACGTCGGTGCGGAGCGCATTTACGGCTTTACCGCCGATGAGGCAATCGGCCGCCATCTCAGCATGTTCCACCTGCCCGAGGAGCGCGCCGCCGGCTTGGCCGCCGAGGCGCTCGCGATCGCCCTGCATGACGAAAAATACGCCGCCGAGGGCTGGCGCGTTCGCAAGGATGGTAGCCGGTTCGTGGCCTCGGTGACGATCAATCCGATCTACGACGCGGGCGAGCTGGTCGGCTATGCCAAGGTCACCCGCGACATCACCGAGCGGCAAGCGGCGGCGAGTGCGCTGCATGAGAGCGAGCGCCGGTTTCAGATGCTGGTCAATAACGTGACCGATTATGCCTTGTTCATGCTCGACCCCGAGGGCTACGTCTCGAGCTGGAACGCCGGCGGCGAGCGCATCAACGGCTACAAGGCTGAGGAAATCATCGGCCAGCATTTCTCGCGCTTCTATACCGAGGTGGACCGCGCCATGGGACGCCCGGAGCAGGTGCTGGCGACTGTGCGCAAAAATGGCCGGTTCGAGGAGGAAGGCTGGCGGGTTCGCAAGGACGGCACCCATTTCTGGGCCAGCGTCGTCATCGATCCGGTCCGCGACAGCGACGGCAAATTGATCGGGTTCGCGAAGGTAACCCGCGACATCACCGAGCGCCGCAACGCCCAGATCGCGCTCGAACGCGTACGGCAGCAGCTTGCCGAATCCCAAAAGATGGACGCCCTCGGCCAGCTGACCGGCGGCGTCGCCCACGATTTCAACAATCTGCTGATGGTCGTCAGCGGCCACATTCAGACCCTGAAGAAGATCGTTGCCAGCAATCCGAACGGGATACGGGCAGTGCAGGCGATCGAGCACGCGACCGAGCGCGGCGCGACTCTGACTGCTCAGCTGCTGACCTTCGCGCGGCGCGCCCGGGTCAACCCACAGCCCATCGATGTGCGGGAGCGGATCGATGCAATCCGCGAGGTGCTCACCAGCGGGCTGGGGCGCAGCATCAGTTTCGTCATTAACGTTCCCGCGGGTGTCTGGCCGGTGGTCGTCGATATCGGCGAGTTCGAAATCTGCCTGGTCAACCTTGTCGTCAACGCTCGCGACGCGATGCCCGAGGGTGGCACTCTGACGATCACCGCGAAGAACGAGCGGCTCGCTGACGACGCGGAAATTGCGGCCGGCGACTATGTGGCGATCTGCATCGAGGACAGCGGGCTCGGCATTCCCGGTGACATCCTCCCCAAGGTGTTCGAGCCGTTCTTCACCACCAAGCCAGTTGGCAAGGGCACCGGGCTGGGATTGTCGCAGGTATACGGATTTGTCCACCAGGCAGGAGGGACAGTGAAGGTCGAGAGCGTGGTCGGACGCGGGACGGCTCTCACGCTGTTTTTGCCGCGCGCGTCGGACCCGCCTGCCCGAGACGCCGAAGAGGCGGCGGCGGTGGCGGGGCAGGGCGGCACTGTGCTCATCGTAGAGGACAATCCGGACGTCGCCGGCGCCGCCATCGGCCTTTTTGAGCAGCTGGGCTACGAGGTCCAATGGGTGCGTGACGCCGGTGACGCGCTCCACGCGCTCGCCGAGAACGGCATCGATCTGATCTTCAGCGATATCGTCATGCCAGGGCGGATCGACGGGCTCGGTTTGGCGAAAATAGTGCGCCAACGTTACCCCCAGCTGCCGATCCTGCTAACCACGGGATTTAGCGACGCCGGTCGCAATGCTCGCACGGATTTTCACATTCTGCGCAAACCATACCGGCTTAACGAGTTGAGCCAAGCCCTGGCGGAGCTGGCCTCGACCGATGCCGGCGGGACTTAGCGAAACTTGGGCATCACCTCGTGGCAGATCAGTTTCAGCGAGCGCATCATCGTCTCGGCTGGGATGGCCGCGCCGAAATTCAATTCGAACAGGATGCCGTCGATGCCGAGCTCGTCTTCGAGCTCCTTGAGGCGGTCGACCACCGTGTCGGGCTCGCCGACGATGACCTTGTCGCGGATGACGTCGTCGTAGGTTGCGCGCTTCACCTCTTCGACCTCGGCGCGGCGCCGCGCGTTGGGTGAGCCTTCGAGCCGGGTGATCAGCGACTTGTAGCCCGCCATGATGCTCGGCTCGCCTTCTACCTGAGCCTCCTTGTCGGTCTCGCCACAGTGCATCGACAGGCGCAGATAGACTTCGGGCTTACCGGGGTTGCCGGCTTGCTCCCAGGCGTCGCGATAGGCCTTGAGATCGGGCTTCAATCCAACAAGCGAGCCGCTGCGCACCGAGACGAAGAGCGGATAGCCGAGGCGGCCCAAGGTCGGGAAGGTATCCTCGCTCGCGCCGGCGATGCGGATCGGCGGATGCGGCCGCTGATAGGGCCGCGGCACCGCCTTGGCCTGATCGAAGCTGTGATACGTGCCTTCGTGCGAGAAGGTCTCTTCGGTCCACGCCTTCTTGAGAATTTCGAGGGTCTCGTAAAACCGCTCGCGGCTTTCCGAGTACGGCACGCCATAGGCGGCATAGCCGCGCGGGTTGCCGCTGCGCCCGGCGCCGAGGATGAAGCGTCCGCGGCTGACCTGATCGACCGTCGCCGTTTCCTCGGCGAGGCGGAGCGGATGCGTCAGCGGCAGGACGTGCACCGCGGTGCCGATCTTGATGCGCTTGGTGCGCGCGGCGATCTGGCCGGCGACGTTCATCGGTGCGCTCAGCACCGACCGCCGCGCCTGCTGATGGATTTCGGCGAGCCAGAACACGTCGAGACCCCATTCGTCGGAAGCCTCCACCTGCTCGAACCCCTGGGCGAAGGCGTCGGCATCCGACTGCCCTTCCACTTGCCGGTGAAATTCGTGGTACCAGCCGAACTCCATGGCCCTTGTCCTCATCTCGATTTGCGCCACCCTAGGCTGCGCCCCGCCATCAAACAAATACTGTTCTTTGATCCGCCGCATGCCGTAGAAGCATAACAGCCGCTATGCTTGGGCCTGTCCGCTCGCAACAAGGATGCCGCGATGGAGCTGCGCAGCCTGCACTATTTCGTCCGCATCGCCGAATTGGGCAGCATCACCCGCGCGGCGGCACATCTCCATGTCGCCCAGCCGGCGCTGACCCGGCATGTCCAGCGCCTCGAGGACGAGCTCAACGTCGCGCTGTTCACCCGCGCCAATCGCGGCGTGCGCTTGACCGAGGCCGGGCAGAAGCTGCTCGATGGCGCGACCCGCATCCTGCGCGACCTCGAGCGCACCGGTGACGAAATCCGCGCACAGGACGCGCATCCCTCGGGCAAGATCATCCTCGGCATCACCCCGACCTTGTGCCCGGTGCTGGTGCCCGACCTATTCGCGCGGATGCGCCACGACTATCCGATGATCGAGCTCAAGGTCATGCACGCCGGCATGGTGCGGCTCGAGGAATTCGTCATCGACGGACGGGTCGACATCGCGCTCCTCTCCGAGCTGTCGCGCAGTCGCCTCATCGTCTCGACCCGCCTCGCCGAGGAGGAGATGGTGCTGGTGACGCGGCCCGGCGCGCGTCCGCCGGGCGCTGTCGGCGGTGACGAGCTGCGTGCCACCCCGCTAATTCTCGGCGACGGGCTGCGGGCGGCGATGGACGCGCTGCTCGCTGGGCTCGACATCGAGCTCAACGTCCAGACCGAGCTCAACGACCACGAGACCATCCGCCTGATGGTGCAGCAAGGCGCCGGCGCCGCGGTGCTGCCACTATCCTCGGTCTCCAAGGAATGCGCCCGCGGCGTCGTCGCGGCGCATCGCATCACCGAGGCCGGGGTCTACCGTACGCTGGCGCTTGGGGTGCGCGCCGGACGCAACGCCTCGCCGGCGCGCGAGGCGGCGGGGCGCATGCTGCGGGCGATGATCGACGAGATGGACGGCGACGGCCGGCTGGCGCTCGACGCCGGGAGCTCGGCTCGGCGCACGCTACGGGTCGCCGGCTAGGTCGAAACGCAGTTACTCGCAGCGGCCTTCGATAGTCCCGCCGGGTCAGTCGCCGACTTCCCGGCGGGCTGAGCGGCGTTCCGGCACGATCAGCTGGCGCTTGAGGTGCATGATGAACTCGCCCCGTTCATGGGGACGGATCGCTGTCGCCAGCCTATCGATTGTCGCCTCGATCCCGGTGCCGTCGCGCGAGGCGCTGGCCGCCCTCATCAGATCGTGCCCGAGATAGCGGTTGAACATCCCGATGTGCACCGCCGCGTGGATCGCATGATAAAGCGCCTCGCCCGCGATATCGGGGCTGACGGCATCGGGAAGCTCCTTCAGGAACGGAACGAAGTTGCTCAGCGGCTCGGCGATGATCTCCGCGATGTGGTCCTCGCAAAACGGCGATCTTCGGAGCGGCGTGGTCGAGCACCCGCTCCACCGGCATGTATCGAATAGGGACTTCTCGGCGCGCGCGAAATGGGCTGCGCTGGCTTTGCGGTCGCCGACGAAGCCTCCGCATTTGGCCGCGATGTCGGCCCAGGAAAGGCCCAATGACTCGAGCTGGCGGCAGGCCGCCTCCAGCGCGGCCGCGCGCTCACCAGCGACCGGACTATCGAACAAGCGGATCGTTTTTGCGAGACGGTTATCGTCCGAGTGCGGAAGCATGCGTTGTTGGTCGCTAGAGACGGTGGGTTGAATCTAAAACTATTGAAATATATGCCGCGTTTTTGGGGCAAGTGAAAACAATAAATGGAAGTTTAACTATTTAATTATGCAGCATTTCACTCTGTCGATGAGCTCATGTCCTACTCCCTGTTCGTCGGCCGCTCCTTAAGCGGAGCTGTGCTGCACCGGCAGGGTAGGGAGGCGGGGATTGCTCGGCATTCGCCTACTGTAATGACAAATCAGAGCATCATGCCCGGTTGCTATGGACGCGATCGAAAACAGGCATTTTCAATGTCGTGGCGCCGTGGCTACGCTGCGCCCCAGACAGGTGAGGAGCGCACCATGCGGTTCGGTTTGTTCGGCAGCGCGGCGGCGCGGCGTCCTTCGAGCGCCGACGTGGCGGAGTTCGACAGCGCCGAGGGGTTCCGCGACTTTATCGACTACAATGTCGAGGCCGAAGGGCTCGGTTTTCACGGCGCCTTTGTCGTCGAGCATCACTTCACCGGCTATGGCCAGGTCTCGGCGACGCTCAACCTGTTGACCTGGCTCGGCGCGCGCACCACGACCCTACGGCTCGGCACCGCGGTCATCGTGCTGCCCTGGCACAACCCCGTCCTGCTCGCCGAGCAGGCGGCGACCCTCGACCTGCTCTCGGGCGGCCGGCTCGATTTCGGTGTCGGCAGCGGCTATCGCTACAACGAGTTTCGCGGTTTCTGCGTCGACATGGACGAGGCCGGCGCACGCTTCGACGAATGCTTGGATGTCGTCGTCAAGTCGTGGACCTCAAACGAACCGTTCTCGCATCGCGGCAAATACTGGGCGTTCGACAACGTTGTCGTCGAGCCGCCGACCGCGCAGCGCCCGCACCCGCCGATCTGGATGGGCGCGGGGGGCGAGTCCTCGGTCCGCCGCGTCGCCGACAAGGGCTACAATTTGCTGCTCGGGCAATACGCCCAGCCCGCCGATGTCGCCAAGTCGATCGCCGCCTATCGCGCCGGGGTCGAGGCGCAGGGCGGCCGCTTCGACCCGATGTCGGTTGGCGTCACCCGCGCTTTCTTCGTCTGCGACAACGAGGACGACCGCGAAGCCGCGCTCGAACGCCGCCTCGCCAACCGGGTGCGGCAACTCAAACTCGCCACCCGGCCCGACGGCACCGTCCACGGCGGCCCTGACCGCGCCACCGGCGACCCCGATGTGATCAATCGCGGCAGCGCGATGTACGGCACCCCCGATCAGATCGCGCAAAAGCTCGACGAGCTGCGCGACGCCGGGGTCGGCTATGTGCTGGTCAATGGCGGCGGCTCGGGCGGCGGCGAGCGCGGCCGCCAGAGCATGCGCCGCTTCGCGCGCGAGGTGATGCCGCTTTTCGCCCGGGATTTGCCGGCGAAAGCCGCCGAGTAAGGGAGATGACCATGAAGATCCACAACCTCTACACCGACGCCAACGGCGAGTCGCATTTCCGCGACATTGAGATCGACTGGGTCGAGGAAAGGCGCGGGAGCAAGCTGTCGAAAAAGCTGCCGGCGACCGGCGTCATCTTTCGCGAGACCGAGGCTGAGCACAACATTACCTGGCACCCCGCGCCGCGCCGTCAGTACATCGTCAATCTCGATGCCGGGGTGAAGATCACCGCCAGCGACGGCGAGAGCCGCTTCATCAAGGCCGGCGAGATCATTCTGGTCGAGGACACCCACGGCAAGGGCCACCTGTCCGACCACATCGAAAATAAGATCCGCCACTCGATCTTCATCCCGATCGAGTAATCCTCTTGGCCGTCATTGCGAGCCGCCCACAGGCGGCGCGGCAATCTTCTTCCGACGGAGCCTCCCAAGGCGGGAGATTGCTTCGTCGCGCGCTGCGCTCCTCGCAATGGCGATAGACCAGCTCGAAGACCGCGCGGCGATCCACGACCTTTTCACCCGCTATTGCTGCGCCCTCGACAACGGCGAGGTCGAGACCGTCGTCGCTTGCTTCACCGAAGATGCGGTGCTCAAAAGCCCGCTGATCGACCTAAAGGGCCACGATGAAATCCGCGCCTTCGCCGGCCGTTTCGCGGCCCAGCGCGCCGCCGGCACCCAGTTCCGCCACATGGTGACCAACATCGCGGTCGCACTCGATGCCGGCCGTGCCACCGCGACCGCCTACCTGCTGGTGCTGATTTCGCAGAACGGCAGCCACCACACCCTGCCGCCAGGACGTTATGGGTGCGAACTGGTCAAACGCGACGGCCGGTGGCTCTTCACCCGTCGCACGGTGTTCCACGACCACGACTACGCGCTCGAGGGCATCGGCAGCCGGTAGTGCGTCCTTCGAGGCTCCCACCGGCTTCACCGGTGGTCGCACCTCAGGATGAGGTGAACCTGAGCGCTGCGGTCGCTGTGGCAACCAAATGGCTGCGCTTAGACAAGGCCGGCAGCAGGTCGAAATCGCCTCTGATGAGGGCTTCCTTCTTTTCGCGGCGCCAGCCTTTGACCTGACGCTCGGCTTCGATGGCCTCGGTAATCCGAGCGAAGTGCTGAGAGTAAACAAGTGTCACCGGTCGTCGGCGGGCGGTATAGCCGCCAAAAGTTCCAGCCTGGTGCTCCGCGACGCGGCGGTCGAGGCTGTCTCTTGTCGTGCCGACGTAATACGCACCGTCGGAGCAACACAAAATATAGAGCCAAGCTCCCCCTCCCGCACCGACCTCGCTCATCCTGGGCTACTCCGCTCAGGCGAACGTTGGAGTCGGGCCTCCACTGCTGCACCAACCTCCCTCATCCTGAGGTGCTCCGCGCAGCGGAGCCTCGAAGGACGCACGACCGCAGCAATTCGAGCTACCCTTGCGGCCTGTGTCTCTTCACCGCCTCGGGGTTGGTCGAGTCCGCGCCCATATAGACGCCGCGCTCCCAGACCCGCTTCAGCGGGTCGGAGACCTTGAGCGCCATCTTGCCGACATGCTGCACCTCGATCTCGACCGTCTCGCCGTCTTGCAGCGCGCCCAGCCCCTCGTGGTTGGTGCCGCAGGCGATGAGGTCGCCCGAGTTCAGCGTCATCACCGTCGAGGCGAACTCGATCAGCTCGGGCACCCGGTGCTCCGTGTCGTCGGTATTGTAGTTGTGCCGAAGTTGCCCGTCGTTCCAAAACCGCACGACGACGTCGTTGGGATCGGAGATTTCGTCGGCCGTAGTAATGCACGGGCCGATCGGGGCGAAGGTGTCAAACGATTTGCCGAGCCAGCTTCCCGCCTTCCAGGTGCGCCGCCCCTCGCCGCGTGCCGACACATCGATCAGCCCGGTATAGCCGAACACCGCGCTGCGCCAGTCCTTCTGCGCCACTTCCTTGGCCGGGCCCTTGATCACCAGCGCCAGCTCGGCCTCGTGCATGAAAATCCACGGCTCGGTCATTTTGGGCAGCACGATCGTGTCGCCCGGCCCGACCACCGCCTCCGGGTTCTTCAGGAACATATTCAAGGGGCGCGCCTCGCGCTGCGCATGCTCCCAGTAATTGGCGATGCAGCACAGGATCTTGCCCGGCCGCGGCAGCGGCGCGCACAGCCGCAGCGAATGTTCGGGGTAGGCCTCGGCCTCGATTGCCAGCTTCTCGAACGCGGGGCGCAGCCGGTCGAAATGGTCGATGATCCACTGCATCGTCAGCTGCGGGGTGTATTGCCGTTCGACCGCCGGCGCGATCGAGACGATGCCGCGCTCGGTCATCAGCCCCGGCACCGGCTCAGGGTGTCCCACACCCTCGAACAACACCAGTTTCATCGTTGCCTCCCGCTATCGTTTGCCCGACCCTAGCGCGTAGCCCGTGTCAGCTGAATTGGTTCTTTTTTCCCCTTGGCCGGACTTGATCCGGCCATCCACGTCTTCCTAATTCAGCGCACGCTCCCCGCCAAGACGTGGACCCCCGGGTCAAGCCCGGGGGGAGGCGGCGAATTAAAGCGCTGGCTCGTGCGCGTTGTAGCCACCGCGTGCTAACATCGCACCATGAGCGACCAGACCTCCGAACCTTATTTCCGCTTTGGCGAGGGCAAGATCAGCGGCTGGATCTCAGTGATCCTCGGCGCGCTGAGCGTGCTTGGCGTGCTGTGTTTTCATTTTCCCGACTTCCTGACCACGCCGCAGCTGCGCGCCGCCTACACCGTCGACGAGATGCGCTATCTGCTCGGCGCCGGGATGATCTTCTCGGCTGCGTTCGGCCTTGTGACGTTCCTGCTGCGCGGTCACCGCGTCATGGGGGCAATCGGGCTCACCCTTACCGTGCTGGCGATGTGGGGCGGCGGCGCCTCGGTGCAGGTCGGGCCGCGTTACGCGGCGCCCGGCTATGTCGGCCTCGACTGGTTCAGTTTAGACCCTAAACGCCGGAAACGAGGCAGGCTGTGATTTTAAGCGCCGTTTCGGCCTCGACGAATTGCCCTTGGTCAACAAAAAGGTCAACAATGCCGAGCTGAGGTTGGTTGACGTTGGCGGGCCGAATTCCGTTCGGCTGCTTTGTGCCTCATCGGCGCGATACCTACCACCTGTTGCGCCCTCTTGACGTTGGCCGACAAGATGCGGTAGGACGGGTTGCGTCAGCCACCCGCCTATGCGGTCTCGGTCGAGCCGTGGGTGTCGGAGAAAAATCGGCCCGGGTTCCAGCATCTCGTACCCGCTGGGTTTTCAGGGCGTGCCACCCTTCTAGGCCCTGAAGGCGATCATTCACGGCTGCATCCGTGGACGATGGGAAACTTCAATCCCGGAGTTTGCGCATGGCGCGAGCCCCCAAACCTGTCGTCGAAAAGGTCGGCTGGACGGTGCCGGAATTCACCGCCGCCGTCGGCGGCAACCGCACCTCGACCTATGTGCTGCTGAATACTGGCGTCATCGAAGCCCGCCGGGTCGGCAGCCGAACCATCATTACGACGCCGCCGGAAGTCTATCTGGCGAGTTGCCCGAAGTTTGAGCCGCACGGCAAGATGCGTGGCGGCCAAGACCCGATGGAGGTGCGCGCCGGCGAGCGCCGGGCGGCGTCCTAGTAGGCGCGGCCCGAGCGGGATCGCCGCTGTGACGTCCTTGTATGTCATCCGCGCGGTGTGGTGCGAAGTGCTCGCCCTCGACCGGCGCTTCACCGAGCTTCAGGTTCGGATCGGCCAGCGCATGGCTTATCGCTTCCTTCATCTTGGAGAGGGCGAGCTGTGCGGGTGCATGTGGCCCGCCATTGAAACGATGATGGCCGAGGCCGAGGCCTCCGAGCGCGCCGTCCAGACGACGATGCGGAAGCTCGTCGAGTGGGACTATCTGGAGGTTGTGCGCCAGGGCGGCGGTCGGCAGGCGGGCGAGAAGTCGGGCAAATATCGCGGCAAGTCGACCGTGTATCTGATGACCCTGCCAGCCGGGTCGGATACCCCCTCGTTTATTGCGGGGTTTCCCCTCGCCATAGAGCGCGGAAACAAAGGGGCTAGCGGCGATACCCCGCAAGAGCCTTCATCAGAGCAGCCTGCGGCGCCGAATACCCCGCAAATGGATACGGTGCAAGCGTGCACCCAACTCTATGAAGAAGGACTTTATCCCTCGGTAGCGAAAGCTACCTTGGGAGCCACCGCGCGTGCGCGCGAGGCCGTCGCCGACCCCGATACGCCCGGCCTCTTCGGATTTGACCACTCGACCTTCACGCCGACGTTCGTGCCGATCGCCGATCTTAAGCTCGCCAGCATCGATCAGCCGGATAACTCCCCATGCGGGCGGATCGCGATTAACCATCCGCTCTTTGGCCGGCTCCAGGACGCCGTTGACCGTCGTCTCGCGGCTTATCCGCCTATCGATGGTGAGGCGGTGGGACGTGGGGATTTGGTCGACGTCCTCGGCATCAGCCGCGCCGCGCTGGGTGAGCGGTTGCGGTACGGGCGGCGCTGCGATGACGTCAATTTGCTGCTCTGCGTTTTTGCGCTGCACGGCTTTGGGCCGATGTATTCGGTGCTGACCTCCGAGCCCGTCGGCGTCGGGCTGGATTGGGCGGCGGCGAAGCGTCTGCTCCAGACCGAGGCCCCGTTCGAGGCGGCGGCGGAATGAGCAACGCCGCCCTGGCCATAGCGCCGCGCCTGACGCCTATGGAGCAGCTGCTCCGTTCGCTCGACCATCCGCCGCCCTACCAGATCGGCGACGTGCCCCTCGACCTGATGCCGATGCTGATTGCCGATGCCCGCCGCGTTCATCGTCGATATGAGGCCGAGCTGCTCGCCAAAGGCTGGAGCATCCCTGCGATTTACGGCTGCGACGTTGATCGCCCTTGGGCGAGGATTGATCGCGCTGGCGTCGTCTTTTTCCTGCGAGATCGGAAGATCGTCGTTATCGATCCCGACCGCGTCGTCATCGAAGATATCGACGGCTCGCGGCTCACTCATCGGAAACGCACTGCATCCAAATTTGGATTGAGTGATGCCACGCCCTAAGTCGCCGAGGCCGTCACCGCGCACCGCCGCGAACCAGCGCACATTGGAGCTGATCGCGGACGGTCACCGGTATATCGCCGGCTGGCTGCCGCCCGGTGTCGTCGACGATTTGATCTGCCTGCGGCTGCTGGTCAGCGCCGATTTGCCGTCGGGCGATCGGCTCTTCGCGGTGCTGGCGGCGATCGCCTACCTACGGCATCTCCTTGATTTACAGCCGGATTTGGCCGGCGAGATCGAGGCGTTTCGTGCACGCACTGAACGATCTGAGGAATCCGCCGGAAAATCCGCCGGCGATGGGGAGCATCAAAATGTTCGATAGCACCAACGACCTGCCGTTGCCGGCACAGGCGACGCGCGGGATCACCAAAAGCGACGAGCTGGTTCAAGCCGAGGCCGAGAAGAAGGCGCTGGTCGATAGCGAGGCCGCGTTCCGCAAAAGCTGCCGTGATCTGAAGACCGGCAAAATCGATCCGCCGCAGCAGGCGGCGATCGAGCAGCGAGCCGGAGAGCTAGCCGCCCAGGCGAACGCTCTGCTGCCGAAGATTTCTGAAGCCGGGCGCCGGGTCAACGAATTGCGCGCGCCGTTGGTCCGCGAGATCGACTTCATCCTCGACGATTTGCGCAAGCGCGGGGTGAAGGTTCTGGCGCGCGTCGTCGCCGCAGCCTGCGTGCAGGAGCGGTTCGAGCCCATGCGGCTCGATGGCAGCGCGATCGAGGCCGTGAGGCCGGTCTTGACCTATCTCGACGCGGTCGAGGATGAGCGCCGTCGGCTGGTCGGCGACGGCATCGCGCGGTGGATGCCGACGTGGCCGATTGATGCCGCCGGCTGGCGCGTCGTCGCCCATCGGATTCGGCGGTACGCATGACCGCGGTCGAAATCGAAATCGTCGGCGAAATCACCGAGGATCTCGCGGATATCGTCTGTGATCAGCTTGCCGATGCCGCCGAGGCCGGGCAGGCGGTCAGCCTTCGCCTGCGATCGGAAGGTGGAGATGTTCGCTCGACGCTGCGGATTGCTCGGCGCGTCCAATCGTATCCCCACCCGTTGATCGCCTGGGGGGTCGACCAAATCGCGAGCGGCGCAGCGATGATTTGGCTTGCGGCCGCGCGGAGGGATTTAGAGCCGTCCTGCAAGGTCTCCCTGCACTATAGCCGCTACAAGAGCCTCCATGTTCCCGAGTGCACCGCCGAGACCCTTCGCTCGCTGCTGGGGCAGCTAGAGCAGACGGACGATTGGCTCGCCTGCGCGATCACCACCGCGACCGGCATGAGCGACGATAGCGCGCGGCAGCTCCTCGCAGCCGAGGCTTGGTTGAACCGCGCGGCGTGCCTCAAGGCGCGCCTGCTCTACTCGGAGGGATGATGACCAGCAGGCGAAAGCGTGTGTTCGAAGCGTTTCGTCGATCCGGTGGGCTCACCCAGACCGCGCCGGCCAATTGGGACATCAAAGGACCGCGCGTGCACGGCGTGCGCGCCAGGGCGGTGAAGCCGCCATCACCACCGCCATCACCACCGCCATCACCGCAGCCCGGCCCGCGTTCTGAGATGGAGCGCGTCGTCGACGTGCTGGAGAGGCACTCGGGAAATTTCGACGTTCTTGATGCCGCCCGTACCGCGGATCGGAAGCGAGTCGATGACCTCGAACGCCGGCTCGCCCGGCTCGAGGAGATCGAGCGCGATGATACGAAGGCCGCGCGCGCCATCGCTCAGTTGCGGGCGTCCCGCGAATGATCTTCGGCGCGCTCGGGCAATTCGCCCTCGGTCAGTTTGAGCTTAGCGCGAGCGCGGCTGGCGCGGTTCTGACCGCCAGCGCGTCGTTGATCGCGGGTTCGGCGACGGGCGCGGCAAGCGTCGCCAAGCAAGTTCTTTCGGACGGCACGACGATCATTGAAGGCGCTGCGGCGGGCAGCGCGAGCGCGGTCGGCGCGACCTTGACCACCACTGCGTCGTTGATTGCCGGTCCTGCTGCCGCCGATGCCTCGGCGCCGGGCGATTTGGTCACCGCCAATATGTCGGTCATCGCCGGCGCGGCAAGCGCCGCGAACGACAACAGCGACAATAGCATCGGCTGGTGGGGCCCGCCGCGTTATGTCGATCGCCTGCGGCGGCGCGATGCCGAAGCGCCGGGCGCGGAACTGGTCGTCGTTGCATCGCTCCTCCCTGGAAAAGCGCGCGGCGGGATCGATGAAGAGCTGGTGCTGCTCGACCTGCTCCTCGATCTGAAGATTTTTCGGAAGGCCGCTTGATGTTGAACCGCGGTGGCTCCGCGAGGCGGGTTGGAGCTTGGGACCGGCTCCGGCCCGCCGACTTTTTCGAGCTTCGCGCTCGCCGTCTGGACGCCGGCTGAGCGCGAGGAAAGGCGGTCGGAGTTGGGGTGGCCTCCGGCTCCGACCGCCGATCAACTCTAACGGAGGAACAATGCAAGGCAGGATCGCAAGCTGGAAGCCGGAAAGGGGCTTCGGATTTCTCAACCCCGATGGGAACGGCGACGACATTTTTTTCACGTCACTGGCCTCGTCGATCGATCGCGTGAGCCGATAATTGGCGATTGCGTCTCGTTCGAGATCGGCAAGAGCCGAGATGGTCGGCAGCGCGCCGAGAGCACCAGCACGCTGAACCAACGCAGGTTCTATCTCGTGGTGCACACACACAGCCGGGGACAGGCGACGCTCCAGCGCAAGCCTGCGGCGATGGCGGCTGAAAGGAATGGCGGTGGCCGTCGGCTCAATAGTAGGGGGGCCGAACCCTATGGGCCATCGTCGGCGATTTGTCCGATTTGAGATTGACCGTTGAACGTGCCGAAATAGCGAAGTGGGGGTCTACACCCGCATCGTCGCCGGTTGCCTGAACTTCGTCGTCGCGTCGCCGCAGATCATCGTCGATTAACCGCGCTTGGAGACCGATTTATGCCCGATCCGCAATGGCGCAGGAATGAACGCTACGCCAACGACGCTGAGCACCGGAAACGCCGTCAGGAGTTGGTGAAGCGCTACCGGACCAATAAGTCCCGGGCGCGGCTGCGGCAGATCGAGATCGAGTCCTTTGGCGGCGAGCGGATTATGAGCTTGTGGGAGATGATGGCGCTGGCGGCTCCAACGGTTGGCGCTTCCGCTCCTGCGGATGCGGACGATCACGTGGCGGTCGAAACGACGCGAGGGGATACAGAGTGATCGGCCCGGCTTTCGGTGCCGTAGCGAGTTTGCCGAGGCAGTGGTGGCTAATTTCGTCGGAGAGGAAGATCAACGGCCGCAGGCATGGCTGCTTCCGACCCCATTGCAGCCATTCGGTGATCGAGCTGCGAGCGGCTGCTCATGCCCCGACCCGGACCTTCACGATTGCTGCGCCAAACGGCTCAGTCGGGTGGAAAGATCCTATGGGCGTCAGGATAGCGACCGACGCTCTGCCAGAGTGGGGTTGCTGACCCACCCACTCTGGAGACGACCATGCAGGTTGCAGCTGACCGAGCCGAGGCGCCGGCCGCGATCCGCCCCGATGGCCCGCAGAAACGTTTTCACACGGCCTCGATCCAAAGCAGCCTATTGCCGTTGTCGCCGACAACGCCGATTTTGCCCTAGGTGATCCCGTTCTGTCAGTCTATTCTTGTGGATCTCGCTGGCGCTTCTTGGCCGCCTGCATCCCTGCAATCATCTTCTCTCGCATCACCGGATCAGCCCATCGCGCTTTGGTCAGGGCACTGATTTTTTCGCGTTCGACCGGATCAGCCCATCGCGCACTGGATGTCGCGATCCTCATCTTTTCACGTTGGGTCGGATCAGCCCATCGTGCTTTAGCCAGGGCACTGAGTTTTTCGCGTTCGACCGGATCAGCCCATCGCGCTTTAGTCAAGTCACTGATTTTTTTGCGTGCGATCGGATCAGCCCATCTTGCGCTGGATATCGCCCTCATCCTTTCGCGTTCGATCGGGTCATCCCATCGTGCTTTAACAAGGGCACTTTGTCTTTCGCGCTGCCGTGGATCAGACCACCGTTGCCTCGCGGCAGCCCTATTCTTCTCGGTCACTCGTCAACCCCCGTGTCGTCACACATACATATATTAGGAGAGATGCCCCAAGGTGGGCGAGGATGCGGGTGTGCTCACTTTGGCCTGTTGCGCTCCCCGGTTGCAATAAAAGCACCTCAGTCGCTCTAGCCGCGCGGTGAGGCTAGTTTCGGCTCAGGATTCCTTGGAAGCCGATGTACGTGACGCGAGCGTTCGTGTGAGGTCCACCACCGCCCCCTGAAGGTCTGCATCGAGCATACTAAAGTTGCGAAACAATTGGATGGTGGCTTGATATTGTGATACCGACAAGTTCGTAGCGGCATCGCCAAAAAGGCGAGAAAAAGGTATTTTGAATGCGCGAGCAATTGCAATCAGTTGCCCGGCAGAAATGCGATTGCGACCGAGCTCGTAATTCAATACCTGTTGCGCTGACACGCCTAGCACTTCGGCAAACTCCCGCCGAGTTGCACCCAGCGCTCCCCTGGCCCAGCGTAGGCGCGTGCCAATCTCGCGATCGTCGTCGGTCACACTGCGTGGACCCGCCAAATTCATTCTCCTCAGCGCCAGGGAATCTAGACGGCCCCCAAAATGCCATAGCGAAAAGGCGACGACCAGCCGGTGCTCCTTGCCCGACACGGCACGCGCAATGAGGCTACGGGCGAAATTTTAGAGCGATGTTGCTTATTTGCAACGGACAACGAGAACCAATTACGCTATATTCCGGAGATTGAATTAGGGGGTCAGACTGATGCTCAACAAGTTTCTTCTCGCTGGGGCGGCAATACTAGTCGGTTCGATTGCGCCGGCGCTGGCCGAGGATGCGCCGGCTGGCACGCTGGTGCCGGGGGCACAATTGGCGCAGATGCCGCCGCCGCCGATGGCGCTCGACTGGAGCGGGTTTTATGTCGGCATAAACGGCGGCTGGGTCAACAGCGCTCGCGACAACGTTGTCAATACTGGGACCGACAACGGCGTTGGCGGGCTGGGCACGGACCTGTCGACACCGGGCCCGTTTGGCCCGTTTGGCGGGCAGACGATCCCGAACCAGTTCAACCTCTCGTACGACGGCTGGCAGGTGGGTGCGACGCTTGGCTACAACAAGCAGGTGGCGCCGCAGTGGGTGCTCGGCTTTGAGATGGATTTTGACGACGGCGACGCCACCGGCACGCGGACGTTTGCGTACCCTGGCGGGTTGCTGCTGCCGTTTACGACGAGCTTCAAGAAGAGCGTTGGCTTTATGAGCACCGATCGGGTGCGCGCTGGATTCTTGCCGACGCCAAACTTGATGCTGTTTGTCAGCGGCGGTCTGGCCTGGGGCGAGACCGAGATGCGCGCGTCGTGGAACTGTCCGACTTGCGCGCCGCCGTCGGGAACTCAGGCAACGACAACGGATAATCACCACCGGTGGGGCGCTGGGCTCGCTTGGGGCGGCGGTGCCGAGTGGATGTTCCTGCCGAATTGGAGCCTGAAGGCGGAATACATCCGGGCCGATCTGGGTACGACCGCAGCCAACCTTAAATACGTGTACGGCCCTGGCGGCGCGCTTACGACGAACAGCACGATGCGTTCAGCTTCGAGCTTCGTCGAGGACGTGGTGCGCGTGGGTCTGAACTACCACTTCGCGCCGCCGCCGCCACCGCCGCCGGCACCTGCTGCGATGCCGGCCCCGCCACCGGCGGCGCCGAGGGTGTTCATCGTGTTCTTCGATTGGGACAAGGACACGATCACGGCTGAGGGCCGGCAGATTATTGCGCAGGCGGCCGATGCCTATAAGTCGGGAGCGCCGGTGCAGATCCAGGTGACTGGCTACACCGACCGCTCGGGGTCGCCCGGTTACAACCAGCGGCTTTCCGAGCGGCGCGCGAACAACGTCGCCAAGGCGTTGGCAGCCCAAGGTGTGCCGCCGGCGCAGATGGTTGTGTCTGGCCGCGGCGAGAACGACAACCGGGTGCCGACGGCGGATGGCGTGCGCGAGCCGCAGAACCGCCGGGTCGAGATCATCGCCCCGTAAACGGCGACATCTCGATACCAGAAGTAGTGGGGCGGCCCTCGGGCCGCCCTGTTGCTATTCACACAATCGACCGCCTAGGTTGTACTGACCTCCGGACACCTCCTCGGTCGATTACTAGACGACCTTCCACCGGGGCTATGATGCCAGTCTCGGACCTCCGCTGATTTGTCAGTGGTTCGGTCGCCAAGGCATCGCCGGCGACAAACGCCCGGGCTACAGAAACTTCTTCATCCAATCCTCCTGCTCTTCCTTGACCAAGATGCTCGGGTCGCACCAGCCGCAAAGTCCCGCTGTATTCGGTACCGTTCAACGAGCGTCGGGTTGATTTTCCAATTCGGAATGGCTGCGGCTTCGGTGCGCCCCTAAGAGCGAAGGGTGCACGAAAAGCCACGAAGGCTGACGGTCCGCTTCGGGTCGAATTGAGGCGTTGTCTTCCGCTCGGTCCGACGACCGCTATTTCTGGAGCCGACGCACGTCATCGATCCCGGCCGCGAACTCATCGCGAACGGCGCGCACCGGCGCGTCGTGATCGATTAACGACGTGATCTTCGCGCTGCGGCGGGGCAGAAACTCCGCGGCGCGCGCAGCCCAACCGCGCACGCTGGCGACATCAGCCTTGGGGATTGTTTCGTTGATCGGTCGATCCAACCCGGTGCTCGGCAGCGTCGGCGCCGAGGCGATCGTCGCGCGGATGCGACGGGCGTGGTGCGCGACCCGGCCGCCGCCATACCTCACGCTACGGGCGACGCTCCAACAAGCTCTGCGGACCATGCGCCGGTAGAACCGCTCGGGCGAGACGGCGGCGAGCAGCCAGCTCGGGCACGCCATCCAGGCGGTCATCTTGATCGGGTTCATCGCGCGCCTCCGAACAGATCGCCTTGCCTCGCCGGCGGCGGCTCCATCTCCAGTACCTCCTCGCCGAGCCGGTCGGCGAACCATCGCGCGACGAGCCGTCGGTGGCAAAAATTCGTTTCCGACCAAGGCGGCCGTTCAAAACACGCAATCACCGGCTCGACGCCCGGCCCGGCCAATTCGTGTAGTTGCGCCCACTCCTCGGCTGGGTCGAGATCGCGCAACACGCCGGCGAAAAACGCCCTGCAGAACGCCGCTTTTGTGTTGATCCCCGACATCCGCCGCGGCGTAGCTAGCGCCGGGTAGCGCTTGATCCGCCCGGCAAGATGCGGCGGGAGCGACCGCGTTACCGCAATCAGCCCTGGCCCGCGTGGAGCGGTAAATATGCTGCCGGTAAGCATCGTTTTCGGCTCCAAAAACGTGGGTTTTCAATGCCGTAAACATACCACGATTTGGGCCATAAACCCTTATAATTGCTCCGATTTCTACCGAGAGATAGACGGCATCCGGGACCCTCATCGGTGACTCCCGTTTCGGTCGATTGGTTCCATCCCCGGAGCGACCGTCGATGGACACACTAAACCACTTCTCCGGGCGATCATTGACGCCTTCTGTTAGAAGTGGAGACTCGTTCGTTCGATATGAAACTGAGCGCAGGCCATGAGCGAAGCGCCGTTGGTTGGGACGACCGCTGACACGCGCGCTGGACCCGCTCAGAGCGTGGTCGGAGAGGTTCATGCGCTCGCGCCAACTCAAGAGCCGCAATTTGGGGCATCTGAGGGCACATACCGGCCGGGATGGCAGGACTTCTCGCGATGGTGCGACGAAAACGGCAGGGACCCACGCGCTCGAACCAAGGGGGTAATTCGTGAAGCCATTGAAGGCTACGTCACCTCAGAGCGTTTTAGAGCGTTGTCATCCTCAACTCAGGCGACCTATCTCTCCGCCATTATGGCCGCGCGTGAAAATTTAGGCCAACCCCTTGACAAAAATGATACTTTTGAAATTAGAAAGCTACTCCCGAAGCCGGCGTCGCGCCGATTAATAGGGCAGATACCCGACGAGCAGGTCATTCAGCTCGTCCGCGCGATGCGAGACACTCGGACTGGTATCCGAAACAAGACAATAATTCTTCTAATTCGAGCGGCCAACTTCCGCCGTGCAGAGGTGGCAAACCTCAACGCAGAGGACGTAACGGTCGTTGGCGACGAAATGATCATAAGGTTTCGGCGATCTCGGGGACAAGATTACGGCGAGGTGAGGATCACGCAGCGAAATGATGAGCTGTGTCCCGTGACGGCGCTAAAAGCATGGCTGGACGCATCGCAGATCACGACTGGTCCCCTGTTTCCGTCACCGAAAGGTGGTCACCTCATCGTAAATCAGGTGAGAAACATTATCAGGACCGCTGGGGAAAGGATCGGACTTGCCGCGCTGACCCCTGAAGCATTGCGGCGCCCCGAAGGGGTGGTTCGCTATATTCATCTTGACCCGACGCATGAGGCTGCTCCCGAAGAATTGTCGGCGTCAGTAGACGCGCTTGATACGGTTACCGGTCCTCGCGCGCCGGCCTATTCCGCAGACGACTTTTCGAGCGAAACCGCGATTCCCGTGGAGACGATCCGGTTATGGGAAGGTCGGCTCAATCGGAAGAAACACGTCATCTTCCAGGGACCGCCAGGAACCGGCAAAACGTTCGTTGCCGAGCGATTGGCGGGGCTGCTTACCTCGGAAAGCCTCGGTTTCGTGGAGACGTTGCAGTTTCATCCGTCCTACAGTTACGAGGACTTCATGCAGGGCATTCGCCCTGTGACGCGCGGCGGGCAACTCACATTTGAACCAGCTCGTGGCCGCTTTATGCAATTTTGCGATAAGGCCGCAGAAGTGACGGACGGCTCGCCTTGCGTGCTGATCATTGACGAGATCAATCGCGGCAATCTGTCCCGAATCTTCGGCGAGCTGATGTATCTCCTTGAATACCGGGAAAAGGCCATACCGCTCGCGGGCGAGAGCCGCCCGTTTCACATTCCGGAAAATGTGTTCCTCATCGGTACGATGAACACGGCGGATCGATCGATTGCACTTGTCGATCACGCGCTGCGCCGGCGTTTCAGCTTTATCCATCTTGGGCCGGACTATGCGGTGTTGCAGACCCAGCTCGAGCGCAACGGGCTTCCGGCTGAGCCGCTTGTGGAAACCCTACGCGCCATGAACGCCGTGATCGATGACCGTAACTACGAGGTCGGCATCTCCTTCTTCCTGAAGGACGGCGAGAGTTTGCGACAGACCCTGCACGATATCTGGGAAGGTGAAATCGAGCCCTATTTAGAGGAATTCTTTTACGATCAGCCGGGGAAGCTCGATCCCTTCCGCTGGAAAACCCTCATCACCGGCCGGCTTGCCACTTGGACCACGGAACCCTAGACCGTGCCAAGCCGGGTGCTCGAGCTGACAGAAGAAGCGGTGGCGCGACTGCCACGCACGGCACTGGATCCCGCCGAGGCGATGGAGCTGAGGAACAGCGGTAAGTTCGAGATCGAGCCCGCGAGCCTGCTGAATAACTACACTTACGGCATCCGCTCTCGCGGTTGGGTGGGGCACGTCCCTGTAGGGGACGATCTGTTGATCCGGGTCGTGCCCAAGGTTGCCATAGGCAACCTGTTCCGAATGCTGGAGGTGGCCTACAAGCTCCGCTCGTTTCATATCCTTGATGGCCACACTGAAATCGAGTCCATCGAGGATCTCTACGAACGCGTCGTCTCTATCCTAGCCCGCCGGGTGCTCGATCGCGCCCGCAAGGGCCTCTACCGCACCTATACCGGGCGGGAAGAGGCGCTGAGCTGCGTGCGCGGCCGGGTCGACGCGGTCGGCACGATGCTCAACATCGCCCGAGGCGTACCTCGCATCCCATGCAGCTACGAAGAGCACACGGCAGATATAGACGAAAACCGCATCCTGCTGTGGACACTGCACGAGGTTAGGCGCCAAGCGATCAGCCAGCCAAGGATCAGGCGGGAACTCGATCTAGCGCGTCGGGCGCTTGCCGGCTCAATCGCCCTCGAGCGGAAGAAGGCGGCCGAGTGCGTCGGCAGGCTCTACAATCGACTAAACGGCGATTACGAGCCCATCCACGGTCTTTGCCGGTTCATTCTTGAGCAGAGCGGCCCGGGGATCGCTGGCGGCGACCGAAGCTTTGTTCCATTTGCCCTCAATATGCCCAGACTGTTCGAAGCCTTCGTCGCCGAGTGGTTACGCCAGCATCCGCCGCCCGGCATCCTCGTGCGCGCCAAGCATACGGCCCGCCTTGACGCGGATTTCAGGCTCAACATCGAGATCGACATTCTCCTGGTTGATGAGAATACGAATAAGCCGATCGCGGTGCTCGATACGAAATATATGAAGAATGAACTGCCGTCCGAAGCGGACATCTATCAGGTCGCCTTCTATGCCCGCGAGCTACAGGTCCGCCGGGGGATACTGGTCTACCCCTCCCCGACGGCTCTTCCTTTTCATATTCGCCACGGCAAGGACATGCTGTTGGAGAGCTTGGTTTTCGACCTCTCGAGCTCGCTCGAGGAGGCCGGTCAGGCATTTCGCAAAGAGATTCTGCGGCGATTGGGATCGAGTTCTGGCGGGCACGTCCGTTGCTAGCTCTGGTGAATTCACCAGGGCGCGCTGATTCCGCGCCGCCGCAAGAGCGGATCGCATCGCTAGGCGTCGGGCCCGTCCCAGAACCATTCGACATTGACCCTGATCGCGGTGGCGATCATCAACAGAGCGGTGCGCGAGGCTTCTCAGGCGGGATGTTTGTCGGCGTCGTCATCTAGCAAATCTAAACGATCGTCGACTGTGTCTAGGCTCGAAACACACTTAGTCGGGGCTGAAGTAGCTCTTCCCGCTTATCCCCGCTCGGTCGAAGAACGCTTGGTTGCGGCCCCGCGCATCATCGAGCAGCGCGTCCCACCCGACGAGCTCGATCGAGCCGAGAAAGCCATCTCGCGCCTGATAAACGCGCCCTTTGCCATCGGCTGTACGCTGCCAACTGTAGGTCCAGTCATCGATCTTGCCGACGATGTCCGCGATTATGAAGCAATAAAATACCGTGCGATCGTCGAGCTTGATCGGTCGCCCTTTCACATCCTTCATCTTGCCGGCCAGCAAGCTCCGGACATAGCGCTCGACCTGCAGCGCCGGATTCTCATCGCTCGGGTAGTTTGTTCGACCGGGCCGCTTGAACTCGATTAGCAGAACCTTTGATGGTTCCTCGACCTGCCGGAGCCCGTGAACATAGTCGAAGATCAACACGTCGGGGCGATCCTCACTATCAGTCGACGCGGATAACGTGCTGAACTCCACGTCCGAGCTGAAATATTGCGCAAAGGTCAGCCGCTCATCGACGATCCAAAGGTCGTGCGAACTCGCCGGATCGACCTTCCTCGTCCCGTCTTCGAGGGTGGTCACGCGCAAGGGGCAAATAAACGAGTGGAGGACGTCCTCACGCTGATAGGCGCTGTCGCGCGTATCGTCTCGGACCTTCTGAAGTAGGGTCTCGATGAAATCGAGCACGACCTTCCGGCGCAGAATATATTCAACAAGGCTTCGCTGCTCGGTTTCCTCGATCGCCTTGCTTGCATCCGTAATCGCGGTCACGAACGATTCCGCGGTCGCGGTGCCGCCCTTGAGGCGCGTCAGCACGGTTCGGATCTTCTCCGCCTGCCGCTGGTCGCGCCGGAAACGCTCACGCGACAAATGCCCATAGATAGCGTCGTCATTGAGCTCGCCCGACGGGATTTTGGCCTGTAGCTCGTCCGTGTCGCCAAACGCAACCGATGGATAGGACTGTGTGATCTGGTCGATGATCTCGCGCTGCTCGCCGCTCAGCTTGGCGAGTGGTTCGGCGAGGAAGCGCTCAATTTGCTCTGTGCAAACGTTATTGATGATGCCGTCGAGCACCGCGTCCTCGAACATGAACGCCGTGCGCTCCTGGTTCACATTCTTGTCGAGGTATTCGCCAGTGAGGATCGCGTGGAAAACACGGTCCATGTCCTCGCCAAAATTCTTAAGCCCGAGCTTTCCATCGATGGACTGCGAACGGACAGTGCGGTCGTGTGCGATGAAATGGACGAAGTGCGACCCTTTGAGGTCGGCGCTCGCGACCTTGTCGCATTCCATCAATGTCAGGAAAAGTTTGCCATAGTCCTCGGTCTCAAGCTCGATGCCTGTTTCCTTGCGGTAGACAATCTTATCGATGTCGTCGGGGTAGTAGCGCGCCTCGTCGCCGACGTAGACGGCGATCGGCGGACAGCGTCCGCTGATAAAGGTTGGCAGGAAATGTGACGTGAGATGCTGAAACACGAAGCTGTCGCGCCCCGGGAAGCGCTCAAAATAACCGTTATCGCGCAACCCCTCGAAGCGGACGTGAAAAGACGTGTCCTTCGCGTCGTCCGCAACTTCCTCAACGTAGTTCGCGATCTGCTCGTCATTGGCGAGCTTGAAGTCGAACTGCCTGCGCACGAGTCCCTTCGGGCTGGCAAACACTGTCGACACGCGAGTAGATTCGAAGCAGTCCAGCCACAGCAGGCGGCCGACCCCCTTCCCACCGATGCTGAGCTTGTTGTCCGTATCGGTGGTGGTAAACGCGATCCAATTGGGTTCGTCCAAGCCTAAACCATTGTCTTCGACCGTCGCCCACACCAAATCCTTCCGCCGGTTCGTGTTGACGGTAATATCGACGTGTCCTTTCGTGGTTACGGCCTCGCCGAACTTAGCCTGCACCGAATGGATGGAGTTACTGATGGCCTCGAAGAGCGGCTGCATGGCAGCCGCTAGCGACGTCGGCTTTGGAAGCCGGTCGATGCGTTTAACGAGGTTGGGACGCAGCGAGGCCATAGAGGCCCGATCATGCCAGCTTTGCCATTCGAAATGCTATCCGAATAGCCGAAAGTCATCATGAGTTAGGCCCGGATCGGCACCACGTCGGCGCTCGCTGCCGCCCGGCCGTGCATGAACGCCGCCCAGGCGTGCATGAGCTGGCGGCGCCGGTCGCGTAGATCGCTGCGTCGATGGTTGCTCGTCGTTAACGATAGATCACGCGCGGAGCGGAACGATATCGGCGGTGGCGACGGTCTTACCATCGATGAACGACGCCCAGCCGTCGAGGATCATGCGGCGTTTCTCCAATGCGGTGTCGGTTCGGTACGCCTGATCGCTCGCGGAGCCGGTGATATGGGCGATGCACCAGAGGATCGTCTGCTGGTCGAAGCTCGTGCGGTTCGTCGCCCAATTTGTGAGCGATGATCGAAAGCCATGCACCGTGGCGACGGGCTCGATTTTTCGCAGCACGTCGCGTTGCATCGTGTGCTCGCCCAGAAACCCCAGGTCCGAGCCGCCAGGAAAGATCGCATCGCCGGCGCGGTCGGCCCTCATCTCGTCGAGTATGGCGATCGCACGGTCCGATAGCGGCACCTTATGCTCCTTCTTGCCCTTCATCCTCGCTGCCGGGATCGTCCAGATCCTCGCGGTCTCGTCGATCTCGCCCCAGACCGCCTCGCGCACCTCGTCGAGGCGCGATGCGGTCAAGATAAGGAATTCGAGCGCGCGGGCCGCAATGCGGTTCTCGTGCGACCGCAGCAGAGGCATGAACTCGGGTACGCGGGCGAACTCCATCGTCGCCCGATGTACCGCTTTGGCGACCGGCGGCAGGGCCATTTTGAGGATTTCCCAATCGGCAGGGTTGTCGCCCTCGCGGTGACCGTGCGCCTTTGCCCAATCGAGCACTTTCTCGATCTGGCTGCGGACCCGGTTGGCGGTCGGGCCCTTCGTCGACCACATCGGCTTGATGACCCTGAGCACCGCTTGCTGGTCGATCTCAGCCACCGGCAGCTTGCCGATCACCGGGTAAACGTAGGCGGTCATTTGGGCGCTGAACTGATGCTCGGTACCCTTGTTCCACCGCGACCGGAAATCGCTGATGTAACCCTCGGTCGCTGTCTGCATCGTCATGGCGATGGCCTGCTCGCGCTTTTGCCGGAGGGGATCGATTCCGGCGCGTAGACTGCGGCGGTGATCGATCACCTTGTCGCGGGCTTCATCGAGCGTTACGACTTCGGTGGTGCCGAGATGGAAATCGCGGCGCCGGTGGTCGTGGTCGAGGTATCGAAATACCCAGCTGCGACTGTTGCCCACGACCTTCAGGTAGAGGTAGGGGCTGACCGCATGGAAGCCCGGCTTGCGCATCAACTCGTTTACCTTCCAAGCCGGCTTTTCGGGGGCCTTCTTTGGCATTGTTGCTTCGGGGATGGTCAACAATGTGGTCAACATAACATGCGAAAGGTTGATGGACAATGTTGGACGTTGTCGGAAATCTCAGGTAGTTTAAGATATTGTAAATATTGTCAAAAGCCGTTTAGAAGCCAAGGATTTTTTGGGGTTGGCCTCGACTGGTTCATTCTCGACCTGATGCTGTCGGCGATGATCTTCATCTTCCTCGAGAAGATGTGGCCGCATATCCGCGAGCAGGCGATCCTGCGCCCCGATTGGTGGCACGATTCGCGCTATTTTCTGCTCAATCACCTGCTGATCGGCGTCTACGCCTTCGCCGCGACGATGTTCGCGCCGGCCTTCTTCTCCTGGGCGATCAATGCCGACCTCCAGCATTTCGTCTCTTCGCTGCCCTGGGTGGTGCAGTTCTTCATGGCGATCGTGCTGGCCGATCTCGTCGAATACGCGATCCACCGCACCATGCACGAGGTCAAGTTCTTCTGGCCGATCCACGCGGTGCACCATTCGGTCGAGCACATGGACTGGATCGCCGGCTCGCGGCTGCATTTCTTGGAGCCGCTGGTCACCCGCACGCTGGTGCTGATCCCGGCCTTCATCCTCGGCATCGCCAAGGAGCCGCTCACCGTTTACATCGTCTTCGCCGGGTTCCAGGCAGGCCTCATCCACTCCAATATCGGCTGGGATTTGGGTCCGCTCAAATACGTCTTCTGCTCGCCGCGCTACCACCACTGGCACCATTCGAGCGACGACGAGGCGATCGACAAGAACTACGTCGCGCACCTGCCGGCGATCGATTGGATCTTCGGCACCTTCTACCTGCCGAAGGAAAGCACCGCCTGGCCGCGCAAATACGGCACGATCGGCATCCCGCTGCCCAAGGGCATCGTCCGCCAGTTCTTCTATCCGTTCCAGGAGCAGGCGAAGAAGATCAGGCCGGGTACGAGCAAGGGAAAATGAGCTGCGCGCAGCGCAAGATTAGATCCACCACAGAGACACAGAGGCACGGAGACGGCATCCCCTCTCATTTCTCGCTGCCTCACCGCCTCTGTGGTGAAAACAGGTCTTTGGCATGAGCAAGGCCTTCACCAAGGAAGACGACGCGGCCGAGGACGACCTCCCCGACGAGCCGCAAGTCGCGCTCCCGGCCGGCGCGAAGAACTACATCACCCCAACCGGCTTCCACCGCATGCAGGACGAGCTGAAGCACCTGCAGCAGGAGGAGCGGCCGAAAATCGTCGAGATCGTCGCCTGGGCGGCCGGCAATGGCGACCGCTCGGAAAACGGCGACTACATTTACGGCAAGCAGCGCCTGCGCGAGATCGATCGGCGCTGCCGCTTCCTCGCCAAGCGGTTGGAGATCGCCGAAATCGTCGATCCCGCCCGCCAGCAGAACCTCGACCGCGTGTTCTTCGGCGCCACCGTCACCTATGCCAACGCCCGCGACGAGGAGAAGACGATCACCATCGTCGGGGTCGACGAGGTCGATGCCGATAACGGCCGCGTCTCGTGGATATCCCCGATCGCCCGCGCCCTGATGAAAGCGCAGGCCGGCGATATCGTCGAACTCCGCACCCCGCATGGCATCGAGCCGATCGAGGTGGTGGAGATCAGGTACGGCACCCATAAATGAGCAAGGCGCTTTCGGGGGAGCGTTAGTGCCGTGCCTCGAAATATTGGAATTCAGACCCATCTGAACTTCGGGTAGCATGGCACGATGAGCGACTTGGACAATGTCATAGCCGCTTTTAGCGCGGAACAGGTTGAGCGCCTAACCGGGCTAACTAAGGCGCGATTGACGAGCTGGGATCGGACGGGTTTTTTCGCTCCGAGCTACGCCGATGACGATCGACGCTCGCCCTACAGCCGCATCTATTCGTTTCGGGATGTTGTCGGCCTGCGGACGCTCTGCCGACTGCGGAACGAATATCATGTATCGCTACAACACCTACGACAGGTGGCCGAAAAATTGAGCCATCTCGCTAATGACCTGTGGTCGAGCCAGGTTTTGTACGTGTGGGATAAGAAGGTCGTATTCGACGAGACCGGTACGGGACGGCTGCGCGAGGTGGTAAGCGGGCAGTATGTCAACGGGCTTGCCTTGGAGGAGGTGATCTCGGACATGCGCCGGGCGGTCGACCAGCTTCGGCGACGTAACGACGACCAGATTGGCGAAATTACCCGATCGCGTTTCGTGAACCACAATGCGGCGGTGATCGCAGGAACTCGCATCCCGGTCAGCGCCATTCGTGAGTTTGCTGACGCTGGTTATACGGCACAGCAGATCATTGAGGAATATCCCGATCTGACGGAGCAGGACGTAGCTGCAGCGTTGAATTATCAAGAGAGCGCCGGCGCCGCTGCCTAATGGCAGGACGGCTGACGATACGGTTCTTCGTTGATCATTGTGTCCCTGACTCCGTAGGCCGCGTTCTGCGCGACGCTGGCCATGAAGTTGTTCTACTGCGGGAACGGATAGCACCGGACTCGCCAGATCCACTGGTGGCCGCTGTCAGCGAAATGAATGATGCCGTGCTCGTCAGTCTTGATTCCGATTTCAGGAGCCTTGCACCGCGCGCTCCTATCGGTCATCGCCAGCGCTTTCGGCGGCTTAGTCGCATTGGCCTACGATGCGGCCCGGTACATGCGGCACAGAGGATGCAGCTCTGCCTAAGCTTGGTTGAGCATGAATGGGGGGTTGCTCAATCGAGCAGTGATAAACGAATGATCCTTGAAATAGGTAGCAGCTACATCCGCTCGATAAGATAGCTACTGCCCTAGAAGGCATCCCTCAGAGCGCCGCTAAAATCGCCGCAATTCTGGTTTATGCATCGCCCGATGAGCCACATGGCGGAGAAGCGACGATCGTTGAATGTGGGTGAACAGCAGGGGTAACAGCGCATGTCACCTGCTGATACGTCCTCCCGATAACAGGAGGATAACAGCAGGTCAGCCTCCTGTTAAAAAGCGCCGGTAACAGATGGATAACAGATGGTCACCATCTGTTAAAAAACGCACCGAACAAATGGTGCGGGCGCAACTCACCGGGCAATATCGGATCGCCGCCATCGCCAACTGGCTGTTGACAGCGAATAGTGGCGCGGCGCGACAATAAGCGAAGCTTAGGGAGGCGCTTCGCATGCTGCAAATCCGCAAGATGGGCCCGCAGATCGGGGTCGAAATCACCGGCATCGACGTCAAGACGATGTCCGACGCCGAGTGGCGCAAAATCTACCAGGCCTGGCTCGACTACAACGTCATGTGCGTGCGCGACCAGGAGCTCACCATCCCGGATTTCATCCGCTATTCCGAACGGTTTGGCCCGGTGACGCCGCATCCGTCGAAATCGACCCGGCATCCCGAATACGCGAAGATCACCATGCTCGGTGTCAATAAATACGACGCCGCGGGCAAATTGCGCGACGAGATCTATCGGCGCGGCGCCGAGGGCTGGCACACCGACGGCGCCTACAACCAGGCCCCGTTCAAGGCGACCCAGCTTTACGCGCTGGCGGTGCCGAGCCGCGGCGGCAACACCCTCTTCTGCAATGGCTACGCCGCCTATGACGCGCTGCCCGAGCGCTTGAAACAGCGGCTCGACGGCGTCGTCGGCGCCTTCGCCTATGGCGGGCGGCGCGGCAAGGCGCGCCTGCTCAATCCAGAAGACCAGGATTGGGCGTCGGTCTATCACCCGATCATCCGCGTTCACCCGGAGACCGGGCGCAAATCGCTCTATTTCGACCCCGGCAAGATCGTCGATTTTGTCGGGGTCGAGCGCGAAGAGGGCGACGCGATCATCGCCGAGCTGACCCGGGCGATGGTGACGCCCGAGGCCGAATACCACCACGTCTGGAAGAAGGGCGACATCGTCATCTGGGACAATCGCTGCTCCTATCACAAGGCGGCCGGTGACTACCCGCCCGAGGAAGACCGCATCCACTGGCGCGTCTCGATCAACGATTACGGCGTGGATGTGCTTGACGAGGCGGCGGAGTAACGGCGATGAGCGTGCAAGTCTCCCCTTTCGCCGCAGGCTGCGGCGCGGACATCACCGGGGTCGACATCCGCGAGCCGCTCAGCACGCAAGACCGCGACGCGATCCGCAAGGCCTGGCTCGACAACCTCGTGCTGCGCTTCCGCGGCGCGCCGATGACCGACGCACAGCACATGGCGTTCACCCGTCAATTCGGCGAGCTCGAGTTCAACCCGGCCAAGCTGATTGAGATGAAATACGGGGTCAGCACCCAGACCGACGGCCGGCGCAGCCAAATCCCGCCGGAGATTTCGGTGATCTCCAACATCATCGAGGACGGTAAGGCGATCGGCGGCTTGGGTGACGGCGAGGCGTTCTGGCACACCGACAGCTCGTTCGTCGATATACCGCCGGCCGCCAGCCTGCTGCGCTCATTGGAATGCCCACCGCCGAGCGCCGGCGGTGCCACCAGCTTCCTCAACTGCTACAGCGCCTATGACGATCTGCCCGAGCGGCTGAAGACCCGGATCGACGGCCGCATGATGGTTCATGCCGCCACACACTCGTCGGGCGGCAAAGCGCATAAGGGTTTCGAGACCGTCGAGGACGTGTCCAAGGTGCCCGGCGCGCACCAGCCGATGGTGCGCACGCATCCCGAGACCGGCAAGAAGTCGCTGTTCCTCGGCCGACGCATCAACGCTTACGTGCTTGGCCTTTCGGTCGCCGACAGCGAGGAGCTGCTCGACGAACTCTGGGATCACATGGTTCGGCCGCGCTACACCTGGACCCAGGAATGGCGGGTGGGCGACCTCGTGTGGTGGGACAATCGCTGCGCGATGCACCGCCGCGACGCGTTCGATCCGTCGACCCGGCGCCTCATGCACCGCACCCAGCTCAAGGGTACGAAGCCCGTCTGACAATGGCGTTTGCGCTCAACCGCATTGGCCAAATTGCCTTGGCGGTCGCCGATGTTGACCGCGCCGAGACGTTCTACCGCGACCTATTAGGGCTGCGGCATCTCTACCGCTTTGGCGATCTCACCTTTTTCGACTGCGCCGGCGTCCGGTTGCTGCTCGAAAAGGCGAGCGATCCCGCAAACGTCAATCCCGGCTCGCCGCTCTATTTCATCTGTCATGACATCGCGCTCGCGGTTCGCGAGCTGACCCGGCGCGGCGTTCGCTTTGACGGTCCGCCGCATCTGATCGCCAAGATGGACGACCACGATCTGTGGATGGCGTTTTTCGCAGACCCCGACGGCCATACCTTGGCGCTGATGCAGGAAGCGCCCAAAGGTTACGCGCCACCGCGCGAATAATCGGAAGGGCCGCTGGGCCGCTTGGCTGTTTGCGGCTCCCGCATTTCCGCGACATTTCAATTCCCGTGCGGACCCCGCGCTCTGCCGCGGTGACGCGGCTCGCTTATCCGGTCGGTCGGATCGGCTCATAGGGGCCGTGGACAAGGCAAAGCAAGGGTATACGGCTCGGCGTCTTGTAGTCTGTTCATTCATTTGAATGAATTCTGCCAGAATTACAGATGATCTAAGTCAAGGCCTCTCATCGTCGCAATATAGCATCTATGAACTTGCGCACCTTCACTCTGTGCTGGCGCCGTGCGGGGCCTATTTGCGTTGCGATAGGAATTTTGTGATGGGGCATGAGGTGATATCTATAAATAAATGCAAATATATTTTTATGATTAAGTACAGATATCATCTTATGTTGATAACGCTTGGATTATTTTATTACGTCAATCCGGTTAACCAGCCAGCACCAATCCACATATCGCCGAATCAGTATTTGCACAAATTCTCGGGTCGGGTGACAGTGGAAGAACTCCGTCCCTGGCCAGGAGTATTGTCGATCGCGCAAATGTCCCCGGGTTTGTGCAGAATTTCGATAACACCGATAAGCGTTGTCGGAGTGAAGGTTTACGAGTGTCTGTATTTGGTGGAACTCGCCAACTGCAACGGGGCGGTTGACGTCAATGCGGATGCCCGCCGCAGGGTAATTCCGGCGGGATACGAGCGCACCTGTGACTCGGCGGACTGGTCGTCGATCTATAACCAACTCAAAGACGAAACTCCCGACTGGTAGAGGTCCGACCGGGACCGACACCGACTTCAATATGGCGGTGCACGGCCAGGGTGTTTACAACCTCCTGGGCCGGATCGAATCCGGCGGTGAAGAAGGCGGGAAGGATGTCATGGCGGTCTCCGAACGCGTCGCGCTGATTACCGGCTGCGGTAAGTCCATTGGCATCGGCAACTCGACCGCACGCGCCCTGGCGGCGAAGGGATTGACCGTGGTCGTCTCCGACGTGCGGCCTGCCGGTGTCGCCAATGAGTTCAACGCCCCCGAGGACACCGACGCCAATTGGGGCGGGGTCGATACTCTCGTTGAGCAGATCGTCAAGTCCGGCGGAAAGGCCTCGTCGGTGCTCGGCGACGTTAGCCAGGAGGCGGATGCCAACCGCATGGTCGCCGAGGTGCTCAGCCGCTACGGGCGGCTCGACATCCTCGTCAACAACGCCGGCGCGCCGCAGGGCGCCGACCGCAACGAGATCGAGAATGTCCCGGTCAGCGCCTGGGATTTGACCATGGGGGTCAACGCCAAGGGCGCGTTCCTCATGTCGCGCGCCGCGGTGCCGGCGATGCGCAAGGCGAAGTGGGGCCGCATCGTCAGCGTCTCGTCGAAGGCGGCGTTCCGCCCGGGCAAGCGACGTGCCACCTATGCCGCGTCAAAGGCGGCGATCGTCGGCTTCACCAAGTCGCTGGCGCTCGATCTCGCGCCGTTCGGCATCACCGTCAACGCGGTCTGCCCCGGCCCGATCCGCACCTCGCGCGCCATCAGCACCAACCGACGCGAATACGGCGACGATCTGGAGCGCGGGTTTCGGGAGAGATCGAAGGACATTCCGCTCGGCCGCTTTGGCGAGCCAGACGAGATCGCCTCGATGATCGCCTACCTTGCCTCCGACGAGGCCGCCTTCGTCACCGGCCAAGCGATCGGCGTAGACGGCGGCTGGTGAGCCGCCGCGCGGCGACATAGGCCGGCACCGCGGCGAGCCTGCTGCGCAACTGCGTCGTCTGCGGGCGGGCTTCACTGACCGTGCTGCCGCGCCACACGACCTCGTTGTTGATCCAGGCATCGGCCCACATCACCGGCAGCAGCAGGTCGCGGATCACGATCGCGAGCGGCATCCGCCATGAGAAATGCCAACCGGCGCAGCGCGCCAGCATCGCTTCGGCGGCAATCCACACCACCCAGAGCAGTGCAGTGGTCAGCGCCAAGCTCAGCCCGACGCTCGCGGCAAAATAAAGCCCGGCGATCAGCGGTAGGAATGAGCCGGTGAGGATCTCCGGCAGGAACATCGCCGGGAAGGTGATCCGCCGCAGCCGCGCCCATCGCACCTGCCTTCCGAGTACCTGCCTGGCGCCCCGCGGCCCGAGCGGTTGAGTAAACGGGGCGTCCATTACATGCGGTTTTCGACCCTGGGCGCGCACCATCTTGGTCGTCGCCGCGTCCTCGGCGACCTCGGCCCCGAGCGCGCGGATGCCCCCGCCCTTTTCGAGGATGTCGCGGCGGAACAACATGTTCTTGCCCTGAGCGAAGCCAATGCCGAAGGTGTCAGCGACATATTCCCAGCGCGCCTGGAAGGTGCTGAGGAACGCGCATTCGAGCTCGGCCCAAAAATTCCCCGGCCGCGCCGCGATTGGCACCGACACCACGACGCCGCTATTGAGCCGCCAGCGAGCCAAGAGGCGCTGGATGTAGTCGCGCGGCATCATCACGTTGCTGTCGGCCATCACGATCCAGTCGGTCGTCGCAGCGTCGAAGCCCTTGATCGTGTTGTTGAGTTTCGGGTTTGACCCCGCCCGGTCGTCGCCGATCAGCAACGTGGCGTTCTGTTCTGGATGCGCGGCGATTAGTTCGCGCACCAACGCCACGGCCGGATCGCTGGCGCGCGCGGCGCAGTAGATGATGCGGTAGTCGGGATAATCGAGGCCGAAGCTCGATTCCAATGTCTCGCGCTCGAACGCATCGACGCCACAGACCGGCCGCACGATCGTCACCGCCGGCGCATTATCGGGCGGCGGGAGGTGGTGGGCGCGGGCGCGGCAACGCCAGGCGGCGACCCCGGTGCTTGCTACCTGAATGCTTGTCGCGAGGATGCAGAACCCTGCCGCCCAATCAGCCGCCGCCATGGTCTTTACCGGATGTAGTCGCTCCTGCGTGGCGCTTCTACAACCGGTGGATGACAGATTGATGGCGGCGATCAGGCCGGCGGCGCTACCGACAGGCGCCCGACGGTACCCTGACGCTCGATGAAGCTCGCGACCATGCCGGATTTCTTGGCTTCCTCGACGAAGGCCTTAAGGAATTTGAACCCGACCGCGTTCTTTTTCGGCGTGCCGACCGCCTGCTGCACCGAGCTGAACTGGCCGTCGAGGATGCGCGAGCCGGGGCGTGCCTTCTGCACGTCGATGAGGCCCGGCCGCAGTCCGGCATAGGCGTCGAACCCACCGCCGTCGAACGCCTTGAGCGCCGCGTCGGCGTTGTCGAACTGCACCAGCTCGCCGTTCTTGTAATTGTTTTCGAGCCACAGGCCGTAGGCGCTGCGCGCGGTGACTGCGCACCGTTTTCCGGGCTGGTCGACCTCGGCAATCGCCGTGACCGGCGATCCCGCCGGCACCAGGTAGGTCGCCTCGATCTCGGCATAGGCCGCGGTAAAGCTGATGACGGCGGCGCGCTGTGGTTCGGCGCCGATATTACCGATGTCCCACAGACCCTTTTCCGCATCGTCGGCGATCTCGCCTGGGCGCGCATAGGGGAGGAACTTTACTGGTACGCCGAGCCGCGCGCCGATCGCCAGCGCCATGTCAGGCGAGACGCCGGTCGGATCGCCGTTCGGCGCCTTGCCGGTGACGAGCAGGAAATTGCCCATGTTGATGGCGGCGCGCAGCACACCGGTCGGGGCGAGTTCGGCAACAATTTTCGGGTCGGCCATTGGGGGTTCCTGGTTTTTGAGGATGAATTAGCCGAGCAGCTTACGCGCCTCGGCGGCTTGTTCTTGCAGCGACTTGAGCAAGCGCACCTCGGGGGTCGGCGCGCAATTGGTGTAGCCGGCGCCGAGATCGCGCAACTGCGCGGCGTTGCGCGGATAGGCGGCGTGGGCGAGCGGCAACGCCAGCCGCACGCCACTATTGCTCTTGCGCACCGCGTCGCGCACCCGGTCGATCGCCGCCACCAGCTTCGGATGGTCGGGATGGCCGCTCACCCCCAAGGATCGCGACAGATCGGACGGACCGACCGCGAGCAGGTCGACGCCCTCGACCGCGGCGATCTCGTCGATATTCTCGATCGCCTCGACGTCCTCGATCATGCAGGCAAGGGTGATCTCCCGGTTCGACGCGGCCATGTGGTCGAGGAGCTTGGTCTTGCCGAAATCGGCGGCCCGGCTGGAGGCCGCCATGCCGCGCTCGCCCTGCGGCGGATAGCGCACCGCGCCCACCGCCTCGCGCGCGGACGACGCCTTCGAGACATGCGGCACCTGGATGCCCTGCACGCCCATGTCGAGGAGCCTGAGGATAAAGGCCGGGTCAAAACCGGGAGTGCGCACGATCGGGGTGACGCCGACCCGCTCGGCCGCCATCACCATCAGCTGAATGTCGCGCAGGTCGAAGCTGGTGTGCTCCATGTCGATGAACGCGGCGTCGAACCCGGCGAGACCGATGATCTCGACGATCTGCGGGTCGGCGATGCCGCCGACATGAGTGCCGATCGCCAGCCCGCCGTCCGAAAGAATGCGCTTGACCCGGTTTTCTCTCATTTCCGACCTCCACCCCGGCGAAAGCCGGGACCCATTTATCCGCTGCTCGTAAGGTTTGAAGGATGGGCCCCGGCTTACACCGGGGTGGTGCGCCCCCTAAGCCGTGTGCTTGCGGATGAACGCTTTCATGCGGTCGAGCGCCGGGCGGGTATAGGGTGCGTCCGGCTTGCCGGTCATAAAGCCGTGATTGGCGCCCTTGTGGAACTCGACCTCGATCTCGCCGCCGGCCTTCTTCCAGCCGGCGACGACGCGATTGGTGACCTCGACCGGCACCCACTCGTCGGCATCGCCGCCAAACACCAGCGCCGGCGGCAGGTACACCTTCTCGCCGCGGTCGAGGATCGCCGGGATGCTGCCCTCGCTCATCGCCGCCTCGGTGCCCCAGAACGCGTGATGGTTTTCCATCAATTCGGTGTTGCCGGCCTTCTTGGCGAGGTGATAGCGCAGCAGCGGGTCGAGCACGCCCCAACCCGAGATGACCCAGGCCTGACGCGCATCGATCTCCGGCGCCTCGGGCAGCGGCAGCGCGGCGTAGCGCTTGTCGTCGGGCCGCATCGCCGCGAGCAGCACCTGATGCCCGCCGCTCGACGTGCCAAAGCTGCCGACCCAGTCCGGCCGGCTGCCGTAGAGTCGGGCGCGCGCCTTCAGCCAGCGAATGCCGAGATTGATGTCCTGCAGCGAGGCGGGATAGCCGCCGTCCGGCGGCATGCGGAAATCGATCGAGGCGACGAGGATGCCGCTCTCCGCCAGGGCCCTGGCCATGAAATCGTTGTCGGTGCGGTCCTTGTGGACCCAGGCGCCGCCATGCACCTGCAGCGCCGCCGGGTACGGCCCGGTGCCGCTCGGGCGATAGAGGCGGGCCAGCATCGCCTTGCCGCCCTGGCGCTGGTATTCGACGTCCTCGACGCGTACGTCGTGACGGGTGGCGGTAATCGTATCAGGCATGGGTTCCTCCCCGGGAATTGCTTGCCGCAGTATAGAGAGCCGTGCCGTAGCGTGTAATCCCCTCTCCCGCACGCGGGGCACGCGGGAGAGGGGCTGAACGCCTAAATCAAATCCCCTACCGCCTCCTTGTAGGCGGTGATGGCGGCGAGATGCTCGGTCGGGGTCTTGCCGGCGATGCGCTTGTGGTTGGGGCTGGCATAGGTGGTGTGGACGGTGGCGTGGGTTACGCCTGCGTCCTTCCAAAACTGGATTTCCTTGCGCCAATCGTCCGGCCCGCCGTTTCCCGGCGAGACCCAGACTTCAAGCCCAAAGCTCGCCGGGTCACGCCCGTTCTCGCGTAAGCAGGCCGCGCAGCTTGTCGAACGCGGCCAGCGCCTGGTCGCCCGGCGGATAGGCCAGCGGCATGAACCCGTCGCCGTAGCGCGCCGCACGGCGGAACGTTGCCTCGGCATGCCCGCCATACCAGATCGGGACCCGCCCCGAGGCGGGCCGCGGGTTGATACCAGCATCGTCGAGATGGTGAAAGTCGCTCTGGTAGGTTGTGTGCGGTTGAGCCCACAGCGCCTGCATCACGCGCACCTGATCGGCCGAGCGCACGCCGCGGGTGTGGAAATCCATGCCGAGCCCGGTGAACTCGACCTCGTTCCAGCCGACCCCGATGCCGAGCCGGAACCGCCCGTTGCCGCCGCACAGCACATCGAGGCTCGCCGCCTGTTTGGCGACCAGCGCCGCTTGGCGCTGCGCCAGGATCAGCACACCTGAGGCGAAGCCGATCGCCTTGGTGCAGCCGGCGAGAAAGCCGAACAGCACAAACGGATCGTGATAGGCGGTCGCGGTGGTGCCGACCCGGCGGCCTTCGTAATTGCCGTCGGGATTGGCGCCCAGCACGTGGTCGGGCGCCAGGAGGTATGAGAACCCCAGCCCCTCCGCGGCTTGTGCGTAATCGCGGATGACCGTGGGTCCGGTCCCGATATCGCCGACCGGGAGCGAGGCGCCAAGCTGCATTGAGGTTTCTCCGTGGCTTTGCGGCGGTCCGAGCGGCGATTATGCTGCCGATTACCGGTTCGCGATGGTGGGTGAGGGCAATGATCAAGCGGTTCCATGCACTTTATGTCGGCCAGATCGACCTCGACAATATCGGGCTCAACGGTACCCCGGCGAACGACCGGCGCTATTCGAATGCGCGCCTCAGCGAGGTATTCGAGACCTCCAAGCGCGTCGCGCAGGTGATGGACGAGCTCGGCTATTACTGCTTCTGGGCTGCCGAGCATCACTTTCAGCACGAAGGCTACGAGTGCATCCCCAATTTGATCCAATGGGGGCTGTGGCTGGCGACGCAGACCAAGCGGCTCAAATTCGGCTGCGGCTTCAATATCCTGCCGATGTGGCACCCGATCCGCCTCGCCGAGGATTACGCGATGGCCGACATCGTCACCGACGGCCGCGTGGTGATGGGGGTCGGGCGCGGCTATCACACTCGCGAGGTCGAGACGCTCGGCGGTCCGCTGCTCGACACAGAGGCCAATCGCGACATCTTTGTCGAGGGGCTCGACCTCCTGCTCAAATGCTTCAACGAGGAGAGTTTCCACCACAAGGGCAAGTATTTCGACGCGCCGCCGCCGGTGCCGTATCGCGGCTACGATCTCAAGGAGATCACCATGGTGCCGCGGCCAAAGCACCTGCCGGTCGAGATCTTCATGCCGATCGCCAGCGGCCGCACCATCGAGCTGATGGCCGAAAAAGGTCTCAAGGCGATGGTCACGCTCAACGGCGAGAAGATCCTCGATGACGTCGTCCAGGCGTTTCACCAGGCCTGCGAGAAGCACGGCCGGTCAGGCCCGGTCGGCAAGGACATGGTGTGGGGCGCTGGCATCTATCTCGCCGACAGCCAGGAGGAGGCGATCCGCCGCCTCGAACCCGCGCATGACGAGCGGTACAAATGGTTCGCGCCGTTCGGTTTCGTGCGCTACGCCGACGAACAGGGCCGGACTTGGGGCAGCCCCGGTGCGCCGGCGACGATCCCCACGCTGCGCGAGGGGGTGAAGCAGAAGGCTTGGTTCTGCGGCCGCCCCGACGAGGTGATCGACGGCATCAAGTCGATCGAGGCGAAGTATCCCGGCCTCGAGGATTTTATGATCCACTGGGCCGAGGGCCTGCCGCCGGCTGAGTTCATCGAGCAGCTGCGCTGGTTTGCCAAGGATGTAATGCCGGCGTTCAACCGCCGCTGAGCGCAGCAGCAAGACGCTCCGGTTTCACTCCGAAGCGGCGTCTCGTTCACGGTAGTATCAGCTATGCGATAATCGTATACTCTCCCTGCAAAAATGATCGGCCGTTCCATGCAAGTGGGCAGGACCGAGCTTTTGAACAGGGAGATTGCTATGACCGACAGCGCGATTGCCGTGTCGTCGCCGTGGTATCGCTCGCTCAGTCGCGAGCAATGGCGAGTGCTGTTCGCCTCGAACCTCGGTTGGCTGTTTGACGGGTTCGAGATTTACGCGCTCTTTCTGACGGTGGGCTTCGCGCTCCACCAGCTGCTCGAAACCTCGCAATATTCGCAAATTCCGCGTTACGCCGGCTATGTGCTGGCGACGACGGTCTTCGGCTGGGCGACCGGCGGGGTGATCGGCGGCATCGTCGCCGACTATATCGGCCGCAAGCGCACGATGATGCTGGCGGTGTTGGCCTATACTTTGACGACGGGGTTGAGCGCGCTCGCCTGGAACTGGGAATCGTTCGCGATCCTGCGTTTTCTGGTTGGCGTCGGCATCGGCTCGGAATGGGTCACGGGCGCTTCGCTCGTCTCCGAGGTATGGCCCGATCATGCGCGAGGCAAAGGCGGCGGGCTTCTCCAGTCGGGCGCCGGGATCGGCAGCTTTCTCGCCTCGGGCGTGTGGCTGCTCATCGGCGACATGGGGCCGAACGCCTGGCGCTGGATGTACCTGGTCGGCGTTCTGCCGGCCCTGCTCGTATTCTGGCTGCGGCGCAGAATGCCGGAGTCGTCGCGGTGGGAAGAGGCCAACGAACGCCGCCGCTCCGTCCGGGCGCAAGCACAGCGCGGCGCATCGCTCGACGGGGTCGATGCGGCTCTAGCCAAATCGACAGTCGTCGACATGTTCACCGATCCCCTGATCCGCCGGCGGCTCATACCGGCCTTTCTGATGATGCTGTCGGTGACGTTCGGCTTCTGGGGCGTCGCGACCTTCGTTCCGACCTTTGTCGGCGGGGTCGCCAAGCAGGCCGGGCTCGACGCGCCGCACTACTCGGCGATCGCCGGCCTCCTCGCCGCGGGTTTCGGCATCTTCGGCTTTATCGCCCTCGGCTTCCTCGCCGACTGGATCGGCCGCAAGCCGACAGCGATGATCTATTACGCGGCGAGCCTCATCCTGACGCCGGTGCTCTATTTGTGGGCCCAAGGAATGGGCGCGCTACTCGTTGCTGTGGCGGTCTTCGGCTTCTTCACGACCGGCATCTGGTCGTGGGCGCCGATCTGGCTACCGGAGCTGTTTCCGACGCGGGTGCGCGGCACCGCCGTTGCGTTCTGCTTCAACGCGCCGCGCTGGATATCGTGCGCGGGGCCGCTGATCGCGGGCACGCTGATCGTCGCGCTCGGCGGCTTTGGCAACGCGGCGACGATCGTCGGCATGTTCTTCATCCTTGGAGTGATCGCGGCGCCGTTCCTGCCCGAAACCAAGGGCAAGCCGTTGCCGCACGCTTTGTGGACCGAGACCCCGGCGTCGTCGGCGAGTTCGCCCTCAGCGCGTTCGGCCGCCTGATCGCCGGGCTGATCAGCGGCTGAGCGCCAACACGATCCGCGCCGACGCGGCGGCGATCCGCGCGACAGCCGGCACGTCGACCGCATAAGGCCAGCGGTCCTGTGGCAAGTGGAACAGCCGGTTGCTACCGACCAGCGTCAGGTAGCGCCCGCCGGCCTTGTGGATGTCGCGGGTTTCGCCGCTCGGCGGAGTTGCCGGCCAGGGGATGTCGTCGGGCGGCTGCCCGGCTTCGTTGAGCTCGGCGAGGCCCAACGCGCGCAGATCGGGCTGGTTCGACACCAACGACAGAATGCTGCCGGTCGCGCCGAGATTGGCGCCGTAATGCACCCAGTCGGCACCGCCGGGCCGGTCCCAGCCGGCGCGGCGGGCGACAAAATCGTCGAGCCCGAGATGGCCGAGCTCGTGGCCCGTATTGGCGGTGAAGACGACGTCGCGGGCCGGCGGCGTGGCGAGCAGCGCGCGCAACGATTCCAGCCAGCACACGATGCCGCCGCCGCGCTCGGAGGTCGATTGCCACCATGAGCTGCGCGGGGTCATCACCACCAGCGGCTCGCGGCTTGGGTCGGTTCCCTTGAGGCGGACGATGACGTTGACCGCGCGCGCCTCGCGCCGGCGGCTGTGGGCCAACAGCCTTGCGGTCTCGCCGCGTTCGGCGGCACCCATGACAAAGTCGCGCGCCTCGCTCGACACGTGGATCGCCGGCGCGCCGTAAGGCGCCTTGAACTGCTCGGCATTGATCAGCGCCAGACCCGGCGCCTCGCCGCGGCAGACCACGACCAGCGCGCGATGGCCCGGTGCGCGACGCAGGCGGTCGAATTCCCCCAAATAGACCGCGCGTGGCGACAGCTCGGCGACGGCGATATCGCTGCCAAACGTGCCGTCGACCCCGTCAGTGCCGGTCTTCGGTGCGTCGAAGACCGGCACGCCCGCGATCCGCTCGCCGCCAAGCTCGATATACGCCGCAACGGGATCGAGCCGGTCGAACGAAAATTCCTCGACTATGACGTCTGCGCCTAACGCGGCTGCTTCGCGCGCCAGCCAGTCCGCGCCTTCGTTGTCACCTTCCGTGCCGGTGCGGTGGACGCCTTGCGCGTCCCAGGCCTCAAGCCAATTCGCGGCGCGGGTTTCTGCCTCTGTCATCGGCCCTCTGAGTCGTGAATGATGGCGGCAACCAGCCAGGAGGAAGCCCAAGATGATTTGCGATGTCCATGCCCATTACATCCCGCAAGCGTTTGGCGACTTCATGGGCGACCGTTGGGGTCCGCGCGTCGGCCCCAAAGTGCAGGTCAAGGAGGGCATCGCCAAGCACCCGGTGTCGGACTCCGCGACCGACATCGCCGGCCGCCTCGAATTGATGGACGCCGCCGGGGTCGAGAAACAGGTGTTGTCGCCGCATCGTCCGCCTTATCTGCCCGACGAGAAGGAATGCGTCCACGCGCTGCATTTGCTGAACGACGGTTACGCCGAGCTGGCGCATAAGCATCCCGACCGCATCGCTTCCTACGTCATGCTGCCGCTGCCGCATATCGATGCCGCGCTCAAGGAGATGGAGCGCGGGCTCGACCAATTGGGCTGCGTCGGGGTCAACATGCACATCTCGTGCTTCGACCGTTCGGTCGCCGAGACCGAGTTCGAGCCGATCTACGCCGAATTGAACCGGCGCGGCGCGGTCCTCTTCGTCCATCCCTCGACCAACGGCATCTGCTCGCCGTTCATCAACGACTACAAATTCACCGCCCCGGTCGGCACCTCGCTCGAAGACGCAAGCTTTGTGCTGCACATGATCGCCAAGCAGATCCCGCGCCGCTACCCGAACATCAAGTTTATCGTGCCGCATCTCGGCGGGCCGATCCCGATGCTGCTCAATCGGCTCGACGCGCAGGGGCAGAGCCCGCGCCACCACCCTAACCTCGCCGAAGCGCCCTCCGTCACCGCCAAGAAATTCTATTACGACACCGTCTGCTATGGCTCGAAGGCGGCGTTCTGTTGTGCGCTCGAAGCCTTTGGCGAGGATCATCTCGTCACCGGCAGCGACTATCCGGTGTTGCAGGACTTCGAATCCTACACCGAGACCTTCGCCTATATCGAACGCCTCGGCCTGCCGAAATCGGTGACCGATAAGGTGCTGCACCACAATGCCCAGAAGCTGTTCGGGTTCACGCACTGAACGTCGTCGCGCGGCGCGCCGAGGGGCGCGGCGGCTAGCCGACGACTGCCATCCCTTGCACCTCGACCAGCATTTCCGGCCGGGCGAGGCCGCGACAGGTGATTAGAGTGCTGGCCGGGAAATTGTCGCGGAAAATCTCCTTGCGCAGCTCGGTAAAGCGGTCGCCATGCCGCGCGTCGGTGATAAAGGCGGTCATCGTCACCATGTCGGCGAGCTTGCCGCCGGCTTCCCCCAGCGTCTCGCCGAGCCGGCGGAACACCTCGTGCACTTGCCCGTCGAAATCGCCGGCGAGCGACTTCCCGGCCGCATCCTCGATCGCCACCTGCCCGGCGAGCCAGACGATGCGTCCGCCCTCGGTGATGACCGCTTGCGAATAGGCGCGCGATTGCGCCCGCTCGCGTTTGATGTGGCGTCGTGTGTGGGCCATCCTCGTCCTCCCTAGTGCGACGCCGCTTCGGCGGCGGTGGTGACGTAGTATTTCGCCAGCAGATTGGCGTTGGTCTCGGCGGGCAGCGAGGCCGGGTTCTCGGCATAGGCGAGGAACCCCTTGGTCAGCTCGCGGAAATGCGCGTCATGGCCGATCCGCAGGGCGTCGGGGATGACCAACTTCCATTCGCTCTGGTGTTTCTCGATTGCGAGGCCTCTGTGTGTTTCGGCCAGGTCGGCGATCCGCCGCCTCAGCGCCGCCTCGATATCGGCCAGCGGCACGACGTATAGCTCCGGCTGCCAGCCATATTCCGGCCCGTGCCGCAGCTCGATGCGCGCCCGCGTGCCGCGCCAGCTTTCGGTATGGATGTCGCCGCCACCGGCCGGCTCTTCCCATTCCCAGACCATGTCGAGCCCGACATGAATGCCGCGCACCGCGTAGCCGAACTTGACGTTGCAGTCATAGGCCAGCGTCCCGCCACCGACCGCGTCGCCGAGATACTCCGGCCACCCCGTCTCCCCGGTGACCTGGCGGAACTGCGCGAGGTCGAGCATCGTCGGCCAACGCTTGACCGCGCCGATCGCGATGTCGCGCCGGTAGTCCAGCGCCTCGCCCGGAAACGAGGTCGTGTGCACCCGGTCGACCAGATGCGTGCCGATATCTGCCAGCGCGTCGCCCTGCTGCGCAATGTCGAAATACCACGGCGGCCGCGGGTTCGGCGCGCCCGACACCATTTTCATCAAATGATGCACGCTGGTCATCTCAACCCCGGGCTCGCTCGCTGAGCCGGCGATCTGCTCGCCGAAAATTTCCGGGTCGTTGTGTAACTCGCGGATCAGCGAGCGGGTGATCTCGGCGCGCCCGCCCATCATGTCGAGCACGACGAGGCCCGCTGCGGCGGCTCGGTTAAGCGTGTCGGTCAGCGCCGGCAGCTGGTCCCGCTGAATGATCATCGGCTTGTCGGCGAGTACGTGGATGCCGGCGCCAACCGCCGCGGCGATGGCGCCGAGCTTTCCGCTGTTGCGGTTGGCGATGATGGCGACATCGCCGGGCTTCTCGCGCGCCATGCGGTTGAGAAAATCGCCGCCGGCATGAACCTCCAGCTGCCAGCTCGTCGGCGCCTCGGCGCGGTTGCTGAACCGCGCGATGCGGGTCAGATAGTCGACGAGGTCCGGCCCGACCGGCGCGTAGACATGCACCCGCTCGACGACGTTGTCGTACATCTCCTTCTGCGCCAGCGCGGCGTGGAAATGCCCGGGATCGAGGACGATGAGGCTGAGCTTGGCCACTCTCAGAACCCCAAGGTCGGCACCACCTCCGCCGGAGCCGGCACCCACTGCTTCGCGGGCCGGCCGTCATGGAGCGCGCGAAACTCGCGCTCCATGATCTTGCGCCACAGAATGATCGCGGTGTCCGACTTGCCGAGCCGCTCGTTGGTGCGGTCGGCGATGCGGCCTTGCCCGGCCTGCACCGCGAAATCCTGCACCCGTACCCGGTCGGGATGGTCGATCTCGGCGAAGCGCACCCGCCCATCTATCACTGCCTGCGCCAGATCGAGCGACGACCCCGCCGCCTTCTGCCGTTCGAGATATTTCTGCCGCGCCGCCCGGTAGGGCGCGACCTGGTCGCCGGTGACCCTGACCAGGTTGGTGATGAACCACATGTTGTTTTCGTCGTCGATCGGGGTGAAGGCCAGATACAGCTCGCGCCAGCCGCCGGCGCCGCCGAGCCCGGCCATCGGCGGCACGATCACCCGCGTGCAGTTCGGCATGTAATGGAGACTGATGCGTTCCTCATTGCCGCGCCTGCCGTAGCGGATCATCCCCCAATCGGTTTCCTCGGCGGCGATCTCCGGCAAATCGTAGATGCCCGAATGTGACCCCCCGATCTTGTGGACAAAGGCGACATGCACCTCGTCCATGCTGTTCTCGAAGCATTGCAGGTAGTTGCACGGCACGACCGGCGGCGCCTGGTTCTCGACGATCCCCTCGGCGCGCGGCATCGGGTAGGGCGGAAAGGCCGGCGGCTTTCCTTCGCCCAAATAGGCGAAGACGAGACCCATATGCTCGCGGGTCGGGTAGCTGCGCATCTGCACCTTGCGGGCGAACCCGGCGTCCTCGGCCGGCTGTTCGATGCATTGGCCGGAGCAGTCGAACTTCCATCCGTGATACACGCAGCGGATGTCGTCGCCCTCGACCCAGCCGAGATGCATCTGCGCTCCGCGGTGCGGGCAGCGATAGTCGATCACCTGCGCCTGGCCGCCCTCGCCGCGATAGACGCAAAAATCCTCGCTCATCACCCGGATCGGCTTGGCCTGGCCCTGCGGCAAATCTTCGGCCCGCATCACCGGCATCCAGAAGCGCCGCATGAACTTTCCACCCAGGGTGTCTGGGCCGGTCCGCGCCAGGTCGAATTGCGGCCGCGCCGCGCGGTTTGTCGCGGTCCAGTCTTCGGCGACGCTCATGCCATCCTCCCGCCTTCGTTGCCGTTAGTTTGATGGCGCGCGCCCAGCCATGCAACTTGCTAAGCTCCGCAGGGAAGCGAAGGAGAGGCGACGATGAAAGTCACCGGGCTCGAAGTGCTGCGCGCCGATGCCGGCTGGCGCAACTACTATTTCTTGAAGCTTTCGACCGCCGCCGGCGTCACCGGGTGGAGCGAGTTCGACGAGGGCTTCGGCTCGCCCGGGATCACCGCGGTGATCGACCGCCTGTTGCCGAAAGTCATCGGCCAGGATGCGATGGACCACGAGCGCATCTTCTTCGAGCTCTATTCGGCGACCCGTCCGGCTGCGGGTGGGGTGGTCGCCGAGGGCCTCGGCGCGATCGAGAACGCGCTCTTGGACGCCAAGGCCAAGGCGCTCGGCGTGCCGTGCTACGCGCTTCTGGGCGGCAAAATGCGGGACAAGGTGCGAGTCTACTGGTCGCATTGCGCCACCTGGCGGATCAACCACCCGCATCTCTTCAAGCCGGCGATCACCGATCTCGACGGCGTCAAGAAGATCGGCGCCGAGGCCCGGGAACGCGGCTTCGGTGCGCTCAAGACCAACATCTTCCTCCACGATCAGAAGCCGCTACATGGCTGGCGCCCGGGCTTTGGCGTGCCGTTCTATCCCGAGCTTAATGTCGACAAGCGGGTACTGGGCAACCTGCGCACCCATCTCGAGGCGATCCGCGACGGCGCCGGTCCCGACATGGACCTGCTGCTCGACCTCAACTTCAACGCCAAGACCGAGGGCTATCTCAAAATCCTGCGCGAGATTGCGGATATCGACATGTTCTGGGTCGAGATCGACAGCTACAACGCTGAGGCGCTCGCCTATATCCGCGGCCACAGCCCGCACCCGATTTCGTCGTGCGAGACGCTGCTCGGCCTGCGCGAGTTCCTGCCCTATTTCCGCGCCCAGTCTATGGATGTCGCGATCGTCGACGCGGTGTGGAATGGGGTGTGGCAGTCGATGAAGATCGCCAACGCCGCCGAGGCGTTCGAGGTCAACATCGCGCCGCATAATTTCTACGGCCACCTCGCCTCATTCATGAACCTCCACTTCGCCGCCGCGGTGCCGAATTTGCGGATCATGGAGATCGACGTCGACCGGCTCGACTGGGACGAGGAGCTGTTCAGCCACGAGCCGGTGTTCGAGAACGGGCATCTCGCGGTGCCCGACCGGCCCGGCTGGGGCTGCGAGCCCAACGAGGACGCTATCCGCGCTCACCCGCCCAAATCGTCGGGCGGGTTGATCGGCTATCGGCAACCGACCTAGATCAATTTCACTCCGCCGCGGTTTGCTGCGCGGCGAGCCGGTCGCGCACTTGGCGGCGCGCTTTGTCGACCGCCGCGCGCGAGGCGGCGTTCAGTTCGAACATTTCGAGGCTTTCGCTCTCAGCGTCGACCACCGGGGTGATCGCCAAATCGGTATAGGAACCCGGCGACCAGCTTTTCTCGACGCGCCGGCGGATTCGATAGAGCTTGGCCGCATAGCAAGTGAAGCGGGCATATTTGGCGAAGGTCTGCCAGACATGGGCGGGATAGAAGAGCAACGCCGGCACGCGGGGCAATTCGGCGCGCCGCTGCGAGCGGATTTTTCTGCGGAAATAACCGCCTTGCTGCGGGTGTACCCGCTCGAAATGCGGGGCGCCGTAGACCTGCAAAACCCCCCTGAACTCCCTTAGCGTCTTGATGCCGTAAGCCAGGTTTCGCCGCATCATGCGTTCGACATGTTCATCGGTGTAAAACCAATCCCACGCATCGTTGTAGGTGCGCTGCAGCTCCTCTCGGCTCATTTTCGGGTGCTCGATCGTGACGCTTTCCAAATCGTATTTGTTGAGATCGGGGTCCATCCAGGTCCCGTTGTTATGGAGCGTCTGGTGATCTTCGGAGCCCGGAAGCGGGGTCAAGCTGGTGAATTCGAGAAGATCGACAGGCAACTCTTTTTGAATGATTTCAATGTCACGACGAATGGTTTCGGGCATATCGCCAGGAAGCCCCATGATAAATCCGGCGTAAACTATCACACCTGCTCGTTTCCATTCCTGAAACATCTGGCGGTATTCGGTAATACGGTTCTGGTTTTTTTTCATTTGGACCAGATTTTCAGGGTTTATACTTTCCAAACCTACAAACGCATAGTTGCAGCCGGCGCGACGCGCCTTGGTGATGAAATTCGGAATCTTATGCGCCAGCGTATCGACCTGAATCAAAAAGCTTATTCCGTAGCCGCGCGCCTTCAACTCGATCAGCCGATCGAAAATCGCTTCCCAGTTCTTGTTCCGCGCGAAGTTGTCATCGGTAATAAAAAATCGGGTGATGTTCTGGGCGGCATTTTCGATGACGATCCGCTCGATGTCGTCGGCGTCGCGCCAGCGGGACTTGCGTCCCTGCACATTGATGATCGTGCAGAACGAGCACTGAAACGGGCAGCCGCGCCCTGCGTCGAACGAGGATAGCGCGCCCTCGTAGCGCTTGACGTAACTGCGCGGCAGATAGGGGGTGACCTGCCGCTGCAGGTTCGGCAGCGTGTGCATGTGGTTGTAGATCGGCTTCGGCTTGCCGGCGTGGATGTCCTGCAGGAAGGATCCGAAATGCTCCTCGGCCTCGCCCGCGAAAAGGATGATGCCGAGGTCGACCGCCTCTTGGAGCTCGGGAGTCAACTCCTTCAGCATCGACAGGCAGCCGCTCACATGAAAGCCGCCGATAGCCACGGGAATTCCGCGCGCGCGGAATTGGCGGGCAAGAGCCATGGCTCGCGGAAATTGATTGGACTGCACGCCGACCAGGCAGACAACGCCGGAATGACCGGGCTGCGTCAGGCGGGTGACGATCGATCGGACCGGCACTTTGACGTTAACCTCGTCGTAGCCGTCCACCTCGATGGCGATGTCGTCGCCAAGCACCTTACGGTTCGCGCAATCCTTGGCGATCGCGTGCAAGCAGGCGAGGGAGTTGGAGGGGATCCACGCCCTCCACCATTGAATGACGTAGCCGTCTTTATCGTAGTGCGACGGTTTGACGATCTCGACGTGGAAAGTTTCCATGTGACTGAGGCCAACCGGCTATCGCTGGGCGTTGCGCCATATTGCTGCGTCTACCCCCGCCTGGCAACGCCGAGTGTGATGCCGTCGGGGCCCTCAGCAACCCAGCTGCGTCGCCAGGTCCTCGAAGCTCTCGGCCACATACGTAAAATCATGCTCGGCCTTGAAGTCGCGGCTCTGCTTCGCGCCGTGTTCGTAGGGCCGGTTGACATAGGCGGTCTTCATCCCGTGCTTCGCCGCCGCGACCAAGTCGTTGTTGTGCGCCGCGGTCATCATCACCGCGCCGGGATCGCCCGAGCCGAGGAACTCGATCGCCGACTGGTACATCGCGGCATCGGGCTTGTAGGCGCGGACGAGGTCGGAGCCGAGCACCGTGTCCCACGGCAGGCCGCAATGCTTGGCCATGTCGGTCAAGAGCCTCACCGTGCCGTTCGATAAGGTGGCGATGATGAACTTCCTCTTGATGCGCGTCAGGCCCGGCACCGAATCGGGCCACGGTCTCAGGCGGTGCCAGGTGAGGTTGAACCAGGTCTTGTCGTCCTCGGAGAGCTTGCCGGCGATCCCGAACTTGTCGAGCAGCTGGTCGAGCGCCATGCGGTGCAGCGCATCGAGATTGGTCCAGGGAAGCTCGCCGGTGCGCACCTTGTTCATCGACGGCGCGTAAAGCCCGCGCCACTGATCGGCGAAGTCTTGCCAATCGACACCGGCGATGCCCTTGCGCCGGCCCAGTTCCTCGCCGTCGGCGGTCACCGCGCCGCGCCAATCGACGACGGTGCCGAACACGTCGTGCACCAGGGCCTTGATCTCGCTCATGCGCCGCTATCTCCCAGTCATTTCGCCGCAGCATCGAGTGCGGCTCGCGAGCTGTAAAGCATCGCCCTCGCATATCTGCGGCTTCGCTCGTACAATCCGCGTCTCGCAACACCGGTTTTTAAGCATCGCCATGTCCGAAGAATTCTATCGCATCAAGCGTCTGCCCCCTTACGTCTTCGCGGAAGTCAACGCGCTGAAGGCCAAGGGGCGAGCCGCCGGGCATGACGTCATCGATCTCGGCATGGGGAACCCCGACGGGGCGACCCCGCCGCATATCGTCGCCAAGCTGATCGAGGCGGTGCAGAACCCCAAGGCGCACGGCTATTCGGCGTCAAAGGGCATCCCCGGGCTGCGCCGCGCCTATGCCGCTTATTACGCCCGCCGCTTCAATGTCGAGCTCGACCCCGAGAGCGAGATCGTCGTCACCCTCGGCTCCAAGGAGGGATTCGCCAACCTCGCCCAGGCGATCACCGCGCCGGGCGACACGGTGATCGTCCCCAACCCGAGCTACCCGATCCACTCCTTTGGCTTCATCATGGCCGGCGCCTCGGTGCGCCATGTGCCGATCGGGCCTGGGATCGATTTCCTCGACGAGCTGAAAAAGGCGGTCAAGCACTCAATTCCCGCGCCACTGGCGATCGTGCTCAACTTCCCCGCCAACCCGACGGCGATGACGGTCGATCTCGATTTCTACGGCGAGATCGTCGATTTCTGCCGCCACTACAACATCTTCATCCTCTCCGACCTCGCTTATGCCGAGATCTATTTCGACGGCAAGCCGCCGCCCTCGATCTTCGAGGTGCCGGGCGCCAGGGACATCGCCGTCGAGTTCACCTCGCTCAGCAAGACCTATTCGATGGCCGGCTGGCGGATCGGCTTCGCGGTCGGCAATCAGCGGCTGATCGCGGCGCTGACCCGGGTGAAGTCGTATCTCGATTACGGCGCCTTCACCCCGATCCAGGTGGCCGCCACCGCGGCGCTCAACGGCCCGCAGGACTGCATCGCCGAAATCCGCGAGCGCTACAAGGCGCGCCGCGACGTGCTGGTCGATGGGCTGCGCCAGGCCGGGTGGGAGATCCCGTCGCCGCAGGCGTCGATGTTCGCCTGGGCCCCGATCCCGGAGGAATTCCGGGCGATGGGGACGCTGGCCTTCTCCAAGCTGCTGCTCGAGCGCGCCAATGTCGCGGTCTCGCCGGGCGTCGGCTTTGGCGAATACGGCGAGGGGTTCGTGCGCATCGCCCTGGTCGAGAACCGCCAGCGGCTGCGCCAGGCGACGCGCAACATCAAGGCCTTTCTCGCCGGCCGCAACGACACCGCCGAACTCCGCCGCGCCCAGCGTATGCAAGCGGCGAAATAACGCTGATTTATCCTGAACAGGGCCACGTGGAGCGCAGCGCGAGCACGACACCAAGCAGCGTATGATCAGCCCAATGCTCCGGATGTTTCGCCGCCCAATTGAGAAATGCTTGGATCAGGGCGCCCCCAGATGGGACTCCTATTGCAGGCCCTGGGCAAAGGCCCATCTCAGTGAGGTACCACTTCGCCTCCGAGTTCGGCGGGCGAGACCTTGCCGCGCTCGTAACCGTTTGTGGCCATGAATTGGGCAACGCCTTCTAGGTAACCGAGACAGAATCGTGGCAATCCCGCTGCTAGCTCCTGCTTACAGCTCTCGTACAAAAACTGGACGCTGTCCCCTTTTTGCTGCGCGTGGGTGGGGGTAATTCCAATGAAGAGAATAAGCACCACTGGTCGGAGCACGCGATGGTTCATTTTTGCTCCTTGTCATTGGGGCTCAGGTTATTGAGGAGAACATGATGCCTGCGGGGTATTGGTTTGTTCAGCGATATCGTGTTGCGGGGGAGATAGAGGCGGAGCAGCCATGCACTGATTGCGAAGAGGTGATCGCGAAGGTTGAAACGTTTCGGAATGCAAACGCCGATTCCAACCTCAAACTGCGGGTTCACGTCCCATCGTTCGCGACAGACGAAGAGCGTGGTCGGATAGGCGACTTGGGCGTCGAGCCGATATAGCCGGGTAGCTTCATCACCACGCCTTTGATTGACTTCGCGGGCACGCTTTCATATGGTCGCGCCCCTCAAGGAAGCCCGGACATGAAGATCGTCAATTCGCTGAAGACGTTGAAAAAGCGCGACAAGAACTGCCGCGTCGTGCGCCGGCGCGGCCGCGTGTTCGTGATCAACAAGGCCAATCCGCGCTTCAAGGCGCGCCAGGGCTGACGGCAGGCGTCGTTGCGAGGCGCCGAACGGCGCCGTGGCAATCTCGAAGTTTCAAGGATCGGTCGGCGCGAGATTGCTTCGCTGCGCTCGCAATGACAGACTCTGCCGATGCAAATGCCGACGCCTGATGCCGGAGTGATCGCCCGCAGGCGCGAGATCGCTGCGGCGTTGCGTGGCATCGTTCCAGCTAACGCGGTCATTGAAGCCGAGCCCGAGCGCCGCGCTTATGAAAGCGATGGGCTGACCGCCTATCGCCAGCCGCCGCTTTGCGCGGTGCTGCCGTCCACCGTGGACCAGGTTGCGGCGATACTGCGCTACTGCAAGGAACAGGGAATCAAGGTGGTGCCGCGGGGCGCCGGCACCTCGCTGTCGGGTGGCGCCCTGCCGCTCGCCGATGGCGTGCTGCTCGGCATGGCAAAATTCAACAAGATTGTTGAGATTGACTACACCAATCGCTGCGCGGTGGTGCAGCCCGGCGTCACCAATCTTGGCATCAGCCAGGCCGTCGAGGCTGCAGGCTTTTATTACGCGCCCGACCCGTCGAGCCAGATAGCTTGTACGATCGGCGGCAATGTCGCCGAGAATTCGGGCGGCGTGCATTGCCTCAAATACGGCCTTACCACCAACAACCTGCTCGGTATCGAGATCGTGACCATCGATGGCGAGATCATCCGCCTGGGCGGCAAGCACTTCGATGCCGAAGGCTACGATCTACTCGGCATCATGACGGGTTCCGAGGGGCTGCTTGGGGTCGTCACCGAGGTCACCGTCCGCATCCTCAAGAAGCCGCCGACCGCGCGGGCGGTGCTGGTGGGTTTTTCCGGTGTCGAGGACGCCGGCAATTGCGTCGCCGCGATCATCGGCGCCGGCATCATCCCCGGTGGCATGGAGATGATGGACCGGCCGGCGATCCATGCGTCAGAGGCCTATGCAAAGGCCGGATATCCGCTCGATGTCGAGGCGCTGCTGATCGTCGAGCTCGATGGCCCGGCGGCCGAAGTCGACCATCTACTGAAGATCGTCGAGGCTCTCGCGCACGAAAACCGAGCGGTGTCGCTGCGGGTCAGCCGGAACGAGGCCGAGCGCCTCAGTTTTTGGGCCGGGCGCAAGGCGGCGTTTCCAGCAGTTGGCCGCATTTCTCCCGATTACTATTGCATGGATGGCACGATCCCGCGCGGCCGCCTCGCCGAAGTGCTGCGGGAGATCTCGGTGCTCTCGAAGCGCCACGGTCTGAGGGTCGCCAATGTGTTCCACGCCGGCGACGGCAATCTGCACCCGCTGATCCTCTACGACGCCAACCAGCCGGGCGAGCTTGTCCGGGCCGAGGAATTCGGCGCGGACATTCTGAAATTATGCGTCGAGGTTGGAGGTGTACTCACCGGCGAGCACGGGGTCGGCGTCGAAAAGCGAGACCTGATGGGCACGATGTTCGACGAAACCGACCTGGCGCACCAGGAACGCCTCAAATGCGCCTTCGACCCCGATGGGCTGCTCAATCCCGGCAAGGTTTTTCCCGAATTGCATCGCTGTGCGGAACTCGGCCGGCTGCACGTTCACCAGGGTGCTTTGGCGCATCCCGAGTTGCCACGGTTTTGAATCCACCGCGACGGCGGCCTTAAAACGTCTATCCTGCGGACATGACCCGGTTTGTGCCGTCGAGTCTCGACGAATTGCGAGAGGCGATCGCAACGGTGCTTGCGGCGGAGGAGCCGGTCGAGCTGGTCGCCGGCGGCACCAAGCGCGGGCTCGGCCGGCCGCTGCAGACGCCCCATATCCTCGATCTGAACCGGCTGTCGGGGATTCGCGACTACCCGCCGAGCGAGTTGGTGTTGACTGCCGGCGCGGCCACCCCACTGACGGTGATAGATCGGGCGCTGGCCGGCGCCGGGCAGATGCTCGCCTTCGAGCCGCCCGATTGGCGCGGACTCCTGGGGCAGGTGCATGGATCCCAAACGCTGGGCGGCATTCTCGCCTGCAATTTGTCGGGGCCCCGACGCATCAAGGTCGGGGCTGCGCGCGACCATTTTCTCGGATTCCGGGGCGTGAGCGGCCGCGCCGAGACGTTCAAGGCCGGCGGCAAGGTGGTGAAGAATGTCACCGGCTACGATCTGCCGAAATTGATGGCCGGCTCCTACGGCACTCTGGCGGCGCTGGAAGAGGTCACCGTCAAAGTGCTGCCGCGGCCGGAAACCTCGGCGACGGTGCTGGTCTTCGGTGTCGCCGCCGAACACGCGGTCGAGGTGATGGCGGCGGCGCTCGGTTCGCCGCACGAGGTCTCCGGTGCGGCCTATCTGCCGCCCGGCACGCCGCGCCTCGCGTCGCTGCCGTCGGGGTTTGGCGCGGTGGCGCTGCGCGTCGAGGGGCCGGCACCCTCGGTGGCTTACCGCCGCGACGCGTTGCTTCAGCAATTCGCAGGCGTCGGCGAGACGGCGGAACTCGGCGACACCAAGACCCAGACGTTGTGGCGCGATATCGGCAATGTCACGCCGTTTGCCGGCCTGGCAGATCGCGCGATCTGGCGGCTTTCGGTGGCGCCGAGCCGTGGCGTCGAGGTCGCGCAAGCGATTGCCCGCGCGTTGGATGCGGTGTGGTTTCTCGACTGGGGCGGCGGCCTCGTATGGCTTGCGGTGATCGAGCCGGGCGATGCCGGCGCCGCTGCCGTTCGCGAGGCTATTGGCGGCGCCGGCCATGCAACGCTTATCCGAGGCACATTGGGTTTGCGCGCCACGGTGCCGGTCTTCGAGCCTCAGCCCGGCCCGCTCGCCGCGCTGTCGCGCCGCGTCAAGGAGGGGTTCGATCCGCGCCACATCCTAAACCCTGGCCGCATGGTGGAAGGCGTATAGGCGTGCAGACCGAGTTTACCCCGGCGCAGCTTCTCGACCCGGATACCGCGGCGTCGGAAAAGATCCTGCGGGCCTGCGTCCATTGCGGGTTTTGTACCGCGACTTGCCCGACCTACGTCCTGCTCGGCGACGAACTCGACGGGCCGCGCGGCCGGATTTACCTGATCAAGAACATGCTGGAGCAGGACGGCCCGGTCCCGGCGGAAACCGTCACGCACATCGATCGTTGCCTGTCGTGCCTTGCCTGCATGACGACCTGCCCGTCGGGCGTCAATTACATGCATCTCGTCGATCATGGCCGCCGCCATATCGAGGAGCATTATCGTCGGCCCCTCGCCGAGCGCCTGCTCCGGCGCCTGCTCGGCGCCGTCCTGACCCGGCCGGAGCGATTTCGTACCGCGCTCAGAGTGGCAAGGCTGGGGCGGCCGTTCGCTGCGCTGATGCCGGTGCGATTGCGGGCGATGCTGAGCTTGGCGCCGCGCCGCGTTCCCGCCCCGTCGCCGACCGATCGCCCGCAAGTCTTCCCAGCCCAGGGCGAGCGACGAATGCGCGTCGCGCTCTTGCCGGGTTGCGCCCAGCAAGTGCTAATTCCGTCGATCAACGAAGCGACGATCCGGCTGCTGACCCGACATGGCTGCGAAGTCGTCGTCGCTGAGGGGAGCGGTTGCTGCGGCTCACTGACCCATCATCTGGGAGATGAAGCGTCAGCGCTCGGCTTCGCCAGGGCCAATATCGACGCCTGGGAGCGTCTGATGGTCCTCGGCGGGCTCGATGCGATCGTCGCGAACGCCTCGGGCTGCGGCACGACGCTCAAGGATTACGGCTTCATGCTGCGTAGCGATCCCGGCTACGCCGAGAAGGCGGCGCGGATCAGCGCACTGGCGCGCGACATCTCGGAGGTGGCCGCGTCGCTCGCCATCGAGCGGCGCACCCAAGCGGGGCAGGGGCTGCGGGTCGCTTATCATTCAGCCTGCTCGCTGCAACACGGCCAAGGGCTGCACCGTCAGCCCAGGGAGCTGCTGATCGCGGCAGGCTTCGATGCGGTCGACGTGCCCGAGGCGCATCTCTGCTGCGGCTCGGCCGGCACCTTTAATCTGCTGCAGCCGGAGCTGGCAACGGCGCTGCGCGACCGCAAGCTCGCCAATATCGCCACGACCGGTGTGCAGGCGATCGCCGCCGCCAATGTCGGTTGCATCGCCCAGCTCGCCGCGGGCACGAGTTTGCCTGTCGTGCACCCGGTCGAATTGTTGGACTGGGCCTCGGGCGGCCCTATGCCGCCGGCGCTTTCCGCCGCCGCACGAACGCCGGAATAAGTACGGTCAACGCCAGCGCAGCGAGACCGATGACTGTTGGCAGCAGCCAGTCGACCGCGCCGCGCATCGCCCGCTCGCCGGCGGCGCCGAGCTCGACCGCGGCGATGGTCAGCGGCAGCTGGCCCAGGAGTGAGCCGAGCGCGTAGTCGCCGAGCCTCAGCTGTGTCAGCCCCAGCGCATAGTTACTCAGGCTATGCGGGATTACCGGCACCAGACGGATCAGTGTCACCATGCGCCAGCCGCCGCGCTCAGCCCGTTCGAGTAGCGCGGTGAAGCGGCTCCAACGCGCGCGTTCGAAGAGGCCCGCGTGGACGTAGCGCGCCAACAGGAACCCCGCGATGGCCCCAATGACGCTCCCCAGCGCCGCCCAGAGCAATCCCCACCACCCGCCAAAGACGATGCCGGCGGCAAATCCCAGTAGCGACCGCGGGACGAAGGTCAGGCTGGCGACGACATGAAGCGCGAGAAAGAGCAGCGGCGCCATCGGATAGGCGCGAATGATCGCGGCCAGATCGAGCGGATCAAGGCTGCCCCGCCAGTGCCACGCCGCGGCGGCTCCGACGACCACAAGCGCGAAGACGAGCCCCTGGCCAATACGGCGCAGATTCGCGATCGCCGGAGCTTCGCTGAGTTTGGCTTCGCTCATAGGAGCGAGTCGGCCGGCAATTTTCTGGGGCGTGTGCCTTCCGGTTCGTGCCGCTCCTCGAGCATCGCCGGCCGTGAGTGCCGCCGGCGTAGCCACAAGACGCCGAACAGGTCGCTGATCCCCACCCAGAGCCGGTCCCAGGTGCCGTATTTCGACGCGCCGCGCTCGCGCGGGCGGTGGTTCACCGGCAGCGAGCGCACGATACCGCCCTCGCGCAGCACCAGCGCCGGCAGGAACCGGTGCATGTGGTCGAAATAGGGCAGGTCGAGAAACAGGGCGCGAGGAAACAATTTCAGCCCGCAGCCAGTGTCGGGCGTGTCGTCGTGCAGCATGGCCCGGCGCACCGCGTTGGCGATCTTCGAGGCGCGGCGCTTGGTCCAGCTATCCTGCCGGCGGGCGCGATGTCCGGCGATCAGCAGAGGCGGATCTGCCGGCGCCGCCCGGGCGATCTGCCACAGCGCCGGAATGTCGGCCGGATCGTTCTGCCCGTCGCCGTCGAGCGTCGCGATCCATGCCGCGCGCGCTGCCTTGACCCCGCTGCGGATCGCCGCGCTCTGGCCGCAGGTACCGGCGTGCCGCACGAGACGCAGCCGCCGGTTCGATGCTTGAAGTCGGGCAATCTCGGCGGCGGTTGCGTCGGCGCTGCCGTCATCGACATAAACGATCTCGTAGTCGATTCCGCTCGGATCGAGCGCGGCGACGATCTCGCCGACAAGCGGGGCGATGTTGCCGGCCTCGTCCTTAACCGGGATGACGATCGACAAATCCATGCGATCGCCGGACCGCTGCTTTCTATCCTCAGGCCGCCGCAAGCGCCGCGGTGACGCTCTTGTGGAAGTGCTGCAGCGCCGGCTCGTTGCGGCCGAAGGTGATCGCGTCCTGCGCGCCCGACGAGAACCCGCGCTGCATGCCCTCGCAGGTCGGGAAATCCTCCATCTCGACCGTTGCCATCAGCAAGTTGAAGTTGCGGTCCCAATGCTCCTTGGCCTTGGGATTGGTCGCCGGCTCGGGGATGTAGAGCGAGACGTACATCACGCATTCGTCGACCTTGTCGCCCGGGAAGAAATGCCAGGTCTCGACGTGGTCGCGCTGGTAGGTGAAGACCGTGTTGGGGAACAGCACGCTGATCAGCACCGTGTTGTCGAACACGTCCCAGTCGCTCTCCGGCACCTCGCGAAGGACGTCGAACGTCTTGCGCGCGGCGAGCATGCGGTGATTGGGCCCGAACGCGTCGAAGGTGCAGCGGTTGCTGTGGAACAGCGGGTCAACGGTGTTCGGGTGCAGATGCTGCAGGTGATAGGTCTCGCCAAAGGTGTCGACGCCGAGCTTCCAGTTGAATTTCCGGTGCAGCACCCGAGTCTCGTAATGGTGGTAGGTCTCCAGCCCGAAGGCCGAGAGGTCGGCGTCGAGTCCGCACAGCAATTCATCGACGTCGAAATGCCCGTTGGGGTCGGGGCTGACCCAGATCAGCCCGTACTTCTCGGCCACCGGCAGCCTCGTCAGGCCGTGGGTTGCGCGGTCGGCGGCGGCGAATGAGGCTTCGTCCGGGCGAGCTATTAGCGCCCCGTCGAGCCCATAGCACCAGCCGTGATAGGGGCAGCGAAAATCCTTCTCGCCGCTGCCGGAGCCTTCGGCGACGCGGGCGCCTCGATGGCGGCAGACGTTGAGGTAGGCGCCCAGCTTGCCGTCCTTGCCGCGCGCCAGCAGCATCGGCACACCCGAATAGTCGTGCGTCATCCAGTCGCCGGGTTTCGGCAGCAGCGCCGACAAGCCGACATTGAACGCGCCCTTGCGGAAGAAGAGCTCGCGCTCGCGCGCCGCCTGGGTCTCGCAGGTGTAGTCGGTTACCGGGTTGCGGTAGATGCTGTCTGCCAGCGCCGTCGTGCGATTCTTCAGATAAGTGAGCAGCTTGCGCGCTTCGACGATCTGATCTTCCCGGCGCATGGCCGCTCCTCCGTGCCTTTCTGTGTCCGAATGAAATACCAGAAACCGGCGCCTCTCAATAGCGCAGCCGGTAATAGGCGAGCCCGATCGCCTCGTGCAGCGCATGGTAGCTCCGCTCCAACGCGGCGATACTCGGCAGATAATCGTCGACCCGGCCGCTCTCATCGTAGGTCAACGGCGCGGGGTAGGGAATCACGTGCAGCCCCACGCGTTCGAAGGACCACAACGCGCGGCGCATATGCCAGGCCTGGGTGACCAGCACGGTTGTAGTGACGTTGTCGGCCTTGAGCAGTCGGGCGGTGAAGACCGCGTTTTCGTAAGTCGTGCGCGACTGGTCGTCGACCCAGGTGACCGGCACACCAAACTGGGTCTCGAGCGCGGCCTTCATCAGGCTGGCTTCGCTCACATGCGCGCCGGCAACGCGACCGCCGCTGACCGCCACCCTGAGCCCCAGCTGCCGGTATGCTCGAGCGGCGAGGACGACCCGCTCGAGCGACCACGGTCCCAGCGTGTCGGCTACCGTGCTGCCATCGCCAGGTTGAACGCCGCCGCCGAGCACGACAATCGCCTGGGCTCCGGAGAAATCGGGCTTTAGCGCCGTCTTGATCTCAACCTCTTCGATCATCCACGCCGCGACCGCCGGCAGCGCCGCCAAATAGAGGAGGCTGGTCACGACGATGCCTAGCGCGATCCCCATCAGCGGACGCCATAACGCCGCCCACGCCGCCACTGCCGCCAGAAGGATCAGCACCGCCGGCGGGACAAGGAAGTCGATCGGCATCTAGCGGGTCATTGCGAGGCGCCCGGGGGCCGCGGCAATCTCGCGCCGACCGAGGCACGACGGCCTGAGATTGCTTCGCTGCGCTCGCAATGATGGCGGCTATTTTCCCCGCACGTATTTGCGGCAGACGAGGCGCAGATGGTCGCGGAAATGCGGCCGCAGCTTCTCGGTCCACGGCGAATTCGCGGCATTCTTCCATGCCTGTGTCGCCTGCACGTCGGGCGACTCGAGGTGGTAGAGCGCGACGTATTTGCGGTTGGCGCTGGTGGCGCGGAAACGGCGCGCCATGATGACCCCGGGTACGGCGGAAAGCTGCGGGATGTGCTCGGTGTTGTACCATTCGTTGAACTCGGCCTCGACCTCGGGAGCGCAGTTCATCGCGTTGAGCAGGAAGCCCTCGGCGTTCTCCGGGGCGATCTGGTCGCCGGGGAGGATCTGCTCACCCTCGAAGCGCATCAGCCGCTCGTAGCGGCTGCCCAGTCGCTTCGACCACGGCGATAGGTTGACCCCGCCGATGGCCAGATAGCCGGGGCTCTTCAGCACATCGACATTCTCGAGGTCATAGGTCGCGACCGAAATCTTGAGGTCGGTCATGCCGATCCAGCGTTGGCAGCGCAGGAAGCCCGGGCAGGCAACGCGCTCCGGCATGTGCTCGGTGTCGTACCAGTCGTGGAACTCGTCCTCGGCGGCGTTCGCCATGTTCATCGACGCGATCAGAATGCCCTTCGCCATCGCCGGCTCCTTTCCATGAAGGCGCGCACTAGACGCCACTATAGACCGGGATCACCGCGCCGCGAGTAACGCGGTTGTCCGGCGCGGCAAGGAACGCGATAAGTTCGGCGAGCGCAGCTGGCGCGACCCACAGGTGATGCGGCGCGTCGGGCATCGCCGCGCGGTTCGCCGGCGTGTCGAGGGTCGACGGCGCCACTGCGTTGATCCAGATTTCCTCACCCGCCACTTCCTCGCCCAGCGCCTGGGTCAGGGTCGCGACCGCCGCCTTCGACGCCGCATAGGCGACCATGCCGGCGCCAAGTCGCGGCTCCAGCGCCGGCTGCGCCGCGACATTGACGATGCGGCCGCCCTTGGCGCCGCCGGGACCTGGGACGGTGCGTCGTCGGAACGCGCCGATCGCCGCGCGTGAACACAGAAAGCACGACAGCGTGTTCATCCGGAACTGCGCCTCGAAATCCCTAGCCGAGGTTTCGGCCACTGGGGACATCGCGAACCCGCCGGCAAGGTGGATCGACGCCCAGAGGCGCGGCAGGCTGGCATAGAAGCGCTGCACCGCCGCCTCGTCCGCAAGGTCGATGCCGGAAATGACATGCACGCCCGGGTCGTCCTTGTGCGCGTAATGGGCAAGCTCGGCGGCGGCGAAGTTGGTTACGTGGCAGATGGCGCCGGCCGCGCGCAACGCCCCGACCACCGCAGTGCCAAGCGCCCCCGTTCCCCCGGTGACGGCGACGTGAGCATCGGAAAATGCGACCATCGGCAACCTCCTAACTCAGCGCACCCTCGCTGACGGCAAGATCGTCGACCCGGCCGGCGGCGACCGAAAGAATGATCTCGATCCCTTTGACAATCTGCTCCAGCGCCATTGACGGTGCGCCAGGAACTCGTACCGACTGGCTCGGCAGATACGGCACGTGCAGGAAACCCCCGCGGAAGCGCGCACCGCTCACTGCCGCCTCATGCATCAGCCCATAGAAGACGTGGTTGCAGAGGAACGTACCGGCGCTGTTCGACACGGAGGCGGGCAGGCCCGCCTCGCGCAGGGCGGTCGCGGCGGCCTTAATCGGCAGCGTCGCGAAATAAGCTGTCGGCCCACCGACTACGACCGGGCGATCGATCGGCTGGCGGCCATCGTTGTCGGGAATGCGGGCGTCGTCGACGTTGATCGCCACCCGCTCCAGCGACAGTTCCGCGCGACCGCCAGCGAGCCCAGTGCACAGCACGATGTCCGGGACACAGGCAATGATCTGTTCCCTGAGCATGGGGATGGCCCGACCATAGGCTACCGGCAGCGCGGCCGCGACGATGTCGAGCGCGCCCAGCCGCCGCGGCAGGCGCGCCAGCGTCTCGAAGCTAGGATTGACTCGATCGCCGCCAAACGGCTCGAACCCGGTGACGAGCGCCTTCATCGCCGTTTCCCGAAATGACTGCGGCGGCGATCTTCGGCGGCATCCTTCGTCTGGTCAATCGCCCCAGTCAGTCGACGACGACGCGGACCAGCTGATCGGTCGTCCGGTTGCGCGCGGTTTCCGAGAGCGCGGCGCGAAAAATCGCGGCGGTTGCGTCGTCGGGGACCGCGACCTTGACCTCAACCCCGGTGAAGGCGGCACGCATCGAGGCGCGGCCGAGGCTCTCCATCGCCAGCACCGCGATTCTGACCGGGTCGGGCTCGGCCAACGGCGGCGCGACCGGACGGGTAAACCAGTTTGTCCGGGGCCGTCTCTCGCGGTTGCGGCGAATCCTTTTGCCGGCGGCCGCGACTTTCGAGAGAGCCGTCTTAAACGCATGATGGCGCATGGTCTCGCGGACGTGCTTCGAGCTCATTTCCACCCCCTGCGGCGATTGCTGAGGCCTAGCACCGAAGGGTGACAGTTTCACGACATTCAGGAGCCCAAATACCACCAGTAGATGTACCGAAATTGTAACATACCTCTGCTAGCGTCTAAACTATAGTCTACCATCAGTGGGAACATATGTTTGGCGATGCGACCCTGTTGTTCGGCCTGTGGCTGCAGAAACCGCTGCAGATTGCCGCGATTACTCCAAGCAGCGCCCGTTTGGCCTCCGTCATGGCGGACCTTGTCGATCGGTCTCGGCCTGGCCCGGTCCTTGAGCTCGGCGCCGGCACTGGCAGTCTAACGCGGGGATTGCTACGCCGTCTTCCACCAGAGCAAATCGTCACCCTCGAGCAGGAAGCGCCGCTGGCAGCAACGCTGCGGCGCGGGCTTCCCGGCGTTGAGGCCATCGTCGGTGACGCCAAGGCGCTTGAGGATCTGCTGACCCAGCGCGGCATCGATCGGCTTTGCGCGGTGGTATCGAGCCGGCCAATCAAATGGTTCTCCGTTGCCGCGCAGCGGGCTGTGATTGGGCCTTGCCTCGCCCGGCTTGGACGAGGCGGAAAGTTTCTGCAGATGACCAATGCTTTTTCCTCGCCGATCGCGATGCGACCGCTCGGCTTGACCGGCGCTTGCGTCGCGCGCGTCTGGCGCAACCTGCCGCCGGCTCAGGTTTGGGCTTATTCCGCCGTGGGAGAATGAATGAACTACATGCTGCCGCCCGGCCGTCGCTACCGGACGATCTGGCTTTCCGACATCCATCTCGGCACGCGTGGCTGCAAAGCCGAATACCTGATCGACTTCCTACGCCACAACGACGCCCAAACAATATATCTCGTCGGCGATATCGTGGATGGCTGGCGGTTGCGCAAATCGTGGTACTGGCCGCAGGCACACAACGACGTCGTGCAGAAGATGCTGCGCATGGTGCGCAAAGGCACGCGCGTCATCTACGTGCCGGGTAACCACGACGAGTGGTTGCGCGACTATACGATGCTGCATTTCGGCGGGGTCGAGGTGCTCGACGAGGCGATCCACATCACCGCAGACGGGCGCCGGCTCCTCGTCATCCACGGCGATATGTTCGACACGGTGGTCAAGCACGCGAAATGGCTCGCGGCGCTGGGCGACAACGCCTACACCGCCGCGCTCTACGTCAATCGCTACTTCAACCATCTACGGCGTCTGTTTGGCTACGATTACTGGTCGCTGTCGGCGTATCTGAAGCTGCGGGTCAAGAACGCAGTTCAATATATTGGGTCGTTCGCCGAGGCTCTGTCGGACGAGGCGCGCAAGCGCGGGCTCGACGGCGTCGTCTGCGGCCATATCCATCACGCCGAGATCCGTGACCTCGGCGGCGTGCTCTACTGCAATGACGGCGACTGGGTCGAAAGCTGCACCGCACTAGTCGAGCACTTCGACGGCGAACTCGAGATCGTCTCATGGACCGAGAAGCGGGAATTCGATCAGCTCTATCCTGAGCTGCCGTTGTTCGCCGCCGACGAGCCTGAGCGCGAGCCGGTGGACGCCTGAGACCGGCGCCGGCCGATGCGCGTCGCCATCGTCACTGACGCCTGGCACCCGCAGGTTAATGGCGTCGTGCGCACGCTCTCTGCGGTGCGGGAAGGGCTCGCCGCGGCCGGTCACGAGCCGGAGGTCTTCGGCCCAGACCGCTATCGCACCGTGCCATGTCCTGGATATTCAACGATCCGGTTGGCAATTGGCGCGGGCGGTACGCTTGGCCGGCAACTCGCCGAGTTCCGTCCGAATGCGGTGCACATCGCGACCGAGGGGCCGCTCGGCCTCGCCGCGCGCAGCTTCTGCTTGGCGCAGGGCTGGAAGTTCACCACCGCCTACCACACGCGGTTTCCGGAATACGTGCGCGCCCGCTGTGGTCTGCCGCTGTCGTGGAGCTATGCGGCGCTGCGGCGGTTCCATGCGCCCTCGCAGGGGGTGATGGTGGCGACTGAAACGGTGCGCCGTGAACTGACGGCATGGGGTTTCGACCGGCTCGTCGCCTGGACGCGGGGTGTCGACACAACGCTGTTCCGGCCCGGTTGCACGCCCGCGGTCGAGCTGCCGCGGCCGATTTTCCTCTATATCGGCCGCGTCGCGGTGGAAAAGAACCTGCCGGCGTTTCTCGATCTCGATCTGCCCGGCGCGAAGCTGGTCGTTGGCGACGGTCCGTCGCTGGCGGCCATGAAGCGGCGATACCCGGACGTGCATTTTGCCGGCGCCCAATCGGGCGAGGCGTTGGTGCGACATTACGCGGCTGCCGACGTGATGGTAATGCCGAGCCGAACCGAGACCTTTGGTCTGGTGCTGCTGGAGGCGCTGGCGTGCGGTGTGCCAGTCGCCGCCTACCCGTCGGCCGGCCCGACGGACGTGATTGGCGACAGCGGCGCCGGCATCCTTGATGAGGATCTCGGCGCTGCCGCGCGGGCCGCCCTTACGATCCCTCGAGAGCGCTGCCTCGAACACGCCCAGCGCTTTAGTTGGCAGGCCTGTATCGACCAGTTTGTCAGTCATCTTGCCCTGATGTAGACGGCCTCGGCGTCTGTCATAAATCTGCTTTTCAACTATCATCTTGCCGTCATCGAGCCTCACTAGAGACCGGGGTGTGACCAACGCCATGTCGATCGACGAGCGCGCGCTCGGCGCCCGCGCAGCGCCGGTGTTGCGCAGTCCTGCGCGGGCTCGCGCACGCTGGTTGCCGGTCGTCGCGCTGCTGGCGCCGTCTCTGGTGTTCCTCGCGCTGTTCACTTACGGCCCGGTAGTGCGGGTGGCGATCGAGTCGCTGCTGGCCGGGCGCTTCGCCGGCGAACACACGGTCGGCTACGGCAATTACCAGCGGCTCCTTGCCGATCCGCACTTCGCCCGCGCGGCGCTCAACAATGCCTTCTACGCCGCCGGGACCATCGTCCCTAGCCTTGTCCTCGCGCTGACCCTGGCCCTGGCGTTGCGCGAGACCAATCGCTTTACCGCGCTGCTGCGGACGCTGGTGGTGATGCCGCTCTTGATCCCGCTGGTCGCGGCGGCGGCGTTGTTCAGCTTCATTCTATTGCCCGGCGACGGTCTCTTGGACTTCTACCTGCATAAGCTCGGCATCCACATGGTCAACTGGCTGGGCGACCCGGATACGGCGCTCGGCGCGGTGATCGCGATCACCATCTGGAAGAACACCGGCTACTACATGTTGTTCTTCCTCGCCGGGCTGGCCGGGGTGCCGCAGGACCTGGTCGACGCGGCGACGATCGACGGCGCCGGCGCGTGGCGGCGGCTGCGCAGCATCGTCCTGCCGCTGCTCGGACCGACCTTCGGATTTGTCGTGCCGATCGCGCTTCTCAACGCGCTGACCCAGATCGACCACGTCGTGACGATGACCCAGGGCGGCCCGTCCGACGCCACCAACCTCTTGCTCTATTACATCTATCAGCAGGCGGCGCAGAACTACGACACCGGGCTTGCCTCGGCGGCGACCGTGGTGAGCGTCGCCGCACTGCTGGCGCTCACGATGACCTCGTTCCGGCTGATCGAGCGCGGGGTTCATTATGAGAGCTAGGGGGCGCCACCTCGCCCTGATCGCCGCGAGCGGAGCGGCGCTCATCTGGGCCGTGCCATTCGCCTGGATGGCGGTCGCCGCGCTGCGTCCCGGTGTGCCGCCCGACATCGCCTCGCTGACCCCGTCCGGCCCATTCGATCTCAGTAATTTCCGCGAGGCGTGGACCAGCGGCAGTTTTCCGCTCTGGTACCTCAACACATTCGCCATGTGCGGCGGCATCCTCGCGGTACAGCTGGTGACGGTTAGCATGGCGGGCTACGCCTTCGCGCGGCTGCAGTTTCCGGGACGCGACTGGCTGTTCTCGGCCTTCCTGCTGCAACTGTTGCTGATCCCACCGCTGCTGATCGTGCCGAACCTGGCGACGCTGGTCAGCCTGCACCTCTACGACAAACTGCTTGGGATCATGGCGCCCTATTTCGCCTCGGCGTTCGGCGTCTTCCTGATGCGTCAGACGTTCCGCTCGATCCCGCGCGACTTCGAGGAGGCGGCGATGCTCGACGGCGCCGGCATCGCGACGCTAATCCGCCACGTGCTGCTGCCGCTGGCGCGGCCCGGTCTCGTCGCTTTCGCCATCGTCTCGCTGACCGCGCACTGGAACGAGTTTCTGTGGCCGCTGATGGCAGTGTCCTCGCCGCGCAACCAGGTGCTGACCGTGGGGCTGGCCTCCTTCACCTCGGGGCAGGAGGCGGGATCCGACTGGGGCGTCGTCGCCGCAGGCACCGTCCTCGTCGCCGCGCCGCTGCTGGTGCTCTTCCTCGCGTTCCAGCGGCGCTTTGTTTCGTCCTTCGTCTTCTCAGGCATCAAATAAAGGGGAAAAGCACATGACCGAGATCACCCGACGTACCGCCTTGGGCGCGGCGATCGCCATTTCCACGGCGGCGGCCATGACGCGCACTGCCTTCGCCGCCGACCCGGTCGAGATCGACCTGTTCTTTCCGGTGCCGGTGCAGGGCAAGCTCGCCGACAAGATGAAGGAGTTGATCGATCGCTTTAACGGCCAGCAGCAGGCGGTCAAGGCGACCGCCGTCTATACCGGCAGCTACGACGATACCAGCCTCAAGACCCGCGCCGCGATCAAGGCCGGCAAGCCGCCCGGCGCCGTCATCATGTCGGCCAATTTTGTGCGCGAATACGTGATCAACGGCGATGTCGATCCGTTCGACCCGATCATCGAGAAGGACGGCAAGACCGCCTCCGATTACTTCAGCCTGTTCTGGCCGGCGCTCAAGCCCAACGCGGTGATCGACGGCAAGGTCTATGGCATCCCGTACCAGAACTCGACGCCGCTGATGTACTACAACGTCGCGGCGTTCCAGGACGCCGGGCTCGACCCGGACAAGCCGCCCACCACCTGGGCGGAATGGATCGAGGCGGCGAAAAAGCTGACCAAGCCGGGCGGAGAGCGCTGGGGCATCATGTTCCCCGGCACCTACGATTATTGCGGCTGGCTCACTAGTGCCTTCGTGATGCAGAACGGCGGGCAGTACTACAATCACGATTACGGCGGCGAGGTTTACTACAACGCGCCGTCGACGCAGGGCGCGCTGGCGATGCTCGACACGCTGGTCAACAAGGCCAAGGTGATGCCGCCCGGGGTGAGTGATGCCAATGCCTGCACCGGCGCCTTCTTCGCCGGACGGCTCGGCATGATGCTGCTCTCAACCGGCTCGTTGAGTTTTGTTCGCGATAATATGAAACAACCCTACAAGGTCGCGTTCCTGCCGAAGAGCGTGCGCAACGCCGCGCCGATCGGCGGGGCGTCGCTGCTATTGCCCAAGGGCAACTCGCCGGAGCGCCAGGCGGCGGCATGGACGTTGATCAACTGGCTGGTCAGTCCCGAGATCGCCGGCGAATGGAGCCGTTTCACCGGATATTTCTCGCCGCGCAAGGCGGCCTACGATTTGCCGGACATGCAGAAGTTCATGGCCGACCACCCTGACGCCAAGATCGCGCTCGACCAGTTGAAATACGCGGTGCCGTGGTTCGATACCTTCAACACCGTCGCGGTGAGAAAGGCGATGGAGGATCAGGTCCAGGCGATTTTGTCCGCCAAGGTCACACCGGCCGACGCGGTCGCCTCGGCGCAGAAGGCAGCCGACGATCTGCTGCGTCCCTATGTCAGCGAGACCGCGCTCAAGGCGATTGGGTAGCGGCTGGCCGACCACCATCCCGGCGCGAGCCGGGACCTATTTGGCAGGGGCAGGTACGGCTGAGAAATGGGCCTCGGCTGTTGCCGGGGAGCGGTTACTTCCTGTCAACCTAGACAAATTCTGTTCAATTTGTTCCTATAGATGATGGAACAAATAGAACAGTCCGGCGATTTCGCCGCGCTCTGCCGCCAGGCCTTCGCGCCCGAGCATGGTCGGCGGTGGAAAAGCGCGGCGGCGGCGGCTTTGGCGATCGGGCGCACCACCCTCTACCGCTACCTGAACGATGAGATGCCGGTGCCGGGCGACATCCGCGCCCGGCTCGCCGCCCTCTTGCACCAGCCGGCCCGCCCTTATGCCGGCACCCTTCCCGGAGCAGACCGCATGACCCCCGAGCAGCACATCGCCGGCGCCGCTCGCCCGTTCACCGGCGCCGAATACATCGAGAGCCTCAAGGATGGGCGCGAGGTCTACATCAACGGCGAGCGGGTCAAGGACGTGACGACGCATCCGGCGTTCCGCAATTCGGTGCGCTCGCTCGCCCTGCTTTACGACGCGCTGCACGACCCGGCGAAAAAGGATGTGCTGACCTGCCCGACCGATACCGGCTCGGGCGGCTTCACCCACCGCTATTTTCGGGTTGCGCGCTCGCCCGCGGAACTGAAGGCGCAGCAGGTTGCGATCGCCGAATGGGCGCGGCTCACCTATGGCTGGATGGGCCGCACGCCTGACTACAAGGCGGCGCTGATGAACACGCTCGGCGCCAACGCCGAGTATTACGGCCAGTTCGCTACCAATGCCCGGTCCTGGTACAAGCGCGCGCAAGAGAACGTGCTGTTCATGAACCACGCGATCGTCAACCCGCCGGTCGATCGCGGCCGCCCGACCGACCAGGTCAAGGACGTCTACGTCTCGATCGAGAAGGAGACCGACGCGGGGGTGGTGGTGTCGGGCGCCAAGGTCGTCGCCACCGCGGCGGCGCTGACTCATTACAATTTCCTCGGCCAAAACGCGGCGACCGCGACCAGCGACCCCGACATGGCGATTATGTTCATCCTGCCGATGGACGCGCCCGGGGTGAAGCTGATCTGCCGCAATTCCTACGAGGAAATCGCGACCAAGCTTGGCACGCCCTACGACTACCCGCTGTCCTCGCGCTTCGACGAGAACGACGCGATCTTCGTGCTCGACAAGGTGCTGATCCCCTGGGAGAACATTCTTGTTCACCGCGACACCGAAAAGATCCTGTCGTTCTATCCGCGCTCGGGGTTCTTGAACGGCTTCTGCTTTCAGGGCTGCACGCGCTACGCCGTGAAACTCGACTTCATCGCCGGGCTGGTCGCGAAGGCGCTGCACGCCACCGGCGGCGACGAGTTCCGCGGCAACCAGGCGATGCTCGGCGAAATCGTCGCGTGGCGCGAATTGTTCTGGAGCCTATCGAACGCGATGGCGTTGAACCCGCAGCCCTGGGTCGGCGACGCGCTACTGCCCGATTTGCAGCCGGCGATGGCCTATCGCGTGTTCGCGCCGGACGCCTACTCGAAGATCAAGGAGATCATCGAGAAGATCGTCGCCTCCGCCCTGATCTTCCTGCCGTCGTCGTCAAAGGATTTCGCCAACCCGGCGATCGACCCGCTCCTAAAACAGTACGTCCGTGGCTCGAACGGGATCGACTACAAGGAGCGGATCAAGATTATGAAGCTGCTATGGGACGCGATCGGCACCGAGTTCGGCGGCCGGCACGAGCTCTATGAGCGCAACTATGCCGGCAACCACGAGGACATCCGCATCCAGGTGCTGACCGGTGCGCGGCGCGGCGGCTCAATGAAGGCGATGACCGACCTCGTCGACAAGTGCATGGCCGAATACGACGAAACCGGCTGGCTCGACGAGCATTGGGCGAATTCAAGCGGCCGTTAGAACGCCTGATCGAGCTGCCGACGCAAGCGCGGGTATCGGCAACCCGTCGGGCATAGCGTTGAATTTGCATGGTATTTTTCGCAATACGCCATGCGCGTGCGATCCGGCTGAACTATGGTCCCCGCGCCGCCATCAAGGCGGCGTCAGGAGTCATCGATGGCTGGATCACAAAAGCATCCTATCGTGCCGGAAGACCTGTTGCGGCGGCAGGAGATCACGCGCGAAAGCCTGGCCGCTCTCATCCAGGTTGCGGAGAAACTCGACTTCACGATCCCCTGGTGGGAGAAATATGGGCAGCCGGCATTTGATCGCGTGGTCGCGGTGCTCGAGGGTCCCGCGGCTGGCGCTGGCGCCGCAGTCCAGCAAGTGCTCGGGATAAAGGGGCTGGCGCCGCAGGTTCGCGTGTTCCCCAGGGGTATCCCGGCGGTTACAAGCGTGCGCATCGAGATCGAGGCGTCGGGCGCCGGCCACTGAGCGGGGCGGCGCCATGGCATGCGAGGTGGCCCGCAGCTACCGCGTCGTGCAGATCCATTCTGCACTGCGGTGCAATCTCGCCTGCCGGCACTGCTATTCGCTTTCCGGTCCGCGGCGGACGGAAGAGCTGCCCCTGGAGCTTGTCCTGCGGCTGATCGCCGACCTGCCCGGGCTTGGCTTCGACGCGATCAGCCTTTCGGGCGGTGAGCCGCTGATGTGGCCGGGACTCGGCCCCGCGCTGAGCGCTGCGCGGGAAGCGAACCTGCTGACCGCGCTCACCACCAATTTGATGCCGTTGACGCGGGAGCGGTTGGCGATCTTGCGCGATCACCTGAATTTCTGCGCCGTCAGCCTCGATGGCATACCGGAATCGCACGACGCCATCCGGGGGCGTCGCGGCGCCTTCGCGGTCATGCGGTCGCGGCTGGCCGATCTGCGCGCCTCCGGCACGCCGTTCGGCTTCATCTTCACGCTCACCGAGACGAATATCGAGGAGCTGGCTTGGGTCGCACGCTTCGCGGTCGAGCAGGGCGCACGGCTTTTGCAAGTGCATCCTCTGGAGGAAGCCGGGCGGGCCGCTACCGAGATGGCCGGCGCCCGGCCGCGCGACCTGATGGCCAACGCCGCTTATCTGGCGTGTCTGCGGCTGCAGGAGGCACTCGGCGACCGGCTGCCGGTGCAGCTCGATCTGGCGCATCGCGGCGCTCTCTCTCGCGAGCCGTGGCGCGCATTCGGTGGCGTTGCCGATACTGATCCCGCCCTGCGGCTCGCCGACGTGATCGACACGCTGGTGATCGAGGCGGATGGCACAGTGTCTCCAATTCAGCACGGCTTCGACCGCTCATACGCGCTGGGTAATCTAGCCGAGGCGCCGCTCCCGGTTCTCGCCGCGCGTTGGCGCTCGCGCGGCGGCCCGGACCAGCTACGTGCGAGATGTGCGGCGGCAGTGGCGAAAGCGGTCGCCGAGCCACACGACTTGCCCGCCTTCAACTGGCATGAAGCGCTCGCCGCCGCCTAAACCTGAGGCGGCGCGCATTCTGATTTTACCTGAGCGGCAGCCTATGCGGGATAGCGCGGCAGACCCAGCCGCGCGCAGATGCTGCCAATCCTCGCAATATTAGGCGGGAGCTACTTCTGCTCGGTGGACGCCGGTGCGCTGACGCTCGGCGAAGCGTCGTCGGCGAGGCGGGTGACCTGCGGCAGCCGGTCGATGACCTTTTGCGTTACCATGAAGGTGAAATCGAGCGTGGCGAGGCCGACCGCGAACACGATCAGCACGACGTTGAGATCGGCGGCGACCTTATCGACACGCTGCATCAAGTGACGCGGAAAGCGGAAATTTCTGTTTGCTACGCGCATTGTTCCCACTCCACCCGTCAGCGGACGGGCCCAATCGATGAAACCGTACCTAGCCCTTTATGCCCGGCCGAGCATTGATCGGGATCAATCGCCACAGCTGCGCATCCTCTCAACATAGCGACGATGTTGCATTGCACAAACGCAAGTGGAACAGGTCAGCTATGCATACCTAATGCGCGGCCTGTCGAGGTTCTGTCACAAGCACCGTGCCAGGCTCGCAGAGCGACAAGAACCTCGTCGTTCCGCAGGCCAAACTAGGGTTAAATGGTTAACGATTCGCTGTCGCGAAGGCATAGGCTGAAGGCATCTGATCGGATCCGCGAGAAAACACCGCGGCCGACTTAGCCCTGAGTTGAAACATCGCCGGGATCACCGCTTTCGGGCCGTTAGCATTTGCGGCGAACCGGCTCAGGTTATAGAAAGCGGGCATTCCGGAGGCGGCGGGGGAATTGGGGCAGCTTGGCTGATCGGGGGTTGCGACAAGCCATGCGGGTTGCGGCACGCAAGGGCAGGCCGTCCGGACGAGGAACGTGGAGACTGCGCCTTCTGGCGCTGCTCCCGCTCTTGCTTGCCGGCATGGCGCCGGCGGCGGCGGCGGCCGACACGCGCCAGCTCGTTTACGACGTCAAGCACTCCGTGTTTGGCGACATCGGCACGTACACCAATGTGATCGAGTCGTTGGGTGGGACCACAACGATCAAGACCGCCGCACATTTCCTGGTGAAGGCGCTGGGAGTCGGCTTGCATCGCGAGGACGCGCAACGGGTCGAGCAATGGCAGGGCGGACGGCTGATCTTCTTTCACGGGATCACCGTCAAGAACGGCGACACGACCGAAGTCAGCGGCAAGGCCGAGGGCAGCAACTTCGTGATCACGTCACCGCTCGGCACGATCACCGCCCCAGGTTCGATCAAGCCGGCGAACCCGTGGTCCTCGCGCAGCCTCGACTCGACGACGATGATGCGGGTCGACACCGGGAAGGTCGAACAAGTCAGGGTCAGCAACGACGGAGAGACCAATGTCACCGTCGATGGAAGCACCGTTGCGGCCAAGGAATATGAGATTTCCGGATCGACCCATTACAAAATTTGGATCGACAAGCGCGATATTCCGGTAATGTTCGTGGTTGACGACGATAGCGGTCAGGTTACCTTTACGTTAAAGAAGTAGGCCGCCATCGAACGTTTGGTCCGTTGCTCAAAGGAATTGCCTGCGGATGAGCAGCCAAACGACGAGCACAAGCATCGCCCAACATCGGCACTGGACGCTCGACGACATTGATTGGTCGAGCTTCCGGCGCGACCTCGTCGCCGATAACGAGGCGATCTTCTATCTCGTGGCAAGCGCTTCATTCGTCGAGGCGGCGACCGACCTCTATACGCAAAACCTGGTCGACTATTTCTCGACCGATGATGAGATCACTGCCTGGCTCGCGGCCCATTGGCTCCCCGAGGAACTGCAGCACGGCAAGGCCTTGCGCCGCTATGTGCAGCTCGCCTGGCCGGATTTTGACTGGGACGGCGTCTACCGGCGCTTTCTTCCGGAATTCACCCGCCAGTGCGCCGAAGACGGGATAGAGAAAACGCATAGCCGCGAGATGGCCTCGCGCTGCATCGTCGAGATGGGTACCTCCAGCTACTACCGTACGCTAAGCAAAATGACCGACGAGCCGGTGCTGAGTGCGCTCGCGCGGCGCATCTCGGATGACGAGGTTCGCCACTACAAGCATTTCTATAGCTATCTGCGAAAATACCAGCGGCGCGAAGGGCAGGGCCGCGTCGGTATCGCCCTTGCGGCGTGGAACCGGTTGCGCATGATCGACGGCGAGGACAGCCGGATTGCGATGCGGCACGTATACCAGGCCCGCAATCCGGGCCACGCGCTCGACAATCGCATGCTCAAGGGAATGCGGCGCGGTTGGCGCCAAATGATTCAGGCGCATTTTCCACACCGGATGTGCGTGCAGATGCTGCTGAGACCGCTGGGGCTCGGGCCGCGCGCGCAGCGCGCGGCCCTGCCGGTATTCGAGGCGATCGCCCGCCGGGTCGTGCCCTAGATATTCAGGCTCGATCGACGCGGGCGGCGTAACAGCCCGGTGCCGCGAAGTGAATGTGCAGATAGGCGGCCTTCGGATCGGCGAAGAGTCGCTCTATTGCCGCCTCGAGGCCGCGGCCCTCGACGAGCTCCCAGCCGACCATCATCGCGCTTGTATCGAACGCGCGAACCGCAAGGGTCCGGCAGCGCAGCTGCTCGGGAATCTCGTCGATGGCGTCGAAGGTTGTCTCGTCCTTGCGCACATAGATGGCGAACCGCATCCGGTACGGCGAGTCGACCGGATGGTGCTCGTGGTTCACCAGGATCAGTTCGTCACCCGGCCGGGAGTCGGTTAGGCTGATCCGGCAGGGGTAGCCGGGCCGGCGGTCATCGGCGATCTGACGCACCGCGCCGTGTTCCGCGAGGTCCTTGTCGGTCATCGAGAACAGTGGCGCGAATTCGCTGGCCCGCAGGCCGGAGATGCGAAAGCTCATGGTGCACTCCTCTTGTTGGTGCATCCAACATGAGGAATGACCGGCCGGTTATCTTCCCGGCGATTGCGGAGTTATTGCCCGCTAATGCGCGGCGTCCCAGGTGGCGGCCCAGCCGGTCTCGACCACCAGCGGCACCGACAGCTCGCAATGCGGCGCGCAGGCGCCTTCCATGACTCCCTTCATCAGCGCGGCGGTCGCCTCGACTTCGTCCTCGGGTACCTCGAACAGCAGCTCGTCGTGTACCTGAAGCAGCATCCGAGCCTTGAGGCCGGACGTTTTCAGTGCCGCCGGGATGCGGCCCATCGCCCGCTTGATGATGTCGGCGGCCGAGCCCTGCAGCGGCGCATTGATCGCCTGGCGCTCGGCACCCATACGGCGCGCCGGATTGGCGTCGCGGATGCCGGGAATGAAGCACTTGCGGCCGAAGATCGTCTCGACATAGCCGGCGGTGCGGCATTCGGCCTTGATCCGCTCCATATAGGTGCGGATGCCGGGAAAGCGCTCAAAGTAGAGGTCGATATAGGCCTTTGCCTCGGCCTGCGGCACGCCGATCTGGTTGCCGAGCCCAAAGGCGCTGATGCCGTAGAGGATGCCGAAATTGATCGCCTTGGCCCGGCGCCGCGTCAGCGGATCCATCTGGTCGAGCGGGACGTTGAAGACTTCGCTTGCGGTTGCCGCATGAATGTCGTGCCCGGCGAGGAAGGCGTCCTTCAGCGCCGGGATGTCGGCGACATGCGCGGCGAGGCGCAGCTCGATCTGGCTGTAATCGGCCGAGAGCAGGACATTTCCCGGCTCGGCGATGAAGGCCTGGCGGATCTTGCGGCCTTCCTCGGTACGGACGGGGATGTTCTGCAGGTTCGGATCGTTTGATGAAAATCGTCCGGTGGTGGTCGCGGTGAGGGCGTAAGTGGTATGAACGCGCTGATCCTCAGGGTCGATCTCCTCGCCCAGCGCGTCAGCGTAGGTCGATTTCAGCTTAGTGAGCTGCCGCCACTCGAGCACGCGCCCCGGAACCGGGTGCAGCGGCTGCAGCTGTTCCAGGATCGAGGCGTCGGTGCCGTAGGCGCCGGTCTTGCCCTTCTTACCGCCGGGCAGGTTCAGCTTCTCGAACAGAATGTCGCCGAGCTGTTTAGTCGAGCCGATGTTGAACTCGCTGCCGACATCGCGGTAGATCGCTGCCTCGATCTCGGCGATGCGGCGGGCGAAATCGGTCGACAGTTCCGCCAGCGCGGCGCGGTCGACCTTGATGCCGGCCTGTTCCATCGCGGCGACCGGCGGCACCAGCGGCCGCTCGACGGTTTCGTAGAGCGCGGTCATGTGTTCGGCGACGAGCCGCGCCTTCAGGTGGTCGTGCAGGCGCAGCGCCGCATCGGCGCGCTCGGCGGCGTAATCGCGCGCCGCCTCGGTGGGGACCTCGGCGAACGCGATCCGGCTCTTCCCGGTGCCGACCAGCTCCTTGAGCGGCTTCAGCTGATGCTCGGCGGCGCGAGCCATTAGCTCCTCGATGTCGTGATCGAACTGACCGCCGTCGAGCACATAGGACATCAGCATCGTGCAGTCATAGGGCGCAACGCGGATGCCGTGGCGCAGCAGCAGACGCGCCGTGTCCTTCATGTCGTGACCGATCTTCAGCGTGCCGCGGTCTTCCAACAGCGGCTTCAATCGAGCCATGACCTGGTTGGTCTGCAACGCGTTCGAGCCCGGGCCGGCGAGGTCGAGACTCGGCTGCCCGCCCGATGCCCTGCCGGCCAGCGGAACATAGCCGGCGAGACCCGTCCCCAGCGCCAGCGCGATCCCGGCCAGCCCGGGCGCCGGATGGATCGCGACATAGCCCGCTTCCGTCGCCGCCTCGATCCAGCGGTCGAGACCCTCGAGCGTATCGATCAGCGCGTATTTAGTTTCAGCCGTGAACGGCGCTACCGGTGGAACGACCGGCTCGCTGGCCCTCGCTTCCTCGACCGTTTCCGGCTGCGCGCCCGCAAGACGCTGCGCCATCCGGGTGCCGAGGGTGCGGAACTCCATCTGCTTGAGCCAGGGCAGCAGGACGTTGGGGTCGATCGGCTTGACCGCCAGGTCCGAGAGCGGGCAGGGCAGCGGCACCTGATCGTCGAGCTTCACCAGCTCGCGCGAGAGGCGGGCCTTCGCCGCGTGCTCGATCAGGCTTTCGCGCCGCTTCGGCTGTTTGATCTCGGGTGCGTGCTCGAGCAGATTTTCGAGATCGCCAAAGGTGTTGATGAGCTCGGCAGCGGTCTTGACCCCGATGCCGGGCACTCCCGGCACGTTGTCGACGCTGTCCCCGCACAGCGCCTGCACCTCGATCACCTTGTCGGGTCCGACGCCGAAGCGCTCGCGCACCTCAGCTTCGCCGATCGGCCGGTTCTTGATCGGGTCGAGCATCGTCACCCGCTCGCGCACCAGCTGCATCATGTCCTTGTCCGACGAGACGATGGTGACGATCGCCCCGGCTTCCTCGGCTTCGCGCGAATAAGTCGCGATGAGGTCGTCGGCCTCGTAATCCGGCACGTCGATCTTGCACACACCGAACGCATCGGTCGCGTCGCGGACCAGCTTGAATTGCGGGATCAAATCGTCCGGCGCCGGGGGCCGGTGCGCCTTGTACTGATCGTAAATGCGGTTGCGGAACGAGCTGCCCGAGTGGTCGAAGACAACGGCGATGTGGTCGGCATCGGTTTCCGAGAGCAACTTTGCCAGCATGTTCGAGAAGCCGAGCACCGCCGAGGTCGGCGTCCCGTCAGATCGGGTCAGCGGCGGCAGTGCATGGTAGGCGCGGAAGATGAAGCCAGAACCGTCGACCAGGTAGACATGGCGTGGCGCCCGGGACGAGCCGTCGCGTCCCAGCGCGGGGCGGTGTTCGGCGGGTTCGTTGGGCGTGACGATGTCGTTCATGTGCGCTGCCGCTCAGCCGGCATCGGTGTGGCGCGGCGGCGGCTCCGCGCCGGCATGCGGAGCCATCTTGCGATTGACGAACACGCGCGAGCAATACGGGCACTCGACCTGACCCGCCGGCGCCAGGTTCAAAAAGACGCGAGGATGACCGAGTGCGTCGCCGCTACCGCTGCATGCAACGCGCGTCTCGTCGGTTTCGACGGTTTCGAAGGGGCTCATCAAGCCTTCCGGAGTGTTCCTATGGGCGCAGGTTGACCGCCTGGCCGGGCGGATGATACGCGTTGCACCGGGAGTTTCAATGACTCGGTCGGGTGTTTTAGGCGGCCGGCGAGCCGCGCCAGTTTCGCATCGCTGGAGCGTGGCCGGCCTACTCTTCCTCATGTGCGGAGCGGTGTTGGCCGCATGTGCGCCGAGTGAGGAAACGCTCGGAACTCAGGTTGCGTCGGTGCGTCCGGCCGGGCTGCCTCCCTCTGTCCGGTTGCCGAATCCCGCCATCGAAGACGCCGCTTTCACCACCACCGACGCACTCCGCTTGCCGATGCGCAAATGGCTGCCGCCGGGCGAGCCGCGGGCGGTGATCCTGGCGCTGCACGGCTTCAACGACTACAGCAACGCCTTTGACGCGTCGGCCAAAATCTGGGCGTCGCGCGGCATCGCCACCTATGCTTATGACCAGCGCGGCTTCGGCGGCGCGCCGGGCCGCGCGCTGTGGCCCGGAAGCGCGGCGCTCACCACCGACGCGGTCACCGCGGCGACGCTGTTGCGGCGGATGTATCCCGGCAAGCCGCTCTATCTGCTCGGCGAAAGCATGGGCGGCGCGGTGGCGATCCTCGCCGCCTCCGGCGCGACCGGGATCTACCCTGCTCCGGTCGACGGCGTCGTCCTATCGGCCCCGGCGGTGTGGACACGGGAGTCGATGGAGTTTCTGCCGCGCCTGGCTCTGTGGGCCGGGGTGCGGCTGTTTCCAGACGCGGTGCTGACCGGCGAAAGCCTGCACATCCTCGCGTCCGACAACATCCCGATGCTGATCGCGCTCGGCAAGGACCCGATGGTGATCAAGGGCGCCCGGGTCGACACTATTTACGGCCTGGTCGATTTGATGGACCGGACGATCGGGGCGGCGCCTGCGCTGAAGACGCCGATGCTTTTGATGTACGGCGCGCATGACGCGGTGATTCCGGCTGATCCGATGCGCGCCTTTGTCGCCGCGCTGCCGGCGGACAGCTTGAACAAAGACCGCTTCGGCTATTACCGGGCCGGCTATCACATGCTGCTGCGCGATCTCGAAGGCCCGCGCGTCGCCGCCGATGTCGCCTCTTGGATTCTCGACCGCGCCGCCGCGCTCCCCTCGCATGCCGACGCGATCGAAGCCGACCGTCCGTGGCCTCCGCTCGCCGCCGGCGGATAACGGTTCGTAGCTGCTTGCCGGGTACAGCAATTGCGATATGGACAAAAGTGTGAATTGCATCCGGATTGTCAAGTCCGGCGCTATCAAAAAAATTCAACTGCCTTGCGCGATGCCCTGCTAGGCGCTAATCCCTGCCGTGGCGCGGACCCGTAGCTCAGCTGGATAGAGCGCTGCCCTCCGAAGGCAGAGGTCGTACGTTCGAATCGTATCGGGTCCGCCAGTCTTTCCAATAAGATATGTGATGAAGGGATGATATAGCTCTAATCGTCCCCACTGTATCCCCACCATACGCCATCGGAAAACAGGCCAATAGCAGATCGTCATCGATCAATACGAGAAGGTGAATCGCAAACAGGGCTCATCGAGTACCACCCTCAGGAGGGGCGCTAGGGCCATGCCGGGCCGCTTCTAATTCGTGTATGCTGAAGGGGTAGGAGAGCGATTTTAGGTATCAACCACTGAGAGTGAGTGAAGGCCGTTAATATATGAAATAATTTCTTGCTCTTCCTGCAGTATCCGTTCGCAAATTCGGGATAGAATGTCAAGATATGGTTCCTTGGACTTATATGATTTTCCGCTACGGGAAGCCATGGGGTGAAAGGCTTCAAAGTACTCCCCCATCACTGTTCTTCCGATCACGAAGAACACTCCGAAATATATTAAGTAGTTATGCGAAAATATCTCCACAAACAGATTAGTACGATCCAACTCGACGACATTTAATACGCAATTCAACTCGTACGAGCGAACAGTGTTTGTGAATTTCTCAATCAAAATTGGAATATACTCCCAATCCATATAGCCTGTTTGAAACGAGTTTGGCAAAATATCATCTAACTCATTTTGCAAACCTGAACAAAAATCAGCTCGGCGAGATTCCCAAACTCCGTCCATAACGTCTCTTGAGACCGTCTTGGAAAGACCAGTGAATCCAGTGCACAAACCACTTTTTTGGTCATAGTCATCGTAGTCATGTGGGAAGTATCGGCGAATTCGCTCTCGCGCTTCATGTGGCGTAAGTCTAAAGAATTCTGGTCTGTTTCTTTTGAAATCAGATTTATCTTCCCGGTAAACGCTCAGATGCTTATGAAGGACCCTTTCCCAATACGTTGGATTGCCAAAAATACAGTTGTATACCCCTTCGACCTTGTATGATGGTGGGACCGCAGTTGGACTGGAGAGCTGCTTGCGGCGTTCCTCCACATTATTTTTAGTGCTGCCGATTTTAACGAGTCCAGGCATCGCTGGATTGCTCATTATGTAGACGTAGCTCATCTGCGGGTCTTCGGGATGACCAACGAAACGTACGTATTAGAAAGAACGAAACGTTGATAGACAACCCTCTCCACGCCATTCCCGATTCGCCTCATGGAAGGCTTCGGGACACGGCTGGTAGCCAGGGCAAGGGCACTCGGATTGACCAGTGCCGAGGTAGCCCGTAGGGCAGGGCTGAGCGAGCGTCGGTTTGGGAATTATGCCAAGGATACCCGAGAGCCCGATCTACAAACGCTGGTCACCCTGGCAAGGGTATTGGCAACCACTACGGATCAGCTGCTTGGCGTGGAACCGGAGAAGGCAGGATCCCAGAGAGACCGTTTGCTGGGGCAAATTGAGGCTTCCCTTACCCAGATTGGCGATGATCAGCTTGAGGTAATTTCGGTTGAACTGAAAGCCGTCGCCAATTGGTCGAAACAGCGGGAGGACGATTGATGTCAGGAAATAAAGACAGGTGAATGATGACGCAAGTGACGCAAGTGACGTATATTTTAAAAAATATCTACTATTATAATAGTAATGAGATATTTCCTCGAAATAGCGTCACATGCGTCACTTACGTCACCGAATCTTCGCGTGCTTCGGGCCAATCTTAGATTCCCCGCTAATGACTGGGCCAAGACCAGGTTGGTCAACCTCCATGGTTAAGACTTCTGTAAGGCTGATCCTGTACGCATCATCCTATGGCCAAAGCCGAAGCCTTCCAGCGTCTATTTGCCATTGCCGTAGAGCAAGCCGGCGACTGGTACGAAGTCAATAGCAGGGCACCGAGAGACGTGCCGATACTATCGCTCGAAGCCGCATGCACGATGGTCAGAGAAAAACTATCCGGTCGCATGCCTATCGGACTGGCTGATGAGCTCTATGCCCTGGCAGACAAGCTCTACGTGCCTACGGACCGCAGCCCTGCCTACGTCGATGGCATCGTCTGCCTGGAGCGCATCACCGCGGCCCTCAAGAAGTCCCCACCAGGACGATTTCAGAGCCAAGGGTCAGTCTGCGTTTAGCGTCTTGGCTTCCTGCGGCTTCCCACAATCTGCCAGAGGGCAAGAGCCCGTCAGCTTGAGTTGCTATTGATCAGCTCGTCCATGCGTTTGCGCACTGCTTCGACTTCGGTATTTAGCCGCCGATAATCCGCAAGATATTCAGCCGAGAGGGCGCCATCGTGAAATAGCTGTGGCAGACAGTCGGACAGGGCGCGGTGCTTGGCTTGAAGCCTTTTACAAAGGTACGCCCAATGCTTCTCTGCGCTTGGCATGTTCACTATCCAGGCCGGCGTCTTAACCGACCTTAACCGGCTCGACTTATCCACAGCCATTGCATTCTGTACATACCAAGTTGTCGCAGGCGGCAATGCTTCGCACATGTTGCTGCCGCTATGTGCATGCTAAGGCAACGTGGTAGTGAACGTGGCAGAGGCGCTATCCCAAATGCGATTTCTGGTGGCGCTGACGCTGGTGCTCGCTGGCGGTTTTTTCGGTTACGCAGGATTCGATGGGTTCGCACAAGGTCGGCGGCGAATGTCGGCGGCGGAGTGATTCTCCCCAGAAGCGCCGTTTGAATATTCCCCAGGTGTGACGCCGGACCTTCCGGGGCGCGCCCCGGAAGGTCCGGCGGCGCCGTGATCACCGACGATCCGATGATCCTTCCCGATCGGCGGGAGGGCGCGGCGGTGGTCCGACTGGGGGAGCTGGTGATGATCCTGGATTTGCATCGGCAGGGACTGTCGGTGTCGGCGATCGCGCGGCAGTTGGAATGCGATCGCAAGACGGTCCGCAAATACATCGAACGCGGTCTTGATCCGCCTGCCTATGGCCCCCGCCAGCCGCGATTGACCGTGGTCACTCCATTCGAACCGTATCTGCGAGAGCGGGTCGCCGCCTTTCCCGAGCTGACCGGCAGCCGGCTGCTGCGCGAGATCAAGGAGCTGGGCTATTCCGGCGGCTACACGGCGGTGAAGGATTTTCTGCGCACCGTCCGCCCCAAGGCGGTGCAGGTCTTCGAGCGCCGCTTCGAGACCCCTGCGGGCAAGCAGGCCCAGGTCGACTTCGCCTACTTTCGCACCGTCTTCACCGACGAGCCCGGCGCCGAGCGGATTGTCTGGCTGTTCTCACTAGTGCTCGGCCACAGCCGCATGATGTGGGGTCGCTTCGTCGCGCATCAGGACCTACAAACCGTTCTGCGCTGCCATATCGCCGCCTTCGAGGCGCTGGGCGGAGCGCCGGCGGAGATTCTCTACGACCGCATGAAGACGGCGGTGCTGGGCGAGGACGACGATCACGGCATCGCCTACAATCGCAAGCTGCTCGATCTGGCGGCGCATTACCGCTTCCTGCCAAAAGCTTGCCGGCCCTACCGGGCAAAGACCAAAGGCAAGGTGGAGCGCCCTTTCCGCTACGTGCGGGAGGACTTCTTCCTCGGCCGAGCCTTTCGCAACATCGACGATTTGAACACCCAATTCCGGCACTGGCTCGACACCGTCGCCAACCCGCGCCGGCACGCCACGACCGGGCGCGTTGTCCTGGAGCACTTCGCCGAAGAGAAGCCGTACCTCAAGGCGCTGCCCGCCATGCCCTTCAACCTCGTCCTCACACTCGATCGTCGCGTCACGCGCGAGGGCATGGTGTCGGTCGGCGGCAACCTCTACTCGGTGCCCGACTGCACCCGCCGCCGCGTCGTCGAGGTGCATACCCTCGCCAACGAGATCCGCATCCTGGAGGACGACAAGCTGATCGCTATCCACCCCGTGCTCGAGGGCCGCGGTAAACGCCGTATCGCCGGCGGCCATCGCACCGGTCCGCCGCCCTCCAACAGCACGACAGTACGCGAGGCGGCGCCGCCGACGGCCCCGGTTGGTGCCGTCATCGCGCCGCGCTCGCTGGCCTTCTATGACGCCGTGGCACGACGCCTCGCCGGCGAGGGAGGACGCGCATGAGAAGCGATGATCCGATGTCGAGCACGATCGACCAGGTCCGTCGCCATCTGGTGGGCCTCAAGATGCCGCGCGCGATCGAAGTCCTCGATCACATCATGCGCCAGCTCGAACGCGGCGAGATCGGAGCGTTGGAGGCGATCGACGCTCTGCTCGGCGAGGAACTCACCCTGCGCGAAGGACGACGCGTCAAGGCGGCGCTCAAGATGGGGCGCCTGGTCAGCGTCAAGACGCTGACCGGCTTCGACTTCGCCTTCCAACCCTCGCTCGACCGCAACCGAATCCTCGCGCTGGCGCAGCTGGAGTTTATCGACCGCCACGAGGTCGTCCACTTCCTTGGCCAACCCGGTTGCGGCAAGACGCATCTCGCCATCGCGCTCGGCGTCGAGGCCGTGAAGGCCGGGCGCGGCGTCTACTTCTGCACCTTGGCAGAGCTGATCACCTCGCTGGCCAAGGCCGAACGCGAGGGCAGCTTGCGCGAGCGCCTGCGGTTCCTGTGCCGGCCGCAGCTGCTCATCGTCGACGAAATCGGCTACCTGCCGGTCGTTCCCGGCGGCGGCAATCTGTTCTTCCAACTGGTCAACGCCCGCTACGAACGCGGCGCCATGATCCTGACCTCAAACCGCGGCTTCGCCGAATGGGGCGACGTCTTCGGTCATCCGGTTGTGGCCACGGCGTTGCTCGATCGCTTGCTCCACCATGCCATCGTTATCCACATTGAGGGTGCCAGCTATCGGCTGCGCCAGCATGCCGACCTGATCCCAGAAAATCTCGGCGGCGGATCACTCTTCGGCATGACCCAGCCTCCGCGACGACGTGGGCGCCCGCCGAAGCATCAATCGATCCAGCCCGCAACAACCTGATCGCTGCCGCGACACCTGGGGAAATTTACTTCGCCCAAACTGGGGAATTTTACTCCGCCATTGACAGCGAAGACGGGATGGCAGGACGTGGGCTGTTGTAGCCCTCGTTTCGGCAGCGCTTTGGTGTCTCGTTTGCGCGGCTTGGGCCTTCGTGCAGAAGCCGTCCTAACGCTTTAGCCTCTTACGACGGCGGATAGCGGCTTCGGATGCAACTGCTATTTGCGGTAGCTCTTTGCGTGATTTCGCCGGCTTCGGGTCCAACTTCGCCAGTGCCGATTTGAGCGGCCTGAGGCTCGCGAGAACGGGAACCAATCCTCATCGATCAGCTTGCGCAGCGCTGCCGCGACGGCGATTTGTTCCTCGTCGGTTGAGGTCGAGCTTCGGCAACCGAGAAATTTGGGAATCGACTTAATCGCCGCGGAATAGAGGTAGACGGGATAGCTCGCCAGCCAACACGATCGCGACAATGACTGCGAGCGCAATGAGCAACAGCACCCGCCGCCAACCTGAACCAGGAACGTTCTCGTCCGGTTCGGCCGCGCGTAGCGTTGGTGGCAGGGTACGCGGCCCCCTGCGCGGAAACTCGACCACCACCGACGATTGCAGCGGTGATGAGATGTCCTCGCCCTGACGCTCAGCCTTCCGTCGCTTGGTCAGCATCGGCGCTACCGACTAGACCTTTTCTCCTGCAATTTATGGCTAATCGAGCGCAGACTACAAGCGTGCGTCTAGTCCCTGCGATTGTATTTGCGAACACACCACGCACATCGTTTACTCGCGCTCTCTGCGCCGGCATCGTCGCCGAGTTTTGCCCACGTCTAGCTCGGCGCGAGATAGACACCCAAGAGCACCAGGATGCTTCCGAGCCCCATCAGGGCTATGCCGAGAGTGGCGCGTTGTGAGCTAACAAAGCGGTGCGAACCAAATGAGTTGCGACGGATTGTTGGACGCCCCGCCCGCATCCCCAGCAGCATTATCGCGAAGCCGATCAGCGCTAGGATGTTCATTCCCAGAAGCAGCGGTTGCGTAATTATCTCGCTCACGCGAATCGCCTTGGCGATGGTTGATGGGCGCGGGTAGGGATTGAACCTCTTCCTGCTTAAAACCTTGGCCGCCGGGGGAGACGGCCAAGGTCTCGCCAATACGCATCGAACAATATACTTCGCCCTCAGTTATGCGTCAGAGGGCGCGATCCAAAGAATATCGAGCTAAGCCGGCGGTACAACAAAAGATGATCAAATTAACTACGAATTCTATGTTAACGCTGACCGCCTCGATGCTGGCGACGGCCGGCGTGGCGCCAGAGGTCAAGGTTCTCGACTTAAAGACGCGGCTCAAATGCCGGGGGTGCCGGTGGAAGGGGCAGGCGACGGTCAGTGTTAGGTGGACGAGTTGAGGCGACCCGTTAGGTGGACGAGTTGAGGCGACCCACTATATGTGGTAGCTTTTTCGGGCTTCAGGGGAAGATGCGCGATGTACGAAGTCACCTGCTGGCAGGGGTTGACCGTCAAATTCTTGTCTCTCAATAGCGCCATTCGCTATGCGATTGAGCTTCAGGACGTTGGCGTTCGGCATGTTTTAGTATGGGACCCAGCCAATGCCGATCAGAGCCTCCGCGCAGTGCGCGCATTCTTAGAGGCGCGCTCCGATTTGATGAGCCAGCTCCTAGCAATCGAAGACGGCAGGCAGTGTCCACCTAACCGCGAGACGGTGCTGGCAGAGTTGCGGGACCGCGTCGCCGAACTTGATGAGTTCCTCGTGCAGGCTTAATCGGGCGGAGCCGCGGTCAGCAACAGTTGGTGCGGCACGGACTGCGGTAGCCAACATTATCTCAACCAAAACCTAGCCATTCTCGTTGGTCTTTCTCGCCAGGATTAGCTGGCTCCAAAGCGCTCAGACGATGATCCTTGCCATCTCTCATGCGCAACCGAGCGAATTGATGCAGCCGCCCTTTCATAGTTTTTGGCTAGTTCTCTGTATAAATCAGCGTCTTTAGGCCGAGCCATTGCTTCTGCAAGCTCGCGATAATGCTGCGCTCTCTCGCGGTAATAAGCAGTCATCTCCTCGTACGTCATTGGGGACGAACCTCATTAGCCGAGGTATAGGGCGGCGACATCAACGGTGGTCGCTTCGCGGAGGTAATTACGATAGCCCAAGATGCGACGGATTGCATGGTGAGGTCATCCATGAGCGGGACAATACAGCGATGCCGAATAGTTGGCTGTGATCTAGATCAATGGTGACTGAATGCACAGTTTTCCCAATCCGCTATACTGGCAAGTGATAAGAGAATTGGGAGCAAGCCATGGCGGATATGGAACACGTCGCGAAGATCGTCAGCGCCTACGCCAAACGAAACACCCTTGCAGCCGGCCAATTACCGGCCCTTATAGCCACGGTTCATGCTGCTCTTGTCAGCATCGAGGGCGGAGGACCGTCTGCGCCAGCAATAGGACCTGAGCCTGCGGTGCCGATTAGGCGCTCAGTCCAGCCAGACGCAATCACCTGTCTCGATTGCGGCAATCGTCAGAAGACCCTCAAGCGACACCTAATGACCGCACACCAACTAACCCCCGATGCGTATCGCCAGCGTTGGGGGCTGAAAGACGATTATCCGATGGTCGCACCGAGTTATGCCGCACGCCGTTCTGAGATGGCGAAGTCGATTGGCCTGGGGCGAAGGTAGAACCCGCAAGACATGAGCACACAAGCTCAGCATTGCGGCTCCTCCCAGACAACCGCGGAAATGGGGCGTATTTACTTTCATTGCCGATCTGCTTTCGGCGTTCACATAGAAAGACCCCGCGCGTCATCACGCGACAGGAACCTCAGGCTGGATGCACGGCCTTCGGGTTCTAGAAACGAAGCCTGAGATCCTACGGAGGCAGGTTCGCTTGGGTTAGCTTGGTCTCGCATAGGGATCCGGCGTCATGATGCGCAGCGGGACTGAGTTTATGAGAGCGAACCCCAGCTGCTGCGCCGCCTGGGCGGACAACATAAAGGAGATCCACCCTAACCCGGTGTTCCGTATCACCAACTCCTTTTCCGAGCTTTCCGCTTGCGACGATATAGCCCAAATCGGGTCGACCTCGGCGCTTAGCGAACCGTCGAAAGGAATTACGCTCACTTCTGGCTTCAGAAGACGACGGCGGTTTGCAAATGTTCTGATCAACAGATCGACTTCGTCGGCAGTCGCATTAACTTCGCCGACAAGGGCGTCATCCTGATACAAGGAAATCGTCAACGTATCTCGACCTAGCCCAATTTTAATCCCCAACCGCATTTCAGCCATGGCCTATCGCACTCAACTTTGTATAAGCCCGCTGGAAAGCCTCCGTCGTCTGCGTCTAGCAGCGTGAATGATTTTCCACATTTGCGGTTCGACGATTGGGAACACAGTAAGCGCGCAGGCCAGACCGCAAACCAGCAGGACGGTGCCTAGCATCACTACCTCCGGATCGATCTCGCCAGGGGTAGTTCACAATGAAATTCGTTAAATTTTAGCTAAAATCGCTAATAATGAGCTTCGTTAAAATTTATCTGACGCCAAACGGAGCCAAGTTATGGACCCTAAGCGGCGAGCTAAAATAGGGGCAGCGCTCAGAGCGCGTTGGGCTGATCCTGTTGTGCGTGCGAATTACATGACCCACCACACTGATCCAACGGTCAGGGAGACACGCTCAGCTGCGCTGACGGCCCGATGGGACGATCCAGCGGAGAGGAAAAAACTCGTCTCTGGGATGGAAGCTGCAAGACGCCGTAAAGAGCGGAAGCTCGGGGACAAGCCAGTGATCGAGTCCAGGAAGAACTAGCAGCTCGCCAAGTAGGAATCCCGCGGCAATTTCGGAAGAGCTGCCAGCTCGAGCTGGGCGTCTGAAGCCGGGATCTCCTCACTGGGGGCAGCCAGCGATTGGCGGTCAGCCTCGCTTGAAGAGAATGGAACCGGTATCTCGTTTAGCATTTCGTTTCGGGTGTAATTATATTTACCGTCGCCGCGGGCGACAAAAATTTTCCCCGTGCGGTCAAAGATTTTAGCGAAACCCGAAATATAATGATTGCCGAAAATGTCATGATACCTGACGAAACCTAAGAGCCACACCGACAGACTTCCATCTCTTATTTGTGCCTCTTTGTCGAACAGCCGGCGCATTTCGGTATTTGCGATGTACGGATGATTGAGCGCCGATATGGTCCCGGCCGGTAGCTCGCAACCACCAATGCGTTGAGGATCGATGGGATCGGCAATACTGCCCCGGTCGACGAGGACGAGATTGTATTCGAGGTGCGTCAAGGTCGCGGGTGTCCGACCCAAATTGAAAACTGAAATTTCGAATACACCACGCCCTGAGCTCGAAAGGGCAGAGCGGCCAGATGTGATCAGCAGCCCCGGCTTTGTAACAGCGATATGAAGGAATGGTCGCTCAAGTTCGATCAGCGCTTGCTCAGCGATATGAACGCTTCGCCGAGTCATCCGCCACAGCACCACAGTCGAACCAGCCAATAAGAGAATGGCAAGGCCCAGAAAGGAGCTGAGCACAATGAGGGATTCGTGAGGCGATATCAGGCGCTGCCATACAGATGGACCAGCAACTTCGCTCTGACCGCCCAAGGGCTTCGGTTCTGCGCCGAAGTTCTCGTTACTTTCGATGTAGCGCGGTGCCGCAAGGGCTTCGGGCGGAAGTTGAGGCACGAGGATGTAGTGCGGAACCGATGGCAAATTGATCGCTGCCGCTGCCGCTGGCGCTGTACTGAGAACTGCTATGGTGAGGGCTACCCGGATTGGCGTGCAGCGCATAGATGCCTCACCGCTCAACTCGACATATATATTCGCCTATCCTATCGCCGGCCGACATGCCGCATTGAGATCTACAAAATGCGTGGGGAAAAACGGTTGAATGTCTTGGCAAAATCCGAAGTCATTCCGAACTCCACGGCATGTATGGCGAGTGGAGGATGACGAATCGCGTACGCGGGAGAAGATTTTAGCGAGCGTCTAGCGCTCTTTTCACCTCGGCAGCAGAAATTCCATACACGTGTGCTACCTGGGCCAGGGTCATGCCGTATCGAATCCAGGTTCTGATCTTTGGGATTTCCAGCTCCAAAACCAGTGGCTTGATTTTGCCTGGCGACGCACCGGCGGGCGCCTGCTTGAAAGCAGCTCCTTCGGGTAAGGCGGCCAAAATGCGTGGCTTGTGTTGATCGGACGTTCTGTTCGGTGCAGCTGTGGCTTGAGGCGGTTTAACCGATTGTTTCGGCTTAAACAGGGCTTCAGCAGCTTCGCGAGCGTGTAAACTCTGGCCCTGAGCCAACTGATTATTGTGCCCCGAATAATATTCAACCAATTCTGGTCTCCAATGTCGGATTTTCTAATCAAAGATTTAGCATATGTGGGCGTACAGCAAGACCTTTCAACATGACCATATCGAGCCGTCCTGCCAATTTGAGGCGCATTGTAATAGTGAGCCGATATTCAACGGGACGCGGTCAATTCAAGGCATAAATCTGAGTGTATACCAGATCCGCAGCGACACTGGTGACGTAAGTGACGCATATTTTATAAAATTTCCCTTATAATAATGGGAATAGATAATTTACTCGAAATAGCGTCACTTGCGTCATTACGTCACCACCTCCTCAGTTTTCATTTTAATTTTGTATCTGACGAATTAAGCCACCATTCTTTCCCCTGAACAAATACATCCTCTGCGGATAGCTGATGGCTCGTTGGCACCAAACGGGACGCTCTACATCAAAGCCGCTGTGGCCTCGCTGATTGAGTCAGGGTCGGTCCATAATTATTAACCACAATGATAGTATTTCGCTTATCTGATTTCAATAAATACGCGAACAGTATGGGGTTATGCATTATGCTGATTCGGTCATACAAATCATGGCTATGGTTACGATAGCTGGTTTAATTGCCATGTATTTACTTTCGCGCAGCTAAACCCGATCCGAAACCAACGGGCGTGTCTGTCAATAAGCTGGGTCAATAGCAGTTGGGGTTTAGAAGTGACCCGCCATGCTCATGATGCTGAAGATGGCGATGGAGATCATCGCCGCGACTAGGCCGTATTCCGTTAGTGTCAGGCCATCTTCATTAGAAATAAGCCGCATTATCCGAAGCGCTCCCCCACGCGGTCGGTTGATACGTAAAAATATTATTAAATCTCTGCCAGAGCCATTTAAAGCAGATTTGGATAAAATTTGATGGAAACACCGATGGGATACTGTGTGTGGGTCGAGGAACCGTTGGGCGGAGCCGAAATTAAGAGCTTGTTCAGCCTTCCGCGCACAGATTTCGGGCCTGCCATTCCAAATGTCCTTACAGGCCGACGTATGATCCAGCGTGCTCCCCCCGGACTAAGGCGGATAGTCGCGACGCAAGGGCGCCATCGAGAGTTTTTTGAGCACAGCGAAAGTCAAGCCACTCACGAGCCGAGGCCGAAGGACGAAAATCACGCTAAGGATGAGTTGAGGCCCGAGGGAAATAGGAATCCATCACGGGAGTCCGTCATCATTCGGGCTGTTGATCGACTGCGGGAAGCAGGCATTTCGGTCTGGCGCACTGAGCGGGACTCGCCGAGCTTTGTGCCTCAACAATACGAGTCTGTCTCAGTTGATGACCTACCACCGCTTATCGGATTTGAGGACGACGGTGCCAAGGCCGTAGGACCACACCAGCGGGCGGCAAAGGCGGCTGCTAGAGCAGCGACACGGAAGTAGACCGCGATCGCAGCGTTGATCCCGCCGGGCGCCTCAAGCTCGGATAGGATCATCCTCGTAGACTGGTAGTCGCCGACATGCCTCTCCTCGCCACAGGTGTAGAGGGATCAGTCTGGCTCAAAAATCTCGTCAGTTTGCGTCCGGGAGGTCGGGGCATAGGCAAAATCGCGCGCCTCCTGCACAGCGGCTATCAAACGTCGCGAACCCCGACCTTCATCAGCAAAAAACGGATGTCTCTTTACACGACGGTCGAATTCGTCGGTCAGATAGGCCAGGAGCTTGTCAACAAGCTGGCGCTTGCGGCCAAAGCGGATGTCCGAGGCATCGCCGCTAAGCTGCCACGTATCGGCGATATCTTGGGCGAATCTCGGTGAGGCAACATGGGTCGTTGGCAGCACGCCCGCCAGATACTCCGGGCGACGGCAAAGAAACCGCAAATGCATGAACCCCGATGCCTGGACCTTCAGGCTGTCCCCTGCCGATAGCCCTCTGGGACGTTGATGATCAGCAACGAGCAGACCTTTTTCCAAAAGGTGTTCAAGCGCAGAAAAAAGGTCGTCCTCAACAAACCCTAATTTTTCCAGTCGATCTATGATCGTGCTGACGGTGAAATATCCCTCAATCCTAATATCGCCCTGCTGTTTTCGATTAGAGATCAAGAATTCCAATATCTCAGCATACAAAAAATTGCTCGGACGTTTCCATTCTGGCGATGCATCCAGTATATTTGTTATGTAACCGTTGGTTTCCGTGAAATATTTATACCGAGTGCGCATTAGAATGCGTATGATGGTTGCTTCAGTAATGTCAAAATATCCGGGAACTTGAATGATTTTTGTAATCTCGGTTTCAGGTAAATGCCTCGACACGATCAAATCAGCAAACATGCCGAGTGCTCGTCGGACATTGCGACCCGTGAGAGACTCGATGGCCGCGGCGACCTGCCGGCGAGTATGGAATAACGTGTTAAAGAGGCTAACCAGATATTTGCCCAAATTCGTGGCCGGATAAGTGATACGAATTCCGCTCTCTATCTGATACGAAAGCTTTTGATCTGCCTTATCTGCAAGATACTCCATCGCTAGCTGGAGACGCTTGCGAACTACATCCGTGAACCGCGGAGGTCGAATGTAGAAGTTCAGGGCATTTAGAAACGCATTAAGTGGGGCTTCGTTTTTATACGCCTCGAACGTGACATCTCTGAGGGACAGCACACAGAAGGAGTGCGTCAATTCTTTGAACCATTGCGCAATCTGAAATATGCGAAGCTGCTGATCTCGGTCGCGGCGATCCACGTTATCGAGAACAACCACGATAGCCTTGCGGCTGTCGCCAATGAAATAGCGGCTTACATTTTGAGCAAAAACTACGGGGTCATCCATCCACCCCACGAGATCCGCGCTGATCCGGCGTTCATATTCATCCGGCTGTGTCCGCTTCAGGGTCGCGTAAGGTCCTCGATCTCTACGATTGATCTCAGTGGCGAAAATTCGGCGAAGGTTCTTTTGGTCGTATAGGTTTTCCAGCCCATTTTTCTCAATGAGCGAGTCTAAAAACGCTCGACAAACCCACCGCTCCGCGTCTGCGAGGTCATCCGGGGCGTTGTTGAAGTTTACAAATGACCACAATGTTGATGATCGGAGGTTTTTGGGAAGGAGGAACGAGTAATACCGTTCCATGAAGGTCGACTTGCCGGACCCGACTGCGCCGATTAGCAATTGGAGCCGACCATAGAATTTAGGATTTTGAGAATATTGAGATATTTGCCGGGTTAATTTTTCCTCGCTGTTGCGAGTGGTGGTAATCGCCTGCGCACCTTGCTTTTCGATCAAACTCACGTTGTCGCGAAGGTATGCTTCGAGGGTCGCGTGATATCTCGTGGTCTCGTCGCTCGAAACATACGCACGTCGAACGATATCCTGGGTGCGTTCGTGTCCCTCTACCCCAAAGTACATGCCGACGAGGGGCAACAGGTCATCCGCGAAGGAGTTGAGGCCCAACGCGGTGCTCAGCACAGCCCGCCCGCCCATTCGATCAGCCGGCAGCAAGAATGCCCTTGGGCGGAGAGCGAAATTGAGCCGTTTCGCCCTTTCCACCACTTCAGCATAGCCGATTAGGTGCTTGATATTGTCAAGATAAGACGTGCCGATATTTAGATCGCGGACAGGAAAAATGATATTTTCTTCGCTGTCCCAATAGTTAATAATCAGTTCTCGTCCATTACAAGCGGCTATGCAGAAAATAGGGTTGATGCCCGGAGGATAACGTTTGTTTATCTCGATGCTGTAGAGTCTCGCTTCGCGAAGGCCCTCATAAACGCTTTCATCTGGCGACTTGGCCTCAATTACTATCAGCGGGATACCGTTATGCCAAATCGTGTAATCAGGAATATATCCATACTTTTTTCCCGCGCCTTTATCGATATCGGTGGGAAGAACGTAATTTTTTGTTTTGATCCATTGCGAAGGATAATGCAGGAATGCTGCATGCTCAAAAAACGGATACAGAAATTTTTGTTCAACATCGCTCTCGCCTCTCAAGATATCGGGCGCAGTTTCTGGCACCGACAGCTTATTCTCTGGAGACTGTGCGGACCCGGTGGAATTCATCCGTAGCCAGCTTGCGGGGGAAATTAGAGCCATTCTGAGTCTAAGGCGGAGTTCGTCGCAAGCCAGACTTTTCTTAACCCCTTGTTCTGCCAGCTTCAAATCCGCGGCTACGAGGCGTCAGTGTCCGGTTTGTGCGAATCACTGCTGCGATGATCTCGACCGCACACGCCATCAGAACCTTGCCTCTCTCGATACCTAGGAACATAATGGGAACATGCCGTTCCCTTCCCCCAGCAGGTCGCAACGTTTTTCGAGTTTCCCGAAGACGCCAGATGGAACGACGAACGCGATTGCGTCGAGTTCAGCGTGATTCTCCGCTCGTATGAAGGCACTGCGGGAGTGCCCCGGCGGGTATTCCAAGGACTGCTCGAACAAGTACCGACGCCCGAACGGTGTATGGAGGCATTCCACCTTCAGCGCACGCGTTTCGAGATAATCGTTGAGCGCAGGCTGCATCGTCGCCAATTGACCGAAGATGGCACTGTAAACCCAATTAGCCTCATTACCCCTGCTTGTTCTTCCAGCTGCGTCGACGAAACTAGCGGGCATCGGTCGAACCCTAAGGCATATCAAGGAACGACGAGCAATGACAACCGACATGAACACGACGCAAGGTCCGATAAACAAGGGCACCGCCGCCAAACAACCCTTCTACAGATTTCATGCCCCTCATTTGCACCTACAGCGGGTGTTTGGCGAAGACTGGTTTGCCTTGAAGGCTGAAGCGTTCGCTCGCTTTTTCGGCACGCCAACCTTTCTCATAGCTCAGACAGCCATTGTGGGCGTTTGGATTCTCGTCAACGCACTGGGGCTTACAACATTCGATATCTATCCCTTCATCCTCCTGAACCTGGCTTTCAGCCTACAAGCGGCATATGCGGCTCCGCTCATATTGCTTGCGCAAACCCGTCAGGCTGACCGCGACGCAGCTCATGCCCTGGCAGATGCGGAACATCGAGAGGCCTTGCACCAAGCGAGCGAGCAACGTGCGGCACTTGCGGCTGAGCAGACGTCTCTCCTCGTGGATATGCTTAAGCAGAACACGCAACTCACGGAAACCGTGAAGGCGCTTACCGAGCGTATCGAAGCGCTGACGCTTGAGGTGCACAAGACCGTGGGCAACTTGCGGATTGCCTGACCACCACCACAGGTGAAGTAGCGCCTTGGGGTTCTGCCCCTCGCCGTGATCGGCAAATCATGAACGGCCTAAAATCGCGGCTTGCCCCCTACGGCGCTGCGGTCGTTCTCGTACTGGCGCTATCGTCGATCCGACTGATGCGATGGCTCTACAATCGGCGGATGATCAGTTATCCGGCAACTCGTTATTTTTTCGGCGCAGCACGCATGCTCCAACGATGGGCCGAGCAGTTACGCGGGCTGTAATCTCAGCTTCACGCCCGCCCTCTTAAGGGCATCTTTCGACAGCGCATCAGCTACCGCATTCTGATCTCGGCGTATCCACTCACCCCGACTGTTCTTGAATTGGGCGACGAGCTTACGAGCTTCTATTGCCATTGGCACATAGAGGCCCTTCTTGATACCGTAGTTACCGAACATCTGATAAATGACCAGCTGGCTATCTCCACGGATCAGGATGTCGGCATCGTACAGATTTTGATCTGCAAACCACTCCAAGACGGCCAAAAAGGCCGCGTACTCAGCGGTGATGTTCGATGTCTCTCCCTCATGGCCTTGCTCAGCGACATAAAGTTCTGCGGTACTATGGCGCAAATCCCTATTAATACACGACGACGAACATGAAGGAGTCATCTGCGATGCCACTCCATCTGATGAATGGAGCATCAAAACCTGCATCAGACAATGCTGATTTGAATTTTATAGCGATCTCTGGAGGATGTTCTGGGTTTACAACGCCAATCACCAGTCCGTGAATTTGAGATGATGACACTTGTGCTCCAATAGGAAATGGCAAATGATCATTGTCATCAGGCTTAATTCCGTTAACTGTAATGTTTGATTTATGAAAAGCCATCATAAATTGTTGTCCATAGCCAGCAGCGTCTGTGGACGAACTGACTGACCCGACTTCTATGTTCTGAAATACAGAAGCCATAGGCGTGAATACGTTCATTATTCGTTTAAATTCCTGTTCTGTAAGATGCCTATCAGGTGGGGTATTTACTCGTTCTGATACTTGTTGAGCTATGTAAGCTTGGATTGCTCCCCATCCCGCAGTGATCACCATGGCCGTAATGCAAAGTCCGAAAATGCTGCCCGCTATATAGGGCCACCACGGATGTCGTTGGACGCCACGGCGAGGTTCGCCAATAAAAGCTGGAGACCTCCAAGAACCGTGTTTTTTGAGTGGCGCGACCGCGGTTTGGTGTAGCGGGTGGTGACGCCCTGGTCTAGCGCGCGATATGGTCTAGCCGACCGGCCTCACGATCAGTTCTTTTGGTCAAGCTGGCGCTGTCTGTGCGGTGAGCCAGACCACGCGTTTCATGTTGTAGACGAGATTGGCTAGGCCGATCTTGGTTCTTGCGCGGGCGATGCCGATGGTGCGGATGAACAGCCCCATCGGGCCTTTCTGCCGGGCGAAGACGTGTTCGACCGCCGAGCGCACCGCCGATTTGCGGCCGTTGGCCCGGGCGGTGCGCCATGGCATCGGCCTACCTTTTGGCTTCTTGCGGTGGATCTGCGAACGTAGGAGACGGCCGGCGAGGAACCGCTCATTGGCCTGTGAACGATAGGCGGTATCGGCCCACACCTCGCTGGCGGTGTTGTCCTTGTCGATCAGCTCGGGCAGCAGCGCGCCGTCGTGGCGGGACGCATCGGTTGTGGTCCAACTCCGGATCAAACCATGCCGGCGGTCGATGCCGATATGGTTCTTGTAGCCGAACGCCGGGATCGCGAGATCGACGCGGGGCGCGCCGTCTTCGCTCGGCTTGGCCTTGGTGTATTTGATCGTCCAGCGGGCGTCGCGGTCCTTCTGGCGAAGCTTGGCTGGCTTCTTCGCCCACCCCGCCGGGATGCGGCCTTCCTTCAGATCGCGCTTCTCGCCGTCCGTGTTACGCTGCTTGGGCGCAGCGACGATCGTCGCGTCGATGATCTGGCCGCCCATCGCCAGATATCCCGCCGCCGACAGCGCCACCTCGAAGCGTTTGAACAGAACCTCGATCGCCGGCTTGTCTCCGATCCTGGCCCGCGTCAGCGCCTCGCGGAAGGTCCAGATCGTGTTAGCGTCCGGCACCGTGTCGGCGAGCCCCAGCCCGAGGAAGCGCATGAACGATAGCCGGTCCTTGATCAGGTATTCGGTTCGCTCGTCCGACAGGCCATGGCTCGCCTGAAGGATCAGCACCTTGAACATCAGCACGTGATCAAAGGGCGGTCGGCCACCCTTGGCGCGGTCCGATCGCGGCACTGCCCGTTCAAGGTCAGAGCGAAACAGCGCAAAATCAACCACGGCATTCAGACGTTCCAGCTCATCGCCCTTCGCAGAGAGTTCCTTCAGGCGCTCCTCAACATCAAAAAATCCTCGCTGACCCCGCATTCGCCACCCCCGTCGCGAACCCGGTCCATCGAATCACGAACTAGCCAAAAGCGCGAGGTTTTTAGAGGTGTCCAGCTAGGTAACCCAAGCCAGCGCCAAGGATGACATAACTGGTATAAGGCCACACAAGAATAGACGCGGCTGGGGCTAAAATACCGCCCATGGCCTTTACTATTCCAAGCCAGAAATCGATTCTGTGTCGCCAGTCAGGTACTTCGGTAACAACGACATAGAGAATGGCGAGCCATGCAGGAATTTTCCGCACGCCAAATAGTCGGAGACCTCCAAGAACCGTGTTTTTTGAGTGGCGCGACCGCGGTTTGGTGTAGCGGGTGGTGACGCCCTGGTCTAGCGCGCGATATGGTCTAGCCGACCGGCCTCACGATCAGTTCTTTTGGTCAAGCTGGCGCTGTCTGTGCGGTGAGCCAGACCACGCGTTTCATGTTGTAGACGAGATTGGCTAGGCCGATCTTGGTTCTTGCGCGGGCGATGCCGATGGTGCGGATGAACAGCCCCATCGGGCCTTTCTGCCGGGCGAAGACGTGTTCGACCGCCGAGCGCACCGCCGATTTGCGGCCGTTGGCCCGGGCGGTGCGCCATGGCATCGGCCTACCTTTTGGCTTCTTGCGGTGGATCTGCGAACGTAGGAGACGGCCGGCGAGGAACCGCTCATTGGCCTGTGAACGATAGGCGGTATCGGCCCACACCTCGCTGGCGGTGTTGTCCTTGTCGATCAGCTCGGGCAGCAGCGCGCCGTCGTGGCGGGACGCATCGGTTGTGGTCCAACTCCGGATCAAACCATGCCGGCGGTCGATGCCGATATGGTTCTTGTAGCCGAACGCCGGGATCGCGAGATCGACGCGGGGCGCGCCGTCTTCGCTCGGCTTGGCCTTGGTGTATTTGATCGTCCAGCGGGCGTCGCGGTCCTTCTGGCGAAGCTTGGCTGGCTTCTTCGCCCACCCCGCCGGGATGCGGCCTTCCTTCAGATCGCGCTTCTCGCCGTCCGTGTTACGCTGCTTGGGCGCAGCGACGATCGTCGCGTCGATGATCTGGCCGCCCATCGCCAGATATCCCGCCGCCGACAGCGCCACCTCGAAGCGTTTGAACAGAACCTCGATCGCCGGCTTGTCTCCGATCCTGGCCCGCGTCAGCGCCTCGCGGAAGGTCCAGATCGTGTTAGCGTCCGGCACCGTGTCGGCGAGCCCCAGCCCGAGGAAGCGCATGAACGATAGCCGGTCCTTGATCAGGTATTCGGTTCGCTCGTCCGACAGGCCATGGCTCGCCTGAAGGATCAGCACCTTGAACATCAGCACGTGATCAAAGGGCGGTCGGCCACCCTTGGCGCGGTCCGATCGCGGCACTGCCCGTTCAAGGTCAGAGCGAAACAGCGCAAAATCAACCACGGCATTCAGACGTTCCAGCTCATCGCCCTTCGCAGAGAGTTCCTTCAGGCGCTCCTCAACATCAAAAAATCCTCGCTGACCCCGCATTCGCCACCCCCGTCGCGAACCCGGTCCATCGAATCACGAACTAGCCAAAAGCGCGAGGTTTTTAGAGGTGTCCAGTCGTGTCCAGATTTGCCTAAACCAATGCGGCAAATGCTGGTCTGTCGAAGGCTGCAATTCAGGCTCAGACATCGATCTTAATTGCGCATAAATTCGCATAGCATGTTGCAGCTATGCGACCGGCCCACGGTTGGGCTTCGGAGCGCTTTGGGTACCAGCCTTAGCGCACCACGCTCCAAGGTAACACCAAATCGGCTAGGCGGCTATAAAGCCTGCCTAATTGCCGCTTCATGTCTAGCGAGGCGATGACAATGGCTGGATCTTGGATTTCGGTTGGCATTGGTGCGACGAGCACGGTATCCGGGGTAATGGCGGCGGTGCTTTGGTATTCCTCCAGGATTTGCTGGCTCGCAAGCACCGGCAAAATAAGCAACATATGAGTTTTCAACCACTTTAGAGTCTCCTATTTAATTGAGTTTGTTGAAATAAATGATCCTGAGACTAGACCAGGGTATTGGTGTAAATACGTGGATTCGCGCTTGATCTTGCTATTTGAAACGTCAACCACTCGGTTATTGTGACAGAAGTGACGGATGTGACGTTCTTTTAAAGAAAAACATCCATAACAATTAGGTATATAATATTTCCTCGAAATAGCGTCACTTCCGTCATTTCTGTCACCATTGTGAAAGGAAGAGGCTTATCCCGATCAATTCGGAACAAGCCCCTATTTCCCTTGAATTACTCAGCCGCTATCCCAACAGGTGCAGGCCGCTCAGCCTGATCATCTAGAGCAAACACCTCAGCGTCCGTCTTTAGCCCGGATTATTCATGGGGGGCTCGGCGCGGGCGGTTCGAGGGCGTGCTGTGGCCGCGCTTTTTGGCGGCGCCGGAGACGCAGTGATCGGGGTTTGAGGTTGCGCGGAAGGGTTTGTCTGGGGGCGTACGGCCCCGTCGCTCACGGCGGTAATGTGGCGATGCGGCCGGCGAGATCGGTGAAGCTGGCCTGGTAGGGATAGGCGGTCGGCAGGGCGATCTTGATACGGGTGACCATCTCGGTGACGCGCCCGGCGACCTTGATCAGGCAGAGGCGGATCGTGTCGAACTGGGCATCGCGCCAGAACGATGTGCGAGGTGCCAGGCCGCGCAGGGTCAGCATCAGCCAGTAGGCGGCGGTGTGGATCAACAGGCGGAACTGGTTTGCGGTGGCTTTGCGGCAGGAGGTTCGGTCGGAGGCGAGATGCAGCTTGTGCGCCTTGATCAGGTTTTCGGCCTGTCCCCTGGCGCAATAGGCCTTCTCGTAGAGCGTCTTGGGCAGGCCCGGCAGATTGGTAACGATGAAGCGGCTGTCGGCGCCCTGAAGCCCGGCCTCGACGCGAGCGATGACGCGGCGCTCGACGGTCCAGCTTTTGGCCGCATAGCGGAACTCGCCGTAGCGGCGGACCTTTTCGCCCTGGCCGGCGATGCGGCCCAGCGCGGCGTCCTCGGCCAGCGGGCTGACCTGGCGCAGCAGCATCGGATTGCCGGCAAGCCCGAAGATGTAGCCGATGCGCCGACGCTCGCACCACGCCATCGCCTCGGGCCGGCCGTAATGGCTGTCGCCGCGCACGATGATCTCGACCGCCGGCCAGCGGGCGCGGATATGGCCGATAACATGGCGCAGCACCAGCGCCACCTCGGCCCCGTCTGGCGTCTTGCCGGGGCGCAGGATGATGGCGACCGGTTTGCCGGTGGTCGCCTCGTAAATGTGGATTGGCAGGAAACAGCGGCTGTCGTAGTGGGCGTTGAACAGCGCAAGTTGCTGGCCGCCATGCACCCGGTCCTCGGTGTCGTCGATATCGAGCAGGATGCGCCGGGGGACCTGGTCGAAGCTGTCGCAGAACAACTCAACCATCGCTGCCATCATGCGTTTGAGCGCAGTCGGACCAGGAAGGTTCTCGAGCCGGCTGATGGTCGGTTGCGAGCACAAATCCTCACCACTCTCGGGCAGCCGCCCGATGGCCATCTTGAAGGCCGGATCGGACTTAAGCGCGTCGCAGTCGTTGCCGTCGGGATAGCCTGCCGCGATCAGCAGAGCGCGGTAGCGGATCATCTCGGCAAGCCCGTGCACGACCCGCTCCGGATCGCGCCGGTCGTCGATGCAGGCCGCCAGCCGATCGGCAATCCCCAGCCGTTGCTCGATCGCTGCCAGCAGCAATATCCCGGCGTCCGAGGTCAGCCGGCCGCCATCAAAGCCGATGTGCACGGGCTTGCCCGCCACCGCTGGCAAGCCTGGCAAAATCCCCGTACCTTCGTCCATGGCGGGCGCGAACTCCGTTGCCTTCGGTTGATCCGGTCTTGCAACCAAATCATACACGAATCCAACGGCTTATGTCGTTCCCGCCAACCTCCTCAGGCTACCCGGTGAATTATCCCGGTTAGTCGAATGCCTCTTCGCTTTCGAGCTTTGCCCGTTCTCGCTTCCTCAAGCCCAAGGTTTTTCAGCCGTAAGCCAAACTCCCTCTTGCTCAGCGATTGCTCTCCGTTCGCGCCACACCAGCCCGTATAACCGTCGTACAACGCGGCCATGGTGGCTTCGCCGTTGCGTTCCCGAATGCAGCAGTCATCGACGAACTCCAGCACGGTGTCCATGTCAGCGCGGTACGCCTTGCCAGCATTTGTGACGATCTCCGGAGGCTGCAGGCGTGTTTTTTGCCATTCAAGGCAGCCGGCAAGCGCCCAGTTCAAGATGCCAGGTAGCTCTGCTTTCAGCTTGTCGAGGAGCGACCCATCTCTCTCATCTTCTGGGATGGTCACATCGAACGGTATGACGCATAGCCGACGCCAAATGCCATTGTCCGTTCCCCTAACCTCGGGCAAGCGGTTAGTCGCCAACCAAAGCTTGAATTGTGGAGCGAACTCAAAGAACTCGCCGTAGAGGAAACGGGCTGTGAGTTGATCTCCCCCGCTGATCGCCTTGATTTTCGCCTCCGCCAATTTCTGACCTGCTTCGGCTTCTGATGCGGCAACGAATTGAGCACCCTCCAACCGAGCTATGTCGTTGCCAACGCCCTCGGCTTTCATGCTCATTAGCGAGTTTGTCGGTGTCTGCTGGGCATAGTCACCGAGCAACTCCTGAAGGACACGGATTAACGTGGATTTGCCATTCGCACCGTTGCCAACCAAGACGAACAGGCACTGCTCATCCGTGCGACCGGTGAGGCTGTAACCGACGGCACGCTGAATGAAGGTAATCAGCTCCTGGTCACCAGCGAAAATCCGGTCAAGGAATGCAATAAACGTGGGGCATCGAGCTGACGCATCAAACTCAACAGGTGCCAATTTCCGCATGCGCTTACCCGGATCGTGGCGCTCGGTCTCTCCTGACTGAAGATCGATGATCCCGGATCGGCAGTTCAGTTTCCAGGGATCGGCATCAAATGCCTCGTGATCGGCAGAGCGCATGCCTTGGGCCAAGAACAGTAGATTTTTGAGCCGCATGGCATCCAGCGACTGCATCGCAAATTTCTGGAAGTCCTTGTCCTTCGTTTCAGCAGCCTCCCTTGCCATCGATCGCATTGCATCTATGGCGAGGCCTTGCACTCGTGCATTTGCTAGGTCCGGCGTCCAATTACAGTCTCTCCAGACCAGCCACCGCTTCTCGTTAGCTAGGTAACACGCCTTGTCGCCGTGAATTGCGACGAAGCGTTCTGCATTGGCTGTGTCCGAGTACGGCGCTTCCCCACCGTAAGCGATTGCCGTGCGCGCAGCAGACGAGGGACTTAGAGCTGTCGCGTTGACCTTCCTATCTAGCCCGAACCACTCGCATAGTCGCCTGCAGACCTCTTCACCAACGATTGCTGCTAAGTCCGTCCTGCCGCTAACAGGCTCCTGTTTTTGCAGTTTCTCAAGGGTGCTGTCCACGCAAGCAAATCGATCCTTTTCCTCTTCGTCCCGCGACCCAAACACAAGAGCATTGATGAACCCAAGGGCTTCATTGGGATCAACCCCGCCGCTCAGCAATGTGCCTGAGAGCGAGAGCGCGAGCCGATGCCTTTGGCCACGATGCCAATGCGGTAGCAGCATCGATGCGGCTGCGAGGTGGCGAGCACGCGAGACAAGTTCACCGAACTCAATTTCGGCCGGCTCCCCGTCGCATTCAAACCGTATCTCCTCTCCCCGAGGGTGAATCGAGCCTGGGAAGATTGTCATACAACCGTTTGCCCGCACTTCGACAAGGCACTTGCCGTCTGGATCGTTGAAGGCATTCCGGCTTCCAGGGTTGGGCGCCCTGTAAATCCCATGACTTGCGGGCTTGCTGGCTCGACCGAAGACCATGCCGGTTTCGGGTAAGAAAAAATCGGCTAGTCTAAGCGCTTCTTCACAATCTAAATCGATGTCGACAATCCCCCCAGAAGCTTTGCCTAATAGAATTCCGATATTAGACAGGCGCTCAGTGAAGAAACGTGGCAACTCGTCCCGTTCAATTATGAGGTTTTGCCATCCCGCGATCTTGGGGATTTTGGTTCCTAGCGGCACAGGGATCGGTGAAAACCCACGATCCTTATAATGACAGGCAAGTGTAAGGGCGTCTTCCATGGCTCACCTCCCCTCCGCCTGAGAGGATTGAGATGCAAGCCAGGCTTCCACGTCAGCAGCCCTGTATCGGGGAACTGCCCCAATCATCACCGGGGAAATCGTCAGAACGTGAGGAAGCTCACGTCGTCGATTCATTCGTTGTTTGCGAACCCAGCTGCATGACATCGAGGTAAGTCGAGAAACTTCAATGTCGCGAATCAGACGCAAATTATCTTCGTACATATATCCCTCCTCTAAAATACGCCTTCAATCAAGGCTCCGTATTAAGCTTCCAGCTCAGCGTGAGTAACAACAACTATAAAATAGGCTCGCTTACGGCCGAGGGGTCGTATTTTATCAGCTTAGTTTATCTGCTAAGATTTACTGTCTCCAGGTATCTAACAGTGGCTTCAGGCGTTGTCTTATCGTTTCTGCGTCTGGGACCCGTCTTGGTTTAATGCCAGGGTGACTCAGGATGTATCGCCTGCGCAGTTCCATGCAGACGCGCTGGCGCCACCCCCGCGATCCCCGCTCAAATTCCTCTCTATGCGGTAAGCGCTCCAGCTCCCTTCCGAACCAATCCCAATCGTCTGGAGGTCGGCCGATCCGCTTTGGTTCATCATCTGGATCGAGATCAAGCTTGCTCAGAGGATGACCCATCCACCGATCAAGGCCTAATTTAGCAATAGTGATTCCGCTTGTAGGGGCTTCAGTTTGGAATACTCGGTAAATGTCTTCGCGCAATGCCGCTATAAGCGCGGGGTCGTTTATCCACGCGTCATAAGGAATTGTTTCCCAATTTGCGGTCCAACCTTCGGTTTTTCCGCCAGATAATGCATCAATAAGCGAGTTAAATATTCGTCATTCATGCCTTCGCTGAACCTGTCGAATGTTATACTGTTCTGATCCTTGTTCGAGTTCGTGACGAAATCTATCTGCCTCGTGTCCGTTCCTCTCGATAATCTTGAGCACGTAACCTAAGTCAGGAAGAGCGGGTTGATTGCTAAAGCGCTCCTGCCAAGTTGGGTAGTTTCGGCGTCCCACGACCATGTACGCTTCGTCCGGCAGATAATTGATTTCCCCATCGGGCCGGGTGACGGTCATGACGGCTCTCTACTTAGGTGGGACCGATTAGGTGGGACCGGCACTGGGGTCTGGTTCAGCGAGTATTAAACGCCCTTTCAATCTTCTCAGCCGCTTCCTCGCCAGCTGATCCCACGAGAGCAGCATAGTGCTTTTGCAGCATGCTGAGATCAGTGTGACCGATACGACCCGCTAGGGTCCGTAGATCAACACCCGCAATAGCCGCATGCGTGCTGTGGGTTCGCCTTAGATCATGGATTGTGACGTCTTTAAGCCCCGCTGATGCACGTGCAGCTTCCCAGCGTCTGCGCAAGGTCATCTTTGATATGGGGAACACACGGTCATCCCCGTCGACCCAACGCCCCTTCTGACGCTCTAGGATGTCCCGCATGGTGCGCGTAGCTACGACAAGCCTGGGCTGACCGCTTTTGCTGTGCTTGACATCGACGACAACGCGATCGGCGCTAAGCCCACGGATATCAGCCCACGTGAGAGCCTGCATTTCGCCCTTGCGCATCCCCGAGTGAACCGCCCAGAGAATGAAGTCAGGGAGCCATTCAGCTTCTTTCTCAGCGATGGCGAGCAACGCCACCAATTCCTCGTTTGTAAGGAACCGTTGACGGGCAACAGCCCCCCGAATTGGATCGGCGTTCTGAGTGGGTGATTTCTCGATTAGCCCTGATCTAACAGCGTCGTTCAGGATGGCCCGGAGTGTATTGAACTGCCGCTTCGCTGTTCCTGGAGCAGCCGTTTTGAGTTGACCGGATATCCATCGGTTCACGTCGGCAATGGAGAGGCGTCTGAGCGCTATGGTCCCAAGCGCCGGGATTAGGTGCTTATGGACATGAATGTGAGCCGTATCGTGCGCCTTGATGCGGCTTCCCGCTCTGGCCAGCCAGTCACTTGCGAAAGCTGCGAACGTCAGGTCAGGAGTTTCCTCTAATGGCTCTCCTCGATCCGCCTTTCCCTGCAACTCGCGATATTTATCCTCGAGCTGTTGCCAATCCCACGAATCCAAATTGCCAAGCTTCATCTCGACGGAGGCATTAGGCGGGTAGCTCTTGCCCTTGAGGATTCCTCCATGAGGAAGTCTGATCTTTAGCCAGGCGGTAAGCCCACGTGACCCGCGAAACACCCCGATACCGTTCAGGTACTTCGGCCGCTTATCCATGAGCGCCGGCAACGAGGCGACGAGCTCATCATACTCAGCGTAACGAGAGGGACGGCCTCGACGGGGAGCTAGCATCGTGATATCCAGTGGGGAATTCAGTGGGGATTTTGCCTGACATCGCTTCTGAAGGCAAATTTAATCCCCACTCGATCCCCACTGGGAACGGCTAAAAATGCCCAGGAACACCAATAACGCTAGGAACAAAGCCAATGCGACGTTTAGGCTTTCTGCGGAACATTAGGAACAGGGAGAGCGCGCAGGAACTTGTGACATTGCCCTCCGAAGGCAGAGGTCGTACGTTCGAATCGTATCGGGTCCGCCAGTCTCCTCAAAACGATTACTGAACGCACGCCAATGGCTGAGCTTTATCGCTATGCCGCCTTTATCAGTTATTCGAGCAAGGATGTGGCGTTCGCCAACCGCCTGCACCGGGCAATGGAAGGGTTCAATATCCCGACCCTGCTCGGCGAGTTCGACATCATCGGCGGTGGCGAGAAGCGATACCGAAACCGCATCGCCCCGGTGTTCAAGGATCGCGAGGAGTTGCCGAGCGGCCCCCTCGGCGAGTTGCTGGAGGCGGCGCTAAGGGCTTCCTCGGCATTGGTGGTTGTTTGCTCGCAAAATGCCGCGGCGAGCGAGTGGGTCGAGAAGGAAATCCGCTTTTTCGAGAGCCTGGGCCGCAGGGATCGCATCTTCGCTATTATCGCCAAAGACACGCCGGCCACGAGCGGAACCGACGAGCTCGAGGCTACATGCTTCCCGCCCGCCATGCGTCATGCCGCGCGCCGGCTAGCCGGCGACGCCAATGCCCTCGATGTGGTTTGCGGCGATGCGCGCAACGGCAAGGATGGTTTCCGCAATGCCTGGCTGAAAATCGTCGCCGGCATCATTGGCGTGAATGTCGGGGTGCTTGTCGACCGGGATCGCAAGCGCCGGCGCAGCAGGCGCAGGCGGATCGTTGCCGGCGTCATGGCTTTGGTGTTGAGCGCGCTTGGCGCCACGACCTGGGTTGACACACAGGCATGGCGGACGCGGCTTTCGACCGTCGCCGAGAACATCGCCAGCCAGGGCGATCCCATGATTGCGGCGTCGTTCGCGCTCGGCGGCGAGCCACCCATCGGCGCGTTGATCGCGGCGCGCAGCGATCGCGCCGATGCGGTACTCGCGCGCGTCGGATCGGTCCGGATGGGCCTCGATCTTGGCAGACCCGGACAAACCGAAATCGGCGGCGGCTTTCTCCTTTCGGACAATGGCGCCGTGGTGGTGGTGAAGAATGAAAACCGGACTATCACCTATTACGACATCGTCCACGGCACGTCGCGCACGCTCGGTGATTTCGGCATACCGGCGAGTTTTCAACTCTCGTCGGATGGCGGGAAGTTGCTCGTCGGCAGCCCGGACACAGCCTCGCGATCCGCCGCCCTCCAATGGCGCCTGATCGACCTCGCTCATGACGCGGCGACCCTTGAGCTTGGCTCATTGGACGTCATGAACGGCCCGCAGCTCGCCAAGAGCGGCACCGCGCTGGCGATGAAGCGGCTAAACGGCACGGGAATCTACTACGATCTGTCGCGCAACGAGGAAGCCCACGATGTCGGCAAGGTTCGCGAGCTGCTACTCTCCGAGAACGGCGCGCGGCTGGTGAAGGTGGGGCAGGATGGGACCGCGACCGCCTATGATCTCGGCCAACAAACCCTGCGAGATCTCGGCCACTTCGACGAGCGCGTGCGCCTCGTGCTTTCCAAGAACGGCGCCGGCCTGCTGGTGCTCGACGCCAGCGGCAGCAAGCCGATGATCTCCGATACGTTCCAAGACGCGGTGGCCACCTATTATAACCTTGCCACCGGCGCACCCGGACGCCCGCTCGGCCAGCTGGGCAACAATTACCAACTCTCCGCCAATGGGCGCGGCCTACTGGTCACGCTGGCCAATGGGGCGGTGTCTTATCTCGACTTGTCGGCCGCAGGGACGGTGCGGGATCTTGGACGGCTAAAAAACTCCGCGATGTCGGACAATGGTGCGATCGTGGTTACCCAGGATGAAAGCGGGGTCGGCACCCATTACAATTTTGCCCAAGCCGATCTTCCCGTAACCCTCGGCGACCTCGGGAAGCTGCGGAGCTTTGTGCTATCGGCCGATGGAACCGTCCTGGCGACGCGGAGCCTGGACGGCAAGGCTGTCGCTTACAACCTGGCGGCGGGCACGAAGCGGGAATTGGGGGATGTCGGCGAACACCCGGCCTCGTATGGAATGGGGTTCGTGCTGTCCGAGAATGGCGCTGCCCTGCTGGCGGAAAGCTTTTACGACCACGTGACCCGCTATTTCGATCTCGTCCATGAAACGCCGGTACGCGAGCTTGGCCAGCTCAATTTTTCCGCGCTCTCGACGAATGGCGAAGCCCTGGTGACGTTGAACATGGACGGCAACGCGCTCTATTACGATCTGACGGCGGACGCACCCTCACAACTGCATGGCGCCGCCCTCGCCGCGGATGTCTGCCGGATGAGCGGCGACGCCATTCGGCCCTTTCCGCTCCTGATGCGCGATCCGGCGCGAAGCGGGGACCGCCAGACGACCGAGGCCCAGACCCTATTCGCCACCCTTCGCGGCCGGCCCTGGCATCCGTGCGACTGGCGCGGGCTGCTTTCCGGGGCCGAAGGCTTCGCCCAATTCCGGCGATTTATCGAGATCCGCTATTTCGGGGCGCCAGACTATTTGTGCGAGGAACGCACCGCAAGCGGGCAGCGCGATGCTGTGTCAATTGCCCGCTGCGCCCGTTTGCGGGGAGCGAGTGCCGCGACGACGCCAAAATGATCATTGGCTGTCGTCTCGAAGAATGGCGGCGTCATGCGCCGCTGGGTGATCGTGTCGCTTGATGCTAATCCCTTATGGCGACCCGGGAACGATCCCAGACCAGGGCTATGTGACCTGACAGCGGCATGCTCATGTGGCGGCCTCCCGGGGATTCGAGGCCGGCATTCGACCGAACGACTACACGGCGCCCCTCGGCCGCGTGCACGGACCGCTGGCGCCAGAGAGATGCCGCATCGCCATTCTTGCCAACGCGGAGCGTTGGTAAAGTTGATAGATTGTGCGTACTTCTCCCGGACGACCTACAGGAACGATAAGGTGGAGTTACTGGTTGGCGTCGAGGGGTTGGGCCTAGTCTACTGGGGCGTCTCCTTGACCGCGCGCCTCGTCATGGTCGTCTGCGTTTTTGTTCACCCACATTTGCGGCGCTCCCATAAGTTGGGCCAGAAGCAGCCCCCGGTGTCCGTGGTCCTTCCAGTCAAACAGCTCGAACCGGATGCTACCGCCAATTTGACTTCCGTGTTTACGCAGGCTTACCCGGCAATTGAAGTATTGGTGTCGGCCGGCGAGCAAGCGTCTCCGATGATCGATGCTCAGCGGCTGGTCGCGGGCCAATTCCCACAGATCGAAACCCGGTTCCTCACCGGAAACCCGGTTTTCACGCTCAACCCGAAGGTCAGTAACGTTGCCCCGGCGATCGACCACGCGCGCCACGCGCTTGTACTGATCAAAGATTCAAACATTTGGCTCGCACGGGACCAACTCGCCGACCTCGTGCAAAACCTCACTCCTGACGTTGGCTTGGTGTGCTCGATACCAATCGGCGTCTGTCCGCAGGGCTTCGCGGCCGAGATCGAGTGTCAGGTGATGAATGCGTACGCGCCGCCACCGCTCCTTGCCTCCTCGATTGCCGGGTGGAGCAACTGCATGGGCAAGGTCATGCTGTTCCGACGGCAAGACTATTATCGCGCTGGGGGCACTTCGCCGCTCGCCAATACCTTTGGCGACGACAATGCCTTGGGCAAGGGGTTGGCTCAGCTTGGACTTCGCACGCAGTTCACGGCACGTCACGTTCGCCAAACGATCGGTCGCCGACGCCTGCGCGACGTTTGGGACCGGCAGCGGCGTTGGATGATGATCCGGCGCATGGAGGCCCCGTTCGCCTTTTACCTCGAGCCTTTAGGCGGCTGCACTCTCACCGCCCTTGCCGGCAGCCTGGGTGCATCGGTTCTTCCGGCGCCCTGGTGGTTCCTGGCTGCGGCGACGCTCGTCGTTTGGCGGGGGCTCGACGCGATATTGCTGATCTGCAAGGGCTGGGGCTGGTCATGGCGCTCGCCGATTGCGGGGATGTGCTGGGATCTGATCTTGCCGGTTCTGTGGCTGCGCGTCTGGCTCGACCGGTCAGTGCAATGGGGCGGCGCAGATATCAAGATACCTCGCGGCGCGCCTCAATAATCGGTCCGGCGGAGGTTAGGACGCCGGCAAAATGAGCCTGCCGCGGGCCGAGTTCCGCGAACCGCAGACAAACTGCCACAGCGTCGCCAGGCGACCGATGAGCCAAATGGCCGTTGTGGAAGTCGCGCGCCATTTCGTGCAGCCGCGGCAGCCGCAGGCCAGAACTCGTGGCAGCTCGTGGACGGATACCAGCGTGGTCAGGAGCTCAGTCATTGTCGCTCAATCCCTTAACTGAGCGCGCCGGGGTGCCCCGTGGAGAAGCTCCGGTTCGGGGGTACGTCCGGCAGTCCTCAGCCACGCGATGGCGCGCGCTACAGCGGCCCTCATTGCTTCCACTGCCAGGAAGCATTTCACCCTGTGGCTGAATTTTCTCACTTGCCGGCCCCCGAAGATCGACGCGAGAGTCTCGTAGCGACTGTGGACATGATCGAGCATTACCGTAAAATTCCGGTCGGTAATCGCCTGTCCGTTGCCCGGCGTGAGCGCGCCCCAACTGCCCAGCACCGGCAGCGTCGAAAACGAGTTGCGACCGTGGCGGCGATAGGCGGCCAACGTCTCGGGCAGTACCAGCGAACCCGAGAAGTAGTGCGCCAGGGTCATCAGGTATTGATCGGCGCATATCGGCACCCGCCCCGGGTCCTGAGGCATGATCAGGTCCACCATCGACCGGCGAAACATCATCCCCGAGGTCACCGACCAGTGCCACCTGAAGAGATCGGGGGCGAGAATCTTCACCTCACCCGGTTCCACTGCCGGCCAGACCGCGCCGTGCGAGCCCAATCGCGGCATGTCCGCTGCGGTGACGGAGGTTCTGCGGTGCCTGTCGCTCTTTCCGAGATGGCGCCGCCACCATGTATTCCCGGCAACGACATGGCCATCTTGATCGATCTGGATGAGGTCGCAGCACGACGCCGGAAACGCCGCAAGCGAATTCAGATGCACCTGCACGTGGCGGCTCAGAAACTCCGGCAGCCAAAGATCGTCGGCATCGAGCATCGCCACGAACTCGCCGTCGGTGACGGCCAGACCGTCGGCCAGCGCCGACAGCTGGCCCTCGTTCGTTGGCTTGGCAACCAGCCGGAAGCGCGGATCGACTCTGCGGGCAAGCCAGCCCTCGATGACTTCGACCGAATTATCGGTCGAGGCGTCGTCGACGACCACACACTCGAAATTCCGGTAACTTTGCCCGGCGATTGAATCCAGCGCCGCCTCGACGTATTTCGCATAGTTGTAACAGCTGAGGATCACCGATACCCGCGGCAGCAGCAAGACGCCGCGAGACCATGGATCGTCCACCGCGGCGGCCGGCTTGGTACGCTGTTCGTTCATCGCCGTTTCCGGCTCCAGCGCCTCCACACGCGGCGAATGGAGGGCGGTCCGCCGGCATTCTCGGCCTTTCTGAGCCGCGCGGCGACACGGGCGGTGTCGAACGGCAAGTCCTTGGCGATCAGGTACTCGCTCATCTTGCCGAGAAAATCGTGCACCGGTTGCTCGCCAAAAATAGACCTGAAGCTCTCGTAGCGATTGAGGACGTGATCGAGCATCACCGTGAAATTCCGGTCGGTTACGCCTTGCCCGTTACCCGGCGCCAACGCGGCCCAGCTACCAAGCACCGGGAGCGTCGAAAACGAGTTGCGGCCGTGGCGACGATAGGCGCCGAGCAGCTCCCCAAGCACCAGTGAGCCGGAGAAACCGTGCGCCAGGCTCATTAGGTAATGATCGGCGCAGATCGGCACCCGCCCCGGGTCCTCGAGCATCAGCAGGTCTAGCATCGACCGGCGGAACATCATCCCCGACGTCACCGACCAGTGCCACTTGAATAGATCGGGAGTGAGGATCTCCGCGTCCCCCCGTTCCGCCGTCCATACCGCCGCGTGCAAATCCAGTCGCGGCAAAGCAGTCGCGGTCAGCGGGTGCCGGTTTCGTCGGTCGGTCTCACGAAGGTCGCGTTGCCACCATGTATTCCCGGCAACGACATGGCCATCTTGATCGATCTGGATGAGGTCGCAGCACGACGCCGGAAACGCCGCAAGCGAATTCAGATGCACCTGCACGTGGCGGCTCAGAAACTCCGGCAGCCAAAGATCGTCGGCATCGAGCATCGCCACGAACTCGCCGTCGGTGACGGCCAGACCGTCGGCGAGCGCCGACAGTTGACCCCCATTCGACGGCTTGGCAACCAGCCGGAAGCGACTATCCGCAATGCGCGCGAGCCAGTCCTCGATGACTTCGACCGAATTGTCGGTCGAGGCGTCGTCGACGACCACACACTCGAAATTCCGGTAACTTTGCCCGGCGACCGAATCCAGCGCCGCCTCGACGTATTTCGCATAGTTGTAACAGCTGACGATCACCGATACCCGCGGCAGAAGCAGGACGCCGCGAGACCATGGGTCGTCCATCGGCACGGGCCGCGTACTACCCGGTAGAGGCAGATCGATTGCTGTCAGTCTATCCGGCCGGGGATGTGCCCGCGTCATGGCGAGATCACCGAAGCCGGGCCGGCAAAAGCGTGCAAATAGTGCGTCCCTTCTCCGTTGCGTGATTATCGAGGCCTTTGATCGCGCCTGGCAAGGAGGCCTCAAACGCTGGCGGAGCGCCTAACCTGGTGACCAAGTCTGAACGCACGCGGCCCGTCAAGCGGGTCTCTCCGTCAGCAGTCCTTCGGCCCATCGGCCGGCGGCTCGCTGCTTGCGGCGCGTCCTATCCCCAAAGATTAGCAGCTCTGCCCCGGCGGCAGCGGGCAGCACCGCTAGCAAATAAAGCGACGGCAGGAACTCAATATGATTGGCGCTCATCGGCATGAGCAAGATGGGCAGGACTGCGGTCGCCACCGCGCTGAGGGCGGCGAGCAACGTCCGACGAAGCCGCGCCGAGCGGCCGTAATAGCCCGGGATCATCAGGCCCAAAACCAGTATGCCATTACCGAGGCATTGCAGTGGCGCGACGATTTGGTAGTGACCTTCAGCCAACCACTGACCGAGGAGCGGCCGATCTCCGCGAACTGAATCGGGAGGGTCTAGCAGCTCGACGACGCCTCGCTCATAGTAACCCTTCTCTCGATTTTTCTGTCCCAAGGAAACGCCCATGGTCACCGGGATCGACATGTCGTCAAACTGCATCGACGTCAACTTGTCGGCGTCTGGGACATGATAGGTGCCGTTGTCGAGTTGCAGCGTCAGGGCACCGGCGATCGGGATAAGCCGACCGGTTTGCGCCCAGATGAGGCGAAACCCGACCCCACCCCGGGTGTCGAACAATAAGACGTCCTTTAAATCCCCATCGGCTTGCCGGCCCGCGAATTCGATAGTCAAGCCCGGGAGGATCTCCTGCTGATTACCCGGCTGGAGAAGGTCGGGGTCGAAGATGTTGGCCGCCGCGGCGCGGATGTCCTCGACCCGCGACCACGCCGGCGGCATGAGATACAGGGAGTTGACCGCACACAGCAGCGCAAACAATCCGCTGACGATGATGCCGGGCCGAGCAATCTGCAGCCCACTCAACCCCGCGTTTCTCAGAATTACGATCTCGTTATTTTCCGACCATCGGAAATACTGATAGGTAAGCGCCAGTGAAACGATCTCGGGCGTTGAATGATAAAAGATGAGTGGAAGAAGATTAATCCAAAGCACCAGGAGTTGGGTATAGGGAAACTCGCCGGACGCCACCAGCGGGTAGAGCGGGCCGGAATGTTGCAGCAATTGCTCGATTGTAATGATCGCCATCACGGCCGCGATGATCGCGGCCAGCCGCGCGAGCATATGCCGGTTCAGTGTCGTCAAAGTTGATCCCGGCAAGTCAGCGCTGACATGTGGTAGCCTATCGCTTTTGGCGGGTTTGTGGTAGTGGCGACATCGATTTGCGCGAGATCACTCGACGTCGATGCCGGCAATCCAGCCCCCGCTATTCGGCGCGACTCCTCTTATGATAGCGTTGCGAGACGATCGCCGCGCGCGACGCCATAGCGCTTCGATCTCAGTCACAGGGGCGAGACTAAATCCATATGGCCAGCTCAGCCGACCCGTGGTCTGACGGCATCAAAACCCGTGGCGGTGCGATCGCGCACCAGCTCGTGATGATGGCGCGGCCGGTAACCGTGGCGTGGCGGTACCGCGAATTGATCGCGGCGGTATTGCGGCGGGAGCTTGAGGACCGGTTCAGCGGTTCGGTGCTCGGCTGGTTATGGGCCATCGCTGGCCCTTTGATCACGCTGGCGGTCTATCTGGTGATGTTCACGACGGCAGTGAAATTGCCAGTCGCGTCCGCTCAAGCCGGTACGGCGCATTATGCGCTCTCAGTCTTCGCCGGATTGATCGTTTTCGGCGTCTTCGCCGAGCTATGCTGCCGGGCGCCGGTGCTCCTCCACGAGCACGCGTGGTTTCTGAAATCGTCGATCTTCCCGAGTGAGATTCTTGCCTGGATCGCTTTGTTCAGGGCCTTCACCTTCGCCGGCGTCAGTCTTTGCGTCTTGCTGGTCTTTCAGTTGGCGTTCGGCGGGACGCCGCGGCTTTCCCTCCTGCTGCTGCCTCTGATTATCGTGCCGCTGGGTCTCTTTCTGCTTGGGGTGGTGTGGTTTCTGGCGGCGATCGGCGCCTTCACACGGGATATTTCGTATCTGATGACGACATTTATCCCATTGACGATGGCCGCCACCCCCGTGTTCTACACCGTGGCCGACATGCCGACGGTTTTGCAAACGGCGGCCTATCTCAACCCGATTGGCGCGACGATTGAGATGGTACGCGCCGCGGTCCTTGGCGAGACGCGGTTTCCGCTTCTCGTCTACGCGCTTTTTTGCGCCGTCGCCCTCGCTGTTTTCCGCGCCGGTTATACCGTTTTCGACCGGTACAAGGGCATCGCGCTCGATGCAATCTGACGTCGCGATTTGCTGCGTCGGCCTGAGCAAGGTTTTCCAGCTCTATGCGCACCGCACCGACCAGATCAAGCAGATGTTGTTCGGCAGTTTTCGGCGGTTCTACCAAGAGTATTGGGTGCTCCGCGACATCGACCTCGAAATCAAACGCGGCGAGGCGGTTGGAATTGTTGGACGCAACGGCGCCGGAAAAACGACGTTGCTACGCTTGCTCTGCGGAATCACGCAACCCACCCACGGCCAGCTGTACGTGAGCGGCAGGGTCGCACCAATCTTGGCGCTCGGCGCCGCGTTCGATCTGGAGCTAACCGGCCGCAAAAACGCGTTGCTCGGAGCCGCGGTACTCGGCTTACAACGATCCGAAATCATTAAACGAATTCCTTCGATCGCCGAATTTGCCGCCATCGGACAGTTCATTGATCAACCCGTGCGGCTTTATTCCTCCGGCATGCGGACCAGGCTTGCCTTCACGATTTGCGCACACGCCGACGCCGACATCCTGATTGTCGATGAGGCTCTCGCGGTTGGCGACGCGGCTTTCCGCCGGCGATGCCTCGATTTCATGGAAGCCTTTCGCCGCCACGGCACGTTGATCCTTGTCACGCACGAGATGGGGCAGCTCAGGGAGATGTGCGACCGCGCGCTTTGGATCGACGACGGCCGCATTCGGGCCAACGGAGATACGGCCGAGGTCGTGCGAGCCTACGAGGAAGCCGCCGCAACCGAAGAAGATGATGGGGCGCGCTTTTGCATCGAACTCGAACAAGCAACGGCGAGCGGCGGATGACCACCGCCGCGTGATCCGGCGGCGACTACAACCTTGTGATCGCGAGCTGATAAGCGTCGTGGACGACGCTGTAGTCGCCTTCGAATGCGCGCAGAAACTTGTCGATGCCGAGCTTGGGGTGTTCCAGGGTGCCGCGTTGATATTCCCAACGGTAGTCATCAAAGATGACGAGCCCACCCCGCACGATCATTGGCCAGGTCAGTACCGCATCCCGATAAACATCAGCCGTGTCATGGCTGCCGTCGATATACGCGATGTCGAAGCGGCGCCCCTCGACGCCGAGCTCACCCAAAGCCTCAAGCGAGGTTGTTCTCATTTTTTCGATACGCTCCTGGAAAGCGGCGAGGTTCGCGTCGAAGCGGGCTTCGTAGTTGGGATCGAAGTCCTCGCTGTTAACACCAAACTCGGCCATGGAAGCGGCGGACCCGGCGCGGACGAATGGGTCGACACAGACGAGCCGCGAGTGGGGCAGAAAGTTGAGAAAGAAGAGCGCGGACCGGCCTTCCCAAGAACCGATTTCGAGAATTCGCGGCGCCAAGTCGCAATAGCGCCGTAACAGCGTCACCCAGATCGGAAAATTCCCCGACGTCCAGTCGGACGAGAACAATTTCCCCGCGTACCAGGATTTCGATTTCCGCCCACCGGACATCCTCAATTTCGGTCATCAATGCCCTCACACGAAGATGACATCCGCCAGACTCGCAAACTGAGCGTTAGTTGCTCGAACGATTATGGCGCAGCTCACATTGGTGGCGCAGCTAGTTTGAACAACGCAAAGAAATTCCCGGTAGAAGGGACTGAAAGCGGTGATGGCGGCGCTTTTTTCGCAGTTTTACCCGGATCTGGTTGGATCGCCATCGGCAGCTATGCGCTGCCATGCTTGTGGCGGAGGCGGGCGGACATCCTGCGGCCGTTGGCGGTACACCCCGTTGTCGGCAGTGCCACTATCGTCCCGTTTTTTCGGCATCCTTGATGTCGAGCTACAGCCAGGACTCGCGGCGCTTCTGTGATGATCAGCTCCACTCTTGTAAGCGATGACGTGCTGCGGAGCGCTTGTCGGTATTCGGAGTGAACCAGTGAATCTGCCAGGGCCGCAGCCGCGCGCGATCCACGCGAACAAGGCCGCGCCAGTCTGAATTGACCTTGTAGGTTCTGAACACGCGGTCCCACCAATCAACCGAGATCCCAAAATTGTGCCGCGCCTGCTGACGCTTGTGGTGCACGAAATGCACCGGCGTCGCGGCCATCCAGGGAAGAAGGCGCGGGTCCTCGTGCTGCGCCTGATGACACCAGGCGGCGAAAAAGGCGTGCAGCAGTCCACCGAATGCCGCCGAGCCTGCAAGCATACCGCCCGTGAGAAAGAACACATCGATCGGCAGACCAATTAGCAGGGCAATGCCCGTGCCTAGCGTGTAGTCGCGAAACTCCTTGAACGCGCCCTGGCCCCAGCCTTCGCGATGGTGCTCACCATGACCGCCCGCCAACACCCCGCCTTTGTGCATGCCGCGGTGGATCCAGTATTCGCCCAAAGTGCCTATGGTGAAACCAAGCGGCACACCAATCAGTGCGATGCCCCAGTCTTGCATTACATTCCAATCTTCTGCCCGGGCGGCGCTCGTGGGCATTTGTCCGGCCGGACGGGCCTTTCTATTCGCGGTCACTTCCTCTCGATCGGCGGCCAAGAGCATTCGGGCGGTGGCGTTGCCGGTCATGACGAGCCTCGGATTCGAAAAGAATCCATTCGAATAGTCAACCGACCGGTATCCGAATGGCCGGAATTGGCGCTGCGCTGCCGTCGACCCGCCTCGCTTCGAACGACCGGTTTGCGATCCCTGAGCTGCCATTCCTTGTTGCTGTCTTAGCCGGCCGGTCATGCCCCAAAGCCGATGTCGCCTCGGCAGCTTTGGACGGTTCAGTAGGGTGGCAAGCGGTCCTCTCCGGTTCGGGTGCCGTTGAAGTTATCTAAGTCGGTAACTGGGCATGGCAAAACCGCCCGCCTGCAGTTTCCCCAAGCGGACGGCCTCAACAGATTGCGACGGCTTAGAAATCCATCCCACCCATGCCGTGATCATGCGGCATAGCCGGCGCCCCCTTGGGCTCCGGCCTGTCGCCCACCATGGCTTCGGTGGTGATCAGCAGCCCGGCGATCGAGGCGGCATCCTGCAGCGCCACCCGCACCACCTTGGTCGGATCGATGATACCGGCGCGGACCATGTCCTTATATTCGCCCGCCTGCGCGTCATAACCGTAATTGGCGTCGTTCTTATCGGTGAGCTTGCCGATCACGATCGAGCCATCGACCCCTGCATTCTCGGCGATCTGCCGGACCGGCGACTGGATCGCCTTGCGGACGATATCGATCCCAACCTTCTGATCGTTGTTCGCCGGGTTGAGGCCCGCCAGGATCTTGCTCGCGAAAAGCAGCGCCACGCCGCCGCCGGCGACGATGCCCTCCTCAACTGCGGCCTTGGTCGCGTTCATGGCGTCGTCGACGCGGTCCTTGCGCTCCTTGACCTCGACCTCGCTGGCGCCGCCGACCCGGATCACCGCGACTCCGCCGGCGAGCTTGGCCAGACGCTCCTGCAACTTCTCGCGGTCGTAATCGGAGGTGGTTTCCTCGATCTGCGCCCGGATCTGGTTTGTTCGGGCGACGATGTCTTTTTTCTTGCCGGCGCCGTCGATAATCGTCGTGTTTTCTTTGTCGATGCGCACCCGTTTGGCGCGGCCGAGCATCTCAAGGGTCACGTTTTCGAGCTTGATGCCGAGTTCCTCGGAGATCACTTCGCCGCCGGTCAGTGCGGCAATGTCCTCGAGCATCGCCTTACGGCGATCGCCAAAGCCGGGGGCTTTGACCGCAGCAACCTTGAGGCCGCCGCGCAGCTTGTTGACGACAAGGGTGGCAAGCGCCTCGCCCTCGATGTCCTCGGCGACGATCAGCAAGGGCCGGGCGCTCTTCACGACCGCTTCGAGAACCGGAAGGAGCGTCTGAAGGCTCGACAGCTTTTTCTCGTGCAGCAGGATGTACGGGTCGTCGAGCTCGGCGAACATCTTCTCGGCGTTGGTGACAAAATAGGGGCTCAGATAGCCGCGGTCGAACTGCATCCCCTCGACGACATCGAGTTCGGTGTCGAGCGACTTTGCCTCTTCGACGGTGATGACGCCCTCATTGCCGACCTTTTTCATCGCCTCGGCGAGCATGCGGCCGATCTCGGTGTCGCCATTCGCCGAGATCGTGCCGACCTGGGCAATCTCGTCATTGGTCGAAACCTTCTTCGACCGTTTCTTGATGTCGGCGACGACAGCCTCGACCGCCAAGTCGATGCCGCGTTTCAGATCCATCGGGTTCATACCCGCCGCGACCGCCCGGATGCCCTCGCGAACAATGGCGTGAGCGAGCACCGTCGCCGTCGTCGTGCCGTCGCCGGCCTCCGTGCTGGTCCTGTTGGCGACCTCCTTGACCATCTGCGCGCCCATGTTCTCGAACTTGTCCGAAAGCTCGATTTCCTTGGCGACAGTGACGCCGTCCTTGGTGATGCGCGGCGCGCCATAGCTCTTGTCGAGAACCACGTTGCGGCCCTTGGGCCCCAACGTCACCCGAACCGCATGGGCGAGAACCTCGATGCCATGCAGCATCCGCTCGCGCGCATCCGTGCCTACACGAATATCTTTTGCAGCCATGATCTTTTCCTTTTCAGCTCGCGATGATGCCCATGATGTCGGCTTCTTTCATGATGATCAGCTCGTCGCCGTCGAGCTTCACCTCGGTGCCGGACCATTTGCCGAACAGCACCCGGTCCCCAGCCTTGACGTCGAGTGGATGGACCTTGCCATCCTCGCCGCGCGCACCCGGCCCGACGGCGACAACCTTGCCTTCCATCGGTTTTTCCTTGGCGGTATCGGGGATGATGATCCCGCCCTTGGTCTTCTCTTCCTCATCCACGCGCTGGATCACCACGCGATCGTGCAAGGGTCTGAATTTCATGAAGACCTCCTTGGTTAAATATTCGAAACGGATCGCTTCCCGCGAGGGAAGCACGGCAGATCCGAAAAAATATCTCGGAGCTAGAATTAGCACTCTCTAGGCACGAGTGCTTTGAATATGCGGCGCTACCCTCTCCTTTACAAGTTGGGGAGGCGCAGGTCGGGGTAAATGAGCGGTGTTACGAACCGCCGAAGTGGTGGTTCGCGAAGCCTTTGCATGTCGCATATGGGTTGACCTCGCGGTTTGATTGTCGTCGTGCGGATAACCGGAATCGACGCTATGCACCGTCGGCCGGCCGCGCTCCGAACGAGCGGATTGCGAGCCCTGATCGGCCATTCGTCGTTGGTGTCGCGGTTTTCCACTCACGCCCCAAAGCAGACCCTTGACGCAGTAGCACACGATCGCCGGACTGGCTGTCGGATGACGGCAGCGCCCACAGAAATGCTATAGTCGGCGATACGGCGTCCCATCGAGGGTCCGGATGAGCGACATCCCGAGTTGGCACATCGTCGGCGAGTGGTTCGACAATTGCAGCTGCGCCGTCCCCTGCCCGTGCACCTTCGCCCAGGCGCCCGACAACGGTTTTTGTGAGTTTGTGCTGTTTTGGCATGTCCGCGAGGGCCATTACGGCGACGTCAAGCTCGATAATCTGAGCTTTGTGCGGGTCGGCCGCTGGGAGGGCGACCTCTGGGCGCGGCAGGCGACCGGGGTCGGCGGCATGTATATCGACGAGCATGCCGACGACCGGCAGATGGCGGCGCTTCCGGCGATCATCGGCGGCCGCTCCGGCGGCTTCCCGGGCTGGGTCAACCAATGCTTCGCCGGCGGGCGGCAGAGCCGCGGGGTCGAGCGCGCCAAGATCACCTACGAAATCGCGCCCGATCTCGGGCATTGGGGCGTCGAGATCATCGGCAAGGTCAAGGCCTGGGCCAAGGCGATCAGCGGCCCCACGAGCCCGCCCGGAAAGTATCCGCAACTGATCAACGCACCGGGCAGTGAGACGGGCCCCGGACCGCAGCTCGTGACCTGGGGCAAGGCGACGATCCTCTCGGTCGACGCGCATGGCTTCAAGTTCGATTACACGCTCAATTCGGCCAAGCACATCCCGTTCGACTGGGAAGGGCCCTGACCGGCTGGTGGTCCGGCGAATGACTGCCGCTGCTGACGATACCGCCCTCGAAGCTGTCCTGCGCCGCGACCGCCGGGCCGTTGTCGCCGCCCTCATCGCAGTCATCGCGATGGCATGGGTATGGATCCTGCTCGGCGCGGGCACTGGCATGTCGGCGATGGACATGATCGTCGGGCGCCCCGACGGGATGGCGAGCATGATGGCGCCGGCGCGGTGGACTGTCGGCTACGCGGGCATCATGTTCACGATGTGGTGGGTGATGATGACCGCCATGATGCTGCCGAGTGCGGCGCCGATCCTGCTGCTCTTCGCCCGCATCAATCGCAAGGAAAGATCGGCCGGTCGCCCCTTTATCCCGACCGGGGTTTTCGCGGCTGGCTACCTGGTCGCCTGGGGGGCGTTCAGCGCGCTCGCGACCGGCCTGCAATGGGCATTGGAGCGGCTCGGCCTGCTGTCGCCGATGATGGCGACGACCAGCTATTGGCTCGGCGGCGCGATCCTGCTCGCCGCCGGCGTGTGGCAGCTGACCCCCATCAAAGGCATGTGCCTGCGGCATTGCCGCTCGCCAATGGGCTTTCTCGTGCAGAGCTGGCGGCCCGGCCACGGCGGCGCGTTCCGGATGGGGCTGGAGCACGGGAGCTTTTGCCTGGGCTGCTGCTGGTTCTTGATGGGCCTGCTGTTTTTTGGCGGCATCATGAACCTGTTCTGGATTATCGGTCTGGCCGTGTTCGTTCTGCTGGAGAAAACCGTGCCGATGGGCTCATGGATCGGACGGATCGTCGGGGTTGGCATCGCGGCATGGGGCGTGCTGATGCTTGCCAGCACAACGCTGACGATTGCTGCCCCCAACGAGTATCGTTTTGAGGTCGTGGGCGCTCCGACGGGGGTACCGGGCAAGACGACGGTCGCGGTTCGTCTTGTGCACGCGTCGGACAACAAACCGGTCGAAGGCGCAACGATCGCCGAGGCTAAGACCGACATGGGCCCGGCAGGCATGGCCGAGATGTCCGGCAAGGTAACGCCCGCCGCGTCGGATCGGGGCGTCTTTCAATTTTCGATCGAGACCGGGATGGCCGGCAAATGGGAGCTGCTCCTCACCGCGAAGGTGCCGGGCGAAACAGCGCCAGTAACCGGCAAGGTGATCTACGACGCCAAGTGACGCCGACGGGCGGTCAGCCTACGCTGCCCAGGCGAAGGGCGCGAAGTGTCCGTTATTGCCCTTGCCCACCAGATCGAGGTCGAGACCGAATCCCTTGACGTGCGTTTCCTTTGACCGGGCGAGTGCTAAGCGACGGTTCGCCGGATGCGCCGTATTGTCGATATAGAGCGGGTCACCGCTACGGTTGCGGGAGGCGACGCCCTCGATCTCGAACGCCAGGATATCGGGGATCGCGGCCGAGCGCTTGAGCCCCTCGATGTGAACCTCAATCGGCTTGAACTCGACCCCGCGGAAGTCGCTGACGAGGTTCTGGCGGATGAGCGCCGGCGTGCCGCCGGCTTCGCCCCCGACAATGGCGGCAAGCGCCGCTCGCTGTAAGGCATTCGCGCTGTCGTCGACCACGCCCGCGAAAATCCAGTTGCCGTCGGCCATCACCCGGCCCGACCGGATCACCAGCGCGAATTTAAGCCCGTGCAGTTTAGTCTCGCCGAAATGGCCTTCATCGATGCGGAACACCATCACCGCAGTGCAGTGGTCGTGCGTCGCCGCCTCCTGCGGGTTGGTATAGATGCAAGGGCAGAGATAATCGCAGTTGCAGCTCTCCATGTACTCGCCGCGAAGCGACCATTTCGGTTCCGGCATGACAGTCTCCTACCCGCGGTGTGGGCTCAAGTCGTATAGGACGGCTTCATCTTCTTGATTGTGCGCCCTTCACAAGCGGCTGCATACGGCGCTAAACCACCCCAGGGTTGGCTTCGTCGACAGACCGCTCAACGTCGCTAAAAGCAGTCAATCAGCCGCGTAGGCAGTCCGACGCCTAGCCCGCTATGGCCGGTTGGCCCAACGACAGCATTAGCCGGTTTGCCCAGTTGAAGAAGGCCGCGGCGTGGATTACGTCGGCGATTGCCAGGTCGTCCAGCTCAGCGCGACGCAGGCGCTCGACATGCTCTGATCCGAACGTAACCGGCGTCGTGCTCAGGGCCACCGAGGCCGCGACGATGGCGTTCCAGCGTTCGCCGAGATCAGTGTTTACGCCGTCGTCCAACAGTCTCTGCACGTCCTCCTCGCGCTTCGAATAGGTTGCGGCGAACCGCGAATGCACCGAGGCGCAGTAGATGCAGCCATTGAAACGCGAGGTCGCGGCGGCGGCCAACTCGCGTTCGGCTCGCGGCAGGCCGGCATCCGGGTTGTAGAAGATGTCCTTGTCGGTCAGAGTGCGGGCCCGCAAGGCGTCGGGGTCGCGCGCCAGCAGGCGGAAATAGGCCGATTTGGCCCGCGCGGCATCCACCAGCGCGGCCATGTGCCGCTCGGTCAGCTCTTCGACCCCCAGGGGTTCAAGCCAGGGCAGCCAATCGAGCAGAGCCCGCGTGAAGATGGCGGGAAACGCGTGAGGTGGCAGTTCGACGATTCGATCGGGCATATGTAACCTCGCCTATCGGGTAACACCGGCCAGGACGCGCAGCCCGGCGACCACCCGGATCTGAAAGGATAGGAAGGAAACGATCTGCGACATCGTCACAATGCCGGTGGTCGACCAACCGGCATCCAACAAGGCCCGCAGCGCCGCCGGCTCGGCGTCACGCGGATGGAAGACCAGCAGATGTATGTGATCGAACGCTGCGGCGAGACGCGCCTCTAGCACCCGGCGGATTTCCGCCGTGACATGATAGGTCGGTCCGGCGGTGTCCTCGCGGCTCAACGGGCCGGCTGGATAGGAGCCATACGGGCCCCGTCCCTTAGCCGCCGCAATTGCTGCGTCGATCGCACGCCGCAATTCCGCAGACGCACCGCTGGCGACCAGCTTATCGGCGTAGAATGCGGATGTATCCACATCGCCGTGCAGCCCGGCGATGAAGGTGGCAATCGCGAAGCGCTCCGCCGCGGCAATGTCGCTAGCGTCCCCCGGCGCGAACAGCGCGCGATAGCTGGCCTGTGCCTGGTTCCGCGCCTCCGGACGTCGATTGCGGATCAAATCCAGCGAGGAACCGGGTCGAATCCCGACCAGCGTGTCGATGACGTCTGTGTCCATTTTTGGATGACCATCCCTGCTTGTTTTCCGTCACGCGACGTGCCGCGCAGTCCCTCGGCCACTACAAACCCAGCCGAGCGCTGGCGCCACCACCGCCGCGACCAGCTCGATCGATCGAAGAATGAATGGGTGCGGAGGGTCGATTGAGTGCGACTGAACGGTCAGGTCGGTGGCGCGGGCAAGGACGCTGTCGGCGCGCAACGAGGCGATCACGTCGTCAGGGGTGCCGGTATGAATGTCCATGGCGGCGATCTGATCGTGCACCGATATGCCCTCGACAAACCCCGTGCGGCCGATCGCGGCGTACCGCTTGCGTTGCCGCGCCAAGCCGATCTCGGCGAACTGCAGCGCCTCCTCGCGGTCATCGGCAACAAAGACCGTACGCGAGGCCAGGATGCGCGGTGCGCGGCCCTGCGGCAGCGCTTCTAAATAGGCGTCGATCATGGGATTCTGGATATCCGGGAGCGGCAAATGGGACGCCCCCGCCGGTCTGGGTTGCGTGCGCGACAGCATCAACCCGTCGCCCGCCGCACCGGCCCGCCGGGCCCCTTCCACATTGAAAGTCGCCTGCCAGACTCGATCAACAAGGCTAGGATTGAGCGGATACAGCCGGTCGCCACCGGGCAGCGGCCGCCCCGCCCAGGCGTCGAGTAAGACGTGATGATGCCGTATCAGCAACGCCGTGCGCGCGTCGCTGTCCAGGTTGAACGCCTTGTATGCCGAGAGGTTGCCACCGGGCCCGATCCCCACTTCCAGACGGCCGCCGCACATCAGATCGAGCACTGCGGCATCCTCCGCCACCCGGATCGGCAGCTCCAGCGGCAGGGTGACGATCCCGGTCCCCAGGCGGATCCGAGTGGTTCGCGCGGCGACCTGGGACAGGAACACGAAGGGCGCCGGCAGCCCGCCTTCGTCCTCGTGAAAATGGTGCTGCGCGACCCAGGCGGAATCGAAGCCACAATTTTCGGCATGGACGATCTGCGCGATGGCCAAGCGATAGCGCTCGACCGCGTCCACCTGATCCAGCAGGCGGGTGAACAAGCCGAGGCGTATCGGCGGCCTCAATGTCGTCACTTGCCTTTGCGCCCTCGCGGTGAAGTGGTCCTACGCCATAGCATAGGTGAGCCGTCCCGCCGCCGACATAATGACACGGGCCCCTGTTCCGCGTGGCGAAGGGGTTCGAATCGGTCGCCGCCAGTCCCATTTGAGGAAACACGCTGCTGGTGCTTTAGGCCACCCTCGCACCTGTTCTGGCAACCGCAATCGGCGCAACCTCGTCGCGCTGTCGCCGCTTAGCGTAGCTCCGGAAACTTCCCTACCGCGTCGCCCGACTGAAGGTCCCGAAACTGACCGATAATTGAGACACGGCGATTAAATTCTGTGGCACTACTCGGATGACACCGCCGCGCGGCGGCTTCACGGCCGACGAAACGGGGAAAAACGCCGGCGGCAATTATCTGCGCATTTTCCGCACTGCGATGGGTTGAGGAAGACGACGATGGACATGCACGGCATCCCGTTCGGCACGACAAACTGGGATGACGTACACGAGACGCTGCATCCGGGTGAAACCGGCACGGCGCGCTGGCGAACCCGCGAATTCGGCGGCATCCGGGTGCGGGTCGTCGAATATTCGGCAGGTTATTTGGCCGACCATTGGTGCTCCAAGGGCCATATTCTTTATGTGCTGGAGGGTGTGCTGCACACCGAGCTCGACGACGGGCGCAAGGTGACGTTGACGCCGGGCACCAGTTACCAGGTGGCAGACAATGACGGTGCGCGCCGCTCTTTCACCGAGACCGGGGCACGGTTGTTCATCGTCGATTGAAAACGAACGCGTTCGCCCCTGATGGGCTGGGACCAGGTCGTGAACTCGTAAATGAGTATAGGTCGCGTTAGTTGGGGAACCGGCGTTGTCGACGATCTCGTTTCGGTTGAGCAGACTTCGGATAGCATTTTATCGTCTATGCAGGGAGCGCCCGAGGGCAGCGGACGTTCAATGCAAGGTAGCGCTTTCATCGCCTTTTGCACGCGAGGCCATGATCGCCGGTTTATGCGCGAAAGACCCTTTGGCTGAGCGGTTACCGTGAACCTCTCCTTCCTCTTGCGGGCCCCGGTTTTGGCGTGGCGAATTCTCAGCCATGAGAAAGGCCGCGCGGTGCTGGCCACCACCGGCGTCTTCATCGCGATCCTCTTGGTCTTCATCGAGCTCGGCTTTTTCATCGCGGTGCCGCAAGGCGGCATGTTGGTTTACGACCATTTGCGGTTCGACCTGCTGCTGTGCTCGAAAAACTACGCATTCCAGGCCGAGCCCTGGCAATTTCCGCGCGCGCGGCTGACTGATGCGGCGAAGGCGCCGGGCGTCGCCCGGGTGACGCCGCTCTATTTCGCCGGCGCCAAATGGCAGGAGCCCAAGGGCGGCGACCGCCTCGATGCGTTCGTCATCGGTTTCGACCCGGCGACGGACCCCTTTGCCGTCGCCGATATCGAACGGCAAGCGCCGGCCCTGGCGCGGCGCGACACGATGCTGGTCGATAACGCCACCCGTTCGATCTTCGGGCCGATCAGCGCCGGCACCGAGGTCTTGCTCGACAACCACAAAGTGACGATCGGCGGCGACTACACGCTGGGCACCGGGTTTCTCGGGATGGCAGTCGCGGTGATGAGCGAGGCGAATTTCTTTCGCCTGTTCGCCCCAAGAACGGCCGAGCTCGTTAATTTGGGCCTGATCACCTTGACCCCCGGCTCGAACCCGGGAGTAGCGGCGGACGCACTCGCCAAGGCGCTGCCCAACGACGTGCAGATCCTTACCCGCGACGCGCTGAAGCAGCACGAGGACAAATACTGGACGACGCGTACCTCGGTCGGCCTGATCTTCGGCTCGGGCCTCATCATCTCGTTCATCGTCGGGATCATGGTGCTGTACCAGACGCTCGCCACGCAAATCGCGCGGCATCTGCCGCAATTCGCGACCTTGAAGGCGATCGGCTACGGCGATCTCTATCTCGCCACCGTCGTCATGATCGAGTCGGCGATGATCGTGCTCGTCGCGTTCGTGCCGGCGGCTGCGGCGGCTTTGGCGATCTATGCCCAGCTGCGCAGTGCCACGCTGCTGCCGGTGGTTCTTACCCCGACGCGCCTCGTGGCGGTGCTGGTCATCACCCTGCTGATGTCCGCCGCCTCGGCGTTCCTGTCCCTGAGCAATTTGCGGCGCGCCGATCCGGCGGATGTGTTCTAGATGGTCGCGCTCGATGCTTCCCGGCTCCTCCCGCGCTTCCGCGGCGTGCCGCTTGCCTGGCGCAACCTTTTCGCCAACAAGAGGCGGCTGCTGCGGTCGAGCGCCGGGATCGCCTTTGCCGCATTGCTGATGATGGTTCAGCTCGGCTTTGAGCAGGGCTTCTTCGATGCCTCGCTTTCGGCGGTCCGCGCGCTCGACGGCGATCTCTTCGTCTTCAGCGCTTATAAATACCGCTTCGGTACGCGCGACCCGATCGAGCACGGCGAGCTCGACAAGGTCCGTACCGTCGCCGGCATCGCCAGCGCGGAGCCGCTCTATGCCGACTGGCAGGAATTCTTCTGGACCAGCCCCATCGACGGCAAGCCGTACCTCGTGCGCGTTTTCGCCTTCGATCCTGGCGCTCCGGCGGTGTTCTCGCTATCCGGGATCAAGGATCAGCAGGCCCTCCTCAAAAATGACGATGCCGTGCTGGTCGACCGGCGCGCGCGCGCGTTTCTGGGCATGGACGCGGATGCGAAGGAAACCGACCTCAATGGGGAGCGCGTGCAGATCGCCGGCAGCTTCGCGCTCGGTCCCGATTTCATGAGCGACGGTACTGTCGTGATGAACGACCGGCTGTTCGCGAAGCTGCTGCCGGGCAATCGCGACAGCGCTGCGAACCTGCCGATCGAGGCCATCGTCATCAAGCTGCGTCCGGGTGAGTCGGTATCCGCCGTTCAAAGCGCCCTGCGCGCTGCGCTCCCCAACACCTCGTCGATCATGACGAAGGCCGAGACCGTCGATTTTGAGCGCAAGTTTCAGGAGGAATTGTCGTCCGCCGGACCGATCTTTTGGTTGGGCGCAATCGTCGGCTTTGTCGTCGGCATGCTGATCTCCTATCAGGTGATCTACACCGATCTGTCCGACCAGCTCCCGCAATATGCGACACTGAAGGCGATCGGCTACAAGACCAGCTATCTGGTGCGTTCGGTGCTGGCGCAGGCGGCTTTGTCGGGGCTTGCGGGCTATGTGCCGGCCTGGCTGCTCTGCATCGCCGCCTATCGGGTTATCGGCGCGTTTGCGCTGCTGCCGCTGCACATGACCTTGCGGCTGACGGTGCTCACGCTCGGCCTCACCCTCGGCATGTGTCTGCTCGCGGCCGCGCTCGCGGTTAGGCGGGTGATCGCGGCCGACCCTGCGGAGATATTCTGATGACTTACGCCCTTCCGGCCTCGGCGCCCGCAGTGCGTGCGGAAGCCATCGATTTCCATTATGGCCAAGGCGACTCCCGCAATCAGGTCCTGTTCGACATCTCGATCGAGATACCGCCCGGGCAATTGGTGGTGATGACAGGCCCGTCAGGGTCGGGAAAGACTACCTTGCTGACCTTGATCGGCGGGTTGCGAACCTTGCAGCAGGGTCGCCTCGAACTGCTCGGCCAGGACGTGACACAATTGAGCGCTGCCGAACTCGTGCGGGTGCGGCGAGATATCGGCTTCATCTTTCAGATGCACAACCTGTTCGAATTCGTTGAGCGCCATCGAGAACGTCAGAATGGCGCTGCAACTCGGGCCGTTTCCGCCGGCGGAAATGCGCGGCCGGGCGCAGGAAATCCTGGAACAGCTAGGTCTCGGCCACCGCGTCGACTACAAGCCGCGCTCGCTTTCGGGCGGGCAGCGCCAGCGGGTGGCGATCGCGCGCGCGCTCGCCAATTATCCGCAGCTCGTGTTGGCGGACGAGCCGACCGCGGCGCTCGACATGCACGCGACGCGCAACGTCGTCAGCCGGCTCAAGGAGATGACCGTTGACGCCGGCAGCGCCATTTTAATGGTGACGCACGACCACCGGATCATCGAGCTCGCCGACCGGCTCATTCACATGGTCGATGGGCGGATCGTCTCAGACGTCGTGCTCAGCGACGCGCTGCGCATTTGCGAATTCTTAAAGGGCGTCGAGACCTTCAAATCGCTGACCCCGGCAGAACTCACCAACATCGCCGAAAAGGTGGCGCGGCGTCACTACGAAGCGGGCGATGTCGTCATCCGCCAGGGTGACGAGGGCGATGAGCTGTTCCTCATCTCGGAAGGCGAGGTCGAGGTCGAGCGGCAGGGCCACGAGGTCGCGCGGCTGGGCCCGACCGAGTTCTTCGGCGAACTGGCCCTGATCAGCGGCGAGCCGCGCAACGCCACGGTGGTGGCCACTACGCCGCTCGACACCTATGTCCTCGGCAAGGAAGACTTCGCTGCCGCTGTCGAGCAAAGCGCCAGCTTCCGCGAACAGCTGCGCCGGGTTTATTTCCAGAGGCATTAGTCGGCGGCAAGGCGTCATCGCGCGCGCCGGCGAGGGTCCGCTATTTGAGCCTAAACGGCTTCGTTGTCGCCGTCTTAGCCGGCCCGTCATACCCCTTCCTGACAATGGGGCGAGTCTCCCTTGGGTTTGGCGACTTAGGCGGACGGGGCGATACCGTCGGCGGCGCGCTCGAGCGCGGCGCCGGGAGCGGCCGTTCCACGGAATCCCAAAGCCGCTCTTCTGCCCTGCTTGGCGAAGACCGGATTCCTGTTCCACATGGAATAGAGGGGATATTGCTATCTATCGCCCAAGCGGCGCCGACGCGAAGGTTGCATGCCGGTAGTCGCAAGACGGTAACGGAGGCCACGTATTGTTGCTTGTCATCGATTTTGAGCTATTCGTAGTGAGCGCTCTGAGCCGCTGCCGCGCGCATTACATGTAGTCCCGTTTGTGGAGATGCTCTCCCGGTGGATCGTGCGGTAACGGAACCCTACCTGTGCGGCGAGCCCCGTTCGCGCGCGACGACCGTGGCCGAGGGGGGTGCCGCTTGATACCGTCGCCGCGCGCGGCGCCGCGCCGCCTGTATAGCGTTCTGGCGATTCTCGCGACCGTGTCGATCGGTGGGTTGACCATCGCTGCGTTACATCATGCGATGCGCGACATCAGTTACGGCAGTCTGATGGATAGCCTGGCCACGACGCGAGGCACGATCATAGCCGCGGCACTGGCAGCGACGGCGGTTAGTTTCATCGTCGCCCTAGCAAACGATTTTCTGGCGCTGCGTTACGCCCGCGCCTACTCGCCGATCGTCTCGACCATGCTGGCCTCGTTCTGCGGCTACGCGCTCGGCAACTTCATCGGCTTCACGTTGTTGTCGGGCGGCGCGGTGCGCTATCGGCTCTACGCCGCGGCAGGGGTGTCGAGCGTCAAAATTGCCCGCATCACCCTCTTTATCGCCGCCGCTTTCGGCATCGGCGCGGTCACGACGATTGGCCTTGGGCTTGCGCTGCGGTCGCGCGAGATCGCCAACCTTTACGGGTTTCCTCATCAACCGCTTCGTCTCATCGCCGTTTTGATCCTCGCAACCACGAGCGCGCTTTTGGTTGGCTGTGCACTCGGGCGCCGAAATGTCCGTCTCGGCCCGGTGACGATTGAATTACCGAGTTTGGGTCTTGTTCTCATCCAGATGGCCGTGACGATCACCGACATCGTGATTGCGTCGAGCGTGCTATGGCTGCTGATGCCGCGGAGCGGCATAGATTTTGCTGCTTTTGTCGTGATCTACACGGCGGCGCTATCGCTGGGATTTCTCAGTCACGCGCCGGGCGGAATTGGTGTGTTCGAAGCTGCGATGCTCTATGCGGTCGCCACGCTCAGCCCGCCAAGCGCTGTCTTGGGAGCACTCGTCGCGTATCGGGCAATCTATTTCTTATTACCATTCACGATAGCCGCTCTGCTCCTGGCAGCGATCGAACTGCGTCGCCTCCAGCGGCCGCCGCGAACCGCGCCGGCCAGTAACGGCGACTGATTGCCTGGACTTCCAAACTGGCAAGCTCGGTTCGGCGGTTCCTCGTCCTGCATCACGGCAGCCACATTAAAGGCCTTCCCATGCGGATCGTGGCACCCTCCTGCACCGCATCGCACCGCGCGAAGCCCTTCGGGGCAAAGACGATGATCGTCGATCCATGTTCGAACCATCCCATCTCCTCGCCTTTTCCGAACGAGGCGCGGCAGGGAATTTGGGTTTTCCCGCGGTATTGCATGCAAAGAAGATCGTCGAGGAAATGGAGGCGGATGCCGGCCACCAGGATGGCGGCCACGGGGACAAGCGTCACGACGTGGCCCGATCCCGCCAAATTCGCGCGGATGACGGCACGTTCGTTCCGGCAAAAGAGTTTGGGAACCCGCTTTACCGCAGCCGGATTGACGTTCCATGTGTCGCCGGCGATGTAGGTCACGTGGTCGACCGTGCAATCGAACGGCGCGTGGAAGCGGTGGTACATGGTCGGCGTCAGCCGCAACGTTACGTACTGCCCGTCGCGAGAGAGGCCGGCAAGCCGCGAATCGCACAACAAATCCCGCAGCGAATAGGGAAAGCCCTTGGCTTGGATCACCGTCTCACCGTCGATCCGACCGCACGCGCCGACGATGGCGTCGCACGGGCTAGTCAGCACCGCCGGGTCGCGGTCGACCGGGCGGGCTCCCGCCTTCAGTTCGCGGGTGAAGCATGCGCGCAGACTGGAGAACCGATCTGCCTTCAATTCGGTCAGATCGAGGTCGGAAAACCGTTGCCAGAGGCCAATCGATGCGCGCGTCAGCAGCGGGCTTTCGATACGGCTGAACCACCCCATTAGTTGCGTGACGAGCCGGCGCGGGATGCGGTTGCTCAGGAGGAAGTTCAAATCCTCCATCGGGAGCAATTTGGCGAATGCCGAATGCACTGTCATGTAATTATAAAGATCCGAGCTTAGTCACTGCTGAATGGATTTGGGCATTCCGACCGCCGCGTATTATGCGCTGGGTGCCTTTGCTTTGGCAGCGCCGCCGGCCCTGCTGAAGCCGCGCTTCGAGCTCTCGAGGGCGAAGCATCCATCCCTCGGCGGGCACGCTCGCATCGCCAAGCGCGTCGCCGCGCTGGTGCCGTTTTACCAATATGAGGAATCTCAGTTCTTTACGGCTGATGGCGCTCCGGATGACGTGGTGATGCGGCGCCGGACGGATTTCGAGCGCCTCGCCGATCTGTATCGGACGCGATACGCCCGCACCCTGGAGCTGACGGCCGAAGTCACCGGGCTGATCTCGGATCTGCAATTCACCGAGTTGTATCGCGTACCGTTTCAATTCAGCCGATACGTGCGGCGCCATCTTCCCGTTGGCGCGTTTATCGAATCGGCCGCTGGGGTTACGACGACCGATCTCGATGGCAACACCTTCTACGACCTCACGGGCTCTTACGGCGCCAATCTTTTCGGGTGCGACTTTTACAAGGGGTGCATCGAGCGGGCGCAGCAACGCGTGGCGGCGCTCGGCCCGATCTTGGGTTACTACCATCCGGTGGTCGCCGACAATGTCAGGCGGCTCGCACAGCTTTCCGGGATGGACGAAGTCTCTTTCCATATGTCCGGGACTGAAGCTGTCATGCAGGCCGTTAGGTTGGCTCGCTATCACACCAGGCGCACCCACCTGGTGCGCTTCTGCGGCGCCTATCACGGCTGGTGGGGCGATGTGCAGCCAGGTGTCGGCAATCCGGTGCCGGCCGAGACGACATATACGCTGAAGGACATGTCGGACGATTCGCTCCGGGTCCTCCGCCATCGCCACGATATAGCCTGCGTGCTGGTCAATCCCTTGCAGGCACTGCATCCAAATAGCAGCGCCCCGGGCAATTCGACCCTGGTCGACAGCGCGCGGTCCGCGCGGTTCGATCGTGCCGCCTATGCGGCCTGGCTGGCAAAGCTGCGGGCGGTCTGCACCGAGCGCGGCATCGTCTTGATCTTCGACGAGGTCTTTGTCGGCTTTCGCCTGGCCATGGGAGGCGCGCAGGAATATTTCGGGGTAAGGCCCGACCTCGTGACCTACGGCAAGACGCTGGGCGGCGGGCTTCCGGTCGGCGCCGTTTGCGGCCGCAAGGAGGTTATGCGCCGCTTCCGCGAGGATCGCCCGGCCGACATTTGCTTCGCACGCGGGACATTTCACTCGCACCCCTATGTCATGGCGGCGATGAACGAGTTCCTGCGGGCACTGGACGACCCCGCTACCGTCTCGCTGTACGACGGTCTCGATGCTGTTTGGGATCGGCGGGCGAGTGCGCTCAATCGGCGTCTGCACGATGCCGACCTTCCGGTACAGGTGGCGAATTTGTCGTCGATCTGGCTGGTCTATTACACCTCGCCATCCGCGTACAATTGGATGTTCCAGTACTACCTCCGCGAGGAAGGCTTGGCGCTCAGCTGGGTCGGCACGGGTCGACTGATCTTCAGCCTGAATTATACCGAAGCCGAGTTCGACGCCGTCGCCGACCGGTTCGTCAGGGCCGCCGAATCGATGAAGCGCGCCGGCTGGTGGTGGCGGCATCCGTTTACCACCAACAAGAAGATTAGGCGCCGGATCTTGCGCGAGATCGTCGCTCACTGGCTCTCGGCGCATCGGACCGGGCGGGAATGAGCGAGAGGGCAGGTGCGGCCCTGCCCTCAGCCGTGATTATCGGCGGCCACCGGATCCATCATCCCGCGATTCAGCAGACAGAGCGGTGCCCTATGGTAAAGCTTGATGTCATGAAACGGGTCGGTGAGGATTTTTGTCGCCCAGGCTAATCCCGTCACGACGTCTCGGGTAACGGATAGGTAGAGCGATCGAAACACCAGGCCCGAAATACCGAGGCAAAGCCAGATTTGTCCAACGCGGTGGATGAACTCAGGTGCACCAACGTAGGGCTTGCAGAGACCGAACAACGGCGGCTCGATGTAAAGTATGATCGGCGATGCTATCCAAATTTCATGCAGAATTACTTTTCGCTTCAGGTTATATCCAACCTTTATTTTCTCTTTGTATTCATGAGTTGCTTGATTTGCCTCATCATAACCCTTGGGCTCGAAGAAAAAATGACCGATCTGGCGGCTCGTCATTGATATCGCCCAGCCGATGAGCCCGGCCAGCCAGGGAGCCCAAAACAAGAGCGCGTAGGCAAAAAGGAAGCTGATCGCGCTCAACAGATGAAGCGATTGGTTGACGAGGCTGTGATGATAGTAGCGATGATCGTCCCAACGCTGCGTTTTGAGTGTCTCTCTGAAAGCGGTCAATGAAGACCTCCGATTTCCTCTACTTGCGCTTATCCATGCTCGCGCCGGGACGAGCGATCGCCGACACCGAGCAAATCGGGCGACCCTATTTGCCGGGTGCCGGGCACGACGTTTGAGCGCCATTTTCAAGGCACGGCTCCTTGCGCCAATTTCCCGAACCTGAGGAGCGAAAAATGTCCGAAGGGGGGCATGGGCAGCCGCTCGATCAGGTGTATGTCGCTCCTCTGCTCGATCCAGAGAGCGAATCGGCTCCACGGGAACTCGGTCCGCCACCCGAGGCGGCGGACGAGGGGTTGCAGCATCCCCTCGGTTACCCGGCGCAAGCCGGACTCTGCCCCAACCCGATTCGCTAGGACGATCTCGCCGCCCGGCCGAACCACGCGGGCAAACTCGTCGAGCGCAGCCTCGGGGTTAGGGACTGTGGAGACGACGTAGAGGGCAATGACAACGTCGAACGAACCGTCCGCAAACGACAGGTGCTCTGCATCCATCGCTTCGAGCCCCACCACGTTCGTAAGTGACATCCGCGCAACGCGGTCTCGCGCCTTGCTTAGCATTGGTTCGGAGAGGTCGACGCCGATAATGCGATTAGCCGGCGAGTAGTCGGGAAGCGAAATTCCTGTGCCAACGCCGACTTCGAGGATCCGCCCGCCAACCTGTTCCGCCGCCGCAATAGCCGCCTGGCGACCACGATCAAACAGCTTGCCGAAAACGAGGTCATAAACGGGAGCCCAGCGCGCATAAGCCTTTCTTACGGTGACCTGATCAAGTTCTGACGTCATTCCGAGCTCGATAGCGATCCGAAATCAGCGCGACAGCACGGCGACAAACTGATCCAAAAATTGGTTCGGATCCGTGATGGTTAGATGAAGAAATAGTTACTGTGCCGAAGCGTTGCGCGACACGTGGTTGGGGCGCTTCGCTCTACGCCGCCCTTCAGCTGCTGCTAGGTGCAGCTTTTCTCCGGCTGCTCAGCGCCAACAACGGCCAATGATCGAGTGGCGGCCAAACAAACCAGCGATGACAGGTCGGACTGGGCCTTGTTAGGAGCTCGATTGGCAACGTCTCCGTCCCGCACCAGCCGGTGCGGGCTAGATGGCTAAAATGGCCGAGCATTCGAGTAGCGCAACGACGCTGCGCTCGGTTGGTCATGGACATAGGTCAACGAAGTCTGGCGGCCCGAATCGACAAGACCGGGTGTATCGTCTCTCGCCAATCCCGCGATGAGGCGCTCATGCTGACGGACCGGTACGGACTTCCCTTGTCGATTGGATCGTCCGCGGCGCGAGACGCCTATGTCGAGGGCTGCGAAACGAAACTGACTATGTATCCGGGCGCGATCGAGGCGTTCGACCGCGCCATCGCTGCGGCGCCCGGCTTTGCCCTTGCCCATGCCGCCAAGGCCCACGCGCTGCTGCAACGCGGGGACGCGGCGGCGGCACGCGCCTCGATGGCGGCGGCCAATGCCCTGACCACGGGACTGTCCGCGCGGGAAGCGAGCCACGTCGCATTCTTCGCTCTGCTCGTGGCAGGTGACTCCGAGGCCGCGCTCGCCGCGCTGCCGGCGCACCTCGACGCTTGGCCGCGCGACGTCTTGGTGCTCAGCACGACAGCGTTCACCAATGGTCTGATCGGCAGTTCCGGGCGAGCCGGCCAGAAACGCATGCTGCTAAAGCTGCTCGACGAACTGGCCCCGAGCTACGGCGATGATTGGTGGTTCACCGCGCATCATGGCATGGCGCTTTCCGAGAATGGACAGCGCAAGGCCGCTCGCCCGTTGATCGACCGTTCCCTCGCGCAAAACCCGAAAAACCCTTGGGCGGCGCATGCGCGTGCGCACCTCTGTTATGAGGAGGGCGACCCGAATGCGGCATGTGCCTTCCTGGCGTCTTGGCTGACCACCTATCCGCGGGGCGGTGCGCTCTATAGTCACCTGAGTTGGCATCTCGCGCTCGGCCACCTCGAGGCCGGCGACGCGGCAGCGGCGCGCCGGCTTTTCAGCGAAGCCTTCGCGCCCGATGTCCATAGCGGCCCGCCGCGCGGGAAGGTGAATGATGCGGCCGCGTTTCTGTGGCGCTGGGAACTCGCCGGCTATCCGCGCGACGCCGAGGCGTGGCAGGTGATGCACGATCTCGCGACCGGCGCGTTCCCCCGTGCCGGCGATGCCTTTTCCGACCTGCATATCGCGCTCACGCAGGTCGTGGCCGGCGATGATGCGGCATTGGCGGCCCGCGCCGAGCAGATGAAGCAACTCGCGGGAGCGGGCCGGTATCCGTCGGGTCCTCTGGTTCCGGCGGTATCGTGCGCCTTTGCCGCGTTCGAGCGGCGCGATTTCGCCGCCGCGATCGACGCGCTGGAACCGAATTCCGGCGAACTCGAGCGCATCGGCGGCAGCCGCGCCCAGCTCGACCTGGTGGAGTTCACGCTGTTGAAGGCTTATCTAGGCGCAGGCCGCCCCGAGGATGCGCGGCGGATGCTGAGCGCGCGGCGGCGAGGCGCGGCGGCTCTCCCGATCGCCGGCTTGGCGACGGTGCACTGATCGAGCGTTCCGGTTTACTCTTCCCGAGCCGGCGCAGCTGAGTGCCGATGAACACAGAGAACGCCTGCATGACCTCCCAGAACCGCATGATGACGCTGGTCGCCTTTCTGCAGGCGCAGAACTGCTCCAACCTGCCCGGCTCGTGGCGCCATCCGGCGACGATGACGGATTTCCTGTCGCCGGAATACTACCAGCGCATCGCCCGCACGCTGGAGGACGGCAAGATCCAGATGGCGTTCTTCGACGACCGGCTGGCGCTCCCCGACATTTATACCGGCGAGCACGCCGAGGCGGTAGCGGCCGGGGTGCGCGCGGTCAAGCTCGATCCATGCACGACCATCATGATGATGGGCGCGGTGACGCGGCGGCTCGGGCTCGGCGCGACCTATTCGACGACCTATTACGAACCATTCCACGTCGCCCGCGTCTTTGCGACCATGGATCTGATGCTGAAAGGCCGCGCCGCCTGGAACATCGTCACTTCGCTCAACCGCGCCGAAGCCAGGAACTTCGGACAGCGCGAGCACATGGAGCACGACGCCCGCTACGACCGCGCCGACGAGTTCATGGAGGTGGTGCTCGGCCACTGGAATACCTGGGAGGACGACGCGCTGATCCTCGACAAGGCGATGGGCCGCTTCGCCGACCCGGCCAAAGTGCATCGGCTTGACCATGTGGGTCGGTATTTCCAGTCGCGCGGGCCATTTAGCGTGCCGCGCTCGCCGCAGGGGCAGCCGGTGCTGATCCAGGCGGGACAGTCCGGCCGCGGCCAGGCTTTCGCCGCCAAATGGGCCGATTTGGTGTTCGTGATTTTCCACGGCCTGCAGGACGGCATCCGCGAATACGCCGCCTTCAAAACCGCTATCGCCGCCGCCGGCCGCGACCCCGCGAGCGTGCGCGTGGCGCCGGCCTGCTACGTGTGCGTCGGCGAAAGCGAGGCAGCCGCGCAAGACAAGCGCGCGGTTATCGAGGCGACGGCGCGCGATGTCGACGCGCTGGTCCTGCTCTCCGAGGTGCTCAATTACGATTTCGCCAGCAAGCCGCTCGACGAGCCGTTTAGCGACGGCGAGATGGCCGAATTGTCGTTCCAAGGCTTTCGCGACCGGGTGGTGCGGCTGTCGGGCAAAAAGAACCCGACGGTGCGCGACTTCATCACCATCTCCGGCCGCGGCACGGTGAAGGAGCATCCGATGTTCGTCGGCAACCCGAAACAGGTCGCCGACCAGATGGAGGAGTGGTTCACCGCGCCGGCCTGCGACGGGTTCGTCTTGGCGGCGACCAGTATGCCCGGCGCCTATGACGACGTGGTGCGCCTCCTGGTGCCCGAGCTGCAGCGTCGCGGCCTCTTCCACAAGGATTACGAGGGTCCGACCTTGCGCGACAATCTCGGCCTGCCGATCCCGCGCGCCGCCGACTGGCACGCGGCGCGGCGGAACGCGGCGCAGTAGGCATCGATGAATTTAAAAGAGGCCGTCGCGGTCGCGAGACAGCAGGTCAACGAGCTGTTCGCGCCCGAGACTCCGGAAAACGTGCGCCTCGAGGAGTTCCTCTACGACGACCATCTCGCGGTCTGGACCCTGACGATCGGGTTCGCGCTCCCCATGCAAGCTACGGACGCTCCAAACAGCGCTCAGGGCCGAAACTACAAGATCGTTCGCGTTTCGGAAGCCAGCAAATCCGTGTTGTCGGTGAGGGATCGGTAGTGCAAAGGCTCCCAAATCGGTGTGGTCGAAGCGCTATGAATTGATCACCGACTTCGAAAGACAGCTGAGCGCCAGCGGCACCCGTATCCTCAAGTTCTACCTGCACATCAGCCCGGAAGAGTAGCTCGCGCGATTCAAGGCAAGGCTGGACGACCCGGCTCAGCATTGGAAGATCCGCGAGTTGGACTATTCGGAACGCGAGCTCTGGCCGAAAGATATTGAGGCCTTCGAGGATGCCCTGGAGAAGATAAGCACCGCCTATGCGCCGTGGTATCTCATCCCCGCCAACCACCAATGGTTCCGCGATCTCACCATCTCGACGATCGTCGTCGACAGGTGCGGGCTGGCGATTGGAGGAACAGGCCGCCGCCCCGGGCGGCCTTGGTCACTCGGCGGCTTGCCGGTGTCGAGAGGTTTGGCGCGGCGCGTTGGCGAGCGCGGCGAGGAACCTGTCGGGGCGGGTGAAGTCGAGATATTCCCGCGCGTACTCGGGCGGCAGGATCTCGACCATCAGATTGTTCTCGACCCACACCTCGATGACGTGGAACGGGCCGCGATTGCAGTCGAAGCACTTCCAGCCTTCGCGCGCGGCGATCGCTTTGACCTTGGCGGCGTCGGTGGCGACGCTGAGCGCGAAATGGGTTGAGCCGAACCCGGTGATGCCGGCCCGTTTCGAGAAGGTGCCGCCGATGTCGCCGTTGGGTTCGAGCGCCGTATCGGCGGGATAGACTTCGACCCCCGAGCCGTGCTCGTCGAGCTGGAGCGCGAAGAAGCTCCCCGGGTTGGGCGGGAACGGCACCGCGGTGCCGCCCATCATGTCCGCCAGCACGTCGGCGGTATGTTTCGGATCGTGCGCGGCGATCGACAGATGGTGGATCATGGCATCCTCACCAATTTGACCTGGCCACAGTTTACCGGGTTGGGTGGCGCGCCGGTAGCGGCTTCGCGATGCGGCCATCGGTCTCCTGAAGAACGGGCGGCGGCAGGTCCCCGGCCTGCCGCCGCACTCAATCGTGCCTACTCCGCGGCCTCGAACGCCATTCCGCGCTCGGTCACGGCCTCGAGCTGGCCGACGGTTTCCTTGCCGAACAGCACCGGGATGAACGCGCCGCACATCACGACGATGACGATCGTGCCGAAGAAGGTGAATGGCTCAGCGACATGCGGCTCCATCAAGAATGGCGCCAGAACGCCGGCGAAGATGCGGCCAAAGGCCTCGCCAAACACGTTACCCCGGCCGCGCAATTCCGTGGGGAACTGTTCCGACAAATAGACCCGTACGATGGTGAAGGAAGACAGCGCGGTGAAGCCGAGGATAACCGCGCCGGCTGCCATCATGATGCCGGCATAGTCGCCGCCAAGATGCGCGGTCGCCATCAGGATCAGCCCGGGGAACGCACCCGACATGGCGTAAGCGATTGCCCAACGGCGTCCCCACCACTCCATTAGGAGTGCATTGAACGCCTTGCCGGGGATCGTCGCCAGAAAGACGACCGTCGTGATGGCGAAGCCGGTGGACACCGCGCCGCCTTGTTCGATCAGCGCCTTCGGCAGGAGGATCGCAATTAGATAGTAGGCCGTGCCCGCGGACATCGCGGTGAGGATTCCAACCGCGGTCCAGCGGAACTGGCCGGGCGCGAAGAGCGCGCTGAACTTCGGTAGCTGCTCGCGCGTTTCAGCGAGGTTGGTGCCGAGCTCGGCGACCGTCAGCGGCGGCACCTTGTTGCCGCAGCGCTGGATGTACAGGTTTACGGTCTCCACCGCCTCTTTGGTACGGCCGTGACGTAGCTGCCAGCGCGCGCTCTGCGGGATCACCAGATGCACGAGGATCGGCACGACGAAAAGCGCGAGTCCCCCGGGCAGCGCGATCCAGCGAAAACCGTTGTCGCTGCCCGCCAGCAGACCGCCGACGAACGGCAGCAGCACGAAGGCGCTCGCCAGGCAGATCTCGTAGATCGCGCCATAGGTCCGACGATGCTGCGCCGGCATCAGCTCGGCGGCGACCGGAAACGGCGCGGTGATCGCGAAGCCGAGCCCAACACCGGTTAATAGGCGAACGACGATCAGCTGCTCGGCGGTCTGCACGAACGGGATCAGCAGCGTAAAGAAAGTCATGGCGACGACGCCGATCTGGATGATCGTCTTGCGGCTGACATGGTCGGAAATCGCTGCGGAGATGAAGCCGCCGACGACGACGAACATGGTCGCGGCCACGGTCAGCCAGCGGATCTGATCAGGCGTGATGTGCAGCGGACCTTTCGCCAGCACCAGCAGTGAACCGGTCAACGCCAGATCGTAGCCGTCGGTGAAGCCGACAAGACCCAGCACCAGGATCACGGCGATGTGGTAGGGGCTGAACGGAATGCTGTCGAGCTTGCGACCGAGTACGGCAATGGCCGGCATATCGGACATGCGGAATCCTCCCCGAGTTCAAGAAAAGATTCTTCGCGCATCCGCCCCGTTCGGCGTTTGACGGGCCTTAAGGCTTCTTCGTCAGGGAAACAGTGTGCCGAAACGGGCGTGCTTGGCAATGGGGAGATTTGCCCCTTGATACGAACCTATGATCGCTTTGGCTATGGCGCGTGTACCGCCACTGCCGGCATTGATCTGGGTCAAGGCGCACCGGTCCGGGGATCGTCAAAGATGCGCCAATGGTCAGGCGACAACGGCCCGGCCGCCTCAGTGGAAGGGACACAGATGACCGGGACCATGACCCGTTTAGGGAAGACCGCGATCGCCGGCGTGGCGAGCAGCTTGGCGATACTGGCGCTGTTGTCGGCGCCCGTCGCCGCTCAGAGCGTGCCGATGCAACCGGGCCCGGCGGCAATGGCGGTGCAATTGCCACAAGATTTTGCCGACGAGGTCGAGATCCGCATCGCGGAATTACACAACCTGCTGCGCATCACCCCCGACCAGGAGGCGCTGTTCCGGGCCTACGCCGATACCAGGCGGGCCAACGCGCAGGCGGTTCACGCCATGTTCCTCGCCCGGGCGCAGGCGACCGACTTCTCGGCGCCGGCAAGATTGCGCTGGCTGGCGCAGGCTGCCGCCGCACGCGGCGAGGCGATCAACAGGCTGATCGCGCCGTTCGACGCGCTCTATCAGGCGCTGTCCCCCGACCAAAAGGTCGCCGCGGACCAGTATTTTGAGCAGTTCAGCCTGCGCCCCATGCGCATGCGGATGCACACGCGCTCGCAGCAATAGCGCCCTTCCGAACACCGCAGGTCACCATTCACGCGCGGAGCCATCAGCGCGCAGCGCGTCAGGAGGTTACGATGAACCGATACAAGTTCCTTGGTAAGGCGGCATTTTTACTGGGTACAGCCTGTCTCGGCGCCGTGGCGCTCGCGCCCAGCGCGGGCGCGCAGGAGAACAGCCCGTGCCCCTACGGATACTATTACGTGGCGGGTTATGGCTGCGCGCCGCTTAGCTACTACTCCGCGCCCGACATCGTTCCATTCGGCTTCTATGGCTGGGGCTACCGCGGCTATCGCGGCGGCTACTACCGTGGCTACCGTGGCGGCACGTTCCATGGCGGCACCTTCCACGGCGGTCCGGGTCATCACCACTGACCGTGTCAGATCAGGGCCGCCGCAGTAGCCGTGCGTCCGACGGCACGGGGTCGTCGGGAAGCTGGACGGCCCGGTGGCGGGCCTGGGCCTCGTCGATCAGCGCCGACAGCAGCGCGGTGAAACCGAGCGGCGGTTCCGCTGCCTCCCACAGGTAGAAGGCGAAGGAGCCGGGACAGGGATTGACCTCGTTGAGCCAAATCTCGCCGGTCGCCTCGTTGCACAGGAAATCGATGCGCGGCGCGCCAGCGCCGCCGACCGCCTCGAACACGGCCAGCGCCCACCGCCTGATGTCGGGTGCCTGCTGGCCGGGAAGCACCGGGTTGATCTCGCGGGTCAGCGACAGCATCCCCTCGCTCGGCTGAACCAGATTCTTGCCGCCAGTTTTGTCGTCCCCGCCGCCGGACAGATATTTCTGCCGGAAATCGAGGAGGTCTTCGACCCGCTTGGGCCGCTCGATCGCCGAGCAGCGCGGCGCGCCGCCAAAGCGCGCGACCGCGACGTTGTATTCGACGAGGTTGGGCACAAACGGCTCGATCAGCGCCTGGGTGTCGAGGCGGAAGATCGCCGCCAACAGCGCGCGCACCTCGTCGATGTTATCGGCCTTGCCGACGCCGATGCTGCTGCCGAGATGTACCGGCTTGACGATGCAGGGAAAGCCGATCTCCGCGAGTTGCGCCACCAGCGATGCGGCGACCGGCAATCCCGACTCGGGTCGGTCAACCAGCGCCTGCCGCAACAGTGGGATGCCGCTCCCGGCGAGCATGCGCTTGGTGGCGACCTTGTCCATCAGCACGGCGGAGGCGAGCGTGCGCATGCCGGTGTAGGGAATGTTGGCGCTCTCGAAGAGGCCCTGCATTTGCCCGTCCTCGCCGCCGAGCCCGTGAAAGGCAAGCAACGCGACATCAAACTCGATTGTCGGCCGGCGCGAGAACAGCCCGGTCCTACGCGGCAAAAGACGGCCGGTGCCGCCGCCGGCGATGTCGAGGGTGACGTCGGTAAGCTTGCCGCGCAATGCCGCCTCGGGCAGATAATTGCGGCGGTCGTCGAGCCCCGGCCCGACAAGCCATTCGCCCTGCGGCGTCACATAGACGACGAACGCTTCGAAGCGCGATTGATCGAGCGCCTGCAACGCCTGCAATCCCGTGACAACGCTGACGTCGTGCTCGGGGGAGCGGCCGCCAAGAAACACGGCAATTCGGGTTTTCATCGCGGCGTTTTATCCTATAGGCGCATGAGTTCTGCCAGTCTGAAGCGCGAAGATTGCCGCGTCGGAGAAACCCAATTCGCCGTGTACCTGGTCGGCGGCCCCGCGCCGTCCGGAGCGGCGCAATTGATCTGGGCACATGGCTGGGGGCACACCCATGGCGCGCTTCTGCCATTGGCGCAGGCGATGCGGGCGCAAGCCGATTCGTGGCTCATCGACCTGCCCGGCTTCGGCGCCTCGCCGATCCCGCCCGCTACTTGGGGTACCGCGGAGTACGCCGACGCGATGGCCGAATGGCTCGCCACCTTGCCGGCCGGACGAAAAATCTGGGTGGGCCATTCGTTTGGCTGCCGGGTCGGGTTGCAGCTCGCCGCTCGCCATCCGGGGTTGGTCGACGCGTTGTTCCTGATCGCGGCGGCGGGATTGCCGCCGCATCGCTCGCTGGCAGCGCGGCTGAAGCGCGCGCCACGCCGCGTCGCCTTCCGTGTGCTGCGGGCACTGACCCCGGAAGGCCCGGTGCGCGACCGGCTGCGCGAGCGCTACGGGAGCAGCGACTACCGTAGCGCCGGGGCGATGCGCCCGGTGCTGGTCAAGGCGGTCAACGAGGATTTGACCGAAGTGGCGCGGGCGGTAAGGGTTCCGAGCGTGCTGGTGCATGGCGATCGCGACACCGAGAGCCCTTCCGAGATCGCCGAGCGCCTCCACGCACTGATCCCCGGCTCGCAGCTCCACCTGCTGCGCGGCTTCGAACACTACACGATCCTCACCGACGGCCGGCATCAGGTGGCGCATCTGCTCGGCGAATTGTTGCGCGGGCTTAGATGAGCAGCATCTTTCCGGCCGTCGCCTTCGTCGTCTTCGCCGCACGCCGACTCCTGACCTATCTCCATCTTTTTCAGCAGGAAGAATACGATAACGGTCGGTTTCTCGAGTGGTTGGTGAGGAACACGGCGGTCGACCGAAGGTTATCGGCTGCCCTGATCGTGATCGGCCTCGCGCAGTTGTTGGTTCCGGCGACACCGCCGGTTTGGCTGTTCCCGGCGCTCGCCGGCGTCGCGTGCGTCGCGGTCGCGGCGTTCGAGCGCGACCCGCGCAAAATCGCCAAGAAGCGCCTGGCGATGACTGCGCGCGCGAGCCGGATCTACGTGATTGCCCTGGTGCTCGTCGCCGTCGCCGCGGTGCTCGCCGCCATCGCGACCCGGCAAGCCCTCGTGTGGCTCGTTCCGGTGCAACTCGTGCCGCTGGCGCTGGTCGCGGCCAATCTGCTGCTGGCACCGTTGGAAGCGCGCACGCAACGCCGGTATTGGAACGAGGCGCACGACAAGCTGCGCCAGCTCGGCCCGATGGTGATCGCTATCACCGGCTCCTACGGCAAGACCTCGGTCAAACACATTCTGGGCCACATTCTCGAGACCGCGGCGCCGACCCTGATCACACCGGGCAGCGTCAACACCGCGATGGGCATCGCCCGGGTGATCCGCGAGCGGCTCCAACCGCATCACCGCTACCTGGTGGTCGAGATGGGGGCCTACGGGCCGGGCTCCATCCGCCGGCTGTGCGAACTGACCCCGCCCAGGATGGGCATCGTCACGGCGATCGGCCTGGCGCATTACGAGCGGTTCAAATCGCTGGAAACGGTGGCGGAGGCGAAGTTCGAGCTGGCCGACGCGGTCGCCGCAGCGGGCGGCACGGTGATTGCCGCCGCCGACACGCTTGCCTTCGCCGCGCCGCGCCGCTTCGCCGCGGCGCATTCGGGGACGATTGTGACGGTCGGGCCCGAACCTGGCGCCACGGTGACGCTGACTAACCTGCGCCAGGACACCGACGGTATCGCGCTCACCGTGTCGTGGCAGGGCACAACGTATCAGCTGCGCGCGCCGCTTTACGGTTTGCACCAGGGCCGCAACATCGCGCTCGCCTTCGCCGCCGCTTGTACGCTCGGCATCCCGCCTGAGGACGTGACCGCAAGTCTCAAGACCACGCCGCAGATCGCCCACCGGCTCGAGGTCAAACGCCAAGGCAACGGCGCGGTGCTGATCGACGACGCCTACAACTCGAACCCGGTGGGGTTTGTTTCGGCGCTCAAATTGCTCGATGTGCTGCGCCGGCCCGGGGGGCGGCGCATCCTTGTGACCCCCGGTATGGTCGAGCTCGGCGCCGCGCACGACGAGGAGCATCGCCGCATCGGTGGGATCGCAGCCGCCCACGTCGACGTGCTGGTTGCGGTGGCGCCCCACCGCGTCGCGCCGCTCGCCGAGGCCTTCGCCGCCGCCGCGCCCGAGGCTGCGATCGTCTCCTGCCCCGGTTTCGCCGAGGCGCAAGAATGGATGGCGCACAACCTCGGCGCTGACGATGTCGTGCTGCTAGAAAATGACCTGCCGGACCTCTTGGAGCAGAAGCTGCGGCTGTAAAAAAGTCGCTTCCCGGCGGAAGCCGGGACCCACTTGTCAGCTGCTCGACCTGCCGAAGGGTAGGCCCCGGCTTCCGCCGGGGAGCGGTAATACTTCCGCCTCTACGCCTTCCGCGCGGTCACCAGCAGGAAGGTCGCCGGCAGGCGCACGCCGTCCGCGGTGTCGTACGGCGCGAAGGCGGTCGCGATGTCGTCGAGGATCGCCGCGCGGGTCGCCGCGTCGGCGCCCTTTTCGTCCATCAGCCGCTGTACCGCGCCGAACTGACCCGCGTGCTCGGCGGTGTCGGGCGCGGTGTCGCCGTGAACGAGGAAATGCCGAGGTTCGATGGCGATCTCGGCAAACCCCGCGGTGGCGAGGATGCCGCGCAGATAGTCGCGGTCGCCATAGGCGTTTGGTCCCGGGGCGTGCGCCGGCTGCGGTGCCGGCGAACCAAGGTGCCGGACCGCGACTTCGAGTGGCAAGCTCTGGTGCAGGCTCTCGCCGACCGTCGCCCAGACCGCCATGACCAGCCGCCCGCCGAGCCGCAGTGCCGCGAACAGGTTGCGGAAAGCCGCGGTGGGATCGGCGAAGAACATCACGCCGAGCCGCGAGGTGAGCAGGTCGAACGTCCCCGGCGCAAACGCATGCACTTGGGCGTCGGCGAGCAGCAGCGTCACATTGGTGAGTCCGCGCCCTTCGATCCGTTGCCGCGCCGCGTCGAGCATCGGCCGCGAGATGTCGGCGGCGGTGACGTGTCCGGTGCGCCCAACCGCGATGGCGAACGGCTCCGTTGTCACCCCGGTGCCGCAACCGATATCGAGCACGCGTTCGCCGGGCTTGGCCTGTGCTGCGGCAAGCAGCTGCTCCAGCATCTCGACGTTGCGGGCTTCCTGGATCGCCTGCCGCCCGACCCAGCGCGGCCCGGCAATCTCGTTCCAATACCGGCCCATCGCCGCGTTGGCGGTGTCAGACATCATGGGTGTCTCCAGATCACCTTGGCCGGACTTGATCCGGCCATCCACGGTTCTTGCACAGATGTTCGCGAACGACGCCGTGGACCCCAGGGTCAAGCCCGGGAAGGGGGGTCTCAAAAGTGAAGCGCAAATCCCTTAAGCGACGCCTTCCTGTTGCATCACCCGCTGCACCGCCGGCCGCGACTTCATCCGCTCGTAATGCGCAGCGACATTCGGCGGCAGCTTCATGCCCAGACGGCCGGCGCCCCAGAACTCGACATAGAACACCGCGGCGTCGGCGGCCGACAGCTCGTTGCCGCCGAGGTAGTTTTTGCCGGCGAGCGCCTTGTCGAGAATTTGAAAGCCCTTCTCGACCATCTCGCGGCCGCGCGCCTTGACCTGCTCTTCCTGCTCGGCGGGGCCGAAATTACCCGGGCGGAAGATGCGCGCGAAGCCCTGCCCGTGCATCGTGGCGACCGCGTATTCCATCGCCTCGTAGGCGCGCACCTCGGTTTCGAGGTCCTGCGGGATCAGCTTGGCCTGCGGGTTGGTCTTGGCGAGGTAGGTGGCGATAACCGGGAACTCGGTGAGGATTGAGCCGTCGTCGCGCTGCAGCGCCGGCACCTTCGATTTCGCGCTCACCTGGGTGAAGGCCGGCTGGTACTGCGCGCCTTCGCGCAGGTTGACCGCTTCGAGGTCGTAGGGCTTGCCGATCTCCTCGAGCAGCACGTGGATACCGATCGAACAGACACCGGGGGCGTAGTAGAGCTTCATATCGTCACCTCATTGTCCGGGGGTTACTTGCCGATGATGCCGTCGGCCTTGAGGCCGTCGATGTCGCCGGCGCTCATGCCAAGCCAGCCAGACAGCACTTCGGCATTGTGCTGACCCAGCAGCGGCGACGGTTTGACCTTGGTCGGGTGGCCGTCGAAGCGCACCGGCCACGCCGGCATCTTGACCTTGCCGCTGGTCGGGTGGTCGATCGTCTGCATGATGCCGCGCTCGGCGAGCGAGGCGTCGGCCATCAGCTCGGCGGTGTCGAACACCGCGCCCGCCGGCACCCCGGCCTCGCCGATTAGCTTCATCGCCTCTTCCTTGGTGCGCTCGCGCGTCCACGCCGAGATGATCGCGTCGACCTCCTCGGCGCGCTGGCTGCGCGCGTTCTGCGTCTCGTAGCGCTCGTCGCCCTTGAGGTCTTCCCGGCCGATGACGCGCAGCAGCCGCTGCCAATGGTCGGCGTTGCCGCGGCTGCAGAACACGTAGACGTAGTCATTCGGCCCGCCCGGTTTGCACGGATAGAGCGCCGACGGCACCAGCCCGCCCTGCTGCGAGCGGGTGCTGCCGCCGCGCGCCGGGGCCTTGCCGGAGAGCTGGGTGCGCGAGAACGGCACGCGCATATAGTGGATCATCGCGTCCTGCATCGCCACCTGGAGGCGGCGGCCCTGGCCGGTCTGCGCCCGCTTGTAGAGCGCGCCGAGGATGCTGATCGCCATCAGCATGCCGGTGCCGGTGTCGCCGAAGCTGGGGCCGGGTTTGACCGGCGGCTGGCCGGCCTCGCCGGTGACGCTGGTCGGGCCGCCCGCGGCCTGGGCGATCATGTCGAAGGCGAGGTTCTTCTCGTACGGGCTGCCGGTGCCGAAACCCTTGACCTGGCAATAGATGATGCCGGGATTGATCTTCTTGACCTCGTCATAGCCGAGGCCCAGCCGCTCGATCGTGCCGGGCGCCATGTTCTCGATCGTGACATCGGCCTTCTTCAGCATCTCGCGGACGATTTCCAGCCCGCGTGGCGACTTGAGGTTGACCGTCAGCGACTTCTTGTTGGCGTTGAACTGGTGGAAGTACCAAGGATCCTTGTCCGGCGCGCCAGGCCCGGCGAGACGGCGGCCAGGGTCGCCGGTCAGCGGGTTCTCGATCTTGACCACCTCGGCCCCGAGCCAGGCCAGCGATTCGGTGCATGACGGGCCGGCCTCGAACTGGGTGAAATCCACGACCTTGACGCCCGCGAGGCAATCGACCTCTACGCCGAGTTCAGCCATTTCCGGTTCCTCCCAAAGAGATTGCCAATAGACTAGCGCGGCTCGGCCGCGCACGCCATCGCGCCGCACACACTCGGTCAGAAGCGAAAGTAGATGAACGGGTTGAAGCTGTTTGCGGCAAGGAGCAGCAAGGAATAGGCGAGCCTCGCGCCGGATCGTGATCTCGCTCCTCACGCTGCGCTCTGCTAGAACTTCATGGGTTGCGATATCGATACTTGGCGTGGGAATAAGGCCAGCGACGTGATCACGTCCCGCCCACGGCATTCGGAAACGCTTAGCCTGACCGGGCTGCGCGGCCTCGCCGCGCTCTCTGTCTTGGTTGCGCATTATTCCGAGTGGTGCGCGCCTTACAACCGGATGACGGCGCCGGGTTGGCTGATCCGCGCGCTCGGCAATGCCGAGTGGGGGATGTCGCTGTTTTTCACTCTGAGCGGGTTCGTCATCGCCTACAACTACCTGTCGATGGACTGGGGCAATCGCGCCGCGGCATCGACCGCCCGGTTCGCTTGGTTGCGGTTTTCGCGCCTCTATCCGGTGCTGCTCGTATACTTGGCTCTCATCTATATGCGGCCGGCCCTTTATGGGAGTCAGACCCTGACCGCTCAACTCTTGTTGATGATCTCGATCGAATCGCTTTACCCGTTCAAGCTCGCGGGGCGTTGGTTGACGGACCCAATGTGCTGGAGCATCAGCACCGAAATCGCGCTCTATGCCATTTTCGTCGAGTGCGTTGTCGCGTTTCGCAAGGCGAAGCGGCGCTTTGGAAGTGCAGTGATCGCGATTGCCGCCGGATTGGCCGTCTTTTATCTGACGGCGATTGCGTGGCTCACTTTGCACCAAGGGCCGATGTATCCGGCGTTGGCGTCGTTACCCGCAGCTTTTGATCCCATCGCGCCCGACGAAGCGGCGCGATGGTTTTTTTATTGGTCGCCCTATGTCCGTTTCTACGATTTCGCCTTTGGCTGGATTGCCGCCGTCGCTGTGCTTCGCGGATTTCGCCTGCCGCCGTGGCTCGACGACGGCGTATTGCCGCTATGCTGCGCCGCTTTGTGGCTGGCCTGGGTATCGGGGGTGTTCGGCTTCGCAGAAACTCTCCTGCAACCCGTGCTGCCGCTGCTGTTTGCTGCGATCATGCTGGCGCGGCCCGCATCGCGCTTGTCACGCGCGCTTTCGGCCTCCGGCCTGTTGTTTTTTGGCGAGATTTCCTATTCCCTCTATTTGTTCCATCCGTTCGCGACTAATCTCGCTGACGGCATGCGCAACCAGACGTTCTCATGGCTGGGATTTGTCGATTTCTGCGGCCTCTTTGCGGTCGATTTCGTCATCGCCGTCGCTCTTGCTGCTGGCCTCTACCGGGTTATCGAGGTACCCGCACAAAAGGCGCTTCGGAGCCTTCTGCGCGGTCGCGCTAGGCCAGCGGTTGGCGAGATCGTGGCTGAGGGCCACATCGCTGCGCCCACCGAAGGGACAAGGTAATGCTACCTGTGTTGGAAGGGCAGCTCGCGCACAAGCCATCATGCTCGTCAGTCTCTTGCGCGTTAGTTTCAGCTACTTTTTTGCAACTCATCTAGGCGATCTACTGCCGTTTCCTGCGCGTGAATTAAGGTAGAGGAGGCGCTTGATCGCGCCCAAGCCGGGCGGTGGAGCAAACCGGCGACCAGATTGAGTGGCCGCGCCGCAAAAAACCGGCGCAATCCGGCCTTTGACGGCACCTCGATTGCCGCAAAGAACATCCACGAGAACAAGTAGATGACCAAGAGCTCGCACGCCACCGACGCGGGTGGCGATTGCGGCAGCCATAAGCCCTGGGCAAACCCCTGCGCCAACGGATGACCGAGATAGGTCGAATAGCTGATCTCGCCAAGCAGCACGATGCCACCCCAGCTGAGAATACGCGAAACTGTGGAGCGGCCCCATGCCAGCGCGAAAATCAGTAGGCAGCAAAACGGCGCCAGCAGGAAATTCATGTGCAAGTTAACGAAAAACGCTTGAAAGGAATGGTCGCCAACTGCCAACCATGGATGATGTTGCGCGATAGGTTCGAAGATGATCATCGTGCCGACAATCAGCAAACATGGCAGCCAACCGAAGAGTTCGGTGATAAGGCGGCTACGAGATTTGGTGGAGTTGCGCACCAGCAGGTAAAGCTGGCAGGCGAGGCAACCGCCAATAAACTCAAAGATTCGAGCATATGGAGACGTGTAGAGGAGCCAGCGATAAAACGAATTGCCAAAGCCTGACGAACGCGGAGCGAGACCTGAGACCTGGAGTGCAAATGATTCCCATAAATCACGAGTAAAAAATACGATATAAAATAACACGTATGTTGAAATAACAAACGTCACAACAACTATTAAGCATCGCCTCGCATTCTGGATTCGATTCAATCGAAACAATACGAGAGCATAGGCGAGATAAAAGAAAATCTCTGTCGATACCGACCATGAGATGCCGTAATACCATTCGGCGGTTATTTTGCCGTCTATGGATAGCGGAAACCAAGTAAAACAAGCAAAAACATAAGACAGTATCAGCCACATATTTCCCGTCTGCCAAAGTGTTTTCCCCATTGGGGTGGCGACAAAAGCGACGAGAAGCAGGATGAAATAGAGGGGATAAATTCGTGAGAAACGTGCTGCGGCGAATTTAGCCGCTGCTGGCCTCCAGCTTGATCCAAAAGTATCCGAATAGATGTAGTGGATGATAAAGCCGCTCAAGGTAAAGAAAAGCGGCATGCCGACGATGGTTACGTTGCCCCACGGAGCGTAGGAGTGCCCCAGAGCAATCGTGAATGCGGCGATGAACCGGAGACCAGTCAGGGCGTCGATGTTCTCGGGGCGAACGCTTGTCTTGTCCTCCCGCGGTTCCGGCGCCGCGCTGCTCATCACGATTGCTTTCATCAAGGGAAGCGGCAGGGCAATTCGACGATCTCATGCCGGCGCGCTCGCGCGCAAGATACGACGGCCGGTCCGGTAATGGCGACTTGCAAATGCCTAGAACGCCGTTCGCGGCGTCCGTAAGGCGCGCGCTAGCTTGCGCCGAGCCGATCGAGGCGCTTTTCGACGAGGCGCGCGAACAGGCTCGCCCCGAACGGCAGCGCGGTGTCGTTGAAGTCATAGCCGGGATTGTGCACTTCACAGGCGCCTTCGCCGTCGCCGTTGCCGATCTGGATGTAGGCGCCCGGCACGTGCTTCAGCATGATCGCGAAATCTTCCGAGGCCATCACCGGGTTGGAGTTGCGGTTGACATTGGCCTCGCCGACGATGTCGGCGGCGCAATCGGCGATGAATTGCACCTCGTCCGCGTGGTTGACCAGCGGCGGGAACAGCACCCGGAAATTGGTCTCGGCCTTGGCGCCGAAGCCCTCGGCGATGCCCTCGGCGATGCGGGTCATGCGCGAGCCGATGACCCCCATGGTCAGTTCGCTGAAGCAGCGCGCGGTGCCGCGCAACACCGCCTTCTCCGGGATCACGTTATAGGCGTCGCCGCCGTGGATCTGGGTGACACTGACGACCGCGGTGTCGGTTGGGCGCACGTTGCGCGACACGATGGTCTGCAGCGCCGTCGCGATATGCGCACCAACGATGACCGGGTCGATCCCGGCCTCGGGCCGCGCGCCGTGCGCGCCGACGCCGGTGACGTTGATATCGAAAAAGGCGCCGCCCGCCATCATCGCACCCGGTCGAATTTGGAACTTGCCAACCGCCAGACCCGGCCGGTTGTGCATGCCGAAGATCACGTCGCACGGAAAGCGGTCGAAGAGCCCATCGCCGATCATCGCCTCGGCGCCGCCGAGGCCTTCCTCGGCCGGCTGAAAGATGAAATGCACTGTGCCGTCGAAGTTCTTGGTCGCGGCGAGGTATTTGGCGGCGCCGAGCAGCATCGTGGTGTGCCCGTCATGGCCGCAGGCATGCATCTTGCCGGGGTTTTTCGAGCGATGCGCGAAGCTGTTGGCCTCGAGGATCGGCAGGCAATCCATGTCGGCCCGCAGGCCGATCGAGCGCGGCGAATTGCCCGCGCGCAGCCGGCCGACGACACCGGTCTTGCCGACGTCGCGGGTGACCTCGATGCCGAACTGTTCGAGCTTGTGCGCAACGAACTCGGCGGTGCGGATCTCCTCGAAGCCGAGTTCGGGCTGCGCATGGATGTCGCGCCGCCAAGCGGTCATCTCGTCATGAGCGGCGGTGATCTTGTCGAATACCGGCATGCGCGGTCCCTTCGCGGCACAACCTTCAGCGTAGCGCGGCGCTTGCCGCCGCGGCGAGGGTATACAGCCCGGCGACCGCGAGCACCAAGATTGACAGCACAGCCGCTACCGTTTCGTTAAGACGATCGGCAACGCTCAACCCGACGATGCCGCCTGCCCAGATCAGCGGCAGCAGGCTCGCCGCGATCGCCCAGTCGAAACCGGGCACGCCGAGGAAGACAACATCGGATAGCAGCGTCGCGGCATAGACCAGCGCGAAAAACGCGACGAGCGTCGCGCGCACCGCCCGCATCGGCGCCGCCGCCAGCATCAGATAGATCATCAACGGCGGCCCCGGCATGCCGACAAGCCCGGTCGCGGCGCCGGCGATGGTTCCAGCCCCCAGGTCGAGGCCGCGCCGCATCGCCACCAGCGCCGGCCGTCGGCGATAGACGTTCCACCCCAACACTGCCGCGAATAGCACGATGACCACGCCTGCGGCGAGCCGTACGACGGCGGGATCGCTGTAGCCGAAGGCGACGAGGCCGACCGGCAGGCCGACGGCGCTGCCGATCACCAAGTGCAAGAGCAGGCGCGGTTCGATCGCGTCGTGCAGGCGCGGGATCATCACTAGCGAGATCGCCAGGCTCAGGATGACGACAAGCTGGATCGCTTGCCCCGCCGGAACCAGCAGCAGGAAGAACGGCACCGAGAGCACCGCGAAGCCGAACCCGTTGGTCGCTTGCAGCAGGGCGGCAGCGAAGCAGGTCGCCGCCAACCCTGCCCAGACCGGCAGGGTCATTCGCTAGGGCGTCTTGTGCCCGAGCGCGATCCGGCGCGGCGCCGGCATCTCGGTGCGCAGCGAAAATGCGCCCTCGACCGCGCGGTTGACCTCGACCGGACGGTAACCGCAGCAAAAACGGTTGACGAAAGCATGGGCAAAGGCCGCATCGTCGAAATAGAAGGCGACGGCGTCATTCAACACGCCGGCGAGGCCGGCCGGCGCCGAGATCCACCCTGTCGGGCCGCAGACCTCGTCGAGCCAGGCATGCATGACTTCGAGCTGACGGCCGAACCCGCCGGGCGGCACCGCGATGCGTACCCGCACCGGAAACTGCCGTTCGGCCTCGCGCTGAATTCTGAGAGCTCCTCGCGCCACAATAAATTCCTGTTTTGTTCTCAGATAGAATAACGCCGCGGCGCGGTTTGTCGAGGGGTTATCGGCTCAGGGGTGCTGCAGTGCGGGCTTCAGCCGCCACGACAGCGGCAAAGTGACCAAGACGACCGACGCCACAAGCACCATCATCGTGGGGACGCTAAGCGCATCGCTGATGAGGCCATAGAGGATTGGCGAGGTGGCTCCGGCGCCGATCCCGCCGGTGTAGAAGATGCTGAACGCGCGTTGCCGCCTTTCGGGCGGGACAAGCTCGGGCACGGTGCCGTAGAGCACCGACGACGTGCCGTTGAGCGCGACCCCGATCAGCGGCAGCACCGCCATGCCGGCGAATAGCGGCAACGGGAGCAGCGCGAGGATTCCCGCCGCGGTGGCTCCCTCGGTGATCCAGGTCGCGCGAACCACGCCAACCCGCGCGCCGAGCCAGCCGCAAGCGAGCTTGCCGCAGGCGCCGCCGGTAAAGATCAGGGTCAAGGCGATGCCGATCTCGGGCAGTCCAGCGCCTTTGAGCTTTAACAGGAACGGCAGGAAGGTGAGGAACCCCATCCGCGTCGCGCTGTCGATCATCGCGATCGACAGCAGCAAGGGGAAGCCGCGTCTGCTCGGCGGCGGCGCGGCCGTCTCCGGCGAATCGGCGGCTGCCTTGGCGGGCGGGACGGCACGTCCGGGTAGGCCGCGCGCCGCCAGGATCGCGGCGGCCGCGCACAGTCCAACGATGCCGATCACCGTCGCCGCCGCCCGCCAGTTCATCAGCGTCAAGAGCCAGGCGGTCGCGGCCGGGAACGCCATCTTGCCGAGATCGCCCGAGAAATTGTAACCGGCGAGCGCCTGCCGCGACCGGACGCCGGGGAAAGCTTGCGACACCAGGTTGGCGCTGATCGGGTGCTGCACGCCGGAGCCGAGCCCGCCGATCACCAGCGCGGCGACCAGCATCCCGAACCCGACGCTGGCGCCGGCGACGAGATAGCCGATGCCGGCCAGCGCGGTGCCGAGTCCAAGGACGAGCGGCCCGCCCAAGCGCTGGGCGATCGATCCGGCCGGGATCTGGAACCCCGCCATCGCGCCGACATAGAGCGCGCGCAGCAACCCGACCGCCGCATAGTCCAGCCCGAACTGCGCCTGCCACAGCGGCAGCAGCACATAGAGCAGATCGGTATAGCCGTCGTGCAGGATGTGCGCGCCACACGCCACCGCCATCGTCCGCCGCGAAGGCTCCCTGATCCGCTCCAAAGTGGTCGCGATCAATGACATTGCCGCGCCCGCCGCCTCGCAGTGCATCCGACTTTTACGGTAGCGGTGATGCGCAATCGTCACAATTGTGTAATATTCTCAGAAGACGGGAGAAAAAGTCACCCATGGCCCAGTCCAAATTGCCGCCGCTGAATGCATTGCGGGCTTTTGAAGCAGCCGCAAGGCATGGCAGTTTCGCCGCCGCTGCGGCGGATTTGCACGTCACCCATTGGGCCGTCGGCAAGCAGATAAAGTTGCTGGAGGATTGGCTCGGCGTAGCGCTGTTTGAACGGCGCGCCCGCGGCGTCGCCCTGACCGGCGAAGGCGCCGAAATGCTCGGCGACGCGAGCGAGGCGTTTTCGCGCCTCGAGGCCGCGGCGGCGAAACTGCGGCGGCCCGAGACCGAGCGCCGCGTCTCGGGGGTCGTCCGCGTCAATGTCCCGACCAGCTTTGCGCTGCGCTGGCTGATCCCGCGGCTGGCCGTGTTTCAGCGGCAGTTCCCGAACATCGATGTGCGGATTTCCGCGACCTCGCGTCGGCTGCGCTATGTCGGGAGCGCCGCCGATCTTGGCGTCCGCCTGAACTGGCAGCCCGCGCCCGGCTTCCGTTCGCAGGTGCTGATGAAGGACTGGCAGCTTCCGGCGTGCAGCCCCGATCTGCTGCGGAACCGTCCGGTGACGTCGGTCGAAGACCTGCGGCGGCATGTGCTGCTGCATTCGGCGACGACGCACGCGGCTTGGCCGCAATGGCTGGCGGCCGCCGGACATGCCGATCTGCTGCCGCTCCGCCACGTCGAGTTCGAGCATGTGCACCTGCAGCTGCAGGCTGCGGTTGAGGGGCTGGGGATCGCCGTCGCGTCGAAGCCGCTGATTGAAAAGGATATCGCCGCAGGCCGCCTGGTGTGCCCGATCACAACGCCGGAGTGGGACGGCGGCGACTATCTGCTGGTCGGCGAAGACCGGCCCGAAAACGCGGCGACGCGCGCCGTTCGCGAATGGATCGTAGCCGAGGCCGCGGCGGCCTGGCCACGCTGAGAGCATCCCGGACTACGGTGCGCCGCGCACCTGCGCGATGATCTCGAACGAGCGCTTGCGCTTGTCGTGGTCGTAGATGTTGGCGGTCACCATCAGCTCGTCGGCGCCGGTGCGCGCGATGAGGTCCTCGAGGCCGCGCCGCACCGTCTCCGGGCCGCCGACGACCGCGGCGCCGAACGCATCCTCGACCACCGCGCGTTTGTAGGGATCGAGCGTCGCCTCGAAATCCGCGACCGGCGGCGGCACCCGGCTCGGCGTGCCGAGGCGGTTGTTGAGGGTCGATTGCTGCAGCGACGAGAACAGGAACCGCGCCTCCTCGTCTGTCTCCGCGGCGACGCAGGTGACGCCCAGCATCACATGCGGCGCGGCCAGTTGCGCCGACGGCTCGAACCGCTCGCGGTAGATCGCGATCGCCTGCATCAGTGCCGCCGGCGCGAAGTGCGAGGCGAACGCGAAGGGCAGCCCGAGGATCGCCGCGAGCTGCGCGCCGAAGAGGCTCGACCCCAATATCCAGATCGGCACGTCGAGCCCGGCGCCGGGCACCGCCTGCAGCCGCTGGCCGGGCTCGGCCGGCTGGAAATAGTGCATCAGTTCGACGACGTCGCGCGGAAACTGGTCGTCGCTCGCGAGCAGGTTGCGGCGCATCGCTCGCATCGTCAGCTGGTCGGAACCGGGCGCGCGGCCGAGCCCGAGCTCGACACGGCCGGGGTGCAGCGCGGCCAGCGTGCCGAACTGCTCGGCCACCATCAGCGGCGCGTGATTGGGCAGCATGATGCCGCCGGCGCCGATCTTGATCTTGGCCGTGCCGGCGGCGATGTGGGCGAGCGCCACCGCGGTCGCGGCGCTGGCGATGCCCGGCAGGTTGTGGTGCTCGGCCATCCAGAAGCGCGGGTAGCCGAGCGCCTCGCAATGCCGCGCGAGGTCGAGCGAGTTGCGCAGCGACTGCCCGGCGTTACCGCCTTCGACGATCGGCGACAGGTCGAGGATGGAGAGCGGAACCATTGCTCAACTGTGGCACTGCGGCGCGCCGGCGGGAAGATGCAGATGGCGCGCATTCCTTTTGTCCATCCCGGCGAAAGCCGGGACCCAGTTATCCGCCTCTCGTACGGCTGAAGCATGGGCCCCGGCGTTTGCCGGGGTGGAAGAGGTGTGGAGTTGTCATCCTCGGTTGGCGGTAGCAAGCTCGCGGCAAACCCCAGTGGGATGAAACGGGAGGATGCCATGCCGGTCGAGCGGATGCTGAAAGAAGAGACGCCGTCGCGGGTGCTAGTGGCGCGGGTGCTGGCCGAGGCCGGCATCGAATACGTCTTCGGCATTTCCGGCGGTCACACCGGCCGCATCATCTCGGGCCTGGCGCAGGTGCAGAACCAGGTGCGCATGGTCACGGTGCGCGAGGAGTCGCTCGCCGGGGTCATGGCCGAGGTCTATGGGCGCCTCACCCGCCGGCCCGGCGTGATGATCGGGCAGGGGCCGTGGGTGCTCGGCAACGGCCTTATCGGCACCTTGGAGGCGCATCTCTCGTCGTCGCCGATGGTGTTGCTGACCGATTTCTCCGACGCGCCGCATTTTCATTTGCACGCGCCCTACCAGCAGGCGACCGGCGATTACGGCAGCTGGGACGCGCGTCGCGCCTTTGGCGGCGTCACCAAGCAGGTGATGCAGGCGCATGAGCCGCTCGAGGCGGTGCAGGCGACCCAGCTCGCGATCAAGCACGCGCTCTCCGGCCAGATGGGGCCGGTGGCGATCCTCTTCAGCCATGACTCCTTGGCCGGCACGATCACCCCGGATCAGCAACCGCCGCTCTACCCGACGCGCTTCTATTTGCCGCCGCCGGCGCCGCCGATCGATGCGGCTCAGGTCGAGTCCGCGGCCGCGCGCATCCTCGCCGCGCGCAAGCCGATCGTCATCGCCGGCAATGGCGTGCGCATTTCTCAGGCCTATGAGGAATTGCAGAAGATTGCCGAGACTTTGGGTCTCCCGGTCGGCACCACCGCGGCTGGCAAGGGCGTCTTCCCCGAGACGCATCCGCTGGCGCTCGGCGTGTTCGGCACCTTTGGCACGCTGGCGGCCAATGCCTGCATCGGTGAGGCCGACCTCGTGCTGGTGCTCGGCTCGAAGCTTTCGCCCAGCGATACCGCCTGGGCCAACGGCAAGCTGCTCGACCCGACCCGGCAATCGTTCATCCAGGTCGAGATCGAGCCGCGCAACGCCTCGTGGACCTTCCCGGCCGAGCAGGTCGTGCTCGGCGACATCAAGATGTTCCTCGGCCAGCTCCACGAGGCGGTGCGCACCAAGGCCGGCCACCGCCGCGCCGAGGCCGAGAAGCGGGTCGCCGCGCACCGCGAGGCGCAGGGCTATTTCAACGTCCCGGAATACGCCTCCGACGACAAGCCGATCCTGCCGCAGCGCGTCATCGGCGAGCTGATGAAGAACCTGCCGGACAACGCGATCGTCACTTGCGACGCCGGCGAGAACCGCATCCTGATGACGCATTTTTACCAGGTGAAGATGGCCGGCGGCTTTCTGCAGGCGGCGGGGTCGGGGCCGATGGGGTTCGGCATCCCGGCGGCGCTGGCGGCGAAGCTGGTGCATCCCGACCGGCCGGTCGTCGCGGTGTGCGGCGACGGCGGCTTCGCGATGACGATGAACGGGATGATGACCGCGATCGAGCACGACATCCCGATCACCACGGTCGTCTTCAACAACAATGCGCTTGGTTGGGTGCTGCACGGCGGCGGGCCGTTCGCCGCCGAGTTCAACGATTTCGACCACGCCGCGATCGCCCGTGCGATGGGCTGCAACGGCGTCCGGGTCGAGGACGCGAAGGATCTCGGCCCGGCGCTGAAGGAGGCGCTCGCCTCGCGCAAGCCGACCGTGCTCGACGTGCGCACCTCGCTCAAGACCTCGTTCGCCGACGTCACCTCGGCGCTGGCCAACGAGGCGTCTCCCAGGCGGCGTTAGGTCAGCAGCTCCCGCGCCCGAAGCCGCGGCGCAGTGCGGCATAGGCTTCCCCGGCGGTCGTCGCGTTCCAGAAGCAGGCGAATTGCGGCTGGTTGCGCAGCTCCCAATCGGCGAACGCCATCTGCACGTGCAGCTGCGGACAGCCATTGGTGTGGGCGAACTCGTGGAGCTGGGCCAGCCGCCGCCCGCTCCACTGAAACGTGTAGCTGAACCCGCCCGGCCCATGAATGCATGGGTTGAACCCGCTCTCGTCGCGCGCGTCGCCGAGGATCGCGGATATCTGGAAACTCTTGTACCCGTGCTCATGCAGCCATTGGGTCATCTCGGCTTGCGCCTCGGCCGGGCTCGGCGGCGCCAGGCTTTCGCTTTGCGGTGGCGGAGATGGCGGCGCGGCCTCGACCGGCACCGGCGGCTGCGGCGGCATTTGCGTGGGCGGGAAAACGCTCTGGAAACGCTCGACCAGCGAGCACGCCGACAGCAAGTGAGTGACGGAAATCCACGCCGCGATCGCGGCCCAGGTTTGGACCCGGCGCATGGGGCCGGCAAGTTAGTGCAACGGGTTAGCGGCCGCAACCTTTTGTGTCTCGTGAAGCTGGATCGCGCTCGGCGCACGGCTGACCGACGGGATGGTCTCAGAGGTTACGGTTGACCGGAACGTAAGCCTTGCTAACTTTCCCCCGCACATTCTCGGGAGCGAGCCATGAAGCTGATGTGGTTCCATCTGATGCCTTACACCGAGCTGCCCGACGATTTCCGGGAAAAGAACCCATCGGTATGGGTCGATATCCACTCGTCGCTGTTCGATCCCCGGCGCGCCCATCACATGTACAACGACTTCATGGACGAGCTCGAATTCGCCGCCGAATGCGGGTTTGATGCGATCTGCGTCAACGAGCACCACAACAACGGCTACGGCTTGATGCCGTCGCCCAATCTTGTCGCCAGCTCGCTGGCCCGGCGCACAACCGACACGGCATTGTGCGTGCTCGGTAATTCGCTCGCGCTCTACAACCCGCCGACGCGGGTGGCTGAAGAGTTCGCGATGATCGACTGCATCTCGGGCGGCCGGCTCATCGCCGGGTTCCCGGTCGGCTCGCCGATGGACACCTGCTACGCCTATGGGCAGAACCCCTCGACCCTGCGTGACCGCTACCACGAGGCGCACGATCTCGTGGTCAAGGCGTGGACCGCGCCCGACACCTTCGCCTTCAACGGCCGCTACAATCAGCAGCGCTACGTCAACATCTGGCCCCGCCCGATTCAGCGCCCGCATCCGCCGATCTGGATCCCCGGTGGCGGGTCGGTCGAGACCTGGCAGTGGTGCGCCGAGATGGACTACGTCTACTGCTATCTGTCGTATTACGGCTACAAGGCCGGGCAGGCGACGATGACCGGGTTCTGGGACGAGATGGCCAAGCTCGGCAAGGACCGCAACCCGTACCGCGCCGGCTTCCTGCAGTTCGTCGGCGTCGCCGATACCCGCGAGCAGGCGATGGAGCTCTACGCCGAGCCGGCCGAATATTTCTACGGCCGCTGCCTGCATATCGACCCGCGTTTCGCCGGGCCGCCGGGCTACACCACCGAGGAAACCCAGCGCCGCGGCATCAAGGGCATGGTCTCGCAGGCCGCCGACGCCAGCCGCGAGACCCAGCGCTACGAAACCAAGTTCCAGACCCTGGCGCGCGAGATGGATGCGATCGTCGACAAGGGCTACGTGATCGTCGGCTCGCCCGACGAGGTCGTCGAGCAGCTCACCGAGGTCGCGACCAACCTCAATGTCGGCCACCTGATGATGCTCCTGCAGTTCGGCAACATGAACAAGGAGCTGGCCCAGTACAACACGCGGATGTTTGCCGAAAAGGTCATGCCGCGCCTCCAGCAGGTCCATTCGCAATGGGAAGACCATTGGTGGCCACAGCCGATGGAAAAGAAGGAGCGCGCGGCGCCCGCTTCGTTCCAACCGGCCGCGCAAGCGGCGGCGGAATGGTAGTTGCCGCGAGCGAGCCTCTTGGGGGATTCCATGGATTCGAGAAGGATCCCACGAACGCTCGCGCTTGTCGGACTCGCGCTGTTTGCCGGATGCAGCATTGCTCAGGCGCAACAATCCGAATTCGATCAGGTGAAGGCGGCGATCGCGGCTTACCATGCCGCGCTTGAAGCACTCGATGCTGCGAAAATGGCCCCACTATGGGTTCACGATCAAAGTGTGATGGTGGTCAATCCCAGAGACAAGGCGATCGCGGTCGGTTGGCCCGCCGTGCAAAAGGATTGGGAAGAGACCTTTGCCCCAGAAGCGGAACTCAAAGTCACACAGGTCGATGGGCCGTACATTCATCTCTCCGGGAATGTGGCGACATCGGTGGGGATCGTCGATTCGGCGATCAAGCTGAAGTCCGGCCAGGCGATCAACGCGTCAACGTTCCAGACGGATGTCTTCGAGAAACAGGACGGCAAATGGCTGCTGGTCTCGCATATGGCATGGCGAGTGCCGCAGTAGGTAAGTCATAACGTGAAAGGCGGGAAGTTATCGTGACGGAACCAAAAACCACCTCCGTCGAGGTCAATGGCTTCTCCTGCCGCGTGTGGACCGCCGGGTCGGGACCAAAGCTCGGCTTTCTCGCCGGGTTCGGCGGGTTGCCGAAATGGGTGCCGTTTCTCGACGCGCTCGCCAAGGAGCGCACCGTCATCGTGCCGTCGCTGCCCGGCTTCCCGGGTGGGGAGAGGGGCCACGTTGTGCTCGACAGCCAGCTCGATTGGCTGGTGGCGACGCGGCAAATCCTCGAAGGCGCGGGTCTCGCCGGCGCCGATCTCGCCGGCAGCTCGGTCGGCGGCTCGCTCGCCGCCGAGGTCGCAGCGCTGTGGCCCGCCATGGTCAAGCGCCTGGCGCTGATCGCGCCGTTCGGTCTCTTCGACGAAAGCGACCCGGCGACCGACCCCTGGGCGCAGCGCGCGCCCGACGTGCCCGCGCTGTTCTGCGCGGACCCGGCTAATTGGGAGATGCTCAAACAAGAACCCGAAGGCCACAACGACCCCGAATGGCCGATCGAGCAGGTCCGCGCCAGCGAGGCGGCGGCGCGCATCTTCTGGCCGCTCGGAAATACCAAGCTCGAAAAGCGGCTGCCGCTGATCACCGCGCCGACCCTCCTCATTTGGGGCGCCGAGGACAAGGTGATGCCGCGCAGCTACGCCGACAAATTCGCCAAAGGAATCAAGGGCAAGACCGAAATCAAAATGATCGCCGGCGCCGGCCACCTCGCCGAACTCGACAAACCGGACGAGGTCGCCGCCGCGATCCTGGGGTGGATGAAGTAACGCAAGGCGTCATTGCGAGCGTAGCGAAGCAATCTCCGTCAGTCTTGGCCCTCTGAGGCGGGAGATTGCCGCGTCGTGCTGTGCGCTCCTCGCAATGACAAGGGAGGAAGAATGCCATGCCCACCAAGCTCGCCGACTACGCCAACAAATACCAATGCGTCCGCTTTGAACGGCGCGACGGCATCCTGCAGATGACGCTGCACACCGATGGCGGCTCGCTGCGCTGGGGGTTCGGGCCGCATGGCGAGCTGCCCGACGCGTTCTATGATGTCGGCAACGACCGCGAGAACCGGGTGGTCATCCTCACTGGCACCGGCGCCGAATTCTCCGGCCCGCGCGCGACGCCGGGCACCTCATCCTTCCCGACCCGGCCCGGCATGGAGCGAATCGACCGCATCCATTGGGAAGGCCGGCATCTGTTGATGAAACTGCTCGACATCGAGGTACCGGTGATCAGCGCGATCAACGGCCCGGCCTGGCGGCACTCCGAAATCCCGCTGCTCTGCGACATTGTGCTCGCCGCCGACACGACGCAGTTCCAGGATTCCGCGCACTTCGCGTCGGAAGTCGTGCCCGGCGACGGCATGCACATCGTGATGCCGCTGCTGCTCGGCATGAACCGCGGCCGCTATTACCTCCTCACCGGCCAGACGCTCGACGCCAAAAAGGCGCACGAATTTGGCCTCGTCGCCGAGGTATTGCCGCCCGACAAGGTGCTGGCCCGCGCCTGGGAGATTGCCGGTGACCTGGCGAAGAAGCCCACGCTCGCGCTGCGCTACACGCGGCTGCTGCTGACCGAGGCGCTGCGCCGGCAGATGCACGATCTGCTTGGCTACGGGCTCGGCATGGAGCTCCTGGCGCTCGGCGAAAAGCCCGAGGGACCGGCGTAAGAACCCCAGCCCGTTTCCCTGCAAGCGCGAGACGATGTCGCTCGTTGGCAATTGGCTGCGAAGGCCGCCGGATCTCACGGCGCTCGGCGTGACCGGCGAGGCGACGCTTCGGCGGGTGCGAAGTCACCGGTGGCGCGGTCATTTGGTGGGCTCGGAATACGCCTGGGCCGTCGCCTTCTGCGTTCCTTATCTTTGCGTGTTTGTGGCGTTCATCGTCTACCCGGTCGGCTACGCGATCGGCATGGGAAGCGACCCGGCGCTCTACCGGGAACTCTTCGCCGATCCGTACTACCTCCAGTCCGTCGTCAACACCGCGCTCTTTGTCGGCATCGCGGTCAATCTCAAGATGGTCCTGGCGCTGCTGCTGTCGGGCTATTTCATGCGCCCAGGCTGGTGGGTCAAGGCGTTGATGGCGATCTACATGCTGCCTTGGGCGGTGCCGGCGCAGGCCGGATTCATGTCGATCCACTGGATGCTTAATCGCGACTGGGGGCTGGTCAACAATCTGATTTGGCACGTGTGCGGCTGCCGCGGGCCCGATTTCCTGGGCGAACACTGGACGGCGCTCAGCGCTGTCATCGCCTCGCATATCTGGAAGAACATGCCGTTCTGGACCGTGATCCTCCTGGCGGGCCGGATTGCGATCCCGCCCGATCTTCGCGAAGCGGCGGCGGTCGACGGCGCGAGCGGCTTTCGCATCTTCATCCACGTAACTCTGCCGCTGCTCGCCAATCTCTATCTGATCAGCACCTTGCTGGCGACGATCTTCGCGCTCGGCGACTTCAACGTCGTCTATTTCGTCAGCAATGGTGGGCCGGCGCATTCGACCGACACGCTGGCGACGCTGAGCATTCGCTGCGGGATGAATCTCTTCAAGCCGCGGATGGGCGTCGCGACGGTGTTCTCGGCGATGCCGCTGATGATCCCGCTGGTTCTCATCCTGATGCGCAAGCTGCAAACCTCGGAGGCGCAGCTGTGACGACGTGCCATTCGACGTTTTGGCGAAGCTGTGCGAGCGTGGTCGTTACGCCCCCTCAATCTCTTGCTGCTTGCCGCTTTGATGCCGAAATCCGAAAGCCCCGCGACAAACGGCCTGGCCACCCTCTCGGCGAAGCCCTGGGAGAACTACCCGGTACCTGAGCATGTTTACCTGCCGCGCGGCATGATCGGGTTCGAGGAGCGGAGAATGCTCTACTGGCTCGCCGCGGAATATTACGAGGGCGCTGGGGTCGTCGTTGACGCCGGTGCCTATCTCGGTGCGTCCGCCTTCGCGCTGGCCGCAGGGCTCGCCCATTCCCGTCACCGGGCGTCCCGGCAGGCGACGGTTCACTGCTACGATCGCTTTGTCGCCAGCGACGACTACGTCCGCGACGACATCTCGCGCGGCTTTTATCCAGTCGTTACCGACTACGACTATTCCCCGATCTTCGAATTCCAGACGGCGCTTCACCGCGACCGGATCGTCGCCCATCGGGGCGATTTTCTAGAGGCTTCCGCTCCACCATCGCCGATCGAGATCCTGTTCGTCGACGTCGCGAAGACCGAGGCGCTTAACAAGCGTCTGGTCGAGCACTACTTCACGCGGCTGATCCCGGGAAAGTCAGTTATCGTCCAACAGGATTTCTATCAGGCTTGGTATCCTTACATCCCGATCACGATGGAGTATTTCCGCGATTGGTTCGAGATGGCCGATCCGTATGTCGCCGATAGCTCGCGGCTTTATCTGCTCACCCGCAAGATCCCTCAGCCGGCGATCCAACAATTCCTCGAAGGTCTCAGTGTCGCCCGGGAGAGCGAATTGCTCCGCCGTGCCATCGGGCGCGATTCAGGTCCTACCGGGATGATGCTGCGCGTCGCGGAAGTGCTCCATCTGGTCGATCGGCAGGGGCAACCGAAGCAGGCGCGCGCTGCCGCGGCCGCGCTGCGCCGCGATCCGGAATTTGTGCCGGACGCGTATTACGCGACCCAGCTGGAGTTGATCGAGCAGTACCGTCAGCTTGTTTAGCGCAGGAAGGGGAGCCCGATCGTCATGCCCACCGGCAAGAACATCCTCTTCATCATGTGCGACCAGCTGCGGTTCGATTACCTCGGTTGCTACGGGCATCCGCATCTGAGGACCCCGAACATCGATGCGTTGGCGGCGCGCGGCGTGCGTTTCGACCGCGCCTATGTGCAGTCGCCGGTCTGCGGCCCGTCGCGGATGAGTTTCTACACCGGCCGCTACATGCGCTCGCATGGCGCCAATTGGAATGGCTTCCCGCTGCGCGTCGGCGAGCCGACGTTGGGCGACCATCTCGGCGAACTCGGCATGCGCACCGTGCTCGTCGGCAAGACCCACATGGCCGCCGACCTCGTAGGCCTGAAGCGGCTTGGCATCGATCCCGGCTCGGCGCTCGGCGTCCACCTCTCGGAATGCGGGTTCGAGCCCTACGAGCGCGACGACGGGCTGCATCCCCTCGGCCGTGGCCCGCGTCCAGCCTATGACAGCTATCTTCGCAATCTCGGCTACCAGGCGGAAAACCCATGGGAGGCCTGGGCAAATTCGGCCGAAGGGCCGGACAGCGAATTGCTCAACGGCTGGCTGCTCAGCCATGGCGACAAGGCCGCCCGGATTCCCGAGGAGCATTCCGAGACGGCCTACACAACCCGCCGCGCGATGCAGTTCATCGACGAGGCGGCGAAGGACGGGCGCAACTGGTGTCTGCACCTTTCCTACATCAAGCCGCATTGGCCCTATATCGCTCCCGCGCCATATCACGACATGTACGGTCGGCAAGATGTGGTCGCGGCGGTGCGCGCGGAGGCCGAACGCGCCGATCCGCACCCCGTCTACGGCGCGCTGATGGCACAGCGCGTGGCGCGCAATTTCTCGCGCGACGAGGTGCGCGACCGGGTGATCCCGGCCTATATGGGCCTCGTCAAGCAGATCGACGATTGGCTCGGCCGGCTGTTCGGATTTCTCGACGAACGCGGCTTGTCGGCCAATACCATGATCGTCTTCACCAGCGACCACGGCGACTATCTCGGCGATCATTGGTTGGGTGAAAAGGATTTCTTCCACGATTGCACCGTCAAGGTGCCGCTGATCGTCGCCGATCCCAGCCCGGAGGCCGACGCCACCCGTGGCAGCGCTTCGGACGCATTGATCGAGGCGATCGACTTGGTGCCGAGCTTTATCGAATTTTGCGGTGGCACGGCGCAGCCGAATGTTGTCGAGGGCCGCTCTCTATTGCCGCTGCTATACGCCGCGAAGCCGCCGGCTTGGCGGCGTACAATTTTTTCCGAATACGACTATTCGATGCTTGAGGCCCGCCTCACCTTGAACCAGCCGATCCGCGATTGCCGCCTCTATATGGCCTTCGACGGGCGGTGGAAATACATCCACGCGACGGGGTTCAGGCCGTTGTTGTTCGACCTCGCGAGCGACCCGCGGGAGCTTACCGATCTCGGCGGTGATCCGGCCTACGCCGATCAATGCGCCCGGATGCGCGAGGTGCTGCTCGATTGGGCCCTCGCCGATCATAATCGCATCACCACGCCGGACGCTCGTATTGATGCCTACGCGCGGGGCCAGCAGCTACGGTCGGGCATCCTGATCGGCTATTGGGACGAGGCCGAACTCGCCGCGGCGCGCGCACTGCTCGAGATCGCCTAGCGGCTACTTATTCAACAGTGGACATTTCGACTGGGCTAGCGGCAGAACCGCCTGATCGCCTGGGATCGTCGTGACCAGCTGGAAGTAATCCCAGGGATACTTCGACTCAGCCGGGGTCTTGACCCGAAACAGCCGCATCGAATGAACCATTAGCCCGTCGGCGCGGATATGGCCGTCATGGGCGAAGAAATCGTCGATCGGTGCGGCGCGCATCGCCTGCATCACCGGGGCGGTGGCGTCGGTGCCGGCCTTGGCGACGGCCTGGAGATAGTGCGTCGTCGACGAATACACGCCGGCCTGTAGCGAATTGGGCATCTGGCCGACGCGGTCGAAGAACCGTTTTGACCAAGCGCGCGTGGCGTCGTCGGTATCCCAATAGAATGACTCGGTGAGCATCATGCCTTGCGTCGTCTTCAGGCCGAGATCGTTGACCCCGTTGATGCGCAGCGAGAGCCCGGCGAACACCTGCGGCCCGGGGATCATACCAAGCGCGGCGGCGCGTTTGAGCGTGTTACTGGTGTCGGAGCCGCCATTGGCAAGACCGATCACCTTGGCGTGCGATTGCCGCGCCTGCAGCACGTAGGCTGTGAAATCCGGTGCGTTGAGCGGATGGCGGGCATGGCCGAGAACGGTTCCGCCATTCGCCTTGACCACGGCGGCGGTCTCGTCTTCGAGGTCGTAGCCGTAGCTGTAGTCGACGGTAATGAAGAACCACGTGTCGCCGCCGCCGGCGACGATCGAGCGGCCGAGGGAATGCGCGGTCGCATAGGTGTCGTTGGTGTAATGGACCGAGGTGGCGGTGCAGCCTTCGTCGGTGAGCCGATTGGCGCCGGGCGCGTTGAGCATGACGATCTTGTCGCGGGTGGCGGCGATCGCCTGGACGATCAGGGCTTCCGACGAGCCGGAGACGTCCATGATCGCGTCAACGTGTTGATTGCCGTACCAATCCCTGGCGATCGCGGCGGCCTGGTCGGCGCTATCATGATGGTCGGCGACGATGACCTGGATCGGCGCGCCGAGTACCTTGCCGCCGAAATCCTCGACCGCCATCTCGGCCGCGGTGGCGCTGCCCTTGCCGGTCAGCTCGGAATAGGGGCCGCTCATGTCGAGGATCAGGCCGATCTTGACCGCGCCATCGGAGACTACCGGGTTGGCGGGAATCGACTGCGCGGCGGCGGCTGTGGCGCAAAGCGCGAAGGCGATCGCGGCGCTTGCTCCCCGGAGATGACGTCTTCTGCTCATGACGCTTTGTACGGTTCGTCGTAGATCGCGGTGTACACGATTCCGTCACCTTGCACATAGCCGCGATACATGCCGGTGCAATTAAATGGCAGCGCGAAGCTGCCATCGCTGCCGACCGCGACGAGCCCGCCCGATCCCCCCATTCGGCCCAGCTTGGCGATCACGGCCTCTGCTGCCGCGGTTAACGACTGGTCCGCGTGGGCGATGCGCGCGGCGACTTCGTGCGCGGCGGCGCAGCGGATGAAGAACTCGCCATGTCCCGTCGCCGACACCGCGCAGGTCGCATTGTCGGCATAGGTCCCGGCGCCAATGATAGGACTGTCGCCGACGCGTCCCGGCAGCTTGCCGGTCATCCCGCCGGTCGAGGTTGCCGCCGCGAGATTGCCCGCGCGATCGCGCGCGACGGCGCCCACGGTGCCATGCCGCCGCGCTTCGTCTTCATCGCTTTCCCCATCAGCCAGCGTTCCTTGAAGCGCCCGCCAGCGTGCCTCGGTGAAAAAATAGTCGCGATCGGCGAAGGGAAGCCCCACTTGGCGGCAAAATTCGACCGCGCCGTCGCCGATCAGCAACACGTGCGGCGAGCGCTCCATCACCGCGCGGGCGGCCAGCACCGGGTTTTTCGGCCCGAAGATGCCGGCGACGGCGCCGGCGCGGCGCTCGCTTCCATCCATCACCGCGGCATCCATCTCCTGGGTTCCGGCCCGGGTAAAGACCGCGCCGCGCCCGGCGTTGAACAGCGGATCGTCTTCGAGCGCGCAGACCGCTGTGGTCACCGCATCGAGCGCGGCGCCGCCTGCGATGAGGACATCGCGACCGGCGACCAGCGCCTGACGCAGCCCAAAGCGATAGTGCGCCTCGCGCTCGGCATCCATCTCGCCGCGCCGGAGCGTGCCCGCCCCGCCATGGAGCGCGAGCGCGAAGCCGCTGCTGTTCGAGATCATCGCGCCTCCACTCGCTTGCTCCCGCGTCCGGGGAAATCGGCTCTGCCGGAAAATGCGGCAATCAACTTACCGCGATGTCGGCTGGCGCGGTATGGTGGCCTGTCGCGGCCGCCGCGGCATTCCCACCAGCGAGAGCTCCAATTTGCCGCCTGCTGCGCACGATATCGCCGAGTGGCAATCCCTGACGGCGGGCCACGGCTTCCGGCTGGTGATGCTCGGGCTCGGCATGTCTGTGGTGCCGCTCGACACCGCGGTCAACATCGCCTTCCCGGACATCACCGGCAGCTTTGGCTTGCCGATCTCGATGATCCAATGGGTCGTCATCTGCTATGTGCTGACCTACGCGGCGCTGATGTTGGCCTTCGGGCGTATCGGCGACATGGCGGGCCATGCGCGGGTGTTTCGCGCCGGGCTCGCCTGGAGCGTTGTCGCCTATCTGCTTTGCGCCGCCGCGCCGAGTTTCGGATGGCTTTTGTTCTGCCGTTTCCTGCAGGGGATCGGCGCCGGTCTGGTGATCAGCTGCGCCCCGGCTCTGGTGACTGGGCTCTACCCGGAAGAGCGGCGCGCGCATGCGGTCGGCATATTCACGCTGATCTTCGCGCTTGCTTCGGCGCTGGGACCATTGATCGGCGGCGCGGTGGTGGCGCGCTGGGGCTGGCCGGCGGTGTTCTGGTTTCGCGCGCCGATCGCGCTGACGAGCCTGCTCTTGCTGCGCGGCCTGCCGCCGGCGAAGGCCAGCGCCGGCGAGCGCTTCGATGTCCTCGGCGCGCTGTTGTTGGCGCTAGGGCTCGCAGCGCTCCTCTTCGCCATCAACGCCGCCTCGCGCGTCGGCGGCCTTCAGCCCGTGGCGCTGCTGGCGGCGGCGATTGCCAGCCTCTCGCTCTTCGTCTGGTGGGAGGGGCGGGCTCCGCGTCCCGTCGTGCGCATCGAGATGTTCCACGACATCGGCTTCGCTGCGGTCAATCTGGTGACCGCCCTGATGTATCTCGCGACGTTCTCGGTGCTGCTCTTCGTGCCTTACTTCTTCGCCCGCTTCGGCGGCATGTCGCTGCCGCTCGCAGGCGCCGTGCTGGCGACCGGATCGGCGACGATGGCGCTCGCCGCGCCGCTCGCCGGCCGGTTGATCGCGCGCGTCGCGGCCGAGCGGATCGCGGCGGTCGGCCTTCTGACCGTCGGCGGCGGGCTGTTTCTGATCGGCCTTTGGTCTGCCGAGGTTTCGCCGGCAACGATGGTTGCCACCCTGTCCGTGCAAGGGCTCGGTATCGGTCTGTTTCAGACCGCGTACATGGACATCGTCATGCGTTCATCGCCGGTCGCCGACCGCGGCGTCGCCGGCAGTCTGGCGATCTTGACGCGCACGATCGGCACCGTGACGGGCGCGGCGTCGTTGACCATCCTTTTCCACGCGGTGCAGGCTGGCGACACCGCGGCGGCGTTTCTCGACGCGTTTCGCGCGGTTTTTCGCATCATCGGCATCGCCGTCGCGGTCAGCGTCGTCGCGATTCCGTGGTGGCGGCGCTCCGCTAGGGCCTAGCGCCGCGCCAGGCACAGTCGCACCGCGGACAGCAGCTGGCTTGGCGTGAACGGCTTCGTGAGATCGGCGACCTCATGGCTCGACACGTTGAGAACCCGCACCAGAGGATATCGCCGCTGCAGGTTGGCCAGGCTCACCTCAGCGAGGTTGGCGACGACGAGCGCGAAATCCCCGCGCGGCAGATAGCCGTCGCTTATCGCAGTCGACACGGTAAACCCGGCGCATTCCAGGACCCGACGCGCCGCGAGCAAAGTCTCGGCGTCACCGTCGATGATCAGTACCGATCGCTGTCGCGCGGCGCCGGGCGGCCTGGCAAATCGGTGGCCGTCGATCATGGCGGGGGTCCTGCTTGTGAGCGGACCCGACCCTAGTCAAACTGGATGAAGCGCGCAGCCGGGCAACCCCTGGCCAAAAGGGTGGCGATTAGACCTTTGGTATGGGGTGCCGCGCCGCGCCGGCAAGCGCCGTTTGCTATGCCGCTAGGCACCGCTCGACCGTCGCGATGAGCTCGGCTGGCGCGAACGGCTTCCTCAGGCTGTTGTCGGCTCCAACCAACTCGGCCACCCGCAAAATCTCGCTCGCGGAGAAACTCCCGCCGCCGGTCATCGCCAGGATGCGCGCCTCGGGCTGAGCCTCGCGCATTTCGAGAATCGTCGCGATGCCCTCCTTGCCAGGCATCAGGATATCGACGATCGCGAGATCGGGGTTGAGTTCGGCGAACCGGCTAAGGCCCGATTGTCCGTCGGATGCGGTCGACACGGCAAAGCCGTGGCGTTCCAGCAGGCGCTGGACGATCCGGCAGACCGCGGGATCGTCATCGATCACCAAGACAGAGTGCATTTGCCGCTTTCCCTTCATCCTCAAATACCGATCATGCCTTGCAGCATGGCGATGCGCACGGCGTCGGAGCGGTTGCGCGCGCCCATTTTTTTGAACGCGCTGTTGAGATGCAGCTTTACGGTGGTCGTCGAGATGGCGAGCTGGGCCGCAATTTCGGCGTTGGGCGAGCCATGCAGCAGATGTTCGATGCAATCCATCTCGCGCGGGGTCAGATTGCCGAGCGACGGGCGGGCCGCCGCTTGGCGGCCGGGAAGCGCATTGACCACCGCGCTTGGCACATACGTCTCGCCCGCCGCCATCAGCCGCAGCGCGCTGAGGAGAGCCGTGCCGCGCAGGCTTTTCATGATGACGCCGGCGGCGCCGCGTCCGAGCGCGCGCTCGGCGTCGCCGCTGTCCATCGCGCCCGACATGATGGCGACCCGCGTCCCGGGCAGCGTTGCCTTGACTTCGTCGAGCCCTGCGAGCCCGTTCATCCCGGGCATCCGATAGTCGAGGATGATGAGGTCGAAATCGGTATCGTGGGCGAGCCGTTCGCGAACCTGCTGGAAATCGGACGCCTCCACGCAAAAAATGTCCGGCGCCGCGCGCGTCAGATACGTCGCGATCGCTTCGCGCACGAGATGATGGTCGTCGGCAAGCAATAATCTCATGCGGTATCCACGGCGATGAGGCGGGGCTCTGGTACCCGCCTCGGGGGAACGCACGGACGAGCCTAGTGGGACATGGTTAACAAGGCGCAAACAGGCGCAGCCCGCAGGCCATAAGAATTGTGTACCAACTGTAAATACAATCTTTACGCGCAATCGGTAAAAAATCGATTGCACGCTAACCGTGTCTTCATTTGCGTTATCGGAGTCGAAGTAGTGGGCGAGGGCGATCGGGTCGTGCCATGTTTGACGGCAAGGGGCCGCCGCAAGAACGACAACCTTGATCACGCCCAAAAAACGGAGGCGCTGGGCCAAATCACTGGCGGCATCGCGCACGAGCTCAACAATATGCTGCTGGCGATCAACCTCAATCTCGAAGCCTTGAGCGAGGAGGTCACGCCGACGGCAACCACGCAGCCGCTGTTCGACGGCGCGCAGGCGGCGATCGAGCAGGCGACCGACGTCATTCGGCAACTGCTGGCGTATTCGCGCCGCCAGCCGCTCGATGCGGCCGAGTTCGACGTCAACCGAGCGGTGGTTGAAACCCGCACCCTGTTGCGGCTGGTCCTGCCGGCGAATATCGCCATCGAGACCGATCTCAGCCCACACGCTCGACGGGTTTTCGCCGACCGCAACCAGTTCGAAATGGCCTTGCTCAACCTCGCTCTCAACGCTGGCGACGCGATGCCGCACGGCGGCACGCTGACCATCAAGACAGCCGGGATCGCTGCCGGGGACAAGCCCGCCGCGATCGGATCAAACCTAGCTGCGCGCGATTACGCGCTGGTCACGATGCGTGACACCGGGACCGGCATGGATCCCGCGGTCGCGGCGCGCGCCTTCGAGCCGTTTTCCACCACCAAATCGGGTTCTGGACATAGCGGCCTTGGACTGAGCCAGGTCTACGGCTATGCCAAGCAATCCGGTGGCGAGGTCGAAATCGATAGCCATCCAGGCGGTTCGACGATCCAGCTCTTCCTGCCATGCAGTGCCGCCGCCGAGCCCGCTCAGCAGGTGGTTGCGCCGCCCAGTCGCGCGAACGGCGGAACGATCCTCTTGGTCGAAGACGCCGCGATCGTGCGCCGCGCGGTGGCGCGGATGCTGAGCGATCTCAGCTACCAAGTGCTCGCCGTCGCCGACGCGGAAGAGGCGCTCAAAATCATCGAGGGTGACGTCCCGATCGATCTCCTCTTTACCGACGTGATGCTGCCGGGGGCGCTCGATGGCGGCGAGTTGGGGGTCGTGGCGCGCCAGCTTCGTCCGGGCATCCCGGTGCTCTGCACTTCTGGTTACAACGAGGTGCGCGCCAAGGACATCGAGGGTCGCGGTGATCGTTTTGGCTTTATCGCCAAGCCCTACACCAAGACCGAACTGGCGCGGCAGCTGCGTACCGCGCTCGATCCCGAGGCGGTGGCGAGCTGAGTGTCGCCCGCCCGGGTAGGATCGTTGTCCCGAGGCCGACGTTGACCGATAGTGTTGCACCGGCGCTCTTGCGACTGGTGACCCCGAGGGATTTCGCGATCGTGGGTTGCCATCGCCCTTGCGACTGGTGACCACGACGGCAGGGAGGCAGCGATGGACGACCATATCTACCGCGTCATTCAAATCGTCGGCTCGTCGGAAAAAAGCATCGACGACGCGATCCACCGTGCGATCGCGCGGGCGTCGAAAACATTACGCGAGTTGCGCTGGTTCGAGGTCGTCGAGACCCGCGGCCACATCGACAAGGGCAAGGTCCATCATTTTCAGGTTACTCTGAAAGTCGGGTTCACCCTCGACGAGGACTGACATGCCGAAAGCCTATCTGGCGGTGCGCGCAGAGGTGCCCGAAGCCGACCGCGCGCGCTTCGATCATTGGTACGAGACCGATCATCTGCCCTGGGCGCTGCGCGTCTTCGCGGCAAAGCGGGCCTGGCGCTGCTGGAGCCGGAGTGATCCCGGCGTGCACGTCGCGTTCTATGAGTTCGAACTCGGTGGAAACCGCCGAGGCGATCTCAAAGTCCGACGCGATCAAGCCCCTGGTCGAGGATTTCGACAAGACCTGGCAGGGCCGGGTGACGCGCCGCCGCGCCGTGCTCGACGTCGTGCAGGAGATCGCGCCGTAGTGTACCGGGCGATTAGCGCTAACGGGTGAGCGCAAAGAGCTTAATATCGGCTTCTCTGCCGCGCAGTGGGACGTCGCCCAGCGGCTCGGCTTTCACTCCCGGCGGCAATCGAGAGATGGCGCTGAGGACTGCGGCTGAGGCCAGGAAATTATGCCCCGTGCTTCGGCACATCTCTTCGATACGCGCCGTCGTGTTCATGGTGTCGCCGAGCAAGACGATCTCGCGTTTCAAGTCGCCCATTTCGCCGACGACCACGGTGCCGGCGTGGACTGCGCCGCGCAATCGCGGCTCGGTATTGAAGGCGCGAAGATAGTCGTCGTGCTGATCGGCGAGAGCATCCGCGATTTCGAAGAAGCAGGTGATGCAGGCGGCATCGCGCGCGCCGCGCGCCAGGGTCCAGGTGACGATGATTTCATCGCCGATATAGCGGTAGATCTCGCCGTTTGCGGTTAGCACCGGGTCGGAGATATCGCGGAAGACCCGGTTGAGAAACCGGTGGAAATTCTCGTCTCCCAGCCGCTCGGCGTGCCCCGTCGACCCGTAAAGATCGAGAAAGAGGACAATGCGCTGCTCCGATCGCGGCCGGCGATAGCGCCCGGTGGCTAGCGCGACCAGTACGCGCGATCCTAGTAGACCGCTTAATACGAAGAAGAAATTGAAACCGAGAGCGACCGCGAGCGAGAACGGCAGGCTCGGTGCCATTACCATCCCGTTGTCGAGGGATGCTGGAGCCACAATGCCGATGAACGCCCTTGCCGCCGCGCCGGTAATCAAAAATACCGCGCTGTAGACGAGCGTGCGCAATCCGAGCATCAGCAACAGGGGCAGCCGGCGCAATGCCGCCGCACCCGCTCCCTGGAGGAAAAGCTCAAGCGAGGTGATGGCAAGCCCGTTCATCGCGCCGACCAGCGTCCCGACGCCGACATTGGCGCCTCCACCTGCCGGAGCAAACCGGCCGCCATAAATCCCGCCCGCGACCGCTGACAGCAATGTCACGCTAGCGAGGACGCGCAGGCGCCAGATGGTTCTCGCACGCACCGATGACGTCTCCAGGCCGTTGGCCGAGCCTCGAATAGAAGCACGGGACGCGTGCCGATTTCGATCACATGTGGGGCAACTGCTAATTCGCAGGCGCGCTGCAGATGGTGGAGGCTTGGTCGCCGGCCTTGCGTGTTCGTCATCCCCGCGCAAGCGGGAACCCAGGACTGCCACTACTCCCGTCTGCCTTGGTTCAGTCTTTCGCGAGGTCACGGGCTAATATGTGCCGCCGCCCTTGCTCACGCGCGCCGTGATCGGCCATCCTCCTGACAAATCAGGGGAGAACGTCCAGCCATGAGCCTCAACGGCGTCGTCAACATCGAAGATCTGCACCAGCTTGCCAAGCGGCGGCTGCCGAAGATCGCGTTCGACTTCATCGAGGGCGGGGTCGAGGACGAGCGCGGGCTCGAAACCAACCGCGCCGCCTTTCACAAGCACAAATTGCTGCCGCGCTACCTGGTTGACGTGTCAAAGCGCGACCAGTCGCAGACCATCTTCGGGCGCAAGTTCAACAGCCCGTTCGGCATCTCGCCGACCGGCACGGCGGGCCTGTTCCGGCGCGGCGCCGACCTGATGCTCGCGGAGGCGGCGCGGGACGCCAACATCCCCTACATCATGTCGGGCGGCAGCAACCATTCGATGGAGGCGGCCGCCAAGGTCGCGCCGCACCACACCTGGTACCAGCTCTACGCCGCGCGCGATAAATCGATCTCCGAGGACCTCGTCCGCCGCGCCGCCGATTGCGGCCTGGAAACGCTGGTGCTGACCGTCGACGTGCCGGTGCGGCCACGCCGCGAGCGCAACATCCGCAATGGCTTCGCCGCGATCCGCGGCACCTGGCTCAAGGCGGCGCTGAGCCTCAAGCCGGCGATCCTCGCCGAAGCTGTTACCCATCCGGGCTGGGTCTGGGAATACGTCAAGAATGGCGGCACTCCCAGCATGGACAACTGGACGCGTTACGCGCCACCGGGCTCCAGTGTCGATGAGGTCATCGACATGTGGAACGCCAACACCCCGGCGCACGCGCAGACCTGGAAGGAGCTCGAGACCTATCGCAAGTTGTTCCCGCGCAACCTCGTCGTGAAGGGGCTGATGAACCCGGCCGACGCGATCCGCGCCGCCGAGATCGGCTGCCAGGGCGTGCTGGTCTCGAACCATGGCGGGCGCCAGCTCGACCAGGCGCCGGGTTCGCTCGACGTGCTGCCGGCGATGAAGGCGGCGGTGGGCGACCGCATGACCCTCCTGCTCGACAGCGGCGTGCGCCGCGGCGCCGACATCGTGATCGCGCTTTGCCTTGGCGCCCAGTTCTGTACGTTCGGCCGGCCGACGCTCTACGGCGCAGTCGCCGGTGGGCTCGACGGCGTCAGGCTGGCGATCGACATCTTCCGCACCGAGATCGACCTGGTGATGGGTCAGATCGGCTGCCCGAGCCTCGATCAGCTCGGCCCCGACTTCCTGTGGCAGGACGAGCCGGGGCGGAACCGCTAGGTCGCGTACTCACGAATTGAGTGTCGGCGGCACAAGGACCCATATCAGCCGTTAGCCGGAGCTGACGGGTTTGGCAGGATCTGCCCCTTAAGGAGATCTTGCCGGCACGACCGGGCGAACGGCGAGGTGGGGTGAAAAGCGGTCCTTCACTACGAGACGCGGCTACGGGCGCCACGCGCTAGAAGCCGTCGTCGACGACCAGAGACCCCCGCCTTACTTCGCCATTCCAGCAAGCCGCAGCCCCGCGAGATAGGTCGCTTCCAGCAGCGTTTGGACCCCTGGCGCGAAATCGCGGGCGCCGGTGGCGCGTGCAGCGGAGATGCTCGTGGGTGATCCGTTACCGCTGAGCTTACGGGCGTCCGCGAGTTCCGCGGCAGCGTGTGGCAGATCGCCCTTAAGTCCATAGGCGGCGGCGAGCCAGGTGTGAACGAAGGGGTACGCTGAATTTTCGTTATCTGCCTTTTCGAGCCAATCAATCGCCTCGTCGACGCGCGATTGAAGCAGCTTGGCCTGGCCGATCCGGAAATACCAAATTCCCAGGAAGGGATCATGCGGACTGAGGTGAATAGCTTGCTCTTCTAGCGTCACACTTTCGTCCAAAAGCCCGAGGTAGATTTTGCACCGCCCGATATTGCCGATCGCGGCAACAACGTTGCGATTTGCGGCGAGCACAGTCTGGTATTCTGAGATTGCCTCGTCGCAATGATGCTGGACGCGCAACAACTGCGCTTTGGCAAAATGCGCGAGCGGGCTCTCTGGGGCCGCTGCCAGGGCTTGCTCGACAAGGCGGCTCGCCTGTTCGATGTCAGCCTCGGCCGTATCACTCATGTTGTCGAGCAATCGGCTGGAGAGCGCAGTGGCGAGCCTGCTCTGCGCTTCAACAGAGTGGGGGTCGAGCGCGAGCGCCTGCTGGTACTCGGCGATCGCCTCCGCGAAGTTCTGTCGCGACGCCGGACGGTAAATCGCCGCGCGCCCGCGAAAGATATGATCGAGCGCGTCGGGTTGCTCGGTTGGCCGGGCCGCCTCCGATGCGGTTAATTTCAGGTTGAGCGCGATCGCGATGCGAGCGGTAATTTCGCTCTGCACGGCGAGCAGGTCGGCGATCTGGCGGTCGGACACCTCTGCCCAGAGGGTCGTGTCCGTGGCGGTGTCGATGAGCCGAGTGTTGATCCGCACTTGGTTGCCCGAGCGCTGAACGCTGCCTTCGAGGATATAGGGCACCCCGAGCTCGCTGCGAATTCGCTTTACGCTGACCACCTCGCCTTTATAAGTGAAGGCCGTATCGCGCGAGATCACCTGCATGTCGGCCAGTCGCGACAGATCGGTCGTGAGATCCTCGGTGATGCCATCGGCGAAATATTGCTGTGCGGGATCGTCGCCGAGATTGGCGAAGGGAAGTACGACAATTGACAATCGGGGCGCCGCGGGCGGGTGCTGAAGCCAGCGAAACTTCGCCTGCCAGGCGGCCGTCGCGCCGGCAAACAACATCAGCGCGACGACGACGCGAATTATGAGGCGAACCCGGCGACGCGGGCGCGGCGTTGGCTTGACGGGGTGAATGGGGCTGTCCGGTTCGAAGTCCGAAAACCGAGCCGATGGTCGGACGGGCCGTCGCCCCCGGGTAACTGGTGTGACGAAGCGATAGCCGCGCCGCGGGACGGTCTGGATGCATGTCGCGGTCGTCACGCCATCGAGAGCCCGGCGAAGCGCGGCAATCTGCATGTTAAGATTATTGTCTTCGACCACCGTCGATGGCCACACGGCCGCGGTGATTTCGTCCCTTGTGACCAGCTCCCCTGCGTGCTCGAACAACACGCCAAGAACATCGAGAGCGCGCGCACCGATCGGCACCGGGACGAGGGCATCGTTCTCGTCGCGCCGGAACAGACCGCCACCCCGCCGGTCCAGGACAAAACCCTCGAAGAGGAACAAATCGCTCAAGTCGGCCACGTTCCTACCTCAATCGCTCTCCCATCATCCAATTGCTAAGAATTTAGAACTTTTTAGCCCACGCGAGATTCCTAGTGGAGCGATGCTCTCTCACTGGCCAACTCGTTGGAGGGCGTGACTATGGCAGATTTTACCGAGTTGCCGGTCGATACGGAGGGCGTTGGCACTTATCACTTCAATCGGTTCCGCATCGCCTTTGAGCCACCGCGCGGCAGCAAAAATGCCGCGGCACTATTACCCGCGATACTTTATGCAAATTTTCCAACGTACATAAATAGCAACGCCGCCACGGCGGAATGGGGGGATCACCTCTACGACCAATACAAGACAATTCATTTTCAAGGGATTGCGAAATTTTTGGGTATCAACCTGGCGGCGCCGCACAGCGACTGGGTCGCGATCAAATGGGTCGATAGCAACTTGGCATTCACGGTTCAAACGCTGAGGCGGGAATTCTTCGATACAGTAGAGGATGGGGCGCCCATCGTTGCCACTAGCTTGATCAATATTGTCCCGGTCATTCCACCACCAGTTATACCACTCATCAATATAGGTGGTATTGGAGCCACTGCTAATATTCCTTGGAATCGCAGACATTTCCTTGCAGGTCGGCGAGGGTGGCGCATTGGCGACGGTAGCGTCTTCGGCCTCTCTAGCAAAGTTATTGTTCTGGAGACTGTCGCGGTCGAACGATTTTCATCGCAAGAGTATAATATTGCCGATTGGATCATCGGCCTGGAAACGAAAGTTCCTGACGTCTGGCTCGCCTTCCTTAACAATTTTGTCAATATGAACGGTTGTAATCCTATAGACCAGGCATTGAAGCCTAATTGGACAAAAGCGAAGCGATCCATGTATGTTCAACTTTCTTTCGATAGTCTGGATATCTTGCGCAGCAATCAAGAATTTATCGATGCGTATAAGTTATTCCCAAATATATTACCTTAGCTTTAGATGTAGAAAGTGCAGGGGTGAGCAGCCGGCGGTGACGTAATAACAACCTTGCGTCGCTGGTGAAAGCCCAAGGTAGCCGCCCGCTGCTCAGTCCAGGATCGACGCACCCCTATCCGCCCTTGCCTGAGGGTGCACCAAGGTCTCAGACGCGTCGTGACCCGTCGAACACGCGAGCCACGACGAGTGTCTCAAATGGGTCGGCCGCAGAAGCCCAGGCGCGGTTGAGCGGAGGTCAGCTTTTGGCGCGACCTCGCCATTGGCGCGATAACAGCCAAGGGCTGCATTCCGCCCGCAGACGGACCTTCACGACCGTGGCGGTCTCTTATTTCTTGAGCGATCGCGGGCCGCTGACGAACGGACTGTCCCGAAGATAAAATCGCAGGAGGCGGTGCGCATCCCGCGAAACGCCGATCCTCATGCTCTGCCCGATGTCGCCGGGTTCGCGGTCGCTGCGTCTGAGCCATAGCGGGCCTTCTCGGCAAAGATCGAGCCCATCGAGCCGACGATCGACCCGCAACGCCGCGGTGAGCCTTCCTGGTCCTCGCGTCAAGTCGCGCAGGCGCGCGATGCCGCGATTGTGCCGCATGATGGGGATGCCTTCGAGCGGTTCCAGCGCCCTGATCAGGACGCCGGCTCCGATCCCGGGCAACTCGCTCGAGACGTTCAGCAGGTTTGAGCTGCCGTAGGCGAGATAAATATAGGCGTGCCCAGGCTCAAGAAACAGCGAACGGTTACGCCGGGTCATCCCTCGGTAGGCGTGCCCGGCGGCGTCGCCGACGACATACGCCTCGGTCTCGACGATACGACCGCTCGCGACGCCTTCGGGCAACTCCCGCACCACTACCTTGCCGATGAGATAGCGGGCGAGGGAGACCGTGTCGACCGGCAACTCCGCGCGAGCAAGCGGCGGATGGCTACCCTTATGGCGGCCAGGTGTCAGGGCATCCGCTCGACCCATTGCGCGCGCGAAGGCCCCGGCTCGAATGGGTCGCCGAAATACTGGGTCTCGCGGGCCACCTTCCCATCCAGGAATTGCATGATGCTCACGGTGTAAGACGGCCGTCCGTCATAGGCTAGGACATATTCGGTGACCCACAGGTCACCCGCGCCGATTATCCGCCGCACGGTGAAGCGCTTCCGGTTCGGCTGCGCGGCGCGAGACGACTGGATGTTACGCCGGCCACGGATGCGCTCGCCCGATTGCGGATATTCGAGCACCGCGTCCTCTCGATAGATGTCGTGCTCCGCCTCGAAATCGTTCGAATCGGAGGCAGCCCAATGGCGATCCAGAGCCGCTCGAATCTCTCGATCTTCCATCATTCTTTTTTGGGTACTCGACCTAGCGCCGCTGCTGCCGGCGCAGGAAGTCGATATAGGTTGCCGCGAGTAATCCTTCCTTCGCGTCCCAATCGGCGAAGGCCTCGTCGAGCGTCGCCGCCTGCTCGGTGACCACCTCGACATATTCGGCATTGGGCATCAGCCGGTGCGCGGCTTGACCGGCCGGTAGCGGGTGAACCGGGTCCTTCCCGGGGACGATGCAGGCTGGCATCGTCATCCCGCGCAGTTCCGCCGGGCTGAGTCCGATCACCGGGTGCTCGGCGCCCGCGTTAAAGCTCCGCCGCCAGCGCTCCATGCGGGCGATGAAGTCTTTCGGCTCCATCGCCATCAGCGCCGCGCGGCTGGCCGGGTTGGCGGCGATGACTTCCTTCCAGTGATCCATCGCGCAGACCGCCGCCATGCCGCCTTTCTGCGCCGCCTCGATATGCGAGGTGTAATACTGGTTCGCTAGGTGCACGGCGGCGTGCTCGCCGCCGGTCACCCGCCACAGCAGCAGGCCGCGCACATCGCCGGGCCGGCGCAGCGCCAGGATCAGCGCCAGCCGGCAGCCCGACGAGCTGCCGCCGACATAGGCGGGCAGGGCATCGAGCTTCATCAGCAATTCATGCAGGTCTTCGGCCCACTCCTCGTTTTCGGAATCGCCGTCGATCGCGATGCTGGAGGCTCCGCAATTCCGCCGGTCGTAGATCAGTACCCGGTGGCCGGCCTCGGCGATCTTGGCCGCGAGCGGCCGCAGCGACGCCCCGGCGCGCCGCCCGCCCGGTTGCAGCGCCACCCAAGGGCCGCGGTCACCGAGGATTTCGTACTGGATCGCGAGACCGCGGATATTGGCGACGGGCATGGGCTCCCTCCCTGTTCAGGCGGATGGTTGCCGGCGATGTTAGCCGATCGCTACCGGCCCGACGAGCGCAACGCTACTCCGCGGCCACGCTCGCCTTTGTCAGCCTCGCTTTCGGCGCCGCTCCCTCGGTGAGCTGGCTGTCGATCTCCTCGATCGAGCGCCCCTTGGTCTCGATTCCGAACAGGAACGCGATCCCCGAGAGGAACGACCAGGACGCCAGGAACAGCATCGCCGGCAGGATGAAATCGAGCGAGGCCTTGGGGCTGACGAAATTGGACTGGCCGCAGATCAAGGCCAAGCCAAGCGGGCCGATGACCTTGCCGAGATTGCCGAGCCCATAGCCGAACCCCATGCCGCTGGCGCGCAAGCCCGCCGGCCAGATCTCCGCCGAATACGGGCCGATGATCGCGTAGGCGCCGTCGCCGAAGAAGCGCTGCATCATCACGAATAGCCAGAACACCGACACGCCGCCGACCATTCCGGCGTAGTAGAAGCCGGCGAGCGCCATGAACAGCCCGCCGCCCATGCCGACGAGGAAGCCGGCCGGACGCCGACCAATCGCATCGCTGGCATAGGAACAGACGAGGCGGCCGGCAAAGCCGCTGACGCCGACCCAGATCATCAATTTCGCGGCCTCCGCCGGCGTGATCTTGAGGATCAGAATCAGCAGCGTCGTCGCCCACATCAAGAGCCCGATCCCGCTGGTCTGGCTGAGGCTCGTCAGCACCGAGACGATCATGCTGCGCGGGTATTTGAACAACTCGACCCACGGCGTGTGCGGCACTTCCTCGATCGTCGTGGGCAGCTCGACATTCTTGGGGTCGATCATCAGTGCCCAGGCGACCGACTGGCGCGCCTCGGCGACGCGCCCCTTGCGGATCAGCCAGCGCGGCGATTCCGGGACCCACGCCCGGATCAGCAGCGTCAGCAGTGCCGGCAGCAGACCGACCGCGAATAGCCCCCGCCAGCCGAACACCGGCGCGAGGAACGCGCCGAGAAACGCGCCGCCGATATTGCCGAGCGGCAGGCATGAGGTGACCAGGCCGCCGACCCAGCCGCGCTTGTAAGTCGGTACGAATTCCTGAACCAACGGAAGGTCGACCGCGAACAGGCCGGAGACGCCAAAGCCGACAAGGAAGCGGCAGATCGTCAGATAGATCCAGCCGCCCGTGTCCGGGGTCAGCGCCATCAGCCCGGTCGGGATCGAGAAGTTGAGCGCGGTCAGGATGAAGACCTTGCGGCGACCAACCTTGTCGGCCATCCAGCCCCAGAAGAAGGCGCCGGGCACCGCGCCGAGGCCCGCGGACATCAGCACCATCGCCGACTGGCCGAAGGTCAGCTTCCACGGCCCGACGATGAACGCGAGCACATAGCCGATCAGGTAAAAGTCGAAGAAATCGAGCATGTCGCCAAGGATGGCGGCGACGATGATCTTCCATTGATTGATCGTGAGCCGAGCCTGCCGCTCGATCATGTCCAACATACGCTTCCTCCCGAGACCTCTTAATCGACGACGCGAGGCCGGGCCCTGTTCGCATGTTGTGTCGTGCGCCAAGACCATACTCGAAACAGGGCGATTGGCAAATCTTTGAGTCGGGTGCGGGCGGCCGGTGAACAAGCCGGTTCTCGCCGCGCGTGGAGCCGTATAAGCTCCGCGCCGGGAGGGGCTGGCGCGGCCAACGCAAGCTCGGCACAAGAGGCAAGGGAGCACGCGATGAAGCTATTGTATTTCAACGATTTCAAGCTTGGCGCGCTGAAAGGCGACCAGGTGGTCGATTTGTCGGCCGAGGTCACGGACATCCCGCATACCGGTCCCGGCGACCTGATGAACAACCTCATCGAGCAGTGGGGCAGCTACAAGGCCCGGCTCGAGGCGGCGCTCGCCCGCGGCACCGGCGTGCCGGTGTCAAGCGTGCGCATCCGCCCGCCGGTGCCGGGTCCGCGCACGATTGACTGCATGGCGGTCAACTACATGGAAGACGGCACCCGCAGCGCGCCGGCGCCAATCAACGCCTTTCACAAGAGCCCGAGCGCGATTATCGGCCAAGGCGACACGATGGTGCTGCCCGACGTGCCGGCGCCGATCTTCGAGGGCGAGGCCGAGATGGCGGTCGTCATCGGCAAGAAGGCGACCAACCTCACCGAAGATCAGGTCATGTCCCACATCTTTGGCTACATGAACTTCATCGACGGCTCGGCCCGCGGCCTGCCGCCGCCGGGTAACGTGTTCTTCCAGATGAAGAGCCGCGACACCTTCGCGCCGATCGGTCCCTATCTCGTCACCGCCGACGAGGTGAAGGATCCGCAGAAGCTGCAGATCAAGCTGTGGAACAACGGCGTCTTGATGCAGAACTTCAACACTGACGACATGGGCCACAGCATCAAGAAGTCGATCGCATGGCTGACCTCGATCCACACGCTGCTGCCCGGCGACATCGTCGCCACCGGCACCAACCATCGCGGGCTCAACCCGTTCATGGACGGCGACACGATCGAGCTCGAGACCGAGGGGCTCGGGCGGCTGAAGTTCAATATCAAGGACGACCTCAAGCGCACCTGGGCGCGCAAGACCCGCCTCCAGATGCACGAAGAGGCCAAGGAAAAGACCGCGGGGAACTACCCCGATTTCACCCAGCAGCTCACCGGCAAATACGCCAAGTAGCCGCAAGCTGCGCCGCCGCTGCGGCCTCTCCCTCTTCGCGCTGGGGAGGGAGAGGCTAACGCGTCGGCGCGCTCGCTGATCTGTCCGTCGGGTGTCAGCCCCAAGTGGATTGCCGGGATTGAGGTCCCGGCATTGTCCCTCCGCCGATCCAGTCAGTTCGCCGCGGTCGGTAGTATCTGCGGACCCTTGATAAGGCGGCCGACAAAACGCGGCAGGATTGGGCGCGCCTTGACAACAAAGTCCCAAGCCATGAGCAGCGCGCCCAGGGCGAAAACCACGTCGCCGGGAAACCGCATCCACTGCCAGAAGATGGTTGTGTCGTAGAATGCCTGGCTGCGGGCGTAGGCAAGGCCGTGCTCATAAACGGCGTCGAGTTGCGGCCAGCCGATCGGAAAGAAATTGAGCAGAATCCACAGCACCAGGCCGCCGTTGTAGAGCCAAAACGCCCATCGCCCGATCCGCTCGCCAAACGGTTCGGTCTCGCCCGCAGCGTAGCGGAGACAAAAATAGATCAGGCCGATGCCGAGCAGGCCGAACGCGCCGAATAGCGCCGTATGTGCGTGGTTCAGGGTCAGGAACGTCCCGTGCTCATAGTAGTTTATCAGCGGTGCGTTGAGCGTGCCGCCGCCGAACACCCCGGCGCCGACGAAATTCCAGAACGCGGCGCCGATGATGTACGTGTAGGCGAGGCCGTATTTGAATTCGCGCTCCGCCCGGATCAGCCTGCGGTGCTGAATGGCCTCGATGACCAGCAGCACCAGCGGTAGCACCTCGATAAACGAGAACATCGTGCCGAGCGGCACCCACATTCCGGGCTCGCCGGCCCAATAAAGGTGATGGCCGGTGCCGAGCACGCCGCCGAGGAAGATCAGGATCAGCTCGAGATAGACCGAGCGCTCGGCGAGCTGGCGCGAGACCAGCCCCACCGCCATCAGCAGATAGGCGCTGATCGCCGCGGCGAAGAACTCGAAGGATTGCTCGACCCAGAGATGGACGACCCACCAGCGCCAGAAATCGGCGATGGTGAACGACTTCTCGATCCCGGTGAGCGGGATCATCCCGAACACGTAGAGCAGCGCGATGTTGACCGTCGACGCCCAGATCAGGTGTTCGAGCCGGATCCGGCCGGTCCAGAACTGCCGCGTCGCCACCGCGAGCTTCGCGCCGGTCGGCCACAAAGCGCGGAACACGAGCAGGCTCCAGATCACCAGACCGGCGAAAAAGCCGATCTGCCAAGCGCGGCCGAGCTGGATGTAAGACAGCCCCTGATTGCCAAACCAGAACCAGCCCTCGCCGATATAGCCCATGATGCCGAGATAATCTCCGGCGAGCGCGCCGACGACGATCAGCAGGGTCACCCAGAACAGCAGCTCGACAAGGAAGGCCTGGCCCTTTGGCTCGCCGCCGCTGATCGCTGGCGCCAAGAACAGCGCGGCGCCGATCCACGACAATCCGATCCACACGATCGGCGTCTGGATATGAACGTCGCGCAGGAAATTGAACGGCAGGAAGCGGTCGACCTCGATCCCATAGAAGCTCGCTCGGTCGGAGTAATAGTGCGCCATGATCGAGCCGACGAGAATCTGCAACAGCAGGACCAGGGCAACGACGAGGAAATATTTGCCGATGCAGCGCTGGCTCGGCGTCAGCGCGGCGATCGTCGCGAGCACCGGGTCCATCGGCGCTTGGTCGGGATCGTTGAGGAAGCGCTCGTAGATGAATAGCACCGCGCCGAAGGCGAAAAACGTGAAGCAGAAGCTGATCCAGGTCCAGCGGAAGGTGGCGGTCGTCGGCGTGTTGCCGACGAGCGGCTCGAAGGGCCAGTTTTGCGTCCACGACGCGTTTGTGCCGGGCCGGCGCGCGACCGTCGTCAGCGAGGAATAGATCAGGAAATCGGCGGTTTGCGCCGCGCTCTGAGGGTCTAGACTGTACGCCTGAGTCCAGCCTCTGGCGAAATCGTGACGCAGCAGCGATTGGACGATCTCGGCACGTAGCGCTGGGATTGCGGCGGCGAGCGGCGCGGGAAGCGACACGACGCCTTTGGTCAGGTCGATTTCTTGGAGGTCGGCGCGCATCGCGGCCTCTACCGAGGCGCGCCGTTCCGCGGTCAGATCGGCCAGCGCCTTTCCGCCATCGGCCCTAGCGATGTTCTCTTCGGTCAGTGTCGCCAGGCGAACGAGATTGTCGGCCGTGTAGTCTTCGCCGAAATATGACCCCATCCCGTAAAGGCTGCCGTAATCCATCAAGTCGGCCCTCTGGAAGCCGGCCTTGCCTCGAACGATATCCGACCCGGACATCAGCACGGTCCCGTCCGGCGCAACGAAGCGATCGGGCAGAGGCGGCGCCTGCCCGTAGGTGAGACGGGTGGTCCAGCCGAGCACGGCGAAGCACGCGACGGCGACGATCAGAAGCAGCCATTTCAGGACATTGCCGACGGGATCTTCGGCTTGACCGCCCCGCGTATCGACGTCGGTCGTCATTTTGGCTTCCTCTCTCACGGCAGCGAAGCAGCGTAACCGTGCCATCCTCGCGCTTTTATGTCAGAACAAGGTCCCGCCCTGGTTCCCCGCCGCCGCTCCGGCGATTGTGCCAAGGCCTAGGGTCGACTGCGGCGCGAAGCGTCCCTCAATATTGCATAGGTGCTAGCGCCGTTTAATGCCTGCTGCACGCAGCGATATGCTTGAATGAGTAGGGCGATTACGTCAGGTTATCTGCCGCTTTCAAGCTAAAAAATCGAGCAGGGTAGCTTCACCGACCGGAGCCAGTCGGAGGGAGCACCTATGGACGACGTCATCGAAAAATCGGCAATGCGCAAGATTTATTGGCGCCTGCTGCCGTTCGCGGTGGTTTGTTACTTGCTCGCCTACATCGACCGCATCAACGCGAGCTTCGCGGCGCTGACCATGCGCGGCGACCTCAAGCTGACAGCCGCCGATTATGGCTTTGCGGTCGGCACGTTTTACTGGGGCTATTTCATTTTCGAGGTGCCGAGCAACGTCGTTCTGGAAAAGGTCGGCGCTAGGCTGTGGATCGCCCGCATTATGATCACTTGGGGCATCTTCGCCGGGCTGACCGCCTCGGTAGGCGACTTCGCCCAATGGACCGGCATCTCCAACACGGTGTCGCTCAGCCTCATCAGGTTTTTGCTTGGCGCCGCCGAGGCCGGGTTCTTCCCTGGCATCGTGCTCTATTTCACCTATTGGTTCCCGACCTATCACCACGCCCGCATCGTCTCGGGCTTCCTGGTCGGCTTGCCAATCGCGGTCGCGGCGGGCGCGCCGGTTTCGACGGCGCTGCTGGGCCTCAATGGCCACTTCGGCCTCGCCGGCTGGCAGATCATGTATATCGCCGAAGGCGTGCCGACCGTCATTCTCGGCCTCATCACCTTCCTGGTGCTCACCGACAAGCCGGCGCAGGCGAAGTTTTTGACGGACGCGGAAAAGACCTGGCTCACCGCCAAGCTCGCTGCCGAGCGCGAGGCCAAGGAGGCAGTGCGCAAGTTCAGCTTCCTTGAGGGGATGTACAATCCGAAGGTGCTGCTCCTGGCGCTCAATTATTTCGGCATCGTTGTCGCCAGCCTCGGCATTCTCTTCTTCGTCCCGCAGATGATCAAATCGATCGGCGTCACCGACAACATGACGGTCGGCTGGTTGACCATGATTCCCTACATCACGGGCGGAATTGGCTTGGTCGGGTGGGGCCTCGTCTCCGACCGGATGAATGAGCGACGCTGGAACCTGCTCGCAGCGTGCGTCGTTTCGGCGATCGGCCTCGTCATCGCCGGGATGACCATTGGCTCCTGGTGGGCGCTGGTCGGGCTGTCGATCGCGACCTTCGGCTTCTACGGTTCAAAGGGTCCGTTCTGGTCCATGCCGCCGATGTTCCTCACCGGCACCGCGGCGGCCGCCTCGATCGCCTGGATCAACTCGATCGGCAATCTTGGCGGCTTTTTTGGCCCCTGGTATGTGGGCGTGATCAAGGATTGGACGAACAGCTACGCCGGCGGCGTCTACGGCCTCGCCTTCTTGTGCGTGATTTCGGCGGTCGTCTGCGCGCTGTTCCTGGAATTGCCGAACCCGACGGCGCGCCGTGCGGCCGCGGAGGCGAGCCCGGCTGAATAGCCAGGCTTCCTACCCGCCGTCGGGGAGCGCCAGCAAGCCCTCTGGCTGCTGAGGGTCGTGGCTGCACTTGAGGTATTTGGTGCCGTATTTGCTGACCGCGATGACGACCGGCACGGGGCGGCCCGCTTGTTCGACATAGAAGCTCCAGCGGCCCGTTTCGATCGCGGCGATCGCGTCGTCCTGGCTGAGGTGCCAGCGCGTGCCGTCGCGGTTGACGCCGCCGACGCTGCGGATGCGGCGATCGTGGTTCATCAGGGCGGTCCGGATGACGCACGAGATTAAGTAGCGCGGCGGCACTGGCAACTCGCGATTGAGGGAACGCCAAGGTACCAGAAAGGGCCGATTGACCCTAGAAGCGCGAAGTCGCGATTTCCATAGCCCGCGGCACGGGCAAGGGCATTTCCGGGGCCTGCAGTTGCTGCGCGTAACATAGCGCGCGCTCTTCGGCGATCAGCCGGTGAAAGCCGGGATCGGCCACCGCGCAGGCGGCGAGCGCGGCGCGCCTTGCCGGCTCGGCGGGAAACGCCTCGCCGTAAATTGTGTTGACCGTCGGCGTCAGTGCCAGCGCGATTGAGGCGAGCAAGACGGCGGCGATCGACAAACCCTTCATTCCGCCGGTTTAGCCGGCAGCTCTGAAGAATTGCTAAAGCTCCATCGGTGCTTGGTTTATTCGCGCCGGTTCTACTCGCGCCTAAACGTCACCACCAGGACGTCGCGGTGGCCGGGCCGCGTCGGGTCGAGCGGGGTCACCGGGGTCACGCCGTGATAGACGCGGTTGTCGTCGGTCACCGCCGCGTCGAGCGGCTCGGTCAGGGTAAAGCTGCCGAGCGGGTTCTGGCGCAGATCGGCGATTGTCGTCTCGCCGCTCTGGATGTTGACCCGGTTGACCAGCAGCACCAGCACCCAATCGACCCCGTCGCGGTGCATGCCCTCCGGGGTCGGCCGGCCCTCGGCGCCGGCATGAGCTTCGATCCGAAACTGATGGATCTCGACGTGCCACGCGACTGGTCTGGTTTGCTTGGGCGTTAACCGGTCGAACAGCCGATTGCAGGTGCCGAGGATTGCGCGCAACGCCGGGTGAGCCGCGATGCTGTCGGTCACCGGCTCGAACCAGCGTTCGATATCGCCGTTCAGCGGGTTGTAGTCGCGGCTCTGGTAGTGCGGCTGGTGCGGTTTGCGCGCGATGCCTTCCGGCGTGGCGCGGAACACCGCGAACCGGCGGCGGCGATAGCGTCCGCCATCGGCCATGTAGGTGTCGACGCCGAGATCGTCCCAGCTGCCGGCGAAACCGTCCCAATCGGCGAGCCCAGCCGCCTCCAGCATGGCCCGCATCTCCGGTGCCCGGATCAGGGCGAACCCGGTCCGGGTGACGGATTGTGCGATCTCGGCGAGTGTCTCGGCCATGTTTCCGGGCTTGCTGCCAGTGGTGCGGCGGGGGCACCATAACACTCCCCTCCCGGCAAACGACAGGAGCCCGCGACATGGCTGATGATGGGAGCGCCTTTACCGCCGAGGATTTCGCCGGCGCGTTGCGCCGCAACGGCCTCATAATCCCCGACGAACGCTACGAGATCATGCGCGAGGCGGTTGGGGCGATGCAGGCGCTACTTAAGGTGCTCGACAATCCGCTTGCCTACGAGGACGAGCCGGCGGTGCTGCCGCGCTACGACCTGGGGGCCACGCCGTGAGCAATTCGCCGCTTCCCACCCTCGCCGAGGCCGGCCGCCAGATCGCCGCCGGCGAATTATCGCCGGTGACGCTGACCGAAGCCGCGCTCGCGCGGGCCGAGGCGCTGCAGCCCAGGCTCGACGCCTTTATCGAGATCACCGCCGAGCGCGCGCTCGCGGCTGCGAAGCGTGCCGAGCGGGAGATCGCCGGCGGCCGCCGGCGTGGCCCGCTGCACGGTATCCCCTATGGTCTCAAGGATATATTTACGACGCCGCCGGCCTGCGCACGACCGCGCATTCGCGCCTTCTGCTCGACAATATCGCAACGACCGACGCCGAGACCACCGCGCGGCTTGAGGCCGCTGGCATGATCCTCATCGGCAAGCTCGCGACGCATGAGTTCGCCACTGGCGGCCCGGCCTTCGACCTGCCGTTCCCGCCGGCGCGCAATCCGTGGAACACCGCCCACTTCACCGGCGGGTCGAGTTCCGGCTCGGGCGCCGCGGTGGCGGCCGGCATCGTATCGCTGGCGATGGGATCGGATACCGGCGGCTCGATCCGCCTGCCGGCGGCCTATTGCGGCACGGTCGGGCTCAAACCGACCTATGGCCGGGTCAGCCGGCGCGGGGTGGCGCCGCTGTGCTACAGCCTCGACACCACCGGGCCGCTCACCTGGACGGTCGAGGACGCGGCGCTGGCCTTGCAGGTGCTCGCCGGCTATGACCCGCGCGATCCCGGCTCGGCCGATGTCCCGGTGCCCGATTACACCGCCGCGTTGCGCGGCGGCGTCAAAGGTCTGCGGGTCGGCTATTGCCGCGCCTTCAACGCCGACGGCGAGGTCGGAGCCGAACAGGCCGCGGCGCTCGACCAAGCGGTGCAAACTCTCGCCAAGCTCGGTGCCGAGGTGGGCGAGGTAGCGCTCCCGCCCAACGCGCAATTCCAAGCCTGCGCGCGCACCATCTCGCACAGCGAGTCGTTCGCGATCCACGCCAAGGATTTGCAGGAGCGGCCCGAACTCTACGCAAGGGTCACCCGCGAGCGGCTGATGCTCGGCGCGTTCATCTCGGCCCGGCAATACGTCAACGCGCAGCGCCTTCGCCGCATCCTGACGCGCAAGGTCGACGCGCTGTTCGAAAGCTGCGATGTGCTGCTGAGCGCGGTCATCCCGGGCCCCGCGCCAGTGCTCGAGGAGACCGACGACGGGCCGTGGCGTCGCCAGCAACCGCTCGCCTCGGTCTTCAACGTGACCGGCCATCCCTGTATGGCGCAACCCTGCGGCTTCGCCGCCAACGGTTTGCCGCTCTCGGCGCAGTTCATCGGCCGCCATTTCGACGAGGCGACGGTGCTGCGCGTCGGCCACGCCTACGAGCAGGAAGCCGGCTGGATCAGAAAGCGTCCGGCTCTGGCCGCATTGTAGGAGAAAGCTATGGTCTCGATCGTCGGCACCTGGAAGCTGGTGCGCGCCGCCGCCAAGGACGGCAGCGGCGTGCCCCTGCCCGAGCCCTATGGTGGCAAGGGTATCGGCCGCGTCACCTTCACCGCCGACGGGCGCATGCAGTCGGTGGTGTGCGACGGACGCAAGGAACTGCCGCCCGGCGTTGCGCGCGACTACAATTCCTATTGCGGCAACTACACCTTCGACGGCACGAAGCTTGTTACCCGCGTCGACGCCGCCTCCGATCCGGGCCGCATCGGCAGCGACCAGGTGCGCGGCGTGCGCTTCGAGGGTGACCTCGTGGTGCTGAGCCCGCCACCGCGGCAATCCGGCGGCAAAGAGGAATACCGCGAGCTCACTTGGCAGCGGATTTCACCGGAATAGTTCGCGCGGGAGCGGCTAGCTCCTCGCTTCCCTGGCGGCGAGCGCGAGGGAATCGCGGCCGACGAAGCCGGCGAATACCTCGCAGGCGAGCGTCGGCAAGTCGGCGGCGGTATGGTTGCATCCGGCACGGATAGTGCGGGCGGCGCGATACCCCGCCCTCTGCGTCAGCGCCGCCACCTCGGCGTTGTAAGAGCCATAAGGGTAGGCGAAGCTATCGATGGTGACGCCGAGGCGCTCCTCCAGAATGGCCTTGCTGGTGGCGATCTCGTCCCACTGGCGCTGCGCGCTGAGGCTCGTCAGCGTCGGGTGCGAGCGGGTGTGGCTGCCGATTTCCATATTTGCCGCCAGCAGCAGCCGAAGTTGCTCGCTGGTGATGAAATTCTCGTGGTCGACGTAACCCGAGACAATGAAGAACGTCGCTGAAAACTGATACTTCTGCAGCAGCGGGAACGCGCAGAGGAATTGGTCTTCCCAGCCGTCGTCGAACGAGATGATGGCCGACCGCTCGGGCAGCACCTTGGACCCGTCCAAGAGAAAGGCGGCGAGGTCGGTGAATCGGATCGTTTGGTAGCGATGCGCCTGAAGGTATTGGAGGTGTCGTTCGAAGGTCTCGGGGGTGACCATCATCGCCTGCCCCGTCAACGACTGCGGGGTCGAGCCGGGCTTGGTATGGTGGTAGATGAAGATCGGCACGTCGGCGATGCGCGTCGCGGCGGCAGGCGCCGGCGCCTTGGGTTGCTCGGCCAGCGCCCGCCCGATCGTGCAGAGCGGCAGCGAGGCGACAAGCGGAGCGCCCAGTATGGCTTTCGTCACCGATCTGCGAGTGATCACGCTCGGCTCCTTGCGCCTTGTTGGGGCCGCTGGTTATGGCACAAAATCGGCGCGGTGTTTCTGATCCAAATCAACCTGCACGTTGGCGCGAGCAAAAAGTCGCAGGGGCGGCGATTGCCTATATGATCGAGGGCATTGTGGGGATGGCGATGGCGGGATTTGCGACGCGGCAGATCGGACGCACCAAGCTGCGGGTGACCGAACTCGGGCTCGGTTGCGCCACGCTGGGCGGCAGCCGCATCGAGGTCGCCCATCGGGCGGCCGAGGAGATCGTCGCCGCGGCCTGGGACGCCGGAGTGCGTTATGTCGACACCGCCCCGTTCTACGGCGTCGGCCAGGCCGAGCGCGCTGTGGGCGACGCGATGCGCGACCGCCCGCGCGGCGAATGGGTGCTGTCGACCAAGGTCGGCCGGCTGCTCAAGCCCAATCCGACCGGCCAGCACGCCGACGGCCGCATTCACCCGCTGCCGTTCGACCCGGTCTACGACTACTCGTATGACGGCATCATGCGCTCGTTCGAGGACAGTTTTCAGCGCCTGGGCCTCGCCAAGATCGACATCCTCTATGTCCACGATATCGGCCGTTATCAGCATGGCGACGCGCATCCCGGGCACATGAAGAATCTGCGCGAAGGCGGCTATCGCGCGCTCCGGGAGTTGCGTGCTTCCGGCGCCGTCTCGGCGATCGGCATCGGCGTCAACGAGCGCGAGGTGCTCTTGGAGGCGATGGAGTGGGGCGAGTGGGACGCGTTCCTGCTCGCCGGCCGCTATACGCTGCTGGAGCAGGCGCCGCTCGACGATCTCCTGCCCAAATGCGTCACGGCGGGAACCTCGATCGTCGTCGGCGGCCCGCTCAATTCCGGCATCCTCGCCGGGCGCGGCACCTGGAACTACAACCCGGCGCCGCCCGAAGTCGTCGAGCGCGTCAAGAAGATCGCCGCGATCTGCGATGCCCACGGCGTGCCGCTGCCGGCGGCGGCGCTGCAATTCCCGCTGGCGCACCCCGCGGTGGCCGCGATCATCCCCGGCCCGCGCAACGCCGCCGAGTTCACCCAGAACCTCGCCTTGCTGCGCCATCCCATCCCGGCGGCGCTGTGGGCCGATTTGCGCCAGGCCGGGTTGCTGCATCCCGCCGCCCCAGTACCGGAGGAGAAACCATGACCGCACCGATGGACGGTTCCGTCCAGCAAGGCCTGATCGACACCGCCAAGCGCGTGCTGCCCGCCGGCAGCTTCGGCAACATGGCCGGCGATGTGGTGATCCGCGAGGGACGGGGCGGCCGGGTGTGGGACGAGGACGGCAAGGAATACGTCGATTTCCTGCTTGGCTCCGGGCCGATGCTCGTTGGCCACGCACATCCCGAGGTGACGGCGGCGGCGCAAGCGCGCATCGCCCAGGGCACGACCTTCTTCGCCAACAATCGCTGGGGCATCGAGCTTGCCGAGGCGATTGTCGAAGCCTCGCCCTGCGCCGAGCAGGTGCGTTTCGTGTCGACCGGGTCGGAGGCCGATCTTTACGCGATGCGCGTCGCCCGCGCCTTCACCCGGCGCGACAAGGTGCTGAAATTCGAGGGCGGCTATCACGGCATGAGCGATTATTCGCTGATGAGCTTGGCGCCCAAGCGCTCGGCCAATTTTCCGGCGGCGGTCCCCGATTCCGCCGGCATCCCGCGCTCGCTGCGCGATGAGATGCTGATCGCGCCGTTCAACAACATCGACGCGGTCTCCGGCATCGTTCGCGAGCACAAGGACGAATTGGCGGCGGTCATCCTCGAGCCGTTCCAGCGCATCATCCCGCCGGCCCCGGGCTTCCTCGCGGCGCTGCGCAAGCTGACCGCCGAGTACGATATTCCACTGATTTTCGACGAGGTGGTGACCGGCTTCCGCCTCGCCTATGGCGGGGCCCAGGAATACTACGACGTGGTTCCCGACCTCTGCACGCTGGGCAAGGTAATCGGCGGCGGGTTCCCGCTGGCGGCGATCGCCGGGCGCGCCGACATCATGGCGCATTTCGACAAAGGCAAGGTCGGCGACGACGGGTTCCTGATGCAGATCGGCACGCTGTCCGGCAATCCCGTCGCGGCGGCCGCGGGCCTGGCGACGCTCGAGATCCTAAGGCGGCCAGGGGCTTACGAGCAGATCTTTGCCACCGGACGTGAGCTGATGAGCAATCTGTCCCAGCTGCTGCGCGAGGCCGGCATCCCGGCGCAGGTGATCGGCGAGCCGCCGCTCTTCGAGGTCGTCTTCACCGCCGACAGCAACCCGATCCGCGACTACGCCGGCACCGCCCGCGGCGACATGGACATGGCGCGGCGGTTTAATGCGCTGCTGCGCGAGCGCGGCATCCTCAAGGGCGAGCAGAAATACTACGTCTCGCTCGCCCACACCGCGGACGACATCCGCCACACCCGCGAGGCCTGGGCGTCGGCGATCAAGGTCTTGACCCGCTAGAAGGCCTGCGCGACGCCGCTTTCGGGCACACAGCCTCAACAAAATTCGCCAATGAGATAGTGAGGGCGGTAAGCATCGGCGCTGGCCGCGCCCTCTCACTGGCTCACCGCCTCATTGTGAATATGCTACTATCGCAACACTGAATTGCGATAGTGCGCATTGAGAATGTTCCCGATATGTTCATATCAGGCGCAGCGCCGGTTCATGCGTGGGCCGGCGTCGCCGCTTCTCGAAGCGGCTCGTTGATTGACAGTCCGAAACCGGAGCTTGACGAGCGAACCTGACCTTCCGCGCGCGGGCATAAGAATAAGGCGCAACAATAAGAAAACGCGGTCTGTCGTCCGCGACCGAAATAACAACAACATCGGCGCGGGCGCTGTTGAGGCCATAAGCCACCGATAACAAGCCCAAACCGCACGGAAGAGAAAGACGCCCGGCAAACCGGAAAGTAGGCGGTGAATAAGAATTTGCTGGAGCGGCATCCGGAGGGATGCGCCCGTGAGCCGGCGCGGCCGGCCTCCGGATCCGCTACAGCAGCGGCGGCACCAGCAGCGCGGCGAGCAGCCGTCCCGGCGCCCGGTCGGCGTCGGTGAACCAGCCGGCCGGCGAGCACACGTTCATTGTGCCGAGCGAACGGCTGCGGAAACGGATCGGCACATTCATGATCGCACCGATGCCGAGGCTGAAGATCAGCTCGTGATCGGCGAAGGCGGCGCGGACTTCGTCGGGCGAATTGGCGATGAAGACCTCGCCGCGGTCGAGCACCTGCTCGCCCCACGGCGTCCCCTGCTTGGGCTTGCGGCCGCTGACCGGATAGGCGCTGGGGTCGCTGCTGTAGACTCGCTCGACCTCCTGGCTTTCAGCATGCAGCCGCATGATCGTGAAGAGGCGGAACCCGATCGCCTTTTGCACCAGCGCCTCGACCGCGCGAAACACCGCGTCGGGCTCGCGCGCGCTCGCGGCCACCTCGGCGATCGCGGTCAGATCAGCGACGGTGAGGGGCGTGCGAGTCATCGGGTCTGTTGAATCATGCTACGCTCGGCTTAGCAAGCGGCGGAAGGTATGCGTCATGAAGGTCGGTTTGTTCATCAACACGCAGTTTCCGGAAGGCTGCAATGTTGGCGAGCGGGTTCCGGAGATGGTCGAGCAGGTGCGCGCGGCGCGCGATGCCGGCTTCGCCTCGCTGTGGTTGCCGCATCATTGGCTGACCCACCCGATGCAGATGCTGCAGTTGACGCCGATTATGAGCTATTTGTCGGCGTTCGCGCAGGGCATGACCATCGGGCCGAATATCCTGATCCTGCCGCCGCTCAATCCGATGCACGTCGCCGAGGAGGCGGCGACCGTGGACGTGCTGACCGGCGGCAAGTACATCCTCGGCGTGGGCCTCGGCTATCGCCAGCCCGAATTCGACGCGTTCGGCGTCCCGCTCAGCGAGCGCGCGCCGCGCTTCAACGAGGCGATTGGGTTGATGCGCCGCCTGTGGACCGAAGATCGAGTGACCCACAAGGGCCGGTTCTACACGGTCAACGACGCCGGGCTGAGCGTCAAGCCGGTACGCCCCGGCGGGCCGCCGCTCTACATCGCGGCCCAGGCCGAAACCCCGGTCAAGCGCGCGGCGCGGATCGGCGATGCCTGGCTCATCGTCAACATCCGCGGCATCGCCGACCTGGTGCCGCTGATGCAGACCTACCGCGCGGCGCTCAAGGAGTACGGCCGCACCCCGATCGAGTACCCGATCACGCTCGAATGCTATGTCGGCGAGCGCCACGCGACGGCACACGAGGAATGCCGCGCACCGCTCGAATTCAAGTACAGCGCGTACGCCGCCTGGGGCATGGAGCACCACAACTCCGGCACTTTCGAGGATTTCGCTCGCGACCGCTTTATCATCGGCGACAAGGTGTCGGTGAAGGAGGAGATCGCGCGCTACCGCGAGCTGCTCGGCGTCGACCATTTCATCATGCGTTGCCAGTGGCCGGGCCTGCCGCAAAGCCAAGCGCTGGCTTCGATCCGCCGGCTCGGCGAGATTTTCTCGGCATAGCGGGAAGGGCGAGCCATGTCCGACTACAGCATCTTCGAGGCCGGCGACGTCGTCTTGCAATCGGGGCTGACCTACCGCAACGCCCGGCTCGCCTACAAGACCCACGGCACGCTCAACGCCGCGAAGTCGAACGCAATCGTCTACCCGACCTCGTTCGGCGCCCAGCACACCGACCTCGAGTGGCAGATCGGCGCGGGCAAGCCGCTCGATCCAGCGAAATACTTCATCGTCATCATGAACAAGTTCGGCAACGGCCTGTCGTCGAGCCCGAGCAATACCCCGCCGCCGTTCGATCGCGGCCGCTACCCGCATTTCACGATGACCGACAATGTGCGGGTGCAGCAACGCCTGATGCAGTGGGTGTTCGGCATCGAGCGCATCCATCTGGTTTACGGCTTCTCGATGGGCGCGCAGCAGGCGTTCCATTGGGGCGCGCTGTTTCCGGACCGAGTCGAGCGCATCGCGCCGATCTGCGGCTCGGCCCGCACCTCGCCGCATAATTTCGTCTTTCTCGAAGGGGTGAAGGCGGCGCTCACCGCCGATCCGGCCTGGCAGGACGGCTGGTTCGCCACCCAGCCGGTGCGCGGGTTTCAGGCGTTCGGCCGCGTCTATGCCGGCTGGGGCCTCAGCCAGGCCTTCTACCGCGAGGAAGTATGGCGCCAGATCGGCTTCGCCTCGCTCGAGGATTTTCTCGTCGGCAGCTGGGAGGCCGGCTTCCGCCGCCGCGACGCGAATGACCTGCTCGCGATGCTGTGGATGTGGCAGCACGCCGACATCAGCGCCAACGAGCTCTACGGCGGCGATCTCGCCAAGGCGTTGGGGGCGATCACGGCCAAGGCGATCGTGATGCCGTGCGAGACCGACCTCTATTTCACCGTCGAGGACAACCGCCGCGAGGTCGCCCGCATGCCGAACGCCGAATTGCGGCCGATCCCGTCGATCTGGGGCCACCGCGCCGGCAACCCGATGTTCAACCCGGAGGACGCGAAGTTCATCAACGACGCGGTCAGCGAGTTGTTGGCGGGGTAGAGGGGGCAGCCAGCCTCAGCTGTTGGGGCGCGAACGAGTGGTCCCCCAACGCAAGACGCCGGCACCGGGCAGGCGAGCCCGGCGTCGGCGCTGTCGCGATGCGTTTACGGCCTACGGCGTGTAGGTCAGGCTGATCGCCGCGATGCCGGCCGCGACATTGAGACCGGTCTGGCCCGACATGCTGAGCGGCTGCAGCGCAATGGTGTTGCCAGAGCCGCCAATCAGCGCGTTGGCGCCGAGGCCGACGCCGACCGTGGCACTTGCGGTGCCGCCGGCATAGCCGCCCGTCAAGGCGCCCGGCTGCAGGTTCGCCTGCGGCGCGAACACGGTCCAGACGATGACGCCGGCCTGGGTGTAACCGATATCAGCGCCGAACTTGGTGATGTTGCCGGTGTACTTCTCGACGACCCCGTTCGTGCCCGTGAGCGTGCAGTTGAGCGCGCGCGAGGAGCCGAAAATGAAACCCCAGCCGCTCGCGACGTTGCAGGTCAGCATCCCGACCGCAACGCCCGAAGCCGCCGAGGCTGGTGACACCAGCGCCGATGCCGCGCCGAACATGGCGATGGCCGCCGCCGCTACGCGTAGTTTTGTCTTCACGTTCGCCCTCCTTCAAACCGGCGATGTGTGCCGTCGGAGCGAGCAGCATAACCGATTAATAGCGTGCTCGTTGATTCAGAAATCAGCGGGCCGGCGAAGCGCATCGCCCATCACCGCGCGATCAGCCCGGCCCGGCGCAATCCGTCGTGAAATCGCTCCCGCCCGGCGACGACAAGCGGATGGTCGGCCGGGGTCGCGCCCTCGTTCTCGATGACGCGCGCCAGCGTATACCCGGGAAACTGACGGTCGAAGGCCTGCAAGACGCGGCTCGCCGCGCTCTTTTTCCCGACATGCGCATGGGCGCTGACTAGGTAGAGGCGGTTGTACCAGACGTTCGACCACGCCCGAACCGAGTCCTGAAGCCATCTCACGGCCTCGGCGTCCTGGTGCAGGAAGAACAGGGCCCGACCCTTGACCCAGAAGAAATACCCGCGCACCGCGCTTTTTGGGCTCAATTCAATTGCCCGTTCGACCGCTGCGATCGCCTCCGCGAAGCACCCGAGATAGAGCAGATCCTCGCCCTTTTGCGCGTAAACGCGGGCAAAATCCGGTGCGAGCTTGATGGTCTCGTCGAACGCCTCGAGCGCCGCCTGATGTTCTCCGCGGCTGCGGTGCAAAAATGCTTTGGCATAGTGCGCAAGGAACAGGCGTGGGTTGTTTGGGTTGAGCGCAATTTGGATCGCTGCCTCGGCCTGTTGCAGCTCGTCTCGCCCCACGTTGTCCCATCGGTTGAGGTATTGGCAAAGCAACGTGGTCGCGTTGAGCGCCGCAGTCTCCGCGACCGCGCTGTCGAGTAACCCACGCATCTCCTGCGTCCGCTGCGGCGTGACGGGCTTCTCATAAAGGCTGCTCGCGCGGGCAAATAAATCTCTTTGGTTTCTCATTTTTCACCTCCCGCCGCTTTTAATTGCCGCCGAACCTTTACGCGAGTGCGGGCGATCCCGCAAACGCCAGACTGATCGCCTTTTCTGCTAATGCTCTGGCATTCCCGCACGAAGCAGCCCCTCGTGGAACTTTTCGCGCGCCGCGACGACGATGGGATCATCGTTAGGGGCGGCACCTTCGCGCGCGGCGACCAGTTCGAGGGTGTAAACCGGGTTTGAAAACAGACGGTTGAACTCTGACAGCGCTCGCGTTGCCTGTTCTGGCATGTCGGCAAGAGCGCAGGCGCTGACGAGGTAGAGGCGGGTGAACCACAGGTTTGGCCGCGTCTCGATCGATTTTCTGAACCAGGGGATTGCTTCCGAATATTCCCCATTGAAGAAAAGAGCGCGGCCGATAATCCAGTGAAACATCCCGATCGCGTGATCATGCGGGCTGAGTCTTATCGCCTGCTCGACCAGCGGCGGCGCTTCCCCCGGCCGGCCGACGAGAATGAGCTGATTTCCCTTCTGGGCATAAGCGAGGGCCAAATTGCGATCGAGTTCGATTGCTCGGTTGAATGCGATCAGTGCTTCCTGATGCTCACCGCGGGCGCGCTGCACAAGCCCCTGAACGACATGCGCCAGCGCGTGGTTGGGGTCGATCCGGAGCGCTTCGCGAACGGCATCTTCCGCCTCGCGGAGCTGTTCTCGATCGGTATCATTCCAGCTCGTTAGATAGTCCGAAACGATCACCTGGCCGATCCGGGCCCAGGTCTCAGCCGACCTCGGGTCCAATGCGGCCGATTGCTGCAGCAGTTGACGGGTTGCCAATGTGTGTTCCGGCGCCATCGAGCTGTAGAACAGGCTGGTCGCGCGAAGTCGCAGGTCGAGCGCATCGGGCTGCGGCACCTGGTCGGCCCGCCGCCCCTCTGCTCTGACAAGCTGAACGTTCAGCGACGCGGCGATCCTGCCGGTAATCGCGTCCTCGAGCCCGCCGAGATCGACGAATTGGTTTTCGAACCGGTCGCCCCAAAGCTGCTCGCCCGAGGTGGCGTCGAGTAGCTGAACATTGGTTCGGATCAGGTCGCCGATGCGCGCGATGCTGCCGACGACCAGATAACGCACGCCGAGCTCTCGCCCGATCTGCCGGGGATCGAGTGTCGTTCCTTTGTAGGTGAGCGCGGTCGCCGCTGAGATCACGACGATGTCGCGCATCCGCGACAGATCGACAGTCAGATCGCTGGTCACCGCGTCGGTGAAATAATCTTGCGCGGGGTCGCCGGTGGCGTTGCGGAACGGCAGCACCAGGATCGAGGCTTTTTCTGCTGAACGCGTTGTTTCGGCGGCGGCCGGTCGCACGAGCCAGGGAGCTGACGCGCCGGGCTCCTGCTCTCGCACGTCGGCGATAAAGCGGACGCCCTTGCGCGCCACGGTGCGAATGACCGCCTGCGCCGCGCCGCTGTCGCCGACGGCCCGGCGCGCCGCGTTGAGGCGCGTCGTCACGGCCGAGTCCGACACGATACGCCCGCCCCAGACGGCATCGATCAGGTCATCGCGGCTGACCACCCGGTCGCGGTTTTGCACGAGATACACGAGGAGATCGAAGACCTGCGGTTCGACCGCGACCTGTTCGCCGCCGCGGCGCAATTCCTGGCGGTCAACGTCCAGCAAATGTTCGCCAAATTCGAACCGCACGATCCTCTCCGGTCCCGACCGCTGCGATCGTAAGGAAAAGACAAGCTTGTCTTAAGGGTAAATCAACGCTGCCTTCAAGTATCGGGTCAAACGACCCGCCATGCTTCTCCCGCTAACGGCCCCGACGCCACAAAACGAGGAGAGCGGCATGCGCGCAATCACCCTGAGAAGACCGTCTGTCGCCATTCCCGCCATTGTCCTTCTGGCGATCGCTTGCGTCGAGGTGACGCCCGCGGCGAGCCAGTTTCGCACCGTCGCGGCCCAGGCGTTTCATAGCTTTGTTTCGACTTCGCGGCATCCCGGCGAAATGGGCATCGGCGGCGTCATTTTCGTCGCGCTCGCGCTGTTCCTCGCCGGGGTGGTCAGCGGGCTCGCCGGTTTCGCCTTTTCCGCCGTCGCCGCTTGCATCGTCTGGCTGCTGCCGCCGCTGCAGGCAGTGCCGCTGGTCATGCTCTTGTCGGCCTGCAATCAGCTCCTCTCGATGGGCAAGTTGCGTCAGGAAATGACGCTGCGGACCACTGCCCAGCGTGAAGGCGCGCTGCCCTACATTGTCGGTGGCGTCGCCGGCGTGCCGATCGGCGTCGAGTTGTTGCGAACCCTTCCCGCGCACCTCTTTTCCGCCGGCCTTGGCGCGTTTCTCGTCGCCTACGCTCTGCTGATGTTGTTGCTGCCCAGCGCGCTGCGCATCCGCCTGTCGGGTCCAAAAGCAGCCGCGGCAGTGGGCGCTCTGGGCGGCGTCGCGGGCGGTTTTTCCGGCTTTGGCGCTTCGGTGCTGATCGTCTATCTGGGGCTGCGCGGCGTCGGAAAGTCGGAAACCCGCGGCATCACCCAGCCCTACATTTTCACCATGCAGCTGGCGTCGCTGGGGGTGCTCGCGATTACCGCCTCCTCGATCTTCAACATCTTCTTCTGGTTCATGTGGGCGATGACGCTGCCCGCCGTCCTGCTCGGTTCGGTGACCGGCGTCACGCTCTATCGCCGGCTCAACGACACGAATTTTCGCCGCGCCGTTCTGATCCTGCTCGTCGTCTCAGGCGCAAGCCTGCTGGCCAAGGCCGTGGTTTGACGGCGCGACCTGCACCCCCGACCTCAGAGGACCGAACCCATGCGCACAAACACCCAAACTCAATGGATCGCCCAGGCGGAAGCTCGCTGCCTCGGCGAGACGGCGCTGAGCCAGCGCGCCCGGCTGGAGCCCCCAATCGGGGTCGTCTGGGCCGAGCCCCCGCTCTGGCGCGAGTGGATGCACAAGACACTTGCTCGCCTCGCTCCCACTCGATCGTGCCCGGCGGCTTCGAGGTCACGTCGTAGACGACGCGGTTGATGCCGTGGACCTTGCTGCCGAGTAGCCTCCAAACCTCCACGTTTGAATCATCGAGTCTATATTTTCTAAAATTGAGTAACGAAATGTATCTCTTGGCGCCACGATCCCGCCGCAAAGACAGCGTGATCTGGGTTCCGGTATCCATCGGCGGGGAGATACGAAATGATCGATACTCCAGTCATAATAATGTTTGTAACCATTGTCGGAATGTTTTTGGGAGGATGTGTCTGGCTTGCCTGGAAGGATTGATTGACTAAGAGACACGCCCCTAAAACGAATATTCCAGTCCGAAAGTGGCTCCTTGAAAAAGCACACTTGACCCGCGATTGACGCCAAGCGCGCGCACATTCGCCAAAGTCAGGGTTTCGCGGATCTGCCCAGGCGCCAACGCAACGCCGTCAAGCCATAGCGCTTCGTAACCTGCCTTCAGCGCCAGCCCCTCGATCAGTTGATATTTCAACTGCAGGCCGGCTTCGCTGGCGAAGGCGGCGTGGTTCGTCGTGGCCGCCGATGGGTGCACCACCTTCTGGAGGCTGACTCCGGTCGACTGCTCGGCATGGTTATGGAAGAGGCCGAGCTTTAGCAGTCCATTGAGCGAAAAGCGGCCAAGCTCCAGTATTTTTGCATCCACGCCGATTTGCAGGCCATAAAGATTGTTGGTGGTGCTCGCATTCCAAAACGGCGGATAATTCCCTGCTGGTGTCGTACTCGGTGTGACCTGAAAGAGATTGAAACCGGGATTGGTTTGTTTCCACGTCGGCGCGGTTTGATCTGCGGGGGTCAGCGTCCCTTGCAGATTGTCGTTCAGTTGCAGCCAACGGAACCCGGCCAGCATGGTCACGCCGCTGGAGAGGTCAAAGCGGCCGTTGGCCTCAGCATTGTAAAGGTTCGTGGCGGCACTCCACGCCATGGCTTGGTTCGGGAAATCTTGAGTTTGCCAGAAGATGCCGGGGGCCTTCATCACCAGCCAGTCCGCTGGACTGCCCGGGCCAATGGCCTTGCTGGCGTTCTGATCGAAGATGTTGAAATACGACAACTCCGCGCCGTAACCGGACTCGTCGTGATAAATCAGGCTCAATTTCGGTCCGGCGGAAAATCCCGGGCTAAACTGGTTGCTGCTGAAAACTTCAGCGCCAGGGAAAGTCGACGTCGCAATAAACGGTACGTCGCCCGGCACTCGGGCAACGAGCGTTTGATTGATGCCGCCCACGCGCCCCAAGACGATGCCTTCGATCGAGACGGCCCAGCGCGGAGTGCTGTCTGTCACTCCGCGCGATAGGGGCGGCGCTTCAGGACCCGCCGGCGGACCGGTCGAATTCGCTTCACCCGCAGTCGCCACAGCCACCGGGTGGAACAGCATGGCAGCCAGAGCACAGAGGAAGCAGGGCGCGACGAATGGGTGTCCACCACGAAGCAAGCCAAAGGGAGTTCGCATGTGACCTGTCCCCCTATTTGGTCACCCGCTCTTTTTTATGCTTTTCGCGTCACGAGCCTTCGTAAACAACGCGGCTAATCTCGGCTACCGCGCGCTCTCATCTATCTCGCTGAAATTCACGAGCCAAACAGCGCGGCGTAGCGCTCGGGTTTGAAGCCGACCTCGATCTTCCCGTCGGCTTCGAGCACCGGGCGCTTGATCATCGCGGGCTGCGCGGCCATCAGAGCGATCGCCTTGTCCTCGGTCAGCGCCTGCTTGTCCGCGTCGGGCAGCTTGCGGAACGTCGTGCCGGCCCGGTTGAGCACCGTCTGCCAGCCCGCTTCCCGGCACCAGCGCCCGAGCTCGGCGGCCGTCACGCCCGATTTCTTGTAGTCGTGGAAGTCGTACGCGACCCCCCGCGCGCCCAGCCACTTAAAGGCCTTCTGCATCGTGTCGCAGTTCTTGATGCCGTAAATGGTGACGGTCATTTCGCGGTTCGCACCCCCCAATTTTGACCCTAGCTGAAAGCGCTGAATTAGGTCCGCGCGAAGATGCAGTCTCGTAGCTCGACGAAAGCCGTAACATTCTCGGTGAGATAATTAGCGATGGATAGCTTGAACACGTCACTATTCACACTTCCCTTGATACCACAGATATTCTTAATCCGGCCGGTTTCGTCCTTGAGGTTTTGGTTGATGATGTCCGTCACGAAAGCGTCGTACGCAGATTCGTCAAAAATTAGGCCGTTTCCGAGGCAATATGCTTTCAAGACTTCTTTTTGATACAGGTAATTTTCAAGTTCAAAACGCTTCATAACTCTGTGATTTTGAGGGTTGGTTTTTAGATATACCTGCCTATCATTTTCGTCTACGACCTTACCCGAAGCCATGTCTCGATCTTTAAATATAAGAACTTCCACGTCCGGGAAGATTTTGCTCAGAATAGTGATAGCGATCGCGCTGCGTTGATCGAGTTCGGTGTTTCCACCGCTCGAAATGAACAATGCCTCCGGATGGCTTTCGGCAAAAATGGTATTTAGTGCCTGCGCGTCCATCCCGCGTTCAGCACCGCCCGCACCGGGTTTATCGCGCCCCTCACAGTAGATGATAGTCTTCGGGCTGATGAGGGTTGCAAGATCGTCGAGCGCAACGGCGAATAGGTCGCGCCAGGCTGCGGCTGTTACCTTCATCGGCGTCAGGGTGTAAGGTCTCGAGGCGAGGTCATACTCAGCCTTGAACTGTATGATTTGGCACTTGTCTTTCATTTGAGTCTGCAGTGCGCGCAGAAAACCGATGCTGTGCGTTGTTAGCCAAATTTGACAGGTTTCGCCGATCAGTCGATCGATTTCGCCTAGTAATTTCCCTTGTATTGCTGTGTTTATGTGAAGTTCCGGCTCATCGATTAAGAAAACGGTGTCATCGTAGTCGTTTTTTCGGAGATAAAGATCCAAAAGTAAGTCAATAACTTCCTTTTCGCCAGACGATAGGACGTTAAATTCGAATTCCTTCGGGTGATCCATTTTTTTGAAATAGAGCGTACCTTCGTTAGCTTCAACATTGCCGACGCTACATAGTTCTAAGTCTAGGCATTTTCTTATAGAGGTATTGAGGTCGCCAATGATCTTCGATCTTGCTTCGCTCGGCTTGACGTCGCTCTCTTGCATATAGCGGTTGACCATCGCTTGAAGGCGGCGGTAATTATCTTCCATTTTGGAATCAAGGCTTGAAGAGTCGCTAGCCCCATAGCTATTATCATGTATGGAATTGGTCGCTCGTATCTCATTGATTTTAACGCTATTGTTATATCTATAAGAACTTCTAAATGAAAATAACGTATTTCCTTTACCTTGCTTGATTCGGTTTTCGCGCATTTTTGCATACGGTCCGTCAATAAAATCGATTTCGATATTCTGATAATTGACGGAAGTATTTAAATTCATCGAATGATATCGGTAGTCACGCTGGCCGGTTCCGCCGATCGCTTGGTGGGCTTGCTGGTGGTATAATAGACCATCGAGAACGCTGCTTTTGCCGCACCCATTTGGCCCTACGAGAGCGATTAGGCGGGCAGGCTTTTCTCCGAGATCTATAGTAAGATCGCGAAATCGCTTGTAATCGTTCTTTAACCTCACTTTCTTGATTCGCATAAGCTCCGTGCTCCCGTGGGATAGAAAACGTCCTCACTCCCACTCGATCGTGCCCGGCGGTTTCGAGGTCACGTCGTAGACGACGCGGTTGATGCCGCGTACCTCGTTGATGATGCGGGTCGCGGCGCGGCCCAGCACCTCGTGCGGGAACTGGTAGTAGTCGGCGGTCATGCCGTCGGTGGAGGTCACGGCCCTGAGGGCGCAGACATTGTCGTAGGAGCGCGCGTCGCCCATCACCCCAACCGTTTTCACGGGGAGCAGCACGGCAAAGGCCTGCCAGATTTCGTTGTACAACCCGGCCTTGCGAATCTCGTCGAGGAAGACGGCATCAGCGCGTTGTAATATCTCGACTTTCTCCCGCGTCACCTCCCCCGGGATGCGGATCGCCAAGCCCGGGCCGGGGAACGGGTGGCGGTCGACGAAATGCTCCGGCAGACCCAGTTCGCAGCCAAGCTTGCGTACCTCGTCCTTGAACAGTTCGCGCAGCGGTTCGACGAGCTTGAGCTTCATCCGCTCAGGCAGGCCGCCGACATTGTGGTGCGATTTGATGGTGACGCTGGGACCGCCGGTGGCGCTCACCGACTCGATGACGTCAGGGTAGAGCGTGCCCTGCGCGAGGAACTCGACGCCGCCGATGCCGTGCGCCTCGGCGTCGAACACATCGATAAAGGTGGCGCCGATGATCTTGCGCTTCTGCTCGGGGTCGGTGATGCCGGCGAGCTTGCCGAGAAACAGCTCGCCGGCATCCTTATGGATCAGCGGGATGTTGTAGTGGCCGCGGAACAGCCGCACGACCTCATCGGCTTCGCCCATCCGCAACAGTCCGGTATCGACAAAGATGCAGGTGAGCCGCTCGCCGATCGCCTCGTGAATGAGGGCCGCGGCGACCGCCGAATCCACCCCGCCTGAAAGGCCGCAGACAACGCGGCCCCCCGCCACCTGGTCGCGGATGCGCTGTACCGCCTGGGCGCGGAACGCGGCCATCGTCCAGTCGCCCGTGCAGCCGCAGATGCGGTGGGTGAAGTTGCGAAGCAGCGCGCCGCCCTGCGGCGTATGCACCACCTCGGGATGGAACAGGCAGCCGTAGAAACGCCGCTCATCGTCGGCGATCGAGGCGTAGGGCGCGCTGTCGGTCGCCGCGACGACACGGAACCCGCCGGGGATCGCGTCGACGCGGTCGCCGTGGCTCATCCACACTTGGGTGCGGTCGCCCTTGCCGGCGATGCCGGCGAACAGCGCGCCGTCGTCGACGATGTCGATCATCGCGCGGCCGAATTCCTGCTGGTCGCTAAGGGTCACGCGCCCGCCCAATTGCGCGCACATCGTCTGCATGCCGTAGCAGATCGCCAGGATCGGGACGCCGAGATCAAAGACCACCTCCGGCGCGCGCGGCGTCGTCGCTTGCGTCACCGAGGCCGGGCCGCCGGAGAGGATGATCCCCTTGGGCGCAAAGGCGCGAATTTTGTCCGCGCTCATCGTATACGGGTGAATTTCGCTGTAGACGCCGTTCTCGCGCACCCGCCGCGCGATCAGCTGAGTGACCTGGCTGCCGAAATCGAAGATGAGGATGCGGTCGGTCATTCGGTGTCCGGGGTCTCGGGTTCGGGTGGCGCGGGTTTGCGCTCGAAAATCGCGACGAAGAAACCGTCGGTGCCGTGTTGCGCCGGGGTCAAGCGGAGGATAATCCGTGCCGCCGGGGCAGGGCGTCGCCGAATGCTTCCCGCCACGCCTGCGCCGCCGGCACCAGCGTGAAATCCGGCGTCTCGGCGAGAAAACGCTCGGCCTGCGCTTCGTTTTCCTCGCGCAGCAGCGAGCAGGTGACATAGGCGAGCCGCCCACCCGGCTTCACCAGCCGCGACGCGCTGGCGAGGATGTCGTGCTGGCGCACCTGCAGCTCCGCAAGGTCCTGCGGCGTAGCGCGCCACTTGGCGTCGGGGTTACGCCGCCAGCTGCCGATGCCGAGGCACGGCGCATCGACCAGCACCCGGTCGAAACTCTTGGCGTGGCGCTTGACCCACGGGTCGCGCTCGCTCGAGAGCGCATGGCGCTCGACATTGCTGACCCCGGCGCGGCGCAGCCGTTGACCGGAACGGTCGAGCCGCCAATCGGCGGTGTCGCAGGCGACGAGCTTGCCGCGGTTCTCCATCGCCGCGGCCAATGCAAGCGTCTTGCCGCCGGCCCCGGCGCAGAAATCGACGACTCGCATGCCGGGCTTGACGCCGAGCAGCAGCGCGGCGAGCTGCGAGCCCTCGTCCTGCACCTCGACCAGCCCCTCCTTGAACACCGCGAGGCTTGAGAGCGGCGCGCGCTCGGCGAGGCGAAGGCCGATCGGCGACCAGGGCGTCGGCTCGGCGCGGACATGCTCGGCGGCGAGGGCCTTCAGCGCGCTCCCGCGATCGGTCTTGAGCAGGTTGACGCGCAGGTCGACCGGCGCCGGCGCATTGAGCCCCGCCATTTCCTCTTCCAGCCGGTCGCCGTACACCGCTTCAAGATAGGGTTCGAGCCAATCGGGCAGGTCGTTGGCGACCGCGCGCGGCATCGCTGGGTGACGTAAGCTGCGGCCGGCCAGCGCCTGCACCAGCCGATCCTCGACCGGCGACAGCGCCGCCGGGCGGAACCGCCCGCCGTCGAAACTGCCGGCGATCTCGCCCGCCTTCTCGTTCTCGGCGACGGCCAGCGCAGCGATCATCCGCGCCGCGCGCTGAAGCGGCGATATTGTTGCGGCCAGCGCGCTCGACCCACCAGTCCAGCGCGGCGCGGTGGCGCAGCACGGCGTAAACATGGCGCGAAACCGCAGCGCGGTCCTTCGAGCCGATATAGCGATGCTTGCGGAAATAGCCGGCGGCAACGTCATCCGCCGGCCGGCTGCCGGCGGTAAGCGCTTCGAGAATGTCGATCGCGGCGGCGATGCGCGCTCCTGGGGTCACGCCCGGATGTCGTCATTGCGAGGCGCGCGCAGCGCAACGCGGCAATCTCCCGCCGCAGGGGGCCAGGTCGGAACGAGATTGCTTCGCGGCGCTCGCAATGACGTCCTCGTCACATATCCTGCCGGTAATTCGGCGATTCCCGGGTGATCGCGATGTCGTGGACGTGGCTCTCCCTGCAGGCCCGCGCCGGTGATGCGGACGAACTGGCAGTTCTGCTGCATCTCGGCGATGGTGCGGTTGCCGGTGTAGCCCATCGCCGCTTTGAGGCCGCCGATCAGCTGGTGGATGATGTTGCCGACCGGCCCCTTGTGCGGCACCCGGCCCTCGACGCCCTGCGGGCACCAGCTTCAGCGTGTCGGTGACTTCCTGCTGGAAATAGCGGTCGGCCGAACCGCGCGCCATCGCCCCGATCGAGCCCATGCCGCGGTAGTATTTGTAGCTGCGGCCCTGGTAGAGGAACACCTCGCCCGGGCTCTCGTCGGTGCCGGCGAACAGGCGACCCCAGCATCGCGCAATCGGCGCCGGCGGCGATCGCCTTGGCGAGATCGCCGGAAAACTTGATGCCGCCATCGGCGATCACCGGCACGCCGTGCTTGCGGCACTCCTCGACCGCGTCGGTGATCGCGGTGAATTGCGGCACGCCGACCCCGGCGACCATCCGCGTCGTGCAGATCGAGCCCGGGCCGATGCCGACCTTGACCGCGTCGGCGCCGGCCTCGATCACCGCGCGCGCGCCCTCGGCGGTGGCGACATTGCCGACGATGACCTGGGTATAATTCGACATCCGGCGGATTTCGTCCGACCGCCTTGAGAACCCGCGCCGAGTGGCCGTGCGCGGTATCGACGACCATGATGTCGACCCCGGCGTCGAACAGCGCCTCGGCGCGCTCCAGCTCCTGGTGGCCGGTGCCCGCGGCGGCGGCGACGCGCAGCCGCCCGTGCTCGTCCTTGCCGGCGTTGGGGTAGAGCTGCGCCTTCTCGATGTCCTTGACGGTGATCAGCCCGGTGCAGCGGTACTCCTCGTCGACCACCAGCAGCTTCTCGATGCGGTGCTGGTGCAGCAGGCGCTTCGCTTCGTCGCGGTCGACGCTCTCGCGCACGGTGACGAGGTCCTTGTGGGTCATCAGTTCGCTGACCGGCTGGCGCGGGTCGCTGGCGAAGCGCACGTCGCGGTTGGTCAGGATGCCGACCAGCTTGCCGCCGGTCTCGACCACCGGGATGCCGGAGATACGGAAATCCGCCATCAGCCGAGCGCGTCGGCGAGGGTTTCGTTCGGGATGAATCGTCACCGGGTTGACCACCATCCCGGCCTCGAACTTCTTGACCTTGCGCACTTCGGCTGCCTGCTGGTCGATCGGCAGGTTGCGGTGAATGACGCCGAGCCCGCCCGCCTGCGCCATGGCGATGGCGAGCGCGCCTTCGGTCACCGTGTCCATCGCCGCCGATACCAGCGGGATGCCAAGCTCGATCTCTCGGGTGATGCGCGTTCTTGTGTCGGTGTCGCCCGGCAGGATGCTGCTGGCGGCCGGAACCAGCATGACGTCGTCAAAGGTGAGCGCTTGCCGGATCTCCATGCCATCTCCTTATCGATGGCGGCGCACTATACACCGAAGGTTCGCGGGCGAAACAAGCGCCCCGAGAACGGCTTATATGGGCAGCTATGCGCCGCCGCGAAACCCCTTGGCGACGACGTAGGTCTCCGCCGATTCGGCGCGGCTCGCCGCCGGCTTGGCGTGGCGCAATTCGGCGAACGACTTCTTTAATCGCGGCCAGCAGCTCGCCTTCGGCGCCGCCCTGAAACACCTTGGCGACAAAGGCGCCGCCGGGTTTCAGCATTGTCCGGGCCAGGGCGAAGGCGTCCTCGGCCAGGGCGACGACGCGCAGATGGTCGGTCGGCGCATGCCCGGTCGCCGGCGCGGCCATGTCGCGAGAGCACCAGGTCGGCCTGGCCGCCGAGCGCGGCGCGGATCGCCGCGACCGTCGCCTCGTCGCGGAAATCGCCTTGGATCAAGGTCGCGCGCGGCAGCGAATCGGTGGCGCAGAGATCGACACCGACAACGGCGCCGGCCGGACCCACCGCCGCGGCCGCGACCTGGCTCCAGCCGCCCGGCGCGCAGCCGAGATCGACGACGCGCATGCCGCGCGCCAGCAGGTGGAAGCGGCTGGTCGAGCTGTTCCAGCTTGAAGGCGGCGCGCGAGCGGTAGCCAACGCGGTGCGCCTCGGCGACATAGGGGTCGTTGAGCTGGCGGGTCAGCCACTCGGTCGAGGACGGCTTGCGCCGCCGCGAACGGCGCGGCCGGACCGTCAGCCCGCCGCTCTTGCCGCTGCGGGCCATCACGCGGGCGCGGCAGCCTGCATCAGATCGAACAGGATGCCTTCGCGGATGCCGCGGTCGGCGACGCGCAGCCGACCGACCGGCCAGGTCGCGCAGATCGCATCGAGGATGGCGCAGCCGGAGAGCACGAGATCGGCGCGCTCGCGGCCGACGCACGGGCTGGCGGCGCGGCCGGCGAGGTCGAGCCCGGCGAGGTGCCGTGACACTCTGTCGATCTGGTCGAATGTGAGCGTGCTGCCGTCGACCAGCGCCCGGATGTAGCGCGGCAGCGCGAGGTGGATGCCGGCGAGGGTCGTCACCGTACCCGAGCTGCCAACCATCTGAACCCGGCGGCTCTCGACCTCGCGGCGGATGCGGTGTTCGCGCTCGAACGGCGCCAAGGCGGCTTCGGCCTCGGCGACCATTGCGCGGTAGATTGCGGGCGACACCTCGATCCCGCCAAACCGCTCGGTGAAGGTGACGACTCCAAAGGGCAGCGAAATCGAGCCCAGGATCTGGGTCTTGAGCCCACGCCCGATGCCGCTCGCGCCATGCCGCAGCCAGACGATCTCGGTCGAGCCGCCGCCGATGTCGAAGACGATCGCGTAGGGGGTGCGCGGCTGCAAAAGCGGCGCGCAGCCGGAGACGACAAGTCGTGCCTCTTCGGCGGTCGAGATGATTTCGAGCTCGATGCCGATTTCGTCCTGCACCCTGGTAAGGAATTCGCGGCAATTGCCGGCGCGCCGGCACGCTTCGGTGGCGACACAGCGTGCCCCGGCGACGCGGCGGTGCGCGATCTTGGCGGCGCAAACGCGCAGCGCGTCAAGCGTGCGCGCCATCGCCGCTTCGCAGAGCGCGCCGGTGGCTTCGAGGCCCTCGCCGAGCCGGACGATCCGCGAAAACGCGTCTACGACGCGGAAACTCGGACCGGCGGGGCGAGCGATCAGCAGGCGGCAGTTGTTGGTCCCGAGGTCGAGCGCCGCGAAAGTCGCCGAGGCCGGTCGCGCCGACGCGTCAGCCATCAGCGACGCGGCGAGCGGGTCCGCTGCATCCGCCCTCGAAGGGTAGGTGCCCGCGCCACGATCAGCGGCCAACGTGCGTCGCTTCCTTAAGCATCACGTAATGTAGCACAAGAGCGCCCGACCGAAAGGCCGCGCCCGCTACCAAAGCTCGCCTGGGTATGATATCAGGGCCGCGCGTCCCGCCAACTGGTGGGGGATCGTCTAACGGTAGGACAGCGGACTCTGACTCCGCCAGTCTAGGTTCGAATCCTAGTCCCCCAGCCAACTCAATTGTTTACGGAGCTCCGACGAGCAGGAAAAATTCTAACCTGCCCTTCTGGGGCACGATTTGGGGCACCGGGACCCGTGTTGGGGGCAAGGCCAAGACGTTGCCTCATCTGATTGGTTAGTGCATTGAGGTAAATGACGATCTCAACGGTAGGCTCATGCCCAGGCACCGTCTGTTCGTCCAGTAGCATCGATTCGGGATCGATACCGCGCGCAAATCGTAGTTTTTGCGGGCGCAGCGGCCCCTTCATATATTTGACGGCCAGGATTGCCCATCCCTGTGCTTGATTTGCGGGTACGCCGTGGTCGAGCAGCAACCTAAAGATCGCAAGCCTGTATAAATCGTCGAGGCTGAACTGTCGCGCCAATCCTGGCTTCGCGGCCTCTGCGTCAAAATCCTTGAAATAACCATCGCTCGCCCAGTTGTTGAGCATCCCACGGGAAATTTCGAGCGCTGTGCAGACCTGCTTCGCACTAAATGTGGGCGGTGGCACTTTCATCGTCGTTGCATACCCAGTCCTCCCCTCTAGGTCAATCTATCACCCCGTAGACAGAGCGACGCCCATGTGTCATACATGTAGGGCAGTCTATAGGTTTATCTCATGCGCGTCCTCCGTTACCGCGATCTGAGGAAGGAAAAGGTTTCCATCAGTCGCGCGCAGGTAGATCAACTCGAGGCGCAGGGCAAGTTTCCAAAGCGCGTCCAGCTCGGTCCGATGTCTGTGGGCTGGGTAGAGAGTGAAGTTGATCGGTGGATCGAAGAGCGCGCCGCCGCGCGAGGGGAAACTCCTTAATGGACGAACAAAGAAGATCCGTCGTGCCCGAGCCGGGGTCAACGCACCCCGTTATCGTTGCCGAATGGTCCCGCAACGCCAACGAGATCGTTCGCATCTCATTGGGCCGCTACAAGAACAACGACACGATCGACGTTCGCTTGTGGTACCGGCTTGAGTTTGGTGTCTGGCAGCCAACTCGTCGCGGTCTGACCCTTTCGGCCAGACACCTCCCCGCCCTCGCCAAAGGCTTCGCAGACGCGCTCCAACTTGTCCGTGAGCCCGGTTTCACCAACGAAAGATAAAACCGCTGCGGCAGCGGCGGCGTTCCTCGTCATCGCGCCGAGTTCGGTAACACGACATCCATAGCCAGCCCGCCGATAGGGCCGAACCCTTGGGAACATGACCGAGGTGGAACAAGCCGGAGGGCACCGGCAAACACACTTGGACCCCGGCGCCCTTAATCGCGACCGGGAGCCCAACCCGAGGTTAGCGGATCAGCGCGGGTTGGGTGCCGCTGGAATGAAGTATCGGTAGGGCTGACAGGCCAACCCCAGCCCGCCCCGTCAAAGGGAATCCGACGATCCGCTGTGTTGATGCGACGGCCGGCTCCAGTGGGCAGACGCGCTGAGGCACCTTCGTCCCCGCCAGGGCGAAGTGTGCCTTCGCTCCAGCCTCACCAATGGACAGAATTTGAAACAAAAGGAAAAGAAATAAAGAAGCGCGCGCGCGTGAAGTAAAATTTATCGATGTGGACGTACGGCTATTCTAAAAAATGAACATAATTCTCAGCATGAGCAATGTTGCTCTCCCCGTACAAAGCGGCGTGCCGAATCCTGTGGGACTGGTCGTATCGAATTCGACTAGCAACAGCCTGACTGCTCCTGCGCCGGTAACACCTTTTCATCCACGGAGCCCGTGTCTAGAGCCAAAAGGCGCCTCGAGGAAACCGACGCGCCGGGCTCTTTTGACCCTGCCGCATTCCTCGGGGTAACGGGCTGGCCGATCTGGGAGATGGCGCCGTCCGAAAAACCGGACGCTTTCGGACGCGAACCGGACGCCGGCGCCTGACCCGTTGTATTAGTCGGTGGAACCGTTGATGGAGAACATCCGCCCGACGTTGCTCGAAACCGGACGGTGGCGCCGTCCGAAAAACCGGACGCTTTCGGACGCGAACCGGACGCCGGCGCCTGACCCGTTGTATTAGTCGGTGGAACCGTTGATGGAGAACATCCGCCCGACGTTGCTCGAAACCGGACGGTGGCGCCGTCCGAAAAACCGGACGCGAACCGGACGCCGACGCCTGACGCCGTTGTAGTAGTCGGGGGAGGCGTTGATGGAGAACCTCCGTCCGACGTTGCTCGAAAACCGGACGGTGGCGCCGTCCGAAAAACCGGACGCTTTCGGACGCGAACCGGACGCCGACGCCTGACGCCGTTGTAGTAGTCGGTGGGGCGTTGATGGAGAACCTCCGTCCGACGTTGCTCGAAACCGGACGGTGGCGCCGTCCGAAAAACCGGACGCTTTCGGACGCGAACCGGACGCCGGCGCCTGACCCGTTGTATTAGTCGGTGGAACCGTTGATGGAGAACATCCGCCCGACGTTGCTCGAAACCGGACGGTGGCGCCGTCCGAAAAACCGGACGCTTTCGGACGCGAACCGGACGCCGGCGCCTGACCCGTTGTATTAGTCGGTGGAACCGTTGATGGAGAACATCCGCCCGACGTTGCTCGAAACCGGACGCTTTCGGACGCGAACCGGACGCCGGCGCCTGACCCCGCTGTATTAGTCGGTGGAGGCGTTGATGGAGAACCTCCGACCGACGTTGCTCGAAACCGGACGGTGGCGCCGTCCGAAAAACCGGACGCTTTCGGACGCGAACCGGACGCCGGCGCCTGACCCCGTTGTATTAGTCGGTGGAACCGTTGATGGAGAACATCCGCCCGACGCCGTTTGAAAGCCGGACGGTAGTCGGTGGAGCCGTTGATGGAGAACCTCCGTCCGACGTTGCTCGAAAACCGGACGGTGGCCCGTCCGAAAAACCGGACGCTTTCGGACGCGAACCGGACGCCGGCGCCTATCGGCGTGTACGGTAGTCGGCGGAACTGTTGATGGAGAACTTCCGTCCGACGCTGTTTGGAAACCGGACGCTTTCGGACGCGAACCCGATGCCGGCGCCTGACGCTGTTGTAGTAGTCGGTGGAACTGTTGATGGAGAACATCCGCCTGACGCCGTTGCGGTAATCGACGGAGCTGCGGGACGGAGAGCGAGCCGATGTCGAGAAGAATCTTCTATCAAGCCCCGCGTCCAGTCGTCGAGGTAGAGGGGGCTGGTCGAAAATCTTTTTGGTACAGCCAATGACTGCGCCGGTCAGCATGCAGGGAGTTTTTTTACCGCCTGCAAATTTTACACGGCCATCTGTAACGCATATCCGGAGGTAAATCGCGCATCTCGTTGAATTCGCGCCGCTTTATCAGAACTCGAATTCGAATTGTTGGTCAAAGGCTGTTTATTTTCTTCACTAACATATCAGCCCGTGCCAGGCATTATTCGCGCCAGCGGCCGGGCGCGCCGGACTGCGTTTACTCGCGCCAAAGCAAAGAGAGGTCCCTACCAGCCGTCCAGCTCCACAGCGAACGGCACTCGCTGGCGCTGCGTTACGTAGCGCACCCAACGCCGGCGATTACCGCGGCGAGGCTTTTGACCAGGGTCTCCTCACTGAACCTACAGTCGACGCTTGGCCGCGATGGCTGGAACTGCGCCGCTGCCCATTTGCCATCATTAAGAGACCGACACGCCACGACTAGCTCGCGACCAGATCCAAATACTCCAGGCCCCCGCGAAGACGGGGGAGCGGCTCGGTGGCGGCTGCAGTCGGATCGCGCGAACTTTCGCTGTGCTTGCCGCCGCCTCCGATGGACATGAGGCGTGGGCAGACTGGTAAGCTCCGCAAGATAAACTTTTAAGCGCCCTCGGATCGCCGCCTAGCATGCATGCTTCAGTTACTCGACCGCTGACAGCGCTCTACGTCGCTGGGCCGTTCAGCATGGGTTACGCCGATTTTTACACGTTCCTGATGCCACTTTACGCGCTTTCCCTGGGATTCGACGCCGCTGAAGTCGGCATCCTGGTCGGCGCGCGCTCGATCGTCGCGCTGCTTCTGTCAATCCATATCGGCGTGTTGATGGATCGTTTCGGCACTCGCAAGGTCACGCTGTTCTTCGTCTGGACCAGCATGGTTCTGGCGCCCTTGTTTCCGCTGGTGCCGTGGTTCTGGGGCCTATTGCTGCTGCAACTGATGAACGGCGCCGTGGTGTCGTTCGCTTGGTCGGGCGCGCAGACGCTGATCGCGCAGCTGGCCAAGGGCGAGGCGCGCGATCTGGGCCGGTTTACCTTCTTCGCCCGGCTCGGTTCGACGACGGCCCCGATTCTCGGCGGCGCGGTCTGGGATTTCGGCGGCGCTTGGCTGTCCTACTTGGTCGGAGTCGCGTGGGGTGGTGTCCTGACAGCGGCCTTGCTGCGCGCCCCCGAGGCGGAGTTTTTTGCCGCGCCACGCGAGGAGGGCGCGGCGCGCGCAAGATTTCGCGCACGCGACGTGTGGCCCCGCCGGTCCGACTACGCGAACTCGCTGATGCTTCTCGCCATCCCGGCGATCGCGGTGTCGCTGGCAATCATGGCGATGCGCAACTCGACTTACAGCATCCAGACGTCGGTCTATGTCGTTTACCTCAAGCAGGTGGGGCTGGTTGGCACGACGATCGGCCTGCTGTTCTCCTCCGCCGAAATCGCCAGCGGGTTCGGCGCATTGTTCGCGGGACGTGCCCTGGGTCTCGGTAACGCGCAGCGCACGATGCTGAGCGGCACTGCTCTGTCGATCTTGCTGATCGCGCTGACGCCGCTGCTCGGCGGCATCTTGGCGTTGCTGTTGCTGTTTCAGATGGTGCGCGGGTGGCTCGAAGGCGTGATTCAGCCGTTGGTGTTGTCGGCGCAGGCGCGGGCCGCCGGACGCCACCAGCAGGGAGCGGTCGTCGGTCTGCGCCAAACCGGCCAGCGGTTCACCTCGATTATAGTGCCACCGATAATGGGCTGGATCGCCGACCGCTGCGGCGTCGGCGAAAGCTTCTTTTTCCTTGGTGGCTTCATGCTGCTGCTCTGCATCCCGTTGGCACTGATTATCCGTCGGGTCGGCCGGCGGCAGTCTCTCAACGAGTCACCTGCCGGCGCGACCGATTGACCGGCGCTAGAACGGCCTGCGATCGAGAGGCGCATGCGGCTGCTCCAAACCGTCAACGGGGATATTGCGGCCATTGATCCAATGGGCGCGCGGCGACGCGGTGAACACGATCACGTTCGCTACCTCCTCCGCGGTGCCGAGCCGACCCATCGGAAAGCCGTGCTGGACGTAATCAGCGTAGTATTCCGGATTGGCGTTGCGATAACGATCCCAGCCATTGCCCTCCACCAGGATGGAGCCTGGCGAGATGGTGTTGACCCGGACGCCGTATGGCACGAATTCCAACGCCCAGCGCTCGGTATCGAAGATCAGCGCCGCCTTGGCCGCACCGTACTGTCCGGACATCGCCAATTGCGGTGACCAGCCGGAGATCGACGCGATGTTGACGATTGCGGCCCCGGTGCGGCCCTGCATGTGCGGCAGCGCTAGGCGCATCATCCGCACGGTCTGGATGAGGTTGCGCTCCAGCGCGCTGCGCCAATCGTCATCGGTGCTATCGGTGATCCGGGCGCCGCCGCCTCCGCCGCCGACATTGTTGACCAGGATGTCGACGCCACCGTAGGCGGCGACCGCACCGTCGATCAGTGCAGAAGCATCGTCTGGCTTACTGACGTCGGCCGCCTGAGCGACGATCTCTGCGCCGGTCGCGCGCAACTCCGCAGCTGCCGCGGCGAGGCTCTCCCGCGAGCGCGCCGAGAGCACCAGCCGGCAATCCTCGGCGGCAAATGCCCTAGCGGTGGCAAGGCCGATCCCCCGGCTCGAGCCGGTGACAAGCACAATTTTGCCCGCAAGCTTCAGATCCATCTGCCGACGCCCCTATGCCGCCGCGGGGACTCCTGAGCGATTGTCGGTCCCTCCCCCGCCAGCCGCGTCTGCCTGATGTCGCGAGCCTCGTTCGGGTCGAATGGTCGACCACGATGCATGGTCGAGCGGTTGTCCCACATCACCAGGTCGTTGACACGCCAAACATGCGAATAGACGAACTTCTCGCGTGTCGCGAACTCGGTCAGGTCGAGTAGCAGCATCCTGGCTTGCGGCGTCGACATGCCTTCGATCTCGCCGGCATGCGGTGAAAGGGACAGCGACTTCCGGCCGCTGACCGGATGACGCCGCACCAGGCGCTGACGCACCGGATTGAAGACGGCCGAATTCTTCGTGGGTAAATTCGGTTAGCCCGAGCTTGCCCCGCGAGTACATAATTCGAATGACGGCAGCCGAGGTCCTCGATCTCCGTCTTAGTCCGTTCATCGAGGGCATCGTAGGCCGCCCGCATGTCGGCGAACTCGGTGTTGCCGCCCCAGGACACAACCGAGCGGCCGGACAGCAAAGAATAAGACGCCGGGATTGCGTTGAAGGAGCTATCCGAATGCCACAACTGATCGGCGAGCTTAAACACATAGGCCCGGCTGCCGGTCGACAACGGCTCTCCTGCAGGGCCGACATTCGAGAAATTCTTGATGCCGGGGCCTAGCTGCCGCACCTCCCGATCGGTGCGGAAGTGGATGTGACCAGGCGTGCCGCCGCGGGTTTCTTCGAGCTCACCGAAATGCAGTGTGAAGCGGAGCTGCTCTTCGTCCGTCAGCGGCTGATCGCGAAATACCAGCACAGCGTATTCGGCCATGCCGGAATGGATCGCCGCGACCTGATCGGGCGACAGCTGCTTCCGGCAGTCGATACCCGAGACTTCGCCAGCGAATGTGGGGGCAAGCCGCCTGATCGATATGGCCAAAGGTCCCCCTTCGCGATACAGATCGGAACCACTGGCACTGCCAGCGAACGGACGATATCAACCGATCCCGGCACCAGCAACGAGGGGCGGTTAGGATGGCACCGACCGTCACTTCGGCGCCCTGCATGAACGGAAGGCAGCAATGAACCGTCTTGATGGCAAGGTGGCTCTCATCTCCGGCGCAGCGCGAGGCATCGGCGCGGAAACCGCGAGGCTGATGGTCGAGGCCGGCGCCAAGGTAGCGATCGGCGACGTGCTCGACGAACGTGGTCGCGAAACGGCGCGGACGCTCGGCGACGCGGCTCTCTACGTGCGTCTCGATGTGAGCAATGAAGAGGATTGGCACATGGCGGCCGCCGCGGCTGTCGACCGCTTCGGCAAGCTCGACATCCTGGTCAACAATGCCGGGCTGTTCCTCGGCAAGGATATCGAAGCTGCTAGCCTTGCCGAATGGGAGCGGCTGTGCGCGGTCAACCTGACCGGCGTCTTTCTCGGCACCAAGCTGTGCCTGCCGGCGCTCCGCGAGGCGGCGCAGCAGAACGCCCACGGCAGCGCCATCGTCAACCTGGCCTCGACCGCGGGCCTCGTCGGTTCCACCCAGGACCCTCTCTATTCAATGACCAAGGGCGGAGTAACGCTGTTCACAAAATCCGCCGCGTTGGAATTTGCCCGCAAGGGATACCGCATCCGGGTCAACTCGATGCACCCCGGGACGATCGACACCGACATGGGTGACCAGGTTCTCGCTACCCGCGCCCGCAACCTCGGCACCAACGATATCGAAGCGGCACGGCGGCAGGTCATCGAGCGCTTGCCAATCGGTCGCATGGGCACGCCCAACGACATCGCCAAGGGCATCGTGTTTCTTGCTTCCGACGATGCCGCGTTCATGACCGGCGCGGGGCTTGTCGCTGACGGTGGCATCACTGCGCAGTGACCCCGGACATTATCGGGGACGGGAAGTTCGAGGTGGGAAATGGGCATGCTGGTCAACGGAACATGGTTCGATGATGATCCGCTTCCCTCCGATCACGGCGGCGCCTTCCTGCGGCCGGACTCGAGCTTTCGCGACCATGTCAGCCGCGACGGAGCGACGAGATTCGGGGCCGAGCGCGGCCGATACCAGCTCATTACTGCACCGTCCTGCCCCTGGGCGCACCGTACTGTGCTGGTGCGCGCGCTGAAGCGCCTCGATAGCGCGATCCCGTTGCTCGAATCCGATTTGCCGAAGGGAGAGGGCTGGGCTTACTCGCTCGGCTTCGACGATCTCGCGCCCAAAAACGGCGTCTTCCACGTCCACCAAGTCTATACTGCCGCCCAGGCGGACTACACCGGGCGCGCGACGGTGCCGGTGCTGTGGGACCGCATGACGAAGACGATCGTCAACAATAAGTCGTCCGAAATCATCCGTATGCTCAACAGCGAATTCGACGAGTTCGGCGACGCCACTCTCGATCTTTACCCGAGCTCGTTGCGCGCCGAGATCGACGACGTCAATCGCTTCATCTACGAAAACGTCAATAATGGGGTCTATCGCACAGGGCTAGCCAAAAGCCAGGAGGCATACGAGCAGGCTTTCAGGAACCTATTTACGGCGCCCGACGAGTTGGAAGCCCGTCTTTCCCGGCAGCGCTGGCTCGTCGGTGGGCGTTTCACCGAAGCCGATCTGCGGCTGTTCCCGACATTAATCCGCTTCGATACGGTTTATTACTCGCTCTTCAAATGTAACCTTCGCCGCCTTTCCGACTACCACAATCTGTCGAACTACACGCGGGAGATCTATCAAATGCCGGGTGTCGCGGCGACGGTCGACTTCAATAAAATCAAGCTCGGCTATTATGGCGGTATGAGGCATCTGAACCCCAGAGGCATTCTGCCGCTCGGCCCCGCCCTTGATTTCTCGGCGCCGCACGACCGTTTCCGGCTTAGCGCTAACTGACCCGGCCGCGCGCAGAGCTAACAAATAAGCGCCGCGCCTCCGTCAACCTCAATGCGGTAACTTCCGCGTACGCCCTTAGCTCCAGTAGCGTCACTGGATAGCCATTGCCCCCTTACGATCAGAGCCATGCGATGAACGCCGTTGGAACTCCTAAATCTGCGCTGACACCTGAGGAAGCGCGGGATTTGCGACGTCTGGCCGGCCTCATGGTGCCCGCCAGCACTGAATACGACATACCCGGTGCGGATGACGACACGATCTTTGCAGACATCGTCGCATCGCTTGGCCGCGACCAGGACGACGTCCACGCCGCGCTGGCGATGCTGCGCGAGATCGCGGGAGGCGACTTCGCTCGCTTAGACGATGAGAAGGCCGAAGTGGCGGCAATGACGCTGCTCGGCCATCAAGGCCCGATCATCACGGCGCTCGGGCGTGCGGTACTGCAATGCTATTACCGTGACGACCGCGTATTCCGCGCGCTGGGCATCGAGCCGCGACCGCCCTATCCGCAAGGTCGTGTGTTAGAGCAAGGCGATTGGTCGTTACTCGATGCAGTGCGTCGCCGGCCAAGGATGTGGCGCGACATAGACGGTGACGGAACCTGACATGACCCAACACGCAGCTGCTCCGAACGCCGCTCGGCCGAGCGACGAGATCGTCGATGTCTTGATCATCGGCGCCGGAGCCTCCGGTGCAGCCGTCGCCTGGAGCCTCGCCGAGACGCGGATGAAGATCCTCTGCCTCGAGCAGGGCGATTGGATCAAACCGACAGAATTCCCGAGCAACGGCCGCGATTGGGAGGCGCGTCGCTACGCCGATTTTGACATCACCCCCAACCGCCGCGCTCGCGACACCGACTATCCGATCAACGATCGCAACTCGATCATGAAGATCGCCAACTTCAACGGGGTTGGCGGCGGCACCATTCTCTTTACCGCGCATTATCCACGGCTGCATCCGTCGGATTTTCGCGTGTGGACGCTGGACGGGGTCGCAGAGGACTGGCCGATCGATTACTGGACGCTCGAACCCTACTTCGCCGAGAACGACCGCATGACGGGCGTCGCTGGGCTAACTGGCGATCCAAGCTATCCGCCGCATCAGCCGACTATGCCGCCGGTACCGTTGGGAAAGACGGGGACACGGTACGCGCAAGCAATGAACAAGATGGGCTGGCATTGGTGGCCATCCGACATCGCCATTGCGACGACCGAATACGACGGGCGCGCCAAGTGCATCAATCTCGGCCATTGCACTCCGGGCTGCGCACAGGGCGCCAAAGCAAGTGTCGACATCACCTATTGGCCGCATGCGCTGCGCAATCGCGTGGAGCTGCGCACGCGCTGCCGGGTACGGGAAATAACCACCAGCGAGCACGGCATGGCGTCGGGCGTCGTCTATTACGACGCGAAGGGCACCGAGCGGTACCAGCCGGCGGAGATCGTGATCGTGGCCGCGAACGGCGTCGGTACGCCGCGGCTGCTGCTAAATTCCGCGTCGTCCCGTTTTCCCGCGGGCCTCGCCAACTCCTCCGGCCTTGTCGGCAAAAACTTGATGCTACATCCGTGGCCGGTGGTGTTCGGCCACATCGACGACGAAGTCGACGGCGACCGCGGCCCGCAGACCGTGATGTGGAGCAAGGAGTTCTACGAGACCGATCTCGCGCGCGATTTCGTCCGCGGCTACACGCTGCAATTCACGCGCGGCACCGGCCCGGCGAACGAAGCCATTACCAATATGGCTGCGGGCAAGCTGCCCTGGGGCCGGGACCATCACCGCGTCTACCGCACGCTGCTTTATCACCGCCTACAGATCGGCGTCGCCTGCGAGGACCTACCGGAGGAGCGCAATCGTGTGACGCTTGACCCGGAGCTAAAGGACGGCCATGGCATCCCGGCGCCGAGGATCGACTACATTATTAGCGAGAACACGCGCCGCATGATGGAGCATGGCATCGCGCGCGCGACTGAGATCCTGGGGGTGGCCGGCGCGAAGAACATCGTTTGCTCGCGCAGCGTGCTCAATTACCCTGGCCATTTGCTGGGCACCGCGCGCATGGGTTTGAATCCATCCCGTTCGGTGGTGAACGAATGGGGCCGGTGCCATGACGTCAAGAACCTCTTTATTGTCGACGGCAGCATCTGGGTTACCGGCGGCGGGGTAAACCCGACGTCGACGATCCAGGCGCTGGCGCTTTACGTTGCCGACAATATTAAGAAGCGCCTAGCGACGCTGTTCGACTGATCTGACCGGGCTGAGGTATTCGAACCGGCAAGACACCGCCGGCTAACCTCTTTGGTCCCTGCCACCTTTTGGCGCGTCTCTCCATTCCTGCCGGCCAGGCGATTGGGACCCGCGCTTCTTCCCCCATTGCCGCCAATACCCAACCGGCGCAGGCGTAACATGCGACTTACGCCGGGCAGCGCCAGACGGTGCATCTGGGTATCTCGCCCCTTGCGTCGGATTCCCGCAAAAAGAACAATAAGCGGTGGGACCAACAATCTCGCGGGTCCCAGTCAGGGAGAGGATGCCATGGACTTCGGATTGCAGGACAAGCACGCGATCGTGACTGGCGGCAGCCGGGGTATTGGCAAGGCCATCGCGCGAGAATTGGCTCGCGAAGGGGCCAATGTGGCGATTGTTGCGCGGAACCGGGCGGATCTGGAGGCGACGGCGCGGGAGCTGACTACGGAGACGAACCGGCGGATCATCTCTCTCGCCGCCGATGTCACCAGCAAGGAGCAGGTGGACCGGATGGTCGCCGAGGCAGCGCAGCAACTCGGCGGCGTGCACATCTTGGTTAATAGCGGGTCGTCGCCCGGAGGTTCGGCCACCGCGACCGGCCCAATCGAGACTGTCGTCGATGAAGATTTGATCGAGGACTTCAACGTCAAATACGTGGGGGCATTACGCTGCTCCCGCGCCGTCATCCCGTTCATGAAGGATGCCGGCTGGGGCCGCATCATCAACATCAGCGGCGGCAACGCCCGCAACGCGGGCAATCTCAGCGGCGGCGCCCGCAATGCCGGTCTCGTGCACATGACAAAAACGCTAGCAGTCCAACTTGGCCGTCACGGGATCACGGTCAATTGCATCCATCCCGGCATCACCCGCACCGAGCGCACGCCAAGCCTGCTCGCCGCGCGTGCCGAACAGCTGGGCGTATCCGCGGAAGAGGTGGAGCGGCGCGACTTCGCCCCAGACTCGCCCCGCGGCAACGCCATCTGTCGCATGGTCGACGCTTCAGAGGTCGCGTTCGTCGCGGCCTTCCTGGCCTCGGAAAAAGCCTGGGCGGTCTCAGGCGAGCTGGTGGTGGCGAGCGGTGGGGCCGGACGATCGGTCTATTACTGAGCAGAGCAAGCAGTCTGAGAATCTGATGTCGGCGCCCGTTAACTGGGACCGCGAGGCCGATGTCGTCGTGATCGGCGCGGGGGCGGCAGGGCTTCCCGCTGCGATCGTCGCACGAGAAGCAGGCTGTTCGGTCATTCTTGTCGAAGCCGAAGGGGATATTGGCGGCCACGCCATCATCAGCGGTGGCAATGTCCCGCTTGGCGGCGGGACCAGCGTCCAGAAGAAATACGGCATCGAGGATTCACCGGACCTCCTGTTCCGCGATCTGACCGACTGGTCGGTGGTCGGCCCCAACGGCTTTCCCGACTACCGTTACAACGACCGCGAGATCATCCGCGCCTTTGCCGACAACAGCGCGCCCTGTTTCGAATGGCTGCTCGCGCACGGCGTCGAGTTTATCGATAGGGCGCCCGACCATATTGGCGGCAATTCGGTCGGCAATTCGGTGCCGCGCGAGATGCACAGCTTCGCCGGACATTGGCCGATGCCGGCGACCGGCCGCCCGGCCGACCCGGAAGTGCAGAGGACCCGCTTGTCGGGTAACGGGATGATGCGCTCGCTCGAGATCGCGGCCCGCAAGTGCGGCGTCGAGATCCTGCTCGAGCACCGCATGACCCGGATTTACCGCGAGACGCCGAACGCGGGCCTGGTGCTCGGCATCGCAGTCGATCGCAAGCGTGGCGGGCCGATCGACATCCGCGCCCGTAAGGCCGTCATCGTCGGCACTGGCGGCTCGACCGGCAACGTCAATTTCCGCCGCATGTTTGATCCGCGGCTGACCGAGGAGTATTGCGGCCTTGCCGGGATGCCGTGGTCCGACCAGGACGCCAGCGGCGAACTGGCGGCAATGGCAATCGGTGCCGCGCTGTGGGGTTTCTACAACCAGATCGGCGAGTTCGGCTCCAACCTCACCAAGCCGCTTTTGATCGGCTGCCAATACAATTACCGCCACCTGCAATGGCAGCCGGGGAGCCCCGTTTTCGACAAGGCGCGGGCCAGCGGTCTCTACGTCAAGGACTGGCAGGACGTGATCTGCGTCAACATGCTCGGCCGCCGCTTCTACGAAGAGACTGGCGGGCAATACATCGCCAACAACTATAACTCGATCGGGGATTATGTGCAGGGCGACTGGCGCAACGTGCAGCGCAGCGAGTACGCGCCGAACAACTGGCTGAACGCGGCCCTCGCCGGCATCAACGACGGCCGCAACGGCGGCGGGCCGATCTGGGCGATCTTCGACAGTGACGCGGTCGCGCGCGAGGGCTGGCAGCCGGAGCCGCCCAACGTCGACATCGCCGCCGGTTTCTTTTTCGTCGCTGATCGGATCGCCGATCTCGCCGAGAATATCGTCATGAAGTATCAGCGCGTGCGGATGCCACCAGCCAATCTCCAAGAGACCGTGGCGCGGTACAATTCCTTTGTCGAAAGTGGGGTCGACACAGATTTCGCCAAGCCGACGCCGCGCTACAAAATCGAAAAGCCGCCCTTCTATGGTGCCTGGGCAACCCCGGTCGTCCACGACACCCGCGCCGGCCTTCGCATTAATGGCGCCTGTCAAGTCATCGACATGAACGGCCAAGTCATTCCTGGCCTCTATTGCGGCGGAGAGTCGGCCGGCGGCTTCAGTCAGCACGGACTTGCCCGCGCCGCTTGTCAGGGCTACATCGCCGGCCGCGCCGCCTCATCACCGCGCGAATAGGTATCCTGATCGCTCGAGGTCTACTTTTTGATCCGGGAGCAGGCGTTCGGCTCTCGGCGCGACGACTGCTCTTATTGCCCTAACGCGACTGTTGCCTGCAGACCATTCAGCGCGACGCAGACACCCGGAAAAGGCTAATGCGCAAAGAACGAACGCGGTCGGCGAACCAATGGCAGCAGCATCAGCCCAAAGACGAATAGAGCTCCGAGCAGCAACAGCAGGTCGTTGTACGTCAGGACCAGGGCCTCGCGCTGGGTCAAATTGGCAAGCAGCTTAATGGCGGCGTGATGGGGATCACCCGGGATCAATGAATCGAGCCGGCTCGTCTGTGCATCCAGAAACTGCTGCACCCGCACGCGCGCCGGGTTGATGTCTTCGATTAGCCGGTTCCAGTGGAAGTGCATCCTGGCGTTCATAATCGTGCCGATCGACGCCAGGCCGATCGCGCCGCCGAGATCGCGCATGAGATTGTAGAGGCCAGCGGCACTCTTCATTGTGTCCTGGGGCAGCGAGCCGAGCGCGATCATGTTCGCCGGCACATAGCAGAACATTAGCGCAATCCCGCGCGTCGCCTGCGGCACGGCCAACTCCCAAAAGCCGGTTTGGTTGGTTAACCCAGCGGTCAGATACATCGAGTAGGCAAAGAGGCCGAGGCCGATGCCCAGCATCAGGCGCAGGTCGATCGCGCGGGCGATGTAGGCGCTGAACGGCGACAAGACGAGCTGCGACACCCCGACGACAAAGACGGTCTCGCCGATCTGCAGGGCGCTGAACCCTCGAGCCTGGGCGAGGAACAGGGGCACCAGATAGGTGGTGCCGTACATGCCGATGCCCAGCACAAAAGTGAAGAACGCGCCAAGCGCGAAATTGCGGTAGAGAAACGCGCGCAGATCAACAATCGGCTGGCGATAGCGTAGCACCCGCCAAAAGAATAGGCCGCCGGCGATGGCCGAGATGGCTGCCGCTGCGCGGATCGTCGGGTCATCGAGCCAATCCCAGCGCGGTCCCTCCTCCAGCGCGTATTCCAGGCAGCCAAGAAAGGTTGCCATCAGTACCAGTCCGGTCACGTCGAAACCGCGCAGCAGCGAAAAATTGGGCTTGTCGATATCGATCGTCAGCCACACCACGGCCGCGATCACGAGGCCGGGCACCACGTTGACGAGGAACAACCAATGCCAGGAAAAGGTGTCGGTCAGGAACCCGCCGATGGTAGGACCCATGGTCCCCGAAATGTTGAAGAGCATCGAGATAATGACCATCAGCGTGACCAATGATGGCCCGCGGAACTTCGCATAGACCACGGGCCACACGGTCGGGGTAATGGCACCGCCGCAAATCCCTTGCATCGCGCGGTAGACGATCATCTGGCCGAGGCTCGTGGCCGTGGCGCACAGCGCACTCGAGCTTGTAAACCCGAGCGCGGCGACCACGAACACGACGCGCGTCGATAATAGTCGGGTCATCATGCCGGATAGCGGCACCATGACCACATCGGCAATCAGATAGGCGGTTTGCACCCAAGCGATTTCGTCGGGGCTCGCGGAGAGCCCACCTTGGATTTGGGTCAGCGAACTGGTGACGATCTGTACGTCCATGATCGCCATGACGAGGCCGGCGCACATCGCCAACACGCCGATCCAGTCACGGAGGTGCGGCTCCTCCGCTGGCCCTACTGCTGGCGCAGGCGCTGCCACCGGGCGCTGCGGTGTATCGGCGGCCAATCGCCGGCGCACCAGGCGCACTCGCTGCAGCCCGGGAACTAGCGCCATTGCGGCATGGCGGTGTTAGTCCGCTGGTTTGAGTGGGGGCCGGTCACGACCTCCTGCCGCGCTGCCCGCGCGATCGAGCCATACAGACCCAGGTCCTGCAACCCGGTGTCGAGTTCCACAGCGCTCCTCGTCCCCGGCAATTGCGGAAGCCGGGTCTCAACGCGAGGTTAGCGCACAACAGGTTCGGAGAGCATTCGACAATTGTGAACGACCCGGGTCGTGATCGAGCCAACCTACTCGCGCCCCCTGCGGCGCTTCACTTGGGGAATATCAATTGCAGGCGGTGCCCGTCGGGATCGTTGAAATAGATGCAGTGATCGTCGCCCGGGCGGCCGCTGACGGCGACGCCGTGCCGTTCCAAATCGGCCCTCAGGCTCTCATAGGTTCCCGATGCAACATTAAGGGCGAGGTGATTCATGTCTTCGCCGACGGAGCCGGATTCCTTTTTGAACAGGGCGACACCCTGGTTGCCGGCACGAAGGAAAACCTGGCCCTCATTCTCGCGATAGACGGTCATACCCAGCACGCCGGTATAGAAGTCTCGGGCGCGCGGCACATCGGCGACATGCAACACGATGTGGTCGATCCCCTTCGTTTCGATCATCGCTCGGTCCTCCCTACTGAGCAAAACGCCCACAGCCCCGCTTAATCGCGCCTCCCGGTCGGTCCGGCGGCAAATCTCGGATTTAGGCGCAACTTTTTGAAGCAAGGTAACGCTCCCTGTGGCAGCTCTTCCAGCGCCTTTCAGTGAGGACGAGGCATCGGTTAATAGTTGCGGTACGGCGATGGAGGTACCGATGGTCGCTCTCGACAGCCTCGTGCATTTCAGCATCCCGGTCAGCGATGTCGCGGCGAGCACGCGATTTTACACTGAGATCGTCGGCCTCAAACACCTCCAGACGGTTGCGCACGGGACGATGGCGTTTCTCGACGCCGCCGGGGTTTGTGTGATCCTCGTCAAGCGCGACCCGCCGATCAATCGGCTCGAGGAAAACCACGGCGGCGTGCACCACTCGTTCGGTATCGCCAAGGGGCATTACCTGGCGGCGCTCGACCATCTCCGCGCGAACGGGGTTGAGATCACCTTCGAGGAGGACCGGCAGGGCGGCGTCATCAACGGTCCGCGCGCCTATTTTCGCGACCCCGATGGGACAGTGCTCGAATTCATTGACATGACCAGCTATGCAGGAGCGGCGGCCAGCTAAATCTTCCGCGGATCGCTCGGCGAAAGCTCCGAGCGGTAGGACAGCGCTCGCCACACCTTGCGATTGGTCACCACATGGCCGGATGCGACATGGGCAAACCGCTCGCCGACCTGGTCGTGCAGCACCGGAAGACGGTGGAACGGCACCGCGGGGAAGAGATGGTGCTCGGCGTGGAACGGCATGTTCCACATGAGGAGGCGCACCGGAAAATTGGCGATCGTGGTGCGCGTGTTGGTGAGGAAGTTCTGGTCGCGGCTACACAGCGTGTGCTCGGCGATGAGGTAGGCGCGCATCAGCGGCATCGCCAGGACAGACGGCAGGAAGAAGAAATAGAGCGGCGCGGTGAACCCCAGCCCAATCGCAGCCACCGCGGTTAGATAGATGAGCCATTGGATTGCGACTGAGATTTGAACCCTGCGGCGTGCGTTGTGCGGCACAAAGGGTAGCCGTGCCTTACCAAGCGCGAGCCGTGCGTAATCGACCGTCCGGCGGTACCAGAACCCGATCGTGCTGATCTCGAGCAGATAGCGGGGACGGCTGCTGGCGCGCGGGAACATCAATTCGGGATCGCGCGTCGGGTCCTGGGTATAGCGATGATGCCAAGCGTGAAAATAGCGATAGAAGGTCGAATTGTAGAAGTTCAGCACACCAGCGATCCAGCCCACGGCGTGATTGAGACGCGGAGAAGCGAAGGCGGTCCGGTGGGTGCATTCATGCATCGGCGCAAACATGATCACCAAGGTCACGCCGTGCAGCAGCATCGCCGGTATCAAGAGAAACCAGTAGGGCAGTACCAGCCACACCAGGGTTCCGGTGACCGTCATGCAGCCCAAATGGGTCGCGAACTGAATGGAACCATAGCGGCCCCGGAAGCGGACCGGCCCGCCTCAAGCGGTAAATGTCGGCCTGGCTCGGCTACAGTCGCCGTGCTCAAGAATGACCGCAATCGGCGCGTTGCGGCTGTAGCCGCGTGTTTTGGCGAATGTCTCCTTACCCGAGCGATACCGGACGCTCGGTCTCGGCAGTGGCATCTGCTCATTTTGCCCCAGAGCCGTCATTAGTCGTCGTTGCAGGAGCGGTTCTCGCACGGTTCTAGTCTAGCGCACCGCTTGGTCGCCGCGTGTGCCGAGGGTCGTTGTCGATTACCAATTAATAACCGTCCCGTCGGATGATTGACGACAAAGCGCCACAAGGATCGTTCTCGTGATCGACAATTGGGACTTGGTGATCACCGCCGACATGCTGCGAACGACGATTAGGGCAAAGCTCCGGGCGGGGGCCACAGAGAGCGCGCTATGGACATTGATTGCTCGATACGCGCGCGAGGGAGCGCGTCGGAGGCAGCGCGAAGAGAATGGGGTTCCTCGATTGCCTGTTGAAGTAATTCCGCAGGAGCGTCGTGCTACATTCCTCGACGCTCTTAATGAGCTGCCAACGCGCGGTGCCCCGCCGCCTCCTTTACGGACGGCTCAGGCTGCTTAGGATCTGACGATGGATGTGGCGATAGCCAAGCAGGCTGAGTCTGAGTCCACAGTTCGCCGACTAGCCAATCCGCATGGCCGAACATAAATTCCAAGTCGGCCAAGAGGTCAGATTTCGGCCGGGGGTGCTTCAAGTCGGTTCACAAACCGAAATTTACGTGATCGTGCGCTTACTTCCGGAAGACAGTGGTAACCTGCAATATCGCATCAGGCACAATGCCAGTGGGCTGGAGCGCGTGGTCAGCGAACGACAGCTCTTCTTCGGTTAGCGTCCCCGCCGCAGCAGCGGTCCGCATGACGTTGCCGATCGGGCCGGCGGGGGCTTCCGACATTTTGCGGACCTTTTGGCAGGTTCGCCCGGCTCGTTATTCGGGTGGCCGAATATCGACCGCTGGCGGCGCCGGTTTGCTGCGCCAAGTGGTGAGATCGGCGTCGAGCGATGGCGAGCCCCGTGCCGATGGCTCTGCCCAAGACGATTAGGCCGACTGCGACCACCCCGGCAATCAGCACGATCTCTATTTCGATCGCCATCGAGCTACCTCTCGCTCATGAGAGGGGAATCGCGTGCCAGTACGCGCACTCGCCCTCTCACGGGGCATTGTCAGCTCGCCGCGCGTGCGAGCGAATGTCTATGCCATCCGCGCCTTGGGCCATGACGTGATCGGCAATATCTGTGGAGCCGCTCAAGGTTTGGTTTCTTCTACTTTTTGCAGCAAGCGCGGGAATGGTGCGCGCCGATCTGGGATATCGCCTTCCCGTTTCGGATAGTAGTCATGGCCGGGCCTCGGTTGACCTAGGGTGAATAGGGGACGGAGCGCACCTCTCGCCTGCTATTCGCTTCGCTATGATTTTTTCTTGCCCGCGACGTTGATGCCTTCACACTCTGCCTAAGAAATGGACAGGGCGTTGCGGAACGTGGGCCTGCGCAGCATCACCGGCCGGCAATGGATGATCCTGCTTAGTGTTCAGCTGTCCAGCCTGCTGTTCGGAATGACGGTCACCTTGGTCAACGTGGTCTTGCCCGAAATCCGCGGTGCACTTTCGGCAACCTACGACCAGATCGCTTGGGTCATCACCCTCAACCTCGTCGCGACAGCCGTTGCAACACCGACGACCGGGTGGCTGGCGGGCCGGCTCGGCTGGCGCGGCGTCATGTTTGGCGGGGTCGGTGGGTTTACCCTGTGCTCGCTGCTGTGTGGGGTCGCAAACAGCCTCGAAACGCTGGTGCTTTTCCGGGTCGGCCAGGGTTTGTGCGGGGCGGTGATCATGCCGATGGGCCAGGCTATCGTACTGGCCACTTTTTCCCGGGAGCTGCACGCCACGGTGATGGTGATTTGGGGCTTCGGAAGCGTCGTCGGCCCGGTTGTCGGCCCCGTGCTCGGGAGCATGATCGCTGAGGCGTACAGCTGGCGAGCGGCATTTTTCATGATCGTGCCGCCGGGCCTGATGGCGATGGGCTTTATCTGGTTTGCTCTGGCAGGCAATACCGCGCGCACCTATGCCCGGTTCGACTGGACGGGATTCCTGGCGCTGTCGATCGCGATGACGGGCCTGCAGCTGATGATCGATCGCGGGCAGCGGCTCGACTGGTTCGACTCGCCGGAGATCGTGGCCGACGCGGCGGTCGCCGGGGCCGCCTTCTGGGTCTTCGCCACGCACAGCCTGACGTCGCCGACCCCATTCCTCGACCCGCGGATTTTGCTCAACCGCAACTTCGCCATCGGCCTTCTGATCGCGTTCTTCATGGGCATGCTGGCGTTTACCAGCCTCGTGCTTTTCCCCACCCTGCTGCATGACTTGCGGGGCTATCCCGACAGCACGATTGGCGAATTGCTAGCGGCACGCGGCATCGGCAACTGGTTCGCGTTCCTCGTCGTGGTGCCGCTTAGCCAGCGCTTTCCCCGGCTGACCGTCGCTCTGGGCCTGACCGCGCAAGCCTTCGCTGCCTGGTCGATGGCGCAACTCAGCCTCAATCTGACCAGCTTGGACGTATTCTGGACTAACGCCGTGCAAGGGTTCGGCTTCGGTTTGGCTTTTACACCGATGACCGTTCTGGCCTTTTCGACCCTGCCAGCCAGCCAGGTGACAGAGGCGTCCAGCGTCTTCACCCTGGTGCGGAATTTTGGATCCAGCCTGTACATTTCCCTATCAATCATGCTGCTGGTGCGCTCGACCGCCACCAATTACTCACGCATGGTCGAGCTCATCAACCCGTTCACCCCCACATTGAAGGGTCCGGCGGCGCCCGCCGCCTGGAACATAGGAACGACCAGCGGCTTGATGCGGCTGACGAATGAGATTGAGCGGCAAGCCTCGATGATTGCTTACATCAACGCCTTCCACCTACTCGCCCTGACCGCCGCGGTTGCCGTACCGCTAGTCTGGCTGATGCGCAACCGGCCCGTGCGAGCTTGACCCGATCGCGATGCGGCAGCCCACGCCGGGAGCCGATCGCCACACGGAATGGGCCGCTAGCCGGTATCTGCTGCCTAGCGGAGTTCGCCCTAGCCAGTTGGACGAGGTCGGGCCTCTCCATTCCAAGGTAGTCACGCGAACGACCGGAGTCGGCTCGAACGACCGATTCAAGATCCCGAACGGTCATTGGTTATCGCGCCCTTAGCCGGCCGGTTTTGCCCTCGAAGCCGACCTCGACTACGAGGACGGCGGGAACTGCGTTCTCTAACGGGTCTTCGACTTCAAAACGTGTCGAACGAACGCTGAAGGCATGCCCAAGTTGCGGGCAATGGCCGCGGGTGTGAGGCCGGCTCTGAACGACGCCTGAATGAGGTTTTGCCTTGCCCTCCGGGATCCGAGCCGTCTCTGTCGAGCTGTTCGCGCGATCAGGCTCTTTCGTTCTAAGCACCGAGGCTCGGTGCTCGATCTCGGCAGTAACGGCTTCTCGTAACCGCTGTAGCTCAGAGTCGTCCAGGTATCTGAGCGACCCAGAAAGGTCGCTGGGAAGCCCGATCCGCCGGGCAAGATCGGAGGTTGCCAACCGTCCTCCCACATATTCGCGGGTAGGCAGGTCCCTTCCGAGGTATGCGCATGAGGCTGGTGCTCGAATGAGTTGTCCGTGAAGAACGGCTAAGTGATTGAACGGGGCTGGCTGGCGGGGAGTCCTGAAGTAATGGATTCCGCAAGAAACGGCGGTATCGGGGCTAGTTTTCTGGCGATTTGGGATTCCGATTTTCGGCGATTTGTGCGATTCCGGGGGGTGGGTCATCAGCGTTGGGGGACGCGATGGCGAAGCCACGGGACGATCGTCAAAAGGATCTGCTGAGACCGGCGCTGGAGGTGATCATCGATCACGGCCATCCGCTGGTGCGGCTGGCGCGCGAGATCGATTGGGGGTTTCTCGACGCCCGGTTTGCCAGCGTTTGCACGTCGGGTGGGGGTCAGCCGCCCTTGCCGACGCGGCTGGTCGCCGGTCTGTTCATCCTGAAGCACATGCACGACCTGTCGGACGAGGTGTTGTGCGCGCGCTGGCTGGAGAACCCGTATTACCAGTTCTTCTGCGGCGAATTGAGTTTCTGCCACCGGTTGCCTTTCGAGCGCTCGTCGCTGACGCACTGGCGCCAGCGGCTGGGCGAGGAGCAGCTGGTGGCCTTGATCCAGGAGAGCCTGTCGGTGGCGCACAAAACCGGCGCGCTGGCGATCCGCGATCTCGAGCGTGTGGTGGTCGACACCACGGTGCAGCCGAAGGCAATCGCCCATCCGACCGACGCGCGGCTCTGCCATCGTGCGATCGAGCAGCTCGTTAATCTGGCACGACGCAACGATGTGCCGCTGCGGCAGAGCTACCGGCGGGTGGCCAAGCGTGCGGCCATTATGGTGGGCCGCTACACCCACGCCCACCAGTTCAAGCGCGCTCGGCGCGAACTGAAGTTCCTGCGCACCCGGCTCGGCCGGGTGATCCGCGACATCCGCCGCAAGATCGCCGGGAACGATGCGCTCAGAGAGCGCTTCGCCAACCTGCTCGCCCTGGCCGGTCGGGTGCGTTTCCAAGACCACCGCCAGCGCGGCCCCAAGGTCTATGCGCTGCACGCCCCCGAGGTCGAGTGCATCGGTAAAGGCAAGGCCCGAGCCCCCTATGAGTTTGGTTGCAAGGTGTCGATCGCCACGCCGGCGACCAAGCCCAAGGGCGGTCAGTTCGTGCTCCACGCCAAGGCACTGCACGGCAATCCGTTCGACGGCCACACCCTGGGGCCTGTCGTCACCGAGTTAGAGAAGCTGACCGGCGTCGAAACCCGCCGCATCCATGTCGACAAGGGCTATCGCGGCCACAATCACAAAGAGAAGTTCCGGGTCTGGATCACCGGCCAGGTCCGTCACGTCACCGCCCCGATCCGCCGCGAGATGAAGCGCCGCGCCGCGGTCGAGCCGGTCATTGGCCACGTCAAGGCCGAGCACCGCATGAGCCGCAATTATCTCAAAGGGCGCGACGGCGATCGCAGCAATGCCGTGCTCGCCGCCGCCGGTTACAACTTCGGCCTCCTCTTGCGCTGGCTGGCGAGACTTTTATGTGCCCTCGTTCAGGCGCTCCTCACCGTCCCACAACGAGTCCAAATCGCCTAAAAACAGCCAGTCACCCGTTCTTCACGGACGACGAATGAGAACCTGCTCGCCTTAGTTAATAAAATGCTTCGAGTGTGACGTACGTCACATTCGATCCCCGGGGGCGGGGGTTATCTTAAGCTCTAAGGTTTAATAGGGGGCAAGCCAATGTCACAGACCCACATGACCCAGTGGATCGAGATTGCCGACGAGCGGCATTTCTTTGAAAACGCGATGTTGAGCCAAATGGAAAATGAGCGCCATTTCCTGCACCTCGGCGAGACGATCGTGAAAATCGCGTCGTGGGTTCACCGCCGCGTTAATCCGGGCCCGATGCCGGAAACGATGCACTAAGCCTTCGGTTGCTCTCGGCAAGAGGCGGCCCGCGGGCTCGTGGGGACGACAGCGAGGTGGAGACAAACCGGGTTGGCGGCGGCTCTAAAAGAGCGCGGCTTTCCTAGACGGCACGAAGCGGCGCATATGACGAGATCTGACTTTCGCACGTGACACGTTCAACGCCGCCCGCCTTCGCTACGATGCGGTATTGTGGAATACCACCCAGCTCAGGGAGGAGCCGAGTCACCACATGTGGCTCGCCTCGTGAACCACTTTCATAGCGCTCTGGCCAATATCGGACTTCCTGTCCGACTGAGTATTTGTGTGCGGTCATCGCTGCAACTCTGACGTTGCGAATGAAGGTAGCCGCCCAATGATCCCCCGCTCGGTCCTCGCGGCGCTCGGTGGGCGTCACCAATAAAACCTAGGTGAGTTTGCTTTAGGCGGTGTTAAGCGCCCGCGCGGCTGTGCGCAGTGACGTCCGCTCTCGGCGCGCAGGTACGTTTGCCCCGTGTTCTGCGAACGCGGTCACTCAGCCTCGGGCGGGAACCCGGTCATTCCTCATGTCCCGTTCAACCATCTTCCAAGCCTGGAAAGAGGCCAGTCACCGTTGCCGGGCGAGCAGACGACGAAAAACAGGAGATAGCGCCGATTTCTCGAACGATCGCCTGATGGTAGGCGGCCTTGGCGCTAGGATTTCACTACCTGCGGCTCCTTGCTGGCGCTCTTGCCGCAGTTCCTCCATACGAGCGCGGATTGCGGCAAAATCATCGGCAGCGCGCGGTTCTGCCATGTTCTCCTCCCCTCGTCGCTTCTGCGGTGGGGCACTCTAGCCTGTCGATTGGCGACGTTCAGTCGGATTTTTCCCCCGGGCTTACGCGGTTCTCCGATACCTCAAGATCACCGGGAGCCGAGGGCTGTTCCTCAACCTGGATTTCGCGCATCCGCTCGCCGATCGAGGCCAGGTCATTGAATATGCTTGTCGGCGTCGACCGGGGACGTTGTTCGACCCAGCGGGGAACGCAGGTCAACAACGCTGTAAGGTGTTCGCTGCTCCGGCCGCCACACCAGCGGCAGGTGCCATCGACGAAATCGTGCTCGCGGACCATCTCTTCCATGGCAGCGAAAGCCCTAAGAGCCGCAATGCGCGCATCGATATTGGCTCAAATGTCCTGCTTGTCGGTTAAGGCGAGCGGCATGCGTTCCAACAGGAGGCTCACGCAATTCGGTCGGCGCTAATCACCTGTCCAAAGATCACCGGCCAGTGCTGGGGCCAGGCTGGCACGCTCGCGCGGCTATGGCGCAACTCGGCAGGCTCTTGCGCGGCCGAGCACGCCCTTGCGGCGGATTAGGATTGAGGCATACAACCCCCGCGATGGCCAGGACGGTGACATCGGTCGATGGCTTCGTGGCGGCGCGCGTGCGCGAACGTCGCGTCATGCTCGGTGTGTCTCAGCAACAACTCGCTGAGGCTATCGGTGTGACGTATCAGCAGGCGCAAAAATACGAGAAGGGTATCAATCGCATCTCGGCCGGGCAGTTGTATGAGATCGCGGGCGCGCTGAACACGCCGATTGCCCATTTTTACGAAGGGCTTGGCGAGGAGCCGCGGCCGCTTACGCCGCACGAGCGAAGGCTACTGCACATCGCGCGTAATTTCGTCGAAATCCAGAACGAGGCGCACCGGGCGGTGCTCTGCGAGCTAGTTCGCACTTTAGCGGGTCGCTAACCGCTTGGCTCAAATCGGGTGGGTGAAGGTGGTGTCTGACAACAACGGTATTGCTAAACGGCTTATCGGATTTGTCGAAGCGGCACAGCAGCAGGGCCATGGAGAGACGTTTGAGGAGATCGTCGCAGAGTGCGTGGCCGCGCTTGACGACGACGAACGTGATGCACTCGACTTCGCGATCGCAAAGTTGCGCCGGTTCCTCACCGCTCGTCGTACTACCTAGCCGAGACCACGGCTCTTTCTTTCCGTGACCATCTCGACGACCGCTGCCGGCGCGAGGCAGCCGTCAACGCCCCGCGCTTCGAACGACCGGTTTGCGAGCGCTTAACGGCCGTTCGTCGTTGCTGTCGGGGTCTTCCGGTCCTGCCCCGAAGCCGCCCTTAACTCGACCCCTTCCGATTAAGAGCGCATCATCGACACCTACACCGCACGGAAGTGGGAAGCCAGCCCAACATTATTGCCACTGTGCATGCGGCTCTCTCGGGTCTGGGAGAAGAGACCGCTGCGCCCATTGAATTGAAACCAGCAGTTCCGATCCGTGGTTCAGCCGGCGCCGATGCGATTACCTGCCTCGAATGCGGCTTCAAGGCCAAGATGATTAGGCGGCACCTGAAGCAAGCGCACAGCCTGACGCCAGATGAATACAGGATGCGGTGGGGATTGAAGCCGGACTATCCGATCGTCGCGAAGAATTACTCGGCGACACGATCCGCGTTGGCGAAATCGCTCGGGCTGGGAAGGCGCGATCGCCGGGAGACCGTTATGACTTAGGTTTAACTTACGCCAGCGTCGTCTGCGCGACGGCGGCGTGCACGCCGATATTGCGATCCGCACGAAGAGCAACAGCGACATGTTCCAAGCCGTCGGCAACCAGTCGATAGAGGTTCGCCAAATCTGGGTCGGCGGCGTGCTCTATTTCTGAACGATATTGCGCAGAGCGGGCGTGAAAATGGGCTGCAGTTTCTTCGTGGGTCATGGGTGAGGGCCTTCGTTGGAGCGGACGATGCGCGATACGCCGTCGAGCAACGCATGAGGGGTAATCGGCTTTGGCACGACCGTGTAGTTGGCCCAGCTGACAGGCGAGCCAGATTGCTGCAGCCTATCAATAAAACCGGTGATGATCAGCGCCGGGATACCCTTGAGCTTGGCGTGATCGGCGAGTGTCATGCCGGTTCCGCCCGGAAGCCAGCCATCGGAGAGCAATAGCGCATAATTGCGAAACGCCAGCAGGTCATCCGCAGCTTGGAACGTATCTGCGGTATCGACCTCGTAACCTGCTGCGAGCAGAACTTCTTCAAAGAGGGCAAGAACGCCTGGATCGTCCTCTACCAAGAGAATGCGAGACATATTCGGCGGTTCGCTGTGGTCGCAGGACTGTAACCGATCTCGCTTAATTATATGTGAAGGCGAGAACGACGCCGTTGCTTGAGAGAATCAAGCTCCGGATGCGCTTTCAGCGATCGCGTTGCCGATAACGTCCTAAAGCTCTGAAACCACCTCTCGAGCCCGTATTCGAGCGTGTCGCGGGATAGTTCAGCGTCGCCGCCAATACGCACAGAACAACCCGCCGATTGACGATAGCGCGGGCAAACTCAAGAACGGCGCCTTCAGGCGCCACTCCCCCGATGACCGGCACTATGGTTCGTCGACATGGCGCAGATTTAATGGAGCCCGGATCGCTGGTCGAACGGGATAACCGGCCGAATTGGGAGTAACATATTGCCATGCCGGCAGCACAAACGATAGACATCGCTGTACCGATCCTCCCGGCCGAAGACTACCCGAAGTTCTGTCGTATCTGCACCGGCTTACCACCCACACATACAGAATGGCGTTTCAATCAGCGACAATACCATCGTCACCAGCGTCGGTCCGGCCATAAACTCATTTCGATACCAATCAATCCGGTTGAGTTCATGGAATATTGCGCTCGGGAGCACTGCTCATCGACTGCCGATGCCCTCTATTGTCTTGCCCAAGAAAAATTGAATGCAAAGCCGACCCAACGAGGCCAGAACTAATTTTAAGCGGTGATTTTCAGCCGGGTCGTCCGCGTGTAGTGCCTCGGCGAGCCCCCGTTGCGATGCGTCTCCTCAGACCGCCATGAGAGCAGTTTGATCGAGTGCTATTCTGCGCGCCGCCCAGACGAAACGCCTGCACCAATGGAAGCCCGCCGTTCGTTCGCAAGCACCCCAACGACATCCACTCCAATTTGCCGATAACGCCGACGAAATACTAAGTTTAACAAAGATGAACTTGTTGACGCCATGCAGCTGATAGGAATGTAATCATTACAAAATATTAAATATCGCGTCTGGCGAGTGCAAACAATGCGAGCCTACAAAAATCAGTCAAACGAACAGATCCGGATCCTGCTCGTCGTCGATGATCAGATATTTGCAAGCTTTGTTTCCTGTCTTCTCAATGACCTAGGCTTCGGCGTGGCCGGCGTCGTGTCGAGTGCCTCCGAAGCCGCCGCAATTGCCCAGAGTGAGCGGCTCGATTTAGCCCTTATCGACATCAGGCGCGGCGGACCAACGGTTGGGATAGAGGTCACAAGGATCCTTAGCGGCGATTTTGGCGTGCCGACGGTTTTTCTCACCAGGTCAGCCGACGATAAACGCAAAACAGAGGCGCGAGACAGTCTTTCCGGCGACGCGTCGTTGCGACCAAGTCAAGCGCTTAATGCCGTTGAGGAAGCCCTGAAGAACCTGCCAGGCTAAGTGCAAATAGATGCTCCTCAGGATAGCCGCTCTTACACCACGCCCTGGGGCACGATCTGCTCAAACCCTCTTCCGGTCCGTCCCGTGAGTGTGAGGTCGTCTGGCGAGGCCAGACAACGGTCGGGGTTCGTTATTGCGACTGAAGAAACGTTAGTCACCGACGGGGTGCCGCCGCCGGGTCGATCTCATTCAGTCGCAATCCCTCAATTCGCTGATACTCGGGAACTGCGATCAAAGCCGGACAGCCGGCGCGCGAGCGAGGGCACACAACCAAGGAAAACGGTCACCTCACGCTCGGCAGTCTTCGGGGTATCGCTTAAGGGAGGCCCGTCCACGCGCATAGGCCGCGTTCCGGCCCGCCAGTCGGTCAGGAAGAAAATTTGCGGCGAAGACATCTTTCTGAGCCCGACCTTCAAACCACCCGCTCCCCAGCGGGGGCGTCCGCTCGGCATAAAAAGAGACCTGGTCTGCTGCGACAAAAGTGACCCAGCATTGCGAACCTTTTTTGATCCCGCAGGTTTTGTTGATGGCAGTATCCCGCGCTACGTACTTGGAGCCAGCACTGTAAAGAGACATATCCGCCTCCTTTCGTCGATGAGCCCCAGTGAGGGCTACTTGATGGCGGGGCCTCAGCCACCGCTCATCCCACTGTGGTTCTCACAGGGTAGCTGTCCAATGCTGCCGTTCAGTTCTTCGGCGGCAATAATCTAAAATGATTAACAAATCAGCCAAGGGCGCGGTATCTCGTCCAGTGGGTAGCGGCAGCGCTTAAAGGGCGCCCTGATCTGCGGAGTTTTGTGCGGTCAGTGCTGCGTTCGCCGGGAGGTCCGAAATGGTCGATTCCGGCAGTCTCATCATTGTCCCGCGAATGGCCGGCTCTCGGCGCCAAGGCGTCATCGGCGAGGCAGCCAGCAAAGGTCCGCTGTTCGACACTGAACGGCCACTCGTTGTTGCGGTCCTACCGGCCGAGCATGGGCTCGGTAGTGCGCGATCAGCCCCTTGGTCCGTCTCAGCTCTCTAAAATACATGGTTAATTTGTGGAAGATCAGTTGTATCCACCTGCCGCCCCTCATAGGGTCTACATCGCCATCCGAGAATTGATCGAGAGCATTACGTCAAGTGGGCAGACGCGCATCTTCATTAGCTTGGCTCAGTGGGTTTGGCGTTGTCGTCCTCATCGCACCCGCACCTGCTGATGCCACGCCGATGACGATCCAGAATACGACCTGGGTTGAATCGTTTAACGGCCAGAGCCAAACGAACTGGTTTAGTGGAACCAGTTGGGGGCATGACGTCGGGTTCCCCACTTATTACACCCCGACGCTGGTTGTCTCGACGCCCGCGGCGAACACCATGGAGTTCCAATTCAGTACGGGCTTTGATGGCTCTGACACTCTCGGGGGCGTTACTGTTCACTACGCCGATATCTTTCTAAACCCGATGTTGAGCGCGATACCGCCGAGCAACTACCAATACGCGATAGTACTAGGCGATCAGGCCGGGAATAATGGATTGGCTCTCGCCGGGCTCTATCAGGTTTCGACCTACAAAACCTCTAAAGATATCTGGGGTGGACGAACGCAGTTCATCTATGGCGGTGAATACGCGACCAATAACGGCGGCAATGCGCCCGATATTGCGGACGCCCACGACTTACCAACTGTGGTGACCGCCGGTGTTTGGGATCCTAATTGGACGGTCAGCGCGAATTACGCGGGTGGCTTTTTTGACGTCACATTAACGGCGTCTACTACGGCAGAATTCAACGCATTGTTGAGCAATTTCGACTTGTTCTGGGGCACCGCCGATTGCTCGAATGCGCCGATTTTCGCAGCCATTGAGGCGCCAACCTCGGTTCCCGAACCCGCCAGTATTGCGTTGTTGGCGACAGCGCTGGCTGGGCTTGGGCTGTGCCCTCGGCGTCGACGAAACTCAGTGCTCTCGGCGTAGCGCTCGGCGGCCAACGCGCCCTGTCCGCAATTTCCGCTAACGGCGCTATGCAGCGCGCCGGCGCACCTCGCTTCGAACGGCCGGTCAAGACCCCGGAACGGTCATTGGTTATCGCGGCCTTAGCCGGCCGGCTTTGCCCCAAAGCGGCCCCCCACGACAGGCCCGAGGAGGAACTCCGAGTTGGTGGCTCGACGTGCGATGCCCATACCTTGAAACCGGACATTTATCGCCTAGAGCCAAGGCCCCGACCAGTTGATCGGATTACGGACTGCCCTCAGCGATAGACGGTCGTGTCCCTGGTGATGGTGTAGGAGGCCGTTGACCGGCCCGCCGGAGTGACCGCCACGAGTCTGGCGCAGGTGGGCCGGTCAGCGGCCACCGCGGTGATCCTGAGTAGGGTTGGGTTGCAACACGCAACTCTGACCGAGGATCACCACGATGACCGACGACAAGATCGCCCTTCGCGAGCTTTTGGAGAAGGGTTCCGACGCGACATTCCTGCGCGAGATGATCGGCTTTGCCGCCCAACGTCTGATGGAGTTGGAGAGCGAAGTCCTATGCGGCGCCGGGCACGGCGAGCGCAGCGCGGAGCGACGCAACCAGCGCAACGGCTACCGTGACCGCGACTGGGAGACCCGTGCGGGCACGGTCGAGCTGCGCATCCCCAAGCTGCGGCGCGGCAGCTACTTCCCGGCCTTCCTCGAACCTCGTCGCCTGGCCGAGAAGGCGCTGACCGCCGTGGTCCAGGAAGCCTACGTCCAGGGCATCTCGACCCGCTCGGTCGACGATCTGGTGCGGGCGATGGGCATGGAAGGTATCACCAAGAGCCAGGTCTCGCGCCTGTGCGGCGAGATCGACGAGCGGGTGCAGACCTTCCTCAGCCGCCCGATCGAGGGCGAGTGGCCTTATGTCTGGCTCGACGCCACCTACGTCAAAGCCAGACGCGACCACCACATCGTCTCGGTCGCGGTCATCGTCGCCGTCGGCGTCAACACCGACGGACGGCGCGAGGTGCTCGGCATGACCGTCGGCCACAGCGAGGCCGAGCCCTTCTGGGTCGAGTTCCTGCGCAGCCTGGCCCGTCGCGGCCTGCGCGGGACGAAGCTAGTGATCTCGGACGCGCACGAGGGGCTGAAGACCGCCATCATCAAGGTTCTGGGCGCCACCTGGCAGCGCTGCCGCGTCCACTTCATGCGCAACGCGCTCGCCTATGCCGGCAAGACCCAACGGCGCATCGTCTCCGCCTGGGTCGGCACCGCCTTCGCCCAAGACGACGCGCCGGCGGCTCGAAAGCAATGGCGCGAGGTCGCAGACCAGGCCAGGCCGCGTGTGCCCAAGCTCGCTGCGCTGATGGATGACGCCGAAGCCGATGTGCTGGCCTACATGGGCTTCCCCGCCCAGCATCGCGCCAAGCTGCACAGCACCAATCCGCTCGAGCGGCTCAACGGCGAGATCAAGCGCCGCAGCGAGGTCGTCGGCATCTTCCCCAACGAGGCCGCCGTGATCCGATTGATCGGCGCCTTGCTGCTGGAACAGAACGACGAATGGGCCGTCCAGCGCGCCCGCTACATGACCCTGGAAACCATCGCCCCGCTGAGCGATGCTCCCATCGTCAGCCTGCCGACGTGGCGGCCTGATCAAGCAGCCAACGCTGCCCAGGACAGCCGCTCCTACACCACGCCCTGGGGCACGATCCGATAGACTAAAGTCCGGTGGTGCCGGGACCACGGCCAAACGGGACAAAGAGATGACCGCGACGGTCGACAACGCCTTACCCGGTCTGCAGCGCGCCAGCGCCGAACTCCAACGGCAGCTGGATGACGCCCGAGCCGAACTGGCTTCGAACGTTATTATGGACACGCAGCGTTTCCCGGATCGTTGAGGATGCAAACCTAAAATCGATCCGAAGCTACGCCGGAAAAAGCTGCAATCGTTTCAATGATTGTCGGTAGCACGCTTATGTATACGTGATCGTACCGTTCCTGCTGGTCCTTTGGCCAGCCGACGTGGGATCGATCCTATCGCTAGACGGGCAACGATGATTTGCCTGCCACGAAACCTGCTGGTTTCGACAGTTTTGATCCACTAATATTTTTATCGCATCGAGGAACAGATAGCCTTTTGAAATCACAACGTTAGGATTTGAAGAGAGCCCGATCCCCTCGCGCGCGTGCACGTAATAGCCGGCAAGTTGGCGTAACAGATCCCACTACAACGATCAGCGGAGGTCGCTCGACGGGACGTGGGCATCGAATGACATCGATCTTAAATCTCCCCGTCGGCCTCTTCTGTGGCCAACGTTTCCGGTTGCGGCTCAATTGCTCACGTCGAACGTTTCGGTTGGGTGGAATGAGGAGGCCGGCGCGAGGCTACAAAACGCCTCTGATCGACTCAGGTTCTGAGGTCTCACTTTACCACACACCCTATGTTAAGACCGTCGTCGCCAGATCGAATCATCGCGGGGATCGCCGTCTTGCGCGAAACTGGCAGCGCGCGGAGGCCGCCGCGGCGAAGGCGAGGTCGTGCTGATGCGCGGCTCGCTCGAACCCGGCTCATCCCTGCGCCTGTTCCTCGGCAACGTCGTCCTCGTCGCCGGCCCGGCGCTCGTGGTGTGGGCCATGTGGATTTGCGCGAGATAAACGCCGTTCAGAACCTAATGCTGCTGATATGCCGATTGGTTCGTAAGACTAATCGCCGCGGAATAGAGGCAGACGGGATAGCTCGCCAGCCAATACGATCGCGACAACGGCTGCGAGCGCAATGAACAACAGCACCCGCCGCCAACCGGAACCAAGGACGTTCTCGTCCGGTTCAGCCGCGCGTAGCGTTGGTGGCAGGGGACGCTGCCGCCCGCGCGGAAACTCGACCACCACCGACGATTGCAGCGGTGGTGAGATGTCCTTGCCCTGACGCTCCGCCTTCCGTCGCTTGGTCAGCATCGGCGCTACCGACTAGACCTTTGTCTCCTCCTATTTATGGTTAATCGGGCGCAGGCTACAAGCGTGCGTCTAGTGACTGCAATTGTATTGGTGACATCGTTTATGCGCGCTCTCTACGCCGCCCGCGTCTGAAGCCGAAGAATTGGCCCCAAAGCGCGGCTTGGCGGAATACGGCTAGCGCGAATCGCGCGATTATTTGCGACGTCCCGGACCGTCGTGCTTTTGCGTTTGCCGACTGATCATCCAAGGGACCGACGATGTTGGTGATTGGGTTCGCTTAGGATCGAGCTTTTGTAACGCCGAATTTAGCGTGGCTAATTGCGGCGTAGACGCGAATTTGTTCTGGTAAAGGATGCGCCGTAACAACGCCACAACAACCCCATGTTCTTCATCGGAAAGATCAAATGTAGGCATGTAGGGAAATTCCTAGCAAAAGGAGTGGGCCGCGCTTTTCCGGTTCAGCGTGCGCGGCACATCATAAACACGATCAGAACGGCGGCAGGGATGGCGAGATCGGCCAAGAACCTGTCCGGCCACCGCATCAACGCAGATATTGATACCGCGACGATCGCAACGGTGAAGAGGACGTCCAGCCAATCATAGCAATTGCGGATCACCCGAATTCGTCTGCGGTTGATACGTTGTCGCGCCATCACCGGCTCTCCTTGGCCGGGAAAATGGGCCGAATTGCTTTGGCCCCAAACTACGATGTCGCAACAATACTAATTCTGGTTTAACGGCAATGCGGTTCTTGGCTGGGGTTCATGGGCGGTTGGTTTGGGTCCCAACCGACAAAATCTTAACGCGAAATCGCCGGCGTTGACTACATGGTGCCTGTTGCCGTTCGATCGCGCGAACAGATCACGAACGGTGATGGACTGCCCGCTCTACGACTGGGCCGGGAAGGGGGTGGTGCCTGCAAGGCGGGATTTTGGAGCGGGAGGTAGGAATTGAACCCACGTCTTCAGCCGGGAAGGCTATGCTCTGCCATTGAGCTACCCCCGCACTTCCTCTCACCATAACCCGTGACAGTGAACAGGGGGTTAGCGACGGTTCGGCCTGTTCGTCGCCGCAATGTCCCAGGGAGTTTTGGCCTACGTCTAGCTCGGCGCGAGATAGATACCCAAGAGCACCAGGGTGCTTCCGAGCCCCATCAAGGCTGTGCCGAGAGTGGCGCGGTGTGAGCTAACAAAGCGGTGCGAACCAAATGAGTTGCGACGGATTGTTGGACGCCCCGCCCGCATCCCCAGCAGCATTATCGCAAAGCCGAGCAGCGCTAGGATGTTCATTCCCAGAAGCAGCGGTTGCGTGATTATCTCGCTCACTTGAACCGCCTTGGGGATGGTTGATGGGCGCGTAGGGATTGAACCTCTTCCTGCTTAAAACCTTGGCCGCCGGGGGAGACGGCCAAGGTTTCGCCAATACGCATCGAACAATATACTTCGCCCTCAGTTATGCGTCAGAGGACGCGATCCAAAGAATATCGAGCTAAGCCGGCGGTACAACAAAAGCCGATCAAATTAACTACGAATTCTAGATTAGAGCTGCTGACCGTGGCGATGCTGCCGACGTGGCGACGCACACGCCAGTTCTCGACCTCCAGCGCCGGCTCAAGTGCCGGGAGTGTCGGTGGAAGGGCGGGTGGCGGTGTCAGTTAGGTGGGGCGGCGCCCCATGAGAAAGCGGTGCAACTTCGCGATCGCGAAGTCGAGCGCATCACGTTCGTCGTCGTCAAGCGTAGCTACACACTCTGCGACGATCTCCTCGAACGTCCCTCCAAGACCTTTTTTTGCCTCGGTGGCAGGGAACTACCCTTCGTGCCCCCAACCGGACCCTCACATCGAGGGCCTCGAACGGCTGAGCTGGGGCAAGATGCCATTCTCAATCACGTGGCCGCGGGGTCGTCTTTGCGCCAGTCGCGATCGAAACCGTTTCGACTCGCGTCGGTCATTATCGGGATGTACGGTAGCGCATCTGCGGCCGGAGCCGCTGGCTGAGAGAACGTATACCTCCATCGGAGAGATTGCGATCGCTCCCGCCCCCTCGGAAAGGGGTGTTGCGATGAAGCTTTACATAGCCGACACGACCTTCGCTCATTCCAAGCTACCGGATACTACCGTGGGCAGCCTCCGAGATCGGAGCCCAGCTTGCGTAAAATAACGACGCCCACGATCCGCAACCGCCAGCGCCTGACGGAGCAGGGGGTTACCGCCGAGCGACGCTTTCAGCTGGTCGTCGAGGCCGCTCCCAATGCGATGGTAATGGTCGATCAGGCGGGCGAGATCGTGATGGTCAATGGCCGGGCCGAGCAGGTTTTTGGGTATCCGCGGGATGAGCTGCTGGGGCGGCAGGTGGAAATGCTCGTGCCCGAACGGTTCCGTGGGCATCACCCAGGGCTGCGGCAGGCGTTCTTCGTCGATCCGCGACCTCGGCCGATGGGCGCCGGGCGGGGTCTCTATGGCCTAAAGAAGGATCGCAGCGAGTTTCCTATCGAAATCGGGCTGAACCCGATCGAGACCGACGAAGGATTGATGGTGCTGTCGGCGATCGTCGATATCACCGAACGCAAGGCAGCAGAGCAAGAGCTTCGTAACAGCGAGCAGCGGTTCCGCTCGCTGGCGGCCATCGTCGAATTCTCGGATGATGCCATCATCAGCAAAACGCTGGATGGCATTGTCACGAGCTGGAACAGGGCCGCCGAGCGAATGTTCGGCTACACGGCGGCGGAGATGATCGGGCACTCGATCTTGCGTCTCGCGGTTCCGGGGCACAGCGATGACATGTTGGCGATCCTTGAGCGGATCAAGCGCCGCGCGCCTGTCGATCACCACGAGACAATGCGTCGGCACAAGAACGGCACTACGCTGCATGTCTCGCTGAGCGTCTCCCCGATCTACGATGCCGATGGCCAGCTCATCGGGGCATCCAAGATCGCACGCGACGTCACTGGGGCCAAGCGGGCGGAAGCGGCGCTTAAGGAGTCCCAATCTCAGTTGGAGGAGTTGCACGCCGAGTTTCTCCATGTGTCGCAGCTGAGCGCGATGGGACAGATGGCGGCGATGGTGACGCACGAGGTAAACCAGCCGCTCACGGCAATCAGCAATTACCTCGAGGCGGCCAACGCTCTTATTCATCGCGGCGGAGAACTGCCGCTTTCCAGAATTAGCAGCGTAATAGAGCGCGCCGCCGAGCAGGCGATCCGCGCGGGTCAGATCATTCAGCGAATGCGCGGGCTCGCGTCACGCAGCGATGGCGAGAAGCGGGTCGAGGGGATAGCACCCTTGGTCAAGGAGGCAGCCGAGTTGGCGCTTGTTGGCGCCAAGCTCCAAGGGATCAGCATCACGATCCAGGACGGTTCGGAGGGCGCCACTGTCGTTGCCGACAAGGTCCAGATACAGCAGGTTCTCTTGAACCTACTGCGCAACGCGGCCGAGGCGGTTGCCGATCAGGAGCGTCGGGACATCGCACTGGTCGTGGTGACGCACGACGACATCGTGCAGATCAGCGTAATCGATCATGGACCCGGGCTTCCCGAGGAAGTGCAGGCCAAGCTATTCCAGCCGTTTGTCTCCACTAAGAAGACCGGGATGGGGGTCGGATTATCGATCTGCCACTCCATCATCGCGGCGCATGACGGGAGCCTCTGGGCCGAAGCCAACCCGGAAGGGGGCACGATTTTTCACATAAGCTTGCCAACTACAGGGGCTGAGCGGCCGGTCAAGGTGTGAACCTCGCTCCGCTTCACGTCGCCCGCCGACAAAATCGGAAATCGTTTGATGTGGATCAGACGATTTGGCGTGGCGGGATGTTATGCAAAACGATGGCGCAATTACCAACGATCGCGATCGTCGACGATGATGCCGCGGTGCGCGAGTCCATGTGTATCTTACTGGAGACCCAGGGCTTTGAGGTGAAGGCATATTCTAGCGGCGCCGAATTCCTCCGGGACGTCGTCGAGGTCGGGTGCCTGATCCTCGATTACAACATGCCGGGTCTAGACGGTTTCGATTTCATGTCGGAGCTCCGACAGCGCGGCAGCAACGTGCCGACGATTATGATCACGGGGACCCGCAGCCCTCGGATCGAGCGACTAGCCTCGGAACTCGGCATAAAGCGAGTATTGGAAAAACCCGCATCAGCTCGGGTTTTGCTGGGTGCGATCCACGAGGCACTTGGCATAGCCCGGTGAGGTTTTAGCGGTCAAATGGCACGCCGGGACTCCGAGTCGGCTGCAGAGCTCATTTCCCGCAAATGACCGTTATCGGCGCTATGCAGCCGTCGACGCGCCTTGCCTCGAATGTCCCATTTACGAACCCTATACGGACATTGCTTGTTGCTGTCGTCGGCTTCCGGTCATGCCCCTGAAGAGCCATTCGCGACGTGCGGAGGACGATGGCGCGGGGAACGATTGTGGGGTGCGGTGCCTGGCTCTGGTCTGCGCAGGGTGGACGAGAAATGCAAAATCAAATAAAATGATACAATATCACTTTCGCGGTATTATTTTAATACCTAAATCAAGAAGCAATATTACCAGCAATACGCCGATAATTACCATGACTACCCCAAAATCGCTCATCTTCCATCTTCCCGCCTGAGGCGTAGCTCCGAAGCGTCAACCCTTGGTACGATCACGCAACTCGTAAATTAACCGGATGAATATGCAACGGATTGCACGGCGCAGCTATCCGTCATGAGCCCCCTTTCTTTTGAGGCACGACTGGGACGCCAGGCGCGCCCTTGATCGCTCGCTGCTGGCGCGGCAGTCCGAGGCGCAGCGTGAGAATTGCGAACAGCAAGCTGGCCGAGCGGTCTCTCACGCAGCCGTGCGCAGCAGATCGAATGTCTGATTGGAGCGCAGCCGCCTGCGCACGGTCCATTTGCGCAGCTCCTCCAGGGCTACCATCCCTATCGCGCAAGGGATCAGGTATAGCCACAGCTCTGCCGGAACTGGCGCCGTCTCCAGCAGCACGTTTCCCCAGTGCGTATAGTTGATCAGGAGCAGCGATGTGATTTCCAGCGCCACACCCCACAGGATCAGGTGATTGGCGAAGATCCGCCTGGAGAAAACCGACTGGACCGCGCTCCGACACAGGAACACGTTTACGCTCTGCATCATGATGATGGCGCTTAGGCAGGCGGCGGTGGCACTCAGATAGACGGGATCGCTCGATGCCAAACTTCGCCCATAGGTCCAGCCTGCGCCCTTTAGAACGAAGAAGAAGGCGGCCAAGGCCGCTGCGGCTTCGATCAACCCCAGGAAGAGATAGGCGCGCAGTGCCAATGGCAGGTTCATCAGGCGCTCTTTTTGTGATCGCGGCGGGCGCTGCATCGCCTGCGGGTGAGCTTCCTCGACCCCTAGGCCGAGAGCAGTTATCGAGTCGGTTGCCATATCGATCGTAAGGATTTGGATGGGGGTAATCGGAAGCGGGATAGGAAACAGCGCGAAGGCGAGATACGGAACCAGTTCGGCAACGTTGTGAACGAGGACGTAAGTAAGGAATTTGCGGATGTTCTGGAATACCGCGCGCCCTTCCTCGACCGCGTTGACGATGCTCGCAAAGTTGTCATCGAGCAGCACCATGTCAGCGGCGGCACGAGCGACCTCGGTGCCAGCGATGCCCATCGCGACACCGATATGCGCGGTCTTCAGCGCCGGCGCATCGTTGACGCCATCGCCGGTCATCGCGACGATGTGTCCGCTCTGCTTGAGCGCGGTCACGATGCGCATCTTCTGGTCCGGCGTTGTCCGGGCGAAGATGACCTCCGGCTGCGCAAGTGCGCGCTCGAGTTCGCGATCCGACAGGTTGCGGACCTGGTCGCCGCTGACAACGACCGGATCCCGCGACTGAACCAAGCCTATTTCGCGGGCGATTGCGACGGCGGTGTGCGCGTGATCGCCCGTCACCATGATAACTTTTATACCCGCTTCGCCGCATTTGCGGATCGCCTCGGGCACCTCTGGATGCGGGGGGTCCTCGAGGCCAACTAGGCCGAGAAAGGTCATGTCAGCCTCGACGGGGTCATCCCGTGCCGCCGCGTTCGGTTCGCTCATTGCGAAAGCCAGGACGCGCAATCCATTTTCGGCCATTGCCTCCTGCGCGTCGACAATGGCCCGTCGCCTCTCTGGGGCAAGCGACATGATACGGCCCCGATCGAGCACATCCCGGCAAATCTCCAGCACCGATTCCGGCGCGCCCTTGCAATAGAGGACGAGCCCGTGACCCGTGTCGCAAAGGACAGAATGGCGCATCCGCTCGCTGTCGAACGGGATCTCGGCAAGCCGGTGCAAGGTGGGAAACTCGGTAACAGCCGCTCGCGCCATTTCGACGAGCGCGGTCTCCATCGGGTCACCAAGGAATGCTTGGCGCCCGGCCGCTTGGGTTTCCCTGAGGTCGTGGCAGAAATTTGCTGCTTCGAAGAAGCGAAGAAACTGCTGCCCGATCTCCGGCTGGTTCGCCACCGTGGCAGCCGCAAAGCTTTCGTTGCCGAGCAGTAGTCGGTGGGCTCGCATCCGGTTTTGGGTGAGGGTTCCGGTCTTGTCCGTGCAGATGACCGTCGCCGATCCAAGCGTCTCGACCGAAGAGAGATGTCGGGTCAGCACATTTCGCTTGGCAAGCCGCTGCGCTGCCAGCGCGAGTGCCAGGGTCAGGGTCGGCAGCAGCCCCTCCGGCACCATCGACGCAATAATGCCGATCGAGAAGATGAAGTCCTGCCAGATCGGGATGTGGATTATCGCCCCGATGGCAAAGAACAGGAGCCCGATGCCAATGGCGAGGACGGCGATCACCCGGCTCAAATGGGCAAGCTGTTTGCGCAGCGGTGAGACCTCGGTGCCGCTCGTCTGGGCGAGATGCGCGATCTTGCCGAACTCGGTGCGCACCCCGGTGGCGAAGACGACGGCCTTACCAGTTCCGGAAGCGATCGAAGTGCCAGCCAGCATGACGTTCCGGCTGCGGATCAGCTCTGCTTCCTGGGACGGGGCGACGTCGCGCAACTGCGGCATCGATTCCCCGGTTACGGTCGCGTTGTTGACCCGCAGGCTGAAGCCCTCGATCAGACGACAATCAGCCGGGACGATGTCCCCCTGGTCGAGCAGCACGACATCGCCGGGAACTAGCTGTTCGATAGGAGTGCGGACCACGAGATCGGCACGGAGTACGGTTGCTTGCCGCGGGAGGAGCTTGAGGAGTGCATTGAGCGTGTGCTCGACGCGATGCTCCTGCCAAAACGCGAATATCCCGCTGACGAGAATAACAGCGATGAGGGCAAAGCCGATCTTCGCCATGCCCTGACCGGGAGCGCTCCATTCCGCGATGAAGGCGAGGCCGGCGGCAACCCATAGGATGAGCGAGAAAAAGTGAACAAACTCGCGCAACAGACGCAACACTGCGGGTGTGCGGGCGATCCGTTCGATTTGATTTGGTCCGTACTCCTGCAGGCGGTGCGCAGCCTCAGCGTCGGCCAGCCCGCTCGCATCGCAGCTCAAACTATCGAGCGCAGCCTCTACCGAAAGCTGGTGAATTTTCATCAACGGTGCCTGTCGCAGGTCCTCGGCCCAGCCGTAATATCACGCGATCTTGGCTCTAGCAGCCGTGCTTCACGCGGCCCGCCCACATGCGCTGCGTCACTGACCATTGGGGTCTCCGTAGGGACCTTAAGTTGATTGTTTCGGTTCGTTGAACCAATAACTTGGATCAACCTACGAGCGGGACGAAATCAGATCGGCGCGCCTTTTACGGCGGGCCGATTGCGCGGCAGTCCCAGACCCTGCCTGTCTTCCTGCAATGCCGCTACCCGATCCTGCTCATCGAAGTCGGAGTGTCCGATGCCCTGATCCAGATGATCGAGATACTTCCGAACTGCGGCACGCCGTTCCTCCAACGCGATCGTGTCGGCGAGGCCGACGAGCGCGGCTCTCAGACGCCTGTCGACCTGGACGGAGGTTGCCCCGAATTGACGAATTTCATCGAAGGACAATGCGAGGTAGTCCTCCCATGTCGGCACTGGGAAAGTGACCCTGATCGTGCCGGTCCTGTCACGGATATAGCCGGCGTCAAGCTCTCGACGCCCTAGCCGCCGCAGCAGATCCTCGATCTGGTCGAGCGCCTGCACCGCTGTCGTCGGATCATTGACCGCCGGCGACAACGCCCGGATGGCGATATCTACCAACAGGCGAATGGGGTATTTGGGATCCTGCTCGAACGTGCGTGAATTCGCAAGGTTAACCGCCCGCCATAGCGCCTGTTCAGGCAACTGCTTTGCCCCGTGGACCCGCAGCAGGACGGCGTTTTCCATCAGAGTATCACCGACACCCCACTCGATCGCTACCACTGCGTCAGCGGTTTGAGCGAGGTGCATCAGAGCAGTGAAATCAAAGCTGGCGATCACCTGCGGTTCGCCCGAGTAAGTCAGAATCTGGGACGGTTGACCCAGCTCCGGTGTGGCTGTGAGCGGTGCCCGGCCAACCTCCGCTTCGCCGGCAATGCGCGGGAACATCGCGTGAATGACCGCGCGGCCGCGCTGGCCGACCGCCCGCAACACATTCTGAATTTGCAAATCGCTAATGCTCTGAATGAGCTTGGCGAAGGCCAGCATACTGACGACAAGCAGAACCCCAACCAGCAAGCTCGAAAACAACGGCACGGTTCCGGAACCGCCGCGATCGGTCCAGACCAGCGCGACGAGCGAGTAAGCAAACGTCGCGATGAATATGCCGAGCGTATGAAAGAGCGTTGGGCTGTTGGCGAATTCGACCGCCAGCCGCGGCGAATAGGCAACTGCGCTAAACTGGACAAGGACAAAAGCGATCGCGAATACGATCCCGGTAAGGGCCATCATGCCGGAGCTGACGGCCGAGAAGAAGGCGAGTGCCGAGCCGACCGACGCACCGTGCGTATAGGCGGGGAGATAGGCGTTTTCGAGCCGCGGCAGGACTAATCCAACGACTATGCTTGCCATGGTGTAACCCATGGGGATCAGCCACAGCGGCATTGATCTGCTAGCTCTCATCTCGGGTACCTATGGAGCGCCAAACCACTTGCTGCGGAGCGCTTCGTAAACGCCGGTCTCACGAAGAGTAAGCAGCGCACCATCGATCTTTTTGCGGAGGGGGCTGTTCAACTGCAGCAGGAAGGCTTGTTGCCCAGTCTCAAATTCAGGACCGACCATCTTCACCCGGCCCTTTCCATCATGCGCAGCGTAATATTGGAGGGCCGGTGCCACCGAGACTATGCCATCCACTTTCTTGTTCAGCAGGGCATTGAACATCGTATCGGCCGTCGGGAACTCCTGCACCTGCGCGTGATGCGCCCGAAGGTATGGGACGGCGGTGGTGTTCGCGATTGTGGCGATCTGCTTGCCGGGTAAATCATCCGGCCCTTCGATCGCACCGCGAATTTGTTCGACGGTCAAAGTGGTCGTTAGCTGGGCGGTATAGAACGCAACGAACACCACGCCGGCAAACATCCAGAAGATCGAGAACGCGCGCGCCGCCCATTGACGCGGCATCGCCTCCGCCTGTGTGGTCAGCGTCGATAGCGCCCAATTAATTGCCTCAAAGATCCCGGGAAAGTAATTGCGGCTTTTGAGGATGCCGTCTTCCTGCCGCCGTTCGAGCAGCCAGACCCCATGAGCCGGAATGAGGACAAGCAGCACGGCCATGCCGAGCCAAAATATGGTCGTCCACGAAAACAGCAGACGCAGCATGGCCCAGAGAGGGTTTGTGGCCCGCGCTGTCTCGCCGGTTTCCCGCACCATGATTTGCAGGCCGGCTTCCATTGTCGGAATGGAAAAATCGAACGCCTCATCGCGGGCCGATGTGATGAAGACAGGCGCGACGACAACGTCGGCCTTTTGGGATCGCATCGCCTCTTCCAGAGCGCGTGGGTCAGGCATCACCTGATAGTTCGTCTTCAGCTTTAGCTGCGCGGTGATCGCATTCCACAGCTCGATGGTGAACCCGGTCAGGGAGCCATTTTGTTCCATGATGAACGGGGGAGCGATCAGCACAGCCGCACGGATCTCCGTCGTCTCTTCTTGCGCCGGGGCTGTAGATAAAGGGGGCGTTTGCGCGTAGACGGGAGCCACCAAGGCGGTAGAGATCGTCACAGCGATCAGCATCCAAACCGGCATTTCCCGGATACCGGTGAGCATCGCGTGCAGCGTTGATCGTTGATTGCGAGGTGTGCTCGCCATGACGTCCCGGCCGTTCCATTTTAAGGTTTTACGCGAGTCGCAGATCTTGAGGGCAGAGGAGCGGAGCGAATGCTCCGCGAGATTGCTGCCGCTTTCGAACTAGCAGCATTGATCTACGTCAACTTGCGGTTAGAACTTCAGATCGAGGGCGGTGAACAGCTATTCCCGAAGGTCGTCGGCTGGGTGCGGCGGGAATTTAGAGCCGATCCGGCTCGTGGTTGCCGCTCGGCGAGCGACCGATTTCGGCGCATCTCGCTCGCTGCCGTCCATCCCATCGACGGTCCGCTAACTAAAGCGACAGCAGACATTGACCCTCGGCGGCGGGAAGGGGTCTTCATGCCCCAAAGCAGCCATATGACCATGAGCAAATCAAGCCAGATAAGGGCAACCCCGAACACCTACTCGTGGGTCTGTGTATCCCAATCAGCCGATCCGTTCCCAAAGCCCGGTTTCCTCGTCGAGCCGGTCCAGCTCGAAGCCGCGGAAATCGCCGCGAGGTGCCCGATACACCGAATTACACCGCGACGATCGTCGACGCGACGAGCGGGTGCGTTCCTAACTGGCTGCCGGCGTCAGCCCACTGCATGATCTTCATCTACAATCCTGGCCCCAACATTAGCGGCCATCCGGTCGTATTGAAGGGCTAGGTCTAACAGCCTCTCTCTCAGGTGGCTGCCAGCGGGAGCGGCTTGCGCCGTCTCCCGGAGGCGCACGGCCTGCCGCTGATTGCGCAAAACGGTTCTGTGCTCTGAATGGTCCAAACGGGGATCCTTCCTCATTGGTGCGTTCCTCGTAGATTTTTGCGTACGCTCGGTCCCGTCAGGGATAGCAACTGCTGTTTCAGCTCAAATTCGCCCGTGGCCAACCAGTAGATAGAGGACCAAGACGATCAGCAGAACGCCGCCGATGCCTACTCCGCCCCGATAGCCGTAGCGGGAGTACCCGAACCCCCCGCCGAGCAATAGGAATACAATGATGACTACCAGGATGAGATCCATTTGATCCTCCGTGAAGCTTATCGTTCAACGGCCGGCATCGCTGTCGGCCGTTGCTGTACTGACGCACGATCAGTTACCGAATGCTGATGCCAATGCCCGGTAGGCTGATGCCAATGCCCGGACCATAAACCACCGGTGGGGCGTAATACGGCGAGCCGTAGTAGCCGTTGCCGTAGGGCGAGCCATAGACCACCGGCGGAGCACGGTAATACCCGCCGTTATAGTAGTGGTGGTGCTGGCCGTCCCAGTCGGCGCTGGCCGGGGTGGCGAAGGCGCCGAGGGTGAGCAGCGCCGCGACGGCGATGCCTCCCGCGAGCTTCACCGGCAGGCAGCGCTTCGAGGTAGTGTCAATATTCCAGGTCATAGCGACCTCCTTATACTAAGCGTGGTGTCACGGTCGCGCAGCGCGACCGTTAGCCGATTTGGTTAGCTTTTCGACGCCGGAGTTCCATGACCGGAAGTCAGGAACACCTGATCGGCGACCTTCTTCTGCGCATCTGGCATCGCGCCGTAGAGATCGGAGAAGGCCGAGATCAGGTTCTTCAGCCCGTCGACATGCGCCTGAGCGACCTGCTGATAGGCCTGCAGATCCTGCACCGCGGTCATGTTCTGCGGCGGCGTCGTGCGATTTGCCGCGACCAGCTTATCCATGGCGGCGGCATTCTCGCGCATCGCCTGGGCCACGCCGTTCCATTGGGCTTCCTCGGTGGGCGTGATCTGCAGCGCGGCGTGAAGGTCGGTGATCCGCTGCTCGACCGTCTCACCCTTTGTCTCGGCGGCGGTCGCGGCGGCCGGGGTCGGCGTGGCGGCGGCCTGCGCCAGGGCGCGGGTCGCAGTCAGCGGCGTGGCGAGAAACGTGGCGCCCATCAACGTTGCGATTGCAACGGTGCGGACGAACGGAGTGCAGGTGATTGGGCGGTGCGTGGAATGTGACATTGGTGATGTCCTTTCGAGACATTGCCGGCGATTGACGCCGTTGCGGATTGCCTTGAAGCGTCCGTCGCTGGGATATGAAAATTTTCAGATCAACAGTGATGCAGCCGCCCTCGCGGGCAAATACAGTTTGAAACTGCACGTCTTGTTACATGGAGTTAAAAATTCTAAATACAACCAAAATATCATTGAGGTTTATCAGCCTTGCCAAATATTATTAATATAATCACTGATTTCAGCGACTTACTTAGTGCAAAATACTTTCAGAATTTCTTATGAATTATCTCGACGGAGGCGCTTAGCCGGCGTAACGTCTCGCATCGGCGGCAAGACCGATAGGGCACCGCTGGCTGAGAGAGATGTCTGCCTTTGCGAAGAGAGGCGACTCGCGCTCCCGCTCCCCTACCAAGGAGGTGCGGCGATGAATGAATACGATCCTCGTATTATTAAAATGAACATCGCGCGTTTTGAAGCGATGCTGATGCTCAAGCTGGAGAATGCAAAGCGTTTGGTGATTGAGGGGCTGCTTTTAGAAGCCCGGAAAGATTTGGCACTAGCGGCGGTACCGGCGCGGCCGGCAGCGGAGTGAAGGATGTCGGATGATGAAACGCTTGGCCCCAATGTTGATCCAGATCATTCCGCCAACTCGGGTTGTCATGCATGAACGGTGAGCTTGATAGACACGCAAGCGCACCCTGACGGTTTGTTCCCCTGGGTCTCAGGACTACTGGCCGGGTGGATATGTCTTCCCGACCCAACGCCCGGTCATTTTTTCAATTAGCTCCATTTACCAAGGTGAGAGATCGGAAAACCCCATGAAACAGCCTGGACTTGATCAATGACATCGCCCCATTGCCGTCATTGGGGGAGGGCCGGGCAAGAGCGCCTAGCGGCCGTGTGGTCATGATCAAGCTCTTTGCAGGACCGCAGAACGTTGGTCGACGATCGATGCGCTCGAAAATCCATGCCGCATTGGTGGTCCGCCCAAAACGGACTTGGAAGCCCCATATATGGCTAGCGGGTTTTCGCTGAGTCCCCCGCCGGGCGGTTGAATAGCGCAAATGCGCGCGCCCGATCGCCGGCTTTTCCGCGGCGATTAGCCCCATTGTGCGGTGACCGGTGCCGTCGCCAAGCCAAAGGACCGTTCAGGATGATCAAATACATCCATGTGAAAGTTTGCCCGCCCGGCGACGATGAAAAGCAAGCCGAGTTGGCCAAAACGGCGCGGCTGCGCGCGCTGCGTCTAATCAAGGAAGTGGCGGATAAGGCGGCCGCGGCTCGGGAGACCATCGCCGTGCCTCCACGAAGTCGGAAGCGTGAGCCCAATCAACCACTGATCCTCCCCCGGAGAGGTGGTCCACCCTGAGCTATGGTTTTTGCTCGAAGGAGGACCGCGATGCCCGCGGCTGGAGTGGATAGCCTTCTCCTGTACGGCCTTACTGCGGTGTGTGCCCATTTCCTGATGTCACTGGGGCAGACTTTATTTCATCGATATCTCGGACACAGCCGCATTGGTGGAAGATTTTTCAAGAATCACATCCAGTTTCACCATACCCATTATACCGAAGATCGCGTTGTTTCCGCCCATTACCTCGATAATGGGGACAATAATACGCTGTACTTTTTGATGCCCGCGGGCGTGGTTGTCGGCTTGGGTTATTTTTTTCTCCGATTAGACCTGTTCGGCTTGCGGTGATGTCACTGTCATTTGGTGGCCATTATTATATCGACTATCATTATCACGTAGCCGGCTCATGGCTTGGCCGCTTTTCCTGGTTCAGGCGAAAGCAGCAGCTACATTTCATCCACCACCGCTGCGGCACCTGCAATTTCGCGGTGATCGATTTCTTCTGGGATAGGCTGCTCGGGACCTATCGTTCCTGACGCGCTCGCTATGAAAATTTCAAGAAAATAATGCTCGGAACTCGATGGTAATATTGGCAAATATTATTTCCTGTTGATTAGACGCCTAAATAAAATGGTGCCAACCGGCGAATAATTTAAGTTGTATTTATCGATCGGCAGCCCCACGTACTGCATGCGCTAGCACTTGCGGTCCGACAGTGCCAAGCACTTGCCCAAAATTCGGTCCTTGGAGACGCTTAAATGAGATTGCGCCCGCTACAGGACCGCGTCCTGATCCGCCGTGTCGACGCCGAGGCAAAGACCGCCGGCGGGATCTTCATCCCCGACGCAGTGCAGGAAAAGCCGCTGGAAGGCGAGGTTGTCGCGATCGGCCCCGGCGCCCGCAACAAGGATGGCGCGCTCCTTCCGATGGGGGTGAAACCAGGCGACCGGGTGCTGTTCGGCAAGTGGTCAGGCACCGAGGTCAAGCTCGACGGCGAAGAACTGATGATTATGAGCGAAGCCGACATCATGGGCGTGCTCGAGCACGCCGCTGCGCAAAAGATAGCCGCTTAACCGGGAGATAGAAGCAATGGCTGCCAAAGACGTCAGATTTAACGGCGACGCACGCGATCGCATGCTGCGCGGCATCGACACTCTCGCCAACACAGTCAAGGTGACGCTGGGTCCGAAGGGCCGCAACGTCGTGCTCGACAAATCCTATGGAGCACCGCGCATCACCAAGGACGGCGTGACCGTCGCCAAGGAGATCGAACTGTCCGACAAATTCGAGAACATGGGCGCGCAACTGGTCAAAGACGTCGCGGCGCGCACCAGCGACCAGGTCGGCGATGGAACGACGACCGCGACCGTGTTGGCGCAGGCCATCGTGCGCGAGGGTGCCAAGGCCGTTGCCGCCGGCATGAACCCGATGGATTTGAAGCGCGGCATCGACATGGCCGTCGGATCTGTCGTCGAGACGATCAAGAAGGTCGCGAAGAAGGTCTCGACGAACGCCGAGATCGCTCAGGTGGGACGAATCTCAGCCAATGACGACCGCGAGATCGGCGAGATGATCGCCGCCGCGATGCAGAAGGTCGGCAACGAGGGCGTGATCACGATCGAGGAGGCCAAGAGCCTCGAGACCGAGCTCGACGTCGTCGAGGGCATGCAGTTCGACCGCGGTTACGTCTCGCCGTATTTCGTGACAAACGCCGAGAAGATGATCTGCGAGCTCGACAACCCGTACATTCTGCTGTTCGAAAAGAAACTGCCCGGCCTCACCGTAATCCTGCCGCTGCTCGAAGCGGTCGTGCAGAGCACCGATCCACTGCTGATCGTGGCTGAGGACATCGAAGGCGAGTCCCTCGCCACGCTGGTCGTCAACAAGCTGCGTGGCGGGCTCAAGGTGGCCGCGGTCAAGGCGCCCGGTTTCGGCGATCGCCGCAAGGCAATGCTGGAAGACCTGGCCATTCTTACCGGCGGCCAGGTGATCAGCGACGATCTTGGCATCAAGCTGGAAACTGTCACCCTCGACATGCTCGGTCGCGCCAAGAAAATCCGCATCGACAAGGACAACACCACCATCATCGACGGCGCCGGCAAGAAGGCCGACATCAAGGCCCGCTGCACGCAATTGCGTGCGCAAGTCGAGGAAACGACGTCGGAATACGACAAGGAAAAGCTACAGGAGCGGTTGGCCAAGCTGGCAGGCGGCGTCGCGATCATTCGCGTCGGCGGCGCTACCGAGGTCGAAGTCAAGGAACGCAAGGATCGGGTCGACGACGCGATGCACGCGACCCGTGCCGCGGTCGAGGAAGGTGTCGTCCCGGGCGGCGGGGTGACGTTGCTCTACGCGAGCCAGAAGCTCGGCGGGCTCAATCCCGAAAACAACGACCAGAAAGTCGGCATCGACATCGTCCGCCGTGCCCTCCAGGCACCGGCGCGGCAGATATTCGCGAATGCCGGCGCGGACAGCTCGGTCATCGTCGGCAAGCTGCTGGAGAAGGGCGACGCCCATCACGGCTTTGACGCGCAGAGCGGCGCCTACGTCGACATGGTGAAGGCCGGCATTATTGACCCTGCCAAAGTGGTGCGTCTGGCACTGCAAGGCGCTGCCTCGATCGGCGGGCTGCTCGTCACCACCGAGGTAATGGTGGCCGAGAAACCACAGACTCGGGCCCCGGCAATGCCGGGCGGTATGGGCGGGATGGATTTCTAGCCCTGCACTACCCGCTTATTCCGGATGTCGAGGAACGAGGAGCATATGGAAAAGCACCTGCTTGAAGCCGCCGAGCGCGGTGACGCCGAGGCCCAATTCAATCTCTCTGTCATGTACGAAAACGAGCTGCTCGACAGCCGCTATGTTCCTCAAGGCAACCGATCGGAGGCGGCGAGATGGTTGCTAGCTGCCGCCGAGCAGGGGCTGCCCCGTGCGCAGGTACGGCTGGCGGAACTTTACGCCGGCCAGCCGAACACGTCCGACGGGTCGGTTAAGGCTTGCGAGTGGTATCTGCTGGCGGCGAGGGGCCTGCGCGGCGGACCTCTACAGAAGACCCAATCTGCCTATCAACGCGTCGCAAAGTCCCTGACCCCGGTTCAAAACGCGGAGGTCAGCCGCTTTGTGCAGAGCTGGAAACCGAAGGTACCGCCAGCCCTACCCGGTTGGCCCAAGACAGCCGACCCGGCCCTCACATGAGCAGAACCTGGTTCGTCCCGCCAATCGTCATTCCGATGCTAATCGGGCTGAGTTTGGCGGCCCTCATCGTGGTCCGAGCGTTCCAATGACCTTGATCGCGATGGATGCTGCCGATGGCGACGACGAGCAATTGCTTGCTCGCTACATGATCGACGTGCACGGAGCGGACGCCGCAATCGTCGCGCGGGACAATGTTCGCGCCGCGGCGCTTGCCGGACAAAGGCCGCAGGCCCGGCACTGGATCCGGGTGCTCGGAATGATCCAGCAGCGCCACACCGGGGGCAAAATCCCCATCCTGGGCCCAACTGAAGGATGACCATAATGGACGCATCCCCGGCAAGCAGCGCGAACGCCTTCGAACAATGGTCGAAGGACCATCTGCCATTCAGTAATGACGGCGCTCAACCTGACGGAGCAACGCCGATCGCAATCAAGGCGCCGCGGGCCGACGGAGAGCCGCCCGAGCAGATTGGGCATCGCCCTTGGATGATACCTGGAGTTGGCGGGTCATTCTGATCGACGTGATCTTCGAAGGTGAACTGATCGCCACGATGCAACTCAGACCCGCACCCTGGACGTCGGAGGTGGCCCGAATGCCGCATCAAGCGCGAAACATCGGCCCGAAGGCTGGAGGTAAGCTATGCCCAGGAGCGTCTTCTACTTTATTGGTATAGCCGCTGTGATCCTAATCGCTGCGGGCTACTTCGATGTAGGCCAGCTGCCCTGGTCACACTAGTACGCGTGCAGGAAGCGCCCCCTTGGTTACTCGTGGTCCCGTGAATGGCCGGAAGCGGCGCTATGCAGCCGCCGGCGCACCTCGCTTGTAACGACCGGTTCAAGATCCAGGAACGGTCATTGGTTATCGCGGCCTTACCCGGCCGGTTTTGCCCCACCGCCACTCGCGGCAGCTCTCAGGATCGAACTCGGTGGACAGAGGCCGTTTCATTGGACCGACCGTAAGCCATAAATTCCCGTCGTTAAGTCTGATTTGGATCAATGTCGGTCTCGGAAATTCAAATATTCCATCGAAATACCAGCTGCGATGTAGCCGAGCGAGACGGGAAGCAATCGCCATGTCGAAAACACCAGAGACGCCCGCCGACACTCCCGCCTTAGTGACGACGCTGACGGAAGAGCGCACTGCGCGTCGCCAAGCGGGGAAGGCCGACGTCTCGAGCTCCGCAACAATACCTGACGGCGGCGCCCCGACGACCTCATCGGATAAACGAGCCGCGTTAGGAAAAGCGCCGAACGACCAAGTTTCCCGTGCCCGGCATGGGGCTTGGCAAAGGTCTGATGCCAAGGCCGCGGATGCCGCGATAATCAGCGGCTACGTGGGCACGGGCGGTAAGTTCGACGATGCGATCGGCAAATTTTCGCTGACGTGCGGGGACCGGGCCGAACATGTCCATGCCCCCCTCAAGGGCTTGGTGCGAAAGGCGACGATCAACGCCCATCGGGAAGTCTGATGCCGGATCAGCCGGCCATCGCCCTGTTGCCTAATGGCGAGACAGAGCTCGAATTCGAGCTCGGAGGCCCAGCCTACCGCTTGATGCAGCGCGTCGGGATCATCGCGGGCGCCGGGCCATCCGTCGCACGGCGCAGCTTACTGTTCATTGCTATCACCTGGCTCCCGCTTCTCATCTTCTCCACGGTGGAGGGACATGCGCTCGGGCCCACACCGCGACAGGCATTCCTGCTGGATTTCACTACATACGCCCGCTTGTTTCTCGGGGTCCCGCTGATTTTTGCGGCTGAGAAAGTGGTCGGGCCACAGATGAGGAGCGCCGGTCTACGCTTCATTCATGCTGGCATCATCCGATCGGAAAGCCACGCCGACTTCGCGGCGGCGGTTGCTCGCGTCCGGCGCCGGCGAGAGGCCTATCTTCCCGAGGTCGTATTCTTGGTTATTGCGCTGTTTGGTGCATGGTTCTTCTCGCTCGAGCGACTGATGGGCCTCACCACTACGACTTGGCATACCACTTGGGCTGATGGGGCGTTGCACCTTTCCGGGGCGGGGCTTTGGTATAATTTCGTCGCGACGCCGCTAGTGCAGTTCTTTGTGTTGCGATGGGTCTGGCGGCTCGTTATCTGGACTTTGTTCCTGTGGGAGGTGTCGCGGCTGCGCCTCAATCTGTTTGCCACTCACACTGATATGGCAGCGGGACTGGGCTTCCTAGGGGTCGCACATGTCACAATGGCGATCTTCCCTTTTGCCGTGGGCTGCGTGCTCAGCGCCGAGGTAGCGTTTCGCGCACGGTTCGAGGGCCTCAATCTGGCTGCTTTGCACTCGATGACACCTCTGCTCATCGCCTATCTCGTATTCGTTGAATTTATCACTTTCGGCCCGCTGCTGATATTTGTTCCGCTCCTGGCCCGGACGCGGCTGGAGGGCCTGCGGTCTTACGGAATGCTCGTTCAGCAGCACAACCAGTTGTTTCATCAAAAGTGGATCGACGGAAACATGTCTGCCGACGAAGTACCCCTGGGAAACCCGGACATGTCGTCCCTCGTCGACCTGGGCAGCAGCTTCACCGTCATCAGACAAATGAACATTATTCCGGTTGGGGCCACTCAGCTTGTACGCGTCGCTGTTATCGCCTGCCTGCCGGCCCTGCCGCTGCTGTTCCTAGTTCTACCCTTCATGGAGGTTCTGAAGCTGCTGGCCGGCATCATCAAGTGAGCAGCGGCGCATGATCGCGGTGACGTCAGCACACTGGACGCATCACATGACGGGAGACGCATGGTTGGATTCTCCGATTGACGTAGGATCAACGGGCGCGGGCACCCGGCGCATCGGGCGGATACTCTCGGCCGAACGCCGCGTTTACCCCGCTCTGCGCAAGAGCTCCGGCGTCGAGCTTCCCAAAGAGCTCAATCAGGGTGGCGACGATCCCGGTCCAACCCGTTTGATGGCTGGCGCCGATCCCGGCGCCGTTGTCGCCATGGAAGTACTCGTAGAACAGCAAATGATCGCGCCAGTGGGGATCGTTCTGGAATTTCTCGCTGCCACCGAACACCGGCCGCTGGCCGGCTTCGTTGCGCAGGAATATCCGGGTCAGCCGACTGGCAATCTCGCGCGCCACCTCGAACAGGTTCATCAGGTTGCCCGACCCGGTCGGGCACTCGATTTTGAAGTCGTCGCCGTAATAGCCATAGTAATGCAGCAACGCTCGGATGAGCAGCGCGTTGACCGGCATCCAGATCGGTCCGCGCCAGTTTGAGTTGCCGCCGAACATGCCGGTGTCCGACTCCGCCGGCAGGTACGCCACCCTGTATTCCTGCCCCCCGGCTGAAAACACATAGGGGTGCTCGGCATGATAGCGAGACAGCGCGCGGATGCCGTAAGGGCTCAGGAACTCGTTCTCGTCGAGCATCCGGGTAAGGATGCGGCGCAGCCTATTCTCGTTGACGAGGGCCAAGATGCCGCGTTGAGCGACGCCGAAATGGCCCGGCCCGGTCGCATGGATCGTTTCGAAGAGCTCCGGTGTGTGTGCCACGTACTGCAACATGCCTGCGGTCAAATTGGGGACGCGCTCGCGCTGCCATTTTTCAATCACTGTCACCGCACAGAGCGGCAGCAGACCGACCATCGAGCGAACCTTGAGACGCCGCGCGCTGCCGTCGGGCAGCTGATCCACCCCCGCTGAAGTGGTCCACCCTGAGCTATGGTTTTTGCTCTCGAGGAGGACCGCGATGCCGAGGAAGATCTACAAGCCGGAAGAGATTGTCGCCAAGCTGCGGCAGGTTGATGTTTTGACCTCGCAAGGCCAGGGCGTGGCCGACGCGATCCGATCGATTGGGGTGAGCGAGGTGACGTATTACCGCTGGCGCCAAGAGTTTGGCGGGTTGAAGAGCGACCAGGTGAAGCGTCTTAAGGACCTGGAGACTGAGAACACGCGGCTTCGCCGCGCGATATCGGACCTGACGCTGGACAAGCTGATCCTGCAGGAGGCGGCACGGGGAAACTTCTAAGCCCCGCGCGTCGCCGCGCCTGCATCGAGCATGTCCGAGACGTACTGTCGATTTCCGAGCGCCGTGCCTGTGCGGCGCTCGGGCAGCACCGCTCGACGCAGCGCAAGATCCCGCGGGGCCGTGACGACGAAGAGCGATTGACCGCCGACATTGTCGCGTTGGCCAAGCAATATGGCCGCTACGGCTATCGCAAGATCGCCGAGTTTCTGCGCCGCGCCGGTTGGCTGGTCAACGACAAGCGGGTTGAGCGGATTTGGCGACGCGAGGGGCTGAAGGTCCCCTCCCGGCAACCAAAGCGCGCTCGCCTGTGGCTCTCGGACGGATCGTGCATCCGGCTGCGGGCCGAGCGGGCCAACCACGTCTGGTCGTACGACTTTGTCGAGGAGCGCACTCATGACCGACGCAAGTTCCGCATGCTCAACATCATCGACGAGTTCACCCATGAGTGCCTCGCCATCCGGATCTCCCGCCGGCTCAAATCGCTCGACGTCATCGACGTTCTCTCGGACCTGTTCATCCTGCGCGGCGTCCCCGCGCACATTCGTTCCGACAATGGCCCCGAGTTCGTCGCCCGGGCCGTGCAGGAGTGGATTACAGCGGTCGGCGCAAAGACCGCCTACATCACGCCGGGCAGTCCGTGGGAGAACGGGTTTATCGAAAGCTTCAATGCGCGCCTGCGTGACGAGCTTCTCGACGGCGAGATCTTCTACACGCTGCGCGAGGCACAGATCGTCATCGAGAGTTGGCGGCGGCATTACAACACGGTCCGACCGCATGCTTCGATCGGCTATCGCGCTCCGGCGCCCGAGGTGTTCGTCCCAGCCCTCGCCGCATGGCCGGCTGCGCAACCCCGACCAGCTCCGCCGGCCATGCTCAAGCTGGTGCCAAGACCGACGCTAAACTAACATTCAAACCGGACCACCAAACCGGGGCCGATCAAGGCGAGAGGGCTCGGCTCAATCGTCCCTGTCCATCTAACACGGCTGGTCCGATATCGGCATAGACTATGGAGCCGCCGTCGCAGCTGCTGATGAGCCGGTTAACAGCCTTGACCCCAAGCCGAAATCTGTCGCTCCGAGGCGTGAGCCCAAGGAGGAGAATGGGCACCTGAGGCAATCGAGCTCTCAACTCGATCAGGTCAAGTCGAATGCCTTCGGCCGCGACCTCGGGGGTTCGGCCATGACCAAGATCATTTGTTCCAATGAGAAGAACAACGACACTCGGAGGGATTCCATCGAGATTTCCGTGGTCGAGCCGCCACCTCAAATGCTCCGTCCGATCCCCATCAATACCGGCATTTAAACCGCCTCTTGGAGCGAAATTTTGTTGCCAAATCTGTGATGTCCACCGCTCGGTGATAGAGTCGCCGAGGAACAAAAGTGGATGCGGACCAGCTTTTACTGCGGAGTTGATCTCGGCCAAGCGTTCAAGCGAATGCGGATCGTCGCGGGGTGCAGGAGAGGCTATTTGAGCATCTGTGAAGCGTTGGCAAGCGACCGGAGATGCGGCACTTGCCGTTGTCATAGACCATAGAAGAACGGCGATAATTGGCCAGCACAAAGTATCTACAAGCCACTGCATCAGTTGAGCTTCGTAAACGATGCTTTTAACTCACCAGAGCTACTAAAGAATTCGGCATCGAGAAAATTTCCGCCCGAGGTTCCGATAAAAAATTTATAGTCGCTCCCCTGATCATCTTTAAATGAGCGGACATTACTTTTGATAAACCCCTCTGCGTGCTGCTGCTTCCATTGAATTGTAGTCGTGACGCTACTCGGACCGTAAATGTAGGTGATATCTGCTTGTCCGTCGGAGGAAACCCTATTCACGACAAGCGCGCCGCATAGCCGGCTCGTGTTGTTCCAGGTGCCGGTCCAGACGCCCACAAAGCCCGATGTGTCCGCGGGATCGAGCACGTATTCGACCCCCTGCCCGCAAAGGGTTGCGCTCTTCGGTTGGGGCATAGGGTTGGGTGGAGGTTGCTGGGGCGGTGGCGGCGTCGGATTTGCAGCAATGGCTGGCGGCGCATTGTTCTGCTCACACTCCAATACGACAACAGCTGGGATAGCTGCCGAAACGATATCAGCTACCGGCTTTGAGGTATCAAACGTGCCGACATCGTAGTTGATCGCGTAAGAGTCTAATAAAGAAGTGACTATAGAGGCGTGAATTGCAAAATTTATATTTTGCGGTATGTCGCCAGTGATCATAGCCGCTCTTATCGCGTCAAGTTTGCTTTCGACTACGCCTACTACATTTCCGCCTCTGTCAAGGACCGGGCCGCCTGAATTGCCCTGCTGGACGGGAGCAGAGATTTGCATCTCGGTAGGGTCATCTCTAAGACCCGCTAGTGAGGAGACAATCCCAGTCGTTACGGTTGGCGGCGAAGCCAAGACGCCGTGCAGCGGATAACCGATGACAACGATTTCCTCTCCAAGTTTGACTGGGTGACCCGACCTGAAGCGGAGCGCGGTCGGCAGCGGATGGCTCAGTTTTAGGATCGCCAAATCGGCCCTGCGGTCAGATTTGACCATAGAGGCGGTTCCGACATCCGGTACATTGATGGGGGAGGTGCAACCGTCGACAACATGGTTGGCGGTCACAACGATTGATCCATCCCCAACTGCGAACGCTGAGCCGGAACTCTGGAACTCCGCCAAGGCCGGCAGAGAGAACACGCCCAAAAGTCCTACAAATGACACGAGAAACGTTCGCATCGGCGTGCTCTCGGAGCAAAGAGCTTGCGGCAACTTGCCGACCACTCTTCCGGCCTCGCGAAAAAATATCGATCGGCGGGGCCTGTTTCAACCAGTCCGATACTGGTCGCCAACGATGCAGACTTGGAGGGCCGGTGCAGGGCAGCCCTAGCTCGCTACGATTCGCATGTGTGACGTGCTCGGCGTGGCGCCGACGATCTTTTGACGCTGTCTCCAGCGGTATTAGATGGTGCAGCTCGACCGCGGTGTCGAAATCGGGGTGCGAGCCGTTCCCGTCGCGGATCGCGTGCGCGAACAGTGTGTACATCTGGGCGACATTGAACGCTTCGCCCGCTGGCGTGCCGGATGCGGCGAGAGTAAACCGCTCCGGCACTGCGATGGGCGCCAGCGTGTCGCCCTTCGGCCCGGGATTGGCTGAAGTGCGCCGAAAGCGCGGCCTTTACCGCGAAGGCCGCGGAGTGCTTCGCCCAAAGTTGATCATTACTCGATCACCTCGTCGGCGCTCGCTATTAGCGACACCGGGGGATCGAAGCCGATCGACTTTGCGGTCTTAAGGTTGAGTGCAAAGCGAAATCGCGTCGGTTCTTCGAAGGGGAGCTCGGAAGGCGCCGCTCCCTTGAGAATGCGATCGATCAGGGCGCCGAACCGCTCGAAGCTGTCGTCCAGATCAAGCCCGTAGGACATCAACCCGCCATCCCGGGCGATGAAGTCGTATTCGTAAATGCCCGGTACCCGGTGGGTCATGGCAAACTCAAAGACGACCTTTCGGTTGAGATTGGTCAGCGGGTCCGAGACCATGAGGATCCCGTCGGGAGTGTCTCGGGTCATGCCATCGATAGCCTGCGTGAAATCGGCAGGCTCGCGGACGCCATATGGCTGAACCACGATCCCCAGCGCTTCGGCGCCGGATTCTGCTGCCTTGTAACGCAAGGTCATTGCTAGATCGTCAGCGTTCCACAGCATCGCCACCCGGCGGAGGTTCGGTGAAAATTCTTTGAGCAGTTGGAGACGCTTTGGTGTGACTTGCGCCGAAACGTCCGAGATTCCGGTAATGTGCCCGCCGGGCTTCGCCAAGCTGTCGGCAAGCCCGGTCGCCACTGGGTCGCCGCCCGAGAATTCCACAACCGGGAGCGTGGTACCCTGTTTAGCGGCGAGAGCCGGTAAGTAACCAAAGGCAATAATAATCTCGACCTTACTCGCCACAAGATCGGTAAGCAGTTGCGGTAGCCGATCCATGTGTCCCTCGGCGCCACGGGCTTCCAGGTGCAAATTCTTGTTCAGTACATAGCCATGGCGTTCAAGTCCGCGCATCATCGGCGCTGCGAAAGGGCCGGCGCTCGCTCCCCCAGAATTCAGCAAGCCTACCCGATAGACCCTATCCGCCGATTTAGCGCTTAGCCGCAACGGTCTCAAAAATGACGCGACGCCGAGAACAGCTAGGAAGTTCCTTCGCCTCATCCGCCCCCCGAACTGTCGATCGCCCAGCTTGCTGGGCAAAACTATAGCGACACGCTGCAGTTGTATAAGATCAAGATTACGTCAGAGGTAAGCGCCGTTGGCGAGGACAAGGCCATCTTATGGATCCCTCAGTCGATCACCTAGTCGGCCTTCGCCAGCAAGGGAGCCGAGCAATCGGGCGGTTTTGAGATTGATGACAAGTGAGAATTTCGTCGGCTGAGTGCCCCACCTACCCTGAGCTGCGGAAACACTTACTGTCGGAGAAAACCGCTGCCGGCTAGTATCTCGCAGGCGGAGGTTGCTTTAGCGGTCACCGCTACCATGGGGGTCTTACGTGACGCTCCTGCGCCGCGCCGTGAATGTCTATGTTATGCCACACCCGATCGGCTCCCGATGAACGAGCCCGACGGCGCTGTGCGCGACACGCGGCCCCGACGGCCACTGTTCCAGAAGTATTTTCTCGTCCTGTTCGCCGCTGTCGTCGTGCCGTTGCTGGTTAACGGAGCGAGCGAGGCGTGGTTCGGCTATCGCGACCAACAGACGAGCCTCGGCCAGCGCCTGCACGTCGAAGCGATCTCTGCGGCAGGCAAGATCCGCGGGTTTCTCGATGGCATTGCCGATCAATTGCAGTGGACCGTGCAGCTACCCTGGTCAGCAGGGAGCGAGGATCAGCACCGCCTCGATGTGCTCCGGTTGATGCGCCAAGTGCCGGCCATCGTCGAGATCATCCTCGTCGATGGCGATGATATTGAACGACTGCACATCTCGCGGATCGATCCCGATGTCGTCAACAGCGGTATCGACCGCAGCAGCGACGCCGCGGTACGGGGCGCCCGCGTGGAGCGCGTTTGGTACGGTCCAGTAACCTTCTACCAGGGGTCCGAGCCGCATATGCAGATCGCGATTGCCGGTGCCCGCAAGGCCAACGGCGTAACCGTCGCGACAATCAACCTCAAGCTGATTTGGGACGTGATTGCAGCAATTCATGTCGGCGAGTCAGGTGACGCTTTTGTGCTCAACAAGGCGGGCCGACTTATCGCCCATCCCGATATCAGCCTTGTCTTACGCGGCGCCGACGAGCCGGCGGCGGGTCGGTTGCAGAACCTTTTGCAGGGAACAGCTGCTAACGACGACGAGATCACCGCCGGGCGCAATGCCGAGAACGTCTCGGTCATCGCCGCGATGGCGACGATCTCCGGCCCTAATTGGACCGCCTTTGTCGAGGAGCCACGGGCCGAAGCATTTGCGCCGATCCGCGCGGCGCTGTGGCGCACTGGATCCCTGCTGCTCGCTGGCGCGTTTCTGGCTGCTGCGCTTGGCTATCTGCTGGCCCGGCGCATGACCGGCCCTATTCGAGAGCTCGAACGTGGCGCAGAGGAAATCGGGGCAGGCAATTTCAAGCATAAGATCTTGATTACCACCGGCGATGAGCTTGAACAGCTCGCCCGCCGGTTCAACGAGATGGCGACGGGGCTGGCGGAGTTGCAGGAGCGCTCTGAGCGCATCGCCCGTCTGAAGCAATTCCTCTCGCCACAGGTCGCCGAGATTGTCGAAGGCACAGACCAAGCGGCCTTGCTCGACAGCCACCGCACCGAAGTGGTCGTGCTCTTCTGCGACCTGCGCGGCTTCACCAGCTTTGCCGCCGCGGCGGAGCCCGACGACGTGATGGGTCTGCTGCAGGAGTACTACGAGGCGCTGGGTACGATCATCACTCGCTACGAGGCAACGCTAACCTGTTTCATGGCTGATGGGCTGATGCTCTTGTTGAATGCTCCAGTACCTTGTCCTGAACCGGCGGCGCGCGGTCTGCGCATGGCGCTCGATATGCAGTCATCGGTGCAGGCGATGATTGCGGGCTGGCGGACACGCGGCCATGCGCTGGGCTTCGGGATTGGCCTCGCCAAAGGGACGGCTACGGTGGGTCGGATCGGGTATGAAGGCCGCAGCGACTACACTGCAATTGGCAACGTCGTGAACTTGGCGGCCCGGATGTGCGCGGTCGCCGAGGACGGCCAGATCCTGATCGATACAGTCGCGGCAGCCGAGATCGGGGATGCAGTCACTTTGATACCACTTGGCACGCGCGCGCTGCGCGGTTTTAGCGATCCGGTGCCGGTATATTCGATCGCCGCGCAACCGGACCTAGCGCCGGCTGCGCTGGTCGCAGTCTCGGAAGGGCAATTGGAGGACCGTGCGGGGCGCCTCTGATTTCCGCCGCGCCAAGTACGCTCAAAGATGCATGTGGTTCAGTGAAACCCTATCCTTCCTACATCCCCGGAGCGTGAAGGGAGCCCAATGAGGCGGCGTGAACTGATCGTTATTCTCGGAGCAGCGGGGCTGTTCACTGCGCCCCTTATCGCCGACGCGCAACAAACGGGGCCGGTAAAGCGCATCGGAGTTCTCGCGCAGGACCTGGAACCGGGCCTCCTCGACGCCTTTCGAGCCGGGCTGCACGACCTCGGCTATGACGAAGGCAAAAACATCGAGATAGAAGTTCGAAATGCAGAGGGTCAAAATGATCGACTTCCCGCCCTGATCTCTGATCTGTTGTCGCTCAAGCCGGATGTCATCTTGGCAGTGAATACGCCGGCTGCCCTCGCCGCAAAGAAAGCGACGCCCTCCGTACCGATCGTCATCGTGCGAGTTGCGGATCCGATCAAGTCGGGTCTGATCCCCAACTTTACGCACCCGGGCGGCAACGTCACCGGCATGTACTTTATGCTCGATGAATTTGGCGGTAAGGGCCTTGAGTTTCTCCACGAAATCGTGCCGAGCATTTCCCGCATGGGAATCCTCTATCAGGGCGATAACCCCGGTCTATTGAGTGTGGTAGCGGCGGCCGAGCAAAGGGGCGCCGGGCTGGGACTGACGTTTGTTCGTCTGCCCGTGACCCAATCCAGCGAACTGGTGGCAGCATTTGACAAGGCCGCTCGTAGCCACGTCGAAGCTCTGTTCGTTATCGATGACGGCGCAATGACTAAGCGCAGGCAGGAGGTCCTCGATCTTGCGGCGACCCACTCACTTCCAGTGGTTTCTATCTACAAGGATTTCGTGAAAGCGGGCGGCCTCATCGCCTATGGGCCGAACTTGAACGTCTTCTACCGGCACGCGGCTTATTACGTAGACAAAATCCTGAAAGGCGCCGCTCCCGGTGACCTTCCTGTCGAACAACCAGCGAAGCTGGATCTACTCATAAACTTGAAAACCGCGGAGGCATTGGGGTTGACCGTCCCCCAGGTCGTATTGATCCGCGCTGACGAGGTGATCGAGTAACTAAATGACAGATCCGCCGATCCCTGTACCAAGCCGGTCGACTTTGACGCGCTCAAGGCCCAATTGCGCCAGCTCCCAAGTGCGGCGGACTGAGCAGGTGGCTGACCCGATCAAAATTCTTGGGGTCGACGACGAGCCTGACTTCGAACTGCTGATCACCCAGCGTTTCCGCCGTCACATCCGCGATCGGGAGTTCGCCTTCCAGTTAGCGCATCACGGCGAAGAGGCGCTGGCGATGCTCGACGCCGATCCCGCGATCGAGCTGATGCTGCTCGACATCAATATGCCGGTAATGGATGGGTTGACCCTCTTAACGCACATGCGCGAGCTGAGATCGAGCGTCAGCGGGCGGCGGCAGAGCGAGCGCGGAGCAACCTATCTCGGTACTTCTCCCCGCACTTCGCGGCATTACTTGCCGAGCGCGACGAGCCGCTGGGCGCCGTGCGCCGGCAGAATGTCGCGGTGCTGTTCGCCGACATAGTCGGCTTCACGCGCATGGCCGAGGCGATGGCGCCTGAGGCGGTTGTTACCATGCTGCGCCAGTTCCATGACCGCATGACCGCACAGATCTTCGCCTGCGGCGGCTCGGTCGAGAAATATATCGGTGACGAGATCTTCGCCGTCTTCGGCGTACCCGAACCGAGCGGCGAAGACGCGGCCAACGCGCTCAAATGCGGCCAAGCGATGCTCGCATCGCTCGCGGAGTGGACCGGGAGCGCGATGGCGCCGGCGAGCCACGCTTGTCGATCGGCATCGGCCTCAACTACGGCCCGGCGGTGCTTGGCGACGTTGGCAGCGAGCAAGCGTTGTCGTTCACCATCATCGGCGACACGGTCAATACCGCAAACCGGCTGCAGGGCCTCACCCGCGCATTGGCGACGCCGCTGGTTGCCGCTGACGCGGTGGTGCATTAGGTGCGGAAGCCGGCGCCTCGCAGCGCTATCGAGCCTGCGCGACCGCGGCGAACATAAATTACGGGGCCGCCGAGCTCCGATGCATATCTGGGCGCGGGACTCCGATCTCCAATAAACTCCCCGACGTTGGGTCCGCGCCGCCGCCGTTGTGCCGTCCCGCCGAGTAGGTGGGACTACGCTGCGTGCCTTCCGTAAGAGGATCTGGCGGATGCAAGCCCGCGCCCTTGTCCACTCTCATGATATGAGCGCTGCAATGACAAGGAATATTGTCGTGAACGATAAGATGCAAAGCGGCTATTCGTATGAGCTAGCGGCGCCAATCGGACGCCGTTTCGCGCCAGATTTTGAGCCGGAGTTGACACCGGCCGAAATGCTCCGGCTTGGCGTGTTTTGTGGAAAATATTTGACCGATTGCAGGGCAGAGTTTCCGGCAAGCTGGTTCGCTAATGCCAAGCTCGCCAGAGCCCACCGAGATTGCTCGCTGAACTATTTTGGCGTCGACGCCAGCCAACCTCTCTCGGTTTGGCGGCAAAAAGGCTGGATCCACCCCGACGATCCACGCGGCTGGTTCCAGTGGTACTGTCGATACTACCTTGGCCGCCGGCTGCCTGAGGAGGATGCTCGCCAGATCGGGAGATGGAAGGCGATGCGGCGGCATGTCCGGCAAATCCAGCTCAATTGCGAACTCGGCGATCTCACCTGCCGTCCAAGGCAGCGCCAAGCTCTTCTTCATTGGGCATACGACAGCCGCAACTTATGAAAATCCAGCATCGGCGTGCATACCCGGTCGAAACCGGGCTCCCTTCTCGTGATGTACCTGGATTCGAATGGCCAAGGAACGGCGGCTTACGGCGCAATTCGGTAGCCCGCGTGGTGCGGCAAGGGTCGGGTTACAGATCACATAGCGGACGCACAGAGCCGGCGGGCGGGGGCTTCTGCTCTTGCGCCGATGCGGTCATTGCGGAGCGCTACCCACTACGCCCGGGGTTGGGTCGCCTGTGCGTTCAGGGACCACCACCGTCGCGAGACTCGAACCGCCGCTTTGCATTGTTAACGGACACAAGGCCTTCTCAGCGCGTCGGGAATCAGTGACTTCGATCACCTTCTCGACGAACTGCGCTAGCCGCGCAGAGGCGAAACGCCCGCCGTTAAGAAAATCAGAAGGGAAAGACAAGGCAGCCTCAAAGTCTCCAGCCGCAACGGGCTTTAAAACGGTTTCGGCCAGCAACCTTGGAGGTTAGCCGATGACCGAAAAACATTCCCGATTGCGGATACTCATCCATACGCCGCCAGGTGGCTTCGGCGAGCACCGCAAAATCATCACGAACTGGCTTGATCAGAAGTGCGGCGTCGACGGCTGGTCGATGGCACTGGCCGATAGCCAAGGAACCCAAAACGAGGCTATCGAAATTTACCTCAACAACCTGACCTGCGCTCTCGCCTTCTTGGCGCGCTGGTGCCTGCCGGATTGCCCCTCGGGGATATACGAGCTACGGGCCAATCCGCGGCGCGGGAGTAGTCTCTCCGGTGAGGGCCGAACGCCTGTGAGACGGGAGGCGTCCGGCCGATCAGCCAGCGGCGGTCAGCGAGATCGGGTGCCAATGTCCGAACTCCGGGCAGCTTGACCAATCAAGGTTAATTTGGACCTAACCCACTCTGTCCCTAAGTCAGGTTACCGATCATAAGCGGACGCACAGAGCTGGCGATGGAGGCTACTGCTCGTGCCCTTTTGACCGACGTCGGGATATCACAGGCATTGCGCACAGCTGTCAAAGCCCTGCGATTTTGATTTGGATCATGGTTTCCGCGCCAGTGTATCGACGAAAATCCATGCATGGAGAAGCGTCGGCAGGAACGTGAGCCCGCGCCTCCGCATCACTCGTCGGAGGATCGGGGTGCGCACGCGACGGCAACCGAGGTTGCTCGGATTTACCTCGCCGCGATGAGAATGGCGGCTCGAAAGATGGCGTCGGAGGTGGGGCTACGGCCCGACCAGTTCGACAGCTAAGCAGGTTTGCGGCCCGCCCGTTTGGCTGGCGCCCGGCCTGGGAGGCTCGGGCCTAAGGGTAGGTAATTCCCCTACGCAATCTTCCTTAGGAGCATTCCGGATTTCGATGATCGCATTTTCTCGCGACCCTCTGCCCAATCCCAAGCGGGATGGAGGATCAGATGTTCAAGCAATTCGGGAATGGCGCCGCCGCGGTGAGCTTCGACAGAGCGCGCACCGCCGATATCTCGGTCAGCCGGTCGGGCCAACTCGACGCGCTGGTCGCGCTTGAGCAGATCGGTGTTCGGCGCAGTTTTGCCCGCGACGCGGAAATCTACGCGGAGGGCGATCGTTCGGACTGCTGGTTCAAAGTGATCTCGGGAACGGTCCGCATCTACAAGCTGATGGCCGATGGGCGCCGCCACATCGCCGAGTTCTTCTCCGCTGGCGACTGCTTTGGCCTCGACGACCCTGGTGAGCGGATTTTCGCGGCAGAGGCGATCGGTAACGTCATCGTCATGCGTTTTCCTCGCGCCGCCACCGAGCGGTTAGTCAATGAGCAGCCTCACCTGGCAAATGACTTGTGCACCATGGCCCTCAACAACCTTGCGCACGCGCAAACACGGCTGCTGCTCCTAGGGCGCATGACAGCTTCCGAACGGGTCGCAAACTTCCTGCTCGAGCTGGCCGAGCGCCACGATGTTCGGCGCAACCTCGACCTGCCGATGTCGCGCAACGACATCGCGGACTATCTCGGCCTCACCATCGAAACCGTCTGCCGCACGTTGTCCGGGTTCAAGCGCGATGGGCTCATTGCCATCCCCAATTCGCACCGCATTGAAATCCGCGACCGCGACGCCCTGGAAGCGATTGGCGAAGCCTGAGCAACACTCGCAAATCTAGGCCCGATCCGATGAAGGAGTTCCTCCGCCGCAGCTGCCACCTCGGCCTAGCCGTGGCGAGTGCCTTATTGCTGAATGTGGGGCCGGGCCTGGCGCAAGACATGCCCGTACCATGCTCCGCCTTTGCCCGCAGCGCCGACGGCAAGTGGAAAGTGCTTGCCCCCGTCGTACTTTACCTCGACGGCAAACTGCTTGCCCCGACGGTGGGCACTACTTTTTTCGCCGGATCGACGGTAAACGGTCTCAAAATGAGTGGGGTTCTCGATCGTAAATGCACGACTGGGCGCCCAGCTCTCTCCAATGTCTATTACCGTACAGGACATTAACGATCTCGATTGGTCTTCGGCACACTCGCGTTGTACGGTAGCGAACCTGCGGCTACGAGCTTCGGGCGCTGCAGGCTGAGAGAAGCGCGTGCCTCCGGAAGAGAGGTTACGCGCGCTCCCGCCCCCGTTTAGCGGAGGTGCGGTGATGACAAACGACGAGCGGTACATCATCAAGGCCAACATTGCGCACTACGACGCGCTGCTGAAGCTCGACATCGACGACGAGAAGCGTTCGATGGTCGAGCAATTGCTTGCCGAAGCCAAGGAGGTGCTGGCGGCGGATTTAGAAGGATGACGCAGCGCCAGTTCGTTCTTATCGTGGTGGATCGAGATACCGACGAATTTACCGTCGAGGGTCCGATGAGCGACGATCGGCTGTGGAACCGCGCGGTGGTCGATGCTCAGAAGGTCGGCCGCAACATTCGATGCTTCGGTATGGGAGACCTCGCGCCGGACATTGCCGCGACCGAATGGCGCTCCTCGCATGGGGGTCGCCGAATTGCCGTCGGCTCGATCGTCTGGGCCTCCAATTACGTCATGCATTGATGGATGGGACCGGGCTCGTCCGATTACCCCGCGCTTTGCCTACGAGCTCGTTACTTTGATGCCCCCGAAGATGATATCCACGGTTTGACCGTCGGATGATAGCGGCAGGAAGCACCCTTCGTAGTCGAGATACTCGCGATTGGGCTGCCAATACGCCTTGCCGGTGCGAAACTTCGGGACCCGTTCGGTCGCGATCGCATCGAGGACCTTGATGAGCATCGCAGCGCCGCGCGGCGTCATGGTCGAGCCGGCAGGCTGCCCCTTCGGATTAGGTCCGACAAAGCGCACGAGTTCTTCGCCAGCAAGGCGAATGGTATAGCCTCCACCCTCCGCCACGACGTCGTACATAAAGATGTAGGGCAGCAGCTTCGGGATCGCCGTTGGGTCGATGTCCTGGCGCGACGGCATCGCACGGTTCCCACGTACGACGTCCCAATACTGGTAGAGCGCCCGGAGGTCGGCATCGCGCGGCGCATCGATAAAAGCCGCCTCGGTAATCGAGTTAGTTGGTTGGGTCATTGCAGGTCAATACAGGCTCGATCAAACGGCCAGGCCATAAAAACTGATGAGGGCCAACAATCCCAACACTCCAAAGGCGGCAATCACGCCTCCAATCAATGTCATCGCGAATGCGCCCATTAGTTAGGGGGCCGGGCAAGAGCCGTCGGGGGGACATATCCGCCCGGCCAGTTCCCTGAGCGCGGGGGAGCAACTCAGGGCGGAGTATGCGACTAATTAATGCCCGCCACACCCACAGTTCATGCACAATATCCGGCATCAGTGGAATGATGCAGATCAAAACAGAGCCTGCGTGGATCAAAACCACCCTGAGAGCCTAACTGCAGTCGGTTGCTTGTCACCCGACGAATGGCGGCTCTCGGCGCATTGGCGTCATTGCTCACATCGTCGCCCAATGACGGCTTTGGCTGCGCAGAGCAGTCGCCCAAGCGGCATGCAGTAGAGGTCGCCTTAGCGCCGGAAGCGGACGGCTATAGCCACTGGGACCGATACCACTGCGTAGTCGATCGATAGCCGTCGATCGCCGCGCGATTTGCCGTTGTCCGAGCTGTCTGCGCGAATGATCATGGTGGCAACCAACGGCAAAGGCCATCTCAGACAATGGCCGAACCCTGATAGAGCACGGGGAGGATCATGTGATGCGGCGGTCTCTGCGAGCCGTCTTGGCGGCTTTTCTTCTATTGGTCACGCTCGTCATCGCGAATTCCGCTCTGGCGCAAAAGCAAGGCGGCGTCCTGCGAGTATATTTGACCGCGAACCCGCCGAACCTGTCGATCCTGGAGCTAGCGACGATCGTCGGCGAGATGCCGGCGATGGGCATCTTCAATAACCTGATCATGTTCGATCAGCATGTGCCCCAGGTCAGCCTGCAATCGATCGTTCCCGATTTGGCGGAGAGTTGGTCATGGAACGAAGCCGGCACCGAGCTGACGTTCAAGCTGCGTCAGGGCGTCAAGTGGCATGACGGCCAGCCCTTCACCGCCAAAGACGTCGTCTGTACGTGGGATCTCATGGCCGACAACGCGCCCGACAAGCTGCGCCTCAATCCGCGGAAATCCTCCTATGACAACTTGGAAAGCGTGACGGCCACCGGCGATGACGAAGTCACTTTTCATCTGCGGCGGCCGCAGCCGGCTTTTCCGATGCTGCTGGCCGGCGGGTTTTCGGCGATCTACCCGTGCCATGTGACGGCGACACAGATGCGTCAGCACCCGATCGGAACTGGCCCCTTCAAATTCGTCGCGTTCAAGCCGAACGAGTTGATCAAGCTCATGCGCAACCCAGACTACTGGAAGCCGGGCCGGCCCTACCTCGACGGCATCGAGTACACGATCATCTCCGACCCGTCGACGGCGGAGCTGACGTTCCGATCGGGTCAGGCCGACATGACCCTTCCCTACGGTCTGACGGTGCCGATGCTGAACGACGTGCACAGCCAGATGCCGCAGGCGGTGTGCGAGCTTTCTCCGGGCATGATCCCGCGGCACGTTCTCATCAACCGCGACAAACCGCCATTCGATAATCCCGATCTTCGCCGCGCCATGGCGCTCAGCATCGACCGCAAGGCGTTTGTCGATATTCTGGCCCAAGGGCAGGCCGAGATCGGCGGGGTGCTGCAGCCACCGCCGGGCGGATTGTGGGGAATGCCCGCCGATCAGATTGGCACGCTGGCAGGCTACGACCCTGACGTGCATAAGAATCGGGATCAGGCGCGCCAGATCATGCAGAGGCTCGGCTATGGACCGGACAATCCGCTCAAGATCAAAGTGTCGACGCGCGATTGGTTTGTCTATCGCGATCCGGCGGTCCTGCTGATCGACCAACTAAAGCACGTTTATATCGACGGCGAGCTCGAACTGGTCGATACCCCGCAGTATTTCCCCAAGATCCTGCGCAAGGACTATGCGGTTGCGCTCAATCTCCAGACAAGCGGTCCTGACCCGGATCCGACCCTCAAACTGTTCTACGGCTGCGGATCGAGCCTCAACTGGGACGGCTACTGCAACCACGACGTCGACAAGATGATCGAGGCGCAGTCGCGCGAAAGTGATGCCGACCGGCGCAAGCAGATTTTGTGGGAGATCGAGCGCAAACTGGCAGCCGACAACGCCAGGCCGATCATCTTCTACAACCGCACCGGAACCTGCCAACAACCCTACATCAAGGGTCTCACCATCATGGCCAACAGCATTTTCAATGGCTGGCGGATGGAAGATGTGTGGCTCGACAGGTGATCCGCAGTCGATCTGGCGCTGAGCTGAAAACGCCTCCCCACCGCTAATTCAGCGGCGAGCCCTCGATGGTGACGCGGTGAAGGAGCCGGCGCTCGCCATGATAATCGTTAAGGGCAAAATGCCAGGTCGAGCGATTGTCCCACAACGCCAGCGAACCTTCGCGCCAGTGGAAACGGCAGGTGAATTCGGGGCGCACGGCGTGGTGGTATAGATACTCAAGCAATGGCCGCGATTCATCGTCAGTCCAGCCGTCGAAGCGCACCGTGAACCCAGGGTTTACATAGAGCGCCTTGCGGCCGGTATCGGGGTGTCGGATCACGACGGGGTGCACCGCGTCCTGCGTTGCCAATTCAGGATTGCCGAGCCTGCCGTTGAGATCACCCCGTCGGGCCATCGCCTCGGCACCGAAGACGTGCCGGCTGGAATGGAAGGCGCGCAACCCCTCAAGGGTCGCCTTCAGGCCATCAGAGAGCGCCTCATAGGCGGCGTACATGCTGGCGAACAGCGTATCGCCGCCGGTGCGCGGCACCTCTCGCGCGTACAACATTGAACCCAGTGCTGGAACCTGATCGTAGCTGTGATCCGTATGCCAGCCACCGCCGATATTGCGTGTCTGCTCCGGTTCTTTACGAACCTCGGCGATCATCGGATACGCCGGGACGGCGGCGAAGAACCGATTGATGTTGATTGGACCAAAACGCTCGGCAAAGCCCACGTGAGCCTCAGGGGTCAAGTTCTGGTCCCGGAAGAACACAACGCCGTACTCGCCAAACGCGTGGCGAATTTCAGTCCACGCTGAGTTCGATATCGGCTCTCTAAGGTCGATCCCACCGATCTCAGCCCCGAGGCAGTTGGATAGCGGCTCAACCTGGATTTGCTCGTATTTCATCGCTCTCGCCCGAAGATGCGAACAGAAACTTTTCGGGAGAAGGCACCCCTAGTCAATGAATTCTAGGCGCAGCGATCACTCCTTAGGCACCGTTCCCCCTCCGGCTACGGTGAGGCGAGGTTCCCCAGTCTTAGCGACCTCCCGCGACGCCTGAGACGCGCCGTTCCCGGCCTCCCACCCTGGTCCCGGAACGGCTAAGGATGCCCGCGCCTGAGGAAAGTAGTCTCCGACCCGGAGATCGCCGAGTTAATGTAATAACTTCGGTCCTCAGGCAAGACGAGCGGGAACAGAGATGGCTGGAGGCGGGGTGAAATTCGGGCTCACTCTCCCCAATCGTGGCGTCATCACCGGCGTGACCACTGTGGGGGAGATGCTGCAGCTGGCAGCGGACGCCGAGTCGTCAGGCTGGGAATCCGTGTGGGTTGGCGATTCGATTTTTGCCAAACCCCGGCTTGACGCGATGGTACTGATGGGGGCAATCGCTGCCCGCACCACTCGCGTGCGCATCGGAGCGGCGTGCTTTGCCAGCACCCCGCTGCGCAATGCGCTGGTGCTCGCCTACCAGTGGGCCAGTCTCGATCTCCTCTCCGGCGGGCGCACCGTTTTCGTCGCCTGCCAAGGCAAGCCCGAGCCCGGCGGAGGTGATTTCGAGAAGGAGTTTGCCCATTTCGGAATCGAGCCTTCCAGCAGGATGCGCCGCATGGAGGAGGCGATCGAGATACTGCGGCTTACCTCGTCACGCGAGAACGTCGATTACGCTGGACAATATTCGCGCTTCCGCAATCTCACTATGCTGCCGCGCCCCATTCAGCGGCCCATTCCGATTTGGGTCACCGCCAACCCCGACCTGAATAAGAGACGGAACGTGGAGCAAAGTTACCGGCGGGTGGCGCAGCTCGGCGATGGCTGGATGACCACCTTCAAATCGCCGGAAGAGGTGGAGACGTCGCTCGCGATGATCCGCGGTTACGCGCGCGACATGGGGGGCGAACTGAAGCCCGACTTCGAGGTCGCCATCTACCACAATATCAATGTCAATGAAGACCGCGATGCGGCATTCGCCGAGTCCAAGCAGTTTCTCGACAGCTATTACTCGGTCGATTACCGCCCGGACATGCTACAGCGCTGGGTGGCGGCCGGCTCACCCGCGCAATGCATTCAAAGTCTACAAAGATACGTTGACGCCGGAGCAACGACGATTTTGCTGCGGGTCACAGGATACGACCAGAAGCGCCAGTTCAAGCGCGTGACGGAGGAGGTACTACCGGCTTTTGGTTAAGGGGACTATCAACCAGGTTCTTCGGCCACCGGATTCGACGCCTTGTCGCCGAACTCGGCGCAGTGCATTGTCTGACTGCAAACGTCAACCGCGCGCGATGTGATTTCCGGAGGTGGGGCATGTCCGTATGGATGGTTGAGCGAGAATTACCTGGGATCAGCATGGAGGCTCTTGCCGCGGCACAGGGCGCGGCAATCGCTGAGGCGGGCAAGGCGACCGCGCAAGGAACCCCAGTGCGCTATCTGCGCTCCGTGTTCTCGCCTCAGGACGGACGCTGCTGCTGCTTGTTCGAGGCGGCCAACGCAGTGGCGGTCCAGCAGGTCAACGACGCTGCAGGCCTGCCGTACAGCCGGATCGTCGAAGCGCTGGATTTGCCTCCCCCTGGCTGACCGGGACTCGAAAGTTCCACCCTCGCGGGGGACAGAATGACCGCGACACGGGGCGATGTGGTAGCCGATCTTCGGCGACGCATTGCGGAACTGGAAAGGAAACTCACCGACTCCTTCTCCGAGCGTGATGAGGCCTTGGCACAACAGCAGGCTAATGCCGAGATCATGCAGGTGATCAATGCCTCGCCCGGCGACCTCGCACCGGTTTTCGAGGCGATGGTGGAGAAGGTGACCGCTTTGTGCGAGGCATCCTTCGGGGTTTTTTGGGTCCATGACAGTGGGGGCTTTCGCGCCGCCGCATTACGCGGTGTGCCACAGGCGTTGGAGATGCGCATCCGCCACCCGGTTAGCCCGCTGCCACAAACGGGGCTTGGCCGCATCCTCTCCGGCGAGAATCTGGTCATCAACTTCGACCTCGGCCTTGCTGGGGATGCGCGGGAGGAGGCGCTCGCCGACTTGGAGGCAGGCTGCTGGTCGCTCGAGGTAGCGCTGCGTAGAAATGAGGGATTGCTCGGCGCGCTGACGGTGTACCGCCGGGACTCTCGCCCCTTTTCCGACCGGCAAGTTACACTGCTTCAGAACTTCGCCGCCCAGGCGGTGATCGCGATGGAAAACGCGCGGCTGATCACCGAGACCCGCGAGGCACTGGAGCAACAGACCGCGACCGCCGAGGTACTCGGGGTCATCAACTCTTCACCGGGCAATCTCAAGCCAGTGTTCGAGGCGATCCTAGAGAAAGCGCACGCTCTGTGCGGGGCGACGTTAGGCTCCTTTTGCATCAATAACGGCGAGCGTATGCCCGCTGTTGCGACGCGCGGATATCCCGAGAAGCACGCAGCGGTCGCACGCGAGGGCCTTTTAACCAAAGGAGAATTAGGGGCGCGGCTAACCCGTGGTGAGGTCGTCCACCTGCCGGATTTGCGGGAGTTCGTTGGATCGTCAGATCGAGTGGCAGCTCGGATTACACGCGCAGCCGTCGAGGATACCGGAAGCCGCACTTATCTTGCGGTCCCGCTACTCAAGGACGACGTCCTCTTAGGGTATTTCAGCGTCCATCGCCGCGAGGTCCGGCCATTCACCGATAAGCAGATCGCTTTGTTACAGAACTTTGCGGCGCAAGCCGTGATCGCGATGGAGAACGTGCGGCTAATTACCGAGACCCGCGAGGCGCGTGACGATGCCGAGACGGCCCTGCGCGACCTGAAGGCGGCGCAGGCCAATCTGATCCAAGCCGAGAAGATGGCGTCCTTGGGTCAGCTGACCGCCGGGATCGCCCACGAGATCAAGAACCCGCTCAACTTCGTCAACAATTTCGCCAGTCTCTCGGTTGAGCTGCTCGACGAGCTAAAGGAGACGACGGCCCCGGCTGTCGCGACACTCGATGAGGACAAGCGCGCCGATGTCGACGACACGATGGAGCTGTTGACCGGCAATCTCGAAAAGATCGCCGAGCACGGCAAGCGCGCCGACAACATCGTCAAAAGCATGTTGGAACACTCACGCGGGGTGAGTGGCGAGCGCCGCGAGGTCGATCTCAACGGGGTGATCGAAGAAGCCTTGAACCTCGCCTACCACGGCGCCCGTGCCCAGGATCAGAGCTTCAACATCACCCTGCAGCGCGACTACGCGCAGAGCCTGAAGCCGATAGAGCTGGCACCACAGGAGATGACCCGGGTGTTCTTGAACCTGTTTGGCAATGGGTTCTACGCCACCACCAAGCGGGCGCGGGAGACCGCCGACCGCGGTCGGAGGTGCGGGTGCGTGACAATGGCATCGGCATCCCGCCGGACATCAGGGACAAGCTGTTCCAGCCGTTCTTCACCACCAAGCCGACTGGCGAGGGTACTGGGCTGGGTCTCTCGATCAGCTACGACATCGTCACGCAACAGCATGGCGGCACGATCACGGTGGAGAGCGAGCCGGGGTCCTATACCGAGTTTACGATCCGCCTGCCGCGTTAGGGGAGCAGGGTTAGCATCTGCTCTCACGGCCCGCTTAGTGGAGGGCAGCACAGGGGAATGCAATGGACGCAAGCGACCTGTTGCAGATAGCGCGAGACGTGATCGCGAAGGTCCCCATGTGCTTCGCCATCACCGTTGATCAAAACGGCGAAGCAAATGCGCGCATCGTGCAAACATCAAGGGGACGGACGGGTTACAGCTCCTCGAAGCCATCAAACAACGCTTCCCCGACATCCCGGTGATGATGGTGACCGCCTATGGCGACGACGAGCGCAGACGCAGGGCAAGTGAGCTTGGCGCTGCCGAGTTCCTCACTAAGCCGGTCGACTTCGATGCACTCAAGGCGCAACTCCGTCAGCTGCCTAGCGCGGCCGACTAGAGCATAGCCGCATTGGCTGGAATCGCTGAAAGGGGTTTCTAGAGCAGATAAAGTGTGATTCGCTGACCTGACCGCAAGATGTGGGGGGCAGTGATGGCTTGGCGGCAGGGGCAGAGCTATGCGGAGGACCTGCGGGCGCGGGTTCTGGCGGCGATCGACGGTGGCATGGCGGCGCGGTTGGCGGCCTCGGTTTTCCGGGTCAGCGTGTCTTACATCTACAAGGCGCTGATCCGCCGGCGGCGGACCGGCGAGGTGAGCGCCAGCATGCGGCGCGGTCACCGGCCGCGCAAATTGACGCCGGCGCAGGAGGCCGCCTTGGCGGCCCATATCACCGCTTACCCGGACATCACTCTGGCGGCTTTGCGATCCTGGCTTTTGGCCGAGCATGCGGTACGGTTGAGCAACGGGGCAATGTGGTCGGCGGTTGACCGTCTCGGGCTGTCGTTTAAAAAAAGACGCTCCGCGCCGCCGAACAAGACCGGCCGGACGTCGCTGCTCGGCGCCGCATCTGGCGGGCGGCGCAGCCCTTTGTTGATACCGACAAGCTCGTGTTCATCGACGAGACCGGCGCCAGCACCAAGATGACCCGGCTCTACGGTCGCGCCCCGCGTGGCCAGCGCCTGTTGGCCAAAGCGCCGTTCGGCCATTGGAAGACTACGACCTTTGTCGCCGCGCTGCGGTGCGATGGTTTGACCGCGCCAATGGTGCTCGACGGACCGATGACCGGCGAGGCTTTTCTCGCCTATGTCGAGCAGGTGCTGATCCCGACGCTTCAACCCGACGATATCGTCGTGATGGACAACCTGCCGGCCCACAAGATTGCCGCGGTTCGTGCCGCGATCACTGCCGCCGGCGCTCAACTCTTCCTGCTGCCGCCCTACTCACCCGACATGAATCCCATCGAAATGGCCTTCGCCAAACTCAAGACGCTGCTGCGCCAGGCCCCAGAACGAACCCGCGATGGTCTGTGGCGGCGCATCGGCGACCTGCTCGACCAGTTCACCCCAGATGAATGCGCCAACTATCTCCGAGCTGCGGGCTACGCAAACTCAATCTGCTACGCGACAAACAGGATGAGGGGCGCGTCAATCTGGATGAGAATGACGCCGGATGCGTGACGGCAGGAGGGCGTAGCCCGAGTGCCGTTGCAAATCCGGCGAACGGCGCGGCCCCATAAGGGTCGGCGTTGGCTGGCGGTCGCGGCCGGCCGGATAGGAAGCAGGTTCTTCACGCCGATGAGGAACTGCCCCTTGCCCGGTCGCCACATCACCGACCACCAGATGAGGCTATACATGAGTTTGCGCCAAGCCGAGCCGCCGGTCATCGCCGCGGCCAAAGCCGGGTTCAGCCCCGCCAGCGCCTACCGCATCGAACACGACCCGCGATTACCCTCGCAAAAGCGAGCGCCGCGGGATCGGCGGCGGCCAGATCCGTTGTCCGCGGTCTGGGACTGCGAAGTAGTACCGCTGCTCAAGAGCGTTGCCGGGTTGCGGCCGGTCGCCATCTTTGACGAGATCCGGCGGCGCCATCCCGAGATCGGCGCTGGCATCCGGCGCACGCTGGAACGTCGCATCCGCACGTGGCGGGCGCTCAACGGCGCCGAGCAGGACGTCATCTTCCGTCAAGAGCACCCGCCGGGTCGGCTCGGATTGTCCGATTTTACCGATATGGGCGAGCGCGGTGTCAGCATCGCCGACGCGCCGCTCGATCATCGGCTCTATCACTTCCGCCTGGCTTTCTCGGGTTGGGAGCACGCCCATGTCGTACTTGGCGGCGAGAGCTTTGTGGCCTTGGCCGAGGGGCTGCAGAATGCACTGTGGGCGCTGGGACGAGCTCCCTTGCAGCATCGCAGCGACAGCCTGTCGGCCGCCTTCCGCAATCTCGACGATGACGCGCGGCAGGATCAGACCCGCCGCTATGAGGCGTTGTGCGCGCATTACGGCATGGAGCCGACCCGCAACAATCGCGGCGTGGCCCACGAGAACGGGTCGATCGAAAGCCCACACGGCCATCTCAAGCAGGCGATCGAGGATGCGCTGCTGCTGCGCGGCTCGCGCGACTTCGACACGCTCGATGCTTATCGCCGCTTCGTCGACGAGATTGTCGGCCGGCGCAACGCGCACAACCGCAAGCGTCTCGACCTCGAGCGCTCGGCCCTGCAAGTGCTGCCGATGCGCCGGACGACGGATTACGAAGAGACCATCGTCACCGTGACCTCGAGCAGCGGGTTCACCCTCAAGAAGGTGTTCTATACGGTGCCCTCGCGCCTGATTGGCCACCGGCTGCGTGTGCGCCTTTACGACGATCGGCTCGAATGCTTCCTCGGCGCCACGCCGCTGATGACGTTGCGTCGTGGCCGGGCACACCCCAACGGCAAGCACGGCCACGTCGTCGATTATCGCCACGTCATCCACGCCTTGCGCCGCAAACCCATGGCCCTGCTCAATCTGGTCTATCGAGACCAGCTCTTCCCGCGACGCGCCTATCGTCGCGCCTTCGAGACGCTGCTGGCCGGCAACGGCGAGAAGCAGGCCTGCCGCGCCATGGTCGGGCTGCTCGCGCTCGCCCATGAGCGCGCATGTGAGGCCGAACTCGCCACCGCCATCGACGCCGAGCTCGACGCCGGCAGATTGCCCGATCTCGATGGCTTCACCCGACGCTTTGCTCCCGACCCCGCCGCCATTCCCGATATCACCGTCGAACTGGTGCCGCTTCATCTCTACGACGAGCTCGGTACCGTCCGGGCGGGCAGCGTGGCATGAGGGCGACCAATGCCATCGACACCGCCCGCGTCGAGCTGCTTCTGGCCGAGCTGCGGTTGCCCGCGGTCAAGCTGGTCTGGGCCGACCTTGCCGCTCAGGCCGACAAGGAAGGATGGCCGGCGGCCCGCTTCCTCGCCGCCCTCGCCGAGCACGAGATGGCCGAGCGAGCCCGGCGCCGCATCGAACGCCACCTGGCCGAAGCCAGATTGCCACCCGGCAAGACCCTCGACAGCTTCGACTTCGAGGCCGTACCCGTGGTCAGCAAGGCGCAGGTCATGGCGCTCGCCGCCGGCGACAGCTGGCTCGATAAAGGCGCCAACCTGATCATGTTCGGCCCACCGGGCGGCGGAAAGAGCCACCTGGCCGCAGCGCTCGGCTTTGCTTTGGTCGAAAACGGTTGGCGCGTCCTGTTCACCCGCACCACCGATCTCGTCCAGCGGTTGCAGATCGCCCGCCGCGAACTCTCGCTCGAATCCGCCATAACCAAGCTCGACAAATACCACCTGCTGATCCTCGACGACCTCGCCTACGTCACCAAGGATCAGGCCGAAACCAGCGTCCTCTTCGAACTCATCGGTGCCCGCTACGAGCGGCGATCCTTGCTCGTCACCGCCAACCAGCCGTTCGGCGAATGGGGCAAGATCTTCCCCGATCAGGCGATGACGCTGGCCGTCGTCGATCGCCTCGTCCACCACGCCACCATCTTCGAGATGAACGTCGAAAGCTATCGCCGCCGCACCGCCCTCGACCGCAAACGCGGACCCGGGCGGCCACCCGTCCGCGCGACAGTCGCCGCCAACACCTAACTATCGCGCCGCGACAATCAAACCCCGCAACAGACCCTTGCGCGACAATCCCGCCGCGACAATCATGGGGCCGTCGCGGCACCGGCATTCTCATCCTGATCGCCGCCGCTTCTCATCCAGATCGCCGCGCTACATCAATCTGAAAATGCTCTAGTACTCCGGCACTCCCTAGGGCCAGTCCCTCGTGGCTCGAAAGGGCTGCTTCGGGGCAAATCCGGCCGGATAAGCCGGCAACAACGAATAGCCGTTCAGTTTGGAATAGCGGACCTTCGCTGGCAGCCCGCTTTATGACGCATTGGCGCCGTAAGCGGACGCATCTCAAAGGGATAGCCGTTGAGGATGTCGAGCGGCTTGACGCATTACGCTGTACCAAACAGCTCAATCAACCCTTGCTCCTCAAGATAGGGATAGATCCCGCCGTTGAGTGTCAACTCGAGAGCACCATATGCCCTGGACAGAACGTCGTCTTTCGATACGCTGGTCGAACTCGTTCAGAGCCTCAAAACGACGGAGGTTTATTTGGACGATCCGCTGAAGCAGGCTAAAGCGAAGGCAGCCGCTACATATGATGCGGCGGCCGATCATTTTGACGACGAGCCTTTGGGCTTCTGGGACCGCATTGGCAGGCGGACGGTCGAGCGTCTCGCTCCTTCGGCCGGTGCCTGCATACTCGATGTCGGCTGCGGGTCCGGCGCCTCTGCGCTGCCGGCAGCGGCGGCTGTCGGTCCAAGTGGTTTTGTCACCGGCGTAGACTTGTCCTCGCGCTTGCTTGACCGCGCTCGCGCCAAGGCAACGGCACGAAATCTTGCAAACATCGAGTTCCAACTCGGCGACATGACGTCTCTCGGCTATCCGGACGGCGGATTTGACGCCGTCGTCAGTGTTTTCTCGATCTTTTTCGTACCCGACATGGAAGGCTTAGTCCGCGAGTTGTGGCGCATGGTGCGACCGGGTGGGAAGCTCGCAGTAACCACATGGGGTCCTCGAATATTCGAACCGGCCTATTCACGCTGGCAGGTGGCGACTAAGCAGGAGCGAGCTGATCTCCATAGCGCGTTCAATCCCTGGGATCGAATTACCGATGTCGAGTCGGTGCGGCGGTTGCTCCTGGACGGCGGCGCAGCAAACATCGAGGTTGCGGCGGAAGACGGATTTCAGGCGCTGCGCTCGGGCGAAGATTGGTGGACCATCGCCCGTGGATCGGGACTGCGCTGGGTGATTGAGCAGATGGGGCCGCAAGCGGCGGCGCGGGTGAAGGCTGACAATGTTAATTGGCTGAAGGACAGGAAGATCGACCGCCTCGAGACCAACGCGATTTATGCCGTCGCGTATAAAGGAATCTAACTGGGCAAGTTCCTGGTCATGTCTCGTTTGGGGCATGACCCCCCGGCTAAGACCGCGATAACGAACGTCCGCTCAAGGTTCGCAAACCGGCCGTTCGAAGCGACGCGGGCCGACGGCTGCGATGCGCCGAAAACGGTCATCGGCGAGGCTCGATCAACTCGGCTGCTGTCGACCGAGGCCGTGGAAAAACATGATGTGGGTGCGTGCGAGGTGCGGGTTGCTCGACCGGCACGAGCGGCTTGAGCGGGCAATCAGGTTCTGATCGCTGCCATCAGCGGCCCGACGCCGAAGATCGCGATCATTCGCTTGAGGTTATAGGCCAGAACGTGGAGGCTCATTTCGGTTCGCACCTTGTCGAGCGTCCTGGTTAGGAAGTGGGTGCTTCCCATCCACGATTTGATCGTCCCGAACGGATGTTCGACGGTTTGCCGGCGCACCAGCATCGCATCAGGCATCCGGTCGAGCCTTTCCTGCATGGCGTCAATCACAGCCTCATGCTCCCAGCGCTTGATGCGCCGCTCCGTGCCGGTCGTGCATTGGGGTTTTAATGGACAGGCAGGGCAAGCGGTCGTCCAGTAGACGTGCAGGTCCATGCCGTTTTCCACTGACGTGAAGTGCCGGGTCAGCCGTTCGTCGGCCGGGCAGCGGTAGGTGTCAGTTTCTGCCTGATAGATAAAGTCCTGCTTGCCGAACCGACCCTGGGCCTTGGCCTCCGAGGTCAGCGTCTTGGGAACGAAGGGAGTGACACCGATCGTCTCGCAGGCGAGGATCTCCTCGCCCTTGAAGTAGCCCCGGTCGGCGAGAACATCGAGGGTGTCGGTGCCCATAGCGGTCTTGGCCTGGTCGGCCATCTTTGACAGCTGGGCGCGGTCGTTACCGACATTGGTCACCTCGTGGGCAACAATGAGGTGGTGCTTCGCATCGACCGCGGTCTGCACATTGTACCCGACAATCCCGCTTCCGCGCCCGCTGGTGGCCATAGACCTGGCGTCGGGATCGGTCAGCGAGATCTGCTGATCCGGCGTGGTCAGTAGCTCCTTCTCCAGCCCCTGGAACGCCCGCATCTGCTCGCGCAGGGTGCGGATTCCGACGGAAGTCGCCCGCGATTCCGGGATGATGTCGCCCGGCATTCCGATTTGATCTCGCTCGGCGATCCGAGATGATATCGCCCGCCATTCCGGGATGAAGTCGCCCGGTTAAAGGGCGTCTCTGCTGACCGCTTAGCGTCCGCTCCTTTGGCTTTTGCCACGGGAGGGGACGATGCCAGCAGAGAGGATCGCGATGCGCCAGGTGCGCGACGTGCTTCGGTTGAATGCCGCCGGTGTGTCCGGCAACGAGATCGCCCGCCGGGTTGGCGTGGCGCCCTCGACTGTCCGGTTGACGTTGAAGCGGCTTGCCGCCGCCGGTCTCGGCTGGCCGTTGCCTGCCGAGATGACCGACGCTGTTCTGGAAGCGCAGCTGTTTACCGCGGTCGGCACCAAGCAAGGCCATCGCCGCCGCGACGAGCCCGACTGGCCGGCGGTTCACCGCGAGCTGAAGCGCAAGCACGTCACGCTGCAGATCCTGTGGGACGAGTACATCGAGCGATATCCCGAGGGCTATCGCTACTCGCGGTTTTGCGAGCTCTACCGCGGCTGGGCATCGCGGGTCTCGGTGACGATGCGGCAGACCCATGCCGGTGGTGACAAGCTGTTTGTCGATTACGCCGGTGACACGGTGCCGGTGATCATCGACCGGCTGAGCGGCAAGACCCGGCCGGCGCAGATCTTTGTCGCCGTCATGGGCGCCTCCAACTTTACCTACGCCGAGGCGAGCTGGACGCAGGCACTCGCTGACTGGATCAGTGCCCATACCAGGGCCTTCGAGGCGATCGGCGGCGTGCCGAACCTGCTGGTGCCGGACAACACCAAGGTCGCGGTCATCAAGGCCTGCCTCTACGAGCCGCAGGTCAATCGTACCTACGCCGAGATGGCGACGCATTACGATACCGCGATCCTGCCGGCACGGCCGCGCCGCCCGCGCGACAAAGCCAAGGTCGAGGCGGCGGTGCTGATCGTCGAGCGCTGGCTGCTTGGCCGGTTGCGCCACCGCCGCTTTTACAGCCTGGCCGAACTCAATGCCACGATCGGCGAGTTATTGCACCAGCTCAACGAGATGCGTCCGATCCGGCGGCTTGGGGTCACCCGCCGCGCCCTGCTCGAGGAACTCGATCGGCCGCATCTCAAGCCGTTGCCCGCCGAGCCTTATTCCTTCGCCGAATGGCGCCTGCGCCGCGTCGGCGTCGATTATCACGTCGAGGTCGGGGCCCACTTTTACAGCGTCCCCTATCGCTTCGCGCGCAGCGAAGTTGAGGTGCGATTGACGCCGCGCACCGTCGAGATCTTCCTCAAGGGCGAGCGCGTCGCCGCGCATCTGCGCTCCAGTGGCAATCACCGGCACACCACGGTGCCCGAGCACATGCCCTCGAGCCATCGCCGATACGCCGATTGGACGGTCGAGCGCATTCGCCAGGAAGCAACCGCGATCGGTCCCGCCACCGCGGCGCTGTGCGAGCTGATCCTGGAGCGCCGGCCGCATCCCGAGCAGGGCTTCCGCTCCTGCCTGGGTATCGTGCGCCTGGTGCGTCCATTCGGTGCCGACCGCGTCGAAGCGGCGGCGATGCGCGCCGTCGAGATCGGCACGCTGACCTACGGCTCGGTGCGCTCAATCCTCGACAACAGGCTCGATCGTCAAGCCACACAGAACCGGGCCGGCGATGCCGTTCCGGTCCTCCACCCCAACATCCGCGGCCCCCGCTACTACCATTAAGGAGAAGGGACAGTGCTGACCCATCCAATGCTCGATCAACTCGCCCAGCTCGGGCTTTCCGGCATGGCCCAGGCCTTCGCCGAACTCGAAACCTCCGGCGAAGGCGCCACCCTTACCCATCCCGATTGGCTCGGCCTGCTGGTTGATCGCGAGGTCACCTATCGTCGCGACAAACGTCTTGCCGCTCGGCTGCGCTATGCCCGATTGCGCCATCAAGCCGTTGTCGAGGATGTCGATTACCGTGCCCCGCGCGGCCTCGATCGCGGGGTGTTCCACAAGCTTGCCGACGGCAACTGGATCGACGCGCACGACAATCTGATCCTGTGCGGGCCGACCGGCGTCGGAAAGAGTTGGCTTGCCTGCGCCCTCGGCAACAAAGCCTGCCGCGACAACCGCTCGGTTCTCTATCAGCGCGTTCCCAAGCTCTTTGCCGATCTTGCCCTGGCGCGCGGCGATGGACGCTACGCCCGCATCATGCGCAGCCTCGCCGGCATCCAGCTCCTCATCTTGGATGATTGGGGCCTCGATCCGCTCGACGGCGCTGCCCGCCGCGATCTCTACGAGATCCTCGAAGAACGCTACGGCCGACGCTCAACCATCCTGACCAGCCAGATCCCGGTCGACAAATGGCATCAGGTGATCGGCGACCCGACCTATGCCGACGCCATCCTCGATCGCCTCGTCCACAACGCCCATCGCATCGATCTGGCCGGCGACAGCCTGCGCCGGACCCGACCGCCACCAGCCCCAAAGGATTGACCACCGCCCCGACACTCGTCAAAAACCCACCGTCAGCAGGACGCCTCAACCGGGCGACATCATGTTGGAACAGCGAGCGAGATCATCTCGGAACAGCGAGCGACATGATCTCGGAATGACCGAGCGAAATCAGCGGAATCCGCACGCAGGGCGGCGATCTTCTCCTTCACCCGGATCGACTTGACCTCGGCGACCTCGCCTTCTTGCCGATCCGCGGTATCCAGGGCCTGCAGGTAACGCGCGATGCTGGCCTCGACCTGTTCCATTCGCTTCTTCAGCTTGGTCTTGGTGAAGTTCTTGTCGCGATTGTTCACCGCTTTGAACTTGCTGCCGTCGATGGCGGCAATCGCTTGGCCGAACAGGGCCAGCCGGCGACAAAGAACGACGAACTGACGACATACCGCCCGGATCGCCGCGCCATTGTCCTTGCGGAAGTCGGCGATCGTCTTGAAGTCGGGCGACAGGCGGCCCGTGAGCCACATCACCTCGATATTGCGCAGCGCTTCCCGTTCGAGCCGCCGGCTCGACTGCACGCGGTTCAGATAGCCGTAAAGGTAGATCTTCAGCAGCGTCGAGGGATGGTAAGCCGGCCGTCCCGTCGCCGCCGGCGTCATCCCGGCAAACCCCAAGGCCGCAAGATCCAGTTCGTCGATGAAGACCTCGATCACGCGAACCGGGTTTTCCTCGCTGACGTAATCCTCCAGGCTGTGCGGCAGCAGTGTTTGTTGCAGCCGATCTTCGCCATCGATGAACCGATGCATCTCCCCAGCTCCCGAAGCCCGCAAGGCTTCAGGATTCTAAAATAGCTGTGCGCAACTCGGAATCCGCCGCGACCTCAATTCGCGCCGTTTTCACACGGGCTGGACCCGTTGCAGATCTTCGCAACACGAAGGTGGCGGCAGTCCATGCCCCTGGTGCCGACCCTCGCAGCGGCGCAGATTGTTGGCCAACCGCGCTTGGTCAAAGATCGGCGTCCCAGGTCCAGATGTGCACAGGGGCGCGACGTCCGCGCAGCTTATGTTCGCCGCGATCGCGCAGGTTCGAAAGCGCGAGTGTCAGCTCTGGGTCAGCCCCTGCTTTGATCGCTTGCACGACCGTATCAGCAGCGACCAGTGGTGCCGCCAATGTGCGGGTGAGGCCCTGGAGCCGGTTTGCGGTGTTGACCGTGTCGCCAATGATCGTGAACGACAACGCCTGCTCGCTGCCGACGTCGCCGAGGACGGCTGGGCCGTAGTTGAGGCCGATGCCAATTGACAAGCGCGGTTCGCCGGCCGCCTCGCGCTCCCGATTCCACTCGGCGAGCGCAGCAAGCATCGCCTGCCCACATTTAAGTGCGTTGGCAGCGTCGTGGCTGCTGGGCTCCGGCACACCAAAGACGGCGAAGATCTCGTCGCCGATGTACTTCTCGACCGAGCCGCCACAGGCGAAGATCTGTGCGGTCATGTGGTCGTGGAACTGACGCAGCATGGTGACGACCGCCTCGGGCGCCATTGCCTCAGCCATGCGGGTGAAGCCGACAATGTCGGCGAACAGCACCGCGACGTTCTGCCGTCGCACGGCGCCCAGCGGCTCGTCGCGCTCGGCAAGTAGGGCCGCGAATTGGGGCGAGAAGTAGCGGGAGAGGTTGGTGCGGGCCCGTTCAGCGATGGAACGCTGCTGGTCAATCGTGCGCAGCTTGGCGATATCGGCAAGCGTCTTACGGATGGTGATCTCGAGGTCCGCGAAATCGACCGGCTTGGTGACAAAGTCAAAGGCGCCGCGGTTCATCGCGGTGCGGAGATTGGTCATGTCGCCATAGGCGGAGACCATAATTGCCCGGACCGATGACTGCTGCTCGCGGATGTGCGTCAAGAGGGTCAACCCATCCATCACCGGCATGTTGATGTCGAGCAGCATCAACTCGATCTCGGGATCGGCTTCGAGCATCGCCAGCGCCTCTTCACCGTGATGGGCGAACTGGAAGGAAAACTCCCGGTCGCGGATGTGACGGCGAAAACGCTGCGTCACGAGCAACTCAAAGTCAGGCTCGTCGTCCACCCCGAGGATTTTGACCGGGCCGGACATATGTCAGCTCAGTCCGCTGCGCTGGGGATTTGCCGCAAGGCGGCTTTGAGCGCGTCGAAATCGACCGGCTTGGTGATGAACTCCGTCGCGCCCAGCGTGCTGGCGCGCTGCCGGCGCTCGTCGTCGCCATAGGCGGTCACCATCATCACCGGGATAGCGGGGAACCGCTGCTTTACGGCTTGCAATAGCTGCAGTCCGTCCATCCCTGGCATGTTGATGTCCGAGAGGATCACGATCAGCGTCGGCTCAATCCCACCACTCAGTTGTTCAAGAGCCATCTCGCCCGAGCTCGCCATGTGCATCACATAGGTGCCGTCGCGGATTTCACGGCGAAACTGCTGGCGGAAGAGCAGCGCCACGTCCGGCTCGTCATCGACCACCAAGATGCTGACGCTCATGCCTTCCCCCGGTGCTTGGCTACTGACGCGGCAAACGGATGATGAATTCGGTGTAGGCTCCCGGCTCGCTTTCGACGGTGATCGTGCCGCCGTGCTGTTGGGTGACAATGTCGTAGCTGATCGAGAGACCCAAGCCGGTGCCCTCGCCAGTTGGTTTGGTGGTGAAGAACGGCTGGAACAGCTTGTCCCTGATCTCGGGCGGAATACCGATGCCGTTGTCGCGCACCCGCACCTCGACGGTGTCTCCGGAATCGCTGGTTGCTACGACGAGGATCGGGCGGTAGGAGGTGTCTCCGTTGTCCCGCGCCCGCTTGGTGGTGGCGTAGAACCCATTGCCAAAGAGGTTGAGAAACACCCGGGTCATTTCCTGCGGCGCCAGCTCGATGGGCTTGAGGCTCTGCGCATAATCGCGCTCCAGGGTGATGTTGAAGCTCTGGTCCTGGGCGCGGGCACCGTGATAGGCGAGGTTCAAGGCTTCCTCGATCACACTGTTGAGATCCACCTCGCGACGCTCGCCCGAGACCCCGCGCGAGTGCTCCAGCATGCTCTTGACGATGTTGTCGGCCCGTTTGCCGTGTTCGGCGATCTTCTCCAGGTTGCCGGTTAAGAGCTCCATCGTGTCGTCGACATCGGCTCGCTTACCCTCATCGAGAGCGGCAAGCGCCGGAGCTGCCGTCTCCTTCAGCTCATCGAGCAGCTCGACCGAGAGCGAGGCGAAGTTGTTGACGAAGTTGAGCGGGTTCTTGATCTCATGAGCGATCCCGGCGGTCAGTTGACCCAAGGCCGCCATCTTCTGGGCCTGAACGAGATTGGCCTGCGCCGCCTGAAGATCATGGTAAGCGGCTTCGGCAGCGTCGCGAGCCGCGCTGATTTCTTCTTCCGACCGCTTGCGCTCGGTGATGTCGCTATAGATGAACACCACTCCGCCGTCGGGCATCGGGTTGTTGCGGACCTCTATGACCGTGCCGTCAGGCCGGGTGCGCTCGAAACTGTAGTGATCCTCCAAACGCGAGCGCAGCCGCGCGATTTCGGTCTCGGGTTCGCTCTCGCCAAACTCGCCCCGCTCGGTAAGGTAGCGGATGTAGTCGTCAAACCCAGGTCGTTCGGCGAGAAGCTCCTCGGGTAGGTCAAGCAGCTCTTGGAAGTTGCGGTTCCAGGCGGCAAGGCGCAGCTCATGGTCGAACATCGCGACGCCATCCGCCATGTTGTCGAAGGTGACCCGCAGCTCGGCCTGACGCTGGCGGACCTCGTCGAGCAGTCGGGTGTTCTCTATCGCAATCACCGCTTGGTCGGCGAAGGTCCGTACCAACTCGAGCTGCTGGTCGGTGTAGGGTTCGATCCGTAGGCGCACCAGCGTGATTACACCAATCGTCTCGCCGTCGCGCAGCAGCGGGACAGCCATCGTCGAACGGACATTATCGGCCACCGACTGCGGAAGCTGATAGCCCGGTTCTTTCTGGACATCGGTAATGCGGACTACCTCTCCCGTCATTAGCGCCCGTCCTGTCGTCGACCTATGGTCGGCGCCGAGGGTCAAGCTACCCATTACTGCGCCGTAGGCCGGCGTGGGGGCATGCTGGGCGACCAGCCGGACCACGTCTCCTTCGCGGCGGAAAATGAGGACAGTGTCCGACTGGGCAAGAGCCGCGGCGCTTTCCGCCAAGGTTTCCAGCACTCGCTGCAGGTCGAAGCTGGAGCGGCTAATGGCTTTGAGCACGTCGCTCGTCGCGGTCTGGTATTCGAGGGATTGTTGCAGGTCTTCGGTGCGCTCGCGCAAGTCTCCGAGCAGCCGAGCGTTCTCCATCGCGATGACCGCCTGCGCCGCGAAGTTCTCCAGCAGCGCGATCTGCTTGTCAGAGAACGGTTGGACTTCTCTCCGGTAGATGGTGATTGCACCAAGCAGTGACGCATCCTTGCGCATCGAAACGGCGAGAACGGTACGGAAGCCTCCCAACGACAGGCCTTGTCGAACCAAGAGGCCGGCCTGCTCACGATATTCATCGGTTGCAAGGTCCGAGACATGCGCAAAAGCCTCTCCGCGTGCCACTCGGCCAAGCGGGGCCACCGGGCTGGGTAACTGCGGTTCCCGCAGAAACTCCACGTATGCCTGGGGAACATCATGAAAGGCGACGGCCTGAAAACGTTCGCCATCGTACGTCCAGAGAATGCCGAACGCCGCTTGGCTCAATCGCGTTGCATTATCGAGCATCGCGTCGAACACAGGCGCAAGGTCGCCGGGCGAGGAGTTGATGACCCCGAGCACCTCGGCGGTCGCCGTCTGCTGCTCCAACGCCTCGCGCGTCTCGCCCAGCAGCCGGGCGTTCTCGATGGCGATAACTGCCTGTGCCGCAAAGTTTTGCAGCAGCGCAATCTGCTTGTCGGCGAAGCGACGGACCTCTTTGCGATAAATTGTGATCGCGCCTAGAAGTTTGCCGTCCTTACGCAATGGCACGCCAACGATGGTACGAAAGCCACCACGGTCCACTGCCTGCTTTAGCAGCGCGCTGCCGTCCTCAAACAGTCCGTCAGCCGCCATGTCATGAATGTGGGCAAATGGCTCACCTGCTGCGATGCGCCCAAGCGGTGTCTGGGGGTCAGCAGGCGGCGGATCGCGTAGAAAATCCATATAAGCCTGCGGCACATTCCGAAGCGCAGTGGCGTGATACTCCTTGCCGTCGTAGTTCCAGAGGATGCCAAAGGTGGCTTCGCACAGATGAAGTGCCTTCGTTAGCATCGCCTCGAACACCGGCGCTAGATCGCCCGGCGACGAGTTGATGACACCTAGCACCTCGGCCGTGGCGGTCTGCTGCTCCAGCGCCTCGCGCGTCTCAGTGATGAGGCGGGCGTTCTCGATGGCTATGACAGCTTGATCAGCAAAGGTGCGGACAAGCGCAATCTCCCTCTCGTTGTAGTTCTCGATCCTGCGCCGCGCCAAACCAATCACGCCGATAGGCAATCCATCTCTCAATAATGGAACACCCAGCATCGTATGGACGCCGCCTACCCGAGCGTCGTCTTTGACCTCGTAGAGGGGATCGGTCCAGGCATCGAGGATTTGGACAGTGTCGCAGATTGATGCAACCCGACCGACGAGCGTTCCGGTCCCTGGCCTTATCCTGACGTTTCGCTCAATGCGCTCATAGTCGGGCGCAAGGGAGTGATCGGCAGCCCATCGGTACTCGCCATCGACAAGCCGGTAGATAGTTGCCTGATCAGCCCGGCAAAGCCTTACGGCCGTGCTGACAACCGTCTGAAATACCGGAGCTAGCTCAAATCCCGAACCACTAATGACCTTGAGCACATCACTGATCGCGGTCTGGTATTCAAGCGACTGCTGAAGGTCGTCAGTGCGATCGCGTAAATCGCCGAGCAGCCGCGCGTTTTCCATCGCGATGACCGCCTGGTCAGCGAAAGTGCTGACCAACTCAATCTGCTTCTCAGTGAACGGTTCGACACGGCGGCGAGCCAATACGATGACACCGATCACCTCGCCTTCCCGCAGCAGCGGAACGCCCAGCGAAGTGCGCTGCCCGGCCAGCTCGACCGACTGGGTGTGCGTATATTCCGGGTCCGCCATGCAGTCCGGTATGTGGATGATCCGCTTTTCGAGCGCCACCCGCCCGGTAGTCGAGCCGCGAGTAATGGGGAGAGGATGGGTCGCCAGGTACTCTTTGTATTCCTCAGAAAACCCAACCGCTGCACCGGCGCGATAGGTATCGCCCTCACGGCGGAGCAGAAACGCCATATCGGTCTCGCACAGACGCGCGGCCGTTTCGACCAACATCTGCAACACCGGATGCAAGTCGAAGGTCGAGCGGCTGATAACCTGCAGCACATCGCTCGTGGCGGTCTGGTATTCCAGAGACTGCTGCAGCTCAGCGGTACGCTCACGTGTTTCGTTCAGCAGGCGCGCATTCTCTATCGCGATGACCGCCTGGGCAGCGAACGTGTTAACGAGCGCAATCTGGCGGTCAGTGAAAGGCTCGACGCGCTGGCGTCCGAAACTCATCGTCCCGATCACCTCCTCGTCGCGCATCAGTGGCACGCTCAGCAGGGTGCGTATCTTGCCGATGCTCTCGAGTTCGCCGACCGTGTATTCGGGGTCGGCAGTCAGATCGGGTATCTGGACCGTTCGCCCCTCCGCAAGCACCCGCCCCGTGATCGAGCCGCGCCCAGCAGCGAATGTCTGCCGGTCAAGGGCTGTCTCCTTCAAGCGGATTGCGTCGGATTTCGTCTTAGGGGTAGAACCCACCGCAGTCACGAAGCGGTAGACGGAGCCGTCGCGCCTCGTCATGAAGGCTAACTCGGCCTCGCAGAGCCGAGCGGCTGTCTCTGAGAGAGCATCGAGAACGGACTGCAAGTCAAAGGTCGAACGGCTGATCGCCCGGAGCACATCGCCGGTAGCGGTTTGCTGAGCCCGCGCCTCGTCCCGCTCGGCTCGCGCCTCTGCCAGCTTCCGTTTCAGTTCGTTCAATGTGCTGTCGCGCTTTGCGCTCACTTGCGGACCTTTCCAGGCCGTCCTCCCCTCAGCCAATCATACGTTGATAGTGGGACATCTCCACCCAGTAGTTCAGGCAAGGCTCATCACGGCGCGACATGACCGCTAACGGCGCGCGCTTGTCGTTCGCGGCGTGGCCCGTCAATGACGCATTTCCACCCGACTGAGCCGTTGCAGCTGACCTCCGCAATGACCGCAACGGGGCAACAACGGAAGCAAATGCCGGCCCCGGAAATGGCTGATAAGGGTTCGGAAGCGGTCGCTCGCCGGGTCCGCGCCAGGGGATGGAATTGCCCCCGAGCAGTAAGTGAAGGTCACGGCGCATTTCGCTGCTGCACAGGTTTACCCTGGCGGAGCATGTTGACGCCGACCAGAATTGCCGGCACGGCGCAGGCCACCCAACCGGCACCATAGCCACTGGTCAGCCCGAGCAGCAGCGAAAAGACCGCGGGGCTCGCCAGCGCACCGATCTGGCCAAATGACAGCACTCCGCCGGTCACCGCGCCCACTTGCCCGGGCGGCGCGAGCCGCGCGGCTTCCGACAGCGTGATGCCGTGCCAGGACATCGCCGTGGCGCTGACAACCATCGCAACCGCGCCGGTCACCAGCAATGGCCAATGCGGCGTAACGGCGCCAAACAACCCAATGCTGACGGCCATGCCAAGGGCCAAACCGCCCAGGACGATGTGTGGCGCGAGATAGAAGCCGCCGATCCAGGCCCATAAAATGCGGCCCGGCAATGCCACCGCAATGACAGTCGAATACAGCGACCCGGCCGCGATCAGCGGATAGCCCTGTGCGGTCATGTAGGTGACGAAATACGCGACAAACACGGCCTGCGTGCCGTTGAACGCAAAGCAGGCGAACGACAGAGACCGCAGCTCGCGGACCGCCAGCACCGCCGTGATCGTGGAGCGCAAATCCGACAGGCGGATCGGATGCCGAGGCAACGGCTCGGTATCGAGCCGGCGACGTAATGGCTGGAGCATCAGCGCGACGCCCCAGCACAGCGCCGCGCTCCCCAGCATCGTGTCACGCCAGCCAAACGAATGCGCCGTCACGGGAGCAAGATAGCCGGTCAGCAGGATGCCAGCCGGGATCGCACACTGGGCAATGGAGAAGGCAAATGGGGCATAGCGCTTGACGGACCAGCGCCCCAGCAACTGGGAACTGGCCGGGGTCGCGACCGCGGCGACGCCGTTTCCGATCAACGCCGACAGGACAAAGCCGGTGGCGCCGCCGAGAACCGCCACCGCCAAACCGGCGCCGGTAAACAGCAAGGCGAGCTGGCTCATGCGGATGGCGCCGTGCCGGATGATGAAGCCACCCGATCCCAACTGGCCGATCAGCCCGGCAACAGCAGTCAGCGAGAAGTAGACGCCGACCCAAGCGGCATCGGCATGCAGTTCGACGATGATCAGCGGCGCCAGCACCGCCGGCAGCGCACGGGCGATCGAGCCGCAGGTTTGTTGCAGAAACATCGCTGCGACCGCGACCAGCATAGGGGTCAACTGAGCGCTTCCTCCGGCCCGCTAGGTGTTCCGCGGATTGGGCCGCTGGCGGCGTTGAAACGTTCGGTGATCTTGTCGGCGAGAGTGGGTTTCCGGGATGCTACACACACCCGCGGCAATCTGCCGGTCAAGATATGACCAGCCAAATCATGAGCGCTGCGGCGTCGATCATTCCAACAGGCAATGAAGATTGCGAAGGTTGGTGCGCGCAGTGGCCGAAACGGGGCACGAGGAGCAATTCGTACGGCGGAGGCTGAGCGACCGCTTTCGGTTCAATGAGGTGACCTTCGCAGAGGCGGTGGCCAGTTGGAATGATCCGCCGAGAGCCATCACATTTGGCCTGAGCGACTCAAAGGGTAAGCAGCGGCATCGAGGTCTCGCCATGGTTATGGTCGGCATTAAGCGCGTTGAGTGACACAGCGCCAGCGACCGCTATTCGCTGCGATCTGAATGGCAGGCAGACGACCTTCTCTTGCCGGGCGCGCGTGGACGCAGATCTGGCAGCGCGATTACCTCCTCGACCGTTGGCTGGCGGCTGGCACGAATAATCCCTGGCCGGGCTGATCAGTCGATGAGGGAAATAAATACAATTCGACCAAGAGTTCGAACTTGGGTTTCGAGATTGAAATATAGAGAACTCAATTAGATATGCGACTTTTTGCCTAATGCGAGGGGCACCGACGCGCTTGAATTTTCAGGCGGAAGAAAAAACTCTCTGCGTGCCGGCCGGCGCAGTCATAGGCCGTCGGACGGAAGTTTCAGACCCGCCCCCTCATGACGGAAGGTCCGACGGCTCTGGCCGAGGAAAACCTTTCGTTCATTCGCTGCGGTCGCTCTCGTTTCATCTTGCTAATGTGGCAGCTGCCGCAGAGAGCTTGACCGCTGTCGAGGTCGAAGGCGTGTCTCCATCTCGTCGGCGTGCAACTAATGGATTTTTCTCTTGAAGACTTTCCGCGCGTGGCAGTCATAGGCCGTCGGACGGAAGTTTCAGACCCGCCCCCTCATGACGGAAGGTCCGACGGCTCTGGCCGAGGAAAACCTTTCGTTCATTCGCTGCGGTCGCTCTCGTTTCATCTTGCTAATGTGGCAGCTGCCGCAGAGAGCTTGACCGCTGTCGAGGTCGAAGGCGTGTCTCCATCTCGTCGGCGTGCAACTAATGGATTTTTCTCTTGAAGACTTTCCGCGCGTGGCGCTTTGTGCGGGCAAGCGCCACCCGGAAGGGGTGCGGGCGTCATCACCTTATGCCGCCTCTGAGGTAGCCTGCGCGAATGCCGCCTCAACGATCGGGCCGTAGGTCGCCGGCGTTGGATCGGGCAGGGCGGCCAGCTGGCGCACCAAGTCGACCGCCCAGCGATGATGCAGCCGCAGGTGATGGGTCCACATCGCCCAGCCATCGGTCTGCAATGCCTCGGCCTTGGCGATATCTTCGGCGCTCGGCGCATCGTCGCCGAATTCCCGCTTGAGGGCCTCGGCAAGGACCGTTCGCTCGCGCAGGTTCTCAGCGGCTCGATCGTTGGCCGATTGCGGCGGTCCGGCGATTGCTTGCGCAAGCGGCTCAGGCTTCGGCTCTGGCAGGATGATCGGCTCAGCCAGTCGGGATGCAACTCGGTCTTCAGCTAATTGCGGCGTGCCGATCGCTGGCGCCAGCGGCTCAAGCTTCGGCCGCGGCACAACGATCGGCGCCGCGGCCAGCGGGAGCGCCGGCTCCCGACACGGATCGGTTCTGAGCCAGTTGATCAGGAACATGCAATAGCGACCTGGCGGCTTTTGCTCGAGATACCGCCTGGCAGCGGCCAGGATCGTCGGGGCGTCGTGCCGCCGCCGATAGCGCTCATATTCCGCCTGGGCCTCGGCCATACGGTCGTTGATCGGCCAGAGACGCGCGAGCTCGGAGAAATCGGACGCCGTCCGGTTTTCCCACGCGCGCGCGGTTTGTTTGTTTGTTTTTTCTGGTAAAGAATTATTTCTTTTAAACAAATACAAAGAAGAGGGTTGCGTCCGGTTTTCGGACGCAGCCGCCAAATCCTTGTCGCGCCAGTATTTCTGCCGACTTCGCACCGATGACGGATTGCTTGAAAGCTGCCGGCGTCCGGTTTCGCGTCCGAAAGGCGTCCGGTTTTGCAGCTCCGCGTCCGGTTCGGCGTCCGAAACGTCCGGTTCGGACGAAACCCGACGCCAGGCAAGCGCGATCGCGCCGCCGGTCATTACGCCTTCGGTCGCCATCGCCTCGAGGATCCGCGCGATTGTTCGCTCGCGCAGTCCAAGACCGGCGGCTAGTATCTCAGCGGTGAAGAGCGGCGCATTGTCGCCTTCGCCCCCGAGCGCTGCAAAGACTGCCAGCACTGAGGCCACTTTAGTCCTCGCGCGGTTCGCGATAGCGCGCAAGATTGGGTGCCATGCGATGTTGCACATCTAACCCACCGCCGTGCGTGGCGAGCCGAGCGATCTGCCGGCGGAGCGGATGCGGAGCGCGTTTTCCAGGCGCGGATTTTCGGTTATGTTCGTGCGTGGCCATTCGATGATGGCGAGCACCGGATCGAGCGCCGTGGAGTTGGTTTGTAGAAGTAACGTAATAGATTGGTACGACATGAGCACTTTTCTCCTCAGTTTGGAGAAAAGCATCAGGAAATCAATGGAATAGGGTGGACTCTGACTCCGCCAGTCTAGGTTCGAATCCTAGTCCCCCAGCCAAGCGTTTCATTCGTCCAGGGAGGGTTGGACAAAATAGCCCGCTCAGGGGCAGTCGGGTATCGATTCATCGATCAGGCGGGGTTTGCGGCGCAATCGGGCGTGGGACCAAGGTCGCCCCAGATTCTAGCCGTTTTTCGGCGTGGTGATGGAGATAAATAGGTCTCTAAATTGAGTATTCGGAAAAATTCTGGTCTGATCTCCATTGTATTCACTGTTCCATTCCTGTTAACGCTAACGTATTTTGTTCAGATAGATGTCTACGATTGGAATTTTTTCGATACCGGGGTGACGGCGTCTTATAATCTGTTTCGCACCATCTTCGCCGTTTATCTGTTCGGGGCTATTTGCGTTCCGGGAGTCGCAGCGCTATCGGCGATCGGGGGACCGGCGAGGCTTGCTGGGCTTCCGCCAATGGCTCGGCTCGCCGGGTCGTTTTTTTGCGGCGTCGCCCTGTGGCATGGGCTGCTGCTGGTCCTCGGTCTTCTCGACCTCCTCGTCTATCCAGTTGCCGCCGCCTTGGGAGTTGTGGCGGTGGCGCTGACCCCGGCCCTTTTGGGGCCGATCTTGTCTGAACTTCGCACTCGTGCCCGCGGCGTGTCGCGCGCGCAGTCGCGGGCTGTCGCTTGGGGAACCAGGGCTCTCGGACTCGTCACCTTCGCCGCGGCCGTTTTGCTATTAGCCGTCAAGGGATTGTTCCCTGCTGGCGGGCACGATTATTTCAATCACTACCATGGGTATTATGAAGCCGTTCTGAGAAATCACAGCATCTGGCCAAACGATGTCTGGTTTCAATTTTTTTATTCGAAAGGCATGGGTCTGTTCTTTTTGGGGATATCGCTGACCGATCCCTTGGCGCCGTCAATCGTCACCTACTCCTTCGCCATTGGCACTGCGATAGTTCTGTTTTTGTTGATTGACCGGATGTCGCCAACGGCAAGTTTTTGGCCTTGGGTGTCGGTTGTCGCCTATTTCGTATTTTACACCTACACCCCTGGCATTGGCTTTTATTCAACTTACGGTGGCTGGGGGGACTTTCAAAAGCCGCATGAAATCAATGCGGCGTTCATAGTTGCCTTCCTGTGGTTGTGCGTTGAGGTACGAGCCGCGGGCGGGGTCGAGCGAAGGCTCTGGTTCTTCGCCGCGGCAAGTTGCATTTTCATCGTGTCGTTCGTCGAATTGGTGAGCGCGCTCGTCCTCGGCCTGTTCACAACAGCAATGATGGCGAGTGCCTTGATCCGCCGCCGTTGGGGTGAGGCCAAGTTATTATTTGGGTTAGCCTTCGTTGGAGGGTGCGGATTTGCCGTAGCTCTTGCCCTTAACTACATGCTCACCGGTCTGCCGAGTGACCAATTTGTTGGCGAAACGTGGCCTTGGGCCGATGTGAGGAAACTCAATAGTTGGGGAGTGTTGCCTTGGTTGTACGTCTTGTTGCTCGGATTAAGAGTGATGAAGATCGCGAGCGCCACCTACTATTCGGGAGATTGGCGGTTTTTCGAATTCTACCGGGATATCATTCATATCGACTGGCTCAGACCATTGCTTCTCAACTTGTCGATATTCGGTGCGCTCCTCGGCGGTGCGGTACTCTATCGTTGGCGCCGGATGAAAATCGAACAAGACGTCGCACCCCTCACGTTATTGCTCGTCCTTCTCGCCGTAGTGGCCGTGGCCGCAGCCAGCGCCGGCGAAAACCAGCCACTCTCTTTCTATCGCTATAGTTCGTTCTGTCTGCCGGTTGCCCTCGGCCTTATCGGTTGCGGCTGGCTCTACATTGGCGCGCCGATCCGCATCCGCTGGCTGAATAGTGCGATAAGATATCTTCTGCCCGTAGCCCTTCTGGCGATCGCGCTGAGCCAATTTTGGCTCGATCAACGCCGTGGGTTGAAGCAGGTTATTCCAAATGCTTTCGCCTTTGCCAAAGGATCGATCAGCATCCGTCAAGCCTACGGCGATCAACAGGGTTGGCCCGGGCGCCTCCCTTGGGGCGGCATCTTTCCTGGTACCATCGGCGCTTGGAAAACCGCCGGTCCGGATGCCCGAATCTGGTCGATGCATCCCTTTGCCTATTGCATGTTGCCGCATTGTCGATTTGAAACGTTCCAATCGTATATCCTCTCGCCGCACTTGTTGGACATCTTAGTCGGCTCAGCCGAGGAAACCCGTGACGTTCTTCAGCGAGAAGGACTCGACTATTTTTTTTACACGACTGAAACGAAAATGTGCGACGTCCTTCCGTTGACCAAGCCGTTCGCGCCCGGCGAGATCGCTAACTATCTAGGAACTAAGTGGACCGACGGTAGATCGTACCTTCTGACCTGGCTTGGGCCGGGAGTGAACCAGCTGACCCCAGAGTGGGTCGCGCAATACAAAGCGGCCGTTGATGGTGAACAAGATTGCCTCCGCTTCCTTCCACTCCAGTCGATGCTGAGCCTAAGGGAGCAATTGCGCGGTGGTGCCCGCTGGGGTCGTGACTTAAGGATTCCGGGCTTTACCTCAAACTGAGGCGAGCCCTCTGCAAGACTATCGGGCGTTGGCGGGGAGCCCGCCGTCCTGAGCTTATGTCGCTCATTCATTTGAACGAAATCACGTCTTCTCCACTTTGACTCAGGTCAACGCTGATGTCTTGTCCCCGCTCCTAAGTGAGGGGAGTAATTCAGGTAGGAGCGCGCCCGTGACCTCCACTATTACCGCATGTTCCGAAGCCGCGGTCGCCAGGCCGGCTTTCCGAGCGCGGTTTGAGACGAAGGACCTGGTGACACGTCTGCGGCTGGTTTCTCTGCTGCAGCCGATGTCGCTTCACGCCGAGGAGGTCACAGCGCTCGCTTTCGAGGCGGCGGCGGAGATTGCCCGCCTTCGCGGGGGTGAGATGCCCGAGATCGAACACGCCGACACGGCGGCAATTGATTGGCAGCGCCAGGAGGTTGTCCGCAACGGCGCGCGCGTTCCGCTCACCGGGTGCGAGTGGCTGATATTTTCCCGACTGGTCAAAAGCGCGGGGAAGCTCGTCACGAGAGGCGAATTGCTCGACGAAATATATTGGTGTGACCCGAGCGGTGGCGCCGGGCCGAAGATGATCGATGTCTATATTTGTAGGCTCCGGAAGAAATCTCCCTGGCCGATCACGGCCGTACGGGGCCGCGGTTATGTGATCGACGGTTGCCGGTTCGAAAGACCGCCGGTCCCGCTGCCGAGAGCCGTCGCTGGGGTGACGCGCGAGCGCCTAATGGCGGGGCGTTGACGAAGCCTCGAGCATATCGGAGCGTCGCGCGAGACGCGGATGCTGCTGGTACTTTTGCCTCCGCTTAGAGGCGCTCGAACTCAACCGTTATCTTGTTGATCAATGTCTCGGCGGTAAACGGCTTGAGAAGCACGGTGGCCCCTCGATCGGAAAGGGTAAAATTGTCCGGCCCGACCCCGCCGGTCATGTAGATGATCTTCAAATCGTGGCGCTGGCGCCGCGCGCTCGCAGCGATTGAATAGCCGTGCGGCGTGCCTGCCGGCATTTCGAGATCGGTAAGCATCAGGGAAATCGCGTTGCTGCTCTCGATTGCCTGCATTGCATCGCAGAAGCCTTGCGCTGCCGTAACCGCAAAGCCCGCGCTTTCCAGCATGCGGACGACGGTTCGCCGGAACTGCGCATTGTCTTCAACGACCAGGATATGCCGGCTACTTTGCGCTTGCATGATGAACGGGCAGGACGGCTTCGGCCGCTTCGATGCTCTGAGGGTGGATAACCGGAATATTGGCGATCAGGCGCACCAAATCCGACTGCCGCTCGACGTCGCATTTTTTCAAGACCGCACTAAGCTGGGTGCGCAGGGTGGTGATCTGCACCCCGAAATCCGCGACAATCTCTTTCATCCTTCTGCCGCGCACCAGCGCCAGGGCGAGACGGCTTTCCGCCGGCGATAGCCCGTAAAGCTCGGCCAGTTCGCTTTCGGAGACCAGCATCTCGCGGGGAGTGGACACCAGGATCAGCGCCAACGGCATGTCGCCCCTGGCGTGTCCGGCGCCGACCGGCGCGACCCGGACGATGAGCGCGGGGCGCCCGCCGTCCCGAGCGACCAGCATGCAGCCGGCGGATCGCGCCTTTCCCGGCGCGGTGGCATTGGCGATCAACGAGGTGAGCTTTGACGTCTCGAAGTTGCGGCGCGCGCAAATTTGGCCCTCATGGATGGTCAGGGCGTCGCCGGTTCGCAGTATCTGTTCCCCAATCCTATTCGCCTCGATCACCCGACCGCCAGCGTCCGTGAAGATTGCTCCCGCGTCGAGATCCGCGAGTCGGCCAAACCCGATCGGCGTCCGATAACCGGCTTCTATCAGTCCCAGATTGAGTCTCGCGGCACTATGGAGCGGACTGATGAGCCCTTCCAGTGCCTGCGGATTTCTGGGAAACGGGCCGTTGTCGTCGGTCGCGCAGTGAAGGCCGACGATGACCGCGTGCGACAGCGTTTCAGCAAATTTGCCTCCGATAAAGTCGCAGCTTCCATTCTTCAGGATGTAGTCGTTATACCACTCGTCGTGGCGCAGCATCGCTGGTGGAAGATGCTCGGAAAGCCGAAGAAGGTTGCCCAACACAGCTTGTTCCTGAAGCGGCCGAAACGGGTCGATCTTGGCGTAGTAAGTTAGGTAATCCGCTCGGATGCCGGTAAAGCTACCCCACCGCGCCACCGTGCTGACTTGGCCAGAAAGTTTGTTGACGAGAAGATAGGTGGCGGTGGCCACGCCAACATATTCGGCGATGGCTTGTAGAGCGCGATCGGTCAGAGAACTGTCGAGCACCGCGTTGAAAATGTGCTCAACCGTCTCGCTATGCTCTCGGTCTAGCATCCAATGTTCCCATCCGCGGGTGGGCGCTTCGAACGCCATCCCCTACGTCCAATCAAAAGGGTGTCTCTAATTTGTCACAAGAATCAAACGATTTGTAATCCTTATCATTCATTTGAACGATCGACTTTCCGTATAGCCCTCCAATCAATAACGGGGATCATACGAAGGTAGGAAAATTAATATTCGTTTATCTCGACTAATACGGCCACCCAACATTACGGATTATCTGACGTTTGATAGATTTTTTATGGATTGTCGGAAATCATCATTCATTCGGATGAATGATGCTACGTTCGTGTTTGACCTAAATCAAGCTGAGTGTTGCTCCTCCGGGCAATATGCCAGGGACGATTGATGAGGAGCGCTCAGTGTCCCCCAGCACTGTATCTGCCGACTTGGTGACGGCGAGGCGGGCCGCGCGGGTCAAGGTCGGTACGACTCGGATCGCCGCGCTCGACGCCGGCCCGGGGCGGCGCCGCGAAGAGCGAGAACGGGACCTTTACCAAGCTCGGTTTCGTGCGCTCGTCCGCGCCGTCGCGGACGGCGTGTGGATAGCCGATACGCGAGGCAAGATCATTCAAGAGATCCCGGGGTGGCGCGCCTTTACCGGGCAGAGCCTGGCCCAAATGCGCGGTGATGGCTGGAACGCGGCGCTGCATCCTGGCGATCGCCGGCGCGTGCTCGAAACGTGGATGCAAGCAGTTCGGAGCACGGCACCCTTCGAAACCGAGTACCGGCTCAAGCGATATGACGGGACGTATCGGCAGGTCTGGGCGCGCGGCGTGCCGGTAGTAGCCGCCGACGGCTCGGTGCGCGAGTGGCTGGGTATTTGGTCCGACATCAGCGAGCGCAAGCAGCACGATGAAGAATTGGGCAAGTGCCACGATGATCTTGAGCGGCTCGTCGCCGCACGCACCGCCAATTTCGCCGCGGTAACCGGCCAGCTCACGGCAACGATCGAGGAACTCGAGGCCTTCGCCTATTTGATCTCGCACGATCTGCGGGCGCCGCTCAGAGCCATCGACGGCTTCTCGCGCATCCTGCTCGACGAGTATGCCGACAAGCTCGACGGCAAGGGGCGGCGCCTGCTCAACGTGGTGCGCGACAGCACCGTGACAATGGGCCGGCTGATCGACGACATCCTGCGCCTCTCGCGCGCCGGCGGCTTGGAAATGAAGTCAGGGCCGATTGACATGGTCGAACTGGTAAGCGATGTGCTCGCCACCGAATTGGCGTCGGCCACCACCGGGCGCGAGTTGACGTTCAATATCGGGACCCTGCCGGAATCGCATGGCGATGCGGCCCTGCTACGGCACGTCTGGCTGAACCTGCTCGACAACGCGATCAAGTTCACCGCGCCGAAACCCCACGCCCGGATTGAGATCGGCGCGACGGACGGCGACGGCGAGACGGTCTACTTCGTCCGCGATACCGGGGTTGGCTTCGACATGCGCTACGCCGACAAGTTGTTCGGCACGTTCCAGCGGCTGCATGGCGGCGAATTCGCCGGTACCGGGGTCGGCCTTGCCATCGTCAAACGCATTGTGACGCGGCACGGCGGCCGGGTCTGGGCGGAGGGCAAGGTTGGCGAAGGCGCGACGTTCTTCTTCGCGCTGCCGACGAAGGAACCGACTTGATGCCCGACAACTACGAACATGTGGAACCGCTGCTGATCGACGACAGCGAAACCGATGCCGAACTGGGCATGAAGACGATGAAGGAGCATCACCTCGCCAACAACATCGTTTGGGTGAAGGACGGTGAGAAGGCGCTCGATTTCCTGTTCGGCCGAGGCAGGTTCGCTGGGCGTAACCTCACCCGTCCCCCGAAAGTGGTGCTGCTCGATCTGAGGTTGCCCAAGGTGGGCGGGCTGGAGGTTCTGGCTCAGGTCAGGGCCGACGAGCCGCTGAAAACCGTTCCGATCGTCGTCCTCATCTCGTCCAGGGAAGAGCACGACGTCGTCGAAAGCTACCGGCGGGGCGTCAACGGTTTTGTCAGCAAGCCGGTCGAGTTCAACGAATTCTCCGAGGTGGTGACCAAGCTCGGCCTCTACTGCCTGTTCGTCAACAAGCCCCCGGCCCCGGCACTTCAAGTGATTTAGATGCCCCCCGACGCCTCGTTGCCACTGCAGCTCAAGCCGGAAGCGCTGATTGCGCCGCTCCGTGGTGACTTCGCGGGCGAGGAGCAGGCCGAGGAGCGACAACCGCTGAAAATCCTCATGCTTGAGGACAATCCGGCCGACGCGGAGCTGATGACCCGCGAGCTGGCCAAGGCGGCCATGGATTTCACCGCGAAGCGGGTCGACACGCAGGAAGCGTTCGTCGACGCGCTCGAAGCCTTCGCGCCCGATGTCGTGCTGCTCGACTGCAAGCTGCCGGGCTACGACAGCGCCGAGGCGTTGGCCCATGAGCGGCACGTCCACCCCGAGATCCCGGTGGTCATCGTTACCGGCACGATTGGCGACGAAGCCGCCATTGAATGGCTGAAGGCCGGCGCCAAGGACTATGTGCTCAAGAGCAACCTGCTTCGGCTGCCCTCGGCGGTGGAGCGGGCGATCTCGGTCGAGCAAGGCATTCGCGCCCGCAAGGCCGCCGAGCGGGCGGTACGCGAGAGCGAGGCGAAGTTCCGCAGCGTCGTTGAACAGAACGTTGCCGGTATCGCGATCGTCCGCGACGACGGGACGATCGCCTATGTCAATCCCTACTTCGCCCGCCTGGTCGGCTCCACGCCGCCGGAGCTGATCGGCCGGCTACTGCTCGACTTTGTGCCGGAGGAAGAGAAGGCGGCAGTCCTCAAGCAGCTTGGCGCGCAGTTGTCGAGCGAGGTGCCCTTTATCCAGCACCAGTCGGCGATATGCGCCAAGGACGGCCGCCGGATCGAGGTGCTGATCAACGCCTCCCGATCAACCTTCGAAGGCCGCCCGGCATCGATCGCCGTCGTTATCGACATCACGGAGCGCAAGGCGGCGGAAGCGGCGCTGTACGAATCACGCCGGATCACCGATGCGATCCTCAATTCGATACCAGTGAGGGTGTTCTGGAAGGACAAGAACCTCCGTTACCTCGGCTGCAACGCAGCATTTGCGCACGACGCGGGATTTGCCGACCCCGAGGATATTGTCGGGAAAGACGACTTCCAGATGGGGTGGCGCGACCAAGCAGAATCATATCGGGTTCATGATCGGAAGGTGATTGAGAGCGGCCGTCCCGAGCTCCTCATCGAAGAGCCCCAGACGACCCCCAAAGGGGAAACCCTCACGCTCCTGACAAGCAAGCTCCCTTTGCGCAGCGCCAGCGGCGAGATCGAGGGCGTGCTCGGCACCTATATGGACATCACCGACCGCAAGCGCGCCGAAGAAGCCTTGCGGGCGAGTGAGGAGCGGTTCCGGCTCCTCGTCAAGCAGGCGCCCGACGCGATCATGCTCTACGATCTGGATCAGGACCGTTTCGTCGAGGTGAATGACGCGGCCGAGCGCCTTTTCGGCCGTCCGCGCGAGGAGATTCTGAAGCGCGGCCCGCATTACTTCTACCCCGACGATCAACCCGACGGACGCTCGCCGAGCGTCAGCTACAACGAGCACAACCGGCGTGCCGCGGCGGGCGAAAGACTTAGCTTCGAGCGGCGGGTGCGACGCGCCAACGGCGAAGATCGGTTGTGCGATGTCACGCTCGTTCCGATGGAGCTGGCCGGGCGAAAGGTGCTGCGCGCAAGCATGCTCGACGTGACCGAGCGCAAGACGGCTGAAACTGCGCTGCGGCGGACGAACCGCGCGCTGAAAGCCCTAAGCGCTGGCAATGAAGTGGTGGTCCGCGCTGCCTCCGAAGTCGAGCTGGTCGGCAAAATGTGCCGCGTCGTCGTCGAACTCGGCGGCTATCGCGCGGCCTGGATCGGGGTGCCGCAAAACAACCCTGATCGGATCGTCAAACCGATCGCCTCGGCTGGCGAGTCCGAAGAGCTCTTCGAGCGAATGCAAATAAGTTGGGCAGACGATGCGCGGGGCCAAAGCCCCACTGGCCGGGCCATCCGCAGCGGCGAGCCCGAGATCAGCGCAGATGTCGCCACCGACCCCAATGTGGCGCCTTGGATGGGCATGGCGGCGCAATTCGGGGTTGCGTCGGTTGCTGCCCTTCCGCTTAAGGACGACAAGGGCGTCTTTGCGGTGTTGTCGATCTATGCTGCCGAGCCTGGGGCGTTCGACGCCGACGAGATGAAGCTGCTTCAGGAGCTGGCCGACGATCTCGTCTTCGGTATCCGGTCGCAGCGCGAGCACATCGAGCGCGAGGCGTTGGACCAGCGCTGGCGAGCGAGCCTCGAAGCCACCATCGGCGCGATCGCCAGCACGGTCGAGATGCGCGACCCTTATACCTCCGGCCATCAGCAGCGGGTCGCTAGGCTCGCCACTGCGATCGCCCGCCGTCTGTCGATGTCGGAGCACGACATCCACGGCATCTATCTCGCCGGCATTATCCACGATGTCGGCAAGATCAACATCCCGGCCGAAATCCTCAATAGACCGGGCAAGCTCTCCAAGCTCGAATTTCAGCTGATCCAAGGGCACCCGCAAGCGGGTTACGACATCGTCAAGGGCGTCGATTTTCCCTGGCCGATCGCGCAGATGGTGCTCCAGCACCACGAACGGCTCGACGGTTCGGGTTATCCGCAGGGGATCAAAAGCGACACGATGCTGCGCGAGGCCAAGATCCTCGCGATCGCCGATGTGGTCGAGGCGATGATGTCGCATCGGCCCTACCGCCCGGCGCTGGGCATCGACGCAGCGCTCGCCGAAGTCGAAAAGGGCAAGGGAACGCTGTTCGACCCGGAAGCGGTCGATGCCTGTATCGCACTGTTTCGCGAGGACGGGTTTCATTTTGACTGAGCAACAAGGAGGACGTCATGCAAGCTGTTGATGTCATGCACAGAGATCCGGTCACGGTCTCGCCGACGGATACCGTCGATCACGCCGCCCGCACGATGCTCGAACATCGCATCAGCGGTGTTTCGGTAGTCGACCAAGATGGCAATCTCGTCGGCATTGTCACCGAAGGCGACTTGCTTCACCGCGTTGAAAATGACACGGATCGGGTTCGCTCACCGCTTCGGCAAATGTTCACGCCCGCGGCGCAACTCAGGGCCGAGTTTGCAAAATCGACCGGCCGGCAGGTGAAGGATGTGATGACGCCGACCGTGGTCACTGTCACCGAGTCGACACTGCTCGCCGAGATCGCCGATCTCTTCGATCGACACCATATCAAGCGGGTCCCGGTGATGCGCGACGGTAAGGTAGTGGGCATCGTCAGCCGCGCTGACTTGCTACGAGCGCTGGTCGGTTCCGGAGGCGCCCGGGCCGGCGACCTCGCTGTCGTCGATTTCCCCTAACCCGTCTCTGTGGGCCGACAAGAAACTGCAGCTATGAAAAGCGCCCCGACCATTTGGCGCACAGGATGAAGATCAATCGCTTCTCTGCGGGCGAGAGTCCCGGGTGGTGGCGCGAATTTCGGGCGCGTCGCAATGGCGTGGCATCGGTCGAGTTCGCTTTGGTGGCGCCGGTGCTGTTTCTGCTGGTGCTCGGCATGTGCCAGTTTGGGATCACGCTGAACCAATACATAACACTGACAAACGCCGTACGGTCCGGGGCGCGGCAGCTCTCGATTAGCCGCGGCGGCACGACGCCATGGACCGACACGCTGAATCAAATCTACTGGTCAGCGCCCAATCTCACCCCCGGGAGTCTGACAATCAGCGTGTCGGTCAATGGAACGGCATGCGCGAGCGATGCGGCATGCAAATCGGCATTAACGGCAGTAGGGGCAACCGGGGCACCCGCGGTGGTCACGGCGTCGTATCCATGCACCTTGGCGTTCTTTGGGTACAACTTTGCATCCGTGTGCAACCTGTCGGCACAGACAACGGAGCGTATCGAATGATCCGGCTTGCCACATCTTTTCTCCGTCGCCTGCGGCGTGATCAGAGCGGCGCGGTGGCCGTTCTGGTGGGCGTGTTGATCGTCGTCCTCGTTGCATTCAGCGCGATCGTGGTTGACTTGGGTTATCTCTTTTACGCCCAGCGCACGCTTCAGGCTTCCGCCGACGCGGCGGCCCTTGCCGGTGCACAGGATCTTAATGTCGGCACCGGTGGCACGGCAATCGGCAAGGCGATTGCGTATAGCGGCGTGGTCGGAGGCTACAACGCCAATCCCAATCTCACGGTGACGATGGCGAGCGGTTACCCCAGATTGAAGTGTCTGACCTCTACCAATATCTCGTGCGGCGGATCTGATTCGGCAAACGCCATTGTGGTTGTGGAGCAGGCCACCGTGCCGTTGTACTTCGCCAGGGTGCTGGGCATCAATTCATGGCAGATCGCGGCGACGGCGACTGCCAGCGCCAGGGGTAGCGTACCGCGGCCTCTCGACGTGATGATCGTGCTCGATACGACCGCATCGATGAGCAACACCCTTGATCCCAGCTGCGGAGCAGGGAAGTACAAGATCGACTGTGCGTTGCTCGGGATCCAAACCCTCCTGGGCGGCAACAACAACCCCTACGGGCTTTTGCCGTGCTCGGCAACCTGCGGCACCGTGACGAACGGCAACGTCGCCGACCCGATCGACGAGGTCGGCCTGATGGTGTTCCCCGGGCTGACCAATTCAAGCCAGGCCCAATACGACTACGATTGCAAAACCAGCCCGCAGCCCGCCATTGCGTCTTATAAAAACTCGCCAGTTTACAAGGTCATTTCGCTATCCAGCGATTATCGCATCTCGGCCACGACGACGACTCTAGCTACAACATCGAATCTCTCGAAGGCATCAGCGGCGCCAGGATGCGCGACGGGCATTCAGGCGATCGGCGGCGTGGGTACCTTTTACGCCGACGCGATCACCGCGGCGCAGACCGAGCTCGTCAATAAAGGCCGGTCTAATATACAGAAGGTCATCATCCTGCTCGGCGACGGCGATGCCGATGCCACTTCAAGCAACATGCCGAGCGGCAAGGCGAACAACCAGTGCCGCCAAGCCATTACCGCTGCGGCCACCGCAACAGCCGCCGGAACATGGGTCTACTCGATCGCTTATAAAGCATTAACGTCAGCGACAGGTAGTTGTGCCTCAGATTCGCCACGCATTTCCGCCTGTTCGACCATGCAACAGATCGCTTCCGATCCGACTAAATTTTATTCCGACGATATTGGCACTGGATGCATCTCCACCGCACACCCGAGCTACACCGATCTGCAGACGATCTTCAAGGATATCGTCTTCAGCACGACAAACGCCCGATTGCTCCCTGACAACACGATTTAGCAAAACAATCTTGCACGCGCTCTAAAGCGGTGGGCGAGGGATCCCTACCGCCCGCGCTGCCGCCTCGATCGGCCGTAACACAGATAGCGGAAAGCCGTACGAAGGGTGTCGAAGACGCAACGTCATTGTTCGCCACCATAAGACACGACGCTAGCCGGCGACGTCGATGAGCCTGTCATTTCAATTGTGCAGCTAGAGGTTTCAGTCCTGTGGCGCAACCGCAAGCGCCCCCATTTCAGCTTAAATCAGGTATTCGATCATTCAAACGAATGAAAACGACACGAATTCTCCGTCGGTCGGTTGTTCAGTTGACCTAAATCAACGATGACTGATCGCCTCCGTCGTTTACTCCACTCGTTCAACGCCATGGAGGCACATCATGAAGCGGTTTACACAAATGTTGAAAACGGTCTTCTTCGTCACCGACGAGAAGGGCGTGACGGCGATCGAATACGGTTTGATCGCGTCGCTGATCGCGGTGGTCATCATCACCGCCGTGACCTTGGTCGGCACCAATTTGTCTACGACGTTCACCACTATCGCGAACAAGCTTTAATCGTGCGGTTGGTCGCATCCCCCTGAGCCTGTCGTGTTGGGCTCTGGGGGGCACCCGCTGGCTGGGCGACCGGAGATGTTGTCAGGGGCGCAATCACATCCGGTGATTGCGCGCGCGCCCGGTAGTGGTGGGTTTCGTCGGCCGTCCTGGGCGGTTTCGTGTCGCACCAGCTTTGGGACAAAGTGCCATGATTTTCAGGCGTTTTCTACTTGGCGTGGGTGCCTTGGCGTTGATGGCGGGAGTCGTCCTCGCTCTCCTGTGGTGGAAGTCTCCGTCGGCGACCGTCGCTGAAAAGGCGGCGTCGCCGCCTCAGAGCCTCCTCGTCGCGGCCCATGCTCTTCCGGCGGGCACGTTGTTGCGGGCGGATGATCTGCGCTGGGTCCAGGTGTCCGTGTCAGACGTTCCGCCGGGGGCCTTCTTGCGAAATCAGGCCGGGGATACCGAGCCGCTCGGAGCAGCGACCAGACGGAGCTTTCGGGCGGGTGAACCTTTGGTCAGCGATCAGCTCATCAAGCCAACTGAGGCGGGTTTTCTCCCCGCCGTTCTCGCCCCCGGCATGCGCGCGACCTCGATAGCGGTCGATGCAGCCGAAGGCGGTGCAGGTTTGATCGCACCCGGAGACCGAGTGGACGTCATTCTGACGCAGACCTTCACGGATACCAACATCAGCGTCACAGCGCGCTCCGTTGGTGAAACCATATTACAAAACCTGCGAGTTATCGCGATCGATCAAACGACCGATCTCAGTGGCAGTACTGTTCCGGGCGCCACGCGTACCGGCGCGATCGGCGAACCGCGTCTGCCAAAGACTGTGACACTCGAAGTAAGTGTGCGTCAGGCGGAGGTGCTGATGGTGGCGGGTCAATTGGGCAAACTTCAGCTCACGCTCCGCAGCCTTGCCGATGCTTCGCAACCCGATGATCTGGCGGTGCCAGCTCCGACCTGGGCAGTGCAAGTGTCGCCGGCACTACGTTCTCTCGTACCCCTATCTACACCGACGCCCGCGGCTGTCGCGCCCAGCGCTCCAACGCGAAATGCTCCCATTAGCATTGAAATCATCCGCGGGAGCAAAGGGGAGCGCAATTGCTACTCCCAACAGACCGGCCAACCAGCCGATTGCGCGGCAACCTCTACGGCAGCCGAGCCACAACCCGCGGCCCCCGCGCGTTCCCAGCGCGTCGGATCGTGACGTCCACCACCACTATGGCCCAAACCACAATGGACACTCTTACACCTGTCGACACCTCTCGGCCTCTGCGCGAGCCTGTTGCACCAGCCGTGGCCTACCTCCTTGACGCCGACTCCGAAGGCGTTGTCAGGCGCTGCTTCACTGATCTTGGCTTTGTCGACGCCCGGATCGCACGCGGCGGCATCGACACGGCGACCGATGAACTTACTCGGCGCGGCTGGCCGCGCTTTCTGATTGTCGATGTCAGCGGCATCGGCGATCCGATGCCGCGGATAAACCGACTCTCCGAGGTGTGCGACCCAAATACAGAGGTCATCGTCGTTGGCGATCGCAACGACATTGTCCTGTATCGCGACCTCAGGAGCGCGGGCGTCGCGGAATATTTCTTCAAGCCGCTTGTCGGCACCCTGGTCAGCCGCGCGTTGACGGGGATCGCCACCGGTTCACAAAGCTTTCAGCCGTCTCGAACCGGCCGCCTTGTCTTTGTTATTGGAGTTCGCGGCGGCGTCGGCGCGACGACAGTGGCGACGAACCTAGCCTGGTACTTGGCTGAAACCCGTGAGCGGCGGGTGCTGCTCCTCGATTTTGATCTGCAGGGCGGCGATGCGGCTCTGCAACTCGATGTCCAGCCGGGACACGCGCTGCGTGAGGCGCTGGAGGACCCGATGCGCGTCGACGATTTGTTCCTTGAACGGGGCGTCGCAAACGTCACCAATCGTCTTGGGGTGCTTGCCGCGCTCGAGTCGCTTTCGGATCCCATCATACCCAACGAGGACGCTGCGGTCGGATTGCTTCAGAAATTGCTGCCCCATTACCGATATGTCGTAGTGGACCTGCCGTGGACTTCCGCGCTGGCGTTGCCGAAGCTGCTACACATGCCTGCAAGCCTGCTATTGGTCGGCGACGGCAGCATCGCCGCAACTCGGGATATTGGGCGCTGGCGCGAAATGATCGGGGCGAGCACGCCCGATCGAGAGGTGCTGCAAGTTCTCAACAAATTGGGCGCCGAGGGCGCGCTTCCCGACAAGGAACGCTTGCGGGTATTGGCGCCGCCCGAGGTCTCCATTCGCTGGGATCCAGAGATCATGACGGAGTCGGTGCTTGGCACCAAAGCCGTCAAAACCAATCGCGCAGTTCGTGAAGGCATGGCGGCGCTTTCACTTCGGCTTTCGGGAGGGGCGGGAGAAGAACGTCGCTCCTTCTGGGCAAGGGTATTTCGCCGATGGGCCTGACGCGCGTGCAGCAGGGCTATGACGACCGGGCGCCGATCGGGGATCGCAACAAGTTCCCGCCAGGAGCGATCAACGCGACCGCAGTCTCGCGTCAGCCGACCGCCGCAGACCAGGTTTACGATTACGTCCTGGAGCGGATCGAGCCGGCCGCGGCCATCCGTATGTCTCGCGAGGGCTTGGTTGCCCGGACAGAGCAATTAGTCGCGGAAATTGCCAACCAGCGACGGCTTCTGTTGAACGAGCAGGAGCAGCAGTCGGTAGCGGCCGAAATAGTCGACGACATGATTGGCCTCGGTCCGCTGGAACCGCTCCTACATGACGAGTCGGTATCGGACATCCTGGTCAACGGCGCCCGGCAAATCTACGTCGAACGGCGCGGCAAACTCGTTATGACCGAGGTTCGCTTCCGCAATAACGCGCATGTCTTACATGTTGCACAGCGCATCGCATCGGCGATTGGCCGGCGTGTCGACGAGTCCAGCCCGATGCTCGATGCCCGCCTGGCCGATGGTAGCCGTGTCAACGTCATCATTTCGCCGCTCTCGCTCAAGGGACCGTGCATCTCGATCCGCAAATTCACTCGCAACTTCCTCGATTTCTCGAGGCTGGTCAGCTTCAAAAGCGTTTCGCCAGAGCTGTCCCGAGCCTTGGAGATTGCCGCTCAATGCCGCCTCAACGTGTTGATATCGGGCGGCACCGGCTCGGGCAAGACGACGCTGTTGAATGCGATGTCGAGCCTCATCGAACCCGGCGAGCGTATTGTCACCATTGAGGACGCCGCCGAGCTTCAACTCCAGCAGCCACATGTGGTTCAGCTCGAGACTCGACCGCCAAGCGTCGAAGGAAGAGGTCAAGTCACGCAACGCGATCTGGTCCGCAACGCGCTACGCATGAGGCCGGACCGGATCATCGTTGGCGAGGTTCGCGGCGCCGAAGCCTTTGACATGATGCAGGCGATGAACACCGGACATAACGGGTCGATGTCGACGGTCCATGCCAACGCTGCCCGTGATGCACTGGCCCGCATCGAGAACATGGTGATGATGGCCAATGTCAGCCTGCCGAGCCGGGCAATACGCGGTCAGATGGTGAGCGCGCTCGATCTGATCGTGCAGATCGAGCGCATGCGGGACGGTACGCGGCGGGTGACCGAACTTGCCGAGGTCGTCGGCATGGAAGGGGACGTGATTACCCTATCTTCGCTGTTTACCTTCAAATACCAAGGAGAAGACTCAGAAGGAACGATTATCGGCTCGTTTGTGCCGACAGGGATCCGGCCGCGGTTTCTTCCACGGTTGGATTATTACGGGCTCGGCCCCGCCTTCATGAAGGCGATTGCCGTACAAGACGCGGAAACCTGACGATGTCGGGTTTCATTGCATTCGGTCTCATGCTAGCCGGCGGACTGAGCCTGCTTGCCGTCGTCCTTGGTGAGCGGTCGCGCAATCGGACGCTCAAGCGCCGTGTCGACAAACTGGCTCTGGGCGCAGCGGGGCAACTCAAACAGATAGCTTCGATGAAGGTCCGTCGTTGGCTGGCTGCATTGGACCGTCGGGTTCGGGCTTTTTTTGCCTATCGCATGGCCCGGTCCTGGGGAGTGTCAACCAAGTCCACCTATCTGATGCTAGTCGGGCTTATTGCCGCGATCATCACGTGGGGCCTCGCTCATATTGCCCTTCACCTGCCGAACTTTGTTGCCTGGATGGCCGGGGCGATTAGCTTCTATCTGGCGCCGAGGCTGATGCTCAACCGTGAGCAGCATCGCGCCGATGCGCAATTCTCCGAGCTTCTTCCCGACACGGTCGACATGGTGGTGCGGATGGTTCGCGCTGGCTTGCCCGTCGCCGGAGCGATCCGAACCGCCGGCACCGAGGCGGAACCGCCGCTCAGCACCGTATTCAGCGCGATCGCCGACCTTGCGGAAATCGGCGTGCCGCTTTCCGAGGCGCTCACCAAAACGACCGAGGCAGTCGGGAATCCCGACTTCAGTTTTTTTGGCGTGGCGGTCGCTTTGCAACAATCGACCGGGGGCAACTTGGCCGCCACTCTGGAAACACTCAGCGAAATCGTCCGCCGTCGTCGCGCCGTGCGCCTTAAAGCGCGCGCCGCGACCGCTGAGATAAGGATTTCCGCGATCGTTCTGTCCTGTATTCCGTTTTTTATCGTGGGCGCGCTGCTGATCGTGTCTCCCGGCTACTTAGAGCCCTTGATCAGTGATCCCCGCGGCAACCTTATCGTCGGAGCCGCCGTCCTCAGTCTGCTACTTGGCGGTCTGACGATGCGCGCGATGATGCGCGCGGCGATGTCGGAATAGTACCGGGATGACGCCATGAGCGCGCTATCGGCACTGATGGAACCGACGACCCTGTTGATCGGCTTTGCTGCGACAACCTTCATCTTCGCCGCTGCATCCTTCCTCAGCTGGCACTCTGCCGTCGTTCGCGACCGGATCGCGCGGCGCGTTGACGCTATTCGCCCGCGGTCTGCAATAACGGCCGCGGCGAGCAGCTCCGGCAGGGCGAGACGCGACGTGACGCCATCGACCCGCACCGGGGGCGGCACGCCTCTAACACCGCAGGAGTTGGAGGTCATTCGTCGGCTTGCGAAGCTTCACCTCTCGCCAGATCGCACCCTTGCCGTCTTCTTCCTCTTCCGGATCTCCCTGGTAGCGCTCCTGGCGCTGACGCCGGTGTTGATTGCCTACGAGTACGTCGGCGCCGCGGGGCTCATCCGCGCCGCTGGCCTTGGGTTGCTGGGTGCCAGTTTCGCCTGGTTCCTGCCCAAAATCATTATCAGCAGGCTTCTGGTGCGCCGCGATCGGATGATTGAAAAGGGCTTGCCCGACGCCATCGAACTGCTGGTTATCTCCGCCGAGGCCGGTCTAGCGCTCGAGGATGCGATAGATCGCATCGTCCCCGAACTCCGGCATTCGCGGCCCATAGTCGCCGAGGAACTGGCGCTCACCAGCGCCGATCTGAAGATCCTGCCAAGCCGCGACGCGGCCTTGCAGCGGCTGTCGGCGCGGGTTGCTGTTCCCAGCGTTCATTCGGTCGTAGCGACTCTTTCGCAAACGATGCGCTATGGTACGCCGCTCGCCCAGGCGCTGCACGTTGTCGCCGCCGAACTCCGCAACGACGCGCTGTTGAGGCTTGAAGAACAAGCTAACCGGATGCCGGTTCTGCTCACGGTGCCGATGGTCCTGTTCATCCTGCCGAGCATTTTTTTGATTATTGGCGGCCCTTCTGCCTTGCGGCTGATCGATATTTTATCTCACTAGGCCGGGGGCCTCGCCCCTCGGCCCGCGTCACAGCCGCCACGAATAGACCAGCCATTCTTGCCGCGGTTCGCTGTAGCGGAAGTAGATCTGCAGCTGCTCAAACTGGGTCGCGTAATTCCAGATCCGGCAGGTGAAGGGCTCTCCGGATACTTGCCGGCACGTGGTTTCCAGGGTGGAAGTCGGCCGGTTGCCGAGGGCCAGCAGCGTCTGGCCGATCGTCATCCCAGACCTGAGGCGCGCAGCCAGCGCGCCCGGGTCGAACTGAGCAGTCGCGGGCGCTGAGACCGCTACTAGCAGCGACAGCCCGGCCAGGGCGGTTTTCACTTGGCTTGCTCTGGCGACTAGTAGTAGGCGGCGCCCCCGTTGACGTGGATGGTCTGGCCGGTGATGAAGCCGCCGTCATCGCTGACCAGGAACAGGCATGTCGCGGCGATTTCTTCGATCTTGCCTTGGCGGCCGAGCGGGATGCCCGAAGAGTTGGGCGGGCGCCCGCCGTACCATTCCGGGTTGTCGCGCCGCGTATCGATGCTGCCCGGCGAGACCACGTTGACCCGAATGTTATGCGGCGCGAATTCCGAGGCAAGCCCGCGCGCGAGGCCGACCAGCGCCATCTTGGCCGCCGACAGATGTGCCCGGCCGCTGCCGCGGCCCGAATAGGCGCCGTCGCCGACGAAGAACAGGACCCGGCCGTATTTGTTTTCGACCATCTTCCCGATCAGCGCGCGGGTCAAATAGAGGCCCCCGTCAAGGACGACGCCGCGCACCAGCTCCCAGTCCGCGTCGGTCAGTTCCAGGAACGGTTTGTGCGGCCGGATAGCCGCGTTGTTGATCAGGATGTCGACGCGGCCGAACTCGGACAGCGCCTGCGCCGCCATCGCCTCGACCTCGTTTTTCTTGGCCATGTCGGCGAGGACGCCGATCGCCTTGGCCCCGATTTCCTGCGCCTCGCGCACCACGCTGTTGAGCTCCTGCTCGTTGGCGCGCGCGTTGACGACGACGTTCGCGCCCTCGCGTGCCAGCTGCAACACGGTCTCCCGGCCGATATTGCGGCCCGAGCCGGTAACCAAGGCGACCTTGCCTTCAAGCTTTCCCATGACGCGTTGCTCCCCGATGCTGCGGCGCGGACCTTCCGCCGGTTTCGAAATCACCTTTGCCTCATCGCGCGAAGGGGTACAAGAGGGCGGTCACGGAAAGGACGGAAACGATGAGCGCCCGCTCGTTTCAGGTCATGGTGCCGATGCGCGACGGAACGCGCCTCAATACGTTTGTCTTCCTGCCCGAGGAGGGAGGGCCGCGCTGGCCGGTGATCCTCCACCGGACGCCATACGGCATCGCCGCCGCCGACGCGCCTCACAAGTTCGACCACACGCGTGCCTGGCTGCCCAATCCGGCGGAGCCGATGCGCGGCTCGATCCTGCGCGGCTGGAAGGCCATCGTCGATCACGGCTATGCCGCGGTTTACCAGGATTGTCGCGGCCGGAATGGCTCGGAAGGCGAGGACCGCGTCTACGCCGACGATGCCAATGACGGATACGACACGCTCGACTGGATTGCCGGACAGGACTGGAGCAATGGGCGGGTCGGCATGTCGGGTTCGTCGGCTGGAGCGACGACCACCTTCGCCGCCGCCTCGACGCGGCACCCGAGCCTGCGCGCCTTCTTCGCCCAGGCTGGCGGCTCCAGCATCTACGACGATGTCATTTATGAGGGCCAGGCGATTGAAATGGAGCGGCTGTGGCTGTGGGTGGCAAAGAACATCCCGGGCCTGTCGCAATCGCATCGGGAGGCGGTGATGGCGCGCTTCAAGGTCGGCGCCGCCGAGCTCGACCACGCCGCCACCTCGGCGGCGGAGCGCTACAACCGGCTCGACGCGGCGCGGCAAGCCAGCCCGCCATTCGTCGACTCACCGGATTGGCTGCGCTTGCCGCTGACCGGGTACCCGGACTTCGCGGCGTGGCAGCCGTTTCTCGACGAGATCATTACCCATCCCGCGCCCGACGCCTTCCGCGCGCGGCACAATTTCCGCCGCACCATCGACATTCCCGGCTTTCACGTAACCAGCTGGTTCGACATTTTTCAGACCAGTGTCATCGCCGCGTTCCAGGACATCCAGGCCCGCACCGGCACGCAAAAGCTGTGGATCGGGCCGAACGAGCACTACTTCGTCTATGCCGGAAATTTCTGGCCCCGCGACCCGTATTTCGACTGGTTTGGCCACTGGCTGCAGGACGAACCGAGTGCGCTGATCGATGAGCCGGCCGTCTATTATTCGCCGCGCGCTTGGGTCGATGACCGCGCAGCCTATGCCCCGTCGGACTGGGTTCACACCGAACGCTGGCCGCCGCCGGGGGTCGCGCCGCGCCGGCTCTATCTGTGCGGCGACGGCAGCCTCGGCGATGCGCCTTCCGGCGAATCCCGGCGCTACCGCTACGACCCACGCCGCCCGATCCCCAGTCTCGGCGGCCGCAACATGCTGATCGACGCCGGGCCGCGCGACCAGCAACCGGCCCAATCGTTGCCCGATTACGGGCTGATCTATCGCGGGCCGGCGCTTGGCGCCGACCTCACCATCGCCGGCAATGTCCGCGTCACCCTCAATGTCGCGTCCGATTGTCCCGACACGGATTTTGTCGCCAAGCTGATCGAGCGGCTGCCCGATGGCCGCGCCATGCTGCTGATGGATGGCGTGATGCGCGCGATGTTCCGCGACCCCGAAGCCGGCGCGCAACCACTCGTGGCGCAGCAGATCTATCCGTTGACGATCGATCTCGGCGACATCCGTCACACTTTCCGCGCCGGCAGCCGGGTCGAGGTCGACGTGACCAGCAGCAACTTCCCGCGGCGCGCTCGCAACACCAATAGCGGCAATCCGGTACTCGCCAATGACGGCGAGGCCGATATCCGCGTCGCTCACAACACTATTCACCATGCTCCGGTAACCCCTTCCTTTATCGAGTTGCCGGTTCTTCGAGCCAAGGGATCGAGATGACCTCGAACAGCCGTTTGTTCACCCCGCTGATCCTGGGCGGGGTGACCCTCGCGAACCGGATAGCGGTGTCGCCAATGTGCCAGTACAGCGCCGAGGAGGGCTCGGCCACTAGTTGGCATCTGCAGCATCTAGGCTCGCTGTCGATGTCCGGCGCCGGCCTCCTGGTCTTGGAAGCGACCGCGGTCGAGCCCGCGGGGCGCATTACCCCGGCGTGCCTCGGGCTCTATTCGGAGGCAAATGAGACTGCGCTGGAGCCTGTGGTCGCTCTGTGCCGGCGGTGGGGTACGGCCAAGCTTGGCATCCAGCTCGCCCATGCCGGGCGCAAGGCCTCGGCGAAGGTGCCCTGGCAGGGCGGTGGGCCGCTCGGAAGCGACGAGGGCGCTTGGCAAACGGTGGGCGCGTCGGCTCTTCCATTCGATGACAATTGGCCGGCCCCTCAGGCGCTCGATGACGCAGGCCTCGCCCGCATTCGCGACGCGTTTGTAGCAGCCGCCAGGCGCGCTGACCGGCTTGGCTTCGACCTCGTCGAGCTGCATGGGGCGCACGGCTACCTGCTGCATAGCTTTGTCTCGCCGGTCTCGAACCATCGCACTGACCGCTACGGCGGCAGCCTCGCCAATCGAATGCGCTTCCCGCTCGAGGTGGCGGCGGCGGTGCGCGTGGTGTGGCCGCGCGACAAGGCGCTCGGCATGCGCATTACCGGCTCCGATTGGATCGACGGTGCGCTGACGCCCGATGATGCCGGGGTCTTCGCCGACGAGCTGCACCAAATCGGCTTCGACTATGTCTGCGTCTCGTCGGGCGGGGTCGGCCCGCGGGCGCGCGTCGTCGTCGGCCCCGGCTATCAAGTACCATTTGCCGCGGCGGTAAAAAAGGCGAGCGACATAATGGTGCAGTCGGTCGGTATGATCGCCGACCCGCATCAGGCCGAGGCGATCCTGGCCGAAGGCAGCGCCGATTGCGTCGCGCTGGCCCGCGGTTTTCTCGACGACCCCCGCTGGGCTTGGCACGCTGCCGACGCGCTCGATGCTGAGGCCGCCTGCCCGCCGCAATACGAGCGCGCCCGGCCCAAGTTGTGGCCGGGGGCCAAACTTGCGCACCCACATCGAAGCTGAGGAATTACGGACATGAGCGAACCGCACGGACCGCTTCAGGGTGTGAAGGTCGTCGCCTGCTCGACCGCGCAGGCCGGCACCGTCCCATACATGCTGATGGCCGATCTCGGCGCCGAGGTGGTCAAGATCGAGGTGCCGGGCATCGGCGACAATTCGCGCGGCTCGACGGTGCTGCCCGGCATGCCCAGCACCTATTTCGAGACCAACAACCGCGGGGTGAAGAGCGTCACGCTGAACCTGAAGGAAGCGGAGGGGCGCGACATCCTCAAGAAGCTCGTCGCCGAGGCGGACATCTTCGGCCAGAATTTCCGCCCCGGCGCCGCGGAAAAGAATGGCTTCGGCTATGAGGAGCTGAAAGCGGTGAACCCGAGGCTCGTCTATATGTCGATCTCGGGCTACGGCCCCAAGGGGCCCAATGCACATCTCCCCGGCACCGACTCGATGGCGCAGGCCATGGGCGGTATCGCCCAGGCCTATTCGGCGCCGGGCCAGCCGCTGCGGACCGGCATCGTCTCCGTTGCCGACGAGACTTGCGCCATCCTGGCCTTTGGTGGGGCGCTTGCGGCGCTAACCCATGCTCGCGCCACGGGAGTTGGGCAGAAGGTGGACTGCTCGCTGCTCGGCGGCCAGATCAGGCTGATGGGCTGGACGCTGACGACGGCGATGTGGCGCAATCGGGACCCGGTCACCGGCCAGGCGCGCATCACCGGGACGCCTGAGCGACCCGGCATGAGCTCAAGTTTCAACGACAAGGACGGCAAGCCCTTCGTGTTTCAACTCAACAATGAAGTTCCGTGGCGCAATGCAATGATTGCGCTCGGCTTTTACGAGGCGCTTGAGAAGGCCGGGTTTGGCAAACTCGGGGTGATCATCGGCTCCGACGAACGGCGCGAAACCTTGCTCCGCATGCTCGGAGAAATGTTCGCGACCGGCCCGCGTGACGATTGGGTCGCGCGGCTGCGCGCCGCCGACATCGTCTCGGCGCCGATTAACACCCTGCTCGAAGGCTCGAACGATCCTGACGTGGTCGCAAATGGCTATGTTACCGAGGTTGACTATCCGAAATACGACAAGCGGTTGAAGGTGCACGGCTCGCCATGGCAGTTTTCCGAAACGCCGGCCCGTATCGGGATCGCCCCGGAGCTCGGCGAGCACAACGACGAGGTGCTCGGCGCACTCGGCTACAGCGACGTGCAAATCGCCGATCTGCGCGAACGCAGGATTATTTGACGCTTTGCGCCGTGCTTGCGTTGCTCGGCGCGGCGCCGCGCAGCAGCATCTTGCGCGCGGCCCACTCTTCTTCCGCCGGCAGGGTTTCAAGGAATTGCACCTCGCCCCCGGTAAAAAGTGCGACCGGTAACCCATCGCGATAGAGCACCCGATTAACGGTCAGCGTCGGGAGCCGAGTGCCGGGCGTCAGAATGCCGATCAGGTTGAGCGGGTCGGCGCCCGACAGTGAGACGAGGGTGCCGGTATGCGCCTTGCGCCGCGTCTCTCGCAGCGTGCCGACCGCCTCGGGCAACGCGAATTGCTCGCCGGCGAAGCCGGCGACGAACCGGCCCCCGCGAATCTCGCCGCGCGCCTCCAGTCGGCGATAGACGCGCAGTAGGTCGCGCCAGGGCGGCAGCCACGCCGCCTCACGTTCGATCAGCCGCCAGAACACGACCCCGTAGCGGCGCAGCAAAGTGCGCGCCAGGTGTTCGGCCGCCTCGGCGCCATCCTTGGCCGTGTTGTCGGACGGGCGCGGGCGGCGTGCCAATGCCCAGCGGCCAGCGCCGTCCATCGCGAAGCTGACCGCGCGCCTCCGCCGCTGGCTGCCGCTCGCGCTCGGCGCCAGCAGCGCGCGCAATCCGGCGAAGCTGTCCGACGCGACGAGGCCGAACGCGACGAGCTCGCCCAGTGCTTCCTCGATTTGCGGCTTCAGGAGGCCGCTGCCTTCGACCAGCTCGTCAAAAAACGAGGCACCTTCTCGCCGAATCACTTCGATGACCCGGCGCGCCGTGGGGCCGGGCTCGGCCCCGTCGTTGGCCGGCGAGAGCAGGCTCCACTGCGCAGCGTTGCGGCGCGCGAGTAGGGTGATCGGCGTGGAGCGGACCGGATTCGCGCTGCGCCCGGCATCGTCCGGCCTTGGGCTGCGCGGCCGCAGCCGCGCCCAGGCAACCCGGCCCGACAGGCAAAGGTCGTCGAGCCAGACCGGGTCATAGCCGGAAAGCCGCGCCGGCAGAATTTCGCTCTCCCAAGCTCCGGCCGCCGCTTCGAAACCTTCGAGCTGTCCGACAATGGCGGCCAGCGAGTCGGGCCCGTCCATGCGCGTATCGGGAGCGGCGCGCTGCCAATCGAGCAGAAAGCGTAGGAAGTCGCGCACCGCGACCGGCTCGATCTCGGCACGCAGACGGTTGACCGTATAGCGGTGGATGCGCGCGAGAAGACGCCGCTCGCACCATTCGTCGCTCCTGCCGCTCGGTGTGAACTGGCCGCGCAGCGCGAAACCCTCCGCCTCCAGTGCGGCGAGCGGTATGGCGATATCGTCGGCGGCAAGGCCAAGCGGCGCGGCCAGTGCCCCGGCATCAACCGGGCCGAGGCCTTCGAGGCGCCCGCGCACGATCTCGACCAGCGCTAAATCGGGCGACCACGCGCGTTCGGCATAGGCCGCCGGCGCGGCGATCGCCGGATCGAGCGCCGCATCGGGCCATAGCACCTGAAACTGTGGCAGCCGCTCGGCGGCGACCCACAGCGCCGCCCCGGAATGCCGCAGCCGCGCCGCGCGGCGGCTCGCCGCCAATTCGCCAAGCCATCCGGCCCAGCCCGGTGTGTTGCCGACCTCGCCCTCGGCGATGTACCCGAGCCAGACCAGTGCGTCGTGCATCTCGTCGGCGTTTTCCGGCGCCGGCCATGCCTCCTCGCGCACCCGCGTGATCGCTTCCGGATCGAGCCGGCCGAGATCGGCTGCATCCTCTGGCGTCAGCCAGCGGCGCCCCATCACCGCCTGGGTGCGGCGCTCTTCTAGCGGCGCATCGTCGAGAAAGGCGAAGGGCCGGGCCGACAGCACTTCGAGCGCGAGCGGCGACGGCTCGGTCAGATCGCGCGCGACGACGCGGACTTCACCGCTTTCGATCCGGGCAAGCAGCCGCTCCAGCTCCGCGATGTTCATTGCTTCGTTGAGACAATCTCCGATCGATTGGCGCACCAGCGGGTGGTCGGGGATCTCGCGCTCGCCGACGATATTCTCAGCGCAGGCGATTTGATCAGGGAAGATCGCCGCGACGAGGTCCTCCGCTTCCATGCGGGCGAGTTGTGGCGGCACCTTTTTGCCGCCGCGAAAGCGCGGCAGCGCCAGCGCGACGCCCGATACCCACCGCCAGCGCGTCATGAACATCGGGGAGTCGAGCAACGCCTGCGTGAGCACGCCGCGCACGCTGGCCGAGTGGAGGTAGCGCGGCACCTCGTCGAGCGCGAAGCTGTGCACCGTTGTCAGCGACAGGCTGATATTGTCCTCGGTCGCGGCCGCCTGCAGCTCGAAATTGAATCGGGTGCAGAACCGCTTGCGCAGCGCCAGGCCCCAGGCGCGATTGAGCCGGCTGCCGTAGGGCGAATGGATCACCAGCTGCATTCCGCCGACCGCGTCGAAGAAGCGTTCGAACACCAGTGTGTCGAGCGTCGGCAGCACGCCGAGTGCGGCATGGGCGGCGGCGAGGTACTCGACGATCTGTGCGGCAGAAGCCGGGTCGAGCTTCACGTCAGCGACGAGCCAGTGCAGCGCGCCATCGATGCCGCCCTCATCCAATCGCGCCGCAATCTCACCGCGCAGCCGCGACACCGAGGCCGACAGTTCGTCGCTGCGGCCGGGCGCTTCGCCGAGCCAGAACGGAACGTTGGGCGGCTGGCCTTGCGCGTCTTCCACCCGCACGGTGCCGCGTTCGACCCGTTGGATGCGATAGGAGGCATTGCCGAGCTGGAAGACGTCGCCGGCGAGGCTTTCCACCGCCCAGTCCTCGTTCACCGTGCCGATGATCTGGTTCTCGGGTTCGAGCAATACCTGGTAGTCGGCATTGTCCGGGATCGTCCCACCGGAGGTCAGCGCCGTGATCCGCGCGCCGCGCCGCCCGCGCAGCAAATGATTGACCGCGTCGTGATGGATCAGCGCGCCGCGCCGGCCGCGCCTGGTACTGAAACCTTCCGCCAGCATCGCGATCGCCGCGTCGAAATCAGCGCGCGGTAGATCGCGATAGGGCCAGGCTTGGCGGAAGAGCGCGAAAAGCCCGTCCTCGCTCCATTCGCGCGCCGAGACTTCGGCGACGATCTGCTGCGCCAGCACGTCGAGCGGCAGTTCGGGAATGCTCAGCGCATCGAGCTCGCCGCGGCGGACGCTGTCGAGCAGGGCTGCGCATTCGACCAGTTCGTCGCGAGACAGCGGGAAAAGACGGCCCTTTGGCGTGCCGTCGACGGCATGGCCGGAACGGCCGACGCGCTGCAGAAAGCTCGCGATCGAGCGCGGCGAGCCGATCTGGCAGACGAGATCGACGTCGCCGATGTCGATGCCAAGCTCAAGCGAGGCGGTCGCGACCAGGACCTTCAGCTCGCCCCGCTTCAGCCTTTGCTCGGCGTCGAGCCGGGCCTCCTTGGCGAGGCTGCCGTGATGCGCGGCGATGTGCGCCTCGCCGATACGATCCGACAACTGCCGGGTCGCTCGCTCGGCCAACCGCCGCGTGTTGACGAAAATGAGGGTCGTGCGGTGTGCCTCGACCAGCTCGGCGAGCCGGTCGTAAACCTGCGCCCACACCTCGTGCGACATCACCGCCTCCAGCGGTGACGAGGGGATTTCGAGCGCGAGATCGCGTGCCCGGCGATGGCCGGTGTCGATGATTGTGCAGTCGGTTTCCGCGGTGCCGATGAGGAACCGCGCGACCGTCTCGATCGGCTTCTGCGTCGCCGACAGCCCGATCCGCAACAGCCGGTCGCCGCACAGCGATTTGAGCCGTTCGAGCGACACCGCCAGATGCACGCCGCGCTTGTTTGAGGCGAGCGCGTGGATTTCGTCGACGATCACCGCTCGCGTTGTCGCCAGCATCTTGCGGCCGGATTCCGAGCCGAGCAGCAGGTACAGCGATTCCGGGGTCGTCACGACGATATGCGGAGGCTTCTTCGCCATTTTCTGGCGCTCGGCGGACGGCGTGTCGCCGGTGCGCACCCAGGTGCGAATATCGACGGCGGGCAATCCCCGCGCCTGCAGCTCCCCTGCGATCCCGGCGAGCGGCGCAACGAGGTTCTTCTGGATGTCGTTCGACAGCGCCTTGAGCGGCGACACGTAGACGATTTGGGTTTCGTCTTCGAGACAGCCTTGCTCCAATCCCTGCCGAACCAACCCATCGATCGCGGCGAGAAACGCCGCCAGCGTCTTGCCCGACCCGGTCGGCGCGGCGATCAGCACGTGGCGGCCGGATTTGATCGCCGGCCATGCTTCCGACTGCGCCGCGGTCGGCGTGGCGAAGCTGCGCTGGAACCAGGCAGCGACCGCCGGATGAAAGAGGGAAGGGCCACTCATCTCACAGAACGATAATGTCAGCGTTGGACGGCGGGTTACAAGATTTAACGGTTCTCGCCAAGACGTCCGCTCATTGATCCGCCACCGGCGCTCCCCACATCTAGCGCGACGCGCCGGTGCAACCGGCGCGGGCGGCCTTCGCGGAAGGCTCTTTGAAGACGAGGCATGAGTTCATGGAACCGCAAGAACGCGACCTGATCACCACGCTGCTGACGCGCCTCGAAAGTGCAGGCAAAGCCGGGCAACCGAAGGATCCGGAGGCGGACGCGCTGATCCGCCAGGCGATGACGCAGATGCCGGACGCACCCTACTACCTGGTGCAGACCGTGCTGATCCAGGATCTGTCGCTGCACAACGCGCAGAATCGTATCGCCGAGCTCGAACAGCAGTTGGCTGCCGCGAATCAGCCGCGGCGCGGCAGCTTCCTGGGCGGGCTGCTTGGCGGTGGCCAGCAACAGCAAGCGAGCGTACCGCCGAGCGGTCCGTGGACCCGGGCGCCGCAGGCCGCGCCACCGCCGCCGCAATACGCGCAGCCGGGCTACGCGCCCGGATATGCACAGCCCGGCTACGCGCCGGGCGGCGGGATGTTCGGCGGCGGTGGCGGCGGATTCCTCCGTTCGGCGGCGGCGACTGCGGCGGGTGTAGCTGGCGGCGCGCTCCTGTTTCAAGGCATCTCCAACCTGTTCGGTCACAGCTACGCGAGCACCCTTGGCGGGTTTGGTGGCCCAGGCATGGGTATGCCCGGGGGCCTCGGCGAAACCGTGGTCAATAACTATTACGGCAACGATCAGAGTTCCGCGGGTGCTGGTTACGCGGGCGGCAATGTTGGGGGCGATGACTACGCCAGCAATACCGGCAACGATTTCGGCGGCGGCGGCAACGACTATGCCAGCGACAGCGGCAATGATTTCTCCGGCGGCAACGACTTTTCCAGCGGCAGCGATTTCGGCGGCGGCGGAGGCGACATCTCCTGCTGACTGTGAGCTGAAACCGACGAAAAAGGCCGGGAAATCCCGGCCTTTTTTATGGCTGAGCGGACGTCGGTCGGTTTAGAGAACCGCCGCTGCGCAATGCCGGCTCCTACCCCGTTGCCCGGCGAGTATCCTTCGGAAATTTCCTCGGGGGTCTTGTCAAATTCGGATCGAATTCCCAGCTAGGCCTACATCGCGTGGATTGAACATAAAGGGAACATTCCCGCTCGCTCTAACGGCGGGTTACTGGATCCGGGCCGAAGCGGTTGCTGCCGACGGTGCCGCGCACACAGCCGAATTCAATAAAGAACCAGATGAAGGCGCCAAACCAAGTCAGACCTAGTACAATAATCATAACGCCTAGGCCACCGAGCGCTGGAAGGGTCACGTTGGTTTCACCTGAGGCAATAGAAAGAAACGCGGCGCCGAGCCAAATGACCAGGAGCGTGCCGAAAAGGATACCAGGAACAAAATAAAATAACATCCACCACCACGCTTTATTACGGTCGTGCATGCGTTTTACGAGCAGCGCAATCCACGGCCAGAATATCACCAGAGATAAAATAGATGTGGTTATACGAATGGAAATCCCCAGACTGGATTCTTTGCCGGCGATTTCTGCAATAAGATCAAGCGTAATGTAAACGCCAAGATAGGGCAGCCAAAATCTCAGCCAGTATTGAGAACGCGAAATACGCCCGGATGGTGAAAAATAGAACGCCCAGAAACCGGGCTGCACATAGACGGGCTCCACGAGGTAGATTTCGGTCGCGCGTTGGTCGATCGCCTGGAAATCGACGACATCGCCGCTGCGCGGACGCCCCGGGCCACGCCACTCTGCGGTGACGAAATCGTAACGCTGACCGTCATAGCCGCTAATGGCGCCGGTGTTCGTCTCGGGATCGAAGCCGAGGATATTGCCCTTCATGGCAAGCCCAGGCCCAACCGCCCTAGCCTCGCGGAACCGGATCGGCGCCGAAGCGGTTGCTGCCGATCGTGCCGCGCAGGAACAGGAGCTCAACTAGCGGCCAAAGGCTTACTATCGGCACGAGAAATAGGAGGATGAATGGCCAGGGCCAGTCGCGGTCGTGCGCCCGTTTAATCAGGATAGCCAAGCTCGGCCAGATAATCGCCAGCGCGAAAAGCCCGAGAAGCGCCGAAAACAAAATCCCAGCGGCGCTGTTCTGGGTCGCAGCGGCCAATAGGATAAGGACCAGCTCAAGAATCATGACCGGCAAAAACCATTTCAGCCAATATTGCGACCGCGAGATCCGGCCATGTGGTGAGAAATAGAATTCGCCAAAGCTCGGCTGTACGTATTCTGCGTCGACCAGATAGATCTGGGTTGCGCGGTCGCCGGCGGGCTGGAAATCGACCAGATCGCCCTGGTGCGGACGGTTATGCCCATGCCAGTCCGCTGTCGCGAAATCGTAGCGCTTGCCGTCATGGCCGCTGACAGCTCCGGTATTGGTGTCGGGGTCGAACCCGATGACGTTGCCCTTCATGGCGCTCCCCAGAAATATCGCTGACTAAATTGTATCCGCTGATGGCCCCAAGCGATAGTTGTATGACCCTTGAGACGGATCACCGCTTTGGTGATAGGGCGGATTACCAGAGCCAGGAGGCGGGTCGCTCGTACGGGAGGCCGAGCGAGATCGCCTGCATTCCCTTGACGCAGCGCACGACCCACCAAACGAGCACGAACATTAGCCAGAAAAAGCCGACGACGATGATGCAGGTGATTACGCCAATGAACGCGTAGAGCATGCCGATCCAGAAGGTGCGGATTTGGAAGCGGTAGTGTGTCTGCACCCACTCCGGCGCATCAGCCCGGTTCACATGGGCCATGATGACGCCGACGATGCTGGTGATCCCGACGAGGAGACTCACCAGGTAGAGTATGTAGACGGTATTGGCGTCCGACCCCTCGTTCGGGTCGTAGCGAGAGAGGAGCGGGTAGATCTGCGTCGCCCGCTGACCATCGGCGATGAAGTCGACGGTTTCGCCACGGCTTGGCCTGCCGCTACCGCGCCACTCCAGCCGGACGAAATCATATCGCTGGCCATCGTGACCGGTGATTGCGCCGGAGTTGCTGTCTGGGTCGAAGCCGAGGACGTTGCCCTTCACGCCTTCGCCCCGCCGCCGTTGACGTAAGGCTCAGGCAGCTTTCTTGCGGTTGGCCTCGAGTCGGGCGTCGACCTGCTTCACCGTCGCATCGACCACCGGGTGGTGCATGCCGAGCTGAGCGCCGAGCAATTGCACGAGGCGGTCGGTGCGCTCGATGTTGGGCACGCCGTTATTAAGCGCGCGCGCCGCCGAGGACGGCCGCACCAGCCCGTTCGCGGCGCTGGCGTATTTCTCGAACGGTACGAGGTCGGCCGGATCGGCGCCGAGCTTGGTGCAGACTTCCATGACCCAATTATAGACCGAGCGCGACTTCTCCGGGTCGGCGTGGACCGCGTCCTTGATGTCGATGGCGCCATCGGCTGTGACGCAACGGTAGTTGCCGGTCAACAGCATCGCCCATTTAGCCAGCGGCACGAAGATCGAGTCGTGCACCTTGAGTTTCACCGGCAGGTCGATCTTCTCGCCGTCGCCCGGATCGTAGCGGATGCCCTCAATCTCGTGCTGCATCGTCTCGAGGATTTTGGTGTCGGCATCGGACCCGAACCGAGCCGATTTGAAATTCGTCGGCAAGGTGACCAGCAGGAAGTTGATCTTTTCGCCCGGCGGGCGGATCGCCTGCGGGTCGGGGCTGCACAGCGTGAGCTTGCCCGGTTCGAAATTGTCCCAAACGGACGCGTCGGTGTAGCAGGGCTTGAGAGCGTCGGCGTCGAGGCCGGGAATGCGCCGCATATAAGGAAGCGGCGGCATGTTCATGATCGACATCGCCGGCACCTTGGCCCGGGCAATGGCGTCGGTCAGTTCGCGAACGCCGGGCGAACGGTATTGCGGCTCCTGCATCGCCAGCACGACGAGGTCGTAATCCTTGGGGTTGACGTCGCCGGTGCCGGCCGCTCTGAGGCTCCCCGGCAGCTTGCGCGAGTCGAGATCGACCGGGGTGGCGCGGCCGCGGATCGGCATGCGCACATGCGCGCCGTCGCTGTTGAACGCCTCGACCTCGTTGGGGAGGCAGACCATGGTAATCTTGTGCCCGCCGAAGAGCAGCTTGATCGCCAGAAGCGAGCCGTACGAGGCCCCCATCATCAATACGTTATAGGCCATCGGCTTTCCTCCCTTGCTCTGACCTCGACCGCAAGCCGGGACGATGCCGGACGGCGGCGCGCGAGGCAAGTCTTAGCCGCCAGCGGCCAGGATCGCCGCGAGCCCGGCCCGATAATCGGGGTAGGCGAGGGTGACGCCGAGCTCTTGTTTTATCAGGGCGTTCGAGACGCGCTTGTTGTCGGCGTAGAAGCTTTTCGCCATCGGTGACAGCTCCGCTTCGTCCAGCGGCACCAACGGTGGTGGCTCGACGCCGAGCAGCTTCGCCGCGTAAGCGACGACCTCTGCCTGCGCCGCCGGCTCGTCGTCGCAGACGTTGTAGATCGCGCCGGGTCGCGGTTTTGCTATCGACGCCAGCAGCACAGTGGCGGCGTCGCCGACATGAATGCGCGAAAACACCTGACCGGGAATATCGATGCGTCTGGCGATTCCGGCACGCAGCGCGTCAAAGGGGCTGCGGCCGGGACCATAAATCCCGGCGAGGCGGAAGATATGAACCGGCACGCCGAGCTGCCGCCACAGACCGATCCACGCCGTCTCCGCCGCGACCCGCCTCTTCCCGCGCTCGCCCGTCGGGCGTCGCTCCGCGGTCTCATCGACCCAACCGCCGTCGCGCGTGCCGTAAACGCTGGTCGTCGACAGGTAACCTAGCCAGCGCAGGCCCGACAGCGCGCCGATATCGCCGCCATGGAGATCGAGCACCGGGTCACCCGCCCCATCCGGCGGCACCGAGATGAGGATATGGGTGATGCCGGCGAAGGCCGAGCTGGCCAGGGGGCAGCCGCGATCGAAGCGGAGCGTGCCGGTTTCGCCGTTACGTCTCGTGCCGTTGACGCTCCAATCCGGTCCGAGCCGCTCGGAGAACGCGCGCGCGCTGTAGCCCATCCCGAAGCAAAAGAGCCGCCGCTCGCTCATTGCGCGCCACGCTCCGCGGGCGTCACGGCCGCGTCGTCGGTTTCCGGGTCTTCGAGCGAGGCCATGATCGCCTTGCGCCGGTGCAGGGTGAGCGCCCAGCACAGGCACGATACGGCGGCGCCGATTGCCAGCGGCAGCCGGAGCCCGAAATGTTCGCTGGCCGTGCCCATCACCACAGCGCCCAATGCCGGGCCGGCGCGGAAGATCATTCCGTAAAGCGCCATCACCCGCCCCGCCATGCTACGGTCGGTCGAGGCCTGGATCAGTGTTTGCGCGCCGATCCCGGTGATCACCATCGCGGTCCCGGCGACGAAGACGCAAGGCAGCGCCATCGTGAAGTTGTCCGTCGCGGTAAAGGCCATTATCGCCAGCGACATGATGAGCGTGTTGGCAAGCACAATGGTCGTGAGCCCGCTGATCTGCGAGCGGATGAACATCCACAGCCCGCCGAAGATCGCGCCGAGGCCGACGGTTGAGGTCAGCATCGCCAGACCTTGCGGACCTCGGTGGAATACGCCGTCGGCGAAGCCCGGGAACAGCTCGATGAAGCCGCGCGTGCCGACCGTCGTCACCACGAACAGCATCAGCATCGGCGCGATGCCGGGGTGCCGGCTGGCGTAGGAATAGGCTTCGAGCGAGGCTCTCATCGCGTTCTGCGCCGCCCGCATCGGCAAAGCTGGGATGTCCCGCAGATTGGCCAGTGACACCTGAAAGGCAATATAGGTGATCGCGTTGGCGGCAAAGGCGGCGGCGATGTTAACTCGCGCGATCAACACGCCGGCAACAGCGGGGCCGATGAACCGGGCCGCGTTGAACACGATTGAGTTGATCGCTAGCGCCGAGGGCAGCGCCTCGCGGTCAACCAGGGTCGGAATCAGCGCCAGCCGGGCCGGCTGGGCGATGCCCTGGTTGATGCCGAGGAGCAGGACCAGCGCGAACAGGACATGGCTCGAGATGAAGCCGGTGGCGACGAGGATTGCCAGCAAGGTCGCGGTAAAGCAGCCGTAAAGCTGGGTGACGCGAATGATCCCGACGCGGTCCTTCCGATCGGCCAGCACTCCGGCGAGCGGCGAGACAAACAGCACCGGCAGGAATTCGGCCATCGACATGAGGCCCAACCAGGCGCCCGAATGAGTAAGTGTCCAGGTCAACCAGCCGACCGACACCCGCTGCATCCAGGTGCCGACAAGCTGGATCGCGTTGCCGCTGATGTACACACGGTAATTGCGATGCGAGAGCGCGTGCGCAATGTTGCCGAAACCGCCGCCCGCGCGGCGCAGACCCTCAAATGCCAATGGTCGTCACGTTTGGTTCTTGTCGCTCCCTCGCGCTGCTATCGTAGCCTTGCCGGCATTTCGACCGCAACGTCGCCGGCATTCGTTGCACCGGAGCATCCGGCGGCCCGCAGCAAATAGGCAAAAGTGTCGTGCTAGGCTCGCCGTCCGGCGAGGTCAGAAATCACCCGCTCCGCCGGAAGGGTCACCGTCACCGTCGTTCCCGCACCCTTCTCGCTGATGATATCGAGGGTGCCGCCATGCAGCTCGGCCAATCGTCGCGCCAGCGGCAGCCCGAGCCCGGTACCCTCATGCTCTCGCGCGAGCCGCGCATCGACTTGACCGAAGGGCTCCATGGCGACCTCAATTTCGTCCGCGGTCATGCCAGAACCAGTGTCGCGCACTTCCAGTGTGACGCCGCCCTCCTCCGCGCAGCGCGCGGCGACGGTCACGCAGCCTCCGGGCTTGGTGAACCTGATGGCGTTCGATACCAGGTTGAGAAGAATCTGATTTAGCCGCGTCGGGTCGGCTACGATGAGCGGCAGTTGCTTATGGATCTCTGTGAGCAGCTGGACCTCGCTGGCGTCGGCACGGTGCTTCGTCAGCGAAAGGCACGTGCCGATCACGTTCCGCAAGTCGACGCCCACTTCTTCGTGGAGCTCGAATTTACCTGCATCGGCGCGGGCAAGGTCGAGGATGTCGTTGATGACCTTAAGCAGGTGCCGGCCGCTTTGTAGGACGAGAGAGGAGTATTCGCGTTGTTTCGGGCCGACTGGGCCGGCAAGGCCTTGCTCGACCATCTCCGAAAAGCCGATGATCGCGTTTAGCGGGGTGCGCAGCTCGTGGCTGATATTCGCCAAGAATTGGGACTTGGCCAGGTTCGCGGCTTCGGCGTCCTCCTTCGCCTGGCGCAGCTCGCGCTCGGCTCGAACCTGCTGCGTTATATCGCGCGCGGTGCCGCGATAGCCGACAAAGCGCCCCGCGTCATCGAACAGCGGGGTGCCGCTGGTGGTCGCGGTATGTAGCTCCCCGGAGGGGACCTGCCTGGTGTAAACGAAGTTGTTAAACGGCTCATGCCGATCCAATCGCGCCAGATGCTCGCGCCATTTTCCCGGTTCGGTGTCGGTGTCGGCGGCGTTCTCGAAACGCGTCTTGCCCAGATACTCTTCTGGTCGGGCGGCCAGTTTCATGACATTTTCCGACAGGTAAGTGAAGCGATGGTGCTCGTCGGTTTCCCAAAACCAGTCTGACGAAGCCAGGGCGAAGTCGCGGAACCGAGCCTCGCTCTTTCGCAGCGCCCCGGCTTGTTCGACAAGCGTCGCCTCGGATCGTTCGAGCTTGCGAAACTGCCAGCGCAGCATCGACAAGAAAATTCCCAGGCCGATGACCGAGCAGCCAGCGCCAATCCCGATGAGGAGCGACTGGCGGCGCCAATCGGCAAGCTCCACGTCCTGCGAGTTGGTGACCGAAACGAGGAGCGGAAAATTGTCCAGTAATTGCACCGAAACGATACGTGTGACCCCATCAAAACCGCCGAGGGTACGATAAGTCCCCCCCGTTGCGGCGAAGCGGTACCAGGGCGAACCCGGCGGCAGCTTCTGGCCGATCATTTTTTCGATGTGCGGGTAGCGAGCGAGCAGCGGGCCGTCTTGCCGAAACAGCGCGATCAACTCGCCTTCACGGGTCGCCAGCTTCTGGTACAGCTCCTCGAAATAGCGGCCTTCGACCATGACATTGATGACGCCGAGGAATTGACCGCTGGCATTGCTGACCCGGCAGTCGAATGGGATGTCCCAGGCGCCGTTCGTCGAGTTCTGAAACGGCGTCCCGACGTAAGTCTCGGCTTTGTCGCCGTCGCGCAGGGCTTGAAAGTACTCGCGCTTAGACGCGTCGATGGCGGGCACGGGCCAAGCCCGCGTGAAATTGATGACTTTCCCGCTGTTGTCAATGAGCGAAATGGCATCGGCCTGAGGCAGGTTGCGCAGGCGGCCCACAAGAAAATCATGAACCTGCTCCGTGGCCATAAAGTCTGAGAAATCCGCCGGCGTGCGGACGCCCGCGGCGACCACCATTTCCTTGATCTCTTGCAGGACTAGGTCGGTTGCTTGCATGAGGCGGGCGTTTTGCTCGGCCAGCAGAATGCTGACGCTGTTCGTTTCCTCCTCCGCCCGGGCCAGCGCATCGCGGCGCAGGTTCCAGATCGTCACACAGGCGATCCCCACCGTGATCGCGACCAGCACAGCGGCAGCGGCTGCAAGACTTCGGCCTGCTTTAGGGCTCTGACGGCGAGTTTCCGGCAATCGCATTGGCGTCTCGGCTTCCTGACGCTGGACCCAGCCTGAACGCGGCCCTCCAGGTTAGAGCGGATAATCGAATACCCTTAATAATCCGCTACGCGCCCTGCCGGTTCGGCGCGGTCGCGGAGTATGCTATCGATGTCTAGGACGCGTCGGCGATGTGGATAGGGATGAGACAAGCGGCCCTGATAGGCCTGCTGGCAGCGTGTGGCATTGCCTTCGGGCCCGCGGCGCTGTTCGCTGCACCGCCAGAGCCTGCTGGTCCGCCGTTGTCTGCCGCGCCGTCAACGCCAGCCCCGCCTCCGCCCCACGCTCAGCACGCCAAGCCAGAGCCACCGCATTCGGCCGCGACCGACGCGGCAACCTACGAGCGTTGCCTTGCCCTAGCCAAGAGCGACCCCGGCGCGGCTCGCGATCTGGCCGAGCATTGGCAAAGCCGTGGCGGTGCGCACCCGGCCGATCATTGCTATGCGGTCGCGCTGATCGGGCTGAAGCAATACAAGGAAGGGGCGACGAAGCTCGAAGCTCTGGCTCAAGCGATGGTTCATGCGCCCAATTCGCTTCGCGCGGAGGTGCTCGACCAGGCGTCCCAGGCTTGGTTGCTCGCCGGCGACCCGGCGCGCGCCTATGCCGCCGATACCGCCGCGCTCGGCCTATTGCCCGACGACCCGGACATCCTGACCGACCGCGCCGAGGCGGCCGGCAGCGAAGGCTGGTACGACAAGGCGCTCGCCGATCTCGACCGCGTGCTAAAGGCCGACCCGAACCGGCTCACCGCTCTCATATATCGGGCTACTGCTTATCGCCAACTCGGCAAGCTCGATGACGGCCTCGCCGACATCAACCGGGCGGTCGGGCAGTCGCCGGAACTCGGTGGCGGCATTGCTCGAGCGCGGCGACATCCTCCGCCTGAAGGGTGACAATGACGGCGCGCGCAAGGATTGGGTACGGGTGTCGGAGCTCGCGCCCGGCAGCGACGCTGATGCCGAGGCGAAGGCCAATATCGAGCGCCTTGAGCTCAAGCAGGACACGCTCACTCCTGCCAAGCAATAGGTTGACGGAGAGGTACTGATGCTGCACGTCACGGTTCCAAATCTGCCTGAAACCTTGACCTACTCGGTTCTTGTCGCGATTGCGATCGATGTCTTGATCGCGATCCTGCTCGCGGTTCGTGGCGACCCTCTTGGTGTCTTGCTGATGTTGGCCGTGGCTGCAATTTTCTACTGGTTCGTTTGCCGGCAGCTGGTCGCGGTGGTGACCGCCGGCTCGGCGGCGGTGGCGAGCGCGGCGCTGCTGTTGGTCTGCGCGCTCTACGATCTCGTCACCGGCTCGCCCTATTATGGTCTGTTGTTTCTGCTCGCGGCGCTCTCCGCTGGCTTTGTCTTTGTACTGTTGCGCCAGGGTGGTGTTCCGGCCGCGCTGACGATCGGCGGGGTGGTCGCCGTTGGCGCCCCGAACCAAACGGCGCATCTGCGCATGCTCGAGGAATTGCGCGACGCCGGCCTCCTGACCGATGACGAATTCGCCGCGAAGCGCGCGCTGCTCGGCTTGTAAATGGCCTCAGGCGCGGCGCCGCCAGGTGAAGACCGAGGTCAGCGAGTAGTTCACCAGCGCCCCGGCGACAGCGCCGACGATACCGGCAAGAGCCCACAGCGCAGTCTCAGCATAGATGTCCCGCGCGATCGCGATGTTGACCAGCGCGCCGAGGCTGCAAACCGCCATGAACGACACCAACCCGCGAACCGCCTGCCACCCGGCCAGCCGGTAATCGCGGTAGGTCAATATGTTGTTGAGGAGGAAATTGGATACCATCGCGGCCGCGGTCGCCAGAGTCTCGGCGCGGACAAAGCCGCTCGTACCGATGCCAAACACCCCAAGCAGCAGGCGTAGCGCGACGAGATTGACGAGTACGCCCGATGCACCGACTAGCCCGAACATCAGCAGTCGCGACGAGACATAACGACCGGTCAGCTTCTCTAGGAGCAACATTGCGTATTCGAGGGCGACGAGCGCGTCGAGCTTACTTTCGCCGGCTTGGCGCGCCGCGAACTGATAGGGCATCTCGGCGACCGACAGGGGCCGTGGCGCCGCGGTCAGAATGTCGATCAGGATCTTGGTGCCGACCCCGGAAAGGCGTGGGGCGACTAGGTCAGCCACGGGGCGTCGCAGCATGAAAAAGCCGCTGACCGGGTCGCTGAGCTCAATCCCTGTGACCAGCCGCGCGAGCCGCGCCCCGGCTCGGCTCAGCCGTTTGCGCCCTTGCGAGGACAAACCGTCCGCCCGCCCTGACCCGACATAGCGGCTGGCGATCACCAGGTCTTCGGTCCCGTCCTGCAATCGCCGCAGCATCCGCGGCAGCAGCGCCTCGTCGTGCTGGAGATCGCCGTCAATCACGGCGATGAAAGGCGCTGAGGTCGAGAGAATGCCTTCGACGCAGGCCGAACTCAGCCCCCGGCGGTTGAGTCGGCGCAGGCAGCGCAAACGCGGCTCGCGCTGCGCTAGCGAGCGGACCGTTTCGGCTGTGCCGTCCGGCGAGTCGTCATCGACGAAGACCGCCTCCCAGGCAATGCCGTCGAGCACGTTCGCGAGGCGCGCGGCGAGGACCGGCACATTGTCGCGCTCGTTGAAGGTCGGCACCACGACGCACAATTCCGGCGCACCGTTGGACGCATTGCCGCCAGCCATTTCGAGCAAGCTATTGCCGTGTTGCGCGACACCCATCGCGCGCAAGAGACCGTCAATGCCGCGGCGTGTCAACGCTCGGCTCCATCGCTAGTATCGCCGGATGGCGCTCTATGTCCCCGGGTCCGAGAACATCCTCGCCATTGTCATCACCTGGGGGATCAGCGCCGGATTGCTCCTCGTCGGGACCGCGTTTTGCGGCTCTCGCGCCGCTCCCGAATATCGCATCGCCGCCGGCTGGGGCGTGCTGTGCGTGGTGCTGACGGTATGGGGCGTGTTCGTGTCGGTGAGCCTGCGAGTGCCGGCAGTGGCCGTTCTGGCAGCGGCACTTGCCGCGCAGCTACTGCCGGGTCGGCGGGTAACGCGGGCGGACTGGGTGGTGCTCGGACGCGTGTTGCTGCTGACCTTGCCGCTCTGGGCCGTGATGGCTCCGGTACGGCCGTCGCAAGTCGATACCTTTCTTAACCTCTTGCCCAACGCCGATTATCTCGCTGATCACGCTTACCTGCCGACCGCGATCTCGGTGCCGAGCTTCTCGCTCTATCCGGCGGCGCCATACAACACGCAGCTCCTGGCATTTCTTGGCTCGCTGATTGAGCATGATTATCCGGCGCCGGGGATGTCCCTGGTCAACGTCATGCTCCAACTCGTAGCCGGGCTGGCCGTCGCCCGAGTCTTGGCGCGACCCGACCAGGCGCCGTCGTGGACTTTACTTGCGCTTGGCATGCTTCTGGTGACGTTGCTCAACCCGGGCTTTGTCCCGCGCTTCCACTTCTCGTCCTACGGCGAGACGGGGCTGGCGGTCACGGCGCTGCTCGCCGCTTGCCTGTTCGTCGATGGTCAGGACGAGCACGAGACGGCTCGAACTCGGCAGAAGTCGGATCGAGCTGGCACTGATTCTCGCGGCAATGATCAACGTCAAGCAATCGGGGATCGGCCTGGTGCTCGCTCTGATGGGCGCTGCGGTTGTCGTTGGCGCCATGGCGCGCGCCGCGCCATGGCGCCGTACGCTCGCGGAAACGGCGGCAGTCTTGCTCCCGGCAGCGCTGCTTTACGCCGCGTGGCGCTATTACGTACTGTATGCCGGCGTCGCCGAACTGAAGCCGCTGCCGCTCAGCGAATGGCACTGGGAGGTTCTGCCCGCTACCTTCGCCAGCATCGCCGCCGCGATCGCCCACAAGCCCGCCTATTTTCTCGCCGAGGCCGTTGCGATGGGCTGCGTACCGCTGCTACTGCGCCGCCAACAGTGGTCGTTTGCGAGCCGCTTTCTCGCGTTCAACCTGGTCGCGTTTGTTCTCTATAACGGTTTTCTGGTTGTTACCTACGTTGCGCACTTCTCGGCGCTGATGAGCGAAGAGGCGCATTCCTACTTCCGCTACAACACCCATCTCGCGCTCATACTCATGCTGGCGCTCGCTTTGGCCGCGCGCGAACTCGCCCCGGCCCGGTGGTTCGGCCAGCGGTCGCGACGTTACGCCGGCGCATTTGCTATTGGCCTGGCGCTGCTGGCGCCTGTCGCCTTGGCCGAAAGGCTGCGCTTCGACATCGAGATGCCGCAGCCAATAGTCTGGGATATCGCGGAGGAGCTCAAACCGTACCTCAAGGACGGCGACAGGCTCGCGCTGCTCCTGCCGGGCGACAACGGCGAGATTGGCGATTTGATCGAGGCCTATCTAGCGAGCTCACCCCCTCGCCGTCGCGGCCTCAAAATTGCCCTGTACGATCGCGCCGACACGCCGACGCTCGATGCGGCAGCCGCTGCAGGCTACGAACTGGCGGCGATGACTTGTACCTCGGAGGGGATCGGGGGGCTGCCCCAGGGGGTCGTGGCGCTGATGAGGCACGGCCCGGACGGCTGGAATGTGGTTGCGAGCTGGCCGCCATCGGCCGGCATACCGCTGTCGCATTGGCAGCGCACCCGCCATTGGCCGGCGCTTTGCCGCTGATCAGAAACAATCCCGGTCGTGGCGTACCGCGAAAAGCTGAAAGGTCGCGGGCGAGGCCAGTTTTTCGAGGCAGGGCGATGATGTCATGGCAAATGGAGCGCGGGAGGCGAACGCGACGAAATCGTAATCGCGCAACATGATCGCGGCCTGCGGCGCAGCGGCGCGGCGATCGACAAACGCTGCCCATAGTGCTGCCGGCGAAGTCGCAGCGGCGAGTGCGTCATAGGGCGGGCGCAGCGCCAGAGGCTGCTGCGACGCGTAAGTGAACACGGTTGGCACGAAAGCCGCGCGCCGCGCCGCCGCCAGGGTGGCGACGTGCAGCTGCGGAATGCCCTCGGCGCTGATTTCGGACGGCGGGAAGGCGACCGCGAGCTTGGCGCCGCGTGGCAACGCATCGATGGCCGAGAAATCGGCCGCGTAAATCGCGTTTGATTTCAACCACACGGCTTCGATTACCGCCATCCGCGTAGCAAAAATGCCGGCCGCGGCGATACCGACCACCAGCGCCGCTCGGCGCGTCAGCGGCGCGATCGGCCAGGTTCCGGCGATCAGCAGCAGGAACAGCGCCACCGGCACGCGGTGGTCTGCGCCGGAACCGGAAAAGATCTGGTTGGGCAATAGCGCATAGGCAACCGCAAGGAGCGCCAGAGCGGCGCCGAGCCGGGGCGAGATCGCCAAACGCCGCCGCCAGGCGAGCGCGCCGATCAGCCCGATGAACAGCACGAAGCACGCGACGTCGAACGGCCGGCTATAATTGTCGAAGACGCTGAACAAAATGTCGAATTTGCGCCAGAACGCGAAGCTGACCGGCCCGCTTGCGGCGTGCGGCGCGAAGCCAAGGAAGAGGATCGCTGGTATGATGAACTGTACTGCCGTCAGCGCGATGCGTTCGCCTGCGGCGCCATAGCGCCGGGTGCGCAGCAGGCTCGCCACCGGCGGAAGCTCGACCCCCGCGACTGCCAGCGCATAGACGCCAAACGCGGCGAAATGACTGATGAAGCAGGCGAGCGCGATCCCGGTCGAGGTAAACGCGCGCAGCCAGCGGCGGTCGTCAAGCGCCAGCCATAGCGCGATGCCGCACACCGCCACGCCGAGCCCGAACAGATAGTTGAGGAAGCCCCACAAAAGCGTCCGGTTGTAGAGCAGGGCGAACGCGAGTAGCGGCCACCAGCGCCAGCGTCCGCCGACGACCCGGTTGAGCCACAGCGCGCCGCCGGCGAGCAGCGCAAAAGTCAGGACGAGAAACAGCTTCCCGGCCAGTTCGAGCGGCATCACCTGGGCCAAGACCGGCACTACGAGGTCAGCGGCGAGGTCGGGCAGCGGGGCCCAGCGAACGGCATAGAATTCGTTGCCGCCGCTGGCGATCAGCTGCAGCCGGGCCAGATGATTGGGATAATCGACCAGCGGCGGCAGCACGGTCGAAAATAGCGGTGCGGCAACCGCCGCCAGCAGCAGGGCAAAGGCGGCGAATATCCTGGCCGCGTCGCCTTTATCGGCGGCCGATCTCAAAAATCGAGATCGGCGTAGTGTTTGGGGGGCGGTAGGCCCGGCACGTGGTCGGCGAGGATCGCGCGAAAGCTCGGCCGCGACTTGATCCGCGCATACCACTCGCGAGCGAGCTCGTGCTCCTCCCACGGCACGTCGCCCAGATAGTCGAGCGTCGAGAGATGCGCCGCCGCGGTGATGTCGGCGACCGAAAAATGGTCGCCGGCGAGCCAGCGCCGTCGGTCGACAAGATAGCCGATATAGTCGAGGTGATGCGGCAGATTGGCATGGCCGGCGCGAATCGCCTGCGAGTTGGGATGCCCTTCGCCGATCAGCCGTTTCATGATCTTCTCGCCGACCAGATTCTCGGTGACCTCGCGGTTCATCTTGCTGTCGAACCACTCGACGAGGCGGCGCACTTCCGCGCGGTCGATTGCGTTGATGCCGATCAGCATTTTCTCGCGGTAAACCTCATCCAGATACTCAACAATCGCATTGCAACCCGCGAGAACCGTGCTGTCCGGCTCGATCAGCACCGGCACCTCGCCGGCCGGGTTCAGGGCGAGGAATTCGGGGCGCCGCTCCCACGGTTTTTCCGCCTTCATCGTGAAGTCGAGGTTCTTCTCGGCGAGCACGACGCGCACCTTGCGCGAGAACGGCGACAGCAGGAAATGGTATAGGACCCGCATGGGCGAATTGTACTCGGGTTTTCGCCGCTGTTGAGTTGCCTCTCCGGGCGCCGTCAGGGCGGGTCGTCGCCGGGCTTGGCGCGCGGTCCCATGAACGAGGTCACCACCCCGTGCAGGGTGCGTAATTCCTGCTCGGTCGGGTGCGCGCGCTGAAAGAAATTCCTGAGGTTGCGGAAGAGGCTCGGGCGCTTGTCGGGGTGGCGGATAAACCCGCTATCGACCAGCGCCTCCTCGAAATGATCGAAGAATCGGACGAGCTCTTCCTTGGTCGCCGGCCGGCTATGTCCGACATGCAGCGTTTCGGCCTCCGGCTCCTGGCTGGCGATGAACCACTCATAGCCGACGATCAGCACCGCCTGCGCCAGGTTGAGCGAGGAAAAGCCGGGATTGAGCGGCACGGTCAGCACGGTGTCGGCAAGCGTGATGTCCTCGTTGACGAGGCCGGTTCGCTCCGGCCCAAACACCACGCCGCAGGGCTCGTCGATCGCAAGAAAGCCGCGGATTTCCTGCGCTCCCAGGCGCGGGGTCACCGCGCGCTTCACCATATAGCGGTCGCGCGCGGTAGACGCGTAGACATGGCGCAAATCGGCGACCGCCGAGCGAAGGTCGGGAAAGAGCCGCGCCTTGTCGAGCACGCTGTCGGCGCCGCTCGCGGCGTTGATCGCCTTGTCGTTGGGCCAGCCGTCGCGCGGCCGCACCAGGCGCAGATCGTCGAGCCCGCAATTGAGCATCGCCCGCGCCGCGGTGCCGATGTTCTCGCCGAGCTGCGGCTGGACCAGCACGATCGCCGGCCCGCCGAGAAGCTGCGGCTTGTTATGATCTGTCCCGGCCATAGCTCATAAATCGTGTCATTCCGGGGCGCGTCGCAGAGGCGAACCCGGAACCCATGAACGCTGCCGCTTCAAGATTGGCTCCGAACCGGGAGCGTTGCTGTCCAAGTCAGTGTGCATGGGTTCCGGGCTGCCTCGCTCCGCTCGGCCCCCGGAATGACAATAAAGAAAATTCGGCAGTTCAAAGCCTTAAGCCCGCCGCCAGGTCGTCCCGCCCGGGCCGTCCTCCAAAAAAATCCCTTTCTCCGTTAGCTCATTGCGGATGCGGTCAGCTTCGGTAAACCGCCGATCTCGTCGTGCCTCTGCTCGTGCTTCGATCAGAGTCCTGATGATGGCTTCGTCCAGCACATCCGTATCTGGCCCGCGGAGCCATATGTCCGCCGATAGTTGAAGCAGGCCCATCAGTTGCCCGCCGACCTGGAGGGCTTTCTGATTAGCTGCATGTCCTTGTGTCTTGTCGTACAGGGTCACTTTTCGCGCCAAGGAATGCAACTCCGTCATCGCGAGCGGGGAGTTCAGATCATCTTCGAGAGCCTGGGTTATTGGCGCGACGCGCTCTTTGATCTGGGTCTCACTAGCAACGTCATAGGGCGGCGTGCCCAGCGCCCGATACCACCGGTCCAACGTCTGCTTCGCCTCTTGCAACCGCCGCTCCGTCCAGTCGAGCGGGTCGCGGTAATGGGTCGAGAGCAGGGCCAGCCGAACCACCTCGCCCGACCATTCCTTCAACACCTCGTGCGCCGTCACGAAATTCCCCAGCGATTTTGACATCTTGGTGCTGTCGACCGAGAGAAAGCCGTTATGCACCCAGAAATTGACGAAGGTTTTGCCGCCATGCGCGGCCTCGCTCTGGGCGATCTCGTTCTCGTGGTGCGGGAAAATGAGGTCGATGCCGCCGCCATGGATGTCGAAGTTCTCGCCGAGATGCGCCTCGCTCATCGCCGAGCATTCTATGTGCCAGCCGGGCCGGCCGCGGCCCCACGGGCTGTCCCAGCCCGGCTGCTCGGGTGTTGACGGCTTCCACAGCACGAAATCGCCGGGATCCTGTTTGTACGGCGCGACCTCAACCCGGGCGCCGGCGATCATCTCCTTGCGACTGCGTCGCGACAGCTTGCCGTAATCGGGTTTCGAGGCGACCGCAAACAGCACGTGGCCTTGCGCCGCATAGGCGTGGCCGCTCACGATCAGTTTCTCGATCATCGCGATCATCTGCGGGATGTGCTGGGTGGCGCGCGGCTCGACATCGGGCTCGAGGTTGCCGAGCGCCGCCATGTCCCCGTGGAAGATCGCGGCGGTGCGCTCGGTCAGCGCGTCGATCGGCTCGTTATTGGCGCGCGCCGCGTCGATGATCTTGTCTTCGACGTCGGTGATGTTGCGCACGTATTTGACATGGTCTGGGCCGTATTCGTGGCGCAGCACGCGGTAGAGCAGGTCGAAGACGACGACCGCGCGGGCGTTGCCGATATGGGCGTAGTCGTAGACCGTCGGCCCGCAGACATACATACGCACGTTCTTGGGATCGAGCGGGCGGAACTCTTCCTTCCGCCGGGTCAGCGAGTTGTAGAGCTTTAGGGCCATGATGCCGCCTCGGTAGCAGATTGCGCAGCTTCGGTCACGCCTACACCGCTGCAATACCTGCATTGCGTCCTTCGAGACGCGCCTAACGGCGCTCCTCAGGATGAGGGATGGTTTGTGGGTGGCATGAAGAAATGTCCTCACCCTGAGGCGCCTCGCGCCAGCGAGGCCTCGAAGGACGTACTCGCCTATCGCCAGCGACTATGCGAGATAGGCGAGATGGACGAGGCGAAGCCGGGTGGGAGTCAAAGCGGGGCGGCGGCGCTGCTCGGATCGCGCCGCTTCGGGCCCTTGTTCGCGACGCAATTTCTCTCCGCCTTCAACGACAACGCGCTGAAGAACGCGCTGGTGCTGATGCTGGCCTACCGGCCGGAGATGGCCGAAGGGATGTCGGCGGGCATCCTGATCCCGCTCGCCGGCGGGCTCTTCATCCTGCCGTTCTTTCTGTTGTCCGCGACCGCCGGGGAGCTCGCCGATGCGCTCGACAAGGCGCGGCTTATCCGCATCATCAAGCTCTCCGAGATCGCGGTGATGCTGGCCGCCGCCGCCGGGGTGATTTACGGCAGCCCCGTCACCCTCCTGGCGCTCCTGTTTGTGATGGGCATCGAGGCGACGTTTTTCGGCCCGCTCAAATACGCGATCCTGCCCGACCTGCTGGGGCTCGACGACCTTTTGCTCGGCAACGCGCTGGTCGAGGCGGGGACGTTCCTCGCGATCCTCTTCGGCACCATCGCCGGGATGCTGATCGCCGGGGAGCACGGCGCGAAGCTGGTGGCGGCGCTGATTGTGCTGATCGCGCTCGCCGCCTATTTGTGCAGCCGCTCGATCCCGGCGACCGCGCCGGGCGTGGCCCGTGCCCGGGTCAACATCAATTTCGTCGCCGCGACCGCGCGCCTGATCGCCGATGCGCGACACGAGCGGGTGCGCTTCCGCTCGATCCTCGGCATCTCGTGGTTCTGGCTGGTCGGCGCAACCTACCTGTCGCAATTCCCGACCTATGTGCACCTTTATTTGAACAGCGAGGAGGCGGTGGTGACCCTGTTCCTCACCGTATTCTCGGTCGGGGTCGGGTGCGGGTCGCTGCTCGGCAACCGCATCCTCAAGGGCCGGATCAGCGCCCGGGTCGTGCCCTGGGCCGGGCTCGGCATTGCGCTTTTCTCGATCCTGCTATGGGCGGCGAGCCCGGGTGGCGGCCCCTACACCGGAGCGTTGCTGACCGTTGGCGAGTTCCTCGGCCACCCGGCGAGTTGGGTGATCCTGGTCGCCCTCTTCGGCATCGCTGCCTCGGGCGGTGTTTTCATCTTGCCGCTCTACGCGCTATTGCAGACCGCCGGCGACGAGCATCGCCGCGCCCGCGCGATCGGCGCCAACAACGTCGTCAACGCTGCCGCGATGGTGCTGTCGGCGCTGGCGGTAATCGCCCTGGTCGCCGCGGGGGTCAGCGTGCCGCAGCTGTTCCTGCTGACCGGGGTTCTGACTCTCGGCGTCGCGGCGGTGTTTTGGCGCCTGCGTGCTGGTTTAGTCCCAAGTGAGGCGGCGGCCGCATAAACTACGGCGTCTTGATCGCGTCGGCGCCCTCGATGCGCTGGGCGAGCGCGGCCGAGAGAAAACGATCGATATCTCCGTCGAGTACCGCGGGTGCATTGCCGATCTCGACTCCGGTGCGCAGATCTTTGACCATCTGGTACGGCTGCAGCACGTAAGACCGGATCTGGTGGCCCCAGCCGATATCGGTCTTGGTTGCGTTCATCGCATCGGTCGCCGCCTCGCGCTTCTGCAACTCCAGCTCGTAGAGCCGGGCGCGCAGCATCGCGAAGGCCTGCGCCCGGTTCTGGTGCTGCGAGCGCTCGCTCTGACAGGCGACAGCGACCGGCTCGGCGCCGGGTGGCTGATAAGTCAGGCGCACCGCGCTATCGGTCTTATTGACATGCTGCCCGCCTGCACCCGACGAGCGGTATGTGTCGACGCGGAGGTACTTGTCCTCGATCTCGATCTCGATCTTGTCGTCGATCACCGGGTAGACCCAGGCCGAGGCGAAGCTGGTGTGCCGCCGCGCCGCCGAGTCGAAGGGCGAGATGCGCACCAGGCGGTGCACCCCACTCTCGGTCTTGAGCCAGCCGTAGGCATTTGGGCCGTTGACCCTGACCGTCGCGGATTTGACGCCGGCGCCTTCGCCAGCGCTCTCCTCGACCCACTCGACCTTGTAGCCGTGCGCCTCGGCCCAGCGGACATACATGCGCAGCAGCATCTCGGCCCAGTCCTGCGCTTCGGTGCCGCCGCTGCCGGCGTGGACTTCGAGGTAGCAATCGTTGGCGTCGGCTTCGCCAGAGAGCAGGCTTTCGAGCTCGCGCTGCGCCGCCTCGGCGCGGAGCTTTTCGAGCGTCGTCTCGGCTTCCCTAACGATGCCGTCGTCGCCTTCGGCCTCCGCCAACTCAATCAGCTCGACCGCGTCCTTGTAACCTTGCTCAATGCGGCGGTAGCCACCCACCAGGTTGTCGAGCCGGGTGCGCTCGCGCATCAGTGCCTGCGCCGCGTCCGGATCGTCCCACAGCTTGGGGTCCTCGGCGCGGTGGTTCAGTTCCTCAAGCTTCGCGGTCGCGACATCCCAGTCAAAGATGCCTCCGCAACAGCGATAGCGATTTCTCGATGCCTTCGGCGAGGGCTTGGGTCTCGGCGCGCATGGGTGTTTCCTTCGGCCTATCTAGTATAATCCACCGGTTCCGCGCATCGGTTCGCGTGGGTTATCCGATGCGGAATCAGCGTCTGTTTCTCCGGGCACCCCGCGCAACCCGAGGTCTGTGTCCTTGTCCGGCGCGGTACCGGGTTTGTAGGCGAAATAAACCGCCGGCTCGCCCGCTTGCGGTGGCTGCATCGTGTCAGGATTGACCCGGATCATTTGCAGGCCGGACGGAATGTGGAACTCCGTCGGGGGCGCGTCCTTAAGCACCGCGATCATGTAGTCGCGGAACACCGGGGCGGCAACCACCGCCGCCTGCTGTCCACGGCCAAGGCTGTCGTGATCGTCGTAGCCGACATACACGCCGGCGGCCAGGTTCGGCGTGAACCCGACAAACCACGCGTCGCGCCAGTCGCTGGTGGTGCCGGTCTTGCCGGCGATCGGTTTGCCGACTGCCGCGACCTTGCTGCCGGTGCCGCGCTGCACGACGCCCTGCATCATCTGGACGAGCTGATAGGTCGATTGCGGATCGGCGATCTGCTCTCGGGTGTCGGGGATCACTGGCGGCGTCTGGTTGTTCCACTCGACGTTGTTGCAGTCTGGGCACGGACGCTGGTCGGCGCGGAAGATCGTGACGCCGTTGCGGTCCTGCACGCTGTCAATCAAGGTCGGGATGAGGCGCTTACCGCCATCCACCAGCATCGCGTACGCCGCGGTGAGGCGCAGCGGTGTGGTTTCGCCGGCGCCCAGCGACATCGAATATTCGCGCGGCATGTGATCCATCACGCCGAAGCCCTCGACGTTCTCGCCGACGGCATCCATGCCGAGGATCGCCCCCAAGCGGGCCGCGACGGTATTGAGCGAGTGGGCGAGCGCGACCGCGAGCGGGGTCGGCCCGCGAAAGCTGTCGGACTCGTAATTGCCCGGCGTCCACGGCGGCAGGCCTGGACCCTGACTCAGCGACAGCGGGCCGTCGAGCACGAGCGTCGAGGGGGTAAACCCGTGTTCAAGCGCGGTAAGGTAGATGAATGGTTTGATCGCCGAGCCGGGCTGGCGCTTGGCCTGGGTGGCGCGGTTGAACTGACTGATCTCGAAGCTGAAGCCGCCGCTCATTGCCAACACTCGGCCGGTATGCGGGTCAATCGTCACTAGCGCACCGGATACTTCCGGGATTTGGCAGAGATTGAATTGCGGTCCCTTGGGTGGCGGTGGCGTTACGACTTTCGCGCTGTGTACCGTCTTCGCGGGGGCAGGCGCGGCCTCTTGCAGCGGTTCGACCAGAATCACGTCGCCGGGTTTGACCACGTCCGCGGCGCTGCGAGGGAAAGCGCCGAGCGTTCCATCGTCGCGTAATGGCCGGGCCCAGCGCATCTCCGCGAACGGGATATGCCCGGTTGAGCCATCCTTGAAGCCGATCGCGGCGCCATCGCTTTCAGTGCGCATCACCATGGCGAGCTGCCAGCCAACCGCAGCTGCGCCTGCCGGCAGCGGCTGCGCCGCCAAGGCGGCGGTCCAGTCGCCGTTGGGCTCGATGTGATTGATCGCGCCACGCCATCCGCCATTTGCGCGGTCGTGGGCGATGAGCCCGTTGCGTAATGCCTTGTCGGCGGCGGCCTGGAGCGTCGGATCGAGGCTGGTGCGCACGGTGAGGCCACCCTCGTAGACCATCTTTTCGCCAAATCGGGCGATAAGCTCACGCCGAACCTCTTCGGCGAAATAAGCGGCAGTGACGGTATCAGTTGCTCTGCGGTGGTGCATTGTCACCGGGTCGGCTTTGGCGGCCGTGGCCTGCGCCGCAGTGATATCGCCGTTCTCGAGCATGCGGTCGATGACCCAGTCGCGCCGTATCCGCGCGGCCTGCTGGTACTTCTCCGGGTTGTAGTTGTTGGGTGCTTTGGGCAACCCGGCGAGAAAGGCGGCTTCGGCGAGCGTGAGCTCGTCGAGCGGCTTGCCGAAATAGGTAAGCGCAGCCGCCGCGACGCCATAGGCACCGCCGCCCAGATAAATTTCGTTGAGATAGAGTTCGAGAATGCGGTCCTTTGATAGCGCGTCGTCGATGCGGGAGGCGAGCAGCACCTCCTTAATCTTGCGCTCGATCGACAATTCGTTGGTCAGCAGCATGTTTTTCGCGACCTGCTGCGTGATGGTCGAGGCGCCGACCGGACGACGAGTTGCAATGCCAATGGCTGATATCGATCACCGCCGCTCGTAGCATCGCGATTGGGTCGAAGCCGTGATGCGAGTAGAAGTTCTTGTCCTCCGCGGCCAGGAAGGCAGCGATGATTTCCTTGGGGATCGCGGTGATCGGCACGAAGACACGCTTCTCGGTGGCGTATTCGGCCAGCAGCCTGCCGTCACCGGCGAGAATTCGCGTCGTGATCGGCGGCTGGTAGCGCGCGAGCTGCTGGTAGTCCGGCAGATCACGCCCGAAATACCAAATAGTCAGGCCGGCGAACCCGCCGCCGAGGATCGCCACCAGCACGGCACACACGAACAGGAAGCGGACAAGCTTGATCAAGGTACGCAAACGCTGCGCGCTCCATAATGGCGGCGGCGATTCGGGGCTTGGGCCGCTGCGCTCGGTCGATGAGCACGGCTCGCCCTTATGCGCCAAGCATCGGTTCTTTCCAAGTCCGATTTGGTTGTGCCATGGCCTTGGATCGGCAACTACCGATGACGAAAATGGTATGCCGAACCGCGGTTGCAACTGCTGCGGCAGACGAAATCATTGTCGTTGCGAGGCACCGACGTTACATTTGATGTTGCGAATTTCGCCGAGCGGGCCTCATCGTCCGGCGGCGTTGGGATGCTCGCTAGGCACCGTCGGCAAGCTGCTTGCCGCAGAAGCACCGAGCGATGCGAATTTACTTAACCCGAGACCGGGTACGAGCCTTCGAACCGCGACGCCCATGACAGATTTCCGCGACGCTCCGACGGGTACGTACGGTCTCCTTGAACAATGGACCGCGCCACGGCCCGCTTTTGCCCTGGCCGTGCGTCCCGGAGTTTACCCGAATGGGAAAACGTATGCTTATCGACGCCGCTCATCCCGAGGAGACTCGGGTGGTGGTACTCAGCGGTAACCGGCTTGAAGAGTTCGATTTCGAGTCGTCGACCAAGAAGCAAGTCAAAGGAAACATTTATCTCGCGAAGGTCACCCGGGTAGAGCCGTCGCTTCAGGCCGCTTTTATCGACTATGGCGGCAACCGTCACGGCTTCCTCGCGTTCAGCGAAATCCATGCTGATTACTATCGCATCCCGGTCAGCGACCGTGAAGGCACGGAATACGATGCGCCACTCGGTGAGCGGCTCTCGGAGTTGCCCGACGGTGCAAGCGCCAACGCTCCGGTCGATGGCGACACTGCGGCGGTAACGTTGGAGGCTCAGGAAGCGGCGATCGAACAGGCTCAGACCCTGGCGGAGCCGGTAATTATCGCTGAAACCGACGATCAGCCCCAGCCCGATCTTGAGCCAGCGGCCGCATCGGAGCTCTTAGCCAAGAGCGAGCTTGAGTCGGGACCAGAACAGCCGGCGATCGAAGAGATGCGGGCAGATGATATCGCCAATGAGGAGGCCGCCGCACCAATCGAGGTGGCGGTTGCTCGCGAGCCGTTTTTCGAGTTGGTCGCACCCGAAGCGGTGCCAACGATCGAAGAGGTCGATACTCTCGACGATGACGAGGCGGAGGAGGCCGGCGAGCAGCGCCGACGGGCGGATCATCGCCACCGTCACTACAAGATCCAGGAAGTGGTCAAGCGCCGGCAGATCATGCTGGTGCAGGTCGCCAAGGAAGAGCGCGGCAACAAAGGCGCGGCGCTTACCACCTATCTCTCGCTCGCCGGCCGATATTGCGTGCTGATGCCGAACACGGCGCGCGGCGGGGGCGTTTCGCGCAAGATCGTCAGTCTCAGCGATCGCCGTCGGCTGAAGGAGATCCTCGAAGACCTTGATATCCCGGAGGGAATGGGGGTCATCGTCCGTACTGCGGGGGCCGAGCGTTCCAAGGCCGAGATCAAGCGCGACTATGAATATCTAGTGCGGCTGTGGAGCGAGATTCGGGACCTCACCCTGAAGTCGACGGCGCCGACTCTGATCCATGAGGAAGGCAACCTGATCAAGCGGTCCATTCGCGACCTGTATGCCCGCGATATCGATGAGGTCATCGTCGAGGGCGAGGAGGGGTACCGCACCGCCAAAGACTTTATGCGCATGCTCATGCCGAGCCATGCGCGCCGAGTGCAACCGTACCGTGATCCGCAGATCAGCCTGTTTCACCGTTTCCAGGTCGAAAGCCAGATTGATGCCGCCCACTCGCCGGTGGCGCAACTGCGCTCGGGCGGTTACGTCGTCATCAACCAGACCGAGGCGCTGGTCGCCATCGACGTCAATTCCGGGCGAGCGACGCGCGAGCGCAATATCGAGGAGACGGCGCTCAAAACCAATCTCGAGGCGTCGGACGAGATCGCCCGCCAACTGCGGTTACGCGACCTTGCCGGTCTTATCGTCATCGATTTCATTGACATGGAGGAGCACCGCCACAATTCGGCGGTGGAGCGCCGGCTCAAAGAGGCCTTGAAGAACGATCGTGCCCGCATCCAGGTCGGCAGGATCAGCCCCTTCGGACTCATGGAGATGTCGCGGCAGCGGTTGCGCCCGTCATTGGCCGAGGCCTCGACGCAGCCTTGCCCTCATTGCGGCGGCGCCGGCTTCATCCGCTCGACCAAGTCGACCGCCCTTTACGTGCTGCGATCGATCGAGGAAGAGGGCGCGCGCGGCCGTTCGGCGGAAATCTGCGTCTATGTCCCCACCACCGTCGCTCTCTACATTCTGAACCAGAAACGCGATTCGCTGACGCAAATTGAGGCGCGTTATGGATTGCGGGTCGCGGTCGGACAGGACGACACGCTGATACCACCGAATTTCCGCCTCGAGCGGCTGCGCGCTTACGCCGCCGGCGAAGCGCCTACGCCGCGGCTGCCGCAGCCTTCGGCGACGGAGATTGGAGACGAAAGCGACGTGGACGCCGCCGAGGCCGAGGATGTCGTGGAGGCAGCGCGGGGCAGCACCGAGAGTGACCGGGCGCGCGAGCGCGACGACGAAGAGCGCGGTGGGCGCCGCCGACGCCGGCGCCGCGGGCGGCGCGGCGACGGCAGCCGTGAGCATCGTCCTGACGAGAGTCACGAGCCGCGCCTGCCGGAAAGCGCGCAATATGTTGCCGTTGCGAACGGCGTTGACGGGCCTCATGAGCCGAGACCCTCTGCCGCCGAGGGAGCTGAACGCGAAAATGATGGCGAACGGCGCCGCCGGCGGCGAGGCCGTCGTGGCGGCGGCCGCTGGCGCAACCGCGACGGCGCGCTCGTCGAGAACGGCGTATCCGGAACGCGGGTCGAGTCGGCTCCCGAAATGGTCGAGGATATGGTCGAGGCTGCGATCGAAGGTGCGGAGATTCCCGCGGTCGAAGCCGTGGCTGTGGCCGAGATCCCCGAATCGTTGCCGGCGGTCGAGCCTGCCGTCGCGGCCGAGACGCCGCCCACACCCGTCGGACCAACAACGGCCGACGCGGAAGCGATCGTCGAGGCAGCTATCGAGAGTTCGGAGATCCCTGCCGCCGAACCGGGGCCGATGCCCGAACCCGCTAATGCCCCACCCAAACGGGTACGCGCGTCTCGCGCAAAATCCGAGCCCAGGCCGACGCCGCCCGCGATCGACGTTCACCCGGTTATCGACAAGCCGGAAACGCCGCGTCGCGGTTGGTGGCAGCGGCTGACGCAACCGTGATCCGAGCGTCAAACGGCCGCAACTTCTTTAAGTCTCGTGTCCTCGCTGTTGCCGCGCTCGTGTTGTTGCTGGCCGGGCCGCTATCGCGTCCGGCATGGTCGCATGGCAATGGCGCGGGTGGCGACGTCATCCTGCGCGACACCGAGATCGAGCATGACATCCGCACGCTGGCGACACCGATTTGGCGGGTTGCCGGGCTCGACCCCGACGGGGTCGGCATCTACATCGTCAGCGATAGTCAGCTCAATTCCTTTGTCGCTGGCGGCCAGGCGGTGTTCATCAACAGCGGCCTGATCGAGCGGGCCGAGACCCCGAACATGCTGATCGGAGTCATCGCCCACGAGACCGGCCACATCGCTGGCGGACACATCCTGCGCTCCTTGGAGGCGGTCAAGAACGCCAGCATCGAGACGATCATCGCGATGGCCCTGGCGCTCGGCGCCTCAGTCGCCGGCGGCAACGGCGCCCCGATGCTTGCGGCGCAGGGTGTCGGACAGCGGGCCTACATGGCGTTTTCGGTAGCGCAGGAGGCGACCGCCGATCACGCCGCAATGTCCTATCTCGACCGCAGCGGCCAATCGGCCCGCGGTCTGCTGAAGTTCTTCGAGATATTGCAGGCCGATGAACCGCTGACAGGCGAGCCGACCGTCCCGTGGGCGCGCACCCATCCGTTGACGCAGGAGCGCATCGATTATCTGCGCCATCATGTCGAGACCTCGCCTTATTCGAACAATGCCGACCGCCCGGAATTCGTTAACCTGCTCAAAGTCGTCCAGCTGAAGCTGCATGCCTTTCTCGATGATCCAGCGGTGACGCTGCGCGCGTATCCGGTCAGCGATCACTCGGTCAACGCGCGCTATGCCCGGGCGATCGCTCTCTACCGCATCCCCCGGCTCGACGCTGCGCTGGCAGAGATCAATGGACTCATTCACGACTTTCCGACCGACCCCTATTACCGCGAATTGAAGGGCCAGATGCTCTTCGAGAACGGCCGCGTCAGAGACGCCATCGCCCCATACGAGGATGCGGTGAGGCTTGCCCCGCAAGCGGCGCTGATCCGCATCGCGCTGGCCCAGGTCTATATCGAAAGCAACGATCCGGCGCTCAACAAGCGCGCGATTGCCTATCTGAAAGATGCCTCCCGCATCGAGGGTCGGGAGGGCATGGTCTGGCGGCTGCTAGCGACAGCCTATGGCCGGGACAACCAGCTTGGTATGGCGGCACTGTCACTCGCTGAGGAAGCGCTTGCCGACAGCAAGAAAAAAGAAGCGTTGCAACAGGCGCAGCGAGCAAAGCAGCTTCTGGCGCGCGGCACCCCAGCCTATGATAGGGCCGACGAGATTCGCCGTGAGGCCGAGCTGCTTGACGACTAGACGGTTCTCCACCCTCCAACAAACGAAAGCACCCCATGCTCCGCTTGCTGACGTCCCGTGCGATTTTCCTTTCGTTCTGTCTCTTGGCTGCGCTGGCGTTTTCGCCGTCGCGCCCGGCGACGGCAGCCGAGTTCACCCCCGACCAGCGCAAGGAGGTCGAAGGAATCATCAAAGACTTTCTCGCCAATCATCCCGAGCTTGTGCTGCAGGCTCTTCAGGACGCCGAGGACAAGCTCAAGGCCGACGCCAAGGACAAGGCGGCGCACGCGCTCGCCGATCATCGCCAGGAGGTGTTCGAGGATCCGCAATCGCCGAACGCGGGCAACCCCAAGGGCGACGTCACCCTCGTCGAGTTCTTCGACTACCGCTGTCCGTATTGCAAGCAGGTCGAGCCGGCGCTCGAGAAGCTGCTCCAGGACGACAAGCAGTTGCGCTTCGTCTACAAGGAATTTCCGGTGCTGGGGCCTGATTCAGTGCTCGCTGCCCATGTCGCGCTCGCGGCGAAACTGCAGGGCAAATACGAAGCTTTTCACCGCATGATGATGGCGACGCCGGGCCATCCCGATGAGGCGGCAATCTACAAGGTGGCCGCCGCCGTTGGGCTCGACGTCGATCGGCTCAAGCAGGACATAAAGTCGCCCGATATCGAAAAGCAGCTGAAGGCCAATCTCCAGCTTGGCAATACCCTCGATATCGATGGTACCCCGGCGTTCATCGTCGGTACGACCATCGTTCCGGGCGCGATTTCGCTGGAGGATCTACGGAAGCTGATCGCCGACACCCGCGCTAAGGGCTAGGGGGGTCACGCTCCCGCTGCCTAATTCAGATCGTCGGCGGCGAATTCGTAGCGCGTGCTGCAGAACTCGCAGGTCACGGTGGTGACCGGCTCTTTGCGCATGTCCTCGATTTCATCGGCGGGGAACGCGCGCAGGATGCCGGCGATGCGCTCGCGCGAACACCGGCAACGCGCTTCGACCGCGTGGGTGTGGTAGACCCGCACCTCCTCCTCGTGGAAAAGGCGCCACAACAGACGGCGCGGCGGTAAATCGGGCGCCACCAACTCTTCCGCGGTGGCTGAGCTCATTAGCACCATGACCCGCCGCCAAGCGTCCTCGACGTCGTCGGCGATCGGGGTGTGGCCGCCCTCGGGCGGGACACGTTGCAGCATCAGCCCGCCAGCGCGCCAGGCCGAGCCCTCACCGGCGCGCGCTACCGCCAGCTTCAAGCCTGCCTGAAGCTGCTCCGACTGGCGAAAATAATGCTGGGCGCATTCAGCAAGCGTCGCCCCCATGATCTCGACGATCCCCTGATAGCGCTCGGTATCGTCGCCCTGGTCGACTGTAAAGGCGATATAACCGGCGCCAAGCAATTGCGGCACCGATGGGCTGTTGCCGCGTGCGGTGATCTCGCTGAGGCGCTGGGTGTCGTATTGCGCGTAACCGCGTAACGCGCCATCGGTCTTGACGTCGGCAACGAGCAGGCGAACCGGACCGTTGCCTTTGGTCTGCAAGGTGAAGACGCCGTCATATTTGAGCGCGCCGGCGAGCAGGACGGCGAGCGTGATCGCCTCACCGAGCAAGGCGGCGACCGGCTCGGGGTAGTCGTGTTGCGAGAGGATACGATCGACCGCGGGGCCTAGTCGCACCAGCCGACCGCGCAGCGCGAAGGGGTCGAGCTGAAACGGCTGAACGACATCGTCGGTTCTGGGCACGTGGTAGTCGGGCAAAATCAAGAACTCCGCTGCAAATCGGCCTCATTCGTGCTCAAGCGGAAGTCCGTGGCGAACGATGAGACAGCGCCTTGACCGCCGCGTCGGCGGGATGCGGACCTTGATATAAGGATGTTGAACGTCTTTGTCTGCGGCGCGCGTTAACCCAGGCACCAGGCGAGAATGCCCTTCTGCACGTGCAAGCGGTTCTCCGCCTCGTCCCAGACGGCGGATTGGGGGCCATCGATAACCGTGGAGGTGACCTCTTCGCCGCGATGCGCTGGCAGGCAGTGCATGAAAATCGCGTCAGGCTTCGCGTTCGCCATCAGGCGGTCGTTGACCTGATAAGGCATCAGCAGATTGTGTCGGTTGACGCTCGCTTCGACACCCATCGACACCCAGGTATCGGTGACGACGCAATCGGCGCCGGCAACGGCTTCCTCCGGCCGCGTCGTGAGCCGCACCCGACCGCGTTCACGCCGCGCCCAGTCGAGGACTGGTGCTGGCGGCGACAACTCCTCGGGACAGGCAAGCCGCAGCTCGAAACCGAAGCGCACCGCCGCGTGGATCCAGCTCGCCGCGACGTTATTGCCGTCGCCGCTCCAGGCGACGATGGTGTTGGCGACCGGCCCCTTCTTTTCCTGCAAGGTCATGACATCGGCCATGATCTGACACGGGTGCGAGGAATTGGTGAGACCATTGATCACCGGCACGGTGGCATAGCGCGCCAGATCGTCGAGCTTCTGCGCGTGGTTGGTGCGGATCATGATCGCATCGACATAGCGCGATAGCACCCGCGCGGTGTCGGCGATGGTCTCGCCGCGTCCCAGTTGGCTGTCTTGGGTCCCGAGCATGATCGTCTCGCCACCGAGTTGGCGCATCGCCACCTCGAACGACACGCGCGTGCGCGTCGACGGTTTCTCGAAGATCATCGCCAGCGTCTTGCCTTCGAGCGGCCGGTCACGGCGCCCATTCTTGTAAGCGGCACCGAGATCGAGCATTGCTCGCAGGGTCGGGGTCTCATACTGGTTGATGTCGAGAAAGTGGCGTGGCGGGTCCACTACCTTGAGCCGCCCGCCGACCAGCGTAGCACCCCGGAGGGAGTTACGATCCGCCACCGCTCTCACTGCGCGGGCCATTCGCTCGCGACCTGGCTCAGGATACCGATGGCCTCGTCGATTTCCTTCTTACCGGCGATGAGCGGCGGCAGGATTCGCAGCACATTGTCCCCGGCCGTCAGCACCAGGAGACCCTTGCCGCGCGCCTTGGTGACGACGTCGCCGGCGGTAGCGACGCATTTGATGCCGAGCAGCAGCCCTGAGCCACGCACCGACTCGAACAGCTTGGGGTAAGCGGCGACGAGGCCTTCGAGCTTGCCCCGCAGATATTTCGCCGACTCGTTGACCTTGTCGAAGAAGCCCGGCGCGAGCATCACGTCGAGCACTGCGTTGCCGGCCGAGACCGAGAGCGGGTTGCCGCCAAATGTCGAGCCATGAGAGCCGGCGACCATGCCGACGGCCGCCTTCTCGGTCGCCAGGCAGGCGCCGATTGGGATGCCGTTTCCCAGGGCCTTGGCCACCGCCATGATGTCGGGCGCGACGCCGGCCCATTCATGCGCGAAAAGCTTGCCGGTTCGGCCCATGCCGCACTGCACCTCGTCATAGACTAACAGCAGCCCGAACTCGTCGCAGACCTGGCGCAGCCCTATTAGGTAATCGGCCGACGGGGCGCGCACGCCGCCTTCGCCCTGCACCGGCTCCACCAAGATCGCCGCGGTCTTGTTGGTGACCGCCGCGCGCATCTCGTTGAGATTGTTGAACGAGACGTGATCGAACCCGTCCATCACTGGGCCAAAGCCCTTGAGATAGGCCTCGGCCCCAGCCGCCGCGAGGGTGGCGAAGCTGCGGCCGTGGAACGAGCCGTGGCAGCCGATCACCCGGTATTTCTCCGGATGGCCCGTCTCGCTCTGGTATTTGCGCGCCACCTTGATCGACAACTCGACCGCCTCGGCGCCCGAGTTGTTGAAGAACACGGTGTCGGCGAAGCTGTTGGCGACAAGCCGCTCGGCGAGCTTTTCCTGCCCTGGAATGCGAAACAGATTCGATGAGTGCCACAGCGTATTGGCCTGCTTGGTCAGCGCCTCGATCACATGCGGGTGGCAATGCCCCAATGAGGTGACGGCGATGCCGCTCGTGAAGTCGAGAAATTTGCGCCCGTCGGTGGACCAAAGATAACAGCCTTCGCCCCGCTCAACGGCGACATCCCACCGACCGTAGGTCGGCATTACCGGTGTGATCACGGAAGTTCTCCTGTGCGATGGATTTGCGGAAAGGATCGACGACAGAGATGACAGTTATCGTCGTCGTCGCTCGCCCGCGGACGCGATCCCCCGAACCCCGTGGGGCGACTTCCGGCCGTGATCGCGCTGCATCGTCACGCTCCTTGACTCGGCCGATGGCGGCACACGCCCGGCCGCCGAGCAGGAAAGCCGCGAAGTATGCGGAGGGTGGATAACTCTGTCAATTCGCCGTTGTCCAGACTGGCGCGCCGCCGGCGCTTGGGAAAGTTGATCCAGATCAGGGCGCGCCAAGTGGGGTGAGGGCATCATACCGGCATGGCAGACCGCGCTGAAACATTACGGCGGCAAATCGCATTTTATCGCAGCCAGTTGGAGGCAGGCGTCGCCAGCGAACTGGCAGGTGAGTATCTGGCGCAAATCCTCAAGGGCGAAGCCGAGCTGAGAACGATCGCCAACGAGAGGCAGGGCGATGAACAACACGAAGGCGGCGGCGTACTACCGCAGCCGCGCGATGCGGCATCGGAGGATGGCCAATTAGGGTGAGGGCGGCAGACGCGCCGCGCCGTACCATGAACTGGCGGCGGCGTTTGCAAAGGAGGCGGACAGCTGCGACGGCGGTCTCTCCGCAGGCGACAGAAAATCGAGTTGGCACACGCTATCGACTCGCCGGTGTTTGCGCGGGATGGCCGCTAACCTCGGCGCCGTCGCCTTCGCCCAGCCGCAGGAAGCCGATCGTCGAGGCCAGCGGCACCAGCGCGATCAGCACGAAGACCAGCCGGAAATCGCCGACCGTCACATGCTCGCCGCCGGCGACAATCGCCAGGAGCGCCGCGCCGAACGCCACCCCGAAACCGCGCGCCAATTGCTGGAACACGCCGCTGACGCTGGTGCTTCGCGACAAGAGCGGCGAGGGCACGTCGGCGAAGCTGATCGTGTTGAGGGCGAGATACTGGATGCTGCGCACGCAGCCTGACGCCAGCACGCAGGCAACGACGATCCAAACCGGTGTCTGCGCGCTCAATAAGGCGAAGATCGCGGTCACCGCGGCGGCGCCGACCGCGCCCAGCACCAGCGTCCAACGAAACCCGAGCCAGCGCAGGATCGAGCGCGACCCGGTGCGCACCAGCATCGCGCCCAGGGTCGAGGAAAAGGTCAGCGAGCCCGCCCGCATCGGGCTCAGGCCGTAACCGACCTGGAACAGGAGCGGCAGCATGAACGGGGTCGCATCGAGCCCCATCCGGCACACGCCGCCGATTACCGTGCCTATTCGGAAAGTCTTGATCTTCAGAAGGTTGAGGTCGAGCACCGGGGCCGCGCTGTTCCGCGCGTGGCGGACATAGACGTAGAAGATCACGAACGAGATTGGGAAGAACATCCCGCCGACCCAGGGCGCGATGATCGGCCGGCCGAGGTTTTCGATCGCGAACTCGAACATGAAAAGGCCGATCGCGGCGATCAGGAACCCGCCGACATCGAAGCGGGTCGGCGCCGGAGCGCGGAAATTCTCGAACATCAGGAAGCCGAGCACCGCGCCGATGATCCCCATCGGGATGTTGAGATAGAATACCCAGCGCCACGACGCGTAGGCAGTGAGAAACCCGCCGACGATGGGCCCCACCGTCGGCCCGATCATCGCCGGGATCGTCATCCAGTTCATCGCCGACACCAGGCTGGCGCGCGGAAAGCTGCGCAAGAGGATGAGCCGCCCTACCGGCGTCATCATCGCCCCGCCGAACCCCTGGATGACGCGAAATCCGATCAGCATCGGCAGGTTCGTCGAGAGGCCGCACAGCGCCGACCCGGCGGCGAAGATCAGCACCGCGGCGCAAAATACATGGCGGGTGCCGAGCCGGTCGGCGATCCAGCCGCTCACCGGGATGAATACTGCAAGACTCAAGAGATAGCTGGCGATCACCAGGTTGAGACGCAGAGGATTCTCGCCGAGGCTTTTTGCCATCGCCGGGATCGACACCGCGATCATCGTCGAATCAAGCCCCTCCATGAAAAACGCGCAGCCAACGATGAGTGGAATCACCACGCGTAGCCGCGGCACACTCGCCGGAGGGGGAAGGGCCGCTTGGCTCACGTTGACCTTATACATTCCCTTAGCCGGGCGTGACCCACCATCCAGGAAATTTTTGGCTCCTTGCGTGCCGCTTGGGACAAGTCGCGGCGGAGCGGACTACCTTACCGCATGGCTAAGGACGGCATCGATACCGCGCTGATCGAGAGCTGGGCGCTGCATTATCTCGGCCGCTATTCGAGTTCAGCCGAGAATTTGCGGCGCATCTTGCTGCGCCGGGCGCGCCGCCGCCTCGACGGTGACCGAGAGGCGCTGACCGAGGTGAGTGCCCTCATCGACGCACTGGTCGCGCGTTACCGAAGCTCGGGCCTTGTCGATGATGCGGCCTATGCCGGCGCGCAGGCGCGCGCGCGGCTGCGGCGTGGGCAGTCGCTGCGCACGATCCGCGCCAGGCTGGCGGCGAAGGGGATCGGCACCGACGATGCGACCGCGGCAATCGAGGCGCTGCGCGACGGGGTGGACGACCCCGATCTCGCGGCGGCCTGCGCCTTCGCCCGCCGCCGCCGGCTTGGACCTTATCGTCAAGGCGAGATCAATCGCGCCAGGGAGCTAGCGGCTTTTGCCCGCGCCGGCTTCAGCCGCGAGGCGGCGCAGGCGGTAATGCGCTGCGCCGGTTCAGACGAAGCGGAAGCGCTGTCGAGAGGTGACTAGGCTTCCCGCTCTCGCATCAGCCGGGCGATGCCGTGCGAATCGGTGTCGTCACGCGCCTCGAGCGCGGCGATGATGCGCGGCCGGTCGGCGGTGGGGCGGTTTTGGCTGAGCTTGAACTTGCCTTCGAGCCGCGCGACGGCGATCTCGAAGCCGAGAATGCCGCCCATCATCACGTCGAGAAACGGCTCGGGCTGATCCTGCATCTTCCATGGCGCTGCCTCTCGCTCTTCGTGACGCTCGGACAGCCGCCGCAGAAAGGCCCGCAGCCATTCCTTGTCGGGGATCGCGCGTGGGATGCCGTAAGCATGAACGCTGGCGTAATTCCAGGTTGGCACAGCAGGGCCGACCGTATACCAGCTCGGGGAGATATAGGCGTGCGGTCCCGAGAACACCGCCAGCGCCTCACGCCCGGCATAAATGTCGAGGCATTGTGGGTTGCCGCAAGCGAGATGCCCTTGCAGATACAGCGTGCTGTCGCGGCGCTCGGCAAGGATCGGCACTTGGCTGGCGATCATCCCGGTTTCGCCATGCGTCGTCAGCAGCGCGAAATCGTGTCGCCCGATATGTTCGAGCAGCACTTCCTCGCGCGTCTCGGTGAAATGCGGCGGCAGATAGACCATCGGTCTAGACCCACCACCAGTGCTCGATGACCAAGCTGCCGATCAGCGCCACCCCGGCGGCGACGAGGATTCCGCCCGAGCCTCGATTGATCCACACCAGATGCTCGCGCTGGAAAGCCATGCGCAGCACACCGGCCCCGGCCACGAGGCCCACCCACCAGATGAACGAGCCGACCCAGACCCCGGCGACAAGGATCGCGGCATGCACCATCGTCGCTTCGTCGCCGGTGAAGCCGATCGCGCCGAAAATCGCGATGAACGACAGGATCGTCACCGGATTGGTAATGGTCAGCGCAAAGGTCGAGGCGAAATCGCCGAACAGCCCTTCCGGATCGCGGCCCGACCGAACGCGCGCCGTCGGGTCGCTCGTCAACGCGGTTATGCCGACATAAAGCAGAAACGCCGCGGCGCCGATGCGCAGCCAGTCCTGGTAGTAGAGCAGCGAGTCGGAAATGAAGGTGAGGCCGAAACCGGCTATGATGCCGAAGAAGGAGTCCGCTGAGGCCGCCCCCAACCCAGAGAACAGGCCAGCCAACCTGCCGTCGAGAATCGTTCGGCGGATGCATAAGACGCCGACAGGGCCGACGGGGACAGCGATGACAATGCCGACCAGCATCCCCTTGAGCAAAAAGCCGATCAGCATCCCTGTTCAATCCTCGGTACGAGCTGCCGCAGTCTCGGCGATGCGCCGCCTGCGTGCAATGGAAATGCCACGATGAGCAGGCGCCACCTGCATCGCCGAGAGAATCGCGTTATGCTCGGCGGCGTGACGAGGAATCGCTTCGGTTCACGCCGCTGGTACCGCACCCCATGAGGTCGCCGATGCCGAACAGTGCGTATGGTTTCGAATTCGCCGGTATCAACGGTGGCGCGTTGCCGCTTTCGGCGTGGAAAGGTCATCCGGTGCTTGTGGTCAACACCGCCTCGTTCTGCGGCTACACGCCGCAATACCGCGATCTCGAGGCGCTATGGCGGCAATACCGCGACCGCGGCCTCATTGTGCTTGGTGTTCCGTCGAACGATTTCGGGGCGCAAGAGCCGGGCAGTGCCGTCGAGATCAAGGATTTCTGCGAGACCAACTACCAGGTCGATTTCCCGCTGACCGAAAAGGTCCGGGTGGTTGGCGGAAACGCTCACCCGTTTTATCGCTGGGTCGCCGAGACGCTGGGCGAGGGCGCTGCGCCGCGCTGGAATTTTCACAAATATTTGATTGGGCCGGACGGCGAGTTGGCAGGCGCCTGGCCATCGTCAGTGCGCCCGCGCGATGCCGCGATCACGCAAGAGATCGAGAAGGCGTTGGCGCAATAGCTCCGTCCCTTTCCGCGCATGCTCGATATCCGCAATCTTCGCAAGAATTTCAGCCATTTGGTGGCGGTCGACGACGTGTCGTTCAGCGTCAAGCAGGGCGAGGTGCTGGGGTTTCTCGGGCCCAACGGCGCGGGCAAATCGACGACGATGAAGATGGCGACCGGTTTCCTTGCCCCGACCACCGGCACCGCGATCATCTGCGGCCATGACATCCTCACCCGGCCACTCGCCGCTAAGCGTCAATTCGGCTATCTGCCCGAAGGAGCGCCGGCCTATCCCGATATGCTTGTCGGCAGTTTCCTGCACTTTATCGCCCATATCCGCGGCTATCGCGGCGCCGAGGCGCGCGGGCGCACCAACCGCATCGTCGAACTGGTGCACTTGGGCGAGGTTTACGACCAGCGCATTGAGACCCTGTCGAAAGGCTTTCGCCGCCGTGTCGGTGTCGCGCAGGCGCTGATCCACGATCCGCCGGTGGTGATCCTAGACGAGCCGACCGACGGCCTCGACCCTAACCAGAAGCACGAGATGCGCCGCATTATCGCGGCGATGCGGCCGCAAAAGGCGATCGTCATCTCGACCCACCTTCTCGAAGAGGTCGAGGCGGTGTGCACCCGTGCCGTGATCATCGCCAAAGGCCGTCTCCTCGCCGATAGCACCCCGGCGCAGCTCGCCGCGCGCTCGCGCTACCACAATTCGGTGCGCTTGCGGATCGCATCGGGAAGCGTCGCCAAAATTCGCGCCGATCTCGACCGGCTCGACGATGTCGACGCGGTCGAGGCCGTCATCGACGACGATCCGGGGACGCTGCTCATCGTCGCCCGCGAGGGCCGCCCGATTGCCGCCGACATTGCCGAGCTCGCCCGGGCGCGGCGGTGGAAACTCGCCGAGATGAGCGTCGAGCGCGGACGGCTCGACGATGTCTTCCGGGCGATCACCGCGCCGGAGGGCGAGCTGCGCGCACCGTGGGATTTTTCTAAAGTCACGCATCAGAACCGGACATCAAGTCATTGATTAATAACATCTCGATCATCTGCCGCCGCGAGTTGGCTGGCTACTTCGCGACGCCGCTGGCCTATGTGTTCATCGTCATTTTTCTCGTGCTCGCCGGAGTATTGACTTATTTCGTCGGCGATTTCTTCGAGCGCGGCCAAGCCGATCTGCAATCTTTTTTTACGTTCCACCCTTGGCTCTACCTGATGCTGATCCCGGCCGTGTCGATGCGGCTGTGGGCCGAGGAGCGCAAGAGCGGCACGATCGAATTGTTCCTCACCCTGCCGATCCGGCTTTCCGAGGCCGTGCTGGGAAAATTTCTCGCCGCCTGGCTTTTCATCGGAATGGCGTTGGCGCTGACCTTCCCATTTTGGCTGACCGTGCTGTTCCTCGGCAATCCCGATAACGGGGTCATCGCCGCCAGCTACCTCGGCAGTTGGCTCATGGCGGGGGCTATCCTGGCGATCGGCGCCGCAGTCTCGGCGGCGACCAAGAACCAGATTGTCGCCTTTATCGTCACCGCCTCGCTGGTGTTCGTGCTGATCGCGGCGGGAACGCCGACCGTCATCGGCCTGTTCGAGGGCTGGGCGTCGGAAGCGCTGATCCACGCCGTTGCCGGGGCGAGCCTTTTCGGCCATTTCACCGCGATCACCCGCGGTGTCCTCGATTTGCACGATTTCGTCTACTTCCTGTCGCTGATCGTCGCTTTCCTCGGTGCCAACGCGGTGCTCGTCGATCTGATGAAGGCGGAGTGAGATGGCCCGTCTCTGGGCGATCGGGCAGGGGATGCGCTCGCGCGTCGGCCACGCGGTTATCGCGCTTATATCGATTCTGGTGATGCTGGCGGCGGCGAACATCGTGGCCGGGCGCTACGCCACATCGCGGCTCGACCTGACGCAGGAGCATCTCTACACGCTGGCGGCCGGGACGCGGCAAACCCTCGCCAAGATCGACGAGCCGATCACGCTGCGCTTTTACTACTCGCCGCGTTTGGGCGACGCGGTTCCTTCCTACGGCGTTTACGCTCAGCGTGTGCGCGAACTTCTCGACCAATACGTCGCCGCGGCAAAAGGCAAGATCCGCCTGGAGATCTACGATCCGCTACCCTATTCGGACGCGGAAGACCGCGCGGTCGCCTATGGGCTTCAGCCCGCGCCGCTCGACGACCGCGGCGAGGCGGTCTATTTCGGCCTCGCCGGCACCAACTCGACCGACGACCAGCAGGTCATTGCCTTCTTTAACCCCGAGCGCGAGCGGTTTCTCGAATACGACCTGACCCGGCTCGTGCACTCGCTCGCTTTCCCCAAGCGCCCGGTCGCCGGGCTGATGAGCGCATTACCGCTCGATGGCGAGACACCAGCGCCAATCGTCGAGCAGCTGCGGCAGACCGTCGATGTCAAGAATCTGCCGCTCGATCTCGCCGCGATCCCAGCGGACACGGACGTACTGATTGTCGTCCACCCGCAGAACCTGCCCGATAAGACCCAGTTCGCGATCGACCAATATGTGCTCAAGGGCGGCAAGGCGGTGGTCTTTGTCGATCCCTATTCCGAGGCGCAGGCGGCGCTGGCGAGCACGGCCGGCAAATCGACGGCGAGCGATCTTGATCGCCTGTTCACGGCTTGGGGCGTCAAGCTGTTGCCGGACGTTGTGGTCGGCGACCGGCGCGCCGCGCGGCGTGTCGCGGTGCCGGTGCAAGGCCGCGGCTCCGAAGCCATGGATTACGTCGCCTGGCTCAACCTGCAATCCGACAATCTCAGCCGCGACGACCCGATTACCGCGGACTTGTCGACCCTCGCGATGGCGACCGCCGGTATTCTAAAGCCCATCGAAGGTGCGTCGACAACGTTCGAGCCGCTGATCCAGACTTCGGCCGAGGCGGAGCAAATTCCGGCCGATAAGCTCAAGGGCCTGCCCGATGTCGGCGAGCTACTCGCCCATTTCCGCCCCGATGGCCAGCGCTACGTCCTCGCCGCACATGTCACCGGCAAGGCGGCGACGGCCTTCCCTGACGGCCCGCCGAAAGATGCGGCGCCCGGCGAGCCGCTCAAAGAATCGACGCAGCCGATCAATGTCGTCGTCGTCGCCGACACCGACATGCTCGACGCCCGCTTCTGGGCGCAGCCGCGCGACTTCCTCGGCCGCCAGGTGATGGTGCCGCTCGCCAACAACGCCGATTTTCTCACCGACGCGGTCGAGGTGCTGGCTGGCGGCCAGGATCTCGTCGGTCTGAGAAGTCGCGGTACTGTTGTCCGGCCGTTCGAGGTGGTCGAGCGCATCCAGCGAGCGGCCGACGACCGTTTCGCCGCACAGCAGCGAACGCTCGAACAAAAAGTCAAACAGGCCGAGGCCCAGCTGCGGAAGCTGACCGCCGGGGAAACCTCCGGCGCGAGCACGCCGACCGCTGACCAGAGCAAACAGATCGAGGCAATCCGCACCGACCTTATCAACAGCCGACGCCAACTCCGTCAGGTGCAAGCGGCGTTGCGCAGCGACATCGGGCATCTGAAGGTGATGCTCGAATTCTTTGATATCGCACTGGTGCCGATTATTGTCGCGGTTGCGGCGTTGCTGATGGCGGCACTGCGGCGGGCTCGCCGTAGTGCTGTGAGCGAAGCTTGATGTTGCGCAGAACGTTCAACCTGCTGCTTGCCGGCGCCGGCCTCTCGACGGTGGCGGCCGGCGTCGCGCTCGCCACTGGCGACCGTTACGTCAGCCCGGCGCCGGCCGGGCGGCCGGCGCTGCCCAACCTCGCTGCGAAGCTCAACGACCTCGCCTGGATCCGCATTTCCCGCGGCGCCATGACGATCAATTTCAACCTGATCGCCGGTCATTGGGCGGTGGTCGAGAAGGGCAACTACCCGGCGGCGGAGGATCGGCTGCGCAAGCTGCTGGCCGCGCTCGCGGCAGTCGAGCTGGTCGAGCCCAAAACCGACCGCGCCGAACTTCTGCCGCGCCTCGATCTGGACGACCCGGCCAACGGCAAGTCGACGCTGGTGGCGATCCAGGATCGCGCCGGTGCGCTGGTTGGCCAGCTCATCATCGGCCGGCGCCGGCCGACCAGTCTCGGCGGCGGCGCTGCCGGTGTCTATGTCCGCAAAGCCACGACCGACCAGGCCTGGCTGGCAAATGGTTCGTTCGATTTGTCGGGCGGCGTGCTCGATTGGATCGATCGGCGGATCATCGATGTACCTTCTGCGCAGCTGGCCACGATTGTGCTGACCGCGCCCGACGGCGCCGCGGTTGTCCTCACGCGGATGGCGTCTGGTGCCGAATTTGGCATCGAAGGTGCCGAGACCGCGCCGGACCCCAAGGTGACAGCCACCCTGGCCTCCGCGCTCGCGGCGCTCGAATTCGACGACGTCAAGCCAGCCACCGAGCTGCCGATCGCCGCCGAACGGGCCGCCACGGCCGCGTTTACGACTTTCGACGGTCTTATCGTCGGGGCACGCCTCTCGCCACCCGAGGCCGGCGACTGGCTCGCGCTCGACGTCACCGGGTTCGGCAAGGCCAAGGATGAGGCGAAGACCCTCAACGCCAAACTGTCGCGCTGGAGCTTCCGCATCCCGCCGGAACGGGCGAAGCTGCTGCGCATGACGCTCGCTGACCTTCAGGCGCACGGATCGTGATGGACGACCAGTTGGTGGCCTCGCCTTGCCTTGGGATCTGCATCGTCGACCCGGCGACACGGCAATGCCGCGGCTGTTTACGCACGGTCGACGAGATCGCCGGCTGGTATGAGGCAAGCCCGGCCGAGAAGCGGAAACTCCTCGCGCTGCTGGCGGTCCGACGAACGGCGGCCGAGGGGAAGGAAGCGCAATGACGCGCGTGGCGGGGCTGCTGATCCCGCTGTTCATTGCCGCGTGCAGCTCGATGAGCATGCCGGGCTGGCCCAAGCAGGCGCCTGAATCCGCCGCGAGCGCGGACGCGTGGGCGAAGTCGGGCGCCGACGCGGCATCGGTCGAAGCCGCGTACACTGACTGTCTCGCCGCCACCGATGCCGCGACCAAGACCGATTTCGACATCGACCAGGACATCGCCGCGAGCCGATCCAGCGACCTGCAGCGTTCGGACTTCGCGCGGACGCAAATGAACCAGGCGAGGGACACCAGCCGCGACCGGGCCCAGGCGATCCTCTCCTCCTGCATGGAGGCGAAGGGCTTCAGCCCGGCTCGCCGATAGCAACAGTCCGAGGACAGCGAAACATCGATGAGCGCGCTTCACGCCATTGCCCTGGCGATCCTGCAAGGGGTCACCGAGCTCTTCCCGATCAGCAGCCTCGGCCACGCGGTGATCGCGCCACGGCTGCTCGGCTGGCCGATCGACCAGCATTCGCCGGAGTTCTTGCCGTTTGTCGTGGTGCTGCATGTCGGCACCGCGGTTGCGCTCTTGCTCTATTTCTGGCGCGAGTGGCTGCAGATCGGGCTCGGCGTCATTGGCGCCGGCGGCCGCGACTCCGCGAATGCGCGGCACGCGTTGTGGCTGATCATTGTCGCCACCCTACCGGCTGTGGCGATCGGGTTCCTGTTCGAAAAGTTCGTGCGCGGCCTCTTTGCCACGCCGCTGATCGCCGCGTTGTTCCTCGTCGTCAACGGGTTCGTGCTGCTGCTCGGCGATTGGTTGCGCATCCGCAGTGTTCAAAACCGCCCTCTCGAGCCTGCTTCGCTCACCTGGAAAGGCGCGCTGGCTATCGGCTTCTGGCAATGTCTGGCGTTCATTCCCGGCATTTCGCGGTCAGGCGCGGCAATGGTCGGCGGCCTCGTCGCCGGGCTGCAACACGCCGAGGCAGCGCATTTCTCCTTCCTGATCGCGACCCCGATCATTCTTGGCGCCGCGGTACTGGAAATACCCAAGATGCTGGCCCTGCCGGGCCACGGGATCAGCCTGTTGGCCCTCTTCTCAGGAGTGGTCGCCGGCGTGACCGCCTATCTCAGCATCGCCTTTTTGATGCGCTATTTTCGCCGCCACGATTTTGAAGACGCCTTGGTGCCCTTCGCGATCTATTGCTGGGTCGCGGGCGCCGCCGCGGCGTTCCTGCTGCTGATCTAGAACACCCGGCGCGGCACCAGCTCAGCGGGCATGGCGCTCTGGCGCAGGTATTGCGCCAGGCAGTGCATCATCGATTGGTGGATGTCCTCGACAACGCCGTAATTCTCCGCCGCGACGTGCAGATTGACGTCGGCGAGAGGTTTGCTGCGCCCGCCGGCGAACCCGGTCATGGCGATCGAGCCGACGCCGTTCCGCCGCGCCCACTCGATGGCGCGCACGATGTTCTCCGAGTTGCCCGACGAGCTGATCGTGATCAGCACATCGCCTGGTATCGCCATCGTCCTGAGCGGGTAGACGAACACCTCGGCGTACTCGATGTCGTTGGCGATCGCGGTAACCAGCTCCAGCGGGCCGGCGAGACTGATGACCTTCGGTTTGAGAGGAGTGTCGGTCTGCGCGCCTTTCAGCACGTCGCAGTGCAGATGGTTCGAGATCGACGCGGAACCGCCATTGCCGCAGGCGTAAATGATCCGGCCGGCCCGAATCGCTGTTTCGAGCATCGCCGCCGCCCGGTCGAACGCGGCGAGGTCGACGCTGGCCCAGGCCCGCACGATCTCGTCGCGATAGGCGCCGACATAGGTGCCCGCGCTCGGATAGGTCTGGTCGGGGAAGCTCATCGCCTTGGCCGATGCCTTGGTTGACACTCGCCGCTTGCCTCTATCATGGTTGCTGCCCCCTGTTCAGCCAATTTCCGGATCGCCCCATGACCGCCTCCGACCTCGCCCGCACCATCGACGCCGCCTGGGAGGCTCGCGACACGATCTCGACCGCGACCAAGGGCGACGTCCGCGACGCGGTCGAGGCGGCGCTCGACGGCATGGATTCGGGCGAATTGCGCGTCGCCGAGCAATCGGGCGGCAAGTGGCGGGTCCATCAGTGGCTCAAAAAGGCCGTGCTGCTATCGTTCCGCCTCAACGACATGGGCGAGATCGCCGGCGGCCCGGGTGCCGCAAAATGGTGGGACAAGGTGCCCTCCAAATTCGCCGGCTGGGGGCCGAATCGCTTCCGCGACGCCGGGTTTCGCGCGGTGCCGGGCGCAATCGTCCGCCGCTCGGCCTATATCGCGCCCAACGTCGTGCTGATGCCGAGCTTCGTCAATGTTGGCGCCTATGTCGGCAGCAACACCATGGTCGACACTTGGGCGACGGTCGGCTCCTGCGCGCAGATTGGCAAGAACTGCCACCTCTCGGGTGGGGTCGGCATCGGCGGCGTCCTCGAGCCGCTGCAGGCCGAGCCGGTGATCATCGAGGACGATTGCTTTATCGGCGCGCGCAGCGAGGTCGTCGAGGGCGTCATTGTCGAGAAGGGCGCGGTCCTGGCGATGGGGACCTTCATCAGCTCGACCACCAAGATCGTCAACCGCGACACCGGCGAGATCATCACCGGCCGCGTGCCCGCCTATTCGGTCGTGGTGCCAGGGTCACTGCCGGGCAAGCCACTGCTCAACGGCCAACCGGGTCCCAGCCTCTACTGCGCGGTCATCGTAAAGACCGTTGACGAGCAGACCCGCGCCAAGACTGCGATCAACGAGCTGTTGCGCGACTAGACATGGTCGCGATCGATCCCGCTCTTCTCGCTGCGGAGCTGATCCGCCGACCGAGCGTCACCCCAAAGGACGAGGGTGCGCTCGAAGTCGTCGCGCGCACCTTGGAAGGATTGGGCTTCACGTGCCACCGGCTCACCTTCGAGGCACCCGGAACCGACCCCATTGCCAACCTCTATGCGCGCAAGGGTACGGGAAGCCCCAATCTTTGCTTCGCCGGGCATACCGACGTGGTGCCGGTCGGCGCCGCCGACCAGTGGTCGTTCGACCCGTTCTCCGGCGTGCTCAAAGACGGAGTCCTGTGCGGGCGCGGCGCGGTTGACATGAAGGGCGCCATCGCCGCCTTTGTTTCAGCCGCCGAGGCGTTTCTCGCCAAGCGCCGCGCGAGCTTCGCCGGCTCTATCAGTTTCCTCATCACCGGCGACGAGGAAGGCGTGGCGATCAACGGCACCCGCAAGGTGCTCCATTGGCTCAAAGAGCGTGGCGAGTCCATCGACGCTTGCGTCGTCGGCGAGCCAACTTCGGCGACCCAGCTCGGCGACATGATCAAGATCGGCCGCCGCGGCAGCATGACCGGACGCATCACCGTCGATGGCGTGCAGGGCCACGTCGCCTACCCGCATCTCGCTGACAATGCCGCGCACCGGCTGGTGGCGCTGCTATCGGGACTCACTGCGCGCCCGCTCGACGACGGCACCGAGCATTTCCAGAGATCGGGGTTGCAGGTCACCACCATCGATATCGGCAACCCCACCACCAACATCATCCCGGGCCAGGCGCGCGCCACCTTCAACATCCGCTTCAACGATTTGTGGACGAGCGACAAGCTCAAGGCCTGGGTTAAACAAGCACTCGACGCGGTCGATCCCTCCTACAAGCTCACCTGGGAGGTGAGCGGCGAGTCATTCCTGGTCCCTCCCGGCAAGGTTAGCGACTGCCTCACCGGTGCGATCCATGCGACGACCGGTTTCGAGCCGGAGCTGAGTACAACCGGCGGTACGTCGGACGCGCGCTTCATCCATCTTCATTGCCCGGTCGCCGAGTTCGGCCTCGTCAGCCAGACCATGCATAAGATCGATGAGCGAGTCGATGTCGCCGACATCACCCGCCTCGTAGCGATCTACGGCGGTTTTCTCGACCGTTTCTTCGGCAACGCCTAGAGCAATATGAATGCGGCCTTGGCTGAGGCATGGCTGGCTCTCGCGGGCACGCTGCGGCTTGCGCGCGGCGACCCTGGCGGGATGGCCTGCTTCGACACATCTATCGACGGCTTCTGGCGTTCTTTCCGCGCCGCGCTGTTGTGCTTCCCATTCTATATCATTTTGCTGAGCTTTCCGATCCGGCTCGGCGATGGGCCTATCATCGAGGTCGATGCCGGCCGATTTTATGCGGTTGAGACGATCCATTTCGTGATCTCGTGGGTCGCCTATCCGCTGGTCGTGCTGCCGATCGCCGACTTCTTCGGACGCGGCGATCGCTTTCTGGCGTTCATGATCGCCTACAACTGGTGCCAGGTGCCGCAGACGGTCATGTTCGCGGCAATCGCACTGCTGGGCGGCGCCGGCGTGCTCTCGCCTCATGCGATGCTGAGCGTCGATCTCATCCTTGGCATCGCGGCGCTCGTCTACGAGTGGTATGTCGCGCGCGTCGGGCTTGCGGTCACCGGCCCGAGGGCAGCTCTCGTCATCGTCGCCGATGTGGTTCTTGCCATCGTGCTGAGCCACATCAGCCGGGCGATCTACTAGCTATTTTTCTATTTAAAGTAGTGCGTTATTATCACGCATTCCCTAAACCGGGAGGGCGCAATGCAGCAGCCAAGCCTCACCTATCTCCTCAACATGATCGCTGCCATCGGTGCATTGGGCACCGCGGCAATGGGTTTGGTTGACGCCTTCAAGGTGTTTTGGGGCGGGCCGTCGAACTTCGGCTACGGCTTTATTGAAGCGGCGGTCAAACGCTTCGTTCCAAATACCGCCGGCGGGCCGGCAGCCTTTGGCCAAACCGACGTCCTGCGGACATTGCGGGCCAACTGGCTGAACGGCGTCGCCGAGGCCGACCAAAAAGCCAAGGCCAAGGCACTGATCCACCTGCGCCTCACCAAAGGTGACGCGTCCGCTCTCGCGACGCTGGCCGGGGTCGACGCGGCAATGCTCCAATCAGTAGCGGAAAAGGCGATAACGGGCGGCCAAGTGAGTCCGCAAGAAATTGCTGTGCTGGGGCAGTTCGACGCCGTGCTAAGCGCGGTGCTCGACGAGGCCTACGAGCGAGCCGACCAGAAATATCGCAATGCCGCCAAATTGCTGTCGGTGATCGTGGCCACAGTGCTCGCGCTGGTTGCTGGCTCGCTGATCGGGGCAAACTTGTGGATGTCATTCCTTGTCGGCTTGATCTCGGCACCGCTAGCGCCGGTGGCGAAAGATTTGTCGACGGCGCTGCAAAACGCGGTAGCCGCGGTCCGGGCGGTCAAGGGCTGACGATGACCTATTTCCTCAATTTCCGCGTCCAAGCGGTGGGCGGGCCAGTCATTGATCCCTTTCTGCTGGCGGGCGACGGCTCCCCCAACCCGCCGCAACTCGCCGTGGTGCCGTGGCCGCAGGTGAACCAGGTCCTCAGCGGTAAGAACCTCCTCTTCGCTACCCATGGCTTCAACGTCTCCTACCAGGACGGGGCCGCGGCGCTTGATGAACTCGCCCGGAATCTCAGCTTGCCAGCGTCCTACCAATTCATCGGCATGCTGTGGCCGGGAGATGCCGCGATCCCGATCATCGATTACCCTTTCGAGGGTGGGCCGGCGATGGACAGCGGCCGGCGGCTCGCGGATTTTTGCAACCAATGGTGCGCCGGCGCGCAAAGCTTGTCTTTCGTGTCACACAGTCTTGGTGCGCGCATGGTGCTGCAGGGAATTACCGGCATGACAAGCCGCGTGAAATTGCTGTGCATGATGGCTGGGGCGATCAATCGCGACTGCCTGACCGCCGAGTATGCCGCCGCCGCCGCCAAGTGCGACCGCATCACCGTCTTGGCCTCGCATTGCGACGACGTTCTCAAGCTCGCGTTTCCCGCGGGCGACTTGATCGCCGATTTAATCCATGCCGACCATAGCCCACAAACGGCGCTCGGTTACAATGGGCCGCCAACGCCCACAGTGGTGCAGGCGCCTTGGCAAATCGCCGATGGCTGCGATTATGGTCACGGCGATTATCTCCCGTCGGCGGGTAAGATCAAATGGCAGAAGCCAGCCGATTTTGTCAGCCGCAACGTGTCCGGTCAGCCATTGATCTGGCCCACGGGATAGCAAACCGCGACGAGGTAGAGCCCCTCGGCGGGGGCGGTGGGGCCGCCGGCGCGGCGGTCGCGCGCCGCGAGCGCAGCCGCGACATCGCCGGGGGCCCACTGCCCGAGACCTACGAGCTTCAAGGTTCCTGCCATGTTGCGCACCTGATGGTGCAGAAACGAGCGCGCCCGGGCCTCGATGTGGATTTCGTCGCCCGACTGCGTCACGTCGAGCGCATCCAGCGTCTTGACCGGCGATTTCGCCTGGCACAGCGAGTCGCGAAAGGTCGAGAAATCGTGCTTGCCGACGAGGTGTGCCGCGCCCGCCTGCATCGCTGCTAGGTCGAGCGGCGGTGCGACATGCCATACCCGCATCCGGTCGAGCATCGGCGGCGGCGCGGCGGTTGAGAATGCGATAGCGGTAGACCCGCCCTATGGCCGAGCGGCGCGCGTCGAAATCGGGCGCCACCGTTTCGACCGCCAGTACGCTGATCGCGCGCCGGCCGCAAGAAATGGTTGAGCGCGCTGCGGATCGTCTCGGGGGGATACTCGCGCGCCAGGTCGACATGCGCTACCTGGGCCAAGCGCATGCACCCCGGCATCGGTGCGTCCGGCGCCGTGCACGGTGGCCTTCTCGCCGCAAAATTGCTCCACCGCGCTTTCCAGCGCCGCCTGCACCGAAAGCCCGTTGGGTTGCCGCTGCCAGCCGACTAGCCCGGTGCCGTCGTATTCGATCGTCAGCTTGTAGCGGGGCACGGCAGCACCGTTCCGAGCGGGGATCGCAAAGCCGCGGAGAAACTCGGCGGCGTCCATCGCGCCGCGCCCGGCGCGCTGCAGCCGGGTCGGGCGCAGCGCACCCTCGCCGCAAGCAATCGTCAGCCGATCATCGAGCACTGTGCCCGGCGCTGCCTCGGCGAGTTTCGACCGCCGCGGCGAGCACGCGGATGCGCTCGTCGCCGAGCGCGAAGAACGCACCCGGCCATGGGTCGAAGGCGCGAACCTGACGCTCCAGCCGGCTCGCAGCGGCGTGCCAATCGAGCCGCGCCTCTTCGCGGCTGAGCTTCCTGGCGTATGTGACCCCGGCTTCGGGCTGCGGCTGCGGAGTCAGGGCGTCGAGCCGGCCGAGCGCCTCGACGATGAGCCTGCCGCCGAGCGCGGCCAGTGTTTCGGTCAGGCCGCCGGCGGTGGTCTGCGGTCCGATCGGCGCCGCCTGCTGCAGCAGCATCGCGCCGGTGTCGAGGCCTTCGTCCATCTGCATGATGGTGACTCCGGTCTCGCGGTCGCCTGCGAGGATCGCGCGCTGGATTGGCGCCGCGCCGCGCCAGCGCGGCAAGAGCGAGGCGTGGACGTTGAGGCAGCCGCGACGCGGCGCGTTGAGGACGGGCTGCGGCAGGATCAACCCGTAGGCGGCGACGACTGCGACTTCGGCCCCGAGCGCGGCGAATTCGGCCTGAACGGCGGGATCCCGCAAGCTGGCCGGGCAGCGCACCGCGATCCCGTGCTGTTCGGCCAATGCCTGCACCGGCGAGCGCTGCAGTCGGTGGCCCCGCCCCGTCGGCCGCGGCGGCTGTGAATAGGCCGCCATCACCCTGTGCCCGGCCGCGATCAGCGCCGAAAGGATCGTCGCAGCGAAATCCGGTGTCCCGATGAAGACGAGATCGAGCGGCGTGGTCATGCCGCTAGCTGAAAAGGCCTACGCCGGCGCCAAGACGCGGCTGCGCTTGGCTTTCTGGAGCTTGCGCAGGATCATCCCGCGCTTCAGCGCCGAGATGTGATCGACGAACAGCACCCCGTCGAGGTGATCGATTTCGTGCTGGATGCAGGTCGCCAGCAACCCCTTGGCCTCGACCTCGCGGATTTCGTTCTCCTCATCGAGATAGCGAAAGCGGATTTCCGCCGCGCGGCTAACATCGGCGTAGTGCTCGGGCACCGACAGACAACCCTCGTTGGCGACCATCTTTTCCTCCGAACGCCACAGGATTTCCGGGTTGGCGATCCGCATCGGCTTTGGCTTTTCGCCTTCGCGCGCGACATCGACGACGATGATCCGCTGGGCGACGCCGACCTGCGGCGCGGCGAGGCCGACCCCGATCGAGCCGTACATCGTCTCCAGCATATCGTCCATCAGCCGGCGCACGGCGGCGTCGACTTTCTCCACCGCCTTCGCCTTCACCTTAAGGCGCGGGTCGGGCGCGGTAATGATCGCCAGAGCAGCCATTTAGCCTAGGTAATCTGCCCTGCAGGAGCCGTCAATATCGGCGCGGTTGGCGGCGCTTCGTCAGAGCGCGTCGCGCAGTCGCGCCAGATCGTCGAGCCCCTCGGGGCGCACCATGCACAGCACATCGTCGAAGCCGACGGCGCGGATGCGCTTCAGCCGGTCGAGCGCCTCCGCGGCGCTGGTGATCTGCATGGTTGCACGACCGGCGAGCGGCATCGCGGCGATGTTGCCCTGCAGCTCGACGATGACGTTCGACAGCACCGCGCGCTTGCCGCCGGCGTCGCGGTAGAACTGCACGCCGTTTTCCAGTTCCTCCGGTTGGCTGTAGAGGCCGGAGGCGATCCAGCCGGCGCAGCGCTCGGCGGCATAGACGATCCAGCGCTTGTTGCGCCAGGCGCCGAGCATCAAGTTCGGGCCGCCCTCGGTGCCGGGCCACGGGGTCAGCTGGCCGCCGACCAGCGGCGCACCCTTCCACGCATCTCGCATGATTTCGAGCGATGTCATCAGTGTCTTGAAGCGGCCGTCGTAATCCTCGCCGACCAGGTCGAAATCGGCCTTGGTCGAGCCGCAACCGAGGCCGAGCATCAGCCGGTCGCCGAGCAGCGCATGCACCCCCGCGAGCCGATGCGCCAGCTCGACCGGGTGGCGCACCGGTACCTGCAACACGCAGGTACCGATCTCGACCCGCTTGGTGACGGCGGCCGCTACGCTCATTAGCACTACCGGATCCATTGTCGGGCGACCGCGCCCGAACGAATCGGTCATCCACAGCCCGTGAAAGCCGCGCTCCTCGACCCCGCGCGCGAACTCGACGAAGCGGTCGAGCGTGTGCCCGGCGATCTCGGGGTCCCGCCGCATCACATTGACGACATGCACTCTCATGGTGTTTGGGTCCTCTATTCGGTCTTTTCGAGGAAGCGCTCGGCGAGGCGGATGAAGAAGCTCACGCCGTAGGGGAGCGCGGTGTCGTTGAAATCGTAGCGCGCGTTGTGCAGGAAGCAGCCGCCTTCGCCCGGCCCGTTGCCGAGCCACAGCATCGCGCCCGGCACTTTTTGCAGCATGTAGGAGAAATCCTCGCCACCCAAGGTCGGCGGCGACGGTGCGGCTGACATTGGCGTCACCGCACACTTCCGCAGCGACATCGGCGGCGAAATAGGTTTCGTCCTCGTGGTTGATCGTCGGCGGGTAGCCGCGGCGGTATTCGATCGTAGCCTCGCCGCCGAACGCCACGGCGGTGCCGCGCACCACCTCGCCCATGCGGCGCTCGATCAAATCCTGCGTGTCGGTGCGGAATGTCCGCACCGTGCCGCCGATCACCACCTCGTCGGGGATGACGTTGAAGGCCGAGCCGCCGCGCATAAACCCGACGCTGACCACGCAGGAATCGACCGGATCGACATTGCGCCCGGGGATGGTCTGCAGCGCCAGCACCACATGCGAGGCGATGATGAACGGGTCGTTGCCGCTATGCGGGTGCGCGGCATGCGTGCCCTTGCCGGTGACCTTGATCTCGAACCGGTCGGTCGCGGCGAGCAGCGCTCCCGGCCGCGTCCCCATGCTGCCGACCGGCATGCCCGGCCGGTTGTGCATCGCGAACACCGCATCGCAGGGGAATTTCTCGAACAGGCCCTGCTGCACCATCACCCGCCCGCCGCCATGGCCTTCCTCGCCGGGCTGGAAGATGAAATGCACCGTTCCGTCGAAATTCCGCGTTTTGGCGAGGTACTTGGCCGCGCCCAGCAGCATCGTCGTATGCCCGTCATGGCCGCAGGCGTGCATCTTGCCGTCATGGGTAGAGCGGTGGGCGAAGTCGTTGAGCTCCTGCATCGGCAGGCAATCCATGTCGGCGCGCAGGCCGATCGCGCGCAGCGAATTGCCCTTGCGGATCGTGCCGACAACCCCGGTCGTCGCCAGCCCGCGATGCACCTCGCAGCCATACTCCTTGAGCTTCGCCGCGACGATATCGGCGGTGCGCTCCTCCTCGAAACCGAGCTCGGGATGGGCGTGGATGTCGTGGCGGATCCGGGTCAGCTCGTCGAGGTCTTCCAGCACCTCGGGGAGGATCGGCATGGCGGCTCCGATTAGGTCAGCGTCTGCGCCGCACCATAGCGGCTTCGCGCCGCTGCGGCCAAGGCCGGATCAAAAGCTCAGCCGCGTGCGGAACACCAGCTCGGAATAGAAATAGAGCTCGGCGTCGAGCGTGCGCTTGATGTTCTCGGCGCGGCGGAAGCCGTGCTGCTCACCGGCGAACAGCAGATAACCGCAAGGGATGCCGCGCCGCCGCAAGGCCTCAACCATCATCTCAGTCTGGTTCGGCGGCACCACCCGGTCGTCCGCGCCCTGGAAGAAGATCACCGGGCAGTTCAGTCCCTCGACATGGCTCAGCGGCGACCGCTCGGCATAGAGCGCTTCCTCCTGCGGATAGGGGCCGATCAGCCAGTCGAGATAGCGGCTCTCGAATTTATGCGTGTCGCGCGCCAACGCGGCGGCATCGCTGACCCCGTAATAGCTGGCGCCGCCCTTGAACACGTCGCGGCAAGCCAGCGCCGCCAGCACCGTATAGCCGCCGGCGCTGCCGCCGGTGATGACCATGCGATCGGCGTCGGCAAGTCCCTCCGCCGCGACATGGCGGGCGGCGTTGACGCAATCGTCGACATCGACGACCCCCCACGCGCCCTTCAGCCGGTCGCGGTAAGCTCGTCCGTACCCTGTGCTGCCGCCGTAGTCGACGTCGATCACGGCGATGCCGCGGCTGGTCCAATACTGGATGCCGAGGCTGAGGCTCGACGAGGCCGACGAGGTGGGCCCGCCATGGCACTTCACGACCAGCGGCGGCGCCTCGCCGGCGGGCGCGGTGAAATCCGGATTGAGCGGCGCGTAGTAATTGGCGAAGGCGGTGAGCCCGTTCTCGGTCGGGAATTCGAGGTGTTGCGCGCTGGTGAAATAGCGCTGCAAGTCCGGGTTGGCCGCGGCGGCCGAGGATTGCCGCAGCACCTCGCTTGCCCCGTTCTCGGGGTCGATGGTGACGATCGCGCCGGGCCCCACCGGTGACCCGGCGGCGCAGACGATTTTCCCGCCGCACACTTTCACCGAGCCGAACTCGCTGTAAGGCAGGGCGAGCGGTGTCAGCTTGCCCCTGGCGGCGTCGAGGCGCGCCAGCACCGTGCGTCCGCCCTCGCCATAGGTGCAGACCATTTGCCCCGCCGACAGGAACGCGTAGCTCGACTGGCCGAACACCCATTGCGGCGGCGCGAATTCTGCCGCGTGCGGGCAGACCGGTCGCACGATCCCGTCGCCGACATCGCAGCGATACAGGTTCCACCACCCATTGCGATCGGAGATCAGATAAAGCGCGCCGTCCGGCGACCATTGCGGCTGGCACACCGACTCGTCATCGCCGCCGGCGATCTTGCGCCGCGCGCCGAGGCCACCGTCTTCGGCGAATGCGGCGACCCAAAGCTCGGTGCCCACCCACGGCATGTTTGGGTGGTTCCACTGCACCCAGGCGAGGTGCTTGCCATCGGGTGACACCCGTGGCGCTGCATAGAAATCGGCGCCTTCGGCGAGGACGCGTCCGGCGTTTGGCATCGTTGGGTCGACCGTGACGATAGCGTTGTCGACCCGGTGCTCCGCCCCGTGCGCCTCTCGCACGCCGATCCAGCGCGCGCGCGCCGCGTCGATGACCCCATCGGCAAAGCGAAAGCCTGCGCCGTCCGTCGCTTCCGGCGTCAGCGGCTGCGGCGTCGCGCCCGGTTCGAGCCGGTAGAGACGCTGGTCGGCGAAATCGCTGAACCATACCGCCCCTTGATGCACCACCGCGGATCCGCCGCCGTATTCGTGGACGCGGGTGCGGACATTGAACGGCGGCGGGGTGATATCGCCCGCGTCCCGCTTCACCAGCACATTGCGCCCGCCCTCGCCGGGCCGGCTCTCGGTCCAGTAGATGTCGCCGCTATCGACCAGCACCGCGCCGAGCCCGATCGTCTCGGCGACGATCAGGTCGGAAGTGATCGGCGACTTCCACGCGCCATGGGGGAGGGTTTCTGGCACGTTTCAAACCTCCTGCGTCACCGCGCCGCCGCGCACCGTGTCGCAGACGGCAACAAAAGCGTTGGTGACGTTGAGTATCTGTTCAGGCGACACCGGGAAGGGCGCCACCCCCGCCACCGCGTCGGCGAAGTGTTCAAGGTTGATCCGCACCGAATCCATCCCCTGCAGCTTGATCCGGATCGGCTCGGCGCCGCTTTTGCGGATGATGACGTCGTTGCGGCTCACCGCCTCCGCCGAGCCGGTTCTGCCGAAGGCGTGGACGCGCAGAAACGTCGGAGTCGAGCGCACCGCCGCCAAGGTGCCGCCGACCCCGGACTCGAATTCGAGCATCACCGACAGGCTGTCCCACGGATCGGGGCCGGGTTTCAGCGACAGCAGCTGCGTATGCGTCCGCCGCACCGGTCCGGCGATGCGGGCGAGCGCGTCGAGCACATGGATACCGGTGCCGGTCATCCCACCCGCCGGCGACTCCTCCAGCGACCCGCGCCAGGCGGTGAAGCCCGCCGCCACCTCGTTCGAGAAATTGCCCTCGACATGGATCAGCTTGCCTAATTCGCCGCTATCCACGAGGCGGATCACCTCGGCGATCGCCGGGAAATAGCGTTTGTCGGTGCCGATGCCGAGCACCACCCTGGCGTCGCGGCAGGCGCCGACCGCGCGCGCCGCGCCCTCCCGGGTCAGCGCCAACGGTTTCTCACAGAACACGGCCTTCCCGGCGGCCGCTGCGGCCACGACCTCCTCGACGTGCCGCGTGTGCGGCGTCGCCAACACCACCGCCTTGATCGACCGGTCGGCCACCATCTCGTCGAAGCTGCTGCCGGCGAGCAGATGCTGCGTTTCGAGGAAATCGCGATGCTGCGCCGGGTCGCGGCTGACCGCGCGGGTGAAGCGGATTTTGTCGCTTTTGCCCTGCACCGCCTCGACCAGGGTGCGGCCCCAGCGGCCAAGCCCGACGATTGCCGCGTCGATCATTATTTCGCTCTCCGGCGAAGCGTGAAATCACCCTCAGGCTGGCACGGTGGCGGACAACATGCCACCCTGTAGCTCGCCATTGAATGACGCGCCTGAGGAGGGTTGCGATGAAAAACCGCACGATCACCGTAGACAAGATTGCCGGGGCGCTCGGCGCCGAAATCTCCGGCGTCGACCTGTCGCGGGAGCTCGATGGCGAGGTCGTTGGAGAAATCCGCCAAGCGCTAGTCGACCATTGCGTGATCTTCTTCCGCGGCCAGCACCTGACTCCCGAGCAGCAGGTCGCCTTCGGGCGCCATTTCGGGGCCCTCCAAGTCCACGATTTCGTCGCGGGTATGAACACCCATCCCGAGATCATCGAGGTCCGCAAGGAAGAGCACGAAATGCGCAATTTCGGCGGTGGCTGGCACACCGATGTCAGCTACCTCGAAAAGCCGGCGCTCGGCTCGGTGCTCTATGCCCTCGAAGTGCCGGCCTATGGTGGCGACACGATGTTCGCTAATCAATACCTTGCCTACGAAACCCTGTCGGATGGGTTGAAGTCGATGCTTGGCGAAATGCGGGCGATGCATAGCGCGCGCAAATCGTACGGGACCAACGCCGTCCGGGTGCGCGAGGACGTCAAATCGTCGATGAAGCTGCGCTTTACCGAGGAGGCGCATGCCGAGGTGGATCATCCAGTGGTGCGCACCCATGTCGAGAGCGGCAAGAAGTGCCTCTACGTTCATGGCGGCTTCACCACCCGTTTCCAGGACATGACCGAGGAGGAAAGCGCGCCGCTGCTCCATTATCTCTACGAGCACGCGGTGCGGCCGGAATTCACCTGCCGCTTCCGCTGGGAGAAGGGCTCGATCGCGTTCTGGGACAATCGCTGCGTCCAGCACAATGCGATCAATGATTATCACGGCCAGCGCCGCGTCATGCACCGGGTCACGATCGAGGGCGAGCGGCCGGTATGATTTTCTCGTCATTGCGAGCGCAGCGAAGCAATCTCGTGCCGAGCGCGCAATTGATCGAGATTGCCGCGTCGTGCTGCGCACTCCTCGCAATGACGGCCTAAGAGGCTGCTATGAGCTTCGAGATGCGTGCCGCGGTACTCCGCGCGCCCAAGACGCCGCTGACGGTCGAGACCGTCAGCGGTGGCCCGCTGAAGCCCGGCGACGTGCGGGTGCGGATGAAGGCGGCGGGGCTCTGCCACACCGACCTTGAGGTCATCGAGGGCGGGCTGCGCTATCCGATGCCGATCGTGCTCGGCCACGAAGCCGCCGGTGTGGTCTCGGAAATCGGTCCGGAAGCGAAAGGCGTCGCTGTCGGCGACCATGTCATCCTGTCGTGGAACCCGCATTGCGGGCATTGCTTCTATTGCGACCGCGACCTGCCGATCCTGTGCGAGACGTATCTCGCCAATGGCCCCAAGGCCGTCGCCTTCGACGGTGAGAGCCGCCTCCACGTCGGCGAAAGCGGCGATCTACGGCAGCTGATGTTCCTCGGCGCCTTCGCCGAATACTGCGTCGTCCCGGCACAGCAGGCGATCGTCGTGCCCAAGGAGCTGCCGTTTGACCGCGCCTGCCTGATCGGCTGCGGGGTGATGACCGGGGTCGGCGCCGCGCTTAACGTCGCCTCGATCGGCTGTGGCGGCACCGTCATGGTGATCGGCTGTGGCGCGGTCGGCTTGTCGGCGGTGCAGGGCGCGCGGCTCGCCGGCGCCGGCGCGATCATCGCGGTCGATCTCGACGACGCGAAGTTGGCGCTGGCCGAGAAAATCGGCGCCACCGCGCGCATCAACGCCGCGCGCGAGGATGTCGTTGCCGCCACCAAGGCGATGACCCAAGGGCGCGGCGTCGACACCGTGCTCGAAGCCGCCGGCAGCCCCAACGGGTTTGGGCTCAGCGTCGAGGCGGTGCGCCCGGGCGGCGAGGTGATCTGGCTCGGCAAGACCGATGTCGCCGCCAATGTCGCGTTCCGCTGGGGCGCGCTGATGGGCGAGAAGCGCATCCGCCGGTCGAGCTATGGCGGCGCGCGGCCGGCGCGCGATTTCCCGCTGCTCGCCCGTCTCCACCTCGACGGCAAGCTGTTCCTCGACGAGCTGATCACCCGCCACATCAAGCTCGACGAGATCAACGAGGGCTTTGCCGCGCTCAAGGCCGGTGAGGCGATCCGCAGCGTGGTGATGTTTTAGCCACTCGTTGTCATTGCGAGCGAAGCGACGCAATCTCGTGCCAAGCGCACAAACCCATCGAGATTGCCGCGTCGTCCTCCAGGCTCCTCGCAGTAGCACGAGGTTTTGATGATCACCGCCCTCAGCGCGATCACCCTGGCGACGCGCGACATGGCGGCTTCGGTGCGCTTCTATCGGCTTTGCGGCTTCGAGCTCATCTATGGCGGAGAGAGCGCGCGCTTCACCAGCTTCCGCGCCGGCGCCTCATACTTGAACCTCACCGTCGAGCCGGCTGACATCAAATGGTGGGGCCGCGCGATCTTCTACGACGACGGTGTCGACGGCCTCTATACCCGCCTCGTCGCCGCCGGCTACCGGCCGCAGGCCGCGCCGCGCGACGCCTCCTGGGGCGAGCGCTTCTTCCACGTCACCGATCCCGACGGCCACGAAATCAGCTTTGCCTGGCCGCTTTGATGGCGCCCGCGTCAGGCAATTTGCCGCATCCGATTGATCGGGCGAGCGTGGCCGCAAACATCTAGCGCGCTGCGTTCGAGGTAATTCACGATGACTTCCGGCACCGAACCTGTCTCGCTCACCGAAGCCATCCGGCGCGGGTTCGCCGGGCGCTGCCCGAATTGCGGGAAGGGCAGGTTGTTTGGCCGCTGGCTCAAGGTGGTGGATCATTGCTCGGCTTGCGGCGAGGTCATGTCGCATCACCGCGCGGACGACTTCCCGGCCTATCTGGTGATCGTCATCGTCGGGCATCTGCTGGTTCCGGCGGCCCTTCTTGTCGAGATCAGCTATTCGCCGCCGCTCTGGCTCGACTTGCTGATCTGGCTGCCGCTCACGGCGATTTGCGCGGCCGCACTGTTGCAGCCGGTGAAGGGAGCGATCGTCGGGATGCAGTGGCAGACGGGCATGCATGGCTTTGCGCCGGCGAAAGAGCACCGGCTCGGCGGCATCCCCTAACCGCTTTCCCGTTCACATCGGCTTGGCGTTCTGGTCTCTTAGCGGGAGGAGGAACGTCATGCCGCTCCCGAGCTACGTCCATGGCGCCAGCGACATCCCGCTGATCGGCGAGACGATCGGCGTGCATTTCGACCGCATCGTCGAACGCTTTCCGGAGCGTGACGCGCTAATCGTGCGCCATCAGCACATAAGCTGGAACTACCGCGAGCTGCAGCGCGAGGTCGATGCCTTCGCCGCCGGCCTCGTCGCGCTCGGCCTCAAGCCCGGCGAGCGCATCGGTATCTGGTCGCCGAACAACGCGGAGTGGGTCGTCACCCAGTTCGCCACCGCCAAGGCGGGGCTTATCCTCGTCAACATCAACCCGGCGTACCGGCTTGCCGAACTCGAATACGCGCTCAACAAATCGGGTTGCACCGCGCTGATCACCGCCGCGCGGTTCAAGACCAGCGACTATATCGGCATGCTGCGCGAATTAGCGCCGGAGCTGGCGCATGCGTCGCCCGGCAACCTCCGCGCCGCCAAGCTCCCCGATCTGCGCCTCGTCATCACCATCGGTGACGAAAGCCACGCCGGGATGATCCCCTTCGCGGACGTCTGCGGCCTCGGCGGAGACGCCGAGCGCCGCCAGCTCGCCGCGCTCGCCGGGACCTTGCAATTCGACGAGCCGATCAACATCCAGTTCACCAGCGGCACCACCGGCTTCCCCAAGGGCGCGACGCTCACCCATCACAACATCCTCAACAACGGCTTCTTCATCGCCCGCGCGATGAAGTTCACCGAAAACGACCGCCTCTGCATCCCGGTGCCGCTTTACCATTGTTTCGGCATGGTGCTCGGCAACCTCGCTTGTCTGACGCACGGCGCGGCGATGATCTACCCGAGCGAGGCGTTCGAGCCGCTGGCAACGCTCGAGGCGGTCGAGGCCGAGCGCTGCACCGCGCTGCATGGCGTGCCGACGATGTTCATTGCCGAGATGGACCACCCCGATTTCGCCCGCTTCGATCTTGGGTCGCTGCGCACCGGCATCATGGCCGGCAGCCCATGCCCGATCGAAGTGATGAAGCGCGCGGTCGACCAGATGCATCTGGCCCAGATCACCATCGCCTATGGCATGACCGAGACCAGCCCGGTCAGCTTCCAGTCCTCGACCGACGACCCGCTCGACCGCCGCGTTTCGACCGTCGGCCGCATCCAGCCGCATGTCGAGGTCAAGATTGTCGACGCCGAGGGCCGCATCGTGCCGCGCGGCACGCCCGGCGAGCTACTGACCCGCGGCTATCCGGTGATGCTCGGCTATTGGGCCGACCCGGAGCGCACCGCCGAGTTGATCGACCGGGCCGGCTGGATGCACACCGGCGACCTCGCCACGATCGACGACGAGGGCTATTGCAACATCGTCGGCCGCATCAAGGACATGGTCATCCGCGGCGGCGAGAACGTCTACCCGCGCGAGATCGAGGAATTCCTCTACCGCCACCCGAAAATCCAGGACGTGCAGGTGATCGGCGTCCCCGACCCGCGCTACGGCGAGGAGCTCTGCGCCTGGGTCAAATTGCGCGACGGCGAAACCGCGACCCCCGAGGAGGTGAAGGCCTTCTGCCAGGGCCAGATCGCCCATTACAAGATCCCGCGCTACATCAAATTCACCGACGCCTTCCCAATGACCGTGACCGGCAAAATCCAGAAATTCCTGATGCGCGAGGAAACCGTCCGCGAACTGGGCCTCAGCGAACAAAAGACGGCTTAGCCGCTGTCATTGCGAGCGCCGCGAAGCAATCTCGTGCAAGCCAGGGCCAGTCGTATCGAGATTGCTGCGTCGCGCTGCGCGCTCCTCGCAATGACAAGGAAATGCCCATGACCAAGATCGCCTCCGTCGCCACCTTCCCGATCTCCATGCCGCGCCAGGTGCCGGTGTGGACCGCGCATGAGCGCTCGACCGCGTGGAACGCGATTTTGACCGAGGTGAAGACCGATGACGGCCTGACCGGCCACGGCATCGTCCATGCCGGCCCCGCGCCGCGGGTTTGCGAGTACGTCGCCAAGTTCGGCGAGTTTGTTACCGGCATGGACGCGCTGGCCAATGTCGCGGTGTGGGAAAGGCTGTTCGCGCTGACCTCGCCGCGCCCTGGCGCGATCGAGGGCCGCGCCGACATCCCCGCGCCGATCGCACGTCCCGACCGCACGGTGGCGATGGCGGCGATCGCCGGGATCGACATCGCGCTGTGGGACATCAAGGGCAAGGCCGCCGGCGTCCCGGTCTACCGCCTGCTCGGCGGCGAGAACCGGCCACTCCACACCTACGCGACCGGCGGCTACTACCGCGGCGCCAGCGACGAGGAATACGGCGCGGAATTGGCGCGCTTCCTCGAACTCGGCTACCGCGCCGTCAAGCTCAAATGCGGCGCCGGTTCGGTGGCCGACGAGGCGAAGCGGGTCGCCACGGTGCGCCGGGTCATCGGCGATGCGCCCGATCTCATGCTCGACATGAACGCGCCCTACGATCTACCTGAATGCATTGACTTTGCCCATCGCGTCGAGGCGTCCAACGTCTTCTGGCTTGAGGAACCGCTGCACTGGTACCTGCAGCCGGCCGATTTCGCCCGGCTCGCAACAGCGACCCGCATCCCGCTGGCGCATGGCGAGCGCGAGCTGACCCGCTTCACGGTACGTGACTTCGTCACCATCGGCGGCGTCCGCTATGTCCAGTTCGACTCCACCCGCGCCGGTGGCTTCACCGAGGCGCTGCGCGTCGCCCAGCTCGCCGAGCAGCACGGCGCCATCGTCGCGCCGCACACCGCGCCGGAAATTCACGGCCATCTCGTGCTGGCGATGCCGCGCTGCACGTTCGGCGTCGAATCGCATGGCGGACCCGACACGGACCCGCTCCATTTCGGCCTTTTCCGTGAACACCCGCATTTGCATGACGGCAAGCTGGTCATCGGCGACAAGCCCGGATTCGGGCTCGAGATCGACTGGGACTTCATCGCGAAATACGCCGCCAAAAATGGCGAGGGACGTGCGTTCGGGGGCTGATTTCGGATAAATGCTGGCCCCGCCGGATATCTATCATTTAGCCTGAGCAAACAGTCACATCATACGACATAGACGCCTCTCTTCGGCAGCCCTAGGGTCGTGGCAAGGACCCACAAAAGGGGCCGGCCGAGCAGAGGAGTGCTTCACGATGGCGATTTCCGTCAGCGAACCGGGTATGCCCTGGTGGAAGGAACCCACCAAGGACCAATGGTATGCCTATATGGCGGCCTGGCTAGGCTGGACGCTCGACGCGTTCGACTTCACCGTCTTCCTTCTGATCATGGTGCCGATCGCCAAGGAATTTAACGTGCCGCTTACGGACGTGGCGATTGTGTTCACCCTGACCTTGTGGATGCGCCTCGTCGGGGCGACGGCGGCGGGCTGGATGGCCGACCGTCTCGGCCGCAAAAAACCGCTGATGATCTCGATCGCCTGGTTTTCGGTGTGCAATTTCATTGCCGGGTTCTCGCCGACCTTCTGGTTCCTGCTGCTATTCCGCACTCTTCTCGGCATCGGCATGGGCGCCGAGTGGCCGTGCGGTGCGGCGCTGGCGATGGAGCAATGGCCGATCCGCTCGCGCGGCTTTATGAGCGGCGTGCTGCAGGGCTCATGGGGCTTGGGTTTCTTGCTGTCCAGCGGGTGCTATTGGCTGCTGTTCGACCGGTGGGGCTGGCGCGGCATGCTGTGGATCGGCATCGCCCCGGCGCTCGCGATCGTCTATGTCCGCTTCTTCGTCAAGGAGCCCGAAGTCTGGGTCGAAAATAACCGCCTGCAAAAGGCAGAAAACCGCGTCGTCAAGGCGCCGCTCGCGGCGATCTTCCGCCGCGGGATCATCGGCAACGTGCTGAACGCCTGCTGGTTCCAATGCGCCGGGTTCGTCACCTACTACTCGATCAACGCGCTGTTCGCGACCCATCTGCAAAAGGATCTGGGCCTCTCGACCGCGCTGATCGCTACCCCGATCATGCTGGCAAATGTCTTGGTGTTTTTCGCCAGCTCGAGCTGGGGGGTGTTTTCGGACCGGTTTGGCCGGCGCTGGGCGATGATCATCCCGGCGGTGGTCTCGATGGCGATCGTGCCGATGTACCTGCTGTCGACCAATACGGTAATCATCGTCGCCGGCTTCGTCGCGATCGGCCTGTTTGCCGGCGGTGGCATGTATGGACAGATCCCGGCCTACCTGAACGAGCGCTACCCGACCGAGGTGCGCGCGACGGCGAGCGCCTTCAGCTACCATGTCGGCGCGATCGCCGGCGGGCTGGTGCCGCCGATCTTGACCTACTTCGCAACCAGCCCCGGTTGGAACCTGGGCTTCGCGATCCCAATGCTGATCGGTACCCTGTTTGGGCTGGTGAATTTCGTGGTTGCTCTCTTCCTTGGTCCGGAGACGCACGGTGTCGAGATGACATCGGAACTTGTCATCGCCTGATCGAGCTCGTTGCCATCGCCCTCTCGCCGCGCGCCGGCGGGAGGGCGATTTTTTTGAATCGTCTCCCACCCGTGTCGTCTAGCATGGCGACGAAACTCGGCTGCCTTGGAAGGGGACGATGACCGAACTGGCTCCGCTCGACAGCGCCGTGCTGCCCGCCGGTGTTCGCGCCCGCTTCGTCGAACGGGTCAACGGCCTCAAAGTTCACATCCTCGAGGCCGGCCACGACAAGCCGGGGCGGCCGTGTTTGTTGCTGCTGCACGGCTTCCCGGAAATCGCCTATTCCTGGCGCAAGATCATGGTGCCGCTCGCCGAGGCGGGGTTTCATGTCGTCGCGCCCGATCAGCGCGGCTATGGCCGCACCACCGGATGGAGCGCGAACTACGACGACGATCTGTCGCCGTTCCGCATCCTTAACGCGGTGCGCGACGCGCTCGGCCTCGTCGCCGCGCTCGGCTACCGCGAGACTGCGGCGGTGGTCGGCCACGATTTCGGCGCCTCGGTCGCGGCCTGGTGCGCGTTGGTGCGGCCCGACATCTTCCGCTCGCTGGCGCTGATGAGCGCGCCTTTCGCCGGCCCGCCGGACCTGCCGTTCGCCACCGACGGCAAGGTCCCGGAGCCGCCGCCGAGCCCGACCATCCACGAGGCGTTGGCAGCGCTGCCGCGGCCGCGCAAGCATTACCAGTGGTGGTACTCGACCCGGCCGGCCAACGCGGCGATGTGGCATTGCAAGCAGGGCGTCCACGACTTCCTGCGCGCCTATTTCCACCACAAGAGCGCCGACTGGAAAGCCAACCAGCCGCACGAACTCGCTGGCTGGACCGCAACCGAGCTGGCCAAGATGCCGACCTATTACGTCATGGATCTGGCCGACGACATGGCCGCCGGCGTGGCGAAAGAGATGCCGTCGCCGGCCGAGATCGCCGCGTGCCGATGGCTCCCCGACCGCGAGCTCGCGGTCTATGCCGGCGAATACCAGCGCAACGGCTTCCAGGGCGGGCTCAACTGGTACCGCTCGCGCACCGGCGGCGCGTTTGAGAGTGAGCTGCAACTATTCTCCGGCCGCACCATCGACGTGCCGTCGATCTTCATCTCCGGCAAGTCGGATTGGGGCGTCTACCAGCGCCCCGGCGCGGTCCAGCGCATGAAGGGCACGGCTTGCACAGGAATGACCGGCGTCCACCTGCTCGACGGCGCCGGCCATTGGGTGCAGCAGGAACAAGCGGCGAAAGTGACCGAGCTGCTGCTGGAGTTCCTAAAACGCTAGGTAGGCCTCTCACACCTTCTCGATGAGCTCGAACTGGGCGCCGTCGGGGGCCTCGAGAAAGGCGACGTGGCGGCCATTGTTGTTCATCTCCTCGAGCACCTTGACCCCGTTCTTGCGCGCCTTCGCCATGGTCGCGGCGTAGTCGTCGGTCTGTACCGCGAGATGCTCGATGCCAAGGAATTGCGGATGGTTCTGACTGTCGATCTTGACGGTGATGTTGAGCTGCAACCCATGCAGGTCGACGCGGAAGCCGCGCCCGGGGATCTCGGCCAGCAGCTTGCCGCCAAAATTGTTGATGTAGTAGTCGGCGGTCTGTTTCGGGTCGGCGCATTTCAGGTGAACATGTCCGATCTCAAAAGCCATTTCGTTCCCTCCCTGGCGGGGCCCCACGCGCGGCGCGAAGCCGGATGACGCGCCTGAGCAGATTCGGTTTGGCCCGGCGCGTCAAGCCCGAGTAGGGTCTCGCCCGAGCTCAACGGCAATCCATCAGGGAGGACCTTCATGCCGATCACCCCCGACCTCACCGGCGGACTTATCTTCACTGGCTGCGAAATTACCGCCGGCGCTGCCGCCAGTTCCGGCGGCGGCTCGGGCTCCAGCCACGCGCATGCCCACGGCAAGCGCTGGGAGGTGGTGATCGCCGGCAAGCGCATCAAGACGGTCGATGTCCACGCGCATTGCATCGTCCCGGACGCGGCGAAGATCATCAATCATCCGCTCGAGGCGCCCGCCCTTTTGTGGTCGGATGTCGGCACGCGCCTCGCGCACATGGATAAGTCGGGCGTCGATGTCGAGGCGCTCTCGATCAATCCCTTCTGGTATCGCGCCGAGCGCGACGCCGCCGAGCAGCTGATCAAGGTGCAGAACGAGCAACTCGCCGGCTTTTGCGCGAGTCATCCGGATCGGTTTGTCGCCTTCGCCACCGCGGCGCTGCAATTTCCCGATCTCGCCGCGCAGCAGATCGAACACGCGGTCAAGCAGATGGGTTTCAAGGGTGTCTCCGTCGGCGGCTCGTGCGCCGGACAAGACCTCGCCGATCCCAAATTTCACCCATTCTGGCAAAAATGCGAGGAGCTGGGCGTGCTCGTCTTCATGCACCCGCTCGGCACCCGCGAACTGGAGCCGAGCGGCCGGCTCAACGGCAACGGCCTTCTGACCAACACCATCGGCAACCCGCTGGAGACCACGATCGCGCTGTCGCATCTGATCTTCGAGGGGACGCTCGACCGCTTCCCCGGCCTCAAGATTTGCGGGGCGCACGGCGCCGGCTTCCTCGCCAGCTACGCCCATCGCTCCGACGCGGTGCTCAGCGTCTTCCCGAACCGGGTGGGCACGCCGCCCAAGCTGAAGCCGACCGAATACCTGCGTAACGGCCAGATCCTGGCCGACACGATCATGTTCACCGGCGAGGCGGTAAAGCACCTGATCAACGAGATGGGCGTCGAGAACGTGGTGATGGGCACCGACTACCCGTTCCCTTGGAATACCGCGCCGGTCGACCACATCCTATCGATCCCGGACATCACCGACGCCGACAAGATCGCCATTCTCGGCGGCACGCTGCAAAAGCTGATGGGGATCGAACCTTAGACCCGCGCGGGAATTTGCCGACCCGCCGATTAGGGCGCTGCTGACAGCGCCTTGGTTCGCGCGTCGAGCTTCGCCATCAGCTGCGGTAGCCCGCCGTCGCGCATCACCGAAAGGAAGGTGTCGCGCTCCATCTGCACCAGGCTGGCGCCGGCGCTGTAGATGTCGGCGATCTTGAAGCCGCCATCCTCGGGGACAAGGTGCCATTTGACCGATTGCGATACCCAGTCGGACTTGGTGAAGGTCGTCCATACCTCCGCGGTGCCGTCGGGCAGCGTACCTGCTCCGGTGACCTCGACCTTGACCGACGGATCGGCGGCCAGCTCGATCCGCGGGTAGTAGGTCTCGACCAGGTAGCTGATCAGGATCGTCTTGAAGCGCCGCTGAAAGTCCGTGGACTGCGCGGTCAACTTCTCGTCGGTGGTGTAACCGGCGATGCGGCCGATATCCATCTTGCTCGCGAACAAATCGGCGAGCAGGGCGCGACGTTGCAGCGGCGTCACGTTGGCGTCGCGGGCGATGCCGAAGGCCGTGCCAAGAAAGCCGGAAACAAAGGAAGCCGCCGGCGTCGCCGACGCGGTTTGGGTCCCTACCGGCATGCTGCTTGGTGCGCCGGGGGCTCGCGGTGCCGTCGCGACCGCCAGCGCCGGCGGTGCGGGCTTCGGCTCGATGGGCGGCGGCAGCGGTTTCGACGGCGCGGCCGTGGCGACTTTCTCTGGCGGCGCTCCCGGCGGCGGAACCGTCACGACCCGCGTGGTGGTGACATGATCGCGGGTCGTGGTGATTGTGTAGGAGGGCGGCGCGTGCTTGGTAGCGGCCTGCTTCACCGGCGCGAATTTTTTTGCCGCCAGCTTGGGCGCGTGCTTGTTCTTCGCCGCGACGACCTTCTTAGCGGGCGACTGGTGTTTCGTCGCCAGCTTGGCCGGGTGAACCGGAGCGGTGTGTTGGTCGGCGGTCTTCACCGCCTTGGCTGGTTTGACGGCGGCGGGGGGCGAGGCGGGGCTCGCCGGGGGGCTCTGGGCGAGGGTTGTCGCTGCCGGCGCGCATAGCAGCAGCGCCGCCAGTCCGCCGCCAAGCAACCCATGAGACAGCCTATGCCGCATCGACGCTCCCCAACAGCAAGCCGCAAGCGGCCGGGCCTTCATGTCTGGAAACGCGTCCCCCGACGCAAATTGATTCCAGTACTCCCGAAAACGAATATAGCGGTGTTTTCCCCGTTCTGGGAGAAATTCTCTTTCGCTCTGTTTGCTGTCCTGATCTTTTACCGATAATGGTAGGCTATTCCTTGCGGCCAAGTTGATGGGGGATTGCTAATGCAACTAGCGAGCAAGACGGCGCTGGTCACCGGCGCGCAGCAAGGGATCGGCCGTGGCATCGCGCTCGCCTTTGCCGCGGCCGGCGCGAACGTCGCGATCAACTGGCTCGACGACGAAACGGCGGCGCGCGAGGTCGCGACGTCGGTCACCGGGTACAACTGCCGCGCCGTCACCATCCAGGCCGACATGGCGAAGCTCGGCGAGGTGCGCGAGATGGTCGATGCCGTAGTCGCCGAGTTTGGCGGCATCGACATCCTGGTCAACAACGCCGGGGTCTTCCCGCGCGTCGATTTTCTGGCGATGACCGAGGCGGATTGGGATTTCGTCCACGACGTCAATCTCAAGGGCGCGGCGTTCTGCGCGCAGGCGGCGGCGCAGGCGATGGTCGCCGCGGGCAGGCCCGGCGCGATCGTCAACATTACCTCGGGCGCGGCGTTTCGCGGCTCGCCGCGCGGCGTGCATTACGTCGCCAGCAAGGGCGGCATCGTCTCGATGACCCGGCAGATGGCGCTGGAACTCGCGCCGCACCGCATCCGGGTCAACGCCATCGCTCCCGGCCTCACCGACACTGCGCAACCGCGCTACGGCAGCAGCGAGGCGGAAATCGCCGCGATGGCCGCGGCCAACCCGTTGGGCCGCATCGCCCAGCCAGAAGACATCGCCAACGCCGCGGTCTTCCTCGCCTCGGACGCGGCGAGTTTCGTCACCGGGCACACCCTGCACGTCAACGGCGGCTCGTATCTGACTTAGCGCCGGGTTCGGTCAGGCTGAAGCCGTTGGCCCGAGGGCTAGGGCTTGTCGAGCAGCTTCGCCGGGTCGAAATCGGTCTTGCGCCGCTCGATGATCGAGTCGGTGATGTCGAGCATTTCGGGGTCGATGTTTTCCTGGCGCTTGGTGTCGAACCCGGCCGCTCGAACCTCGTCGGCGTTGTGCAGCGCGAACATCACCATCCCGGCGCCGCGCGGCTCGAACATGACGAGGCGCTTGCGGTTGCCGAGGGTGACGCGGCCGATCGCCGCCAGGCCCTGCGCCGCCATCTTCTCGGCAATGACGCGAAGCGAGTCGACGGCCAGCTCGCCGTCGGGCTGGACGTAATACGACGTGCCGAGATAGAGCGGATCGATCTCGGCCCGGCTGACGAAATGGTCGAGGTCGATGACCTTCGAAGCCATCGCCTCGAACGCCTTGTCTTCGTTCTCGCTCAGCTCGTTTTCCTCGGTGGCGTGCGACAAGCTAATCGGACAGGAAACGAGGGACAGGCGAAGAAATCCGTTCCAGCTCTTTTGAGCCATCAAAAAAACTCCCGAGGTCGGCGTGGCGCCAGCAAGCCATATCGGCGAGCGGGCCGCAACCGCCGCGGGGATCGAGGCCCGCGGCGGCCGGTAAGGCGCGGTCTTGGCGCGGAGTTTTGCGGCACTCGCGACGGCCGCGGGCTGACAACCGGCCGGGTCGCTCGTAACATTGGGCAGAATCGGAGGACATTGCCATGACCGTAGCCATCCGCCAGATCGGCCCGTGCTTCGCCGGCGAGGTATCCGGCATCGACATACGCCGCCCGCTTACCCCTGACGAGGTCGCGGCAATACATGCCGGCATGGACCGGTACGCGGTGCTGGTCTTCCACAACCAGGACATCGACGACGAGCAGCAACTGAGGTTCACCCGGAGCCTCGGCGAGATCGAGCTGACCTTGAACACCGGTTTGCGGGCCGAGAGCGAATACCGCCTGCCGCCGACCTTTGCCGATGTCTCCAACCTCGACCAGCACCACAAGCCGATGGCGCGCGACGATAGGCGCCGGCTGTTCGCGCTCGGCAACCGGCTGTGGCATTCCGACAGCTCGTTCAAGGCGATCCCGGCCAAGTATTCACTGCTGCATGCGCGCAAGATCCCGTCGAAGGGCGGCAACACCGAATTCGCCGACATGCGCGCCGCTTGGGACGCGCTCGACCCCGAAATCCAGGCGCAATGCGAGGGTCTCGTCTGCGAGCATTCGCAGATTTATTCGCGCCAGCAGATCGGCTTTTTCGACCTTAGCGACGAGGAGCGCGAGCGCTTCAAGCCGGTGCGGCAGGTGCTGGTGCGCACCCACCCGGTCACCGGCCGCAAGTCGCTCTATCTCGCCTCGCACGCCGGCGCCATCGTCGGCTGGCCGGTTCCCGAGGCGCGCGCCTTCCTGCGCGACCTGATCGAGCACGCGACGCAGCGCCAATTCGTCTATTCGCACCAATGGGCTGTCGGTGACCTGGTGATGTGGGACAACCGCCAGACCATGCACCGCGGCCGCCCGTTCCCGCCCGAGGAAGCCCGCGACGTGCGCCGCACCACGATCGCCGGCGACGCGCCGACGGTGGCCCAGGCCGCGGCGGCCTAGCGGCGACGGCTGAACGTGGACGATCTCGCCCTAGCCCGCGCGCTGCATGTGCTCGGCGTCGTGGTGTGGATCGGTGGCGTCGCGATGGTCACGGCGGTGGTGCTCCCGGCCATTCGCCGCCGGGAGCTGGGCGCGGACCAGCTCGGCGCATTCAAGGCGATCGAAGGGCGCTTCACGTGGTGGGCGCGGGCGTCGGTTCTGCTTGTCGGTGCGACCGGGATCTACATGACGGCGGGCTTCGATTTGTGGGATCGCTTTCGCTCGGCGGAGTTCTGGTGGATGCACGCCATGGTTCTCGTCTGGCTCATTTTTGCCGTCATTTTGTTCGTCGCCGAACCGCTCTTCCTGCACCGGCGGTTTGAGGCTTGGGCGGCCCGGCAGCCGGATGTTGCTTTCGCTCGGCTGCAAAAGGGTCATTGGGTGCTGTTGGTGCTCAGCCTCTTGACCGTGTTCGGAGCCGTCGCCGGAAGTCACGGCTGGACGCTGGGCTGAACTGCGCCCTCGCGCGGTTGGTGAGGCTGGGGCGAGCGTGTAGAATGGTGGGCATAATCGCGCCTTCAAGGCGCTAGCTTTAGGGGCGGAGGTTTTATGGACGGATTGGCTCCAACGAATCTCAAGGGCATCAAGGCGCCGGTCAATTTCACCGCGCCGATGGACGAGAAGCCCTATTCGTATAATTACGACCCCGGGCCGGGCATCGCCCTGCGCAACACCGAAAACGAGGAACACACGGTCACCGTCTACGACGCGCGCGGACTTCGACCTGTCGCTCGACCGCGAGGGGTTCGCCCTGGTCCACCACAAGACCGCGGCGACCGATCTCTATGACGAGGCAATCATCAAATCGGTCTACTACCCCGAATGCGAGCGGCTGATGAAGGAGGCGACCGGCGCCAAGAAGGTCGTCGCCTTCGACCATATCGTGCGCAACGCCGCCAAGTCGGGGCCGGGCAGCACGGTCAAGATGCCGGCGGGGCGCGTCCACAACGACTATACCGCCTGGTCGGCGCCGCAGCGCGTGCGCGACCTGATGGGCGAGGAGGCGACCGAGCTCTTGAAGCACCGCTTCGCGGTCAACAATGTGTGGCGGCCGATCGCCGGGCCGTTGCTGCGCTCGCCGCTGGTGCTGTGCGACTCGCAGACGCTCGACTACGACAATCTGCTGCCGTCCGATCTGCGCTATCCCGACCGCACCGGCGAGACCTATGCGGTCACCTACAACCCGAACCAGCGTTGGTTCTATTTCCCGAAGATGCAGCCGGACGAGGCGATCCTGATCAGCTGCTACGATTCGGCGCGCCCGCACGCGGCCCGCTTCTCCGCGCATGGCGCGTTCGACGACCCGAACACGCCCGACAACGCGCCGCCGCGCGAGAGCATCGAGGTGCGCACCCTGGTGTTCTTTTAGGGTCCGCACCCGCTGCGCCCATGGGCGCGGGCGAGGGGCGTTCCCGGCCCGCCGCTCGGCGGATGACTTGCGCGGGCAGGCTCCGCGTGTCATCCGCCGAGGCCTTTGCGGCGGACGCTCATCTAGTCTTATTCACCACCTACTTTCCGGTTTGGCGAGTGGCCTTGCTTCCGCGCGGTTTGGGCTTGTTATCGGTGGCTTATTTGCCTCGACAGCGCCCGCGCCGATGTTGGTTGTTATTTCGGTCGCGGACGACAGACGGCTCTTATTGTTGTGCCTTATCGTTGTGCCCGCGCACGGAAGAAGAGTTCGCTCGTCAAGCTCCGGTTTCGGACTGTCAATCAACGAGCGGGTTACATATCACAATAATACTATTTTGTCAATATCGATAATCGTAATCACCCTAATTCGCCGCGCAGTCGGGCGATCGCCTCCATCTGGCGTTCCGGGTCGCCGGCGAACCGCAGCACCAAGTGGCTGGCGCCTTCGTCGATATAGGATTTGAGCCAGGCCCCGGCGCCGGCGGCAGGGCCGGCGTAGTTGGCCTGGCGGCCGCGCATCGCCGCCGGCGGCTGGCCGTAATAATTCTCGAAAAACCCGTCGAGCCGGCGCTCGGCGCGGGCGGCGTCCTCGTCGATGGTCAGGGTCAGGTAGATCGCGCCGGTGAGGCTGGCGGGGTCGCGGCCGGCATCGCGCGCGATGTCCTTGATTTCGCGCCACTGCTCGCCCCAGCCCTTGGCGTCGGGCGCGTTGGGGAACCAGCCGTCATAGAGCCGGCCGACCCGTTCGCGCGCGGCGCGCACCATGCCGCCGATCCAGATCGGCGGGCCGCCCGGCCGGTGCGGCGTCGGGCCGAGCACGCTGTTCTCCAGGACCCAGCGGCCGTTCCAGCTGATCGGCTTGCCGGTCCATAATTCACGGCTAAGCCGCAGCCCCTCCATCATGCGGCCGACGCGCTTCTCGAACGGCACGCCGGCGGCGACGAACTCGGCGCGGATCGGCGGATTGTCCGACGCGATGCCGACGCCGAGGATGTAGCGGCCCTCGCTGATCTGATCCAACGTCGCGATCTGCTGCGCCAGCACCACGGGGTTGCGCAGCGCGGGCAGTAGCACGGCGGTGCCGAGCTCGGTCTTGCGAGTGCGCGCGGCGACAGCGGCGAGCAGGGTCAGCGGGTCGTGGCGCGGCCGCGCCAACAGCGAGTCGCCGACCCAGATCGAATCGAAGCCGAGGCTCTCGGCGCGCTCGGCGAGCGCCAGCAGCGGCGCGGCCGCGGGCCGCCCCTCCATGACCTGCTCGCGGGTCGGCAGCAGATATCCGATGCGTAGGGCCATCCGGCGTCTCCTTGACTGTGGCGCCGCATATTAGTCAATCGGCGTGACGCATTGACAGGGGCGGGCGGCTCGACCGCAATGCCCGCCACGATGCGGCGCGCCGGCTCCGACCATGACGACTGAAGCGAACACGCTGAGCCCGCCGCGGCTGCCGGCGCTGGTCGCGGCCCGCGTGCCGTTCTTTTACGGCTGGGTTGTGCTCGGGGTGTTGTGCTGCGCCGGGTTCGCGCGGCAGGGGCCGGCGGTGGCGACCCTGTCGGTGTTCGTGACGCCGCTGATCCACGATTTCGGCTGGTCGCGCACCGCGCTGTCGGGCGCGGTGTCGCTGGGCGGCATCCTCGCCGCGATCGTCTCGCCGGCGATCGGCCCGTTTCTCGACCGCGCCGGGTCGCGGCTGGTGCTGTGCTACGCCATCCTCACTACCGGCGCGGCGCTGCTGCTGCTGTCGCTGACCCCGTCGCTGGCGGTGTTCTACCTGTTGTTCTGCTTCGCCCGGATGAACTGGGCGAGCCCGTTCGACCTGGGCATTTACGGCGCGGTGAACAACTGGTTCGTCGCGCGGCGCGCCAGGGCGACGTCGATCGCGACCTTGGCGCAGCTGGTGGGGCTGGTGGCGATGCCGCTGATCGCCCAGCTGGCGATGCTGCGCGGGTCGTGGCGGGAGTCGTGGGTGGCGCTCGGTCTATTGACCCTGATTGTCGGCTTCCTGCCCACCTGGCTGCTGCTGGTGCGCCGTCCGGAGGATCTGGGGCTGCATCCCGACGGGATACAGCGCGACCTTCCGGCAAGCGCCGCGGCGACTAGCGCGGCGCCGGCGGAACCGGCATTCTCGCGCCGCCAGGCTATGCGTACCCCGGCGTTTTGGCTGCTGCTGCTTTATACGGTGATGGTCTACCCGATCCAGGCGGGGATCAGCCTGCACCAGGCGCCGCATCTGATCGAGCGCGGCATCGCGCCCGCCACGGCAGCAACCATCGTCAGCACGTTCTCGGCGTTCTCGGCGCTGGCGACGCTGGCGTGCGGGTTTCTGCCGCGCCGCCTGCCGGTGCGCTATCCGCTGGCGGCGATCGGCGTGATGCTGATGGCAAGCGCGCTGTTGATGAAGGCGATCGCCTCGCCCACCGACGCCTATCTCGCGGCGGCGCTGTTCGGTTTCGGGGTCGGCGGCATCCTGACGCTGCTGCCGGTCGCCTGGGCCGATTATTTCGGCCGCGCGCATTTCGGCGCGATCCGCAGCGTCGCGCTGTCGGCGCAAGTAATGGCACAGGCCGCCGGGCCGCTGACATCGGGCGCGCTCAGGGACTGGACCGGCAGCTACCAGCTGTCACTGAGCCTGTTCGCCGCGCTGGCCGGGCTCAGTGTCGTCGCGGCGCTGGTCTCGCGGCGGCCGGCGGCGGTCTAGCGGGCCCCCGGATCAAGTCCGGGGGCGTTGTTCGACCAACGGCTCACTTCGCTCGCCGGGTCTCTCAACGCTTCGCCGCGCCGGCCTTCTCGACCAGCTGCACCAGCACCTCGTAGGGCTGGGCGCCGACGACTCCATAGCGCGCGGCGACAAAGGTCGGCACGCCGGTGACGCCGTAATTGGCCGATTTCTGCCAGTCGGCGTCGACCTCGTCCTTGAAGACGCGCTCGTCGATGATGCGGCGCGCCTCCTCGCCGTCGAGCCCCACCAACTCGGCGATGTCGACCAGCACGTCGGGGTCGCCGATGTTGCGCGCGTCGACGAAATAGGCACGGTAGAGCTTGTCGTGGATCGCGCCGCCGCCGGGCTGGGTGTCGGCCCATTTGCCGAGCTCCTGCGCCAGGCGGCTGTTGTAGGTGTGGGTGCGGCGGCCGTAGGGCAGGCCCTCCTCGTCCATCCGCTCCTTCATCTGCTGGTACATCTGCTCGGGATCGAGCCCGCGCTGGGCATAGAACCCCGCCATCTCGCGCCCCTCCATGGGCGTGTCGGGATGCAGCGGGAAATGCACCAGCTTGGTGTCGATCTCGTACGCCGCCTGAAGCTTTTCAATACGCACGGTACTGAGGTAGCACCAGGGTCAGACGTAGTCGGTGAAGATCTCCAGGGTGACGGGCATGAGCGAACTCCGCTTTGACGTTGGCGGCATTCTACGCGTCTAAACCCGCCCGGTCAGCGACTAAGACTTCGCAATTAGCGATTTGAACTCAGGGCGCCGTCCAGGCGCCGCATGGTGTGCAAGTTTTATTTGGAATTGGAAAGAGCATCTCCAAACTGGCCTGCTCTCTGGATCGCCTCGTCCCGCAGCCCGTGGATGTTCCTGAAAACGATCCCCACCTCCCTTTGATCGACCCTGTCTCGATCAAAGGGGCGTTTGTCGAGCGTCGCAAAGATATGTTCCTCGAACATGGGGGCAAGGAGCTCGTCTTGCGTGCGGCTCAGTGGGGAATCGCTCGGTGGGTCTCTATTGCAATCGGCTACGACGTCGCTTTGGTTGGGCGCGACCGCCGTGATGACCGCCTGGCAGGTCAGCAGCGGCGCCGTGCTGGCGTATTTCATATGCAGCGTGACGCCCTTCTCCGAGCGGCCCGCTCCCCAGATCTCGATCTGCCCGTGCCCATCTCGCCTCGGCAGGGTGGTCCTCGCGTCCACCAGAATGGCCTCCACCTGCTCCTTGGAATAGGGGAAGACCGTCGCACTAGGCATGTTATGGACGAGGTAATAGCCGCCGATCGCTAACGCGCCGACGAAAAAGAGAAGCTTGCCCATGTGCTGCCCCTGATCGGATACCTCGAGCCAGTGAGGCAGAAGACGGTTGAAATACTTTTAAACACTCGAAATGAGAGGTTCTCTCCCAGGGAGCTATCGCCACCGGAGATAAAAATTCGTTCGCTCGCGTCTAGTCGCACGTCGGTGATGGCTCCCGGCCGGTAAAGTCATCGCCGCCGCGGACGGGTTGATTGCGAACGCGCGGCGAACTCGCGATGATCCCGGACGATCAGCAGCACGGAGCCTGCCGCGGCGCACGGTCCCGGCCTGCGAGCAAGCCGTCGCTCTATAGCGGCGGCGGCACCAAAAGCGAGCGCTCCGGCTTAGCGGGAGCCGCCGCCATCGGCGAGGCCGCCAATAGCCGTCGCCGGCGCCAAGGGCGCGGCGAGCTTGCGGCCGGTGTCCGCGGCGAGGTCGTTGACGTCGTACTTGGCGAGAAGCGCGCCGTCATCGTCGACCATCTGGACCAGTTCGGGCGCCGATTGGCCATATTGGGCCTTGGGCCAGAAAGTCTGGTCGTTGCCGTCGTAAAAGCTCAGCAACTCATCTCTGACGAGGTCGTCGAGGTAATCCACCGGAACACCCGGGGCCGACCGCCAGAGGTCCTTGCAGACCGGCTCGCCCGACAGGCGCGACAACTCCAATCTCATCCCGTCCTCCTGCACCGACCGAGGTGTCTCCCGCGATCGAGAGGCCTTGGAGATGTCAGCATCGCGGAGATCGCTTGAGCGATTGTTAACGCGGGGACGCGATTACCACTTGGTTGCGCACGCCGCCCGAAGCCGCGATGATCCGGAGCGATGAGCAGCAAGCAGCCGGTGCTCGCCGCGCCGGACAGCATAAGCGCCAAGGGGCAGGGAGCATCGCTTGGACGTCGCCGATTGCACGGCGCGGATTTGCGCTGGGCGATCGCGTTTATCGCGCCCTACGCGGCGGTGTTCCTCGCCTTTGTCGTCTGCCCGTTTGGCTATGCGCTGTGGATGGGGGCGAAGCCCGCGCTCTATCGCGATCTGGTTTCGGACCCGCTCTATCTCATGACGCTGGTCAACACCATTATCTTTGTCGGGCTCGGCGTGAACCTGAAAATGTTCCTCGCCTTGCTGCTGTCGGGATTCTTCTTGCGCCGCCGCTGGTGGATCAGGGCCTTGCTGGTTCCCTTCATCCTGCCATGGCTGATCGCGACGGCGCAGGCCTGCGTATCGTTCCACTGGATGCTGATCGACCAGCGGGGCCTGCTCGACGGTCTGTTGACCGAGTTTTTCGGGATCGACGGGCCAATCTGGTTCAACGACCGCGTCCTCGCGCTCGGTTGGGACATCGCCGCCTATATCTGGAAGTGGATGCCGTTCTGGACGGTAATCTTCATCGCCGCCCGCATGACGATCCCGCGCGACATCTACGATGCGGCCGAGGTCGACGGGGCGACCGGGGTGCGCCGCTTCGCGCACGTCACCTTTCCCTTGCTGGCGAACCTCTATCTCATCTGCACGCTGGTCTCGACGCTGTGGATGCTCGGCGACTTCACCACGGTCTTTCTGGTCTCGAGCGGGGCGCCGGCGCTGTCCACCGACGTGCTGGCGACGCTCGGCTACCGCTACGCCTTCGTGACCGCGAAACCGGCGCTCGGCGTCGCCGCGGTGATGTCGGCGCTGCCCCTGCTGATCCCGATCGCGATCGTCCTGATACGCCGGCTGCGGACCGGCGAGGTGCAGCTATGAGCGCAACCGCGATAGGTGAGCCAGCGCGGCGCCGGCGCCGGCCGCGCCGGATGGCGGTCGAGGCGGGTTCCCTCATCCTCGGCATCGCGCTGCTGATCTGGTCGCTGCTGCCGATCTACAACATGTTCCTGGTCGCGCTCGATCCGGAAGAAGGCGAGATCGAGTTCGACGGCAATCTCTGGCCGCCATCGCCCTCGCTCGACAGTTTTCGGGACGTCATTACCCAGGAGGCGCGATACCTGGAGAATTTCTGGCAGCAGTTCGGCAACAGCCTGTTCATCGGCCTGTTCACGATGATCCTGACGCTGCTGGTCGGGTCGCTGGCGAGCTTCGCGGTGAGCCGCCTGCGCCTGGGCAAAGCGTCGCTCCTGACCAACACCGCGCTGCTCACCTATGCCCTTCCTGCGTCGCTGCTGATCGTTCCCTATTACGCGATCATGCACGCCTATGGGCTCGCCGATAATTTGTGGGCGGTGATCGCGGCGCAAGTAACCTTCGCCACACCGTTCGCGATCATCATTCTGCAACTGTACGGGAATTTGATACCGTTCGAGCTGGACGACGCGGCCCGGGTCGATGGCGCATCCGCGCCGCAGGTCTATCTGCGGATCTATCTCCCCATGATGGCGCCGGCGCTGGCGGTCGTGGCGATTTACGCGATGCTGCTGGCCTGGAACGACTATCTCTACCAAGCCGTGCTGCTTTCGGTGCGGCACATGACCGTGTCGGTGACCCAGGGCCAGCTATTCGAGGATGTCGACGCGGAATGGAACGCGATGATGGCCGCCGGCATCATCTACGTGCTGCCGCCGATCGCGCTGTTGCTCGCCCTGCGGCGCTACGTCGCGGCAAGTCTCTCGACAGCCCGCGTCGACGACTGAAACGCCGGGCGCTTCAGGGCGTGCATGACGGGAACGCGAGGGATTGACTCGCCCCGCGGAACGAGTGTTTGCTTTCGGTCCAGCCCAATAAAAAGGGCGGCCCCGCCAAACCGGGGGATTGAACAGGGAAGGAGCTTCGTCATGCGGTTGACCCGCCGGGCGGTGCTGCGCAATAGCGCGGCGTTCGCCACTGTAAGCGCAATCGGATGTCCCTATGTCGCCAATGCCGCGGCCAAGACCGCCACGGTGTGGTGGACGCAAGGCTTCGTCTCCAACGAGGACGATGCTTTTAACCAATTGGTCGCGGACTATCAGAAGGCCAGCGGCAATAAGATCGACTCCAGCATCATCCCGTTCGCGCCGCTGCGGCAGAAGGAAATCTCCGCGATTACCAGCGGCGACGTCCCCGACGTGATGGAATTTGCCGATTTCCAGTTTGTTCCGACGACCGCGTGGCAAGACCAGCTGCTCGATGTCAGCGACATCGTCGCGACGCAGAAATCGCAATTCATCGACACGGCACTAGTGGCGAGCAACTGCTACAACCAGAAGACCAAGAAGCGGGCGTTTTACGCGGTCCCGATGAAGGCGGCGGGCGTGCCGTTCCACGTCTGGACCTCGCTGGTCGAAAAGGCCGGGTTCAAGGTTTCCGACATCCCGAAAAAATGGGACGCCTTTCTCGATTTCTTCGAGCCGGTGCAGGACAAGTTGCGTGACGCGGGGAACCGCAGCGTCTACGCCCACGGCTATCAACTGACCGCTACGGGGGTCGACCCCTGCATCACCTTCCAGGCGTTCCTTAACGCCTATGGCGGCGGGGGCATGGTCACCGCGGACGGCAAGCTCCATGTCGACGATCCGCAGATCAAGGAAGCGGCGATCAAGGCGGTCGAGAAGCTCACCGTCCCCTACAAGAAGGGTTATGTGCCATCGGGGGTCACGGGCTGGAACGACGCCGACGACAACAACGCCTTCCATTCGAAGCTGATCGTCATGGACTTCGATGGCTCGCTGTCGACCGAAGTCGCGCTCTACAAGGACAAGGCGCAGTACGACGACATCCTGACCCTGGGGATGCCGCTCGGCAACGATGGGAAGGAACTGGCGAGCCCGCTGCCGATCTTCGGCGCGGTGATCCCCAAGGGGGCGAAGAACGTCGATGTCGCCAAGGATTTCCTGAAGTATTCGATCCAGCCGAAGACGCTGAACGACTACCTCAAAGGCGGGCTCGGCCGCTGGGCAATTCCGATGCCGAGCATGGCCAAGAGCGACCCGTTCTGGCTCGATCCAGCCGATCCACACCGCTCCACCTACATAAAGGAGACGCTGTTCAGCCCGACCTTCCCGCTCTTCGAATCGTACAATCCGGCGATGGCGCAGATCAACAGCGAGCACGCGATCCAGCTTGCCTGGTTCGACGTGATGAAGAATGGGATGACGCCGAAGGACGCGATGGAGAAAGCCTATAAACGCATGGAGGAAGTTTTCGCCAAGTTCCCGATCGAAACAGCTTGATGGGGACGGGTTTGTGGCCATCCCGCGCGAGGGTGGTCACAAACAACTCGGGCTGCCGTGACACGAAAAAATATCGGTCAAACGGACGTACTTTGAACAGGAGGTAGTGCAATGACGGTTCTGACTCGCCGCTCGATGCTGCGCAGTAGCGCGGCTCTCGCCACCGTCGGTGTCCTCGGGTGCCCCTATATCGCCAAGGCGGAAGCCAAGACTGCCACCGTTTGGTGGGTCCAGGGCTTCGCGCAAGAAGAAGACATCTCGATCAAGCAGATCTTCGCGGATTACGAGAAGGCGAGCGGCAACAAGCTCGATTACAGCATCGTCCCGTTCGCGCCGCATCGCCAGAAGGTGATCTCGGCGATCACCAGCGGCGACGTGCCCGACCTGACGATCGCCAACCCGGCCGAAATCGTCGCGATCTATGCTTACCAAGACAAGCTGGTCGATGTCAGCGACGTGGTCGATACGCAGAAAAAGGAATTCAACGAAACCGCGTTGCTTTCGGCCAGCGGCTACAATGCCACACAGAAGAAGCGCAGCTACTACGGCGTGCCACTATGGGGCGCCGTTCTCCCGTTTCATATCTGGAAGTCATTGGTCGAGAAGGCGGGCTACAAGGCTGCGGATATCCCGAACACGTGGGACGCCCGGTGGGACTTCTTCAAAGGGGTGCACAAGAAGCTGCGCGACCAGGGCATGCGCAACGTCTTCGGTCTCGGCCTCCAGGTCACGACCAATGGCGTCGATCCCAACAACACCTTCCACTATTTTGTGAGCGCTTATGGCGGCAAGGACCTCGTCACCAAGGACGGCAGGATGAACATCAATGATCCCAAGATAAAAGAAGCGGTGATGAAGGCGCTGACCTACCCGACGACGGCCTTCAAGGAAGGCTACGTGCCGTCGGCGGCGCTCAACTGGAACGACGCCGACGACAACAACGCGTTCCACTCCAAGCTGATCGTCGCGGACATCGACGGCACGATTTCGACCGAGGTCGCGCTCTATAAGAACAAGGAGGAATACGACGACATCATCACCATGGGCATGCCGAACGGGACCGACGGCAAGCCGATTGCCAGCCAGTCTACGGTTGCCAACGGGATCATTCCGAAAGGCGCGAAAAGCGCCGATGTCGCCAAGGATTTCTTGAAATATATCATCCAGCCGAAGATCACGAATGATTGGCTGAAGGTCGGGCTCGGACGCAACGTGCCGGTGATGCCGTCGATCGTCAAAAACGACCCGTGGTGGTTCGCCGATCCACACCGCAAAGCCTACACGACGCAGGCCTTAATAGATGAAACGATCCCGGCCTATTGGGCCTACAACCCGGCCTACGCCGAGGTCCAGAACACCCACGTCTTCCCGCAGGCATGGGCGGACATTATCCAAAACGGGATGACTCCGGAGGCGGCTGCCGACAAAGCGTTCAAACAGGCCGAGGCGATCTTTGGGAAATATCCGATCGAAACAACATAAGCGAAGCTGACACTCCCACGCGGTAACCGAACCCCGCCGCCGTAGCGCGGCGGGGCCACTGGCGGTATTGGAGCGACGGCGGGGTTAACTCCCCACCGCCGACGGGCTTTGCTGACAACAAAATTACAATCGGAACCGCTACCCACGCCACCGCGGGTTGCTTGAGGGAGGACACTGAGAGATGCGGGTAACTCGCCGGTCTGTGCTGCGAAATTCCGCCGCTGTGGTCGCCATGGGAGCGATCGGGCGCCCCTACATTGCCAATGCCGCGGCCACCACGGCGACAGTCTGGTGGGTGCAGGGCTTTGCCCATGAAGAGGATATTGCCTTCAAGCAGATGGTCGAGGATTACCAGAAGGCGAGCGGCAACACGATCGACTACAGCATCGTCCCCTTCGCGGCGATGCGCCAGAAAGAGGTCGCGGCGGTGACGAGCGGGGTCGTGCCCGACATCATCGACCTCGGCGACTATTATTTTGGCCTGGTGAGCGCCTGGAAGGACCAGCTGGTCGATTTGACCGATGTCATCGAGACGCAGAAATCGTTGTTCATGCCGACGGCGCTGCAGACCGTCTTCGCCTACAACAGCGTCACGAAGAAACGCGGCTATTACATGATCCCGAACCGCATGACGGTGTGGCCGTTCCATGTTTGGAAGTCCTTGCTTGACAAGGCCGGTTTCAAGCCGTCGGACTTACCGAAGACCTGGGACGCGTTCCTCGATTTTTTCCCGCCTGTCGTGGAGAAATTGCGGGCGGGGGGCATGCGCAACGTCTATGCCTATTCCGTTATGATCAGCGCGGCCGGTTTCGATGCAATCAGGCAAACCGACCACTTTATGGTCGCCTATGGCGGCAAGGACTTGTTCACCGCCGACGGCAAAGTGCATACCAATGATCCCAAAGCTCGCGAAGCCGCGGTGAAAGTGGTCACCAAACTGTCGTCGGCCTTCAAGAACGGGTTTATGCCGTCGGCGATACAGAACTGGAACGATGCCGACGACAACAACGCCTTTCACTCGAAGTTGCTCGCCATGGATTTCGACGGCACGATCTCGACCGAGGTCGCGCTGTGGAAGGACAAGGAGCAATACGACGACATCCTGACGTTGGGCCTTCCGCTCGACAATGACGGCAAGCCGGTGGCGGGCTTCATGGAGCCGGCGGCGCTGGTGGTCCCGAAGGGCGCTCCCAACCTCGCCGTCGCCAAGGATTTCCTCAAATATTCCCTCCAGCCAAAGGTGCTGGCCGGCCTTCTGAAGGTCGGGCTCGGCCGGCGGCTGCCGCCGATGAAATCGATCGTCGAGGATGACAAGGAGTTCTGGCTCGACCCCAAAAACGAGCCGCTCACCGCTTATACCAAGCAGGGCATCTACAGTCCCACGATCGCGCCCTACGAAGTGTTCAACCCGGCGCGGGCGCAGGTCGCGACCGAGAAGGTATTCCCGCTCGCGATCCTCGATGTGATCAACAAGGGGGTCACCCCCGAGGCGGCGGTCGACGCGGCGTTCAAACGCACCGAAGCGATCTTCGCGCAATACCCGATCGAAACGACCTAGCCGAGGCTGACACTCCCACGCGGTAACCGAACCCCCGCCGTCCTAGCGCGGCGGGGCCATGCGGAAGCATGGGGCGACGGCTGCAAGGATGGCGATTGACTCGTTGTGCCGGCCCGTCTCTTTACTGACAGCAACCTTACAATGGGAACTGCCACCCGCGGCACCGCGGGCTGCATGTGGGAGGAAATTGATGCAGGTCACGCGCCGGTCGGTATTGCGTAGTTCCGCCGCGGTTGTCGCAGTTGGCGCCTTGGCGCGCCCCTTCGTCGCCCGGGCCGAGGCAAAAACCGCCACGGCGTGGTGGCTCCAGGGCTTCGCTCACGAAGAAGACATCGCCTTCAAGAAACTCATCGAGGATTACGAGAAGACGAGCGGCAATACAATTGACTACACCCTCGTTCCTTATGCGCCGTTGCGGCAAAAGACGGTTGCCGCGATCACCAGCGGCGAGGTTCCCGACCTGTTTCAGAACAGCCCGGTCGAGATGTCGGCGGTATGGGCGTGGGATGACAAGCTGGTCGATGTCAGCGACGTCGTCGCGACGCAGAAGGCGGAATACACTGAGGCCGCGCTGCTCTCGGCCAATTGCTACAACAGCATCACGAAAAAGCGCAGCTATTACATGGCTCCTTATCAGACGGCGTCGCTGCCCAACCACATCTGGCGGCCGCTGGTCGAAAAGGCCGGCTACAAGATCGAGGACATTCCCAAGACCTGGGAGGCCTATTACGGCTTCTTCAAGGACGTGCAGAAGAAGTTGCGCGACCAGGGCATGCGCAACGTTTACGGTCTCGGTTTCCAGCTGACGACCCAGGGTAACGATCCGAACAACTTCTTCGGGTATTGGCTGCTGGCCTATGGCGGTAGGAACCTGGTCGGCAAGAACGGCAAGCTGCACCTCGACGACCCGAAGGTCAAAGAAGCGGTGATCAAAGCGATCGAGGTGCCGTGCAGCTTCTACAAGGAAGGTTTTGTGCCGCAGAGCGCGATCAACTGGAACGACGCCGACGACAACAACGCCTTCCACGCCAAGCAGATCGTCATGGATCTCGACGGCACGATCTCGACCGAGGTCGCGATCATCAAGAACAAGCAGGACTACGACGACATCGTTGTCCAAGGGCTGCCGCTCAGCAACGAGGGCAAGCCGGTTCCGGCCCAGGTCACCAATTTGGGCGGCATGATCCCGAAGGGCGCCAAAAACATCGAGGTCGCGAAGGACTTCCTGAAGTATCTGATCCAGCCGGACGTCACCAACGAGTACCTCAAAGTCGGGCTGGGGCGGAACGTTCCCGCCTCCCCGTCGATCGTCAAGAAGGACTCGTGGTGGAGCGAGGATCCGCACCGCAAGGCCTATGTGGAGCAAGCACTGCTCGGACCGACCGAGCCTGATTTCTTCGTGTACAACCCCGCCTGGGCCGAAGTGCGCAACCAGCATGTCTTCGGCGCCGCGTGGGCCGACGTGCTCAAGAACGGGATGACGCCGCAAGCCGCCGCGGAGAAGGCTTTCAAATGGGTGGAGCAGATTTTCGCCAAATATCCGATCGAGACGACTTGAGCGCCAGGGGCAGATGATGGGCGTTGCCGCGTAAGTGTGCGGCGCCCTAAGCGTGCGGGTGACGATTCGCGGCCAAGCAAGTTACCGTGATAACGATTGAGCCGGCGCGGCCTCTGTCATATATTCCGCCGCCGAGCGGTACGCATGCTTGCGCCGGCGGCTTGCTCCGCCGGTAACAACAAGAAGGAAATAGGGATGACGCTGTTCACTAGGCGCTCAGTACTTCGGAGTTCACTCGCGGTCGCAGCGGCCGGAACGCTGGCACGACCCTTCATCGCCAACGCCGCGGCCAAGACCGCGACCGTGTGGTGGACGCAGGGTTTTGTCCCGGAAGAGGACGCCGCATTCAAGAAGCTGGTCGAGGACTATCAGAAGGCCAGCGGCAACACGATCGACTTCAGCCTCATCCCATTCGCGCCGCTGATGCAGAAGATCGTCTCGGCGATCACCAGCGGCGATGTGCCCGACCTGATTTCACACGACATCAACGACCAGGTGGTCGCCCCGCAGAATGCCTGGGACGACAAGCTCGTCGAATGCAGCGACGTGGTCGATACCCAGAAATCGGAGTATCACCCGACCGTTTATTTGGCGACGCAGTATTACAACAGCGCCACCAAGAAGCGCGGCGCCTATCTGATCCCCTACAAGACCGCGGTGCTGCCGATCCACGTGTGGACGCCGCTCGTCGAGAAGGCCGGGTTCAAGATGGCCGACGCGCCGAAGACCTGGGATGCGTTCTGGGATTTCTTCAAGCCGATGCAGGCGAAGTTGCGCGATACCGGCCTGCGCAACGTTTACGCCATGGGGCTGCAGTGCACGACAAGCGGCCCCGCCGACGGCAACAACATGTTCCACCATTTCCTGATCGCCAACGGCGGTAACGACATCGTGACCAAGGATGGCAAGGTCCATCTCGACGACCCGAAGATCAAGGAAGCCGTGATCAAGTCCCTGACCTACATATCAAAGGCGTACAAGGACGGGTACGTGCCGTCGGGCGCCCTGAGCTGGTCCGACGCGGACGACAATAACGGGTTCCATTCGAAGCTGTTCGTGATGGATCTGGACGGCACAATCTCGACCGAAGTGGCGATCAAGGACAAGGCCGAGCGCGCCCAGGTCACGACCATGGGGCTGCCGAACAAGAATGACGGCACTCCAATGACGGCGGAGCTCGGCGTCGGCGGCGCCATCATCCCGAAGGGAGCGAAGGGGGTCGAGGTCGCCAAGGACTTCATGAAGTACATGATCCAGCCGAAGGTCACGAACGAGTACCTGAAGGAAGGACTCGGCCGTTGGCTGCCGGCGGTGCCCTCGATCGTCAAAAACGATCCGTTCTGGTTGAACGGCGATCCGCAGGTCAAGGCCTACGCGACCGAGGGCATGATCAGCCCCACCGTGGCGAACTACCCGGTGTTCAATCCGGGCTGGGCCGAGGTCAACGCCCAGCAAGTCTGGGGTTCGGCCGAGGCCGACATCATCCGCAACGGCACCGATCCAAAGACGGCCGCGGAAACGGCGTTCAAGAAAATCGAAGCGATCGTTGGCAAATATCCGATCGCGCAGAGCTGAGAGGCTTACATGGCATCCGCATCAGTCATCGAGGTAGGCGGCCTCCAACCACGTCGGCGCTCGCTTTTCGCTAGTTTGCGAGGCGGCCTGCAGGGTTCGGAATACGCCTGGGCGATAGCCTTTTGCATCCCTTATGTCGGGGTGTTCATCGCCTTTGTCGTCTTTCCGGTTCTGTATGGGTTGTGGCTCGGCCATGCGCCGGCGCTTTACGTTGAACTGTTCAACGACCCGATCTACCAGCAGACGGTCGTCAACACGATCCTCTATCTGGTCATCGGCGTGAACGTGAAGATGTTCCTCGCCTTGCTCCTCTCTGGCTTCTTCATGCGGAAGGGCTGGTGGGTCAAGGGCCTGCTGATGGTGTACGTGCTGCCCTGGGCGGTGCCGGCGTTGCCAACCTTCATCTCGATCCACTGGATGCTGAATACCGAGTGGGGCCTGATCAACAACGTGATCTGGGACGTCTTCCACGTCGACGGTCCCGGTTGGCTCGATACCTCGCGCTGGCTGGCGCTGGGCTCGGTCATCACGACCTATATCTGGAAGAACATGCCGTTCTGGACGGTGATTTTGCTCGCCGGCCGCATGGCGATCCCGCAGGAGCTCTATGAGGCGGCCGAAGTCGACGGGGCCACCGGCATTCGCCGGTTCATCCATGTCAGCTTCCCGCTGATGGCCAATTTGTATCTGGTCTGCACGCTGCTCTCGACGATCTTCACGCTGGGCGATTTCAACACCGCCTATTTCATCTCCGGCGGCGGCCCGGCATTGTCGACGCACGTGCTGGCGACCCTCGGAATTCGTGACGCATTCGAGATCGCGCGGCCGCAGCTTGGCGTTGCCGCGGTGCTCTCAGCGCTGCCGCTGATGATCCCGCTGGTGATCCTGCTGATGCACAAGCTGCGCACATCCGAGGTGCAGCTATGAGCGCGGTCACGGCGGACCAGCTTCCCAAGAAGCCCAACTACCGCGGCCGGCGGATCGTCGGCGAAGCCTTGGCGCTCGCGCTCGGTGTTGTCCTTGCCATATGGACGCTGGCGCCGCTCTACAACATGTTCATGGTTGCGCTCGAGTCGCACAACGACGTGTTCTCGACCAGCATCTGGCCGGCCGATCCATCACCGTACAGCTTCTGGATCGTCTTTACCGAGGGGTATTGGTACCTCGAGTATTTCTGGCACCAGTATGCGAACAGCATTTATATCGGCTTCTGGACCGTGTTCCTGACGCTGTGGATCGGGACGATGGTCAGCTACTCGATCGGCCGCATGCGGATCAAGTTTGGCTGGCTGCTGACCAATGCGGCGCTGCTCACCTATCTGGTGCCGGCGTCCTTCCTAGCGATCCCGTTCTATCGGATGATGCAGAGCTACGGGCTGGGCAATAATGTCTGGTCGATCATCGCCGTCGAGGTGACCTTCGCCACGCCGTACGCGATCTTCATCTTCCAGCAATACGGCCGCAGCATTCCCTTGGAACTGGACGAGGCGGCGCGGATCGACGGGGCGTCGCCGATCCAGGTGTATTTTCGGGTCTATCTGCCGTTGATGGCTCCGGCGCTGGTCGCGGTCGGCACTTACGCGCTGCTGCTCGCCTGGAACGAGTATCTTTACCAGTTCCTGCTGCTGTCGAATAAGCGCAGCATGACCGTGCCGGTTGCGCTCGCGCAGTTCCTCAACAGTGACGAGTCGCCGTGGAATTACATGATGGCGACATCGATCGTCTATGCGATACCTCCGGTCATCATTTACTACCTGTTCCGTGGCCGGATGACCGCCGGGCTTACCATGGGCGGGGTCAAGGGTTAGTCGGCTCCGACAAAACTATCCGTGCGGCGGCGGCGCGCCCCTGCGGGCGCGCCGCTTGTCGTTCAGGGGCCGGGCTCGTCGAGCGCCGCCGATGAGATCGGGAAGGAGCACCATGGCAATCCCGTGGCTTTTCGTGCCCTAATGACTGGGAAGGTCCAGAAAATAGGAACGATAAGTGCTCAAGGGGGGATTGCTCGCTGGCGCGCTGACGCTGTCTCTGACCGGCGCCGCTGCCGCTCAGACCGCGGCGCCGGCCGCGGAAACCACGCTACCGGCAGTCAACGTCATCGCGACGACGCCGCTGCCCGGTAGCGGCATCGATCCCGATAAGCTTCCCGCCAACATCCAAACCCTCGACTCCAGCGATCTGACGCGCCAGGGCACGCCCAGCATCGTCAACGCCCTGACCGGCCAGGCGGGCAGCGTGAACATCAACGAAACGCTGGTCGATCGATTTCAGCCCGACATCCTCTACCGCGGCTTCGAGGCCTCGCCCGTTCTGGGAACGCCGCAGGGGATCGCGGTCTATCAAAACGGCGTGCGCGTCAACGAGGCATTCGGCGATACCGTCAATTGGGATCTCATTCCCGATATCGCCATCGATCGTCTCGACATGGTCAGCGCGAACCCGGTCTACGGGCTCAACGCCCTGGGTGGCGCCGTCGCCATCACGATGAAGAACGGCTTTACCTACCAGGGCTTCGAGTGGGAGCTCGCCGGCGGGTCGTTCGGTCAGCGCGGCACCCAGTTCCAGTACGGCAAGCGGGCCGGGAACGTGGCCGCCTACATCGCCGGGCGCTGGTTCGACGACGATGGCTGGCGCCAGTTCTCGCCCGATCATCTGCGCCAGGTCTATGCCGATATCGCCGCGCGGGACGATCGCGTCTCGCTCGACATCAGCTTCGGCGGCGCCGAGAACAGCCTCGCCGGCGCCGGCACGACCCCTGCGCAAACGCTCGCGGTCAACCGGAGTTTCGACTTCACCACGCCACAGAACAATACCAACAAGCTTGCCTTCCTCGCCGTCAACGGCAGCTACCAGGCGACCGATGCGCTGTCGTTTCAGGCCAATGCTTACCGCCGCGAGTTCGACCAGGCGGTAGTCAACGGCAACACCACGCGGTACACGGCGTGTAGCGACGGTAGCGGTACATTGTGTCAATCGGACGGGGTGACGCCGGTGGTGAGCGCGAGCGGCGGGCCAATTCCCGATCTGTCGAATGGCGGCGCCATTCCGATCGGCCAAAACGACCGCGAGAGCATCCACGCGGTCACGATCGGCGGCACGTTGCAGACCACGTACACCGGTGACGTCTTCGGCCACGAAAACCATTTCGTGCTCGGCGCCAGCGTCGACCACTCTACCGTCGATTTCGGGTCGTCGGTGGAGGTCGGCATCATCAATCCGGCGCTGCAGGTGCAGCCCTCGGGCTTCTTTGTCGATACGCCCGAGGGTGCCGGCTTCATCGCAACCCCGGTGAGCCTCGGCGCGAACAACACGTACTACGCGGCGTTCGCCACCGATACGCTCACCCTTACGCCGGCGCTGGCGGTCACGCTGAGCGGGCGGTTCAACCACGCCAGCATCGCGCTCAGCGATCGGCGCGGCGCCGATCTGACCGGCTCCGCAAACTATGCGCGGTTCAACCCGGCGATCGGCGCGACCTATAAATTGGCCGAAGACCTCACGGCCTATGCCGGGTATTCGGAGGGAAACCGCACGCCGACGCCGAGTGAGATCGAGTGTTCCAACCCGGCTCAGCCCTGCCTGCTGCCGTCGTCGCTGTCATCCGATCCGCCGAACCTGAAACAGGTAGTTTCGCATACCTATGAAGCCGGTCTGCGCGGCAAGTTCGACCTGTCCGCCGTCCTGCCTGGGGGAATCAACTGGAACGCCGGACTGTTTCGCACCGATCTTGACGACGACATTTACGGCGTTGCTACGTCCCTCAGCACGGGTTTCTTCGAAAATATCGGCGCGACGCGCCGTCAGGGGATCGAAACCGGTCTCGCCTACAAGGACGACGTCTGGTCCGCCTTCGTCAATTACAGCCTCGTCGACGCGACGTTCCAATCGGCGCTGACCCTGGCGTCGCCGAACAACCCGTTCGCCGACGCCAACGGCGACATCCAGGTCAGGCCCGGGGATCGTCTGCCCGGCATTCCAATGCACCAGCTCAAGGCTGGCGCGGACTATCACATCAAGCCGAATTGGATCGTGGGCGCCGCGCTGACCTATTTCAGCGGACAATTCCTACGCGGCGACGAATCGAACCAGAACCCGACCCTATCGGGCTACGCGGTGGTCAACCTCCATACCTCGTACAAGATCACCGATCATTTCGAGCTCTTCGCCAATATCCGGAATTTGCTCAACGCGAGATACGCCAGCTTCGGGCAATTCGGCGACCCGACCGAAATCGGCGCTCCCGGCGTTCCGACAAATGGCGTCGGCGTCGACAACCGCTTCCTGGCGCCCGGCGCGCCGATCGCGGTCTATGGCGGAATGCGCATGCGGTTTTGATCCAGCCGCCTCAAAACCGCGCGTGCCAGACCGATTTCGCGTAGTCGCCGATCGCGCGATCGGCCGAGAACCAGCCCATTCCGGCGATGTTGCGGAGGCACATGCGCGCCCAATCGTCGGGTTCCCGCCACAGCGCGTCGACCGCGCGTTGCGCCTGCCAATAGGAGTCGAAGTCGGCGACGATCATGTAGTGGTCGCCGTGCCGCAACGCGTTCGTGAGCAGGTGAAAGCGATCCGGCTCGCCGGGTGAAAAGACCCCGGTCTCGATCATTTCGAGGACTTGCGACAGCGCCGCGGATGGCGGCTTCCGGCCGGTGCCGTCGCGCCGCAATTCCGCGACCTCCTCGGCCCGCAGCCCGAAGATGAAGATGTTGTCGGCGCCGACGCTGTCGCGGATCTCGATATTGGCGCCGTCGAGGGTGCCCATCGTCAGCGCGCCGTTGAGCGCCAGCTTCATGTTGCCGGTTCCGGAAGCCTCCATCCCGGCGGTCGAAATCTGTTCCGAGAGATCGGCGGCCGGGATGATCGTCTCCGCCAGGCTCACATTGTAGTTGGCGAGGAACACCACCTTGAGCAGATCGCGCACGGCGGGGTCACGATTGATGACCTCGGCGACGTCGTGGGCAAGCTTGATGATGAGCTTGGCCGCGGTGTAGCTCGCCGCGGCCTTGCCGGCGAAAATCTTGACCCGCGGCACCCACTCTCGGGTCGGGTCGGCGCGCATCGCATTGTAAAGCGCCACCGTTTCGAGGACGTTCAGAAGCTGGCGCTTGTACTCGTGAATGCGCTTGATCTGCACATCGAAAATGGCGCCGGGGTCGACCCGGAAACCGAGCCGGTCGTGGATCAGCCGGGCGAGGGTGAGCCGGTTGGCGCGTTTGACCGCGCGCAGGCGTTCGTGCAGCGCGCTGTCATCGTCCATCGCGGCGACGCGGCCGATGGCCGATGGATTGTCGCGGATGTCCTCGCCGCAGGCCTGCGACAACAGCCGCGTCAGCCCCGGGTTGGCTTGATAGAGCCAGCGGCGGAAGGTGATGCCGTTGGTGACGTTGACGATCCGCTCGGGATAGAGGCGCTGCAGGTCGCTGAACACGGTCTGGCGCAACAGGGCGGTGTGCATCGCCGAGACGCCGTTGGTGCGGCTGCTGCCGATAAAAGCGAGGTGACCCATCTTGACGTGCCGCCCGCCATGCTCGTCGATCAGCGAGACCGAGGCCATGGCCTCGGCGTCGAGCACATGCGTCCGCGCCACAGCTTCGAGGTGGCGGGCGTTGATCAGATAGATGATCTGGAGATGCCGTGGCAGGAAACGCTCGAACAAGGTGACCGACCAGCTTTCGAGGGCCTCCGGCATCAGCGTGTGGTTGGTGTAATGACAAGTGTCGACGGTGATCTTCCAGGCGTCGTCCCACTGGATGTTGTGGAGATCGACCAGGATGCGCATCAGCTCGGCGATGGCGATGCTGGGGTGGGTGTCGTTGAGCTGGATCGCGGCATGCTCGGGTAGCGTATGCAGCGAGCCGAAAGCGCGGCGGTGGCGCGCCACCAGGTCCTGCAGCGAGGCTGAGACGAAGAAATATTCCTGGCGCAGCCGGAGTTCTTTGCCGGCGGAGGATTTCGTCGCTCGGATAGAGGATTTTCGACAGCGTCTCGGCGCGGTTCTGCTCGGTCAGCGCGCCGCTGTGGTCGCCGCGGTTGAACACGTCGAGACGCAACGGATCGGCCGCGCGCGCCGACCACAGGCGCAGCGGATTGACATGCGCGCCGCGCCAGCCGACGACCGGGGTGTCATAGGCGACCGCCTCGATCGTCTCTTCGGGATGCCAGACGAAGCGAGTGTGCCCGCCGCGTCCGGGAACGGTCTCGACCCAGCCGCCATAGCTAATGTCATAGACGATCTCCGGCCGCTCGAACTCCCAGGGATTGCCGAACGAAAGCCATTCCTCCGGATATTCCTGCTGCCAGCCATCCCGGACGATCTGGCGGAAGAGCCCATGGTCGTAGCGTATGCCGTAGCCGCAGGCGGGAATGCCCAGGCTCGACATGCTTTCGAGAAAGCAGGCGGCAAGCCGGCCGAGGCCGCCATTGCCGAGCGCCGCGTCGGGCTCGGCGAAGCGCACCCGGTCGAAGTCGACGCCGAGATCGCCCAGCGCCCGGTGTACGACATCGCGCAATTGCAAATTGCCGGCGACATCGTTGAGCAGGCGGCCGATGAGAAACTCGAGCGACAGGTAATAGATGCGCTTGCGGCCGCGGGCGAGGTCGTCGCGGTCGGCAGCCAGCCAGCGGTGGATCACCCGATCGCGCAGTGACAGAGTGGTGGCGACAAACCAGTCGCGGTCGGTCGCGGACGAGACGTCCTTGCCCACGGCCAGGGTCAGCTTGGCGAGAACCGTCTGCTTGAACTGCTCGATGTCGTCTTCGGCGATCAGCGCGTTCGGCAAAGCGACACCCGTTTCTGCTCGTTCATCCTGGCTCCCCAACGGATGGATGCTCGCCTCTTTACTCGGCCAATCTTAGCCGCGGCCGCTCGCGGCGCTCGTCGAAGCGCGCGTGGGTCTCGTTGATATCCGACAAGCTCGGCAGGCTGGCTTCGTTTCCGAGATGTTGAATGGCGTAGGCAGAAGCGGCGCGAGCGAAGCGGAAATGGTCGTCCCACAGGCCGAATGGGTTGCTCAAATACGAATACATGTAGGCGCCATGGAAAATGTCGCCAGCCCCGTTGGTGTCGACGACGCGCTCCGGCGGGACATTGAGCGCCGGTAAGAGGCGCGGCTCGCCATCGCCCTGATAGTAGACCATGCCGTGCGGCCCCAAGGTCACCCCGCCGATCCGACAGCCGCGCGAACGCAGGTATTGCAGCATGTCATTCGGCGACAGCGCCATTTGCTCGCAGAGCCGCTCGGCGACCACCGCGACATCGATGAACTCAAGAAGTTCATGGGTGTTGGCGCGCAGCCCGCCGCCGTCGAGCGAGGTGAGGATGCCGGCATCTCGACAGGTGCGGGCGTAGTCCATGGCGGCGTCGGGCTGGTGCCCGTCGACATGCAAGGCGCGGCAGCCGGTAAGGTGCAGCGGCGGGTGCGGGTGCTTGTAGTCGTCGTCGCGGCAGCGGACGATCGCGCGCTGACCGTCCTTCGGCATCACGAAGGACAGTGAGGATTGCGCGACCTTGCGGTGGTGGACCGAGATGCCGTACCGCGCCGCCATGTCGATGAACATGCGGCCAAGCCAATCGTCGGCGACCGAGGCCAGGAGATCGGGCCTTACGCCAAGCTTGGCGCAGCAAAAGGCGGCGGTGACCGCATTGCCGCCAAACGAGACGGCATAGTCGCGGGCAACCGTCTTTTCGTCGCCGGTCGGCATTACGTCGGTGACGAAGGTGATGTCGATATACGCTTGGCCGATGAACAGTGCTTGCATCGCGATCGCCGGTTAAATGAGGGGCGCGGCACCGTGCTCTGGCACCGGGGCCCGTCCAACCCTGTATTATCTATGCACGCCGTATGCCGATGAACCCCCTTCGTGTTTGCGGCATGACTCAGTCAGGGAACCAAGGTTTTGCGCTTACCCCAACCGACCCACACCGCGATACGCTTGCTGGGGGACGCCCTGGTGGCCCTCGTTCTGCTGCAGACCGCGGCGTTGGCGGCGACCGCGAAGACGGGCGGGCCGCTCGGCACATGGCTCACCGAAAAGAAATCCGGCATCGTCGAGATTTACCGCTGCGCGGACAGCGACGCGCTTTGCGGCAGGCTGGTGTGGTTCAAGATCAAACCGGACGACCCGAACCCGCTGGGTCTCGACCTCAAAGACCCCGATCCTGCGCGGCGAAATCAACCGCTTTGCGGTCTTACCTTCATGTGGGGGTTTAAGCCGAGCGATCCCGGCAAGTGGGAGGACGGGTCGGTTTACGATCCCGATGACGGCAGGACCTACCACGCCAACATGAAGCTGCGGGATGATGGTACGCTCGATCTGCACGGCTATATTGGCATCTCGCTGATCGGCCGGAGTGAGATCTGGACACGCTACATGGACCCGGTGCCCGAATGTCCGGGTCACTAGACAATCGCCACTGATAGAGGAAGGACACGCCATGGCACGCCTCCCCCATATTACCAACAAAGAGCAGGTCGCCCCGGAACACCACGCGGCGTATGACGCGATCACTGCCAGCCGCGGCGCGGTGCAAGGCCCGTTCCTGATGTTCATGCACTCGCCTGAGGTGGCGGAGCGCGTCGCCCATCTCGGCGCCTATGTGCGTTTTGAGGGCACGCTCGACATGAAGGTGCGCGTCCTGGCGGCGATGACCGTCGCGCGCGAATTCAAGGCGATGTACGTCTGGGGGGCGCAGACCGGCCAGGCGCGGCGCCTGGGCGTGCCCGAGGAAACGATCACCGCGATCCGCCAGAATCATTCGCGTGGGATCGCCCCGCTCGACGCGGAGATTGTCGAATTCACGCGCCAACTGTTGCGCAAGCATCGCGTCGACGACGCGCTGTTCAAGAAGCTGCATATCCGCTTCGGCGACGACCAGCTGATCCAGCTGACCACCGCGATCGGTTACTACACGCTGTTGGGGATGACCGTGAACGCTTGCGAGCTGGAGCCGGCCGCGGACGCCGATGTCCTGGACCTCAACGCCGTCGCTTAAACCTTAGAAGCGCGGCGGAGCGTACCAGTCGATGTTGGCATCCGAAGTGGCGAGCAATTCGGGCAGCGCGACCCGCGCGACCTGAGAGTGTTGGACGCCGGCCGCTTCGACCCGATAACGGCGTGCAACGAGCGGGCGCAATTCGGCCGGGGCGAGGCTGAGGCGAGACGCAATGAGCTCACCGACCGCATGCGAGAACGGCCCAGTTTGGTTTTCAATGAAGGAAACACGCATGGCGCTTGGCCGCGCCGGCTCGTTGGCGAAGCGCTCGCCGAGCCAGCGCTCGACAATCTCGATCCCTTGCAACGGATCGCCCTCGGCCGGGTCGCGGCCGTAGAGCCCATCGAAAATGTAGAGCTCGTCGGGTTGCGCCTGGGCGCTGGCGATGACATCGATCGCGGGCATGCCGCCGCCGGAATGCGCCGCGAGGATGAAGCGGTCGAGCGCCAAGGGCGCGCCGCGCATCTCCGCCAGCCGGTGCAGGCCATAGGCCAGCAGCAGGTCGATCCCGCCGCCGAGCAGCGCCGGGAAATCGTAGTAATAATGCCTGATCGAGTTGCCGCGCGGCAGCATCGCCAGCGTCGGACGCGCGCGGCCGGAGAGAATCAGTCCGCTGCGCTCGAGCTTCTCCGAGAGCGGCATCGCGCCGCCGGATTGCGAAAAGCCATGCAGGAAGACGACGACATCGATCGATGTCGCGCCCTCGGGGATCGCGTTCCAGCGCAGGAACAGATCTGGCTGGGTGCCTCTGTGCGCGGCGAGCGCCGGCGTATTGGAAAGGAACGTTTCGCCGGGCAAAAGGTCGAGCACTGCCGCTAATCCCCACCCGGCCGCTGCGCGGCCGACTTCCACCGCTGGCAGGGGAGGCAGCATTGAGCTGCCGACGATTGCTGTTTTCTCCCTCGCGAGCGGGGGAAGGTCAGGGTGCGGGTGAACCTCACGCCAGCTTCACGTACTCGAAATCGCCGGGTTTGTTGTCGATACCGGTGCGCGGCGGGGCGATCCACGAGGCGAACTTGCCGGGTTCGCGCACCGGCACCATGAGCGAAGCGACAAAGGCGTCGTCGTCAGCCGAGGGCAGAAACTCGTCGCGGCGTCGCGCCCAGTCGCCGTCGTTCAACATATTTCCGTCGGGATCAGCCTCGATCGCGGCGAACTCGCCGATGCGCCGGTTAAACGCGACATGCGGCAAGGCGATGCGGTAGTTGATCCCGCTGCGCTCGATGATGCGGTTCCACCAGCGCTCGACCCCGCTCTGCGCGTCGGCGACAAAATCGTCGCGCAGCCGCATGTTGAGCGCCGACAGCGCCGGGACGTCCTCCTTGACGACCGCGCCGTCGCGGAGCCGTAGCACCGGGTAGGTCGCGCCGGTCAGCACATGGTCGTCGTCGATCTGGTCTTCGAGATAGCGGCCCTTGAGCCCGGCCTGGTAGGCGTTCGCCGCATTAGTCGACAGCTCGCTGCCGAACAGGTCGAGGGTCAGCGAGAAGTGCATGTTGGCGCGCTTCTGCATGGTCGGCAGGTCGATGACCCCAAGCTTGCGCACCCGTTCGACATCATGCGGGTCGGCGATGCCGGCCTTGTTCATCGCCGCGCAGGTCGCTTCCAGCACCCGGCCGATCCCCGACTGGCCGATGAACATGTGGTGCGCCTCTTCGGTCAGCATGAAGCGGCAAGTGCGCGACAGCGGATCGAACCCGGACTGCGCCAGCGCGTGCAACTGCATCTTGCCGTCGCGGTCGGTGAAGAAGGTGAACATGAAAAACGCGAGCCAGTCGGGTGTGCGCTCGTTGAAGGCGCCCAAAAGGCGCGGGCTGTCGCGATCGCCGGAGCGGCGGCGCAGCAAATCTTCCGCTTCCTCGCGGCCGTCGCGGCCGAAATATTTCTGCAGCAGGTAGACCATCGCCCAGAGGTGACGGGCCTCCTCGACATTGACCTGGAAGAGGTTGCGGAGGTCGTAGAGCGAGGGCGCGGTGAGGCCGAGGCGGCGCTGTTGCTCGACCGAGGCGGGCTCGGTGTCGCCCTGTACGGTGATCAGGCGGCGAAGCATCGCGCGGTATTCGCCCGGCACCTCCTGCCAGGCCGGCTCGCCCTTGTGCGCGCCGAAACCGATGCTGCGGCCTTCAACCTGGGGCGCCAAGAGGATGCCCCAGCGGTATTCGGGCATGCGGACAAAGCCGAACTTGGCCCAGCCCTCCTGGTCGACCCCGACTGCGGTGCGCAGATAGACATCGGCCGCCTGGAACCCGTCGGGGCCGCGGTCCATCCACCACTCGAGGTAGCTCGGGTGCCATTGTTCGAGTGCTCGCCGCAGCCGCGGGTCGGCATTGAGCCCGACATTGTTGGGGATCAGACCGTCGTAATCGACCGCCATATCGCTGGGCATGTGGAGCTCCTGTATCTTCTCCAACTCTTTATGTTGTCATTCCCGCGCCAGCGAGAACCCAATAGCACGAGTATTCACCCAAATCCCCCGACCGGTGTTCATGGGTTCCGGGTCCCCGCTGCGCGATGCCCCGGAATGACAACCAAAACTACACCCGTTTCGGGTCGAAATTGGGGCGTTTGCCGGTGCCGTAGGATTTGAGGGCGCCGTGTCGCCGACCGCATTGGGGCGTTGGAAGATCCAGTTCTGCCAGGCGGTCAGGCGGCCGAAGATCTTGGTCTCCATCGTCTCCGGCCCGGCAAAGCGCAGATTGGCTTCGAGACCGGTCAGCGCATCCGCCGAGAAGCTCGCACGCTCTTCCAGCATCAGCCGCACCTCCTCGTCCCAATCGACCTCGTCGTAAGCAGCGGTGACGAGGCCAAGACGTTCAGCGTCGTCAGCGAGAAAGCGGCTCTTCGATCGGATTTCTCGGCACGCTCCAGACTCTTCGGGCTCGCCGAGAAACCGGGTCGCGAGCCGCGACAGCCCATTGCCCATCGGCAGCGCGCCAAAATTCAGCGCTGACAGCACAAGCTGCGCCTCGGGCCGGTTGTCGCCGCTGCGCCTGCCGGAAAACATCAGTGCGCGGTCGGAGGCGAAGACCAGCTCCGCGAGAAACCCGGCAAAGCAGCTTCCTGGCTCGATCAACGTAAAGATGCTGCGCGAGGTCATGTCGATGCGCTTCAAGACGCGCTTCCACATCAGCAATATCTCGCGGACAAACCAGTCGGTCGCTCACTCCTTCGAGCAGCCCGTCAAGTAGCACTGACTCTCATCAGGTCGCCGTCGCTGCGGAATACGATCGATGCCGAGTCCGGTTCGTTGAAGCGGAGATGCAGGATTGCGTCGTCAAGTTCGCGCGCCATCGCCAGCGGCCAGAATTCAGGCGCCATCGAATGCGCGGCGGTCGCGGCACGCTGGCGGTCCGAGCACGGTGATCTCGGCGCGCCGGTTTGCCCGGTCGAGATCGACCCGCAGATGCGGGTAGGCGATCGCGTCGCCCGCAATCTCTCGTTCCAGCGGCGTCAGCACGATGCCCTTCGCATCTGACGGGCGATCGGAAGTTGCGGCAAGAGCCAGGGCGCGTTCGGCGATGCGCTCGTCCCAGGAAGACGGTGGCGCGATCTCGTCGACCAGCCGCCAGTCGACCGCGCGTTGCCCGCGCACGCCCTCCTCGGTAGTGCAGAACAGATCGGCGCGGTCACGCCGCACCTTGCGCTTGTCGGTGAGGCGGGTGAGACCGCCGGTGCCGGGCAGCACCGCCAGCAGCGGCAGTTCGGGCAGCGATACCGACGAGCGGCGGTCGTCGATCAGCGTGATCCAGTCGCAGGCGAGCGCCAGCTCGTAGCCGCCGCCCGCGGCCGCGCCGCTCACTGCGGCAAGATAGCGCTGTCCGGAATTCTCCGACGCATCCTCGATCGCCAAGCGTGTCTCGTTGGTGAACTTGCAGAAATTGACCTTGTCGCCGTGCGTCGCTTTGGCGAGCGCGCCGATATTGGCGCCGGCGCAGAACACATTGTCCTTGCCCGAGCGGATGACGACCGCGCGCACTTCGGGATGCTCAAAGCGCAGCCGCTGCACCGCGTCAGCCAGCTCGATATCGACGCCGAGATCGTAGGAATTGAGCTTCAATTCGGTGCCGGGATAGAGCCCGCCGGCGGGATCGACATCGATGGTCAGCGTCGCGACCGTGCCGTCGCAAGCGAGCCGCCAATGGCGGTAGCGCGAGGGGTCGGTACGGAAGTCGATCACCGTCATTGTGCGCGCACACTCGTACGCGTCCCGGCGAAAGCCGGGATCCGCCCGTCAACCGGCTGCACGGCGAAAAGGTGGGCCCCGGCTTTCGCCGGAGAGCGTGAGAGAGTGATGACGATCAACAATATTGATCCCGCAATTTGTAGCGCTGGATCTTGCCGGTCGCGGTCTTCGGCAGCGCCTCGGCGAATTCGATCCAACGCGGGTATTTCCACACGCCGACGCGATCTTTCACCGCGTTCTGCAAGGTCGTGGCGAGTGCGGCGCGATCTTCGCCTTGCGCCTTCTCCTGCAGAACAACGAAAGCCTTGGGTTTGATGAGGCCGTCGGCGTCGGCGTGGCCGACGACCGCCGCTTCCAGCACCGAGGGATGCGCGATCAGCGCCTCCTCGACCTCGAACGGCGACACCCAGATGCCGCCCACCTTGAGCATGTCGTCGGTGCGCCCGCTGTAGCGGTAATAGCCGTCGGCGTCGCGGGTGTAGGTGTCGCCGGTATGGGTCCACTCGCCGCGGAAAGTGCGGCGCGATTTCTCGCGCTGGTTCCAGTAGCCCTCCGCGGCGCTGGGGCCGCGCACCACCAGCTCACCCTCCACACCGTCCGCGGCATCGTTACCGTTCTCGTCCACGATGCGCAGTTGGTAGCCGGGCACCGGCTTTCCGGTACTGCCGTAGCGGATGTCGCCCTTCTGGTTCGACAGGAAGATGTGCAGCATCTCGGTCGAGCCGATGCCGTCGAGGATGTCGCAGCCGACCTTGTCGCGCCAGCGTGTGCCGACATGCTCGGGCAGCGCCTCGCCAGCCGAGATGCAGGTCTCGAGCCGGTCCGATCCGGCACCGGGCCCGAGGCCGGGATGTGCGAGCAGCGCCGCGTACAGCGTGGGCACGCCGCAGAACAGGGTCGGGCGATGCTTGCCCATGATTGCGAGTACCGCGTCGGGGGTCGGCCGATCGGGAAGCAGCACGCTCGAGCCGCCGACCGCCATCGGGAACGTCATCGAATTGCCGAGCCCATAGGCGAAGAACAGCTTGGCCACAGAGAACACGACGTCGTCGGCGTCGAGCCGCAGGATGTTGGCGGCGTAGGTGTCGGCGGTGGCCTTGAGGCTCGAATGAACGTGGCGCGCGCCCTTGGGCGCGCCGGTCGAGCCTGAGGAGTAGAGCCAGAACGCGGTTTCGTCGGGCGAGCATTCGGCGACCGGCGCCGGCTTCGCGGCGAGGAATTGGGTGAAGGCGGACGGACGCGCATCGGGGTTGCTGATGACGATCCGGGGAACCCGGCGCGCGGCCGGCTTCAGCGGCTCCAGCAGCGGCGCCGAGACGAAGAGCGTGGCGGCGCGGCTGTCCCGCAGGATGTAGCCTGTGATGTCGGGCGGCAGCAGCGTGTTGATCGGCACCGGGATCACCCCGGCGCGCAACGCGCCCCAAAAAGCGACCGGGAAATCGACCGTGTCGAGCATGACGAGGGCGATGCGCCGCTCGCGCTCGATGCCGGCGGCGGCCAGCGCGCCGGCGAAGCGCCCCGCGGCGTCGTCAAGCTCGGCATAGGTGAGGCTGCGCCACGGATCGGTAAAGGCGACGCGGCCGCCACGCCCTTCGCGCAGATGACGGGCGACGAAAAAGTCGTAGGCGTTGCCGTCGGCGTCGCTCATGCGGTTCTACCCCACAGTCGCCGGCTGGCGATGGCGGCGCCTTCGGCGAGCGCCTTGAATTTCGCCCACACGATGCTCGGCGCGACGATCGGCGGCGCGGTGGCCGAGGTGCCGAAGCCGCAATCGCTGCCAGCGATCACGCGCTCGCGCCCGACAATGTCGGCGTAACGACAGATGCGCTGGGCGATCAGCCGAGGATGCTCGACGAAGTTGGTTGTCGAGTCGAGCACGCCGGGGATCAGCACCTTGTCGTCGGGGATGCGGATTGCCTTCAGGTCCTCCCATTCGTGCTCGTGGCGCGGGTTGGCGGCCTCGATACTGAGCCCTTGGGGCCGCGCCTTGAGCGCGATGTCGATGATGTCCTTGAGCGCGATGTCATGCGTATGCGGGCCCTCATAGTTGCCCCAGCAGATGTGCAGCCGCATGCGGTCGGATGCTAGCCCCTCGGTCGCCGCATTGAGCGCGGCGATGTTGCGGTCGGCGATGCGGCGGAACTCGGCGTCGCTCAGATGACGGTACTGGTTGTGCCGGCAGGAGCCGAGGTCGGGGCAATCGATCTGCAGCAGGAACCCGGCAGCGACGATCGCCTGGTACTCGGTGCGCATCGCCGCCGCGAGCGCGTCCACATAGGCGTCCTCGTCCCGGTAGTAGGTGTCGACGACAAAGCGGGTGAGGATGCCGGGCGAGGGCGCATTCATGAAGGCCTCGACCGGCGGCGTCTTCGCGATGGCGGCGGTGAAATGGCGGATGTCGCTGTCGAGCGGACCGCGATCCTCGTAGGCGAGCGGCGCGAGGCAAGCCGGAAACGCGGTGTTGCTGAAATTGGTCGCGGTCTGGAAATCGGGGTGTTCGAGCCGGTCGAGGCTCACCATCACGTCGCGGCCGCGCTCGACCACCGACGGGTCCATGTCGATGCCGGCGACGCGGTGCTTTACATAGGTCGCGTAGGACGGCTTAGACATCTCGCCGTCGCTGACCACATCGACGCCGCAAGCGATTTGCTGCGCGACGATGTCGGCCACCGCCTTCGCCGATTGCACCTCGAAGGCAGCTTCGTCGACGGGCTCACCGGCCTCGCGCGCGGCGATAAGATCGAGCAGCGCGCGCGGTCGCGGCAGACTGCCGACATGGGTGGTGAGAATGCGATCGGTGCTGAGCTTCACGGGCGCCTCCGGTTCGCGTCGCGTCCCGCGTGACACGGCGCGCTTTGGGGCGGCATCATAAGCCAGCGTGAGGGAAGAGGGAAAAGCGATGCCGAAACTGCACCCGCAAATCGAGAAGGTTCTCGAAGCGATGGCCGGGATGAACCTGCGCGCGATCGAGGACATGACCCCGGCGGAGGCGCGGGCGCAGATGGAGGCGACCGCCGCCTCGCGCAAGGCCGAGCCGCTGCCGGTCGCGCGGGTCGAGAACCGCACGATCCCCGGGCCGGCTGGGCCGATCCCGGTGCGCATCTACTGGCCGAACGCGGCAGGGGTGGGGCCGGCGATCGTCTATTACCACGGCGGTGGGCACGTGATCGGCAGCCTCGATACCCACGACCTGGTGGCGCGCAATCTGTGCGGCGGCGCCGAGGCGGTGGTGGTCTCGGTCGATTACCGGATGGGGCCGGAACACCGTTTCCCGGCGGCGGTCGAGGATTCCATGGCGGCGCTCGAATGGGTGCATGCCAATGCCGCGAGCCTCGGCGCCGACCCGGACCGGCTCGGCGTCCACGGCGACAGCGCCGGCGCCAACCTCGCCGCGGTCGTCGCGATCATCGCGCGCGACAAGGGCGGACCGAAGCTGCGGCTGCAGTCGCTGATCTACCCGGTCGCCGATTTCCGCATGGGTAGCGCGAGCTATACGAACTTCGCGACCGGCTGCGGGGTTTTGACCGCGGATGCGATGCGCTGGTTCCGCGGCCACTACTTGCGCACGATGGACGACGCGACCGACTGGCGCGCCTCGCCGGTGCTCGCGCCCGACCTCAAGGGGGTCGCGCCGGCGATAATCATCGCCGCCGAATGCGACGTGCTGCACGACGAGGGGCTGGAGCTAGGCGAGCGGCTGAAGGCGGTCGGCGTGCCGGTCGAGCGGCACGAATACCAGGGCATGATCCACGCCTTCTTCGGGATGATGCCGGCGGTCGACGACGCGATGAACGCCCAGCGGGCGGTGTGGGCGGCGTTCAAGCGGGCGTTCGCGTGACTCTGGCGTGGACATAGACCAGCTGAACGCATGGAAGCGACCGATCGTCTCGTTGTAGGCCTCTCCTCTTGGATCATCCAAGACGGAAACTACTCCGACTTTGCGCGGGGCGACGATGTCGCCTTCGCCCTTGAATTCTATCCTCCAGCCGAGTTGGAACTGGTCAATTGTCAAGCTAGGCGCATTCTCAGTCACTCCGGCGGCCCGTGGTACGACATTGTGGGGAAAGTGGCCCATGTGGCTGACAAATGGTGGGCGATTGACATCGGATTTGTCGTGTTCCGCGATGAAGCCCCGCCGAAGGGCGTGAAGGTCGGGTGCTGGCTAAAGGGTAAAATATATGTCGGTATCGACCCGTTCTTCTATTTTGAGAGCCTCGCACATCAACCCGACGCGCCGGCACTGATCTACGACTGGAGAGTCGAGAGGATCGAGATGCAAACTTCCCCTTATGTGCCTCATCCCCAAGACGATCCACGCAAGATGGTCTTCGCGCGCGATCCTGAGCGACAAGGCTGGATCGAAATTGACAAGACTGATGCTTGGCAAGACGACCAGGGTAGTGCGGATTATATTCTTCATTGTAGACGCCTGCCCGGTCCGGCGCGACATGCCTTAAGCGTCTCGTCCGGTGGCAGCATCGGCTATTAAACGGTGATTGCTGCGTAATTCTGGGTGATGCTAGAGCATAGCCGCATTGGCTGGAATCGCTGAAAGGGGTTTCTAGAGCAGATAAAGTGTGATTTGCTGACCTGACCGCAAGATGTGGGGGGCAGTGATGGCTTGGCGGCAGGGGCAGAGCTATGCGGAGGACCTGCGGGCGCGGGTTCTGGCGGCGATCGACGGTGGCATGGCGGCGCGGTTGGCGGCCTCGGTTTTCCGGGTCAGCGTGTCTTACATCTACAAGGCGCTGATCCGCCGGCGGCGGACCGGCGAGGTGAGCGCCAGCATGCGGCGCGGTCACCGGCCGCGCAAATTGACGCCGGCGCAGGAGGCCGCCTTGGCGGCCCATATCACCGCTTACCCGGACATCACTCTGGCGGCTTTGCGATCCTGGCTTTTGGCCGAGCATGCGGTACGGTTGAGCAACGGGGCAATGTGGTCGGCGGTTGACCGTCTCGGGCTGTCGTTTAAAAAAAGACGCTCCGCGCCGCCGAACAAGACCGGCCGGACGTCGCTGCTCGGCGCCGCATCTGGCGGGCGGCGCAGCCCTTTGTTGATACCGACAAGCTCGTGTTCATCGACGAGACCGGCGCCAGCACCAAGATGACCCGGCTCTACGGTCGCGCCCCGCGTGGCCAGCGCCTGTTGGCCAAAGCGCCGTTCGGCCATTGGAAGACTACGACCTTTGTCGCCGCGCTGCGGTGCGATGGTTTGACCGCGCCAATGGTGCTCGACGGACCGATGACCGGCGAGGCTTTTCTCGCCTATGTCGAGCAGGTGCTGATCCCGACGCTTCAACCCGACGATATCGTCGTGATGGACAACCTGCCGGCCCACAAGATTGCCGCGGTTCGTGCCGCGATCACTGCCGCCGGCGCTCAACTCTTCCTGCTGCCGCCCTACTCACCCGACATGAATCCCATCGAAATGGCCTTCGCCAAACTCAAGACGCTGCTGCGCCAGGCCCCAGAACGAACCCGCGATGGTCTGTGGCGGCGCATCGGCGACCTGCTCGACCAGTTCACCCCAGATGAATGCGCCAACTATCTCCGAGCTGCGGGCTACGCAGACTCAATCTGAAAATGCTCTAGCGGCGCGATCAACGCTCAGCGCGCCGTGTGGGCCGCGTTCAAGCGAGTGTTCGATTAGTCTTTTGACGCATCCCGGCGAAAGCCGGGACCCACCGACCTGTAGTTCCAACAAATCGAAAGCCTTGGTCTGACGGTTCAGCTTTGCTCGCCGAACGACAAGACTGCCACGCCCGTGGGTCCCGGCCTTCGCCGGGAAGCGATAGGAAATTAAGCCGGGGCGAAGAGGCGCTCCTTGGCGGTGGCTGGCTGGGTCACGGCGGCCGGGCCGGCGGCCGGCGCGGCGAAGGCGAGGTCGCGTTGCAGGGTCGGCATCACCTTGTCGGCGAAGAGGCGCATGTTGACCTCGCCCTCCTCGTGCGGCAGGCCGCCAAACGAGAATTCGGTGACCAGGTGGTCCATGCCGGTGCAGCGCTGCAGCTCGGCGATCTGTTCCAGGCAGTCCTTGGGCGTGCCGACGATCTGGATCGAGACGTAGAAATCGGTCGCCTTCTGGCGCGTCTCGGCGCTCTCGTTGATCTTGGCGTAGGTGCGCGCCATCTTGCCGTAGCTCTCGTAGCCTTTGACGGTCGAGAGGTGGCCATCGGAGAAATGGTAGTGGTCGTCGATCGACTGCCATTTGAGGCCGAGATATTTAAACGCGCGGTCGTGCGCCTCCTGCCGGCTCTCGGCGCAGCAGACATTGGTGAGAATGATCGGCGGGCGCGGCGTATGGCCCGAGGCGGTCGCGATCTCGCGATAGCGGGCGATGTCCTCGGCGGCCTTCGGCCATTCGTTCTGCATCACCATCAGCACGCCGAAGCCGAGCTTGGCCATGATCTCGGCCGAGTCCGGGCTGACCGCCGAAGCATAAAAGCGCCGCTCGGGATGCGAGATGGCGCGCGGACGGATCGCGGTGCGCGGGATCTGGAAGAATTCGCCCTGGTGCTCGAAGCTGTCGTTGGCGAGCGCCTTGACGATGATCTGCGCCGCCTCGACAAAGCGCGGCCGCGCCTCGCCCATCGGGATGCGGAACCCCTCGTACTCGACGCTGGCGGCGCCGCGGCCAAAGCCGAAGACGCAGCGCCCGCCGCAGAGGATGTCGAGCAGCGCGATCTGCTCGGCGACGCGGACCGGGTCGTGCCACGGCAGCACGATGACCGCGGTGCCGAGCTGAATGCGCTTGGTACGTCCGGCGAAGTAGGACAGGAGCTGGGTCGGCGCCGGCGACATGGCGTAGCCGGTGAAGTGGTGCTCGAGCGCGAAGATCGAGTCGAAGCCGAGTGGCTCGGCGAGGTCGCCCATCGCCAGATGCTCGCCGACGATCGAGGCGTCCGATCGGCCCTCCTGGCACAGCATGTTGAGCGCGATGCCGACTTTCATGGCGTCCTCCCGCGAATTGCTGCCGCAAGGTTCCGCCTAACCGGCTGTGGGGTCAACGGTCGTGCGTCCTTCGAGGCTCCGCCATGCGGAGCACCTCAGGATGAGGAAGGGGTCAACCGGTTCAGATCGGCGGTGCCGGCGGGAAGTTGGGCTTGCGCTTTTCGAGATGCGAGGCGAGGCCTTCTTTCACGTCATTGCCGCTGAATCCGAAAAACTCCAGCGCCAGCGAGGCGTCGAAGGTCGGACCCATGGCGCGCAGCCAGTTGTTGAGCGAGTTCTTGGTCCAGCGAATGGCGCTCTGCGCGCCTTCGGCCAGCTTGGTCGCGACCTCGACCGATTTGGCCTCAAGCTGATCGTCATCGACCGCGAAGGTTATCAAACCGATACGCTCTGCTTCCTCACCCAATATCTGATCGCAGGTCAGGAGGTAGTATTTCGCCTTGGCGAGACCGCAGAGCAGCGGCCAGACGATCGCGGCGTGGTCGCCGGCGGCGACGCCGAGCCGGGTGTGGCCGTCGATGATGCGGCAATCCTTGGTGGCGATCGACACGTCGGCGAGGATGCCGCAGACGAGGCCCGCGCCGACCGCGACGCCGCGCATCGCGCTCACCACCGGTTTGTTGCAGTTGATGACGCCGTAGACCATCTCGCGCGCCTCCTTCCACTGGCGGGCGCGCGCGTTGAAGTCCTCGGTGGCGCTTTTGATCATGTTGAAGTCGCCGCCGGCGGAGAACACCTTGCCGGCGCCGGCGAGGATCGCGACGTTGACGCTCTCGTCGCGGTCGATGTCGCGCCAGATGTCGGCAAGCTCGGCGTGCATCGCCTCGTCGGCCGTGTTCATCCGGCCGTTATCCATCGTGACCCTCAGCACCTTGGGGTGCGGCCGGTCGAATTTGAGGCGGGTATAGCGGGCATACGGGTCGGTCATGGCCGGTCGCTCCTGCGGCTGGTTGATTTCGCGGCGGATTTGCGGAACCGTGCCGCCAGCACTTCGCGCTGTCAAATCAGCGCGCGACCCAAGGGGGACCGCCATGCCTGTTGAAGCCAAGGCCTATCCGCGCCCGCTGCCCAACTCAGAATGGCTCGGCAAGCTCAGGGAGGACATTCTCGAACCCGGTCTGCCGATCGTCGATCCGCACCATCATTTGTGGGACCATCCCGGCAGCCGCTATCTGCTCGACGAGCTGCTGGCCGATTGCAACTCGGGCCACAACATCGTCGCCACCGTGTTTATCCAATGCGGCTCGGGCTATCGCAAGGACGGGCCGGAGGAGATGCGCTGCATCGGCGAGAGCGAGTTCGTCCGCGCCATCGCCGAGGAGGGCGATCGGCGCGGCGGCAAGACCAAGATTTGCGCCGGCATTGTCAGCTTCGCTGATCTGCGGCTCGACAATCTCGACGCGGTGTTGGAGGGGCAGATCGCGGCGGCGGGCGGGCGGTTTCGCGGCATCCGCCAGATCGCGGCCTACGATCCGGCGATCATCAGCGGCTCATCCTATGTTCCAGCGGCGGGCTTGATGGATGAGCCAGATTTCCGCCGCGGGATGAAGCATTTGCCGGCGCACAACCTCACTTTCGAAGCCTGGATCTACCACCCGCAGATCGACACGCTGACCGCAGTGGCGCGCGAATGCCCCGAGACCAAGATCGTGCTCAACCATTTCGGCGGGCCGCTCGGAGTGCCGCCCTATAAGCGCGACGAGGTGTTCCCGGTCTGGCGTGCGGCAATCAAGGAGTTGTCAAAGTGCCCCAACGTCTATGTGAAGCTCGGTGGGTTGGCGATGATCGTCAACGCGTTCGACTTTCATCTGGCGCCGCTGCCGCCGTCATCGGGTGAGATGGCGAACGCCTGGCGGCCCTATGTCGAGGCGTGCATCGAGGATTTCGGCGCCGACAGATGCATGTTCGAGAGCAACTTCCCTGTCGACAAGGGCGCCTGCAGCTATCCGGTGATGTGGAACGCGTTCAAGCGGCTCGCGAGCGGCGCCTCGGCGTCGGAGAAGGCCGACCTGTTCGCCGGCACTGCCTCGCGCTTCTATAGGCTCGGCGCGTAGCGTTACTTTCCGACGCGTACCTGGAAGAGCTGGCGCAGATTGTCGAACAGTCGCGGCTGCTGCCGGCTTTCCGCCAATGCAGCAAGGAAACGCTCGGCCCATTTGTCGATGTCGTTGGCGGCGAGATGGCGATACATGCGCCGGTGCCGGGCCTGGCGCTCGGCCAGCGGCATCTTCAGCGCGCTGTCGATCGCCGCCGCCATCGCCTCGGGTTCGTGGGGGTTGACGAGCAGCGCGCCTTCGCCAAGCTCCTCGGCGGCGCCGGCGAATTGCGACAGCACCAGCACACCCGGGTCGTCGGGATCCTGCGCGGCGACAAATTCCTTGGCGACCAGGTTCATCCCATCCCGTAGCGGCGTCACTAGCCCGACCGAAGCCATGCGGTAGAGCGCGGCCAGCGAGGCGCGCGAATAGGCTCGGTTGACATAGCGGATCGGGGTCCACGCAGGCTCGCCATAGCGGCCGTTGACTTGTCCGACGAGCGTATTCACCGTCTGATTGATGTCGGCGTATTCGGGTACCTCGCTGCGCGATTTCGGTGTCACCTGAAGAAAGGTGACGTGGTGGCGCCACTGCGGATAGGTGTCGAGAAACTGGCCGAACCCTTGGATGCGGTGGGGGATGCCCTTGGAGTAATCTAGCCGGTCGACGCCGAGGATCAGCTTCCGGCTGTTCATACTATCGCGCATCACTTCGGCGAAGTCGGAGCGGATGGCGCTGCGCGCGGTGCGGGCATAGACGCGGGTGGCGATCGCGACCGGAAAAGCGCGCAGCTGCACCCGCCGCCCATCGATGTCGAGCGAATTGCGGTTGCGATTGAACGAGCCGCCTTGTTGCTCGAAATAATGCCGCAAATTCTCGGCGTCGTGCTCGGTTTGGGTGCCGACCAGATCATAATGGCTCAGCGCTCCCAGCGTTTCCGCGTGCTGCGGTAGGGCCATCAGGATGTCGGGCGGCGGGCAGGGGATGTGGAGGAAAAAGCCGATCGGGTTGTCGTGACCGCGCGCGCGGAGCTCCTTGGCCAGCGGCAAAAGGTGGTAGTCGTGCACCCAAATCCAATCGTCGGGCCGGATAAAGTCCGAGAGCGCCTCGGCGAAGCTGCCGTTGACTCGCAGATATCCGCCCAGTTCGACCGCGGTGAACTCGGCGAGGTCGACCCGGTAGTGCAGGATGGGCCACAGCACCCGGTTGGCGAAACCGTTGTAATATTCCTGATGATCGGTCGACGACAGGTCGATCGTGACGAAGCTGCGTTGGCGGCGCTCGATAACCTTTGGTTTGTTGCTGGCGCCCTCCTCGCTGATCTCGCCGCTCCAGCCGAACCACAGACCCTCACGGTGCTTCAGCGCCGCATTAACCGCCACGGCGAGGCCGCCAGCCTGGCGCGGCCCCTCAGGGTCCGGGATCGCGACCCGGTTCGAGACTACGACGAGACGCGGCACCAGACGTCCTCCCATTTCTCGGAGAGTCGTGTCGCCGAATTGATGATCCCGGCCATCGAATAGGTCTGCGGAAAGTTGCCCCACAGGGCCCCGGTTTGCGGGTGGATGTCCTCGGAGAGAAGGCCGAACGAGTTGCGGCGGTCGAGGAGGTCGGTGAAGAAGTCGCGCGCCTCGTCGCGGCGGCCGATCGCCGCCAACGCCTCGATGTACCAGAAATTACAGGCGAGAAACGCGGTCTCGGGCGCGCCGAAATCGTCATCCGCAGTGTAGCGCATGATGCGGCTATTGCGCAGCAGGCGCTTGCCGATTACGTCGCAGGTCGAGACGAAACGTGGGTCGCGTGGCAGCACCAGCCCAATCTCGCCGATGCGTAGTACGCTGGCGTCGAGTTCGGGGTCGTCGAGCGCCCCGGCAAACGCGCCCATCTCCTCGTTCCAGGCGCGTTTCACGATTTCCTTGCGCAATGCGTTCGCTCTACGGGTCCAAAAGCGTCCGCGGGAAGCCAGGCCCAGATTGGCCGCGATCTGGCCGAGCCGGTCGCAGGCGGCCCAACACAAAGCCGCCGAATAAGTGTGGACGCGCTTGCGTCCGCGATATTCCCAGATGCCGGCATCGGATTTGAGGGCGGCATCGAAGGCGAGCTCTCCGATCGGCTCCAGCCGCCTGAACAACGCCTCGTCGCCCATGCGCGGCAAGCGTTCGTCGACGAACATCTGCGTCACCGCCAGTACCACGCTGCCGTAAACGTCGTGCTGGACCTGGCGGGCCGCGGCGTTGCCGACGCGCACCGGACCCATGCCGAGGAAGCCGGACAGCCCCTTGGCGACGATTTCGTCGAGCTGGTCGCCGGGGACGATCGAGTGCACCGGGCCCAACGGCTCATTGAGCTGCGCCGCGACCGTGGTCACGTAGCTGAGGTAGTCCTCCATCGTCCGGGTCGTGCTCAACTGGTTAAGCGCCTGGACGACGAAATACGCGTCACGCAACCAGCAATAGCGGTAGTCCCAGTTGCGTCCGCTATTCGGCGCTTCGGGGATCGAGGTCGTATGCGCGGCGACGATGCCGCCGGTCTCTTCGAAGCTGCAGAGCTGCAGCGTGATCGCTGCGCGAATGACCGCGCTCTGCCACTCAAACGGCAGCGACAACGAGCGCACCCAGGAAAGCCAGTAGCCATGGGTATGCGCTTCAAATTCGCGCGTGGTCTGTTCGATCGCGCCCTCGAAAGGCTCGTCGTCGCCAAAGGCCAAGGCCAGCGGCCGGGTGAGCGGAAAGGCGGTCTCTTGCGCGATATACGAAAGCGGTGCATCGGTGCTGAGCCTCAGGATCCCGCCGCTGCCGCGGTATCGGATATGGTTCGAGCCAATTGAGTGAGCAGTGGTCGGCTCGCCGTAATTGTGGGTGGGGCGCACGCGGATCTGGACTCGGGGCAGCCCGGCTAGCGGCTCAATCCGTCGAATGATCTGCGGCGGACGGAAGGTGCGCTCGAACATGTGAAAACGCGGGGCGAAATCGACGATGCGAACCCGTCCGCCGTGCTTGTCCTGGAGAATGGTCTCGACGATCGCTGTGTTGCGGATATAGGCCGATCTCGCATGCGCTAAATCAGTGAGAACGACGTCACAAAAGCCTTTTTCCTCTTCGCCGGCGAGAAGGCGCGAGAAAACCGGGTCGGAGTCGAAGCGTGGGAAACACCACCAAACGATGCGGCCGGTCGGGTTGACCAGCGCAGCAATCCGACAATTTCCGATCAGCGCGAGATCAAGCGCTTGCTCCCTGAGCGAGGGCGCTTCGCGGACAGCCGCGGCTTGCTTCGGCCGAGCCAATGCGGCGGTGAGCACACCGCGCCGCGATCGGCGAGGTCTGCTTTGCCGCTTCGCCCGTGGACCGTCGATCGCGGTGACGTCGTTCATTTTCCGAGCTCGTGCAGCCAGGAACGCACGGAGTTCGGCCCGGCGAATGCGCCGCTGAGGCCGGGGAACTCGGTGCCCACCGAAAAAGCGAAACCGCCGCGCGCCAAGGCCGCCTCAAATCCGGCCCGGTCGATCTCGTCGTCGCCGATAAAGACTGGCTTGCGGCCGAGAAACGGCCTGGTCTTCATGAAGCGCCGTATCGCTCGACCTTTATCGAAGCCTTGAAGCTGAATCTCGAATACCGCGCGCCCAGCGATAAGCTGCAAGGCTTGGCTAGGCGCCGCAATGCGGTCCATTAGGCAGCGTAAAGCCCGCTTGAGCTGCGGAACATCGGTGCCCAGCTCCGGATAGTGCACCGCGAAGCTCACGACCTTGTTCTCGGCGTAGCTACCAGGGAATCCCCTCAGGAGCCGATCCAGTTCCGACCAGGCTTCGTCGCCGAGCTGGCCGTCGGCGAGCTTGATGACGGCGCCGTCGGGCCGACGCCGAATCTCTGCGCCGTGGATGCCGGCAGCGCACAGCCTCAATGGCGCGAACAGCCGGTCGAGGGTCTCGATCGGTCGCCCGCTAACGAGCGCGAGAGCGCCGCCCACAGCGCGCTCCGCAGCCTGAAGATCCGCCAGCAATTGGGGCTTTACCACAACCGCCTCCGGTCGCGGAGCGAGGTCGAGCAAGGTGCCATCAACGTCGAGAAACAAGCCGATTTGCCCAGCAGGCAGTTCTGCCGGTTCCGCAATTCTCATCCCCCAAGCTCGCGTTGGTTTCGGGCACTCTTTTGGCAAACGCGGCGCGTCGCGCGTCGTTCCGCGGCGTGGGCGATAAAGTGAGCGCGGGGGTTGATTTGCCCTCGAGGCTGTCCGCGCGACCTACCCGGTCACCGCGACGCCGATCAGCCGACCGATGCCGTAGGTAATCGCCGCGGCGGCGAGACCGCCGAACAGTTGGCGCGCCGCCGAGTAACCGAAGGACCGTCCGGTGAAGAGCGACGTCCCGGCGCCGATCGCCATCAGCGCAAGGCCGCTTAGCCCCACGCTGACGGCGACGGCGGTAACGCCGTCAAGCCAGAAGAACGGCGCCACCGGAAAGATCGCTCCGGTCGCGAACAGCGCGAAGGACGAGGCGGCGGCGGCATAGGGCGAGCCGCCAAGCTCTGCCGGGTCGACCCCGAGCTCCTCGCGCGCCAGCGTGTCGAGCGCGGTGTCCTTGTCGGACATCAGCCGATCGGCAAGGGCCCGAGCCTGGGCCTCGTCGAGTCCCTTTGCCTGATAGATCAGCACCAGCTCTTCTTTTTCCTCCTCGGGCGCGTGCGCCAGCTCGTCGGCCTCGATGTCGATCTGCTTCTGGGAGAGTTCGCGCGAGCTGGTGACCGAGAGCCATTCGCCAATCGCCATCGAGCAGGCGCCGGCGATCAGCCCGGCAATGCCGGTGAGGAGGATAGTCTGCCCGGCGACTTCGGCGCCGGCGACGCCCATCACCAGGCTGAGATTGGAGACAAGGCCGTCATTGGCGCCAAGCACAGCGGCACGCAGCGCGTTACCGCCCGAGCGGTGGCGCCCTTCGACCTGCGCCAGGGTCGATCCCGCCGCACCGGCGGGGAAGGACGAGGCGAGCGCCTGGACGACGCGGTTATGCGAGCGCTCGGCCGACGGCAGCCCGCCGGCGACAGCCTCGGGCTGGCTGTCGTAGGTGCCGACGTCGCGCTGCTCCAAGGTGCTGAGCGTCGGCAGGATGAATTGCGGGCCGAAGCGGCGCGCCAGCCAGGCCAGCGAGCGGGTACGCCAGTCGGGCCGCATGGCACCCACCTTGGCGCCGATCTTGGCGAGCTGACCGCGCCAGAACTCGGCATGCGCTTCCTCGACCGCAGAGAGGCGGCGGTAGACCTCGCTGACCTTGGGATCGTTCTCGGTATCGGCGAGCGCGCGGTAAAGCCCGGCGCTGTCGACCTCGCCCTGCAGATTGGCGCGGTAGCGCGCGGCGTCGTCGCGGTCGCTCACGCCGCCATTCGCATGCGCTGCCGCAGCAGATCGGCGAGCTTTTCGCCGATCATGATCGTCGCCGCGTTGGTGTTGCCGGAGATGACGGTCGGCATCACCGAGGCGTCGGCGACGCGCAGCCCCTCGACGCCGACCACCCGCAACTCGGGATCGACAACGGCCATCGCATCGATGCCCATTTTGCAGGTGCTGGTCGGGTGATAGACGGTGCCGCCGCGCTGGCGCGCGTAACCCAGGAGCTCGGCGTCGCTCTGGATCGCAGGTCCGGGCTGGAATTCCTCGGCGATGAAGCGCGCCAGCGCCGGTTGGGCAAGGATGCGCCGGCACAGTTTGAGACCGGCGACGATGGTCTGCTGATCCACCGGATCGGTCAGATAATTGGGGATCATCGCCGGCGGGTCGGCGGGGTCCGCGCTCTTCAACTTGATCTCGCCGCGGCTCTCCGGGCGCAGCTGATAGCCGATGCTGGTAAAGCCGGAGAATTTGTGCAGCCCGTCCTGCGGCCGGTCGGCGCTAAACGGCGAGATCGAGATCTTGATGTCGGGCGTGGCGAGCTCGGGCCGGGTCTTGGCGAAGAGCGCCGCCGGCGACGAGATCATCGCCAGCGGCCCGGTGCGGAACATGTAGTACTGCATCCCGACCTTGAGCTTCTTGACGTTGCTCAGCATCACATCGTTGACGGTGACCGGCATCGCGGCCTTGAGCTTGACCGGCGCCGAATAGTGGTCCTGCAAGTTCTGGCCCACGCCGGGTAAATCCTGCACGACGGCGATCCCATGCTGGGCCAGATGCGCCGCCGGACCGATCCCTGAGAGCAGCAGCAGGTGCGGCGAGCCGATCGCGCCGCCGCACAGGATGATCTCGCGCCGCGCCCGCGCGGTCTTGAGTTCGCCGCCCTGGCGATACTCAACGCCGGCCGCGCGTTTGCCGTCGAAGACAATTCTTTCGGACAGCGCACGCGTTTCGATCCGCAAATTGGCGCGACCGCGCGCGGGATTGAGGTAGCCGACCGCAGTCGAGCAGCGCTTGCCGTCGCGCGTCGTCGTCTGGTGGTAGCCGACGCCATCCTGTTTCGCGCCGTTGAAGTCGTCGTTGCGCTCGAAGCCCAAGGCCATCGCGCTATCGATGAACGCCTCGGCGATCGGATGACGCTCGACATCGGAGACGGCAAGCGGGCCGCCAATGCCGTGAAAGCCGTCGCGGATGCTCTGCTGGTTCTCGGCGCGTGTGAAGTAGGGGAGCACGTCGTCGAACGACCAGCCGGTATTGCCGAGCTGGCGCCAATGGTCGAAATCCTCGGCCTGGCCGCGGATATAAACCATGCCGTTGATCGACGACGAGCCGCCCAGCACCTTGCCGCGGGGCCAGAACACCTTGCGGCCATTGGCGCCGGCGTCGGGCTCAGTCTCGAAGCACCAGTTGACCGACGGGTCGGCAAAGGTCTTGCCGAAGCCCAAGGGGATGTGGATCCAGCGGTTGGTATCCTCGCCGCCGGCTTCGAGCAAAATCACCCGCGTGCCGGGGTCTTCGGAGAGGCGCGCCGCGATCGTACAGCCGGCCGATCCGGCGCCGACGACGATGAAATCGGCCTCGATTGCCTGATCTTGCGCGGCCATCCATCCCTCCCAAAGCGCATGCGGAAAGGATGATGGCCGCTCGCCGCCGCAGCGTCTAGAAGTTCAGGCCGTCGCCGGCACCCGAACGACCCGCGCTTCGCGGATCGGGAGGTTGATCAGCGCGGCGAAAATCGCCAAGGCTGCGTCGGCGTAGAACATCCAGGCATAATCGCCGAGATGCGCGATCGCGACTCCGCCGAGCCAGGCGCCGTAAAATGCGCCGAGCTGATGCGTCAGTAGCGTCAGGCCAATCAGGGTCGCGAGATAGCGCGTACCGAATAGCTTGCCCACAATCCCCGTGGTCGGCGGCAGTGTGGCCAGCCATGACACTCCGAGCGCGAGGGCGAAGAGATAGAAGGTCGTCGCGGTTTTGGGCGCCATCATGAAGACCAGAATGGACGCCGCGCGGATCATGTAGACCCAGAACAACAGATGCTTCAGCCGAAAGCGCGTACCGAGCCAGCCCACACCGAGACTGCCGGCCACGTTGGCTAGCCCAATGATCGCCAGCGAATTGGCGCCGACCGTCGGCGACAAGCCGCACAGCCGCACCTCGCCCGGGAGGTGCGTCACCAGAAACGCGACATGAAAGCCGCAGGTAAAAAAGCCGAGATGCAGCCACCAATAGCTGCGCTCCGAGGCCGCGATCTTGAGTTGTTGTAGGAGAGATAGCGCCGGTTCGCTTGATGCCGCCGCTTGCGCCGCCGTCCTTGGCGCCTTTTTTCGGCGCATCAGCAACGCCAAGGGCAGGGTCAGCAAAGTCGCGGCGGCGACGCCGAGCATCGCGCCGACCCAGCCAAATCCGAGGATAGCCATTTGCACGATCGGCGCGAAGACGAACTGGCCGAGCGAGCCGCCGGCATTGATGACCCCGGCCGCGGAAGACCGCCGCTCGCTGGGCAGACGCTGCATGACCGAGCCGATCAGGATCGACAAGCTGCCGGCGCCAGCGCCGAAGGCGCTGACGATGCCGATCGTGCCGATCAGCGCCCATTGGGAATGCACGAACGGCGTCATCGCGGTGCCGGCGGCGAGCATGATCCCGCCGAAAACGATTACCCGCCCGGGCCCGAACCGGTCGGCGAAAGCGCCGAACACCGGCTGCGCCAACCCCCAGACGAGTTGCCCGACAGCCACCGCCAGGCTGATCGAGACGATGCCGAGCCCCGTCGCGCTATCGAGCGGCGCGATGAAGAGGCCGATCGTCTGCCGCGCGCCCATGGTGATCAGCAGGATCGCCGACGCCGCGGCAATCAATGTCCACGGAAGCCGGGAAGGCGAAGGCATCGAGTTCATCCTGCGTTGCCGCCGAAATGGGAGTATATACTCTCATATAGCACCTTGCATGGCAATCTTGCTTCGCAGATGACTGGTCATCGCGCGGCGCGCGAGCCTAAACTTTCCAGCATGACACCAGAAACGATCCTCGCGCACGAGCCGCGCGTGCTGACCCAAGAACAGCGCGAGCGCTATTTCACGACAGGGTTTCTCGCCGCCGAGGGGCTGATCCCCGGCGAATGGCTTGATTTGCTGCGCGCCCGCTCGGCGGAGTTCATCGAGAAGAGCCGCGCGGTCGCCGCGTCGAACGAGGAATTCGACATCGGCCCGGAACACCGGCCCGATCATCCGCATGTGCGCCGGTTGCGCGCGCTGGTCGACCGTCACCCCGATTTCTGGCACACCTGCAGTGAGTCACCGCTGGCCGACATCGCCGCCGATCTGGTCGGCCCGGACGTGAAATTCCACTCGTCGAAGCTCAACTACAAATACCCGGGCTCGGGCGAGATCGTCGATTGGCACCAGGACATCCCAGCCTGGCCGCATACCAATTACAGCCCGGTGACGCTCGGCATCTACCTCGACGACGTGCCGATGGAGCAGGGGCCGCTCACCTGCATTCCGGGCAGCCATCAGGGCCCGATCTTTGTCCATCGCGACGACAAGGGCGCGTGGACCGGCGCGATCCGCAAATCGGAGCACGCCGAGATCGCGATGGACAAGGCCGAGGACTTGACCGGCCCGGCTGGCACGGTGATCGCGATCAACTGCCGGACAGTGCATGGCTCGCGCGCCAACGCGACCAACCGGGTGCGGCCGGTGGCGCTGTTCGTCTACAGCTCGGCCGACGCCTTCGCCTGGATGCCGACGCCGACGCCGACCCGCTATACCGGCGAGATCGTGCGCGGCGAGCCGGCGACGGTCGCGCATCTCGATCCGTACCCATGTCCGGTGCCGCCGGACTGGTCGAAGCAGGGCTACGGCTCGATCTTCACCGCGCAGAACGCAGAGCTTTAGCCCCTCCAACTGTCATTCCGGGGCGCGAGTAAAGCAAGCGAACCCGGAACCCACGAACGCCGGCTTTGCCGACAACGCTCCCCCTGTCGCCGGAACGCGCCTATCTTGGTCCGTGTTCATGGGTTCCGGGTCTCGTCCTTCAGACGATCCCGGAATGACACATAGATAAAACAACCGGTTAAAGCGCTAAACATCACCCGCCCTTGAACATATCGGCGGCGAGCTCGTCGCGCACCGTATCGAGGTCGAGCCCGTTGGCCGCGATCATGTCGGAGGTGTCGGCGATGATCTGGTCGATGTCGCCCATCAGCTTGAGGCGCTTGTAGATATCGGGGATGTGGATCCCCATCGCCTCGCCGATCAGCTCCATGAAGTTGAGCAGCTCAAAGGTCACCTTGGGCTGATAGGCGACCAGGTCGCGGTGGCAGGCGTGGAAGATCGAGGCGATGGTCGTGACCCCGGCTGCCGCGGCGGCGGCAAACTCGCGCTGGCGCAGCTCTTCCTTGAATTGCGGCAGCACCGAAAGGTGGCTCGCCTGCGTGCTCATCACCGGCACATCGAGCTCGACGAGGTCGAGCCCGGGGATCGCCCGCAGCACCTGTTTGACCGCGACCATGACGCTCGGCACCGCCGAGCGCTCCTGCAGCGCGACGCGCTTCTCGACGCGGTGGACGAAAAGGGGCCGTAGATCGTCGAGCCGCTCGGCGAAAAGCTCGGCGAGCGGCGCGATCTCGAACGGTATCGGTTGCCCGGTCGAAGCCGCGTAGGCAGGCATCGCCACCTCGCCGATCTGGATGAAGCAGCTCGGGCACCAGGACACGACTTTCGAGGCGCCCGGCCGCGCCAGCCGCTCGATCGTATTGAAGCCGAGCCGGCCCGCCACCTTCGGATCGCCGCGCTTGAATTGCTGGATGCCGCAGCAGGTCGCGGTACCGCCCATTACCTCGTAGCTGACCCCGAGCCGGTCGAGCACTTCGAGCACGAGCAGCGCAATGTGCGGCGTCTTGATGACGTTGCAGCCGGTGTAGAAGACGATGTCGGGCGTCTCATACTCGCCCGGTGCGCGCAGCGGCGGCGAGAGGCGCTCCAGCACCTCTGGCGCCAGCTGCAACCGCGAAATCGTGCGGGTGCTGCGCCCCATTGAGTTGAAGTATTGCTGGGCGCCGCGCCGCACCTCTGCCTCGCCCTTCTTCGCGTTCATGCTGGCGATACGCGCCATGTTGACCATGAAGCGCGGGTTGACGCCGTAATCGCAGGCGGGGATGCACTTGCCGCTATTGGTGCAGACCTGGGCCCAGCGCTCGGCGTCTGGGGTGCCGGGGCCGCCAGCGAGCAGGTCGAGGGTGCCTTCGACGATCGCGACCGCGTTGGCCGGATCGAGGCCCGCCGGCTCGACCATCGGGCAGGCCTCGACGCATTTGCCGCAGCGGGTGCAGGCGTCGAGGGTTTCCTCGACCCGCGCTTGCACTGCTTCCATGAACCCACCGCCATCGGCCATTCGGTAAGCTCCCAGGCTTCGCAGCCGCTGATGATAACTCAACGCGATGTGAGCGCCAGCAGCGCCGCCGCGATAGCGCCAAGGTCGAACCGCCCGCGCTTGAGGTCGTGGCCGGCGCCCTCGATGGTGACGATGCGGGTCGGCGCTGGGATCAGCGCCACCGCGTCACGCAGCTCGTTTGGTGAACCGAACGGGTCATTGGTGCCTGACACGAACAACGCTGGGATGGTTAGTCGCGGGAAATGCTCGGTGCGCAGCCGCTCCGGTCTGCCCGGCGGATGCAGCGGATAGGAGAACAAGAGCAGCGCCTGCGCCACCCCGGGCTCGTCGGCCGCGAGCATCGTCGCCTGGCGGCCACCATAGGATTGGCCGCCGAGGAATACAGGACCGCCGACAAGGCGGCGCATAGCGTCGGCGGCTTCGCGCAGCCCGGCACGGTCGGCGGCGGCGCCGGACGGCGAGGGCGGTCCCGTCGGCCGGCGTTGACGAAACGGCAGGTCATAGCGAAGCACGGTGACTCCGGCCTCGGCAAAGGCCTCGGCGGCGGCTGCCAGCAACGGCATCCGGCAATTGCCGCCGGCGCCGTGGGTCAGCACCAATCCCGCGCCGCCGTCTTTTTCCAGCCGGTGCAGGAAGCCGCGGACGCCGCCTTCCTCGATTAGCTCAGGCAGCTCTGAGCCGGCTCCAAATCTTGGCAACACGCCATGCGGCATTGATAATCCCACGAAGCGCAACCTTTACCGTCTGATACCAATACCATCTTTGTGCAAATCGCGCGCCGTGACGGTGTAACATCAACAAATACCCTTCCTCAAAGTCACCGACTACTTCTTCTAGTTGGTCCGGTCGTAACAGATAAGAAAGAAGTCTTTCAGCACGCGCTGGGACAACTAAATTTTGGCTTCCAGCTATACAGTGATGATTGTCCGATTGATTATCGCGGGAATCAGGAGAGCCATAAACTGCTGCAATGACCCGATAACCTACTGCATTATCCGAGGTTTTTACGATATCGACTGTAACTTTATTACCGTCTTCGTGTCTCAGTTCAATGCGATCGCCACACGCAAAAAATCCAACGTATCCAATGCTTATCGCACGATGTAAAAAATCTTCTTTTGCTCTCGGGCTACCCATACATAGCCCAAGAGTGAAATCGCTTAGCAATTGACTGAGCCGAGGATCGTTCTGGGCCATATCAAGCTCCAACGGTGCTCGGTACCACTCCGCCGAATGGCAACAAAGCTGTGCGGATCTCGCGAACCGCCTCCACACCCAGCGCTTCAATTTTGTAATATCGCTTGCGGCGCCCGCCACGAGTGTCGGTCGGTTCACCCCACCACGAAGAAATCAGCCCTTTTCGCTGCAACCGATCGAGAGTTGCATAGATCGAGGCAAGGCTGCGTGAGCGTCCAGTGCGCGCTTCCACGCGCTCCATTATCGTAATTCCGTAGGCATTCCGCGGTTGCTCGAGCAACACAGCGAGCAGCTGAAATTCTAGCGAGCCAAGCATGCCGAACCTATGTTTGATTAGAGAAATATACTGTTGAAGAAATAGCCCAGATGCGCCTCGAATGCAAGCCTAGCTTGACCGCGTGCCCAATAGAGTGGCTCGATTTGCTCGTAGCAGAAACGGAGGAAACGCCATGCCCGAAAAGCGCATCGAACGGCTCGACCCCGGGCTTCACCAAGTCATCGACCCGTCGGAGCCGATCCTCGATCTCGCCAACGGGTTTGGCGGCGACCAGGGGCCCGCCGAGGGGCCGCTGTGGTGGAAAGAGGGCGGCTATCTGCTGTTTAGCGACATCCACAACAACAAGCGGATGAAATACGAACCCGGAAAAGGCGTATCGCTTCACCTTGAACCGACCAACCGCGCCAACGGATTGACCCGCGACCTGCAGGGAAGGCTGATCGCCTGTGAGCACGACAGCCGCCGCGTCACCCGGCTCGAGCTCGACGGCTCGCTCACGGTGATCTGCAACAGCTTCCAGGGCCGCCAGTTGAACCGGCCCAACGACGTGGTCGTGAAGTCTGACGGCGCGATCTATTTCACTGATCCGTGGACCAATCCCAATCCGCCACAGCAATGGGACCTGACGTTCTCCGGCGTGTACCGGCTGACACCCGACCTCGGCACGCTGTCGCTGCTGATCGACGATTTCACCTTGCCCAACGGGCTCGCCTTCTCGCCCGACGAGTTGGTGCTCTACATCAATGACACGCGGCGCGGGCACATCCGCGCCTTCGACATGATGCCGAACGGGATGCTGGCGAAGGCGAGCGACCGGGTCTTCGCCGATCTGCGCGGTCCCGAGCCCGGGGTGCCGGACGGCATGAAGGTCGATGTCGAGGGCAACGTCTATTGCGGCGGCTCGGGCGGCATCTGGGTGATGGACAAGACCGGCAAGAAGCTCGGCCGCATCGTCCACGGCGCGCCGGCGACAACCAACATCGCGTTTGGCGGCGACGATTGGAAGACGCTCTATTTCACCAGCCGCAATCACCTCGGCATGACCAGGGTGAAGATCGCCGGCACTCCGGTGCCGGTTGGCAAGCGTGCATTCTGACCTATCAATTTAAACTATGTATGTGCCCGTCAATGGAGGCGCCCAGGAATACCCCTGTCGATCAGCTTGGGCAGCGCCCCACCGACGGCCGTTCGTTCCCCTTCGGTGAGATCGAGCTTAGGCGTCGCGAATTGGCTTTAACGATTGCGCGCCGGAACCACCGGTAGGCGAGCGCTCTTCGGTCTTGACTAGATGGCGCGCTTCGCAGGCCCGTCGATGCGAACAATATGTGAACACTAGCGGTCCCGCTCTACGCCGTCGGGTATCCGGCCTCGGCCCCGACAATTTCGTCCCGGTCGGGGGTCTCTTATGACTTTTTCAACTCTACCGGTGGATAATTCAACTCTGACCGACCAAGGACCGGCAAAATGAGTGAAGTCGTGCTGACACCGGAATTGCTGCGCTCGGCAATTAGGGAAAAGCTGCGGGCCGGTGCAAGCGGGCGGGATATATCTGTGTTGATCAATGAGTACGTCCCTCATGGCATAAACACAGAGCGAATGGACGGTGAGGTATACCGCGTCCCTGTCGAGCTAATTCCGCTTGATCGGTGGATGGATTTTCTCGACGCACTCAATCAACTGCCAGCCGTCGCGACTCCTGTCTCCGACTGACGCACGGAGTTACCAGCGCCCGCTTTGACGCCGTTTACGGTGGCCCGATCAGTGATGGTGCCTGCCGTGCTGCGGTTGCGACCGACGCCTCCGCCGCCGGGATGGGCGGTCCCGCGGTCCAGACGCCGCAGCCGGCCGGTCCACAGGATGCCCAGTACTATCCGGGATTCGGCGCCTCTAGCCCAACCGGCCGCGCACCGCGAGCGTAGAGTGGGGTGAACGGCCTTCGGATGTGTGCTGCTAGGATCCGGCGATCACAAGCGCTGTACGGCCGCCGGAGCGCCCGGCGATATCCGGTCGATCTGTTACCTCGGCCGTTACCCCGAAAATGAAAAAGGGCCGCTTCGGCCCTTTTTTGTCCTTAAGTATTTGATTTTTTGGTGAGCCCGTCGGGATTCGAACCCGAGACCTACTGATTAAAAGTCGCGTCCAGCGACGTCCCGCAAGTGCTTGATCGGACATGAGCAGGTGCCGCGTGACCGAAATATGTTAGAGAACATAAGGAAGATTGTAGGAGATCCACCGACAATCGTTTGCTGTTCGCGGACATCGTTGCATAAAACTGTACCGGATGGCGGTGGTTGCCCGAGACCTGGACGGTAAGATTTCAGTGAAAGACATCACTGAAGAAGGCCACGGAACGATTGGCGCCGGCGCGTTGATCGGCGGCTTGGCTGGCCTTGCTGCCGGTCCACTAGGTGCGGCAATAGGGGCCGGCGCGGGCGCACTCTTCGGCTGGTCGGCTGAGCTCGTCAATGAGGAAGCAGTTACGGAGTTCGCCGACAAGCATTTGGGCGGTTTGGCTCCGGGTCGGCGGGCAATTATCGCCGAGGTCGCCAAAGACCTGGCATCTACCTTTGAGAATTTGATGGCGGCAAACGCCGGTACAGCTTCGGCTTAGCGAACCGATTGCACGCGCCAGATATCACTTGGTAGGTCGGCCAAGCGGCACAAAGAGCGGCACGGCCGCAGCGGCTCGGCCGACAGACCTTCGCCGAGAAGGTACGGCAGGAGTGCGACGCGCCGAGACCATACCTTCGCTCGAAGTGATTCGACCGAAAAACGTTTCCCAAGCCGCGGTCGTTGACTGGGACGAGTTACCGAACTCGACCTGCTCTTTATGTGCTCCGCGGTGGTGCTTTTAGCTACCTGTATTACCCTCCATCTTCGCCATCGTAATGGTACAGCGGTAAGGCATCTCGGCTGCAGCGTGATCGCGAGCCTGATCGTAGGCGTCGCCATCGTCTCGCGCATCGACAACCACTTCAAATCGTGCTTCCGGATGATCCGCCGCTTCGATGACCATCGTGTAGCGCTTCATCGCGCTTAGCTGTTTGAAATCGCTTGTGCGCTCACGATCAGGTAGATCGAACATGTCATCCCTCCAAGATCATTGGCGATAGGAAGCAGCCGCCCATGACGGCAGTGACGAGCCGCTTGTTAGGCCAGGGCTCGATGCACGTTGTCCAAGTCCGTCCGGCAGATCGAGCTGAAGGCCAGCAGCGGGTCGGGATCGAGATGCTTGGCCAACGCCTCTTTCGCAAGCTGCCGCGGCTCGACACTGGGCTTAAGCAAGACCTCAACAATGGCCCTGAGGACCGCCTCAGCCCCATCGACCACGTTCGCGGGAGCAAAAAGGCGCATTCGATTGATAAGCCCAATCATGCGCTGCTCGTCGCTCCCCAGCTCGATGTCATCGCGGGTGTAAGCGTGCATCAGCAAATTCGACGCGGTCATGACGAACTCGCCATAAACGGTCTCCCGCTTCGCGATCTCAGAAGCGACGCGCTGAACGCGATATTGGCAGCGTTGCGTGTAGAAGGCGCCGAGCAGCGAGGCGCCGCCTCCGACAACGGCTCCCAAGAACAAAGAAATCGGATTCAGAAGACCTGGATCAATTGCCATTGTCGCATCCCGGCGGGTTAAGGAGTGGATACGGCGGTGTTTCCGAGGGGTCCGCGTTGGGAATGGGCCGAGTAGGGCCTCTCAACTCGAAACCAGCTCACGTAGAGCGCTGGAAGGAAGACGAGGGTGAGAAGCGTCGCAACCGCGAGCCCACCCATAATCGCGTAGGCCATCGGACCCCAGAAAATCGTCGGCGCGATCGGGATCATGCCGAGGATGGCGGCAGAGGCGGTTAGGAGGATGGGGCGGAAGCGATGCGCAGCAGCCTCGATGACCGCATCCCACGGGTGGCGTCCTTGCGCCTTCTCTCTCTCGATCTGGTCGATAAGGATCACCGAGTTGCGCGCGATCATCCCGGTCAGGGCGAGCACGCCGAGGAGAGCCACAAAGCCCAAGGGTTTGTCCGAAAGGTTAAGCGCCGCGACAACCCCGATCAGACCCAGAGGAGCAACGCTGAGCACTAGGAACAGGCGACTAAAGCCTTGAAGCTGTATCATTAGCACGGTGAGGATGAGGACGAGCATCAATGGAAGCACGGCGGCAACCGACGCCTGCGCCTTGTCGCTTTCTTCAACCGTTCCACCGACGCCGATATGATATCCGCTCGGCAGGCTGGCGTTAAGTTCCGCGATCTTTGGCGCCAGGGCGTCTACGACAGTCGCGGCTTGCATGCCAGGCGCAAGATCGGCTTGCACCGTTACCGTCGGCACCCGGTCCCGACGCCAGACGATGGGATACTCTTGGCCGTAATCAACGGAGGCGATCTGGCTTAGCGGGACCGTTTGGCCATTCGGCAGCGGAACCTGAAGCGTCCGGATTGTCGACAGCGACATCCGCTGGTCTGCAGACGCGCGAACGAGCACGTTGACGAGATAGATCCCGCTGCGCATCTGGGTGGCAGTGACGCCGGACACGACCGTATTCAGCGCCTGGGCCAAATCCTGCGAGCTCAGGCCCAGCAGCCGCGCCTGGTCCTGGTCGACGTGGATCCTGATCGTCCGCGCCGGCTCCATCCAGTTGTAGTTGACGTTCTCGGCGCCGGGGGCGGACTCCATGACCTGTGCGAGCTTGAGGGCGATCGCGCGCACTTTTTCCGGCTGCGGTCCGCTCACGCGGTATTGCAGTGGCCATCCGACAGGCGGGCCCAATTCCAGCGGATAAACGCGCCCGACGATACCCGGAAACTCGATCGCCAGCGCCCGCTCCAGTCTCGCTTTCACCAGCTCGCGCTGATGCACACCCTTCGTAACCACCACGAGCTGGGCGAAAAAGTCGTTCGGGAGCTGGACATTGAGGGGGAGATAAAAGCGAACGGCTCCTTGCCCGACATAGGTGCTCCAGTGGTCGACATCCTGATCGTCCTTAAGCAGCTTATCGACGCGAGCCGAAAGGACTTGGGTCGCGTAGATCGACGCATTTTCGGGCAGCTGCAGGTCCACCAGTAGCTCAGGTCGGTCTGACGCCGGGAAGAATTGCTGCGGGACGAAGCGCATGCCGTACACCGCTCCGCCGAAGAGACCGAGCGTGACGAGAATTGTGACCCAGCGCGCCCGCATCGCCAGCACAAGGAAACGGCGGAAGGCACGCATGATCGGACCAGGTTGTCCCGGTTCCACTACCTTGGGCTTCCTTTGAACCCTAACCGCGAGCAATGGGGCAAACAGGGCTCTGATCCGGCGCGACCGCATCACCGGCATGAGGAAGCGGCGGAAGGCGCTGATCGCCAAGCCGGGCTCGTCCTGGTGGACCGACCGGGGCTTCCTGAGAATCCAAATGCCGAGCAAGGGCGCAAAGAAGACCGCGACGATCCAGGATGTGATCAGGGCGATGGCGACGACCGCGAAGATTGAGAAGGTGTATTCGCCCGCGGCGCTGTGCGCGAACCCGATGGGAACGAACCCCGCGACGGTCACCAATGTCCCGGTGAGCATCGGAAAAGCGGTCGAACTGTAAGCGAAAGTGGCGGCCTTCTCCTTGGTGTCGCCATGCTCCAGCCGTGTGACCATCGTCTCGACAGTGATCATGGCGTCGTCGACCAAGAGGCCGAGGGCGATAATCAGGGCGCCCAGCGAGATCCGTTGAAGATCGATTCCCAGGGATTCCATCGCGACGAACACCGCCGCGAGCACCAGTGGGATCGCGAGGGCGACGACCGCACCTGCGCGTAGGCCCAGGCTGATGAGGCTGACCCCAAGGACGATGGCGACGGCCTCCCACAACGCCTCCATGAAATCGTCGATTGCATGCTCGACGGTTGCGGGCTGGTTGGCGATGAGGGCAGGTTCGATGCCGGCGGGCAGATTTGCGGTGATCTCAGTCATAGCCCGGGCAATGTTTCGCCCGAGGGCAAGGACGTCGCCGCCCTTGCGCATGGCAATGGCGAGACCGATGCCGCTACGACCGTTGACACGAAACATCGGTTGCGCAGGGTCAGCAGGGCCCCGGGTCACATGCGCGATGTCGCCGAGGCGAATGATGCGCCCATTTTTTGCGACGAAATTGATGGCCAGGACATCCTGCTCGGAGCGGAATGCGCCCGAGACGCGGACCAGGATCTTTTCATCCTTAGTCTGCACGACCCCTGCGGGAGTAACCGCGTTCTGGGCTTGCAGCGCGGCGATCAATTCGGCCCGGTCGACGCCAAGCCCCGCCAGTTGCTGGGCCGAGAACTCGACGTACACTCGGTCGTCCTGCACACCAAGAATATCGATCTTGGAGACATCCGGCAGCCGGAGGAGCTGCTTGCGGACATTGACCACATAGTCCTGCAGCTCGCGGTCGGTAAAGCCGTCAGCGGTAAAGCCGTAAACGATGCCGTATGTGTCGCCAAACTCGTCGTTGAAACCGACGACGACACCCTGCGGCAGCGTGTTTCGGATGTCGCCGACCTTCTTGCGCACCTGATACCAGATGTCCGGCACCTGAGCCGGCGGTGTCGAGTCCTTCAAGTTGACAAAGATCGTGGCTTGGCCCGGGGTCGTATAGCTCTTTAGGTAATCGAGGTTCGGCGTCTCCTGCAGCTTGCTTTCAATGCGGTCAGTGATCTGCTCTAGCGTGTCGCTGACCGTGGCGCCCGGCCAAGCGGCTTGGACCACCATGGTCTTGACCGTGAAGTCCGGATCTTCGCTCCGCCCGAGGCGAAAGTAGGACCAGATGCCGGCGACGACGATCACCAGCATGAAGTACGTGACCAAGGAACGGTGCTGGATCGCCCATTCGGAGAGGTTGAAGCGCTTCATCAGACGGATCCCAAGAGCCGGACCTTCTGATCCGGATGCAGGGTCTGGACACCCGCTGTGACGACGAGCTCGCCGGTCTCCAACCCATGTGAGATCAGGACGGTCGCCGGGTCGTAGCGCAGGACATCAACCTTGCGCAGGGACACAGTCAGGCTTCGCGGATTGACGACCCACACGGCCGGGCTTCCATTTACCTCGGTGAGCGCGTTTGCTGGAAGTTCAACGCCAGGGGGTGCGGTCAATGTGATGCGCCCGGTGACGGTCGATCCCAGTCGCATGGCGTCCGGCGGATCGATGATGCCGACCTTGACCTGGAATGTGCGGGTCGTCGGATCCGCCTGGGGCGCGACCTCTCGCACGCGGCCGACCGCCCTTACCTGTGGATCATTGGTGAGGGTGATCTCGACCGGGGGATCACTCGGGCCCGTCTGAATGATCTGCTGGGGCACGTCAAAAACGGCGTCGCGCCCATCCTGGCGGGCGAGCTGCACAATCATTTTTCCGGGTTGCACCACCTCGCTCGGTTCGGCGCCGACTGCGGTAACCACGCCGGGCGCGTCGGCCGACAAGAGCGTATAACTCAGGTGGTCCTGAGCAATCCGCAGTTGCGCCTGCGCAGAATTGACCTGTGCCTGGGCGGTCGCGAATGCCTGCTGCGCTTCGTCGAACTTGGCGCGTGGGGTCCACCCGCCCTGCAACAGTTCCTGCTGTCGCCCAAAAGTGAGGCGCGCTTGCTTCAGCGCAGCCTCAGCCGACGCCAGGTTGTCTTGAGCGGAGCGGAGCGCGTTCTGCTCGTTCTGGGGGTCGAGCCGAGCGAGAACTTGGCCCGCAGCGACCACGTCACCCACATTGACCAGCCGCTCGATCACCCGGCCACCGAGGCGGAAGGCGAGATTGACCTGGTTCTTCGCTCGAACTTGGCCGGTCAGGGAAACGATGTCGCCTCCGGCACGACGCTCGACGGCGACTGTGCGCACTGGCCGCGGCTCGGGAGTAGTTGATGGCGGCTTGGCGCATCCCGAGACCATCACGGCGATCAGTGCGACCCACAAGATCTGTGGCTTGAACATTGGCGTGCCTTTCGCGATGCGGCGGAAATTTTTCATCCGCCTTGAAACTGCACTGCACCATGCAATATAATATATGCACTGATGAGTGCAAGAGGCGTTTTGATGAAAATTCGCGAAAGCTCAAATGTGACGATGCAGCGAGCCCCTCGTTACGGCTCGCGGGAAGCGATCGTCGAGGCCGCCGACCGCTTGTTCCTCGAGCGTGGCTTTGGCGAGGTGAGCATGGATGAGCTTGCCGAGGCAGCCGGCGTGGCCCGGCGAACCCTCTACAACCAGTTCACAAGCAAGGAAGAAATTTTCCGGGAGATGTTGCGCCGCTTGTCGAGCCAGCTCGAGGACGCCTTCCCTCCGGGCATCGAGACGCAGCCCGACATAGAGGAGGTGCTCCGCCTAATCGCGCAACAAATATTGAAACTGCACAAGCGCCGCGAATACCTGGGTTTCCTGCGGATGGTAGCCGCAGATTTGCGGCAGTTTCCTTGGATCGCCGAGGAATTCGCAGCCATTATGGATCCTCAAACGGAACGCCTCACACGATTTTTTGCCGATCTGGCTGGTCTGAGGATCCTCGACTGCCGCAATCCGCTCATCGCCGCTCACCAGTTCATGGGGTTGTTGAACGAGTTTTCCCTCTGGCCGTGGATGATGGGACGCGAAAGCCTACCCATTCCGGACGAGGAAATTGTCGAAGAAGCCGTTCGGATGTTTCTGCAGCGTTACCGGTATGTGTCACTGAAATAGCCGGAGCCGCCACCAATGTTTTTGATTATCGGGATCGCGCGACGAGAGCAGACCCGATGACCCGTCTCATCCAAAGAACCGTGCTTGATCGGCCCCGGTTTGGTGGTCCGGTTTGAATGTTAGTTTAGCGTCGGTCTTGGCACCAGCTTGAGCATGGCCGGCGGAGCTGGTCGGGGTTGCGCAGCCGGCCATGCGGCGAGGGCTGGGACGAACACCTCGGGCGCCGGAGCGCGATAGCCGATCGAAGCATGCGGTCGGACCGTGTTGTAATGCCGCCGCCAACTCTCGATGACGATCTGTGCCTCGCGCAGCGTGTAGAAGATCTCGCCGTCGAGAAGCTCGTCACGCAGGCGCGCATTGAAGCTTTCGATAAACCCGTTCTCCCACGGACTGCCCGGCGTGATGTAGGCGGTCTTTGCGCCGACCGCTGTAATCCACTCCTGCACGGCCCGGGCGACGAACTCGGGGCCATTGTCGGAACGAATGTGCGCGGGGACGCCGCGCAGGATGAACAGGTCCGAGAGAACGTCGATGACGTCGAGCGATTTGAGCCGGCGGGAGATCCGGATGGCGAGGCACTCATGGGTGAACTCGTCGATGATGTTGAGCATGCGGAACTTGCGTCGGTCATGAGTGCGCTCCTCGACAAAGTCGTACGACCAGACGTGGTTGGCCCGCTCGGCCCGCAGCCGGATGCACGATCCGTCCGAGAGCCACAGGCGAGCGCGCTTTGGTTGCCGGGAGGGGACCTTCAGCCCCTCGCGTCGCCAAATCCGCTCAACCCGCTTGTCGTTGACCAGCCAACCGGCGCGGCGCAGAAACTCGGCGATCTTGCGATAGCCGTAGCGGCCATATTGCTTGGCCAACGCGACAATGTCGGCGGTCAATCGCTCTTCGTCGTCACGGCCCCGCGGGATCTTGCGCTGCGTCGAGCGGTGCTGCCCGAGCGCCGCACAGGCACGGCGCTCGGAAATCGACAGTACGTCTCGGACATGCTCGATGCAGGCGCGGCGACGCGCGGGGCTTAGAAGTTTCCCCGTGCCGCCTCCTGCAGGATCAGCTTGTCCAGCGTCAGGTCCGATATCGCGCGGCGAAGCCGCGTGTTCTCAGTCTCCAGGTCCTTAAGACGCTTCACCTGGTCGCTCTTCAACCCGCCAAACTCTTGGCGCCAGCGGTAATACGTCACCTCGCTCACCCCAATCGATCGGATCGCGTCGGCCACGCCCTGGCCTTGCGAGGTCAAAACATCAACCTGCCGCAGCTTGGCGACAATCTCTTCCGGCTTGTAGATCTTCCTCGGCATCGCGGTCCTCCTCGAGAGCAAAAACCATAGCTCAGGGTGGACCACTTCAGCGGGGGTGGATCAACCGCCTCACGCGACACGGCCGCGATCACGCCGCCAATCGCTTCCTCTTCGTCAAGGGTCGGGACGACGAGCGCAACGCGCGGCCGCGCCACCGCTTAGAGGCTCCAGCGCAATCCGCAACTCGCGCAGGCGCGCGGCGGGGCGTCGCTCAGCAAGGCGCTGCGAAACTCCTGGTAACGCGGCCCGTTCCATATGTCTCGCAGGCTTTGCTGCGTCGCATCGCCCAGGGTGAAACTGTCGTACCCGCGTAGCGAAAACGGTGCGATGCAGCAGGGGATCGCGCGGCCATGCGCGGTGAAATACATGAGCGTCCATGGGCGGCGGCATAGCGACCAGGGTCTAGCTTCGTCTTGCGGCGCCAGACTCGTGGTAGGGTCGGTCGCGCCCGATGCGTTGAACTTGATTCCCAGCTCGCGCGCCAACGCCTCCGCCTCGCCGACCGATCGGCCCTCTTCGTCATCGCGGCCGGCGAACAACGCCGATTCCGGCCGTGCCAGACCTTGCCCTTCGGCGAAATAGACGAGGCGCTGGAGGTAGACCTCCTCGACATCGATATCGCGCGCCAGACGGACAAAATCGGACAGCTGTGCAACCGTTTCCTTCAACCCGGTCAGCCATAGCGACACGCGGGGCCGCTCGACCGCAAACTCGCGCTGTAGCGTCCGGAAGGCACGGATGTTGTGCACAATACGGGCAAACATGTCGCGTCCGCGCACCAGCTTGAACGCTTTCGGCTCGGCCGCGTCGAGCGACACACGGAGCTCGTCCAAGCCGCTGTCGATCAGCTCCTGTCCCTTGCGCCGGGTGAGGAGCGCGCCGTTGGTGTTGAACAGCACGTAGGTATCTCGGTCCTTCAGATAGCGGATCATGCGCGGCAGATTGCGCACCATCATCGGCTCGCCGACGCCATGCAGCACGACGCGGGCGATGCGGGGAAACTGGTCGACGATGTTGGTGAACAGCTCCCAGGACATGTCCGCCGGCGGTTCCAGCGCCTCGAATGTCCGTGGGCAGGTCGTGCAGAGCAAATTGCAGCGGTTCGTCGTCTCGAGATAGAGGCACACCGGTTCGCCCTCGGCGATCCGGCCTCGCTCGGCCTGAACGTGGTCAAAATAGCGGTTTGGGTCCGGCGGCATCGGCTCGCTCACGCCAACCGACATGACCTAGCTCCTCAAAGCCTCACGCTGACGATAGTGCCGGAAATCGATGATCGCCAAGGCCGCAAATGGACCATAGACGATCGACTGGATCACCAGGTGCTGCGTGCTCCGCAGAGAGACGTAATCAGTAAGCAGGTAAAGCAGAAGGCAGGCATTGGTCAGCCATAGCAGCGCAAACGAGCGCACGAAGCAGGCAAAAACGATCAGCCAGGCAAAATACCAGGGGTAGTGCGGCGATACGAAGGCCATGAACAGGGCCGCCAGCGTCGCCGTCATTTCGTACGGTGACCCCGTGCGGTTGCGGCGAAAGATGAAGACGGCGGAAAGTACGGCCAAAATCGCACTGGCGGCGAAGACATAAGCCTTCGCATCCAGAACCGCGAATCCGGGCAGGCGGTGCAGCAAGTCCAGCAGGTAGAAACCTGCGCCTTGAGCACTAAAGCCCTCTTGGCTGGCATATCCCGGCAGAAAACCGAGGATCCGCGGTCCGGCAGAAACAAACGGCAGATAGCCGATGATGAGCGCCACAACAAAGGCGACCGGCAGCCGCCAACCCCAGCGGCGATACAAGGCCGGCAGCAAGACCACCGGATAGAGCTTGGTCAGGGTCGCCCCCGCCAGGAACAGCCCGCTCAGCCCATCGCGCCGGCGCCGCGCCGCCCAGAGCGCCGCGATGCAAAACGCGATCAGCGGCGCATCGATATGGCCGCTGCCCGCGAACTCCCATATCGGCAGCGGATGCCAGGCGTAGATGAGGACGCGAGAAGTCGGCAGGCCCTCGAGAATCAGGAGGGAGGCAAGCAGGACAAAGGTGATCGTTTCGAAGCTCACCATGGTGAGTTTCATCGCCGTCACCGAGCCGCTGATGCGCGTGACAACCAGGAAGAGCCCTTCGGCGACCGGGGGATAGATCGTGGGCGCGTATTTGCTGGCAATTTGCGGGTAGATGCTGTGATCGTGCAGCGCCTCCAATTTGGGATCGGACGGCGCGTAGAGATACGGGTTGAACCCGGCCGCTTCGACCTGACCGTCCCACACGTAACGGTAGATATCGTTCGATAGATAGGGCGGGGCGACCACGGTCGGCGCCCGCATCACGATCGCCAACACCGCGATCGCCAGAACGCCGCCGCGAGAGACGCCGCCGGTCCAGCATAGCCACACCGCGATGGCATAGACCGCAGATTGCAACGCAGCGACGATGAGGAAACGATCGAGATTGTCTTCCAGCTGAAACAGCAGACCCGTCATGGTCAGCGCGACAAGCGTCGTGCCGCAGGCGATCAGCGCGCAGATGCGGCGTCCGCTCACGCGCGTTCGCGAAAGAGCCTCGGGAGGAACGCCGCGCTGTGGCGCGCGGGGTAAATGGCAGGGCTGCCGGCCGCTTGCCGCAGTTGTGCGTACAGCCGCCGCAACGAGGCAATGTCGTCGACATCGTACCAGACCGGCAGCAAGGTTGTGGCGAGGCCGAGATCGCCGCCGCGCGCTTCGGTCTGGGCGAGCACTTGCGGGGTGCTCCAGGCGATGTCATCGAAGAGATGGCGATGCGCTTGCTTGAGCCCGATCAGGTAGTAGCCGCCATCCTCCGCGGGACCCAGGATGAGCCGATCGCCAGGAGGTGAAAGGGCCTGCGCTGCCGCGACGAGGATCGATGTCGGCAGTGTCGGGCTATCCGAGTTGACGAGGCAAACTGAGCCATAGCCGGCGGCCAGCAAATCCGCTGCCGCGTCGTAGAGGCTCGCGCCGAGCCCCGGCCGCCACGACGGCAGAAGCCGCGTCTCCGGCGGCAGCAGAGGGAGGAATTCGTCCCCGGCGTCCGGCGGCGCAAAAGCGATGTAGCCGTCGATGGCAGCTTGTTTGGCCGCCGTGGCGATGTTCTCGGCGGCGTCGCGGATGAAACACGCGCTCAGCGTGGCGGCGTCTTCCGCCGTCAAAGGCGGAACGAGGCGGGTCTTGGCATGGCCGAACTCGCGGCGCCTTGGCCATGATCGCGATCGCGCACCGGTCTTCTCGCTCGCTGCTCACCCGGGCGGGCTCTCCAGCGCGCGCCATGCCTGCGCCACGACGCCGATGACGTTTAGCGAGGCGTAGGCGCCGTCCGCCTCGCCCTTCTCGAAGTCACCGCCGCTGACCGCCATCTGATTGGTGACATGCGCCAAGCAAAGCACCGGTTTCCGCCGCGCCCGCGCAAACGCGTAGAGCGCCGCCGCCTCCATCTCGACCGCGAGGATGCCGCGCTCACGGCATCGTTCGATCGCCCCAGCCGTCTCGCGGAAGGGCGCGTCGGTCGTCCACGCGGCGCCGCGATAGACCTTTAACGAGGAATTGCGGAGCGCCCCCATCGCCGCGTCGACCAGCGCCGGATCGGCCTCGGAAAATTCCGTGGGCGGCAGGTAGTGGTAGCTGGTTCCTTCGTCGCGCAGGGCTCGGTCGATCACGACAAAATAGGGCGGCGGTCCTTGAGCCACGATCTGCCCCGCCGAGGTGACGCTTAACAAAAACCGGCAGCCCGAGACGAATAGCTGCTCGGCAAGCAACACGGCGAACGACGCCCCGACCGCGCAGCCGATAATGCCGAGACGCTCTTGCTCATAGCCGAACTCGTAGAGCTCGGTGTGGTAGCAGGCCCAGGCGGTCGACAGTGACGTGCGGCCCTTTCGGCGCAGCAGGCGCAAGATATCGCCGTCGGGGTCGAGTACGCAGATTTCGGGGATATCGACCTCGACGATGGATTTCTGACGCCTGGCCTCGCGCAGCAGATTGGCCGGCTCGAAAACCGACGAGGCGGTGAGCTCTTTACCCGCCAGGATTGGCGGCACGAATAGCGAGTTGTGTTCCGCGGCCATCGCCGTGTTGTCAATGATCGCCGATCGGGGCGTCAAGGCATCATTCAAGACGACGATCCGGTTGCCTAGATCCCTCGCTGATAACAGGCGAGGCGGCGTAGCATACCACACGCAAAAGATATCTCGGAGATGCTCCGGGCGGCCGCTTTGGGGCAAAATGAGCAGTTGCCACTGCCGAGACCGAGCGTCCGGTATCGCTCGGGTAAGGAGACATTCGCCAGGACACGCGGCTACAGCCGCAACGCGCCGATTCCGGCCATTCGCGAAGGAAAAGCGTTACAAGCGCAACCAAAACATCGCGATGGGTTTATGTGTCTGGGGAGGCTGGCCCGCGATCTGATCAGCAATTTCTTAGATGGCAGGCGACGCGATGCCTCGTCGCGGTTTCGCGCAGGTGCGGCTCCTCCACGGAGCACCGGTCGAACGCATAAGGGCAACGCGTGTGAAAGCGGCAACCCGATGGCGGGTCGATCGGGCTCGGCACATCGCCTGGTAAGACGATCCGCTTCTTGGGGATGTCGGGGTCCGGCAGCGGCACCGCCGACAATAAAGCCTCCGTGTAGGGGTGCTGCGGCCGCGTGAAGAGTTCCGCGCGCTCCGCGATTTCGACGATCTTGCCGAGATACATCACCGCGACGCGGTGACTGATGTGTTCGACCACCGCGATGTCATGGGCGATAAATAGGTAGGCAAGGGAAAACTCGCGCTGCAAATCGACGAGCAGATTGATCACCTGAGCCTGCACCGAGACGTCGAGCGCCGACACCGGCTCGTCGCAGACGATGAGGCTCGGCTGCAGCGCCAGCGCGCGGGCGATGCCAATCCGCTGGCGCTGTCCGCCGGAAAATTCGTGCGGGTATCGATTGAGCGTATCGGGGCGCAGCCCGACCTTGCCGGCTAGGTTCTCGACCCACTCTGCGATTGCGCGGCTTCCGCCCGCACCGTAATTGACCAGCGGCTCGGCGATGATGTCGCGGATTTTGAGGCGCGGGTTGAGCGAGGAATACGGGTCCTGGAAGACGACCTGCATTCGCCGCCGGTAAGGCCGCATCTCGCGCCGTGACAGCGTGTCGATCCGCTCCCCATCGAGCCTGATCTCGCCTTTGGTCGCGTCGATTAATCGCAGGATTGCCTTGCCGGTCGTCGACTTGCCACAACCCGACTCGCCGACAAGGCCCAGCGTCTCGCCAGGAGCAATGTCGAATGACACGTCGTCGATCGCATGCACCTGGCCAACCGTTCGGCGCAGTATGCCTTTCTTTACCGGGAAGTGCTTGACGAGCCCCTTCACCGAAAGCAGCGGTGCTGACGCTTCCGCCACACTCATGCCATCACCTTGTCGCTGTGGTGGCAGGCGGCGAAATGGTCGTTCGCCTTCTCCTCCAAAACCGGCATTTCCTGGCGGCAGATATCAGTCGTGAACGAGCAGCGCGCAGCGAAGGGACAGCCGGGTATTGGGTCTTTCAGCGACGGCACGGTGCCGGGGATCTCGACCAGGCGCGGCGGGGCCTCAGCCGAGGCGACGCCAAGCCGGGGCACGGAACCGAGCAGCCCCTTGGTGTAGGGGTGGAGAGGCCGTCGAAATAGTGCCCTGACCGGCGCCTCTTCCGCCTTGTGCCCGGCGTACATGACGATGACCCGCTCGGCCATCTCGGCGACGACCCCGAGATCGTGGGTGATGAGGATGATCGCGGCGTCGATCTTCTGTTTCAATTCGCGCATCAGATCGAGGATCTGGGCCTGGATCGTCACGTCGAGCGCAGTCGTCGGTTCGTCCGCGATGAGGAGCTTGGGATTACAGGCCAGCGCCATCGCGATCATGACGCGCTGGCGCATGCCGCCGGAAAGCTCGTGCGGGTATTGCTCGATCCGGCGCTCGGGCTCGGGAATGTGGACGAGGCGAAGCATTTCTACTGCCCGGGCCCGCGCCCGCGGTCGGCTGAGCTTCTGATGCAGCATCAGGATTTCGCCGATCTGCCGCCCGATCGTCATCACCGGGTTTAGCGAGGTCATTGGTTCCTGAAAGATCATCGAGATCTGGTTGCCGCGGATGTCGCGCATCTCCGCGTCGCTCAGCGATAGTAGGTCGCGCCCCTCAAAGCGGACCGAGCCGGAAACGATCCGTCCCGGCGGTGACGGCACCAGCCGTAGTAAAGACAAGGCGGTGACGCTCTTGCCGCAGCCCGACTCGCCCACGATCGCCAAGGTCTCTCCCGGCATCACCCGGAGCGACACGCCATCGACGGCGCGGACTACGCCGTCGCGGGTAAAGAACCAGGTGCGCAGATCTTCGACGTCGAGCAGCGGCGTGGCCGGTATAGCAGCGGGCGACGCGCCACTCTCGGCCATTGTTGCCGGCGTCAACCGCTCCGCCACCGACACCACCGGCCTCACAGCCGCCGCGCCAGGCGAGGATCGAGCGCGTCGCGCAGCCCGTCGCCCAGAAGGTTGATCCCAAGTACCGTGACCGACAGCATGATCCCGGGGAACAGCACGATGTAGTAGGCGAGCTGAAACAGGCTGCGCCCCTCGGCCATGATGTTGCCCCAGCTCGGAATGGTGGGCGGCGTGCCCGCGCCGATAAACGACAGGATCGCCTCGGTGATCATCGCCGACGCGGCGATAAAGGTGCCCTGCACCAGCACCGGCGCCATCGTATTCGGCACGATATGCCGCCAGAGGATCTTGATGCTGACGGTGCCGCTCGCAATGGCCGCTTCGACATAGGGCTGCTCGCGCAACGTCAGCACCACCCCGCGGACGAGCCGTGTTACCCGCGGCACCTCCGCGACGGTGATGGCGAAGATGACGTTCTGCAGGCTGGCGCGGTTGAGCGCCATCAGGGCGATCGCGATCAGGATCGCCGGGATCGACATCAGCCCGTCCATCACCCGCATGACGATCGCGTCGGCCCAACGGTTGAACCCGCTCATCAGCCCGATCGCCATGCCGAGGCCGACCGCGAGCAATGCCACGCTGAGGCCGACTGCCAGCGATACGCGCGCGCCGTAAATCGTGCGGCTATAGACGTCGCGGCCGAACATATCGGTGCCGAACCAATACTGGGCCGACGGCCATTTGAGCCGTTTCGCCGGCGCCAGCGCCTGCGGGTCGACCGTGCCGAGATAGGGCGCGAAGATCGCCATCGCCACCATGAGCGCCAGCAAACCTCCACCGACAATGATGGTCGGATGACGGCGGACATAAGTCGCCACACCGCCACGCGGCGTGGCGGGTGCGGTGGCAAGGGTGAAGTCGGTGGGGGCAACCGCCATTGGAACCGGTGTCAGTAACGAATTCGGGGGTCGAGCACGGCGTAGCTCAGATCGACCAGCAGATTGATCAGCACATAGACAGCCGAGAAGATCAAAATGACCCCCTGGATGATCGGATAGTCGCGGCGCAGGATCGCATCGACCGTCAGGCGGCCGAGCCCCGGGATCGCGAATACGGTCTCGGTGACGACGACCCCGCCGATCAACAGCGCGACGCCGATGCCGATGATCGTCGCGATCGGCACCGCCGCGTTTCTCAGCGCATGCCGGATCAGGACTTTCTCGTTCGGCAACCCTTTGGCCTGCGCGGTGCGAATGTAGTCCTGAGCCAGCACGTCGAGCATGCTTGCCCGAGTGATCCGGGCGATCAGCGCGATATAGACGAGGCCAAGCGCGATGCTTGGCATCACGAGGTGCGACAGGAAGGGCTGCAGCCCATCACTTGGCGCGACATAACCCTGCACCGGGAGCAGCCTGGTCGCGATCGAGAAAACGTAAATCAGCATGTAAGCGAGGACGAAAACCGGCACCGAAAACCCAAGCACTGCGAACACCATCACCACCCGATCTATCCAAGTCCCGGCCTTCCATGCGGCGAGGATCCCGAGCGGGATCGCTATGAGAACCGAGACGATAAGGGTCGAGATCGTCAGCGCGACCGTCGGCTCGATCCGCTGCCCGATTAGCTTCAGCACCGGCAAGTTGGTGAAGATCGAGATACCGAGGTCGCCGTGCAACAGGCCCCACACCCACTCAACGAACTGGATATAGAACGGGCGGTCGAGTCCGAGCTGCGCGTGGATGCGGGCAATATCCGCATCGGTAGCGCTGTCCCCAGCGATGATCGCCGCTGGATCGCCGGGGCTCAGATGCAACAGGGCAAAGACGAAAATGGCGACCACCACCATCACCGGAATGGTCGCCAGAATGCGCCGAACGATGTACGCGAACATGCGCTAGCCCCCTCGTCTAGCGCCGCAAGCGGGAAAGCGCCGGCGGGGGGCAGCAGGCATCATTTTTTCTCGACGTTCCACAGGAACACGACGGGGGCGACAATGATCCCGCTCAAATTCTTGCGATAGGCCGTCGGGATCTGAAACAGACCGGTCGGAACGTAGTCGATCTCGTTGGTGTAGTTTTCGACCTGGATGGCGCTCGCCAGCTCCTTTTGCGCGTCGAGATCGGGCGCCTTGAACCATTGATCGATCAGCGCCTCGAGCTTGGGATCGTCGGGCCAGCCGAACCAGGCTTTGGCGCCGTTGGCGCGCAGTGGCCCGTTGAGCGCCGGCGACAGCATATCCGGCGCCGAGGTCCAGGTGTGGAACATGTTCCAGCCGCCCTTGTCGATCGGCTCCTTGGAGGCGCGGCGGGTGATCAGCGTGCCCCAATCGTTGGCGTCGACCTGGACGTTGAGCCCGGCTTTGGTCAACACCGCATTGGTCACCAACGCTTGAGCATGGACGATCGGCTGATCGGTGGCGTCGAGCAGTACGATTTTCTCACCCTTGTAGCCGGCTTCGGCGATCAGCGCCTTTGCCTTGGCGAAATTAGGGGCGTGCTTGGGTGCGTCGGCGCCGGCATCGGTCGCCAGCGGCGTGCCGCAAATGAACAGCGCGTAGCACGTCTTCCAGTATTTCGGATCGCCGGCGACGGCTTCCATATAATCCTTCTGGTCGACCAGGTTCAGCACCGCCTGGCGCATCTTCAAATTGTCGAAGGGCGGTTGCAGCTGGTTGAAACGCAGCACCCCCATATTGCCGAGCGGATCGACCGTGGTGACGACGACATCCGGGTTCTGGGCGAGGACCGGCGCAAGGTCGGCCGGAGGCTGCTCGTACCAATCGGCCTCGCCGGCATTGAGCGCGGCCGAGGCGGTGGCGGTGTCGGGGATATAGAGCCATTCGACCCGGTCGACTTTGACCACCTTGCCGCCGGCGGCAAAGCTCGGCGGCTCCGCCCGCGGCACGTAGTCGGTGTTCTTGACGAACACCGCCTTATGCCCGGGCTCCCATTCCGCCTTGACGAACTTGAACGGTCCGGAACCGATCGCTTCCGGGATTTGCTGGAACGGGTCGGTTTTGGCGAGCCGCTCCGGCATCATGAACGGGACATTGCTCGATAATTTGCCGAGCGCGTTGAGCATCAGCGGAAACGGCGTCTTCAAGGCGATGGTAAAGGTCTTGTCGTCGTCGGCGGATATCGAGGCGACGGCTTCCATCAATTTTTGACCGAACGGGTCGCGCTTGCCCCAGCGATCGATCGAGGCGACGCAATCGGCCGCCCGCACCGGCTGCCCATCGTGCCATTTGAGCCCATCGCGCAGCGTAAAGCGCCAGGTCAGCTGGTCATCGCTGGTCGACCAGTGGTCGACCATCTGCGGCTGCGGCTTCAGATCCTTGTCGAGCGCGAACAAGGTGTCGAAGACCATATAGCCGAAATTTCGTGTGACGTAGGCGGTAGTCCAGATCGGATCGATGCTGCGCAGATCGGCTTGCGGGATGAACCGCAGCGTCGTTCCCTCCGCCTCGGCCTGTGCATTGCTCAAGAGCGCGGCAGACAGAACAAGACCGGACGCCATGATCATTCGCGTCCGGCTCCAGAAACGCCGCATATTGCCCCCTATTCGCCCAAATGTTTCGGGCGACCTTACGCCATACTTGTCTACGTTCACACCGCGAAACTCCGCCTATAACCACGGCCACGCAAAAGCTATGCCGGGCCCGCGAATTATGGTGTGGTTCTTGCTCAACGATAATTCGGCCAACCGTTGGACGGGAGGAGTTCGATCATGCGCACATTGACCCGGCGCGCCTTCAACACAGCCGCGGCGTCGGCAACTTTGCTTTCCGTCGCGCCCCTCGCCCGCGCCCAGAGCGCCGCCGACAAAAAAATCCTGCGCTTCATTGCCCAATCGGATCTGCGCGTACTCGATCCGATCTGGACGACCGCCTACATCTCGCGCAATCACGGCTACATGGTCTTCGACACCTTGTTCGCGATGGACGCGGAGTTCGCGACGCATCCGCAGATGGTCGGCGACTTCTCCATCTCTCCCGACAAACTTGCTTATCATTTTACCCTGCGCGACGGGCTCGGCTTTCACGACGGCAGTCCGGTGCGCGGCGCCGATTGCGTCGCCTCGGTGAAGCGCTGGATGGCGCGCGACACCCATGGTCAGTCGCTGGCGCTGGTGCTGGATGAGATCAAGCCCGACGGTGATAAGAGCTTCTCGATCAAACTAAAGGAGCCGTTCTCGCTGCTGATCGACGCGCTCGCCAAGGTATCGAGCCTCGCGCCGTTCATGATGCCCGAGCGCCTCGCGAACACCGATCCGTTCACCCAGATCACCGAGGCAGTTGGCTCCGGCCCGTTCAAGTTCGTCAAAGACGAGTTCCAACCCGGACATCAGGTGGTCTACGTCAAAAATACCGACTATGTGCCGCGCAAGGAGCCGCCGAGCTGGGCCTCGGGCGGCAAGGTAGTCAAGGTTGACCGGGTCGAATGGCTCTACATTCCGGACGCGATGACGAAGGTCGCGGCGCTCAATGCCGGCGAGGCCGACTGGTGGGAAAATCCACCAGCCGATGTGCTGCCGGCGCTCACCTCAAACCCCGATATCGTCGTGCAGCGTGCGGACGCTCTTCCCTCCCCGATCATGGTCAAGTTCAATCACCTGCAGCCGCCCTTCAACAACGAGAAGCTGCGGCAGGCGGTTATGGCGGTGACCGACCAGGCGGATTTTCTCACCGCGCTCGCCGGGGACAAGGCAAATTGGGAGCTTTGCCCATCGTTCTTCACCTGTGGCGGGCCGAGCGCCAGCGATGCGGGCTCACAGGCGCTAAGCGGGCCGCGCGACTGGGACAAGGCGAAAAAGATGGTCGCCGACTCGGGGTACAAGGGCGAGAAAATCGTCGTCCTCGATGCCGTCGATCAGCCCGTCTCGCACACCCAGGCCCTCGTCGTCACCGATCTGATGAAGAAGCTCGGCCTCAACGTCGAGGTGCAATCAATGGATTGGGGCACGCTGGTGACGCGCCGCGCCATCAAGGAGCCGCTCGACAAGGGCGGCTGGAGCGTGTTCGCGACTGGTTGGGTCGGCGCCGATCTGCTCGATCCCGCGGAGAATCCGGCGCTGCGCACCAACGGTGTAAAGGGCCATTTCGGCTGGCCCACCGACGACAAAATCGAGGAGTTGCGCACCAAGTGGATCAACGCGACGAGTCCCGACGAGCGCAAGAAGCTCGCGGACGCAATCCAATTGCGCGCGTTTGAGGTCGTTCCCTACATTCCGACGGGTCAATGGAAGCCGAAAACCGCGTTTCGCAAGAACCTGAAAGGCGTGCTCACGGCTCCGGCGTTCCTCTTATGGAATGTCGAAAAGACCTAGTCATCGGATTGGAATTGGCTTTTCCGACGAGAATTGTCGGCGACTGGGACTGGTAGGTTTCGGGTACACGAGACTTCAGTGAGCGAGTATCTGGCTTAAGAACGTTTGGGTGCGCTCGCTCTTGGGATTGGCGAAGAACTCTTTAGGCGGGGCGCGCTCGATGATCTCGCCGCGGTCCATGAACACCATCATGTCGCCGACAGTGCGCGCGAAACCCATCTCATGCGTCACGCAAACCATCGTCATCCCTTCCTCGGCTAGCCCGGTCATCACGTCGAGGACTTCCTTGATCATCTCGGGGTCGAGCGCCGAAGTGGGCTCGTCGAACAGCATGATCTCGGGCTTCATGCAGAGCGAGCGGGCGATCGCGACGCGTTGCTGCTGGCCGCCTGACAGCTGGCCTGGATACTTGTCGGCCTGATCGGGGATGCGAACGCGCTCGAGATAGTAGCGCGCCGTCTCCTCCGCCTCTTTTTTCGGAAGCTTGCGCACCCAGATCGGCGCCAGCGTCAGATTCTCGAGCACGGTAAGATGCGGGAATAAATTGAACTGCTGGAATACCATACCGACTTCGCGGCGGATCGCCTCGATGTTCTTCAGGTCCGAGGTCAATTCGATACCGGCGACGATGATGCGCCCCTGCTGATGCTCTTCGAGGCGGTTGATGCAGCGGATCATCGTCGACTTGCCGGAGCCCGACGGCCCGCAGACGACAACTTTCTCGCCCTTCTGTACCTGGAGGTTGACGTCTCTCAGGACATGAAACTGGCCGTACCATTTATGGACGCCCTGCAGCTCGATCACCGATGCGGCCGCTCTCCTGTCCTCGCTCATCGCCGCTTTCCCCGGTTGAATTCGCGCTCAAGAAGCTGGCTGTAACGCGACATGAAAAAGCAAAAACTCCAGTAGATCACGCCGACAAAGACATAGGCCTCGACGTAAAAACCCTGCCAGTTGACGTCGGTGAGCGCGGTCTGCGCCGTCGTCAGCAGATCGAACAGGCTGATGATGATGACGAGCGCGGTGTCCTTGAAGATGCCGATGAAGGTGTTGACCAGCGGCGGGATCACCAGCGACAGCGCCTGCGGCAGCACGATCAGCCAGGTCCGCTGGACATAGGAGAGCCCGAGCGCGTCGGCGGCCTCCGTCTGGCCCTTGGGAATGGCCTGCAGGCCGCCGCGCACGACCTCGGCGAGGTAGGCGCCGGCGAACATGACGAAGGCGACCTGGGCGCGGACCAGCTTGTCGACCGTGACGCCAGCCGGCAGGAACAGCGGCAACATCAACGATGCCATGAACAACAGTGTGATCAGTGGAACGCCGCGGATCAGCTCGATATAGCCGACGCAGATCGCCCGCACCGCCGGCAGCTTCGAGCGGCGGCCGAGCGCCAAGAGGACGCCGAGCGGGAAGCCGAGCAGCATGCCGACCACGGCGAGGATCAGCGTCAGCGGCAGGCCGCTCCACATCGCGGTCTCGACCCTGCTCATCCCGGCGAAGCCGCCGCGCATCAGCGCGAAGACCACCATGAGGCCGACGAGCCAGAGGATGCCGAGCCGGCGCCCCCACATCCGTCGGTTGCAGGCCGCGGCGATCATCAGGAGAAAAATGCCGACGACAACGACCGGCCGCCATGTCTCGGCCACCGGAAAGAAGCCGAACAGGATGAAGCGGAACTTCTCGCCGATGAACGCCCAGCACGCGCCGGCGCCGCGGCAAGCCTGGCCATTCGGGGCGTGCCAGATCGCGTCGAGAAGGGCCCAGCGGACGACCGGCGGAATGGCGATCGCGAGCAGCGCCGCGCACGCCACGGTGAGGATCGTGCTGGTGACTCCGTCGAACAGGTTGGCCTTCAGCCAGCCCAACATCCCCGTCGTGCGCGGGGGCGGCGCTTGCGCCGCGACCGGTATGTCCTGGGCGATGTCGGCCATCTAGCGCTCCACCAGCGCCACGGCGCGGTTGTAGAGGTTCATGGCCAGCGCAATCGACAGGCTGATGAAGAGGTACACGGCCATGATCATCGCGATCCCCTCGAGCGCCTGGCCGGTCTGGTTCAGCGTCGTGTTGGCGACCGAAACGAGATCGGGAAAGCCGATCGCGACGGCGAGCGAGCTGTTTTTCGTCAGGTTCAGATACTGGCTGGTCATCGGTGGAATGATGACGCGCAGCGCCTGGGGCAGCACCACGAGCCGCATCCGCTGACCGGATCGCAGGCCAAGCGCCATCGCCGCCTCGCTCTGGCCCCAGCTCACCGCGAGGATACCGGCGCGCACGATCTCCGCGATGAACGTCCCGGTGTAGACCACCAGCCCGATCAGCAGGGCGGCGAATTCGGGCGACATCGTGCTGCCGCCGCTGAAGTTGAAGCCCTGCAGCGCGGGGACATCGAGCGCCAGGGGCGCGCCGGCCAGGAAAAACGCGATCACGGGGAGGCCGACAATCAGGCCCAGCCCGACCCATTCGGCCCGGAACGGCTGTCCCGTCGCCGCCTGGCGCCTGATGCCCCATCGCCGCGCAACCACGGTCAACGCGATGCCAGCGACAAAGGCGAGGACGACCCATTTGTAGGCTGGGCTCCCCACCGGCACCGGATAGGCGACGCCGCGATTGCTGACGAAGACGCCGGGCAGGATCTGCCACGCCTGCCGCGGGCCGGGCGCCATCTTGTTGAGCAGACCCCACCAGAAGAAGAGCTGCAGCAATAACGGGATGTTGCGGAAGGTCTCGACATAGACCTGTGCGAGCTTGCGGACGAGCCAGTTGCTCGACAGCCGCGCCAGCCCCATCAGCGTCCCAAGCACGGTGGCGAAGACGATGCCGAGGATGGCGACATGAAGCGTATTGGTCAGACCGACGAGAAACGCTCGGGCATACGTATCGGCCGGCGTATAGGGAATGAGCTTCTCGCCGATATCGAACCCGGCCTCCCGGGAGAGAAACCCGAAGCCCGTGGCGATGTTCCTGCGGTTCAGATTGACCAGCGTGTTGTTGACGAAGAACGCCACGACAGCGAGGACGGCGAGGACGAAGACGATCTGGTAAATGACGCCGCGAACCGCCGGGTTGCGCCACGGCGGGGGGCGCGGCGGCATGATGGCGGGAGCGCCTTGCTCCGCCGCAGTCATCGCCGCCCTCCCCGCCGAGCTCGCGATCGCGCGCTAGCGGATCGGCATTCCGTAAAGGATGCCGCCGTGGGTCCACAAATTATTGAGTCCGCGTTCCAGCTTGAGCGGCGAGCCCATGCCGACATTGCGGTCGAAAATCTCGCCATAATTGCCGACTAGCTTGACGATGTTGTAGGCCCATTTGTCGTCGAGGCCGAGCATCTTTCCAAGACCGGGCGTTACCCCGAGGATGCGTTTGATGTCGGGGTCGTCGCTCTTCAGCATGTCGTCGACATTCTTCGAGGTGATCCCCTTCTCCTCTGCGTCGATCAGCGCGAACACTACCCAATCGACGACGTCGTGCCATTGGTCGTCGCCGTGGCGCACCGCCGGAGCCAGCGGCTCTTTCGAGATCACCTCGGGCAGGATCATGTAATCGTCGGGGTTTGGCGCGCGCGAGACGCGGACCGCGGCCAACTGCGAGCGGTCGGTCGTGAAAACGTCGCAGCGCCCGGAGAAAAAGGCGGAGACGACCTCGTCGAGCTTCTCAATAACGAGCGGCTTGAAGGTCATATTGTTGGCGCGGAAGTAGTCGGCGAGGTTTAGCTCGGTGGTGGTGCCGGGCTGGACGCAGACCGTGGCGCCGTTCAGCTCCTTGGCGCTCTTGATGCCAAGCTTCTTTGCCACCATGAAGCCTTGCCCGTCGTAATAAACCACGGGTGCGAAATTAATTCCCAGTTCGGCGTCGCGCTGAAGCGTCCAGGTCGTGTTTCGCGATAACACGTCGACCTCACCTGATTGTAGTGCGGTGAAGCGTTGTTGCGCGGTAAGCGGCACATACTTGACCTTGCTGGGGTCGCCAAACACGGCCACCGAGATGGCCCGGCACACATCGACATCGAGCCCAGCGTACTTGCCCTGGCTGTCGGGCTGGCTGAACCCGGCGATGCCGGTACTGACGCCGCAGACGAGGGTGCCCGCCTGCTTCATGTTGTCGAGTGTCGAAGCGGCTTGCACGGGCATCGCCACGCTGATGCTTCCGGCGAAACCTAAGGCCGCCAAGACTGCCCAGCATCCTTTCCTCGGTGTCCTCACCGCCATCCCCTTCTTAGGCCGACGCGCAATCCAATAGCGCGCAGTGCTGGACGCTAGCACAGCTCGCGCGCGACCATCAAACGCGTCGGATGGCTAGGCAAGAGGGAGCCGGCTGCTGGTCTTATCGGCTGTGGTGTCGGCGACGATCGTGAACATCACAGCGCACGGAACCTCGCTGTTGCCGTAGAGCGGGGCAACACTGACGCCGCGCTCAGCTCATGCATCCAATGCGGCCGCACGGTCTCGCCGATTGAGCAGCGATATTTGGCAGTTTTACCGGGTCCCGATCGGCGGTCGGCGGTGAGGTGCGCTGCGATGCGGTCCCTCGCTTTGAGTGATCGTCTGGTTTTGTGGCAGGAAGAGTAGTTCGCATTGCCCTGGCCGAGCGTCGGTTGTTGGTTCAGTAAACCGACCTTCGCTGGAGCACTCGGCAACGACGGGGTTGCGCCGAGAGCGGCTTTTCGCGTGGATCGCTCCGGATAACTCTCCGAGGAGGCTTCTTGTGCTTGCACCTGCTTACGGCCAAGGGAGCACCTATCCGTGATCATGAAAGACGGCGTCCTGTAGAAGTACTTGCGATAAGCTCGCTTTATGGAAGTGTTGCGACGCAGGCGCGCCGGGCGCCACCTTGCGGCGATCTTAGCCGCCGACGTCGCTGGCTATGCCCGCCTGATGAGCGAGGACGAGGAGACGACGCTAGCAGGACTGCGGGCGTGGCGGCACCAGATCGCCGACCCGCGTATTCGCGAGCGCAACGGTCGCATCGTCAAATCAACCGGCGATGGCTTTCTGGCCGAGTTCCACAGCGTCGTCGATGCGGTGCGCTGTGCGGTCGAGATGCAGCGCGATATGGCCGACCGCAACGCCGGTATCTCACCCGAACGGAGGATCGATTTCCGCATCGGAATCAACCTTGGCGACATCGTCGCAGAGGATCACGACATTTTTGGCGACGGTGTCAATGTCGCGGCGCGGCTCGAGGCGCTTGCCGAGCCAGCGGGCATTTGCATCTCGCGCATCGTGCGCGACAACGTCCGCGACAAGCTGCCTTACGTCTTCGAGGATCGCGGCGAACAGCAGGTCAAAAACATCGCCCGACCGGTGCGGGTCTATTCGATGACGCCACAGGCGATCGCCGCGATCGACCATATCGCCGTGCCGCCGCGGAGCCGGATGAGAGCGGGCATGTGGCTCGCGGTCGCCGCAGCGGTCGCGATCATCGTCGGTTGTGCGGTCTGGTACCCTTGGTTGCGCCGCGAACTCACGACTGCGTCGCGGGTGACCTCGGTCAATAGCGCTACCGCACCGCGGCTGTCGATCGTGGTGCTACCTCTCGACAACCTCTCGCACGACTCCGACCAGGATTATTTCGCTGACGCGATCACCGAAGATCTAACAACCGACCTGTCGCGCATCGCCGGGAGCTTCGTGATCGCCCGCAACACCGCCTTTACCTATAAGGGCAAATCGATCGACGTGAAGGAGCTCGGCCGCACGCTCGGCGTACACTATGTGCTCGAAGGCAGTGTGCGGCGGTCGGGCGATCAGGTTCAAGTCGATGTCCAATTGATCGACGCCGAGAGTGGCGCGCATGTTTGGGCCGACCGTTTCGACACCGACCGCAGCAACCTCGCCGAGGCGCAGAGCGAAATCACCGGACGTCTGGCCCGCACGCTTCACCTCGAGCTTGTTCAGGCGGTCGGGCAGCAGATCGAGCGGGAGCGGCCAGTCAACCCCGATGCACAAGACCTGGTGATGCGGGGCTGGGCGCTCTACCAGCGTACCCAGGTGCCGGCGAGCCGCCGGGAAGCCAAGCACGACTTCGAGCGAGCGCTCGAGCTCGACCCTAATTCCTACGACGCCAAGCTCGGTGTCGCCGCTGCGCTCGTCGTCGACCTGTCGGGGGGGTATAGCGAGCAGCCGGAAACTGACGAGGCAAGAGCCGAAAAGCTGCTGGGCGAGTTGCTGGCGCGCAACTCTAACCGGTCGCAGCTGCATCAGACGATCGCGCTACTGCGTCGGGTGCAAAACCGTTTGCCCGAGTTGCGCATCGAATGGGAGCGGGCGATCGAGCTCGACCCCAACAACGCGATCGCCTATGGCCAGCTCGGGGTGACGCTGATCTATCTCGGCGAACCCGAGAAGGCGATCCCGCTCGAGGAAAAACGCATTCGGCTCAACCCCGAAGACCCCAATATCGCGCTCGCGTATTGGTCGCTGGGCCTCGCGCACCTGCTGCTCGGGCGCAACGAGCAAGCGGTCGACTGGCTAACCAAGGCGGTGACTGCCAATCCGCGGGTCTATTATTTCTTCCTCGATCTGGCGGCGGCGCGGGCGCTGCTGGGGTATACCACCGAGGCCCATGCTGCGCTGGCGAGTTCACTTAAGCTTAAGCCCGAGATTAATTCGATGGTGCGCCAGCGCGCGCGCTGGGCCTACACGAACAACCCGGCCTACCGCATGCTGGCGGCCAAGACCATCGATGTCGGCTTGCGGTTGGCCGGCATGCCCGACGAATAGAATGCCGATGTTCGGTCTTGGGATCCGAGTTGTCGACACCCCCAACCAATGTCACCAGCCTGCTTGGATCGAAATTGTTGCCTGAGAGTCGAGATTCGGACTTTGGTCGGATATAGCTCGGCTAGTCATCTGTCGTCGGTCGTTGAGTCTTTGATTTTTGGTGAGCCCGTCGGGATTCGAACCCGAGACCTACTGATTAAAAGTCAGTTGCTCTACCGGCTGAGCTACGGGCTCGCACAATGGCGCCGCGGGAAGGTACAAGCGTCGGGCGCGCCCGACAACCATGCGTTCGCGCTAGGCTTGCTTCACCGGGCGCCATCCGCGCCGCAAGGCGAAAGCCGGCAGCCGGAGGGTGATCGGTTCCCGCCGGCTGAGCAGCAGGTAGCATAGACTGCCGATCGCGGCGAGCAGGCAAAGTGCCGATGCCGGGGCTAGCGCCAGCGCCACGGGCTCGACGAATGGATAAAGGAGCAGTCCCGTTGCCGCGGCGGCGACCAGTGGTTGCGCCGCGCCTGAAAGAAGGTGCCGCCAGCGCGATCCGAACTCGCGGCGAACCGGCCAAAGCCCCGCGAGTGCGACGCCGATCACGCACGCCAGCGAGGCCATCGCGACGGCGGTCAGCCCGTAGGCCGCGGCCAGCGCGATTGCGGCAATGCCGCCGATGGTCTCGATCGCCTGCCAGCGCGACTCACTGTTCGCTCCCACGGCCGCCGCGCGCCCGGCGATCGCCGCCGCGGGGATCAATCGAAGTAGCAGGATCTGCGCCGGCAGCACCGCTCCCCACCAGCGAATGTCGACGATCGGGGAGAGAGCGATCGGCAGAAGCACACTGGCTAGGATCGCGGGCAGCGACACATAGCGGAATGGCACGCCGATCTGCCTTGCCCAATCGGCGAGCAGCGCGCGTCTTGCTGGTCTCGGCCCAGCCAGTAGGATGTCCTCGAGCGCTTCGGCAATTCGGGCGGCGAGCAGATAGAGACCGGTTGCGATCGGCCCGAGAGTAAGTCCGATCAACAGGCACGGCGCCTGGCGAGCAATAACAGGCCAGACCCCGGCGAGCGCACTCACGTCGAGCGCTCGCAGCAACTCGCTAAAATGCGGCGGAGACCACACAAGGCCGACCCGCCTCGCCGCTATTCCCCATACCACCGCGCACTCGACAAGGCGCTGCGCCACGATCTGCGCGACCAGCGACCATGCGCCGGCGCCGGTCCAGGCCAGCGCCACGGCAACACCGCCGCCGGCGGCAAGCCCGGCGGTTGTCGCCGCGACCAACGGTCCGGCCTTACCGCGTCGCCGCAATAACGCGGTTGGCACCGCGGCGAGCCCGCCCAGTATCGGCAACAGCGACAGCGTCTGCGCGATGTCGCTGATCGGCGCTTCATCGAGCATGACGTTCAATTGTCCGGCCACCACGTAGAGCAGCAGCGATATCGCCGCGCCGAGGCCGACCGCGCTGATCAACGCCGTCGCCAAGTGCCGGTCGTCAAGCGGTTCGAGGCGGGCGAGGGTCGCTGCCACAGTCTCGGTAAGGAGCGCCTCTACGATCGCGGTCCCGCTCAGCGCGATGGCAAAGACGCCGTAGCCACGAGGCCCGATGATCGGCGCCAATAACAGAAAGAATCCGAACCAACCCGCATGCCGAACGATCGGTTCGATCATGGTGCGCCAGCGGCCACCATTGTTCGCTGACGCGGCGAGAGAGGCGACCATGTCGGCACCGTCGCGCCGTCACCTTGCTGGCGAATTAATTTTCTCAGCAATATATGGTCAATAAAAAGTAAATTTTGGTCGTTAATCGCGAGTTAAATCCCAAAAACTGAATAAATTACTATTAAACCCATCGCGATAATTCTGGAATAACTAATGAATATCGGAGATATCGGGATCTCTATCTAAATATCGGATGGCGATAGCCGGGGGCAAGTTAGGAATGTATCCGCACGGGAACGAGATACTCGTTGTCGTCCATGATTCCGAGCGGCGGGAGTTGATCGCCCGCCTTCTCTCCGCCGAAGGCTTTGCGGTGGCCGCCGCAGGCGATGGGCTGACGGCACTGCGCGCTTGCGCCAACTGGCGCTTCGGCGTGATCGTGGCGGCTACGGACATGCCCGGGTCGATCGACGGTTTCGCAATCGTCCGGCGGGCACGGCATCGGCAGCCCTGGCTAAAGGCGCTTTATACGGGAGAGCCGGCGACCCGGGTGGCGCTCGCCCATACTGATATGGCCGATTTTATCGCCGCGCCGTTCGAGCGCGCGGAGTTGGTCGGCTGCGTCTTCGAATTGTTGCACCGCTCGGCGGGTTCGGAGGCTGCCGATCTTTGCCGCCGGGTGCGCGCCGAGGTCAGAGTTTCGTAGAGCGTCGGCCGCGCCACATTTATAGGCCTCGGATTACTCGCCTTCTAGGTCGTCTTCGCGGCGGGTTCGAGAAACTCCTTCGGATCGACCGGCTTGCTGCCGCGGCGGAGCTCGAAATGCAACTGCGGCTCGCCGATGCCGCCGGTGTCCCCGACTTTGGCGATGGCCTGGCCGGCGCTTACCGTATCGCCTTTCTTGACGGTGATGCCGGCGAGGTGGGCGTAGGCGGAGATCCAGCCGTTGGCATGCTTGATCAGCACCAGATTCCCGTAGCCCTTTATCTCGTTGCCGACGTAGGCAACCGTGCCGGCGTCGATCGATCGCACCGGCGTGCCGAGCGGCGCCTCGATGTTGATGCCCTCATTATGGGGCCCGCCATTGGTTGAACCGTAGCTGGCGAGGATGCGGCCATGCACCGGCCACGGGAAACGGCCGCCCGGTGTCCCGAGCGTCGCGGTCGGTGCCGGCGCGCTTACCGGAGGCGAGGGCTCGATCGTGGTGAGGGGCCTCGATGGTGAAGCGTCCAACGGAATGACATCGGGCGTCGTCTTGGCGGTCTTTGGCGGCGGTCCCTTCGTTATCGGTGGGAGCGCCGCTTTGGCGATTGTCGGCGGGAGCGACCCTGCTGTCATCGGCGGCGGCGCCAATGCCGCCGCCGGCCCCGCACCGCCAATGTAGACCGGCGCTGGCCCGATGGGACCCGGTGCGCAAGCCGCCAGCAAGCCCGCGATAGCCGAAAGGCTCGCCGCCGCGGCGAGCCCGCGCCGCCGGTCGATGATTTCTGCCATGCTACCCCCTTGCGCGTCCCCCGACGCGCCACCCCAGTTTACCGCGAAACGTCGCTGTGTGCAGCCTCACGACATGGCGTGCATCGATCGTGGGAATATTGGCGCGAGTTCATTTTTGCCAAGAAGTTCTCCACTCAGGCCGTTCTGCCCGATTGCAGAGCCTCCCGAAATCCTCTAGAAGCCGCAGAATTCCTCGGCTCGGGGCGTGGCGCAGTCTGGTAGCGCACCTGCTTTGGGAGCAGGATGTCGGAGGTTCAAATCCTCTCGCCCCGACCAAATTCGCCCGAGCGCGTCGGCGCCGTGGCGGTGCGGAGAAGACACGGCGATGGCTTTGGCGCGCATCTACCGGCCCTCGAAGACGGCGATGCAATCCGGGCGGGCGCAGACCCGCCAATGGCTGCTCGAATACGAGCCAGCGACGCGGCGCGAGCCCGATCCGCTCATGGGCTGGGCGAGCGCCCGCGACACGCTCAACGAAGTGAAGATGCGCTTTCCGACGCTCGACGAGGCGGTCGCCTTCGCCAAGAATCATGGGTTGGAATACACCGTGATCGAGCCGCACGCGCGCACGCCAAAGGCCAAGAACTACGCCGACAATTTCCGCTACGATCGCATTAGAAACTGAGCCGCTCAGGCGTAGCCATCCGACCCCGTAGCTCAGCTGGATAGAGCACTAGCCTTCTAAGCTTGTGGTCGCAGGTTCGAATCCTGCCGGGGTCGCCACTCTTATTTCGGGGGTCTTTTAGTTCAATGAGTTAGGGGTCAAAGTGTCTAACCAATGGGGCCGCGGGGTGCCGTCCGTTGAGGAAATCAAAAGGGAAAGACAAGGCGCCCTTAAAGCTTCTCGTCGCTCCGGGCGTTAAGACGACTTCGATCAGCGGCCGGGAGGTTTACCGATGATCGACGAGACATTCTTGGCGTTCCTTACAGCTCAGGTCGGTGAACAATTCCAAGGACGCCCCTCAATCAGGGTCTACTGGACTCCTCGTCGCAAGGCGACGTTGGTCTTCGCGATCAAGACGGGGAAGATCGCTGCTGATCAAATGCGATCACGCTTCGGGCTGTCGGAAGAGGAATTGCAGGGCTGGATTGCAGCGATCGAAACGAATGGAGTCCCCGGGCTTCGGGTCACCCGCATCCAGATCTATCGAGACAACCCGCTGCCGCGAGGCAACCGCTATCAGCCGTCCCTCACTCACAGTCGCTGCGAACCCCTTGGTCGAGGGCGACGGGCGAGCCACGAGGTGGTCTGGCGATGAATCCAACGCACAACGAAGATCCCCGCCGACGGTTCATTCATGAGGCCGAGGAGCGGTTTCCCCTGCGCATTGTTATCCGCGCGCCAACCGGCGGCTTCGCACACTCCTGGCTCGCCGGAAATGGGAAGATGTTTCGCAGAACGAAAGCTTTGAATGCGGACGAAGTGAGAGACGCCGTGCGCATTGATCTTGGCGACGACGCTCGCGGAACGGTCGGGCACTTGGTGTCAATCGAGAGGGATGCCGGAGATGCGGCGGCATTCCGCGAGTAGCTGCTCCTGAGTGGCGACATCGGTCGCGATCGGGTTCGGCGAGCGAGGGCGCTGGTGATAAAAATACCCGCCCGTCGATTTTGCCAGGTCGTCGTCGCTCGTGGCGAGCCACGCTTGGGTAATAGATCCCTCGGTAAGATCGTCCGGGGCCGACGGGCCGCCCATCTTCGTCGGCACCCAGCCAGGCTCCAGCGCATTCGATAGGACCTGCTTCCATCGCCGGGCCACAGCAAATGCGAGCAAGACATCGCATAGCTTGCTCTCCGCATAAGCCGAGCCGCCGCTCCAGGTTCGCTTGGTCCAGAGCAGATCATCCATCCGAGGTCTAACGCCCTGGTGCATCCCTGAGGCGACATAAATCAGGCGCTTCGGTCTGCCGATCAGTGCCGTCAGAATGTAGGGCGCGAGTACATTGACTGCGAATATGTTCGGAACTCCGGGTTCACTCTCCACGCGACGCATCTGCCGATACCCGATCCCCGCATTGTGGATAATGGCATCGAATTGACCGAGCTTGTTCGCCTCGTCAGCAACGGTCCTTGCCCCCGCAACGGTGAGAAGGTCTCCGGTGACGGCGCCCTCGGCGCCAGTCGCCGCTTCGAGAGCTTCGCGACTCCGATCGGGGTTTCGTCCGTGCACCACGACCTGATGGCCTTGCTCGATCAGCAGCTTGGCGGACAAAAGACCAAGGCCGTCCGATGATCCTGTTATCAACACGCGTGACATAGGTGCGGCTCCGCCAAGGTTCGCTATCGAGCTTGTAGCTATGGCTGTCGGGTTTCGTCTTTCCAAATCTTTCAGGACTCGCAGCTCGGTCCGCGAAGGGGCGTGACCGGCCGGCTAGATAGCCCCTTCGCGCCGTCAACGGTCACTAGGGCGATGCCGTCTCGTTGAATCACAGCGTCGCGATTTTAGCGTAAGCTGCGCTGTCTGGGCGGGCCGGCGTCTACTCGCACTCGCAACCTGCCCCCCACTTGTCGCAGAAATCATTTTCGTGGATGAAATCACCCAAATAGCCGGGCCAGACACCGCCGGCTCAAACCGACCTTCTAATCCGCCCTTTATCCGGTCCGGCCATCTAGCCGCATCGGGATTTTCGGAGCATCGGATCTACTGGGAAGAATACGGATCGCTCGCCGGCGAGCCGGTCATCATCATGCATGGCGGACCGGGTGCGGGCAGCCACAGCTCATCCGCCCGGTTTTTTGATCCGCAGCGGTACCGCATTATCCTGTTCGACCAGCGCGGTTGCGGCAAGAGCACGCCCAGTGCGAGTGAAGATGACGCAACGTCGGCGCTGAACGACAATACGACCGAGCACCTGATCGACGACGTGTTGGCGCTGCGCCACGAGCTGGGCATCAACGGCAAAATGCATGTTTTCGGCGGCAGCTGGGGCAGCACCCTCGCCCTCGCTTACGCCATCGCGCATCCCGAAACGGTAGAGACCCTGATCTTACGCGGCGTCTTTTTGTGTCGAAGAGCAGATGTCGATTATTTCTTCCAGGGCAATGCCGCCGAATTCGCGGCGGACCCGCTCGCCATGCCGGCGCCCGGCGCCTATCTGGATTTCCCGGCGGCCTGGCGGCGCTTCGTCGACGCCATTCCACCGGAAGATCGCGGCGATGTCGTCAAGGGGCTGGCCAAGGTATTCTCCGCGCCGCCGCGGACTGACGAGGAGCGGGAGCGCCTGGTGAAAGCCGCCTTGGCCTGCGTCGCCTGGGAAGGCAGCGCCAGCCGCCTGAACCGCGATGAAAATAGCCACGGTCAGCCAAACCAGAAATACGCCCTGGCCGCCGCCAGGATCCTGATCCACTACATGATCAATGGTGGGTTTCTCGGTGCCCGCGGCGAGGCTAACCGCGACAATAATTATATTCTCGACCATATCGCGAGACTGCGGAACATCCCCGTCCATGTCGTGCACGGGCGCTACGACCGGGTGTGCCATCTCTACCAGGCGGAAGCCCTAGTGCGGGCCTTGGGCAACGTCGGCAATATTGCGGTCGACTATTTCATCACGACGGCCGGGCACAGCAGTTTCGAGCCCGAAACCGACATCCGGCTGCGTACGATCATGAACGAACTGCCACCGATGATCCCCTGAACTTCCGCAATTGCGGCTCTCATTCCGGGGCTTATATGTGCGCCAGATGTCCGGTCTTCACCCAGACGGCGCAGCCTTCCGGGCCGGCAGTCGCGCGCAATGTTGTTCCGTCGCGGCGGGCGATCGCGGGCAGTCATCTTTGGCGTTCGCTAAGCATCGCGGCCGGAGAGCTCATTGAGGGGCATCGAGAAACGCGGCACGGCACTCGTGCGGAGGTAACCGCAACCCGCAACCGATGAATCCTAGCGATGGCGGTCCTGCTTCCCATCGCGATCGTGCTGTCGGCCTGCCTGAAATTTCTGATGCGGCCGGAGTAGCGCCGTCGAGGGCTCGCGATGCCGGCAGGATGACGTCGCCTTCGCGTTCAGCCTTTGAGCTGAGCCAGGATCGGCAGCAAATACTCGGCGAAGAGTTTGGGATTCTCCGCGAACGGGAAGTGTCCGATGCCTTGCATCGCCTGGAACCGGATGCCGGGGATTTTGGCCGCCGTCGCCTCGGACAATTCCACGGTGCAGGAGTAGTCGTATTCGCCCGTCAACATGAACAGCGGGCACTGGTTGGTATCGATGCGCCCGACGCGTTCCCGAGCATCCCACTCGCCGGAATAGAAGGCGATGTCGCCGAAGAAGACCTGCGGGCCGCCCTGGCCGTAATGCCACGCGATCTGTTCCACATATTCGGCGGGGCTTTGCGGGGCGCTAAGGGCGCGTATCCATTCCGGCACGAACTGCGCCTGGTTGACGTGCGGGTGTGCCGCCCAGACGGTTTGGCGCTGGTTGATCTTGTCGCAGGCCTCGCAGGCAATGATGCCGGCGAAAGCCTCGGGGTGTCGGTAGGCCAGTTCCAGACAGATCTCACCTGACATCGACGCGCCCAGGGCCACCGGCTTGTGCAGTCCCGCGGCGGCGGCGAAGCCCATGATGAGGGCGACGTACAGGTCGGTATTCAGCCGCCAGGAGCCCTGGATCGCGCCCTCCGGTGGCGGCGATTTGCCGTGCCAGGGCAGGTCGAACGATACCAGCCGGTGGTGCGCGACGATGCGCGGATCAGCCATCAGGCCATGGAATTGACGCCCGTCGGCGCCGGCGGTGTGCATGCATAGCACGTCCTGCCCTGATCCCGCCGACTCGCTGTAAATCTGATAGGTGACGGCGCCGAAGGTCACTGGCACATATCCGCCCGTGACCGCGGGCACTGCCCGGGCGCCTTCTCGGGGATGCAGCGATACCGGCACCGGCAGCGCGCGACCCAACGCCAGCCACTTCCCGACCTCGAGCACCCGCCGCGCGATATGCGCGTGCTGCATGAAGGCGAGCTGGTCGCCTTGAATTGAAAATTCCGGCAGCCGGTACATCATCGCGAAGATGCCGTGATGGTGACGCGGCGGAACGGGTTCCAGAAACCGAGCCCATGTCGCCTCGGGTGCCGCCAGGATAAAGGCGGGTGTACTTGAATTGGCGGCGACCTGCCCATCGATAAAATTGAAGACCGTTGTGTCGCTTCCCGACGCGAACGCGAAACAAACTGCCCATGGCCCAGCCCAGGTAACCAAGACCGCATCGGTGGCGCACGCGTTTCGCCAGGCGATGGCGTTGGGGAACCCGGTCATTGTTGGTCGATCACTTCCCGAAGGTCCGTGTGGCTGAATTGCGGCGAGAGCAGATCCTCAACGATAGTCCGATATATCCAAATCATTGATCGCCCAACCGTTGCCGTCACGATTTCGTTCCCCTTTTCGCCGAACCCAGCGGCACGATATCGTCTGGCATCCAACAAGGCAGGCAGATGATGACCGACCTCCCGAACCACGTCGACATCCACGAGGAAGGCCCGCGCGAGGGATTTCAGATCGAGCCGGGCCCGATCACCACCGCCGACAAGATCAAACTGATCGAGGCGCTCGCCGAGACCGGGCTGCACCACATCCAGGCCGCCTCGTTCGTCAGCCCGAAGATCGTCCCGGGCTGGGCTGATGCGGAAGACGTCGTCGCCGGCTTCACCCCCAAGGAAGGAGTGCACTACACCGCGCTGTGGTTCAACGCGGCGGGCCTCAATCGCGCGCTCGTGTTTCGCAACAAGCTGACGATCACCGGCTCGATCTCGCTGACGGCGTCGGAGGGGTTCACCCAGAAGAACCTGCACCGCAGTCACGCCGAGAATGTCGAGGCGATGAAGAAGCAGACCGCGCTGCATCTCGAAAACGGCGTCGACGTCCCGCGCATTGGCGTGATGGCGGCGTTCGGCTGCAACTACCAGGGCGACATCGCGCCGGCGCAGGTGATCTCGACGCTCGACGATGGCTTGGCGATCGCCGAGGAGGCCGGCGCCGAGATTAAGTACTTCTCGCTCGCCGACACGATGGGCTGGGCGACGCCGATGCGCATCGAGCGGGTTCTGGGCGAGGTGCGCAACCGCTGGCCGGACATGCCGATCTCGCTGCATCTGCACGACACGCGCGGCCTAGCCGTCGCCAACGCGCATGCCGGGCTCAAGATGGGCGTCACGCAGTTCGATTCGACGGTCGGCGGGCTGGGCGGCTGCCCGTTCGCCGGCCAACCCAAGGCGGCCGGCAATATCTGCACCGAGGAGCTGGTGTTGCTGTGCGAGGAAATGGGCATCGATACTGGCGTCGATCTCGACGCGCTGATCGAGGTCGGACGCATGGCCGAGGAAATCGTCGGCCACCAGCTGCCCGGCGAGCTGATCCACGCTGGCAGCCTCGACGCGTTCCGCCGCGCGGCAGCCTGATGTCAGCGCACGGCCACTCGCCGGCATCAAGGTCCTGGAGTTCAGCCATACGGTGATGGGGCCGACCGCCGGGCTTAGTGTTCGCCGAGCTCGGCGCCGACGTGATCAAGATCGAGCCAGCGCCGAAGGGCGACCACACCCGCGGTCTCGGCGGGTTCGGGGCCGGGTTTCTTCGCCGCATTCAACCGTAACAAGCGCAGCCTGGCGGTTGATCTCAAGCGCAAGGAGGGTCAGGCGGTGATCCACCGTCTGGTGCAGACGGCGGATGTGGTACTGGAGAATTTCGGCCCCGGCACGATGGAGCGGCTCGGCTGCGGTTACGAACAGCTCGCTGCGCTCAACCCGCGCCTCGTGTACCTCGCGCTGAAGGGTTATCTCGCCGGCCCCTATGAGCATCGTCCAGCGCTCGACGAAGTCGTACAGTTCCAGACAGGCCTCGCTTTCATGACCGGACCGCCGGGCCAGCCGCTGCGAGCTGGCGCCTCCGTCATCGACATTATGGGCGCGGTGTTCGGAGTCGTCGCGGCGCAGGCGGCGCTGCGCGAGCGCGAGATCACCGGCAAGGGCCAGCGCGTCTCCAGCGCACTGTTCGAAAGCGCCGCATTCCTGATGAGCACGCATATGGCGGGGATGACGGCGACCGGCCTCGAGGCGCGGCCCATGCCGGCGCGACGCGGCGCCTGGGCGGTCTACGAGGTGTTCAAGACCGCGGGGGACGGCCAGCTCTTCATTGGCGTGACCAGCGATCAGCAATGGACACGCTTTGTCGAGGAGTTCGGGCTGCAGGAATTGGCGGCCGATCCGCGGCTCGCGACTAACGTCATGCGGCTGGCGGAGCGAGCCTGGCTGATCCCGGCGCTGCAGGAGGTGCTCGCTACGCTACCGCAGGACGAGGTCGAGCACCGCTGCGAGCGGTGCAACGTGTCGTGGGCACCGGTCGGACAGCCGGGCGATCTATTCACCGACCCGCATCTGTTGGCGACCGGCGGCCTCGTCGACGTGTTCATCTCCCGGTTTGGCGGCGGCGACGGCAAGATCGCCGGGCTTCCGGCCCTGCCGATCGAGTTCGGCACGAACCGCCAGCGTCCCGACGTCCAACGACAGCCGCCCCGCATGGGCGAGCATAATGCCGAGGTGTTAGGCGAAGCCGGGTTCACCGCCGCCGAGATCGCCAGTCTCGCGCAGGCTGGGGTGATCGCCGCGCGGACCGGAGAGGGGGCCGATAGCGATCTTTCGTAGCTTGATCGGCATTAGGCTCATGGCTAGTGCAGAGGTGAATGCCGCCTATCCAACGCTAGCTGCACGAAGCGCACGACGATCAGACCGGCGATCACACCGCCAGCCTTGAACAAAAAGTCCTCTGGGTTCGCGGCCGCACGCGCGGCATCGGTAACGAGTTCGTGCTGGCCTGCGACATGCGCTTCGCCAGCCGGCAAAGCGCCCTATTCGGCAACCCCGAGATAGGCGTCGGGCTGGTCCCGGGCGGCGGAGCGCTGGAGTGGCTCCCGCGCCTGGTAGGCCGCTCGCGGGCACTTGAGATCGTGCTCAGCGGGGACGATTTCGATGCCGATGTCGCCGTGCGCTATGGCTGGGTGAACCGCACGCTGGACGATGCCGATCTCGATTCGTTTGTCGATACGCTTGCCTGGCGCTTGGCCTCGTTCGACCGTGAAACGCGGGCGATGGCGAAGGCCCAGATCAATCGGTTCGGGATGCCGACGGCTCCCGAGCTTCAGGCGAGCAACGACATGTTCTTCACAACCTTGGCCCATCCCGGCGCACAGGCGCGCCGCGCCAAGATCCGCAGTGTCGGTTACGGCGTTCCAAGCGATTTCGAATTGAATTTCGGCCGGTACCTCCCTGCATTCGGGCGCGCGGGCGGTGAAGACATCGATCCGCAGCCTAACCGTTCGGCGCCCTGAATCGGCGGACGCGCTCGGCATTCGGCGCCCCGGTCCGGGCGAGCCACAGCGCAGAGGAGATGACAATGAGGCGACGGCCGTGATCAACGGTGGCAGCAGCGGTATCGAGCTCGCGACGGCGCGGCTATTCGCCTCCGAAGGAGGTCAAGATGGCTCAAGCGGAACGTATTGATACGCTGATTTTCGGAAGCGCCCAGGCGGAAATCTACTCGCGTGGCACTTGGCGCGGTCCCGGCAACGGGTGGCCCTCGTTGCCGGTCAGGTCGGCGAATGACGGCACTTGGGTCCGGAAGCGGCCGTCCACCTTCGCGGCCAACGGTGGCAAGCCTGCGAGCAGCTATGACCGTCGCCTCGCAGCGCAAGGGGATGGTGGCGAAGGATCTTGCCTACCATCAAGATCGCTCTTGACGAAGCCATCGAGGTTGTGAGAGAAGCCGCGCCCCATGATTAGGACCACAACCATAACGCAAGCCACCGCCGCCCCGCGGAGCGGATTGCCGTGCCTAAAACTAGGCCAGCGGCAAGCGCTCTCTGTGGTCGCGTTCGGGCATGGCATGCCCGAAAATTCGCGCGATTGCGGCGGCCCCGGAAGGAGTTCGGGCGGGTAAGACTACCCGCATCATGATCGGAAGATCGGTTGAACCCTCCCGGGAATACCCCGCGGAGGGTTTTTTGTTTTGGCCATTTGCCTTTGGCGCGGCTTCGGCTCAGCGCCACGACACGGAAGGTTCGGTGGAAGCCCTGAGCCCGAGACCGATGAAAGCCCGGCTGCAGCGATCTTCGTTTTTCAATTTTTGAGGGCCGGGTACAGGAGCACAGGCGGGCTTTGCAAGCCTGCCGCGCAGGGTTCGATTCCGTGACGGTCCACCAATTTGGCGAGTGTAGTTCAACGGCCAGAATCCATGCGTGCCATGCACGGGACACCGGTTCGACCCCGGTCACTCGCTCCAATTTCGAGGCGCGTAGTTCAACGGCAGAACCGGCCGCTCATAACGGTCAAGTTGCCCGTTCGACTCGGGCCGCGCCTACCACTTTTTGTAGCGGTGTGGAGCAGAGGCAGCTCGTCTCGCTCATAACCAGAAGGCCATGGGTTCGAGTCCCATCACCGCCACCATTCGCCGAGATAGCAAAGGTAGTCCTTGCGCGCCGCTGAAGACGGCGACATCCGGGTGCGATCCCTGGTCTCGGCACCATTCGCGGGTATCGTCCAAAGGTAGGGCCTCAGTCTTCCAAACTGATGATGCTTCGGTTCGAGTCCGGCTACCCGCCCCAGTCTTTGGCAGCTAGCAATCAAGGTGAATGCGCCGCCCTGTTAAGGCGGAATGAGCTCGGTTCGATCCCGAGGCTGCCAGCCATATACCGGCGTGTTCTGGTGAACGACGCGGACTCCAAACCCGCGAAGGAGAGTTCGATTCCGCTCCGCCGGTGCCAGTAGGGAGTGAATGTGTGGGGTGAGCCAGGTGGGCCGGGCGCGAAGCTGCAACCTTCGAGAACGCGGTTCGATTCCGCGACCCCACTCCAGCGGACGATGGTGACGTGAGGGAGCAGGCGAACCCGGTCGGCTGTGAACCGGCCTTCGAGCGGATCGATACGGCTACGTCACCCCAGCTTGGCACGCCCGGTTAGCACGATGGCCGTGCAGCCGCCTTGTAAGCGGCCGGCGAGGGTTCGATTCCTTCACCGGGCACCAGTTTCCGAGCGCGTTGGTCCACCAGCTAAGACGCCTGCCTCTGACGCAGGAGAACCTCGGGCGGCACGAGGGCGCGCTTCCATTTAGCGGGTTGCTCTAGGAGCGGGCGAGCCCTTGAAGCTCGCGAGGTGGGAGCGAAACCTACACCCGCTGCCATCGCCAATGGCCGTCGGCGCCCCATCGACCACCAGCTAAGTCGCCGGCCTCTCAAGCTGGAGAATCCAGGGCAGCACTGGGTGGGGCGACCATTCCGCGGCTCTGGCCGAATTGGCAGAGGCGACACGCTCAAACCGTGTTCAGTCTGGGTTCGAGTCCCAGGAGCCGTACCAGCTCGGGTATCCCAATTCGGCAGAGGAAGCGGTTCGAGAAGCCGTCAAGTGCGGGTTCGAATCCCGCCCCGAGCACCACGCGCGCGTAGCCCAATCGGCAGGAGGCACGACGTTCAGACCGTCGGCAGTGTGGGTTCGAATCCCTCCGCGCGTACCACTTTCACAGGGAGCGTTCCGGCTGAATGGTCGGCCACCAGTCCTGAAAACTGGGATGGATACCTGACGGCTAGGGGGTTCGATTCAATTCCTCAGCGCTCCGCCAGACAAGGACAGCACAGACGGCAAGGTTGCCGTGCTTGCCTGCTAAGCAGTGCGTACCCGCTGGGGTATTCGGATCATGCCGAGGCTGTCCGCCTCGCCGTTGTAGCTCAAGGGCAGAGCAGCGTGCCGGTATCGCGCCGATTGCGATTCGACCTCGCGCGACGGCTCCAATTCGCGGGGAAGTGCCGTCTGCGGGACGCAGGACGCCGGCTGTAGCTCGGCTGCCTTCGGGCGCGCTGTTCGACTCGGCCTTTCCCCGCCAACCGATGGAGGACGTGATGCCGTGTCGAGATGACGATGTGCCGACGGCGACAATGAGCAAGCGCCGCTACGGCTTTTGACTCGGAAACGCAGGTGGAGCGGGGAGACCGTGTCGTGCATGGCGACAAAGAGATGGTCGAGAAACTCGGCCGCAACGATCCGTGCCCACGCGGATCGGGACGCCGGTTTCAAGGCGCGCTGCTTGAAGCGCCAGCGTTACCGTCCCGGCGAGGAATACCGACGATAGGGGCCTGTCGTCCAACGGGAGGACACCCGCCCGATTAGCGGGGGATCGAGGTGCAAATCCTCGCGGGCCTACCAATTCGGGATCGTGGCGCAATCGGCAGCGCAGCGGCCTCTTAAGCCGAGGGTTGAAGGTTCGAACTCCTTCCGGTCCCATCAATTTACCCAAGCGCGCACGGACCCAGCTGGTGACGGGGCCTGCCTGTCGAGCAGGAGCGGGCGAGTTCGATCCTCGTCGTGCGCGCCAGTTCAAAATGCTCGTGGCGTAGGGCGCGGCTACTTCGATCCTGCCAAGACCGGTGGGCTCCGGCCCGGATGCCGCTCCCGCTTGTTCCCGAGTTCCTGAGATTTTGCAGGTGGCGTAGAGGTCAGTTACTTCGCTTGATACGCGGGAGGTCGCGGGTTCGAATCCTGCCGTTGGCGCAAGCCGACGTAGCTCAGTGGTAGAGCTCCAAACGTACTGGTCTCGCTTGTTCCCCTGCACGGTCTCTCAACACTGTCGAGCATCGTCTCGGCCGGTGGCGTAGACGACGGATACTTCGGGTGAAAGCGCCTTTGGGTGCGACCTGGTTCGACTCCAGGAGCCGCTTCGGCGGTTTTGTTCCGTCATCGCCTGTTCCCCGGTCCGGTCGCTCGTCGCCGACCCGAAAAGGTGTCCCATGTCCCGCTTGAATTTTCGTGCCTGGATGGAGCGCACGCTCACCCATGAGGGTGCGCCGGCCGCGCTCCATCTGACGATCGAGCGGCAGCTTCGTCGCTCGGTCCTTTCCTGCTTGTTGTGGGAGAAGGAGTTCTATGAGGACGGTGTTTCGATCGCCGACCGCATCGTCGCGCTCGCCGAACAGGCGCCGCCGGAGTTGGTCGCCGCGCTCGCGTTCGAGGCCCGCAGCGCGTTCAATTTGCGCCACGTGCCGTTGCTGTTGATCGCGGTGTTGGCCAAGACCGGTGCGGGTACGCGTCTGGTCTCCGATACGATCGAGCGCACGATCTGCCGTGCCGACGAGCTCTCTGAGTTCCTCGCTATCTATTGGCGCAACGGCAAGACGCCTCTGTCGGCCCAGGTCAAGAAGGGTCTGGCAGCGTCGTTCAAGAAGTTCGACGCCTACCAACTCGCCAAGTACGACCGCGAGAACGTCGTCCGTCTGCGCGACGTGCTGTTTCTCAGTCACGCCAAGCCGGCAAACGACGACCAAGCGCATCTGTGGAAGCAGCTCGCCAACAACGAGCTGACGAGCCCTGATACCTGGGAAGTCGCTTTTTCCGGCGGCAAGGACAAGAAGGAGACGTTTGAGCGACTGATCCGGGAGCACAAGCTCGGCTACCTCGCCCTGCTGCGCAATTTGCGCAACATGGTGTCGGCTGGCTGCGATCTCGGCTTGGTACGAGAGGCGATCCTCGCCCGCAAGGGCGCGGATCGGGTCCTGCCGTTCCGTTACATCGCGGCGGCACGGGCGTGCCCGCAGCTCGAACCGGCGCTCGACGAAGCCTTGTGCGCCAGCATTGCCGATATGACCCCGTTCTCGGGCCGCACCACCGTCCTGGTGGACGTCAGTGGCTCGATGGACGCGCGCCTTTCGGCACGCTCGGATCTCACGCGCAAAGACGCGGCGGCAGCATTGGCCGCGATCTTGCCGGGCAACGTTCGCGTGTTCAGCTTCGCTGACCATGTGATCGAGGTGCCGCCACGCCGCGGCATGGCTGGCATCGACGCTGTCCGGCGCAGCCAGAACGGTGGAACGCGTCTCTTCGACGCTATCGACACGGTGAACCGGGATGTGGCCTACGACCGCCTCATCGTGATTACCGACGAGCAGGCTTTTCCGGCCAATGCCGACCTGCTCCGGGAGCCCGAGCAAAGCGCACGTCGCACGTGCCCGGACCCAAAGCGGCTCGGCTACATGATCAACGTCGCTTCCAACCGAAACGGCGTCGGTTATGGCGCGTGGTGCCATATCGATGGCTTCTCGGAGCAGGTACTGCGCTTCATCGCGGAGCACGAGGCGACGGCCATCTCGCAGTAGGGCGCTGGCGTGCCGATACCCTCGGCGCGCCAGCGTCTGATCATCTTCAGAACAGGAGGCTAAAGTGTCGTCATTCGAGGTGATCGGCGCCGAGCGCGTGCCGATCAAGGCGTGGATCAAGGGCGTGCCGATCGAGGACGCCGCCGCGCAACAGCTCCGCAACGTCGCGCGGCTGCCGTTTGTCTTCAAGCACGTCGCGGCGATGCCGGATGTGCATTGGGGCATGGGCGCGACGGTTGGCTCGGTGATCGCCACCAAGGGGGCAATCGTCCCGGCGGCGGTCGGCGTCGACATCGGATGTGGCATGGCCGCGGCGATGACGAGCCTCGTGGCTGCCGATCTCCCGGACAGCCTCGCCGCAATGCGTTCGGCGATTGAGGCCGCGGTACCGCACGGCCGCACCGACAACGGCGGCAAGAACGACCGCGGTGCGTGGGGCGAGGGCGGTCCAGGGCTCAGCAGTGAACTCGCCGAGAGCCTCGCTACGATCGTCGCCAAGCATCCGAAGCTCGGCCGGGCGGCGCAGCGCGCTCCGGCCCATGCCGGAACGCTCGGCACCGGCAACCACTTCATCGAGGTCTGCCTCGATGAAACGGATCGGGTCTGGGTGATGCTGCACTCCGGCTCGCGCGGTATCGGCAACGCGATCGGCAGCCGCTTCATCGAACTCGCCAAGGCCGAGATGCGTCGCTGGTTCGTCAACCTGGCGGACCAGGATCTCGCCTACCTGCCGGAGGGCTCGCAGCACTTCGATGATTATGTCGAGGCGGTCGGCTGGGCACAGGACTACGCCCGGGCAAACCGCGAGCTAATGATGCGGGCGGCCGTGGCGGCGATCAAGGCGAGCCTCGGCCGTGAGTTCGAGGCGGGCGTGGTCACGGTCAACTGCCACCACAACTACGTCTCGCGGGAACATCATTTCGGCGAGAACGTGTTCGTCACCCGCAAGGGTGCGGTGCGGGCGCGCGAGGGTGATCTGGGTATCATCCCGGGGTCGATGGGCGCGAAGAGCTTCATCGTCCGCGGCAAGGGCAACCCGGATAGCTTTATGTCTTGCTCGCACGGTGCGGGACGAAAGATGAGCCGTGCCGCGGCGAAGAAGACGTTCACGCTCGCGGACCACGCGACCGCGACCGCCGGTGTCGAGTGCCGCAAGGACGAAGGCGTGCTCGATGAGACGCCGGGCGCCTACAAGGCCATCGACGACGTGATGGCGGCGCAGGAGGACCTGGTCGAGATCGTCCACACGCTTCGTCAGGTGCTCTGCGTCAAGGGCTGAACGCGGTGTCGCCTAGCGGCCAAGGCGCCTGCTTTGGAAGCAGGAGACCGGAGGTTCGCCCGCCCCGACCGGACGCCCGAGGAAGAAGTGCGCGCCGCGGTTCGTTCCCGGCGGGTCAAGCCGGTAGCGGGCCGCGGCGGCATCGCTTCGACAAATCGGTTTCAGCAGCGTGTAGCTTAGTCCGGCGAAAGCGCCTGCCTCGGATGCAGGAGACCGGAGGTTCAAATCCTCCCACGCTGACCATTTTGACCCCAATAGCTCAATGGCAGAGCGGCTGGCCTACACCCAGCATACGGCGGTTCGATTCCGTCTCGGGGGATGGGCGCGTAGCTCATTGGCAGAGCATCGGCACGACAAGCCGAGGGCAGGAAGTTCGATCCTTCCCGCGCCCACCATTTCCCGCGCGTTACGCTTCTGGAGAGGCGCCCGGTCCTTCAAACCGGTGAGGCTCGGTTCGATCCCGGCACGCGCGACCAATCCCTGCGCCAGCGGCACGATGGACCGTGCGCCTGACTACGAAATCAGGAGGGTGAGGGTTCGACTCCTTCCTGGCGCACCATTTCGAGGGCCTATAGCTCAATGGACAGAGCAGCCGGCTTCTACCCGGCGGATCGGGGTTCGAAGTCCTCGTAGGCTCGCCAGCTCAACGCTCCCGTGGCCCAATGGATCAAGGCGCCGCTCTCCGAAGGCGGAGCATCCCGGTTCGACTCCGGGCGGGAGCGCCAATCTGGGCGGCTACGCAAACAGCAAAGCGGCGCGGCCCAAACCCGCGTACATCAGGGTGCAACTCCCTGGCCGCCTACCAGAACCGGGGGTGTATCCGTAAAGGCATCCGGAGCGGCCTTTTAAGCCGACCTATGTGAGTTCGACTCTCACCGCCCCCACCATCATCCAGCCACTATTGCCCGGTTGAGCGCAGTGGCAGCGCTCCTGTTTCGTAAGCAGGCGGCGGGGGTTCGATTCCCTCACCGGGCGCCGTTTATGGTGATCAACTCGCGGCGTTGACATTATAGCCGTCGGCCTGGACGGTCCGCAGGATGGCGTTCAACTCCGGCAGACACGACCCGCAATTGGTGCCGGCGCCGAGCATCGCGCCGATCTCGGAGACGCTGGTCAGCCGCTGCTCAGCGATCGCGTGCTGAAGTGTGCGCAGGCGGACAGCGAAACAGACGCAAATAGCGCGTCCCGCATCGCCCGTTGCCCTTTCCGTCGCTGCGCGTCCCGCGAGCAGGCTCAGGCGGAACCCAGGATCGACGAACGCCCCTAGTGGCACGGCGGCCACATCTCGACCCGGCAATTCGACCGGATGGCGTGCCAGGAAAAGGCATGCATCGAGACGATCGTCGACGAAGCTTCCATAGCGAAAGACCCCGCGGCCCGGATCGGCGTAGATCATCAGTTCCGCGTCCGGCGACGCACCCAACAGCTCAGCCACCCAGACAGCGGTGCTCCGGCCGCTGGGCAAGGGCTCCCAGCCGGCGAGCTCGATCGCGTGCCCGCCCTCGATCGGCGTGCGCGCCCAATAATAAGCTCGATCAGCAGGCGGCAATCCGGTTCGCCGTAGCAGCAGGCCGTGCCAGAATGTCGCAACCGGGGCTATGCCGACCGGGGTTCCCTTCAGTTCCGGCTGTCCTGAGACCGGGTCTCGTTCCGCCCCGACGAGGGTGCCGACGGGCTGGGCCGACGTGAAGCTGTCGGTCCAATGCATCGGCGCGAAGGCATCGCCGGGGCGCTGGTCGGCCGTCGCGCGCACCGGCAACACGGTGACGCCGTGCCGCGTCTCGACCCGGGCCAGCCCGTCGGACGTTAAGCCGAAGCGCTGCAAATCGGCCGGGTGAAGATCGAGAAACGGCTTGTTCTGATGGCTCATCAAGCGCGGCACACGCCCGGTACGGGTCATCGTGTGCCATTGGTCACGTACCCGGCCGGTGTTCAGCACCAGCGGCCGTTTTTCATCGGGTTGTACGGCGAGCGGCCGGTGGGCGGTCGGGACGAACCGCGCCTTGCCGTCCTCGGTCGGGAAGCGGCCGTGCGTCGCCAGCAACCGCGGAGTGCCCTCAGCCAGGGCAGCCTTTGTGGCGAGGGGCCAGCGGATCGGCTGGAGGCCGTCATAGGCTGCGTCGCTGACATCGGCGAGCGCACCGATGTCGAAGATCCGCTGATCCGGCCCGGTGTTCTCACACCGCGAGAGCGCCGCGTGCTCGCGAAAGATATCCGCGGGCCCGCGATAGTCGAACGCCCGGCTCCAGCCCATGCGCCGCGCGACTTCGCTGAGCATCCACCAATCGGGCCGCGCCTCGCCGGGCGGCTGGCGGAACGCGCGCTGTCGGGAGATACAGCGTTCCGAATTGGTGACAGTGCCATCCTTTTCGCTCCAGCCAGATGCCGGGAGAATCACATCGGCGAAGCGGGTCGTGTCGGTCGGCCAACAGTCGCTGACGACGACAAAAGGGCAGGTGGCGAGCGCATCGCGCACGCGGTCGGCGCGCGGCATACTATCGGCCGGGTTGGTGCCGAGGATCCACAACGCCTTGATCCTGCCGTCGAGCACCGCGTCAAACAGATCGACCGCCTTGAGACCCGGCCGGGTTGCGATACGCGGCGCATCCCAAAAGCGGCGCACCCGGTCGGTATCAGCGGGGGTGAAGCCCATATGGGCAGCGAGCTGGTTTGCCAGACCGCCAACCTCACGGCCGCCCATGGCATTCGGTTGCCCGGTCAGCGAAAATGGTCCCATTCCCGGCCGCCCGATCCGGCCGGTTGCGAGATGGCAGTTGATGATCGCGTTGACCTTATCGGTCCCCGCGGCCGATTGGTTCACACCTTGCGAATAGAGTGTGACGGTGCGCTCGGTCGCGGCGAACCAATCGTAGAAGCGGGCGAGATCGGCGGCGGGTATATCGGCGGTCGCCGCGGCGTCCGCGAGAGACGGCGCGCTGGCTCGCGCGGTTTCGAGCGCGGCGGGAAAGCCGATGGTGTGTTCTACAATCCACGCGTCGTCACGAGCGCCCGTCGCGGCGAGGTGCGCTAACAGGCCGTCGAACACCGCGACATCGGCGCCCGGCCGCAACGGCAGATGCAGATCGGCGAGCTCGCAAGTCGCGGTGCGGCGCGGATCGAGGACGACAACTCTGGTGCCGCGAACCTCCTTGGCGGCGGCGAGGCGCTGATACAGCACCGGATGACACCAGGCCATGTTGCTGCCGACGAGCACGACGAGATCGGCGTGCTCAATGTCATCGTAGCAGCCGGGAACGACATCCTCGCCGAAGGCACGGATGTGTCCCGCTACCGACGAGGCCATGCACAAGCGCGAGTTGGTGTCGATGTTGGCGCTGCCGATGAACCCCTTCATCAGCTTGTTGGCGACGTAATAGTCCTCGGTCAGGAACTGGCCAGAGACATAGAGCGCGACCGCGTCGGGGCCGTCGGAGGCGATGGTACGCGCGAAAGTGTCGGCAATCAGGTCTAGCGCCTCGTTCCAGCTGGCGTCGCGTCCACCGATTTGCGGGCGCAACAGGCGGCCGGTGCCGTCTAGGGTCTCGCCGAGCGCTGCGCCTTTCGAGCATAGGCGGCCGCGATTGGCGGGGTGGTCCGGGTCGCCGGCAACTCTGCCGTCGGGGAAGGCCAAAAGCCCGCAGCCAACACCGCAATAAGGGCAGGTGGTCCGGATCGGTGCAGCGGCGGTCACGCGACCTTCCAATTTTGGATCGCCCCTGCCTCGGGCACGGCGAGCCAGATGCGGTCTCCCTGCAGCCTCGCCGCCACGACTGGCGCTTGCCCTTCGTCAGGCGGTTCCGCCTCGCCGCTGTCAAGATGAATGACCCAGCCATGCAGCGGGCAGGCAACGGCGCAGCCCTGCACGATGCCTTCGGACAGCGGCCCGCCCTTGTGCGGGCAACGGTCGACCAGCGCGAACACCTGATCGTCCGCGGTGCGAAACACCGCGATCGGTACATCGGAGTCGGGCCCCTTCACGCGGCGCGACCCGCGGCGCGGTATGTCGTCCAGGCGGCCGATCTCGATCCAGCGGCGGCCGGTCAATTCAGCCAACCTCCGCCATGGCGCTGTACTCGTGTGCTTCGGCGCCGGCGGCCCGCTTGGCCCACGGATCGCTTTGCACCATGCGTTGCGAGAGGAGGAAGCGATCGTAGAGCGCCCGTCTGTTGTCAGTGTCGGCGACGACCCGCGCGCGCACATAATCGATGCCGACGCGGGCGACCCACGGCGCGGTGCGCTCGAGATAGCGCGCCTCCTCGCGGTAGAGCTGCATGAAGGCGCCGACGTATTCGAGGACCTCTGCCTCGGTGGCGACACGCACCAGATGATCAGTGACGCGCACCTCGACCCCGCCATTGCCGCCGACCATGACGTCGTAGCCGGCCTCGACGCAGACGACGCCAATGTCCTTGATCGTCGCCTCAGCGCAATTGCGCGGGCAGCCGGAGACCGCGAGCTTCACCTTGTGCGGAGTCCACGAGCCCCAGCACATCTTCTCGATCTTGACCCCGAGACCCGTCGAGTCCTGCGTGCCAAACCGGCACCATTCGCTGCCGACGCAGGTCTTTACAGTCCGCAGGCCCTTGGCGTAGGCGTGGCCGGAGACGAGGCCTGCCTTGTTGAGGTCCCCCCAGACGGCGGGTAGTTGCTCCTTCTTGACACCCAACAGGTCGATGCGCTGGCCGCCGGTGACCTTGACGGTGGGGATCGCGTATTTCTCCGCAACGTCGGCGATCGCCCGCAGTTCGTGCGAGTTGGTCAGCCCGCCCCACATGCGTGGGACGACCGAGAACGTGCCGTCCTTTTGGATGTTCGCGTGCACCCGCTCGTTGACGAAGCGGGATTGCGCGTCGTCGCGGTAGGTCTCGGGCCAGGCGCAGATCAAGAAGTAGTTGAGCGCCGGACGGCATTTCTGGCAACCATCGGGCGTTTTCCAGCCGAGCGCCTCGCGCACCGAAGCGATGGTCTTCAGCTGTTGCTCGACGATCGCGCGGCGCACTGCGTCGTGACCATGGTCGGTGCATTTGCACATCGCCGGATCCGCGGGATGCGCGACCGCCCCGCCCATATGCGCGAGGATCGCCTCGACCTTGGCGGTGCACGAGCCGCACGAAGCGGAGGCCTTGGTATGCGCGCGCACAGCGTCGAGCGTGGTCAGCTCCTTGGTCCGGATCGCTTCGCAGATGCGGCCCTTGGTGACCCCGTTGCAGTCGCACACTTGCTCGGCGTCGGGCAATGCCGCGACATCGATCTTTGGGGCCGGTGCGCCTGCTTGCTCGGCGAAGGCGCGGCCAAAGACGAGCTGATCGCGAAAGGCCGACACGTCGGCCCTTTCGCGCATTAGCTGGACATACCAGGGACCATCGACGACGTGGCCGTAAAGGACGCTGCCGACGACCTTGTCGTCGCGCAGGATCACCTTCTTGTAGACGCCGCGCCTGGCATCGTGGAGCGTGATCTCCTCGTCGGCTTCGTCGGCCGCCGCGAGCGCGCCAGCGGAGAACACGTCGACGCCGGTAATCTTGAGGCTGGTGAAGATCGGCGGCGGGACATAGACCGCCTCGTCGTCACCGGCGAGGCGCGCGCCGCACACCTTGGCTTGCTCCCAGATCGGCGCGACGAGGCCGAAGACTTGACCGTTATGTTCGATGCACTCGCCGACCGCGTAGATGTCGGGGTCGCTGGTGCGCATGTCGTCACCGACCAGAAGGCCGCGGTTGACGTCGAGCCCGGCAGCGCGCGCCAGATCGATATTGGGCCGGATGCCGATCGCCAAGACGACGAGATCGGCCTCAATCTGGCGGCCGTCGGCGAGCAGCACACCCTCGGCCTTGTCGCTGCCAAGAATTTCCTCGGTTTGCCCATCGGTGAAGAAGGCGATACCGCGCGCGTCGAGATCGCGTTGCAACAATTCGCCGGCGGTCGCGTCGAGCTGGCGCTCCATCAGCGTCGACATCAGGTGAACGACCGCAACCGACATGCCACGGCGCTTCAGCCCCCAGGCGGCCTCGAGGCCCAAGAGCCCCCCACCAATGACAACTGCCCGCCGATGCCGCTGCGAGGCCGCGATCATCGCGTCGACATCGGCGATATCGCGGAACGCGTGGACGCCGGGGAGACTCAGTCCTGGGATCGGCGGCGCCAGCGGCTTCGAACCGGTGCCGAGCAAGAGCTTGTCGTAGGGGATGGCGTGGTCTTGCTCTAGCGATACGACCTTGGCCGCGCGATCGATAGCGGCCGCCGGGCCGCCGGTGAGGAGAGTGATGCCATGCTCGTGGTACCAAGCCCGCGGATTGATCACGATCTCGTCGACCGTCTTCTCTCCCGCCAGAACCGACGACAGCATGATGCGGTTGTAGTTAGGGTGCGGTTCGGCGCCGATGACGGTGATGTCGTAACGATCGGGCGCGCGCGTCAGCAGCTCCTCGACCGTCCGCATCGCCGCCATCCCATTGCCAACGACGACGAGCCGTTCCTTGCAGGTGCGAAGGTCAGTCATCGCTGGATCCTGCGTAGGCGGCAGCGATTATTATCTCGCTCAGCGCGTTGTATGCGGCCGCCCAAGCTGCGCTGACCTCGGGGGTGAAGCTGTCCCCGAGGCCTTGTTCCAGCGTCCACAAGAGGGCGGCGCCGACCAGCGGGTAGTGTTCTGGCCGCACGCCGTAGCCAACGTGACGCTTCGCCAGCTGCTGCACGGCCGGGACGACACCCTCGATTTCATCGAGGCCGTTCACCACCATGGCGATAGCGGTCATTAATTTTTGGCCCTGAGCTTTCATGTCGTCCGAGAACAGCGCCCGGGTTTCGGGCGCCGTCTCGAACAGCCGGTCATAGAAGAGCGCCGCCGCCTGATCGGCGATCGGAACCACCTTGGCGAAGCTCGCCTGGACTTCGCTCGCCTGCTGCGGGGTCATTGCCGCCTCACACGCGCGCCTGGGCCAAGTTGGTCGGCGCCCGCTCGGCGAGGAAGCTGCGGCGCATGTAATACCACCAGGTGATGCCGATGCAGGTGACGTAGAAGGTGAGGAACACCTCGAGCGCGAGGTATGGCCCACCGGTGGCGGCGATCGACGCGCCGAAGCCCCGCGGGATCAGATAGCCGCCACACGCCCCGATCGCGGCGGTAAAGCCGATCACGGCCGCGCTTTCGAGGCTGGCTGATTTCAGCGCGTCGGCGCGGGCCGCTTCGCCAGCGCCCTTGACCTCGCGCAGCTTCTCCTCGCGGAAGATCGACGGGATCATCCGGAAGGTCGAGCCGTTACCGACCCCGGTGGTGACGAAGAGCATCAGGAACATCGCGAGGAAGCCGGGGAAGCTCTCGATGTCGACGTAGTACATGACGCCGATCGTCGCGATACTCATGGCGACGAAGTTCCAGAACGTCACGCGAGCGCCGCCCACCTTGTCGGCGATTAGCCCTCCGAGCGGGCGGGCGACGGACCCGACCAGCGGGCCGAGAAAGGCGATCGCCACCGTGATCGACGGGAACTGCGTCTTGATCAATAGCGGGAATGCCGCCGAATAGCCGATGAACGAGCCAAATGTGCCGACATAGAGCCAGGACATCACCCAGGTATGCTTGCGCCTGGTGATGACGAGCTGCTCCTTGAAGGTCGAGCGCGCGGTCGTCAGGTTGTTCATGTACCGCGAGGCCCCGTACACGGCGAGCGCGATCAGCGGTAGCCACATCAGCCCCGCGTTTTCCAGATAAAGGCCGGTCGCGCCGAGCGGCGGTGCGAGGTAGAGGGAAAGCCAGCCAAAGCCGATCAGGATGGGCGTCAGCAATTGAACACTGCTGACGCCGATATTCCCCCCGGCGGCGTTGAGGCCGAGCGCCCAGCCTTTCATTCGATCCGGATAAAAAAATGAAATGTTGGTCATGCTCGACGAGAAGTTTCCGCCGCCGAGCCCTGCGGTGGCGGCCACGATGAGCATCAACGGGTATGGGGTGTCGGGCCGGGTGACGAAGACCGCGAGCAGCGTCGTCGGGATGAACAACAACGTCGCGCTGACGATCGTCCAGTTGCGGCCACCGAAGCGCGGCACGGCAAACGTGTAGGGAAACCGCATCAACGAGCCGATCAGGCCCGGCAGAGCGACGAGCTGAAAAAGCTGCTCGGTGCTGTAATGAAAACCGGCCTGAGGGAGCTTTGTCGCCACGATGCTCCAGATCAGCCAAACCGAGAAGCCGACATGCTCGGCCAGGATCGACCAGATCAGGTTACGCTTGGCGATGGTCTTGCCGCTGGTCTCCCAGAATGTCCGATCTTCGGGGTTCCAGTCGGAAATCCATTTCGAATCGCGTCTGCTCATTGCGGGTGAGCCTCTCTTGCCGGCTGGCGACGTTTTGGCGATGGACGCGACAAACGACGGACGGTCGACACCGAAATCCCGCGCTTGTCACGGCTTAGCCCGATGGTCGCGGTGGGCCGCCCTTGGCCCACGATGCTGTTTCGGGGCGGTCGTGCCGCCCGCGGTGGATGCCCCGCCCTTGGAGCAATCCATCTCCCTTTGTTGCATCGCACTGATGGCAACGCGGGAGCAGAGATGCAGCCGCAAGCTTCATGCCAAAGAAAAATCGAGAGGAAATTGGGTAGATTTTGACAATACCAAAGAAGTCATGCCCAGATTGCAGGCAGATGCGTCGTTTTTATGCGGTGCAATAAATTTAGGCAAACCTAGAAGCTAATAAGCTTCACTTACAATGGGTCGAAAACCGAGCCGTCGATGAAGCTATCGGGCCCCATGGGGATGGGCGTTGGGGACGCCGGCAGCAACCAGTCGGAGGAATGACGGCCTTCGCTTTTGACCGGCGCCTCCGGTACCGGCAATCCAAGCGATCGGGCTGCTTGCGCGTAGAGCTCGGGGCGAAAGATCGCTACCGCTGCGCCGGCGGCCTCATTTTTGGCGACATAGCCCCAGCGTTGCATTTGACCGAGGAACCACTGCGCATGCGATTGCCAGGGAACATTGGCGGCATTGGCGAAAAACACCGAGATATCGGCATCCGATCGGTCACGCGAAGTGGCGCCGGGCAGCGATGTGAGAACGATGTCTGGCGGAACCGCTAGGTACTGTCTCTCCGCGAGGATCGCCGCCACCGATGATGCATTCCCTGGGTTGTCGCAGCAGACGGCGGAGCGCAGTATGGCACGCAGCACCGCCTGCAGGCGGTCGGGATCCTCCTCGGCAATTCGCTGCCGGACCGCGAGGACTTTTTCGGTGCCGTGATTCCAAATCGTGTGAGAGGTCGCGACGGTGCGACCGGCGCCGCCGCGCGCAGCGACTTCTCCCCACGGAGCGCCGGCGCAAAACCCGTCAATTCTGCCGGAGCCGAGGGCATCGGCGGTATCCGCCGGCGGAACAACCGTGAAAATGACATCGCGATCGGGATCAATCCCTCCGGTCGCCAGCCAGTAGCGCAGCAGCAGGTTGTGAGTCGAAAAGGTGTGTACGACAGCGAGAACGGGTTTTTCGCGCCGCTTGCGGATCGCGCCCGCGAGCCGCCTCGCGGAGTCCAGCGCCGAAACCGCACCACTTCCCGGTCCGGCGTCGGCCCAGCGCTCGGCCAGGGTCACGGTGTTGCCGTTGAGGCTTAGCGCGGCGGGCACGATGATCGCCTCTGGACCACCACTACCGCTGAGCCCAAGCCGCAGGGCCAAGGCTAGCGGCGGCAGCATCATCGCGCCGTCGAGCAGGCCATAAGAGAGTTTGTCGGCGATGTTTGCCCAGGAAGGCTCCACCGAAAGCGCTACTTCGACGTTTTCCGCGGCGAAGTAGCCGCGCTCGCGCGCGACGATCAGCGGCGCGGCATCGGTCAGCCGCAACAGCCCAATGCGAAAGACCGTGTCACTACTCACTTCGGCGTCCTCCCCTCGCTCGCGAGCAACTCGGCGGCAACATCGCCAATCCGCCTGCTTTCGTTCATCGCCCGCCGCCGCAGCCAGCGATAGGCTTGCGGCTCATCGATATTTCGCTGCCGCATCAGCATCGACTTGGCCCGGTTGATCGTATCCCGCTCCAGCAGTGTCGCCTGGGCCTTGGTCAGGTCGTCCGCAACCTTCTGATATTTTCGGAAGATGGCGACCGCCGCCATGACGATCGGTTTGATATCGGGAAAGGCCCTGTCGACGATGTTGTAAGAGCTGACTCCCGCGGCGATCGCCTCTTCCATGAAACCGCGGTCGTCGCGGTCCACGAACATGACGACGGGTCGCGGATTGTCGGCGCTGACGCGGCGAAGGTCGTCGAGCCCGTCACGGTCAGGACGCGCCATGTCGACAATGATGACATCTGGCGTCAATTCCGCGACTGCATCCAGCAAGCTGCTTCCCGGGCGGACCCCAAGCGCTTCGACATCGCCGATCTCGGCGAGCCTTTGCTTGAGCACCGCGGCGCGCCCAGGTTCGGAGTCCGCGAGCAGCACCCTGAGATGACCAGCCAACGCTTGCCCTCATTGTCCATAGGGTCGCTGAGCAAGCGCGATGCCAGAAGCCGAGCGATCGAGTGGCACGATCGCCTGTCATCTCGCATCGGCAGGATTGACGGCGCTATAGTTCTCCCATTCCCGCAAAGGAGTTGCCATGCGTCCTCAGGCTGCAGCGTTGAAAGCACTGCTCGACGAGCCTCGTCTCCAGATCATGCCCGGCTGCGGCGACGGTATGGGGGCCCGTTTGATCGCCGAAGCAGGCTTCCGCACCGGCTTTGTTTCCGGCTCCAGTATTTCCGCGATGCGCCTGGCGATGCCCGACATGGATTTACTGAGCCTCGCCGAGATGGCTGATGCGGTCGAAGTCTGTATCGCCGCCGCGCCGGACGTGCTCTGGCTCGCTGACGGCGACACCGGGCATGGCAACGCGCTAGCCGTGCAAAAGACCATCCGCGCTTACGCGCGGCGCGGAGCGGCTGCAGTGCTGATCGAAGACAAGGCATGGCCGCGGCCGCTTGGCCATGGCGGCGCCAAGCTGGTCGTCGAGCGCGATGCGGCGGTGATGCGCTGTCGCGCCGCCGTCGAGGCCTGCCGCGACGAAGGCATCCTGCTCTTGGCTCGCACCGACGCGCGGACATCGCGCGGGTTCGAGGAGGCGCTGGCGCGGGTGAGAAGCTTTGTTGCCGAAGGCGCCGATATCCTGTTTCTCGATTCGCCGCAGTCGGAGGCAGAGATGCGCGCGACGGTCGAGGCCTGCCATGGCAAGCCGGCGCTCGCCGTCACCTCGCCCGCGGGTAAGCATTTCATGCCCGGTGACGCGGAACTCCAGCGGATCGGCATCAAGCTGGTGGTCTATCCACAGGAGATCCTCGCGGCGACCGTGCATGCGATCCGTGCCGCCCTTGCTGGAGTAAAGGGTGGTGAAAAGCCGGCGATGGCGAGTCCCGCGGAATTGGCGACGGCGATCCGGTCGGCGGATTATCTGGCGCAGGATGCGCGATGGCCCGATCAAGGATAGGCCGGCGGCCAGCATTCTCGCGGCGAATCTGATCCTAGTCCGGCCCTCAGACGCCGTAGAAGTCGCGGTACCAGCGGACGAAGCGCGGTACCCCCTCTTCGATGGGGATTGTCGGGGCGAAGCCGGTGTCGCGCCGCAGCGCCTCGATATCGGCGCGGGTGGCGACGACATCGCCCGGCTGCATCGGCAGGATGCGTCTTTCGGCCTTGCGCCCGAGCACGCCTTCGAGCACCTCGATGAAGCGCGACACCTTCACCGGCCGGCCGCCGCCGATATTGTAGACGCGGAATGGCGCGGCACTGTCCGCTGGGCCTGACGTCGTCGCGTCCCATGCCAGGTCGGGTTCCGGGACTCGATCGATAACCCGTCGCACCCCCTCGACGATGTCGTCGATATAGGTGAAGTCGCGTTCGAGCTCGCCGCCGGCGAAGACGTTGATCGGCTCCCCGGCAAGGATCGCCTTGGTGAATAGGAACAGCGCCATGTCAGGCCGGCCCCACGGCCCATAGACGGTGAAGAAGCGCAGCCCTGTCATCGGGATATTGAAGAGATGACTGTAGCTGTGGGCCATCAACTCGTTGGCCCGCTTGGTCGCGGCATAGAGGGTCAGCGGGTGGTCGACCGGGTCGTCGGTCGAGAACGGCATCTTGGTGTTGGCGCCGTAGACCGAGCTGGTCGAGGCGTAGACGAGATGCTTTACGTCGCCATGGCGGCAGGCTTCGAGGATATTGAGGAACCCGCTGAGGTTGGAATCGACATAGGCGTGCGGGTTGGTGAGCGAATAGCGCACCCCCGCTTGCGCGGCGAGATTGACCAGCACCGCCGGCCGCTCCTTCTCGACCAGCGCGCGCAGCTCCGGCCCCTGCGTCAGGTCGAGACGCGCGAAGGCGAAGCGGTTATGCGCTTGCAGCCGTTCGAGGCGCGCCTCCTTCAACGCGACATCGTAATAAGGGTTGAGATTGTCGAGGCCGATGACCGCGCGGCCTTCGCCGAGCAGCCGTTCGGCCAGGTGGTAGCCGATGAACCCGGCGGCCCCGGTAACCAGGACCGGGCGGTCCGGATACTGATCGAGCGGGCTCAAAGCCGCCACAGCTCGATCCCGTCCGGCCGCTCGGCGCGCGGCAGACGCGACTTGACGTCGAGGACGATGCCGCCGCCGTCGCGCAGGAGCCCGGTCATCAGCTTCCAGCCGCCGGCGACGAATTCCCGATGCGCCACGGCGAGGATCACCACCTCGGCGGGCTTAAGCTCCTCGCGCGGAAGCAACCGCACGCCGTATTCGCGCAAGGCCTCCTCGGGTGAGGCCATTGGGTCGTGCACCTGGACCGCGATGCCAAACCCTTCCAGCTCCCTGATGATGTCGACGACCTTGCTGTTGCGGGTGTCGGGGACGTCTTCCTTAAAGGTAAGGCCGAGGATCGTCACCGGGCCCTTGGCGCCGTCATGGCGCAGCATCATGCGCACGCATTGCCGCGCGACGCGGCCCGCGACGCTGTCGTTGACCTGGCGGGCGGCGAGAATCAGCTGCGGGTGATACCCCGCCTTTTCGGCGCGGTGCGTGAGGTAATACGGGTCGACGCCAATGCAATGGCCGCCGACCAGCCCTGGCTGAAACTTGAGGAAGTTCCACTTGGTTGCCGCCGCGGCGAGAACCTCGGCGGTGTCGATGCCGAGCTCCTGGAAGATCGAGGCAAATTCGTTCATCAGCGCGATGTTGAGGTCGCGCTGGGTATTCTCGATGACTTTCGCCGCCTCGGCTGTCTTGATGCTCGGCGCCTTGTGAATAGGGGCCTTCACCACGGCGCCGTAGACCTGGGCGACGATGTCGAGGGTACGGGCATCTTGGCCCGCCACGACCTTTTCGATCGCCTCGAAGCGGTGCTCGCGGTCGCCAGGGTTGATCCGCTCCGGCGAGTAGCCAAGGGTGAAATCGCGGCCGCAGACGAGGCCCGACTCCGCCTCCAGCAGCGGCGCGCAATCCTCCTCGGTCGCGCCCGGGTACACCGTCGACTCGTAGACGACGATGTCGCCCTTTTTGAGCGCCGCGCCGACTGTACGTGACGCCGCGAGCAAGGCGCGGAGGTCCGGACGGTGCGCCTCGTCGATCGGGGTGGGCACGGTGACGATGAAGAAATCGGCGGTGCGAAGCTCCGCGGGGTCGCCGGTGAAATGAAGATTGCCCGAGCGCAAATCGTCGGCCTCAACCTCGCGGGTGCGGTCGTGGCCGGCGCGCAGCCCGGCAATGCGCTCCTCGGAAATGTCGAAGGCGATGACCGGCAACCCCGCGCGCGCAAAGGCGGCCGCCACCGGCAGCCCAACATAACCGAGACCGACGACCGCGATCCGGCGGCCGTGCGCGTTATTCCCATCAGCCGACATCAGACGATCCCTACTTCACCGAAATGTACCATCCCCGCAAGGCGGGATGCGCCTGAATTAGCCTTACCAAGGCATGTTGCGCGTCGATCAGCGCGTCCGTCGCCTTCCGGGCGGCGCGGTTGGCGGCGACGGCGGAATCTTTAAGCGACCCGATCGCCCTGTTTGATCTGCACCGCGCGATTATCGACCGCGGGGAGCATTTGTGCGGGGTCGCGGGTGACGACGACGTCGATGACGGTCGGGCGGTCGCGTTCCTCCATGCCCTGCCTGAGTGCGGGGGACAGCGCCTCGGGGTCTTCGACGCGGATGCCGCCACAGCCCATGACGCGAGCGATCGCGGCATAATCCTGTTCGACGAGGTCGGCCGATTGATAGCGCCCGCCCATCATCGCGTGCTGCAGCGCTTTGACGTAGCCCGAGGCGGCGTTGTTGATGACAATTACGGTGAGGCCGCAGCCGGTGCGGCGCGCGGTCTCGAGTTCGCCGAGCATCATGTTGAACCCGCCATCGCCGCTGATCGCGACGACCGGGCGGTCGGGCGCGGCGAGGCAAGCGCCCATGCCGCCCGGGAGGCCGTAGCCGATCGACGCAAACCCGCGATCGGGGATGAAATGCCGGCCGGATTTTTTTGTGTCGTAGAGCAGCCCGGTCCAGTGGCCGGCGAAGCCGCCGTCGGCGACCAGGATGGCGTCCGCCGGCAGGGTTTTGTTCAGCTCCCGGCACAGCCGCGCCATATGCACTGGCCGGTCGCGCGAATTGAGCCGCGGCGCTGCATCGTCCTCCCATTTCCGCATCCGCGGCGCGATCTCGGCGACGTAGTCAGTGCGGGCGACGCGGGCCGCTTTGCCGCTGTCCGAGAGCGCCGCGGTGAGGTCCTCGAGCCCGGCGCGCGCGTCGCCCCACAGCGCGATCTCGGCGGGGATGCAGCGGCCGATTTCCTCGGCGACAATTTCGAGATGGATCACTGGGATATGTGCCGGCGGCAGCGCGAAGCGCTTGGTGGCAATCTCGCCGAGCTTGCAACCGACAACGATGAGGCAATCCGACGCTTCGATCAGATCGTTGGCAATGCGCGAATAGCGGCCGAACAGGCCGACATTGAGCGGATTGGCGCAGGCGATGCCGCCCTTGCCGCTCATCGTGTGCGCGACCGGGATCGACTGCGCCTCGGCGAAGCGGGTGAGCGCCTCCCACGCCTCGGATAGGTGGATGCCGCCGCCGGTCAGCAGCAGCGGCCGCTTGGCCTTGGCGATCAGCCTCGCGGCGCGCTCGATGTCGTCGCTCGCCGGGCGGATCCGCCGCGCCGGCGCTTTCAGCGTGGTCTCGTCGACCACGAAATCCTCGGGGGCGAAATCGTGGACGCCGTGGGCGACGTCCTCGGGGACGTCGAGCAGCACCGGGCCGGGCCGCCCGGAGGTCGCCACGGCAAAGGCGCGGCGGACCAGTTCCGGCACGCGGCTTGTCATCTCGACGCGGATCAGCTCCTTGACCGCCGGCTTCAAGATTTCCGCCTGGCGGCATTCCTGGGTCATGTTCTTCCAGGAATGCGCGCGGTTGGTGTCGCCGGCGATGGCGACGATCGGGATGCCGCCGTTCAGCGACTCGACGAGCCCGGTGACCAAGTTGGTCGCGCCGGGGCCGAGCGTGCCGTCGCAAATGCCGGGCCGGTTGGTGACCCGCGCGTACGCGTCGGCGGCGAAGGCGCCGCAGCGCTCGTCGTTGATCAAGTGATGGTCGAGCCCAACGAGGCCCACCGCGTCGTAGAAAGGCAGCAGCTGGAATCCGCCCATACCGAACATCGGCCCGGCGCCCGACAGGTGAAGCATCTCGGCAAGCGCTCGTCCGCCAGTCATCGTGCCCGACGGGCGATTTTGCAGCGTGGCGGCCATGGTTCCTCCTTACGCGGCGAGGGCGCCGCGCAGCTGAGCGACGAAGTCGAGGGCGCTCATCCCCTCGCGAAGGCCGAGCGACGCGGCGCGCGCATTCACCCGGCTGAGAATGCCGTCTTCATAGGTCGAACGCGCGTCGCCGATGCGAGCGGTGCCCGCTGAAACCGTCGCGGCGGCGATGCCGCGCGCGTCGAGCGCCGGCAGTCGCGACACCCCAGCCTCGTCCTTGCCGATCCCGGCGTCGTTGTAGAGCGCGCCGAGCACGTCGTATTTGAGCGCGGTCTCCGGCTTGCCGCCCAAGAGCCCGCCATGCGAGCCGGTGAGGACGATCGCGTCCTTGTGCCCGGGCAGGACGAGCGACGCGGAATCGAGCGCCCAGACTTGCGGCGGTTCGGCGACAACAAGGAACGCCGCCTCCAGCGCCTCGGGCGGCGCGGTTTCCGCCGGCTTCGCCTGTTGCAGCCTCGCGGCGGCATCGCGGCACGCTTGGCCGGGAACGACGCCGAGCAAAGCGGCAAGCGCATTGGCGAAGGTGATGACACCGCTCGCCATCATGTCGGCGCCGTCGCCGATCCGCGCGGTCTCGTGGCCGACAGTCGCGGCGGCAATGCCGAGCTCCCGGAGGTAATCGAGACCGCCGATCCCGGCGCGATCACGGCCGACCCCCGCGTCGTTGAAGACCGCCGCGACGGCGTGGAGTTTCGCGGCCAGGTAGGCGGCATAGACGCCGCCATGCGAGGCGTTGACCACGACTGCGCCGGCCGCCTCTTCGGTTCCGACGCGAGTGATGCTGTCGGCGACGACGATTGGCGCGGACATCAACCTCTCCCCGGGTTCATGCCGCCGCGGCGGGGCCGCGCGCCTCTAGCACCTCGCGAATGCCGGCGAGGATGCGCTTGCGGTCCGGGAAGACATGATCCTCGAGCACGGGGCTGTAGGGGATCGGCACCTGGAGCGCGCAGACCCGCTTCACCGGCGCCCTCAGCCGCGCGAAGGTCGCGGCGTCTTCGCTGGCGACGGCGGCGATCTCGGCCGAGAAGCCGGCGGTCGGCCCGGCCTCGTCGGCGATGACGAGACGGCCGGTCTTGCGGACCGAGTTGCGGATTGTTGCCGTATCGAGCGGCACCAGGCTGCGCGGGTCGACAACCTCGACCGAGACGCCTTCCTTGGCCAACTCCTCGGCTGCGGCAAGAGCCTCGTGCACCAGCCAGGCGAGCGCGACGACGGTGACGTCGCCGCCCTCGCGCTTCACATCGGCCTGGCCAAGCGGGATCGTGTAGTCCTCGTCGGGAACCGGCCCCTTGGTTCCCAGCAGCCGGTTCGCCTCGAACGAGATGACCGGGTTGTTGTCGCGGATCGCAGTCTTCAACAGGCCCTTCATGTCGTAGGGCGTCGACGGCACGAACATCTTCAGCCCGGCGACGTTCATGAACATCGAATAGGGCGACTGCGAGTGCTGCGCGGCGATCCGGCCGCCGCCGCCGACCCCGGCGCGGAACAGGATCGGAAAGGTGACCTGGCCGCCGAACATGTAGTGGATTTTCGCCGCCTGGTTGACGATCTGGTCCATCGCGACAAAGCAGAACGTCACCTGCCGCCAGTCGACGATCGGACGAAAGCCGCAGCCTGCCGCGCCGATGCCCATACCGGTGAACGCCGCTTCGGCGATCGGGGTTGCCTTGACGCGATCAGGACCGAACTCGTTGAGCAGCGGCGGCAGCGCGTCGGTCGACATGTAGAAGACCTTTGGGTCGCGCCGCATCTCTTCGGCGATGGCTTCGAGGGCGGCCTCGTTGTATGTAAGCTCACGCATATCCGGTCCTCCCTCAGGCCGCGAACACGTCGTCGGTTGCCTGCTCGGGCAGCGGGAAGGGGCTCGCCTCGGCGAAGGCGACGGCAGCCTCCAGCGCCGCCATGACCCCGCCCTCCATCGCTTGCAGGCCGCCGTCGTCCAGTTCGCCCTGCTCTCGCAGCCGTCGCACCATCAGCGCGATCGGGTCCTTGCGCTGCCAGCCTTCGATCTCGGCCTTGTCGCGAGAGTCGAGTTGACCGCGGCGCTCGGTATGGCCGCGCCAGCGATAGGTCTTGCATTCGATGAGGCTCGGCCCGCCGCCCGAGCGCGCACGCTCCACGGCGGCGTTCGCCGCCTGATAGACCGCGAAGACGTCGTTGCCGTCGACCACGACGCCGGGGATGCCGTAGCCCGCGGCGCGCGACGCGACGTCGGAGAGCGCATGTGTCGCCGCGGCCGCGGTGTTCGCCGCCCACATGTTGTTTTCGCAGACATAGATCATCGGCAGCTTCCAGGCCGCCGCGATATTGAGGCACTCGTGAAAGGGCCCGGCATTGGAGGCGCCGTCGCCGAAGAACGAGACCGCAACGCCGCCCTTGCCTTCCATTTGCGCCGCCAGGCCGGCCCCAGTAACGATCGAAATCCCGCCGGCGACGATGCCGTTGGCGCCGAGCATGCCGATGCCAAAATCGGCGATGTGCATCGAGCCGCCCTTGCCCTTGCAGTAGCCGGTTTGCCGGCCGTAGAGCTCGGCCATCATGCGGTTGAGATCGGCGCCTTTGGCGATGCAATGGCCGTGGCCGCGATGCGTCGAGATGATCCGGTCGCCCTGGCCGAGCGCGCTGCAGACGCCAACCGCGACTGCCTCCTCGCCGATATAGCAATGCACGACACCGTAGATCTTGCCGCCGAGATAATCGGCTGAAGCGCGTTCCTCGAAGCGGCGGATCGTCAGCATCTGGCGCAGCATTTCGCGCTGCTTGTCGGGCGGTAGGTTCGGCGAGAGGCTCTGCATGGGCGCGATCCCTCAAGGCCTGTCAGGGAATTTCATGATGGGCGAGGGCGCGGCGGCCCGCAACCCGTACGCGCGTCTCTCGTGAGATACGCCCCCGATGCGCGGCACCTCATGGCGGAGCAGCGGGGCACGATAAGCCCAGCGTTCTCCCACTCGCCTCGGGCTGGAGCATCACTCGCAGTCGAGAACCATCGTGCCGGCAGCGATAGGCGACCGAGAAATCTTTGTCGCAGCCAAACGCAGGGTCGCCTAGCTGCCGCGCGTCGACCGCGAAGCGGCATTGAGTTTTCCCGTCACAGGCTTCTCGCACGGCTTCGGTCGCGTTCCCGCGATATACGGTATTGAATGGCGCCCAGGCCGGCGTGTAGCCGCGACAGTTCTCGCCATAGGTCGCCTCGGCGATGTCGAGCGTTCCCTCCGGCGCGGGTGATCGCAACGATCGCCAAGGAAAGGTCGCTGCTGCGCCCCAGGATTTGCCTCGCAGCATATCGGTGGCCTCGGCGAGTTGCGGCGCCAAGTGGTGCAACCGAGTCCACGGCGGATCAGGCTGATCCAGAAATTCCTTGTAGCTTCTGATGAATTCAGGCGTGATCGCCGTTGTACCGGGTCCGATCCAAGTCAAGAGAAATGCGGTACCATCCGTCCACTTGATCGCTAGGTAGCGGCCAATCGTGTCAGGAGCGAAGAGTTTGCTATACGGAAGTACGTCAACCATTTGTGAATTCTTTGACACGAGAAAATAGTTAAGTCCTGCTGCTTCCAATAACTGCTTCGCACGCTCCGGTGGTGCAGCGACGATTTGGTCGAGCTGCCCCGACAGCTTGAACGACAGAATACTTTCAATCCAACAGCTGGGCGCCACGCAGTATGAATCGATACTGGTCGACCAGATCGGGGTTCCCGCCTCGACTTGGCGGGATGCGGCCAGCGTGTGTGGATTGATCCCCCCGAAGGGAAACACGAGGTCCTGTCGCGAATAGGCGTCGGCGAGGCTGAAATCGCCAACCAGAAAGCGCAGGGCGTTTTTGCTGTCTCGTGCCACACGCTGTCGCCAATCGCCATGCCACGAAAGTACGGTTGCTGCGAGCAGGAAGACGGGCAAAATCCAGTTTAGTAATTGCCTTTCAAACCGTTCCGAGGCGTGCGGTGCGGAGCAAGCCGCCACCGCCGCCATCATTGCCAGCAAGGGGAAAAAGAAGCTGGTCACCCTGAGAAAGGAGAAGGGTTCCTGGTATCCGGCCGGCAACGAAATGACGGCAAACACCAGCACGATCGATCCAATGCGCCCCAGCGTGGCGGCGCCCACCGCCGCGCCTTCGCTCGCCGGCGACGGGGCTCTGCACATTTCCAGCCACCTGGACGCGATCCATCGCGCGGCAAAAAAGCCAAGCGCGAGAGCCGGCCCAACAAAGAACACCCAAAGCTGATCGAGACGCAGGAATCGGGGCAGCATAGAGGCGAGCGCCCAGTTCCATTCGGGGGGCGTGAGGTGGGAGTAGTTGTCGCGAATCCAGGCGAGGATGACCAATTGCGGAAGTACACCCCAACGATCGAGCCGCGCGACATCGGCGAAGCGCAGCATCAATCCGAGAGCCTGGTCGTCGGCCAAACCGGTAACCCAATAGTTTAGCAGGAGCATCGCCGCGACCGTGCCGCCGACCACAACCCCGGCCAGCCCGTACCCACGCATTTCTTCCCAATGACGGCGAAGCGCGGCCCACAGAGCCACCGCCACGAAATAGATGGCGACCAGCACTCCGACCGGCTGGGCAATAATCGCCACCGCCACGGCAGTGGAAACAGCCATCGTCAACCAAACCCGAGCCGCCGGCCCCCGCGCCATGCACAGCGCGCAGGCCATCAGGACGATCAAGGCGCTGACCTGTTCATGGGCCTTTTGGAACTGGGCGCCACCGAAGTCGCGGTAGCTGGTCAGATTGAACGCGAGGTAGAGCGCCGCCAGGCAGCCGGGCCATAGCGAGGAAGGCGCGATGCGGTATACGACCACGGCCATGCCGATCGCCGCGATGACGATGCAGGAGAATGTCGCCAGAGTGGGTGCCTCTGGGTCGGACAGCAGCATTCCAAGGAAAAAAAGTCCGTATCCTTTTGAATAATAATAATGATACCAAACGTCGTTCGGCGCGAGGGTGTGATTATTTAGGACGCTGAGATAATAATATAAATAATGCCCGTAATAGTCTCCGTCGGCGTTGGGATAAAGGCCGCGTAAGAGCAGCAACCATCCCGCGAAGACAACAATAAGGAGGATGCAAATAGTTTGGGGGGTGAGCTGCCGCTTCCGGTGAGAGAGGCTGCGGAATGCGGCGCTCGCCAGCGCACCGAACGGCCGGGTGGACGCCAATAGTATGATCGCGGCGAGCGCGATCACAACCGACCGATAATAGAGTCCAGCAATGCCGAGGATCAGCATCACCACGTGCCACAAGCCGATGCCTAGCCCAAACGCCAGCACGCACCGCTCGACTGGCGTCAGCCCGAGCTGCTTGGATCTTGGCCAAAGCGCCGCGCCAATAGCCGCGCCGGGTGCGTAGACCAACCATGCAAAGATAAAAAGAAATCCGAGGCGTGCTAAGTTGTCTACGAAGACGATAAATCCACGATCAAAGAAATGATTATGGTAGAAATCGACGACATTGAACCAGATCACAACACCCAAGAAGACAGCGATGAGCGCCGCCGCCCAGCCAATTTGGGCCAAAGGGCGCTGTTCCGTTGCCGGCGACCCACGATCAGCACGTATCATCAGTTCAGCTTATTGCCGTCTGGACGTTAGCGGCATTAGTCGATCGCCGCGTGCAGATCGTACCAATGCCTCGCGGACCGGTCAGACGACGGCGAAGTCCGAGAGAGCGGCTTGCACCGGCCCGCGACCCGAGCCAACCACCATGCCCCCAGAAATCGTCGGTCAGGCGCAGACTTATGCCTCTTAAGGCCGCGATCCGGAAAGACCGCCAGCGTCCTGCCAATTCGGCCCCGAACGGCCCGCTGCTTTCCGCAGGAAAGGTATAGGTTATCGGTTTCCCTTCAATGGACAAGTGGTGGGTGGAGTGGGCGATAGGGGCCTGGTCGACATACTGGAAACGTTTGTAGCCGAGCCGGTGCAAGAGCCGAATTTCCGCAAAGGTTTCGGCGACCCCGCGCTGAGGCGACGTCGCCACTGTCTCAACAGATACATATCGGGGCCGATCAGAAAATCCGCTTAGCGCCTCGAGGCAAAGCAAATCGCATCCTTCAATATCTATTTTCAAATAGTACCGCATGCCGTACTCGCGGAGTATCTAGTCAAACGTCACACATTCGACCTCGATGACCGAGCTGGGGCTGCCCAGCGCGTCGTTGCGGGTAATAAACTCATCGCGCAGCGTTCCCCAAACTGAATTTATTTGGTTGATTGCGAAGCGTGCCGCACCAGCCTGGCTATTGACCGCCCTCTCGATGATCCGTAACTGCCCAGTGCCGATCTCGTCCTTGAACCGCGCGCGAAGCTTCGCGACGAGGTGCGGGTTGGCTTCGATCCCGACCACGCGATGGCCACGCTTCAAGTAAAAGTCGGTATCCTCGCCCCGATGCATGCCAACGTCGTAGACGAGCCGCGAACTCATTTCATGATCGTCGCGCGGTGCTGGATTGGGAGATCCGAGTTCGGCGAAGCTGGTCATCGGCAACCAGAGCGAGTAAATCCGGGCCGGATGCCACTCCCTCAGGCGACGGCGACACGGAAACGGTGGTCGTCGTCGGTCGCCATGTCGTTGACTAGGTTAATTTCCCATTCGAGGTATTCGCGCATGGCCGCTTCGCGGTCCTGATTGCGCTCGCGCGCCGATAGAACGACGTCATCTGCTTCGTCCGCCATGTGGGTAGCACCGCGTTCAAGGGGTAATCCGGCCGCTGTCCACGCCCGGGTGCCGCCAGCCAAGACTTTCACCGGAACCGGTGTGACACCAGCCAGGTCTGCCGCGGCGAATTGCGCCAATCGGCCATCCGGCGACGCCAGCACAATGGCGTTGGCCGCCGGTAGCTTCGCTAGCGCGTCGGCGAGACGCGCTCGCTTCGCGAACCAGGCCCCGGGGATGTGGCCCTGGGCATACCCGCGGCTGAAATCGAGATCGACCACAATGGTTTTTCCATCCTTCAGGGCCTGGCTGAGATCACCAACCGCGATTTCCGGGGCTGCCGCTTCGCCAAGCCCGAGCGCTCGCGGAACGTACGGTCCGGTCTCCCAGTCGGCGTCGGCCGGTCCAGCGATCAGCACGGCGACATCCGACCAGCCCATCTGCTTCAGCCAGGACCCAGTCATTGTGGCGCGCACGCCGTTGTCATCGACGAGCACGATCCGCGCGCCCCAGGTTGCAACATGGGCGTCGGTCTCCTGGACCAGCTGACCACCCGGAGCCGAGCGGGCGCCGCGCAAATGACCGGCCTCGTATTCTTCCGGGGTGCGGACGTCGAGCAGGTAAAGGGTGCGATTTTCTGCGTCAGCGCGCCACCGTTCCAGCGTCGCCTTATCGATGGAGGGAATGCCGCAACGCGCCGCTACCCGCACAGCTGACTCGCGCGCCGCCGCGAGCCCCTTCGGCGAAACTTGCGGGGGGCGCCGCGTCGCTCCCTGCACCACACCAAGCCCCGCCAGATGCCAGGCCATCGTCCCGTCCTTCAGTGACATGATCTTGTTGGGGAAGCCGGCGTTGATCAGCGATTGCGCGCCGATGATGCTGCGGGTGCGCCCACCGCAGTTGACGATGACCGTTGTGTCGGGTGACGGCGTCAGATCAGTGAAGCGGTACACCAGCTCGGCGCCCGGCACGCTGATTGCCCCGGGGATGCTGTTGTTGTGGTACTCCTCGTAAGATCGGCTATCGAAAATCGCGATATCGGTCCCGCTATCGATCAGCTTCTGTAGGTCGGGTGCGGAAATCCATGGCGTGCCGGCCTCATGCTCGACGACTTCAGCAAACGCCTTGCTGGGAACGTGGACGCCGCTGTAGACGCGGTTGCCGGCGGCTTCCCACGCGTCCACCCCGCCCTCTAGGACCGCGACATCCGTGTAGCCGAGCTCGCTCATACGTGCGGCGGCGCGGGCGGCCAGGTTCCCGCCATCGTCGCACCAGACGACCCGTGCCGAGCGGCGCGGCACGAGCCCGTCGACCAGCAGCTCCAGCCGACCGAGCGGCACGCAGGACGCCAACAGCAAATGCCGGCGGCTAAACGGCCCCTCCTCGCGCGCATCGAGAAGCGCGATCTCGCCGCTGTCGTGGAGTTGCGTCTTCAGTTGCCGCGCATCAATGCGTTTGATTGCGTTAGGCAATTGGCTGTTCCTTCTCAGCCGCGCAACCGCGGGCAGAGGCGCATCGCGTTTTCGCCGAGCAGCTTGCGCCGAGCGCTCTCGCTCAGTCCCGGCCGCTCGACGGTCTGCTGCACCGCTTCGGGCCAGGCGGTGTCGCCATGCGGCCAATCGCTGGCGAACAGCCACATGTCCTCGCCGAGCTGCTCGACGCAGAATTCGACCGAACGCTCCCAGCTGTCGATGCCGTGGAAGTAGCGGCCCTCTGCGATCACCTCGCGCGGCATGCGCTTAAGGTGCGGCACGTGCCCGGGCGACATCAGGTAGTGGGTGTCAAACCGGTCCAGCACCGCCGGTACCCAGCCTCCGGCGGTCTCGATGATCGCTGCTCGAATGCGCGGGAACAGATCGAAGATACCGCCGCCGATCAGCGCACCCATCGCCGCCATGCCGGCCCACGGGTTGGTCAGCCCGTGCAGCAGGAACCAGGCGCCGTCGAGGTCGCGAGTGCCAGGGCCATAGGGTGGGCGCGCCGTGCCGCCATGCGCCAAAAGCGGCAGGTCGAGCGCCTGCGCCACATCGTACAACGGATATAGGTCGGGGTTGTCCAGCAGCTTGCCGCCTGGCGCCTGCGGCGAAATGTAGACGCCAACCAGGTTCGGGTCGCGCTCGGCCCAGTATTTCAGTTCGGCGACCCCCGATGGCACGTCACGCAGGTTGGCGACGAGCGTCCATTTCAGCCGTTTGGGCGCCTGGGCGCAGAAATCGACGACCCAGCGGTGGTAGGCGCGGTACAGCGCATTCTCGAAGCCGACGTCGCGCAGCGCGCAATAGCTCGACACGTGCGTCGGGAACAGCACGTTAACGTCGACATGTGCGCGATCCATGTCCTCAAGCCGCGCCTTGACATCCCAATTGACCTCGGGCCGGATCGGCGGCAGCGGGTCCTTGCGCCCGGGCGGAAAGGCGACCCGGCCGTGCTCCATCTCGGAGCGGGCGGTGAAGCCGAACGTGTCGCGCACGCCGAGTGCGCGGCCGGCCTCGATCTTTTCGATGACCGCGGTGGTGCTGCCGAACAGCGCATAGCGGTCGCCCTTGGCCTCCTGCCTGGCGACCGCGTCGCACAGCAAGTTGAACGGGGCACGGTACTCGGGGTCGATATAGTCCTTGAAGAATTTGTCGGCGCGCTCGCGGATATGCGCGTCCATGTCGATGACGGTATGGCCGTTCCAGCTCATCGGGGCTTCCTTTCGGCGATCGGGGTCAGACGCGGGCGGGGGCGGGCTGGTTGCCGCGCCGTTTCGCGGCCGCTTCTGCCTTGGTGAAATCGTCCTCGCCGAAGCCGTAGAGCCGGGCGCCGCCGCCGAGGATTTTGCCGCCGATATCGGGCGTGATGCTGGGATTGGTCAGCACCCGGGTCGAAACATCCGGGAAGCTGGAGTTGAAATGCGGGAAGTCGCTCGACACGCAGATATTGTCGGCGCCGCCGAGAAGCTCGACGACCGGGCCAACCTCGGTTTCGCCGCTTTCGATCGCCGAGAAACAGTTGCGCTTCCAGTATTCGAGCGGCGAGAGCTTGAGATATGGCGCATCGGCGTCGCGGTGCTGGCGCAGATCCCATTCGATGCGGCCGAGCAACCCCGGAACCCACCAGCTCTGCGCTTCGAGAAATGCCACCTTGAGTCGCGGGTAAAACTCGAAAATGCCACCCAGCATCATCGCGATCAGGGCCAACTGCATCTCGGTCGAGTGGCTTGCAACGTGACGCATGAAGCGGTTTTCACCGAAGCGCGGCTCGATCGTCGAGTAATACGAGCCGGTTCCCTCATGGAAACACAGCGGCACCTGCATTTCCTGCAGCATGCCGTAAAGCGGGTCCCAGTAGTTGGAATGCCAGTAGCGGCCGTTGACGTAATTGGGCCGTACGAAGGCGCCGACGGCGCCGTACTCGCTGACGCACCGGTCGAGCTCCTGGCAGGCAAGGTTGACGTCGTGAATAGGCAGCATCGCCGCCATTTTCAGCTGGTCGGGGCTGTGCTGGACGAACTCGTGGATCCAGTCGTTGTAGGCGCGGCAAATGGCATTGGAGAATTGCGGGTCCATGTTGTCCCGCGCAAGAAACGACAGCCCGGTCGTCGGGAAGAGCACGGCGATGTCGATGCCCTCCATCTCCATACCCATGACTTGGGACTCGGCGTCGTAGCCGCGCTCGACCGCGAACATCACATTCTTGTTGCCGCGCGCGCCCACAAGGGGGCCGCGCGTGCGGTTGTATTGCGAAATGTTGCCGTCATTGCTGGTCGGCGTTCCGTCAAAGAACCACAGCGGTCGGCCGCGCATTCCGGTACTGCCGCCATCCACCCGCCGCTTCGACGAGGTGACGCGATCCTTGAATGCGGGTTCGAGATGTTTATCGAACAGGTCGATGGGCTCCATGATGTGCATGTCGCAATCGACGAAGCGATAACCGTTCTTCATATCGATCCCTCCTGCCCGCATTTATGTCATCGACGGCTGTCGACGATCTTCGGCATTCCGACGTCAGAATATCCGCAATATGCGAGGCTAGTCGGCGGCTCAGTCGATTGTCAACGCAGGGAGCCGCGTCACAGGCCACGTCTATATTCCCAAGAATAGAGGGTGGAAATTTTTCTTTTTCCAAAACAGAGCGGTAAAAATTTCTTCGCCTCAACAGTACGACAGCATGCTAGCCTCTGAGATACGTCAGCTTACTGACTGTCTTAGCCGCGCTGCGGTTGATCGTAGGGAGGAATCCATGGCCTATACGCTCGAACGGTTCTCGTCCGCATGTCACGATATTCTGGCAGCGGATCCCGGCCCCAAGGGCCGTGAAAAAGTCTGTGCCGTCGTGCGCGAGGTACTGAAGGACGACGAGTTCGTCAGAACGCATCTGGGCGACGACGTGCCGGAACGGAAAATCCTGTTCGAGGATCCTGAACTCGGTTTCTGCATCCTCGGCCACGTGCATCATGACGCCAGAAATACCAGCCAACCGCACGATCACGGCCCGTATTGGGCGATCTACGGTCAGGCGGCCGGCGAAACGATTATGACCGATTACGAGCCGGTCGCGCGCCCGGGCGAGGGACAGCCCGGCAAGGCCCGGCCGATCAAGGATTACACGCTGACCCGCGGCATGGCCTATCTCTACAACGAAGGCGACCTGCATTCGCCGCGGCGTGACGGTCCGACCCGGCTCATTCGCATCGAAGGCAAGAACATGGAGAAGGTGAAGCGCTACCCCTACGAGCGGGTCGCCTAGCGCAGAACCTACTGTTGGAAGCCGGCGCCCCGGGTGACGGGCGTCGGCTTTTGCGATCGCCGGCACCCGCGCTACAAAGGACCTGTCGGGAGTTGTCATCGATGACCCACGCCATTCACGATCACTCGAGATGGGGCCCGTCCGATCAGCTCGGCGCCGGCAATCTGCTGACGCAGGAGCGGCGGCTATCATCGCTGCGCTCGATCCGCGAGGGGCGGGTTTTTGACTTGAGTCACGAAATCAGCCCGGCCGCGCCGTTCATGGCACCCAACCAGACGCCGTTCCTGATGTCGATCTGGGCGTCATGGCGCGACTCGATCAAACGCCGCCGCGGGATCGGGGCAACAAACGACGCCGGCTCGAATGTCGAGCGCGCCGAAATGACGATGCATGTGGGCACGCATATCGACGCGCTCGGCCATTTCAGCATCGGTGAGCATCTCTATAACGGTTTGAAGGCGGCGGAAGTCGTAACCGATTGGGGACTTGATCGCCTCGGCATCGAGCACATCCCGCCGATGATTACCCGCGGCATCATGTTGGATGTGTCGGGCCTCGATGGCGGCCAATTCCTCAGCCCGGGCCGCGTCGTGACCCCGGACGATCTCGCCCGCGCCGCGGACAATGCCGGGCTGGCGATCGAGCCCGGTGATGTCGTGTTGATCCGCACCGGCTGGGGCCGGTTTTTCGGGGTCGACAATCCGCGCTATCTGGAGGGCGAGGCCGGGATCGACGTACCTGCCGCCAAGTGGCTGACCCAGCGCGAGGTGGTCGCGATCGGCTGTGACAATATGGCGGTGGAGGTGCTGCCGAATCCCGACCGCAGCGTGATGATGCCGGTGCACCAGCATGTTCTCGCCGAAGCCGGTGTCCATCTGATCGAGAACCTGGCGCTCGACGAATTGGCGTGCGAGCGTGTCGCCAGCTTCTGCTTTGTTTTGTTGGCCACGAAATTCAAAGGGGCAACCGGGTGCCCGGTGCGGCCGATCGCGCTCGTGTAACGTCAGAGTGACCCGAGGCCGAAAGCAGCTTTAGCGCTCGAGATACGCGATGGCGCCGTCGAGCGTCCGAAGTTTGGGATAATCGGCTTCGGGAATATTGATCCCCGTGCGCTCGTGCAGCGCGACGATGAAATTCATGAAGTCCATCGAGTCGAGATCGAGCGCCTCGCGCAGATCTTCATCCCCAGAGAGGGTAACAAAATCGCCCTCCGGCGCTATTCCGCCGAGAATGTCGACGATCATCGATCTGGCTTCAGCGTCGCTCATAGCTTCCCCGGTTCTTGCAACAACCGCTCGATCGCGTTGAGGAGCAATCCGCCAACATGTCCGTCGCTGGCGCGGTGATCGCCGGCGAGACTGACCGTGACGAGCGGCCGCGGCTCGAACTCGGCCGTCAACGACCCACGGCCGAACCGCAATGCCACCAAACCCGATCAGCGCCACCTGCGGCGGATAGATGATGCCGAGCACCGTCTCGGCGCCGCGATCGCCAAGGCTGGTGACGGTGGTGGTAGCAGAGCCGAGTTCTGAGCTGCGCAAGCCCCCGGCGCGGGCGCGCTGGACGAGATCGCGCATCATCGCCATCAGCTCGGTGAGAGGGCGGGTATCGGCGTCGACGACCGCCGGCGCGACCAGGCCGCCGCCACGCAATGAGATCGCCCACCCGACATGGATGCCTGGCCCCGGCCGAAACTGGTCGTCGACATAGGTTCCATTGAGTTGCGGCACCTCGCGCAACGCCAGCGCGGTTGCCTTCAGCAGCATGACGGCGGGAAGCAGCCGGTTGGGCACTGGCTGGGCCTCGTTGAACGCCGTGAGCCAAGCCAGGGCAACCCCGAGATCAACTGTATGGCTCAAATAATAATGCGGAATTTCGCGCTTCGATCGCCCCATCGCGGCGGCGATTGCCTTGCGCATCTCGGCGGCATCGAAGCCGGTGCGACGCCGTGCTGGCGTCGCCAGCGCTACCGGTTGACGAGCGACGGCTGCCTCGACGTCGGCAACCGATACGGCGCCGTCCACTCCTGTGCCCGATAATGTTGCCGGATCGATACCGAGCTCGGCCGCGCGCCGGCGCGCGGCCGGAGTGATCCTGACACCAGCGCGACCGAGCCGCGGCGGTGCCGTCGGCGCGGCGGCGGGCGGCGGCTGAGGTTGAGGCATAACTGGAGGCGCCGCCATCACTGGCGTTTCCGGCGCGGCCTCGCTTGGCTCGCCGATGCGCGCGATCAGGCTGCCGACCGGTACTTTCGTCCCCACCGGCACGACCAGTTCGGAGACGATGCCTTCGTTGAATGTCTCGATCTCAATCGCGCCTTTTTGAGTCTCCACGACAGCGACGATATCGCCACGCTTTACCCTGTCGCCCAGCTTGATCAGCCATTCCACAAGCGTGCCGGCCTCCATATCGGCGCCCAGCGCCGGCATCAGGAAGTCGCTCACGCCGGGCGCACCAGACCCCGCGCCGCGGCAGCAATATCGGCGGGCTGAGGCAGCGCGGCGTCCTCGAGATGCGCCGCGTAGGGCATCGGCACCTCGCGGCCGCAGACGCGGCGCAGTGGAGCGTCGAGATCAAAGAACGCTCCCTCGGCGATGCGCATGCCGATCTCGGCCGAGAGCGACCCGCTCCTCCAGCCTTCATCGACGATGACGCAGCGCCGCGTCTTCGTGACCGAAGCGAGGATGGTCGCGGTGTCGAGCGGCCGCAGCACGCGGAGATCGACCACTTCCGCGGCGATCCCGTCAGCCGCAAGCGCTTCTGCCGCGGAGAGGGCCTTGATGAGCCCGTTGCCATAGGCGATCAAGGTCACGTCGCTGCCCTCACGCCGCACCTTGGCATGGTCGATGTCGACGTCGGTGACGGCGGGGTCGAGCTCACCCTCGACGTTGTAGAGCATGACGTGCTCAAAGATCAGCACTGGGTTCGGGTCGGCGAGCGCCGCCGCCAGCATGTAGCGGGCGTCCTCCAGCACGGCCGGCGCCAGGATACGCAGGCCGGGGATGTGGGCGTACCAGCCTTCAAGACTATGCGAGTGCTGTGCCGCAACCCGCCTTCCGCCGCCGGTCGCGATGCGGATCACGAGCGGCACCGCGAATTGCCCACCGGACATGTGCGGGATCGTGGCGGCGTTGTTGACGATCTGATCCAGCGCCAGCAGGCTGAAATTGACCGTCATGATCTCGACGATCGGCCGCATTCCAGCGAGCGCCGCGCCGATGCCCGCGCCGACATAGGCGCTCTCCGAGAGCGGGGTATCGCGGATACGCTCCTCGCCAAACTCGTCAAGCAATCCCTTGGTGACCGCGTAACAGCCGCCATAGCGGCCGATATCCTCGCCCATCAGAAACGTCTTGGGGTCGTTGAGCAGCGCGTCGCGCAGTGCCTGGCGGCAGGCTTCGCGATAGGTGATGGGGGGCGCGGCGGTCATGCCGGCATGGTCTCCATCGTGACGAAGGATTCCAATTCCTCCACCGGTTCGAGAGTTCCCGCTTCAGCGAAGGCGACGGCTTTCTCAATCTCGGCGTCGGCCTCGGCTTCGATGCGGTGCACCTCGTCCTCATGGATCAGCCCGTTGCTGATGAGCCAGCCCTCAAAGCGGCCGATCGGGCCCTTCCGGCGCCAGTCTTCGATCTCCTCCTTGGAGCGGTAGAGCTGGGCATCGAACATCGAATGCGCGCGAAACCGATAGGTGCGGCATTCGAGGAATTGCGGCCCGCCGCCAGCGCGAATCTGCTCGACCGCGTTTCGCGCCGCGCTCTCGACCGCCACCACGTCCATCCCGTCGACTGCGACTCCCGGCATCCGGTATGCAGCGGCCTTGTGGGCGAGATCAGTTTCCGCCTCGGCGCGCGCCAGCGCCATCCCCATCGCGTAAAGGTTATTTTCGCAGACGAACAGCACCGGCAGCTTCCACAGCGATGCGAGGTTCATGCTCTCGTGGAATTCGCCTTCATCGACCGCGCCATCGCCGAAGAAGCAGGCAGTGACCGCGGATCGGCGCTGCATCTTGTCGCCGAGCGCGACACCGACAGCCAAGGGCAATCCGCCGCCGACGATGGCGTTCCCGCCATAGAAACGTGTCTTTCGGTCGAAGATGTGCATCGACCCGCCCCGCCCGCGGCAGCAGCCCTCCTGCTTGCCCAGCATCTCGGCCATCAGCACATCCATGCCGATGCCGCGGGCGATCGCTTGGCCGTGCTCGCGATAGGTGGCGACAACAGCATCCTCTGGACTGAGCGCCTCCATGACTCCGACCGAGACCGCTTCCTCGCCGTCGTAAAGGTGCAGAAAGCCGAGAATCTTTTGCGCTTGGTACAGCTCGACGCATTTCGACTCGAAATGGCGAATGCGGATCATCTGCCGCAGCAAGTGACGCACGTGATCATGGTCGAGGTGAACTCTGGCACTCATCGCTCGTCGCTTTCGAGGCTGGAGATATCGCCCTCCGGCAGGCCCAGCTCGCGGGCCTTGAGCAGCCGCCGCATGATCTTGCCGCTGCGGGTCTTGGGCAGATTGGCTCGGAAATCGATTTCCTTCGGTGCCACCGCCGCGCCGAGCCGCCGGCGCGCATGGCCGAGAAGTTCCCGGCGCAACGCCTCCGAAGCCTCATAGCCGGGCTTCAAGGCGACGAAGGCCTTTATGATCGCCCCGGCCATCGGGTCGGGCTTGCCGATCACGGCGGCCTCGGCCACCGCCGGGTGCTCCATCAGCGCGCTTTCGACCTCGAACGGCCCGATCAGATGGCCAGAGGACTTGATAACGTCGTCGGCGCGGCCGACGAACCAGAAGTAGCCATCGGCGTCGCGTTTGGCCAAGTCGCCGGTCAAATACCACGGCCCGACGAAGCATTTGCGGTAGCGCTCTTCCTCGTGCAGGTAGCCGCGCATCATCGACGGCCATCCAGCCTTCAAGGCGAGCTCGCCTTCGACCATCGGCTGATCGATGACCCTTACACCTTCCGCGGTACGCTCAATGACCGCAGCCTCGATGCCGGGCAGCGGCAGCCCCATCGAGCCGGGCTTGACCGGTAGCGCGAGAAAGTTGGCGATCATGATGCCGCCGGTCTCGGTCTGCCACCAATTATCGTGGAACGGCTGACCAAAAGCCTCAACACCCCACACCACAGCCTCGGGATTGAGCGGCTCGCCGACGCTGGCCATGAACCGCAGCGCGCTGAGGTCGTAGCCGCGCACGGCCTCGGCGCCGAGCTTCATCATCATGCGGATCGCCGTCGGCGCGGTATACCAGACGCTGACCCGCTCGGATGCGAGAATGCCATACCAGGTCTGAGCGTCGAATTCGGCTTCGACTGCAAGGTTGGTAATCCCGTAAGTCAGCGGCGCGATGATCCCATAGCTCGTGCCGGTGACCCAGCCGGGGTCGGCGGTGCACCAGAAGATATCGTCATCGTGCAAATCGAGCGCGTAAAGCCCGGTGACATGATGAGTCACGACCGCTTCATGGACGTGGATGGCCCCCTTAGGGCGGCCGGTCGTCCCGCTGGTGAAATGCAGCAGGGCCATGTCTTCGGGCGATGTCGGCGGGATGACGAAACTGTCGCCGGCTGCGGCCATCAGCTCAGACCATCGCAGCGTTCCCGGCACGGGATCGCCCTCGTCGACCAAAATCACGTGAGCGAGGTTCGTCAGTCGCGGGCGCAGGGCCTCGACCTTGCGCCGGTAAAGCGCTTCGGTCGTGACCAGGACTTTTCCCTCACCGATCTCCAGACGCGTCGCAACCGGTTCGGGGCCGAACGCCGAGAACAACGGCGAGGCCACGCACCTTGCCTTCAGCGCTCCGAGAACCGCGATGTAGAGTTCGGGGACACGCCCGAGCAGGACGAAGACGCAGTCGCCTGGCGCCATGCCAAAGTTGCCGAGAACATTTGCGAAGCGATTGGTGGCGCCGGCGAGGTCACGATAGGTCAGCTCGCGGCGCGTCCCTGATTTGCCGATCCAGCGCAGCGCGACGCGGTCGGCGATCGGTCCGTTCGCGTGGCGGTCGACCGCCTCGTGCGCGATGTTGAGGCCTCCGCCCGGCAGACCGTCGAGGAGCTTTCGCGCGTCGGCCCAGTCGAAACCAGAGCGAACAGCAGCGTAGTCCACCAGATTAGGACGTCGCGAGAGCCGGGCGGGATGTTTCGCTATCGGAGAAGCAACCACGATATTCCCGTGATGTGTTCCGGGTTCGCGCGAAATCTAAAGCGCGCGCCGGCCGCCGGCGTTGATCCAGGTCAATCTCACCGCCAAGAGACGGCGCAACGAACCTTGAGACCGAAGCACATCGCTGGTCTCGACGACAGCCGATTTAGCCGGCATGTGACCGGGAGAGTTATGCGCGGCGCCAGAACGGTGGCCGCGCCCGGATCGGGTCGAGGAGCGACCAATCGCCGTCCTCCAACACGTGACCCCTCGGGTAAGGCGGTCGCGGCTCCAATCCGAGCGAACGGACAACCCGGTCGTCGCGATAGTAGCATTGCAGCACGACGCGGGTCAGAGTCGCCACCGCGGATCCGCCATTTGCGCGTAGCTCCATGGCCACCGCCTCACGCCGCGCAGGGTTGAGACCGGCCAGCGGCGCGCCCGGCGAGGCGCGCGAGCTGGTCCAGCGCCTCCCGCACATGGCCCGCGTCGCGCCCGAGCGTGGCCAGCATATCGGCCTGGATCGCCGGATCATCCGCGCCAGGTACATCGAATTCCGCGCTAGCCGGGATGATGAGGCCCGAGAGAACGCGCAGATCGTCGCGTTGCGGCGGAGTGAGGGAGCTATCGTCGGACATCTCTTGCCTCAGTCGAATAAATTGGCGAGGCGCTGCTTCATCTGGTCGGCGACATAGAGCGCCAGCGCCTGGATCGTGGAAGTCGGGTTCACGCCACCGGACGTGACGAACAAACTGCCGTCGACGATGAACAGGTTTTTCACATCGTGCGACCGGCCCCATTCGTTGACCACCGAGCGCTCCGGGTCGGTACCCATGCGCGCCGTGCCCAGCAGGTGCCAGCCGCCATAAAGAATAGGGCTATTGACGCAGATGTCGGTCGCCTCGGCCGCGGCGAGGATTTCTTTCGCCCGGGCGATGCCGTGCTCCATCATTTCGGCGGTGTTCTCGCCGATCGGTGTAGTTGATGCGCGGTGACGGAACGCCGTTGCTATCCTTTAGGACGGGATCGAGGGTGACGCGGTTATGCTCCTCGGGCAAATCCTCGCAGATCGCCGACAGCGTCAGGCGATGCCCGTTGAGCCGGCGGAACGCGGCGTGATGCCCGGCGCCCCACGGCAGCAGGCCTTTTGCCTCGCTCTGGACAGCTTCCATGATTGGTCCGACGCCGCGGCCGAACTGAAAGGTGTAGCCGCGCACGAAGCCGCGCGATTTGTCGGTTTCGTAGAACTCCTTGCTCCACAAGCAGGTCGGCGGTGCGCGGTTGCTGTCGGTCTCCCCCGCGACATAGCCGTATACCTGCGCGTAGGGGTGGAACATCAGGTTCTTGCCGACTAGCCCGCTCGAATTGGCCAGCCCGTTGGGGAACCGCCCGGAGGCCGAATTCAACAGCAGCCGCGGCGTTCCCACGCCGTTGCAGGCGAGCACCACGACGTGCGCCGCTTGGAACTGCTCCTTGCCGTCGGCGTCGTAATAGACGACACCGGCGGCCATTCCGTGCTCGTCGGTGGTGATCTCGCGCACCCGGCAATGCGTGCGCAGCTCCACGCCGGCGCGCTGCGCCGCAGGCCAGTAGGTGATGTCGGTGCTCGCCTTCGCGCCCTGTGCGCAGGCCGGGCGTGCAATGGCCGAGATTGATGCACTTGCGCGCGACCCTCGTAGTCGACGGTCGCGACGGTGGTGTCCGATGGCCACCAGTGCCAGCCGAGCCGGTTCATCGCCTTGCCCAGCATCGCGCCGGAGCGGCCGAGCGGCAGCGGCGGCATCGGCGGGCGTCGCGGCGGAACGCGCGGGATCGCCGGCGAGGCCTGAGACCCCCATCATCCGGTCGTTTTCCGCGAAGAACGGCGCCAGCGTGTCGTAGTCGACCGGCCAGTCGTCAGCCACGCCATCGAGGCTCTTCACGCGGAAGTCCGACGGATGCAGGCGCGGGAAGTGCGCCGTGTACATGATCGTGCTACCGCCCACGGCGTTGAAGTTCACCACCTTGATCGGCGAGTTGTCGTCGTTGATCGGGTAGTCCTCGGGCCGGCCGCGGATGTTGGGGCTCGGCGAATAGTCACCGAAAAAGCGCGCCTCCCAATCGCGGCCGGTGCTCGGGTAGGTCGCCGGGTTCATCCAGCCACCCTGTTCGAGACAGACGATGTGCATCTTGGTCTCGGCGAGGCTCCACGCTACCGCCGCGCCAGACGCGCCGGCGCCGATGATCAGCACGTCTACGGGATCGCTCATGCCGGTCTTTCCTCCGCTCCGGCGCACCATGCCCCGATCGGTTCGTCCGATGCAATGCGGCGAGGGCGCTATGTGGCGATTGAGCTTCCGGCGACCGTCGAGAAGACCCACAATCGCGAGAAGGCGCCCAGCGGGAGGAGCGCGACGAGATGCAGACCTATGATTACGTCGTTGTCGGTGCGGGCTCAGCCGGCGCGGCGGTGGCGCACCGCCTTTCAGCTGATCCGCGCAACAAGGTGCTGCTGCTGGAGGCGGGCCGGGCGAGCCATCCGTGGTCATTCATCCCAGTCGGCTCGGCGCGGCTGATCAAGAACCCCGCCGCCAACTGGCTTTATTCGTCGGAGCCGGAGACCGCCACTAACGGCCGAAGTATTCCGGTGCCGCGCGGCAAGCTCCTGGGCGGTTCCAGCTCGATCAACGGCATGGCCTTCGTGCGCGGCCAAGCTCAGGATTTCGACACCTGGGCGCAGATGGGCAACCAGGGCTGGAGCTACGAAGAGGTTTTGCCGTTCTTCAGGCGCATGGAAAGTTATGAGGGCGGTGGAGACGATCGGTTCCGCGGCCGCGAAGGCCCACTGCGCGTCACCGACCCGCCACCGCGCGACCCGATCTTTCGCGCGCTGATTCAGGCGGCGGGCGAGGTCGGTATCCCGCACAACCCGGACTACAACGGTGCCAGCCAGGAAGGCATCGTGATGAGCCAGGCGACCATCGCGCGCGGGCGCCGTCAGAGCACTGCCCGCGCCTATCTCGACCCGATTCGCAACCGGCGAAACTTGCGCATCGAGACCGGCGCCCTGACCGAGGGCCTCGTGCTCGACGGCAAGCGCTGTACCGGCGTGCGCTATTCCGTCGGCGGCGAAGTGCGGGAGGCCGCCGCGGCCCGCGAGGTCGTGGTCTGCGGCGGCACGATCAACTCGCCGCAGCTGCTGGAACTCTCGGGCATCGGCCAGCCCGAGCGCCTGCGCAAGCTCGGCATCGAGGTGAGGCACGAACTGCCCGGGGTCGGCGAGAATTTGCGCGACCACTATGCGCCGCGCACGCGGTGGCTCGTCGGCAAGAGGGGGATTACCTACAACGACCGGGCTCGCGGGCTGGGCATGGTGTATCAGGCGGCGCGCTACGCGCTGTTCCGCAAGGGCTTTCTTGCATCGGTCGGCGCGCCGATGCGGGCGTTCGTCTGCTCACGCGAAGGATTGGAGGCGCCGGACCTGCTACTCGGCTGGGTGCCGATGCTGACCGTGCAGGGCCCCAACGGCCCGCGCATCGCCAAGCAGTCCGGCTTCACCTGCTACGCGCATCCGATGCGCCCGGAGAGCAGGGGGCACATCCACATTACCTCGGCCGATGCGAAACGGCCGCCAGCGATCGCCTTCAACTTCCTGTCGGCGCCGCCCGACGCCGAGCTGACGGTCCGCGCGATCCGCATCGCCCGCGCCATCATGACCGCACCGGCAATGGCTTCGTTACAAATTACCGAAGTCGGGCCGGGGCCCGAGCGCACTACTGACGAGCAGATCCTTGAGTGGGTGAGGGAAGTTGGCGAGACGACCTACCACCCGGTCGGCACCTGCAAGATGGGCTCCGATCCGATGGCCGTCGTCAACTCTCGGTTGCGCGTGCACGGTATCGGCGGGTTGCGCGTCGCCGACGCCTCGATCATGCCGACGCTCACTTCGGGCAATACCAACGCACCATCGATCATGATCGGCGAGAAGGCGGCGGACATGGTGCTCAAGGACGCCGCCTGACGGTCCCCCGCCATCTTCCTATTCGCGCCTTGCGAGCGTCGCCTCGATACCGCTGGCGATGGCCAACAACCGGCGGTCACCACCGTGTTCGCCGACCACCATCAGCCCGACCGGCGCGGCGCCGGGCGGCTGGATCGGCAGTGTGATCGCGCAGCGGTCGAGGAAATTGATCACCGACGTGTTGCGCAGGATGAGGAAGTTGAGGCGGAAATACTCCTTGTCTTCGGCAAAGGCAGCGATTGGCGGCGCGGTTATCGCGACCGTTGGCATCAGCAGCGCGTCGAATTCGGCGGTGCGCGCCGCGACCCGGGCGATCCAGTCGGTTCGCCCGGCTATCAGCCTGACATAGGCCGCAGCGCTGACGTTGCGCCCGAGCTCGATCCGCGAGCGCACGCGCGGGTCGTATTCGTTGCCGCGCCGCGCCATCAACCCCTCGTGCCAAGCGAAGGCTTCGGTGTTGGCGAGAAGCCCGCGATCACTGAGCGCCGGATATTCGGAAAGCTCTTTCAGCGGCAGATCGACGATGCGCGCGCCGGCGCGCGACAACGCAGTGCAGGCGTCGGTGAAGGAAGTCGCGACCTCGGGAGCCAGGTCGTCGAGGACGAAGCTTTGCGGCACGCCCAGTCGTAAGCCGTCGACCGGAACCGGGGCAGGCGCTTTCGCTTCTTCGCCTGCCATGACGGCGTCTGCGATAGCGCAGCAGGCGACGCTGTTGGCCAGCGGACCGATTGAGTCAAGCGTTGTGGACAAAGGGATGGCGCCGTCGCGCGGAACGCGTTTCGCCGTCGGCTTGAACCCGACGACCCCGCAGAGCGCCGCCGGTATGCGCACGGAGCCGCCCGTGTCGGTGCCGATTGCGACAATCGCCTGGCCGTCTGCCACCGAAACCGGCGCGCCGGCCGACGATCCGCCAGGAACGCGTCGCCGGTCGTACGGGCTTCCAGGCGTGCCATAATGCGGGTTGATGCCGACACCGGAGAACGCGAATTCGGTCATATTGGTCTTGCCGACGATCACCGCGCCGGCGGCCTTCAGTCGCGCGACGACCGGCGCGTCGCGCTCCGCCGGCGGCTGGTCGTCGAGCGCCGTCGAGCCAGCCAGGGTGACCTCGCCGGCGACGTCGAACAGATCCTTGATCGATACCGGCAGGCCTGCCAGCGGCGAGGCCACATAGCCCGCCTTGCGCAATTGGTCTTGGGCGTCCGCCGCAGTGCGCGCCTGATGCGCATAGACCTTGGTGAAAGTGCGCGCCCCTTCGCCGGCGGGATCGGCGATCCGCGCGAGCGCCGCCTCGACGAGCGCGCGGCTTGTCGTGCGGCCGGCCGCGAGATCGGCGGCGATACCCAGCGCAGTCGGTTTCGCGGGCTCCATAGCCGGCTCAGCCCTTGACCGCGTCGAGCGTCGGCAGGTGGTAGCGGTCTTGCGGATCGTCCCAGCCCTTGAAATTGGGCCGCCGCTTTTCGGCGAACGCGGCGCGCAACTCCATCAGATCGCTCTTGGCGCCGTGCTCGTGCAGGGCGGCGGCCAAGGCTTGCTGTGCGGCAGACGGGGACGGTCGCATTTGCCGCATCATATGCACCGTATTGACCCGGGACGCGGGCGGCAGGGTCAAGAGATGCTCGGCCATCGAGATTGCTGTTGGCATCAGTTGGTCGGCGTCTACTACGCGGTTGAGAAAGCCTACCTCGTAAAAGCGCTGAGCCGTGAACCGGAAACCGAGCGCCATCTCCATCGCGACCGGGTAGGGCAGGTTGGCGATGTGCCCGTGATTGTATCCGCCGAGTAGCCAGCGCTTCGCCTCCGACACCTCGAAGATCGCCTCCTTCACGGCCACGCGAAGGTCGGTGCGCTCGACCAGCATGAAGCCGCCGCCCATGGCGTAGCCATTGACCGCCGCGATCACCGGCTTTTCGAGCGCGCCGGACATAAATGGGTCCTCGATATCGGGTCGCCGTCCGCCCGGCTGTTTGTTCGCCAGCAATTCCTTCATATCCTCACCAGCGCAGAAACCGCGCCCGGTACCGGTGAAGATCGCCACTTCTAGCTCATCGCTGTGGCGGAATTCGGTCCATGCTTCGGCAAGGAGGGTGCGCATCTCATGGCTCAGTGCGTTGAGCCGGTCAGGCCGGTTCATTCGTACCACGAGGATTTGTCCGTGGCGTTCGGTCTCGACGATGGGCATGGGTTTGCTCCCGGGTTGTCACGCTGTGCGACAGTCTAACCAAAATCGCCGCTTTGCCTTGCAGCGTTTGCGGTCGTGCGCGAGGCTGCCCGGCCAGGAGGCACCGCCAATGCCCTGTATCGACACTGGTCGCATCAGCATGTTCTTCGAGGATGCCGGCACCGGCGGCGTTCCGGCACTGCTGCTGCATGAGCTGGGCGGCAGCAGCGACAGCTGGGGCGAGGTCATCCCTCTTCTGGCAACGGACCGCCGGCTGATCGCGGTGGATATGCGCTGCGCCGGCCGGTCGGAGAAGCAGCCAGGTCCGTTCGCCCTGGCCGATGTCGCCGACGATCTCGACGGGCTGTTGCAGGCGCTGAAGCTGTCGCAGCCGATCGACGTGATCGGCGCTGCGCTGGGCTCGCTCGTCGGCGCGCTACTGGCAATCCGCCATCCCGCCTGGGTGCGTCGGTTGTTGATGTGCGGGGTCGCGCCGGACATGGCGGGGCCGACGCGTGCCTATTTGGCCGAGCGGGCCGCGAAGGTCCGAATTGTTGGCATGCGCGGCGTGGCCGAGGCAAGCCTGGCCAATTCCTTTCCCGCATCCCATCCGGTCGAGCGCGCCGCCTATCGTGGGATTTATCTGGGTAATGACCCCGCAGCCTATGCTGAGCTGTCGCTGGCGTTAGCGCGGCTGGAGATGAAGGCGGATGATTGGGGACGTATCCGAGCCCCGACACTGGTGGCCTCAGGGGCGCATGATTTCCTGTGGCCGCCCTCGGCCGGCCGCAAGGTCGCCGCGCTGATACCTGGCGCGCGCTTCGAGGTGATGGACGACGCCGGCCATTTTCCACATCTGCAGGCCCCGGCGACGCTGGCAAGGCTGGCGCGAGGCTTTCTGGCGTAAAGCCGCCGGGTTTTGCTGATCATTGGGCCGCGCGAGCGCCCCGGATCGCTTGCCACACGCGTTCCGGGGTGGCCGGCATGTCGATATGGCGGATGCCGAATTCGGACAACGCGTCGACCAGCGCGTTCATCACCGAGGGCAAGGCGCCGGCGCAACCGGCCTCGCCGCAGCCTTTCGCGCCCAGCGGGTTGCTCGTGCACGGAACGGGATGGCTGGCGCTGACGAAGAGCGGGACGTCGTCAGCGCGCGGCATCGCATAATCCATGTAGGAGCCAGTGAGCAGCTGGCCTGATTCGTCATAAACGGTGCGCTCACGCAACGCCTGGCCAATGCCCTGGACAATGCCGCCGTGCGCCTGACCGTTGACGAGCAGCGGATTGATCACCACCCCGAAATCGTTGACGAAGCTATAGCGCACGACGTCGACCACTCCGGTATCGGGGTCGACCTCGACCTCGGCGATGTGGCAGCCGTTCGGGAACGCCGAAGGCGGTCCGTTGCTGATGTTCTGCACGTCAAGGCCCTGCGGCAGGTCCGGCGGCAAGGCAAGCCCGGCATGGAGACGCTCGGCCAGCTCCATGATGCCAATCGACCGGTCGGTGCCGGCGATGACGAACCGCCCGGCGCGGAACTCGATGTCCGCCGCCGCGGCCTCAAGGACATGGGCGGCGATCTGCCTGCCGGCCTCGATCACCTTGTCGCTGGCTTCGACGATCGCGACGCCGCTCGTCATCATCGACTTGGAGCCGCCAGTACCGCCACCGGCGATCAGTTCGTCGCTATCGCCCTGGAGCAGCCTGATCCGCCCGAACGGAATGCCGAGCCGGGCGGCCAGCACCTGCGCGAAGGGTGATGCATGGCCTTGGCCGTAATCGAGCGTGCCGGTGATCAGCGTGACATCGCCGTTCTTCTCGAACCGGATGCCACCCATCTCGCGGCCCGTCACCCCGGTCAGCTCGAGATAGTCGCCGATCCCGCGGCCGCGCAACTTGCCGCGGGAACGGCTCTCTTCCTTGCGGGCTGCAAAGCCATCCCAATCCGCGAGCGCGAGCGCCTGGTCGAGCAGTGCAGTGAACTCGCCGCTATCATAGGTCTGGCCGTTCGGGCTCTTGTACGGCATCGCCTCGGGCGGAATGTGATTGCGCCGGCGCAGCGCGACGCGATCGATCCCCATCTCGGCCGCGGCGGCATCGACCAGCCGCTCCATGTAGTAGTTGGCTTCCGGTCGCCCCGCGCCCCGGTAAGCCCCGACGGGGGTCGTGTTGGAAAAGACGCATTTGGTGTTTACGTCGAGCAGCGGCGTCTTGTAGACGCCGAGTGTGTTCCTGACGACGTTGCCGGTCGCCGGGCCGGGCGCACCGTAGGTCGCGCCGAGATTGCCGTAACCGGTCACGCGGACTGCGAGGAAATTGCCGTCCGCGTCGAGCGCCAGCTCGGCGGTCATCTCATGGTCGCGGCCATGGCTGTCGGATACGAAGCTGCCTGAGCGCTCGTCGGTCCATTTGACCGGCCGGCCGAGTTCGCGGGCGCCGTGCAGGATGCAGTAGTATTCCGCGTAGGTCGCCTGCTTCATCCCGAAGGAACCGCCGACGCGGTCGGTCAACACCCGGACCTTGTCCCGCCCGACGCCAAGGACGTCGGCGAGATAGTTGCGAAAGGCGAAGACGCCCTGGCACCCGACATGCAGCGTCCAGTGCCCGCGCTCGGCATCATATTCCGCGACGGCCGAGCGCGGCTCCATCGCATTGACCACGATGCGGTTGCTGCGCAGTTTGAGGCGCGTGACGTGAGCCGCGCCCGCAAAGGCCGCCGCCACCGCGTCGCTGTCGCCGTAATGAAAATCCACCCCGACGTTGCCCTGCACGTCGACGTAGACAAGCGGTGCGCCTTTCGCAGCCGCGGCGCCGGGCTCGGTTACTGCCGGCAAGGGATCGATATCGACGACGACCGCCTCGGCCGCATCTCTCGCCGCCGCAACGGTCTCGGCGATGACCGCCGCGACCGCCTCGCCGACATAGCGCACCTTGTCGGCGGCGAGCGCGTAGCGGGTCGGGGTCAGCATCGGCGTCCCGTCGCGATTCTTGACGACCTGCCGCGGCGCCAGCGGGCCGATGCCGCCGGCAGTCAGATCGGCCGCGGTGTAGACCGCGAGGACACCGGCCATTTCGCGAGCTGCGCCGGTGTCGATCGTTCGAATCGTCCCATGCGCATAAGGGCTGCGCACCATGACGGCATAGGCCTGCCCGGGTAGGCTCACGTCATCCGAGTAATGCCCTTCGCCGCGCAGCAAGACCGGGTCTTCGGTGCGCGGTACTGGCTGCCCGATGGCAAATCTCTCCTCGGGCTCGAGCAGGTAACCGACGTCGTTCATCAATCGATTCTTTCCCAATGCCCCCGACCCAAACGCCGCGGACGCTTCAATTTCACGACGCTCCTCGCCTGAGCGCAAGCCATGTGCTTAACAGAGGAGAGTTGCAGCGGATTACCTGGAACATGGAGCGCGGTTCCCCTCGGGCGCCGCCGACGAGGGCCGCAGAAGATCGTTATGGAGCGAACTCACGTCTCGCAAGCCATAGACCTGGCGCCATAGGTAGCCAAAAGGTGAGTCCGCGCAATAAAAGCGTCGCTGCCAAAGCAGCCTCGATACCGACGCCGAGTAGGCTGAGCATTCCCACGCACGCTGCCTCGAATGTGCCCAGGCCAAGCGGGATCGGTCCGACGGTCGCCGCCATCGATGCCATGATGAAGCTGACAAACGCGACCCAAATCGCGGGCGTGTCGCCCAAGGCGCGAAACACCAACCAGAGTGTCAGGGCATCGAACACGAAAACCGCGAGCTCAAGAGTTACGGTTTCGCCAAGCAGCCTCGGATCGCGTAGAAGATCGGTAGGCGCCTTCGCGATTGCCTCTACCAGGAGTGCGACGCCAGGCAACCGCCTAAGCCAAATCGCCGGAACCCGGTTCGCCCACTGCCTCATCCAGAGAACGCCGGATGGGATTGCAACGACGATCGCCACGAAGATCGTCACGACGACGAAAAGCGAAGCGTTGGCACGGTCATGGAGCCACAGGATCGCCAGGCTTGCCAGGACGGAAACCAGATAGGCCCCGAAATAAGCGACCAATCCGACCAATAGCACCGCCATTGCGGCGTTCGTTGGAACGCCTCGGCGGGTCAGGCCTTTCACGACGAGAAGCGCGCCGCTGACACCCCCTGTCGGGACCACCTGATCCGTAAACAGCTTCGCGATGCCGAGGAGAATGAGTGTGCGTAGCCGTCGCGGGTACCCCGCACGCCGTAAGACCTGCCGCCACACCAGCGAGGCAGACACATAGGTCGCTGCCTGGGCTATACAGGCAAGAATGAACCACTCCGGGCGAGCTGCCAGGGCCAACCGCGTGAACTCTTCTAGGGAGCTAAAATGCAGGATGACCAGGATAAGGGCGAAAAGTGTTAGCAGTCCAAAGGCCCAGGGCAAGAGCTTCCGCCACCCGGAAGCCCGACCAGATGCCGGCAAGTCGACCCCAGTGGGATAGGGGGCATCGGGATCGTGCGCCTCATCCGTCGGCGAGTTCATTGCTTGACTGGTTGGTGTTGCCCCGGGTTCTCGTCTAGCCGTCATGAGACCGTTCGGGCGGTTTCAGCGTCCGCTTCGAGCCCGGCTCGCAAGGTCAACTTCCGCCAACTTCGGGCTCCATTCCAACCCGTCGATCCTCTAACGCTATCCAAGATGTACCCGGCGCGCCAGCCCCTGGCCGACCGCGGCTACTTCAACGGCGACTAGGTCCTCTCGTGCGAAGGCACTGGCGTCGCGCCCTCAAGACCCTGACGTCGAGTGGGGCCAAACGCGGTTGGTTCACCCGGCGGGGCGTCATGCACAACGCCGAGCACGACCACTACACCTGCCCGGCGGGCGCAAAACTCACCAAACCGGCCCCGTGCTGCTGAGGCCAGCCGGTCAGCGCCTCAACCTGAAATCCGTGTCTTATAAGGGCCGTAGGCCTCCCAGTCCGTACCCGTATGGAAGGCCGTAATATCCCAGACCCAGCCCTAATCCGTAGTATCCCAGACTCAACCCTGGTCCGTAATATCCCACACCCAGCCCTAGTCCGTAATATCCCACACCAACACACGGGCAGTACGTAACGATGGGGCCGCCTCCGTAATATCCCGCCGTCACCCGATCCATTTGGCGATTGCTAAGCTGCTCCGCAAAGGCGGTGCTAACCAAAAGCGGCATGGCCACCAGAGCCATAAGAATTTTCTTCATGCGATCCTCCATCTCAGAGACATTGCGGTCCAGGAGCTCACAACGACCGCCATGTCGCCAACAGCCATCGGGCGGCGACTATTAGGGAGTCGCTCGTTAACCATAAATTAGGAGGCCGCAACTGCAAGAAGCTAATTAGGCGTAATCACAATAGCTAAGGTGGGCAATCGTAAAGATCCTCGCCGAATAGTGCACAGACACAGCCAAGGGAATGGACCTGTGTACACGCGCGGGGAGCTTCCAACCGCCTCCGGAGCGTGCCCCGAAGCCTCGTGCGAGGGTCTGCGACCCCGCCGGATCATCCCAGACCGTCTTTGTTGAGATCCGTGATGCCGGCCACAACGCGGAACACGCGCCACCGAGCCAAAACTGCAAGGCAGGGGAACAAGATGCCAAATGGGTTCAATGGTCCCAGCTCCAAAGCGATACACCGCCGATCGCGGCCATTAAGAAATCTCGCCGGTTAGGGACTCTTCAGGCGATAGCGGGGCGCTCAAGCCGCGCTTTGAAGCGGCGTGACCCTGGCGACAAGGCGCTCTTCCGGGAACACGATTGTCGCTTCGGTGCCCTTGTCGATTGCGCTTTTCAAGGTCAGCGAGCCGCCATGCAGCTCGATCATGGCGTTGACCAACGGTAGGCCGAGCCCCGTACCCTCATGCGTGCGCGCCAGTGACGAGTCGGCTTGCTCGAAGGGTTGGAGCACGCGGTCAAGGTCCTGTTCAGCGATGCCGGTGCCGGTATCGGCCACCGTGATCGCGACACCGCGCTCGCTGTCATACCGCACCGAAAGGGCGACTGTGCCGCCCGGCGGTGTGAACTTGATCGCGTTGCTCAGCAGGTTGAGCAGCATCTGCCTCGTCTTGAGCTCGTCCCCACGCACGAGCGGTAGCGCCGCGGGTAAATCGATCGTGCCGGTCAGGCTGGCTGCGTATAGGCGGTTCTCGGTCAAGCGGGTGATGTCCAGTACGACATCGCGCAGGTCAAAGAGCTGTTCATTAAGTTCGAGCTTGCCGGACTCGGCCTTCGATAGGTCGAGAACGTCGTTGATGATCGCCAGCAAATGGCTGCCACTGTCGCAGATATCGCCAGCGTACGCGTGATATCGCGGGTCACCCAATCGCCCGAATACTTCGTTCTGCATCATCTCCGAAAAACCGATGACGGCATTGAGCGGCGTGCGCAATTCATGGCTCATATTGGTCAAGAAAACGGATTTGGCGTGATTGGCCGCTTGGGCAAGTCGGGTGGCCTCGCGTAGTTCACGTTCAACGTGATTGATCCGAAGAACAAATTTGGCTCGGTGACCGAGAAGCGGCCAAGATATGGGTTTAACGACGAAATCTGTCGCGCCGACTTCGAATGCCCGCTCAAGCGAGGCTTCGTCGTCTAACGCTGTGGCCATTAAAACCGGTATGTGCGCGAGCTGGGGATCCTGGCGAAGCTGCCGACATGCTTCAAATCCATCCGTTCCCGGCATCATCACATCAAGAATGATCAGATCAGGCCTAATCGCCGAGACGTGAGGCACAAAATCGTCCGCAGAAGCAAGTTCGTAGACGCGGAACCCGTTGCCTTCGAAATAGTCGCGGCCGATGAGTTGTTCGATGTCATCATCGTCGACCAACAAGATCAGCGGAGGATCGTCATCCGTGCCTCGCCGCTCGATGGTTTTTGCCAAGGTGTTTCCGCCCAACACCCAACACCCGCTCTCTCGGTGAGTGACGCCGACCCGGCAGCATGGAAGAGGAGCCCTATGAAAGAGTTAACGGGCAGTGAGGTGCTGCTTTGAGCTCCCAATGTTTGGCCGTTACGCTGGCGTGACGGTCCGGTAAAAGGCGGGAGCGATGGAAATCAAGTAGCCGCCGAGTGCGATCGCGCTGCTCCTGGATGCTTCCAACAACCCCCTTGATTCGAACCCAGCCTGGTGTTCGCCTCACGAAAAAATCGACTATCGGCGCGAAGGTGACCCGAGGCGTACGCAACGAAAGTCAGGTTCTCCATCCCCGAGCGGCTGCGGTAAGGTTAACCTCTCGGGAGTCCTGCGCGCGATGTTAATTTCAGCCACGCCCGGTGAAGCTGACCGGGCCCGGCCGCCGCCCGTAGGTCCAGAGAGCGGGGTCGTCGGCGTCGTCGTTGTTGCGACGCTCTGTTGGTGCGCTGACCCCGTCTTGCCGTTAGTTTAGCGATGTCCAACGCCGGATGAGTTCGGGGATTGAGCCGCCAGGGTCCAATGATGGCGGAGTGCTCGTCGGTGTCTGGAGCATGGGCGTCGCCGTTCCGGGCGGCCCCGGCTGCGGCCGAATGTAGATGTAGCAGTCGCATCCTTGGATCGGGATGGCGATGATATAGCCAGCGCTAACACTGTCCATTTGCCTGTCCGACAAAAGCGCTGCGTTGCTTATCGATCCGGTAGCTGCGAAGAGTGACAGGGTCGCGAGGCTGAAAAGTACCTTCCTCATTGTCCTCCCCCACCGTAAAAGGAGCACCGGTAGCGAGCAGTTTGCGTGATCGGCGAGAGCCAACTCAACCGCGCAAAAGGTTATGTCTAGCCATCTATTCGGCTGCGCTCCTTCCATCCGTTAGATAACTTGAGAGACCATTTCTTGCGCCATAAGGTTTTTCATGGCGCGTGTAGGCTCCTTAACCTAACAGCGCCCTTCCTCCCCCCGGAGGCGAGCCCGCCACGCTTGGGGAAACTTCCGTGGCGGGCTCTTCCGTTTCTGAGGGCCGAGCCGCCGCCAGCTCGCACAGTGATTTGCAAAGCATTAATCGAATAAATCGGCTCCCACCTGCGCGCTGGTCGCCAACAGCCCCGCGATGGCTCCCATAAAATCTCATCGGCTTGGCTGATCGCCGGATCCGACCGCGCCGGCGACCGCGCTCCAGCGATTTACACACTGATCGGCACCGCCAAACTAAACGACGTTGATCCGCAAGCCTGGCTCGCCGACGTGCTGCGCCGATCGCCGATCACCCGGCGTCCCGTCTCGACCAGCTCCTTCCCTGGCACTGTAGAAAACCGCCGCTCAAGCGGCCGCGGCGTAGTGCGACCTCACCGCGGCTCTCGCCGGATGCTTACGGACGACCCCCGTCCATTCGAGATGGATTATCGAGTTAGTAAATCGTGAGTGGCGGCTAAGGACGACATTCGATCCCGTCTGCCCAGCGTGAGAACATTCAACGAATATCTCACACGGCCTTCACGGAAGCGAAATCGCCTGTAAAGTATGAAAGCGCTCTCGAATTGCCCGCTTTAGGGTAATCTCACGTTTTGCTTCGTTCAGAGCCTCCGCAACGTCGTGCATGGTGTGGTGTATTTTTCGTGCCTGCGCGAGAGCACTGCGGGCTGTCATCCACACGTCTATCGGCCGCTCCGTCGGCGAGTAACCGCTGAACTCTAGCATGTAGGCCGCATAGGCGACTTCGCAATCGTGGCCATTCTCGTCAACCTCGCACTCAGAAAAATACCTAACCAGCGCACGTAGTTCTGGGGCCCACATGAGACCGATATCGGCCACTGCGCCATTTAAGACTTCGTCGCTCAAAAACACAGCTCGCTCATCAGCAATGTAATCGGCCAGAGGACTAGCGGCGCACGGCACGGCGGACGCGAGGAACAAGAGCGCGCAAAGCCACGGGCCCCAACGTGCACGCATCGCTACCAGGTCCCTATCTTGGGGATTATCGCAGGGCCACGCTTCCTCTCGCGAGCAATGCGCGCCCGTTCTTGCAGCGCCTTAGTACTGCTCGCAAGCAATTCGGCCTCTGCTGAGCCGGTGATGTCAAACGGCTTGTCGGTCGGGCAGTCGTACCGATGTCCGTGAGCTGTTGCAGCGAACCTTTTGGCCTCAACGCCGCATAACGGGCACGTAGTCACGACAAAGCCATCTTTGCTCATCCGACAAGGAACCTCCCAGGAAATCCGGGGCAATGAGACACGATAAATTAACTGCCAATTCCCATCCTGGCACGACAAAACGATGACCGGGATTAGCCGCCAGACGTTATAGTCTGACGCGACGTTCACCCTCGGCCCGACGTTTGACCGCCACTACAATGTTTGCGTGCAGCACCGCCTCGCCCCTGTGGACGCGATAACAATGTTTAGTTTACTTTGATTATGGCCTATTGGAGGAGGACCGCGGCGCAACCGCCATTGAGTATGCCTTCATCGCTTCGCTGATCTCGATCGCGATCTACGCCGCCGCCGTCATCGTTGGCAGTAATCTCGGCACCACCTTCAATTGGGTCGCGGCGAGTTTCTAAATAGCTCTCCGTTTCACATTAAGGCTCAGCGCGCTCGCGCCGAACCCGGATTTCCGCCCGCCTTTGCACGACGGTGCGCGCCATCGGCTCGTCTGCTATTTGTCGCCGACATCTCCTACGTGTGGACCCGCGAAGGCTGGCTGTACCTTGCCGTTGTCATCGACCTGTTCGCACGCCGAGGCAACAGGCGATCGGCTGCATCGCGACCTGGCGCTCGCCGCCCTGCGCAAAGCCCTCCCCTGCGCGCCCGCCAGCCGGGCTGATCCCGCGGCATTGCTCGATCGACTATCAGGCCGAGCTCAAGAAGCACGGCATCCTAATCTCGATGTCCGCCAAGGGGAATTGCTACGACAACGCGATGGTCGAGATGTTCTTCAAGTCGCTGAAATCGGAGCTCGTCTGCGAACCGTCTTCTACACCCGCCAAGAAGCCGACCAGGCCATCGGCCGCTATATCGACGGGTTCTACAATCCCGTCCGGCGCCATTCCGGCCTCGACTTCACAAGCCCGCCTCAGTTCGAAAAACTGGCCCCCGAACGAGCCAATGCCTCTCCACCAAAGCGGAGCAAGTCCAGTCCATGCTTTTGCCCGCAGCGCTAGGGAACCGAAAATGCAGCAGGCGGGTGTCCCGTTCTCCACCTCTCCCACATCCGCCAATATGCCGTCTCGAGATTGTGGGCGTAACGCTCGGTATCGAAGAGAGGGGAGGTCCGCCGGTTCTGCGCGAGACGCGAGCGCAGTCTCCCCAACATTGAGCCGTCGTGAGCGAGCCGCAGCGCCAGAGCCTCGTAGTCTTCAAGTGAGGTTGTGACAAGTTCGCCGAACCCAATCGCCCGCAAGAGGCTGCCCGCCACCCGGCCGGCAAAGGTATTGCCGGTGCAGGTCAGCAGTGGCAGCCCCGCCCATAGCGCGTCGCTTGCCGTTGTATGGGCGTTGCAGGGCAGCGTGTCGAGAAACAGATCGGCGAGGCGGTGGCGGGCGAGATGCTCGGGTAATGGCAGCCTTGGTGCGAATATTAGGCGTTCGGGTACGATCCCCCGCGCCGCGGCTTCGCGCGCGAGATTGGCCTTCGCCCAAGGGTTGGCATCCAATAGCCAGAGCACGCTGTGCGGCACTGCGCGAAGCAGCCGCATCCAGATGTCAAAAATGGCTGGCGTGATCTTGTAGCTGTTATTGAAGCAGCAGAAAACAAAACCCTGCTCGGGTAAATCGCATTCGGCCCGTGATGGGGTGTGCTCGGCAATCTCACGCGTGTCATCATTGCACTGATAGCAGTCCGGCAAGTGCACCAACCGCTCGCTGAAAAAAGGTTGCTGATCCGGCGGCACGACGAATGGATCGACGATGATGTAGTCGATAAAATGCGCCCCCATTGTGCCGGGATAGCCGAGATAATTGACCTGAATCGGCGCCGGGCGGTGGGTGAGAATTGCTGGCCTGCCGTTCCGGGTGTAACCCTTGAGGTCAATCAGGATGTCGACGGCGTCGGCGCGGATCACCTCGGCCGTCTGGCGGTGTGGCATTCCGCTGACGTCGATAAAGCGGTCAAAGCCGGCGCTTAAGCGAGCGCGCATCCTATCTTCCGTCGTCGGGCCGTAAGAGTAACCCAAGACCTCAAAGTTGCTCCGATCATGGCGTTCGATCAGGCCGGCGATCAGAAATGCCGTCGCATGCTCGTGGAAATCCGCAGAAAGATAACCAAGACGGATCCGCTCGCCGGGTCGCGGCAGCGGATGAGGAAGCACGCCGAGTTCGGGAGCCACGATTTTAGCGGTGCCCTGACGCGCGCAGTCAAGCTGTTCTTCGGGCGTCGATGATAGCGCAAGCAACCCGAATCCCATGTCCAGCGATCCGCACGTCCTAATCGCGTTTCTAGCCCTTTCCTCGCCCACGTGATAGCTCGACCAGTCGCAAAGTTGTTGTTTCGCGTGAAACCAGGCGGCCGACATCCCATCAAGGTCCGATCCGACGGCGAACGCTTGCTCGTAGCTCTCGAGAGCCTTGTCGAAAATCCCCAAAATACAGAGGGTGTCCCCGCGGCTCTTCAAGGCCTCGGCGAAGCCCGGCTTGACAGCGAGCGCCCGATCGTGGCTCTCGAGAGCCTCATCGAAACGCGCGAGCTCGCGCAGGACGATGCCGCGGTTATTGAGGGCATCAGGATAGTTCGGCTTCACGGCAAGCGCTCGGTCGAAGCTCTGAAGGGCCTCACCGAGGCGCCCGAGCTGGAGGAGGACGACGCCGCGGTTATTCAGGGCCTCGGCGAAGTCCAGCTTGACAGCTAGCGCCCGATCGTAGCTCTCGAGGGCCTCATCGAAACGCGCGAACTCGCGCAGGATGACGCCGCGGTTATTCAGCGCCTCGGCGCTGTCCGGCTTGATCGCGTGCGCCCGATCGTAGCTTTGTAGCGCTTCTGCAGGGAGCTTGAGCTGCCGAAGAGCGTTGCCACGGTTGTAGTGCGCTTCGAAAAAATGCGGCCTTACAGCAAGCGCTCGGTCGTAGCTCTCCAGCGCTTGCTCGAAACGTCCGAGCTTCTCCAGGGCAACGCCCCGGTTGAGCAGGGCTTCGGGATAGTTCGGCTTCAGGGCAAGGGCTCGTTCGTAATTGGCAACCGCTTCTTCCGAGTGCCCAGCGTTACTCAGCGTATCCCCGTGATTTAAAAAAAGCTCGGGGAAGTCCGGATTAACAGTGAGGGCTTGGTCATAACTGGCTCTCGCCTCGTCCACGCGCCCGAGATCCATCAGCGCATCACCGCGGTTGAAATAAGCCTCGACCAAATTTGGACTCAGGGCGAGGGCTTGGTTGTAGCTCTCCACGGCCTGAGGAAGACACCCGAGCATCTGAAGGGTGTTGCCACGATTGTTCAGCGCCTCGGGATAGTCGGGCTTAAAGGAGAGCGCCCGATTGTAGCACTCCAGTGCCTCCCCGAACCGCTCCAGTTCTTCTAGAGCGAGGCCGCGATTGACCAAGGCCTCGGGGGAGTTCGGCGTCAGGGAGAGGGCGCGATCATAACTCGCAATCGCCTCGTCCAGACGCTTGAGACTATGCAGCGCTAGACCGCGGCTAACGTAATATGATGGATTACTGCCGTCCTGCTCGATCGCCCCCTGTATCAATTGGATTGCCATTTCATGGCAGCCCCGCTGGTAGGCGACGACCCCCAGGAGATGTAAGGTATCGCCATGGTCGGGTAGAGCGGCGAGAATCTGCCGAGAATGTACTTCCGCTTCAGCTAAGAGGCCGGCCTGATGGTGTGCGAGGGCTGCTGCAAACAGGTCGGTAACATCCGGCTGAGCAACCGCTATCGCGTCTCCCCGAGGCGGATTTCCCGTCGGCGTGTGGCCACCTTTGGCAGCGGCCCCGGGTTGTCGACAATTCATAGGGTCAATTCTCACCTGATGCCGGTTCTCGGCCGTTGAACGGTTGCGGGCTCGCTCACTCCCTAGGAACGATAATGTTTTTTCTCTCTGCATCTATTGGCCAGTCGGCTAAAGTCGGTGACCAAACGGTCGTAGTCGCGCAGCTACGGAGCCGCCGTCCGCGCCGCGCGAGTGGACCTGGTTGATGATCCCTCCAAAAAGCTGCCTCAAGTTTAATGCTTTGCGTATTTTATGGGACGCGCCGAATCTAATTACGGCGCGATCTTCCCCCTGCCATCGATCGCGCCTACAGGGAGGAAAGGTCCCGGCCCCGAGCCTCGCTCTTCTTCTCGATGCACCCCTGAGCACTGGGCCCCCTTGCTCGGGGCTGACCTGGCCGGGCGGGCAGCTGGCTCGCCCCGGTCGTACCGCCCGGCCGACTTTACTGGCCTTATGCCGTCGGGGCCCCATCGCGTGCTGTAAAGGACGGGCATTAGTTGTTGAACAAGGGGCGATAGTCCAGCGACCGCCTCCGTCGTTCCTCGTAACGCTGGGGCGCTGCGACGCTGGGGGCGTTGCGCTTAAGCCGTCTTGAGCGTAAGCCATTGTGATTACTCCTAAAGGGCGCCTTACAGTTGCGGTTCCGGAGATTACAGTGAACAAGCAACATGTCTGGCTGCACCCGAGCCTTCCTGGCCTTCCGGAGCACCAAAAATGTTGGCCGCCGCTGACGTTTGCAAGCAGAGGCAAGCAATGCCGACGAGGGAACAGAGGCAAGCAATGCCGACGAGGGAACAGGTTGCCAAAGCCGTTAGGGCTTACGCGCAGCGAAACAGGCTACCAGCGGAGCAAGTACCAACAGTAGTCCATGCGGTATTAGCCGCCCTCGAACGCGTCACATTCCCCAAAATAACGGCTCACCGGTCTGAGCTGGCTAAGGCGATCGGCCTTACTCAGAGAGGTAATACGACCAGGATCATTGAAAGGGTGGTGGCACCGAGCAACGTCATTGAAAGGGCTGTGGCGAGGCTAGCATCAGAAACTAAGTTGCGTGGGATTCTGACTCAGTCATAGCTTGCCGATTAGGCTCGCCCGGGCCAACCCTTTTCGTGGAACCGAACGGCGGGTGGGGATCGGGATTTTTCATTGGCGTCGTTTCTGGCAATCGCAGGAACAGCGGCGCTATCCTTCCCGCGTTACTGCCGTGGGCAAGCAGTCCCTGTGCGGCCTCGTAGAGTATCGCGTCGCAAGCGGCGGCGCATTTTGATACCCGCAATCATAGTCGGTCTTGCCGGACTGGTACCGCTTCGGCGTCAGTCCGACATGCCGCCCACCTCGGCGATGGATAAAGCCTTGCGACTAGTGATCATCACCCGATAGGTCAGCGCAACCACCGCGCCAAATCCTGGAGCGGTGATCAGTCCGGCACACCGGATCATCGCGAACCGTGTCGAGCAGAATCTTGTGCAGGACGTCGAACTGCCGGCGCATGACCGGGTGGGCGTCGAGCCGCGGCTCGGCAATCGCACTCAGCCCAGGAAAGCCCTCGACGAGCTCGCGAACCGGCGCCTCGTATCGGCCGCTACTGACGACGCGGGCCTTTAGCCGGCTAGGCGGTTCGATAGGGATGCCGCGGACCGCGAAATCGGCGCTATATAAGTTGTTGGCGACGGCGTTCGCTTAGGCTCGAGTTTGCCCTTTGGACGGCCCTTGCCGAGCGGCGCCGCGAGGTTTCAGCAGGGCAGTTTCCGAGGAGGTGGGCAAAATCGCAGCCCGGCCTGGCCGATCTCCCGTTCGATGAGGGCGAGAATCTGCCGAAGTGCGATCACATTCTCGGAGCTTTCGTCTTCCTCGATGCCAAGTTCCGGGTGAAGAGCCATTCTGAGCTTCACCGCGGCACCTATAAGAGTGGACGGAGGCGTGTTGTGAACCGTTTCCGCCTGCTTCCCGATCTCGTCCCAAAGCGGCTCCGTGGAATTGTCCGCCGCATCGGTCTTCAGCTGCGCATCGGCCCGTGCCAGTAACTCCTGACATTCGCGTTCGGCGGCCAGGAGAACCGCATCATTGTCTTGCCGGTCACGGAAGGCGCCATATACGCCCATTTGGATTACTCCAAAAGTATAGGTACGACATCTAACATTATCGCGGCCTTGATGACAAAGAAAAGTAACATTTTATGTCTGGCCGTCGAGAAATTTTACATATATTTACTTTATAAGTTGTCGAACAGTCCGTAACTGTTTGATTTTTGGGCGCGGTCGTATCTGGCATGACATTTGCTTCGCCCTCGTATGTTTGTTTGACACTTTACGATCCTCCGGCTCGCCAGCCGCGCGCCGCCGAGGCGTTACGGGGACCTGTGGAGTGTGCTGGCTTTCGTGGGTGACCATGTACCCGGGAGCTATATGCCGATGTCACGTCTGGCCGTGCTTTCCTCCCACTCGTTGCTTCGTGCCGGACTAACGAGCCTCTTGACGTCGTTGGGATTTGACGTCGTCGCGGAGGGCTCGACCCTGGACGATCTGATCCAACGCAGAGCCGGTGATGCGCGTCCGGAGATGCTCCTCGCCAACCTAGTGCCGAGCGCCCCGGAGGTTTCCGATCTGATGCGGGGGATCGAAGCTTGGGCACCAACAACAAAGGTGGTTTTTCTCGCTACCAACCTCGATATCGATTTATTGAGTGAGTGCTTTGCCCACGGTGCGAGGGGGTATTTGCTGGAGGATTTGTCGGCTGAAGCGCTGCAAAAAAGCCTGGCGCTGGTTTTCGCTGGTGAGAAGGTCTTTCCCTCGGCATTGGCGCCACTCTTGGCCAACAGCGCTAAACGCGTTATCGTCGATCCCCTCTCCGAGATACAAAATTGCGAGCTCTCGCTCCGAGAGACTGAGATCCTGCGCCTCCTGGTCGATGGCCGATCGAACAAGGCGATCGCGGCGACCCTCAACATCGCCGAAGCGACGGCCAAGCTCCACCTGAGAAACATTATGCGCAAACTCTCTGCCACCAACCGGACACAGGCCGCGTTGTGGGCGGTACAGCGCGGCATCGGTGCGAACGGCCTCAAAATCTCCGACGGTGCTCGGACGTTGAATTGATACGAGCCCGACGTCGTCGCGGATGGTCGGCGATCCCGCGGAGTTTGTAACCCTGCTTAAGGGCCAAAGCGCCACAGCATAAACGCGCTATTTTGGTCGAAATCAGCCTGTGGTTAGCGAACCTAAAGGCGTAATCACAATGCCTCACTGGGTTGCGGCGGTGCCGCCAACCAATCGGATCGCTTCTGCAGGCCAAGCGGCCCCCGGCTATAATGGCGTCGGATGGTCGAAAGTCAGCTAGTGGAACGGGGGTGGATCAATGCATCTATCCACCTGGTAGAGAATCACGTAGCGGCTTAACTCTTTAGTTGACGCCTAGGCTAAGATGACCTAGGTCGTCGACGTCGAAATATACATTTCAGGTGAGATAGTGTCGGGTATTTCACACCCGATTTGCTGTCCAATGGGACTGTCGAGGAAGGCATAGGATGGCAGCGTCAGGCGTTCTGTGGGTGTCTCGAGGCGTTCACCAACCAATGCCTACGGCCGATTTAGGGTGTTTCCTGAACCGGCGTCCCCGCACTCAGAGTGACCCAGTTACATCCGGCATCACCTTAAAACTCCTCAGAATGGTGATCCGAGGTCTCGCCTTGGCCTGCTTGGCCGTCAGCTTGTTGAGCACGTCGCCAAGACCCGGAAGGGCGAGCGAACCTGTTAAATCACTATACGAGCTTCGCACAGAAGGGGTGATCGTTCAGAAGTTCGATTTGAGTTGTGGTGCGGCAGCGCTCGCAACCTTGCTGAATTTCCAGTTCGGCGACCACGTTACTGAAAAGCAGGTGGCTGAGGGCCTGATCCAGCGCAAGGAATATATTGAACACCCAGAGGCGGTGCGCATCCGCCAAGGTTTTTCGCTGCTTGACCTGAAGCGGTATGTGGATGGTCGGGGGTACCAGGGCGTCGGCTATGGGAACCTTGAGCTCAAAGATCTCGCTGACCTCGCACCGCTCATCGTCGCGGTCAGCCCTATTGGTTATAACCATTTCCTGATTTTCCGCGGCCAAATTGGAGATCGGGTTCTGCTGGCCGACCCCGCTTTTGGGAACCGAACGATGTCGGCCGAAAAATTTGAACGCATTTGGATTAACTTTCCGGAAATCGGGAGGGTCGGGTTTATTGTCACGCGGAACGGTAATCCGGCCCCGCCGGGCTTGTTGGCTGTTCAACCGCGGCAATTTGTCGTTCCCTCTAATTCGCTCGTCCGCCAAGTGCTCGTCCTGAAATGAAGTGCGCGGGGGATCCACACGCATGAAGCGACATTTAGGCATATCTGTTTCGATAGCGATGCTCGTCAGCTCGCATGGGATCAGTCTTGCGCAGTCTCCCCCGGCAACGAATGCGGGGCCGGCGTCGGATAGCATTGAAGAGCTGCAGAGAAAACTCGACCAACGCGACGCTTTGATCCGCGATTTGATACATAGACTTGATCGGTTGGAGGCGCAGCAAGCCAGACGAGCTTCGGCCAAAGCCACGACTGCTGGCCAACCGGCCAAGCGCTCTGCCACGTCCGCCCCGCAAGCGCCTGCGGGAACCCTGCCGCACCCGCCAGGGCCACCACCACCTCAGGTGGTGCAACAATCGCTGCCATCGTCGCAGCAGACAAACGGGCCTGGAGCTCCCAAGCCGGCCCCACCAGGGCAGCCACAGCCTCAGGTGGCGCAGCAATCGCCACCAGCCTCACAACCAACGGGACCCGCAAAGCCGAGCCCCCAGCTGGCACAGACGCCGCCGCCGCCGGTGATGCTAGGCCCCGACTGGACTGGCTTTTATGTCGGCTTGCAAGCCGGCGCGGCGTGGCTGTCGGAAAGCCTCCACGAGACGACGGCTTTCGTGCCGCCGCTGACGGGCCATGTCAGCTTGAACCCAACCGATTTTGTTGGCGGCGGCCATGTTGGTTACAACTGGCAGATTGGGAACTGGGTGCTCGGTCCCGAATTCGACATCGAGGGTCTCTCCGGCAGCACTAAAAGCAATTGCTTGATTGAGAATTTTGGGGCCGGCAATACGGCACCGGGAGGCTGCTTCCCGAACGCACTCAACGGCAACTACGCGTATACGACCAAGCTCGACTGGGACAGCTCGCTCCGCGCTCGCCTTGGCTATGTTTGGGGAAACACTCTGCTCTACGGCATTGGTGGTCTGGCGTTGGGTGAGTTCCAATCGACGGTCTCGCAGATCGGCGCCTCGCAGACTTTCAAGCACTTCGCCCCTGGTTGGACCGCGGGCGCGGGATTGGAATACGCCTTCACACCGAATTGGCATGCTCGATTAGAGTACAGCTATGCCGATTACGGGACATTTTCGACCGGCGTAGTACAAAACGGTGGTGCGTTCTGGAACGGTTACAACAACCACTATCGGGTGACCGATAACGCCCTGCGCCTCGGGGTGAGCTACCTATTCAGCGCGCCGCCGCCACCGCCTCCGGCTCGGGTGGCGACACCGGCTCCGCCGCCGGCGGCCCCGGTGGTATTTGTCGTGTTCTTCGATTGGGACAAGGACACGATCACGCCGGACGGCTTGGCGATCGTGCAGCAGGCCGCCGCCGCCTACAAGTCGGGGGCTGCGGTGCAGATCCGGGTGACCGGCTACACTGACCGTTCGGGTTCGCCCGGGTACAACCAGCGGCTCTCCGAGCGGCGTGCGAACAACGTCGCCAAGGCGCTGGCCGCCTTGGGAGTGCCGCGGGAGGAGATGATAGTCTCGGGCCGCGGGGAAAACGACAACCGGGTGCCGACGGCGGATGGCGTGCGTGAGCCGCGGAACCGACGCGTCGAGATCGTCAAGCCGTAACAGCCCGTTGACTGAAGTCGTCGTTTTGATCGACCCGGGCCGTCGGTATAGCGGCCACGGCTCAGGATTGCGAACCCGTCGGACGACGCAATGACGATAAAGATCGCCGCGGCATCCTCGGTGGAGACGAAGAACAGATAGGCCAGCGCATGGGCAGCCGCCTCTCTTGGGGTTCCGGCCCCGATCAGCAGCCGCATCAGGATGCCGAGATTGTGGCCGGCGACGTGGACCAGATAACGCTTGTGGACATTCTCGCGTCCGCGCAGCCAGGTCCGTCGCATGCCGCCTCGGTCGAGATTGTGGGCGAAAGATCGCTCGACGATTTCCGCCCTCCGCCGCATTGCCTGCTTGCCGACCCCCGAACCCAGGCGGGTGCGGTTGGCATAGACCGCAGCACGGGCCTTGTCGTCGCCGCGCCAGCGTGAAAAGCCCGGCTGCTTGGGTTCGGCGATGCGCGTCTTCCACACCCCGCCGTCGAGGTCTTCAAGACGGCGCGCGAGTGATAGCCCTTTGTCGGCGACCAGTTCGCTCGGCCTTGGTCCTTCGTCGGCGCGGCGCTGACCTGAGCCAGGTTCTTCTGCGCCGCCGTCAGCGTGCCCTCGATCGTTGTTGTGTCGCCCTGGTCGGCAGGATGCAGCGCCGCCGCGACGATGACGCCGGTGTCGAGATCGACCGCATGCTCGGGCTTGTAGGCAAGGTGCGTGCGCCCGTCCTTCATCTTGGCGATCTTGGCCTCCGGATCGGTCTTGCTGGTCCACTCCTTGTTCGACAGCTTCTTGCCCTTGCGGTTGCGATCGATGCGAACCAGATCGTCCGCACGTCGGCGTCTCGATGCCGCTCTCCTTGGCCATCTGCGTCAGCATTTCGCGATAGGTCCGGCCATCGTCCCGGCGCACGATTGTGCGCAGCGCGGCATTGGCCTCCATCGTCGAGGCGTCGACGCCGATCCGCTTGCCTCGGACCAAGCCTTGCTCGGCCACGAGCTTCAACACCCAGCCGAACACCGTCTCGTGGACCTCATGCGCAAGCCGACCCCGCGTCTTCGACAACCACGAGTGATCCGGAACCTTCTCCCGGTTCTCCAGCCGCAGAAAATCCCGCAGCGACATTCGAATCCGAACAGCGCCAGGCGATGCCTCGCTCGCTGGCGATCCCCTCGAAATAGCCGACCATGTGCATGCGGAAGTAACGCCCCGGCGGCACCGACGGCGCGCCCATCTTCGGCGCGTAATAGGGCTGGCACGCCGTCTCGACAAACCCGTCAAACCCGCCCTCGATCAGAACTTCCTGAAGCCGGTCGTAAAACACATGCCCCGGCGAACGCGGCATCTCCGCCCAGGTCACGATCAGATCGCCTTGCCGATCGCCCTCACGCCCCATCGCCATCCCGCATAAATCCCGATCAGTCCACACTGGCCCCACACGGAATCAACCAAATCCGACTTCGTCAACGGGCTGGTAAGCTACGGCTTCTCGATAACCCTACACGCAGGGTGGCCAAATATCCCCCCGTGTCGCGTTAGCGGGGGCTGACGGTAGAGCGCTGCGCGCGAGCGTATGCTGGGGAGGAATCGGCCCCAGCCATCTCGCGCCCTGAAGCGGCGCCCCTATGGGGCTCAAGGCGCAGAGGCCACGGAAACGACATCGTCCTAACGAGTGAGCATTTCTCTGAACCAGCTAAGATCCCGCTTTAACTGAGTTGCCTCGGAACTCTGAGTAATAAGGGATTCTAAAATTGTGCGACCAGCGACAAGATGCTCGTGCGCCGCCTCATTCTGTCCGGCCTTTAGGAGCAGTTCGGCTAGGCGGGCATGTGAGACCGCGAGGTCGCGCTGCCAGCCGGGGTTGTGGGGATCGGATTTGGCGAGGCGCTCACGAACCGCCTGGCTGTCGCGGTAGGATCGCAGCGCCTCGCCCAGATCGCCTTGGGCGACGAGCACGTCGCCGACACGCTCGTAAGAGACTGAGAGGTCGCGCTGCCAACCGGTGTTGTCGGGATCGGATTTGGTGAGGCTCTCGGCAATCGCCAGGCCATCGCGGTAAGACTGTAACGCCTCGGCCAGATTGCCCTGGGCGACGAGCACGTCCCCGACCTTATTGTAGGAGACTGAGAGGTCACGCTGCCAACCGGCAATAATGGGATTGGCTTTTGCGAGGCGCTTACGGATCGCCTGGCTGCTGCGGTAGGATTGCAGCGTCTCAGCCAGATTGCCCTGGGCGACGAGCACGTCGCCGACGCGCTCGTAAGAGACCGCTAGGTCGCGCTGCCAGCCGACGTTATTGGGATCGGATTTAGTGAGGCGCTCACGGATCTTCTGGCTGTTGCGGTAGGACTGCAGTGCCTCAGCCAGATTGCCCTGGGCGACGAGCACGTCGCCGACACGCTCGTAAGAAACTGAGAGATCGCGCTGCCAACCGGTGTTGCTGGGATCGGATTTGGTGAGGCTTTCGGCAATCGCCAGACCATTACGGTAAGACTGTAACGCCTCGTCCAGATTGCCCTGCTTGACCAGCACGTCGCCGACCTTATTGTAGGAAACAGAGAGGTCGCGCTGCCAGCCGACATTATTGAGATCGGATTTGGCGAGGCGCTCGCGGATCGCCTGGCTGTTGCGATAGGATTGCAGCGCCTCGTCAAGATTGCCTCGGGCGACGAGCACGTCGCCGACACGCTCGTACGAAATCGCCAGGTCGCGCTGCCAACCAGCGCTGCCGAGTTCAGATTTAGCGAAGTTCTGGGTAATCGCCAGACCATTGCGGTAAGACTGTAGCGCCTCGTCCAGATTGCCCTGGTTGACCAGCACGTCGCCAATCTTATTGTAGGAGACGGAGAGGTCGTGCTGCCAACCGGCATTACCGGGGTCGGCTTTGGCGAGGCGCTCACGGATCGCCTGGCTGCTGCGATAGGATTGCAGTGCCTTAGCAAGATTGCCCTGGGCGACGAACACGTCGCCGACACGCTCGTAAGAAATCGCCAGGCCGCGCTGCCAGCCGACATTATTGGGATAGGATTTGGTGAGGCGCTCACGGATCGCCTGGCTGTTGCGGTAGGACTGCAGCGCCGCGTCAAGATTGCCCTGGGCGACGAGCACGTCGCCGACTTGCTCATAAGAAACTGAGAGATCGTGCTGCCAACCGGTGTTGCTGGGATCGGCTTCGGTGAGGCGCTCACGAACCGCCTGGCTGTCGCGGTAGGATTGCAGCGCCTCAGCCAGATTGCCCTGGGCGACGAGCACGTCGCCGACTTCGTTGTAGGCAACCGAGAGGTCATGCTGCGAGCCAGTATTATCGGGATCGGATTTGGTGAGGCTCTCGGCAATCACCAGACCATCACGGTAAGACCGTAACGCTTCGGCCAAATTGCCCTGAGCGACCAGCACGTCCCCTACCTTATTGTGGGAGGCAACTAGGTCGCGCTGATATTGGGCATTGTTCGGATAGGATTTGGTGAGGCGCTCGCGGATCGCCACCCCATCACGGTATGTGCTAAGCGCCTCGGTTAGATTGCCTTGGGCGACGAGCACGTCGCCGACCTCGTTGTAAGCAACCGAGAGGTCGTGCTGTGAGCCAGCATTATCAGGATCGGATTTTGCGAGACGGTCGCGGATCAGCAGGCCATCGCGATAGGATTGCAGTGCTGCTGCCAGATTGCCCTGCGTGACCAGTATGTTTCCAACCTCTTCATCTGCGGCCGAGAGAGAATTTTCATATTCCGCAACATCCGTTTTTTCTGAAGTGAGACCAGTAAGCAGTGTTTGGGCCTTTAGTGTCCGCGCCTTCGCCGTCGCCGTGTCGCCAACCGATGCATAGTTTTGCGCGAACTGAATGAGCATCCGCGCCTCATGAAACCTCAATTCGGGCGTCGGGCGGGCATACGCGGCGATATCATCGATTAGAAGTCTCGGCTCCCTTAAGAAATGCAACGGTCACGCCGCGCGGAACACTACGTTTCTCCGCGAGCACAACCACCTCAGTGACGAGGCCGCCTAAGGTCTCCAGAGTCACGTTGAACGGTCTTTCCGTATTCCTTACCTCCTTTGGCACGTCATGTTGGCGTGACACGTAAAACACAAGACTGGTTAGGACGATAGCAAGTACCGCGATGGTCGAAACGATTACGCGGCTCCACCGCTTACGCCGGTACCCCTTGCTCTCGGCTCGGCTGGACACGTCGTCCAGCCACCGCCCGGACGGTCTCGGTGCGAGATTGGCTGATGGCGGCTCTGGCTCCGCACTGCTTTTGTAGAGGGTCGTGCGTGTGACGTCATCTGCCCCTTGTGATGCTGGCGGCACGGTTTCGCCCTCGGCAAAGCGGGGCGCTCGCTCGAGGATAACCGGCTTCATAGGAATTTGTTCGAGAGGCGGCGCGGGGCTCAGCTCTTCGCTGACCGGCTTGTCAGCGACGGGAGCAAGCGGGGCTGACGGGGCAGTCGCTGCCACTTCGTTGAGCGCAACCGATGGCGGCTCGCCTGTCTGGTCGCCAAGGGGGGTGTCGGGATGGAGCGGCTCTGAGTGAGGCGGCGGCGCGGGGCTCAGCTCTTCGCTGACCGGCTTGTCAGCGACGGGAGCAAGCGGGGCTGACGGGGCAGTCGCTGCCACTTCGTTGAGCGCAACCGATGGCGGCTCGCCTGTCTGGTCGCCAAGGGGGGTGTCGGGATGGAGCGGCTCTGAGTGAGGCGGCGGCGCGGGGCTCAGCTCTTCGCTGACCGGCTTGTCAGCGACGGGAGCGAGCGGGGCTGACGGGGCAGTCGCTGCCACTTCGTTGAGCGCAACCGATGGCGGCTCGCCTGTCCGGTCGCCAAGGGGGGTGTCGGGATGGAGCGGCTCTGAGTGAGGCGGCGGCGCGGGGCTCAGCTCTTCGCTGACCGGCTTGTCAGCGACGGGAGCGAGCGGGGCTGACGGGGCAGTCGCTGCCACTTCGTTGAGCGCAACCGATGGCGGCTCGCCTGTCCGGTCGCCAAGGGGGGTGTCGGGATGGAGCGGCTCTGAGTGAGGCGGCGGCGCGGGGCTCAGCTCTTCGCTGACCGGCTTGTCAGCGATGGGAGCAAGCGGGGCTGACGGGGCAGTCGCTGCCACTTCGTTGAGCGCAACCGATGGCGGCTCGCCTGTCTGGTCGCCAAGGGGGGTGTCGGGATGGAGCGGCTCTGAGTGAGGCGGCGGCGCGGGGCTCAGCTCTTCGCTGACCGGCTTGTCAGCGATGGGAGCAAGCCGGGTTGACGGGGCAGTCGCTGCCACTTCGTCGAGCGCAGCCGAGGGTGGCTCACGCGTTTGGCTTCCAACGCTGCCTCTTCGCTTCCGATTCGTTCTGGTGCGCGATTTCGGTTGAATCGGGCGTTCAATAGCAACAGCCGGTACCAACTTCGCAGCCGGCTCAATTTGTCGATTAACTTTGGTGCCAGCGAGGGCGGCTTGGATGGAAGCAATGAGAGCAGGTAATTGATCAGCCGGCAGCGAGTTCCGCTTGGCATAGTCGCTGACGATCTTATCAACACGTGACCTGTTCGCCATCGCGGACCTCCAGTCTTACTCGCCAACAGCGCGACCCAGAATTTTCTTCTATCCCTCGGCTGGACGCATTGTGCAACAGGTCCTTCATGCGAAGCGGCCGCTCTCCTTCGCAGTTTGCGGAGCCTTACGCCGCAAGGAGGCGCTGTTAGATCGATGGCATGGGGAAGTTAAAAGTCGACCTCGTCGACAAACTCGATCATTCGGAGAGCACATTGACGTGTTTGGTCCTTCAAAGCGTTCGAGCCATTCCGGCCTCCTCGGTCAAATTAACCATGTTTTTTTTACGAATATGAAGACAATACGAATACGAAGACTTATTGCTAATTATACCAAACATCACCGATGAACGAGCGGAGTCGATGGGAGGCATAAGCTGCGATCCCGCTTCCCCATCATAGTGTGGCGTCGTCAGAGGTCATTGCCCGCGTTGCGGTTCGGGGAGTGTTGGAGCCGCTGCGTGCAGCCTTTTTGGCCGAAAATCCTCGTTCAACTGGTGCTAATTACAGTGCTGTGGTTTGCGCAGGCGAGCCTCGCCCTTGCCACCGAAAAGCCTGCGGTTTCGATTGGCCCTACGCGGCTTTCCGACCGCCAGTTGGATCGCATCACGGCTGGAGGCTCAACCTTGAGTCTAGATTTATCTGCTTCAGCGCAAGGTCTGAATGCGTTTGCTTCTACAGCTGGGACCATCCAGTCAGCCAACACTACAATCATGCAAGTCGATCTATCTCCCGGCGCTCCGGCGCGTGTTCTCAGCACCACTCAAGCCGCGGTGATTATCGCCGCCGGCCAGGCCATTGCGAGTGGTACGGATGGCGCGCAGTGCTCCGCAAATATCCAAACCACGGGCACCTATTCATTTTTGAAGGTCGTGTCGGAGACAACCAACCTGCCGCCCTCAGCACCAGGATTACCATACGTCGTAACTTGCGCATGTGGGGCCTTGGCGATTGCGCCACACTAGCTCAGGAAACGAGAGCGTCCTGGTTCGGGTGCGGATTCCGACGGAAGTCGCCCGCGATTCCGGGATGATGTCGCCCGGCATTCCGATTTGATCTCGCTCGGCGATCCGAGATGATATCGCCCGCCATTCCGGGATGAAGTCGCCCGGTTAAAGGGCGTCTCTGCTGACCGCTTAGCGTCCGCTCCTTTGGCTTTTGCCACGGGAGGGGACGATGCCAGCAGAGAGGATCGCGATGCGCCAGGTGCGCGACGTGCTTCGGTTGAATGCCGCCGGTGTGTCCGGCAACGAGATCGCCCGCCGGGTTGGCGTGGCGCCCTCGACTGTCCGGTTGACGTTGAAGCGGCTTGCCGCCGCCGGTCTCGGCTGGCCGTTGCCTGCCGAGATGACCGACGCTGTTCTGGAAGCGCAGCTGTTTACCGCGGTCGGCACCAAGCAAGGCCATCGCCGCCGCGACGAGCCCGACTGGCCGGCGGTTCACCGCGAGCTGAAGCGCAAGCACGTCACGCTGCAGATCCTGTGGGACGAGTACATCGAGCGATATCCCGAGGGCTATCGCTACTCGCGGTTTTGCGAGCTCTACCGCGGCTGGGCATCGCGGGTCTCGGTGACGATGCGGCAGACCCATGCCGGTGGTGACAAGCTGTTTGTCGATTACGCCGGTGACACGGTGCCGGTGATCATCGACCGGCTGAGCGGCAAGACCCGGCCGGCGCAGATCTTTGTCGCCGTCATGGGCGCCTCCAACTTTACCTACGCCGAGGCGAGCTGGACGCAGGCACTCGCTGACTGGATCAGTGCCCATACCAGGGCCTTCGAGGCGATCGGCGGCGTGCCGAACCTGCTGGTGCCGGACAACACCAAGGTCGCGGTCATCAAGGCCTGCCTCTACGAGCCGCAGGTCAATCGTACCTACGCCGAGATGGCGACGCATTACGATACCGCGATCCTGCCGGCACGGCCGCGCCGCCCGCGCGACAAAGCCAAGGTCGAGGCGGCGGTGCTGATCGTCGAGCGCTGGCTGCTTGGCCGGTTGCGCCACCGCCGCTTTTACAGCCTGGCCGAACTCAATGCCACGATCGGCGAGTTATTGCACCAGCTCAACGAGATGCGTCCGATCCGGCGGCTTGGGGTCACCCGCCGCGCCCTGCTCGAGGAACTCGATCGGCCGCATCTCAAGCCGTTGCCCGCCGAGCCTTATTCCTTCGCCGAATGGCGCCTGCGCCGCGTCGGCGTCGATTATCACGTCGAGGTCGGGGCCCACTTTTACAGCGTCCCCTATCGCTTCGCGCGCAGCGAAGTTGAGGTGCGATTGACGCCGCGCACCGTCGAGATCTTCCTCAAGGGCGAGCGCGTCGCCGCGCATCTGCGCTCCAGTGGCAATCACCGGCACACCACGGTGCCCGAGCACATGCCCTCGAGCCATCGCCGATACGCCGATTGGACGGTCGAGCGCATTCGCCAGGAAGCAACCGCGATCGGTCCCGCCACCGCGGCGCTGTGCGAGCTGATCCTGGAGCGCCGGCCGCATCCCGAGCAGGGCTTCCGCTCCTGCCTGGGTATCGTGCGCCTGGTGCGTCCATTCGGTGCCGACCGCGTCGAAGCGGCGGCGATGCGCGCCGTCGAGATCGGCACGCTGACCTACGGCTCGGTGCGCTCAATCCTCGACAACAGGCTCGATCGTCAAGCCACACAGAACCGGGCCGGCGATGCCGTTCCGGTCCTCCACCCCAACATCCGCGGCCCCCGCTACTACCATTAAGGAGAAGGGACAGTGCTGACCCATCCAATGCTCGATCAACTCGCCCAGCTCGGGCTTTCCGGCATGGCCCAGGCCTTCGCCGAACTCGAAACCTCCGGCGAAGGCGCCACCCTTACCCATCCCGATTGGCTCGGCCTGCTGGTTGATCGCGAGGTCACCTATCGTCGCGACAAACGTCTTGCCGCTCGGCTGCGCTATGCCCGATTGCGCCATCAAGCCGTTGTCGAGGATGTCGATTACCGTGCCCCGCGCGGCCTCGATCGCGGGGTGTTCCACAAGCTTGCCGACGGCAACTGGATCGACGCGCACGACAATCTGATCCTGTGCGGGCCGACCGGCGTCGGAAAGAGTTGGCTTGCCTGCGCCCTCGGCAACAAAGCCTGCCGCGACAACCGCTCGGTTCTCTATCAGCGCGTTCCCAAGCTCTTTGCCGATCTTGCCCTGGCGCGCGGCGATGGACGCTACGCCCGCATCATGCGCAGCCTCGCCGGCATCCAGCTCCTCATCTTGGATGATTGGGGCCTCGATCCGCTCGACGGCGCTGCCCGCCGCGATCTCTACGAGATCCTCGAAGAACGCTACGGCCGACGCTCAACCATCCTGACCAGCCAGATCCCGGTCGACAAATGGCATCAGGTGATCGGCGACCCGACCTATGCCGACGCCATCCTCGATCGCCTCGTCCACAACGCCCATCGCATCGATCTGGCCGGCGACAGCCTGCGCCGGACCCGACCGCCACCAGCCCCAAAGGATTGACCACCGCCCCGACACTCGTCAAAAACCCACCGTCAGCAGGACGCCTCAACCGGGCGACATCATGTTGGAACAGCGAGCGAGATCATCTCGGAACAGCGAGCGACATGATCTCGGAATGACCGAGCGAAATCAGCGGAATCCGCAGGTTCGGGCTTCAAGTGATGGAACATTACGCCCCGCGGGCGCTTACCGCAGGTTTTCCAGCACGACCTTGGACGCTAACTTCGCTGGAAGAACCTCGGGCGCGGAGGATCGCCCGTTCTAAAATTCTGATGATTTTAGAACGTTGACGAATCCAGCCGCCATGAAGCGAGGGGGAAGCACGGCCGGGGCATGATAGCCTTCCAAGGTCCTGCCCTGTTACAATCTAATAACATTTGTGTTGGCCGTCCCAAATCATGCGCAAGCGGGCTCACAATTGCTCAAGTTATCTTCGCTTCGATACTCCATTTGATTACCATTTATGACCTTTTGGGTATTTTAGATTTATCAAATTGGATTAAATCCATAACCTATTGGTTGAAAGACAGCCCTGTCATCGATCCATGTGAATAATTTTTGGCCATCAAAAGCATAAGTAAAATTATCATAAAACGCAGTAGATCAATCTAGAGATATCGTTACGATCCCTGAAGTGAAATTCGGGATCGCTATGAAATTCGGACATCTTTTCGCTAACACCGCCAGCCTTCTCGTGCTCGCGTGGGGGATTTCTCCCTCGGTTGCAGCACAGACGGAACAATCGCAGCCGGCGGTGCTAAGCAATGTTCAGCTCGATTGGGTCACTGCCGGGCTGACTGTAGAGCCCGGGCTTTTCATCACCTTCGAGAGCGCCGCGAGCACGCTGTGTCCTGGCTGCGGAATCACTAGCTCAAGCTCTTCAAGTGTGAACGGCGTAACAACGACGAACAGCAATAGCGGACAGACCGGCGGCAATATCGGCGGCGAAAACACCGGCAACGCCCTCAATATTGGATCAAGCGGCGCGACGCCGCCGGGGCTGCCAAGCTCGATCGTCATACCCGTCGCTACACATCCCTAGAGAGCGCGCATGGAAACGAAGCGAAAATCTATTGTTGGTTTGACCGTAGCGGGAATCCTGATGTGTGGTGCGACGGGTGCTTGGGCCGATGGCCCGAAGCGACTCAACAGCCGCCAGCTCGACCAGGTCACAGCGGCGGGGGCAGTTGTGATTTCCTCCACCGACGCGCTCGCCACGGGGTCGCTGTCCCTCACGAGTACAACGTCAAATTCCCTAGTCGGTGGGGGCAACCCCTATCCGCAGCAGCCTGGCCTTACCAATACAGTGGGAGTGGCGGAGGGAACCGCTACTGCGGTCGGGTCCAATTTTGGCCAACCAGGTACTGGGCCGGCCTCTACCGGGACCGCGGTTGAGACGGCCGGCATTGCTCAAGGGAATCAGGTGATCTCCTCAACCATCAACCAAACGTTTCAAGGCGCCGGTGGTGTGCAGTTCCAGGCCGGGTGGACTTTTATCTATGGAGGTTACGCAGGATTGTAATTAGTCGTCGGCGTTTCGCGTCGATGCTTCGCGAGACCTCCGCGTCCGCGAAAGTCATTTATGAAACTCGGGGAATGTCTCCGGGTGTGGTGGTAACAAGGAGGGGCGTATGAAAAGAGTACTTATGGGTTTGGCGGCATTCCCGCTGCTGAGTGGTGTTGCGGCGGCTGGTCAGCCGTTGACGGCGCAGCAAATGGACCGGGTAACCGCCGGGTTTTCCGCACTTACGATTGCTGATGCCGAGGGTCTCGCTGGCGAAAGTGGGATCGTCTTCACGTCGACGGCAGGCCTGTCACAGGTCATCCCATACGCGACCATCTCGGGCTGCGGCAACAGCTGTTCACTTGGCAGCTTGGAAGCGGGTTCGACCCTGTACCAGTCGTTGGCCGTCTCGCAATCGTCGACGGTTACCTCGACTTTGGCCGTAAATCCGATCCCGGGTCTGTCTCCGCCTCCGACGCTCATCGGTGTAGGTGGCAGCTAAATCGCACTGACACACTTAACTTCTCTCACATATAGGAGATGACAATGACGAATAGACTCTTTTCGCTAGTTGCGGGCGCGGCGCTGCTCGCGCTGGCTGGTACTGCGCACGCGGGATCGCCGATGAAACTGACCGGCGCGCAGATGGACATCGTCACCGCAGGTGGCACCTCTATCGCTAACGCCGCGTCGCTGACTTTTGGTGAACTCGCCTCTGACACATTCTCGCAGACTTCTACCAATGTCAGCGTCGTAACCCCAAAGATTGCCATTGCGCAGGCCTTTTCCGAGGGTCTAGCGGTTGGCGGCGTCTTGTTTCAGGTAGGCTCGATCTCTCACACGGACACTGCCGCTTCTCTTCCGTGAGTACAGTGCTGCCCCGCGTTGGAACGCGAGGCAGCACGAGTTTTGCTTTGGGACAAGCGATCTGACCACGAAAGGAGAGTTGATATGAAGAAATTGCTCTTAGGGGTGGCAATACTCCCGTTCCTCGCCGGGATCACTATGGCGCAGGAGCCGACGAAGCTGACCGGCGTGCAGATGGATAAGGTCACCGCCGGGTGGGATCTTCTGGAGATTGTCGCGAGCAACACGAGCCTAACCGGGGTCTCAATCTACCAGAGACCCAGTAACACCATCGGCTGCACGGGCTGCTACCTAAAGCTCAACAGCAGCGCGTTCAGCGTGGCGTCGGCCTTTGGCCCCCCGAGCGGTCCCTGATTAACCGGGGTTTCGCAGTTCTTGAACCGCAGTTGCTTTAAAGCTGCGGACGGAAAGTTGCCGCAGCACGTCGAGCTCGCTGCAAATCGGGTTTGACGGGCTGCGGTAACGTTTTCAAGTGGCCTTGCGCAAGTGCCGCGTCGCTGACGCTGACTATCGAAGCGAGGTAGAAGAGATGGGCAAGTTTCTATTAGGCCTCGCGGTACTGCCGCTGCTCGGCGGCTTAGCGGTGGCGCAGCAGCCGACAGAGCTTACCAGCCAGCAGATGGATAAAGTCGTTGCTGGACACACTTTCATGACGGTCAGCAACACGAGCGCCACTACCGTAGAATTTTGGACGCGCGCTTATCTGACCGATCCGACTGGCAACACCCTCTCCTGCTCGAGCTGCTATCTGTTCCTTGTCACGCCCACGTTCAGCGTGGTTTCGCAATTCGGGCCATAACAGGCCCGAGAAGGAGTTAATTGTGCACCGAGGGGGGGCTCTTCTAGGTCAATGGGGTAGGGCCCACAGACCGCAGGGCGGATTTGTGACGGGTGTCTTGGCACTTATCATAATGCTGCTCAGTTCTGTGGCGACGGCGTTCGCCGGGACGCCGACCCCACTTACCGACGCTCAGCTCGATAAGGTCAATGCTGGTAGCATAGCGATCGCCAGCGGTGTGGGCGCGGCTCAAGGCAGCACACAAGCGACTACGACAGCGGTTACCGGCACGGCAATTGGGCCAGGCGACGCATTAGCCAGTGGTCAAGTTACATCGATCGCGGCATCCCAGTCCGATGGTGCGGGGACCATTGCAGCGGCGAGGTTGTCGCTTTCACTCAGCGTAACCGGTCGGTAAAAGCCTTGCCAATAACGCCGCGGCGATAGCGCTCGCCCCCGCTAGAGCGCTTTGTCGAGGAAAACGGGGCGAAACGATGTCTAAAAAAAGGCGCAAGATCGACGCGACGTTGAAGGCAAAGATTGTGCTGGAAGCGCTGCGCGAGCAGGCTTCGATCATCCAACTCGCGAAGAGATACGAAGTTCACCCCAACCAGATTTATGCGTGGCGACGGCGGCTGGAGGACCATGCCGTGCAAGTCTTCGGCCGGAGCACTCGGCAGGATGGGCCAAAGCAGCTGGAAGAGCTGCACGCAAAAATCGGGGAGCTAATGATGGAGCGGGACCGGTTAGCCAAGACGATTAGAAAATAAGCGAGTTCAGCGGGTCCCATGTCGACCTGGTTTTGTTCCGGAATCTGGCATTGGCGCCTGTGAAGGCCTTTCGCGCTGCTGGGCATTGTATTGTATCAATTCGCCACGCTGGCTAAGGCGGAACCAGCCGGGACGCTTCGATTACGCCTTTTGACAGCAGTTTGGCCTCTGATGCGGCCGATCATTTCGCCGCGGGACCGCATGCGAGGTCCAACCCGTGTCCAAACACATCCACGCGCTTGAGGTGCAGTATAAAAGCTGCCTTGCGATCCCGTCTCTCGCCGACGGTGCGCCAGACTACCCCCGCTAACAAGCCGACCAGGGTATTGGCGCTATATTGACGGGTTCGACGGTCCCATCCGGCGCCATTCCGCTCTCGACTTCACACGCCCTGCACAGTTCAAGAAAAAATGGCGGCTGAATGGGCCAATGTCTCTCCCCTAAAGCAAGACGTGCGAGTTGATTTTAGGTGCTGCGAGGGCGTGAGCCCTCACTCAGAGCCCCGCCGTTTCGCGAATGCATCTGCGGAGCCGAGGGAGCCAGAGCTGTGGCGGAGATCGGCCCCACTCTGGGGTATGCTTGTCAGCTTTCGCACTTCAACGTCCTCCTGCGCACAGCGAGCAACAATGAAGCATTCAATCAGCAATTATGCCTCGCTGCACTGCCCACAACGCCGCCTGAGTTCGGTTGGCAGCGTTGAGTTTGCGCAGGATGTTTCTCAGGTGAAGCTTGGCGGTTGACTCTGCAATGTTGAGGTTTGCCGCGATTACCTTGTTCGATCGACCATCAGCCAGAAGGCGCAGGATCTCAATTTCTCGGGCTGAGAGATCGCAATGTCGCAACTCGGAGAGGGCATCAGCGACAACGCGTTTGGCGCTGTTGGCCAAGAGTGGCGCCAATGCCGAGGGAAAGACCTTCTCACCGGCGAAAACCAGCGCCAGGCTTTTCTCCAACGCTTCAGCCGACAAATCCTCCAGCAAATACCCCCTCGCACCGCGGGCAAAGCACTCACTCAATAAATCGATATCGAGGTTGGCGGCTAGAAAAACCACCTTTGTTGTTGGTGCCCAGGCTTCGATCCCCTGCATTAGATCGGAAACCTCCGGGGCGCTCGGCACTGGGCTGACGAGGAGCATTTCGGGAAGCGCATCGCGGTTCGTGCCCAGAATCAGATCGTCCAGTGTGGACCCCTCATTAACGTCTCCGAATCTCAATGATGCCAATAGACTAGCTAGTCCGGCACGAGCCAATGAGTGGGGGGCAAGCACGGCAACTCGTGACATAGGAGATACGCCTCCCCTTGCCGGGAGGTGAGGCGCCGCAGCGCGTCCGCCTGGCTAATTACCCGGAGCGATGGGGAACAAATCACTCATTTTATTAAGACATTTCAATAAAATTCATAGTTAATTTGATCGAGTATTGACACTCAATGGCGATGGAGGGCTGCAGCAACGCTCGCCGCCAGGCATAGCGGTTTGTCCGGTTGGGCCCATATTTTCGGCCTGATGCCGACGGTTCAGCTGAAGCCTATGCCACTGACGCCGGCGTGCTGCACAAGGGGGGCAGCGTCTGCAATTATGCCGCGCTGGACTGCCCACAACGCGGCCTGTGTCCGGTTGGTGGCAGAGAGTTTGCGCATAATGTTTCTCAGGTGGAGCTTGGCCGTCGCTTCGGCGATGTTGAGGGTCGCTGCGATCGCCTTGTTCGATCGGCCATCGACCAAGAGGCGCAGGATCTCAGTCTCTCGGAGCGAGAGCTCGCAATTTTGTATCTCGGAGAGGGGATCGACGATAACGCGTTTAGCGCTGTTGGCCAAAAGTGGCGCCAATGCCGAGGGAAAGACCTTCTCACCAGCGAAAACCAGCGCCAGGCTTTTTTGCAGCGCTTCAGCCGACAAATCCTCCAGCAAATACCCCCTCGCACCGCGGGCAAAGCACTCACTCAATAAATCGATATCGAGGTTGGCGGCGAGAAACACCACCTTTGTTGTTGGTGCCCAGGCTTCGATCCCCTGCATCAGATCGGAAACCTCCGGGGCGCTCCGCACTAGGTTGGCGAGGAGCATCTTCGGACGCGCATCACCGGCTCTGCGTTGGATCAGATCGTCCAGGGTCGAGCCCTCCGCGACGACGTCAAATCCCAACGACGTCAAGAGGCTCGTTAGTCCGGCACGAAGCAACGAGTGGGAGGAAAGCACGGCCAGACGTGACATCGCCCTTTATCCTCAATCCATTAACATGCGAGTGGCTGTTGGGGTAGCGGAGCCGTGCCGACGTTAATCACCTCATTTTTCAAGCTGTAAACTATAAAACATTATTTGTAACTGTGGTTTCCTATTATGTATTTCATGGTTCTTGAACATATTTTCATTATACTTACGGATAGCATCGGATATGCGTTAGGTTGAAGCTTAATTAATCGCGATGACATTTACGTTTCAAAAGGATGATATCGATATATTTTGGCCAATAGCTGAGCGTCCGATCGCAAAGAGCTTGATCCAAAGAGCGGCTGGTGTACAATATATAGTGCTAGAGATCGCTATTAAGACGAGATGTGGTGGAGCGGGCGTGATATGATCGGTGCTGTCCCAGCCTTGTCGAGGAATGGCACTACCTTGTGCGCCGACACGCGATAGAAGATCATTGGTGGAGGCCCTTGCGACGGCATTATCCCCGTCCAGATAGGGCAGTTGTTGCTGCGAATCTGGTGCGGGAGCCTGACCGGGCGCAAAGGGGGAGATTAATGACCGACCTTACCGCGCTCGCTCAAGACCTTCCGATCTTGTCGGCCGCCGGGATTTATGCCGTGTCAGCGCCGCGTATCGGAGCTTCGGCAGATAGACTGTTTGAGGGCCTGCTGGCACGTCGTGGGCTGTACCCAAGCCCGTGGCCGGCGGAAGGCGAAGGAGGCGGCGTATGAGCGCGCGTGACCCCTTCGCGTTCGGTGGCACGCAGGACAACGATGCCGTTCTCCTGGCCGCCGAACGCGAATGGCTGGAGTCGCTCGCTCGGGCCGATGCGCAGCTGAAAATCGATGCGGCGGACATGGAACCGATCTTGGACGAAATCGGGAAGCAGGCGGGAACGATCCACAAAACACCCCCATCCACCCTGATTGGTGCCGCGGTGAAGCTTAGGGTGGCTCTTCACCCGGAACTTGGCATCGAGGAAGACGAGAGCTCCGAGATAGTGATCGCGCTTCGGCAGGTCCTCGCCCTCATTGAACGAGAGATCGGCGAGGCTGTGAGCGGTCTGGGGCGATAGGCAGTAGAAAGATCGGTAACGCCGCGTCTAAAGCGCCTTCAAGCGCCCAGCCAGAGAAAAATGCGACACACATAAGTGTTGACGCGCCTTGTGCTCCGCCACGCGGTCAGGCCAGGGGACATCTTCCCAGCGACGAGGCCGCGGCCAACCGGGGGCTAAAAAGAGCGATAGCAGCGATGAGCCGATCGCAGAGGCGCTGGCTCTTCCCAGTGTCGCGGCACGAACAAAGCGCAACCCGGCTGATTCTCCACGGAAGCCGCGATATCGAGTAAATTAACCATAAAATTTTTTGTAAATCTGTCTAAATATTAGTAAGTATCGGGGATGAAGCGATCTCGGTATCTGTTAGCCACCGTTTGTGCCGTCCATTTAAGTGGATGCGCGGCGCAGCCGCCCGTGACACACGACGCGACGCGTCAGACAGACGGCCCTATGAGATATCAACTGTCCAGTCTTACCGCCCGACAAATGGACGCAATAACCGCCGGCGCCGGATTAGACGGGCTAGATATTACACTGAATCCATTGCCCGCTCAACTTCCAACCGTCCCGACAATTAACATCACCGACCTGAATGGGTTTAACCTCTCGCCGTTTTCTAATTTTTCGATCAACTTTGGCAGCGTGAATGTTCCGACATTGCCTAGTACTACAGGCAATGGGCAAGCTAACGGAATTATTGTTCTACCAGGCTTGACTCTGCCCAACACACCCAGCCCATCGCCGTCGCCGACACCTAGCCCGTCGCCGTCGCCGACACCTAGCCCGTCGCCGTCGCCGACACCTAGCCCGTCGCCGACACCCAGCCCGACGTCGCCACAGAGTGGACGCGTACCGTGATGGTGAGGCCCCAGAGGTGGAGACCGATTGTCAGGTAGCCGGAGCCCTCTTCTAGGGTTTAGGCCGGACGATTTCGGTATCGGCTCTGATCGAGACGGTCGTGATTTCGTTTCTATCTTGTCCGTCGTAATCGCAATCCCGTGGTTGGCGGTCGTGTCGGTGGCGATATGGGCGAAGGCGCAGCTGGTCGCGATGCTGGCGTTGGCCTCGGTGACACTGGCGGACGCGTTGAGCTTGACCTCCTGGAATTTGAGGTGGCGCCAACTCGACAAAGATGGTGTCTGTATCGCGGCCCTTGTCGTTCAGGCTGATCGTGGACTTGCGGCGCTTCCGGGTGCTCGTGAAGTCGTCGCTGGTGGATTGGCTGCCCTGTCGGCGTTGAAGATTTCGGGGCTGTCGTACTAGAAGAGCGCCTCTTCGAGGGCCTCGTGCACAGAACTCCGCGCCGACTGTGTTAGATAGCTGCCACGCTTGGTCGGCAGGGCGCGCCCAGCCCATGGCCACCGGATATAGCAAGCCCCTGGCCCTTGGGATGTGGGTAAAGTCCGAGTGGCCTGATTGACCGATTGAGTTCCGACCGCGTAGCGGTAGATCTTATGGGCCGCCGTCCTAGTCGTGGTCGAACCTTGGTAGGTTGCTGTCAAGCCGGCGCGCCGCATCAGGCTCAGGACCCGTTTGCGTTTGACGACATTGCCCCGGGTCGCTAGTCAAACCACCATGCTTCGCGAGCCGCAGTTTGGCTGCGCCAGGTACTAACCCGGAAAATTCATGAGATGTCGGCGCTTGCAGCCAGCGGGCGGGCTACGGGCGCACTTTTTGGTGGCGTCTGGGACGCGGTGATCAGGTTTGAGGTTGCGCCGAAGGGTTTGTACTGGGGCAGCCTGGCCCCGTCCTTCACGGCGGGAATTTCGCGATGCGGCCGGCGAGATCGGCGAAGCCGGCTTGATAAGGGAAGGCGCTCGGCAGGGCCACTTTGATGCGGGTGACCATCTCGGTGACGCGCGCGGCAACTTTGACCAGGCAGAGGCGGATCGTATCGAACTGGGCATCGCGCCAGAACGATGTCCGGGGCGCCAGCCCGCGCAGGGTCAGCAGCAGCCAGTAGGCGGCGGTCTGGATCAACAGGCGGAACTGGTTGGCGGTCGCCTTGCGGCAGGAGGTGCGGTCGGAGGCGAGGTGCAGCTTGTGCGCCTTGATCAAGTTTTCGGCCTGGCCGCGCGCGCAATAGGCCTTCTCGTAGAGCACCTTGGGCAGCCCCGGCAGATTGGTAACGATGAAGCGGCTGTCAGCACCCTGAGGCCCGGCCTCGATGCGGGCGATGACGCGGCGCTCGACGGTCCAGCTTTTGGCGGCATAGCGGAACTCGCCGTAGCGGCGGACCTTTTCTGCCTCGCCGGCAATGCGGCCGAGAGCAGCATCCTCGGCGAGCGGTCCGACCTGTCGCAGCAGCACCGGGTTGCCGGCCAGCCCGAAGATGTAGCCGATGCGCTGGCGCTCGCACCACGCCATGGCCTCGGGCCGGCCGTAATGACTGTCACCGCGCACGAGGATCTCGACCGCCGGCCAGCGAGCGCGGATACGGCCGATGACGTGGCGCAAGACCAGCGCCACCTCGGCCCCGTCCGGCGTCTTGCCGGGGCGCAGGATGATGGCGACCGGCTTGCCGGTGGTCGCCTCGTAAATGTGGATCGGCAGGAAACAGCGGCTGTCGTAGTGGGCGTTGAACAGCGCAAGCTGCTGGCCGCCGTGCACCCGGTCCTCGGTGTCGTCGATATCAAGCAGGATGCGTCGCGGCACAGCCTCAAAGCTGTCGCAGAACAACTCGACCATCGCCGCCATCATGCGTTTGAGCGCGCTCGCGCCGGGCAGGTTCTCGAGCCGGCTGATCGTCGGTTGCGAGCACAGATCGGCACCGCTCTGGGGCAACCGCCCGACCGCCATCTTGAAGGCCGGGTCACAACGCAGGGCGTCGCAATCATTGCCATCGGGATAGCCCGCCGCGATCAGCAGGGCGCGATAGCGGATCATCTCGGCAAGTTCGTGCCGCACCCGGTCGGGGTCGCGCGGGTCGTCAAGGCAGGCGGCCAGCCGTTCGGCGATCCCAAGCCGCTGCTCGATGGCCGACAGCAACACGATGCCGGCATCCGAGGTGAGCCGCCCACCGTCAAAAGCGATATGCACCGGCTTGCCCGCCACCGCTGGCAAGCCCGGCAAAATCCTCGTACCGTCGTCCATGGCGGGCGCGAACTCCGTTGTCTTCGGTTGATCCGATCTTGCAACCAAATCATACACGAATCCAACGGCTTATGTCGTTCCCGCCAACCTCCTCAGGCTACCCGGTGAATTATCCGGGCTAACGATCGCCGCTCGGCGATAACTTCGCCCTCCTCGCGTTTGCCAGCAACACTTTATGCGCAGCCTCTCCGGCGGATCTTCCCAACGCCACGAAAGCCGACGCTTGACCGGTCTTCGCGTCTTCGCGGACGACCCGCAAAGACGTCCACGAACGCAGAGGAGGTTCATTGGCGCCAGCGATTAAACCAGCTTGTACTGCAGTGTACTTTCGGACGTCGGAACAACTCCGCATCCACCTTCACGCGGAGCCAATGAAATACCTTTCGTTCTGCCGCGTCACCTGCTTACTCTTTGAGAGAGCCGTGAGGGCGTTCGAAACCGACATCTCACCGCGCTTGTCTCCCTTCAAGCCCATCTTTTCGAAAATCTCGGCCCGCCTGAGGCCGGACGGGTTCTCCTTAATGAGGCTGAGGATTGCTTCGCGCTTGCTCCCGGGACGCCCACCGGCTGACGCGGGGCGGTTGCGCGAAGCGCGGCCGGCAGCTGGGTTTTTCGGCTGCGCAAACTTGCCGCTCCTGGTGATCTCGTATGCGGCGATTGCGGCGCGCTCGCGGTCGAGCTCTGCGAGCTTATTTCCGAGTTCATGCTGCTGCGCGACAATCGCTTTGCGCTCTTCCTCGAGACGGACGCTTTCGCTCTTGATGAACTCATGAAGTGTTTGAGCCATTCGTGCTCTCCGCGTTGTGCAGGAGTATTTGTAGCTTGGCTTCTCATGCAATCAAAGCTTCACGCGTCGCCGCTAAGAAGCGCGGTTGTAACGAGCTGCGACGATGGCGTCGCACGCACGCGCGGGCGGGTGGTCGACCACGCGAGGGTAGTGTCAAAAAGATCCGCCCGGCGCGATAGACGCCGACACCGGATACCAGCCCTCAACACCAGAGCCGACCACGATCGTTTTATCGCGACGCTGCACGCGCCTGCGCGACCCGTCATCGTCGGGATCGAACCGACGGGAAGATCACCATATTCTGGCCGACCGGTTGTGGACGCTGGATGACGCGAGAGATAGCCTCTGCCTGTACCCGGCGGTCCCGACGATGGTCAAAGAAGATCGGGGTGGCTCGGCGCCGGCGCTGCCGACGCTGGTCTGCGACAAGCTCGCCTCTCTGCCGGCTTCTATCCGTGCGGTAGAGAATCACGTACCACCTTGACTCTTTAATTGACGCCCAGGCTAAGATGACCCCGGGTCGTCGACGTCCGGACATACGCTTCGGGTGAGTTAGCATCGGGTAGTTTTTGCCCGATCTGCTGGTTGGTGGGACATGGTCGGGGAGGGGCAGAGGATGGCACTATGCTTTCTGCGGGGGTTTCGAGGCGCCAACCAACCGACGCCCTCGGTCGATTTAGAGCTCTCCCCGAACCGGTGTTCCCGCACGCAGAGTTATCGTTTGAAAGAATTGAACGCAGTTGGATTGACCTTCCGGAAATCGGGAGGGTCGGGTTTATTGTCACGGGAACGGGAATTCCGCCCCGCAGGGCTTATTGGGCTGTTCAACCGCGGCAATTTGTCGTTCCCTCTAATTCGCTCGTCCGCCAAGTGCTCGTCCTGAGATGAAGTGCGCGGGGGATCCACACGCATGAAGCGGCATTTAGGCATATCTGTTTCGATAGCGATGCTCGTCAGCTCGCATGGGATCAGTCTTGCGCAGTCCCCTCCGGCAACGAATGCGGGGCCGGCGTCGGATAGCATTGAAGAGCTGCAGAGAAAACTCGACCAACGCGACGCGTTGATCGGCGATCTGATACATAGACTTGATCGGTTGGAGGCGCAGCAAGCCAGACCAATCAAGCGCTCTGCCACGTCCGCCCCGCAACCGGCTGCCGGAACCCTGCCGCTCCCGCCAGGGCAACCACAGCCTCAGGTGGTGCAACAATCGCTGCCATCGTCGCAACAGACAATCGGGGCTGGAGTTCCCAAGCCGACCCCACCAGGGCAGCCACAGCCTCAGGTGGCGCAGCAATTGCCACCAGCCTCACAACCAACAGGACCCGCAAAGCCGGCGCCGCCAGGGCAGCCGCAGCAATCGCCGCCGCTTTCGCAACAGTCGACGGAGCCTGGAAGTGTCGACCCGGTTGTTCCAGGGCAGTCGCCGCCTCAAGTGGCGCAGCAATCGCCGCCCTCGTCACCCCAATCAACGCAGCAAACGCCTGCTGAATCCACCGATCAACCCGGCACATTTTCCGTGAGTCCAGAAGCTGCTCAGCACGCGCTGGAGATCGCTTTGGTACAGTCGGGCGCTGGCTTATTAAGCCCATGGAAGGTCGAAGTCGTCCCAAGCTTTGTCTATCAATATAATTCAGTGTCTGTTCCTGGCCAGCTTGCAGTATCAACAACCGGAAACCTTCTGGTAACTGGGAATGTCATCCGCCAAAATACGTTGCAAGCTAACGGATTAGTGAGGGTCGGCTTACCTTGGGATTTTCAAGCAGAATTTTCAGTTCCATACGGCTATAAGAGCCTGACGAATACAAGCCGGGTTCTCACCACGGGACTTCTTCAACAAGGAAAAAATGCCGTGGGGTTTGGCGATCCCACATTCACCTTAACTAAACAGCTTATGACCGAGAGCGAGTGGCTCCCTAACCTTTTTGTAAGCGGAACGTATGAATCAGATTTGGGACAGTTTTCGAGAGGGCTTGCCCTGGGGGCTGGCTTTAACGAATTCAGGGTGGGCCTATTAGCGACAAAGCGACAGGACCCACTCGTGTTTACGGCTGGCTTTACGTATCAGAGAACTTTAGAGCATTTAGGGGTTACGGCGGGAGATCAGTTTATCCCCTCGGTCGGTTTGCTATTTGCGGTAAGTCCTGAAACGTCTTTACAGCTTTCCCAGCAGGTAGCTTTCGCCGATCCAATTAAACGCTTTGGCCAAAAAATACCTGGATCAGATCAGGTACAAGGCATTTTTTCAGTAGGCCTTTTGTCAATTCTACGCCCTGGGTTGGTTGTTAATCTTACGGCATCTATCGGCGAAACCCCGGATGCGCCTAATCTCACCTTCCAATTTGCCGTACCGATCCGTTTGAACTGACCAACGCGACCTCAATATCGCGCAAATGATTTTATGACCCTCCCCCGGAAGAGTGGCTCACCGGGTGCTGCGGATCTTGCCTTTGCCTGTTCGGGGGGTGACCTGCCCCTAGTCTTTCATCCAACTGGGACCAGAGTCTCGGCAATGGTTACGCCCTGGGGCGCGGTAGGAGCAACAGGCCGAGCCGTGGAGCTACCACATGGCGTAGCGGATCGGCCTGTTGCGGTCATGTGCGCGGCATAAGCCGCGGGGGTCTGGTAGCCGATCGAGGAATGCGGTCGGCGGGTGTTGTACAACGCGGAGCGGTAACGCCCACAAGACCGACAAGGCAGATGGGCGCGGGGTTCTCTATCCTTGGCATCCCTGGGTTGGATGCGTTGTCCTCGTCCATGAGGTGATCGAGAAAGCAGACGGCGTCGTTCTACGCTGTTCCCGGGATGGCGAAGCAACAGGGCGCTGGCTGGAATTGCCGGCCTGGATGTTCGATCGCGCGACGTGTCTGTCGATGCAGGTCGCATGCCGTCCGCGCGTGGATTTTGCGGCACTCTTGGTGCTTTCGGCGCTGCTCGCTGAGACAGTGGGGTGTGACTGTCGGGCATCATCCTCGAATACTCCGGTTTCAGGCTCAGCAAGGGAGCCTTGCGACCAGAACCCGGGGGATGCTCATGCGACGCCGCTGCCGCCGTCCTGTGAATTGTCACAGGCAAATCCATCAGCTCGACCTATTCGGTTCATCGGACCCGATCGGCTTCGATCGGCCGACGTGGCGAATGCTTCCCGAGGAGACGCGTCGAGCAGCGACAGACCTCATGGCGCAGCTTCTCCTCGAACACGGTCGCGTCGGTCGTCTGACCCGAACGGGGGTGGCCGATGATGTCTGACAAGATCCGGCAGCATCATCTAGATCGTCGAGCGATCCTCTACGTGCGCCAATCCTCAAGCCATCAGGTCCTGCATAATCGCGAGAGCCGGGCGCTGCAATACGCCATGCGCGACCGCCTGACGGCTCTCGGCTGGTCCCAGATCGAGATCATCGATGACGATCTCGGCCGCTCCGCCGCCGGCAGCGTCATGCGCGCCGGTTTCGAGCGAATGGTGGCGGAGGTCTGCCTCGGCAAGGTCGGTGCGGTTGCCGCTCGGGAGGTCTCGCGCTTTGCCCGCAACAGTCGCGATTGGCAGCAGCTGATCGAGATGTGCCGCGTCGTCGACACCGTGTTGGTCGACCAGGAAACGATCTATCTGCCGCGCCACGGCGATGATCGGCTGCTTTTGGGGCTCAAGGGCAGCCTGAACGAGTACGAACTCGATCTCCTGCGACAGCGCTCGCTGTCCGCGCGCTACGCGAAGGCACGCAGGGGCGAGTTGATCGTCGCCGCGCCGGTCGGCTTCGTCAAAGCCGGCGATCGATTGGAGAAGGACCCAGACCGGCGGGTGCAAGATGCAATCCGCCTGGTCTTCGACAAGGTGGCTGAACTCGGCAGCGCCCGTCAGGCGCTCTTGTGGTTCCATGAGCATGGGCTCGACCTGCCCGCCCGGCATAACAACGGCGACGTCACTTGGCGGCGGCCATGCTACGCGACCATCCACCGGATGGTGACGAACCCGATCTACGGTGGCGCCTATGCCTATGGTAGAACCGGTGTCGTGGCGCACTACGGCAACTCGGGCGTCGGCATGAAGAGCCGCCGTAAGCCGCGCACAGAATGGCTGGCGCTTCGGCCTGGGGCGCACGAAGGCTATGTCGACTGGGAGCGCGCGGAGGCGATCCCCAGGATGGTGAGCGAGAACATCCCGACCAGCCAGCATCACGGCGCGGCCAAGCACGGCGATGCGTTGCTCGCGGGCCTCGTCCGCTGCCGACGCTGTGGGCGCAAGCTCACCGTCCGTTACAGCGGCGTGAAACACAACATTCCGCGCTATGCCTGCCATCGGGGCTTGCTCGACAACGGTGAACCGCGCTGTATCGCCTTCGGTGGATTGCGGGTTGACGACGCGATCGAAGCCGCTCTGCTCCAGGTCGTCGAACCGGGCGCCATTGCTGCGGCGATCGAGGTCGACGCGGAGGCTGCCACCCGGCGCGATCAGGTGCGCGAAGCGCTGCTGCTCGATCTCGAAGCGGCCCGCTACGCCGCCGACCGGGCATTCCGCCAGTATGATGCGACCGATCCGACAAACCGCCTGGTGGCGGCGGAACTGGAAATGCGCTGGAACCGGGCACTCATGCGCGTCGCCGAGGTTGAGGAGAAAAGCACCAAACACGACGCTGCAACACTGCCGCGCTTGGAGGCAACGCCGCTGTCGCTCGGGGCCTTGGCTGATAATCTGAGGGCTGTTTGGTCCGCCTCAACCACCGATGCCCGGCTCAAGAAGCGCATCGTCCGCACCGTGGTCCAGGAGGTGATCGCCGATATCGACGCGGACGCCGGGATGATTGTCCTTCTCATTCATTGGATGGGCGGCACCCACACGGAACTGCGTCTGCCCCGTCGGCGGCGCGGCCAGCGCAACAGCACCGCACCCGACATCGTCGTCGCCGTTCGGCAACTCGTCCTCATTGCGAACGATGATCTCATCGCCGGTCTGCTGAACCGGAACAAGCTAATGACGGGCAACGGCAACCGCTGGACACGCGAGCGCGTCACGTCGCTGCGCTCGCACCACAAGATCCCGGTGCATCGCCCTGCCGACGACGGCATCGAACCTTGGCTCAATCTCACCAAAGCGGCTGCCCATCTCGGCATCAGCGCAAAAACCCTCCGCATCGCTGCCGAGAGTACCGAGATCGACGGCTTTCATCCGCTCCCCGATGGTCCCTGGATCTTCAGCCGCGTCATACTCGACGGATCGGCCGCTCAGACCCTCGCAGCACGCGCCCACCGGACGGCCAAATACCCCGCAGGACTGCGCCTTGGTCAGCAAAATCTATTCTCTTCAATCGCATAGACAGATGGGTGTTGTAATGCGGGATTGTAGTCGGCAGCCCAGGCGGCCAGCTTCTCGCGGGTGACGTCGTCGACTACATTGAGAATGCGGAACCGGCGTCCGTCGGCGAGTTGATCGTGCACGAAGTCCAAGGACCAGCGAGCATTGACTTTCGCCTCGACCAGGATCGGCGCGCGCGTTCCCACAGCACGACGGCGGATGCGGCGCTTGCGCACCGTCAGGCCCTCCTCGCGGTAAAGCCGGTAGATGCGGTTCTTGCCCGAAGGCTCGCCCTCCCGCCGCAGCAGCACGAACAATCGCCGATAGCCGAACCGCCGCCGCTCGACCGCCAAGCTGCGCAGGCGCTCCCGCAGCTCGGTGTCCGGCGGACGACGTGACCGGTAGCGCACCATCTTGCGGTCCGCCTTGATGATCGAGCAGGCCCGCCGCTCGCTGATCTCGAACATCGTCCGAAGATGGGCGACGCCTTGGCGCGTCGCGGCGGGCCCTACCATTTTTTTGCCAGAAGCTCGTTCAACGCGGCCTTGTCCAGCATCGCATCCGCCAGGAGCCGCTTGAGCCGGCCGTTCTCTTCCTCCAACGACCGCAGCCGCTGCGCGTCCGACACGCTCATGCCGCCAAACTTGGCCTTCCAGGCGTAAATCGTCCCCTCCGAGACACCGTGCTTGCGGGCCAAATCGCCCGCCTTCGCCCCAGCCTCGTTCTCCCGCAGGATACCGATGATCTGCTCTTCCGTGAACCTTGCCCGCTTCATTCGTCCGTCCCTCTCGTTGGGCCGGACTCTAGTTCTACTTGGAGGAAAATCTCAGGGGCAGGTCAGGGGTGATGTAACCAATGGTGGAGTGGAGCCGCCGGCAATTGTAGTAGTCTTCCACGTAGGCGAACAGGTCGCGCCGCGCGGCATCGCGATCGGAATATTCGGGTGGTGGACCGGTGCGGTTTTCGGGGTGCCGAAGAAACTCACCACTGGGCAATTATCCCGGCAATTTCCGTTGCAGCTCACCGATTGGACGATCGCGGCGGCCTGCAGAATGTCGCGGTAGGAGGAAGCGGGTGGACGGGTCGACAGCCGTGAATGTATCGGATGAGACCAGGCGTCCTACAGCCAACGAAGTTCAACGTTCAAATCTCAACGCGTGCTCGATCGCCGCCATCAACAAATAAGATTCAATATGAGAATAATCTGTAATCTATCCGCTTTAATTTTGGGTTTATTTGTCGCTCTATTATCAGTCGGTTGCGCGCTAAAAACCGAAAGGATGATTGCCAATAACGTATCTAAGGCCTCTACTCTGCATGGAGCAGTGATCGTTATTGTGAGCGGGGGCAATCATGCAACTCTGTTAAACAGCACGCTCATATCAGATGAAAGCTTTTCTGCTGCATTAGTCCAATCCCTCAGGAAAACCCAGTTGTTCCAGTCGGTGCAGACCTCAGGCAGCGCATCATATAAACTTGACGCGATACTGACGCAGGTGACCGATCATTCGTCGGCGACGTTTGGTCTGAAAGTCGATTGGAGACTTACGCAGCCGCCTGATCACGTTGTTTGGAGCGGCCAGACAAAGTCCTTTTTTAGTGGGCCATTAAGACCCACATACGTTGATCTCGAACATCTTCGGATGGCTACCGAAAAAGCCGCTCGTGAGAATATCGAGCAAGCGCTGGCGGAATTAGTCTTGGTGAAGTTTTAGAGCTCCTCCGCCGCCCGCCCAGCGATCCCATTAGCAGCCGCCTCGCGGCTCGCACCCGGAATCGGCGACCGCAGCCAATACGTCGGAGACGAGCGGCAGTGTCATCGGTGCGCGAGTCCCCAAGAGCTGGCTTCCGGCCGCAGCGATGCCAGAGGGGTTTTGGACTGTGATTTTTCGAACCCCGCAGCGGCTGGTGCACGATCTGGCGGTGCTGAAGTCGAGCTTTATGCGGAAATAGCCCGATTCGCGGCGTGGCGAAGCATCCGAGCTCTATGGTCACCCTCACTTGATGGCCGCCGCGAGCCAAGACACTATCGAATGGTTAAACCGACCGCCATTCAACTAAAATTAACCCCGCCGTGGGCAGTTCGCCGCATTAGCCATGCCCGCGCGAGGGTTAGCAAGTGGCGACTAGCAAATTAAGTTCCGTTAGCTGGCCGGGCGATTACAATGCGCTCAGCGGAGTGGGTGAGGGGGTATCAACTCCTCAGGTGGTCGGGTTCGATCCGGCGGATGCTAATCCGGCGGGCGACCCGATGACGTTCTCCGGGTTTCTGGCAGATGATCTTGGCCAAGACGCCCTGGTCGCGCCGATGGGGGACTTGGGTGCCGGTCCCCTGGGCGAGAACGCCATCGCGCCACTAAACTCGTCGCTCTCCGGGCAAGTCGACCTCGGTCCTGCGCCGGCCAGCGGGGGCGGCGCGGCTCCAGCCATTGCGGAAACGTCCAGCGACGGTGGCCAGCCGATATTGGGCGGCGGCAATTTCGCATCGGCCGCGAGGCCGTCGTCTGCCGCTCCTGAGGCGGCAACGCCCGCCGTGGTTAGCGTGGATCAGGTGTCGTCGACACCGCCGGCGTCGAGCGGGCCCGTCTTAACGCCACTTGATGAAAACGCGGCGACCGCTTCTGCAAATACAGGCCCTATCCCGATTACCACCGGCAGCAGCACCAATTTCACTGTCAGCACGCCGCGCAGTGGGCTCGTCTTCAACAACACGATCGTCGGCACTTATCCCGGGTCAACCCTAACCGCATTCGACAACGACGTTGTTCTCGCCGAAGAGGCTCTCGAGAAAGAGGCGACCAACTCGATCACCATCAAGGTTGTGCTGGACGGAACGAGCCAAGGACCAAATGGCGACGGCGCAGAAAACTCCTTCGATCTGTATGGGTTTTCCTACGGATCGTTGCGATCTGCGCTGCAGGCACAAGAAGGGAAAGCGGGAAACACCTACGGAAATATCGCCGCCCTGAATTTACCTGCTACCAGCGTATATAACGGCGATACGTTTTATTTGCCTACGTCTTACGCGAGGATGCTGGGGCTTACCAATGTCAGCGGCGGCGTTGGCATCGATGCCAACGGTAACATTGTATCCGGCTCATTCGACGACGCGGTTATTTTGAACACTTACTATGTTTCCGACTACGGCCAGGATGCGGTCAACGCGCTCATGCATGAGCTGAGCGAAGGCGGCTTGGGGCGCATCGGCGGATTGGGCGACGCATTCGGTAGCGGAAATTACAGCACGATGGATTTATTTCGGTACAACGGTAGCGGGCAACTCGATGACAGCGACGGCCGCGATGGAAAGCAGGTTTACTTCTCATATAACGGCGGCCAGACGAATTCCGGAGCGGCGGGACTCTATTTTAACAACGAATTCAATACGTCGGGGCAACAGGTCAACGGCGCCGACGTTGCGGATTGGGGTCTAAGCGATTCCACGGCGGATGTCTTCGGCGATGTAAGCTCCGTTGCAGGCTTATCCCAGACCGATGACGAGATCTTGGGTGCGCTCGGCTGGGTCCCTTTAGCTTCGGCTGCACCTCCGACGGTCACGTCGAGCAATCCGACGGTCACCAACGGTCAATCGGTACCGCTCGGCAATATCTTCACGGTTAGCAGCAGCCAGCCGGTGACCCAGTACCAGGTTTGGTTCAGCGACGCGCCGGCCGGCGACCCACCATTTGGCGAGGTCACCAATAACGGCACGCCGATCGCGCTCGATCAGTGGGTCACGGTGAGCAGCCTGAGCGGTCTCGACTATATCGGCTCGGCGACCCCTGGCACCGACTATCTCTGGCTGAAAGCCTATAACGGCCAGTGGAGTGCCACCTTCCAATCGATCATTGCCGATCAGGGAATTGCCGCGCCGACGGTCACGTCGAGCAATCCGACGGTCACCAACGGTCAATCGGTACCGCTTGGCAATATCTTCACGGTTAGCAGCAGCCAGCCGGTGACCCAGTACCAGGTTTGGCTCAGCGACGCGCCGGCCGGCGACCCACCGTTCGGCGAGGTCACCAATAACGGCACGCCGATCGCGCTCGATCAGTGGGTCACGGTGAGCAGCCTGAGCGGTCTCGACTATATCGGCTCGGCGACCCCCGGCAGCGATTATCTCTGGCTGAAAGCCTATAACGGCCAGTGGAACAGCCCCTCCGCCCAAGCGATCATCACCGATCAGGGAATTGCCGCGCCGACGGTCACGTCGAGCAATCCGACGGTCACCAACGGTCAATCGGTACCGCTTGGCAATATCTTCACGGTTAGCAGCAGCCAGCCGGTGACCCAGTACCAGGTTTGGTTCAGCGACGCGCCGGCCGGCGACCCACCATTTGGCGAGGTCACCAATAACGGCACGCCGATCGCGCTCGATCAGTGGGTCACGGTGAGCAGCCTGAGCGGTCTCGACTATATCGGCTCGGCGACCCCTGGCACCGACTATCTCTGGCTGAAAGCCTATAACGGCCAGTGGAGTGCCACCTTCCAATCGATCATTGCCGATCAGGGAATTGCCGCGCCGACGGTCACGTCGAGCAATCCGACGGTCACCAACGGTCAATCGGTACCGCTTGGCAATATCTTCACGGTTAGCAGCAGCCAGCCGGTGACCCAGTACCAGGTTTGGTTCAGCGACGCGCCGGCCGGCGACCCACCGTTCGGCGAGGTCACCAATAACGGCACGCCGATCGCGCTCGATCAGTGGGTCACGGTGAGCAGCCTGAGCGGTCTCGACTATATCGGCTCGGCGACCCCTGGCACCGACTATCTCTGGCTGAAAGCCTATAACGGCCAGTGGAGTGCCACCTTCCAATCGATCATTGCCGATCAGGGAATTGCCGCGCCGACGGTCACGTCGAGCAATCCGACGGTCACCAACGGTCAATCGGTACCGCTTGGCAATATCTTCACGGTTAGCAGCAGCCAGCCGGTGACCCAGTACCAGGTTTGGTTCAGCGACGCGCCGGCCGGCGACCCACCGTTCGGCGAGGTCACCAATAACGGCACGCCGATCGCGCTCGATCAATGGGTCACGGTGAGCAGCCTGAGCGGTCTCGACTATATCGGCTCGGCGACCCCCGGCAGCGATTATCTCTGGCTGAAAGCCTATAACGGCCAGTGGAGTGCCACCTTCCAATCGATCATTGCCGATCAGGGAATTGCCGCGGGGGACGCTCCCGCACGGGTTAGCAGCACAACGACCCACACGGGCGAGTTCGGCGCGATGGTGCAAGGTTCCTTGTCCGCTTCGGACACGGTCGTCGGGTTCGAAGAGGGAAACACTGACCGCGGGTCGTTGACCATCGATCCGGCGAAGAATGCGGTGGCGTACTCTGGCCTCGTCGATGGCGGTCAGGACACGCCAGTTACCTTAGGCGATAGCTCGACAATCCTGTTCAAGGGCGGCAGCCACATCGACAGCTCGTTTTTCGCCTAATCCGAGCCTGCGGGGTTGCCGATGCGCCCCTCTAGCCGCTCGCTTCGACGACCTACGCTCCGACGACATGCTATTCGTCGAGTGCGCGTGCGGCCACAGCGTCGGGCCACGTTCATTACATCGCATAATGAAAAGGCGGTTGGACGCACATTGCGTCCAACCGCCTGTCAGCCCCAGTCCTGGTCGGGTTCTGGTTAACTACTAGCAGGCTCTTGAAGAAGTCACTCACGCTCGGCGACGAAGCCTCAATCGTCGTCTTTATGAATGAAGATATGACCGACGAGGCGGCCGGCGGTGCCGAGCGCTGCCCAACCGCGACCGCTGGTGTGGCTATTATCGTCGGACCCTTCCCACGAGAACTCTGCGCGGGCCGAGCCGTTACACGACCCGTAGCGCACTTCGAGATCGGCTTCGACGGCCACGAAGACGAGCACGCCGCTATCCTTGCCGACGAAGGTAATGTGGGCAGCCTCAAGAAGATCAAGGTCTTCCCACGATCCATCTCGACGATCCGCCACCGTCCCACAATTGGGCCGCCGTCAAATGTCGAGGCAACGTCCTCGGGACAGGCCGCAAGGATGTCTCCCAGACGCCACAGGTCTCGCTTGATGTTCATCTCGTGAACGTGCTATCGCTCCCCGCGCAAGGGAGTTTGGGATTGATTGACTTGCGCCAGGATGGCGGCGATCCGGAAATAACGCTAGGTCTGCTCAACTCGGTTGAGCGAGACAGCTCGATCACCCAGCGCAAGTTGGCCGGCGAACTCGGCATCGCGCTTGGCCTCGCGAACGCTTATTTGCGGCGGTGCGTGCGCAAGGGCCTCATCAAGATGAGTCAGGTGCCACTCAACCGCTACGCCTACTACCTGACACCGCAGGGTTTTACCGAAAAGAGCCGGCTGACCGCCGAATATCTCGCCGTATCGTTTAATTTCTTTCGTCAGGCGCGCGCCGATTGCACCGTTCTTTTCGCCGAATGCGCCCGTCGTGACTGGCGCAAAGTTGCGCTCTACGGAGCCGGCGACTTGGCTGAGATCGCCGTTCTCAGCGCCTCCGAGACAGACATGGAAGTCGCATGCGTGATCGATCCGGCGTTGTCCGGGCAACGTTGCGCGGGGCTACGAGTGGTCGTGGACCTTGCGGCGGCCCAGGAATGCGCGGCCGGCGCGCTCGACGGATTGATCCTGACCGACACTGGTGCGCCGCAGGAGCGCTTCGACGAACTGAAGTTGGCGATCGTGCGGCATGGGTTGCCCCGCGGCAGCGTCGTCGCACCGCGGCTCCTCGGCATATCGACGACGCCGGCTGCCGAGGTTGACGTGCAATGATTTCATGGTTCGCTGTGCAGACGCGACCTCAGGCGGAAAGCAAGGCAGTGGCGAATCTGCTGCGCCAGGGGTACGAGGCCTATCTGCCGCGCTGTCGGGTTCGCGTCAGCCATGCGCGTCGGCGCGAAATCGTTTTGCGTCCGCTGTTCCCGCGCTATCTGTTTGCCGGCCTCGACCGGGCGCTGATGCCGTGGCGGCCGATCCGATCGACCTTTGGCGTTGCAGGGCTGGTGCAATCGGGTGACGAGCCGGTCGCGGTGCCGCAAAGCGTCATCGATACACTTCAGGAGCGGGAGGCAGCGGGCGCGTTCGATCGCCTCTCATTGCAGCAATCGTTCCGGCCGGGCGACATGGTGCGGGTGACTGAAGGCGCCTTCGAAGACATGGTCGGACGGCTCATCGAGATGCGCGATCATGACCGCGTCATCGTCTTGCTCGATCTGCTCGGGCGCACTCTGCGCACGCAATTCGATGCGGGGGTGTTGGCGTCCGCTTGAGACGCTGACGGGTAGGGGATCGCGGCAGGGCGCGATCCTGGGATTTGCTTAAGGCACTCCGGTGACAGACGCGTCACCCGGACTGCGGTAGCATGGGGAAAACCAAGGCATTGAAGGATCACCACCCGACGAAAGTCGCTGTTCTGGGTTGCGGCTATTGGGGCCGTAACCTGGTGCGAAATTTTGCCGAGCTCGGGGCGCTGGCGGCGATCTGCGATCCAGACCAACAAGCGGCCGAAGCACTCGCCGCGCGGCATTGTTCGCGGGTCGAGGAGCTGGAAGGAGTGCTCGCTGATAAAGCGATAGCGGGGGTAGCGATCGCCGCACCGGCAGTGCTGCATGCGAATTTGGCACGGCGCGCGCTCGATGCCGGTAAGCACGTCTTTGTTGAGAAGCCGTTGGCGCTCAAGGTCGACGAGGCCGAAGCCCTCTGTTCCCTGGCCGACAAGTGCGACCGGCGGTTGATGGTCGGTCATTTGCTGCAATACCACCCAGCGTTCATCAAGCTGCGCGAGATGGTGCGCGATGGGGCACTCGGGCGCCTTCAATACATCTATTCCAACCGGCTCAACCTCGGCAAAGTCAGGCGCGAAGAGGACATACTGTGGTCGTTCGCGCCGCATGACATTTCGATGATCCTGTCGCTGGTCGGACAGGAGCCCAGCGAGGTGACGGCAACAGGCGGTTATTACCTGCACAAGGCGATCGCCGACGTCACCACAACCCATCTCACTTTCCCAGATGGCGAGCACGCGCACGTCTTCGTCTGCTGGCTGCACCCATTTAAGGAGCAGAAACTTGTCGTTGTCGGTGAGCGGGCCATGGCGGTGTTTGATGACGGCGAGGGCTGGGAACGGAAGCTCCTCATCTACCCGCATAGGATCGAGTGGCGTCAGCTCGGCGTCGGCGGCGCGATCCCGGTGCCGCAGCGTGCCGAGGCCAATCCGGTCGCGATCGAGGCCGGCGAGCCCTTAAAGCTCGAATGCCGGCACTTCCTCGACTGCATCGAGAGCGGCAAGCGCCCGCTGACCGATGGGCGCGAAGGGGTGCGGGTGCTGCGCGTGCTGTCACGCGCGAGCGCGGCGCTTGGGGGCGGGGCCGAATCACAAACTTCCGTGTTGCACTCCGGGCCGAAGGCGCCCGCTTTCCCCGGCGTGCAGATCCACGAGTCTGCCTATGTCGACGACCAGTGCGAGATCGGCGCCGGGACGAAGCTGTGGCATTTCGTACATGTCCTCGCGCGGACCAGGGTCGGTAAGAATTGCTCGCTTGGACAGAACGTGATGGCGGGGCCGGACGTTGTCATCGGCGATAACTGCAAGATCCAGAACAATGTCTCGATTTACAAGGGCGTGACACTCGAAGACGGGGTATTCTGCGGTCCTTCCTGCGTCTTCACCAATGTCAACAACCCGCGCGCCGAGATCGAACGCAAGGATGAGTTCCGCCCGACGCTGGTCAAGCGCGGCTCAAGCATCGGCGCCAATGCGACGATTGTCTGCGGCCATACGATCGGCGAATATGCCTTTATCGCCGCCGGCGCGGTAGTGACGCAGGACGTCCCGCCCTTCGCGTTGATGGCTGGGGTTCCGGCGCGGCGCATCGGCTGGATGAGCCATGACGGCGAAAGGCTCGGCGTCAATCTCGTGTGCCCGCGCTCGAAGCGCCGCTATCGCGAAACCGCTGCCGACTGCCTCGAGGAAATCGCGTGATGGTTGCCGTTTCTGTCACACGCGGCGAAGCACAGGAAGCGATCGACCAGAAGAACAGCGAATTCTGGAACACGCTCTGCGGCACCGGCCTGGCGCAGACCCTCGGCATCACCGACGGCTCACCGGAATCGCTGCGCAAATTTGACGAATGGTACTTTGCCTTCTACCCTTATCTCACGGACTACATACCCTTTGACGAGCTGCGCGGACGCAGCGTCCTCGAGGTTGGGCTAGGCTACGGGACTGTGTCGCAACGGCTGGCGGAAGCAGGGGCCGACTATGCCGGCCTCGACGTTGCCAAAGGTCCGGTCGCGATGGTTAACGAGCGGATGCGCCATATCGACAGCAGCGGGCACGCACAGGTTGGCAGCATCCTTGCCGCACCGTTCGCCGACAACCAATTTGACTGCATCGTCGCAATCGGCTGCTACCACCACACCGGAGATTTGCAACGCGCGCTTGATGAGAGTTACCGAATGCTGTGCCCGGGCGGCCGGCTCGTCGCGATGGTCTACAACGGCTATTCGTACCGACGGTGGTGGAATTCTCCCGGTGCGACGTTGCGGTACATGCTATGGGATCGACTGGTATTGGGTGTGCCACCGCTCGCCAAAGCCAATGAGCGAGCCGCCTACGACACCGATATGACCGGCGCGGCGGCTCCTCACACAGATTTCGTCTCCCGGCATCACCTGCGGCGCATGTGCCAGCGGTTTTCGCGGTTCAGGGCAGTGTTGGCAAATATCGACTGCGAGCGGCCCTTCGCAAGACGGTCCCGCGCCGAGCTGCTCGCCACGCGATGGCCGGCGCGGTGCGGCCTCGACATCTACTTTGACGCACAAAAGTAAGTCGGCCAATTGACTCCTGGCTTCAACACCAAGGATTTGGGATGACAGGTACAGCAGGTCCATCGCCGGCCCCGCTTGAGTTCAACGATCTCGGGGCACAGCGCCGCCGCATCGGTGCGCGCATGGATGCGGCGATCAAGCGCGTCGTCGATCACGGGCGCTACATCCTCGGTCCCGAGGTCGCCGAGCTGGAGCGACAACTCGCCGACTTCTGCGGCGCCAAGCATGTGCTGAGCTGCGCTAACGGCACGGATGCGCTGGGGCTCGCGCTGATGGCCAAGGGGTTGAAGGCGGGGCAAGGGGTGATAGCGCCTTCCTTCACCTTTGCCGCCACGGCCGAGGTCATCGCTTGGTTCGGCGCGACGCCGATCTTTGTCGACGTCCTCGAAGACAGCTTCAACATGGATCCGGCGAGCTTCGAGACCGGTATTGCCACGGCGCGGCGTCTCGGGATCGAGCCCGTCGGGGTGATCCCAGTTGATCTCTTCGGTCAGCCGGCCGCCTACGATGAGATCCTGGAGATCGCCACCGCGAACAAGCTCTGGGTGCTGTGCGATGCGGCACAAAGCTTTGGCGCAGCGTATAAAAACCGCCATATCGGGACATTCGGCGATCTGACGACGACCAGCTTTTTCCCGGCAAAACCGCTGGGCTGCTATGGAGACGGCGGGGCCATCTTCGTCGACGACGACGATACGATCGCGGTACTAAGGAGCTTGCGCGTGCATGGCCAGGGGACAGACAAATACGACAATGTGCGGATCGGCATGAATGCCCGGCTCGACACAATTCAGGCAGCGGTGCTGATCGAGAAACTGGCGATCTTCACCGACGAGATCGCGGCCCGTGATCGGGTTGCCGCGCGCTATGGCGAACTCTTGGGCGAGGTCGTGCACGTGCCGCGCGCCACCCCTGGTTCGACCAGCGTCTGGGCGCAATACACAGTGCGGATGCCCGCTGGCAAGGATCGCGACGCGGTCGCGGCGCGGCTAAAGGCGCAGGGTATTCCGACCGCAATCTACTACGCGAAGCCGCTGCACCTGCAGACCGCCTACCGCGAGTATCCCACTGCCGGCAACGGTTTACCGGTATCCGAACGGCTTGCGGGCGAGGTGCTAAGCCTTCCCATGCACCCCTATCTCGATGACGCGATGCAGAACCGCATCGTCGAGGCAATCTGCTCCAGTCTCGACTAGGCGAATGGACATTCGCGGCAAGAAGGTTGTCGTCATCGGCGGCGCCGGACTAATCGGCTCGCACGCGGTTGATTTGCTGACCAGGGAAGACGTTGGCGAGATCGTCATCTACGACAATTTCGTGCGCGGCACACACGAAAATTTGGCGGGCGCGCTTGCCGATCCGCGCGTCAAGATCTTCGAGGCCGGCGGCGACATCACTCAGAGCGATATCCTCAACGCCGCGCTGAAGGGGACTGATGCGGTGCTGCATTTTGCCGCGCTGTGGCTGCTGCAATGCCACGAATACCCGCAAGCCGCGTTCGACGTGAACGTACGCGGCACCTTCAATGTCCTCGATGCTTGCGTGAAGAACAGTGTCGGACGGCTGGTCTATTCGTCGTCGGCCTCGGTTTACGGCGATGCGGTTGAGGAGCCGATGACCGAGGACCATCCGTTCAACAACAAGAACTTTTATGGAGCGAGCAAGATCTGCGGTGAGGCAATGGCCCGCGCATACCACTATCGCTACGGGCTCAATGTCGTCGGGCTGCGCTACATGAATGTCTACGGGCCGCGGCAGGATTACCGCGGCGCCTATATTGCGGTGATCATGAAGATGCTCGACGCGATCGACTGCGGGGAAGGGCCGACGATCCTCGGCGACGGCAGCGAGGCGTTCGATTTCGTCGCTGTCGAGGATTGTGGACGTGCCAATCTTTGCGCGCTGCGGGCCGACGCCGTCGACCGATTCTACAATGTCGGTACCGGCACGCGCACTTCGCTCAAGGAATTGGCCGAAATGCTGCTGCGTTTGACAGGCTCGAACCAGCCGATCAAATACGCGCCCCGCAGCCAGGCGACGCTGGTGCGCAATCGCATCGGTTCTCCGAAGCGGGCGAGCGAGGAGATTGGCTTCACCGCCCAGGTGAAGCTGGACGAGGGTCTGAGCAAGTTAATCGCCTGGCGCAAGAACCATATCGCCGAGGTCGAGGCTCGTCGGGCGATGGTGGGGTAAAGCGAATCTTGTCGGCACTGTCGTCCCCGCGTCGAATCGCCATTGCCGCCCCCGTCATGGGCGACGAGGAATGGTTGGCCTTGCGTGAGCCGCTGGAAACCGGCTGGCTGACGCAAGGGCCGAAGGTTGCCGCCTTCGAACAGGCCTTTGCGCTTCGGCACAAGGTTGCGCACGCCGTCGCGGTTAGCTCTGCCACCGCCGGCCTGCACTTGGCCCTCGCAGCACTTGGCGTCGGCCCAGGTGACGAGGTCATCGTTCCCTCATTCACCTGGGTGGCGACCGCGAATTGTGTCGTCTATTGCGGCGCGAAGCCGGTTCTCGCCGACGTCGATCGGGACACTTTTAATATCGCGCCGAGCGATATGGCGAAGCGGATTACGGCCCGTACCAAGGCGGTAATCGCCGTACACCTCTTCGGTCTCTGCGCCGATATCGGCGCGTTGCGCGCTGTATTGCCCGCGCACGTCAAGATCGTTGAGGACGCCGCTTGTGCTGCGGGCAGCGCGCTAAACGACACGCCCGCCGGCAGTCTTGGCGATATCGCGGTATTTTCATTTCATCCGCGGAAATCCATCACCACCGGCGAAGGTGGCATGGTCACGACCAATGGCGGCAGCCTTGCCGAACGCGTTCGCGTGCTGCGCAACCATGGTGCTTCCATTTCGGAAGAAGAGCGCCATGTTGGCCCGAAGCCATATCTGCTGCCCGAATTCGAGGCTCTCGGCTTCAATTACCGGATGACCGATTTGCAGGGCGCGATCGGACAAGTGCAGCTCGGCAAGCTCGATGGCTTCATCGAGGAGCGTTCGAAATTCGCCCAGTATTATCGTCAGGCACTGGGCGGGCTTCGCTGGCTGCGTTTGCCGAAAGAACCGGCGACCCGGCGCCACGCCTGGCAGGCTTTTGTCTGCTATGTCGATCCTGAGACGGCGCCGCGCCCGCGCAACGACATCATGCAGGCGCTGCAGGATCGTGGCGTTGCCACGCGCCCGGGCACGCATGCCGTGCACCTGCTGGGTTATTACCGCAACCGCTTCGGCTACGTCGCGGATGATTTCCCGGTTGCCCGCGATTGCGACCGGCAATCCATGGCCATCCCGCTGCACAACCGCATGACCGACGAAGACTACGCCTTCGTCGTCGATGCTCTCCGCAGCATGTGAGATGCCACAAAGTTGGCTCACCACGCTGCTCGGCCGCAATCTGCCGGCGGAAGGCAGGGACTTCGATATCGGTGGCATCCCCTTTGTCATGGAGGGCGGCATCCTGCGCCAGCGGGAACTTGCCTCGGCTGCACAGGCGCAGACTGCGAACGCGTTTGGCTACAAATGGCACCGCCGGCAATCTTATGAAACCGCCGCGATGCACGCCGCGGTAGGCGGTTGGCTGCGGGAACGCTATGGAGACCCCGGTACGATGCCCTGGCTCGCCGCGTCCGGAATGATGCCGTTGGTGCTCGACGCCGGATGCGGGTCTGGCATGAGTGCGCTGGAACTGTTCGGTCAATCTCTAGCTCGCACGCACTATCTCGGCGTCGACATTTCCAACGCGGTCGATGTGGCGGCAATCCGCTTTGCCGAGAACGGCGTACCCGGCGAGTTCCTGCAGTGCGATCTCATGCGCATCCCGCTCCCCGAGGAGAGCGTCGATGTCATTTTCTCCGAGGGCGTTCTCCATCACACTGATTCGACACAATCGGCTATCCGCGCGCTGGCACGCCTGATCAAAACCGGGGGCTATTTCCTGTTTTACGTCTATCGGCGCAAGGGGCCCATCCGCGAGTTCACCGACGACTACATCCGCAACCGTCTCGCCGCGATGACGCCGGAGGAGGCATGGGAGGCGATGACCCCGCTGACCAAGCTCGGCCAGAGTCTGGGTGAGCTCGATATCGAAATCGACATTACGGAGCCGATCGAGGTGCTCGGTATCCCAGCCGGGAAGATCAATCTCCAGCGCTTGTTCTATTGGCATGTCTTCAAGGCCTATTACCGCCCGGGCATGGTTCTCGACGAGATGAACCACATCAACTTCGACTGGTATGCCCCGAAAAACGCGCACCGCCAGTCGATCGAGGAAGTGCGGACGTGGTGCGCGGAGGCGAGCCTTTCCATCGAGCGCGAACGGGCCGAGGAGGCCGGCATCACGATCATCGCGCGAAAGTCGGCTGGGGCCTAAACCCGAATGTGCGGCATCGCCGGCATGTTGAACCACGCGGGGGCGCCAGTAGTGCCAAAGGTGCTTCAGCGCATGATCGGAACGCTCGCGCATCGCGGTCCGGATGGCGAGCAAATCTATACCGACGGCGCGCTCGGGCTCGCGCACCGCCGCCTTGCCATTATCGACCTGTCACCGGCGGGCGCGCAGCCGATGACCAGCGCTGATGGACGCTTCGTCGTCACCTACAACGGTGAGATCTACAATTTCCGCGAGTTACGCGCAGAGCTGGAGGCCGAGGGAGCTAGCTTCGTCTCGCGCAGCGACACGGAGGTCTTGCTCAACGCGTGGGGGAAGTGGGGCAGGGAATCCCTCAGCCGGCTGAACGGCATGTTCGCTTTTGCGCTTTGGGACCGGAAGCGCCGCGAGTTGATGCTTGCGCGGGACCGGTTTGGCGTGAAGCCGCTCTATTATGTTGAACGCGACGGTACTCTACTCTTTGGCTCGGAAGTAAAGGCGCTGCTCGCGCATCCAGCGGCCCGTGCCGAGATGGACCTCGAGGCGCTGCTCGAATACATGACGTTCCAGAATTTCTTCACCGACCGGACCCTGTTCCGCGACGTGAGGCTGCTTCCCGCCGGCTGCACGATGACGGTCGCGGCGGAGAACGGTGCGCGGCGGATCGAGCGTTATTGGGACTTTGCCTTCGTCGAGCCGGAGCGCAGGGCGAGCTTGGATGAATACGCCGATGAATTCGACGGGCTGTTTCGCCAGGCGGTGACCCGCCAGCTAGTGAGCGACGTCCCGGTAAGTTCCTATCTGAGCGGCGGGATCGACAGCGGCTCGATTACCGGTCTGGCGGCAAAGCACATTGAGAACCTGCGCAGTTTCACGGTCGGCTTCGATCTTCACTCGGCCTCCGGCCTCGAGCTCGCCATGGACGAGCGTGAGGCGGCCGAGCACATGTCCTATCTCTTCAAGACCGAGCATTACGAGATGGTCCTGAAAGCAGGCGACATGGAGCGCGCGCTTCCGTGCATGGCTTGGCATCTCGAGGAGCCGCGCGTCGGCCAAAGCTACCCTAACTTCTACGCCGCGCAGCTGGCCGGCAAATTTGGCAAGGTCGTGCTCGCTGGGACGGGCGGCGACGAACTTTTCGGCGGCTATCCCTGGCGGTATTACCGGGCCGTCGTCAACGACGATTTCGAGCATTATATCGACAAATATTATCTTTATTGGCAGCGGCTTCTGTCGAATACGGACCTTCGTCAACTCTTTGCGCCGGTTTGGCCGGAGGTGCGGCATGTGTGGACACGCGACATCTTCCGCGACGTCTTCGCGCGCCATGCTGCGGAGCTGACGCGCCCCGAGGATTATGTGAATCACTCGCTCTACCTCGAGGCCAAGACTTTCCTGCACGGGCTGTTGGTTGTCGAGGACAAGCTAAGCATGGCGCATGGGCTCGAGACGCGCGTGCCGTTCCTTGATAACGATCTGGTCGATTTCGCGATGCGGCTGCCGGTATCGATGAAACTCGGCAACCTGTCAGAAGTGCTGCGGATCAACGAGAACGAGCCCGGTGACAAGGCCGGTGCCTTCTTCCGCCAAACCCACGATGGCAAGCTGCTGTTGCGCAAGGCGCTCGAGCGCTACGTGCCGAAAACCGTGACAGAGGCCAAGAAAAAAGGCTTCTCGGCACCCGACGCGAGCTGGTTTCGCGGCGAGAGCATCGACTACGTCAAATCCGTCCTCACCGATAATCGGGCACAGATTTACAACTATTTCGATCGCGCAGTGGTGCGCCGGCTCCTCGACGAGCATTTGAGCGGGCGCGAGAACCGGCGGCTCCTCGTTTGGTCGCTGTTGAGCGTCGAGCATTGGTGCAACGCCTTCCTCGGCGCCCCGTGCCAATAACGATGGCGAGCGGCGGTCTCAACCTTGCTCGGTGTCAGCGCCTGGCCGAATTTTCGATCGGATCTGTCGGGCTGGATCTTTCGGGTCTGGTCGTGCTGACAGAGGCCGCAACAGGGCCCTACGCCCTGACCGCGCCTCTGGCGGCAATGGCCGGAGCGGAGCAAGTTGTGGCGCTGTCGCGGGATTCCCGATTCGGCAGTCGGGCGGAAGCGACGGCACAAACCCTCGAAGCGGCAGAGGCATTCTCCGTCGGGAGCAAGATCGACATAATCGAAGATCGCAACGACTCGCGGATCGGTTGCGCCGATGTTGTGACCAATCTCGGTTTTGTTCGTCCTCTCAACCGGGAGCTATTGCATAGACTGAAGCCTTCCGCGGCAATCGCGCTCATGTTCGAGGCATGGGAGTTTCGCGAGCAGGACATCGATCTGTTCACCTGCCGAGAGCTGGACATTCCCGTGCTCGCTACAGACGAAGGCGTCCCGCAACTGAAGACCCTCGATTATTTGGGTCCGGTCGCAATGCGGCTCCTGTTCGAGTGCGGGATCGAAGTTTACCGCGCCGATCTGCTTATTTGCGGCAGCGCACCGTTCGCTGACGCCCTGACACGCAAGTTAGCCGGCATCGCAGGGACGATCGGGCAAATCGACGTTTCTGGACTGAGTTCGGCCGAAAAGGAACAGACGGAAGCGAAGATTGCGGGCGCCGATGCGTTGATCGTGGCGGAGCATCGGCTCAAAGACCGCCTTATCGGGACGCACGGGTATTGGACCGCTGCGGAACTGAAGCGGATCAACCCGGGTCTGGCCGTGGTCCATATTGCAGGTGACGTCGAGCGCGACGCGCTCATCGCCGAGTGCATTCCTCATGCGCCGCAACACGACTTCGCACTGCCCGGCTTCATGAGTGTAACGACGGCCTATGTCGGGCCGCGCCCACTGATCGAATTGCACGCGGGCGGCCTGCGCGTCGGGGAACTCTTGGCCCGGGCGCGCTTGGCAGGGTACTCTCGCGAAGAGTCAGAACGGCGCGCGCTTGCAGCATCACCGCTCTGTCAGGCGTTGGTGCAGCCGGCGCTGACGGACGGTGACACGTGACCGTTATCGCTCCAACGCATGATCTGACGGCGCTACTTGACGCCGCTCTCAGTCGGCCCCGGAACAAACTGGCGGAGAGAGAACTCGCATTCGCTCGCCGGGTGTTCGCGAACGGGATCCAACCGTATGAGCATCGGCTGGCACAGTATTCGTTTCTCGGCCATTCGCGGGTGCTCGACGCCGGATGCGGCTTCGGTCAATGGTCATTGGCGCTCGCCCGGTACAATCAACAAGTCGCCGCGATCGACTTTTCACCCGCACGGGTTGAGATCCTTCGTCAGCTCGTTGAGGGGCTCGGGATCAAAAATGTGGAAACATTGTGCGGCAGCCTGGACCGGCTCCCGTTTTCGTCGGGGAGCTTCGATGCGGTCTTTTGCTACGGCGTGATTTTTCTGACCCCCTGGAAGGCGAGCCTGCGGGAGCTGGCGCGCGTACTGGCTCCGAACGGGCGGCTCTATGCCAACGCCAATGGCCTGGGGTGGTACAAGTTCCTCTGGTACACCGCACATAACCGCGGCGCGGGGTACGAGCCGCAGGAGGTAGCTGGCAAGGTGCTGCTCAACACCTTCCGCTATCACCGTGGCGAGCCAATCGACGCCGGTGTCGATATTCTCATAGAGCCGGAGGAACTTACGCGCGAGCTTCACGCTCACGGTTTGGAAATTGACGAGCTGGCGCCGGAAGGTGGGGCCAACCTGCGGCACTTCAAAGGCCCGACCGAGCCACCCTTCTTCATAGGCGAATACCGGGGCGATCGCGGCGTCTATGAAATCCTTGCGACGAAGAATAAGCAGCGATGAGCAATGGCCCCGGTCGCATTCGCAGGCGCAGGGAGGCCGCCTGCGGCGGAACTAGGGGAGCCGTGTCTTCGTCGTCGCCGCCCCGTGTTCCAAGCGAAGCAGGGACGACCGTTGCCGGATCTCCATCCTGAACGCGCCAGGCGACCCTCTCTCATCGGTCACAAAAGGGAAGTCGGCACCATGTGGTCCTATGTAGCCGTGGCAGCGGTGATGGCAAGTGCGGCGACCGTCGAACGCTTGACACTGCTTCATTTTCACCGCAACTGGTTCGCACAGGGCTTCACTGCTGATGGCGCGTTCCATCTCGCAGTGCTGCGCGAGATCAAGCGAACCGGCAGCTACGCCGGCGTTCCCTATTTTCTTATGAAGGAAGAGAACGAGCCGGACACCTATCCTATACTCTTCCACCGTTTCGCTGCCCTGTTCCCTTTGCGGGTCGTCGAAGGGCGCGCGTACCTGCCGAATCTGATTCTCTGGGTCGGACTTTCGGCCGCCGCGGCGCTTTATGTGCAGTATGTCGCCACCAGACTGCTGCAAATTCACGGCGTGACCGTGGCGATGACCTTCATTGTCCTTTTCCTCACAGGCGCCTCGAACCTAAGTCTAGAGGCCAACGGACTCAACTATATCTCGCTGTCGGAGCGGCTGCTGGCACGGTTTTGCTGCGCTTTCTGCTTCGCCGGACTGGTATTCGCGATGATGTTCGATGATCCCGTCTCCTATGGCCTCGCCGTGGCGGGGGGCGTGGGCGCGGCCATCAGCTCGCTATTCGCCCGCCAAGCAGTGGCGTTTACCCTGCCTGTCATGGCGTTAATCGCGCTCGATCCGCGTCCCGTTTATGTCCTTGCCGTGTGCTTTTTCGGAGCGATTCTGTTCGACGGCCGCTTCTTCCTGCGCGGTCTTCGGCAGATGGTTCTATTCTCGCGCGCCTACAATCGGCTGGTGAAGCACAGCCGCTTCTTCAAGCCGGCGCTCAGCCGCTGGATTGACTGGCGAACCGTCCTAGGCTGCCGCGCGACGCTCGACGCGCGCCTAACAGCGATCGAGATGGGAGAGCCGACACAGCTTCTCGTCCGGGTCCCGGAACTGGCGCTTCTCGGTTTTGTGTGGCTGAAGTGGGGCCACGTAGCGATGCCGGCCTTGGACGCGCTAGTAGGAATCTCGGTAGTCTATCTTCTAACGACAACGTCTTATTTCTGTCATTTGGGAGAATCCATCCGCTACTTCGAATACGATGCCTGGCTGCTGGTGCCGATGCTGCTGGCCGTCGCTTTCGCCGGCGAGGCGCCCCTTCCGGCTGTCGCGCTCGCTGTCTATGCGACCTGGATCGGGTTCTTTACCTGGCGCCGGATCGGAGTTTGGCGTCAGTTTACCTTTCCGGCCAAGGATCAGATGCGCGAGCTTCTCGAGCGGGCCGGGGTCACCGAGGCAAGTACGGTCTTCACGGTGCCGCTACACCTTGGCGCCGACGTGAGCGCGCGGACCCTCTGCCGGAGCTTCAACTATCAGGGCGTGCCGATAACCTTGGAGGTCTATCGACGCTTCGTCGAGGAGCCGCCAATGCTCAAGCGGGATTGGCGTTCGCTCGCGTCCCAGTACGGCGTCACGCACATCGTCGCCGACAAGCGGCATCTGCAGTGGATACCCACGGTCGTCGATTGGACGTATGACTTCAGCGGACTGCCCGTCCTCGGCGAAAGCGATTTCTACATCGCCTACGGCGTACCGTCGGCGGCCCTCGCCGAGAAGACGAAGTGATGAGCTTTGGGTCTTGATGTGGCCAAAGTCCGTGGACGCGGCTTTTCCGATCGGAAATGTTTGTTGCGTCGTCACCGCAGAACGTCGAAGAGATAGGGGATGAGATGATTGTCGCTGAGCTTCAGGCACCGAGCGAGATGTTCCGCTTCGAGTTCAGTTCGCTCGCGATTCCCGAGGAAGCACTGCGGCCGATCCGCCACGACATCTACCACTCGGAAGGGCCCGGCTTTCACGTGTTCCGCAATTTCCTCGACCCGAGGATTGCCGGTCACATGCAGCGGTTTTGGTCGGAGCTCGAACTGGCGCGCGTTCATCAGCCGCTTCCGGCCGAGGGCGTGAAGGCGCTTGTTGCTGACTGCCCCGACTATTATTACGGCACGCAGCAAGGCGACCATCGCGGCTATCTGAATTTCTTCTGGAACCATCCGGCCGACGAAGTCAGCTACGCGGTCGCCATTCAGGTGCAATGGCTGCGCAACCAAGTCATGGGCAAGGCGCCGCACGCGGACATATTTCCACTGAACGGCCGCGCTGTAAGCTACCGTGCGGTCATCAGCATGCGCGGCAAGGTTGTTACGCGACCGCATCGCGATTTTGACGGCGACGAGTGGATACGCGATCCGTCAAAGCTTCAAGCTACTCTGTTCCTGTGTACGCCTGGAGTCGATTACACCGGCGACGGTTTCATCCTCGAAACCAACAAGGGCGGCAGCGCAAGGTTCGGCCACGAAGTGCCCGTGGCCTGTGGCGATCTCGTGTTGTGGCGCTACTCCAACCATCACAGCGTCCTCAATGTGGAGTTGTCGGGCGATCAATGCGGCTTCATCCGGCTGTTGTTCCCGATTGAAGAAACCCCACATCGGCCACTTCCGGTCCAATCCGACGCTACCGTCCAACCCACCGCTATCGTCCCGTCAATGAGCACTCCGAGGTGGCTTCCGACGCGGCATCACCTCCTCGAACGGCTCAAAGCGACCCCTCTCGGCCAGCACGTCCTGGTGCCGATCTGGCACCGAATTTGGAGGGGCTAATGGGCCTCGATCCCCAGACCCTCATCGACATGGCGCTCGACTTCAACATACCGCCGAGCAGCTATTTCACGCTGTGGGATGAGTTCGGGAGCTGGCAGATCGACATTTTGAAGCGGTACGGGCTGAAACCGGAGCACCACCTGCTCGATGTGGGATGCGGGTTAATGCGCCTCGGCTCGCTCGCCATTCCCTATCTCGAGCCCGGCCATTACTACGGGATCGACCCAACGGGGCCGCTGTTGGCGCTCGGCCGTGCCATTCTGGACCATCTCGACATTGACCGGCCCTATTCCCTGCTACAATCGGGCTCGTTCGAGTTCGAGCGTTTCGGTGTTTCGTTTGACTATGCGATCGCTCAGTCGGTGATCACGCACTTGTCGCGACCCCAGGTCGCGCGCTGCTTCGAGGCGCTGAAGGCCGTGATGAAGCCGGGCGGGACGTTCATCTTCACCTACCTTCTCTCCAACTATGCGCCGCCGCTCGGCTTCCTCATGGACGGCGTCGCGCCGATGATTCGTCCGGGCCTTTCGGACGAGGGCATCTTCGAGGAACTCGCGAAGCAGCTCGGTTTCCGTTTCGTCGCCTCGAGCGAGCCCCATCCGAGCCAGAAGGTCGGCATCTGCACCTTCTAATCGACATCCGGTTCGAAAAACGGAAACGATGAGCGAGACCGCCTCTTACATCTTCGTGGCCAAGTGCCGTCGCGGCAACGGCGGAGCGCATTACGCTGATCTGTCGTCGCCGGCAAACGACTTCTGCGTCGCCTACGGCGGGCCGACCGCCATGCTAGCGGCTAACGCGCCGTAAACACGGCTGCGTCAAAACTCAATCAAAATCGACGAGCGAGAACCATGTCTGCACTTCAGCGTGACCCTGTTGCGATTATCCCCGTGTCGACAACGAGTGATATCCCTGCAAGCGACACGGCAATCGAGGTGTCCCGCGTATCGAAATACTACAAGATTTACGACGACTTCATCTCCGGACCGATCAAGGAGCGGCTTTTCCCGTGGCGCGCAGAGAAACTCTTCAAACGCTTTGCCGCTGTTTCTGATGTCTCCTTTTCCGTCCAGCGCGGTCAGGTGGTTGGGATTTTGGGCCCCAACGGTAGTGGCAAGACCACGTTGTTGAAATGCGTCGCCGGACTCCTGGAGATTGACGAGGGCGAAATCGCCGTGCGCGGCCGCGTGACGACATTGCTCTCGACGGGTGTCGGCTCGCATCCGGAATTCTCCGGGCGCGAGAACATTTTCTTCGGCGGCCTCACGCTCGGCATGACGCGGCAAGAGATCGAAGAGAAGGTCGACTCCATCATCGAGTTCTCGGAACTTGACGAGTATATCGAGCGTCCTTTGCGCACCTACTCGGCGGGTATGCGTGGGCGGCTGCTGTTTTCAATCGCGATGAGCGGCGATCCCGACATCCTCATTGTGGACGAGGCGCTCGCTGCCGGCGACGCCTACTTCGTGCGGAAATGCGAACGGCGCTTCCGAGAGATCTGCGCTAGCGGTGCCACCGTCATGTTCGTGTCGCACAATACGAGCCAAATCGAGGAGCTGTGCAGTCACGCCATCTTTATGGTTGATGGCAAGGTTGTCGATCAGGGGCTGCCACTGCAGGTTAACCGCCTCTATTACGACTGGGTTTTCGAAAAGGAGAAGAAGGATATACATCGGCAGCTCGCTCAGGCGCCGCCCGATATGAGCAAACCGGGCGGCAGCGGCGAGGTAGTCCTGGACCAGGTAACCCTGCACGACCACACAGGAGCCACATCCGTCGGCTTTTATGCCGGAGAGCCAATGACAGTCAGGCTTCACTACCGTTGTCTTCACGGACCGGTGCAGCGCGTGAGGGTCTTTTGCGGAATTCTGACCAGGCCCTCAGCCAGCTTTGTCGGCGAGATGGATTCGTCCTATCACATCGAAACGGTACCGGGACGCGAAATGGAAACGCTGCTGGATTTGGCCCAGGCCGGCGTAATCGAATTGCGATTGGATCCACTGACGCTCATTAACAACGACTATTCGCTGTGGATCAAGCTCTACACGAAAGACGATGACTTTAAGGAGCTTTGCGACTATCGCGGCGTGGCACCGTTTTTTGCGTCGCGCAGGTCGTGTACGATAAATCGCGGGCCGATGTTCTGGCACCCCTTCCGGATTGTCGCCCTTGCGAAGGCGCCGGAATTAGTTGCTCCTATGCCGACTCCCATCCAAGGCGAGCCGACGGGCAAATAGGCGATGGCGGAGCAATCGGCGGATTTGCGCGTGATCGGTATCCTCGGCACGAGCTTTTCCGGCAGCACGGTGCTTAATCTGATGCTGGGCGCGCATCCGGAGGTTCACGCCGGCGGCGAGCTCAGCGCACTCATCCTGAGCCGCGGCGACGAGAGCGCCAGCGCTTGCAGCGCGTGCGGCTTCGGTTGCCGTTATTGGAACGAAACAGTCAGAGCCACGGTCACAAAGGCCAACCTTTATCGTGAAGTTGAACGCATCTTCGGCAAAAACGTGATTGTCGATTCCTCGAAATCGATCGACTGGTTTAACGAGGTGCTGGCGAGCGATGAGCACCAGGGCATCGCTGCTAGCTATGTGCTGATGGTCAAGCATCCGATTCGATACCTTGCCTCGTGCCTCACAAACATTATGCCCCATCGGCCCCGCCGAGGATCGCTGGGAATGCTGAGTTGGTTCTCGTCGGCACGCATGCGTCAAGCGTTCCTGGAGGAGCTGATCGAGGACCTCGCCGGCGTCTATGACCAGTTCTTCGCGCGGTACGCCAAAACCGTCGGCGGCGCTACCTTCCATCTTATGCACTACGAGCGGATGGTCGCCGATCCGCACGCCGCACTAGGGCCACTGCTGCAGTCGTTGGGACTAGCGTATGCGTCGCAAATGGACGATTTCTTCCGGGCCACATACCACCAGATCGGAGGCAATGCCGGGCCCTTGTACCAGCTCGGGCAAGGCTGGCCAAAGGGCGGTGAGCCGGCCGATATCCGAAAGCGGTTCTACGAGGCCGGTGCCGGGTTGCGCATCGACGACAAGTATCGGCAGCTCTTATCGGAGTTGGAACTGGCGCAGCTTTTGTCACATCCGACGGTGCGCAAACTGTGTGATCGGTTGGGTTATGACGATCCGCGTCTCCCGTTTCCTGTCCAATGACCCCGAGGAGCAATGAGGAGATCTGATGCGAACCGCCATCGTCACCCAACGCCCCGTACGCCTGCGGTTGTATGTGTTGCTGGGTTTCGCGCGATCGCTTTGGACGAATCGCTATTTGGCCTGGGAAATGGCAAAGCGCGAACTCCGCGCGACGATGAAGGGCACGATACTAGGGGTTGGCTGGCTCGTTCTTAAGCCGGCGATCCAAACCGTCACCTACATTTTTGTGGTATCCTTTATCTTCAGTGCCAAGCTTGGCTCGTCGGGCAGCCACTTCACCTACGCGCTCTACGTTCTTTGCGGGATGGCGCCGTGGCAGTTCAGCACGCAGGTCCTCCAGGATTCGCCGACGCTGATCCGCTCGCGCATCGAGATACTGAAGCAGGTTGTCTACCCGCTCGAGATCCTGCCAGTCACTAGCATCGTGATTGCCGGCGTTGCGCCGCTGATCCTGCTCGCGACCTATTTGGTGCTGGGCGTGATTGCCGGAGAGCTGCACTGGTCCCTGCTTCTCTTGCCGGTCCCCACAGCGCTGGTGCTGGCCATGCTATTAGGCGCGTCATGGTTGCTGATGGTGATTGGACTGATCTTCGTCGATATTCGGGAGATCATCGGTGTGATCTTCGGGCTCATCGTCTACATGTCTCCGGTGGTACTCGCGCCGTCGATGGTGCCGCCGTTGATCTGGCACATAATCGAGCTCAATCCTCTCTCTCACGTCCTTATCTGCTTCCGAGATGTGTTCGAGGCGCAGTTCCATCCGGTGAGCTGGGGTATCTTTATTGCGATGACTGCGGCGAGCATCGTCCTGGGAATGATCGGTATTTCGGGCGCCAAGCGGATTTTCAGCGAGTACGGCTAACGGCGGCGGCTATTTCGATGTGCGGCATAGCAGGTATCGTTCGTTTCGATGGCGCCTCTGTTGACCAGGGTGCGTTATGGCGCATGGCAGGCGCCCTGGCGCACCGTGGGCCCGACGGCGAGGGGATATATGTGACAGGGCCGGTGGGCTTCGCTCATCGGCGTTTGGCGATCATCGATCCGACAGGCGGTGCTCAGCCACTCATTGATCGCGAAAGCGGCCTGTCGCTGACCTACAATGGAGAAGTCTACAATTTTGTCGAAATTCGCCGTGAACTCGGCAGCGACGGTTTCGCCACGGCATCGGATACAGAAGTGGTGCTGCGTGCCTGGCGGCGGTGGGGCATGGCCGCCCTCGGTCGCTTTCGGGGCATGTTCGCCTTTGCACTTCACGATGCAAGACAAGGCAAGGTGTTTCTGGTTCGAGATCGGCTCGGCATAAAGCCCCTGTACTACCGTACTGATCGAAATGGGCTGACGTTTGCCTCCGAACTGGGCGCGCTTATGGCCGTGGAGCAGCGGGCGGGGCCGGTCGATCTCGACGCGCTGTCTCTTTACCTGCGTTACGGATACGTGCCGACGCCGAGGACAATCTATGCGGGGGTGGAAAAGCTCGAACCCGGCCACTGCCTCGAGATCGACCTTACTCGTGGCACCGTGTCGAAGCGTCGCTACTGGCGGCTCGAGCCGCATCTCGGGAAGCGCTTAGAAACGAAGTGTCTCGAGGAGCTGGAAGCGCTGTTGCACGAGATCGTCGGCCTTTATGTCCGAAGCGATGTGCCCTTCGGTGCCTTTCTCTCCGGTGGTGTCGATTCCAGCACGGTCACTGCCTTGATGAGCGAAGTGCTGTGCGAGCCTGTGCGGAGCTTTTCGATCGGCTTCGCCGAGAGCGACTATTCGGAGCTGCCCTATGCCGAAGAAGCGGCGATGAGATTGGGCACGCGCCACCATTCCGCCGTGCTCAACCCGACCGTGTCGCTTCCGTGGCTGTTGGCGCTCGCGGCTCGCTTTGGCGAGCCCTTCGCCGAACTCGTCCTGCCTCCCGACTTGGTACGTGTCTCATCTTGCGGCCTCCGAGGTCAAAATGGTGCTTTCCGGCGACGGCGGGGACGAGCTTTTTGCAGGCTACCCGAGTTATCCCGCGGTTTTCGAACAGAGCCGCGCTGATCGGCGAGGCCCGCTCGAAGCCACCCGCACCTATCTCGCCCGGCGCGGCCTCTGGCCCGGTCGGGCTCCCGGGCCAAACGCGCATTGGAGCACGGCTCATCACCAGCAGCGGGACACCTTCTCGGCGGCAGAGCGCGAGACCCTCACCGGACGAAAGCCGACACCGGTCGCGGATGAGGAGATCGCTTCGCCTGCGAACGTCGACCGCGTCACGCGCTGCCAACTCCGCGATGTCGGCTCATACTTGCTCGACGATATCCTGGTGAAGGTCGACCGGATGAGCATGGACAACTCACTGGAAGTGAGGGTGCCGCTGCTCGATCACAAACTGGTCGAATTTGCGTTTTCGCTCCCACTGGAGATGCGCCTCCGCCAGTCCAGCGACGGGGTCATGGGCAAATACCTGCTGAAAAAGGCGGCCGAGCGCTTCTTTCCGCGCCGGTTCCTCGATCGGCCGAAATGGGGCTTCGGCATTCCGATCCACGCTTGGCTGGCAGGCGCACTGCGGCCGCTGGTAGGTGACCTGCTGGAAAGCGGTGCCAAGGAGCTTGCCGCTCTGGTCGATCCTTCGACGGTGCGAAGGGTTGTCGCGGCATATTATGCAGGCGAGCAGGGGCGCGTTGCCCAGGTCTGGTGTCTGCTGGCGTTGCGTCTCTGGGCCGATGCCGTTCGCACTCAACCCAAGGCCGCAGCGCTGGTTGCTGAATGACCCACACCTTTCTTCGGCGTGTTCGTTCGCGATTGCGGCCGGTTCGGCGCCTGGCCCGGCGGCTCTACGCGGCAGTCAAAGCGCCGCGTTCTTTTGCCGTCCGAGGCCGAGCGTGGGCGCTGTTCGGGTCCGAGACCGTGGTGTTGCGGTTTCTCGGTCCCGTAAACAACGTGCTGTGCAGCCTAATGCGCCGGCGGGCGATACGCCGATCCGTGCTGCACATCTCCTATATGGTCCATGTTCCCCATTACACGGTGCTGCAATTGCGGCGGCAGGGGATGCGGGCAGATTATCTCGGGATCGGAGCGAGCCCGTATTGGCAAAAATGCGACTACAATTTCCTTCCCTCGCCAGTGCCACTTTACCGGCTTTTGCAGGAATTTTGGATGTTCTGGCGCGTCGTCGCGCGCTACGAGGTCGTGCATACGCATTTCATGATCATGCTGACCCAGAGCGGTTGGGAGCTGCCGCTCCTGAAGCGGTTGGGACGGCGGCTGGTCGTGCATTTCCGGGGCTGCGAGGCGCGCGATCGCACACGCAACATAGCGCTCCATCCCGAAATCAACATTTGCCAGGAATGCGATCACCACCCACACATCTGCGAAACCGATAGCGCACGAATCCGCCGCGAGCGCGCGCGCCAATACGGCGACGCGACCCTGGTGACGACGCCCGACATGTTGGACTTTGTGCCTCAGGCCACTCATTTCCCTTTCTTTGCGCCCCCGGCAGGTGTGCTGCCCGAAACGCAGGCGTGCGCGGAACCCAAGCCTCGAGAGTTCACCATTGTCCATGTCAGCAACCAACCGGGGATCGAGGGCACGCGCGATATTGAGCGGGCGATCGAGCGGCTCAGGGCGAAAGGGCGCCGGCTGCGTTTCGAGTGGGTGCACGATCTCACGCATGAAAATGCGATGGCGGTGTTGCAGCGCGCCGATCTTGCGGTCGGCAAGATGAAGATGGGCTATTACGCCAACGCCCAGATCGAGGCCATGATGCTCGGGGTGCCCACGATTACTTATGTGCGACCAGAATTCATGACCGACGAATTGCGCCGGTCGGGTTTCATCTTCGCCACGCTGTCCAGCCTTGAGGCGACGATTGAATACTATCTCGACCATCCCGAGGAGCTGATGGCAAAGCGGCAAATCGCGCGCGACTCGGTCCTCCGCTTACACGACAATGATCGGTTAGCGCGGCAGTTGGCGGATTTCTACGTCGAGCTGACCAAAGGTGCACCGGCGGCCGTAGCGGTCCGGGTGCTCGCGGCCTGACAGCCAATGCGGCTGGTTCTGTTCGGAGATCCGTCGGGTCTGCCGCAGTTTGCGCGGGCGCTGCGGCGCGAGCAGATCGCCGCGGTGGTTGGCGCGGCAATTCGCCCAGCGCAGCATGATGCGATCGCGGGGCTGGCCAACGCTCTGGGAGCAGCTTTCCTCGTCCAGCCGCGGTGGGGATCAGTTGAGTACGACGGGTTTCGGACTCGGCTGCAAGCGATTGAACCCGACTTGTTTCTGGTGAACTCGTACTCGATGCTGCTGCGGTCGGACATACTGACGCTGCCGCGCCATGGCGCCGTAAACCTGCATGGGGCGTTGCTGCCCGAGCAACGGGGCGCCAATCCCGTCGAATGGGCGATCTTGCGCGGCGAGCGGCGCTGTGGAGCGAGCCTCCACTGGATGAACACGGAGTTCGATAGCGGCGACCTTATCGACCGCCGCGAGGTACCGATCGAGTTTTCCGACACCTGGATTGATGTGCGTCGCAAGACCGAAGCCGCCGCCGATCGCATCATCGGCGAGAGTTTGCCGAGGGTTTTGTCCGGAACTGCTCCCCGTATTCCTCAAGACGAGGCAAGAGCCCACAGCTATCGGCGGCGCAATGCCGAAGATGGCGGGTTCACTTGGTTGATGCCGGCAATCGACATCTACAATCTCGTGCGCGCGCTGGTGGCGCCACACCCCGGCGCGAGGGTACGAGGCTGGAATGGTCGCGCCGTTGTCGTGCGGGACTGGAGGTCGTTGCCGGAGATCGTCTGGCGCAAGTCCGAAGCTATCGGCGGTTTCACGCGCCGGAGCTCGCGCTGGCGTTTGTTAGCGCACCGGCCGCCGCTGGCATGGCAACGTGCGGCAGCGAACCGTGCCGTCACATTGGGGCTCTGCCATCATTACGACCGCCGTGAGCGCGCGACAGTGGTGCTTTCAGGCATTGACGACTGGCGCCGCGCCCGGTGTGAGGTGCTGACGACCCCGCGAGGAAAGTCCCTGGCGAATGAGGCGTGGAAGGCTGCGCGGAATTTCGCTGCGCAAGAGCTCCGCGGCGTTGCGCTAGACCGCTGAGTGACTTAAGGTGCTGGTCGCGATCCACCAACCCAACTTTCTGCCCTGGCTTGGCTGGTTCGACAAGCTCGCTGCGGCGGACGTCCTTATCCTGCTGGACACGGTGCCGCATCAGCACACCGGTAGTAACTACACCAACCGTGTCCAGGTTCTGGTTCAAGGCGAGCCGGCCTGGATCACGGTGCCAGTTGAGCGAGGCGGGGAGGCGCGTAGCCGGATCGACCGATTGCGCGTCGTCAGGGCATCGGGATGGCGCCGGAAAATGCGCGCGACGTTGGCGCAATCGTATGCCCGGGCACCTCACTTCGCTGAAACGATGCCGATCCTCGACGCCATGCTGGACGCCGAAACCGAACTTTTATGCGAGATGAATCTGATAGGAATCCGCGCGATGGCTGATGCCCTCGGCCTCGAACGGTCGCTGATGGTGCGCGCGAGCGAATTGTCCGCGGAAGGCACTTCAACCGACCAACTCGTCGCTCTGGTGCGCGCCGTGGGGGGTGACGCCTACCTCACGGGGCATGGCGCAAGCGGCTATCAGGAAGACGAAAAGTTCGCCGCCGCTGGTATCGCCGTACGCTATCAGCGCTACATGCCGCCATCCTATCCTCAGCTTCGCACTGGCGATTTCGTCCCTGGACTCTCGGCGATCGACGCCCTGATGAATTGCGGCCTCAAGGGGCGCGCGCTCATCGCTCAACATTCAGGGACATTTGCCCGTGGCTGATCGCGGGGCCCGTATTTTCGTGACCGGAGCGACCGGGTTTCTCGGTTCGCAACTCGTCGCCCATCTCGCCCGCGAGCATGAGATTTGGGCGATGACTCGTCGCGACCCGGCGCCGGAATTGGAGCGGGTGCATTGGCTTCGGCAGGATTTGACCCACGATCGTTGGGACATTGCCCTGCCGGGGCAGATCGACGCCGTTGTTCACCTGGCGCAATCACCGCAATTCCGCAATTTTCCGGAGGCGGCACCGGAGATTTATGCGGTCGCTGTCGGCGCTACCATGCGGCTTCTGGACTGGAGCGTTCGCGCCGGCGCCAGACATTTCATCCTGGCCTCGACCGGCGGCCTCTATGGCAGCAGCGATACGGCAGTACGCGAAACCGATACACTGCCTGAGTTGCGCAACCAGCTCGGTTTCTATTTTGCGACAAAGAGGGCGAGCGAGTTATTGGCGACGCAATACACCGGACAGATCAACGCGGTCGTCCTGCGGTATTTCTTTTTATATGGTTCCGGTCAGGCGCCGCAGATGCTGATGCCGCGTCTTCTGGCCAACATCCGCAGTGGCCAGCCGGTCTATTTGCACGGCGAAGAGGGCATCAGGATAAATCCGATACACGTCGACGACGCGGTGATGTTGGTCCGGCGCTGCCTCGATCTCACCGAAAGCCGGCTCATCAACATTGCGGGGCCTCAGGTCGCGAGCCTGCGCGACATCGCACTGGCGATCGGCAAGTGTGTCGGCCGTGCGCCTGTGTTTACGGTCGATACGACAGTTCGACCGAATCATTTGGTGGCCGACATTCGGCGAATGACGAGCGCCCTCGGCGCGCCCAAGATCGGCATCGAAGAGGGCATTGCCGAGCTCTGCAAGGCCGGCTCGCCGTGAAGCCCGGGGAGTTCACCTGCGACCGTTACCGGGCGATCCTCAACGCGGGCCGGGTTGCCGGGTATCGTTTCGCCTCTTTTGACGAAATCAAGGCAATCCGGCGCGGCCAAGAAAAGGTGTGTCTGTTGCGCCATGACTGCGACAATGACTTGGCTGCGGCGGCGCGAATGGCCGAGATAGAGGCTGAGGAAGGAGTATCGAGCACCTATTTCGTCATGTTGCGCTCGGTGATGTACAATCTTCTTGCTCCCCCACAAGCCGCCTTTGCACACCGTATCCGGTCGCTCGGTCACTGGCTCGGACTGCATTTCGACGAGGCCGCAGTCGCTCATATGCGGGCGGAGCTGCTCGCGGCCGAGGTGGACCGCGAGCGCGAGCTCTTGCGCGCGGAGTTTGGCTGCAGCATCGATGTCGTGTCCTTCCACCAACCAGGCGCTCGTGTCCTCGCTGGGGAGGTCAAGCTCGACTGCATCAACACCTATGACCGCACCGATATGGAAGGCTTTTATTATACTTCGGACAGCAATCTCGGTTTTCGTGGCCGCGAGCCCGACGAGCTCTTTGCAAGCGGCGAGCACCCGCGCCTGCACATTCTAATCCATCCGGAGTGGTGGACCGAGAACGCGACCAGCCTGGCTGAGAAATGGAACGCGATGATCCTCGACAATGTCGAGATCATACAAACGAGCCTGCTGGAGCGGGAGGGCACCTTCAACGAGCGCCGTATCGTACTGATCCGGGACAGAGAGACTGACTTTGGGTCTCGGTGACTTCGCCCGGCGGGCTGCACGCCGATGCAATCTCCTGTCGGAAGAGGGGGCGTTACGGTTAGGACCGGTCTCGCTGGTGCGCACGCAGCGCCTGCGGGACATCGCAGAGCTGGCTCGCCGCGTCGACGGGGTGCTGGTGCGCGCTGGGCTCAGAGCCTCCACTTCGTCACCCGAAAGTTTCGGCGCCGGCCGACCTCGCAGCGTCGTCTTTATTCGGCACAGCTACTACAACTTCTTTTACCTGGCGAAGGCGCTCCGACAGCGCGGGTGGGACGCGCTGTCGGTAAGTGCCGACGATCCCGAGGGACCGTACAGCCAGTTCTACCATGGCGAAGATCTGAGCCTCTTCGACCCGGATCCCGAGCGCATGCAGCGGAACATCGAAGCGTTCTACGATGAGGTGAGCCGCCGTTTCCGAATGGTGCACTTCTACGGTCGCGGCTGCATGTCCTTCTTTGCAAACCGGTACGATCGCTTTCCGCATTACGCTACCGTTCCCAGAGATTTTCTGGCGCTCAGGGAAATCGGCGTCAAAATCGGCTATTCCATCTGCGGGTGCCTCGACGGCGTGGCGCAAACGACGGTCCACACCTGGTCAGGTGGGGCCTGCGACCGCTGCATCTGGCAAAAAAATGACGCGGTCTGCACCGACGCCGGCAACCTCGCCTGGGGCCAGAAAGTCTACATGTTCTGCGATCTCATCGCCACGGAAGGTTTCCCAGCACTCGACTGGCAAGGCAGTAACAAGGCCTATCGTGAGCCGTTGACCACGGCACTCGACGCGGAGTTCTGGCGCCCCAACCTGGAGATACCAGCGAAATGGCGCTTGCCGTGCAAGCCGGGCGAATTGATCGTTTATCATGGCGTCGGCAATTTTAGCGAGCGGTCGCGCGGGTCGCGCAATATCAAGGGCACGGCGGCGATAATCGATGCCATCGATCGGCTGCGCGGCGAGGGAGTGAATGTCCGCCTCGAATTCGTCTCTGACGTGCTGAGCACGGAGGTGCGGTTTATCCAGGCGCAAGCCGACGTCATCGTCGACCAGCTCAATATCGGCCGCTATGGCGCGACCGCGCGCGAGGGAATGATGCTTGGCCGTCCAACGGTCTGCTACATGAATCGGTGGGAACCACCTGGCGCGCAGCGGCTCGCGTCCATTGACGGCTGTCCGTTGGTCTCGGCAAACGAGGCATCGATCTATGCTGTCCTAAAGGATCTGCTGTCCAACGAGGCGAAGCGCCATGCCATCGGTAAGGCGAGCCGCGACTACGCATTGAAATGGCATTCTGCCGACGCCTGTGCCGAGCGCTTCGAAGAGGTCTACGACCGGCTCATGCTCGGGCTTTCGCCGGGCGATCCCGGCGCCGTGGCGGCTCCCTGACAAACGTCACCGTCCTGCACGGACAGACGACCATTCCCCTTGCGGATCAGGACAAGGTGCCGATGCCGGATAAAAAGCAGCAGGACCAGCTCGATGCGACAGCAGTAGGCCTCACATTGCCGGCCGGCCAGCTGGACATTGACGAGCGGAACGTCGAGTTCTGGGATACGCTTTGCGGTGCTAGCGCTGCGCGCCAACTTGGAATAACGGACCACTCCGAAGGCTCGATACGACGGTCCGACGAATGGTCCTTCGGCTTCTACCTCTATCTCTTCCGACATATACCGTTTGACGCCATGTCCAGGCGCCGCGTGCTGGAAGTCGATGGGACTGTTGCGCAACGCGTGGCTGAAAGCGGCGTCGATTATACCGGCTTGGACATCGCTGATGGCCCCGTCGCCATGGCCAAATCGCTCGCGGCTGCGTAGGCTCGCTGGGAGGCGCGACGCGGCAGCATCTCGGAGGCACCGTTTGGCGATGATAGCTTGCAGCGCGCCTTCGATGAGAGCTACCGCTTGTTGAGACCCGGCGGGCTGCTTGCTGCGATGGTGTACAACGCAGTCCGCGACCGACTCCCGAAAGGCTTTTCCTGATCGATGTTCTCGAGCGATGCCCGAAATTCATGGAGATTTACCGGCCGCGAGAATGTACTTACCTCCCAGATGACCCACTTGGGCAAGGTGTAGTTCAGACGTCCAGGTCAAGCCTATAGGCGACGCCTGTTTCTTAATGGGCCAAACGGATGAATCAGTCGCAGGAAGCAATTGACCGGCACGCCTGTGCCGAACGCTTCGAAGCCGTGTTCGATCGGTTGAGATTAGGGCTCCTGCCGATGGGTCCCGAGACCGTCGCGGCCGAGGCTCGGCTGGCGATGCGATCGTCGCATTGCGAGGCTGAAGTAACCGGTGGCCTTGCGTGATGGCCAAACCGCGATTGCTGGTCGCCTACTCCAACGCCGCGACCTTTGTGCCGACGACCATGGATTACTTGAACAGCTTCAAGCTCTACTCCCGCTACGACGTGAGGTACCTGCACGTTACGCACAACGCCGAGATCGATATCGATCTGAACCAGTTCGATGCCGTTTTCCATAGCTACTGCGCGCGGCTTTGCTTTCCTGGCCACGTGAGCCGGTCGTACCGCGAGGCATTGAAGCGCTATCGCGGCGTGAAGGTGGTCGCGGTCCAGGACGAATACGACCGCACTAACACCCTGCGCAAAGCAATCCAAGAACTCGCTTTCGAGGTCGTCTTCACCTGTGTGCCGAACGATGGCCGGGAATATGTTTATCCCCGTGCGACGTTTCCCGACACCGAGTTCATCACGGTATTGACAGGCTACGCGCCGTCGACATTGAAGACGCGTCAGGGCAAACCGCGGCCGCTGGCGCAGCGAGCCGTAACGATCGGCTACCGCGGAAGGACATTGCCGGCTTATTACGGTCAGCTGGGCTTCGACAAATTCGAGATCGGTCGCCGCATGCGCGAGATCTGTGCCGAGCGTGGGATTTGTCACGACATCGAAATGACCGAGGAAAGCCGGATCTACGGAGAGGCTTGGAACGACTTTCTCGGTAATTGCCGCGCCACGCTCGGTACCGAGAGCGGTTGCAACGTGTTCGATTTCGATGGCTCGCTGGCGGCGCGCTATCAGAAAATCGAGGCCAAGAGAAAATTGGCTCCGAGTTTCGCGGAGTTCCGCCGTTACACCGATCCGGTCGAAGACAAGGTCTCGATGGGCCAGATTTCGCCACGGGTGTTCGAGGCCGCGGCGGTTCGGACACCGATGGTCATGTTCTCGGGTCGCTATTCGGACATCGTCACGCCTGGCGACCACTATATCGAGCTGCGCAAGGATTTTTCGAATGTCGATGACGTCCTCGACCAGATCGAGGATCTCGACTCGCTGGCGGCGATGGCCGATCGCGCCTATGACCACCTGATCGCGTCAGGGAATTTCGACTATCGCTGCTTTGTCGCGACAGTCGATACGGTGATTGACCGCAAGCGAGCCGGCAAGCCGAGTCCGCCGGTGGCGCGTAGAAACGATCCCTCGCTGCGCCCCAGTGCCGCCAGCGCGCCCTGGCATCTGACCCTCGACGAACAGCCGACGGATGGTCCGCGCGATTTCCACGTGTACCTCGCCAAGAGTCTTCAAATTGTGAACAAGAGTCTTCAAATTGAGAACGAGATACTTCGGCAGAAAATCCGAAGATTGAATCGCTTCCGGCAATGGTTAGCGATGCGTGCTCCCAGACTCGCCAAGTTCTTGCGTTGGGTAAAGGCGCGGTTCTGGCGGCACGAAGAAATGGGCAGGTCGGTTTGAGTTCTGAATGTTTTGATGCTCTATGACGAGGCGTCTACGGGTATCAAGACCGTCTACGAGCATTTGTATTGCTTCGATAAATATTCCTGTCACCGTTTCTATTTCATGTCCGGTGTGAATCGGTCCCTCAAATTGACGGGTGGCCGAAGCGATCTCGATTTCGCTTGTTTCGATGCAGTCGTGGTTCACTATTCGATCAGGTTGTCGTTGCCGCAGCACATCACCAAAGAGGTGGCCGATGCGGTTCGTCGGTACCAAGGTCCAAAACTGCTCTTCATCCAAGACGAATACGAGAATACCGAAACCGCTCAGCGATGGGTCGAAAGGCTCGGCATCGACACGGTCTTCACGAACGTGCCGCTGAGTCGAGATCTCGTTGATCTATCCGCCCGAGCGCTTCTCGAATGTGACCTTTATCGACACCTTAACCGGCTACGTTCCGGAGGACCCCGACATCGACAGCTTCGCGCAGCCGATGGCGGAGCGGCGCATCTATCTAGGTTATCGCGGTAGGCGTCTCTCGCATCACTATGGCGAATTGGGTCACGAAAAGTATCGCATCGGCCGCGACATGCGGAATTACTGTATCGAACATAATATTCCGGCGGATATCGAGGTTGAGGACACTCGGCGGATTTACGGGAACGATTGGTATAAATTTGTCGGCTCCTGCCGGGCGATGCTGGGCACGGAAAGCGGGTCGAACGTCTTCGATTTTGACGGATCGCTAAAGGAACTGGCGGCCGCCTATCAGGACTTATCGTTTGACGAATTCTCCAATCGATTCCTCAAGGGCATTCCGACGCCCGTTACCATGAATTAGATTTCGCCGAAAATATTTGAGGCGATCCGGTTGAAGACAGCGTTGGTATTGTTCGAGGGCTCATATTCTGGCGTGATCGTTCCGGAAAAACATTACATCCCGCTGAAGAAGGACTACTCGAATGTGAGTGCGGTTTTCGAGGCGTTGAGAGACGTCGATCGTCTGACCGCGCTCACGGAACGGGCCTATAGAGACATCATCGAGGGTCAGCAGCATTCCTATGGGACATTCGTGCAGCGCTGCGACCGCTATCTTGAGGGGCGGGCCGGGAGGGCGCGGCGCGCGACGATTGTCAGTGTACCGGTCGTCGCCTTTTCCCAGAATGGCGAGAGCGCGTGGCCGGTCTCGGCCAGAGGCCCGGCACTTGTCAGCCAGTTTATCGCAGACGGTCTCTACGATTTCGAGCGGGCCAGCACTGCAGTCATGGCTGCCGTCAGAACGCCTCCCCGTCGCCCTAGACGCCGGAAGCGGCAACTTTTGCTTCTTGCAGCCTGGCGGCTGCTGCCAGCGCGTTTTCGCGCGTGGCTTCGCGTCCGTATTGCGCCGGCGCCGCAGGCGGGTCACTTGGCGGCACGAAGTATCAAGCGCGGGCGGTTGACGGGCTGGGCCGCTCACGTACTGCCACCGAGTGTGCGTGACCTCCTGGAGTTCGAGGCGCTAGGCCTGTCAAGCGAGCGGCTTGGGGTACGCGATCTGAATGACGCAGATTTGCATCCTGTCCTTGTCGCCAATCGGCGACGATCCGCGCGTCCGGCGGCAAGGGGATGCCTTTGCGCGCTCCGGCTGGAACGTGGTCGCCGTCGGTCTTCCGGGGGCTCGATCTCCGCAGCCCGAGTGGCCAATATTGACCGCAGGCGGCCTGCTGGAAGCGGGTTGCGGCCGGACGCCGGACAAAAGGTCGCGCGAGCCGAACGCTGTCAGATCGCGGTCAACGGCGAGCAGCCGCGTTTCCGATGCGCTCCGCCTCCTGGCAACACGAATCCAGCCGGCCATCGCGCAGCGGACCTACTGGTCCTACCGGCAGGACGTCCTCGATGTGCACGATTGCGCCAGTAAGCTCAGTGCAGGGGTTTGGTTGGCGAACGATTGGACGACCCTGCCCCTCGCGGCCCGACTGGCAAGCGAGCGAGGGGGCATCTACGGCTATGACACACACGAGTTCGCCTCCGAGGAATTTGGCGATCAGCTGAAATGGCGCCTATGGAAGCGGCCGATGGTCTGCGCACTGGAACGCGCTTTCATTCAGGGCGCCGCCGTGGTGTCTGCGGTTTCCAACGGTATCGCCGAGCGGCTCGACGCGATGTACGGCTTGGAGCGGCCGAGCCTGACGATCCGCAATACCCCGGCCTATGAGGAATTCCCGTTCCGCCCGACCGGGCCTCGCATTCGGGTGCTCTACCACGGCATTGTCGCGGCTGGCCGCGGTCTCGAGGCGGCGATTGACAGCGTCGCGCTGTGGCGGCCGGAGTTTGACCTGACCATCCGCGGCCCCGAAAATCCCGGGTTCAGCGATGCGTTGCGGCAACGCATACATGATGGGGGGCTGCAGGACCGCGTCCGGTTGGTAACGGCGGTTCCGATGACCGAGCTGGTCAGGGAGGCGGCGTCGTTCGACGTTGGCCTTTTCGCATTGCCAGGCCACTCCCGCCACAACGAATTTGCACTGCCGAACAAGTTCTTCGAATACGTCATGGCCGGAACGGCCTTGTGCGTTAGCGATCTGCCCGAGATGTCCCGGCTCGTTCGGCGGTATCAGCTTGGCACTCTGATCCCAAGCGTCAAGCCCAAGGCGATCGCCGCGGCGATCAACGCACTCGACCAGAAGCTGATCGACGCGTTCAAACGGAAGGCGCTGTCGGCCGCCAGGGAGCTGTGCTGGGAACGCGAGTTGGCACATCTCGTTGAGGCTTATCGCTCCCTCCTCCCGGAAGCCGCGACGGGCTAGAGCGGCGATGTGCGGCATTTGGTTTTCGCTGGGGTTCCCGCCCGATCCGGCGCGGATCGATCTGGTCGCCTATCGCGGACCGGATGGGCGCGGCTGGCAGGTTTTCGACAGCGCTGCTGGGCCGGTCGCGCTTGGCCATCGGCGGCTCAGCATCATCGATCTTTCGGAGGCCGGCGCACAACCGATGAGCTATGCCGACGGCCGGTATTGGATCACCTATAACGGCGAGATCTACAATTACATCGAATTGCGGGAGGAACTCGTTGGCCGCGGTTACGTCTTCCGTACCACCTCCGACACCGAAGTGCTGCTCGCCGCCTATGCCGAATGGGGCGAAGCGGCGCTCGACCGGCTCGTCGGTATGTTCGCCTTTGTCCTGTGGGATGCGCGCGAGCAGGCGATCTTTGCCGCGCGCGATCGCTTCGGCATCAAGCCGCTCTATTTCTATGCCGCGCCGGGCGGCGTGGCGCTGGCCTCGGAGATCAAGCAGATCGCCGCTCTTCCCGGCTTCTCCGCGCGGCTCAACCTTGCCCGCGCCTACGATTTTCTGTCGTCAGGCATCATGGACCACACCGGCGAGACGATGTTCGACGGGGTTGACCAGCTCCAGGGCGGCGAATGTCTGCGGCTCCCCCTGCGGCGCTGGCGGCCGGGCATGCCGCTTCCGGTGCGCCGGTGGTACGATATCATCGAGCCTGGCACGCTCGACCTCGACGAACCGGCGTCGGCGCGCCGTTTCGGCGAATTGCTGGCCGAGTCCGTGCATCTCCATCTGCGCTCGGACGTGCCGGTTGGCTCTTGCTTGTCGGGCGGGCTCGACAGTTCGTCAATCGTCTGCCTGATGGCGCGCGAGCTCGACGCTGCCGGCAACGACGCACATGTACACAGCGTCAGCGCCTGTTACGACGCGAAGGAGGTCGATGAGCGTCCCTTTATGGAGTCCGTCATCGCCCAAACCGGCAGCATTCCGCATTGGTGCTACCCGCGCGTCGACGACGCCTTCGCGCTGGCCGAGCGAATCACCTGGCACCAGGATGAGCCATACGGCAGCACCAGCATTTTCGCTCAATGGTGCGTGTTCGCGGAGGCGCACCGCGCCGGGCTCAAGGTCATGCTCGACGGCCAAGGCGCCGACGAGCAGCTCGCCGGCTACCACGGCGGCTTTTCGTATTACTTCGCTAGCCTTGTGCGGCAGCGCCGCTTTGCCACGCTGCTGCGCGCAATGGTCGAGCGGCGCACCTGGCACGGCATCTCGCTGGCCGAGCAGTTCCGGAGCTTTATCTTGCCGTTATTGCCTGCATCGCTAGCGCGACTGTTGCGGCGCGAGCGGCAAGCGGTGATGCAGCACGATTGGCTCAACGGTGGGGGGCTGCGCCCACATCTCGGCCGCAGCGCGTTCGAGACCGCACGCCAGCAAATCAATCGGCCCCCGATCGGCGGCATCGGCGATCTTTGCGTCGTCATGACCCAGGCTTCGAATCTAGCGATGTTGTTGCATTGGGAAGACCGCAACAGTATGGCGCACGGGATCGAGGCCCGGGTGCCGTTTCTCGACCACCGCCTGGTCGAATTCACCCTGGCGCTCGGTGATCGTCACAAGATCGTGGGAGGCGACACCAAGCGGGTGCTGCGCCGCGGGATGGAGGGAATCCTGCCCGAGAAGGTACGACAGCGACGGGATAAGCTGGGCTTCGCCACTCCGGAGGAAGCGTGGTTTCGCGGCCCGCTGCGCAAGGCTGTGCTCGCCGGAATCGACCAGACGCTGGCCCATTTCCCCGGGCTCCTCAACCCCGTCGGGGTTCGCGCCCATGCGGCGGATATGCTGGCGGGGCGCCGCGGCGTCGATTTCTCGCTGTGGCGGATCGTCAATCTGGGCATCTGGGGCCGCCTGTTTGGGGTCAACGCCTGAGCGCGGCTCCTTCCGCTCGCGGCGTCGCCGTGTCGCTAACGCCGGTTGCACTCGACGGTGACAGCCGAGCGTTTAAGATTGCCTGCACGCTTGGTGAGATCGGCTTCCACTCAATTGTCGTCGAAGGTCGCCCGAGCGCGCAGACGTTCTGGGGCGATCAGATCGAGGTCCGTTCGTTGGAGGAGTACCGTATCGATCGTGGCGCAGCGGCGCTGCGGCGAAACGGCCGTGGCGGGTTACTTTCCAGGCTGCGTGAAGGCCAAGGCGGCGCAATCGGCGAGTGGGCGCTTTATCTCGGCTTTCGCGGTAACGATTGGTGGCGGCACTGCCGTCTCGCACGACGCCAGGTTCCGCCGGCGGCGCTTTATTATCTACACTCGTTCGAGTTTTTCCGCGCGGTCGCACCGATCGCGGCGCGCAGCGGTGCGCAGATCATCTATGACGCGCACGATTTCTATCGCGGCATCGAACCGCCCGCGACCTTGCCATTGTTCGATCGCCGGCGAATGCGCCCGTTTCTGAACCGGCTCGAGGACCGGCTCATCGCCGAAGCCGATGCCGTCGTGACGGTCAGCGACGGTGTCGCCGGGCTGATGGAAGCTACATTCGGCCGGCGTCCGGAGGTGATCCGCAACTGCCACGACCAGCGCTGCGACGATTTGGCGGCGCCGGATTTGCGCGCGACGATTGGGCTCGCGCCGGATGAGTGCCTTGCGGTCGTCGTCGGCAACTACAAGCCGGGTATGGAGCTGGCGGCAGTCTGCGACGCAATCGGGCGCTTGCCCGAGCGCTTTCACCTCGCCTTTGTCGGGGGCGGCTACGAGCGGGTCGCAGCTCTACTAGAGCAGCATCCGGAGCGGCGACGCATTCATTTCGGCTACCGCGTCCCGGCCAACCAGGTGGTGCCATTCATCGCCGGTGCAGATCTCGGGCTAGTGATCTACGCGGCGCGCTCGGAAAACTACCGCTTTGCGTTGCCGAACGGATTTTTTCAGGTGGTGGCTGCGGGATTGCCGCTTATTCGCGGCAGGCTGCCGGAAATCGAGGCGGCGATCGCCGGCCGGGTGGTCGGCGCCTGTCTCGATCCGATCGAGCCGGCGGCGCTGGCTGCAGCAATCGAACGCTGCGCCGGCCACGCGGCGGCGCTCCGTCCGGCCGTCGCCAGCCTCGCGAAGACCTTGCGGTGGCGGGTCGAGGCCGCTCGGCTGCGTCAACTCGTTGACGGCCTCGTAGCCGCGCAAGAACAGCCATTGCTCGCCGCGGCGAGCAGAAGCGGTTAGAGTCGGGTTTTCCAGGAACCAGCGGACATGTGCGGTATCGCAGGCATCATTTCGATCGACGGGAAGCCGCTGCCTGACCTCGAAGGGTCGCTCACAGTGCTCGATCGGCTTATCGCCCATCGCGGCCCCGACGGCCGGGGGAGTTGGATTGCCCCGGCGTGCAACGCAGGCCTCGTCCACCGCCGTCTGGCGATTATCGATTTGAGCGATACCGGGCGGCAGCCGATGCTCGCTCCTGGCCCCATGGCGATTACCTATAACGGCGAGATCTACAACTATCTCGAATTGCGCGAGGCGCTGTCTTCCAGCTGGCCATTTCAATCGAGCTCGGACACTGAGTGCATTCTTGCAGCATACGACCGCCACGGTACCGATTGTGTCGACCACCTGCGCGGCATGTTTTCCTTTGCGTTGTGGGACGAGCGCAAGCAGCGGCTCTTCTGCGCGCGAGACCGGTTTGGCATCAAGCCGCTTTACTACGCGATCACCGGAGGCCGGTTTGTCTTCGCCTCGGAGGCGAAGGCGCTGCTGCCCTTCCTCAAGACCATCGAGACCGATCCTCAGGCGCTCAGCGAATACCTAACGTTCCAGTACACAATCGGTGAGGCGACGCTCTTCAAGGGCGTCAACCAGCTGCCGCCCGGTCACGCGCTCACCGTCGAAAACGGCAAGGTCCGGCTCTGGCGCTATTGGGATATCCGCTACGAGATCGATTTTGACCATAGCGCGCCGTATTTCGAGCGCCGCCTCACTGAGTTGCTAGATGACAGCATCGCCGTCCATTTGCGTAGCGACGTACCGGTCGGCGCCTATGTCTCAGGCGGTATCGATTCCAGTCTGATCGCCATTCTTGCCGGCAAGGCAACGGGCCACGCCCGCGACTGCTTCCACGGCCGCTTCACTGACTACCCGGGTTACGATGAGAGCGCGTTCGCCGCGATCGCCGCGGAGCGGGCGGGCGGGCATTTGCACGTTGTCGACATCACCGCGCAGGATTTTCGCGATCACATTGGCGATGTTCTCTACCATCTCGACTTTCCCGTCGCGGGACCAGGATCGTTCCCGCAATACATGGTCTCCCAGCTCGCTGCGAAGCATCTCAAGGTGGTGCTCGGCGGCCAGGGCGGAGATGAGATCTTCGGGGGCTACGCGCGCTATCTGCTCGCCTATTTCGAGCAATGCATCAAGGCGGCGCTCGATGGCACATACAAAAATGGAAATTTTGTCGTCACGATCGAGTTGATCGTGCCGAACCTCGGTCTATTGCGCGAATACAAGCCGTTAATCGGGGAGTTTTGGCGCGAAGGCCTGTTCGGCGTTCTCGACGAGCGTTACTTCCGCCTGGTTGACCGCTCGACCGATATGGCGGACGAGATCGACTGGGCGCAGCTCGACAAGGAACAGGTTTTTGAGAGTTTCCGGACGATCTTCAACAATCAGGACAACGTCCAAAAGGAAGCCTATTTTGACAAGATGACGCATTTCGACTTCAAGTGCCTGCTGCCAGCGCTGCTCCAGGTGGAAGACCGCATGAGCATGGCGCACGGGCTTGAAAGCCGTGTTCCACTGCTCGATCATCCGCTGATCGAGTTTCTCGCGACAGTGCCGGCCGATGTGAAGTTCGAAGGCGGGCGGATGAAGCACCTGCTAAAGCGCGCCTACAGCAGCGAACTGCCCGCGGCAATCGCCGACCGTCGTGACAAGATGGGGTTCCCGGTGCCGCTCAAGGAGTGGTTTTCGGATGAACTGAATGAGTTCGTCCGCGACACATTCAGCAGCGACACCGCCCGCCATCGCCCCTACGTGAATGCCGCCGCGGTTCTTGCCAATCTCGCCGAAATGGGGCGGTTTTCGCGCAAAGTGTGGGGTCTGTTGAGCCTCGAATTATGGCAGCAGCGCTTTCACGACCAGGCCAGCGGCTTTCGCCGCATGCTGGCCGACGAAATCGCGCGCGGGCCAAGCGAGCTCTCTCCGGCCGCGCAATAATCTCTGCCGGACGAAATTCAAGTCAGTAGGATCGTGACATGAAGGTATTTGTGACGGGCGGTTCGGGGCTCGTCGGCTCGACCGTGATCGACCGGCTGCTCGCTCGCCGAGATGACGTGCTCGCGATCGACAATTTCGCGACGGGGCGGCGCGATAATCTGGTCCCGCACTCCGCGCTGCGTCTTGTGGAAGGCAGCATCGCGGACACTAGGCTGATGAATGAGCTCGTCGGCGGGTTCCACCCCGACGTGGTCATCCACACCGCAGCGTCCTACAAGGACCCCGACGATTGGCACTCCGACGCGGTGACCAATGTCGTCGGCGCCGCCAACGTCGCGCGTGCCTGCAAAGACCATAAAGTAGGGCGGCTAATCTATTTCCAAACGGCGTTGTGCTACGGCACCAAGCCGTTGCAGCAGCCGATCACCCTCGAACATCCGATCAATCCGGTAAATAGCAGTTACGCGATCTCGAAGACCGCAGGCGAGCACTACATTCAATATAGCGGGGTCGACTGGATCACCTTCCGGCTCGCCAATGTCGTCGGTCCGCGCAACGTCAGCGGCCCGCTGCCGATCTTTTTCCAGCGGCTGTCTGAAGGGAAACGTTGCTTCGTCACCGAGGCGCGGCGGGATTTCGTCTTTGTGCAGGATCTCGCCGCCAACGTCGTCAAGGCGGCCGACGGCACCGGTCACGGCACCTACCATTTCTCGTCAGGACGCGATGTCGCGATCAAGGAGCTTTACGACGCGGTAGTGCGCGCGATGAAGCTCAATGCCTATCCCGAGCCGGACGTCCGGCCGCTCGGCCCGGACGACGCGCCCTCGATTCTACTTGATCCGTCGCGCACTTTCGCCGATTTCGGCGAGATCGCCTTTACCCCGCTCGACCAGATCGTCGGCGACACCGTCGCCTACTACCAGAAATTCGGCGTTCAGGGCGGCTACACCCATCTGCGACATGAGGACAAATAGTGCGGCTGTTGATTACCGGCGGCGCCGGCTGCCTTGGTGCCAGTCTTGTCGAGACCTACCTTCCGCGTGGCCACGACATCCTCGTCATCGACAATTTCGCCACCGGCAAGCGCGAGGTGGTGCCCGAAATCTCCGGCCTCACGGTCATCGAAGGAACGATCGCCGATCGCCAGCTGGTCGACGACACTTTCGATCGCTTCGCACCGACCCATGTGATCCACGGCGCCGCTTCCTACAAGGACCCGGCAGACTGGCGCGAGGATGTACGCACCAATGTCGATGGGACGATCAACTTCATCGAGGCCGCGCGGCGGTGCGGCGTCGCGCGATTCGTCAATCTGCAGACGGCGCTGTGTTACGGCCGGCCGCGCACCGTGCCGATCCCGATCGACCATCCGCTTTGGCCCTTCACCAGCTACGGCATTTCGAAGGCGGCGGGTGAGGCCTATCTGCTGATGAGCGGGCTACCCGCGGTATCGCTGCGCTTGGCGAATGTCACCGGCCCGCGCCTATCGATCGGGCCGATCCCGACCTTCTACAAGCGGCTCAAGGCGGGGCAATCCTGCTTCTGCAGCGATACGGTCCGCGATTTTCTCGATATGGAGGATTTCCTGTCGCTGATGGATGCCGCGCTCGAGGGCCCAGCCGTCGGCGTCTACAACGTGTCGACTGGAGAGGGTCACTCGATCAAGGAGATTTTCGACATCGTCGTCGATCATCTAGGGGTCCGCCTTGCCGAGCCGGTACCGATCGTGCCGCCGGGCCCTGACGACGTGCCGATAGTCGTGCTCGATCCGTCGGCCACGATGCGTGACCTTGGGTGGCAGCCGCGACACGGTTTCGAAGCCACGATTCGACGCGCGCTCGCCTGGTACGACGCGCATGGCGTGACCGATATTTACAGCCATCTGCGCGCGCCCAGCCTCGAGGTGGGGAGGTGACGATGATGCAAGGGCCGTTTGCCGGGGCACGGGTGATGGTCTCCGGCGGTGCCGGGTTTGTCGGCTCGAACCTGGTGCACCGGCTGCTCGACGCCGGCGCGGAGCGGGTCGTCATCGTCGATAATCTGCTCTCGGCCGACATCTCTAACGTGCCCGAAGGTCCCGAGGTCGAGTTCCGCAAGGGTTCGATCGCCGACGACGAAGTCCTCAGCGCGTTGCCGGCGCCGCTCGACTATGTCTTTCACCTTGCTTGCTACCACGGCAATCAGTCGTCGATCCAAGATCCGCTTGCCGATCACGCCAACAACACGCTGACATCGTTGAAACTGTTCGACCGACTCAAGGATTTCCGCAGGCTGAAGAAGATCGTCTATGCCGCCGCCGGTTGCGCCGTCGCGGAAAAGACGTTTGACGAGGCTGACGCGACGGCGGAGGACGCGCCGGTCTCGCTGTTCCACGACAGCCCGTATTCGATCTCGAAGCTGATCGGCGAGATGTACGGCAATTTCTATTTCGCCCGTTATGGGTTGCCGTTCGTCAAGGCGCGCTTCCAAAATGTCTACGGCCCGGGGGAAATCCTCGGCGCCGGAGAGTGGCGCGGGACACCACACACGGTGTGGCGCAACGTCACCCCGACCTTTATTTGGAAGGCGTTGCAGCACGAGGCGCTGCCGGTCGAAAACGGTGGCATCACTTCGCGCGACTTCATCTTTGTCGAGGACATCGTCACCGGCCTTCTCGCCTGCGCGCTGCGCGGCGAGGCGGGTGAGGTGTACAACCTGGCCTCGGGGGTGGAGACGTCGATCCTCGATCTGGCGAACCTGATCAACGAATTAACTGGTAATCCGACGCCGATCGCGCTTGCTCCTGCCCGCGACTGGGATCGCTCCGGGCGGCGCTTTGGCTCTCCCGCCAAGGCGCGTGAGCAGCTCGGCTTCGTTGCCGAGACGGCGCTAAGGGACGGGCTGCGTCGGACCATCGCGTGGACCCAAGAGCAGCGCGACCTGATACGCACCTGCATGCTGCGACACTCAGCGTTCATGCCGGAGCTGCAAACCGCTTTCAGATGAACCAGCCTCGCCTGCTTTCCGTCGTCGGCGCCCGCCCGCAATTCGTCAAGGTCGCCGCGCTATCACGGGCTATTGCCGAGCATGGCGGGCTAACGGAGATCCTTGTCCACACCGGCCAGCATTTCGACCGTGGCATGTCGCAGGTATTCTTCGATGAGCTCCGGATCGCCGAACCTCGGATCAATCTTGGCATTCATGGTGGCAATCACGGTGAAATGACCGGCGCGATGCTGGCCGCGCTCGAGGAAGCTATCCTCGCCGTAAAGCCTGATATCGCGTTGGTGCTGGGCGACACGAACTCGACCCTAGCCGGAGCGCTCGCCGCTGCAAAGCTGCACGTGCCGGTCGCACATATTGAAGCCGGGCTGCGCTCGTTCAACCGGCGCATGCCGGAGGAGATCAACCGGGTGCTCACCGACCACATCAGTAGTCTTCTGTTCTGCCCGACCGAGACGGCAGTGAACAACTTACGCAACGAGGGTATCGTGGAGGGCGTCCACGATATCGGCGACGTCATGTACGATGCGACCTTGTTTGCTACCGCCGGCGCGCAGGGCTCGACCATTCTCGATCGATTAGGGATCGTCGCTCGGCCGTACGCGGTTGCGACCTTGCACCGGGCCGAAAACACGGACAACCGCGACGTCTTGACCGAGATCGTAGCCTATCTGCGAGAGCGGGCGCGCGATCAGGCGATCGTGTTCCCGATCCACCCCCGCACCCAAAAGCTGCTGAAGGATTGGGGCATTGCTCTGGACGGCATCATCGGCTGCGACCCGGTTGGCTATTTCGACATGCACCGGCTACTGCAATCGGCGGTGACAGTGTTTACCGATTCCGGTGGGCTGCAAAAGGAGGCCTATTTCCACCGTGTTCCTTGCGTCACGTTGCGCAGCGAGACCGAATGGGTGGAAACGGTGAATGCGGGTTGGAACCGGCTGTGGAAGGGTCCGGACTATGCGCCGCGGCGCGAGATCGTGGCCTATGGTGACGGCCATGCCGCGAACCGCGCGATCGCGGTGATCGCCAACTACCTCCGCGCTTGACCGATAAGGCGATCCAGACCGTCGTCTTGACGGTCGACTACAGCACGCGCTCATCCTACTATCTTGACTGGCTTGACGCGTTCTGCGAGGCGCCGCAATTTGGCGTCAGGACATTTAACCTATTCCGACGGGCCGAGCGCGCCGCCGCGCGGCGCGTCATCGAAACCGCCGAGCTGATCGTCGCGCTGCACTCCTGCTCGGCTGACACTCTCGCATATATTGAGCCGTTGGCCGGAGCCCTGAAGGCGCGGCGCGGGCGGCTCGTGGCCTTCATCGGCAACGAATACAATTCGCCGTGGGCGCCGCTTGGCGACAAGCGGCGGTTCATCGCCTCTGTCGGCGCCGATTACGTGGCGACGCAGCTGCTACTCGAAGCCGGCAAGTGGCTGTACGAAGGTAGTGGCGCCAGGGTGGTGGCGCTGCCGCACGCGCTCAACGACGCCGCCTTTCGGCGCGAGAAGGATGATGCGGATCGGGAGATTGATGTCGGCGGGCGCAGCGCTCAATACCCGAGCTTTCTCGGCGACGACGATCGCAATCGGCTCTACGATGCTGTTCGCCGCTGCGGTCCGAAAGAAGGTTTGACCGTCGATGTTGAAACCACCAGCGGCAGTCGACTGTCTCGGCCGGATTGGGCTGCTTTCCTCAACGATTGTCGCGGAACGATCGGCACTGAAGCAGGAACATGGTTTCTCGAGCGTGACGACCGCTCCGTGCTCGAAGTTCACGAATTTCTGCGCCAATGCGGGGGCCGCCGGACGCTGCGTGCAGACGGTTTCGCGCATTCGTTCGCACGGCGGCTCCCTTATGGCGCGAAGGAAGCGTTGCGCGCACTCCTCAAATTGTCGCCGATTCGGCATGAAGCCATCGGGGACGACCTAAGCTATTTCGCAGAGGTCAAGGCGCGTTTCTTCACCAATCGGCCACGTGCGCCAGTCTACGGGAAGTGCATCTCGTCGCGGCACTTCGACGCTGCCGGGACTGGGACCTGCCAGTTGCTGATCCGGGGTCGCTACAATGATATCCTAAAGGCGGACGAGCATTATTTCGCTGTCAACCCCGACCTTACCAATCTTCACGATGTGATCACCCGTTTTCGTGATCCCGGAGAGCGGAAGCGCGTGGCGAACAACGCCTACGAATTGATCCACGACGCTCACACCCACCGTCACCGTCTTCAGACTCTGCTTGGTCACTTGCAGAATTAGTGGTGTGCTCGCGTCCATGATCATCCGAAGATTGATATCTTTAAGAGGCCCGCGACATCGGCAAAACATTGCTGTGCGCACCCTGAGAATTGACAGCGCTGCTACTAAGAGCACTTCTCTGATTGGGGTTAACAGGGTCAAGCTGTTCCTCGTTTTTTCATTCGTACCCGTGGGTCACTCGCTTCTCTTCGCGGTCGGCGCGTGGCCGCCGCATGATGGGGTCAGGAGGGCGAGGCGTCTCAATCTGACCCGCGACCTTCGGGGCATTGCTGCCCTCCGGCTCCAGAACTCTCAACGAGATCGCCTTGCCCATCGTTCCCACGGGAACGACGCGGATCCGCCTTCGTCAGGCGGAAACTGGAGCTCCTCTCGTCATGCGGCTGCTGCGGGCGTTGCGACCAGCTTGCCCCAACGGAACTTGGAGCCGTCGCTCCAAACGCGGTGCAGGATAACGGCCAGTTTTCGGGCGACTGCCACGCGTGCACGTGCCATACCCCGGCGCTTGGCGACGTTCATGCCCCAGGCTCGCAGCACCGACCATTTGGTGCTGCGGATCAGCAGTGAGTGGGCCGCCTCATAGAGCGCGGTGCGGGCAAGTTCGTCGCCGCACCGGCTGATGCGGCCCTGCACATCAGTTTCACCGGATTGGTAGCGCCGGGGTGTCAAACCGAGGTGTGCCCCAACGTCGCGCGATCTGCGAAAACGATCCGGCCGATCAATCGTTGCGCGAAACGCTAGGGCGGTTAACGGCCCAACACCCTGTACGGTCATCAGCCGCCGGCATGTTGGCTCGACACGCACTTCGTCGAGGACACGCTTGGTGAGCCTGTCGACCTCTCGGGTCATCACGTCGATGACAGACAGCAATGACTCGGCCAAACCAGCCAGTACCGGATCGTCAGCGACCAGTTCGTCCACCCGTGCCGCGAAGTTCTTCCGGCTCGGCGTGCCGATCTTCAGCCCGGCTTCGCGCAGCAGCGCGCGCACGCCGTTCTCGACGTCGCGCCGCTTGTTGAGCACCATTCGTCGCGCGGTCAGCAGCGCACGCCAGGACCGGCAGGATGGGTTTTTCACATGCACCGCGCGATACCAGCCGGTTCGCATGATCTGCGCGATCCCACGCGCGTCGTTGCGATCGGTCTTGTTTGGCATCGCACCCATCGCCGCCTTCGCCTGGCGCGCCTCGATGCAGATCGCCGCGATCCCCGCTTCGGTAAGTCCCTGATGCAGCCAAGCCGTCAGCGAGCATGCCTCGAGGCCAACCCGCTCAATCGCCATTCCGGCCGCCTTGAAGAACGCGACCAGCGCTTCCGGCTCGCTCACGACACGCGCCTCGCGCACAATCAGACCAGCATCATCGACGATGCAAATGGCGGTCTCTTCCAACGACACGTCCAACCCGGCAAAGTAACCCACGGCTGCTCCTCCTCGATGCTTGTGGCCGATCCACACCGGACCACGCTCTACCATCCCGGAGGAGCAGCCGCCCGATTGCTGGGGGTGAGACCCCAATCACCCCATCTGACTGACTAAACCTCTTTCCCCTCTCAAACTTTGCGAGAACCGTGCATGACTACGCCGTTGGCTGAAGCGCCTGCTCAGGCGCAACTCCTGGACGTCGACGCGATGATCGAGCGCTTCCGAAATCACAACGCGCGGATCGGCGTGGTCGGTCTCGGCTATGTCGGATTGCCTTTGTTGCGGGCCGCTGCCGAGCGCGGTTTTTTTGCGCTCGGCTTCGATATCGACCGCGCCAAGGTCGAGGCGCTGAACGACGGCCGCTCCTACATCCGCCACATCTCTGCGGAAAGCATCGCCGCTCTGCGCGATAACGGCCGCCTTTCGGCAACCGACGATTTCAGCCGGCTAACCGAAGTTGACGCGATCATCCTATGCGTGCCGACACCACTGACGCGCCAGCGCGAGCCCGATCTGACCCATGTGGTCAGCACCGCCGAGGCGGTCGCGCGACATCTGCGGCGGGGCCATTTGGCCGTACTCGAGTCCACGACCTATCCGGGTACTACGCGCGAGGTTCTCCGTCCCATTTTGGAGCGGCGTGGGTTGCGGTCTGGTCGCGATTTTTTTCTCGCTTATTCCCCTGAACGTGAAGATCCCGGAAACGATACCTACAGTACGCGCCAAATTCCCAAGGTTGTCGGCGGCGATGGCGAGAGCGCGTCTCGGCTTGCGTGCGCGCTATATGACGCAATCGTCGAGCGCACCGTGCGCGTGTCTTCGACGGATGCGGCTGAGGCCGTCAAATTGACTGAAAACATCTTTCGTTCGGTCAATATCGCTCTCGTCAACGAATTGAAGCTCGTTTTCGAGGCGATGGGCATCGATGTCTGGGAGATCATCGAAGCGGCGAAAACCAAACCATTCGGCTATATGCCGTTTTACCCTGGCCCAGGGCTTGGTGGACACTGCATCCCGATTGACCCATTCTACCTGACCTGGAAGGCCCGAGAGTTCGATCTCGCTACCCGCTTCATCGAATTGGCCGGCGAAATTAACACATCGATGCCGCGGCACGTCGTTGACCGTCTCATCACAGCGCTGAGCGAACGGCAAGGCCGCGCAATCCGCGGCACCCGCGTTCTCGTCACCGGCATAGCGTATAAAAGGAATGTCGACGACATGCGCGAGAGCCCGGCACTCAAGATCATGGAGCTATTGCAGCGTTTCGGTGCCGTCGTGTCCTACCACGACCCGTTCATTCTCGAGATCCCGCCTACCCGCGAACATGCGGAGTTCGCCGGCCGGCGTTCCGTAGCGCTAACTGCAGAGGCCCTCCGCATCATCGACGTTGCCCTGATCTGCACTGACCACGATGAGGTCGACTACGCGACGCTGACCGAATCCTGCCCCCTGGTCATCGATACCCGTAATGTCTGTTCCCGGCTCGGGCTTGATTGCGGCAATGTGGTCAAGGCCTGACGGGTGTCCACATCTCGGCCTGTCTCAAAAAACTCAGTGCCCGCCTTCCCACTAGCTCCCGGACTGTCGCCGCCGCGCTGGCTGGAAGACGGAATTGATCTCTGCATGGTATTGCTGTTCCCACTGCTGGTGCTGGCACCACGTGGGTTGGCGCCGCTGGCGGCGGTCGCGGGCTTACTCGGCTTGCTGGTGGCGCTGCCCGCCGGTTTCGCAGTCTGGCGCGAGCTTGTGACGCCGGCGGTGCTGCTTGGGGCGGTGGCCGGGTGGGGGCTGGTTTCCAGCCTGTGGGCGGTCGACCCGGAGCATAGCTTTGAAATGGCGATGCGGCTTGCCGCGCTGTTTATAACGGCGCTGGGGTTGGCTGCGGCTGCAGCTATGCTCGCCGCACCGCGCCGCCTACTGTGTTTCCTTGCTGCGGGGGTCGCGGTTGCGGTCTCGCTGTCACAGGTGCAGTTCTTCACCCACGGCTGGCTGACCAGCGGCTTCAGCGACCGGATCTTCGTAGCGCCGGCGCTTAACCAAGTCGAGAACGGCTTCGCGCTGTTGGTGTTGCCATCGACCGCGCTGTTAATCGAGCGGCGGCAGCCTTGGCTGGCGGCACTTGCCGCCGGGGCGATGGCGGTGACGCTATTCGGCCTGGTTGGCACCACCGCCAAGGTCGGGATAGTTGTAGGTGCGGCGGCGGCAATACTGCTCTATCTGGGGCACCGACCGGTCGCCCGCCTGGCGGCGATCGTCTCGGTCGTCGCCATCCTCACGGCGCCGCTGACGTTCCCAAAGCTTTACGAGGTGCCCGCCGTGCATGATTGGGCGGCGAACTATTACAAAGTCTCGGCGCGGCATCGGCTCGAGATCTGGTGGTTTACCGGCCAACGCATCGCCGAGCACCCCGAGCGCGGCTGGGGCCTTGATTCTTCGCGCGCGATCCCCGGCGGCACCGAGCCGACGCCGGAGGGCGTACCCTGGTTGCCGCTTCATCCGCATAACGTCGCCTTGCAAATTTGGCTAGAGCTCGGTCTGCCGGGCGCGCTGCTCTTCGCCGGGTTTATCGGCTGGCTGTGGCTAAGCCTGGCGCGAGCGCGATGGCCGCGCTGCTTCGCCGCCGCCGCGGGCGGAAGCCTGTGCGCGGCCCAGACGATCGGGCTGGCCGCTTATGGGATGTGGGAGGAATGGTGGATCGGGACGCAGTTTCTCACGGTGTTCCTGATCCTCGTCATGGGTCGCCTGGCGGGTCAGCCCGCGCTGGAGACGCGCCGCAGCTCGATCTCGTAAATTACCCGGCTGCCCTCGGGCTCTCTTGACTATGTTAATCGGCCGACGGATCGTCTTCGTCGTCGTGGTGCTCGCTTGGAAAAGCAAGCTCATAATGGATTTTTCCATCCAATTTAACACACATGCTCATCAACATCCGGGATCAAACATCTCTTCCCTTGCGTGGCACCAGTTCTATATGGGGCCATCATAATCCTTGCGCTCTTTGCCGTTGTTGACTTGCGCGACCGTAAGCACGATCATCCGTAGATGGGCTGGGTCTATTTTACGGCATTAGTTTTGATAGGAGCGGGCGTTTATCGGCTCTGCTCTAGGCGTTGGGGATCCCCCAGTTTGGCCGAACTCTTCTTCGGTATCTTTCTTATCTACTTTACACTGCCCAGACATTACAGCAATTCGTCAAAAAGATATCCTCCTGACTAATAGCGAGACTCATTGCCCCGTCGCTTCGGGTAGATCGCCTTAGTGCAGCTTACCGTCTGCGATCGCTTGTAACTTGGTGATTATGCGCCTGATTCGCGGCCGAAGAAGTGCGAGAATTGAAGCCGCGGCTCACATCAAGAAGGCACCCGACGGCGCGGTCAACCGTGGGCTCCTCGGGCCTCCGTCTACTCCGGAACATTTGGAATTGGGCGACAGGGCAAGACGTGGCGTTCTTGCTTTCGAGTTTCGATGGCGCCAGCGCGGACTGCGCGAATAGCCTCGTTCGGGTCGGTCCTTAGCTCGACGAGCAGCCGAGCCGCTATCATCCCGGTGCTGCCGAGACAACTCGGCACAGTACGAATGTTCGGCCGCCCTCTCGAGGGATCCTGCGCAGATCGGGGCCGGCGGCGGCCCACCGATTGGCGACCGGCGATTCGCACTGAAACATCAACGATCGGCAGGTGAACTCGGCGCTTTTCGTGCGTTGATACTCTCGGGAGATATTACTTTGAGGAGCTTGAACTCCCAGGTCTAAATCAATGACATGACCTCGTCTGCACCCCGACATCGTCGTCGGTCGTCAGCATTCGTCGGCGAGAGATATCTGGGGGAGTTTAGCGTCGGATCGCTGGCCTGTTTATCAGCGAGTACTGGCGATCGCTCCATATGCCCGAACCGCGCCTGAGATGCTGCGCAACAATTTCGACCACGGCGATGATGAGCGCTGGCGACAGGTATTCGGCCGGGCCGTTTGCGAATTTGCGCGGAGATGCCTGGACCGATGGCCGAGAGGTTCGGCCTTCGATCCCAGACCCCAGACCCCAGAACTCAAAGGGGCTCGTTGCCTTGGTGTCGAGGATTGGTCCCTCTGAAGCTCGCATCGGCCCCGGTGAAACTGGAGGTAACAATGAAAATTGAGCTTACACCGCAACAGGTAGAGCGCTTAGTGGAATGCATGGCAATGACGATAGCTGCGCGTCAGCACATAAAAATAGGAGACACAGAGTTGTTTCAGGAACTCACCCATGCTCTCCAATTTGATGCTGCGTTTGGAGAGATATTATCAGCGGTACAAAAATAGAATTAGTATAAATTCGTTATAATTTCGATGGGACCGAATTGAACCTGGCGGATTCCTTGATGTGGCATCGTGACTCTCTTTCGCTGTATTGTACCGATCGTCCACCTGTTCTTTTACAAGCGGTATTGCCGCGGTTCGGTGAGCAGGTTTCCGTGTAGCCATCCTCCTTTCCGGTTCTGAGGGTGGCCGCCACGATCAGCCGAGCGATCGCTTTTCGCTTCTTCCCCCGATATCATAGCGGCATCGCGCATTGAGTTTGAGCGGTCATGGCCTTCATTCGCCTGCGTGACGTCTCGGTGGAGTTTCCCGTGTACAGCGGCAGCAGCCGGTCGCTGTGGCGAACGCTGCTGCAGGGCACGATGCAAGGCAATCTGGGCAAGGATCGGCATGACCAGATCGCGGTGTGCGCTCTTTCGGATCTCAACCTCGATATCGGTTACGGCGACCGCCTGGCGTTGATCGGCGCCAATGGCGCGGGAAAGAGCACCTTGCTCAAGGTCCTCGCCGGAATTTACCAGCCGACTCGCGGACGGATAGTATCGAGCGGGCGTGTCTCGGCGCTTCTTACCTCGTCGGTGGGATTGAACCCCCATGCCACGGGGCGCGAGAACATCGTCATGCGCAGCATGTACATGGACATACACCCGCGCGAGGTGAGCGCCCATATCGACGAGATCGTGGATTTCACCGAGCTTGGTCATTACATCGACATGCCGGTGCGAACCTACTCCGCTGGTATGGCCATCTGCCTTTGCTTCGCCGTCGCCACCGCATTTTCTCCCGAGATTCTGCTGATGGACGAATGGCTTGCCGCTGGCGATGCGAGCTTTCTGGCCAAGGCACGGCTCCGCATGGAGGCCTTTGTTGCCGGGTCGAGCATTGTCGTGTTGGCCTCGCACTTGCTGCCGCTTTTGCGCGAATGGTGCACGCGCGCGGTCTTGCTCGAACGTGGCCGCATCATTGCGGATGGCAGGGTCGATGGGGTAGCTCAGCTTTATTCGGAGTCCCTTGCCGCGAATCAACCGCCTGTTGCCGATGCGGCTCCAGCGTGAGCGTAGCGGCTGCAAACCGCGGCAGGTTGTCGGTCCGCTTGATGTCGTCGCACGCAGTGACTTACGGCTGAGGAGCTTCAGGCGTGTGTCTGATTATCCCTTCCGCTGTCAGCGCGTCGAGCATCTGAGAAAGCAGGTTTCTAAGCTCGACCGCACCACCAAGGGGCATCACCAGCCGCGCAGAAACCCGCAATGGCTCGGGCCTGGAAGGAAATCGATACCCAGCCTCATTACATTAGCCGGTCGGCCGTGTCCGCTTGGGTAACGTCCTCACGCGAACACCGCCCTTGATGAACTCAATCCCGGCCGCCTCAAACGCTGCTATGATTGCCTCTCGGCTTCCTTTTTGGGGCTTGGTTGTCGCGCCCCGCTCGAAATCAGCAATCGTTTTTTTCGTTATACCACAATGGGTTACGAGATCGGATTGAGACCAGCTGAGAAGAGCCCGCGCAGCACGACACTGGGCCGGGCTCATCTAAAAATTTCTCCATCAAAAATACTTGATTCTAAGCACAAAATCGTATTATTGATGTAGGTATTGAGGCCCTGCACGTGCCGTTTGATCCTCTGGGTTTATCGGAACCACTATGTCGATCCTCAGCCCTATCACGCCGATCGAGGCGCCGCATCTGCTCGCGCCGGCTTTTCAGCCAGGCCCAGGAATCCTGTGGGTTTTCCGCGTCGGCAGAGTGCCCATTCGGGCCCCAACGGTCGCGGCAGTGCCGGCTGGCCGCGTGCTGATTCGCCCGGAGCCGGGGTTTTACGTGATGCGGTTGCGGTCCGGAGCACCCTTGGTTGCGGCGGTCATCTACCAGCTGTGTCCGATGGTGATCCCGCAGCCGACGACTATCGCCGGCCCGCACCCCGACGAGTGGTGCCGACCGTTGGATCGGCCGCCCCGCTATGAAGCACGGGTCGATGGCAAGCGCGTCGACCTTGATCGAGTGTGGACGGCGCGATCGTTGCGCCCAATCAGGCGCACCGAATTTGAATTTCGCAGCGGACCCCTGCGACGCTGGGCACGAGCCAATCCCGGCGCGCCCGAGGCCAGACCGCACAGCCCCGTCGATCTCAGTGCAATCCCCCCACTCTTCTAGGAGAGCATCGGTGAGCGACACCCCCGTTGCGTTACGCCAAACGGCCCCCGGCCTCGGCCACAACAATCCGCCGGAGCCGCTTGCCCCCATCGAGGCGCTCGACCTGCATCTTGCCAAAACTCACCGCGAGTTGGTGGTACGCTTTATCGATCTCGAGCTCGGTTGCGCTCGGGTGCCAACCCCGCTTGTGAGCGACGAAGATGCCGCCACCGCCACCGATTTCATTGCGCAGTGCCAAACGCACATCAAACAAGCCGAAGCCGCCCATAAACGAGAGAAAGAATATTTCCTCAAGGCGGGCCGGCTCGTTGATGGCTTTTTCAAGCGCCGCTGCACCAGATTGACCGGGGCCTTGGTCCCCGTCGCCGCGCGCCTCAAGACCTACCGTGACCAGATCGCCGCGCGTGACGCGAAGCGCTATGAGGAAGCGCGACGAAAGAGCGAAGAAGTGGCCCGGCGCGCCACCGAGGAAGCGGCCGAGCATCGGGCCGAAGCCGACCGATTGGCGCAAACGGCGCAAACCCCGGCCGAGCGTCGGCGCGCCGCAGAGCAGTTGCTGCTGGCTGAGGCGGCGGCGACCCGCGCCGCAGCCGCACAACAGGCAGCCACAGCGAAGCCCGAACCGACCCACATTCGCGGCGACTACGGATCGACTGCCTATGTCCGCAAGGTGTGGGCCTTCGAGGTGGTCGATCTCGACGCAGTGCCGCGCGACTACATGAGCCTCGATGTGGATGTGGTGCGCGAAGCCATCAATAAGGACGGGGTTCGCGATATCCCCGGCTTGAGGATTTATCAGAGCGAGACTCTACATGTGCGCGGGGCCGCATGAGATGGCCGACGGGGAACTGAGAGCGGGAAACCGGTTCGAGCCTGCGATCGAAGACCTGTCTTACGCGGCACCAGGTCCGTTCGGCGTACCGGGTTTCCTGGTGCCGAAATCGCTCGGCGAGGTCAAAGAGCTGGCCCGGCTGATCGCGCTCGCCGAGTGGGCACCCGAGTGCTACCGCGATATGGATGGAAATTACCTGCAGCCGAAGCTCGAGTTGGCGATCTTGCATGGCGCGACGGTCGGACTTGGGCCCATCGCCGCGGTTCATGCGATCGCGGTGATTGGCGGGACCCCCAGTATTTGGGGCGACGGCGCGCTCTCGGTCATCGAGCACTCAGGTCTCCTCGAAGATATGGTCGAGGACTATGAGGTCGATGACGCTGAAGGCCTCACGGCGATCTGTTCGATGAAGCGCCGCCACCGGGCGACCCCGATCGTCACACGCTTCTCGATGGCGATGGCGGAGCGCGCGGGGCTGACGCGCTCGGAGGGGCCGTGGCAGACCTATCCCGAGCGGATGCTGCGCATGCGCGCGCGTTCCTGGACGATGCGCGACGCTTTTGCCGATGTGCTGCGCGGCTTGCAGCTGCGCGAAGAGGTCGAGGATTACAAAGGAAGGGGAGGAGCGCGGCCGATCCGCACCCCGCCGGGCGAGAGCAACCCAGAGGGAGGTCTACGCTCGCACGCTTCACCTCGACCACGGCTGACCGCGGCGAGCCCGGTCGCGACGGCGCCGGCCACGACGGTCTCGGCCGTTCTGACGTCTCTGGCTGCGGACAACATAGGCGAAGCCCACGCAGATCAGCCGGAAGCCGAGGTTGCCCCAGAAAACCGGACAGTCAACGGCTCCGGCGCCGGACACGAGCCCGCCTCAGCACCGGACCCGTCTCTGCTTCTGAAGATCGACCCGACTTGGGGCATTCAGAAAGTCTTCCATCACTATCGCGCGACTCTCACGGCGCTGTGCGACCAGAAACGAAGCACGGACAAAATCGCCCAATTCCGGCAAGCCAACAGCGACCTCGAACAGCGATTGCGCGCCAAGGTCCCTGTCCGGATGAACTCGCTCGAGGCGATTTACCCGAAGTCCGGGCTCGAGGGCCGATCAGGCACGTCGCGCGCGAGGCCGCGAGGGCAGGGGAGATGAGCCGCCTTCGGGTTTGGCTGCAAAGCTATCCTTGGTGAACTTAAGGCGGGAGGAACGCGATGCTACTGCCGCCCCGGTTGAAGCGGCCAAAACTCAATGTGCGGACGCCGCTTCGCAAGGTCTCGCGGCGCCACCGCCGCTGGGTTCGATCGCACGGCTGCTGCGTCCCCCATTGCAATGCAACCGAGGTGGAGTTTGCCCACCTGCGCTCCGCCGCCAATGCCGGCACCGGCCAAAAGCCGCATGACGCATTCGGGGTGAGCCTCTGCCGCACCCACCACGAGGAGCAGCACCGTCTCGGCGGAAAACGTTTCGGGGACAAGTATCAGATCGATCTCTGGGCATTGGCGGCCGAGTTCGCCCGACTTAGCCCCGACAGGGAGATGAAGGCTTGCCTTGAACTAGCTCAGAGGTAATTTTGCGAAACGGATTTGATCGCCTCCAGCCGACGGCCGTCTCACCCCCGCGCACGAGGGCGGCTCTACAATACCTGGCAGGTTGCTCAGACAACTCGCGCCGCGGCAATCTCCGGACGGGCGTAGAGCAAAGTCCACAGAATCAGCTGTTTTACGAAACGGATTTAACCGGCCTTCTGCCGGCGTAACTCCTGCATTTTCAGGAGCATTGCGAGCGTTCGCTCGAACCTGCGATCGAGGGCTACCTCGTAGCGGTCAAGCTTTTCGAGTTCGTGAGAATTGAACGTCCTCTCCATCGTCCTGGCGTTCACCATCGACCGCTCTTCAATCGCCTCCCGGCATCGCTCGCACCATGGCAGCACCACCGTCTTCAGAAACACGAGTAAGTTTTCAACCGTTGGCGCGTTCACACTATCCAACAGTTGCAGGGGAGCCATGGGATCTACGCGATTTCCCCACCACTCGCGTGCGTGGTTCGGCAATTCAGCGAACCCCACCTCAAAGGTTTTGCGTCCTCTCGACGAAGTGAGGACTTGAATTGCACTCTGTATTTGGTCTTCGTAAGCGGTAAGCTCTGCAAGATATCTAAATCTTTCTCGTTCATCGAGCTCACCAAATGCCGCAACGGCCACCGGGCGATGCTCAATAACAAGGTTTAGAGCGCTACCTGCAGGACCATCCGTGATATGTTTCTGCGTCTCATGAATCAGCGCTATTTCCGCCAACCGTAGGCGTTTCTTGCGCCACATAATATCGGCCAGTTGCTCGATGAGATAGTATTCGGTTTCCCCTTCCGGATGATGCTCTTCACAAAGTGTGCTCAATAATTGCTTGTAGGCCTCCCGGCTTTCCCATGGCAGTACTGTGTGCTTCGATAAAACGGCGTGACGAACGGCATTGAGCCTACTCAAATCGTAATTGCCTGAGCCCGATACTGCGGGCGGACCCGCTTTTTCATCACCCGGCACGATAATCTCCTTGCAACTATCAATGTCTCGGTCCTGCCAGTGCTACCATCAGGATCACCCTTCCTCAATTAAATCCCGACCGATCTTGGCCGGTGGCTGTGCAAGGTCGATCTTCGCTGGATTATCCTTGCTGCGGACTAGGTGTTCAGTCCCGGACTGTGATGGTGCATCCTTGAGCCGTCAGGGGGAGGATGCACTTTGGCAACAGGTCTTCACGGCGCAGCCCGCACGACGCCGCGTGTTCGAGCCGAGCTCCAAGCGGTGAAAGAGAGCACCCGAACCCTGGCCGCCCGCTACGGTTTGAATACCAAGACGGTGGCGAAGTGGCGCAAACGCGCCTCGACTGCCGACCTGCCGATGGGGTCGAGCAGGCCGAATTGCCGCCGCGAAAAGTGTGGCCGCGGCATCGTCGCTGGGTGAAAGTCGCACGGCTGCTGCGTCCCTGGGTGTGATGTCACGAGCGTCGACTTCGCCCATCTCCGATCGATCGCTAATGCCGGCACCGGGCAAAAGCCGCACGATATCTTCGGCGTCAGCCTCTGCCGCCATCATCACGTCGAGCAACATAGACTGGGGGTCGAGGCCTTGGCTCGCGCTTAACGCCGGTGGATTTTGATCAGTCCCGTCTGAAATAGCAGAGATCCGACACAGCCGCCCGCGATGAGCGCCCAAAACCAATGAGGAGCCAACGCTACCTCCCGAACCCCCGACGATATTCGCGGGAAAGAGGGGCTGGCGAGGGACCGGCCCCCCTTTCCCTTTCGGCGCGAGTCCAGGGTGGGGGAAGTGTCGCGCCGCCAGCACGATGGCCCTCGATCCCCAAAATAAGCAAAAAATTTTATGCTTAATGGTGAGAGACTTATGCGCGCGACCATTCCGGGGGATTAGCTACGCGATCGTCGAAGGTCAGATCTGGCGATCAGCGGCAGCCCTACTTTTCCTGCGCTTTGCGGTAGCCCTCATGCCGGCAAGCATCTTCCCCCGCATCAACGGATCAGCCCAGCTAGCCTTAGTCGCTTCCCGGACTTTTGCGCGGTAAGTCGGATCGGCCCATCTTTCCTTTGCGGCTCGTGATCGAGCAATGTCCCTAGCCGGGATAATTCACCGGGTAGCCTGAGGAGGTTGGCGGGAACGACATAAGCCGTTGGATTCGTGTATGATTTGGTTGCAAGACCGGATCAACCGAAGGCAACGGAGTTCGCGCCCGCCATGGACGAAGGTACGGGGATTTTGCCAGGCTTGCCAGCGGTGGCGGGCAAGCCCGTGCACATCGGCTTTGATGGCGGCCGGCTGACCTCGGACGCCGGGATATTGCTGCTGGCAGCGATCGAGCAACGGCTGGGGATTGCCGATCGGCTGGCGGCCTGCATCGACAACCGGCGCGATCCGGAGCGGGTCGTGCACGGGCTTGCCGAGATGATCCGCTACCGCGCTCTGCTGATCGCGGCAGGCTATCCCGACGGCAACGACTGCGACGCGCTTAAGTCCGATCCGGCCTTCAAGATGGCCATCGGGCGGCTGCCCGAGAGTGGTGAGGATTTGTGCTCGCAACCGACCATCAGCCGGCTCGAGAACCTTCCTGGTCCGACTGCGCTCAAACGCATGATGGCAGCGATGGTTGAGTTGTTCTGCGACAGCTTCGACCAGGTCCCCCGGCGCATCCTGCTCGATATCGACGACACCGAGGACCGGGTGCATGGCGGCCAGCAACTTGCGCTGTTCAACGCCCACTACGACAGCCGCTGTTTCCTGCCAATCCACATTTACGAGGCGACCACCGGCAAACCGGTCGCCATCATCCTGCGCCCCGGCAAGACGCCAGACGGGGCCGAGGTGGCGCTGGTGCTGCGCCATGTTATCGGCCATATCCGCGCCCGCTGGCCGGCGGTCGAGATCATCGTGCGCGGCGACAGCCATTACGGCCGGCCCGAGGCGATGGCGTGGTGCGAGCGTCGGCGCATCGGCTACATCTTCGGGCTTGCCGGCAATCCGATGCTGCTGCGCCAGGTCAGCCCGCTGGCCGAGGACGCCGCGCTGGGCCGCATCGCCGGCCAGGGCGAAAAGGTCCGCCGCTACGGCGAGTTCCGCTATGCGGCCAAAAGCTGGACCGTCGAGCGCCGCGTCATCGCTCGCGTCGAGGCCGGGCTTCAGGGCGCCGACAGCCGCTTCATCGTTACCAATCTGCCGGGCCTGCCCAAGACGCTCTACGAGAAGGCCTATTGCGCCAGGGGACAGGCCGAAAACCTGATCAAGGCGCACAAGCTGCATCTCGCCTCCGACCGAACCTCCTGCCGCAAAGCCACCGCAAACCAGTTCCGCCTGTTGATCCACACCGCCGCCTACTGGCTGATGCTGACCCTGCGCGGCCTGGCACCTCGCACATCGTTCTGGCGCGATGCCCAGTTCGACACGATCCGCCTCTGCCTGATCAAGGTCGCCGGGCGCGTCACCGAGATGGTCACCCGTATCAAGATCGCCCTGCCGACCGCCTATCCCTACCAGGCCAGCTTCACCGATCTCGCCGGCCGCATCGCCACATTACCGCCGTGAGCGACGGGGCCGTACGCCCCCAGACAAACCCTTCCGCGCAACCTCAAACCCCGATCACTGCGTCTCCGGCGCCGCCAAAAAGCGCGGCCACAGCACGCCCTCGAACCGCCCGCGCCGAGCCCCCCATGAATAATCCGGGCTAGTGTTTCTCATTTTTCTGCAGTCTCGTAACGAATTCGTCTGCTTGAAACTTGGTATAGTTGGCAATCGCTTCCAGCCGCGGGGCACGATACTACAATGTAGGGGAAAATTATTCGATATATCCCTTATCCAATTGTTTTAAATGGGATGTCGGTTCTTCCTGAGACAGGATCACGGCACGTTACGATCAGAATCGTATTTAACGATTTCAGCGCCCCGGTACTTTGGCGATGGACGCGCGCTTAGACGCTGCGCTGCAACAGGCGTGCAGCCAGACGCACGGGACGAGCCAGTTCTGCCTCGCTTTTGGTGGTGCCGGTGGGTCAGCCGACGGTCGCGTGAATGTCAGATAAATTAACGATGAATTTTATGGAATGCGCTCTCGTTAGGATGCTCAACTGCCCGTAGTGCCGAAGGTATGCGAGGCGCAAGTATGTTCAAGGAGGCTTTCGTCCAACGGGCAACAGCGTTGATCAGCGCTGTCCTCGGCGGATATGGCGTCTTCTGCGTGATCTACAGCTTCGCATCACCCGAGATAGCGGGGCAGGCGCTTATTCTGCTAGGTGCCGCGATCATCCTCAGCCAACTGAGTTCACGCCAATAGGCCGGAGCGGCGATGCAGTTCCAAACGCGCTCGAAAGCTCAAGTCGTCAGCGATCTCGCAACGAAGCTGTTGCAGCTTCCAGCTCGCCATCCTAACCGGCCCACACTCTTGCGCATGATCGAGGGCCTCAGAGAGGAGCTTCGAGAACACGACAGCGGTGTGGGTAATCGCACCCGTACCGGGCACGAGACCCAGCAGAGCTTCCCCCTGATCGAGCGGAGGCGTTTCCCTCGTCGTCGAGCGCTGTTGGGAGCGCAGATTGTATTTCGCGGCGGCCTCTGTTCGATGGACTGCTACATCGTGGGCGTTTCCGAGGGAGGCGCCACCCTACGACCTGACGATCCGATTGTCTGTCCGAAGGAGTTTATCCTCAAACCACGGCTCGAACCGCCCAGAGAGTGTGAAGTCGTTTGGCGACGTGGCGGCCTGTTCGGGGTCCGCTATGAGCGGCCGTACCCGGTGACGGCGCAGAAATAGGCTATGGCAACAAGGGCTGGCGAAAGTCGGGGAAGGTTGCAAGAAGCGCGGTAAGATCAAACCCGATGATAGGCTCTCTATCAACCCTCGGGATCGTGCTCTTCGCCATCGGCGGCTACGTCGTCATAAGGATATGGGGTGCTGGCAAGAGCCTGCGCGGAAAGGTGGCGAAGGTGGCCGGTTTTGCCCTGATCCTCGCGGGCATCGCTGCATTCGTCGCAGGCATCGTCAGGTAGCCAGGCTCCATCCTAGCGGACCTTGCCGCCGCCACCGCCCTGCGCTATCGATGGGCGTACAGTACCTCCACTCAAACCTTGGGGGCCGACGCCGAAAAGCCGAGGCCCCTTTTCTTTATGCAGAGGTAGCTCGGGCAACCTACTGGCGTCTTTTCCTGCTACTCATCGCTTTGATCAGCTTCTCCCGCGCCTCTGGATCGGCCCATCGCGCCGTTAACAGGGCGGCACGTTTCTCACACACTGCGGGATCGGTATTTGCAGCTTTGATGGCGCTCAAGAGCTTTTCGCGGTAGGCGGGATCCGTCCACCGTCTCTTCGCGGCGGTGCTCGCCTTTGGCTATCATACGGGGTCCATTTGTTTCTCCCCCAAGTTGCTTGGTCCCATCTCACCCGCATGTTGCGCAAAGAGCAAGGGGCAGCGCTGGTGGAATGGGAACCGGTTCTCGGGGACGGTGCGACGTACCAAGTTGGTTACAGCGGTGAGTTCACATTCCGAAAAATCGATGGTCGGCATAGCACGAAGGGTGCTTGGAAAAAAGGAGGGCCGATGCACTTGTCCGATGCACCAGCCCCATAAGGCGACACCTGAAGAGCGCCCACAACCTAACTCCGGACGAGTACAAGGCGCGGTGGGGATTGAAGCTGGACTATCCGATGGTCGCGAAGAACTCCTCGGCTCAGCGTTCGGACATGGCGGAATCGCTGGGGCTGAGTCGAAAAACCCAGGCGATCCGAGGCCGCAGAGCCGCTCTCAAATAGCGTTTCGAGGGCAGGATTCCAAACGACGTCGGCCCCTAACGATCTCCCAGTGTCGAGTGCGGCTGCGGCCACTGCGAGGAGCTAACGGCTCGATACTGGCGACCGCCGGCGTCGCGCCGGACCAGACGATCCTTGATCTTCAGCGCTGGCTCAAGTGCCGCGAGTGCTGGTGGAAGGGCGGGCAGTGGTTCGGTTAGGTGTCGCGACGAGCAGTGATGAACCGGCGCAACTTCGCGATCGCGAAGTCGAGCGCATCACGTTCCTCGTCATCAAGTGCAGCTACACACTCCGCGACGATTTCCTCAAACGTCTCTCCATGACCCTTTTGCTGCGCGGCTTCGACGAACCCGATAAGTCGTTTCGCAATACCCTTGTTGTCAGACACCACCTTCACCCACCCGATTAAGCCAAGCGATTAGCGACCCGCCAAAGCGCGAACCAACTCACAGAGCGCCACCCGGTGCTTCTCGTTCTGGATTTCGGCGAAGTTGCGCGCGATCTCCAGCAGCCTTCGCTGGTGTGGCGTATCCGGACACGGCTCCTCGCCGAAACCTGCGTAGAAATGGGTGATTGGCGTGTTCAGCGCGCACGCGATCTCATATAACTGGGCGGCCGAAATGCGATTGATACCCTTCTCATATTTCTGGGCCTGCTGGTAGGTCACACCAATAATCTCAGCGAGTTGTTGCTGAGACAAACCAAGCATGACGCGGCGTTCGCGGAGCCGCGCCGCCACCAAGTTGTCGACCGATGTCGTGTTCCTGGGTCGCATCGCCATCGCTTGGGTTGTATACCTCAATCACAATCCGCCGCAAGGGCGTGCTCTGCGGCGTAAGAACCTGCCGCTGGTGAAAGGTAATCACCACCCCACCGGGGATAGTGTCGCTGCTCGGCACCGTCGCGCGGGCGGGCGCACGCCATGCGCCAAATCCCAACCTTGCGCGTGCGAGAGCGCGTTCATTCCGACGGACACCACCTACCGGGGACAGAACGCAGCGATGGCGCGATTGATCTGTTGTACTGTCAAGCGGTCGATAAAGGAGAGCGGAAGTCCGGCAAAGTCGGCCAGCCGGTGCGCGTCCTCGATCGATTGCCAGCTGTCGACTTGCGCGCGCACGGGGGTTGTAAAGCTCTTTTCGCGCATCAGCAGAATGTATTTCGCGCCCATCACCGAGCAGGCCTTTTGGCACGCCGCATCTATGGGGCTCCGGCAGGGCTCTTCGGCCATCGCGGGTGACACGGACAGGATTACGACTGTAAGAAGGATCAGCGCCTTCATGACCTCAGCTTTCCTAGTCTTTAGCCGGAGAATGAGAGGCGGAGACGGGAAAAGAGGGCTAGCATAGGATTGCCGAAGAGCAGCAAGATTTTATCACAGAAAACCTTGTAAAATAAGATGTCGTTCTAAGTGGTCACTCGCATTTTAGCGAAATTTGGATAAGGTAAACCGAAAATTTATAGTTAACTTTGCGATTTTTTTATCCTCACTCGGCGATCGAGCCCCGCAGCACACTAAGCTGGCCCAACATGAGCCCGTGAAACTATGCCACAGCCTCGCGCTGCCGCAAAAGCCGGCCGATTATGGCGGGGTCATTGAATATGCCTGCCGGGGTCGACGGCAGCTTTTCAACCCAGGGCAACCTCTTCGCATCAGTCGGCGGGGCGACGCTAAATCAACATGGGTCGGGTCGTCACGACGGGAATGCCAGGCCCGATTCATTGTTTGCAGTTTCGGTGCGCCGTTTCGAACGGCAGCACGTTCGCCTCGCCGGACAAATTTCCGTCAAAGTTTCTGTGGCCTCATCTTAGCAGACGACAAGAAAGGCGCAGCAAAGAGGACAGGCATCGGCGGACGACTGGGTACAGTTCCACAATGTTCAACCCAACGAAGCGGGCATCCCATGTTCGAGACTCTTCGCCGAGCCGCGAGAAGCATTCCGGGCGCCGCAATAGCTTACCGACACCTATCGGACGCGCTATTTCCTGACGCGCGGCGTAGGCAACGCTTTCGCCACTACTACACGACAAATTACTGGCGCACGACGAAATCGCGGTCGGGCCCCGGATCGACCTTGGATGAAACGTCGGTGGTACGGGAAGTCCTGCCTATCCTGTGCCGCGAGTTTGCGATTGCCTCGATCCTCGACCTGCCCTGCGGCGACTTGAATTGGATGCAGCAGATCGACCTCGCTGGCACAAAATATATCGGCGGTGACATCGTGCCCCAGATGATAATCGCAAACCGCGAGAAATTCGCCAACTCAGACCGGGATTTCATCCTGATTGATATCGTACGGCAGGTACCGCCCCGGGCCGACCTTGTCTTGTGCCGGGATCTCTTGGTGCATTTGACCTTTGACGACATCAAAAGCGCGTTAGGGAATTTGAGGCGTAGCGGTGCGCGATGGCTGCTGACGACGACATTCGAAGATCGCGACCGGAACGATGAACTGCATAGCGACTGGCGCACGCTCAATTTTCGGCTGCCGCCGTTTTCATTCCCCCCGCCCGTGCGCCTCATCAACGAGAACTGTTCCCTAGAAAAAGGGCAGTACAAGGACAAGTGTTTGGGCTTATGGCGGCTGGAGCAGTTGGACGCGCAGAGCACGTAAGTCGGCCGGGGTTCGCCGCGAAGATCGCAAGGGCCGGCGCAACGAAATTTTCCCGCCGGTTGAGGTGCGGTCAGAACAGAAAGCGCGCGGTGCCCCGGAAACCTCGACAAACCTGCGGTTGGTGACAAGATCGATCCCAGCGGACTGGCCCGTGCCGAGGAACCGACCACTAGCGGTCCAAGTTGACGTTCATGCTAATGGTGTTGAGAACGGCCGCAACGGCAGCACTTTGAGCGGTCCCCACTGCCGATCCGCGACAGATCGCAACCCTCCTACGATGACAGCTGAGGGGGTACGCGGCGAGCCTACGCGATTGCAATCGTCCCGCGCGTAATCGAGACGAGGGAACAGCCACGCTCCTCGCACCTGCGGCAGCGCATTCGACGACCGAGATCGCACAGTTTCCGTGTTGGTGAGACGCCGCTCCTCGAGAGCATCTCAGCGGTTAATATCTCGGCTCGACCGCACTCGCATCTAACACGAATGTATTCCGTCGGGCGAAGGTCTGAGACCCGCGCTGCATAAAGGGGCGGTGGGAACTTTTGCTTTTGCTCGACGCTACGCCGCGCTTGTGCATAGCGAACACCTTCTCGTCGCTTACGCGGTGGCGGGTTGACTGCTCGCCATATCCAGCAGGTGATTTCGGAGACCAGGGCAGTCAAAAGTCCGGCATATGCGGCTAGCCACGGCTGGCCGCCGTTCCCGACGACAAGGCTCGTCACAAAAGCTGCCAGACCAAATCCGAAAGAAAAATAATGAGCGACCGTTGAGCGCATTTATGCTCGCCTCAATCGGTCGCGGCCGATGAAGCGGCAGCGGCCGATACTGCGCGGCGCTCTTTAGCAATTTCTCGTAGCCCGCGGATCATCTCTGCGAGTTTTCGCGCACGAGGGCTGTCATGATCCACGCTCACCAAGACCTCGGTTAGCTTGGCAATGACGTCCTCAACCGAATGCTCTGCGTCGGGATCAGGGCGAAACATCTCGCGCCTCGGATCGGTCCAATACAAGTAGACGGACGCTTTCGGATCTTGTTGCAAGGGTTGATAAGCCACTTCCAGGTGAGCTTTTGAAGTTCACCTCATGAGGCTGCTCGGATGCGCCGACGGCAGCCATATCGCGACGATCGCGATCTTACCAACCGCAGCAGCTTAAACGTCTGGAGACATTGAGGTACGCCGGTAAGCTCCTTTCTCGAGCAGGCGAACGGCGGTGAGCGGTTTGCCCGACTACCAGCAATTCGCGATTACGCATTTCCGAACGTGGAGACGCGCTCTCGGACAGCAAGGCACGAACCCGTTAATTCCAATAACCGCGATCGAATCGAGCTGTTTCTGTTATGGGTCTCCAGCCTCAATTGTTTCAGATGGTTCCCGTGCCGCTGCCGCTATCGTTGATTTAGTCAGGGCGAAGCGGCCGTTTGGTCCGAGATGTGAGTCTCGCGCTTTGATTGGCCTGGGTTTTCCCGGTGATGGCGCCAGTGGTGACGCGTTTTTACCGTTGACCGCTTGTTACTAGGCGATGGCACCGCAGATCGGTGCGGGGAGCGCGATTACCGACCCTCGGGGGGCACTATTGGCCGCGAATTTACACACTGACTGTTCTAAGCCGCTCCTCGGGGCGCTGGTCACTCGAATCCCTCTCGTTTTCGATGTCGTAATATAGATTGGAGAGCGCCGCCAACGCCCTTTCCTTGGTCAGCTCCATCGGACGGCCAAAGCTTCGACAGGCTTCGACCACCTGCTGACATATGAATTTGGGCTGGTAGTAGGCTAAGCCGAACCGCCGCTCCAATCGGTTTACAACCAAGTCAAAGACCGGTTCGCTCAGTATCAGCCCAAATCGCTTCGCCACGGCGTCGAAGACCTTCCAGTAGACATCGCGGTCGGGCGCGAACAACTTGACCTTGTAGGGAATCCGACGCAGAACCGCGGGATCCATCAGCTCCGACGGGTCTAGGTTTGTTGAAAAGATGACTAATCCATCAAACGGCAACGGGAAAGTGGCTCCGCTGTCGAGCTTCAGGTAATCGACTTGGTGCTCCATGGGCACGATCCAGCGATTGAGCAGTTCGCGCGGATCGAATTTCTGCCGGCCGAAATCGTCGATCAGCAATATCCCGTTAAGCGCCTTCACATGCAGTGGCGCATCGTAGAATTTAGCGGCGGGATTGTGCTTTAGGTCCAGCATGTCAAGGGTGAGTTCACCGCCGGCTATTGCCATCGGCCGTTTGCAGGCAACCCAGCGTGCGTCAAATCGATCGCGGTCGAGCGCGGTCCGCGCCAACAACGCATCGGCATTTTCGCCGGAGACCGACGATTTATGCAGGCTCGGATCGAAAACCTTGATGATCTGACCGTCGACTTCAACAGCATAAGGGATATAAATCACGTCGCGAAACAAGTTGACGAGTTGGCTGGCGATAGTTGTCTTGCCGTTCCCGGGTGGTCCGAATAATAAGACGGTTCGCCCAGCATTGACGGCTGGCAGCAGCTTCTCAACGTAATGGTCCGAGATAACGAGCCCAGCAAGTGCACGCTGCAACGCTTCCTGGCCCACCATTTCATTTGCAATACGTTGCTGCTCTATCTGGACCTGATAAGCTGCCAGACATACCGGCGCAGGCCCGAGATAGAGGTTCTGATCAAGTGCGTCCCTCGCCGCGGCTTTGCCCTGTTCGCTCAGCGCGTAGCGTATGGAGAAGGCGCTGTCGCCCGGAACCGTACCCATTGCCTGGACAAATCGAAATTGGGTTGCATCGTGCAGCAACGCTTGAAGAACCCTCGGTGCGAGCTTCATTCGATGGGCGAGTTCTCCGACCGTCTCCAGTGCCTCGACATACATTAACTTCAGGAGGAGATTGAGCAGATTGCGCGCCGGAATCCCGGTTTCTGAGACGCTTGACGGGGTCGAAGGCGTACTGTCAATCACCAGGGAAAGTTGTTTGGCGGTTAGCCGTCCCAGGGCGATCAGATTCTCACCTAGCCGGCCGCCTTGCGTGGATTGACGACGTAGCGCCTCGTCGAGGTCGTCAAAGGTAACGAATCCACGTCCGATCAGAATTTCGCCTAGAAGCATGCCGTCCCTTCCTGGGGCGTGCGACCGCCGATGCTAACGACCTCTCATTCTGGACGGGGTAGGGTGAAGAATATCTTTCCGCATGGCGGGCTACCCGATGACGATTTTAGTGGATCGGCAGGTAGGTACGGTATACGCGACCGCTCGGGGGGAACCGATCAGCCGCTGGCGCAGCCCCGAAATGACCGTTGTGGGGTCGACCCCGGCGGTATCATTGCCGACGGCGAATGGCCGGCGCTCAGCGGTCGCTCGCTTCAGTCCCCGTCGGCCCAGCACGGCATCGGCCGGAGCGCGTGCTAGACCATAATCCTTGGTTAACCAATTTTCCCGAGAGTATCTCGGATGAGATATCTGAGGATTCAACGCGCGCTATCGTGCTTCTTGGTCGTAATAGGCCTTGTCCTCATATATTGGGGCGTAGCGGTACCTGATTGGTGGCTGGCCGCGATGGTGGGACCGGTCTTGACGGGCTGGGCGGCTTGCACCGTTCTGCGGGTAAATCGAGAAATCCGCGTTCAAAAAACATACCTACCGTCTCTCATGCAGGATGCCGGCTTCCTTCACGAGCTTCGACTTAGCGGCGGCCGCATTGACGTTGCGCAAGAAGAATTCGCGGAAAAGCAGCGCCAAGGGATATATCGGTAAAGGCAGGAGGCAGATGCACGAGTTTGTCGATCACGGGGTGGAGCAACGCGCGCTGCTCAGTCACACCGCCTTATGTTTCGTCGTGGCAGGCGCCTTGGGCTTCCTCGGCGGCGGCGTGGCAGGTTTGATGCATTTCGTCCATCTGTCGACGATCACTCGTTATGCCATGGTGCTGGTCTGCAGCATGACGAGCTTCATGATTTTTTGGTGCTCGCCAAACGGGCCAAGCCGGTGGCGACCGTTCATCGTCTCGAGCGAACTTGCCGAAAGCCTATTTGGCGGCGCTGCCGGTGTCATTGTCTTCGGTGGCATCGCTGCGTTGATAGGCCAAACCCTATAGCCCATCTGCACCGGTCGAAAGCAATCTCTTTCGGGGCTGTGCTGCGCAGTCTTGCGTAATGTCGGCCGCGGTCACGCTTACCCTCGTTGCCCGCGAAGAGCGATACGAACTCACGCCCGCGGGCAAGTGACGCGCCATCTATCGAACGTCCGGTTTCGGCGGATTTCGCTGAAATCGGTTGAGAGTCGCCGCCCGACCGCACATCGGTCGATGATACCAGATGGCCGTACAGCTCTCAACGCTGCGACAGGTCCTGCTTGCGGCGGATGAAGGGGTCACCACCCCAAGCCTCAAGACTTCGTTGCGTTCAGGTCGTTATTAACGCCGGTAGTGTGTCACGATCCCAATCGACGGTGCCGGGTTCGTCGTGGTCCCTTGGGTTGACGTAGGTGAGACGTTTGCTCGCCCGTTTTACGCGGGCCTGTCGACGCGCCACCTATCTCCTTAACCAGATCGAGGAATTGCTGACGTACCCCATCGTGGGAAATTGCGTAGTAGCAACGGATCAGTTCGATTGTTTCAGGCAGTTCCGTCCATTCTTGCCACTGAAGGTCGTCGGCGCTGAGGGCACCATCGGGCGCCGGAAGGCTGCTGAAAAAGAATGAGATCGGCATGCCCAAAAACTCAGCCACTTCGGCAAGCCGAGATGCACTGACCCGGTTAGCGCCGCGCTCGTATTTTTGCACCTGCTGGAAGGTAAGTCCGAGGGCGTTAGCGAGGGCGTCCTGGTTCATTCCCAGTAACAGCCGCCTCGCACGGATACGGCTGCCAACATGGACATCGACCGGATGGGGGATGCCGGTCCCGCGCCCGTGCCTGGGTGGGAGGCGTCTGGTCTTCGATTGTGGCAACGGCGTCCCCTGTCCGTGGAAGGGAACCGATTATAGCGTATTTGCCCACCTGATCGACACCACCGCCCTTCTTCGCTCGTCGCATTCCCTGCATTTGAGCCACGCGGACTTAAGGTCGAGCCCCGTCAAACACCGTCCTAAGGCTTAGCCGTCTGCCTACGTCGCCTTCCGCCTCGCTGCCCGAGCCCAATTGACTTCGCCATTTCGGATCGTTGTGCGGCATAATTTGGTGTGACCATCGGGTAATCGTCTTTCAGCCCCCAGCGCTTGCGGTACTCGTTCGGCGTTAATTGATGCACTCTCATCAGATGCCGCTTCAGCATCTTTCCTCGATACCCGCAATCGAGGCAGGTGATTGCGTCCGGTTGGACTGAGCGCCTAATCGGCACCGCAGGCTCTGGTGCAATCGCTGGCGCAGGCGGTCCTCCGCCCTCAATGCTGGCAAGAGCCGCATGAACCGTGGCGATCAGGGCCGGTAGTTGGTCGGCAGGAACCGGATTTCGCCTCGCGTAGGTGCTGACGATCTTCGCGACGTGTTCCGTATCCGGCATAGGCTTTCCCAATTCTTTTGTTCGTTGCCAATATAGAGAATTAGGGCCGGCGTCCACCCCGTTGTCTTTGACCACCAGGCATTGCTAATCGAATGGTGATCTCCCGTAGGATCGGCGCATAGTCGCGATAGAGTTTCGTAGTGGGTTCGGCTACGGCAAGTGCCGCCGCAAGGTTATGCAATACTCGCAAGAGATTGCTGGGGATTGTACCGTCGAGATGGGCCACGCGGTCGCAAACGGCTTCGATTGAACGACCGTTGGGCAACGTGTAGTGCAGGGGCCACATTCGGCCGAGATCGTGGTGTTCCTGGAGAACGCGCACCGCCAATTTGAATAACGCCTCATCTGGCTCGATGGGCCAACCGGCACGCTGGGTCATATCTCTTCGACCGTCCTATGAGACGAAGCGCACGCCGAGCACTTGGCCCTTTCGCCACACGACTTCGCAATCATGAGGGGGATCGAAGCGAGGTCTGAGAACGAATTTGTTCGGGCACGTGACAATATCCAGAGGCCGCAGCAATGCGCCGATCTCGGAGATATCGAGTATTTGGGAACTCATGGAGCAATAGCCATTACGGAAGACGATCTGCGCCCCAAGGAGTGAGCGGCGACGCTGACGAGATCGGCGTTCGGTGGTAGGCGAGGCCAAAACATCGGTCATAAGGCGGCAGTTGAGCGCGCGCTGGTTAGAAAAGCGCTAATCCCTGCCCGGCGGCATGTTTCGCTCCCGATTTATGACGTGATGGTCGCGCGGTACGCATTTCTAGGGGCTCCTCCCGCCTCGGCTCCCTCTGAAGAAGGCCATAGCGGCCACAGCCGCGTAAACGACGGGTGAGATCATAAGCGCGACGCCAGCGACGTAGAGGGGGAACGGTAACCCGTCCAACAACAGCGCCAACGCGCTGAAGACGGCGATGCACGATACCTCCCAAGCGAAGACCACCGCACATAACGTCAACACGTCGCCTATGTTTTCGTAGACCCAAAACTGTTTCCGTCGCATATGATATAATCACAAAATGTTCTACAGTCGACCGCCACAGACACAATGTGTTGTGCCGCAGCTGGGGCGCGCTGGAAAGGTTGCAGGGCGCACCATTTATCGTCCCGAGGCGGTGACTGGTTCTCTGATGCAGTTTCAAATGCGATCTAAGGAACGCGTCCTCGCCGACCTTCAAAACAAGCTTGGCCAACTCCCGGCCAATCATTCCGACCGGCCCGCACTGATCCGAATGATCGAAGGGCTCGGAGCCGAACAGGCGCAGGCAGGGGTCCGGCTCTAGTCCTCCTCATACTGAACGCTGTTGTGATGCGTGTGCGGCTTTGACGGGGTGTCGATGATGCCCAATGTCAACCCCGCGACCAGAGCCGCAATCACAATAGCCGCCATGACGCCTTCGACAAGTCGCGCTAACACGCTCGATCTCGGGGCTGTAGAGAATGTGCTGCGCGTTCCCTGGAGGGCTTTTTCAGCCCCTGCGAGCTGCAACATGCAGCGACTATCTTGCGATCCTCCTAATGCGGGGCGCTCACCCTAGACCAGCCCCGGCGCGGTATCGCTATTGCTACGCAGGTCGAGACTTTGGTGTGCAGCTTGACGCGGGCCGTCGCCAACATCGCAGGCGTCAATTCCTCGCGGTGGCCGCGGGCCGCACTCGACCACCAGAATGTCGTCGGGGCCGAGGTCCTCCTTTCGTGTAAGAGGGTATGCAACTCTCTCGTATTTGATCTAAAGTGAATGCGGTACAACCCAGTACCTCACACCAACCTTGGGCTGGCGTCCCCCTGTCCCCCTAAAGCAGCTCGCCAGCCCGTCTCTTTCGCAGGCCAAGGGCATGAGCCGAACCCGCACTAGTGAACATTCGCGGGCTGCAAAAGCTCGATGGGCCGATCCCGTTATTGGCGCGAAAATGCGCGCGGCGTTCAGTGATCCCGCCACGCTTGCCAAGATGCGTGAAGCTACCAAGGCTCGGTGGGCCGATCCGTCGATGCGAGAAAAGATGATTGCCGGGATGAGGGCTGCCGGAGAGCGTCGGAGGAAGAGGGACAACGCTGAGCGCTAGAGCCGGCGAGCGCATCTCGAATTAGCATTTGCTCGCATTCCAATTCGCTAGTCGGTGTTTGACGGGATAGCGCTCCCAATGTGAGGAAAAGGGGCCTCTGCAGCCAAATACAGCGTCTCTCAATCCTTGGCTCCGGCAATTGTGTATTATAGTAGTCGGTCAATTTCATTGGGTACGAGATGATCGACAACATCCAGCAACGGCTCGGCGCTCGAATTAGAACAGCGCGCGAGCAACGGGGCCTTACAGCAGGAGAAATTGATCAGCGCGTTGGCCTCAAATATGGCGAAATCCGGAGATATGAGATGGGAGAAAGCAATATCTCCGTGCGTACGCTCACGGAAATTGCCGAGGTCCTTGGTGTGCCAGTTGCATTCTTCTTCGACGAGGTCACATCATCGCCCGTTGCGAGCAGCGAACGACGGATCGGCCTTCTATTGGCTGCTTACTACAAGCTCGATCCCTATAGCCGGACGTTGCTAGTCTTAATTGCCAAGTCGCTCGCGGAGGTAGGAAATAAGCATCTACTTGCCGCTGAATAGGGACCGTTCCGCGATTTCCCAGTTTGCCCATGCCGAAGCTCGACCTCACCGACGAAGAGCAGCCCGCTATAGCCGCCGCACTGTGCAAGCTGACTGCCGAGGACAAGTTCCCGTTCTCGCCGCGATTGAAGCCGCTCAAATCGGCATTGGCGAAGCTAGCCCCGAAGCCTACGAAACCACGTACAGAGGACCGCCAATCGCTGGCGCATCCCAAGCCTCTATCCGCCGTCGTAAGAGGACAAAGCGTTAGGCGCTGGGAACTAACGGGTATCGCCCACCAGGTGCGTCAATGACGGCTCGTCGAGTTGATGGAGCACGTCAGATAACTTGGCGTGCCGTCGATGCAGGGTGCGAACCGTTGACCGTAGGTCTGCCGCAAGGTCGAAATCAACGTGTTGCCGTGTTTGCGGGCGATAGTGCCGTCTTTGTCGCGATGGCGATGGTCAAGACCGGGCTGTTTCATGAGATCTAACCTCCCTCGGCGTTTCAGCTACCAATATGACGATACGGCAAAGCGGAGGGGGAACACTGATCCGGGTCAAAACGCCTAGACACCGACCGCAAGTTGCGGTTATCGCCAAGATGACCTCAGACCGAAACGTTGATTTTGATTTGGATAACCCGAACCGGAGCAGCTCGCCCCCAAGCTGCGCGATGGCCACGATAGGGTCGGCCTCGCGACCGTAAAGTTCCATATCCGGTGTGACCGTAATCTCGATGTCGCCAAGCAACTTCAGATAAGCGAGTGGGCTAGTCAAAACGAACGAGGTACGCCCCGGTGCGCCAACCTCTTCCGGCTGCAAGCCCATGGCCTGGGCGGCTTGATCAAGGAAGTCTCGCGCCATTTGAGGTGTTATTCTTCCGACAAAGGCCCCTGACTGCTCCGGGGCAAAACCGTTCCGAAATAGCCACGCGATTGCGCTCGTCATCTCTGGCCTCAGGCCGGTTCGGACTGATCGAGCTTGTCCGCCGCTCCGAGTTAACCATATTTGGGCGCGTTAGGGTCGTTCTCTAACCACCAGGCCGGACTGACTGCGCTCCTCCGGCGTCTTCTTCAAAACGTCCACGATAGCTTCCAGGCAGGCGATCCCATCGGCGTAAGAACCGCTACGGGAGGTCGACACGTTGAGATGATCCGCCAACGCATAGAGCTGTCTTGACAGCCCGTTCGGCATTTTGCCCGACAGTTGCCGTCTCACGTTTGTGCAAAGGCCTATAATCGAATGTTGCAACGGGAGTGGCATCGCCCCGTTATCGGCTGCGTACCAGTCGTCGGCAAGGCGGACGCCATAGGCAAACTGGTCAGCAAAATTCGGCATCGGCTGATCCTCGTGCTGCCAATATAACGCTTAAACGTCGAGTTGGTAGCGATTGCCCGATGGTGCATGAGAATTGTTGAGAGCTAGAGGTTTTTTTTCGGAAGATCGGCTAAATTTCAACAAAGTTGAAGTTCATCATCGCCAATCTGAGTAAACGAAGCCTCAATCTGACTGAGCAAGCGATCCCTCTCTGATCCTGCCCCCTCCGGTGCCACCCCTAGCAGCTCATCCGCGCTGGTCGCCAAAACACGCGCCAGGGTGACCAGCGTCTGTAGATCGGGCTCCCTGGTATCGGTGGCGTGGCTTCCAAAGCGCTTCTCGCTAAGGCTAGCGCTTCGGCACCGGCCGCTCGGGCGGCAGGTTAAAGATCAGCTTGATGTCGCTGAAATCGGTTGAGAGGCGTGCTCTACCGCACATAGCGAGGATTTACGGGCGGCGTAATCGAGTGTGTCAGCGGGTCGAAAGCTGGACTAGAGCAGTCGCAACGCCATGCAAGAACCGCTGAGCGCGATGATGGCACGACAAAGCAGGTACGCTTCTGTGCGCGACGATGCCGGAAGAAATACGCGATAGAACTTCCGCTTCCCACGTCCCCGCAGTTTCGTTCCAAGGACCATGGGCTGTAAATCAACGATGGTGCTGAAGTACCGCTTCCGCACACGATTGAAGGACGCGAGCGCGACGGCCTTGGAGAAGTTACCCGCAAGCTGAATGCCCCAAGGGGAAATTGCCGCCTGGGCGGTTCTATCCTTATCCCGCAACATCCTGGTAATTTCGATGCATGATTTCGAACCCGCATCCATGACCTGCTGCGCTCGCCCCCCCCAGGCCCAATCTTCGGGAGTGCGCCCAGTCAGGGCGATAACGTATTCGCTTGTTTCGTGGGGTATGGCCCCAGACCTAGCAAGCCAGTTGGCAACACGCGTCGAGCCAGCATTGTAAGCGGCCGTTGCCAAGCCGATGTTGCCAAACTGCTGTTCAAGGTCGACCAAGAGCTTGGCCGCATGGGGTATTGCCTGTTCCGGGTCGTAGGGGTCCAGCAATCCGCGTTTGGCGGCCGTGCCAGGCTTGAACTGGGCAATGCCTTGCGCGCCAGCGGGACTGGTTGCGCCAGACTTGAACCGGCTTTCGATCCAAATGAGCCGGGTGAGGACGCCGACAGGCAGGCCTGTAGCGTGCGCGGCGTTGTCAACGATACGACAAGTAGCCTCTTGAACCGTTTCGACTGACGAAGCCTGGATCGGGTCGGCGCGAGCACCGAAACCCGACACAAGCAGCGTGAAAATCAGCCCCAAAGACAGCCGTGCAGAGGCTCCGCTCACCATCGATACTAGACGCTCCGCCGACCAAGGGGCTCAAGAGCCTGTTTCATCAGCGCAGGCAATTCGATGGATCAACCCGGTTTTTTCACGTAGAGGCGATGTCGATATCGTCTGCGGGACTTGCTTGGAGTGAAGCGGTCCAGGGCATCAGAATATCGAGAGGCTCTAGCGGCTCGACCAATTTTTCGTATGCCTTTATCCAGTTCTCCCAACTCTCAGCCTCGCGAAGAGCCCTGTCGCGCTTCTCGATCACTTTTTTCAAGACCTGATCCATCTCCCCCCTCATCAGGTTCCGGCACCTCGTTATCAGGTAAGTGCACCAGGCCAAAGCGCCGACGCTCGCTGTTAGGAATTGCTTCGTTTGCGGCAGGGCACACCCCTCAGCCGAGCAGCACCGCTAACGAATTGTTTGAGGCGTCTTCGAATACGATGGCCCACCGGCCCGATAGTGGGGAGCCGCAGGAGCCGGCGCTAAGAAAGTCGAGACGCTGACTTGGCTACGATAGTTAGATCAAGGGGGCCCTGGACTTTAACGGTGGCCTTTCGAGGCCAGTTTGTGGTGTTCCCGGTGCAAGGTGCATGAGGCTCGGCATCGGCGATGTCCCCATCGATGATCGCTTCTCGCCCATGCCACAAAGCGCTTCGAGAAAAATTTCGGGCCGGATGATTCGCTCCGCTTGATCCTCCACGATGAGTTCGGCCCGCATTGGGCTGACACGAACCTTGTTTGGCGATGCCGCAGCGAACGATGACGACCGATCATGCGGCGATTTCACGCCGGGCCGGTTTGCTTGGAAACGAGATGGGTTCCGGCTATTCCACCGGCCAATTCCCTATCGGGGTGCCCAGGGGATGGCCGGATGTCGCGGCGGTTGATAAGTTCGCCTCCGCGATCCCGTTACGGAAATCTCGATATGAACACCGTGGAGTGGGTAGTCGCCGGTGTCATCGTGACGGCACTTACCCCGGGCACAATCATCGAACTGTTCGTCCTCCTTTGAGGATCAACAGCAGTGTCGGCTTACCCCTCCTAGCTACTCCCGCCCGCCAACCCCCGGACGAGATGGCGGAGTACCTCCCGATGTGCCTCACTGCCAATCTCACTGACACTACGCATGAAGCTCAATAACACCCGCTGCTTGGCAAGTAGCTCCGTCGAGTGATGGTCGTCAATGCCCTCGAAAAAGGATTCCGGCGAGGTATTTAATAGGCTCGCGATCTCATACAGCAGGGACACTGAGACGCTGTTTTCGCCGAGTTCGTACTTCGAGAGCAGAGGGGCCTGTGCCCCGAGAGCCTGAGCGAGTTCGCGCTGCGACAGCCCGAGGACAGTCCGTCGCTCGCGGATGCGCATTCCGATAAACTGGTCGATGGATTTATGCGGTTTGCGCCTTCCCACATCGCCCGCCGGAGAAGATCGTTTCACGCGGAAGCTTAACCGAAATCTCAATTTCAAGTAAAATGCTTGTCTTACGACAATTCCTTGCCTGTCGAGAGAAGATGGGCTGCTGCCGGCGAGCTCACAACTCGCCGGCAGCGGGAGGGGACGGGTCGGGAAAATGCTTCATCCGTGGAGGACGAGCCTCGCTACGACAGGCGCGCTACATGCCCGCCCTCGTGGCCGTCCGGTTCAATACCGATCTGAAAGCCAAGTACCAGGCGCCCGCAATGCCGGTAAGCCGCCCAAGCTCGTCCTCACCGTCATCATGCGAAAGCTCGTTATCTTGGCCAACGCGCACATCCGCGACGGCCGAAACTGGTCGACAAATCTCGCTTGATCAAGACGGATACTCTGGAGACTGGGCAATGAAGGACAGATGTGCCGCATACGAAATAGCGCCCTAATCACAATTTCCTAACGTGTCTGCCCAATCATGACTGGGTACATGAACGGAGTGTCAGGTGACCGAAACAATAGACCTGATCATTACAGCCAACATCCTGCGTACCGCGATCAGGGCACAATTGCGCCGGGGGACGCGGCGGGAGATCGTATCGGCATTAATTAAGGCGTATGCGCCGCCCGAAGCCCGGACTGTGCGCCGACATGACGGCGAGTACCGATTGCCGGTTGAGGTTATTCCATACCAGCGCCGCATAGCATTCCTCGACGCTCTTAACCAACTGTCGGACGAACGGGCACAGGGAGAGACCTTGATCGCCGAGCTGGTTGGCTGAAGCGGAGATGCGGTTCGTGCCCTGTGCGAGGAGGAAGCCCGGTCCGCTCGCTAAGGCCGCGCAGGAACGCACAGGAGGCCGCTGGAGGGCCTGACAGTGTAGCGCGGCGATCTGGATAAGAAGGTTTCTCATCCTGTTTGCCGCGCAGCATGACAGGGAAAATTAGCCTCCACATATCTTCTCAGCCGCTTTCCGAGCAACAGAACTGTTGGGTAAAGAGCTGGGCATGTTTGTCGAGCGGCGCGAGCTTACGATCCAACAACCGCCACCTCCTTCAACGCGCCGGCTTCCCGGCGCAGTTCGCGGACCTCGTCCGAGGTTGCCGCCCGCGCGGTATCACCGGCCAGGCGCTTCTCGCCGGCTTCGAGGAACTCTTTCGACCAGCGGCAATCGAGGTTCTGGACGATCCCTTCGCGGCGGCACAGCTCGGCGATGCTGTCCGCACCGCGCAGGCCACCCAGGACGATGCGGATCTTCTCCTTCTCCGAAAACTGGCGCTGGGTGGTGCACGCGGCGCAAATTGCTGCCGAGGGGCAGAGCCCGGCGCCCGTCCCTGAACGCCGAGCTCTCTTCCCTCGGAGGAAGGGCGCGATCTAGTTGTGGAAGGGCTGTCTCGCGCCGCCGTTAACCCTATTCTCGGTCCAGTTCTCGCGCCAGGGTGAATTCGACGCTCATTGACCCGTTGCAGGCATCTCTTGATCCTCAGCCGACTGAGCCTGTGCTCCGGCTCCCGGTTCGCGTTCGGATTTGGTCCGAGTAAGAGCGCTAATGGAGTGGTCGGTACTCGTTGACGATCGCGCGCGCATCTCAGAGTATGGTTATATTTATTGCGACGGGAACCGCTGACGTGACTGATAGAGATAGAGATTTTCGTCCACACCGCCGCCGAGATTTTGCCGACGACGACTACCAGCCGCCGTCGCGCAATTTCGGATATGCGCCGCCGCGCGGTCCACAGTTCGAGAGCCCCTCGGGACCACCCGTCCAAGCCGCGGTCAAGTGGTACAATCCGAGCAAAGGCTTTGGCTTCGTCACACTTGGAGATGGCTCGGGCGATGCTTTCCTCCATGTGAGGGTGCTTGAGCGCAGTGGCCACGACAGCATAGCGCCCGGCGCGACACTAGAAGTGCGCGCGAGCCCTGGACCGAAGGGACCGCAGGTGACGGAGGTCCTCAGTGTCGACATTAGCACCGCATTGCAGGAGCAACCGAGGCGCCCGAGACCGGAGCGACCGACATATCAGCCCTCGGCTGATCGACCCACGGTCGAGGAGACAGGCACGGTGAAGTGGTATAATGGCCTGAAGGGGTTTGGTTTCATCACCGCGGATCGTGGCGGGAAGGATATCTTCGTGCACGCTACGGCGCTGGAGCGCTCCGGGATCATGGGCCTGGCAGAGGACCAGCGCGTTACCGTCGACGTGGCCGAAGGTCAGAAAGGACCCGAGGCAGTCAGCCTGCGCCTGATCTGATCTCAAACTCCTGTTGCTTTAAAAGTCCAGAACCGATTTCGCTGCACTCAACGCAGCGATCCATGCATGCGCGTGACCAACGCGCTGCGGTTCCGGCGGCTCACCGAGGGGATGCAGACCGACGACGAGTTTCGGCGTCGGCAAGGTCGAAGAGGCGGTAATCGGCGTACGCTCCGGGGCGGATGCCTCGCCAGCCGCGACTACGATCGCCGGATCGGCAACCCAGGTGGGACGAACCGGCAAGTTATAGGCGATACCCGCAATAAGCCCGAGGAATACAACATTCGAAGTCCACCACCACCGCACCCGTGGGCGCCGCCCTCGCGCCGGGGCGCCTTGTATCCAATATTCGTGATGCGCTTTCAGTGCGTTGGGGCGAGAGGGTTCGTCTGGGGGCCACAATGCCATGGGCTAGCAAGGGCATCGCTCAACGAGGCTGGAGTCGCACGAGCCGCGAGCCGGTGAGCGTAAGCCAGCCTATTGCTCGTTAGCAAGCGCAACGGCTAAATATCTTACTCCTAATTAACGCAGAGGTATCCCCTATGACCTTGCGAGAGCGGCTTCAAGGAAGGCGCGAAGCGAGGCCCCCGCAGCTCCAACGGATATTGCGGGTAGCAACCCTCATAATTTTCAGCGCGAGCTCCGCTCGGGTTGGCCACTCCAATACCTCTTGGCCCTATCTCCAGGGCACGAAACAATTGGCGCTTGTAATAGAAGATGTATCAAATGATGTTGGTTCATGCATCGTCGACAAAGACCAATTAAGGAAATCTCTTATTAGTGCTTTGAGCCCAACCAAGATCGGATTATTTGTCGATGGTGAGGCATATATAAATGTAACATACAACATTTCGTCTTTCTCGGACGGGCTCTGTGCCACCGATGTTTCGATGTCTGTACGAGTGTATTCAATCTACGTCGAAGATGTTGCTCAGCTAACGGGGGGATTCCAGGTGTGGAACCGCTCAATACTCGTGTCGTCACTTCGACAGCATAACGCGAGCCGGGTTCCCGACGCGGCCCTAGTCCTAGCGAAACAACTGATCGAAGATTGGGGTCTCAACATTGATCGACACTGAACCCTACAAGCACCCTTCGTGACCGGCGTCCGGTGTGGCGTCGATTGTGAAGTAGGGACGCAAGTATCTGAAGTATCGCCTACAATTGGTCCTAGCGGTCAGCGATCGCCCCCATTTTACCTGCGCCTTGCAGTAGCCCGCATGCCGGCAAGCATCTTTTCTCGCATCGCGGGGTCTGCCCAGTTAGCCTTGGTGGCTTCACGGACCCTGGCGCGGTATGCTGGATCAAGGAGATTATTCAAGAATATAATTTCATAAGTAAAATAAAATGGATCCTATGAAAATTTTACAATTGCCATGGTTGAAAGCGAATTCGTATCTATGTGATTTGCTGGAGCAGAAATGGAAAAGGCGACCAGGATACTCGATCGCCTTTTCTTTTGGCCCGCGCGCTACGGACGGTGTCAGCCTCGCGAAAGCAAATATATCGTTTAATGGTTAAGGAACCGCTTACGCCAAAGTTTGCGGGCTCAATCGGCCTCCCCGCGACACGCATAGCGCAGACGAAACGCCCGGCGACATTGCTGTCGCCGGGCGCGAACCTCGTACTCGGAGAGCTTAGAGCTTGTTGGCGACGGTATTGAACGTCGAGCTCAGGTTCGTGCCGACGGTGCCCATCACGGTCACGGCGGCGACCGCAATCAGCGCGGCGATCAGGCCATATTCGATCGCGGTCGCACCGTCTTCGTTCTTCAACAGTTTGGCAAGGGTTGCAAACATTGGATATCTCCGACAGAGCTAACATGCCAACATCGCAGGCCTATTGTTGATCAGTAGTAAAGATAATGATTTTGCTGAATAATAATTTTTCAAAATTGATTGACTATTAAATTAATTGATAACTGTTTTTTGAAATCCGACTGCTTTGGGGGAGAGTTTGCAGGGTTCATCATCTTAACATGGACATCTCGCGGGTGGGCCGGGATCCAACCCAGCCATCAGAGGCGCCGGCGGTAGGCGGGTAGGCGGCCTTTGGCAGGGTGGCAAGCATCGCTGGCGTGGATTTCAGTGGTTTGAGGCGTTATGACAAGGTGTCTGTCGTTGATTAGCTTGCGCAGCGCCGCCGCGACGGCCGAAGGTCAGTGGGTGGAAGAGCAAAATCACCCAGCGCGCGGAGGTCTGCCGAGGCGCTTGGTGGTGGTCCTCATACCCGCAAGCATCTTTGCCCGCATCTCCGGATCGGCCCACCGTGCCTTTGTGGCTTCACCGATCTTTGCCCGCTTCGCTCCCTCTGCAATTGACGCTTTTTGTTGTTCACCCTTTTCGGGATCAGCCCATCGCGTTTTCATGATGGCGCTTTGATGGGCGCGTCGCTGTGCGCTAGATCGGCGGTCTCGCGTGTGGGTCATCTGTCCCCTGAGCAAAATGGGCTAAAATGCCGATCGACGGAAAGTTGCACTGACCACATCATTAGGCGTGAGTGGTCAGCGCAGAAGCCGGTTAAGATTAAGCATAAAATTTTTTGCATATTCTCGAGATCAAGATCAATCGTGCCTCCGGCGCGAATATTCCCTTATCCTCGGCTCGCGCCAGAGGGAAGAAAGGGCTTGTCGGTAATCCCTCCGGTTACGCTCTTCTTTCCCGCTAGAGGTTATGGAGGCTTCATTGGCTCCCCACTGGTTTTGGGCTGTCATCGCCATCGCCTGCGTCTGGCTTCTTTTGTTCCAGACGGGGGTGATCAAGATCCGAAGGCGCTAAGCGAGATGGGATGGCCGGAGATGCTTCAAATCAGGGCTTTACGTTCGCTGATCGACGAAAATTGTTTCGTTGATGAGCTCCAAAAAATTCCCTGTTCTGTCCCTTAGGGAATGGCCGCGAAAATCCCTTCGGACCCGTTGGATTTTGGTTTCGTGAGCGTCATTCGGCCGACGAGATTCGTCAATTTTCGCTGTTTTTTCCCTGCGGATCAGGGAACCTTGAATTTAAACAGATTGGTTTTCGAAATGCGTTTTCGTGCGGAGCTCTAACCGAAAGATTGCTGTTCAGGCTGGCGCGGATTTATCTGGGCGCCCCCTCCTGGACACTCGGCGTCGGCTTACACCAAGGCGGCGTCTCTGGAACCAGGGCAATAAGGCGAAGCAAGAATTGGCGCGCAGCTGATCGGGTACGCCGGGTCACGATGAGCAGCTCCCGAACCAGCCGGCAACGTCGCCGACGCATTGCGCCGTTGGCGAAGCATCTCGCCCAGTTCTTTCACCGCGGTGCCGAGCTATCTTGCTTCGCCGCGCGTTTGCTCAAGCGCTGGACCTGGCTTACCTTCAAATCACAGGTCCGGGTTCACATTAAGGCTCACCCGTCGACGCCAATCCGCGCCCGCGCGCCTCGAAATGGATCGGGGTCAACAACCGTTTGCGCGTCGCGATGCATTCCATAGCCGGGGTTAGCGCGGAAGCACCAGCCCGGAGTTCGGCTCGACCCAGACGAGCTTATCGCGCACCGCTTTGACCCCGGGCAGGTTTTCCGCGGCAACGATGAGGGCCGACCGCTCGCGTTCGTCGAGGATGGTTCCGTGCAACTCAACGACGCCGTCCCTGACCACCGCGTCGACGCTTTCGCGCGGTCCCCAAGGCTGCTTGTCGATCTCGGCGAGAATGGCGCGCCGGATGTCGTCGTCGCTTAGGGGGCTGCCGCGGTCTTTGGCCAGCTGATTGGCCAGCGCCGCCACCAGATTGGCACGGCTGACGATACCGACGAGCTTGCCCCCGTCGGTCACCGGCACTCGCTTGATGTGGCGATCTTCCATCAGCTCGACCACCTCGGCGAGCGGCGTCTCCGGGCTGACGCTCGCGACCTCGGTGGTCATCACTTCGCCCACCTTGTGCGCATGTGAGCGGGTGTATTCGGCGGCAAGCCGGCCCGGTCCGAGCAATAAGCTTACCCACCCGGAGTGGCGTTTGTCGGTGCCGGTCTCGAAGCGCCGCAGCAAGTCGCCCTCGGTGACGATGCCGGCCAGCGCGCCGTCTGCCTCGACCACCGGCAAGCCGCTGATCCTGTGGTCGAGCATGAGCCGGATCGCTTCCTCGATCGTTGTCTCCGGCGTCACCGTGATCACCCGTCGGGACATTATCTCGCGCGCGTTCATGCGAGCCTCCTCGATTTGACTGGAGCCTAAGTATGCATGGCTTCGCCGCCATTGATCCTGATCAATTGGTACCCGGCGGGGGACAAGGGGTCAAAGAACCTGCGAGCTTCTCATTGCGTCGCCGGGCTGCGCTGTGCGAACGTCGGCTGAGCAAGTTTTTGGATGACTTGGGAGCGCGGCAGGGTTGGTGGCTAAATCCTCGCGGAAAAGTGGCGAAGTTCAAGATGATTCGCTATACCGCGCGGTTGTCGATACCGCGGTCGACGCCATTGTGATTATCGATCGGAATGGATTGATACGCTCGGTCAATCATGCGACCGAGCGTATGTTCGGCTACGCTACCGTCGAGATGGTCGGCCGGAACGTCAAGATGCTGATGCCGGCGCCTTACGCAACCGAACACGACGGCTACCTGGCGAATTACCTGCGGACCGGCACCAAGAAGATCATCGGCATTGGCCGCGAGGTTGCCGGCCGGCGCAAGGATGGCACGATCTTTCCCATGGACCTCGCGGTCGGCGAGGGGCGTGACGGTGCTGAGCCGATTTTTGTCGGCACCATTCGCGATGTCACCGAGCGCAAGGCTGCCGAAGCCGCCTTGCGCGAAAGCGAACTGCGCTGGCGTTCAATTGTCGATATGGTGCCCGACGCGATCATCCTCATCGACGCGCACGGCACCGTGCAGTCGTTCAGTCCGGCCGCCGAAAGACTTTTCGGTTATGCGCCCGAAGAAGTGATCGGCCAGAACGTCAAGATGCTGATGCCGGCGCCTTATCGCGATGCGCATGATGGCTACCTCGAACGTTACGCGCAAACCGGAGAGCGAAGGATCATTGGCGTCGGCCGAATCGTCGTGGGACAGCGGAAGAACGGTGAAACATTCCCGATGGAGTTGGCGGTCGGCGAATTCGGGGCTCCAAGCGGCCAATTCTTTACCGGCTTCGTCCGCGACTTGACGGAGCGACAGCAGGCGGAACGGCGGATCGAGGACCTGCAGACCGAGCTGTTGCATGCCTCGCGACTTAGCGTCATGGGACAGATGGCCTCCACCATGGCCCACGAGCTGAACCAGCCATTGACCGCGGTCGCCAACTATTTGGAAGCCGGCCGGCATTTGCTGTCGACCGGGGCCGCCGCGCCCGAACGCATCGTCGACTTGATGGAAAAGGCAGTGGCGCAGGCCCAGCGCGCTGGTGAGATCATTCGTCAGCTACGGCAGTTCGTCAGCAAGGGCGAGACCGAGCGGAGCGCGCGAAACCTCAACCAGCTTATCGAAGAAGCGCTTGCTCTCGCTCTCGTTGGAGCGCGCCAGTCTGGGGTGCGCGTCTCGCTCGAGCTCGATCATCAATTGCCCTCCGCTCTCCTTGATCCGGTGCAAATTCAACAGGTAGTGCTCAACCTGGTGCGCAATGCGGTCGAGGCGATGGAGACGGTCGAGAAGCGCGAACTGACGATTTCGACGCGCTTGGCCGGGGGCAAGATCGAGACCAGCGTCGCCGATACGGGGCCCGGTATAGCCCCGGAGCTCGCCGCCCGGCTATTTCAGCCTTTCGTGACAACCAAGAAGACCGGAATGGGCCTCGGTTTGTCGATCTGCCGTGAAATTGTCGAATCCCATCATGGTCGGCTAACAGCATCGCCGCGGCCTGGCGGAGGCACCATCTTTCGTCTGATCCTACCCACGCCCGGCCAAGACGAGGTCACCGATGCCGGATGACCAGCATGTCTATATCGTCGATGACGACGCGGCCGTTCGCAATTCGCTATCGGTGCTGCTCGAGGCCTGCGGATACAAGGTGCGCGCCTTCGATCTGGCTCAGGTGTTCCTTGATGCGGCGCCGATGCTGCCTCCTGGTTGCCTGATCGCCGATATCCGCATGCCGGAGATGGATGGCCTGGAGCTGCAGCAGCGCCTTCGCGAAAGCTCATTGTCGTTTCCGACTATCGTCGTTACCGGTCACGGCGACGTGCCGCTGGCGGTGCGCGCGATGAAGGCGGGCGCCATGGACTTCATTGAGAAGCCGTTTTCCTCGCAAACCATCCTCGACAGTGTCGCGGCTGCACTTGCACGACTGCGATCGGAGGATGGACGCGACCCGGCGGTCGCTGCGGCCGTGGCGAAGGTGGAGTTGCTTTCGGCGCGTGAACGCGAGGTGCTCCAAGGACTGCTCGCTGGCCTTCCAAACAAGTCGATCGCCTACGATCTTGCGATCAGCCCGCGCACCGTCGAGATCCACCGCGCCCGAGTGATGGATAAGATGGGCGCGCGCAGCCTGTCGGAGCTGGTCAGGCTCGCACTTGCCGCGGGGCTGCAAGCGAAATGAGCGGCTACGGCAGGGGATGACGCGGCGACGCGCGTGATCCTTAGTGAGCCATCAGCACAGGCAGCGGGGCTTCGGTCAGCACGCGCTGGGTGAATCCGCCGAATACCCACTCCCGGAGCCTGGTATGGCCGTATCCGCCCATGACGAGCAGCTCCGCCCGGGCCGTCGCCGCGGCAAGCATGGTTTCAGCGGCCCCATCCGGGCCTGCCGACAGACGCTCGATGACGGCGGTGATCCCGTGCCACCCGAGATAGGCGGAGAGCCGCTCGGCGTCGTCTCGGCGGCCCGATTCTTCTTCGACGGTCAGGACCACGACCTCCTTCGCACGCGTCAAGAATGGCATCGCGCCGGCGACCGCACGGGATGCCTGCGGCGTCGCCTTCCAGGCGATCGCTATTCGCTCGGCGGGCCTGGTCAGGGCACCGGAATTGCTTGGAATCAACAAGGACCGTCCGGTTTCGAGCAACAGCGCCTCGAGCGTCGAGCGGGCCGTCGCGTCCCGGCCCGGGATCCCGCGCGGCGCGACGACAAGATCGGCGGTCATACCGTAAGAGGTCATCCACCGCGCTTCCTGCCCGGTCTCGACATGCCAGTCGGCTGAGGGCTTCGCGCCGGTATCGGCCGGCGTCGCGCCCAATGCCAACGCCTCTTTGGCGCAGAAATCGGCAAATTTCGACCGCGCGGCTGCCTCGTTAGCATCGGCGTCACGGGTCAAATCGTCGATGATGCCCTGTAGCAGCACGCCGCCAGCACCTTCCGTCGACATCGCCATTGCGACCTCGATCGGATCGTTGCGGACGTGCAGGGCATCGATGTGGGCCGAAAATGTCCGGGCGATCGGCAGCGCAGCGGCGAGACCCACCGCGTCCATCTCATTGCCTGATACCGGCACCAAAATGGTCTTGATCATTGCGTTCTCCCGTCATCGCCGATGCCAATGCTTGCCCGAGAAGACGCCGGTTTGCCAGGCCGCGCGCTGATACATATCAATCGTCGGGGTAAATTCTCCAGAGCTGGCCTTCGCTTCGGCGACGACGAATCTGCCGTGGCCGCCGTAGCTCCGCGCAAACCCCCGGCGCCCAATCGTGGGTCTAGGGTGCTTGATCCAGGCTGGCCCGAACCAGATCGGCGATGCGTTTGGTCGAAAACGGTTTCTCTAAAATCTCGGTGACGCCGAGCTTTGCGCCTCGCGCGGCGATGTTCGCGTCGAGCCGGCCGGTGATGACAATGGTGGGTGTCATCACCCCTTCGCTGCGCAACTTGTCGATCGCATCGAGCCCATCCATGCTGGGCATGTGCTGGTCGATGAGCAGGCAACCGGCAGTCCGCCGCCTTTCGTCGGCGAGAAGCTCGGCGCCAGACGCAAATGTCACAACGTCGAACCCCAGAGCTTCCAGCAGAACGGTTAGCGAATCGAGCACCCCTGGATCGTCGTCGACGAGGCAGACCGGCCGCTGCGGTTGCCCGCTTGTGGCCGGTTGCCGAGCGCCATTAGCCGGGCTGTTCGACATCTGCCGTGGCCTTGCAGCTAAAAATGCGCGCTCAGGCTTCGACAGCCGCCTCGAGCATATCGCGGTCGCACAAATCAATACGATGCGGGCTAGGGATGGTGATTGCGCCGTCTTTCTTGAACGCCGACAGCACCCGGCAAACTGTCTCGATCGTCAGCCCGAGATAGTCGGCAATGTCGTTACGCGACATTGGTACGTCGAGGTTACGGCGCACATCGCGCCGCTCGGAGAGCTCCAAGAGAAAGCTAGCCACCCGCTCGGAAGCGGTCATTCGCCCCAGCAGCAGCATACGTGTCTGAGCGTGCGCGAGGCTGCGAAGCGTCATATTCCACATGTGACCGGCCAACTCCGGCTTCTCCTCGATCAGCCGCTGGGTGGCGAGGCGCGGAAACCGCATCACGATAACGTCGCCAACCGCCTCGGCTGAAAACACGCGCTCGCCGTGATCGTCGAGACCGAAGCATTCGCCGGCGAACAGAAACTCGGCAATGTGACGACGGCCGTCGGCCATCAGTTTGCAGATGCGGACGGTCCCGGAGACGACCTTGTACCAGCCGTCCGCACGGTCGCCCTCGGCATAGATCTCTTCCTCGCGGGACAGGCTGCGGCGAGTGCCGATCTGTTCTAGCGCCACGAGCGCTTCGAGCTGACCGGATCGTGCGACAGGTGAGGCAGTATTCTGTGGCCAGTCGGAGACGTTGACGGTGCTGCCGGCGTCGAACTGCTTGAACATCTGACCCTCCATCCCGCTTGGGATTGCAGAGACGATGTCGTGTTATGACGCGTGCCGAAATCCGGAATGCTCCTAAGGAAAATTGCGTAGGGAAACTACGTACTCATCGTGACCGCACGCCGTGCTGCGAGCTGGCCCCGCGCCGCCAGTCCGAGGATTAACAATCCAGCGTCCCTAGTGGCATTGATTCGCATCAATTCGTTGTCGGCTGCTGTTGGTAGGATGCAGCGATGTCAGTGCGCAACCTCGACAAGCTGTTCCAACCGCACTCGGTCGCGCTCATTGGGGCGACCGATCGCGCCGGTTCGGTCGGCGCGGTCGTGATGCGCAACTTGCACCGTGCTGGTTTGTGCGGCGACCTGATGCTGGTCAGCCCGCACCACCAGGTGCTTGACGAGATGCAGGTCTATCCCGACGTGGCGAGCCTGCCGCAAATTCCCGATCTGGCGGTCGTCGTGACGCCGCCCGCGACGGTCCCTGGCGTCATTGCTGAGCTCGGCGCGCGGGGCGTCAAGGCGGCGGTCGTGATTACAGCCGGCTTCGCCGAGCTGGGCGCGGCGGGACGCGCCCTGCAGCAGTCAGCGCTCGATGCTGCGCAGCCACATCTATTGCGCCTTGTCGGGCCCAATTGCGTTGGCATCATCGTGCCAAGGATCGGGCTCGATGCCAGCTTTTCGCATGTGGCCCCGCCACCTGGCGATATCGCCTTTGTCAGCCAGTCCGGCGCGATGATTACCGCGATGCTGGATTGGGCGGCGCCCCGCGGCATCGGCTTCTCGCACGTCGTTTCGCTTGGCGACATGGCCGATGTCGATTTCGGCGACATGCTTGACTATCTCGCCGCCGACGCGGACACCCGCGCGATCTTGCTTTATGTCGAGGGTGTTACGCACGGCCGCAAATTTATGTCGGCCGCGCGGGCCGCGTCTCGCGCCAAACCCGTGCTGGTGCTGAAGGCCGGACATTCGGCGGCGGGAGCCAAAGCGGCGCACTCACACACTGGCGCGCTCGCCGGGAGCGATGCGGTTTACGACGCCGCCTTCGCTCGCGCCGGAATGCTGCGTGTCGGGACCATGGGCGAGCTGTTTGATGCAACGGAAACACTGGCGCTGACACGCGGGCAGAAAGGCGACGGATTGGCAATCGTCAGCAATGGCGGCGGGGCCGGGGTACTTGCCACTGACGCGCTTGCGGCCGCAGAGGGGAGGCTTGCGGAGCTGGCGCCGGAGACCATCGCGCGGCTTGACCGGCTGCTGCCACCGACCTGGAGCCGCGGCAATCCGATTGATATCGTCGGTGACGCACCCGGGGCGCGCTACGCCGCGGCGATCGAAGCGTTGCTCGACGATCGCGGCGTCGACGCGCTGCTCGTGCTCAACTGCCCGACGGCTCTCGCCAGCCCGGAAGAGGCGGCAACAGCCGTTATCGACACGCTCGCCGTGCAGCCGGCGGACGCGCTTGTCGGGCGCAACGTATTCACCGCCTGGCTGGGCGAGCAGTCCGCGGCGCCGGCGCGCCGCCGGTTCGAGGCCGCCCGCATCCCGACCTATGAGACACCGGAAGCGGCCGTGTCCGGTTTCCTGCATCGGGTGCGCTACGAGCGCAGCCAGACGCTTCTGATGGAAACCCCGCCGGCGCGACCGGATCCGTTCGAGCCCGATGTCGCGGCCGCCCGCGGCGCCATCGCCGCGGCGCTAACCGCCGCGAAGTCTTGGCTCGACCCGGATGGCGTCGCCGCTGTACTGGCCGCTTACGGTATTCCTCAGCCGCTTGCCCGCAATGCCAACAGCGCCAATGAGGTGGCGGCAGTCGCTGCCGCAATCGGGTTCCCGGTCGCGTTGAAAATCCGCTCGCCCGACATTATCCACAAATCTGATGTGGGCGGGGTGGTGCTCGGCCTTGGCGATGCCGCCGCGGCGCGCGAGGCCGCGGCGGCAATGCTGGAACGCGTGCGCGCGCAAATGCCTCAAGCGCGGATCGATGGCATCCTGGTGCAACAGATGATCCAACGTCCCGGTGCCGTCGAGCTGTTGGCGGGACTGAGCGACGACGTGGTGTTCGGGCCGGTTGTCGTTTTCGGCCACGGCGGCGCCGCTGTCGAGATCGTCAAGGACAGCGCGATCGCGCTGCCGCCGCTCAATGCGCTCTTGGCGCGTTGGCAAATGGAGCGCACGCGCGTCTGGAAATTGCTGCAGGCTTATCGCGGGAGACCCGCTGCCGCTATTGCCGCGATCGAGGAGGTGCTGACCCGTCTTGGCCAACTGGCCGCTGACCATCCAGAAATACGCGAGCTCGACATCAACCCGCTGCTTGCCGACGCAGGAGGCGTTGTCGCCATCGATGCGCGCATCCGCGTTGCTCCTGCGGCGATGCCGGGCGCCGCGCGGCTGGCGATCGCCCCTTATCCGAAACATCTCGAAAGCACCGCAACTGCGCGTGACGGCACGCTGATCGCGGTGCGGCCGGTGCGCCCCGATGATGAGCCATTGCTTCAGGACCTCTTCGCTCACATGAGCCGCGAGGATCAGCGCCTGCGCTTTTTTGCGCCGATGCGGGAATTGAGCCATTCGCTCGCCGCTCGCCTGTCGCAGATCGACTACGATCGCGAAATGGCGCTCATCGCCCGGCACAACGGCGCAACAGTGGGCGTCGTTCGCTATTTTGCGGACCCCGACCGGCTACGCGCTGAATATGCGATCGCGCTGCGCAGCGACTGGAAAGGGCGCGGCGTTGGGTATCTCCTGATGAACCGGATCATCGAGGTCGCCCGAGAGGCCGGGATCGGCGAGCTGTTCGGCGAGGTGCTGCACGAGAATAAGCCAATGCTCGATATGTGCCGCGTGCTCGGCTTTTCGATGACCGCGAACCCGAGCGATGCGGCACTCACGACGGTGCGCAAACCTCTCGCGTTGGCGTTGCGCGGCTGATGGCCGACGATCAGGCAAGCACAATCGCCTTTCTGAGTAATCCGTCGTCCTATGGGCCGGGCGTCGACAACGTAGAACGCCACGAGACTCACATATCGATTGTGTTTCTCGCTGGAGAGCGCGCCTACAAATTGAAGCGCGCGGTCAAGTACCCGTATCTCGATTTCTCGACGGTCGAGCAGCGTCGACAGGCCTGTGAGGCCGAGCTGCGCCTCAACCGCCGCACCGCGCCGGACCTCTACCTAGAGGTGCGGCCGATCGCCCGCCGCCCAGACGGCGCGGTAGGCTGGGGCGCCGAGGGAGATGCCGTCGACTGGGTCGTGGTGATGCGGCGCTTTGGGCAGGACCAGCTCCTCGAAGCCACGGCACGCGCGGACCGGTTGGCGCCGCTGCTCCTCTATGCGCTCGCCGCGCATATCGCTGATTTTCATCGTAGGGCAGAGCCGCGGCCCGGCTATGGCGGAGCCGCGGCGATGCGCGCCATCGTCGCCGAAAACGATGCCTGCCTGCGCGCCTGCCAAACGGTTGGGTTTTCGCAGCGACAAATCGGCGAACTGCACGAACGATCAAAGGAATGGCTGAAGCGGGTCGGTAGCCTGCTCGATCAGCGGCGGCGAGAAGGCAAGGTGCGGCGCTGCCATGGCGATCTGCACCTGCGCAATATCTGCGTGCTCGACGGGAAGCCGGTGCTGTTCGATTGCATCGAATTTTCGGAGGAATTCGCCAGCATCGACGTCCTCTACGACCTCGCCTTCCTGCTGATGGATCTCGAACATCTTGGCGATGCGCCCAGCGCCAATCAGGTACTCAATCGGTACCTTGACCTGACCGACGAAGACGACGGCCTGGCGGCGATGCCGTTGTTTTTTTCGATGCGCGCGGCGATCCGCGCCCATGTGACGGCGAGCGCCGCGGGGAAGGTTGACGATGCGCGGCGCTACCTTGATGAGGCATGCGCCGCCTTGTGCCCTCCTCCGGTGCGTCTCATTGCCATCGGAGGGCTCAGCGGCACGGGAAAATCAACGGTTGCGGCTGGCTTGGCACCGGAGCTCGGAGCGCGGCCGGGCGCGCGCGTGTTGCGCAGCGATGTGATCCGCAAGGGGCTCTTCGGGCTCGATCCGGAAAGCCGGCTGCCGCAGAGCGCCTACAGCCCGGATGTCACCGGGCGGGTTTACGCCGCGTTGTGCGATGGCGCTGCGGCGGCGCTGCGGGCGGGCTATTGCGCCATCATCGACGCCGTGGCGCTCAAGGAGGAGGAGCGGCAATCTTTCGCCCACGTCGCGCGCTGCGCCGGGGTGCCGTTTACCGGGTTGTGGCTCGAGTCGCCGCCTGACACGCTGCTGGTCCGGGTCGTCAGGCGCAAGCACGATGCGTCCGATGCGACAGGGGAGGTCGTCAGGCGGCAGCTTCTGATCGATCCTGGTCCCTTGGATTGGCAACGCCTCGACGCCGGCAGGGGCACAAAGGAAACGCTGGCAGCCGCACGGGTGGCGTTGCCCTGACGCTTTAAAAATCAATAGGGTTCGCCCTTTGGCTTGGCACCATAAATGGGCGGAGCGACAAGCTTCCAGGGCGATGCTTGAGGAGCTATTGCGAACAAAGGTAGAATTGCGGCGCTACCGACGCAGAGGAATTGCGGGATGGATTGATTGGGTGACGCTTTTAGCGGCTCTGTGCGGCGGCATCGTTTTTTGGGCTTCAGATCGCCAGCGCCCACTACCTGGGCTGGCAGAGACGAGCCGTTTGCGGCTTTATCTGCCTTTGCGCCCTTTGGCAGGCGATCAGGCAGCGATTTTAGGCAATCGCAGAAAGTAGTCGCCGTGTAACTGATCAGTTGAGCTTTGCGGGCTTTCCCTGTAGCGCAACTATAGCCTGCCTGATCCGCATCCATCTGAGCATACCGCCAAGATCATTCCGTTCATTCATCTCCTCGGTACGCCGTATGGCTACGCGCTCGGCTTCCTCACCGAATTGTTCTTTTAGCTGAATGGCAGCACGCCAAATGTCGTGGTCAGGGATTGCCAATTGGGCACCCGTCCGGCGGCGGTGGAACTCGACGATAGACGCGCAAATTCCGAACTCAGTTTGTCGCCCTTATCGGCCTCCGTCACCAAAGCCGTCTACGGTCGCTCGCAATGAGCGGGCATTTTATGTGCCATCCTGAGGGGGAATCCAGCGTTAACCTCTAGGAGGCGAAGCTGAGAGCCGGAATAGGCTCGCGCATCGGTGCGGTCGGCGGGACGCTCAAAGCCTACCGGCGCTTGCTATCCCATCGAAATATTGTGTCGTCGCTTGAGGGCATAGCATAACCAGCGCGCATAAGTCTGGAGGCGATGATGCAAATCACTGCCGCGGTCGTGCCCGCCCGTGGGGCGCCGTTCGCGATCGAGACATTGGAGCTTGCCTCGCCGCTCGCCGGCGAGGTGTTGGTGCAGATTGTCGCCACCGGCATGTGCCACACTGATCTGCATGCCCGCGACGGCTACTTCCCGTTTGTGCACTACCCGGTTGTTTGCGGTCATGAGGGGGCGGGGATCGTTGTCGATGTCGGTCCCGCGATTAATGACCTCGTTGTCGGCGACCGGGTGGTGATCTCGTTCCCGTGGTGCGGCGCCTGCGGTCCGTGCCGCAGCGGGCACCCGGCCTACTGCCTTCAGGCGCGCACCCTCAAATCGAGCGGCAGGCGCGCCGACGGCGCCCGCACGATACACCGGAAATGGCTTCCCGTTCACGCCTGCTTTTTCCAGCAATCCTCGTTCGCGACCTATGCGGTCGCGCCGGCGAGAAGTGTCGTGAGAGTGCGCGACGACGCGCCGCTTCACTTGCTCGGGCCGCTCGGCTGCGGGTTGCAGACCGGGGCTGGCGCGGTGCTCAACGTCATGCAGCCGAAATCTGGGCAGTCCTTTGCCGTTTTCGGCGTCGGCGGGGTTGGGCTCGCCGGGCTCATGGCAGCCAAGATCGCTGGATGCGATCCCATCATCGCGGTCGACGTATTACCCGACCGGTTGGCCTTGGCCAAGGAACTCGGGGCGACGCACGCGCTCGATAGCAAGGGCGCTGACACACTCGCCGAGATCCGCCGCATCACCGGCAGCGGGGTGCATTTCAGCCTGGAGACTTCCGCGGTGCCAGTGGTGTTTCGGCTCGCGGTGGACGCATTGCGCGAGATGGGTACTTGCGTGCTGGTCGGCAGTGCCCGCCCGGGCACTGAGGCGAGTTTCGCCATGCCAGTGATCCAGGGTGGGCGGGTGATCCGCGGTGTTGTCCAGGGCGACAGCAAGCCGCGCGAATTCATCCCACGCCTCGTCGACCTGTTTTTGGCGGGACAGTTTCCGCTCGATCAATTCGTGACCGACTACAAACTTGCCGACATCAACCGTGCCGCCGCCGAGGCGACCAGCGGCGTAACGATTAAGCCAGTGCTCGCAATGCCGCACTAGGAGGAACCTCTACAACCGTCAAAAAGCGCCTAACTGTGAGGCTTTCGCGACGCGAATGCGGGGCATTCCGAAGTAATACCCCAGCGCGGGCCCGCGCGACGGTGGGACATTGAGCGATCATGCGATCGCGTGGTGCGGATGCCAGAGCGGGGGGCACCTGCGCTCCCGCTTCGCCGCTCGCGATAGAGCGTTGACAGATCGGATGGCCGGAACCAGAAAGTATATGGTCGACTTCGGCTCGACCAGAGCGGACAGATTTACTGCTGGGCTGCCGGATGCGGTCAGAATCGGCCGGGAGCAGTTGATGCCGGAAGCTACGGAAATTATTGACTTGAACGCTGTCCTCGCTCCCATCCCCGGGGATTCACCGGTAGGGAGCGATCTGCGGGAGGACAGGGCGGCTGACTCGCTTTATACGCGGCTTCGCGACGCGCGGGCAGACGCACGCACTGCCGAACGCGCCCAGGACAACGCCGAGGGAGACTACCTGGTGCCGGCCGAATGGCGCACCATTCGGGAACTTGGGATTGAGGCACTGACGCAACACAGCAAGGACCTTGAAATCGCAGGGTGGCTATCCGAAGCACTGCTGCGCAGTGATGGACTTCGCGGTCTGATCGCCGGCCTGGAGGCGATGCGGGGGTTGGTGGATCAGTACTGGGAGAACCTTTATCCCGTTGCCGACGAGGACGGCATTGAGACGAAAGTGGCTCCGGTGAGTTCCCTCAACGGAGTGTCTGGCGACGGCACTTTGGTGCAGCCGTTGCGTCGAATTGCCCTGTTTACGCGGCCCGATGGCGAGCCACTGCAATTCTGGCAATACGAGCAATCGGTCGATATGGCCGGAATCGCGGAAGAGGCGAGGCGGAAGCAACGCATCGCCGCCGGTGTTATTCCTTTCGATACCCTCGAAACCGAAGCGCGGCTTCCCGGCGGCGCCGGCCTGGTGGAGGTGGCCCGCGATGCCCGCGCGGCGGGCGAAGCTTGGGCGGCGCTCGCCGCCTCCCTTGATGCACGCGCTGGCGCCGATGCGCCGCCGACGTCTCGCATTCGCGAGGTTCTCGAACAGATCCGGACAGCGGCCGCCCGGTTTGCCGGTCCGGGGGCAATGGAGGCGGCTAATGCGGCTGAGCAACCAGCCGAGGCGCAAGCTGAGGTTGCCGCTCCCGCTGCGCCAGACGCCGCCCCGGTCGTCCCCGGAGCGATAGCGACTCGCGCCGACGCATTGCGTTCTTTGACCGCGATTGCCGCCTATTTTCGTCGCACCGAGCCGCTTTCACCTCTCGCCTACACGCTCGAGGAGGTGGTCCGCCGGGCAAGCATGACGTGGCCGCAGTTGCTCGAGGAAATCGTCCCGGACGCGGGAGCGCGAGCCGGGATACTCACCACATTAGGGATCCGTCCGCCGACCGCGTGACCCTGCGAGGCTTTCGCCTTGCACCGCCTGCTTTGGGTTGACGAACCCCGATGTGGAGCCATCAAGCTGTAACGCTAATTTGCTTCGGTTTCTTGCGGTGCTGGTGTAGAACGATAGAGTATGGCTGCATGGCCGTAAGCCAGTGGAGCGATGACTGATGGCCGAGAGTATCCATGAAAAATTGAAGCGCGTTCGTCGCCCTCGGGTGCACATCACCTATGAGGTCGAGACTGAAGGCGCGGAGGTTCTGCGGGAACTGCCCTTCGTCGTGGGGATCATGGGCGATTTCTCCGGCGATCCGACGCAGGCTCTGCGACCTTTGGCGGAACGCAAGTTCATCCAGATCGATCGCGATAATTTCAACGACGTCATGGCGCGCATGACGCCAGGGTTGAATATTCGCGTCGCCAATAAGCTCGCCGATGATGGCAGCGAGATGGCGGTGCAGCTCAAGTTCGACGCGCTCGAGGATTTTGAGCCCGCCCGCGTTGCCGAGCAGGTGCCGGCTCTGAAATCGCTTCTCGATACGCGCAACAAGCTGCGCGATCTGATGAGCAAAGTTGACCGCTCTGAGCAGCTCGAGAACTCTTCTCGAGCAGATTCTGAAGAACGAGAACGAGCTCAAGTCCCTGTCAGGCGAGCTCGGGATCGGCAAGCAGGAGGGCTAAGCCATTTCTGACGCCAAAGTTGCACCCGAAGCAGGCGGCGCAGCGGTAACGACTGCGACCGAAGCCCCTGGACTCCTTGAGCAGGTGGTTTCCGCCACCAAGCAGACCGAGCCAGATCGCGCTCAGGAGCTCGTCAAGACGCTCGTCGAGCAGGCGCTCGCTGGGACGGTCACATTCGACCGGAACCTGCCGCGAACAATTGACCGGGCGATTGCCGCGCTCGATGCGAAGCTGTCGTCTCAGCTTAACGAGATTGTCCATAACCCGCGCTTTCTGCACCTGGAAGGCAGCTGGCGGGGGCTGAACTATCTGGTGATGAACAGCGAGACCGGCACCAGTCTTAAGCTGCGCGTGCTCAATCTCCCCAAGCGCGAGCTGCTGCGCGACTTGACCCGCGCGGTCGAGTTCGACCAGAGCCAGTTGTTTAAGCAGATTTACGAAAACGAGTTCGGTACGCCGGGTGGCGAGCCCTACGGTGCGCTGATCGGCGATTATGAATGGACCTCGCATCCTGACGACATGGAGGCGCTTCGCCTTGTCTCCAACGTCGCTGCGGGTGCCTTCGCGCCGTTCATCTCGGGGGCGGGCGCCGGCATGTTTGGGTTTAAGAATTGGCCCGAACTGTCGAAACCGCGCGATCTTGCGAAGATTTTCGATACGATCGAGTACGCCAAGTGGCGCAGCTTCCGCGAGAGCGAAAACTCGCGGTTCGTCAATTTGGTGCTGCCGCGGGTTGTCGCCCGGCTACCTTACGGGGCCGCGACGAAGCCGATCGACGAGTTCAACTACGAAGAGGCGCCGTTTGATGAGGCGGGTGCCGCTAAGCCGATGGATCACGAGCAATATTGCTGGATGAATGCGGCTTATGTGATGGGCACCAAGCTGACCGATGCCTTTGCGAAAACAGGCTTCTGCACGGCCATCCGCGGGGCGGAGGGCGGCGGCAAGGTCGAGAACCTGCCGTTCCACGTCTTTACCTCCGATGACGGCGATCTCGATGCGAAGTGCCCGACGGAGATCGGCATCACGGATCGCCGGGAATACGAATTGTCGAACCTCGGGTTCCTGCCGCTTTGTCACTACAAGAACACCGACTACGCAGTGTTCTTCGGTGCCCAGAGCACCCAGAAGCCGAAGAAATACGACCGGCCGGAAGCGACCGCGAACGCGGCGATTTCCGCACGGCTTCCGTATCTGATGGCAACCAGCCGCTTTGCCCATTACCTCAAGGTCATGGCACGCGACAAGATTGGCAGCTTTATGGAAGCCGAGGATTGCGAGCGCTGGCTCAACCGGTGGATCCTGAATTACGTCAACGCAAACGAGAATGCCGGCCAAGACATGAAGGCGCGCTTCCCGCTGCGTGAGGCCCGGGTCGAAGTCAGGGAGATTCCTGGCAGGCCTGGCGCCTACAACGCGATCGCGTATATGCGGCCGTGGCTGCAGATGGAGGAACTGACGACCAGCATGCGCATGGTCGCCCGCATCCCGCAGCTGCAATAGCGCGCTAATCCGGCAGCCGCCGGGCAAGATAGAGGCCCGGATGAACGACGTCATATCTGCTATTGCAAACGAGGGCGTCGTCGAGAAGGTAGAGGCGCCCCTGCGGACGACTGTCCTGGCAGGGGTGTTCTTTGGGTATCGCTATGCCGATGCCGCCGCGCCGGTCGCGGCGTTCCCGACCCTTCCTCCCGCCGAGGCCCTGGCGGCTTGGTTTGGGCAGATTGAGGCGGTACGTCTCGCGGCCGATCCGGAGGCTTGCCGGACCGCTCTAGACCGCGATATCGCAGCGATCGACACGCTGCTGGGAGAGCAGCTCGACGCAATTTTGCATCACCAACGGGTGCAGCAGCTGGAAGGAAGCTGGCGCGGCCTTGCCTGGTTGACCGGCGGGCTCGATCCCGGCCGAAGAGTAAAGGTGAAGGTGCTGAACCTTTCCTGGTCTGACATTTGCCGGGACCTGGACCGTGCCGTCGAATTCGATCAGAGCCAACTCTTCAACAAGGTTTACGAGTCGGAATTCGGCACTCCCGGCGGCGAGCCTTATGGGCTGCTGATGATCGACCACGAGGTCCGCCACCGCCCGGCGGCAGGCGCACCGACCGATGATGTTGCGGCGCTCAATCAACTTGCCGGTATTGCCGCTGCGGCATTCGCTCCGACCATCTTGTCGGCATCGCCGGCACTGCTGCAGGTCGAAGATTTCAACGACCTCAGCATGGTGACGAACTTGGCGGATCCGTTCCGGGGTCCAGAGTTCGCGCGCTGGCGTACCTTGTCCGCGCGCGAAGATATGCGCTTTGTCGGGATCACGCTGCCGCGCGTGCTCGCCCGGCCGATCTGGGAAGATGATCCCACACGCATCGACGGTTTTCGTTACGCCGAATATGCTCCGACGACAGCGTCTCGGGTCTGGATGAGCGCTGGTTATGCTTTCGCTGCCGTTGTCGCGCGAGCATTCGACAATTTTGCTTGGCCCGCCGATGTGCGAGGTTTCGAGACCGATTACGTTGGGGCCGGGCTCGTCACGGATCTTGCCATAGAGTCCTTCCATACCGATCCGGACCACGTTTGGGTGCGCCCGCCTATTGAGCTTGTGCTGTCGCACCACATAGAGACGGCTCTCGTCAACGCGGGGCTGATGCCACTCTCGATGCTGCCTTTCGGAGAAGAAGCCGTCTTTTCGGCTGCGCGCAGCCTGCAAGCGCCGCAATCCTTTCTTGGTCCCAACGCGGCCGCGGCCGATGCTAATGCGCGTCTATCGGCGCAGTTCAACTCGATGCTTTGCGTCTCTCGGTTTGCGCATTACGTGAAGATAATCGGCCGCGATATGACCGGTTCGTTCAAGACCGCTCAGGAAATTGAGAGACGGGTGCAAGCCTGGTTGACCAGCTACGTCAATGCGAACTTGACCGCGGGTCCGGAGATGCGAGCGCGCTTCCCGCTGGTTGGGGCGAGCATCAATGTCCGCGAGCGCCCGGGCCGCCCGGGCGTATTTGGCGCGGTCATCCACTTGCAGCCGCATTTCCAGCTTGACAATGTGGCCGCAACGTTCCGATTGGTCACCGATATCACCGCGCTTGGCGCGCAGACATGACGAAAGATCATTGATGCCGGATACCCAGGAAACCGCCGGCGCGCTATTCCGCGCGGGAAAGCTCACTGCCGCGATCGAGGCCGCGAATCTCGCGGTCCGCGCCAAGCCCGCGGATTTCCCCGAGCGGCTGCTGCTGGCGGAACTTCTCATCTTTGCCGGGAATCTGCAGCGCGCCGACCTCATTCTTGATGCGGCGGTCAGAACAGACCCGTCGACCGCCGTCGTTGTCGCCGAGTTTCGCCAATTACTGCGGGCCGATATTGCCCGCCGTCAGTGCCTCACCGAAGGGCGGGTGCCCGAGTTCCTTGGCGAGCCGACCGCGGCGCAGCGTGCGTCGCTGGCGGCTTTGGTGGCGTTGCGCGGGGGCGATCTTGCCGCGGCTGCAAGCCGCGTCGCCGAGGCGGAGGCGACGCGGCCGCGAGTCGCCGGCACGATGACGCATCAGGGTGGCGAGGTTCCCTTCGACGATCTGCGCGATGTCGACGACGTGTATGCGGGGTTCTTCGAGGTGCTCACTACCACGGGGAAATACTTCTGGATACCGACCGAACGCGTCGCCTCGATCGAATTTCATCCCCCGCGGCGGCCGCGCGATCTCGCTTGGCGGCGCGCCTCGATGTCGGTGATCGAGGGACCGGATGGAGAAGTCTATCTGCCGGCGATCTACGCGGCGGCGGAGCCCGCACCCTCCGAGGAAATCGACCTTGGACGCGCCACCGAGTGGCAGGGTGAGGAAGACGCGCTGATCCGCGGCATCGGGCAACGGCTGTTTCTGATCGGTGACGAGGCGTATGGCATCACCGACCTTTCGGCTCTTCAATTCAAAGCATGAACAGCCGTCTTTCGCGCCGTCCGTCGCAGGATCATGCGCCGCGGGTCCAATTGCCGCTGCTCGATCGCTTGATCGACGACGCCCCGGATGTTCAGCGCGACCCACCGCTGTCTTTTGGTGACGCGGAAACCACGCTGAGAAATAGTGTGCGGCGCGACTTGGAGGCTCTGCTCAACGCGCGTCGCCGGTGGCGCTCGATTTCGCCGGATTACGCGGAACTGCCGACGTCGCTGATCGGATACGGGATCTCGGATTTTGCCTCGGGCGCGTTCAACAGCGCCGAGCAGCGCGACAGGCTGCGAGCGGAGATTGAAAACGCGATTCGGCAGTTTGAGCCGCGCCTGACCGGCGTGCGTGTATCGCTCGTCGAGCGGAACAATAACCTCGATTCGACGCTGCGGCTGCAGATCGAGGGTATGTTGCGGACCGAGCCGGCGCCGGAACCGATTGCGTTTGAAACCCTCGTCGACTCCGCGACCACTGCGGTGACGGTCAGGCCTGACAGCGAAAAGCCAATAGCGACTGACAATGTCTGACGCGCTGCTGCCCTACTACGACCGCGAACTGAACGCGCTTCGGCGGCTGACTGCGGAATTTGCCGCCGCGCACCCGAAGATCGCGGGTCGGCTCCGTCTGACCGCCGACACTGTCGACGATCCCCATGTGGCGCGCTTGCTGGAGGGCGTCGCGTTCTTGGCGGCGCGCGTCCATCACCGTTTGGACGACGAATTCCCGGAGCTTACGGATGCCTTGCTCGGGGTCCTCTATCCCCATTATCTGGCGCCGTTCCCCTCGGCTGCGATAACCCAGTTCGTGCCGCAGCCCGATTTGGCGGCGGCGCTGAGGCTGCCCGCGCACATCGCGCTCGACGCTGAACCGGTGCATGGCGAGATTTGCCGCTTCCGCACAGTCTGGCCGGTAACGTTGTGGCCGATTGAGATCGAGCAGGTCCGGCTGTCGGGCTTGCCGCTCGTGGCCCCGCCCAATCCGCTAGCCCCAGGTGCTGTCGCGGTTCTCAGGATAACGCTCAAATGCAATTCGGCCGAGGGCACCTTTACCCAACTTGGGCTCGACCGCCTGCGGTTCTTTCTGCGCGGTGCGGCCAACGTGACATTGCCCCTCTACGAATTGCTTTGCGCGCATACGGTGTCGGTCGCCTATGCTGACAGCGCCTCGGACTCGGCTGCGGTCATTCTTCCAGCTGACGCCATACAGCCGGCTGGGTTCGGCCCGGAGGAATCACTCCTACCATGGCCCGCTCGGAGTTTTTCCGGGTTTCGCTTGCTGAGCGAGTATTTCGCCTTCCCCGAAAAGTTTTTGTTCATCGACCTCGACCGGATCGATGCGAAGACCCTGTTGTCTGGCGGCAACCGGATGGAGATCTTCATCTATCTCGACCGAACCGTTTCGGAACTGGAGCGGTCGGTGAGCACTGATGTGATCGCGCTCGGCTGCACCCCAATCATCAATTTGTTTTCGCAGCGGTGCGAGCCGATCCAGCTGACCCATACCGACACTGAATATCGTGTCGTGCCCGATTCTCGCCGGCCGGGAACAACGGAAGTCTGGCAGGTCGAAAGGGTTCGCGAATCCCGCTCGGACGGCAGTGTGCGGCCGTGGCAGCCCTTCTATCGGTTGACCCATGGCGACCCCGAGGCCGAAACGCCCAGTGCCTTTTACTATCCGGTACGGCGTCAAACCACGGCGCCGCTTTCCGGGACCGAAGTGTTTGTCGCGCCGTACGACCCCGATTTCGACCCTGACTCCAGCACGCCTGGCGTTCTGTCGATTGACGCCCTGTGCCTCAACCGCGATCTGCCCGCCGATCTACCCTTTGGTGGCGGTCACCCGGAGCTGCGGTTCGTCGAGCCGACCGCCGGGGTCACCCGAATCAATTGCGTTACGGCGCCATCGCAGCCGCTTCGACCACCACTGCGCGAGCAGCGGTTTTGGCGGCTCGTCTCGCATTTGTCGCTGGGTCACCTGTCAGTGGTCGGTGGAGAAGCGGCGGCGACAGCGCTTCGCGAAGTGCTGCGTCTATACGATCTGCGCAACTCCAGCGAGACACGGGCGACGATCGACTCGCTGATCAGTGTCACGTCCAGGCCAGGAACCGCGCGCGCTCCCGGTGGCAAGGGCGCCTTCTGCCGCGGGCTCGACGTGACGCTTGAGTTCGAACCCATCGCCTGGGAGACTTCCGGCCTCTATCTTTTGGCATCGGTTCTCGACCGCTTTCTCGCGCTGCATGCGACGGTCAATTCCTTTGTGCGCACGCGCGCAGCCCCCAGGGGTCGCGCCGGCCGCGGGCATGTCTGGCCAGCGCGAGCGGGCATGCGCGTTCTTCTCTAGCCGCAAGAGCTGACTGGCGATGAGCGAACCCGCTCTTGAGGTCATCGCGCCTCCGCCCGAGCCGAAGAGCTCCACTGCGGTGCCGGTGCGGCCATCGCGGCCGCGTTCGGCTTATGCACGGCTGCTTGCCGAGCCGCGGCGGTTCCGCTTCGACGCGGCTCTTCGAGTGCTGGCGCGGGTGATGAAGACCAGCGATATGACCGAAGCCGCCCGGTTTCGCACCGCGCCGGGGGTTGACTATGCGGCGGCGGATATCACCGCGATTGAGCCACCGGAGGGTGGTAGGCCGGCCAAGGTGACAACACCCGTCATCACATTGACCGGGCCGACCGGTGTGCTGCCGCAGCTTTACACCGAAGTACTCACGACGACACTGCGCAATCGGTCGCGCGCCCTCTACGATTTTCTCGACACGCTGTCGCAAAGGACCGTGGCGTTCTTCGCACAGGCGGGTCTCAAGTATCGCATCAACCGTGTCGCCGAAAGTATTCCGCCGGATGCGCCGCGGAACCAGGACCCGGTGGCGCGTGCGCTATTGGCGTTCACCGGTTACGCAACTCCCAAGCTGACCCCGCGCCTCGCGGTCGGGATGGAGCCGCTGCTTCATTACTCGGGCTTTTTTGCCGGTCACCCGCGCTCGGCTGAAAGGTTGCGTGCTCTGACCTCGGATTGGCTTGGCCGCAACGTGGAGGTCGTGCAGTTCGTCGGGGCATGGCTACCGCTGGCGCCCGACCAGCGGAGCTGCTTCGCGGTTGGGCGCCGCCCGGGCGCCTGGAACCGCCTGGGGATGGACGCCGCAATCGGAGTGCGCGCGTGGGACCCGCAGGCGCGCATCATTCTGCGGGTCGGTCCCCTCGATCTCGCCGGTTTTGCGGCGTTGATGCCCGACCGCCCTGGGCTGCAGAAACTCGTCTCGCTGGTGCGGGCCTATCTCGGCTTCGAGATCGGCTTCGCGGTTAACCCGGTGCTCGCCGGACCGGAAATCCCGTCGCTGAAACTCGGCCCCGATGCAGATCCGCCGCCGCGCCTGGGCTGGAATACGTGGGTCCCGGCACCGCCGTCGCCGGTCGGCGGCCTCATTCCGGCCGACGCCTATGACGCCGTGTTCGAGGCGGAGGTTGTGGAAGGACAACTCACAAGGCCGGCAACCCAATGAGCCGCGGCCGGAATGACTGGGGCGAGGGCTATGTCACCGACGTGGCGTATACGCCGGGGTATTATCTTCATCAATCTCCTTTGCACCTGCAGCTCGCCTGCCTCTTGGGTGGCGTCGCCGGTATCGACATCAACCCCGAGACGCCGCTTTCATACCTTGAACTTGGCTGCGGTCTTGGCTTTGGCGCGCTGGTCCTCGCCGCGTCCAATCCGGCTTGGCGCGTCACCGGGATCGATTTTCACCCGGCGCACATCGCGATGGCGCGCGAACTCGCGGCGGAGGCGGGTATCGCCAACGCCAGTTTCATCGAAGCGGACCTCGCAACGCTGGCAAACGATCCGTTAGCTCATGACATCCCGCCGGCTGATGTCGCCACGATGCACGGTCTGTGGAGTTGGGTCGCCGATCCAGTTCGCGACGGCATCATTACCCTCCTCGGCAGCAAGGTCAGGCCCGGCGGGGTCGTTCAGGTGAGCTACAACTCGCTGCCCGGATGGCAAAGCGCATTGGGTCTGCAACGGGTCATGCGTGAGGCCGGCCAGCGCCTTGCGACGCGGAGCGACCTGCAGGCCACGAAGGGAGCCGAAATCGTGACCGCGCTCGCCGACGCGAAGGCGGCTCACCTGCAAGGGGGGTTTTTGAAGCGGCTGCTGGAGCATTTTGGCCCACGCGACAGCTCGTATCTGGCGCATGAATACATGACCGCAACCTGGCGGCCATGCTTTCACGCGGATGTCGTGGCCTCACTTGCAGCGGCCAAGCTGAGTTGGGTTGCTTCGGCTCACCTTCTGGAGAATTTCCCATCCCTTGTGCTCGATGAGGAGGTACGCGGAATTGTCGAGCGCTTCGATGACGCGGTGATGCGAGAATTGATCAAGGATATGTGCATCAACCGATCGCTGCGGCAGGACGTCTTTGTTCGCGGTTCACGGCGGCTGAGCGACGCCGAGCGTGACACAGCGCTGTCCGATGTCATGTTGGCGCTGCTTCGGTCACCGGAGAAGGTCGAGTGGGCAGTCGACGTTCCAAGCGGGCAGGCCAACCTGGAGCCCACCTTCTTTGGCCCGATTGTCGAAAGGCTCGCACGGGGTCCGTGTCGGGTCGGCGACCTGATGCACCTTCCGGGCTTGGAGGGACGGGGCAACCCGGCAGAAATTATTGGCATGCTCGTCGGCAGCAACCAGGCGATGCGGGTGCTCGCGCCTGGAACCGAACCCGATCTGCGCGTGCGCCGATTGAACGCGGCGGCGGCGCGCCGGTTCGTTCGGCCGGATAATTTTAGTCGGGGTATGGCACTGGCAAGTTCGGGTTCAGGCGCGCCGCTTTCCTGCCCGATGCTCGATCTCTTTGTCGCCAGCCGTCTGCAGGAAAATCAGCCCTGCGATGCCGAGGCATGGGCCGGGGAACTCGGCGCCGGTCGGCCGGAGGCCGAGCGGCAACGCCTGCGGGAGTTCATCGACATGCTGGTGACGGAAAGGACGCCGGTGTGGCGCCATGTCGGAGTCTTGCCACCGGCGTCGAGCGTGTGACGCGGCAAGACCCGTGCTATAAATCGGGGGAACCCGCTAACCTTGCTTTGGGTGTGGCAGTGGTGACGCGGCGAGCTTGGCGCACCACGACGACGGAAGGTGCTGTGAGGCTCACCATGTGCATCGCGAGTTTGCGCTATGGATGAGCGGCGGCCATCGCGATTTCCGACACCGCCTCCCGAGGACCGGACGATCATTGGCAGTCGGCCGCGACCGTCTGCCCCTGGCCCCGGAACTGTGCTCGGGCATACGTACCGCATCGAGGCTCGTCTTGCTGGATCGAGCATGGGCGACACGTACCGGGCGCGTCATGTCGAGCTGGGCACCACCCATGCTGTCAAGATCATCCCGTCAGCTGTCGCCAACAATTCGAACCTGATCGAGCTCCTTGTCGCCGAGGTGCGCAAGCTCAGCGGCATCCATGATGACGCGATCATCAACTACGAGGGGCTGCTGCGCGACGAGCAGGGCCTGCGCTTTCTCGTCATGGAGTACGTCGAGGGCGAGACGCTGCAGGCAATCCTGGCACGGCGACGGCTCGAGCCAAGCGAGGTGCAGGGCCTCTTCGAGCGCTTAGGGCGGGGTCTCGCCGCGGTGCATGCAAGGGGCATCATCCACCGCAACATTTCTCCGGCCGAGATCGTCCTGCCGGACGGCGATGTCAATCGTGCGAAGCTGATCGATTTCGGGATCGCGCAGTCAATGGATCCCGGGGATGCGACGCTGATCGGCGTGGACTCCCTCGCCAAGCATGCCTATGCCGCGCCCGAGCAGCTCGGTCTGTTCGGCGGGAATGTCAATTCCCGGTCCGATATTTATAGCCTTGGTCTCGTTCTTGCCGCAGCGGCAATTGGTTTCGGCAAGACGCTCGACATGGGCAGCAATCCCGGAGCGATGATCGCCGCCCGCCAGCATGTACCCGATCTCTCGGCGGTGCCGGCGCAGCTGCGCCCGATCATCGCCCCGATGCTGGAGCCGCGGCCGGAAGCCCGCCCGCCATCACTGCAGGCGATCCTCGACGGTGGCAGAGTGGCGACAGGGCCTGCCCCCAAAGCGGAAGGTTCGCGTTGGGGGATTATTGCTATCGCGGTCGGCGCTGCCGCGGTCATCGCCCTGATCGTCGGCTTCGGCACGGTGCGATTCTCGACGCCGCCGCCTTCGCGCGAGGAAATCAAGGCGAATCTCGGCACCGTGACCGCCGGGTATCAGTGTGCGGCGCTGGACTTCGCGGTCGCGGCCGACCGCTCCACCCGCGTTTCCGGCCATGTCGCCAGCCAGGAGGACCTCGACAAGCTCAATCGCGACGTCGCCGCGATCCGCGGCATTGGGCCGGTCAAGTTCGATGTGGATTTGATGGAGCGACCGCACTGCGATGTCGCTGCGGTGCTGGCGCCGCTCATCGGCCGGCAGCGGCTCGCACCCAGCCTCGGCTTTGTCGTGAAAACCAATGAGGCTCACCTGGGCGATCGCCTGTCGCTTGATGTTCGCGCCCCGGGGTTCGATGGTTATATCTATATCGATTACTTTGATCGGGGTGGCCAAGTTCTGCATCTATATCCGAATAACCGCGATTTCTTCAATCTTCGCCCGGAGCGTAATCACTTCGTGGTTTTCAAGCCGCCACTGACCAGTTGCTGGGCCTTCAATGGCAGTGTCGGGCGAGAAATGATCACCCTCATCGCCACGACCAAGCCGCTGTTTCCGTCCCCGCGGCCGGAAATCGAGAGTATCGGCGATTACATTGCCAGTCTGTCGCCGGTCATTCATGCCCTGCCCCAGGAAGATGGCGCAGCAGCAATACTGCAGTTCAACCTTGGTGCTGCTGCTCCCTGGTCGACAGGGGCGACCGCTTGCCCGACTGGCTAATCCGGAGCGGATGGTGACGACGCTGATCGGCGCCCCGCTCTCGGGTGGCCGCTTGACATGGATCCTGGCGGCGGTCTTGGCATTGCTCCTGGCCTCAAGCCCGACCGTGGCCCTCGGCGACGTGGCGACGGGGCAGCAGGCCTTTGACAAGGGTGATTACACACGCGCCATGTCGGAGTGGCAGAGCGCCGCCGACAAGGGGGATGCCGAGGGGCAGCTGGGTCTGGGCAAGCTCTATGAGTTCGGTCTGGGCGATTTGGCGCAGGATTACAAGCGCGCCGACTTTTGGTACCGCAAGGCAGCCGACCAAAACAATGCCGAAGCGCAATACCGGCTCGCGTTGATTTGGGCCGTTGGCGGTGATGATTTTCAGCCCGACCTCGCCGAATCCTATAAATGGCTCATCATCGCAAGCGAGAGCAAGGGCGTCTGGGGCACGCGCGCGACCGAGGTGAAGCCGCAATTCGACCGGCTGGTCGGGGCCGCCGATCAGGCTAAGGGAAAAAAGCTCGCGGCCGAGTGGAAGGAGGAGCACGCAAAGCCCAGCGCGCCCGGCGTTACTGTGCAACTCCCGGGGCCTGGCGCGCCCGCCCCGGCCCCAGGCTCTACACCCGGCACCGGTAGCTGCGCGAATTGGCCCTTCCCCGGACTACCTTGTGTGCCCCTTCCATCATTCCCCGGCGCACAAGCGCCCGTCCCGCCGCCGGTGCCGCCCAACGGCGCGCCTGGACAGGCCCCGCCGCAACCGGCTCCAGCCCCCGCTGCTCCGACGCCATCGAGCCAGGCGCCGTCGGATCAACTCAACAAGGCGCTGGCGCAGATCGATTGCGCGGCGCGGCCGCAACCAATCTGCCATTCGCTTACCACGCTGGACGCGATACGGCTCGCCGGACTACTCATCTACAGCAATCTCGGCCTCCAACTCGCCAACGGAGCGACGCAACTGCACGAGGGTGACCTGATCCAGGTTGAGGTGCACGGACCGGTCTATCCGGTGAATTTGCGTATCGATTATTTCTCGATCGGCGGCCAGGTCCTGCATTTATGGCCGAACAACGACGAGGAGGTGGCCGCTCTGACAGCGGGCCAATCCCGCATTTTCGGTCAGCCTGGTGCGCATAAAGTATGGGCTGCCGGCGGTGCGCCGTTTGGCACCGAATTCATCTCGGTGATCGCGACGTCGGCGTCGATCGATCTCGGTGCCGCGCGCCGTCCGGTCGAGCCCGCCGAGGACTATTTACGCGATCTGCGGGCCGCCCTCGGCCGTAGCGCTGCAAATCCAAGTAGACCCAACATCGCCGCGGTACTCATGGTTCACACCAGCGCCCATTGACAATCGACCGCCGGTTGATCAGCTATGGATTGTCAAATATCGACTGCTTCCTTGAGGGAGGCCGCTGTGATGGACCGCAGAAGCTTTCTGTGGGGTGCGACCGCAGCTGCGGTTGGCGTGTGCGCACCGCCTGCCTGGGCAATGACTGGGGTTCCTCAAACGCGCGCGGTCAATATCATTTTTTCACACACTGGAGAAAAATACGAAGGCTTCTACTATCAGGATGGCAGTTACGTCATGTCGGCGGTTCAGCAATTCTCGTGGGTGTGCCGCGATTACCGGATGAACCAATGGAAATGGCTCCATCCTCATTTGATGGACCTTCTGTTTCTCCTCCACTGGAAGTACCACCAAGACGCCATTACGATCATGAGCGGCTATCGTACGCCCGAGACCAACTCGCAACTTGAAGGAGCCGCGCTGAATTCGCAGCACATTCAGGCAAAGGCCTTGGACATCGTTATTCCGGGTCTAGATATGGATGCGGTGGCTGAGTCGTTCAAACCTTACTTTGCCGGCGGCGCTGAAGGCGGGGTCGGCATGTATCCCGGCCGCGGCTTTACCCACATGGATTTCGGTCCGCTTCGCAGCTGGGTTGGCTGAGGGCGCAACGTAGCATCTTCGAGGATTTCAGCCATGCGCGCCCAGGTTTCGCATCAACTGAACTTATTGAAATCTTTCTGGACACCTGCTCGGCTCAAAACTTACCTTGGCGCCGGTCGCGCGCTGTGTCCCGGTAATCGCCGGGGCGGTGTGCAATTGCAGGAAGCAGCCAATGGCCGCGATTGACCTAAAATCGCTGGTGGGTCGGCTGAACGAAGCTTGCCGCCGCGCTCTCGAGGCGGCAGCGGGCTTGACCCTCTCGCGCACGCACTACAACGTCGAGCTCGAGCACTGGCTGTTGAAGCTGGTCGACATCGCCGACGGCGACATGGTCGCCATCTTTCGCCATTACCAGGTCGACGAGGGGCGCTTTCGCGCCGATCTCAATCGCTCGCTCGACCGCATGAAGACGGGGAATTCGCGCGCGCCGAGCCTCGCCCCGGATATTGTCGAGCTGGTCAAGGCAGCCTGGCTAATGGCGTCAGTCGAGCATCACCTTCCTCAGGTGCGCTCGGGCCACTTGATCTGGGCGCTTCTTGCCGACGAGACGCTCGGGCGGCGCGCCCGCGACGCATCGAGCCAGTTCCTGCGGATCCCGCCGGACACGTTGAAGAACGATTTTGCCGCTGTGACCGGCGGCAGCAGTGAAGCCCAGGCCGCCGTCGCTGCCGATACCTCGGAACCTGGTTCCGCCAGCGATGGCGCGACCGTCTCGGCCAAGTCGGGTGCGTTGGGCCAGTTCACAATCGATCTCACGGCGCAGGCCAGGGCAGGCAAGATCGACCCGATCCTCGGCCGGGACAGCGAAATCCGACAGGTCGTCGACATTCTCACGCGACGCCGGCAGAACAACCCGATCCTCACCGGCGAGGCCGGGGTTGGCAAGACCGCGGTGGTTGAAGGATTCGCCGTGCGCGTCGCCGAGGGCGAGGTGCCCGAGGCTTTGCGCGATGTCTCCGTCCGCACGCTCGATCTGGGGTTGTTGCAGGCGGGGGCCGGGGTGAGGGGCGAGTTCGAGAACCGACTTAAATCGGTCATCGAAGAAGTCAAGGCGAGCCCTAAGCCGATCATCCTGTTCATCGACGAGGCGCACACGCTGATCGGCGCCGGCGGCTCGGCGGGGCAGGGCGATGCGGCAAACCTCTTGAAGCCGGCGCTCGCGCGCGGCGAGTTGCGGACGATCGCCGCGACGACCTGGGCGGAATACAAGAAATATTTCGAGAAGGATGCCGCGCTGACCCGCCGCTTCCAGGTGGTCAAGGTCGAGGAACCGGCGGAACCGGTGGCCATCGAGATGGTGCGCGGACTGCTCGATACGCTCGAGAGCCACCACAAGGTCCGTATCCTCGACGAGGCGCTCGGCGCGGCGGTGCGCCTGTCGGCGCGCTATATCCCGGGCCGCCAACTCCCCGACAAGGCAGTGTCGCTGATCGACACGGCCTGCGCCCGGGTAGCGATGAGCCAGGGCGCGATCCCGGCGGCAATCGAGGACCGGCAGCGCCGCATGGCGGCTGTCGACGCCGAGGTTGCGATCCTTGATCGCGAGGCGGCGACCGGCTTGGATCATCACAAGCGGCGCGACGAACTGGTCGAGGAACGCGCGACGGCCGAGGCAGAGCTCAAAACGCTCGAAGAGCAATGGGAGAAGGAAAAAGAGCTCGCAGCGAAGATCACCGCTGAGCGCGCGATCATCGAGACACCGGACAACGGCGAGGACAAGGATGCCGCTCGCGCCCGCCTCGCTGAAGTGACCGCCCAGATGCGCGAGGTCCAGGGCGAGCGGCCCTTGATCTTCCCGCTGGTCGACGCACAGGCGGTTGCCGAGATCGTAGAGGCCTGGACGGGCATCCCGGCTGGCCGTATGCACACCAACGAGATCAACGCGGTCCTCCATCTCCAGGAGGCCATGGAAAAGCGCATCGTCGGGCAGCCGCACGCGCTCGATGCGGTCGCCAAGGCCATCCGCACGTCGCGCGCCGGGCTCACCGATCCGCGTAAGCCGATCGGGGTTTTTCTCTTCGTCGGCTTATCGGGTACCGGGAAGACCGAAACCGCGCTGACTTTGGCGGATTTGCTCTACGGCGGCGAGCAGAACCTCACCATCATCAACATGAGCGAGTTCAAGGAAGAGCATAAGGTCAGCCTGCTGATGGGCAGCCCGCCCGGCTATGTCGGCTATGGTGAGGGCGGCGTGCTCACCGAGGCGGTTCGCCGGCGCCCATATTCGGTCATTCTGCTCGACGAGATGGAAAAGGCGCACCCGGGCGTCCAGGACATCTTCTTCCAGGTGTTCGACAAGGGCATGATGAAGGACGGCGAGGGTCGCGACATCGACTTCAAGAACTCCGTCATCATCATGACGTCGAATGCCGGCACGGATCTGATCGAGAAGCTGTTTGCCGATCCGGAGACCGCCCCGGACACGACCGCGCTCGCCGAAGCGCTGATGCCGGAGCTGATGAAATCGTTCAAGCCTGCGTTTCTCGGCCGAGTGACGCTGGTACCCTATCTGCCGCTGTCGGATGCCGTGATCCGGCAGATCGTGTCGCTGCAACTCGGACGAGTCAGCGCGCGCGTTCAAGAATTGTACGGCGCGTCGTTCGAGTACGACCCTGAACTGGTCGAAACGATTGCGGCGCGCTGTACAGAAACGTCATCGGGGGCTCGGAACATCGAAAAGATCATCTCAGGGACGCTTTTGCCCGAACTTTCAGCAGAGGCATTGGCACGTCTCGGAGCAGGTCAGCAAATCAGCCGCGTCTCGGTCGGGCTTAGCTCGTCTGGCTCGTTAAGCTACGCGGTTGAATGATTTAATCAACCCATCGGCAACAGGAGTTCACCATGGCAATCTACATGAATTGGGACGGCGTACCCGGTGATGTAACGACCCAAGGTTTTGAGAAATGGGTCGAACTCTCCAGCTTTCAGTGGGGTATCGGCCGCGGGATTGGCTCGGCAATGAGCGGTCAGGCCTCACGCGAGTCCAGCATTCCGAGCGTGAGCGAAATCGTCGTGACCAAAACCATGGATTCGTCCTCTCCAGGGCTGTGGACCGACTCGGTGGCCGGGCAGCTGAACACCACGGTCAAGATCGCCGTCACGACCACGTCAAAAGGCGCTACCACCCAGTTCCTGCTCTATGAGCTGGAGAACACCGGGCTCAGCGGCTACTCGATTAGCAGTGGCGGCGACATGCCGAGCGAATCGCTTAGCCTGAATTTCACCAAGGTCACGTGGACGTTTACCTCGCTGGATCCGGCTCTCGCCGGCAGCCCGAAATCCCAATTCTACGACCTGACCAAGGCGATATCCGGTTGAGATAGATCGGAAGGAGGGAGCGGCGGTTACCACCACTGTTCGGATGGTGTGAGCCGCCGCTGCTTTTCTGCCTGTCGATGGCTAGAGCGCTATCCGCTGAGATTGAAATACGGTTCGTCACCGCCGCGGTGGCGTGGGGTCCAGGGCCCGCTGTTCCGTCGCTTGCCCTGGATTCCAGGCCTTTGCGGGAACGACGATTCAAATCGATCGGGTCATGCTCTAGGCAGAGAGAACGTCGACTACGACGGCGGTAATATTGTCGTCGGCTTGCCCTTCGAGGGCGGCGGTAATCATCTGCGATGCCAACGCTTCGTCGCCGCCCGACATCAGGCGGGTGATCTCGTGTTCGGCCAATGTCTTGGACACGCCGTCGCTGCATAGCAGGAAGCGATCGCCGCTGCGCAACCGATCGGTGATCTTGTCGAGATCGACGATCTCGCTTTGGGCGCCCAACGCGCGCGTAATGACGTTGGCGCGCGGGTGATGTGTGGCCTCGAGAGGAGTGATCGCGCCGGCGTCGACCAATTCTTGAACGAAACTGTGATCGTGACTGACTTGGGTCAGTATGCCGCCACGCAAGAGATAGGCTCGCGAGTCTCCGGCCCACAAGCACGCGTAGTGCTCGCCGCGCGCGATCAACACGACGACGGTACTGGCGAGGATGTCGGTGCCGCCGCGCCGCATCGCCTCTTCTTGTAGTCGCTTGTGGGCGCGGTCCATCCGCAGGCGCACCTCGGACAACAGTTCGGCGCTCCCGAGCCCTGCGGGTACCGCGCGCAGCGCATCGGCGACGATGGTCGAGGCGACATCGCCGGCCTGATGTCCGCCCGCGCCGTCCGCGACCGCCCACAAGCCGAGATCGGGCCGGTTGACGAAGCGATCCTCGTTATGGTCCCGCACCGCGCCCGAATGGCTCGCCGCCGACGAATAAAAGCGGCCGGCGGCCATCGCGCTGCGTTCGATTGGATCGACGGCGGTCATGCGCAGCCAGCTCCATCGGTTGGCGCCGTCGCGGCGCTTGCGTCAATCATCTTGGCGAAGGTCGGATCATCCGGTAGCGAGTTGCTGGTAAAGGCCCAGCGCGGAACGCGCGGCGATCCTTCCGTCCACCAGAGCGCGTTCCCGCCAGGATAATCCGCTGGCACGATCCCGGGATCGTTCTCCGGAGCCTCGGCCGCGGCAAGTACCCGGTCGGAGAGGGCGTCTGGTGCGAGATTGCTCTCCACCGCGGCAAGCCCAGCCTGCTCCACAGCGAACAGGAAGCCCCCGTTGCTGCGCGCCATGTCGCGTGCGTCTCCGGCGGGCGCGACCGCGGCGAGCGTCAGCGGGAAATGCCGGCCAACGCGATCTGCGCTCGGCATCCAAAGACCCAGTACCGCGTCCGGACCGCAGACACCCGGCGCCAGAGCAAACGACCAGATCGGCGCCTCCACCCATGCAGCCAGCCAGGCATCTTCGCCCAGCTCAGCACGGCTTGCGGCCATTCCCTGCTGTAGCCAGCGGTCCCACGGATCGACGAACGCGTGCGGCAGGCCGCTGCGAACAAAATCGCCGCGCGCCGGGATCTTGCCGTAGAAACCCAGCGTGCAGTCGCGGAGGGATGCGCTCAGTATCCCGGCGCCTAGAGGTTCGGGCATCGAAAGTCCTTTAGCACACCCGAAGCAAAGGGATTAAGCACCGACCCGGCGCGCAAGACGAAGGTCGCTTGGTGACCTCCGACATTGAAGGTCAGACGGTAGCGGTCGACGGAACCGGCCTGCTCGAGACTGCCCTGATCGAACAGACGGAAGAGCGCCCATGGGCCGGAAGCCTGCAGGTCCCCCGTGCCGCCGGCCGGTGCCGGATCGAAGGACAGGCGCGCGTTGGTCATGCCATTCGCGCCGGGCCAGGTGACTTGGGTGGACTGAGCCTGGCTGCCGTTGGTGAAGGTGATATTGGTTCCACCCAGGCTGAGCGTGACCTGCTTGGCGGTGGCATCGGCCGAGACCGGGGTCACGTCGAAGCGCACCGAAGGAGTGTTTCCGCCAGCCCCGAAGAAAATGTCGCGAATGACCGCGGCGCGCTGAAACTGCGCGAGATCGGCGGGCGCAATCGGCGCCGGTACGCCGTCCACGGGCTGACCTTTCCACACCGACCCACTGGTGTCGACGTAGGGGCGAAGCTGCGTATTGAAAAAGCCGTCGAGGAGGCCGCCTGGCGCGAAGAGCTTGGCAAAGTCGTCGAGCGGGATCTCGTTGCTCGAGCCGGCGGTAAACGGATAACGGCCAGCCACCGCCTGACGGCACAGACTGGCGGGCCCGCCGCTCGCGTTAAAGGCCTTCTTCACCTGGTCGACCGTGCTTCCGGTGCGCAGCACCGTGGCGCTCGCCGCCATTGCTTCCAGCCACCGCGCGACCGGTTCGGGCGCAGCCTTGGCCTCGGCGTGGAGCAGGGTGACCGGGTCGTCGCCGGTCGCCGCGGCCGGGGGCGGCGCGCTGGGCGAAGCCAAGGCAATCTGGGAAATCTGCTGGCGCAAGCTGTCGATCGCCTTCAACGCCAGATCGAGCGGCGCGCCGGTGCCGGCGCCGACATAATCACGCAAGGACTGATAGCGGTCGTCGATCTCCTTACCAGGGACCTCGGCGGCGGGAGTACCGGCGGGAGCGGAAAGCAGACCTTTCAACTGCGCGACCGATCCGGGCGTCGTGGGCGGCGTGGCGGCAGGTTTATCGGTAGCGGTGGGAGGCGCCGGCGGCGGTTTCGTGAGGTTGAGCTGGCGCGAAACGGCGACGAGCAGATTGCGGATCGGCGACTGGGGCGAACCGAGGATATAAAGGTCCTGGGCGGCCTGCTGCGCGATTGCGCAGCGGGACGATCGCGAGATCGGCGAGCAACGCGTCCCACTGCTTGGCGTAGTCGGCCTCGTAGAGGGCGATGACGTCGTGCTCGATCTGTCGGCTCTCGGCGCTGTCGGGTGTCAGCGCGGATGCGGTCCCCAGCACCCAGCTCTCGTTGGCGACTTCTTTCGTCACGTTGCCGAGCGCCGGCAACAATACATGATAGAAGCCATCGATCGTATAGAAGCCGGGAATCCCCTCGGTCAGCGGTTTGCCGGAAGCCCGCACGAAGACCCGGACGCCAGCGCCGCCTAAGGCGTCCGCCGGGCGCCACAACGGGACGGACTGCGCCGCGGTTGATGGGACGATCCGCGAGTAGACCCGATTGGCGACCGGCACCCGGCTGAACGTGGTGCGAGCCACCGCGACCAACTGGTTATCGAGCTCTATCTTCGGCAGCGGATTTTTCAGCAACGCATCGAGATGGCGGGCAAGCGAATCACGGCTCGGCGCCATCGCGGGCCCGGGATAAGCCGCCTGCCAATCGAGCGACATCCACGCGCGCACCAGATCGCGGTCGAGGGGGCCAGCGCCGCCGAGCATCAGATAAACCCGGGTCGCCTCGTAAAGGAAATCAGGCTGGTTGAGGTTGCTGTGCATCTGGGTTTCGAGGCGCCACAGCAGCCGCGGCAGCAGCACCCGCTCGAGCGCGTGCCGATAGATGGTTTTCGCTCCCGCGGCGAGCTTTGCATCCTGAGACAGAAAGAAGGTCGAACTCGCCGCCGTCTGATCGTAGCCGTGCGGCAACGCGCGCGCTTGATCGAGTAGCGGCAGAATGCGCGGCAAGTCGGCGTCGGTTACCGGGTCCAGCGGCAGATTGCCCGCGGTCTGCTCGTAAGCGGCAAGCGCCGCCGCCATTTCGTCGATCGCTTGCTGGTTGACGTTGCGGTCGTGCCAAAGCAACCCGATCCCGCAGAGCAGGACAACCGCCACCAGCCCGAACGCGCCGCCGCGCAGCAGCATCCGGCGCCGGGACGCACCCGGCCGCTCCGACACCAGCATCGCCTCGCCGAACACCACATCCTTGACGAGGCGTGTAAGGAAATAGCTGCGACCCTGTTCGGGCCGCAGGCTCGCCGCCCGGCGCTGATCGATCCCGAACGACCGTGCGAGTAGGTCGGTCAGCCGGTCGATCGGCGTTCCTTGCTGGGTTCCAGAGGTGAAATAAAAGCCGCGCAGCATCGGAGCCGGATCGAGCCGCGAGCCGCCGAATGCCTCTTGCAGGAATTCGGCGAGCGCCGGTTCGAGGCTCGCTATCTGCGGCGGGAAGCCGGCGATCTGAACCCGCCGGTCGGGGCTGCGTTCGGCCTGCAGACGGTCGATCAGCCGCTCGTTGAGGCGCTCGATCAACAGCCCGAACTCGCCACCGAAGCCGCTTACCGGGCCGGCGTCGCTTGCGCCTAGCGCGAAGGTGGCGCCCCACACCTGGGCTCGCCTGTCGCGGTCGAGATCGTCGAAAAACTCGGTGAACCCGGAGATCAGATCGGCTTTGGTGAAGACCGCGTAGATCGGAAGCCGCACCGATAGCTTGTCTTCGAGTTCCTTGATCCGTCGCCGGATTGCGCGCGCGTGCGCCAGGCGCTCGCCCTGCGCTGCCCAACCGATATCGTTGAGCGCGATGGCAACGATGACCCCGTTGAGCGGCTGCCGTGCGCGCGTGCGCTTGAGCAGATCGAGAAAGGCGTCCCACCCCGCTTTGTCGACCGTCGCGTCGGAATCCTGCGTCGTGTAGCGGCCGGCGGTGTCGATCAACACTGCATCTTCGGTGAACCACCAGTCGCAAAGCCTTGTGCCGCCGACACCGGAGACCGAGTTCTGTCCCATCTCGGCGGCGAGCGGAAACCGCAATCCGGCGTTGACCAGGGCCGTAGTCTTGCCGGCGCCCGGCGGGCCGATGATCACGTACCACGGCTGCTCGTAAAGGTACCCCTTGCTGCCCCGTGCCTTGCGCAGCAGCTCCAGCGCGGTTTTCAGCTTGTCCTGGACGGCCGCGACTTCCTCTGCGGAGGCCACGGCTGCCGGATCGGGTGCGGCCTCCGCTACGCCCTCGGCGAGTTTTTTCTCGCGGCGCCGGCGGCGGAAGTTGAGAACCAAGGTGATGCCGCCGCAAATGGCGAACAGGCCGAGGATGACGTAGATCCGGTTCCACTGGCTCTGCAGAATGGGCAAGAGGGGACCCAGCTGCCAAATCAGACCCGCGATCACCGCAAAGCCGACAAACGGCCCTGCCCACTGCCGCAGCAGAGTGAGGATGGTCATGTCCATCCTGCTACTCCGTCCTGTGCAGGATGATTTCGATCCGCCGGTTCTGTTCCCGCTCTTCCGGCGTCGAGTTGTTGTTGAGGGGGTCGGCCTCGCCGCGGCCTTCCGCGGAGATGCGGGACGGGTCGCTCATCTGGGCACCAAGCAGCGCCTTGGCCGCGTCGGCGCGCGCCGCGGAAAGCTGGAAATTCGACGGAAACTGAATGGTGTGGATCGGCTGGTTATCGGTGTAGCCGATCACCTGAACCGTACCTTGCTCCTTTTCGAGGTCGGCGCCGATGCGGGTGAGCAACGGCACGAACTTCGCCTCGACGGTCGCGCTACCGGAAGCGAACATCCCGCGATTGTTGATCCGGATAATCGGGTTGGGCGGGGTACAGATGACGGAAACAAGTCCCTGGTCGACCTCGGGCTTGAGCAGCGTGCACAAATCGTCGACCGGCGGCGGGAGGACCGGGGTTGGCGGCGGTGCGGGTGCGGCGATCGGCGCGCGGGCGATCTGTGGCATGTGATCGGGCGGTGCCCGCATCATGCGGGCGAATAGATCGTCCGAGTTGGCGGCAAGCGAAGTGGTGAACCAGATGAACAGAGCTGCGAGGACGGCGAGAGCCGCGCTCCCGACAACCCAAAGCGGCACGATCGGACGCAGGCTGCGATAGGGTGCGGTGACACCCCGCCAGTGCGGTGACAGCTCCGGCTCGATCTGCTGACGCTGGCGAACCAAGAGCGCATAGACTTCCTCGCGCAGCCGGTCGAGCTCGGCCGGTCCGCGCGCCGACAGCCGGTACTGGCCTTGGAACCCCAGCGACATGCACAGATACATCAGTTCGATGACCGGCAGGAACGTGCCGGGGGTCTGACACATCTGCCGCAGCAGATTGAAGAAGCGCTCGCCGCTCCGCACTTCCTGGTGGAAAGTCGAGACCAGAGACCGTGCATCCCAGACGCCGGTGCTGCCCCAAGGAGTATTTAGCACCGCGTCGTCGAGGCTCGCGCACAACGCGTAGTGGGCTGGGCGCACCAGTTCGAGCGACACGCCGGAATCGCGCGAGCGTTTCTCAAATTCGCGCATCCCCGCCACGGCGCGCTCTCGCAGATCACCCGGATCGGGCTGGTTCAAGGTGTTCCGCAATCGGGCCAGCAGTTGCAGCAAGGGCAGCGCTGCGGCGACAAGCTGGCTCAACCCCATCGCCATGTGCTCGACCGCGCCATCCGATAGAGGCGCGGCGCTCCCGGGTTCGGGGAGCGACCGGTATGCCTCGGCGCCAGGGCCCAGAACCGGCGCGGCGGGCGCGGCCGGGGCGGCGCGGCGCCCGCCAGGCGCCGGACGGATGACCGTCCGCTCGCTGTCGTCAGGTTCGGAGAACGGGTTGTCGCTCATGCCATCCCCCGCAACCGGTTACCCCCGGATTGCCCAAAGCTCCAACCGCAGATTAGGAAAATCCCCGGACACGTGAATGGCGAAGCCGCCCGAAGTCTGCATTTGCTGCCAATGCGGGCTGTTGCGGTCGAGTTCGAAATAGGACGCGCCGGCATGAAACGGTATCTGCCGCGGTGCGACCGGCAGCGGCCGAACCGAGATGCCGGGGATCGCGACATTCACCAGATCGCGAATATGTTCGACCGCGCCGATCTTCACTTGGCTGGGGAACAGCCGGCGCAGATTCTCGGTCGGCACATCGGCGTGCACCGTCAACACAAAGCTCGACGCGCGCAGGATCGAGCGGTCGGTGATGAGCCCGACCCTGACCCCGTACCGGCGTTCCTGCAGCGGTATCGACACCGCGGTCTGCTCGAGCACCGCCGACAGCGAGCGTCGCAGGTCAGCCACCACCGGGGCGAAACTGCGTTGCAAATCCTCGTGCCGATAAGCGGGATAAGCGTTTGGCCGGCGTGTCGTCTCGGTGAATGTCGCGAACTCGCCAGCCATCTGCACCAGGGCCGAATAGAGCGTTTCGGGGTGAACGTTCCCGGTGTCAGCCCAATGCGCCAACAGCGTCTGCCATCGGTTGATCGATTGCAGCAGCAGGAAGTCGGCGACCTCGGCAACGCCAGCCGAGCCGGGCGCGGTCAGCCGGGCCGCCAGCGCCTCGCCGCGTTGGTTGATCATCCCCGCGAACTCGCTGATGAGGCCTGATAGCGGGGTTGTCGCGGCACAGAGCAGCGCAGGAGGTATCCAGGCAGGGTCGAGCGTGGCGCGCCGGTCCGCGGTTACCTCGATGACCCGGGCCAGGCCGATGCACAGATAGCCGGCGCGCTCGTCGGTCTCGAGCAGGTAACGCAGGCGGAGCCGGGCGATCTGCAGCGCCGCCGGCTGCGGCGAGGCGGAATGCGTGTCGTAGGCCTCGAACTCGTGCGAGAGGTAGCGGCCTTCGCCGTTGCTGCCGTCGCCGATCTCGACCGCCCCGGGTTGGCGGATCGGCGCCGCCAGATAGACCACGACGTTGCGCGCGCTTTCGGGCAGATCGAGCGGCGCGGGGTGGTCAGTCTCTCCGGGGATGGCGAAGGGCGTGCCGTCGTCGAATGCCCCTGCGGCGGAGGTCAACGCGAACCGCCCGGTCGCCAGAAGGTCCCGGTCGATCGCCATTTCGACGATTCCCCACGGATGGGGTCTAAGCGGCGCCACGCGAGCGCGGAGCGTCGTCTCCAGCCAGCGGTCCTGCTGCTGGAAGTGCTGGGCACGCAGGAACATGCCCTCGTGCCAAACTACCCTGTTTGTCCAGGTCATTGCGAACCGCGAATATCGTCAATCAGACCGTAGGGCGTCGGCCCGGGGGAGCTCGTGCCGTGTGCCGTCACGGCGCCCGGTCCCTTGCCGAGGCATCGCTAAGCGCTCGTTCATAGGCCCGGGCGAACGCCTTACCAAACACGCTGTCGAAATCGTCGGCCAACGCCTGGGTGATCTTGGTGTGGAGCGTCTCGAACTCGTCCCAGGCATGCGCCTTGCGCTGCCCTGGCACCAAGGCCAATCCCCCGGCGCGCTCTGCCGCATGACGCAGCTTGCCCGGCTCGAACTCCTCCAGCAGCGCCCGCACCGCCCACTGCATTGCCGCGACCGTGGCGATTTCGTGCAAGCGGATGTCGCGTAGTGCGTCCGTCACCGCGTCCACGGTGTTCATGTCGGTGCGCCTGCCCGCGTCGAGGAGCGCCTTCAGCGCATCGTCGTCGTCGGCGGAAAATTTCAGCGGGTTGTTGCCGCGGCTGCGGATCAAGGTCTGTTCGATGCGGAACTCGCTCTTGATCGCCGCGCGGGCGATCATCGCCTGGCGCAAGCCGCTGACGATTGCGCGAAAGGCCGCGCCCAGCGCTTCCATCGTGGCGACCGGATCGGCAGGACTGACGTCGCGAATATCACCTCCGCGCAAAAAGGCTCCGAGCAGATCGCCGGCCGGCGGTTCCGCTACCGGGGCGGCCACGGGCCGAGGCGCCGCCCGCTGGACTGCCAGTTCCATGGGCACTGGCTGGATCGGCGGCGCCATTTGCTCCGGTGGTGGCGCTGTTTGCATCGGCGGCGGCTGCCTTGGCGGCGGCGTAACTTGCATCGGTAGCGGCTCGGACTCCGCGGCCGGGAAAACGACCTCGGCCGCTGGTACCACACGGGGCTGCGGAGCCGAGTCGCGGTCCCAGTCATCCGGCAGTACCGAGTGCGCCACTGGCGGCCTGAAGGCATCCTCGAGATGCGGCGAATGATCGGCTTGAACCGCCCCGCCGATCCGTTCCTCGACCGGATCGTCCGGCGCCAGCGGGTCGTAATCTGCCGGCAATGTGATCGGTGGCGGCGCGAGGTTCGCGGCAAAGGGATCGCCACCCTCATCGAGCCGCAGGCCTGGGCCTTCGCCCAACGGCCTCGAAGCGGCGCGGGCGTTTTGCGCCGCGAAGACATCCTCGGTAAATGGGTTCACCGTCCGCTGTTCGGCGCGTGGCGCCGCTGCTTCGGCGATACGGACCTCGATCTCGTAAGGTCCGAGATTGATGCGATCGCCATTGCGCAAATCGCGGATTTGGCCGCGCCCGATCGGGTCGCTTTCCCGGTTGAGAAAGCTCCCGTTGGTTGACAGATCGGCAACCTGCCACCCTCCCGACCGGTAGGCGAAGACGCAATGGCATTTTGACAGGCCGCGTTCGGGGTCGGGCAAGACCCAGTCATTGTCGGGTCCCCGACCGATCGAAAACTCGCCCCCCTCCACCGAGCGCGTCTGCGGCGGTACGGCATCGGGACAGCGGAGCATCGTCAACGTCAAGGTCATCGCGCAATCTCTCGAACCGAGGCCACGGAGTGTTCGGCGCTCGTTCGCCGCCTAGGATATCCGAAGAAGCAACGAGTCACGAAATTCTAAATGGCTGACGATGTGCATCCCCGGATTGACGTCTCAGCGGCCTCGTCCGACTCTGCGTTGACACTGATCGTGAACCGGCGGCAGATTTTTGCATGTCTGCCGCGAGGAGAAGGACGCGAACACGTGATCTTCGCGCGCTACCGCTGCGGCAGCCTATCCCTATATCTGTGCTGAGCCGCGCCGATACGTCGTGGCGGGCCTGCCGCCGAGCGCGGTAAGTCGGAGCATCAGGGGACGTGGTAATGGCCTTTATCCAAAAGAAACATTTGCTTCAAATCGACACGATCCTCAACGACAATGCCGGAGAGAAGAAATTCGAGAGCGATCCGCTCCTACTGGTGAAGCTCGACGGGGTCGAGGCGATCTCGCGGCTCTATGCCTATGACCTCATCATGCTGCGCGACGCCGGCAAGGAAAACGGCCAAAATCGTCAGCCGATCGACACGACCAAACTAATCGGCACTCATGCCGTCATCGGCTCACGACCCAGCAAGGAAGAAACGCAAACCGACGATACGATCCCCTTCAAACGTTCCGGGATGTTTGAAACATTTGAAGATCTACTTAATATTGACATTACAAAAGTTATTATTTCACAAATTGCCGAACGTGACTTTCATATTTATCGTGGCCGCGTAGTTCCCTGGGTCAAAGTCCTCAGCCGCGATATCTGTTATCGGGTCTTTGAGAAAAAGACCGTGGTCGATATTATCGAGGCGATCGCCGACGAAGCCAAGAAAACGTTTCCTCACTTGCTGATTGATACGAAGGGGTTACGTGACTCTCAGCATCCTTTCGTTCCGATGGATTATTGTGTTCAATTTGGCGAAAGCACGCTAGATTTCTTACATCGTCTCATGGCGCGGTTTGGAATTTGGTATTTTTTTGGGCACAGCCCAAGTCAAGAGAGTTTTCTTCTCAACGAAACGATGATTTTGAGGGGACCTTGGGATCGCAACTTCCCCGATATCGGCTTCACTGATGTGGATGTGGCTGAGAGTAATCCAGGCTTCAAGCAGATCGCCAAATTGGTCCGCCGCTACCGCCCGCCGGAGCGGCGGGTGGCGATCGGCGGGTTCAATTATCTCGATCCAAGCAATCCGTTCTACAAAGACGACACGCCCGATCCCAAGGACGACCTGCTGAAGAATGAGGGCGGCGCGGCGTCGGAGACGAAGTTTTCCGGCAGCATCAGCTTTGCCGAGCCGGTGTTTTCCCAAAACGATGCCGACGCGCGGTCAACGAGTGTAAACTCAGGTAACGAGTCTGAGGTTTTCCTGCTCTCCGGCATTAGCAAGAATCAAACGATGATTGCCGGACACAAATTTCATATAAACAAGTCTAAAGATTTTGATCAAAATAAAATTAAAGACACACCATTTTCTGATATCGTTGATAAGAAATTCGTTATCGACACCATGGCTATTTCCGTATGTGACTTTACGTATGTAGATTTCCATATACCAGTCATCCCGTTCAGCGATGAATTTTTAAACGGGCTTTTTAATTCGGCCAGCGCGCTCCAAGCCGATGCCACTGACGATAGCAACACGACTTTGTATAAGGTCTCGCTTTGGGCGACGGCGGCGGCGCAAGCGAAGATATATACTGCGGTCAATCCCCTGGGCGGAAATTTTGCCGACACCGCGTCGGGCACAGATGTGGACATTGCGGGGGCAGCTAACATGCTGGCTGGCGCCGTGGCCGGTGCCATTCCGGTTCCGGTGGTGGGTGGGATATTGTCCGGCGCCGACTTCAAAAAGGCGATGATCGCCGCCAAGAACATAGCGGCTTTCGCCGTCGGGGTGATCGCCGTACCGGCCGACCCGCCGATCGATCCCCCGCTGCCGCCATATGCCAGGCCGGTCGCACGCGGCCCGCACACCGCCCTGGTAATCGGTCCCGACGACAAAAAGGGCGTCGAACTACAGGGGCAGGACATCTATTGCGATGCGCTGGGGCGTGTGCGCGTGCGCTTCCCGTGGGATCCGGGCCCGCCGCAGGGCAGCAAGATCCCGCCCGTCTTTCCGTTCAGCGATCCGAGCAAGCCCACAAAAATCGGCGGCAATACCTGTTGGGTGCGAGTCTCGGAGGGGTGGGCCGGCCGCCACTACGGCATCCAGTTCCTGCCGCGGATCGGCCAGGAAGTGATCATCGACTTTCTCGACGGCGATCCCGAACGGCCGGTCATCACCGGACGGCTTTACAATGCCGATCGACGCACCACCAATCTGCCGTTTCCGGCGGAAAGCCAGGAGAAGGCTGAGCTTACGGACCTTTCCAAGCTCCCTGACACGGCGACCGCCGATCCGCCGTTAAGCGGCATCAAGACGTTCAGCATCCCGACCACCGACGGCAGCGGCAACCCACTGCCGGTGCGGTTCCATCTGCTGCGCTTCAGCGACCAGCGCGACAAGGAGCAATACCTGATCCGCTCGCAGCGGCGTTTGGACATCACGGCTCTTGAGAGGCGTTATGAGAGCATTAGCTCCGACCGCCACCTGACTGTCGGTGGCAAGAAACTGACGCCACCGCCAAAGGAAATCGGCGGCGAATACATCGCCAAAGTCTTTAAGCACTATCACTTGCATGTCGGCGATCCAGATTTCCCGACGGATTCGGGCAATCGCAATACGCTGCTTGAGCAGGATGAGAACTTTCAGGCGAAGGGAAGCGCCAATTATAACGTTGGCGGGAACTGGAGTGTCACTCTGGGCAGCAATCCCACCGCCGGTGGCGGCCAGGCGACAATCGACGCTCAAGGCCCGATGGGAACCATCGTGCTCAATGCCCCGCTCACCATCTCTCTCACGTCCGGCGCCAGCTCTATTGTTATAACGCCTGTTGGCATCGCGATCACTGCGCCGACAATCAATCTTATCGGAACGGTCCTTGGGCCGCCGCCGGTACCTACGCCCACGGCGATACCGACGTTGCCGCCGATCGATGCCGGACCGGTAACCCCAAAAGACCCGATACCTGCCGATCCGGGCGACAAACTCGCTCCACCGAAGGAGTGACGCGGTTTGGTGACCTCTTATCTGAAACCGCCGTCATACACCGCGCGACCGGGCGAAGCGGTCTTTGTCTCTCGCGATGACGGGGGCGACTTTAGGATCGGTAGGGGCCGGATAGGAATCGCTTCCAATGATGTTCTTTTCGCCCAAGGAGTGGTCCGCGACATAAGCCTGATCGTGCACTCCCCTGAGGGGGAGGAGGTGCTGCGTCGCGGGGATGCCCTCGACAAACCCATCCTGATCAAGAAGGCCGATCCGCCAACCGAACCGCCGAACGCCTGGATCTTGCCCAATGACATCGCCGCCGCGAGCGAGAACGGGGTCGGATGCGGCAGCACCATCGTCTACAACCCGGCAGAATGGCCGCGGAAAGGCGATCCCCGCTCGCCAACGAGCGACGCCATATTGTTGACGATGCTGCCCCAGGCAAATCTCAATGCCTCGGGAAAAAGCGATCCCTCAAGCCCGGACTGGGGAGACAAATGAGCGTGCGGCGATGAGCGATACGCGAAACAGCGCGACGTTGAAACTTGATTGCCGGCCGTCGAAGTCGGGCAATCTCCTGCTGTTCCCTTATACCTTGGAGAACCAAGGGCCGGGCGACGTCTATGCGATGCACTCCTTGCCCAGCGCGGATCCGGCCAGCCACGTGGCCACGGGCAACGACACCGCGGCGATCGTTATCGCCAGCGACAATGGCGATGCGATTATCGGCAAATTTGTCGCCCCGCTGCCCACCGACCGGCGTATCGCCGTGCAAGTCTTTCCGTTGGCGCGTCGGCTGCCGGCCGGCGCGAAGCTCGAAGGGCGCATCGAAATTCCCCTACCGTTGGCAGAGACCAGCCCGTACTTTCCCGATTTGACCTTGCGCGGTTACGAGATGACGGAGCTGAAAGGGGTGGCGCTGACGATGGGCTATTGGGTCGCGGGAAACGACGGGCTGGCGGCGTTCCCCGCCGAATATGCCCCCGACCTCTTTATCGTGGAGACGCGAAACACCGCGCGGAGCGCGCAACGTATTTCCCAACGTTTCCCGACGACGGGGCTACACCTCTTCAGGCGCACCGACGCCTTCCCGCGCTCGCTCGGCTGACGCGATCGCTTCCGCCGGAGTTGCGCAGCGTGCGGCGACTCGCGACGCGGCGCAACTCGCTTTGTGACGGGTTTTGCGCCCGCCATCGGCCGGGCGAATCCCGTTTCGGGCTTGGAAAAATGCCGCCGGCCGTCGGAAGCGTCTTTGTATAAACTAGCTACGGGTGTATAAACTACAACGCGAGACGCCGTTATGTCGCCGAACGCATTGTGGGGAATGCGCTCATGCTTGGGAATACTGTGTTCCAACGTATTCTGCAATTTGTTGGACTTTTAGCGCTCGTCAATTTCTTTTTTTGGACAGCGTGCAACTCGGTGGAGGCGCAGGCGATCACATCATCGACATATAGTCCTTCTACCGGGTTGCTGACCGTCACCGACAGCAGCGGGAATACGTACACCGTCAGCCTGTCGACGTTTTCTCAAAACACCCGGAATGAGGTCTCGGGCTTTTTCACCCCGTTGGGTGGGACGCCGGTACCCGCGAGTTTCATCATCACGCCGCTCCCCGCGGGCAACTTTACGATCAACGGGATTCCGGCCAACCAAAAGCTGCTGTCGTGCTCGGCGAGTTCTACGACGACCACTTTTACCATACCTCCAAGTGGTCCTACGGTAATTGTTCCAACCTATCCGGCGACCTGTTATCTGACCGATACGCCGCGTGCCTTGCTTTCCAGCATCAAGCAGGAGCTGCGCAGCCAGTCGAACGAGGTGATCGACATGATCACCGATCGGTTACGCTCGGTGACGCAAGACTTGGCGGAAGGATCGCTGCCTGCGGTTCAGACCCCGCCGGGCGGCACGGTCATCCTCAACGACTTTTCGTCAAACCCGCAGCCGAAATACAACGGCCTCTCGGCCGGCGCGGGGGTTACGCGTTGGGGGCTTTGGGCCAATGCGTCGGGGTCGTTCCTTACTAATAACAATCCGGCCTTCGCTTTTAACGGCCCCAGCGTCGTTGCGTTGACTGGCCTCGATTACATCGTTGACCGGAAATGGATTTTCGGGCTTGCCGCCGGCTATACCCATGCCGACCTTGCGTTGTCGCCGTCGTTTATCAACCGCGAGGTCGATGGCGCCGTCGTCGGTCCTTACGCTGCATACATCTTCGATTCGAATTGGTCGATCGACGGACTGGTCAACTATACGTCGCTGGAAAACGACATCACCGCGCCGTTGCCGTTTCCTGCGGGCAGTTATCACAGCGACCGCGTCACCGCCGCGTCCAATTTGGATTACTTCACCACCTACAACGGGTTCAAACTGACCGGGTTTGGCGGCTACGCCTATAGCTGGGAAGGCGGCAACACCAATTTGGTGCTCCCCTCCGCCTTGGCGAACAATGTCAAATACGGTGCGATCCGGATCGGCGGCGAAGCTGCCTACCCCGTCGGAGCGTGGGAGCCCTACGTGCCGCTGCGGTTCGAATACGAGACGACGGCGCCGCTCGACGGCACCAGCCGCGCCGCCCTGGTCGTCGGCGCCGGCTTGCGCTACCGCTGGAGCGACATGCTGACGGGCGGCCTTCTTTTCGAATCGACCGAACTGAAGACGCATACGCGCGACATGGTCATTTCGGGCCATTTGCGCTGGAGTTTCTAGGAGGTTGGGATGCCGATCCTTCGCTGGGTCCGCGCAATAGCTGCGCTGATCGCGATTGCCGCGCCGTCTGCGGTGTTTGCTCAGGCCGGCCTCGTGCGCAGCGATACCGGCGCCACCGTCAACGCGATCCAAAACGAGATCAGGGAAGCGGTCCACCCGCAGTTGCAGATTAGCAACTCCGCTGGCGCGATCACCGGATTGGCGCTAAGCGCCGACGGGACAACGCTGGCGATCGTTCCGAGCGACAATTCGGTTCGGGTCTGGGACTTGCCCAACGGGGTGCAGCAGGCCCGCTACGATGCGCCGGGGGCGATCAGCGCGGCCAGTCTTGGGCCGCTGGGCTTCGCCGCCGATGTGCAACTCGCGTCGCCCGGCACCGACGGCGACCGCCTCAGTGTCGCCGATCCGCAAAGCGGCCGCACGCTCGACGTCGCGGTCGTTCCCGGAACCGCCCGCTATTACGTTGTCGATCGCCCGCTCCGGCGCCTCATCACCGGCGGAAATGACGGCATCGTGCGGATCCGCAATCTCGATACCGGTGAGCTGCTGGTACAAATCATCTCGACGCTCAGCGGTTGGACGGCGGTCGACGCGCAAGGCCGGTTCGACGGCACGATCTCGGGTGTCGATGATGTGAAATGGCTGGCCAGCCAATTGCAACTGCCGATCGACAATTTTTCGCAGCCCTACTACGAACCCGGGCTGGTCGCTCGATACATGCGCGCGCCGAGCGGTTTTGTCTCTTCGGCGCCAACTCCCGTGTTCGGCGGGATCGCGCTGCCACCGAAGGTCACGGTCACGGCTCAGGGCGGCCCCGGCAATGCCGACGTGACCATTGTGGCGCAGGATCAAGGCGGCGGCATCGCCTCGATCAGCCTCTTCCAGAACGGCAAGCTTGTCCCACCGAACCGTCAGACCGGCGAGCGGAAGGAAGCACAGAACGGCGTCAACGTTACGATCCGCACCTACCGGGTTCCGCTCGCGCCGGGCATCAACCATTTTGAGGCGGTCGCCGCCGACCCGAAGCAGGTCGAGGGCGAGCATGCGACCACCGATATCTCGGGCGCTCTTGTGGCGGCGCCCGTTGCGGCCGCTCCGGCGGCCCCTGTTGCAGCCGCACCTAAGCCTACGGCCGCAACGTCCGCCTCACCCGCTCCCGCCGCGGGGCTTCCGACGCTGCATATCCTGACGGTCGGCATCAATAAATACCGGGATTCGCGTCTGAACCTCGACTACGGGGTCAGCGATGCGACGGCGATCTTGCAAAGCCTCCAGACGAGCCAGGGTGTCTTCGGCAAGGTGGTTGCGAAGAAGCTCACCGACCAAGCCGCGACGCGCGCGGCGATCATCAAGGCTCTCACGGACTATCAGAAAGCTCCGCCCGGCGACGTCCTTGTCATCTATCTGGCCGGGCACGGCGAAATCGTCGATAACGATTGGTACTTCTTGCCGCATGACTTCGTGTTCAGCCCGGAAGGCATCAAGAAAACCGGTATCAGCGCGACGACTTGGCGGGACCTGCTCAGCCGCGTCGGTCCGCAGCGGGTCATGATCCTCATCAATTCCTGCAAGTCTGGCGGCAGCATCGATACTCTTGCCACCGCGATCGATCGCAAGCTCTTACGCACGCTCGGCCGCGACGCCGGCGTCGCCATTCTTGCGGGCGCGCGGCGCGACCAGTCGGCCGAGGAATTCCCCCAGCTGCACCACGGTGCCTTCACCTACGTTCTCCTTCAGGGCGTAAGCGGGAAGGCGGACGTGAAGCATGATGGACAGATCACTACCGACGATCTGCTCACCTACTCGACCTCTGAGTTGCCGCTACTGACCAAGAAGCTGATCAACCAGATGCAAGTGCCGGTCGCCTATAGTCGCGGCGAAGATTTCACCGTCCATCACTCACAGTAGTGAGGTGGCTGGCCGCCGTCCTCTGCCTCGTGCTCGCCAGCTGCTCGGGTGCGAGACAATTTCGCCTTGATGAGGCCACGGCGATCGGCCGCGCCGGCGGGCTAAAGCCTCTCCTGCTTCAGGCGCGCGGGTTCAACATAGTCGGCTTTGAGCGCCCCGGGCCCGGGCAGGCGACGCTGACCGTCTATATCGAGGGCGACGGCCGCGCCTGGATCAACCCGTGGCAGCCCTCGACCGACCCGACTCCGGTCGATCCGATAGGATTGAGATTGGCCGCCGCCGACCCGGCAAGCCCGCTCCTCTACCTGGCGCGCCCCTGCCAGTATCTGGTTTCCGATGCCTGTCATAAAAGTCTCTGGACCAACGCAAGGCTCTCGACCGAGGTCGTCGACCTCTTTCAGCAGCTCATCGATGACGCGATGCGGCGGACCGAGAGCGAACGCGTCGGTCTGGTCGGGTATTCCGGAGGTGGTGCCCTGGCGGCTCTGATCGCTGAACGTCGGCGCGACGTTGCGTGGCTGGTGACGATCGCAGCCGATCTCGACTTGGCCGAATGGGTGCGTTTGCAAAGCATCGAACCGCTATCGGGCTCGATCGATCCCGCCGAGTCCGCCGCGACGATCAAAGAGCTACGGCAGAGCCATTTTGTTGGCGACGATGACCGCGTCGTTCCGCCGGCCGTGGCGGAGGCCTTCGTGCGGCGCATGCCCCGGCCGAATGCCGCCCGCGTGATCGTCGAACCCGGCTTCGATCATCAATGTTGCTGGGCGGCCGCTTGGCCGCGGTTGATTGGACAGCTCGGGCTCAACCGGTGAACGCCGGCGCCGACGAGCAAGCTGGACTTGAATTGTGGGTTCTGCTGGCGCACCTACATTATTGTGGATTTCGTTTTGACGGCGGCGCCCTCTGGTTGAGCGTCAGAGCCCGCGAGCGAGGTCGTAAGGAGGAGATATGAGGCCGCATTCCACCATAGTCTGTGCTGCAGTTGGTTTGGCCATCTTGGTGGCCGCGGGAACAGCTTGGGGAGAGACCCCCGGCACACCAAGCGAGTCGGACATCGGCAAGGCTTTGGCGCCCAAGAGCCGCGGGCTGCCGACCATGGGCACCCTGCCGCCTGCGCCGCCCAATCCCGCTGTGGAATCGACGTCGACCGCGCCGCCGCCGGCTGCCGGTCCGAAGCCGAAGGCGGTGACGAAAACCGCCGCCACCCCTCCCGCAGCGGCGCATCCTAGCGCGTCGCTGCGCACCATCCAGTTCCAGTTTGGCTCGGCGCAGCTGACGCCGAACTCGATCGATACACTGAAGAACCTGGGCAACGCTCTTAACCACGAGCTCGCCGATCAGCCGCATTTCGTGATCGAGGGCCACACCGACGCTTATGGTGAGGCCGGGCTCAACGACAAGCTGTCGAAGGAGCGTGCTGACGCCGTCAAGGATTACTTGGTGAAGGAAATGGGCGTCGCCGATGGGCGGTTGGAGGCGGTCGGAAAGGGGTCCTCGGACCCGGTTCCAGGCAGCAGCCCGTACTCTCCGGTGAACCGGCGCGTCGTGGTCGTTAATCTCGAGAGCTGATGGTCGAGGGGTGCGCCGTTACTTCGCGGCCGTGTGAATATACGCGGTCGAGAAATAGTTCGGTTGTCCGGCCGGCGCGGGCGCGCGGCGAAGCGCGTCCCGTAGCCGTCCGAGGTAGTCCGCCGCGGGCTCGACCGCTCGCGTGGCTATGTCGCCCGAAAGCGGCTGCGCCGTAGCGATGACCGTAATGTATTCGGTTCCGAATGGTGCGCCGCCGACCTGCCAGGCCTTGTTTCCCGATCCTATTGTCAGAAATTTTTTCGTTTCGCCGGGTGCGAGGGTCGCTGTCGGGGAGTAGGCGTTAGGCCACATGTGCAGCACATCGCCAGTGAGCGTGAAGTAGTCGATCCGCAAATTCATCGGATACGAGCTCAGCGATACGGCGTCGACGGTGATCGGGTCGCCGGTGTGCAGCGCCACGCCGCGCGCCATCTTGAGCTCGACTCCGCCGGAATCGAGCAAGCCATCGGTCTTTAGGCTACCGAATTCGCGGATCAGTCGGCACAGCGGCGGTGGGACGATCTCTACGCGCACTTCCGGTCGCTGATCGGCTGGCAGTTTGTCGACGATGGCGAGCAGCTTCGCCTGGTCATCCGCCGACGCGACATGGCCGAAAATTCGGCTGCCGCCCTTCGATAAATTTTCCGAGCGAAGCGTCGCGCAGTCGAGCGTCTTCATCGCGTCGTTGAGCTCGGCGCGCGCCGCCTCGGTCGGGTCGGGTGTCGCAGGCGCGGCCGGTTGTGTCGGCTGAAGCACTTGCGGCTTCAGCGACGCCGTTTCCGCCGACGATGTGGATTTCCCTCCCGGCTGCGTTGGGGTCGGCGGCGGCTTGGGCCACATCAGAAACGCCGCGACCCCGGCAATTGCGGCGAGGCCCACAAGCCCGCTGCCCACCTTCCAGACCGGGAAGCGCCGGCGGGAGGCCGGAGGCGCTGCGCGCGCCGGCTTGGGCACTTGCGAGCCCAGCTGCTTGGCCTCCTCGATCAGCGCCCGCATCGAGGCGGGCCGGTCCTCTGGGCGCGGCTGCAGCATGTGGGTGAGCAGGGGCCGTAACTCGGCGGGGATGCCGCTCAGATCGGGGACCTTTTGCCGAGCTATCGTCACGCTCGCTGGTTCGGAACCCATGTCGAGCCGCTTGCCAAAGCCAATGGCCGCCGCCGCCGCCAGCAGACCGAGGCTGTAGATGTCGGATTTCTCGTCGACTTGCTCGGGGCCGCCGAAGAGACCGACCTGTTCGGGCGATACGTAGGAGTATTTGCCGGCAAAGTCGCTGCCGATCAGCGTCATGCCCGCGTCGCCCGACTTCGCGATACCGAAATCGATCACCTTGGCGAGGCCGACCCGGCCTTGCGGCAGCAGGATGTTACCCGGCGAGATGTCGCGATGGGCCTTGATGCCTTGATCGTAGACGGCGGCTAGCCCCTGGCCGAGGCGTACAATCAGTTCGATGACTTCGCTTGGCGTGAGACAGCGCTGCTCCAGAACGCCCGATAGTGACTGCCCGTCGACGAACTCCATGACCAGGTAGCGCGCACCCAACTCATCGCGCGAGAATTCGAAATATCGAACGACCGCGTCATTGTTGACGCGGCTTAATTTTCGCGCCTCCTCAATAAATAGAGCAACATATTGGGTATTCTTTGCATACTCGGGCAGGATGATCTTGATCGCACGCTTTGATCCTAATTCAATATGTTCGGCTTCATAAACCTCGCCCATGCCTCCTTTGCCAAGGCATCTGTCGATAACATAAGTGTCGTTTAATATCTTAGTCCCCGGTCCCAGCGTGGCGTTGCCGCGTGGGGTCGTGAGGATGGTCCGGTCCTGGTCGCTCTCGGAACCGCCCGGGGTCATCTCAAGGTTCGCCAAAACCGATAGCCACGGCGCCTGCTCTTATGTTCTGCTGGTCCGGAAAACACATCATCTCGGGCTCAGCCGTTGGCTCCAACGAGCCGAGACCATAGCACGATTTTCGGCATCAACCTCGGCGACCGAATGGGGCAAGTTCATCGCGGCGGCGAATCGGCTGGAGGCCCTGACAAAATACTGGGGGAAGCAAAATGGCAGGCAAGATTCGACTGGGCCTAATCGGCGCCAGCGTTCGGGGAACCTGGTCGTCCCGTTCTCATCTCCCGGCCGTCCAAGCAAGTTCCGATGTGGAGTTGACTGCGGTCTGCACGACCAGGGCCGATAGTGCCGAGGCTGCGCGTCAGGCTTATGGCGCCCGGCTGGCCTTTGATGACTACCGCAAGATGATCGCCTCGCCCGAAATCGACGCGGTTGCCATCGTCGTACGAGTGCCCTCGCATTACGCGCCGACCAAGGCGGCGCTGGAGGCGGGTAAGCATGTCTATTGCGAATGGCCGCTCGGCCGAACGACCGCGGAGGCCGTGGAGCTGGCGGCGCTGGCGAAGGCCCGAGGCCTCATTACCGCGATCGGCCTGCAGGCCCGCGTCAATCCGGCGGTGATGCACCTGAAAGAACTCATCGCCGCCGGCCATGTCGGCGAGGTGATGGCCGTGCACGTCAGCTTGATGCGTGAAGGCGTGTTGACCCGCCCGTCGCACCGCACCTGGCAGCGCGATGCCGAACTGGGCGCCAACACGCTAACCATCGCCAACGGCCACACCGTGGACGCGATGCGCTTCGTCACCGGCGACTTTTCGGACCTGTCGGCTGTTGTCGCGACCCAGGCGAAACAATGGCTCGATACCGGCACGAACACGCTGCTCGACGTCACCTCGCCCGACAACATCCTCATCAGCGGCCGGTTGGCGAGTGGCGCGGCGGCGTCGGTCCATATCGCCGCCATCCCCTATGCCGGCAGCGGCTATCGCATGGAGATTTACGGACGCGAGGGAACCATCGTCGCGGCGGGGGAGGATTCGCCGCAATTGAGCGAGGTGACGCTGCTGGGGGCGCGGAGCAACAACACGCTCGCTCCGATCGCCGTGCCCGATCGTTTCAGTATCGCCACGCCTGGAACGCCGTCGGGCGAGGCGACCAATGTCGGTCAGATGTACGCGATGTTCGCGCAAGCCATCCACGGCAGCGAGAGCCGGCAGCCGAGCTTCGACACCGCCGTCGAGTTGCATCGCTTGGTCGACGCAATCAAGCAAGCATCGGACACCGGGTCTAGGGTCTCGTTCGAGGCCAGGCCGTAGCTTATCCTCGCAGGCGTGGCATCGCCGGTAGCCGAGTTCAGCTTAAGGCGCTTGGCGCCTACGATTGCGACTTGCTGATCGCAGCAGATCCAGGGCTACACAAGCACGCGGTTGAGGAATGCGTCCATCCCGGCGGTCGCCGTCTTCGACAGACCGCTCGGGAACAAAGTGAATCCGTGCGGGCTGCCGGGATAAACCGTCAACTCAGCCTCGTTGCCCGCCGCTACCCAGCGCGCATGCATGAACAGCGTGTCGTCGAGCAAGGCATCCTTGGTACCGACCGAGAACAGCGCTGGGCACAGTCCTTTGAGATCGGCGTAGAGCGGCGAGATATCAGGTACGCGTCGGTCGGCGATCGTCGGGAGGAAGGCGTTGTAGAACTGCTGCATGTCGATCGTGCGCAAGATCAAGCGCGTGTCTCCGAACTGGCGTTGGCTGGGCGTCATGGAGAGATCAAAGGCGCCGTAGACGATGTTTGCCCCGCGGAACCCCGTGTAACCGTGGCGATCGCGCATCCGCAGGATGGTCACCGCGGTCAGGTGGCCGCCCGCCAATTCACCGCCAATCGTCAAGGCCTCCGTGCCAAATTCGCGTTTGCCGTTCTCCATCAACCAGGCTGCGGCGGCCTCGCAATCATCCGGCCCAGCCGGGTAGGGATGCTCCGGCGCCAGGCGATACTCGACTCCGACGACGGCCTGGCCGGTGTTGTCGGCGATCCGCTCCAACATCGGGTCCTGCATGTCGGCGCCGCCGAGGACCCAGCCGCCGCCGTGCAGGTGTAGATAGATCCCGCGCGGCTGCGCCGGGGCAATCACGCGCAGGGGGATCTGATTGCCGTCTTTCCCGGTAATCGTTAGCGTCCGCGCTCGGTCTGACATGACCGGCGCGGGAAAAGGACCTTCGCCGCGCCGGCGGGCGGCGCGAAACGCCGCGGGGCCGGCGATCCACCACTCGGGTTGACCGGTTAGCAATTCGATCATCTGCGCATTCAGCCGAGCCGTTTCCGGGTCGATAGCGGCTTCCGCAAAGAGAGCGAGATCGAACGGTTGGGTAGCTGTCATGGTGTTCCTCCGCGACGGGCGGGATTATCGTGCGAGACTGGCGCCAGGAAGGGAAGCTCGATGCCACGACTCGCAGGTAAGGTTGCTTTCATCACGGGTGGCGCGACCGGCATCGGCCGCGCCACGGCGATCCTGTTCGCGCACGAGGGAGCCCGCGTCGCGATCGCCGACATCAATACTCCGGCCGGAGAAGAAGCAGCCCATCTCGCCGGCCATGGCGCGATTGCGATCCGCGCCGACGTGACTGACCCCGACAGCCTGAAGGCCGCGATCGGCGCGACAGTCGGACAATTCGGTCGGCTCGACGTGCTGCACAATAATGCGGGCGGCTCGACTGAGGACGACGGCACCGCGGTCAACGCGCCGCTCGACGAGTTCTGGCGGGCGATCAAGCTCGACCTCTACGGAACGTTCCTCGGCTGCCGCTTCGGCATTCCCGAGCTGATCAAAGCCGGCGGCGGTTCGGTGATCAACATGAGCTCGAATGTCGCGCTGATGGGCGTTCCCGGCCGCGATTGCTACACTGCGGCGAAAGGCGGAATAGCCGCCATCACCCGTTCGCTCGCGGTCGCCTACGCTCCGCAAAAAGTTCGCGTCAACGCGATTGCGCCGTCGGCGACGATGACCGACCGGGTCAGGCGATTGGTCGCTGGCAACGTCGCCCTGACCAAGCTGGCGGACTCGCACCTGCTGGGGCTGATTGAGCCAGAGGATATCGCGAGCACGGCGCTTTATCTCGCCAGCGATAAATCCCGCATGGTCACCGGTCAGGTGCTGCCGGTCGATAGCGGTGTCACGATCTCCTGACCCAAGGCCGGAGGACACAACATGACGATCACTCGCGTCACCAGCCCCTCGGTGCCGGAGCCGCCGCCGGGCACTTGGTCGAACTGCTTGGTGGTGAACGGCATCGCTTATCTCGCCGGAATGACCTCGCCGGGCGACGATGAGTATGCCCAGGCGAAGGGTATCTTCACCAAGATTGGCCATTTCATCGAGGCTGCCGGCGGCACGATGGCCGACATCCTCAAGGTGACGATCTTTGTCACCGACATTACCCAGCGCGAGAAGGTGTGGCAGGCCCGGCGCGAATTCTTCACCGGCAACTTCCCAGCCTCGACTTTGGTGCAGGTTGCGGCGCTTGCCACCCCTGCGCTCAAGGTCGAGATCGAGGCAGTCGCGCATATTGGGGCGAGCGCGCGCTGACCATGCGCAGCGTCAATGTCCTCCTGATCCAGCGGGTCGGCGCCGCCGACCGCGAGCGTATTTCGGCGATCGATCCGGCGATCCGGCTGATCGACGCCGGCGGCTGGTTCGATGGCGAAATCCGCGAGACCTGGCCGGCTTTTACGACCGCGCGCTATGTCGGGCGAAACGCGGCGGGCTCGGGCACGCGCGAGGAGCGTGACCGCCTGCTCGCCGAGGCCGAAATTATCCTCGGCGGGTTCCCGTTTCCGCTCGACCTGCGCGCCCGGGCACCGAAGTTAAAATGGTTTCATCAGCGCCCGGCCGGGGCCAGCAACCTGCTGGCCGGTGATCTGTGGGGCAGCGATGTCATCGCCACCACTTCCCGCGGCGAGGCCAATTCGCTGCCGATCGCCGAGTACGCGATCGCCGGCATCCTCTACCTCGCCAAGGGCTTCTACGTCGCCGCTGGCGAACGCGCCGCAGGCGCTTTCGACCACCGGGCTTACCGTGGGCTGCTGCTCGCGGGCAAGACCGCCTGCGTCGTCGGCGCCGGCGGCATCGGCAGTGAGGTCGGCCGGCTGTGCGCTGCGCTGGGCATGCGGGTTGTCGGCACAAGACGCAGCGCCGGCGGCGAGCTGCCGCCCGGTTTCAGCGAGATCGGCGGTGCCGGCGATCTCGACCGGCTGCTCCCCGACAGCGATGTCGTCATTGTCTGCTGCCAGTGGACGCCGGAAACGACAAACCTCTTCAACAGCGAGCGCTTCGCCGCGATGAAGGAAGGGAGCGTGCTGGTCAACGTGGCGCGCGGCGAGATCGTCGACGAGGAGGCGCTGGCGGATGCGATTGAGAACGGCCGGCTGCGCGGGGCGGCGCTCGACGTCTATGTCGGCGAGTTTGAGCGGCCGCCCTTGGCCCGGCTGTGGTTGAACCCGCGCGTGCTGATCACCCCGCACATCTCCAGCGCCACGGATCGCGATCACCACGGCGGGATCGATCTGTTCTGCGAGAACCTGCGCGCTTATCTCGACGGGCGGCCGCTACGCAACGTGGTCGATTGGGACCGGGGCTATTAGGCGACGGCACGGTGCGCCTGCTCCGGGAAATCTACATTCCCAGATAGGCTCGCCGCACCCGGTCGTCGGCGGTCAGTGTCCGGTGGGTCCCTTCGAGAACCACCTGCCCCGTCTCGAGCACATAGCCGTAATCGCAGCTTTCCAGCGCCTCGGCGACCCGCTGTTCGACCAGAACGAGCGTGACGCCGTCCTCGCGGTGCAGCGCGGTGATACGGTCGAAAATCTGATCGGCGATCGCCGGCGCCAGACCCATCGACGGCTCGTCAAGCAGCAATAACCGCGGCGAAGAGGCGATGCCGCGGCCGATCGCCAACATCTGCTGCTCGCCTCCCGACAGAGTGCCGGCGAGTTGCGAACGGCGCTCGGCAAGAACCGGAAACAACGTGAAGATGCGATCGATGTTATGCCGCCATGAGGCTCGGCCGCGCGGCGAATAGGCACCCATCTCGAGGTTCTCCAACACCGTCATGGCGGCGAAGACCTGACGGCCCTCCGGCACATGGGCGATGCCTAGAAACACGCGCTCGTGCGGTGGTATGGCGAGAAGGTCTTGCCCTTCATAGGTGATGGTTCCTGACTGGACCGGGACGACGCCCGAGATCGCCTTGAACAGCGTCGTCTTGCCGGCACCGTTGGGGCCGACGATCGCGACGAATTGTCCCTCGTCGACCGAGACCGAAACGGTGCGCAACGCGGCGAGGCCGCCGTAACTGACCGAAAGCCCCTGTATCCCCAGCATCATCGCCGATTTCTTTCCACCGCGTCGGCCGCAGCATAACCGCTCGCCTCAACCCAGCCCAACGCATATCGCAGGCCGAAAATCGATGACACGCGGCCGGGCTGCCCTCTATCGTCGCGCGCGGAGGATGTGGTGAAACTCGCCTTGATGCCGAGCACGTTGACTAGCGCCGCCTGGGGCCGATAGCTCGGCGCATGCCGTTCTCGCTCATTGATTTCCTGCAGGCGCTGACGGCCGGCATTCTGGTTGGCAGCGCCTACGCCCTGATGTGCGTCGGCCTCGGCATCATCTTCGGCGCGATGCGGGTGATCAATTTCGCCCAAGGCGATTTCCTGATGCTCGGCATGTACGCCGCGTTCTATCTGGCGACCGGAGCCGGGCTCTCTGCGTTTTTTGGGCCTAGCGTCGGCCCGATTATCGCCGCCTTCCTGGCGGGACCGATCGTGTTCGCGATCGGCTGGCTGCTGCACCGCTTTATCGTCTCGCGGGTCACCGGGGCGGGCGCGGCGCAGACCGAGGGAGCTGGAGCCTACGGGCAGATCCTGACCACGCTCGGGATTTCACTGATCCTGCAGAATGGCGGACTGATTGTCTTTGGATCGACCCCGACCGGCATCCGCACGCCCCTATCGCGATCCTCCTGGGAAATTGGCGAAATACTGTTGAACCGGGGGCGCTGCGTCAGCTTTCTTGTCGCCGTGGGGTTGGCGATCATCGTCTATTTGTTTCTTGGCCATACGAGGCAAGGGAAGGGGCTGCGCGCCGCCGCGGACAACAGCCAGGCGGCGCTTTATATGGGCATCGATGTCGACAAGGCGCACCGCATTGCCTGGAGCCTCGGGGTCGGCATCACCGCGGTTGCTGGTGGGTTGCTCGCGGGTTCGCAATCGTTCCAGCCCTACACGGGGTTCGACTTTGTCATTGTCATGTATGCCGGGGTCGTGCTCGGTGGTCTCGGCAGCATTCTGGGCGCGTTCTGGGGCGGGCTGGTGATCGGCGTCGTCCAGCAGATGTCGACGTTGATCTTGCCGTACCAGCTGCAAAACACGGCGATCTTCGTGGTCTTCCTGCTGATCATTTTCCTGCGGCCCCAGGGGATGTTTGGTCGCCTGAGCGAGCGCACGTGACGATCTCGCTTCCTGTCAAGCGCCAGCTGTGGGCGATTCTTGGCTTCGCCGTCGCGGTGCTCGCGCTGTCGGCGGTGCTGCGCAGCGACTATTTCGAGCTCGTTCTGACCCAGGTGCTGCTGTGGGCGGTGATGTCGCTGGCTTGGAACATCCTGTGCGGCTATAGCGGCTATTTCTCGTTCGGCCATGCCGTGTTTTGGGGGCTCGGCGCTTACACCGTAGCGCTGGGCATGGTGAATTTTGATCTATCGCCTTGGATCACCATCCCAGTGGGCGCGGTCGTCGGTGGGCTGGCGGGAGCGCTGATCGGGTTTCCGACCTTCCGGCTGCGCGGCCACTACTTTGCCTTGGCGATGCTCGCCTACCCGCTGGCGACGCTCTACGTCTTCCAGTGGCTCGGCTACCAGGAAATTCCGCTGCCGATGAAGCGGGAATCGCCGATCCTCTACATGCAGTTTGGCAATCCGCGGGCCTATGTGGCGCTGGCTCTGGGCCTACTCGTCATCTCGTTGCTGATTTCGCTGAGGGTCGAAAATTCGCGCTTCGGCATGTCGCTATTCGCGATCAAGCAGAACGAGCCGGCGGCCGAGGCGGCGGGCATCAACACCTGGCGCTGGAAAATGATGGCGCTGATGTTGAGCGGCGCACTGGCGGCGGCGGCGGGCGGGCTTTACGCGGTGGTTTTGCTGGTGGTGACGCCCGAGGCCGTGTTCGGCATGCTGGTCTCGGCCCAGGCGCTGATCCTGGCACTCTTCGGCGGAGTCGGGAGCATGTGGGGGCCGGTGATCGGCGCGGCGGTGCTGGTGCCGCTTGCCGAAGGGCTCAATGCCAAGCTCGGCAACGTGCTGCCTGGCATTCAGGGCGTCGTCTACGGCATCGCGATCATCGCGATCATCCTGTGGGCGCCGGAGGGCGTGTATTGGCGCGTGCGCGACCGGCTGGGGAAGGCGAAGTCGGCGCCACCAGCGGAGCCCGTTCTGGTGGCCGCGCCCGTCTCCGCCGTGCCCCGCGACCAGCGCGAACCATTGGGCGAAGACCTCCTCGTCCTGCGCGATGTTGGTATTTCATTCGGCGGGTTGCGGGCGCTCGACGGGGTCGATCTCGCGGTACCCGAGCGCGGGCTCTACGGCATCATTGGCCCTAACGGTGCCGGCAAGACGACCCTGTTCAACGTCATCAACGGCTTCCTCCCGCCGCAGCGCGGGACGATCCACTTCGCTGGGGAACCGCTTGTCGGTCTGCGCCCGAACCAGGTTTGCCGCCGCGGTATCGGCCGTACGTTCCAGGTTGTGCGCACCTTCCCGCGGATGACCGTGCTCGAAAACGTCATCGTGGGCGCCTTTGTCGGCGCGGCCGACGACGATACTGCGCGTCACATGGCGGCGACCGCGGTTGACCGCGTCGGTCTCGGTGCGCGCGCCAATGTACCTGCCGGCGGACTGACGAATCGGGAGTTGCGGCTGATGGAACTGGCTCGCGCGCTGGCGCCGCAGCCACGGCTAATGCTACTTGACGAGACGCTGGCGGGTCTCGGCCACGACGATCTGGATGACATTCTCAACGTGATCCGCCAGCTTCGCGCGGACGGCGTCACCGTGCTCATCATCGAGCACACGATGCATGCGATGGTGCAGTTGGTCGACCATTTCGACGTACTTGATCATGGCCGGCTGATTGCCAGTGGCGCACCTGATATGGTCGTGCGCAACCCCGAAGTGATCGAGGCTTATCTCGGCAAGAAATGGGCCGAGCAGGTAACCGAGGCAGCGAAATAATCGCAATCGCGGAATAGGAGGAAGTTCGCATGACCAACAAATTGACGCGGCGCGCCGTAACCCGCGGCCTCGCCCTTGGCGCCGGCACGCTGGCGATGCCGGCGATCGGCCGGGCGCAGGCCAAATCGGTGAAGATCGCGATGATCGCGCCGATGTCGGGCCCGTGGGCACGCCAGGGCCAGTTGCTGAAGATGGGCGCCGACCTCGCGATCGAGGACATCAACAACGACGGCGGCATCAAGTCACTGGGCGGCGCGAAGCTCGAAATCATCTATGCCGATGCCGGCGACAGCACTGAGAAGGCCAAGAACGCGGCCCAGCGTCTAGTCTCCGATCAACCCGATCTCGTCGGCGGCACCGGGTCGTGGTTGAGCTCGTTCACGCTCGCGGTGACCGAGGTGACGGAGCGCGCGCAATTGCCGTGGATCACCCTCAGCTATTCCGACGCCATCACCAATCGCGGCTTCAAGTTTGTTTTCCAGACCTCGCCGACCGCCGATTGGCAAGCGAAAGAGACCGTGCCGACCGCGCTCAAGCTGGCGCAGGCCGCGACCGGCAAGACGCCGAAGACGGTCGGGATCATCATGGACAACACCGCTTCGCCGGTCAGCTTCGCCAAGCCGCTGAAGGAAGGCGGGCTCGAGAAACTGGGGCTCAAGCTGACCGTCGACGAGGTGTTTACGCCGCCGCTGTCGGACGCGACCCCGCTGATCGAGAAGGTTCGCTCGGCCAAGCCCGACTTCCTTTTGCTGCTGACCTCGGCGATGCCGGATTGCAAGCTGGTTCTGGAGAAGCTTGATGAGTTCAATCTTGCTCACGGCAAGATCCCGCTGGTTGGCAACGGCGCCCCATTCGGCTCGCCCGAGCTGCTGAAGACGATTGGGCCGGAACTGCTCGAAGGTCTGCTGTTCAGCGTCGCAAACTGGCCGACCAAGGGCCAGGAAGCGTTTATTGAGCGTTTCAAGAAGAAGACCGGCGAACCGTTCCTGACCCAGGATGCGCTATGCGGTTATGGCCATCCGTCGATCTTCGCGGCGGCGCTCGAAGCCGCCGGAGCGGCGGACAAGCTCAAGGTCGCCGACGCGATCCGCAAGATGGATCTGACCATTGGGCGCGCGGCCCAGTGCTTCCCTGGCCCGATCAAGTTCGACGAAAAGGGCCGGCGCGTCGATGTGCCGATGATCTTCGCGCAGTGGCAAAAAGGCGTCCCGCTCACCGTGTTCCCGGAAAACCTCGCGCTCGCCAAGGCGGTCTGGCCGACGGTTTAGCTCGAGGGGGGCGCCGATTGGGATAGAGCGGGGCCGCGGACAAAGGAGCGCGAAGGCGAAGCCTGCAACGGATGCGGGCTGTGTTGCGCGGTTGAGTTCCGCGCTGTCGCCGTCGAATTCCTCGGCGTGGCCGCGCCGCCATGTCCCGCCATGGAATTCGGCGCCGACCGGTTTTGGTGCGGGATGGTGCGCCAACCAAGCTGGTGCCCTGGGAACCGGGCTGCTCGGCGACCGCCTCATCGCTCCGCTCAGCCCAGAGCGCCGCACGGCTACCGGTTAGCGGCAATAATAGAGGCCCTGGCGGAGGGAGTGGGATTCGAACCCACGATACGGTTTCCCGTATACACACTTTCCAGGCGTGCGCCTTCGACCGCTCGGCCATCCCTCCGCGGCGCGGCAGACTAGTTCAAATCGCTGCTGCGCGAAATTCGCTTGCATCGCTGGCCTCCTGCCGACGCGGCCACTAAGCTCACGGTAGAACGGGAGATTGCTCCGTCATGTCCGCGCGCATCCGCACGGTGGCGTTTCACGGCGTCGAGGTCATCGATGTCGAGGCTCAGGTGACGTTGGTCTCCGGGTTGCCGGCGTTTCATGTCGTTGGGCTGCCGGACAAGGCGGTCGCCGAGTCGCGTGAGCGGTGAGGGGGGCGCTGGCGGCGCTGGGCCTGGCGCTGCCGCCGCGCCACATCACCGTCAACCTCGCGCCCGCCGATGTGCAGAAGGAGGGCAGCCATTTCGACCTGCGGATCGCGCTCGGCCTGCTCGCTGAAATGGACATCCTTCCGCGGGACGAGATCGGCGGCTATCTCGCGGTCGGCGAATTGGCGCTCGACGGGCCGCTGACCAGTGTCGCAGGGGTGCTGTTGGCGGCGCTCGCCGCCTCGGGCCGAGAACTCGGCATCATCTGCCCCGCGGCCAGCGGCGGCGAAGCGGCCTGGGCCGGCGAGGTAGAGGTCATTGCAGCGCCCAATCTTCTGTCGATCATCAATCATTTCAAGGGCACCCAGCTTTTGCCGCCGCCGGAGGCAAAGTTGGCGCCGCCGGGCGCTGCCGGGCTCGACCTCAAGGACGTCAAGGGCCAGGAGAGCGCCAAGCGAGCGCTGGAAATCGCCGCGGCCGGTGGCCACAACATGCTGATGGTCGGTCCGCCCGGTGCCGGGAAATCGATACTGGCGGCGCGGCTTCCCGGTATTTTGCCGCCGCTGGAGCCGGCCGAGGCGCTGGAGCTCGGCATGATCCAGTCGGCTGCCGGCGGATTGCGCGGCGGCGCGCTGTTGCGCGAGCGGCCGTTTCGCGACCCGCATCATTCCGCTTCGTTGCCGGCGCTGGTCGGCGGTGGCATCCGGCCGCGCCCAGGCGAGATTTCGCTTGCACATCACGGGGTGCTCTTTCTCGACGAGCTACCCGAGTTCAACGGAATTATGTAGGTGTCTCACCACAAAATTGACGATTGCAGCGCGATTGCGCGATCTTAGCGGCTTCCGGTCACAGCGCAAAAGGCAACAGCCATGAGCTTCAATCCCCCGACCATTGCAGAAGCCATCGAAGTTATTGTTCGACATAGAACCGGCATTACACAACGCGAGCTTGCAGAAGCAATCTTCGGTCCTGGCGCCGCGCAGCAGCGGGTCAATCAAGATTGCGCTTGGCTCGTCAGGCAGAAGTACATACAGCGAGACAACAGCCGCCCGTATCATTACCGTTCGATGCGTGGCGCCCCATAAAGGTAGCGACGCACGCGAATCGGAGATAGTGACTGCCACCGCATTGATTAAGCGCCCGAATCGAAACGGGTCGCACTAAACCAAATTGCTGCGAGGTTGGGATAACGCCATCGTGTAACTAATTGATTTTGACAATTAATTTCCAAAAATCATATTTCGGTTGATTCAATCGCCCGAAGGCGGATTGTCCGTTTCGGCGAACTCGCCAAACCGCTTCCTGACCAGGGCCTCGTGCCCGGCAGCGCTGGGGCATGCCGCCTCGAGGAAGGGAGGTGGTAGACACGAGTTATTTTCGCCGAATGACCGAAGTGGAGGCTGTCGTACAGGTACGACAGTACCTCCGTTTTCGGTTTGGCTGTTGGGAGACCGTACGGTCTCACTTCCGCCGCTGGCCGCAGTCGTAACGACCTAGGCCAGTTTCACCGCTGGTCTCGGCCCCGACAGGCTAAGCGCCAGCATCCGTAGCAGAACAAACCCGACCCAACCTTTGGCGGCCCTTCGGGGCCGCTCTCTTTTTTCCATGCGCACATGTTGCGTTACGTGAAACGCCTTGGTCAAGTGAATCTCAATTGAGAGTCGGAATAGGATGGCGGCTTATGCCGTCAAACCCCGTAGAAACCGTCAGACTTCGGCCAATCATCGCGGCTTACCTGAGGGACCTAGCGGCCATTGGCGCGTATGGGAAAGGCAAGGCGGGAGTGATGCGGCGGTTTATTGAGAATGGAATCGCCCAAGCCATTGAGCGCGGGTTGATCGACAAAAGGAGCGCAGCGGACTTCGGCGAACTGCCCGAGGATGATGACGACGCTTAGCGAGCGATCTCCCAAAGGTCGTACTTCCCGTAACGGCCATCTTTGATTGACCGGATAGAGCCGTTGTCGCGGTAACTGCGCAGGGACGCACCAACTCGCCGCGCAATGATCAGCACCAGAGCGCTGTCTGCCACATTCAGTCCGCGTGTTGCCATAACCTGTAAGGCGATCTGCTTCGTTGTCATCGGCTCGGTTGCTTGCCGCAATAGATCGAGGATCAGGCGGATATTGTCGCCGCGCCGCACGGCTTGTGCCGGATGCGTCGGCTTCGCCCGGATACCGGCGATGTCATAATCCGGATCGAACAGCCAAATCGCCGCGTCAATGTGATCGAGCGCGATAATCAATTCCCGCAGAGTTTCCCGCGCGGCGTCGATTTGACCTGTGATCTCCGCGCGTTTGGCGACCAGTCCGGCGACGGTGTTTGGCCTTTGGCTCATGCCGCCTTCCGATCCCAATAGCCCCGCCATTGCGCGCTCATGGGGTGCCGTAGAGCCGCGCCGGTCATCCGGTGCCACTGCATCCCATTCGGCTGCTGCCGTGCATCCTCGCGCCATGCCATTTCGTTGGCGTATTGCTGTAGGTGCCGACCGCTGATGCGGTGGTGTACGCCGTACTCAGCGCGCCGAAGGCGGCTAAACCAGCTTTCGGCCTGATTAACGTTCGCGCCATCTTCGGCGACGTATTCAACTGAGTGGTTGACCCGGCGCATATCGTAGGAGGCGTGTAGCCGATCCCAACCGCTGCCTTCGTCCGCATGAACGATAGTCCCGCTGGCAACGCGTCGGCGGATCAACGGGACTGCGGCGCCCTCGCTCCGCACCACAAAGGGGAGCGTCCGGCCCTTCACTTCGCGGGCAACAACCACAACCTGGCGCTTGCCGGTCTGTTCCTCGACGAGGCGCCGGTCAACCCGATCTGCCTTCTTGTTCTCAGGCTTCCGGCTTCCTCCGGTATACATGCCATCGATATGGACTTCGCCCGACAGTTCGGGGCCGTTTTGCACTTCGGCGCCGACTGCCTCGCGGAGCTTGTGCGCCAATACGAAAGCCGTTTTGTACTGGCAATCCAGATCGCGGCTCAGTTGGAGTGCGCTATGCCCCTTGGCCCCGTTGACGAAGATCGCGATGGCTAAGAGGTAATCCCGGATCGGCCGCTTGCGGTCGGCGAAGATCGTCCGCGCCGTCACCGAGAACTGATACCGGCAGGCGGTGCATTTCCACAGCTTGCGGGTCGCGTAGGCATAGACCTTGGCACAGCCGCACTCCGGACAGTAGGGCTTGCCGTCATTGTCGGCCCAGCGGATCGCCACGAACCGTGCGTGCGCTTCCTTATCCGACATACGCGCAACGGCGCTCAGCGAGAGCGTCCTTGCGGCTGCGGAAAGGAGGAAGTGCTGTGACATCGCCCGATAAACCGTGATCCACATCACGGAATATCGTGATTTTCCGTCGCGTCGTCAAGGAAAAATCACGGCTTTCCGTGATTTTCTTCCCGTGATATCGTGACGCGATGAAATCGACGGCGGACTGGAAAGCCCAGGCAAAGCAGCTTATCCGAGCCGAGCTGAAGCGGCGCGATCTAAGCTATGTCGATCTGGCGCAGCGGATGGACGCCATCGGCTTGAAGGTCAACGACCGGACCCTCGCGAACAAGATTGCGACCGGCGCTTTCTCAGCCGTGTTTTTCCTTCAAGTCATGGACGCCATCGGCGTCAAAACCCTTCAGCTTGATACAGGCAATTGAGAGCGAGCTAATGTCCCGGCTCCCTCGTCGGTTTCTGCAATTCCCAGAGTCTTAAAGAAAATAGCATTTCTCATTCGTGCATTCTTCAAAAGTTTCCCAAATGGGATGATCTCTACAAATGCTGGTGGATCGGGTGAATATCCAAAATACCCCTCTCCATCTGGCGTTGGCAAAAAACGCCCTATCATCTTATCTCTTAACTGTTCTGTTAGATCAGCAATAATATAGCAGTGGAAAGCTGTTCCGCTATTTATCCCTCGTATTGCCCGTCCTGTGTTTCCGGGAACCGCTCGTTCTGTTAGTAGTTTATGGACATAGTGTAAGACCTGCTGTACAGGATCACGGCCATGCGAATAGTCTTCGCGCATTGGCTTCTTGAACTCGACGATAACGACCGTATCCGTCTGTTCCCCCTGCCGCCATGCGAGACACGCATCATAAAACAGTGCTAAATCTGGCCTTTCTCAACTCTCGCTTCCTGAATATTCCCGAAGCTCCTTGTCTGACGCAAAAAAATTGCAGAACGGTAACCGGTCGTCAATAATCCACATATTGTGGTCAGTTATTTGAAGCATCGTGGAATCCGTCTGCATCGGGCAAATCAGACGATGGATCGCCTCCTCGCGGTTATATGTTTGCGCTTCGGCATCTTTGTATTCCAAAAGTTGCTCAAATAAATCAAGTATGGCCTTGCGCTGCATCACGTATGTCGCCAGCGCTCCCTTCTTTTCATCCGTGACAAATGCGGTGTATTCTTGAACTTTGGCGTTGATAGTATCGTCCACCAATAATTTGCCGCTAATTTCCCTTTTTATACCCTCAAAGCGTCGTTGCCGCCGATACCGGTTTCTGGATAATTCCAAATACATATCCTCTCGCCCGGCTAGACTTGGTGCAAGTTTCTCCACAAATTCGCCAATCTCTGGGCGTACATATAAAAACTGGACACCTCTAAAAACCTCGCGCTTTTGGCTAGTTCGTGATTTGATGGACCGGGTTCGCGACGGGGGTGGCGAATGCGGGGTCAGCGAGGATTTTTTGATGTTGAGGAGCGCCTGAAGGAACTCTCTGCGAAGGGCGATGAGCTGGAACGTCTGAATGCCGTGGTTGATTTTGCGCTGTTTCGCTCTGACCTTGAACGGGCAGTGCCGCGATCGGACCGCGCCAAGGGTGGCCGACCGCCCTTTGATCACGTGCTGATGTTCAAGGTGCTGATCCTTCAGGCGAGCCATGGCCTGTCGGACGAGCGAACCGAATACCTGATCAAGGACCGGCTATCGTTCATGCGCTTCCTCGGGCTGGGGCTCGCCGACACGGTGCCGGACGCTAACACGATCTGGACCTTCCGCGAGGCGCTGACGCGGGCCAGGATCGGAGACAAGCCGGCGATCGAGGTTCTGTTCAAACGCTTCGAGGTGGCGCTGTCGGCGGCGGGATATCTGGCGATGGGCGGCCAGATCATCGACGCGACGATCGTCGCTGCGCCCAAGCAGCGTAACACGGACGGCGAGAAGCGCGATCTGAAGGAAGGCCGCATCCCGGCGGGGTGGGCGAAGAAGCCAGCCAAGCTTCGCCAGAAGGACCGCGACGCCCGCTGGACGATCAAATACACCAAGGCCAAGCCGAGCGAAGACGGCGCGCCCCGCGTCGATCTCGCGATCCCGGCGTTCGGCTACAAGAACCATATCGGCATCGACCGCCGGCATGGTTTGATCCGGAGTTGGACCACAACCGATGCGTCCCGCCACGACGGCGCGCTGCTGCCCGAGCTGATCGACAAGGACAACACCGCCAGCGAGGTGTGGGCCGATACCGCCTATCGTTCACAGGCCAATGAGCGGTTCCTCGCCGGCCGTCTCCTACGTTCGCAGATCCACCGCAAGAAGCCAAAAGGTAGGCCGATGCCATGGCGCACCGCCCGGGCCAACGGCCGCAAATCGGCGGTGCGCTCGGCGGTCGAACACGTCTTCGCCCGGCAGAAAGGCCCGATGGGGCTGTTCATCCGCACCATCGGCATCGCCCGCGCAAGAACCAAGATCGGCCTAGCCAATCTCGTCTACAACATGAAACGCGTGGTCTGGCTCACCGCACAGACAGCGCCAGCTTGACCAAAAGAACTGATCGTGAGGCCGGTCGGCTAGACCATATCGCGCGCTAGACCAGGGCGTCACCACCCGCTACACCAAACCGCGGTCGCGCCACTCAAAAAACACGGTTCTTGGAGGTCTCCAACTCCGGGTTGCCATCTATAATTTCGACGGCCATATTTTATTTGGCGAGCAACGATTCTTCTATATATTTTTTTAAAAACTCTCGGGCCGCACCGAGTATCGCCCGCCGAATCTCATCTTGGTGCTCTGCATCAAACGTAAACTGCGTTCTTTCTGCATTTACATGCTCGTCAAGATACGGGCTATTAACGCAGCCTATATAGAAATTTTCACCGTCGTCTAACAGGTGAAGCCCTAGGGGAGTGTCAATTGAGAATTCCTCGACTGAACGCTTATGTCCAGCAAGGATCACAAAATTGATGCCACGAGAGCCGAAACGTACCTTTTTATTGCATCTTAGAGACCAAACCTCAAAACTATACGTCTCCGCGTCTATAACAATTGGTATGTTATCTGTTCGCTCCTCAACAATGTGTTCAGAAAATAACGTTTCGATATTTATCAGAGAGCCGTCATCTATAACGACCTGGGGTGCATTACCCGCCAAAAATAGCGGCACGAAATGCGAAGCTATGCGCAATTGTAGAGTTTCTGAGGTAGCCGACACTTTCCCCGCGTAGTTTGGTCGAAAGTTCTTGAATGTCACACTGGTTTGGGGTGTCGGTCCTGGTTGAGGCGCTTCAGCTTCTTTGATTTGGTCTTTCGCGGTTAGGAGGAAGGTAAAGCCGCGACGATGCAACTTGTCGTCTTTTAAGAAAGTGGACACCTCTAAAAACCTCGCGCTTTTGGCTAGTTCGTGATTCGATGGACCGGGTTCGCGACGGGGGTGGCGAATGCGGGGTCAGCGAGGATTTTTTGATGTTGAGGAGCGCCTGAAGGAACTCTCTGCGAAGGGCGATGAGCTGGAACGTCTGAATGCCGTGGTTGATTTTGCGCTGTTTCGCTCTGACCTTGAACGGGCAGTGCCGCGATCGGACCGCGCCAAGGGTGGCCGACCGCCCTTTGATCACGTGCTGATGTTCAAGGTGCTGATCCTTCAGGCGAGCCATGGCCTGTCGGACGAGCGAACCGAATACCTGATCAAGGACCGGCTATCGTTCATGCGCTTCCTCGGGCTGGGGCTCGCCGACACGGTGCCGGACGCTAACACGATCTGGACCTTCCGCGAGGCGCTGACGCGGGCCAGGATCGGAGACAAGCCGGCGATCGAGGTTCTGTTCAAACGCTTCGAGGTGGCGCTGTCGGCGGCGGGATATCTGGCGATGGGCGGCCAGATCATCGACGCGACGATCGTCGCTGCGCCCAAGCAGCGTAACACGGACGGCGAGAAGCGCGATCTGAAGGAAGGCCGCATCCCGGCGGGGTGGGCGAAGAAGCCAGCCAAGCTTCGCCAGAAGGACCGCGACGCCCGCTGGACGATCAAATACACCAAGGCCAAGCCGAGCGAAGACGGCGCGCCCCGCGTCGATCTCGCGATCCCGGCGTTCGGCTACAAGAACCATATCGGCATCGACCGCCGGCATGGTTTGATCCGGAGTTGGACCACAACCGATGCGTCCCGCCACGACGGCGCGCTGCTGCCCGAGCTGATCGACAAGGACAACACCGCCAGCGAGGTGTGGGCCGATACCGCCTATCGTTCACAGGCCAATGAGCGGTTCCTCGCCGGCCGTCTCCTACGTTCGCAGATCCACCGCAAGAAGCCAAAAGGTAGGCCGATGCCATGGCGCACCGCCCGGGCCAACGGCCGCAAATCGGCGGTGCGCTCGGCGGTCGAACACGTCTTCGCCCGGCAGAAAGGCCCGATGGGGCTGTTCATCCGCACCATCGGCATCGCCCGCGCAAGAACCAAGATCGGCCTAGCCAATCTCGTCTACAACATGAAACGCGTGGTCTGGCTCACCGCACAGACAGCGCCAGCTTGACCAAAAGAACTGATCGTGAGGCCGGTCGGCTAGACCATATCGCGCGCTAGACCAGGGCGTCACCACCCGCTACACCAAACCGCGGTCGCGCCACTCAAAAAACACGGTTCTTGGAGGTCTCCAAGTGCTATCGACTGATATATTTTCAAACACCTTTAGCCATCCTAGACGGCCAATACCTTTTCATCCGCGTGATTCCTTGAGGCGAGAGTCGGGAGTGCAAAAAAGTCGTAATTTTTATCCGTAAAACCCTCGCCATTGTCGTTGATCTCAAAGCCAACGATCGGTGTCTCCGCATCATTAAGGTCGCGCAAGACCCGTATCGTGATTTTGCCATTCTTTTGGGTATCGTCGCCGAACCGATCGGTTACGGAATGGATGGAATTGCTGATCGCCTCCATGAGAGGCGTTAGCCCGGATTATTCATGGGGGGCTCGGCGCGGGCGGTTCGAGGGCGTGCTGTGGCCGCGCTTTTTGGCGGCGCCGGAGACGCAGTGATCGGGGTTTGAGGTTGCGCGGAAGGGTTTGTCTGGGGGCGTACGGCCCCGTCGCTCACGGCGGTAATGTGGCGATGCGGCCGGCGAGATCGGTGAAGCTGGCCTGGTAGGGATAGGCGGTCGGCAGGGCGATCTTGATACGGGTGACCATCTCGGTGACGCGCCCGGCGACCTTGATCAGGCAGAGGCGGATCGTGTCGAACTGGGCATCGCGCCAGAACGATGTGCGAGGTGCCAGGCCGCGCAGGGTCAGCATCAGCCAGTAGGCGGCGGTGTGGATCAACAGGCGGAACTGGTTTGCGGTGGCTTTGCGGCAGGAGGTTCGGTCGGAGGCGAGATGCAGCTTGTGCGCCTTGATCAGGTTTTCGGCCTGTCCCCTGGCGCAATAGGCCTTCTCGTAGAGCGTCTTGGGCAGGCCCGGCAGATTGGTAACGATGAAGCGGCTGTCGGCGCCCTGAAGCCCGGCCTCGACGCGAGCGATGACGCGGCGCTCGACGGTCCAGCTTTTGGCCGCATAGCGGAACTCGCCGTAGCGGCGGACCTTTTCGCCCTGGCCGGCGATGCGGCCCAGCGCGGCGTCCTCGGCCAGCGGGCTGACCTGGCGCAGCAGCATCGGATTGCCGGCAAGCCCGAAGATGTAGCCGATGCGCCGACGCTCGCACCACGCCATCGCCTCGGGCCGGCCGTAATGGCTGTCGCCGCGCACGATGATCTCGACCGCCGGCCAGCGGGCGCGGATATGGCCGATAACATGGCGCAGCACCAGCGCCACCTCGGCCCCGTCTGGCGTCTTGCCGGGGCGCAGGATGATGGCGACCGGTTTGCCGGTGGTCGCCTCGTAAATGTGGATTGGCAGGAAACAGCGGCTGTCGTAGTGGGCGTTGAACAGCGCAAGTTGCTGGCCGCCATGCACCCGGTCCTCGGTGTCGTCGATATCGAGCAGGATGCGCCGGGGGACCTGGTCGAAGCTGTCGCAGAACAACTCAACCATCGCTGCCATCATGCGTTTGAGCGCAGTCGGACCGGGAAGGTTCTCGAGCCGGCTGATGGTCGGTTGCGAGCACAAATCCTCACCACTCTCGGGCAGCCGCCCGATGGCCATCTTGAAGGCCGGATCGGACTTAAGCGCGTCGCAGTCGTTGCCGTCGGGATAGCCTGCCGCGATCAGCAGAGCGCGGTAGCGGATCATCTCGGCAAGCCCGTGCACGACCCGCTCCGGATCGCGCCGGTCGTCGATGCAGGCCGCCAGCCGATCGGCAATCCCCAGCCGTTGCTCGATCGCTGCCAGCAGCAATATCCCGGCGTCCGAGGTCAGCCGGCCGCCATCAAAGCCGATGTGCACGGGCTTGCCCGCCACCGCTGGCAAGCCTGGCAAAATCCCCGTACCTTCGTCCATGGCGGGCGCGAACTCCGTTGCCTTCGGTTGATCCGGTCTTGCAACCAAATCATACACGAATCCAACGGCTTATGTCGTTCCCGCCAACCTCCTCAGGCTACCCGGTGAATTATCCCGGTTAGCGCCCCGCGCTCAGTCCGTGGCAGGGACAATCGCCCTACACGGCCAATGATATCGCTGTTCAGGTCTGGCATCGCGACCCGTTCCGTATTTCGAGAGGAAGAGCGCATCAATGCAACCTTCCTCTACGAGACGCAACGACCATCGCCCGCGCTAGGCAAAATTCCGGGTGAGACACCTACATAATTCCGGAGTTCAACCGCACCGCGCTGGAGGCGCTCCGCCAACCGCTCGAAACCGGCCGGATCAGCATCGCCCGCGCCAATGGCCACATGACCTATCCCGCGCGCATCCAGCTCGTCGCGGCGATGAATCCTTGCCGTTGCGGGTATCTCGCCGAGCCAGGACGCGCCTGCGGCCGCGCGCCGCGCTGCGCCCAGGAATATCAGTCGAAACTGTCGAGGCCGCTGCTCGACCGCATCGATCTGCACATCGACGTACCCGCGGTTGCCGCCAGCGACCTCGCCCTACCGCCACCGGCGGAGACGAGCGCCGATGTCGCCGAGCGGGTGCGCATCGCCCGCAAGCGGCAGACCGACCGCTATGCGAAGCTGTCGGGCGAGCGGCGTATTCGCACCAACGCCGAGGCGGACGGCACCCTGCTCGACGAGGTCGCGACCCCGGAGGAGGCCGGCCGCACGTTGCTCACCCGCGCCGCCGAGCGGCTGCACCTGTCGGCGCGCGGCTACCACCGCGTGCTGCGCGTCGCCCGTACTTTGGCCGATCTCGACGGCGCTGCCATCGTCGCTCGCCGCCACGTCGCCGAGGCGCTCAGCTACCGTCGGGGCTTCGATACGCCCGAGGGGACATAAGACAGCGAGCAAAGCAGGAGAAGATCATCTTTGAAGTTGTAGGCCAGCGACGGCTCTAATTCTTCCCCCGCTACCTCGTGATCGCGCTCAACGCGCCTCCTGCTATCGAGGCCTTTAACAGGAGGTCGCCCTCCTGTTAAAGGCCTCGGGTGGCATCTCGGGGCGACCTCGCATACCCCGTCCGCTGGGAATTTGCTTGCCGGAACCGGGCACCATGGTCGACGATTGCCGATAGAGGACATTCCTCAAAGGATCCGGCGATGAGCGAGCCTTATCTGCGCAGCGGCATCTTCATGGCGCCGTTCCATAACCACGACGAGAACCCGACCCTGTCGATGGAGCGGGATCTCGAGCTGCTCGAGCATCTCGACCGGCTCAACTATCACGAGGCCTGGATCGGCGAGCACCATTCCGGCGGTTTCGAGTTGATCGCCTGCCCGGAGATGTTCATCGCCGCCGCGGCGCAGCGTACCCGCCACATCCGCCTCGGCACCGGGGTGGTGTCGCTGCCCTATCACAACCCGTTCATGCTAGCCGATCGGATGGTCCAGCTCGACCACATGACCCGCGGCCGCGCGATGTTCGGCGTCGGGCCTGGCGCGCTGGTGCACGACGCGCTCAAAATCGGCATCGATCCCTCTGATCAGCGCCAGATGATGGAGGAGTCGTTCGAGGTCATCGTACGGCTACTGAACGGCGAGCTCGTCAACCAGAAGACCGACTGGTTCAACCTGACCGACGCGCAGCTGCAGCTGCGGCCGTACACGCGGCCGACGATGGAGTTGGCGGTCGCGGCCGCGCGCTCGCCGTCGGGATCCGTGCTGGCCGGAAAATACGGTGTCGGCATGCTGTCGATTGGCGGCACGAGCCCGATGGCGATGGAGCGGCACACCGCCAATTGGGGCCTGTACGAGGAGACCGCGCGCGCCAACGGTCATACCCCGGACCGCAAGGATTGGCGCGTCGTCGGCTTTTTCCACATCGCCGAGACGCGTGAGCAGGCGCGCAAGAATGTCCAATTCGGCGTCGAGCAATTCGCCCAGTATTTCCGCGACGTCGCGACCTTTCCGATCATTCCGGGCGATGTCGAGAACGCGACCGACTGGTTGATCGAAACCGGCACCGCCTGCATCGGCACACCCGACGACGCGGTCGCCTATGTCGAGCGGCTGATGAAGGGCTCGGGCGGGTTCGGCGTCCTCTGCGAGTTGGCGCAGAACTGGGCCGATTGGGAGGCGACCAAGCGGCATTACGAGCTGATGGCGCGCTTCGTTCACCCAAAGTTCCAGCAGAGCCGCGATCTCCTGCAGGAAAGCTACGACTACGCTGCCAACCGTCACGTCGAGTTCGGCGGCCAGGCCGCCGCGGCGATCCAGAAGGCGATCGATCAGCACGAGGCGCGCCAAGGCAAGAAGGAAGCGGCGGAGTAATAGGGGAGGCTTGCGAATGCAGAGCCAGAACCGCTTCTTCGACGATATGGCTCGCGTCGCCGGGGGCGCGGCAACTGCGCTGTCAGGGGTGCGCGAGGAGATCGAGGTGCGGCTGCGCGGGCAGTTGGAACGTATCCTCGCCGGCATGGATCTGGTCAGCCGCGAGGAGTTCGAGGCGGTCAAGGCGATGGCAGCGAAGGCGCGCACAGAACAGGAAGATTTGCTGCGCCGCGTCGCTGAACTCGAAGCGGCACTCGGCAGAAATGCCGCGACGCGCCGCCGAGAGCAAAAAAAGCGAGTTATCCCCTAAATTATGGGGGCGCTTCGGAAAATAACGCTACATGTAGTCTTGCAACTGTCATCCGGCTTTGGCAGCGTAGCCAAATGGTGGGTGCAATCCAGGGCAATCACACAAATTTCTCGATTGTCGCCCCCGCAAAGTTGTTAAAAAGGGGCTGCCGCGCCAGTTGCGGCGCGGTCGGCCCGAGGAGGGTGCGATGACCTCTCTTTCCTACGAAGCAAATCGGCCGCACGCCGGCAATCCGATCGACCTGGTCGAAGAGATTGTCATCGCCAATGACTGGGCGCACGACCGTGCCGGGGAAGACGAGTTGATTGTCGAGATTCCGGGGCGCTGGTGCGACTACCGCCTCTATTTCTTGTGGCAGGAAGAGCTCGCCGCGCTGCACTTCTCATGCGGCTTTGACCTGAAGGTGCCAAAGCGCCGGCGCGGTGTGCTTTACGAGCTGCTCGCGCTCGCTAACGAGCGGCTCTGGCTCGGCCATTTCGACCTTGCCGCCGGCGACAACTCGCCGTCATTTCGCTACGCCGTGCTGATGCGCGGGATGGCTGCCGTCGGCAGCGAGCAGGTCGAAGATCTGGTCGATATCGCTGTCTCGGAGTGCGAGCGGTTCTATCCCGCGTTCCAGCTCGTGGTCTGGGGAGGGAAACCCGCTGACGAGGCAATGGCCGCGGCGATGATCGACCCGATCGGCGAAGCGTAACCTCGGAAAGTCCCCCCATGAGCGTCGGGATGGTTGTCCTCGTCGGTTGCGGCCAGATGGGCTCGGCCATGCTGCGCGGCTGGCTCGCGAGCGCAGCGGCCCAGCGCTTCGAGGTCGTCGAACCTACCGGCGCGCCGGCGGCGCTTGCCGCTTCGCCGAGAGTCGGTGTGCACCATTCGCCCGATCAGCTCGGCGGCGATCTCGCGGCGGACGCGGTGGTCTTCGCGGTCAAGCCGCAAGTATTCGACGAGGTCGTGCCGGCCTATCGCCGCTTTGTCCGGCCCGGCACCGTCTTCATGTCGATCGCCGCCGGCAAGACCATCGCCGGCCTCGCGCGGCATCTCGGCGATGCCGCGATCGTGCGGGTAATGCCAAACACGCCGGCGGCGGTCGGGCGCGCCATCAGCGTCGCCTGCGCGAACCTGCAAGTCAGCGCGCCGCAGCGCCAGCTTTGCGACGGGCTGCTCGCCGCGATCGGTGAAAGCACCTGGATTGCCGATGAGGCTCTGATGGACGCGGTGACGGCGGTTTCGGGCAGTGGCCCCGCCTATGTCTTTCTATTGATCGAAACCCTGGCGGCGGCCGGCGAGAAGGCGGGACTGCCGGCCGATCTCGCGCTCAAGCTTGCCAAGGCGACCGTGGCTGGCTCGGGTGAATTGGCGCGAGCCTCGTTCGAGAGCCCCGGCAAATTGCGCGAGAACGTGACCAGCCCGGGCGGCACCACGCGCGCCGCGCTCGACGTATTGATGGCTGACAAGGGCCTCGCCGACTTGATGGATCAGGCGGTTGCCGCCGCGACCCGCCGCTCGCGCGAGTTGGCGAGCTGATGGCACAGGGGCGCAGACGCTCTAGACCCGGCGCCCGCGCCACGCGCGGGGCCGGTGATGCCGACCGGATCGTTGAGGCGGCGATGGGGCTGATTGCGTCGCGCGGGTGGCGGAGCGTTTCTTTGGCCGCGGTCGCGGAAGTGACGGGGCTGACGGTTCTGCAGGTCTACCGCGTCTTCCCGTCTCGCGCCGCGATCCTGTGCGGCTTCCTCCGGCGGATCGACGAAATCGCGCTGGGGGTGCCGGCCGAGGTCGAAATCGGCGAGCGGCCGCGCGATCGAGTGTTCGATCTTCTGATGCGGCGTTTCGACGCACTCCAGCCCTATCGCGGGCCGCTGATGGCGCTGCGTCGCGACCTTCCATTCGATCCGCTGAGTGCGCTTGCCGCGGGCACGGCGTTGATGTGTTCGATGCGCGTGACCCTCGAGACGGCTGGCATCTCTTGCGACGGCGTCGGCGGTGTGCTTGCGGTCAAGCTCGTAGCGGCAGCTTATCTTTTTGCATCGCAAACCTGGGCGCGCGATGAGTCGCCCGATCTCGCGCCGACGATGGCCGTGCTCGATCGCCGGCTGCGGGCGATCGAGCGATTTCTGATTCCCCGCCGGGCGGTCGGCGGACGTGGCGAAGCCGCCGCCTAAGCTGTCGGTTCGGTTGCCCAAAGCGCTGATCGGGCTTTGTTGCATCGCAAAAGTCTCTTGACGAGAAAAGAGGCAACAGCCATATAACGCATTGTGCAGCGCACAAAATTAACCTCACGCAACCGGAAGCCCGCCATGTCAGAAGCCCGCAACAGCTTTTTCGATTTCGACGTCACCAAGATGTTCACCGAGTTCAGGCTGAAGCCTTTCGATGTCGAGGCGGTATGGGCGGCGCAGCGGCGCAACATCGAGGCGTTGAGCCAGGCCAATCAGCTCGCGGTCGAGGGCGCCCACGCCGTGGTCAAGCGCCAGATCGAGATGACCCAGCAGACGTTCGACGATCTCTCGACGCTGGTGCGCGAGATGACGCAACCGGCCTCGACCGAGGACCGTTTCGCAAAGCAGACCGAATACACCAAGAAGATGATCGACAAGGGCCTCAGCCATGGTCGTGAAATCGCCATGATGGCGACCAAGACCGGCACCGAGGCGGCCGAGGTGCTCCAAAAGCGCACCACCGAAGGCATTGACGAGTTGAAGGCGTTCGCCTGCAAGGCCGCCGCCTAGCATTGAATATCGCCCCCGGGGCGGAGCAGGGATAACGGCCGCTGCCGCAACCGGCAGCGGCCGTTCCTTTTTACCTGGTAAGATCGCCCGATGACGATCCCCTACGATACCTTCGCTCTGGTTGATATCCGCATCGGCACCGTCCTTACCGCCGAGGAGTTTCCCGAGGCGCGCAAGCCCGCCTACAAGTTGACCATCGATTTCGGCCCCGAGATCGGGGTGAAGCGATCCTCGGCGCAGCTCACTGTTCACTATCGCCACGAATCGCTAATCGGTCGCCAAGTTGGCGCTGTGGTCAACTTCGCACCGCGGCAAATCGGGCCGTTCACGTCCGAGGTGTTGGTGCTCGGCTTTCCCGATCCTGATGGCGCAGTTGTTCTGATCGCACCGGACAAACCGGTGCCGAACGGTGGCCGGCTGTTCTAGCCAATCTATTTCGGCAGGTGGACGCGTGCCCGCAAGCCACCTTGCGGTGAGGTTTCCAGTTGCACGTCGCCGCCATGGCTGCGCGCCACGTCACGCGCGATAGTCAGGCCCAGCCCAATCCCGCCGGTCGAGGGGTTGCGCGACGAATCGAGCCGGATAAACGGCTGGAACACATGGTCGCGCTCGCTGAGCGGGACGCCTGGCCCGTCGTCGTCGACGAGGATGTCGACCCCGTCATCGACAGCGCGGCTGGTCAGCCAGACATGCGTGCCGTAGCGGGCGCCGTTAGCGATCAGATTGCCGAGGCAGCGGCGCAGCGCGTTCGGCCGGATCGGCACGACCAGCTCGCCGGGCTGGTCGAGAGACAGTTCGGTGCCCTGGCGGCGCATGGTGGCGGCAAGATCTTCGAGCAGCGGCGCGATGTCGGTCTCGACCGGGGTCTCGGTGCCCTCGCCGCGGGCAAAATCGAGATAGAGCTGAACCAGCCGTTCCATCTCGATCACATCCGATTTCAATTCGCCGACGATCGGGTTGTCGCCGAGCAGCTCGAGTTCGAGTTTCATCCGCGTTAGTGGGGTGCGCAGATCGTGCGAAACTCCGGCCAGCATCTCGGTGCGCTGACGGATCTGGCGCTGGATGCGATCGCGCATCTGGATGAAGGCGACGGCCGCCTGGCGCACTTCGAGCGCGCCCTCGACCTTGGAGAAGGCGACCGGCCGTCCCTTACCGAACCCTTCGGCGGCCACCGCGAGACGCCGGAGCGACTTCACCTGGTTGCGCAGGAAAATCGCCGCAACGATCAGCAAAACCAGCGATGAGCCGATCATCCAAAGGATGAAGATGTAGGTTGTCGGGGTGGTGAGCCGTTTGCGCGACACGACGGCGTTCAGCACGCCCCCTGGAACCGGCGCCTGGACAAGGAAATCGCTGGAATTGGCGAACATCCCCGTTTGGCTCGCCGCGCCGAGGCGGTTTGTCACGGCGATGCGGAGCTGCTCTTCGGGTCCGCTGCCGTCTTCCGGCGGGAGTGACGGCAGGCTCGCATTCTTGTCCAAGCTGAAGCTGATTTCGGTGGCGAGTGATGCCTGCTCCAGCAGTTTTGTCAGCTCGGTATCTCCAGAAACGAATTTCATCGCCGCGATCGTCACGGCGATATCGCCGGCGACATCGGCTGATAGCCGCTTCGACATGGTCTCCCAGTGCCGGGCATAAAATGCCCACGCTGAGACCAGCTGCACGATGATCAGCGGCGTCACGATCAACAGCAGCGAACGACCGAACATCGTGGTCGGCAGCATCCGCTTGATCCAGCTGCGCTGACGGACGGTGCGGCTGTCCGGCAACACCGTGGGAAGATCGACCGGCAAATCACTCATCGTCGCTGGCTCACTCTGGCCGCAATGCGTAACCGGTACCGCGTACCGTCTGCAGGAAGCGCGGGTTCCGCGGATCCGGCTCGACTTTGCGTCGTAGGCGCGTAATCTGGACATCGACATTGCGTACATTGCTGCTGAACTGCGCCGATTGCGCCAGCTCCTCGCGCGACACCGGTTCTGGCGCACGCTGCGCCAGGCTCATAAGCAGCGCGGTCTCGGCCGCGGTGAGACGCACCAGATTGGCGCCGCTGAAGAGTTCTGCGCGGGCGAGGTCGAAGCGCAATCCGGCGAAGCGAACTTCCGGCGCCGGCGCGAGCTCGTCGGGGGGCGCGCGTCGCCGCTGCAGGATGTTGCGGATACGTAACACCAGTTCGCGCGGTTCGAAGGGCTTGGCGAGGAAATCGTCAGCGCCTTGTTCCAGACCGTTGATCCGGTCCTCGGGGTCGGCCATCGCGGTCAGTAGCAACACCGGCACCGGCCCGCCGATGCTTGCCTCGTTGCGCAGTGCGCGAGTTAGGTCGAGTCCGCTCTCTCCCGGCATCATCACGTCAAGGACGATGAGGTCGAACGCGAAACTCGCTAGATGCGCGCGTGCTTCCGGCACGTCGGCGGCGCCGGTCACCCGAAACCCGTTTTCCGACAGATAGCGACGCAAAAGGTCGCGCAGCCGCGCATCGTCATCGACGACGAGGAGGTGAGGTTCGATGTCGCTCATCGCGGTGATTATACAAGAAAATGGTGGGTCAGCGCCGTGGCGGGCGCTTTCGGTCGAAGCGGTGGCGGTCGTCGGGGCTGGCGATGATATTGAGCAGCACCTTGCGAAATCCTTCGACAGCACCCGCCCCGGCCTTGCGGTAAGCCGCCGCCACCCGCGCACGCTGTGGCGCGGAAAGTTGGCGTTCCAGCTCGCGGCCCTTCTCGGTCAGTTCCAGCAAACGCTGCCGCCGGTCGTGCGCGCCGCGGTGCTGGACGATAAAGCCCTGACGCACCAGCTGGCCGAGCACGCGGTTGAGACTCTGCTTGGTGATCTTGAGGATCAGCAGCAAATCCCCGACCGTCATCTGCGGCCGCCTTCCGACGAAATGGACGACCCGGTGATGGGCGCGGCCGAAATCGTACTGGGTTAGGATCGCGTCGGGCTGGGCGGTGAAGTCGCGATAGGCGAAGAACAGCAGCTCGATCCCCTGCCTCACCTCTTCATCGCTGAGAAAGGACGGTTCGGCGGGCGGTGGGTCCGATAATTTTATGTCAGTCATATTGACATATTTCGCAAGGATCGGTACAACGCGGCGTTCGCTGCGTTATAAAGTTTCGCAAATTCCCGGCGCGGGAGGAAATGTCCATGGCTGGTGATCTGCTCCCCTTCGATGATCGCGACGGCTTCATTTGGTATGACGGCCGCCTTGTCCCCTGGCGCGATGCCAAGCTGCATGTCCTAACGCATGGGCTCCATTATGCGAGTTGTGTGTTCGAAGGCGAGCGTGTCTACAACGGCAAGGCCTTTCATCTCGACGATCATAACGCGCGGCTGATCAATTCGGCGAAGATCCTCGGTTTTGAGATCCCCGCGAGCATGGACGATCTGGCGAAGGCCACAAATGAGCTGATCGCCGCCAACAAGACCGTCGACGGCTATGTGCGTCCAATCGCCTGGCGCGGCGCCGAGCAGATGGGCGTTTCGGCCGAGCTCAGCAAAATCCATCTGGCGATCGCGACATGGGACTGGCCGTCCTATTTCTCCCCTGAGGCGCGCGCCAAGGGCATCCGCATGCTGCAGTCGAAGTGGTCGCGCCCGGCGCCGCACACCGCGCCGGTGCATTCAAAGGCCTCCGGCCTCTATATGATTTGCACGATGGCCAAGCACGAGGCCAACGCCGCCGGCTACGATGACGCTTTGATGCTCGATTGGCGCGGTCAGCTTGCCGAGGGCACCGGGGCCAATCTCTTCCTCGTCATCAACGGCGAGATTCATACGCCGACCCCGGATTGCTTCCTCAACGGCATCACCCGGCAGACAGTAATCGGCCTCGCCAAGAAGCGCGGCCTCGCCGTGGTCGAACGCGCGATAACGCCGAACGAACTCGCCAAGGCGCAGGAGGTATTCCTGACCGGTTCTGCGGCGGAGATCACGCCGGTCGGCGAGATCGACGGGGCGATTGGCCATTATCGCTTCACGCCGGGGGCGATCTGCCAACTGATGATCGACGATTACGACATCGCGACCGGCAAGCATGCCAAGGCCGCGGCGGCGGAATAGGGGAGAGTTATTCCGCCTTTTGCCACCGGCGGGTTGCCTCGTCGTCCTCGGCGCGCTTGTCGACCCACCGCTCACCTTGCGGCGTTTCCTCGCTCTTCCAGAACGGTGCGTCAGTCTTCAGCCAGTCGATCAGGAAATGGCAAGCGGCGAGCGCCGCCTCGCGGTGTGGCGAAGCGGTCGCCACCAGCACGATGCGGTCGCCCGGCTCCAGCCGGCCGTAGCGATGGACGATGAGGCTGGCGTCGAGCGGCCAGCGTCGGTTCGCTTCGGCCTCGATCTCGGCGAGCTTTTTCTCGGTCATGCCAGGGTAGTGCTCAAGGGTCAGCGCGGTGACCCGGTCGCCGCCGCCCATGTCGCGCACCAGCCCGACAAAGCTGGCGACGCCGCCAATGCGCGGGTTGTCCTTGCTTAGCGCTTCCAACTCGGCGCCGATGTCAAAATCCTCGCGCTGGACACGGATCATCGGCTCATCCTCCGGTCACCGGCGGGAAGATCGCGACCTCGTCGCGATTGCAGATCGCGTGCTCAATGCCGACATAATCCTGATTGACCGCCACCCTCACCGTTTTGAGATCCCTGAGGGCCTCGGCATAATCTGGTCCGCGGGATTTTAGCCACAAAAGCAATTCGTTAACGTTCGTCACTTGAGCGGGAAGTTCAAGTTCCTCCTCAGCGGTGCCGATCTTTGCCCTGAGCCAAGCGAAGTAAAGCAGGCGCACCGCTTCCTCCCGTCGCTAGCCGATGATCTCGGCATAAGGAAGGAAATCGACCGTCGCACCGGGCTGCACGCCATCCACGTCCTCGTCGATAATCACAAACCCGTCCGTGTTCACGATTGACGACAGGATGCCGGCGCCGTCCTTCGGGTATTTGTGGGCGACGACCGCATCGCCGTCGCGCGTCAGGCTGGCGCGGACATATTCGCGGCGTCCCGGCCGTTTCCTGTAAGAAAAATCGGCGCGCACCCGGAATGTCGCCGGATGTTCCTCGGCGGCGCCGGCCAGTCGCAAGATCAGCGGCCGCCCGAGAATGGCGAAGGTCAGCGCTGCCGCGACCGGGTTGCCCGGCAGGCCGATCAGCGGTACTCCCTTGATGTGTCCGAGCGCAACCGGACGTCCCGGTTTGATCGCGAGGCGCCAGAAATCGAGGCGGCCCAACCGCTCGATCGCAACGCGGACATGGTCCTCGTCGCCGGTCGACACCCCGCCCGAGGTCACGATCAAATCGTGTTCTTTCGCCGCCGCGGTCAGCGTGTCGGCGAGCTCGCCGGCGCGGTCGGGACGGATGCCGAGATCGCTCACGCGGCAACCCAGCCTGCGCAGCAGCGAGGCCAGCATCACTCGATTGGCGTCATAGATCGCGCCCGCCGGAAGCGGAGCGCCGGGCTCGCGAACCTCGTCGCCGGTCGAGAGCAGCGCGACGCGGAGCGGCTGATAGACCGTCAGCCGGTCATGCCCGAGCGCGGCGGTGAGACCAAGATCAGCCGACTTCAACCGCCGCCCGGCTTCGAGTGCGATCGACCCCTTCTCGACGTCTTCGCCGGCATGGCGCCGGTTGGCACTCTTCTTGATCCCCGGCTTCAGCGTGACCTTGCCGCCGGCGAGGGTGCAGTCTTCCTGCATCATCACCGTATCGGCGCCTTCGGGCATCGGCGCGCCGGTAAAGATACGGATCGCCTCGCCGGGCGCCACCTTGCGCCCGAGCGGGTGCCCGGCGGCGGCGCGCCCTGTCACCGGCAGCACCGTGTCGCGGTCGGGCAGCAAATCGGCATGGACGATGGCATAGCCATCGACCGCGCTGTTGGCGTGCGGCGGCACGTCCATTTCGGCGACCAGGTCGTGGGCTAGGACGCGCCCCGCAGCTTCCGCCAGCGGCACGCTTTCCTCGCCGACCACCGGGGTCACGCGCTCGGCGATCAGCGCCAGCGCCGCATCGACGCCCAGCAGCGTCCCGCCAAAGGCAAAACAGTCGTCGCTCAGTTGCGCCATGCGCCTAGCCCATCCTCTCGAGGATGAAATCGGCAATGGCCGCGGCATTGGCAAGGGCGAGCACGGGCAGCGGCGCCGCCAACGCGGTGTCGGAGGCGATCGCGACGATATGCGGATCGTCGGGATAGAGAAACGGCTTTCCGACCGAGGGGCGGTGCACTTCAAGCTTTGGATGAGCTTCGCGCTTGAACCCCTCGACCAGGAGCAAATCGACCGGTGCCATTCGTGCCGCCAGCTCGTCCAGCGAAGGCTCCGGTGCGCCGCGCAGCTCGTGCATCAGCGCGAAGCGACGCGACGAGGCGACCATCACCTCGCTGGCGCCGGCCTGACGATGGACCCAAGAATCCTTGCCCGGCTGATCGATGTCGAATTCGTGGTGCGCATGCTTGATGGTCGACACGGTGACGCGGCGGCTGACCAACTCGGGGATCAGCGCGGTGAGCAGCGTGGTCTTGCCGCTCCCGCTCCAGCCGGCGAGGCCGAAAACTCGCATTTCCTCACGCGAGACGCTGAGTCTTTCCGGCGGCGTCGGCGCGACGCGGCCGGGCGATGTGCGACAATCCGGCCCACAAATAATCATAGCCGGTGACCAAGGTGAGCAGCGCGGCGAGCCACAGTAGAACCTCGCCGATGGCGACAACCGGGACGAGGCGCCAGCCCGCGTCGCCGACGATGAGGAAACCGATCGCAACCATCTGAATTCCCGTCTTCCATTTCGCCAGACGAGACACCGGCACGCCCACGCTGAGCCCCGCGAGATACTCGCGCAGTCCCGAAACCAGGATTTCGCGACACAAAATGACCAGCGCCGGCAGCACGATCAGGCCCGATATTCGTCCGGTCGCGGTCAGCATGAACAGCGTTGCCGACACAAGCAGCTTGTCGGCGATCGGGTCGAGGAAACGGCCTAGTTCCGATTGCTGTTCCCAACGCCGCGCCATGTGGCCGTCGAGCCAGTCGGTGATGCCGGCGGCTGAGAACAGCGCACAGCAGAACCATCGCGCCGAGTCGCCAGATATGTAGAAGGTCGCGACCACCAGGGGGATCGCGAGGATGCGCGACAAGGTCAGCAGGTTCGGCAGGCTGGTTAGCGGCACACTTGCCTCCGGTCTGGCCATCCCGTCCAGGATAGGGGTGTTATCTTAAGCGATCCCCGTGGAAGTGGTCATAGACCTTTTGCGCGACAGCTTTGCTAATCCCCGCGACGCGCTCGATCTCGGCGAGCCCGGCGCGGGCGATCGTCCGGGCCGAGCCGAAATGGTGCAGCAGTGCCTGCTTGCGCTTCGATCCGATCCCGGCGATCTCGTCAAGCGGGGAGCGGCCGACCGCCTTGGCGCGGCGGGCGCGATGCGTGCCGATCGCGAAGCGGTGCGCCTCGTCACGGAGCCGCTGCAGGAAATAAAGCACGGGGTCGCGCGGCTCCAGCGAGAATGGCGCGCGCCCCGGGACAAAGAAGCGTTCGCGGCCGGCATTGCGGTCCGGTCCCTTGGCGATGCCCACGAGCGCGATGTCATCGATGCCGAGCTCCTCAAGCACTCCCTGCGCGATGCCCAATTGGCCGAGCCCGCCATCGATCAGCACGAGATCGGGCCAGGTGCTTCCCGTCCGTTCGGGGTCTTCCTTCAGCGCCCTAGCGAACCGGCGGTGCAGGACTTCGCGCATCATCGCATAGTCATCGCCACCAAAAGCATCGGGTTCCGTCGAGCCGCCGCCCTCGGCTGGCGCTCCGCGCTCTCCGCGAATCGTGAACTTGCGATACTGGTTCTTCATCAGCCCCTCGGGCCCGGCAACGATCATCGCGCCGACCGCATTCGCGCCTTGTATGTGGCTGTTGTCGTAAACCTCGATGCGGGTGGGCGGGCCGGTCAATCCAAGTGCCGTGGCGACCCCCTCGAGCAATTGGCGCTGGGTGCTGCTCTCGGCCAGTCGGCGGCCGAGCGCCTCGCGCGCGGTGGTCTCGATCCGCTCGAGCAGCTTCTTTTTGTCGCCGCGCTGCGGCATCAGGAGGGTTACCTTATGCCCGCCGAGCGATAGCGCCTCGGCGACAAGGTCCTGCTCGACAAGCCGATGGTTCAGCAGCACGAAACGCGGCTTCGGCCGGTTATCGTAGAACTGCCCGACAAAGCTTGTCAGCACCTCTTCCACCCCGAGCTGGCGGTCGTGACTGGGGAAATAGGCGCGGTTTCCCCAGTTTTGCCCGCCGCGGAAGAAGAAGACCTGCACGCAGGTGTGCCCGCCTGCCTGATACGCGGCGATGATGTCGGCGTCGTCGATGCCCGCCACGTAGATGTCCTGGTGGCCCTGCACCATCGACAGCGCGCGGATGCGGTCACGCAGCATCGCGGCGGCTTCGAAATCCAGCGCGGCCGACGCTGCCTCCATCTCAACCGCGAGGCGCGCCTGCACTTCCGCGCTGCCGCCCGACAGAAAGCCTTTCGCTTCCTCGATTAGCGCGGCGTAATCGTGCGGCGAGATGCGCCCGACGCAGGGCGCACTGCAGCGCTTGATCTGGAACAGCAGGCACGGACGTGTCCGATTGGCGAAGACGCTGTCGCCGCACGAGCGCAACAGAAACGCCTTCTGCAGCGTGATGAGGGTCCGGTTGACCGCCCCGGCCGAAGCAAACGGACCGAAAAAAGTGCCGCCTTTTTCGCGCGCGCCGCGATGCTTGGTCAGTTGCGGGAACTCGTGGTCGGCGGTGATGTGAATCAATGGGAACGACTTGTCGTCGCGCAGCAGCACGTTAAAGCGGGGCAGCAACCGCTTGATCATGTTGCATTCAAGCAGCAGCGCTTCGGCCTCGGTGGCGGTAACGACGATTTCCAGCGCCGCTGTCTCTGCCACCATCCGGCGCAGCCGGTTTGAAAGGCCGGCAATGTGGGTGTAGTTCTGCACTCGAGCCTTGAGGTTGCGCGCCTTGCCGACATAGACCGCGTCGCCTTTGCGGTCGAGCATGCGGTAGACGCCTGGCCCAGCCGGCACGTTGCGCAGAGCCGCGCGCAGTATCGCGGTGCCCTGGGCGATGCCGCCGATCGATGCTGGCGCGGGCGTGGTTTCAGCCGACGGAATGTCCAGACCTTCGGGTCCCCGCCGCGGATCGAACGCTTCGGGGGCGGGCTGCCGCAGTCGCCGGGGTGCTCGCTTCGCTGGTTTCACTGGCCCCGCGAAGGCCGCGTTCTCGGAATTTTGTCCGCTCGTGGGCATATCCACCGAATCTGGGGATAACTCTGTCGAAAAACCCGGTTCGCACACGTTCAAGGGCAAGAAATCTGACTGTTTGAGGGACTTGCCTAAAAAATAGGCATAAATTCTATCTCACTGAATTTACGAGATGTTTTCAGTTGCAATTGTTAACAGTTTGTCACAATTGGTCCTAAACCTCAGAATCGCAAGGTGTCATACGGAGGTAATATGCGTTGTGAACAACTTTAGCATCAGAAGCCAGAGTCGAGAGTAATCCGGGGCTTAGTTGAGACATATTGTCACCTACCTCATCGCAAACTTACCCGCCTCTTATTCTACCACGCGAGCGTTGCGCGGCTGAGCCCAGCCGAGATGCTGACCGCCATCCAGCGCCATCATCTGTCCGGTCATCGCCGGCGCGCCTAGGATAAAGCGTAGTGCCAGCGCAATCTCTTCCGGCCCCGTGCCTCGCTGCAGCGGCATCGAGCGGCACTGTTGGAGAAATTGCTCGTGGCTCTGTCGCGGGCTTGGCAAGGTCGGGCCGGGCCCGATGCTGTTGACCCGGATGCGGGGCGCCAGCGCCAGCGCCATCGTTTGCGTCAGGGTCCACAATCCAGCTTTGCTAAGGGTATAGGAGACGAAATAAGGAGTGAGATTCCAAACTCGCTCGTCCAACAGATTGACAATCAATCCGCCCGCCTCTTCCGGCAGAGAACGGGCAAACTCTTGGATCAGCACGAACGGCGCCCGCAGGTTGATTGCGAGATGACGATCCCAGCTCTCGCGGCTCGCCGTCGCGACGGTATCGTCCTCGAACACCGAGGCGTTGTTGACCAGCACCCCGATCGGCCCGAGCGCGGCGGCGGCTCGGGGGAGTAGCGCCGCGACCGCGTTCTCGTCTGCTAAATCGGCGGCGATGGCGATCGCCTTTCGGCCCTTCGCCCTGATCGCCGCCGCAACCTTTTCGGCCTCCGTTCCGGACGAGTTGTAGTGCACCGCCACCGCGAAGCCGGCCTCCGCCAGAGCCAATGCGCATGCCCGGCCGATACGTTGGCCGGCGCCGGTGACGAGCGCCGCCTTCGGCGCTTCCGGTGTCGGGAACGCGCCGCTTGGTTCGGGGTCCGCCCCGGGGTTAGCGCCGGGCACGGCGATCCTTCTTAGCCCGCATCTTGGCGCGCATCATGTCCCGCGCCGACACGCCGGCGCGACCGGCGATTGAGCGCCCGCGCGCACCCTCGACGCGCCCGATTCCCGCAGGCGCGGTGCTCGCCGCGAGGCCGAGCTCGGCCTGCTCCAGCCGCTTGATCTCGTCCCGCAGCCTCGCGGCATCCTCGAATTCGAGGTCGGCCGCCGCAGCGCGCATCCGCTTTTCGAGGTCGGCGATGACCGATTTTAGATCCTTGCCCTGGTAATGCGCCGCATCGCTCTCGCCCAGCCCCACGGTGACGTGGTCGCGCTCATAGGCGCTGTCAAGGATGTCGGCGATGCCGCGGCGAATGCTTTCCGGGGTGATGCCGTTGGCGGCGTTGTATTCCTGTTGTTTCTCGCGCCGCCGGCTGGTCTCGGCGAGCGCCGCCTTGAGGCTCTCGGTCATGTGGTCGGCGTAGAGGATCGCGCGCCCCTCGATATGCCGCGCCGCGCGGCCGATGGTCTGGATTAGCGAAGTGCGCGAACGCAAGTAGCCTTCCTTGTCGGCGTCGAGGATCGCGACCAGCGCGCATTCAGGAATATCAAGTCCTTCGCGCAGCAGGTTGATGCCGATTAGTATGTCGAACACACCAAGCCGCAGATCGCGAATGATTTCGATGCGCTCGATCGTGTCGACATCGGAGTGCAGGTAGCGGACACGCAGTCCCGCTTCGTGCAGGTATTCGGTAAGCGCCTCGGCCATGCGCTTGGTCAGGGTGGTGACCAGCGCCCGTTGTCCCTTCGCGGCGATCTCGCGGCATTCGGCCATCAGATCGTCGACCTGGTTTTCGGTCGGGCGAATGATACAAGGCGGGTCGATGAGGCCCGTGGGCCGCACGATCTGCTCGACGAAGACGCCGCCGACGCGCTCCATCTCCCAGCGCCCCGGCGTCGCCGACACGAAGATGGTCTGGCCGCGATAGGCGTCCCATTCCTCGAATTTCAGCGGCCGATTGTCGGTACACGACGGCAGCCGGAACCCGTATTCGGCGAGCGTCGTCTTGCGCGTCCAGTCGCCGCCGAACATGCCGCCGAGCTGCGGCACCGTGACATGGCACTCGTCGACGATGACCAGCGCGTCGCGCGACATGTATTCGAAGAAGGTCGGCGGCGGCTCGCCCGGCTTGCGCCCGGTGAGATAGCGCGAGTAGTTCTCGATCCCCGCGCAGCTGCCGGTCGCCTCGATCATCTCGACATCGAAGGTCGTACGCTGTTCGAGCCGCTGGGCCTCGAGTAGCCGTCCCGCCTTGTACAGTTCGTCGAGGCGGATTTTGAGGTCGCGCTTGATCTGCTCGATCGCCTGCAGGAGGGTCGGGCGCGGCGTCACATAGTGGCTGTTGGCATAAACCTTGATCGATTGCAGCGCGGCGAGCTTCTCCCCGGTCAGCGGGTCGATCTCGTGGATGCCCTCGACCTCGTCGCCAAACAACGATATGCGCCAGGCGCGGTCCTCGTAATGCGCCGGGAAGATCTCGATCGTGTCGCCGCGCACCCGGAATGTGCCGCGCACGAAATTCGTGTCGTTGCGCCGGTACTGCATCTCAACGAAATGCGCGAGCAGCCGGTTGCGGTTGATCCGCTCCCCGGCGGTGACCGTCTCGGTCATCTGCGAATAGGTCTCGACCGAACCGATGCCGTAGATGCACGACACTGAGGCGACGACCACGACGTCGCGCCGTTCGAGAATCGCCCGCGTCGCCGAGTGGCGCATCCGGTCGATCTGCTCGTTGAGCGACGACTCCTTCTCGACATAGGTGTCGGAGCGCGGAACGTAGGCCTCCGGCTGGTAGTAGTCGTAATACGAGACGAAATACTCGACCGCGTTCTCCGGGAAGAAGCTTTTCATCTCGCCGTAGAGCTGCGCCGCCAGCGTCTTGTTCGGCGCCAGCACGATGGCCGGCCGCTGGAGGCGCTGGATGACATGCGCCATCGTAAAGGTCTTGCCCGAGCCGGTAACCCCGAGCAGCACCTGGTCCCGCTCGCCGCGCGCCAACCCCTCGCACAATTCGTCGATCGCCTGCGGCTGGTCGCCGGCGGGCTGAAATTCGGACGATAGCTGAAACGGCTTGCCGATATCGCCCGACGGGCGCTCGGCGACGAAGAGCGGCTCGAGCATGGGTTAAAGATAAGTCCGTCGGCCGAGGGATGCCAGCGTGGCGCCCGCTGCGGCCTGAATTTTCCGCCGCGGCGCCCACTTGCCACGAGCCGCTTCTTTACTCGACCTTCATAGTTCGCCGGCAGTCTGGCTGCGTCGAAGCGGTTCCAAGCGGCGTACTAGATGAGTGTCGAAGCCAACGCGGCGGTCTATCCCGTCAGCCGGTCGGCCAACGCCGGAGCCTTGTTCTCGGCGGCGTTGATTCTCGCGACGATTCTACCATTCTGCGGCATCGCCCTGGTGCCGTCTTATCCGTTGATCGCACCGGTCGTCGCCTTCGCTTTGCTCCTCGGCTCGACCCATGTCGCCGCGACCTTCTACCTCCTGACAGATGGAGCGATTAGGAGGTTTCTTCATGACCATCCGGTCCGGATGGTTGTCGTTCCTTGCGTGCTCTTCACAGCGGGGATTGCCGTCTTCTGTAATACCGAGAATCCGGTCTTCGTCCCTGCGCTCCTTCTCACCTCCCTCTGGCAGACATGGCATTTCGGCGCCCAGAATATCGGGGTCGCCACTTTCGTCTCGTTGACCGACAGAGGGCGGCCGCTCTTGCGGTACGAGAAGATCGCCATCCGTGCCGGCGTTGTCGTGGGGATGCTCGGCGTGCTGAAGGCGATGGCGCCGATCTACATGATCGGCGAAAACTATGTGCCGCTGGGGCCGACGGCGGTCGCTGTCATCGGGTTCTGCTACCACGTGGGATTGCTGGCGGCGGTACCGCTCACCGGTCTTGCCTTGTGGCTAGCCGCCGGCGCCTGGCTCAAGCAGCAGTATCTGTTCGCGATCAGTATCTTCCTGAGCGTCACCTTCCTGTTCACGATGTACGTGTCGCGGGACTACACGCTCGGGTTCATTTCCTTCGCGGCCGCGCATGGACTGCAATACCTGATTTTCCTGGGTGCCCACAGCGTCAGTCGCGGCAAGGAAGTGGTCTGCAGGCGACGCCTGCCTGTCCTCATCGTCCTGGCGCCGGCGGCCCTGTTGCTCTTCATGGCGGCGTCGCGGCTCATTGCCGTCCAGCCGGGCGGGGCTTCTACGATCGGCATTTCCGTCATGCTATCGGTCAGCCTGGTGCATTTTTGGGTAGACCAATTCCTGTGGCGGATGAAGGACAAGGACCGCGCTGCGTGGATGAAGGCGCGGTTCGGCTTTGTCTTCGCTCGTCATTCCTCGGTATCGCGCCGTGCCGTCGCATCATGACGAGCGGCTGCAGTCGCTTCGCGGTCTCGCGGCACTGCTGGTCATCGTCGGTCATGGGCTGATCGTCTTGCCTCAAACGCCCTTCATGTTCGCGATGGGCGGGATTTTCGAGGCCGACGCCGCCGTCGTTTTTTTCTACGTGCTGAGCGGTTTCGTGCTCGGGCAATCGCTCGGCCGCGATCCCCGGGTCTTCCCATTTGTCATCAGCCGCCTGTGCCGGCTTCTTCCAGTCCTCTGGGTTTCGCTGGCAGCCGCGGTTGTCGTGTCTAAGATCGTCGCCGGGCCGCCGCTCGACGCGGCGACCGATTGGTACAACGTCTACCGCTCGGTCGATACCTCGCCGCAGGCCATCGCCATGAACGCGACGGGTCTGTCGTGGCGCATCAACAGCGTGATGTGGTCCGTGCAGATCGAGCTCTTCGTCATTCCGCTGCTGCCGCTCGGCGCCCTCGCGCTGCGGAGATTTACGCCGCCGCAGTTGCTGGTGCTTTTGATTGCGCTCTGCGTCGTCGCGGTGCGCTTGTCGAACGACGTCGACGCGCGGCCGCTGGCTTACCTCTATTGTTTCCTGATCGGGATGCTGATCCCCACCGCGATGGCCGCGCGAGGTCTGCGGCCTTTCCTCAGCCCCGCGATGGTTTTGGTTGGGCTGGGGATCGCCCTCGCGTTTCACGAAGTTCGCCTCTATCAGCCGGCGCGAAACATGGTCGACGCGGTGGTTAGCGCGCAGCTGATTGCCTGGGTCGTTCGCTCGCGGTCGGCTGCGAGCTTCCTGCGACATCCATGGCTTGCGCTGATCGGGGACGTCTCCTACAGCCTCTATGCGTTCGGGCAGGTCGTGCTGATTTTCGTCGCCTTCGCGATGTTTACGCTGCTGCCGTCGGAGGCCAGGACGGATCACCCCACGGCATTTTCGCTTTGCCTGATCGCGCTCAATATCGCGTTGGCGGTGCCGGTCGCCATCGCGTCGTACCGGTGGATCGAGCTGCCGGGAATGGCGCTGGGAAAATCCCTCTTCCACCGGCAAGCCGCGGCGGCCGCCTGACCAACTCCTCCCTCCTTCGGTTGCCGCCGCCCTTGTTGCAGCGCCGCCGCATCTTCACATCCGTGGACGCGGGCACTAAAATCGCTCGGTAATTCCCGGAAAGTGAGACCATGGGTTTTCTTGCCGACCGCCTCGCGCGGGTCAAAGCCTCGCCCACGATGGCCATCACGGCGCTTGCCACCGAGTTGAAGGCGGCAGGCCGCGACATTATCAGCCTGTCGGTTGGCGAGCCCGATTTCGACACGCCGGAGAATATCAAGGAGGCGGCGATCGCCGCGATTTGCCGCGGCGACACCAAGTACACCGTGTTCGACGGCCGGATGGAGCTGAAAGAAGCGGTCTGCGCCAAGTTCAAGCGCGAGAACGGGCTCGATTACGAACCCGGCCAGGTATCGATTTCGAGCGGCGGCAAACAGGTGCTCTACAACGCGATGGTCGCGACCCTGAGCCCGGGCGACGAGGTGGTGATCCCGGCGCCGTATTGGGTGTCGTATCCCGAAATGGTGCTGCTCGCCGACGGCAACCCGGTGCCGGTGGCCTGCCCGCAAAATTACGGGTTCAAGATGCGACCGGAGGATCTCGACGCGGCGATCACGCCGAAGACCAAATGGCTGATCCTCAATTCGCCGTCGAACCCTTCGGGAGCGGCCTACAGCGAGGCCGATCTGCACGCCGTCGCCGACGTGCTGCTCAAGCACCCGCAGGTCTGGGTGATGACCGACGACATGTACGAGCACCTGATCTACGACGACTTCGTCTACAAGACGATCGCCCAGGTCGAGCCGCGCCTCTACGAGCGCACGCTCACGGTCAACGGCGTTTCCAAGGCCTATTGCATGACCGGCTGGCGCATCGGCTACGGCGCCGGGCCGAAGCAGCTAATCAAGGCGATGGGGGCGATCCAGTCGAACTCGACCGCCAACCCGTGCTCGATCAGCCAGGCCGCCGCGATTGAGGCCCTCAACGGCCCGCAGGATTTCATCGCCCCCAACGCGGCGGTGTTCAGGCAGCGCCGCGACCTCGTCGTCGATGCGCTCAACAAGGTGCCGGGGATGTATTGCCCGCGGCCGGAAGGCGCGTTCTACGTCTACCCGTCGGTCGCCGGGCTTATCGGCAAGAAGACGCCGCAAGGCGAGACGATCCGCAACGACGAGGATTTCGCCAAGTATCTCCTCGCCGCCGAGGGCGTGGCGGTGGTGCATGGCGAGGCGTTCGGCCTCGCGCCGCATATCCGCATCTCGTATGCGACCTCGAACGCCGTTCTCGAGGAGGCCTGCCGGCGCATCGAGCGCGCCTGCCTGGCGCTAACCTAGTCGGCGGTCTATCCGCGCGGCCGCGGGGGGGTCGGTCGGCGGTCGCTCCGCGAGGCGGCACGAGCGGGTTGATAGCGATGTCGCGGACCCTGATCGTGGTCGGGCTGGCGATCGCCGCGCTGGGGCTGCTCTGGCCCTGGCTTGGCCGGATCGGCCTCGGGCGGTTGCCGGGCGACATCGTCATCGAGCGCGGCAATTTCACGCTTTACCTGCCGATCGTCACCTGCCTGCTCGTCAGCGTCGTTATTTCGCTCGTGCTCTGGCTCATTAATCGCTGAGACGTCGGCGAAACTGGGGAGGTTTCGCCCACGCCGGCGTTTACGGGCGAGACGGACCCTCAGGTTGAGCCCGATGAACAAACTCTCTTTGGCCGTCCAGCTGGCTGCCGCCCTGACGATGCTGGCGCTAACTGCCTGCTCCAGCGAACCCTGGACCCTCTCGCAATCGCCCAACCAAATCACCTTGCGCTGGTGGAGCGATGAAGGTGCCGACGCGCGCGCCAACAGCGTGGCCGGCGTCTATTGCGAGCAGATGGGTAAGCCGGCCGAGCTCCACAGTATCGAGCGGGACGGCAGCGCTGCGATCGGCCGCTACCGCTGCGGCTAAAGTTGTTGCCAAGATTCCGTTTGCCTTCGACAAGGCCTCTCGTCACGATCCCGTCACAACGCGTGACCGCTGTTGCGGCCGCTGAGGGATGGAATGGGAGACGCCTATGGCTGATGTCGGCCATCGCTGCGTGGTTCTGGTAGGCCCCTACCTCTCGGGCAAGACGACGCTGATGGAAGCGATGCTGCACTCGAGTGGCACCACCGCGCGGCGCGGCACCATTCGCGACGGCACCACCGTCGGCGACCACTCCGCCGAGGCGCGGGCGCGGCAGATGTCGACCGAGATGAACGCGGCCGAGGCGACGTTCCTCGGCGACAAGTGGACGATCCTCGACTGCCCTGGCTCGGTCGAGCTCGCCTATGACGCGCAGCAGGCGATGCTCGCCGCTGACATGGCGGTGGTGGTGTGCGAGCCCGAGGCCGAGCGGGCGGTGACGGTGAGCGCGCTGTTGCGTTTCCTCGACCGCAACAACATTCCGCACATGATCTTCATCAATAAGCTCGACACCGCCGGCGCGCGGGTGCGCGACGTGCTCGCCGCGCTGCAATCCTATTCGGAGCGGCCGCTGGTGCTGCGGCAGGTGCCGCTGCGCGACGGTGAAAACCTCACCGGTTATGTCGACCTGGTCAGCGAGCGCGCCTACAAATACCAGCCCGGTAAGGCGTCGGATCTGATCCAGCTTCCCGCCGGTTTCTGGGATCAAGAGGGGCAGACCCGCACCGATCTCGTCGAGAAGCTCGCCGATTTCGACGACGCGCTGCTGGAAAAGCTGCTCGAGGACGTGCAGCCCTCGAAGGACGAAATCTACGAGCACCTGAAGAAAGAGGTCGGCGCAGCGCAGGTCGTGCCGGTGCTGGTCGGCTCCGGATTGCAGGATTACGGCGTACGCCGGCTGTGGAAGGCGCTGCGCCATGATACGCCCGGACCGGCGGCGGCGATGGCGCGGCTCGGCATAGCCGCCTCTGGCGAACCGATGGCGCAGGTCGTCAAGACCTATCACCTGCCCCATACCGGCAAATTGTCGCTGGTGCGGGTGTGGCGCGGCCCGATTGCCGAAGGCGCGGTGCTCAACGGCTCACGCGTCGCCGGCGTGGTGCGGGTCACCGGCGCGACCCACGAGAAGGCCGGCTCGGCAGACCAAGGCGAAGTCGTCGGCTTCACCCGTATGGAAGACATCGCCACTGGAACCGTGCTGACCCCATCGGGCAAGGGCGAGCCACTGCCGCAGCCCGAGAAGCCGCAGCCGGTCTTCGGCCTCGCGGTCCACGCCGAAAAACGCGGCGACGATGTCAAGCTCTCCGGGGCGATCGCCAAGCTGATCGACGAGGACCCGGCGCTCGAGCTCGAGCAGAACCAGGAAACCCGCGAGATGGTGCTGTGGGGTCAGGGCGATGTGCATATCCAGATCGCCATCGACCGGCTGCGCAATCGTCACAACCTTGCCGTCGTCGGTCACCCGGCGGTGGTGCCCTATCGCGAGACCATCCGCCGCGGCATGGAGCAGCATTCGCGCTTCAAGCGCCAGTCTGGCGGCCACGGCCAATTCGCCGACATCACCATCCAGGTGAAACCGGAGGCGCGCGGCTCGGGCTTCACGTTCAAGGACAGCGTCGTCGGCGGCGCCATCCCGCGCAACTACATCCCCGCGGTCGAGGAAGGCATCGAAGAGGCGCTGAAGAGCGGCCCGCTCGGATTCCCCGTGGTCGACGTCTCGGTCAACCTGATCACCGGCCAGTTCCACGCGGTCGACAGCTCGGACATGGCGTTCAAGACCGCCGGGCGTCAGGCGATCCAGGAATCGCTGCCGAAATGCGAACCGTTCCTCTTGGAGCCGATCGACGCCGTCGAGATATCGGTGCCCAACGCCTTCACTGCCCGTGTGCAGCGGCTGGTCTCCGGCCGGCGCGGCCAGATCCTCGGTTTCGACGGCAAGGAGGATTGGCCCAATTGGGATGTCGTCCGGGCTCATCTGCCGCAGAGCGAGCTGCATGACCTGATCGTCGAGCTGCGCTCGCTGACCCTCGGCGTCGGCAGCTTCTCGCACAAATTCGACCACATGCAGGAGTTGACCGGGAAGCCGGCCGAAAAGGTCATCGCCTCGCGCGCCCAGGAAGCCGCGCAGTAGTAGCCGGCGCGAACCGCCGCATCCGGTCTCCCTCGCGAAAGCGTGAGTTGGCGCGTATCCTCGCCGCGCCCACATCAGGCGCAAGCGACAGCGGGGCGGTGCGATGCTGATACGACGCAAGAAGGGTTGGGAGCTTCCCGAGAGCGCGGCGACCGACGAGACGATGTTCCACGGCCGGCGGCGTCTGATCCAGGGGCTTGCCGCCGGACCGATCCTTGCCTCGGGGTTGCTCCGTTCTGGTTCGGCTCGGGCTGACGACGATCCGTCAGCCGGGCTCTACCCAGCCAAGCGCAACCCCAAATACACGCTAGACCGGCCGCTGACCGACGCGAAATATCCCGAGAGCTATAACAATTTCTATGAATATACGACCGACAAAAGCGTCGATGCCTCGGCGCTGAAGATCAGGCCGTGGACGATCAAGATCGACGGTATGGTCGACAAGCCGTTGACCCTCGACATCGATGACCTGTTCAAAAAAATGCCGCTCGAGGAGCGGCTCTACCGGCATCGTTGCGTCGAGGCGTGGTCGTTTACCGTGCCGTGGACCGGCTTTCCGCTCGCCGCGCTGGTTGCTATGGCGAAACCGCAAAGCTCGGCCAAGTACCTGAAAATGGTCACCTTCATGGACCCGAGCATGGCGCCGGGGCAGAAGCAGTTCTTCTACCCCTGGCCCTATACCGAGGGGCTGACGATGGCCGAGGCGACCAATGACCTCGCCTTCATGGTCACCGGCATGTACGGCAAGCCCTTGCCCAAGCAGGACGGCGCCCCGCTGCGCCTAGCGACCCCATGGAAATATGGGTTCAAGTCGGTGAAGTCGATTGTCCATTTCGAGTTCACTGACAAGCGGCCGGTTTCGTATTGGGAGGCGCTCCAGTCGAGCGAATACGGGTTCTGGGCCAACGTGAACCCGGATGTCCCGCACCCGCGCTGGAGCCAGGCGACCGAACGCGTGCTCGGCACCAACGACCGCGTGCCGACCCTCATCTACAACGGCTACGGCGAATACGTCGCCTCGCTCTACGACGGCCTGAAGGGCGAGAAGCTGTTTATGTGACGATCGTCGGTGGCCTAGATATTGCGGCCCACCATGATGGTGAAGTGCTGCTCAGCGAGCAAGTGGTCTCCCTGCCAGAGCTGAATCGTCCACACCCCCGGCACCTGCTCCCATGGGTCGTCAAATTCGAAACCGGTGTAAACCGTATCGCCCATTGGCGGCGAGATTGGGCCTTCGCTGCGCAGGAGCGGCTCCGGCGCGGTTGGCGCTCTCAAGCCGGGTTGCGGGTAGACGATTACCCTTCTCAGAGTGACCGGTTTGCCGTCCGGCGTACCAAGGACGCGAAACTTGATGCCGAACTTCACTCCCGGCTCCGCCGTCACGGTCGTCGTGGCGTCCTCGAGGTGAACCTCGCCGACGATGGAGTGAAGCTGCCCGTTTTGATCGCGTTCCGACTTGAGCTTGTCGGCGGTGTAGATGCCGTATTCGACAATGTCGATGCGGTCGACCTGTTGCGCCCAGGCCGAGGTCGCGGCGGTCCAAAGCACAACAGCAAGAAATAGCCTGCGCACGTGCCGTACTCCGCCGATTGCATTTCCCCGAGTGTCGAAATCGGCGCCGACTAGCGCAAGTACTTCTTCTCCGCTGCCTTCATCGCCGGCACGCGTTGCAGCTCGAAAATATCCTCGACCGACGCGATCTGCTTATCCGCCTGGTGAATCCCACCATCGCGTTTGATCTGGGCGAAGACCTGGCGCATGGCTCCGACAGCGGCGCGGACCGCGTGATTGGCGTAGATCACGATGCGTATCTTGCCGAACGCCCGCACCTTCGCCTCGGTCAAATCCGGATACGCGGTCGGGACGATGGTGAGTGGGATCGGGCCGTTCCAGCGCCCACAAAACGCGGCGATCTCGTCCGGCGTTTTGCGCTTCGAGTGCACCAGCAGCAGGTCGGCGCCGGCCTCGGCATAGGCCATACCGCGTTTCAGCGCCTCGTCGAGGCCGAGATCGGCGATGAGCGCCTCGGTCCGAGCGATGACGAGGAGGTCGTGAGCCTGGCCGGCCTCCTTCGCCGCTTCGATCTTGCCCTGGAACTCTTCGATCCGCACCAGCTCCTGCCGGCCGCCGGCGAGCAGGCTGGTGTCCTTCGGGAACAGCTTGTCCTCCATCACCACCGCCGCGGCGCCAGCCTCGGCATAGGCACGGACAACGTGCAGCACGTTGATCGCGTTGCCGTAGCCGGTGTCGATGTCGGCGACCATCGGAATGGTCGTCTGTTCGATGATCGCCCGGGTCATGTCGAGATGCTGGGTGAACGACAGCAGGCTTGCGTCCGGCACGCCGTAGGCCGCCGACAGCTCGAACCCGCTCGCCCAGATGCCGTCAAACCCGGCCTCCTCGGCGAGACGCGCCGACAAGGGGTTATGCGCCGACATCAGTGTGATGAGATCGCCGCTAGCGAGCTTTTGTTTCAATGCATTGGCCATCTATTCTTGCATCTCCGCTTAAGTTGGCGCGGTCATCCGCATGATATGCGCCGCATCGCCCAGCGTCTCGACCTCGCGGATCGCCGCGATTAGCGCCGTTACATCGACAAACGGCGCGCCAAACGCCGCGCATTCATTGACCTTGGCGTCGAGCTCCAGATCGCTCATCGGCCGGCCCGGGGTGCCGCGGCCATCCTTCACATGCTCGGTAAGGGTCGATCCGTCAGCGAGCCGCACCTCGACTATCGCCGCCTCGACCGGGATCGACGCGTCGTCCGTCGCCGTCACCCGCGCCTTGAGCGCCTGCGCCGCCGGCTCGGCGACCGCCGCGTCGGTGAATTGCGCGATCCCGGCCGCGCCCTGCAACAGCGCGATCGCAACCGAATGCTGCAGGCTCACCTTGGCCGAGCGTCCGTCGGCAACATCGGGCCGGTCGGTGCGCTCTCGCAGCAGCGGGTGGCCGCGCACCGTGACCCCGGCGATTTGGTCTACCGGGACGGCGATGCGCTTACGCAGTTCGAGGCAGGCGTCGATTACCGGAAACAGCACCACCCCGCACGGATAGGGCTTGTAGGCGTTGGCCAGAATCTCCCAGGTCTCGCCGAGCCCGGCGGTGACCTTGTTGAGGTCGACCGTATCGCTGGCGACCTTGGCGAAGCCGTACTTACCCTCGATCGCACTCTCGGCGGCGGTGAACCCGGCCTCGGCGAACAGCGTGCCGGCGAGCCCGTTGCGCGCCGCGTTCCCGACACCGATGCTCTTTGACATGCTGCCGAGGCTTTCGACCAGCCCAGCCGATTGCGTCGCCGCATGGCCCAGCGCCCAGTTCATCCGCACGGGGTCGAGCCCCAGCAGCTTTCCCGCCGCTGCGGCGGCGCCGAAAATGCCACAAGTCGCGGTGATATGCGCGCCGCGCCGGTAGTGGTGCGGCATCAGCGCGTTGCCGACCCGACATGATGCCTCGACCCCGAGGATGAAGGCGTGCAGCAGCTCGACGCCGCTGGCGCCGCGCGCCTCGGCCAGCGCGAAAAGGCCGGGCGCGACCGGCGCCGCCGGGTGCATCACCGTCGGCAGATGCGTGTCGTCATATTCGAGCACATTGGCGCTCGCCGCGTTGAGGAACGCCGCGTTTAGCATGTCGCTGCGCTCGCTGCGCCCAACGATTCCGGCCTGCGCTGGCCCGAAGGTCGGACCCAGCACCCGGACGGCCAACCCGATCGCCTCGTCACCGCAGCCGCCTAGCGCGCAGCCGACATAGTTCAACAGGCCGCGCACGCCCTCGCGCCGCACCGCCGGCGGGATGTCGCGCCATTGCGAGCCGGCGACGAACTCGGCCAGCTCTCGCGTTACGCCGGCCATCAGCTCAGCACTCCGACCTTCTTTTTCTCGATCAGGTCGAAATCGATATTCGCGCCGAGCCCCGGTTCGGTCGGCGCGTGCACCATGCCGTCCTTATCCGGGGCGATGTCCTCCGCGATGCCGTATTTCTGCATCGCGTCGGGCAGCAGCACCTCGAAGAATTCGGTGTTGCGGATCGCCATGATCACGTGAAGGTTGGCGAAATTGTTGAGCGAGTTGCCGCCGTGGTGGACCTCGAAATTCATCCGGAAGGCTTCTGCGAGATGCGCGGTCTTGATCAACGTGGTGATCCCGCCTTTGACCGCCACGTCGCCGCGCAGCATGTCGGTCGCCTGGTTGATGATCCAGGGCGCGTATTGGTCGAGTCCGCCGATCGGATATTCGGTGGCGAGGATGGGGATCGAGAGCTGCTGCTTCAGCTTCACGTAGTTGTAGAGGTCCTGTTCGGCCAGCGGGTCCTCGTACCAGTAGAAATTGAGTGCCTCCGCAACCTTGCCGACCCTGAGCGCCTCCTCGTAGCGGTAGCTCCAGGTCGAGTCGAGCATCACCGTGTAGTCGTCGCCGACTGCCTTGCGCACCGCCTCGCACACCTTGATGTCTTCCTGCCAGCGCTGCGGCGGATGGATCTTGTACGCCTTCCAGCCGGTCGCTTGATAATGCTTCGCCTGCTCGGCGTAGGCTTCCACCGAGGTGTGGATCTCGGAGCTGGCATAGGCGCCGATGCTGTCGCGGCAGGTTCCGATTAGCCGATGGATCGGCAGGTTCGCGGCCTTGCCCGCGATGTCCCACAGCGCGATGTCGACGGCGCCGATAGACCGGATGCTTGCCACTCGGGCGCGCGCCCATAAGAGGCGGTTGAGCCGCTCGCGGTCGAGCGGGTTCTGTCCCATCACGATCGGCTTCAGGAAATGGATCAGCCCCGGTCCGTCGAGGCTCGCCGGGTTCGACGAGGTGCCGATAAACGCGTGTCCTTCAATGCCTTCGTCGGTGACGAGGCGCAAAAGCCCGAGATTGCTTTTCCCCGTGGGGCGCGCCGAATGATGCCCGTAGGTCGTCGCCGGGATACTTTCCCAGGCGAACAGGGTCAGGGTGACGTCGGTGATTTTCATCGCGGTCTCCTCCCCAACTGCCACCGCATCAAATCGCGTTCGCGACCGGCGTCACAAGCCTATTCTGTCAAAGGGTGCCGTGGCCGGGTGACCGCGCGCATGACTGCGATGCGAGAAGTCCCGCTTTTAGGGCTGAACGTATTGACAAGGCGGGGCGGAAACCGTACATGCCGCTCCTCTGCCGTGAGCGGCCGAGCATGATCGCCTTGATCGGGTCTTGGGTGGCCCGGCCAAGGCGATCCTGCTATGGTCGAACGTCGGCTTCCCGGAAGTCGCAGCCGTGATCTCGCGGTGGCGGCAAACCGTTGGCGGGTTGGCGATCGCGGAGGGGTGGCCGAGTGGTTAAAGGCGGCAGACTGTAAATCTGTTGACGTACGTCTACGTAGGTTCGAATCCTACCCCCTCCACCACCGCTTTTGGTTGCGGACCGGAGCCAGGGGATTGCCGCTGGACCCGGCGGCTCCGATATGGGGGTCGCGAACCGGCGGGACGCGCCCAACGGATTGACGGTACAATGATTGATCGGCGGGTGTAGCTCAATGGTAGAGCTCCAGCCTTCCAAGCTGGCTACGTGGGTTCGATTCCCATCACCCGCTCCAGGGTTCGCCCCGGGGACTTAGGCGAGAGAGACGTTCCTCTTTTCATAGGAAGTCGCAGCAATGGGTAAGGCGAGGTTTGAGCGGAACAAGCCGCACTGCAACATCGGGACGATCGGTCACGTCGATCACGGCAAGACGACGCTGACGGCGGCGATCACCAAGGTGTTGGCGGAGAAGGGCGGGGCGACGTTCACCGCGTACGACCAGATCGACAAGGCGCCGGAGGAGCGGGCGCGCGGGATCACGATCGCGACGGCGCATGTCGAGTATCAGACCGACAAGCGGCACTACGCGCATGTCGATTGCCCGGGTCACCAGGACTACATCAAGAACATGATCACCGGCGCGGCGCAGATGGACGGCGCGATCTTGGTGGTGTCGGCGGCGGACGGGCCGATGCCGCAGACGCGCGAGCACATCCTCTTGGCGCGGCAGGTGGGCGTGCCCTCGCTGGTCGTCTACATGAACAAGGTCGACATGGTGGACGACCCGGAGCTCCTGGAACTGGTCGAGCTTGAGGTTCGTGAGCTGCTGTCGAGCTATGACTTCCCCGGCGATGACATCCCGATCGTCAAGGGTTCGGCGCTGTGCGCGCTGGAGGGCCGCGAGCCGGAGATCGGTCAGAAGTCGATTGAGGAGCTGATGGATGCGGTCGACAGTTACATCCCGCAGCCGGAGCGGGCGAAGGACCGTCCGTTTTTGATGCCGATCGAGGACGTGTTCACGATCTCGGGTCGCGGCACGGTGGTGACGGGCCGGGTCGAGCGCGGGATCGTCAAGGTGGGCGACGAGATCGAGATTGTCGGTCTGCGACCGACGGCGAAGACGGTGGCGACCGGCGTGGAGATGTTCAGGAAGCTGCTCGACCAGGGCGAGGCGGGGGACAATATCGGTGTCCTGTTGCGCGGGACCAAGCGCGAGGAGGTTGAGCGCGGCCAGGTGCTGGCGAAGCCGGGCTCGATCACGCCGCACACGGTGTTCATGGCCGAGGCCTATGTGTTGACCAAGGAGGAGGGCGGGCGGCACACGCCGTTCTTTGGCAACTACCGGCCGCAATTTTACTTCCGCACCACCGACGTGACCGGCACGGTGAAGCTGCCGGAGGGGACGGAGATGGTGATGCCGGGGGACAACGTGACGATGGAGGTGGAGCTGCTGGTGCCGATCGCGATGGACGAGGGCTTGCGCTTCGCGATCCGCGAGGGCGGCCGCACCGTCGGCGCCGGCGTCGTCGCCAAGATCATCAAGTGAGGCTTGCGTGTCATCACAGCGCAAACCTCATCCCGGCGAGCCGGGATCGCTGAGTCGGTGTATAGGAGTGTAGCTCAACTGGTAGAGCACCGGTCTCCAAAACCGGGGGTTGGGGGTTCGAGCCCCTCCACTCCTGCCAAGCTCCGGGAAGGCGCGCGCGAATGGCTAAATTGAGTATTGGAGAGTTTGCTCAACAGGTTCGTCAGGAGACATCGCGCGTCACCTGGCCGAGCCGCAAGGAGACCACGTACACGACGCTGATGGTGTTTTTGATGGTGTTTGCAGCCGCCGGTTTTTTCTTCGTGGTCGATCAGGTCATGTCTTATGGCGTGCGCCTGATATTCGGCTTCGGGCACGCGTGAGGCGGCCATGGCGGCGCGCTGGTACGTGATTCACGTCTACTCGGGCTTCGAGAAGAAGGTCGCGACCGCGATCCGTGAGCAGGCCGAGCAGAAGGGGCTGGGCGAGCGCTTCGAGGAGATCCTCGTGCCCACCGAGGAGGTGGTCGAGGTGCGTCGCGGCTCCAAGGTCGCCTCGGAACGCAAGTTCTTTCCCGGCTATGTCCTCGTCAAGATGGACATGGACGACGAGACCTGGCACCTCGTGCGCAATACCGCCAAGGTAACTGGCTTTCTCGGCGGGCGCGGCCGGCCCTCGCCGATCACCGAGGCCGAGGCTGCGCGCATCATGCATCAGGTTCAGGAAGGCATCGAGCGGCCGAAGCCGTCGATCACCTTCGAAATCGGCGAGCAGGTGCGGGTTTGCGACGGGCCGTTTACCTCGTTCAACGGCACGGTCGAGGATGTCGACGAGGAGAAGGCGCGGGTCAAGGTGGCGGTGTCGATCTTCGGGCGGGCGACCCCGGTCGAGCTCGAATATGCGCAAGTCGAGAAAGTCTAGGCCGAGGAATTAAGGACAGCTCATGGCCAAAAAAGTCGTCGGATTGATCAAGCTGCAAGTGCCCGCCGGCAAGGCGAACCCGTCGCCGCCGATTGGGCCGGCCTTGGGTCAGCGCGGTCTCAACATCATGGAGTTCTGCAAGGCGTTCAACGCCGCGACTCAGAACATCGAGCCGGGCATCCCGATCCCGGTGGTGATCACGGCCTACGCCGACCGCTCATTCAGTTTCGTCACCAAGACCCCGCCCGCGAGCTATTTCTTGAAGCGCGCGGCGCGGATCGAAAAAGGCGCGCAGGCGGCGGGCACCGGCGTTATCGTCGGCCGGGTGACGATGGCGCAGGTTCGCGAGATCGCCGAGAAGAAGATGGAAGATTTGAACGCCAACGATGTTGAGGCGGCGTGCAAGATGGTGATTGGCTCGGCCCGCTCGATGGGCATCGAAGTCGTCGGTTCGTAAGCGGAGAAACAGCGATGGCGAAACCGGGCAAGCGGATAGCCAAGGCCTATGAGGGCATCGATCCCAACGCGGCGCCGCTCAAGGTTGACGAGGCGGTGAAGATGGTAAAATCACGCGCGACGGCCAAGTTCGACGAAACCGTCGAGGTCGCGATGAATCTCAACATCGATCCGCGCAAGCAGGACCAGAACGTGCGCGGAACCGTGATGCTGCCACACGGCACTGGCAAGGCCGTGCGGGTCGGGGTCTTCGCCCGCGGCGACAAGGCCAAGGAGGCCGAGGCCGCCGGCGCCGACGTCGTTGGCGCCGAGGATCTCGCCGAGAAGGTTCAGGCCGGGCAGATCGATTTCGATCGCGCCATTGCAACGCCCGACATGATGGCGGTAGTGGGCCGCTTAGGTAAGGTGCTCGGCCCTCGTGGGTTGATGCCGAACCCGCGGCTCGGTACGGTGACGCAGAATGTCGCCGAGGCGGTGCAGGCGGCCAAGGGCGGCCAGGTCGAGTACCGCGCCGACAAGGCCGGCATCGTTCACGCCGGGGTCGGCAAAGCGAGCTTTACCGAAGACGCGCTCGTCGATAATGTGCGCGCCTTTGTCACCGCCATCACGCGGGCAAAGCCGTCGGGGGTCAAGGGCACCTATATTTCACGGGTGAGCGTGAGCTCGACCATGGGGCCCGGGGTGAAGGTCGATCTCACCGGCCTTGCCGACGAGGCGAGGGCGTAGGTCGAGGGTTGCATGCGGCGCTGCCCGCGCGGTTGTGGGCGGCCGCGCAAGCATCTTGTATGATAGTGGCGCTGGAGTTGGGAGTTTCGCGGTGGACCGTACGCAAAAGCAGCAGTTGGTGACGACGCTGCAGCAGGATCTTACCGGCTGCTCCTGCATCGTGGTCACGCATCAGACCGGGCTCTCAGTTGCTGAGGCGACCGAGTTGCGCCGGCAGATGCGCGGCGCCGGGGCTGGCTATCGGGTCACCAAGAACCGGCTGGCAAAGCGCGCGCTGGAAGGTACCCCGTTCGCCTCGCTGGCCCCGCTCTTTACCGGCCCGACAGCGGTTGCCTTCTCGCACGACCCGGTGGCGGCGGCAAAGGCGGCGGTGGCCTACGCAAACCGCAACGACAAGCTGACGATCGTCGGCGGCGGGCTCAACGGTCAGCCGCTCGACGCGGCGGCGGTGCGGGCGCTGGCGACGCTGCCCTCGCTCGACGAGTTGCGCGGCAAGATCATTGGCCTCATCCAGGCGCCGGCGACCAAGCTTGCCGGTCTCCTACAGGCTCCGGCCGGGCAGTTGGCGCGTGTCGTGTCGGCCCATGCCGACCAAGGTTAGGGCGGACAGAGATTAGGACGGTTCAACCCCCAAAGGCGTAAACGGGAGTAGGAAGAGATGGCTGCATTGGCGAAGCTGGTCGACGATCTCTCGGCACTGACGGTGCTCGAGGCCGCCGAGCTGGCGAAGATGTTGGAAGAGAAATGGGGTGTCTCCGCCGCCGCGCCGGTCGCGGTGGCTGCTGCCGGTGGCGGCGGGGCGCCGGCCGCCGAGGTGGCGGAAGTAAAGACCGAATTCGATGTGATCCTGACCGGGTTTGGCGAGAAAAAGGTCAACGTGATCAAAGAGGTACGGGCGATCACCAGCCTCGGCCTCAAGGAGGCGAAGGACCTTGTCGAGGCCGCGCCAAAGCCGGTCAAGGAGGGGGTTAATAAGGAAGAGGCGGATAAAATCAAAAAGCAGCTTGAAGAAGCAGGCGCGACTGTCGAAATAAGGTAAGTCAGCCACGACCTATAGCAGCGCGTCGCGGCGCCCGCCTGGCGCCGCAACTAAGACCGAGAGTGCCGAGCCGGGGTGCGAACCATAACGCACGCCCGGGTTCGGCGTCTGTGTTGCATGGAGCCGTCGGCGGGCGGCGTGGTGGCAACGAGGGTGACGGGCTCCGCGTGAGCCCATAGCGAGGGACCTGCATGGCTATTTCTTTCACCGGCAAGAAGCGGATCCGCAAGACCTTCGGGCGCATTCCCGAGGTCGCCCAGATGCCGAACCTGATCGAGGTTCAGCGCGCCTCCTACGACCATTTCCTGCAGATGGGCGTGGAGCCGGAGAACCGCGTCAATGTCGGGCTCCAGGAGGTGTTCCGCGGGGTGTTCCCGATCCGCGACTTCTCCGAGCGGGCGCAGCTCGATTTTGTGCGCTATGAGCTCGAGACGCCGAAATATGATGTCGAGGAATGCCAGCAGCGCGGCATGAATTACGCCGCTCCCTTGAAGGTAACGCTGCGCCTCCTGGTGTGGGACGTCGACGAGGATACCGGCTCCCGCACCATCCGGGATATCAAGGAGCAGGACGTCTACATGGGCGACATGCCGTTGATGACGCGCAACGGTACGTTCATCATCAACGGCACCGAGCGGGTCATCGTCTCGCAGATGCACCGCAGCCCAGGCGTGTTCTTTGATCACGACAAGGGCAAGACACATTCCTCGGGCAAGTACCTGTTCGCCGCGCGGGTCATCCCTTATCGCGGTTCATGGCTCGATTTCGAGTTCGATGCCAAGGATCACGTCTATGTCCGTATCGACCGGCGCCGCAAGCTGCCGGCGACGACGCTGCTGCTGGCCCTCGACGATGTGACCACCGAGGCGAAGCGCGCCGAGCGGCAGATGGAAGGCAAGTCGTTGCAGCCGGGTGAAGCGGTGGGCATGTCGAAGGAGGAGATCCTTTCGGCGTTCTACGGCAAGATCACCTACCGCCGCGGCAAGCTCGGCTGGACCGCGCCGTTCGACCCCGAGAACTTCAAGGGCAAGCTCAATAACGACCTGATCGACGCCGCGACTGGCGAGGTCAAGCTCGCCGCGGGCGAGCGAATGACCCCGCGTATCGCCAAGCGACTCAAGGATGCCGGGCTCGAGGAGGTGCTGGCGCCCGAGGCTGATCTTGTCGACCACTACTTCGCCGAGGATCTGATCAACCTCGAGACAGGCGAAGTTCTTTTCGAGGCCGGCGACGAAATTACCGAGGCCGCGCTCGCCCAGCTGGCGCAGGCCGGGATCGACGAGTTGCCGGTGCTCGACATCGACATCGTCAATCGCGGCCCCGACAGCAAGGGTCCTTACATCCGCCACACTTTGGCGATCGACAAGAACGCCACCCGCGAGGATGCGCTTATCGATATCTATCGGGTGATGCGCCCGGGCGAGCCGCCAACGCTCGAAACCGCCGAGAACCTCTTCAACAGCCTCTTCTTCGACAGCGAGCGCTACGACCTGTCGGCGGTCGGTCGGGTCAAGATGAACTCGCGCCTCGGCCTCGACACCGACGACACGGTGCGGGCGCTGCGCAAGGAGGACATCCTTTCGATCCTCAAGGTTCTGGTTGACCTAAAGGATGGGCGCGGCGAGATCGATGACATCGACCATCTCGGCAACCGCCGGGTGCGTTCGGTCGGCGAGCTGATGGAAAACCAGTATCGCGTCGGTCTTCTGCGGATGGAGCGCGCGATCCGCGAGCGCATGAGCTCGGTCGAGATCGACACGGTCATGCCGCACGATCTCATCAATGCCAAGCCGGCGGCGGCGGCAGTCCGCGAGTTCTTTGGCTCGTCGCAGCTGTCGCAGTTCATGGACCAGACCAACCCGCTCTCCGAGATCACCCACAAGCGCCGTCTCTCGGCGCTGGGGCCGGGCGGTCTCACCCGCGAGCGAGCGGGGTTCGAGGTGCGCGACGTGCACCCGACCCATTACGGCCGCATCTGCCCGATCGAAACACCCGAGGGCCCGAATATCGGGCTCATCAACTCGCTCGCGACCTTCGCCCGGGTCAATCAGTACGGCTTTATCGAAAGCCCGTACCGGAAGGTCGTCGACGGCAAAGTAACCGATGAGGTCATCTATCTCTCGGCGATGGACGAGGGCCGTTACACGATCGCCCAGGCCAATGTGCCGGTAGACGGCGAAGGGCGCATTCTCGACGAGCTGACCACCTGCCGGAAGGCGGGTGACGTGCTGCTGATGCGAGCCGATCAGATCGACCTCATCGACGTGTCGCCGAAGCAGCTTGTCTCGGTCGCTGCGGCGCTGATCCCGTTCCTCGAGAACGACGATGCCAACCGGGCGCTGATGGGTTCGAACATGCAGCGCCAGGCGGTGCCGCTGATCCGCGCCGAGGCGCCGCTCGTTGGCACCGGCATGGAGGAGCGCGTCGCGCGCGACAGCGGCGTTACCATCATCGCCCGCCGCTCGGGCACGGTCGATCAGGTCGATGCGACCCGCATCGTCATCCGCGCGACCGAGGAAACCTCGGCGGCCGCCTCGGGAGTCGATATCTACAACCTACTGAAGTTCCAGCGGTCGAACCAGAACACCTGCATCAATCAGCGGCCGCTGGTGACAGTCGGTGATGTTGTGCGCGCCGGCGACATCATCGCCGACGGCCCTTCGACCGAGTACGGCGAATTGGCGCTAGGCCGTAACGTGCTCTGCGCCTTCATGCCGTGGAATGGCTACAATTTCGAGGACTCGATCCTGATTTCCGAACGGATCGTCTCGGATGACGTCTTCACTTCGATCCATATCGAGGAATTTGAGGTCAGCGCCCGCGACACCAAGCTTGGGCAGGAGGAGATCACTCGCGACATCCCGAATGTCGGCGAAGAGGCTTTGAAGAACCTCGACGAAGCCGGGATCGTCTATATCGGCGCCGAGGTGAAGCCGGGTGACATTCTGGTCGGCAAGGTCACGCCGAAGGGCGAGTTGCCAATGACTCCCGAGGAAAAGCTCCTGCGGGCGATCTTCGGCGAAAAGGCCTCTGACGTGCGCGACACCTCGCTGCGCCTGCCGCCCGGCGTTTCGGGCACGATCGTCGAGGTGCGGGTGTTCTCGCGCCGCGGCGTCGAGAAGGACGAGCGAGCGCTTGCGATCGAGCGCGCCGAGATCGAGCGCTTGGCGAAGGATCGCGACGACGAGCGCGCCATCCTCGAGCGCAGCTTCTCCACCCGCATGCGGGAACTGCTGGTCGGTCAGACGGCCGATTCTGGTCCCAAGGGTCTGAAGTCCGGCACCAAGCTCACCGAGGATATCCTCGGCGAGTACACCAGCGCGAATATGCGCGAGATTTCGGTGCGCGATGACAAGCGTATGGCCGACATCGAAGCGCTCAAGAAGCAGATGGCGGACGCGGTCGCCGAGCTGACCAAGCGCTTTGAGGACAAGGTCGAGAAGCTGCAGCGCGGCGACGAGTTGCCGCCTGGCGTGATGAAGATGGTCAAGGTCTTCGTCGCGGTGAAGCGCAAGCTCCAGCCCGGCGATAAGATGGCCGGCCGTCACGGCAACAAGGGCGTCATCTCGCGCATCGTCCCAGCCGAGGACATGCCGTACCTCGAGGACGGAAAACCGGTCGATATCGTGCTCAACCCGCTTGGCGTGCCGAGCCGAATGAATGTCGGCCAGATCCTCGAAACTCATCTAGGGTGGGCTTCAGCCGGAATCGGTCAGCGCATCGGCGACGTGATGGAGAAAATCCGGCGCAGCAACGACAAGAAGAACAACGGCGAGCTACGCAAGCTCTTGGGCGAAGTCTACGAGGGCCCGGAGAAGAGCGAGGTCGAGGCGCTCGCCGATGACGAGCTTGTCGGTCTCGCCGGCAATCTGACGCATGGCGTGCCGATGGCGAGTCCGGTGTTCGATGGCGCCCGAGAGGATGACATCGTCGGCATGCTGGAAAAGGCGGGGCTGCATTCGTCTGGCCAAGTGACCCTGGTCGACGGCCGGACCGGAGAGGCCTTCGATCGGCAAGTCACGGTCGGCTACATCTACATGCTCAAGCTGCACCATCTCGTTGACGACAAGATCCACGCGCGGTCGATCGGGCCGTACAGCCTCGTCACCCAGCAGCCGCTCGGCGGCAAGGCGCAGTTCGGCGGCCAGCGTTTCGGCGAGATGGAGGTGTGGGCGCTCGAAGCCTACGGCTCGGCGTACACCTTGCAAGAGATGCTGACGGTCAAATCCGACGACGTGTCCGGCCGCACCAAGGTCTACGAGGCGATCGTACGCGGAGACGACAATTTCGAAGCCGGCATTCCGGAATTGTTCAACGTCCTGGTCAAGGAGCTGCGCTCGCTTGGCCTCAACGTCGAGCTGGAGCAGCGCAACTACTGATCTCGCCCTGATAAAACGGCGAGTTCAACCAAACGATTAATGCCGCCGCCCCCACCAAAACGGGCGAGGGCGGCAGACCACCAGAGGGGTCGTGCATGAACGAGTTGATGAACATCTTCGGGCAGGTCAGCGGTCCACAGAGCTTTGACGAGATCCGCATCTCGATCGCTAGCCCCGAGCGCATTCGCTCGTGGTCCTTCGGCGAGATCAAAAAGCCCGAGACGATCAATTACCGCACCTTCAAGCCGGAGCGGGACGGGCTGTTCTGCGCCCGCATCTTTGGGCCGATCAAGGACTACGAATGCTTGTGCGGTAAGTACAAGCGCATGAAGTACCGCGGCGTCGTCTGCGAGAAATGCGGCGTCGAGGTGACGCTCAGCAAGGTGCGGCGCGACCGCATGGGCCACATCGAGCTGGCATCGCCGGTGGCGCATATCTGGTTCTTGAAGTCGCTGCCGAGCCGCATCGGCCTGTTGCTCGACATGACGCTCAAGGATTTGGAGCGCATCCTCTATTTCGAGAACTATGTCGTCATCGAGCCGGGTCTGACGCCGCTGAAGCAGCACCAGCTGCTGGGCGAAGAAGATTTCCTCAAGGCGCAGGACGAATACGGCGAAGACCAGTTCACCGCGTCGATTGGCGCTGAGGCGCTGCGCACGATGCTGTCATCGATCGATCTGCAGGAAGAGAAGATCAAGCTGCGTGAGGATTTGCGGGAAACGACAAGCGAAGCGCGGCGCAAGAAGCTGGTGAAGCGGCTGAAGCTGGTCGAAGCGTTCATCGAATTGCACAGCCGGCCGGAATGGATGATCCTCGAAGTCGTGCCGGTCATCCCGCCCGAGCTGCGCCCGCTGGTGCCGTTGGATGGCGGTCGCTTTGCCACCTCCGACCTCAACGACCTCTATCGCCGCGTCATCAACCGCAACAATCGGCTGAAGCGTCTCATCGAGCTGCGCGCGCCGGACATCATCGTGCGCAACGAAAAGCGCATGCTGCAGGAGGCGGTCGACGCACTGTTCGACAACGGCCGCCGCGGCCGGGTCATCACCGGCGCGAACAAGCGACCATTGAAGTCGCTTTCCGACATGCTCAAGGGCAAGCAAGGCCGCTTCCGCCAGAACCTCTTGGGCAAGCGGGTCGATTATTCCGGCCGCTCGGTGATCGTCGTCGGTCCCGAGCTGAAGCTGCACCAGTGTGGCCTGCCGAAGAAGATGGCCTTGGAGCTGTTCAAGCCGTTCATCTATTCGAAGCTGGAGCTTTACGGCCTCGCCAGCACGATCAAGGCGGCGAAGCGCATGGTCGAGAAGGAGCGGCCGGAGGTTTGGGACATCCTTGAAGAGGTGATCCGCGAGCATCCGGTGTTGCTGAACCGCGCTCCCACGCTGCATCGCCTCGGCATCCAGGCGTTCGAACCGGTATTGATCGAAGGCAAAGCGATCCAGCTGCATCCGCTGGTCTGCACCGCCTTCAACGCCGATTTCGACGGCGACCAGATGGCGGTGCACGTGCCGCTGTCGCTGGAGGCGCAGCTCGAGGCGCGCGTCTTAATGATGTCAACCAACAACATTCTCAGTCCGGCGAACGGCAAGCCCATCATCGTGCCGTCGCAGGACATCGTCCTCGGCCTCTACCACATCACCACCGAGCGCGCCGGCGAGCCGGGCGAGGGCATGGTGTTCACCGATGTCGGCGAGATCGAGCAGGCGCTTGAATCGAAGGCGGTGACGCTGCATTCGCGCATCAAGGCGCGCTTCGACACGGTCGACGAGAATGGCAACCCGGTCGTCCGCCGGGTGGAGACAACTCCCGGCCGCATGCTCCTTTCGGAGATCCTGCCGCGCCACCCGGCGGTTGGTTTCGACCTGATCAACCGGCTGCTGACCAAGAAGCAGATCAGCGACCTGATTGATCACGTTTACCGCTTCTGCGGCCAGAAGGAGACGGTGATCTTCTGCGACCGGCTGATGACCCTGGGGTTCACCCAGGCGTGCAAGGCGGGCATTTCGTTCGGCAAGGACGACCTCATCATCCCCGAGGCGAAGCACACGCTCGTCGCCGAGGTTCAGGAGAAGGTCAAGGAATACGAGCAGCAGTACCAGGACGGGCTCATTACCCAGCGCGAAAAGTACAACAAGGAAGTCGACGCCTGGACGAGCTGCTCGGAAAAGGTCGCCGAGGAGATGGTCAAGGTCATCCGGGAGGAGAAGCCCGGCGTGCCGATCAACGCGGTGTGGATGATGTCCGACTCCGGGGCGCGCGGCTCACCGGCGCAGATCAAGCAGCTGGCCGGTATGCGCGGGCTGATGACCAAGCCCTCGGGCGAGATCATCGCGACCCCGATCATCTCGAACTTCAAGGAAGGCCTCACGGTTCTCGAGTACTTCAACTCGACTCACGGCGCCCGCAAGGGCTTGGCCGATACGGCCTTGAAGACCGCGAATTCGGGCTACCTGACCCGTCGCCTCGTTGATGTCGCGCAAGACGCGATCATCACCGAGGTGGATTGCGGCACGACTAAGGGGCTGTTGACCCGCGCCGTCATCGATGGCGGCGAGATCATCGCGCCGCTGGCCGACCGCATTCTCGGTCGCTGCGCGGCGGTCGATATCCGCAACCCGCTCTCGGGCGAAACCGTGCTCGAGGCGGGTGAGCTTATCGACGAGAATGCTCTCGACATGATCGAGCAGGCCGGCATCGACGCGGTGTCGATCCGCTCGGTTCTGACCTGCGAGGCGCGCCAAGGCGTCTGCGGCAAGTGCTATGGGCGCGATCTGGCCCGTGGCACCATGGTCAACATCGGCGAGGCGGTCGGCGTCATCGCCGCCCAGTCGATCGGTGAGCCCGGCACGCAGCTGACCATGCGCACCTTCCACATCGGCGGCGCGGCGCAGCGCGGGGCCGAGCAGTCGTCGGTTGAGGCGGCGCTCGACGCCACCGTCAAGATCCAGAACCGCAACGTCGTCATCAACTCGTCCGGGTTGCCGGTGGTCATGGGCCGCAATGCCGAGCTGGTCCTGCTGGACGAGGCCGGCCGGGAGAAGGCGCGGCATCGGGTGCCGTATGGCGCGCGGCTCCTCGCCGACGAAGGCAAGAAGGTGACAAAGGGCGAGCGCATCGCCGAATGGGATCCGTATACGATCCCCATCATCACCGAGAAGGACGGCAACGCCCATTACGCCGACCTCCAGGAGGGCGTGTCGATGCGCGAGGCCGTCGACGAGGCGACCGGCATCTCGTCGAAGGTGGTGATCGACTGGAAGCAGCAGCCGCGCGGCGGCGACCTGCGTCCGCGGATTATCCTGCTCGACGAAAAGGGCCGCGGCATGACTCTCGCCAACGGTCTCGAGGCGCGCTACTTCCTGCCCGCCGACGCCATCCTGCAGATCGACAACGGCGCCGCGGTCAAGGCCGGCGACGTCCTCGCGCGCATCCCGCGCGAGTCGTCGAAGACCCGCGACATCACCGGCGGTCTGCCGCGCGTCGCCGAGCTCTTCGAGGCGCGCAAGCCGAAGGATTTCGCGATCATCGCCGAGGGCGAGGGCCGCGTCGAGTTCGGCAAGGATTACAAGACCAAGCGGCGTATCGTCGTCGTGCCGACCGATGGCGGCGAGCCGACCGAATACCTCATTCCCAAGGGCAAGCACATCAGCGTGCAGGAAGGCGATTACGTTGAGAAGGGTGATCTCCTCATCGATGGCAACCGCGTTCCGCACGACATCCTGCGCATCCTGGGGGTCGAGGAGCTGGCGAGCTACCTGATCAACGAGATCCAGGAGGTCTATCGGCTTCAGGGCGTGCGCATCAACGACAAGCACATCGAGGTGATCGTCCGGCAGATGCTGCAGAAGGTCGAGATCGACGCCGATCCGGGCGATACCACCTTCCTCGCGGGCGAGCAGATCGACCGCTTGGAGTTCGAGCGCGAGAACGCCAAGGTCGAGGCCGAGAGCCTGAGGCCGGCGGTCGCTCATCCGGTGCTTCAGGGCATCACCAAGGCGAGCTTGCAGACGCACTCGTTCATCTCGGCTGCTTCGTTCCAGGAGACGACCCGTGTCCTCACCGAGGCCGCGGTGTCGGGTCGGACCGATGCGCTGCAGGGGCTGAAGGAGAATGTGATCGTCGGGCGGCTGATTCCGGCCGGCACCGGCAGCGTCATCGCGCGGCTGCGCGAGATCGCCGCCGATCGTGATCGCGAGCTCGCGGCGCTTGCCGCCGCGGCCGAGGCCGCCGAGCCGGCGCAGATCGAGGCAGAGCAGCCGCAGGCCGGCGCGGCCGAATAGCCGCCTGCCGCTGAACCGGGGACGGTCGCCTCCGGTTCGGCGCTGCGGATTTTTGGCGGAAATCTGTGGGGTTCGGCTTGACCCTACGGGGTCACGCCCATATATTCCGCGCCTCACGGGGCTGGCGGTGGGAAGCCACCCAAACGCGGCCCTCTTTTTATGGCTGTGGCTCTGCGCTCTGAGAGGAGCGCGTGTGACATGATTGGGCAAGGTGCGCCGCCGCCCCCGCGCGTGTTTTTGCGTCGGGCGGTGTTGGCGTTTGCGAGGCCAGAGGGACGAGGCTAAAGGATGCCGACGATCAACCAGCTGATCCGCAGTCCGCGCAAGCCGGTGGCGATGCGGAACAAGGTTCCGGCGATGGAGCAGTGCCCGCAAAAGCGCGGCGTGTGCACGCGCGTTTACACGATCACGCCGAAAAAGCCGAACTCGGCCTTGCGCAAAGTCGCACGCGTTCGCCTCACCAACGGGTTCGAGGTCACCAGCTATATCCCCGGCGAGGGCCACAATCTGCAGGAGCATTCGGTCGTGTTGATCCGCGGCGGCCGCGTCAAGGACTTGCCGGGCGTGCGCTATCACATCATCCGCGGCACGCACGACACGCAGGGCGTCAAGGACCGCCGCCAGCGCCGCTCGAAATACGGCGCCAAGCGGCCGCGATAGAAGGAGGCGAAGCAATGTCGCGCCGTCGTGCCGCGGTCAAACGCGAAGTCCAGCCGGACCCGAAATTCGGCGATGTCGTCGTCTCGAAGTTCATGAACTGCCTGATGTACGAGGGCAAGAAATCGACCGCGGAGCGCATCGTCTACGGCGCCTTCGACCGCATCCAGCGGCGCAGCGGCCAGGACCCGATCCGCGTTTTTCACGACGCGCTCGGCAATGTCCGTCCGGCGGTGGAGGTACGGTCGCGCCGCGTCGGCGGCGCAACCTACCAGGTGCCGGTCGAGGTGCGGACTGATCGCGGTCAGGCGCTGGCGATCCGCTGGCTGATCTCGAGTTCCCGGGCGCGCTCGGAGAATACAATGGAGGAGCGGCTGTCAGGCGAATTGCTCGATGCCGCCAACAATCGCGGCGTCGCGGTCAAGCGGCGCGAGGACACGCATCGGATGGCGGACGCCAACAAGGCGTTTTCGCATTACCGCTGGTAAGGGGAGGGGTTCGCTTTGGCGGGCCGGCGCACCAGCGTCGGCTCATTTTTTCAAAGGTGGCTGCTGGAGCCACCGGAGTGATTGAGTGATGGCACGCACGACGCCTCTCGAGCGGTATCGCAATATCGGCATCATGGCTCACATCGATGCCGGTAAGACGACGACCACTGAGCGCGTTCTCTACTACACCGGGCGCTCCTACAAGATCGGCGAGGTGCATGAAGGCACCGCGACGATGGATTGGATGGAGCAGGAGCAAGAGCGCGGCATCACGATCACGTCGGCCGCGACGACCTGCTTTTGGCTCGACCACCGGATCAACATCATCGACACGCCGGGCCATGTCGATTTCACCATCGAGGTTGAGCGCAGCTTGCGAGTGCTCGATGGCGCGGTCGCGGTGTTCGACTCGGTCGCGGGCGTCGAGCCGCAATCGGAGACGGTATGGCGCCAGGCCGATAAATACGGCGTGCCGCGCATTTGCTTCGTCAACAAGATGGACCGCATCGGCGCGGACTTTAAGCGTTGCGTCGCGATGATCATTGACCGGCTGGGCGCCAACCCGGCCGTGCTGCAGCTGCCGATCGGGATTGAGGCCGATTTTGTCGGCATCGTCGATCTGGTGAAGATGAAGGCGCTGAAATGGCGCGATGAGACCCTCGGCGCCGAATTCGATGTTGTCGACATCCCGGCCGATATGCTTGCCGAGGCACAAGAATACCGCGCCAAGCTGGTCGAGCAGGCGGTCGAGCAGGACGACGATGTGCTCGAAGCCTATCTGGGCGGTGAGGAACCCGACGAGGCAACGCTGAAGCGCTGCATCCGCAAGGGTACGATCGCCGGTACGCTGATCCCGGTACTCTGCGGCTCCGCATTCAAGAACAAGGGTGTACAGCCGCTTCTTGATGCGGTGGTTGACTATTTGCCGTCGCCGATCGATGTCGCCGCGATCAAGGGCGTCAAGATGAACTCGGACGAGCCCGTCGTGCGCAAATGCTCGGATGACGAGCCGTTCGCCGGCCTCGCCTTCAAGATCATGTCCGATCCGTTTGTCGGCTCGTTGACCTTTATCCGCGTCTATTCGGGCGTGCTGGCGACCGGTTCGCAGGTGATGAACACGGTGAAGGACTCGCGTGAACGGGTCGGCCGCATGCTGCTGATGCACGCCAACCATCGCGAAGACGTTAAAGAGGCCCGGGCCGGCGACATCGTCGCGCTCGCGGGTTTGAAGAATGCGACGACGGGCGACACGCTGTCCGACCCGCAGCACCCGGTCGTGCTCGAGCGGATGGAATTCCCTGAGCCGGTCATTTCGATCGCCGTCGAGCCCAAGACCAAGGGCGACCAGGAGAAGATGGGCCAGGCGCTGGCGCGTCTCGCCACCGAAGACCCATCGTTCCGCGTCTCGGTCGATCACGAAAGCGGCCAGACCGTGATTCAGGGCATGGGCGAATTGCACCTTGAGATCATCGTCGACCGCATGAAGCGGGAGTTCAAGGTCGACGCCAATGTCGGCGCTCCTCAGGTCGCTTACCGCGAGACAATCACCCGCGCCGCCGAGATCGACTACACCCACCGCAAGCAGACCGGCGGCTCCGGGCAATACGCCAAAGTCAAGATCCGCTTCGAGCCGCAGCCTCCAGGCACCGGCTTCATCTTCGAGAATTCGGTGGTCGGCGGCACCGTGCCGAAGGAATACGTGCCGGGGGTCGAAAAGGGTCTCAAGGGCGCGGCCGAGAACGGCATCATCGCCGGCTTCCCGATGATCGATTTCAAGGCCGAGCTGTTCGATGGCGATTATCACGACGTCGATTTAAGCGCGCTGGCCTTTGAGATCGCGGCACGTTCGGCCTTTAAGGATGGGATTGTAAAGGCGGCGCCCAGGCTGTTGGAACCGATCATGCGGGTCGAGGTGGTGACGCCCGACGATTACATGGGCGACGTGATTGGCGACCTCAACAGCCGTCGCGGCCAGGTTACCGGCATGGACTCGCGCGGCAACGCGCGGGTCGTCAACGCGATGGTCCCGCTCGCCAACATGTTCGGCTATGTCAACCAGTTGCGCTCGATGTCGCAGGGCCGGGCGCAGTACACGATGCATTTCGATCATTACGAGCAGGTACCGCCGGCAATCTCGGACGAAGTTCGCGCCAAGATGGCCTAGCGGGAAGCGGAGAAAGACGATGTCGAAGGCGAAATTTAACCGGAACAAGCCGCACTGCAACATCGGGACGATCGGTCACGTCGATCACGGCAAGACGACGCTGACGGCGGCGATTACCAAGGTGCTGGCGGAGAGCGGCGGAGCGACGTTCACGGCGTACGACCAGATCGACAAGGCGCCGGAGGAGAAGGCGCGCGGGATCACCATCGCGACGGCGCATGTCGAGTACGAGACGGCCAACCGTCACTACGCGCATGTCGATTGCCCGGGTCACGCGGACTACGTGAAAAACATGATCACCGGCGCGGCGCAGATGGACGGCGCGATCCTGGTGGTCTCGGCGGCGGACGGGCCGATGCCGCAGACGCGCGAGCACATCCTCTTGGCGCGGCAGGTGGGCGTGCCCTCGCTGGTCGTCTACATGAACAAGGTCGACATGGTGGACGACCCGGAGCTCCTGGAACTGGTCGAGCTTGAGGTGCGCGAGCTGCTGTCGAGCTACGAGTTTCCCGGGGACGACATCCCGATCGTCAAGGGTTCAGCGTTGTGCGCGCTGGAAGGCCGCGAGCCGGAGATCGGCGAGAAGTCGATCAAGGAGCTGATGGATGCGGTCGACAGCTACATCCCGCAGCCGGAGCGAGCGAAGGACCGTCCGTTCCTGATGCCGATCGAGGACGTGTTCACGATCTCGGGGCGCGGCACGGTGGTGACAGGCCGGGTCGAGCGCGGGATCGTCAAGGTGGGCGACGAGGTGGAGATTGTCGGGCTGCGGCCGACGACGAAGACGATCGCGACGGGCGTCGAGATGTTCCGCAAGCTGCTCGACCAGGGCGAGGCGGGGGACAATATCGGCGTCTTGTTGCGCGGGACCAAGCGCGAGGAGGTTGAGCGCGGTCAGGTATTGGCGAAGCCGGGCTCGATCACGCCGCATACGGTATTTGTCGCCGAGGCGTACGTGCTGACCAAGGAAGAGGGCGGGCGCCATACGCCATTTTTCGATAATTACCGTCCGCAATTCTACTTCCGCACGACAGACGTGACGGGGTCGGTGAAGCTTCCCGAGGGCACCGAGATGGTGATGCCGGGGGACAACATCACGATGAATGTCGAGCTGCTGGTGCCGATCGCGATGGAAGAGGGCTTGCGCTTTGCGATCCGCGAGGGCGGCCGCACCGTCGGTGCCGGCGTCGTCGCCAAGATCATCAAATAGGGGCGCCGGCAACCGCCGGCGCTTCCGTGAGGGAAGCAGGAAACGATAGATGGACGGCCAGAACATACGCATCCGCCTGCGGGCCTATGATCATCGCGTGCTCGACCAGTCGACGAGCGAGATCGTGCAGACCGCCCGCCGCACCGGCGCTCGGGTGCGGGGGCCGATCCCGCTGCCAACCCGGATCGAGAAGTTCACCGTGCTGCGCTCGCCGCATGTCGACAAGAAGTCGCGAGAGCAGTTTGAGATCCGCACTCATAAGCGGGTGATCGACATTGTCGACCCGACGCCGCAGACCGTGGACGCGCTGATGAAGCTCGACCTCGCCGCCGGCGTCGACGTCGAGATCAAGCTTTAGGGGATAGGAGCGATGCGTACCGGTCTCATCGCACAAAAGCTCGGCATGAGCCGCGTCTTTACCGACGACGGCAACCATGTGCCGGTGACGGTGCTGCGCATCGACAATTGCCAGGTCGTCGCCCATCGCACCCACGACCGCGACGGTTACACCGCGCTGCAGCTCGGCGTCGGTGCGGCCAAGGTGAAGAACGTGTCGAAGCCGATGCGCGGCCATTACGCGGCCGCCAAGGTCGAGCCCAAGGCGCATCTCGCCGAGTTCCGCGTGTCCGAGGATGCGTTGGTCCCGGTCGGCGCGGAGATTACCGCGGCGCATTTTGTCGCCGGGCAATATGTCGACGTCGTCGGCACCAGCATCGGCAAGGGTTTTGCCGGTGGCATCAAGCGGCACCATTTCGGCGGCCTCAGGGCTAGCCACGGTGTCTCGATCTCGCATCGCAGTCTCGGCTCGACCGGTCAGCGCCAGGACCCCGGCAAGACCTTCAAGAACAAGAAGATGGCCGGCCATCTCGGCGACGATCGCGTGACCACCCTCAACCTTCAGGTGGTCGCGGCCGACGCGGCGCGCGGCGTCTTGATGCTCAAGGGAGCGGTGCCGGGCAGCGAGGGCGGTTGGGTGCTGGTACGCGACGCGGTCAAGCGGGCGGCGCCGGCCGACCTGCCGTTCCCCGCGGCGCTGCGCGGCGATGACATTCCCGAGGAAGCCGCACCCGCGCCTGACGAGGCGCCGACCACCGAGACCGAGGCGAGTGCCGAGGAAGGCGGGGCGGTATGAAGCTCAAGATCCGCGACCTCGACAACAAGGAAGTCGGTGATATCGACCTCGCCGACGAGGTATTTGGGCTGCCGGTGCGGAACGACATTCTCGCCCGCGTCATCAACTGGCAGCTGGCGAAGCGCCGCGCCGGGACGCACAAAACCAAGGGCATCAGCGATATCAGCGGCACGACCAAGAAGCCCTATAAGCAGAAGGGCACCGGTCGGGCGCGCCAGGGCAGCCTGCGCTCGCCGCAGTTCCGGGGCGGCGCGGTGATCTTCGGCCCGGTGGTGCGCAGCCACGAATTCGGCCTCCAGAAAAAGGTACGCAAGCTCGGTCTCAAGACCGCTCTCTCGGCCAAGCAGGCCGAGGGCAAGCTCGTCGTCATCGACACCGCCAAGGTGACGGCGCCCAAGACCAAGGAGCTGCGCGAGCGCTTCGACAAATTGGGCTGGAGTTCGGTTTTGATTATCGATGGCGCTGCGGTCGACGCCGGATTCGCCAAGGCGGCGCGTAACCTGCCGCGGGTCGATCTGCTGCCGTCGGTCGGCGCCAATGTTTACGACATTCTTCGCCGCGATACGCTGGTGCTCACCCGCGAGGCGGTGGAGCAGCTGGAGGCGCGCCTCAAATGAGCCGGTTTCGCGTTATCCCCCGCGCCGCGGCGCAACTCTCCCGTCAGGAGATGTACGACCTGATCCGCTCACCGCTCATCACCGAGAAGGCGACTGCGGCGTCCGAGCATAATCAGATCATCTTCAAGGTGCCGGTGACCGCGACCAAGCGCGAGGTCAAGGCCGCGGTCGAGGGGCTGTTTTCGGTCAAGGTCGACGCGGTCAACACGATCCGCATGATGGGCAAGTTTAAGCGGGTGCGCGGCCGTCCGGGCCACCGCTCCGATTTCAAGAAGGCGATCGTCACGCTGGCCGAAGGCTCGCGCATCGACGTGACCACGGGGATCTGACGCGATGGCACTCAAGACCTATAATCCGATCACGCCGTCGCAGCGCCATCTCGTTACGGTCGACCGCAGCGAGCTGTGGAAGGGCAAGCCGGTCAAGGCCTTGACGGAAGGTTTGAAGGAAAAAGCCGGGCGCAACAATTCCGGCCGGGTGACGATGCGGCGTCGCGGCGGCGGCCATAAGCAGCGTTATCGTATCGTCGACTTCAAGCGGATGAAGGACGACGCGCCGGCGCTGGTCGAGCGGCTCGAATACGATCCCAACCGCACCGCTTTCATCGCCCTCATCAAGTACCCCGACGGCGAGCTTGCCTACATACTTGCGCCGCAGCGGCTGCGCCAGGGCGATAGCGTCGTCTCGGGCGAGCGGGTGGACGTCAAGCCCGGCAACGCCATGCCGCTGCGCAACATGCCGCCGGGTACGATCGTCCACAACGTTGAGATGAAGCCCGGCAAGGGTGGGCAGCTCGCGCGCTCCGCCGGCACCTATGTTCAGCTGGTCGGCCGCGACCAGGGTTATGCGCTGTTGCGCATGGCCTCGGGCGAACTGCGCCGGGTGCGCAGCGAATGCCGGGCCACGATCGGCGCGGTATCAAACCCCGATCACCAGAACATCGTCATCGGCAAGGCGGGCCGAAACCGCTGGCTGGGCAAGCGACCTTCGGTGCGCGGCGTGGCGATGAATCCGATCGACCATCCGCACGGCGGTGGCGAGGGCAAGACATCGGGCGGACGTCACCCAGTGACACCGTGGGGTAAGCCGACCAAGGGTAAGAAGACCCGCCACAACAAGAAGACGGACCGGCTGATCCTGCGCCGCCGTCAGGTGCGATAGAAGGAGAGGGCGCGTGGCTCGCTCGGTATGGAAAGGCCCGTTCGTCGACGGCTATCTGCTGCGGAAGGCGGAGAAGACTCGCGCCTCGGGCCGCAATGAGGTGATCCGCACCTGGTCGCGGCGCTCGACCATCTTCCCGCAATTCGTCGGGCTGACGTTTGGCGTCTACAACGGCCACAAGTTTATCCCCGTCCTCGTCACCGAGAACATGATCGGCCACAAGTTCGGCGAGTTCTCGCCGACCCGGACCTTTTACAGTCACGCCGGCGATAAGCGGGCCCGGCGGACGTAAGGAGAGGACCCGATGGGCAAGCCTTCAACCCCGCGCGCACTCGCAGACAACGAGGCTTCGGCCTTCTTGCGCGCGCTGCGCATCAGCCCGCAAAAGCTCAACCTCGTCGCCGCGATGATCCGCGGCAAGGCGGCGCAGACTGCCCTCGCCGAGCTTACCTTTTCGCGCCGACGCGTCGCCCGCGATGTGAAGAAGGTGCTGCAGGCCGCGATCGCCAACGCCGAGAACAACCATCAGCTCGACGTCGACCGGCTTTATGTCAAGGAAGCGACGGTCGGCCGGGCTTTCGTGATGCGCCGTTTTCATACCCGTGGGCGGGGCCGCTCGTCGCGGGTCGAGAAGCATTTCGCCCACCTCACCGTGATCGTGCGCGAGCGGCCGGAAGAACAAGCAGGGGCTGCCTGATGGGCCAGAAAGTCAATCCGATCGGGCTGCGGCTCGGCATCAACCGCACTTGGGACTCGCGTTGGTTTGCCCAAAAGGGCTACGGCAGCCAGCTGCTCGACGACCTGAAGCTGCGCAAGTTTCTCGACAAGCGGCTGACCCAGGCTGCGGTGGCGCGCATCCTCATTGAGCGCGCGGCGAAGAAGACGCGGATCACCCTGCATTCGGCCCGGCCCGGTGTCGTCATCGGCAAGAAGGGCGCCGACATCGACAAGCTGCGAGCCGACATCGCCAAGATGACAACGAGCGAGGTCAGCCTCAACATTGTCGAACTCCGCAAGCCCGAGATCGAGGCCAAGCTGATCGCCGAGAGCATCGCCCAGCAGTTAGAACGCCGCGTCGCCTTCCGCAGGGTGATGAAGCGCGCCGTGCAATCGGCGATGCGCTTTGGCGCCCAGGGTATTCGCATCAATTGCTCGGGCCGGCTCGGCGGCGCCGAAATCGCGCGCATGGAGTGGTACCGCGAGGGCCGGGTGCCGCTGCACACGCTGCGCGCCAATGTCGATTTCGGCTACGGCACGGCCAAGACCACCTACGGCACCTGTGGCGTCAAAGTCTGGGTGTTCAAGGGTGAAATCCTGGCGCACGACCCGATGGCCCAGGACAAGCTGCTGTCCGAGGCTCAACCCGCCGGCATGGAGCGACGCCCGGGCGGCGGCCGCGACCGCGACCGCGAACGCGACAGGGATTAGGGAATGCTCTCCCCCAAACGCACCAAATACCGCAAGGCGCACAAGGGGCGCGTCCATGGCATGGCCAAGGGCGGCACGACCCTCAACTTTGGCGCCTACGGGATGAAATCGGTCGAGCCCGGCCGCATCACCGCGCGCCAGATCGAGGCGGCGCGGCGTGCGATCACCCGCCACATCCGCCGCATCGGCCGCGTGTGGATCCGCGTCTTTCCCGACGTGCCGGTCTCGACCAAGCCCGCCGAGGTTCGCATGGGCAGCGGCAAAGGCTCGCCCGAATATTGGATCGCTCGCGTCAAGCCGGGCCGGATCATGTTTGAGCTCGACGGCGTGCCATATGACGTGGCGCGCGAGGCGTTCGAGCTGGCCGGGGCCAAGCTGCCGATTGCGACCCGTTTGGTGGTGCGCGCCGGCGAGGAGGGTTCGGAATGAAGGCTGTGAGAGCCTCCGATCTGCGCACCCGCACCCCGGACGAGCTCGGCGACCAGCTCGAAACGCTCGGCAAGGAGATTTTCAACCTCCGCTTCCAGCGTGCCAGCGGGCAGCTTGAAAACACTTCGCGCTTTCGCCAGGTGCGGCGCGAGATCGCGCGAATCAAGACGGTGCTGGGCGCGCGTGACCGCGGCGAGGCGGTGGCCGCGCCGGCGGCCGCGCCGTCGCGGGCGCGGCGTACCCGGGCGAAGGCGAGGAGCTAGACATGCCCAAACGCATTCTCCAGGGCCTCGTGGTCAGCGATTCCGGTGACAAGACCGTCATCGTGCGGGTCGAGCGACGGGTCATGCACCCGGTCTACAAGAAGTTCGTGACCCGCACGAAAAAGTACGCTGCGCACGACGAGGACAACAAGTTCCACACCGGCGACGCGGTGCAGATCGAGGAGAGCCGGCCGATCTCGAAGCGCAAGAGCTGGGTTGTGCTCGGCGCCGCGACCGGTGTTGCGCCAGGGCTCACCCGCCGGCGGGAGCGCGCCGCCGCGGCGGAGGTTGAGGCCGAGGCGACCGGGACGGGAGACGCCGCATGATCCAGATGCAGACCAATCTCGATGTCGCCGACAATTCCGGCGCGCGTCGGGTCCAATGCATCAAGGTGCTGGGCGGCTCGAAGCGCAAGACCGCCGAGGTCGGCGATGTGATCATTGTCTCGGTCAAGGAGGCGATCCCGCGCGGCCGCGTCAAGAAGGGCGACATCCATCGCGCGGTGATCGTCCGTACGGCGAAGGAAATCCGCCGTCTCGATGGCAGCGCAATCCGTTTCGACCGTAATGCGGCGGTTCTGATCACCAACCAGAACGAGCCGATCGGCACCCGCGTGTTCGGCCCGGTCACGCGCGAGCTTAGGGCCCGCAAGTTCATGAAGATCGCCTCGTTGGCGCCCGAGGTGCTCTGAGCATGCCCAAGATGAAAATCAAGAAGGGCGACAATGTCGTCGTCATCAGCGGCCGCGACAAGGGCAAGACCGGCGAGGTGATGCGCGTCTTCCCGGCGGAGTCGCGGGTGATCGTCCAGGGCGTTCATATGGCCCGCCGTCATACCCGGCAGAGCGTGGGCAATCCTGGCGGCATCGTCGACAAGGAGTTGACGATCCACGTCTCCAACGTCGCCCATCTCGACCCGTCGTCGAACAAGCCGACGCGGGTCGGGTACAAGTTCCTCGGTGACGGCCGCAAGGTCCGTTTCGCCCGCCGTTCGGGCGAAGTGCTGGACAAGTGAGGTAGCGATCATGTCCCGACTGCAGGAACGCTATACCCAGGTCGTGCACGCCGAGCTGATGAAGGAGTTCGGCTACGAGAACCCGTTGCAGGCGCCGCGCCTGGAAAAGATCGTCGTCAACATGGGCGTCGGCGAGGCGGTGCAGGATGGCAAGAAGATCGACGCGGCCGTCGGCGACTTGACCGCGATCACTGGCCAGCACCCGGTGGTGTTGCGCGCCAAGCAGTCGATCGCGACCTTCAAGCTCCGCAAGAACGTGCCGATCGGCGTCAAGGTTACGCTGCGGCGCGAGCGGATGTACGAGTTTCTCGACCGGCTGATCAATGTGGCGCTGCCGCGGGTCCGCGATTTTCGCGGCGTCTCCGGGCGCAGTTTCGACGGACGCGGTAATTACGCGCTCGGTCTCAAGGAGCAGCTGGTCTTCCCCGAGATCGACTACGACCGCGTCGACGCGCAACGCGGGATGGATATCGTCATCGTCACCACCGCCAAAACCGATGCCGAAGCTAAGGCCTTGCTAAAGGGTTTCGACATGCCGTTCGCCAACTGACCGCCTGCGGAGACACGATTATCGATGGCAAAGAAGAGCTCTATCGAGAAGAACCAACGGCGCACCAAGATGTCGAAGGCGATTGCGCCGCGCCGTGCCCGCCTCAAGGCGCTCGCTCGCGACCGCGACGCCGCGCCGGAGGATCGGTTCGAGGCGCAGCTGAAGCTCGCGCGGTTGCCGCGCAACAGCTCGGCGACGCGCATCCGCCACCGCTGCGCGCTCAGCGGCCGCCCGCGCGGGTATTACCGCAAGTTCGGGCTGTCGCGCATCGCGGTGCGCGAGCTGGCGTCGGCCGGGCTGATCCCGGGCATGGTCAAGTCGAGCTGGTAGGGGAGGCGCCACATGACGATGAGCGATCCTCTCGGCGATATGCTGACCCGCATCCGCAACGGCCAGCGCGCGCGCCAGGCCGTGGTGGCGGCGCCGGCGTCGAAGCACCGCGCCAACGTGCTCGAGGTGCTGAAGCGCGAGGGCTATATCCGCGGCTATTCCCGCGAGCAGGTGCGCCCCGGCGTGTCCGAGCTCAAGATCGAGCTGAAATACGTCGACGGCGAGCCGGTGATCCGCGAGATTTCGCGCGTGTCGAAGCCGGGGCGACGCATTTATTCGAAGCTCGTCGATCTGCCGCGGGTCTATAACGGGCTCGGTATTTCGATCCTGTCGACGCCGCGGGGCGTCATGTCGGACAGCGAGGCCCGCGCCGCCAAGGTCGGCGGCGAGGTGCTCTGCCGGGTGTTTTGAGCCAGAAGGACTGAGAGACAGCGATGTCACGTATCGGCAAGCATCCGGTGGCAGTTCCCAGCGGCGTTCAGGTCAATCTGGCGGGCCAGGTGCTTACCGTGACCGGCGGCAAGGGCAAGCTTAGCCTCACGATCAACCCGGAAGTGACCGCGACGGTCGCCGATGGTGCGGTCAGCGTGAAACCCAATGGCGACTCAAAGCAGGCGCGGGCGCTGTGGGGCACGACGCGGGCCCTCGTCAACAACATGGTGACCGGCGTCTCGGCGGGTTTCACCCGCACGCTGGAGATCAACGGGGTCGGCTATCGGGCGGCGGTGCAGGGGCGTATCCTCAACCTGCAGCTGGGCTACAGCCACGATATTCCCTATCCCATCCCGCAGGACATCCAGATCGCCTGTGAGCGGCCGACCTTGATCGCCATCAGCGGCGCCGACAAGCAGCGGGTGGGTCAGGTCGCCGCGGAAATCCGCTCCTACCGCCCACCCGAACCCTACAAGGGCAAGGGCATCAAGTACGCCGAGGAAGTCATCCGCCGCAAGGAAGGCAAGAAGAAGTAATTGCTATGGCGAAGAAACCAGACGAGCTATTCCGGCGGCGCCGGCATCGGGTGCGTTACAAGCTGCGGCAGGTGGGCAAGCTGCGCCCGCGGCTCACGGTCTTCCGTTCGTCGCGCCATATTTATGCGCAGATCATCGACGACGCGGCGGGACGCACCCTCGCCGCCGCCTCGACGCTCGACGAGGCGGTCAAGAAGGGTTTGAAGACCGGTGCCGACAGCGACGCTGCGAAGGCGGTCGGCAAGGCGATCGCGGAGCGCGCCAAGGAGGCGGGGGTCGCCCAGGTCGTGTTCGACCGCGGTGGGTACATCTTTCATGGCCGGGTCAAGGCCTTGGCCGACGCCGCCCGCGAGGGCGGGCTCGATTTCTGAGAGGGTCGTAGATGGCACGCACACAGGGCGGACCCCCCCGAGGGTCAGGTGGACCTTCCCGAGGTCCAGGCGGGCCACCCCGCGGTGAGGGGGGCGGTGATCGGCGCCGCCGCGACGGCGGCGACCGGCAGTCGCGCGAGCGTGGCGAAGAGAGCGAATTCGCCGAGAAGCTGGTCAGCATCAACCGCGTGGCCAAGGTAGTGAAGGGTGGACGCCGTTTCGGTTTCGCGGCGCTCGTCGTCGTCGGCGACCGCAAGGGACGGGTCGGCTACGGTTCAGGCAAGGCGCGCGAGGTGCCCGAGGCGATCCGCAAGGCGACCGAGCAGGCGCGCCGCGGCCTCGTCCGCGTGCCGCTGCGCGAGGGCCGCACCTTCCATCACGACATCGCGGACCGCTATGGGGCCGGTAAGGTCATCATTCGCGCCGCCAAGCCCGGTACCGGGATCATCGCCGGCGGTCCGATGCGGGCGATCTTCGAAGCGCTCGGCGTGCAGGACGTGGTCGCGAAATCGGTCGGCAGCTCGAACCCGCACAACATGATCAAGGCGACGTTCGAGGCGCTGACCCATGCCACGAGCCCGCGCGCCGTCGCCTCCCGCCGGGGCAAGAAAGTCGCCGATCTGCTGCCGCGCCGCGAAGCCGAGAAGGAGCCGGCGTAATGGCCCGCGCCCAGACCGCCGACAAAAAGACCGTCACCGTGGTCCAGACTGGCAGTCCGATCGGGCGTCCCGCCGACCAGGAGGCGACGCTCAAGGGCCTCGGCCTCAACAAACGGCACCGCCGCCGCACCCTCGAGGACACCGCCGCGGTACGCGGCATGATCGACAAGGTGAAGCACCTCGTCCGCGTCGTGGAAGAGGCATAGGATCGGGTGATGAAGCTCAACCAGATCAGGGACAACGCAGGCGCCCACTATCGTGCGAAGCGGGTCGGGCGCGGCATCGGCTCGGGCAAGGGCAAGACCGCGGGTCATGGCGGCAAGGGCCAACTCGGGCGCTCGGGCGTCGCGATCAACGGCTTTGAGGGCGGCCAGACCCCGCTGCATCGCCGGCTGCCCAAGCGCGGCTTCAACAACAAGATTTTCCAGAAGGACTACAAGGTTGTGAACCTCGGGCGGCTGCAGCAGGCGCTCGACGCCAAAAAGCTGACGGCGCGCGGCACCATCGACGGCAAGAGCCTGGTCGAGGCCGGCGTGCTGCGGCGCCTCGGCGATGGCGTGAGGCTTCTCGCCAAAGGCGAACTCAAGACCAAGATCACTATCGAGGTCGCCGGCGCGTCGCAGGCCGCGATCGCCGCGGTGGAGAAAGCCGGCGGCAAGGTCGTTCTGCCCGAAGGCGCCGCGCCGCCAGCAACCTCGGCGGAGGCTGAAGCGACGGGGGCGGAGAAGCCGGCAAGCTGAGTCTTCGCCCGATATCGGCGTCGGTCGCGGAAGCGTATAATCGGGCGGCTTAGAAGGTAGGGACGAGGGATATGGCGTCAGCCGCCGAGCAACTCGCTGCCAGCATCAATCTTGGCGCATTTTCCAAGGCGACCGAGCTCAAGAGCCGCATCTGGTTCACCTTGGGCGCGCTCGTCGTCTACCGGCTCGGCACCTATATCCCGATCCCCGGCATCGACCCGTCAATCCTGCAAAACATATTTCAGCACAATGCCGGCGGCATCCTCGGCATGTTCGACATGTTCTCGGGCGGCGCGCTCGGCCGGATGTCGATCTTCGCCCTCAACATCATGCCGTACATCTCCGCCTCGATCATTATTCAGCTGCTCACTGCGGTTTCGCCGCAATTGGAAGCGCTGAAAAAGGAGGGCGAGAGCGGCCGCAAGAAGATCAACCAATACACCCGTTACGGCACGGTGCTGCTCGCGGCGGTCCAGGCCTACGGCATCGGCGTCGCGATGGAAGGCATGCGCATCGGCACGGAAATCGGCGGTGCTCGATCCCGGGCTATTCTTCCGATTGGTCACGATGGTGACGCTGTGCGGCGGCACGGTATTCCTCATGTGGCTCGGTGAGCAGATCACCGCGCGCGGCATTGGCAATGGCATTTCGCTGATCATCATGGCTGGCATCGTTGCCAATTTGCCGCACGCCCTCGCCGCGACCTTGGAGCTCGGGCGCACGGGGACGCTGTCGCCGTTCGTCATCCTGCTGTTCCTGGCGATGTCGGTCGGCGTCGTCGCGTTTATCGTCTTCATGGAGCGGGCGCAGCGGCGCATCCTGGTGCAATATCCCAAACGCCAGGTGGGCAACCGCATGTTCGGCGGAGAGGCGTCGCATCTGCCGCTGAAAATCAACACCTCCGGCGTGATCCCGCCGATCTTTGCCTCTTCGCTGCTGCTGATCCCGGTGACGATCGCAGGGTTCGCCGCGAACAACCAGGACATGGGTTGGCTCGGCACCATCACCGCCTATATCGGCCATGGGCGACCAGCCTACATCGTGCTCTATGTCAGCCTGATCGTGTTCTTCTGCTTCTTCTACACCGCGATCGTTTTCAACCCGACCGAGACGGCCGACAACCTGCGCAAGTACGGCGGCTTTATTCCGGGCATTCGGCCGGGCAAGAACACCGCCGATTATCTCGACTACGTCCTGACCCGGCTGACCGTCGTCGGCGCGGCCTATCTCGCCGCGGTGTGCATCCTTCCCGAGATCTTGATCTCGCAATATTCGGTGCCATTCTATTTTGGCGGCACCAGCCTCCTGATCGTGGTCAGCGTCACGATGGACACGGTGGCGCAGGTCCATTCGCACCTGCTCGCGCATCAGTACGAAGGTCTGATCAAGAAAGCGCGGCTGAGGGGACGCCGGGGATGAATTTGATCCTGCTGGGGCCGCCAGGCGCCGGCAAGGGGACGCAGGCCAAGCGCCTCGAACAGGCGCATGGGCTCGTTCAGCTTGCCACCGGCGACATGCTCCGCGCGGAGACCGCCTCCGGCAGCGAGCTCGGCCGCCGCATCAAGGCGATCATGGATTCCGGTGCGCTGGTCTCGGACGACATCGTCATTGAATTGATCGAGTCGCGCATCACCGCGCCCGAGGCGAGGAACGGCGTCATTCTCGACGGCTTTCCACGCACCATCCCACAGGCCGAGGCGCTCGACGCTATGCTCGCGCGCCACGGGTTCAAGCTCGATCACGTGATCCTGATGGAGGTCGACGAGGCGGTGCTGGTCGATCGGCTCGCCGGCCGTTTCAGCTGTCGCCAGTGCGGCGCCAGCTACCACGAGCGAAATCACCGTCCGAGGCGCGAGGGGCATTGCGACTCCTGCGGCGCGACTGACTTCGTGCACCGGCCGGACGACCGTCCGGAAGCGGTGCAGAAACGCTTTGAGGTCTATCGCCAGCAGACCGCGCCGATCCTGCCGTACTACCGGTGCAAGGGCATCCTCTCGACCGTCGACGGTATGGCCGAGATCGATGCGGTGACCCGCCAGATCGAGGCGATCATCGCGGGCCGTTCTTGATATGGGGTAGCCCGTTGGCTGACTATCTTCCGATTGAACTACCGATCGATCTCAAAGCCGACGGTAGCGACATGGCTGCTCTGTATTGGCGACACCGGACCGTGGTGGCGGATTTCTTCATTCCTCAAGACTCGTTCAGCCATCTCCGGATCAGGTTCGGTGACGCATTGATCATGCGCGTCGTCGATGAAATGGCGATCAGTACCGAGGAGCGTTCCACCAAAGGATTGGTCAAGGACCATTTGGCCTATCGAGTTGAGGACTCTCACTTTTGGGAGACACAATCGGAGACGTTCCGGTTTGTGCATAAAAATGCTGATCACTATCGCTTTGTCAGTGCCGGAATGTGCCTCGACGTCATCTCACACACGGCGCCCCTAATCGTTGTTGTGCCTGCCGACAGCGGCCCGGCGAATGTTCCTGGTAGCCGTTGACGGGGTGCTTTTGATCCGTATAATCCGCGGTTCGCGTGGGAGCGATCCCCGCCCCCAAAGCTATGCCCAATCTGAGGAGATGCGCAGGTGGCGCGAATTGCCGGCGTGAACATCCCGAACCAGAAGCGCGTACCGATCGCGCTTACCTATATCCACGGCATCGGGCGCACCAAGGCGCTGGAAATCTGCAACCGGGTCGGCATCCCGCTCGATCGGCGGGCCAACGACATGACCGACGACGAGGTCTTGAAGGTCCGCGAGCTGATCGATCGCGAATACATGGTCGAGGGCGATCTGCGCCGCACCGTGGCGATGAACGTCAAGCGGCTGATGGATCTCGGCTGTTATCGCGGCCTGCGGCACCGCAAGGGCCTGCCGGTGCGCGGTCAGCGCACCCACACCAATGCCCGCACCCGCAAGGGGCCGGCGCGGCCGATCGCCGGTAAGAAGAAATAGTCTCATTTGACCAGCCTCACCCAAGAGCGGGATAGCTAAATGGCAAGAACTGCGGCAGCGCCGCGATTGCGCCGGCGCGAGCGCAAGAACATCACCTCGGGCACTGCCCACGTGAACGCGACGTTCAACAACACGATGATCACGATCACCGATGCCCAGGGCAACGCGATCGCCTGGTCGTCGTCGGGCAGCCAGGGGTTTAAGGGTTCGCGCAAGTCGACTCCCTACGCGGCGCAGATCGCCGCCGAGGATGCCGGCCGCAAGGCGATGGAACACGGCATGCGGACGCTCGACATCGAGGTCAAGGGGCCCGGCTCGGGACGCGAATCAGCCTTGCGCGCCTTGCAAAGTGTCGGCTTCGCGATCACTTCAATACGCGACGTCACGCCAATTCCGCATAACGGCTGCCGCCCGCCCAAACGGCGGCGCGTCTGACGTTGCGCCCTTGGCGCGTTTCTCGCGCGCCGAGATCTGAATTCGGCCCGCCGGGTTTGCCGGCTTGGGATGCCAATAGGACAGAAACTAGATGACCGATGTCTTTGTGATTCAGCGGAATTGGCAAACCCTTATCAAGCCGAAGCAGCTCGCGATCGAACCTGGCGAAGACCCGGCGCGCGTGGCGACCGTCACGGCGGAGCCGCTGGAGCGCGGCTTTGGCCTCACCCTCGGCAATGCGCTGCGGCGCGTGCTGTTGTCGTCATTGCAGGGCGCGGCCGTCACCTCGATGCAGATCGAGGGCGTGTTGCACGAGTTCTCCTCGATCCCCGGTGTGCTCGAGGATGTCACCGACATCGTTCTCAACGTCAAAAGCATCGGCCTGAGGATGCACGGCGAGGGGCCAAAGCGGATGCGCCTGCGCGCGACCGGCCCCGGCGAGGTCAAGGCCGGTGCGATCGAGACCGGCCATGACATCGAGATCCTCAATCCCGATCTGGTGATCTGTACGCTCGATAACGGCGCGCGGCTGACGATGGAGCTGACCGTCGAGATCGGCAAAGGCTATGTCCCGGCGACATCGAACCGGCCGGAGGACGCGCCGATCGGGCTCATCCCGGTCGATGCCCTGTTCAGCCCGGTGCGCAAGGTCTCCTACCGGGTCGAAAACACCCGCGTGGGCCAGGTGACCGACTACGACAGCCTGTCGATGCGGGTCGAGACCAACGGCGCGGTGACCCCGGAGGATGCGGTGGCATTGGCCGCCCGCATTCTCCAGGACCAGCTCCAGCTCTTCATCAATTTCGAGGAGCCGAGCCGCGTCGTCGAGAAGGAGGTGAGCGGCGAGCCACTCATCAACAAGAACCTGCTGCGCAAGGTCGATGAGTTGGAGCTTTCGGTTCGCTCTGCGAACTGTCTGAAAAATGACAATATCGTCTATATCGGCGATCTCGTGCAAAAGACCGAGGCCGAGATGCTGCGGACGCCGAATTTTGGGCGCAAATCCTTGAACGAGATCAAGGAAGTGCTCGCCAATATGGGGCTCCATCTCGGCATGGAGATCCAGAACTGGCCGCCCGAGAACATCGAAGATCTGGCCAAGCGCATCGACGAGCCGTATTAAGCGCGCCGAGCGGAGTAGGGGAGACTTAGGACATGCGCCACGGCATGCACGGACGCGCCTTCAGGCGCCATTCGGCTCACCGCAAGGCGATGTTCGAGAACCTTGCCGCGGCGCTGATCAAGCACGAGCAGATCACCACGACCTTGCCGAAGGCCAAGGATTTGCGCCCGGTCGTCGAGCGGCTGATTACAGCCGGCCGGCGCGGCGGGCTGCATGTGCGCCGCCAGGCGATCGCCACGCTCAATGACGAGAAGCTCGCCGACAAGCTGCTGACGACCTTGGCCGAGCGCTACAAGGGCCGGCCCGGCGGCTATACTCGGATCATCAAGGCCGGCTACCGCTACGGCGACAACGCCGCGATGGCGGTGATCGAGCTCATCGACCGCGATCCCGAGGCCAAGGGCCAGGATTCCGGCCCGGTGCCGGAGCGCGAGGTCGAGGAAGAAGAAGCCGCAGCCTAGCTTCCACTGCGCGCCCCGGCGAATGCCAGGGCCCATTTCCCCGGTTCAACTGAACTTCTTCTACTCCCCTTGGTCGGACTTGATCCGGCCATCCACGTCTTCCCGTTTGAGCGCCCCGGAGGCGAGCCCGGCGTTGCGCGGTTGGCGCCACTCGACAACAGCTCGTAATGCGTCAACCAACGCCGCCGTGTCGCCTGCCGGCACCAGCGTCACGCCGTCATGGGGCGCCAGACCGCAAGCCGGCGTGGCGATGACCGGTACGCCCGCCGCCAGCGCCGCGAGCAGAGCGCGCGGGCGTTCCTCGACCAGCGCCGGCTGGACGACGGCGGCCACGCCGGCGAGCCAATTGTCTCCGGCACCGGGCTTTTGAACCGTGACTCCCTGCCAGAAATCCTGGCCTTCGAGCTCGCTCCCCGGCAGAACGACATCTAGACCCAGGGCGCGGGCCGCTTCGCGCAATTCATAGGCGCCCTTGCGCGCAATTGTCGGGCCGGGGAAGGCGATCCGGCGTTGGGAAGCGACGGGCGCGGCCGCCGGCGTGGGCGGCAGTTTCCAGTCGATCACTTCGGCCTTGTCGGGAAACAATCGGGCGATGTCGCGATGCGGCGTGACGATCCGCGCGGCGTAGGCTAGCGCTTCGGCCTCCGCCTCGACCAGCGCCGCCGGGGCGCGAAAATCGCCGAGCGTCGCGCGATCGGGGTGCTCGGCGAATGCATCGTCGAGCCGCGTCTGCAACTCGCGCATCGGCAACCGCGACATCAGCACCTCGACCTCGCGGCCGCCGAGATGGCCGTCGCGCCACAGAAACGGCAGCAGCGATTGCGCCACGCAAACACGGCTGACCTCAGGCGTCAGCAGACGCGCCAGGGACGCGGCGATCCGTCCGGCGCCGGCAAGCTCGGCGTTGCGGCGCGCCGGACCCTGAGCCGGGGCCCGACGGATCGCGATCATCCGCCGCAACGCCTGGATTGGTGCCGAGCCGGCGCGAGCAAATCCGTCGGCGCGCCAGCGGTAGCGCGGCAGGCGCCAGCGCGCGCCGTCGATCGGCTGACCGAACACGTCCTCGGGCCGGTGCTCGTGTGCGATGTAGTCCTGAAATTCCGGCCAATTCTCGTCGACGAGATAGGCGGTGCGGCCGGACTCGACCGCGTGCGCCGCACGATGCTCGTGGCGGAAGCAGGAGACTTCGCCGCAAGTTCCGCAGCTTCGCGCGATCGCCTGCGGCACGGTAGCCTCGGCTCCAGAGGATACCCCCAACGCCGCGGCGGTTTCCTTCCCGCGGAACCGGATGACCAGTTCGTCGCGCGTGAGCCGCGCCTCGATCCGCAGTTTGTCTCGCGGGCGGAACCGCAGATCAACGTAGTTCCAGGCCACCGTCGCGTCGCGGCCGAGCGCGGCGGCGGAGCCGGCGACCCGGCGCGAATGCGCATGCCGTTCGACAATCTCGCACCCCGCCTGCAGCGCGACCTCGTAAAGCGCGTTCGACAGCTGGCAGAGCCCGCCGCCGGTCGCCGGCACTAGGCAACCCTGTTGCAGCATGCGGCCGGTGACGAAACCGCGCCGCTGGCTTGCTCTGCCGATCTGCTTCCAGAAACTGAACACCGCTCCGCCCGGCACCAGCACGCCGTCAAGCGCGGCCGCGGCCCGGCGCAAATTCTGCACCTTGCCGAGCTGGTACGCGTGTTCCTCGGGTCGCGCGTCGGACCACAGCGGCGTGCGGCTTTCACCGATTATCGTCACCGGGAATGCGCCATTTGTCGTCTTGGTCAGGCGACGTGGGCCGGAGATCAGGTCGGCGAGCAGCCGTTGCCCGCGATACGCGGCGACCTTGGCGGCGAACACCGCAGCCGACCAACGGCTCGGCACGACCCATTCCGCCACCGGCGGGTGGGCCATCCTGGTTAGGGGCTCTGGCGCCAACGTCATCGTCCGCGCTCCAAACTGCTGCGCGAACAGATGGGAGCGGTTTGCCGCTTGCGTAAGTGGCCTAGATCACATCGCGGTCGAGCAATTCGATCAGCACGTTCTGCGGGCCGCGGACAAAGGCGATGCGCACGCCGGGGCGGATCGTCTTCGGCTCGATGGTGAACTCGGCGCCTTTCGCCTTCAGCTCTGCGCAGACTTGGTCGATGTTGTTGACCCTGAGGCCGATATGGTCGAGCCCGACAAAGCTGTTCTCCGGCTTCTGCGCCAAATCGGCGCTGTCGGGCACCTTGGCGATGAAGTGGTTGACGCCAGCGAGGCGAATATCGGTGCGCTCGATCCCGTTCGACATCACCGAGTGGATCACCTCGGCGCCGAACATCTTGGCGTACCACGCCGCTGTCGCTTCGGGGTCCGGGCTGCGCAAATGGACATGGTCGTAACGGAATTCGGTCATCGTGGATCTCCGTTTCAAGTCGTCATTGCGAGGCGCGCCGCGCCGAAGCAATCTCGATCTTCCATTGCGCGAGATTGCGTCGCTCCGCTCGCAATGACAACAGTTGGGAGGCTTGCGCCATGCGTTTCGGGCTGATGTTGCCGAGCTTTTCGTTCGCGCGCGATTACGCGACGGTCGGGAGGCTGCGCGAGTTCGCGACCCGCGCCGAGGCGATGGGGTTCGAGGGGTTGTGGGTCGCCGAGCATCTGCTGACCGCGCGCGGGCTCTACGGTACGGCCTGGCTGTCGCCGCTCGAAACCTTGGCGTTCGCGGCTGGCTGCACCTCGCGGATCAAGGTCGGTACCTGCATCCTGATCCCGCCGATCCGCAATCCCGTCTTCCTCGCCAAGGAAATCGCCAGCCTGCACATGCTCTCGGGCGGACGGTACGAGCTGGGGGTCGGGGTCGGCTGGGATGCGCAGGAATTCGCGGTTGCCGGGGTCAAGCTCAGCGAGCGCGGCGGCCGCACCGACGAAATGCTCGACATCTTCGCCAAGTTGTGGGCCGGCGAGGAAGTCACCCATCACGGCCGCTACTACCACCTCGATCGGGTGATGATCGACCCGCCGCTGCCGACCAAACCACGGCTGTGGGTCGCCGGCGGCTCGAAGATCAAGACCGGCCTGTCGCCCGACCCTGAGACCATGGCGCCGACCGTGCTGGAGCGCATCTGCCGCGCCGATGGTTGGATCGCCCGTGCCGCTGGGTCGAACGAGAGCGTCATCGCCGATTGGGCACTGATCAACCGCCGGCTCGACGAGATCGGCCGACCGCGCGGCAGCGTCACCTTCGCCCATGTCAATATGACTCATGTCGTGCCGACCGACGACGAGGCCGCCGCGCTCAAAATCCAGCGGCCGCTGATCGAGCGGGTGATGGGAACGCATCGCTCGTTCGAGCATTTGCGAACCTGTTATATGCTCGGCACGCCGGCGCAAATCCGCGCCCGCATCGCCGAGCTGGCGGAGGCGGGGCTCGAATATCTGATGCTGTCGCCGCTCGGCTACGATCTCGATCAACTCGATCTGTGGGAGGCGGAAATCCTCCGCCACTTCCGCTAGTCTCGACCCGGCTAACGGCGAGGCGCAGATGAAAATCAAATCGGTCGCGGCGCATTGGGTGCACATCTCAATCCCGCCCGAGCGGCAGCATACCAGCGATTTCGGCAAGACCCTGTCGTTTGACGGCACCATCGTCCGCATCGAGACCGAATGCGGCATCACCGGCTGGGGCGAGGCCAAGGCCCAGGTCGGCGGTATGGCGCAGAACCAGGCGCTGACGGTGCTGATCAACGAGGAATTCGGCCCGCTGCTCAAGGGCGAGGACCCGCGCGACATCACCCGCCTGTGGGAGACCCTCTACAGCGGCAGCCGCGGCCATTACGCGCTGCGCGAGGGCCGGGTGTTCCCGGTGCTGGGCCGGCGCGGCATCACGATCTCGGCGATCAGCGGCGTCGATTGCGCGCTGTGGGACATCCTCGGCAAGTCGCTCGGCGTGCCGGTTTGGCGGCTGCTGGGCGGCCGCCGCTCGGCGACGATGCCGGCCTATGCCTCGGGCGGCTGGGCCGGGCCGGACAAGATCGGCGACGAGCTGCTGGGCTACGTCAAGCGCGGCGGGTTTGGCGCGGTCAAGATGCGGGTCGGCATCATCGACGGCGAGCCGCGTCATTCGGCGCGGCGCGTGCATGCCGCGAGAGAGGCGCTCGGCCCCGATATCGGCCTCATGTGCGACGCGCACGGGACGCTGTCGGTCGCCGAGGCCAAGCGCTTCTGCCGCCTCGTGGAGGAGGACGACATCGCCTGGTTCGAGGAGCCGGTCACCGCCGACGACAAGGCGGGATGCGCCGAGGTGCGGCGCGCCACCGACATCCCGATCGCCGCCGGCGAGAGCGAATTCACCCGCCACGATTTCCGCGACCTCGCGGCGCTGGGCGCGGTCGACATCATGCAGCCGGACCTCGCGATCTGCGGCGGCATCACCGAGGCGATGCGCATCTCGGCGATCGCCAGCGCGCATAATCTGAAGCTGGCGCCGCATCTCTGGGCCGGCGCGCCGGCCTTCGCCGCCGGGCTTGCGGTCGCCGCCGCGTCACCGGCCGGGTTCATCGTCGAGTACTCGCTCGGCGCCAACCCGCTGTTGCACGACCTGGTCGAAGAAAGCTTTCCGGTCAGCGACGGGATGATCGAGGTGCCTGAGCGGCCCGGCCTCGGCATCACCGTGCGCGAGGATTTCCTCCAGAAGCATGCGGTGAAGCCATGAAGGCGCTGTTCCTCGGCGGGGTCGCCGCCGACACCTATGCCGGCATCGAGGACGAGCTGCCGGCGGGCCTGGAGTGCACCGTCATAGGCGAACCGATCGACCGCACGCGTCTCGCCGAGATCGCGCCCGACATCGACATCCTGGTCAGCAACCACTGGCGGGCGGACTACCCGCCAGCGCCGAAGCTGCGGCTGGTGCAGTCGGTCGCGACCGGGACCGAGCTGTTCGAACTCGCCGCGCTGCCGACGGGTTGCGCGGTGTGCAACTCGTTCGGCCACGAAACCGCGATCGCCGAATACGTCGTGATGGCGATGCTCGCCTTGCATCACCGTTTCTTCCAGATCGCTGGCGAGTTCCGCGAGCGCGGTTCGTGGGCGACCAGCTGGGTGCAGAGCGGCAAGCCGCACGATGAGGTGCGTGGGACGACGCTCGGCATCGTCGGCTACGGCCGGGTCGGCCGTGAGGTGGCGCGCCGAGCCGCCCCGTTCGGCTGCCGCATCCTTGCCGCCAACCGCAGCCCGCGTGACGTCGATCCCGAGGTCGAGCGAATTTATCCTCTGGCCGACCTGGATGCGATGCTGCCACTTTGCGACACGGTGGCGATCTGCACCGCGCTCGGCCCCGAAACGACCGGCCTCATCACCGCGCAGCGTCTCGCGCTGATGAAGCCGACCGCGTTCCTCATCAATATCGCCCGCGGCCAGGTGATCGACGAGGACGCGCTCTTTGCCGCCCTCTCCAGGAACAAGCTCGGCGGCGCGGCGATCGACGTCTGGTGGCAATACCCGAGCCAGAGCGACCCGGCGCGGCGCGGCTCGCGGCATCCGTTCCATGAGCTGCCGAACACCATCGTCACCCCGCACAATTCCGGCTGGACCGCCGGCATGGTGCGCCGCCGCTGGAATGAAATCGCCGACAACATCGCCCGTTTCACCCGGGGCGACAGCCTCATCAACCTGGTGACGATGGCGTGATGGTGGACGCCGTCACCATAACCGTCTTGCCGAAGCCGCGGGGAAACAAGCAGGACAACTCGGACAAAAATATTGATGGAGCTTTTTGTGGCCACTGAACCTGATTTTGATATCTATGAAATAGCGAGCCACACGATTAAACGCATTCGCCTTTTCGGTCGTGCGGATTCCGCCTTGTGTCTTGAGGGCGTTGTTCTCGATCTGGAAGTCGTCAAAGTTTCCATCGTCATGAATTACGATGATTGCTCTCTGTCTTGGCTCAAGGGCGACGTATTCAGCCAGGATACTAGTCTGACCGAGCGCCAAGTTGTTGGTATGGATCGATATCAGGGCGTTGTGGCCTTTGTGTGGGTGATGGAAAACCAAAATAGCGTCGTAGACGCTATTCAGGTCCAGATTCTGGCGGGCGAGGCTGGATATAATCTATTGCAAATAATGGGTGAAGGCGCTGGGATCGTGCTTTATTCACTTTCTTTGCAGCGACCTGAACAGCCCTAAAATAGGTAGTCGCAGACCATCGCCATCTCTGTCTGAAGGGTAGGGAAGCAAGCACATGAAAACCGTGTTTCTGGGGAATTTCGGCGCGCGCCCGGGGGTGTGGGAAGCGATCCTCGCCAAGACCACCGAAAAGCTCGACCATTCGGTGCTGTTCGATATCGATGACTCGCAGCGCCTGATTCCCGCTCTGGCCGACGCCGAGATCGTCGTCAGTCACATCTGGAAGAAGGACTTTCCGCCGGCGCCGCGTATCAAGCTGTTGCAGTCCGTTGCCGCCGGCATCGACTTGATCGACGTGCCGTCTTTGCCGCACGGCGTCACTGTCTGCAATGTCGCCGGCCACGAGCAGGCCATCGCCGAGTATTGCATCATGACCATGCTCGCCTGGCAGCATCGCCTCATCGACATCGCGACGGCGTTTCGCGGCGGGGTCTGGTCGACGGGCGGCGGCGCCGGCGGCGGCCCGACCCACGGCGAGATCATGAACAAGACCATCGGCATCGTCGGCTACGGCAAGATCGGCCGCGAGGTCGCCAAGCGCGCGGCCGGCTTCAATTGCCGCGTGCTCGGCGTCAACCGCAGTCCGGTCGCCGACAAGGGCGAGGCGTCAGAGATCTACCCGCTCGCCGAACTCGACCGCGTGCTCCCGCTTTGCGACATCGTGGTCATTGCCACCGGACTGGGCCCGGAGACCGCCCGGCTGATCGATGCCGGCCGGCTCGCGCTGATGAAGCCGACGGCGTTCCTCATCAATATCGGCCGTGCCGGGATCCTCGATGAGGAGGCTGTCTACGCCGCGCTCAAGGACAACAAGATCGGCGGCGCGGCGATCGACGTGTGGTGGCAATACCCGACCGCCGCTGAGACCAATCGCCACGGCTCGCGCCTGCCGTTTCACGAATTGCCCAACGTGATCCTCACGCCGCATTGTTCGAGCGCGACCGATGGCGCGCGCGATCGCCGCTTCACCAGCGTCGCCGGCAATCTCGACCGCTATGTGCGCGGCGAGCCGCTGCAGAACGTGGTGCTGCGCACCTGACGGAGGCCACCATGCCCGCCGATCTTGCCTTTCTCCCTGCCACCGAGTTGCTCGCCCGCTACCGCGCCAAGACGCTCTCCCCGGTCGCGGTGGTCGAGGAGACGATCCGCCGGCTCGAAACCTACGAGGCCGCGCTCAACGCCTTTGTCCTCTACGACCCCGACAGCGCGCTCGCTGCGGCGCGCGCGTCGGAGGCGCGTTGGGCAAAGGGCGCGCCGCAGGGCCTTCTCGACGGCATTCCGGTCGCGATCAAGGACACCCAGCTCACCCGCGGCTGGCCGCGGCTGGTCGGCTCGAAGACCATCGACCCCAACCAGCGCTGGCATGAGGATGCCCCGGCGACCGCGCGGCTGCGCGCGCAAAACCCGGTTTTCATCGGCAAGACCACGACGCCGGAATTCGGCTGGAAGCCGACTACCGACTCGCCGCTCACCGGCGTCACCCGCAACCCGTGGAACCTCGAGCGCAGCCCGGGCGGCAGCAGCGGCGGTAGCGCTGCCGCCGTGCTCGCCGGCATCTGCCCCCTCGCGGTCGGCACCGATGCCGGCGGCTCGATCCGCATCCCGGCCTCGTTCAGCGGCATTTTCGGGCATAAGCCGACCTTCGGCCGGGTCGCGGTGTACCCGCCTTCGGCGTTTGGCGATGTCGCGCATGTCGGCCCGATGACCCGGACCGTCGCCGACGCCGCGCTGATGCTCGATGCGATGAAGGGGCCGGACTCGCGCGATTGGTACAGCCTCCCGGCCGATGGCGTCTCGTATTTTGACCGCGTGCGCGAGGGATCGCTGAAGGGTAAGCGCGTCGCGCTGTCGCCGACCCTCGGCTACGCCGAGCCGGCGCCGGCGGTCCGTGCGGCGGTCGAGGCCGCTGGCAAGGTCTTCGCCGAGCTCGGCGCCATCGTCGAGCTGGCCGACCCGTTCACCGAGTCGCCGCTGCCGATCTTCCAGACCCTGGCGCTCGGCGGGTTCTGGGCGCTCTATCGCTCGATGACGCCGGAGAAGATCGCGGTGATGGACCCGGGCCTCGTCGCCACCTGCCGTAGCGGCGAGGCGGTGACCCAGGAGCAGCTCGTCGAGGCGCTCGGCAGGCGCGCCGTGCTCGGCGCGCAGTTGCGTCAGTTTTTCGACCGCTACGACATCCTGTTGTCGCCGACCATGCCGATCACCGCCGCCTATGCCGAGCCGCGCGGCGACGGCCAGCCCGACCCAGCCAACTACCGCGACTGGCTGACCTACACCTGGGCCTTCAACCTGACCCGCAACCCGTCGGCCTCGATCCCCTGCGGGATGGCCGGCGGGCTGCCGATCGGGCTGATGGTCACCGGCCCGCTCTACGACGATCTCGGCGTGCTGCAGGCCTGCCACGCCTACGAGCAGGCCACCGCCGCGGCATGGCCCGCCCCGGCCCTTACGGCCGCCCTCGTCAAGGCCGCCAGCACGCCGACCGAGTTCGGTCAAGGCTAAGATCAAGCCGCCCGCCGCCGTCTAAAACCTAGTCGCTCGCCGCAAAACCGGCTATCAGCGTTCCGGCAAAAAAAAGAGGCGGATCGTGGCGTTCATCAGCGAAAAGACCGTAGCCTATGTCGAGGGCGTTGCCGCCGAGGCGCAGCGCATCGAAACCCCGTGTGGCGACGGCGCGCTGGTCTGGCGCATCTGGGGCAGCGGCCCGCCGCTGGTGCTGCTGCATGGCGGCTACGGCTCGTGGAGCCATTGGGTGCGCAACGTCATCCCGCTGTCGCGCCGCTTCACGGTCATTGCCTGCGACATGCCGGGGCTCGGCGAGTTCCGCGACCCCGCCGGAGCCGTGGACCGCCGACGGCCTCGCCGCGATCGTCGTCGCCGGGCTCGATATCGTCCTGCCCAAGGGCGTCGCGCCGCATCTCGCCGGGTTCTCGTTTGGTGGCGTCATCGGCGGGGTCGTCGCCGCGCAGCTCGGCGACCGCCTCAAGGCGTTCACCGTCGTCGGCTCGAACGGGATGGGCCTCGAACGCCAGCCGACCCCGCTCGAACGGGTCAAACCCGACGCCGGCGAGGAAGAGGAATTCGCCACCCATCGCTACAACCTCAACCAGCTGATGATCCACGACCCGGCCAAGATCGACGAGCTGGCGCTCTATTTGCAAAAGACCAACCACGCCCGCGCCCGCATGCGCAGCCGGCGTTTCTCGCGCTCCGGCGCGCTGATCGAGGCGCTGCCCAAAATCAAGGCGCGGCTCGACGGCATCTGGGGCGAGCGCGACGCCACCGCCTACCCGCATGTCGAGGACCGCCGCCGCCTGCTCCAGGGCGTCCAGCCCGCCGCCCGCTTCACCATCGTCCCCGGCGCTGGCCATTGGGTCCAGTTCGAGGCGGCCGACGCCTTCAACCGCATCATCACCGAATACGCGACGAGCTAGCTAAGTCCCTAGGCCGGCCCAGCCCGTATCCCCGTGCCCGGACTTGTTCCGGGCATCCACATCTTTGTCTCCGCGCCCGCGACAGTAACTTGACATCAACCGGCGGGTGTTAACTCACGTGCGGCGTCAGGTGATGGGCGGGTAGAGATGATTGCAGCTCTGAAGCATCGATTTCTATTGCCGCTCGCCATCGCCGCCGTTCCGGCATACAGCTTGATCGCCATCGCGCAGCAACCGCCACCCGTTCCCACAGAGAATCGGTTCAAGATTCCGGACTGCCAGCTGACGTTTCAACTACGAACAACCGCTCTCGTCGTGGACACTGCCTGGCTCGAGTACGGTGCTATGCCCGACATCGTACTCTCGCTTCGCCAAACACACGTCTGCCCGACGCAGCCGATCGAGACCGATAATTTGTGGCTCTCCAGCGCCGTGCTCGGCGTGCTCAAAATCAACGACTTGGGCCATCGGAACCACTATCCGTATTGGCTCTTGCACGTCCAAGCAGCTGTAACCGACAAGGACCAGCCGGGCACGCGGCCCGCGCCGCTAAATCGGCTTCGCGACCCGACCGTCGAAGCGACTATCACCATGCAGAAATCGGGCCGTGGCCGCACCTATGATATCCAATACCTCTCTTCCGATCCGACGAGCGCAGGGCGCGCGACGATCTTGTGCGTCGATGATCCGACTAACCGCTCATGCTCTCGGTGGGGTTATCCGCCGTTTGCCGGACTGATGGTCAACTACAACATCAGCCAGGACCAGTTTCCGGCACCAAGCGAAGTCTCGACCGATCCGTTGACAGAACCCGGCGCCATCCTGCAATTCGATCAGCGCTTGCGCGAGTGGCTGATCGATTTGGAGCGTCCACCCTCCGACCTGCGATGAAACTGACAGTCCTATCGTCACTCATGATGATGGCGGTCGTCACTGCCGTGGCTGCGCTTACGGGTCCGAGCCAGGCCGCAACCGCTCAAACGCAGCCCGGAGAATGCCGGGTCGTGCTCGACTTGCCGACGACCCGTCTCCATATCGATAAGACGTGGCTCGACGGCAGCATGCCTATTTGGCCCCTAAACGAGGGAATCTGTCCAAAGCAGCCGATACAGGTGAAGAGCGTCTATTTTGGGCCCGACGTTCGATATGTTCTGGGTATTGGCAGTGGGTTAGGCCGGGGGTGGTTTAGGCTGTATCTTGAACCGGCGTTGGTCGATCTGCCAATTCCGGCGCCGTACGATCCCGTTTGGCATCAGCCGGTCGATGCAACGATCGAGATGAGTGGCGATACCAGGATTGACCCGCAGCACCGGAGCAATCGCTACTACAAAATCACGTACCGGTCATCGAGCGCAATGCTCGCCGGAGAAGTCCGCGTCGGTTGCGGTGGTGAAGGTGGGCAGCGGAGTTGCAGCGTTGCGCCGTATCCGCATTTTGCCGCATTGGTGATCCGGTACGAGTTCGATCAACCCAAACTTCCAGTGCCAAACATCACAGCGATCAGTCCGGAGACCGAGCCAGCTTCCACTGATCCCTCAACCGAGCCGGGGGCCGTTCTTCAATTCGATCAGCGCTTGCGCGAGTGGCTGATTGATTTGGAGCGTCCGCGCTAAAGCCGGGTATCGGATGATCATGTGCTTCTGAAAAAATGTTCATGTTATGTTCTTGACTCCCATTAGCCGCATCCCACATGGTTCAGTCATGGCGAACCGGCAGACAACAGGTAGAGGGGGGTGGAGCACAGGGCTACAGGCCGCTGTTCGTCGCTGTCATCTCGCTGTTTCCGCCGCTGTTATCCGGCTGATAACTCGCTGCTTTCGTGATTTTGAGAGATCGCCGAAACGCCAGTGATTGCAAAAGTTTGGGTCACGACGCGAGACAAAAATCGCCGCTGGTGACAGCGGCGCGCCGAAATCCGTCCGCCTGCTATTTTTCTGCATTATCAGGCGAAACGCGCCGGTCGCGGTCAGTTTTCGATCGTCACCGCGCTCCCGACCCGCAACCCCAAAACCGCGCCGGCGCTGCCGCCATTGACCGCGATCTCGGCGAACCCGTTGGAGTTGACGTACCAGAAGGCCTCGCCCGGTGGCACGGCGGAGAAGGTCGCCGCGGGCGCGATGCTCCGGTGGCTGGCGCGAAGCCGTGCCTGAGCCGGCACCTGTGTCCCGCGCAGCCCAGTCAGCGCATTGCCGTAATGGTCGAGATAAACGATCTCGCCGAGGTCGTCGGGCCAGCCGCGCTCGGCCGCGCGGTCGTCGGCCGGCTGCGCCAACTCGGTGAGCTTGTCGCCGCGCGCCAGCCGCGCCGCGACCGGGGCGAACAGATCCCGCCCATGAAAGCTCGCCGACAACAGGGCAGGGCGCCACGCGATCTCCCACAGCGCCGCCGCCTCACCGCGCCGCAGCACCAGATCGAACAGCCCGTTATCCGGGCCGACAAAATATTTGCCGCTGGCCTCGGCGACGACCGAGCGGCGCTCGCCGCCGACCCCCGGATCGACCACGCAGAGAAACACCGAGCCCGCCGGGAACCACGCCGCATAGGCGGCCAAGAGATAGGCGCTCGGCTTGGGCTGGCCGGCGGGTGCGTCGGCGAACAGGGGAATCGCCGCGACCCCCGGCGCGTCCCGCTGCAAAACGGCCAGCAACTGACCGGTGTAAGGGCCGGCGAGGCCGAAATCGGTGAACAGCACGATCACCGGCCGACTATGCGGGTGCCGGTCGCACTCGGGCAAGCACTGCGCTCGAGACCGCGGAGAAACCGCCCCGCCGTCAAACACTTGAACCTCCCCTCGACAAGCACAGCGCGGCAACCATATGCGTTCGTCTCGCGCCGGGCCGGGCTACCGCCGGTCGCAAATGCGAATTGCCGCCTGCGGGTTCTTGAAAATCTATGCGGGTTCGCTATCGTCGCCGGGCCTGGGGGTCAGGCAGTTGGTAGTTGGGGGACAGATGAAAAAGCTTGTTGCCGCTGCGCTCGCCGCGTGTGTGGTTTTGCCCGGCGGTATCGCCAGCGCGGCGGATGGCCGGTGCTTTACGGCGGCCGCGATGGAGGCCGATCAGGCCTATCACTTCCTCGTCGATCTGATGGTCGCCAGCACGGCGTGCCGCGATCAGACCTATGGGCTGTTCCAGCAGCGCAACCAGGCGTCGATCCGCGCCTACCAGGCGACGATGGTCGCGCATTTCCACGGCCACGCCGGTTTCGATGCCTGGGACACGGCGATCGCCAACGAAGCTTCGATGAAGCATGCCGGGAAATCGGCGCCGCAAACCTGCCAGGATGCCGCCGATGTCCTCAAGACCGCGGCTGGCCTCGACGACAAGGGGTTCCGCGCCTACGCGGCCGCGATGGCGACCAAGGTCGCGGCGCAGTACCATACCTGCGGCAGATAGCGGGAGGCTCAAGCGCGGGTCTTGGCGAGGCGGAACACCGCCGCCAGCCCCAGCGCCGACAGCGCGGCCATGAACAGATAGGCCCGTCCGCCGTAATTGGCGTAGAGCGCGCCGGCGCCGAGCATGACAACCCCGCTGCCGATCCCGGCCGATGCGCCTGAGTACAGCGCCTGGGCGCTTGCCGCCGCGCTGGGCGGCACGGTGCGCGAGAGGAAGTGCATCGCCCCGAGATGGGTCGCGCCAAAGGTCAGCGCGTGGAGCAATTGCAGCACCGCCGCCGGCAGCAATCCCGGCACGACGCCGGCAAGCCCCCAGCGCAGGATGCCGGCCGCCGCGCCCGCCGCCATCAGGCCCATCGGCCCGAGCCGGGCCAGGAGCCGGCGGCTCTGCCAGAACAGCATGATCTCGGCCAGCACGCCCTCCGCCCACAGGCAGCCGATAACCCCGTTGGAGAAGCCGAGCGAGCGCCAATAGAGCGTGCCGAACCCGTAATAGACCTGGTGGCTTGCCTGGATCGCCGACGCGGCGACCACAAAGCGCCAGAAGCGCCGATCGCGCGCCATCGCGCCGAGAAGCGCGAGGCGTGGCGTGCCGTCTGCTTCGCGCGGCGGTGCCGGCGAAGCGCAGCAGGTAAGCCACAGCAGGACGGACGCCACGAGAACGAGAAACAGTACCGTGTCGCCGCTCGGCCCCGCCGACACGGCATGAGATAGCAACGCCCCGCTTGCCATTGCTGCGACGATGAAGCTGACCGATCCCCACACCCGCACGCGGCCGTAGTCGAGGCCGTCGCTGCGCACTGCGGCGAGGGTGATGCTGTCCCCCAGCGGCATCAGCGCGGATTGTGCCACGCTCGCGATCAGGCACAGGCTCAACAAAGGCCAGAAGCCGTAAACCGGCCAGAGGCTCGCGTAGCCGGCGCAGGCAATCGCGGCCAGCACGATCATCATCGCGCGCCGTGCCGCGAGCCAATCGGCCGCGGCGCCGATCGCGGGGGTCACCAGCACCTTCGCCCAGATCGCCGCGGCCAGCAGCGCCCCGACTTCGCGGGGGTCGAGCCCGCGGCCCGTCAGCCAAAGCGGCCAGAACGGCGACTGGATGCCGACGACCAGGAAGCTCGCCGCGTAGAAGGCGCTAAGGCGCGCCGCTATTGCCCGCGGCGGTGCTGAGTTCATCGGTGGATCGACAGCCGTCGCGGGACCGCTTATGAGGCATAGATGTTCGCGGCGATCCTAAACCAGATTGCGGCGCTTGCCGCCGTTGTCGTCATCGACGTCGTGCTCGCGGGCGACAACGCGATCGTCGTGGGGCTCGCCGTTGCGGGCCTGCCGGCCGGCCGACGCCATCGCGCCATCGTCGCCGGCATCGCGGCGGCGACCGTACTGCGCATCCTATTCGCCTTCGCCGCGTTGCAGCTTCTCGAGGTCATCGGCCTCGGACTGGCGGGCGGTGTGCTGCTGCTGTGGGTGGCGTGGAAGCTCTATCGCGAATTACGCCAGACCCATGCCGCGGGCACCGCGGGGGGCGATGCCCCGACGAAGACGATGCGGCAGGCGATAACCCAGATCGTCATCGCCGATCTGTCGATGTCGCTCGATAATGTGCTGGCGGTGGCGGGAGTGGCGAAGACCCAAGCGGCGCCCTGGGTGCTTGTTGTCGGACTCGCGCTTTCGGTGGCGCTGATGGGGATCGCATCGAACCTGATCGCGCGGCTCGTCGTCCGCTATCCGCGCGTTTCCTGGCTGGGCGTTGCGATCATCGCCGCCGTGGCGCTGCGGATGATCTGGGTGGGAGGCGGAGAGGTGTTATCGCAAATCCAACGCCGGCTATAGACGCAGGGTCCAGGTTTCTCCGATCAGCGTCGGGCCGAACTCGTCGTGTTCCTCGGTCTCGACCAGTTCGAATCCGGTCGCGGCGTAGATCCGCCGCGCCGCGCTGAGGATGCTATGCGTCCACAATGTAATCTCGCGATAGCCGGCCTGGCGGGCGAAGCGGACGCATTCCTCAACCAGCCTGCGCCCGACCCCGAGCCCGCGTGCCTTGGGCTCGACGATCAGCAGCCGCAGCCGCGCCACTTCCTCGCTTTCCTTGACCAGAAAGACTGATCCGATCGGATTTCCCTCGAGTTCCGCGATCCAGCAATACTCGCGCGCCGGGTCGTATTCACGCAGGAATTTGGCTACGACCTCGGCGACATAGGCCTCCATGCGTTCGTTGAGGCCGTATTCCTCTGTGTACAGAGCGCCATGCCGCTGCGTCACCCAGCCCATATCGCCGGGACGGTGCGAGCGTAAGATAAACGCGTGCTTGATCGGAATGACGTCGGGATCGCCAAGCAGTGTGGACACCGTGTGCATTGCCCCGACGAGGCGCTCCTGATCGGTTTCACCGAGCGGCCCCAGCAGGTTGCCGATATCGGATTGCGAGGCGCGGTCGAGCGGCTCATAGGCGTCGCGTCCGGCCGGGGTGAGCGAGATCAGCGTTTGCCTCGCATCGTGCGGCGCGGTGCTGCGGAAAATCAGCTTCCGTTGCTCGAAACCGCGCAGGATGCGTGACAGATAGCCGGCGTCGAGACCCAATTCGTCGCACAACCAGGTCGCCGTCGCGCCGTCGCGGTGGGCAAGGGCATAAATCACCCGCGCCTCGGTTAGCGAGTACGGGGTGTTGAGAAACGCGTCGGACAGGACGCCGATCTTCTTGGTGTAGAAGCGATTGAAGCGCCGCACCGCGGCGATGCGCCGATCGAGAATGCCCTCAACCATCTGATCCTCCCCGAGTAGGAAGGAATCAGTCAACTAATTAGTTGCTTCAGTCAAGTTCTTGGCTTCAAGCACCATTTGCGTCTGGGTGACGACGGCGACAAGCTTGCCTGCGGAGGTGCTGATGCGCGTGGTCCACACCTGCGTTCTGCGGCCGCGATGTATGGGTGTTGTTTCGCCGACGAGGCGCGTGCCGATGGGCGCGCCGCCGATGAAGTTGGTTTTGCTTTCGAGCGTCGTCGTGGTGGCGCCTTCCGGCAGGTTGAGGATCGTGCCGGCCGCGCCGAGCGTATCGGCAAAGGCCATCAATGCGCCGCCGTGAATTGTCGTGGGCCGGGTGCAGAGCTTGGGCGTCACCTCGAGTTCGGCCACGACCTTGTCCTTGCTGGCGGCGACGAACTCGATGCCCATCATCTGGGCGAAGGGCAGCTCGCGCGACCGCAGGAATACCAGTTCGTCCATCGCGTTCAGCCCCCGAATCCGGTGGGCCGGCGCTCGTGCCAGTCGGTCGCCTGCTGATAGGCCCAGCCGATGCGCAGCGCCATCGCTTCGTCGTAGGGGCGGCAGGCGATTTGCAGCGACAGCGGCAACCCGCTCGCGGTGAAGCCGTTCGGCAGGGCCAGCGCGCACATCTCCAGAAGGTTGAAGACACGGGTGAAATGTGCCGGGGTCGTATTCTGATCGATTTCGTCGACCGGTATCGCCACGGTCTGCGTCGTTGGGGTCAGCAGCGCATCGATCCCATCGAGAGCGGCCAGGAACGCCGCTTTCATGCGGTCGCGCTCGGCCAGGGCTGCCAGGTATTGGTGCGCCCGGATGTCGCGACCGAGCTGGATACGCGGCCTCACGGCGGGATCGATCGGCAGCGACATGTCGTCGACGAGGTCGCCCTCCAGGCGATAGGCCTCCGACCCGATGATCCGCCCGGTCGCCGCCGTTGCATCGGCAAAGGCGATCGGCAGCTTGACATCGACGATCTCGGCGCCCAGGCGTGCGAGTGTGTCGAGCGCGCCGTCATAAGCGGCGAGCACATCGGCGGAGCAGCCATCCCGTTCGCCAGCCGGCATCCGCGCCAAGCGCAACCCCTTGACCCCCCGCCGCAGCATCGGAAATGGGTCGCAAGGCGACGGTGCCGACAGGGTCAGGCGGTCGAGCGGATCCGCACCCTGCATGACGCTGAACAGCAATGCCGCATCCTCGACCGAGCGCGCCATCGGGCCGGGCGTGTCGAGCGAGGGCGCGAGCGGCAAAATGCCGTAGGTCGAGACGCTCCCGATGGTGGTCTTGAGCCCACTCAGCCCGCACCATGAGGCAGGCAGGCGTACCGAGCCGCCGGTATCTGTCCCAATCGCCCACGGTGCCATCGCGGAGGCGACTGCGACCCCCGAGCCGCTGCTCGATCCGCCCGGCGCCCGTGCGACCTCGCGGTCCCACGGGTTCCATGGTGTGCCCATGTGGTGGTTGGTTCCCCAGCCGCCCATCGCGAACTCGACAGTGTGGGTCTTGCCGAGCACGATCATCCCGGCGGCGATGAGCTTACGCGCGAGCGTTGCAGTCACCGTCGAGCGGCGATTACGCCACACCGCCGAACCCCCGGTCGTCACTTTGCCTTCAAGGTCGATCAAGTCTTTGAGGGCGATCGGCACGCCATGCAAAGGGCCGACGGCATGGCCTGAGCGGATCGCCTTGTCGGCCGCTTCGGCCGCCATTCGAGCCGTGTCGTCGTAGACGTCGATATAGGCGTGGAGCTGCTGGTTTTGTGCGGAAATCCGTGTCAGGAACGCCTCAACCACCGCCACCGGCGACAACCGGCCGGCGGAGATTTCGGCTGATAGTCGATGCGCGGACAAAAGGCTGGGGTCGCCGGCGGAAGAGGGCATGAGATCGGCCTCAAGTGGCGGAGCTGTCGCAACGATACGCTGCTCCGCTGCCCGCTCCAAACCGACAATGGACGAAGGCGGACCTAATAGACGTAGGCGAGCCTCACGTCGCGGGCCTTTCTGTGATGCGTGCGCCCGGAGATGTGCAGAGCCTTATCGCGCCCGGCAATGTGCAAAGCCTTGTGATGAGCGGGCGTCGCTTTAGCGGCGGTTTCGGCGAAATCCCCCGGCGGGATCTGAGGGTAAATAAAGCCGAAGGTCGGGTTGTCGCGTTGACTGCCGGCTTCCTGCCGATTTCCCAGCACCTTTACGCTGGTCCAGTCGTTGTTGGACGAAGTGTCGACGACGGCCATCGCCTTGCTGACGCGGCCACGCACCCAATTCGCATGGTCGACCAGAATCTTGCGGGGCCCGACGACGCCGCTCACCACGGCGACATGCCCCGAGCGCATGTGACCAGAGGATTTAAACACCAGGATCGAGCCAATCCTCGGCTCCTGTCCGCGGTCATAGCGACCAGCCGCATGCGACCACCAAAGTCCGGCGTTGCCATCGATTTTGATGCCGGTAACAGCTTTCGCGTAGGCGACGCAATTGCCGCCGCGCGCCGTCGAGGCACGAGCAGCGGATGTGTGGGAGGCAATCTTGTGGTGGGAAGAGCTGTGCCGCACCGCTGCTTGGGCTGGCAAAGCCAACAACATTGCTAGCCCCCAACACCCGAGGGCGATGGTTCTCCATCGCACGTGCAGTCCCCCTCCTCACGTCGCCGACCGCCGCGATCCGGCCAATCGTGTCGACACCCCTGCAAACACCTTACCAAATGCTGCGAATCCGACCAACCCAGATGTGCGTTTTCAGCTCTTTCGCTCCCATAAGGCGGAATGTTTCGTCCAGGCTTACTTTGGGAAAACCCTACGATAAACTCCTGGCGAACCCACGTCGTGGCGCATGTATGGGCGGATCCGATTGCTCCACGCATTGGCATCGCGGGCGCGCACCCAGGGATCGCTCTCCGAGACATGGGCATTCTCGAACTCGTAGAGCGTCAAATATTTCGGCTGCGAATCGATGGCTACGTAGCGGCGTGCGCCGAGACAGCCGGGCACGGCGCGATAGGGCGGAATGTATGCAGTGTTGTACCAGTCGTTGAACTCGTCCTCGACGACCGACGGTATGTCGATCCGTCCCATCTGCAAGAACGGCGCCGGGTCCTGTGTCATATCGATCGGATCGGTATGCACTGGAAAGATTTGGCGATAGCCATTGATGAGATAATTGCGGCCGATCGTGCCGCCTGACGCCGCGACCCGCTTGGCCGACGGGCGGAAACGGACCTCGTCGAGAAAGGCGGAGGTACGCAGGACTTCGGCAGTCTCGAGTTCATACAGCGCCAGATTTTTGGGCCCTCCCTTGAGCGCGACATACCGGCCGGCGCTGAGAAACCCCGGGACGGCGAGGAGCCGCGCGATGTGCTCCTCGTCATACCAGCGATGATATTCGGATTCGTACTGCGGATCGATGTCGGCCCATACCATCAGCAGGCCCGTGCCGCGCGTCTTGGCCATTGCCCTCCTTGTCGGCGTCTCGGAACGGTGAGGGCACAGCCTGGTAGCACCCACACCCGAAGCGCAACTCTAGCGCGGCGGCGGCACCAGCGCGCCCGGAGGCGGTGCACCCGGAACAGCACCAGGATACGGCGGCAGCGCATATTGATTTGGCGAGAAGCCCGGGACTTGGTTGCCTCGCGCGTACATGCACTGCGCGTAGAAGATGTCGTATTGCTGTTGGATGCTCATGCCGGCGAGCGAGGAGTTCCGTGCCGCCATGCTGGTCCCGACAAGCGCGCCCGAAGCCGCGCCGATCGCGGCCCCGCGGCCGCCGCCAAAGGCCGCGCCGAGTCCCGCGCCCAGCATCGTCGTCAACAGTGCGCCGCCCGCCGCCTGGCTGTTCGCCTGGGCCGCCATCGGCGCGGTCTGCGAATTGGCGTAGGCTTGGCAGGCCTGCTGATCGGCGGCGAACTGGTCGAATGGCTTGTTGGCGCCCGGCATCACCGGAACGGTGGGCGCCATCACTGTCGGCGCACAGGCGCTCAGGGCGATGACCGCCGCCATGGCGCCACCCAATCGCGCGTTTACACGCATCATACGCTTCCTCCTGATCGCGGCAGCCGACGACGGCCGCCGGTTCCCCTGGCTGGCGCGACCGGAACGCAGCGAACGTTTAGGTCGCGCTCGATCCCAACGTTGGGCACAAAAGCGGCAATTTGGCGGCACGCTGGCGTACCGCGCTGGCGTCACCCCAACCCCGCGCTCAGGCACCCACAGCAGAGCGGTGTCTTCAGGAATGCCAGGGGGTCGGGCAATCGGCCCAACCACCTGACGAAATGGCTCCCCGGGCCGGATTCGAATCAGCAACCCAGTGGTTAACAGCCGCTTGAGGAGCTGATTACTGGTCGTCGACCCGGAGCAGACCTTCACGACCTCATCAGCAGATGGTCGGGCGGGCGAGAAGCAGGCATTCGGATATATCCTTGGAGCCGCTGATAGCTACCGAGATCCTACCAGCGCCTCGAAGCCAGAGATCACATCGAAAAGCTCCTCGTCGATGCCGCTCTGGCGCAACTGGTGGAAGGCGCGGTGGAGCTGCTCCAACAGGTCGTTGATATTTTTATCGGCGCGCTCCATCGAACCAGCGACCCAGCGGTTAACAGCCGCTTGCTCTACCACTGAGCTACCGGGGATCAGAGGTGCCGAGGATATAGGCGCGCGGCTTGGCGAGGGTCAAGTCTGCATGGCTGGACTGGTGGCGATGGACGCCTGCTGGCCAGCTCAGTGGATCAGATAGCTGACGGCGAGCAGGACGACGACGAGGACGATCGAGATCGTCAGGACATAGCGCACGACGCCTTCTTTGCTGGCGGAGCGCGCTTCGGTCGGATCGAGCATGGGACGCTTCGGCATCGCAGGGCCCGCGAGTAGCAAATTGTAACAGTCTGTAGCGCATCATCCACGCCTGGGGATCGCATCGTCCTTGTCGGTTTGGTGGCCCACTCCGTCGAGACGCCGGCTTTCGAGCGCGTTGGCTTCCCTTTCGAGATCCTCGGCCGTTCGCAGCCGTGCATCCCAGATAGCGGGATTCTCGGTGCGCTCGGCGAATTCGCGATACCAGGCGGCGAGGTCGCGCAGCCGCTGTGCTTGGTCCATGCGTAACTGTTCCTTTGAGGCGGGTTCACCCCAGAAACGCACGCCGAAAAATCTCGTTCCGCGCCGTTCGACGTGCGGCAGGCCAATCGGCAATTAAGGCGAATTCGCATCCGCGCTTTGCGCGATTCGCGCCGATTCGCTACCTTAGGCGTTCTAGAAGCAGGAGTTGGCCTCGTCATGCCGCGCGCTACTTGGAACGGTTTTCTGCGCCTCTCGCTGGTGTCGTGCCCGATCTACCTGACCCCGGCCACGAGCGAGGCGAAGAACATCCGCCTGCACCAGCTCAATCCGGAAACCGGCAATCGCGTCAAGCAGATGCTGGTCGACTCGGAGACCGATGAGCCGGTCGAGCGCGCCGACGTGGTCAAGGGCTACGAGTACGAGCGGCACCAGTACGTCGTCATCCCAGACGACGAGCTGCAGGCGCTCAAGATCGAGTCGTCGCAGACCATCGACCTCGATCGCTTCGTCAAACGCGACCAGATCGACCCGCTCTATCTCGACACGCCCTACTACGTCTATCCGGACGGAAAAATCGCGGTCGAAACCTTCCGCGTCATTGGCGAGGCGATGGAGGAGACGGGGCGCATCGGCATCGGCCGCGTGGTTCTGTCGAGCCGCGAACGGATGGTGCTAGTCGAGCCGCATGACGGCGGGATGCTGATGCGCACCTTGCGCAGCGCTGATGAGGTGCGGCAACCGGAGTTCGGTAAGGCCGGCGGGGAGGCCGATGCGGACATGGTTGCGGTCGCCAAGACCATCATCGAGCGCCGCGCCGGCGAGTTCGATCCCGAAGACTTCCGCGACCGCTATCAGGACGCGCTGCGCGAGCTGGTCGAGAGCAAGGCCGAGGGCAAGTCGCCGGCCCGCAAGCAGCGCGCCGAAGCGCCACAAGTCATCGATCTGCGCGAGGCGCTGATGCGCAGCCTGCGCGAGACCGGCGGCGCGGAGAAGCCCGCGGCGCGCAAGGCCAAGGCGAAAACGCCCGACCGGCGTCAGGGCGCCATGCTGCTGCCGATGGAAGGCGGCAAGGGTCAAGGCACAGCCGCAAGGAGGAAGCGCCCGGCAAGGAAGCGGCGCGCCGGCAAGCCGCAGGTCGGCGGCGCCTAAGCCGGCGCCGAAGGAGCGCAAGAAGGCCTCGTGAGCGACGGGAAGCTAGCGCCCTACCGCAGCAAGCGGGACTTCAGCAAAACCGCCGAACCGAGCGACACCTCCACCGTCGCGCCGTCGAATCGGCTGCGCTATGTGATCCAGAAGCACGCCGCCACGCGGCTGCATTACGATTTCCGCCTGGAGCTCGACGGCGTGTTCAAATCGCTGGGCGGTGACCAGGGGCCCGTCGCTCGATCCGCCGACAAGCGGCTGGCCGTCGAGGTCGAAGACCATCCGCTCGACTATGGCGATTTCGAAGGCACGATCCCCAAGGGCCAATATGGCGGCGGCACGGTGCAGCTGTGGGATCGCGGCTACTGGGAGCCGGAAGACGGCTACGATCCGCAAAGGCGCTCGCCAAGGGCGAATCTGAAATTCCGCTGGACGGCGAGAGGCTGCATGGCGGCTGGGTGCTGGTCCGGATGCAAGAATGACCACTCCCGCAGCAAGCGCACCAACTGGCTGCTGATCAAGCATCGCGACGAAGGCGCGCGCAGACGCGGCATGGCGATGACATTCTGGCCGAGGATCGTTCGGTCGCTTCCGGCCGCACGATGGCGGCGATCGCTGCCGGCAAGGGCAGGGGAGCAAAACCGTTCATGCTTGGCGGCCGGCCAAGGTCGCGCGGACGCGGTCTGGCAAGTCAAGGAGACGCAGCGCTCCGCGGCGGGTCAAGGTTCTTCCGAAAGGCCCGATGCCCGGATTTCGTGCAGCCACAACTCTGCCGCGCGGTCGAGCGGCCGCCGGGCGGAGACGGCTGGGTGCATGAGATCAAGTTCGATGGCTATCGCATGCAACTGCGGGTCGAGGAGGCCACGCCACGCTGCGCACCCGCAAAGGGCTCGACTGGAGCGACAAGTTTCCGGCGATCGTCGCGGCAGCGCAGAAGCTGCCCGATGCGCTGCTCGACGGCGAGGTCGTCGCGCTCGACGCCAACGGCATTCCCAATTTCTCCGCGCTTCAGGCCGCGCTGTCGGAAGGCAAGACCGACGACCTCGTCTTTTTCGCCTTCGACTTGCTGCACGCCGGCGGCGCCGATCTGCGCGGCGAGCCGCTCGCTGCCCGCAAGGAGCGCCTGGCCAAGCTGCTGCGCGGCAAGCGCGGCGCGATCGCGGCTGCGCTATGTCGAGCATTTCGAGGCCGACGGCGCGGCGGTGCTGGAATCCGCCTGCCGCGCTGGGCTCGAAGGCATCGTCTCGAAGCGGATCGATGCGCCCTATTCGTCGGGACGCGGCGACACCTGGACCAAGTCGAAATGCCGGCCGGGCCATGAAGTGGTGATCGGCGGCTGGAGCACGACCAAGGGGCGGTTTCGCTCGCTGCTGGCTGGGCGTCCATCGCGGCGGCCACCTTGTTTATATCGGCCGCGTCGGAACAGGATTCGATGCGGCAAAGGTCAAGGCACTGATGCCCCGCCTCGAGGCTGCAGCCGCCGAGACGAGCCCGTTCACTGGCGCCAACGCGCCGCGCCGCGAGCCAGGCGTGCATTGGCTCAAGCCCGAGTTAGTCGCCGAAATTGAGTTCGCGGGCTGGACCGCCGATGGCAATGTCCGCGAGGCCGCTTTCAAGGGGCTACGGATGGATAAGCCTGCTGAGGAAATCGTCGCCGAAATACCGGCCGCGGCTTCGACTAAGGTCGAGCAACCTCTGGCAGGCAAGCCGGCGTCGTTGCGCGGGCGCGCCATGATCATGGATGTCGCCATCACACATCCGGACAAGCCGCTATGGTCCGATGGCGGCGATGGCCATCCTATTACCAAACTCGACCTTGCGAATTACTACGCTGCGATGGCCGACCGGATTTTGCCGCATATCGCCGGACGGCCCTGCTCAATCATCCGCGCGCCGAACGGGATCGCCGGCCAAACCTGGTTTCAGCGCCATATCGGGCCCGGCTCGTCGAACGCTGTTCACCGCGGTCGCGGTGCGCGGCGATCGCCAGCCCTATCTGCAGATCGACCGGCCCGAGGGGCTGATCGCGGCGGCGCAAGATGCTGGAGTCGAGCTGCATCCCTGGAATTGCGCTCCCGGGCGGCCCGAAGTGCCAGGGCGGCTGGTCTTTGACCTCGACCCCGCACCCGATGTCGCGTTCGCCGCGGTTATCACAGCTGCTATCGAAATCCGCGAGCGGCTCGAACAGTTTGGCCTTTCGGCGTTTTGCAAGACGACCGGCGGCAAAGGGCTGCATGTCGTCGCGCCGCTCAAGCTACCAAGGAGCGGCGGGCCGGATTGGGATGCGGCCAAGAGCTTCGCGCGCGCTGTCTGCGCGCAGATGGAACGGGATTCGCCGCGGCTTTACCTCTTAAACATGGCGAAGAAAGAGCGGGGCGGCCGCATCTTCCTCGACTATCTGCGCAACGACCGCCTGGCGACCGCGGTGGCCGTGCTGTCGCCGCGCATCCACCCGGGTGCGACGGTGTCGATGCCATTGCCGTGGTCGAAAATTCGCCAAGGCCTCGACCCCAAAGCCTTTACCCTGCGCACCGCTCCGGCGCTATGTGAGAAGATCGACGGTTGGCCGGATTATGACGAAGCGGCGCGACCGCTGGCGCCGGCGATCAAAAAACTAGGTCGAAGTCTGTAGGCACGGCGTCGGCAAACATCACGACCCCAGGGTCGTTTGACAGCTAGAAGGACTTCGCCATTGGACACCGAGGCAAGCGGCGCCGGCTGGCAATTCTGGATCGACCGCGGTGGCACCTTCACCGACATCGTCGCCCGCGCGCCGGATGGAAGCCTCTCGACGCACAAGCTGCTGAGCGACAATCCGGGCCGCTATCGCGATGCCGCGATTGCCGGCATCAAGACCGTGCTCGGCGTGCCGCTCGATACGCGCATCCCGCCGGGGACGGTCGAAGCGGTTAAGATGGGTACCACTGTCGCCACCAATGCCCTGCTCGAACGCAAGGGGGAGCGTACGCTCCTTGTGGTCAATCGTGGCTTTGCCGATGCGCTGCGCATCGGCAATCAGACGCGGCCGCGTCTGTTCGACCTCGATATCCGCCTGCCCGGCATGCTGTACGAGCGCGTCGTCGAAATCGGCGGGCGCGTCGGCGTCGACGGGCATGAAATCGAGGCCCTCGACGAGGCCGTGGCCAGGGAGGCTTTCGCCGAGGCGCGCGCGGTGGGCATTAACGCCTGCGCCATCGTCTTGATGCACGCGTGGAAATATCCCGAGCACGAGCGCCGGCTGGCCGCCTTGGCTCGAGCGGCGGGATTTGTCCAGGTGTCGGCCAGCCATCGGGTGAGTGCGCTGCTGCGCCTCGTCCCGCGCGGCGACACCACCGTGGTGGACGCCTATCTGTCGCCGATCCTGCGCCGCTACGTCGATCAAATTGCGGCTGAGCTGGAGGGCGTGCGCCTCTATTTCATGCAATCGAGCGGCGGCTTGGCCGACGCGGCCGGCTTCCAAGGCAAGGACGCGATCTTGTCCGGGCCGGCCGGAGGCATTGTCGGCGCCGCGCGCACTGCGACCGCCGCCGGGATTGATCGGATCATCAGCTTCGACATGGGCGGCACCTCGACCGATGTCGCGCTTTATGCCGGCGAATTCGAGCGCGCCTTCGAGACCCAGGTGGCCGGCGTGCGGATGCGCGCCCCGATGATGGCAATCAACACCGTCGCGGCCGGCGGCGGCTCGATTCTGCACTTCGACGGTGCCCGCTTCCGTGTTGGGCCCGACTCCGCCGGCGCCGACCCGGGCCCGGCTTGCTACCGCCGCGGCGGTTCCCTGACGGTGACTGACGCCAATGTCTGCGTCGGTAAGATTCAGCCGGCGCATTTCCCGGCGATTTTCGGACCGTCGGGAGACCAGCCGCTCGACGCCGCGGTCGTGCAGGAAAAGTTTGCGGCGCTTGCCGATGAGATCGCCCGCGCCACCGGGGAGCCCCAGGACCCGAGGGCGGTCGCCGAAGGCTTCTTGCGCGTCGCGGTCGGCAATATGGCGAACGCGATTAAGCAGGTCTCGGTGCAGAAGGGGCACGATGCCACCAAATTTGCGCTGCAATGCTTTGGCGGCGCTGGCGGCCAGCACGCCTGCATGGTTGCCGACGAACTCGGCATGGAAACCGTCTTCATCCATCCTTATGCGGGTGTGCTCTCGGCCTATGGCATGGGGCTCGCGGACCAGACCGTCATGCGCGAGCAGGCGGTCGAGGTGCCGTTTGCGGCTGACCAGATCGCCTCGCTGCAGGCGCTGGCGGACCGCCTAGCCCAGGAAACGCGAGAGGCCTTGGCAGCGCAAGGCGCGGAGCCGGGGCGCATCGAGGTTCGGCACGCGCTGCATCTGCGCTATGCCGGTACCGATACAGCGCTGATCGTGCCGTATGGTCCGCCCGATCGGGTCGTCCCGTTTTTTACCGAGGCGCATCGCGCCCGCTTCGGTTTTGCCACACCCGAGCGGCCGCTGGTGGTCGAGGCGCTGGCGGTCGAGGCGACCACCTCCGGCGAGCCGGTGCGCGAGACACGCGTTCCCCGACGAGACCACGCCAGCCCGGCTCCGGTGGACCAGGTCGTCATGTGGACCAGTGGCGCTGAGCATGTCACTCCGGTCTTCGATCGCACGATGCTGCTTGCGGGCGACCGCATCGCCGGTCCGGCGCTGATCCGCGAGGCCAATGCGACCACCGTTGTCGAGCCTGGGTGGAACGCCGAACTGACCGATGTCGATCACCTGCTGTTGCACCGCTCCGAACCGCGCGCGACGCGGGTGCCCGCCGATAGCGCGAAGCCTGACCCGGTGCTGCTCGAACTGTTCAACAACCTGTTCATGAATGTCGCCGAGCAGATGGGCGCGGTGCTGGAGAACACCTCGGTCAGCGTCAACATCAAAGAGCGGCTGGACTTCTCTTGCGCGGTCTTCGACGCCGGAGGCCAGCTGGTGGCGAACGCCCCGCACATCCCGATCCATCTCGGCGCAATGGGCGAGAGCGTGCAGACCGTGCTACGGCTGCGGCGGGGGACCCTGAAGCCGGGCGATGTGATCACCCTCAACAATCCCTATAACGGCGGCACCCACCTGCCCGACGTAACCGTGATCACCCCGGTTTTCGATACGGCTGGGCGCGACATCCTATTCTTCGTCGCAAACCGAGGGCACCACGCCGATATCGGCGGGATCACCCCGGGCTCGACGCCGCCCGCCTCGCGCAACTTGGAGGAAGAGGGCGTCGTCCTCGACAATTTCCTGCTGGTCGATGGCGGCCAGTTCCGCGAGGCCGAGTTTCGTCATCTGCTGGCGTCGGCGACCTATCCGGCGCGCAGCCCCGACGTCAACGTCGCGGACATCAAGGCGCAGATTGCCGCCAACGAGAAGGGGGTGCGGGAGCTGCGTGACGTGGTTGCGCGCTTCGGATTGGACGTGGTGCAGGCCTATATGCGCCACGTCATGGACAACGCCGAGGAAAGCGCCCGTCGGGTGATCGACCGGATCGGCAACGGATCGTTTGCCTACACGATGGACGACGGCTCGCCGCTTCGGGTCGCCATCACCGTCGATCACCAGACGCGCACGGCGACGGTCGATTTCACCGGCACCGGCAGTCAGCGCGACGATAACTTCAATGCGCCGCCGGCGGTGACGCGCTCCGCGGTGCTGTACACGCTCCGCTGCCTCGTCGGCAGCGATATCCCGCTGAACGACGGCTGTCTGAAGCCGATCCGGCTGGTGATCCCGCCCGGCACCTTCCTGTCACCCCGGCCGGGGGCGGCGGTCGTCGCCGGCAACACCGAGACGTCGCAGGCTGTGGTTAATGCGCTGTTGGGCGCGGTCGGTGCGCTGGCCTGCAGCCAGGCGACGATGAACAACTTCATTTTCGGCGACGCGACCCGCCAGTACTACGAAACGATTTGCGGCGGCGCCGGCGCTGGGCCGGGGTTCGATGGCGCCTCGGCGGTGCATACGCACATGACCAACACCCGCATGACCGATCCCGAGGTCCTGGAGCTGCGTTATCCCGTGCGGTTGGAAGCATTCTCGATCCGCCGCGGGTCGGGCGGCGCCGGGCGCTGGCGCGGCGGCGACGGCGCGGTGCGCCGGATCCGGTTTCTCGCACCAATGACCGCCGTCATCGTCTCATCTCGCCGCAACATCGCCCCCTTCGGACTCGCTGGTGGCCCTGATGGCGCCACCGGCCGTCAATGGGTGGAGCAGGCAAGCGGCAGCCGGCATGAGCTGACCGGCACGGATCGGACCGAGCTTGCCGCAGGCGATGTGTTCGTCATCGAGACGCCCGGCGGCGGCGGGTATGGTCACCCGACCCGATAATCACCAGGACGACACCCCACCGTTGGGTTGATCGTCTGGGTGCAATGTAGCGCGCTCTCCTGCGCCCACTTTGATCGGATGTGGGCTCGAGCCAGCCCGCATCGATGTCGGCACCGAAATTGCTGGTTCAGCCGGAGCGGGCGTGACCAGTATCGATTCCCTTGACTTGCGGACTCCCGCGAGGCGGCGTTCGGCGGTACTAATTGAATTGCCGATTTTGTAGGCATTAGGTCGTGGTGATCGAGGAGGTCGGTGATGGACGAGAGGCTGTTGCGTCAGCAGATTGAGGAAGTACGGACCGGTCAGCGATCGCGTCGACGGTTTCTGCGCGACATGATGGCGCTAGGGCTCAGCGCTCCGTTTGTGGCCCAGGTGTTGGCGCACAGCGGCGTCGCGATGGCGGACTACAGCTTCAAGTACGCCCCGACCAAGGCCGGCGGCGGCGGCACCCTGAAGCTGCTGTGGTGGCAGGGGCCCACGCTGCTCAATCCGCATTTCGCGGTCGGGACCAAGGATCAAGACGGCTCGCGCGTGTTCTACGAGCCGCTTGCCGGCTGGGACCCGGACGGCAATCTGGTGCCGATCCTCGCCGCTGATGTGCCGAGTGTCGAAGCGGGCACGGTCGACAAGGACCTGATGTGGGTGGTCTGGAAGCTGAAGCCCGGCGTCAAATGGCACGACGGCCAGCCCTTTACCGCCGACGATTGCGTGTTCAATTGGGAATATTCGTCCGATCCGGCCACCGCGGCGACGACGATCGGTACTTATAAGGACATTAAGGTTTCCAAGATGGACGACCTTACGATCAAGGTCGAGTTCCAGAAACCGACACCGTTCTGGGCCGATGCCTTTGTCAGCGCGCGCGGCATGATCATTCCGAAGCACCTGTTCGAGCAGTACAAGGGCGCCAGCTCACGCGACGCTCCGACCAATCTGTCGCCGGTCGGGACCGGCCCCTATCTGTTCGTCGATTTCAAGCCTGCGGATCTGGTTCGCGGCAAGATCAACCCGAATTACCACATGCCGAACCGGCCCTATTTCGATGCGGTCGAAATGAAAGGCGGCGGCGACGCTGTGTCGGCGGCGCGCGCGGTGCTGCAGACTGGCGAGTACGATTTCGCCTGGAATATGCAGGTCGAGGACGAGCTGTTGAAGCGACTCGAGGAAGGCGGCAAAGGCCACGTCAACATCTTCGCCAGTGGCAACATCGAGCACATCCAGCTCAACTACACCGACCCAAGCAAGGAGATCGACGGCGAGCGGTCGAGCATCAAGAGCAAGCACCCGTTCCTCACCGACCCGGCGGTTCGTCAGGCGTTCAATCTGCTCGTCGACAGGCTCTCGGTGGAGAAGTTCATCTACGGCCGCACTGGCAAGGCCACGGCCAACTTCGTCAACAACCCACAGCAATTCGTGTCGAAGGACACATCCTATGAGTTCAACGTCGAGAAGGCAGTCGGTCTGCTTGACAAAGCAGGCTGGAAACCCGGCTCCGATGGGATCCGCGAGAAGGACGGCATCAAGCTCAAGGTCGTCTATCAAACCTCGATCAATGCGCCTCGCCAGAAGAACCAGCAGATCGTCAAACAGGCCTGCGAGAAGGCGGGAATTGACGTCGAGATCAAGGCAGTGCCGGCCTCGGTTTATTTCTCATCGGACGTCGGCAATCCGGACACCTACACCAAGTTCTACACCGATTTGCAGATGTACACGACGACGATGACTCAGCCGGATCCGCGCGACTTCATGCGGCAATTCCTGACCTCCGAGCTCGCGACGAAGGATAACAAGTGGCAGGGCCGCAACATCGTCCGCTACCAAAATCCCGATTACGACGCGCTTTACGATGCCTCCGAGCACGAGACCGATCCGGTGAAGCGCGCCGCAATGTTTATCAAGATGAATGACACGGTGATCAAGGACATCGCCGTCATCCCGGTCGTCTATCGCCCCAGCGTCGCCGCGGTCTCGAGCAAGCTACACGTGCTGCTGTCGGGCTGGGACAGTTATATCTGGAACTTCTACGACTGGTACGCCGATGCCTGATCCGGCCCGAGCTGGCGAGGCTGTCTGCCGCCGCAGACAGTCTCGGGCGCCGAGCTAGGCGCTCGTGCTCAATTACCTCGTCAGGCGGTTACTGCTTTCGGTGCCGAGCCTACTCGGCATCAGTGTCGTCCTGTTCACGGTGTTGGCGCTTGCCCCCGGCGATCCTTTCTCTGACCTGGCGAGCGATCCCTCAATCCCCCCCTCGGTCGCAGCGGCGCTACGCGCCAAGTTCGGCCTCGATGATCCGGTCTATCTACGCTATTTCCACTGGCTCGCCGCGATGTTGCACGGCGACTGGGGGTTTTCGTTCGCCAGCCGAATCAATGTCTCGACGCTGATCATGCAGCGCCTGCCGACGACCCTCGCGGTGATCGGCGCATCGCAGGTCCTTGCCCTGGCGGTCGCCGTGCCGGTGGGGGTTTATGCCGGCGTCCGGCCCTATTCGCTGTTCGACCAGGTCGCGAGCAGCCTGGCGCTCATTGGGTTTTCACTGCCGACCTTCTTTACCGGCCTCGTCCTGATCCTGCTGTTCAGCGTCAACCTGCACTGGCTGCCATTTGTCTACCGCACCGATATCGGCGGTAGCGGATTCCCACTGATCTGGGCCTATATCAGTCAGGCGATCATGCCGATTGTCGTGCTCGGCCTGTTTCAGGGCGCGGCATGGACCCGCTTCGTGCGTGCCTCGGTGCTCGACGTGGTTCGTCTCGACTACGTCACCACGGCGCGCGCCAAGGGGCTTCCCGAGCGGGTCGTGGTGTTGAAGCATGTGGTCCGCAATGCCCTGATACCAGTGGTAACGCTTGTCGCCCTGCAGATGCCGGTCATCTTCGGCGGCGCGATCATCACCGAGCAGATTTTTCGTGTTCCCGGCATCGGTTCGCTGCTGATCAGCGCGATCCTGGCCAACGATACGCCGGTGATCATGGGCGTGACCTTTGTCTTCGCCTGCCTCGTCATCCTGTTCAACCTGATCGCGGACCTACTGTATGGCTGGCTCGACCCCCGCATCTCCTATCGCTGACGTCGCGGTCGGGCCGGTTGCGGTACGGTCGCGACGTTCCTCGCTCGGGCGCGAGGCGTGGCGGCGGTTTCGCCGTCATAGTCTGGCGCTGGTTAGCGCCGGCGTGCTGGCGGTCGTGGTTCTTGCTCTGCTGTTCGGGCCGCTGCTGTGGCCGGTGCCGATCAATGCGATCGACTTCAGCGCCCAGATGCATGGGCCGAGCCTGGTGCACCCGCTGGGCACCGACGATCTGGGCCAGGATCTTCTCGCCCGATTGATCTATGGAGGCCGGATCTCGATGTCGGTTGGCATTGCCGCGATGCTGGTGGCGGTGTTTGTCGGCGTCTTTATCGGCGCGGTCGCCGGCACCGCACGCGGCAGCATCGACATGGCGCTGATGTGGTTGTGCGACCTGTTCCTGTCGCTGCCGCAACTGCCGGTTTTGCTGCTGATCGTTTATCTGTTTCAGGGAGCCCTGCGCAAACTGGTGGGGCTGGAGCTCGGCACTTTCGTGTTGATCGTCGCTGTGATCGGCGGGTTTCGCTGGATGTCGATCGCCCGGCTGGTGCGCGCACAATTCTTCTCGCTGCGCGAAAAGGAATTTGTCGAGGCGGCGCGCGCGCTGGGCGCGTCGACGCTGCGCCAGGTGGTGCGCCACATCCTGCCCAATGCGCTCGGCCCGGTGATCGTCGCCGGGACGATCGAGGTGGCGAACGCGATCATCTTGGAGTTGACGCTGTCGTTTCTGGGACTGGGCTTTCCACCGGACATCCCGAGCTGGGGCCGGATTCTGTACGACGCCAAGGATTACCTCGATGTCGCGCCGCATTGGGCGCTGTTCGCCGGCGGTGCGATCTTCGTCGCGGTGATGGCGATCAACTATATCGGCGACGGGCTGCGCGATGCGCTCGACCCGCGGCGGGTCATCTGACGGTGGTCGAGGCGCTGCTCGATATTCGCGGGCTGAAGACGCACTTCAAGACCGACGACGGCATGGTTCGCGCGGTCGATGGGGTCGATCTGACGATCGGGCGCGGTGAGACGCTGAGCGTGGTCGGCGAAAGCGGCTGCGGCAAGACGGTCACCGCGATGACCGTCCTGAAGTTGATCGCGATGCCGCCCGGCAAGATCGTCGAGGGGCGCATCCTGTGGAAGGGGCGCGACCTCGTACCGCTTGGCCCGGCTGAAATGCAGGACATCCGCAGCCGCGAGATCGCCATCGTCTTCCAGGAGCCGATGACCTCGCTGAACCCGGTCTATACGGTGGGCGAGCAGATTGCCGAGGTCGTCCGCCTCCATCAGAGACTCAATCACCGCGACGCGATCGACAAGGCCGTCGAGATGCTGCGGCTCGTGCATGTGCCGGCGCCGGAACGGCGCGTGCATGACTATCCGCACCAGCTTTCGGGCGGCATGCGGCAGCGGGTGATGATCGCGATGGCGCTTGCTTGCAGTCCGGAGCTTCTGATCGCTGACGAGCCGACCACTGCGCTCGACGTGACGATCCAGGCGCAGATTCTGGACCTCCTGGCCGAGATGAAGGCGCGCTTCGGGATGGCCATCATGCTGATCACCCATGCGATGGGCGTGGTGGCCGAGGTCGCCCAGCGGGTTGCGGTGATGTATGCCGGGCGGGTGGTCGAGGAGGCGTCGGTCGAGGAGCTGTTTGCCCATCCGCTGCATCCCTACACCCAAGGGCTGATTCGCTCGATACCGCGGCTCGAAAAGGGCGCAACCCGAAAGCGGCGGCTCGAAGCGATCCCGGGCAGCGTGCCGAGTCTCCTTATGCCGCCGCCGGGCTGCCGGTTCGCGCCGCGGTGCGGCTTCGCCACGCCCGCTTGCACGGCGGCGGTGCCGGAGTTGCGCGTGATCGAGGGCGGCCACAAGGTGGCCTGTGTCCTCTACTGACGGTATCGGGCGGCATCGAATGAGCGAACCTTTGCTGCGGGTCGAGCATCTGGTGAAGAACTTTCCGGTCCGGCACGGGTTGCTCCCCGGGCTGACCGAGCAAGTCCACGCGGTCGACGGGATCAGCTTCGAGATCAGCGCGGGTGAAACGCTGGGCCTGGTCGGCGAATCCGGTTGTGGCAAGTCGACGACGGGGCGTTGCGTCCTGCGGTTGATCGAGCCGACCTCGGGCGAGGTGTGGCTCGATGGCCGTAGCGTGACCCGCATGGCGGGAAAGGAGCTCGGCGCGGTGCGCCGGGACATGCAGATTATCTTCCAGGACCCGTATGCCTCGCTGAACCCGCGAATGACCGTCGGCGCGATCATCGGCGAGGCGCTGACGATCCACAAGCTGGCCAAGACCCGTGCCGAATACGAGGACCGCGTTGTCGAGCTGTTGCGCCTGGTGGGGCTCAACGCCGACCATCAGCGGCGCTACCCGCACGAATTCTCAGGGGGGCAGCGTCAGCGTATCGGTATCGCCCGGGCGCTGGCGGTCTCGCCAAAGCTGATCGTTTGCGACGAACCCGTTTCCGCGCTCGACGTATCGGTGCAGGCCCAGGTCATCAACCTGCTGGCTGATTTGCAGGACGAATTCCGCCTCAGTTACCTGTTCATCGCCCATGATTTGGCGGTGGTGCAGCACATTAGCACCCGCGTCGCGGTCATGTATCTTGGCCGCATCGTCGAACATGCTCCTGCCGACGAGATCTACGAGAACCCACGCCATCCCTACACCGAGGCGCTGCTGTCCGCGGTGCCGACGCCCGATCCGAGGGCGGCACGCCGGCGGATCCGGCTGGAGGGCGACGTCCCCAACCCGATCAACCCGCCCTCGGGCTGCCACTTCCACACCCGCTGCCCGATCCGCGAACTGCCGCTATGCAGCACCGAGAAGCCCGAGTTGAAGCAGACCAAGGATGGGCACTGGGTGGCCTGCCATCTGCGCGCTTAGCAACGCCTGCGGGGCCCCATCGCACTTGCTCAACGTGCAGCGTCCTCACTGGTACATGCGGGTGCCGACCCGGCGCCGGAGACTTTGTTATATGGGGCGGATATATGCCGCGCTTGCTGGGAGTATGCCATGACCGATCCGTCCGCCGACCTGTTCGAGATTATGGCGACGACGCGCTCGATGCGGCGGCTGAAGCCAGACCCGGTGCCGGAGGAGATAATCCGTAAAATCCTCGAGGCTGGCACTTATGCGCCGAGCGGGGGCAATATGCAGCGTTAGCGCTTCCTGGTCGTCAAGGACGCCAAGGTTAAGACAGCCGTCGGCGCTTATTACAAGCGCGCCTGGGACGAGATCGTCAGCCCGCGCTACCGGTCAGGTGTGCCCGCGCCGGGCACCAGCTCCGAGCGATTTTCGCGGATGCTGGACGCCGCACAGCACCTGGCGGACCACATTCATGAGGCGCCGGTCTGGATCATTCCCTGCATGGAAGGCGCGAGCCCGACGCGAACCGCCGGCTCGTCGATCTATCCGGCCGTGCAGAACATGCTGCTGGCGGCGCGCGCGCTCGGTCTCGGTGCGACGCTGACGACGCTTTACCTCAATTTCGAGAAGGAGGTGGAGGCAGCGCTGGGATTGCCCGCGGAGGTGCATTCTTATGCGCTGCTGCCGATCGGTTATCCGATGGGGCGGTTCGGCCCGGTCAGGCGTGCCCAACTGCCCGAGGTGGTCTATGAAGACCGCTGGGGGCGCCCGATGACGATGCGATAAAGGAGCCAGCATGAAACTCCCGCAGACCGGCGGCTGCCAGTGCGGCCAGATACGCTACGAGATCAGCGAGGCGCCGAAGCTCGTCTATACCTGTCATTGCACGGACTGCCAGCGCCTGACGAGCAGCGCCTTTTCGCTGGGCCTTGTGGTGGTGGAGAGCGCCTTTCATCGGAGCGGACTGGAGCCCCGGCCGCTGCAGCGGATAGCCGACAGCGGTCGGGTCAATACCAGATGGGTATGTCCCGAATGTGGCTCCTGGTTCGCAAGCCCACCGCGAGACGGCATGATCCGCGTACGGGGCGGTACGCTCGACGATACATCATGGCTGCGGCCCACTCGGCATATCTGGACGCGCAGCAAACAGCCTTGGATTGCCTTTGCCGAGGATGACGAGACCTTTGAAGCGCAGCCGCCGGCATAAGCGGATCTGGGTGGCGCGGTTATCCGCTACTGTCGGCGCGTTCGGCAGCCATACATCTTCAACCCGCACTCTCGGCCGCGTCGCATGGCCGCATCCAGGGCCCGGCTATCGCCACCGCTAGCTAACATCACCGCTGAAGCGAGCTATTAGGGCCTCCGATTGAAGAGCAGGCGATGGCGGGGCTAATGATCCTCTTGAGAGCTCAGCAGTTTGGCGACCGCATTGAGAAGAGCGGGAGCCCGAAACGGCTTTGACAGGACCGCATCCACACCAAGCTAGCCGGCGAGATCGAGATAGGTCATGCCGCTGCTCTGGCCGCCACCCGAAATCGCGATGATTCCAACGCCCGGCGCCTCTCGGCGTATTTCGAGGATGGTCTCGATGCCCTCTTGCGTTGGCATGACGATGTCGGTGATGACGAGCTCAGCATCATGGAAGCGAAAGAGCTCTATTGCTTTGCGTCCGTCGTCGGCTTCCGTGACGACGTGTCCCGCCTTTGAGAGCACACGACCCAGCGTCCGTCCGATTGCGGCGTCGTCATCGATAATGAGAATTTTGGCCATCGGATCGACACCCTCGCACTCTCGCCACCGAACGCGTTGCGAACCATGATCGCGAGTTCGTCACGGCGGTACGGCTTGGTCAGCAATTGCGTGCGCCTTCGGGCACGTCCCAGGTCTTGCCCCGGCCTCGCTGGTCGTCACCGGGCTGGCGATCTTCGGCTTTGCCTTCGCGGTGATCTCGTCGCTTCACTCGTACCTGATTCTCGTCTACGCGGGATCGAAGAAAGCGGCCGAGGATGTCGGCTTCTACTACGCCGCGAATGCGACGGGGCGCCTCTTCGGCATCGTCATGTCGGGTCTACTCACGCAAAATGGGGGATCTCGGCTTGCCTATGGGGCTCGGCCGCGATGCTCGCGCTGTGCCGTGTGTTGGTGTTCGGGTTACCAGCCGAAAGCGACGCGCATCGGAGCGCCGCCGTGCCCGCGGATAGCCCATATTTTGAAAATTTGCAAAATATCTTGACGAGAGCAGCCAGCCTCCTTATTTTGTAATTCTTCAAAATGAAGATTTGGCGCCAATGGACAAACCAGCTGCAATCGCCGCGCTTGGCGCGCTCGCTCAGGAGACCCGGCTGGACGCGTATCGCCTGCTCGTGACGCAGGGGCCCGAAGGGCTCCCGGCCGGTGTTATCGCCGACCGAGTCCGCGTGTTGCCGGCCTCGCTGACGTTCCACCTCAAAGAACTGCAGCATGCCGGTCTCATCACCCAACGGCGCTTGGGCCGCCAGCTGATCTACGCCGCCGAATACCGCGCCATGACCGAATTGCTCGCGTACCTCACCGAGAATTGCTGCGGACGCGGTGCGCCCTGCGCTCCGGCCTGCAATCCGGCTGAAGCCTTTGCCATGGGAGAATGCGATGAAGCGCCTGCACGTTCACGTGTCGGTTGACGATCTTGCGCAGTCGACCCGGTTCTATGCGACGCTGTTCGCGGCCGAGCCGACGGTGGTCAAGGACGATTACGTCAAATGGATGCTCGACGATCCGCGGGTGAATTTTGCGATCAGTATGCAGCCGGGGCGCGTCGCCGGCATATCGCACCTCGGCATCCAGGCTGAGGACGAAACTGAACTCGCCGAGGTCTATGACCGGCTGACACGGGCCGAACGGCCGACCGTCGAGGCCAAGAACGCGACCTGCTGCTACGCCAAATCGGACAAGCAATGGATTGCCGATCCGCAGGGTGTGCCGTGGGAGACCTTCTTTACCTACGGCGAAAGCACTGTCTACGGCGAGGGGTCGCTCGCGAAGCTGAGCGAAGTCAGCGAAGCGGCCTGCTGTGAACCGGAAGCGATCTGTGAAGCAGCACCCGCTGCAACCGGCTGCTGTGCGCGTTAGCGCGATACCCGAGAAAAGGTAACCGTCATGAACGATGTGCAAATCAAGGAGATGGTACGGGCGCGCTATGGTGGAATCGCCGAAGCGGCAAGCGAGGCAAGCTGCTGCGTGCCGGCGGCGTCTTGTTGCGGCCCCACGGCCGACCCGGACGGCAAGTCGAAACGGATGGGCTATTCGGACAAGGAGCTTGCCGCTGTACCCGAGGGCGCCAATCTCGGACTTGGTTGCGGCAATCCGCAGGCGGTTGCCGCATTGAAGCCCGGCGAAGTGGTGGTCGATCTCGGTAGCGGCGCGGGGTTCGACTGTTTTCTCGCCGCGCAGCAGGTCGGCTCGGCTGGTCGCGTGATCGGTGTCGACATGACCCATGAGATGCTCAAGAAGGCCCGCGAGAACGCGGCCAAGATCGGCGCCGAGAATGTCGAGTTCCGCCTCGGCGAACTGGAGCATCTACCAATCGCCGACAATGCGGCCGACGTGATCCTCTCGAACTGTGTCATCAACCTGGTTCCTGACAAGGCGCGCGTATTCCGCGAAGCCTTTCGTGTCCTGAAGTCCGGCGGCCGCTTGGCGATCTCCGATGTGGTCAATACCACCCCGCTTTCGGCGGATTTGCAGGCCGACACGGCGCTTCTCTGCGGTTGCGTTGCCGGCGCGGCACCGATCGCGAAGATCGAGGCTTGGCTCACCGAATTGGGTTTTGCCGACGTGCAGGTGACAACGAAGCCGGAAAGCCGCGGCATGATCGCGACTTGGGCGCCCGGTCGAGGCATCGAGAACTTCGTCGTCTCGGCAACTATCGAAGCACGCAAGCCGCTCTAGCAGGAGTTTGCATGTCATCGGTTTCCGATGTGCGTCGGCGCGCCGCTACGTCGGCGCTGGGGCTATTTGAGCGCTATCTGACGCTGTGGGTGGCGCTCTGCATCGTCGCCGGTATCGTGCTCGGCCAGCTCATGCCGGCGCCGTTCCATGCGCTGGGGCGGATGAATGTCGCGCAGGTCAACATCCCGGTCGCTGTGTTGATCTGGCTGATGATCGTGCCGATGCTGATCAAGGTCGATTTCGGCGCACTGCACCGGGTCGCCGAGCAATGGCGCGGCATCGCGGTGACGGTCGGCATCAACTGGCTGGTGAAGCCGTTCAGCATGGCGCTTCTCGGCTGGCTCTTTATCGGCTGGCTATTTCGCGCCTGGCTGCCGGCGGGACAGATCGACAGTTACATCGCCGGGCTCATTCTGCTCGCCGCCGCGCCCTGCACTGCGATGGTGTTCGTGTGGTCGAACCTGACCGGCGGAGAGCCGAATTTCACCCTGAGCCAAGTCGCGCTCAACGACACGATCATGGTCTTCGCGTTTGCACCTATCGTCGGCCTTTTGCTCGGGCTGTCGTCGATTACGGTGCCGTGGGAGACGTTATTCCTCGCCGTCGTGCTCTATATCGTCGTGCCGGTGATCGCTGCACAGGCCTGGCGTCGGTCGTTGCTTGCGTCTGGCGGGGAAATAGCGCTCGCGGCGACGCTGCACCGTCTGCAACGGGCATCGCTCGGAGCCTTGCTGGCGACCCTTGTGCTGCTGTTCGGCTTTCAGGGCGAGCAGATCGTCCACCAGCCGCTGGTGATCCTGCTGCTGGCGGTGCCAATCGTGATTCAGGTCTATCTCAATGCCGGCCTTGCCTATGCGCTCAACCGCGCACTCGGCGTCCCGCACAACGTGGCCTGCCCGTCCGCGCTCATTGGCGCCTCGAACTTCTTCGAACTGGCGGTCGCAGCGGCCATCGCGCTGTTCGGGTTCCAGTCGGGCGCCGCGCTGGCAACGGTCGTGGGCGTCCTCGTCGAGGTACCGGTGATGCTTTCGGTGGTGCGGATCGTCCTGCGGACGCGTGCTTGGTACCAAGCAGGCTGAAGAGAAGTGGGAGGATTTCGTCCCGTAGTGTTCTGTAGCTTTCCCGCAACGGTCCGTAATATCGGTTGGTCGACAGGCGCACGATCCAAGCGCCCTGACGCAAGCGCGTTTTGGAACGAACAAGCAGCGGATTTCGGCGAAATACTCCCACTTTTATCGTTGGTGGAAGGCCGGTGAGAATATTCGAATAAAAACCCTATTTATCAACGCTGTCTTTCGGCAGTGGAGGCCGGAAGCGGAATTGAACCGCTGTACACGGATTTGCAGTCCGTTGCATAGCCACTCTGCCATCCGGCCTTTGTAAGCGTTTTCAACCATTTAGATCTTCATCGGCTCTGAATTTATCCTGCTTTGTCAAGTTTTTGTCGAGTCGCCCTTATTCCCCTTGGTTCCCCGACCGTCCCTTGTTCACGTCCTGTGCTCAGCGGGTAGCATGGCACCTACGGTGCTCGAACCGCCAAGGGCGCGGACATTACCCGCTCGGAACCGGCGGCAAAAGCCAGATTATCGCCGTCGTCATCGTCGAACAGATGCCCGTAGATGTCATAGGTCAACTTGATTGAGGAATGCCCGACAAGCGTCTTGACCTTGTTGGGATTGCAGCGCAGGTCGTTGATGAGCCATGACGCGAAAAAATGCCGAAGGTCATGCAACCCATACTTGGCGATCATGACCGGCTGGCCGTCCCCGCCGATCACGGGCTGTCCATCCGGGCCAAGCCGCGGGGTCACGACTCCGGCGGCAACCTGCACGGGGTAGAAGCCCCACTCGACAAGGTGATTGTGCGCCTGCACCTTTCCCAAGCCGTTCGGGAAGACCAAGACCAGTTTGCCATCTTGCCGGGGGCAAGCGACCCGCCACTCGCGCAGCGCCTTCTCGACTTCCGGGGTCATCGGAATAGACCGGTGAGCGGCCTTGGACTTGAGGGGGCCGATCTTATTCGTCTCATCTGCACGGCGGCGAACGTTGATCCGATGCTTGACGAAATCACAGTCCTCCCACCAAAGGCCACGAAGCTCCGACGATCGCAGTCCCACAAACGGCGCAGTGGTCAGTAGTGCTTTCATACGGGGGCCGGTCGCGGCTTCGATGATGGCTCGTATCTCGGCGGGTTGGGGGAATACGCGTAGCGCCATATCCTGCATGTGGCCGCGTTCGTCTTCCCGGATGAAGATCGGACCCGCAGGGTTATGGCTGATCAGCCCACGGACTTCGGCGTCCGACAGCATGGCCTTGAAGCTCACCCAAATCTTGCGAGCGGTGGCGTGCGAATTTGCCTTGAGAAGATGGTCGCGGAAATCCGTGATTAGCGGACCGGAAAGCCGCGTTAACAGCACGTCGCCGAGGATGATGGCGTTCTTGTCGCCCAATTTAGCGGGGACGATGTGGTTGTTGACGTGCCCCGCGTATTGCTTACGGGTGGAGCTTGCCAGCCCGCCGAGTTCGCATGTGATGAGCCACTTTTCCCCTGCGACGCGAACCGTAACCGTGTCCCGATCTGTGACATGGATGCCAAGCCGAACCTCCCGCTTGGTCGTCTCGAAAAACGCATCAGCGTCCTTCTTTCGATCAAACGTCTTCGTCCGCCATTTACCGGTTGAGTCGCTGTAGCCGACCTGATACCCGGTGCCCTTGGACCCGTCCTTGTTCGTCCATTCGCGCTTTTTGACCGCCATCGGCTTGCCTTTTTGGGGATGGTTAGAGTTAGAACCCGGGTCACATTAACGGATGCGATGACGTGGGCCACGAGCGCCGCTATGCGGGTTCGGTGCTGCCTCGGGTTGGGTAGGTGAGGGGGGAGAGATCGGCTCTACGATCTCGGAACCCGTGACAGTCTGGCACCGCTCAATAGCCGCGTTGATGGCGCTGTTGAAATGCGCGAACACCGCCGTTCGGCTGACGACCAGCTTGCGGTTGAGGGTCGCGATCGGGATCACTGACCGTTCGGCCCAATGGTAGACCATCTTGGAGGTAGCAGAGGCGATGCCGCACTCGTCGCGGAGGAAGTCCGCGATGGCCTTGGCACCCCATATGAAATCGGCTGTCATATTAGCCAACTAACCCGGACTCACCGGGATTCAAGAATATTCTGCCGGTGTCGATGGAAGTTTCGCGTAAGCCATACGCCCAAGCGGTTCCACCTGGGTATCCCCGCCGCCAATAGAACGCCGCGAGCGCGAACCCCTCGGTTGGAAAGCCAGCATCAGCCCAATCGACGACTACGATTTCTTTGAGCCGATGACCGAATTCGAGCGCATCAATAATTCGGGTATAGGTGCTTAATCCCGATTGGAGCCGCAGCAGGAACACGACGTTCTCTGCAATCTCGAAGGCTCGTCGGCTGATCGGACGGTAGGCACGGCTGCTCCACGGCGGATTTGTGATAATCCATCCGACCCTTCGACGATGTCGCAGGAAGTCCCGGCCGTCCTGAAGCTCGCACCAGTCGCGCGGTTCGGGGAGAGCGTCGTAAAAGGCTCCCCCGCCACGGCAAGGGTCGAGAAAGGTTTCCCCCGCTCGAAACTGTGGCCGGAAATATTCGACGATCCTCTTTGCGAACGCGGGATCAGTGCGGACATTGTCGGCGAGGGCACGGAGGCGCTTCCAGCGCCTCCGCTCCGCATTGATAACAACAGGACTTGGCATGATCTAGGCGGCTTGCTTGACGCGGGATTGCGCTTCTTGCGCGAGCAAATCGCCAACCTGATCGGCAAGATCGCAATGCACGGCACCGCCATACCAAACGAATTTGCCGGTCCGCTCGTTGAGGACGTGCAGGTAAAGGTAGATATCGTCCTCACCGCGATCGATTAAATCGCGGCGCACGCCCGGTTCGAACTCCGTGTCGAGTGAGGAATTCGATCATCGCGGCGGCGTCGCCGTTCGCCTCGCATTGCGGGAGAGTTTGACGCGGAATAATCGGGATAGGCTGCGTCGGCAGATCATCTTCCGATCCTTCCACGATTGCCTTATCCAACTCCGCCGCTTTGACGGCGCTCGCCGCGTTCGATGTCTTCGTTCGGTTGGCTTTGGCGGTGCGGGACTTGGGGTTGCTGGTGGCATTGTGCTCGCGCCACACCGCAGCGATCTTTGTGATCCCGCCCGTTTCGCGAGCAAGTTCGACCGCCTTCGCCGCATCGTTCTGTTCCTCGCAGCAATCGAGGAACCACGCGATCGCCGCACCCCACTCGGCTCTCCGCTCGGCTGAGACCGATTTGCTCTCCCCATCCTTGCCGAGCAACAATTCGACAGTCTTGGCCTGTGGCTCTCGACCCGGAGTGCCTTTTGTATAGACTTTCCACTCGTCAGGTTGCTGCCTCGCATGGTCTAGGACCTTACTGGCGTAGAACAATGCGGTAAGCTGTGCTGAACGAAAGCCAGTCCATGCGCTCCGCATCTCGGATACTTTTTCGTCTATAGTCAGCATCACTCGGTACTCCTTCTCGCCTGTTTCGGGTGACGAAAAGGTACACTGCAGAAACCGGTGCCGAAATGGCGCTGACGACGCCGTTCCGCCTCCTGTAATGGTGTCATTAACCGGCTTGACACAGATTTTGGTGCAATTTCAGCAGGAAGACTGGAGGCACCATGCCGGACGATGATCTCAATAAAATCGACGTTGCTAAAGTTGTCGCCGAACTGACCGAATTATTCGAGGAAGCTTTCAGTGAAGAAGCTGCGGTTGCCGCCGCAGCTCAAAAGAGAGCCGTCGGTAAAGCGAGGGCGAAATTGGGGTGGGAGAAAGACTCAGCTCAGCGCAACCAAAGAATTGCCGCAATGCATCGCCCAAAATCAACTATTTCGGATGGAATCCGTGTATTTATAAATGGACGCCCCATAAGCCTATCGTGTTGGGTTGAGCAACCGCAGGCAGTTCACGCAATTCGTCGGTTTGATGCTTTTCTCAACGAGATATCGCGGCTCATCGCGGCAGGAGAAATTACGCCTGATGAGGTATCGTTCCTATGTTCAGAATTTTTTTTCTTCACGAGGGATCGGCATAACTGGTTTGTTCTCAAACCGGGACAGCCGCCGATTAAGTCAAACGCTTGGAGTGCCGACCATGCCGCGAAGACGATCACCTTCAAATCAGACGGAGAGTCGCTGACTATCGCACCGCCACGCTTTTCGGTCATCGCTTGGTATCTCGCAGTTTAGACATAAGCAAAAACTTATATTGGGAGTGCTGGATGATCGATCTAAACCCCGGGACACGTGACTGCGGGGCCTCGCCGCGGGGGGCCGGGAACGGGGCTTAAACAACTAAGCACAGCCGTCTTAGACGGCGTAGCCAGCGATGCTGCAGCTACCTGGCTCTTGTCAAATCAACTCTCACCGGCGCAAACAGCAGATTGCCCCTCCCATACTGAAGCTCGATCATTTGCCGCGCGTCGAACTGTGTGGGTGCTTGAACCCGAACTCGAACTTGATCGCCATTTTGCGGAAGACGGATAACCGCTTCCCAAGTCACGCCTGACATTTGCCCTCCGTCGAAAGTTGCGGAAATCGCCCTAATGTCGCCGCCGAAGGTTTCCCAGATGGCGAGACCAAAAGGCGGATGCAAATCGTAGCAGATTATTAGAAGATCTGATATTGGATTTTCTGATTTAACCATCATGGCCGGGCATTCATGCGAACCGCCGCGAAATGGGTTCAACCCGAGCATTACGAAATTGTTGGAAAGGTTTTCACCGCGGCTCGGCAGCACGCGAATATCACACAGGTCGAATTAGCGGCTCGGCTCCGAAAGCCGCAGTCCGTGATTTCTGCGATCGAATCTGGAATGCGGCGGGTTGATCTCGTCGAGTTCCTTTTGGTCAGCCGAGCCTTGGGTGCTGATCCAGTGGAGGTTTTCGCCTCGATCGTCAGGTCATTGCCCAAATAGCGCCTGCTGCCCGAATGCCCAGAGGGGTCAGACACCGCCAAGATTGATAAACGCGTGCGTAATCCGCTTGGGTGTAGGATAGGTGACCTGCCCCTGAGATTTTCCTCCAAGTAGAACTAGAGTCCGGCCCAACGAGAGGGACGGACGAATGAAGCGGGCAAGGTTCACGGAAGAGCAGATCATCGGTATCCTGCGGGAGAACGAGGCTGGGGCGAAGGCGGGCGATTTGGCCCGCAAGCACGGTGTCTCGGAGGGGACGATTTACGCCTGGAAGGCCAAGTTTGGCGGCATGAGCGTGTCGGACGCGCAGCGGCTGCGGTCGTTGGAGGAAGAGAACGGCCGGCTCAAGCGGCTCCTGGCGGATGCGATGCTGGACAAGGCCGCGTTGAACGAGCTTCTGGCAAAAAAATGGTAGGGCCCGCCGCGACGCGCCAAGGCGTCGCCCATCTTCGGACGATGTTCGAGATCAGCGAGCGGCGGGCCTGCTCGATCATCAAGGCGGACCGCAAGATGGTGCGCTACCGGTCACGTCGTCCGCCGGACACCGAGCTGCGGGAGCGCCTGCGCAGCTTGGCGGTCGAGCGGCGGCGGTTCGGCTATCGGCGATTGTTCGTGCTGCTGCGGCGGGAGGGCGAGCCTTCGGGCAAGAACCGCATCTACCGGCTTTACCGCGAGGAGGGCCTGACGGTGCGCAAGCGCCGCATCCGCCGTCGTGCTGTGGGAACGCGCGCGCCGATCCTGGTCGAGGCGAAAGTCAATGCTCGCTGGTCCTTGGACTTCGTGCACGATCAACTCGCCGACGGACGCCGGTTCCGCATTCTCAATGTAGTCGACGACGTCACCCGCGAGTGCCTGGCCGCGATCGCCGACACCTCGATTTCCGGTCGGCGCGTGGCGCGGGATCTGACGGCGCTGATCCAGCGGCGCGGCCGGCCCGGCATGATCGTCAGCGACAACGGCACGGAGTTCACCTCCACGGCCGTCCTAGCCTGGGCCGAGGACCAGCGCGTCGCCTGGCATTACATCGCGCCGGGCAAGCCAACGCAAAACGGATTCGTCGAGTCGTTCAACGGCAGGATGCGCGACGAGCTGCTGAACGAGAGCCTGTTCTTCAGCCTCGACCACGCCCGCGAGAAGCTGGCCGCCTGGGCTGCCGACTACAACACCCGCCGACCGCATTCCTCGATCGGCTACCAGACCCCCGCGGCTTATGCCGCGCACATGACCGCAACAGGCCGATCCGCTACGCCATGTGGTAGCTCCACGGCTCGGCCTGTTGCTCCTACCGCGCCCCAGGGCGTAACCATTGCCGAGACTCTGGTCCCAGTTGGATGAAAGACTAGGGGCAGGTCATAGGGGCCGAAAACTGACCGCAGGGGCGGCCAATGAACAGCACGACAAGTCAAGCTCATTCCCTCGCCTCGTTCGTGTGGTCGATCGCCGAAATTCTCCGAGGGGACTTCAAGCAATCCGATTACGGGAAGGTCGTCCTACCGTTCGTCGTCATGCGGCGACTCGATTGCATCCTGGAGGCCTCCAAGACGGCAGTTTTGGAGGCTGCGAAGGGCCTGCCCGAGGGCGTGGACGATGCGACCCGGGACATGATTCTGTTCGGAGCCATCGGCGGCAACATCAAGGTCTACAATCTGAGCCGCTTCACCTTTGGGTCCTTGCACGGCCAAGACCCCGGCCAAGTCCATGAGAACTTGATCGACTACATCACCAAATTCTCGCCCAATGTCCGCGACATCTTTCTCGACAAATTCCTGTTCACCGACCAACTCAAACGGCTCAAAGAGGCCGACATCCTCTGGCAGGTATTCGACCGGTTTTGCCAAATTGATTTGCACCCGGATCGTGTCTCCAACATCGAGATGGGTTATCTATTCGAGGAACTGATCCGACGTTTCTCGGAAATTTCCAATGAGACCGCGGGTGAGCACTTCACTCCCCGTGAGGTCATTCGTCTCATCGTGGAACTCTTGTTGGCGAACGACCATGCCGCCCTCACTGGTATCGGGATCATTCGCACTGTCTACGACCCCGCGTGCGGCACGGGCGGAATGCTGGCGCTGACCGAGGAAGAAATGAAGCGACTCAATCCCCGCATTCGGGTCGAGCTTTTCGGGCAGGAGATCAACGGCGAATCGTTCGGCATCTGCAAGTCCGACATGCTCGTGACGGGCCACGATCCTGAGCAGATTGCCTTCGGGAACACGCTCACGAACGATGCCCACAAGGGCAAGACCTTCCACTACATGCTGTCGAATCCGCCCTATGGGGTGGACTGGAAGAAGTATCAGGAGCCGATCAAGGCCGAGGCGGAGACGCAAGGGTTCGAAGGTCGCTTCGGGGCCGGAACGCCGCGCATCTCGGACGGCCAGCTTCTCTTTCTCCAACACATGATTTCCAAGATGCGTGATGACGAGCAGGGATCGCGTATCGGCATCGTTATGAACGGATCACCCCTGTTCACGGGGGGAGCGGGGTCGGGCGAGAGCGAAATCCGCCGTTGGATGCTCGAAAACGATTGGGTCGAGGCAATCGTCGCCCTGCCGACCGACCTTTTCTACAACACGGGCATTCAGACCTACGTGTGGCTGCTGACAAACCGGAAACAGAATGGACGACGAGGCAAAGTTCAACTGATCGACGCGTCCTCCGAGCGGTTCTGGAAGCTCATGAGGAAAAGCCTCGGGTCCAAGCGGCGTGAAATCCCCGAGGATTCCCGCAAGGAGATCGTCCGCATCTATTCGGAGATGCTGAACGGAGATGGAGCAGAGGGTGATTTCTCCAAAATCTTCGACGCCAGCGATTTCGGATATCGGGAAATCCGAGTTCGAGCGGCCATTACGTCTGAATTTTCAGGCCACCCCCGAACGGCTGGCTCTCTTGGCCGAGGAAAAGGTGATTGGCAAGCTGGATGACGCCGAGCGGGACGACCTATTGAATGCCCTCGCCAATCATTTGCCGAACGAGGTAATTCGCAATCGCGACGAGTTTGAAAAGTCTCTTGGCAAGGCCTTGAGGGGAGCCGGTATCAAGATCGGCACGCCGGTCAAGAAGGCGATCCTATCGGCGCTATCGGAGCGGGATGAGACCGCCGATGTCTGCCGGGACGCTGATGGCAATCCAGAGCCGGATACCGAGTTGCGAGATCATGAACTGGTGCCCCTGAAGCAAGACTGGCAGGACTATGTGGCCCGCGAAGTGACGCCATTCGTGCCTCACGCCTGGGTCGATGAGAGCTACCGTGATGAAAGTGACCGAGAAGTCGGTCGGGTCGGCTATGAGGTCAACTTCAACCGGTATTTCTACAAGTATGTGCCGCCCCGACCGCTTGCGGAGATCGACGGTGAGCTAAAGGCTCTGGAAGCTGAGATCGCTGGCCTGCTGAAGGAAGTCACGGCATGAACTTCGAGACCGCTCCGATAAAGCGCCTCTTTGAAGTCTCTCGGCGGATGATTGATCCGCAGGGACTAACTGGCCGAGAGGTATTTCATTATAGTCTTCCTGCATGGCATGAGTTCGGATGCGGACTGGTTGAACGGGCCGACGATCTGGCAAGTGGCAAGCTGCTTCTTCAGGGCAACGAAATTCTGGTTTCGAAGTTAAATCCCGAGAAGTCGGTCGTCATACAGGCGATGCCGCACGAGCAACCGACCTTATGTTCACCAGAACTTATTGCTCTACTTGCCAAGAGCGTAGTCTCGCGTTTCGCCTATTATCTTATGCTCTCAACACCCGTTCGTTACGGATTAGAAGCAAGCGTCGAATCCGTAACCAACAGTCACAAGCGAGCGCGGGTAGACAGGTTTCTCGCATCACGCATTTCATATCCGGATATCGCCAGCCAAAGAGCGATTGCTGATTTCCTCGACCGAGAGACCGCCCGCATTGATCAACTGATGGAAAAAAAGGGACGGGCGATCGAACTGTTAGCCGAGAGGTTCCGCACACTTGTGCGGCACGCCGTGACTCGCGGGATCGACCCAAATGTTGAAACAACGGAAACAGCGATCCCGCATCTCGGGCGTGTTCCGGTCCACTGGCAAGTCCTCGGACTCGGCAAGAAAATAGTGCTTCAGCGAGGCGTCGATATAACAAAAGATCAACAGGAAGAAAGCGGAAATTATCCCGTCGTGTCTTCAGGGGGAGTTGCATCATACCATAGCAAATTCATATGCAGAGGACCGGGCGTTCTGATCGGAAGGAAAGGATCGGCAGGTAAGTTACATTATGAAGAACGTGATTTCTGGCCGCATGACACTACCCTATATGTCAAGAATTTCTTTGGAAACCTGCCGAAATTTGTCTTTTATAAATTTATGTCGTTGGACTTAGAGAGCTTTGAGCGAAGCTCTGCGAACCCAACTATTAACCGAAATGTCGTCCACCCCACAAAAGTGTCTTGGCCTCCACCGAGTGAACAGAGTCAAATTGTTCATTTCCTGGATAGTAAAAACGAGACGTTCACTCGGCTTGTAACTCTCATCTCTGAATCTACGGATCGGCTAATAGAATTCCGCTCCGCCCTTATTACCGCCGCCGTTACAGGTCAGATTGACGTTGCCACATGGGGCAAGCGCGGCGCGACTGACCGGCGGCTTGACGACATCGAGGCCGAGATGGCCGCTGCCGCAACCGCCTGAACGCGAAAGGCGCGGGCATGAACGACGCCCCCAAACACGCCGCCAGTTTGGTGCATAAAGAGATCGTGCTCGAACAGCATTTGGTGAGCCAGCTTGTGCCGGGGCAGGGCTACGTCGAACGCGCCCCCAACGACTATGACCGCCCCCTCGCCCTTGATAAGGCGCTGGTGCTCCGCTTCGTCCGGGAAACACAGCCCGAGGAATGGCTGAAGCTGGAAGCGCAATACACGGCCTCTGCCGAAGCTGAGTTTTTCAAACAGCTTGAAAGAAACCTGAAGCAACGTGGCGTGCTCGATGTGCTGCGCCAGGGTATCAAGTTGATCCCTAACATTCGGTTTTTTCTTTGCTTTTTCCAGCCAGCCTCGAAGCTCAACCCTGATCTGGTCCGGCTCTATGAGACCAACATCCTCTCTGTGATCCGTCAGGTCCGTTACAGCCTCAAGAACGAGAATGCGATTGACGTGGTGTTGTTCGTGAATGGCATCCCCGTCGCCACTGCGGAACTGAAGAACCTGCTGACCGGCTCGACGTTCAAACACGCCGAAAAACAATACCGCACCGACCGATCACCGGCTGGCGAGCCGCTATTAACGTTCAAGCGGGGGGCGCTCGTCCATTTCGCTCTCGACGAAGACAATGTGTCGATGACCACCCGGCTGTTGAACGGCAAGACGGCATTTTTGCCGTTCAACCGGGGTCGGGACGGCGGGGCCGGAAATTCGGACATCTCGGGTGAGTTCCGTGTCGCCTATCTCTACGCAGATCAGCCCGAGGGAAAGGCGATCTTTTCCCGCGAGGTCTGGCTGGACGTGATCGGCAGGTTCGTCCACCTGGAGCAGGGTGACGACGGCAAGGCCACCGTGATCTTTCCACGCTTCCAGCAATTGGACGCGGTGCGGCGGATGATGGCCCATGCCCGCGCTCATGGGGCCGGAAACAACTACCTGATCCAGCATTCCGCCGGTTCCGGCAAATCGAACACGATCGGCTGGACAGCCCACCGAGCCATCAACCTGCATGACGAGACCGATCAGCCGATCTTCAATACGGCGATCATCGTTACTGACCGCATCGTGCTCGACCGCCAACTACAAAGCACCGTTTCGCAGTTCGAGCAGACCCGTGGGGTAGTGCGGAAAATCGACGGGACATCGCGTCAACTGAAGGAAGCAATTGAAAGCGGTGCGCGGATCATCGTCACCACTATCCAGAAATTCTCCACTGACCATCTCGCGGCGATTTCCGGGCAGGGAACCCGGAAATTCGCTGTCATCATTGACGAAGCGCATAGCAGCCAGTCGGGGCAGAGTGCTCAGGCAATGGCCGATGCGCTAACCCGCGAGGCGACGAGCAGCGATGATATCGAGGACCTGATCGCAGATTATCAGCGGCAGCGCGGCCCGCAGGCGAATATCAGCTTCTTCGGGTTCACCGCGACCCCCCGCAACGTCACCGTTGAGCGGTTTGGAACAAGGGGGCCAGATGGACTGCCCCACCCGTTCCATCTCTATTCGATGCGGCAGGCGATCGAGGAAGGCTTTATCCTCGACGTGCTCCGCTACTACATGACCTACCAAGCCTATTTCCAGTTGGAAAAGGCAATCGAGGACGACCCCGACCTAAACAGCCGACGCGGGCAGAGGAAGGTCGCCCGGTATGCCTCCTTGCACCCGACCCATGTCGGTCAGAAGGTCGAAATCATCGTCGAACATTTCCGCCGCCACGTCATGGCGGACCTTCACGGTCAAGCAAAAGCGATGATCGTCACCCAGAGCCGAGAGCACGCCCTCAGATACTATTTCGGGGTGCGGGACTACCTAAAGCAGCAGAGCTATCCCGACCTGAAGGCGCTCGTCGCCTTCTCTGGTGATCTGGCGCTGGATGGCGAAACTTGGACCGAGCCTGTTCTCAACGGTTTTTCCGAAACCGAACTTCCACGGCGGTTCGACGGGATCAGGCCGGACGGAACCCCGTATCCCGACCAATACCAAATTCTGATCGTCGCCGAGAAATATCAGACTGGCTTCGATCAGCCTAAACTCTGCGCCATGTATGTGGATAAGAAGCTCGCCGGGCTTCAAGCCGTGCAGACGCTTTCGCGGCTAAATCGGAGTTATCCAGACAAGGAGCGGACATTCGTTCTCGACTTCCAGAACACGATTGAAGACATCCAGACGGCCTTCCGGCCCTACTACGAGGCGACCGAACTCGAAGCAGTCTCAGACCCAAACCAGATTTATGAGTTGGAAGCCCGTCTCAAGGCGTTCGGAATCCTCGATGATGGCGAAGTCGGACGCTTCGCGGAGATTTACTACAAGGGGCCGCTAGATCCGTCTGATCGGATCAGGCTCGAAGGATTAGTGCGACAAGCTGTTGGCCGCTTTGAGGCGGACGACGATGAGGGGCGTCAGGAAGAATTCCGCCAGCTTCTCAAGAGCTACATGCGGTTTTATAGCTTCGTCGCCCAGATCGTCCGCCTCGACGATACCAACCTAGAAAAGCTCTATGTGTATGCGGCTTGGCTAATCCGCCTTCTGCCAGACCGCGAGATTCCGCCGGATATCGAGATTACCGACGACATGCTGCGGCTTCAGGCTTTCAAGGTTGAACAGAAAGAAGCGGGCAATGCGTCACTCAGTCCCGGCGATCACGCGACGCTGAAACCGATCAGCGAATTCGCCGCCAAACCCTACACCGAGGATGAGAAGCGATCGCTTGCCGAGATCATCCACACGTTCAACGAACGCCATGCCACGCAGTTCACCGAAGCTGACTTTCTCCGCTTTGAACAGGTCAATCGGGAAATCCTCGACGAGGACATGACCGAAATGCTCCGCAATAACCCCCCGGACGTGGTGTTTTCGGCCTTCTCCCAGGCCTTCTTCCAGGGCGCGATCAAGATGTTTCAGCGCGACAACGAGATGAAGAATATCGTTCTCAGCGACCCTGAAGTTCGTGCCCAGGCGATCCGCCATTTCTTCGGTCGGGCGCTGCGTCAGGCACAAGAAACGCCGCTGCGAGAATTGGATCAGCAGATCGAGGACATAGAACTCGGGATACGCAAACAAATTGCCGAGACATTGGGCGGCGATGTGGCGCGTCTGCCGCCTCATGTCTATCAGAAAGCGGAGGAACGTATTCAGGCCGCAGCAAGAAAAAACGCAGCCATCGATCCCAAGGAATACGCGCAGATGACGCGGCGACTCGAATATTGCGATCTGCGTGAGCTACAGGACACGATCCTGAGCAAGGCCCTATGGCCGGATTTTGAGCAACGCTTCGTCAATAAAGAGGGGTTGATGGCAAAATTTGGTCAACTTGGAGACTTACGCAACAGTATTAGGCATAGTCGATCAGTGGATGATATCACTCGGAAAGAAGGTGAGGCAGCGATTATCTGGTTTAATCACATACTAGAGCGATAAAGATCGATTTTTCGTGCAGCCACGCCGTCTACCTTTTTATCCCCGATGGCCTTGGCGGCCACGGCGGCCGGGGGCGGTCACAAGAGTAGCATCGGACGGTTGGTGGATGAGTTTCCAGATCAGCCGCCGTCGCGCCCTGGTCGCTTTCGGGTCGGTCGAGATCGGCACGCTGAGATCATTATGATAAATCGGCTCCGACCTGCCGGTGCGATAACGCCACAGCCCCACCATTTCGAAGCACAAAATCTGACTCAACACTGTTCCGCCATCGAGGAAGCAGTCTATCGCCCGTGTCAGGAGTTTCCTATTGCCAGTGGTGAGAGCATTAAAATCCTTGTCGAGAAGAAACAATACGACTGCGAACGCGATCTCGTCGCATCCACTAAAATGAACCATAAACCCGGATTTTGTCTCCACAATCTTCAACATCGTGTTTTCTCTGTTGAATATATTTATCGAGACTTAGAGTTTTTTTATGACTCCAATAATAGTTGGAGATAGTGGGTGTTTGACCTAAATAGATTCTGAGGCCTCCCTTCGGTCTTGCCGGGGTATTTGTCCCGGATTTTCTCGCACGCATTGTCCACTCGGGGTCGACTTCCGAGTGGACAAGAGAGAACAAGCCGAACGGGGTCGTTGCGCGAGGAAATTATTGTGGCAATACCCATATTGCCTTCCGACACCCTATTGGAGTGTCTGAAGGAGCACGCTCACGATCTTGGCGGACAGGGCATCAATCTGTTCCGCAACGCCATATACGGAACGAAATCCAAACTGCTCGACAGCTACATCCGGCCCCATCTGCTCAGGCCGGGTCAGTCGTATATCTACATCGCTGAGGACAACGGCAAAACCGGTCGCAGGAACTACGATCCCGGCAATACCGCAGCAGCGATGATCAACGGCGAGCTTGCGGTGCCGGGCCAATGGGGCCTGTTCACCAATCCCCTGGCGTGGATAGACATCAACGCGGATGGCACCCGACCGAGCGATAGACCGATCAATATCGGGTTCTGCGTCTACACGCTGGAATTCGATGATCTGGCAATAGGAGAGCAGCTAAAGGCGATCTCGAATGGTGGATTGAAACGCACCGAAGAAATCCTGACATGCTTCAAGGACTACCGGGGGTATGAAGTCATCTATGGGGGCCGCAAAAGCCTGCATTTCCATTTCGTCTTTGACCTTCGTCATTGGAGCCACGATCTCGCCTTCGCCTCGAATAGCTCGTATCAGGAGAATTGGCTGGCGGATTTCCCCGACACCTACCTTCGTGAAGCCCATCAGGATCGTTGGAAGGTCATCGAATGCGCTTTTCGCAAGGGAACCGGGATCGAGGCGAAGCCAGACAACTCATTGCAGTATTGGGAGCAGAATCGGCGTCTGCCGCTGGCGCTGAGGCTCGTCCAGGACGACCACCCGCTCGGGCTGCCGGTCGGGTCATATGTCCACCAATATGTGCTCGCCTCAACGGTGCGAAAAACCGCCCCTCATCGGAGCAAAGGCTGGCTCCATCACGGAGATCTCATCGGGTCGTCCGCTGTTCGGCACGCTCAGCGTCACGGAGGCAGAAAAACCCCCAACGTTGAGCAGGCAGGGTTCGCGGACACCGCCCGAACAGCCGATGAGCAACGGCGATTTCACGAGTTCCTGACCGAGAATTTTCCGAAGCTCACCGTGGGGTCGGACATCCGCTATGCGAGTGTCGAGATCGGTCACCAAGGCCCGAAGCTCTACCTGTTCAACAACGCCGACGACGAAACGCCGTCGTCAATCATCCAAGGCGATTACACGAATGTCCTGTTGCAAGGCCAGCACCAGTTCGAGGGCAGGACCTACCCGCTCCCGGTGAGTCCCAACCAGCTATACGCGGCGATGGTCGATCAGGACACCCGGTTGGCAGTCCTCAATGACCATGTGCTCGACCGGGTCTTCGCTGCCACTGTTAACGATTGCGAGACCTACCGGCAATTTCTGAACGACCATATTTTTACGGCGATGCGGGCGGCTCTGCTGGTGCTGATCCTGGGTCCCGAGGGTTGCGGCAAGAGCCACGCGGTGATGGCAAACATTGGTCGCTTGGTCGGCCAGAGTGACGAGCTTGCCGTTCACTTCGCCGACACCGACGAGTTCGTCTTCATTTCGTCCCCGAGCTACACCCAAGCCGCCGAAAAAATCCGCGACTTCACGGCGATGTATCCAAATGGCCCTTACGTCGCCTTCGAGTATCTGTCGCTGACGGAGCTTTATCAGCGACAATGTCCGGCATGCGACCAGATATCGGAAATCAATGCGCTCGATATGGGGTTTTCGTCGTGGCTTCGGGCGGTTCACGATCAGCAGCCCGAAATCTATGCGGGAATGCTCGCTCATCGGGACGAACTCCACGCGATCCGTCGTCGCGGCCAGATCCCCGTCCTGTTCGGGGTCCATGAGACAGTTCGCCGTCATGCGGACACCGGGATGACCCGGCTCTTTTACGCGAGAAGTTTCGGCGAGCGGTGGTTCGACCATATGACGCCGGAAGACCGGCGGGCCTACCGGACCAAGCTCCGGTTCGAGACCCCATTCTCGCATGTCGTGCTCGATGAGATCTCGGTGAGCGATCTGGTCATCATCCACCGAGCCGCGGATGTCCGATGGGCGTGGAATTTCGTGAGATCAGTCGAGCAGATACCCGAAGCAGACAAGCTGGCCCGCTATAAGTCATTCAAGGCATATCGCCTCAATAATCCACGTCCCCGCGACGACAACGACTGGTCGGATAAATCCGATTGGACATATGTGCAGGAAATATTGCACGCGAATTACTCAGACGAAGATCTGGTTCAGATCACAAGCGAACGTTGTCCTTTCGACGATGACAAAGGCATGTATAGCGAATGCATCGGTCGCTTCTATTATGTCGCTCCGCGAAACTGGTGGAGCGGATTAGAGCGAATTACCTTGCTGACCACTGAGTCGGTGCCCGCTCAGATTATCAATGCACTCGCTGGCCGCTGTGCTCGTGACGACGAGGAAGGGCCGAACCCATATCGGGTTTTCCGTTTCGACCAGCCCGGCCTATTTGGGGATTTCGTTTATGTGGAGAACCACCCCGACTGCAAAAAGCAAACGCTTCCCAGGTTGGCGGAAGCCTATATGGAGCGATTTCCCGATGCGGTCGTGATCTCCGATATGCTGAAAGAGCGAATTGACGATGACGTTGCAGTGCTCACCCACCTGTCAGCCCGCGGCTCGAATGAGTTGGAGAGGCACGATCTGATCGCTTTCTACACCGCACCATCGACCGAGCTATTCTCGCAGCTTGCCGCTCTCGATGCCCGCCTTGGCACCCGGAATTCGATAGCTCTCTGGTATGTAGATCGCTTCAACCAGACCTGTGGAAGAAATCGTGGGTTCCGCGGGCAGTATGAGTGCCATCATATCGCCGTTATGACCCACCGTATGTATAAGTGGCTTGCGCCATATTTGTTCGGTTGGTCCCGCTATTCTTTCCCACGTCGCCAGCGTTCGGTCGAATGTGGCAAGATAGTCTGATCGCCCACGAGGGGGAGGGGTGCCATTTCACTAGTCCCTAATAGTATTACATAGCCATTAGTCAAATCGCCCCGCCCCCCCGCCCCGCGTCAAATCAATATAGCGGGCGATCCGTGTGGCACTTCTGCCCGATCGGATTCCGAACGGACGTGGATAAGAGCAATCCCTCCTGCCTTCTCATGTTTGTGGGTCGAGTGCCATAAGTGCGGGGGTGTGTGACCGATCATGCGGCCCCGCGCAGGCCAAGGTCTCGACGGGGCCTGCTGACAATAGGCTGGCATCAGTTCGATGCCCCTCACACGGTCCCGGTGCTCCCGGTTAGAGAACTCGATTTCTCTTATCAGTCCAGGATCTCCGCGGGCTTTAACGATGCTTTGGCTCGCCCCATGCTCATACTGATGATATAATCTGCTGGATAAAATAAATCCCTATCACTTTTACGGAGGTTTGATGTCGCTCGGGAAACAGGCAAAAATTCTCACCGACAAACAGGTTCGCGCGGTCCTCGCCGAACTGGACACTCGCCGCTACCCGATCCGCGATCGGGTCATGTTCCTACTGTCGATCAAGGCCGGGATGCGAGCGAAGGAAATCGCTTCGGTCACCTGGGCGATGGTCACCGATGCCGAGGGCGAGATCGCAGATGTGATCGCGCTGGAGAACAAAGCCTCAAAGGGCAAAGGTGGCGGTCGCCACATCCCGATCCACCCAGACCTAAAGGCCGCGCTGATACAGCTACACCGTGATCGCGGCGAGAAGGCTCGGCCCGATTGGCCGGTCATCCATAGTGAACGAGACCGGGGCCTTTCCGCGGCGGCAGTCGTCGTCTGGTTTTCCAGGTTGTATGCCGACCTCGGGATGGTCGGCTGCTCATCGCATTCGGGGCGACGCAGCTTCATCACCCGCGCCGCTCGCAAGATCAGCGAAGTCGGCGGCAGCCTCCGCGACATTCAGCAACTCGCCGGTCATGCGAGCCTGGGGACGACGGCCCGCTACATTGAGGCCGATGCCGAAGCGCAAAGGAAAGTTGTCGCTTTGATCTGAGTCAGATTGGTAACGCGCCTGTCTCACCGTCAGGAAGGGGGAGAGCCGATGTCTACGCGATCGTGGCTCACATGGATGGTGGCCGGAATGGGAGGCGCTGTGATCGTCATCCTGGCCGGGCTGCTCTGGAATTCAGGCTCGAACGGTGGACTTGTTAGGCTTCTGGGCGGCGTGGGTAGCTCCACGTCTCCTAAATGGGAAACGTTCGCTAACAAGAATGGCTACAATGTCGCCTGCGACTATCGGATTCACCTTCTAATACCGCCGGAAAAAGCGACAAAAATTTCCATTGATCTGTCGCGCTATACAGGAGACTCCTCGTTCATTTACCCCACGGTTGTAAACAATCGCTTTTTACAGGCGATAATTATGGCACCCGGCAATCCGATTGCTGTCGATTTAAGTGACAAAGAAAGTGGAGGTTGCGATCCAGGGCAAGCCGGTCTGAGCAATCTACCCGGTATGTGTTTCGACACGAAGATCGAGCAGCGATGCTGAGGAACTCTCCGCGAAGCCGTGTAGCCTTCTAGTGCAAGGTCGCTTGCCCGCCACTTTGCCTGAAAAAGGGGGGTGGTCGCGTCGAAATTGGGTCCCATCCTTGACGCACCGCTTCCTCGCCCCGTAGCGCTGGCGAGGCTCGCGGGTCCCGCCGCGTGCTTCGCCAAACCAAGGTGGCCTCTGAGAGACGGGTGGCCCGAATCCTGATGGTTCGACCTCGGGAGGTAGCCGAGAAGATCTACGGCGGCGATTTTCCTGCTCTCTGGGGTTATGCGCTCTCCTTCGGCTTATCCGGCCTACATGCCGTCCAGGCATCCAAGCACACCATTGAGCACACCGTCCCCCGCGACGTGCTAATCGCTCGTATCTGTGCCCTGGTCGAAAAGCGCCGCCTTAGCGAGCCAAAATTGCTTCCAAGCCTGAAGCCCCAACCCATCGACGCCGAATATCAAGAACTGGAGACCTCCGACGCTGAAAGGGTGACCGTTCAATCCGCCGCGGTCGGCAACTTCCGTAGCTGAGCTTTCAAGTGATCGAAATCGACGGGCTTGGTCAGGAACTCGGTAGCGCCAGAACTCTGCGGCACGACGGCGGCGCTCGTCATCGCCATACGCGGTCACCATCATGACCGGCAGATCTGGAAATCGCTGCTTGATCTCGGCCAGCAATTCCAAGCCGTCCATGCCGGGCATGTTGATGTCGGAGAGAACAGCAACCAAGGCAGGCTGGATCTCCCCTGCGAGCTGATCCAACGCCTCCACACCCGAGGCGGCGAAGTGCATCACGTAGGTTCCCTCGCGAGCCTCGCGGCGAAAGCGCTGGCGAAATAGATCGGCCACGTCGGGTTCGTCATCCACAACAAGGATGCTTGCGGGAGCCGCAGACTGCCCGGACGGAAAGCTGACGCTCATGACGCGGCCTCCGCCGCCGTCGCGTGGTGGGTCCGGGGCAATCGAACGGTGAACTCGGTGAACTCGCCGACCCGGCTATCGACGGTGATCGTGCCGCCATGCCGTTGGGTCACGATGTCATAGCTGATGGAAAGCCCAAGCCCGGTCCCCTCACCGGTTGGCTTGGTCGTGAAGAAGGGCTGAAACAGCTTGTCCCGGATCTCGGCCGGGATGCCGACCCCGTTGTCGCGGATACGCACTTCAACCGCATCGCCAAAATCCCGAGTTGCCACCTTGAGGGTCGGCTTGAAACCGGGATCGCCTTCTTCTTTCTGCCGCTTCGCGGTGGCATAGAAGCCATTGCCGAACAGGTTCAGGCAAACGCGGGTGATGTCCTGGGGGGTGAGTTCGATCGGGGCGATGGCGGCGTCGAAATCGCGGTCCAGGGTGATGTTGAAGCTCTGATCCTGGGCGCGGCCACCGTGATAGGCGAGGTTGAGCGCTTCCTCGATCAACCCGTTTAGGTCGACGCTGCGGCGCTCGCCGGTCCCGCCACGGGAATGTTCCAACATGCTCTTGACGATGCCATCGGCCCGTTTGCCGTGTTCGGCGATCTTTTCGAGGTTGCTGGTGAGCAAATCCATTGTTTCATCGACCTCGGCACGCTTGACCTCGCCAAGTGTGGCGACCGCTGAGCCGCGGTTTCCTTCAACTCGCTGAGCAATTCGACCGAGAGATCAGCGAAGTTATTGACGAAGTTGAGTGGGTTCTTGATTTCGTGGGCGATCCCGGCGGTTAGCTGACCCAGAGAAGCCATCTTCTCTTTCTGAACCAGATTGGCCTGCGCCGCTTTCAGATGACCGAGTGCGGCCTCAGCATCGTCGCGGGCCTCGCGCGTCTCGGTGATGAGCCGGGCGTTCTCCATCGCAATCACCGCTTGTGCGGCGAAGTTCTGGATGAGCGCTATCTGTTTCTCACTGAACGGACGCACGTCGCGGCGGTAGATCGCGAAATACCCCAAAAATGCCGCATCTTTCCGCAGCGGCGCGGCCAGCAGGGTGCGACCGCCCATGTCCAGCAAAAGTCGCCGCAGCGGGTTGGCGGAAGCAGTGTCCGCGTCCTCTAGGATATCGCTGATATGGACAATCGGCTCGCCCCGCATGAGGCGGCCCATCGCATCGCGGCTCTCCGGCCCACTCGAAATTCCGTCGCTCAGGATTTCCTTGGGGAACGTGAAATTGCCGCGACTGGCGGCGACACGCAGCCGTTCGCCGTCATAGGTCCACAGCACGCCAAAGACCGCCTCGCACAAGTTCAACGCCTTTTCGAGCATCGCATCGAATACGGGCGTGAGGTCGCCGGGCGACGAATTGATGACCTGTAAGACCTCAGCAGTCGCGGTTTGCCGATCGAGCGCTTCCTGCGTCTCGGTGATGAGCCGCGTGTTCTCAATCGCAATCACCGCCTGCGCGGCGAAGTTTTGCAGCAGGGCAATCTCCTTATCGGTGAACGGCCGGATTTCCTGGCGATAGACCTCGATGGTCCCAAGCAGCAGCCGATCTTTGCGAAGGGCGATATTGAGCAACGTCCGACAGCCACCGAGATCGACCAAGGCGCGGCGGTTGGGGTTTCCCTCGCGATAGGCATCGTCATCCCTGGCATCAGCGACGTGGATGACGTTTTCACCGCGGGCGAGACGTTCGATCGTGCTGTTGTTCCCTTTGATCGGCCGAACAGGTCCGCGGCTTTTCATGTAGGAGACAATCTCAGGCGGACCGCGCACTGCGCCAAGGGACAGGACATCTCCGTCGTAGATGCCGAGTTGCCCGAACTGAGCGCTGCACAGCCGCATCGCCTTGTCGAGCATCGCATCAAAGACAGGAGTAAGGTTGCCCGGCGAGGAATTGATGACCTGGAGCACCTCGGCGGTCGCGGTCTGCTGGTCGAGGGCCTCGCGGGTTTCGGTGATGAGCCGCGCATTCTCCATCGCGATGACCGCCTGCGCGGCGAAATTCTGAAGTAGGGCGATTTGCTTGTCCGAGAACGCGCCCGCCACCTCACGATAGACGTTGATATAGCCAAGCAAGGCACCGTCCTTGCGCAGCGCCACGGCAAGCAAGGCGCGGCAGGCGCCGCTGTCCACAAGTCCGCGGAACCGGTCATCGTTCCGGTAGGCATCGGTTTGCGCGGCGTCGGCAAAGTGCACGATGTCCTCACCGTGCACGAACCGCGTTACCGGATGGTGCGGCCCCGGCAGCAGTGCGGCGCGGTTCTGCATAAGCTCGACGAACCGCGGATCGCCACGCACCCCGACAAGCGGAAAACCTTCGCCGTCATAGGTGCGCAAATGCCCGTAAGCGGCGTCGCAGAGTTGGATTGCCCGGTCAAGCAGCGCGTCGAACACCGGGACTAGATCGCCGGGCGATGCATTGATGACCTGCAAGACCTCGGCAGTCGCGGTCTGTTGGTCGAGCGCCTCGCGCGTCTCGGTGATCAGCCTCGCGTTCTCCATCGCGAGCACCGCCTGCGCGGCAAAACTTTCGAGAAGCGCGATCTCATTGTCCAAGAATGGCCGGACCTCGTGGCGATTGCACGAGATCACTCCGAGAAGCGCGTCGTCCTTGCGTAGCGGCAGAAGTAGGTTGGTGCGAACGCCGCCACGCTCGGCGACCGCTCGGGCAATCGAATCGTCGACTTGGGTCAGATCGGGCACGTGGATGAGGCGTTCGCCCGCAAGCAGCGCGGCGAGGCGAGGGTCTTCGGATACGCTGATCTCTCGTGGGGGCGTCCCCTTCGCCGGTGGCGGATAGCCGTGCATCGCGGTGGCGCGAAACATCTGTCCATCAAAGAGAAACAGAGTGCCGCGCGTCGCTCCGCATAAGCTGTGCGCCTTGTCGAGAATCGCCTCGAACACCGGTGCGAGATCTCCGGGCGACGCGTTGATGATCTGGAGGATTTCGGCGGTCGCGGCCTTTTGAGCCTCGCCTTCGTCACGCTCAGCGGTCCGCGCGTCGAGCTTCCGCTGCAACTCAGCATTGGCACGCCTAAGTTCGGCTACCTCGGCATCGAGCGTCGCGGTCATGTGCTACTCCGTCGCGCCCTGCTTGTGACCTCCATGATACTTCGATTGACCCCCGCCTCCAGCCGAGAAGAAAGGTCAGCCTAATCACCCCTTCATCGGAAGGGCAGGCGGCGTCGAAGTGGGGTTCGCCGATTTGATCGAGCGGGGTGTCGGCTTGATGACGATTTGCCGCCCCGAAGCACCAAACGGCCAATTTCTGAGGCGGCGTTTAGGATCTCACGTCGCTCTGCCACCACCCCCGCGGTTCCGCCCGTCCTCGATGAAGACCCACCCCCCTTTGCTGCACGAATTCAGCCTGGGAGGTAGAAAGCGAAGCTCTATGGCGGGCAATTTTCGCGATGTCTGTTTGTTGCTAACGGTGTCTGGTTATCATTGGAGCCGCTTACACGGGACCGAACCAGTCAATCGACTGCCCATGTGGACCCGTCCAGGCTATTGGTGTCCCGTCCATCATCATCAAAAAGTGCCCGCGCGATGGCGCGGGCGGCGCGGTCTTGGCGTAGGAAGGAAATACGCCGGGAGCCTCGTTGCTGATCCAGACGGCGTTGGCTTTCCGCACGGTGGTCGCGAACTCATCGCGCCGTTCGTGCGAGGTCACATAGGCCAGAACTGCACTGTGGAAGACCACGAGCGTTGCTTCCATCGGAGCCCTCGCCATCAGGACCTCTAGGTCCGTAAGCAAGTCGCCCCTGACGATTCTTGGGGGATCGGATCGCGCGATATCGATTGCGGCGCGGAGGCGTTCTGCTCGCTCAGCTTGGCCCGGCCAGACGAGGGTTTCCAGCCACCCTGTTTCGTCCTCGGACAGTAAATTGATGGGATTCAGGTCTAGTCCCAAGCGCCACACGATTTGCGGGACCGTTGCCGGAAGCGAGACCTCGCCACTCGCTTTGCAATGAAATACCGGGGCCTGTCCAGCAGCCCGCGCCGGAGGCTCGATCCGCTTCGCACCGTAGTCGTATCCGTAACGGTCGGGCAGAAGGCACAGACCCGCTGACGCGCCGACTTCGAGCAGAGCCAGTGGTTGCGGCAGTTGGGCCAGTATCGGCAGGAGCACACTGCACCGGGCAGGTTCGTTGGTTTGCGTTGTTCGTGAAAGCATCACAGCCCGGATACGTCGATGATCTCGCCGAACGATCTCCACGAGACGATCGGCTCCTTCGGGCACACCACACAGATGCCGCACGGCCGCGAGAAAGAGATTGGGCTGACGGCGATCTTCCGGCAGGCTCGCAAGGAAGGCTAAGAGTTCCGGCGAGGCAGCAATCGCCAGCGCCAGCCTCTCATAAATCTCTGAAATGCCTCGTGCTTCGTTGACAGCAAAGGCCGTATAGCGGTTGGAAATACGTCGTGATTCGCTTGGGGTGCGGGTCATCTGAAGCCGAATACCAAAGCCCTAGCAAAATCGAGATCTCATCGTTGCGCCGAACCCCCACTGTGAAAAGCGGGGCCGCTGATGTCAGCCTTGGGCCTCTAAGGTCTTACCTCCGAGTTGACCGATTTAGCGGCAATCAGAACAATGGCAATCACGCACGGCTCGATGCCGCGATTGATCCAGTTGTGGATCGTGCCACGTTGAACGAACACGTCGCCCGCCTTCAGATGGACACTCGTTTCATCAAGCTCCATGTCGATCTCACCCGACAGAATGATCCCGTAGTCGATTGAGTCGGTCCGGTGGTTGCGGGGAGCGAGACCAGGAGCGAATTCCAAGACGCGGAAAATTGTGCCGTTAGGTAGCGTTGTGCCGGTCTTCCGTTGGCCTTCGTCGTCCTGCCCGTCGTTATTGACGGGAAAGCCTTCTGACGACCACACCGGATAGACGGTCGCGCCTGGGCGACCCTCGAAGGAGTTTTCAACGATATCGTCGATTTGGACGATCGCACGCCCGGCGGCGTCGTGACCGGTGATGACTCGGCGCATTTGTAATGCCATGACGGCCTCCCCTGCTGATGTTGATGGTGGTCACGCGTCTTGTTGTCCCCCATCCGCCTATCGCTTCTGCGTGAAGCCGAAATATGCAAGGGCACCCGCCACTGGAACGGCCAGCCAACTTACCCAGAGGGGAATGCTCACGCCGCCGATCTCCACATGCCACCCGAGGATGGTCCGCAGGAGATGCGCTATCGCCATGATCAGAAATAGCGCGGCGGTGACCGTCAGATAGGTGTTTCGGTTCATCAGATGCCTTACCGCCTCGCACGCACAATACGACGACAGTAGCACGACCACGGGTTGTGCGATGCCCTGGAACCTCTGGCTTGGCCGGGCGGAGCGACCATAGAGCGGATCAGTATCGCCCTGGTCGTTCCTTTCCGAGCACATCGGTCTTTCCGGGCAAGCCGCGCGGATCGCAGCCGGACCCACCCTGCCTGATCAGCCGTTCGGCAAGGCGCAGCGACGTTGATCGGCTTGCTTCCGGGGAGCAGACTGAAAGGGTCGCTTCAATGGCAGGGTCGATTTCACCAGTCGCATCCGGGGAGAACGCATTGAGCGCAGAGCGGGTCGAGCCAAGGCTCGCGGCCATCCTTGCCGCAGATGTTACCGGTTATTCGTGTCTGATTGCGGTTGACTACGACCGGACCCAGAGCCGCCTTATGGAACTCTTGGGATATGTCGAATGAAGAACTTGTTGGCGGTCGTCGGAGGCGGTGATGCTGCACCCGTTTTGGAGGCAGCGTTGCTCATCGCGCGACGCTTCGACAGCCATATCGTGGGCCTGAACAGTTTCGGCTCCGAATACGCCGATACGTTTGATCGGGAGATGGGAGTCTCAATCGCCTCGGATTTCAACCATCGGGCGGACCGCGACGGTCATAAGCGGCGTGATCAAGCGCGATCGTTTTTCCGGGAGTTTATGAACTCGCGGGGTGTTCCGGTTGGCGCAGTAATGGCTGGACACGACGGACCTAGTGCTTCCTGGCTTGAGAGGGATGACCACCGAAACCCCATTGTTGGCATTGTCGGGAGGGCCTACGACCTAACGGTGGTCGAACAGCCGCGCAAGCTCGCCTCGATAGCCGGGGTCACCTTGGAGGAAGCCCTGTTCGAGAGTGGTCGTCCGGTTTTGATGGTGCCGAAGGTGGATCTGCCAGTCTTGGGCGAGGTCATCGCCATCGCCTGGAACGGCAGCGCCGAGACGGCCCAAACCGTCGCTCTCGGTATGCCCCTGCTCGAAAGGTCTCATAGAGTCGTCATCGTCGCGGTCGGGGCACAGGACATGCCTGAGCCGGGTCCGACCGGCGAGGAACTTGCCCGCGCCCTTGAACGGTGCGGGATGAGCGTGAGCCTGCACACTGCGGTTGGCCGACAGACGGCGCAGGGTGCGTCGTTCCTGAGAGAAGCGAAGGCCGCTGGAGCCGATCTACTCCTTAAGGGTGCCTACACGCGAAGCCGCATCCGACAGATGATATTCGGCGGTGCGACCCGTCACATCATCCTGGAGTCCAGGATGCCCGTATTGATGGCCCGGTGACCTCCTGCCGCTTGTGCACCCCGGGGCTTACTATACGGCTGTCGCGCGGCCACTCCGTTCCCATATGCATATGGAAATGAACGGGTTGGAGCGAGCCGCGATGGATGATGCGACCGATGTCAACAAAGTGGTGGCGGCTATCTTCGCCGCGAACATGTGCTCTGCGAAAGAGAGCAAGCACGGGCACTACCTTGCCGAATACGAATCCTTCCTCTCCTTGCTAGAAGCCCGCGACCTACGGGCGAGGGAGGCATCCGCCGAAGGTAAGGTGGACGCCTTCACCCAAATCGGGCGATGAGGACAGTCGAATCTCTGCCAAGTCGCGCGGGTGTGTGAGAGGGCTTACACATGGCTATGACCCAGACAGTCGCTATTGAGCGCGTCGCCCATATTGGCATCCGGGTGCGGGACCTCGATCGCGCCATCGCCTTCTATCGAATTCTGGGATTTACCTTGTCGCGCAGAGCGGAAGGCGACGACGTTGCGATCATCCGCAACCCGCAAGGCGTCGAGATCAACCTTATCTTCAATGCCAATGCCGGTGATCCGACCACGAACATCCTCATGGATGTCGGCGAGAAATTTCCCGGCTACACCCACGTCGCGCTTTACGTCGCCTCGATCCCGGCGACCATCACGGCCTTAAAGGCCAATGACATCGGCATCACGCAGGGGCCGGTTAAGTTCGGCGAAGATGGCGGCGTTTCGGTGTTCGTGCGCGATCCCGATCGCAACGTGATCGAACTGCGGGGACCTGATCAGCCCGACATTGAGGGGGTCACGCGATACGTTCCCTGAACGGCGACCGCCGACCGACATCGTAGAGGTAAAGTAAGCCCCCGATGCCCTGTTCACCTTCGAATGCGGCGCAGCCGATGTTGGACCTCCAGCACAGATGGGTAGCGGCGTTGGTGGAAGCCGACACGAGAGCGCTCGACACGATCCTTGTCGATTTGTATGTGGACACCGACGAAAGCGGGAGCCGATGCGATAAGAACGGCATCCTTGCAGCCCTCAAATCTGGCGATCTCAAGCTGGCGTCGATAACCCTGTTGGAGACGCATGTGCACCGATATGGCGACTCGGCAGTATTGACGGGCGCTTCCGCGCAAACCGGATCGTTCCGGGGTCAGCCCATCGCCCCGAAGATACTTTTCACTGCCACCTTGGTTTTGCAAAACGGGCAGTGGAGAGCGGCCGCGGCACACCGAACCGTCGTTTAGGACTGAAAATTCAAAAAAATCGTCTTCAATGCCGAATACCGAAAAATCAAGGCTGATCTTTTGGAGCGTCGATTCATATTCTCTGTATAGGCAATGACGCCGCAAGAGGATAAAGACGATGCCAAAGTTTAATATTGTTGTCGCATGTTGTGACCGTTACGAAGTCGAGGCCGAGAACGAGGATGCCGCTGTCAAACAGATCAAAGATGCTCACTACAAGGGCAATCTGAAAAATTTGTTTGACGATCAGCGTGTTGACTTCTTCACGAAGTTCGAAAGCGAAGGCGAAATCGTGGATGAGGAAGACGCCGATACCGATCTTTGCCTAATAGCGGGATCGTCAGCGGGCCAGGACAAATAGGGTAGCTCAATAGCCACGAGGCGGAGAGCTATGCCCCCCGCTCGGCACTCTGCGTGCTGGTTCGTCTGGCCGTAACTCATAGAAGCCGGGCGGATCGCCCGCGACACACCAGCGAGCCACGAAGGCGACCGCGCAGGTTGGGCCGCTCATATAGACGGCGATGGCATCATTGGCGATGCCGCGCGTGCCTGCCGGGGTGATCGACCAGCCGCCGACGCCACAGTTCTCGTCAAGCCATTCCGTCATCGGCATATAGCGGGTGCCGATGCCGTTCGGAGGGACTTTGATCACGATCCGCACGGGAAACTCCCGTTCGGCCTCTGCGATGATTGCTCGTGGGTTTCCCGGCATGATGACGTTAGGCCGCTGTCTCGAACAAACTGCCCTGGCCAACCGGCTGTCTTTTCTCGCGCAGATCCCGACCCGTGACCTCGACATCACCAGTTTCGGTCAACTGACGCCGACGTAGCTTCCGCTCCACGATTAGCTCGAACCGGGTCCGTTGCAGATGAAAAGCCTCCACGCACCGTTCCGGTGTCGGGCGCTGATCGAGCAACCCTTGGAACGATCGCCTAGGCACCCGGACGGTGCCCTCGTAGGGGCCGAGGATCACCGAGAACTCAACGGCATCCCGATCGTCGTTCCATCGTGCGTCTTCGGGGAAGGTGAAAAACATTGCTGCCTCCGGGGGTCAGAGGTTATGTTCCCTATTCGTTCTATCATACCGGCGTGTGTCGGGCAAGTCGAGGACGCAACGATGCCTACTCAGGGAGAGAGGGTCGCCGGGTTCATTCTGATCACCGGGATCGATGGCATCCGTTATGCCGTGCGCCAGCACGCGGTCTCCGTGATCAGCGATCACGATGAGGCGCAGGACGAGACCTGTGTGCTCCTTCATGGCGGCGCTGTCGTGCGGGTGCCGCGTTCGCTCGACGAAGTGCTGACGTGGTTCGCATAGCGACGCAGTTCGGGGTCTTGTTGGGACAGCGTGCTATTCTCGCGTGGAAGGCTCCTAGATGAGCGGATCTCCCGCCTCCTTGCAGCGGAGAATGAAAGGGATGATGCACGCCAATATCGCCAATTTCGTGCGTCAGGACGTGCGGGTCTCGAAACGGAAGCCGCTGCTGCCGGTGTTCGAGGCGGTCTCTAATGCCCTGGACGCAATAACCGACCGAAAGAGTTCCGGCGCTATTGAGGTCCAGGTGCTTCGGCACCCAGATTTACTCGAAGGCGGACGCGGTGATCCGTTCAGCTTCATCGTGAAGGACAATGGGATCGGATTCACGAAAGTGAATATCGACTCGTTCGATGAGATCTATTCGGTCAAAAAGTTGAGTCAGGGTGGGAAAGGCCGTGGTCGATTTGCGTTTTTGAAAGTTTTCGCGCGGGCTGAAATTGCTTCCACTTTTGAAGATCAGGACACCCGGAAATCAAGAAACTTCACCTTTGATGTCAATTACCTGGGTTTTGACCTAGAGCCGAGCAACAGCACCGCTAACGTGGGCACTATTGTTTCCCTTATAGATATGCGGCCCGATTACGCAGCGCACGTTCCGAAGACGGCCCAAGGGATAGCACGAGAATTCATCTCCCATTTCCTTCCCATGTTGCTCTCTGATCGTCCTGTCGAAATTGTCGTGGAAGACGGTGAAAAAATCAGCCTTACAAATTTGGTGAGAAAAGACCTTCTGATTGATAAGGAGCGAAAGGACTTCTCTGTCGGATCACGCAACTTTTCACTCCTTTTGGTCAAATTACGCCCGCATCTATCCAGTCTTCGTCATCGGATCATTCTGGCCGCGGCAGCTAGAGAAGTGAGCGGCCAGAACCTCGACAAGCTCATTCCCGTGCTTCCACCGGGGCCGCTCGAATTGGATGGAGAAGAAGATGGGTTCTATTTCGTCTCGATCGTTCAGGGAGAGTTCTTGGATCAAGCCGTAGATCCGATGCGCGTCGCCTTCACAGATGAGGAAGACGAAGCCGAGGAAACACCGGACGAAGCGGCGGATGAAGACGAACTTCTGGTCCCCAAGACCGATCTATTCGGCGAACCTCAATCCATCGGCGAGATACGACGCGAGGCTTTGAAAATCGTCCGAGACCGGTTGGGAGCCTACATAGACGCCGCCGTGGCGCACAGATCAACAGCAATGGAAAATTACATTCGCCGCGACGGCATGGGCTATCATTTCATCAAATCTGAACTGCCCGAATTGGCAAAAAACCTCAAGGCGACCGACGATCGTTCAATCGAGTCCTATCTTCATGCAGCAGCTTACATTGAGAGGCGCAAACGAACTGCCCAAGCAAGCCAACTTCTGAGCGCCAGTCCCAAGGAGAAATCGGAAGACGCTTATTTCACGAAGTGGACTGCTATCGTGGAGGGCCTGAGCGACATCGCGAAAAGCGACCTAGCCAACCACGTCGCCCATCGGCGGGCGATACTCGATCTCGTTGAAGATGTCTTACGGACAACGCCAGAAGGCGGTCACCGGTTAGAGGAAGTCATCCATAGCATTGTGTTCCCAAAAGGGAAGCAAACCGGCGACATTGGAGAAGAACAGCAAAATTTGTGGCTCATCGACGAGCGACTTGCGTTTCATGAGCACCTGTATTCTGATTTGTCCATCAAGCGCATAACGTCTGGCGAGGCTGATACACTTCAACGTCCCGATCTGACAATTTATGAAAGCGGATTTGCCTCCTTTCATGACGGAGCGAAGCCACCAACTGCATTAGTGCTCGTTGAGTTGAAGCAGCCGGGTCGTCGCGATGCATCTCGTGACGACGTGGTATCGAAGACGCTCGAATACGTAGACCGACTAAAAAGCGGCAAAGCAATAACAGAGGGCGGCTCGGTCATAGATGTTGAGCCAACCGCTCTCACGACCGTCTACATCTTAGCGGACTGGACTGCCGATTTTCGGCGATATTTAACTCGTGAGGAATTTACGCAGATGCCAGGAGATGTCGGTTCTTACAAGTATCGACCTAACGAAAACATTCTGTTTATCGCGATGTCGTTTGCTCGATTGGTAGAAAATGCTCGGCGGCGGAACCGGATATTTTTCAAGAAACTTGGGATCGAACAATAAGTCCTTATCGGTGCGACCGCCGCCAGTCCGCAACCATCCCGTCGCTGACATCTCGGGGATAGCAAAGCGGCTCAGCACCACCGGGTCGGCTATACGCGCTCCGACCTCCACAGCTTGAGCCGTTGCGGGCCAGATTATACGGGCACGCGCATGGGTGGCCGGTCGCCAAATAGGCTGCGACGCTTTCCTTGATGATCGCGTCCCGGATCTGGGTATCCGATAGTGGTTCGGTGGCGAATGCCGACGTTGCGACCAGAATAAGTATGGCCGCTACGGACGGCCATGTTCGGATATCTGAGATCAACGGCGGGTCTCGCTGACGCGTCTTTCGCGCTAGAGTAGCTGGTATGGACCTCACGGCGAAAGATGCCCAACTGCGTCAGGCTGCCTTCGACCACGTGAACCGTCTCGTGGGACTTCAGGGCGGTGTTCTCGACTCAGACGATCTCGGACGGGGCTTCGAATTCGATGGCGAACGCATCCCGCTTGTGAACCCGCAACGGGGCATCTTCAAACCCAGGCAAATGGCCGCGCTGCTGTCGATCCGCACCGTGTTCCCCAGGCGGGGCGGACCCGTCTGGTATGACGATCAGCGCGAAGCGCACCAACAGATTTACGCGGGCGATGAGATGGTCGAATACGCCTTCATGGGCACCGACCCGAATTCGCCCGATAACCGCTGGCTCCGAGAGGCGATGGAGCAGCAGGTCCCATCATCTATTTCCTCGGGATCTCACCGGGCCGGTATCAGCCCATCCTCCCAACTTTCATCGTCGGATGGCACCCGGAGCGCCTACGGGTCCAGCTTGCCTTCGGCGCAATCATCGGCGCATCCGCTGACGCTGCTCCCCCCGCTGCGCCCGAGCGGCGTTATGCACTTCGAGAAGTCAAAGCGAGACTGCATCAGGCATCGTTCCGTGACGCAGTGTTGGCCGCGTATGACGGGCGTTGTGCGATCTCTAAGCTGCCTGAGCCGCGGCTGCTCGATGCCGCCCACATCGTCATTGACGCCCACGAGCAGTTAGGTCAGCCGATCATCCCGAATGGGTTGCCTCTGACAAAGATCCACCATGCGGCCTTCGACGCCAACCTAATCGGTATCGATGCCGATTTCCGCATCCACGTCGCCGACCGGTTGCTTGAGATCCACGATGGCCCGTTCCTCGAACTCGGCCTCAAAAGCATCAACCGCACTCTGATCGAGATGCCGCGACGACGTGCTGATTGGCCGGATAGAGATCGGCTGGCTCTGCGGTTCGAGCAGTTCAAGAGCGCGGCGTGAAACTGCCCACAGAATTAGACGCTCACATATGGACCGGTCGGATCATGCCCACCATATAGCGAGAAAATTGACAGTCGGTGGATCGCTCACATGTTGATAGATGAAATCATTACGCTTCTCGGAGACTCAAAATCTAATCTCACAGATGCATTGTTAAAAACCAAGATTTTGCTTCATCAAATCTCACACAAAGAGCTTACTGAGTGGGTAAACCATGAACTAGATGGTTATCCAGAAGGATCAACCCTTCCTGAATATCGGGTTTTACACAGCGGCGTCATGGCAAACTTCAGCAATATGGTCATGCGATATCAATCGCATCCGATCCCATTGGGTCATCTTCGACCAGACCAGCGAGAAAAGTTAGAAAGAACGGAGATGTATGACTCACTGGCTGTAATCGAGGATTTTGGTGCTGCGAAGAACGGCTCCCTTCAGCGACATTTACCTATGGAACTCAATGGGCTTCTTGGGAAGCCCCTTGGAAACGGCTTCCGTATCGAGCAGGCTTGGTGCGAAATCAATGTCGCGGAGATGAAGGCGATATTGGTTCAAGTGCGATCTCGGCTGCTGGACTTTCTTCTCGAATTGAAGGAGTTGATCGGAGACGCCGCCACCGAGACAGAGGTCAAACAGAAGATAGCGAAAGCTAACCCGACCAGCATGTTCAACAATGCCATTTTCGGCGCGAATACGACGATCGTTGTCGGGCACCACGTGAACCAGAATGTCCACAACGAGACCATCAAGGGCGATCTTGGAAAGCTGACGGCTGCGCTGAAGGAAATTGGCGTCCCAGGCGACGAGATCCAGGCGCTTGAGGCTGCGGTCGAGGAAGACCGGGCAAATGGCGAAGAACCGTCATTCAGTGGAAAGACCGGCCACTGGTATACCGGCCTGCTCGCTCGCGCCGCCAAGGGTGGGGTGAAAATCGGGGTTGATGTGGCGACCTCGGAGGTCGGCAAGCTGTTGGGCAGTTTTTTCGGCGTTTCGTGATTCTGAATGCAGAACGTCGTCGATAGCAATTATCTGCAACGGGACGAACTTCGGTCCTTCCTCGCGGCGTCCTCCGACAATAAGGCTGTTCTTACCGATTATGTCGCCATGGAGGCCCATAAGGGCGACACGCTGATCTCCATCTTCAAGTCGATGGCAATCCTATGCGAATTCCCCAAGCAGGTAGTGATCCTCAAGGGCACGATGATCGCGTGCGGGCTACGAGGGCGGACGGGTGATCTCCGCGAGCCTTTGGTCGACCACGACCAGACCGACCATTTCCCCACGTATTGCCGAGACCTTCAGGCCGCGACTGACGGTGACCTCGCAATCCAACGCGAGATCCTTAAACATGGCCGCGTGGCGACCGCTCAGATGGCAAGAGTGCGGACGGATGTCGCCTCTATGCCGGAAGTATTTGCCAACATGGCAAAGTCATTCACCCCGGATGAAATCTCGATCATTCGCCATCAGACGCCATATACGGAAAAGATGATCGATACGATCATGCGAAGTGTGATGATGCTTGCGGCGAACTTCTTTAAAACTCATCCAGAGGGAGGGTGGCTACCCACCGCTGCGGAACTACCCAATACATTCATCTACCGCTTTTCCCTATGCGCGTATCTCCTACATCTGGACTGGATCGCGCACGGAAGTCAGGCGGCGATCAACCCGGAGAAGCTACGGAACGATCTGGTGGACGTAAATTTTGCTGCTTTCGCGACTTACTTTGACGGCCTTCTGAGCGCCGACAAGAAGTTGACCCGCATCTACATTCAGGCCCGTTTCATGCTCCGTGAAATAATGTCCTGGTTTTAGCTACTAGATCAGGGGCTTATGATAGCCCGGTCGAATGCCGCCAAGACCGGCTCGACCGCTTCCTGCCTCGCGTTGAAATCCATGATCCGCTCGGGGCCGATCACGTCTTGAAGACGCTATAGGCGGGATGCGTTCACATCCATTGCGGCCTTGTCACGGCAAGCCGCGTGCGCTTGGATCAATAGCTTTGCCGCCGAATATTCCGACTACCTCACGACCCCGAACGTGATCGGCCACCCCTGCCCAAGCCGAGGGACTTCGCAAGCTCCGACCGGCGGACGCTGTAGTTCTTTGCCACCATCGGATAGTCGCGCGGTAAGCTCCATCGGGTCCGGTATTCGTCAACGGTCATGCTGTGCGCGGTCGTTAGATGCCGTTTGAGCATTTGCCCTTTGTAGCCGCAATCCAGGCACGTGATCGACTCGGCTCCGACACTGCGCCGGATCGGAACTGCCGGGGTGAGGGCCGCGGGTGCCGCAGCCTGTGCTTGACCGAGGCTGGCGAGTGCTTGGTTGACGGAAGCGATCAGGGCCGGAAGTTCGGCGGTATCAACGCGGTTCTTGCCCACGTAGGCCGCGACGATCTCCGCGACATGTTCTTTCATCTGGTTGCCTCCCCGTTTTGGGGGAGTTTAGGCCAGCCAGATTGCTACTGCTACCGGCTGAGAGGCTTCGGGGTGCCGGGATGCTGATCGATCGTCCGCATCATTTTTGAGGCGTCGCTTTGTCGAGTTTTTGTCGAGTCGTCACGCCGGTAGCCGCTAGGACTCGCGGGTAAATCGTTGATATTGTTGGGGAGCCGACTGGACAAAGAACGCGACCCAGACGCCATTAGACGGCACGTAAGTTGTTGATATATATTTATAAAATTGGCCACAAGGAGCCTTCGACTACAGATTTGCAGTCCGTTGCATAGCCACTCTGCCATCCGGCCGGCAGGCCGGTGATATAGGCAGGGCGCCCAAGCTGGGTCAAGCCGCTCGCCGAGGCCGCGATCGCCGCATTCGCGCGCTTTTAGCGCGGCCGGCTCTGTTGCCGCATTGCCGACGCATCCATATATTTGAGTAACTCCAGATTGGTCGCTGAAAGGGTTGAGCATGGCGCGGGTTACCGTCGAAGACTGTGTGGTCAAGGTGCCGAACCGCTTCGAGTTGGTGCTGGTCGCCGCGCAACGCGCGCGTGAGATCACCGCTGGCTCGCAGCTGACGCTCGACCGCGATAACGACAAGAACCCGGTCGTGGCGCTCCGCGAGATCGCCGACGACACGGTTACGGTCGAAAAGCTGCAGGATTCGCTGATCCGCGGCATGCAGAAGCACGTCGAGATCGACGAGCCGGAAGAGACGATCGAACTCGAACCCAATCTGTTCGGCGTCGCCGAGGAGGCGCTCGGTGTGCCGGGGGACGACATCGAAGAAATCGACGAGGAGGCCAGCGAGGAGGAGGAGCTCGCCGAGGACGTGCTGGCCGTCGAGGACGAGGCCGAATTGTCCGAGGAATTGCCCGAGGCCGATCCGGAAGAGAATTTCGAAGAGCAGCCCTGAGAACGGCGCTCGCGGGGCGCCGCACCGTATGAGGACCGCCGCGCAATGATGCGGCAACCCGATCTTGTCGATCTCGTCAAATCCTACGATCCCGGCGCGGACGAGGCGGTGTTGAACCGTGCTTACGTCTATTCGATGAAGGCGCACGGAACGCAGGTGCGCGCCTCGGGAGACCCCTATTTCTCGCATCCCGTCGAGGTTGCGGGCGTGCTCGCGCACATGAAGCTTGACGCGGCTTCGATCGTCACCGGGCTCTTGCACGACACGGTCGAGGATACGGTCGCGACCCTCGATGACATCGAAAAGCACTTCGGTTCGGACATCGCCCGGCTGGTCGACGGGGTCACAAAATTGTCCAGGCTCGAGCTTCAATCGGACCAGACCAAGCAAGCGGAAAACTTCCGCAAACTGGTGCTGGCGATGTCGGAAGACATCCGCGTGCTTCTGGTCAAGCTCGCCGACCGTCTCCACAATATGCAGACGCTGCGATTTATCCAGAACGCCGACAAGCGTCGCCGGATCGCACGGGAGACCATGGACATTTATGCCCCGCTCGCCGAGCGGATCGGCATGCACCGGATGAAGGACCAGCTCGAAGATCTGGCCTTCGCCGAACTCTATCCGGATGCGCGGGCGAGCGTCACGGCGCGGCTCGGCTTTCTGCGGGACAGCGGCGGCGACATCGTCCGGCGCATTGTTGCCGAACTAACGCAAAAGCTGGAGGAGGGCGGACTTTCCGCCAGTGTTGTTGGGCGCGAGAAGTCCGCCTATTCGATCTGGCACAAGATGCAGCGAAAGGACATCCCGTTTGAGCAGCTAGCCGACGTGATGGCGTTTCGGGTGCTGGTCGACGATATCGGTCAATGTTACCACGCGTTGGGGATCATCCACTCGGCCTATCATGTGGTTCCCGGCCGTTTCAAGGATTATATCTCGACTCCAAAACCGAACAATTACAGGTCGCTGCATACCGGTGTCATCGGGCCGGAGCGGCAGCGCATCGAGGTGCAGATCCGCACCCGCGAGATGCACGAGGTCGCCGAACTCGGGGTTGCGGCGCATTGGATATACAAGCAGGAATCCGGGCGCACCGACGGACCGCAATACCGCTGGCTGCGCGAGTTGGTCGACGTTCTAGAGCATTCCTCGCCGGAGGAGTTTGTCGAGCACACCAAGCTCGAAATGTTTCAGGATCAGGTGTTTGTTTTCACCCCGAAGGGCGAGGTGATCGCGCTGCCGCGCGGAGCCACCCCGGTCGATTTCGCTTACGCCGTCCATTCGCAAATCGGCGATACCTGCGTCGGGGCCAAGATCAACGGGCGGCTGCTGCCGCTGCGCACCGAACTGGTCAATGGCGATCAGGTTGAGATTGTCACCTCGAAGGCACAGACGCCATCGCCGACCTGGGAACGATTTGTCGTCACGGGCAAGGCGCGCGCCCGTATTCGCCGCTACATCCGCACTCAGCAGCGCGCGCAATACCTCGACCTCGGCAAGGCTATCGTGCAGAAGGCGTTTCGCCAGGAAGGCCAGGAATTTTCCGAGAAACCGCTGCAGGCGGTGCTGAAGCAGTTTAGCTGCGCCGCCACCGACGATCTCTATGTTGCGGTGGGCGAGGGGATGCTGACCGGGCGCGAAGTAGTTCACGCGGCGTTTCCGCACCCGCCCGACGCCACCAGGGACAAGGTGGTGCCGCTGTCGCGGGCGCGCCGCAAGAGCGCCGGGAAGGATCACGCCGTGCCGATCCGTGGCCTCATCCCCGGGATGGCGCTGCACTTCGCCGGATGCTGCCATCCGCTGCCGGGCGACCGCATCGTCGGTATCGTCACCACCGGCAAGGGGGTGACCATCCATACGATCGATTGCGACACCCTCGAAACCTACAATGACGAGCCGGAGCGCTGGATCGACGTCGCCTGGTCGAGCGAGGAGGCCGACGCGATCCATGTCGGCCGCATCAATGTCACCATCGCCAACGAGCCGGGCAATCTCGGCAGCCTGACCACGACAATCGGCAAGCAGGGCGGCAACATCAGCAACCTGAAGATCACCAACCGCTCAACCGACTTCTTCGAGATCATGGTCGACATCCAGGTTGCCGACGTAAAGCAGTTGTCGACGATCATCGCCGCGCTGCGCGCGACGCCAGTTATCAACTCGGTCGAACGCGCGCGCGGCTGAGCGGATGATACTCGGCGTCGGCAGCGACCTGATCGATATTCGCCGCATCGAAAGGACCATTGCCCGCTATGGCGAACGGTTTCTCGACCGCATCTTCACCGAGACCGAGCGGCGCAAATGTGACCGCCGGGCGAACCGCGTCGCCAGCTACGCGCGCCGCTTCGCCGCGAAGGAGGCAGCGGCGAAGGCGCTCGGTACCGGGTTTCGCCGCGGTGTTTTCTGGCGGGATCTCGGGGTCGTCAACCTGCCGTCGGGCCAGCCGGGAATGTTATTGACCGGCGGCGCGCTGACGCGGCTCGCAGCGATCACCCCGCCGGGGATGACAGCGAATCTGGCGCTAACCATCACCGACGAGCCGCCCCTGGCTCAGGCGCTCGTCATCATCACCGCGGAACCGATGGCGGATCGGGCCGTTGGCTGATGTTCCTCGACTGCGAGCGGCGGTGGCGGCCTTGACTCGGTTCGCCGCGCTTGGCTTGATTCCGACCCTCTCACGCCCGGCAAGGCCATGAAAACAGCGACCGCGAAAAAGAAATCGTCGGGCGGCGTCTACGAGACGTTCAAGACCATCATCTACGCGATCCTGATCGCGCTGGTGGTTCGTACTGTTGCCTACGAGCCATTCAATATTCCCTCGGGATCGATGATCCCGACGCTGCTAGTTGGCGACTACCTTTTTGTTTCGAAGTTTTCGTACGGGTACAGCCGGTTCTCGCTGCCATTCGGGTTGCCGCTGTTTTCGGGTCGCATCCTCGAGTTCCACAAGCCTGAGCGCGGTGACGTCGCCGTATTCAAACTGCCGACCGACACCTCTACCGACTACATCAAGCGAATCGTTGGCCTGCCCGGTGACAAGATCCAGATGGTCCATGGGCAGCTCTTCATCAATGGTCAAATGGTCCCGCGCCGGCAAGTCGAGGATTGCCTCAGCCCGGATGGCGGCACGACCCTGATGCACCAATACATCGAAGTCCTTGCCGCGCGGGCCCAGTGCGCCGCCTCTTGAGCACCGCATCATCAAGATCGGCGACGACGGGCCGCTGGATAACACGGCGGTCTACGAGGTTCCGCAGGGCTATTATTTCGCGATGGGCGACAACCGCGATAATTCGCAGGATAGCCGTGTGATATCGGCGGTGGGCTACATCCCGGCCGAGAACCTCGTCGGCCGCGCGGCGTTCCTATTCTTCTCGACCGACGGTTCTGCTGCGTGGTGGGAGTTTTGGAAGTGGCCGCTCGCCATCCGGTATAGTCGGCTGCTGCACGGGGTTCAGGGAATGGGCCCGTCATCGCCCGGGCCAGCGGCTGGACGGTGTGAATGATTTGATGAAGCCGGCTAGCCGCGATTTTCCTGCAAACACGGTTAGCGACGATCCCGTCAAGACTATCGGTCACGTCTTTGCCCGGCCGGCGCTGCTCGTCGAGGCGTTGACGCATCCGAGCGCCATCGCACCCATCCGCGGCAACCGACGCCGCCGCTTGGCGAGCCCGCAAGGGTATGAGCGGCTTGAGTTTCTCGGCGATCGGGTCCTGGGGCTCGTCGTCGCCGATCTCCTCTGGCGCCGCCATCCCGATGAGACCGAGGGACACTTGACCCGGCGGCACGCCCAGCTCGTGCGGCGCGACGCACTGGCTGAGGTCGCGCGGCGGATCGGCCTCGACCGCCATCTTGTCGCCTCGCCCGCTGAAGTCGCTTCTGGGGCCGCGCGGAACCCAAGCATCCTCGCCGACATCTGCGAGGCGGTGATCGCGGCGATCTACCTTGATGCGGGCTACGCAGCTGCATTTGCCTTTGTCGAGCGCTGGTGGTGGCCGCTCATCGACGCCATGGAGCGCCCGCCGCAGGATCCGAAGACGCGGCTTCAGGAATGGGCGCAGGCGCGCGGGCTAGGCCTGCCGGCCTACCGGGTGGTGGCGACCGAGGGGCCGTCGCACGCGCCGCGCTTCACCGTCGCGGCGAGCGTCGCCCAATCGGAAGAGGCCAGCGCCACGGGCTCGTCGAAGCGCGCTGCGGAAACTGGGGCTGCGGCGGCGCTGCTCGAGCGCCTTGCCGGCGATGCCTGAGATCGAAACCCGCTGCGGCTATGTCGCGCTGATCGGCGCGCCCAACGCCGGCAAATCGACGCTGCTCAACCGCCTGGTGGGGCAGAAGCTCGCCATCGTCACGCCGAAAGCGCAAACGACGCGCAGCCGCCTGCTCGGTATCGCCACGGAGGGGGCTACCCAGTTGGTTTTTGTCGACACCCCCGGCATCTTCGTGCCGCGCCGGCGTCTCGACCGGGCGATGGTCGCGGCCGCCTGGGCCGGCGCCTCCGATGCCGACGTGACGGTGCTACTCGTCGATGCGACGCGCGGCCTTGACCCGGAGACGCGGCGGATCGTCGAGCGGCTCGGCGGGAAGACGCGCCCGCTGATCCTCGCGCTCAACAAGATCGACCTGGTGCGCCGTGACGCGCTGCTCGGACTTGCCGGCGAAGCTTCCAAGCTCGCCAAGTTCGAGCGCATCTTCATGATCTCGGGCCTCAACGGCGATGGGGTGGACGATCTCTACCGCCATCTGACCGAGATCGTGCCGCGCGGACCGCATCTGTTTCCGGCTGACCAGCTGTCCGACGCGCCCGAGCGGTTCCTCGCCGCCGAGGTGACGCGCGAACAGGTATTTCTGCAGCTCCATGACGAGCTGCCCTATTCAGCCACCGTCGAGACCGAGAGCTGGCAGGATCGGCCCGATGGCAGCATCCGGGTCGAGCAGGTGATCTACGTCCGCCGCCCGAGTCAGCGCGCGATCGTGCTGGGCGAAGGCGGCAAACGAATCAAAGCGATCGGCGCCCGCGCCCGCGCCGAACTCGGTGCAATGCTCGACCGCAAGGTGCACCTTTTTCTCTTTGTCAAAGTACGCGAGGGTTGGCCCGACGACCCCGAGCGCTTTGCGCCGCTTGGTCTCGACTTTAACGCGTAGGTGACCATGGATTGGCGCGATACCGGCTTTGTGCTGACCGCGCGACGGCACGGCGAGACCGGCCTCATCGTCGAGCTGATGACGGCGGAGCACGGCCGCCATGCCGGGCTGGTGCGCGGTGGTCAGTCGCCGAAGCGAAGGGCTTTGCTCCAGCCCGGCAATCTCGTGACGGCGAGCTGGCGCGGAAGGCTCGAGGAACACCTCGGTTCCTTCGATATCGAACTTCTGCGCGCTCATGCCGCGGCGCTGCTCGATGATGCCGACAGGCTCGCCGCGCTCACCTCGGCCGCGGCGTTGATCGCGCTGGCCTTGCCCGAGCGCGAGCCACACGGCGATGTCTATCAAAGCTTTGCCGAGTTGATCGCCACGCTCGATTCTATGGACTGGGCGACACGCTATGTCATTTGGGAGTGCGCCCTACTGGCGGCGCTCGGGTATGGGCTCGACCTCAGCGCCTGCGCCGCGACGGGGGTCAATGATGACCTCGCTTATGTCTCGCCGCGCTCGGGTCGGGCGGTATCGCGTTCGGCGGGCGCGCCCTATCACCACAAGCTATTGGCATTGCCCGGTTTCTTGTGGCATGAGGTTCCCGCCGATCCGGTCGACATCGTCGCCGGCCTCACGCTCGCCGGCCATTTTCTGCACCATCACCTGCTGGCGCCGCACGGCCGCGGCCTGCCCGAGGCGCGCACCCGTCTCGTCGATCGACTGCGCCGGCTGGTATCATTGCGACCTGACCGCGACGAGGACTTACAACGATGAGCGATATCGCGCTCGCCGGCGAAATCCGCGACGTCGATTTCGCCGACGCGCTTGGCGAGCGTTACCTCTCCTACGCGCTGTCGACGATCATGGCGCGCTCGCTGCCCGATGTGCGCGACGGCTTGAAGCCGGTGCATCGCCGCATCCTGCACGCGATGAACCAGCTGCGCATGAACCCCGACAGCCCCTACAAGAAAAGCGCGCAGGTCGTCGGCGAAGTGATGGGCAAATACCACCCGCACGGCAACGACGCGATCTACGACGCGCTGGTGCGGCTCGCGCAGGACTTCGCGCAGCGCTACCCGGTGGTCGACGGTCAGGGCAATTTCGGCAATGTCGACGGCGATAACCCGGCGGCGATGCGCTACACCGAAAGCCGGATGTCGGCGGTGGCGCAGGCGCTGCTCGAGGGTATCGACGAGGACGCGGTCGATTTTCGCGAGACCTATGACGGCGAGAACAGCGAGCCGGTGGTGCTGCCGGCACGCTTCCCCAACCTGCTCGCCAACGGCGCCGCCGGCATCGCCGTCGGCATGGCGACTAGCGTGCCGCCGCACAATGTCGGCGAGATCTGCGCCGCGCTGACGCATCTGATCGACAACCCGCGCTGCCCGGTCGCGGAGCTGGTAGCGCTGATGCCTGCCCCGGACTTCCCGACCGGCGGCATATTGATCGAGCCGTCCGAGAGCATCCGGGTCGCCTACGAGACCGGCCGCGGCGGCTTCCGGTTGCGCGCGCGCTGGGTGAAGGAGCCGCTGGCGCACGGGCTCTACCAGATCGTCGTCACCGAGGTGCCCTATCAGGTCCAGAAGAGCCGGCTGATCGAGAAGATCGCTCAGCTTCTCGAGGAGCGGAAGCTGCCGCTCCTCGCCGATGTCCGCGACGAATCGGCCGAGGATATCCGCCTCGTCTTCGAGCCGAAGACCCGCAACGTCGATGCCGACCTGCTGATGGAGCAGCTGTTTCGGCTGACCGAGCTGGAGGTCCGCATACCGCTCAATCTCAATGTCCTCGACCCCGCCGGTGTACCGCGGGTGATGGACTTGAAGGAGGTGCTGCAGGCCTTTCTCGACCACCGCCGCGTCGTGCTGCAGCGGCGCAGCCGGTTTCGCCTCGCCGCGGTGGCGCGGCGCATGGAAGTGCTGCGCGGCCTCGTCATCGTCTACATCAATCTCGACGAGGTGATCCGCATCATCCGCGAGGCCGACGAGCCCCAGGACGAGATGATGGCGCGCTGGGGTCTCACCGACACCCAGGCCGAGGCTATCCTCAACATGCGCCTGCGCGCCTTGCGCCGGCTCGAGGAAGTCGCGATCCGCAAGGAGCTCGAGGAGCTGGCTGCCGAGTCCGGCGACATCGAACAGCTGCTCGGCAGCGACCGCCGGCAATGGACCGCGCTCAAGAAAGAGGTCGCCGCCACCGCCAAGGAGTTTGGCGGCGAGACTGAACTTGGCCGTCGCCGCACCACGATCGGCGACGTGCCGGCGCCGCTCGACATCCCGGTGACGGCGCTGATCGAGCGTGAAGCGGTGACGGTGCTCTGCTCGGAGAAGGACTGGATCCGCACCGCCAAGGGCCACAACATCGCCGCCGCCGAGCAGCGCTACAAAGAGGGCGACAGCCCGCGTTTCGTGGTGCCGGCCGAAACCACCGACCGGCTGATGATCTTCGCCAGCAACGGTCGGTTCTATACGCTCGGCGTCGACCGCCTGCCGTCGGGGCGGGGACAGGGCGAACCGTTGCGGCTGATGATCGATCTCCCCAACGAGTTCGAGGTCGTCGCCATGTTCCCCTACCGGCTCGGCATCAAAATTCTCGTCGCTGCCAGCGATGGGCGCGGCTTTATCGTCGACGGCGAGGAGGCGCTGGCGCAAACCCGCGCCGGCAAGCAAATCCTGTCGCCGGGCAAGGGCGAGACGGCTGCCGTCTGCGTTCCGGTCGATGGCGACGCCGCCGCCTTTGTCGGCGAGAACCGGCGGATGCTGGTCGTCGATCTCGAAGAAATCCCCGAGATTGCGCGTGGCCGTGGGGTCATCCTGCAGCGCTACCGGATGGGCAAGCTCGCCGACGCCAAGGTGTTTCGCCTCGCCGAAGGTCTCTCCTGGCGCCAGGGCGAGAACCGGACCCGCACCGAGGCTGACCTTGTGCCCTGGCGTAGCGCGCGCGGCGGTTCCGGCCGCAGCGTGCCGCAGGGCTTCCCGCGCAGCGGCAAGTTTGGCTGATCGCGTCCGGGCTCCGTGCAACTCGCGTCGCCGGCAAACGTTCTCCCCTCGGTTTCGACGGAATCGATGGGCGCGATCATGCCGGATTCGCAGTTTTTCTCCCGTGCCGCCCAGTGGACGTCGCGGCAATGCGGCCGACCGCTGACCTTCGGGCTGGCGGTGGGGGTCGTCCTCGTCTGGGCGGTGACCGGGCCGCTCTTCGGCTACTCGGACACCTGGCAGCTCGTCATCAACACCGGCACGACCATCGTGACGTTTCTGATGGTGTTCCTCATTCAGAACACCCAGAACCGCGATTCGAGCGCGGTGCAGCTCAAGCTCGACGAGCTGATCCGGGTCAGCGGCGCTGCCCGCAACCGGCTGCTGACCCTGGAGGATTTGACCGAGGCCGAGCTCGACAAGGTCAAGGAAAGTTTCGCCAGGATCGCCGCGCGCGGCGGCCTCGACAAGGGCGCGGCGGACCAGGTGGAGACCGATCTCGACGATGCCGAGGCGGTCATCGTGAAAGCCAGGACAAAGCCGCCGGCCCGCAAGACCCGCCGCGCCGCCCGCTGAGTCTCGGCTCAACCCGCCGGCCGCGCCGAGCGCCCGCCGCTACGGCGCAAAGGCGACGGCATTGGTGTTCGCCCCGCACAGCAGCACCGCTACCCGCTCGTCCCCGGCCGGGCGGTAGCGTCCCGACAGCAGCGCCGCCAGCGCCGTTGCGCCTCCAGGCTCAGCGGCGACCCGCAGCACATTCCACAGCCGGCGCTGGGCATCGCGGATCGCATCGTCGCTGACCAGCACGGCATCGGCGACGTATTGCTGTGCGATCGGGAACATCAACGCGCCGACCCGCTGCGGTGCCAGCGAATCGGCGGCGATCCCGCCGGCCGGGGCGTCGACCGGGTGCCCGGCCCTGAGCGCGTCGTAGAGGGTCGGCGCAGCTTCGGGCTCGGCCGACACGACTCGCGTACGACCCTCGTACCATGCGGCGATCCCGCCGATCAGCCCGCCGCCGCCGGTCGCGACCAGCAACGTGTCGATCTCCGGCCGGTCGGCTTCCAGCTCCAGCCCGACCGATCCCTGGCCGAGCAGCGTTTCCGGCTGGTCATAGGCATGCACCGCGAGAGCGCCGATCTCGGCCACGCGCGCCTCGCTCGCCGCCAGTGCCTCGGCATAGACCTCGCCGGTCACCACCAACTCGGCGCCGTACGACCGGATGCGGTCGAGCTTGGCCGGCGAGGTGACCTTGGGCACGAAGATCGCCGCCTTGATCCCAAGCCGCATCGCCGCAAAGGCGACCGCGGCGCCATGATTGCCGCCCGAGGCCGCGACTACCCCCGCCGTCGGCGCCCGGCGGGTCAGCAGGTTGGCGAACGCGCCGCGCGGCTTGAACGAGCCGGTGTGCTGGAGGAACTCGAGCTTGAACGCCAGAGGCCGCAGCTCCAAACCGAAATCGGCGGCATCGACCGTGATGACGGGGGTATGCCGGACGTAAGGCCGGATGAGCCGCTCGGTGGCGGCGATGGCCTCACGGTCGATCGACTGCATCGCCGGCGGCCGTGGTCAGCCCGCCGCCTCGGTTCGCGCCGGCGGAAATCGCCGGTCGATCCACTCTCGCGCCTCGGCCAGCGTCTTCGCCAGCTGTTCAGCGCCGCGGCTCACTCCCTGCAACCGGACGAACTCGACCCTGGGCATCCCGATCGTCGCGAAGATAGCCCGCAGGTACGGCGTAAGAAAGTCCGGCTGATAGGCCGGATCGCCACCGATATACCCGCCATGCGCGCTGACCACGATCACCGGCGTGTCGCGTAAGAGACCGATCTTCCCGTCCGGCGTCGAGCGGAAGGTGCGGCGGATCCGGACGATATGGTCGATCCACGCCTTGAGCGTCGAGGGCACGGTGAAATTGTTCATCGGCGTGCCGATGACCACCCAGTCGGCCGCCTCTAACTCGCCGATATAGCGCTCGGAGAGTGCGAAATCGGGGTGCTCCCGGCCAATCTCCGGCGAGAGGATCGCGTTGTAGAGCGCGAGGTCGGGATGCGGTGGCGGTTCGGCCGCGAGGTCGCGATCGGTCACCCGCGCGTCGGGTTCGCGCACCTGGAGCCGCGCGACCAGCTCGCGCGCGATGAGCCGGCTCGCCGAATGCGGGCGCGGGCTGACGAGGATTTGCAAGATCGTGCTCATGGACGCCCATCATAGACCCACCGGCCGGGCCGAGGGTAAGATTGGCGCGTCACGGAGGTGGAATAGTGAGCGACGTGCCGGCCGATGCGACCCTCGACGCGACCGGGCTTTTGTGTCCGCTGCCGGTGCTCAAGGCGCGCCGGGCGCTGCGCGACGTCCCGGCAGGCGGCATCCTCGAAGTGCTCGCCACCGACCCCGGCGCGTCGAAGGATTTCGAGCACTTCTGCAAGACCACCGGCTGCGAGTTGTTGGCGGCGAGCGAGACGGAAGGGGTGCTGAAATTCAGGCTGAGAAAGCGGGGTTGACATCGCCGCCATGCTTCCCCATTTGCTGCGGGCCATGACGAACGCTCTCCGCGCCCTGCGACGACGAATGCGCTAGCAGCCCCCGGCGGGGCTGCAAACGGCTGCGCCCCGGCCGGGTAAGCCGCATTTGTCAAAGCCTCCAGCCTGTAGGGGATTGCGATGACCGAGAGCGTCGCTGCCCGCCGTGTGGTCGGCGGGACCGTCTTCGAAATCGATACCGACGAGGACCGGCTCGATATCGGGCTGATCCACCGTTTTCTCGGTACTTGCTCGCATTGGGCGCGCGGGATTCCGCGCGACATCCTGCAGCGCGCGATCCGCCATTCGTTGTGCTTCGGCCTTTACCGCGACGGCGACCAGATCGGCTTTGCCCGAGTCATCACCGATGAGGCGACCTTCGCCTATCTCGCCGACGTCTTTGTCGTGCCCGAGGCGCGCAATGACGGCCTCGGGCAATGGCTGGTCGAGACGGTCCAGGCGTACGAGCCGCTGCAGGGGTTGCGCCGCTGGCTGCTGGTGACCCGCGACGCGGCGAACCTGTACCGGCGCTGCGGTTTTACCTCCCTGGCCGGCGGCTTCCGCTACATGGAGCGGTTCGATCCGGCGGTCTACCAGTGGGCGGGCGAGGAGAAGGCTGCCGCCGACTGACCGGGTTGCTATGCTACGGCCATTGAACCGGGGAGGGAGCGATGGCCGCAGCACTGATCACCACACCGCGGCTCTTGTCGGTGGGCGGCGGGGCGCTCGGCGAGTTGCCGGTGCTGATGGCGCGGCTCGGCCTCAAGCATCCGCTGATTGTCACCGACCCGTTCATTGCCGGCTCCGGCATCCTCGACAAGGCGACGTCGCTGCTCGATGGGGCTGGGATCGCCTGGGCTGTCTTTCAGGATACCGTCTCCGACCCGACCACCGAAGTCATCGCCGCCGGCGTCGAGCGCCTGCGCGGGGCACCCTACGACAGCGTCATCGCGATTGGAGGCGGCAGCCCGATCGACACTGCCAAGGGCATGTCGGTGCTGCACGCCAATGGTGGGCAGATGCGCGACTACAAGGTCCCCAAAGACATCCCCAGGATCGGCGTGCCAATTATTGCCATCCCGACCACCGCCGGCACTGGCTCTGAGGTGACGCGTTTCACCGTTATCACCGACACTGAGACCGACGAGAAGATGCTGGTCGCCGGGCTCGCCTGCTGCCCGACCGCGGCGATTGTCGATTTCGAGCTGACCCTCACCATGCCGCTGCGCCTCACCGCCGATACTGGGATCGACAGCCTGACGCACGCGATCGAAGCCTATGTCTCGAAACGCGCCAATCCCTATACCGACGGACTGGCGCGGAACGCGATGGGGCTCATCGCGAAGAATATCCGCGCCGTCTGCGCCGACCCGCAGAACCGGGCGGCGCGCGAGGCGATGATGCTCGGCGCGACCACCGCGGGGATGGCGTTCTCCAACGCCAGCGTGGCGCTGGTGCATGGGATGAGCCGGCCGATCGGCGCATTTTTCCATGTGCCGCACGGCCTCTCGAACGCGATGCTGCTGCCCGAGATCACCGCGTTCTCGGCACCGGCGGCGCTCGACCGCTACGCCGAGTGTGCGCGGGCGATGGGGATCGCCGAGGAAGGCGAGGGGAGCCAGGCGTCGGTCGCCCGCCTACTCGATGCGCTGCGCGGGCTCAACGCCGACCTCAAGGTGCCGAGCCCGAAGGATTATGGGATCGCCAAGGACCGCTACGACGAGCTGCTGCCGACCATGGCCAGCCAGGCGATCGCCTCCGGCTCGCCGGCCAACAACCCGCGCGTCCCATCCAGCGACGAGATCATCGAACTCTACCAGAGGGTGTATGGGTAGTTCGCTCTAACCCTCCATCACCCTTACCGCCCGTTTCAAATTCGCCCGCAGGATCGTGCGGTGGAATGGCGCGATCACTGCCAGGTACGTCCGCCCCAGCCGGTTATGGCAATGCACCACCGTCACCACGACTAGCTCCCGCCCGCCCGCCGCGCCCGCGCGCAGCAGGATCGCGACTCGGAAGTCGAGATGCCGGTCGTCCTCGCCCACCACCAACTCCCCCACACTCTTCGACAGCAGCGGAAAGTAGCCGATCACCGACCCGCGCGCCGCCGCGGCAGCACCGATCGCGCGAGAGGATTTGACGCCGACCGTCGCCATCACCGCATCGCGCACCCAGGTCAGCGCGCGAATCCACCCCGCCTGCTGTTCGAACAGGACGCGCGCCAGCACTTCGAGATCGTCGCTCGCTCCCGCCGGCAGGTGAATCGCGAACGCATCCAGCAGGTCCGCGCCCACATACAGCGGCGCCAGCACGCTGTCGGACAGCACCGGCACCGCACGGGCTTTGATCATGCCGCCAGCTTTCCTAAAGGGTCACCGGCCGGAGGGGGTGAAGGCAACACATAGCGCCACGGCGAAACAATATTATCTTCATCGGCCGTAGCGCGCCAACCTACGCTCAAGCTTCGGTGGCGGCGCCGCCCCTTGCTCTAGCCCTCACCCGCCTCCCACTGGCGGGGGCCCAGCGCACCGCAAGGCGTGGAAAGGGTGTGGGTTCAGTCCAGCTGCACCTGGATTTCGTCGCCCTCGACCCGTACCTGATAGGTCTTGAGGTCGTCAACGCAAGGCGGCGCGGTGGCCTTGCCGGTCTTGATGTCGAAGCGCCCGGCATGCAGCGGGCACTCGATCTCGCCGCGCTCCATCCAGCCGTCCGACAGTTTGGCGTAGGCGTGGGTGCAGATGTCGTCGGTGGCAAAGACCTCGCCGTCCATCTCATAGAGCGCGACCTCGCGCCCCTCGACGATGACCCCGATCACCTCGCCGTCGCCGAGCGCGCCGCGGTCGGCGGCCTTGACCCATGTGCTCATTCGCGATGTCCCCCGCTCAACCCGCCGCCGCGTCGGGCGAGAATGCCTTGAAGGCGATGATCGTGAAGGTGTCCTTGATCCCCGGCAGAACCTGCACATGTTCGGTGACGAAATGGCCGATATCGGCGCTGTCGGGCAAATAGCATTTCATCAGCAGGTCGTATTGCCCCGAGGTCGAGTAAACCTCCGAAACCTCCTCAATGCCCTGCACGGCCTCGTCGGCGACCTGATAGGCCTTGCCGAGATCGCATTTGACCATGACGAAGATCGTCTTCATGCGAGCCTCACCACTACCGAGGCCGCCGATGATACAGGCTTCAGCCGCGTGTCGCGACCGCCGGCGGCTGGCGGCGTAAAAACGCGGGCAGGTGGTCGCCAAACCCAGGCGCGCTCGGCGTCTCGTCATGCCGCTCGGCGGGACGCGGCGGTTGCCGGTGGCGTTTCGGGAACGGTGTGACGTTGCCATCCTTCACGGCGGCTTGCGGCGCCTCGCGCGACGGTTCCCGCGCTACGTCCTTGTGCGCCTGACGAGGCGCGTCCTCGCGGCGCTTCGGAGCCGGTTTCGCGGCGCGGCTGCGCGCGGGGCGGCGCCCGCGGCCGCGTTCGCCCTCGAAATCGAGCTCGGCGGTCTCGATCCCGGGGATCGTGACCAGTGGAATGTCGCGGCCGATCAGCTTCTGGATCGTGGCGACCGATTTGCCGTCCTCGGGAGCGGCGAGGGTGAAGGAGCGGCCATCGCGTCCAGCCCGGCCGGTGCGGCCGATACGGTGGACGTAATCCTCGGCGTGATAGGGCACGTCGAAACAGAAGACGTGAGAAAGGCCCTGGATATCGAGGCCGCGCGCCGCGACGTCGCTGCACACGAGGAGCCTGATCTCATTGTTCTTGAACCGCTCCAGCGTCTCGGTCCGCTTCGATTGCACCATGTCGCCGTGCAGCGCCGCGGCGTCGAACCCGTGCTTAGTGAGCGACTTGTGGAGGATGTCGACATCGCGCTTGCGGTTGCAGAAGATCAGCGCGTTCTTGACATCCTCGGAGCGGATGAGCCGGCGCAGCGCCTCGCGCTTTTCTTCCGGCTGCAGCACAATCAGCGATTGCGCCACGGTCTCGGCGGCCGACGCGGGCGGCGACACTGAAACCTCGACCGGCAGGTTGAGGAAGGCGTCGGCGAGCTTGCGGATTTCGGGCGGCATCGTTGCCGAGAAGAACAGGGTCTGCCGGGTTTTCGGCAGCAGCCCGACGATGCGCTCGACATCGGGGATGAAGCCCATGTCGAGCATGCGGTCGGCCTCGTCGATGACAAGGATGCGCACGTCGGTCAGCAGGATCTTACCGCGCTCGAACAGATCAAGCAGGCGGCCCGGGGTGGCGATCAGAACATCGACGCCGCGGTCGAGTTTGCGCAATTGGTCGGCAAAGCTCTCGCCGCCGATCAGCAGCGCCGTCGTCAGCTTGTGATGCTTGCCGTAGACCTCGAAGGCGACCTCGACTTGCGTCGCCAGTTCGCGCGTCGGCTCGAGGATCAGCGAACGCGGCATCCGTGCCCGGGAGCGCCCCGCGGCCAGCTTGTCGATCATCGGCAGCGCGAACCCGGCGGTTTTGCCGGTGCCCGTCTGCGCGCAGCCGAGCACGTCGCGGCCTGCGGTCACGTAGGGGATGGCTTGTTGCTGGATCGGCGTGGGGGTTATATAGCCGGCGTCTGAAACCGCCCGCAGAAGTTCGGGCGATAGTCCAAGTTCAGAAAAATCCATTGAGAAGTGTTTGCCTTACATAAGAATTCAGCGGTAGTCCGCTGTGCCGTTAATTGGGGAGGGGTAGGAAAAAGTCAATCGATTTCGCGATTTTTAGCCATGCTCCCCAGGCAATGCCGAGCATCGTCTAAGAATTAGCCATGCTCCCCAGGCAATGCCGAGCATCGTCTAAGAAGATGACAATTTAACGGCGGCGAAACTGCGGACGCGCCATTGGCGGCGGCGCGGCGCTATCCTTGTGGCGGAAATTGATCCGGCCTTTGGTCAGATCGTAGGGCGTCATCTCGACGGTGACGCGGTCGCCGGCGAGAATACGGATGCGGTTCTTCTTCATCCGGCCGGACGAGTAGGCGAGGGTTTCGTGCCCGTTGTCGAGGCGAACGCGAAACCGGGCATCGGGTAGCAGCTCCATGACGGAGCCCTCGAATTCGATCAGTTCTTCTTTAGCCAAAAGCTTGTCCTCTCATCGTTGCGGAAAAGGGGGGACACCAGAAGCGTCCCCCAATCTCGTGTCGCCGGCTTATTCCGCTTTCAGGTTCACCGCAGAGACGCGGCCTCGCTGGCCCTGTTCGAGGTCGTAACTCAAGGTCTGGCCTTCCTGCAAGCCGTCCATCCCGGCCCGCTCGACCGCGGTGATGTGGACGAAGACGTCCGCCCCGCCGTTGGTCGGCTGGATAAACCCGTAACCCTTCTGCGAATTGAACCATTTGACTTTACCGCTGGCCATAACCCGTAGCTCCTCATAGACACGGCACCGCCGCGCCAATGGCGCGACGCATCAGACATCGAAAGGGTCGGAGGACGAAACCGGCGCTCGGGACGAGCAAGGCAAGTCAGCCGAACCCACCCGGGCCGACGCGCAGTTACGTGGGGGCTGCCAGGGAATGTGCAAGATGCCGGAGCCCGGCCAGCGATCGCTAGACGTCTAAATCTCGCGCGAATTTGGCGTTTTTCTGGATGTAGTCGAAACGCAGCTCGGGGCGGCGGCCCATCAGGGTTTCAACGAGATGCTCGGTGCGCTTCAGCGCCTCGGCGCCGGTCTCGATCGTGTCGTCGGCCTCGTCAGGCGATGGCAGTTTCACGCGCAGCACGGTGCGCTGGGCCGGGTCCATCGTCGTCGCCCACAGAAAACGTGCCGGCATCTCGCCCAGACCCTTGAACCGGCTTACCTCGACCTTGCCGCGGCCGGTGAAGGTCGATTGCAGCAATTCCTCCCGATGTGCGTCGTCGCGGGCGTATTGCGTCTCGTTGCCCTGGGTCATCCGGTAGAGCGGCGGCAGGGCGAGGTAGAGGTGGCCGTTGTCGACCAGCTTCGGCATCTCGCGGAAGAAGAAGGTCATCAGCAGCGAGGCGATGTGGGCGCCGTCGACATCGGCGTCGGTCATGATAATGACGCGCTCGTAGCGCAGCGCCTCTTCCTTGTAATGGCTGCCGGCGCCGGCGCCGAGCGCGAGGATGATGTCGCTGAGCTCCTGGTTGCCGCGCATCTTGTCGGCCGAGGCGCTGGCGACGTTGAGGATTTTGCCACGCAACGGGAGGATCGCCTGCGTTTCGCGGTTGCGTGCCTGTTTAGCAGAGCCGCCGGCGCTGTCGCCTTCGACGAGGAATATCTCGGTGTTGGCGGCGCTGTCGCGAGTGCAGTCGGAGAGCTTTCCGGGCAAGCGCAGCCTGCGCGTCGCGGTCTTGCGCGCCATTTCCTTCTGCTGCCGCCGACGGGTGCGCTCCTCGGCGCGCTCGGTTATCCGGTCGAGCAGCAGCCGGGTTGTCGCCGGGTCGGCGCCGAGCCAATGGTCGAAATGGTCGCGCACCGCGTTCTCGACGAGGCGGGTCGCCTCGGCTGAGGCGAGCCGCTCCTTGGTCTGACCTTGGAACTGCGGATCGCGCAGGAACAACGAGAGCAGCATCGCCGCGCCGGTCGTAACGTCCTCGCCGGTTGCCTGGGCGATACGCTTGTTGCCGATCAGCTCGCCATGCGCCTTAAGGCCGCGAGTGAGGGCGTTGCGCAGGCCGGCCTCGTGGGTGCCGCCCTCGATCGTCGGGATCGTGTTGCAATAGGAGTGGCAGAACCCGTCATCTTCGTCCTCGGGCCAGGCGACTGCCCACTCGACGCTGCCGCCGTCCGGGAAATCGACCTTGCCGAGGAAGGGGCGTGGGGTAAGCAGCGGCTTGTCGGCGAGGCTGGCGTTGAGGAAATCGCCAAGCCCGCCCGGGAAGTGCAGCCGCGCCTCTTGCGGGACGCCGTCGGGGCGCGGCAGCGAGGAATCGCAGCTCCAGCGGATCTCGACGCCGCGGAAGAGGTACGCCTTCGACCGGGCCATCCGGTAGAGCGTCGCCGGGCGGAATTGGGCGTCGGCAAAAATCTCCGGGTCAGGATGGAACGAAATGGTCGTACCGCGCCGGTTCGACATCGGGCCGCAATCCTCGACCGGCCCTTGCGGCACGCCGCGAATGTAACGTTGACGCCACAGCCGGCGATCGCGCGCGTTGTCGCCTTCCTTGCTGCGCGCGACTTCGACGGTGAGCGCGTCGGAGAGCGCGTTGACCACAGAGACGCCGACCCCGTGTAGTCCGCCGGATGTCTTGTAGGCGCTGCCCCCGAACTTGCCGCCCGAATGCAGGGTCGTCAGAATGACTTCAAGCGCGGATTTGCCGGGGAATCGGTCGTGCTCGTCGATCGGGATGCCGCGTCCGTTGTCGCTGACGGTAACCCAGCCCTCGCGGCTCAGTTCCAGCTCGATTCGACTGGCGTGACCGGCAACCGCCTCGTCCATCGCGTTGTCGAGGGCCTCGGCGGCAAGATGATGAAGCGCTCGCTCGTCGGTCCCGCCGACATACATGCCGGGGCGTCGGCGCACCGGCTCCAGCCCTTCGAGGACCTCGATGTCTTTCGCCGAATAGGAGTCGTCGTCGAGCTTTCGCGCCAAATTGTCGAAGAGGTCGGGCATGGCCGCGGATTATACGGAGGGCCCAAACCCGTGCAAGCAGGATGCAGTATATTCTTCAACCGGCGGTAACAATATATAGCTTGGCTTGCCGCTTATTGTGGGCCATCGTGGCGGCCAGGGGGAACTAGCCGGTCTGGGCGGGCTTTACTCAGATGATGACCAACGGCCAGATGACCAACGAGCGTAAGATCTGGGAGGCGGCGCTGATGCTGGTGCGGCGGCACGGCAGCGAGGCGCTGCAGGTGGCCGAGCGCGAGGCCGAGCGGCTGCGCATCGGCGACGATGAGCTCTCCTGCATTGTCTGGTGCTGGATCGCCCGTTCGACTGCGGAGCTGCTGCGTCCCACGCCTGAAAGCGGCGAGCGCATTCACTAACCTTCGCGACCCCTTCACGCGCGCTTCGACAAGTCCGATATTCAGGGCTGGTCGCAAAACTTGCCCCTGAGGGGAACCCGATGGCGAAAGACAAGAACTTCGAAGTCTCGATGAGCGATGACGAGTGGCGCAAGAAACTGACACCAGAGCAGTTCCACATCCTGCGCAAGCACGGCACCGAGCGAGCCGGTACGAGCCCCCTCGACCATCATTATGAACCTGGCACCTACTATTGCGCCGGCTGCGGCGCGCCGCTCTTCGTATCGGAGACCAAGTTCAACAGCGGCAGTGGCTGGCCGAGCTTCTATGAACCGGTGGACGGCGCGGTTGAAACCGAGACGGACCGCAGCTTTTTCATGACTCGCACCGAGGTGCACTGCCAGAAATGCGGCGGACATTTGGGCCATGTCTTCGACGACGGCCCGCAACCGACGGGTCTGCGCTATTGCATGAACGGCTGCTCGCTCGATTTTCGGCCCGGCGACGGTAAGACCGAGCCCAAGAAAAAATAAGTATTCGCTAAATGAAAGGGCCGGTTTTTTCCGGCCCTTTTTGGTGTGCGCGTGTTGGGTGATCAGACGGAGTAGTACATCTGGAACTCGATGGGGTGAGGGGTATGCTCGAAGGCGTAGACCTCTTCCCATTTGAGTTCGATGTAGGATTCGATCTGGTCGGCGGTGAAGACGTCGCCCTTGGTGAGGAAGGCATGGTCGGCGGCAAGCGCGCCGAGGGCCTCGCGCAGGCTGCCGCAGACGGTGGGGACGTCCTTCAACTCCTCGGGTGGTAGGTCGTAGAGGTTTTTGTCCATCGGTTCGCCCGGGTGGATCTTGTTCTGGATGCCGTCGATGCCGGCCATCAGCATCGCGGCAAAGCCGAGATAGGGGTTGCAGGCGGGGTCGGGGAAGCGGACCTCGACGCGCTTGGCCTTGGGGCTGGAGACGATGGGGATGCGGCAGGAGGCGGAGCGGTTGCGCGCCGAGTAGGCCAGGAGCACCGGGGCCTCGAAGCCGGGGATGAGGCGCTTGTAGGAGTTGGTGGTTGGGTTGGTGAAGGCGTTGATCGCCTTGGCGTGCTTGATGATGCCGCCGATGTAGTAGAGCGCGGTCTCGGAGAGGTCGGCGTAGAGGTTGCCGGCGAAGGAGGGTCGCTCGCCCTTCCAGATCGACTGATGGGTGTGCATGCCCGATCCGTTGTCGCCCTTGATCGGCTTGGGCATGAAGGTGGCGGTCTTGCCGTACTGGTTGGCGACGTTCTGGACGACGTATTTGTAGATCTGCATGCCGTCGGCGGTCTTGACGAGCGTGTCGAACTCGTTGCCGAGCTCGGCCTGGGAGGGGGCCACCTCATGGTGGTGCTTCTCGACCTTGAGGCCCATGTCGAACATCACCGAGAGCATCTCGGCGCGGATGTCGCTTTGGCCGTCGACCGGGGGCACCGGGAAGTAGCCGCCCTTGATCGGTGGGCGGTGTCCGGTGTTGCCGTCGGGGAACTCTTTGGCCGAGACCCACGGGCCTTCCTCGCTGTCGATCGTGTAGGAGGCCGATTGCATGGTCGATTTGTAGCGCACGTCGTCGAAGATGAAGAACTCGGCCTCGGGCCCGAAATAGGCGGTGTCGCCAATGCCGCTTGAGACCAGGTACTTCTCCGCCTTCTTGGCGGTCGAGCGCGGGTCGCGGGCATAGGGCTGGCCGGTCAAGGGCTCGTGCACGTCGCAAAAGATGATGAGTTGCGGCTGGGCGGCGAACGGGTCCATCACCGCGGTCGAGCAATCGGGCGCCAGCAGCATGTCGGACTCGTTGATCGCCTTCCATCCAGCAATCGAGGAGCCGTCGAACATCACCCCGCCGGTCAAAAACTCCGGCGTGATCGTGCGCACGTGATGCGCCAGATGCTGCCACTTGCCCCTGGGATCGGTGAAGCGGAAATCCACATACTTCACCTCATGCTCCTTGATCAGAGCCATTACCTTGTCTGTTTCGGCCATCGCGTTGTTCCTAGTGGTTGTGTGATAAGGTGAAGCCTAGCTAGCACCGACGTTAACTATACTCTAGCTTTACACGGCATCTGCGCCGCGTTCCCCGGTACGAATACGAATTGCCTCTTCGATCGTCGAGACGAAGATTTTGCCATCGCCGATCTTATTGGTCCGGGCCGCCTGCATCATGACTTCCACCGCGCGCGGCAGCAGGGCGTCGTCGAGAATTACCTCGATCTTTACCTTGGGCAGGAAGTCGACGACGTATTCGGCGCCGCGGTAGAGCTCGGTATGACCCTTCTGCTGGCCGAAGCCGCGGACTTCGGCCACGGTGAGTCCGGTGATGCCGACCGCGTGCAGCGCGCTCTTCACCTCATCGAGTTTGAACGGCTTGATGATGGCCTCGATTTTTTTCATTGTCCGGTCGCTGCACAGCGGGTTGGCCCTGCTACGGGTTGACGCACGATCCGTGCCAACGAAAAAAACGTCCAAAATGAAAGAGAGCCCCCTCGAGGGGGCCCTCAGTGACAACTCTACTCTGTTGGTGTTTGGGGAACGGCTAGAACATGACGCCGGTTTCAAGCAAGATTCTTTCTTGCGTCGTGGTCGTGCCCGCTTTGCCAAAGGCGAAACCCGCTGTCGTCCCCGACAGCGCGACGATCGATCCCTCGACCCGGGCGAAGAAGATGCCCTGCTGATAGCTTGGCGTCAGGGTGAACGACACCGCCGAAGAGCCGGGGCCGTAACCTAGCGGGTTGGCATTTCCCGCCGCCACGCTGCCACTTGAGCTGATGTATTCAAACCGCCCGGAGAGGTTCCATGGGGTGTCGGCGAAGGCATAGTTCGCCAGCAACGCTCCGCCCCAGGTCTCAGCACCCTTGGTTGCGCCGAGCGTCGGGTTCTTCGGCACGCTCGTGTATTGGAAGTATGGCGTCACCGTCCACGGCGCGTTGTTGTAAGTATAGATGATGTTGAAGATGCCTTCGTTGTTCTGGAAGAACGGCGTGGCAACCGTATTCGCACCGCTCTGCCCGAAATTCGCGCCGCCGACGGCCGAGAGCGTATTATGCGGGTCGATGGTCCACGCGGCGGAGCCAGTGATCCAGTCGTAATTTCCGGAATAGAGACCGTCATTAAGCGAAACCGCCCAAGCAACTGGCCCGGTCGTCAGATTGGCCTGAATGCCGCGGCTGATCGCCGGTTCCTGATTCCACAGCAACCCGCGCTCGATGTTCATGTTTTGGAAGGTGAAGGTGTATTCGGCGCCGATCAGGGTCGGCAGCTTGCCAACCAGAACATTGAAGTTGTCCGAAGGCACGATCTTGGCGTAGCCGACGGGCATCAGCCCAAAGTAATTCGTATCGGCGGAGATAGCCTTCTGTGTCACGTTGTAGTTGAGACCCAAGGAGGGCAGCGAATACAGTCCCGATTGGACGTAGAACTGGAAGAGGCCGTCGATTTTTTGAATAATGCCTTGCACGTTGCTGGCATCGGCAATGCCAGCGTGGTCGGAGCGAATCGTGCCATTGGGCAAGAACACGAACGTCGGGTCGCTTTGGGCCCCGAGCAGGGCGCTCGCGACTCCGCTCACATAGAGTTTGCCGAGACCCGCCGCCTCGAAATTATACGGGTCGGTGAGAAGCGTCAGGGGACCGGTCAGGCTTGGCGCGGTCAACGGCGAGGTCGGCGCGGCGGGTTCCGGTGCCGGGGCGGGTGGCGGCGCACCTGGCGGCGGTGGCGGGGGCGTCTGCGCCCATGCCGGCGATGCGGTCAGTCCCAGTTGTGCCGTGGCAAGCGCGGCAAGCCCGGCAACGCTCAGACGCAGCGATGTGGTAAGGCTCCGATTCATTGGCGTGCTTTCCTAGAAGATCGATACCGATCGGCGGTGAGAGTTACCAACGGGATGGTTGGGAACCAAGCTGTCAACAGTATATAACTGGCGAGACCAAAATCAATTGGAATACGAAGCTTCTATGACGTTTCTCAACGGCCACCGAGTATGCCCAAATAGTAGGCAAATAGTTGTTGGCTAGTCCTAAGAGCGGGCAACACAAACCGCAAACCTGCTATTGGCGTTGCAACGTTGTGGAAATTCGGGGGGCGTCCCGCCAGGGCCGCACCCCGAATCCCACGCTCGAACTCGGAGACCGCCCTTATTCAGCGACTGCGGGCTCTTCCCCGTCGCCAAAGTTGTAGGCCGTCTCGCCGTGGACTGCATCGTCGCCCACCCGCAGCGTCGCCTCATCCATCCGCAAGGATACGAAGATCGAGATCACCTTAAGGATGACGAAGGTTGCGACCACGTTGAGGACGATAATAAACGCTGCGGCGTACACCTGCATCAGCAACTGGTTGCCGGTATCACCATAAAGGAGGCCGGTCACGCTGATGCCGGGCGCCTGCTTGTCCCCGTCGGGCGCGAGATAGACGAGCATGTCCCCGCAACCGAAGACGCCGACGAGTAGGCCGCCGAGCAAGCCGGCAACGCCGTGGGTCGACAGGACCGACAGCGTGTCGTCGACCTTCTTGAACAGGGCGCTGGTCTGCACTTTGTTCATCATGATCCACGGGATGATTCCGGTGCAGACGCCGATTGCCATCGCGCCCCAGCCGTTGACGTAACCGGCGCCGGGGGTGATGCCGACGAGCCCGGCGATCATGCCGTTGATGGCGCCGACGACCGACGGCTTGCCGTAGGCCATCGAGTCCATGATCGTCCATACCAGCAGCGACACGCAGGTGCACAGATTGGTGTTGAGGATCGCGGCCGAGGCGTCGGCGTTTGCGAAGTACGGATCGCCGCCGTTGAAGCCGTTCCACCCAAGCCAGAGAATGCCGGCGCCGGCCATCGCCATGAGTAGGCTATTTGGCGGGAAGTGGTCGCGATCCTGCTGGATGCGCGGGCCGATTACCCACGCAGCAACAAACCCGGAGGTTCCCGCCGCGAGATGAATGACGTAGCCGCCCGAGAAGTCAGCCGCGCCCATCGATGCCAGCCAGCCGCCGCCCCAGATGCTGAAGCAGCCGACCGTGTAGACGAAGGTCATCCACACCGGCACGAAGATGATCCAGGCCTTGAAACTCATTCGCCCGATCAGCGAGCCGGCGAGAATGATCACGGTGATCGCGGCGAAGACGAACTGGAAGAACACCAACGTCGCCATCGGGAAGGCAAACGGCGGCAAGCCCGCCGAGTTGCCTGTCGTCGAAATCGATGGGATACTCGCTTGGCCGAGTAGGAAATCCGCCGAAAGCGCTGGTTGCGGCTTACCGAGGAAGGCCCAGAAATCGAACCACTGCGTGCCAAAAGCCATGTTGTAGGCCCACAGCACCCAGACGATCATCACCGCCGCGAATGCATACATGGCCATGAAGGCCGAGTTCAGCGCCCACTTCTTCTTGACAATGCCCCCATAGAGGATCACGAGCCCCGGAATGCTCTGCAGTCCGACAAATGTGGCGGCCGCCATTTGCCAGGCATTCGAGCCGGTATCTAACCATTTTGGTGATGCGAGTAGCATTCTCCACCTCGTAAGATTTAGTGCCGACCCTTATGCCAAAGCCCCCGCAAAGCGTCGGACCCGACAAGCGCGCCGTTCGATTTGACGTTGTGGCAAGATTCGTGCCTATTTGACGGGCAGTGACCAATTCGAGCTGAGAGCATTGATAATGTTGAGAAAATTTTTTCGTGGCGGGATGCGAATTCGATTAACAAGAGGATTAATGTTGGCTCTTGCAACCAGCGCGATCCCAGCCTCCAGCGGTTGGGCGGCGGACGCGGGGATGCTGCATCTGCGATGCACGAACCCGATAGGCGGGGCAAACTGGCCGGTCGTCGTCGATCTCGACCACAGCCTTGTCGATTCGCTTCCAGCGACGATTACCGACACCCGGATCAGTTGGCGTGATAAGGGCGGCGGGATCTACGAACTCGAAAGAGCGACTGGTAAACTACAGCTCCGCGCCGCGTCGACCACTGGCGGCTATTTTCTCCATTACACCTGCCAACAGGAATAGGCGGCTCGGCGTCAGGGCTCGTAAGGTACGTGTAACGGTTTGATGACGGTTTGCCCAAATTTTACTCACTTAACTGACGCGCTTATGGTCAGCGATAAAGTTCTCGGGATTGGCGAATTCTCATGGCGGCGCCAGAAGCTCAATTGACCGGCCAAGCGGCCCACGGCGTCGAAATCGGGGTGCGCGCGATTGTTGGCTTTGCCTCGAAGACCGGGCCGCGCAAGGCCAACGAGGATTTCGCGGGAGCGCTGCTCGGCTCCGAGCTCCCCGAGCCGCGTCAGGAGGTGGTCGCGGCGATCGCCGATGGGATAGGCGGCGCCAAAGGCGGCCGCGCCGCGGCTGAAACCGCCGTGCGCGGCTTTCTCGACGGGTTTTGCGACCTGCCGGAAACGATGGAGGTCCAGCGTGCCGGTGCCAAGATTGTCAGCGCGCTCAACGGCTGGATCAATGCGATGGGCCGGCAGGATCCGGACCTTGCGGGACTGGGTTGTACCTTCACCGCGTTGGTGCTGCGCGGCCGGGTCGCGCACTTGCTGCACGTTGGCGACACCCGCGCCTATAGACTCAGCGGCAACCGCCTCACCTGCCTGACCACCGACCATTTGCGCGAGGACCGATCGCACACGCTCAATCGGGCACTCGGGGTCGAGGCGGAAGTCAGGCTCGATTACTCGACCCAGACCGTCGCGCTGCATGATCGCTTCATGCTGTGTAGCGACGGGGTCCACGGTTTCCTGACCGAGCAGAGCATCGCCGAGATTATGCGCGAGCGTTCCGCGCCGGAGGATACCGCGAGCGCGCTGGTTAACGCCGCGCTCGCCGCGGACAGCACCGACAACTGCACCGCGTTGGTGCTCGACGTGGTTACGCTGCCGACCTCAGGCTCGGCCGATATCTTCGGTGTCATCCAGAAATTGCCGGTACGACCGGTGCCGGTGGCCGGCGAGACCGTCGACGGGTTTGTGCTCAAGGCGTTGATCTCCGACGGGCGATACAGCCGCCTGTTCGGCGCCGAGGACGAGGTCGAGGGCGGCACCGTCGCCATCAAGTTCCCCAAGCCGCAGATCGCCAGCGTCGAGGCCTACCATGCGGCGTTCGTCCGCGAGGCGTGGGTCGGCGCCCGGGTGCACAATCCGTCGATCGGGCAGGTCATCGAGCTGCCCCCCGGGCGGCAGACCTGCCTCTATACGGTGATGCCGCTCTACCAGGGCGAGTTGTTGGAGCGGCGGCTGTCGCGCAGCCCGGCGCTCGGCCTAGAAGAGGGAAGGCACATCACCGTCGCGCTGGCGCGCGCGGTGGCGGCATTGCACCGAGCCGGGATCATCCATCGCGACATCAAGCCGGACAATGTGATCCTCGAAGGCAATGGGTCGCTGAAGCTGATCGATCTCGGGGTGGTTCGAGTGCCTGGTCTGGAGGAATTCCCCGCCGATGCGGCGCCCGGCACGCTCGCCTATATGGCCCCCGAGATGGGCGAGGGCGAAGCCGGTAACGAGACTACTGACATCTATGCACTCGGGGTCACCATGTTCCGCGCCTTCACTGGCGAATACCCGTACGCTAATGCCGATGCGATCAGTCCGCCACGCCGCAGCCGGCCCTTGGGGCTCTCGACGCTGCGGCCCGATCTGCCGGCATGGGTCGAGGCGGCGCTAAGCCGAGCGATCGCGGTCGATCCGGCGCGGCGGTTTCGCGATATGACCGAGTTTGCGCTCGAGATGGAAGCCGGGACGGCACGCGCCCCGGCCGGCCATTTACAGCCCCGCACGCTTTATGAGCGCGCTCCGGTCCAGGTCTGGCAGGGTATTTCAGCCCTGCTCGCCCTGGCTCTCGCAGCTAGTTGGTGGTTTCACTGGGGCAAATGAGAAGGGCCGGTTTTTTCCGGCCCTTTTTGGTGTGCGCGTGTTGGGTGATCAGACGGAGTAGTACATCTGGAACTCGATGGGGTGAGGGGTATGCTCGAAGGCGTAGACCTCTTCCCATTTGAGTTCGATGTAGGATTCGATCTGGTCGGCGGTGAAGACGTCGCCCTTGGTGAGGAAGGCATGGTCGGCGGCAAGCGCGCCGAGGGCCTCGCGCAGGCTGCCGCAGACGGTGGGGACGTCCTTCAACTCCTCGGGTGGTAGGTCGTAGAGGTTTTTGTCCATCGGTTCGCCCGGGTGGATCTTGTTCTGGATGCCGTCGATGCCGGCCATCAGCATCGCGGCGAAGCCCAGATAGGGGTTGCAGGCGGGGTCGGGGAAGCGGACCTCGACGCGCTTGGCCTTGGGGCTGGAGACGATGGGGATGCGGCAGGAGGCGGAGCGGTTGCGCGCCGAGTAGGCGAGGAGCACCGGGGCCTCGAAGCCGGGGATGAGGCGCTTGTAGGAGTTGGTGGTTGGGTTGGTGAAGGCGTTGATCGCCTTGGCGTGCTTGATGATGCCGCCGATGTAGTAGAGCGCGGTCTCGGAGAGGTCGGCGTAGAGGTTGCCGGCGAAGGAGGGTCGCTCGCCCTTCCAGATCGACTGATGGGTGTGCATGCCCGATCCGTTGTCGCCCTTGATCGGCTTGGGCATGAAGGTGGCGGTCTTGCCGTACTGGTTGGCGACGTTCTGGACGACGTATTTGTAGATCTGCATGCCGTCGGCGGTCCGGACCAGCGTGTCGTACTCGGCGCCGAGCTCGGCCTGCGACGGCGCCACCTCGTGATGGTGCTTCTCGACCTTGAGGCCCATGTCGAACATCACCGAGAGCATCTCGGCGCGGATGTCGGATTGGCCATCGACCGGGGGCACCGGGAAGTAGCCGCCCTTGATCGGTGGGCGGTGTCCAGTGTTGCCGTCGGGGAACTCTTTGGCCGAGACCCACGGGCCTTCCTCGCTGTCGATCGTGTAGGAGGCCGATTGCATGGTCGATTCGTAGCGCACGTCGTCGAAGATGAAGAACTCGGCCTCGGGCCCGAAATAGGCGGTGTCGCCAATGCCGCTTGAGACCAGGTACTTCTCCGCCTTCTTGGCGGTCGAGCGCGGGTCGCGGGCATAGGGCTGGCCGGTCAAGGGCTCGTGCACGTCGCAAAAGATGATGAGTTGCGGCTGGGCGGCGAACGGGTCCATCACCGCGGTCGAGCAATCGGGCGCCAGCAGCATGTCGGACTCGTTGATCGCCTTCCATCCAGCAATCGAGGAGCCGTCGAACATCACCCCGCCGGTCAAAAACTCCGGCGTGATCGTGCGCACGTGATGCGCCAGATGCTGCCACTTGCCTCTGGGATCGGTGAAGCGGAAATCCACATACTTCACCTCATGCTCCTTGATCAGAGCCATCACCTTGTCTGTTTCGGCCATCGCGTTGTTCCTAGTGGTTGGTCAAATGGGGTTGCCCTTGCCGGCTGTTCCTGCATCGGCCGTGCCGATGCCGTAAAAAGCCCATTAAATTGCGTCGGGTCCGCGCTCGCCGGTACGGATGCGGATCGCCTCTTCGATCGTCGACACGAAGATCTTGCCATCGCCGATGCGTCCGGTATGGGCCGATTGCTGGATCGCCTCGATCGCGCGCTCGACCATCGAATCTTCCATGACGACTTCGATCTTCACCTTGGGCAGGAAGTCGACGACGTATTCGGCGCCGCGGTAGAGCTCGGTATGGCCCTTCTGCCGGCCGAAGCCTTTGGCTTCAACGACAGTAATGCCCTTGATCCCGACCTCGTGAAGCGCCTCCTTCACCTCATCAAGCTTGAACGGCTTGATGATGGCCTCGATCTTCTTCATCAACCAACCTCCCGTGCCGCGACAAACGCTCGACGCGCCTATATCCGAGCATAACCCATGCCAGCCCTCCTAGGGGCTATGCGGGCCACCAAACTGGGCGCTTCCCGCCAAGAGAAGTAATTGCCGGGCAGAATGCCTATTTTATAGGCATATTCAATCTTTGAAACCGATTTGTGATCGTTTTCGTTGCTTTTCGTGCACCAAGGTCACGCAGCATCACTGCGCGGTAGATTGCCGAGGAAGCGCCGGATGCGGTCGATCGCCTCGCTCAGGTTCTCCAGGCTGTTGGCGTAGGAGACACGGATATAGTCCTCGCCGAACGCGCCAAAGCTGGTCCCGGCGATCGTTGCCACTCCCGCGCGGTCCAGCAGCTCGGTTTGCAGCGTCTTGCAGTCGAAACCAGTGCCCGAGACGTTGGGAAAGGCATAGAACGCGCCGCCCGGATTCGCGCACCGGACTCCGGGCAGCGAGTTCAGCGCCTTGATCACCATCTGGCGCCGCTCGGCGAACGCGCGGACCATCCGCTCGACCGGCTCGCGCGGGCCTTTCAAGGCGGCGATGCCGGCGAACTGCGTCGCCGCGTTGGTGCAGGAGTGGCAATTGATCGCTAGCCGCTCGGCATGGGCAAAAAGCTGCTTCGGCCACACCCCATAGCCAAGCCGCCAGCCCGTCATCGCGTAGGTCTTGCTCCAGCCGTCGAGCAGGATCACCCGGTCGCGGATCTCCGGGTAGCGCAACAGGCTGTGGTGCTGGGCGCCGTCGTAAAGGATCTCGCCGTAGATCTCGTCGCTCATCACCGCGACCTGGGGGTGGCGCGCGAGCCCGGCGACGAGCTTGTCGAGCTCGGATTTTGGCACCACACCACCTGTCGGGTTGGCCGGGCTGTTGATGATGATGAGCCGTGTGCGCGGCGTGATTTTGGCCAGCACTTCCTCGGCGCTAAACGAAAACCCGGCGCTTTCGTAGAGCGGCATCGGCACCGGCGTCGCGCCGGAAAAGCGGATGACGCTCTCGTAGATTGGGAAGCCGGGGTTCGGATACATGATCTCCGCCCCGGGTTCGCCGAACATCATGATCGCGAAAAACATCGTCACCTTGCCGCCCGGCACGATCAGCACATCGTCAGGCGAGACCTCGGCCTGGTGACGGCGCCACAGATCGGCGGAAACCGCCTCGCGCAGCGGCAGAATTCCGTTCGCCGGCGTATAGCCGTGATGTCCGTCCGCGAGCGCCTTTCGCCCGGCCTCGACGATGTGCTCGGGGGTTGGAAAATCGGGTTGGCCGATACCGAGATTGATGATCGACTTGCCCTGCGCCGCCAGCGCGTTGGCGCGAGCCAATACCTCGAACGCGGTTTCGGTGCCGAGCGTCTTCATCCGGTCGGCGATCTGCAGCATCAGGCGTCTCCCCAGTGGACGGAGCGAGAGTCTAGAGCATTATCGATTTGCCGCCCAGTCGGGTCGCTTGTCGAAGAGAACATTCTACGAACAAAATTTAATCTGCAGTCTTGACCGATGCGGATCGAACACCATCTCAGGCCTATATCCCGGAAATTGGGGTTTGGAGGAAGCGGGCGGCACTCGCTCAAAGAGCCTTCGCGGCGATAAAAAACAGTCGCGGGTAGGGCAGCAGGATTTTCCCGTCTGCTTGCGCCGGATAGGCATCCTTGAGCAGCGCGGCGTAGCGCGCGAGAAAGACCGGCCGTTCCGCCTCCGTCAAGCGCGCGAGAAACGGGCGCAACCCGGTGCCGTGCAGCCAGGCGATAATCGCGTCGACCCCCTCCATCACCTGGATGTAGTTGGTCTCCCAGATCGTGAAGCCCGCCGAGCGCGGCGCCAGCAGGTCGTAGTAGAACTCGGGCGGCTGGACCGGCGAGGGTTCGCGCGCGCCGTCGAGTCGCCCGCGCCATTCGCCCTCGGCGGCGACCTGACGCATCAGCGCATGGGTCGCGAAATCGTGGTTGCGCGGCATCTGCACCGCGAGGACCCCTGCAGCCGCCACTTGGTCCAAAAGGTGCGGCATCAGCCGGTCGTGATCGCCTACCCATTGCAACGAGGCATTGGCGAAGACCACGTCTTGTCGCTCCGCCGGTGCCCAGTCGCGAATATCGCCGAGCGAGAACTGGGCGCCTGAATGATTGCGCCGCGCCGCGTCGAGCAGATTGTCCGACGAGTCGATCCCGGTGACCGCGGCCGCGGGCCAGCGCCGCACCAGCAGGCCTGTGCTGTTGCCGGGGCCGCAGCCGAGATCGACGACCCGCTGTGGCGCTTCGACCTCGATCCGCGACAGCAAGTCGACCGCCGGCAGCGTACGTGCATCGGCGAAACGCAAGTAATGTCCGGCATCCCACTCGTGCGCCATCGCTTTGCTCGCGCTATTGTCACGAATTCACCGCCGCACCATGGCACCGTCGGCGGCGGCGTGTCACTTCCCCGGAGACTCGAAATGATCGACCTCTACGCGATGGGTAGCCCCAACGTCGTCAAGATCTATATCGCCCTGGAGGAGATGGGCCTGCCCTACACGGTCCACCCGGTAGACGTCTTCGCCGAAGGCCAGTTCAGCCCCGAGTTTTTGAAGCTCAACCCCAACGCCAAGGTGCCGGTTATCGTCGACGGCGACGGACCGGGCGGTAAGCCCTACACGGTCTTCGAGTTGGGCGCGATCCTGCAGTACCTCGCCGACAAGACGGGCAAGTTCCTGGCGAGGGATGGCGCTGCCCGCCACGACGCGCTGCAGTGGATGATGGTGCAGATGACGACGATCGGGCCGATGTGGGGCCAATACGTGCATTTCTGGCGCTTCGCGCCCAAGGGCAACGACTATGCGCTTGACCGCTACCGCACCCAGGTGAAGAAGACCCTCGATGTTGCCGAAAAGCGGCTCGGCGAGGCCGCTTATCTCGGCGGGGCCGTGTACTCAATTGCCGACATCGCCACCTTCCCGTGGCTGCGTAACACGGGAACGTTTCTCGGCAAGGGCGTCGAGGCGGATTATCCGAAGATCATGGCCTGGGTCGCCGGCATTGCCGCGCGTCCGGCGGTGGTCAAGGCCTTGGCCGCGGTAGACAACGTACGCACCAAGACGACGCAGTTCGACAAGGCCGGCGAGGCGCAGAAGGACCGGCTGTTCGGTCGGGGTCGATACACCGCGGCCGCGTAGCGCTGAATACGCTACGGCCCGCTACCTCAAATAACGGAAAGATGGCGCCCTAGTTTCGCTTGCACTTGCCGTCAGGGGAGCAATACGACCCGGCGCTGCAGTACGTGCCGTCGCCGCAATCGACCGAGCCCGCGGGCATGCAACCGCTGCCCTTCATGCACACATTGCCGGCGGGGCATGAGCCGCGGGTAGGGCCGCAATCGACGTCGCCGATTGGCATGCAGCCGGACCCGCTCTTGCACACCAGCCCGGGCGCGCAGGAACCGCGGCCGACGCCGCAATCCGTGTTGCCGCGCGGCATGCACATCCCGTCGACGGTCGGGACCATCCCGGGGGCGCAATCCGCGCGAGCCGGAACCGCGGAGATCAACACACCGGCTATGGCGAGCAGCAAGGCCAGAGCAAGACCGGTACCGCGTGCCAAGCGGGCTGCGTTCGCCGAGAGGAAAAGCATGACACAGGCTCCTCAACCATCTTCGCGCGATAGGCGAATACAAGGTCGCGAGCGGCTAGACAAGTGGGCTTTCGTACCGGTCTTAGCCGGCGCGCAAATACTGGACTGTTTCGTCGCGTTGGAAGAGATACAGCAGGGTGCGCAAGGCCTGGCCGCGTGGGGTCTCGAGGGCGGGGTCGCGGGTCAGGACGAGGCGCGCGTCATCGTGAGCGATCGCTATTAAGTGCTCGTGCACGGCGAGGTCTGCGAGGCGCAACGTCGGCAAGCCGCTCTGCCGCGTGCCGAGCACCTCGCCGCCGCCACGCAGACGCAGATCCTCCTCGGCGATGCGGAACCCGTCCTCCGTCTCGCGCAGGATCGAGATGCGCTCGCGGGCGACCGCGCCAAGCGGTACCTGGTAGAGCAGTAGGCAGGTCGACGCGTCGCTGCCGCGCCCGATGCGCCCGCGCAGCTGATGGAGCTGGGCGAGGCCGAAGCGCTCGGCGTGCTCGACGACCATGATCGTCGCCCGCGGCACGTCGATGCCGACCTCGATCACCGTGGTGGCGACAAGAAGATCGCTGCCATCGCCAGCGAAATCGACCATCGCCCGGTCCTTATCGCCGCTCTTCATGCGGCCATGCACCAGGCCCACACGGCCGCCGAAGATCGGCATCGCCGCCAACATCTTGTGACGCTCCTCGGCGGCAGCGAGGTCGGCGGTCTCCAACTCCTCGACCATCGGACATATCCAATACGCCTTCGCCCCACGCCCTATGGCACGCGCGACGGCGTCGACCACCTCTCCGAGCCGGTCGATCGGCAGCGCGCGCGTGTCGATCTTCTGCCGGCCGGGCGGCTTCTCGGTGAGGCGCGAGGTGTCGAGGTCGCCGTAGACCGTCATCATCAGGGTGCGCGGGATCGGCGTCGCGCTCATCAGCAGCGTGTCGGTGTTCTTGCCTTTTTCGGAGAGCGCCAGGCGCTGCTCGACCCCGAAGCGGTGTTGCTCGTCGATCACCGATAGCGCCAGGTCACGAAAGATCACATCGGTCGTCAGCAAGGCGTGGGTGCCGACCACGATGGGGATGGTCCCCGAGGCGAGCCCGGCGAGCAGCGCCTCGCGCGGCTTGCCGCGCTCGCGGCCGGTCAGCAGCGCGACGTCGATCCCGGACGGGGCGGCCAGACGTTGCAGGGTGGCGTGATGCTGGCGCGCGAGCACCTCGGTCGGCGCCATCAGCGCCGCCTGCGCCCCGCTCTCGACCGCGATCAGCATCGCGAGCAATGCGACCACGGTCTTGCCGCTCCCGACATCGCCCTGCAGCAGCCGCATCATCTGGTGCGGCGATTTCATATCGCCGGCAATCTCGGCCATCGCCAGCCGTTGGCTCTGGGTCAACACAAAACCGAACGCCGCCTCCACCTTGGCCGACAGCGCGCCGGTGCCGGCGATGACCCGGCCGCGCCGGCGCTGGCGCCGCGCCCGCACCAGTGCTACGGCAAGCTGGCTGGCCAAGATCTCGTCATAGGCGAGCCGCTCGCGCGCTGGCGTCGTCGGCAGCAGATCGTCGCCGCTTTGCGGAGCGTGCACCGTCGTCACCGCTTCCTGCCAGGCGGGCCAGCGGTGAAGCTGCCGCAACGCGGGGTCGATCCATTCGGGAAGCTCCGAAGCGCGCTCGACCGCCGTTGCGATCGCTCGCTGCAGCACGCGCGGCGGCAGTCCGGCGGTCAGCGGATAGACCGGCTCCAGCATCTTGATGCGGCCGATCTCATCGGGCGCGACGACGTGGTCGGGATGGGCGATTTGCGGTTCACCGCCGTAGAGGTCGACCTTGCCGCTGACGATCCGCTCCGCTCCGACGGGCAGCAGGCGCTGCAAGTAGTCGCCCTTGACGTTGAAGTAAATAAGCGTGACGTAGTCGTCGCCGTCGCGGCAGAGCACGCGATAGGGGCGGCGTCCCATGCCCGGCTGGTGCCGTTCGACGCGCAGTTTCAGGGTGACGATGCTGCCGTCCTCGAGCGCCTGGATCGGGGGCGACTCGCGACGGTCGATCAACCCGGTCGGCAGGTGCCATAACAGATCAACGACCAGCGGGCCGGCGGCGCGCTCGACCAAGCGGCCGAGCTGCGGGCCGATCCCGCTGAGCGAGGTCACCGGCGCAAACAGCTTGTTCAAGAAGGCAGGGCGCAAGTTTTCGGGTTTCCGCTATTCGCCGTCTTCGGCTGACGCGAGGTCCGCAACCGACTATATGGATGATTGAGCCGCGCCAATCCCAACCATGACACACTTGCCCGATCCTCGCCGCAAGCGGCTGTTGTTCCGCTCCTGGCACCGCGGCACCCGCGAAGCCGATCTGATCCTCGGCTCGTTCGCCGACGCGCACCTCGCCGAGTTCGACGCGGCCCAGCTCGACCGCTACGAGGCGCTGCTAGAGTGGCCGGACCCGGATATTTTCGATTGGCTCGCCGGACGCGCCGCGCCGCCGGCCGAATGCAACAACGACGTGACCCGCCTGCTGCTCGCGTTCCGCTACACCCCGCGCCCGACCTGATGCTGCTCGACGATCTTACCATCCAGATTGGGGCGACGCCGCGCCGCGTGACGCTGTTCGGCGCGCCGGAGGGCCACGACGCGGCGACGATCGGCGGTCTGCTGGCCGACGGCAAGGCGCGGACGTGGTTGCACGTCTGCCGCGACGACGGGCGCATGGCGCGCTTCGCCGCGGCGCTCGGCTTCTTCCGTCCCGGGATGACGGTGCTGACCTTCCCTGCCTGGGATTGCCTGCCTTATGACCGCGTTTCGCCCAACGGTGAAATTACCAGCCGCCGCATCGACACGCTGACCCGCCTTGCCGGCGGCGCCGAAAAACCGCCGTTTATCGTTCTCACCACGGTGAACGCGCTGGTCCAGCGCGTGCCGCCGCGCAATTTATTCGACGGGCGGGTGCTGACGCTGGGCCGTGGCGGGCGTATCCCGCTTGACCGGCTGCAGAGCTTTTTTCAGAACAACGGCTACATCCGCACCGACACGGTGCGCGAGGCGGGGGAATTCGCGATCCGCGGCGGCATCGTCGATCTTTACCCGGCGGGCGCGCCGCAGCCGGTGCGGCTCGATTTCTTCGGCGACACGGTCGAGAGCATCAGGGGCTTCGATCCTCTGACCCAGCGCTCGACCGGTGCGCTCGACAGGCTCGAACTGAAGCCGGTCAGTGAGGTGCTACTCGACGAGTCGGCGATCCATCGCTTCCGCACCCGCTACCGCGAGCTCTTCGGCAATGTCGGCGGTGACGATGCGCTGTACGAGTCGGTCAGCGCCGGGCGGCGTTACGCCGGGATGGAGCATTGGCTGCCGCTCTACTACGAGCGGCTTGAGACGCTGTTCGACTACCTACCGGGCGCGGCAGTGTCGTTCGACTGGCAGGCGGAGGAAGTGCGCGAACATCGGCTCGAAGGCATCGCCGATTTCTACGCTGCGCGGCAGAGCATCGCCGCCTCGGGCGCAAGCAACGCGGCCGCGCCTCTCTACCGCCCGGTCAGACCCCAGCAGATGTTTATGGACGACGACGAGTGGCAGGGCGTGCTCGCGGCTCGCACAGTCGTTCAATTGTCGCCGTTTGCCGCGCCCGAGAGCGACCGCGACGCTATCGACGCCGGGGCGCGTCCGGCGAAGAGTTTTGCCGCCGAGCGCGCCGATCCGAAGATCAACCTATTCGAGGCCGTGCGCGATTACCTCGACGCCGAGCGCAAATCCGGCAAACGCGCGGTAATCGCCGCCTACAGCGCCGGGTCCGCCGACCGGCTCGCCACCGTGCTGCGCGAGCGCGACCTCTCCGACCTGCGCCCCGTCGCTGATGGGCCGGCGCTCGACAAGTTACCGCGCTCGGCGGTCGGCCTCGCGATCCTGCCGCTCGAACAGGGTTTCGCGACCGACCACCTCGTCATGCTCGGCGAGCAGGACATCCTGGGCGACCGGCTGGCGCGGGTGCCGCGCCGCCGCCGCAACCTCGACGAATTCATCGCCGAGGCAACGAGTCTCTCGGCCGGCGATCTCGTCGTCCACGAAGAACATGGTATCGGTCGCTACGAGGGGCTCGAAACCATCGACGTCGCGGGGGCGCCGCACGATTGCCTCAAGGTGCTCTACGCTGGCGACGACCGGCTGTTCGTCCCGGTCGAGAACATCGAGGTGCTGTCGCGTTATGGCTCCGAGGATGCCGGGGCGCAGCTCGACCGGCTCGGTGGTGCCGCGTGGCAGGGGCGAAAGGCGCGGGTCAAGCAGCGCATCCGCGAGATCGCCGGCGAATTGATCCGCGTCGCCGCCGAGCGTCAGCTCCGCGCCGGAGAGGCGATCACCCCACCGGAAGGCATTTACGAGGAGTTCGCGGCGCGTTTCCCATACCCCGAGACCGAAGATCAGCTGCGCGCAATCGAGGACACGCTCGGCGACATGGCCTCCGGCAAGCCGATGGACAGGCTTATCTGCGGCGATGTCGGGTTCGGCAAGACCGAGATCGCGCTGCGGGCGGCGTTCATCGCGGCGTTCTCTGGGGCACAAGTCGCGGTTGTGGTGCCGACGACCCTGCTCGCGCGTCAACATTACCGCAGCTTCACCGAGCGCTTTGCCGGATCGCCGGTGCGCATCGCGCAGCTCTCGCGACTCGTCGCGACGAAGGACGCCAAGCAGATCAAGGAGGACATCGCCGCCGGCCGCATCGAGATCGTCATCGGCACCCACGCGCTGCTCGCCAAGGACGTGAAGTTCGCGCATCTCGGCCTCGTCATCGTCGACGAGGAGCAGCATTTTGGCGTGGTTCAGAAAGAGCGGCTGAAGCAGCTCAAGGCCGACGTCCATGTCCTGACCCTGACCGCGACGCCGATTCCGCGCACCCTGCAGCTGGCGCTCTCCGGCGTGCGCGAAATGAGCATCATCGCCAGTCCGCCGGTCGACCGGCTGGCGGTGCGCACCTTCGTAATGCCGTTCGACCCCGTCGTGGTGCGCGAGGCAATCCTCAGGGAGCGCGATCGCGGCGGCCAGGTCTTCTATGTCGCGCCGCGCATTGCCGATCTCGACGAGGTGCGCACCGAATTGCGCAAGGTCGTGCCCGAAATCCGTGTTTGCATGGCGCATGGGCGCATGGCCGCGGCAGAGTTGGAAGCGGTGATGACTGCGTTCGACGAACGCGCTTACGACCTGCTGCTGTCGACCAACATCATCGAGTCCGGGCTCGACATCCCTTCGGCCAATACGTTGATCGTCCATCGCGCCGACATGTTCGGCCTGGCGCAGCTCTATCAGCTGCGCGGCCGCATCGGCCGCTCCAAGCTGCGCGCCTACGCCTATCTGACCTTGCCTGAGAAGAAGAAGCTCGCGCCGATGGCGCAGCGCCGGCTCGAGGTGATGCAGACCCTCGACACGCTGGGCGCCGGGTTTCAGCTCGCCAGCCACGACCTCGACATCCGTGGCGCCGGGAATCTCCTCGGCGACGAGCAGTCGGGCCATATCCGCGAGGTCGGCATCGAGCTCTACCAGCACATGCTGGAGGAGGCGGTGGCGGCGGCGCGGACGACCGGCGGCGATGGCCCTGTGCGCGAGGAGGAATGGAGCCCGCAGATCACCATCGGAACGCCGGTGCTGGTCCCTGAGGATTACGTCGCCGATCTGTCGGTGCGGCTCGGGCTTTACCGCCGCATTGCCGCGCTCGCTGATAGCCGCGAGAGCGAGGCCTTCGCCGCGGAGTTGATCGACCGCTTCGGTCCGCTGCCGGCCGAGGTCGAAAACTTGCTGCAGATTATCGCGATCAAACGCCTTTGCCGCGAGGCCGGGGTCGAGCGGGTGGAGGCCGGACCCAAGGGTGCTGTCATCGCATTGCGCGGCAATCGCTTTGCCAACCCGGAGGGTCTCGTCGAGCTGATCCAGAAGCATGCGGGGTCGCTGCGCCTGCGCCCCGACCAGAGGCTGGTTTATCTGCGCAACTGGGAAGACGAGGCGGCGCGGCTCAAGGGCGTCTCGGGACTGCTACAGACGCTTGTCAAAATCGCTCGTTCCGGAGGCGCCGACCCCCCGCGAATGCCACCGCCGACTCCGGAGTTGCGAAAACCGCAGGTCGCGCGCCGGGCATAACGGACTTTACCGAATGAGCGGTTTCGCTCTTGATGCCCGGATGAGCGGATCGGTGTCGGCAGAGCATCCGGTCGAAGAGATCGCGCAAATCCTCGGCGTGCTGCCGCTTTTCGCGCGGCTGGATCGCGCCTCGCGCGCTGCGATAGCGGCGCATTGCGCCGTCACCGAATTCCGCGCCGGCGACACGATCATGCGGCAGGGCCGCATGAGCACCTTTGCCGACGTGATCCTCGACGGAGAGGTTGACGTATTCGTTGACACACCGGCGGGACAGGTTCGCGTCGCCACTGTCGGCAGGCATCAAATCGTCGGCGAGGTCGGCGCGATCGCCGCGATGCCGCGCACCGCCACGGTCGTCGCGCGAACCGCGTTGTCGGTTCTGCGGATTCGGCGCGGCAGCCTGATAAACCTCACCGGCGAGCACCCGGCGATCGCGGCGGCGATCGTCGGAGAGCTCGGCCGGCGCCTCTACGGGATGAATCGCTCGCTTGCCTATCTCACATACGCGGCCAATGCGCTCGGGCGAGACGAATACGACCCGGCCATCCTAGCGGAAATCATTCGGCAGCCCGGCGAACTCGCGGAATTCGCCCGGGCTTTCGCCAGCATGGCGGCTGAGATCGAGGCGAAGCGTCGCCGCCGCGACGAGATGCGAGCCGCCGCCGAAATTCAGCAATCGATTCTGCCGCGACCGCTTGCATATGAAGGTGCGCTGGCCGCGGTCGATCTTCATGCCGAGATGCATCCTGCGCGCGAGATCGGCGGTGATTTCTACGATTTCTTCCCGGTCGGTAAAGACTGCCTGGCGGTGACCGTGGCGGATGTCTCGGGCAAGGGCATCCCAGCCGCGCTGTTCATGGCGGTCTCGCGCACCGTGTTGCGTTCGATCGAGAATGGCGGCGAGGACATCGGAGAGCGCATCGCCCGCGCCAACCGTCTACTGTCGGCTGACAACGCCGCGGCGATGTTCGTCACCGCCTTTCATGGCGTGATCGACCTGCGATCCGGTCTGCTGCGCTATTGCAATGCCGGACACAATCCGCCCTACCTGTTGCGCGCGGGTGGCGGCGCCGAACGCCTGCCGGCGACCGGCTTGCCGCTCGGCGTTGATGCCGACCTGCCCTATCGCCTTGCCGAAACCGCACTCCGGCCCGGGGACGCGCTCTTTCTTTACAGCGACGGGATTACCGAGGCGTTCAATGCGCGGGGAGAGGAATTCGGGGCTGCGCGGCTCGACGCCGCGCTTGACGAGGTGCGCGGTCTCGGCGCCGCGGCCCTGGTCGGCAATGTGCTCGCCGCGACGACCGAATTCGCTGGCGGCGCCGAGCAGTCCGACGATATCACGGCGCTGGCGCTGGTTTACCGCCCTTAGCTGCGCGATTTCTCCAGCCTCAGCCGGTTTTCATCCCCGGCACGGCGGTATTCGACGCGATCGACCATGCGGTGGATGAGCATGATACCGAGGCCGCCGGGATCGCGGTCTTCCAGCGGCAGCGATAGATCGGGCTCGGGCGCTGCCGACGGGTCGAACGCGCGGCCGTTGTCGATGACCGTAGCGACCACACTTGGATCGGTGATCTCAAGCTCGATCGCGATCCGATATGGCGGCGGCTGGCCGGTGAAGGCGTGGCCGATGACGTTGGTCACCGCCTCGTCGAGAGCAAGGAGCAGCTGGAACGAAAAGTCGCTGCTGATGCCCGCTTGGTCGCAGCAGAGTTCGATCCAATCGATCAGCCGGGGGATTTCGCCGACATCGGGGTTGAGCGACAAACGATCGACAGACATCTCGCCTCCTACCGCGTCGGCGAGCCGCCGCCAAGCCCGTTTGCGGCGGGGGGCTTCTTCTGTTGCCTGGCCACGCACCGCCATGCAAACTCGCCTGCAGCGCTTTGACTTCATTCAAAGGGATCGCCGATGGAGATTTTCCGGGAGCGGGACGGCGAGGTCGTCATCGTCCGGCTGGCGGGCCGGCTCGACAGTAGCGCAGCATCTTCGGCGGAAGATGGGCTGCTGGTGGCGCTTGGCGGTGTGCCGCCGCGGCTGGTGGTGGATATGACGGAGCTCTCCTATATCAGCAGCGCCGGGCTGCGGGTCCTGCTCGTGGTCGCCAAGAAGGTGCAGCAGCAGCGCGGCAAGCTGGCGCTTTTCGGCCTTACGCCCAATGTCCGCGAGGTGTTCGCGGTCAGCGGCTTCGACACGATCTTTTCGATCGCAGCCGATCCCGCCGCCGCGCTCGCTTCGGTCCGGTGAGGCGACGGCGATGCTGAGTTTCGTCGAAGAGACTGTGCTGCTGCTGCACGACGAAGACAGCGGCGATTTCGTACAGCTGCCGCAATCTGTGTTCAGCGTCGTCATCGCCGGTGCGGCGCTGATGGATCTGGCGATCCGCAACCGCATCGATACCGATCTCGAGCGGCTGACGGTGGTCGACCCCAGGCCGACCGGCGACGACATCCTCGACAGTGTGCTTTCGGCCATCGTTGCCACCCAAAACAAGGCCGCGGACGCGAGCCAGTTCGACATCTCCGAAGCGCTCTACGACGCGGCGACCGACGCCGACATCTACCGCGAGCGCGCGCTCAAGCGGCTGATCCGGCGCGGCATCCTCAAGGAGGAAAACGGCCGCCACCTCTGGGTCTTTCGCTCGCGGCGCTACCCGCTCATCGACAATACCGAGCAGCAGGAGGTGAGGGCGCGGCTGCGACACATCCTGCTCAGCGACGAGATCCCCGATCCGCGAGACATCGTCCTGATCTGCCTGGTCGCTGCCTGCTCGCTGTTGCGCTTTGTGCTGAGCGCGGACGAGATCGACGCCAGGACGGCGCGGGTCGAGCAGCTGCGCAAGATGGATCTGATCGGCCAGGCCGTCACCAAGTCCGCCTCGGAAACCGACGCGATCATCCACTTCGCCGCGACAACCATCTAGCAAGCCCGCCTGCGCGGTTTGTGAGAGACGCATGCCGGTTTGCTTAATAAGCGAGGCTTACGACCTTGCCTTTGGCCAGAGGCTGCGCCAGCATGGCGCAGCCTCTCCGGGGCGAGCTCGTTTGGGGCGGCGGGAGCCCGACGGGCAGTTGTCAGATGGAGGAGAAATCAGCGATGGCGCGCACCTATAAGCGGATCGATTCCGACGGTCACATTCTCGAGCCGGTCACCTTATGGAACGATTACATGGATCCGGCCTTCCGCGACCGCGCGCCAAAGCTGATCATCGACAATGACGGCAAGGAGAAGCTGTTCCTGGAAAACCAGGTCCTCGGCAGCCAGCAGGGGATGGGCGGTATCGGCGGCGTCGGGGCGCGCCAGGGCGAGATCAAGGCCGAGACCATGAAGTACGAGGATGGACGCCCCGGCGGGTTCGACCCACACAAGCGCATCCCCGATATGGATTTGGACGGGATCGACGCGGCGTTCCTCTACCCCAGCATGGGTCTGTTCTCGGGTGCGGTGCACGATCCTGCGCTGGCGGGCGCGCTATGCCGCGCCTACAACCGCTGGCTCGCGGATTATTGCAAGCCGTATCCCGACCGCCTCTTCGGCATCGCCATGCTGCCGATGCAGTCGGTCGAGCACGCGATCGAGGAAATGAAGTTCGCGCGCAAGGAGCTCGGCATGCGCGGCGGCTTTCTCCGGCCGAACCCCTACAACGACCGGCTGATCCACGACCCTGCCTACGAGCCGTTTTGGACGGCCTGCGAGGAGTACGATTTCGTCATCGGCTTCCATGAGGGCGGGTCGAGCGGCATGCCGACGGTCGGCATCGACCGTTTCAAGGGTCGCGCGGCGCAGCACATCATCAGTCACACCATGGAGATGATGCTGGCTTGCCTCAGCATGATCTGGGGCGGCGTCTGCGAGCGGCATCCCAAGCTGCGGGTGGGTTTCCTCGAATTGGGCGGCGGTTGGATCGCACCGTGGCTCGACCGCATGGACCGCCACTTTGACGACCAGGGTTTCAACGATAGCGGGCTCAAGATGCGGCCGAGCGATATCTTCCGGCGCCAATGCTGGATTTCGTTCGAGCCGGTCGAGGGGAGCCTAAGCCACCTGGCCGATTATATTGGTCCGAACAAGATTCTTTGGGCGACCGACTACCCGCATCGCGACGGGTTTTTCCCCGGTGCGCCCGACATGATCGAGAAGCAGCTCGATGCCGCCGGTGTTTCCGCCGCCACCAAGCAAGGCGTCATGGCCGGCGGCGCGATGGCGTTCTACGGACTGAACTGACAAGAGCGATATCGCTCTTGTCATCCCCGAGCTTGATCGGGGATGACGGGCCTCGGCCGCCCTTTGCAATGAGGCCGGGGTTCGATCGGGTGAAACGCCGGCCCCGGGGTTCGCCGGAGAGCGGAGCAAAAAGCGCATGGGAGGTGAGATGCCGCGCCAGTACAACGTCGTCGATGCCGATGCCCACATTCTCGAGCCGCTCGATCTGTGGGAGCGCTACATCGACCCGGCGTTCCGCGACCGCGCGCCGAAGCTAATCACCGATACCGACGGCAAGCAGCGCCTGTTGATCGAGGATCGGGTGATTGGCAGCTCCAAGGGGCTCGGCGTGGCCGGTGCTATCGGCGCGCGCGACGGCGTCGTCTGCGACGATACGATGGAGTACAGCCAGGGCCGTGCCGGGGGCTTCGACCCGCACAAGCGCATGCCCGACATGGACATGGATGGGATCGACGCCGCGTTCCTCTATCCGACGCTGGGATTGTCGAGCGGCGCCGTGACCGACCCGCCGCTGGCCGCCGCCTGCTGCCGCGCTTACAACCGCTGGCTCTCGGATTACTGCAAGCCCTATCCGGAACGGCTGTTCGGGGTGGCGATGCTGCCGCTGCAGTCGATCGACCTGGCCATCGAGGAAATGAAGTTCGCCCGGAAGGAGCTCGGCTTCCGCGCCGGCTTCCTGCGACCCAACCCATACAACAACCTGCTGATCCACGACCCGGCCTACGAGCCGTTCTGGAACGCCGCCGAGGACCTCGATTTCGCCATCGGCTTCCATGAAGGCGCCAGCGCCGGCATGCCGCAAGTCGGCGTTGACCGCTTCAAGACGCGCGGCGCGCAGCACATCATCACCCACACGATGGAGATGATGCTGGCGGCGCTCAGCATGATCTGGGGCGGCGTCTGCGAGAAGCACCCGAAGCTGCGGGTGGCATTCCTCGAGTTCGGCGGCGGCTGGATCGCGCCGTGGCTCGACCGGATGGACCGCCACTTCGACGACCAGGGGTTCAACGACAGCGGGCTGAAGACGCGGCCGAGCGAGATCTTCCGGAAGAGCTGCTGGATCTCTTTCGAGCCGGTGGAGGGCAGCCTTAAATACCTGGCCGACTATATCGGACCGAGCCGGATTCTTTGGGCAACCGACTACCCGCACCCGGACGGGTTCTTCCCCGGCGCCCCCAAAATGGTGCAGGACAAGCTTGCCGATTGCTCGGCCGAGACCCGGCAACAGGTCATGGCTGGCGGCGCGATGGCGTTCTACGGATTGAACTGACGACTTAATCGAGGGAGATGAACATGGCGCGTACCTACAACGTCGTCGACGCGGACGGGCACATCCTCGAGCCGCTGAACCTGTGGCTCGATTATATCGAGCCGGCCTATCGCGATCGGGCGCCGCGGCTGGTTACCAATAACCACGGCAAACAGCAGCTGCAGGTCGATGCGGCATTGCTCGGCAGCGCCGAGCGGGGGCTGGGGGCGATCGGCGCGATCGGCGCGCGCGACGGCCACGTCATCGCCGACGGGTTCGAGTACAGCCAGGGCCGACCGGGCGGGTTCGACCCGCACAAGCGCATCCCCGACATGGACATGGACGGGATCGACGCGGCGTTCCTCTATCCCAGCATCGGGTTGTTCGTCGGCGGGATCAAAGATCCGGGTCTCGCCGGCGCGACCTGCCGCGCCTACAACCGCTGGCTCGCCGATTACTGCAAGCCTTACCCGGACCGCCTGTTCGGCGTGGCGATGCTGCCGATGCAGGATGTCGACCAGGCGATCAAGGAGATGACCTTCGCGCGCAAGGAGCTGGGCATGCGCGCCGGCTTCCTGCGGCCGAACCCGTACAACAACCGCCTCATCCACGACCCGGTTTACGAGCCGTTCTGGACCGCCTGCGAGGAGCTGGATTTCGCGATCGGCTTCCACGAGGGCGCTGCCCCGGGCATGCCGCAGGTCGGTATCGACCGCTTCAAGGGCCGCGGTGCGCAGCACATCATCAGCCACACGATGGAGATGATGCTGGCGGCGCTCAGCATGATCTGGGGCGGTGTTTGCGAACGGCATCCCAAGCTGCGGGTCGGGTTCCTCGAGTCGGGCGGCGGCTGGATCGCGCCTTGGCTCGACCGCATGGACCGGCACTTCGATGACCAGGGTTTCAACGACAGCGGCTTGAAGAATCGGCCGTCCGATATCTTCCGGCGGCAGTGCTGGATTTCGTTCGAGCCGGTCGAGGGCAGCCTCCACTACCTCGCCGATTATGTCGGGGCGAACAAGATCATGTGGGCGACCGACTATCCGCATCCGGACGGGTTCTTCCCCGGCGCGCCGAAGATGGTTGAGAAACAGCTCGAGGGACTATCGGCCGCCACAAAGCATGGCGTCATGGCCGGCGGTGCGATGGGGTTCTACGGGCTGCACTGACGAGAGCGAACACATCGCTCTCGTCATCCCCGGGCTTGGCCCGGGGATCTCCTGCCGAGTTTCAACCGCAGAATGGACGCCCCGGCTTTTGCCGGGGCGTTCGACCTAGAACCCGCCGTAGCCGGCAACCCGTCTGCCGACGAGATTGACGCCGGGATCGAGCGCTGGGGTCAATGCCCCGGGCTCCTGCGCGAAGGCACGGTCATGTAGTTCGATCTGGGCGGCATAATTGTCGCGGTAGCGGCGATACGCGTCCTCGTGCCGGGCGATCGCCGCCGGATGAAACTCGCCCTCGGTTGGCGGCGGCAGGATGTCGAAATTGCCGCCGATGTTTTTGCCGCGCACCAGCGGCGTCAGCATCCGCACCGACGAGGTGATCCGACAATGCGCCGGGATGTAGCTGATGCCGATGCCGACGCGGCGATGGTCGGCGCGGTTGGGCGCCGAGCGGTGCGTGCACAGCGTGTGGTGCAGCGAGAAGCTGCCGGCGGGCACCGTCATCATCACCGTGTCGCGCTGGTCGAATTCCTCGACCACTGACTGCCCGCCGCCGTTGATGCTGTCCTTGAGGCCTAGCGCCGCATGATGCAACTGCCGCGCCGCGCCGCGCGACGGCACCACTTCCATGCATCCTGCCTCCTCGGTCGCGTCGGTCAGCGCGACCCACGCGGTGACGTGCTCGTAGGGCTCGATCCCGAAATAGGTCGCATCCTGGTGCCAGGCCGCGAAGGTCGGGCTGTGTGCTTCCTTGATGAAAAAGGTCGTCGTGAAAACCAGGATGTTCGGGCCGACCAGGTCCTCGACCGCGTCGAGGATGCGCGGATGGCGGATCAGTCTGTCGAGCCAGGGTAAGAAGGCATAGGCCGCCGAGCGCCAGCGCCAGTCGCCCATGTTGACCGGTTTGCCGAGCCAAGCTTCGTAGCGCTCCAGTCCCTCGCGGCACTCGGCGAGCTCGGCCTCGCCCAGCGCTTGGTGCGGAAACGAGTAGCCGTCGCGGTGATAGGCGTCGATCTGTTGCGGGGTCAGCATCAGGCCTCCCGGGTTGTCGTTAAGAGCCTAGCGCCGGTCCGGCGCCAAGTCGATATTCGGCTCAGCTGTTCGACTGGATGACGGCGCGCACGCGGGGATAAACCTCCGTCGCCCAGCGCCGGCCGCTGAACACGCCGTAGTGGCCAACCCCGGTTTGCAGATGGTGCTGCTTGCGGAGCGGGTGCAGCCCGGTGCAAAGCTCCTGCGCTGCGAGCGTCTGACCGATTGAGCAGATGTCGTCGTTCTCGCCCTCGACGGTGAGCAGCGCGGTACGCCGGATTGCCCGCGGTTCGACCTTGCGTTCACGCGAGACCAAGACGCCCCGCGCCAATTCATGCTTCTGAAAAATGCGGTTGACCGTTTGCAAATAGAACGCTGCGGGCAAATCCATTACCGCGAAGTACTCTTCGTAAAATGCTCGATGCGCCGCGACCTTGGGTTGGTCGTCATCCACTAGGTTCTCGAAGTGCCGGGCGAAGGCCTGGATGTGCCGTTCGAGGTTCATCGCCATGAAGGCGCTAAGCTGTAGGAAGCCGGGATAGACCTCGCGCGATGTGCCGCCGAGGCCCGGGGGCACGCGGTAGATCAAATTGGCTTCGAACCACTCTATCGGGTGTTGCATCGCTAGATCGTCGACCTTGGTCGGGTTGATCCGCGTGTCGATCGGTCCAGCCATTAGTGTCATGCTACGCGGCTGGCAGGAATTGCCCGATTGCGCCATCAGCGCCACTGCGGCGAGCACCGCAACCGCCGGCTGACATACGGCGACAACATGCGACCCTGGCCCCAAGTGCTCGAGGAAGGCGATGACGTGGTCGATGAAGTCGTCGAAATCGAAATCGCCCGCCGAAAGGGGGACATCGCGAGCATTGTGCCAATCGGTCAGATAGACGTCGTGCTCCGCCAGCATTGTTCTGACCGTGCCGCGCAACAGCGTCGCGAAGTGTCCCGACATCGGCGCCACCACCAGAACCTTGGGTTGCGGTTGGGGCGCGTCCTTGGCGAAATGCAGCAGGGTCGCGAACGGCCGGATCCAGACCTTCTCTTCCCGCACCGCGACCGTGCGGTTCCCCACCGTCACGCTGTCGATGCTGAATTCCGGCCGGTGGTGCTGAAGCCGGCCCGAGGCGAAGAGTTCGCAGGTGGCGGCGACGCCGCGATGAAACTGACTCTCTGGAAACCCCGGCCAGCCGCGCCCGACGACATGGCCGAACGCGGTCGCCATGCCCTGGAAGGGCGCGATGGCGTCGGCGTAGCTCTGGTAGAGTTGGTATAGCACCGTGCGCTTTCCGCTCCGAACGCTTACTGCCGATGGGTCGCGCGGGAAACGCTATCGGGGCTGTCGAACAGAACCGGAGTAATAAGATAGTGTGGGTTGCGCTGCTGTGCGAGATGATTGTGCTGTGCAACATTGCAATTCTGTGGCGCGCGGCGGTCTGTCTGGCCCGGGTTTTGCCGGCTCGAGAAAGCCTGATAGATTGAGCCGCGCTCTCCCGAGGTTGCCCCCATGGCGAAAGCCATTCTGACGATCAGCAGCAAGAACTATTCGTCGTGGTGTCTGCGCGGCTGGCTGATGGCGAAATGGGCCGGGCTTGATTTCGAGGAGCAAATTGTCTCCGCCGATGACCCATCGGTGCGTGCCGAACTGCTGCTGCAATCCTCGTCAATCCGAGTGCCGACCCTGATCCATGACGGCGTTTCGGTCTGGGACACGCTGGCGATTGGTGAGTATCTCAACGAGCTCAATCCCAAGGCCGGATTGCTGCCGATCGAACGAGAGGCACGCGCCCGCTGCCGCTCGATCTGCGGCGAGATGCACTCGGGGTTCGCTGCGCTGCGCTCGGCGCTGCCGGTCAACCTGAAGAGCGTCAAGCCCAATTTCGTGGTCTGGTCGGCGGCGCAGGCCGATATCGATTGGATCCTCAAAATCTGGCGCGACTGCTTCGCGCAGTGGAAGGGGCCGTATCTCTTCGGCAAGAAATTGACGATGGCCGACGCGATGTATGCTCCGGTCTGCACCCGTTTCCGGACTTATTGCGTCAAGCTGCCGCCGGAAGCGGACGAATATTGCGAGCGCATCCTGTCGCTGCCGGCGATGCTCGAATGGATCGAGGCGGCGAAGGCCGAGCCCGAGGAAATGCCCGAGCTCGACGCCGAGTTCTAAAGCCGCGTTAAGCGGTCGATAGAGGGGGACGCCATGGATTTCGCCGATGCTCCGGAACATGCTGAATTCCGCCGCGAATTCCGTTCCTGGCTCGAAGTCAATCTTACCGACGATCTCAAGGTCGAGGACGCCCAGGATTCTCGCGTCGCGCCCGACCGCGAGACGCTCGAAAAGCGCATCGCCTGGCAGAAGAAGATGTACGCTGCCGGCTGGGTCGGGATCTCGTGGCCCCAGGAGTATGGCGGGCGCGGCGCCAGCTTCATCCAGCAGGTTATTTTCGACGAGGAGTATTTCCGCGCGCACGCGCCGATCCTGCCCGGCCACAGCGCGATTGGGCTGCTCGGCCCGACGCTGATCCAACTTGGCACCGAGGCACAGAAGAAGCGCCATCTCCAGCCGATCCTCGCCGGCGACGAGCGCTGGTGCCAGGGCTTCTCGGAACCGGGCGCCGGCGGCGACCTCGCCAGCCTCAGGACCCGCGCGGTCGATAAGGGCGACCACTTTGTCGTCAACGGACAGAAAGTTTGGACCTCAGGCGCGCATTGGGCCGATTGGTGTTTTCTGTTGGTGCGGACCGACCCCGACGCGCCAAAGCATCACGGCATTACCTACCTGCTGGTCGATATGAAGACGCCGGGGATCACCGTGCGTCCGCTGGTGCTCCTCAACGGCCATCGGCATTTCAACGAGGTGTTCTTCGAGGATGTGGTGGTGCCGAAGGAGAACGTCGTCGGCAAGATCAACGAGGGCTGGAAGGTCGCAATCACCACGCTGATGTTCGAGCGCGGCGGGGCTGGTGGGCGCGACCACGCAGCGCAGATCGCCCGGCTGGTCGAGCTGGCCAAACAATTCCCGACGCGGCAGGAGCCGTCGTGGGACCAGACCCATGTGCGGCAGATGCTGGCCCAGCTTGCGATCGAGGCGCAGGCGCTTAAGGTGACGCGATTGCGCGGCCTGACCCGGCGCCTGCGCGGCGAGCCGCCTGGGCCGGAAGGCTCGATCTTAAAGCTGTTCGGCTCGGAGCTGGCTCAGCGCATCGCCGATGCGTCGTCGACGCTGCTGGGCCCGTACGCGACGATCGAGGGCGAAACCGACGCGGTGCCGGATGCCGGGCGCTGGGCGCACCGGGTCATGGGCGCACGGCAATACGCAATCGCCGGTGGCACCAGCGAAATCCAGCGTAACATCATCGGCGAGCGCGTACTCGGCCTGCCCAAGGGCTAGGAAGCGAGTATCCCGATGATTGGCCTACCGCTGCGGGCGCTCGTCGTTGCCACCGGACTCCTGACGGCAGCGTCGGACAACGCCATCATTCTCTTCGACAGCACTGCCGACCCGAGCTATGGCTTCGATGCGATTTCCGATGCCGTTCCCTTGAATGCGTCCTTTTCGACTGGCGCTGCGTCGGTGGCGCTGACCGAGGTGAAGCTTCTGTTGCGCAAAACCGCGCCTGGTGGCGGCACCATAGATGTCTCGCTGTTGAGCGACAGCCAGGCCGCCCCGGGCCCATCTTTGGGGTTAATCGGCAGCATCGAGAGCGGCGCTCTCTCGCCGGACGCCCAACTCGTGGAGATCCGCGCCGCTTCTCCTCCTGTGCTTTCGGCGCAGACGCGGTATTGGATTAAGGTGACGGGATCCGGAAATGCCGGCGAATGGGCCTATTCACGTAGCCATAATGGCAGCGGCATAGCGGCGGAATTCTACAAGAACAGTTTTGGGCTTCATGCCGATATGGAGACCGGCCCGTATGTCATGCAAGTCAATGCCGTCGCCCCGCAGCACTGACGGCGCGCAGAGCCGGTCGGCAATGGTCTAGGGGAAAAGCGCATGGATATTGGCTTCAGCGAGGAGCAGCAGTTGCTTCGCGATACGGCGCGGAAGTTTCTCGACACGGCATGCTCGACAAAGTTTGTGCGCGAGCGGATGGCGACTTCGGAGGCGATGACCCCGGAGTTCTGGTCGCAGATTGTCGAGCAGGGCTGGCTCGGCATCAACTTCGCCGAGGAGGACGGCGGTATTGGGCTTGGCCTCACCGATCTCGTGGTGCTGATGGAGGAGATGGGCCGTGCGGTGATGCCGGGCCCCTATCTGGCGACAGCGCTGCTCGGCGGCGCGGCGATCCGTGAGGCCGGCTCGCCGGCCCAGCGGCAAGAGTATCTGCCGCGGATCGCGGCCGGCGAGCTAAGGGCGACTTTGGCGGCGACCGAGGCCAACGCGCGCTGGGACGCATCCGGGATCGGCCACGCGGCGAGGGCCGAGCGCGGCGGCTTCACGCTCTCGGGGAGCAAGCTGTTTGTACCCGACGCGCATCTCGCGGATGTCATCGTCGTCGCCGCGCGCACCCGTGACGGCAGCACAATGGAGGACGGGGTCAGCCTGTTTGTGGTGCCGAAGGAAGCGCCGGGGCTCGGTGTCTCGCTGATGCCGTCGATCGATGAGACTCGCAAGCTCTGCGAAGTGCGGTTCGACAACGTCACCGTGCCCCAATCCGCGTTACTCGGAGAATTGCACGAAGCTTGGCCGGCGCTGGCGCGAGTCTACGACGGCGCAGCGGTGGCCCTTTCGGCCGAGATTTGCGGCGGCGCGCAGCGCGTCCTCGAAATGACCGTCGATTACGCCAAGCTGCGCGAGGCCTTTGGCAAGCCGATCGGCAGCTACCAGGGCGTCAAGCACAAATGCGCCGACATGCTGGTCGAGGTCGAGAACGCGAAGTCGCTGACCTATTACGCCGCCTGGGCAGTCGACGAAAAACAGCCGGACGCGCCGCTCGCGGTGTCGATGGCGAAATCCTACGCGTCCGACGCCAGCCGCAAGGTGTCCAACGCCGGCATCCAGCTGCACGGCGGCATCGGCATGACCTGGGAGCACGACCTCCATCTCTACATGAAGCGCGCCAAAGCGAGCGAGGTCGCGTTCGGCGACGCCACCTGGCACCGCGAACGGGTAGCCTCGCTCCTCGGCGCATGAGCCTTCGGCTTGTCGCCCCGAACCTGGACAGCATCGCCGGCTACGTAGCGGCGCTCGAAGCTGGTTGGTCGCCCAGCACGACGCGCGATGTTGCCGGCGAGCAGCTCACGCTTTACCGGCAGGATCCGATGGCACTGATCGACGAGCTGACGCGCCAAAGCGGGACAATCGATTTGGGCGACGGCAACATCGTGCCGCGCCTCCCGTCGCGGGTTTTCTGGCTCGACGACGGCGCGTTTTGCGGCAGCATCAATCTGCGCTTCGCCCCTGGCACCGACGAATTGCCGGAGCACGCTCATGGGCATATCGGCTACGCCGTAGTGCCGTGGAAGCGGCGGCGCGGTTATGCGACAGAAGCGCTGCGCCTGCTGCTGCCAATTGCCCGCGAAATCGGCCTACGCCGTGTCCAGATCACCTGCGACGAAGACAACGAGCCGTCGCAGCGGGTGATCGTAATCAATGGCGGGAGCTTTGAGCGCAGCTACAAGACAGCGGGGGGTGTGACCAAGCTCTCGTTCTGGATCGACCTCGCGCGGGCTTGACCCTCGCGCCGTGTCCCGGAAGGATGCCGTCATGGTCGATCTTATGTACGACGCGCCGCATCTGGCGAAGAACGCCGCGAATTTCGCGGCGCTGACGCCGATCAATTTTCTCGCCCGCGCCGCTGCGATCTACCCGAACAAGCCGGCGGTGATCGATCAGGAGCGGCGCTTCACCTACGGCGAATTCTACGCGCGTTGCCGCCGCTTCGCCGGTGCCCTGCGCCGCCGTGGCATCGGCGAAGGAGATACGGTCTCGGTGTTCGCGCCGAACGTGCCCGCCCTCTTGGAGGCGCATTACGCGGTGCCGATGGCGGGCGCTGTCTTGAACGCACTCAATTACCGGCTCGACGCCGCCGCGATCGCCTTCATCCTCGACCACGGCCAGGCAAAGCTGCTGGTCGCCGACCGCGAGTTCGCGCCGGTGGTGAAGGACGTGTTGGCCAGGCTGGACCGCAAGATCCCGGTGGTCGAGATCGCCGATGCGCCGGGCGCGCTGCAATTCGGCGAGGTCGAATACGAGGATTTTCTTGGCGAGGGCGATCCCGGTTTCGCATGGTCTCCGCCGGCCGACGAATGGGCGCCGATCGCGCTCAATTACACTTCGGGCACGACCGGCAATCCCAAGGGCGTCGTCTATCACCACCGCGGCGCGTTCCTCAACGCGATGGGCAACGCGATCCTGTTCGGGCTGGGTCCGCATTCAGTCTATCTGTGGACCCTACCGATGTTTCACTGCAACGGCTGGACCTACACCTGGGGGGTCACCGCCGTCGCCGGGACGCATGTCTGTCTGCGCCGGGTCGATCCAGCGCTCATTTTCGCCGCGATCGCCGAGCACGGGGTAACGCACCTCTCGGGCGCGCCGATCGTGCTGAACATGCTGGTGCATGCGCCCGACGCCGTGAAGCGCCGCTTCGACCATATCGTCGAAGCCTCCACCGGCGGCGCCGCGCCCCCGTCGCCGGTGATCGAGGCGATGGAACGCATGGGGTTCCGCGTCACCCATCTCTACGGCCTCACCGAAAGCTACGGACCGACCACGGTGTGCGCCTGGCAGGAGGAATGGGACGGGCTACCGCTTCGCCGAACGCGCCGGCAAGATGGCGCGCCAGGGGGTGCAGACGATGACGCTCGACCGCCAGCGCGTCGTCGACCCGGCGACGATGCGCGACGTCCCCGCCGACGGCGAGACCATCGGCGAGGTCGTGGTGCGGTCAGCAACACGCTGATGAAGGGCTATCTGCTCAACCCCGCCGCCACCGGCGAGGCCTTCGCCGGCGGCTGGTTCCACACCGGCGATCTCGGTGTGATGCACCCGGACGGCTATGTCGAGATCAAGGACCGCTCCAAGGACATCATCATCTCGGGCGGCGAGAACATTTCCTCCATCGAGGTCGAGGAGGTGCTCTACCGCCATCCGCAGGTGATGGAGGCGGCCGTGGTCGCGAGCCCGGACGAGACATGGGGTGAGACGCCTTGCGCCTTCGTCACCCTGAAGCCCGGTGCCGAGGCGGTTTCCGAAGCCGAGATCATCGCCTTCTGCCGCGCCAATCTCGCGCATTACAAGGCGCCGAAGGCGGTGGTGTTCGGCCCGCTGCCCAAGACCTCGACCGGCAAGGTGCAGAAATACGCGCTGCGCGAGTAGGCGAAGGAGGTCGCGGCGTGACCGAGCCGACGCTGCCCAGCTTCTCGGTCGAAGGTCAGGTCGCGCTGGTCACCGGCGCATCGAGCGGGATCGGGCTGCATCTCGCGGAAGTGCTGGCGCTGGCCGGCGCCAAGGTGGCGCTCGCAGCGAGGCGCACCGACCGGCTGGAGAAGGCGTGCGAGGACGATTCGCAAGCGGGGCGGGACCTGCCTGCCGGTCGCGCTCGACGTCACCGAGCGTAGCAGCATCGTCGCGGCGCTCGAGGCTGCCGAAGCCGGGCTCGGGCCGCTGTCGATCCTGGTCAACAATGCCGGGGTCGTGGTCTCGAAACCGTTCTTCGAGCACACCGAAGAAGATTGGGACCGCGTCGTCGACACCAACCTCAAGGGCGCGTGGCTGATGGCGCGCGAATTCGCGCACCACCTCGTCGAGCACAAGCGCGCCCGGACGAATCGTCAACATCGCCTCGGTGCTGAGCTTCCGGACGATCGCGCGCGTGCCGTCCTATCTGGCGGCGAAGGCGCGGGCTTGCTCCACCTCAACGGCGCGCTGGCGATGGAACTGGCGCGTTACGACATCCTCGTCAACGCGCATCGCGCCCGGCTATGTGGTCACCGATTTCAACCGCGATTTCCTCGCCAGCGACGCCGGGCTGAAGCTTGCCGCGCGGGTGCCGATGAAGCGGGTCGGACAGGTCGAGGATTTGGGCGGGGCGCTGTTGTTTCTGTGCTCGCCGGCCAGCGCTTATGTCACTGGCGCCTGCATTTCCGTCGATGGCGGCCACGGCGTTGCCGCGATCTGAGACGGGGCCGGCGGACCATCAACGCGCGCTTGCCCGCTTCCTCGCCGAGGCGAGCGGGGCGGGTGCGGTCGAGATTGGCCGCATTGCGCTGTTGCCGGGCGGGGCGATCCAGGAGAACTGGGCCGTCGACGCGGAATTCGATGGCGGGCCGCTGTCCGGCCCGCAGCGCCTGGTGCTGCGCTGCGACGGATCGACCGGGGTGCCGTCGAGCCTCGGCCGGATCGATGAATTCGCCGTGCTGCGGGCCGCCTTCGCCGCCGGCGTGACCGTGCCCGAGCCGCTCTTCGCGTGTGCTGATCCCGGGGTGCTCGGCAAACCATTCTTCGTGATGCGCCGGGTGGCGGGTAGCGCCGCTGGCCGGCCGATCACGCTCGATTCGACGCTGGAGCCGGCACGGCCGGCGATCGCCCAGCGATTAGGCCGCGAACTGGCTCGGCTGCAGACGATCCGGCCCCCACGCGCCGACCTCGATTTCCTGCCGTCGATCGGGCCGGTCGAGCATATCGCCCAATTCTGCGCCTACCTCGACGGTCATCCCAGCCCGCGGCCGGTGCTGGAATGGGCGCTGCGCTGGGCCGAGACGCATCTGCCGGAGCCATTGCCGCCGGTGTTGTGCCACCGTGATTTCCGCACCGGGAATTATATGCTCGATGGCGCGAAGCTGACCGCGATCCTCGACTGGGAGTTCGCCGGATGGGGCGATCCGGACGAAGACATCGGCTGGCTGTGCTGCAAAGGCTGGCGGTTCGGCCGGCTCGACCGCGAGGCCGGCGGCATTGCCGAGCGCGAGCCCTTCTATCACGGCTACGAGGCGGAAAGCGGACGCCGGCTCGATCCCGAGCGGGTCAAATTCTGGGAGGTGATGGCCAATCTCCGCTGGGCGGTGATCGCGATGCAACAGAGCGACCGGTTTCTGCGGGGTGGCGCGCGCAGCTTGTCGACGGCGATTACTGGGCGTCGTGCCACCGAATGCGAGCTCGAGCTGCTGATGCTGCTCGATCCCGCGGGCGCGGCGGAACGCGCCCATGCGTGATTTGCCGGCAAGCCGCGATCTCCTGGCGCTCGCCCGCGAATTGCTGCTTGACGAGCTGCTTCCGCTCCTGCCGCCGGAGCGCGAACGCGACGCGCGTCTGATCGCCACCTCGATGGCGATTGCGGCGCGCGAAACCGGTGCCACGGATTGGCCGGCGGAAATAATAGCGCTCTTGAATTGCTTTTACGGCGAGACTAACTCCGATCTGCTCCGCCGTTTCGCCGCCGATCTGCGCAACGGAGCCCTCGAAACTTCCCCATCGCGCGAGCAGGCGGCGCGCGCGATATTATGGAAGCTGACGATCGAGAAGCTGCGCGAGGGGAACCCGCATTTCCTCGCCGCTAACGGGCTTCGCAGCGTAGCTGGGAAAGGCAAGTAAAGCGTGCCGCAATCTGTCCGGGAAGCGATCGAGGCGTTCGGCCGCGGCGAAATCGTGGTCGTCACCGACGACAACGACCGCGAAAATGAAGGCGACCTCATCATAGCCGCGGCGCACGCGACCCCGGAGAAGATGGCGTTCATCATCCGCCATACTTGCGGCATCGTCTGCGCGCCGTTGACTGGCGCGGCGGCGCGCCGGCTGTCGCTGGCGCCGATGGTTGCCGAGAACGATGCGATCCATGGCACCGCGTTCACTGTTTCGGTCGATTACCGCCACGGCACGACGACCGGCATCTCGGCTGAGGAGCGCACTGCGACGATTCGGGCGCTCGCCAACGGCAACACCGGGCCGGCGGATTTCGTGCGCCCCGGTCACATCTTTCCGCTGATCGCCAAGGATGGCGGCGTATTGATGCGCTCGGGCCATACCGAGGCGGCGGTCGACCTGTGCAAGCTCGCCGAGGTGGAGCCGGTGGCGGCGATCTGCGAGCTGGTCAACGACGACGGGACGGTGATGCGCGGCAAGGAGGTCGCCGCGTTCGCGTCGCACCACAAATTGAAGCGGATCGCGGTCGCCGACCTGATTGCCTACCGCCAGGCGCGCGAGAAGCTCGTTACTCGGGTCGCCGAGTTCAAGGTGGATTCCGAGATCGGCCCGTTCACCGGCTATGTCTATGTCACCCCGTTCGACGAGGTGCATCACTACGCCTTCGTCTACGGCAAAATCGGCGACGGGCGCGACGTGCCGACCCGGCTGCATCGCGCCAACGTCGTCGAGGACGTGTTCGGCGGCGCCAAGCCGATCCACGCCTCATTCGAGCGCTTCAAGGCGGCGGGGCGAGGCGTCCTGGTCTACCTGCGCGCCGGCGTGTCTGGCGTGCCCACCCGCGCGGTCGGCGAGGGTACCGTTTCTGAGCAGGAGCGCAGCAAGCAGTGGCGCGAGGTTGGTCTCGGCGCGCAGGTCTTGCGCGATCTGGAAATCAGCTCGATTCGCCTACTGGCGACGCGGGCGCGCACCTATGTCGGGCTCGCCGGGTTCGGTATCGAGATCGCCGCCACCGAGACGCTCGAATGAGGCGCACGGGCGAGCGGCTGCATTACGCCTGGGTCATCGCCGGCATCACGTTCGTCGTGATCCTGATTACCGCCGGTGTGCGCGCTGCGCCGGGCGTGCTGATCGTGCCGCTCGAAGACGAGTTCGGCTGGTCGCGGGCAACGATCTCGTTCGCCGTCAGCGTGAACTTGCTGCTCTATGGCGCGATCGGCCCGTTCGCGGCGGCGATCATGGACCGGTTCGGCGTGCGCCGGACCATGTGCCTATCGATGACCGCGACTGGCGCGGCGGTCGCGCTGTCGCCGCTGATGCACGAAGCCTGGCAGCTGGTGCTGCTGTGGGGCGTCGTCGTCGGGCTCGGGTGCGGGTTCATCGGCGCGTATCTCTCGGCTTATATCGCGGCGCGTTGGTTCCGTGCCCGGCTGGGGCTGGTGATTGGCGTATTGACCGCGGCCAATGCCGCAGGCCAGCTCGTCTTCCTACCGACCATGGCAACTTTGGCGACTCATGCCGGTTGGCGGGTCATGGCAGTGGCGCTGGCGGTGGCGATCGTGGCCTTCGTTCCAGTCCTGGTGCTGCTGATGCGCGAGAGCCCGGCCGACCTCGGCATTCCGCCTTACGGTGCGAATGCCGTGACCCCGCCGGCCAAACCGGCCGGCAATCCGGTGGCGGCGGCGTTCAGTGCGCTCTCGGTGGGCGCCCGCTCTCGCGATTTCTGGCTGATCGCCGGCGGGTATTTCGTTTGCGGGGCGTCAACCAACGGGCTTATCGGCACGCATCTGATCCCGGCCTGCGTCGATCACGGGCTGACCGAGGTGGTCGGCGCCGGGTTACTCGCGGCGACCGGGGTGTTCAGCTTTATCGGCGGCACGGTGTCGGGCTGGCTCAGCGACCGCTTCGATAACCGCTATATGCTGTTTTGGTATTACGGGCTACGCGGGCTGTCGCTGCTGTACCTGCCATTCGCCTTCGACATGTCGTTCTACGGCCTGACCCTGTTCAGCGTATTCTACGGCCTCGACTGGATCGCCGGGGTGCCGCCGACGGTTCGGCTCTTGAGTGGGGTGGTGGGGCAGGAGCGCACTGGGATCATGGTTGCTTGGATCACGGTGATCCATCAGGTCGGCGGCGCTTCGGCGGCGTTTCTCGCCGGGGTCTTGCGGATTTCCTACGGCAGCTACCTGCAGGCGTTCATGCTGTCGGGAGTGTTGTGCATTCTCGCGGCGCTGATGGTGCTGTTTATCGGGGCCGGGCGCAGCCGGCGCGAGCCGGAGGGGATCGCGGCGCCGGCGCAGTAATCGAACTTAGCCCCGTGCGGTGAAGTAGCTGACCGCGAGGGCGGCGCCGAGCAGGATCAGCGCCTCGGCGGCGATGTCCGGGGTCGAAAAGCTATAGACGACGCAAAATACCCCGAGACCGCCGAGCAGCGCCGATAGGACCGCCATCGCGCGCTGCATCAGAAACGCCTGAAACATCGCTCCCCCGTCTCGCTCGCCCGTCGTTACCGACAGTTGAGCATCCCCGCGGAGCACAATCCATCAAATTTGAAGTTAATTTCTCAGACGTTTGTGGAATACCGATCGGAGCGTGACTAGCGCGGCGAAGGCGCTCCGGCACGTAACGGCAGATGGTGGATTTCGCTTCTGCCCATCTCTGCGCGAGCGGATTGGGTCGCCCGGGGCGCAACCAGCCAAGCGAAGGCGGCCGCCGCGCAGCGTCCGGACCGCCGGCAGGCTTTGCGCAATGCCAGCGCGAAGCGGCGCGAGGCCGAGCCGCGTGCGCAGGCGACGACGATGATCTCGCGCGTGCCGATATCGATCGAATAGCGCGGCACCATGCGGAACGACACAAACTCGCGCCCGCCAATAACTCTATAGCGGAACTCATCGAGCTGACGGGCGCTTTCCTGGCTCGCCCAACGCAGCACGTCGGCACTGTCGTGCACGACAAGGCGCATCCACTTCGTCCGACCCATGTCATCGCTCCGGCGCCGCGCCTCGCGGCGCTGATACCGAAAGCGTATTGAGCCAATAGTTATTTTCCGGTTAGCGGCGCTGACCGATGTGGGTGAACAGCTTCATTGCGTGGCTTTTCGCTTTGCGGCACCGTCACCGCGGACCTCTAGCATCCGTGGTTCGATGCCAGCAACGCCGCAGCTTTGGGCGATTGTCGCCGCGTTCGCCTGTTTCGGGCTCGCCGGCACGGTGCGCGCCGACGAGACCCCCTTACCTTCCGACCTGACCGAGGAAGTTGCACGCAGCGCCTGTCCGCCGGGCCCGACGGTCGCTCCGGACTCTCACTGCGCCGTTGCGGGGTTCGGGGTTGTCGGGAGGGTTGAAGCCCGGGAGTTCGTCTATGGGCTCTATTCCGACAACACGGCGAACGGGGACTACACGCTGCGTACTGCCGTCGTGATCTATGAGCGGCAGCCCGACGGCAAGCTGCGGTCATTGATTTCGGCGGGCGATCCGGGCGACATCTATGCTGAACCGAAGCTGCTCAGCACGCCCGGCCGTATCTTGCTGCATCTGCCGGGCTACGAAGACGGCACCGGCAATTTCAATGTCGAGAAGCTCTATGTTTGGCATGACGGCGCCTGGCAGCCTGTCGATCTCGACGCTTGGCGCAAGGATCTGGCGCGCAAACTGCCCGCGGGATACGAGATCTGGAAAGGCGTCTTCCCGGACTATGTCAAGATGACCGCGGCGACGCCATTGTGGCGCGCCAAGACCGACGGGAATTGCTGCCCGACCGGCGGCCGCGCCGATATCGTGCTGGCCTGGCGGGGCGACCGGCTAATGCTGAATAGCGTCAAGTTCAGCCTCGGCGCCAAGTACGCCAAGTAGTTGGGGAGGGACAGACGATGTGGGACATCCTGATCCGCGGCGGCACGGTCATCGACGGCAGCGGCGAGCCGGGTGACCGCGCCGATGTCGCGATCGAGGGCGGGAGGATCGCGAAGATCGGCGCTGACTTGCCGGCGGACGCGGAGCGTGTCATCGACGCCGGCGGGATGACGGTGACGCCGGGCTTTATCGACATCAAGACGCATTCCGACTTCGTGCTGCCGATCAATCCCAAGGCCGAGAGCAAAGTCCGCCAGGGCGTTACCACCGAGATCATCGGCCATTGCGGGTTCTCGGTGGCGCCGGTCCTGCCGGGCAAAACGCAGCTTCTCGCCGATTATCTTTCGGGCGGCGCGCCGTGGCTGCCGTTCCGCGAGGTGAGCTTTCCGGACTACCTCGACACGTTTCCGGCGGCCTCGGTCAACGCCGGGATGCTGGTTGGCCACAACACGCTCCGGCTGATGGCGATGGGGCTTGAAGACCGGCCTCCAACCGAGGCCGAGTTCCAGGTCATGGCCGACTTGCTCGATGACGGCCTCAAGGCCGGCGCGCTCGGGTTTTCCTCGGGCCTGTTCACCCCGCCCGGCAGCTTCGCCGCCCCCGACGAGGTGACGCGGCTGTGCGAGACCGTCAGGCGCCACAAAGCCGGCTATTTCACCCATGTCCGCGACGAGAGCGACGGCATCCTGGAAAGCGTCGAGGAGGCGATCGCGGTGGCGCGGGCCCACAAGATCCATGTCGAGATCGTCCACATGAAATGCTCGGGGGTGGATAATTGGGGCAAGGCGGCGACCGTACTCGAGATGATCGCCCGGGCGCGCGGGGAGGGCCTCGATGTCGATTGCGACGCCTACCCCTATGCTGCCGGCGCCAACCCGCTGAAAAATCTGCTGCCGCCTTGGGTACAGGTCGGCGGCAACGCGGCGATGCTGGCGCGGCTTGGCGAACGGCAGCAGCGCGCCCGCATCGCCCAGGAGATCGCCGAAAGCGGCCTCAACAACTGGGGCCGTATCCCTGATTGGGATTGCGTGCAGGTGTCGATCTCGCCCAACCGGCCCGAGACCGCCGGCAAGACGGTGGCGCAGCTTGCCGCCGCCGAGGGCAAGGACCCGATCGACCAGCTGTGCGACCACCTGATCGCCGATAACGGCGCGACCCGCGTGCTGATCACCTCGATCAGCGAGGACGACATCCGCACCATCGTGCGCGACCGCTCGGCGCTGGTCGGCTCCGACGGCAATTGCGTCGCGACCTATGGCACGGTCGGGCAAGGCATGCCGCACCCGCGTTTCTATGGCACCTTCCCGCGCATCATCGGCCATTATGTGCGCGAGGAGGGGCTGCTGCCGCTCGAGGCGGCGGTGCACAAGATGACCGGCGCCACCGCCAGGGCCCTCAAGCTGCGCGACCGCGGCCTCTTGCGCGAAGGCTGGCGCGCCGATGTCGCGATCTTCGATCCCGCCGACTTCCGCGACCTCGCCACCTATGCCGACCCGCACCGCTATCCCAGCGGCGCGCGCACCACGGTCATCGTCAACGGTGTCGTCGTGGTCGACACCGCCACGCATACTGGGGCCACACCCGGCGTGGTGCTGCGCCGGAGCGCGGACGGGAGCGTGGGCTAGCGGGGCGAGCGCCGCGGCCGCACCTCGCCGGTTCTCCGCCGAGGTGTTTTTCGGCGGAGGTTCCCTTGCGTCTGTCAGCCCCGCGGAGGGCGGAGAGACGCGTCCTTATTCATCGCCTAGTCCCGGTCTGGCGGGGAGCCGGAGAGCATTTGCGCGGCTGAGTGGAATTTTCGAGGTCAGGCCCCGCTACCACATCGTTCTTCTTGGCCTTGCCGCGCCGATGTTTTCTTCGCTGTCCCGCCAGGCTCCGGTTTCGGACTGTCAATCAGCGAGCCACTTTCGTGGCGGCGCCGGCCCCACGCAGGAGCCGGAGTTGCGTGGTATGTAGCACAAAACGGGAACAAAAAGAAGACACGCAATCGCAATTCTGCGTTGCAATAATGTCCTATTGGCAACGCGCAGCTACTCGATCGCGGCGTGCACGAGGTTGCTGATGCGGTCGAGCCGGGCTGAGTGCCACGGGTCGGGCTGGACGAAATTGGTCAGGTAGCTGAACGACACGCCCGAATTGGGGTCGGCCGAGGAATACGACGTGCCGGCGCCGCCGTGGCCGAACGTGTCGGGATGCGCCATCAGCCCGAGCCCGCGGATGCGGTCGCTGACGCCGCGCACATGCGGGCCGAGGCCGCGATGCATCGGGGTGCCGGCCATCGCCTCGTCGGGCCGCTCGCCGGTCCAATTGCGGGTGACGAACGCGACGAGCCGCGGCGAGAAGAGGCGGACAGCGCCGAGTTTCCCGCCGCCCAACATCATCTGGTAGAACGCCGCCATCGCCCGCGCCGTGGCGAAGCCGCCGCCGCTCGGCAGCCCGGCGGCGCGCATCTCGGCGCTGTTGTCGCGCGGCGGGTCGCTGTCGGGGCCGAGCGTGTCGGCGCAGCGGTGCTGCGCCGCTTCGGGCACGCCGACATAGAGGTCGTCGCCGATGCCGAGCGGGCCGATCACCCGCTCGCGAATGACGTGGCGGTAATCTTCGCCCGTTACCGCCTCGATTACCATCGCCAGGGTCAGATGCGCGGCGCGGGCGTGGTAATGCAGCCGCGACCCGGCCGGCCATTCGGACTTGAAATCGCACACTTGCCGGCGCATCAGCGCGTGGTCGGTCCAGGTATCGCGGGTGACATCGGCCGAGGGGTAGCCCGCCTGGTGCGTCGTCACCTGGAACAGGGTGATCTCGCCCTTGCCGTGCGCGGCGAATTCGGGGAGGTGATCGGCGACCCGGTCGCTGAACGACAAGGTGCCGTCCTCGACGAGGCTCCACACGGCGGCCGTGGTCAAGACTTTGGTTTGCGAAAACAGCAAGAACAGAGTGTCCGCGGTGGCGTGGATTCCGGCGCGTGCCTCGCCATAGGTGCGGAACAGCGCCAGCTTGCCGTGCCGGGCGAGTGCGATCTGCGCCCCGGGATAGCGCCCCTCCTCGATGTGGCGGTGGATCAGCCGGTCGAGGTCAGAGAGCGGTTTCTCGGCGAAGTGGAGTTCAGCCGGGCTGCTTTCGGTCAGCGGAAATGTGCTCGGCATGGCGCGGCTCCCTCTAGGGTGGCGGAGGGTATGTTAGGCCGTTTGCCGCGATCGGGCCAGAAGCTGCCACCACACCGCCGCCGCGCGCCGAACCCGCTGGACAGGCGAAAGCGGGTTCCTTTATAGAGGCCCCTCGCTGGTGCGCCCAGGTAGCTCAGCTGGTAGAGCAACGGACTGAAAATCCGTGTGTCGGTGGTTCAACTCCGCCCCTGGGCACCATTTTTTTATCTAGTGAAATCAACTAATTGGTTCGCGAGGCCGCCCGCCGCGGCAGCCTTTTTCGTGTTCCAATCTGTCGGTAAAAATCTCTAGTGTTTCCGCCATTTCCCGTCGGCTCCCGAAAAGTCCCTGCAACACGTTTGGAACATGACGGAGCCACGATTCGTCGCTCTATAGCTCACTTTTTGGTCGGTGGGCGGGTTGAACTCGCCGATCGAGTGTGCGCCGCCCCGGCTCTGCGCGCGATATCACGTCACTTGCCAGCTTTTCGACCAGCGTGTCGAGGTCGTGCGGCTCTTGACCGGCCCGGCCGCGGGGTGTGCGTGACCGCCGCTCGCAACAACCCTGTCACAGCCGTTCCACAGCGCCTTGGCGAGCGCAGCGGCGTCGCGGCTACTCCGGCAGCCCACCGCAGCAAAGCCGGCCAATGTCGCTTATCCACGCGCGCGCTCGACCCGATCAGCTTCATCGAGACGGTGCTGGTCAACCCCGAGACCGGCCAGCAGTTCGTGCTGACCGACGCCAAGCGCGAATTTCTCGCGCTAGCGCTCGAGCTGACGCCGGAGGGCCGGTTGCGCCACCCAGAGCTCGTGTTCAGTGCGATCAAGAAGTCAGGCAAAACCGCGTTCGCCGCGATGATCCTGATCTACGTCATCGTCGTCCTTGGCGGGCGGTATGTCGAGGGCTTCTGCTGCGCCAACGATTTCGAACAATCGCAGGGGCGAGTCTTCACCGCCGCCGCCCGCATCGTCGAGGCAAGCCCCCTGCTCCGACCGGACGCGATCGTTACCGGCAGCAAGATCGAGTTCCGCAGCATGGGCAGCCCGATCACCGCGATTGCCTCGGATTATTCCGGCGCGGCGGGCACGTGGTCTCCCGGACGGCCACAAGACTTTGCGACGCGGTTCAGTTGTGCGCGTTTGAGATCATTCCCTATATCTCGACGGGTCTGGCGTGCTCACGGCCCCGGCCTTTCTCTTATGGAATGTCGAAAAGACGTAAGGCACGGCAGGCTCCTCGATCGACCTTAGCGCTCCCGCTGCAACGCGCTGAAGGCAATCAGCGCCGCATCGAACGCGCAAGCTCTTCCGGTTTGAGTGGTGTCGCATTGACCTCGACCGCGAACGCGGCCAGCGCGTCGCAGACCGCGTTAGCGACCGCAACCGGCGGCGCCACCGCGCCGCCTTCGCCCACTCCTTTCACGCCCAGCGGGTTGAGCGGCGACGGCGAGTGGAGATGCACGATTCGCATCGCCGGGATGTCTTGCGCGGTCGGCAGCGCATAGTCCATCAGCGACCCGCTGAGGAGCTGGCCATTGCCATCGTAGGTGATCGCCTCGCCAAGGATGCCGCCGAGCCCCTGCGCGGCGCCGCCCATGATCTGCCCCTCGACCAGCTTCGGGTTGACGACGTTGCCGCAATCGTGGGCGACTGCGTAATCGTCAATCCGCACTCGGCCCGTCTCGCGATCGACCTCAACAATCGCGACATGCACCGCATAGCTCCAGGTCACGGTCGGCGGCTGCCAGTAGCAGGTCTCCTCTAGCCCGGCATCGATCCCGGGCGGGCGCTCATTGTTCCAGCCCGGCATCGCCGCGCGAGCGATCCTGGCGAGAGTCACCGCGGCGCCGGGGACGCCGACCACCCCAACGCTGCCGTCGCGCAGCTCGAGGTCGGCTGGCGCACATTCGAGGATGTTGGCAGCAATGGCGAAGACCTTGTCGCGCAGCCGCTCGCTGGCGCCGTGGATCGCGCCCGATAACGTCACCGTGCTGCGGCTCGCCATGGTGCCGAAGCCGATCGCGATCGAGGCAGTGTCGGCAAGCGACACCATGACATCCTCCGGCTTGACCTTCCACAGGTCGGCCGCCACCTGGGCGAAGATCGTCTCCATCCCCTGGCCTTGCGGGGCAGCGCCGCCGGACACGTAGACCTTGCCGGAAGGGTCGATGCGGACAAAGGCACTCTCGAACGGCCCGACGCCCGTGCCTTCGATATAGAAGCCGATGCCGAGGCCTAGATAGCTGCCCTCGCGCTGCGCCTCGCTCTGACGGCGCCTAAACGCTTCGATTCCGCCGACCGTATCCAGCGCTTTTTTGAGGGCGCCTGGGTAGTCGCCACTATCGTAGACGATCGGCTCGCCGTCGCGATACGGCATCCCGACACGATATGGCATCTCATCGGCGCGAATCATGTTGCGCCGGCGCACCTCGGCCGGCTCGAGGCCGAGAGTGCGTGCCACCAGGTCGATGGTGCGCTCCATCGCGAAGGCTGCTTCCGGCCGGCCGGCGCCGCGGTATGGCGCGTTCGGCACCTTATTGGTGACAACGATCTTTCCGGACGCGGCGAAATTCTCGATCCGGTAGGGGCCCGTGAGGTGCACCGCAGTGTTGTAGGCGACCCCGGACCCGATAGGGTTCCAGGCACCGCAATCGACGATGTAATCGTCGGTGAGCGCGAGGATATTACCGTCATCATCGAACCCGATTTCCAGATCGTGTAGCTGGTCGCGCGAATGGGTCGCACTCATAAAATGCTCGCTGCGTGTCTCGATCCAGCGCACCGGCCGCCCGAGGCGGCGCGCCAGAAAGGTGATCAGCAAATCCTCGGGATAGACGTGCCCCTTGCCGCCAAACCCGCCGCCGACATCGAGCGCGACACAGCGCACCCGCGCCTCGGGCACACCGAGTAGGCTGGCCGCCTCGCGGCGCACCCAGTGCACCACCTGGGTCGAGGACCAGATTGTCATCGAGTTGGTGCGCCGTTCGTATTCGGCGACCACCCCCCGTGTCTCCATCGGCACGGCGGCATAGCGATGGTGATAGAAGCGGCGCTTGAGTTGATGCGGCGCGCGCGCCATCTCCGCTGCGGCATCGCCCCTTCCGACCGAGAACTCCCCAATCAGGTTGGTTTGGTAGCGATCGTGGACGATTGGGCTATTCGGCCGCAGCGCCGCCTCGGGATCGACGACCGCGGGCAATTCCTCAAGATCCCAGCGAACCAGCTCGGCCGCGTCCTCGGCCAAGTCACGGCTTTCAGCGACGATGATCGCAATTGCCTCGCCGACATGGCGCACCTTGTCGTGTGCCAGCAACGGTTGTTGCGGATTGAGGAATTTGTGCTGGATCGCCGTGGTCCATTTTGGCGGCAGCGAAATCTGCCCTTCGGGAACCGGCGGGAGGAGTTGCAACAGATCGTCGCCGCTCAGCGTCTCGACCACGCCCGGCGCGGCGGCGGCGCGAGACAGATCGACCGAGCGAATGCGAGCATGCGCCACCGGGCTGCGCACCAGAATGGCGTGCAGCAGGCGCGGAAGCACGAGATCGGCGATGAACTGGCCCTGGCCGGTTAGCAGCCTCTTATCTTCGCGGCGTAACAGGGAGCGCCCGACATAAAGGGGTCCGATCTCGCCCATGGCCCGAGCCCTCACGATGACCGCACGAGTGTGTGGGAATTGTCGGTGGCGGTCTATATCGGCGACGCCGCTAGCCGAGGGCGGCTGTCGGAGTTTGGTATAATCGGTATGGTTGATGCATAGGATGTTAGCGAAGCGGCGCAATACGACGCGGAAATCTCAGGTTCGCACTTTCTCGGGAAGGGCTCGCCATGACGGACAAGCGAAAGGGGCAGGATAGGGTTGGTAGCGGCAGGCTCACGCGCCGGCGGCTCGTCGGCTGGGGCGCCGCCGGCAGCGCGCTCGCTTTCGGTGGAACGATGCTCGCGCCAGGCCCGTGGCGGATCGCGATTGCGCAGGCGAAGCCGTTCAAGATCGGCACCATCCAGCCGCTTACCGGCGCCGCCGCCGCGGTCGGCAAGACCGCTTTGGTCGGTGTGCAAATGGCGGTCGACCGCATCAACAAGGATGGCGGCATCAAGGGTCGGCCGATCGACCTGATCACCGAAGACGACGAGTTGAAACCCGATGTTGGCCGCCGCAAGGTCGAGAAGCTGCTCGTCGAAGACAAGATCGACGCCCATGTCGGCGGAGTCTTGTCCAATATCTGTCTTGCCTGCATGCCGACCTTTGACGACCACCAGGTCGTCAACATGATCAGCGTGTGCCTCGACACGACGATCACCAGCAGCAAGTGCAGCCGCTACAGCTTCCGCCCCTTCGATTATGCGCCAGCGCAGGCGGTCGCGTTTGCCCCGTATCTGGTCAACAGCTTGGGCAAGAAGTGGCACATCATCTTTGCCGACTATTCATGGGGTCAATCGACCCGCGATGCCTATGCCGCGCAGATCAAGAAGCTCGGCGGCGACGTCGTCGGCTCCACCGGCATTCCGATCGGCACCGCCGACATGACTCCGTTCCTGTCGAAAATCAGCGGTGATTTCGACGGCTTATTCGCCATCTTCTTTGGCGCCGATGGGGTGACCATTGGCAACCAGGCCTTCGACCTCGGCCTGACCAAGAAATACAAATGGGCCGGCGATGGCGCGATCAGCGAGTTGACTAACCTGCCGGGCCTCGGCCACAAGATCGACGGGTTCACCGGCATCAACCGTTATATCCCTGTCTCCGATCCGCCGCTCAATACGCCCTACGCCAAGGCGTTCTTCGACGACGCGGTGGCCCGATTGAAGAAGATCGACCCCTCCGGGCCGCTTCCCGACCGCTATGTCCAATCGAATTTCGAGGCGGTGAATTGCCTCAAGCTCGGCATCGAGAAGTCTGGCTTTCAGGGCCGCGACGACACGATGAAGCTTATCGAGGCGCTCGAAGGGCTGGAGATGAAGGAGGGCTACGACTTCCCGCAAGGCGACAAGACGCTGCGCAAGGAAGATCACCAGGCCTTCGTGCGCGAGTTCATCTACGAGGTCAGCGACGGCACCTATCACATCAAGGACGTCGTTCCCAAGGACAAGACCATCGTGCCGCCGGCTTGCACATTTGCCGCTTAAGTGACCGCCGATTCACTGCTCGCTGCGCTGCGTCCGACCGACAAAGCGACGGACAGCCCGGCGGGTCCGCTCCTGCGCACCCAAGGGCTGACCGCCCGCTTCGGCGGGCTGACTGCGCTCAACGACGTTAATTTCGCCGTCGCTCGCGAGGAAATTCGCGCGATCATCGGGCCGAACGGAGCCGGGAAAAGCACCTTCTTCAACTGCCTGACCGGCGTGTTGCGCCCCTCCGCGGGGTCGATCCTGCTCAACGGCGAGGACGTTACCGGTTTCCCCCCGAACCGCATCTCGCAACGCGGCATTGCCCGGTCGTATCAGATCACCAACATCCTTCCGAACGCGACAACGCTTGAAAACGTCCGCATCGCCGCGCAGTCGCGCCGGCATGGCTGGAGCATGCTCAGCCATCACCGCGCCTATCGCGACATCATCGAAAAGGCCGAGTCGGCGCTCGACGCAGTAGGCCTGCTCGGCAAAGCGGCGGAGTTGGCCGCCAACCTGTCGCATGGCGAGCAGCGCACGCTCGAGATCGCCATTGCCTTGGCGACCGAGCCGCAATTGCTCTGCCTCGACGAACCGACCGCGGGGATGAGCGCCGCCGAGACCCACGAGACGATGATGCTGATCCGACGCATCGCCCAGCACCTGACGATCCTCATCGTCGAGCACGACATGCAGGTCGTCATGGAACTCGCCCACCGGATCACGGTGCTCCATTACGGCCAGATCCTGGCTGAAGGGACACCTGCGGAAATTCAGGACGATCCGCGAGTTCATGGAAGTCTATCTCAAAACATGAGCGTCGCCGCATGAGCATCGCCGCGATTGTCGGCGACGCCGGGGTCGAGCCCCTCGCGCATCAATCCGAAGAGCCGCTGCTCAAGGTCGCCGGCGTCCACACCTACTATGGCAAGAGCCATATCCTTGACGGCGTCTCGCTCGAAGTCGGCCGCGGGGAGGTAGTGGGGCTCCTGGGGCGCAACGGCGTTGGCAAGAGCACGACCCTCAAGGCGATCGCCGGCCTCGTCCATCCGAGCCAAGGCGAAGTGCTTTTCGAGGGCAGCTCGATCGTCAATCTTCCATCCCATCGGGTGGCGCGGATCGGCATCGCCTATGTCCCCGAAGAGCGCCGCGTTTTCCCGCAACTGACCGTGCTCGAAAATCTCCGCACCGGGCTCGATCGCCACGGGGTCGGTAAGGCAAAAAAGGCCGAGCTTCTCGACAAGGTCTATGCCTATTTCCCGGTCCTTGCCGAGCGCCGCAACCAGGCTGGCGGCACGCTCTCGGGCGGCGAGCAGCAGATGCTCGCGATCGCCCGCGCGATGATGCTCGAACCCAAGATCATCCTGTTGGACGAGCCAACCGAGGGCCTGATGCCGCGCATGGTGTCGCAGATCCTGGAAATCGTCGGCGTGTTGCGCGGCGAAGGGGTCGCGGTCCTCCTCGTCGAGCAGAACGTGCCGCTGACCCTCGAAGCATGCCGGCGCATTTATTTCATCGAGAAGGGCGTGGTGCGTCATCACGCCTTGGCCTCGGAACTGCAGGTGAACGACCCGGTGATCCACCAGTATCTCGGCGTGTGACATGGAGATCCCACTCGACCAGATCCTGATCCAGACGATCAACGGCATCGTCACCGGCATGATCCTCGCCTTGGTTGCCTCCGGCCTGACGTTGATTTTCGGCATCATGGACGTCGTCAACTTCGCCCATGGCGAGCTGTTCATGCTCGGCGCCTATGTCGGCGTGTTGACCTTGGCCGCCACCGGCGATTTTTGGATCGCGCTCGTCATCGCCACCCTGGCGATCGCGCTCTTGGGTGCGCTGATCTATCTGACGACCCTGCGGCCGCTGATCGGTCGTGATCCGTTGACCACGATCCTCGCGACATTCGGGGTCTCGCTGGTGCTGCAGAACTACGCGCTGTGGCAGTTCGGCCCGGTCGCCCGCAAGATCGAGGAGCCGATCACCGGGCATTTCACCCTCTTCTACCTCGACTACCCGTATTACCGGCTGGCGATCGCCGGACTTGCCGCCGCGATCATCGGCGCGTTGTGGCTGTTCCTCAAATTCGGCACTTACGGCATTTGGATACGCGCCACCACGCAAGACCGTGTCATGGCCCAGGCAATGGGCATCCCGGTCCCCTGGGTGCTGACAGCGGTCTTCGCGATCGGCTCGGGCATGGCGGCCGCTAGCGGCGTGCTGTTCGGCCCGTTGGTCGGGGTCAATTCGCAGATGGGGACCAGTTGGGTGCTGCGCGCCTTCATTGTCGTCGTGGTCGGCGGCATGGGCAGCCTCAGCGGCTCGATCGCCGCGGCCATCTTCATCAGCCTCCTGGAAGCCTACGCATCGCTATGGGTGAGCCCGGCCCAGGCGGTCATCGTCTCGTTCGTCGTGCTGATCCTGACCCTGCTATTTCGGCCGACCGGGCTGTTCGTGCCGACCGCGAGATGAACGAGCGCCGGCTGCTCGCCTATTGGGTGGGGTTCACGGTCATCCTCACCCTATTGATTGTGGCGCCACTGGCGCTGCCCGAGTTCTGGCAGCGATTTCTGACCGAGATCCTGATCTGGGGCCTCCTGGCGATGTCGTCCGACATCCTCATCGGCTACACCGGCATGGTGTCGTTTGGGCACTCGGCGTTCTTCGGGCTCGGGATGTACGGCGCCGCCGCGGCGCTGGTGACGACGCGCCCGCCGAGCCTGTGGCTGGCGCTCGCCTACGGGCTGATCCTGGCGGCCGCCGTCGCCGCGTTCGTCGCCTATTTTTCAACGCGGCTGCGCGACATCTACTTCGCCATCACGACGCTGATCTTCTCGCAGATATTCTACGTCATCATCTTTACGTCGACAGCCTGGACCGGCGGCGAGAACGGCATCAACTTCCGCCGCCCGGCATTTGCGATTCCGTGGCTGTTCTCGATCCGCTTCACCCCGGCGGTGATGCATTGGTTCGTTCTCGGCGTCGTCGCTCTGTCCTATCTGCTGCTGCGCCGCATCACCCAGTCACCCTTCGGGATGGTGCTGCAATCGATCCGCGAAAATGAGGCGCGCACCCGCGCCATCGGCTATGCGGTGGAGCGCTACAAGATCGTCGCGGTAATGCTTTCCGGGCTCTTCGCCGGGCTCGCCGGTGTGCTGTACGCGATCCAGAACCAGTTCGCCGCGCCCGACTTTGTCTTCTTCTTGGTGTCGGGCGAGACCGTCATCTACAACGTGATCGGCGGTATCGGCACCCTGATCGGCCCGATGGTCGGTGCGGCGTTTTTTCTGATGTTGCGCGAGGTCTTTTCGCGCTTCTTCACCGAATACTACCTGATCCCCTTGGGCATGATCTTCATCGCCATGGTGATCTTCATGCCGAGAGGCTTGCTCGGCTTCGCGCGCCGCTGGCTCAACCGCTAGATAGGCCGCCGATCACGACCGAGCATTCGTCGTTATTTCATCGAGTTGTTGTAGCACTGCTCGATCGATACCATTTGGTGTCCTTCGGTTTTTCGGGCTGTTGCTGGAAACATCATGGAACAGGCAATCCCGCGGCACATTCGGCTCACCTCTCACCCGGGAAGCACCGGTCAGGGCAGGGTGCCGCTGTGCTGGGGAGCGGCGAGCCCCGCATTGCGTGGGCCGGTGGTGGCAAGTCCGGCCGACCCGTCGCATCGCAACGCGATCGGTTCCTATTCGGGAGCCTACGCCGTCTACCGCGCGCTGGCGGTGGCGACCGGCGCGCTGGCCCGCGATCATCGGCCGGACTTGACCGATACGGCACCGGCGGCGCTGATCAGACCGCGTCCGCAATGGGCCGATCCAAGTAAGATCGTCTCGCTCGACCCCTACGGACATCTCGTCGGCGAGGTATTCGCGGATGCGATTGCCCAAGGCATCGACACGCGGCCGACGATCGCGATTACCCGGGCACGGATCAACCTGCCGGAAGTCTGCTCGCGTGCGGCCGAGAGCGGGCTCAAATCCGACGGCAGGGTGTTGCTCGATAGCGGCGAGATCCGCGTGACCAAGGCGGCGATCGACCCGGTCTGGTATCTGCCGGGTTTGGCGGCCCGCTTTGCTATCCCCGAGTCGCAGCTCCGCCGCACGCTGTTCGAGGAAACCGGCGGGATGTTTCCCGAGCTCGTCACCCGCCCCGACCTCGAGCTGTTCCTGCCGCCGATCGGCGGGACGACGGTCTATCTGTTCGGCGAAGTCGAGCGGCTTGACGAGCCCGATACCGTCATCGCCTGCCGGGTGCATGACGAATGCAACGGCTCCGATGTGTTCGGCTCTGACATCTGCACCTGTCGGCCCTATCTGGTGCATGGGGTCGAGGTCTGCGTCGAGACCGCGCAGCAGGGCGGGGTCGGCCTCGTCGTCTACAACCGCAAGGAAGGCCGCGCCCTCGGCGAGGTCACCAAGTTCCTGGTCTACAACGCGCGCAAGCGGCAAGAGGGCGGCGACCGCGCCGACACCTATTTCCGCCGCACCGAATGCGTGGCCGGGGTGCAGGACATGCGGGTTCAGGAACTGATGCCCGACGTGTTTCACTGGCTCGGCATCAGCCACATCCACCGCTGGGTCTCGATGTCGAACATGAAGCACGGCGCGCTGTCGGCGCAGGGCATTACCGTCGGCGAGCAGGTGGCGATCCCGGCCTCGCTGGTGCCGCCCGACGCTGGCGTCGAGATCGCCGCCAAGCAGGCCGCCGGCTATTTCGCCCCAAGCGGCGTACCGAGTCAGGATGAGCTGCGCCGCGCGACCGGAAGAGGCCTCGACGAGTGACCGAAGCGCGCGAGCAGGCTGAATACCTGCTCAGCGCGACCGCGGTGCGTGAGCGCTGCGGGGTTTTGCTCGCCGCCGCGGAACGCGGCGCCACCGCGCAATTCCGCGTCGCGCCGGAGCGGCTCCCCGATGTGGCGCGGCTTGTGGCTGACGTGACGCGGCGGCGCTATCCCAACCTCGTCGTGCCCCCGCACAGCCGTTGGCGCCATTTCACCGCCGGTGGGGTCGAGCGCGCGGCCCTGGTTGCGCCGGGTGCAGACCCAGCGGAAATGGCTCGCGCAAGGATCGATTTGGCGATCGTCTCGGTCTTGCTCGACGCCGGCGCCGGACCGCGCTGGCGCTACCGTGAGCGTGAAACCGGGCAAGTTCTGACCCGCTCGGAGGGCCTTGCGGTCGCCAGCCTGCGGGCGATGGAGGGAGGCCTGTTCTCGACCGATCCGGCAAACCCGTGGCGCGCCGACGCGTCGAAGCTGGCGGCGATCACCCCGGAAGCTCTCGGCGAGGCCTTGCAGCACGGGCCGGGAAACGAGCTAGCTGGACTCGGCGGACGCGCCACGCTAATGCAGCGGCTCGGTGCGGTCGCGGCGAGCGCGCCGACACTGTTCGGTCGCGAGGGTCGCCTCGGTCGGCTCTACGATTACTGGCTGCCGCGGCGTGCGAATTTGCAAGCGCCGCAGATTTTGCACGATCTGTTGCGGGCATTCGGGGCGATCTGGCCGGGCCGCCTCACGCTAGGCGGAATGAAGCTGGGCGATTGCTGGCCGCACCGCGCGATCCCGGGCGACGGGCTGGTCCCGCTGCACAAGCTCAGCCAGTGGCTCGCCTATTCGCTGATCGAGCCGCTGGCGGAGGCCGGCTTTGCGATCACCGAGCTCGACGGCCTGACCGGCCTCGCCGAGTACCGCAATGGCGGTCTCTTCGTCGATGGCGGCGTGCTGGTGCCGCGCGATCCCGAACTCATCCGTCGCTCCCTCAACCCGGCGAGCGAACCGGTTGTCGAGTGGCGCGCACTGACGATCGCGCTGCTCGATCGCTTCGCCCCACTGGTGCGCCATGAGCTGCAACTGGACGCAACGGCGTTCCCGCTCGCCAGCATGCTCGAGGGCGGGAGCTGGGGAGCCGGCCGCGAACTAGCCTTCGCCCGCCGGCCCGACGGCAGCCCGCCTCTGACAATTGTCTCGGACGGAACCTTGTTTTGAGGAGTCGCGCGATGCCAAACCTGACTGTGGTTGAGCACCCGCTGGTGCAGCACAAGCTGACCCTGATGCGCGACCGCAATACCTCGACCTCGAAGTTCCGCCACCTGTTGCACGAGATCAGCCTGTTGCTCGCCTACGAGGCGACACGCGATCTGCCGCTCGCCGAGATCGAGATCGACACGCCGCTCGAACGCGCCCGCTTCCCGGCGCTGACCGGCAAGAAATTGTGCCTGGTGTCGATCTTGCGCGCCGGCACGGGTCTGCTCGACGGCATGCTTGAGCTCGTGCCGTCAGCTCGGGTTGGGCATATCGGCCTCTACCGCGAGCCAGGCAGCCTGGGGGTGGTCGAGTATTACCTGAAGCTGCCGGACGACGTGTCGCAGCGGCAGGTGATCCTGGTCGATCCGATGCTGGCGACCGGCAACTCCGCGGTCGCCGCGATCGCGCGACTGAAGGAAATGGGGGTGGGTTCGATCAAGTTCGTCTGTCTCATCGCGGCGCCCGAGGGTGTGGCGAGGCTGCACCAAGTGTTTCCGGAAATTGCCATTATCGCCGCGGCGCTCGACCGCTGTCTCGACGAGCACGGTTATATTCTGCCGGGCTTCGGCGATGCCGGCGACCGTTTGTTCGGCACCAAATGAACAACGAAGCGCAAACGGGTGAAACTGGCTTGGCATGCTTCCTGCGCCGGGTTTGGCTGCAGCAGGCGCGTATTTTAGGGGAGGGAAGACGATGGCCGATTATCCCCGCGATCTGATCGGTTACGCCGCTGCGCCGCCGCAGGCGCGCTGGCCCGGCGATGCGCGGATCGCGGTGCAATTCGTGATCAACTATGAGGAAGGCGGCGAGAACGCGATCTTCCATGGCGACCCGGCCGCGGAGGCGTTTCTCACCGAATGGATCGGCGCGCAGCCCGTCCCCGGCATGCGCAACATGAACATCGAGTCGATGTTCGAATACGGCAGCCGCGCGGGATTTTGGCGGCTGCACCGAGCTTTCACCGCGCGCGGAGTTCCAGTCACCGTCTACGGCGTGGCGATGGCGCTGGAGCGCAACCCGGCCGCTGTTGCGGCGATGCTGGAGGCGGATTGGGAGATCGCGACCCACGGCTATCGCTGGATCGACTATCAATTCGTCGCGGAATCGGTCGAGCGCGAGCACATCGCCAAGGCTGTCGATATCCATACGCGGGTGACCGGCGCCCGGCCGCTCGGCTGGTACCAAGGCCGCTGCAGCCCCAACACCGCCCGCCTCGTCGTCGAGGAGGGCGGCTTTCTCTACAACGCCGACTCCTACGCCGACGACCTGCCGTATTGGGACAATTCCTATGGCAAGCCCCAGCTGATCGTCCCCTATGCCTTCGATAGCAACGACATGCGGTTTGGCACGCCGCAAGGGTTCAACTCGGGCGACCAGTTCTTCACCTACCTCAAGGACAGCTTTGACGTCCTCTATCGTGAGGGCGAGACCTGCCCGCGCATGATGTCGATCGGTCTGCATTGCCGTCTGACGGGCCGGCCGGGCCGCACCGCGGCGCTCGAGCGCTTTATCGATTATGCCGGCGGCCACGAGCGCGTCTGGTTCGCGCGGCGCCTCGACATCGCCCGCCACTGGATCGCGGCGCACCCGTTCGCCGGCTGAGCCATTCACCGGCGCGCCATCAGATCGATCTCGACAAGCGCGCCGCGGGCAAGTCCGGTGACGCCGATGCAGGTTCGCGCCGGCAGCTTTCCCGCGGCGAAATAAGATTGATAGACCGCGTTCATCGCCGCGTAGTCGCGCTCGAAATGGGTCAGGTAAACCCGCGCGAAGACGACGCTGTCGAGAGCGCTGCCGGCGCCGGCCAGGACGCACTTGAGGTTTTCCATCACGCGGCGCGTCTGCGCCTCGATCCCCTCCGGCAGCCTTGCGCCATCGTCGTCGGGATCGGTCGGCATCTGGCCGGTGACGAACAGCCAGCCGTCGCACGCCACTGCGTGGCTGAACGGTGCGACCGGCGTCGGCGCGCCCGCCACCATTAGAAACTCAATCACGGCGTGCTCACGCTTGCTGTGAAACCAGGAGCCTAGCATTTCGTCGTTCGGGCTGGCACGCTTCGTGCCATCGCTTTGCCGGCGAGGAGGGCGAGACGATGGCGCAGACCCGGAAGACATCGGCTTCGGTCGCGAAACTGGCGCCGGCCTTCGATACGGTCGTCAAAGGCGGACGGCTGATCGATCCCAAGAACGGCATCGACGGCATCCGCGACATCGGTATCCGCAAGGGCCGCATTGCCGCAATCGCGCCCAAGCTCGCTGCCGGCGCCGCCAAGGTGATCGACGCGACAGGGCTGATCGTGACGCCCGGCCTCGTCGACACCCACGCCCATGTCTACGAGCACGTTTCAGGCGATTTCGGGCTCAACCCCGATCTTGTCGGCATCCGCACCGGGGTAACGACCGTCGTCGATCAAGGCGGGCCGAGCGCTCTCACTTTTGACGGGTTCCGCAAATTCATCGTCGAGAAAGCGAAGACGCGGGTGCTCGCCTTCATCTCGGCCTATCTCGCCGGCGGTCTCCTCGGCCATCGCTATGTCGAGCTTTACGGGCCCAGCGGCATCAACGTGAAGGCGATCGTCAAGGCGGCGCGCGACAACCCCGATTTGGTGCGCGGGATCAAGGCGCATGCCGAGCCGGGCGGCTATTCGCGCTGGGGCATGGCCTCGATGAAGCTGGCAAAGGAAGCCTCGCGCGAGCTCAAGCTGCCGGTCTACATCCATCTCGGCACGCTGTGGCCGGAAGCGGATGGCGCGGCCGTCGACGCCGCGAAGATCATCGACGAGGTGGTGCCGCTGCTCGATCCCGGCGACATCTTGGCGCATCCGTTCACCCGCTTCCCGTCCGGCTTTGTGGCTGACGATGGCTCGGTCCACCCGTTGATCCGTGAGGCACTGGCCAAGGGTGTGCGCATCGATGTCGGGCGCGGCGCCCATTTCAGCTTCGCCAACGCGCGGCGGGTTCTTGACGCCGGCATATTGCCGTTCACCCTTGGCGCCGACCTGCACGGCTATAACGTGCGGCTCAAGGATGGCGGGCGGGCCTATCGCGGCATGTTCACCGGCGAGGGCGTCAACTCCATCGTCGCCGAGGATCGCGCCTCGCCGTTTGAGCGGCCCTATAGCCTGCATCACGCGATGACCGAGCTGGTGGCGCTCGGCGTGCCGCTCGTCGAGGTCGTCCGCATGGCGACCGAGAATGCCTCGACGATGCTCGGCCTCGAAGGCGGGATGGGCGCCTTGTCGGTCGGCATGCCGGCCGACCTTTCGGCGATGCGCCTCGTCGACGGCAAGTGGACGCTCGTCGATTCCGAAGGCGTCACGCATCCGGCGCGGCAACTGATTCATCCCGAGTTCGCGCTGCGCGCCGGCAAGCTTCACCGCGCCAACTCGCCGTTGCTTCCGAGCCTTTCGGCGATAGCCGCCTGACCGGAGGAGCCAATGAAATCAGCCTATGGACGGCAGACCCCCGTGCCCGATTACGAGCTGACCTGCGTCGAGCCCGGCAGCCCGATGGGCGAGCTCCTGCGCCGCTATTGGCAACCGGTCTGCCCGTCGGACGAGGTCCGCGACCTGCCCAAGAAGGTCAAGCTCCTTGGTGAGGAGATCGTCGTCTTCCGCGACAAGAAAGGGCGGCTCGGCGCCCTGGAGCCGCATTGCGCGCATCGCGGCACCTCGCTCGAATGGGGCCGCGTCGAGGAAGAGGGGCTCCGCTGCTGCTACCACGGCTGGCTTTACGACACGCAGGGCCATTGCATCGACATGGCGTGCGAGACCGAGGCTTTCCGCGAGAAGATGGATATCTGGCAGGAAGCCTACCCGGTCATGGAGTATGGCGGGCTGATCTTTGTCTATATGGGCCCGCCAGGCACGGAGCCGCTCTTCCCGATGTACGACATCATCGACACCCGCTATCGCGACGATGTCGAACTGCGCGGCATGCGGGTCTGGGGCGAATATTCCGCCGGTTACGTCAAGGACTGCAACTGGCTGCAGCACTTCGAGAACGTCGTCGACCCCTACCATCTGCTCGTGCTGCACAAAATGATCAGCGGCGAGCAGTTCGTCGGCGCGATGATGCAGGGAAGACCCGAGCTCAGCCTCGAAAAGACCTCCCTCGGGGTGCGCTATCGCTTCGTCAACGACCTACCCAATGGCAACCGGCTAGTGCGCTATGTCGAGTGCGTCGTACCCAACATCTTCCTGATCGCAAATATCCATGAGCCGGGCACGACGCCGATGCGCAAGGATCGCGCGTCGGAGCTGTCATGGGTCGTGCCGATCGACAACGAAACCATGCGGGGCTTGAGCATCGTCGCCTGGCCGCTCGAAGACGGCGTGCCGAAAGTTGGCTGGACCCCGCGCACCGCGGCCGAGATCCCGGAGCGCGTTGGGTCGCGGGTCGGCAGCCGCTCCTATGAGGAGCGCCAGCGCAACCCCGACGATCTCGAGGCCCAGGAGGGCCAGCGGCCAATCGCCGTGCACGCGCTCGAACATCTCGGAACGACCGATATCGGCGTCGTCTGGCTGCGGCAAATGCTGCGCGAGCAGATCAAGCGTGTCGAGGCGGGCCAGGATCCAATGAATGTCGTTCGCGACGCCAGAGCCAATCACAAGATCCCGACGAACGCGTGGAACACCGTCCTATCGCCCGCCGAAGCTCGCCTGCACCAGGGCGAGGAGATTTAACGGGGGAGTGTAGCCCCTCCCGCTGGAGACCTCCGGAGAACCGCAAATATTGGCTTTGACGTCGGCGGCGTTTCGTTGACCCGGCGCCAAATACGGCGAGCGCGTCGCGCACCACGTTGGGCAGCTCCAGCTTGTCCAGAGTTCGGTTGCGGGTGTCCGTTTTCCACCCGACCTTGCCGTTCGACGAGGCGATCCCGAATGACGCGTATGGGGCAAAATGAGCAGTTGCCACTGCCGAGACCGAGCGTCCGGTATCGCTCGGGTAAGGAGACATTCGCCAGAACACGCGGCTACAGCCGCAAAGCGCCGATAGCGGTCATCCGCCAGTATTAAGCGACCCAATCCCGAACAGCATTCGTTCCGTCGTTTCATAAATCCAAAATTCTTTTAAAAATAATTCTATTGTAATAACGAAAATAACTACTATCTATATTTCGAGGGGATTTCCATAGATAGTTGAATGAAGGCCTGTCTTTAATAAAGGCGTAGTGTTTCAACTGTTTATCTCTCAATCGGTCCAAAAATCTTAAATATCCCAGCGACGGACGCTTCAAGGCAATCCGTAACGGCGTCAATCGCCGGCAATGTCTCGAAAGGACATCACCAATGTCACATTCCACGCACCGCCCGATCACCTGCGCTCCGTTCGTCCGCACCGTTGCAATCGCAGCGCTGATGGGCGCCACGTTTCTCGCCACGCCGCTGACTGCGACCCGCGCCCTGGCGCAGGCCGCCGCCACGCCGACCCCAGCCGCCGCGACCGCCGCCGAGACAAAGGGTGAGACAGTCGAGCAGCGGATCACCGACCTTCACGCCGCGCTGCAGATCACGCCCACCGAGGAAGCCCCATGGAACGGCGTGGCCCAGGCGATGCGCGAGAATGCCGCCGCCATGGATAAGCTGGTCGCGGCAAATCGCACGACGCCGCCGCAGAACATGACCGCGGTGCAGGATCTGCAGACCTATCAGCAATTTGCCCAAGCCCATGTCGACGATCTGAAGAACCTAATCTCGGCCTTCTCCGATCTCTACGGCGCGATGCCAGATGCGCAGAAGAAGGTCGCCGATCAGGTGTTCCTGATTTCCGGTCATGGAACTCCGGCGTCGAAAAGCTAACCAAATCGGCTAACGGCCGCGCTGCGCGACCGTGACACCACGCTTAGTATGAGGAGGTCGCTATGACCTGGAATATTGACACTACCTCGAAGCGCTGCCTGCCGGTGAAGCTCGCGGGAGGCATCGCCGTCGCGGCGCTGCTCACCCTCGGCGCCTTCGCCACCCCGGCCAGCGCCGACTGGAATGGCGAGCACCACCACTACTATAACGGCGGGTATTACCGTGCTCCGCCGGTGGTCTATGGCTCGCCCTATGGCAACGGCTATTACGGCTCACCCTACTACGCCCCACCGGTGGTTTATGGTCCGGGCATTGGCATCAGACTACCGGGCATTGGCATCAGCATCCGGTAACTAATCGTGCGTCAGTACAGCAACGGCCGACAGCGATGCCGGCCGTTGAACGATAAGCTTCACGGAGGATCAAATGGATCTCATCCTGATAATCATCGTCCTGTTCCTATTGCTCGGAGGCGGTTTCGGTTATTCGCGATACGGATACCGCGGCGGGGTTGGCATCGGCGGCGTTCTGCTCGTCGTTTTGGTCGTCTATCTACTATTTGGCCACGGGCGAATTTGAGCTGAAGCCATAGTTGCCTTGCCTCTCGCTGTCTGCCGAGAGCCACAGAAACTAGCACCCGCCGCGAGGCACGCCTTTGGTTGATTTTCTACAAAAAAGCGATGCGCAAATGGTTGGGCTGAAGCCGGTGGATTTGCGGTCGCCGCAGATCTTTTAAGTCCTCGGCCCGCGGGTGGACCCGAAGGCGACAATAACGGCAGCCGGGCACGGATCACGAGTCGCGCTCATCTTGACGGCGAAGCGCCAGTCGCCAAAGGTGCTGGCGGCGATCAAGTGAGCAAGGAGGCGCCGGTGTTGTCCTTGGTTCTCTCGTCCGACTCCCACGTGTTCGAGCCGCCCGATCTGTGGCAGACCCGTATCGACGCGGCTTTCCGCGATCGCGCGCCGCGGATAGAGCGGATCGAGGGCGGCGACCATGTCGTGGTCGAGGCGGATCAAATCCTCTCCGGGATCGGCCTCATCTCGAACGCCGGCGCGAGGTTCGACGCCCCAGAGACGATCTCGGCCAAGGGGCGTTTCGAGGACGTGCACCGCGGCGGCTACGACCCCGAGCAGCACATAAAGGACATGGCCATCGACGGGGTCGCCGGCGAAGTACTCTATCCCTCACAGGGACTCTTTTACTTCAAGGTCGCGGACACGCAGCTGATGTCCGCGATCTTTCGCGCCTACAACGACTGGCTCGCCGAGTTCTGCCGCACCGATCCCGCCCGGCTCAAGGGCATCGCGATGATCAACCTGGACGATGTCCGGGACGGGATCAACGAGCTGGAGCGCGCCGCCCGTCTCGGCCTGTGCGGCGCGATGATCGCCGAGTATCCGGCCGAGGAGCGGCGCTACGACCAGCCCGAATACGAGAAGTTCTGGGCCGCGGCCGCTTCGCTCGGTATGCCGCTGAGCCTGCACACCGCGACGCGGCGTACCGGCAAGATCCGCGGCGCCGGCACCGGGACGCTACGCGACGCCAGCAGCCGCGCGACCAAGGCGTTCTATCCAGCGCTGTCGATGTGCGACATGATCTTCTCGGGCGTCTTCGAGCGCCACCCGCGCCTCATGCTGGCCATCGTCGAGTTCGAGCTGTCATGGGCGCCCAACGTGCTCACCTCGATGGACTACACCTATCGCGAGCGCCACGGCGAGGCGCTGTACCGGTTCAAGGACGGCATGCTGCCGAGCGACTTCTTCCGCCGCAACGTCGTGCTAAGCTTTCAGGAGGACGCCATCGGCATTCGCCTGCGCGATGTCATCGGTGTCGACAACATGATGTGGGGCTCGGACTACCCCCATAGCGAATCGACCTTTCCGCAATCGCGCAAAATCCTGACGGACATCCTGGCCGGGGTGCCGGACGACGAGCAGGCCAAGATCGTCGGCGGCAATACCGCGCGGGTGTACGGGTTTGACGCGGCGAGGCTTACCGTCCCCGCAGCCGCGTAGCGGAAGGACGGCATGGGCCGGGTCGCTGGCAAAATAGCGCTGGTAGCGGGCGCGGGTGGCGGGATCGGCGGCGCCGGGGCCGAGGCGCTGGCGCGTGAGGGCGCCTCGGTGTTCTGCACCGACAGCGACGGCGCGGCAGCCGAGGCGACGGCCGCACGGATCAGGGCCGCCAGTGGGCGGGCAGCGGCATCGCCGCTGGACGTGCGCGATCGTGCAGCGGTGGATGCCGCCGTCGCAGGCGCTGTGCGCGAATTCGGCAGGCTCAACATTGTGCTGGAGTCGGCAGGGATCGCCCATCGCCTCAATTTCCTCGATCTCGATGCCGAAACCTGGGACCGCGTTATCGCAGTCAACCTGACCGGCATGTTTTATCTCGGGCAGGCGGCGGCTCGGCAAATGGTCAAGCAGGGTGGCGGCGGCAGCATCATCAACGTGACCTCACAGCTCGCCGAGGTGGCGCGGCCCGAGCGCGTGGCCTATGTCGCCTCGAAGGGCGGGGCGCGGTCACTGACGCATGCGATGGCGGTCGATCTGGCGGCGCACAACATCCGCGTCAACGCGATTGCGCCTGGGCCAACGCTGACCGGGCTTACGCGTGCGAGCTACACCGATCCTGAGGCGCGACGCGCGACCGAGCTGCTGATCCCGCTCGGCCGGCTGGGCCAGCCCGACGATCTCGTCGGGGCAGTGCTGTTTCTTGCCTCCGACGAGTCGCGCTGGGTAACCGGCAGCACGGTAACAGTGGATGGCGGCTATCTGGCGATCTGAGAAGGCGCGAATGACCAGTGCCGCAAGGGCGCTCGATAGCGATGTCGGGCGGATCGTCCTCCTACGCCGGTGGCGCGGTCGTCTTTTCGTGGCGGACCGATGCGACCTCGACCTGCGGCACGGCGGCGTCGGCGGTAGCCCTTGCGCTCGTTAAGTAAGGCGCGATGACCCCGACGATACCCCGGCGGAAGGCCAGCACGCAGACTACGAAAATGATGCCCTCGATGATCGTGACCCAGGAGCCGGTCTGCGCCAGATAATTGTCCATCGCCACAATGATAAAAGCGCCAACGACCGGGCCAAGCGGCGTCGCGACGCCGCCCAACAGAGTCATCAGTACGACCTCGCCCGACGTCGTCCAATCCACGTCGGTCAGCGCGGCAAACTGAAACACCAGCGCCTTCAGCGACCCAGCCAGGCCAGCGAGCGCCGCTGACAGGACAAAAGCAGTGAGCTTGTACTGGTCGGTGCTGTAGCCGAGTGAGATCGCCCGCGGCTCGTTCTCGCGGATCGCCTTGATAACCTGCCCAAACGGCGAATGGATCGTGCGCGCGATGACGCCGAAGCCGATTAAGAACATCGCCAGCACGAAGTAATACATCGCCAAGGTATTATTGAGATCGATCAGCCCAAAGAGATGGCCGCGCGGTACGCCCTGGATGCCGTCCTCACCACCAGTGAATGAAGCCTCGAGCGCGACGAACGCGATCATCTGCGCGAGCGCCAGCGTGATCATCGCGAAATAGATGCCCTGGCGGCGGATTGCCAGCGCCCCGAACACCGCGCCGAGCGCGGCGGCCACCGCGACACCGCAGAGAATGCCGAGCTCCGGCGGGAACCCCCACACCTTGCAGACATGCGCGGTGATGTAGGCGGCGCTGCCCATGAACGCGGCATGGCCGAACGACAGCAGCCCGATATAACCGAGCAGCAGGTTGAAGGCGCAAGCGAACAACGCCATGCACAACCCCTGCATGAGGAAAACCGGGTAGAGGAAATATGGCGCGACCAGCGCGATGCCGATTAGCGCCCCCGTCCAGATCCAGATATCGCGCCGCTTCACGCTAATTTGCCCGGCCAAACAGCCCGACCGGCCTGACCAACAGAACAAGCGCCATGATCGCGAAGATGACGGTGTTCGACGCTTCCGGATAAAACACCTTGGTCAGACCCTCGATGATCCCGAGGGCGAAGCCGCTGACGATGGCGCCAAGAATCGACCCCATACCGCCGATCACGACGACGGCGAACACGACGATGATGATGTTGCTGCCCATCAGCGGGCTCACCTGGTAGATCGGCGCCGCCAGCACGCCGGCGAGCGCGGCCAGCCCCGCGCCTGCTCCATAGGTCAGCGTCACCATGCGCGGCACGTTGATGCCAAAAGCCTGCACCAGCGGTGCGTTCTCGGTCGCGGCGCGCAGATGAGCGCCGAGCCGCGTCCGCTCGATGACGAACCATGTCACAAGGCATACCGCGAGCGAAAAGACGATGACCCACCCGCGATAGACCGGCAAGAACATGAAGCCGAGATTGCGCGAGTTCTGAAGCTCGTCGGGGATCGTGTACGGCAAACCGGAAGAACCGTATTCCTGGCGAAAGATCCCCTCGATGACGAGCGCTAGGCCGAAGGTCAGCAGCAACCCATAAAGATGATCGAGATGGGCAATATGGCGCAGCAACAGCCGCTCGATCGCCATGCCGACGATGCCGACCGCAATCGGCGCAACGATGAGCGCGGGCCAGTAGCCGAGCCCGAGCCAATTGAGCAGGAACCACGCGCAGAACGCGCCCATCATGTACTGCGCGCCGTGCGCGAAGTTGATGATGTTGAGCAGGCCGAAGATAATCGCGAGGCCGAGGCTCAGCATCGCGTAAAACGAGCCGTTGATCAGGCCGACGAGCAGCTGTGCGAAGAACAGCGGTGCGGGCGGAACGGCGATGTGCAGATAGGAAAGCATTACCCGATTTCCCTCTCCGCTGCCGGCGGCGGAGAGGGCGTTCGACAAAATCGCGACATCAGCTCTTTACCAGCGGACATTCGTTGCCGTGCGGCCGTTTGAAGGCCTCGGCGCCGGGAATTGTCGCGATCAGATTGTAGAGATCCCACGGACCCTTTGAACTCGGCGGGCGTCTTCACCTGGTAGAGGTACATGTCGTGGACCAGGCTGCCGTCGGCTTGGAGGTGGCCGTTGCGGATCATGAAATCGTTGATCGGCTTGGACTGCAGGTACTTGACGACGGTCGGGCCGTCGATGCTACCAATCGCCTTGATCGCGTTGAGATAGTTGGTCACCGCGCTGTACACGCCGGCCTGGGTCATCGTCGGCTCTTTGTTGGTCTTGGCGAAGAACTTCTTCGACCATGCACGGGTCTGATCGTCCTGATCCCAGTAGAACGACTCGGTCAGTTGCAGTCCCTGCGCGGTCTGCAGCCCCAGACTATGGACGTCGCTGACGAATAGGAGCAGACCGGCGAGCTTCTGCCCGCCTTTGACGATGCCGAACTCCGCCGCCTGCTTGATGGAGTTGATTGTGTCGCCGCCGGCATTGGCGAGCCCGATGATTTGGGCCTTCGAGGCTTGAGCTTGCAGCAGGTACGACGAGAAGTCGGCGCTGTTAAGGGGAACGTTGACCGAGCCCAATACCTGCCCGCCATTGGCCTCGACGACGGCTGCGGTGTCCTTTTGCAGCGCATGGCCGAAGGCGTAGTCGGCGGTGATAAAGAACCAGGTCTTCCCGCCTGCCTTGACAACCGCGGCGCCGGTGCCGTTGGCGAGCGCCGTCGTGTCATAGGCGTAGTGGATCGAGGTCGGCGCGCAATTCTTTCCGGTAAGGTCAGACGAGGCGGCGCCGGTGATCATCACGACCCTATTCTTTTCGCGCGCCACTTCCTGCACGGCGAGTGCGACGCTGGACGTCGTCAGATCGGTGATCATCTGCACCCCACCGGTATCGAACCACTGGCGAGCGATCGATGCACCGATATCGGGTTTGTTCTGGTGGTCTGCGCTAACCACCTCGATCTTCTTGCCGAGCACGGTGCCGCCGAAATCGTCGACCGCCATCTGCGCGGCGACGACCGAGCCTGGCCCGCCCAAGTCAGCGTAAAGGCTCGACATATCAGCGAGAACGCCGATCTTGATTGTGTCAGGCGTCTGCGCTTCGGCCGTGCCGGTCAGCAACCACATGGCAGCCGCGAATACGGTGATAGTAACCGCTCTCATCGTCTCCTCCCCTTGATTTGTTCCTCAGACCCCTAGATATGCGCGCACTTTGTCGATATTCGCCTTCAGATAAACGTTGTCGATCGCGTCGATGACGCGGCCGTGCTCGACGATGTAATGCCGGTCGGCGAGCGCCGCAGCAAAGCGGAAATTTTGTTCAACCAGCAAGATCGTAAACCCTTTCGCCTTCAGCGTGCGCAAGACTTCGCCAATCTGATGGACGATGGCGGGAGCCAGCCCCTCGGTCGGTTCGTCGAGCAGCAGCAGATTGGCGCCGGTCCGCAGGATTCGTGCGATCGCCAGCATTTGCTGTTCGCCGCCCGACAACTTGGTGCCCTGACTGCGGCGCCGCTCGGCGAGGTTCGGAAAGATCGCGTAGATTTCGTCGATCTCAAGCCCCCCGGGCTTCACAACCGGCGGCAGCATCAGGTTCTCCTCGACATTCAGACTGGCGAAGATCCCGCGTTCTTCGGGGCAATAGCCGATCCCAAGACGAGCGATCCGGTTCGAGCTGAGGCCGATCAGCTCGGTGCCAGCGAAGCGCACCGAGCCGCGGCGCTGGCCGATGAGGCCGATGATCGCGCGGAGCGTCGTCGTCTTGCCTGCGCCGTTGCGGCCAAGCAGTGTGACGAGGTCACCCTCGCCGACCGTGAACTCCATGCCGTGCAACACGTGCAACTCGCCATACCAAGCGTTTAGGTCGTGAACCTCCAATAACTCAGGCATGGCCGATCGCCTCGGCATCGCCGGTGCCCATATAGGCCTCGACGACTTCGGGGTTGGTCGACACCGCCGCATAGTCGCCCTCGGCCAGAATGCGCCCACGGGTCAGTACGGTGATGACGTCGGAAAGATCCGCGACAACCGAGAGGTTGTGCTCGACCATCAACACGGTTCGGCCGCAGGCGGCGTCGCGGATCAGCGCCGAGATGCGACTAATGTCTTCCTGGCCCAGGCCGGACATCGGCTCGTCGAGCAGCAGCAACTCCGGCTCCAGCGCGAGGGTCGTGGCGATTTCAAGGGCGCGTTTGCGGCCGTAGGGCAGCGCCGCGGCGGGACGCTTCGCATCCTCCTTGAGGCCAACCGCATCGAGCAACGCCATGGCGCGGTCGTTCAGGCGGTCGAGAACGCGTCCCGAGCGCCAGAATTGAAACGAATTGCCGAGCGGCTGCTGCAGTGCGACCCGGACATTGTCACGCACCGACAGGTGCGCAAATACCGCCGATATCTGAAACGACCGAGCGATGCCACGGCGCGCGACAGCGGCCGGGCGCGCCGCAGTGATATCGTCACCGTTGTAGATGATCGTTCCGCTGCTCGGTTCGATGAACTTTGTCAGCAGGTTGAAGACCGTCGTCTTACCAGCGCCGTTCGGTCCGATCAGCGCGTGGATCGTTCTCCGGCGAATTCTGAGATCGACACCGCGCACGGCAAGAAAGCCGCGGAAGCTCTTGGTCAGACCTCGGGTCTCCAAGATCAAATCGTCCACGGCTCCAGGTCCTTACCATTTCGTCTCGGAGGACAACGTATTCCGGATGGAACCGATTTGACCATGGTCGTTTCAGGCGCGCGTGGGGGATGCCCCCAATGCTTGCATCATGCAAATGGCAGCTTCGGGGCAGAATCGGCCGGCTAGGGCGGCAATACCGAATGCCCGTTAAGCTCTCGCAAACCGGTCGCTCGAAGCGAGGTGCGCCAACGGCTGCATAGCGCCGAAAGCAGCCGTGAGAAACCACAAACAGGCCTTTATGCGACGGCATTGCAGTGAGTGACGACTGCTGGGCAAGATGGTCAACTATTAGCCTGATTGGGACACCGACTGTGGAGGCGGCAATGAACGACGCGAGCACGCTGCCCTTGCACATGCTGGATGTCAGGAAGCTCACGGCGGAGGTGTTCGCCCCTTACGGTCAGATCATCGCGCCGCTGCGCACCGGCGGCCAGGGCGCCGAGACCAGATACGATCCCGAAACCTCGGCGAGCGAAGCAGAGTTGATTTTGCAGAACGGCGTGCCTCGGTTGTGGATCATGCACCTGCCGCATGTCGGGCTCGGCTTCAGCCAGATCGCGCGACACCGCCGGGTGACGCAGTGCCTTGGCTCGCTGGGTGGCAAAGAATGGCTCATAGGCGTAGCACCTCCAGGCGATCTCGACGACAACGCGCGGCCACGGCTCGAGGATATTGTCGCCTTCCGGATACCGGGCGACCGCGTCATCAAGCTGCACGTCGCGACCTGGCACGCCGGGCCGCATTTCGTCCACGACGAATGCCAGTTCGTGAACCTCGAAAACCTCGACACGAACCGTCAGGACTTTCACGCCGTGCCGCTCCCTGCTGAGTGCCGCTATCGCCTCTGACCGGTCAAGGAGAGCTGCAAGCCAGGCGCTACAAACCGATCTTCAGCGAAAGGATGGTCACATGCCGGTATCGATCAACGACGCTGCTTTCGAGTATCTGCTGGCCCGGGCAGGGCTTGATCTGACCGACGCCGAGAAGGCCGAGCTGAAGGCGGTCTGCGATGGCATCGCGGCGATGGCTGAGCGCGTGCGCAAGCCGCGCGGACGCATGGCGGAGCCGGCCCTCACCTACAGTTTTGCCGAGGAGGACGTGCGATGAACGGGGCGATCCCGACCATTGCCGAGGCGGCAAGGCAGATTGAGGCAAAGCAACTGTCGCCGGTCGAGCTGACCCAAGCTTGTCTCGACCGGGCGCATGCGCTCGACGACCAGCTCCATGCTTTCGTCCATCTGACGGAGGAGCGGGCGCTCGCCGAGGCTCGCGCCGCCGAGGCGGCAATCATGTCGAATGGACCGAAGGGCCCGCTGCACGGCATTCCGATCGGGCTCAAGGACATCGTCGACACAAAGGGCATCGCGACGACCTGCCAGTCGAAGCTACTGCAGGACAACATCCCCGACACCGATGCGACATGCGCTGAGAAGCTCGCCGCTGCCGGCTCGGTGTTGATGGGCAAATTGACGACGCACGAATTCGCGGATGGCGGTCCGTCCTTCGACCTGCCGAAACCACCGGCGCGCAATCCATGGAACAGCGACCACTTCACCGCGGGCAGCAGCAGCGGCACCGGCGCGGCGGTCGCGGCGGGCATGATCCTTTGTGGCATCGGCACCGACACCGGCGGCTCAATCCGCGGCCCGGCAGCCTATTGCGGCATCGCCGGGCTCAAGCCGACCTATGGTCTCGTCAGCCGCGCTGGGGTCGCGCCGGCCGCGTTCAGTCTCGACCATATCGGGCCAATGGCATGGAACGCCGAGGATTGCGCGATCATGCTGCAGGTGCTTGCCGGCCACGATCCGCGCGACCCGGCCAGCGCCAACCGGCCGATCCCCGATTATCGCGCCGCGCTGGGCGGCGGGATCAAGGACCTCAAGATTGGGGTGATCCACCACTTCCACCAAACCGATCACAAGGTCGACGAGGCCACGCAACGCGGGATCACCGCTGCGGTTGAGACCTTCCGCGGTCTCGGCGCCCAAATCCGTGAGGTGCAGCTGTCACCGCTGCAGGATTGGCACGCCTGCGGCTCGCTGATCTCGATCGTCGAGCGCGCCGCCGCCTATGAGGAATGGTCGCGAACGCGGCTCAATGATTTCGGGGAGCGCATGCGCACCCGGCTGATGCTCGGCGCGTTCGTATCCGGCGTCGATTACCTGCAGGCGGTGCGGCGCCGTCGCGAACTGCGCTCCGAGTTGAAGGCCGCAATGGCCGGGCTCGATGTCGTGCTGACGGCGGTGTTCCCGAACGAAGCGCCAAAGATCGACGCGCTGCCGAAATGGGACGTATTCCAGCGGCCGAGCTTTATGATGCCGTTCAACGTCGCCGGCTATCCGGCGATGTCGGTGTGCTCGGGCTTTGGCGCCGGCGGATTGCCAGTGGCAATCCAGCTGGTCGGCAAGCCTTTTCAGGAAGCGACCGTCCTGCGCGTCGCCGATGCGTTCGAAAAAGCCACTCCGTACCGTGACCGCCGCCCTCTCGCGGCCTAATCGCGAGCGAATGGAGGTTTTGGTGGGGGCGAGCGCGTGACGCGCTAGCTGCCAGCTGTCCGAAAGGTTGTTGCTGCCAAGGAGGTAACAATGCCAGCCAAGCGCGCCTACGGCATGGACCAGGATTTCTATCCGTGGTCGCCCATCGTCGCGAGGCCGCCGCTGCGCTGGCCGGGTAACGCGCGGGTCGCGCTTGCCGTCATTGTCAACCTGGAACACTGGGACTGGGAGGTACCGGCGGGCACGCCGGTCGCAGTCAGCCCATTGGGTGGGCCCGAGGGACTGTGGAGCGGCAACCAGCCGCAATTCCCCGATATCGGCGGCTGGGGCAACCACGAATACGGCAACAGGGTCGGGGTTTTCCGGATCCTCGATCTGCTCGACAAATACGGCATCACGCCGACCCTGGCGCTCGACAAGGCAGTCGCCGACCACTACCCGATCCTCGTCGCTGAAGGACAGAAGCGCGGCGCGGAATTCATCGCGCACGGTCTCTCCCGCCGCCGTCTGATCCATATCGGCATGTCCGAGGACGAGGAGCGCGCCTATATCCGCGTCTCAATCGACGCGGTCGAGCGGGCGACAGGCAAGCGGCCGATCGGTTGGTCGGGCCCCGATTTCCAGGAGACCCCAAACACCCTGCACCTGTTCGCCGAAGCCGGCATCCGCTACGTCTGTGACTGGGGCAACGACGAGCAGCCTTACCGGATGACGCCGAGAACCGGCGAGCTCTATTCGCTCGGCGTCAACGCCTATCTCGACGATAACTACATTCACCTGCACGGTAGGCGGACGATCGACGAGACGAGCCTATTATGGCGCGACTGGTTCGACGGGCTCTATGCCGACGGCGCGACGACCGGCCGAATGATGGTGCTCCATCTGCACCCTTGGATTATGGGTCAGCCTTGGCGCATACGACACCTCGACGAGGTGCTGCGCCACATCTGCGCGCGTGCCGGCGTGTGGAGGGCCACTGGGGCGGAAATCATCGATTGGTTCGCGGCGCAATCGGGCGGCACACCCGCGAAAGCTTTGGCGAAGGCGGCTCCCGCGCCGTCGCGCGAGGCGCGCCTTGGCCCGCTCTCCCCTGGGCGCTTCGACTATGCGCCGATAAATGACCGCCCGGTCATCAAATGGCCCGGTGATGCCCGCGTCGCATTTTGGGTCGCGCCCAACATGGAGTTTTTCGAGTACTTGCCGGAGAACCGGCCGACCCAGCCCGACATCCCGCATTATTCGCGGATGGACTACGGCAACCGTGCCGGGTTCTGGCGCATGCTCGACGTGCTGAACAAGCATAGGGTGCGCGCTTGTTGCTGCCTAAACCTTGAACTGCTCGACCATTTCCCCGAGATCAAGGACGCCATGGTCGCGGCCGATTGGGACTACATGGCGCATGGGCTCTACAACAGCCGGCCCATCTACGACCTGAGCGAAGAAGAGGAGCTGGCTTACTGGCAGGATTTTATCGCGCATGTCCTGGAGATGACCGGCAAACGCGTTAAGGGCCGGCTGGGCGGCGGCGCGGGCTACACGGTCAGAACCGATGATCTAATGGCCGAGGCGGGGTGCCTCTACCACACCTCTTGGATCATCGACGATCAGCCATGGCCGATCAACGTGCGCGGCGGCCAGAAATTCATCTACGTCCCCTACACCGGGCAGATCAACGACGCCGGCATGCTCGCCTGGAACCGGGAAGCCGACTACTTCCTGCAGATGATCAAGGATCAGTTCGACACGCTCTATCGTGAGGGCGCCGAGAACGGCCGGGTGATGTGCCTCTCGCTGCACCCACACAATGTCGGTCGCCCCAGCGCAGCGAAATATCTCGATCAGGCGCTGCGCTATATCCTCGGCCACGACGCGGTCTGGCTCACGACGGCAGACGACATTGCCGAGTATTACATCGCCAACTATTACGACGAGGTCTCGGCCTGGATCGCCGAGCGCTAGACCCTGGCTTAGTCTTCGTTCCTTTCAGCTGATACCTCACCTGCGCGAGGTCGCCGATGTCACTTACGAACTCCCCTGATCCCGCAATCCGCGAAACGGTCGTGCGGCAGGATCTTGGCAACGTTCTGCATCCGATCGTCCAGCATAAAGCGCTGGAAGCGAAGCAGATCGTCGTCACCGGTGCGTCTGGCTCGACGATCGTCGACGCCGACGGCACCGAATATCTCGACGGCATGGCCGGCTTATGGTGTGTCAATATCGGCTACGGGCGCACTGAGCTCGCCGAGGTTGCCGCCGAACAGATGCGGCAATTGTCGTATTTTCCGCACACAGCGATGAATGTGCCGGCGGCGGGACTGGCCGAGAAGATCAATGGGCTAATGGGCGGCGGCTACCACACCTACTTTGTCAACTCGGGCTCGGAGGCGAACGAGGCGGGGTTCAAGATCGCCCGCCAATACATGAAGCACGAGTACCCGGGCGAATATCGCTTCAAGACGGTCAGCCGCTATTACGCCTATCACGGCACGACGCTGGCGACGCTCGATGCCGGCGGCATGGGTGAGCGCAAGGCAAAGTTCGAGCCGTTTTCCGGCGACTTCGTGCACGTCGCCCCGCCCTACTGCTATCGCTGCCCGTTCGGCCTCAGCTACCCAAGCTGCGGCCTTGCCTGCGTGAAAAACATGGAAACGACGATCCTCGGCGAGGGGCCGGAGACGGTGGCGGAGATCATCGTCGAACCGGTTATGAGCGGCGTCGGGATCGCGGTGCCGCCCGACGAGTATCTGCCCGAGGTCGAGAGTCTATGCCGCAAATATGGCATCCTTTTGCACATCGATGAGGTGATCAACGGCTTCGGTCGCACCGGCAAGATGTTTGCACACCAGCATTACGGTGTGTCACCAGACATCGTCGCCGTCGCCAAGGGTATTTCCAGCGCCTACCAGCCGATCGCTGCGACCGTGGTGAAGAACAAAGTTTTCGACAGCTTCTACGGCGATCCGGCTGAGAATCGGCAGGTAGCGCAGGTCAACACCTATGGCGGCCATCCCGTCGCCGCGGCAGTCGCCCTGCGCAACATCGAGATCATGGAGGTCGAGGGGCTTGTCCAACGCGCGGCAGAAATGGGTGCCTACCTGATTGAGGGGTTGCGCGGTCTCATGAGCCACAAAACCGTCGGCGACGTGCGCGGCAAGGGCCTGCTGATCGGCGTCGAGCTGGTTAAGGATCGCACCACGAAGGAGCAACTCGATCCTGCGCAATTCGGCGCCGTGATCGATTTCTGCCGCGATCATGGCGTCATCGTCGGCCGGTCAGGTGGCGGACGACGTTATGGCACGACGATAGCCTTGTGCCCGCCTCTGGTGATCACCCGCGCCGAGTGCGACCGCATCGTCGATACGGTGGGGAGGGCGCTGGCAACTCTAGAGCTCGGTTGAAGCCGGTGGGCTGTGTACGACTGGTTAAGTCAGGAGGAAATGCGCGATGAAAGCTGGCGTGGTCTATCCGCAGATCGAGCTCGGCGGCGATCCAGGAGCGGTCAAAGCCTTCGCCCAGGCAGCGGAAGACCTGGGTTACGACCATATTGTCATCTACGACCATGTCCTCGGCGCCGTTCATGCGGGCAGGGAACCGAAGCTGACCGGCCCATATAAAGAAACCGATCCCTTCCACGAGCCGCTGGTCACCTACGCCTACCTCGCCGGCGTCACCAAGAAACTCGAATTGGTCACCGGCGTAATCATCCTGCCGCAACGGCAGACGGCTCTCTTCGCCAAACAGGCTGCGGACGTCGACCTGTTCTCGGACGGTCGGCTTCGCCTGGGCGTCGGGGTCGGCTGGAACTGGGTCGAATTCGACGGCCTCGAAATGCACGATAACTTCCGCCGGCGCGGCCGGCGGCAGGAGAACCAGATCGAGCTGATGCGCAAGCTGTGGGCGGAGCCCGTGGTGACCCATGAGGACCGCGATCACCGGATCGATCGCGCCGGAATCTTGCCGCGGCCGAAGCGGCCTATTCCTATCTGGTTCGGCGGTTCCAGTGAGGCCGCGTACGACCGGGCGGCCAGAATCGGGGACGGTTTTCTGTTTGGCGCCCGGACTTAAACCGAAGCGCCCCAAAATAAGGCTAGGATCGAAGCTAGGTTGCGCGAGCTCGGCCGTGATGTCGGCAGCTTCGGCTTTGAATCCGTCCAGCAATATGCCCGCAGTGAGAACCAATGGCCCGGCGATATCGCGGCCTGGCGCGAAGCCGGGGGGAGCCACATCTCAGTTGTTACGATGGGCGCCAACCTCACCACAGTCGACGGTCACATCAGCGCCATCAAGCGTTGGCGCGACGTCTACAATTCGGTCGGATAGAACGGTAATAGACAGGCCGTCCGGCTCCACCGTTCGCCACCACCAGCTGGCCAGAGACCGCCCAAACCTTTTCCGAGGCCAGGAAGGTTGTCACGAAACCGACAACCGAGGCGTCGACGATGCGGCAGATTGCATTCCTGGAGCGAAGTCCCGTCGCTCCACTTCTTCGGCGGTTACCCCCAGCTGGGCGGCGCAGGCGGCAAGCAGGCTCGGCGTGCGCTCGGTGCGAGTCGTGCCGGGATGGATGCAGCTGACCATGATACCGACTGCTCAACGCCTAGCCTGAAAGGAAGCAGCGAAAGCTGAGGCCCTTTATCCACAGCCCGCAAGTTGAAGGCCGGAATGGGGCATGACCGGAAGGCCGTAGCCCGAGCAGCAGACGGCCGCTCAAGGCGCGGAAACCGGTCCTTCGAAGCCACGCGCGCCTACGACAGGAGAGCGCCGAATGCGGGTCGTCATCCAATTCGTCGCGAAGATCGCGGTAAACTTCTGTTGGCTTTGACAGCGAGCTTGGGTCAGATCGAAGCGCGATGCGACGACGAGGATGATCCAATGAGAATTGGGGTCTCTCTTACGAGCAATCACCCGGACGTGAAAGATCCGCGCGAGGGAGCGCGCTGGATGATCGAGCGAGCGGCGGCGGCACGTAGCAGTGGGCTCGCTTCTCTTTTTATCGGCGATCAACATGTGTCTCCCACGCCGTATTATCAGAACACGCCGATGCTCGGACGGCTTCTCGCGGAGTGGGGCACAGCTCCCGTCGGTTGCCTGTTCCTGCTCCCTTTGTGGCACCCGGTTCTGGTGGCCGAGCAGATCGGCACGCTGGCGGCCATCGCTGGGGGCCCGTTCATCATGCAGTGCGGCCTCGGCTGGGGCGAGGATCGGTTTGCGGCGATGGGCGCCAGCTTCAGGACGCGGCCGTCGGCGTTCGAGGAAGCTCTCGATATCGTCCGGCGCTTACTGGCGGGCGAGACCGTCAGCTCTTCTCGAAGGTTCCGGTTCGCTGGAGCGAGCTTGGCGCTGCGTCCGGTGGAGCCTGTCGAGGTCTGGATCGGCGCCAGCGCACCGCCGGCGATCGAGCGGGCGGCACGACTGGCCGAGGGCTGGATCGCGAGTCCCAGCCTCTCCCGCGAAGAGGTGCGCGCGCAAGCCGATATGTATCGTGAGCGCTGCCCCGCTTACGGCAAGCAGCCAGGGGCTATCGTTTTGCGGCGCGACATTTACGTCGGCGAGTCGTCGTCAGAGGCGCGAGCGGTGCTGGAGCACGCGTTGCGCCAAGGCTATCGCGGCGTTCCGGGAGATGCCTTGATCGCCGGATCGGTTGACGAGGTCACGGAACAGTTTCGGGCCTTCGGGGAACTCGGATACACCGACATCCTTGTGCGTCATCTGATCAACGATCAGCGCAAGGTCCTGGGCTCTTTTGAGCGGCTGGCAGCGGTGAGCGCGGCGCTGGCCTAGTCGCCTGCAGATTGTGAGGACGACGAGATGCCGCATTCGACATACCTGCCGGAGCTCATGGGTACGGCCGCCATCTCGCCGACCGGAGCGTTTGAGGCCGGCAGCTTTCAGTCGTTCACGCTCGTTTATACCGCCGGATATTTTGGCATCGACGACACCGGCTCGATCAAGATCGTGCACCGCTTCGCCAGCGATATGGGCAGGCCGCAGTGGAGCATCCCGCAGGCGGCAAATTACACGACCGTCGAAGCGTCGAATGGCGCGGTGCTCGACGTGCTCTACGACCCCAAGCTCAATATTCGACCGTGGGACAAGACCCTCTTGATCCGCGTCATGCGCGGTTTTTTGCGCGAGGGCGATACGATCACGGTGCGCTTCGGCGACCGACGCCAGGGTTCGCCGGGCATGCGCGTACAGACCTTTGTCGAGCCAAGCTTCGAGTTCCGAGTGCTCGTGGACGCAATTGCCACCTGCGATTACGTTGAACTTCCTGCCCAGCCGACCATCGCGATTGTCGCCGGACCGCCAGTCGTCTGGAAGGCGGTCCTGCCGACATTGAGACGGTGCGGCGAGCCTTTTCGGCTCGGCTTTAAGGGCGAGGACAAATGGGGTAATCCCAGCGATCAGGTCGACGGCATCTTTGCGCTTCGGGCCAATCTGCCAGTGCGTGGACTGCCCGGAACGATTCCCATGCGGATGGGCGAGCATGCCCTATCAATCGAGGGGCTGTTCGTTAGCGAGCCCGGTGATCTCCTGATAGAGGTGCTTGACGATGCCGATCGGGTACTGTGCGTCAGTAACCCCCTCCGCATCGCCGCGATGGCGCCATTACGTTCTTACTGGTGCGATCTACACGGCCAATCGGAAGAAACGATCGGGACCAATTCGGCGCGGGAATTGATCGAGTTCGCGCGCGACCGAGCCTTCCTCGACGGTATGAGCCATCAGGGCAACGACTTTCAGATCACCACGCCGTTCTGGAGCGAACTGAACGAGCTGACGCGGGAACACAACCGCGACGGGTCGTTCGTGATCTTCCCAGGCTATGAGTGGTCCGGTAATACCGGTCTCGGCGGCGACCGCAACGTGCTGTTCATGCACGAGGGCGAACAGATTCACCGCTCGTCTCATGCGCTGGTTTACGATCACGGCGACCTCGCGAGCGACGCCAATAGCGCCGAGCAGCTCTTCGGGGCACTCAAGAATAGGGATTGCGTCGTCTTCGCGCATATTGGCGGTCGTTACGCCGATATCCGGATGGCGCACGACGCGCGTTTTGAGCGCTCGGTGGAGGTGCATTCCGACTGGGGCACCTTCGAGTGGCTGCTGCACGACGCGCTGGAGCAAGGCTATCGCGTCGGCATCCTCGCCAATTCGGACGGCCATAAAGGCAGGCACGGTGCGAGCCATCCGGGGGCGTCGCTGTTCGGCGCGTATGGCGGCCTGTCATGTCTTTTTGCCGAAGAGCTGACACGAGGCGGGCTGATCGACGCATTGCGGCGGCGCCACCATTACGCGACCACCGGCTCCCGCCTGATACTCGATGTGCGGGCGCAGTTCGACAACGATGCGCAGCTGTTTGCGGACGACCCGAAACTTGGCCCGACGACCTCGACCCGAGTACGTACTGCGATGATGGGCGACATTCTTCGCTCCAAAGACGGCGCGATGGAGTTCACCGTCGAGGCCGTGGCGTCGGCGCCGATCGAACGGCTCGAGATCCGCAACGGGCTCGAGGTGTTGGAGACGTGGCGGCCCTACGACGAAACCGCGCTCGGCCGCCGCATCCGGGTGATCTGGGAAGGCTCGGAATATCGCGGCCGCGGACGGCAGACGATTTGGGACGGGGGATGCACGCTACAAGGAAACGCGTTCGATCGGGTCGCCCCGATCAATTTGTGGAACCTCGACAAGAAACTGACCCAGACGGGACCCGCAGTATTGACGTGGGAAGCCTTGACCACTGGCGGGTTCGGCGGGTTTGACGCCTGGCTAGCCGATGCGCAATCGGGCACGCTTCGCATCGATACCGCCCTCGTCAAATGTGAGATCGCGGTCGCGGATATCGGCTTGAACGACCTGGTGTTCGAAGCCGGTGGCATCGCTCGCCGCATCCGCGTGTTCCGCCTGCCCGACGAGAACCCGCACCGCCGGCTGCATTTGTCGCGGCGAATTGCGCTCAAGGGCTCAGGGGACAATGCGGTCTATGTCTGCCTGACCCAGGAGGACGGGCATCTCGTCTGGTCAAGCCCGATCTACGTGTTCCACTGACCTAGCTGTTGAAGCCAAGCACGTTGTTCAGCTTTGAGGCGGGTTCGCGGCGTCAACACCATGGCTGCTCTTTGGTCCCGAAGCAGTCGTTCGCGGTGACCGATTCGGATGTCTCATCAGCGCCGGTAGCCGCCATCTTCAGAGCTTGATCACTTCTCGGCGGGATTCCCCTCAGCACGCTAGACCCGACAAGGCGGCGGAGGGCCGAGTAGTCTGGCCGCTCTTATTTCAGACCGGGGATCAGGTCCCAGTGATTTTTCCTTTTGCGGGTCCCGTTCGGCGAGACGAAGCGGAGCCGCTAGAATAAGCTCTCAATTTTCGTTCATGGGCAGGCTGACGTGATGAAAAGCAAACCTCGCATGCATTTCGTCGATCGCATCGTCATGCAATTTGTGCGCGCAAATTTCTGGGCGTGCCTAGCCTGCCTCTCCGTGGTTCCAGCGATGGCAGCGCCGGCGACGCCGGCCGCCCAACTGAGCCAGTGTGCCGGAGAACACGACGAAAGCGCGGAGCAGGTCATTGCCGCGTGCACAGCCTTGATCAATGCCGGGCAGGTTGACGCCAAAGAACTGTCGCGCGTCTACGCATATCGCGCATTCGGTTATGAGCGGAAAGACGATTTGAACCGCGCCGTCGCTGATGCCGATCAGGCCATAAAGCTTGATGCCACGTCGGCGGTTGCTTTTCATCGTCGGGGCGATATCCGCAAGCTCCTGCTGCAAGACGACTTTGCGCTAGCAGATTTCAGCGAGGCAATCCGTCTTGACCCCAAGGTGCCGCTTTACTTCGTCAATCGCAGCAACGTCTACCTCGATACGCATCAGTACGACCTTGCCCTTCACGATCTCGACGAAGCCTTGCGGCTTGATCCTAAGGACGAGATCGAGGCGATCGTCAACCGCTGCAACGTCCTGACGTTTAAGGGCGAGTTTGCCGCTGCAATGACCGACTGCCAGAATGCGCTACGACAATGGCCGGGCGATCCCTATCCATTGTACACGCTCGGATTTCTCTATTTCAGGATGGACAAGCTCGATGACAGCATTCGCGCGTATGACGAGGCGCTCGCGGTTCCTGGCCTGGGCGCTGACGACCCTTCCGACAAGGCCTACCCGCTGTACGGGCGCGGTCTCGCCAGGGTGAAGAAGGGCGACAAAATCGGCGGCGAAGCCGATATGGCTGCCGCCTTGGCACTGGATACCGATATCGCACGGGATTTCGAGTAGGCGTGAAGGTCGGAGTTGGGGCGTGAAGAGTTGTCCCGGCCGCGCTTGCTGGACGCCTGCTGTCGGTTGAGTAAGCAGACCTTGGCCGGGGCCTGCAGCAATGACGAGGTAGCGCCGAATCCGGCCATTCGCGGGACCGCAGTGGAACCGCCGGAGCGGGCTCTCAGCGACCCTCCACTATTTCTCACGGCTCGACCTTTGGAGAGCCAGTGTAGGCCCGAGACGACCATCCAAATGCCTACGCATCCAAAAGCCCGTGGGTTCTTCCGTCGGTGTATTGCGGCGCCTCGTCTCGAGAGGAGGATCTCGACGGGTTCGATCTGCCACGATGTCGTGAGGAAAAACACTCGGCCGGATTGGCATGGTTCGTGCGTTGCCACTGGCGGCTGCGGAGATTGGTTGTGGGCCTGCCGTTATCGCGTTCGGAACCCGCCCGGGCGACAGCCCGAGGCCATACCGTGCTTGCCGCTCAGATCGGTTTGCTTGCCGGGGGCCTGACGCTGTGGCAGGCCGGATGCTGGGCCGGTCTGATCAATCCGCTCAAAGGCGGCAGCCCCACCGGCATCGCCCAGTTCCTGTGGGCTGGGCTGGCGAGCGGCATCCTGGTCCAGAACGCCGCCGTAACGCTCGGCGAGGAACTGCTCGGCTTCGCGATCGGCGTCGGGCTCGGCACCGCCGCGGCGTTGGGGTTGTGGTGGCTGCCCAACCTGTCAAGGGCGTTGGCGCCCCTCATTGCAATCTTCAACGGCATCCCCAAGATCGCGCTGGCGCCGCCGATGATCGTCTGGTTCGGCATCTTCGAGACCTCAAAGATCGCGCTGGCTACGATTATCTGCCTGTTTATCGCCTGGCTGTCGGCGGCGGAGGGGGTGCGGCGCGTCGACCCCGACAATATCGACATGATCCGCGCGATGGGCGCGTCGCGCTGGCATATCTTCCGCTACATCGTCGTTCCCTCGTCGCTGCCGTGGATTGTCTCGGCGCTCAAGGTCAGCATCGGTTTCGCCCTGGTGGGCGCCGTGGTCGGCGAATTCGTCGCTTCCAACCGAGGCCTCGGCTACCTCGCCGTGCAGGCCGCGATCTTTTTCCAGATCAGCAAATTGTGGATGGTGGTGGTCGTCATCGCGGCGATCGCGGCTGTCCAATATTTCGGCGTCCTGTGGCTCGAGCGCAAATTCCTGCACTGGGCGGCGAACGCGCCCGGCTGAACAATTCCCAACCCGAGCAGGGCGCCTCGCGCCAAGGAGCGATCATGGCAAATCTTATCCTCAATCGGCGGCAGGTTCTTTCCGGCGCAGCCGGATTCGCCACCCTCGGCTTCGCCGCCGGACGAGGCGCGCTCGCCACGGCGATGGTCAAGATCACCGCCGCGGAGGCGGTGGAGACGATGTACTACCTGCCGTTATACGTCGCCAAGGCGAAGGGCTTCTTCGAGCAGGAGGGCCTCGACGTCACAATCTACAACGCGCAGCAGCGGACAATCGCCTTGCGCGCCGTCATCGCCAAGGACGCGTTCTCCTACAACGGCGACCCGGCCGAGCCGGCGTTGGCCCAGCAGAAGGGCGAGAACGTCAAGAACATCGGGGTGCTCGTCAACCGCGCCGCCCAGGTTGTGCTCGGCAAGCCCGGCATCTCGAAGGACGCCAAGACCTGGGTCGGGCACACGATCATCGTCCCACGCCCGCCGCATACCGCCGTATCGCTGATCCAGATGACACTGATCGATGCCGGCTACGAAAAGGGCGACGCCGACGGGATGGTATGGAAGCCGAAGGGCGGCAAGGCCGACGACGCGGTGCGCCTGATCCCGGTGATCGCCGGGTCGGAACTGAGCGCGCTGATGGTCGGCCAGGCCGATCTGGCGCTGACCAACGAGCCGGGGACCTCGAACGGGGTCGCCGCCGGCATGGAGATCATCGTCAGCTTTGCCGAGCAGTTCGGGCCGTTCTTTTTCACCAGCTTTGCTGTCCTCGGCGAGACGATCGAGAAGCAGCCGGACCAGGTGCAGGCCTTCGCCAACGCGATAACCAAGGCAATGGTCTACGGCCACAAGAACCCCGAGGGCGCCGCCGAAGTCGCGGTCGCGCGCTATGCCAATTCCGACCCCAAGATCATGAAGGCAGCGGCGGAGCGGATCATCGCCCAAGGCGCCTATCCGGAGAACCTGGTGGTCTCCAGGGCCTCCTACGACAACAACTTCACCCGCCTGCTGACTGCCACCGGCCATCCCGCGGCCGGGTACCCGTTCGACAAGCTGATGGATTTGAGCTTCGCCGAAAAGGCGGCGAAGGCGATCAAGCCCGGCGACGTCGGTTAGCGGGCTGCGCAGGGCTCGCGAGAGGGTAGAGATGCGATGACGTCGCCAAGCGACGGCATGACGATCGAGCGTCCCACCCGGGCACCGGCGATAATTGCACCGCCGCCGCCACGGGTCGAGTTCGTCGGCGTGCGCAAGGTATTCTGGCAGGGCAAGCGGGAGATCATCGCGGTCGAGGATCTCAGCTTTACGGTCGAGAACCAGAAATTCGTCAGCATCATCGGCCCGTCCGGGTGCGGCAAGTCGACCGCGCTCAAGCTGCTGTCGGGACTCGATCGACCGACCAGCGGGCGGGTCCTCGTCGACGGCGTCGAGGTCGACGGACCGCAGCCCAAGGTCGCCTTCATGCTCCAGAAGGATCTGCTGCTGTCGTGGCGCACGGTGCTCGGCAATGTCACCCTCGGTCTCGAATTGAAACCATTGAGCGCCGCCGACCGGCGCGAGCGCGCAATGGCGCTGATCCAGAAGGTCGGAACTCGACGGGTTTGAGGATTCCTATCCCAAGCACCTCTCGGGCGGGATGCGCCAGCGCGTCGCGCTCGCCCGCACGCTGGCGGTCGACCCCGAAATCCTGCTGCTCGACGAGCCACTGTCGGCGCTCGACTACCAGACCAAATTACGCATGGAGGAGGAGCTCATCCGCATCCTCGCCGAAGAACGCAAGACGGTCTTGCTGATCACCCACGACATTGCCGAAGCGGTGTCGGTGTCGGACAAGGTCCTGGTGTGTTCGGGGCGACCGGGACGGATCAAGGCGGAGCATGAGATTCCACTGGCCAAGCATCAGTCGCCCGAGGCGGCGCGCAACAACCCGGAATTCGTCCGCTATTTCGACCTGTTATGGAGGGAGCTGAAGACGGATGTCGCGGTCTGAAGCGACCTCCCTCGCGCTCGGACCGGCCCGAACGAAAGGCGGTGCGACACGGAGGCGGATGGAACAGGCGTTTTCGCGTGTGCCGTGGCGGGTGCTGGCTCTGCAACTGTGCTGTATCGGGATTCCGTTGGTGGTGTGGGAGGCCGCGGTGCGCGCGGGTCTCGCCGACCCGTTCTTTTTCGGGTTGCCGAGTGAGGTGTTTGCGTATGTCGGCAGGACCCTCGTCGACGGGTCGCTGCTGTACCAGACCTGGGTGACCTTGTCCGAACAGGCGGTCGGCCTGCTGCTTGGCACCGCCGTCGGCTCGGCGATCGCGCTGGCGCTGTGGTGGTCCGGGTTCCTGTCGCGCGTGCTGGAGACCTACGCGGTCATCCTCAACGCGACCCCGAAGATCGTCATCGCGCCGCTGCTGGTGGTGTGGTTTGGGCTCGGGATGACGTCGAAGGTGATGATCTCCGCGCTCGTCACCGGGGTCGTCGCCTGGCTTGGGGCGTTTGACGGAGTCCGACGATGCGATCTCGACCAATCCGATCTGGTCCGCGCGCTCGGCGGCCGCGAGCGCCACGTCTTTGCCAAGATCGTCGTCCCCGGCGTCTTGCCCTATGGCTTTGCGACGCTGCGGCTCAACATCGGCTTCTCGCTGATCGGCGTCATCACCGGTGAGTTCCTGTCGTCTACCGCCGGGCTCGGCTATCTCGTCGACACCACCTCGAAGGCCTACGAGATGAGCCACACGCTCGGGGCGATTCTCGTCATCGCGCTGATCGCGGCCGCCGAGCTGTGGTTGCTCGCTCGCGCAGAGGCCTATCTGATGCACTGGAGCGACGCGGTCGCTCCGGCCTCGATGACTTGAACGGAGACCCCTTGTGTCTGATGTGACATCCCTGACCGCGTCGGAATTGCTGGCCCTCTATCGCGACCGGAAGATCTCGCCGGCCGAAGTGGCGGCCGCGTGCCTCGAGTGGATCGGGGTGCGCGACCCGGAGGTGCGCGCCTGGGAGACTCTCGACGCCGACCAGGCGTTGGCGCAGGCGCGTGCGCTGTCTGCCGATGCGACGGCAGCGCTCTATGGCATCCCGATTGGCTTCAAGGACATCGTCGATACCGCGGATTTGCCGACCAGTTACGGCTCGCCGATCTATGCCGGCCACCGCCCGCTGCGCGACGCGCCCTGCGTCACCGCCGCCCGCTTGGCCGGCGGGCTGGTCCTCGGCAAGACGGTGTCGACCGAGTTTGCCGGCCGGGCCCCGGGCAAGACCGCGCACCCGCTCAACCCGCTGCACACCCCGGGCGGCTCATCGAGCGGCTCCGCCGCAGCGGTCGGCGACCACCAGGTCTATCTCGCGATCGGCAGCCAGACCGCGGGATCGACGGTCCGGCCCGCCGCCTATTGCGGAGTCCACGCGCTGAAGCCGAGCTACGGCGCGATCCCGTTCACGGGGATCAAGAACCTGTCGCCACGGCTCGACACGATCGGGCTGATGGCGCGCTCGGTGGCCGACCTTGCCTTGTTTCGCGCGGCCCTGTTCCGGGTGCCACCGGCCCCGTGCATGCCGGTCGAGGGGACGATCCGCATCGGCCTATGCCGAACGCCATATTGGCCGCGCGCCAGCGCCGAGGTTCGCGCCGCGATCGAGGCTGCGGCGTCCGCGTTGGAGGGCGGCACCATCGAATTGCGCGACATCGCCTACCCTGAAGGGTTTGGCGATGCCGAGGAGCTGTGCTGGCAGGTGATCAATTTCGAGGTCGCGCGCAGTCTCGCGTGGGAATACGAGTGGCGGCCCTATTCGCTGTCACGGTGGATGCGGGCCTCGATCGAGAGCGGTAGGCAACTGAGCCTCGATCGGCATGAGAACAATTTGCGGCGCCTCGCGATTGCCGAGACGTCGTTCGACGCGATCTTCCAGACCGTCGACGTACTGATTTCGCCGGCTGCCGGAGAAGAGGCGCCGATGGGGCTCTCCGATACGGGTTCGCCGATCTTCAACCTGCCTTTCCAAATCGCCGGATTGCCGGCGGTAAGCCTTCCCATCGGCCCAGGGCCGGGCGGCTTGCCAATCGGCCTTCAACTGGTCGGGCCGCGCTTCGGCGACGCTCGACTTCTCGATATAGCGGCAACGATCGAGCGCCGCCTAACCGGCTGAAGCGTCTGTCTAATCGGGCGCATGAGGCTCAGCGCGCGAGCAAGGCGACGGCGCCGGAGATGACAAGAACGCCAATGCGAAGCCGTCCACGGTCCAGGAACCGCACTACCAAAGGGGCTATCGCGTAACCGACGCCTACCCCCGGCAGCAACAGCAGCCCGAGGATTAGTTCCTGCCAGCCGAACAGGCCGACCACGGTCAAGGCCACGGACATCGCATAACCAACCGCGAAGAACGCTCCCAGCACCGCCCGCGTCTGCGCGGGCTCCGCGTTCTGAAATACCAATGCGATCGGCGCGCCGTTGATTCCAACCATGGTGCCCATGATCCCGGCAACACCGCCGCCTACCAGCAGCGCCTGAAGTGCCGCCCCGATATTGCCCACGCTGCGGAGATAGACAAGCAAGTCCAAGCGTAAATCGCCGGCCACGTATTCCCTGCTTGCTGCGGCGCCGAGGATCTGCCTGGGCAACCCGACGTGGGCCAGGGGGTTATGGCGGGCACCATTTCCAAAATCAGCCGCTCTAACTTACCCGTGGCGAGCGGACCGCTGCCGCCGGTTGCTTGACGCATCCTCGTCGCCAACTGCCATTGAGGCAGATCAAAGCGTCTCTGTTCAGCGCCCGTATCCTCTAGAGGTAGCTGCCCGAGGGGGCAGCAGGACAACGAGGCATTTCATGCTCAAGACACCGCTGGAACAACTCGCCTACATCATCGAGAAGGCGCGCGAATTCGACGCGGAGATCGAGCCGGTGGACAGCGACTCGGGCTCGAACCCAAGCGACGACAAGGATGTCGCAATCCTCGAAGACACTGGCGACAACCCGACCGAACAGGAGCTGACGGCGGCGCTCGACGCGCTCGATGACGAGCAGCGGGTCGAACTGCTTGCGCTCATGTGGCTCGGGCGCGGCGATTTCGAGCGCGGCGAGTGGCGCGAGGCGCTGGCTCGGGCGCGCGAAGTCCACAACGAGGCGGAGACCGGGTATTTGATCGGCACGCCGCTTCTCGCCGACTACCTCGAAGAAGCGCTCGATGCCCTTGGCTACTCGCTCGAAGAGTACCGGAAAAATCGCCTGTAATCGTCGGCCGACGGAGTTTGGCATGTCAATGCACCCAATCGTCGACAAGGGCGAAGTCGCCATCGATTTCCCCGACAAATATTACAGTGGTGGCTTTGGCCGCGATTGCAGCTTCGAAGCCCGCGCTGAAGACGAGGGCGTCCTGATCCGGCTCGTGCGGGGCGGCAGCGACAAGCGCGCGGTGGCGATCCATCTGCATCATTTTCTGTTTGCCGGCATCATCGAGGAGCTGGCCCGCTCGTTGGGTGAACGCGAACCGATCGACGCCGTGCATCGAGACCCGTTACTGGCGGCCGCTCGTGGTCTGGCGGCGGCGCTCGAGCGATCGGTGCCAAAGCCTGCGGGCTAAGCGAATGCCTCGGATCGTCACCCTGCGATGAACCCGGCGCTGGACATCGCGACGGAAAGCCTCGCCGTCGGCGAGACCGGCAGCGGCAAACAGTACCGTTTTTTGTTGCCGGGCCCGACGCTCGGCGAAAAAGACCGGCGACGTTGCCTCGGCACGCTCGCCACACGCCTCGCGGGGGCGCAGTTTCTGATCGCCAGCGGCAGCCTGCCGCGCCGACGGATTTCTACGCAGAAGTCGGAGCGTTCGCGCGCCGCCGTGACGTGCGGTTCGTGCTCGGCACTTCCGGCTCAGCGCTCGCCGGGGCCGGAAGTGACATCTACTTGCTCAAGAGTAGCCGGCGCGAGGACATCGAGCGCCCATATGCAACCTTGGCCGATAGATAGTTTCGCCCGCGGTTTGTTGTGTAAGGGGGCAATTCGGATCTTGGCGGCGAGATAGTCGTTTTGTTGACCTCGCTGGCGCTAGGGACAGTGTCATGTCAGACGACCATATGACGAGCATGGGACGCTCACCGACCGAAGCCGGGGCCGAGCACGTGGCCCCGGCTGTTCCGCTCCCCGTGCCGGTGTCGGCGAGCCTGCCGGCAGTGCTACCACCACAGAAAAAGCGCCGCCGTCGGCTCCGCTACGTTCTGCTGCTGTTGGTGCCGGCCGTGATCGCTGCCGGCTACTGGTGGTCTCACACGGGCGATGGGCTGCCGGCTGGCTTTGCAATGGGCAACGGCAGGGTCGAGGCCGATGAGATCGATATCGATACCAAATTTGCCGGCCGCATCGCCGAGCTCAACGTCGACGAGGGCGACCTGGTCAAGCCAGGGCAGGTCGTCGCGGTGATGGACACGCGCGATCTCGAAGCCTCGCTCAAAAAGTCGCAGGCGCTGGTCGAGCAGGCGCGCAAATCCCTCGATGAGGCTCAGGCCAACCTTGTGCAGGCACAAACTCAAGTGAAATTCGCCCAGCAAGAACTCGAGCGTACAGCGGCGCTGGTGCCGAAAGGCTACGCGACCGTCGAGCAGCTCGATCAGCGCACCCAGCAGCACAACGCCGCGGTCGCACTTGAGAACGCCGCCGCGCAACGCGTCGCGCAGGCGCAGCACGCGCTCGACGCCGCGACCCACGATGTCGAGCTCTACCAGGTCAACATTTCCGATAACTCGCTGATCGCGCCAAAAGCCGGTCCGATCGAGTACCGCGTCGCTAATGTCGGCGAGGTGTTGCCGGTCGGCGGCAAGGTGTTCACGATGCTCGACGCCTCCTATGTCTACATGGATATCTATCTGCCGACCGGGCAGGCGGGCCGAGTGCGTATCGGCTCCGAAGCCCGCATCGTGCTCGACGCCTATCCGGGCCATGTGATCCCGGCCGCCGTGGTTTTCGTCGCGAGCCAGGCGCAGTTCACCCCGAAAACCGTCGAAACGAAGGAGGAGCGCGACAAGCTGATGTTCCGCATCCGAGTGCGGATCGACCCGCAACGCCTCGAAGGGCGCGCGGCGCTCGTGAGGACTGGCCTGCCGGGGGTCGCGTATGTGCGCACCGATCCGTCCGCCGCCTGGCCGCCTTCTCTGCGGCCCAGCCCGGCCGCGAGCGTGCCGCCCCCGATCAAACAATGATCGGGGAGCAAGGCACGGTCGCACGCCTCGACGGCGTCACTCAACTTTACGGAAAGGTTGCCGCGCTCGATTCCGTCACGCTGGCCGTTCCAGTGGGCTGCATGGTTGGGCTGATCGGGCCCGATGGGGTCGGCAAATCGACGCTCTTGGCCCTCGTCGCCGGCGCCCGGAAGATCCAGTCTGGAACGGTCTGGGTCCTCGATGGCGACATGGCGAATGTCCGGCACCGCAGCACGGTTTGCCCGCGCATCGCCTATATGCCGCAGGGCCTCGGCAAGAACCTCTATCCCGATCTCAGCATCCGCGAGAACATCGAGTTTTTCGGCCGCCTGTTCGGACAAGCCGCCGCTGAGCGGCAGCGGCGCATCGGCGAACTTCTCGACAGCACGGGGTTGACGCGGTTTGCCGATCGATCGGCGAAGAAGCTATCGGGCGGAATGCGGCAGAAGCTCGGCCTCTGCTGCTCGCTGATCCATGACCCCGAGCTCTTGATCCTCGACGAGCCCACGACTGGCGTCGATCCGCTGTCGCGCCGCCAATTTTGGGAACTGATCGCGCGGATACGCGCGCGAGGAGCCGGAATGAGCATCGTCGTCGCCACCGCTTACATGGAAGAGGCCGAGCGGTTCGATTGGCTTGTCGCAATGAACGGCGGAAAGGTCGTCGCCGCCGGTACGCCGGCCGAACTCAAGGCCGCCGCAGGCGCCATCACGATCGAGGCGGCGTTCATCCACATGTTGCCAGCGGCGATGCGCGCCGGCCACCGCGCGTTGCAAATCCCGCCTCGCCGCTCTGTCGCGACCGAACCGGTGATCGTGGCGCACGATCTCACGCGCCGGTTCGGCGATTTTACCGCTGTCGACCATGTCAGCTTCGCCATCGAACGGGGCGAGATCTTTGGGTTTGCCGGCTCGAACGGATGCGGCAAGACGACCACGATGAAGATGCTGACTGGGCTCTTGCCAGCAAGCGAGGGCGAGGCGCTGCTTTTCGGCCGGCCTTTTGACGGCAACGACCACGACGCGCGTATGCGTGTCGGCTACATGTCGCAAGCGTTTTCGCTCTATACCGAGTTGACGGTACGGCAGAACCTCGATCTTCACGCGCGCCTGTTTCACCTTCCGGCGCAGCGCGCCGCGACGCGCATCGCCGAACTGATCGACCGCTTTGGCCTCGCTGAACACGTCGACCAGCGCGCCGAGAACCTGCCGCTTGGCATTCGCCAGCGGCTCTCGCTCGCGGTCGCGGTCGTGCATGAGCCGGAGATACTAATTCTCGACGAGCCGACGTCGGGTGTCGATCCACTCGCGCGCGACCGCTTCTGGGAATTGCTGATCGACCTGTCCCGCAACGAGGGCGTGACGATCTTCGTCTCTACCCATTTCATGAACGAGGCCGAGCGCTGCGACCGGATTTCGCTGATGGATTCGGGGCGGGTGCTGGCGACCGACACACCCGGCGGGCTGATCCAGGCGCGGGGTACCGCGACGCTCGAGGAAGCGTTCATCCTCTATCTCGAAGAGGCGACTGGAGCGCCGGCGGCGGCCGCCGAAATGCCCCCCGCCGCGGCTGAACCTCCGGCAGCAGCGCGCGCACCCGCGACCGGCGGCGCATCGTTCAGTCCGCGCCGGCTTATCGCCTCCACAATCCGCGAAACGCTCGAACTGCTGCGCGATCCGATCCGGCTCGGTTTCGCCGTGATTGGCACTACATTTCTGATGCTGCTGCTCGGCTTCGGCATCTCGACCGATGTCAACTCGCTCAGGTTTGCCGTGCTCGACCACGACCGGACCCACGAAAGCCGGGCCTATCTCGAGGAACTGCGCGGATCGGCCTATTTCGTCGAGAAACCGCCGCTGATCAATTATGCCGATCTGGACAATCGGCTTGCGGACGGGGATATCGACGTCGGCATCGAGATCCCGCCCGCCTTCGGACGCGACATCGCGCGCGGCCGGGCGGTCTCGGTCGCTGCTTGGATCGACGGCGCAAGGCCGTTCATCGCCCAAACGGTCCGCGGCTATCTCGAAGCGATGCAGCAGATCTACCTGACCGACCCTGCGGTCGCGGCCAGGCAGCCATCGCATGCTTCGCCCGCGAATATCGAGGTTAGGCTCAAGTACAATCAGAATTTCGAAAGCATCTATGCGATGGTGCCGGCACAGTTTGCCTTTCAGCTTGCGCTGTTCCCGGCAATTTTGATGGCGCTCGCGATCGTGCGCGAAAAGGAACTCGGCTCGATCACCAACCTCTACGTAACCCCGATCACCCGGCTCGAGTTCCTGATCGGCAAGCAGATCCCCTACATCGCCGTCGCGCTGTTCAATTTCGCCGTAATGTTCCTGCTGGCGATATTCGTTTTTCGGGTGCCTCTCAACGGCAGCTTTGCGGCCTTGCTGCTCGGCGCGGTGATTTATGTCACCGCAACGACGGCTTACGGCATGGTGATCTCGGCCTTTGCCCGCACCCAGATCGCGGCGCTATTCGGCGCCGCGATCCTCACCGTCCTGCCGGCAACGATGTTTGCCGGCATGATGGTTCCGGTGTCGTCCCTCACTGGGGTGGCGCGGATCATGGGGCGCTTGTTCCCGATGACCTATTTCCTGCCGATCAGCGTCGGCACGTTCACGAAAGGCCTCGGTTTCTCCGATCTCGCGACAAACCTCGCCGCGCTGGCGGTCTTCGTTCCGAGCCTGACGATGCTGAACCTTGCTCTGCTCCGCAAGCAGGAGCGCTAGGCTGTTCGATGCGGGCCCTCGCCAACATCTTCTGGCTCGGCACCAAGGAATTGCGCAGCTTCATGCGTGATTACGTCCTTCTCGGCCTCGTTATCTATGCGTTCTCGCTCGCGATCATCGCCCAGGCGCAGAGCAGCTCGCAGGAAGTGCACAACGCTTCGGTCGCGATCGTCGACGAGGATCATTCCGAGCTGTCGCGGCGGATCGCTCATGCGTTTCTGCCGCCCTATTTCCAGACGCCGCAGCCGGTCGCGGAGCGGGACATCGTGCCGCTGATGAACGCTGGCAAATTCACCTTCATCATCGACATTCCGCCGAATTTCCAGCGCGACGTCATCGCCGGACGCACGCCCGGACTGCAGATCAATGTCGACGCGACGGCGATGGTGCAGGCTGGTCTCGGCGCCAGCTATGCGCAGCAGATCATCACCACGGAAATCGCTAACTTCTTGTCGCGTACGGAAACGGTATCCGCGCCGCCCGTGAACCTCATCGTCCGCATCGCCTTCAACCCGAATGTCGAGACGAGCTGGTTCACCAGCATCATGGGCATCATCAACAATGTCACCATGCTGGCGATCATACTGGCGGGGGCGGCCATCGTGCGCGAGCGCGAGCACGGCACGATGGACCATCTCTTGGTCATGCCGCTGTCCCCGTTCGAGATCGCCGCGTCGAAGATTTGGGCGAATGGTGTTGTCATCATCGTTGCTGTCGGGTTGTCCCTTTATCTCGTCGTCCGCGGATTGCTGCACATTCCGATCGTGGGATCGGTCCCGCTGTTTATGATTGGGGCCACGGTCTACCTGTTCTTCGCGACGGCGATCGGCATCTTTCTTGGAACGATCGCCCGCTCGATGCCCCAGCTCGGCCTCTTGTTTATCCTGGTCCAGGTACCGCTGAATTTGCTCTCCGGCAGCAATACGCCGCTCGAAAGCATGCCGCCATGGCTGGCGGCGATCGCACAGGTCTCGCCGACCGCGTATTTCGTTTCCTTTGCCCAGGCGATCCTCTACCGCGGCGCCGGTTTCACGGTGGTGTGGAGACAATTCCTCGTGGTCGCGCTGTTCGGCGGCCTATTCTTCACGCTCGCGCTGCTGCGGTTCCGCAAGGTGGCCAGTGCGGCAACCTGACGCTCCGCTCAGTGCCTGCCGCGAAGACTGAGGATATAGGCCACGACATCGGCGAGGTCGCGCGGCGCCAGGTCTGGGTACGGCATGTTCGCGTAGGCGTGCGTGTGGGACAGAAAGGCTCGCAGCGACGCCTCGGTCGTGGTCGGCTTGTTGGCGATATCGAAGAAGCTTGGGGCGTAATTGCCGATCAACGGCCGCAGCTCCTGGTTGACCGCGACGATGTGGCAAGCGTCGCAGTTGTGGAGTGCGACCTCGCGGCCGGCGGTGGCGGGGCCACGATAGGGGGCCTGTTGGGCCGACGCGGCACCGGCTGCGGCAACACACAACGCCAGCGCCGCTGCCGCGACACATCTCCTGCGCATCCGCGCGCGGGAAAAACCTTCGGCCATGGTCATGCTCCTATCATCAGGTTGCATGATCGTGTCAGCAGCGAACCCCGGCTTCCTTGATCAGGATCAAACCGGCCCGCGAACCCAAAGCGTATACACCACCGGCAATGGCGCAATCTTCCTCATCGGACCTTCCTGCCGAACTCGCCGCACTGGACGATCTCGCGCTCGATTTGCGCTGGACCTGGAGCCACCAGGGAGACGCGTTGTGGCAACGGATCGACGCTGATGCCTGGGAGCGCACGGCCAACCCTTGGACGATCCTGCAAGATATCTCGCCGGCGCGGTTGAAGGCGCTCGCCGCCGACCCGCATTTCACTGGCGAGTTGCAGCGTTTGGTGGCGGCTCGGCAGCGTTATCTCGACGATCCGGGCTGGTTCGCTTCGGTCGGCGACGGCGCGCCGCCAAAAGGTATCGCCTATTTCAGCATGGAATTCGCACTTGGCGACGCGCTACCGCTTTACGCCGGCGGGTTGGGCGTTCTGGCGGGGGACTACCTGAAGACGGCGAGCGATCTCGGCGTGCCGATCATCGGGATCGGATTGCTCTACCGCGAAGGCTATTTCCGGCAAACCATCGATGCCGCGGGCTGGCAGCACGAAACCTATCCCGCCAACGATCCCGGCTCGATGCCGATTGTACCGGCGCGCAGTCCCGATGGCGCTTGGCTTCATGTCCCGCTTCGTTTGCCGGGTCGCGACCTGACGGTTCGCGTGTGGCAAGCTCAGGTGGGCCGGGTCGCGCTCTACCTTCTCGACGCCGACCACCCCCTCAACAGCCCGGTCGACCGCGGGATTACCGCGCGTCTCTATGAATCAGGGGTGGAGACGCGCCTGCTCCAGGAGCTTGTTCTCGGCATTGCCGGCTGGCGCGTGATCGAGGCGGTGGCGCCGGATACGGAGATTTGTCACCTCAATGAAGGCCATGCTGCGTTCGTGGTGATCGAGCGGGCGCGCTCTTTGATGCGCCGCTCGACCCTGTCGTTTCGGGAAGCGCTATGGGCGACGCGCGCCGGCAATGTCTTCACCACACACACACCGGTTTCCGCCGGCTTCGACCGATTCTCGCCCGCAATGATCGAGGTTTACGCCCGCTATCTGGCCGAGCTCAGTTCGGAAATTCGCCTGTCGGTGAAGGAGATTTTGGCGCTTGGCCGCGCCGATGCGACCGCCGATTCCGAACCGTTCAACATGGCCTATCTAGCGATGCGCGGCTCGGGACGCAGCTGCGGCGTCAGCCGCCAGCACGAGGCGGTGAGCCGCCAGATCTTTCAATCGCTCTTCCCGCGCTGGCCCGAGCAGGAAGTACCGGTCGGACATATCACTAACGGTGTCCATGTTCCCACCTGGGACTCGGTGGAAGCCGACCGGCTATGGACGGATGCCTGCGGCAAGGAGCGATGGCGCGGAGTTCCGAACTCGCTTGCTGAACAAGTGGCGGCGCTCACCGACGACGCCCTCTGGGCGATGCGCTGTGACGGCCGGCAGCGGTTCGTCCACAAGGCCCGGGCGCGTTTGCGCCGGCAGCTTGCCGCGCGCGGACTGGAATCGGATGCGGCTGATCGCGTACTCGATCCCAACATTCTGACCCTGGGCTTCGCTCGCCGGTTCACCGGCTACAAGCGTCCCAACCTGCTGCTCGCCGACGCGGGCCGACTGCGCCGTCTGTTGACCAACCCGGCCTGGCCCGGCCAGCTTGTGCTCGCCGGCAAGGCGCATCCCGCCGACGACGAGGGCAAGCGGATGATCCAGGAATGGATCGCGCTCGCTCTGGAGCCCGCATTGCGCGAGCGCATCGTCTTCCTTGAGGATTACGATCTCGGCTTGGCTCAAGAATTGGTCCAAGGCGTCGACGTATGGATCAACACGCCACGCCGGCCGTGGGAGGCCTGCGGCACCAGCGGCATGAAGGTGCTGGTCAACGGCGGCATCAACTTGTCAGTACTCGATGGCTGGTGGGAAGAAGCCTACGCTCCCGATCTCGGATGGGCAGTCGGTGATGGCGACCACCTCGACGAGGCCGCGCGCGATCGCCGTGATTCGCTCGAACTATTGGAGATTTTGGAAGACCGTATCTTCCCGGAATTCTACGCGAGGGATGAGACCGGCTTGCCGCGGCGTTGGCTGGCGCGAATTCGCGCCAGCCTCTCGAAATTAACCCCGATCTACAGCAGCAACCGGATGCTGCAGGAGCACGTCGAGCGGCTCTACCTTCCGGCCGCTGCCGAGTTTCGCCGGCGGACCTCCGGCAAAGCGGAAGGGGCAACCTCGCTGTGCGACTGGGAGAGGCGGCTGCGTGACGGTTGGGCTCACCTCCATATCGGCCAGTCGACGATCGTCGCCGAGGGGGACGCCTCGCGATTCTCGGTGCCGGTCTATCTTGGCGACATCTTGCCCGAGGAGGTGCGGGTGGAGCTCTATGCGGAGCCGCGGGGCGAACTTTCCGGAGCGATTGTTATGGAACGCGGCTCGCCGATCCCGGGCAGCATCAACGCCTATATTTACAGCGGCACGAGTTCGGCGGAGCGAGAAGCGGGGGATTTCACGGTGCGCATCCTCCCAGCGCACGACGGCGCTCTGGTGCCCGCTGAGATAGCGCTGATTTGCTGGCAGAAGTGACGCTCGCCGGCGAAGCTAATCGCCGTCGGCCGAAACAGCGAAATCCGATACTGGCTCTACCCAGGTTAAGTGATTGCGGACGGCCCTGACGCCTGGAACATTCTCGGCCGCCACCGCCACCGCCGTCCGCTCGCGGTCATCGGCGACGGCGCCGTGGAGATAAACCGTCCCGTTTTCCACGTCCACATCCACGCTGAACCGCGGCCCCCACAACTCCTTATCGAGGATATGGAGGATGGCGTTGCGAATTTCCGTATCGCTGCGCTTCACATTGTCGGGCAACGCTTTTTGCGACAAGACGCGAACCAGCGCACGCACGAGGTCGGCTCGGCTGACGATGCCGACAAGCCGGCCGTGCGTCACCACAGGCAGGCGCTTCACCCGATGCTGTTCCATCAACTCGACGACGCTTTCGAGTGATTGCCGCGGCGAGATTGTCACGACCTCCGCCGTCATCGCATCGGCAACTTTCCGAGCATGAACATCAACGTAATCTTGCGCCAGCCGGCCGGGCCCGAGCAGCAACTCAAGCCAGCGCGAGCGGTGCCGTTCCGTGCCGATTTCCGCCCGGCGCAGCAAGTCGCCCTCGGTGATTATCCCCATCAGCGCGCCCTTGCCGTCGGTAACCGGCAGTCCGCTGATGCGATGCTCCAGCATCAACTGCGCCGCCTCCGCGATTGACGCGCCGGGAGTGACGGTGACCGGGCGCGGGGTCATGATCTGTCCGGCGAGCACTGTCGCTCTCCTGAGCCTGACGTCAGGCAGCGATCGCACGGCTCCAGGTCTGGCGCGCTTTTTCTTCACGCAGCGCTTCCAGCCGCTCGGCGCGCTGTCGCAGCGCCGCGCGGTCGGTGGCGCTGCCGGAGGCATAGGTCGGCGCAGCGCAGGCGGTGGGGCAGCGCGTAATGCCTCGGGTCCGGATGAAAGCGGCGATTTCGGCCTCGTAGTCCGTCTGCGACATGGTTCGCTCCGTCGTGACGCCACCCTTTGGTGACATCCGATGATTGCAACTGGGCGAGTGCGGCGGAATCAGGTTTGTTCCTAAGGTAAATTGCGTAAGGGAGACTACCTAGAGCCGAGCGGCGTCGCACCGAGTGCCGCTCAGGCGGGTGGATGCCAGTCGACCCGGGCGAAGTAGCCGGTTTCGTCGAAATGGACGTCGAGATCGCCGTGAAAGGCGTGCTTCAGCGCATTGCCGAGGCGGTGCGGCAGATGGATATCGGTCGTATGGACCACCAGCGCCTCGGGCGTGTGCTCGATCTCGATGATGCGGTTGAGCGGATGCTCGCGCTTTTCGGCATTCTCCTCATTACGCAGCAGACCGATGATTTCGACCTTGCGGCTCTCGACGAAGTCGCTGGGTAACGTCACTCGGCCCGCGGGCAAGTGGTCGGCGGTGCGCCGGCAGGCGGGGCATTGGTCGCCGTGAGCGCCGCTGGGCGCCTGACCCCATTGCCAACGTCCCTGATGATAGACGGCGCCGCAACCGGTGCAGACTGTCGGCTCATGAGGCTTACGCTGCGCTTGGTAGGGATCGTGGATGTGATCTTCCTGCGAGCGGCCGAAACGGCGTCGGGTAGAGTGATTGGACATGGGCTTACCCTTTCGGTGAGAACGGTCGGCGGTCTCAGATTCTTACGCTGAGCTATCCGAGGACGAATTGATGTCGATCAACGACAATCGCTCTGCCCAGCGCTCCAATGCAGCAATGCGGTAGCCCCCGACGCCAACCCGACGGCACCAGCCATTGCCGGAGCGTCATCCGAAACCTGGCTCCGAGGACCCCGACGCGCCAGCGCGGATCGCGGCGATTGTCGAGAACCCGAGCTACCGCGAGGCCGACCAAGACCCGGACTTTCTGCGCCGCTCGGATGTGCGCGGCATTCGGCTGGCGCTCGATTACGAGAAGCCCCAACAGTTAATGGCCGAGCACAATGTCGCCCACACCATCGTGGTTTTCGGCAGCACCCGCATTCCGGAGCCGGCTGCCGCTCGCCGTAATCGCGAGGTGCTCGCCGCTGCCTTGGCGGCGCGCCCCGACGACTTGGCGCTCGGCGAGCGCTTGGCCATCGCCAAGCGGATCGAGGCCAAATCCCGCTACTACGAAATCGCGCGCGAGTTTGGACGCCTGGTGGGCGGCTGCGGCGACAAAGCCATTGGCGGCCGCGTCATGGTAATGACCGGCGGCGGCCCGGGGATCATGGAAGCGGCCAATCGCGGCGCACACGATGCCCGCGCCAAATCGATCGGGCTCAACATCACGCTGCCGCACGAGCAGTTCCCCAACCCTTATGTCAGCCCCGGCTTGTGTTTCAGCTTTCACTATTTCGCGATGCGCAAGCTGCATTTCCTGATGCGGGCGCGGGCGCTGGTCGCATTTCCGGGAGGCTTCGGCACGCTCGACGAGCTGTTTGAGGTCCTGACCCTGGCGCAGACGCGCAAGATCGATCCGGTGCCGGTGATCCTCGTCGGCGAGGAGTACTGGCGCCGCGTGCTCGACGCCGACTTTCTCGTGTCCGAGGGCGCGATCGATCCCGAGGACCGCGAGCTGTTCTGGTACGCCGAGACAGCGGTGGACATCTGGCGCGACATCCTGTTGTGGTATGAGCTGCGCGGTTCGCCGTTGCTACCGCCCGGCCTAGCCGCGGAAATTTGCGGCGCCGCTAAAGTGGCTGGCGAATGAGGCTCTCCTTCCACGGCGCCGACCGCACCGTCACCGGCTCCTGTCACCTAGTCGAGGCAGCCGGTCGGCGCGTCCTCATCGATTGCGGCCTGATCCAGGGCAGCGGCGAACTCCACGAGGAAAACGCCGCTGAGTTTGGCTTCGACCCGCGAGCGATCGACACGGTGGTCGTGACGCACGCCCATCTTGATCATTGCGGGCGCCTCCCGCTCCTGGTGAAACGAGGGTTTCGGGGCGAGATCGCCGCCACCGCCGCGACCCGCGACCTGACGCGTCTGGTTCTGCTCGACGCGGCCCATCTGCAAGAGGAGGAGGCGCGCCGGCGCCAGAGCTACGCCCGCAGGCGCGGCAGGTCGGAGGACGGAGAGCCGCTCTACACGCTGCTCGACGTATTCGACACGCTGGACCGGTTCGGCCGGCCGCTCCGCTATGGCAAGCCGCTCGATCTCGTGCCGGGTATCCGGGCGACCGCGTTCGACGCGGGGCACATTCTCGGCTCGGCTAGCGTCTTGATCGAGGCCGAGGAAGCAGGCGGGCGCCGTCGCGTGCTTTTTTCAGGGGATATCGGCAATGCCGGCCGGCCGCTGCTTGCTTCCCCCCAGGTGCCGGACGCCGCGGACATCGTCGTCATGGAATCGACCTATGGCGACCGGCTGCATCGGCCGTTCGATGCGTCGGTCGAGGAGTTCTACGTCGCCGTCGCCGACGCCTTCGCGCGCGGCGGCAACGTCATCATCCCGACCTTCGCGCTGGAGCGGGCGCAGGAGCTTCTCTTTGTGCTGCGGCAGGGCATCGAGCAAAGCCGGTTGCCGCCCTCGATGATGGTGTTCCTCGACTCGCCGATGGCGATCGCCGCGACCGAGATCTTTCGCCGCCATCCGGAGTGCTATAGCCCCGCGGTCGCCGAGCTGTTCGCTCACGGCCGCGACCCGTTTGGCTTTTCCGGCCTGCGCTTCACCCGCGAGACGGGGCAATCGATGGCGATCAACCGCGTCAGTGGCGGCGCAATCATCATGGCCGGCTCCGGCATGTGCACCGGCGGCCGGGTCCGTCATCACCTGCGCCACAATATCTGGCGCGAGGAAGCGAGCGTGATCTTTGTCGGCTTCGCGGAACGCGGCACCCTGGCGCGCCGTATCATCGACGGGGCGCGCGAGGTTGAGTTGTTCGGCGAGCCGGTCGCGGTGCGCGCCCGGATCCATACCATCAACGGGTTCTCGGCGCACGCCGATCAGCGGGAACTTCTCAACTGGCGCGGGCGGGTCGGCGGCGTTGAGACCATTTTTCTCGTCCATGGCGAGGAGGCGGCGCTGACGGCGCTCGCGGGCGCGCTTCCCGGCGACCATATCGAAATGCCGCGCCTGCACGAGACTTTCCCGTTCTGAGCCGGGGCCAAGAAGTTGATTCAAACTCCATTCGGTCTCGGCTTAAGCTTGTGGCTTCGCGGATAGAAGCCCATTTTCGCGTTGGATGCGTTTGATGAAGCGCTCATTTCTGGTCCCGTCTCTCATCGGCTTCGGCATTTTGGTCATGATCGGCCTGATGCTGTGGGCCGGGAACGGCGCCGCGCCCACGCGCGTGTCGTACAGCAGCTTTGAGAAATCGCTCGACGATGGGCAGGTCAAGAGCGCTGCGATCACCGGCGATCAGATCCAGGCGACCCTAAAGGACGGCTCTGTCGTCGTCACTAACTGGGTGACCCCCGAATTGGCCGCCGAGTTCGACAAGCATGGCGTGGAATACACCGGCTATCCCGCGTCGAGCGGCGGCGGGTGGACCTGGCTTCTGTGGCTGCCGATGCTGCTGCTGCCGTTTCTCTTTATGCGCGGCGGTATGGGCGGCGCTATGGGGCCGGCGGCGGCGATGACCCAGAGCAAGGCGAAGGTCTTCGCCGAGACCGACACCAAGGTGAGCTTCGACGATGTGGCCGGCGTCGATGAAGCCAAGGAAGAGCTGAAAGAAATTGTCGCCTTCCTCAAGGACCCGCAAAGCTACGGACGGCTGGGCGCGCATGTGCCGAAGGGTGTGCTCCTGGTGGGACCACCAGGGACGGGCAAGACCTTGCTGGCGCGGGCGGTCGCGGGCGAAGCCGGCGTGCCATTTCTGTCGATCAACGGCTCCGAGTTTGTCGAGCTGTACGTGGGCGTCGGCGCCGCCCGCGTCCGAGACCTGTTCGAGCAGGGGCGGGAGAAGGCGCCGGCCATCATCTTCATCGACGAGCTCGATGCGCTCGGCCATGCGCGCGGTGCGCCCGGCCGCCTTGGCGGCAACGACGAGAAGGAGCAAACCCTCAATCAGCTCTTGTCCGAGGTTGATGGGTTTGACCCGACCGTTGGCCTCGTGCTGCTTGCCGCGACCAACCGGCCGGAAATTCTCGATCCGGCGCTGCTGCGGGCCGGCCGCTTCGACCGCCAGGTGCTGGTCGATCGTCCCGACAAGATCGGCCGCATCCAAATACTCGATATCTACCTCCGCAAAGTGAAGCTGGGCTCCGATGTGTCGGCCGAAGAGATCGCCGCGCTGACTCCCGGGTTCACCGGCGCTGACCTGGCGACGCTGGTCAACGAAGCGGCGCTGCTGGCGACGCGCCGTAATTCGGCGAATGTCGTCGCCGCCGATTTCACTTCGGCGATCGAGCGGATCGTCGCCGGGCTCGAAAAGAAGAACCGCATCCTCAGCCCCAAGGAGCGCGAGATCGTCGCCTACCACGAGATGGGTCATGCGCTGGTCGCCTCGGTCCTGCCGGGGGTGGACCGGGTGCAGAAGATTTCGATCATCCCACGCGGCATCGGTGCGCTCGGCTACACGATCCAACGGCCGACCGAAGACCGCTTCCTGATGACCGAGGACGAAATCGACAACAAGATGGCCGTTCTGTTGGGTGGGCGCGCCGCAGAGCGGCTCATCTTCGGCAAGGTGTCGACCGGTGCGGCCGACGACCTCGCCAAGGCCTCCGACCTGGCGCGTAGCGCCGCAACGCAATTCGGCATGGTGCCGTCGCTTGGCGACGTCGCTTACGATCGTCAGCGCTCGCTCCTCTTGCAGGGCGCGGAGCAGCCGCCCGGCTGGCTCGAACGCAGCTATTCCGAGCAGACCGCCCGGGAGATCGATTGCGCAGTGCGTGATTTCGTCGCCCGCGCGAGCGATCGCGCCTTCGCGGAGCTCAAATCACGGCGTGACATCCTCGAGCGAGGCGCTAAGCAGCTGCTCGAAAAGGAGACGCTATCGAGCGCCGATTTGCAGGAGTTGCTGGCGTCGTCCAAGGCTGAATTGGTGGACGCGAAATAAGATCCGCGTCCGCGTGGCAGACCAGCCATTGCGGAGCCCCGCCGACACCAGCATCGCCAGCGCGAACGGCATGAGATCGGGGGTTCCGGGCCACCAGTGTTGATCCATCTCAAGGCATTGAGAACGGCGCTCCATATCATGGAGCGAGAGAGCGGCCGATCCGGGTGGAAATAATGGACATCACAGCAGGCGAGAGACGCGACGCCCCCGTGATCCGGGTCCGCGGCTTGGTCAACCGCTTCGGCGCGCAGGTGGTCCACGACGGCATCGATCTCGACGTCTTCCGCGGCGAAGTGCTCGGCGTCGTCGGCGGATCAGGCAGCGGCAAATCAGTGCTATTACGCACGATCATCGGGCTCAATAAGCCCGCGGCTGGGTCGGTTGAGATTTTCGGTCGGGATGTCCTGCATATGAGCGAGGACGAACGGCTCGAGCTCGAAAGGCGCTGGGGCGTGCTGTTTCAGGACGGAGCGTTGTTCAGCTCCATCACGGTTGCCGAGAACATCCAAATCGCGCTTCGCGAGAACCTCGCGATGCCGGAACAGCTGTCCCGTGAGATCGCGCTCTCAAAAATCGGCTTGGTCGGGTTGCCGGCGGACGCAGCGGAGAAGTACCCGGCGCAGCTCTCGGGCGGCATGCGCAAGCGCGCCGCGCTGGCTCGTGCGCTCGCCCTCGACCCGGATCTGCTATTCCTCGACGAGCCGACTTCCGGCCTCGACCCGCTTGCCGCAGACGGTTTCGACCGGCTGATCAAGGATTTGAAGACCGCCCTCGGCCTCACCGTGTTCCTGGTCACGCATGACCTCGACACGGTATTCACGATCTGCGACCGCGTCGCCGTGCTGGTCAACAAGAAGGCGCGGATCGGCAGCACAGATGAGCTGTTGCGCGACCCTGACCCCTGGGTCCGCGAATATTTGAGCAGCCCTCGCGTTCGCGGCGCCCAGGACGTGGCGCGGCGGCAGCGCGAAATCTGGGCGAGTCAGTCCGGCTGAGTCGGCAACTGTCGATTCTTGCGCGAGGATTGATCTAGATCATTCGGTTCCCGGGCACGCTCCCTATTTTGCGACGCAAAGAGGAGGGGAGTGCAGCCATGGAGAACCCCGACAAATTGCGCGAATTGGCGGCGTGGTATCGCGAATTCGCCGACCGGGCCGGCAATTCGGCCATTTGGGATGCCCGCCTGCGCACCGCCGAGAACCTCGAGGCCGAGGCCGACCGCATCGAACAGTCAGGACAGCCTGCGTCGCTCCAAGCCTAGGAGGCGTATCGCCATGGAAGACATCCAAAGACTGCGCGAACTTGCATCGTGGTATCGCGACCTCGCCCAGCACACCGAGAACCCAGTAGTCCGGCAAGACCGGTTGCGTGCCGCGGAGTTCCTGGAAAGAGAAGCGACGTGCAGCGAGCTTGCTTTCGCCAGCCCGACGGTGAAGTTGCGCGCCTGGGATGTGCGGCCGTTGAGCTAGATCAAGGTTTCGCCGCCGCGGCTCGCCTATTGTTTTCGCGGCATCAATCACACTGATGGAGGTCAGCAATGGCTAAGACTGAAGTGACAGTGAAAAAGAGCGTTCCCGCCAAGACAGGAGACGCTTGGCAATCGTTCCGCGAGGAGATGGACCACCTGTTCGACCGCTTCTCCGGCAATTTCGGCCTTCCCTCGCTCCGTCGTCTGTTCGACGCCGAGCCGGCCTGGACGTTCAAGAGCTCGTTCGCCTTCCCGACGCCGGCGGTCGATGTGACCGAGGATACGGCTGCCTACAAGATCACGGCCGAACTGCCAGGGCTTGAGGAGAAGGACGTCAACGTCACCGTGGCCGGCGGCATGCTGACGATCAAGGGCGAAAAAAGTTACGAGAAGGACGAGAAGAAGAAGGACCATCACGTGTCCGAGCGCGCTTACGGTTCGTTCCAGCGTTCGTTCACGCTGCCGGACGGTGTTGACGCCGACAAGATTGTCGCCGATCTGGCGAAGGGCGTTCTGACCGTCACCCTGCCGAAGACCGCGCAGGCGCAAAAGCAGCAGAAGAAGATCGAAGTCAAGACGGCCGCCTAGTCTGCGATCGCCGGGCGAGCAGGAACTAAGCGCCATTCGCCAGCTTGCGAATGGCGCTTAGAACGGGTCTTGCGAACGCTGATGCCGGTCGCGGGCGCTAGGTGATCGCGGGCGAAAGCGGTACACCTAGCAGGTGCGCACGCCCCGCTCCATTTTGATCACTGGTGCAAGCAACGGTATCGGCGCGGCGCTCGCCGAGGCCTACGCGACGCCCGGGACGCATCTGGCGTTGAGTGGGCGAGATTTGGCGCGTCTATCGGCTGTGGCGGACCGTTGCCGTCGGCTCGGCGCGAGTGTGTCGGAAACTCAAGTCGATGTCACCGACGCCGGTGCCGTTGCCGCCTGGGTTGCCGCTGCCGATCGCACCGCTCCGCTCGATCTCGTGATCGCCAATGCCGGCATCCAGGGCGGCCCGTTCCGCGCCGGAGGCGGCGAGACGCGCGAGGAAGCCGAGCGGGTGATGCAGGTCAATTTTGGCGGCGTCTGCAATACGATCTACCCGACGCTGAGTGTAATGCGACCACGCCGACGCGGGCAGATCGCGCTCATTGCCTCGCTTGCCGCACTGCGCGGTCTGCCGGTTTCGCCTGCGTACTGCGCGAGCAAGGCGGCGCTCAAGGCGCACGGCGAAGCGCTGCGAAGCTGGCTGCGGCCGGAGGGGATTGGCGTCGCCGTGGTGCTACCCGGTTTCGTCGAGACGCGAATGTCCAATGCCGTCATCGGGCCAAAGCCGCTGATAATGTCGCCCGAGCGGGCGGCGCGAATCATCCAGCGCGGGTTGGCCCGGGATCGCCGGCAGATTGCCTTCCCTTTCCCGCTCTATCTGGGCGTGCAATTGCTGCGCGCCCTTCCGGCGGCGCTGGCCGATCGGCTTTTGCGCAAGTTCGACGTGGATATTGCCCCTTACGAGTGAGCCAGTTGGTTGAGGCGATAGGCCAACTCGGCGTGACGCGAGGGCAATCGTGCCGCGCGTGCCTGATAGCGCGAGAAATCGTCAATCATCTTTAAAATCAACGGCCGCATGACAGGAAATTGCGATTTGTACTGTTCGGCGGCTTCCCGCTTCTTGGTCGCCCGGGCGTCATCGAACCCGAGCCAACGCGGTGTCGCCGCCACGCCGCGCCGGCTTTCCGGGATGACAAATTTCGCGAACCTCAACGGCGCGATAGTCCGACGGCGCAGTTCGAGATAGGCGTAGGGCTGATCCTGGTAGAGAAACAAATCCATATCGGGCAGCTCCCCGGCCCTCCATGGATCGACGACGGAGTCCGTCACCAAGCGATGGTCGGGATGCCATGCCGATGCCGGGGTGAATACATTCGCCGGTCCGCCGTGACGCCGAACGGCTTCGCATAATGTTTCAGCGATCGTCGACGGCAAACCGGCGATCAGAAGTCTTGTCTCCGCGGTACTGCCGATCGAGGAAATCGAGGTTGATGACGCCGGTTGGCGGGACGTCGAGAACCGCGAGCGCCGCCTCGTTCTCCAGCGCGCGGGCGCGCATCGCCTCCGCCCCGCTTTTGAAGCCCGACCGCCGGTCCCAGCGTCCGGCGACGCCCTCTGCGGGCGTTCCGGCGAAAATTGTGATGACGATCGCACGCTCTGGCGCCGTCGCGATGAGGCCGCCCAGCGAAAATACCGCGTCGTCGAAATGCGGTGACAGGATGATGTTGAGCCGGTCATCCATCAGGTAGGATAGGCCGACGGCCGCGCCATCTTACTATTCCGCCGCTCCGGCTCGGCGGCCGCTGGCAAGCGTCGCCGTCGCGGAACGATCGGCGCGCGCGGCGCGCCACAAAGCGCGTAAGCTGGTAGCGAGGCCACGTCCCTCGGTGCGGCGATAGTGAGAGCCCGCTGGTAATAGGCGTAAGAGCCGAGCATGGGCAGCGGCAAGGCTATGATAGGGGATGCCTGGAAACAGGTGGTGCAGGGCGTGGAAGCGCAACCCGACCGGAGCCCAGAGCTCGTTCAGCCAGGCTTGGCGCGGGTAATTGACCGAGTTCGAGCAGTTGCTCCGTCATTGCCATTAACGCTCCGGCCGAGCGGTAGCGATGGGCGGCCAGCGTCCGGAAGCTGTTGAGAAGCATCGCCATGCTGGCTATGAGGTAGAGCAACAGCACCCAGCCTGCGGGGACCGGCCCCGCCAGGACCCCGACGAGGACGGCACAAAGATAGACGAATACGGCGGCCTCGTGCCTGCGCCAGCGACGATCCTGGGCCGGTGTGGGCAGCGGGCGGCGATAGCTCATATCGACGGCGAGTGAAGAAGCGCTGGTCACCACCCGCCGGCGTAAGACCGGGCTGAGCCATGACAGCGGTCCGAGAATCCCGAAACGCACTGCTCCGGTGGGCAGAGCGAGCAGGCTCGACGTCACGAAAAACAGGATCGCCGGGCGGCCGCCGGGCCTACCCCATGGCAGATACTCTCCATCATCGGCCGTCCCATACGCGGTCCGCCGATGGTGGTGGACGTGCGACTTGTACAAAAAATCGGGCATGAGCATCGGGAAGCCGCAACAGAGGTTCCAGGCCATGCGGAAACCAGGCATCCGCCCCGGCGGAAAATGCGCCAGTTCGTGGATGAAGAGTCCCGCGCGATAGAGCCCCAAGACCGATACGGCGAGGGCCCCGAGCTTGGGGGGAAACGCGAGGGGCGCCAGGACGACAATCGCGAACCCGCCGTAAAAGCACAACATTGACGCGAGAAAATCGAGCCAGTATTGGACGGGGTTCGGCACGAATAAATCGTCAAGCGCCTGTCGTAACTGCGGGATCGGCAGCGCGTCGTCTTCGGTCACGGATACGGCGCGGCCCGTGCTTTTCGGATCGGCTTCCTTACCGGCAGGCAATGGCGCTTCCACCGATACCTCTTCGATGCCCACCTTCTTTTAGTGCGGAATTTCCGCTACGGTCCATCCCGCAGATGATAGTTTCGTGTTATGGGCATCGCCGGCCTGAGCCTCGCTGTGCCGAATGACCCAGATCTGAGCTCGCGCGTCGAGACGGGGTCCGCTTCTCCGGCGGTTCCTTATGTGCCCATTGCGCCAGATCGGGGAGCGGCGGAAAGCGCCGCAATCGAGGTCGTCCCGTTGCGCGGATCCGCCGATCGCCGGCGCTTCGTCGATCTTCCCTACAAACTGCACCGTGGTGACCCGAATTGGGTGCCGCCCTTGCGCCGGGATATCCAGATGTTGCTGGATCGCCGCCGCAATCCGTTTTTCGACCACGGCGAGGCCGCGTTTTGGTTAGCCTGGCGTGACGGCAAACCGGTCGGTCGCATTAGCGCCCAGATCAATCGCCTTCATCTCGAGACACATCACGACGAGACCGGCAATTTCGGCTTGCTCGAGGCGATAGACGAATCGGCGGTCTTCGCCGCATTGCTGAAAACCGCTGAGTCTTGGCTGCGCGAGCGCGGCATGCGCCGTGTGGTCGGTCCCTACAATCTCTCTATGAACGATGAGATCGGCGTGCTGGTGTCCGGTTTTGATTCGCCGCCAATGGTTGGCATGCAGCATGCTCCGCCTTATTACGGGGAGCGGCTGGAGGAGGCGGGGTACGCCAAAGCCAAGGATTTGCATGCTCTGAGGGTGAGCGTGGGCGAGATGCTCACCGCACATCTCGATCAGGTCGAGCGCGTTACGGAGCAGCTACGTGCCGCCGGGCGGATCGGCCAACGCTTTCTCGATCCCAAGCGATTTGCCGACGAGGTGCGGCTTGCGCTCCAGATCTATAATGACGCCTGGACCGAGAATTGGGGCTTTCTGCCGGTTGGGGAGCGCGAGGCGAAGGCGCTGATCGAACAGCTAGCGCCGATACTTCCGCCCCAAGGGGTGATCTTTGGCCTCGCCGACGGAGAACCCGCGGCGATGCTGGTGGCGCTGCCGGACCTCAACGAATTGCTGGCCGATCTCAATGGCCGGCTATTCCCATTCGGCTGGGCGAAGCTGCTTTGGCGCCTTCGGTTCCGCCGGCCCAAGGGGGCGCGGATCATTCTCGCCGGCGTGCGGCGGCGCTATCGCAACTCGGCAGTGAGCATGGCCCTCGTCACGCTGATGTTGGGCACGTTGCTGAAAGTCGCCCAGGAGCACGATATCAAACTGGTCGAGATGTCGTGGATACTCGAGGACAATAAGGCCTCACTGGATGGTTGCCGCGCGATTGGCGCCCGGCTGGCCAAGCTCTATCGCATCTATGGCAAGGCGCTTTGATAGCCGTGCAGCTACTCTGCCGCAGCCGGTAGCAACACCGCGTCGGGGTTCGTTTCCCGGGGGAAACGGCGGGCGTGCAGCCCGCGGATCAGCCGGTCGTAGTGGTAATGGAGCGCGCATTTGATCACGTACGCCCGCAATACCGACAGGCGGGGCCGACGCTTAATGACATTCCATAGCCGGCGTCGGTATTCGCGCCGAAGGGCAAGGTCGGGCACGACGAGCATCAACTTAGCAAAGACGTGGACTGTCTCCGTCACCGCCCAGGCGCGTGATTTGAGCCACCACCAGGGATGGCGGCGCAGGTAGCGTCGCCGGCCGGCATTGGTGCGCAGCTTGCCGTCGAGATAGAGCGCATCCAGCCGCTCGAAATATGCCTCGGGGGTATAGAGCGCGTTCATCAGGCCGAGGTAACCCTCACACAACTCCTCGCGGCTTATCTGCGCCGGGATGATGTTGGTGGCGGCCGCCCCGCTCCAGTCGTCGTCGATTTTGCCGAGCCGACCTTCCTTGGCCAGCCGTGCGAAGAGCGGAGTCTTTGGCAAGGCGAAGAGCACGTTGACCATCGCCAAAACAATCCGCGAGTCGCGAATGAACTGGCGCTGCAATGCAAACACGCGCTCATCGTCGGTGTCGAAACCAACAATCATGCCGCACCAGACTTCCAGGCCCGCTTGCTGGATGTGGTGGACCTTATCCAGTATGGTGCCGTTGCGGTCGGTAAGGTTTTGAATCTTCTTTGTTTCGCGAAGCGCTTCTTCATTCGGCGATTCGATGCCGATGAAAACGCTCTCGAAATTCGCCTCGACCATCAGCGCGATCATCTCGTCATCTTCGGCGAGGTCGATCGAGGCCTCGGTTGTCAGGTTGAGCGGATAGCCTTTCTTGCGCTGCCAGGCGATGATGTCGCGCAGAATCGGTTTAATCGCCTTCTTGTTGCCGATCAGATTGTCATCGACGACGAAGGCGTCGTGCCGGCCGGCGGCGACGAGTGCATCCAACTCGGCGATGACTTGCCCGCTGGTCTTGAGGCGGGGGCGCCGCCCAAACACGACGATGATATCGCAAAATTCGCAGGTGAACGGGCAGCCGCGCGAAATCTGCAGGCTGCCATAGACATATTTGTGCATCGGAAGCAGGTCGATCCGCGGCAGCGGAACGGCGGTCATATCGGTCTTGTCGGCCTGCTCGTAGCGCGTTCCATGGCGACCTTCCTCCCATTCGGCAAGGAATTGCGGCCAGGTCTGTTCCGCCTCACCGATAAAGATCACGTCGGGTGGATCGGGGAAATCATCCGGTTGGATGGTAACCCATGGGCCGCCGAGCACCGTGAAGATGCCACGCCGCTTGAGCTCGCCGATTATCTCGTGGATGCGATGGCGTTGCACGATCATCCCGGTCACGCCGACGATGTCGGCTCGCTGGCAACGATCGAAATCGATCTCTTCGACGTTCTCGTCGATCAACGTGATGCTGTGTTGGGGCGGCGTTAGCGCGGCCAAGAGCGGCAGCGCCATGACCGGCAGCATCGCCTCGGCGTCGAAACAGGGCATCGAGTAGTCGACGCCCCAGAAGGAAGGCTCGAATCTCGGGCTGATCAGGACAATGTCAGCCATCGGCGGCGATCATACGGCCGCGTTGGAAACGCGTCGCCATTCCTCGTCGATGATGTCGATCGCCCGCCGGATCTGCTCTTCGCTGTGGGTGCGGCTGATGAAAAACCGCAGGCGCACCGCCCGCTCTTTGACTCCCGGGTAAAGAATAGGCTGCACGTCGATGCCGCGGGCGAAGAGGGCATTGGTCAGCGCGACGCAGCGTCGGGTATCGCCGACGATCAGCGGCACGATCGAGACGCCCATGCTCTGCCCGGTCGGCAGCTCGCGCTCGTTGGCCAGTTTGAGGAACAGCGCGCCGCGCTGGTGCAACTCGGCGACCCGCTCGGGCTCGGCCGCCATGACATGCAGCGCCGCCAGCGCCGCCGCCGTGTTTGCCGGCGGCAATCCCACACTAAATACGAACCCGGGGGCGTTGAATTTGAGGTTGAGAATCAGCGCGCGGGAACCGGCGATGTAACCGCCGCAGCTCGCCAGCGACTTGCTGAGCGTGCCCATCCAGATATCGACGTCGCTGCCCTTCAGGCCGAAATGCTCGCGCAGCCCGTGGCCGCCTTTGCCCATTACGCCAAAGGAGTGTGCCTCATCGACCATAAGGATGATTTTGTGACGCTCGCGAATTTCGACGAAGCGCGGCAGGTCGGGGTAATCCCCGTCCATGCTGTAAATACCTTCAAGCACCACCACTACCCGCTCATAGTCGCGGCGATAGCGGCGGAGGAGATCGTCAACCCGCTGCCAGTCGTTGTGGCGGAACGCGATCCGCCGCGCTCCCGACAACAATGCCCCGGTTTGAATGCTGTTATGCGCCAACGAATCGTGCAGGATCAGGTCATTGGGCCCGAACAGGTGCGCGAGCGTGGTGACGTTCGTGCCATAGCCGCTGACAAAGGCGAGGCAGGCCTCGGTATCGAGAGCCTCGGCGATCGTGTTTTCGAGTTCGACGTGAAGCGGCCGCTCACCACCGACCAGGCGACTAGCCGAGACTGATGTGCCGTAGCGGTCGATTGCTTCGGCAACCGCGGCCTTCAGCGCCGGGTGACCCGACAGACCGAGATAGTTGTAGTTGGAGAAACTGATGCACTCGCGTTCGGCAATACGGGTCGTATCGCGGGCAAGTCCTTGGTGAGAACGGAAGTATGGTACGCCGCCGATCTCTGGCGGATCGAGCTCGTGCATGCGCGCCAGCAGCTCAACGTAGGCGGGATGCTGATCAAGCCGGTAAAACGCCTCGGGAATAGCGTCCGTGTCATTGGCATGCAGTCCCAGCGGCGCGTGGTTGGCGCGCTGCCGCAGCAGCCGGTTGGCCAGCTCACGCTTCTTGTCAGAGGCGATATGCTTCGGGACGATTTCGACTAGGCTCAAAGCGGGCGCTCCTTCGCTCGATCCAGTTCTTGCTCCAAAATGCGCCCGAGCGTCAACTCAAACGCTGGTTCCGGTGCAATCGGGATCGCATTCAGATCGCTGGCGGAGGCTTCCGCCGTCGTGACGCTTGCTGATGCACTGCCGATCGTGTCGACGATCCGTCGTCCGAGCTTCTCCACGGTCGCCAAGTCCATGAGCTCAAGGGTCGGTATGGTAATTCCGAACTGCTTGTCGAGCCCAATCTGCAGCTCGACCAGCATCAGCGAATCCATCCCAAGATCGGTCAGCGGCTGGTCGACGGGGATTTTTGCCGATGCTGTCCCGACGACGGTGGCGATGTGCTTGGTCAACAACTGTTGCACGGTAGCGATCGCCTCCTCACGGGGAAGCCCGACGAGATAAGCACGTACTTCTTCGGCGCTGGTGCCGCCCGTTTCACCAGCTTTCTCTGTCATCAGGTCGCGCACCCCGGCGTATTTTGTCGCGCGGGCGATCGCCGGCAGCGCCGCGAGCCGCGACCAGCTCACCTCGGCGAGGGCGACGCAGTCGGTGCCGGCGGCGAGCGCGTCCACCATGCGGTCGAGTGCCCGCGCCGGGGACAGCAGCCGGACCCCGAGCCGTTCCTTGACCCGTTCGGTCAGCGCCGCGTGACGTGCCATGTGGCCGACATCAGAGATCGCGCCCCACCCTACCGCCAGGCCTGGCAGGCCAAGGCCGCGCCGATGCGCCGCTAATGCCTCCAAATACATGTTCCCCGCGGCGTAATTCGCCTGCCCCTCATTGCCGAACAGAGTAATCGCAGACGAGTAGAGGATGAAGAAGTCGAGTTTCTCGCCGATCGTCTGGCGGTGCAGGTTCCACGCACCGGCCATCTTCGGCCGCAGGACGTCATGAAAAAGCGCGTCGGTCGTGTTGACGAGGGCGGCATCCTGGATCACCGCTGCGGCGTGGATAACGCCGCGCAACGCGGGCATGTCGCGGCGAATCTCGCCGAATATCTTGGCGAGCTGAGCCTCGTTGGTGACATCACCTGAAAATTCGCGGGCCTCCACGCCGTCCTTGCGCAAGCGGTCGAGCACGGCGGCGGCATCGGACGATGTTGTTTGACTGCGCCCGACCAAGGCGAGATGACGGGCGCCCCGGCTGACGAGCCACTCGGCGGTGGCGAGGCCAAACCCGGCGCGTCCCCCGGTTATAAGATACGTGGCGTCGGCGGATAATTTCAGCTGTGTCCCGATCGGAGCCGCCCCCGCCGCCGCTCCATCTAACGAAATGACGATCTTGCCGATATGACGCGATTGCTGCATTGAGCGAAATGCCTCGCCGGCGCGCGCGATTGGGTAAACCCGATGCGGGAGCGGCGAGAACAACCCGCTATCGAGCAGGGGCGCAAGCTCCTCAAATAACTCGCGGGCGAGCACGGGCCGATCGACCAGCAGCGTATCGACGTCGACGCCAAAGAACTGGATGTTGTGGCGGAACGGAGACAGGCCAAGCTTGCTGTTTGCGTAGAAGTCACGCTTCCCGAGCTCGACGAAGCGGCCATAGGGCCGCAAGATCGAGATGCCTTTGTGAATGGCCTCTCCGGCGAGCGAGTTGAGCACGACGTCGATGCCCTCGCCGCCGGTAATCGAGCGTATATCGTCAGCGAAGGCCAGAGTACGTGAATCGACGATGTGCTGCACGCCAAGACGGCGCAACAGTGCCCGCTTTTCCGGCGTGCCGGCTGAGGCGAAAATCTCCGCGCCGACCGATTGGGCATACTGTACGGCAGCGAGCCCCACGCCGCCGGCGGCGCCGTGGATCAGGATGCGCTCGCCCTTTGCCAGCCGCGCCAGGTGATGCAATGAGTAGTAAACTGTAACCGCCGCCACCGGCAGCGTCGCCGCTTCGGTGACACCCATCGTCGGCGGCTTCTTGAACAGGCAGAAGGCCGGCGCGACGAGATGCGAGGAGAACGCCTTGCGGCCAAAGCCGAATACCTCGTCGCCGGGGCGGAGGCGATCAACATCCTCGCCGACCGCGATGACCTCGCCGGAGAATTCGAGACCCATGGTGGGGCCGGCAAAACCTTCCTCAAATGCCTCTTCGGGCAAGAGACCGATGCGTTGCAGCACATCGCGGAAATTGACCCCGGCGGCGTGCACTCGCACGCTCACTTCGCCCCGATCCGGGCGCGGGATGGCAATCGGGTTGAGGATTGCGCGGTCCGATGCGTCACCCTGTCCGAATGCGAGGGTGAAGCCGCCCTCAGCCTTGGCCGGTTCGCCTGTCGGCTCGGTCAGTCCGCGCGCCAGACGCGGGGCATAACGGCCGCCCTCGTGTAACAGAACCTCGTTTTCCAAATCCGGGTGCAGGAGCTCCCAACATAGCGCCTCCATCGAGGTATCGGTCGTGGTCGTGGGATCGAGGTCGATCATCCGGCAACCGATATCGGCGCGTTCGTTCATGACGGTGCGGCCGACGCCCCAAAGCGTCGCTTGCCAGGGACGGGTGACGGCGCCCACGGATCCCATCGCACCTGCCGTCGCTATCGTCAGCTTGGTAGTCGAGGCGACTGTAGCGTCGACAGCCCCCTGCACCAGTGTCAGCAGGTCGTAACTGACCGACGAAGTGAGAGGGTCGGGCGGCTCGATCTCGCCCAACCCGCGCAAGTAAGCGAGATGAAGCCGATCTGCGCCGTCCTCGGCGAGAAGTCGCAACAAGCGCGCGTAGCAGTCGCGGTCGCCTCGCGGGGCGGCAAAGCGATTCAGTCCGAGCCGCTTGAACTGGGCGGCTTCCTCCACGATGACGACCCGCTGGCCCAGCGCAGCAAGTCGTGTGGTCAAGACTGCTGGATTGATCTGCGCGCCCGTAAGCACCACCCAGCACTGCTCTTCGACCGGCTTGGCCGGCGTTACCGCAACCGCGGAAGATTTGCGCGCGACGATGATCGCGTTCAGTGAATCGAGGTCTCCAGCGAACTCCGGTGCCGCGAACCCCGCATCCTTCAGTGCGCGCGGCCAGTCGGTTTCGGTCGCGAAGAGGAACTCGGGAGCCGCGGCGGTCACAAGGTCGAGAAACCCGCCGGCTTGCGGGATCGGCAGCATCAACAGACCGCCCGGCTTCAACAGCGCCGCGACCGCGGCGAGGTCGCGGCCGAGCTGCGATGTCGTGGCGAATGCGGGACCCGCGATGACGACATCTTGCGACGCCGGCGCGACGCCTTGCTCGACGATGTTGCGGCCGAGGTCGAGAACAGTGCAGGACAGGGCGCTGAACCCGGAGAAGCGGGCCGCTAGGCGCCCGACCGCGCCTTCATCGGGATCGGTGAAGACATACCCTAACTGCGCGGCTGGCAGGGCTGCGAGCAAAGGTCCGGTTAGACCACCATTACCTCCGGCGACCTCCATCACCTGTAACAATCGTGTCTTCGGCACCGCTTGTGAGAGCCGTCGCAGCATCGCCGCCATCACCTCGGCAGGACCATGAAACAGCGGATCTGCGTCGTAGAGCGGCTCGAGCACCTCGCCGACTTGGCGCACCGCGTCTTCGTCATGCGAGGCGTCATCGTGGCCCAAGACTGTCGTCAGGGATTCGCCGCAGCGTGCGATCAATTGCAGGCTTGGCAAGTGAACGGGCCAGCGTGCCAGCGCCTCCCGCCATAATTCGACTGGGGGCCGGGCGCCTGCGGTGAAGCGCCAACCGGCGCCCTCGCGGGTGGCGAACCCCGCCCGCTCGACCAGGGCAAGGAGTCGCGCGATGACCCGCACCTGGGTTGACGGGCCGCCGCCATTGGTTTTTGCCAAGGGAGGGGAATAAATTCCTTCGGCGTCGGCAAGACCGGCGTGCGCGTAAGCCGCGGCAAGCCGGTCGAGCGCAGCGCGAATTTCACTGCGGCTCTCGCTATCGTCGCGCGTGATTGCCGCCACCAAGTCCTGCGGATTCAGGAGATCACTAGCATCCGCCGACTGATCTGCGTTGGCCACAAGCTGGTAGCGCCAGTGATACGCCGGGATCTCGGCCGACCCGGCGAGCGCGACGCGGCGAAAGCGCATGCCGTCGATCTCGGCGACCCTCATCCCGTCTTCGTCAAACAGTGTGAACGAGGCGATGATCGATCGGGCGCCGGTCCGGGTCACGTGCATATGGCACCAGGTGACTTGGCGCTGGCGATCGTGAACGCGGATGCGATCCGCTTTGCTGGGGACCAGTGCAGCCTGAGTGTCGACGTCGTCGTCGGGCACCGCCGCCAATGTCACTTGCAGACAAGCGTCGAGTACCGCCGGGTGGATATAATAATTCCCAAGGTCGCCGACGATGGATTCGGGTACCTCGATCCGCCCGAGAGCTTCGCCGGCGCCGGCCCAGGCTTCTGCGACGCCTTGGAAAGCGGCGCCGTAGTTCAGGCCGTGGGCCTCGAAGTGACGGTAGAGGTCTTTGCCACCGATCTTCCTAACGAGCCTCTTACGAATCGCCGCGAGAGGCTCAAATTGTCCACCAGGGCTTACCGCGAGCGACAGAGCGCGAGCGACGACGGCGGGCGCTCCGCCAGCTGCTTCGCCGGTGAGCAGCCGGAAATCGCCGTCCTCGACCGAGAAGCTCGCCTCCACCGCCGCATCACCGCCGGCGGCAATCACGACGGGGCGGCGAATTTCAAAGTCTTCGACCTCTATCGCCTCGGCGCCGGTCTCCATCGCCGCCGCGGCAAGAGCCATCTCAATGAATGCCGCGCCCGGCACGACTGTGCTTCCCTGCACCACATGATCGGCAAGCCAGGGGAGGATCGCCGGATCGAGCCGGTTCTTCCAAATCGCCTCGGCAGTGGATTGACGTTTGCCGAGAAGCGGGTGCTTTTTCGGGCGAGCCGGCGCCGAGATATCGGTCTCGCCGTCGGAGAACCAGTAACGCTCGCGCTGCCACGGATAGGCGGGTAGCGCTACAAATCCCGTCTTCTCGGGATAGAGCTTGTCGAAGTCGATCGCGACCCCGGTGGCGTAGCATCGGCAGAGGGCTGTCCACAGCGCCTCGCGCTCGGGTTCGCGCCGTCGCAAGGTGGCGAGCGCGACGCCGCCGATTGCCCTCAGGCATTCGCGCAAATAGCCATCGAGAATCGGGTGAGGACCGATTTCGAGGAACGTATTGAAGCCGTCCTCGGTGAGCGTCGCGATCGCCGGCGCGAACTGCACGGGCTTGCGGATATTGTCCCACCAGTAGTGTGCGCTGAGTTGGTTGCCGGCAAGGTCGCCGCCGGTGACCGTCGAGATAAAGCGATGGGTCTCCCGCTGCGTCTTTAGCTCGGCGAGCCTGTCGAGCAGTTCGCCCCGTACCGGGTCCATGGCGCGGCTGTGAAAGGCATAATCAAGCGCCAGCTCGCGGTAGAAAGTGCCGCTATCCTTAAGCTCGTCGCCGAGCGCCTTGATAGCGTCAGCGTCCCCAGCAATCGTTACCGAATTGGGGCTGTTGATCCCGGCAATCGTCAGCCGTTCCTCGTAGCCTTCGATCGCGGCTAAGGCCGCAGCCGCCGGCAGGCCGAGCGCGGCCATGCGACCAGCTCCAGCGGTGCGCTGTTGCGCCTGGCTGCGCACGGCGATGACGCGGCACGCCTCCGGCAGTGACAAAATCCCGGCGGCGTAGGCGGCGGCGATCTCGCCGACGCTGTGGCCGAGCATCGCCTCCGCCTCGACCCCGTGCGCCCGCAGCCATTCGAGCACCGCGACCTGGAGCGCGAATAGCGCTGGCTGGGCGTATTCGGTGCGATCGTAAAGGTCTTCGGGCTGCGAGGATTGCAGAACCTCTTTCACCGACCAGCCGAGATGAGGATGCAACGCCTTGTCGACCCGTCCGATCCATTCGGCAACAAATGGGTCAGCAAGCAGCGTGCCGCCCATGCCGCGCCATTGCGAGCCGTTGCCGGAAAAGACGAAGACGAGCCGCGCCGCGTTTGCCGGGGCTTGTCCGGCGACGGTAAGTGCCGCCGTTTCGCCCGCCGCGAACGCATCGAGTTTGGCTTCAATTTCGCCGCTGCTGGCGCCAAGGACTGCAAGCCGGTGTACATGGTGCGTGCGTTGTGTCGCGGCTGCCCGGCACAGCGCTGGCAGCGGGACTTCCGACGACCGCAGCAATTCGGCATAGCGCGAGGCGAGTGTGCCCAGAGCCTCGCTATTGGCGGTCGAGATCAACAGCGGCTGGATCTCCGCCGTTTCGGCCGTCAGTGCTGCTTTTTGCGCCGCCGATGCGGTCTCGGGGTCGGCTCGACGCAAGATGATATGCGCGTTGGTGCCGCCGAACCCGAACGAATTGACCCCCATGACGAGCGGGCCGGAGCCCAGCTTCGTCTCCTTGGTAACGACGGCGAGGTTGAGTTCGGCGAACGGGATCTGCGGATTGGGCGTTGATAGATGCAAGGATCGCGGCAGTTCGCGATGGCGCAACGCCAGGAGAACCTTCATCAGCCCGGCGATGCCCGAGGCCGGCTCCAGATGCCCGACATTGGTCTTGACCGAGCCGATCCGGCACGGATCGTTGGCAAGCCGCGCGGCGCCGAAAACATGGCCGAGCGCGGCGCATTCGACCGGATCGCCGACGCTGGTGCCGGTGCCGTGCGCCTCGACATAAGCAACGCTCGCCGGATCGATTCCCGCGTCGTGATAGACCCGGCGAAGTAACGCCTCCTGCGCGACCGGGTTGGGCATTGCCAGCCCGGTTGTGCGGCCGTCCGAATTGACCCCCGAACCGGCGATGACCGCCCAGATCGGGTTCCCGTCCGCGATTGCTTGCTCCAGTGGCTTCAGCAGTACGACGCCGCCGCCTTCGGACCGCACATACCCATCGCCGGACGCGTCAAAGGCGTGGCAGCGGCTGGTCGGTGACAGCATGTGCGCCTTCGAGAACCCGATGAACCCCGAGGGGGACAGGAGGGCGTTGACGCCGCCGACGATCGCCACGGTCGAACTCGCCGCGCCACAAGCTGACGCAGGCCTCGTGCACCGCGACCAGCGATGAAGAGCATGCGGTATCGACCGCGAAGCTCGGCCCGTGCAGGTCGAAAATATAGGAGATGCGATTGGCGGTGTTGCTGACCGCGCTGCCCGACATGACGTAGGCGTCGACATGATCCGGGTCTTCACGCTGTAACGCTGCGTAGTCGGAGAAGGAGACGCCGACAAAGACGCCGGTTTGCGATCCGGCAAGCCGACCCGGGACGATGCCCGCATTCTCCATCGCGTCCCAGGTCAGTTCCAGCAAGATCCGCTGTTGCGGGTCGATGCGCCGGGCCTCGCGCGGCGAAATCCCAAAGAAGTTCGCGTCGAATTTGTCGATGTCGGCGATGAACCCGCCTTCGCGAGTGTACATCTTTCCTGGGCGGGCCGGATCGGGGTGGAAATTGCCGGCGACGTCCCAGCGCTCCTCAGGCATCGGCCCAATCGCATCGGCTCCGGAGCGCAGCAGCGACCAGAACTCGGCGAGATCGCTGGCACCGGGGAATCGGCATGCCGCGCCAATCACGGCGATAGGGAATACTCCGCCACCCTGTACCCGCATATCAGCCCATGCCCCCGGTCGCCCCCAACTATCCCGTCTACCGCGGGACGGACCTCCCCGGGTGCCGTCCACCGAGCTCGGCGGTCTCTTTGACGCCGAAGCCATCGCCAATTTTTAGGCGATAATCTTAGCCAAGGATAGCCGACCTGCGAAGCCATGCGGTTGATTGCGACGCTAGGACCCGCTATCCGAGGGCCGATGCCGCCGTTGCAAATCCCGAGCCGATCTATCTTTTGGTCTTGCGCTATGGGATCATTTTCCCCTGCCGAAAGTTCTGAAGCTCTAGCACAAGATGTCCGAGACAAGCCTGCAGCATGACTCACGAGAGCGGGAGGCCACATCCGCGCGGCGCGACGTGCGCCTTCCGGTTGGCGATCATCGCTGGACGGTCTTGGCACCCGTCACGATCGCATGGCATCACCGCGAACTGATCCTGGCCGTGCTGCGGCGCCAATTGGCGGACCGGTTCAGTGGGAGCCTGTTCGGCTGGGTTTGGGCGATTGCCTCGCCGCTGATTACGTTGGCAATCTACACCGTGACCTTTGCCGGCGCGCTGCGGCTCCCGGTCGCCTCGGCACGAGGCGGCGCAATCAATTATGCGCTGTCGACTTTCGCCGGGTTAATCGTTTTCAACCTCTGCGCCGAATTGTGCTACCGCGCACCGCTCTTGCTGCACGAGCATTTCGCTTACCTCAAGACCTCGATATTCCCAAGCGAAACCCTGGCGTGGACCGCCGTACTCCGCAGTCTGACCTATGCCGGCATCAGCCTGACTTTACTGCTGATTTTTTTGCTGGGGGTCAACCGGACCTTGCCGGCGACAGTGCTTTTCCTGCCGTTCTTGGTAGTGCCATTGGTGCTGTTACTACTGGGGTTGGTATGGTGTCTGGCGGCGCTCGGGGCCTTCACCCGCGACATCGCCTATCTGATGATCACGATTGTGCCGGTGCTGATGTTCGCGACGCCGGTGTTCTACCGGATGTCGGATATTCCCCAAGGGTTCCGCACATTCGCATACTTAAGTCCGATCGCCACCGCGATCGACATGATCCGCAACATCCTCATCGACGGCGTACTCCCGCCGCTATGGCTGTACGCTGGATTTGTCGTCGTCGCGCTGTTGGTGTGCCGTGGCGGCTACGCCGTGTTCGAGCGCTACAAGGGGATACTGGTCGATGTCATCTGACATCGCGATCCGCTGCACTGGCGTTGGCAAAGCCTATCAGCTCTACGCGCGGCGCACCGACCGGCTGAAGCAGATCGCGTTCGGCAGCTTTCGGCGCTTCTATCAGGAATATTGGGTTCTTCGCGACATCAACTTCGAAGTTCCGCACGGCGAATGTCTTGGCATCATCGGCCGTAATGGCGCCGGCAAGACCACTCTGCTGCAGCTGCTGTGTGGCATCACTCGTCCGACATGCGGGGAGCTGGAGATCAACGGCCGCATAGCGCCGATTCTCGCGTTGGGTTCGGGCTTCGTCGGCGACATCTCGGGTCGAGAGAATGTGTTGATCGCCGGCGCGATACTCGGTTTGCGCCGAGCCGAGATCATGAAGCGCCTGCCGACGATCGGCGAGTTTGCCGGCATCGGGCCGTTCATCGACCAGCCTGTCCGGCTTTATTCGAATGGCATGCGCGCGCGTTTGGCGTTTTCGATCTGCGCGCACGCCGACGCCGACATCTTGGTCGTGGACGAAGCTCTCGCGGTTGGCGACGCGGTGTTTCGCGAGAAATGCCTGCGCTTCATGGAAACCTTCCGGCGCTCCGGCACACTTGTGGTGGTCTCGCACGAAGACGATCAGATCGCCGCGTTGTGCGACCGAGTCATCTGGGTCGATGACGGCCACGTCCGCGCCAGCGGTGAGGTGACGGAAATGTTGCGACTCTATCGCACGGAGACCGCGGGAGCGGTAGACGACGGGTCGCGCTTTAGCTTCGACAGCGCCGCTCACGCGCCGCCGAGCTGACGCGGCGGGAGATCGCTCAGACGCGGTTGCTCTCGCCGCATTTTTGGTGGCGGCGTTTAGGCTTAGACGTATCGGCATAGATCGGGAGGGGAGTGGCCTGCGGGATGTTGTTCGGTTGGGTCTTCGGCTTCTGGTGGGGGGTGGCGCTTTCAGTCAATTTGGCCACTGTCGTGATGGGGCTGTGGCCGCGACGGCCGCTTCGCCCGGCCGACACGCTGCCGGCGGTATCGGTCATGGTTCCGGTCAAGGGCGCCGGCCCGCCCATCACCCCCAATCTGGAAGCGTTGTTTAATCAGGACTACCCGCTGTTCGAGGTCGTGTTTGCGGTCGCGGACGAGGATGACCCCGCTATCCCGCTGCTCCAGCGACTGATCGCCGCGCATGGAAACGTGCCGGCGCGGCTGACCACTGACCCGACACCGGGATCGGGTAATCCAAAACTCGACAATTTGCGCCGCGCCTGGCGCTTGGCGAAGCACGAACTGATCTTGCTATGCGACGTCAATGCTCGGTTTAGGCCCGACGAGCTGCGCCGACTTGTCGCGCAACTCGTGCCGGGGATCGGCCTCCTGAGCGTGGTGCCGGTCGCGACTGAACCGGAAGGATTTTGTGGCGAGCTTGAGGCCGCATTCTTCAACACTGGCGGCGCGCGGTGGCTGATGGCGGCGGCTCGTCTCGGGTTCGGCGGCGGCGTCGGCCAGACCATGCTGCTGCGCCGCGGCGATCTCGAACGGATCGGCGGCTTCGACGCCATGGCGGCCGCCGGCGCCTGCGAGGACGCGGTTCTCGGCGAGGCGATTCGCCGCGCTGGTCTTGGTGTCCGGATGGCGCGCGATCCGGGATGGCACCCTATCGGCAGTCGACGGTTCAGCGATTTTTGGCAACGTCAACTGCGCTGGATGTGCTGCCGCAAGTATCATGCCCTGCCGGTGTTCGTGCTCGAGCCATCCGGGAGCCCGTTGGCTACCGCGATCGCCGGTGGCATTTGGTGGGGCTGGTTTGCCGGCCTGCCGGTGCTGCCGCTGATTGCAGGCCAGCTTGCGGTTTGGTTCGCTATCGAGGGCATCTACGCTCGCACCCAGGGGTGGCATTTGTCGTGGCTCTCGCCGGTCGCCTGGCTGGTGCGGGAGGCGATGATCCCGGCGCTGTGGTTGCGCGCGGTGATCGCCCGCAGCCTGATTTGGCGCGGACAGCGTATCGTTCTGCCGCCGGTACTGGCGGTACGCCGGCAGCGATGAATGAGCGGCGCGGCGAAACGCCCCGCCGCGGTGCGAAAGGCGAGGTTGCGGCCGCGGTGGCGTCCGCGCGGTGCCGCCGCTAGGATGGCGGCATGAGGGGACATCGGGGGTGAACGTGCTCGGCATCGTTGGCCGGATGACCGACATCGTTCTCGTGACGCTATTGCTGTCACAAGCGTTGCTCGGATTTCAGGTCGTCCGAACGCTGGTCCAGCACATTCGGTATCGCCGAGAGGGCATGCGCCGCGAGCGGGAGATGCTGGCTTGGCCACTTCCCCTCGATGAAGAACTGCCGGCAGTGCTGGTGCAGATTCCGACCTACAACGAAGGGATGCTGATACGGCGCGTGCTCGATGCCGTCGTCGCGCTCGATTGGCCGCGCGATCGCCTTGCAGTCCAGGTGCTCGACGACAGCACGGGAACGAGCGCCGAACTGGCGCGTTCGGCTGTCGCCGAGTATCGGGCCGAGGGGCACAAAATCGAGCTGTTGCAGCGCACCGACCGAACCGGCTTCAAGGCGGGTGCGCTCAAGGCCGGCCTGAGCGTGACCGATCAGCCATTTATCGCGGTTTTCGACGCCGACTACGTTCCACCGCCGGATTTTCTGCGCAAATGCCTGCGCCCGCTCCTGGCTCAGCCCAACCTGGCCTTCGCGCAAGCGCGCTGCGATTTTCTCAACGCATCGCAGAATTGGGTGACGCGCGCCCAGGAGGTGATTCTCGACAGCCATTACGCTGTCGAGCAGCCGACGCGCAGCTGGACCGGAGAGTTCTTACCGTTCAACGGAACTTGCGGCGTCTGGCGCCGGAAGGCGATCGAGGCTGCCGGCGGTTGGCACGGCGACACCCTGACCGAGGATCTCGATCTCAGCTATCGCGCCCAATTGGCCGGGTGGCGAGCGGTGTATCTGGCGTCGGTGGCGGCGCCCGGGGAGCTGCCCGATGTGCTGGCCACCTGGCAGCGGCAGCAGCTGCGCTGGAACAAGGGTTTCGCTCAGACTGCGCGCAAGCTGCTGCCGGGTATTGTCATCCGCAGCCGCCTTCCCTGGCGCGACCGCGCCGTCGCCGTTCTTCACCTAGGTGGGTGTACGTACGGCGTGCTAATGGGCTGCACCATCGCCGTTTGGCTGCTCGATGCCGCGCTCGGCACCATCACCTACTCGATCGTGGTGCCGCTCGCGGTTTTCGATAGTTTGCAAGGCTGCATTGGCGCTATCGGCCTCGCGGTGGCGAGCCGCACATTGCTTCGCTCGCTCGGGGTCAAGCGGGCGACCGAAGGTTTGCTGCCGGTGATCAAGGTCGCTCTGCGCACCCTCTGGATGCATGCTTATGCCGGGTTCATGACCGCGCGTGGCGTGCTGGAGGGTGCTCGCGGCCGTCATTCCCTGTTCGGACGAACCCCGAAACGCGGTTCCGGCCTGGATGCCGACGACGCGGGTTCCGCGAGAATGCCGCTGTGACGAGCCGCGCGCTCGCCTTCATGGCCAACGACAGGTACTTCGAGTGGGCCAAGGCGTTTCTTGAGAGCGTTCGTTCGAGAGACCCGGACCTGACCCTGTATTGCATTCCGCACGGCGGGGCGATGGAGGGCATCAATAGCCTGCGCCCTGTCTATCGCTTTGAGTTTTTGACCGATGGGATCGAGCGGCTCGACCGCCTCGCCAGGAGCCTCTACCCGTTTGCGCGCGCGCGGCATCGCGCGAATTTGCGCAAATATGTCGCCCTCAATCTCCCTGTCGACGAGATCGCCTATTTCGACATCGATTTGGTCATGCTGGTCGACCCAGGGCGGATTTTTGGCCATGTCGCGGCCGGGCGCGCCGATCTCGTGTATTTCTCCACCAGCCCGGAGTGGGTTTACCAGGCTGAGAAACTCGACATGGCGCGGGAGTTGTTTCCCGATATGCGTTTGATCTCGGCGGGGGCCTTTCTGACCAGCCGGCGGGCGCTGACGATGGACGAGATCATCGGCACGATCGAGGACAACCGCCAGCTCTTCCTGTCACTGCGCCGCGCGCAGGTCTACGACCAGCCGGTACTAAATTTTGTGCTGCACCGGCTCGGCAAGCGTGCCCGCCATATCACCGAGCTCGATCCCGGCCTTACCGGCATGGCCTCTGTCCGCAATCCCGATTTGCGTTGGGTCGATGGGAAAATTGTCCACGGGACAATGGGCGGCGACGTTTTGGCCGTACACTGGGCGGGGCCGGCAAAATCCCATCGTGAACGACACACACCGCGCGCCATGCCGATGCAGCGGTTCCTCAACTCGCTGCATCAGCAGGCTGACGAGCGCATCGGCGGCCTGGGGCGGTGAGCAATGAACGCGCGCGTTATTGCGCTGGTGTCTGGCGAGCCTGAGCAGTCGATCATGATCCGCCCCGCCGCGCCGCCTCATTTCGCTCTATAACCCGACCAGTCTCGCGCTTTCCTGCCACAGCGCTTCCCCCAGCCGATCGTCGCGCGCCAATGAATCGGGCTCGACGACGGCTTTGCCGATCACATAAGCGCCGTGAAATGGCGTGGGATCGGCGACGGTCGCGAGAAAGATCGAGGTCTCGGCGCCCTTATCCGGGCCGGCGAGAAACGGCCGCAACAGCCGCCAGCCGAATCCGGCGAGGCTGCCCGCGCGATTGCCGATATCGGTCGAGATCACTCCGGGATGCAGGCATGCGGCGGTGACGAGGGTCGGGTCGAGACGGCGCGCCAGCGCGCGGGTGAAGAGGATGTTGGCGAGTTTGGAGCGGCTATAGGCCGAGAGCGGCGTCCATTTCGACGGCTTGGTCATCGTCGCCGGATCGAGCGAAGCGCCCTTATGCGCGATCGAGGCGACGGTGACAATCCTTGTGGCCGCCGACGCCTTGAGCCGGTCGAGCAGCAGATTGGTCAGCAAGAACGGCGCGAGGTGGTTGACGGCGATGGTCAGTTCGTACCCGTCGGCCGATTCGGTGTAGTGCGGCGAAATGAGCCCCGCATTATTGACCAGCACATCGAGTCGTTCGTGCCGCCCGAGAAAATCCGCAGCCAGCGCGCGCACTGCCGCGAGACGGGAAAAATCGGCGAGGGCGGTCTCGACCTGTGCGCCGGGCGCTCGCTCAATAACGAAGCGTTGCGCGGCTTCGGTGCGTCCCGGGTCGCGCCCGACGACGATGACCCGCATCCCGGCGCGGGCAAGGCCGAGTGCTGTGTAGAGGCCGATTCCGGCGGTAGCGCCGGTGACGAGGGCGACCTTTTCGGAGGCCAACCTATTCGGCCGCCAACTCGTAACGCTCGGGCTGTTCAGTTGTCATGATCAGACCGCTGACCGTGGTGCGCTGCATCAGCCGCTTGTGCCCAACGGTGTCGTACGCGGTGGCCCGATGCAACACCGCGCGATTGTCCCAGATCACCAGGTCGCCCGCGCGCCAGGCGTGGCTGTAACAAAACTGCGGCTGGGTCGCGAATTCGTTGAGCCAAGCGATGAACGTGCGGCCTTCCTCACGCGGCCAGCCGATCACGTGCGAGCAATGTGCTCCGGCATAAATCGCCTTGCGATGATTGACCGGGTTCTCGCGCACCATGGTCTGCCAGGCGCCGGGCAGTTCCGCCTTCATGTCGGCGGTCAAGGCGCCGGTGGGGGTGACGGTCTCGCGCGAATACACGAGACTGTGCTCGGCGACGAGACCTTCGAGCTTGGCCTTCACGTCGTCGGGGAGCGCGTCGTAGGCGGCGGTCATTGTCGCGAACTCGGTATTGCCGCCGACCGGCGGCACGATCCGCGCCGAGAGTAGCGAGCACAGCGATGGCACCGGCTTGAACGAGCTGTCCGAGTGCCACAGGTAGTTGCCCTTCTGGTAGATCATCCGCCGATCCTCGGGCGGGATCACCGCACCGTTCTCGATGTCGAGGTTGGACTGACGGGCGAACGGGCTGCCGACGCCAGGATTGGACTTGCCGGCGGTCTCGAGTGGCCCAAAGCGCCGGCTGAATGCGACTTGGCGCTCGTCGTCGAGGCTCTGGTCGTGAAAGACCAGCACGCTGTACTCGTCGAGCGCCGCGCGGATTTCGGCGAAGGTCTCATCGTCCATCGGCGCACCGGTATCGACGCCGCCGATCTCGGCGACGAACAGCGGGTGCAGTTTCCTGATCGTGATGGGCACAGCGGCTCCTAGATGTCGTCCAAACCGTTCGACCAGCGCCGGCACAGGTGGTGGGCGATGGCCAAAGGCTGCGGCAGGGAAATTTGCGTTGGGTCGTCCTCGCCGCTGGCGGCACGCGCGACCATCGCGCGGATTTCATCGCGCTCGAACCAGCGCGCCTCGGCCAGCTCCTCGGGATCGATGGTGATCTCCTCGCTGACGCCCTCGGCGAGAAAACCCATCATCAAGGTCGAGGGAAATGGCCATGGCTGCGCCGCCAGATACTTCACCCGGCCCACGCGGATGCCGCTCTCTTCCTTGACCTCGCGCCGCACCGCTTCCTCGGGGGTCTCGCCCGGCTCCATGAACCCGGCGAGACAGGAGAATCGTTGACCTGGACGCCGCTTGTTGCGGCCGAGCAATGCCCGCTCGCCGCGCACCACCAGCATGATCGTGACGGGATCGGAGCGCGGATAGTGGCTCGCCCGGCAGCTTGGGCAGCGGCGCGTCCAACCGGCCGACGAAACATCGGTCTTGGCGCCGCATTGCGCGCAGAAGCCGTGGCGCGCGTGCCAATCGATCAGCGAGCGCGCCTCGGCGAGGATCGCCGCTTCATCCGCCGGGATCAGCGGCGCCAGCGCGCGCAGGTCGAGATTCTCCGCAAGCGCGTTGGATCCCGCATCAGATCCCGTCGCGTCGATCGCGAAGTAGGCGCGGCCGTCATCGATCCCGAGAAAGATGCAGATAGCGCCAGACTCAATCATCGCACGCCAGCGGTCGATAGGCTGCCACTCCAGCGCCGGCCGCGTCAGATCGGCGATCGCCGGCTTCAGATCATAGAGCGGCAGGATGCGGCTGGTCGGGTCGGCGAGAAGTCCGCCGACCCACTTCTTGTCGCGCCGGCGCTCGCTGACGCGGTCGAGCGGATTGCCGGCAAAGCAGTAGATTTCTTCCATAAATACGAATGCTAGCGCATTTCGCCGGCCGCGGCAGCTAGCGGCGAACAATGGTCATTGCGGTTTCGTGGCCTCGGCGATGAGCGAGACCTTGGCAAATCCCGCCGTGTTGACGAGCCCCAAAAGGTCCATCAGCTTGCCGTATTCGAGGGTGCGGTCTCCGCGCACATAGACGATCCGCGCCGGGTCACCCTGGGCGAGGGCGGTAAGCTGGACCTTCAACTGGCCGGGCGCCACCTTGTCGTCGCCGATGAAATATTCGTCCTGCGCGTTCATCGACACGATGATTGGCTTCTGCGGCTCGGTGATTTCGGCGGCGCTGGTCTTCGGCAGATTGATCGGCACGCCGACGGTGAGGAGCGGCGCCGCGACCATGAAGATCACCAGCAGCACCAGCATCACGTCGACCATCGGGGTCACGTTGATCTCGGCGAGCGGAACGTAGCTGTCGCGACCCGGGTCGCCGGAAGGGGGAAGCGATACGGCCATGCCTTAAGCGCCGTTTATCGTGACGCGGCTCAACAGCGCGCCGCTCCGGCCGATTAGCCCGTGCATGACCCCGGCGAAGCGCCCGATCTCGACCGTGAACTTGTTGTAAAAGACGACGGCCGGGATTGCCGCGGCCAGCCCCATCGCCGTGGCGAAGAGCGCGTCGGCGATGCCCGGCGCGACGACGGCGAGGCTGGTGCTGTTGGCGGCGGCGATCGCGTTGAAGCTGCGCATGATGCCCCAGACCGTGCCGAACAGCCCGATGAACGGAGCGGCCGAACCAAGCGTCGCGAGAAACGGCAGGCGATATTCGAGTTGCCGCAATTGCAGGCTCAGCGCCAACCGCATCGTCCGCTCGATGCGGTCGCGCCGTTCGGCGAGGCTTTCGGTACCCTCGCCGGCAACGGTCATGCACTCCTCGACCCCAGCGGCGATGACCGCACTCGCCGCCTGGTCGGAATTGCTCCCGAGGCGCTCGCCGATCAACTCTTCGGCGCTGGCGGCGCCGGCGGCGCGATCCATCCAGACGCCGGCCGAAAGCCGGGCCCCGCGCAGCCGCACCCATTTGTCGACCACGACCGCCCAACTCCAGACCGACCCCGACAACAGCAGCAGCAGTACAATTTTGACAACGATGTCGGCATTGTCGAAGAGCGCGATGACCGACAGCGAACCGGGTACGTTCACGGTGAGATGAGCCCTTTGGAGACGCAGACCGCCCTGGGCATTGCTGCCCAGGGCGGTACGACAATAGCGAAAACGCAAGCTACTTGCATGATGAATGCGCTACGTGCGGATGCGGCTATTGGTCCAGCCAGGCATCCTCGAAGCGCCACCCGTTGAAGATGCTGTTCACCATGGTCGTGATGTTGTGCACCCTCGGATAGTGGCAGGTCGCTAGGTTGTACCGATAGACGATCGGGCGAGCGCCGTCCTCGGTCAGCTTCTCGTCGATGTCCCAGACGATTTTTTTGCGCTTCTCCGGATCGGGCTCTTCCGACTGCTTCACAAACAGCTTCTCGAGATCGTGGTTGCAGTAGTTGGTGTAATTACGCTCCGAACCGCAGGCATAGTGTTCGAAGAAATAGGCATCGGGATCGTCGACGCCGCTGCCGGTCAGGTTGCCGGCGACCGTGTAATCCTTGCGCGCGATGCGCGGGAACCAGTTCGCGGTCTCGACGACATCGAGGTCGCCGTCGATATAGATCTGCTTCATCTGGTCGATCAGGATGATCGCCGGATCGCGGTATTGCGCGATGTTCCGCGTCTGCACCTTAACCGCGAGACGATTGTTGGGGCCATAGCCGTGCTTTTCCATCAACTGGCGCGCCTCGGCGCGGTTCTTCTCGATGTCTGGTCCATAGCCCGGCATGGTCTGCAGGATGTCCGGCGGCAGGCCCCACAAGCCCGGCGGGGGAGATTGCATGGCGCCGCCGATCTGTCCTTGCCCTTCCGAGATGATGTCGAGAAAGGCCTTGCGGTCGATCGTCAGCATCATCGCCTTGCGGATGTCGGGATCGTCGAAAGGCGGTTTGTCGCGATTGACCAAAAGGTTGAACGACACCATCGTCGGATCGATTTCACAGATCGCGTTCGGCGCCTGGCTCTTGATGTCGTGCACCATTTGCACAGTGACCTCGTATGGGAAGGTCATATCGAATTTGCCGGCGATAAAGGCGAGCGATTGCGTCGCCCGATTGGGGATGATCGTCCACTCGACACCGTCCAGGTAGGGGCGGCCCGGCTTCCAATAATCGGTGTTCTTCGTGAACTTGATGTACTCGTTGGGTTTGTACTCGACGAACTTGAACGGACCGGTGCCAATCGGGTGGGTGCGCATCTCCGCCGCCGGCACGTGGCACGGATAGACCGGGGAGTCGCCGGAGGCCAACAGCATCAGAAAGGCCGGCTGCGGCCGCTTCAAAACGAAGGTGACGGCATAGTCGCCTTCGACAACCACGTCCTCTAGGTTCTGATACCAGACTTTGCGCGGGTTGAGGCGGAGCTTGTCGGTCGACTTGCCTGTGAGCAGGTCCCAGGTGCACTTGACGTCTTTGGCGGTGAAGGGCTGCCCGTCATGCCATTTGACGCCTTGGTGCAGCTTGAAGCTGAGCCTGGTGTAGTTGTCGTTCCAGCTCCAGCTTTCCGCCAGCTCCGGCTCGATGAATTCTGGTCGATTCTGCTTTTCGTGCTGATTGAACAAAACGAGGTTGTTGAACACCGCCATCGCCGGCGCGATTGCCGAGATCGTCGCTTCCTCGAGGATCGACAGGCTTCCCGGACTGTCGCGGTGATACAGTTTGAGGATGCCGCCTGATTTTTGCGCCACCGCCGGTTTCGCGCATGGCAAAAGCAGAAAGCAGACAAGCAGCGCCACCCCGCGAAACGTCCCCTTCATGGTCTTCCTTCCCCGTTCAATCGGCCGACGATCCGCCAGTCCGCGCCGCTAAATCCGCTTGCTGGCCCCACCCGTAGCAAAGCGGGCGGGGTCCAGCAAACCTTAAGTGCAGCTTACAAGCTATTTTCCGTCGCGTTCGAGCGCGGCCTTGATGTCAGCCGGGTCGACCTTGATCGTGACACCGGCGCGCTCTTTCTGCAGGTTCATCGCGACCCGCGAGTCACGGCCCTCCCAACCACGGTTGAGCGCCGCGGTCAGCTCGCCGTGTGCCAAGTTTGCCATGGGCATCGGCACCTTCAGTTCGCGGGCGAGCTCGGTGGCGAGGGTCACGTCCTTGTGCGCCAGGCGCAGGGCGAAATCCGGCGGGTCGTAACTGTCGGTGAGGAAATGGTCGCCGAGCGCGTCGAAGGTGCGCCGCCGTCCGCCCGCGCCTTGGCGCACCGCCTCCCACAGCGCCAACGGTTCGACCCCCGCCTTGACCCCCATGGTGAACACCTCGGCAAGGCAGGTCTGGATCGCGTAGCCGGCGCAATTGTGCACCAGCTTGGCGACGGAGCCGGCGCCGATCGGACCGATGTAGCGCGCCGCGTCGCCGATCGCGTCGAGCACCTTCTTGTGGCGGTTGAACTGCTGCTCGTCGCCGCCGATCCACAGCGCCAGCCGCCCCGAAGCGGCGCCACGCGGGCCACCGCTCACCGGCGCGTCGAGCATGTAGACGTTCTTCTCGGCGAACTTCGCGTTGATTTGTCGCACCAGGGTCGGCGAGTTGGTCGACAGGTCGAAATAAGCCGTATCCGGCTTCATGCCGGCGAGCAACCCATTGGGACCGAGCGCGACCGCCTCGACTTCGGGCGGGCCGGGGAGCGAGGTAAAGATGACCTCGCATTGCTCGGCCAACGCCTTGGGGCTGTCGGCCCACGTGGCGCCCGCGGCGAGGTGGCGCTCGGCCGCCGCCCGGCGGATGTCATGGACAACCAGCTCGTACCCGGCTTTTTGCAGGTTCGCCGCCATGCTGGCGCCCATCGTGCCGAGCCCGATGAAACCGACTTTCATGTCATTTCCTCCGCTGAACTCTCCCTCTCCCCGTGAACGGTGAGCGGGGAGAGGACCGGGGTGAGGGGCGATCTGGCGCTCAATGCTTCTCGAAGACGTCCTTGGCCACCAGGGCCGCAGTCATCGCCGCCGGCCAGCCGGCATAGAAGGCGAGGTGAGTGATGACTTCGGACAGCTCGGTCTTGCTAAGGCCGTTGTTGAGCGCGCGCTCAAGATGGCCGACAAGCTGTTTCTCGCGCCCGAGCGCGATCAAGGTGGCGACGACGATCAAACTGCGGTCGCGCTTCGATAGTTGCGGCCGCTCCCAAACCTCACCGAACAGCCACTTCTCGGTATAGCCGATGAGGTCGGGAACAACGTTGCGCACCGCATCACGGGCCGAGCTGGGTTGCGACTGAGCCATGGATTTCCTCCGATTTTCGCTGGGGGGATAGGGATCGCCGGGAACGCTAGCACGCGGCTCCTTGCGACGGCCACTGCCAAGCCTGCATATTGGCCCCCCAGCCGCATCCAGTCAGGAGTTCCCGATGTCTTTCCGCTTTGCCGCTGTTGTCGCGGCATTTGCGTTTTTCGTTTTCGCCCTACCCGTGAGCGCCCAGCAAGGCAAGACCGTCGAGTTGCCAGACGGGCTCAAATATACCGACGTCAAGGTCGGCGACGGCGAGGAGGCGAAGAGCGGCCTGCTCATCTCGGTGCAGTACACCGGCTGGCTCTACAAGAATGGCGCCAAGGGCGCAGAATTCGACAGCTCGAAGAATGCCGGCAAGCCATTCACGTTCAAGCTCGGCGCCGGGCAGGTGATCAAGGGCTGGGACGAAGGCGTCGCCGGGATGAAGATCGGTGGCCAGCGCACGCTGATCATCCCGCCGGAGCTCGCCTACGGGGCGAAGGGCGCGGGCGGCGTGATCCCGCCCAACGCGACGCTGATGTTCGACGTCGAACTGGTCAGCGTGCGATAGCCGCCGGCTACCTCAGAACGACATATTGAGGCCGAGCAGGCCGCCATAGGCGGCGACCCGGCTCTGCCCGAATTCGCCGGTGAACGAGCCGAGTGCGGTTAATTGCGGCGTCAGCTTCCACTTAACCCCGACCGTGCCCGTTCCCCAGTTATTGCCGACGTCGATGGCCGGCATCGAAAAGCCCGGCGCCACGATGGTGGTGAGCGAGGCCGTCACGGTCCGATTGCCGGTCGAGATGAACTCGTGATCCCACACGAGCTGGGCGAACGGCGTCAAATTGCCGATATCGATGCTGGCGCGGTAGCCGAGCGCGCCGATGGCCGAGTTCTCGCGTCTGGCTGGCGAAGGAGAGGCTGGTGAAGGAGCCGGTCTCAGTGAATCTGTCGACATCGATATGCTGCGCCGTCAGCCCGACAATCGGCCCGTGGGTCAGCGTGCCGTTGGTGAAGTCGTAGCCGCCTTCAACGGCGATCGACACATCCCGGCCGCCGGTGTTGCCCGGGTTGTGCTGGATGGTGATGCCAATCGGGACGGCACGGTCGATCCTGTAATCGAGTCCGCCGTAAGTCCCGATGACGTCGCCCCACCACGGCTCGGTACGAAATCCGGCGTAAACGCTGCCGGCGATCTGCCGCTGGGTGAACCCGCCGCCCAGGGTGAAGTCGGGGCTCTGGCTGCCAATGCTGAGGGCGGCTCCGATCAAGAGCCCGCCGCCCAAATGATGGTCTACCCCCACGCTGCCGGAATAGGCGTTGCTCGGGTCGCCCGGAAACCCGGTCGAGTTGGTAAAGCCATAACGGGCGATGTCGCCAACGATCCAGGGATTGAAGCCGAGCGCGCCGGCATTTGCCTGGGAGACGGCGATTTGTTGCTGGATGCCGGTGATCGCCTCGCGACGCATCTCCAGCGCGTTTTCAGGCAGCAGCGAAATTTCACTGGGCGCCACCACCAGGCTATAAAAATAATCGCCGATGATTTTCTGGCCGGCGGTCGTCAGGTGTTGATCGTCGGCGAACAGATAAACCTGGTCGGCGTTGGGTGCGACCAGTTGCGATGGCGCGCCGGGGTTGGGCGAGCACAGCAGCGCCCAGGCGCTGTCGATGTTGGCCGGTTTGGTGCAGGCGGTATGGCCTGCCGCGTTGCTGATCGAGATGAAGCCGAAGGAAAGCGGGTTGGCTTGGATCGCCAGACGTACCGCGTTGTAGTCCGCCGGAATGAAGTTGACGCCCGACGCGGCGATATCCGACCAGAGCGCCTGGCTGTAAAGCAGGCGAGCCTGTTGGGTCGTCGGATCGTTGAGCGGAAACGAATAGGGCAGGTCGGGAACGATGAAGAAGCGGCCTCCGGCGTTCTTCAGCCCCGCGATCGCGGCGGCCAGGTCACTCGCCGCGCCAACGATGTAACCATTGGGGTCAGCCGGGTAAGGTCCGGCTCCGGATTGGCCGAGCGCGTAAGCGACATCGTTACCGCCGGAGCCGATGAGAAACAGCGTATCGTTGCCTGCGCCGTGGTTAGCGGCGAGGAAGTTGGCGATCTGAGTCACGGTTGGGATCGCCGCTTTGAAGCCGCCAGTATGCGAATCGTTCATCGTCACATTCTTGGCGCCACTGGTGGCGTAGTCCGTGCCACCGGGCTGGTTGGCGGGAAACGCCGTCAGCCCGAAATAGGCGGCGAGCACCTGCGGGCTCATCAGCCCGGGGTTGGTCGTCGGCGCGCCCGCGCCGGCGGCGACCGCGGCCGGCCAAGCCATATCGTAATCCATGCCGCCGCCGGGCGCCGGAAGCAGCTTGTAGTAGCCGCTGTCCCAGCCGCTATCGCCAAACGTCACGACGTGTTTGATGCTCTGCGCCACGGCCGCCTGCGCCAGCAGCGACATCCCCACAGCCCAGAAGGCAGCGCGCGCTCTCATTGGCTCCCCCCGCGCAACCCGACTCCCTCGCGTGCCGGTTGCTCCACGCTCTATCTGATTCTGCCTTGCCGCTAGTTGATCGGCAAGCGCGATAAGCTGTTGACCGCGAGCGCCGCTGGGGCACTGACGGCCGGAGCCTCAAGCTCGCGGATTCTTAGCAGATAGGAACAAACTAGGAACTCAATCCGGATTGTCAATCGGCCGGCGCATAAAAATTAGACTGCCAGCGCTTCGTCGAGGTCGCGGATCAGGTCGTCCGCGGTTTCGAGCCCGATCGACAGCCGCACCACGTCCGGGCCGGCGCCGGCGGCGAGGCGCTGCTCATCGGTCAATTGCCGGTGCGTCGTCGACGCCGGGTGCAGGATCAGGCTGCGCGTGTCGCCAATATTTGCGAGGTGCGAGAACAGTCGAACGTTCTCGACCAGCTTGACCCCGGCCTCGAACCCGCCCTTGACCCCGAAGGTGAACACCGCGCCGGCGCCTTTCGGCAGGTATTTCCGCGCCAGCTCGTAATAGGGGCTGTCCTTGAGCGACGCGTATGAGACCCACGCGACCTTTGGGTGTACGGCGAGGAATTCCGCCACTTTCGTTGCATTCTCGACATGGCGGTCCATGCGCACCGGCAGGCTTTCGATCCCGGTGATGGTGAGGAACGCGTTCATCGGCGATTGGGTCGGGCCGAAATCGCGCAGGGCCACCGCGCGCGCCTTTGTGGTGAAGGCGAAATCGCCGAAATTCTCGAAGAATTTGAGCCCGTGATAGGCCGGCTCCGGCTCGGTCAGCGACGGGAACTTGCCGCCCTGCGACCAGTCGAATTTTCCCAACTCCACCACGACGCCGCCCAGCGCATTGCCATGGCCGGACAGGAACTTGGTCGTCGAATGGACGACGAGGTCGGCGCCGAAGTCGATCGGCCGGCACAGATACGGCGTGGCCAACGTGTTGTCGACGATCAGCGGGATACCGGCTGCGTGCGCGATCTCGGCGACCCGGGCGATGTCGACGACGATGCCGCCGGGATTGGCCAGGTTCTCGATAAAGATCGCTTTGGTCTTCGGCGTGATCGCCCTGCGGAAGTTCTCCGGCTCGGTCGGATCGACGAAGTGGCAGGTCCAGCCGAGCTTCTTGAACGACAGTCCGAACTGGGTCAGCGACCCGCCATAGAGATTGCGCGAGGCGATGAATTCGTCGCCCGGCTGCATCAGCGTGAAGAAAATGAGGAACTGCGCCGCATGGCCCGACGCTGCCGCCACCGCGGCGCGGCCGCCCTCGAGGCTGGCAACGCGTTCCTCGAGCACTGCCACGGTGGGGTTGGTCAGGCGCGAGTAGATGTAGCCGAAATTGTGCAGGTTGAAGAGCGAGGCGGCGTGGTCGACATCGTCGAACACATAGGCCGTCGTCTGGTAGATCGGGGTCGAGCGCGCGCCGGTGGTCGGGTCGGGCGCGGCGCCGGCGTGGATCGCACGCGTCTCGAACCCATAGCTGAGATTATGCGAGGCGGCGGAGCGCTCCTTGGCCTGGCGCGGCCGCGGCGCCTGCGGCGCGCGGTTCTGGATGATGCCACTGTTGACCCCGCTCCATGAGAGCTCGCCGCCGAGCCGCCCGAACTCGATTTTCGGGCAACGGTTCATGATGACTTCCAGCCCGGCCGCTTCGCCCGTGGCCGCCGCCTCGTCGTTGCGGATGCCCAATTGCATCCACACCACCTTGGCGCCGATCGCGATGGCGTCGGCGACGACGCCGGGCGCCGCGTCGGCGGCGCGGAACATGTCGACCATGTCCACCTTGTCGGGAATGTCCTTCAGCGAGGCGTAAACCTTCTCGCCGAGCAGAATCTGCCCCGCCGCGGTCGGGTTGACCGGGATCACCCGGTAACCTTTGCCCTGCAGGTACTTCATCACAAAGTACGACGGCCGGTTCCAGTTGGTCGAAGCCCCGACCATCGCGATCGTCCGCACATTCTCCAAAATGCGACGGATTTGCTGGTCGGAATAGGGGATCGGTTCCAGATCGGCCATGATCAAAACTCCGGGTTCAGAGGCCGATTTTGCGCCTTTTAACACGGGATTGGTACGGAACATCCGCAGTCTCCAAGCGGCGGTTCCTTAACCCGGCGCTGACGCTTCGCGCATTACCCTGCGTCCGCAGTCACGCGGGGGCCTTTAGATGAGCTGTAAGCGGTTGACTTGCAGGGCGATGCTGGTCGCATTCGCGACCGTGCTCCTTGCTGCGTGCACAACGCCGCCAACTCCGCCGTTCCATCTTACGGAGCTGCAACCCGATAAGGTCCTCGATGTGGTGGAATGGCTGGGTTCGCTACACGACCTGACTCAAACGGCTATCGTAACAGCGGGCCTTGGTCTTGCGCCCAATCCAAAAACCGTATTCGCAAAAAAGAATGGCGTCTCGGTGCCCAATGCGACGTTTATTCTGGACTCAGTCCCGATTACTTCAGGCTCCCAGGCTCGGATCAACTATACCCTTTTGGATCTACGCGGCGCCGCTGCGCATGAGCCGTTCGGCCCACCTGATAGCGTCACTCGCGCAACGCTAGACATGCATTTTTACCCGTCGCCGATTTGCATTACAAAGAGCATGGTTGACCGGCGTTTTGGCTCGCCAGTGAAACAATTTCTCATTACTGACGGCGGTGGTCGGAGATACGAGTGGAGGATCGGTCACTGGTGGTCTTCATGGCATACTTTTATGGCAACGAATTTCGTACCCGATGATGATCATGGGTGCGCCACTTACCTTTCAATATGGCAGCACGCCGGCCCCGGGACGGGACTGTAGGACGGATTTATCCACCGACTATCGCGATGGTTGGCATTGTCTCCAAAATGCGGCGGATTTGCTGGTCGGAATAGGGGATGGGCTCTAAGTCGGCCATCGCTGAACCTCGCAATCGAGAGGCCGATTTTCGGCCGTTTGCTACTATGTTGCTACTAAAAGGAAACGTCCCGCCGGAGCGGTCATATCCGAGGAAGGCGGTTAGATATAGCCGAGACGGTGGCTATCGCCTGAGAGCCCGCATGGCCTTCATCATGATCCACAGAGCGACGGCAATGAGCACAACAGCGCCAATCGCCTCCACGGCCGACGCTGTCGTGTGGGTCATGCCAGTGGTATCAATCAGTCTCCCATGCAAGTACTGAAGAAAGGCTGGCATGACCGTTCGCCCTATTTCGGCCTTGGCTCGGCATATTAAATCGACTGGCGGTTTTCACGACAAGGTGTACTCCGAACGCACCGCGCGCAGTTCTCTCGGGCTGCGCTGTCTGTAGCCGGCCAACGCAGAGGAAAAATCGATGAGCCGCACTGTCGCCCGCCTGCTGGCGGAGAGCCTGGAAGCGCACGATGTCGACCAGATTTATTGCGTGCCCGGCGAGAGCTATGTCGGGCTGACCAGCGAGCTCTTGCAGCGCAATTCGATGCGCGTCGTGGTGTGCCGGCATGAAACCGGGGCCGGCTATATGGCGGTGGCCGACGGGCGCCTGCGCGCCCGCGCCGGGGTGGCGATGGTGTCGCGCGGGCCGGGCATGGCCAACGCGATGGGGCCGCTGCACAGCGCCTATCACGACGCGACGCCGATGGTCGTGCTCGTCGGCCAGGTCGAGCGCAAGGATTTCGGCCGGCTCGCGCTGCAGGAGCAGAACTATTCGCGGCTGCTCGCCGACACCACCAAGCTGGTGATCGAGGTCAACGAGCCGGAGCAGGCCTCGGAAGCGATTGCCCGCGCGTTTCACGTCGCCGAAAGCGGAACGCAAGGCCCGGTCGCGGTGATCCTGCCGGAAGACATTTTCGACGAGGAGACCGACGCCGAAGTGGACGCCGCGCGCGATCGGCCGATCGCCGGACCGCGCGTCGACGACCTCAACCGCGTCGCCGAGATGCTGGCGGCGTCCGAGCGGCCGCTGGTGCCGGTCGGCGGCGCGCTCTGGGCGGATCATCTGCGCGATCCGTCGGCGCTCGCCGACCTCAACCGGCTCGCCGAGGAATGGGCGCTGCCGATCAACCCGACGCATCGCCGGCCGCATTTGTTCGATGCGATGCACCCAAATTACGGCGGCTATATGGGCATCCGCGTCCCACCGGCGCTGATCGGCGAGATGAAGAAGGCCGATTTGATGATCGCGCTCGGCGAGCGGATGACCAACTCGGTCAGCCAGTCCTACACCTTCCCGGCGGCGCCGACACCGCAGCTGCCGTTTGTCCATGTCTGGCCCGACGCCAACGAGGTCGGCCGGGTCTGGCGGCCGACCCTGGGGCTGCCGTGCAGCCCGCATGAGGTCATCAAGGCGCTGTTGTCGCGCGGCGCGCCAGCGGACGCCGCGAAGCGGCGCGGCTGGGTCGCCGGGCTCAACGCGATCCATCGCCAGCTGCTGGCAAAGGAATGGAACCCGACCAGCGACGGCATCAACTTTGCCGCCATCGTCTGTGAGGTCGACAAGCATCTCGCGCCCGACGCCGTCGTCACCACCGACGCCGGCAATTTCGGCAGCTTTGTCCACCGCTATATCGGCTTCAAGCAGAGCCAGATCTTCCTGTCCTCGGTGGTCGGTGCGATGGGCTCGGGCATGCCGATGGCGGTCGGGGCGGCGTTGCGGCAGCCCGGCCGGCAGGTCGTCTGCTTTATCGGCGATGGCGGCACGCTGATGATGGGCAACGAGATCGCCACCGCCGTGCAGTATGGCGGCGCGCCGATCATGATCGTGTCCGACAACTCGATGTACGGCACGATCGGCATGCACTCTTACGTGCGCTATCCCGAGCGGCCGTTTCTCGAAGGCACGCGGCTGACCAACCCTGATTTCGCCGCCTGGGGCCGGTCGTTTGGCGCCGAGGGCATCACGATCCGCGACGAGGGCGAAATCGCCGACGGCATCGCCGCCGCCTTTGCCGTAAAGACCAAGCCGGTCGTCGTGCACTGCCTGACCTCGGCGGTGCAGATGAGCGCGTGGCGCCGCTTCGCTGGATCAGAGACGACGCTGCCTTAGTGGCGCTTGCGAAATCAGCGCTTGGTGCCGGGCCACACCTGTCTCTGCCTCTTCGTGGTGGCTGGGAGCGTGAGGTGGTCCTTGCCGCCGCACGCCCTCAGCCCGCCCGATGCTTAGCTCGGCAGCTTCCACCCGAGGAAATCGCACACCGCGCGGCCCATGACCAGTTCGAGGTCGCGGCCTTTGAGCCACGGCATCTCCTCGGTGAACATGGTCACGCACTCTTTCCACGAGCACGGCATGCGGGTGATGTCGGTGCCCCAGAAACTGCGCTCGGGGCCGAAGGTCTCGACGATCTGCTGGGTGTATTTGTGGATGTTCTTGTAGGGGTAGGCGTGGCTCGAATTGCCTGGCGCGCCGGTGCATTTGACTGCGACGTTCTTGTGTTTGGCGAGCGCCAGCAGTGCCGGCTGGTTCTCGTGCGCCGCATCGTCCAGGCCGCCGCGGCTGCGCGCGTAGTGGTCGAGGATCAGCTTGAGACCCGGGTGCTTCTCGGCGATCTGGCCGACCAGCGGCAGGTAGTTCGACGCCATCAGCGCGATCGGGATGTGGGCCTTCTCGGCCGCCGGCCATAGCCAGTCCATCGTGCCGTCGGTCATCCAATTGGCCTGGTGCGGCGCGGTGAAAGCGTAGCGCAGCCCGAGCATCCCCGGCCGCTTGAGCCAGCCGTCGATCAGCGAGCGGCTCTCGGGCTTGTCGAGCGGGAAATTACCGAGGATGCCAAAGCGCGTTGGGTATTTGGCCGCCGCCTCTTCGGAGATCTTGCCTGAGTTCGGATCCCAGCCCGGCGGATGCAGCAGGCAGGCATTGACACCGGCTGCGTCCATGTCGCGGATGCATTCCTCGGCCGTGTACGAATTGACCTGGCGGTGCGCCGGGTTGCCGGGCGGGCCGGCCGACCAGATGTGAACTTGTGCGTCGACGATCAACATCTCGCTTCCTCCCTTGTCGAGATTACCGGGCCATGCCTTCGGCGCCGGCGGGGACGTCGTAGAAGGCGAGGGTCATCGACACGCTGGTGTAGAAGCCCATCAAGCAGATGACGTCGGTAATGCCTTCATGGCCCAGCGCCTCGACCGCGCGGTCGAACAGCCCTTTCGACACCCAGCGCAACTCGGTAAGGCATTTCGCCATCTCGTAGATCACCTGCTCGCGCTTGTCGTCGAACGAGGCCGGCAAACCGGAGAGCATTGCCTCGACCTTGTCGGCCGGAAGGCCGGCGGCCTTGCCCGCGCGCTCGTGCGCGTTGGTCGGGTAGGCCGAATGGAATTTGCTATTGACGATGACGACGGCGATTTCGCGCTCGCGCTCGGAGAGCGAGTAGCCGGTGCGGAAATAGGCGCCGAGCGGCCCCATCACCTTCACCAGCTTCGGATTGTGCACGTAGATCTTGTTCGGCCCGGGCAGGCGGCCGCGGGTCTCCATCAGCGAGTGGTAGCCCTCTTGCTGCTCGGGGGTCATTTGGTCGTAGGGAATTTCGGCGTAGCGGCCAAAGGTCGGGGTGTCGGCCATTTCGGGTTTCCTCCGCGGGTTGGGACCTTGGTGTCGTCCAACCATAGCGGCTGGCGCGGCAGCGCGCGAGACGGCGATATCAGAGGCTTGCCATGACGATCTTGAAGCCGCTCGCGCCTTCGCCGATAAGCTCGACGATCAACCTCACGGATCGAACATGACCAAGATCAGCGTTCTGGCTGTCGCGATTTTCGCCGCGATTGCCGCGCCGCCGGCCCGTGCCGATGCCTTCTATCTCGGCCCATGGCGAGTGGCCTCGGCCGTGGTGGCCCCTTGGGCCGACACGTCACGGCCGCTGAGCACGGCAGAAAAAGATTCTTTAGTGGGCAAGACCGTGACGTTTCGCGCCGCGGGCATCGATGGCCCGAAGCAGCTCGCCTGCCGCAATCTCAAATACAAGCTCGTCGACAGCGGTCCGGACATGCTGTTTCAGGGCGAATTGGCGGAGCCACGCGAGGGCAAGCCGCCGCCCGATCCCGCTGCCGCCGCGGCGGCGCTGGGGTTCAAAGGGACCTCGTGGAAGACGCTCGAAACCGGTTGCGGCAACGAGCTCGACTTTCATTTCCTGGACGAGAAGACCGCCGAATTCGGGCTCAACGACTACGTCTATCGCATGGAAAAGCAATAACGCTCGGCTTCAGGAAACCGGTGCCAGTTCCTGACGCGTCGCCTGCGGGGAGGCAATAACCAACGGGAACCGCAGGGTGAACATCGCGCCGCCGCCCGCGCGGTCGCCGACCGAGATCGTGGCGCCATGCCGCTCGGCGATGCGGGCGACGATCGATAACCCCAGCCCGGAGCTTCCTTGACGCCGGCGGTCGCGCCGCCAGAAGCGGCGGAAGATCTGGTCGCGTTCGGCCGCGGGGATGCCAGGACCGCAATCCAAGACGGTGATTGCTCCCGCTGGGTCGACCTTGATCTCGACTGTCGTGCGGGCCGGCGTGTGGGTCAGTGCGTTCTCGACAAGATTGCGCACGGCGCGGCCGAGCATTTCGGCGTTGCCCGGCACCAAGATCGGCTTACGCGCGGCGCTTACCGCGACGCGTTTATCCTGAGCCAGCGCGATCGGCGCGAGGAAGGCGGCGATCTCGGCGGATACGGCCGAAAGGTCGGCGGTCTCCGAGGTGCCGATGACAAAGGTGTCAATCTCGGCCATTTCAAGCAGCTGGTTGACCAGCCGGCTCATGTTTTCGACGTCGTTTCGCAGCGTTTGGGCCAGCTCACGGTCGCCGATCATATCGATTTGCGCGCGCAAGATCGCCAGCGGCGTCCGCAGCTCATGGGCCGCATCGGCGGTGAACTCCCGCTGGACGCGGAATCCTTCCTCAAGGCGATCGAGCGCCTGGTTCACCGCGTGGACCAGCGGTTGGACCTCGCGCGGCATGCCGGCTTCGGGCAGGCGCAAATCGGTGTGCAGCGGGTCGATCTTCTCGGCCAGGCGCGATGCGGCGACAACCGGCCGCAAGGCACGCCGAATGATGCCTACGTCGATGACCAAGAGCAGCAGCAGGATCGGCGCGGTGATCCATCCGACCCGGGTGAAGAAATTGGCGACGATGTCATCGATCAGCACGTCGCGGTGGGCGAGATCCTGCGACACCTCGAGCCACACCTTTTGCCCCGCGATCTCGGCTGGAACGCTGATCCCGAATATCTCGGTGCCGTCAAAGCGCCCCGAAAACGAAATCTCCTGAGCAATCGGCGGTGGAGTGCGGGTGACCGCGCGGCCGTCGGAGAACGACGACAGCAGAACCCGGCCGCTGGCGTCACCGACCGCGTAGGAGTACCGACCGTAATCGGTCGAATAGAGATCGGCGAGCCGGGGTGGCAGGTGCATGTGCAGGGCGCCGTCGTCGCCGAGATCGATGAGTTTCAGGAGTTCGGCGGCCTGGTCGCGCAATGCGTGCCGGTGCAAGTCCTGAGCGGCATATTTCAGCATCAGGTAGAGCGCGAGAGGCATGAAGATGGAGGTCACCGCGATGGCGACGAGGTGCAGGGAAATCGCGCGTCCGACGACCGAGCGGAAGCGGAACACTTAGGCCTTCTCCTCGCAGATCATGTAGCCGACGCCCCGCACGGTATGCACTTGAACCGACGCCCCGATTTGGATCAGGTGACGCCGCAGCCGATGGACGTGGACCTCGACCGCGTTCGAACCGACTTCCTGCGTGGGTCCGTAGAGGCTGTTTTCGAGCAGTGTCTTGGCGACCACCCGCCCGCTGCGGCGCAGCAAATGCTCGAGCACGGCAATCTCGCGCGCCGAAAACGCGATTGGCTGGTCGGCGACAAAGACCTGCCGGGCCACCGTGTCGAGCGTTATGTTGCCAAGACGCAGCGCCAACCCAAGCAGGTTCCCCGGCCGCCGCAACAGCGCGTGCAGCCGCGCCACCAGTTCCTCGAGCGCGAAAGGTTTAACCAGATAGTCATCGGCGCCGCTTTGCAAGCCGCTGACCCGGTCCTTGAGATTGCCGTGAGCGGTGAGGATCAGCACCGGAGTGCTGTCGCCATGCTGACGCATCTCGGTCAATACCGCGATGCCGTCGCCGTCCGGGAGCCCGCGGTCGAGCACGACGACGTCCCAGCGCCCCGCTTCGAGCGCGGTTTGCGCTTCTTGCCTGGTCGTCAGTACGTCAACGCTGAAGCCGGCGGCGACGAGCCCCTGTTTCAGCAGCGCTGCAAAGCGTTCGTTATCCTCGATCAGCAGCAAACGCACCGGCTGACCCCCTTTATGGTCGCCGGATGCGATTATATCAGATCGCGTCTAGCTGCCAGGCGACGTCGTTGGCGATGCCCCAGAGGTAGCCGAGATCGCTCTGGCCGACGAGCACCGTGGCTCGGCCCTGGTGGCGCCAGTAGAGCAATTTGAGGTCTTGGCGCTGACCCGGAGTGGGCGCGAGGTCTGGTTGCTTCGTCGAACCGATGATCAGCGCGAGCGGTCCGATCGCCTTGTTGTCGGTGGTATATTCGAGTTGCGCCGCCGGGCGGCCTTCGAGCACAACCAGCCGTGCCCCCTGGAAGGTTAATCCCCACGGTTTTAGGTCGGGCAAGCGTACCGGTTGAGACAGGTTCTGGCTGATCTTCTGCAGGACCTCGCCATTGTCGGGGCTGGCTGGGACGTCGACCAGGGTACCGCCGGCATTGACCATCAGCTTGTAGTCGCCGGCGGCGTTGTCGAGCCAATTGTCGAGTGCGACGGTCTCGGCCGGGCGCGCGCCGGGGCCGCCCGATGGCGCCAGGATGCCATTGCCCAAATAGCCCGCGCCGGCGCCGACCAGCAGACCGAAAAGCCCGGCCGCGGCGGCCAGCTGGACGTGCCGCCTCCAGGACGAGACCGACGCCGGCTTGGCGGCAGCCGGCCGCAGCCTGATGACCTCGGCTTCGGCAGCAGGCATTGGCGTCTCGCCGCGAGCCGCGGCGATCAGCCGCTCGGGCACGGGTTCGTTGACAATCGCGGCGAAGGCATTGCGCACGAGCCTCGCCGACTCGGCGAGAGCAAGCAGGCGGTCACGCGCCGCCGGGTCGGCGTCAAGCCACGCTTCGATTCGCGCGCGCTCCTCGCCGGCGAGCTCGCCGTCGAGGTAGGCCACCAGAGATTCGTCGCTATGCACTTGCATCACTCGCACTCCTGCGCTCGCCAGCGCCGGCATCGAGCAGTTGCTGTAAGGCGATGCGCGCGCGGGCGAGACGACTCATGATCGTGCCGATCGGCACGCCCGCCACCTCGGCCGCCTGCTTGTAGCTGAGGCCTTCGACCGTCACGAGCATCAGCGTCGACCGCTGATCTGGCGGCAGCAGCGAGACGGCTCGCCGCACCTCCGCCAGAGTGAGACGCGCTTCGACCCGCCGCACCGGCTCGTCCGATCCGAGGCGATCCTCGGCAATGTCTCCGTCCTCCTTGCGAATATCGCGAGCCCGCAACTGGTCTATCCAGATCGTCTGCACGATGCGGAACATCCAACTGTCGAACCGCGTACCCTCCTGAAACTGATGCTCCCGCGCCAACGCCCGCTCGCACGCGGCCTGGACCAAGTCGTCGGCTTCGCTCGCCGATCGGGTCAGGCCAGCGGCGAACCGCCGCAGCCGGGGAAGCACCGCGATCAATTGATCGCTGAACCGTACGCTCGCCGGAGTCACGAGGGAAACCACGCGTTCCGACGATTCCCCAAAGTTCCAACGGTGCGACAACGTTGCATTCTCGGGTTTATTCCAGATAGGGCCCGACAGCTCACGGCGGGCGGCGCGTCACTCATGCGATCTCCAAGCCGCGGGGAACGGGTTCGGCCAGGCGCGCCGGCAACGCGCATGTACACAACGCCAAACCCTAGCATGCGGAGGAAATACGACGGAAGCATGGCGCGCATGGCTGTCGGCAACGGCATTTTCCTTCACAATCCTCTCACCTTGCGGCACTTTGCGGCCTTGTTATCGACACTGCCGACAGAGGACGTTCGCGCGCGATGAAGGTCGCTATCGTCAAGGAACGACGCGCGTTCGAGCGGCGGGTCGCCGCCTCGCCCGATACGGTCAAGCACATGATCGGCATGGGGCTTGAGGTTGCGGTCGAAACCGGCGCCGGGGCGGGCGCGTTTTTTGGCGATGCCGCCTATCAGGCCGCCGGCGCGACCATCGCAGTCGATGAGGAAGCCGCGCTGGCCGACGCCGATGTCGTCCTCAAGGTGCAGCGGCCGCTCTTGGGCGGCAAGGCGGGCCAGCTCAATGAATTGAAGATGATCAAGAAGGGCGCGGCGATGATCGGCCTCTTATCGCCGCTTGATCACGCCGCCGAGGTGCGCGCCTATGCCAAGGCCGGTGTCGCGGCACTGGCGATGGAGCTGGTCCCGCGTATCACCCGCGCCCAGAGCATGGATGTGCTGTCGTCGCAGGCCAATCTCGCCGGCTACAAGGCGGTGCTCGACGCCGCCGCGGAGTTCGGCCGCGCCATGCCGATGATGATGACCGCGGCCGGCACGATCAAGGCGGCGCGGGTGCTGGTGATGGGTGCCGGCGTCGCTGGCTTGCAGGCGATTGCCACGGCGCGCCGGCTTGGCGCGGTGGTTTCGGCGACCGATGTGCGTGCCGCTGCCAAGGAGCAGGTCGAGAGCCTCGGCGCCAACTTTCTGATGGTCGACGAAGAGGCAATGAAAAGCGCCGAGACCGCCGGCGGTTATGCCCGCGAGATGGGCGAAGATTTTCAGCGCCGCCAGCGTGAGATGGTGACGGCGGCGCTGCGGCGCACCGATATCGTCATCTGCACCGCGCTGGTCCCCGGCCGCAAGGCGCCGGTGTTGCTCACCGCCGAGATGCTCGACGCGCTGTCGCCTGGTTCGGTCGTCGCCGATATCGCGGTTGAGGCGGGCGGCAATGTCGAGGGCAGCAAGCCCGAGGAAACGGTGACGACGGCGAACGGGGTCAGGATCGTCGGCTACGCCAACGCGCCGGCGCATATCGCGGTCGATGCCAGCCTCCTTTATGCTCGCAATCTGCAAGCTTTTCTCGCGCTGCTCGTCGACAGCGAGAAAAAGCTGCGCATCGATACCTCAGACGAGATCGTGAAGGCCGCGCTGCTCACCTTGGACGGCGCCGTGGTAAACCCGGCGCTGGCGGCGCCAGCGCCGCAACAGACACAGTAGCTGACGGAGGACCCGTGGCGGACCCCACCTCGCTCGCTCAAACTGCCGGCGAGCTTGCCGGTAATGCCCAGCAGCTCGCCAACCAACTGCGCGATCTGGCGCAGACGCTGACCGTCATGAGCCAGCAAGCGCCGGCGGCCGGGACGTCGCCGTTTGTCTTCGAGTTGACCGTGTTCGCGCTCGCCGTCTTCGTCGGCTATTACGTCGTGTGGCGGGTTACTCCGGCGCTGCACTCGCCGCTGATGAGCGTTACCAACGCGGTATCGAGCGTCATCATCGTCGGCGCGCTGATCGCCGCCGGCCCGCATGGCTTCAGCTTTGCAAAGATCATGGGGTTCATCGCCGTGACCTTGGCCGCGGTCAATATCTTCGGCGGGTTCATCGTCACCCAGCGCATGCTGCAAATGTTCCAGCGAAAGAAATAAACGTGGGCGAAAGCTATTCCGCCTTTCTCTATCTGGTCGCCTCGATCTGCTTCATCATGGCGTTGCGGGGCCTGTCTTCGCCGGAGACGGCGCGGGGCGGCAACCTCTACGGCATCGCCGGGATGGTCATCGCGATCCTGACGACGCTCGCCACGCCGCATGTGGTCAGCTTTTGGCTGATCATTGCCGGCCTGGTGATCGGCGGCGGGATCGGCACCTTCATCGCCCGCCAAATCCAGATGACGGCGCTGCCGCAGCTGGTCGCGGCGTTTCACAGCCTGGTGGGGCTCTCGGCGGTTTGCGTCGCTTGCGCGGCGTTCGCCGCGCCGGATGAATACGGGATCGGCGTGCGCGGCAACATCCACGGCGCGAGCCTGGTCGAGATGGGCCTCGGGCTGACCATCGGCGCGATCACCTTCACCGGTTCGATTGTCGCCTTCGCCAAGCTGCAGGGCCTGGTCTCGGGCGCCCCGCTGATTTTCCCGGGCCAGCACGTTCTCAACGCGGTGCTGGGCGCGGCGCTGATCCTCTTGATCGTGCTCTTCGCGCTGACCGAAAGCCCAGCGACCTTCGTGCTGCTGGTGTTGCTCTCGCTGGCATTTGGGTTCCTGTTGATCCTGCCGATCGGCGGCGCCGACATGCCGGTGGTGATCTCGATGCTCAACTCGTACTCGGGTTGGGCGGCGTGCGGGATCGGTTTCACCCTGTCGAATAGCTTGTTGATCATCACCGGCGCGCTGGTCGGCTCATCAGGCGCGATCCTCAGCTACATCATGTGCAAGGGGATGAACCGCTCGATCGTCAATGTCATCCTCGGCGGGTTTGGCGGCGAGGGTGTGGCGGCGGCGGCCGGGCCGGGAGTCGGCGAGCGGATGGTGAAGTCCGGCAGCGCCGAGGACGCCGCCTTCATCCTCAAGAACGCCGGGTCGGTGATTATCGTCCCTGGCTACGGCATGGCGGTTGCCCAGGCGCAACATTCGCTGAAAGCGATGGCCGACGACCTCAAGAAGGATGGGGTCAAGGTCAGCTACGCCATTCACCCGGTCGCGGGGCGAATGCCCGGCCACATGAACGTGCTGCTCGCCGAAGCCAATGTCCCCTACGACGACGTCAAGGAGCTCGACGAGATCAATCGCGACTTCGCCTCGACCGATGTCGCTTTTGTCATTGGCGCCAACGACGTCACCAACCCGGCGGCGAAGACCGACCCGTCGTCGCCGATTTACGGCATGCCGATCCTCGATGTCGAGCACGCCAAGACGGTGCTGTTCGTCAAGCGCTCGATGGCGTCGGGCTACGCGGGGGTCGAGAACGAGCTGTTCTACCGCGACAACACGATGATGCTGTTCGGCGACGCCAAGAAGATGTGCGACGAGATCGTCAAGGCGCTGGAGTAGAGGGTAGCGCCTCAACTCAGACGTCGCCTACCGGACCACTGGCGGTCATCGATGGCCCGCGCGTCGGTTGACTGGTTCTGCGCCACACCTGACCTTGGTGAAAGGGTCAGCCGCCGCGTTGGCTGGGCGGCTCGCGGTTTGCCACGGGTTGCCGTTCCGGATCCAGCTGTGTCCAGATCTCGGCGTCGCGTCCGTAGACGTCGGGGCGAAATTGCAACCGGCCGGAGGCATCCGCGAACGCGGTCTCGTAGACCACGAATACCGGAACGGGCTGCGGCAGATTGCTTCGTGTTGTGTTACCGGTCGCGATCGCCTGATCGATGTCCTCGACCGGTTCCTGCATCAGCAGAGCGGCCAATTCGCGCGGCTTCTCCACCCGGATACATCCATGGCTGATGCGCCGGTCGTCGTGGGCGAAGATGCCTTTCGATGGGGTATCGTGCAGGTAGACGTCGAATCGGTTGTCCATATAAAACATCAGTTGGCCGAGCCCCGAGTTTGGCCCCGCCAGCTGTTCCAGCCCGCCATTGGGCAGCGCAACCATGTTGTGACGCGCCAGATAATCGGGGTCGTTAGCAATCTTGGGCAGGATTTCCCGGGTGACGATGTCCTGCGGGATGTTCCAAGGCGGGTTGAACAAAACTCCGTCGATGATGGCCTGGAACTCGGGACTCTGATTACGCACAGCATCTTGGCCGACAATGACCCGCGTCGTGAAAACCGGCCGGTTGTCGCGGTAGAGCACGAGCCGTTCGTCGGCAACATTGACCCACACGCGGTCCGGCGGCAGGTGCCGCGGCAGCCAGCGTTCGCGTTCGAGGTTTACCTCGATCGCGCGCAAACGGGCCCCCGAAGCGCGAGAATCCTGCAAGGCCTGGCGCAGCATCAGATACGTCGGCGTCTTCGGCGCGAGCGCTTCGATCGTCCCCGCTGGGTCGGGGCTGGCCATCGCCGCGTCGAGCACGGCGGCGACGTCGATCCGGTCTGACGTCAAAGCCTCGTCGTCTCGGCGACGCTCGACTGGCACCATCCCGCGGGCCAGCGCGTCGGCATAGGATAGAAAGGCGTCCGACAGCACCAGGTCCCGCTGAAGCGGCGGCAACGGCGACAGCAGCAGATTGGCGTGAAACAGCCCCGGGGCGAGGCCCTGATCGCCGGCGCGCAACACGGCATTCACCAGTGAATTCGCTTGCGCAGGCCGGGTCGTCCAAACGGGCGCGAAACCATGGCGCGCGTAGAAGCGTCGCAGCAATCCGATGTTCAGCGGCTCGCCGCCGACGACCAACTCGGGCCCGCTGCCGAGCAGCGTGCCGAGGTCAGTGTTGGCATATGCCGCCATGGGGCTGACCGGCGCCGATACGAAGATCTCGCGCGGCTGCTGGTCCGCCGCGAGAACAACCGGCGGAGCAAGCGCGCTTGCCGCGGCGAGCACAATCGCGCCGCCTGCAATCGGTCCGACGAATGCCCAAAAAGCCTTTCGCCTAGAAGCTGGACGATGGGAACGAGGTAGCCTCACCGAAAGCGTCACTCCCGCTTAACTTGCGCTGCTGCTGGAAAAACGGCAGCGTTTACGGTCCCGAATCCAGGTTGGGGCAAAAACCTTCACGCGATAGTCTCTCTAGAACAATTGTGCCCACCAGAACCAAGTTTCTTCAAGCACCGGTAAAACCAACGTCTTGATTTATCGACCCTCCGCTGTTCGCAGCCGCCCGGGTCCGCGCCATGGAGCGCCGTGGCGGCCAAACCCGATTTTTTGCTATTGCGCTGGAACCAGGAAACTTTTTTTACCGTTTCGTTGCTGTCAATTGCTTTACGATTGTCATATTGTACGATTCTCTCAACTGTGGAGAAACCTGATGTCCGGCATCAAAAAAATAGCCTGCCGCAGGCAGTTGCGTAACGCGGCGCTGGTTGCACTTGTGGTTCCCGCGTTCCTCGCGGCATGCGCTCCGACGCCAGCTCCCGCGCCGCCGCCGGCACCGATGGCCGCTCCGGCCCCGCCGCCGCCTCCGCCTCCGGCCCCTGCGGTTCCTGTCGTTCGCGGCTAACCGACGGTGCGCTAAACGCGAGGGTCTCCGATCCTCGAAAAGCTGACCGCCATCGAGAGGGCGCAGGCGAGGTGAGAGAGTGCGTAAGCCAAGAGTGCTCGCGCTCTCCATCGCCTGCGCCCGCGGCGGCGTCGCAGGTCCCTGATATGTGCCCCGAATGGACTTTCGGTGGCAACATGACGGGAAATGGCCAGCCAAACACGGGCCAGTGAACTGCGGGATCGCTCCTAGGGCCTCAGCGGGCGCACCGCTGACGCTGGGACCGCTCGCGCCTCCAGAGGTTGGGTCGAGCAGTGACAGGCCCCTGAGAGCCACGGGCTGGATGCAGGTCCTTCAGAAGTCGCCGGGCTCAGGGATCGGGAATGCACCGCCGGGTACTGCATCGAAACGTGGTTTCCGGCACCATGCCGTTCTGCCCCCCTCGGCCAATTGTTCAGCCGTCAGCGAGCTGTCTTTGGCTTCGTGATATTCGCATCGCATCAAGCGCGCGGCGTAGTGCTCGGGGAATGAGGCGTGGCAAGACCTTCACAATTTGGCTTGCCAGCCGATCAGTCTTCGCGCCGCTCGTTTTCCGCCGCGCGCGGAACGGCGCCGTCGTCCGAATGGGTCGAGAGGCGCTCCTGCTGCCGCTTCAGCTTCTCTTCCTTTTTCGCCTGTTTCGCGCGATCGCGCTCGGCACGCTCGAAGCGATAATTCGGTCTGCGCATCGGCAACTTTCCTTAAAGGTCATTGCGCCCGGTTCTCTGCCCGATATTGCGTGGGCGAGCAAGGTCAGCGATCAGTATCCTTCCCGCTCGAACCGCTTGCGCATCGCCTTGCGGTATCGGCGCACCGCCTCGGCCCGTTCACGCGCCCGCCGTTCCGATGGTTTTTCGTAGGATCGGCGCCGCTTCATCTCGCGAAAGGTACCTTCGCGCTGCATCTTCTTCTTCAAGACGCGGAGTGCGCCGTCGACGTTGTTATCGCGGACAAAGACTTGCACGGGCGGTGGTTCCTTTCCTAGCGGCGGCGCGATCGGGTGACGGATTTGATCGCGGTGCGGGGCCGTCCGGACATTTCGGCGATCTTACGGTCCTGCGCTTCGATATAAGGCTTGGCGAGGAGGTCGCCGTCTATATCGTCGAGCTCGGTGCCCGGCACCTTGCGGTTCGAGGTTTGGCTGCCGTCCTCGTAAAGGACGTCAAACAAGACGAAATCCTCAACGCGGCGGGCCGTGGGGCGTCTGGCCATGAGTTCAGCGCGCGCCGTCGAACCGAGTGGTCCGGTAGGCGTCGCGATATGTCGGTTGACGAGCGGGAGAACCGGGTTTCGCCAGCGACGAGCGATGCAGGAAGGCCGGCAGCGAACTGGCGACGCCGGTGACAATTGCCTCGTCGCGGCGCGGGCTGGGACCATCGGTCCTGCCACGACGGGAGGGGGCGCGGTGACGGCGGTTCGCCGCTGGCTGCGGCGCCGCGCGGTCGTGACCTTTGCGGTGCGGGACTGTTTCCGTCGGCTGCTCGAGCGGAGCGGTACGCGGGACTGCCATCGCCGCAGGGGTAGGAAAGACGCGAAGTGGCCGGCGCGTCAGTTTCTCGATGTCGCGCAGATAGGGCCGCTCCTCATCGCTGCAGAAAGCCACTGCAATGCCGGCGGCCCCGGCTCGCGCGGTTCGGCCAATCCGGTGCACGTAATCCTCGGGTACGTTGGGCAGCTCGAAGTTGATCACATGCGACACACCGTCGACATCGATGCCGCGCGCGGCGATGTCGGTGGCGACAAGCACGCGGGTCTGGCCGTCGCGAAAGCCGGCTAGAGCACGCTCGCGCTGTGGTTGCGACTTGTTGCCGTGAATGGCGACTGCCTCGACGCCGGCGCCGTCTAAATGCCGGACCACGCGGTCGGCGCCATGCTTCGTCCGGGTAAAGACAAGCACGCGGGCGAGCGCCGGATCACGGAGCATCGCCGCCAGCAGATCCCGTTTCCGTTCGCCTGGCACGAAGAGCACCCGCTGGTCTACGCGCTCGACCGTGGTCGCCGCGGGGGTGACGACCACCTTTACCGGGTCGTTGAGATAATCCTCGGCCAAAGCGGCGATGGCTTTCGGCATCGTCGCCGAGAACAACAGGGTTTGCCGCGGCTGCGGCAGCAGCTTCACGATCCGCTTCAACGCATGAATGAAACCGAGGTCGAGCATGCGGTCGGCCTCATCGAGGACCAGAACCTGTACGCTCGACAGACATAGCCAGCGGTTGTCGATCAGATCGAGCAGGCGTCCCGGCGTAGCGACGAGGATATCGACGCCGCGCGCCAGTTGCTGGCGCTGGCGCCCGATCGGCACGCCGCCAAATACCACGGCGGTCGTCAGCTTGATGCCGGCGCCGTACGAGCGGAAGCTGTCGGCGATCTGGCTCGCCAGCTCCCGGGTCGGGCTGAGCACCAAGGCGCGGCATGTTCGCGGCGCCAGCCGCTGTGGCGCGCCCGACAGGCGCTGGAGGATCGGCAAGGCAAAGGCGGCGGTCTTGCCGGTGCCGGTTTGTGCGATGCCGCATAGATCGTGCCCGCGCAACACCGGCGGGATCGCTTGGAGTTGGATCGGGGTAGGTGCCTCGTAGCCTTCGCTTGCAAGGGCAGCGAGGATCGGCGCAGAAAGTCCTAGGTCGGAAAAATGAGACAAAATGGTCAAAGCCCCTCGGGTTTGAGTTATCCGCGAAGCGCGCTCACACGAACGCACTACTCGAGTCGGAAGACGACCCGCGCGATTAGGGCTGTCCAAATGTCGGCAGAGGACAAAGACGGGGCCAGCTTTCCACCGCAACGATGGGTCGCTCACGCAGGCCCGATCACGTGGCTCAATCGAGAAGCACGAACACTGCTCCTCCAATATGCGGGCGCGAGCGTCGGCGATCAAGTGCGGCACATGCGCCGCAGTGAAGACGGTGCCGCTGCGGAGGCCGACATCACCGTCCTCCATCGGCAGGTTCCCCGTCAGCGTGTCGGCGCGGTTACCGGCGGAAAATTCTCTGAAGCCAGCCGGAGCTGGCGTGCGCGGCGTCTACCTTGCCGCCGTGCAGTGCCAAGATCATCTCGCTATAGGTCGTGACCATGTCGTGCCGCACCGCCTCGGAGGTGTCCCGCTCAGGAAATCGGCCAATTCGCGGGCGCTCGAAGTGCAGGTGGGCAGCGGCGTCTCGCGCGAGCGCTTCGGCCTCGTCCGGCCGAGACAACAGGTCCGACACCGCTTGCCAAGCGGCGCGGCGGCGCATCCAGTCTTGAGTCAGCCGATTGCCGTGAACGACGTGCTCGACGACGGCGTCGGGCGCGTAGATCGCCAGTTTCCCCGCCCGGGCAACTCGGTTGGCGACTTCGAGCTCTTCGTTGGACAGCAGGGTCGCGCCCGACCCGATCCGACCGAGCCTGATCGAAAACCCGCCAGTGGCTAACAGAGCTGCCCGATCGAATGACAGATTGCAGCCGACGAGAAACTCGCCCGGTTTCAGCTCGCGCCGCTCGTCGCCGAGATCGACAAGCGACAAGTAGCCGAAGAGCTCCGAACCGAGCCACCCGGGCGGTGGAGTTTGCCACCGCGGTATCACCCGCCCACCGACGATGCCGGCCTCGCCCTGATACACGGAGTGCGCGGCGATCAATGCACGCGCCCAGCCGGGCGCGGCGCGCCCGTCGTCGTCGATAAACGCGACGATCCCACCGCGCGCGGCGGCGACCCCGACATTGCGGGCGTTGGACAGCCCGGGTTGGGGCTCGACGAGATAGCGCAAATCGGCTGTTCCGGCGTAGCGCCGGGCGAAATCCGTCGCCGCCGACTGGTCGGACGAATTGTCGACGACGATAATCTCGATCGCGCCGAGTTCAATGTCCTGGCGAAGCAGCGATTCGATGGCCTCGGGCAGCAAGTTGTAGCGGTCATGGGTGCAAATGACGGCTGACAGCTTAGGCCCGGCCGGGCTAGCCGTCGTTTCGCCGCTCATTACCCCAGTTCCCCTCCATTGCACCTGCGACAGTCGTCATCGATCCAACTCGCAGCCCAAACGGACCTTATGTCAATCGATTTGGGTAGCTCGCCGATATTCGCAAGCTCGCGAACGTCACCGCCAGCGCAGCATCTCGCTGATACGCAAGCTGGCGTTCGATCGATCCCAGCGGAGGGGCTCGAGGAGGCCAGCTTCGATCAGGTCGCGAGGCCCAGTGTAGCGCCGACTGGCGGCGCTGACGAGATCGCCGGTGTCACGACCCTCAAGCCAGTCAGCGTAGCTTTTGTATTCGGCGCCGTCCTGCCAATGCTGACCTTCGCGCAGCGCCCGCTCGACCTTGTCGCGGAACTGCGACGCCAATTTCAGATGCAGGAGGCGGCCGCGTATTCGACTGCCGTTCTCCCGCGTCGGTTCGGGAAAGTGGATATTGGCGAAGGCCGTCCGCGTTCGGTAGCGCAGGAACGGAAATTTCGTTAGGCAAGGAGACTGCGAGCGCCCGACCGCGGTCGCCATCCGGTAGCGCGGCCCGCCTTCGATCATGACCCCGAGTGGAATCTGACGAGCTATCTCGGGTGCCGCGTCGAACAGCAGGTCGTGGGGAGGATCGGGATGGGGATAAACATCGAGTAGGGGCGCCAACAGGCGGTGTTGACCGAGCCCGGCAAGGCGATCGGCGAGCGCCGGCAGCAGGTATTCCTCGCAGCGGTCGTATACCAGTAACTCGTCCGCATCGACGTACACGACCCACTCATCGCGGGCTTGCTCCTCGATCAGCCCATCGACCCACAGCGAGCCGCCATTGGCCTCGGCGTAGCTTGCCGCCGCGTGGTGGAGCTCGACATCCGGCTGCTCGAGGAGCAGTTCGCGCGTACCATCGGACGAGTTGTTGTCGACGATGACGAAGCGTCCGACCCCGAGCTTGCGGTAATGGTCGAGAAAGAGCGGGAGCAGATCCAACTCGTTTCGCATCGCCGAAAACAGGCGGATGCCCGCGTTCGAGCCACTTGGCTTGCGGATTTCGCGCAATTGGGCGCGTGCGCTGCGCGCGTCAGCGCGATAAGCGGCAAGACTGCTCCAGTTGCGGTAATTGCCCTCGACCGCCTTAGGCAGACGGAATTTAGGCATCCACGCCGGCCGGTCCCGTCACCGCGCGGCGATCGACGGCGATGACTATTCTTCGCCGCACGATCATTCCTCACTATATCCCAAGGCGCTTCCTGCTGGGCGCATGCCGGGTCTGCCTAGCTTCCACTTGCCGCTCTTCATAAGATAGCGCTACGGTTTCTCGTCGGCGATCCGGCAGAAGAACACAGGGAGCCCTTTTGATGCCCGCCATGCCGCATACGCTCATTTCCGGCGACAATCATATCGACCTGACCTATTGCCCGGCCGATCTGTGGTCGTCGCAGGCGCCGCAGAAATGGAAGAAGCTGGCGCCCCGGGTCGAGGAGCGCAACGACGGACAGCACTGGTTTGTCGACGACATCGACCGCGGGATGTGGAACGGTGTCGGCCCCGGCTTCCTGCCGTATACCAAGGGCTCGTTCGATCATATCGACGAGATGGCCGATCTTGGCTTCAAGTGGGATTCGTATCCCGGCGCGACCCCGCGCCCGACCGACCCGGAAGCTGCGCATCGCCGACCTCGACCGCGACGGGTTGACCAAGGAGATCATATACGGCTGCCTGATGGTCAACGACCTGATCGACAGCGCCGAACTGCGCGGCTGGGTCGACCAGACCTACAACGACTGGGTCGCCGATTTCGCCAAGCGCTCAGACCCGAACCGCGTCTTTCCGCTCGCCATCATCCCGAACACCGATCCGAAGGCGGCGGCTGCCGAAGTCCGACGCTGCGCCAAGATGGGCCTCAAGGGCGGCGACCTCGCGTTCAAGCGCATGACCCCACCGCTCTATCATCCCGACTGGTTCGCACTGTGGGAGGCCTCGGCCGAGTGCAAATTCCCGATCTCGTTCCACTCGACCGGGTTCAAGGCGGTGCGCGCGCCGGACACGCCCGAGATGGAGAAGGAAGTCTTCACCCAGTGGCGGCTTGTGCGTTCGACGCTGTTCCAGCTCGATACGATGGAGGTGCTGGCCTCGATCCTCGCCTCGGGCGCCTGCGAGAAGTACCCTGATTTCAACTTCGTGCTCGGCGAAAGCGGCGTCACTTGGCTGCCCTACGTGTTTGATCGCTGCGACACCGAGTATCACGACCGCGCGCGCAGCCTCGGCTTCAAGATGAAGCCGTCGGACTATTTCCGCCGCCAGGGCTTCGTCACTTACCAGCAGGACAAGTATCTGGAGCCGATCGTGCCGCTGATCGGCGAGGACAACATCATCTGGGGCGCCGACTATCCGCACCCGGACTGTATCTGGCCGAATTCGCGCAAGACGCTGGAGCAGAACCTCGCCGGGTTCTCGGCATCGACGCAGAAAAAGATCGTGCACGACAACGTGGTGCGGCTCTACGGGCTGAATTAAGGAAAGGGCGTCATTGCGAGCGCAGCGAAGCAATCTCGTGCCAGCACGTTGATCGAGATTGCCGCGTCGCGCTCCGCGCTCCTCGCAATGACAACAGTTAATGGCGGCCGGGCATGCCCCGGCCGCTTTTCGTTTCAGAGAGCGGGCAGCCCCGGCTCCACGCCGGGGTCGAGTTGCATGTCGAAGGCGGTGAGGAGCGCCGCGGTCGCCGCGTAATTACCCATCAGCGCGACGAGATCGACCAGCTTGCGGCGGCCGAATTGTGCGAGCGCGCGAGCGTAGGTCTGCGACGATACCTTGCGCGCGCCGAAAATCTCGCGGCCGAGGGCGATCACCACCGCATCGGCCTCGTCGATCCCGGCGAGATCGCGACGATGGCGGACGACATCGATGAGCTCGGGCGCGACGCCTTCGTGCCCTGCTTCGCCTTCGTGTGCGGCCCATTCGAACTGGCTGTCGAGCTCGCGCGCGGTGACGAGGATGGCGAGTTCCCGGACGCGTCCGCCCAGTCCCGCCTCAAACCTCAGATAGCGGTTGAGCGGCCGGGCATGACGCGACAGTTCGGGGCTGTGCAGCTGGATGCCGCCGGGGCCGCGCAACCCGCGCAGGTTCCCGCTACCCGGCGCGGCGATGCGATCGAAGGCGGCCTGCGCTTCGGGGCTCAACTCCTCACGACGGGGCAGGGGGAGCCGGCACCCGGAATTGGGATCGATGTCGTCGGACGGCATCGCGCTTCTAGCGGTCCACCCAGGCGATGCGCAGGGTGTTGGTGGCGCCGGGGGTGCCAAACGGCACGCCGGCGGTGATGACGACGCGCTGACCGGGCTGGGCGATGTCCTCGCGGTGGGCGATGCGCACCGCTCGCTGGACCATGTCGGCGAAGGTCTTGACGTCGGCGCTGTGGACACAATGTGCGCCCCAAAGCAGCGCGAGACGCCGCGCGGTGCCCTGGTTCGAGGTCAGCACCAGGATCGGCACCCCTGGCCGCTCGCGCGCGCTGCGCAAGGCGGTGGCGCCCGAGGTGGTGTAGGAGACGATCGCCGCGGCGCCGACCGTGGCCGCGACTTGGCATGCCGCGGCGCTGATCGCGTCGGGGTTGGTGTGCTCGTGCTCCATCACCTTGGTCTGCAGGCTGGGGAAATAGAGCGGATCTTCCTGCACGCGGCGGGCAATGCGGTCCATCATTGCCACCGCTTCGATCGGGAATTGGCCGACCGCGGTCTCCGCCGAGAGCATCACCGCGTCGGCGCCCTCGTAGACCGCGGTGGCGACATCGGAGGCCTCGGCGCGGGTCGGGGTCGGCGCCGAGATCATCGATTCGAGCATTTGGGTGGCAACGATTACCGGCTTTCCGGCGAGGCGGCAGGCATGGATGATCTGCTTCTGCACGGTCGGCACGTCCTCGGCCGGCATCTCGACGCCGAGATCGCCGCGCGCGACCATCAACGCGTCGGCGAGGTCGATGATCTCGCTAAGCCGGCGGATCGCCGACGGTTTCTCCAGTTTGACCATCAGCCCGGCGGCGTTGCCGACCAGCTTGCGGCCCTCAGCGACATCCTCCGGCCGCTGGACGAAGGAGAGCGCCACCCAATCAGCGCCGTTTTCGAGCGCGAAGGACAGGTCGGCGTGGTCCTTGTCGGTCACCGCGGAGATCGGCAGCACGCAGTGTGGGACGTTGACCCCCTTGTGGTTCGACAAGGTGCCACCGACCATGCATTCGGTCTCGGCGAAGTCCTTGCCGCAATTGGTGACCCGGAGCCGCACCTTGCCATCGTCGACGAGGAGTTCGTTGTCCGGCTCCAGCGCGGCGAACACCTCGGGATGGGGAAGTGGCGCACGGTTCTGGTCGCCAGGTTTCTCATCGAGGTCGAGGCGGAACTCGGCGCCCGCCGCGATCACGACTCGGCCGCCGGTGAAATCGCCGAGGCGCAGCTTCGGTCCTTGCAGATCGGCGAGGATGCCGATCGGCCGGCCGGTATCGGCCTCAACACGGCGGATGTTGCTGAACAGCGCGCGGTGATCGTCGTGCGTGCCGTGGCTGAAATTGCAGCGGAAGACATCAACCCCGGCGTCAAAAAGGGCGCGCAACCGCGCCGGGCTCGCGCTCGCCGGGCCCAGGGTCGCGACAATCTTGGCGCTGCGCTGCCGCCGCATCGAGGCCTTTCTGCCGCGACTGCGCTCAGCTTGCGGGCTGAGGCTGAACGAGGATGGCGCGAAAGTCGTTGACATTGGTCAGGGTCGGTCCAGTGACGATGAGGTCGCCCAGCGAGCGAAAAAATCCGTAGGAATCGTTGTCGGCAAGCGCTGCCTTGAGCGAAACGCCGCAGGTGGTGGCGCGCGCGATGCTGTCTGGCAAAAGGATCGCTCCGGCATTGTCCTCGGTTCCATCGATCCCATCGGTATCGCAAGCGAGCGCCGCGATCCCGCCTGCCCCGTCCAGCGCCGCCGCAAGCGACAATAGGAATTCGCTATTGCGCCCACCACGGCCTTGGCCGCGCACCGTCACCGTGGTCTCGCCGCCCGACAGCAATACCGCGGGAAGCTTGACCGGAGCGGCGCCGACACGAAACCGCCCGGCTGCAAGCTGCACGGCGATTGCGGCATGCATGAGGCCGATATCGCGTGCTTCACCCTCGATGCGATCGCTGAGCACGATTGGTGCCACTCCGGCCTTGAGCGCCGCGTCCGCAGCCGCGTCCAGCGCCTGCTGCGGGCTGGCGATCAGCGTGTAGCGGGCGCGCGCGAAGACGGCGTCACCCGGTTTCGGGGTCTCGGCCGCCGCCGCGGCGAGGTGGGCTACCACGGAATTCGGGTTCCTCGATGCGGTATTTGGCGAGCACCGCGCGCGCGTCAGCGAAAGTGGTGGGATCGGGGACGGTCGGGCCGGAGGCGATGACCGCCGGGTCGTCCCCGGGCACGTCGGAGATCGCCAAGGTGACGATTTGGGCAGGCGATGCGGCTGCAGCCAGCCGCCCGCCCTTGATCGCCGAGAGGTGCTTGCGCACCGCGTTGATCTCGCCGATCGTCGCGCCTGAGCGTAGCAGCGCGCGCGTGACCGCCTGCTTGTCCGCCAGAGTGAGGCCAGGGGCGGGCAGGGCAAGCAACGCCGAGCCGCCGCCCGAAATCAGGCAGACAAGCTGGTCGTCGGGACCGAGGCCGCGCGCGAGATCGAGGATGCGTTGCGCCGCGCGCTGGCCGGCAGCGTCGGGCACCGGGTGGCTCGCCTCGACAATCTCGATGCGCTCGCAAGACACGGCGTGACCGTGGCGGGTGACGACGAGTCCGCTCAATTCACCCGGCCAAGCCGCCTCGAACGCGCGCGCCATCGCGGCCGAGGCCTTTCCAGCCCCAACCACCACCGTGCGTCCGGAAACTGGCGCCGGCAGCGCCGCGGCGACCGCGCGCCGCGGATCGGAAGCGGCGAGCGCCGCGTCGAAGAGCGCGCGCAGGAATTCGCGGGGCGCGACACGATCGCGCGGCTTCACGTCCCAGTTCCATCTTGCCATTATCGCCGCCATTTCATATCGAGCGCGTCGTAAAGACCAGCACTAGATCAGGATGTGCGTCATCCCGCGCGTTGGGGGGGTTGTGAGGGCAATCGGTTGGCTCGGGACGACGACCGCGATTCTGCTGGCGCTGACACTAACGCTGCCCGGGAGGGCTCAGAACCCGGCACCTGCCCCGATCCCCGCACCAGCTCCGGTTCCAGTTCCGGCGCCGACCCCGGCTCCTCCCCTTCCGGCGAAGCCGTCAGCGCCGGCACCTGAACCCACAGAGACACCACCCCCGGTAGCAGCGCAGGCACCTTCGCTTCCGCCTTCGCCGACACCGCCGCCGGCCGCGCAGGCGCCGGAACCGGCATTTGCCGACGTCTTCTCGCAATTGGCGGGGCATCTCCTCGGTGTCGTCGTCAACATCTCGACCACCCAGGCGCCGCCGCCGGCGGCAAAGACCGCCCAAGACGCGCCGCAGGCCTCGCCCGGCACGTCACTCGACGATCTGTTCCGCGATTTCTTCGGCGAAAAGGGAGCGCCGGGCGCCCCGCGCGCTGCCTCATTGGGCTCCGGCTTTATCATCGATCCGTCGGGTCTCATCGTTACCAATGCGCATGTCATCGCCAATGCCGACCAGATCACCGTGACGCTGTCCGATGACAGGGTATTGCAGGCACAGGTCGTCGGCCGCGACGCGGTGACCGATCTGGCGTTGTTGAAAGTCGACGCGAAAACGCCGCTGCCCGCCGCGACCTGGGGCGATTCCGCCAAGGCCAAGGTCGGCGACTGGGTGCTGGCGATCGGCAACCCGTTTGGGCTCGGCGGCACAGTCACCGCCGGGATCATCTCGGCAACCGCGCGGGATATCCACTCTGGGCCCTATGACGACTATCTGCAGACCGACGCCTCGATCAACCGCGGCAATTCCGGCGGGCCGATGTTCAACCTCGCTGGCGAGGTGATCGGCATCAACACCGCGATCTATTCACCTTCGGGCGGGTCGATCGGTATCGGTTTTGCTATCCCGACCGCGCTCGCGCAGCCGATCATCGACCAGCTCAAGACTACTGGAAAGGTGGTCCGAGGCTGGATCGGCGCGCGTATCCAGCCGGTTACAGACGACGTCGCCGAAAGCGTTGGCCTCGATAAGGCGCGCGGCGCGCTGATCGCGGCGATCGATTCCGACAGCCCCGCTACGCAGGCCAAGCTCAAGCCCGGCGACGTGATCCTTACCTATGACGGCAAGCCCGTCGACCGTTCCCGGCAACTGCCGCGCATGGTCGCGGACTCGTCGCCCGACAAGCCGATCAAGCTGACGATCTGGCGGGATGGCAAGGAGGCCGAGGTCACCCTGACCGTTGCCGCCTACAACCCCAACCGGCCGCAGCCGCAGCCGCCAGCGCCCGATCAGCCGAAGCCGCCGCCGACGGTCGATGCGCTCGGCCTCAAGCTCGCCAAGCTCACCCCCGACGTGCGTAAGCAGTTTTCGCTGCCGGAAACGGCGCGCGGCGCGGTCATCGTCGAGATACCGCAGGGGAGCTTAGCGGCGACGCAAGGGCTGCGCGCCGGCGATCTCATCGTCGCGGTCGGCGAGAACGCTATCGGATCGCCCGACGACGCGCTCGCGCAGATCGCAGCCGCCAAGAAGGCCGGACGCAAGAACGTGCTTATCCGCGTCGAGCGCGAAGGCAATTTCCGCTTTGTGACGATGCCGGTCGAGACCGGCTGAGCCCGATTAAAACAGCCGGGCCCGTTGAAACAACCAAGTCGTGGTCTTGGGTCCGCTCTCGCCGTAGAGGCCCGGTGTGCCGCCATTAGGCGGGGCCTGGCCGCGGATATCGGTAATGTGCGTCCCGTTGACGAAGAACCGCGCGGTATCGCCATCGGTCACGACCTCAATCTCGTTAACCGCGGCGGGCGCGGTCTTTACCGCCGGCGTCGCCGCGGGCGCAACGATCGTCACCCACTTTCCGCCGATAAGCCGCATTACCGCAGCCTGACCGTCAAGCGTGATCGTGGCGGTGTAGAAATTCTGCAAGTCCTTGCCCCAGAACCAGATACCGACCGCCCCGACCGTGTCCTCGTCGGGTGTGGCAGGAAGCTTCGCCGGGCTCATGACCTCGACGCAGAAATCCGCGCGCGCCATCGTGAAGTGGGTATTCCAGCGCCAGGCACTGCCCCCGACTGGCGGGGTTAAGGCCAGCCCGGTGGGGGTGAAAGCCGCGATGTTGTCAGGCTGCCCCCAACCTGGGTCTGGATTCTTGAAATTGTCGTCGAGTAGCGCGTTACCGCTACTTTGGCACGCAAATGAGGTGGCCGCCCCGACGCAGAGAGACAACAGGGCGAGGGCGGCGATGTTCAGGCTCGGGCGCAAATCCTGCCCCTATGGCGCATAGGAATAGATCTGTACCCGGGAGAACATCCAAGTCGTGATCGATGGGCCGCTCTCGGCATAGACCCCGGGCGGGCCGCCGTCGGGCGGTGCTTGGCCACGAAATTCGGTGATCTTGGCGCCGTTGACATAGAAGACGCCAGCATTGCCCTTGGTCTCGACCTCGATCTCATTGACCGCGCCGGCCGCCGTCTTGATCGCCGGCGATTTGATCGGATCGACGATGGTTGTCCACTGCCCGCTGACCGAGCGGCTGATGGCCGCAACCCCATCGGGCGAAATCGCGGCGAGGTAATAGTTGTCGTTGTCGCGCTTCCAGAACACGATGCCGACATCGCCGACGGTGTCCTCGTTGGCCGGGGTCGGCATCGTCGCCGGGAATGCGACGGTGACACAGAGATCGGCGCCATCCATCGTGTAGTTGCCGTTGACCACCCAGGTCGAGCCATTGACCGGCGGTTTCACGACCAAGCCCTGGGGGGTGACCACGACGTTATCCGATGCCGGCCAGCCGGGATCGGGTTTCGAGAAATTGTCATCGAGCGCCGGGTCGCTCTTGCCCTGACAAGCGAACGCCGTCCCGGTTGCCGCGAAGAGCAACGCCGCTCCGGCGAGAAGACCTCTTGTGATCACCGGGCCTCCAAATTTTTCGAGCTGCCCCCCATACGGCGGTTTGCCCCGCCCGTCAAACCGCCGCAGCGGAGGGTGGTGTTGCTATGAGATGCGGTGGCGGAAACCCTATTCGGCGACGAGCGCCGCAGCGCCGTTGGCGGCGTGAAACCGCTCGGCGAGCGCCGCGTCCTTGGCCTGCGCGCGCAACCGATTCGCCTCCTTGACGTGCCCGAACCCGCGAATGTCGAGCGGCACCGCCGCGAGCGCGACGGCGTCGGCGTGGTTGGCGACGGTGAGACTAGCGACGATCTCGGCGAGACGCGCCTCGTAATCGACGATCACTCGGCGCTCTGCGCGGCGCTCTTCCGTCCGCCCGAAAATATCGAAGGCGGTCCCGCGCAGGAATTTGAGCCGCGCCAGCACGCGGAAAGCGGTCAGCATCCAGGGCCCGTATTCGCGCTTCTTCAGGTGACCGCTCGCGGAGTCGCGTTCGGCGACCAGCGGCGGCGCGAGGTGGAAGCGAAGCTTGTAGTCGCCCTCGAATTGGCCGGCGACACGCTTGAGGAAATCGCCATCGGTGTAGAGCCGAGCGACCTCGTACTCGTCCTTGTAGGCCATCAGCTTGAAAAGTGCGCGCGCCACGGTGTCAGTGAGCGTGGTGTTGCCCGGGGTCGCGGCGGTTTCGGCCGCGCGGATCCGCTCGACCCAGCCGCCGTAGCGCGTGGCATAAGCGGTGTTCTGATAGCGCGCGAGAAATTCGACGCGTCGGGCGATCCCTTCGTCGAGCGTCTGCGACAGGTGGTGCGTCGGCGGCAACACCTCGGGGGGCGTCGCACGGGCGGCGACCAGCGCCCGGTCGATCGCGGCCCGGCGGCCCCAGCTGAAGGCGCGGCGGTTGAAGTCCACAGCGGCGCCGTTCAACTCGATCGCCCGATCGATGGCCTCGGCCGACACCGGGACCAAGCCGCGCTGATAGGCGACGCCGAGCATGAACAGGTTGGTCGCCAGCGAGTCGCCGAGCAGGCCGGTCGCGAGCCCGGTCGCGTCGAGGAACTCGGTGCCGCCCTGGCCGACAGCGTTGGCGACGGCGCGGCTCAGCGCCTGCTCCGGAAAGCCGAGGTCGGGGTTGCGGGTAAAGTCGCCGGTGATCGTCTGGTGGCTGTTGACGATCGCCCGCGTATGGCCGGGCCGCAGCTTTGAGATCGCCTCGCCGCTCGCCGAAACGACCAGGTCGCAGCCGAGCAGCAGCCGCGCGTCACCGGAGGCGATGCGTACCGCGTGGATCGTCTCCGGTGCCGCAGCGACGCGGACGTGACTCAGCACCGCGCCGCCCTTCTGCGCCATGCCGATCTGGTCGAGCACGGTGACGCCCTTGCCTTCGAGGTGCGCGGCCATGCCGATGAGAGCGCTGATCGTGACGACGCCGGTGCCGCCGACCCCGGCGATGAGAATGCCGTAGGGTTCGTCGAGCGCGGGCGGGGTGGGCTCGGGGAGGCGGGGGAGCCCCACTTCCCCGGTATCGCCAGCGCGACGCCGCTTGAGGCTGCCGCCCTCGACCGTCACGAAGCTTGGGCAAAACCCCTTAAGGCAAGAGAAGTCCTTGTTGCAGCTCGACTGATCGATGACGCGCTTGCGGCCGAATTCGGTCTCGACCGGCGTCACCGATAGGCAATTCGACTGGGTAGAGCAATCGCCGCAGCCTTCGCAGACGAGATCGTTGATGACGACGCGCTTCGGTGGATCGGGGAAGCGGCCGCGCTTCCTGCGGCGGCGTTTCTCGGCGGCGCAAGTCTGGTCGTAGACGATGGCGCTGACGCCCTTGAATTCGCGGATGTCGCGCTGGACCTGATCGAGGTCGTTGCGGTGGCGCACCGTGGCGCCGGGCGGGAAATCGGTCCCGGGCGGGTATTTCTCCGGCTCATCGCTGACGATTACGATCGGCGCGACCCCCTCGGCGGCGAGCTGGCGCGCGACCATCGGCACGGTGAGGCCGCCGTCGATCGGCTGGCCGCCGGTCATTGCCACCGCGTCGTTGAACAGCACTTTGTAGGTCATGTTGACCTTGGCGGCGACCGCGGCGCGGATCGCGAGAATGCCGGAATGGGTGTAGGTGCCGTCTCCGATATTGGCGAAGACATGCGGCGTATCCACAAACGGCGACTGGCCGATCCACGCCGCGCCTTCGCCACCCATCTGGCTGAAGGTCGCGGTCGAGCGGTCCATGAACTGCGACAAATAATGGCAGCCGATGCCGGCCAGCGCGCGGCTGCCCTCGGGCACCTTGGTCGAAGTGTTGTGCGGGCAGCCGGAGCAGAAATACGGCGTGCGGGCGAACGGCACGACATTGCCCGAGAGCTGCGCCTCGCGGGCTTCGAGAAAGGCAAGCCGTTCGGCGATGCGGGGCGACGCGTGAAAGCGGGCGACGCGCTTGGCGATGACCCGGGCGATCTGGGCGGGGCTGAGTTCGCCGGGCGAAGGGAGGATCCATTCACCCTGGTCGTCGTACTTGCCGACGATGCGCGGACGAGCGCTTTCGGGCCAGTTGTAGAGCTGCTCTTTCAGTTGGGGTTCGATAACCCCGCGTTTTTCCTCGACGACGAGGATTTCCTCCAGGCCTTCCGCAAAGGCGCGTGCACCGTGCGGCTCGAGCGGCCAGGCCATCGCCACCTTGTAGACTCGGAGGCCGATCGCCTCGGCCTCGCGGTCGTCGATGCCCAGATCGTCGAGCGCCTGACGCAAATCGAGATAGGATTTGCCGGTGGTGACGATGCCGAAACGCGGCTTCTTGCTGTCCATGACAACGCGGTCGAGCCGATTGGCGCGAGCGAAAGCGCGCACCGCATCGAGCTTGTAGCGGTGCAGCCGATATTCCTGGTCGAGGGGCGAGTCCGGCCAGCGGATCGAAAGCCCACCCGGGGGCATGACGAAATCGTCGGGGAGGACGATCTGCACCCGGTCGGGATGCAACGTCACCGAGGCCGAGCTGTCCATCGTCTCGGCGACGGTCTTGAACCCGACCCAGCAGCCCGAAAAGCGGGACATCGCCCAGCCGTAAAGGCCAAGATCGAGAATGTCCTCGACCCCGGCCGGGTTGAGGATCGGGATCGAGGCATCGATGAAGGCGAGCTCGGACTGGTGCGCCAGGGTCGAGGATTTGCAGGTGTGGTCGTCGCCGGCGATCGCCAGCACGCCGCCATGGGGCGCGGTGCCGGCCGAATTGCCGTGCTTCAGCGGGTCGCCGCTACGGTCGACCCCCGGCCCCTTGCCGTACCAGATAGCGAACACGCCGTCATACTTGGCGCCGGGGAAGAGGCCAATCTGCTGCGAACCCCAGACCGCGGTCGCGCCAAGCTCCTCGTTGATTGCGGGCTGGAACTTAATGTGGTTGTTGTCGAGAAAGCGCCGCGCACTCCATAGCGCCATATCGAAATTGCCCAATGGCGAGCCGCGATAACCGGCGATGAAGCAGCCGGTGTTGAGCCCAGCGGCCGTGTCGCGCTGGCGCTGCATCATCGGCAGACGCACCAGCGCCTGCGTGCCGGTCAGGTACACCCGGCCCTTTTCGAGCAGATACTTGTCGTCGAGCGTGACCGCCACTAGCGACATCGCGGTCTCCAAAGTCCTATCGGGGCAAAACTACCCGCGGAACAGGTGCGGCGAAAGGGGCGTGACGGCTTTTGACAAATTTCACCTGAGGCAACCGCATATCAGTCATCTTCAAGGATATATGACATTGCAGTGAGGATGGCGTGAGAGTAAGGCTCATAACCTCGCCTATCGATATCAGCGCAAAGGGCCGCCGATGACCGCGCCCGTTCTCGTCCGCGAGCCGTTAAACCCGGACTTGCCGGCCGCGCTGCGCCAGCGTTTGGGCGACCGGCTGTCGACATCTGCTGCGGTGTGCGAGCAGCACGGCAAGGACGAATCCTATCACCAGCCGCACTCGCCCGACGCGGTCGCCTTTGTGCAAAGCACCGCCGAGGTCGCCGAGATCGTCCGTCTCTGCGCGCAATACAAAACCCCGATGGTGCCGTTCGGCACCGGGACGTCGCTCGAGGGCCATGTCGCGGCGTTGAAGGGCGGGGTGTGCATCGACCTGTCGCAGATGAACCACATCCTGCGCGTTGGAGCAGAAGACCTCGACGTGACGGTGGAGGCTGGGGTCACCCGCAAGCAGCTCAACGAATATTTGCGCGATACGGGCCTCTTCTTCCCGATCGATCCGGGCGCCGACGCATCGCTCGGCGGCATGGCGGCGACGCGGGCCTCCGGTACCAATGCGGTGCGCTACGGCACGATGCGCGAAAACGTGCTGGCCCTGACCGTGGTGCTGCCCGATGGCAAGGTGATCCAAACTTCGCGCCGCGCCCGCAAGTCGGCCGCCGGGTACGATCTGACCCGGCTTTTCATCGGCGCGGAAGGGACGCTCGGCGTCATCACCGAAGTGACCTTGCGGCTCTATGGTATTCCCGACGCGATCTCGGCCGCGGTCTGCGCCTTTCCGTCGATCGCTGCGGCGGTCGACAGCGTGATCTTAATCATCCAGAGCGGCATTCCGGTAGCGCGCATCGAGCTGCTCGACGAGCCCCAGATGGATGCGATCAACAAGTATTCGAAGCTCGACTACAGGGTGGCCCCGACCCTTTTCTTCGAGTTTCATGGAACGAAAGATGGCGTCGCCGAGCAGGTGGCGCTGGTCAAGGACATCGCCGGCGATAACGGGGGCGACGACTTTCGCTGGGCCACCGCCCAGGAAGAGCGTAACAAATTGTGGCAGGCGAGGCATGACGCCTACTATGCCGCGCTGGCGTTGCGCCCTGGCTCCAAGGGTTGGGCCACCGATGTCTGCGTGCCGATTTCGCGGCTCGCCGACTGCATCGCCGAGACAAAAGCCGATCTCGCCAAGTCGTCGATCCCATCGGCGCTCGCCGGCCATGTCGGCGACGGCAATTTCCATCTGATCTTCATGATCGACCCCAATCGCCCCGAAGAAATCGCCGAGGCGAGCCGGCTGAACGACAGAATGGTCGAGCGCGCATTGGCCATGGATGGAACTTGCACCGGCGAGCATGGGGTCGGATATGGTAAAATGGACTTCCTCAATGCCGAGCACGGCGGTGCGGTTGAGGTGATGGCCGCAATCAAACGCGCAATCGACCCAGACAATTTGATGAACCCGGGCAAAATCGTGCGGATTTGAGATGATCTCTGTAGCGGGTAACATGAACTCGACGGTTGATTTTTCGCCTATCGAACGAATAAATCGCTTTCGGACGAACTTAGTTGGCGCTATTGTGCGACCCAGAAATCAAGCTAACTTGGCCTTGTATCGATAAGGCCGCGGCCAGAAGCGGACTGGCGCTGCTGCTCAGGCGATTATCGTGTCTCATGTGTACCTTTTCGGACGGTTTCGGTGTGCTCGTGATTCGCTAATAAATCGCCAGAAGAACATCCTGAAACCCTCTTGGAACGTGCTTGGGTAAGGCTTGGTATGGAAAAATCAAATAAACGGGGAAAGATCCCGCAAACCGACTGGCCATTGATTATGGCCCGTTATGAAGCGGGGGAAACGCTAGCCAGTATCGCTCGGACCTATGATTGCTCGCCGCCGGCGATCAGCTATATCGTCAGCCGCAATCGCGACAAGCCGGCAAATGAAACGCCTCCGCTGGCTGCTGCTGAGCCGCTGCTGATAAAGACTCACCCAAACGGGTCTTCAGCCAACGGTGGTGTCGCGGCGGTAGAACCGCAGGTTGCGCCGGTGGCGGCTCTCGCGGTCCACGTGCAACCGGCGGAAGCAGCGCCGCAGCGCAACGGCGGTGAACGTCCGCTGAGCGTGTCCGCCGCCGCGTCCGCGCCGAGCCCAGCCTCTGGCAATGGCGAGCATCGTCCAAAGCTGCATCTGGGCTTTGGCAATGGCAATGCGCAGGCCAACAGCTTTAACGATCGCAATGGAGCGCAGCCACAGGCGGCGCCGCGGCCGTTTCAGCCGCCGGCGCGAAACCCGTTCGACAATGGTGCAAATGGCCGCGACTTCGCGGCGATGCGCGAACCTCGGCCACCGAGCCATATGGCGCCACAGCCGCCCCGCGACGAGGGGCCGGCACGCAAGGCTGGCGGCGGTGCGCTGGACCAGGAGCTGCGCAGCCGGGTCGATGACGATATTACTGCCTTCCTTGCCGCGTTTGACGCGGTGCTCGTCGCCGATACCCAAGAGAGCCGCTTTGGCCTCAAGGAAGCAACCGATCGGTTGCTGCGCGCTGGTGCCCGCACGCGAATTGAGCTCGAACGGCTCGAGGCTAAAGTTCCGCTAACCCCGCGTGACGGCGGCGGTCATGCGTCCCAGGTCGGTTGGCGCTACCGCTAGGCCGGCCAGTTCTCGTGAAAAAAAGGGCGCCTTCGGGCGCCCTTTTTATTGAAGCGGCGTGGCCGCTCAGCCTTGGTTTCCACCGATTTGAACGCCAAGATACTGGGTCACGCCGCGCCGATTGAGCAGCAAGAGCGCCGTCTTATTCGGTGAGTTGGCGATCTGCTTCAGCCGGTCGGCCGCCTCTTGCGGGGTGCGCACCGGCTTCTGGTTGATCGAGACGATGATGTCGCCGCGACTCAAACCCAGATTGTCGGCGACGCTGCCGTTGTCGACGCGCGTGATCAGCACGCCGTTGACCTCATGTCCCAGATGAAGTTCTTGGCGTACTGCATTGGTAAGGGATGAAAGATGCATGCCCATCGCGTCGGCGTGCGTGTCGTCGCCTGGTTGGTTGTCTTGGCCGGCCGCGGCGACTTGCGGGTTGTCCGGCATCTCGCCCACGCTCACATCGACCGTGGTTTCGTGGCCGTCGCGCCATAACGTCAGCGTCGCCGCCGATCCTGGAGCCGCGGCGGCGACGGCACGCGGCAAATCGTGCAGCTTAGCGACACCGGTGCCGTTGAAGGCGAGAATCACGTCGCCCTGCTTGAGGCCTGCCTTGGCGCCAGGGCTATTGGGGCTGACCACCGCGACGAGCGCGCCACGGGCGTTGCCGAGCCCGAGGCTGGAGGCGATCGCCGGGGTCACCTCCTGGATTTGGACGCCCAGCCAGCCGCGCTCGACCTTGCCGTGCGCTTCGAGCGCGGCCACGATCTTTTGCGCGGCATTCGATGGCACCGCGAAGCCGATGCCGACGCTGCCGCCATTGGGCGAGTAGATCGCGGTGTTGATGCCGATGACATTGCCGTTGAGATCAAAGGTCGGGCCGCCGGAATTGCCGCGGTTGATCGGGGCGTCTATCTGCAGGAAGTCGTCGAACCCGCCAGCATGAATGTCGCGGCCGCGTGCCGAGACGACACCGGCGGTCACCGTGCCGCCGAGGCCAAACGGATTGCCGACGGCGACGACCCAGTCGCCGATCTCGGCCCGGTCGCTATCGCCGAAGGTGACGTAGGGGAGCGGCTTGTCGGCATCGATCTTGAGCACCGCCAGGTCGGAGCGCTTGTCGCGTCCGATGATTTTGGCGGTGTATTTGGTGCCGTCCTGCAAGGTGACCTCGACCTTGCTGGCGTCGCCCACGACGTGATTGTTGGTGACGATGTGCCCCTCGGGGTCGATGATGAAGCCCGAGCCGAGCGCGATCTGCTTGGTCTCGGCATCGTCGCCGAAGCGGTGCGAATAGGGCTGGTCCTCGCCCTGCTGCTGATCGAAGAACCGGCGTAGCATGTCGTCAAACGGCGAGCCGCGGAATTGCTGGGGAAGCTGCTCGGACATTTGATCTGGATTGGCGGCCTCGGTGACAGAGATGTTGACCACCGCCGGCAATACCCGCTTCACCAAGGGGGCAAAGCTCTGCTGCGGAATCACCGAGGCGGGCGCGGGCGTCGGAGTGGTGGTGCCAGCCGGCGTCTCGGCCCAGACCAGCGGGGTCAGTGCAAGCGCGGCGCCCAAGCCAATCCCGGCGACCGCGGCGCGACGCCGGTTTGACCAGCGCGGTCGCCGGTCCGTTAAAGATCGATCCATGTCATTCGGTCTCCCAAAGCAGAGACGGCTGCCGCGGCCGCCGCGGTCCGTCGCTGTCCGAGAAAATGGGCCGCCAAGCTAACAGCGAGGTTTCGCCGGGATTAATTCGCTGTAACCTGCGGCCAGTTCCGCCGAGACGGGCCATCTGCAAGGCCATCGAGAAAGGATTGTCATGCCCCGTTACCGCCAGCTTTCCCCCGCCGAATACAACTCCGCGCAAAAAGCCGTCGTCGACGAGATCGTTTCCGGCAAGCGCGGCCGGTTTGGCGGCCCGTTCGAGCTCTTGATCCGCGCTCCGGAGGTGTGCAAGCACCTGTCGCGCCTCGGCGAATACCTGCGCTGGGGTTCGTCGCTATCTCCGGCCCTGTCCGAGCTGGCGATCTGCCTGACCGCGCGGCACATCCGCGCCAATTACGAATGGCACGCGCACGCGCCGCTCGCGGTCGAGGGCGGGGTGCCGGCCGCCGCGCTGGAGGCGATCCGCACCGGCGGGACGCCGCAGTTCGCCGCCAAGGACCAGGCGCTGGTCTACAAACTGGTCAGCGAGCTGATCGACACCAAGCGCCTGTCGGATGCCAGCTTTGCCGAGGGCATCGCCGCGTTTGGCGAGCAGGGCGTGGTCGAACTGGGCACGGTCATCGGCTACTACACCGCGATCGGCAACGCGCTCAACGTGTTCGAAGTCGCGCTGCCGCCCGGCCAGGCGCCGTATTTCGCGTAACCGTGTCGTCCCTACGCTGCCGGCAATCCCTTTTCGAGCAGCAAGGCCAGGCGGCGGGCAAAGGCCGCGGGGTCGGCGAGCGGCTCGCCTTCGACGATCCGCGCCTGATCGAGCAGCAACCAGGCGTATTCCGACAGCTGGTCGGAGGCGCCCGCCTCGCCGACCGAGGCGGCGAGGCGCTCGACGAGGCGATGGTTCGGGTTGATTTCGAGGATGCGTTTGGCGGCGCTGTCGAGCTGTCGGTGCGCTTTTAGCAACCTTTCGAGGTGCATATCCATATCGCCCTCGTCGGCGACGAGGCACACCGCGCTGTCGGTGAGGCGCGCCGAGCTGCGCACGTCCTTCACCGCGTCGCCCAGCGCCAGTTTGAAGATGGCGATGAGGCTGGCGAGCTTGGCCGGCGGTTCGGGCTTCTTTTCTTCCGGCTTGTCCACGGGCGCCGCGATCTTGTCGAGATCGACCCCGCCGCGCGTCGCCGACTTAAAGGATTTCTCTTTGTAGGTGCCGATTGCCGGCATCCAGAACTCGTCGATCGGGTCGGTGAGCAGCAGCACCTCGACCCCGCGGGCCCGAAAGCCTTCGAGTTGCGGGCTTTTCTTGAGCAGATCGAGATTGTCGCCGGTGATCGTGTAGATCGATTCCTGGCCAGGCTTCATCGCCTCGACATATTGGTCGAGCGAGACCCAGCCGTCGCGCGTGGTCGAGCGGAACCGGGCAAGGGCGAGCAGCGTGTCGCGCTGATCGCGATCCTCGTAGAGGCCTTCCTTAAGCACCGCGCCGAAATTGTCCCAGAACTTTTCATAATCTTCAGCGGCTTCCGTCGCTTTCTTCGTAAGTTCGGTCAAGACGCGGCCGGTCAGCTGGCGGCGCATGCGGGCGACGATCGGGTTGGATTGCAGCATCTCGCGGCTGATGTTGAGCGGCAGATCCTCGCTATCGACCACGCCGCGCATAAAGCGCAGATAGGGCGGCAGCATCTCGCCTTCGTCGGTGATGAAAACGCGGCGGACATAGAGCTTGACCTGGGTCTTGCGCTCCGGCTCGAACAGATCGAACGGCTTCGATGCCGGGATGAACAAGAGGTAGGTGTATTCGACCACGCCCTCGGCGCGGGCATGCAGAGTCAGCCACGGCTCGTCGAAGCTGTGGCCGACATGGTGATAGAACTCCTTATATTGTTCCTCGGTGATTTCCACGCGAGGACGAGTCCATAGCGCCGAGGCGGTGTTGACCGTTTCTTCCTTGCCGCCCTCGGCGAGCACGATCGGCAGCGCGATGTGGTCCGAGTAGGTCTTGACGATCTGCCGAATGCGGTGCGGCTCGAGGTATTCCTCGTCGCCCTCGCGGATGTGCAGCATGATGCGCGTGCCGCGCTTGAGGTTGGGCTCGGGCTCGATGGTGAATTCGCCCTTGCCGTCGCTTTCCCAGCGCCAGCCGTGCTCCTCGCCGGCCTTGCGGCTCAGCACCTCGACTTTGTCGGCGACCATGAAGGCCGAGTAAAATCCGACGCCGAACTGGCCGATGAGGCTCATGTCCTTCTTCTCGTCGCCGGAGAGCTCCTTCATGAAGGCGGCGGTGCCGGAGCGGGCGATGGTGCCGAGGTTGTCGACCAGCTCGTCATGGTTCATGCCGATGCCGTTATCGGCGATGGTCAGCGTCTTCGACGATTTGACCGGGGTCAGTACTACCCGGTAATTGGCGTCGCCCTCGATCAGACCGGGCTCGGTGATCGCGGCGTAGCGCAGCCGGTCGCAGGCGTCGGAGGCATTGGAGATCAGCTCGCGCAGGAAGATTTCCTTCTCGCTGTAGAGCGAGTGCGCGACGATGTCGAGCAGGCGGCTGACTTCCGCCTGAAAGGTTCGGGTTTCCTGGGACATGATTGTGCCTGGGCCAAATCGGCTCGGGTTGGACGGGACTTAGCCGAATATGTGACGCAGGCGGGCGTGCCGCAAGAGTCGGGGGGCCGGGAGGACAACATGATCAGCGGGCGCACGAACTTGATCGCGCATCTCGGCTACCCGACCGAGACCTTCACGGCGCCGATGATCTACAATCCATGGTTCGAGCGGCACCGGATTGACGCCGTGGTGGTGCCGATGGGGGTGAGGGACGGCGACTATGCGGCGTTCCTTCGCCCGTTATTCCGCCTGAGCAACATCCACGGCGCGCTCGTGACGATGCCGCACAAGGTGACGACCGTGGCGCTGCTCGACGAGGTCAGCGTCGCGGTGAAGGTCGCTGGATCGTGCAACGCGATCCTGCGGCGGCCGGACGGGTCGCTGTACGGCGACATGTTCGACGGGGTCGGCTTTACCCGTGGCGCCAAGCGCAAAGGTTTCGGCTTTGCCGGCGCCGATTGCCTGGTCGTCGGCGCTGGCGGGGTCGGCTCAGCGATCGCCGCGGCCATCGCCGCCGAGGGGCCGCGCTCGCTCGCCCTCTACGACACGCGCACCGCCGTGGCCGAGGGTCTCGCCGAGCGGCTGCGCGCGCATTACCCCGGCCTCAAGGTCGAGCTCCGCTCCAACGATCCGGCGGGCTACGCCCTCGTCGTTAACGCTACGCCGTTGGGGATGAATCTCGACGATCCATTGCCGTTCGATTCGGGACGGCTCGACCCCGGCACGTTTGTCGGCGAGGTGGTGCTAAAAGCGGAGATGACGCCGCTGCTCGAAGCGGCCGCTCGGCGAGGCTGTCCGTACCAGGTCGGCACGGACATGTTGTTCGAGCAGATCCCCGCCTATCTCGAATTTTTCGGCTACGGCTCGACGACGCCCGAAGAACTTCGCGCGGTAGCCAGGATTTCGTATTAAACGGGTACGTCCGCAGGGGAGGCCGAATTGCAGACCGCGATAGCGACGGTGTCGTTGGCCGGGACGCTTGATGAAAAGCTGGCGGCGATTGCGGCCGCGCGGTTCCGCGGGGTGGAGATTTTCGAGAACGACCTGCTGTCGTTCGACGGCACGCCGGCCGGGGCGCGTCGGATGGTCGAGGATCTTGGGCTGAAGACGATCACGTTCCAGCCGTTCCGTGACTTCGAGGGCATGCCCGAGCCTCAGCGCGACAGGAATTTCTCTCGCGCCGAGCGCAAATTTGACCTGATGCAGGAGCTCGGCTGCGACCTGCTTCTGGTGTGCAGCAACGTGTCGCCCGATGCGAATGGCGGGATCGACCGCGCCGCCGCGGATTTCCACGAACTGGGGGAGCGCGCCGCGAAGCGAGGACTCAGGATTGGCTTTGAGGCACTGGCCTGGGGACGCCACATCAATGACTACCGCGATTCCTGGGAAGTTGTGCGCCGCGCCGAGCATCCGTCCGTCGGCCTGGTGCTCGACAGTTTCCATATCCTGGTTCGCGGGACCGACCTAAACCCGATCCGCTCGATCCCCGAGGACCGCATTTTCCTGGTCCAGATCGCCGACGCGCCTCTGCTCGATATGGATTATCTGTCGTGGAGCCGCCACTACCGGTGCTTCCCCGGACAGGGCGATCTGGCAGTCGACCGGTTCATGGCGGCGCTACAGGCGACCGGTTTCGACGGGCTCGTTTCGCTTGAAATCTTCAGTGACCGGTTCCGCGCCGGCTCCGCTCGTAGCGTCGCGATCGATGGGCAGCGCTCGCTGCTGTTCATGCTCGACAATCTGCGTCGGACGACGGGTGTCGCGGTGCCGGGAATCAAACCGCTGCCCCCGGCCCCGGTGATAACCGGCATTGAATTTCTCGAATTCGCGATGGACGCCCTCGCGGCGGACGGATTTGAGACCGTCATCGAAGGTCTCGGCTTCGCCCGCGCCGGCATCCATAAATCGAAGGATGTCACCCATTGGCGCCAGGGCGATGTCAATCTCGTGGTCAACCGGGAGATGGAAGGGTTTGCCCATTCCTTCAATATCGCGCACGGGTCTTCGGTATGCGCGATGGCACTTCGCGTCGGCCATGCCTCGGCGGCGGTCGAGCGGGCCGTGCGGCTGCTCGATCGGCCGTTTCGCCAGGCGGTCGGACCGGGGGAGCTGAACATCCCGGCGGTGCGCGGCGTCGGCGGCAGCCTTATCTATTTCGTCGACGGGAAGAGCGACCTTGGCAAGCTTTGGGATGTCGATTTCGAACCGGTCGCCGCAACCGGCAGCGAGGGTGCGGGGCTCACCCGGTTCGACCACATTTCTCAGTCGATGCACTATGAAGAGATGCTGACCTGGCTGCTGTTTTATACCTCGCTCCTCGACCTCCGAAAGACCCCGGTTCAGGACGTCATCGACCCCGGCGGGGTGATGCAGAGCCAGGCGATTGAATCCGAAGACGCTACGGTTCGCCTCGTGCTCAACTCTTCGCAGAGCCGTCAGACGTTGGCGTCGCGGTTCCTTGACGATTTCTTTGGCTCAGGGGTGCAGCAAATCGCGTTGGCCTGCGACGACATCTTCGCAACCGCCGAGCGATTGCGCGCCAATGGGGTCGAGTTGTTGCCGATCCCGGAGAATTATTACGACGATCTGGAGGCCAGGCTCGGTCTAGACCGGGCGCAGCTTGACCGGCTGCGCGCTGGCAACATCCTCTATGACCGCGATGGGGCCGCGGAGTTCTTCCACGCCTATACAAGGACGCTGCCGGGCGGCTTCTTCTTCGAGATCGTCGAGCGCCGCAATTATCGCGGCTACGGTGCCGTAAACGCGCCCATCCGGCTCGCGGCCCAGGCACGGCTGGCGCGCCACCCCGCGATTCCGCGCTTCTGAGCCGCGGCAGACGGCGAGCCTAGGCCGCGTGGCGGACGCCGCGGCGCCAGCGCTCGATCGTCTGGCTGACCTCCGCGTCGTCGACATCCTGCGCCCAGGCGTTGGTGAATGAGGCAGTCGCGCTGCGCGGGCGGCAATCGTCGGGCAGCGGGCTAAAGCAGATGCGCATCGGCATCGATACGCCTTCGCCGACCACGATGGCCTCACCGTTGCGCAGCGCGGGGAGGAATTTCATCAGCCCGTGGGAGGCCTCCGGAAGCGCGCCGCGGATGATGTCCTGGTCGTCCTGGTTGGTCATGCGCAGCGCGAACAGGGTGTTGCACTCCGACAGCAGGCTCGGCGCCAGATCCGACGGCCGCTGGCTGACGACGCAGAGGGAGACGCCATATTTACGGCCTTCCTTGGCGATGCGCGACAAAGCGCGCTTCACTGGCTCGAACCCGGCATCCTTGTCGCGCGGGGCGTAACGGTGCGCCTCTTCGCAGACGATGGTGATCGGGATCTGGTTCTCGTTCCACACCGCGAAATCGAAGGTGAGGCGGCATAGCACCGAAACCACGACGTTCAAGATCTCGGACGGCACACCGGATAGGTCGATGATCGTGATCGGCTTGCCGCCGACCGGGATGCGGAACAGCTGCGACAGGATTTCCGCCATGTCGTCGCGCAGGGTCAGGCTGGTGCCGAACATGAAGCCGTAACGCGCGTCGTGCTGGAGGCCGTTGATGCGAGACTTGACCAGCTGATAAGCGGCGACGCTGTCCGGGCGGTTGAGCGCGCCCATCGCATTGTCGAGGTGGCGGATCAGGTCTGAAACGCGATACGGCGTCGGGGTGTCGATACTGATATGGCGTTCGGGGGAGGGCTTGGCGAAGTAGGCGATCTTCGCGGCGAGCACCGCCTCGCCGAGAATCTTGTATTGCTCGGACCGCTGGTTCGAGGTGCATACGATCTCGGCCAGCTCCTCGAAATTGAACAACCAGTAAGGGAGATGCAGGCCATCGCCGGGGCTCAGCACGATCGCTTCGTTGGGGAAAGCGTGCGCGTATTCGCAATGCGGGTCGAGCAGCATGACGTGGCCATGCGGGTTCTGCTCGATGACCGAGCGCAGGATCGTCGACACCGCGCAGGATTTACCCGAGCCGGTGGTGCCGACAACGCTGAAATGCTTGCCAAGAAGGTCGTTGACCAAGAGGAATGCCGGGACCTGCGCATCCTGGTGGATCGACCCGACCGGGACTGCGGCCTCGCGCGGCGGCGCATAGACGTCCGCAAGGTCCTCCGGCGTCGCAAGGAACACCTCGTCTGAGAGAGCGGGGAAGATCGAGACGCCGCGGCGAAACCCATGGCTCTGGCCGTCCGGCCCGAAGGTGGCCTCGCCAATGAGTTCGATCTCGATGATCTTCAAGTCCTCTTCCGGCGTCGTGACGCTGGGCAGCGGCACTCGTAGCCCGCTGATCATGCCAAAGACTGTCGACGCGCGGGTCTGGACCTTGACCAGCGCCGCCATTTCGAGCGAGACGCGCGGTTTGCCTTCGCATTGCTGCTGGAGCAGCACGATCAGCTGCGCCGCGGATACGGCGATCACGCGGCCGATCGGCGCGCTGGCGTTGTCTTTGACGGGGATCATCTGGGGCATGTCACTCATCCGAGGGAACTTCTAAGGCGATTGGCCGGCAATGTCAGGTCGACCAGGGTGCCGATCCCGACCTCGCTGGTCAGGTTAAGCTCGCCGCCATGCAGGCGGATCATCGCGCGGGCTAGCGGCAGGCCGAGGCCCACGCCTTCGTTTTCGCGCGTCAAATGGTCTTCGACCTGATTGAACGGCTCGAGCACCCGTTCGAGGTCCTTGGCCGGGATGCCGCAGCCATTGTCGCGGATCGACACGAGAAGATCGCCTTCCGGCGACAATTTCGTCGAAACTCGCGCGACGCCGCCTTCAGCGTTGAATTTGATCGCGTTCGACAGGAGGTGACCGAACGCCTGCTTCATCTTGTTGGGGTCGATGTAGACAAGATGATCGTCGTCGTTGTCCTCGATGACCGTGATCGACTGCGACGCCGCGTCTAGCTGCGAGGCCTTGATCGACGCGCCCAGGACCTCTTTCAAAGAGGCGACCTGTTCGTCGAGCTCCATCTTGCCGGCTTCAATCCGTGCCAAAATCAGCACGTTGTTGACGATTCCGAGCAGCCGCGTCCCGGCTTCGTGGATATATTTGCCGTAGGCCGCATTGTCGGCGGCGCCGGCCGCCGCGTTTTCGATGATCTCGGAAAAGCCGATGATCGCGTTGAGCGGCGTGCGCAACTCATGCGTCACGTTGGCCAGGAAGTTGGTTTTGGCGCGCTCGGCCGCTTGGGCTTGTCGCAAAGCGTCCTCGGCGAGCCGGGCGGCGGCTTCGGCCCGCTGGCGAGCGCCGGTCAACGCCCTTTCGGTATGGCGCCGATCGAGCAGCGAGCCGAGCTGCATGCAGTAATCGTCGATGAGTGTGTGCCCGCCGCCCGCCATTATCGACAAATTCCCAAGGTCCGTAGCTCGATCTCTAGTGGAGGTTTCCTAAGGAAGCCTTACGGCCATGTAGGATCTCGACCGATTCGGTCGGCAGATCGCCGTTTACCGTGTCTGATCGCCGCAGCGGGCGCGGGCCATTGCCGAGTTGGTACGATTGCTCTTGCTCTCGCCGCGTCGCGACCGCACTTTTCAGGCATGGCCATGCTGCGGGACGGCTCGCGCCTCGTCGCGATCCTCGGACCGACCAATACCGGCAAGACCCACCTCGCGATCGAGCGGATGCTCGACCATCGCAGCGGCATGATCGGGTTCCCACTGCGCCTACTGGCGCGGGAGAATTACGACCGAGTGGTTAAGCTGCGCGGCGCGCGCTCGGTGGCGCTGATCACCGGCGAAGAAAAGATCGTGCCGCCAAATCCGTCTTATTTCGTCTGCACCGTCGAGTCGATGCCGCTCGACCGCGCAGTCGAGTTCCTCGCCGTCGACGAAATCCAGCTTTGCGCCGATCGCGAGCGCGGCCATGTTTTCACCGCGCGTTTGCTGCATGCGCGCGGCCTCAGGGAGACGATGTTCCTTGGCGCCGACACGATCCGGCCGCTGATGCGCCGGCTGGTGCCCGACGCCGAGCACATCAGCCGGCCGCGCTTCTCAACGCTCAGCTACGCCGGACAGAAGAAGGTGACGCGGCTGCCGCCGCGCAGCGCGGTCATCGCCTTTTCGATCGCCGACGTGTTTTCGCTGGCCGAGCTGGTCCGCCGCCAGCGCGGCGGCACGGCGGTTGTGATGGGGGCGCTGAGTCCGCGCACACGAAATGCCCAGGTCAGTATGTTCCAGGCCGGCGAGGTCGATTACCTGGTCGCCACCGACGCGATCGGCATGGGCCTCAACATGGATTTGAACCATGTCGCTTTTGCACGGCTCGCCAAGTTCGACGGGCGCGGGATGCGGCGGCTCTCGGCAGCGGAGATCGGCCAGATAGCCGGCCGCGCCGGGCGCCATATGAGCGACGGAACGTTTGGCACTACGGCCGACGAGGGCCCGCTCGACCCCGAGATTGTTCAGGCTGTCGAAGCCCATAAATTCGAGCCGCTGACGCGCATCTCCTGGCGCAATGTCGCGCTGCGTTTCAACACGATAGGCGCGCTGCTCAACAGCCTTGACGAGCCGCCGCGGACCCCGGAACTGATTCAGACCCGCGACGCTGACGACCACCAGGTGCTGCGCGCGCTCTCGCGCAATCCCGAGATCGCCACACTGGCAACTAACCCCGCCGCGGTGAGGCTGCTTTGGGAGGTCTGCCAAATTCCAGATTTCCGCAAGATGATGAGCGACAGCCACGCGCGGTTCCTCGGGCAGTGCTACCTGCATCTCGCGGGACCGAGCGAGCGGCTGCCGACGCAATGGATCGCCGGGCAGATCGCCCAGCTCGACCGCGTCGACGGCGATATCGACACGCTGATGACGCGGATCGCTCATATCCGCACCTGGACCTACATCACCCATCGTCCGGACTGGGTCGACAATGCCGCCGATTGGCAGGAGCGCGCCCGCGGCATTGAAGACAAGCTGTCCGATGCGCTACACGAGAGCATCACCCAGCGTTTTGTTGACCGACGCTCGGCGTTTCTGGTGCGCCATCTGGCCGGAGACGGTGAGCTGCTCGCCTCGGTCGGGAAGAACGGCGAGATCCAGGTCGAGGGCAGCTATGTTGGCCGCCTCGACGGTTTCCGCTTCATCCCCGACGCGACCGACGACGCCGAAAGCCGCATGCTCGCCACTGCGGCTAACCGCGTGCTGCGCAGCGAGATTGCCGCGCGCAGCCGCCAACTCACCACCGATCCGGATGAGGCTTTCGCCATCGATCCGCTGGGCAGTCTGTTGTGGCGGGGCGGTCAGGTAGGACGCCTCGCGGCCGGCGATGGTCCGCTGAGCCCGCGGGTCGACGTGCTGGCCGGCGATTTCCTCGAGGGGCAGGCGCGCGAGCGGGTACGCCAGCGCTTGCAGTCGTTTGTCAGGGCCGAGATCGAGCGTCGCCTGGCGCCGCTCTTCGCGCTAAAGGATCTGCTGCTGAGCGGGGTCGGTCGAGGGGTGGCGTTTCAGCTGGTCGACGCGCTCGGCTGCTTGCCGACCGCCGAAGCGGGCGACCAGCTGCGCGCGCTCGATCGCTCGGCGCGGCGCGCGCTTGCCCGCGCAGGGGTGCGGTTCGGGTCCGAGAGCATCTACCTGGAGCCGCTGCTCGGCGCCGAGTCGGCGCGGTTTCGCGCTCTCCTGTGGGCGGTGCGGCAGGGCAGGGCCGTGCCAAGACTCCCCGGCGCCCGCGCCCTCGGCAAGGCGATCTCGGTCGACCCCGCTCTTCCCGCATCGTTCTACGCTGCGCTCGGACGGCGGGTGGTCGGTGGGTTCGCGGTGCGGCCGGACCGGCTCGAACGTCTCGCCGCGGCGGCTCGCTCACGCAAGGAGCCGTTTGCCGCCGACAACGAACTGGCGGGCCTCGCCGGCGTCGCGCCCGCCGATCTGCACCGTCTCTTAACTGGCCTTGGCTATCGGGCGGTGGTGCGCGACGGGGCCGAGCTGTTCGTCGCCCGCTCGCGGCGGGCGAGGCTGGTCAGGGCGAGGGCGGAGCGCCACTTGGTTCGCGGCGAGGGCCATCCCTTCGCCAAGCTCAAGGAGCTGCGGCTGGCTTGAGCGGAAACGGCTCCACTGCCTCGGAAAAATCGAGCCGGCGGCTTGACCAGTGGCTGTGGTTTGCGCGCTTCGTGAAGAGCCGGTCGCAGGCGGCCCGGCTTTGCGCCGGCGGTGAGGTAACAGTTAACGGCATCGCCGTCGCCAAGCCCAATCACGCGGTCAAACCGGGCGATGTCGTCACCGTGTCGCAGCGCGGCTGGGAGCGGACGGTGCGCGTCGTCGCGCTTGGCGAGCGCCGCGGCCCCGCGACGGAAGCGCGTGGTTTATTCGAGGAAACGGTATCGGTGCGACGCACGACGCTGGCCTGGGAGCCGCTATTGTTCACTGACGACGGCGACGGGTGATGGCTACACCGAGCAGAGCCGTTCTGGTCCGAGATCTAAATGCATGTGGTTGAAGTGATCGCGGTCGCTGTCCGGCGTCAGAACCACCGAGAAATACCCGCAGGCGCTGCTCGCCAGATGATGCAGGAAATCGCGTTTGGGGCCTGGCGCCCACCAATCGCGCTCGACGCTGATCACCGTCCCATCGCTGAGGCGAAAGCCGGAGATATCGATCGCCAGACCGAACGCATGTTCGCTGAGCCGGTCTCGCCGGCCAGTGCTGCGGCGGCAGGAATAGGCGCCGAGATGATCAATGCGATTGACATACTTGCCGAGGTCGCGGACCGCGATCTGCTGCAGCGCGCCGCGCTCGAAGTCATCGATCCGCGCCGCCAAGGCGCAGCTCATTGTCGCCGGCTGGTTGAGCGCAACATCGATGCGGGTGACCTTTATCGCGCCGTCGACCCGGCAGCGCGTATCTGGCGGGCTGAGCTCGACCGGGCGATACGAGACGCCGCGCGCGTCAAGCGCGGCGAAGCACTGGGTGGAACTGACAACCGGCACCGGGCCGCCAAAGCACCCGGCGAGCATCGCGGCAAGCGCCAGAAGCAAAATTACAGGTGTGAGGCGCGGCATGCCGGAATAGTCCCGGGCGGTGGGCGTTCTTTGCTCTGCCGGTTTACGGATGCGGTCAATGCGGCGGGAAATCGCCGCGGCGCCGCCCGAGGAAAGCCTTATTCGATCAACACTGTACGGTCGCGCGGTTAAGGTTGACGCCGAACTTCTCAATGGACAATCACAAGTGAGCTTCCTGACAGATTCGCGCTTCGCCGTCTTCCGCGGCAGGCGCGCGATGATCACCGGCGGGGCGGGGCTGATCGGCTCGGCGGTGGCGCGGCGGCTGATCGATCTCGGCGCGCAAGTGCTCTTGGTGGACAGCATGGTTCCGGAAGGCGGCGCCAACCCGGCGAACATTGATTCGATCCGCGACCGGGTGCGGATCGAGACCGTCGACATCCGCGACGCGGCGGCGATGCGGCTTCTGCTCGGCGGGCAGGAGTTTCTTTTCGACCTCGCGGCGCAGACCAGTCACATGGACTCGATGAGCGCGCCGCTCCACGACCTCGAGGTCAACACGACGGCGCAGCTGCAGCTGCTCGAAGCCTGCCGCGCGATCGCGCCGGAAATCGTCATCGTCCACGCCGGCACGCGACAGATCTACGGCCGGCCGCGCTACATTCCGGTCGACGAGGCGCATCCGTTGCGCGCGACCGACGTCAACGCGGTCAACAAGACCGCCGGCGAGGCCTATCACCTGCTCTATCACGACGTCTACGGGATCAAGACCCGTTCGCTGCGGCTCACCAACGTTTACGGTCCGGGGATGCGGATCAAGGACGCCAAGCAGAATTTTCTCGGCATCTGGCTGCGGCTTGCGCTTGAGGGCAAGGCGTTCGAGGTCTGGGGCGGCGAACAGCGCCGCGACATGGTCTTTGTCGAGGATGCCGCCGAGGCTTTCCTCGCTGCCGCGGTGACAGCGGAGACCGCGGGCAAGGCGCTCAATGTCGGCGGCGACGCGGCCTACAGCCTGGCCCAAATCGCCGACACGCTGATCGCCGCCAACGGCAGCGGACGCTACGCGGTCAAAGAATTTCCGTCCGAGCGCAAGAAAATTGATATCGGCGATTTCGTCACCGACGACCGTCAGTTCCGCGCGCTGGCCGACTGGGCACCGCGCACGACGCTCGCTGACGGCATCAAGCGCTCGCTCGATTACTATCGCCGCCATCTCGCAGCCTATCTCTGAGAGGACTATGACCGACGCTCCGACACCGATTCCGCAAGCCGACCCGCGCGCCGGCTATCTCGAACACCGGGCGGCGATCAACGCGGCGATCGCGCGGGTGCTCGACAGCGGCCAGTATATCCTTGGGCGCGAGGCCGAGACCTTCGAGAGCCGCTTCGCGGCGCTGATCGGGGTTGCGCACGGCATCGGCTGCGGCAGCGGCACCGACGCACTGGAGCTGGCGGTGCGCGCCTGCGGCATCGGCGCCGGCGACCTGGTGTTCACCGTGTCACACACCGCGGTGGCGACCGTCGCGGCGATCGAACGCGCCGGCGCGTTGCCGGTGTTGATCGATATCGAGAAGGACGGGTTCAACATGGACCCGGAAGAGCTCGAGCGAGCCTTGAAGGCGCCGCCTCCCGGCCGGCCGTCGGCTGTGATGCCGGTTCATCTTTACGGTGAGCCGGCGGCGCTTGACGGCATCAAGGGCCTGGCGCGCCAGCACGGGCTGCGCCTCATCGAGGATTGCGCGCAGAGCCACGGTGCGACATATCGTGGCCAGGTGACCGGCTCGATCGGCGATTTCGGCTGCTTCAGCTTTTATCCGACAAAAAATCTGGGCGCGCTCGGCGATGCCGGGACGCTGGTGACCAACGACCGGGAACTTGCCGTCGCGGCGCGCGAGATCCGCGAATATGGCTGGCGCGACCGCTATGTCAGCGCGGTGCCGGGGATCAATTCCCGGCTCGACCCGGTGCAGGCGGCGATCCTCAACATCAAGCTCGACGTACTGGCCGAGGACAACGCGCGGCGCCAGGCGATCGCCGCGCGCTATGACGCCGGCTTCGCCGGGCTGCCGTTGAAGCTGCCGCCGCGGCGTAACGCGGCGACGCACGTCTATCACCAATACGTCGTGCGCACGGCCAACCGCGACGGGCTGCGCGAACACCTGCGCCAGGCCGGGATCGGCAGCGGCATCCACTACCCGCTGCCAGTCCACCTGCACCCAGCCTATCGCGGCCGCGTCGCCAACGGGCCTTCCGGGCTGTGCAACAGCCAGAAGGTCACGCGCGAGATTTTGAGCCTGCCGATCTACCCGCAACTCGCCGACGCGGCGGTCGACCGGGTCATTGCCGAAGTGCGGCGGTTTTTCCTCTAGAGCATTTTCAGATTGAGTCTGCGTAGCCCGCAGCTCGGAGATAGTTGGCGCATTCATCTGGGGTGAACTGGTCGAGCAGGTCGCCGATGCGCCGCCACAGACCATCGCGGGTTCGTTCTGGGGCCTGGCGCAGCAGCGTCTTGAGTTTGGCGAAGGCCATTTCGATGGGATTCATGTCGGGTGAGTAGGGCGGCAGCAGGAAGAGTTGAGCGCCGGCGGCAGTGATCGCGGCACGAACCGCGGCAATCTTGTGGGCCGGCAGGTTGTCCATCACGACGATATCGTCGGGTTGAAGCGTCGGGATCAGCACCTGCTCGACATAGGCGAGAAAAGCCTCGCCGGTCATCGGTCCGTCGAGCACCATTGGCGCGGTCAAACCATCGCACCGCAGCGCGGCGACAAAGGTCGTAGTCTTCCAATGGCCGAACGGCGCTTTGGCCAACAGGCGCTGGCCACGCGGGGCGCGACCGTAGAGCCGGGTCATCTTGGTGCTGGCGCCGGTCTCGTCGATGAACACGAGCTTGTCGGTATCAACAAAGGGCTGCGCCGCCCGCCAGATGCGGCGCCGAGCAGCGACGTCCGGCCGGTCTTGTTCGGCGGCGCGGAGCGTCTTTTTTTAAACGACAGCCCGAGACGGTCAACCGCCGACCACATTGCCCCGTTGCTCAACCGTACCGCATGCTCGGCCAAAAGCCAGGATCGCAAAGCCGCCAGAGTGATGTCCGGGTAAGCGGTGATATGGGCCGCCAAGGCGGCCTCCTGCGCCGGCGTCAATTTGCGCGGCCGGTGACCGCGCCGCATGCTGGCGCTCACCTCGCCGGTCCGCCGCCGGCGGATCAGCGCCTTGTAGATGTAAGACACGCTGACCCGGAAAACCGAGGCCGCCAACCGCGCCGCCATGCCACCGTCGATCGCCGCCAGAACCCGCGCCCGCAGGTCCTCCGCATAGCTCTGCCCCTGCCGCCAAGCCATCACTGCCCCCCACATCTTGCGGTCAGGTCAGCAAATCACACTTTATCTGCTCTAGAAACCCCTTTCAGCGATTCCAGCCAATGCGGCTATGCTCTAGTTCTGCTCGTCACCCCCGCGCACGCGGGGGCCAGGGCAACCGGCACGTCGCTCGCCCGGGGTCCCGTTTCCGCGGAAAGACAATGAACCCTACGTCAGGTGGATCAGCACGATCCCGGCGCCGATCAGCGCGATGCCGCCCCATTGCGGCCAGCCGAGCGGCTCGTTCCACAACAGGTGCGCGAGCACCGCGACAATGGCGTAGCTCGCCGCCACCGACGGGAAGGCGATCGACACCGGGATCTTGTTGAGCGCGACGATATAGGCGATCGCCGCCAGGGCGTAGATGACCAGCCCGGCGAACGTCAGCGGATTGAACAACTGCGCGGTCAAGCTCACCGCGCCGATTGCGCCTGATTTCAGCACGATCTGCCCGACGATCCCCAGGAGGATCGCCACGGCAAGGCTCATATAGGACAGCGCCATCAGCCGCGTTGCCGCAACCGCACCGGCGGCTCTGCCGCCGAAGCGGCGGGTTCGCCGTGGCTAATGTCCTTGACCACCGATTGCGGCTTGCGGTTGGCGGTCAGATACAGCCGACCGAGATACTCGCCGACAATGCCGAGGATCATCAGCTGCACGCCCGAACAGCAGCAGCAGCGCGGCGAACAGGGAGGCCCAACCGGGCGGCGGCGCGATGAACAGTGCGTCGACGATAGCGGCAACGGCCGCCGACCGCGCCAGCGAGGCTAAGCGCGAATCCGGTCAAGGTGCTGATCCGCAGCGGCATGACCGAGAAATTGACGAACATACTGGTCCACAGCCGCAGCAGTCGCCGTAGCGTGTAATTGCTGCGCCCGACTGCGCGCGGCAGATGGGTCACCAGCAGCCGATCGATGTTTTGCGTGACCTGGAGAATGAGCCCATCGACATAAGGAAAGGGACCCTCGTAGCGGGTGATCTCGCGCACGACAAAGGCGCTCATACAGCGGAAGCTCGACAGGTAGAAGCCCTTCGGCTTGTCGAGCACGAACCCGGCGACCCAGTTGGTGAACTGGCTGCCGAGGTTGCGCCAGGCCGAGTGCTGCTTCTCGTCGTAATAGGTATAGATGACGTCGCGCCCGGTCTGCTGAGCATAGGCGAGCAGGCGCGCGACCTCTTCCGGCGGGTTCTGCAAATCGTCGTCCATGTTGATGACATGGGCGCCGCGCGCGTGGCGCAGCCCTGCCATCACCGCGTTGTGCTCGCCGAAATTGCGCGACAGGTTCACCAGCGTGACCGGTACCCGTGCCCGCGCGACCAGGCCTCGACAAATCTCCAGGCTGTTGTCGGGGCTGCCGTCGTTGACCAGCACGATCTCGTGCCCGCCGGCGATATCGAGCGCCTCCAGTGCCTCCACGAGCTCGGTGATGCTCTCCGCGCCGTTATAGACCGGGATGACGATCGACAGCGCGAGCGCGGGGGCGGTTTCAGGCATGGTTGCTCTCAATCTTGGCGGCGACGGCCAACACCGACCCGCCGAACGGCAAGGCGATACCGGCGCGGATCAGCATGCGTTCGATGCCGGTGGCGGCGCCGCCGATCGCCTCGACCCAGCCTGGCTGCTCGCGCACGTCGCTGCCACCGCCCGGCAGGAGCTTGCGCGTCAGCACCATCAGCGGAAACAGCAGCATGTTCCAATAGCTCGCGAAAATCGGCTGAAAACCTGCCGCGCGCAGCAACCCAAGGACGCCCCGCTTGGTGTAGCGGCGCGTATTGTAAACCGCCGCATCGTGCCGCGACATCATCCAGCGGTAGGCGGGCAGGTTGAGGACCAGGATGCCGTCGGCGCCAAGGCAGCGGTGGAATTGCGCCAGAGCGCGCCGCTCGTCGACGCCGCGATGGCACAAGACATCGGTGCTGACAATCGCCGCGAATGCCGCGTCGGCAAAGGGCAGGGCGTCGACAGATCCGGCGCAAACCGGGCGCCCGCTCTTGGCGGCGGCGCGGGCGCAGGTCTGAGCATCCGCGTCGACGCCGATGGCGTTGCTCGTCCCGTCGAGCCGCGTCAACAATCCGCCCGTGCCGCAACCGGCATCGAGCACTCTCGATCCGGGACGCAAGGACCCATGCCGCCGCCATGCCGCCAACACATTCGCGTGCAGGGCGGCGAACCACCACATCCGGTCTTCGGCGCGGTCGAGCTTTTCGTATTCGTCACGTTCCAGGACGACTCTCCTGCACCCGCGATCCACGGGTTTGGCGGCGATGAGAACGCTTGCTCGGCGGCGGCTATTCCGGCCGCTCAATAGGGAAAGGCGGGAGCCCGGCGAGTCGCGCCGGCGAGGGGCTGGTGCGCGATGCGCTGCTCGGCGAGGAATTCGCGGTGATCGACCACGATCGACAGGAGCGCCCCCATGCGCTTGACCTTGTACACCGGTAGGTCGCTCAGATAATGCTCGGCCTCGTCAAGCGTGAAACCGATCACGAAATCGGCCCTCTCCGGCTGCACCACCTGCCGGAAATTGGAGGGGAAATAATAGCGCGCGGAGACCGGTGGTCCCTCAACCGCGACGGTGAACTCGCGCTCCTCGAAGTCGGCGCCGTATTGCTTTCGCAGGTAGTTTTCCAGCCCGCGCACGGCCTCGGCGTATGAATTGGCCCAGTAGTCGAGCTTGAACTTGTGCTCGGCCCCGGCCACGCCGCCGACGAAACCGTTGTAGTAAACGTACTGGTCGGGATGCAGCATCACCATGACCGAGACATGCGCCAGGCCGTACAGCCCCAGCGCGGCGTATACGGGCTTGCGATAGGGAAGACCGCCGAGCCGCTGGAGGGCGGTGTCGGCGACGAGCGCCGCGGCGACCGCGATCGGCGGCAGCACGAAAATGAAATGCCGCATGCCGTTGAACAGCACGACGTTGTCGGCGATCGCGTAAGCGACCGGGAAGACGATGGTGAAGCCGAGCATGAACAGCGGCAGCACGCGCGCCGCATCCCAGCTGCGACGCCGGAGCAACGCGGCTGCCGCGATCACCGGCGCGGCGAGCAGCAGCATTACGACCAGCTCGGGCAGCGCCAAGCCGATATAGGCCGGCAAATAAGTCCACGGCACCGTCCCTGCGTCGTAGAGCTGGCCGTCGAACAGAATTTTGGTCGGAACGATCTCATGCGAGAACACCGCGAGCGAACTCAGCGGATGCGCGATCGGAGCGCCTTGGGCCCACGGCCAGAACAGCAACATCACGCCATAGGAGAGGATCGCCACCGGTAGAAAGACGCGCCACAAGCTGGTCCAGCCGATCGCGACCAGCAGGGTAAGGCGCCGCGCGGCCGTCGCGCGCCAGACCCCGAACAGCGCCAGCATCAGCCCGAGATAGCAGACGAGCAGCAACCCGCCGACGCGAACCGCCATCGCCAGCCCGGTCGCCACTCCCAACTTGATGACGAGGCGCAGCGGCGGGCGCGGCAGAAGCGGCAGGATCCGGACCAGATAATAGGTCGCCCAGATGAACCCCGCGGCGAACGGGATGTCCTTGGGATTGTTGAACATCTGGCCGTAATAGTTGGGGGTCAGAAGCAGAAACAGGGCGGCGAGAAAGCCGGCTCGCGCGCCGCCCAGCCGCTTGCCGAGTTTCCAGGCGCCGGCAACTCCGACCAAACCGACGATCGCGTTGAGCAAATGCCGTGTCTCGAAGGCGCCGAGCGGCGAGAACCGGTTCAGCGCGCCGGCGGTCATGTCGAAGACCGCGCCGTAGTTGTAGAGATCGCCGTAGCTATACAGGGCCAGCCAGTTAGGTGGTTTGGCGAGGCCGACCAACGACAGGTAATGGTCGAGGACCATGTCGCCATACCAGCGCTGCATGTCCTCGTCCCAGGTCACACCGTAGGACCGGAAGGTCAGCACCACCAATAGCGCCGCAATCAGGAGCAGCGCCAGGAACAGGCGGTTCCACAACTCGTCTGTTGTTCGTGGCGGTTGCAGCAGCGCCCTCAACGAGAACGTTGCCGCGCCGGCTTTGGCGCGGGCCAAGGTGCTAAGCGAATCCATCAAACGTCCCGAAGACGATTGCCCCGACAAGGTTTTCGCGCCGGCCCATTATCGGCGGCCGGCATTACCACATCGTTTCGTCACCTCGGCGGCGCTGTCAAGCCGTAAGACTGCCGTAAGGATCGAAGTGTCGCGGCTCACAACCCGATCTCCGACAGGAGATCGCCGAGCAACCGGTCCGCGGCAAAATATTCGCGAGCGATGTCGCGTGCGGCGCTGCCGTGGCGGTGGTAATCGCCCGCGATCGCATCGATCGCCGCGACCGCCTCGTCATGCGTCGCAAAATCGAACAGGCCCTCGCCGAGCGGATAGTGCCCGGCGCATCCGGTGCGCATGGTCACCACCGGCCGCCCACTGGCGAGATAGCAGACCGCGCGGTCGCTGAACCAGCCGCTGTTGGTGCGCACATAAATATCCTTGGCCACGGTGAACTCGCCGCGCGAGGCGGCGATAAAATCCCGGTAGCTGGCAATATCGGCAGAAATGGGGCGGGGATCGGCGAGTTTCCAGCCGTGCCCCTCGACATCGCGGCGGATGTCCTCGCTTGGCGGCTTGATCGCCATCCGGAAACAGGTGTCCGGGCGGCGGCGGGGCAAATCGAGGAACCTGAGGAAATTGACGTGCTTCGACCAGAGATAGGTCGAGCCCTGATACTCGATGTCCTTGCCGCGATTGTCCCAACTGGCGATCGTGGTGAAGCACTCGGGCTCACGTGCTGGTCCCTCGGCGGGTGCGGGCCACAAATCGACATCGACCGGAGGGCGGGTCGGCCGCCAATCGAGGCCGGCGAGGGGGATCGGGCATTCCGGGCGGCCGAGATTGGCGCCATACGTGAAGAAATGGGTGTGCGCGGCGAGGTAGGCGCGCTCCGCCGCATCGCCCTTGGCGTAGTTGATCTGCTGGTAGCCCGGGTCGGTGTCGATCAGGATGCGCACAGGGCAACGCAGATGCTCCTCGCGCAGATTATGTGAACCGCACAGATTGATGAGCGCGTCAGCCTCTCCGTAAAGGCGGTGCACCTGTTCGCGAGACAGGCCGTGCCAGGTATCGTCAAGCCCGCACCAATAGCTCCAGCGCTCGCCAAGACCGAACCGCTCCATCACTCCCGAAAGATAGCTGACGTTGTAGGTGCAATCCGGCGCGACGCTCTCGAGCCTCGGGTCGTAGGCCGGGGTACCGGTGTCCTCGACGTACCAAACCTCCCAGCCGAGCTTTGCGAGGCCGACAAGGTGGTGCACCGCTTGCCAAGCGATTCCGGCAAGCGGCATTTGCCCGGCGAAATGGAGGAGGACGATCTTGCCGCGCTTGGGCACAAGGGGACTCGTATCCGGGATGGGTCAGCGAGAACAACGGATGAGGGGCGACAAAATTCGGTTAAAAAATTCCGCATTGCGCCACCGTGGGAATGCTGCCCATGCGGGCGGTGCGCTTTCCGTTTCACCCCTTTTTATGCGACCAGTAGATTCCCCATCCTCACGAACGCTGGCCAGCGACCCACGGCTCGCGGCAACCGGGAGAGGCGGCCGCGGCCTTCACGCAGGGCGGATTGGCTCGCACCGCAGTTTATGTAAGATCGGGATCACGCTATATAGCGCCTGAACCGAACGGAAGAAGCCTGACACCATGACCTATGTCGTCACCGAGGCGTGCATTCGCTGCAAGTATATGGATTGCGTCGAGGTTTGCCCCGTCGATTGTTTCTACGAGGGTGAGAACATGCTCGTGATCCACCCCGACGAGTGCATCGATTGCGGGGTGTGCGAGCCCGAATGCCCCATCGAGGCGATCATTCCGGATAGCGACTCGGCTGCTGAGCAATGGCTGACGCTCAATCGCGAATACGCGGCGTCATGGCCCAATATCACGCGCAAGAAGCCACCGCCCAGCGACGCCGATGATTGGAAAGCGGTTGAAGGCAAGTACGATAAGTTCTTCAGCCCAAAGGGCGGCGGCAGCTAAGTCCGCCATCGAGACATCGCAGCAACCCGAGGGCGCGCTCACGTCGAGGAAGATCGCGCCGGGATAACGAAAACCCACCCGCTATGCGGGTGACCGGGGTTGCGCATAGCTGACGTGCTGGCTTCGTCCAGCCCAGTTATGATATACATATTATTAGCGCACGAGACGCCTCCCCCACGTTCCGCGCTCTTCGTCGAGATGTGGACTGTGCCGCCGCGATTGGCGACTCGGGAAGGTGTCGTGACGGCGCCGACCGGTCGAGGGTGCGGAAGATCATGATGATTGCGGCGGACAAAATGCTCTTCAATGCCGGCGACCTGGTGGTCTATCCGACCCACGGGGTCGGCAAGATAACGGCGATCGAGACCCAGGAGATCGCCGGCCACACGCTCAACGTCTTTGTCGTCCTGTTCGACAAGGATCGCATGACGCTCCGGGTGCCACTCGCCAAGGCAAAGGTTTCTGGGTTGCGCAAGCTGTCGAGCCGCAAGGAGATGGACGCGGCGCTGGCCAAGCTGCGCGGCCGCTCGCGGGCCAAACGTACGATGTGGAGCCGGCGCGCTCAGGAATACCAGGCCAAGATCGCTTCGGGCGATCCGGCTTCGATCGCCGAGGTCGTGCGCGACCTGTTCCGCAATGTCGGCCAGCCCGAGCAATCGTATAGCGAGCGCCAGATCTATCAGGCGGCGCTCGACAGGCTGGTGCGCGAGTTCGCCGCCGTGGAGCGGATCGACGAGACGACGGCGACCCAGCGCGTCGAGCAGATGCTGACGGCGTAGCCGGCGCCGTTCGCCGGCCGCCGCCGCGGGAAGGATCGAGGGTGAACTTCCTTAGGGGCGCGCGTCCGGACCCCCTTGCACATTTGCGCCGCCCGATTGGAGCGGCTGCGAATACTCCGCAGTACGCCGCGGTTAGCGACAGCGCTCGCCCGGGGCCACGCACCGGCGGGCCGCGTGCCGTCGCCGCGCCGAGCAGGTTCGCTCAGTTGCGCAGCGCGCGTCGCGTCTGGGCGGTCGCCTCGGTACACGGCGAGGCGGACAGGTTGTCACGGCTGCACGATCTGATCGGCGCGCGGTTCACCCAGGGCGACCGGCTCGTCTATCTCGGCAATTATCTCGGTCACGGCGAAGAGGTCCGCGCGACGATCAACGAGCTGCTCGACTTCCGCCGCCGCGTGCTGGGGAGGCCGAGCGGCTTTGCCTGCGACGTCGTCTACCTGCGCGGCGCGCAAGAGGAGATGTGGCAGAAGCTGCTCCAGTTGCAGTTCGCGCCCAATCCGACCGAAGTGCTGTCGTGGATGGTGCGGGCAGGGGTGGAGGCGACGGTGCGGGCCTATGGCGGCGATCTCCGCCAGGGGTTCGCGGCGGCGCGCGACGGGCCGCGGACGATCACCCGCTGGACCAGCGGACTGCGCGCGGCGATGAACGCATCCGAAGGTCACTCAACGCTGTTTGCGGCGCTGCGCCACGCCGCGGTGACCCAGGAGAAGGGATTGCTTTTCGTTCATGCCGGGGTCGATCCGCGACGGCCGCTGATCGCGCAAGGCGACGCGTTCTGGTGGGGGCCGACCGATATCCTCGAACTCGCCGCCCCGTTCGCCGAGTTTCGCCGTGTCGTCCGCGGCTATGACAAGGATCGCCGCGGCATCGTCCAAAGCCAATTCGCCGTCTCGGTCGATGGTGGCGCCGGGCGGGGCGGCAAGCTGACGGCCGCGTGCATCGGCGCTGATGGTGCCGTGGTCGATTTCTGCGAGGCCTAAGGCGATCTAAATAGCGGTGTAGCCGCCGTCGACCAACAGGTCGCTACCGGTGACAAAGCTCGCCGCGTCGCTGGCGAGGAATACTGCCGCCTGTGCCAGTTCCTCTGGTTTGCCGAGCCGCTTGGTCAGATGTTTCGCCCCTAGCGTCTTGTTGGCGATCTCGAATGAGTTGTAGCGGCGCAGGGTCCGCTGGGTTTCAACCGCGCCCGGCGACAGCGCATTGCAACGCACGTTCTGGTCGGCATGGTCGATAGCGATGACCTTGGCGAGCTGGATCAACGCCCCCTTGGTCGCGCAATAGGCGGCACGGCCGGCGCTGCCGACCCGGCCCAGCTGCGAGGCGATGAAGATGATCGACCCGCCGCCGCCCGCGATCATGTAGGGCAGCGCCGCCTTCGACAGGAGGAACGCGCCGGTCAGGTTGATGTCGACCACCACCTGCCATTCCGCGAGCGGGGTTTCTGTGACCGGACCGCCGGGGTCGTGCGGCGCCGCGCCGCTGACCAGGATGTCGAGCCGGCCGAACGCGTCGTGCGCGGCCGTGGTGACCGCGCGTACCGCGGCCTCGTCGGCGACATTGCAAGTCAGGGCGACTGCCTTGCCGCCGGCCGCGCGTACCAGCCCGGCGGTTATTTCCGCGCTTGCGGCGTCGATGTCGGCGCAGGCGATCGAGGCGCCGGCTTCGGCGAAGGCGACCGCGATCGCCCGGCAGATACCGCCGCCAGCGCCGCTGATCAGCGCCGCCTTGCCATTGAGGCTCATGCTCGGCGTCACAGCATCACCGTCCCGCCGTCGATGGCGATGGTCTGGCCGGTGATGAAGCCGCTGTCGTCGGAGAGCAGCCACGCCATCGTGCCGGCCAGATCGGCCGGCACGAGATTGCGCTGGATGGTTTGTTGAGCCTTCACCGCCTGCAGCGCCCGGTCGAGCTTGTCGCCGAAGAACTCGTTTGTCCCCTCGGTCAATACCGCGCTCGGCGCCAGCGCGTTGACCCGGATGTTGTCGCGGCCGAGCTCACGCGCCAGCCCACGGGTGATGCCGATCACCGCGGCCTTCGAAGCGGTGTAATGCAGCCCATAGGGCATGCCATAGGTCGCCGCGAGCGAGGCAATGTTGACGATGCTGCCGCCGCCCGCCCCCTTTGAGATCGACTCACGCATCGCCGGCACCGCCGCCTTGCAGCAATTCCAGATGCCCTTGACGTTGACCGCCATGCACGCGTCCCACTCGGCCTCGGCGATGGTATCGAAGCGGCCGCCATGCAGGGCGCCATAGAGCGCGGCGTTGTTGACGAGACCGTCGAGCCGGCCAAACGCTTCTACTCCGGCCTCTACCATGGCGCGTGCCGAGTCCGGATCGGTGACGTCGAGGTGGACGGAGATGCCCTGGCCGCCCGCGCTCTTCACCTGCTCGATCGTCGCCGCGCAATCATTGACGTCGCCAGCGACGATGGCGGCGCCGAGAGCGGCGAGATGGCGGGCGAATTCCTGGCCGAGGCCACGCGCCGCGCCGGTGATCGCGATGGTCTTGCCGGCGACGCTCATGAGAAACCAGCGAGCGGCTTAGATGATCTGGTCGGTTGCCGGGTCGATCAAATGCATGTGGTTGAGGTCGGCGACGAGCTTCATCGTTTCCCCGGCATTCTTGGCCGCCGCCGGATTGACGCGGCCACAAATCTCGACGCCATCGACGATGAAATAAACCATCGTCTCCATGCCCATCGGCTCGACCACGTCGAGCTCAACCTCGAATGGCACATTACCGGGTGGCAATTCGCTGCGAGTTTCGATGATGTCCTCCGGCCGCAGCCCGAAGATCACCTCCTTGTCGACATAGGGCTTGTACCGCGCGGCACGGGACTCCGGCAGCGGCAGGGTCAACTTCTCACTGAGGCGGACGCTCAGGTTTTGGCCGCTATTGACGACGCGCGCCGGCACAAAGTTCATCGCCGGCGAACCGATAAACCCGGCGACAAACCGGGTCTTCGGGTTATGATAGAGCTCGTTGGGCGGGCCGATCTGCTCGATGCGACCGAAATTCATCACCACGACCCGGTCGGCGAGGGTCATCGCTTCGACCTGGTCGTGGGTGACGTAGATCGTGGTCGTGGTGACCTTCTGGTGCACCTTCTTGATCTCGGTGCGCATCTGCACGCGGAGCTTGGCGTCGAGATTCGACAGCGGCTCGTCGAAGAGGAACACCTTGGGGTTGCGGACAATGGCGCGCCCCATGGCCACACGCTGCCGCTGCCCGCCGGAGAGCGCCTTCGGCCGGCGCTCGAGCAAATTGGTGATATCGAGGATCTGCGCCGCCGCCTCGACCCGCTCCTTGATCTCCTGCTTGGGGAACTTCTTCAGCCTGAGGCCGAACGACATATTCTCGTACACCGTCATGTGCGGGTAGAGCGCGTAGTTCTGGAACACCATCGCGATGTCGCGATCCTTCGGCGGCACATCGTTGACCAGTTGGTCGCCGATATAGATCTCGCCCGAGGTGGCTTCTTCAAGCCCGGCGATCATTCTGAGCGTGGTGCTTTTGCCGCAGCCCGAGGGACCGACCAGCACGATGAATTCGCGATCGGCGATATCGAGGTCGATCCCCTGCACGGCAGGGGTCTTGTCGAAGGTCTTGACGATGTTACGAAGCGCGACTTGCGCCATATGCTTCCCTCTCGGTCTTCGGCACTCGCCTGGTCACAAACAAATTGGCTCTTAAGCCTCTGACAACAAAAGGCAACGTGCCATCAAGGCGCGCCGCCCTATTAGCCTTGCGGATATCTTACCGCAGCCTTGCAATTTTGCCTCGCCAAATTTGTCGCGGAGCGACGGCGGCACCCTCAACGCTGCGTGAGCCTCAGCTCGATGCGGCGATTGTGCTGATAGGCGTCCTCGGTATTGCCGGTGTCGATCGGCTGGTTGTCGGCATAGCCCGTCGCGGCTAGCCGGTTGGGCGGAATACCCTGCTCGATCGCATAGTGCACCACGGAGATCGCCCGAGCGGTCGACAATTCCCAGTTGGAAGGAAAGTCGTCGCTATGGATCGGCCGGTGGTCCGTGTGGCCGTCGATCTGCAACACCCAGTTGAGATCGGGCGGGATTTGCAAGGCGATTTGCTGGAGCGCGGCAAACACCGGAGCGAGCTGCTGTTTCGCGCCTGGCGTCAAGTCGGCCTTGCCGGGCGCAAACAGCACCTCGGCCTGGAACACGAAGCGGTCGCCGACAACCCGGATGTCAGGCCGGTCACCCAGAATTTCCTTGAGCTTGCCGAAGAATTCCGAGCGGTATCGGGCCAACTCCTCAACCTTGGTGGCAAGCGCGAGGTTCAACTTCTTGCCCAGCTCGACAATCTGGCTTTGCTGGTCCTTGATCGTGCTGTTTGAGACATCGAGCGCGGCGGCCACCTTGGCGAGCTGGTCCTTAAGCGCGGCGATCTGCGCGCTCAAGAGTTCGACCTGCGCTCGCGCCGCCTGGCTCGTCTGCTGCTCGACGGCGAGTTTGTTCTGCAAGTCCTTGGCCTGATCGCTCAATTGCCCGGCGGCGCTGAGCTTGGCGTTGAGCGCGTCGCGCTCGTCTTGCGCTGCCTTCAGCTGGGCTGCCAGGGTGGCGGCGTTGCCGCGCAGCGTCTCGCTGGTCTGTTTCTCAAGCGCGAGCTCGTCGGCGAGCGCGCTGATCTTCTGCTGCAGCTCCTTCAGCGCCTGATCGCGGCCTGACAGCGCGTCAGAGAGGTAGAACTGCCCGACAGTAAACACTAATAAAATAAATATGATGACCATTAATAGCTGTGCTAATGCATCGACAAATCCTGGCCAGATGTCGATGCTGGAGCGGCGCGCGCGGATGCGGCTCAATGCCATGGCGGTCTAGCGGTTACCGCTTTTCGTCGGTGAGCGCGGCGATGGTGCGCGCGAGGAGGCGGATTTCGCCGCGCAGTTCCGAGACGCTCTGCGCTCGGCCCTCGACGATGTCCTCGCTCATCCTGGCCATGTAAGCCTCGATGTTGCGCAGATGCGTACGGACCACGTCGTCCTGCCCGGTCGAATTCTCTGCGATTGTCGCGAGGCGGGCCAGCGACGGCTTGAGTTCCATCTGGTTCTCGGCCAGCCGCACCATGAGCATTTGCCCGGCCTTCATGTGCTCGGAAAGGGTGCCGAGCCGGTCAATTAGCCCCGGCAACGCGCTATTCGCCCCGATCCGGCTTTCCTCGCTGCGCGCCAGAATGCGCTGCAGGTTTTCGAGGCTGTCGGCGGTTTGCTCCAGAAGCGCCTGGATATAGGCCGGCACCGAGCCATCGCCGCCATCGCCGAACCCGCCCGAGGATAGCCGCGTATATGTTGACAGCCATTCTTCGAGATCGTTGTAGAAGCGGTTCTGCGCCTGGCCGGCCTGGAGGTCGAGAAAACCGAGAACGAGGCTGCCGGCGAGGCCGAACAGCGAGGCGCTGAAGGCGGTCGACATGCCGTGCAGCGGTGATCCCAGCGCGGTTTTCAAATCGGCGAAGGCGCGAGACAGGTCGTTGCTCGAGACGTTGAGCCCGCCGATTACCTCGCCCACCGAGCGCACCGTCTCGAGTAAGCCGTAGAATGTGCCGAGGAGGCCGAGGAACACCAAGACGCCAATCAAATAGCGTGAGGTCTCGCGGGTCTCGTCGAGCCGCGACGAGATGCCGTCGAGCAGCGTCTGCAGCGAGGTCGCCGAGAGACTGACCCGGCCGCCTTGCCGCGTGGTCAGCATTCGCGCCATTGGCGCCAGAAGACGCGGTGCCGGGCCGCTCGGTGCGGTGAGATCGCGGTTGGCGAGACGCTCGCGAAAATCCTCGATCCAGGCAATCTCCGGGTTGAGGAGCAGCACCTGGCGAAAGATGTAGACAATCCCACAGAGCAAGATGCCGACGATGAGGCCATTGACCCCAGGGTTGCCCAAGAACGCTGTGCTCAAGGGGCGGAACAGCGCGCCGACGAGCGCGCACACCAGCAGTACGAACACTGCCATACGGACAAGAAAGCGCCCGGATCGGTTGATCACTCTAGCTCGCCGGCGACTTTGGCGGAGTTGAGGCAGCGGGCGGCGAGCCCAGCGGCAGCAACTCGGTTTCGATGGGCAGCGGCTCGCGCGGCGCCGGCGGCGGCGCCAATTGGCTCGACTGATTGGGCAGTGCCGCCGGCGGGATCAACGGCCGTGTTTGGGAGTGCGTTGGCGCGGGCATGTGCTTTACCGTAGCGGCGACTTTGTGCGCCGGCCCCACCGGAGGAGCGGAAGCAGCGGAGGGCGGGGTCGCCACGGGCGGGATCAGTGGGATGGGGTCGGCCCCGCGCACCGGTCCGCTCACCGCCAGCACTGCTGCGATGGCGCCGAGGATCGCGATCGCTCTGCCGCCCGGGATGCGCGAATTCCCCATCGCGACTCCCATTCCTCAATGCTGTCGAGAGGCACCGCACCCTAACCGATGCACCCTTCGGAGACACCAAAATTCACCGGTCGACCGGCGAACGTCTCGCTTCTCGGATCAGCGCCGCCAGCGGCAAGTGAAGGTGGTCGTTTGCCGCGAGGACATCGCCGCTAGTCATCATCGTCTGTCCGCCGGACAGGTCACTGACATAGCCGCCGGCTTCGCGCACCAATAGAATCCCGGCGGCGATGTCCCAGGGTTGGAGGCCGAATTCCCAGAACCCGTCGAGCCGTCCCGCGGCAAGATAGGCAAGGTCGAGCGCGGCGGCGCCAAATCGCCGCACCCCGCTGGTCGCAGTCATAACCGAATTGAGGATCGCCGAGTAGAGCGCCTTATCGCCGCGGTCGCGAAACGGCATCCCGGTCCCGATCAGCGCATTGCCCAGCTGACGCCGCGCCGAAACTCTCAGGCGGCGGTCGTTGAGGTAGGCCCCGGCGCCTTTCTCGGCCCAGTAGAGCTCGTCGCGGGTCGGCTCGTAGACCACGGCGGCAACGATCTCGTTGTCGCGCTCCAGCGCAATCGAGATGCAGAAATGCGGGATGCCGTGGAGAAAATTGGTGGTGCCGTCCAACGGATCGACGATCCAACAATGCCGCTTGTCGCTGCCTTCGATCGCGCCTTCCTCCTCGAACAGCATGCCGTAGCCGGGCCGCGCGCGGCTCAGTTCGGCCTTCAGCGTCCGTTCCGCCTTGAGGTCGGCGGCGGAGACGAAATCGCCCGGCCCCTTGACCGAGACCTGAAGTTGTTCGACCTCGCCGAAATCGCGGATAAGCCCCCGCGCGGCCTTCAACGCGGCCGCCGCCATCACGTTGATTACCGGCGAGCGAACCGCCATTGAAACCCTTCTAGGCTCGCCGGGCACCCTAATCCTTGGCGCGCTCCAGGTAGCTGCCGTCGGCGGTATTGACGACGATGCGGGTCCCGGCGCCGATATGCGGCGGGATCATCACCCGGCGGCCATTTTCGAGTTTGCCGGGCTTGTAAGACGACGACGCGGTCTGTCCGCGCACCACGGGGTCGGCCTCGACCACTTCGAGGGTTACGCTCTGCGGCAATTGCACCGACAACGGCAAGCCCTCGTAGAGCGTCACCTGGCACATCATGCCGTCGGTCAGGAAGTCCGCCGGGTCGCCGATCGTCTCGCGCGGCACCTGCACCTGCTCGAAGCTCTCATTGTCCATGAAGGTCGCCATGTCGCCCTCCATGTAGAGGAACTGCATGTCCTTTTCGTCGAGGCGCACGCGCTCGACGGTTTCCTGAGTGCGGAAGCGCTCGCTGAGCTTCGAGCCGCCGCGCAGATCACGCATCTCGACCTGGGCGAACGCGCCGCCCTTGCCGGGCTGCACCAGATCGCGCTTGAGCACGACCCATAATTTGTTCTGATGTTCGAGCACATTGCCCGGCTTGATATCGATGGCATTGATCTTCATGGCACTCGGTCTCGTCAAAGGGAGTTGGACCAGCGGTCCGCGTTTGGTCGGTTTCCTATCAGTTTGGCGGTGAAGGGGGAAGTGCAATGGCAGGCCAAGAGGCCCCGTGGTGGCGACCCGACCGGCTCGCGGCGCGGCGCGAAAACCTCTTCGCGCGCGCCCGCATTCTCGCCGCGGTGCGGGAGTTTTTCGCCGCGGAAGGCTTTGTCGAGGTGCAGACGCCCGCCCTGCAGGTAAGTCCTGGGCTGGAGCCGCACCTCAAGGCTTTCGCGACCGAGTTGCATGATCCGCGCGACGGGGTGGTGCGGCCGCGCTACCTCCATACCTCGCCGGAATTCGCGATGAAGAAGCTGCTCGCGGGAGGGATGACGCGGATCTGGCAGCTCGCTCCGGTATTCCGCGACGGCGAGCGCGGCGCGACGCATCATCCCGAATTTTCGATGATCGAGTGGTACCGCGCCGGCGCGACCTACCGCGATTTGCTGGAGGATTGCGAGAAGCTGCTGCGGGCGGCGCAACCGGCATCGAGTGGGACGGCGCTTTCCTGGAACAACAAGACGTCCGACGCACGCCTGCCGTTCGAGCGCCTGTCAGTGGCCGAGGCCTTCGCGCGGCACGCCGGCATCGACATCCTCGCCACCGCACCCGACCCAGCGCGGCCCGATCTCGCTCTGTTGGCAAGGGAGGCCGAGCGCATCGGCATCGCCCCGCACCCGGGCGACGACTGGGAAAGCCTTTATTTCCGCATCTTCCTCGACCGCATCGAGCCACGGCTCGGCATCGGCGCGCCAACCATCCTCTACGATTACCCGGTCTCGATGGCGGCGCTATCGCGGCGCAAACCTGACGATCCTCGTCTCGCGGAGCGTTTCGAGCTCTATGTCTGTGGGCTGGAACTCGCTAATGCATTCTCCGAGTTGACCGATGCGCAAGAGCAGCGCGCCCGTTTTCTCGCCGACCAGGCGAGGAAACAGGTGCTCTATGGCGAAACCTACCCGATTGACGAGGATTTCCTCGCCGCGCTCGAGCACGGATTGCCTGAATGCGCAGGCATCGCTCTCGGCTTCGACCGGCTGGTGATGCTATGCACCGGCGCCGCCCACATCGAAAATGTGTTGTGGGCGCCGGTGAGCTAACCCAAATTCCTCACGGCGCCTTCGGGCGGCCGTAGCGTCCGACGATTTTCGCCGTTGCGAGTGCGTTGGCGTTAAGGCTCGCCGCGACTTGCGGCCCCTTTGCCGAGGCATCGAGCGGCAGCGACGGAACCTTCAGCGCATACACCATGATCTCGTAATGGTGCGCGTGTTCGCCAGGGGGCGGACAGGGCCCGCCATAATACGAGGAGCCGTAATCGTTGCGGCCCTGGATGGCCCCCCCGGGCAGGCTCTTCGACCCCTCGCTGCCGGCGCCAGCGGCCAGGCCGTGCGTCGAGGCTGGAAGATTGATTACGGTCCAGTGCCACCAGCCGGAGCCGTTGCGCGCGTCGCTGTCGAACATCGTCACCGCGAAGCTCTGGGTGCCCTTGGGTTCGCCCGACCAGTTGAGCGCCGGAGAGATGTTCTGCCCCCCGCAACTACGCAGGACCTGGGCCAGCGCCATTGGACTGCCGCTTTTGACGTTGGGCGACGACACGGTGAAATCGGCGAAGGCCGGTGTGGCGGCAGCCGCGAAAGCCGTTGCGAGGATCAGCGCGCGCATTTCTCCCCCTGCAGGTTGTCTTGTTGGCGGTCAGGCGGCGAAGGCGCGCCCGTATTTGGCGAAGACCGCGTTGAAGTCGGCGACTGCGGCTTTCGGTCCCTTCGGATAGTTCCAGATTGCGCCGATCACCGCGAGGAAATCAGCGCCTGCTTCGACCAGCGGCCCGCAATTCTCCTGGGTAATACCGCCGATGGCGCAGCACGGTACGACGGTCATGTCCGACCAGTCCTTCAGTACTTCGGGCGAGGGATGGTGTTTGGCTGACCTTCGTCGTGCTCGGGAAGAACGCGCCGAAAGCGACATAGTCGGCGCCGGCTTCGCTCGCCACGAGGGCGCGGTGCCGGCTCGACCCGCAGGTGACGCCGACGATGCGGTCGGGGCCGACCGCCGCCGCGCGCGCGGCGTATAGGGCCAATCCTCCTCGCCGACATGGACGCCGTCGCAATCGAGCTCGGCGGCGAGATCGGGCCGGTCGTTCATGATAAAGGCGATGCCGCGCTCCTGGACGATCGGTTGCAGCCGCGCCGCCGCGGCGCGGATCGCCTCGTCGTCGACATCCTTGAGGCGGAGCTGCACCGCCGCCACGTCGCCGCCGGCGAGCGCCGCTTCCAGCAGCGGCGCGAACTCGTGCGTATCGAACGCCGGCGGCGTGATCAGGTAGAGACGGGTTGTTGCCTCGGTCTTCGCGCAGCAAGATCAGTCTCTTCCCTGATAAATCTTGATGATCTTGTCAAGCATATCGAGTGTTATGCCTTCACGGTGGACGCGCGGTGTATCTCGTCGATCGATTGGGTAAGCGCCGCCTCGAATTCGGTGTCGCTCATCGAAACGCGAAGGTCCTGGACAAGCGCGCGCGAGAAGCTCGCGATCATGCCGTGATTGGCGGCGAGCCGCTGGCAGGCGTCGGTGCGGGCATAGCCGCCGGAGAGCGCGACGACCCGGGCGACACGAGGGTGATCGACCAGCGGCTTGTAGAGGTCGGCGACGTCGGGCAGGGTCACTTTGAACATGACCTGCCGGCTGGCCGGCAGCGCGTCCGTCCGCTTTTTCAACTCGTCGAACAGGATCGCTTCGGCGCCCTTCTTGTCTGGGCTTTTGATCGAGACCTCGGGTTCGAGGATCGGCATCAGCCCATGTCGGGCGATGCGGTCGCCGACTTCGAACTGCTGCGCGACGATCGCGGCGATCCCTTCTTTTGACGCGAGATTGATCACCGAGCGCATCTTGGTGCCGTAGACGCCGAGTTTGGCCGCACGCTCGCACAGCTGATCGAGCTGCGGCATCGGCCGCATCAGCTGGACACCGTCTTTTTCAGGTTCGAGCCCACGGTCGACTTTGACAAATGGCACGACCCGCTTGTCATCCCACAGATAGGAAGCGGTCGGCTTGCCACGCACCTCGCCGTCCATCGTTCCTTCGAACAGGATCGCGCCGATGACCTTGTCGCCGGTAAAGGCCGGAGCGGTCATGATGCGCACCCGCATCTGGTGGATCAGCCGGAACATCTCGGCCTCGCCGCTGTAGGCGGAGTCCGGAATGCCGTAGAGGCGCAGCGCTCCTGGCGACGACCCGCCGCTTTGGTCGAGGGCGGCGATAAAGCCGCCTTTCTTGGACATTTGGGCCGTCATCTGGTCATTGGCCATCATCATCACTCCCGAGTGAAAGCCGTGCGTTCGGCGGCATATTAGTTGAAGTGGCGGGCCGCGCGAGGCTCCCAACTCTATCAAACCGGCGGGAGCGAGGCGAGGACATCGGCAACCCGCCGGCGCAGTGTTTCGGTGTCGGCAAAGAAGCAAACGGCAAGGTCGAGCGCCGGCTGCGGCCGCGTCGTCAGCAGGCTTGAGCCGCAGGCCGTGGCAATCGCCGCGAGCCGCTCGGCGACATCGGCGCGGCCGGTGAAGATGACGGTCTCGACGCCGGCACGAAATGCTGCTTGCGCAGTTCCCGCATCGTCGCCGCAATCGAGAATGGCGGCGAATTTTGCCACCGGCACGGCGGCACGCGCGGCCTCGACCAGCGCCTGCCACCAGCCCGCGCCGGCATAGACTCCGGCACCGGCGGCGCTTAGCAGCACAATGTCACGATCCATGGCGGCGGCGGCTTGGAGCGCCGCCGTAGCATGGTCTAGCGAGTGGACGACGAGCGCGGGGGTAGGGGCCGTTTCGCTCAGTGCATCGCGCCGAAATGCGCGGCCACCTCGACCATGCGGTTCGAGAAGCCCCATTCGTTGTCGTACCACGACAAGATGCGGACGAATTTCTTGTCCAGCACCTGAGTCTGAGTGACGTCGAAGGTCGAGCTGTGCGGATCGTGGTTGAAGTCGACCGAGACCGTGGGCGCCTTGTTGATGCCGAGGATGCCCTTGAGACGGTTCGACTTCGCCGCCTCCTCCATCAGCGAATTGACCTCGGCCGCGTCAGTCTCGCGCGATGCGTCGAAGGTCAGGTCGATCAGCGACACGTTGGCGGTCGGGACGCGGATCGCGGTGCCGTCGAGCTTGCCCTTGAGCGCCGGCATCACCAGCCCGATCGCGCGCGCCGCGCCGGTCGAGGTCGGGATCATCGACAGCGCGGCCGCGCGCGCCCGGCGCAGATCGCTGTGCAGGGTGTCCTGCAGGCTCTGGTCGCCGGTATAGGAGTGGATCGTCGTCATGAAGCCGCGCTCGATGCCGATCCCCTGGTGCAGCACATAGGCGACCGGAGCTAGGCAGTTGGTCGTGCACGAGCCGTTCGAGATCACGGCGTGGTCGGTCTTCAGCCCCTCATGGTTGACGCCCATGACGACGGTGAAATCGGCACCGTCGGCCGGGGCCGAGATGATCACCTTCTTGGCACCGGCTTCGAGGTGTTTCGCGGCAGCCTCGCGCTTGGTGAAGATGCCGGTGCATTCGAGCGCGACATCGACCCCAAGCTCTTTCCATGGCAGCTTTGCCGGGTCGCGCTCGGCGGTGACGCGGATTTTGCCCTGGCCGGCATCCATCCAATTGTCGCCGGAGGTGACATCGGCGGGAAAGCGGCCGTGCACGCTGTCGTATTTCAGCAGGTGCGCGTTGGTCGCGACCGGACCCAGATCGTTGATACCGACGATTTCGAGCTGCTTCTCCGGATGCTCCAAGGCTGCGCGCATCACCAACCGACCGATGCGGCCAAACCCGTTGATCGCAACCCTGATCGCCATGTTCGCACTCCTCCGCTAAGCCGGGGCCCCAGCTTAGAACAGATTGCGTCCGCGCGTGAAGCGCTCGCCTGGAGCGATCGGCCTGCAGATTGGGATGGCGCCGGGGCGCCGGCGTAAAGGTCTTCGGGAAAGCCCCGAAGGCCTTTAGCTCACTTGCCGCGTTTCAGCGGGGATCAGCGGTACCAATAACCGCCACGATGCGCCTGCCACCAGAGATGGTGCCGCCAGGCCCAATATCGATGCTGGCGCCACTCCTGCGCGCGCCAACCGTTGTGGTAATAGCCCCCGCCATAATATGGCCAGTCGGCCTTTGCGGGGGTTGTGCCGACGAGACCGGTGACGACCACGGCGGCGGCGGCGATCAAGAGAATGATGCGGCGCATGGGACGCTCCGTTGCTTCAAGTTGACGCTCGATTAACGGTACGGCACCGTGCCGTATTCCATTCGCGCGGAAAATTTCACGGCCGCAACGGCGTGGTCGTTGCGAAATGCGGTTAGTTCTCGACGCCCCAGGCGATAGCGTTGCGCAGCAGCGTCGCGAATCCTTCGCTCTCCCACGGAGCACGGAAAGTCGGTGGGTTCTTGTCGGCCGGATCGGTAAAGGCGCGAGCGGCGCGGATCGCTGGATTGTGACAATGGCCGAGCGCGTAATAGGTGACGCCGCCTCGGCCGACCGCCTTGGTATAGCCGATGACCCGGGTTTTGCCGTCGGCTTGCAACGATGTGTCGGTCGGGTAGAGCGCGCCGACTACTGATCCGTCGCCGGCAGTGCCGTAATCCGCAGTCAGCAGGATTGTCGTCGCGCCCTGGTCCTGTAGTTCGATGAAATAAGGCTCGTCCTCGACGGTGAACGAGGTCCCGACCCCGCGCGTCAGCGGGTGGTTCGGGTCGCGTATCTCGGCGCGGAATTCGCAGATCGGCGGGTGGGTCAGGAAGAAGCTCCCGAGCAGCGCATGGTGCTCGGCCTTGACGGTGCGGCGCATGCGCACGCCCTCGACCCGCTCGGCCCGCCCGCCGCTGGTGCCATGCAGCGCCAACCACTTGCCGCCGGCTTCGAGCCAGGCGCGGATCGCCCCGGTCTGCGCGGCGTTGGGGTAGGGACCCGCGACGTAGGTGATCAGCAAGCGGCTGACCGGCAGCCATTTCTCGACATCGGTGAAGTCGTTGGCGACCGAGGAGGAAACCTCGCGCTCGGCCAAGAGGCCCAGCAGCTTCAGCCGAGCGTGGTCATGGTCGTGCCCGCCCATCGAGCCGGGCGGGAACCCGCCCGCGATCAGGTGTGCGCGCCGCGGCGCCTCGTCGGTCATGCGGTTCCCTCAAACTAGCGATTTGGCCGCCGCGGCGACTGCCTCGGCGGTGATGCCGAAATGCGGATAGAGCGCCTCGATCGGGCGCCGAGGCGCCGAAGCCGTGCATGCCGACAAAGGCGGAGCGCTCGCCGAGCCAGCGGTCCCACCCGAAACGCACCGCCGCCTCGACGCCGACGCGCGGCGCGGTGCCAAGCACAGACTTGCGGTACTCCTCGTCCTCGGCCTGGAATAATTTCCAGCACGGCATCGAGACGACCGCGACGCGGTAGCCCTCGGCCATCAGCGCCGCGCGGGCATCCATCGCGATCGCCACTTCCGAGCCGGTCGCCAACAGCGTCACCTGCCGCTCGCCGCCCTGGGCCTCGGCCAGCACATAGGCGCCGCGCGCCGACAGGTTCTTGCCGTGCTCCTCGGCACGCTGCAGCGGCAGCGGCTGGCGGGTCAGCGCCAGGATCGACGGCGCGTGGCGGTTTTCGAGCGCCAGCTGCCAGCATTCGGCGGTTTCCACCGCGTCCGCCGGGCGGAACACGTTGAGGTGCGGGATCGCGCGCAGCGCCGCGAGATGCTCGACCGGCTGATGCGTCGGCCCGTCCTCGCCGAGCCCGATCGAATCGTGCGTCATCACATAGATGACGCCGACCTCCATCAACGCCGACAGCCGGATCGCCGGGCGAGCATAGTCGGTGAAGGTGAGAAATGTGCCGCCATAGGGAATGAGCCCGCCATGCACGGCGATGCCGTTCATCGCCGCGGCCATGCCCAGCTCGCGCACGCCCCAATGCATGTAGCGGCCGGAAAAGTCACCCGGCTTCACCTCGTTCTCACCCTTGGCCTTGGTGTTGTTCGACGGAGTGAGGTCGGCCGAGCCACCGAGCAGTTCCGGCACCGCCGGCGACCAGAGCGTCCAGCGTCGCGCCCGAGGCCTGCCGCGTCGCCAGCTTGGCGTTCTTGGCTCGGAAATCCGCGCAGATCGCCGCGATCGTCGCACCGAGATCGGCCGGCAAGCTTGCCGGCCTGGCGGCGCAGGAACTCGGCGCGCTTGCCGGCATCGAGTTTGGCGAGCCGGCCTTCCCATGCGGCACGGGTCTTGGCCCCGCGCGCGCCGACCCCGCGCCACCATTCCCTGATGTCGTCGGGGATGACAAACGGCGAATACTCCCATCCGAGCCGCTCGCGCGCGCCCTTGATTTCCTCGGCGCCGAGCGGCGCGCCATGTGCTCCGGCGGTGCCGGCTTTGGTCGGCGCGCCAAAAGCGATCATCGTCTTGCAAGCGATGAGGCTCGGCCGGTCCTGCTTCTGCGCCCATTCGAGCCCGGCGGCGATGTCGGCGTGGTCAAGGCCGTCGACACGCCTCGTCGCCCAGCCATGCGCCTCGAAGCGTTTGATCTGGTCGTCGGACACAGCGAGGCTGGTCGGGCCGTCGATCGTGATCGAATTGTCGTCCCACAGCACGGTCAGCTTGTTGAGCCGGTAGATGTCCGGCGAGCGATAGCGCCTCGTGGCTGATGCCCTCCATCAGGCAGCCATCGCCGCAAAAGACGTAGGTACGATGGTCGACGACGTCGTCGCCGAACTGGGCGGCGAGCAGGCGCTCCGCGAGCGCCATGCCGACCGAGTTGGCGAGCCCCTGGCCGAGCGGCCCGGTCGTCGTCTCGATCCCGGTGGCGAGGCCGCGCTCGGGATGGCCGGCGGTCTTGCTGCCGAGCTGACGGAAGCGCTTCAGCTCGTCGAGCGTCATGTCGGCATAGCCGGTCAGGTGCAAGAGCCCGTAGAGCAGCATCGAACCGTGGCCGTTCGACAGCACGAAGCGGTCGCGATCGGGCCAATCGGGCGTAGCCGGATCGAAGTTGAGGAACCGGCTGAACAGCACCGTGGCGATGTCGGCCATGCCCATCGGCATGCCGGGATGACCCGATTTCGCCTGCTCGACGGCATCCATCGCGAGCGCGCGCAGAGCATTGGCCATCCGCCGCAAATGCGGGTCGCCTTTGGCGGTTTGCGGGGTGGGAAGGGAGCTTAGATCGTTCATGTCGGTACTCTACCCCTCATTGTCTCGGTCGCAAACGCCCGGCGCATGGCTCCAGCACCGCTCCGTCGATTGTGTCGTAGCATCCGTTTGGCTAGCTTTCGTGACAGTCCAAATCGGGGGAGGCGCGCAATGGCGGACATCATTGTCGGAAACGGCGACTACAAGTACCGGATCATCGAGAACTGGGCGAAGCTCCCCGACGGCTGGTCGTTCAAGGAGGTCGGCGCGGTAGGCTGCGACAAGAACGACAACGTCTACGTCTTCAATCGCGGTGAGCACCCGATGATGGTGTTCGACCGCAACGGCAATTTCCTGCGGTCCTGGGGCGAGGGACAGTATCCCCGCGCGCACGGCATCCACATGGGCCCCGACGACTCGATCTACCTCACCGATGACGGCGGCAGTTTCGTTCGCAAGTGCCGGCTCGAGGACGGCAAGGTGCTGCTTGAGCTGGGTGTCCCCGGCAAGCCTGCGCCCTATATGTCGGGCGAGCCGTTCCACCGCTGCACCCACACCGCGCTGTCGCCAAAGGGCGAGATCTATGTGTCGGACGGCTATGGCAATTCGCGCGTCCACAAATATTCGCCCGACGGCAAATTGCTGATGTCGTGGGGTGAGTCCGGGTCGATGCCGGGCGAGTTCAACATCGTTCACAACATCTGTACCGACGCCGATGGCTGGGTCTATGTCGCCGACCGCGAAAACCACCGGGTTCAGGTGTTTGACGGCAATGGCAAGTACGAGGCGCAGTGGAACAATCTGCACCGCCCATGCGGCATGTACATGGACTATGCCCACCACCCGGTCTGTTACATCGGCGAATTGGGGCCGGTGCAGGCCGTCAACCGAGATGTCGGCAATCTCGGGCCGCGCGTCAGCATTGTCGACCATAAGGGCAATCTGTTGTCGCGCTTTGGCGACATGCATGCCGGCACCGCGCCGACCGCGTTTCTCGGCCCACACGGGATGGCGTGCGACTCGCGCGGCGATCTTTACGTCGGCGAGGTTTCGTGGACGCAGTGGCCGCAATTCTATCCAACGACGCCGCGGCCCGATTACATCCGCTCGTTGCAGAAATACGAACGGGTGCGCTGAGTTATATCGCGCTGGGAAAAACTTGCCGCTAGTTCGTTGACGCGCCTCGCGGCGCTCTGCATAAATTGCGGGCATGAGCGACCTCGACGACGCCCTCGCACAACTGGAGCGCGCGGTGCTGCGACTTGAAGCGGCCCCGCAACTCGGTGACAGCGACGCGGCGATGCGGCTTCAGGCGGAGCGCGCGGCGGAGGCCAGTAAGCTCGAGGCCACCGCGGCGCTAATCGTCGCCCGTGTCGAAGCGGCGCTCGCCAAGATCAGCCAGGCCCTCGACGAGGTGTGTTGAGATGGCCGAGGTCGTGATTACGATCAACGGCCGCGCCTTCCCGCTGACCGTCGCCGACGGCGAAGAACCGCGTATCCGGCGTCTCGCGTCTTACGTCGATAGCAAGGTCGGCGAGTTCGTCAAGGCGCACGGGCAGATCGGCGAGGCCAGGCTGATTCTGCTTGCCGCGCTGGTCATCGCCGACGAGCTTTCCGATACCAACGATCTCGTCCAGCGCGGCGGCGGCCGCGCCGCGGGTGCGGAGGGCTCGGGGGCGATGGCGAGCGGCATCCGCGGCATCGCCGAGCGCATCGAGGCCATTGCGGCGCGGCTCGAGTCTACCTAGCTAATAGCGTTGCGAGCGGGGCTGCGCGGTGCGTTAGGCCTACAAATACCCTGGGGCCGATTCCAACCTCATGGGGGCTGTCACTGTCGGAGCCCTGGTTCCGTTATATGGCTCCCACCTGCAATGGCGGGCCACGAGGGAATTACAAGGACGACGGCCGAGGCGGCTCCGCTCGCACCCGACTAAAGGAGCCGTCATTGCGAGGAGCGCAGAGCGCGAGGCGGCAATCTCGACGGGAATGCGAATTTGGCGCGAGATTGTTTCGCTGCGCCCGCAATGAGACGGTGAGACTATGAATATCCTAATGCTCGGCGATGTCGTCGGCCGCCCTGGGCGCGACGCGGTCAAGGCGCATTTGCCAGGGCTGCGCCGCGACTTGCAGATCGATGTCGCGGTCGTCAACGCCGAGAATGCGGCGCACGGCTTTGGCCTTACCGAGAAGATCTGCGGCGAACTTTACGATGCCGGCGCCGATGTACTGACCACCGGCAACCACGCCTGGGATCAGCGCGAGATCATCCCCTATATCGAGCGCGAGCCGCGCCTGCTGCGGCCGGCGAATTTTCCGCCTGGCACGCCGGGGGCAGGGAGCTGTCTACATCGGCTCGCCGATGGGCGCAGCCTGCTGGTGATCAACCTGATGGGCCGTCTCTTTATGGACGCGCTCGATTGCCCGTTTCGCGGCCTCGACGCGCTGATCGCCGGTGAGGCGCTGGGCGGGGGCGCGGCGATCGTCGTCGACTTCCACGCCGAGGCGACCAGCGAGAAGGCGGCATTTGGCCATTACTGCGACGGTCGCGTCTCTGCGGTGGTCAGCACCCATACCCATATCCCGACTGCCGATCACCAGGTGCTGCCGGGCGGTACCGGCTATATCAGCGACCTCGGCATGTGCGGCAATTACGACTCGGTCATCGGCATGCAGAAGGAGCCGTCGATCCGCCGTTTCGTCACCAAGATGCCGACCGGCAACAAGCCGCAGGTCGCCGAAGGTGGCGAGGGGACGCTGTGCGGCGCCTTCATTGTCATCGACGATGCGACCGGGCTTGCCGGCCGGGTCGAGCCGGTGCGGCTCGGCGGCCGTCTCACGCCCTATGTGCCGCTTCCGTGATATAGGTCGGCATGTCCAAAGTTCTGATTACCTCGGCGCTGCCGTACATCAACGGCATCAAGCACCTCGGCAACCTCATCGGGTCGATGCTCAGCGCCGACGTGTATGCGCGGTTCATGCGCGCGACCGGCAACGAGGTGCTGTTCATCTGCGCCACCGACGAGCATGGCACGCCGGCCGAGATCGCCGCGCTCGAAGCCGGCGTGCCGGTCGAGGAATATTGCGCCATGCAGCACGACATCCAGGCGCAAATCTATCGCGATTTCGCGCTGTCGTTCGATTATTTCGGGCGCAGCTCGTCGCCGCAGAACCATGAGCTGACCAACCATTTCTACCATCGCCTCGACGACGCCGGGTTTATCGAGGAGCGGACGCTGCCGCAGGTCTATTCGGTCGATGACGGCCGCTTCCTGCCGGACCGCTACATCATCGGCACCTGCCCGCATTGCGGCTACACCAACGCGCGCGGCGACCAGTGCGAGAACTGCACCAGGCTGTTGGAGCCGACCGACCTCAAGGAGGCGCGCTCGGCGATTTCGGGCAGCAGCAATCTTGAGGTTCGCCAGACTAAGCATCTGTTTTTGAAGCTGCCGCAGCTTGCTGAGCGGGTCGAGGCATGGATCGACTCGCGCAAGGACTGGCCGCTGCTGGTCAGCTCGATCGCCAAGGGCTGGCTCAGGGAAGGGCTGCAGGATCGCGGCATCACCCGCGACCTCAAATGGGGCGTGCCAGTCGACCGTCCGGGCTTCGAGGGCAAGGTATTCTATGTCTGGTTCGATGCGCCCATCGAATATATCGGCGCGACCAAGGAATGGGCCGATGCCGACCCCGCCAGCCGCGACTGGAAGCGCTGGTGGTACGACGCCGAAGACGTGCGCTATGTCGAGTTCATGGCCAAGGACAACGTGCCGTTCCACACGGTGAGCTTCCCGGCGACGATCCTCGGCTCCGGCGAGCCGTGGAAGCTCGCTGACTACATCAAGGGCTTCAGCTGGCTCAATTTCTACGGCGGCAAGTTCTCGACCAGCCAGAAGCGCGGCATCTTCCTCGACCAGGCACTCAAGGAATACCCGTCGGATTATTGGCGCTATTGGCTGGTGGCAAATGCGCCGGAAACCGACGACGCCTCGTTTACCTTTAGCGGCTTCGCCGGGGTGTGCAACAAGGACTTGGCCGACACGTTCGGCAATTTCGTCAACCGAACCCTGCGGTTTTGCAGCGCGCGGTTTGGCGACGCGGTGCCGGCGGGCGGCGAGCCCGGCGATATGGAATTCAAACTCGCGGCCGATCTGCTCGACGGGCTTCGGCGCTACAGCGCCGCTCTGGAGGCCATGCAGTTGCGCCGCGCGGCCGAGGCGCTGCGCGAGCTGTGGGTGCTTGGCAACGTCTATGTCGATCACGCCGCGCCGTGGACCGCGATCAAGACCGACAAGGACCGCGCCGCGGTCATCCTGCGCGTTGCCATCAACCTCATTCGGCTCTACGCGATCGTCGGCTCGCCGATCATCCCCGATACATGCGCGCGGCTGCGTCAGGCGCTTGGCATCGAGGTCGCCGAGAATTATTGGCCGTCAGTGGGGGTCCCTACGGAATTGCAAACCCTGCAGCCCGGTCACAAATTCACCGTGCCGCCACCGCTGTTCAAAAAGATCGTCCCGGAAGAAGTCGCAGACCTCTCGCAGCGCTATGGCGGCGAAGAAGAGACCGAGGCGGTCGCATAGCGGCGACGATTCGTCTTTATTGCCGGGGACTTGAGCCGCGAAACCTCGATAACTCGCGGAGAATAGCAAGAGTTCGACGCTCGGTTTCGCCGAGTCGCCCCAATCCTGCCATATTGGGTTGCTAGGCCGCGATGCTGCGATAATGGCTCGCGCGGCGGATCTCAGCTGCGTTCGGGAAGAGTTTGAGGGGACGAGTACGGATGGCCGGCCATTCGCAATTCAAGAACATCATGTTCCGCAAGGGCGCGCAGGACAAAAAGCGCGGCAAGATCTTCACCAAGATCATCCGGGAACTCACGACCTCCGCGCGAATGGGGCTGCCCGACCCAAATTCGAACCCGCGATTGCGCGCCGCGGTGCTCGCCGCGCGGCAAGCCAACATGCCCAAGGACACCGTCGAGCGCGCGATCAAGCGCGGCGCCGGCGGCGGCGACGGCGAGAATTACGACGAGGTGCGCTATGAGGGCTATGGGCCGGGCGGCGTCGCGGTCATCGTCGAGGCGCTGACCGACAACCGCAACCGCACTGCCAGCGATGTGCGCGCCGCCTTCACCAAGGCGTCCGGCGCGCTTGGCGAGACCAACTCGGTCAGCTTTATGTTCGACCGGGTCGGCGAGATCGTCTACCCGGTGTCCGCAGCCAGCGCCGACGACATGCTCGAAGCCGGGATCGAGGCCGGCGCCGCCGATGTCGAAAGCGACGGCGAGCGCCACGTGGTGCTCTCCGGGGTCGACGATTTCAACGAAGTGCGCGACGCGCTCGAACAGCGCTTTGGCGAGGCGGAATCGGCACGGCTGACCTGGCGGCCCAAGACCACCTCGCCGGTCGACGAGGAAACCGCGACCAGCCTCTTCAAACTGCTCGAAACCTTGGAAGACAGCGACGACGTCCAGAACGTCTATGCCAATTTCGAAGTGGCCGAAGACGTCATGGCGCGGCTGAGCGCGTAACCGGAGCGGGGCTGGGGGAATTTTGGCGATGCGCGTTCTTGGGCTCGATCCCGGGCTCCGGCATACCGGCTGGGGGATCATCGATGTCGACGGCAACCGCTTGAGCCATGTCGCCGACGGCGTCGCCAGCGCGCCGGTCAATCTGTCGATGGGCGAGCGGCTGGTGGTGTTGTTCCGCCAGATCACCGAGGTGCTCGAACGCTTTCGGCCCGACGAGGCGGCGGTCGAGGAGACGTTCGTCAACAAGAACGCGGCAACGACGTTGAAGCTCGGCGTCGCCCGCGGGGTGGTGCTGCTGGCGCCGGCCGAACGCGGACTGCCGGTTTCCGAATACTCGGCGAACCAGGTCAAGAAGTCGGTGGTCGGCGCCGGCCACGCCGAGAAGGCGCAGGTCGAGCTGATGGTGCGGCGGCTGTTGCCAGGCTGCACCGTGGTCAAGGCCGACGCCGCGGATGCGCTGGCGGTAGCGATCTGCCACGCCCACCGGGTCGGCACGCTCAATGCGTGGCAGCCGAAGGGACAAAAGGCAGCGCGATGATCGCCAAGCTGAGCGGCATACTCGACAACATCGGCCCCGAGGGCGCGGTGATCGATGTCGGCGGCGTCGGCTATCTCTGCTTCTGCTCCGGCCGCACGCTCGGCCAACTGCCGCCGGCCGGCAGCCCGGCGCGGCTCCTGGTCGAGACGCATGTCCGCGAGGACCACATCCACCTCTACGGCTTTATCGACGCGGCCGAGCGCGACTGGTTCCGGCTGCTGACGACGGTGCAGGGGGTCGGGGCGAAGGTTGCGCTGGCGATCCTCTCCGCGGTCGCGCCCAACGAACTCACCCTGGCGATCGTGTCGCAGGACCGCACCACGCTGGCGCGCGCCGATGGGGTCGGGCCCAAGCTCGCCGCGAGGATTGTCAACGAGCTCAAGGACAAGGTCGGCGGCCTCGCGCTCGTCGCGACTAATGCCGCAGCGCCTGCTCCGGCCGCCGTAGATGCGGGGCCGACCGGCGACGCGGTCTCGGCGCTGGTTAATCTCGGCTACCGCCGCGCCGAGGCGTTTGGCGCGGTCGCCGCCGCCTCGCGCCGCCTCGGTGACGGCGCGGCGGTTGACGCGCTGATCCGCGCCGGGCTGCAGGAGTTGGCGCAGGGAGCGCTCGCCAAAACCGCGGCTGAGGTCGCGACGTGAGCGCGGTTCCCGAGCGCCTGGTGGCGCCCGAGCCCGGCGGGCAGGACGCGCCAGACGCGACGATCCGGCCGCAATCCCTCGGCGAGTTCGTCGGCCAGAGGCAGCTGCGCGATAATCTCGAAATCTTCATCGGCGCCGCGAAGAGTCGCGGCGAGGCGCTCGATCATGTGCTGTTCTCGGGGCCGCCGGGGCTCGGCAAGACCACCCTCGCGCAGATCGTCGCCCGCGAACTGGGGGTCGGGTTCCGCGCCACCTCCGGGCCGGTGATCCAGCGCGCCGGCGACCTGGCGGCGCTGCTCACCAGCCTGCAGCCGCGCGACATCCTGTTTATTGACGAAATTCACCGGCTGATGCCGGCGGTCGAGGAAGTGCTCTATCCCGCGATGGAGGATTTTCAGCTCGACCTAATTATCGGCGAGGGGCCCGGCGCGCGCTCGGTGCGCATCGACCTACCGCCGTTTACGCTGGTTGGCGCGACCACTCGCTCGGGCCTTATCACCCGGCCGCTGCGCGAGCGCTTCGGCATCCCGCTGCGCCTGATGTTTTACGAACCGGCCGAGCTGGCGCTGATCGTGGCGCGCGGCGCCCGGGTGTTGTCGCTGGCGCTGGAGCCGGACGGCGCGGCCGAGATCGCCCGCCGCGCCCGCGGCACGCCGCGGGTCGCGATGCGGCTGCTGCGCCGTATCCGCGATTTCGCTGCGATGCAAGGCTGGGCGTCGATTGGCGCGGCGGCGGCCGATCAAGCGTTGGCGAGGCTCGACGTCGATGCCCGCGGGCTCGACGGCATGGACCGCCGCTACCTGCGCTGCATCGCCGAGAATTACGGGGGCGGCCCGGTCGGGGTTGAGACCATGGCAGCGGCGCTCGGCGACCAGCGCGACGTCATCGAGGAGGTAATCGAGCCCTATCTGGTGCAGGAGGGGTTCGTCCACCGCACCCCGCGCGGCCGCATGCTGACCGAGACCGCGTTCCGCCACCTCGATCTGCCGGTGCCGGTGTCTGTGCCGGGCCAATTTGACCTGCTGGCGCCGCTCGCAGCCGGCGGAGACGAGCCGTGAGCGCACTCGTCCATAGTTTTCCGCTGCGCGTGTTCTACGAGGACACCGATGCCGGCGGTATCGTCTACCACGCCAATTACCTCAAATTCGCCGAGCGCGGGCGCAGCGAAATGCTGCGCAGCCTCGGTTTCCCGCATCGCAAGCTTGGGGCGGAGGAAGGGGTCGGTTTCACGGTGCGGCGGTGCACCGTCGAGTACCGCGCGCCGGCCCGGCTGGAAGACGCGCTGACCGTCGATACTAGGCTCTCCGAGATCGGCGCCGCGACCCTCACCGTTCACCAGCAGGTTCGCCGCGACGGCGAGGTGCTGGCGGATCTCGACATCCTCATCGCCTGCATTGGACGCGATGGAAAGCCGCGCCGCCTGCCGAGCGTGCTGCGCGCCGTGCTCACGAGCGATCATAGTTACGCCGCAACTTAGTGTTGCCTCAATTCCCATGCTGATCGTCCAAATGACGCCATAAAGGCCCGCCAAGAATGCAGCCGCTTGAAACTACGCAACTTCCCGGGACCGTGTCGCACACCCTCTCGATCCTCGACCTGGTCGCCCAGTCGGACATCATCGTCAAGCTGGTGATGGTGCTGCTTCTGGCCGCCTCGTTCTGGACGTGGGCGGTGATCTTCGACAAGGCGCTGCGCCTCAGACGCCTGCGTGCGGCGGCGGCGAGTTTTGAAGAGACCTTCTGGTCGGGCGGGTCGCTCGACGATCTGTTCGACCGCGTCGGGCAGCGTCCGCTCGATCCGATGAGCGCGGTGTTCGCCGCGGCAATGCGCGAATGGCGGCGCAGCGCCGCCAAGGGGCTCTTGGGCACCGCTAATATGCGCGCCAGCCTGCAACAGCGCATCGAGCGGGTGATGAACGTTACTGTCGGCCGCGAGATGGAACGGGCCGAACGCTTTATGGCCTATCTCGCGACGGTCGGTTCGACTGCACCCTTTGTCGGTCTGTTCGGCACGGTCTGGGGCATCATGGACAGCTTCCAGTCGATCGCCGCGTCGAAGAATACCAGTCTCGCGGTTGTCGCTCCGGGCATCGCCGAGTCGCTGTTCGCGACCGCGCTCGGCCTCGTCGCCGCGATCCCGGCCGTCGTCGCCTACAACAAGCTGTCGACCGATTTCAGCCGCTATGCCGGCCGACTGGAGGCCTTCGCCACCGAATTCAGCGCGATCCTGTCGCGCCAGCTGGATGAGAGGCCGTAGCCGATGGCGATGAGCCAGGCGAGGGGTAACGGCCGCGGGCGCTATCGCCCGATGGCCGACATCAACGTTACTCCGCTCGTCGACGTCATGCTTGTGCTGCTCGTTGTCTTCATGGTGACGGCGCCGCTCTTGACCGTCGGCGTCCCGGTCGACCTGCCCCAAACCGCCGCGCCGCCGATCAACGAGCCCAAGGAGCCGACCGTCATCACCGTCAACAAGGAAGGCCAAATCTTTATTCAGGAGACTGCCGTTCCGATCGATTCGCTGGTCGAGCGGCTGCAGGCAATCACCGGCTCCAATCCCGACGCGGTGCTTTATGTGCGCGGCGACAAGGACATCAACTACGGCAAGGTGCTCGAGGTGATGAGCCTCATCAGCAATGCCGGGTTCCGCAAGGTCTCGCTTGTCGCCGAGGCGCCGAAGGGTCAGACGCCGGCGCGCCCCGGCGGGCGCTGAGGCGGAACGGGAGGCCGAACGCCCATGAGCGTGATGGTGCTCGAACGCGGCGTGCCGCTCGACACCAGCGCCGCCGAACCGATGCCGCGCGGCGGCATCATCGCGTCGGCAGCGATGCACATCGGCATCTTTGTGCTGATTGTCGTCGGCCTGCCCAGCCTCTTCCGCCCGCATATCCCCGACGACCAGCCGATCGCGGTAGAACTCGTCACGATCGCTCCCGAAACCCACGCGACCAAGCTCAACCCCAACATGCCGCGGCCCAACGCCAAGCCCGATACGCCGGTCGATGCCGCCCCGGCGCCAGTTCCCATCCCCAAACCCACACCGCCTCCGCCGACCCCGGCCGCGCCGCCGTCGGCGGCTCCGCCGCCGCCCGCTGCCGCCGAGAACGTTCAGCAGCAGCCCGACAAGGCGCCGCCTCCGCCGCCACCCAAACCGGTCGAGGCACAGGCCCCGCCGCCGCCTCCACCCAAGCCTGAACCCAAGAAGGCCGAGGCCAAGACCAAAGCGCCGCCAGCCCCGCCCGCCGACCAGAAGCCGGACACCAAGGCGGATACCGCCGCCTTTGATTCGCTGCTCAAGAACCTGACCAAGGCCGCGCCGATCCCGCAACCTGACGCGCCGCCGCGCCGCCAGCAAATTGCCGCCGCCGCGCCACCCTCCTCGCAGCCTCACGCACCGCTCGGCAGCCAATTGACCGCCAGCGAACTTGACCTTGTGCGCGAGCAGATCGCGCGCTGCTGGAATATCAATGCCGGCGCGCGCGACGCCCAGGACTTGGTGGTCGAAATCCGCGCCCAGGTGCAGCCCGACGGCACCGTCACCCGAGCCGACATCGTCGATCAAGGCCGCATGGGCGATCCGTTGTGGCGCGCCGCCGCCGAAAGCGCCCGGCGCGCGTTTTTCAACCCGAATTGTACGCCGCTGAAACTGCCCCCCGAGAAGTACGCGACGTGGAAGGACCTCGTGGTCGATTTCAGCCCAAAGGACATCCAATGATCCGTGTCAGCAGAGCATCAAGCGCTTTTTGGGGGGCGTTCGCGCTCGTCGCCTTGATGATAACGACGCCGGTGCGCGCGGAATTGCACATCGATATTACCCACGGCGTGTCGCAGCCCGTGCCGATCGCAATACCCGCGTTCCCCGGCGACGGCGCCGCCGCGCAGATGGGCTCGGATATCGCCGGCGTCGTCTCCAACGATCTGCAGAGTTCGGCACTGTTTCAGCCGCTCGATCCAAAAAGTTTCATCCAGAACGTCGCGGCGGGCGCCCCGCCGCGCTTCGGCGACTGGCGGCAGATCAACGCCCAGGCGTTGGTCACCGGGACGGTGCAGATGCAGCCCGACGGCAAGGCCCGGGTCGAGTTCCGGCTATGGGATGTCTATGCCGAGCAGCAGTTGGCCGGGTTTGCCTATACGACGACGCGGCAGAATTGGCGACGCATCGCCCACATCATCGCCGACGAGATTTACAAGCGGATCACCGGTGAGGACGGCTATTTCGACACCCGCATCGTCTATATCGCCGAGTCCGGTCCGGCGCAGAACCGGGTCAAGCGGCTGGCGATCATGGACCAGGACGGCGCCAACCATCAGTATTTAACCAACGGGCAAGCGCTGGTGCTGACGCCGCGCTTCTCGCCCTCGGTGCAGGAGATCACCTATCTCTCATACGCGGGCGGCACGCCGCGAGTCTTTCTCTACAACATCGATACCGGGCAACAGGAGTCGATCGGCGATTTTCCGGGCATGTCGTTCGCGCCGCGCTTCTCTCCCGACGGCAACCGGGTCGTGCTGAGCCGCGCCGAGAACGGCGCCAGCAACATCTACATCATGGATTTGCGGACGCGGCATGCGACCCGTATCACCGACGGTACCGCGATCGACACCTCGCCCTGCTTCTCGCCCGACGGTACCAAGATCGCGTTCAACTCCGACCGCGGTGGTTCGCAGCAGCTTTATGTGATGAACTCGGACGGCAGCGGTATACAGCGCATCAGTTTCGGCTCGGGGAAATATGCGACGCCGGTTTGGTCGCCGCGCGGCGACCTTATCGCCTTCACCAAGATCGACGGCGGCTCGTTCTTCATCGGGGTGATGCATCCCGACGGCTCGGGCGAGCGCCTCTTGACCAAGGATTTCCTGGTCGAGGGACCGACTTGGGCGCCGAATGGACGAGTGCTGATGTACTTTCGCGGCAGTCCGACCGACAAGAACGGCCATGGTGGCGGTTCTCGGTTGTTCACCATCGACTTGACCGGAGCTAATCAGCGCGAAATCCCAACTCCAGGAGATGCTTCAGACCCGGCGTGGTCACCCTTGCTTCGCTAGAACACGCGGGTATAGTCCGCGCGCTTTGCGCCTCGGGGTTTAGTGCTCCGTTTGCTGATAGCGCGATTTTGGCCTAAGCCCATTCCCGTTACTGGGGATTTGACAACCGATCCGACGAAGGAGACTTGAAGATGCTTATAAGAGTGATCGGAATAACTGCGGCAGTTCTTCTGCTTGCGGCGTGCAGTAGCAATCCCCCACCGGCGCCCGGTCCAGGTCCCCACGCCATGGGCCCCTCGACCAGCTACGCGCCGGGCTCCCAGCAGGACCTCGCGGCGACTGCGGGCGATCGCGTGTTTTTCGCCTACGATCAATCTGACATCTCGTCCGAGGGTCAGCAGATCCTCCAGCGGCAGGCCGAATGGCTGAAGCGCTACTCGCAAGTGAGCGTCACTATCGAGGGCCATTGCGACGAGCGCGGCACCCGCGAATACAATTTGGCGCTGGGCGAACGCCGCGCCGCGGCGGTCAAGAACGTCCTCGTCGCGCTCGGCATCCCGTCGGCGCGCATCCATACGATCAGCTACGGCAAGGAGCGGCCGATCGTCGTCGGTTCGAGCGAGGAAGGCTACGCGCAGAATCGCGTTGGCATTACGACCGTCAACGGTGGTTAGCGAGCGCCGAGGTCAAGTCACGAAGGTGGCCGTGGCAGTCTACCGCATGGCGCCCTCGTTTTGCCTAAAACCGGCGGTACCGGTTGGTTGGGCGAGTGGCGAACCTGCTCGCGTTGGGCCGCGGGCGGGTGCCCGAACGGCCTGACGCGGCGCGATGCGGTTCGGATCTTCCGCCGGTCGCGTGAGGCGTCGTCGTATGTTCCCCGGTACGAACCTTCTGAGTAGCTGTTTCGGCTCGGTTGCGCTGGCTGCGGTAGTTTTGCTGCCGGTTGCATCCTTTGCCCAATCGGTCAGCGACCGCCTCGACCGCCTCGAACGCGATCTCAACATGCTGCAGCGCCAGGTCTATCGCGGCGCGCCGACCGCTACTGCCCCGCTTCCGGCCGATCCCAGCAACGCCGCCAGCCTTGAGATTCGCATGGAGAGGCTGGAATCGGAGATGCGCGACCTGACTGGCCAGGTGGAGCAGGTCAGCAACGGTCTCGACCAGTTGAAACAACGGATCGAGCAGATCAACTCAGACTTCGACGTACGCTTTAGTCAGATGACCGGAACCGCGGCGGCGGGGGTGCCGCCGCCGCCCCGATTTCCAGAACCGCCATCCACCGCCCCGGCCAGCACCCCGTCCGCTACCGCGCCACCGACCTCATTGATGCCCTCACCGGGGACAGTCGTGCCCGCGCCTGGCGCACCGACGCCGATCTTCAATACCCTGACTCCGCCTGGCGCCGGTCCGCCGCGGCCGCCCTCGATCGCCAGCGCCGAGCCGCCGGCCGCCACCGGCTCGCCGATTCAGCAATTCAACGCCGCGATCGGGCTGGTCAAGCAGGCGGACTATGCCGCCGCCGAGGCTGCGCTCAAGGCCTTCATTGCCGCGCACCCGAAAGACCCGCTCGCCGCCAATGCCCAATATTTCCTTGGCGAGACCTTCTATGCGCGCAACAGGTACATGGACGCCGCCACTGCGTTCGCCGATGGCTACAAGCGCTACCCCAAAGGTGCGCGGGCGGCGGACGATCTGCTGATGCTCGGCATGTCGTTGGCTCGCGCCGACCAGAAGAAGAACGCCTGTGTTGCCCTGGCCCAGCTCGACCAGCAATTCCCCCATGCCGCTGCCTCGATCAAGGATCGCGCCGGCGCCGAGCGCAAGCGCCTTGGCTGCTGAGTCGCCCTCGGCCCTCACTGACGGCGAATTCGCCGCTGTCATGGCCGCGCTGGGCGGTTTCGAGCCGCGGCCCTTCATCGCTGTCGCTGTCTCAGGTGGTCCTGACAGCCTCGCCATGACGATCCTAGCCGACCGTTGGGCGCTCGAGCGCGGGGGCCGCGCACTGGCGCTGACCGTGGATCATGGGCTGCGTCCTGAAAGCGCCGACGAGGCGGCGACAGTCGGTTATTGGCTCGCAACCCGCGGCATTGCACATGCGGTGCTGGTCTGGGATGGGCCAAAACCCACGACCGGTATCCAGGAGGCGGCGCGGGCGGCGCGCTACCGGCTGCTCGCCGAGCGCTGCTCGGCCGAGGGCTGTCTGCATCTGTTGACTGCGCACCAACGCGAGGACCAAGCCGAAACCTATCTGATCCGCGAGCGCGCCGGCAGCGCCGGCGACGGCCTCGCGGGGATCGCCGGGGTGCGCGAACTCGCTGGCTTGCGGCTGGTGCGGCCGCTGCTCGGCGTATCTCGGGCGCGGCTCGCCGCCTTTCTCGAGGGCGAGCGGCAGCCCTATCTGCGCGATCCGAGCAACCGCAACCCGGCCTTCGAGCGCGTTCGCGTCCGCGCCAGCCTCGATGAGGCCGCCGTCGACAGGACATTGAAAGCCGCCGCCGCCTATGCCGAGCGGCGAATCGCGCGCGAGCGCGCTCTGGCGGCCCTGCTGGCACGCGCGGCGACCCTGCATCCCGCGGGGTTCGCGGTTGTCGATCCGGTGCAGATCGGCGCCGCCGGCGAGCTTGGCGAGCGCGCGCTCGGCCGGGTCGCGAGGGCGATCGGCGGCGGGGCGTACCCGCTGCGGCGCGAGCGTCTCGCCCGGCTGGGCGTTGCGCTGACCGAGATGCCGGCCCGCGCCCGCACCTTGGGTGGCTGCCGTCTCGTGCCATGGCGCGGCCGCGTTCTCGTGCTGCGCGAGACTGAACGCGCCGCCGCGCCGCTGCGTCTTGACCCCGGCGTCAGCGCCCTATGGGATCGCCGTTTTCGCGCCGTGTTGCCGGCGAACGCCAGCACTCCAATCACCCTTTCTTATCTCGGATCGGAGGGCGTCGTGCGGCTTTGCCGACACGCCATGACCGATAATAACCCATTGCCACGGCTTGTTTATCCTGCGCTGCTGGCGCTGTGGGACGGGGACGGGCTCGCCGCGGTCCCACATCTTGGCTATCGGCGTTTACCATCGGACACTTTGCCCGAGATTGCGTTTTTGCCTCCGGAACCGTTGTGCGGAGCGGGCTTTACAGTTGTTTAATCACGAAGGCATCCTATGTTTGGTGGCGCAGGATTCGCCGTAAAGTCGACCCATGGTCGACGTAGGCTGGAGTGAGGAAGGGGCCGGCGTGAACAATTTCGGCAAGAATCTCGCTCTTTGGATTGTCATCGGCCTGCTCCTCGTTGCGCTGTTCAACCTGTTTCAGACCTCGTCGAGCCGCGGTCCGCAATCGACGCTGCCCTTCTCGGAATTTGTCGCCGATGTCGGCAAAAGCCAGGTGACCGACGTCACCATCCAGGGCAGCAACATCACCGGCCATTTCACCGATGGTCGCGCCTTCACGACCTACGCGCCGAACGATCCCGGCCTGGTCAACCGGCTGATGGACAAGGGCGTCAAGATCACCGCCGCGCCTTTGGACGAGAACGTGCCCTCGCTGTTTGGCATTCTCGTCTCGTGGTTCCCGATGCTGCTGCTGATCGGCGTGTGGATCTTTTTCATGCGCCAGATGCAAGGTGGCGGCGGCCGCGCGATGGGCTTCGGCAAGAGCCGCGCGCGCCTCCTGACCGAGAAGGTCGGCCGCGTTACGTTCGAAGACGTCGCCGGTATCGACGAGGCCAAGCAGGAACTCGAGGAAATCGTCGAGTACCTCAAGGACCCGCAAAAATTCCAGCGCCTTGGCGGCAAGATCCCGAAGGGCGTGCTGCTCGTCGGCCCGCCCGGCACCGGCAAGACGTTGCTCGCCCGCGCCATCGCCGGCGAGGCCAACGTGCCGTTCTTCACGATCTCCGGCTCGGATTTTGTCGAGATGTTCGTCGGCGTCGGCGCCAGCCGGGTGCGTGACATGTTCGAGCAGGGCAAGAAGAACGCGCCCTGCATCATCTTCATCGACGAAATCGATGCTGTCGGTCGCCACCGTGGCGCCGGCCTCGGCGGCGGTAACGACGAGCGCGAGCAGACCCTCAACCAGCTGCTCGTAGAGATGGACGGCTTCGAGGCCAATGAGGGCGTGATCCTTATCGCCGCGACCAACCGACCCGACGTGCTCGACCCGGCGCTGTTGCGGCCTGGCCGCTTCGACCGCCAAGTCGTCGTGCCCAACCCCGACGTCGTCGGCCGAGAGAAGATTTTGAAGGTCCATATGCGCAAGGTGCCGCTGTCATCGGATGTCGATCCGAAGATCATTGCGCGCGGCACCCCCGGTTTCTCGGGCGCCGATCTGGCCAACCTCGTCAACGAGGCGGCGCTGATGGCGGCGCGCCGCGGCAAACGCTCGGTGGCGATGAGCGAATTCGAGCAGGCCAAGGACAAGGTCATGATGGGCGCCGAGCGGCGCTCCATGGTGATGACCGAAGACGAGAAGAAGCTGACCGCCTTCCACGAGGCTGGCCACGCGCTCTGCATGCTTTATCTCGAAGGCCACGAGCCCCTGCACAAGGTGACCATCATTCCGCGCGGCCGCGCGCTGGGTATCACCATGTTCCTGCCCGAGCGCGACAAGTACTCGCAGTCCAAGCTCGAGATCGAGGCGATGTTGGCGAGCCTATTCGGCGGCCGCGTCGCCGAGGAGCTGATCTTCGGTCCGGAGCACGTCACCACTGGCGCGGCCGATGACATCAAACGCGCCACCGGCCTTGCTCGCCGCATGGTTACCGAGTTCGGCTTTTCCGAGAAGCTCGGGCCGCTGCGCTACAGCGAGAACGAGGAGGAGGTGTTCCTTGGCCACTCGGTGACGCAGCGCAAGAATGTCTCGGACGCGACCGCCAAAGTCATCGACGACGAAATCCGCCGCATCGTCGAGCAGGGTGAAAAGCGCGCCCGCGATATCCTGACCTCGCATCTCGACGAACTGCACTCATTGGCGCAGGGGTTGCTCGAATACGAGACGCTGTCGGCCGACGAAATCCGGCGCGTCATCAAGGGCGAGCGCATTATCCGCGACACTGGGCCGAGCGCCTCGCCCTCGACCGATGAGCCGCGTTCCGGTCCCGGGCGCCGCAGCTCGGTACCGCCGAGCGGTCGCACCAGCGGCATCGGCCCCGCCGAACCCGAGCCTCAGCCAGGCGGCTGAACTTCGCCGCTCCGCGCCGGTTTGGATTCAGTGACGGTGACAAACGGTAATAATTGGTGATTGGTCTTCGCCCGCGTTTCGTCGCAGATAGACGCAAAGGCGTGGTAACCGTGCTTAGACGGGTTTGTGATCCGTTTCGCGGGCATTCTTGGGGAGTCTTGAATGACGCGTCGGCTGTTTGGCACCGATGGCGTGCGCGGCACCGCCAATGTCGAGCCGATGACGCCGGAGACGGCGCTCAAGGTGGCGATGGCGGTTGGCGAGTGCTTCCATAACGGCAGCCACAAGCATCTCGTCGTCATCGGCAAGGACACCCGGCTCTCGGGTTACATGCTGGAACCCGCGCTCACCGCCGGCTTTATCACCATGGGCATGGACGTGGTGCTGGTCGGCCCGCTGCCGACCCCGGCGATCGCGATGCTGACACGCAGCTTGCGCGCGGATATCGGCGTTGTCATCTCCGCCTCGCACAACCCCTACGCCGATAACGGCATCAAGCTGTTCGGGCGCGACGGCTACAAGCTGTCCGACGAGTTGGAGCGCCGCATCGAGAGATGCCTCGACAAGGGGCCGGCGCACCGCGCCGCGCCGGCCGAGCTCGGCCGCGCCAAGCGGCTCGACGACGCCGGCGGACGCTATATCGAGTTCGTCAAGCAGAGCTTCCCCAAGGGCCTGCGGCTCGACGGATTGCGCGTTGTCGTCGATTGCGCGCACGGCGCTGCTTACAAGGTCGCGCCGACTGTGTTCTGGGAACTCGGCGCCGAGGTGTTCTCGATCGGCGTATCGCCCGACGGTACCAACATCAACCGCGATTGTGGCGCGCTGGCGCCGGAAGCGATGCGTCAGGAGGTATTGGCCCGCCGCGCCGATATCGGCATCGCCCTCGACGGCGATGCCGACCGCCTCATCGTCGTCGACGAGCGTGGCGTGATCCTCGACGGCGACCAGTTGATGGCGCTGATCGCGACGTCGCTCGCGCGCAACAATCAGCTCGCCGGCGGCGCGCTCGTCGCTACGGTGATGTCCAATCTCGGCTTGGAGCGCTTCCTTGCCGAAGAGGGCATCGGCATGCACCGCACTGCGGTCGGCGACCGCTACGTCGTCGAGCAGATGCGCTCGGCCGGCTGCAATGTCGGCGGCGAGCAGTCCGGTCACATCATCCTTTCCGACTACGCGACAACCGGCGACGGCCTCATCGCTGCGCTGCAGGTTCTGGCGCGCATCGTCGAGACCGGCCGCAAGGCGAGCGAGGTCTGCCGGCTGTTCAGTCCCGTACCACAGCTGTTGCGCAATGTCCGCTTTGGCGAGGGACGGCCGCTCGAGACGACGCAGGTCAAACGCGCGATCACCGCCGCCGAGGCCCGGCTCGGCGCCGCCGGCCGTCTCGTCATTCGCGCCTCGGGCACCGAACCGGTGATCCGGGTGATGGCGCAGGGCGAGGACGAGGAGATCCTCACCAGCGTCATCAGCGATGTTTGCGAGGCGATCCTCGCTGCCTCGCACGGCGCCGAGGACGCCCGCTCAGGTTCTCAGGCGGCCGAGTGAAGGGTCGCGTCCTGATCGTCGCTGGTTCGGATTCCGGCGGCGGCGCCGGTATTCAGGCCGACATCAAGACGGTGACGATGCTCGGCGCCTTCGCGATGACGGCAATCACCGCGCTGACCGCGCAGAATACCGAGGGCGTTTTCGGTGTGCTGCCAATCGATCCAGCCTTCATCCGCCTGCAGATGGAGGTGGTGCTCGACGATATCGGCGCCGACGCGGTCAAGACGGGTATGCTGCACGATGCGCCGACGATCGAGACGGTCGCCGCGGTGCTTGAGGAGCGGGCGCCGGCCGTGCCGCTGGTGCTCGATCCCGTCATGGTCGCGAAGGGCGGCGCGCCGCTGATCCAGACCGACGCGATCGAGATGATGAAGCGTCGCCTCGCCCCGCGTGCCGCGGTGCTGACCCCAAACCTGCCGGAGGCTGAAATCCTCAGCGGCCGCCAGATCGGAGATCTGGCAGCGATGCTCGAGGCGGCGCGGGCGCTGCTCGACCTCGGCTGCCACGCGGTGCTGCTGAAGGGTGGGCACCTGCCGGGCGACACTGTGCATGACCTACTCGCCACCGCGTCCGGCATTCGCGAATGGCAGAGCCGGCGCATCGACAGCCGGCACACCCATGGTACCGGCTGCACCCTGGCTTCGGCAATCGCCGCCGGGTTGGCGCAGGGAATGACGATCGAAGCCGCGGTCGAGCGCGCCCGCGACTATGTCCAGCGCGCCATCGCCTCGGCCCCAGGTTTCGGCCGCGGTCACGGACCGCTCGATCACGCGCATCCGCTGCGAGCTCGTTAGCGGGCCGGCGGCTTCGGCCGCTTGCCCGCACCTCCGCCGATCGCCCATTCCAAACCGGAGGATAGTCATGCAGCTCGAGTTCGTTACCGTTGATGTGTTTACCGAACGTCGCTTCGGCGGCAACCCGCTGGCCGTCGTGCCGAACGCGGAGGGGCTAAGCGCTGCGCAGATGCAGGCGATTGCCAACGAGTTCAACCTGTCGGAGACGACGTTCGTCCTGCCGCCGAAAAATCCGGCGCACACCGCCGAGGTGCGGATTTTTACTCCCAAGTTCGAAATGCCCTTTGCCGGCCACCCCAATGTAGGAACCGCATTTGTCGTCGGCCAGCGCGGCGCGACCAGCGACCGATTGGTGTTCGAGGAGAAAGCTGGGCTGGTGCCCTTGGAACTGCTGCGGAATGGCGGCCAGATTGTCGGCGCCCGGCTCACCGCGCCGCAATTGTTGAAACGGGGTGAAGATATCTCCGCCGAAATCGTCGCCGAGGCGTGTTCGATCTCTGTGGGCGATATCGATATCGGCAGCCATCCGCCTTGTGTCGCGGGATGCGGCACGGTCTTCATTTTCGCTGAGGTCAAGACGCGGCGGGCGCTGGAGGCGGCACAGCCTCGCGGCGACGTCTTCGCGCGGTATTTCCCGGTCGACGGCGCGACCGGCATCCATCTCTACCTACGCGACGGCGGCGAGCTGGATATCCGCAGCCGGATGTTCGCACCGCTGCACGGTGTCACCGAGGACCCGGCGACCGGCAGTGCCAATGTGGCTCTTGCCGGGCTCCTGGCGAGTCTCGATCCCGCGCTCGACTTGTCGTTGAGCCTGCGGATCGCTCAGGGGGTGGAGATGGGCCGGCCGAGCTTGCTTGATGCTTCGGCCGAGAAGCGCGGCGGCCGCGTTGTCGAGACGCGGATTGGCGGGCGCTGCGTACCGGTGATGGCCGGCACGCTCAGTATTTGAGCTGGGTGATATCGGGCGTTGCCCGCCGCGCCAAAGCGCGGGAAGATCGGCGCCGGAACCCTGGGGGAAACGCTATGACTTCGCATATTTGTGCTTGCCGCGGCGCTGGTGCTCTATGCCTCGACCGCAATGGCGCAAAGCAAAGCCACCATCGACAAGCTCAACGACGCCTGGTGTGCCGCCTTCAACAAAGGCGACGCGGCCGCGATCGCGGCGATGTACACCGATGACGCCACCGTATTGCCGCAAGGCGGACCGATGATCAAAGGCGCGACCGCGATCAAGGATATGTGGGCGGGCGAGGTCAAGACGCTCGGCGACGCCAAGCTCACCACGGTCGAACTGCACACGATGGGCGAGGTAATGGCTTACGAGATCGGCACGGCTACCGCCAAAACCAAGGGCGATCAGCCGCATCAGGTCGCCGGAAAATACCTCGTGATCTGGCGCCGCAGCGGCACAACCTGGAAGATCGCCGCCGATATCTTCAACTTTGACAACTGATCGCCGGCACCGCTGGCCGCAGTGAGGAGCCATGGCAAAGACGTATCGGGTCGCGGTGATCGCCGGGGACGGGATCGGCAAGGAAGTCATCCCGGAAGGCATCGCCGCGATGGAAGCGGCGGCACGGCGTTACGGCTTTAGCTTAGAGTGGAAGGAATTCGACTGGAGCTGCGAGACCTACGCTAAGACCGGACGGATGATGCCCGAGGACGGCATTGCTCAGCTGACCCCGTTCGAGGCCGTGTTCCTGGGCGCAGTTGGCTATCCGGGAGTGCCCGACCACATCTCGCTCTGGGGGCTCTTGATCCCGCTGCGCCGCGAGTTCCAGCAATACATCAACCTGCGCCCGGTGCGGCTCCTCGCGGGGGTCGACACACCGCTCAAAAATCGCAATCCCGGCGATATCGATTTCTATGTCGTGCGCGAGAACAACGAGGGCGAATATTCCTCGGTCGGCGGCCGGCTCTATGAAGGCACTCCCTACGAAATGGCAATGCAGGAGGCGGTGTTCACTCGCCGTGGTTGTGATCGGGTGATGCGCTACGCTTTCGAACTGGCAAAAGGCCGCAAGAAGCACGTTACCTCGGCGACCAAGTCGAACGGCATCATCCACACGATGCCCTACTGGGACGAACGCTTCGCCGCGATGGCCAAGGAGTATCCCGGCTTTACCACCGACCAGTATCATATCGATATCTTGACCGCGCATTTTGTGCGCCATCCGGATTGGTTCGATGTCGTGGTCGGCTCCAATTTATTCGGCGATATCCTCTCCGATCTCGGGCCGGCTTGCGTTGGCTCGATTGGCATCGCGCCCTCGGCCAACATCAACCCGGAGCGCGAGTATCCCTCGATGTTCGAACCGGTGCATGGTTCGGCGCCGGACATCGCCGGGCGCGGCATCGCCAATCCGATCGGGCAAATCTGGTCTGGCGCGATGATGCTCGACCATTTCGGCGAGAAGGCGGCGGCGCAGGCGGTCGAGCGGGCGATCGCCGAAGTGCTCGCCGACGGCGGCACCCGCACCCCCGATCTTGGCGGGAACGCCGGCACTAAGGAGCTGGGCGCCGCAGTCGCCGCCGCGATCCGTTAATCGGCGGCGGTCGAGCGGTCGCGAGGAGTGCCGTCCTAGTTCAGCGCCTTCTTGAGCGCTGCCGCGCAATCGCTCACCGCAGTGCGAGCCGTGCGGATCAGCCGCCCGTAGCGGATGAAGCCGTGGTTGATGCCCTGATAGACGGTCAGATCGGCCGGCACGGCGGCTTGCTTGAGCTTGGCCAGCAGCTTGTTGCTGTCGTCTTGAAGCGGGTCAAGACTGCCGACGATCAAATGCGCCGGCGGCAATCCCTTGAGGTCGGCGAGGATCGGCGCGACCCGCCAGTCGTTTTGCTGTTCCGGGCTTTCGAGATAGGTTTCGAATATCCAGCGCATCTGCGTCTGCGACAGCCCGGCGCCTTGCCCGAAACGCTGCCAAGACGGACTTTCGACATCGGCCGAGTAGACTCCATAGATCAGCAGCTGGAAGCTCAAGAGCTTCTGCCCGTTGTCGCGCAAGGCGAGGGCGGCGGCAAGCGCGAGATTGGCGCCCGCCGAGTCGCCGCCGACCGCGAGCCGGCGCGAGTTGATGCCCCACTCCGCGGCCCTACTGGCGGCGAGGCGGATCATCGCCACCATCTCGTCGAACGCGACCGGGAATTTGACCTCGGGAGACAGCCGGTAATCGACCGACAGCACCGCTACCCTGCTCTGGCGCACCAGCTCGCGCAGGAAGTGGTCCCAGCTGTCGAGACTGCCCTGCATGAACCCGCCGCCATGTGCGTAGACGAGACAGGCCGGGTTGTCGACGCCCTCCGGGTAATAGAGGCGGCACGGCACGTCGCCGTGCGGACCCGGCAGCATCATGTCCTCCTCGTGCTGCAGCGGCACCGAGTCCGCGCCGAGGAAAGCGCCGACCCGGTCCTGCGCTGCGCGCACTTCGGTCAGCGGCGCGACGGTGCGGTCGGGGACGATCAGCCCCCTTTCCTGCAGCAGCTTGCTGGCGGCGATGAGTTCGGGATCGACCCAGGGGGTGGCGTCGTTCATTGGGGTCTCCTATTCGGCGGCCTGCGGCACGCCGGCGGGGGTGATCGTGGCGGCGGGCAGGCGCGGCAGCACCTCCTTGGACATCAGGCGGATGGTCTTTTTGGCTTCCTCGTGGGTGAGGAAACCGGAGCGGCCGACAAAGATTAGGTGCGCGAACCCATCGACCTTGTCGTAGATGTCCATGACCTGCTTGTAGACCGTGTCCGGGTTGCCAGCGACCAGGATGCCGCGCTGGATCGCCGTTTCAGCGGTGATGCCGATCAGCCCATCGGCTGGGCGGCCGCGCGCTCCGGTCGTCCGCCAGATGTTGGGCGCTAGCTCGGGTGGGTTGCGGCCCGGCAGAAATTTCGACATTTGCGGCGCCTGCTTGAGGCTGGTGTTGAGGAACCACAGCGTCTTGGCGCCGACCGCCATGCCTTCCTCGTCGGTGTCGCCGATGCCGCATAGCACGGCGTAGGCGAACTTGTCGGTGCCGGCCTCCGGCAGCCTTGCTTCGCGCCGCGCGTTCTTATAGGCGTCGAAAGCGCGCTTGCTGGCCTCCGGGCCGCGCAGCACCAGGGCGTTGATATAGCCGCGCCGGCCGATCTCGGCCGAGGTCGCCGGGTCGCCGGTCGCCGCCCAGAATTGCGGGTGCGGCTTCTGGTATGGCCCAGGCCAAATGTTTATATGGCGATGGGTGTAGTGCTTCCCCTCCCAGCTGACCGGCCCGTCATGCGATGTCAGCGCCAGCTTGATGACGTCGATCGCCTCCCAGAACCGGTCGACAAAGCCGACCGGGTTGGCGTTGCCGGACGGCATCTCGCTATCGCCCGACTTGACGAAGCCGATCTCCAGCCGCCCGCGGGAGATGACGTCGGCGGTAGCGTATTCCTCGGCGATGCGGACCGGGTCGGTGCGCACCGAGATCAGGGTGCCGAGCGAGAGGATGCGGACGTTCTTGGTCTGCCGCGCGGCGATGCCGAGGATCATCGGCGAGGCGCCGTAAAGGCTGTTGATCCCGGAATGGTGCTCGATTGAGACGATGTTAATACCGAGCTCGTCGCAATAGAGGTGCTCGTCGAGGCATTCCTGAAAGAGCTGCGCGGCAAGCTTCGGGTCGCAATATCTGTTCGGCAGGCTGGCGCGCACAGAGTCCGCCGCGTCGAGGATGTTCTGCGGCACGAACGGGTAGGTGTTCTCGCAATGGTACCAGGCCTGCATTGTCGGCTCCGCGTGTCGATCCCTGAGGCGATATTAGCCGCGATCGAGGCGGCGCGTTAAGCTGGAGTTGCTGAGGTGAGGGACGGAAAATGCGCAACCTGACGGTCAACGGCGAGCGGTTGTGGGCAAGCCTGATGGAGTTGGCCCAGATCGGCGCGACGCCGAAGGGTGGGGTGTGCCGGCTCGCCGCCAGCGACCTCGACGCCGAGGCGCGGCGGCTGTTCATTCGCTGGTGCGAGGAGGCCGGCTGTGCCGTCACCGTCGACCGCATCGGCAACATCTTCGCCCGCCGTCCGGGCCGCAACCCGGCGCTGCCGCCGATCGTCACCGGCAGCCATCTCGACACCCAGCCGACCGGCGGTAGGTTCGACGGCGCCTACGGTGTGATGGCCGGTCTCGAGGTCGTGCGCACGCTCAACGATCTCGGCTACGAGACCGAGGCGCCGGTCGAGATCGTCGCCTGGACCAACGAGGAAGGCTCGCGCTTCTCGCCGGCAATGGTCGGCTCGGGCGCCTTCACGGGCGTCTTCGAGCTGGAGAGCGCGCTGGCGACGCCGGACAATAACGCGCCTGGCGTTACCCTCGGCGGCGAGCTCCAGCGCATCGGCTTCGCGGGCTCGGCTCCCGTCGGGGAGCACCCGGTCGCCGCCTATTTCGAGGCGCATATCGAGCAGGGTCCGATCCTCGAAGCCGCGGGGCTGCCGATCGGCGTCGTCACCGGCGCCCAAGGCCAGCGCTGGTACGAGATCACCGTCACCGGCCAGGAGGCGCATGCCGGCCCGACCCCGATGCCGCGGCGGCGCGACGCGCTGGTCGGCGCCGCGCGGATGATCGATGCGGTCAACCGCATCGGCCACGCGCACGCGCCCTACGCCTGCGCCACCGTCGGCTTTGTCCAGGTCAGCCCCAACTCGCGCAACACCATCCCCGGCCGGGTGTTCTTCACGGTCGATTTCCGCCATCCCGACAACGACACGCTGACCGCGATGGACCGCGACCTGCGCGCGGCTTGCGCCGAGGCTGCGGCGTCACAGAACGTCGAGGCCGAGGTCAAGGAGTTCTGGTACTTCCCGCCGACCCCGTTCGATACGCGGCTGGTCGGCGCGGTGCGCGCGGCGGCCGAGGCCCAAGAACTGCCGCATCAGGACATCATCAGCGGTGCTGGCCACGACGCGGTTTACATGGCTCGCGTCGCGCCGACGGCGATGATCTTTGTGCCCTGTGTCGACGGCATCAGCCACAACGAGGTCGAGGACGCCAAACCCAGTGATCTGACTGCCGGCTGCGCGGTGCTGCTCAACGCAGTGCTCGAAGCAGCCGACGGCGCGGGGGACGGCGCTGAGGGCGTCGCCTGACTAATCCTGCCCCGGCTGGCAGGTTTCGGTCTCGCGCCCGCCGGTACCCACGAAGGCGACGGTTGGCAGGTTGCCCGGCCGGAAGACCGCCGTCTGCCCGTCGAAATTGCCGCCGGAGAAGATGAATTGGCCGGCGCCGTTCGCCCGGAAGGTCCCCCGGTTGCCGCCCGCATCGGTGTACTGGCCTGGGCCGGTGATCGTAAAATTCATCAGCGGCAGCGGGGTTGTCATGTAGTAACAGACGTAATGCGCCGGCGGGATTTGCGCCGAGGCTGGCGCGGCGATCGCGGCCAGCGCGACCGAAGCGGTAATAAGCTGAACTAACTTTGGCACTAGGCGTACTTCCCCCTCTATGCGAAAGGGCGGGATTAGCCGGGGCACGCAGGCACGTGTCAAGGCGGCCGGGGAGCGGCGCCGAGGCGCTTCCGGGCCGACCCGGCGCGGTCGGCCCGGTTTATCGTCGAGCTAGTCCGCCGCCATCGGCACCGCGATCGGGTCGGCGGGTTCGCTCGCGAGCTGCAGGCTGCGCGAGCGGCCGCTGAGAGCCATTACCGTCAGCGTGTAGCCGATTCCGGTGAAGGCGATCGTGCAGACGGTGGGGATCCACGGCGCCGGCACGACAAACATATAGAAGAGGAAACCCGCCGCCGTCCAACCGATCGCGATCAGGTTGAAGCCGCCCCAATAGCGATAGCGGCCATCCATGCTGAAGAGCGCCGGGACGTCCAGCTGGGTGCGCTTCAGGATTAGGTAGTCGAACACCAGCACCCCGGCGATTGGCGAGAACACGTTGCCGAGCAGTGTCGCGTAGCTGAGATAGGAGTTCAGCACATCCGGGATCGCCGACAGCGCAATGCCGACCAGGCTGGCGAGCAGCGTCGTCCAGAACCGCCCGAGCCGCTCGAAGATGTTCGAGATCGACAGCCCGCCTGTGTAGAGATTGAGGACGTTGATCGTCCAATTGTCGAAGGCGATGAAGACGAGGATCAGCGCCAGGGTCAGGTAGGAGGTGCTCACGCCAGCGATGATGACGAACGGATTGCCGCTCTTGCCGAGCACCGCCGCGGCGGCGTAGGCGCCGAGCGCGCCCGAGATGAACGTGCCCATCGCCGCCGCCGACAGCGTCCCGATCCACATATCGGCGCGGCTGCGCGAATAGCGGCAGAAATCCGCGGCATCGGTGATCATCGTCAGCCAGCCCGCCGCCGAGGCATTGAGCCAGGCGACGAAGATGACCCAGTTCCATCCGCTCTTGCCGGGGAACGCGAATACCGCGCTCGGGGCGAAATTCGGGTCCGAATTATTGGCGAGCGCGATGAACAGATAGACGAAGATCACCAGCTTCACGGGCAGGGCGACGCGCGACAGCGCCTTCAGCGAATTGTAGCCGACGACCGCGACCAAGGCCTGCACGATGCCGAACAACACGCTGACCATGATCAGCGAGTAATGCGTGCCGGTCAGCTTTTCCAGCACCGCGATGATCGCGGTCGCGCCGATCACCGTCTGAAACGCGAACCAGTAGCAGGACGCGATCGAGCGCAGAAACGACGGCACCAGCTTCGACCCGCGCAGCCCGTAGACCGCGCGCGTCGCGACCTGGCCGGGGATGCCATAGTCGACCCCGACGGTCGCCATGATCACGTAGAAGCCGGCGGCAATGATAATGCCGCAGCACTCGGCCAGCAGCGAGCCCTGGAAGGAAAGCCCCGCCGCTACGCCGAGCCCGCCGCGCAAGATCGTCGCCGGATTGACGAGGAAATTGAGAATGATGCTGAAGAGGTCGTACCACTTGACCGTCTTGCGGCTCTCGGGGACCGCCTCGATGCCGAAATGCTCGACGCCGTTCGGCTGGCGGTAGCGTTTTTGCAGATCGCGTTCGATCGCGGTGTCGAAGGTGGTGTCGGCCATGTCCTGCTCCTTAGTGGCGGCGATCGCCGCATACCGGTCAGAACAGGGCCGCGGCGCGCGATCGCGTGATGGCGCGCCTCCCTTTCAGTGATAGATTGAAGGCAACAATAGACAGAAAAAAATGGCTTCTCAAAGAAGATAATTTTCTGATTAAATAATAATCATGTCGATTAACAAAATATCATTTCGCTTGTTTCTTGAGCAATGCTTAAAAACGCGGCAGTAAACCGGACCGCATATGCGGACCGGTTTACGTAGGAAGCAGGATGGGGATGAGGTCTAGTTGTCGATCTGGCAGTGACCAGCGACCCAATTGCCGCTGAAGATCGCGTGGCCGCTGACCCAGTGCCAGCCATAGCCACAGCCTTCTGCGATGATCGGCCGGTAGTCCGCGTCGCGCGGGCCGGGGACCGACGCGGGAACCGCCGCGTATACGGTCGTCAACAAGCCGATGCTGGCGATCACCACGATGGCGAGACACAGGAACCGCATGAGATTTGTCCTGACGACCGCGCCCGGTGGGGGAATCCGAGGGCTGCGTCGTATCGTCATTATCGCTACCAGGGGTTGCTAAGGTCTTACGGGATATGGTTTCGGCGGGATTTACCACGTTGTTTTGGAACGGAAGAGTGACCATCTGTCACCCATGCCAGCGCCTCGCGGCTGTCGCGTCGATTTGCCGATGGTTTGAAGCCTCTTCTTCGCGTAACAAGCCCCAATGACCGACCTCGCCCTTCGATACGGGCTCGATTTTGCCGACCTTTACGACCGCGGCGGGCTGGTCAGGCTCGACCGCGCGTTCGTCGCGCATTTGGAGGCCGGCGACCCGACGCTGCACGAACGGCTAATGTCCGCGCGCGCGGACCCAGAGGCGCTTGAGCGCAAGGTCGAGTCCGATCTCCTCGTCGACCTCGCCCCGCACGTCGAGGATTTCCTCGGTGGCCTGTTCGGCATCGAGGCGGAAATCCGCGAGCTGCAGATCCGCCACGACGCGCTGGCGCCGCTTTATTCGGTTAAGCGGCTGTTCGTCCAGCGCCGCGCGGTCAAGGACCTCAAAGAGGAGCAGGCGGCGCTACTCGACGGCGACGCGTTGCGCCGCGCCCTCGCACCGCATCTCGCCGCCGATTTTGCCGATACGAGGGCCGGCACCCTCGCCTGGGAACAGAGTTTCGCTGAGACGGCCGCCGAATGGCTCGACGATGAGGCGGCGCATCCGGCCGAGATAAACGCCGCGATCGAATACGCCGCCTGGGCGGCTCTCTCGCTCGCCGGGAAGGACAAGCATCACCGCGGCTTTCTCTTCAAAGTGCCGCACCGGCTCGACATGAACCATCTGGTGCCGGTCGAGACCGTGGAGCGCGACGGCGTCACGATGATGCGCCTGCCCGAAGGCGATTGGCGCGCGCGCGACGGGTTTGTCTTAACCGACCCCGGCACCGACCTTGCCGGCGCGCTCGACCAGGCGAACTACTGCATTTGGTGCCACAACCAGGGCAAGGACAGCTGCTCGACCGGGCTCAAGGAAAAGGAGGGCGGTTTTCGCAAGACGGTGTTCGGCGTCACCCTCGCCGGCTGCCCGCTCGACGAGAAGATTTCCGAGCTCAACCTGGTGAAGTCGCGCGGCTACAGTCTTGGTGCGCTCGCCATTGTTGCGGTCGACAATCCGATCTGCGCCGCGACCGGCCACCGCATCTGCAATGATTGCATGAAGGCCTGCATCTACCAGCGCCAGGACCCGGTCGACATCCCGCAGATCGAGACCCGTACGCTGAAGGACGTACTGGCGCTGCCGTGGGGCTTCGAGATCTATAGCCTGCTGACGCGGTGGAACCCGCTCAATTTGCGCCGGCCGCTGCCGAAGCCGGAGTCCGGCTACAAGGTGCTGGTGGTGGGGCTGGGGCCGGCCGGGTTCACGCTGGCGCATCACTTGATGAACGACGGCCATTTCGTCGCCGCGATCGACGGCCTGAAGATCGAGCCGCTGGCGCCCGAGGTGTCGGGCGTGCTGGCGACCGGCGAGCGCGTCCCGTTCGCGCCGATCCGCGACGTCGCCAGCCTCAACGAGAATTTGGGTGAGCGCACGATGGCCGGGTTCGGCGGGGTCGCCGAATACGGCATCACCGTCCGTTGGAACAAGAATTTTCTCAAGATCGTTCGGCTGCTGCTCGAACGGCGCCGCCAGTTCTCGATGTATGGCGGGGTCCGTTTCGGCGGCACCGTGACCATCGACAACGCTTTCGCCATGGGCTTCGACCACATCGCGATGTGCGCCGGGGCCGGGCGGCCGACGGTCATCCCGATGGCCAACGGCCTCGCCCTCGGCGTGCGGCAGGCCTCCGATTTTCTGATGGCGCTGCAGCTGACCGGCGCGGCCAAGACCGAGAGCATCGCCAACCTCACGGTGCGGCTGCCGGTGGTGGTAATCGGCGGCGGGCTCACCGCGATCGACACCGCGACCGAGGCGCTGGCCTACTACCCGCTGCAAGTCGAGAAGTTCTTGTCGCGCTACGAGACCCTCGCGTCTGAGCGCGGCGCCGCGGCGGTGCGCGCCGGCTGGAGCGCCGCCGAGAGTGCGGTCGCTGACGAGTTCATCGCCCATGCCAAGGCGCTGCGCGCCGAGTGCGAGGCCGCCAAACGCGAGGGCAGGGCGCCGCGCTTGGCGAGGCTGATCGATGGCTGGGGCGGGGTCACCATCGCCTATCGCCGCCGCCTGATCGACGCGCCGAGCTACACCCTCAACCACGAGGAGGTGGCGAAGGCGATGGAGGAGGGCATCCGCTTCGCCGAGGGGCTGACGCCGGTCGCGGTCGAGGTCGACCAGGACGAACAGGCAGTGGCGCTTCGCCTGTCCCGCGCCGAACCGGAAGGGGAGGTTGTGCTGTCGGCACACACCATCCTCGTCGCCGCCGGAACCCAGCCCAACACGGTGCTGGCGCGCGAAGACCCGGCGCATGTCGCGCTCGACGGCCGCTATTTCCAGGCCTTCGACGAAGCCGGCAGCAAGGTGACGCCCGAGCGGGTTGCCAAGCCGGTGGAAACACAGGTGCTGATGAGTCTGATGCCCGATGGCCGCGCGGTCAGTTTCTTCGGCGATCTGCACCCGAGCTTCGCCGGCAATGTGGTCAAGGCGATGGGCGGCGCGACGCGCGGCTACCCGGTGGTGAGCCGGATGCTGGCGCGGCGCCCGATCTCGGAGCCGTCGCCGGCGGCGCTGAAGGCGCAGCTCGACGACGAACTGCGCGCTCGCGTCCACGAGGTCATCCGCCTCACGCCGAAGATTGTCGAGATCGTGGTGCGCGCCCCGATGGCCGCACGTGCCTTTCAGCCCGGACAGTTCTACCGGCTGCAGAACTACGAGACCTACGCCGCCAAGAATGAAGGCACCACGCTCGCCATGGAAGGCTTGGCGCTGACCGGCGCTTCCATCGACCGCGAACAGGGCCTGCTGTCGACGATCGTGCTCGAAATGGGCGGCTCGTCCGACCTCTGCGCGCTATTGCAGCCCGGCGAGCCGGTGATTCTGATGGGGCCGACCGGCACGCCGACCGAGACCCCAGCCGGCGAGACGGTGCTGTTGGTCGGCGGCGGGCTCGGCAACGCCGTCCTGTTCTCGATCGGCGCCGCGCTGCGCGCCCAGGGGTCGCGCGTGCTCTATTTCGCCGGCTACAAGACGCTGGCCGACCGCTACAAGGTCGCCGACATCGAGGCCGCCGCCGACACCATCGTGTGGTGCTGCGACGAGGCTCCCGGCTTCGAGCCAGGCCGCAAGCAAGATCGCGCCTTTGTCGGCAATATCGTCGAGGCGATCGAGGCCTATGGCAGCGGTCGGCTTGGCCCGATCGAGATTCCGCTCGCCGAGATCGATCGCATCATCGCCATCGGTTCCGACATGATGATGAACGCGGTGGCGCAGGCGCGCCACGCCAAGCTCGCCGCCTTTTTCCGTCCCGGGCACCGGGCGATCGCGTCGATCAACTCGCCGATGCAATGCATGATGAAGGAGATTTGCGCGCAGTGCCTGCAGCGCCAGCGCGATCCGGTCACCGGCACCGAGACCATCGTCTTTTCCTGCTTCAACCAGGACCAGGACATGGACCGGGTTGATTTCCCGACCCTGCGCCGCCGCCTGTCGCAGAATGGCGCGCAGGAAAAGCTGACGCGGCTGTGGATCGACCGGGCGCTAAAGCGCCTGGGCCGCCGCCGAGAGGTCGCGGCGGCGGAGTAGGGCGCTACCGACGCACCGCCTCGCCGATCGGCAATTTGAAGATAGATGAACGAACTAGCGCGTTCATCAATGCTACGGAGTTGCGACTTACGCCCAGCTTACCAATGGAGGTATTAACCTGCGAATTGGAAAGCATTTTGTCCAAAAAAATGCGCCAAGGAAAACTCGCGGGGCGTGGAACGCCCGTGCGATAGGGCGTTGGCAAAAAAAGTACGGGGAGGGAACGATGCAGAGCCAGTCATCCGCGGCAGGGCCGGTCGCCCTGGCGCCGGCGAGTTGTTGGTCGCAGCTCGTTTTCGGCGTCATCTGCATGGTGATGATCGCCAATCTCCAATATGGCTGGACGCTGTTCGTCAAGCCGATGAACGCCTCTACCGGCTGGAGTGTCGCCGGAATCCAGGTGGCGTTCAGCCTATTCGTCGCGCTTGAGACGTGGCTGACGCCGATCGAAGGCTGGATCGTCGATTGGATCGGCGCAAAAAACGGGCCGCGCGTGATGGTCGCCTTTGGCGGTTGCCTCGTCGCCCTCGGCTGGGTGGTCAATTCCTCGGCCGCCTCGCTCGGCATGCTCTATTTCGGCGCGGCCCTTACCGGGATCGGCGCCGGGGCGGTCTATGCGACTTGCGTCGGCAATGCAGTCAAGTGGTTTCCCGACCGGCGGGGCCTCGCCGTCGGCCTGACCGCCGCCGGATTCGGCGCCGGAGCGGCGCTCACCGTCGTGCCGATCCGCGAGGTGATCGGCGCCTATGGCTATGCCGCCGCGTTTTTCTGGTTCGGCTTGATCCAGGGCACGGTTGTCTTTGTCCTTGCCTGGGTCATGCGTGCACCTTATCCGGGCGAGACCCCGGTCGCCATCGCGCCGCGGGTCGTCCAGACGAGCCAGAGCTATTCGCCCCGCGAGATGATGGCGACCCCAGTCTTCTGGGTCCTCTACGTGATGTTCGTGATGGTCTCGGCGAGCGGGTTGATGGCGACCGCGCAGGTCGCGCTGATCGCCAAGGACTTCAATGTCGCCGATGCGCTCGTCTTTGGCGGGGTGTCGACGCTAACCCTGGCCCTGCTTGTCGATAACGTCGCCAATGGCGGGGCACGGCCGCTCTTCGGCTGGATTTCTGATAATATCGGGCGCGAGAATACCATGGCGATCGCCTTCGCGCTTGGCGGGGTAGCCTATTGGCTGCTCGGTTCGATGGGTACGTCGCCATGGGCATTCGTCGTCTTTGCCGGGCTCATTTTTCTTACCTGGGGCGAGATTTTCAGCCTCTTTCCATCGACCTGCACCGACAGTTTCGGGCCGAAGTTCGCCACGGCAAACCTCAGTTTCCTTTACACGGCAAAGGGCCTTTCGGCGTTCCTCGTGCCGCTTGCCAACATGATCAAGGCGGCGAGCGGCAGTTGGCACATGGTGTTCGTGCTGACCGCCATCATGAACTTCATCGTCGTCGCGCTGGCGCTGTTTGTGCTGAAGCCACTGCGGTCGCGTCGCCTGATGTCGGATGTGCACGGTCTCGCCGCCGGCGCGCGCTGAGCTCAGGCGAAGGCGCTGAATACCGCTCGCAGCGCGGTCATCGGTTCGCCGTCGGCCGAGAGCGGCACCAAGCAGGGCATATTGATGCCGGCGGCGCGCCACGCATCGAGCTGGTCGCGAATTTTCGCCGGTGGACCGGAGAGCGTGCAGTCGTCTAGCCAGCGGTCAGTTAGGTATTTGGGCATCTCGTCGTCGCGACCGGCAGCGAGCGCGGCCTCGACGGCGTTCATCTCCTCAACGTAGCCGGCCTCTTTCCAGTAGTTGCGGTAGTTGGGCAGGAGGGCATAGCCGGCCATCGTCTTGCGCAGCACGGCGCGGGCCTCCCCGATGTCGTCGGCGATGCAGGTGCGCAGCCGGTTGCCGATTACGAAACGCGGGTCACGGCGTTTCTCCTCCGGCAGCGCCGCCAACGAACTCGCCATGTGCGACAGGCTGCCATTGGCGAACACCATGCCCTCGGCGATCTCGCCGGCAAGCGCGATCATTCGCTTGCGCAAGGTCGCGAGAATGACCGGCGGCAGGGCGCCGCTGCCCGCATGCGCCTTGAACCGGGTCACGAAGTCGCGAATATCGCCGAGCGGCTTCCCCGGCGTCACCCCCATGCGGACATAGGCTGGCCCGTGGGCGATGCCGATGCCGAACTGGAAACGCCCGCCCGACACTTCGTGGATATAGGCGGCGGTATTGGCGAAATCGTCGACTGTGGCGGCGTAGATCGGGGCGATCGCGGTGGCGAAGGTGATGCGCTCGGTGGTCAAGGCGAGAGCAACGCATTGCGACATGTTGCTGAACGAGCTGGATATCTGGATCTGCGGAAAGCCGCGCCGCTCGATCTCAAGCGCCACATCGAGCGTCGCGCGCCGCCGTCCCGGCGTCGCGATGAGGTTGAGGGCGGGGAGCGCGGTTGGCATGTCGGTATCCTCTCGGGTGATGGCGCGGCTTTAGCGTACATTGCCCGAAAGCAAAGGGGAGAGCTGCCATGAAGATCAGCACTGACCGCATCCTGACGACGCATGTCGGCAGCCTGCCGCGCCCGCCCGACCTGCTGGCCCAGACCATGGCGCGCGAGGTTGGCGAGCCGGTTGATGAGGCGGCCTTTGCGACCCGGTTGACGGCGGCGGTGCGCGATATCGTCAGGCAGCAGGTGGCGGCGGGGATCGACAGCGTCTGCGACGGCGAGCAGAGCAAGATCTCTTACACCTTCTATGTCCGCCACCGGCTCGCCGGCATCGGCGCAGCTCAAGGCGTGGACATTGCCGCGCCCCCGCAAACCGCGGCGCATCGCGACATCGCCGAGCATCCCGATTTCCAGGAGCGGCTGCGCGCCGCACGCGGCGGTACCTCGTGGTTTGCCGCCGCCGCCGTACCGTATTGCACCGGCCCGGTGAGCTACGAGAACCGCGGGCCGCTCGAAACAGACTTGAAGAACCTCGCGACCGCGGTGGCGAGCGAGAAGCCGGTCGAGGCGTTCATGAATGCCGCCTCGCCCGGCGTGCTGACCAAATTCGTCCCTGACCGCTACTACAACAACGAAAACAAATACGTCGAGGCGCTCGCCGACGCGCTGCAGGTGGAATACGAGGCGATCCACAAGGCCGGGTTCATCCTGCAGATCGACGCGCCCGATCTCGGCTCGGCGCGGCACAACCAGTACCAGCATCTCTCCGACGCGGAGTTCCTCAAGATCGCCGAGCGCAACATCGAAGCGGTCAACCACGCCACCCGCAACATTCCACGCGAGGCGATGCGGCTGCACATCTGCTGGGGTAACTACGAGGGCCCGCATACCCACGACATCCCGTTCGCCACGGTGTTCGATGTCGCCATCAAAGCGCGGCCGCAGGCGCTCTTGTTCGAGGCCGCCAACCCACGCCACGCGCACGAATGGGAGGATTTGCAGGCGAAGAAAATCCCCGACGACCTGATCCTGATGCCGGGCTGCCTCGACTCGACGACCAATTTCGTCGAGCACCCCAAGCTGGTCGCGCAGCGGATCGAGAACTACGCGCGCCTCGTGGGGCGCGAGCGGGTCGTCGCCGGCACCGATTGCGGCTTTGCCACCTTCGCCGCGCAACAAAATATGGTCGCGCCGTCGATCGTTTGGACGAAGCTGCGCGCGCTCGCCGAGGGGGCGCGCATCGCCAGCGAGCGGTTGTGGGGCAGGGCGGCCGCGTGATCGACGAGACCCACGCCGAGCCCGACGCAGCCGCGGTTGCGGCCGGCATGGACGTGCTCGACCGCTTCCTGGCGGCACTCAACGCCCGCGACCAGGCCGCCCTTCTGGCGACGATGCACTTCCCGCATTACCGGCTCGCTGGGGTAACGATGCGGGTGTGGGAACATCCCGACGCCTCATATTTCGAGGGGTTTCTCGCGCGCGCCGGCGAGGGCTGGCATCATACCAATTGGGATTTTCGTCAGGTCATCGCCGCCGGTCCCCAAAAGGTCCATTTCGACGTGCAGTTCACCCGTTACCGGGCCAACGAAAGCGCAATCGGCAGCTACCGCTCGCTCTATGTCGTCACTTGGCGAGACGGCAAATGGGCCATCCAGCTGCGGTCGAGCTTCGCGGGATGACAAAGCCTACGCGGCGCCGGGTTCGGCGCCATTTCAAAAATCGCTTGACAATCCGGAACAAATAGAGTACAAACGCCCAGGCTGGCTGATTAATCATTGCCGTGGCTAACCCTTGACCGAGCCTGAGGTCAACCCGGCGACATAGTGCTCGACGAAGAACGAGTAGATGATCGCCACCGGGATCGAACCCAAGAGCGCACCGGCCATCAGCTGGCCCCAATAAAACACGTCGCCGCGGATCAGCTCGGAGATGACGCCGACCGGAACCGTGCGCACCGATGTCTTGGTCAGGAAGATGAGCGCGTAGAGAAACTCGTTCTGCGACAAGGTGAAAGCGAAGATGCCGGCGGAAATGAAGCCCGGCGTACACAGCGGCAGAAAGATGCGCCGCATCGTCTGCAGCCGGCTCGCCCCATCGATGCGCGCGGCCTCTTCCAAATCCTTCGGCACGGTCTTGAAATAGCCGAGTAGCAGCCAGGCGCAGAACGGTATCAGCATCGTCGGATAGGTGAGGATCACCGACGTCAGCGTGTTGCCCAGATGGAGTTGGTTGATAATGTCGGCGAGCGGCAGGAAGAGCAGCGGTTGCGGCACCAGATAGACCGCGGCCACGGTCATCGCCATCAGGCTCGCGCCGGCGAAGCGCATTCGTGCGAGCGGGTAGGCGAGCATCACCCCGAGCACCAGCGAGATAGCGGTCGCTATCACCGCGACGATCATCGTGTTCCAGGTCCAGGTGAGGAAGCTCGTCTGGGTCAGCAGGTCGACGTAATGCTTCAGCGTCGGGTGATAGACGATCAGCGAGTTGATCTTGGGATTGTAGAGCTCGGAGTTCGGCTTTAGCGACGCGATCGCCATCCAGTAGAACGGCAGCAGCGCAATAACGAGAAAGAACCCGACCGGCAGCCACACCTGCATAGTCCGGCGGATCGGTCCGAACCCGGTAACCATCAGGTGCGCCGCATGTAAAGGGAGAGCGCGATGATCAGCAGCCCGAGCGCCGGCAGCATCGCCAGCGCCACGGACGCGCCCAGGCCGAGCTGGCCGGCGCTCATGCCGATGTCGAAAGCGTAGGTCGCGAAGAGCTGCGTCGCATTCTGCGGCCCGCCATGCGTCAGAACGTAGACGAGCTGGAAATCGGCGAAGGTAAAGATCACCGAGAAAAGCGTCACGATCAGGATGATGGGCTTCAGCAACGGCAAGGTGATGTAGCGGAAGCGATACCACCCACCGGCACCGTCAATCGTCGCCGCCTCGTACAGTTCGGGCGAGACGGTCTGCAGGCCGGCGAGCAGAGTGATCCCGTAAAACGGCAGGCCCCGCCACGTGTTGATGACAATGATCGAGATCATCGCCAGGATCGGGTTGCCGAGCCAGGACGGGCCAGGCTTCGGCATGCCGAGACCGACCAGCAGCCGGTTTACCACACTGAAGGCGGGATCGAGCATCCACATCCAGGCGACCGTGCTGAGCACCGTCGGCACGATGAACGGCAAAAGCAGCAAAGCGCGAACCAGGTTCTTCATGCGGAAGTTCTGGTTCATCGCCAACGCCAGCCCGAGGCCGCCGACCATTTTCAGCAGCGTCGCCACGCCGGTATAGACGAAGGTGTTGAACGTCACCCGCCAGAAGATCGGGTCGTGGAGGTCGGTGATGAAGTTTTGCAGCCCGATAAAGGTTCCGGGCTGCGCCACTGGCCGGTTCTCGAGGCTCAATAGGATGCCGTAGAAGAACGGGTAGCCGACCAGCGCCGCCAGGAAGAGGATCGGCAGCGCCATCATCAGCCAGCTAAACACGCTCTCCCGATCAAGCCAGGCCGCAAGTGACGGCGTACGCGCCCGCCGTCGCGCAAGACCCGGCAAGGGTTCCGAGCGGATCGTCATGTCATCACTCGAAGCAAGGAAAGTGCCGACCGCTCACGTCGTGTAAATCTCCTTCAATTGCGTTTCGGCCGCCTTGATGACGTCCGGCGTCTTGGCGCCACTCGCGGCCTTGGCGAACATGTCGACGACCACATATTTGGCGACGCTCTGCGCCAATTTCGGGCTGGCGGGCGCCGGCCAGCCGGGGAGATGCGCGGTCGTCAGCGCGTCTCGATAAGGGATGTTGCGCGGCTCAACGTTCCACATCGGCGCCTTGTCGTAGCCGTGCAGCAGCGGTTGGTAGTAGCTGTCGGCCGAATTGTACCAGTCGCCGAGTGCGTCGGTGGTCATCAGCCATTTGAGGAACGCCCGTGCCTCTTCCTTCACTGGCGAGAAATTGAACACCGAATGGCTGATCGAATTCATGAAATGGAACCGGCCTTTCGGTCCCTGCGGATTCATCGCCTGATCGGTGACCTTGCCGATATCCTCGAAGTCGCGCTTGGCGATGTAGAGGATGCTCTCGGCGTTGTTGGTGCAGGAAATCTGGCCGGCCATCCACGCCTTGTTGTTGCTGACGTCGGTCCAACCCAGGCAATCCTCCAGCATGGTGTCTTGAAAGAACTTGCGGCAGAAATCGATCGCCGCCGCTGTCTCCGCCGAGTTGATCGACACGGTCTTGCCGTCGGCCTCGACCTCGTGGCCGCCATAGGACCACAGCAGCGGATACATCCAGCCGTGGTTGTCGCCGAAGCCGTGGCCGAGCTCGAACCCGAACGGATGGCCGGCGGCCTTGAGCTTCTTGCCGACTTCATAGAGTTCGTCCCAGGTGTCGGGGAATTTCTTGACCCCAACCTCGGCGAACCAATCAGTGCGCCAGTTCATCAGCTGGCCGATATTGGAGAAGGGCAGCGCCTTCCACTTTCCGTTGACGACCGCGGCTTCTCTGGCGACGTCGTACCAGCCGCCCTGTTTTTTGCCGACTTCGTCGGCGATATCGCTGAGATCGTCAAATTTGGAATCGAACAGGAACGGCGTCAGCAGGATGTCCATGGTGAGATCAGCGCCAGAACCGGTCTCGGTGATCGTGCTCACGCGCGTCGGCAGGCTACCGACGCTGGTCGTCTCATAGACGACCTTGACCCCTGTCGCCTTCTCGTAAGCCGGCGCGATGTTGTCCTTCATATAGGCGTCGAAGGCGGGGATGAACGAGCTCTCGTGCAGCATCGTGACGGTCTTGCCTTCGGCTCGCGCCCGCAATGGCAAGGCAGCTGCGCCGGCCCCGGCAAGCGCGATCTTCAAAACGTCGCGGCGGGATGCGCTACTCATCTCTCGTTCCCCTCTACGCTGCGGCCAGCATTACAAAATTCTTACGGAAGCGAATTTATTGCGTTTTCTTTCCCACCGATAGGGGCGTGACAAGTCAAGTTGTCGCGACCGCAAGGTTGTCGATCAGCCGGGTGCGGCCGAGGTGAACCGCAGCGAGGAGCCGCGCCGGCGCGGTTGGCGTTGCCGCCAGCGGCGCTAGGGATGCGGCGTCGCGCAATTCGAGATACTCGACGCGGACACCCAAGGCGTTCAGCTCGGCGATCGCGCGCTGCAGCACCGTGCCTGGCGCCGTGCCTGCGGCGATCGCCGCGGCGGCCTCGCGCAACGCCCGGTGGAGGTGGGGCGCGAGCCCCCGTTCTTCCAGCGAAAGATAGACATTGCGCGACGACAGCGCCAACCCGTCCGGTTCGCGCACGGTCGGCACGCCGATGATCTCGACCGGCAGGTTGAGGTCGCGCACCATGCGCCGCACCACCATCAGCTGCTGGTAGTCCTTCTCGCCAAAGAACGCGGCGTCAGGCGACGCCTGGATCAACAGCTTGGCGACGATGGTCGCGACCCCGTCGAAATGGCCCGGCCGATGCGCGCCACATAATCCCTCGCTCGGGCCTGTGACGGAGATCGTCGTCGCGAAGCCTTCCGGGTACATCTCCTCGACCGTTGGGATGAAAGCAAGATCGGTCCCGGCCTCGGTCAGCTTGGCGAGGTCGTCAGCCTCCGGTCGCGGATAGGTCGAAAAATCCTCGCGGGGTCCGAACTGCTTGGGATTGACGAAGATCGACGCGACCGTGCGTCGGCAGTTTTTCCGGGCCGCCGCCGCCAGCGCCATGTGCCCGGCATGAAGCGCGCCCATGGTAGGCACCAGCCCGACGCGCTCGCCGGCGGCGCGCCATTCTGCCACCCGGCGCCGCAAATCGGAGATAGAGCGCGTAATATCCATCGCTACCGCCCGTCCAGCACTCGGTCGACCATCGCCTGGGCGGCGCCGAGATAATTTGCTGGGTCGGTCAGCGCCTTGAGCTTCTCGGCCCCGAGGCGTTCGGTGATCTCGCGGTTTTCGAGCAGCACGTCGAAGAGCGGCCGGTTGCTCTCGATCGCCGCGCGGCAGGCATCGTAGATGAGGTCGTGCGCCTCGTTGCGGCCGATGACCGGTGCCAGACCCATCATCACCGCCTCGGCGACGATGAGACCGTGCGTCAGCGCGAGATTTTTCTTCATGCCGACGGCGTCGACTACCAGCCCGCCGGTGAGGAACACAGTCTGGTGCAGCGCGCCGGCCGCGTAGCCGAAGGCTTCTGGCACCGCGATCCACTCGAGATGCCAGGCGGCGGCGTTGCGCTCGAAGCTGTTGACCATCGCGTCGAGCGCCAGACCTGCTTGCTGACGCAGCGCCCGCGCCGCCGCGACGATGACCCCGCACGAGATCGGGTTACGCTTTTGCGGCATTGTCGAGCTCGACCCGCGCCCGGCCTCGAACGGCTCCGCCGCCTCGCCAAACTCGGTTGCCGACATTAGCATCACGTCTTCGGCGATCTTCGCCAAACTGCCGCCGAGCAGCGCCAGGAATTGCACCGTCTCGGCGATCGTGTCGCGCGCGACATGCCAGGTGATCGCCGGCTCGCCGAGATCCAATTCGCGTGCCAGCTCGCCGACCGTGCGCAGCGCCGTCTCGCCGCTGCCGAGCGAGGCGAGGGTTCCCACCGCGCCGCCGAATTCCGCCACCAGCACCCGCTTCCTTAGTTCGCTAAGTCGCCCGGCGTGGCGGTCGAACGAGGAGAGCCAGATCGCCGCCTTGTAGCCGAAGGTGATCGGCAGCGCCTGCTGGAAGAAAGTGCGGCCGGCCATCGGCGTATCGCGATGCTTCCTGGCCAGAGCGGCGAGATGGCCGCGCAGCGTCGTCAGCTCGGCTTCGATCAGCGCCAGCCCGTCGCGGATTTGCAGTACGACGGCGCTGTCCATGATGTCCTGGGTGGTGGCGCCCCAGTGCAGCCAGCGCCCGGCGTCGCCCGCCCGCTCCGACAGTTGGCGCACCAGCGGCAGGATCGGAAAGCCGACATTGGCGGTCTCGCGCTTGAGCTGCTCGATGTCGAGCGCATCGCGGCCCGAGACAATCGCCTCGGCGGCCTTCGAGATCGCGTCCGCCGCTTCCTTCGGCACGATGCCGAGCCGCGCCTGGGCGCGCGCCAACGCCGCCTCGACCTTGACGCAATTGCGGATCAGGGTCGGCTCGCCAAAGGCCTCGCGCATCGAGGCGGTGCCGAACAGATCGCCGAACAGGGCAGATTGCAGGATGCCGATGGTCATCGCCAAACCCCTGCTGTGGTCACGAGGAGCGCCGCCTACGTTGGCAATGACAGGGCGGAAAAGCTTAGAGCGGAACCCACCCCGTTTCAGATAAACGCTCGATGGCGGGGAAGCGCGCCTTGTAGGCCATCTTGCCGCTTTCGGCGATCCAGTAGCCGAGATAGACGTAGGGCAGGCCCTGGCGGCGGCATTCCTCGACCAGCCAGAGGATGCTCCAGGTGCCAAGGCTGCGGCGCGCGTCGGAGGGATCGTAGAAACTGTAGACCGCCGAAACGCCGTCATCCAGCCGATCAAGCAGCGAGGCGGCGACCAAGGTGCCTGTGCTGTCGCGGAACTCGGCGATCACCGTGCGCAGCGGCGTGTCCTCGACCATGCTGCGGTAATCGGCATACGTCATCGCCGCCATGTCGCTGTCGTGGTGGCGCGAGCGCTGATAGGCGGTGAAGAGCTGGTACTGCTCCGGCGACGCGCGCGCCGCGACGAGCTTTCCTGACAACCCGCGATTGGCGTTGCGCACCCGCCGGGTCGAACTTTTGTGGCTGAAGCGTTCGACGGCGATCCGCACCGGCACACAGGCGTGGCACTGCGGGCAGGCGGGGCGATAGGCGAAGCCCTGGCTGCGGCGAAATCCGGCGCGCGACAGCTCGTCGTAGAAATCGGCGGCGGCCGCCCCGGCAAGCTCGACGATCAACTTGCGCTCGGCCTGGCCGGCAATATAGGGGCAGGCGACTGGCCCGGCCGTGAAGAATTGCCGCAACGGTTGCAGACGGACGGGGCGTTCCGGCCATAGCGCGATCGCCGGCTTGCCGCTCCCCGCCCCGATCTCCATCGCCTCTCCCCTTGTGGCGCCACGCCTCGCCCCGCCAGACGCAGCATGCCAGAGGCTTTCGCCGCAGACAACGCCGCCTCATTATGATTGCGACACTTCAAGAGGAGGACGCCATGCCCGCCTTTATCCTTGCCGAGGTCGAGGTCACCAACCCCGTGGGATACGAGAGCTATCGGCCGCTCGCAGGAGCCAGCGTTGCCCAGTATGGCGGCAAGTTCGTCATCCGCGGCGGCAAGGCAGAGTTGATCGAAGGATCAAAGGAGCCGGCGCGGATCGTCGTCATCGAATTCCCCGACACAGCGGCGGCGAAGCGCTGGTACAACTCGCCCGAGTACCAGGAGGCGCTCAAGATCCGTCTCGCGAACTCGACTGGTCGGGTGCTTCTGGTCGAGGGGTAGGGCGGCAAATCGCGGTTTTCGGTGGTGGTTAGCGAGTGTGGGCGGTTTGCCGGTCACCCCAGCGCCGCAATCCCCGCAACGGGAACGCCCGAAGCTCCTGGCCTGCGGGCGTTGAGCAAGGCTCGGGCCTCCTCCAGCCGATTGGCATTGAGATAGACCTTCAACAGCGTGAACTCGATCAGATCGTGCTGCGCGCGGCTGCCACCGATGCGTTCGCTTTCCCTGGCGAGTGGGGCGAGCGCCTCGATTGCTCCCAGAAAATCTCCGCGCTCGAACGCCGCAAAGCCGCGTGATAGCGCAGGAAGGTAGGAGCCGGACGGGTAGCGCCCCTCCTGCGCCAGTTCGTCCATTTGGCGAGCACGTGCGTCAAGCGCGGCGTCGTCGCCCATCACAGCCTGCGCCAGGATGACATGCAGGTCGGCGAGCCCGCTGCCCGGCCGCGGCAGCGCAGTGTTCGCATAGTCGTACAGCGCGCGCCAGGCAGCGGCGTTGCGCGGATGGCCGGCGAGTTCGGAACGCCACAAAAACGCCGCCCCATCCGACATTTTCTGCTGCGGCCCGCCACTATGCCGGTCGAGCGCGATGGCGTCCCGATAGAGCTGCAGCGCCTCGCCCCAGTTGCCGAGCTGGAGCTCGCAGAGCGAGAGATGCCAGCTCAAATGGCCATAGAAAAAGCCGTCGCGCGGATAGGTCGAGAGCCAGGAAGACAGATAGGCGCGGGCCGTGTCAGGCTCGCCGCTTTCGTAGCACACATGCGCGAATCCGTGTGCGCCATGTGCATTGTTCGGATGCATCGTCACGGATCGCTCGATCGTCGGCCGCGCAGCGGCAAGCCGCCCGTCTTCTGACAGCGCCATCGCGTGATAGGATAAGAACCAAAAATCGTCGTCGTAGTGCGGGGCGAGGCTGTCCATTAGCGTCGCGATCTGGTGCTTCTGTCCGATGCGGCCCGAGCTGCCGAGCAGGCCATTCGGGTTCGCGGCGATGGAGACGACCAGCGCGTCGCGCGGCCAAGCCGTCAGATGGGCGTACATGGCGCCGATCGCGGCGTCGGTCTGGCCCGCCAACGCGAGGTCGAATAACGCAATATGACCTGCCTCCCGCTCCGACAGACCGGCGGTCATATCTTTGGCGGCCGCCAGGGCCGCCCGAGCCGCCACGGCGTCGCCTTGCCGCAGCAGCACCTGGGCCTTCCCGGCATGGGCTAGGGCAAAACCAGCATCCGCAACGATGGCGCGGTCATAGGCCTCGGCCGCGCCGGGGTAGAACGTCAGCGCCAGATCGCTGCCTTCGACGTAGGCATCCCGCGCTGCCGCGGACGCGGTGGATAAACCAAGACCATACCGATCTGCCAGCATGATGAGCGCGCCTCTGTGGGGTCTGGTTGGAATCAACCCCACGATAGCGCGCCCTAATGCCGAGAATCACCCAAGATCGTTTCGCCTTGCCGACGCGACAGCCAGGTGCGATGGGGTCGACCGACCTTTCGGTCAGCGACCTGCTCAAATCGGCAAACTTCGTGACACCAAACCACGAGTAGCGGCACAAATTGCTCCGGCCGCTGTTATAGCTAAACTGAGCGCGGGTAGGTCGCCCGGTATCTCTGCGGCACGCAACCAGGGAGGCGAGGCCGATCTCATGAGTTACGTCAGGCGAGTGTTGCAACCTGGCGAGAGCGTTGCTCATGCAAGCCGGGTACACTCGGTGATCTTCCTTCCGGCGGTCCTATGGTTTGCCGGGGCAGTCGCTTTGTTGATCGTTGCGCTGACCCTTGACGGCGATTTCCGCCGCGGCGGCGAGGCGCTCGCGGCATTTGCGGCGGTCTTCGGGCTCTCGTCGGGGGTTCCGGCGTTGATCCGATGGATAAGCACCGAGCTCGCCGTCACCGACCGGCGGGTCATCTACAAATCCGGCGTCCTCGCGCGTCACACGCTGGAGATGAACCGCAGCAAGGTCGAAAGCGTCGATGTCGACCAGTCAGTGCTGGGCCGAATTTTGAACTTTGGCACCATTGTCGTGCGCGGAACTGGCGGGAGCCTCGAGCCGCTCCGCATGATCGGCGACCCGCTCACCTTTCGCAGCCACATCACCGCCGGCTGAACAACCCCCGGCAGCGCGCGGCGGGTTCGCTCGTCAGCGGCGAGGCCACTTGTGGTACATGTCGCGGCAAATATCGACCGACTGGATGTAGAGGTCGCGGCATGTGACGTCCCAATCGACGCGCTCCCAACGACAGTGAGCCGCGTCCCGATTTGCGTCGCTCAAGCAGCTTCTGTAGTCGTCCGCGAAAGAGACGCTGGCAGGGCCCATGACGCCGATCGCCGCTGCCGCCACCAGAACCATCGCGATGTTCTTCATTTCCACCTCCAGTTTCGCAGAAGCCTAGCATAATCGCTGCGAATGACAAGCGCAGGCGCCGCCGGTTGGATCCACCCAGCGCGGTGCCCGTTGCCGCGCGAGCGTCATCGATCTCGTGGTAGAATGGGCGCTATGCATGGTGTCACGGCGATACGGCGCAAGCCAGGAACAGGGATCCCCGCGACCGGGCGCGGTGCGGCGCTGTCGATCGGCCTGGGAGCGGTCATCGTCGCGGCGAGCGAGCACGAGCCGCGGGTGCTGACCATCCGCCATGGCGGCGATGTCGAGGCGCTGCCCGCCGGTCCGCTCGAAGCAGAGCACCGCACACTCGAAATTGGCCTCAGGACTTGGGTCGAGCGGCAGACCAGCCAGCGCCTCGGCTATGTCGAGCAGCTCTATACTTTCGGCGACCGCGACCGGCTCGTCGGCGCGACGGCGGAGGCCAATCCGGCGCTGACTGTCGCGTATTTGGCGCTGGTGCGCGAGATGCGCCCAGCCGGCTCGGCCGAGGCGGAGTGGCGGAGCTGGTATCGCTATTTCCCTTGGGAGGATTGGCGTGACGGCAAGCCGCCCAGCTTGGCGCCGATCGAGACGGACCTCGCGACTTGGACCGCCACGGCGCCTAATGAGGCGGAAGCGCGGCTGCGCGAGGTGCGAATCCAGGTCGCCTTCGGCCTGCAAGCGGCTGCCTGGAACGAGGAGCTGGTGCTGGAGCGCTACGAGCTGCTCTACGAGGCCGGGCTCGTTGCCGAGGCGATCCGCGACCAGGGGCGCGCGGCGGGGGCGAAACAGCCGAGTGGTACGGGGGTCGCGATGACGGTCGACCATCGTCGCATCCTCGCCACCGCGGTTGGCCGGTTGCGCGGCAAGATCAAATACCGCCCGGTGGTGTTCGAACTGATGCCTCCGGCCTTCACGCTGTCGCAGCTGCAGCACACGGTCGAGGCGCTCTCAGGAGTGCGGCTGCACAAGCAGAATTTCCGCCGCCTCGTCGAGCAGCAGGGGCTGGTCGAGGAGACCGGCGAGATCAGCGCTGCGACCGGCGGCCGGCCGGCGCGTCTAGTGCGGTTCCGCCCCGAGGTGCTGCTCGAGCGACCCGCGCCTGGGTTGCGCCTGCGCGCCGGCAGGCGAATCGCTACGGGGAGCGTCGCGGTCTGAGCCGGTCTTACGGGTTCAGCTTGTGTCGCGGCACGGGGTGGGCAGGGGACACGATGGAGGCCGCCCCAACGGTTTGCGCCAACCGATAGCTGTCGTTCGCTTCTTGGCGTCGAATGTCGTTGCCCGGTAAGTGACTGGGGTTCTGCGCAATGGAAGGGACGGGGACCGGGGCGCTGACGACTGGAACCGTTTCGAGCGGAATCGAGCCGACCGGGGCACGTAGCAAGATCGCCTTGTAGCATTTGTCGCGATCGATGGCGTCCAGGCGGTTGAAGTTCCGGTCAATATGCGCGCATTGCTCCAGCGCCTCGTGCTTGGCCGGGTCGGTGGGGTAGGCTGCGCGATACTGGTCGGCGATCTCGTCTCTATGCTCGAACCCGAGATAGGCGGCGGACAACAGCAGCGGCAACATGATGAGCTTCATAGCTACGCACTCCAGAAGCCGCCCCACCCATTAACTGCCAACGACCTTGCGCGGTGAGGGTTCCGAATTCCTTAAAAGCGTCGCAAAATCAATGGTTAGCAAAGCCTTAAGCCCATCAGCCGGAAAAATTGCGCATGACGCTCGCGCCAAGCGGCCATGCTTCAAATTGGCGGATGGGGGCTTGACGCGGCGTGCCGACGACTTATTCTCATAACTAGCATAACCCAGCGCCGGACGGGCTTGATCCTCCGTCCGGCTTTTCCAGACCTTGAAAATGCTCAGAGTGAGTATAAGGAGATAGCCGTGCTGCAGCCTGCCACCCCCACCAATGCCCCTGGGGCTCGCCCGAACCTGCCGCTCCCCGAGCTCTACCATCGGGTCGAAAAGCATGTGCCGGAGTTCGAGTGGCCGGTCCTCGCCGAGGACATCGCGGCGATTCTCAAGCTGAAGCGTGAGAGGAACGCGGTCGTCCTCGCGCATAACTACCAGACCCCTGACATCTTCCACACCGTGGCCGACATCGTCGGCGACAGCCTGGCGCTGGCGCGCGAGGCGGCGCGCACCGACGCCGACGTGATCGTGCTCGCCGGCGTCCATTTCATGGCCGAGACGGCAAAGCTGCTGAACCCCGAGAAGACCGTGTTGATCCCCGACATGAAAGCCGGATGCTCGCTCGCCGAGTCGATTACCGCGGCTGATGTCCGACTGCTCCGCGCCAAGCATCCCGGCGTGCCGATCGTCACCTACGTCAATACCTCGGCCGCGGTGAAGGCCGAGAGCGACGTCTGCTGCACGTCCGGCAACGCCAAGAAGATCGTCGAGGCGCTCGGCGTCCCGGAAGTCATCATGATCCCGGACGAATATCTCGCCCGCAACATCGCGGCGCAGACCAAGGTCAAGATCATCGCCTGGAAGGGCCATTGCGAGGTGCACGAGCGCTTCTCGGCCGCCGATGTGCGTGACCTTCGCGTCAGCCATCCCGGGGTCGTCGTGCTGGCCCATCCCGAATGCCCGCCGGAGGTCGTCGCCGAATGCGACTTCACCGGGTCGACCGCGGCGATGGCCGATTATGTCGGCCAGAAGCGCCCGGCGCGGGTGGTGCTGCTGACCGAATGCTCGATGAGCGACAACGTCGCGGTGCAATACCCTGATCTCGACTTCGTGCGGCCGTGCAATCTCTGCCCGCACATGAAGCGGATCACGCTGGGCAATATTCGTCACGCGCTCGAATCCATGACGCACGAGGTGACGGTGCCGGCGGAGATCGCCGCGCCAGCCCGGCGCGCCGTCGCGCGCATGCTCGAACTGGGCTGAACGATGATCCGCCTGCTCGCCGAACCGATCGTTCGCGCCGCGCTTGCCGAGGATCTCGGCCGCGCCGGCGACATCACCACCGACGCGGTGGTGCCGGCGGACGCGCGCATCGACGCGGTCATCGCGGCGCGTCAGCCGGGCGTGCTTGCCGGGCTCGACGCTGCACTAATCGCCTTCGAGCTGCTCGACCCGGGGCTCGACCTGAAGCGGCTGTGCGCGGACGGCGCCCACGTCGAGCGCGGCCAGGCGGTGGCGCGGATCACTGGCCTAGCGCGACCGGTGCTCGCCGCCGAGCGCACCGCGCTCAACCTGCTGTGCCGGCTGTCGGGAGTCGCGACGGCGACGCGCTCATTGGCCGACGCGATCGCGGGCCACAAGGCCAAGATCGTCTGCACCCGCAAGACCACGCCCGGGCTGCGCATCTTAGAGAAAGAGGCGGTGCGGCTGGGCGGCGGGGCCAACCACCGCTTTGGCCTCGATGACGCGATGCTGATCAAGGACAACCACGTCGCGATGGCCGGCGGGGTTCGCCCGGCGCTGCGCCGCGCCAAGGCTGCCGCCGGCCACCTGGTCAAGATCGAGCTCGAGGTCGATACCTTGGATCAGCTCGCCGAGGCGCTCGACGAGGGCATCGACGCAGTGCTGCTCGACAACATGGGGCCGGAGACTCTGCGCGAGGCGGTCGCGATGGTGGCCGGGCGGGCGATCACCGAAGCCTCGGGGCGGATCACCCGCGAGACCGCGCCGGCGATCGCCGCCACCGGGGTCGATCTCATCTCATCCGGCTGGATCACCCACTCGGCGCCGATCCTCGATTTGGGCCTCGACGCCGAATAACGCTGGGCGATAATCAGCGCCGCGCGAAGGGAGGCCTGGCATGCCGGCGCCACAGACTGAAGACAATCGTCCGGAACGCTTCGCCGCCTATATCGCGGCGCGGCGCTTCGACCCCCCACGTCCGCTGTTGATGCGTGCCGCCGCGCTCGCCGCACGCAAGGATCATGCGCTCGACGCCGGCGCCGGGGCACTCAACGCAACCAAATACCTGCTCTCCGCCGGCTTCGCGCATGTTACTGCGCTCGATTCCGCGCCAGCCTCGCAAAAGGCCGCCGAAGAGTTGCCGCCCGACTGCGTCACCTTCGTGCTGTCGCGCTTCGAGGATTTTTCCTATCCCGCGAATGCCTACGACCTGGTCAATGCCGAATTCTGTTTGCCCTTCATCCGGCGCGAAGAATTCGCCGCCGTGTTCGCCGCGCTGCTCGGCGCCGTGAAGCCGGGCGGCCTTTTCACCGGTCAGCTCTTCGGCCCGCGTGACAGCTGGAACACCCCGGAGAGCGGGATGAACTTTCACAGCCGCGAGGAGGTCGAGCGGCTGCTGCACGGGTGGGATATCGTCGAACTCGAAGAGGAAGATCACCCGGGCAAAACCAAGCTCGGCGACGCCAAGCACTGGCACATCTTCCACATCCTGGCGCGGCGGTACGCCTAAGTATCCAGGTTGCCGTTACTTGGCGGCGATAGGATCGAGTTTTCCTCGCGGCGCCTGGGCCGGTCTGAAGGCGAGCATGACGATGGCGGCACCGACCCCGACGAGGCAAGCGCCAATATAGAGCCTTCCATACATACCGTACGTATCAAAGATGATGCCACCGGCCAACGGTCCCAACGCCATCCCCAGGCTCGATGCCATGGACGCTGCACCGACCATCGTCCCGATGATCGGTGGCGGAAAATTCTCCCGCACGAGAACGGCGTAGAGCGGCATCACGCCCGCATAGGCGAAGCCGAATACGACTGCGACGGAATAAAATTCGGCCAGATCACGTGCGAAGTAATAGCAGGCGACAGCTGCTGCTTGCAGCAGCAGCCCACCGACGAACGTTCGCTTTGCTCCGAACCTGTCACCGAGCAACCCGAACGCGATCCGGCCAGCCAGGCCAGAAAGCCCCTCTACACTGTAGATTGACACTGCCGCCGTGACCGAAAGCCCGCAGGATATCGCGTAGCTTACTGTGTGGAAGAGTGGACCGGAATGGGTCGCGCAGCACAGAAAATAGGTGCTGGCGAGGACGACAAATTGCGGCGACTTTAACGCTTGGCGCACGGTCATCTGCGCCTCGGCTACAGGGCGTTGGGCGCGCGGCGCGGGGGGCGCGCGACGCACCAAGAAGGCGACCGGAAGCAGCAGCGCCCATACAGCGAGGCCAATCGATAGCTGAGAGAAGCGCCAGTCATAGGTCGACACGAGTTCGCGCCGCGATCGGAGCCACCGTCATTGGCGCTACACCCATGCCGGCCGACACAAGCGAGACCGCCAGACTGCGATGGCGATCGAACCAAGATGTAACGGTAGCCATCAGCGGTGCGAAAATCCCGCCGCCGCCCGCTCCCACCATAATGCCAAACACGAATTGGAACTCTGTGACCGATGAAGCACGGCTGGCCAGCACGAGACCGAGGCCCAGCAGGCTGCTGCCCGACAGAAGGACAAGACGAGGGCCGAACCGGTCCACTGCCATACCCCAGCCGAAACTGGCGGTGCCCATCGCGATAAAATTGAGCGTCATAGCCAGCGAAATATCGGCGCACGACCAGCCGGTAGCGGCGGACATTGGTTGCAGGAACACGGGCAGTGAAAAGATAGAGCCGATCGTGACACAGCCCATGAACGCGCCAGCGGCAACGATAACCCAACGATAGTGAGAGTTCATGGCGCCGCACCGGCCTCATACTCATCGTGGCGGTGCACCCAATCGGTAAGATTACCCCGAATTGTCTCGTTGCGGCCCTTTGGTGTCATGTCGAGTAGCGCATAGGTGCTGAGCATGACCTCGCCGCCGCGCGCGAAAGCCGAATAGGTATGGAAGATCGCGCCGCTCTCGTCCTTGTAAAAGATGCTGCGCCCGGACATTTCCTCCATCGGCTTGGCGCCCTCGCGGTAATTGTAGGTGGCCTTCCCGGCGGCGATCTGCTCCGGGGTGAACGAGACGTTGAAGTCGTAGTTGAAGTCGCTGTCGAACGATGAAAGCCATCTGAAGTGCCAACCCATGCGCTTTCGCGCCGCCGCGATCTCGGGATAGGGCGCCCGCGAGACCGCGACATAGCTGACATCATGGTGTTCGAGATGAATCACCACGCCATCGATATGGTCCGACTCGAACGAACAGCCGACGCACGGGTCCTTCCAGCCCGGCCCCAGCATGAAGTGTTTGATCACCAGCTGGCTGCGCCCGGCGAATAGGTCGCTCAGCGACTCGCGGCCGTTCGGTCCCTCAAACACGTATTGCTTGTCGACACGGACCCAGGGCAGGGCGCGCCGCTCTTCGCTCAACTGATCGCGCAGCCGGGTCAACTCTTTCTCCTTCGCCAGCAGCGCCTTGCGCGCCTCAAGCCATTCCGCGCGCGATACGACCGGGTGCTTCATCGCTCTGCTCCTCATGTGGCCTTGGCGGCCAAGTAGTCGGCTAGGCGCTCGAGAGCGCTCGACCAGCCGGTCCGATGGTCGTCGCGCCCGGTGACGGTCGCGAACCCCTCTTGCCGGAGGGTCAGCTCGGTCCGGCCTTGGCCGAGATCGGCGAATGTCAAGGTGACGACAGTCTCGGGCCCGTGCCCTGGGGCCCCTCCGTATTCCCAGGCGAAGGTGAAGACCAGCCGTTCAGGCGGCGCGATCTCGCGATAGACGCCGCGAGAGATGTGCTCGGAGCCCTCGGGTGAGCGCATGCGCCGCCGCCACGTGCCGCCGACCCGTACGTCCATTTCGGCCGACACGGTGGTGAAGCCCTTAGGGCCCCACCATCGTGCTGCTTGCGCCGGATCGACCCAAGCGGCGAAGACCAGCTCGCGAGGCGCGTCCAGAACCCGCTTGATCACCAGCGTGCGACCGTCGCTCATTTCGCTTTGCCTTTCGCCTGCACCTCTCGCAGATGTTCGGCCAGCCGGTCGAGGCTCTCGTCCCAGAAGCGGCGGAACTCCTCGAGCCAGTCGGTGACGTCCTTGAGTGGCTTCGGCGCTAGCCGGCACGGCCGCCATTGCGCCTCGCGGCCGCGCGAGATCAATCCCGCCCGTTCCAACACTTTGAGGTGCTTTGACACCGCCGGCAAACTCATCTCGAACGGTGCGGCGAGTTCGGTGACAGAGGCTTCACTCTTGGCGAGCCGCGCGAGAATGGCGCGCCGAGTCGGGTCGGCGAGGGCGCCGAAGGTGATACTCAATGCGTCTGCAAGCATCGTATTTATCTAATCAGTTAATTAACTGAGTAGTTAAATATGAGTTCCGAACCTTCCTGTCAAGAGACGGACTGCGGGCCGGCCCGCGATGGCAAATCCTCTTCGCGCACCATATATTTCACGATGAAAACGACAATCGTCGCGAAGGAGCAGCACCATGGCCGACGGCAGCACCCCGATCGTCCCCGAAACCCCCGCCGAGGCGATGACACCGACCGGGGTCAACCATCTCGTTATCAACGTCCGCGACATCGAGGAGTCGCACAAATTCTGGACCGAGACGCTGGGCTTTAAGCAGGTCGCCTACTCGAAGCGGCGCAACGGCAAGATGCGCTTCTATTCGGGCGACCACGAGGGCCGGATGAACCATCACGACATCGCGCTATGCGAGAACCCGAACCTGCCGAAGCCGCCGGCGGAATGGTCGATGTTCGACCAGCCGGTCGCGATCAACCACATTGCCATCATGCTGCCGAACCGCGAAGCGTGGCTGAAGCAGCTTGCCTGGCTGCGCTCCAGGGGCGTCAAGTTCCAGCGCCGGGTCAATCACGGCATGACCCACAGCCTCTACATCGTCGACCCCAACGGCTACGGCGTCGAGGTACTCTACGAGCTGCCGCGCGAAGTGTGGGGCGACAACATCCAGGGCGCGATCGACTATGCGGAGCCGGTCGCCACTGAAGGCGATGAGGCCTTTGTCGACGACACCGATTACCCCCATTTCGGTGCTGCCGATAAGGCCGCCGAATAGCCCTCCGTACGCCCCTGTTCCGCCACACGATATCAGGAGGGGAACAGCAGGACGCCTCCTGATAATTGACAGCGCGGGCGCTTTGCCAAAAAGTTGTGCAACGGCCGCGGTGACGGCCATCTATGGGGGAGAGACGCCGTGGCGCAATCTGCAGCTTCAGCGCAGACGATCGAAGCCTTTGTCGGCGAGCAGATGGACAACGCCCGTATGGGGCCGACCCAGTGGCATGTCCTGGCCTTGGCCGCTGGCGGATATTTTTTCGATGTCATGGATTTCACGATCTTCGGCGCGCTGGTTCCCGATCTGCTAAAGAGCGGCTTCGTTAGCGGCACGCAGATTCCTTGGGTCGGCAGTGCCACTGCGCTCGGATTGTTCGTGGGCACACTCGGGCAGGGCGAGTTCACCGACCGCTTCGGCCGTAAGGCGGTTTACCAATTCAATCTGTTGCTGTTTGGCCTGGCGACGATCGTCGCCGCGCTGCCGCCAATGCCAAGCATCGGGTTCGATCCCGGCCTCGGCTGGCTATTGACGTTCCGCTTTCTCGCCGGCGTTGGCCTCGGTGCCGAGCAACCGCTCTGCTTCTCGTACACCACCGAATATGCGCCGAAGCGCATCCGCGGCCGCCTCACCGCCTTCATGCAGTTTCTCGGCGGTGCCTGGCCGTGGCCGGTCGGCGTGTTGTTGACGCTGAGCTTGCGCGATTCAATCGGTTGGCGCGGCATCTGGATCATCATCGGTATCGGCGCGCTGATCGTTTTCGTGTTTCGCTTTTCGCTGCCCGAGTCGCCGCGGTGGCTCGCCACGCACGGCCAGGGCCAACGGGCGCTCGACATTCTGCAACGCATGGGAATATCCACCCCGCCGCTCGACGCCCTTAGCACCGACGCAGCGAGCGATACGCACAGCGATCCGTTCGGCGTCGTGTTCCGCAGGTATCCCGGCCGCGTGATCGCCGGCATGCTCTGTTTCGTAGCGTTTTTCGGCATCGCGCTCGGGCTGGGCGCTTGGTTGCCGAATATCCTCGTCGAACGCGGTTTCACGATCGCCAAATCGCTGAACTCGATCTTTTGGATCACGCTCGCCTTCCCGTGCGCGAGCGCCGTCATGATGTACGCGCTGGAAAAGTTCGGCCGCAAACCGACTGCAGTGGTCGCCTTTGTCCTAACCGGCGTCTTCGGTTTGTGGTGGGCAAATGCAAACAGCGTCGAGATGGTGCTGGGGGTTGGCTTCTTCATGATCTTCTTCACCCAACTGGCCGGCAATTCCTCCCAGGTCTTCATCTCCGAAGTGTTCCCAACCAATGCCCGCGCTTCCGGATTTGGCCTGTCGCAAGCCGCCGGACGGATCGCCGCATTCTTTGCGATCCCGGGGTTTTTGTGGATCCAAAGGGGCTTTGGGCTAAACGCGGTGTTCATCGTGATCGCGATAGCGGTGGCCATCGCCGCCATCGCGGTGACCCAAGTAGGGCCGGAGGCGAAAGGTCTCGCCCTCGACGACGTCGCGCCGCCGACCGGCTGACGACGCGAACTGGCTACCGGCCGACGTAGCGCCGCTCGCCGCTGCTCGGCCGGTAGTAGACGGTGACGTCCTTGCCGGTCTCCGGATCGACAAATCGTTCCGGCGTTTCGATCCAACCTGGGCCGGGCGGGCTGGGCTGGATCGGCTTGTAGCGCCGGCGGAGCTCGTTGAGCATCGCCAGCAACAGCACGAGGCCTGGGATCACGAGATGCCAGGCTGCCGGCATATGCCCGGAAGCGGCCGCGACAAGCGCCGCCGAGGTCAGCGCCACGCCGAGGATCAGCAAAACCGAGCGCAGCACGCTACAAGTCTCAGCGGGCCGTCGGCTCGATCACCGCGGCGGTCCCGTAAGCGACGATCTCGCTCATTGTCTGGCCGATTTCGGACGAGTCGAACCGCATCATCACGATGGCATTGGCGCCCATCACGGTGGCGTTTTGCACCATGCGGTCGATGGCGCTGCGCCGCGCGTCTTCCAAAAGCTGGGTGTACTCGTGGATTTCACCGCCAACGAGCGAGCGCAGGCCGGCCATGATGTTGCCGCCGAGGCCGCGGCTGCGGACGACGACCCCGAAACATTGCCCTTTGAGCTCGACAACCCGGTGGCCCGGCACATTCTCCGTAGTAACAACCAGCATCGCTCGACCTCCACACGCTCACGCGCGCTCGCTGATGTGGGAGCGATAGGTTGAAAATCCAACTCGCCGGTGCTACCCGCTGACCGATGCCGTCAAATCCGCAATCCGCAGGGAGCCGTAAGGACCGCACCGTCACTTACACGGGCCTGTTCCGGTTGCACGACTGGATTTATCTCGCCCCGCTGGCGGTGATCGGCATCGCTCTTGGCGTCTGGGGCCTCGGTCACTGCGGCGCGAAGGACTGTAATGTCGGTGGCTGGCCGGCCAAGATCATCAAGTCCATCGGCTTCATCCGCGGCAGCGTGCCCTATCCATATGACGATCAGCATCCGCTTTCGCTTGTCGTCGCTGAGTTTCTCATGCCCGCGTTGTTCCTCGTCGGTGGAGCCAAGCTGGTCCTGGCCAATCTCCGGCGCGATTTCCGGGTTGCCTTGGCGCGGCGTCAGAGCGGCCACACGATCGTCTGCGGCCTTGGCGATACGGGTCGCCAGATCGTCGAAAATTTACTCGCCGAACGATCCCGGGTGGTCGCCGTCACGCTCGACGACACGGATCCCAACGCCATCGCTTGCGAGCGTCTCGGTGTCGCCGTGCTCAAAGGGGATGCGACGCAGGTTAGCATGCTGCGCCTCGCCGGCCTGCTGCGCGCCCATACAGTTGTCATCACCTGCGGCTCCGACTCGATCAACATCGAGGTCGCCCTGCGCATCAAGTCCGCGCTCGAGGGATCGGATCCGCATCATCCCGCCTTCAACATCATGCCCGAAAACTGGCGCATTCGTTTTCTGGAATGGCTGCGCGCCACCCCGATCGAGGGGCTTGGCACCGACGCGACCGGGCGCTCCCGGCCGTTGCGAATTCTGCCCGAGGTGCGTAGCGCCTGGCTCCTGGAATTGATGCGAACGCATCCGACTGCCAATTTGAGCAGCAAGGCCGTTGAAACGCGCCCGTTCGATCTTGCCGCCAACGCCGCCAAGGTCCTGCTTGAGCGCCCGGAATTCGGGCGAATGTGGCGCATATACGCCAACGGCGCCGCGCCCGCGCTGCAGCCTCATCTGGTTATCTCCGGGCTTGGCGAATTTGGCGTGCAAATCATTGCCCGCGCGGTGCAGACGACGTTTGCCCTACCCGGTTTCAGGCTCGCTGTCACGATCCTCGACCAGCAGGGGGAGGCGAGCGCCGCGGCGCTCGAGGCGCGCTACCCTGGGATGCGCAAGCTGATCGATTGGCAGTTCATCCAAACCGTTTTCGAGGCGGATAATCCGGGCGCCTGGCCGCAGGTCTGGACCGCGGTCGAGGAGACGCTGCACAAACGGGCGCCCAACCTGACGACCGTCGCCGCCATCGTCTCCCTCAAGGAGGATCGCGATTCGCTCCACACCGCGCTGCAAATGCGCGAGCGGCTCGACAAGCTCGGGCGCGCGGGCACGCCGGTTTTCGTCCGGCTGAGGCAGCGGCACGAGCTCGGCCAATTCGCCGCGAGCCTTGACGGCGCTGACGCCGTTCTCGACCGGCTCATCCCATTTGGCGACCTTGGCGAACTCACCGCCACCGATGTCCTGATCAACGCCGATCAGGACACTCTTGCCCATGCGGTGCACGACACTTATCGCGCCGGTAAGCCCCGCATGGAAGCGAATGTGCCGTGGAATCAACTGGCGGAGCGGTTCAAGCAGTCGAACCGGGCATCTGCCGACCATATCCCCGTCAAGCTCGCCGCCGCCGGCATGCGGCTGGCTGACCGCCGCGGTCACGCCGCGAAGCTGACCGGGGCGGAAGTCGAGATGATGAGCGTCGTCGAGCATCATCGCTGGATGATGGAGCGTCAGTCGATCGGCTGGACCAAAGCTGCGAAGGGCACCGAGCCCGACGCGGTGGCGCGCCGGTCACCTGATCTGGTGCCGTGGGAACAGCTCTCCGAGGATGCTCGCGAGAAGGATCGCGATGTGGTTCGCGCGATCCCGGCAAGCATCGCCGCCGCCGGACAATCAATCCTGCGCGAGCGGATCATCGACGGCACCGCGCCCGAGGCGGAGGCAGCGCTCGCTGGCGTGTCGCCGCATGAGCAAGCCGTGGTGATTGTTGACCCTCACGATAAAAGCTCCTGGGTCTTCGCGGAGGTCGCTGCCCGGCGCGGCGCGAAATTATGGGTGCTATGGCACGAGGGCAGCCATAAGCCTCTGGTGGCGCCGGCGCCGCCAATCAAGGAAGTTCGCGACGCGCTCGAACTCGCGGTTTCGGCGCGCGAGGCGGCCGCGATCTTCAAAAGGCCGCTGCCGGCGGCAGTTCCACGACGCCGGCGGAACGCGGCGGCGGCCTAGCCGACCGCCTGTTCCACGGGGCGCTCGCGATGGGCGCGCAGCCAATACTCGTTTTCCTCGAGGGCAGCGCGCCCGAGCGCGCGGACGATGGCAAGGCTGGCCTCTGTAGGCCGACCGATCCGATCAAGCTCTGCCGCCGCGCGTTCAAACAAGGCCAACGCCGCCTCGTAGCGATGCGCTTCGGCCTCCCAGACGAGCTTCTCCGCGATGAAGCGGATCGCGGCGGCGCCGGCCGAGAGCAACACCATGGCCAGGCCGATCGCCAGTTGGTCGGCCTCGGGAATTATCGGTCTGAGTGCGACGCCAATCACGTGCAAGCCGAGGCCCAGCAGGATCGCCAGCACGACGGCAAACGCCGCCGACCAGCGGCGCCGCAGCGGTACGGTGCGCGGGCGCAGATGTCGGGCAATCCAAATAAGCGCGGCGGCAGCGAGAAATATGCCCGGCCGAGACCAACTGCTCGCCCGCCACAGCATCGCGTTGAACCTCTCCGGAAGCAACTCGACGGTCAAGGCATCGAGAAGAAGCCAGAGCGCGAGAAACTGCGCCGTGAAGAACGCCTCCCAACTCACCATGTTGGCACGGGCTACAGCACATTGCCGCTGCTCGCCGCGGCGCCGGAAATAGGCGATCTGACCGCGAATCCAGCTGCGCGGATTGTGCGGGTCATAGACGTCGTGCCAGTCGCCGTTGATCGGTGTCGGGAAGCCGCTGAGGCGCGCCCAATAGACGAGATTGCGCACCGCCTGGCGCACATAGGAAAAAGGCAGGCGCGTGGCGCTCAGGAAATAGCGGTCGACCTGATCGGCGGGCCCAACAAGCCCGGCGTGCCACCAGGCTCCCTGCACGCGCAGCGCCTCGATGACACCGCGGTAATCCTCCGTGATGCGCTGCAAGTGAAGGTGGTCAATGGCCCAATGGACGAGGATAGCCGCCGAGACCATCGTTACATAGAAGACGAGAGACCAGAGCGTGAGGTGACCGGAGAGGTAACGCACCAAATCGCCAACACCGAACGAGCCGACGGCGAGCCAAAACAGCGCCGCCAACACATAGCTAGACGTCACGAGCCGGCGTTTATGACGGCCTTGGATACGGTCGATCTCGGTGTGGACGGCGCCGATGACGGCGATAGGGTCGCTGATTTCCTGCGGCCAGGCGAAAGGGCGGGCTGTGTCGCCGCTGCGCCGTGCCAGCCCGTCAAAGGCGTGCGCCATGACCAAGCTGGAGTGCAGCCGCTTCGCAGCCTCCTTTGCGTTGTGGGAGGCGTGCCGGTCGTCTTCAGATAGCCGCACAGCGAAGGGTCGGGGCGATGCGTGACCCTCGCGCGGTGCGTCAATCAGCCAGACCGGTCCCAGTGCCCCGATGTCGAGAGGCCGCGCCGGCGCGACAACCGTGCTCGCTTTCATGACCCGGGTGGCGACGGAGTCGGGGCGGCCGCTCAGCCGGTATTGCACGACGCGCGCGGTGCCACCGACCTGATCCGGCTGTTCGTCTTCCGGCAGCACCGCAATCAGCAAGGTAGCCGCGTGAGCGAGCCAGAGGCCGAGCTGCTCGTAATGCATCACGCGCAAGGGGTTCGTCGTATTGGCGCTGTTGCGTACCTCTTCCTCGGTACAAGGATGGCCGGTATAGGGGTTGGTAAGCGGCGGCAACGCGCAGGTCTTGACCTTTGGGTTGGCGAGCAAGGTTTCGAGCGCCGTCAGCGCTGCGTGGTCGAAATCCTCGAAGTAGGTTTCGGCATCGAGGGGCAGGACCGCGGCGACCAGCCAATTCTGACGAGCCAACGCCAGCTCCGCGGCGATTGTGTCGGCACCGACGGCCATGCCGCTCAGCAGCACCTTTGGCGCATTGGGCGCCTCTCGGTCGAGCGTCTCGAACGCCAGGCGCAGGCGCTCGCGGACGGCATCGTCCTGGCCCTTCAGATCCCGCTTTCCGGTGATGCCGACGAGGATCGGCACGCGCTCCGCCATGCTCTGCCCCCGTGCGCCGGCGCCAGACGATTCCCGTGCTAAAGCATCCCGGCATTGATCGAGATGCACTGCTTGGTGATGAACCGGCTGTCGTCCGATGCAAGAAAGAGCGCGAGGTTGGCGATGTCCTCCGGTGCGATCGGGTCGGACAGGCATTGCTGGGCGAGCCCCGCCGCGATCTGGCTCTCGTCCTGGAACCAGAGCTGGCGTTGGCGTTCGGTCAGAACCATGCCGGGGGCGATGGCGTTGACCCGGATGCGATCCTTGCCGACGGCGCGGGCAAGGGTGTTGGTGAAGCCGACAATCGCGGCCTTGGCCGAGGCGTAGGCCTCCAGCAGCGGAATGCCGCGCATCCATGAGACCGACGACATATTGACGATCGAGCCGTGCCCCAGTTCGCGCATCTGCGGAACGATCGCCTGCGCGGCGAAGAAAACATGACGGAAATTGACCGCGATGACTCGGTCGAACTGCTCTGGCGTGACCGTCGCGAAATCGTAGCGCTGATCGTTGGCGGCGTTGTTGACCAGGACCGCGGCGGGGCCGAGTGCGACGCGGATCTTGGCGAGCGCGGCGTGGAGCGCGGGAATGTCGGTGAGGTCGCAGGTCACGAACATCGCACCGAGCGCCCCCGCAAGCTCAGTGCCAGCATCTTCTTGGAGATCGAGGAAGGCGACGCGGGCGCCGTTCTCGGCGAAAGCGCGGACAAAGGCCGCACCGATACCGCTGGCGCCGCCGGTGATAACGACAGCGCGACCCTTGAGAAGTCTCGTAGCGGGTGAAGCTCATGGGGTCGGGCACTCCATGTCGGCGATGACCGGGATGATAGCCGCACGCGGGACGTTCTGCTCGGCGTTAATCGTTTCTTGGGGCTCCCCGCGCATCCAGTGCAGGGACGGAGGACCAGGTGATGACGCGAACCGGGGATTTCCACGAATTGCCAATGCTGCTCCTTTGGTTTGGAGTGATGGCGCTGGCGTTTCTCGTGGTTGCGGTGGCGTGCACGCTGTGGTCGGAGCACCGCAGCATCGCCAAGCCGGCAAAGCGCCCGACTGTGCTGCGACTGCTCGGCGTCGCAGCGGTACTTGGGCTGTTCCTCGCGCTCGGGCTTTTGTTGGCGTTCGGCGCGGAATGGCTGACTATCACGGTCTCCGGGCAGCCGATGCGGCTCGTGCCGCTGCTGGGTGCGACGCTTGGCATCGCGCTGTCGTCGCTAGCGATCCAAGCCGCGAGCAATGCCGGACGCCTCGCCTTTGGACTGCCGATCCAGCCGCTGCGCTGGTGGGCGTTTCAGCCGCGTGCCGGGGACCCGGGAAGCGGCGAGTCTGTGCCGGGCAAGCCGGCGCTGGAAGGCGCGCCCGGCACGACGCCGTGGTTCGCGGCGATGGAGTACCACGCACTCATCCTCAATCGGACCTACAAGGTGTTCGTCGACAAGGGGGTACTGTGCGGCGCCAAGGTGGGTGGTGCGGTCTCCAACCCGCGGCAGCCCACACCGCAAATGCTCGACCAGGCCTATTGGGTCGCGACGTGCTCGGCACTGCTCTACGACCATGTCGATGTGAATTCGGCGGCTTTTCTCAAGATGAACGCCAGCAATTTTCAACTCCGCGGCGACGAGATCGCGCGGATCGAGTATCGGCACGGGCGGAAGTGGGGGATGGGAAACGTGCCCCATTCGGGGCGGTTGCTCGTACGCCTCAAATCGGGAGGCAGCCGCGAGCTAATCCTGCTCGGCGAGCAAGATGGCGACGCGCTCCGGGCGGGGCTCCAACTGGTTGTCATCGGCTCCATGACGCCGGCAAACACGATGTCCAGTCTGCCGCAGCAAGCGCTCGTCTAATCGTCAGGCGCAGCCTTCTTGTCGCGATTGATCGGGGGCTGACCGCGGCCGTCGTCTTGGCGGTTACCAGGAACGACAACGCGACGTGCTAGCTCGGGCGCTTGCCCCAGTTCTGCGCACCCGGCAGGATGCGGCTAGAGAATTGCCGGAGATGACGAATGAACGGCGCGGAAAGCCTGGTGCGCACCTTGGTCGGCGGCGGGATCAATGTATGCTTTGCCAACCCCGGCACGTCGGAAATGCATTTTGTCGCCGCGCTCGACCGGGTCGACGGGATGCGCTGCGTGCTGGCCCTGTTCGAGGGGGTCGTCAGCGGCGCCGCCGACGGCTACTACCGGATGAGCGAGGGACCGGCGGCGACCTTGCTGCATCTCGGGCCCGGCTATGCCAACGCCGCCGCCAATATCCACAACGCCAACAAGGCGGGGTCGGGCATGGTCAACATCGTCGGCGACCATGCGACCTATCATCGGCAATACGACGCACCGCTGACCTCCGATATCGAGACGCTGGTGACGCCGAACTCGCATTGGGTCAAGACCTCGCCCAACGCGATGTCGATCGCGGCGGATGGCGCGGCGGCCGTGGCGGCGGCGCGCACGCCGCCGGGGCAGATCGCGACCCTGATCCTCCCAGCCGACACCGCGTGGAACGATGGCTCCGGCCCCGTTCCAGTGCCAGCCGCAGCGGTACGGGCGGCGGCGCCGGCCGCGAACATCGAGGAAGCGGCGCGTGTCCTGCGCTCGGGCGAGCCGACCTTGCTGCTGCTCACCGGACGGGCGCTGCGCGAGGACGGACTAGCGCTGGCCGGAAAGATTTGCGCCAAAACCGGCGCGCGACTGATCGCGCAAGGCTCGAACGCGCGCACCCAACGTGGGCGGGGCAGGGTGGCGCTGGAGCGGGTGCCCTATGTCGTCGACCAGGCGCTCGGCGTTCTGAAGGGCTTGAAGCACATCATCCTGGTCGGATCGAAAATGCCGGTGGCGTTCTTCGCGTACCCCAACAAGCCCAGCCTATTGTCGCCCGAGGACTGCCAGGGCCATGTGCTGTGCAAAATCGATGAGGACCCGATCGGCGCGCTCGAAGCGCTTGCCGAGGCGGTTGGCGCCAGCCGGACGCCGGCGCCGGTGGTCGACGAGGCGAAGCCGGAACTCGCCACCGGCAAGATCGATCCGATGTCGCTGGGTCAATCGCTGGGGGCGCTGCTGCCGGAGAATGCGATCGTCGTCGACGAGGCCGTAACCACGGGGCGCGGCTTCTTCGCCCCGACCAGGGCGGCTGCGCAGCACGATTGGCTCAGCAATATGGGCGGGTCGATCGGCATGGGGCTGCCGCTGGCGACCGGCGCGGCGGTGGCGTGTCCCGACCGTAAGGTTGTCTGCCTCGAAGGCGACGGTAGCGGCATGTATACTCTGCAGGCGCTGTGGACGCAGGCGCGCGAAGGGCTCGACGTGACGACGTTGCTCTTCTCGAACCGCACCTATCAAATACTCAAGGGCGAGCTGGCCAATGTCGGCGCCGGCAATCCGGGGCGGAAGGCGCTCGATATGCTCGATCTCGGCAACCCGGACCTCGACTGGGTCGGGCTCGCCAAGGCGATGGGGGTGCCCGGCGCCAAGGTGACGAGTATGGAGGAGTTCAACCGGCGCTGCGCCGAGGGGCTGGCGACACCGGGGCCATATCTCGTCGAGGTCGAGCTTTAGCTCTAGGCGCGGTCGTCACAGCAAAAATATGCCCACCGGGCCGCGCATCGCGCTGTTTGGGCGTTAGTAATCTTGGCGAGGCGAAGATCGCCGTGGGTCGCCAAAGGAGAGTAGCTCGGCCGATGGATGACGGCGCAAGAGTAAGCGAGCCGGCGAGCCGGTCCAGCGTGGTGCGGCGCGCCGCCCGGTCGCCCGTCCGTGCGGGCTCGCAGATCGAGTTGGTGATCGCGGCGCGGCACGACGACCCGTTCTCGTTTCTTGGTATGCACGAGGAGGGCGGTAAGCTGGTCGTGCGAGCGATGCTGCCCGGGGCCGAGGCGGTAACCATCATCGACGCGGCGACCGGCGAGGTCGCGGGCGCCGCCGAGCCGGTGCATCCCGACGGGTTGTTCGTTGCCCGGCTCGAAGGCCGAACGGGGCGGTTCCCCTACCGGCTGCGGGTGTTCTGGAACGGCAAGGCGCACGAGTTCGACGACGCGTTCCGCTTTCCACCAGTGCTGGGCGACCTCGACGTCTACCTTCTCGCCGAAGGAACGCATTTCGACAGTTACAAGAAGCTCGGGGCGCATCCGCTGATGCACGACGCAGTCGATGGCGTCGCCTTCGCGGTATGGGCTCCCAATGCGCAGCGGGTCAGTGTCGTCGGCGGGTTCAGCGCCTGGGATGGGCGTCGGCTGCCGATGCGCAAGCGTCACGCCAGCGGCATCTGGGAGATGTTCGTGCCGGGGATTGGCGCGGGCGAGGTTTACAAGTTCGAAATCGTCGGGGCCGACGGATCCCTGACGCTAAAGGCCGACCCGTATGCCGCGCAAGGCGAACTCCCGCCGCGCACCGCCTCGACGGTCGCCGCGCCCAACCGACACGCGTGGCAGGATGACGGTTGGCTGGAGCGGCGCGCGAACGCCAACGACCGCGCTGAGCCGATCTCGATATACGAGGTGCATTTGGGGTCGTGGCGCCGCGACCTCGGGGACAATGGCCGCTATCTCAACTATCGCGAGCTGGCCGAGCAGCTGGTGCCCTACGTGGCCGATCTCGGCTTCACCCACATCGAGGTGATGCCGGTCACCGAGTATCCGTTTGACGGGTCGTGGGGCTACCAACCGGTGTCGCTGTTCGCGCCGACGGCGCGCTACGGCTCGCCCGACGATTTCCGCACTTTTGTCGACGCCTGCCATCGGGTCGGGTTGAGCTTGTGGTTGGACTGGGTGCCGGGGCACTTCCCAGACGACCCGCACGGTCTCGCGCGCTTCGACGGCACCGCGCTTTACGAGCACGCGGACCCGCGACAGGGGCTGCACCGCGACTGGAACACGCTCATCTATAATTATGGGCGGCGCGAGGTCGCCAATTTCCTGCTGTCGAGTGCGCTGTATTGGTTGCGCGAATTTCATATCGACGGGCTGCGCGTCGATGCCGTCGCCTCGATGCTCTACCTCGATTACAGCCGGCAGCCGGGCGATTGGATCCCCAACGCATTCGGCGGGCGCGAGAACCTCGACGCCATCGCCTTTCTGCGGCGGATGAACGAACTCGTGTTCGGCGAGGGCAATGGCGCCACGACAGCTGCCGAGGAATCCACGGCGTGGCCGATGGTGTCGCGCCCGACTTATGTTGGCGGACTCGGCTTCGGCTTCAAATGGAACATGGGCTGGATGCACGACACGCTCGGCTACATGTCGCGCGACCCGATCCATCGTAAATATCATCACAACGACCTGACCTTTGGTCTGCTCTACGCCTTCCACGAGAATTTCATTCTGCCGCTGAGCCATGATGAGGTGGTCCACGGCAAGGGATCGCTAATCAGCCGGATGCCCGGCGATAACTGGCAACGCTTCGCCAATCTGCGCGCCTATTTTGGCTTCATGTGGACGCATCCTGGAAAGAAGCTCTTGTTCATGGGCGGGGAATTCGCGCAGGAGCGAGAGTGGAACCACGATATCGGCCTCGATTGGCAACTCTTGGGCGACCCGTTCCATGCCGGGGTGCAAAAGCTGGTGCGCGACCTGAACCGGCTGTATCGCTCGACTCCCGCGCTTTACCAGCGCGACTGCGAGCCTGAAGGTTTCTCTTGGATTGACGCGGCCAATGGCAACGAGAGCGTGCTGTCCTACATGCGCTGGGGCGCCGGGGGCGAGGACCTGGCGGTGATCGTCTGCAACTTTACCCCAGTACCGCGGGCGGATTACCGGATCGGTGTGCCTCGTCCGGGCCATTACCGCGAGATGGTGAACACCGACGCGCGCGACTATGGCGGCAGCGGCATCGGCAATTTCGGCGCCGTTGAGGCAGAGACGGAAGCAATGCACGGACAGCCCTATTCGCTGCGCTTGTGGCTGCCGCCGTTGGCGACGCTAATCTTCACGCTCGAGCGGTGAGGCCGCTCTGATGGATTCGCCTCGGGTGTGGCCCGGCACCCCTTATCCATTGGGAGCGACCTGGGACGGGCGCGGGGTCAATTTCGCGCTGTTCTCGGCACATGCCGAGAAGGTCGAATTGTGTCTGTTCGACCCCTTGGGCAACCACGAGCGTGCCCGCATCGTACTCCCGGAATATACCGATGAAGTCTGGCACGGCTATCTGCCCGAAGCGCGGCCGGGGCAGCTCTACGGCTATCGGGTCTACGGCCCATATGACCCGGCGCGCGGTCACCGCTTTAATTCGAACAAGCTGCTGCTCGACCCGTACGCTAGGGCGCTATCGGGACAGCTGCAGTGGAATGACGCGGTGTACGGTTACCGCGTGGGCGGGCCGCGTGAGGATTTCGCCCTCGATCGCCGAGATTCGGCACGTTACATGCCGAAATGCCGGGTAGTGGAGCCGGCGTTCAGTTGGCGCGACGATCGCAAGCCGCGCACAAATTGGGAGGAGTCGATCATCCTCGAGCTGCATGTGCGCGGCTTCACGATAATGCATCCCGAAGTTGACAAGGCGCAGCGCGGCACTTTCTCGGCGCTCGCCAGCCCGGCGGTGATCGACTATCTGGTCGAACTGGGAATTACCGCGGTCGAGCTGCTGCCGGTGCACGCGGCGGTGTCTGAGCGGCCGCTGACCCAGCGCGGGCTCACGAATTACTGGGGTTACAACTCGATCGGATTCTTTGCCCCCGACCCGCGCTTCCTGCCGACGGGCACGATCGCCGAGTTCAAAACTATGGTCCAGCGTTTGCACGATGCCGGCATCGAGGTATTTCTCGACGTGGTCTACAACCATACCGGCGAAGGCAATCATCTCGGCGCGACCCTGTCGTTCCGTGGGATCGACAACCTGTCGTACTACCGGTTGCAAGAAGACCGCCGCCTCTATCAGGATTTCACGGGCACCGGAAATACGCTCAACCTCGACCATCCGCGCGTACTGCAACTGGTGACGAACTCGCTGCGCTATTGGGCCGGCGACATGCATGTCGATGGGTTCCGTTTCGATCTTGCGCCGGCGCTGGCCCGCGAACACGACGCCTATTCGCAGGGCAGCGCGTTTCTCGACACGCTGCGCCAGGACCCGGCTCTAGCCGACGTGAAGCTGATCGCCGAACCGTGGGATGTCGGCCCCGGCGGCTATCAGCTCGGCAATTTCCCGCCGGGCTGGGCCGAATGGAACGGCCAGTACCGCGATGTCGTGCGGCGTTTTTGGAAGAGCGATGCGGGTCTTGTGCCGAACATGGCCTCGCGCGTCGCTGGCTCGTCGGACATATTCGGCTACCGCGGCCGGAGGCCCTGGGCGAGCATCAACTTCATCACCGCGCATGACGGTTTCACGCTCAATGACCTCGTCAGCTACAACGACAAGCACAACGAGGGGAACGGCGAAGACAATCAGGACGGGCTCGACGCCAATTTCAGCTGGAACTGCGGCGTCGAGGGCGCAAGCAACGACCCCAAAATCCTTGCCCTGCGCGATCGTCAGAAGCGCAATCTGATGGCCACCTTGTTGTTGTCGCTAGGCGTGCCGATGCTGGTCGCTGGCGACGAGTTCGGCAGGACGCAAAACGGCAACAACAATGCCTATTGCCAAGATAATGAAATCTCCTGGCTCGACTGGACGAATGTGCGGCGGGAGGACGAGGCGCTGCGCCGTTTTGTTGGCGCGCTTATCCACTTGCGCCGGCGCCACCGCGTGTTCTCGCGGCCGCGCTTCTTCCGCGGCGAGGTGCTGTCCGAGGATGGCCTCAAGGACATCACCTGGGTTACGCCGGGCGGCGAAGAGGCGACGGACAAGGACTGGACCAATCCGGTTGCGCTGACCTTGGGTTACGTATTGGGCGGCGCGGCAGGCGAGTTCTATACCACGGGTGGCCAACGCGACATCGACGCCAGTTTTCTGGTCATGATCAGCGCCTATCACGAGGATTTGGATTTCCGCTTTCCCCGCCTCAATGCGTCGTGGGCGTGGCAGGCGCTCGTCGACACCGCCGAGCCGAGCGGCCTTGTCAGCGACGGCAAGCTTTATGTCGCCGGCCACGCCTATAAGCTGCGGGCGCGGAGTTTTGCCTTGTTCATCAACCGCGCCCCGGCGAATGGAAGAACACCGAACGGCAGGCTTGCGAGCGGGGAGTTGGCCTCCCGCAATATTTCATGAGCGGCACCGAGACGCTGCATGCGTTAGCAGCACTGCTCGGGATCGAGACAAGACATTCCGATGCGCTCGGGGTGATACATGAGCCCAGCGCGGAGACGCTAAGGCTCCTGATCACCGCGTTCGGGTTACCGCCCGATCCGCAACAGGCCGCGGCCGCGCTGGCCGAAGCGGGGGAAGCGCGGCCTTTTGGCCTCGATCCGCTACAGGTGGTTGCTGTCGAAAACCCCGTCCTCCGCTTGCGGGTCGCCGCCGGGACCGAGATCGAGTGGTGCTGCGAATTCGAGGCCGGTGGTCAGGCCGAGGGCCGGTGTACTGCAAGCCACGGCGAACTGCACCTGCACGGGGCGCTGCCGCTCGGTTACCACCAGCTCGAGTTAAAATGCGTCGGCGTGGACGCGACGGTCGGTCTTGCAGCGGCGCCCCGTGCCTGCTTTTTGCCGCCGGCGTTAGACGAAGGGGCGCATAGCTGGGGCCTGACCACACAGCTCTACGGCCTCAAGAGCGCGCGCAATTGGGGGATGGGGGATTTCACCGACCTCGCCGACCTTTGCCGCACCGCCGGCGGCGCCGGGGCGGTGACGGTCGGTATCAACCCGGTGCATGCGCTGTTCGCGAGCGAGCCGCGCCATGCCAGTCCCTATTCGCCATCGAGCCGAGCGATGCTGGACTATCTCTATATCGACGCGAGTGCGGTTCCCGGATTTGCCGAAGACGAGACGATCCGCGCGCTGGTTCCGGAGGCGGCTCTCTCCGCCGCTCGCGCGGCGGCGCTGATCGACCACGCTGCGATCGCGGCTTTGAAGCGGCCGGTATTGGAGGCGCTTTATCACCGCTTCTGCGAACGCGACCTGCGGGTTGGCGCGGAGAGCGAGGCGGGGAGGGCGTTCCGAGCGTTTCAGCAGGCGAACGGCCGGCGGCTCGCGGCCTTCGCGACCTTCGAGGCCCTGCACGAGAACCTCGTTCATTCAGGCGGCGGCTTTTCGTGGCACAACTGGCCGTTGCGGCTCCGCAACCCGCATTCGGGGGCGGTCGCCCGTTTTGGCAAGGCGCATAAGGAACGGGTCGAGTTCTTCGAGTTCCTGCAGTGGCAGGCCGACGCGCAATTGGGCGCCGCTGCCCACGTGGGGCGCTCGGCGGGGTTGTCGCTCGGCCTTTACCGCGATCTCGCCGTCGGGGTGAACCCGCTTGGCGCGGAGGCCTGGGCCGATCAGGGGCTCGTGGTGCCGGGGATGGGGATCGGCGCCCCGCCCGACCCGTTAAGTCGCTTGGGTCAGGATTGGGGGCTGGCGCCGGTCAATCCACTCGCGCTGCGGCGCACCGGGTTCCAGCAATTCATCGCTGCGCTCCACGCCAATATGCGCCATGCCGGCGTGCTGCGGATCGACCACGTGATGTCCTTGCAGCGGCTCTATTGGGTGCCGCGCGGCCAGACCGCAGTTAATGGCGCCTATGTGACCTATCCGTTCACTGAGCTGTTGCGCCTCGTCGCGCTCGAAAGCCACCGGCAAAGTTGTGCGGTGGTGGGTGAGGATCTAGGCACCGTGCCGCCAGGCTTCCGCGAAACGACGCAAGCGGCGGATTTGCTCTCGTACCGGGTGGTCGCGTTCGAGCGGCGCTGGGGCGGTGCCTTCATCCCGCCGGGAGACTATCCGCCGCTGGCGGCGGCCTCGGCGGCGACTCATGACCTGCCGACCCTGAAGGGCTTTTGGCTTGGCCGCGACATCGCCTGGCGGCAGAACCTTGGCCTCTATCCCAGCGCCGAAGCGGAGGCGTCCGAGATTAACGACCGCAAGCGAGATCGCTGGCAACTCCTGGAGGCGCTGGCCAGCGAGGGACTGATCGCGCATGAGCGGTTCGGCGAATTTCTGCCCGACCCCGACCACCCGATCTATAGCGCGGCCCTGGGGGACGCGATCCTGGCGTTCCTGGCGCGCTCGCGGGCGCGGTTGATGCTGGTGCAACTGGAGGACGTAGCCGGCGAGGAGGAACAGGCCAATCTGCCGGGCACTAGCGACGCGCATCCGAACTGGCGTCGGCGCCTGTCGACCCGGCTCGAGGATTTGCTCGGGGGACCTGAGCTTCAACGGGTCGCCGCGCTCGTCAATCAGGAGCGCCAGCGGGCCGCATAGCAGCGCTTGCGGCGTGCTTGCCGTTGCGTCCAACATTGAGCCGGCGCAACGCAGCGGGTGGGCCAGGTGGAAGAAGTCGAGGCTGTGGTGGTTGGCGCTGGGGTGATTGGGCTCGCCGCGGCGCGGGCGCTGGCTGTGGCGCGCAAGGAAGTCGTCGTCCTCGAAAAGGCCTACACGATCGGGTTCGAGACCTCGTCGCGCAATAGCGAGGTCATCCACGGCGGGCTCTATTATCCAAAGGGCAGTTTGAAGGCGACCGCCTGCGTCGAGGGCCGAAAGCGGCTCTACGACTATTGCCGCGACCACGGCGTGCCGCACGCGGCGCTCGGCAAGCTGATCGTCGCCACCAGCGAGGAAGAAATCCCCGGGGTCGAGAAGATCGAGGCGGCGGCCAAGGCCAATGGGGTCGACAATCTCGAATGGCTTACCGTGGCCGAGGCGACGCGGATGGAGCCGGAGTTGCGCTGCGTCGCGGCGCTGCTGTCGCCGTCGACCGGGATCGTCGACAGCCACGCGCTGATGCTGGCCTATCAGGGCGAGGCCGAGGACAACGGCGCGATGGTCGCGTTCAAGACGCCGCTGCTCGGCGGCCGGGTGCTGGCCGACGGGTTCGAGCTCGATGTCGGCGGCGACGAGCCGGCAACGATCCGCTGCCGCTACCTCATCAACGCCGCCGGGCTGCATGCGCCGGCGCTGGCGAAGTCGATCGAGGGCATCCCGCTCGACACCATCCCGCCGGCCTATTTCTGCCGCGGCTGCTATTTCACCCTGGCCGGCACGACGCCGTTTCGGCGTCTGATCTATCCGGTCCCGGTGCCGGGCGGGCTCGGCGTCCACATCACCCTCGACCTCGCCGGACAGGCGCGGTTCGGCCCCGATGTCGAGTGGATCGATGGGGTCGATTACGCGGTCGATCCGCGCCGCTCCGACTCGTTCTACGCCGCGGTGCGGCGCTATTGGCCGGGGCTCAGGGACGGCGCGCTGCAGCCGGGCTATGCCGGGATCAGGCCGAAGATCAGCGGGCCCAACGACCCGGCCGCCGATTTCGTCATCCAGGGACCGGCGGAGAACGGCGTGCCGGGCCTCGTCAATTGCTACGGCATCGAGTCGCCGGGGCTGACCGCGTCGCTGCCGCTCGCCGACGCGGTCGTCGCGAAGCTGGGGGTGTAGCGGATTCAACCGGCGCGATGCCCATCGCGAGTGACAGCGACTGGGCCGCGTGCGAATGTCGCGGGGCGCCACGGCCCGATCACGGGCCACATAACGGGGAGGTTATGTCAGATGCTGGAATCTCTCATCATTTTCCTCGTCATCGGCGCGGTCGCCGGTTGGCTGGCCGGACAGATCATGGGCGGCGGCGGCTTCGGCTTGATCGGCGACATCGTCGTCGGCGTGATCGGCGCCTTTATCGGCGGGTGGCTGTTCGGCGCGCTCGGCATCGTCACCGGCGGGCTGATCGGGACGATCATCTGCGCCACCGTCGGCGCGATCATCCTGATTCTGGTGCTCCGGGCGATCAAGCGGGCGTGACGCGGTTCGCGGCGCGGCCGCGGTCGAACGGAGAGCGACGATGCTGATCGGCGTTCCGAGAGAGATCAAGACCCACGAATACCGGGTGGGTTTGGTGCCGGGAAGCGTGCGCGAGCTGGTGCATCACGGGCACAAGGTGGTGGTCGAGAGCGGCGCCGGCGCCGCGATCGGCTTCGATGACAGAGCGTACGAGGCGGCCGGCGCCGGCATTCTGGCGCGCGCCGCCGACGTGTTCGCCGTCGCCGAGCTCATCGTCAAGGTTAAGGAGCCGCAGCCCGAAGAGATCAAGGCGCTCCGTGAAGACCAGCTGCTCTTCACCTACCTGCATCTTGCCGCTGATCGGGTGCAGACCGAGGGGTTGATGAAGTCGGGCGTGATCGCCATCGCCTACGAGACGGTGACCGACGCCCGCGGCGGATTGCCGCTCCTTGCGCCGATGAGCGAGGTTGCCGGGCGGATGGCGATCCAGGTGGGCGCGCATTGTCTTGAAAAGGAGCAAGGTGGCACCGGCATCCTGTTGGGTGGTGTACCGGGGGTTCCGGCGGCGAAGGTCGTGGTGCTCGGCGGCGGCGTCGCCGGGACCAACGCGGCGCGCATGGCGATGGGGGTCGAGGCCTATGTCACCGTCGTCGACAAGTCGCTGCCGCGGCTTTACGAGCTCGACATGCAATTTGGCTCGCAGTTGCACACGCTGTTCTCGACAGTGGAGAACATCGAAAAGGAGGTAATCGCCGCCGACCTGGTAATCGGCGCGGTGCTGGTGCCCGGTGCGGCGGCGCCCAAGCTGGTGAGCCGAGAATTAGTACGGGCAATGCGCCCGGGTTCGGTCATCGTCGACATTGCGATCGACCAGGGCGGTTGCTGCGAGACCAGCCGGCCGACGACGCACGCCAACCCAACTTATATTGAGGAAGGTGTGGTGCATTACTGCGTCACCAACATGCCTGGCGCGGTAGCGCGCACCTCGGCGGTGGCGCTCAACAACGCAACCTTGCCGTTTGTCGAGGCAATCGCCGACCAAGGCTGGCGCCGGGCTTTGACCGACAACCCGCATCTGCGCGAGGGGCTCAACATTTGCCGTGGCCGGGTGACTCACCCAGCGGTGGCGCGCGATTTGGGGCTTCCGCTGGCCGCGGCCGAACGGGCAATCGCGGAATGAAGTTCACGAGGTCTTGAGCTGCGGCGCGATTGACCCTATTTCACCAAAGGATAGACCGGAAAGGTTCGATGGCGCCGTTCCCGACCCCCACCCTGTTGGCGCTGGATAGGAAGCTGTATCCCGGCTCGGGCCGAGATGACGGCTCGGCACCGGTCGATCCCGCGACGGTTGCGGCAATCACCGATCTCTACCGTGAGGTGATGCCGGCGGGTGGCGCGATCCTCGATGTGATGTCGAGCTGGGTGTCGCACTTGCCGCCGGAAGTGCACTACCGCCGCATCGTCGGCTTGGGCATCGACGCGCATGCGCTGACCGAGAATGCCTTTCTCGACGAGTGGCGGGTGCAAGACCTCAACCACGAGCCCACCCTACCTTTTTCCAATTGTGAATTCGACGGCGCCGCCATTTGCGGCGCCGTTCAATATCTGGCGGGGCCGGCCAAGATCATCCGCGAGATCGGCCGAGTGCTGAAACCGGGAGCGCCTCTGGTGGTGACCTTCTCGAACCGCTGCTTGTGTACCACCGCGACGGGGTGCTGGCGGCTGTTCGACGATACCGGCAGGCTGTCCCTGGTCGCTCGCTATTTCGTCGAAGCGGGTAATTGGACCGACATACGCTGCCTCGACCGTACCCCATTCGGCGTTGCTGAGCCGCTCTACGCGGTTATCGCCCGCAGCATCGGCGCCGCGGGTTCGTGCGACTAGGTCCCTGATCTAAGTGTCGTAAGACACCATCGCCGTGACTGGTACCGAAAGGCGGTCGCGGCCGTTGAGAAAGCTCAGCTCGATAATGCAGCAGGCACCGACGACGTTGCCGCCCTGTTGCGTCACGAGATCGATGGCTGCCGAAAACGTGCCGCCAGTGGCGAGCAGATCGTCGACGACGAGTACGCGTTGACCGCGCGAAATCGCGTCTTCCTGGATCTCGATCGTGTCGGTACCGTATTCGAGCTCATAAGTGAGTTGCACGGTCTTGCCGGGTAGCTTGCCCTTCTTGCGCACCATAGCAAAGCCGCTGCCGAGCGCGTAGGCGAGCGGCGCGGCGACCAGAAAACCCCGTGACTCGATGCCGACAAGAAGGTCGGGCTTGTGGCCGCGCACCGCGTCGGCAAGCCGCTCGACGGTCGCCTGCCAGGCCTCGGGATGGGCCAGCAGGGTCGAGATGTCGTAGAAGAGAATTCCCGGCTTCGGAAAGTCCGGGATCGAGCGGATATGCGCCTTCAGATCCATTATGAGGTTCCCTCGGCCCGTCTCGCAGGCTTTCCGTTGCGGCATAGCGGCTTTTCGCGTAGTTGGAAAGTCGTTAGCCGCCGCTTGACCCCCATCCCCCAGAGAGCATGGCGCCAGCCGCATCTATCCTCGCATCAGACGAACAGGGAGAGCTTGTGTTGCGGGCCGAGGGGGAATGGCTCGTGGCGAGCGCCAGCGAGCTCGACCGCCGGTTGAACGATCTCAAATTGCCGCAGGGACGTCGGGTGACGATGGACCTCGGTGGAGTCGGTCGTCTCGACAGCACTGGCGCCTTGCTGCTGTTGCGCACGGAGCACGCCCTGGCCGAGCGCGGCAATGACGTCAAGGTCGCCAACCTCCCCTCACATTTTGCGCCGCTGCTCGATCAGGTGCGCTTGCGCGGTTTGGCCGAGCCGGTGCCGCATCCGGTGCCGCCGCACCACACCTTCGTCGGATTTGTCGCTAGGATCGGCGAAGTCACCGTGGTGTTGCTGCGGCGGCTTCGCGATATTCTTTCGTTCACCGGTATGGTTACGGAGACCGTCGCGAAACTGATGGTCAAGCCGCATCGGCTGCGCGGTGTGGCGACGCTTGTGCAAATGGAGCAGGTCGGGCTCAACGCGCTGCCGATCGTCGGGCTGTTGTCGTTCCTGATCGGCGTCGTCATGGCCTATCAAGGAGCCGACCAGCTGCGCCGTTTCGGTGCCGAGATCTACACCGTCAACTTGCTCGGCGTCTCGATCTTGCGCGAACTCGGCGTCCTGCTGTCGGCGATCATCATCGCCGGCCGCTCGGGCAGCGCTTTCACCGCGCAGATCGGCACGATGCAGGTCAATGAAGAAATTGACGCGATGCGCACCCTGGGACTGGACCCGGTCGAGGTACTGGTGCTGCCGCGGCTGTTCGGTCTCGCGCTTACCTTGCCGCTGATCGTGTTTTATGCCGATTTGATGGGACTATTGGGCGGCGCATTGATGTCGTGGGTTGTGCTCGACATCAACATTCCAACCTTCATAAGCCAATTGCATAACGCGATTACTCAGGGGACGCTTTGGGTCGGGGTGGTTAAGGCGCCGTTTTTCGCGGCGATCATCGCGCTGGTCGGATGCTATGAGGGGCTAAACGTTACCCGCAGCGCCGAGAGCGTCGGTAGGTTGACGACGCAATCGGTCGTCGAATCGATTTTCTTTGTCATCGTCACCGACGCTGCATTTTCAATCATCTTCTCCGTACTGAAGGTCTGAGCATGGCTGCCGACGGCGACTTCGTCATTCGGGTGCGCGATCTGGTCAACGCATTCGGCGCGCAGATTATTCACGACCACGTCAACCTCGACGTCAGGCGCGGCGAGGTGATCGGCGTCGTCGGCGGGTCGGGTACTGGCAAGTCAGTGATGCTGCGTACCGTCGTTGGCCTCAATAAGCCGGTTTCGGGGGGCATCGAAGTCTTGGGCCGCGACGTACTCAGGATGACTTCCGATCAGCGGCACGAATTGGAGACCCGATGGGGCGTGCTGTTTCAAGACGGTGCGCTGTTCAGTTCGCTGACCGTGGCGCAGAACATCGAGGTGCCGCTGCGGGAGGATTTGCGGCTGTCGGAGCGGCTGATGGCCGAGATCGCGGCTTGTAAGATCGGCATGGTTGGGTTGCCCCCCGAAGCCGGAGACAAATTCCCGGCGCAGCTGTCGGGCGGCATGCGGAAGCGCGCCGGTTTGGCACGTGCGTTGGCGCTTGACCCGGAGATACTGTTCCTTGACGAGCCTACCGCGGGACTCGACCCGATCGCCGCCGCGGCGTTCGATCAGCTGATTAAGGATTTGCAAGCGAGCCTCGGCCTTACCGTGTTCCTGGTGACGCACGATCTCGATAGTCTGTTCGCGATTTGCGATCGCGTCGCCGTGCTGGTCGACAAGCAGATCCGGGTCGGTACCCTCGAAGAGCATTTGCGGGACGACCACCCGTGGATTCATTCCTATTTTCACGGCCCGCGCGGCCGTGCGGCGCACCCGGCCGAGGGCGTGCCGATGGTGCAGGGCGCGCGCTAGGGGGTACGAAGGGGGGAGAATGGAAACCCGGGCCCATTATGTCGCTGTCGGCGCATTCGTGCTGGCGCTGGTTTTCCTCGCGTTTACCGCCGTCCTGTGGCTGGCGGGGACGCAATTCGCGGTCAGCTACGACCATTACGACATCTTCTTCAAAGGGCCAGTGACCGGTCTCAGCAAGGGTGCGGCGGTCGATTACAACGGCATCCGCGTCGGCCAAGTGTCGGAGATCGAGATCGACCCAAACAACGTCGAGCAAATCCGCGTCACCGTCGAGATCAAAAGCACTGTCGTAATCAAGGAGGACGCCGCGGCCAATGTCGAAACCAATATTTTGAGCGGCGTCTCCTACGTCCTCATCACCCGTGGCACTCAGGAGGCGAAGAAACTCGTCGCGCATGACGGGCAGCGCTATCCGGTGATCCGGCCGCGCCGGTCCACGCTGGCGAGCATTTCCGCGCGCGGGCCGCAATTGCTCGAAAAGCTCGACGACATCCTCGATCAGGTCGAGGACTTGCTCAACGACCACAACCGCGAAGTTTTCGCTTCGACCCTCGAGCACGTCGAGAAGTTCACCGGGTCGCTCTCGGCGCACAGCGATGACATCGGGCAGCTTGTCGCCGAGGGCAAGACCGCGCTGGCATCGCTCGACAAGCTGACGACGGATGTCGACAACAGCTACACCGCGCCCGATGGGCTCAAGGAGCAGCTGAGCGGCACGCTCAAGGGACTGTCCGCGGCCAGCCACCAGCTCGATCTCGCGCTGCAGGACGCGCGGCCGGGCGTGCGTACCTTCAGCCAGCATACGCTCGTCGATATTGGCAGCCTCATCGGCGAAACCCGCCAATTTATCGCGGGCCTGTCGCGGCTTGCCGCGCAGCTCGAGCGTGATCCTACCCGCCTGCTGTTTGGCGATCGCCGCGAAGGGTATCAACCGAAATGACCAAGAAACCTCGCCGGTTGTGGCACCTTGCCCTTGTGCTGGTGGCGTTGAGCCTCGGCGGCTGCGCCAAGTTGTTTACCGAACCGCCGCGTCCGCTCTTCCGACTAACCGCGCCCGCCGATTTTCCGGCTAGCCCACGCCACATCAACGCGCAATTGGCGATCGCGACTCCCTATGCGCCGGCGGCGATTGACACCCAGCGGATCGCAATGAGCCGCAGCCCAACCACGCTCGACTACCTCGCCGATGGTGATTGGACCGATCGGGCGCCGCCGCTAGTGAAGACGGTGCTGATCGAGGCCTTCGAGAATAGCAAGGCATTTGCCGCGGTCGGACCCGATTCGCTCGATCTGCACCCCAACTTCGTCATTGAGAGCGAGTTGCGGCATTTCGAGGCGATCTACGATTCGCCGACCGGAGCCCCCGTGGTATGGGTGCAGATCGCGGTCAAACTCATCAAGGTGCCGCAGCACGCGATCCTTGCGGAGACTTCGATCTCCGCGCACCAGCCCGCGTCGGCCAATGCGACTCCGCAGATCGTGCTCGCTTTCGACGCGGCGACAGCGGACGCCGCGAAACAGATCGTCGCTTGGGCGCTGGCCAACCCCGCCTTGTCGACACCACCCAGATAGGTATTCTGAACATCTTTCGTTCACCCAAAAGGCAAGGTGTCGAGTGAGTGGTGTTGGGCGCGTCGCGTCAGCCGCGGCGACGATCCGGGAATGTCGGCGCCTGCTCGTGGCAAGCGGCAGCACGATCGCGCGCGAAGCGATCGGCGCAGGAAGCACGATGGCGGATTGGCGACATTACCCGGAACGGGATGCCTACGACCCGATCAGCCACGCGCAGTATTTCTACCACCGCCATGCCGCTGCCGAGCGCGCAATGGGCGAGGGGGCAGTCGAGCACGGTCATTTCCATCTGTTCTTGCGCGCTGAGGGCATGCCGCGCGGCGTGATGCCGCTTTTGTTGCCCGAGGCGGCGATCGCCAACCTCCCGACCCCGCCACAGGCAGCGCCGTCGAAGCGCGGCGCTCGCGACGAAGTCAGTCATCTCGTGGCGATCGCAATCGACGACGGCGGAGAGGCGGTACGGCTCTTTACCACCAATCGGTGGGTCACCGGCGAGACGTGGTATCGCGCCGAGGACGTCATTCGCATGCTCGACCGGTTTTCGTTGGACACGACTGAGCCGGCGAGCGTGGTCAATCGCTGGCTCGCTGCCATCGTGCGGCTCTACCAGCCGGAGATCGCGATGCTGTTGCGCAAGCGCGACGAGGCGGTGATGGACCCGCGCCGGCGGCGGCGGAAGGTCGATGTGTTCGAGGATTCCCAGTTCGAGATCACCTCAAGCCTCTCGATCGATCTCGATGCGCGGCTCGCCGCGGTCGATCGTCTCGTCAGCGAACCGGCGAACGCACCGCAGCCGCCGGCTCCGCCGCGCCTGCCGCCAATGGCTGAGGGCTGGGGGAGCTGACGATCTACCCCGCCTTGGCGCGCGGGGGAAAGACCTGATGCGGTTCTTCAAGGCCGGCGGGATCCTGGTGGATAATGATCTCCGCGTTGGGGTACGCGCCGCGTAGTTGTGCTTCGACCGCGTCGGAAATCGTATGGGCATGCAGCAGGTCCATCGCCCCATCCATCTCAAGATGTAACTGGATGAAAGCCGTCGGCCCGGCCGCGCGGGTACGCAGGTCATGCACGGCAGTGACTTCGGGCGCGGCTTCGGCGATGGCGCGGATACGGGCGCGATCCTCGTCCGGCATCTCCCGATCCATCAGCTGGGTCAGCGATAGCCGCAGCAGGTGGGTTGACCCGTAAATGATCCACAATCCGATTGCGCCACCGAACAGCGGGTCGAGGATCGGCGCAGTGAAAAACCGATCGAGGACGAGCGCCACGAGCACGGCCATGTTCACCAGCATGTCGCTGCGGAAGTGCAGCTCGTCTGCGCCGATGGCCAAAGACCCGGTCTTGGCGACGACGTGGCGCTGGTAAAGCACGAGGATGCCGTCTACGACGATCGACCCAATCATCACCGCGATGCCGAGCGTGGCGCGGCTGATCGGAGCCGGCGTGACGAGCCGATTAATGGCTTCGAAGGTTACCAGGAGGGCACCACCCGCAAGAAAGGCGGCTTGACCGAGCGCGGCGAGGGGTTCGGCCTTGCCGTGGCCGAAGCGATGTTCGCGGTCGGCGGGCTCCAAGGCATGGCGTATGGCAAACAAGTTGACGGTTGCGGCGACGACGTCTAGCAGCGAGTTCGACAAGGCTGGACAACATAGCGACAGAGCCGGTGGCCAGCCAGGCAATGAACTTGATGACGATCAATAGGGTTGAGACCCCAACAGAGGCGTAGGCTGCGCGGTTTCTCAGGCGGGCGCGCCCGTCCTCCACGCTCACGGAAACAAATGCTCCTTGCGCCAGACGCTGCCCTCCCGTGCGAAAACGAGGCGATCGTGCAGGCGTGATGGTTGGTCCTGCCAGAACTCGATCCGGTCCGGTCTCACGCGGAAGCCCGACCAAAAATTGGGTCGCAGGATCACGCTACGGTCGGCAAAACGGCGGGAAAGCATGTCGACCCGCTTCTCGAGCTGTTCGCGGGTATCAAGCGGGCGCGACTGGTCGGACGCCCAGGCTGCGATTTGGCTGCCCCGCGGGCGGGTGGCGAAGTAACCGTCGGCCTCGTCCTCGGAAACCTGCTCCGCGATCCCTTCGACGCGAACCTGTCGCTTCAACGATTTCCAGTGGAAGCACAAGGCGGCATGAGGGTTGACGAAGAGCTCGTCCGATTTGCGACTCTCGAGGTTGGTGTAGAAGACAAAGCCCCGCGGATCGAACGCCTTGAGCAACACCGCGCGCACAGATGGCGCGCCAGCGGGCGTGGCGGTGGCGAGCGTCATCGTCTCCGCCAGCTCCTCGCTCTTCTCGGCCAGCGCCAGCCAGCGCGCGAATGGGGTGAGCGGCTCGTTTTCGGGAATCTCGTCAATCATCCCGTGGCTTTACTCTCAGCCGGCGGCATCAGCAATCACGCGCGTGCCGGTCGCCGAAATCAGATCAGCGAGTTTTACCTGCATCGCCGCGCCCTCGGCGGCGACAATTCGATCCATCGCCGGCGCGACCAACGATTGCCAGGGCGCGCGCTGTCGCACCGCCCAGCCGCGCGCCAGCGGCAGGTCGAGCGCCTGGTAGAGGTCGGACAACGACGCGTTCTGCGGGTTCCAGGCAAGCACCCAGCCGCCGGCCTGGGTCGGCGCAACAAAGCCAGCCAGCGCCAGCCGATTGAGATACTCGACCAGCGCCGTCGTCGGGATGCCGAGCTCGCGAGCGAGCCCCGCAGTCCGTGCGGTACCGCCCTGCTGCTGCCTACGCGCCAACGCCGTGATGATCGCCAACGCGAGACCTAGCTGCACGCCGCCGGCGCCGAGATGGCCGAGCCGTTCGTCGATCTGCCAGGTCGGCAAGTTGGCGGCAATAACCGCGCCGAAGAGGATGACCATCCACGAGAAGTACATCCACAACAGGAAGATCGGCACCACCGCGAGGGCGCCGTATACCGTCTGGTACGACGTCGTCAGGATATAGGCGGAAAAGGCCGTCTTGAGGAATTGAATGAGGATCACCGCGCAGAGCGCGCCAATCGCCCCATCGCGCCAGCGCACCGCGCAATTGGGGATGAGACAGAACAGCAGCGTGCAGGCGACAAATTCGAGCAGGAACGGCAATACGCGTCCGAATTCGGCCTTCCAGGTATACAGATCGGCAATCTGCTCCGGGTTGAGGCCTGAGTGTTGCGCGACGATGTCGAAGTAGGTCGAGAGGGTGACGCTCGACCCCACCAGTAGCGGACCCAGCGTCAACAAGGTCCAATACGCGAGCACCCGCTGCACCCAGGGACGCGGGACGCTGACCCGCCAGATCAAATTGAGCTGATCCTCGACCGTGACCAACAGCAGGACGCCGGTGCCGGCGATTCCGATGAGGCCGATTGCCGTCGTCTGCGCCGCGGAGTCGGCGAAACTGCCGAACCAATACGCCGCCTGCTCGCCGATGGTTGGAACGAAATCCCGAAATAGCATGGCCACCAGTTGCTCGCGCAACGCCGCGAAGGTCGGAAAGATCGAGAGGATGCCCAGGGCGATCACGCCAAGCGGCACCAACGACACCAATGTCGTGTAACTGAGCGCGCCGGCAGCGGCGAAGCAGCGGTCGCGGTTGAACCGCGCCAGCGTGTAGCGCACGAAAGCGGCAGTCGTCGACACCCGGTCACGGACTGTGCCGATCCACGCACGGAATTGGTTTTTGTCCGCCTCTTTCATACCGTTGAGTTTACAGTCCGGTCCTACCATCGCCAACAACCGCCGCGGGCCGCCGGTTGCCTCGATTGGCCGGGGAGGACGGCTCGTGTAGGATAGATGACAGCGGGCCGCTAGCCCGCAAAAGCACCGCGGAGCCGCGCCAATGACCACAACAAACGGGCTGATGGCCGGCAAGCGGGGCCTGGTGATGGGCGTTGCCAATGACCGCTCTCTCGCCTGGGGCATCGCCAAGGCCGTGCACGCTGCGGGCGCGCAGCTTGCCTTTACCTATCAGGGCGAGTCGCTGGGCAAGCGGGTGCGTCCGCTCGCGGAAACCCTGGGCAGCGATTTCCTGGTCGAGGCTGATGTGACGAGCGAGGCGAGTCTCGACGCCGTGTTCGCGGCTATCGAGCGCCGCTGGGGCGGACTCGAGTTCCTTGTTCATGCGATCGCTTTCTCGGACAAGGAGGAGCTTAAGGGCAAATACCTCAGTACGACGCGCGACAATTTCCTGCGCACGCTTGATATTTCGTGCTTTTCGTTCACCGATCTATGCCGGCGCGCAGCGCCGCTGATGTCGCAGGGCGGGAGCCTGCTAACGCTGACCTATGCCGGCGCCGAACGGGTAATGCCGCACTATAACGTGATGGGCGTCGCCAAGGCGGCGCTCGAGGCGAGCGTCAAATACTTGGCGGTCGATCTCGGCGGTCAGAACGTCCGGGTCAATGCGATCTCGGCCGGCCCAATCAAAACCCTGGCATCGTCGGCGATCGGCGATTTCCGCTACATTCTCAGATGGAACGAGCTCAATGCGCCGCTGCAGCGCAACACTACGATCGAGGATGTCGGCGGCGCCGGTCTCTACCTACTGAGCGACCTGTCGGCCGGGGTCACCGGCGAGGTCCACCATGTCGACAGCGGCTACCATGTCGTCGGCATGAAGCGGGTGGACGCGCCCGACATCTCCACCGTCTAGCCGGACGATCATGGCCGGCAGCTCCTTCGGCACGTTGTTCCGCTTCACCACCTGGGGCGAGAGTCACGGGCCGGCGATCGGTGTCGTCGTCGACGGCGTGCCATCGCGCATCCCCTTGGCCGAGCCCGAAATCCAGCAATGGCTCGATAAACGCCGGCCAGGTCAGTCGCGCTACACGACGCAACGGCAGGAGCCGGACCAGGTCAAGATTCTATCGGGCACTTTCGATGGCCAGACCACCGGCACGCCGGTGAGTCTGATGATCGAAAACGTCGATCAGCGCTCGCGCGACTACAGCAATGTCGCCGACCGCTTCCGACCGGGTCACGCCGATTACACATACTGGAAGAAATACGGCATCCGCGACTATCGCGGCGGCGGGCGTGCCTCGGCGCGCGAGACCGCCTCCCGCGTCGCCGCCGGGGCGGTGGCGCGCAAGGTTCTAGGGCCCGACATCACCATTCGCGGCGCGCTGGTCCAGGTGGGACCGCACGCGATCGACCGCGCCGCGTGGGATTGGGCTCAGGTCGAGCAAAACCCGTTCTGGTGCCCCGATGCCGACATGGCGGCGCAATGGGCGAGCTATATCGACGAAGTTCGCAAGGCCGGATCGTCGGCCGGAGCGATCATCGAGGTGGTGGCGAGCGGCGTGCCGGCTGGATTTGGGGAGCCGATCTACGACAAGCTCGACGGCGATTTGGCACGGGCGATGATGACGATCAACGCGGTAAAGGCGGTGGAGATCGGCGCCGGGTTCGCCGCCGCGTCGCTGTCGGGTGAAGAGAATTCTGACGAGATGCGGATGAAGGACGGCAAAGTCGCGTTCCTGTCGAACAATGCTGGCGGCATTTTGGGCGGCATTTCGACAGGGCAGGACATCGTCGTGCGTTTCGCGGTGAAGCCGACGAGCTCGATCCTCAAACCCATGCGAACAATCGACAGCGAGGGCAACGACACCGAGATCGAGATGCGCGGCCGCCACGACCCTTGCGTCGGCATCCGCGCGGTTCCGGTTGGCGAAGCGATGATGGCCTGCGTGCTCGCCGACCATCTATTGCGTTACCGGGCGCTTGGCGGCGAGGTGTAGAAGCGGCGAAGCGGATCGGCCGGTTAGGCGACCCGACCAGGAAGGAAGGCTGCATCGTCTTGCGCGCTGTCAGGATCGCAATGTTGCTATTGTTGTGGGGCGGGGCGGTGGCATGCGCTTCGCCACGGGCGCCATTTCTGCCCGCGCCGATCTGGGTCTACAACAACTGGTCGGCCTATGACGAATTGTCGGACAAGGTTCCGCTGACCGAGGACCTGGCGATGCGCGAGCTGCGGGAGCTCCTGCGTTTGCGTGCTGGGGGTGTCCATATCGACTATTACGTCATGGATGCGTTCTGGTACGACCCAGACGGCGGTTATCGGACTTGGCGCAAGGGCGACTGGCCGAATGGGCCCGATCGCTGGCTGGAAGCGTGCCGGGAGAACGGCATCAAGCCGGGATTGTGGTTCGCAACGAATACGCTCGAACACTTGAGACCCGCGGCGGCATGGCGGGATTCGCTCGCGCCGTCGGATTATACGATGACCATGTACGCGGGAGGATTTCTCAGTGATTTCATGGACATACTGCAATATTGGTACGATCGCGGGATCCGCCTGTTCAAGTTCGACTTCGCCGATATGGATGCGACAGCGTCCGCCGATGAAGGAGTTCTAAGTCCCGGTGAGGTTCAGCGACGTAACGAGCGGGCCTTGCATGATGCGCTCGCGGCGTTCCGGCGGAAGAACCCCGATGTGGTGCTGGTGGCGTTCAATGGATTTGTCGGGGATGTAGGGTCTGCGAAAAGTTTTGTGCATCAATCGAGCTTTCGCTGGCTCGACGTGTTCGATGCGCTTTACGCTGGAGACCCGCGGCCGTCGCAAGTGCCCGAGATGAGCTTTTGGCGCTCGGTGGACATTTACACTGATCGAATGGTGCGACGGTTCGATCAGGCCGGCGTACCGCTCAGTCGGGTCAACTCGACAGGGTTCATGATCGGTGACACGGGCACCAATTACGGCCGGCGCACCGCCGGCTGGCAAGCGGCGCTGCTGCTGCTGATGGCGCGGGGTGGGTGGGTAAACACGATCCACGGCAATCTTGAGCTGCTCGACAATGCGGATGTTCGCTGGTTCGCCAAGGCGCAGGGGATCTATGGCGAATTGCAACGGACGGGGACGACGGACGCCTTCGGCGGCATCGCCGGCGATCGCTATCCATATGGCTTCGTTTCGAAAATCCCGGAGGGCAGCCTGTACGTCGTGGTTAACCCTGCACAGGCCATCCAGACAGCTGAACTGCCTGGTGTTACTGGCGACGGCCGTGTCCTCTTTCACGACGCCGGGTTCGAGCCAACGCTGCAGGAAGAGGCGGTTCGGTTAGGACCCGGGCAAGTCGCACTTGTCGGTTTTGGGCGCTATGCAGACCCAGTTTACGATCTCGGCACAGGCAGCGACATTCGCATTCCGCTGCGTATCGAACCGATCGCGGCCACATTCCGGCGAAATGGGCAGAAACTGGTCTACAAAACCACCGTTACCGCGCCCGAGCGCGGCGACATCCGGGTGATCTTTCGTCAGGTCGGAGAGAACGGCGCGGTCAAACGCAGCACGTCGTGGAACGACATGGGGAAGTTCTTTGTCATTACCGCGGCGCAAGACGGAAATCCGGTTCCTGTCGAGATCAACTATGACCGCGTCGTATGGAGCGGGATGTCCTGGGCTGCGGGCGAAATCCGCCACAGCGATTTCACGCCGGGCGCGCCGATCTTGATCCGGATCTCCTCAGCGGACGAGGATTGGTCTCTGCGCCTCGAAGGGCAGATTTACGCCGTGGAATATTGAGGGCGAAGAGGCCGCGGCGACTCCCGCGGCCTCTCATCAAGTGACTAGCGCAGCGGCGAGAAAGACGCCGGCACAACCAGCATGTTTTCCTGCACCAAGGTCTGGCCCGGCTGTCCGCCTTTGGGCGGCCAGATGCCCTCCTTGCGCGCATGTTCGCGGATTTCGGCGCGATGGTTGGCGTCCTTATAGGCCCAGATGTGGCGCCAGCGATTGAGCCCGCCGAGTTCGGAGTGGCCGGCAAAGGCGAGCGGCGACAGCTTGGTGCGCTCCGCGATCTGGGTGCTCCAGCGGTCGATCTGCGAGGGCATTGCGCCGGGGGCCAGCGTGTAGGTACGAATTTCGTAGATGCCGCCCAACTGGCGCGGTTCGAGCTTCGGCGAGAACGGCGCTGGGATGAAAATCTCGCTTTCCTGCTCCTCGACGAACTCGCGGATGTTGGGCGGCCAGCCTTCGAGCTTGGTGGCTTCGGCGCGAATGCGCGTGCGCTCCTCAAAGTTGGCGTAAGGCCAGACGTGGATGATGCGGTTCAGTGGGCCAACTTCGGTGTGCCAAAAGGCGGCCAGCGGCGACAATTTGGTGCGCGCGGGCAGGGCTTGCCCGAAGCGTTCCTCGGCTTGAGCGACCGAGCCGGGCTTCAGGCGATACGTGCGAAACTCGACGATCATGGGGGTTCCTCCAGGGGATGGCGGAGGAACGGTAACTCATTTTCGGTGGGGGCGAAACGAGTTCGCGCTTGGCCGCGGCTGGTGCCGGATGCCCGCTCAGTGCGAAAGAGCTCCTGCTCCCGTGGCTTGCAGCCGATCGGCGATGGAAGCCGCGACCAGCTGGTTGCCGGCGGCCGACATGTGTGACCAGCCGGTTCTTTGAACGAGAAAAAGCGCGCGGAAACGCGCTGGGTCCTTGGCATGTATTTCCGCAAGCCTTGACCAGATGTCGACGGTCTCGATCCCCATCTCGCGAGCGCAGGAAACGACCGCGGCCGCGGCGCTGGGTTGCGGGCGATCGAAGTCGCCGGCGCCGTACTGCATCACCATCATCAGCCGTATCCGGTCTGCTTCGGTTCGTGCCTTGAGCCGCTTCAGCAGCTGACACGTGATGCGCTGCCCGGTGCCTCCCGGCGTCGCGCGCTTGTCAGCAAACTCAACCCATTGATCAAAGCCTAGCTGCCGGGCTGCCCAATAGACGGCATACGAATAGCCGACGATTCCGCGAATAGGCCCAATCTCGCTAACGCGGCCGTCAAACCGAGGTACCGGCACGTTGTGCAGAACAAGTCGGTTGTCCTCGACCGTGTAATACGGCTTGTGCGCACCGAACAGGAGTTCCTCTTCGGCCCGTCCGATGTCGTACCAGAGGAAATCCACGATCAGCGTGCGCGGCCGAGCGATAGCGATCATGTCCTCGGCGTGCATGACGATCTGATCCGCTCCCCAGCCCGGTGTCGCGGCGTTGACGACGGGTGTGCCTATGATCGTCTCGAGATAGGCCGGCCAAGCCTCCGCGTCGCCTACATCGCTGCCAAAGGTGAAGGAGTCGCCGGAGGCGAGGATGCCGCCGGTCGGCACGGTTCCGGTTGCCGTATTCACCAGACGAATGCCGTAGGGACCCGTGTCAAAGGCCGAATTGCGCAGGTCGGGTTTGAGACGCCAGCCGAGCCGTTCGTCGTAGATCATCGTGCCGTCATGCTTCGAGCGGTCGGCCCGATTTCCGATAAAATTGGTGACCTCGAGCAGGGGAATTCCCTCATGGAGGCGAAGACCGATTTCCCAGACCGCAAGAGTGATGAATAGGGAAACCGCGATGAGCGCCGCGTTGAGCAACTGGCGTCGTAACATGCGCGAACTATAGCGCCTCAGGCAAAGGGAGAGCCGCAAACCCTTTTGATGAAGGACGCGGGTTAGTTTCCGGCGGCCTGCGCCAGTTCGGACGGGTCCTCGTAGAACATGCCGAGCCGGTTGATCCCGTCGAACGCGGCCACCTTGTAGCACTCGGCGAGAGTCGGGTAGTTGAAAACGGTGTTGACGAAATAATCGACTGTGCCGCCGAACGACAGCACTGCCTGGCCGATATGGATCAGTTCGCTGGCGCCCTCGCCAATGATGTGGACGCCCAGGAGCTTGTGTGTCTCGCTATGGAAGATCAGCTTCAGCAGGCCGGTCACGTCGCCGACGATCTGGCCGCGGGCGATCTCCTTGTAGCGCGCCTTGCCGACCTCATAGGCGACGCCGGCCTCGGTCAATTCTTCTTCGGTCTTGCCGACCATCGAGATCTCGGGCACCGAATAGATGCCATAGGGAAACAGCTCGGGGACGCTTTTGGCGCGGACGCCGAAGGCGTGGCAGACCGCGAGGCGGCCCTGCTCCATTGACGTCGAGGCCAGCGCCGGAAAGCCGATGACGTCGCCTGCCGCGTAGATATGCGGTATCTCGGTGCGGAAATTGGCATCGACCTTGAGCCGGCCGCGCGCGTCGGGCTCAAGCCCGGCAGCCTTGAGATGAAGCTTGCTCGTGGCGCCGGTGCGGCCGATCGAATAGAGCGCCTTTTCGGTGAGAATGGTCTTGCCGCTGTCGAGGTGGAGGCGCACCCGGTCGCCGCTCTCGGTCGGCACAGTCTCCAGGCGGTTCACGCTTTCGCCGAGGCGCAAGGTGACTCGGCTCTCGCGCAGGTGATGGCAAAGCTCGGCGGCGACTTCCTCGTCGACGAAGGGCAACAGCCGGTTGCGCTGATCGACCAAGGTCACCCGCACGCCCAAAGCAGCGAGGATGCTTGCATATTCGCAGCCGACCACGCCGGCGCCGACAACCGCGAGGCTGCGCGGCAGCTCGTCAAGGTGAAGGATGTCGTCGCTGGTGAAGATGCGCTTGCCGTCAAACGGCACATGGCTGTCGCGCGTCGTCTCGGTGCCGGTGGCGATGACGATCTTCGCGGCGCTCACCGTGCGCGAGGTGCTGCCGTCGATAAGATCGAGCCGCAGCGTATGAGGGTCGGCGAAAGCGGCGTTGGCCGAAATCAATTCGACATGGTTACGCATCAGCTGGTGGCGGGCGATGTCGATGCCGTGCTCGATCACCTGATTGGTCCGCACCAGCAGGTCCTGGATCGTGATGTTCTCCTTGACCCGGTACGACGCACCGTAGAACGCGCGCGAGCGAAAGCCCGAAAGGTCCAGGACCGCTTCGCGCAAGGTCTTCGACGGAATGGTGCCGAGATTGACGCTGACGCCGCCGACCACAGTGGTCTTCTCGATGATCGCCACCCGCTTGTCGAGTTTGGCGCCCTGGATTGCGGCGCGTTGCCCGGCTGGGCCGGAACCGATCACCACCAGATCAAAGTCGTAGCTCGTCCCCGCCATGACGATCCCCCTGGGCTGGACCCATGCAATGGGCAGACCAGCTCCGGCACGCTAGTCGCCGAAGGTGACGATCTCGTTAACCAAACTTCGCATTAGGCACAACCGCTATTAGCGGCGATCTCTTCACTTTCGCTGATCGCCAAGCGCCCGGACGGCTCGTTCGCCGGAGAGCACCGGTTGCGGCGCATGCACTGGGCTCTGTAGTCTCGATGACCGTAAGCTCCGGAGAAATGTATTGGAACAGCGCAATCTGGGTCGTTCTGGGTTACGAGTTTCACTAGTCGGACTCGGCTGCAACAATTTCGCCGGCCGCATCGATTTCGCCGCGACGCAAAAGGTTGTGTACAAGGCGCTCGATCTGGGCATCACCTTGTTCGATAACGCCGATACCTATGGCGACCCACGGGGTGGCGCTGAAGAGTATCTCGGCAAGATTCTCGGGCCGCGGCGAAAGGACATCGTGCTGGCAACAAAATTCGGCCGGCCGATGGACGCCTCGGGCAACAGGCAAGGCGCGTCGCGCAGCTACGTCGTCGCGGCCTGCGAGGCGAGCCTCAAGCGCCTGCAGACCGACTACATCGACCTCTACTGGCAGCACATCGAAGACCCGGTGACGCCGATCGAGGAGACCTTGCGCGCGCTCGACGACCTCGTGCGCGCCGGCAAGGTGCGCTATATCGCTTGCTCGACGCTCGCGGCCTGGCAGGTGGTCGAGGCTGAGTGGACGTCGCGGGCGCAGCATCTTGAGCACTACGTCGCGTGCCAGGAACGCTACAGCCTGCTGGAGCGCGAGTACGAAGCCAACATGGCGGCGATGGTCGAGGCCTATGGGCTCGGCCTCATCCCGTTCTCGCCGCTGGCCAACGGATTGCTCACCGGGAAGTACCGCCGAGATCGTTCGCTGCCGGCGGGCGCACGCCTCACGACGACCGCGCGCATGGCCGACCGCTATCTAACCGAGCGCAATTGGGACATTGTCGAGAGGCTGGCGACGTTTTGCGCGGCGTGGGGCAAGACCATGCTGGAGTTGGCGTTCAGCTGGCTGGCGACGCGGCCTGCGGTCGCCAGCATCATCGCCGGCGCCACTTCGCCCGAGCAGTTGGAAGCCAATGTCCGCGCGGCCAACTGGGCGATGACGCGCGAGGAGATAGACGAGATCGACCGGCTAACGGCAAACTGAACCATCGCTAAACAGGAGGCTCATCATGGACGTTCGATTGGACGGTAGAAGCGCGATCGTCACCGGTGGCAGCAAGGGGTTGGGGTTGGCGATCGCCAAGGAGTTCTTCGCCTCGGGCGCCGATGTGGCGATCCTCGCGCGGGATCAGGCCTCGTTGAATGACGCCAAGGCCGCGATCCAGGCCGTGGGCGGGAAGGGCAAGGTGCTGGCGATCAGCTGCGACGTGTCGAAGTCGGGGCCGATCCAGGCCGCCTGCGATCAGGCCAATCGCGAGTTCGGCAAGGTCGATATCTTTGTCAACAATGCGGGCCAATCGACCCGCGGCCCGTCGGAAACGATTACCGACGAGCAGTGGCAAGCCGATCTCGACCTGAAGCTGTTCGCGCAGATCCGCTTCTGCCGCATTCTGATGCCGCAGATGAAGCAGCGTAAATGGGGCCGCATCATCAGCGTGCTCAACATTGGCGCTAAGGCGCCCGGCGCCGACAGCGCCCCGACCTCCGTCAGCCGCGCCGCACAAATGGCGCTGACCAAGGCGATGTCGATGGAGGGGGCGCCGCATAACGTGCTGGTCAATTCGCTGCATGTCGGCGTCATCGTCAGCGACCAGATCAAGCGCCGCTACGATCGCGAGCGGCCCAATATTAGTCTCGAACAGTACATTGCCGACGCCGGCAAGGCCGTGCCGATGGGGCGGATGGGCAAGGCCGAGGAATTCGCCAACGTGGCGACCTTCCTCGCCTCCGACGCCGCGGGCTACGTCACCGGCTGCGCGATCAACGTCGATGGCGGTCGCTCGCCGGTGGTGTAGGCGTCAATTGCGAGCGCGGCGAAGCAATCCGTCGCAAATTGTCTGACCGAGATTGCTTCGTCGTTGCGCTCCTCGCAATGACGGGATGCTCAGTCGAGCCTTAGGTATTTCTCTTCCAATGCGCGCCATTCGGCCGTGCCGACCGCGAGTTCGCGCTCTTGGAAGGTGCAGAGGTCGGGTTCGATGCGGGTGGTGTGACCGTCTTCCTTGAGGACGGCGAGGACGCGTTGGGCGGCGCGGATCGCGGCGCGGTGGGTCTGCGACGGGTAGATGCCGAGGCGGAACCCCATCGCCTCCAGCTCGGCGGCGGACTGCATCGGCGTCTTGCCGCCCTCGAAGACGTTGACGAGGTTAGGCCCGTTGACGTTCCTGCCGACGATGCGCAGTTCCTCGACCGATTGGGGCGCCTCGACAAAGCCGACATCGGCGCCGGCTTCGAGGTATGCATTGACCCGATCGATCGCGGCGTTCAGCCCTTCGACTGCGCGCGCGTCGGAGCGGGCGATGATCACCATGTCCGGGTCTCGGCGCGTGTCGACCGCGGCCTTGATCTTGCCGACCATCTCGGCTACGGGGATCACCTCCTTGCCTTCATAGTGGCCGCATTTCTTGGGCGCGACCTGGTCCTCGATGTGGAACCCGGCGACCCCGGATTTCTCGTATTCGCGCACGGTGCGGATGACGTTGATCGCATTGCCGTAGCCGGTATCAGCATCGGCGATCACCGGGATGCCGACCGCCTCGACGGCGAGGCCGATAAAATGCACGTTCTCGACGACGGTGAGGAGGCCGAGATCAGGGTAGCCGCTGGCCCGCGAAAACCCGCCGCCGGTGAGATAGACCGCCTCAAACCCGGCCGCCTCGACGAGGCGCGCGGTCAAGGTGTCGTAGGCGCCCGGCACCATGGTGTAACCGCTGCAGGCGATCAATTGCCGCAGCCTCTGGCGTGTGGTCATCGTCGGCTCCGTTCAGCGGGTGACGTCGGCAAGGGAACGCCCCACCGCGACACTGTCAACCACGCGTTAAGCAAAGCGCGGATATGCTGGGCGTATCCCCTTCTCCCAGGCTGCGCCCATGAAGCCGCTCCTTCCCGCACTGCTCGCTTCCCTCTTGCTGCTCCCTGTATCCGCCAGGGCGGACGATGCGCCTCAAGGTCCAGGCTGCGGTCTGGCGTCTAGTGCGTTCATCTCGCAGGATCAGGGACAGGTGGTGATCAATTGCGTCGGGGTCACCGAGGAACTCGGCGGCCAACTCGCGGGAGTCCTGACCTACGTTCTGCAGCACCGGCTCGACCCGCAAATCGTCATCGCCAAGCTCGACGAGATAGAGGGAGCACCGGCGGCCGGTGCGCCGCGCACGCTCAGCGCCGACCAGGCGCAGGCGCTCGTGCAAGGCCTCGTCGGCAAGCCGAGTGCGGCCATTGCTGTCGTCGCCAATCCCGATGGCAAGGATGCGGGCGACTATGCGCTGGCCATCGCCACCAAGCTGCAGATCGCCGGCTGGCAGATCGAGGGCCGCCAAATCCGGCGTACCGCGCCGCCAAATCTCGCCGACATCACCGGCATCGCGCTGGTCGTCCACGATGAGAAATCGCCCCCGGAAGCCGCGCTGCAATTGAAGCGGGCGATGGCTGCGGCGAAAATCTTTCTGCCGATCATTTCCGACCCGAGCCTGGGCAAAGACGCCGAGCTTCTGTGGATCGGCAAACGGCCGGATTTCGACGCCAAAGACTGAGCACAGCCTCTTCCGCCTGCATTTCCTCAATGTGGCCACGAAGTCCGCACGCTCGTCGCTAAAGTCGTAGGCAGCCTCCCAGCCTGCTCGACAGGCGCGCAGGTGCGGTACAGGATCGCCTTTCAGATTGCAGGGAGGGTAGCGCCATGACATTGCGATTGCGGCGGGTCGTGACCGGCCACGACAAGAGCGGCAAAGCCATCATCACCACCGATGAAATTTGTAAGCCCGTCTCACCTCGGGAAGGTGTCTCGGCCTGCGTGGCTTGGACTAGCGAAGGCTTCCCGGTAAACAACAATGGCGACGCCGACGAGGCCAAGCGGCAGACCGGCACGACGCACGATAACGGCACGGTGTTCCGCGTCATCGAGTTCGCGCCCGGCAATGGTGGGCGCAATCACCGCACCGACTCGATCGACTATGCCTGCATTTTGTCGGGCGAGATCGACATGGATATCGACGGCGCGGAGGTGCACCTCAAGGCGGGCGACGTGATGGTGCAGCGCGGCACCATCCATAACTGGATCAATCGCGGCAGTGAGCCCTGCGTCATCGCCTTTGTCTTGATCGCGGCGCATCCGGTCGTCGCTGGTGGCAAAACGTTGCATGCGGTCGGTTAATCGCCATCCGATCGTTGGCCGCCTTTAGGGCAAGGCCTTATCAGTGTCCGGTCGCCGGGGGTTTTGTAGGCGTGGGTGATGTTGCGGGCGCAGGGGCCGGAGCGGTTGCCGCGGAAGGAGCTGGGGCAGGGGCGGGGGTGGTTGCTGGCGCAGGTGTCGCGGCCGCCGCTTTGGCGTTGGCGGCGAGCGCCGCCCGCGTGGCGTCGATCGCCGCAAGTTCCTCGGCAACGAGCTTTCCAGGCACGTTGACCGTGAGCGTCTTGCCGGTCGCCGAGGTAAAGGTGACGCTCAGGCCCTTGTCGCGGTTCGCGCGAAGCACATCTTCCGGCATGGCCGCAGCGAACTCGTCGGCGTAGGAGCAGCCCTGGTCGCAACTGATCTCGTTGCGGCTGATCGGGATGAAGCGCAGTGCCTTATTATCGGCGTCGTGCGCCCCATTCCAGCGATATGGGGCGCCGTAATAACTGTCCTCGACATAGACCTGGTGGGCGACCTCGCCGTTGCGAGTGTCGAGCCAACTTCGCAGGCAGAAGTAATTGGTGTCCTCGACGCCGAGGAACGCTTCAGTGTGCTGCAGCTTGGGGCCGACAAAAGCGAGGAATTTGCCGCCCTGCTCCTTGGTCATCTCAACCTGATCGGCGCCGGGTTGGGTCGGCACCTTCTCGTTAGGCAGCAGCGTCGAGCAGCCGCCGAGTGCGACGCCGAGCATTGCGGCGACAACAACGTTCTTGCTCATCGGTTCCTACCTGAGGATCGTTGCGTTGTCTTCGCCGAGCGCCGGCGCGCGTTTGGAGAACCGCGGGCGCTGCCCATCAAATGACAGCGGTAGCCCCACCAGGGACAATGCCCCCTGTTGCTGGATTTGGCCGAGCGCCTGTGTCTGCGGGTCGGCAACAACCTGGTCCATAGAGTTGATCGGGCCGTTGGGAATGCCTTGTGCATCGAGCAACTTGGCCCAATGCGCCCGTTTCTTGGTCTTGAAGATGTCGGCCAGAATGGCGATCAGCGGCGCGCGATTGACCACACGCTCGCCATTGCTCTTGAAGCGTTCGTCTTCGGCCAGGCTCGGTCGGCCGACAGCGCCGGCAAGGCGACGGAACAAATTGTCGTTCCCCGCCGCGACCATCATGTACCCGTCGGCGGCTTCGAACGCCTGGTAGGGCACGATCATCGCGACGCCCGAACCGTGCCGCACCGGCAGCTCGCCGGTCGCGAGGTGATCGGCAAGCATGATGCTCATCAGGGCGAGCGAGGTTTCATAGAGCGAGGTGTCGACCACGCCACCCTTGCCGGTCCTGTCGCGCTCTCGAAGCGCAGCAAGTATTCCGATTACCGCCCAGGTCGCGGTGCCCATATCGATGATCGAGGCGGTGACCCGGACCGGAGGGCGTCCGTCCTCGCCTAGCAGGCTCATCAGCCCACTGTACGCTTGCATCATCGGGTCGTAGCCCGGCCGCTCGCGTAAGGGCCCAACCGAGCCGAAAGCGTTAAGGTTACAGCAGACGAGGCTCGGCTTTTCGGAGACCAGCGCGGCAGGCGCCAAACCGTATTTGTCGAGCGCGCCGAACTTGAGATTGTGGATGACCACATCGGCGCGCTCAAGGATCAGCGTCTTCAGCCGAGCCGCGTCTTGCGTATCGGCTAGGTCGATGGCAATGCCTTGCTTGGCCCGGTTGACTGCATGAAAACAGGTCGCCGCACCCTCGCTGAAGGGCGGGCCCCAGCCGCGGCAAGCATCGCCCCCTTTCGGGTTCTCGACCTTAATTACTTCCGCGCCCAACTCGCCAAGGATCATGCCGGCATAGGGCGCGGCGATGCTGTGGCCGATTTCGATGACGACCAGGCCGGAAAGCGGACGGGCGGATGACATCGCAACTCCTGCGATCGCTGTGGCTCGAAGGTTAGTAGCACGGAGTTGGGAGGGCAGGGAGATTCCGCTTATTGCAGGCGCCACATACAAAGCGCGGCATCCCGGCCGTCGACCGGGGGGCACTTACGGAGATTCTTCGCCGTGCGCCGCGATCACCGCTGTGAATTCGCGGTGCGCCTGAACTATCCTGCGCCGATAAGAGCCTGACCGGGGAGGGGCGAGATGAAGCGAGAACTCACGGGGTATCGAGGAGACTATAGCGGCGTGCCTGCCGCGCCGTTCGCTGATGAAGGGTGTCACGGTAGGGTCGGCGGCGGCGATGCTCGCTGCGGCGACGCGGACCGGCGCCAAGGCCGCCGACGCGCTGCCCTTCCCAGACCATCCGCGCTGGAAGTTTGTGTTCGTCAACCATGTGACGGCAAACCCGTTTTTTGTGCCCTGCCAGTACGGCATCCAGGATGCCTGCGCGCTATTGGGCTGCGACTATCAATGGACCGGGTCGGAGACCTCCGATGTCGCGCAGATGGTCAACGCGATGAACACGGCGGTCGCCGGCAAAGCCGACGCGATCGCCGTGTGCATCGTCGATCCCAAGGGCTTCGATGCGCCCGACCGAACGCGCGCTAGCCGCCGGCATTCCGGTGTTCAGCTACAACGCCGACTCGCACAGACCAACAAGCGCCTTGCCTATATCGGCCAGGATTTGTTCCTGTCGGGGCAGATGATGGGCGAGCGCATCGTCAAGCTGGTCGGCTCGGGCAAGGTCGCGATCTTCATCGCCACTCCCGGCCAGCTCAACCTCCAGCCGCGGTTCGATGGCGCGATGGATGCGATCAAGAAATCGGGGGCCGACATCCAGGCGACGATGATCGCCACCGCGCCGGCAGCGAACGATTCGCTGACCAAAATCGACGCCTATTACCTGGGAAACCAGGATGTGAAAGGCATGTTCGGCACCGGCGGCGGCGACACCCATGAATTGCGGCCTCATCAGCCGCAAATACGATCTGGCGGCGAAGGGCGTCAGAGCCGGCGGCTTCGACATGCTGCCGCGCTCGCTGGAAGCGGTGCATGACGGGTTCCTCGATTTCGTCATCGACCAGCAGCCTTATCTGCAGGGCTTCTACACGGTGATGGAGATGTTCGCGTGGAAGGTGTCGGGTGGGCTCGTCGGCCCGGCCGACATCAACACCGGGCTCAAATTCGTCACCAAGGAGGGCGTCGACCCGTACCTCAACACCAAGACGCGCTACGAAGGTAGCGCTAAAGAGGCGCAGATCGTCCCGCATCGCGGCGCGATCTGACGTCGTGGCGCAGAGCGCAGCGGGAGCGGGTCTCGCCCGGCGGGCCTACGCGTTCCTGCTGCGGCCGGAGGCGAGCGTCATCGTCGTATCGGTGGCGCTTGTCATCTATTTCGAAATCGCCAACCGCAACTTTCTGACCGCCGCCAACGCGCAGACCCTGTCGCAATTCGTCGCCGCGCCGGTAATCATCGCTTGCGGCGAGATCATGCTGCTGATCTGCCGAGAGATCGACTTGTCGGTCGGGCAGGTCTTTGCCCTGGCGCCGTTCCTAATGGAAAACGTCAACGATCTGGGGATACCAGAGCCGATCGCGATCGTCGCGGCGCTGGCGGTCTGCGCGCTGATCGGCTTGATGATCGGGCTCATCACCATCGGGCTCAGAGTGCCGTCGTTCATCACCACGCTGGGGATGTTGTTCCTGATCACCGGGCTCACCCTGACAATCTCCCGCGGCTATCCGGCCAACACTTCCGGCGGGCCGATCCTGACCGGGATCATGGGCGAATGGGCCTATTCTGAGATCGTCTGGGCGCTGGTCATTGTCGGCGTCATGCATGTCGTGCTGCGACACACCCGCTGGGGCCTGCACACGGTCGCCATCGGCGGCAACATCGTCGCTTCGGCAGAGGCTGGGATCGCGATCAATCGCATCAAGATCGCGCAATTTCGTGCTGACCAGCACCCTGGGCGGGCTCTGCGGACTGCTGGAGGCGTTCCGCGTCGGCTCGATCGATCCCGCTGGCCGGCGGCAGCAACATCATGTTCTTCGGGGTCGCGTCCGGGGTCATTGGCGGTACCGCGATCGCCGGCGGGGCGGGGACGATCATCGGCGGTCTCGTCGGCGGCATCATGCTCGGCGTGATGCAGGACGGGTTCACCCTGCAGGGGATCAACGCCTTCACGTTCGACATCATCATCGGCGCGGCGATCCTAATCGCCATGATCGCCAACATTCATCTCGCGCGGTTGCGCGGCGGGCAGCAGGCATGACCGTGGTGGGCCGAGAGGCCATCCGGGCCGTGAACGTCGTCAAGCGGTTCGGCAGCGTCACCGCGCTGAACGGCGTGTCTATGTTGGTCGCGCGCGGCGAGACGCTCGGCATTCTCGGTGACAACGGGGCCGGGAAGTCGACGCTCATGAAAATCCTGACCGGCTATCACCAGCCCGATTCAGGCCAGGTCTATGTCGACGGGAGGCCGGTGCAGCTTAGTTCGGTCGACGCCGCCCGCGCGCTGGGGATTGAGTGCGTCTACCAAGATCTGGCGCTCGTCAACGGCCTCAGCATCTACCACAACATGTTCTTGAACCGGGAGCTGTTGTGGGGCGGGCCGCTTAAGCTCCTCGACCACAAGACAATGCGTCGCCGCGCGGCGGCGGCGCTCGAAGAGATCGGCGTGTCGGTGCCCTCGGTCGAACTCGAGGTCGGGCGCCTGTCCGGCGGGCAGCGCCAGGCGATCGCAGTGGCGCGCGCGGTGTCGCAGGACGCGCGCATCCTCTTACTCGACGAGCCGCTCGCGGCGATGGGTGCGCGCGAGGCGCGTCTCATCATCGACCTCATCGACCGCCTTAGGGCGCGCGGCGATATCGCGATCGTCATGATCGCCCACAATTACGCGCAGACGCTCGAAATCTGCGATCGGGTGATCCTCGTCCAACACGGCGAAATCACCTTCGAAAGCCAGGCCGCGTCGACCTCGGCCGAGCAGCTGCTGGAGATCGTCCGCCGCGAATACCGCGCCGCGCGGGCGGGCTGACGTCGGGAAGAAGCACCGTTATGGCCATTTTTCGCCGCAGCCTTCTGCTAATTTTGATGGCAGCCGTCATCGTGGGTAGCGCCAACGCGGCGCAATCCTGGGACGGCACTTGGGCCGGCGGATGGGTGAACGGCGACGGGGTGCAGATCATCATCGCTGGCGACAAGGTGATCGGCGTCTTCCGCGGCGGCGATTATCCGGACATCCAGAAGTCTGAGCTTTCCGTCGATGGCAGAACGCTGACGTTCGCCTGGGCTGGCGGCGATGGCATGCTGTCGCGTACCGGCGATCGCGATGCGTCGTTCACCCTGCATGAGCGTGGTAAGCCCGCGCGCTCATTCCCAGTCCATCGCGAATGAGGAGCAACCGCCATCTCTTGCCGCAAGACAATCGAGATCAGGGCGGGCATTCAAGCCCATACAATTTTGCTGCAGCACTTAGCTAGTTTCATTAGAACGTGCCCCTAGCGCCGGCCGGGCGCGGAAGGGGAACAGCTGGTAGTTTCCATAGCGAGTGGGAGGAGCGCACTTGGATTTTTTTCGTGATTTTTTTCGCTATCTGAAATCCCGAAAGCGGTATTGGCTGTTGCCGATCGTCATCGTGTTGGGCCTGTTCGCCGGTTTGGTCGTGCTCACTGAAGGCTCGACGATAGCGCCGTTCATCTACGCGCTGTTCTAACTCTGCCATTCACCCTTTTGGCGGTTCCGCAATGAAGCGAATTCTCTTTCCGCTGCTGACGGTAGCGGTGTGCCTCGTTGTAATTTTCCTATGTATCGAGACCTATGTCCGCGTGGTCATCGACGATGGCAAGCAATTCGATCTCGAAATGTGGAAATACGCCAAGGAGGTGAAGATCGTTGACCCCGATCCGCTGATCGGGCATCGGCACGCGCCCAACCGCAAGGCCTTTCTCATGGGAGTTTGGCTCCAGACCAATTCGCAAGGACTGCGCGACCGCGAATACTCGTTCGAGAAGCCGGCTGGCGTCCTGCGGGTCTTGATGCTGGGCGACTCGCTCACCGAGGGATGGGGCGTGCCCGAGCAGGATACGTTCGTTAGGCGGGTGGAGCGCCTCTATGCTGACCACGGGGTCAAGGCAGAGGTTATCAATACCGGCGTTGGCAACTGGAACACGATTCAGGAAGTCGAGTTCTTCATGACCGACGCCTACCGGTATAATCCGGACGTCATCGTGCTGAATTACGCTATCAACGACGCCGAACCGGTTCCGCACGATCGGCCTCCTTCCTTTCTAATGCGCCATTGTTACTCCTGCGTTTTTCTGCTTGGCCGCCTCGATGTGCTGAAGCGGATGATTTTCCCCGGCGAGGATTGGAGGGACTATTACCTTGGGCTGTTCGGCGATGGTACGACGAAAGGCTGGAAGGACTCCAAGGCAGCGATGAAGAAGCTGGTCGATTATTGCCGGCAACATGGGATCAAGCTGTTGATCGCGAGCCATCCCGAGCTGCACGACGTGCAGCACTACCAGCTTCAGCGGATTACCGACTTCGTCCGGGATGCGGCGGCGGAGTATGACGTGCCCTTCGTGGATTTGTTGCCCTATGTCCAGGGCGTACCATCATCGCAGCTGTGGGTGACGCCCCCCGACCCGCATCCGAATGCGCTTGCCGATAAATATTTGGCTCAAGGCCTCTACGAGGCGTTGGAGAAGCTTGAATGACCCAGGCTGGGGCGCCGGTCGGCGAGGGGCCCGGGCTTGGACAGTCGCAAACGCTCAAGAAGCAGTCCACAGCCGGTGTCGTAGCGCGCGTCGTCGTGCCGCTGCTGATCGTCGCCGGCGCGCTCTATATCCACTCTAACGCCGCATCATATTGGACGCGTTTCCAATGGCTTGTTCTCGCATTCTTCTTCCTCGCTTATGTGGCGGTTATGACCCGCGGCCGGTTTCGCGACGCCGCCGCTGTGGCCGCCTCGCTGGCGCTGGCGCTGGCTGCGGTCGAGGGCTACTTCGTTGAGCATTACCGCACCGCGATCGACACCAATACGCCTGGTTATTCGGTGTACAATCCGGTGCTTGGCTGGGGACCGGCGCACCCCGGAGTTTATCACCATCACAAGGTTGACGCGAAAACCGGGCGCGTCATCCTCGATACCGATTATACGATCGACGAGCATCTGACGCGTAAGGTCGAGTCGGCAACGGACGCCCCAACCATCGCGATCGGCGGCGGGTCGAACGTCTTCGGCACAGGATTGCCGGATTCGGCGACGCTACCGCAGGCATTCGCAGACGCCATCGGACGCCGGCTCCATGTCGTCAATCTCGCCTTTTCCGCGTACGGAGCGCAGCACTTTCTGCGTATCCTGGAGACTGGCCTACATGACGATGTGCTGACCAAACTTCGCGCTCTCGTGTTTGTCGTATCGCCCGAACTCGCCGAGCAGGCTGCTTGCGTAAGGGGGTACTCCCTACGTGGCCCCGCCTATGAGGTGACCGATGGAAAGGTGACGTTCGCGGGAACCTGCGCGGATCGGTGGAGTTTGCCGCTCCGCCTGCTGTTCGAGGTCACCTCGCTATATGACATCATCGAACTGAAACTCGACGAGCGCACGCCGCAACAAAAGCTTGACAGGTATATCGCGATCCTGACCCGTATCGGGCAGGTTGGGCGCGAGAAGTACGGGGTGCCCACGGCGCTTTTGTACGTGCCGGGGCCCGCTTATGCGCAAAATGCTGGCTCCACGGATGACGAAATCATAGCGCGCTTGCGCGCGGCCGGGCTGATCGTAATCGACGCCGAGCTTGACCCTTCAGCTTTTCCCGGCCAGGACTTATTCATACCTGGCGACGGGCATCCAACCGCCCTGGCCAATCGAGAATGGGCCGCGCGGCTCGTCAAAGGCCTTTCCGGCGTCGTCTCACTCGATCCCTGAGACGGACTAAAGCCTCGCCGCGGCTTGCCGGCAGCTCGGCCTATGTCGATGATGTGCAACAGCTGCCAGCAAAGGAGGTCCCGATGCGCGATGGCGACCAATCCGACGAACCCGTCATGCTTGCCCTTGGCGAGGACTATCCCGAGCTGCGCGAGTTGATCCGCAAGATTTGCGAGGGTTACCCAGGAGCCTATTGGCGCAAGCTCGAGGACGAGCAGGCCTATCCGACCGAGTTCATCGAGGAACTGACCCGCGGCGGGTTCCTTGCCTCGCTGATTCCCGAGGAGTATGGCGGCTCCGGCCTGCCGCTACGCGCGGCGGCAGTGATCCTCGAGGAGATTAACGCCTCCGGCTGCACCGCCAGTCAGGGCCACGCCCAGATGTACATCATGGGCACGGTGTTGCGGCACGGCAGCGCCGAGCAGAAGAAGAAGTACCTGCCGATGATCGCTACCGGCGAACTACGGCTTCAGGCCTTCGGCGTCACCGAGCCGACGACCGGGTCCGACACCACCAAGCTCAAGACCCGTGCCGTGCGCGACGGCAATACCGGCTACATCGTCAACGGCCAGAAGGTGTGGACTTCGCGCGCACGTCACTCGGACCTGATGCTTCTCCTGGCGCGCACGACACCCGTCGATGAGGTCAAACGCCGCACCGATGGCCTCTCGGTGTTTCTCATCGATCTGCGCGAGTGCCTGGGCAAAGGACTGGAAATTCGTCCGATCGACGCGATGATCAATCACAACACCACCGAGGTGTTTTTCGACAATCTGAAAATCCCGGCCGATAGCTTGGTCGGCGAGGAAGGCAAAGGCTTCCGCTACATCCTCGACGGAATGAACGCCGAGCGCATTCTGGTGGCGCAAGAATGCATCGGCGACGGCCGCTGGCTGCTCAACAAGGGCATCGAATACGCCAACGAGAGGGTCGTGTTCGATCGGCCGATCGGCCAGAATCAGGGGGTGCAGTTTCCGTTGGCGCGCGCCTGGGCCGAGCTCGAGGCGGCTGACATGATTTGCCGCCGCGCTGCTGCTTTATTCGATGCGGGCAGGGAGTGCGGGGCTGATGCCAATATGGCGAAGCTGCTCGCTAGCGAAGCGACTTGGCATGCCGCCGAGGCGACGATGCAAACCCATGGCGGCTTTGCCTATGCGCGCGAGTACGACATCGAGCGAAAATGGCGCGAGTGCCGGCTCTACCAAACGGCGCCGATCTCGACCAACCTCATCCTGGCCTATATCGGCCAGCATGTGCTGGGAATGCCGCGCTCCTACTAAGAGCAGGCGGGCGCGGCGGTCAAGCCGCGCCCGCAATCGCTCTGAACTTAGCCGGCGGGCTGCTCGACGACCACCTCGATGCGGCGGTTTTGGGCGCGGCCAGCGGGAGTGGTGTTCGGGGCGGCAGGATGCGTTTCGCCGCGGCCCTTAGCCGAGATCACGCCCGGATTGACACCCTTCGAGGTCAGGTAGCGAACGACCGCGTCGGCCCGCCGTGACGACAGGTCGAGGTTGTCGATGACGCCTCGCTTCTTCAGCGCCTTACCCACTGGTCGATCGTCGGTGTAGCCGTAGACAACGATCTTGTCATTCGGCCCAAGACCGCTCAGGGCTGGAAGCAGGCTATCAAGCTTAGCTCTGCCCGCTCTGGTCAGCGTGTAGCCTCCTGACGGAAAGGCCAGATCGGTTGCCATCGTCAGGAGCGTTCGCTCCGACATTGTCTGCGGCCCGGTGATGGGCGGCGGAGCCGGCGGGGGAGCCGGCGGCGGCGGGGGCGGTGGCGATGAACAGGCCGCCAGAATGAGTGTGACGAATGAGAACGCGACAGTCGCGAGGGCCCGGCTCTTGATCATGATCGTCTTCCTGCCAGCGGGGGTGCATCTACCCAGAGTTTTGCACCCTAAGCACTCCTAGCCGCTTCTTACAATAGGGAAACTACCGAATAAGGGTCGTTTGCACCGTCGAGCGCCATCACTGTGTCCCACAGGGCACGCGGGGCGCCCTGGGCGACGAATTTGGTCGAGGCGGCTTCTCGTGACAATGGCCGGGCCGGGCATCCCGCTCCGCGCGAGCTCTATCGCGGCGACCGCATCGCGCGCGGCGAACCCCATCTGCATCGCCAGCTCCACGCGCCACCCCGGCGAAGGCCGGGGTCCATTTGCCGCCATCGGCACCAGCTTTCGCCGGTAGGGCACGGAAGGTGATCGGCTATCTTACTTGGCCGCCAGCTTTGCCAAAACGCCGGCGTCCGCAAGGTTGTCGAGCCCCGCGATCGCCTCGCGCAATTCGCGCGCCCGGGCGGTGCCGACGACTGGCGCGGCCAGCGCGTCGAATTTCTCGGCGAGACGCCGGCCCTGGGCGGCGATGTCGCCGTTGGGGATGCCGGCATCGAATTTGGCCGATGCCTTGCGGCCGTCTTTCAGCTCAATCTCGATTTCGGCGCCCGCTTCGGGAAAATCGTCGCGGAAATCGAAATTGACCCGCTCGCGCAATGCCATCAGCGCCGGATCGGTGGCGGTCTTGACGCTGTAAGAACCAAGACTTGCGGTATCGACCCCGGCGAGCGCCATTGCAACGGTCTGCCTCAAGCTGAATTTGGCCTGCAGCCCGTCGGTCGGGGCCGGGATATTGCACACGCGATCAGTCGCCTGATGCAGGATCAGATTGATAGCTGCAATGTCCGCGGGCGCCGCGCCGAGTTGTTCGCGCAGTTGGCGGCCGCATTCGATCGGCGCGTGGGTCATATAGCAGGCGGCGTGGTACTTGAAGAGGTTCCCATAGATGTGGAAACCCTGTTTCGGTTCGGCCAGCGCCTTTTCGGGGAAGAAATCGGGCGCATGGGTGGCGGCGAACCCTTGCTCGCATTCGATCAAGTCGGGCCGGCTGGAAAACCCGCGCGCGGCGAGACGGGCCGCAAGCAGCCCGTTCTGCGCCGCCTTGCCGGCATGGAACGGCTTGCACATCGTACCGAACTGCGACTTGAGCCCGGCCGACTGCGTCCCGGCGATGCCGAGCGCGCGGCCGGTGGCCTCGGCGTCGAGCCCGAACAGATACGCGCAGGCCGCCGCGGCGCCGAACGCGCCGACCGTGCCGGTTGCATGGAAGCCACGCGTATAGTGGCCCGGGCGGATCGACATGCCGACCCGGCAGCATGTCTCGTAGCCGGCGATAAAGGCGGCGATGACCTGCTTGCCGGAAACCTTCCTTTCTTCGGCGAGAGCCAACAGCGCTGGCAGGATCGCGACCGAGGGGTGGCCGGGCATCGCCAGATGCACGTCGTCGTAATCGAGCGCATGGGCGATGGCACCGTTGACCAATGCCGCCGACAGCACCGGCAGCCGCGCCGCGTGGCCAATGACGCCGGCCTGCTGGTTTCCGCCGGCCTCGCTGAGCTCGTCGAGAAGGATACGCACGAGCTCGTCATCCGCGCCGGCGAGCCCGACGGCGAAATAATCGAGGACGCATTGCCTCGCGAGTTCCCGGACTGACTCTGGGAGCGCGTCATAAGTGACGGCGCAAGCGCGCTCAGCCAGCGTGCGGGTGAGGTTCGCGCCGCTTGATACCACTAAGCCGTCCATGTCGTTCTCCTTAGCGTCCCTTGAATACCGGTTTGCGCTTCTCATTGAAGCTGGCGATGCCCTCGCGTCGATCGTCGGTCGGGACCATGCGGTTGTAGGCCTCAATCTCTAGCATCATGCCGGAAGCGAGGTCGACCTGCAGCCCGTAATGGATCGAATGCTTGGCCTGGCGCACCGAAATGGGGGCGTTGTCGGCGATGCGGCGAGCGGTTTCCAACGTCTCCTCAAGCACTTTGCCGGGCGCACAGAGCCGGTTGACCATGCCCCAGTCATAGGCGTCCTTGGCCGAGAAGGGCCGTCCGGTGAGGATGATCTCCTTGGCGCGGCGCTCGCCGACAGCGCGCGGCAGGTTCTGGGTGCCGCCGGCCCCGGGCATGATGCCGAGCGACACCTCGGTCAGCGCGAAGCGGGCGGCCTCGGCCGCGTAAATGAAATCGCAGCACAGTGCCAGCTCGCAGCCGCCGGCATAGGCGGCCCCGTTGATCGCCCCGATTACCGGCACTGGACAGCCAATAAAGGCGCGGATCATCCGCTCGAACAGGAGATGCTGGGCCTGCCAGGTCTCGTCCGACATCCCCTGGCGCTCTTTGAGATCGCCGCCAGCGCAGAACGCTCCGTTTCCGGCACCGGTCAGCACGATGCAGCGATGGGCCAGCGGGTCGGCGTTGACGCTGTCGAAAAACGCCAGGATATCGCGGCCCATCTGCGTGTTCATCGCGTTGGCGACATCGGGCCGGTTGAGGGTGACGAGGGTGAGACCGCCACCCTGATCGTCGACGCGGATCGTTTCGTAGGTGGCGCTCATTGTCTCTGCACGGTAAAGCTCTGCTCTCCGAGCTTACGCCCCTGGTGCCAAATCTGAAACGTCCAGGTCCCCGGCAGCACTTCCCAGTCGTCGTCCATGCTGTATCCGGCGTAGCCCGTCGCGCCGATGCTCAGGCCTATATCGGACTCGCTGCGCGTGCTCGATTGATGAGTCGCTGGGTTGGTCATCGGCGAGGGGAAGAGCGTCACCATGTGGAGCGGGGCGATCGCGCCGATGGGAGTGCCAACGAGGGTGAAACGATAGCCGAAGGAAACACCTCTCACCGCCGGAATGGTGCGAGTTTGTGCGGCGAGCCGCAATTTGGTGACGATTTTATCGGTCCCCGCGACCGTACCCGGTGCCGACTCCGCGCGCTCCAGTTCGGCCGTGTAGATGCCGAATTCAGTGATGTTGGCGGCAGTGATTTGCGGCGCTTGGGCGTAGGCCGCAAACGACGCCAGCAGCAGCGCAAAGACCGGTGCGATCTTCATCGGCGATGTCCTCGGTCTGCGATGCATAGAGTCGCGCCTCCATGCGGTTGCGCTGTCAAGGGAATAGAACTACGACGGCAGCGATGAAGACAATCCATGGCGCTTGGAACGACTCGCCCGCTGCGGTGACGCTGATCGACGCGCACCATCATTTATGGGAGATTGGCCAGAACAAGCACCCCAGCCTCCGGGGGTCGCAGCATGCGACCTCGTTCATCGGCGATAACACTGCGATCCGTCGCGACTACCTGCCGGACGATTACCGGCGCGACGCCGCCGGGCACAACGTCTTGACGACGGTGCATTGCGAGGCCGAGTGGGAGCGCGACGACCAGCTCGGGGAGACACGGTGGATCACCGCTCTGCACGATCGCTACGGCCTGCCGGGCGTGATCGTCGCGCACGCCTGGTTCGATACGCCCAACGCGGAGGAGATAATCGCGGCGCAAGCGGCATTTCCGCTGGTGCGCGGCATCCGCTCTAAGCCGGTGACGGCGGCCTCGCCCGACAAGATGACGCCCGGCGCGCCTGGCACGATGCAGGACGACAAGTGGCTGCGCGGCTTCGCGCTGCTCGCACGACACGGGTTGTCCTGGGATTTGCGGGTCCCGTTCTGGCATCTTGAGGAAGCGGCGGCAGTGGCCCGGGCATTCCCGCAAACCTCGATCATCCTCAATCACACCGGCTTTCCGTGGGACCGCAGCGAGGAGGGACTCGCCGCTTGGCGCCGCGGCATGGCGGCGTTGGCGCGCGAGCCTAATGTCTGGGTAAAGGTATCCGAATTCGGGCTGAAGGATCGAGCCTGGGATTATGACGAGAACCGCCGCATTGCACTCGACGCGATCGCGATCTTTGGCATCGAGCGCTCGGTGTTCGCGACCAACTTCCCGGTCGCCAGCCTCAAGATCGGATATGGCCCCCTGGTGGCGGCGATGAGCCGGATGCTGGCGGATCGCTCTCCGGAGGATCGCGATAAATTCTTCTGGAAGAACGCGGCAGCCTTCTATCGCCTTTAGGGGGATTTCCGAATCGCTACGAGGCGATGCCGGCTACTAACGTTAGCCATCCTGACGCTCACGAACGTCAAGGTATTGTAATCAAACTATTTTCACGTCGGTTCGCCGAGCCCAACTTGCGCGTGAGTAACCCCCTATAGATTGGGATGGTTGTTCGCCCTCGAGAAAGGCGCGCGTTGGCTTCTCTGCGGGTGGTCGTTGTCGATAACAGCGCCACCAATCTTAAAATTCTTGCCCGGCTGGCGTCGATGCTCGGCGAGACGGTGGTTGTCCAGGCATTCGCCGATCCCGGCGCGGCGCTCGGAGCCTGTGCCCGCGATAGGCCGGATCTGGTCATCGTCGCGGGCGAAATGACGGAACTCGATGCCGCCGGATTTATCGCTCGGCTGCACAGCGACCCAGGTTGCTCGGATGTGCCGGCGATCGTCGTCGCTGGTTTCGAGGAGCGTGAATGCATCGGCCGGGCGCTCGCCGCGGGCGCGGCGGACTACCTTCTCAGCCCCGTGGATCACCGGGAATTCCATGCGCGGGCCGGCAATCTGTTGCGGCTGCATAGCTACGAACAGGCGAAGAGTCCCGTCATCGCGCCACTCCAGGCAATGCCGCCGGTACCGCTGCCGGCGCCAAGCGAAGTGGGAAATTTGAGCCGGGCGCATGAGCGACTCCTGCGGGTGATGGACGCGGTGCCAGCCCTGGTCTGCGCGACCGACCGCGACGGACGCTACATATTCTGCAATCAGCGTTTCGCGGAGTTTGTCGGGATGCGCGCCGGCCGGCTGATCGGCCGGCAGCCGCTGGAGGTGCATGACGACCCGCTGGCCCGCAGCCTCAACGACCTCGATCACCGGATGCTTGCAGGCGACGATGCGCCGGCCTCCTTCGAGGAACGGATCATCGACCGTGAAGGCAAGCGCTGCGACTTGCTGACCACCAAGGCGGTTTACCGTGGCAGCGACGGCGACGATGCGATGGTCGTCACCATCTCGATTGACATCACCGCGCGCAAGCGCGCCGAGCTCGACCTATTCGCGGTGAAGGAGCAGGCCGAGATCGCCAATCGGAGCAAGACCGAATTCCTCGCCAATATGAGCCACGAGCTGCGCACGCCGCTGAACGCGATCATTGGGTTCTCGCAGGTCATGGCAGGCGAAATGCTGGGCCCGATCGCGACGCAGCGCTACGTCGGCTACGCCCGCGACATTCTCGGCAGCGCCGAGCACCTGCTCGGCATCATCAACGACATCCTCGATGTCTCCAGGCTGGAGACCGGTAAGCTCGATCTGGTCGAAGAGGTGATCGATGCGCCGAAGGCGGTCGCAGACTTGATTCACCTCGTCGAGGGCAAGGCGCGGGCCGCCGAGGTACGCGTCGTCGTCCGCCGCGAGGGCGAGGTGCCGAGATTGCGCGGGGATCCGCGCAAGGTGAAGCAGATCGTCCTCAATCTCTTGACCAATGCCATTAAATTTAGCCGCCCGGGCGGCGAGGTTGAGGTCGTGCTGAAGAGCGAAGGCGGTGGCGTAGCGGTCACCGTAACCGATCGCGGGATCGGCATGGATCCGCACGAAGTCGAGTTAGCGATGGCGCATTTTGGCCAGGTTACGGGTCCCTGGATTCGTCAGCACGCCGGGACTGGGCTGGGGTTGCCGCTGGCGATTGGGCTAACCGAGCTGCACGGGGGAACGCTGACGATCCAAAGCCTCAAAGGGGTTGGGACGACGGTGACGGTCGCGTTTCCGCCCTCTCGCTCGGAGGGGGTCAAACGTGCGGTGGCAGAAGCGCGCTCGGCCGGGTAGTGGCCCCATGAAGATGCCGTGCAAAGAAGGAGTGGCTATGGCGCGCTCGACGAGCACGACGCCGGATCCGGCGCCGCCTCCCGCCAGGACGGGTTCCGGCCATGCGAGGTCGGCCTGGCCTGCGCGCTACGCCGTTGCCGCGCTTAGCCTCGCCGCGATCCTGCCGCCGCTGGGGTTTATCATGAGGCCTGGCGATTTCGGGCGGATCGCGGGCGTTCCGATAGCGATTGCGCTGACCGCGCTGTTGATCCTCGCTGCGGCGTTGGTTGCACTGGCTACGACGCTGCTTGGGTTGGAGCGGCTCCGTGACAATTGCGACAATCGCGGTGACGACGAGCACGCACGGGCGGGACTGCGTGTCATCATCGCCGCACTCGCGCTCGCCTACGCGATGGCGATGGCAATCGCTCTGCCGGATGAAGCGCTCTCCGCAGCGTCGATCATGGCCGCGCTCGGACTCGCCGGTGGTTGGGTGTTGCTGCTGCTCGCGCTCACCGATCTCGCCGCCTCGGCACCGCGGCAATATCTGGGAATGGTGTTTGATGCCGCGCTGATTTCCGCGTTTTTGCACTTCGGCGGCGCGGTAACGGTGCCGTGGATGCCGCTTTATCTGCTGGCGACGTTTCAAATCGGCCTGAGCCGCGGGATCGTAGCGCTCGCAGCGTCGACCGCTGTCAATCTCGCCGGTTTTGGTGTGGTTATCGCGACAACCGCGTATTGGCAAAACCAGCCACTACTGGCGAGTGGGATGATCGCCGCGATGATCGCGCTGCCGGCCTACGTCGCCCGCATGGTGCATGAGGTAGCCAAGTTTCGCGAGGCCGTCGCATCGGCGCAGGCGGCGCGCACCCGCTTCATGATGGTGGTGAGCGAAGCGTTGCGTGCGCCGCTCGAAGCGATCGTCGGTCGCGGCGCTGTGCAGGTGAATGAGGGCGAGCCTCTCGCGGCGGCGCCGACGCGGGCGCTGCTCTCACAGGTCGGAAACATCCTCGACTTCACCGCGATCGAAACAGGCGCCTTCATGCCGACAACCGAATCGTTCGATTTGCATCGCGTGCTCCAAAATGCCCTAGCAGCTCGCCGGCTCGAGGCGGCAGCCAAAGGGTTACGGTTGCGCACCCACATCGATCCGCGGCTGCCCTACCGGCTGCGCGGCTGGCCGCAGCAGCTGGTTCAGATTACGGATTACCTCGTCGCGCGCGCGATCGAAGTAAGCGGGGAAGGTACCGTCGCAGTAACGGTTGACGCCGCGGGCGGCGACGACCAGCGAGTGCGGGTGTCCTTGATGGTGCGCGATCAGGGCGAACCTATCGCCGCTCCCGATATTGAGGCGTTGTTCGACCCATTAGCGGCCCAGTCTGGCGCGCGCGCTGGCGGTGACCACGGCGCATTCGGACTTGCTGTCATTCGGCGTCTGGTAGAGCTGATGGGTGGCGAGATCGCCACCGGCAGCGTTTCAGGGGCCGGTGGCACAATCACCGTCACGGTGCTGCTTGAGCTGGACGAGCCGGCTGTGGACAGCTCGCTCGATCTCGGGCGCTGTCTGGTGCTGATTGCCACCGAGGATAGCCAGTTCGCCAGCGAGATTGCCGAGCCCTTGAACGCATGGAATGCCGACCCGCGCTGGATCGACGGTTTCGACAAAACGCTGGGCTTTGTTGACCGCCGTGACGCACGGACCTGCAGCGTGCTGATCGTCGATGGGCGTCAGCACATGCTGGCGGCGCTGAGCTTTGCTCATCGCGCGGTGACCGGCGAGGCGCCGCCGTCTTTTGTGCTCTTCGTTGCCGATCGCGCCCAGATTGGGGGGCTGATGGAGATTGCCGACGATGAGTTGGACGCGGTGCTGCCGGCGCCGCTCGAGTACCACCTCTTCGCCAACGCGCTGCACGCGCTTCCCCTATGGCAGGGTGTTCCTGCTCGCCCGGTGATCATCTCGACGCCGCAAGGAGCCGCGCTTGAACCGCCGCCGCTGTTCGATCCGGCCGATGCCGCGGCTGCGGCAACTCAGGTCACGCCGATCGCCGCCCATCCCCGCTTTGCTGCCGAAGCGCCGGTCGTTGACGCACGCGCGGTTGTAGCGCTGCGCGGGCTCGGCGGCAGTGACGAATTTCTCGGCGAGGTGCTCGACAGCTTCCGCGCCGACGCCAAGGAAATCATGCAACGCCTGGTGCGCTCCGCCGCTGCGGCGGACGGCGCCGGGTTTGCGCGCGGACTCCACGCGCTCAGGAGCTGTGCCGCTAACCTTGGCGGGACCCGGCTGTGTGAGGTGCTGCTGTCGCTGCGTGAGGTCGGCGCCGACGAGTTGCGCGAGCAGGGCAGTATCCTGGTACAGCGGCTCGGCGATGAGCTGGCTCGGCTAGACGCGGCGCTCGCCGAATTTGCCAAGGGGCGCGAGGCGCGCGCGAACGGCTAAGCCCCGACCGCTTCGCGCACCACCTGCCAGCGCGCGAGCTTTTCAGCGAAGCCGAGGCTGGCGTGAGCTGGGCTCGTCGACGGCAGGTGCAGATAGACAAGGTCAGGCCGGCGTCGAAAATGGCGATCATAGAGCCGGCGGGCGCCGCCGCCATTAAAGGCAACTGCGGCGATGGTCGGGTTGGCGTCTAGCAGGTCGTGCAGCGTGTTCGGCACCTCGCGCTTAATCTCGGAGTCAAGGCTGGCGCGGCGCTCGGCCATCGCGCACACGTCCCATAGCGCGATCTGCCGCGCCCTGACGAAGGCTAGTCGGTTGGCATAAGCAGAGGCGGGAGACTCGCCGAAAAGGCTAAAGACAATCGGCCAGAACAGATTGCGCGGGTGGGCGTAATATTCGACTCGGCGCAGTGATTCTTCCCCAGGCAGGGTACCGAGCACGAGCACACGCGGATTCGCGCCGACGACGGGCGGGAAACTCCGCTTCGCAGGGACTGCTGAGAGAGCGCTCAATCGACGTAGCGCCCGAGGCGCACCGCGGTTTGGCCGCGCACCAACCGGCGGGACGGCATGATCAGCACACAATTATCATACGGTGTGAGGACCTCGCGGTCGCCGTCATGGCCAATGAGGCTGCCTTTTTCATGGAGGACCTCCAAGCCCGTGAAAGGGCCGGCAAACTCGAAGCGGTCGCCCGTGATCGTCACCGCCTCGGTCACCTCAATGACGCGCTGTTTGGGCGCGGCGGAGAAGTCGGGTCCGCCCAGCATCGCCACATCGTCACGTTTGACGGTGCCGAGCGCGACGAGAAAGCGCAGCGTAACGTCGGTTGCGACCTCGGCGGCGCGCTTCTCCCAGTGCTGGCCGGCTTCGATCAACAGGGCGGTTTTGGCCGAGGTGGGATTACCAAATCCGCCATAATCGCGCATCCGCGGGCCAGCGGCATGGCCCGCGTCGCACATGATGAGCTCCGGGATGCCGACACAGTACGCGAGTTCGCGCGATCTCGGTAGCAACCCCGCCAGCATCAATGGCGCCGTCGCGTTTTGCATCGAGTGGAGATCGAGCAGGAAGTCGGCGGCATCGACGATCGGCCGCAGGGTGCGGGCACGCGCGAGTTCCGACGAGCGCCGCGGCCCGTCAAGCGTCGCCGGCGACCACAGGCGGTTGAAGTCCTCGTCGACATAGCGCGAGGCGACCGGGTAGCGCGGGTCGAACTCCAAGTACGCCGCGACGTTGTTGAACGCGAGCGTTAGTGTTCCTTTACGCGGCCGGAGACCTGCGCGCAGCAGGGCATCGAGCGCGATCGCGCCGCAGATCTCGTTGCCGTGCGTCAAGCCCATCACCACGACATGCGGCCCGGCCTCGCTCGCAATAAACGTGGTGACGTATTCGATCCCGGTATTGCCGGCACGATAGGCGGAAATATCCGGTGGAATCAGCTCAACATTGTATCTCAGATCGGACACGCGATTTTCCTTGAGGCAAGGCCTGGAATTATGGCCGCAGGCTGCGGCAGTTGCTATCGTTGCGAGACGCGGTCGATCAGGCGCTTCAAAAAAGCCTCGCAGCGGGCGATCTGGTCGAGCTCGACGTATTCATCGGGCTTGTGTGCCTGGTCGATGGAACCTGGACCGCAGATCACAGTCGGAATGCCGGCGGCTGAGAACAGACCGCCTTCGGTGCCGAACGCCACCTTGGTGGTCGCGTTTTCACCGGTGAGGGCGGCAACCAGCTGCGTCACTTCGGCATCGACCGGCGTGCTGAGCGCCGGCGCTGCGGAGACATCGTCAATGTTGATGCCCGTATGCGGCTGCACCGCGCGCATCTCCGGCACCAGCTTCGTCGCCGCGAGGTCGCGCAGCTCGCCGATAAGCGCGTCGACGTCCTCACCCGGCAGCGGCCGGAACTCAAAGTCGAACTCGCAATCCTTGGGCACGATGTTCAGCGCGGTGCCGCCGTGGATGAGCCCGGTGTGGATCGACGTATAGGGCGGGTCGAAGTCGGGGTCGAACGGGCCTTCATCGCGCTTGCGCCGCGCCATCGCTTTCAGATGAGTGACCAGCTCCGCCGCCGCCTCGACGGCGTTGACGCCATAATTGACCTGCGAGGAGTGTGCCTCGTGGCCGTGAACGTGGCAGCGATAGACGTGCTTGCCTTTGTGCGCGACCCCGATCTGCATCGACGTCGGCTCGCCGACGATGGCAAGGCGTGGTCGGTTCGGCCGCTGCCCCAATACGCTGATCAGCCGGCGCACACCGATACAGCCGACCTCCTCATCATACGAAAACGATAAATGGATCGGCGTGCGCAGCTTGCGTCGCACCAGCTCCGGCACCAACGTCAGCACGACAGCGATGAAGCTCTTCATATCGGCGCTACCGCGGCCGTACAGTCGACCCTCTTGTTCGACAATCTTGAACGGGTCGCTGCGCCAATCCTGGTCGTCGACCGGCACGACGTCGGTGTGACCGGACAGCATAATGCCACCCCGATCCTGCGGGCCGATCGTGGCGTAGAGGTTGGCCTTGTTGCGGTCTTCCGCGAAGACCAGCTCGCTGGTGACCTTGTTGGAGTCGAGATAGTCGCGGACGAATTCGATGAGCGCCAGATTTGAGTTGCGGCTGGTCGTGTCAAAGCCCACGAGCCGCGTCACCATTTCCTTGTAACCAATCGCCGACGAAGCCAAAAATCCACCTTTATGACAAAACGTTTTGCGCTCGCCACGATAGGCTGCAACCTCATTGCATGACTAGCGCTTTGCGGCTGAAATCCGGAGATGTCCACCGCTTTCTCCGCGCTCCAGGCGGTTCGCCGGCTGACGAGCCTCTTTCCTGCGCGGCGGCGTTGTGCGATGGAACAAAGTCGCAATCAACGAGCGCGTGAATGAACGGTTTTTCGGTCGGTCATGAAATTCCGGGGGTGCTGTGGCGCCGCGACCCCAGCGGGGAAACGCTGCCGCTGGTCGTCGATTCGCCGCATAGCGGTACGCTCTATCCCGAGGATTTCAGCTTTTGCTGCCCGCTGGAGGTGTTGCGACGGGCGGAGGATGCTTTTGTCGACGAGTTGTTCGAAGGTGCGCCCCATCACGGCGCGACGATGATCGCGGCTGTGTTCCCACGCAGCTATCTCGACGTCAACCGCGCCGCGGACGACCTTGACCCGAACCTGCTGTCGACGGCATGGCCGGGGCACCTGTCGCTGCGGCCGGCGACCAGAGTCGGACTCGTGCGCCGCTACGCCCAAGCCGGCATGCCGATTTACGACCGCAAGTTGCACCCCGACGAGGTGCTGGCGCGGGTCGAGCGCTATCATGCGCCGTATCACCAGACGCTCGACGAGGCATGCGATCGCCTGCACGGCCAGTTTGGCGCGGTGTGGCACGTCAACGCCCACTCGATGCCGTCGACCGGCAGCCGCAAGCACGGGCGCAAGGGCGAGCACGGCGATTTTGTTATCGGCGATCGCGATGGCACGACCTGCGCGCCGGAATTCACCGATTTCGTCGCGGTGACGCTGCGCGGCATGGGTTACGAGGTCCACGTCAACGACGGCTATAAAGGGGTCGAGTTGGTGCGCCGTCAGGGACGCCCACACGAGCGCCGCCACAGTTTACAGATCGAGGTCGATCGCTCGCTCTACATGGATCAGCGCACCCTCGAAAAGCTGCCGCACTTCGACGCGTTGCAGGACGATCTGACGCGGCTGTTCGCCGCGCTGCGCGAATTCGTCGAGGCCCAAATATGAGAGGCAGTGTGGAGCTCACAATTCGTCAGTTGCACCCGCTGTTCGTCGGCGAAGTGTCTGGGGTCGATGCCGGCAAACCCCTCGACACCGCGACGGTGGCGGCGCTCAGCGCGGCGATTAATCGGTACGCGGTGCTGGTGTTTCCCGGACAGACCTTCGACGACGACCGCCAAATGGCGTTCGCGCGCAATTTCGGCGAGCTGGAGCTGCCGCGCAGCGGCGCGGCCAATGTCAAGCGCCGGCTGCGCCCGGAGATCGCCGACATCTCCAATCTCGACGCGGAGAACCAGGTGCGCGGGCGCGAGGATCCGCGCCGCTTTGATCAGCTCGGCAACCGGCTTTGGCACACCGACGGCTCGTTCCGCCGTATCCCTGCGGCGCTGTCGATGTTGTACGCCCATCAAGTCCCGGGGCCGAGTCCGAAGGGCAATGGCGAGACCGAATTCGCCGACATGCGCGCCGCCTACGATGCGCTCAGCGACCAACAAAGGGCGGAGATCGCCGACCTCGTCGCGTTGCACGACATTTCCTGGTCGCGCGGCCAGCTCGGCTTCAACCAGCTGCTGTTTGGCGAGAAGCAGGTTCTGCCGCCAGTGCCACAGCGCGTCGTGCGCACCCACTCTGGCTCGAAGCGCAAGGTGCTCTATGTCGCCGCGCATGCGTCGGAAATCGTCGGAATGCCGGTGCCGGAAGGACGCCTGTTGCTGCGCGAGCTGATCGAACACGCGACGCAACGCAAGTTCGTCTATCGCCACGAGTGGCGGGTTGGCGATCTCGTCATCTGGGATAACCGCGCGACGATGCATCGCGGCCGACACTATGACGAGACCAGGGTGCGCGATTTACGCCGCGTGACGACCCGAGACGTCGCTTCGACACTCGATCAGGTGGCTTGAAGTCAGGGAGGATTAGCAATGGCCAAGATTCCGCAAGTCCTGCACGATCACATCAACACTGCGTTTCCGGCGAACGTCTGCCTGCTGGGTTCGGTGCTGCCCAACGGCTTCGCGCAAGTTACCCCGCGCGGCGGCACGATGGTTTATGACGACGAGCATATCGGGCTATGGGAACGCGGCAGCGGCAGCTCGGCCGAGGCGATGAAGGATGGCAGCAAGCTGACGATCTATTTCCGCAAGCCGTCCTTGCGTGAGGAAGGCGTGCTGCCGCGCGGCGGCATCGCCCGCTTCTACGGCACCGCGAAGATCTACAAATCGGGCCCGGTCTACGAGGAAGTCTGGCGCCGCCTGGTGCAGCCGGAAAAAGACCGTGACCCGGACAAGAAGGGCTACGCGGTGCTGATCGCGGTCGAGCGCGCCGAGGATCTCGCCGGCGAAGCACTGAATTTGGCCTGAGGGTTCAGGTCAGGAACTGTTCCTTGAACACGCGCTCCTGAAGGTTGGCTTCGCGGTCGAACAGCATCGTCACCGAGACGTCGCGTTTTTCGTAAATCTCGACGGCGGTGACGTCGCGTACCTCGGTGAAATCGGCGACGGCGCTGATCGGGCGCTTGTCGGTTTCCAAGCAGTCGATGCGCACCTTGGCGCGGTGCGACAGGAGCGCGCCGCGCCAGCGCCGCGGCCGGAACGCGCTGATCGGGGTCAGCGCCAAAATCTCGGCGTCGAGTGGGATGATCGGACCGTGTGCCGACAGGTTGTACGCGGTGCTGCCGACCGGCGTGGATAAGAGGATGCCGTCGGCCATCAGCTCGTCAAGGCGGACGACGCCATCGACGCTGACCTTGAGCTTGGCGCCCTGGCGTGTTTCGCGCAGCAGCGAAACCTCGTTGAAGGCGATCGCCGTCTGAGTCGCGCCCTGTTCGTCCCAGGTGGTCATTTCGAGCGGGTAAAACGTCACCGGCTGCGCGGTCGCGAGCCGTTCGCCCAATTTCTCGAGCCGGTAGGGGTTCATCAGAAACCCGACGCTGCCGCGGTGCATGCCGAAGATCGGCACGTTCCTGCCGAAGAAGCGGTGCAGCGTTTCGAGCATAAAACCGTCGCCTCCGAGCGGGACGATGACTTCGGCTTCCTCGGGTTTGATCGTCCCGTATTCGCGGCGCAGCTCGGTGAGGGCCAGTTGCGCCGCCTCGGCATCCGACGCAACGAAGGCGATGCGCGGGATGCTCACCCGCCGGTGACGCTCATATGGCGGGCGACGGCCGGCCGCTGGTGGCGGCGGTCGATGATGAAATCGTGGCCCTTGGGCTTGCGGCCGATGGCTTCGTGGATCGCGCGCTCCAAGGGCTCGTCGCTTTCCGATTGGCGCACCGGAGCGCGCAGATCGGCGGCATCCTCCTGCCCCAGGCACATATAGAGCGTGCCGGTGCAGGTCAGCCGCACGCGGTTGCAGCTCTCGCAGAAATTATGGGTGAGCGGGGTGATGAAGCCGACCCGCCGCCCGGTCTCGCGCACCGTCGCATAGCGGGCCGGGCCGCCGGTGCGGTAGTCGGTCTCGTCGAGCGTCCAGCGCCGCTCCAGCCGCGCGCGCACTAGGGAAAGAGGCAGGTACTGCTCGAGCCGGCTCTCGCCGCCGATATCGCCCATCGGCATGACCTCGATCAGCACCAGATCGTGGCCTTGGTCGCCGCACCATTGGACGAGATCGACGATTTCGTCCTCGTTGACGCCGCGCAGCGCGACGGCGTTGATCTTGATCCGTAGCCCGGCGCGCTTGGCTGCGTCGAGCCCGGCGAGCACCTGGTCGAGACGGCCGCGTCTCGTGATCTCGGCGAATTTTTCCGCATCGAGCGTGTCGAGTGACACATTGACCCGCTCGACCCCGCACTCCCGCAGCTCCCCGGCGTAGCGGGCGAGTTGGCTACCGTTGGTGGTCAGGGTCAATTCCTCGAGCGCGCCCGACTTCAAGTGCCGGCCCAGCGAGCGGAACAGGGTCATGATGTCGCGGCGCACCAGCGGCTCGCCCCCAGTCAGGCGCAACTTCTTGACGCCGAGGCGGACAAAGGCGCTGCACACGCGATCGAGTTCCTCTAGCGTCAGCAGCTCGCGCTTGGGCAGGAAATTCATCTCCTCCGCCATGCAATAGACGCAGCGGAAGTCGCAGCGGTCGGTGACCGATACACGCAGATAAGAGATGTGCCGTCCAAACGGGTCGATCATGAATTTCTCAAGCGCTCAGCCAGAGCGATACGTTCAAGCATATATAAGGATGCTAGGGGGAAATGTCGCCCCTGATCTCGTCATGGGTATGGCGCGGATTGGCGCGGCGGGCGCGGGGGCTATTTGGGCGTCGGGACATCGAGCGGCGCACAATTGGTGCGGCCCGACATCAGGCAATCCTCACGCCTTCCTTCGTCGCGCAGCGCGTTCAGCAGGTAGTATCCGGCGACGACAATCAAGGCCATCGCCGCCAACGCGATCAGCGCTCCGCGCCGGCTGCCGCCGCCGTCATCGTCCCGGTTGTCCGACATCGCCGGCACACTGCCCAGCCGCCGGTGCTCCCGCAAGGGGTTCGATGTCTCTTCCCGCATGGATTGGGCCGGGATAGGTTGCCCCGATCGTTGGAGCGCGGGGAGGAAAAATGCCCGATCCGGCATCGTTGAGCGTCCGCGAGGCCGCGCGGGAGATCGCGGAGGGGCGGCTTACCGCAGAGGAATGCGCCACCGCCTGGATCGAGATGATCGAGGCGCAGGAGGCGGTCGTCGGCGCCTGGCAGTATTTCGATCGAGAGCAGGCACTGGCAGGGGCGCGCCAACGCGACCGCGAAGGCTCGGGCGGTCCGCTCCACGGTATTCCCATCGCGGTCAAGGACCTGATCGACACCGTCGACATGCCGACAAGCTACGGATCGCCAATCTACAACAGGCATCGCCCAGCCTCGGACGCATCCTGCGTGGCGCTGGCGCGCGCGGCCGGAGCGGTTGTGCTCGGCAAGACCGTCACTACCGAGTTCGCCGCGTTTTTCCCCGGCAAGACCGCGAACCCTCATAACCCGGCGCATACGCCCGGCGGCTCGTCGAGCGGATCGGCGGCGGCAGTAGCCGCGGGTATGGTACCGCTCGCTTTCGGCACGCAAACCGCCGGCTCGATTATCCGGCCGGCGGCCTATTGCGGCGTGGTCGGCTACAAGCCGAGCTTTGGCTTGGTGGCGCGCGCCGGCGTCAAGGCGCTGGCGGACAGTCTCGATACCGTCGGCTGCATGGCGCGCCGGGTCGAGGACGCAGCATTCTTCATCGGCGTCTTGACCGATCGGCGCGATCTGCGCGAGGTCAGCGCGCCGCTGCCGCCGCGTTTCGGGCTGTGCCGCACGCCGATGTGGGACGAAGCCGCGCCCGCGACAATCGCCGCGCTTGATCGGGCGCGAGCAGCATTGCTGGCGGCCGGCGCGCGAGTCGACGACGTCACGGTTCCGGATGAGCATCGCGGGCTTGCTGAGGCGCAGGACAAGATCATGCGCTTCGAGATGGCGTGCTCGCTGGCCTGGGAGCGGACCGAGCGCGCCACTCTGATCTCGCCAGTGCTGGCGCAGATGCTCGATTATGGGATGGCGATCGGCGCCGGCGAGTATGACGCAGCGCGCGGCACGGTGGCCGCGGCGCGAGCACGGCTTGACCGCTTCTTTGGCGACTGCGCCGCGGTCATCGTGCCGGCGGCGCAGGGTGAAGCGCCCGAGGGGCTCGGCAGCACCGGCAGCCCAATCTTCAACCGCATGTGGACGGCGCTGGGCGTGCCTTGCGTCACAGTGCCTGCGGGGCGCGGTGATAAGGGGCTACCCGTCGGTATCCAGTTTGTCGGCCGCATCGGCGAGGATACACGACTGATGGAGGCGGCGCTGTTTGCGGAGCGCGCGCTGGCGGACGCGGCATGACAATATTGCGCCTTCTGGTCACACTGACCGCTGGCTTGGTTTGCGGGTGCAATGCATTCACGCCCTTTTCGACGGCGCCGGCCGGCCCGGCGAAAGGCGTGAGGGACCCGCGTCAACGGGTGGGGATCTGCGCCAACCCGCTTAAGACGAGCCCCCAGCAGGTTCAACAAGCGGCTCAGGCGGAATGCATTGGCAATACCGTGGCCAAGCGGGTCACTGGCGACGACTACTGGCTCGACGTCTGTCCACTCGCCGTGCCGGACCGCATTACTTTTGCCTGCACGCCGAGAAAGTAGTTGGCTCCGCGACAGTGCGTCCAATGGCGCGGCGCGCGCGATATGATATCCTTAAGCGTTTTCCGCGATACCGCTGACGATGGATTTCGACACCTTTTTCAAAGAGCGGCTTGACGCGCTCCACAGCGAAGGGCGCTACCGCGTCTTCGCCGATCTGGAGCGGCGCCGCGGCCGGTTCCCCCGCGCCTACGATCACCGCTTGGGTGCCGAGGTCACGGTGTGGTGTTCGAACGATTATCTCGGCATGGGGCAGCACCCGGCGGTGCTGGCGGCGATGGAGGCCGAGATGCGCCGCAGTGGCGCGGGCGCTGGCGGCACACGCAACATCTCCGGCACCAGCCACGCCCATGTGCTGCTGGAACGTGAGCTCGCCGATCTGCACGGACGCGAGGCGGCGCTCGTCTTCACCTCCGGCTTTGTCGCCAACGAGGCGGCGCTGTCGACCCTTGCCGGCAGCATGCCGGGCATGGTGGTGCTGTCCGACGCGATGAACCATGCCTCGATGATCGCCGGCATCCGCAATAGTCGGGCCGAGCGCGTCATCTTCCGGCACAACGACGTCGCGCATCTCGAGGAGCTGTTGGCGGGATTACCCTCCGAGCGTCCGAAACTTGTCTGCTTCGAGTCGGTTTACTCGATGGACGGCGACATCGCGCCGCTCAACGACATCTGCGATGTCGCCGAGCGTCATGGCGCGATGACCTATCTCGACGAAGTGCACGCCGTCGGTCTCTACGGCGATCATGGGGGTGGCGTTTCCGAGCGCGATGGCGCATCTGCCCGCCTGACGGTAATCCAAGGCACGCTGGCCAAGGCGTTCGGCACGATGGGCGGCTATGTCGCCGGCTCGTCGCTGATGATCGATTTCTTGCGCGGCCATGCGCCGGGATTCATCTTCACCTCGTCGCTGCCGCCGCTGTTGGCGGCGGGCGCGCTCGCCGCGGTGAGGCATCTGAGGGAAAGCCAGGCCGAGCGGACCCAGCAGCGGGAGCGCGTCGCGACGGTCAAGCGTTGCCTGACGGAGGCATCGATCCCGGTCATGGCCAACGACAGTCATATCGTGCCGGTAATGGTCGGCGACGCGGCGATGTGCCGGACGGCCTCCGACCTGCTACTGCGCGATCACCAAGTCTATGTGCAGCCTATCAACTACCCGACGGTGCCTCGCGGCACCGAACGGCTGCGCGTAACCCCGACGCCGCTGCACAGCGACGAGGATATCGACGCGCTGGTCACCGCGCTGACCGATGTCTGGCAGCTCTTGCAGCTGCCGAAGCTTCGCTGATTTCGCTTAGGGCTTGTTGGGCGGCGGGATGTCGCGCGGCGGCAGGTTGCCGTTCGCCAGGCATTGCTGGAACGCCTGGTCGCGCTTGGCAAGCGACTCGGCGGTGTAGTCGGGGAAGGCCCGGTACGCCTGCTGCGAACAGCGATCCGCGCCGGCCCATCTCTTCATGAGCTGCTCACCCTGGCCGTCGGCAAGGCTGACCGCCGGCATCAACGCGACGAGCGCAAAAGTCACGGGGCCTAACCGGCGGATCATCACTGCTCTGCCCAAAAGAGGCATCTCGAATGGGCGAACTATACACCGAGCGGACGGTTGCGCTCGCCCGGATTCTAAGGCTCCATGCCGCCAGCAAATACGGAGGCTCAGATGCTGAAGATATGGGGCCGTACGACATCGTCGAACGTGCAAAAGGTGCTGTGGACCTGCGCCGAGCTGAACATCCAATACGACCGGGTCGATCACGGCGGCCCGTTCGGGGGCAACCGCGATCCCGAATATCTGAAGCTGAACCCCAACGGGCTGGTGCCGACGGTCATCGAAGGCGACCTGGTGATGTGGGAATCGAACACGATCTGCCGCTATCTGTGCAATACGCACCCGAACGGCGATAGTCTGTATCCCGCCGATTTCGCGGCCCGCACCCACGTCGAGCGTTGGATGGACTGGCAGCTCTCGGTCATCGGCGCGCCGATGGGCGCGTTGCTTCAGGGGCTGATTCGCTCCGCCCCAGAGACCCGCGACGCCGCCGCGATCGAAGCGGCGCGGCGCCGCGCCATTACCGCTTGGGAGATCATCGATGACGCGGTCGCGAACCAGCCCTATCTTGGCGGGCAGTCGCTGTCGCTGGCCGAGATCGCGCTCGGCACGCATATCTATCGCTGGTTCAACTACCCGATCGAGCGACCCAGGCTGCCGCACCTAAAGGCCTGGTACGACCGCTTCTGCGACCGCTCGGCTTCAAAAACCACATTGTCATGCCGATCACGTGACCGTCAGCAGCGATTTGCTGTTGTTTTCCGGATTATCGTAGGCTCCGAGCATCGCCGCGCTGTCGATTGTCCGGATCACCAGCGGCGCGCTGAGACCGCGCACCTGAACGCTATGGCTAGACCATGCGTCGAGTGAGACGCTGGCCGTTGTCACAACGACGTCTGAAACGACGAGCTGGCAGCGGTATTCCTTGGTGAGCTCTTGCAGCCGCGAGGCGACGTGGACAGCTTCGCCGATCGCGGTCATCTGCGCGTGCTCGCGATAGCCCATCGTGCCAATGATGACCTCGCCGGCATGAATGCCGATGCCGAAGCCGATCGGCTGCTGCAACTCGTTTGCCAGCGCTCGGTTCATCTCGGCCAGGTGCCAGTCGATCAGGCGAGCTGCTTCCAACGCCTGTCGGCAGGCCGCGGCGGCATCAGTGTCGGTGCCGAAAATCGCCATCATGCCGTCGCCGATGAACTGAGTGGGCCTGCCGCCAACTCCGATAATGGCGCTGCCGACCGCCTCGAAAAAGCGATTGAGGATGAATACGACATCGTAGGGCAGACGGCTTTCGACCAGTTGCGTCGAGGAGCGGATATCGACGAACAGGATCGCGACGAAGCGCTCCGCACCGGTTTCGACCAAGTTGAGGCGGTCCTGGTCGCGCATGGTGATTTCCGGCGGCAGCAGCGGCCAGACGCTGATATCGGTCGTTGGCTTGAGTTGACACGCGAGCCGCACCGCGCGATCCGCGCCGAGCGGACTTAGCACACGAGCCTCTTCGGGCGATGGCGGTCCCAGGTGCTCCGACCCGAGCAGCACGCGCACTCGGCAGGTTGTACAGCGTGCCCGGCCGCCGCAGACCGAAGCATGGGGGATGCCGGCGCGGCGGCTGGCATCGAGCACGCTCAGCCCCTTCGGGATGCGCACACTGCGCCCGTCGGGATAAGTAATCCGCACTCTGCCGCGTCGGCGCTCGATAAGCGAGCGGGTGCCGCGCGCGGCGAAAAGAAGGACGAGCGCGCCGGTATATCCGCCTAGACACCACAGTTCGATCGCTCGGATCGCGGCGAGGTCCTGCGGGTGACTTCGCATTCCCGTCTGGCGGACATTGTTGGCGAAGGCCGGATCGTTGCGGAACATGTCCGCGACCCGGCGGGCGCCTTGAAAGACGCCTAGCGCCGCGACAGTCGGCAGCAGGACGGCGATGACGAGCAGAAACGGCGCTATCCGGTGAAAGTGCCGTTTGACCCGCAGCCACAAATAGAGACCGATGCACCCGTGCAGCCAGGCAACGCAGAACAGGGCGCTCTGCGCAAGCCCCCGAAGCGGGTCGAGGGTGAAGTAGGAGAAGAGAGCGTGGCGATAAAGCAAATGGACGTCGAACGCGCTGTAGCCGAGGCGCCAGCCGAGCGCGTGCTGAAAAAGCTGTAAGGGGATCAGGAATCCGAGAGCGAGTCGGAGCGCCTCGATGCACCCCATGCGCATACTGCGGCGGATGTAGAGCGCCCAGAACGCGAGTGAGAAATGGACCGCGAACGCACCGTAGAGCGCAACTGTGCCGATGGTACTGCGCCATATCCACTCCTGAATCACGGCGCCGCTCTCCATCGCCTCGAACGAAATGTTCCCGAGGCTGTGGTTGATAAAATGCAGAAAAACGTACGTGAACATGATCAGCCCGCTCGCGAGCCGAAGTCGGCGCACGATAGCCGGCCCACGCCGGACAAGTTCAGACCATATGCTGCTCGACGAGATCGCTGGCGCGGTCACGCCACATTCCTTTTCATCCGGCCCTTCGAAGGCATGGCGATGTCCAAAGTCCCCCAGTCGCGCTGTAACACAAAGCGAGAGAGCCGAGTTTAGCGAGTATTTTCACTTGAGCGTGAGCGCGTTCGAGTACGGTTGCTTTCGTCGGGCACACCGCTACTGTCCTTCACCAAACGGAGGGAGAGGGAGGCATGAAACAGTCGGCCAAATGGATTGTTCTTCCCGCGATTGTGGTCTTGGTGGGACTCTATGCCGGCGCGGCGCGCTCCGATGACGCCAGCATCATTGACGAGCGGCAAGCCCACATGAAGGCACAGTTCAAGGACATCGCCACGATTCGAGCCTTCCTGGAAGACAAGGCGGACCTCGCCGCGGCGCAGTCGGCCGGCGCCGATTTGGCAACTCGGATTGCCAAAATTCCCGACCTATTTCCGAAGGGAACCGGGCTGGACGCGTATCCCGGCAAGTCATTTGCGAAGCCGGCGATCTGGTCCGATCATGACAAGTTCGTCGAGGCGGACAAGAATGCTTTGACCGCGGCCGAAGCACTCAATGCCGTGCTGAAGGGTGATGACAAGGACGCCATCAAGGCGGCGGCGGGTAATATGACGAGGGATTTCTGGGGCACCTCCTCTCCGAATCCAGGCGCTTGCGGCGGGTGTCACAGCACGTTCACTCTGAAAAGACCCTCCTAGCGAGCCCTCCTAGGCTGGGCGTCTCCCGTCGGGCCCTGCTCTTGGCTGTCGCGTTTGTCGTGTCGGCGGCCGCTGTCGCGGTTGCCGACCCGGCGTCGGTCTCGCGCGGCGCCTATCTCGCAGCCGCGGCCGGTTGCGACAATTGCCATACCGATGGGAAGAATGGCGGCCCGCTTTATGCCGGTGGCCGCGCGCTAGTCACCGAGTTTGGGATTATCACTACGCCGAACATTACCCCCGACAAGGCGACCGGCATCGGCGGCTGGAGTTTCGCCGATTTCAAGCGGGCGATGCGCTGGGGAATCGCCCCCGATGGCACGCAGTACGTGACAGCATTCCCATTTCCCTATTTCGGTCGTCTGACAGATGCTAATCTCGCGGACCTCAAGGCTTATCTCGACACTCTGGCCCCGTTGGCGCGGCCAGGCCTGGGTAGGGCCAACTCGCTGGCTCTGATTGCGCGAGCGCGCGACGCGGTCGGCGTGACAATCGCATCCAGTTCGTCTCCGCCGCCAGTCCCCCAGGATCATATGATCGCGCGCGGCGCCTATCTCGTCCGTACGGTCGGCTATTGCGGGAACTGCCATACGCCGCGTACCTGGTTCGGTGTCCCCGATCCGAGCCGCGAGTTGGCCGGGTCAAAGGATGCCATTGCCAGCAAAAGAGCGCCGAATATCACTCCCGATAAGACCGGAATCGGCAACTGGAGCGTCGACGATATCGTCACGGCTCTAGAAACCGGCGGCACGCCGGATTTCGATGTTCTCGGCGGGTCGATGGCCGAAATCGTGCGCAATACCGCGCGGCTCACCGATGATGACCGCCGCGCGATCGCCATCTACCTCAAATCCCTTCCGCCTAAGCGTTTCGACAAAAACAACTAATCGCCCTGTTCTTTCGGCACTGGACGCTCGGTTTGCCGTTTCGCATGATGTGGTCGGCGACGGCAGGAGAGGGTTTTGGCGCGCGCGCGATCCGAGAAGAATTTGGCTCGTTTCAACCAAATCGCGCTGGTGCTGTCGGATGGCGGCGCGCTCGGCGCCTACCAGGCAGGGGCATACGCGGCACTCGAAAATTCGGGGATCAGGCCCAACTGGATCGCGGGCAGCGCTATCGGCGCGGTCAACGCTGTTATTATCGCCGGCAATCTGCCACATGAGCGCGCGTTCCGGCTGCGCCAGTTCTGGCGCGAGCTGAGCCGCCGCGCCGCAATAAGCCGCACGGTCGGGCTGCCGCAAAGATTGCGTGATCTGGTCCTGGGCGCGCTTCCGCCGCGGCGCCGTGCGGGCAACGCTGTGCCTCATGGAGGGCCCGTCATTTCCGCCGAGGAATTGCGCGAGTTGATTGACGAGGTCGTCGACTTCGAGCGGGTCAACTCGGGCAATGTGCGCGTCGTGCTTGGCGCCGCCAATCTCGACACCGGCGCCGAAACCTTATTCGACAACGATCGCCACGTGCTCGGAATTGAGCATGTGCTTGCGAGCACCGCCTTACCTGGCCTCGCGCCGATTACCATCGACGGACAGCGCTATGGCGGCAGTGCGGTGTCAGTCGCACCGCTCGACGATGCCCGCCCCGCCGACACGCTATGCTTTGTTATAGATGGTTACGACCCGCAGCCGGGCCCGCGTGGCGGGATCAGCCGCTCAGCGCGCGAGATCGCCGCGATGCGGCGCAACCACGATTTGCGGCGGATGATTGCGCTGCTGGGCGAGCGCCTCCCCGCGGGCTTGCGCCGCGACCCCGAGATCAGAAAATGTCTCGCCGAGGCGAGCGAGGCGACGATGACAATTCTGCGCCTCGTGCACGAAGGCGCTGGCGCTGATCTTCCGGCAAAGATGGCGGATTTCTCGTCCGCTTCGCTGATGCGGCGCTGGCAGGCTGGCGAAAGCGACGTTGGCACCAGCCTTACCCATCCCCTGTGGTTGGCTCCGCCGCCGCGTCGGCTCGGCGTCGTCGTCCACGAATTGCGCGGCGGGGTCGCGGCGACACCGCCGCGCTGACCGTCGGCGAAGAATTTTGGGAGGACGCCTATGCCGTTGAAAAGCAAAGTCATCATTACCTGCGCGGTGACCGGCTCGATCCACACCCCGACGATGAGCCCCTATTTGCCGCTCACCCCCGACGAGGTGGCTCGCGACGCTATCGCGGCAGCGGAGGCCGGCGCCGCGATCCTGCATCTGCACGCGCGTGACCCCAAGGACGGGCGACCCACTCCCGATCCTGACGTTTTCATGCAGTTCCTGCCGCGGATCAAACAGGCGACCAACGCCGTCGTCAACATCACTACCGGCGGCGGGCACGGCATGACGCTCGAGGAGCGGCTGGCGGCACCGCTGCGCGCCAGGCCGGAGATGTGCTCGATGAACATGGGGTCGATGAATTTCGGGCTATACCCGATGCTCGACCGCTACAAGGAATGGAAATACGACTGGGAGCCGAAGGCGCTGGAGATGACGCGCGATTTCATCTTCCGCAACACCTTTGCCGACATCGAAAAGGTGCTGAAGCGGCTGGGCGAGGAATGCGGCACACGGTTCGAGCATGAGTGTTACGATGTCGGTCATCTCTACAACTTGGCGCATTTCGTCGATCGCGGGTTGTTGAAGCCGCCGCTCTTTATCCAGACGATCTTCGGCATCCTCGGCGGCATCGGCGCCGACCATGAGAACCTCGTCCACATGAAGAAGATCGCCGACAAGCTGTTCGGCGACGATTACGCCTGGTCGATCCTCGCCGCCGGGCGCCACCAGATGCCGTTCGTCACGATGGGCGCGATCATGGGCGGCAACGTGCGCGTCGGCCTTGAGGATTCATTGTGGCTCGGCCGGGGCCAACTCGCCCAGGGCAATGCCGACCAGGTCACTCGCATCCGCACCATTCTCGAAAACCTGTCGCTGGAAATTGCTACCCCCGATGAGGCCCGCAAATTGCTCGCCCTCAAGGGCGGCGACGACGTGGCGTTTTAGCGATGATCGACAAACGGGTTCGCAGCCTCGCCGAGGCGGTCGAGGGCATCAAGGACGGCGCGCTGGTGCTGACGGGTGGGTTTGGCGGCGCTGGCTCGCCCGAGGCCCTCTACGGCGCCCTCCTGGAGCAGGGGGCGAAGGACCTCACCATCGTCAATAACAATGCCGGGACCGGCCGCACCGGGCTCGCGGGCCTCATGGATGCCGGGCGCATCCGGAAGATCATCTGCTCGTTCCCCCGCAGCGCCGGCTCGGTCGTATTCGAGGAGCTGTACAAGGAAGGCAAGATCGAGCTGGAGCTGGTGCCGCAGGGTATCCTTTCCGAACGGATGCGCTGCGCCGCGGCCGGGCTCGGCGGGTTCTTCTCTCCGGTGGGGGTCGGGACGCGCCTCGCCGAGGGCAAAGAAGAGCGCGAGATCGACGGTCGCCGCTATGTGCTGGAAAAGCCGCTGCGGGGCGACGTCTCGCTGTTGAAGGCGGATCGCGGCGACCGCTGGGGCAACCTCACTTACAATAAGTCCGCGCGAAACTTTAACCCGACGATGGCCCAGGCCGCCGAGTTGTCGATCGTCCAGATCCGCCAATTCTGCGAATTGGGGGAGATCGACCCCGAGCACATCGTCACCCCAGGCATCTTCATCGACCGCATGGTCGTGGTGCCGGTCTAGCAGGAGAAACGCCATGCCGCTCAGCCGCAAACAGATCGCCTGGCGCGCCGCGCAAGACCTCGCTGACGGGGTTTACGTCAACCTTGGCATCGGTCTGCCGACCCTCGTTGCCGACGTGCTGCCCGAGGGGCGCGAGATCGTCCTCCAGAGCGAGAATGGAGTCCTTGGCGTCGGCCCGGCTCCGGGCGCCAACGAGGTCGATCTCGACCTCGTCAACGCCGGCAAGCAGCCGGTGACGCTGTTGACTGGCGGGAGCTACGTCCACCACACCAACTCGTTCCTGATGATCCGCGGCGGGCATCTCGACCTGGCGCTGCTCGGAGCCTTCGAGGTGGCGGAAAACGGCGACCTCGCCAACTGGACGACAGACGATCCGACCTTTCCGCCCGGGGTTGGCGGGGCGATGGATTTGGCGGTCGGCGCCAGGGAAATCCGTGTGCTGGTCGAGCATATGACGCGCGACGGCGCGCCCCGACTGCGCAAGCAGTGTCACTATCCGCTGACCGCGTCTCGGGTCGTTCGGCGCATCTACACCGACTTTGCGGTGATCGACGTGACCGCGCGGGGTTTCGTCGTGCGAGAGATGGTCGAAGACGTCGATTTCGACACCTTGCAGCAAAAGACCGAAGCGACCTTGCACAAGGCGCCTGATATGAAGGTGCTGAAGGCCCCGGCGGTCTAATCCTGACGGCAAGCGCCTCGTAAGCGAGGGGCCGCATCGGCGTGGCCGCGACTTCGGACGCCATCGCCTCGGTCGTTCACATCATCCAGGTCGCGCTGGCGCCGGTGTTTCTGCTTTCAGGCATCGCGACATTGCTCAACGTGTTCTCGACGCGGTTCGCCCGCGTCGCCGATCAGGTCGATGCGGCGGCCAAGGCGCTTATCGGCGCCGATGCCGGTGAGGCAGCCGTCCTGCACCTTCAGCTCGATCACCTGCATCGCCGTTCGCGCGCGCTCGATTGCGCTGTCGCGCTTGCGGCCGCGGGAGGCGCGTCGACCTGCGCCACGGTGCTCGCCCTATTCGTTGGCGAGACGGGTGGACTGGCGGTGGCGACGATGCTGCTCGTGACGTTCGGTCTGGCGATTGGTTGCACGCTCCTCTCAATCGCTGCCTTCGCCACGGAAATGCTGATGGCGAGCCAGCGGGTTCGCGCCGACGTCGCTGCAGGAAAGCAGCGAGCGGCGCCGAAATAGGGTCAGGCGTTCGCGAGGAAGCGATGGACGCCGTCTCTACCGGTTTCGCGGGCGAGGGCGCTTTGCCCTTCGAGATAATGCAGGTGCGCGAGCGCCTCGCCGAGCGCGAACCCCATCTGATGGCGGTCTAGCTGGCGGCGGAACAGCACCGGCATCAGATCGGCCGCGCTCATCGGCCGCGCGCAGGCGGTAATCACCTCGTCGCAGCGCGCCTCATGGTGCGCTGCGAGCTCGTCGATCCGTTCGTGGACGCCGTAGAACGGCAGATCATGCGAAGGCAGGACGAGGATGTCGGGCGGTAGCGCGGCGCGAAGCTTCTTCAGCGAATGAATGTAGCGCGCCAGCGGGTCGCCGTTGGGCTCATAGGTCTGCACGCTGATATTGGGCGAGATGCGCGGCAGGATTTGGTCACCCGCGATCAGCACGCCGCTCTCGGCGCAGTAGAGGCAGGCGTGCTCAGGGGCGTGCCCCTCGCCGACGATCACCCGCCAGTCGCGCCCGCCGATCTCGATCGAGCTGCCCTCGCCGATGCGGCGGTAGGTCTGCGGCACTGACGGGACGCCGAGGCGATAATAGCCCTGACGCTCGGCGAAAACTTGGCTGGTCTCCTCATCGAGGCCGGCGCGCTTCGCGAAATCGCGACGCAGGGTCTCCGAAGCATCGCCGCCGGAGCCGAGTGCATGCATCCGCGCGTGCAGCCATTCCTTCTCGCTGATCCACAGCGGCGCCTCCCAGCGCTCAGTCAGCCAGGACGCAAGGCCGATGTGGTCGGGGTGATAATGGGTGACAATGACCCGCCGAACCGGGCGACCGCCCAGCGTCTCGGCGAAAATACGGTCCCAGGCTTCGCAGGCCTCGTCGAGCGCGTAGCCACAATCGACGATGGTCCAGCCCGGCCCGTCTTCGAGCAGCCATAGATTGATGTGGTTGAGCGCGAAGGGCAGGCGCATGCGCAGCCAATAGACGCCGGGCGCGATCGCCACGGTTTCGCCGGGCGCCGGCGGCGTCGCGACCGGGAATTGCAGGCTGCCGTCCATTTGTGTCCTCGGTCACGCGAATTGACCGGCAAGGTAGGACGGTGCATGAGAGAACGACAAGCGGGAAGCCTGCCGGTCTGGATTGCACCGGCGGGAATAGCGGGAGACGAACCGGAAGATGCGCGACTTCAATGTACCGGGCCGCTCGGCGGCGATGGCGGCCAGCGGCATGGTCGCGACCTCGGCGCCACGCGCGACCCTCGCGGGGCTCGATGTGCTGCGCACGGGCGGAAACGCGGCCGACGCGGCGATCGCCGCGGTGGCGATGCAGTGCGTCGTCGAGCCGGAAAGCACGGGGATCGGCGGCGATTGTTTTGTGCTCTATTCGAAGGGTGGGGCTTTGCCGATCGCGCTGAGCGGCTCGGGGCGGGCGCCGGCGGCGGCGGCTGTCGACTGGTACGCCGAGCGGCAAATCCGCGAGATCGCGGTGCAAACCCCGCACGCGGCGACCGTTCCCGGCTGCATCGACGCCTGGTGCGTGTTGAACCGCGAGCACGGGACGAGGCCGCTCTCCGAGCTGCTGGAACCGGCAGCCAAGGCGGCCGAGGACGGCTATGTCGTCACCCCGCGTGTCGCGCAGGACTGGGCGCGCAATGTCAATAAATTGCTAGACCCGCACACGGCTAAGGTCATGCTGCGGGACGGCAAGGCGCCCAAGGCCGGCGATACGATGCGTAACCCGGCGCTGGGCAAGACCTTGCGCCGCATCGGCCGTGAAGGCCGCGAGGCGTTCTACGAGGGCGCGGTGGCGCGCGACATCGTCAACCGGCTCAAGGAATTGGGCGGGCTCCACGATGAGGCGGATTTCGCGGCGCAGCGCTCCGAGTGGGTGGAGCCGATCCATGCGTCCTATCGCGGCTACGACGTCTACGAAGTGCCGCCGAGCAATCAGGGCCTCACGGCGTTGATGATCCTGCGGACGCTGGAGGGCTATGCGCTCGGCGGCGAGTTGTTCAGCGAGGCTGACCGGCTTCATCTGATCGCCGAAGCGACCAAGGCCGCCTATTACGTGCGCGATAATTTCATCGGCGATCCCGATTTCGTCGACAACGGGGTCGAACGCTTCCTTTCGGACGACTATGCCGAGCGCACGCGCCGCGAAATTCGGCTCGACAAGGCACTGCCGCCGCAACGCTGGGACGAGATCGAGCATAGGGACACGATTTACATGTGCGCCGTCGACCGAGACGGCAACGCGGTGTCGTTCATCAACTCGCTGTTCTCGGCGTTCGGCACCGGGATCATGGCGCCGGAAAGCGGGGTCATCCTGCACAATCGCGGCAGCGGCTTTCGCACAATACCGGGCCACCCAAGCTCGATCGCACCGAGGAAGCGCCCGTTCCACACACTCATTCCCGGGATGCTGGTCAAGGACGGGCGCGCGGTGATGCCGTTCGGCGTCATGGGCGGGCAGTATCAAGCGGTCGGTCACGCGACATTCCTGCACTACCTGCTCGACCGCGGGAAGGACCCCCAGCAGGCTGCCGAGGGACCGCGTGTCTTTGCCTATCAGGGTGTGTTGCAGACCGAGCATTTCGTGCCGGAAGCCGTCCGCGCCGATCTGGCGAAGCGGGGCCATAAGATCGAGATGCTGGAGGTGCCGATCGGGGGCTGCCAGGCGATCTGGATGGATCATGAGCGCGGCGTGCTGATCGGCGGTTCCGAGCCGCGCAAGGACGGCATGGCGCTCGGGTATTGAGCCCCCTTGACGACCTTTCCGCTCCCGCGTGCGTTCGGGGTGTCGCCGAAATCGGTTTTGCCGTCCGCGACGGCGCGACGCGGCTCAGCCATCTCTACGAGAGAAACCCAATGCGCGTGCTGTTTCCGGCGCCGGAGGCGGGCGATGTGCCGGTCGCGGTGTTGGTGACGACTTCGGGTGGCCTGGTGGCCGGCGACGGCGTTGATATCGCGGTCAAGGTGGGAGAGGGAGCGGCGGCGCAGGTCACCGGCTCGGCCGCGGAGAAGATCTATCGCTCGAGCGGCGCGATAACGCAGATCGACCAGACCCTTTCGGCCGAGGCCGGCGGCTGGCTCGAATTTGTTCCGCCCGAGGCGATCCTCTTCAATGACGCGAAACTGCGCCGCCACACGCGGGTCGAGTTGGCGGACGGCGCGGGCTTCCTCGGTGGCGGCATCGTCGTCTTCGGCCGCATCGCGATGGGCGAACGGTTCAGCGCTGGGCTGCTGCACGAAGCCTGGGAAATTTTTCGCGGCGGCCAGCTCGCCTGGGGCGACGCGCTGCATGTCGAGAACGATGTCGCGGCAACGATGGCCGATCCGGCGTGTTTCGCCGAGGCAGAGGCTTGTGCGACGTTGATCCTGGCGCCGCGGCAAGGCGATGCGCGCGGCTTTGTTGATGCCGCGCGTGAGGTGCAGGCGGAATTGGCGGCAGAGGTACTGGCGGCAGGCGTGACCACGGTCAACGGCCTGCTCGTCGCGCGCTGGCTCGGCCCTGCCTTGCCGCTGCGCCGTGCGTATGCCGATCTGGCTTGCCACCTGCGCCACGCCGCGATGGGGCTGCCGCCGCGTCTGCCCCGGCTTTGGCACGTTTGATGCCTAAGGAAAAGGCATGAACCTGACCCCTCGTGAGAAGGACAAGTTGATCGTCGCGGTCGCCGCGATGGTCGCCGAACGGCGCCTCAAGCGCGGGGTCAAGCTCAACTACCCGGAGGCTGTGGCGCTCATTACCGACTACGTGCTCGAAGGCGCGCGTGACGGCAAGACCGTCGCCGATCTAATGCGGGACGGCGCGACGGTGCTGTCGCGTGCACAGGTCATGGAGGGCGTGCCGGAGATGATCCACGAAATCCAGGTCGAGGCAACCTTTCCCGACGGCACTAAGCTCGTCACCGTGCACGAGCCGATCCGATGATCCCGGGCGAAATCTTCGTCGCCGCCGGCGATATCGAGCTGAATACTGGCCGGCCCGCCGTGACTGTCACCGTCGCCAATACCGGCGACCGGCCGATCCAGGTCGGATCGCATTATCATTTCTACGAGACCAACGCCGCGCTCGCCTTTGATCGCGACAAGACCCGCGGCTTCCGGCTCGACATTCCGGCCGGTACCGCGACCCGGTTCGAGCCGGGGCAGAGCCGTGAGGTGCGGCTCGTCGCCTATGCCGGCGGCCGCCGCGTTTTCGGCTTCAACGGACGTGTGAACGGGAGCCTCTAGTGGCGAACACGATCCGCCGCGGCGCCTATGCCGCAATGTTCGGGCCGACAACCGGCGACCGGCTGCGCCTCGCCGATACCGAGCTCGTTATCGAGATCGAGAGCGACTGCACGATCTACGGCGAGGAGGTGAAGTTCGGCGGCGGCAAGGTGATCCGCGATGGCATGGGGCAGAGCCAGAAGAGCCGGGCCGAGGGAGCCGTCGATACCGTCATCACCAACGCGGTGGTTCTCGACCATTGGGGCGTCGTCAAGGCCGATATCGGCATCCGTGACGGCCGCATCGCCGGGATCGGCAAGGCCGGCAACCCCGATATCCAGCCTGGGGTCGATATCGTCATTGGCCCGGGCACCGAGATCATCGCCGGTGAGGGCAAGATCGTCACCGCCGGCGGCATCGACTCGCACATCCACATGATCAGCCCGCAACAGGCCGAGGACGCGCTTTACAGCGGCGTCACGACGATGCTGGGCGGCGGCACCGGGCCGGCGGCGGGGACCTCTGCGACCACCTGTACGCCGGGGCCGTGGCACCTGGCGCGCATGATCCAGGCCGCCGAGGGCATCCCGGTCAATCTCGGCTTCTTCGGCAAGGGCAACGCGTCCGATCCGAAGGCGCTGATCGAGATGGTCGAGGCGGGGGCGTGCGGGCTGAAGCTGCACGAGGATTGGGGCACCACGCCGGCAGCGATCGATTGCTGCCTCTCGGTGGCCGAGCAGCTCGATATCGCAGTGGCGATCCACACCGACACCTTGAACGAAAGCGGCTTTGTCGAGGACACGATCGCCGCGTTCAAGGGCCGAAACATTCACGCCTTTCACACCGAGGGTGCCGGCGGCGGGCACGCGCCCGACATCATCAAGGTCTGCGGCCTGCCCAATGTGCTGCCGTCGTCGACCAACCCGACGCGGCCTTACACGGTTAACACCATCGACGAGCATCTCGACATGCTGATGGTGTGCCACCATCTCGACCCGCGAATCCCCGAGGATGTCGCCTTCGCCGAGAGCCGCATCCGCCGCGAGACCATCGCCGCCGAGGATATCCTCCACGACCTCGGCGCGTTCAGCATGATGTCGTCGGACAGCCAGGCGATGGGCCGCTGCGGCGAGGTGCTGATCCGCACCTGGCAGACCGCCGACAAGATGAAGCGCCAGCGCGGCAAGCTGCCCGAGGACGGCGACGGCAACGACAATTTCCGAGTCAAGCGCTACATCGCCAAATACACGATCAACCCGGCTCTGACGCATGGGCTGGCCGAGCACATCGGCTCGGTCGAGGTGGGGAAATTGGCCGACCTCGTACTGTGGTCGCCGGCGTTTTTCGGGGTAAAGCCTGATATGGTGCTGCGCGGCGGGATGATCGCGGCGGCGCTGATGGGTGACCCCAACGCCTCGATTCCGACGCCGCAGCCGGTGCACTACCGGCCGATGTACGGCGCGTTCGGTAAGGCGCTGACCGCAACCGCGGTGACGTTCCTGCCCACCGTGGCGATCGAGAAAGGATTGCCGGCGCAGCTCGGCGTCGAGCGCATGGTGTTGCCGGCGCGCAGCATTCGCACGGTTGGGAAGGCGCAGATGGTCCACAACGCGGCAACACCCCATGTCGAGGTCGACCCGGAGACTTATGAAGTGCGCGCGGACGGCATCCATTTGACCTGCGAACCGGCGACGGTGCTGCCGATGGCGCAGCGCTATTTTCTGTATTGATCGCGTATGGTCGTCATCCCGAGCGCAGCGCAACAATCTCGAGCCAATGGAGATTCCTTCGCGCGAGATTGCTTCGACGCCTTCGGCTCTCCGCGATGAAAGCGAGGTAAAGCATGCGCCGGGCGATCGCGGCTCATAAGGGCGGGCATTGGCCCGAAGAGGCGGCGATCGACCGCGTCACCCTGGCCTTTGTCGACCGGCACCGGCGGCGGCTTCGCTTGGTCGCCGATAGCGGCACGCCGTTCATGCTCGATTTGGCGCGGGTGCAGCATCTCGCCGACGGCGACGGGCTCGAGCTCGACGATGGCGGTTATGTGCGGGTCTGCTCCGCGCCCGAGCGGGTGCTGGAAATCGAGGCTGACGGCCCGGCCGAACTGCTGCGTCTCGCCTGGCATCTGGGCAACCGGCACCTGCCGGTGCAGGCACTGGAAGGCAGACTGCGCGTCCGCGACGATCATGTGATCGCCCAGATGGTGGAGGGGCTTGGCGGACGGTCGATCCGCCTCAACGCGCCGTTCGACCCCGAGACCGGCGCCTATGCCGGGGCCGAGCATGGCCATGAGCACTGAGCCGAGATTGGCCGGGCTTTACCGGCTGCTTGCCTGGATTTCTCCGGCTTTCCCGACCGGCGGCTTCAGCTATTCGCACGGGCTCGAGGCCGCCGTGGCCGATGGCGCGGTGCATGACCGGGCGGGCTTGCAGGGCTGGATAGCGGCGGTGTTGGCGAAGGGCAGCGGCCGGGTCGACGCAGACATCGTTCGTGATGTTTGGCGCGCCGCGGCCGCGGGCGACGACACGGCGCTTGCCGAGGCCAATCGCCGCGGCTGCGCTTATCGGGCAACTGCGGAATTGGCTTTGGAGGCGAGCCAGCAGGGCGCGGCGTTTGTCGCCGCCTATGAGGCGGCTTGGGCCGAGGCAGCCGGTCTCTTCAAGTCCGACAACGACGCCATTTGTTACGCCGCGGCGTTCGGCGCGGCTGCGGCGCAGGCTTCTATCGGGTTGAGAGAAGCGCTGACCGGCTATCTGCATGCCTTCGCGGCCAATCTGATGTCCGCAGGGCTGAGGCTCGGGGTCATCGGGCAAAACGACGGGCAGCGCATCCTCGCGGCACTGGAGCCGGTGGTTGCCGGCGCGGTCGAGGCGGCGGTGGCGCGCGGGGCCGAGGATTTCGGCGCGGCGACCTTCGCGGCGGACCTCGCCTCGATGGCTCACGAGACCCAATATTCACGGCTGTTCCGCGCATGAGCGCCGATAGGGGGCCGCTGCGCATCGGCATTGGCGGGCCGGTCGGTTCGGGCAAGACCGCGCTGATGGATCACCTCTGCAAGCGGATGCGCGCCCGCTTCGAGATCGTCGCGATCACCAACGACATCTATACCCGCGAGGACGCCGAGTTTTTGACCCGCAGCGGCGCGCTGCCGCCCGAGCGAATCCGCGGGGTCGAGACCGGCGGCTGCCCGCACACCGCGATCCGCGAGGACGCGTCGATCAACCTCGCCGCGGTCGACGAATTGAATCGGCTGTTTCCACGCCTCGACGTGATTCTGATCGAGTCCGGCGGCGACAATCTCGCAGCGACGTTCTCACCGGAATTGGCCGATCTGACGATCTATGTCATCGACGTCGCCGCCGGAGATAAAATTCCGCGCAAGGGCGGGCCCGGTATCACGCGCTCCGACCTCCTGGTCATCAACAAGATCGACCTCGCGCCATTGGTCGGCGCCAGCCTCGACATCATGGACCGGGACGCTAAAAAGATGCGGGGCGAGCGGCCGTTCGTCTTCAGCAACCTCAAAAATGGAAAAGGTGTCGCCGAGATCGTCGAGTTTGTCATACAGCAGGGCGGATTGTGATCTGTTGCTGATGGCGGGTTGAGACGACCATGCTTGCTCTTTGCCGGACCGAGGGCGCCGCACAACTCCAGGGCGACCTCGCGTCTTCGGCGCTGCCGCCCGACATCGTCTGGCTCGATCTGATAAATCCTGCCCCCGAGGAAGTCGCATTCGTCGAGCGAGTGACCCGTCTGCAAGTGCCCACTCTGGAGGATTTGTCGGAGATCGAAGCGTCTAGCCGCCTCTATGTCGAGAACGGCGCACTATTTCTGAGCGCGCCGCTGGTTCACCGCGGCGATGCCAATCGCCCGGAAACGGCGCCGGTTGGATTTGTCCTAACCCGACAATTCCTGGTGACGGTACGGTTCAAGCCTCTTGTCGCGTTCGCGACCTTTGCACAGGCATTGGCCCGGCCCCATCATCAAATTGATGGCAGCTCGGCGGTGTTCGCCGGTCTGGTGGAGGCGGTGGTCGATCGCCTTGCGGACGTGCTTGAGATAATCGCCGCCGATCTCGATGCGTTGTCGCATCGTCTGTTTCGGGTTGACCCCGACGGCTCCACCCAACGGCCGGCACGCGAACAAGCCACTCTGCGGGACGCCCTGCGGCGGGTCGGTCAGGGTGGCGACCTGGCGTCGCAAATCCGCGATGCGCTGCTCGGCATAGCGCGCATCGTCCCCTTTGTGGCGATCCACGGCGCGGACTGGATCAGCGCCGAGACCAGGGTCGAACTCGAAACCGTGCGCCACGACGTGGCCTCGCTCAGCGATTACGACGGGCACCTACTCAACAAAGTGCAGCTGCCGCTCGATGCGACATTGGGTCTGATCAACATCGAGCAGAACAACATCATCAAGGTGCTGACCATCGTGTCGGTCGTCGGCGTTCCGCCGACCCTGGTGGCCAGCATGTACGGGATGAATTTCCACATGATGCCGGAGCTCGACTGGGCTTGGGGCTATCCCTACGGGCTCAGCCTGATTTTCCTCAGCGCGGTGCTGCCAATCGCGTGGTTCAAGTTTAGGGGGTGGTTCTGACGTGAAAAACGCCCCCGGTCTCCCGGGGGCGTTTCCATTTCGGCTAGAGCGCATCAGTTACGCGGCCTTTTGCTGCGTCACCTGCGGCTGCTTTGCCACGTCGCCGATCTTGATCTGGCGAGGCTTGGCCTCTTCCGGTACTTCGCGCACCAGGTCGACGTGCAGCAAGCCGTTAACCATGCTCGCGCCGCTCACCTTGATGTGGTCGGCAAGGCTGAAGCGTCGCTCGAAGGCGCGCCGGGCGATGCCGCGATGCAGATAGCGGCCATTCGCCTCTTCATCCTCCTTCTGCGCCTTGCCCGAGATCACCAGCGAGTTCTCCTGCACCGTGATGTCGATCTCGTCGCGCGAGAAGCCAGCCACCGCCATGGTCAGGCGGTAGGAGTCTTCGCCGGTCGACTCGATGTTGTACGGCGGGTAGGTGGGAGCCGCGCCGTCGAAGCGGGTGGCGCTATCGACCAGACGGGCGAGGCGATCGAAGCCGATCGTCGAACGGAACAAAGGTGAAAAGTCGAAACGATCCATGACCATATCCTCCAATGAGCGACACGGGTTGTCGGGCTGGCCCCATGGCCCAGCCCCGATCTCAACGCACGGCCCCCAAGGGGCGACCGCACATAGGTAATTTAGGCAGCTTCAATTCGGTTTCAAGCATCCGGTCGCGCGAGTTGTCTGGGACCTCTTGAACCGCCGCGTACGCTTCCTAAATCGATGGCCGCCGGGCGCCACAGCGGGTCCGACATCGATTGCTTTCCATGTTGCTCAAGGGAGAACGTGGCAATGACCGTCGAAGCTAACACCGACCAATCCGTCAACATCGCCATCCGGAACTGGAACCGGAAATCCGGTCGCCAGCGGGAAGCCGGTGAGTGGACTGACTCGTCGCCGAGCATGCGACAGGTACGTGACGACGACATCGTCTTTCCGCCGATATCGCCGCCGCCGATCTGGCCGCGCGTGTTTCCGAGCCTCTAGATCGAGGGAGGCTCGTCATGGCGATGCTGTTTCCCGACCCGTTCGATACGCTGCAACAGTTCCAGCAGACGCTGGATGCCTTCCGGGCTAGTTCCTGGTTGGGGAGTAGCCCCAGCGCGGCCGGGGCCTATCCACCGCTCAACGTTTTCCGCAGGGGCGAGGACGTGGTGGTGATCACCGAGGTCCCTGGCGTCCGCAAGGCGGACATCCAGGTGCAGGTGAAGGGCAACACGATCCGGCTCAGCGGCAGTAAGACTATCGATTACGGCGAGGCGGCCGCACTGCACCGCCGCGAGCGCCGTGCCGGGCATTTCGACCGAGCCGTCACGGTGCCGGTTGAAATCGACGCGGACGCCGTCAAGGCCGAGTGCCGGGATGGGGTCCTCGCCCTTTATTTGCCACGCGCCGAGCGCGACAAGCCGAAAACCATCGCAATCGGCTGAACTTGACGCGGAAGGATAAGGACGCGGAGGATTGAGATGGCCAGGTCGCAAGAGCTGCAAGTGCAGGAGAAGAAGGAGGTTGTCGGCAAGGAAGAATTGACTGTGCCGTCGCGTTACTTCCTACCGAACACCGACATCTACGAGACCGATGACGCATTAACCGTCATCATGGAAATTCCCGGTGTCGGAAAGGAGGATATCGAGGTCAAGATCGAAGACGACGTGCTGCGGGTCGAGGCGAAGATCAACTTCGCCAATTACGATGGGCTGGAACCGCTCTACACCGAGTACAATGTCGGGCATTTCGCGCGCTCATTCACCCTGTCGAACAAACTGGACCAAGAACAAGTCAGCGCGCACGTCGAAGACGGCGTACTTACGCTGGCCCTGAAGAAGGCGAAGGAAGCGCTGCCGCGGCGGATCGCGATCAACTGAGCGCGGTTGGGAGGAGCGCCAGCGAGACGGCGCTCTTCCCAACTAGCTCTTGATGCCGAAGCCTTGGAACCGTTTGTTGAAGCGGGCGAGCTGGCCGCCGGTATCGAGCAGGCGCTGCTGGCCGCCCGTCCAAGCCGGGTGCGATTTCGGATCGATGTCGAGGCGCAGCGTGTCGCCTGGCTTGCCGTAGGTCGAGCGCGTCTTGTACGAGCTGCCATCGGTCATCAGGATGGTGATCTCGTGGTAGTCGGGGTGGATGCCCTCTTTCATCGTTCGATCCTTTCCGCACCGCGCGGGTATATAGCCTCGTCGTCGGTCTGCGGCAATCAGGCCTCGGAGGTCAGATATTCCATCGCCGCCTGGACGCCGCCGCGGCCATGCGGCACCCCGGCGAGTTCCAGGGAGATTTCGATTGCGCCGAGCGCCCCCAGCACCATCGCTTCGTTGACGTCGCCAAGATGGCCAATACGGAAGAGCCGGCCTTTCAGAGATCCGAGCCCCCCGCCCAGCGATACGTTGAACTTGTCGAGGCAAATCTGTCGCATCGCGTCGGCATCATGGCCATCAGGCATCAGGATAGCGGTGACGGTGTCCGATTGCCCGCTTGGATCGGTCGCGAAAATCTCAGGCCCATCATTCTGCCGCCAGGTGCGTACCGCGCGGCGGGTCGCCTCAGCGAGGCGATGGTGGCGGGCGAACACATTGTCGAGGCCTTCTTCCTCGAGCAGCTTGAGTGCCTCGCGCAGCCCGTAGAAGAAGTGAACAGGCACGGTGCCGTTCCAATAGCCTTGCTGCGGGCTCTGGCCGAGAAGACGGCGCCAATCCCAATAGACGCGCGGCAGCTTCGCCACCGCGGTCGCCGCCATCGCCTTGGCGCTGACCCCGGTAAAGGCCATGCCGGTCGGCAGCATCAGGCCTTTCTGCGAGCCGACGACAGTTACGTCTACCCCCCACTCATCCATCCGAAAATCGAACGAGCCGAGCGAGGAGATCGTGTCGACGCAGAACAGCGCCGGATGCCCTGCCGCGTCGATCGCCTTGCGCATCGCCGCGATTGGATGGGCGACCCCGGTCGAGGTTTCGTTATGAACGGCAAGCACCGCCTTGATGTGGTGGCCTTTGTCCTCGCGCAACCGGGCTTCGAGCTTGGCGGGGTCGGCACAGCGGCGCCAGTCGTTGGGCAACGTCTCGACCAGGAGTCCAAAAGCCTCGGCCCGCAGGCCCCAATTGACCGAGAAATAGCCGCTCTCGACGATCAGCACCTTGTCGCCGGGCGAGAACAAGTTGACTAGCGCGGCTTCCCAGGCCCCGTGCCCGGTCGAGGCGTAACCCAGGATGGGAGCGGTGGTTTTGAACACGCGCTGCAGACCGGCGAAGCACTCGTCGGCGATGGCGCGGAACTCGGCGCCGGTAAAATCCATCGTGGCGCGATCCATCGCCCGCAGGATGCGGTCCGGGATGTTGGTCGGCCCGGGATTCATGAAAAAATGCCAGCCGTTCTTATGCGCCATCTCGTCATCCCCGCCCCAGAGGGCGCGATCTCGCTGTCGATAAAGGGCGCGCAGGATAAGCATGCGCCCGGTTAAGGCAACCGCGAGACGGCAGCTCAAGCCGCTGCCGATTGTCGCGGTTGACGGCGACCATTTGAACAAAAAATAGGCAGGGCCAAGCCCTGCCAACACTGTTCTCGTTTATCCGGCCGCGATTTCCGCCATCGGCCGGTTCGGTTCCGAGCCTCCCTGAACTCGGGCCAGGCTATTGCCCAGTCAACGCGCTTTTGCTGGCATCTTACGCAGAACCTACCGGATGGTCACGCGATTTCTTGTCAAAATAGCGTGCATTTTATGATCAACGACGAGCGCCAGGACGAAGTGGGACGGACTAGCAGCCCGCCGGCAACCAGCTCGGTGCGGACGGTGGTGCCGTTTTCCTTGAGGTGGAATAGGCTTTCGAGCATCGCGTAAATTTTCGCGGAAATCGCTCGCCGCGTCATTCCGCCGATAGGTCGCTCAATGGACAGGGCAGGGTGTCTTGCCTAGAGTGCGCGCCCGTCAGCCAAAAGCAGCAGCTATGCGCCTTTCTCGATACTTCCTGCCGGTGATCCGCGAAAACCCAAGCGAGGCGCAAATCGTCTCGCACCGGTTGATGCTGCGCGCCGGCATGATCCGCCAATCCTCCGCCGGCATCTATTCGTGGCTGCCACTCGGCTTTCGCGTGTTGAAAAAAGTCGAGCAGATCGTGCGAGAGGAGCAGGATCGCGCTGGTGCGCAGGAAGTGTTGATGCCGACGATACAGCCGGCCGATCTATGGCGCGAAAGCAACCGCTACGACGATTACGGCGAGGAGATGCTCCGCATCCGCGACCGCCACGACCGCGAGATGCTGTACGGCCCGACCAACGAGGAGATGATCACCGCGATCGTCCGCGACGCAATCAAGAGTTATCGCGACGTACCAAAGAACCTTTACCACATCCAGTGGAAGTTTCGCGACGAGGTGCGGCCGCGTTTCGGCGTGATGCGCGGGCGCGAGTTCCTAATGAAGGACGCTTACAGCTTCGATCTCGATGCCGCGGGGGCTAAGCGGGCATACAACAATATGTTCTTCGCCTATCTCCGCACGTTCGCGCGGATGGGGCTGAAGGCGATCCCGATGCGGGCGGATACCGGGCCGATCGGCGGCGACCTCAGCCATGAGTTCCAGGTGCTGGCCGACACCGGCGAAAGCCAAGTGTATTGTGACAAGGCCTGGCTCGACCGCGATATCCTCGCCAACCCGGTCGATTACGACAGCGATCTCGAGCCCGGGTTCCGGGAATGGACGGCGCTTTACGCCGCCACCGATGAAATCCACGACCCTGCGAAATGCCCGGTGCCGGCCGACCGGCTGGTTACCGCACGCGGCATCGAGGTCGGCCAGACCTTCTATTTCGGCACCAAATATTCGGCGCCGATGGGGGCGGTCGTCAGCCTCGCGGACGGCAGCACCGTACCGTTGGAAATGGGTTCCTACGGGATCGGCGTATCGCGACTGGTCGGCGCGCTGATCGAGGCCAACCACGACGATGCCGGGATCATCTGGCCTGAGCCGGTAGCGCCCTTCCGGGTGGGGCTCGTCAATCTGCGGGCCGCGGACGCTCGCTGCGTCGCCGCCGCCGACGAGCTGTACGCTAGGCTGTGCGATCGTGGGATCGAGGTACTCTATGACGACCGCGACGAGTCGCCGGGCGCCAAGTTCGCGACCATGGACCTCATTGGCTTGCCCTGGCAGCTCATCGTTGGACCGCGCGGCGTTGCCGCCGGCACGCTCGAAGTAAAGAACCGGCGCACCGGTGATCGGCAAGACCTGCCGGCTGACGCGGCGCTCGAGCGCGTAACGGCGTGATCTTCGGTACCTTCGAGCGAATGGTCGCGTTCCGCTATCTGCGGGCGCGGCGCCAGGAAGGTTTCGTTTCGGTCATTGCGATCTTCTCGCTGCTCGGCATCGCGCTCGGCGTCGCGACGCTGATCATCGTCATGTCGGTGATGAACGGGTTCCGGGAGGATTTGATCGGCCGGATCCTGGGGCTCAACGGTCATCTCGGCTTCTACGGTTCAGGCGCGACAATGAGCGATTTCGATGCGACTGCGGTCCAGGTTCGCGAGGTGCCCGGGGTGGTCAGCGCGACGCCGTTGGTCGAGGGCCAGGTGATGGCCACGGGTAGCGGCGCGGCGGCAGGCGCGGTGGTGCGCGGCATCCGTCCCGACGACATCCGCGCCCGCAAGCTGATCGCCGACCATATCGTCTCAGGCTCGCTGGCCGATTTCGCCGACGACAACATCGCCATCGGCGACCGGCTGGCGCGGCGGCTCGGGGTTGCCGTCGGGGGAAAGATCACGCTGATTTCGCCGGAGGGCACCGATACCGCGTTCGGCACAGTGCCGCGGATGAAAACCTATACTGTCACGGCGTTATTCGATGTCGGGTTCTTCGAATACGACAACAGCTTCATCTATATGCCGCTCGACGCCGCGCAGCTCTTCTTCAAGATGCCGAACGCGGTCAGCTATCTCGAAGTCTTCGTCCGCAATGCCGACCAGTCCACGGCCATCGGGCGCGCCATCGCCCAGAAGCTCAACCGGCCGGTGCGTATCCTCGACTGGCAAAAGGCAAACTCAAGCATCGTCAACGCCGTCGAGATCGAACGCAACGTCATGTTCCTGATCTTGACGCTAATTATCATCGTCGCGGCGTTCAACATCATCTCAGGCATGATCATGATGGTGAAGGACAAGGGCCGCGATATCGCGATCCTCAGAACAATGGGCGCCTCCCGCGGGATGATCTTGCGGATTTTCATGCTGTCGGGCGCCAGCATCGGCGTGGTCGGGACGCTGACCGGGTTCGGGCTGGGACTGGTGATCACCAAGAACCTCGAAGCGATCCGGCAATTCCTGCAGGGCGTGCTGCATATCGATCTGTTCTCGGCAGAAATTTACTTTTTCACCCGAATTCCGGCGCACGTCGACAGCGGTGAGGTGACCGTTGTGGTGATCATGGCCCTGGCCCTGTCGTTTCTGGCGACGCTCTATCCCTCGTGGCGCGCGGCGCGGCTCGATCCGGTCGAGGGGCTGCGCTACGAATGAGCGGGCCGGCCTTGGTGCTCGATGGGGTGAGAAAAGTGTTTCGCCAAGGCACCATCGAGCTCACCGTACTCAGCGGCGCCGATCTGACCTTGCGGGCGGGCGAACTGGTGGCCCTCCTCGGGCCGTCCGGCGCCGGGAAATCGACCCTGCTGCATCTCGCCGGGCTACTGGAGCGGCCCGACGGCGGCGAGATACGGATCAACGAGCAGGAATGCGGCGCCCTCAGCGACCAGAGGCGCACCCTGCTCCGCCGCTCGGCGCTCGGGTTCGTCTATCAATTCCACCATCTGCTGCCGGAATTTTCCGCGCTGGAGAACGTGATGATCCCACAGATGATCGCTGGGGTTGCACGCGGAGAGGCGCGGGACAAGGCCGGAGAACTGCTAAAGCGGGTTGGGCTTGCCGATCGAATGGATCATCGTCCCGCGCGTCTGTCGGGCGGCGAGCAGCAACGCGTCGCGATCGTCCGCGCGCTCGCCAACGGGCCGCAAATCCTTCTCGCCGACGAGCCCACCGGCAATCTCGACCTGGCCACCGCCGATGGGGTGATGTCGACTTTGATCGACATCACCCGCGCTACCGGGCTCGCGGTACTGATCGCGACACACAATCTTGAGATCGCCAACCGCCTCGACCGCATCGTGACGCTCGAGGGGGGTAAGCTGCGGAGCATCGAGTCGCCAGTCTAGTCGGCGCGTCGGTGGCGCGGGACAAGCCGCGTTTCGCGGAATCGCTAAGTTCGCGATCCGATGCTGATTTCGCGTTGCCGTGGTGCGATGGTAAAGGGCCAACTGTTCGAGACCAAAATGCCGCTTGCCGATTTCATCCATCTCCGGGTCCACACTGCCTATTCGCTGTCGGCGGGGGCGATCAAAATCAAGGAACTGGTAGCGTTATGCAAAGCCAACAGGATGCCGGCGGTGGCCATCACCGACAGCGGCAATCTGTTTGGCGCGCTAGAGTTCTCCACGGCCTGCGCGGAGGCAGGGATCCAACCGATCATCGGTTGCGAGGTAGCGCTGCTGACACACGACGCGGCTGAGGGGCAGCGCGCCCCGCGTGCGCTCAATCGTGTCGTGCTGCTGGTGCAGAACGAGGCTGGCTACCGCAACCTGCTGGCGCTGGTTAGCAAGTCGTACCTCGACGGCGACGCCGGCGCCGAGCCGGCTGTGTCGCTGTCCGATCTGGCGGGGCAGAGTGACGGCATTCTATGCCTGACCGGAGGAGCGAGGGGGCCGCTGGGAAGGTTTATCGGCGATGGGCAAGTCGAGGCCGCGAATGCTCTGCTCGACTCCCTTAAAGCTGTCTTCCCCGGCCGCCTCTATATCGAAGTTACGCGGCACGGCCAACCGGAGGAAGCGCGCTGCGAGGCCGGGCTTGTCGATCTCGCCTACGCGCGGGACGTGCCCCTGGTAGCCACCAATGATTGCTATTTCCCGGACCGCGACTTCCATGAAGCGCACGACGCACTGATGTGCATTGCCCAGGGCAAGGTGGTCGAGGATACCGACCGCGACCAATTGACTCCCGAACATTACTTCCGACCGGCGGTGGAGATGCGCGAACTATTCGCCGACCTGCCCGAGGCTTGCGACAACACGCTGGTTATCGCTCGCCGTTGCGCCTTCATGCCTGTTGCGCAAGACCCCATCCTGCCGGCCTTCCCGACGCTGGAAGGGATGAGCGAAGAGGAGGCGCTTCGTCAGGCCGCGGAGAGCGGGCTTGCTGCCCGGCTGGCGGCGCTCGGCCAAGACGCGGCCGCCGCCGCACCCTATCGTGAGCGGCTCGGCTTCGAGCTGGACATGATCGTCAGGACGGGGTTCGCCGGGTATTTCCTGATCGTCGCCGACTTCATTCAGTGGGCCAAGCGGCAGGGAATTCCGGTGGGGCCGGGCCGCGGCTCAGGCGCCGGGTCAGTTGTGGCCTGGGCGCTGACTATTACTGACCTTGACCCGCTGCGTTTCGGCTTGTTGTTCGAGCGGTTTCTCAACCCCGAGCGCGTGTCGATGCCGGATTTCGACATCGACTTCTGCCAGGACCGGCGTGACGAGGTGATCCGCTACGTCCAGCAGAAATATGGCCGCGACCGGGTCGCTCAGATCATCACCTTCGGCAAGCTGCAGGCACGCGCGGTGCTGCGCGATGTCGGCCGGGTGCTCGGGATGCCGTATGGCCAGGTTGATCGCCTCTGCAAGCTGGTCCCGAACAACCCGGCCCACCCGGTTACGCTCGATAAGGCGATTGCAGCCGAACCCGTGCTGCAGCAGATGCGCGACAGCGACGAGACCGTGGCACGCCTGATGCGCATCGCGCTGAAGCTGGAGGGGCTATACCGTCACGCCTCGACCCATGCGGCGGGGGTCGTGATCGGCGACCGTCCGCTCGCCGAACTGGTGCCGCTCTACCGCGATCCGCGTTCCGACCTGCCGGCGACCCAGTTCAACATGAAATGGGTCGAGCCGGCGGGCCTCGTCAAATTCGACTTTCTCGGCTTAAAGACCCTGACGGTGCTGGCGCGTGCCCTCGATTTGCTCAAGGCGCGTGGGGTCAACATCGATCTGGCGAATTTGCCGCTCGACGACCCGGCCACCTTCGACCTCTTGACCCGCGCCGACACAGTCGGCGTGTTCCAGCTCGAAAGTTCGGGGATGCGCGACTACTTGCGTAAGCTGCAGCCGAACCGGTTCGAAGACATCATTGCGATCAACGCTCTCTATCGGCCGGGGCCGATGGAAAACATCCCGCGCTACATCGCAATCAAGCACGGCCAGGAGCAGCCCGACTACCTGCACCCCCAGATCGAGGGGATCCTCAAAGAAACCCATGGGATCATGATCTACCAGGAGCAGGTGATGCAGATCGCCCAGGTGCTCGCGGGCTATACGCTCGGCGGCGCCGACCTGCTGCGCCGGGCAATGGGCAAGAAGATCAAGGCGGAGATGGACGCGCAGGAGAAGACGTTCATAGAGGGCGCCCTGGCACATGGGGTCGACCGCCGGCGTGCCGAGCTGATCTTCGACCAGATGGCGAAGTTTGCCGGCTATGGCTTCAACAAGTCGCACGCCGCCGCCTACGCGCTCGTTGCCTATCAGACCGCGTACCTCAAGGCGAATTATCCGGTCGAGTTCCTCGCCGCGTCGATGACGCTCGACATGGGCAATACCGACAAGCTGAACCAGTTCCGCGCCGAACTCGACCGGCTCGGCATCGCCCTCTTGCCGCCCGACATCAACCTCTCAGGCGTCGATTTCACCGTCGAGCCTGGTCCCAAGACCGGCGAGCCGGCAATCCGCTACGCACTTGCCGCAGTCAAGGGGGTCGGCGCCCAGGCAATGCGCGACGTGGTGGTCGAGCGGGACGCCAATGGCCGGTTCAAGGACCTATTTGATTTCGCCCGCCGGCTCGACACCCGCAGCTTCAACCGGCGCCAGTTCGAGAGCCTGGCCAAGGCCGGCGCTTTTGTCCCGCTCAATCCGAACCGGGCGCAAACGCTGGCCGCTGCCGACCTGCTGCTCCGCCAGGCGAGCCGCGCCGCCGAGGACCGGGTGAGCCGCCAAGAGAGCCTGTTCGGCGGCATCGATGGCGGGGCTTTCGCCGAACGGCCGCTTTTGCCGGTGGTCGAGGATTGGCCACCGGTCGAGAAGCTGCAGCACGAGTTCGACGCGATCGGCTTTTACCTGTCGGCGCACCCGCTCGACCCCTACGGCAAGAGCTTGGAGCGCGCTGGCATCCTCAAATTTGTCGATCTGCCGGCGGCGCTGGCGGCGCGCAACTCGACCCGCTTCAAGCTCGCCGGCATCGTCGTGGGCAAGAAGGAGCGCACCTCGGCGCGCGGCAACCGCTTCGCCTTCGTGCAGCTGTCGGACACTAGCGGTGTGTTCGAGATCACCGTGTTCTCGGATGTCCTGGGCCAGGCGCGGGCGCTGTTCGATAGCGGCCAGCCGCTGATCGTTACCGTGGATGTGAGGAGCGAGGAGCAGAGCTTGCGTCTCACCGCGCAGCGGATCGAGCCGCTTGACAAGGTGGTGGCGCACGCCGCGGCCGGTTTGAAGGTGTTCGTCGGCGCGGAGGAGGCGCTGGCGCGTCTTAAGAACCTGTTTCAGCGCGAGGCGGTGGGTGGGCGCGGCCGCGTCAGTGTTGTTCTCGACCTGCCCGAGAACGAGGTCGAAATCGCGTTGCCGGGCGGCTTCCGCGTCGACCCGCGCATCCGCGCCGCGGTCAAGTCGTTGCCCGGGATCGTCGACGTGCACGACATTTAAGGGGTCGATCAGATCCGCCTAGCGCCCGGGCTGGGTCAGGTCGGAGACGTCCCACAATCGGATCGTCTTGTCGGAGCTGCCCGAAGCAAGCGTCCTGCCATCGGGCGAGAACGCGACCGAGTAGACAAGATCGGTGTGGCCGCTGTGAGTGCGCAGGAGCTGGCCCGAGGCGACATCCCACAGCTTGATCGTGTGATCATCGCTGGCCGAGGCGATCACGCGCCCGTCGGGCGAGAACGCGATTGAATTGACGTCGCCAGCGTGCCCGGCAAGCGTGTGTAGCAGCACCCCGATCGCTGGGTTCCACAGGCGTGCGGTGCTGTCTTGCGCACCCGATGCGAGGATTGACCCGTCCGGCGAGAAAGCAACCGAGACGACGTAGCTCGTATGGCCACGCAGGGTGCGGTAAGGCGGTCCGCCCGACGGGTTCCAGATGTCGATCGTACCGTCCTTACACGCCGATGCGAGCAGCTTGCCATCGGGCGAAAAGGCGACCGACTCGACCCAGTCGAGGTGCCCAATCAGCGTCCGCACCGGGCTGCCGCTCGCGACATCCCAGAGCTTGATCGTGCGGTCGAAGCTGCCCGAGGCGAGCAGCTTGCCGTCGGGCGAGAAGGCGACCAACTCGACAGTGTTGCTGTGGCCATTTAGCGTGCGCACGTCACCGGTCGACGGGATCCAGAGCTTGATCGTGTGGTCATAACTGCCCGAGGCGATGAGCCGTCCGTCCGGCGAAAAGGCGACTGAGCGGACGATCCCGACATGCTGCGCCATGCGGTTCAAGACCGTACCGCTCGCCACGTCCCACAGTCGCACGGTCTTGTCGAAGCTGCCCGAAACAAGCTGGCGGCCGTCGGGTGAGAAGGCGACCGAGGCGACGATTTCGGTGTGCCCGGTCAGGATGCGCGGCGGTGCGAGGTCAGCCCGAGCAGGCGCTGGCATCCCCGCCGGCGGGGGCGAGGCGGGTACCTGTGGTAACCCGGGAGCGGTCGGTGGCGGGCTGGCGCGGGTGCCCGAAACTCCGGGCGGCGGCGACTCGTTCTGCATAACCGCCCGCGCCGGTACAGCGAAGAGGAGGGCCGCCGCGAGAACGAGGCACACTAGGATGCCAATCAGGGCGCCGCTGCGCGGCCAATGCTGCTCGACCACCAGCCGACCTTCCTCTCTTTTGCGCGTGCGCGCCGCGGCTAGAGTAAGCATCCGTAGCCCGCGAGCAACGGGCATTGGCGAGCGCCGTAGGTCGTTGGGCGCTTGCCAAATCGACCCTTAGCCCTTACGTAATCGCCTCTAAACCACACGCAGGGTCGCGGCGCCGCCGATGGTGGCGTTCGCTCCGGTGTCAGCGAGAGCTGATTACCCCTGCGGCGGCAGAACCGGAAAAGGATGCGAACGATGGCTCTTCCCGAGTACTCGATGCGCCAGCTGTTGGAGGCGGGCGTTCATTTCGGCCACCATACAAGACGCTGGAACCCGAAGATGGCACCCTACATCTTCGGTGTCCGCAACGGCATTCACATCATTGATCTCGAGCAGACCGTGCCGCTTCTGCATCAGGGGCTGGAGGCGATCCGAGAGGTCGCCGCCGGCGGCGGGCGCGTGCTTTTGGTCGGCACCAAGCGCCAGGCGCAGGATGCGATTGCCGATGCGGCCAAGCGCTGCGGCCAGTACTACGTCAACTATCGCTGGCTCGGCGGCATGCTGACCAACTTCAAGACAATCTCGGCCTCGATCAAGCGGCTGCGCGAGGTCGAGGAGCGAGTCCAGCAGGAGAATACCGGGCTCACCAAGCGCGAGCTCCTCGAGCTGACTCGCGACCACGATAAGCTCGAGCGCGCGTTGGGCGGTATCAAGGACATGGGCGGGTTGCCCGATATCCTGTTCGTGATCGATACCAACAAAGAGGCGATCGCGGTTGCCGAGGCGAACACGCTGCGCATCCCGGTGGTGGCGGTACTCGATTCGAACTCGTCGCCCGACGGGATCGCCTATCCAATACCCGGTAACGACGATGCCATGCGGGCGATCCATCTTTATAGCGATCTGGTCGCCGGATCCGTGCTTGATGGGCTGCAAGCCGAGTTGGTCGCTTCGGGCATCGATATCGGCGCCCGTGCGCAACTTGCCGGCGGGGTCGCGGGGGTTGGCGACGGCGAGGATGATGGCGGCGACCAGGCCGAGCGCGAGCCACCTGCAACGATGGGCGAAGCGCTCGCTGCGGATGGAGCCGAGGGTGAAGCCAACGAGGCGCGGGCCTAGGCCGGCGTTGCACCAGAGGATAAGACAATGGCGGAAATCACTGCCGCACTGGTCAAGGAACTACGCGAGAAGAGCGGCGCGGGAATGATGGATTGCAAGCGCGCGCTCGAAGAAAGCAAGGGCGATATCGAGGCGGCGTTCGACGGACTGCGCAAGAAGGGCCTAGCCGCGGCGGCGAAAAAGGCCGGACGCGTCGCCGCCGAAGGGTTGGTCGGGGTGGCGACCGCAGCCAAGGCCGGCGCGGTCGTCGAGGTGAACTCGGAGACCGATTTCGTCGCGCGCAACGAGCTGTTCCAGGCCTTCGTGCGTTCGGTCGCGGCGCTCGCCGTCTCCCAGGACCGCGACGCCGATACGTTGAAGGCGGCTTCGTTCGCCGGCAACGGCAAGACGGTCGAGGGCGAGCTTACCGACCTTATTGCGCGGGTCGGCGAGAATATGGTGCTGCGCCGGGTGAAGCGGCTGACGGTCGGTCAGGGACACGTCGCCTCGTATGTCCACAATGCCGTTTCACCGGGTCTCGGCAAGATCGGCGTGCTGGTCGCGCTGGAGTCGGCGGCGAGCGAGGAGGTGCTCGCGCCGCTAGGCCGCCAGTTGGCGATGCATGTCGCGGCGGCCAACCCGCAATATCTTGACCAGGCTTCCGTCCCGGTGTCCGCGCTCGATCGCGAGCGTGCCGTGCTCAGAGAGCAGGCGCTAGAGAGCGGCAAGGCAGCGGACATCGTCGATCGCATGGTCGAGGGCCGCCTGCGCAAATTCTATGAGGATTCGGTGCTACTCGATCAGGTCTACGTGATCGATGGCGAGACCCGGGTCGGCAAGGTCGTCGAGGCGGCCTCCAAAGATGCGGGGACCCCGATCAAGATCGCCGCCTTTGTCCGTTTCGCCCTCGGCGAGGGGATCGAACGGCCGCCGTCTGATTTCGCTGGCGAGGTTGCAGCCCAGCTCCATTAGCCGATTGACTTGCCGCGCCAGCGAAAGCCGGTGCGGCATCGCTCGATTGGTGTATTTTGTGCGGGCTCGCGAAACGGGCGCGAAGGCTTGATTAAGCGAGGCCATGGCAGCCGATCTTAAATATCGCCGCGTCCTCTTGAAGATATCCGGCGAGGCGCTCATGGGAGAGCGCGATTACGGCCTCGACCCGCTCGTGGTGGCGCGCATCGCTGACGAGATCAAGTCGGTCCATGCGCTCGGTGTCGAGGTTTGCGTCGTCATCGGCGGCGGCAACATCTTTCGTGGCGTCTCGGGCGCGGCCGTCGGCATGGAGCGGGCGTCGGCCGACTACATGGGCATGCTCGCCACCGTCATTAATTCGCTAGCGATGCAGAACGAGCTAGAGCGGCGCGGAGTGCCGACGCGCGTCCAGTCGGCGATCTCGATGCAGTCGGTGTGTGAGCCATACATTCGCCGACGCGCGGTGCGGCATCTTGAAAAGGGCCGAGTCGTGATCTTCGGCGCGGGCACCGGAAATCCGTTTTTTACCACGGACACGGCGGCGGCACTGCGCGCGTCCGAGATGGGCTGCGACGCCTTGCTCAAGGCAACCAAGGTCGATGGCGTCTACGATGCCGATCCGCATCTCGTTGCCAATGCCAAGCGGTTCGATCGGCTGAGTTACCACGACGTGCTTGCACAAGACCTTCAAGTGATGGACGCGGCGGCGGTTTCGCTGGCTCGCGAAAACCGTATCCCGATCCTCGTTTTCTCGATTTTCGAGAACGGCGGATTTGCAGAGGTCGTACAGGGCAAGGGGCGCTTTACGATCGTCGACGACGCGGCATAGGAGATCGCCGGAGAACCGGCAGGCACAGGGAAGCAAGGCCATGGCAGACGAAGCGTTATTGAAAGATCTGCAGCGCCGCATGGACGGCGCGCTGGAAGCACTGCGCAAGGAATTCGGCGGGTTGAGGACCGGCCGCGCCTCGGTGAGCCTCCTTGAGCCGGTGATGGTCAATGCCTACGGCAATATGATGCCGCTTAACCAGCTCGCCAACATCAACGTGCCCGAGCCGCGGATGATCACGGTCAATGTGTGGGATCGCGGCATGGTCAAAGCCGTCGACAAGGCTATCCGCGAGGCGGGCCTCGGGCTAAACCCGCAGACGGAAGGTCAGACGATCCGGGTGCCGATACCCGATCTCAACGAAGAGCGGCGCCGCGAGCTAACCCGGGTCGCCGCGAAATACGCCGAGGCGGCCCGAGTGTCGGTGCGCAATGTCCGGCGCGATGGAATCGAGGTGCTGCGCAAACAGGAAAAGGACGGCGAAATTTCGCAAGACGAGCACCGCAAGCTTGAGCGCGAGATCCAGCACCTGACCGACGACCACATCAAGCGTGTCGACGAGACGCTGGCGCAAAAGGACAAGGAAATTCTGCAGGTCTGATGAGCGTGCACCTTGCTTCACCGCGTCCGCTGCCGCGGCATATCGCGATCATTATGGACGGCAACGGCCGCTGGGCGAAGGCCCGCGGTCTGCCGCGCATCGCTGGCCATCGCCAGGGGGCAGAGGCGGTGCGCCGCACTGTGCGCGCAACCGGCGAGCTCGGCATTCCTTACCTGACGCTGTTCGGGTTTTCGTCGGAGAACTGGAAGCGGCCCCTCACCGAGATCGATGATCTAATGGGGCTGCTGCGACACTACCTGCGCGGCGAGATCGCCGAACTGCACCGCAACGGGGTGCGGCTTCGGGTCATCGGCGACCGCGCGCGGCTGGCGCCCGATATCGTCACGCTGATCGCCAATGCTGAGGAGCTGACCCGAGAAAATCGCGGCGTGAACCTGACGATCGCGCTGTCCTATGGCGGCCGCGCAGAGATTGTCGCCGCTGTCCGGGCGCTGGCGGCAAAGGTGCTCGACGGGGAGTTGCAGACAAGCGAGATTGATGAGGACCTCATCTCCCGCCATCTGTTCACCTCTGAAATTCCCGACCCCGATCTGCTTATCCGCACTAGCGGCGAGCAGCGCATCAGCAATTTCCTGTTATGGCAGTGCGCCTATTCGGAGCTCGTTTTCACCAAGACACTGTGGCCCGATTTCGGCGAGGCCGATCTGGTGCAAGCGATCGCCGATTTCGGCTGCCGCGAACGACGCTACGGGGCGTCGATTGGCTCTCGCTGAGGCGGGATCGTCGCTGCGGCTGCGCATTCTTTCAGCGCTCGTTTTAGCGCCGCTGCCGCTGGCCGCAATATGGTTCGGCGGTCCATTCCTGAAGATTCTGATCGTTGCCGCGGCGGTGGTTATGGCCTGGGAATGGGCTCGCCTTTGTGACGGCGCGTCCGGGTTGATCGGTATGGTTGCATTGGCGGTGGCGGCAGCGGCCGTCGTCGGTGTTTGGGTTGGAGCTGTCCTCGCCCTTGGCGGAGCGGTGGCGGTCTGGCTCCTCGAGACACGCCGCCGCGGTGCGGTGCCCCTATGGGTGGCGGCCGGCTCCCTGTGGGTGGCTTTGCCCTGCATCATCTTGTTATGGCTGGCGCAAAGCGAAACCGCCGGCAGAGCGACCTTAGTGTGGGTGCTGGCGATTGTGTGGGCGACCGATATCGGTGCTTATGCGATAGGGCGGCTTCTTGGCGGACCTCGGCTGGCGCCCCGCTGGAGCCCTGGAAAAACTTGGGCGGGGCTCCTGGGTGGCGTTTTCTGCGCCGCAATCGCCGGTTGGGTTACCGCTCGAGCGCTCGGTCTGAGCCCGGCTCTGCCGTTGGTCTTGGTGAGCGCAGGACTTGCGATTGTCGAGCAGTTCGGCGATCTTGCCGAGTCCGTGGCCAAGCGAAGGTTCGGCGTGAAGGACGCAAGCAGCCTAATCCCGGGACACGGTGGCCTGCTTGACCGGCTCGACGGTCTATTGGCGGTTATTCCCACGGTGGCATTGTTGACCTGGATTGGCGGCGGCAGCGTGCTGACATGGCGGTGACGGCATTGAACCGTACGCACAGCGCGCCGGCACAGCCGCGCCGGGTCTCGGTGCTCGGTTCGACCGGCTCGATCGGCCGCAGTACGGTCGATCTACTGCTGCGCAACCGCGATGAGTTCACGGTCGAGGCCCTAACCGCGAACCGTAACGCAGCCGCCTTGGCCGAACAGGCGCGACAATTGAACGCGCGGTTCGCCGCGGTTGCCGACCCTGCGGAATACGACACGCTGAAGGAGGCGCTGTCGGGGTCGGGGATCGAGGTGGGATGCGGGCCCGAGGCGCTGGTCGAGGCGGCGGAGCGCCCGGCAGATTGGGTGATGGCCGGCATCGTTGGGGCTGCCGGTCTAGCGTCGACGCTGGCCGCGGTGCGACAGGGGCGCATCGTCGCGTTTGCCAACAAGGAGGTGCTGGTCTGCGCCGGCAGCCTGTTCATGCAAGAGGTTGCCGCCAATGGCGCCACCCTGCTGCCTGTAGATAGCGAGCACAACGCGATCTGGCAGTGTTTCGATTTCAAGCGGGTCGAGCACATCGAGAAGATCACCTTGACCTGCAGCGGCGGCCCGTTTCGCGAGCGCAGCATCGACGAAATGCGCGACATGACGGTGAAGCAAGCGGTCAAGCACCCCACATGGAACATGGGTGCGAAGATTTCAATCGAACTCGGCGACGTTGATGAACAAGGGCTTGGAGATTATCGAGGCGCATCACCTGTTCCAGCTGCCGTCGGAGCAGATCGACGTGGTGATCCACCCGCAATCGGTGATCCACGGGCTCGTCACCTATCACGACGGGTCGGTGCTGGCGCATCTGGGGACGCCTGACATGCGCACCCCGATCGCCTATGTACTTGGTTGGCCCGGACGCACCCCGGCGCCGATGCAACGGCTCGACCTGGCTGCGGTGGGCAGGCTCACTTTCGAAATCCCCGATCCGGTGCGGTTCCCGGCGCTGCGTTTGGCGCGTGACGCGCTGACCCAGGGCGGCGGCAGCCCGACCGTGCTTAACGCGGCGAACGAGACTGCGGTGCATGCCTTTATCGACGGACAAATCGGCTTCCTCGACATCGCCGCAACTGTCGAAGATACGCTCGAGGCGTTGCCTGTCGGTGAGCTTGGCAGCCTCGACGACGTCTACCACATAGATCACGAAGCGCGGGCGATTGCGACCGAGCACGCCATGCGCCGTGCACGCAATCATCGGCCGGCGGACAACCCATGAGCAGCCTCCTGGCACCAGTCCTCAGTGGCGGACTGACCCAGTTCCTATGGATGGTCTTTGGCTTCCTTGTGGTCTTGACGGTTCTCGTCTTTGTCCACGAGCTGGGCCATTACCTGATCGCGCGGCGCAACGGGGTGCGGGTCGAAGTTTTCTCAATCGGCTTCGGGCCGGAGCTGTTTGGCTGGAACGACCGCTCTGGGACGCGCTGGAAGGTCAGCGCCCTGCCGCTAGGCGGTTACGTCAAGATGTTCGGCGACAGCGATGGCAGCTCAGTTCTGCCGACGGCGGACGTCGAGAAGATGACCGAGGCGGAGCGGGCGGTCTCGTTCTTTTATAAGCCCCTCGGGCAACGCGCTGCGATCGTCAGCGGCGGTCCGCTGGCGAATTTCATTTTCGCTATCGTGGTGATGGCGGTGCTATTCGCCACCTATGGCCAGCCCTATATGCCGCCGGAAATCGGTCGCATCCTGCCGAACAGCGCCGCCGAAAAGGCGGGTATGCAGGTCGGCGACGTGGTGACGTCGATCGACGGCAATCCAATCGCTAGGTTCGACGATATCAAGCGGCTTGTCGAAGTCGACAGCGGCAACCCGATGACGATCGTGGTGTTGCGCAAGGGCGAGCCAGTATCGCTCAACGTGACACCGAAGGTCATCGAAGATTCCGACGGACGGCAAATAGGCCAGCTTGGCGTTCAGGGCAGCGGCGGTGTCAAATATACCCGTCTCAGCCCGGCGAATGCCGTTCTTCACGCCTTCAGCGAGACCTGGAACCTGTCGACTTCAACGCTCGGCGCGATGTGGCAAATGATCACCCATAAGCGCAACGCCGATGAATTGGGTGGTCCGCTCCGTATCGCACAGCTCTCCGGTCAGGTCGCGCAAATCGGTGTCGGCGCTCTGCTTTCGTTCATGGCGATGTTGTCGATCAATCTGGGACTCATCAACCTGTTTCCGGTCCCGGTGCTTGACGGAGGGCATTTGCTGTTCTATGCCGCTGAAGCGATCCGAGGAAAACCATTGGGTCAGAAAGCTCAAGAGTACGGTTTTCGTATTGGAATGGCATTGGTCTTGACGCTGATGGTGTTTGCCACTTGGAATGACTTGGTTCACTTGTGGCGATCGTGACGTTGACCAGGGGCTTGTGACCTGATGTCTTTACGGGTCGCGAGGTAGGCGAAGTGGGGTGGGGGTTTTGCAGTTTCAGCGGGCAAGGAAGCATTGGCTGGCCCCGATTGCCGCTGCGGCAGTTGCGGTCGCCCTAAGCCTACCGGCGCTCGCAGAGCTGGTTGCGCCGCCCGCTCCGACACCGCCGCCCGCGCCGCCACCACCGCCCGCGCAGGTCCAACCCGCGCCGCTTCCGCCACCTCCGCAGCCAAGACGGATCGTTCATCATACTGCCCCTCCTGTGGCGCCGCGGCCGGTGTCAGCGCCCAACTACGGAACGATCTCCGACATCAAGATCGAGGGCTTGCAGCGCATCGAGCCGGAGACGATTTACTCCTACATACTGGTGAAAGCCGGCGACCCTTTTGATCCGGAGCGCGTCGATGCCTCGGGAAAGGCGCTGTTCGCCACCGGATTGTTCGCGGATGTAAAACTCGACCGTCAGGGAAGCGTGCTGATCGTCCGCGTGGTCGAAAACCCGATCATCAACCGGATCGCCTTCGAGGGTAATTCGAAGCTGTCGGACAAGGAACTCAACAGCGAAATTCAATTGCGCCCACGTGTGGTCTACACGCGCACGCGTGTGCAGAACGACGTGCAGCGCATCCTGAACCTCTATCGCCGCCACGCACGCTTCGCCGCGACGGTGGAGCCGAAGATTATCCAATTATCGGAGAACCGCGTCGACCTTGTCTTCGAGATCAACGAAGGTCCGTCAACGGGTGTGCGCAGCATCAACTTCGTCGGCAATACTGAGTTCAGCGATTCAACGCTGCGTGGGGTGATCGATACCAAGGAGAGCCGCTGGTACCGCTTCTTCTCCAACGCCGACACTTACGACCCGGACCGCATTACCTACGACCGCGAGTTGCTGCGCAAATACTATCTGAGCGAGGGCTACGCCGATTTCCGGGTAGTCTCGGCAGTGGCCGAGCTGACCCCCGAGCGCGATGGATTTATCGTAACGTTCACCGTCGATGAGGGCGTGCGTTACAAATTCGGCAAAGTCGATGTCGACATCAAGCTGAAGGACCTGCCGAAGGATGCGGTGATGCCGCTCCTGACGGTTCAGTCCGGCGATTGGTACGACGCCGCGGCGGTCGAGCACACGATCGCGGTGTTGACCGACGCGCTCGGCAGCAAGGGTTACGCGTTTGTCGAGGTGAAGCCCCAGATTACTCGCAACCGTGACGATCGTACGATCGACATCACCTTCAACGTGCAGGAGGGGCCGCAAGTTTATGTCGAGCGCATCGACATCAACGGTAACGTGCGCACGCTCGACAAGGTGATCCGTCGCGAGATGCGGCTCGTCGAGGGTGATGCGTTCAACGCCAACAAACTGCAGCGCTCCAAGGACCGCATCAAGAACCTCGGCTTCTTCAAAAAGGTGGAGACCAATACCACGCAAGGCTCCGCGCCGGACAAGACCGTGGTGACGGTCGAGGTCGAGGAGCAATCGACCGGCGAACTGTCACTTGGCGCTGGTTTTTCGACCACCGACGGTCCGCTCGCCGATATTACCGTGCGCGAGCACAATTTTCTCGGTCGCGGTCAGGATTTGCGCGTCGGAACCGTCGTGTCGTTCCATTCTCAGCAAGTCGATCTTAGCTTTACCGAGCCGTATTTCCTCGATTCGAACGTGGCGGCGGGCTTCGACCTCTTCGAGGTCAAGACCAGCCCGACCGCGTCATTCTTCTCGGGCGTACAGCCGGCCTACCAGCAATTTTCTTATGGCGGTGCGCTGCGCGCCGGGTACCAGCTCACTGAGTATCTACGCCAGACCCTCAAATATGCGGTTCGGTCGGACGACATCACGAATGTTCAATCGAACGCCGCGCTCTTCATATTGCTGCAACAGGGAACCCACTACACCTCGTCAATCGGCCAAGTGCTGCTCTATGACCGGCGCGACAACCGTATTGATCCGACGAGCGGGTGGTTTGCTTCGCTCGGAAATGATTTCGCGGGTGTCGGCTTTGGCGTGCAGTACCTGCGTAGCAAGATCAGCGCCGGCTATTACTATTCGGTCGCTCCCGGCTGGGTGTTGAGCTTCACCGGCGAGGCAGGCGACGTTTTTGGTTGGGGCGGCCAGAAGGTGCTGCTGCAGGATCGCTTCTTTGTCGGCGGCGACAACCTGCGCGGCTTCGAACCTGCCGGGATCGGGCCGCGCGACCTTACCTCGCAGGACGCACTCGGCGGCAACAAGTACTTTGCCGGGTCCGTCCAGCTAGGCGTGCCGCTCGGCCTACCGAAGGAACTCGGGATTACCGGCCGCGTGTGGTCCGATTTCGGTACGTTGTGGTCGAACGACCAAAAGAACTTGGTCTTGACCCCTACTCAGCTTGCGTTGGCAAATACCGCAGTTCAGCCGCAGGTTGTCGATACAGCGGCTTTGCGAGTGTCAACCGGCATCGGGATATCTTGGGCCTCGCCTGTGGGGCCGGTACGGCTCGATTTGGGGGTACCGCTCAAGCGGGAGTCTTTTGATAAGACGCAGTTCTTCAGAGTAAGTTTCGGCACGAAGTTTTGATCCCGCTTTTGCTTAAGAGGTTGCAATGGTCGTGATGCGTGCTCGGCTCGCCGTGCTGGTTGGCCTGTTCGGTCTTTGCTGCAGCGTCGGTGGTGCGCTGGCGCAGCAAGCCCCCGCTCAGCCCACTCCGCCCGCACCTGCGGCAACCACCCCGCCAGCGGCGCCGCAGACTATATCCATCATGGTGGTGGACGTTCAGGCACTGCTGCAAAACTCGAAGGCAGCCAAGATGGTTCGGCAGCAGATCGAGGCGAAGCGAGCCGAATACGCCAAGGACATCTCACATAAAGAAGAGGCCTTGCGCCAGGAGCGCGACCAGCTGCAGCGTCAACAGGCGACCCTGTCAGCTGATCAGCTTGCCGCCAAAGGCCGCGACTTCCAGGCCAAGGTCAACGAACTCGACCGTGACGTGCAGGCCAAGCGTCAGGCGCTGGAACGATCGAATGCTGATGCGCTTCAGAAGATCCAGGAGGTGATGGTCAAGATCATCACGGACATTGCCAAGGATCGAAAAGTCAACCTCGTGTTTCAGCGCAGCGAGTTGGTGCTGTTCGATCAGGGATTCGACGTTACCGATCAGGTTTTGCAGAAGCTCGACGAGCAGATGCCAACGCTGGACGTAACCTTCGTCACTCCCGTTGCTGCTAATGCTCCGGATCAGACGACTCCGCCAGCCCCGGCGAAGCCGGCACCGGCGCCGCCAAAGCCCGCGCCGCCTAAGAAGAAATAGCGCTCCCGCCTTCGTTTACGGGCGTGCGCGCATATGGCTGACCCTCGTTTCTTCGACCGTGCTGGACCGTTCTCGCTCAAGGCTTTGGCGGCGATCGGTGGTGCGAAGCTTGCCGATCCGGCTGTCGGGGATCGGACCATTGAGGACGTTGCACCGCTCGAAACCGCCGGGCCCAGCGACGTGACATTCCTCGCCAACCTTAAATATGTTGAGGCTTTCGCCGCATCGCGGGCGGGTGCGGCATTCGCCGCCGAGCGATTTGCCGCGCGGGCGCCTCCGGGCATGGCGCTTCTGATCGCGGCCGATCCCTATAAGGCGTTTGCCTTAGCCGCGGAAGCCTTTTATCCCACTCCGCCGGTGATTCCGGGGCGCGCGCCCTCGGCGATCATCGATCCATCGGCCAATGTACCGGCTGATTGTGAAATCGCCGCCAATGTCGTGATCGAGGCGGGGGTGCGATTGGGAGCGCGCTGCCAGATCGGCGCCAATAGCGCGATTGGATCCAACGTCGAGATCGGCGACGATTGCCGGATTGGCGCCAATGTGACGATCAGCCATTGTTTGATTGGATCACGAGTGGTGCTCCATCCTGGCGTGCGGATTGGACAACCAGGGTTCGGCTTCGCGCCAGATAGGTCAGGTCCGGTCATGGTTCCGCAGCTTGGCCGTGTTGTCATAGGCGACGATGTCGATATCGGCGCTAACACGGCAATTGACCGCGGCTCGGGGCACGATACGGTAATCGGCGAGGGCACTAAGATCGATAATCTGGTGCAAATTGGGCACAATGTCGTTGTCGGGCGAGGATGCGTCCTGGCCGGGCAGGTCGGTATCGCGGGTAGTACCCGTTTAGGGGATTTTGTGATGATTGGCGGGCAGGCAGGCCTTACCGGGCACGTGCACGTCGGCGACGGCGCTCGCATAGCGGCGAACTCTGGCGTGTTTCGCGATGTCGAGGCCGGGGCGACGGTCGGCGGTATACCGGTGGTGCCGCTAACCACGTGGATGCGGCAGATCGCGATCCTGCAACGCCTCGCTCGCAAGAAAGACGGCTCATGATTGAATCCGCTTCCGAAGCGGGGGATTTGTTGGAACTCGATCGCGAGCGGATCATGCAGATGATTCCTCATCGCGACCCGTTCTTGCTCATCGATAAGGTTGTCGACGTCGCGAAGAATGAGCGAGCGACGGGGATCAAGATGGTCTCGCCGGAAGAATACTACTTTCGCGGCCATTTCCCCGAACGCCCCGTGATGCCCGGTGTGTTGATCGTGGAAGCGATGGCGCAGACCGCGGCCGTGCTCGTCGTTCACACGCTGGGTCCGGAATGGGAGCGCAAGCTGGTCTATTTCATGAGCATCGATAATGCCCGCTTCCGGCGCCCGGTATTTCCGGGAGATAGGCTGCACATTCACGTTACGAAGATACGCAATCGGGGCAATGTCTGGAAATTCGAAGGCCGCGCGGAGGTCGATGGCCAGCTGCACGCGGAAGCCGTATTCGCGGCTATGATCCTCGACCACTAGGTCGAATGACGATGCCCAAGATCCATCCCACAGCGATCATCGCGCCGGGTGCGCAGCTAGCTGACGATGTCGTGATCGGGCCGTATTGCGTCGTCGGCGAGCATGTTGTGCTCGGCCCTGGCGTCAGTTTGCGCGCCCATGTCGTGGTCGAAGGACGAACAACGATCGGCGCCGGAACGCGCATCTTTCCTTTTGCCTCGATCGGCTTCGAACCGCAGGATCTCAAGTACCGCGGCGAAGCGTCATCGCTCGAGATCGGCAGCAATAACACGATCCGCGAATATGTGACGATGAACCCGGGTACAGCCGGCGGGGGGATGGTGACGCGCGTCGGCGACAACTCGCTGTTCATGGTCGGCGTCCACATCGCTCACGACTGCCAGGTCGGTGACGGCGTGGTGATGGCGAACAACGCGACGCTCGCGGGCCACGTGGTGATCGAAGACCATGCGATCCTGGGTGGCCTCAGCGCTATCCATCAGTTCTGTCGGATCGGCCGCTATGCGATGGTGGGCGGCCTCTCCGCCGTGGTCCGCGACGTGATTCCCTACGGTCAGGCGACGGGCGATCGGGCCCGGCTTTCCGGCATCAATATCGTGGGCATGCAGCGTAGCGGCTTCACCCGTGAGGATATCAGCGGGCTGCGCACCGCCTACCAATTCCTGTTTTCCGACGAAGGCACGCTGGTCGAGCGCGTCGATGAGATCGCCGCAAAATACGCCGGCAATGGCCCCGTTGCCGATATTGTCGCGTTTATTCGGGCGGATTCGAGCCGTGCCATCTGCCAGCCAAAAGGCCCGAATGGCGGATAATGAAGCGGCAACCGGCCGTCTCGGCATCATCGCCGGGGCCGGCGGGCTGCCGCAGCGGCTGATCGACACCTGCCGCGCCCGTGGCCGCGATTTCTTCGTTTTGGCGCTGCAGGGGGAAGCGGATCCGGACACCGTTGCCGGCGTACCGCATGCCTGGTGCCGTATGGGCGCGGCCGCGAAGGGGCTCGGCCTGCTGCGCGACAATGGCGTCACCGATCTGGTGCTCGCGGGGGCCATCCGACGTCCCACCTTGTCGGCGATCCGACCGGATTGGCGAGCCACCAGATTCTTCGCCAAGGTCGGGTATCGCATGCTCGGCGATGACGGGTTGCTTTCTGCCGTGGTGAAGGAATTGGAGATCGAGGGCTTCCGGCTACTCGGCGCGCATGAATTGCTCGATGCGACAGCGGTCCCGGAAGGGCCGCTTGGCCGTCTTCGCCCCGATGCCGATGCCGAGGTCGATATCAGACGCGGCATCGAACTCGCCCGAGCAATCGGCATGCTGGATGTCGGCCAGGCCGTCGTCGTCCAGCAAGGCCTGGTGCTCGGGGTCGAAGCAATCGAAGGCACTGATGGCCTGCTCAGGCGTTGCGGCGCGTTGCGGCGGGAGGGTCTGGGCGGGGTGCTCGTCAAGCTCGCCAAGCCGCAGCAGGAAAATCGGATCGATCGGCCGACTATTGGGGCACGGACCGTGGCAAACGCCGCTGCGGCTGGGCTGCGGGGCATCGCCGTCGAAGCCGGCGCCACGCTGATGCTGGATCGCGAGGCGGTAATTCGCGCCGCCGACGAGGCCGGACTGTTTGTCGTCGGCGTGCGCGCCGAATGACGGGAAATACGTCGCCGGCGCCGTTCGTCTTCATTGTCACCGGCGAGCCCTCGGGCGACGCGCTTGGCGGAGCTTTGATCGCGGCGCTGCGGCAGCGTGTTGGCGACGGTCTACGGATTGCCGGGATCGGTGGTGAGCGGATGCGCGAACAGGGCGTCGACAGCCTGGCGCCGCTTTCCGAATTCGCCGTCAACGGGATCGCCGAGGTTTTGCCGCGAGCCCCCGCGATTTTCCGCCGTATCAGACAGACCGTTGCGGTGATCGAGCGTGAGCAACCTGACGTGGTCGTCACGATCGACAGCTCCGGCTTCAGCTGGCGGATCGCCCATGCGCTGCGCCGCCGCGGCCAGCGATTGCCCCTCATCCATTATGTCGCGCCGATGGTGTGGATCTGGCGCGCCGGCCGCGCCCGGCGGATCGCGCGCTGGTACGATCACCTGCTGTGCCTTCTGCCGTTCGAGCCACCCTATTTCGAGAGAGTCGGGCTCGCTGCGACGGCTGTCGGCCATCCGGTAATCGAGAGCGGCGCCAGATCGGGCGACGCCGCGCGGTTTCGCGCCGCCCACGGCATCGCGCCCGATGCGCTGGTGCTGAGCGTGCTGCCCGGCAGCCGAGGCAGCGAGGTGCGGCGGCTACTCCCGATGTTCGGCGCAACGCTGCGCGAGGTCGAAAAAGCCATCGGGCCGTTCCGGGCCGCCGTCCCGACGGTCGAAACGGTTGCCGACACCGTCGCCGCCGAGGTGCGCGACTGGCCGGGCGAACCGATCGTACTGCGCGGCGATCAGGCAAAATACGACGCCTTCGCTGCCAGCCGGGCCGCGCTCGCGGCTTCGGGAACCGTGGCCCTGGAACTGGCGATGGCGCGTTTGCCGATGACCGTCGTTTATCGTCTCAACCCCTTGACGGAGCTCCTGCTCGAACGCGTCTTCAAGATCGGGCGGGTCAATCTGATCAACTTGATCCTGGGACGGCCGCTCGTCAGCGAATATGTCTTTGGTGACCGGTCGCCCGAGCGCATTGCCGCGACCCTGGCCGTGCTGGTTCGGGACGAACGGGTTCGCGCCGCGCATCTGGAAGGCTATGATGAGGCGATACGGCGTCTCGGCTCCGGCGGTTTGTCGCCGAGCCTCAAGGCCGCGGACAAGATTCTGGAGATCATCGCCGCCCGCCGTCAGCGACAGGCCCGCTAGACAGGAGAAACCACTCATGGCCGATACCGACAAGTTCCGTTTTTTGCACACGATGATCCGGGTGAAGGACCTCGATAAGTCGCTCGCTTTTTACACCGACCAGCTCGGCATGAACCTGATCCGCAAACGCGACTATCCGACCGGCAAGTTTACGCTGGCCTTTGTCGGCTACGGCGACGAGGAGCACAACACGGTGGTCGAGCTGACCCATAACTGGGAGCAAGCCGAGCCCTATGCGCTTGGTTCCGGCTTTGGCCATCTGGCGATCGGCGTGCCCGATGTCTATGGCACCTGCGATCGCCTAGCCAAGGCCGGGGTGAAGATCCCGCGCCCGGCGGGCCCGATGGCACATGGCGACTCGGTCATCGCCTTTATTGAAGATCCGGACGGCTACAAGATCGAGCTGATCGAGCGGAAATAAAGCCGCATTTCCCGGTCAGGTGGCGCCATCCGTCTTGCGGCGAGAAGCCCGGGCAAGTTGCACCGTCTGGCGGTGCCATTGGCGGATTTCGATGGCTGGAAAGCCGCCCACGATCGTTCCTGGCGCAACGTCACGGATAACCCCGCTATTAAAGGCGATGCTTGCTCCATCGCCGATCGTGACGTGATCGCTAACTGCGACCTGTCCGCCGATCATGACGCCATCACCGATAGTGGTGCTACCGGCGATGCCCGCCTGACCTGAGATCATGCAACGGCGCCCCAAGCGGACGTTGTGGCCAATCTGCACGAGATTATCGAGCACGGTTCCGGCGCCGATCACCGTATCTCCGGTTGCGCCCCGGTCAATCGCACAGTTGGCACCAATGTCGACGTCGTCCTCGATAACAACGCGGCCCAATTGCAGCATTCGCAGCAGGCCCTTCGGCGTCGGCACAAACCCGAAACCCTGCCCGCCTATCCGCACACCGGTGTCGATGACGACACGCTTTCCGATCAGCGCGTGACTTATCACCGTATTCGCCCCGACACTGCAGTCGTCGCCGAGGACCACACCTTGCTCGATTATGACGTTGGAACAGATGTGGCAACGCGCTCCTATTTCGGCGCGCCGACCGACCACCGCTCCCGCTTCGATGCGCGTTCCAACCCCAACGATCGCGCTCGGGTCGACGCGAGCGGCGGGGTCAATCCCGGGCTCGAGCGGCTGAGCCGGATAGAGCAGGTGACCGATCTGCGCGAAAGCTAGGCGCGGGTTGCTGACGACGACCAGGCACATGCCAGGGGGAGCGTGGCGCGCGAAGTGCGGACTTGTAAGGACCGCGCTTGCCCTTGTTTCCAATAAATCCTGCAAATAACGCGCGTCGCTATAATAGGAGAGATCTCCGGCTGAAGCGGTGTTCAGGGTCGCTATATCTTGGATCGTCAAGCTGGCAGTGTCGCGATCGGGGAGTTCCCCGCCGACCCGCTCCGCGATTTCGCCCAGAGTGAATGGTCCAAGGCGGCGAAAGAACCGAAGGTCAGCCATTACCCTCGTCTCCTCCCCGTAAAATGACGTGCGCCCCGTCTCGCAGCGAAGAACAGCCACCGCCCGGCTCTGTATCAGCGGTCGCGCCTTGATCTCGGTAGCGGCCGTACTCACGCTTGGAGCGCGAGCGACGCCACAGGTTCACGTGGCCGATGAGGCGGTGACTAAGAGGACCGGGTAAATCAGCGCCGGGCACCGATATCGATGTAGTGGCGCAAGTCGGAGCCGGTGAAGAGCTGCCGAGGACGCCCGATCTTGGTGTCGGGGTCCTCGATCATCTCGGTCCACTGGGCGATCCACCCAACCGTGCGCGCGATCGCGAACAGCACGGTGAACATCGAGGTCGGGAAGCCCATCGCCTTGAGGATGATGCCCGAATAGAAATCGACGTTCGGGTAGAGCTTGCGGCTGATGAAGTATTCGTCGTTGAGGGCGATATGCTCCAGCTCCATCGCTAGATCGAGGAGCGGGTCGTCCTTGATCCCGAGATCCTTGAGCACGTCGTGGCAGCTCTCGCGCAGCACATGAGCGCGCGGATCGTAGTTCTTGTAGACCCGGTGACCGAAGCCGAACAGGATTTCGTGGTTGTGCTTGTCCTTGACCTGGCTGATGAAGTCGGGGATGCCCTTCGGGCTGCCGATCTTGGCCAGCATCTTCAGCACCGCCTCATTGGCGCCGCCATGCGCCGGACCCCATAGCGAAGCGATGCCGGCGGCGATGCAGGCGAACGGATTGGCGCCAGATGAGCCGGCGTTGCGAACGGTTGCGGTCGAGGCATTCTGCTCGTGATCGGCGTGGAGGATAAAGATCCGATCCATCGCCTTTGCCAGCACGGGGTTGACCTCGTATTCCTCGCACGGCACCGCGAAAGTCATGCGCAGGAAGTTTTCGGCGTAGCCGAGCGAGTTCTTTGGGTAGATGAAGGGCTGGCCTTGAGAATATTTGTAGGCCATGGCGCCGATCGTCGGCAGCTTGGCGATCAGCCGGTGTGAGGCGACCATCCGCTGGTACGGATCGTTGATGTCAGTCGAGTCGTGATAGAAGGCCGACAGCGCGCCCACGACGCCGCACAGCACCGCCATCGGATGCGCGTCGCGGCGGAAGCCGCGGAAGAATGTGGTGATCTGCTCATGCACCATGGTGTGGTGCGTGATGTCGGAGACGAACTTGACCTTCTGCCCCGCGTTCGGCAACTCGCCGTTCAGCAACAAATAAGCGACTTCGAGGAAGTCGCTTTTCGCCGCCAATTCCTGGATCGGGTAGCCCCGATACATAAGGACGCCTTCGTCGCCATCGATATAGGTGATGCTGGAGCGACAGGCGGCGGTCGCCATGAAGCCGGGGTCGTAGGTGAAGTATCCGGTCTTCGCGTAAAGGCTGCGCACGTCGATGACCTTGGGGCCGACCGAGCCTTCGAGCACCGGCAGATCGATCGATTTGCCGGTGCTGTTATCGGTCAGCGTCATTGTCCCGCTTTGCGCGCCCGCCTTGGGAGTGTTGCCGTCCATGGATGCACCTCGATCGCTACGCCCGCGGGCGATGCCCGAATGCGGCAAGAATAAGCCGCCGCAGGCTGATTATCAAATAGCGCCACAATATTGCAATGCAATATCGCGGTTGCGAGATACGCGCGCGGGTTGCTCCCGTGCTCGACTACCCAGTGGTGCGCTGATAAATTGTATGATGTAATATTTTTCTATCTATCGTTGTGAGGTGACGATGGCAGTCGATCCGGGTGAAATCGGCGGGCAAGCTCCGGTGGCGGTAGCGGCGCCAGACGTTGGAAATACGGTGCGCGTCGGCGCTAAAGTCATGGCGGCGACGGGTGGATCGGCGCTCGGGTCAGCCATTGCGACAATCTTGAACTGGTATCTGGATTCGCACCACATCCTTGGGCCAGATCCGATCCCACCCCCGGTCCAAGGAGCCATCGGTCTTGTCATAGCGTCTCTTGTGGCCTTTGCCAGCGGCTGGGCAACTCCCCAGCGCTAGTGGGGGAGGGCCGCGTCTGCGATACGACCGAGGGTCTCCTCGCGCCCCAGCACTTCCATGACCTCGAAGATCCCCGGAGAGGCGGTCGAGCCGGTCAACACGGCGCGTAGCGGCTGGGCGATGGCGCCGAGCTTCAGGCCCTTCGAGTCGACAAAATCGCGCAGGCGGGCTTCGAGCGATGCAGCCTGCCAATCGCCGGCGGCAAGGCCATCGCCAAGCTGGCCGAGCAAATGACGTGCCTCCGGAGTCAGCAGTTTCACGGCATCGGCCGTCGTCTCTATCGGTCTGGAAGCGACGTAGAAATAGGCCTTGTCCATCAGCTCGACGATGGTCTTTGCGCGCGGCTTCAGCGCCGGCATCGCCTGAAGAAGACGACTGTGCTCCGCCGGTGACAGCTCGCGGGCCAGCCGAGGCTTAAGTCGTAGCTCCAGCAGATCGACGAGGTAGGCATCGTCGGCTTCGCGAATGTAATGCGCGTTGATGCTGTCGAGCTTGGCGAAGTCGAACCGCGCCGGGGCGCGGCCGACATCCTTGATGTCGAACCATTCGATCGCCTGCTCGGTCGAGATGATTTCGGCGTCGCCATGGCTCCAACCGAGCCGCATCAGGTAGTTGCGCAGCGCCTCGGGGAGATAGCCCATCTCCTCGTAGGCTTCGACGGCGAGCGCGCCGTGCCGCTTCGACAGCTTGGCGCCATCCGCGCCGTGGATCAGCGGGATATGGGCGAATTCGGGAATCGGCCAGTCGAGCGCGCGATAGATCTGGGTCTGGCGAAAGGCGTTGTTGAGGTGATCATCGCCGCGGATGACATGGGTGATGGCCATGTCATGGTCGTCGACGACGACCGAGAGGTTGTAAGTCGGCGTCCCGTCGGAGCGCAGGATGATGAGGTCGTCGAGTTCGCTGTTGCTGACGGTGACCTCGCCCTGCACCAGGTCATGAATCGTGGTAGCGCCTGCTTGTGGAGCCTTGAGGCGGATGGCCGGTGCGACGCCGGCTGGCGCCTCGGCCGGGTTGCGGTCGCGCCAGGTTCCGTCATAGCGCACCGACCGTTTCTCGGCGCGGGCGCGCTGGCGCATCGCCTCCAATTCCTCTGGCGTGCAATAGCAGCGATAGGCACGGTCGGCGGCGAGCAGCTGATGCGCCACCTCGGCGTGGCGGGCGGCGCGGGCGAACTGGTGAACGATCTCGCCGTCCCAATGGAGACCGAGCCAGTTGAGGCCGTTGACGATCGCCTCCACCGCCTCGAGTGTCGAGCGCACCCGGTCGGTGTCCTCGATCCGCAAGTGGAACTGGCCACCGTGGTGACGGGCGAACAGCCAGTTGAACAGCGCGGTGCGGGCGCCGCCGATATGCAAGAATCCGGTCGGCGAGGGAGCGAAGCGAACGGTGACGGTCATGCCTTAGATTAACGCTCCGGCACGACGTAATCGCGGAACATTTCGCGCAGCTTGAGTTTCACGACCTTGCCGGTGCCGGTATGCGGCAGCTCGGCGAGAACGACGACGTCGTCGGGCAGCATCCATTTCGGAAACCGCCGGCCGAGCAGTTCCAGCAGGCTGTCGCGCTCCGGGGTGCAGCCGGGCCGCGCGGTGACGATCAGCAGCGGCCGCTCGTCCCATTTCGGGTGCGGGATGGCGATCACCGCGGCCTCGGCGACGTGCTCGTGCGCCATCGCCGCGTTTTCGAGATCGATCGAGCTGATCCACTCGCCGCCCGATTTGATCACATCCTTGCGCCGGTCGGTGAGCTTGACGTAGCCGTCGGCGTCGATCGTGGCGACGTCGCCGGTATGGAACCAGCCGTCGGGCTCGATCGCCGCCTGGCTTGCTTCCTCGTCGTTGTAGTAGGCGCTGACAATCCACGGGCCGCGTACCAGCAGCTCACCGACCGCCTTGCCGTCGCGCGGCAGCTCATTGCCGGCGTCGTCGACGATCTTCATCTCGACGCCGATGACCGGACGGCCCTGGGTCAGCCTGATCTTGGTCTGCGCGTCCTTGTCGAGCGCGAGATGCTTGTGCTTGAGCGCGGCGGTGGTGCCGAGCGGGCTCATTTCGGTCATGCCCCAAGCGTGCAGCATGGAGACGCCGCGCGCCTCGTAAGCCCGCAGCAAGGCGAGCGGAATCGCTGTACCGCCCGACACGACCCCGCGCAGCGTCGTGACGTTTTTGTTGTTGTCGCGCAGGTAGTTGTTGAAGTTGAGCCAGACCGTCGGCACGCCGAGCCCAAGCGTCACGCCTTCGGCCTCGAACAACTCGTAAAGGCTGGCGCCGTCGAGTTTCGGGCCGGGATAGACGAGCTTGGTCCCGTTCATCGGCGCGGTATAGGGCGTCGCCCAGGCGCAGACGTGGAACATCGGCACCACCGGGCAGACGACATCGGTCGCGCCCATCGCCAGCGCTCCCGGCAACGAGGCGCCCAGCGCGTGCAGCATTGTCGAGCGGTGGCTGTAGAGCACGCCCTTGGGCTTGCCCGTGGTGCCCGAGGTGTAGCAGAGCGCGCAGGCGCTGCGCTCGTCGAACTGCGGCCAGTCAAAATCATCGTCCTCGGCCGCGAGAAGATCTTCGTAAAGCGCCAGCACCGTCAGCGATGTCTCGGCCGGAGCGAGCAGGACGATCTGCATGTCGTCGGGCAGTTGCGGCCGCAACCGCTCGATCAGCGGGATGAAGGTGGTTTCGAGGAACAGCAGGCGGTCTTCGGCATGGTTGAAGATGTAGATGAGCTGCTCGTCAGACAGCACCGGGTTGATCGTGTGGCACACCGCCCCGATGCCGGAGATGCCGTGGTAGAGCTCGAAATGCCGATAGGTGTTCCAAGCCATCGTCGCCACCCGGTCGCCCGGCTCGATGCCGAGCCGCAGCAGCGCCTTGGCAAGGCGCCGGGCGCGGCGTTCGGCGTCGGCATAGGTGTAGCGATGGATTGGACCTTCGAGCGTGCGGCTGACGATCTCGGTGTCGCTGTGATTGCGTGCCGCATGCTGGATGCACATCGATACCAGCAGCGGCTGGTCACCCATCAACCCGCGCAACATGCGTTCCTCCCGCAGGCATGGCGTTTGGGAGGAGTAGACGCGCACAGGCGCGCGATCTCAAGCAAGAAGCGCAGCGCGGGACTTAGGGCGGCGCAAGCTTGGCTTTGAAGAAATCGGCCAGCGCCTGATTGAACTGCTTGTGAAAGGCGACCCGGTCGAAGCCGGTATCGTCCTGGCAGATATAGGGTGCGATTTTCGCCAGCGCCTCGCTGCACGGGGCGAGAAAGGCGAAATGGCCGGCCAACGGCACCAGATGGTCGTCCGGCGGGTTCGGCAAGCGCGCCTTGACGAGGTCGGCATTCCACTGATTGGGCGCGATCTGGTCAGTTTCGGCGCGCCAGAGCTGGATCGGCTGCTTGACCGCGGCGAGACCGTCCTTGGTGAAGGTATAGCCGAGTGCCGGGGCGGCGATCGCGCCTGCCTTGACGCGCGGATCGTGATGCCACTTGGGTGGCGTTTTGTCGGCGGTTGTCGAATTCCACTCCTTGGCTTGCTGGCAGCCCCAATCCTCCGGATGATCGTGGCAAAACAAGACCGCCAGATTCCAGTCGGCCGTCGCGCCGAGCACGATCAACGTGGTGAAGCCGCCAGCCGAATGGCCGAACATGCCGATCCGCGCCGGATCGATGCTCGCGTGGCCGGTCCAATCATTGAGCATGTAATCGATGACCCGGCTCACCTGGCGCGGGCGGTCGGTGAAATTGCGCCGGGTAAACGCTAGCGACTGGTCCTTGTAATTGTCGCCGGTGTGCGACAGCGCGACGACGACGAAGCCGGCGTCGGCGAGCGCGACTGCGGTGTCGTAATGGCCGCTAGCGCCGCCGCCGGTGCCATGCGAGATGACGATCAGCGGCAGCTTCTCGCCGGCGATCGCCGCGTAGGGCGCCACCTGCTGCGTAAACAGGCCGAGCGGCTGCGCCGACACCGGCGCGTCGCTCGGATACCAGATGCCGAGCTCGAGCGGCTTTCCGTCGGGGTCGGGCGCGGTGCCGTATTGGAAACCCGCTGCTCCCGCCGGCGAGGCGATCAGCGCGACAAGCAGAATTGCGACGGCGCGGAGGACCATTCCTCCGCAGGCTAATCGAACTCAAGCACCCGCAACACCCTCAATAGCGCCGCAGCAATCCGACAAGCTTGCCTTGGACGTTGACTCGGTCGGGCCCGAAAATCCGCGTCTCGTAGGCGGGATTGGCGGGCTCCAGCGCGATCGACGCGCCGCGCCGGCGCAAGCGCTTCAAGGTCACTTCGATATTGTCGACGAGGGCAACGACGATCGAGCCGTTTTCGGCCGTGTCGCAGCGCTGGATGATGACGGTGTCGCCGTCGAGGATGCCGGCATCGACCATGCTGTCGCCGGCGACTTCGAGGGCGTAATGCTCGCCGCGGCTGAGCAGCGCGGCGGGCACGCCGATCTTGTTGGAGGTATCGCGCAGCGCCTCGATTGGTGTGCCGGCGGCAATGCGGCCGTAAAGCGGAAGCTCGACCGCGTCGGTGTCGGGCGCCACGGGGCTTCCCGGCAGTGCGCCCGAGAAATCGCCGCGAATGACGGTCGGCGAGAAGCGCGCTTTCTCGGCCGCGGCGGGAATCGCGACCTCTTCCGGCAGCTTGATCACTTCGAGCGCGCGGGCCCGATGCGGCAGGCGGCGGATGAAACCGCGCTCCTCCAAACCGCTGATGAGCCGGTGGATGCCCGACTTGGAACGAAGCTTCAAGGCGTCCTTCATTTCATCGAAGGAGGGGGAAACGCCGGTCGCGTTGAGGCGCTGATTGATGAACATCAGCAGCTCATGTTGCTTTTTCGTGAGCATCATGCCCTCTCGCTAGTGGCAGAACAAATCCAAAACACAATATGATGTTCTACTTTGGTTCGCGCAAGGGGTCAAGCAAGATGGAGGCGACGCCTATTTCTGCGTCATTGTGACTCAGCTAGGGTGGGCGAATGGCGAAACGGCGGATCGTCATCGACACCGATCCCGGCATCGACGATGCCGTCGCGATCCTGCTGGCGCTCGGGTCGCCGGAGCTTGACGTCGCCGGTATCGTCGCGGTGGGCGGCAATGTGAGGCTGGCGGTCACCGAGCGGAACGCGCGGGCCGTGTGCGAGCTTGCCGGGCGGCCGGATATCGGCGTCTACGCCGGCTGCGCGGTGCCGATGACCCGGGCGCCGATCACCGCCGAACATTTCCACGGCGAGGCGGGGCTCGGCACGCTGGCGCTGCCGGAGCCGTCGATGCCGCTCCAGGCGGAGCATGGAGTTGACTTCACCGTCGACCTGTTGCGCGCCGCGCCAGCCGGGAGCGTCACCTGGTGCGCGCTTGGGCCGTTGACCAATATCGCGATGGCGCTGATCAAGGCGCCCGAGATTGTCTCGGGCGTGCGCGAACTGGTGCTGATGGGCGGCGCGTCGCGCGCACTCGGCAATGTGACGCCGGCGGCCGAGTTCAACATCCACGCCGATCCGCACGCCGCCGAGATCGTCTTCGCCAGCGGGATGCCGATCACGATGATCCCGCTCGACGCGACGCATCAGGTGCGCAGTACGAGAGAGCGGGTCGATCGGATCGCCAAGCTCGGCACGCCAGTCGCCGCGGCGGTCGCCGAGCTGCTGCAGCCGACCGGGGACGCGCCTGACGCGCTGCACGATCCTTGCGTCATCGCTTATCTGCTGGCGCCGGAGCTGTTTGAGGGCACCCGCGCCAACGTCGCGATCGAGTGCGAGAGCCCGCTGACGCTGGGCATGACCGTGGTCGACTGGCGCGGGGTCAGCGGCCGCCCGGCCAACGCCAACGTCGTTCATAGGGCCAACGCGGACGGCCTTTACGCACTGCTCGAGGCGCGGCTTCGCGACTTGGGTTAAGACGTCAAAAACAGGGTTAACGCCTGAGCACGTTCGGTTTCCTTGCCGTATGTTGAGGTATGGGGAGATTTCCAGCGGAAACGCTCCGGGAGGTTCGTTCGCCGGCGAAGGCGCTGGCGGATATCGTCTCGAAATTCAACAGAGCGTGTCCGGAGCATCCGGATCGGCCAATGTGGGAGAAGATGATCCGGCAGCTCGAAACGGAAATTGAACTGCGCAGCAATGCGTAGTAGCCGGCCCCTCGCCGTAAAGCGGCTTGTGCTGACCCTCGGTTCTCTCCTTAGATACCGATACCAATGCTAGGGAGAATGTACGATGGCGATCGTTGAAATGCGCACCTACCGGCTGAAGCCCGGTTCGATCCCAGAGGCGGTGAAGCGGTTCGGCGAGGCGGTCGAAAGCTCGGGCCGCAACAAGGTTTCGCCGCTCGGCGGGTTTTTCCATACCGAAGTCGGGCCGCTCAACCGCATCATCCATTGCTGGCCCTATGAGAATTTGGGCGCGCGCGACAAGCTTCGGGCCGATGCGATGAAGCTCAACGGCTGGCCGCCGAAGATCGCGGAATTCATCGAGGAGATGGAGTTGAAGATCATCAACCTGGCGCCGTTCTCGCCAGCGCTCGGCGATCGCGGTCTTGGCAATATCTACGAAATCCGCACCTACACGATGCTGCCGGGCGCGCTGCCGACCGTGACCGAGAAATGGGCGGAGCGGATCGAGGGCCGCACCAAGCTGTCGCCACTCGCTTTCTGCGGCTCGACCGAACTCGGCGGCCTCAACCAGTGGATCCACGTCTGGGCCTACAAGGACGCCGCCGAGCGCTTCCGCATCCGCGCCGAGGCGCAGAAGACCGGCGCCTGGCCCCCGGCGACGCGCGGCCAGTTCGTCCGCCAGGAGAACATGTTCGTGATCCCGGCGGCCTTCTCGCCGCTGCACTAAGGCCCAGCCTGCTCCCTCTCCGTCCCTGGGCCGTCGGGCGGAGAGGGAGCGATCGCCGCCGAGGGGTTGTCGGCAGGCGCCCATTTAGTCTTATTCACCGCCTACTTTCCGATTTGGTGAGCGGCCTTCTCTTCCGTGCGGCTTGGGCTTGTTATCGGTGGCTTATTGCCTCAACAGCGCCCGCGCCGATGTTTTTGTTATTTCGGTCGCGGACGACAGACGGCTCTTATTGTTGTGCCTTATCGTTGTGCCCGCGCACGGAAGGTCAGTTCGCTCGTCAAGCTCCGGTTTCGGACTGTCAATCAACGAGCCGCTTTTAAGGGCGGCGACGCCGGCCCACGCATGAACCGGCGTTGGTGCGACAGATGGTACAGAACGGGAACAAATTGAATATTCATCATCGCAATTCTGAATCGCAATAATTGCATATATCGTATAATCAGTTTCGCGGCGGCGGTGGCACCACAGTGCCCGGGACGAGGGGGATTGGTCCCGCCGTCGCCGCGGTTGGGGTCGGCGGCGCGAGGAGTCCGAAAAGGTTGTCGAGCGATGTCGGCGCCGCCGCGGCGGGCTGGACAGTTGCGGGCGGCTGGAGGGAGGCGATGGGCGGCGCGCCCTCCGGCAAGGGGCGTACCGGCATATCCTTTGTCGCCGCCAGCATGAAGGCGCGCCAGGCGGGGGCGGGCAGCGAACCGCCTGTCACCCTCGCCATCGGCGTGTTGTCGTCATTGCCGAGCCAGACCCCGGCGACGAGGTCGGCGGTGTAACCGATGAACCAGGCATCGCGATATTCCTGGGTGGTGCCGGTCTTGCCTGCCGCCGGGCGCGGCAGCGCGGCGGCCTTGCCGGTGCCGTGGCTGATGACCCCCGTCAGCATCTCGTTCATCAACCCGACCTCGTCGGGCGGCACGACCTGGCCGGGCCCGTTGCCGGAGCGCTTGTAGATGATCTTGCCGGAAGTGTCGGCGATCTCAGCGATGCCGTAGGCGAGCACCCCGTTGCCGCCATTGGCGAACGGCGCGTAGGCCGACACCAGCTCCAGCAGGTTCACCTCGTTGGTGCCGAGCGCGATGCTGGCGTCGCGCGCCAGGTCGGAGGTGATGCCGAGCCGGTTGGCGACGGCGATCACATTGGGGATGCCGGCACGCTGCGCGACCTGGACGGCGATGGTGTTGATCGACTGCGCCAGACCCTCGGCGAGGGTTACCTCGCCGAGATATTTGTTGGTGTAGTTGCGCGGCCGCCAGTTGCCGATCTGGATCGGGCCGTCGAAGAACCTGTCCTCGGGCCGCAGCCCCGCCTCGATCCCGGCGAGATAGACGAACGGCTTGAACGCCGAGCCCGGCTGGCGCTGTGCCTGGGTGGCGCGGTTGAACTGGCTTTCGTTGTAATCGCGGCCGCCGACCATCGCCCGGATCGCGCCGTCGGTGGCCATCGCCACCAAGGCACCCTGGCTGACGACATCCTTGAGGCTATGACGCGCCAGCACATCGGCGATGACGGTCTCCGCCGCGGTCTGCATGCGCGGGTCGAGCGTGGTGCGGACGATCAGATCGTGATCGGAGGTGCCGGCGAAATCGCGGACCTGGTCGGCGACCCAATCGGCGAAGTAGCGCTCGCCGGGCCGAACGACCTGCACGGTGTTGAGCGCGGCGCCGGCCTTCGCGGCGGCAAGGGCCTGTGGCTGGTCGATGGCGCCGGTCTCGACCATGCGGTCGAGCACCTGCGCGGCGCGCGTCGCGGCGGCCTGCTTGTCGCGCGTCGGGTTGAACCGGGTCGGCGCCTTCAGCAGCCCCGCGATCACCGCGCTCTCGTAAAGGTTCAGCTTGGCCGCCGACTTGTTGAAATAGCGATGTGCCGCAGCGTCGACCCCGTAGGTGCCGGCGCCGAGATAGACCCGGTTCAGGTAAATCTCGAGGATCTGGTCCTTGGTGAAATGGCGTTCGAGCCAGAGGGCGAGCAGCGCCTCGCGAATCTTGCGCGAGAGCGAACGTTCCGGGGTGAGGAAGACGGTCTTGGCGAGCTGCTGGGTGATCGTGCTGCCGCCCTGGACGAGATGGCCGCTGCGCAGATCGGTGAAGAGCGCGCGCGCCAGCCCGATCGGGTCGATGCCGAAATGGCTGTAAAAGCGGCGATCCTCGGTCGCGATCACCGCCTTGGGCAGCCAGGGCGACATTTCCTTGAGGGTGAGCGGCTGGCCGAAGAGGTCGCCGAAGGTGGCGATGGTGCTGCCGTCATTGGCGAGGATGGTGACGCTGGGCCGGCGTTCGGCGACGGTGAGCTGATTGGTGTCGGGAAGGGTGAAGGCGAAGTAGGTAAGCGCTCCGCCGCCGACGATCAGCCCCCACAGAAAGACAAGCAGCCCGAGCTTGAAAACGCCGCGGAAAAAGCCGCCGCCGCGGCCGCGCTTGGCGCTGGGCCGCTTCGGCGTCGCGCCGGAGCGTTTGCGGGGACGCGGACGGGAGGCGGAGCCGCGATCCGCCGGGTCGGCGCGCAGCGGCCGATCAGCCATCGCCCACCGCCGGCCTCAAGGCCGCAGCGCCTCGCTCGCCCATTGCGCGAACCCCACCACAGGCAACCCGCCCTACACCCCACCGCATTATGCCGTAAACTGTGGCGGAGGTTGGACAAATTCAATCCCAACGGCAGCGGAACCCGCCGGGTGTGCGGCTCGTTGGTGAGCCGTACGCCTGGTGATCGAGGAGACAACATGCCCGATGCCGCGTCCCGGAGGGGAATACCGCTCCTTGCCCAGATTGGCGCATGTGCGATCGGCGGCGCGATTTTGGTTCCCGCGCTGCAAGTGCCGATCGTCGTGTCCTGCTTTGCAGGGCTGATCGCCGCGACGTTCCTTCGCGAGGAAAAGCCGGCGCATGTCGAGCCGCTGCCAAGGCGACGACGGCCTCGGCGGCCACGCGACGACATCGAGACAGCCTCGGAGGATAGTTTCCCGGCGAGCGATGCGCCGTCTTGGACGCCGGTCACCGGTACCAGGACCCGGCATTGAGGCGTCGGGCGAATCCTGTTTAGCTGCAGGCCTCTACCGAGGAGGCCCGATGAGCCGCCAAGAAGCGATTGCCGCCGCCCAAACCTATTTCGACGAGGGCGGCTTCACCACCGATCTCGCCCGCCGCGTCGCGATCCCGACCGAAAGCCAGGTCGAGGGCAGCTTGCCGGTGCTGCAAGCCTATCTCGGTGACGAGATCGCCCCGACGCTGAAGCGGCTCGGCTTCGAGTGCCGAATCTTCGAGAACCCGGTGCGCGGCGGGCCGATCCTGATCGCGGAGCGGCGCGAAGCAGACGCGGCGACGACGGTGCTCGGCTATGGCCACGGCGACGTCATCCGCGGTTTGGAGCCGCAATGGCGCGAGGGGCTGTCGCCGTGGACGCTGACCCGGCAGGGCGACCGGCTCTATGGCCGCGGCACCGCCGACAACAAGGGCCAGCACTCGGTCAATCTGGCGGCGATGGAATGCGTGTTGAAGACGCGTGGCCAGCTCGGCTTCAACGCGATCCTGCTGCTGGAGACCGGCGAGGAGATCGGCTCGCCGGGGCTGCGCGAGATTTGCCGCAACGAGAAGGCGCGGCTCAAGGCCGACGTGCTGATCGCCTCCGATGGCCCGCGTCTCGCGCCGGAGCGGCCGACAATCTTTCTCGGCGCGCGCGGGGCGATGAATTTCGACCTGGTCTGCGAGCTGCGCGAGGGCGGGCACCATTCGGGGAATTGGGGCGGGCTGCTCGCCAATCCCGGGGTGATCATGGCGCACGCGCTGGCATCGATCACCAGCGACAAGGGCGCGATAAAGATCGCGGCGTGGAAGCCGAGCCATATGCCGAACTCGGTGCGCATGGCGTTGGCCGACTGCCCAGTGGGCGTTTCTGGCGAAGGCGGCGAGGACGCGCCGGAGATCGACCCCGATTGGGGCGAACCGGGCCTCACGCCGAGCGAGAAGGTGTTCGGCTGGTGCAGCTTCGAGGTGCTGGCCTTCACCACCGGCAACCCCGAGAACCCGGTCAACGCGATCCCGCCCAAGGCGACCGCGACCTGCCAAATTCGGTTTGTCGTCGGGGTCGATCCGCAAGAATTCATGCCGGCGCTGCGCCGCCATCTCGACGCGCACGGCTTCCCGATGGTCAAGATCGAGCCGTGGAAGAAGGCGTATTTCCCGGCGACCCGGCTCGACCCCGACCACGACTGGGTGCGCTGGGCGGCCAAGTCGATCCAGGCGACGACCGGCAAGCGCCCGGCGATCCTCCCCAACCTCGGCGGCTCGCTGCCCAACGATATTTTCGCCAGCGATCTCGGCCTGCCGACGATCTGGGTCCCGCATTCCTACGCCTCGTGCTCGCAGCACGCGCCCAACGAGCACCTGCTCGCCCCGGTCGCCCGCGAGGCGCTGCAGGTGATGACCGGAATTTATTGGGACCTCGGCGAAAAAGGCGTACCTGCGCGGAACTGATTTCGGCTAGGCTGGCTTCATCGGATTTGTAGAGGAGCAGGTAATGCGCCTGGAGAGGTTGCCTGCGGCGATGGCGAAGCGCCTCGCCGAGCTTGAGTGTCCCGATTTCAAGACCACGCCCTGGGTCGAGGGGAAGCCGCTCAACCAGCGGCGGGTCGCGATCGTCTCGTCGGCGGGGCTTACCGTGCGCGGCGACCGGGTGTTCCGCGGCCGCGACGCCGATTACCGGGCGATCCCGAGCACGACCGGGTCAAACGATCTGCTGTGCAGCCACATCTCGATCAATTTCGACCGCACCGGGTTCCAGGAAGACCGGAACGTCGTGTTCCCGCTCGATCGCCTTAACGAGCTGGCGGCGGAGGGGACGATCGGCTCGGTGGCGGCGACGCACTACTCGTTCATGGGCGCGACCGATCCGGTGCAGATGGTCGAGGGCGCCAAGGAAGTCGCCGGCAAGCTCAAGGCGGATCACGTCGACGCGGTTCTGCTCACCTCGGTTTGACCGCTCTGTACGCGCGCCGTGAGCGCGCTGGGGCATTATCTCGAGGAAGAGGGTATCGCCAGCGTGGCGATCGCGCTGATTCGCCCGCAGGCGGAGAATACGCGGCCGCCGCGGGCGTTGTGGGTGCCGTTCGAGTTGGGCCGGCCGATCGGGCCGCCAAGCGACGCGGCGTTTCAGAAGCGGGTGATCCTGACGGCGCTCGGCATGTTGGTTGAGGGCGGCGGGCCGGTGCGGATCGCCGATTTCCCGGACGACGACCCGCGCGAGGCGGCCGATCCATCGTGGCGGCCGCCGGCAAGCCCGGCACCCGCCTCGGCGTTCGAAGACGAGATGCGGGCGCTGGCGCCGCTCTACGCGCGGTCGTGCACCGAGCGGGCGCGCAGCACAGTGGGCTTGAGCGGTCTGCCGCCGGCGGAGTTCGGCGCCTATATCGCCGCCTGGCTGCGCGGCGAGGACCCGGCGAGCCCGGTCGCCGACATGTCGGCGCTGCTGGCGCTGCGCTTCGCGATCGACGACCTCAAGGCCTACGCGCTCGAAGCGGCGATCGCCGGCCACGCCCGACCGTCAAGCAAGCAGCTGGGCGACTGGTTGTGGAACGAGTCGGCTACGGGTGCGGCGATCCGCGCTTTGCGCGAGCGCCTGATCGCGGGCGACGAGCGGCAACAGGCGGTCGCGGCCTTCTTCGTCCCGGCGATCCGACTGTCGGGTTGAGCCTGGTCCAAACCCCGCGCTCGACGGCGGTACCGCTCTTTTTGCGGCTATCGAGCAATCGCGCGGGGATGCCATTAGACCTCGCCGCCGTATCACGGATTTGGTAGCCCGGTCATGCCGGCTCGGCCGCCGCGTTCCCGAGGGGAAGCGGCGCCGATGCGCGACGCTGGGCGCCCTTAGCGTTTCGACTCGATCCGGGCGGAAGAAGAACCTTCATGACGCCAGCATCGACCGCTCGCCAAATCGCGCTCGATCTGATCGGGTCGGTGCTTGGTCGCGAACGTCCGCTAGACGAGTCGATCGACGACAATCTCACGATGGGCCAGCTCTCGCTGCGCGACCGGGCCTTTGCCCGCCTCCTTGTCGCCACGGTGCTGCGCCGCTTGGGCCAAATCGACGAGCTGATCGGCGGTTGCCTGGCGACTCCGCTGCCGCCGCGCGCGGCCGTCGTGCATGACATCTTGCGGCTAGGCATCGCGCAACTTTTGTTCCTGCACACGCCGCCGCATGCGGCGGTTGCGACCAGCGTCGATCTCGCGCAGAGCCGCGGCTTCCCATCGCATAAGGGGCTGGTTAACGCGGTGCTTCGGCGGCTGAGCGTCGAAGGCCCGGATCGTGTCGCGGCGCAGGACGCGGCGGCACTCAATACGCCACGATGGCTCTGGGAGTCGTGGAGCTGCCATTATGGCGAGGCAGCCGCCCGGTCGATCGCCATCGCGCATCTGCGTGAGGCGCCGCTCGATCTTACCGTGCGTTCCAGCGCGACCGAGTGGTGCGAGAAGCTGTCGGCGACTCGGCTTCCGACCGGAACAATTCGCCGAGCCGGGGGTGGCGCCGTCGCGACTTTGCCCGGTTACGCCGAGGGCGCCTGGTGGGTACAGGACGCCGCGGCGGCGCTGCCGGTGCGGCTGTTCGGCGATGTCGCCGGGCTTTCGGTCATCGATCTTTGCGCCGCGCCGGGCGGCAAGACAGCACAGCTCGCCGACGCCGGCGCTTTCGTCACCGCGGTTGATCGGTCGAGCCGGCGGCTCGCGCGGCTGGTGGCGAATTTGAAGCGCCTGTCATTGCCGGCGGCCGCGATTGCGGCGGATGGCGTTACATGGCGGCCGGAGCGCCCGGCCGACGCCGTATTGCTCGATGCACCCTGTACCGCGACCGGGGCGATCCGGCGGCATCCCGACGTTCCGCATCTGAAGCGGCCGGCCGATGTGTCCCGGCTGGCGGCGATCCAGGAACGCCTGCTTCGCGCGGCCATCGACATGCTGCGCCCAGGCGGCATGCTGGTCTACTGCACTTGCTCGCTCGAGCCCGAGGAGGGGCCCGGTCAGATCGAAAACCTGCTGCGGTCAAACGCGCCGGTCGTGCGGCAGCCCTTGTCGGCGGCGGAAATGGACATACCGGCGGAGTGGCTCACCGAGGACGGCGATCTGCGCACGCTGCCGTTTCATCTCGCCGAGCATGACGGCCTGGACGGCTTTTACGGTGCCCGCTTGGTCAAGTGCGGTACGGCCTAGCGAGGGCAAACCGGGATCGTTTGCGAGGTATTGCCGGGCCGCTGCTTGCGGCTTCACCTTTTCCTTGTTACGAAGCGGGATGCGGTTTTCCGGGGGGCAAGCCGAAGGCGGCCGTTTCACCAAAGTCGGGCTGCCGAACGGCCCGGCGCCGGTGCGCGCGTGAGGACGCTGCAACGCGGCGGCGCGCCGACACCGACGCCGTCGACGGCTTCGGGCGGCACCGAAGCGCCCAACCTCCTGACGCGCCTGCGGCGCGACACGCTGCGCGCCCTGGCCGCCGGCCCGCTCTATCGCCACACGCTGATCGGCCGGGTCCCCGCGGATTTGCGGCTGCGCATCGCCGAGCGTTGGCCGGGCGACGCCAAGCGGGGGCACGCCATTCTGTCCGGCGAGATCTTGCTGGCCGGGCAGGTCGTGCACAATCCGATGCCGGTATGGTTTCCACCCGAGGCGGGACAGAACTGGCTTGCCGCCTGGCACGGCTTTTCCTGGATCGCCGACCTGCTGAGCGTCGGCGGCGGAGCAAGGGATGCAGCGCGGGCGCTGGTACAAAGCTGGCTCACCGACAATACCGGGTGGCACCCCATCGCCTGGCGCACCGACGTCTTGGCGACACGCATCTTCACCTGGATCGTGCATTTCGACGAAATCGCCAGCCGCGAGGCCGACCGGCTGCTGCGCCGCGCAATGCTGGCAAGCCTCGCCGCGCAATTGCGCCACCTCAGCCGTGCCGCCGCCTGGGAGCTGACCGGTCCGGCTCGGTTGCGCGCCCTGAAGGGCCTGGTCAGCGGGCTCGCTGCGTTCGGTTACGGCGAGAAGCGAGTGCTCCGAGCGCTGCAAGTTGTCGAGCGAGAGCTGCCCGAGCAGGTGATGCCGGATGGGGGGCATCGCTCGCGCAACCCGTCGCTGCAGCTCGAGGTGTTGCGCGACATCATCGATATACGCGCGTCGTTACGCGCGGCGCATATCGAGAGTCCCGGCCCGCTGCAGGACGCGATCGAGCGCATGGCGCCGATGCTTCGCTTCTTCCGCCACGGCGACCGCAAGCTGGCGCTGTTCAACAACTCGGTCGAGGAGGACGGCATTCTCGTCGATCTCGTTCTCACCCGCTCCGAAACCAAGGGCCGCGCCCCAACCCACGCGCCGCATTCGGGCTTCGAGCGGATGCAAGCCGGGCACAGCCTGGTGCTGGTCGACGCGGGAAGGCCGCCGGCGCACGGGTATGACGAGCACGCGCATGCCGGACCGCTGTCGCTGGAAATGAGCCACGGGCGCGAGCGGCTCATCGTCAATTGCGGCGGCTATCGCGGAACACAACGTGCCTGGCGGCAGGTGGCGCGCTCAAGCGCGGCGCATTCGGTGCTGGTGGTTGGCGATACCAACGCGGTCGAGATCAACGAAGACGGCACTTTGGGCCGGGCGCCGCCCAATGTGCGCTCCGAGCGCTCCGAGGCGGACGGCCACCAGTGGATCGCGGTCAGCCATGACGGCTACCGACAGCGCTTTGGCGTGACCTATGCGCGCGAACTCTACCTCGCCGCCGAAGGCGACGATCTGCGCGGCGAGGACAAGCTGACCGGCCGCGCGGGGGTCAATTTCGACGTGCGCTTTCATCTTCACCCGGCGGTCGCGGTGAACCTGGTCGGCGATGGCGGCGCGGCCTTGCTGCGGCTGCCGAGCGGCATCGCCTGGCGGCTGCGGGCGGTCGGCGCCGAGATGACCCTCGCCGAGAGCATCTATCTGGGCGCGGGTGAGCTGCAGAAGACACAGCAGGTGGTGCTGAGCGGTGTCACCGGGCCGAGCGGCGCGACGGTACGCTGGGCGATCCGCCGCGAGGGCAGAGCGCCGAACAGCTCTTCACTCGTCTAGTCGAGCGATGGCGCCTTCGGTCTTGCTGGCCCTGCTGGCTGGGGTGGCTTTCCTGGTTTCGTGTCTCGGCACGCTGTTGTTGACCGGCATTTTGCAGCGCCGCGAGATGCTTGACGTTCCGAACGAGCGCTCGTCGCATACCGTGCCGGTGCCGCGCGGCGGGGGCATCGCGGTGGTTGGGACGATCGTGATCGGCTGGGCCGGCTTGACGGCGGCGCACCTCCTCGGAACCCGATACTTGGTGGTGCCGGCGGCAGCCGCCGGGCTGGCGCTCGTCTCGTGGATCGACGACCGGCGGGGGCTGTCGCCGGCGCCACGCCTTCTAGCGCAGATCGTCGCGGTAGCGGTGACGATGGCGGCCTTGCCCGGCGGCGCGTTGTTTCAGGGATGGCTGCCACCGGCGCTCGACGCGATCGCGACGGCGCTGCTCTGGGTCTGGTTCATCAACCTGTTCAACTTCATGGACGGCATCGACGGCATCGCCGGAAGCGAGGCCGTGGCGATCGGGCTCGGCCTGATGTTGGTCGCGAGCAGCGGCCGCATGCTCGATCTCGGGATCGCATTTCCGGCGGGCGTGGTTGTTCTCGCCGCGCTCGGATTTCTCGTTTGGAATTGGGCGCCGGCCAAGATCATCCTCGGCGATGTCGGCAGCATTCCGCTCGGTTTTCTGCTCGGTTTCCTGCTGCGCAACTTGGCACTGCAAGGGCGATGGAAGGCGGCGCTGATCCTGCCGCTCTATTTCCTCGCCGACGCGACCCTGACATTGCTGCGCCGGCTCGCGCGCGGCGAGCGGGTCTGGCGGCCGCATCGCGAGCATTTCTATCAGCGCGCGGTGCAACGCGGCCTCAGCCATGATGCCGTGGTGCTGCGGGTGGTCGCGGCGGACGTCGTGCTGATTGGCTGCGCCTGGGCGGCGGAAAACGGCTGGGGATTCGGCGGCCTGGCGATCGCGGCATTGACGGTGGCGCTGCTGCTCGGCGTGTTGAGCCGCGGCGCGAGACGCGCTTGAAGCCGCCGCGGCGCGGCCCTATACCCCGGCCTATGCCATCCGCGCTCCAGCCGATCCGGCGTGCCCTGCTTTCGGTGAGCGACAAGGTGGGACTTGTGCCCTTCGCCCAGACGCTCGCCGCGCGCGGCGTCGCGCTGGTGTCGACCGGCGGCACGGCGAAGGCGCTCGCCGACGCGAGCCTTGACGTCACTGAGGTCGCCAGCGCAACCGGCTTCCCCGAGATGCTCGACGGGAGAGTGAAAACACTGCACCCGGCGATCCATGGCGGGCTCTTGGCACGGCGCGACCGCGCGGATCACCTCGCCGCGCTCGCCGCGCACGGCATCGGCGAAATCGACCTCCTGGTCTGCAACCTGTACCCGTTCGCGGCGACGGTCGCGTCGGGAGCCAGGCGAGACGAGTGCGTCGAGAACATCGATATCGGCGGCGTGGCGTTGATCCGCGCCGCGGCGAAGAACCACGAGTTCGTCGCCACCGTCACTGATCCCGCCGATTACGAAAAGCTGCTGGCCGAGCTGGCGAGGGGCGGGACCAGCCTCGACTTTCGCCGCAAGCTCGCGGCCAAGGCCTTTGCGTTGACCGCCGCCTATGACGCGGCGATTTCGGGGTGGATGGCGCGCGAGGAGGGGATCGACTTCCCGGGAACGCTCACGTTTTCGGGGTGCCTGGTCGAGGTCACGCGCTACGGCGAGAACCCGCACCAGGCGGCGGCGGTCTACCGCAGCGACGACGCGCGGCCCGGGGTGGCGGGCGCCAAATTGTTGCAGGGCAAGGAGATGTCCTACAACAACTACGCCGACACCGACGCGGCGTTCGAGCTCGCCGCCGAGTTCCGCGAGCCGGCGGTGGTCATCGTCAAGCATGCCAATCCCTGTGGGGTCGCGACGGGGGCGAGCCTGCGCGCCGCTTGGGATCGCGCGCTCGCCTGCGACCCGGTGAGCGCCTTTGGCGGCATCGTCGCGGTCAACCGCCCGCTCGATGCCGCGACCGCGGAGGAAATCGCCAAGATTTTCGTCGAGGTAATCATCGCGCCGGCGGTTGAGGAGCCAGCCGCCGCGTTACTGGCGCGCAAGGGCAATCTGCGGCTGCTGGTGACGGGCGGGATGCCCGATCCGGCGGCACCGGGGATGATTTTCCGCTCGCTCGCTGGCGGCTTTCTGGTGCAGGGGCGCGACAACGCGGTTGCGACGCCGAGCGACCTGAAGGTGGTCACGAAGCGCGCGCCGACCCCGGCCGAAATCGCCGACCTGATCTTCGCCGACACGGTCGCGAAACACGTCAAATCGAACGCGATCGTCTTCGCCAAGGACGGCGCGACGGTCGGCATTGGCGCCGGTCAGCCGAGCCGCGTGGACAGCGCCAAGATCGCCGTCGCCAAGGCCGCCGACATGCAGCGGGCCGCCGGGCTCGCGGAGTTGCCGGCGCGTGGCGCGGTGATGGCGTCCGATGCGTTCTTTCCGTTTGCCGACGGGCTCGAAGCCGGGATCGAGGCCGGTATCACGGCGGTCATTCAACCCGGCGGCTCGCGCCGCGACGACGAGGTGATCGCCGCCGCCGACAAGGCCGGCATCGCGATGGTGTTCACCGGCAAGCGGCACTTTCGGCACTGAGCCGAAGAGCTAGGGCGTCTTGAACGAATTGATGTAGGCGACGAGGGCGTCGAGCTGATCCGGCTTCAACTTGATCGGCACCATGCCCGGGGTATGGCGCAGCGCATGTTCGAGCTTGTGCTGGTCCCAGTCCTTGCCGCGGGCGAGCTCGCGGAATGACTGGCCGGTCACGCCGAACAGGTGGCAGGTCGCGCAGACGTTATCGCTGACCTGCTTGCCGGGCTCGATCGCCGGATCGGCGGCGGGCGAGCAATTCTGCTGCGCGGGGTGGTTCGGGTTTGCCTCCCTCCACCGTTTGCATTCGCGCGGGTAGACCAGCGCCAAATAGCGCTTCACCTGCAGGTCTCGGCTTTCCGGGTAGCGCGACAGATCGTTGATCGCGCTGTGCAGCGCGTTCTGCTCGTTCGGCGTCAGCTCGGCGAGGACGGCGCTCTGCGCCGTGAGGCCGAGCAGCTTGTCGAGATACTTGTAGTCGTCGGCGGTCAGCCCGTCGGCGAGGGCGACGGTGGAAAAGCCGAGCAGGGCCGCGACGGCGAGTAGAAATCTCATCGGCTTCTCACTGGGGGAGCGCGTCGAGCGGCCAGATCGGCCGCCGCACCTTGTCGAACAAATCCGGCCGGTAGTCCACCTGACACAGCGCGCCGGTGTCGACGAGCACCACCTCGCGGGCGATCGGCTCGAAGGCGGCGCGGAAATGCTGCATGGATTTGACCGCCACCGTCGTATAGCGCGTCGGGTCAATACCCAATGAGGTGAACTGGCCGAGATCGGTCGCCTGACCGTTGTTCGAGATCAGCACGATGTCGATGCCGCCGACCCGGAACACCAGCGACGGCCCGTAATTGCGCTCGACCCCGCCGCCCATCGGCCCGTAGGCGATGAAGCGGCCGTTGGTGATGCAGGTAATCTCGCCGTCGAGCGTCAGTGGGCCGCCGCCCATTCGCGGATCGGTCTTGCCGCCGAGGGTGAGCGTGGCCGGGCCGATGCCGGTCCGCATGCCGTCGGCCACCGCCTCCGGATCGCAGATGGCGTGAAACGCGACGCTCTCCATCCGGGCCTCGATCAGTCCCTTGAGGAAGGCGGTGGCGTCGCCGTACCCGCCGCCGCCGGGGTTGTCGGTAAAGTCGGCGACAACCAGCGGCTTCATGCCCGGCTTGCCCTCGCGGCAGCGGGCGACCGCCTCGACGACCGTGAGCATCCGCACCGTGGTGAAATCGCGTTCGGCCCAGGCATGGTCCATGAACTCTTCGGCGACCGCCTGGCCGCGCGGGTCGTCGCCGTCGATCGTCACCGTCACCGACGGCCCGACATCGCGGATATTGGCGAGCGCGAAGCCGGCGCAGATACTGACTGCGAGCGCTTCGCCGGCCTCTTCCAGCGCCTCGCCGCGGGCGATCAGCTCGGCCATTGGCCCGCGCTGCGTGCGGCCCCAATCGAGCCCGTGCAGCATCGGCCGCCGCGCGATCACGGTGCGTGGGCGGATGTCGCCCCGCATCGCGCGCTGCAAGAGATCCGCGCCCTGCCAGGCGCGCTCGTACATGTCGATATGCGGGTAGGTGCGGAATGCGATCAGCGCGCTCGCGTGGTCAGCCATCTTTTGCGTGACGTTGGCGTGGAGATCGAGCGTGACGACGATCGGGATGTCGGGGCCGAGAGCGCGGCGCAGCCGCTCCAGCAACTCGCCCTCGCCGTCCTCATGGCTGTCGGTGACCATCGCGCCGTGCAAATGGAGCAGCACGCCGTCGATCGGGCCTTGCCGCTCGGCCGCGCCGAGGATCATCCCACCGATGGTCTCGAACGCCTCGTCGGTGACGATCCCCGACGGGTTGGCGTTGGCTGAAATGGGGTGAACGAGCGTCCAGCCGTATTTGTCGGCCGCCTCAAAGGTTGCGCCGAGCGCCGAGCGGGTGCCGCGGAAGATCGCGGGGATTTCGTTCTCGGTGTGGAAATCGCGGCGGCGCCACAGCGCCATGTCGGTTTTGACGACCGAGAAGGTGTTGGTCTCGTGCATGAACCTCCCGGTCAGCACGCGCTTCATCGCTTGGCTCACCAGGCGAGCGCCCAGCCGTCGCGGCGCGGGTCGGAGCCGGCGAGCAGCATCCCGTCCTGCTCGCGGCGGATGATCTCCACGCTGCACGGGCCATCGAGATCGCCGACGGTGTTGACCGGGTGGCCGCGCGCCCCCAGGTCGCGGCGCATCTCCTCCGCGAAGCGCCGCTCCATCGTCAGCACGTCGGGGCCGTCATGCGGGTAATTGGCGTACTGCCCCGGCACCATCGAGGTCCAGCGCGGCAGCTCCGCGGCCTGCTGCGGGTCGAGGTCGAAATCGATCATCGCGGTCGCGATCTGGAAGTTGATCTGCACCTGATTGTCGGCGCCGGGCGTGCCGAATACACCCCACAACTCGCCGTCTTTCAGCACCAGCGGCGGGTTCATCGTGTGCCGCACGCGGCGGCCGGGGCGCAGGTAGTTCGGGTGGTTGGGGTCGAGGTGCCAGTAGGCCATCCGGTTGTTCAAGAGGATGCCGGTGTCGCCGGCCATCACCCCCGAGCCGAAGCCGCTGTTGATGCTCTGGATGCCGGAGACCGCGTTGCCGTCGCCGTCGGCGGTGCAGAAATAGGTCGTGTCGCCGGCCGCGTCGGCGAGCGAGCGGGTCGGCGCCGCCCGCTTCATGTCGATGCGCGCGGCGAGGCGGGCGCAATATTCCGCCGACAGGATGTCGTCGAACGGCGGTTGTAGCGTGCGAGAGTCGCTGCCCCAGCGTTCACGGTCGGCGAAGGCCAGCTTCTTGGCCTCGACCATGACATGGACGAGGTCGGCGGAGCCGAGACCCAGACGCGCGAGGTCGAAATTCTCGGCGATCTTCAGCTCCTGGAGGACGACAAAGCCGGTCGAGTTGGGCGGCGCCTGCAGCACCCGCAGTCCGCGATAGTCAATGCCGATCGGCTGCTGAAGTTCGGCCTCGAATTCGGCGAGGTCGGCTTCGGTCACGAGGGCGCCGCATTCGGGCAACGCCTTGGCGAGCCGGCGGGCGAGGGCGCCGCGATAAAAGGTCTCCGCCCCGTTGGCGGCGATGTCTTCGAGCGTGCGGGCAAGGTCGGGCTGGACGATCAGCGTACCGACCCGCGGCGGGGCGCCGTCCCGCAAGAAGACGGCAACGCTGCGCGGATCGACCTGCAGCGTGGCCAGGTATTCGCCGGCGAAGTGCCGGTAATGCGGCGTCGCGCCGAAACCCTCGCGCGCCAGCCGGATGGCCTCGACGCAGAGCTCTGCCCAGGCGAGGCTGCCGTATGCGTGGTGCATCGCCTCCAGCCCGGCCAGCATCCCCGGCACGGATACCGACAGCGGCCCGATGCGCGGAATGCCGCTGGCGTAGCGCTCCGGGGTCGCGGTGCGCGGCGCCGGGCCGGTACCGTTGAACACCACCGACTTGCCGCTCTCAGCGTCGAACACGTGATAGAACGCATCGCCGCCGAGACCCGACATCATCGGCTCGACGACGCCGAGCGCCAGCGCTGTCGCCACCGCCGCGTCGATCGCGTTGCCGCCGGCGCGCAGCGCCATCAGCCCGGCCTGCGCCGCCAGCGGATGGTTGGCGGCAACGGCGCCGCGTTTTCCAGCAATGAGAGCGCGATAAGAGCGCATTTGTCCGGTCACATGTCCCTCCGTCGCGTCCCCACTTCATTGTCATTGCGAGCGGAGCGAAGCAATCCCGTTCCAATCGTCGCACGGCCCATCGAGATTGCTTCGTCGCGTTGCTCCTCGCAATGACGAGGATTATTTTGGCCAAACAGTGAGGCAAACCACATGGGCAAGCGGCTGTCCGACGCCGAGATCGCGCGCTACCACCGCGACGGCTTTCTGTTTCCGATCGACGCCTTCAGCCCCGAAGAGGCGCGCGGCTTTCGCGATCGGCTCGAGGATTTCGAGCGGCGCGATCGGCGGCAATTTGGCAAGGGCCATAATTTCAAGCCGCATCTGTTGTTTCCCTGGGTCGACGCGCTGGTGCGCCACCCGGCGGTGCTCGACCCGGTCGAGGACATTATCGGGCCGGATATTCGGCTGTTCCACTTCACGATCTGGCCGAAATCCCCCGGCGACCCGGCCTTTGTCAGCTGGCACCAGGACGCTACCTATTTCGGGCTGGAGCCGGCGGTACACATCACCGCCTGGGTAGCGCTGACCGATGTGCCGGTCGAGTCGGGCGCGGTCGAGGTGGCGCCGGGCAGCCACACGCGCGGGCAACTGCATCACGGCCAGTTCGCCGACGACAACAACCTGCTGTCGCGCGGGCAGACGCTGACCGCCGATTTCGCGCGCGAGGGCACCGAGTTCATGGTGCTGAAGGCCGGCCAGATGTCGCTGCACCACACCCATCTGATCCACCGCTCCGGGCCGAACCTGTCGAGCGACCGGCGGATCGGCTTTGGCATCAGCTACATCCCGACCTCGGCGACCTGCCGGGCCAGCGTGCGGCAATCGGCGATGCTGGTGCGCGGGGTGGACCGCTACGGAAATTTCGACGACGAGCCGCGGCCGGTCACCGATTACGGAGCGGCGGAGCAGGCCGCGCATGCCGCGGCGGTAACGCGGTTCCGCGCCCAGAACGCCGAGGAATTCGCCCGCTTCGAGCCGGCCCAATGATACGCCTGATTTCACTGATGCTGATCGCGTTGTTCGCCGGTTTGGCGCTGGCCGGTTGCGCCGACAGCGACAAGCGCAGCGACGGCAGCCGGTTCAGCGGCTTCTATGGCGGCATGATCGGCGGGTCGAGCCCGTAACCGCGTTGCCGGCGAAGACCATCAGTTGCGGTGTTATCGTCACCGACGGAAAGCGCCTCGTGCTCGGCCATGCCACGCGCTCGCCGCGCTGGGACATTCCCAAAGGCGGGGTCGAACCCGGCGAAACACTGGAGCAAGCGGCGCGGCGCGAGCTGCGCGAGGAGACCGGGCTGGCCGCGCCCGCCAGCGCGTTGTCGGCGCTGGGCACGTTTCCTTACATGCGCGACAAGGACCTAGCGCTGTTTGCTTGGGTGGTGCCCGAACTTCCCAACCCTGCGATGCTGGTCTGCTCCACGTATTTCGTGCTGCGCGACGGCACGCGGCTGCGCGAATTCGATCGCTTCGGCCTGTTCACCCGCGACGAGGCCTTGACCAAGGTCGGCAAGAATTTGGCGCGGCTGCTGGCCAAGATTTCGGTCTTGCATAGCGCGTAGGGTCCGCGCTGCGGCAATAGCAAAATAGTGGCGCTCGGCGAATGGGGCCGGTCTCTGCTTTGGGGGATTGAGCGAAGCCGGGGCCTCGATCCGGTAGTACCGCTTAAGCTGGAATGCCTCGTGCGAGGTTTTTGTTATGCCTGCGTTGCTCCTGAGCCGCCCTAGTTCGCAATAGCCCGGACATGGACAGAATGTAGGTAGCAACCCCCATCAAGACTGCCGATGCTACGGCCGCGATGCCTGTAAGGGTGAAAAACTCTATCATCGTACCCTCCGCTTGCGCCTTACATACCGTATATAAACGGCGTCACGTTCATAAATATCATTAACACAGGAAGAAAAAATGATGCGAAGAATGCCCCCAGCGGTAACCCTCTCTTACTCTCGTAGTATTCTGAGATTTTCCTTTCACAGATAACCAGAATTATCCAAGAAAACACACATATCACTAGCGTGAAACCGTATATCGCCATCATATTTTTAGCAAATTGCCCGAACGGGATATATTTATGAAAGTCATCGGCCTGAAGCAAGACCGCCAGATCAAATGCGACAAACATCAATCCCGTGTCAGCCCCCCGCGCTTTGGCTCATATCCAACAACGCGCGCACGATGGAATTTCCAATGAGCAAAGCCGCCGGTATGGCTAAGGCCGCGATCCAGAAAGTGATCCCCATTAGCGGCGCCTCGCTTTATTTTGCCGTCTCCCTGTCAAAAGCAATCTAAACGATAATAAGACGACCTCTCTACCATCGATTGATGCGGAGCAACCCCGGCGTGCGCCCTCGTCGGCTGTGTTTGCCATCGTGGCCGAGATTTCGCTCGCTGCGCTAACGTGATAGAAGCAAATCAGCAACTCATCCCGGAGGACGCCATGCCCAAGCTCCGTCATATCGCGATCGCCGCCGAAGACCCCGAGGCGATGGCCGAGTTCTACAAGAAGGCGTTCGACTTCAAGGAAGTCGGCCGGCCGAACGGCTATCTCGCCGACGGCGTGTTCCTCTCCGACGGCACGCTGAACATGGCGATCCTCAAGTTCAAGACCGACCAGCTCGGCAAGGGCATGGACTATCGCGGGCTGCACCATTTCGGGGTGCTGGTCGAGGATGTCGACGCGTTCGAGAAGAAGCTCGAGGGCCTCGGCGCCAAGCACTACATCGACCAAGGCCAGGACGGACACCAGGCCGGCTATTTCGAGAAGAAGTTCTTCGGCCCCGAGGGCGTGCTGTTCGACATCGCCGAACATGGCTGGGCCGGCGCCGAGCCGCTGCCCGCGCCGCTCAAAGACGCGGCCGAGTAGGGGAGGGCAAGATCATGGCCAAGCTGCGCCACCTCGCCATCGCCTGCAAAGACCCTGACGCGATGGCCGATTTCTACTGCAAGGCGTTCGATTTCAAGCTCGTGAGCAGCAATGACGGGACGCTGGCTTACGGGCATCACATCAGCGACGGCACGATCGACCTCGCCATTCTGCGATTCAAGAGCGACCAAATCGGCAAGGGGATGGACTACACCGGCCTCCATCATTTCGGCATCCTGGTCGAGAACATCGACGAGGCGCAGAAGGCGGTCGAGGCGCTGGGCGGCACGCACTACATGGACCAGGAGAACCCGGACCGCCGAGGCGGCTTCGAGGTCAAACTCTATGGGCCCGAGGGCGTGCTGTTCGATGTTGCCGAGCATCCGTGGACCGGCAGCGAGGCGCTGCCCGGCGCCGCGATCAAGGAAGCCGCGGAGTAGCCAGGCACCGGCCTTTGACAAATCTCCGGCTTGTACCTAAATAGGTACAAGCCGGAGGCGCATCATGGACACGATTTCCTATTCGGAACTGCGGCAGACGCTCAAGGCGCGGATGGATAAGGTCTGCGCCGATCAAGCACCGCTGCTCGTCACCCGGCAAAACGGCTCGCCAGTGGTGATGATGTCGTTGGCCGAGTACGAAAGCCTCGAAGAAACGCTGCATCTACTGAGCAACCCAGCGAATGCGGAGCATCTGCGCCGCTCGCTGGCCGAGGCCGAAGCGGGGGATTTCGTCGAGTTCAAGCCAGGTGAATGAGGGTCGTCTTCACCAGAGAGGCGTGGCGGGATTACGTCTTCTGGCAAGAATCCCGGCGTGACATCATCGATCGTATCGACCAGTTGATTGCCGATATCCAACAGTCAGCCTTTAGCGGGATCGGAAAACCCGAGCCTCTGCGCCGTGAGTACGCGGGGTGGTGGTCGCGCCGGATAACCGGCGAACACCGGCTGGTCTATCGCGTCACCGGTAGCGGGTCGGAGCAACGTATCGAGATTCTGTCGTGCCGCTTTCACTATACGCGGCGCTAACCCATCCAATGTAGTGTCTCTCACACGTCCAGGTTCGCGACGCTGAGCGCGTTGGCCTGGATGAAGTCGCGGCGCGGCTCGACGATGTCGCCCATCAGCGTCGAGAACGTCTCCTCGGCGAGATCGGCGTGGCTCACCCGCACCTGCAACAGCGAGCGGATTTCCGGGTCGAGCGTCGTTTCCCAGAGCTGCTCGGGGTTCATCTCGCCGAGGCCCTTGTAGCGGTTGACGTCGATGCCGCGGCGGCCGACCTCCATGATCGCCTCGACCAGGCTCACCGGGCCGGTGATGTCGTACTCGCGGTCGCGGGCGACGAGCTTGCCCGGCCGGTCATAGGTCTCGCGCAGTTCGGCGGCGTCGGCGGCGAGCCGGCGCGCATCGCTGCTGTTCATCAGTGCCGCCTCAATCAGGCGGCGTTCGCCGACGCCTTGCTTGGTGCGGCTGAAGATCAGGTCCTCGGTGCGGTTGGTTTCGCCGAGCCACGCTCCGTCTTGCGGCTCGCCGATCCGGTTGAGCCGCTCGGCGGTGCGGCGCGCCGCCTCGGCCGGGTCGCCGGTAAAGCCGCCGGCGATTGCCGCCTGCTCGACGACGGTGAGATTACCGACCTTGGCGTTGAGCGCCAGCAGCAGCCGGCGTTGGCCGCGGGCCTGCTCCAGCAAGTCGTGCAGATCGTTGCCGCCGCGCTGCCCGCCGTCGTGCTGGGTGAACACCGCGTCGCGCAGCGCCGTCTCGGAGCAATAGGCTTCGAGCGCGCTATCGTCCTTGAGGTAGACCGGCTTCGCGTTGCCGCGCTGCAGGCGGTAGAGCGGCGGCTGCGCGATGTAGAGAAAGCCCTTATCGATCAGCTGCGGCATCTGACGGTAGAAGAAGGTCAGCAGCAGCGTGCGGATGTGGCTGCCGTCGACGTCGGCATCGGTCATGATGATGATGCGGTGATAACGCGCCTTTTCGGCGTCGAAATCCTCGCTGCCAATGCCGGTGCCGAGCGCCTGGATCAGCGTGCCGATCTCCGCCGAGGCGAGCATCCGGTCGAAGCGGGCGCGCTCGACGTTGAGGATCTTGCCTTTGAGCGGCAGGATCGCTTGGAAGCGGCGGTCGCGGCCCTGTTTCGCCGAGCCGCCGGCGCTGTCGCCCTCGACGATGAAGATTTCGCTCTTCGCCGGGTCACGCTCCTGGCAGTCGGCGAGCTTGCCGGGCAGGTTGGCGATATCGAGCGCGCTCTTGCGCCGGGTGAGGTCGCGCGCCTTGCGCGCCGCCTCGCGGGCCGCCGCCGCCTCGACGACCTTGGCGACGACCTTGCGCGCCTCGGCCGGGTGCTCCTCGAACCATTGCTGCAGCTTGTCGCCGACAATGCCCTCGACCACCGGGCGCACCTCTGACGACACCAGCTTGTCCTTGGTCTGCGACGAGAATTTCGGATCGGGCAGTTTGACCGAGAGGATGCAGGTAAGGCCCTCGCGCATGTCCTCGCCGGCGAGCGCGACCTTCTCCTTCTTGGCGATGCCGCTCTCGGTCGCGTAGGTGTTGACCGTGCGGGTCAGCGCCGCGCGGAAACCGGCGAGGTGGCTGCCGCCGTCGCGCTGCGGGATGTTGTTGGTAAAGCACAGCATCGTCTCGTGATACGAGTCGGTCCACTCCATCGCGATCTCGACGAACATGCCGTCCTTCTCGCCGCGGATCGCGATCGCCGGCGCGTGCAGCGCCTGCTTCGAGCGGTCGAGATATTCGACAAAGGCCTCGATGCCGCCTTCATAGTGGAAGGTCACGCTCTTCGGTTCGAGGCCGCGCTTGTCGGTCAGCACCAGGGTCACGCCGCCGTTCAGGAAGGCGAGTTCCCGAAGGCGATGCTCCAGCGTGGTGAAATCGAACTCCAGCGAAGTGAAAGTCTGCGCGCTGGGAAGGAAGGTGATTTCGGTACCGGTCTTCGGGCCTTCGCGCTTGGAGCCTTCCGGCCAATTCGGCGCGGGGCCTAGTTCGGCGAGCGGCGCCTCGGGCACGCCGTCGTGGAAGCGCATGAACCATTCCGAGCCGCCGCGGAAGATGCGCATTTCGAGCGTGTTCGAGAGCGCGTTGACCACCGAAACGCCGACGCCGTGCAGTCCACCAGACACTTTGTACGAGTTTTGGTCGAATTTTCCGCCGGCATGAAGCTGGGTCATAATGACCTCGGCCGCCGAAACTCCCTCCTCCTGGTGGATGCCGACCGGGATGCCGCGGCCGTTATCGGTGACCGTGCATGATCCGTCGGCGTTGAGCGTCACCGTGACGGTGTCGCAGTAGCCTTCCAGCGCCTCGTCAATGGCGTTGTCGACCACCTCGTAGACCATGTGGTGCAGGCCCGAGCCGTCATCGGTGTCGCCGATATACATGCCCGGCCGCTTGCGCACCGGGTCGAGCCCGTGCAGCACGGTGATCGACGACTCGTCATAGGCGCGCGGCTCTCCGTCAGCGCCGTTGGCGTGCCCGTTGGGCTTTGGTTCGTCTGTGTCTGTCATCGCTTTCAGCGCGTGGTTTCAGAAAGGGCGCCGCCGCTCACCGCCAGGAACCGGGCGGTACGGCGCAGCGGCGCAAAGAGGGCGATATCGGTGCCGGTCAGCCAAACCTGGCCATCGAGGCCGAGCAGCTCCTCGAACAGCGCCCCGCGGCGCGCGGCGTCGAGATGCGCGGCGACCTCGTCGAGCAACAACAGGGGCGGCTCGCCGCGACTTTCGCGCTGCAGCCAGGCATGGGCCAGTACGATCGAGATCAGCAGCGCCTTCTGCTCGCCGGTCGACATGCTCTCGGCGGGGGCCCCAGTCTCGGCATGGCTAACGGCGAGGTCGGAGCGGTGCGGCCCGACCGAAGCGCCGCCGGTGATGGCATCGGCGGGGCGAGCCTGCTTCAACGCCAGCTTAAAGCGCTCCTCGGCGGCAAGCGCCGGCACTTCATCGAGCCAGGCTTCGACCGTCCCTGCAAGGGCGAGGCGCGCGCGGGGGAACGGCCCTTTGGCTTCGGCACAGGCCCGATCAAGCCGCTCGACTGTTTCGCGGCGCGCGGCGGCGACGGCGACGCCTTGCGCGGCCATCGTCTCATCGAGCGCATCAAGCCAGACCGGGTCGGCTGGCCCGTCGCGCAGCAGCCGCGAGCGCTCGCGCATGGCGTGCTCATATGCGGCGACACGTCCGGCGTGCGCCGGATCGAGGCCGAGCACTAGCCGGTCGAGGAGACGCCGCCGCGCGGACGGGCCTTCGATGAACAACCGGTCCATCTGCGGGGTCAGCCAGGTGACGCCGACGAGCTCGGCGAGCGCCGCCTGGCCGCGTACCGGCTCGCCATCGATCCTGACAACGCGGCGCTCGCCCCCACGGGACAAGCCTGTGGGCTGAAGGCCTCCGGAGGGGTCCCGTCCGGTGCCGACGCGGGTCGCGCCGCGGCTGGTGTTAAGGGTCGCCGCGACGACCCATCCCGTTGTTTCGCCTTCGGCGACGCGCCGGTCGAATTCGCCAAGGCGGGCATTGCGCAGCCCGCGGCCCGGGGAAAGCAGCGACACGGCTTCAAGCAAGTTGGTCTTGCCGGCGCCGTTGGGCCCAGTCAGGACGATAGGACCCGCGCCGAGGTCGAGCTGAGCGGTGCGATAATTGCGGAATTCGGTCAATGCGAGACGGGTCACGCCGACGCGCATTTTCGGGGCGGAAAGCACCCCGATTTCACCCTGATTACGCTCGTCATACGCCCCCATTCGCATACTCGTTGATATGGGGTGGGGGAACCTCAAAAACTAGCTTAAAAGGCTGAAAATTATTATGATTTCGGCGCTACACGCGCATCGGCATCAGCACATAGAGCGCACTCGTGTCGGCGCTGTCGCGGACCACTGTCGGCGAGGCCGCGTCAGCCATCGCGAACAGCGCCGCCTCGCCCTCGATCTGCTCGGTGATGTCGAGCAGATAGCGCGAGTTGAAACCGATTTCGATCGGGCTCGCCTGGTAGCGGACCTCGACTTCCTCGATCGCGGTGCCGTTCTCCGGGCTGGTCGCGGATACGGTCAGGGTACCCTTGTCGATCGTCAGCTTTACCGCACGGCTCCGCTCAGTCGAAATGGTCGAGACGCGGTCGACCGCCTCGGCGAACTCCTTGCACGGCACTTCAAGCATCTTGTCGTTGCCGGTCGGGATCACCCGGTCGTAATCGGGGAAAGTGCCATCGATCAGTTTCGAGGTCAGCGCCGCCTCGCCGATGGCGCAGCGGATTTTCGTGTCGCTCAAGGAGATTTGCACCTCGTCCTCGCCTTCCTCGACCAGCTTGCGCAGCTCGAGCACCGTCTTGCGCGGCACGATGACGCCAGGAAGACTGGCGGCGCCCTCGGGCGCTGTCATCTCGTAGCGCGCCAGGCGATGGCCGTCGGTCGCCACCGAGCGCAGCATCGGCACGTTGTTCGCCGTCGTCGCGTGGAGATAGATGCCGTTGAGGTAGTAGCGGGTCTCCTCGGTCGAGATCGCAAAGCGGGTGCGGTCGATCAGGGCGCGCAACTCGGCGGCCGTCAAGGTGAAGCGATGCGGCAGATCGTTGCTCGTCATCACCGGATAGTCTTCCGGCGGGAGGCAGGCGAGGGTGAAGGTCGAACGCCCCGAACGCAGCACCATCTCGTTGCGGTCGCCCACGGTTTCGAGCTCGACCTGAGCACCCTCACGCAGCTTACGGACGATGTCGTAGAGCGTATGCGCCGGCGCGGTGGTGCGGCCGTCACTGCCGATTCGCGCGGGCACCGCCTCGACGATCTCGAGGTCCATGTCGGTGGCGCTCAAGGCCAGCTTTCCCGACCCGGCCTGCAGCAGCACATTGGACAGGATGGGAATGGTCGTCCGCCTCTCGACAACGCTTTGAACGTGGCTTAGCGCCTTGAGAAGTACGGCTCTTTCGATAGTGAGCTTCATGGTTGTCGCGGTGACCGTTAAAGGGCCGGAGGGATACCCCGGCCGCCGTTCCGACCGGATGGTGTCGGGGGCGGCGGACGGATAAGCATCATAGCATGGAAGCCCCATCCCCCCAGCCTCATTCGCGGTGGAATGGGCCGACCCCCGCGAAAGACGGGCTAGCTTCCCAGCATGCGCTGCAACACGTCGACATCTTCGGCGAGAGCCCGGTCACTGCGCGTCAGTTCTTCGATCTTGCGCACCGCGTGCATCACGGTGGTGTGGTCTCGGCCACCAAACTTTCGGCCGATTTCGGGCAGGGAGCGCTGGGTCAGCTGCTTGGCCAGATACATTGCCACCTGGCGTGGGCGGGCGACGACGCGGGCGCGCCGGCTCGACGTCATCTCGACCATCTTGATATTGAAGTGCTCGGCGACGCGGCGCTGGATCTCGTCGATCGTCACGCGCCGCTCGCTGGCACGCAATAGGTCGCGCAACAGCTCCTGTGCGTTTTCCAGCGTCAGGTCGCGCCGGACGAGCTGCGCATGGGCGCCGAGGCGGTTCAGCGCGCCCTCTAGTTCGCGCACGTTGGAGGTAATCTTGTGCGCGAGGAACTCCATGACCTTCTGCGGCAGCCGCAGGCCCATCTGATCTGCCTTCGACTCCAGAATGCCAAGCCGCAACTCGTATGTCGTGGGATGGATGTCGGCGACGAGCCCCCAGCCAAGCCGCGAGCGCATCCGCTCTTCCAGCCCTTCAAGATCGGAGGGCGACTTGTCGGCCGATATCACGATCTGCCGGTTCTGATCCACCAGTGCGTTGAAGGTGTGGAAGAATTCTTCCTGGGTCGAGTCCTTGCCGCTGATGAACTGGACGTCGTCGATCATCAACAAATCAACCGAGCGAAACTGTTCCTTGAAATCCATCGTCGAGCGGAAGCGCAGCGCCCGGATGAACTGGTACATGAACTTTTCGGCCGACAAGTAAATGACCTTGCAGCTCGGCGCGGTTTTCCGTACGTGCCAGGCGATTGCATGCATCAGATGCGTCTTGCCGAGGCCGACACCGCCATAGAGGAACAGCGGGTTGAACGGGACGGAGCGCTTCGATGCGGCGCAGGCCTCGGCTACCCGGCGCGCCGCCGCATGGGCAAGCTCGTTGGGCTTGCCGACGACGAAGTTCTCGAAGCTCAGACGCGGGTCGAGTGGTCCGGAGAGCTGAGCCTTGTCCTCAACGACTTCGGGAGAGCCGTCTGGAACTGGATCCGCGGTCGTCGCAACGGCAGTAGGTGTGGCACCTTCCTTGCGGGGATGCTCTTCCGGCCGATCTCGGGCGCCTTGGGGTGAGATCACGAACGAGATGCGCCGGACGGCGTTGTTTTCGGATTGCCATAATTCCAACAGCCGGTCGGAGTAATGGGCTGAAACCCAGTTGCGCAAAAACCGCGTCGGAACGCCTATGACCCCCTCGCCGCCGTCAACTCGTTCCACGGTCATCGACCGGAACCAGGAACGGTAAGCGGTTTCGCCCACTTCGCGTCTTAAGCGTCCCAGCACCCGGATCCAGCAAGGAGGAGAGCCCTGCGGCACCGCGCCGTTCCCGTCGGACTGAGTCACTTGCGCCACCAAGATTGCCCCCCAGTTTGTACAGACTTGGTTCTAAGACGCCGCGAGGTTTGCCAGAGATGATTTGTTGAATTGTAATATTACATTGACTTATTTTCTTATTTCATTCGACAGATAGCAGTCCTCGCGCGCGCAGTAATGTCGCGGAAGCTTTTAGGCCTTGTAAATTTGAGCTAGTAACCGGATTTTACAGGGAGCCGTCGTTCTTTTTGCTCCGACGGTTGAGACTTTAGCTTAGATGACGGATCGATGGCAACAGGGTCGAAGCACGAGTCGTTCGATTTTTTTATCGCGTCATACGTTCATCCAAATGGAGGAGGTTGCCATTTTCGACAGCCGCCCCGCAACGCTCCGAGAGCAGATCAAAGTGCGTTGATTCGAGCAGCCAATCGCGACAATCTGCGAGCGACGGTGTTGCGATGCATCACGCCCTTGGTCACGGCGCGATGTAATTCCGGCTGTGCCTCCTGAAATGCCGCTTGCGCGACACTCTTGTCGCCGGCCGCGATCGCGCCCTCGACCTTCTTCACATAGGTCCCGACGCGGCTCTTCCGCGAGCTGTTGACCTCGGTGCGCTTTTCGATTTGGCGAACGCGTTTTTCCGCTGATTTGTGGTAAGGCATCGTGACCCGCGGTGGCTTGGGAGACGCGCTTATATCGGCGGCTGCCCTCAGCGTCAACCTGAGGCGGCCGCGTGGCGGATTAGCGGTTCTTGAAAGCGGGTTTCCGCTTCTCGACGAAAGCTGCCATCCCCTCCTTCTGATCTTCGGTGGCGAAGGTTGAATGGAACAGACGGCGTTCGAAGCGCACGCCTTCGGCCAACGTCGTCTCGAAGGCGCGGTTGACCGACTCCTTGACCATCATCACCACCGGCTGCGACAGCCCGGCGATGCGCTGCGCGACGGCTAGCGCCTCTTCCATCAGCTTGTCGGCCGGGACGACGCGGCTGACGAGCCCTGCGTGCTCCGCCTCCTGTGCGTCCATCATCCGGCCGGTGAGGCAGAGGTCCATCGCCTTGGCCTTGCCGACAAAGCGCGGCAGGCGCTGGGTTCCGCCGGCGCCGGGCATGGTGCCGAGGTTGATCTCGGGCTGGCCGAACTTGGCGGTTTCGCTGGCGATGACGATGTCGCACATCATTGCCACCTCGCAGCCGCCGCCGAGCGCGAAGCCGCCGACCGCGGCGATCACCGGCTTGCGGCATTGGCCGACCCGCTCCCACCCGCGGGTGATGAAGTCCTGCGTGTAAGCCTCGATATAGGTCTTCGCCTGCATCTCCTTGATGTCGGCGCCGGCAGCAAAGGCGCGCTCATTGCCGGTGAGGACGATGGCGCCGATCGCGGGATCGAATTCAAGCTCGTCGAGCGCGGCGCCCAATTCCTCGATCAGCCTGGCGTTGAGCGCGTTGAGCGCCGAGGGGCGGTTGAGCCGGACGATGCCGACGGCGCCCTGCCGCTCGACCAGTACGGTTTTCTCGTGGGCGTCACTCATCGAAACCTCCTAGCGCTGTTTCTTGGCGCAATAGAACGTCGAGCGCCCAGATTGGACGATGCGGCGCACCCCTTCCTTGCAGGTGCAGCCGGGGCAGCGCTCGCCCTCGCGGCCATACACGGCCCAGTGATGCTGGAAATAGCCGAGCTCGCCATCGGTCTGGACATAGTCGCGTAGCGACGATCCACCGGCCTCGATCGCCTCGGTCAGCACGCTCTTGATCGCCGCGGCAAGCTTGTCGGCGCGCGCGCCGGTGCAGGTCGCGGCAAGTCGGCGCGGCGAGACGCCGGCGCGGAACAGCGCCTCGCAGACATAGATGTTGCCGAGCCCGGCGACGATCTTCTGGTCGAGCAGCGCCGCCTTGATCGGGGTCATCTTGCCGGCGAGCCTCTCGGCCAGATACTTGCCGTCGAAGCCGGGCTCCAGCGGCTCCGGCCCCATGCCGGCGAGCAGCGGGTGCGCCGCCTCCGCGCCGCGCTTGATGTAGTCGACGAGGCCGAAGCGGCGCGCGTCGTTGAAGCGCACCACGGTGCCATCGTCGAGGGTCAGAACCACATGGTCGTGGCGGGCGTGGGGGGTCGTTGCATCGCCGGTCGTGATCCGGCCCGACATGCCGAGATGCAGGAGAAGCGTCCCGGTGTCGTCGAGCTCGATCAGGATGTATTTGCCGCGCCGCTTGAGCTTGCCCACTGCCGCGCCCGTGAGTCGCCTCGCCAGCATGGGCGGAAACGGACGGCGCAGATCCTGCCGGCGCAGCTCGGCGTGGGTGATGCGGCGGCCGGTCATCTTGAGCGCCAAGCCGCGCCGCACGGTTTCGACTTCGGGTAATTCGGGCATGGGGCTATCTTCCTGCCCGATGCGCCGCCAAGAGACAAGAGTGCGCCCTGGGGAACACCCTGAAGCCGAAGCCGATTTCGGCTTTCGCCGGGTGGCTCGCACCGCAAAGGCGCCGCTGGTGCGCGGGGTGTTCGACAGCGTGGCCGGCCGCTACGACTTGATGAATGATTTGATGAGCGGCGGCATCCACCGCTGGTGGAAGCACGAGATGATCGCCTGGCTCGCGCCGCGGCCGGGGCAGACGCTGATCGATGTCGCCGGCGGTACGGGCGACATTGCCCGCCGGGCCTTGAAGCGGCTCGATCCAGAGAAGGGAGGCCACGTCTTCGTCTGCGACGTCAATGCGCAAATGCTCGAGGTCGGGCGCGCCCGCGCGATCGACGACGGCATCCTCGCGGGGATCGAGTGGGTATGCGGCGACGCCGAGACGCTGCCCATGGCGGAGCGCAGCGCCGACCTCTACACGATTGCCTTCGGGTTGAGGAACGTCACCAACATCGATTGCGCCCTCGCCGAGGCACGCCGTGTGCTGAAGCCGGGCGGGCGGTTTATGTGCCTCGAATTCGCGCCCACGGTGACGCGCTGGCTTGCCGCCGCCTATGATCTCTACAGTTTCCAGGTGTTGCCGCGGATCGGCGCGGCGGTCACCGGCGACCGTGAGGCCTACACTTATCTCGTCGAGAGCATTCGCCGCTTTCCGCCGCAAGCGGCGGTCTGCGAACTCGTCGAGGCTGCCGGTCTCGGGCACGTGAAGTTCCGCGATCTGAGCGGCGGGATCGCCACGTTGTATTCGGCCTGGCGGATTTGAGCCGGCGCGTGCTGGGGCTGTTACGCAGCGTTGGCTACGTTGGGCGGCTTGTCGGCATCGGCCTGACCCTCGCGCGCCATGACGCGCTGTTCCTGTTCGAACCCATTGGACCGCGTCCGATGTTGCGCGCCGCGCGATTGCTCCGCCGGCGCGGCGTCGCCGAGCGGCCGGGGCAGCGCCTCGCCGCCGCGTTCGAGGCTATCGGCCCGGCCTTCATCAAGCTCGGCCAGATGCTGGCGACCCGCGCCGATCTGCTGGGGGACGAGATCGCCGCGGATCTGGCACTGCTGCAGGACAAGCTCCCGCCGTTTCCAGCGAGCGAGGCGAGGGGCCTGATCGAAGCGGAATTCGGTTGTCCGGTCGCCGAACTGTTCCTCCTGTTCGACGATGCGCCGATCGCCGCCGCGTCGATCGCCCAGGTGCACTTCGCGACGACGAGCGAGGGCGCTGAGGTCGCGGTCAAGGTGCTGCGGCCCGGCATCGCCCGCGCCTTCGACCGCGATTTGGACCTCTTGCGCTGGCTGGCGCGCGTTATCGAACGAACCCGTCCGGCGCTACGCCGACTGAAGCCGCGGGAAATCGTCCGGACCCTTGAGCAATCGGTCGAGCTCGAGATGGATTTGCGCTTTGAGGCCGCAGCGGCGTCGGAGCTCGCGGAGAATTTCGCCGGCGACGGGGGGTATCACGTGCCCAAGGTCGATTGGCGCCGCACCGGCCGAAACGTTCTCACAACCAGCCGTGTCGCCGGCATTCGTTTCAACGACCGCGCGGCGCTGGTCGCCGCCGGGCACGACATCGGCGCGCTGCTGACCAAGGCGGCGGAGGCCTTTTTCAACCAGGTCTTCCGCGACGGGTTTTTCCACGCCGATCTGCATCCCGGCAACATGTTTGTCGAGCCGGACGGGGCGATCGCGGTTGTCGATTTCGGCATCATGGGGCGGCTCGACCGCAAGACGCGGTTCTTCCTCGCCGACATGCTGGTGGGTTTCCTGACCGGCGATTACCGCCGCGTCGCCGAGGTGCATTTCGCGGCCGGCTACGTCCCGCCGCATCGCTCGGTCGACGAGTTCACCCAGGCGGCCCGTTCGATCGGCGAGCCGATCCTCGGCAGGCCGCTCGCCGAGATCTCGATCGCGCGGCTGCTGGCGCAGCTGTTCCGCGTCACCGAGCAGTTCGAGATGGAGACCCAGCCGCAGTTGCTGCTGCTGCAGAAGACCATGGTGCTGGTCGAGGGAGTCGGGCGGCAGCTCGACCCGGCGGTCAATATCTGGGCAATGGCTCAGCCGCTGATCGAACAGTGGATGCGGGACAATCGCGGCCCCGAGGCGCAACTGCGTCAGCGCCTCGAAAACATCGTCGAAATTCTCGATGGGATACCCGACCTGATGCGCAACCTCAGTAAGCTCGTCGAGGTGTGGTCGAGCGAAGGCGTCGTGCTTCACGCCGAGACGCTTGCCGCCCAGGCGGCGCACCGCGCGCGCGACCTGAAGTGGCTGATCGTGCCGCTCTGGCTCGCCGCCGGGGCGCTCGTCGCAATCGCCGTCGCGCTTTTTCTCGGCCGGTAGCATACTTACGCGATCGGCGACGGAGACGGCATGCTGGAAGGCCGGCGCATACTCCTCATCATTGCGGGCGGCATCGCGGCCTATAAGAGCCTCGAGCTGATCCGCCGGCTGCGCGACCGCGGCGCCGCCGTGCGCTGCGTGATGACCAAGGCCGCCGAACAGTTTGTGACACCGCTCTCGGTCGCCTCGCTCAGCGAAGACAAGGTCTATGGCGATCTGTTCTCGCTGACCGACGAAAGCGAGATGGGCCATATCCGCCTGTCGCGCGAGGCGGATTTGCTGGTCGTCGCGCCGGCGACCGCCGGTCTGCTCGCGCGCATGGCGGCGGGGATGGCCGACGATCTCGCCGCCACGACCTTGCTCGCTTCCGATAAGCCGATCCTCGTCGCGCCGGCGATGAACGCGCTGATGTGGGCGCATCCGGCGACGCAAGCGAACATCGCGACCCTGGCGGCCCGCGGCGTGCGCCGGGTCGGCCCTAATGCCGGCGATCTCGCCTGCGGCGAAGTAGGCTCGGGGCGGATGGCCGAGCCAATGGAAATCGTCGCCGCGATCGAGAAATGCCTGGTGGCCGACCAGCGCCTCGCCGGGCGTCGCGCGCTGGTGACGAGCGGGCCGACGCGCGAGGCGATCGACCCGGTGCGCTATTTGTCGAACCACTCCTCCGGCAAGCAGGGGCACGCGATCGCCGCGGCGCTGGCCGCGCTTGGCGCCGAGACCATCCTTGTCTCGGGGCCGACGCAGGAACCGACCCCGCCGGGGGTGAAGCTGGTGCCGATCGAGAGCGCCGCGGAGATGCTGGCCGCGGCCGAAGCCAATCTGCCGGTCGACGTCGCGGTGATGGCGGCGGCGGTGTCGGACTGGCGGGTCGAAACCGTCGCACCGCAGAAGCTGAAAAAGAACGGCAAGGGCCCGCCGACGCTGAAGCTTGCCGAGAACCCGGACATCCTCGCGACGATCGCGCATCGCGGCAACGACCGGCCGGGGCTCGTCGTCGGCTTCGCCGCCGAGACCGAGAACGTTGTCGCCAACGCCAAGGCGAAGCGGGTGAAGAAGGGCTGCGACTGGATCCTCGCCAACGACGTGTCGCCGGGCACCGGCACATTCGGCGGCGACAGCAACACGATCCACCTCGTCAGCGCCGAGGCCGTCGAGGACTGGCCGCCGATGACCAAGCAGGATGTGGCCGCGCGGCTGGCCGACCGCATCGCTGCCGCCCTCGGCGTGCGCTGAGCGCCCATTGGCCCAGCACCCTTGAAGGTCGAACTAAAAATTCTCGATAAGCGGCTCGCCGGATGGGGTTTCCCGCATTACGGGTCGAGCCTTGCCGCCGGCCTCGATCTCCACGCCTGCCTTGAGGCGCCGCTCGCGGTTGCGGCTCAGGCGCCAGCGGTGCTGGTGTCGGCCGGCATCGCCGTTCGCATCGGCGATCTTGAATGGTGCGCATTGGTGTTGCCTCGCTCGGGCCTGGGACATCGCCAGGGCCTGGTGCTCGGCAATGCTGTCGGTCTCATCGATGCGGACTACGAAGGTCCGTTGATGGTCTCGGTATGGAACCGCAACCCGCCGGGAAGCGCGGCAGTGGAAATTAAGCCCGGAGACCGTATTGCCCAGCTCGTCTTCACTCGCATCGCGCGGCCGGAATTCGCGTTGGTGGAGAGCTTTTCCATCAGCGGCGAGCGGCAGGAAGGCGGCTTCGGGTCGACCGGCGTTTCTTCCGCTTGCCGCGGCGACACGTCGCAGCGAAACTAATCGGCGAAAACGAGGAGGCGCCGACCGAGCGGTATGATTCGGCTCAACAAGAAGCTGCTCTTCGCGATCGAGGCGGTGCTCGACATTGCCTATAACGGCGGCGTCGCGCCGGTGCGCTCGTCCGAGATCACGGCGCGTCAGGGAATTCCCCGGCGCTACCTGGAGCCGGTGCTGCAGGAGTTGGTGCGGCACAAGGTGCTGATCGGCATCCGCGGCCCCAGCGGCGGCTATCGCCTGGCGCGCGAGCGGCGCCGGATCAGCATCGGCGACATCGTTCGTACCGTGCGCGAGCTCGAAACCGTGGCGGACCCGATCGAAACACCCAGCAGCGCGCTCGGCCTGGAGGTTCTGCGGCCGTTGTGGCTCGAATTGCAGGAAGAGACGATGCGCCGTCTCGATGCGCTGACGCTCGAGGATTTGTGTACGCGGGCACACCGCGCCGGGGTCGTCGGCCGGACCGCCGAAGGCGGCGATTTCGCGATCTGACCCCTATTACGGATTCGTTGCGGTAATTGCCAGCCGGGCCTACATCAATGGGCAAGACCGGAGGGCGATGAAGCATGGACACCGCAACGACGGCCGCGGCGAGGGGGGAATTTCGCGGCCGGGTTTATGACAGCATCCTCGGCACGATCGGCGCGACCCCGCTCGTACGCCTGTCGCGGCTTGCCGCCGACGCCCGGGTCGAGGCCGATATCCTCGGCAAATGCGAGTTTTTCAACCCGCTGTCCTCGGTCAAGGACCGCATCGGCCTGGCGATGATCGAAGCGGCCGAAAGAGCCGGCCGGATCACCAAGAACACCGTGCTGGTGGAACCAACCTCCGGCAATACCGGGATCGCGCTCGCCTTTGTCTGCGCCGCGAAAGGCTACCGCCTGATCCTGACGATGCCGGAAAGCATGTCGATCGAGCGCCGCAAGATGCTGATGTTTCTCGGCGCCGAAATCGTGCTGACCCCGCCGGCGCAGGGCATGCGCGGCGCCATCGCCCGCGCCGAGGAGATCGTGCGTACTTTTCCCGACGCCCTCATTCTTCAGCAATTCGACAACCCGGCGAACCCGGAAGTCCACCGCAGCACCACCGCCGAGGAAATCTGGACCGATACCGCTGGAGCGGTCGATGTCGTGGTCAGTGCCGTCGGGACCGGCGGCACTCTGAGCGGGGTCGGCGCGGTGCTGAAGGATCGCAAGCCCTCTCTCCGGATGGTCGCGGTCGAGCCGGAAGACAGCGCGGTTCTGTCCGGCCGCCCACCGGGGCCCAACCGTATCCAGGGCATCGGCGCCGGCTTCATCCCCAGCATCCTCGATACCTCGCTGATCGACGAGATCGTCTGCATCGGCTTCGACACCGCATTGCACGCGGCACAGAAGGTGGCGCGGCTCGAGGGCGTCGCGGTCGGCATCTCGGCTGGCGCGGCGCTCGCCGCGGCGCTCGAAATCGGCGCCCGGCCGGACATGGCGGGCAAGACCATCGTGACAATCCTCCCGGATTTCGCCGAGCGCTATCTATCAACGCCGCTCTTCGAGGGCTTGTGAGGGCCGGGCCATGGAGCTGAGCGAGGAGCAATTCCGCCGCTATGCCCGCCACCTCATCCTCGATGAGGTCGGCGAGGAGGGACAGGAAAAACTGTTGCAGTCGCGCGTGCTGGTGGTCGGCGCCGGCGGGCTCGGTTCACCGATGCTGATGTATCTCGCGGCTGCCGGGGTCGGCACCATCGGCATCGTCGACAACGACCGGGTCGACATCACCAATCTGCAGCGGCAGATCGTTCACGCGACCGGGAGCGTGGGCCACCTCAAGGTGGAGAGCGCCGAGGAAACGCTGGCGCGCATCAATGACGGGATCAAGATCGAGACCCATCCGTTCCGCCTTGACGGTGAGAATGCCGCGGGATTGATCGGTCGTTACGATCTTGTCGCCGACGGCAGCGACAATTTCGCGACGCGCTATCTCCTGACCGATCTGTGCGCCCGCTTGAGAAAACCGCTGGTCGCCGCGGCGCTGTCGCCGTTTGAGGGGCAGCTCTCGACGTTCCGCCCGTATCTTGGCGACGGACACCCGTGCTACCGCTGCCTGTTTCGTGAGCCGCCGCCGCCAGACATGGTGCCGCGCTGCGAAGAGGCCGGCATCTTGGGGGCGGTCGCCGGTGTGCTCGGCACGCTGCAGGCGGTCGAGGTGCTCAAGGAGCTGCTCGGTCTTGGCGAGAGCCTCGACGGCACGCTGTTGATCTACGACGCGTTGCGCGTGCGCTTCCACCGCATCCGAATCGCCAAGGATCCCGACTGCCCCACCTGCGGGGTCAAGGCGCTCGCAAACCAGTCTTAGTCATTGATCTGACTCCGAAATCCGCGCCGGGCTTGACGCCCCGCGCGGTGGAACCTTATGCCTGCGTTCGGGCCCTTGGGGGAAAACATGGCCCGAAGAGATTGGGGGAAGGCGGTCGCCGGGCTTCTGGCGATCGCGGTGGTGATTCCGCAGCCAGGTATGGCCGTCGCCGCGAATGGCAGCGACGCGGTGCCGCGCTTTGCCAGTCTTCACGCCGACAAGGTGTTCCTGCGCAAGGGGCCGGGCGACCGCTATCCGGTCGATTGGGTCTTCGTGCGCCGAGGCTGGCCGGTGGAGATTCTTGGCCAGCTCGACCATTGGCGGCATGTGCGCGACGCGCAGGGCACTGACGGCTGGGTCCACGAGAAGATGATCGGCAGCCGCCGCGACGTCGTCGTCACCGGCGATATCCGCGCCATCCGCCAGAGCCCCGACATGGGAGCGGCGTTGGTCGCGCGCGCCGAGCCGGGAGTGGTGGCGCAGCTGCTCGAATGCCGTGGCGGCTGGTGCCGGATCGAGGCTGGCGACGTCACCGGATGGATCGAGCGCGCCAATATCTGGGGCGTCTACCCGACGGAGAACGTGCCCTAGTCGAGGTCTTCCGCCAAGGCGGTCCGGACCGGTTCCGGTATCACCGCCATATGCGAATAATTGGGGTGATCGAACCCGGCGATGACACGGGCGTTGGGCGCCTTGAAACGGGCCGCCTGTTCGGGCGTGAAGTGGAACCAGACGAACTGCACCGAGGACGCCTTGCCATCGGGGCTGGTGTTTTCGCGAGTGGGGTCGGGTTCGCCAGCGATCCGCTCACCGGCGACTTCGAGGAAGACATGGTTTTCGATGCCGCCCAGACGTGCCAGCGCATTGGCACGCCGCGCCGGGTCATCGATTTCGAGCATGATCGTTGCGACCAGCTCGTTGCCCTGCGGAATCATGGGATTATAGGCTTCCAGCTCATCGGCGATTTGGGCCTCGCCGCCCTTTTCGACGTGCAGCATCTCATGCACCTGCTGCCACATCGTGTCGTAGTTCTCGAAAAAGAAAGTCGCGAACGGGCCGACCTCCAATCGCCGCCGCTTCTTGAGCTCGGTCATCGCCTGACGCCGCTCGCGCCGCGTCGCCGCGTATTCGGCGGCGGGGAGGATGTCGGCGCGGGTCAAGGCACGCTTGGCTTTGGTCTGAGAGTTCATGGGCTAGGCTCCTGACGCCGTGATCCCGAAGGCACGGGCGAACAGCTCGATCGGATGCTGCGATTCGGCGGGTACTTGCCCGTCCTTGGCCTGCAGCTCCATCCCCTGAAGAATATGCAGGCCGGCGAGCGGGCACTCCGAAGCGACATAGCGGCTGTTCTCCTTAACCGCGTCGCGCGCCACCGGGCGGCCGACCTTGATCGCGGTCTCGAAATTGCCCTTCATCACGCCCCACGAGCCGCCATGTCCCGAGCAGCGCTCGATCACCTTGATCTCGGTGTCCGGCAACAGGCGCAACATTTCGGCCGATTTCTGGCCGATATTCTGCGCGCGGGCGTGACAGGCGATGTGCAGGGTCACGCCGCCCTCCAGTGCGCCGAGCCCGGGCGCCAGACCTTCGCCCTTGGCGAGGCCGACAATGTATTCGCTGATGTCGTAGGTCGCCTCGGACAGCTTCTTCACTGCCGCGTCGTTGGGAACGATCAGCGGCCATTCGAATTTCAGCATCAGCGCGCAGGACGGTACCAGCGCGATGACGTCGTAGCCCTTGTCGATCCACGGCACGAGAGCGGCCGAGATGTTTTTCGCGTTCGCGGAGACGGCGGCAAGATCGCCGCCTTCCAGCTGCGGCATGCCGCAGCATTGCGGGTAGACCACCTCGGTCTCGACCCCGTTCTTGGCGAGCACCGCCTGCGCCGCCTCGCCGATGCTTGGGTTGTTGTAGTTGACGAAGCAGGTTGCGTAGAGCACCGCCCTGCGGCCGGCTGCGGGCGCGGTTCTGTCGACTACGGGCGGCGACGCCTTCGCGCGCATGGCGAAACTGCGGCCGTGATATTTGGGCAGCGCCGCGTTCCGGTCGACGCCGGTAACCTTCTCCATCAGCGGCCGGGTGAGCCGGTTGTGGCGGTCGCTTGCCCAGTTGGCCAGTGGGGCGATTTTCCCCGCGAGCTTACCGTTGCGGTCGGTCCTGGTCAGTTCGCGCTGAGCGAGGGGAATGCCCCCTTCCTTATGCTCGACCGCCCGGTAGCGCAGCATCAGATGCGGGAAATCGACGTTGAACTCGTGCGGCGGGACATAGGGGCACTTGGTCATGAAGCACATGTCGCAGAGCGTGCAGGCGTCGGCGACTTGCTTGTAAGCCGCCTTCGGCACGCTATCGAGTTCGCCCGTGGGTGCGTTGTCGATCAAATCGAACAGGCGCGGGAACGAGTCGCACAGATTGAAGCAGCGCCGGCAGGTGTGACAGATGTCGAACACCCGCTCCATCTCCGCCTCGGTCTTTTCGCGATCAGCGAGGTCGGGGTTTTCCCAATCGAGAATATGGCGGGTCGGCGCCTCCAGGCTGCCTTCGCGCATGGGTCGTCTCTTCTTCTTGGGTCAGGGGCAAACGATAAAGGCGCGGAAGCGTATGCCCCCGCGCCCCATCGTCAGATTGGCGGGAGACCGGCTCTAGAGCTGGTCGAGCGCCCGCTGGAAACGTCCTGCGTGCGACCGCTCGGCCTTGGCCAGCGTCTCGAACCAGTCCGCGATCTCGTCGAAACCCTCTTCGCGGGCGGTGCGCGCCATACCGGGATACATGTCCGTGTATTCGTGCGTCTCGCCGGCGACGGCGGCCTTGAGGTTGTTCGCGGTTTCGCCGATCGGCAGCCCGGTCGCCGGATCGCCGGTTTCCTCGAGATATTCGAGATGGCCGTGCGCATGGCCGGTCTCGCCCTCGGCGGTCGAGCGGAACACCGCCGAGACGTCGTTGTAGCCCTCGACGTCAGCCTTTTGCGCGAAATACAGATAGCGCCGGTTTGCCTGGCTCTCGCCGGCGAAAGCCGCCTTCAAATTGTCTTCGGTTTTTGAACCCTTCAGGGAAGCCATACGACCCTCCGTGGCGTTATTGGATGGGAAAATTGTCCGTTAGCCGACCCATAGTTTATGGGTCGGGCGAAGAGCCGAGTCAAGATTGGCTTTAGAATTATTCTAAAAAATCAGAGGGTGGGCGCAGGCCCTTGGCGGCGGACCCGGATGATCACGTCAACGCGGCTGATCTCGGTGCCCGCCGGCGCCCCGGGAAGCTGGCTGACCATCACCGCGGAGCCGGGGATGTCTTGCAACATCCCGGTGGTCTCACAGAAGAAATGGTGGTGGTCCTCGACATTGGTGTCGAAGTAGGAACAGCCGGGTTCGACCACGACTTCGCGAAGCAGGCCCGAAGACGTGAACTGGTGCAGGGTGTTGTACACCGTCGCCAACGACACGCGGATCGCGGCCGCGGCCGCCTCGCCATGAAGTTGCTCGGCGGTCACGTGACGCTCGCCGCCGTCAAACAGCAACCGTGCCAAAGCCACGCGCTGCCGCGTCGGCCGCAGTCCGCAGCTGCGCAGCTTTGCAACAATGCCGGCATGTGACGATGACGTGTCCATGCGGGACATATAGGCGGCGAGTGCGGGAAAATAAAGCGCGCGTTATCCTTGCGGGATTGATCATCATTCGCCGAGCCCAAAATCCCATGAGGTGATCGAGCGGGGATTCATGACGACCGACCCGTTGAGCGAGTTGCGCCGGGCCGACGCATCGCAGCGCGACCAGGATTACGCGTCGGCGGTTGAGGCCTATCGACGTTCGCTGGCAAGCGATCCCTCGCTGCTCGAAGCCTGGTACGGGCTCGGCTGTGCGCTCCGCTCGCTGCAGGCCTATGGCGCGGCTGCCGAGGCATTGCGCCGCGCGGTGGAGCTGAGGCCCGATGCGAACGGCGCGCGGTGCAGCCTCGCCGAGGTGCTGTTTCAGCTCGGCGAGGTCGACGCGGCGATAGAGGAATTCGAGCGGCTCGCCGACGTCGACGATCCTGAAATCCGCGCGCTGGCGCTCGCCAATATCGCCTGCATCGCGCCCGGCGGTGTGTATTGCGACAACGCCGCGATCCTCGCCGTACGTCGGCGTTGGGCGGAATCCCTCGGCAGCAAGGCGAGTGACGTGCGGTCCAGGTCGGGTCGGCAAAAGCTGCGGATCGGCTATCTCAGCGGCTTCTTTGGCGCGCGCAACTGGATGAAATTCGTTTGGGGGGTGATCAATCGTCACGACCGCGACAAATTCGAGGTCCACTTGTTGTCGGACGGCGACGATCCGTCCGGCGATGGTGGCTATGTCGACCACGATGACGACCGCATTTGGCGAATCAAGGGCGTGCCAAACGCTACGCTGGCGCAGCGCATCGCCGAGGCCGAGCTTGATGTGCTGATCGACCTGAACGGCTACAGCGTGTTAAGTCGCTTTCCGGTGTTCCGCTTTCGGCCGGCGCCGCTGCAGGTGTGCTGGATGAATATGTACGGCACGTCCGGCTTCCCGGAAATCGATTATGTGGTCGGCGACGACGCGGTGCTCCCGCCTGAAGAGGAGCAGTTTTATTGTGAGCGCGTCGTCCGCGTGCCCGGCTCTTATCTGGCGTTCGCGGTTCTCTACTCCGTGCCGGAGGTGGCGCCGCCGCCCTGCGCCGCCACCGGGCGGTTCACATTCGGTTGCCTAGCCTCCGCGTACAAGCTGAACGAAGCCTCCGTGGCTTCCTACGCGCGCATCCTGCACGGCGCGCCGGGCAGCCGGCTGTTGCTGCGCAACAAGCTGCTCGGCGAGGCCTCCAATCGCGCGGCGCTATTTGCCCGCTTCGGGCGCCACGGCATCGCCGGTGAACGGCTGCTGCTGGAAGACGGAGCCGAACATTTCGAATTCCTGCGCACTTATGATCGGGTGGATGTCGCGCTCGACACCTTCCCTTATAGCGGCGGCACGACCACCGCCGAAGCACTGTGGCAGGGCGTGCCGGTGCTGACGTTCAACGGCGATCGCTGGGCCAGCCGGACCAGCCGATCGCTATTGCTTGCGGCGGGGCTCGATGAGTTCGTCGCCGCCGACCAGGCCGGCTTCGAGGCCGCGGCGATCGCCCTCGGCACCGCGTCCGACACTGCGGCGCGTCTGACGGCGTTGCGCGCCGGCATGCGCAAACGGTTGCGCGTCAGCGCCGCCTGCGACGTCGAGACCTTATGCCGGTCGCTGGAGGCGCTTTACCAGAGGGCCCGAACTTGAGGGAAGGGAGCCTCAATCGCCGGTGACGATGCGGTCGACGAGCTCGCGCACGGTCGGGATGTAGCCGTTGGCGTAGAACGGGTCCGAAGCAAACTTGAAGGCGTTGTGTCCAGCGAACATCAACTCGGTCTCGATGTCGTCAGAATGGCAGATCTGCTGCAGCGTCTTCTGGATGCAGAAGCTGCGCGGGTCGGCCTTCTTGCCGGTGGTGCCTTGTTCGGTCTGCGCCCAGTTGGAAAACTGGCAGGCGCTCAGGCAACCCATGCAGTTGATCTGATCGGTGCGAATCTCGAACGCCTTGGGCGATGTCACGAAAATCAATGTTGAGTCCGGCGTGCGTAGCGCCTCGGCAAAACCCTCGGCGACCCAGCGCTGCGCCAACTCGCGATCATGCGAGGTCAGGTAGACTGAGCGGCCGCGCGCGCCGACGTGGAACTCGGCGACGTGCTCTCCGACCCGCTCCACGGTGTAGGCGACCTGATGCTCGGCGCGCTGTTGCAACTCGTCGAGAAAGCGGTTGCGCACCGCCGATGAGTAGAAGCCAGTCGGGCTGAAATGGTTGAGGAAGACGTCGCCTTCCTTGAGCGTCAGCAGCCTTTGCTTCCACGCGTCCGAGATCGGACTTTCCTGGGTCAGGAGCGGCCTTGTGCCGAACTGAAAGGCGACCGGGCCGATTTCCGGATCGTCGATCCAGTCCTCCCAATCCCGCAGATACCACACACCGCCAGCCATGAAGATCGGCGTCGATCCGACGCCGAATTCGCTCATCATGGTGCGCAAATCGCGCACTCGCGGCCGCGGCGGCTCGGGCTTGTCCGGGTCTTCCACATTTGACAGCCCGTTGTGGCCGCCGGCGAGCCACGGGTCCTCATAAACCACACCGCCGAGCCATTCGCTGAATTTGTGATAGGCGCGCTTCCACAACGCACGGAAGGCGCGGGCCGACGACACGATCGGGTAATAGTAAACGCCGTAGCGCGCGCAGATCTCGGCGATCTTGTAGGGCATGCCTGCGCCGCAGGTGACGCCGTGGATGAGCCCGCGCGCGCCTTCGAGCACGCCGTGCAGCACCTGCTCGGCGGCGGCCATCTCCCACAACACGTTCATGTGGATGCGGCCCTGGCCGTTCGACCGGTCGTGCGCCATGCGGGCCTGGTGGATGCCGCCGGCGATGGCGTAGGTGATCAGTTCCTCATGCCGCTCGCGCCGGGTGCGGCCGTGATATATTTGCGGGATCGGGTGGCCGTCGGCACCGAAGCTGTCGGCGTTGACGCCGGAAAACGTCCCGACCGCGCCCGAAGCCGCCCAGGCGCCGGAGCTCTCGCCGTTCGACACCGAGATGCCCTTGCCGCCCTCGACGAGCGGCAGCACCTCGCGTCCCGAAATCACCAGGGGAATGAGCGATCTCAAGCTGTTGCTCCCCGCCGCGCGCGGCCCCTCACAGGCATTGCCGCGGCAAGTATTATATCGGGTACATCGGAGAAAACGGAAGTGACACCCCAGCTAAAGAGGCGTCGAGCCTGTGCAACGTCGTTCACGGTGTAGGCGAGCACCGGATAGCCGGCTGCACCGATTTCGGCGACAAGGCTAGCCGTGAGATAGCGTTGATCGGCATTGACGGTTGTACAGCCAAGCGCCCTGCCGATCTCGGCCCAATTTCGCGGCACCTTCCGGAACAGCATGGCGCGCGGGATTGCCGGCATCTGCTTTGCGGCCTCGGCGACCGCGTCTTCAAGGAAGCTAGAGATCAGGAGAGACGGCAAACCGGCGCCGAATGGATCGAGAGTGGCGGCAAGCGCTGCCGTCGTGGCCGCGCCGCGGCCGCGCTCGGCCTTGATCTCAATGTTGGCACCGAGCCCCAGTTCGCCGCACAGCCTGAGGGTTTCATCGAGCGTCGGCACGTGCTCGCCGGCGAAACGCCCATTGAACCAGCCTCCCGCATCGGCCTCGCGGACCGCCGCAAGGGGCAGGGACGAGATCGTGCCCTGCGCGTTAGTGGTCCGCCTCAACTCATCGTCGTGGCAGACGACGGGCGCGCCATCGCCGGTCAGCCGCACGTCGAATTCGACCCAGGCGCAGCCAAGCGACTTGGCGACACGGAAGCCGGCGAGTGTGTTCTCCGGCGCGTGCGCCGCCGCGCCGCGATGGCCGATGACAGGCGGAAGGTTCAGTTTGTGAGCTCTCTCGGGTTGCCCTTGGGCGGACTTGATCCGGCCCTCCACGTCTTTTGGCGTTCGTCGCTTTTTGCGCGAAGACGTAGACCCCCGGGTCAAGCCCGGGGGAGGTAAAAGGTAACGATCGGCGCCGGCAGTGTCATTTCGCCGGCGCCGGCTCCGGTGCCGGCTGCTCCTGCGGTCGGCGGGCGCTACCGAGATCCTCGCCCGTCACTTGATCGACTTGTCGCATCGATAGCTTGACCTTGCCGCGGTCGTCGAAGCCCAAGACCTTGACCTTGACCTGGTCGCCAAGCTTAACGACGTCGCTGGTCTTGCCCACCCGCTGCTGCGCGAGCTCGCTGATATGGACGAGCCCGTCCTTGGCGCCGAGGAAGTTCACGAAAGCGCCGAAATCGACGACCTTCACGACCTTGCCGTTGTAGATGTGACCCTGCTCCGGCTCGGCGACGATGCCCTTGATCCAGTCGATCGCCGCTTGTGCCGCGCCGGCGTCGACCGCGGCGATCTTGATCGTGCCGTCATCGTCGATATCGACCTTGGCGCCGGTGGTCTCGACGATTTCGCGGATGACCTTGCCGCCCGAGCCGATGACCTCGCGGATCTTGTCCTTGGGGATCGACATCGTGGTGATGCGTGGCGCGTTCTCGCTCACTTCGCCGCGCGCCCCCGTCAGCGCCTTGGCCATCTCGCCGAGGATATGCGCGCGGCCGTCTCTCGCTTGGTCGAGCGCGATGCGCATGATCTCCTCGGTGATCGAGGTGATCTTGATGTCCATTTGCAACGCGGTGATGCCGCGGTCGGTGCCGGCGACCTTGAAGTCCATGTCGCCCAGATGGTCCTCGTCGCCGAGGATGTCGGAGAGGACGGCGAAGCCGGACTTCTCCTTGATCAGCCCCATCGCGATGCCGGCGACTGGTCGCGCCAGCGGCACGCCCGCGTCCATCAGCGAGAGCGAGGCGCCGCACACCGACGCCATCGACGACGAGCCGTTCGAACTCGGTGATTTCGGAGACCACGCGGATGGTGTAGGGGAAGCTCTCCTTCGACGGCAGCATCGGGCGCACCGCGCGCCAGGCGAGCTTGCCATGGCCGATCTCACGCCGGCCGGGCGAGCCCATGCGGCCCGCCTCGCCGGTCGAGTAGGGCGGGAAGTTGTAGTGCAGCATGAAATGCTGCCGGTACTCACCCTCGAGCGCATCGATGATCTGCTCGTCCTGACCGGTGCCGAGCGTGGCGACGACGAGGGCCTGGGTCTCCCCGCGGGTGAACAGCGCCGAACCGTGGGTGCGCGGCAGCACTCCGACCTCGGCGCTGATCGGCCGCACCGTCTTGGTGTCGCGGCCGTCGATGCGCGGATCGCCCCGCAGGATAGCGCCGCGCACGATCTCCTTCTCCAGCTCCTTGAAGAACTTGCCGGCGAAGGTCTGCTTCGCCGGATCATCGGCGTATTTGCCAAGCGCCAGGTTCTTCGCTGCATCGAGTTGATTCGAGCGCGCCTGCTTGTTGCGCTCGCGGTAGGCGGCGTCGAGATGCGGGCCGAGCATGGCGCGCAACTCGTCCTCCATCGCTGCCTTCTCGGGCAGCGGCTCGGCCATGCCCCACGGTTCCTTGGCGCAGGTCTCGGCCAACTGGATGATCGCGTCGATCACCGGCTGAAAGCCCTTATGTCCGAAGGTGACGGCGCCGAGCATGGTCTCCTCGGAAAGCTCCTGAGCTTCCAATTCGACCATCAGCACGCCTTCCTGGGTGCCGGCCACCACCAGGTCGAGCTGCGAGCGCTCCATGTCGGCGGCGGTCGGATTGAGCACGTATTGGCCGTCGACATAGCCGACCCTAGCGCCTCCGATCGGCCCCATGAACGGGATCCCGGAAATGGTCAGCGCCGCCGAGGCTCCAACCATGGCGACGATGTCGGGATCATTCTCCAGATCGTGACTCAGCACGGTGCAGACGACCTGCGTCTCATTGAGGAAGCCCGAGACGAAGAGCGGGCGGATCGGCCGGTCGATGAGGCGGGAGACCAGCGTCTCCTTCTCCGACGGGCGGCCTTCACGCTTGAAGAAGCCGCCCGGGATCTTGCCGGCGGCGAAGGTCTTTTCCTGGTAGTTGACGGTCAGCGGAAAGAAATCCTGGCCGGCGCGCTGTGTCTTGGCGGCGACCGCGGTGCACAGCACGGTCGTCTCGCCGTAGGTGGCGAGCACCGCGCCATCGGCCTGGCGGGCGATCCTACCAGTCTCCAGCACGAGGCGGCGTCCGCCCCAATCCAATTCCTTGCGGTAAACCTCAAACATTATCGTTCATCCTTTGCGAACATAGGCGGCAGCGCTCGCCGGGGCGGATTCCCCGGCGTGCTGCCAGCGTTTCTTGTGCGGCTCTCCGGCCGCGTCCTTAGGGTTGTATAGCTCACGAACCGCCGATTGGCGCCGCCCAGCGCGGGCGGCATCATTATCGGGTGACGGGTACGGCCTTCGCAACAGGTCAGCGCCGCAGCCCGAGGCGCCCGATCAGCGTCTCGTATCGTGTTGCGTCCGAACGCTTGAGATAGTCCAGCAGACGCCGCCGCTGGCCGACCATGACCAACAGCCCGCGCCGCGAGTGAAAGTCCTTCTTATGCGTCCCAAGGTGGTCGGTCAGGTTGCGAATCCGCTCGGACAAGATCGCGACCTGGACTTCGGGCGAGCCGGTATCACCCGATTTAACGGCGTATTCGCCGATGAGCGTCTGTTTGCGCTCCGCGGTTATCGACATCGTGGCCCTTTCTTCAGCAATTGATGATCCGCACCGGCCGCAGACGCCCGTTTTCGATGCGCGCCAGTCCGATCAAAAGCTGATCGTGCCGCGCGCCGACGATCGTGCCGTCATCAAACCGGTCGAGGCAGACGCCTTCGCGCTGGGTCAGCACGATTGGCTGGCCATGGCGAAGTCGGGCGGCCTCGTCTGCCGTCAATGCCAGTGCCGGGATGTCGTCCAGCGCTGCCTCGATCGGCAGTAGATGCCCGGAAGCGGGGAGACTATGCCCAAGGGTAGTCGCCAAATCCAGCGAAATTGCTTGGGCTTCGGTGAAGCGGCCGACCGAAAGACGGCGCAGCATGACGATATGGCCGTGCGTTCCCAGCGCCTCGGCCAGGTCGCGGGCGAGCGAGCGGATATAGGTTCCTTCGCCGACGATCGCCTCGAAATCGGCGTGGTCGCGGTCCGGGAGGGAGGTGAGGTCGAACTCGGTGATCTCGACACGCCGCTCGACGAGGCGCGGCGCCTTGCCGGCACGGGCCAGCGCATAGGCGCGGCGGCCGGCGACTTTGATCGCCGAATAGGCCGGTGGCCGCTGCAAAAGCCGTCCGGTGAACCGGGGCAGCGCACCGCAAATGGCCGCCTCGTCGGGGCGCGCCGCGCTTTCGGCGACGAGCTCGCCCTCGGCATCGTCGGTGTCGGTGGCGACGCCCCAGCGCACGCGAAACCGGTAGCGCTTGGTCGCCTTCGAGACGAAAGCCACGGTTTTGGTCGCTTCGCCGAGCGCGATGGGCAGGATGCCCGTCGCGAGCGGGTCGAGTGTGCCCGCATGCCCCACCTTCGTGCCAATGGCATGGCGTAGCCGCACAACGACCTTGCTCGACGTTACCCCGGCCGGCTTGTCGATGACGAGCCAGCCGCTGGGGCAGCGCTCAGTTCTCATTCTGGTCGCGCAAGTCGCGCTCCACCGCCTCGCTGTGCAGCACCGTGGCGATCCGCTCGGCGTTGTCGAAAGCGCTGTCGAGCGCGAAGTTCAAATTCGGCACAAGCCGCAACTGCACCGTGCGGGCGACCCGGCCCTTGAGGAACGGCGCGCTCCGCCGCAGCGCCGAAATGATGTCGGCGGCATTCGCGCCGCCCAGCGGCATGACAAAAGCCGTGGCGTTGCGCAGGTCAGGGCTGACCTGTACCTCGGTCACGGTGACATTGGCGTCGTAGAGATCGGGGTCGCGCAGCTCGCCTGGCCGCAGCAGCTGGGCCAGCGCGTGGCGCAGTTCCTCGCCGACGCGCAGCTGCCGCTGGCTCGGTTCGGAGCGCCGATCCTCCTTACTTCGTGCCATTCCGACTAACTGGCCGCTCTTTGTGTTTTGCTCAATGCTGGTTCGTTAGCGGCGCGATCTGTCTCGCGGGTGATCCATTCTTGCACCCGAGCCAGACGCTCGGCCACCTGGTGAATGTCGTTGTGATCGATGTCGGCGAGCGCCTGTAGCAACTGTTCTACGCAATCGTCGCGGCTTGAGATAGCCGAACTCGCGGCCCGCCGCCGGGGATCGGCAAGGGACGGAAAGCGGTGGCTTATTAGGCGCTGATGGATGGCATCCGGGGCCAGGTCCGCTCCATTCGGCCAGCAGAGGACTCCGTGAGGATCGATCGACACTTGGCGGAACATCGCTTCGTCCTGCAGCGGCTCGAACATTTCTCCGAACAGACGGTCCGAAAGATCTATTGTCCCGTACACACCGTCATCGAACTCAACGCGCAGCCGGTAATGGTCCAGCGGTTTTACTTGTACGACGCGATTTAGCATCGGCAGTCACTCCAGCGGCGCGATGTCGAGGAGCCGCGCGTGACGCTCGGCGCGATCCCAATTTCCCCGCAACTCCGGCCGCCGTGCCTCAGCCCAGCTCAGCACTACCTCATCGCCTGCGGTGGTAATTCGCCAACAAGAATTTCTGACGTCTCGATCGCCATCTTCACCTCATGGCCCTGATATAGGGCGTGGAAGTGCGGAGGAGAATGATCGTCGTAGTACATGCGAATGAGAATGCCGCGAAAGGCGCTGATCGTCGGCATTCTCTACCGGCTACAGCGCGCGGGCGACTTCCTCGATGTCGAAGCACTCGATCGTGTCGCCGACCTGAATGTTCTCGTAATTCTCGAAGGCCATCCCGCACTCGTAGCCCTCGCGGACCTCGCGAACCTCGTCCTTGAAGCGCTTCAGGGTCTTCAAGCTACCCTCGTGGATGACGATATTGTCGCGCAACAGCCGCACCTTGGCACCGCGACGGACCGTGCCGTCGGTCACCATGCAGCCGGCGACCTTGCCGACGCGGGTGATGTTGAAAACCTCGCGGATCGCGGCGTTGCCGAGGAAGCGCTCGCGCAGGGTCGGCGAGAGCATCCCCGACAGCGCGGCCTTCATGTCGTCGATGACGTCGTAGATGATCGCGTAGTAGCGGATCTCGACGCCGTCGCGCCGCGCCAGGTCGCGCGCCGCCGGGTTGGCGCGGACGTTGAACCCGACGATGACCGCACCAGTCGCCTTGGCGAGGATTACGTCGCTTTCGTTGATCCCACCCACGCCGGAATGGAGAACGCGCATCGCCACCTCGTCGGTGGAGAGCTTCTCCAGCGAGCCGGTAATCGCCTCGACCGAGCCTTGGACATCGCCCTTGATGACGATCGGCAACTCTTTGGCGGAACCGGCGGTGATCTGCGAGAACATGTCCTCGAGCGTGCCACGCCCGGTCGCAGCAGCCGCCTTTTCGCGGCGGAGGCGATCACGGTATTCGGCGATCTCGCGTGCGCGGCTTTCGCTTTCGACGACAACGAAATCGTCGCCGGCCATCGGTGCGCTGTTGAGCCCGAGGACTTCGATCGGGGTCGACGGACCGGCCTCACGCAAATTCTGGCCGCGGTCGTCCACCAGCGCCCGCACCCGGCCCCAGACGCCGCCGGCGACGAAGATGTCGCCGACCCTCGCGGTGCCACGCTGGATCAAGACGGTGGCGATCGCGCCACGGCCGCGCTCAACTTGGGCTTCGAGGACGACGCCTTCGGCGGGGCGGTTCGGATTGGCCTTGAGGTCCAACAGCTCGGCCTGCAACAGGATCGCTTCCTCGAGTTTGTCGAGGTTGGTCTTTTTGGTCGCCGACACCTCGACATCGAGCACGTCGCCGCCGAGCTCTTCGACGACAAGCTCATGCTGCAGCAGCTCCTGACGCACGCGCTCGGGCTTGGCGTCGGGCCGGTCGATCTTGTTGATCGCGACGATGATTGGCACCTGGGCGGCCTTAGCGTGGCGGATCGCCTCGACGGTCTGCTCCATGATCCCGTCATCGGCGGCGACGACCAGCACGACGATGTCGGTCGCATTGGCGCCGCGCGCCCGCATGGCGGTGAAAGCCTGGTGGCCCGGCGTGTCGATAAAGGCGATCTGCTTGCCGCTCTTCAGCGTCACGCGATAGGCGCCGATATGTTGGGTAATTCCCCCTGCTTCACCCGCCGCGACGTCTGTCTCGCGCAGCGCATCGAGCAGCGAGGTCTTGCCGTGGTCGACATGACCCATCACGGTGACGACGGGAGCGCGCGGCTCCAGGCTCTCCTCGGTATCGGCCTCGCCGCGCATGCCGATCTCGACATCGGATTCGGCGACGCGCCGTAACCGGTGGCCGAACTCGGACACCACCAACTCGGCCGTATCGGCGTCGATCACTTGATTGACCGTCGCCATAACGCCCATCTTCATCAGCGCCCTGACCACGTCTGCACCGCGTTCGGCCATGCGATTGGCCAACTCGGCGACCGTGATGGTCTCGGGGATTACAACCTCTCGCACAATCTTCGTCTGTTCGATCTCGCCGTGCATCCGCATCCGCTCGCGCTCGCGGGCGCGGCGCACCGAGGCGAAGCTGCGGGTGCGCTCCTCGTCGTCGGAGAGCGCGCGGGTGACGGTCAGCTTGCCGTCGCGCCGCCTCGGTTCGTTGCGCCGCACGGGCGTCGCAGGGCGCCGGGCGTCGGGCCGGCCGTGGCGAGTGGGCGCCGGTTCTTCTTCTTCCTCAGCCGGCATCGCCGCTTTGCCGGCGGCGGCCAGTGCCGCGAACTTCGCGGCGGCTGCCTGGCCGGCGCGTTCCGCGACCTCGCGGCGCGATTCTTCTTCTTTGCGCTGCGCCTCCGCGCTCTCGGAGCGCTGCTTTGCCTCTTCCGAGGCGCGTTTTCGCGCCTCTTCTTCCTCGGTCTTCCGGCGCGCGTCTTCCTCAGCCTGACGTCTGGCTTCCTCGACGGCCCGCGCGGCTTCTTCGCGACGGCGATCGGCTTCGGCGAGCGCGGCGCGATGCCGCGCTTCGACATCCGCCTTCTGCGCGTGCTGGACGGCGCGCAGCCGTCCCGCCCGCTCGTCGGCGGTCAGCGCGCGCGGAATCGAGACGACCCGGCGCGGCGTCTCGCTCTCGGCGGGTGTCGCCGGCGCTGCGGCCGGCGCTGGTATGGTGAGCGGGGCGCGAGCCACCGAGGGCGCGGCGTCGGTCTCCGCCTTGGCCGGCTCGGGGGCGGCACCAGGCATGATAATCCGCTTCTTGCGGACCTCGACGGCGACCAGCTTTTGGCGACCATGCGAGAACTGCTGCTTGACCTGACCGGGCTCGGGAGGCCGGTTCAGGCCGAGCGTACCGCCGGTCCGCAAGGTCAAGGGCCGCTTCTGTTCTTGGTCTACGTCACTCATGCTCTCTCGCACCACCATTCCGCGGCCCCGGTTCGACCGGAGCGAATTCCATCCCATCCGTCAACGCCGCCGCGGCTCGAAACCCGGCGAGCCGCCGAAGGTCGACGAGCAATCGGGAGCTGAGCGGCCCTGGCCCAATGGCGACAAACACCGCGCGTTCACGCGCGAAAGCCGCGCTCAGCTCGTCCGCTGACAGCACCGTCGCCGACGCGATCTCCCGCGCCGCCCCGGCTAGCTTTTTGCGGCCGGCCTCGGCGCCGTCCAGCGCCAATAACAGCAGCGCCGCGTCGCCGCGGCGCACCGCCTCTCTCACCCGCTCGAACCCCACGACCGCCAAACCCGCCCGCCGCGCCAGCCCGAGCGTATCGCAACAACGCCGGACCAGAAGGGCCTCGACGCGATCCGCAAGTTCGTGCGGAACCTCAACCGGGCGCCTCGCCGCGCGCGCAAACACGCGCTTTGCAACCGCCCGCTCCACTATATCGCGGCGGGACAGCAACCACAAACCCCGTCCGGGCAGCCGCGCCTCGATATCCGGGACGATCGAACCGCCCGGGCCGACGACAAAACGCAGCAGCGTCGCCCGATCGCCGGTCTCTCCGGTGACCATGCAGCGCCGTTGTGGCGGTTGTGTGGCGATCTCCCGGGCCAGGTGAGCAAGAGCCGGCGTCGCCGCTACTCCTTCTCCGCCGGCGCGGGCTCGTCGGCAAACCAGCCGAGCTGCTCGCGCACCTTCATGATCAGCGCGTTGGCTTCGTCGAGCTCGAGCGCGGCGCCGCCTCTGTCCGTTCCGGCGAGAACTTCCACCAGCTCATCTCCGGCGAGATCAGCGAAATCGTCGAGCGACTTGATCCCTTTCTCGCCGAGCGTCACCAGCATGCCCGGGGTCAGGCCGTCGAGCGCGGCAAGCTCGTCCGAGACGCCGAGTTCACGATAGCGGGCCTGGTATTCCTCGTCGCGGCGTTCCAGCGCGGCGCGGGCGCGCGACTGCAGCTCGGCCGCGATGTCCGCGTCGAAGCCCTCGATACCCGCGAGGTCCTCTTGCGCGACATAGGCGACCTCTTCGAGCGAGGTGAACCCTTCCGTCACCAGCAGGTGAGCGATGACGTCGTCGATGTCGAGCGCGTCGATGAACAGCTGGCTGCGGGTCCGGAACTCCTCGGTGCGGCGCTCCGATTCCTCGGCCTCGGTGAGGATGTCGATGTCCCAGCCGGTCAGCTGCGACGCGAGGCGCACATTCTGCCCGCGCCGGCCGATCGCCAGGCTGAGCTGATCGTCGGGCACGACGACTTCGATCCGTCGCTGCTCCTCGTCCATCACCACCTTGCTGACCTCGGCCGGGGCCAAGGCGTTGACCACGAAGGTCGCGGGGTCTTGCGACCACGGGATGATGTCGATTTTCTCACCCTGCAATTCGCCGACGACCGCCTGGACGCGGCTGCCGCGCATGCCGACGCAGGCGCCAACCGGGTCGATGCCGCTGTCGCGCGAGATGACCGCGATCTTGGCGCGGCTGCCGGGATCGCGCGCGACGGCGCGAATTTCGATGATGCCATCGTAGATCTCCGGCACCTCCTGCGCGAACAGCTTGGCCATGTATTGCGGATGGGTGCGCGACAGGAAGATCTGCGGGCCGCGCGGCTCCTGGCGGACGTCGTAGATGTAGGCGCGCACCCGCTCGCCTTGCCGGAAGCTCTCGCGCGGCAGCAGTTCGTCGCGGCGCAGCATCGCCTCGGCGCGGCCGAGATCGACGACGACATTGCCGAACTCGACGCGCTTGACGAGACCGTTGACGATCTCGCCGACGCGATCCTTGAACTCGTTGAATTGGCGCTGCCGCTCAGCGTCGCGCACCTTCTGGACGATGACCTGCTTGGCGGTCTGCGCGGCGATGCGGCCGAAATCGATCGGCGGCAACGGGTCGGTGATGAAATCGCCGATTTCGGCCTCGGCGTTGAGCCGCTTCGCGGCGGCAAGCGGAATATGAGTCGCTTCGTTCTCGACCGTTTCCACCACCTCGCGAAAGCGCAGCAGGCGGATTTCGCCGGTGCGGCGGTCGATCTCGGCGCGGATGTCGTATTCCTGGCCATATTTCGAACGCCCGGCCTTCTGGATCGCCTGTTCCATCGCCTCTAGGACCTCGTCCTTGTCGATGCCCTTGTCGCGCGCGACGGTGTCGGCGACCTGCAGCAATTCGGGGCGGGCGTAGGTGAGGGTACTTTCCATTGGTTTCCGGAGCCTCAGTGAAGCGGTGTGGCGTGGGCGGCAAGAAGATCAGGCGTGATGACCAGTTTGGCCTTGGTAATCGCGGTGAAGGGCAAGGTGACCTCGCTTGTCTCGGCGACGAGACGCACCTGGTCGCCGGCTCGGCCCAGTAGCCGGCCGCGGAAGCGCTTGCGCCCCTCGACCGGCTGGGCCAACTCGATCTTCGCCTCGAACCCGGCGAAGCGGTCGTAATCCTCGGGCCGGGTCAGCGGTCGGTCGATGCCCGGCGAACTGACCTCGAGCATATAGGCGCCGGCGATAGGGTCTGCGACATCGAGGATCGCGGAGACCGAACGGCTGATCTCGCTGCAGTCGTCAACCGTCATCGGCGCCTCGTCGCGGCGTTCGGCCATGATCTGCAAGGTCGCGCGGCGAGCGCCGAGAAAGGCAACCCGCACCAGACGATAGCCCATCGCGTCGAGCGACGGCTCGATCAGCGGGATAATCTCGTCTGCGGTACCGGGCACTTTTCCTGTCTACTCCTGGCGAATGCGCAAATAAAAAGTGGGCCGCCGGCCCACTCAGCAAAAACTCGATCCATGGGACATTATTGTTGCGCCATATATAGGCAAATCCCGGTTATTAGCAAGGGCGAGCACGCCGCGCGAAGCGCAAAAAGGCCGGGGCACGGCCGGCCTTCCGGGCCTTCAGCTCATAGCGAGTCGCGGGCCAATCGGGGGAACGCTCGCGCCAGTCGGCGGCACGGCGCGCGGACCAAGAAAATGCCGGGTGCGCGGTCGTGTGTTCGAGCATCCAGGCGAGATAAGACGGGTCGTCGGTGGCGAGGCGCAGCTCGGCTCCGTCGGTCATGATCTCAGCGAGGCGATCGAGCGTCACGGGAGCGATCAGTCGGCGCTTGTGGTGCCGTGCCTTGGGCCACGGATCGGGAAAGAGGATAAAAACGCGGCCGATCGAGCGCGGCGGCAGCGCTGTCAGCAGCGGGCGGGCGTCGTCGGGATAGATGCGGATGTTATCGAGGCCGCGGCGATCGATTTCTCCCAACAGCTTGACGATGCCGTTCGCGAACACCTCGCAGCCGATAAAGCCGATCTCTGGATGGCGTTCGGCCTGGGCAGCGAGATGCTCGCCGCCGCCGAAGCCGATCTCAAGCCATACTTCTTGCGCTGGCGGGGCGAACAGGCGCGGCGGGTCGAGTTGCTGTCCGCCCGCCGGCAACTCGAACGACAATTGGGGGAGCAGCGCCGCTTGACGCTCGCGCTGGCCGGCGCGCAGCGGCCTGCCACGTCGCCGTCCGTAGAATTGTTCCCGGGTACGTGCTGCCTCGTTCACCCGCTCAAAAGGCGCGCCGCAACTCGTCGGCGAGGTCGGTCTTTTCCCACGAGAACGCACCACTCGGCTCAGGGTCGCGGCCGAAATGCCCATAGGACGAGGTCGGCGTGTAGATCGGCTTGTTGAGGCTGAGATGGGTGCGGATGCCGCGCGGCGACAGATCCATCAACTCGTTGAGCACGCGCGCCAGCTTTTCCTCGTCCACAGAGCCCCCGGTGCTGACATAGAACGACAAAGGCTTTGCCACGCCGATCGCATAGGCAACCTGGATCGTGCAGTGGTCGGCAAGACCGGCGGCGACGACATTCTTGGCGAGGTAGCGGGCCGCATAGGCGCCCGAGCGATCCACCTTGGTCGGATCCTTTCCGGAAAAGGCGCCGCCGCCATGCGGGGCGTAACCGCCATAGGTGTCGACGATGATCTTACGGCCGGTAAGGCCAGCGTCGCCGTCGGGGCCACCGATGACAAAACGGCCAGTCGGATTGACCAGGAAATTATCCTCATCGCACATCCAGCCCTCGGGCAGATTGCCGCGCACGAACGGGCGGACGATCTCGCGCACATCCGATTGGTCAAGCTTTTCGGAATGCTGGATCGATACGACCAGCTTGGTCGCGCAGACCGGTTTGTGATTGGCGTATTGCAGGGTCACCTGGCTCTTCGAGTCCGGCCCCAGCTCCGGCGTCTTCCCAGCGTGGCGCGCTGCCGACAGCTCGCGCAGGATCTTGTGCGCGTAATAGATCGGCGCGGGCATCAACGCCGGCGTTTCGTTGCAGGCGAAGCCGAACATCATGCCTTGGTCACCGGCGCCCTCGTCCTTGTTGCCCGAGGCGTCGACGCCCTGCGCAATATCGGTCGACTGGTTGTGGACGTAGCAATCGACCGAGCACTTCTCCCAATGGAAATTGTCCTGCTCGTAGCCGATCTCGCGGATCGCGTTGCGGGCGACGGCGATGAGCTTTTCCGCGGTGATCGACGAGGGCCCGCGCGTCTCGCCGGCGATCACGACTTTGTTGGTCGTCACCAGGGTTTCGACGCCGCAGCGCGCCTGTGGGTCGGCCGTCAAATAGGTGTCGACGATGGCGTCAGAGACGCGATCGCAAATCTTGTCGGGATGCCCCTCGGACACCGACTCGCTGGTGAATACAAAATCGCTCTTGAGCAAGAGACATTCCCCTTTGATCGGCCGGGGCGGCGGCCCCGCGCCGGGTGGTCGTTGTCGAATGTCGAATTGCGGCCGTCAAGCCCGATCTTATTTCGGACCGGCTCCCACGTCGTCTGGATGACGCCGAGATTAGGCCGACGTATCGTTGCTGTCGGCGGCGAGCGCCTTCGCCAGATCGAACAGGCGTCGGCGCACCGTCGCGTTATCGACCTGATAGTAGGCGCCGATGAGGTCGCGGGTGTCGCGCCTATGCAGCGGATCGGCATCGAAAGTTTCCTGGGCGCCTTCAGCGAACCCGCCGAGAGGCGCCGCGCGCACCGGGTCGGCCGTGTCGAAGAAGAACTGCACGGGGACGTCGAGGATACCGCTCAACTCCCAAAGCCGGCTGGCGCCGATGCGATTGGCGCCTCGCTCGTATTTCTGCACTTGCTGGAAGGTGAGGCCTAGCGCCTCGCCCAGCTTTTCCTGACTGAGACCCATCATGTTGCGCCGCAGCCGCACGCGGGAACCGACATGGACATCGGTCGGGTCGGGTCGGTCCGATTTGCGACGTCCGGGTCGTCGCGGCATCCGGGTAGCCATAAGGTGCGTTCGCCTCCAACGAGAGGCGCGTTTGATAGATCATACAATTGTATGCGGTCAACATCGGATACCTACGGGAGTATGTCCCTTAGCGGAGCCGGCGCAGCAAGGCCGGTCCGTGCGCGAGCGTGCCGCCGGCGAGAAGCAATGCAAGAAACAGCCAGTCGCCGAAGCGGCCATAAAGTGTGACGGCGCCGGCTGTCGGCAAGGCGACATCCGCGTAACCGATCGCGTCGAGACTGGTATGCGCCAGGACCCGGCCTTGCGCGTCGACGACGCCGGTGATGCCGTTATTGGCGACCCGGATCAGCGGCAGCCCTTCCTCGACGGCGCGCGTGCGCGCCATCGCGAAATGCTGGTAGGGACCGGCGCTGCGGCCGTACCAGGCGTCATTTGAAACATTGAGAAGCCAAGCCGGGCGATCGTTCGGGTCGACAACGGCGGCGGGAAAGATGGCCTCGTAGCAGATCAGCGGCGAAAACGTGGGCAAGCTGCCGATCTTGATCGTCCGCGGGCCGGGCCCGGCGCTCAAATCGATCGCGCCCGGGGTGAATTTCTTGATCGGCAGCCATTTGCTGAGCGGCATGTATTCGCCGAACGGCACCAGATGCGCCTTGTCGTACTGGGCGATCATCTGGCCCGAACCGTCGATCGCGTCGATGCTGTTCCAGACTTCTGTCACCGGACGCGGCGGCGGCGGCCCGCGTAGCGCTCCAGTCAACACGTAGCCGCCCGGCGGAGCGATCGCGCCGATGGCGTCGCGATGTTGCGAGTCGCGCTCCAGCAGATAGGTCGCGGCCGCCTCCGGCCAGATCACCGCGGCAAGCTTGTGCCCGGCGGGAGGGTTGCTGAGCTCGATCAGGCGATAGAAATTGGCTTCAGCCTCGGCGGCGTTCCACTTACTGTTCTCAGCGATCGACGGCTGCACGAGGCGCAGCCAGATGCCGGTCGTGGCCGACGGCATGAGGCTCAGCCGAAGCGCACCGGCACCCGCCGGAACGAGGATCAGCGCGGCGGCGCCGAGAGCAGGCAGGGCGCGGCGCAGCTGGTTCAACGGGGTCAGGAACGGCGCTCCGAGCAGCGCCGGCAGGCAGGCGGCGAGCACTGTCACAAAGCTCAACCCGTAAATGCCGACCCAGGCGGTGGTCTGCAGCATTGCCAGCGCGCCGGGAAACCCGCCGGCCCAGACATAGCCGACAAGATTCCACGGAAAACCGGTGAAGGCGTGCCCGCGCAGCCATTCGCCGATCGCCCAGGTCACCGCGAAGGCGCAAACGCGCGAAAAGCCGGTCATGCCCAGGCGGAACCGCGCCAGCCCGGCCGCGTAGGTTCCGAGCGCGACAAACGCCGAAAGGATGATCGGCATGCCGAACAGCCCGAACGGCAGCGCCCACCAGTAACGCCCGATATCGACGAACAGCGCCACGGCGATCCAGTACAGCCCGGCGGTGAAGTAGCCCATGCCGAAGACATAGCCGAGCCGAGCCGCGGCCCACGGCGTCGTGCTGCCATCGTCGAGCCAGAGATAGAGCGGAAAACCAATGAAGATCACCGGGGTCATGTCGACCGGGGGCAAGCCCGCCGCGAGTAGGGCGCCGAGCGCCAGCGCGGTTAGATAACGTCGCCAGCCGGTGAGCGCCGCCATCTCCTGGGCGATGCGGCACAGCGGTGTCGTCAGCCGCGCGCCCGGCGGGACGCGCATGATCGACGCCTCCGGCAAGTCGTTCATTTGCCCACGCTCACGGCCGGCAGTCCACGCACCCGCAACCGCTTGATCCGGCGCGGGTCGGCATCGAGGACTTCAAACTCGATCCCGCCCGGATGAGGGATCACCTCGCCGCGCCGCGGCACTCGCCCGGCAAGGGTGAACACGAGCCCACCCAGCGTGTCGACCTCCTCGTGGTCGCCGTTGTGGCGCAGCGTGGCACCCCGCCTCTCCTCGAGCGTCTCGATCGGGATGCGGGCATCGGCGATGACGCTGCCGTCGGGCCGCTCGATCAGGATCGGCGTCTCGTCGACATCGTGCTCGTCGTCGATATCGCCGACGATCTCCTCGATCAGATCCTCGATCGTCACCAACCCATCGATGCCGCCGAACTCGTCGACGACCATGGCGATGTGGGTTCGCGTCAGGCGCATCTGCACCAGCAGGTCGAAGACCGGCAACGACGGCGCGACGACCAGCACTTTGCGCAGCATCGGCGCGAGCTTGACCCTGCGTCGGTCGGCAACCGGGGCGAGCACGTCCTTGACGTGCACGAAGCCGAGCACGTCGTCGAGCGTCTCGCGATAAACCGGGACGCGCGAGTGGCCCTGCTCGATCAACAGCTTCACCAGTTCCTCGAACGGGCGCTCGATGTCGAAGGCGATGATGTCGACCCGCGGCACCATCACGTCGGCGGCGCTACGATCGTGGACCTTGAGGACGTTGCCGATCAGCACGCGCTCCTGCGGCGTAATCGGGCTTTCGTCGTCCTCGTCGCTGGGCGCGGCGATCATCGCGTCGATCGCCTCTCGCGGGTCGCGCGAACGCCAGAGCAGGCGGAAAAGGCCGCGCAGGCGCGCTATCGACCCATGGTGTTCTTGCTGGCCGTCGCTACTGGGCGGCTCGGTGTCGGTCATCAACCAGTAATCCGGGTTCGACTGTCAGATAGTATCACGATACGGGTTCGGCATCCCCAACTCGGCCAAAATCGCGATTTCGCGGGCCTCCATCGCCGCGGCGTCGTCCAGCTCGATATGATCGTGGCCAAGCAAATGCAGGACGCCGTGCACGACGAGGTGCCGCAAGTGATCGGCCAGCGGCTTGTTCTGCTCCGCCGCCTCGCGCGCCACCGTCTCATAGGCAAGGACGACATCGCCGAGCAGCAGGGGCGCTCCGGCCGGGCACGGAGTTGTCGGGTCGGCGACCGGAAATGCGAGCACGTTGGTCGGCGCATCCTTGCCGCGCCAAGTCCGATTGAGCGCCCGCTGCGCCGCGTCGTCCGCGAGGGTCACATCGACGACCGAGGTGGGTGGCGCTTCGCTCCGCAGCAGCGCCACAAGCGCCGCGGCTTCGGCCATCTTCGCCGCGTCGGCGCAGTCACGGCGCCAGAGCGGGCAGGGGAGTGTTACCCCGACGGTGAGCCCGGCTGCGCCGATCATTTCGCCTTGCGCGAAGTGTTGTCGCGCGCCTCGTAGGCGCCGACGATGCGGGCGACGAGCGGGTGGCGAACCACATCGCGTTCGGTGAAACGCACCACCGAAACGCCCTCGATCCCGTCGAGCGCGTCGAGTGCATCGGCAAGACCCGATTTGGTCCCCGCTGGGAGGTCAATCTGGGTCGGGTCGCCGGTCACCACCATGCGCGAACCCTCGCCAAGCCGGGTGAGGAACATTTTCATCTGCACCGGTGTCGTGTTCTGGGCCTCATCGAGGATGACGAAGGCGCGCAGCAGGGTGCGCCCGCGCATGAAGGCGATCGGCGCGACCTCGATTTCTCCGGTGCCGAGTCGCTTTTGCAGCTGGTCGGCCGGGATCATGTCGTTGAGCGCGTCGAAGATCGGGCGCAAATAGGGGTCCACTTTGTCGCGCAAATCGCCCGGGAGGAAGCCGAGCCGCTCGCCGGCCTCGACTGCCGGGCGCGACAGGACGATGCGCTCGACCTGCCCGGTCATTAGCAGGTCGACCGCGGCGGCGACCGCGAGATAGGTCTTGCCGGTACCCGCGGGACCGAGGCCGAAGACCAGTTCATTTTCGCGCATCGCCTTGACGTAAAGCGCCTGGCCCGCGGTGCGCGCGGCGATGCGGCGCTTGCGGGTGCGGAAGCTGGCGTCCTCGCGCCACAGGCTCAAGTTCTTGTCGTCGCGTTCGGCTTGGGCGAAGCGCAGCGCCGCGTCGACCGCGGCGATATCGATGTCCTGGCCACGCTTTACCTGTTCATAGAGGCGCGACAGCGCGAGCTGGGCGATTTCGGTTGCCGAGGCGGTACCGGAGATCGCCAGACGGTTGCCGCGCGGCACCAGCGCGACCCCAAGCTGGCGCTCGATCTGGTCGAGATGCGCGTCGCGCTCGCCGTAGAGCAGCGGCAGCAATAAATTATCGTCGAATTCGAGCTGAGCGCGCGCGCCCGGCGCGTTGCCGACGAGATCGGGTGAGACCGCGCTCATTGCGCCGCCTGCAAATTGTCCACGACCCCGGTGAGACTGTTGGAGCGCACCCCGATGATGCGGACCGGCACGATCGCGCCGATCCGATCGGGTTCGGCGTCGACATGAACCGGGTGAAACCAGGGGCTGCGCCCGACCAGCTGACCCGCGTGCCGGCCGGGCCTCTCGAGCAACACCGGCATGGTCGCGCCGACCGCCGCCTCGTTGAACGCCTTCTGCTGTTCGCGCAATAGCGACTGGAGCGCGGCAAGCCGCTCGTCCTTGACCGGTTCGGGGACCTGTTTTTCGATCGCCGCCGGGGTTCCCGGGCGCGGCGAGTACTTGAACGAGTAGGCTTGGGCAAAACCGATCTCGGCGACGAGGTCGAGCGTGGCGCGGAAATCCAATTCGCTTTCTCCTGGGTAACCAACGATGAAATCGGACGAAAAGGCGAGATCCGGTCTCGCCTCCCGCAACTTCTGGACCGTGCGGCGATAGTCGTCGGCGGTATGCCGCCGGTTCATCGCCATCAGCACACCGTCCGAGCCGCTCTGCACCGGCAAGTGCAGGAAGGGCATAAGCTCTGGCAGGTCGCGATGCGCAGCGATGAGCGCCTCGTCGACGTCGCGCGGGTGCGACGTCGTGTAGCGAAGTCGGTCGAGCCCCGGGAGCTGCGCCAAGGCGCGGAGCAGATCTCCCAGACCCCACTCGCCGGCGGTCCTCGGTCCATTGGCCGGCGCCACGCCGTGATAGGCGTTGACGTTTTGGCCGAGAAGCGTGATCTCGCGGGCGCCCCTGGCGACGAGCCGCTCAGCCTCCGCGATGACCTGCGCGGCCGACCGCGAGAATTCGGCACCCCGAGTGTAGGGAACCACGCAAAACGTACAGAATTTGTCGCAGCCTTCCTGGATGGTCAGCAACGCGCTGACTTCGGACTTGGCGGTTGACTCCAGCAGGTGATCGAATTTCGCTTCAGCGGGAAAATCGGTTTCGAGGATGCCACCGGCTTCGCGAGTGGCGCGGGCCACCATCTCCGGCAGCCGGTGATAGCTCTGCGGCCCGAAAACCATGTCGACAAACGGCGCACGGCGCATGATCTCGGCGCCTTCGGCCTGGGCGACGCAGCCGGCGACGGCGAGGATCATGCGCTCGCCGCGCTTCTCCTTCGCCTCCTTGAGCCGGCGGATGCCGCCCAGTTCGGAAAACACCTTTTCCGCCGCTTTCTCGCGGATGTGGCAGGTATTGAGAATGACAAGGTCTGCGCCTTTGGCGGTGTCGCTTGGCGCATAACCGAGCGGCTCCACGAGTTCGGCCATGCGTGCCAAATCGTAGACATTCATCTGGCAGCCGTAGGTCTGGATAAAGACCCGTTTTGCCATCAGCCAGCCGCCGATGCCGAGATTTCGGCCGGTTGCGGCTCGCGCCGCGGCCGCGGCGCGGCGGCCGGCCGATCACCTTGGCCGGCGAGGTGACGTCCGACCCCGGCGCTGACGCGCTCGTAGCAAAACTGGGCGAGATGCTTGCGCGATGCGAAATCGGCCACGGCCGCCGGCGGGTGAAACTCGACAACCACCTCGATCCTCCCTAGGCCAAGCGCGCGCCACAGGTGGGGTGGCAAGGTCATGTCGCCATACCAGGCGAAAAAGGGCCGCAGGAAACGGCCGATCGGCAGCCCGTCGAGCCGCGTATAGGCGACCGACACTGGCTGCACCGTGATCGCCGTATCGCTTCGATGGTTGAACACGGTGCTGAACAGGGCGCTCTTGAACGGTAGCACGAAATTCCCGTCGCCGCTGGTGCCCTCGGGGAACAAGATCAGCGCGTCCCGGGCGGCGAGGCGCTCGAAGATGGCATCGCGCTGTCGCGCGGTGGTACGCACCTGGCGGTCGACAAAGACCGAACGCTGCAGCTTGGCGAGCCAGCCAAACAACGGCCACGCCGCGATCTCGCTCTTCGAGATGAACGAGCCTGGGATGACCGAGCCGAGCACGGCGATATCGAGGTAGCCCGTATGGTTGGCGGCGAACAGCACCGGACGGTCGTCAACCGGAGAGCCGATCTGCTTCACCCTGATCCCGAGGATGCGGCAGCACTGGCGATGGTAGAAGCAGGGAAATTCCGCGACCCAGCCGCGGCGCAGCAACAGTCCCAAGGCCTGCACCGGCATCAGCGTCACGGTCCAGGTGAGGTAGGCACACGCCCGCCAAACGCGCAGCGTATTCGACCCCATGCGCTCTAAGTTGCCCAATTTCCCTTGGCCCAGTTGTCCTTCGAGCGCCGTTCGTAATGCCGCGAATATTTCTCCGCAACAAGATCGGTTTTGACCACAACGCAAACATCGATCGTGTTGAACTGCTCGTCGATCACTGCGCCGTCGCCGACAAAGCCGCCGAGCCTGAGATACCCTTTGATCAGCGGCGGCAGCGCGGCCAGCGTGCGGAGTGGATCGACCGCCTCGGCGGGGAGCCGATTCATGTCGACATAACGCTGCTGCAGCGCGCGCGGCCGCAGCCGCGGCGGCGCCAAGTGATGGTGATAGAGGTAGGAGAGCGGGATTGCCAGCGCCTCGGGATCGATGCCCGGCAAGCTGGCGCAGCCGAACATCAAGGCGATGTCGTAATGGAAGACGTAGGCGGCGATGCCGCTCCACAGCAGCGACATGGCCGGGCGCGTGCGGTACGAAGGGTCGACGCAGGAGCGGCCCAGCTCAAGGATTTCGCCCCGGTAGGAAATAAGTCGCGAGATATCGTACTCGGCGGCCGAATAGAACCGGCCGCACCGCCGCGCCGCATCGCGCCGGATCAGGCGATAGGTGCCGACGATCGCCTTGGCGCCGTCGCCGCGGCTGTGGTCGAGCACCAACAGGTGATCGCAAATCTCGTCGAACGGATCGCTGTCGCGGCGCACCGGCGCCATGCCGGGCAGCGGCCGAGCTCCCATCGTCTCGTAGAAGACCCGGTAGCGTAGTGCCTGCGCGGCGTCGATATCGGCCGCGCTCTCGGCGAGGCGCACCTGCAGCGGTCCGCTGACGATATCGACGACGCGGCCGACCGTTCCGTCAGCCAGTCCTGTCATCCGCTCCGGCGACAGGGTTTCGGAGTGGGCAAGATGGCCGGCGATCACGCGAGCCCGCCCGGATAATCGCGACTAGAAAGCAGCAGCGCTGAGTTCATGCATCCTCGTCACCCGGTCCCCGCTTGCGTTGGCCGCCGCGCGGCACCGCGTAAAGTTCAAGCCGATGCCCGACCAAATCGTAGCCAAGCTGCTCGGCGACGAAATGCTGCAACTTTTCTATTTCATCATTGCGAAACTCGATGACACGGCCGCTCTGCAGGTCGATGAGGTGATCGTGATGCGTGCCGGGCATTTCCTCATAGCGTGATCGCCCATCGCCAAAATCGTGGCGCGCCAATATGTTAGCCTCTTCGAACAGCCGTACCGTGCGGTAAACCGTGGCGATGCTGATATGCGGATCGATCTCGGTGGCACGGCGATAAACCTGCTCGACGTCGGGATGATCGTCCGAATCGGACAGCACCCTCGCGATGACCCGACGCTGCTCGGTCATCTTCAGGCCTTTGTCGAGGCAAAGCTGCTCGAGGCGTGAAATCATCGCAGCACGGTCCCGGCGGAGCTAGCCGGGGCAGTATAACGGAAAGCGCCCGTCGAGCCTATGGCAGCAACCGACAAGCAGCCGTCCGGCGCCGTGTCAACCGCGTCCGCGCCGCGCCCGAGTGCCGAGACCGATCTCCTTGGCCAGCCGGCTACGTTGGCGAGCATAATTCGGCGCCACCATCGGGTAATCGGACCCCAGGCCCCAGCGCTCGCGATAGGCCTCTGGCGTCATGTTGTACGCGGTCTTGAGATGACGCTTGAGCATCTTCAGCTTCTTGCCGTCTTCCAGACAAACGAGATAGTCCGGCTGGATCGACTTCTTGACGCTGACCGCGGGTTGCGGGCGGGCCGCAGGGGCCGCCGGCACGGTCCCGATATTCGCAAGTGACTGATACACTTGATTGATCAGCTGGCCGAGATCACCAACCGCGACCGTATTGTTTGACACGTGGGCGGCGACGATTTCCGTCGTCAGCGCCAGCAAATCCCCGGCGTTCTCACCGTTATCCATGTTTCTCTTCCTATCTCTCGCCCACGCGAGAAGCATAAGTATTGGAACAGAGGCGTGCAATCCAATATCTGCGGAATTTTGTACGTTCAATCACTCGCGGCAAGAGTCTATCGAGAAAATTCCCGAACCGTTGCAATAACCGCGAGTTCACCGAACCGCTAGACCCGCACTAGCGTGAGCCGAAGGATAAGGGCGTCGGCGCGGCCATCCGGCCGCTTGTAGTAGCGCGCGCGGCGGCCCACCGCGACAAACCCGAAGCCGGCATAGAGGGCGCTTGCGGCGTCGTTGTCGGTCGCGACTTCGAGAACCAGCGATGGGCGCGCTCGACGCCGCGTTTCCGCGATCGCAACGCCCAGAAGGTCCTGGGCGGCTCCCAACCGCCGCCAGCGCGGCGCAACGCCCAATGAGAGAACCTCGCATTCATTGCCGAGGTCCCGGACGAGGATGAAACCCACCGGGGTTTCGTTCTCCCAGGCGATCCAGCCGAATGAGCCGGTCAGCGCGATCAGCCGCCCCAGTGCTCCCGCTTCCCACGGATCGTCAGGAAAGCACGCGCCGTGGAGGATTGCCAGCGGCTCCGCGGCCCCCTCCGGCAAGGGTTCGATGCGGCGGCTCACCGTCGCGCCTTCGGCAAGCTGACGTCCGGCGGGCGGAGGTAAAGAGGACGCGCGGGGCTTTCTACTGCCGCCGCGAGTTGGCGGAGAGCCGCCGCGAGGACACCGCGCGCGTCGGGTGCCGTGTCAACCAGCAAGTCCACGTTGTCGGCGCCGCCGAGCGCCGTGGCGGCCACCTCCGCCGCGTCGCCTGCGACGCGCAGGCGAGCACCCCCGATCGCAGTGGCGACATGGCTGGCGAGACGTTCAAGCGGAATGGCCGCCGGATCGCTGGCCGCCGCGCCGGCCTCATCGAACAACTGCACGTAAGGGTCGATGCGCCGGCTATCCAGCGCGACAAGCAATGGCGCGTCAGCCTTGGCGGCGAGCGCCGCCACCGCCGCGAAGCTGCTGACGCCGACCTGACTTGCGCCGATCGCCAGCGCCAAACCCTGGGCTCCGGCTAGCCCGGCGCGAATGCCAGTAAACCCGCCGGGCCCGGTCGAGACGGCGACGACATCAATGTCGGCCGCCGCAAGTCCGGCCGCCGCCACCACCCGATCGATCATCGGTAGCAAGGCCTCGGCGTGACCGTGGCGCATCTCCTGCCGCTCGCACGCCAGCACGCCAAACTCTTGCCCGACCGCGACAGAGCAAGCCGAGCCGGCGGTGTCGAACGCCAGCACGACTGGCATGGAGGGACCGGCGGGAGGTCGGCCGGCTAGACGGCACGAACCTCAAGAACTTCGGGAATGTAGTGGCGCAGCATGTTCTCGATGCCGGCCTTCAGGGTGGCGGTCGAGCTTGGGCAGCCGGAACATGAGCCTTGCATGTGCAGATAGACGATACCGTCGGCGAAATCCTCGAAGATGATATCGCCGCCATCCTGGGCAACCGCCGGACGAACCCGGGTCTCCAGCAATTCCTTGATCGCCGAGACGACCTCGTCGTCCTCGCCCGCGCCGTCCGCCGCCTCGGCCGCGGCACCGGTAATGACCGGCTGGCCGGTGGTGAAATGCTCCATGATCGCGGCCAGCACGGCCGGTTTCACCTGGAACCAGTCGCTGTCGTCAGTCTTGGTGATGGTGATGAAATCGCCACCGAGAAAGACGCCGTTGACCTCGGGCAGGCCAAACAGTCGTTCGGCCAGCGGCGAGCGCGCCGTCGCCTCTCTGGTGGTGAAATTGGCGGTGCCCGATGGCATCACCGTGACTCCGGGGAGGAACTTCAGCGTAGCCGGGTTCGGTGTCTGCTCGGTTTGGATAAACATCAACGGACTCCGTCGGCGATCAGGGCAAGTTCGTGGCTATAGCATGGGCATTTGCGCGGTGAAATCCAAGTGCGCGGCTCTGCTTCTATCAACTCAGCGCGTCGATCTGCTCGAGCGTAAGCCCGCCGGGGACGATCGTGATCGGGATGCGTAGCCGCGCCGCGGCCTTGCCAGTAAGGTGGGAGACCAGTGGTCCGGGTCCGGCTTGGCTCGTCCCGGCGGCCAGCACGAGGATCGAGATGCTCGGCTCCTCGTCGATTAGCGCCAGCAGCTCGTCTTGCGGACGGCCCTCGCGGATGTAGACGACCGGAACGGTCCCGGCGATCGGCAGCACTTCGTCGCAAAGCTTCTGCATCAACTGCTCGGCGGCCTCGCGGCGCTCTTCTCGCGCCAGCTCCTGGACTGAGATCCAGTGCTGCACCTCGACCGGTTCGACCACATAGAGGAGCGCCAGGCGGCCGCCGGTATGCGCGGCGCGGCGCGCTGCGTAGTGCACCGCCAGGCGATGCTCCGCCGTTTCGTCGACGACGACAAGGAACACGCGCGGTTGGGCGGCTTCGGTCATCGGCGTGAGCCTCGGTGGCGGGTCAGCCGTTGCGGAACGGCAGGCTCGCCAACCATCCTGCCATCACCGCCGTCACCACCGCAATCGCGCCATAGGCGAGCGATCGGCTGTGCGCGAAATCGAACACGGCGGCGTCCACCCCGACCTTTGACACGATCAGCGGCGTCGTTTGCGCGCCAACCACATCCTTGTCGCGCACCAGGTAGACCTGGACCAGATAAACACCGGTCGGAATGTTGGTGGGAAAATTGAAGGTTGTGCGAAACAGTCGCTCGCCGAGAAAGGTGATCTTTGCGTGGCTCTGCGAATACACGCCGGCGTTTTCTTGCGCCACGATCAGCGCGTTGGTGAAGAGTTGCGCTTGCTCGGGCGAGAGGTTGGATTTTGGCGCGAACTTGAGGTTGGCAACGCCGATCCTGTAGAACGCCGCGGCGGCGGGTGACAGGACTTCGTCGGGCGGCTTGCTCGCGGCGAGAGCGTAGTAGGTCGGGACGCTGACAAAGGCGACAGATTCGGCGTTGGCCCAGACACCGGCCACCTTGGCCTTGCGCCGGACCGTCAGGTCGCGCTCCGGGCCGCGCACGATTACGACCACGTCCCCCGGCCCATCGATCGCGCCGAACAGCACCACCGAAGCGCCGGTGAAGCCGGTGGTGATCGCGATGCTGTGGCTGCTGAGATCGGCGACGATCCCGTCGGCGCGGGCAGCGGCTGGCGCCAGGGCGGCGATCAGCGCGCACGCGAGCCGCAGCCGCACGGTCAGCCGCTCCCCGTGGCGATGACGAACAGCGCTTTCGGACGGATCGTCAGGTCGTGCGCGAGTTGCGCCGCGACGCCGAGCACCAGCAGCGCCAGCAGGAAACGCAGCTGCTCGCCGCGCAGCCGCGTACCGAAGCGCGTGCCGAATTGCGCGCCGATCACGCCGCCGACCAGGAGCAACAGGGCCAGCAGGCCGTCGACGGTGTGATTACTGACCGCCTGCAGCATCGTCACGTTGGCCGCGACGAAGATGATCTGCAGCAGCGAAGTTCCCGGTACCATCGCAGTTGGCATGCCGAGCATGTAGATCATCGCCGGTACCATCAAGAACCCGCCGCCAATCCCCATAATCGCGCTCAACACCCCGACCAGAAAACCGAGGCCGATCGGCAATAGCGCGCTGATATAGAGCTGAGACTTGCGAAACCGGGTCTTCAGGGGGAGGCCATGGAGCCAGGTGTGGCGATGCAGTTTGCGCCGCGTCGCGCCGGGATGTCGCTGGCGCAGCATCGCCCTCACGCTCTCGATTCCCATCAAGAACCCGAGTATTCCCAACAGCACCACGTAGCACAGCGAGATCACCAGCTCGATCTGGCCAAGCCGGGAAAGCAGCGCGAATAGGTAGATGCCCAGGACAGAGCCGGCCAGGCCGCCGATCAAAAGGATGAAGCCCATCTTGAAATCGACATTGCCGCGTCGCCAATACGCCAGTACGCCCGATACCGAAGCGCCAACCAACTGGTTCGCCGAGGACGCGACCGCGACCGGCGCCGGCACGCCGACAAAGATGAGAAGCGGCGTCAGCAGAAACCCGCCGCCGACACCGAAAACACCGGACAGAAATCCGACCGCCGCGCCGATCCCGAGCAGGAGAAAGACGTCCAGCGACACCTCGGCGATGGGCAGGTAGACATCCATAGGGGGCGATCAGCCAAGCGACGGTTGAATCTCACCCCGTCCCGTTCCGTTGGCGAAGCAGGCGTGGCCGCGGACCTTACCGCGCTCAACCAAATGGGAAAAGACGTAAGCCGTGCTTACGGCCGCAGGAGGCCGGTAATGTCCTGCACCTCGCGCAGGATTGGCATGGCGATCGCCGCGGCGCGCTCGGCGCCGTGGCGGAGCACGGTGTCGATGTGCCCGGGATCGGCCATCAGGCGGCGCATCTCGTCGCCGATGCGGCCGAGGGTCGACACCGAGAGCTCGGTCAGCGCCTCCTTGAACACCGAAAAATTCTGCCCGGCGAACTGGGCAAGCGCCCCCTCGCGCGTCTTGTCGGCGAGCGCGGCGTAGATGCCGACGAGGTTGTCGGCCTCGGGACGCTTCTCGAGCGCCTCAACCGTGCTCGGCAACGGCTCGGGGTCGGTCTTGGCGCGGCGGATTTTCAGCGCGATCGCGTCGGAGTCGTCGGTCATATTGATGCGCGAGTAGTCGGAGGTGTCGGATTTCGACATCTTCTTGGTGCCGTCGCGCAAGCTCATCACGCGGGTCGCCGTGCCGAAAATCTGCGGCTCCGGCAGCGGGAAGAAATCGACCTCGTAGCGCCGGTTGAAGGCGCCAGCGATATCGCGCGCCAGTTCGAGATGCTGCTTTTGGTCTTCGCCGACCGGAACGTGCGTCGCCTTGTAGCCAAGGATGTCGGCCGCCATTAGCACTGGGTAGGCGTAGAGCCCGAGTCCGGCGAGGTCGCGTTGCTTGCCAGCCTTTTCCTTGAACTGCGTCATCCGGTTGAGCCAGCCAAGCGGAGTCAGGCACGACAAAAGCCAGCCGAGCTCGGCATGGGCCGACACCATGCTCTGGTTGAAGATGATGCAGTGCTCGACATCGATCCCGGCGGCGATATAGGCGGCGGTCACCTCGCGCGTCGAATGGCGCAGTTCGAGCGGGTCCTGCGGCATGGTTAGCGCATGCAGATCGACGATGCAGAAAATGCACTCGTAATCGTGCTGCAGCGCGACCCAGTTGCGAATCGCGCCAAGGTAATTGCCGAGGTGCAGATTGCCGGTCGGCTGGATGCCGGAGAAAATGCGGTTCATTTGTCCTCTAACGAGTTCGGCTCCGGCCTGCTCCCCCTCCCGGTCGCCCAACGACAGTATTCTGATTTGGGTGGCCGGGAGGGGAAGCGGGCCGGCGCCGGTTCCGCGTCAGCGGAACCTACATAGCGAAGCGCGATAATCAAGCCGGTTGACGCCCGAACTGGCCGCGTAGTTCGCGCCACCCGGTGACGCCGAGGGCGAGCACCAACAGCAGAAAGGCGACGAGTCCGCCGGCGACGAGCCCGGCGAGCGCCGCGAGCCGCCATGCCGTCGCCGCGGTGAGCAGCGGCGCCAGCACGACGTGCAACCCGATCAGCACTGCCGCCATGCCTACTGTCGCTGCGGCGATGCGCGGCAGGTTGGCGCGCGCCCGGCGGTCGAGGCAGAAATGGCCGCGGCGCGTCAGCAGCGCCATCAGGATCACGGCCTGGAGCCAACCCGCCGCCGACAGCGCGATGGCGACCCCGACATGCGCGAGGAACCGCATCAGGATCAGCGTCAGCACGAGATTGGTGACGAGCGAGACGATCGCGACCTTGACCGGCGTCTTGGTGTCGTGACGGGCGAAAAAAGCAGGGGCCAGCACCTTGACTAGGACAAAGGCGGGCAGCCCGATGGAATAGGCGATCAGCGCCGACGCCGTCGCCGCGGCCTCGCGCGGCCCGAACGCGCCGCGCTGGAACAGGACTTCCAGGATCGGCAGTGCCAGCAGCGCCAGAGCTGTCGCCGCCGGCAGGGTCAAGAGCAGCGCCAGCTCGACCCCGCGGTTTTGTGTCGCTATCGCGCCGGCGGTGTCGCCGCCTCGCACTTGGCGCGACAGCGGCGGGAGGATCGCCGTCGCCACCGCGATCCCGACCACGCCGAGCGGCAGCTGGTTGAGCCGGTCGGCGTAATAGAGGAACGACACCGAGCCTTCCGGCAACAGCGAGGCGAGCGCGGTCGAGACCAGAAGATTGAGCTGCGTCACCCCGGCGCCGAGCACACCCGGGCCCATGATCTTCAACGTCTGCCGCACCGCGGGCGTCAGGCGCGGTCGCCGCAGCCTGAGGCCGATCCCCGCGCGCGAGCAGGAAATCGCCAGCCAGAGGAATTGCGCGACCCCGGCGGCGGTTAGCGCCGCCGCGAGAACCGGCCCGCCGCTCCACTGAAAATGCGCCATCAGCAAGAGCGCGCCGATCAGGAAGAGGTTGAGCAGCACCGGCGTGCCGGCAGCGGCGGCGAAGCGGTCGAGCGTGTTGAGCAGCCCGCCCTGTAAAGCCACGAGCGAGATGAAGAGCAGATAGGGAAAGGTGATGCGTGACAGGTCGACGACGAGCTCGAACTTTGCCGGCTCGGCCTCGAAACCCGGCGCGATGACGTGCATGACGAGCGGCATGAAGATCTCGCCGAGCACGACAAACGCGACCAGCGCGGCGACGAGCATCGCGTAAGCTTCTTCCGCAAACTCCTTGAGCGCGGGGGTGCCGCCGTCGACCAGGGCGCGATTGGCGAGCGGCACGAAGGCGGCGCTGAACGCGCCCTCGGCGAACAAACTGCGGAACAGGTTAGGCAGGCGCTGGGCGACGAAGAACGCGTCGGCGACCGGCCCCGCGCCGAGGATCGCTGCAGTCAGGATGTCGCGGACAAAACCGAAGACGCGGCTCACCATCGTTAAGGAGCCGACCGTCGCGACCGAGCGGAACAGGGCCATGCGGCGCGGTGTAGAGGAAAATCGCGATGGGGAAAATGCCGAGCGTCGGCGCGAAGCCGCGCTCAGCGTGTCCTTGTCTTTTTCTTGTCACACGGAGTAAGCGTTCCCGTTCCTTGATTCGGGAGACCCGGCATGGCCGATATCAGGATGGGCGTCATCGGCTGCGGCGGCCGTATGGGCCGCATGCTCGTGGCGGAGATCGCCGCCGCCGAGGACTGCGAGCTCGCCGGCGGCACCGCCAAGCCGGGGAGCACCCATGTCGGCGCCGACCTCGGCGAACTGGCGGGGATCGGCCGGATCGGGCTCGCCGCCGGCAACGCGCCAGGCAAGCTGATCGGCGACAGCGATGTCGTCATTGAATTCTCGACACCTGCGGCGACGGCGGCGCATGCCGCCCTCGCGGCCGAGCAGCGCACGCCGATGGTGATCGGCACAACCGGGTTGTCGCCGGCCGAGACTGCGGCGCTGCGCCAGGCGGCGAAGCAAATTCCGATCGTCTGGGCGGCGAACACCAGCCTCGGCATCAACCTGCTCCTCGGCCTCGTCGAGCAGGTCGCCGCCCGGCTCGGGCCGGATTGGGACATCGAGATCATGGAGATGCACCATCGCGGCAAGGTCGATGCGCCGTCGGGTACCGCGCTGGCCCTCGGCCGCGCGGCAGCGGCGGCGCGCGGCACGACCCTCGACGAGGTGGCGCAACGCGGGCGCGACGGGATCACCGGCGCGCGGCGCAGCGGCGACATCGGTTTCGCCTCGCTGCGCGGCGGCGACGCGGTTGGCGACCACCATGTGATCTTCGCTGGCGCCGGCGAGCGGCTCGAACTGTCGCACCGCGCGACCAATCGGGCGATCTACGCCAAGGGTGCGGTGCGCGCTGCCCGCTGGGTGATCGGCAAGCCGCCCGGCATTTACGGCATGAAAGAGGTGCTGGGGCTGTGAGCGAGCTGCAGATTTTCGACCGCTCCGGAGCGCTGCCTGGCCCGTCCTGGCGCGACCTGATGGGCGAGGGGCGAGCGGTCTTGCGCGCGCGGCTCCGCCGGTTCCGCGCCGATGTCGGCGGGGTGCCGCGCGGCGACGGGCATCCGGTGATCGTCCTGCCGGCGTTCTTTTGTTCCGACGGCATGACGCGCGGGTTCCGTCAGTGGTTGACCGCGCTCGGCTACGCCGCCGAAGGCTGGGGCAGCGGGGTCAATCTCGGCCCGACCGCCGCCGCGGTGAGGGCGGTAGAGCGGCAGCTCCTTGAGAGCACCGAGGAGGCGGGCGAAAAGGCGAGCTTTGTCGGGGTCAGTCTCGGCGGCGTGCTGGCTCGTGCTCTTACCAACGCCCATCCCGATCGGGTGCGCCGGGTCATTACCGTGTGCAGCCCATTTCGCCTGCCGACCGCCAGCCCGCTGGAGCCGATCTACCGGGCGCTGGCGCCCCTGCACAGCGGCCAGCATTTGCTGATCGGCCGGCTCACCGAGGCGCCGCCGGTGCCGACCACGGCGATTTACAGTCCGCGCGACGGCGTCGTCGCCTGGCGCAGCTGCATCGACGAGCCAGGGCCAAACCGCGAAAACATCGCCATCGACGGCGCGCACACGACGATGCTCGCCCATCCCCGCGCGCTGCGGACCATCGCGGAGCGGCTGGCGCGGCCCTGACTATTCCGAGTGCGCGGGATTGAGCGCGGCGCGCCAGCGGCCCAGCGCCTCGTGCAGTGCGCTGGCGACCTCGCGCCGCACCGGCGAGGGTAGGAACGTGCCGATCGCCAGGCTCTTGCCGTGCGAGGTCACCGACAGCCGGTTCGAACTCGTCGGAGTGCTCCTCATAGACGACGCGCAGCCAGAACGGCTGGAACCGCCAGGAGCGGCGGTCACCGCGGATGCCGACGCGCTCGACGGTGAACTCCTCTTCGGCGAGGCGCAGCGTCTCGCGCTGGCGGGCGCTGCGGTAACTGAGGCGGAACGCGACGTAGACCAGCAGCACGTCGAGCCCGAAGAAGCCGCAGACAGGCCAGGCGCCGATGGTGACGAAGATGACGCTGACGGTAATGCTGATCAGCCCGAGCACCAGCATCAGCGTGTTGAACCCGCGCAGGGGCAGGCTGCGATAGGGCAGCAGGACGCGCTCGAAAAAGATCCGCGTCGGGGTAACGGGGATTGCGGTATCGGTCGAATTCATCACGGTTCCAAAATAGCGCAAGCCGCGCGTCGCTATCGCGGAAAATAAGCTACAGTCGCCAGCGATGCGCAAATTCACCAAAGCGGAGGTCGCCGAATTCTATCGGCTGCTGGCGGAGAGCCGCCCGATCCCGCGCACCGAGCTGGAATATATCAACCCGTTCACGCTGCTGGTCGCGGTCGTGCTGTCGGCGCAAGCGACCGACGTCGGCGTCAACAAGGCGACGCCGGCCCTGTTCGCGCTCGCCGACACGCCGGCCAAGATGCTCGCGCTCGGGATCGAGCGGGTCGAGCGGCTGATCCGGACGATTGGGCTCTACCGCACCAAGGCGAAGAACGTCGTCGCGCTGTCGCGCATCCTGGTCGAGAAACACGGCGGTGAAGTGCCGCACGACCGCGAGGCGCTGGAAGCGTTGCCAGGGGTAGGGCGCAAGACCGCCAATGTCGTGCTCAATGTCGCCTTCGACGAGCCGACCATCGCGGTTGACACGCACATCTTCCGCGTCGGAAACCGCACCGGCATCGCGCCCGGCAGAACTCCGCACGCGGTCGAGCTGAGGCTCGAGGCGATCACCCCGAAGCAGTACAAACTCAACGCGCATCACTGGCTGATCCTGCACGGCCGTCATGTCTGCAAGGCGCGCAAACCGGATTGCCCCAATTGCGTCGTCGCGGCGCTATGCCGCTACCAGGCCAAGACAGTGCCGGAGGAATTGATCGCGGCGCGCGCGGCGACCGACAAACAGGACAACTCCGCCGGCGAGCCCCGCAAGGCTCGACGGCCGGCCGTGGCTTCGGTCGTGACGGCGGCTAGGAAACCGCGCGCGCGTTCGGCAGCTCCGCGATGACGTCGCTGTCCACGTTGACCTGCACGTCACCGGAGATCTGCCCGCCGGCCTCGATCTCGATCTGACCGTAACGGACCGTCCCCGATACTTGGCCGCCGGCGCGGATCAACAGGCGCTTACGGACGACGAGATTACCCTCGAAGATGCCGCGAACATCCGCGTTGTCGATCATCGCCGAACCCTTGAACAACCCCGATTCAGCGATGTCCACGTCGCGGCAGTTCTGCAGATTGGCCTCGACGCTCCCCTCGACCACGAGCATGTCGCACGAGGCGATCTCGCCCGACAGCGCGATTTCGCGGCCGACGGTGAGCTTGCGAGCTTCCGATTCGCGCCGCACCACCGGCGGTGGCGGCGGGGCCGGGACGGGAGGGGGCGTGACCGGCATCCCCATCGGCTCGGTGACGCGTCGCTGAGACGCTTCCGCCGCCGGCACTGGTTCGGGCATGGCCCGCGGCATTTCGGGCACGCGCGGCGGCACCGTCGCCGGCTGACGGCCGACGGAGGTGACCGCCATCGGCGCCGCAACCGGCCGCGTCGGCTTCATCGGAATGCCCAAATCGTCGGCGGTATCAGCCATTCTACGATCCTCGGTTTCGGGTCTCTTTCGGCCAAACATGGGTGGCGCACCCCGTTGATAAGCTAAAGGGACCCAGTTCAGGCCGCGACCCTAACGGCGTGAGGCGCGGCGAGCCTTCGAGCGGGCGCATTCTGAACGTGTCGGCGATCAGATGGCTCCAGAAGAAAGGATATCCGTTGGGGCGGAAGAAGACAAAACTATTTATCCTCGGCCTTGCGCGGTAATCGGGCCGCGTCGATAGGTTAAACGCTGCCACCCACAGCAGCGATCGAAGACCGGGCGCTTACGACTGGCGAATCGCCGAGCCAAAAGCGGCGCTTGTCGGTGCTGGTTACGTCCCTATACTGCCGGCCACTTCCACCCACCGATGGGATTTCTGATGGTTTTGGCCACCATCGACGTTGCGGGCATCGGCAACGCGATCGTCGACGTCATCGCTCATGCCGACGAGGCGTTTCTCGCCGGCGAAGGGTTCGCGAAAGGGTCAATGACCCTGATCGACGCGGCGCGAGCGGATGCGCTCTACGCCAAGATCGGGCCGGCGATCGAGAGTTCGGGCGGCTCCGCCGGCAACACCATGGCAGGGATCGCCTCGCTGGGCGGCAACGGCGCCTATATCGGCAAGGTGCGCGACGATCTGCTGGGGCGGGTGTTCCGCCACGACATCACCGCAATCGGGATTCGCTTCGACACCCCGCCAGCGACCGAGGGGCCCGGCACGGCGCGCTGCTTGGTGCTGGTGACGGCAGACGGCCAGCGCACTATGGGCACCTATCTCGGCGCCTGTGTCGATCTTGGTCCCGAGGACGTTGACGCGGCAATCGTCGGGGCGGCGCAGATCACCTATCTGGAGGGCTATTTGTTCGACCCGCCGCGCGCCAAGGAAGCCTTCCGCAAGGCGGCGCGGGCCGCCCACCAGGCCGGCCGCCAGGTGGCGCTGAGCCTGTCGGACCCGTTCTGCGTCGGCCGTCATCGTGATGACTTCATCGCGCTGGTATCAGGCGAAGTCGACATTCTCTTCGCCAACGAGGCCGAGATCTGCTCGCTCTACCAGACCGATGAATTCGACGCCGCCGCCGCGGCGGTGCGGGGCCATGTCAAGATCGCCGCGCTGACCCGCAGCGCCGCCGGCAGCGTGATCCTTACCCCGGACGATACCCATTATGTCGCCCCGGCGCGGGTCGAGCACGTTGTCGATACGACCGGGGCCGGCGATCTCTACGCCTCGGGCGTATTGTTTGGCTTGACCCGCGGTCTGTCACTCCCCACTTGTGGAGCGATCGGCAGCCTATGTGCTGCCGAAATCATTAGCCATGTCGGCGCCCGGCCCGAGGCCGCGCTCGACAAACTCGTCGCCTCCGCCGGCCTGGTGTAGGTGCGGCCGGAAGGGGCGCTGCGTGTACCGTGACTGAAAGCATTCGCAACATCGCGATCATCGCGCATGTCGACCACGGCAAGACGACGTTGGTCGATCAGCTGCTGCGCCAATCGGGCGTGTTCCGCGCCAACCAGCAGGTGGCCGAGCGCGCGCTCGATTCGAACGAGCTGGAGCGCGAGCGCGGTATCACAATCTTGGCGAAATGCACGTCGCTGATGTGGGGCGAGACCCGCATCAACATCGTCGACACCCCCGGCCACGCCGATTTCGGCGGCGAGGTCGAGCGCATCCTGAGCATGGTCGATGGCGTGCTGGTGCTGGTCGACGCGGCCGAGGGGCCGATGCCGCAGACCAAGTTCGTCGTCGCGAAGGCGCTGCGGCGCGGGCTCCGCCCGATCGTCGTCATCAACAAAGTCGATCGCCCCGACGCCCGAGCCGGGGCGGTACACAACGAGATATTCGATCTGTTCGCGCTCCTGGAAGCCGACGAGCAGCAACTCGATTTTCCCACGTTGTTCGCCTCGGGACGTAACGGCTGGGCGGTAGCCGAGCTCGGTGCGCCGCATAAGGACCTGGCACCCCTTTTCGATCTCATCGTCGCGCACGTGCCGCCGCCCCAGGCGGAACTCCGACGCGCCCTTCGCGATGTTGGCGACGACGCTCGATTACGACCCCTATCTCGGCCGCGTGCTGACCGGCCTCATTCATTCCGGCGTCGCGCGCCTCAACATGCCGGTCAAGTCGCTGGCGCGCGACGGCAAGGTCATCGAGCAGGCGCGGCTGACTAAGCTGCTCGCCTATCGCGGTCTCGAGCGGATCGGTGTCGAGGAGGCGCGCGCCGGCGACATCATCGCCGTTGCGGGGCTGGCTGAAACCACGGTTGCCGACACACTGTGCGCGCCTGAGGTGACCGAAGCGCTTGCAGCCGACCCGATCGACCCGCCGACCTTGGCGATGACGTTCTCGGTCAACGACAGTCCGCTCGCCGGGCGCGAGGGCACCAAGGTGACCTCGCGGATGATCGCCGAGCGGCTGCGCCGCGAGGCCGAAGGCAATGTCGCGATCAAGGTGCAGGAAAATGCCCAGCGCGACGCGGTCGAGGTCTCCGGCCGCGGGGAATTACAGCTCGGCGTGCTGATCGAGACGATGCGCCGCGAGGGGTTCGAACTGTCGATCTCGCGCCCGCGCGTGCTGTTCCGCAACGAGGGCGGCCAGCGCCTTGAGCCGGTCGAGGAGGTCTTTGTCGACGTCGACGAGGAATACGCCGGCGTCGTGGTCGAGAAAATGAGCCGGCGGAAGGCCGAAATGCAGGAAATGCGCCCTTCGGGCGGCGGCAAGCTGCGCCTGACGTTCCTCGCGCCGACGCGCGGCCTCATCGGGTATCATGGCGAATTCCTCACTGACACCCGCGGCAGCGGGGTAATGAGCCGCATTTTCCATGGCTACGCGCCGTACAAGGGCGCGGTCGAGGGGCGGATCAACGGCGTGCTGATCTCGACCGCAAGCGGCGCGGCGGTCGCCTATGCGCTGTGGAACCTCGAAGAGCGCGGCGCGATGTTCGTCACGCCGGGCGACGCGATCTATCCTGGTATGATCATTGGCGCGCATAGCCGCGACAACGACCTCGACGTCAACCCGGCGAAGGGCAAGCAACTCACCAATATACGCACCACGTCGAAGGACGAGGCGGTTCGGCTGACGCCGCCGATCCTGATGAGCCTGGAGGAAGCGATCGCCTACATCGCCGACGACGAGCTGGCCGAGGTGACACCCAAGTCGATCCGCCTTCGCAAGCGGCTGCTCGACGCCAATGATCGCAAACGCGCGTCGCGGAGCGCCGCGGCGGAGTAGGCGGGCCACCGGGCTGCTGAAATGGGGGAGAACGCCGATGCTGGTAGGAGCAGCGCCCGCTCTGGCCGTCCAGGACATTGCCGCCAGCATTGTGCACTATCGCGATGTCCTTGGCTTCGATGTAACCTTTCGGTACGTCACGCCGCTCTTTTACGCGTGCCTGTGCCGCGACGATGTGAACCTCCACCTGATCGCGGCGGAAAAGACCAAGCGGTTGCCCGGTAACAGCGCGGTCGCCGTTTTTGTCGACGATGTCGATGCGTTGCATGCCGAACTGTCGGCAAGAGGCGCCAAAGCCGTTAAAGCTCCGGAGAACTACGATTACGGCATGCGCGAATTCAATGTCATCGATCTCGATGGCAACGAACTGTTCTTCGGCATGGGGACGGGGTCGGAAAAATGAGGTTGCTGCCTGGCGCCCCTTGAGGCTTGGGCTTATCGCGTCAGTCCTCGCCGGCATGTTGTCATGCAGCGCGGCGGCCTCGGCAAAGGTGCGCGACGGAAATCAGCTGCTTCAGCAATGCACCGCGACGATCGGCGCGTATGTGGACTTCTGTTACGGCTATATCGACGCCGTCACCGACCTGCTGCTCTTGAACAACGTGATCGACGGCATCAACGTGTGCATTTCGAGCGAGCTGGATGATCCCTCGCTGCGCAACATCGTCGTCCAATTCCTCAAGAATAACCCCAAGCTTCGCGATCTCGGCGCGCCCGATTTGATCGCCCGGGCGCTGGCCGCGGCGTTCCCATGCCGGTAGCGATGTCCGACCGCAAAATCGCCAAAATCGTACGCTAATGACGCGATGGTTGCGGCCTTGTGGGAGCCGTCGCACCGTGACGAGCGCCTGATAATTTTCAGCAGAAGCAGGCGGAGCAGGGTCCGTAAGGCGAAAGAAACAGCTTCAAAAAGATCGAGAACCACGCGCACCCGGTCGCGCTATTCATGACCTATTACAATTTCGTTCGTATCCATAAGACGCTGCGCGTCACCCCGGCGATGGCCGCAGGGGTGTCGGATCGGCTTTGGGAGGTTTCTGATATCGTGGCGCTATTGGAAGCCGCTGAGCCGAAGCCAGGCAAGCGCGGCCCCTATAAGAAGCGGATCGAGGCATGACATCGCGTCGCCGCGTCGGCATCGAGCCAATGTCCGCAGAGGCGCGAGTCATTCTCGATTCCTTTCATGAGGCTCTGTCTGCCGAGCAACTGCGGCTTTTGCCCAAAGGCTCTGTGATGACACGAGATAGCGCCAGCGGGCGTCTTTGCAAAATATCTTGGGATGGCAGGCAGTGGGAAATTACGCCTCAGATTTCAGACTGACCCACTACCCAAAATTGACTTCCCTGCCGTCGCGCGTATAGTTCGCGCCCTTCCCAAGAAAGCGGGCGAAAGCCCCGGCCTCCGGGCGGCAACGCGGCGGATGGCACTATTGGGATAACAACAACCCGAAACGGGATCGATCAAGATGAGCAAGCGCAGCGAGTTGAAGTACAAGATCAACCGGCGCCTCGGCGTCAATTTGTGGGGCCGGGCTAAGAGCCCGATCAACCGGCACGATTACGGCCCGGGTCAGCACGGGCAGCGGCGCAAAAAGCCGTCCGATTACGGAACGCAGCTTGCGGCCAAACAAAAGCTCAAGGGCTATTACGGCAATATTGGCGAGCGCCAGTTCCGCCGTCTCTATGAGGAGGCGTCGCGGCGGCGCGGCGATACCGGCGAGAATCTGATCGAGTTGCTCGAGCGCCGGCTCGATGCCGTGGTCTACCGCATGAAGCTGGCGCCGACCCCATTCGCCTCGCGCCAGCTGATCAACCACGGCCATGTGCTGGTCAACGGCAGGCGCGTCAACATCGGCTCGGTCGTGCTGCGCGACGGCGACGAGATTGAGTTGCGGCCCAAGGCCAAGGAGATGGCGAACGTTATCGAGGCGACGCAATCGAGCGAGCGCGACGTCCCCGATTACCTCGAAATCGACCACGAGCGCATGAAGGGCCGCTTCATCCGCGCACCGAAACTGGCCGATGTGCCGTACCCGGTGACGATGGAGCCGAACCTCGTCGTCGAATTCTATTCGCGCTGAGTTTCCTGTTTCACGATTTTTCGCGGCAGGGTCCAGCCGACACTTGAAACGCCGGGGCATTGTTGCAATATAGATAATTGCGTTAAATGGTATAAGGCGAACCGAAACATATTCCGGGGTCCCGGTCCACGGGCGTCTCAACTTTTGCGTCAAATCCCGCTGTTGATTTGCAGTATTTAGCAGCAAACGGAACTTTGGAAACTCAACCGTCGGGCGTGTCCCGCGTGCCGCCGGATAATGCGCTAAGCTGGTTCGCATAAACCCCAGGGGGTTGCGATGCTGTGGTTGCACCTCTCGATCGTCCTTCTCCTGATCCTCTTGAACGGGTTCTTCGCGATGGCCGAGATCGCGCTGGTCTCGGCCCGGCCGGCGCGGCTGCAACCGCTCGCCGATGCCGGCAGCGCCGGGGCGCAGGCGGCGGTTGAACTCAAGGCCGACCCGTCGCGGCTGCTGGCGACGGTACAGATCGGGGTGACGGTAATCGCGGTGCTGTCCGGCACCTTCGGGCAGGCGACCCTGGGCGCGCCGCTGGAACAGTATTTGGCGGCGTTTCCCGGGCTTATCAATCGCTATGCGCACATCGCGGCGATGGCGATCGTGGTGGTTGGCATCTCCTATTTCTCGCTGATCCTTGGCGAATTGGTGCCAAAGCGCATCGCGCTGCTCGACGCTGAGTATATCGCGAGCGCGCTGGCGCGCCTGATGCGGGCGCTGTCGGTGGTCGGCGCGCCGATCGAGTGGTTTTTGAGCGCCTCCGCGGATTTACTCCTCCGGCTCGTTCCCGTGCGCGGCGAGCCGGCGCCGCCGGTCACCGACGAGGAGATCGGCTTCATGCTGCGCGAGGGCGTGGCCACCGGACATATTCCGCCGGCGGAAACGGCGATTGTCGAGATGGCGCTGAGGCTTGGCGACCGCCGGGTGAGCGCGGTGATGACGCCGCGCACGCAGATCGAATTCCTCGACCTAGACGACGAGATCGAGGAGATGCAGCGCCACATCCGTGAGAGCGCGTTTTCGCGTTTTCCGGTGGTGCAGGGCGGCACGCACCAACTCGCCGGCATTGTCCAGGTTAAGGATCTCTTCGACGCCGCGCTCGGCGGCGCCGCGTTTGACGTGCGTGCCGCGCTGCGCGCGCCGCTATTCCTGCCGAACACCGTCACGGTGCTGCGCGCTCTGGAAGTGTTCAAAACTTCGGGAGAGTTGTTGGCGCTCGTCGTCGACGAATATGGCGATCTTGAAGGGTTGGTGACCCTCCATGACATTTTACAGGCGTTGGTCGGCGAGCTCCCGGGCGGCGAGGACACCGACCCCCGTGTCGTCCACCGCGCCGACGGCAGCTGGCTGTTCGACGGTATGGTCGCGCTCGACGAGGTCAAGCAGGCGCTACGGCTGTCGCATCTCCCAGGCGAGGACACCGATTTCCACACCCTCGGCGGCTATCTGATGGCGAGGCTAAACCGCGTGCCGATGGTCGCCGACCGGGTCACCGCCGGAAGCTACCGCTTCGAGGTGGTGGAGATGGACGGACGGCGGGTAGACCGCGTGATGGTCGTGCCTGTGGCGGCTAAGGAGCCATAGGCACATCGATCTCGCGGTCGCCGCTTGCCGACAGAAGCTGGGTCGGAAAGCCCGCGGCGATCAACGCGGCGACGATCGCGGTGACGTGGCGGCGGCTTTGGGTCTCGATCACGAGGTCGAGCTCTGCTCGCTTTACCGACGAATCCTGAAACAGTCGCTGGTGGTGGACCTCGACGATGTTGCCGCCGTGGCTGCCGACGACCCCTGCGACCCGCGATAGCGCGCCGGGTATGTCGGGCAGCTCCGAGCGCAGCCTGACCAGGCAACCCTCGCGCACGAGACCGCGCATCAGCACCGAAGCGAGGAGGCGCGCGTCGATATTGCCGCCGGTGATGACGATGCCGACGCGCTTGCCGTGGAAGCGCTGGGGGTTTGCGAGGAGTGCCGCGACTCCGGCGGCGCCGGCGCCTTCGGCAACCAGCTTCTCCCGATCGACGAGATGCTCGATCGCGCGCTCGATCTCGCTGTCCGCGACGAGGAGGATGTCGGCGACCAGCGCGGCGACGATGCGGCGGGTGAGCTTGCCGGGTTCCTTGACCGCAATGCCCTCCGCGAGCGTGGCGGCCGCGGTCGCGATATCGGGCGTCTTGCCGTGAATGACGTCTTGCATCGAAGGGTAGAGAGCGGACTGTACGCCAACGATCTCGATCTTCGGGTTTAAGGCCTTCGTCGCGACGGCGATCCCCGAGATGAGGCCGCCGCCACCGATCGGCACGATCAGCGCGTCGAGATCGGGCTGGTCCGCGAGAATTTCGAGCGCGATGGTGCCCTGGCCGGCGATGACGTCCTCGTCGTCATAGGGATGCACGGGCACCAGGCCGCGCTCGCGGGCCAGCGCGTCGGAGGCGCGGCGCGCGGCGACCAGGTTGTCGCCCTTGAGGAGGACGGTCGCGCCGAGCGACTGGGTGCGATCGATCTTGGTGAACGGCGTCCCCTCCGGCATCACGATCGTCGCTGGAATGCCGAGGCGGCGCGCGTGATAGGCGACACCCTGCGCATGGTTGCCGGCCGACATCGCCACCACTCCGGCGCCACGCTCGTTGTCGTTGAGGGTCAGCAACTTATTGAGCGCGCCGCGCTCCTTGAACGAGCCGGTGGGATGCTGTGTCTCGAGCTTGAGCCAGACCTCGCAGCCGGCAATCTCGGATAGGGTAGGAGCTGGGACAAGCGGCGTCTTGCTGATCGAGCTCGCAAGCGCCCGCGAGGCGTGCCGCACATCCTCGATCGTGATCGGCAACGTGCTCATGGCGCCGGCGTCAAGGTCAGGGTCGATTGTGCAGGCGCGGTACCGGGCACCAGCCAATCAAAGGCGCGCCAGCGATGGAGCAGATCGTCGTAATGCCTGGAGAGCGGATTTCCTGATTGGCCCGGGGTGATCATCATTCGTGCCTCGTCCGGCGCCGCCATGTCGGTGATCATGCGCAGCGCGGCGCCAAAACGCTGCTCGAACGGGTGCTCGGGGTCGGTGATATCGCTTGGCCCGACATTGACCGTGTCCCGCGCGCCTGGCGTCGGGATCGTCACGCGCAGCCAGTCGCGCAGCACCGGCACGCGCTCCCAGACGGCGTTCGGAAAATAAGCGACGTGCGCGCGGCCCCATTGCCATTGCGCCATCTCGTCGCCATAGGCTTGGCGGAGCTGGTCGAGCGCGGTGTCGAGCGAGGCGGAGAGAAGGGCATCGCATGTCCGGCGGTCGGGATGCTTCGGGTCGGCGCACCAATCGGGCCGCTGGGTCAGGATCGCCTCCATCACGCGCGGCCGCAAATCCCAGTAGTCCGCGGCTGCATTGCCCAGCTTGGCGAACAGGACGGAATGGGCAAATGCGCGCAGCCAGGCGGTAAACAGCAACGGCTCGACCTTGTCCGGATCCATGCGGAAATCCCACTGCTGAAGCCGATCGACGGCTTCCCGGGCCATATCGTTGGACGGCACTACCTTGATCATCAGCGGCACCAGACGGCGCGCCATGATCGACAGCGTATCGGCCTCGATCGCCGCGCTGGTCTCCGGCGATTGTTTATGATCGGCCGTCAGGAGTTCGGTGATCCGCTCGGCGCGGTCGGGCAGGTCCCAGTCGTGGCTGATGAAATAGGGGTAGCTGTCGGGCACGATTTTGTTGTTGGCGCTGACAAAGAATCCCGAAGCGGGATTGGTTGCCTGAGGCAGGGCGTCGAACGGAATGAAACCCTGCCAATCGTAGTCACCGGTCCACCCGGGTACGGGTAGCCAGCCGTTGCCGCTCTTGCGGATCGGGATGCGGCCGGCGGTGATGAAGCCGATGGTACCGGTGGTGTCCGCGAAAACCATGTTCTGCGGCGGGCCGACGAAGTTTCGTAGCGCTTCACGAAAACCAGCCCAGTCGTTGGCGCGGTCGATATCCCACAGCGCCTCGGCGCTGCGGTCGTCATCGTCGAGAAAAGTGGTCGAGAGCGCGATCGCGTAGCCCGAGTCGAAGGTTCCGGCCGGCAACATGTCCGAAATCACCGGCCCATGCCGGGTGCTGCGGACAGTCACCACCACCGCAGCGGCACCGCGGACGGCGATTGTCTCCTGTCGCGTGCCAAAGGCGGCGCTGCCATCCGGGGTCAGGTAGTGCGTCGGGTCTTTAGGGTCGAGCTGTTCGATGAATAGATCCTCGATATCGGCCGTGGTGGTGGTGAAGCCCCAGGCGATCTTGTCGTTGTGGCCGATCACCACCATCGGGTTGCCTGCGACCGTTGCTCCGGCGATCTCGCGGCTCGGCGTTTTGAGCCGGGCGAGATACCAGATACCGGGCGCGCTGAAGTCGAGATGCGGATCGTTAGCGAGAAGCGGCTTGCCGCTGGCGCTATGGGCACCATCGACGACCCAGTTGTTGGATGCATATAGCGGGCCGAGCGCGGCCGGCAGGCCGGCGTAGAGGCTGCCAAACGGCAGCCGACGGTAGAGCGGCGCTAGCGCCGCCAAGGTTGTTGGGCCGTCGCTCGGATAATCGGGATAGAGAAATGCCATGTCTTCTGTCGAAACGGTCTGCGCCAGCCGGGCCCGCAGCAATTCACCCCGGTAATTGCCGCCGAGCTGGAAGTCCATCAGCTTGCCCCAGACCAGCGTGTCGGCGGGCGTCCATGGCTCGGGCTTAAAACGGAGCATGACGAATTCCGGTGGCAACATGAAGCCGTGGACCGCGATGTAGGCGTTGACGCCGGCGCAATAGGCTTCGATGCCGCGCCGGACCGCGGGCGAGAGCTTGGGCCATGCCGCTTCCGCGGCGCGATAGAGCCCCAAGACACGCATTTGGGTGTCGATCGGCACCGCCGCCTCGCCGAAAATTTCGGCAAGCCGACCGGCGCCATAGCGCCGCTGCACCTCCATTTGAAACAGCCGGTCTTGGGCGTGGGCAAAGCCGAGCCCGAAAGCCGCGTCATCATCATTTGCCGCGGTGATGGTTGGCACGCCGTCGGCGTCGCGGGCGATGGTGACCTCGCCGTGCAATCCGGCAACAACGACGCGGCCGTCTGTCTGCGGCAGGGAAGACCGCAGCGCGAGATATCCGCCGCCCGCGAGCAGAATGACGATGATGAATAGCGTTGCAAACGTGCGTCTGAGTATGCGTCCCGCGCGCCGGCGGCGGCGCGGGCGGCCCGAGGTCCTCACGGCGCTCGGCCGCGAGGCGGGAACGGGTCAGCGCGTCTCACATGCCCAGTTCACGGAGGATCTTCGCGCGATCGGCGTCGAGGTCGGGGGCGGGGGGGCGCGTTGCCGGATCGTCGAAGGCCGAAAATTTCATCGGGTTGCCGACAAGCCTCAGCGGGCCAGTCGTCGGATCGTCGACCTCGATCAGCATGTTGCGCGCCTCTGCCTGCGGATGTGCGATCGCCTGGGCCACGTTGTTGACCGGCCCACATGGAAGTCCCGCGGCTTCGAGGACCTTGAGCCAATGCTCGGTCGTCTCAGACGATAAAATCGTGTCGAGCTCCGCTTTTAATTGCGGCTGGTGCTTGTTGCGCAGCGGGTTGGTCTTGTAGTCCGGGTTCTGCGCCAGCTCCGGATGGCCCAATGCCTCGGTCAGCTTGACCCAGAGCCCGTCATTCCCAGCGGCGATGATGATGTGGCCGTCCTTGGTCGTAAACGCCTCGAACGGAGTGATCGACGGGTGCCGCGCGCCCATCGGCCCAGGAATCTCCCCCGACGTCGTGTAGCGCATGATCGCGTTTTCCAAGAGCGCAAGCTGGCAATCGAACAGCGCGACGTCGACCTTGGTCGCCTCGCCGGTCTTCTCGCGGTGAAGGAACGCGGCGTTGAGCGCGATTGTCGTATAAAGCCCGCCGGCGAGGTCGCCGACCGAGGTGCCGACGCGAACCAGCGGCCCGTCGGGGATACCCGTGATGCTCATGATGCCGCCCAGCCCTTGCACCACCATGTCGTAGGACGGGTAGTGCGAATAGGGACCGGTGTGGCCGAAGCCCGAGGCGGCGGCATAGATTAGCCGCGGATAGCGCTTGTGCAGGACTTCCCAGCCGTAGCCGAGCCGCTCCATGGTGCCGGGGCGGAAGTTTTCGACGATGGCATCGGCCTTGTCCAAGAGGCGCTCGAAAATCTCGCGGTCTCGGGGTGCCTTCAGATCGAGCGCGATTGACTCCTTGCCGCGGTTGACCGAGGCGAAATAGGTGGATTTGCCGTTGGTGAAAGGGCCGTACTGCCGGGCATCATCGCCGCCGCCCGGCGTCTCGACCTTGATGACGCGCGCGCCGAGTTCGGCGAGGAGCATCGTGCAGTAAGGCCCAGCCAAGATGCGGGACAGGTCAATGACGGTGATGCCTGAAAGCGGGCCGGGCTGAGGCATGCCTAGAAATCCTCTCGGTCTGTCAAGGGTGGTGAATAGCGCAGCGGAGATCGTGCCGCAATCGGCGTCGCGATCATCCGGCGGTGACGCCACTCCGGCAAAACGGCTACAATGGCGCGCGACTCTCTTGGTCGCGAGGCTCGGGTGATGCTGCGGCGCGACGAGATCGAGGAAGGCGAGGTCCGGCGCACCAACGCGTCGATGGGGCTGATCGTTATCCTGCTGCTGGCGATCGCCGGCATCGTCCTGGTCCGGGGATTGCGGGAAAAGGAGCGGATCGAGGACTGCCTGATGCAGGGCCGGGGCAATTGCATGCCGATCGAGATTCCGTCGCGCAGTCCCGGCTAATTCATGAGCGGCGAAGACCGGGTTCCGCCCGGGAACCACATCTTCTCCTGTATCGACGGGCATACTTGTGGAAACCCGGTACGCTTGGTCATCGGTGGCGCGCCGCTGTTGCGCGGCGCGACGATGAGCGAGAAGCGCCAAGACTTTGGCGCGCGTTTCGACTGGGTGCGCCGCTCGTTGATGTTCGAACCGCGCGGGCACGACGCGATGTCGGGCGCGATCCTCTATCCGCCGCTGCGCGAGGATTGCGACATCGCCATCCTTTACATAGAGGTCACCGGTTGCCTGCCGATGTGCGGGCACGGCGCGATCGGCAGTGTCACTTTCGCTCTCGAGCACGGGCTGGTGACGCCGCGCGAGGAGGGATTGGTCGCTCTTGACGCTCCCGCCGGGCGAGTGACCGCGAGCTTCGTGCGCAACGGCGCGTATATCGACAGCGTGCGGCTCTTCAATGTGCCGAGCTACCTCGCCGCCGCCGAATTGCCTATCGGCGTCGAGGGGTTGGGAGAGCTCGTCGTCGATATCGCCTATGGCGGTAATTTCTATGCGATCGTCGAACCGCAGCAGAATTTTCCCGGGCTCGACGCCGTCTCGATCGACTGGCTGCTGCGTTGGAGCCCGGTGCTGCGCCGCCGGGTGAATGAGGAGATCGCCGTTGTGCATCCCGGCGATCCGACGATTGCGAGCGTCAGCCATGTACAATGGGCCGGCGCGCCTCGCGATCCCAAGGCGCATGGGCGCAACGCGGTGTTCTATGGCACGCGCGCCATAGACCGCTCCCCTTGCGGCACCGGCACCTCGGCACGGATGGCCCAGCTCGTAGCCAAGGGGCGCCTGAGGCCGGGCGATAGCTTCATCCACGAAAGCGTTATCGGCACCCTATTCGATGGCAGGGTCGAGAGCGTGATGCAGGTCGGCGCCTACGACGCGATCCTCCCAAGCGTCGCCGGCTGGGCACGCAGTCATGCTCTCAACACCATCTTCGTCGAGACGCGCGACCCACTCTGCGGCGGCTTCCAGCTGACCTAAGCGAAAGCCGCCGCCTACCCGGTTAGGGCGCCGGGCCGCCGATGATGTTAAGCACGTTCGATGCTGGCAGCTCCTTGGCCGAGGTGTGCAGGGCCATGATCTGCTTGACCAGGTCAAGCATCCGCATCGTCCGTCCTTGGACACGCGAGTTGGCGGGAACCGAATACGTCTTCCCGTCATAGTCGACCGAAAGCGGCGAATCTGTGGATTGGCCGAGGGCGAGGACGAAGAAATTCTCGCAACGAAAGCCGCCTGGTGCCTCGCTCGGCGCATTGAGGTTGTTGGTGGCGGGACAGGGGTCGACCGGGTAAGGCAGATAGGGCTCGCCAACCTTCACGCGAATGACGCGCGGCACGTCGAAGCTCGGATGAAGGTTGCGCTCCACTACGCTGCCGAGGAAATGCAAGATGGCCTCGGGCGAGCGCAGGTAGAGCCGCACCTGCAGCTTCTTATCGGGCGGGATTGGCGGCAGCGCTCTGATTTGCGCCGCGATCGCCGGGTCCTTCTTATCGAGGATGGCGGCGAATTTGGCGCGGACCGCGGCCAATCTCTTCGCGAGATCCGGTGACTTAAACCCGCCGGTGCGACCGAATGCAGTCGCTTGCTCATCGGTGGTGTCGGCAGGATCGTTCGAGCCGCATAGCAGTGCCGAGTTGATCTCCGCCATCGCGATCGTACCCTTGACCGGGCTGAAACACGGTCGGTAGACCGTCGAGTTCTTCTCGAGCTGGTAGTGGCTCGGCGCGCTGGGCTCCGCCGTTTTCTTGGGCGCTTTGTGCGGGTTCGCTTGATTATCTTCGACGCCCGGCTTCTCGTGCGGGCGCACCGGGGCGATATGCACGCCTGCCTGGGTCAGCAGCGCCACGTCGCGCAGGTTGCGTAGCTGCGCCGGGACAAGCGGTGGCCCGATCGTCTGGTTGTGGTGCACCTGCTCGACGCTGAGGCCAAGCGCCAAAAGGTAGTCGGCGACAGTTTCATACTGGTCATTGTCGAAATCATCCGACACGTAACTGTGGAAGCTGAAGGTCTGCGTCGGACCGACGCCGGCAACCTTCAGCTCGATCGTGTCGACGAAGAGATAGAACAGCACCGACGGCGTGATGCCCTCGTCGAGGAAGAAGCGGTATTCCTGCCCGGTCAGCGGCTTCAATTCGCCTTGGTAGAATTCCTGGGTATCGAGCACCGGCACGGTAAATGTCGGCCCCCCGCTGATGGTGCCGCTGAAGCCGAACACGTCCGGTGACAAGAGGCCCTTGGGCCGGTGCGCGTGGGCGCCGAACGGCAGACTGAGAGTTGTGTTGGCGCTTTCCGAGGCATTGCCGGTGATCGATGAAAGCGTGGTGAACTGCATGGGCCGGTTGAGGCTGGCACGGACGATGTTGAGCAGCAGGGCCTCCTGCTGCGCCTGCTCGGCGACGAGGTTGAAGTTGACTGCGCGGTTGGCGAAGTTGTCGACGACGCCACAGCTGCTCAGCGTCAGCGCCGTCAAGGCAGCCCCAATGGTTCTGCTAAAGCTCCCCACGATCGCCCCGCTCTATCGGCCACCCGCCGACGCCGGCGAGTTTACCGAAAAGTAGAATACCCTCGCCGCCGATGTCTAGCTCGGCGCGAGCGCGGGTGGACGTGGTGAAAAGTCGCTAGCGGTGTGCCGCGTTGTAGCGGGCCAGGATGTCGGTCCCGGGGCAGAGCTCGGTTTCGCCGAGCTCGTTGAGCGGCACGTCGACGGTTTCGAGGAACTGATGCAAGTCGCCGTGATCCTGCTCCACGTACAACAGCCCCGTAACCACCTCGCCGGCTGCATGTCGCTGCTGCAGATAGGTCATCGCCTCGACCCGGTCGTGGGGGTCGTAATCGGGCGCCAGCTTGTGCAGCCTCAAGATCGACCCATCGTGCTGCATTACGGTCTCGACTGTCCCCGGCGCATAATCGGCGGTGATGGCCTCGCGCCCGACCATGAAGTCGAGGCTATTGACCGCTTCGTTATGCGCGCGGACGTATTCGTAGCTCTTGGTCGATTCCGGATTGTTGTTGAACGCGACGCAGGGTGAAACGACGTCAATAAAGGCGGCGCCTTCATGCTCGATCGCGCCTTTGATCAACGGCACCAGCTGGTGCTTGTCGCCGGAGAAGCTGCGCGCGACATAGCTGGCGCCGAGCTGCAGCGCAAGGCCGACCATGTCGATCGGCGAGTTCGTGTTGACCGGGCCTCGCCGCGTCTTTGAGCCCTTGTCGGCGGTTGCCGAGAACTGGCCCTTGGTGAGGCCATACACGCCGTTATTCTCGACGATGTAGACCATGTTGACGCCGCGGCGCAGACAGTGGGCGAACTGACCGAGCCCGATTGAGGCGCTGTCGCCGTCGCCGGAAACGCCGAGGTAGATCAGGTCGCGATTGGCGAGGTTGGCGCCGGTCAGGACCGACGGCATCCGACCATGTACGCTGTTGAAGCCGTGCGACTTGCCGAGGAAATAGGTCGGAGTCTTCGACGAACAGCCAATCCCCGACAATTTGGCGATCCGATGTGGCGGCAGACTCAATTCGAAGCAGGCCTGGATAATCGCTGCGCTGATCGAATCGTGGCCGCAGCCGGCACAGAGGGTCGAGATAGAGCCCTCGTAATCGCGGTGGGTATAGCCGAGCTCGTTGGTCGGAAGCTGCGGATGATGGAGCTTGGGTTTGGTGATGTATGTCATCAGCTGCGGGCCTTGCGGAGCGGAGCGAGGGTGACGACGGCGATAATGTCGGCGATCGCCTTGACGATGAACCGTGCGGTGATCGGCGTACCGTCGTAATGGAGGATCGGCACCAGCTTCGCCGGGTCGATCTCGAGTTCCGTGGTAAGGAGTGTGCGCATCTGCGCGTCCCGGTTCTGCTCGACGACAAAGACGCGCTCGTGGTCGCCGATGAAATCCGCGACCTCGTCCGAGAATGGGAAGCCGCGCAAGCGCATCGCGTCGAGATGGACGCCGCGTGCCTCGAGCGCCTCGAAGGCTTCCTCCATCGCCACGGTGGTAGAACCGAAATAGAGCACGCCAAACTTGGTCGCCTCGCGAGCAGCCCGTTTTTCGGGCTGCGGTACCAGCCGCTTGGCTGTGTCGAACTTGTGTAGCAGGCGCTGCATGTTGTCGACGTAGTCGTGACCCTCTTCGCTATAGCGCGCGTAGCGGTCCTTGCTGGTGCCGCGGGTAAAGAACGCGCCGCGTTTGGGGTGCGTGCCGGGCAGCGTGCGGTAGGGAATGCCGTCGCCGTCGACGTCGAGATAGCGGCCGAATTCGACCCCTGCCTCCAGCTGCTCGTAGGTCATCACCTTGCCGCGGTCGTAAGTTCGCGCCGGGTCCCATTCGAGAGGCGGGATCAGCCAATCATTCATGCCGATATCGAGGTCGAGCATGACGAATATCGGCGTCTGCAACCGGTCGGCGAGATCGAGCGCGTCGGCAGCCATGGTAAACGCCTCGTGCGGATCCTTGGGAAAGATCAGCACATGCTTCGTATCACCATGCGAAGCATAGGCGCAGGACAGAATGTCGGCCTGCTGCGTGCGCGTCGGCATGCCGGTCGACGGGCTGCCGCGCTGGATGTCGAAGATCACCGCCGGGATTTCGGCGAAATAGGCGAGGCCGATGAACTCTTGCATCAGCGAGATGCCGGGGCCCGAGGTGGCGGTGAAGGCGCGCGCGCCGTTCCAGCCGGCGCCGACGACCATGCCGATCGACGCCAATTCGTCCTCGGCCTGGACGATCGCGTATTTGTGCTTCTTGTCGTCGCCCTCGCGGCGATAGCGGTGGCAATGCGCCGAGAACGCCTCGGCGAGCGACGAAGATGGCGTAATGGGATACCAGGCGCACACCGTTGCGCCGCCATAAACCGCGCCCAAGGCGGCGGTATCGTTGCCAGTGACGAAAATGCGGTCGCCGACCTTGTCGGTCTTCTTGAGCCTGATCCCGAGCGGACATTTCAGTTCGGTGAGGGCCCAGTCGCGGCCTAGATGCAGCGCGTTGAGATTGGCCTTAACCAGCGCCTCGCGGCCTTTGAATTGCTCGTTAATTAGCGTTTCGGTCGCGGCGACGTCCATGTCAAGAAGCGCAGACAGCACGCCGAGGTAGATGACGTTCTTGAACAGCTGCCGCTGGCGCATGTCCGAGTAGGTGCGGTTGCAGATCTCGGTCAGCGGTGCGCCGATGACGTTGATGTCGTCGCGGAACTTGGATTGCGGCAGATCGCGCGTGCAATCGTATAGCAGATAGCCGCCGGGCTCGATCTCGGCGATGTCTTCGTCCCAGGTCTCCGGGTTCATCGCCACCATCATGTCGACACCGCCGCGCCGCCCCAGATGGCCCGCCTCGCTGATCCGCACCTCGTACCAGGTCGGGAGACCTTGGATGTTCGACGGGAAGATGTTGCGCGACGAGGCGGGAACGCCCATGCGCAGCACCGACTTGGCGAACAGCGCGTTGGCACTCGCCGAGCCCGAACCGTTGACGTTGGCGAATTTGACGACGAAGTCGTTCGTCGCTTCTATCGGCTTCGGCATTGGGGCCCAGCCTGTGTGATGTCGATGAGGAATTTGCGCATGTCCCACGCGCCGGTCGGGCAGCGCTCGGCGCACAACCCGCAATGCAGGCAGACGTCTTCGTCCTTGACCATGATCCGACCGGTTTTCAGCGAATTGCCGATATAGAGATCCTGCGTCAAATTAGTTGCTGGAGCGCTAAGCCGCGTGCGCAGCTCGGCTTCTTCGCCGTTTTCGGTGAAGGTGATGCAGTCGACCGGGCAGATGTCGACGCAGGCGTCGCACTCGATGCAGAGCGGCCCGGTGAAGACCGTCTCAATATCGCAATTCAGGCAGCGCTCGGCTTCGAGATAGCCGAGCTTTTCGTCGTAGCCGAGCTCGACCTCGACCCTGATGTCCTTGAGCGCGACCGCCGTGTCGCGAAGCGGCACCTTGTAGCGCAGGTCGTTCGAGATATCATTGTCGTAGCTCCACTCGTGGATGCCCATCTTTTGGCTGACCAGCGTGACTCCCGCCGGCGGCCGATCGCCCACATCCTCGCCGTGACAGAACTTGTCGATCGAGATCGCCGCGTCGTGGCCATGCGCGACCGCCCAGATGATGTTCTTCGGGCCGAACGCCGCGTCGCCGCCAAAAAAAACGTTGGGGATTGTCGATTGCATGGTCTTGGGATCGACCTTCGGCATATCCCAGCGGTCGAACTCCATGCCGATGTCGCGCTCGATCCACGGGAAGGCGTTTTCCTGACCGATCGCGACCAGCACGTCATCGCAAGGAATGTGCATGTTGGGTTCGCCGGACGGAACCAAATTGCGCCGGCCCTTGTCGTCATACTCGGCCTTGACCTTCTCGAAGACGACGCCGGTCAGCTTGCCGCCCTCATGGGTGAACTCCACCGGGACGAGGAAATTGAGGATCGGGATGCCTTCGTGCTGGGCGTCTTCCTTCTCCCAGGGCGATGCCTTCATCTCCTCGAAGCCGCTACGCACGACGACGGTGACCTCCTCGCCGCCCAAACGGCGCGAGGAGCGGCAGCAATCCATCGCCGTGTTGCCGCCACCAAGCACGATCACCCGCTTGCCGATCTTGTCGATGTGTCCAAATGAGACCGAGGACAGCCAGTCGATGCCGATATGGATGTGCGTTGCGGCCTCTTTACGGCCCGGAATGTCTAGCTCGCGGCCGCGCGGCGCGCCGGAGCCAACGAAGATCGCGTCCCAGCCCTCGGCGAGCATCGCCTTAAGGCTCGATATATAAGTGCCGAAGCGGGTCTCGACGCCGAGATCGAGGATCTGGTCGACCTCTTCGTCGGTCACCGACAGAGGCAGGCGGAAGCGCGGGATCTGAGTGCGCATCATGCCGCCGCCCTTGGTATCGCCGTCGAACATGACGCATTCATAGCCGAGCGGCGCAAGGTCGCGGGCGACGGTCAGCGAGGCCGGGCCGCCGCCGATGAGCGCGATGCGTTTGCCGTTCTTCGCGGCGATCTTCGGCATATAGGCACTAATGTCGCCCTTGTTGTCGGCGGCGACACGCTTAAGTCGGCAGATCGCCACCGGCTCCTCTTCAATGCGGCCGCGGCGGCAGGCCGGCTCGCACGGCCTATCGCACGTGCGTCCGAGGATGCCGGGAAAGACATTCGACTCCCAGTTGATCGCCCACGCCTCGGTATAGCGGCGAGCGGCGATCAGCCGAATGTATTCGGGCACCGGCGTGTGTGCCGGACAGGCCCACTGGCAATCGACTACCTTGTGGAAATAGTTCGGATCGGTGATGTCGGTGGGCTGCAACAACTTTCTCCCGCCAGGCCAAGCCCCCGCCAGCCCGGGTCAACGATCGGCGCGACCGCGCGCCCGCCGTTATGCGCTGGGGATGCGGCACAACGGCGCAGCGGGCGCTTATACCCCTACCGGCCACGACCGTCATCCTCCCTTTTGCTAACAACCGTCCGCCCGCGTTCAGCGCGCAAAATCTGCCGCAAGCCGGCACAGCCCCACAACGTCCAGAGGGGCATGGCAGCGGCGCATTCTCTATATAGGAACGAGGCCTGGGCCAGCGCAACCCGGCCCAAAAGCTGCCTACATCCCGGTGAGGTGCGCGAGGTTCGGCATCACCTCCTGCGCGAGCAGGCGCATCGAATCGCGCCAGGCCTCAGGGTTCTCGCTGTAGTCGAAGCAGAACAGCAGCAGCGAGCCGAAACCCCCGACTTCCTCGTACATGCGCTCGATCTTCTCGACCACTGTACTGGGGGAGCCGATCAACCAATTGTGAGTGGCGCAGTATTCCGGGGTGACGTCGCTGTCGGCGACGCTTTCGTCGTGTTTGAGGAATTGGATGACGCCGACATCGGTGAGGAGCGGCAGGAAGTACTCCCGCATCATCCGGCCCATCTGGCCGCCGACCGATAGCCGCCACGCGGCTTCGTCGGTGTCGGCGACGAAGATCTCGCGCACCAGCCGCCAATCGGAGCGGCGCGGAGTCCTGCCGCTGCGCCGGGCGCCTTCCTCGACCGATGACCAATGGCTGGCGACATAGGCCGGGTTGAGGTTGAGGCTCATCGGCAGGAAGCCGTGCTCGCCGGCAAGTTTCAACGTTTCCGAACCGGCGCTGACCCCCGCGACGCCGATCGGCGGATAGGGCTTCTGGAATGGCTTGATATGCGCGCGCAGCGTGCGCAGTTGCGGCTCGATCAGCGATACCTGCCAGTATTTACCGGCATAGTCGAACGGCTCGTCTGAGGTCCACAGCTTGAGGATGATGTCGAGCGCCTCGCGGGTCATCTCACGGTGCTGGCCCGAATTGCCGTCGACGTGGAACATCGCCCAGTCGCTCGGCAGACCACTGGCGGCGACGCCGAAATTCAGCCGGCCTTGCGCCATATGATCGAGCATCGCCACCCGGTTGGCGAGTTCGGCCGGATGATGATAAGGCAGCAGGAACCCGCCAGGGGCGAGCCGGATGCGGCTCGTTTCCATCAGCGCCTGCGCGATCAGCAAATCGGGCGACGGATGCGGCTCCCACGGTGCGGTGTGGTGCTCGCCGATCCAAGCTTCGGCAAAACCGAGCTCGTCGGCCCAGCGCAGCGTCTGCAAATCCCAGCGGTGGCCGTCATAAAGGCTGCGCTCTGGCGGATGCGAGGGCATCGTGAACAAGCCGTATTGCATGGGGCACCTCCGGGATGGGCTAGCGATCGGGTCTCCAGAGCATCGTCAAATAGGTCGCGGGCACGAACATTGTCAGCGGCGCGGCCGCGCGCTCAACAAAGCCGAGCTTTTCGTATAATGCCCGCGCCGGCAAGTTATCCGGTGCAACCGACAGCCAGACCTCGTCGACTTGACCCTCCCAGCGCATCTCGTCGAGCAGGGCGCGCATCAATCGCTTGCCCAGCCCCTTGCGGCGGTAACGCCGCAGTACGCTCAACGCCACTATCCCAAATGGTTCGGGTTGGGTACCGCGTTCGAGCATCGCATAGCCAACCAGCCGCCCACCAATTCGTGCGCCGAACACAGGCGCGCCGTTGCCGACCCAGCCGGCAACATAATGTTCGGTAACGACATTTGGCTCGACGCAGCTTTCTGCTAGCGTTAGACGTAGCAACTCGCCGGCTGCGCCGAGGTCGGCGGCGGTTATCGGCACAATCGTGGCAGTCATCGGGCGAGGCATGATTAAGCTCATGATTGTAAGAAATCTATCGAACAACTGGTTTTTCGCCGTTGTGGATGACTGTTGTTCTTACTGTGGATGAAATTGTGAGCGAACAGTCTATCTTCCCACGATTTGTGTTCGGTTTCTGACAGTGAACTTTGTAAATGGATTGTAACCTGATCATAATTTAGGCAAACGGACACTTTTTTGCGCGAGTTATTAGCAAAACGGTTGCCGAGTCGCGAAACAAGAATTATGAAGCCTTCCATCGGACGGGGCGAACCCCCAAGCGCCCCATCGGAGGGAGGTAACCATGACCGTGAAGCGCGACGTCGAGGCGCATTTTCGGAAATGGCGTATCGGTGAAGAAGCCACCATCGATCACATCGTACGCTCACTGGCCCCCGCAGAGCCGCACGTTGACAGACGCGTCCACGAGGCAATGACCGAGAGCGGTCTTTGCGTCGAGGATCAGGTTCGCAAGACCTGGAACAATCGGGTGGTCGGCCTCGCGATTTTCTGAGCGGGCCGAGCTTCTTTGTGAAGTTTGCCGGCGGCTCTTACAGCCGTCGGGCGAGGCGCCGCGCGGCGATGCCGCAGGCGCGAGATAGCGCGTTTGATTGACCGGCGCGTCACCCCTACATAGGTTTTGCGCTGCGCATGGGTCTACCGTTGGTCCTGCGCGACGCTAGAAATCGAGAAGGGATGGGCGATGAAACCGACCCGGCGCCCGGTCAATCCGTGTTTTTCGTCAGGGCCTTGTGCCAAGCGGCCGGGCTGGACGCCGGCTGCGTTGTCCGGTGCCTTAGTCGGGCGTTCGCATCGCTCCTCGGTAGGGCTCGCACAGTGCGTCGAGGTCATCGAGCGTTCGCGCAAGCTGCTCCAAATCCCCGCGGATTACAAAGTCGGGATCGTTCCCGCCTCGGATACCGGTGCGATCGAGATGGCGATGTGGTCGCTGTTGGGCGCTCGCGGCGTCGACATCCTCTCGTGGGAGAATTTCGGCGAGACCTGGGTCGACGACGTCACCAATCACTTGAAGATTTCTGACTTGCGCCATTTTGGCGCGTCTTACGGAAAGCTGCCGGATCTCGCCAAAGTCGATACTGACCGAGACGTGGTGTTCGTATGGAACGGCACGACTTCTGGGGTGCGGGTTCCCAATGGCGATTGGATCGCCAACAATCGCCAGGGGTTGACCATTTGCGATGCGACATCCGCGGCGTTTGCGATGCGGCTGCCTTGGCCGAAGCTCGATGTCGTGACCTGGTCGTGGCAAAAGGCGCTCGGCGGAGAGGCGGGGCATGGCATGATCGCGCTCAGCCCGCGTGCCGTCGAGAGGCTGCAAAGCTATACGCCGCCTTGGCCGTTGCCGAAAATTTTCCGCATGACGGCCAAGGGCAAACTGATCGACGGTATTTTCCGCGGCGAGACGATCAACACGCCGTCAATGCTGTGCATCGAAGACGCGCTCGAACTCGCTGAAATGGGCCGAGAGCGTCGGTGGGCTCGACGGCTGCGTCGCTCGCGCGGAGGCCAACCTCGCGGTCGTTGCCGACTGGGTTGGGCGGACGAATTGGGTCGAGTTCTTGGCCGCGGACCCGGCGACCCGCTCATGTACGTCGCCCTGCATCATGATTTCAGCGCCGTGGTTTACAGCGCTGGAGCCGGAAACGCGTTTCACGACCTCCCGGCGGATGCTGGCGCGCCTCGACAAGGAGGGCGTTGGCTACGACCTTGCCACCCACCGCGCTTCGCCGCCGGGCATCCGCATCTGGACGGGGGCAACGGTCGAGCGTTCCGACGTCGAGGCGTTGATGCCATGGCTCGACTGGGCCTGGGCCGAGGAGAGCGCGGCCGCGAAGGCAGCCTAGAGTTCATGACGGGGGAATGAGGGGTCGAGATAACGGACGTGCGACCGCGCGGCGTGAATTTTGCCTCGGTCTTTCGCCGCCCTATACGCCGAGGTAGTGCATGCCGAAAGTTTTGATCGCCGACGATCTCAGCCCGCGCGCCGTTGCCGTCTTCGCCGAGCGCGGTATCGAGGCGGTGACGCAGATCGGGCTGAAGCCCGATGAGCTCGCAGCTTGCATCGACGAGTTCGACGGGCTGGCGGTGCGCTCGGCGACCAAGGTCACGCGGGCCCTGGTCTCGCTCGCCACCAACCTGAAGATCATCGGCCGCGCTGGGATCGGGGTCGACAACATCGACGTGCCCGCGGCCACCGAGCGCGGCATTGTCGTGATGAATACGCCCTACGGAAACGCCATCACCGCCGCCGAGCATGCGATCGCGATGATGTTTGCGCTGGCGCGGCAGATCCCGGCCGCCGACCGCTCGACCCAAGCCGGCAAGTGGGAAAAATCACGCTTCATGGGGGTCGAGCTTTACGGCAAGACGCTGGGCGTCATCGGCTGCGGCAATATCGGCGCGATCGTCGCCGACCGGGCGCATGGCCTGAAGATGAAGGTGATCGGCTTCGACCCGTTCCTTTCCGCCGAGCGCGCGGTCGATCTGGGGATCGAACGGGTGACGCTCGACCAGCTGCTTGCCCGCGCCGACTTCATCACGCTGCACACGCCGATGACCGATCAGACGCGCGGCATGATCGACGCGAAGGCGTTGAAAAAGCTGAAGCCCGGCGCGCGGATCATCAACTGCGCGCGCGGCGGGCTGGTGGTCGAGGAGGACTTGGCGGCCGCGCTCGACCGTGGCGAGGTCGCCGGCGCGGCGATCGATGTGTTTGTCGAGGAGCCGGCGAGGGAAAATCCGCTATTCGGCCGGGACAATGTCGTTGCGACACCGCATCTCGGCGCCGCGACCGCCGAAGCGCAAGAGAACGTCGCGGTTCAGATTGCCGAGCAGATGGCGGATTTCCTCCTGACTGGCGCCGTGTCCAACGCAGTCAATATGCCCTCGCTTACCGCGGAGGACGCCTTGCGCCTTAAGCCTTACATGAAGCTTGCCGAGCAGATCGGCAGCTTCGCCGGGCAATTGACCGAGAGCGGCATCAAATCTGTCGCGATCGACTACGAAGGCGCAATCGCCGACCTCAACGTCAAGCCGCTAACGTCAACGGCGCTTACAGGGCTGCTCGCGCCACAACTTGCGACGGTCAACATGGTCAATGCACCGGTAATCTGTCGCGAGCGCGACATCCGGGTCAGCGAGACGCTGCGGCCGGAGCCCAGCGACTATCAGATGCTGATGCGGATCACGGTTAGCGCCGAGGGCGGTCGGCGCACGGTCGCCGGCACTATTTTCGCTGGCGACAAGCCGCGCCTCGTCGCGGTCGACGGGATGCCGCTCGAGGCGGAACTCGGCCGGCATGTGCTGTTCGTGCGCAACCTCGACAAGCCGGGCTTTATCGGTGCGCTCGGCAATGCGCTCGCCGCGAACTCAATCAATATTGCCTCGTTTCATCTCGGGCGGACCGGAGCCGGTAAAGACGCGATCTGCCTTGTTGAAGTCGACGAGGAATTGACACCCGAGCTGTTGGAGACGGTTCAGGGTCTGCCGAACGTTATTCAGGTCAAGTCGATGAATTTCTAGGTCAGAATATGCGAAACCCCGGCCGGGGGTAGGCCGGGGTTTCGAGTTCCGTCGACGAGGGCGGAACTTGGCTTGCACCGTCGAGGGTGGGGGAAGTGACGATGCAATGCGTATTCTGTGATTTCGCGCGAGAAGATGCAATGCAAATCCTTCAATTCAACTACAAAATTGTAGTTAAAGAAGTTTGAGGTTCGGGATGTTCGCATCTGTCTCGACAGAACTCCGCGCGGCCGCTGTTACGTCCTGCGGATAGTTGCGCACGAAATGAGCACTAAGAAGTTCGGCACTCTTCCGACCCATCACGGCCGGACCGCGATTTTTGCCGCTCGGCAATCGCTTTCTCGCCACGCTGCGTGCAATATCGCTGCATGAATGACGCGCCGCACGCCGCCCTGCTGCCGACCGGGCTCTTCGATCTGCTACCGCCCGCGGCAGAGCGCGAAGCCGAGCTAACCGCAGGACTGATGGCGGTTTTGGCTGCGCATGGTTACGAGAGGGTCAAGCCGCCGCTTGTTGAGTTCGAGGACACCCTGCTCTCGGGTGCGGGTGCGGCGATGGCGAGCGAGACCTTTCGCACGATGGATCCGACTTCGCATCGCATGGTCGGGGTGCGCGCTGACATGACGCCGCAGGTCGCGCGCATCGCCCAGACCCGGCTCGGCCACCGCGAGCGGCCGCTGCGACTTAGCTACGCGGGGCAGGTGCTACGGGTCAAAGGTTCGGAGGTGCGGCCCGAGCGGCAATTCGGCCAAATCGGCGGCGAGTTGATCGGCGCCGGGGGACCCGCCGCGGATGTCGAGGTCATCGCGGTCGCAGGCGAGGCATTGGCGACCGCGGGTGTGCCTAACCTGTCGGTCGATTTGACGATGCCGACCTTGGTGCCGGCCATCGCCGAAGCCTTTGACATCGCCGGAGAGCGTGCCTCGGCCTTGCGCGCAGCGCTGGACCACAAGGATGTGACTGCGGTAGCGGGCCTTCCTGGGGAAGCGGGACAATTGCTTGCCCGGCTCGTCTCGGCCGCCGGTTCCGCGGCGCGGACACGCGCGGCGCTGGCCAGGCTCGATCTGCCGGCGCGGGCGCGCGAGGAGCGCGAGCGGCTCGAGGCGGTGCTCGACGGGCTTGCCGCAGCGATGCCGGCGCTCACAGTCACCGTGGACCCGGTCGAGAACCGAGGTTTCGAATATCACACCGGGATCAGTTTCGCCTTCTTCGCACGGCTCGGACGCGAACACGGTCCGCTGGGCGAACTCGGTCGCGGCGGCCGATATAACGCTGGCGAACCGGCGACGCCCGAGCCGGCGACGGGATTTTCGCTTTATACGGGGACGATTCTCTCGACCCTGCCGGCGGTGGCGGCACGCCGCAGGGTGCTGCTGCTGCCCGGCGCCGACAAGGATAGGGCAGCGGCACTGCGGCAAGCGGGTTGGGTGACGTTAGCGGCGCTTGGCCAGGCAGCGGATTGGCAAGCAGAGGCGCTGCGCTTGGGTTGCGGTTTCCTTCTTCAAAGCGGCGAGCCGACGCCGGTAGGCGGCGGGAGGCGCTGATGGGCAATGTCGCCGTGGTCGGTGCGCAATGGGGCGATGAGGGGAAGGGCAAGATCGTCGACTGGCTCTCCGAGCGCGCTGACGTCGTCGTGCGCTTCCAGGGCGGTCATAACGCCGGACACACGCTTGTCGTCGGCAACGTCGAATACAAGCTGAGCCTGCTGCCCTCGGGGGTCGTGCGCGGCAAGCTGTCGATCATCGGCAACGGTGTGGTTGTCGATCCCTGGGCGTTGCTCGCCGAAATCGAGACAATGCGTGGCAAGGGGCTCGATATTTCGCCGAAGAACTTAAAGCTCGCCGATAATGCGGCGCTGATCTTGCCCTCGCACGGCGCTCTCGATCGAGCGCGCGAGGAGCGGCGCGGTGATAAGAAGATCGGCACCACTGGCCGCGGGATCGGCCCGGCCTACGAGGACAAGGTCGGACGCCGCGCAATCCGGGTCTGCGATCTTGCCGACAAGCACGCCCTGGAGGATCGGGTTGACGAGGTGCTCCTGCACCACAATGCATTGCTGCGGGGCCTCGATGCGCCCGAGGTCGACCGCAAGGATCTGCTGGCGGCGTTGCGCGAGGTTGGGCCGAAGGTGCTGCCCTATGCCGACAGGTGCTGGTACGTCGTCGATGAAGCGCGCCGCGCCGGCCGCCGCATCCTGTTCGAGGGCGCCCAGGCCGCGATGCTGGATGTCGATCACGGCACCTATCCCTATGTCACCTCATCGAACACCCTAGCGGGGCAAGCGGCCGCCGGGTCGGGAATAGCGCCGTCCGCGGTTGGTTTTGTGCTCGGCATCACCAAAGCCTACACGACCCGGGTTGGCAGCGGGCCGTTTCCGACCGAGTTGACGGACGAGGTCGGCCAGCAACTGGGCGATCGCGGCCGCGAATTCGGTACCGTTACCGGACGGCGCCGGCGTTGCGGGTGGTTCGATACGGTGATGGTCCGGCAGGCGATCAAGTTCGGTGGTATCGATGGCATCGCCTTGACGAAGCTCGACGTGCTCGACGGCTTTGACGAGATTAAAATCTGCATCGGCTACACGCTAGGCGCGAAGCGTTACGACTATCTCCCGGCAGGATTCTCTGCCCAGGCCGAGATCGCCCCGGTCTACGAGAGCTTCGCCGGCTGGCGGGAGAGTACCCGCGGCGCGCGCTCATGGGCCGATCTTCCGGCGCAGGCGATCAAGTACATCCGGCGGATCGAAGAACTGATCGGAGCACCGGTGGCGATCCTTTCCACCAGCCCCGAGCGCGAGGACACGGTGCTGGTGCGCGATCCGTTCGCCGACTGAACCCGCCAAATTGACAAATACTCATATTGAGCATAAATAAATTCGGCGGTCTGAATGGCCCGTTCTAAAAGGCATCCGAACGAGCGTCTTGCGCCGATGTCGACCTTCTTCTCACCCTACAGCCATCAGTTCGTTCGCCTTGGGGCATGTGTGCCACAGGTCTCGGTGGCAGACCCCGCCAAGAACGGCGACCAGGTGACGGCGCTGGTCGACGCCGGCGACAGGGACGGGGTCGCGCTGCTGCTGTTCCCCGAGCTGTGCCTGTCGGCCTATGCGATCGACGATTTGCTGTTCCAGGACGCGCTGCTCGATGCGGTTGAAATTCAAATCGCTCGGCTTATCGAGCTGAGCCGGAAGCGTGCGCCGGTTATCGTCGTCGGCGCGCCGCTGCGCAGCCGGGGACGGCTCTTCAATTGCGCCGTCGCGATCCATCACGGCAGGGTTCTGGGTGTCGTCCCGAAGACCTATTTGCCCAACTACCGGGAGTTCTACGAGCGCCGGCATTTCACCGCAGGCGAGGGGGTGCGCGGCGAGACGATGACGCTGGCCGGCCAGGAAGCGCCGTTCGGCGTCGATCTGCTGTTCGTGGCAACCGGGCCGGCCGGGTTCACGTTTCACATCGAAATCTGCGAGGATCTCTGGGTACCGCAGCCGCCGAGCATCGCGGGCGCAGCGGCGGGCGCCGAAGTGCTGCTCAATTTGTCGGCCAGCAATATCACCATCGGCAAAGCGCAGATGCGGCGGCTGCTCTGCGCCTCACAGTCGGCGCGTTGCATTGCCGCCTATGCCTATTCGGCTGCGGGGGCGGGCGAATCGACGACCGACCTCGCCTGGGACGGCCAGGCGGGCATCTTCGAGATGGGCAATGGGCTCGACGAGACCAAGCGGTTCAGCCCGACGTCGGAGATCGCGATCGCCGACATCGATCTCGGCCGCATCCGCCAGGAGCGGATGCGCACCAACACCTTTGGCGACAACGCCCGGCTGATCAACGCCGAGACGCCGCCGTTTCGCCGGGTCGAGTTCGAGTTTGCCATCCCTGAGGCGGCGAGCGAGTTGCACCGCGTCGTCGAGCGGTTTCCGTTCGTGCCGTCCGACCCGGCGATGCTGCGCGAGAATTGCTACGAGGCCTACAACATTCAGATCCAGGGCCTGGCGCAGCGCCTATCGGCGACCGGGCTCAAGAAGCTCGTGATCGGCGTCTCGGGCGGGCTTGATTCGACACAGGCCTTAATCGTCGCGGCGCGGACGATGGACCGACTTGGCCTGCCGCGGCAGAACGTGCTCGCCTACACACTGCCCGGTTTCGCCACCAGCGCGGGCACCAAGGCAAATGCCTGGCGCCTGATGAAGGCGCTGGGCGTCACCGGCGACGAGATCGACATCCGCCCGGCGGCCGAGCAGTTGCTCAAGGATATTGGCCATGCCGCCAGCCGCGGCGAGAAGCATTACGACGTGACGTATGAAAATGTGCAGGCCGGGCTGCGCACCGACTATCTGTTTCGCTTGGCCAACCACAACGACGCGCTCGTCGTCGGCACCGGCGACCTATCGGAGCTCGCACTCGGCTGGTGCACCTATGGTGTCGGCGATCAGATGTCCCACTACAACCCGAACGCGTCGGTTTCGAAGACCCTGATCCAGCACTTGATCCGCTTCGTCGCGCATAGCGGCGACGTCGACAACAAAACCGCCGCAATTCTGGAAGACATCCTCGCCACCGAAATCTCTCCCGAACTCGTGCCGGCCGGAGATGACGGGTTGATCCAATCGACGGAAAGTATCGTCGGCCCTTATGCGCTCCAGGATTTCACGCTGTATTACGTGACCCGCTATGGTTTCGCTCCGTCCAAGATCGCCTACCTCGCCTGGAACGCCTGGCACGATCCAGCGCGCGGCGCGTGGCCCGCAAATACGCCGGACACGGCCCGCCGGGCCTACGACCTCGCCGAGATCAAGAAGTGGATGCGCGTGTTCCTTCTTCGCTTCTTCGAGCAGAGCCAGTTCAAGCGCTCCGCGCTGCCCAACGGGCCAAAGATCTCGTCTGGCGGGTCGCTGTCGCCACGCGGCGACTGGCGCGCCCCTTCGGACTCGCACGCTGCGGTCTGGCTCGACGAGCTCGAACGAGGCGTTCCCGACGCCTGAGCGATGCCCGCGCGATTGACCGAGTGGCTCGACGCGGCGGCGCGATGCGGCCCGGCGGTGCCGATCGCCTTCGTCTTCGCGATTGCGCTGGTCGAGGCGGTCGTGCTGCCGCGCCGGGTTTGGGCCAAGGGCATCTGGGTCGTCGCCGTCTTGGCTTGCGGCGCGTTGGCTGGGGCCGATCTGCGGCTGCAGCAGCGGCAGATCCAAGCCGCCGGCCGAGCGGCAACGAGCGACGAAGTCGCTGCGCTGCGGGGGTTATGGGGCCAGTGGGATGCGGTTTCGCGGACTCTGCCGCAAGCCCCGGAAACCACCGCGACTTCGTTCGATACGGTTCAGGATGCGCTGGTGTCGCTGAGCATTCAGGTCGCCCAGGTCGACCACCAGATCGCGACGTTGCGCGCTCAGGCCAAGGGCCGCTCGATCGACGACGAAACGGCGGCCAAGCTGGCCGAATATCTGCGCCAGTCGGGCAGTTTTCCGGCGGTCGTCTCCGTCGTTCCCGGCGATGTCGAGGCCTACGGATACGCCAACCAGTTGGTTAACATTCTGCGTGCCGCCGGCTGGGATGCGCGCGGGCCGGAGATCAGCGCGGTTCATGCCAGCGCGGTCGCGATGGGGATCGGCATCTTCGTCCGCGATCCGCAATCGCCGGGCGCCGCGAAAATCCTGCTCGACGCGTTCACCCGCTTCAATGTTCCCTATCAGAGCGGCCTGGCCGCGAGTGGCGCCATTCTCGACACCGCGACGGTCGAGCTCTTCGTCGCGAAGAAACCCTAGAAGGAGGTTCCATGCCGGCCGGCCGCGTGCATCTCAGCGTCGACGAAGCTCGTAGTCTCGGCGAGCGCGCGATGCGCGGGGTGGGATACGACCCCGAGGAGGCGCGCATCGTCACCGATCACGTTATCGACGCGGCGCTCTGCGGTTACGAGTATTCTGGCCTCGCCAAGCTGCTGAACGTGCCGGAACACCGGCGTTTCTCATTGCCGCGGCAACCTATGAAATTACTGCGCGAGACCGAGGTCTCCGCCCTCTACGACGGCGGCAACAATGTCGGCATGCTGGCGATTTATCACGCGGCCAAGGCGACGATCGAGAAGGCGAAGGCGCACGGCATCGCGCTGGTCGGTGTCACCAACACCTGGATGAGCGGACGCAATGCCTACTTCGTCGAGATGATCGCGAATGAAGGCTACGTCGCGATCCATACCGCGAGCAGCGGCGGCGCGGTCGCGCCCTTGGGCGGGATCAAGCCGATCCTCGGTACCAACCCGATCGCCTTTGCCATCCCCACTGAAGACGGCCCGCTGATCCTCGACATGGGCACTTCAGCCTTCATGGCGACCGAGCTGCAACTGAGGGTGCGGCTCCACGAGGCGCTACCGGAGGGGGTGGCGATTGACAGAGACGGCAGGCCCACAACTGACCCTGCCGCGGCGCAGGCGGGCGCCTTGCTGCCGTTCGCCGGCTACAAGGGTTTCGGTCTTGGACTCATCGTCCAGGCTCTGGGCGTGCTCGGCGGAGCTGGGATGGTCGAAGGCGCGGTGGATGGCTATCTGTTCGTCGCCTTCCGGCCCGATCTGCTCATCCCTCTCGAGCAGTGCAAGCGCGAGGTCAGTGCACTCATCGAGCGGGTGAAGGCGGTGCCGCGCGCCCCCGGCGTCGCCGAGATCCGCATTCCCGGCGAAAACTCGGCACGCAACCGCGAGCGGTTGCGGCGCGAGGGGCTCGACATCGACCAGCTGGTTTATGACGAGCTTCACCGGCTCGCCGGCAACCGGCCCTAGGCGGCGGCTAACGGATAATGCCGAGGCCGATGATGCCGTCGACGATCAGGTAGATCGCGATGATGTAATTGAGGATTCGCGGCACCAACAGGATCAGGATGCCGGCGAGCAGCGCGACCAGCGGCTGCAGGTGGGAAATACCGAAAACGACCATGACCAACCTCCTTCAACGTCGAGGGGACATAGCGGTGGCACCGCTCGCCGTCCTCGACCAACGTCGGAGGTTAGCAACTGTTCCTTGATTTCGCGGCTAGGTCGGTGGCGCGGTCAACTCTTGGCTGAAGCCGCGCCACCGATGTCATAGACTCTCTTAGTTACGGCGCGGGGTTCAGCTGGATCCCGGCAACGCCCGCGGCGACGTTCAACCCGGTATTGCCTTCGATGCTGAGCGGCTGCAGCGCGATGGTATTACCGGAGCCGCCGATCAGCGCGTTGGCGCCGACACCGACACCGACCGTCGCGCTGGCCGTGGCGCCCGCGTAAGTGCCGCCGAGCGCGCCCGGCACCATGGCGGCGACGGGCGCCACCACCGTCCAGACCAGGACGCCGCCTGAAGTATAACCGATATCGGCGCCGAATTTGGTGATGTTGCCGGTGTAGTGCTCATAACGTCCGCCGACTCCCGCGAACGTGCAGTTAACCGCCTTCGACGAGCCGAAGATGAAGCCCCAGCCGCTGGCGACATTGCAGGTTAGGGTCCCGACGTTTACGGCGCCTTGTGCCGCCGCCGGTCCCACTGTCGCGGCGAGCCCTGCGAGGGCGCCGAACACGGTAGCTGTCAGGCGCGTTGCTTTCGACATCTTTATGCTCTCCCTTATGAGCGATAGGACGGCGCCCTCTATGGCGGCGCGGCAGTGACGGCAACAACTTAGCCGACGCGCGGATATCGTCAAGGGCGCTCACCCATTAGCTGCTGATCGTAGCCGGAAATATCATGGCGCGGCGCTGGCGCCATTTACTTGAGTCGATTTGAGATTGGCTGCCAGGCCGCGCTCAATCTTATTCGCCCTGACTCAGTTTTCGATTGTATAGCCGAGCGGAATTCAGTGTCGCAGGGGGGCCAACTCCACTGCGGAACTCGCCGGCGATGCATTATCGACCGACCTCGTCGGGTTTACGTAAGAGTTGATCAAGGTACCGACAGCAAGATTAACGATGTTCTTGATTGCTTCGTATTGTTAACTTGCAGCAAGCCGAATTTGGCCGCTATAGTCGCAAACGGACGACGTTCGTCCGCAATAGCAGAATGCCGTCTGAACAGACGGAGAGCACCGGCAGGCGTGCCGGTGGCAGGTCGCGAACGGGGAGTGATGCGATGGCGAGTTTGGAAGGTGTTGCTCAAGTAGCCTGGTGGCGCGAGCCGACCAAAGATCAATGGCTTGCCTATGTAGCGGCCTGGCTCGGCTGGACGCTCGACGCGTTCGATTTCACGATTTTCCTGCTGATCATGGTGCCGATCTCCAAGGATTTCGGAGTCCCGCTGGTCGATGTGCTGGCGGTGTTTACCGTGACGTTGTGGCTGCGTCTGCTGGGCGCGACCGCGTCTGGCTGGCTTGCGGACCGGGTCGGCCGTAAGACCCCGCTGATGATCTCGATCCTCGGCTACTCGCTGTGCAATTTTATCGCCGGGTTCTCGCCGACCTTCCTGTTCCTGTTCGTATGCCGGGCCGCGCTGGGTATTTTCATGGGAGCGGAATGGCCGGCCGGCGCGGCGCTGGCGATGGAATCCTGGCCGGCGCGCTCGCGCGGTTTCATGAGCGGCATGTTGCAGGGCTCGTGGGCTCTGGGCTTCCTGCTGTCGAGCGCAATTTATGGACTGCTCTATACCTCGTGGGGTTGGCGCGGGATGCTGTGGGTCGGCATCGTGCCGGCGCTCGCCGTCGTCTACGTCCGCAAGTTCGTTAAGGAGCCGGAAGTCTGGAAGGAAAATCGCGAAAAGCAGCGCAGCGCGGGCAAGGAATTCCGCGCGCCGCTGCTGCAGATCTTCCGCCTGAGCATGCTGCCCAACACGCTGACCGCGTGCCTGTGGATGGCGAGCGGGTTCGTCACCTATTACACGGTCTTCGGCCTGTTCGCGACGCATCTGCAGAAGGACCTGGGCTTCGGCCCCGGCGATGTCGCGCTGCCGATCGCGCTCGCCAACGTCGCGACGTTCCTGGCGAGCTGCTTCTGGGGCTTTGTCGCGGATCGGCTCGGCCGGCGCTGGGCGATGATCATCCCGGCCGGGATTGGGCTGCTGGTGACGCCGTTTTATCTCGGCTTCTTCACCACGAGCTACCCAATCTTGGTCACCGCGTTCACGATTCAGGGCCTCTTTGTCGGCGCCATCTACGGGCAGAACCCGGCCTATCTGAACGAGCGGTTCCCGACCGAAGTGCGCGCTACCGCGGCCGGCTTCTGCTACCACCAGGGCGCGATCTGGGGCGGGCTGTGCGGCCCGCTTCTCGGCGCCTGGGCGATCACCGCGGGCGGGTTTGCCATCCCGATGCTGCTCACCACGATCGGCGCCTTGGCTGTCTTCGTCATCGCCCTGCTGATGGGGCCAGAGACCAAGGGTCAGGTGATGATCTCCGACATCCAACTGGTTGGCGCCGGCGACGACTAGTCGCCGCGTCCTCGATGAAAGGGCCTCTCCCCGCAGGAGGGGCCCTTTTCATTTACGCGCAACAAAGCTGCGGCCGATCAGTTGCCGGTGCAGCTGGTTGGCGCCTTCCCAGATTTGGGTGATTTTGGCGTCGCGCAGCAGCCGTTCGACCCGGTTGTCGGCGATGTAGCCGTAGCCGCCATAGAGCTGCACCGCCTCGGTAGCGATGCGCATCGCCAGATCCGACGCGCGCATTTTCAACATCGAGGCTTCCGGGCCGATATCGCTCACCCCGGCATCGACGAGACCGGCGACGTGCCACAGCCACGCCTCGCACATCGCCAGATCGGTGGCGAGGTCGGCGAGCAGGAACTGGATGCCCTGGAACTCGACAATGCGGCGGCCGGATTGGCGGCGCTCGTTGATATAGGCGACGGCGTCGCCAAACGCGGCGCGGGCGATGCCGAGCGCATGCGCGGCAACGCTCGGCCGCGACTTGTTGAGCGCGGCAAGCAGTAGCGGCAGGCCCTGGCCCGGCTCACCCAGGACATTGGCGCGCGGCAAGCGGCATTGGTCGAAGGCGAGCGCGGCGGTCGATGAGGCGCGGTGACCGAGCTTCTCCTCCTTGCGTAGGATCGAGAAGCCCGGCGTGTCCTTTTCGAGATAGAGCGCGGTGATCGCGCCGCGGCCGTCGGGAATGTCGCTCCATTTGCCGAACAGCAGGATGAGGTCGGCGACATCGCCATTGGTGATGAAGATCTTGCCGCCATCGACGACAACCGTGTCGTTACCCTCGGGCGTGAAGCGGGTCTTCATGCCGGTGGCGTCGGAGCCGGCGTCGGGCTCGGTGATCGCCAGCGCCAGCAGCGCGCCCTCGGCGACGCGCGGCAAGAGGCGCTGCTTCTGCTCCTCGCTGCCGAAATCGATCAGCGGCTTCGCCGCGTGGAAATTGGTCGCCCAGATGATCCCGGTCGAGGCGCAGGCGGCGCTGATCTCGCGCACGCAGGCGAGATAGGCGGCGTAGCTCATCCCGGCGCCGCCATATTCTTCCGGCACGAACATCGCGTTGAGGCCGAGCGTGTTGATCGCCTCGACATTGGCCCGGGGGAATTCGGACTTGCGGTCATATTCGGCCGCGCGCGGCGCGATCTCGTCGCGGGCGAGCGCCTTGACGCTGTCTAAGAGCTGCCGCTCTTCCGGTGACAGCGGCGGCAGCGCATCGAGCCGGTCGAAGAGCGGGGTCATCTAAGGCTGTGCAAGCGGATCATCATAGCGCCCTTATGTGCTCGACTGCTGCCCTCAGCTCTCCCCACGACACGACGTTTGCGAGCGTTGTGACCCTCGCCAAGCGGATCGTTTTTCCCATGGGCAGGCGGCTTGCGGGAACGACATGGAAGAACCACTGGAACGGGTCACAATGATTGGCGCTATCGTCGATCACCGGATGATAGGCGAAGACATAAATCTGCGCATGGCGTGCAGGCATGGCCACCCAATCTGCGCCCTCGTAGTAACCGGTACGGGCGCGGATATCGAAGACAGGTGATCCCCGTTTTTTCGGTGCAGCCCATGTCTGCCGAGCTGCCGATTGCTTCACTTCGAGCCGACAGCCGCTTGTGTGCTCAAAATCCCAGCCGCGCCAGTCGCCTGAACACCATCGCCATTCAGTGCCGAGCGCAGCGCCAATGATGATTTCTGCCACCAATCCCCGTAACGAATTGACAACCAACGGATTGCCAAACGCCACAGCAGCAACTTTGGCGCGGATGTCATCGGCAGTCGGGCATTGGTCGACTGGATCGCTATTCATCCCTGAACACCGGCTTTCGCTTCTCGATAAACGCGGTCATGCCCTCGGTCGCGTCCGCGGTCTGGAAGGCGATTGTGTTGAGGTCGGCTTCCAGCTTGAGGCCGTCGTCGAGCGACACGTCGTGCGCGCGGGTGACGGCGTCCCGGGCGAGGGCGAGCGCGGCGAGGCTGTAGCCGGTCAGCTCGCGGGCGAAGGTTTTGCCGGCCTCGATCAGATCGCCGTCAACGAGGCGGTGGACGAGGCCGATGCGCTCGGCCTCGTCGGCGTTGACGGTGCGGCCGGTCATGATGATGTCGAGCGCGCGCGCCTCGCCGATGAGGCGCGGCAGGCGCTGGGTCCCGCCATAGCCAGGAATGACGCCGAGCTTGATTTCGGGGAGGCCAAGCCGCGCGGTTTTCAGCGCCAGGCGGAAATTGCAGGCGAGCGCCAGTTCGAGCCCACCGCCAAAGGCGTAGCCGTTGATCAATGCGATCGACGGCATCGGCAGCGCGGCGAAGCGCGAGATGACGCGCTGGCCGTCGGCGATGCCGCGATGGTGCTCGGTCATCGACCGGCTCATCAGCTCCTTGATGTCGGCGCCGGCGCAAAAGGCGCGTGTCCCGGCGCCGGTGACGAGGAGGGCGCGGGCATCGCCGGCGGCCACTTCGTCGAGCGCGGCGTCGATTTCGCCGAGTGTGGCGAACGACAGCGCGTTGAGCGCTTCGGGCCGGTCGAGGGTCAGGAGCGCGAATTCGTCGGTTCGGGTGAGGTGAACGGTCATTCGGCTATCTTGCCTCTTACAAGCGCGAAGCCATTATCAGATGGTCGACCATCTGATAGCCATCTGTTATCGCCTCCATTATCAGGAGGCTCACCTGCTGTTCTCCTCCTGTTAGTTGCGCCGAAAACAGGAGGTGTGCTTCCCCCATCTCGTGCTGTTCGGTGCTTCGCCGGTCGTCAGCGTCTCAGTTTGACGGGGCTGCGCACTGCGTAGCGTCCCTCAGCACGATATTTCCCGCCTTTAAAGGGATTATCCGGTCTTTGGCCCATGAGGATGTGTCGTAACTTCCGATAGTGATTGAGCCTTTAAACATTGCATGCTCCGATCGAGATGGGCGACGGTCGAAATCTGGGTCATCAATCAAGAATAGGCCTTTTAGTTCATCCATCCGTGTGTAGTCCAAATTGGCCATGAACCCGGTCGCGTTGCCTAAAATGTGGCCACCGGGATTCTCCTCTTTCCCCGCCGTAATCATCCAGCTAGCGGGGATATTGCAGACGGCCCGGATTTGGATAGCCCAAGTCTCTATTTTGAACGCCGCCACGTACTCTCTCTTCCCGATGTTCAAACCCTCAAGCGATACCAGCTTCATGGCCTGAGCGGTCGTTGATGCCAGCATGCCGAACACAACGGCGGTGAGTGCCGACGCAGCTGTGTTCATTCCCTCTCCATCGGCGTGAGAGTGGGTGAGAACAAAATCGGAATGTGAATCCAGCTTACAAGATCCCGCGGTGGAAATTGTTTCAGCCGCCCGTCCAGCGCACCGGGGTCGGCGCGATGCGGCCGGATTTGGCCCATTCGACCAGCTCGCGCTTCAAGATTTTCCCGCTGGCGGTCAGCGGGTAGGCATCCATTTCGATGAAATATTCCGGCATGTCGTAACGCGACAGGCCCTCGGCGTGGAGATGGGCGAGGATCGCGTCGGGCGCGGCGCTTTCATCTTCGTGGAAGATCACCGACAGGCAGACCTTTTCGCCGAGCCGTTTGTCGGCGACCGCGAAGGCGGCGCAGCGCGCGACCGCCTTGTGGCGCATCGTCAGGTCTTCGATCTTCGACGGGTGGATGTTGTGGCCGCCGCGGATGATGAGGTCCTTCTTGCGCCCGACGATCTCGAGATTGCCGTCAGGGTCGAACCGGCCGAGATCGCCCGAAAGAAACCAGCCGGAGCGGTTGAACGAGTCCTCGGTGGCGCGCTGGTTGTCGAAATAGCCGAGCATCAAGCAGGCGCCGCGCCCGGCGATCTCGCCGACCTCGCCGGGGCCAACCTCGTGGTCCGGGCTCTCCTGGTCCCACAGCCTGATCTCGTAGGCCGCGCAGGCCTTGCCGCAGGTGGCGACGATGGTCTCCGGGCTGTCGCTCGGCAGGGTGTATTGGTGCGAGCTGTTCTCGCTCATGCCGTAGACGTTTTGCGGGGTGACGCCGCGGTCGAGAAAAGCCTGCGCGACCTCGCGCGGGATCACCGAGCCCGCCATGTAGAAGGTCTTGACCGCGCCGAGCGTGTCGAGGCCGCGGCGGCGCATCTCGCCGAGGATGTCCATCGCGTGGGTCGGGACGCCCATCACATAGCTCGCGCCGGTCTCGACGATCCAGTCGAGCGGGGTTTTGCCGGCGGGAGGCGAGTTGACCACCAGCTCCATGCCCGCCGCCAGCGCCTGGGCGATCGCCACGGTGGCGATGTGGTGGGAGAGGGGGCTCAGCGAGAGCAACACCGTGTGTTCGTCGTGATGCCAGTCCTCGACCATGGCCCGCGCGTTGGCCAGCAGCGTATTGGCCGAATGCATCACCCCCTTTGGCGTGCCGGTCGTGCCCGAGGTAAAGGCGAGATAGACCACCGCATCCGGGTTGGTCTCGGTTACCGGCAACAAGCCCGGTTCTGTCGGGAACGGCGCGGCCGAGGCGGGGCCGTCGCCGAGCGAATAGATTTTGCGCAGGAACGGGAGCTTGGCGGCCGCGGCGAAAATGTCGGCGGTCTTGGCGTCGGCGCCGTAACCGGGCTGGGCGAACAGCGCCGCCGCGTTGGTGCGCTCCAGCAGTGCGACGATCTCGGCGACGGTGTAGTTCTGATGCAGCGACGGGTTGCAGACATAGCCGTTGCGCGAGCAGGCGAGGAAAACGATCACCGCCTCGACCCGGTTGGGCAGCCACACCGCCACCCGCTCGCCGCGCTTCAACCCGGCATGGTCGAGATCGGCGGCGACCGCATCGACCGCGGTCAGCAGCTCGGCCCAGGTTAACCGTCGCGCTGAATCGCGCAGGGCGAAGGCGCCGGACCGCTGCCGTGTATGCCGCTGCAGCAGCGTGTAGAACGTGTCGTCTTGCCACAGCCCGTCGGCATAGTAGCGCCGCGCCGCCGCCGGGTCGTGCAGGGTGAGAAGGGTGTTGGTCATCGCGAACCATTTCCCTCTCCGCCCCCGCGAGCGGAGAGGGCCGGGGTGAGGTGGGGGAATCGCCGGCGGATCCCCACCTCACCCTCCCAGCGCTGTGCGATGGGCACCCTCTCCCCCCAGTGGGCGGAGAGGGGCTTTCGATGCGGGGTGAGGAGGGTGTTGGTCACGCGATTTGCCTAAGATCAGACAGCAGCTCAAGGCTGCGGCTTGCGAGACGATCATCATTTGTATACATATGCATCACGGAGTACAGGAGATTGCGTTGGACGGCGACAGCACGACCATCGTCACGGCGCGGATCGATGCGGCGCTGAAGGAAAAGCTTGAGGCGCTGGCGCGCGGCACCAAGCGCTCAAAATCGTATCTGGCGGCTGAGGCAATTGCCGCGTATGTCGCGCTGAACGAATGGCAGATCGCCGAGATCGAAGCCGGCATCGCGGAGCTCGACGCGGGCAAAGTGATCTCGGGTGAACAGGTCGAGGAACAATATAAGCGGCTGCTGCAGCCGCGTTGACGCGCCGCCGTCTCGAATACGCCCCGAGATATTTTCGGCGGCTGGAAGACATCCGGGAATATATCGCCGGCGACAATCCGGAAGCGGCGGCTCGGCTGGTTCTGCGGATCCGTTCGATGGTCGAGCAACTGTCGGCGATGCCAGCGATCGGCCGACCCGGACGTGTGCCCGGTACACGTGAGCTGGTTGTTACGGGGACACCGTACATCGTCCCCTACCGAGTCATCGGCGACGCCGTGCAAATCATCACCATTCTGCACAGCGCCCAGCGATGGCCGGACCGGTTTCCCTGAAATGCCGCGCATCGGCTAAAGCTTCAACAGCCGCAGGTCGAGCTTGCCGTCCGCCACCGGTGGGCACCAGTAGTAGCCGCCGGTGACCGGGCGCGAGAATTTGAACAGCGCGTCGGTCATGTCGCCGTCGAGCCCGGCCATGCGTCGCATGACCCGCTCATAAGCGTCGAATGAATTGCCATAGGCGATGAATTCGAGGCCCTGGCTCAGATCGTCGACCCACGGCATCGAGCGGCGCAGCATAAAGGCGGGTGGCTCGTAGCTTTCCTGCGCGCTCATCTTGACGTGGGCGGAGGGCGGTGCGTCGGCGATCTCCTCGTTGGTGTCGCGGCGGCGGCCGATCATCGCGTCGCATTCGGCGGGAAGACGGCCGTGGAAGTGCTTGAGGTCGTGCACCCAGCGCTGCACCGCGACAAAGCTCGACCCGGCGAGGCCGGGCGGGCCGCTGGCGAGGATCGCGGCGGCCACCGCGTCGTCATCCTTTGGGTTCGCGGTGCCGTCCTCATAGCCGGTGAGGTCATGGCCGCCGGCATAGACAAAGGTGTCGCGCACATCGGTCAGCGCGAACTCGGCGCCGAGACACTCGGTCAGGGTCCACGAGCGGTCGAAGATCGCGCTGCGGTCGGCGCCGCGCAGCATGATCCACAGCGCCTGCTGGGTTGACGGGACGATCGTTCCAGGGCCTCCCATCGCCGGGAACACCTTGAGGCCGGGGACGTCGCCGCCGAGCAGCCGCACCAGCGGCGCCGCCAGGCCGACCACGGCGCATTCTGTGTGGAGCCCGGCGGCGAGCCGGACCAAGGCCGGACGCGGGTCGGCGCCGGTGGCGACGCGATAGGCGATCGAGCGGCCCACCGGGAGGCAGGGCGCGAGGATTCCGGGTTGGGAAAGCGGCGCGGCCATGACAAGCTTGCCTTCGAGACCACAGGAGAAGCGCGATGTTACAGGATTTGATGCCCCAGGCGGAACGGATCGCCGCGAAGCTGAAGGCGCGCAAGGAGACGGTGAGCGTCGCCGAGTCCTCGACCGCCGGGATGATCTCGGCGGCGCTGCTCGCGGTACCGGGCGCCTCGGCCTATTTCATCGGCGGCGCGGTGGTCTACACCCGCGCCTCGCGCACCGAATTGCTGCGCGTGACCGAAGAGGAATTCGCGGCGATGACCGGCATCACCCCCTCGACCGAACCCTATGCGCTGCTGTTCGCGCGCAAGATCAAGGAGCGGCTCGGCACCACCTGGGCGGTCGGCGAGACCGGCACTGCCGGGCCGACCGGGAGCCGTTACGGGCATGACGCCGGGCATTCCTGCGTCGCGGTGATCGGCCCCAACGGCGAGCGCGCGGCGACGATCGAGACCCGCAGCGGCGACCGGACGAATAATATGCGGACGTTTTCGCTCGCCGCGTTCGATCTGCTCGAAAAGGCGCTCGGCTAGCGCAAGTGGACGCTGTTTCGCCCGCCCGGACCCGGGCGGGGCCACCGCCGCTCGTCTATGTCTATCTCGGGGCGATCGTCCTCTCCTGGGCGCTCAACTGGCCGCTGATGAAGCTCGCGATCGGCCAGGTGCCGCCGCTGACCTTTGTCCTGCTGCGGCTGGTCGGCAGCCTGGTGCTGATTGCGCCGGCGCTGCTCGCGGCGGGGCAGAGCGTGCTGCCGGCCCGCGGCGAGCGGCTGACCCTGTGCTGGGTCGGAGAGCTGCAGGTCGGCGGGTTCCTCGTCCTCAGCATTATCGGTCTGTCGATTGTCCCGGCCGGGCGGGCGATCGTGCTCGCCTACACGATGCCGCTGTGGGCGATCCCGATCGGCCGCTTCTTGTGGCCCGAGCCGGTCGGGCGGGCGCAGATCGCCGGCGCGGCGATCGGCTTTGCCGGGCTGGTGCTGTTCATGAACCCGGGGCTGATCGACTGGAGCGATTGGCGGATGGTCGGCGGCAATGCGCTGCTGATCGGCGCGGCGATCCTGTGGGCGCTCGGCTCCTGCCTCTATCGCCAGCGCACCTGGCGATCGGGGTTCTGGGTGCAGACGTTCTGGCAGCTCGCGGTGAGTTTGCCGCCGGTCGCCGCGATTGTCGCCGTGACCGGCGCCGGCCCGATCCACTGGTCGTCTGGCGTGATTGCCATCCTCGCCTACAATGCGCTCGTCACCACCGCGCTCGGCTATTTTCTGTGGGGCAAGGTGCTGTCGATGATGCCGGCCGCGACGGCCGGCCAGGTGCTGACCTTGACGCCGATCGGCGGCTTTGTGCTGTCGACCGTGCTGTTCGGCGGTGCGGTGACAATCGACGTCGCGATCAGCATCGTCCTGATCGTCGCCGGCATTTTCGTAACGCTGCGCCGCTGAAGCGACTTCAGCGCCACGGTTGATTTCGCTACATCTTACGGCTAGATCACAGACGCCGCGCGTCCCCATCGTCTAGAGGCCTAGGACACCGCCCTTTCACGGCGGTAACAGGGGTTCGAATCCCCTTGGGGACGCCAATAATATCAATATGATCCTGAGCAGTCCCCTTGCGTTTCCCAACAATTTCCCAACTTTCGATGCCGGGATTGCGCAGTGACCTGCCCCTGAGATTTTCCTCCAAGTAGAACTAGAGTCCGGCCCAACGAGAGGGACGGACGAATGAAGCGGGCAAGGTTCACGGAAGAGCAGATCATCGGTATCCTGCGGGAGAACGAGGCTGGGGCGAAGGCGGGCGATTTGGCCCGCAAGCACGGTGTCTCGGAGGGGACGATTTACGCCTGGAAGGCCAAGTTTGGCGGCATGAGCGTGTCGGACGCGCAGCGGCTGCGGTCGTTGGAGGAAGAGAACGGCCGGCTCAAGCGGCTCCTGGCGGATGCGATGCTGGACAAGGCCGCGTTGAACGAGCTTCTGGCAAAAAAATGGTAGGGCCCGCCGCGACGCGCCAAGGCGTCGCCCATCTTCGGACGATGTTCGAGATCAGCGAGCGGCGGGCCTGCTCGATCATCAAGGCGGACCGCAAGATGGTGCGCTACCGGTCACGTCGTCCGCCGGACACCGAGCTGCGGGAGCGCCTGCGCAGCTTGGCGGTCGAGCGGCGGCGGTTCGGCTATCGGCGATTGTTCGTGCTGCTGCGGCGGGAGGGCGAGCCTTCGGGCAAGAACCGCATCTACCGGCTTTACCGCGAGGAGGGCCTGACGGTGCGCAAGCGCCGCATCCGCCGTCGTGCTGTGGGAACGCGCGCGCCGATCCTGGTCGAGGCGAAAGTCAATGCTCGCTGGTCCTTGGACTTCGTGCACGATCAACTCGCCGACGGACGCCGGTTCCGCATTCTCAATGTAGTCGACGACGTCACCCGCGAGTGCCTGGCCGCGATCGCCGACACCTCGATTTCCGGTCGGCGCGTGGCGCGGGATCTGACGGCGCTGATCCAGCGGCGCGGCCGGCCCGGCATGATCGTCAGCGACAACGGCACGGAGTTCACCTCCACGGCCGTCCTAGCCTGGGCCGAGGACCAGCGCGTCGCCTGGCATTACATCGCGCCGGGCAAGCCAACGCAAAACGGATTTGTCGAGTCGTTCAACGGCAGGATGCGCGACGAGCTGCTGAACGAGAGCCTGTTCTTCAGCCTCGACCACGCCCGCGAGAAGCTGGCCGCCTGGGCTGCCGACTACAACACCCGCCGACCGCATTCCTCGATCGGCTACCAGACCCCCGCGGCTTATGCCGCGCACATGACCGCAACAGGCCGATCCGCTACGCCATGTGGTAGCTCCACGGCTCGGCCTGTTGCTCCTACCGCGCCCCAGGGCGTAACCATTGCCGAGACTCTGGTCCCAGTTGGATGAAAGACTAGGGGCAGGTCAGCAGGACTGCGCGCAGCGGGAGCCACCTCCGGCATTTCCCATATCGCGCGAAGCGCCGCCTACTTCGGCATAGGACGTCAATATAATCAAACGATTAACTATTAGCCTTGCGCCTGCTCTCAAAATTTTTCCAAAACACGACGGGTGCTCGCCCAGGCTTAGTAGGGCTTGGGACTAGAATGCAGGCAAATGATCAATGATCGGCTGCCGCGATAACTGACCGTAATGCGACAGTCGGAGAGACGGCCAAGAGCGAGTGCGTTCAATCGAGGCCAACGGGCTACCTCGTCCATTGTCGGACCAGGAACGTAAATGGGCGACCCGATACTAGAGTGAGCCCTACCGGCAACGCGTTCCACGTGGAACGAGGAACGCATCCATACAATCACGAAGTGGCGTAGCGCCTCGAGCGTGCTCTGACGCAAGGTCGCCACCGCAACGACGATTTAACCGCAGATTGATCAAAAAAACGGCGCTATATTTCACGAGGTTTTGTCGTACAATAACCCCCTACGCACGAATGGGGACAGCTATGTCTTCGCAACCGCGTCAGCAAACCGCCGATCTCTCCAGAGTCCTCGCCTTATCGGTGTCCGAAGCGGCAAAAGCAGCAGGGGTGTCGCGGTCATTACTCTACGAGGTAATGCGCAAGGGTGGACTGAAATTCGCTAAACTTGGTACCCGCCGGCTTATCCTCGTGGATGACCTCCACGAATGGCTCGTCGTGCTTCGGGATGGCGCTCGTGACCTGCCTAAGGTCGGGCAAGCATGAGCTCTGCCAAAACCCGACGCCGGTTGCGCCGCGGCGCAGGAGCAAAAGGGCAAGGCAACGGCGAATCGTGCTGCTCGCTTGAGGTCGGCTTCCAATCGGAGCTTCCCCAGCGGCAACAAAAGGCGGCAGGTGTCCATGAATACGCGGCGGCGGAAGTCGCTGTCATGCTCGGGGTGTATCGCCGAGGTCCCCAATACTGGGTTTGTAGGTGCCCAGTTTGCAATCAGCGCTCGCTCAGCGTCGCAAACCGAACCGACGATCTAATAGTCGTCAATTGCACCGGCGGCGGATGCCATCCATGGGAGCTATTTCGGGAACTGCGTCGGCTCGGACTTGTCTCACCCGATCAGGCCCGGCGCTCGGAGGCTGAGATAGAGCGAAGCGCGGCGATGCGAAGGAGGTAACGATTAGGTACTCGCCGCGGACGCTACGGTCCGCCAGCGCGGCGAGAAAATAGCCCTACTGGGGGACGCGATACGAGGGCAGCCCCGCTCCGAAAGCCTGGAGGGGTTTGATTCGCCGACGGCTCCGGTGCCGTCGAAAGTGGCAGGCAACCAGCGGCGACCGGATGCGACCGCTGGGCCAGCGCGACGGCCGGCTCCATACGACCTGATCGCTGGGCATAGGACCAATCCCGGTTCTAACCGGGACTGGTCCTATGCCCGGGGCTTTGACCTTCCACCGACCTAATGGTTGCTGAAATGGCGATTTACTCATTCCACGTGGAACAAGATGAACATCGCTGGCGACGGCCGCTACCACAACGGCGCCGTGCCATCATCGCATGGTATACTCAACGCGGAACCACCCATGCTGGAGGGGACATGGCGTACACGATCCTACGCGGTGGCCTCGTCCTTGATATTCGCGCCGGTACCGCGGACGCGGCTGATGTCCTGATCGAAGACGACACAATCCGAGAGATCGGCCTGCCCGGGTGCGCGGCACCGCCGGCGGCGGTCGAGATCAGCGCGGCTCGGCGGTTACTCCATCCCGGCCTCATCAACGCGCATACTCACGCCCATGGCAACTTGTCGAAGGGGATGGGCGATCGCTGGACGCTCGAATTGCTGTTAGCCGCAGCGCCGTGGCTGACCGGCTACCGCACTGCCGAAGACAAATACCTCACGGCCCAGCTGGGCGCTGTCGAGATGGTGCTGAAAGGCTGCACCGCCTGCTACGACCTGTTCTTCGAGTGGCCGCTTCCAACACGAGAGGGGATCGCGCTCGCCGCAGCGGCTTATAGCGATGTCGGGATGCGGGCCGTCATCGCGCCAATGGTCGCCGACCGCACGTTCTATGAGGTGATCCCTGGTCTCAAAGCGGCACTCCCAGAACCGTTGCGTGAGCGCGTCGATGCTCTTCGCCTTGCACCAGGGGCGGAAACGTTGGCCGCGATCCGCAGCGTGCTGGCTAATTGGACGATCGATCGCGATCGCGTGCGCCTTGCTGTCGCACCGACCATTCCACACCACTGCTCTGACAAGTTCATCCTCGGCTGCGCCGATCTTGCCCGAGAGTATGGGGTTGGCCTGCACAGTCATGTCGCGGAGTCCAAGGTCCAAGCGGTGGTCGGCAGCCGGCTCTACGGGCATACCCAGACCGCGCATCTGGCCGAGTTGGGCGTGCTTGGACCGCACTTCACCGTAGCGCACGGTGTCTGGCTCGACGAAGAGGATATGGCCCGGCTCGGCGATCATGGTGCCTCGGTTGCTCACAACCCGGGCAGCAATATGCGGCTCGGCAGCGGCCTTGCCGATGCTAGGGCTATGCTGGAGCGGCGGGTCAATCTCGGGATCGGCACTGACGGTGCGTCGTGCGCCGATAACCAGAACATGTACGAGGCGCTTCGCTTGGCGTCGTTCGCATCGAAGGTGCAGGGGCCGAATTGGCGGCGTTGGCTCACCACACGCGAAGCGGCGTTGGCGGCGACCGAAGGCAGTGCTCAAGCGCTCGGTTTTGGTGACCGGATTGGTCGGATTGCGGTGGGCTATAAAGCCGACATCGTGTTTCTCGACCTCGACCACCCTAATTGGCTGCCGCTCAACGATCCCGTCAATCAACTCGTCCATTGCGAGGATGGCACCGCCGTCGAGAGCGTGATGATCGGTGGCCGCCTCATTGTCGCCAACCGCCGGGTGCTAACCGTCGATCTGGCGCGATTACGCGATCGAGTTGCCGAGGCGCGGGAACGCCTCGCTGCCGCCAATGTCGACAACCGCAATCTCTACCAAGCTTTGGAGCCGGTTGTCGGCAGCCACTGTCCTGGTCTGGCCGCCGCCCCTTATCATGTGCACCGCTACGGCGCACGACTTGACTGAGGGCGATGGAACGTCTCCGCAAACTAATTCGGAAGACGAGCGTGTGGCCGCGATAGTTCGTACCGCAGTTCGCGACAGGCCATTTGCCAAGTGAGGCGAGCGGAAAAGCGACGGGCCAAAAACGACGCCGATAATCAATGTTGCTGGGGAAGGTATTTTGACTGCCGACTGGGGCCGTCAAAGCGATCGTCAAACGCCGTGTTTGATTTACAGATTTTGACCACCTGCGTACCAATGAATTACCATGCCAAAATGTCGGGACCGCTCAAAAACGCTCGCCGGGAGCTCTTCGCGCAGGCGATAGCCGCGGGAAAGGGTGTCCTCGCGTCACACGAGGCTGCAGGATACCGCCCAGAATTGCGGAACGCGGCGCGGTTGAAAGCCCATCCATCGATTAAGGCTCGGATCGACCAAATTCAGCGGGATCGGGCGCGGCTCGCCCGAGCTGCAAACCAGCAGGCGATGACGAAGCTGGCGGTGTCAAAGGAGAGCGTGGGCCGGGAGTTCGCGCTGATCGGGTTTGCGAACATTGCGGACCTGACGACGCTCGATGATGACGGGCATCGGGTCATCAATCTGGACAATGCGACACGAGATCAGCTGGCGGCGGTGCAAGAGATGACCGTCGACTACTACACGGAGGGCAAGGGGAAGGACGCGCTCAGGGTCAAGCGAGTTAAGGTGAAGCTGCATCCGCTCACAAGCCCAAGCGCCCTGCTGCCGTAGGGTTCGATTCTAGACCCATGCCCGATCCGGCCAGCCGCGCGGGAAAGGTGGTCAAGCCCGCCCCCCACCGGCACCATTAATTCAAGCAACGGCCGGTGGGTGTTTGTCCTGTGAAGTTAGCCTGGACTCTCTCTTTTTGATAACATCAATACTTCAGTGGGCAAGCCGGTCTCTTCGGCGGCTCATAATCGCCGGCAAGCAGTTTCAACTCCTGCCGCTGGCGTTAAAACAGGGTGACCGCGTGCGTTCGAAACGTCGCAGATCTCGGACGCGGAAGGATTGGGGCAGGCGCGCAGCTCTTGCACTTATCTTCATCGTCATCGTCTGCCCGATGTTCTGGCTCGGCTTCCACACTGCGCTGTGGTTGCGTCATACGGGCGAGTATGACGAGCTCTACGCTCACGTCACTGGCTACAACACGGTGCCGGCTCAAACTGACAACCAGCCGTGCATCGCCGCGTCCGGCGCGAACATCTGCGGGCGAACTGATGCAATAGCGTGTCCGCGGAACATCAAATTCGGCACGGTCATAGAGATCAGAGGGCAGAGATACGTTTGCGAGGACCGAACCGCCCGGAAGTACGACTCTCGATTTGATATCAGCTGCGATAAGGACATGCGCTGCCCATACAAAGTAGCCGGATGGATGGCGGTAAAGGTGTTTGACCGGTAGGACCCGTAGAACTTTGCGATGGAAATGAGGCTGCCTCGAGCGGCCCCGGAGGTCGCGCCGGCAGCGTGCCGCAGGAGTATCTCGTCCCACCGGGATCGAAAAATGCGCCCCACGGTCCTGATGCAGAGTAGCACACTCGAGTGTGCTTTGACGTCTACGGTAGTCCTTCGTCAGGAAGAGGTGCCCCGAAGCGGCAGCGGACCCGCCGCAGGAGTAGCGCTTTATGACCGGCCTACTGTAGACCGCATACGGTAGGCGATGCGGAACGCCCAGACGACGCGATCATTGCAATGCCGCATCGGGGCATGCCGCCATGGATCCGATGATCGACGAGACTCCCGATAAGCTATCGATATCTAGATAATTCGTTCGTTCCACGTGGAACGGAAACACAGGGGGTGTCCGTTCGCTCTTGGAGCTGTCCGACGACGTAGTTTGCTTCCTGTAGTAGGATGTCGCTGTCGCGGTCGACCGGTAGTTCCGGCCACCGTTCTAATTCCTCCCAATGGTCCGCGATTGCGCCGAGTCCCTCGGCGGCGCGATCGAGCTCGGGCAAAATAGAGATCAGCCGCCAGAAGGCAGGATCGCGATATTTGTCAACGAGGGTAGCGACTTCGGCGGTGAAGCCATCCTCAACGTGGAGCGTTACGGTTTCACGGCGACCGCTCTCGCCTAGAGTTAAACCCGTCGCTTCACGTATGTGGGTACGGATCATTCGATTTTGTCGCTCAACGGCGCGTTTAACCCGCTCCTCTGCGCCGGGGGGTAGAAGGGCCTCAATAACGCCAATGGCTCGCTGCTGCAGGGCAGTTTGCGGGGAGCGCTGGGAAGCGGTCATCCAGCCATCTCTAATTTAGGCGCGTTTCCGTGATCATTTTTTGATCAGTATATCGAGGTGTGCATCTTAAACAGATGGCTTCGCTTCTCGCATGGATCTGCGGGAGGTGTTTGCCACCAATTTGCGCCGACTGCGGCACGACAAGGGGCTGTCGCAGGATGATCTCGCCTACGAGGCAGAAGTCAGCCGCAGCTATTTGAGCCAACTTGAAAAGGGCACCTATTACGCCAGCCTCAAAATCGTCGGGAGACTGGCTCAGGCATTGTCGGTCGAGCCGGCAGAGTTATTGAAATCGCCGCATCCGAGAGAGGTTCGGCTACACTCTGACCGCGCCGCGTTCGCCCGCATGACAACGAATTGCGCTGACATCGTCTGCCTGCGTGGGACCCCTGGACCCGATGATCGACAAGACTCCTCGCGCGCGATGGGCTGTGATCGACACGGCTTCTGTAAGTTTCAGTTAAGCTAAGGACTCATTTCGCGTCTTACGCTAGAGTTGGACCAAGCTCTTTTTCAAGGAGCTGCATAAACGGAGGAGGCCCAATGTCCGCCATAAATCCCGGTGATAGCAGCACATCGGTGGGCAGCGACTTATCGCGTCGTGAGCTACTGGCCGTAATGGCTCTTGGTTTGGTTGCGGGTGCGCCTGGTGTTGCCAAGGCCGCCGTGCCCGCCGACCAATTGACGTGGGGCATCCACGTCTCCTTAACGCCGACCTGGTTCGACCCCGCGGAGACCCAAGGGCTCATCACCCCGTTCATGGTGCTGTATGCACTGCACGACGGGATGGTGAAGCCGATGCCCGGCAAACTCCAGACGCCATGCCTTGCTGAGTTGTGGACGGTTTCCGAAGACGGCATGAGCTATACCTTCGTCATCCGCAAAGGCACGATGTTCCACAACGGCGAGCCGGTAACCTCCGACGACGTCAAGTTTTCGTTTGAGCGTTACAAGGGCGCCGCACATGATCTGATGAAGGCGCAGGTGGATTTGATCGAGACGCCTGATCCTCAGCACGTCACGTTCAAGCTCAAGAAGCCGTGGCCCGATTTCCTGACATTCTATTCCAGCGCCTCCGGCGCGGGATGGATCGTGCCGAAGAAATATGTCGAGAAGGTCGGCGACGAGGGATTCAAGAACGCCCCGATCGGCGCTGGTCCCTACAAATTCGTCTCGTTCAAGCCGGGCGTCGAACTGGTGCTCGAGGCATTCGACGGCTATTGGCGCAAAAAGCCTGCCGTCAAGCGTCTGGTGATGAAGATGATCCCAGAGGAGACGACGCGTCTGGCGGCGCTGAAGCAGGGCGAAATCGACATTGCCTACTCGATCCGCGGCGAACTAGCCGAGGAGTTGGAGAGAACTACCGGCCTGTCGCTTAAGCCGGTCGTCCTTCAAGGACCGAACTGGCTCTATTTTCCCGAGCAATGGGACCCGAAGTCACCGTGGAGCAACCTCAAGGTTCGCCAAGCCGTCAACTTTGCCATCGACCGCGTGGGCATGAGCAAGGCGCTGTTTCTTGGCCACTGCAAGGTGACCAACAATGCCGTCGTGCCGTACACTTTCGAGTACTACTGGCAGCCGCCCGATGCAGTGTACGACCCAGAAAAGGCGAAAAAGCTGCTCGCCGAGGCGGGCTACCCCAATGGATTTGACGCGGGCCTGATGTATTGCGACAGCTCCTACGCCAACATGGCGGAGGTGTCGGTTGATAACCTACAGGCGATCGGTATCAAAATCCAGCTGCAGCCAATTGAGCGAGCGGGCTTCTTCGCCGGCTATTCGAGCAAGAAATACGCGAAGGGCATCATTCAGGGCGCGAGTGCTGCTTTCGGCAACGCCGCGACGAGGATGGCCTCGTTCGTCATTAAGGGCGGCGCGTTCAGCTACGGCAGCTATCCCGATATCGACGAGATCTACCCGCAGCAGGCCGACGAGAACGACCCAAAGAAGCGCACAGCGCTGCTCGATAAGATGCAGCAGTTGGTCCACGAAAAGGCCGTGTATGCGCCGATTTGGCAGCTCGCATTCCTCAACGGCATTGGACCACGGGTCGGCGAGTTGTCGTTTGGTGCCATCCCGGGCTTTGCCTATACAGCGCCGTTCGAGGACATCACGATCAAAGGCACGTAGAGGAAACGGGCCGCATCCGCAGTCAAGGATCGGGACTCATGAGACAGTATGTCCTTCGACGGGCCAGCTACGCACTCCTGTCGCTGTTCTTGTTGTCGGTAACGATCTTCTTTTTCGTCCGCGTCACCGGCGACCCTGCGGCGCTTTTGGTTGAACCCGGCGCCAGCCCGGGCGATATCGCCGCGATTCATCACCAGTTCGGCCTCGACCGGCCGCTCGTCGTGCAATACTGGCTGTTCATGGTCAGCCTGCTGCACGGCGATCTGGGTCAGTCCTTTTACTACCAGACACCGGTTATGGGGCTTTACCTGTCTCGGCTGCCGAACTCGATCGAGTTGGCGGCGGTCGCGATGCTGTTCTCGCTGGTGATCGGCATTCCGGCAGGCATCCTCGCCGCGGTGAATGTCGGCCGTTTCTGGGATCAGTTCGGCAAGCTGTTCACGCTGCTCGGATTGTCGATGCCGTCGTTCTGGATCGGCCTTCTGATGATCCTCTTGTTTTCGGTTTATCTCGGATGGCTGCCGTCCTCCGGCTCCGGTACGCCGTGGCATCTGATCATGCCGGCCTTCGCGCTCGGCTGGTACTTCGCCGCCGCGCATATGCGTCTAACCCGGTCTTCGATGCTTGAAGTCCTGGGTTCCGAATATATCAAGCTCGCCCGCATCAAGGGCTTGCCGCAGACGCTGGTGATCGCCAAGCACGCCTTCAAGAATGCGCTGATCCCGGTGCTGACCCTTGCCGGCATCAATCTCGTCCTGATGATCAACGTTGCGGTCGTCGTCGAGACGGTGTTCGCCTGGCCGGGGATCGGCCGGCTGCTTTACGAAGGGATCACGTTCCGCGACTTCCCGGTGGTGCAGGGCGTAGTGATCCTCGGCGGGGCGATGATCATTGTCGTAAATTTGGTGATCGACATCCTTTACGCCGTAATAGACCCTCGCATCCGCCTAGGGAGCTGACGCAATGACCTCACTGACGGACGCCCTCCGCCTGCCATCGCGTCCGCCGCGCCTCGCGGCCGTTCGGCGGATCCGCCTCCGCGACTATCCGGTAATCCCGTTGCTGATCCTTGGCAGCATCACGTTTGTCGCGATATTCGCCAACCAGTTGGCGCCGCACAATCCCGAGGTCGGAATTCTCTCGGCGCGCTTCAAGCCACCATTCTGGGTGACCGGTGGCAGCAGCGAATACCTGCTCGGCACCGACCAACTCGGGCGCGACGTGCTGTCGCGGCTGATCTTCGGCGCTCGCATTTCGATGATCGTGGGATTCACCGCGGTCATCTTCGCCGGCGCGGTGGGTACCGCGCTCGGAATTTTGTCGGGCTATCTCGGCGGCTGGGTCGATCAGATCATCATGCGGCTCACCGATACCTGGCTGGCCTTGCCGGCGCTCACCTTCGCGATTTTCCTGGCGGCGATCGTGGGCCCCAGCATGTGGAACATCGTCATCATTCTCGGGGTTACCTATTGGACCCGCTATGCGCGTGTGATCCGCGGTGAGGTGCTGTCCTTAAAGGAACGGGAATTCGTTCGGCTCGCGATCGTGGCCGGTTGCTCGAAGTGGACGATCATGCGGCGTCACATTCTGCCGAACGTGATCAATTCGGCGATCGTGCTCGGTTCGCTGATGCTTGGCGTCGTCATCATCGCCGAGGCGACGCTGTCGTTTCTCGGCGTCGGCGTGCCGCCGCCGCAGCCGGCCTGGGGATTGATGCTGGCGGACGGCAAGCAGGGGCTGATGGTCGGATATTGGTGGCTGACCGTATTTCCAGGTCTCGGCATCATGTTCCTCGTGCTATCGGCGAACCTTTTGGGCGATTGGCTCCGGGTTAAGCTCGATCCTCAGCTGCGCCAGCTCTGAGCGATGCCTTCCGCGCCGCTGCTGCAACTCGACAGGCTTTCCACCCATTACGTTTCGGCCCAAGGCACGCGGATCGTGCGTGCCGTGGACGAGGTATCGCTGAGTCTCAATGCCGGCGAGACGTTGGGAATTGTTGGCGAATCAGGGTCGGGCAAGAGCACCCTTGCGTTGACCCTGCTGCGCGTGCTGCCGCCCGCGGCGCGGATTGTCGGCGGCCGCATGCTGCTCGACGGCGAGGATCTGGTTCAGAAAAGCGACGTTGAGATGCGGGAAATTCGCGGCAAAAAGATCGCAATGATCCTGCAGGACCCGATGGCCTCGCTGAACCCGCTGTTTACGATCGGCAACCAAGTCGCGGAGCCGATCCAAGTGCACGAAGGAGCGCGGCGCAAGACGGCGTGGGAGCGAGCGCGGGCGCTGCTGAAGGCAGTGCGGATTCAGTCCCCTGAGGCTCGTGTCAAACAATACCCGCATGAAATGTCAGGCGGTATGCGTCAGCGTATCGTCGGGGCAATTGGGATTTCCTGCGAGCCGCGTCTGTTGATCGCCGACGAGCCAACCACCAGCCTCGACCTGACGATCCAGGCGCAATACCTGAACCTGCTGCGCGAATTGCAGCGCGAGCACGGCTTGGCGCTTATCTTCATCACCCATAACCTCGGGATTGTCGCCAAGATGTGCGACCAGTTGGCGGTGATGTATGCCGGACGGGTGGTCGAATTGGGTCCGGTCTCGAGAATCTTCAACGCTCCCACTCACCCCTATACCGAGGCCCTCCTCAACTCGATCCCGCGGATGAGCGATCCGGATCAGCGGCTTACCGCGATCGATGGCCAGCCGCCCAACCTTGCCGCGCTGCCGCCCGGCTGCGCCTTCGCGCCGCGCTGCCTTCAGGCCGTCCCGCGCTGTCGCGAGGCGGCGCCACCGCCCTTCGTGCCGGAGGAGGGCCGTACCGCGCGCTGCTGGCTGGCCGAGTTGTCGGTCGCTTCCGCTGACCAGCGGGTTGCCAGCGGAGCGATTTGATGGCCCTTATCGAAGCTATCGATATCGCCAAGCATTTCAGTGCGCGGAGGAACGCATTTGGCGGCGAGCGCGGCGTGGTGCGCGCGGTGGATGGCATCTCGTTCGCGATCGAGCAAGGTCAAACGCTTGGCATCGTCGGCGAGTTGGGTTGCGGCAAGACAACGACTGCAAAGCTGGTGCTCGGGCTCGAAGAGCCGAGCGGTGGTACGATGCGCTTCGAAGGCCGCGATATAAGAACGCTCGACGGGGCCGGCCGGCGGGAATACCGCAAGTCCGTTCAGGCAGTGTTTCAGGATCCCTACGCGTCGCTCAACCCGCGCATGCGGATCGGCGCGATCATCGCCGAGCCGTTGGTCACGAATGAGAAAGTTACCGCCGATGAGGTGCGCGCTCGGGTGGCCGAGCTGCTCGATTTGGTGGGGCTTCCGGCGCATGCCGCCGACCTGTTTCCACACGAATTCTCGGGCGGACAACGCCAGCGTATCGCGATCGCCCGTGCTCTGGCCTTGTCGCCCAAGCTGATCGTGCTCGACGAGCCGGTATCGGCGCTCGACGTGTCGATCCGGGCACAGATCCTCAATCTGCTGCGCGACCTGCAGGCGCGGCTTGGCCTCTCGTATCTGTTCATCGCCCACGATTTGGCTGCGGTGGCGCATATGAGCCACATGATCGCGGTCATGTATCTCGGCAAGATCGTCGAGAGCGGCGAAGCCCGTTCGCTCGCCCGCGCGCCGAAGCATCCCTATACCGAAGCGCTGTTCTCGGCGGCCCTACCAAACCATCCGGACGACCGGCGCGAAGAGATCATCCTGCCTGGCGAGGTGCCGAGCCCGATCAACCCGCCTTCCGGCTGCCGCTTCCACCCGCGCTGTCCACGGGCAATGCCTCGCTGCGCCGAACAGCCGCCGGCGCTGCAGGTCGTCGGGAGCGGACGCGTGGCCTGTCACCTCTACGACTCGGTTGAGACGGACTGCGCCGCGGCGCCAGTTGCTGCGGGCTGAGCCTTGTCGCGGGTAGCGTCGCTATCGCCGTAGCAATCTCGGGGTAGCGCTCCGTCCAATCGAGGCCGGTGCGCGTCAGCAGTCGTGCTCGGCCATCCTCGATGCGCGCATGCATCCGGTAGCCGTCAAGCTTGATCTCGTGAAGCCAGCTATCGCCGGCGGGCGGCTTCTCGATTAAGCGCGAGCTGGGGTGGGGTGAAGCGAGGTGGGGCAGAAGTCATCCGAGGAGCAGCCAATCTACCCCGAGGGATCACCGGGGCGCACACGATCTTGTCAATGGTCAACGACCGGCCCTAAGCTTGCCTGGCGCGTCAAGCGCACATTGCGACATCAACTTGGGGCCGGAGGCCAATTCCGGCCCTTGGATACCCCCGGCCCGCGTTTTTTGCCCCCATGACCCCACTAGAAACGATCGAGCGAGCAGCGTCGCTGAACTCCCGCCTGCGATTGGCCCGCGACCGTTTGGGCGAGGCGCTAGGAGCGATGGATTACAGCGCCGCGTTGCTGCGCCAAATCGAAGTCCAGGAAATTGAGCGCGAGCTACGCAAGCTCGACGATCCTTACCTGCCCGTTGGCACTGCTTCGCGTTGGAAACCAGCTGACTCCAATTTCCGCCTTCGATACGATGCCGAGGATTGATCTTACCGAGGATCCGCGCTCGCTGACATGGCCTGCGAGTAGGTCCGAACGCAAGAAGCCGTCACCGACGGAACAAACGAGCTCTTGAGAGAGGGTCGGAATGCGTTGACGATCGCGCGCGGCCGTCGGAAATATAAGGCCCCAACGCCTGAGACGCTAACGTGAGCAACAGAGACCGAGATTTTCGTCCGAGACGTCGACGCGATTTCGCCGACGACGATTACCACCCACCTTCCGCCAATTTCGGATATGCGCCGCCGCGCGGTCCACAGTTCGAGAGCCCCTCGGGCCCACCCGTCCAAGCCACGGTCAAGTGGTACAATCCGAGCAAAGGCTTTGGCTTCGCCACGCTTGCAGATGGCTCGGGCGATGCTTTCCTCCATGTGAGCGTGGTCGAGCGCAGTGGCCACGACAGCGTCGCGCCCGGCGCGACGCTAGAAGTGCGCGCGAGCCCTGGACCGAAGGGACCGCAGGTGACGGAGGTCCTCAGCGTCGATGCCAGCACCGCGTCGCAGGAGCAGCCAAGGCGCCCGAGGCCCGAGCGCCCCGCATATCCGCCCTCAGCCGATCGACCCACGGTCGAGGAGACGGGCACAGTGAAATGGTACAACCCGATGAAAGGGTTTGGCTTCATCGAGCCGGATCAGGGTGGCAAGGACATCTTTGTCCACGCTTCAGCGCTGGAGCGCTCCGGGATCATGGGCCTGGCAGAGGACCAGCGCGTCGCCGTCGACGTCGCTCACGGTCAGAAGGGACCTGAGGCGGTCCGTCTGCGGCTGATCTAATCCCATCCTACACAGTTGCCGTGGCCGGGGATTACCCGAGCAGCGATTTCGCCATTACTGAAGATGGCGCAATTCGTTGACGATCGCGACGACGCGCTCGCCGCGTGATCCGTTGGCGGTCTCGTCACGCTACACGATCGAGACTGAGGGCTCTGGCGCCCACTACCCTCAGGAAATTGCCCAGGCGGCGCTGCGGCATCTTCGCGTTTGGGTGATGCGCAAGTACGGACAGGGGTCGCGCCATCAGCGACAATAACTGCGGCGATATCAGTAACCATCTCGTCCCACCTGGAACGAAAAAATGCGCCGCACGGTCCCGATGCAGAGTAGCACACTCGAGTGTGCTTTGACGTCTACGGTAGTCCTTCGTCAGAAGAGGTGCCCCGAGGCCGTCAGAGGCTAAAGCGGCGGGGGAAGCAGCCGGTCCATCCCATTAGCGGTGCTTTCGAGCCACGAGCGACCGGCCCCTTGGGACTGCCGAACTCGCGGAGACCATGGCTTGCTCGGATGCTTACGTTACAAGACCTACAACGCGCTTGTTTCGTCTGCATCAGCCTGCGAGCGGTCTGCACTTGATTCGGTCTGGATTAAATCACGCAGTCGGTGCGCAATATTTTCCAGGCTACGCAGCGCGTCCGCCCGCGCGTTGCCGACAATCTTGTCCAAATCCAACGAAAGTTTCAGGCCTTCCTGATCGCAATGAAATTGTCGGGAAGGGTCCATGGGAGGCTCGTTAAGAGACCTGACAGCGAAAGTTTTTATCTTGCGTCGGATCCCTTTTAGGTCCACCGACTCACGTTCCTCAAAATCTACGATGTCCCTGACCAAAGCGTAGGTCTCATAGGAGACCAGGACTCCATCCGGACTACAGTGGGTCTGGAGCCGAGCAGCCAAGTTTACCGCGCTTCCGATGATCGTGTAATCCATGCGATCTGAACTGCCGAAATTCCCGACATTGCAGTAGCCGGTGTTGATCCCAATCCTCATGTGGAACGGTCGTTCAAAGCCTTCGGCGGCCATTCGCGTCCGGAGTTCCCGCGCGCGTTGCTGCATCTCAATCGCCATTGTGATGCAGGCCGCCGCATCTTCTTTGACGCCCCGGCTTTCAGGGTCCCCAAAGAACATCATGATCGCGTCACCAATGAACTTATCTACAGTGGCGCCGTGCGCTAACGCGATCCGAGACATTTCTGTCAGGTAGTTGTTGATGTGGTAAGCGAGGTCCTCAGGCTCAAGATCTTCAGTGGTCTCAGTAAAATCTTTGATGTCGCTAAATAATACGGTGAGCTTCTTGCGTCGTGTAATTAATGACGAGTCCTGCTGTCCAAGAAATATGGACCGATAAATCTGTGGCGCAAGGTATTTTGAGAGCGTATCGGACAAAGTAGCCAGAGTGTCGTTCTTCTGGTTTAAGGTGTGGGCGAGCTCGTTGAGCTGTTCCTCGTTGCGGTCACTTAGCTTGATCAGCCGTCGCGTCGTCCGCGCTAGCTTTTCGTAAGCCTTCAGAAGTTCCTCATATTTAGCCGCTGCCACTGGATCGACGATCGCGTTTGCTGCCAGCAGGGTTCGGCCTTGTAAGATGACCGCCTCCTCGCGCTGGAAGACATCAAAGCTCATTGATCCGTCCCCTGGATTGGTAATTGGCGCGGCTACCTACCGAGCCCCATGGCCACCCGCAGAAAGGTTTTCAAATTGCAATTTCCTCGATGATGAAACTAGCGTTACTTAGTTCCTCCGCAAATTCTTCTCCCAACTCCTTAATGTTGTCGTCTCCGGCTTCGTGAGCCCAGGTAATCACGACGTGATTGCCGTTCCCCGCGGCTTCCTCAAGCGCCTCGAACAACTCCATAAGGATCTTCGCTGTGCTGCTGTTGAAATAGATCAGCTCGAAGCGAAAGCTAATCTGGGCATCGGCCGAGCCATTGAGAAACGTTGTGAATTTTTCTAGTAAAGGGCCATAAAAAGAGGAAACATCCTCAGGATACGATTCCCCTGAGATGATGAATTTCTTGCCTTGAAAATCAAATTCGACCCGTGGAGTTCGAGCCGTCTGAGCAATGTTTATCGGGTCCATCAGCGGTTTCCTCTGTCCCTCAAAGCATCGCCTTGAGGCCAAAAAAACTGAGTCCGTTCTCAACTTCATGGAAGCCAAATTCAATGCCCCGGGCCGCCAGGCGGGCAATGTGCGTGAAGCCTGCGCCCGCGCCCTTACTTCCCTCAGGAGGTGCCGCCTTTAGGATCTCACGGTAGCGGGCGGTTAGCGCTTGCCTATCCAGCTTCTGGATCTCGCTGAGATCGCGCCGCAGTCGCGGCACGTCCGCAGTAAGCATTAAATTACCTACGGTTACGTAGTGTCCGCCGGCATCCTTGCCGACTGCCAACAGGCCGTGCCGCAATTCTGGCGGTACCCCGTCACGATCGACTATTTCAACCTCTGCCGAATAGCGGACTACGTTTTGAACCTGCTCAACGAATACAGAGAATAGCGTCCGCGCAAGTCTTGGATCAGATGTGTCGTTCTCTAATTTAACTCGCATAGCGGTACCTATACTTTCAAGAACCGCTTCATTAAGGTATCCGCTATAACAAAACAACACCCCCCAATTGTAGAGGTCATTTCGAAATTGCAGCAGGTCTTCTGCGAACATAGCTCTCGACCTCGGGATCGTGGGTTAATCGAAAAATATTTCCTTTGCAGCCGGCAAGTCATGGAGCCGGAAGCCGAATACTAAAACGTCATCGCGGCGCATCTCTTCACCCTGATACTCGGATAAGGCATTCATCACCAAGCTCTTCTGCTCTGTCATAGGTTGGTTCTGATAGCGATCGAGTAGGCTCAATAATCGTGAAAGACCGAAGGCACGGCGGCGCTCACCGCCGATTTGGTCGATCAAACCATCAGACGTCATGAAGAACCGCATGCCCGGCACCACGGGAAAAGCTGTTTCAGAATAGGTTTGGTCGAACGGGACCCGGCGGTAACCGATGCCGCGCTTGCCGCCCCTAATTTCTTCGAGATTTTCGCCAGGTGCGCCATGGAATAAAGAAATACCCGCGCCAGCGTAAGTTAATTGCTTCTGACCATCATCTAGATAGCACATCCCCAAATCCATTCCATCGTCTGACCCTTCACCCCGCTCGGTTTGCTTTAGGGTGATTTTGATCAGCTGATTCATCCGCGAGATCAACTGACCGACGGCACCTGGACTGACATCGAGCAACCCGCGTTCCAGGGCGCTATTAGCGATCAACGTCACGAAGGCGCCAGGCACGCCGTGGCCGGTGCAATCCCCAACAACGATCAATAAGCCTCTACCCCAGCGTATCAGCCAATAAACATCGCCGGAGACGACATCGCGAGGCTCCCACAGAATGAAATAGTCTGAGAGGGTACTATCAATCAGATTTGCTTCCGGCAGGATCGAGCGCTGAATCCGGCTGGCATATTGGATGCTGCTGGCAATTACCTCGGACGTTTCCTTCAACGTGGCGACCGTTTGATTCAGCTCCCGTGTGCGCGCATCGACTAATTGCTCCAAGCGTTGCGCGGTCTCGGCACGCTCGATCAGCAGCACGTCGCGTTCAATCTCGTGCTGGCGAAGCACCTCAATCGCCTGGCCCATAGCCGATACTTCGTCGGCGCCCCTGGTGTCGACGATCACATCGCGCCGGCCACCGGCGATCGCCGTCAGACCGCCGCTAAGTTTAGTGAGCCGTGCGACGATGTTGCGGCCAACATAAAGCCAAACGATCAGCAAGGAACTCGCGAGGCTCAGCGCGGCGACAGTGAGAAGCACCCTTCGCCCGAGGACTTGCGCGCGCACCGCGTCAGCCTCGGCGCTAGCGATCTCCCTTCGTGAGGCAGCTACCAACTGGTCAACTGCAGCCCTCAATCGCTCGGCAAGCGCCTCGTCTTGCTCAATAAGGCTTCGAATGTCGGCATCTGCTTCGATTGCCCGGCGGGCCGAGCTGAAGATGCTCGAGCTTCCAGCCAGTGCACCGAACAGCTGATGGAGCGTTCCCGACAGTTCTACCCAGATGTCTTGCTCAATATCGGAACTCCGCTCTTCTATCCCGCGGGCCGTTTCCTGCGCCTGAACCCCCTGGTTGTTGATCTCGGCGGCGGTTTCCGAAAGGGTCGCCACGCGATTGATAAGCTCGTACGCCTCTCCGGCTTGGCGCTCAATCTGTTCTAGCGCCAGCAGGGAGGTCGCTATTTTATCGAATTCGTCAGCGGCGGCGCGCTTTTCCTCGGGCCCGGCGTCAGCCGACGCCTTCACCCCCTGCAACCGAACCAATTTGGCATTCAGATCATAAACCTTCTGCTCCCAGAGATTGCCGAATTGCCGATATGCCGTGAATGCCTCTCTGAGGGCTCGACTTTTTTGTTCGGAGGCCGCACTTCCGTCCGACCAAGCGACCCACATCAGATCCAGGTTTTTGTTGAGCTGGATCATCACCTCCTCGATCTCGTTGAGCGGATCAAGATCAAGGCTGGTGTCGCGCAGACGAGCGAGTATCTCCGATGTTTCCGCTAGCTCGTCTCGTAGCCGAGTCGACAGCGCTTCCACCTCCTTTGTGCTGGTCGCGCTCGCCAGCCTCGGGCCGATGCCAATAATTTTCTCGCTTTTACGCAGGAGTTCTCGCGCATCCAGCGCCACCGGCACGGTCCTCAGCGTGCGGGCCAGCGACTGCTCCACCTGGCCTACCGCATAGAGGCCGGCCGCGGCGGCGACAACGACGAAGATGCTGATCGCTACAAATGCAAGGAGCAGCCGTCCTCTCAGTCCAGAAAGGAATCTAAATACACCCCGAAGCGATCGACCTGTCGACAGCTGCGGGGAACCCACATCCGCCGATGTCACGCCGGTAGACAAGGCCCCTCTCACGACTGCTGGATCGGGTATTTCGCGAAGATCGCCTCTATGCGTTGGAATGCCTTGTCGATCGCCGCTTCGGGGGCCATCCCGTCTTTTATGACGTCGAATTCGGCGACGCTGAACAGATGCTCGGAATTGATTTCGGCGATGGCTGGGTTGAATACCTCGTACATAGGAAGCGTCGGAGCGAACAGCGTCTGCTGCGCGTAGGCCGTGCGGTGCGGGTCCTCCTTAAGCCAGAATGGATCGCTCTTTGCGATCTCAGGCATCGGGATCATCCAGCGGCCGAGGCCGCCTTTGAGATATTCGTCCAGCACCTTGGGCTGGATTATGTATTTAATAAATTCCTTGGCGACCTCGACATTCTTCGCTCCTTTCGGGATTACCGGACCCACGAGCGCGAGTTGGTTCGGGAGCGGCTTGCCGTCATTGCCAAGAGGCAGGCCGAGGGTCACGATATCGTCGTACAGCTCTTTCTTCTCATAAACGGCGATCTCGGTCGAGATCGAGCCGTCAAAATCCATCACCATGAGCTTGGAGTGAAAGGCATTATTGTCGTCGGCATCGTTCCAATTGACGCAACTTGGGGGCACGTAGCCGTCCTTGAAGGGGGTGGTCAGCTGCTTGATCGCGCTAACCGCTGCCGCGCGCACTTGCGGATTATTGGTGTGGAGCTCACCGTCCGGTGTGACGAGGTCCTTGCCGCCGTGGGCGATGAGGAACGCGTTGAAGGTGCGGATCGGGTCATTGCCGTTGGCGGTCAGCTGATAGCCGTAGGCATAGATGTTGCGCATCCCCTGCGCGCGCAACTTGTCCTGCACCGGCTTAAAGAAATCGAGAAAGGCATCCCAGGTGTTGGGAATATCGGAAACCTTGTAACCCGCCTTCTCGACTAGCGACCGCCAGATATGGAATGGAACTCCGTTGATCTTCATCGGCACCATGTAATAGCCGCGCTTTTTCGTGGTGTTGTTATAGAGAAAGCAGGAATTGACGGCGACGGAAGCGAAATCCGCACTTCGGGTTGCGACGATGTCACTAACATCGACGAGCTTGTCGTCCCACGAGGTCAGCGGGGCGAACACGTTGTCGTAGACCTCGATTATGTCCGGGACGACCCCGCCGGTGACCGCCGAAATGGCCTTCCGGCCTAGCGCCGCGAATGGAATGAGGCTGTAACTGATCTTATTGCCGCTCGTCGTTTCGTAATCGGCGGCCATCTTTTTGAAGGCCGCATCTTCCTCTTTGGCAAAGCCTTGCTGCCACCACACCTCGGCGGTCGTGGCTTCGGCGTTGGCGATGTGCGGCTTTGCCAACGTCCGCGCCGCGCCAAAGACAAGGGAGCCACGAAGCAACGAACGCCTCGTCAGAAGATGCATGCGTATCTCCACCCATTCGCGGCGCCAAAGTCGACAGATTTGGTGATGAAGTCGGTGCCCTCAGAATGCTGGCTTGTTGCCGGCGCTCCTGGTCGCAATGGGCGGTCACCATCACCGCTGGAAGGTCCCGATGCCTCTGCTTGAGCTCGCCGAGCAGCTCCAGCCCGTTGACTACCGGCATGTTGTCGGAGTGGATCACGATCAGGGTCGGTTCGATCCCGTTTCTCAGCTGCTCCAGCGCCATCTCGCCGGAGTTGGCAACATGTATCACACCGGCGCCGTCGCGGATCTCGCAACAACACCGCTGCTGGGACCGCACGGCCACCTTCGGCTCATCTCACATAATCACAGGCGCCGAGGCGCAACGCGTTGTACAGGTCCCGCACCCCGTAGAAGTTCTCGCCGATCTGCGACGTTGCTTGATGGGAGCAAGACTGCCAGCCGCGGAGGCGGAAAGTCCTGATGCCGGCTTGATAGAACCCTGATATTTTCCTTAAATTTCCCGTTGACAGCCTTAGCTGGGGGGTACCCCGTTGGATCAGCTGGTTCACAGGGTGTTGCGGTTTGAGACCTTCGACCTAGATCTCGCCCACTTTTGCATCCGGATGAACGGTCGAAGCACCGATTTGCGTCCAAAGACGTTCGAGGTGCTGCGGAGCCTCGCCGAACGCCCCGGCGAGCTCGTGTCGAAAGACGTGCTTTACCGCGAGGCGTGGCCCGACCTCGTGGTCGGCGAGGATTCTCTGTCGCAGTGCATCCACGAGCTGCGCCAACTCCTCGGCGACAAGGAGCATCGGCTGATCCGAACCGTGTCGCGACGCGGTTATGTGCTCGAAGCGGTGCCCGCTACGGCGTTGGTCGGCAGCCAAGGTGCGGAGCCTCTGACCGCCCAACGCCGGGAGCGGACGATCCCAACGCGCGTTGCGCTCGGCATCGCAGCCGTACTTTTCATCCTGCTTCTCGTTGGTATCAGGCAACCCGTTCTGGATCTGCTTGCCGAATGGGCCTCGCCTGCGGCCAACCTGATTATTTCCGAGGCCGACAAAGATCGCATTGCGACACTCGCGGCGAAGAAGGAGCTGCCGCTCCCCATTTTTCAGATTCGCGCACCCGCCAACGATGTCTCCGAAAGCGCGCGACGATTCCTTGGCGTCTGGGTCAGTGATTACGGATGGCTGGGCTCACGTCGCCAGCTGATGATGATCGTCACTAGCGTCACCAAGGATGGGACCGCGCACGGCTATTTCGTGAATGGGCCGGCTCAACCGCACAGCCACGTCCCCGGGCCTGCATTCTCCACACCCTTCACAGGCCACATCTCGAACGGTGTGCTCCGTTACGACGGCAGTACCGGAATGCACGTATTGTCGTTTATGCCTGACGGGCGGATCGAATTCAAATTGGCGTTCGAGAACGGAAATATAGGCGTGGTTGTTCTGGATCCGGTTTGGATGCCTGGCGAAGACCAAATACGCAAATCAAGCAGCTAAACCGCGCGGCGCCCCCACGAGCGTACCGCCGAGGGCGCGAGTACTCGTCGACTTCCGGGTAGTAGCCCCTGAATAACGGACTGGGAGTAGTTATTAAGGATGGTCCGCGGACGTGCTCGCGTCAAGGCTGGCGCTGGCGCCGCAACGCGATGCGGGCTATCCGCCTCTACCCGATCACCTCCGTGGCCGTTTTGTCCTCATGTGGCATGGGCGCCCCGGAATGGTCCGCTTTCGGCGCAATCCAGTAGCCCCGCGCGGTTTTGCGAAGGTCCGGTTGCGGAACCGTGAGCCGACATTCAGCCCCGGCAGCGGCTGCGTCTCAAGATGCCCCACAGCTGCCATTCGTGACGGCGCCAGGACGCAGCCGGCTAGCCCGGCTCGGCGCACATACGAGGCCCAATCAGGCCAAGGTCCGTAAACACACCACTTCATCTGAGGGGACTTCATCCCCTCAGGCGCGGCATCGAAGCTCGTCTCCTTCCACCTGATGCCGTACCGGCCGCTGGATCTAGAAGAGGCGGCGAAGTATAAGTGATTGAAAAATCTGGAGCGGGCGAAGGGATTCGAACCCTCGACCCCAACCTTGGCAAGGATCGCGTTCGCCACTATCAGCGCGAGTTTGATGCGAGCGGGACAACCACGCTCGGTTCGACTAGGCCGAGCTTGGGCATCGTCGCCCGTATCACGTCGGCGACGTGGGACGGGACCAGATGGGCATAGTGCCTCTCGGTCATGCGCGTGTCGGCATGGCCGAGGTTTGCCGCGATCACCGGCAGCGGCGCGCCAGCCCGCAGAAGCATCGTCGCGTACGTGTGGCGCAGCACATGGAAGGACGCTGGCGGGTCGATGCTGGCCCGTTCGCAAGCCTCGCGCAGCCGCCGGTGTTGATGCGATTTTCCCCACGGCTTTCCGTCAGGTTTAGAAAACGGGAGCGCGGCTCCAGCCTTACCGACAGCGTGGCGCTCGAATAGTGCCAACCCGTCCTCGGTTAGAACGACGTGGCGAGGTTTTCCGGCCTTAGCAGAGCGAACTGTGATGGTGCCTGCTGCTCGATCGAAATCGGCAACGCGGAACGCGGCAATCTCACCGTAGCGGCACCCGGTCAGAGGCGCGCACTGCACCATTGGCCGAAATGCCGGGTCAGTGGCGTTGACGAGCCGCCGCACCTCCGCAGCGTCCAAATAGCGAACCTTTGGCGCATCGGCTTCACGAAATGGCCGAACCCGACGCCAAGCATCATCCGATGTGGTTTTCCCTTCCCGGTAAGCATGATTGAGCGCCGCTTTGAGAATGTTCATCACCCGGTTTGCCGTCGCTCGGCGACGTCGGGTTGCATCGAGGTCATCTTGTGGAGCCGCTTGCCGCAGGTTTTGCGATTCAGCCGAACGGTGCGTTCGCAGACGGGCAGGGGAGGCGGCCAGCGCGGCATGCCAATCCCTAATGCGCTGGGTCGTCAGCTCGTTGACCAGTGTCTTGTCCAGCGCGGGGCGGATAAAGGCATCGGCGGCAATCTCGGTCGTGCGTAGCGCCTTGCCGCCGCGACGTTGGTAATCCGCAAAATAGTCATCAAGGCAGGTGGCGACGGTGTAGGGGGCAACGACCTCCGTCTTTTCCGCATCAACAGCAGCGAGCCAGTCGCGCGCCTTGGCCTGGGCCTGCGCATAGTCGAGGGTGCGTATGCCATCAGGGTCTAAGGCATCGTCGGCGAAGCCAAGGGTTACCTCTTGGCGACGGTCGCGTTCTTTCAGGCGAGCCAGCCAGACCGCGCCCTTTGGCCCCTTGCGATAGCCCAGCGCAAAGCCGCGCTGATCAAAGTGATACGGGAAGATCGATCCGTCCACAAACGTCCATATATGTTTAGTTATAACCCTTTCACGGCGGTAACATGGGTTCGAATCCCCTTGGGGACGCCAGCCGCATGAAGGCCCGCCCTGACCTACGGCCGAGTGAGGCCACTCCGATCAAAGTTTTGGTCAATACCGCCGGCGTCGAAGCGGTTGTCGAATCCCGGGGGCGGCGTCACCGGAGCCGTTGACGGGTAATTGATCGGTGACCGCTCTGGCGCAGGTTCTATGGCGGGCGGCGATGGCCTGCTGCCGCGCAGTATAACCGTGCCTCCGGGGGTGATTTCCGTCGTTGGGGGGGCGAGAACCCCAGGCGCGACCACCAGGATCGGCGCGACAACATCCGCCAGCGCGGTTATCGGATGGCCAAGGCTCCAGATCCCGAGCGCGCCGACGGCCCCTGCGGTCAGCTTGGTCCGGCGCCAGTTTTTATCCGAGTTCACGACATGCGCCTCCATGTGGCCGATGGACAACCAACACAACGGCAAACGGCTGTCGCGCAATTTAGTGCCGGGACGGGGATAAGCGTGGCACCCAGGCGCTGACCAACGGCGCGTTCGTGCCGCTCGGTCCCGTTCTGGCCGCCGCCGGCTTTTACCAGCCGTCGCCGCCGCCCCAGCCGGCCAACAACACCGACATAAGCTGGGCCGGTTTTACCAACATTACCGGCCTCATTGCCGGCGTGACGCTGCTGGGCGACGAGCTTGAGCTGCTCCACGAGACCGGGGTGATCGCCCAAAGCATGTTCGCGCCGCTGCTCAACACGATTTGGGATGGGACCACGTTCGCCTGAACATCAACGGATCGCTGTAAGAGGAGATGGGTTGGGGGCGCGTCATGCGCTCCAACCCAATCTCATGAACCGCGCGCCTTACAAAGGGGCGGTCGCTAGCCGCGGCTGGATCCGCCGCGATGCGCGCCGCTGTATCCCCCACAGCGCGATGCCGCTCATCGCCGCGGTGACGACCAGGTAGAAGCTCGGCGAGAGCGGGTCGCCAGTCTGCCGGATCAGCCAGGTCGCGATCAACGGCGCGAAACCGCCAAAAATCGTCACCGCCGTGCTGAAGCTCAGCGACACGCCGACCGCCCTGACCGCGACCGGGAATTGCTCGCCCAGCACCGACGGCAAGACGCCGCTATAGCCGGCCTTGAGCAGCTGCAGCCACGAGACCGCGATGATGCACGCCGCCAGCGTCGGCCAGGCGGACATCAGGAAGAAGCACGGCCACGAGGTCAGGAAGAACAGCCAGGCGGTGATCACCATGATGCGCGGCCGCGATGCCATCTTGTCTGACCAGTGCCCGAAGATCGGCGAAAAGACCGCTAGCACAAAGCCGCCGATCAAGGTCGCGGTAAACCCGGTATAGGCCGGCAGATGCAGCGTCTTCTGCCCGTAGGTCGGAATATAGGCCAGAATGTAGAACGAGCTGTTCGAGATGATCGCCGCGCCGAGCGAGAGCAGCACGGGAAGTGGATATTTGGTCAGCAACTCGCGGATCGGCATCGACTCCGGCTGCTCGGCTTCGATGAATTCCTGCGTCTCCGAAAGCTTCCAGCGGATGTAGAGACCGGCGGGCCCAACCAGCATGCCGAAGATATACGGGGTCCGCCACCCCCAGCTGAGCAGTTGGTCATGGGACAGCAGCGTGGTCAGTGCGATCCCGAAGAGCGAAGCCAGGGCCGTGATCATGCCGGCGATGGAAAACTGCCAGCTGGCGGCGAAGCCGCGGCGGGCCGAGCCATGCTCGGACAGGAAGGCGACGGAGGTGCCGAATTCGCCACCAACCGAAAGCCCCTGAAGCAGCCGCGCCAGCGTGATGAAGATCGGGGCGGCAATGCCGATCGCCGCATAGCTCGGCGTAATCGCCATCAGCGATGTCCCGACCGTCATCAGTGCAATCGATAGCGTCAGCCCGGCCTTGCGGCCGTGGCGGTCGGTGTAGGAGCCGATGAGGATCGCCCCAAGTGGGCGCACGAGATAGGCCAGCCCAAAAGCGCCGAAGGTCACCAACAGCGAGACGGTGGGGTCGCCGGTGGGAAAGAACACCTGGGAAATGGTGACGGCGAGAAAGCCGTAGACCACGAAGTCAAACCACTCGAGGACGTTACCGATGGTTGCCGCGACAATGACTTTCTTGAGCGTTGTCGGAGGTGCTGCGCCGCCGGTCGCGGAATCTGAAGCCATCCCTGTTCCCCTTTTTAAGAGCCTTTGATACGAACATCGGCTGTTCATACAGCTTACGCAACTTCGAAGCGTGCACAAGCACAGTCTACTGTAAGCCAACCCGCGAAGAGTGCTCGGCAACACGTTAGATGCGTCGCCGGCTATGAGTGATGCCCATCGCGCAGTGGCTGGCGGTCGGCGGATGACGGGCTGGGACAAGAGCATTCGAGAGGCGGCCTTCGCCGCAGAGCCGCCGGTGCGCCGAAATCCGACATTCGTGAGGGTGTTCAATTCGATTTCGTCCTCCTGAACGATGACGATTAAGCATTGCTCAACCATCAGATGCCATCATTCGGGGGGTGGCGTAGGTCAGCACGGACGGTCGCAATGGCTTGTTCTAGAGCGCAGACCCTGCCCGCCGCGGAACGGGGCGCTATGGGCGAGACGCGGGTGTTTTACCGATTTTGCCGTCAGCTCGCGCTGCCGATCGATCCCCGCGCCGCCGTCCACTTCGCGGTCGGTCCGGCGCCGGGAGGATTGTCGTGACCGCAGAACCGGACGTCGCGAAGCTGACGCTGCCACCGCGCATTTTTGTGCCGCCGCCGGCACTGGACGGGCTCGGTTCGCTCGCCCCGCCCGCGAACGCCGAGATCCTGCTCTCATCGGCGCAAGTAAGGCGCAGCGAACGACACGCAGTGTTGGCGCTCCTTCTCGTCAGCGTCGTCGCCTTTGCCGTCGTCGCTCCGTTTGCCCGAGTGCCGCTGACCCCGGTCCAGCCGTTCATCCCTGCCTACGAGGCGGCCCTCGCCATCATCGATCTGCTAACGGTGGTGCTGCTGTTCGGCCAATTCAGCTGTGCCCGTGCGCCCGCCTTGCTGGTGCTCGCCGCAGGTTATCTCTTCGACGCGCTGATCATCGTCCCACATGCGCTCACCTTTCCGGGATTGTTCGCGCCGAGCGGGCTACTCGGCGCCAGCCCGCAGTCGACCGCCTGGCTCTATATGTTTTGGCATGCCGGGTTCCCAGTGTTCGTCATCGCCTATGCCCTGCTCAATCGAGCCGGAGTGCCTGCTTTCGCGCCGGTGAGCACGGCGGTCATCGTGTCGAGTGCGGTGGCGGTCTGCGTCCTGGTCCTTCTCCTCGCCGCGCTCGCAACCGCGGGGCAGTCGTTGCTGCCGGCGATCATGGCGGGAAGCGGTTACACCGCGACGATGAAATTTGTCGTCGCCGCAACGTGGCTCTTCAGTATCGCCGCACTGGTCATCCTCTATCAGCAGCAGAACCGTTCGATCCTCGATTTGTGGCTGATGGCGGTGATGTGCGCGTGGGCGCTCGACATCGCGCTTAGCGCGGTGTTCAACGGCGGCAGGTTCGATCTTGGCTTTTACGCCGGCCGCCTTTACGGGCTGCTGGCGGCGAGCTTTGTGCTGGTCGCGCTTCTCGTCGAGGCGGCCGGCCTTCACAAGCGGCTCGCGGTCGCCAAGTCATTCGTCGACAGCCATGCGCGCGAGCTCGAGGAGAGGGTCCGCGAACGCACCGCGGAACTCGATCGCAGCAATCGGTCGCTGGAGGCGGAGATTGCCGAGCGTCGGCAGGCCGAGGCGGAGGCGCAGCGGGCCCGTAGATCGCTCGATGTCGTGATCGAGAGCATTCCGGCGATGTTGAGCGTCAAAAGCGCGAAAGACGGCAGGTGCACGCTGATCAACCGGGCTGGCGAGGTGCTGTTGGGTCTCGACCGCAGCGAGATCGTCGGCAAATCGGCGCGCGACATCCTGCCCGGCGCGGAGGCGGACGAGATCGAGATGCACGATGCGGCGGTTCTCGCTGCGAACGGCGCGCCGATGGCGCATGAGCACGTGCTGACGTCTTGTACGCAAGGCCCGCGTCAACTCCGCACCCGCAGGGTCCTGTTGCCCGACGCGGGCGGAGAGCCCGAATACCTGCTGGCGATTTCCGAGGACCTCACCGAGCACCGCCAGGTCGAAGAGCAGCTTCACCAGGCGCAGAAAATGGAGGCGCTCGGCCAGCTGACCGGCGGCCTCGCCCATGATTTCAACAATCACCTGGCGATCATCATCGGCAATCTCGACCTGTTGCGCGAGATGCGGCCTGACGGCGGCCCTGAGGTGGAATTGCTGCAGGATGCGCTCGATGCCGCGCTCAAGGGCAGCGAACTGACGCAGCGTCTGCTGGCCTTTGCGCGCCGGGCGCCGCTGCGGCCCGAGCGGATCGATGTCAACTTGTTGATCGGGAATATCACGCGCCTTCTGAGCCGGACCCTGGGCGAAGACATCGAAGTCCGGCTCGACCTCGACCCGGCCATCCCGGCGGTCGTAGCCGACCCGGCACAGCTGGAAACCGCCATTGCGAATCTCGCGAATAATGCGCGAGACGCGATGCCGCAAGGTGGCCAACTCGTGCTTACGACGGGGTACCGTGACCTCGACGAGGAGTACGCCGCCGCCCATGCCGAGGTAACCCCTGGCAGCTATGTCATGATCGAGGTCAGCGACACCGGGCATGGAATGCTGCCCGAGGTCGCGTCGCGCATCTTCGAACCGTTTTACACGACAAAAGGACCGGGTAAGGGCACCGGCCTTGGCCTCAGCATGGTCTTCGGCTTTGCCAAGCAGTCGGGCGGTCACATCAACGTCTATAGCGAGCCCGACCGCGGTACGACGTTTCGTTTGTATCTCCAGCCGGCGGAGGCTGCCGCCGGGATGCCCGAAGAGCAAGCCAAGGCTTTGCCATGTTTCGGTGCTGGAGAAATGGTGCTCGTCGTCGAGGACAACCCCAAACTACGTCAGGTTTTGATCCGCCAACTCGAGGAGCTGAACTACCGCGTCCTGGAAACCGAAAACGCCCGCGCGGCGCTCGACCTGCTCGACGCCGGTGTTGAGGTCGATCTGCTGCTGTCCGACATCGTCATGCCCGGCGAGATTGACGGTCTTGGCTTGGCGCACGAATTCAGCGCGCGCTATCCGGGAGCGCCGGTGCTGCTGACCTCGGGTTTTCCCGGCGCGCGCCTCGTTGATGCCGGGGGCCTTGGCGCGAACGTGCGCCTGCTCGGTAAACCGTACCGCAAGAACGACCTAGCGCGGATCCTTCGCGAGGTTATCGACGACGGCGTTCCCGTCGGCAGCTCGATCCCTGCTTTCAGCTAGGGGCGATCATGGCGCTGATCCTGGTGATCGACGATGAACCGAAAGTGCGGCAGATGGTCCGTCGAATTCTCGTTCTCGCGGGGCATTCCGTGGTCGAGGCAGACGATGGGGGCGGGGCACTGAGCGAGATGCGGCGCGAGGCACCGGCGGTCGTGCTGACTGACATTCTGATGCCGGGCACCGAAGGCATCGAAACGATCTTCAAGATCCGCCGCGCCCACCCCGAAACCGGCATCATCGCGATGTCCGGCGGCGGCCAGGCGGGTGAGCTCGATCTTCTGAAGCTCGCGGAGGGGGCGGGCGCCGATGCCGTACTCGCCAAGCCATTTCGCGCCGCAGAGCTGACGGCAGCGGTTGACCGGCTGCTGGCGCCGCAGGGCAACGACCCTGTGCCCGTTTACGCAACAATCTCCACAGCGTCAACCTGACCGACGGCACCGAGTTGTGATCGTCATGGCCAGTCGATCATTTTGCTGCGTCTGAGCGTATTTGTGGCGCGGTCTCCGCGCATTGGCCCTTGCCCCACCCCAACGCGGCTCTTGGGTTATGTTTGTGCCCGCGTATTTACGGCGCCTTAACTATGCTTTTACTCCGATTTGCTATCTTCTGACGCGATGTTGATAGGAACGACTCGGAAACGAGACCATGAGCGACAATCCATTGCGCGTTCTGGTGATCGACGACGAACAGGGAATCATCAATTTCCTGAAAAAAGCAATCGAGTCGATGGGGCATGAGGTAATTGCTACGCAGGAGTTTGAACAATTTAAGAATGCTATCGAGACATGGGACCCGGCGGTCGCAATAATCGATATCAATATGCCGGGACACGATGGCGTCGAATTATTGCGTTATCTTGCCACTGCGGGTTGCAAGGCGCGAATTCTGGTATCTAGCGGACTTGACGACCGCACGGTCGATGCGGTGATCCGGCTTGGGAGCGAGCGCGGGCTCAGAATGAGCGCGAAGCTGCCAAAACCGCTCCGCCTGGCTGACCTTCAGCGCATCCTGGCGGAGGACAAACCCGCCCCGAATACCCCGCTTTCGTCGTCAGAGCTTGCCCAGGCAATAAAAGACAATCAGCTATTTCTCGAATACCAACCCAAGATCGACTGCAGGCTCAACCGAGTTACTGGGGTCGAGGCGCTGGTGCGTTGGCGTCATCCCCTGCGCGGCCTTGTGCGGCCCGACGAGTTCATCGGGTTGGCTGAGGGAAACGGTCTAATCGACGCTTTGACAGATTGGGTCGTGTCCCACGCCGCCCAGCAAGCAGGGCTTTGGCACCGGCAGGGGTTGCCGATTGAGGTGGCGGTCAACATCTCTGCCCTGAACACCCGGGACGTCGCCTTTCCCGATCGACTGGCCCAATTGTGTAAAAATCACCTGGCCAACCCCAGCTCTCTCGTGCTCGAGCTTACCGAAACCGGCGCGATGAGCGATGTCATCCAGATGATGGACGTGCTGACGCGCCTCCGGGTCAAGGGGTTCAAGCTTTCCATCGACGATTTTGGCACAGGATACTCCTCGCTCGTCCAACTCCAGCGGATGCCGTTTTGCGAGATCAAGATCGACCGCTCCTTTGTTTCCCAGATGAAACAATCTCGCGACTGTGAGGTCATCGTCGAGATCATCGTCGATCTGGCGCACAAGCTCGGCCTGCGCAGCGTTGCCGAAGGCGTTGAAGGCAAGCCAATTCTTGACGCACTTACGAAACTGGGCTGCGACGCGGCGCAGGGGTTCCACATCAGCCCGCCGGTCGGCGCAGATCGGATACCCGAGCTGATCCGCCAATATTCGCAGACACGCCAAGCGGTAGCATAACGCCTGAAGCAGCGGCGGGTGTTTCGCCGCCGGTGCTGGAGGCTCCCTCGTCGAGCAACTCGACGCGGCGGCGCCAAGGGCCGCCCATGACCTTCATCGGACACCTGATGAGCCCGCTCGCCGTGGGCTCGCTTCGATGCCGGATTGTCGGCGGCGGGAACCCTGAGCCGCTGGCCCGCGGATGGCCGTGCTACTGGCGAGGTCGGCTAAGGGGCGCGAGAACGCGCTCTTGCAGTGCCGGCTGAACGACCGATCTCGACTCAGCTGGCCGACCCTCGCCCAGACCGACGCTTGGCGAGACGCGCGGATAGATGTCGCGACTGCCTTGTGGGTTGCTGACCGCGTCTGCACTTTCCGTTTTGTTGCGTCCAGTATGCGATCAGTTCAATACTGATGATGCGGCGCGCTAGGGCGGGAGCGGGTTCACCTCGCTTGTCGATGACGGCGGCGCTTCGATGGCCCGATGAAGGCCCAAGACTCACGCCAATGGAGGGAGATCAATGTCATTCTACCGAGGCATGACCTGCGAGAACGTGACCATTAATGGCTATCAGGGGACGCCGATAACGGCTTATGTGGCCAAGCCGGAGGGCCGTGGCCCCTTCCCGGGCGTCGTGCTGATTCACCACCTCCCCGGCTGGAGCGAGCTCTATATCGAGACGACGCGCCGCTTCGCGCATCACGGCTATATGGCGATCTGCGCCAACCTTTATGAGCGCGAAGGCGGCGGCAGCGACGGCAACCCTGACGACGTCGCCGCCAAGGTCCGCGCCGAGGGCGGCATTTCCGACGCCCAGATGGTCGGCGATACCGAAGCCGCGGTGAAGTGGATGCGCGCGCAGCGCGACAACAACGGCAAGGTCGGCCTGATCGGTTCCTGCTCGGGCGGCCGGCACGCCTTCATCTATGCCTGCCAGCGCAAGGATATCGACGCCTGCGTCGAGCAGTGGGGCGGCCGCGTGGTGATGGCCAAGGAGGAATTGAACGCGAAGACGCCCGTCGCGCCGATCGACATGACGAAGGACCTCTCGTGCCCGCTGCTCGGCCTGTTCGGCAACGAGGATCGCGCGCCGAGCCCCGAGCAGGTCAACCAGCACGAGGCCGAACTAAAGAAGCACGGCAAGAATTATGAGTTCCACCGCTACGACGGCGCTGGCCATGGCTTCTTCTATTGGCACCGGCCGCTTTATCGGCCCGAGCAGGCGATGGATGGCTGGAACAAGATTTGGGCCTTCTTCGGCAAGTATCTGGCGAAGTAGGAGGCCCGGAAAATGTGCACGTCGATCATCGAGATCGCGCCGGCGGAGGGCATGGCAAAGCGGGGGGACGAATGGTTCCCGCTATCGCAGGCGGTGGTTGCCTATGACCACGCGCGCCATGCGCCGCTGGGCGATGTCATCACGCTCGATTTCATCAACGCGGACCTCGATCCCGGCGCGCGGGCGGGGATCGAGCTAACGCTGGAGACGGCGAAGGAGTTGCGCGCCGCTCTCGATCGGGCGATTGCCGCCGCGGAGTTCGAAGAGGCGGAAGTGCGGGGCAAGGGCGCCGTGCTCAGCGTCGTTCGAGCCGCGTGACGAGTTAGCTGATGCGGGATCGCCCGTCATAGGGCGATCCCGCATCAAAGCCATTGCGCTAGCGAACTAACCCAGCGCGCTTTCGACGCATTTGGCGATCTCCGACATCGCCATGGCTCGGGCAGCAGCTGCGTCTTTTTCGATGCCGGCAGAAATCAACTCCCCGCGCGCCGCGCCATGCGAGCTGATGCTCCAGTGCCATTTACCGACATCCACGCGATAAATCACCGCACGAAGAACCTCTTCGTCCGCGACCGGCATGTCGAGGATTTCGGCCGCGGACCATTTTGGTAGGGTCAGTTCGGGCGCGACTAGTGCGGTAACGTCGATGGCCATGTGGACTGCTTCACGTTGGAGAGCGCGATTTTCGCAGCCCTGCAACGTCAGGTCGCGTGCAATTAGCGTATGCCGCCATGCCGAATTGGACGAGGCGATGCGCCGCATCCCGCGCGCAAACAATGCGCCGCTGGCGCTTCCGCCAGACCGAGAGGTGCGGAAGATGGTTTTGCCACGCTCACCTGAGGGTGACGTGACACCGCCGCAGCATCAATAGCAGACTGGCGATGGGCCGAGATAGGCCGCGCCCGGCGGCGTTGCCGCGCCGGCAAAGACGCCGGTCGCGCCGCCAATAGCGGCGCCCAGACCAACGGGGCCGCCAGCGATTGCGGCGATCGCGGCCCCCGTGCCCGCTCCCAACGCGCCGGTGCTGACGGCTCGGCATCCCGGCGTTACGCCGCAACCACCAAGCGCCAACGCAACCACGGCCGTCATCGCCCAAGCAACTGTTCGCGGCATAGTGCTCCTCCCGCTCGCGCCCATCGTTGGACGCAACCAGAGCTAACGTTGCATTGCCGTGACAGTTCCCAACTTCTCGCTGATTCAAGCCAAAAATCGTCCAAGGGTTCTTGCTCACGCTAATGCGCGCAGCACGGAACGCAGGTCCTCGGGCCCCGGCGGCGGGACCAGTTTGTCGACCGTCCGATGCTCGCGCTCCCAGATCGGCAGCGCGGCGGCGAGGAGGCGATGGCCGCCGGGAGTCAACGTAAGGCGGCGGCTGCGCCGATCGTCGGGGTCCACCGTTACGTCCACCAGATCGCGCCGGGCGAGCGGCTTCAGCGCCGCCGTCAAGGTCGTGCGATCCATCGCGAGCAGGGTGGCGACACTCCCGATGCTGGCCGGCTCCGACCGGTTCAATGACATCAATAGCGAGAACTGACCGTTAGTAAGATCAAGCGGGCGCAGCGCCGCATCGAAGCGCCGCGCGAGCGCCCGTGCGGCGCGCTGGAGGTGAAGGCAGAGGCAGGTGTCGCGCACCTTGAGGGTGGCTGCATGGGGAAGTTCTTCACCGGTTGACATTCGCTCATTATGTTGATATCAACGCAAATGTCAAGCCCGGCATAGGCAGTCGCCGCGCCGGACTCCAGCGAAAAACAGGGTAGGAGAGAGTCATGCCGATCCAGCCGTATTTGACGTTCAACGGCCGTTGCGAGGAGGCGATCGAGTTCTACAAGAAGGCGCTCGGCGCTGAGGTACAGATGATGCTGCGTTTCAAGCAGGCGCCCGACCCGAACATGATCCGTCCCGGAACCGAGGACAAGATCATGCACGCCGACCTCAAGATCGGCGACGGCATGGTGCTGCTCTCCGACGGCATGTGCAGCCCCGGCGGCGAGTTCCAGAATTTCGCGTTGTCGTTCACCGTCAGGGACGAGGCGGAGGCCGACAGCCGGTTCAACGCGCTCGCCGATGGCGGTCAGGTGCGCATGCCCCTCGACAAGACGTTTTTCTCACCGCGCTTCGGAATGGTGCAGGACAGGTTCGGCGTCGGCTGGATGATTTATGTCGAGCCCAAGGGCTAGCCGCGCGGTTCGGCAGCGGGCGTCCGGTGCCGGGCTAAGACGGTATCGTCAGTGCGATCAGCCGTTGGGCGGCGTTGTCGATTCTGTCGAGCCGGCGGCAGGTATCGATCAGCTCGGCGAATTGGGCAGGGCTGATCGCCAGGCCGGGAGCAATCGGCGACATCCGCCGAACCAGCTCTTCGAAATCGAAGATGAACTCGCGGCCAGTGCCTTCCTTGGTGAAGGACCGGCCGTCTTTCGTGAACACGCTGATGCGCGGTCCGAACAGCGTTTGCCGCACCGTCGGGATGATCGTTACGCGCTGCATCAGGTCGAGCACCTCGGCCGGGTCGCTCTCGCCAGGCCCGGGCCGGTCGCCGCGCAGCATCGGGTACCCGCCCGTCACCGCGCCATAGGCGGTGAAATATGGCGTGCTGCCAACGCTCGGCGCGGCAGACAAACCGCGGTTCGCGATCGGAAAGAGCGGGCTCGGATATTCGGTCTCCAGCCAATTGACCACCGCCTCGATGCGGTCGATGTCGGCATAGGCGATGTTGTGTTCGCGGCACAACGCGGAGGTCACATCGACATGCGCGATGTTGTACCCGGCGGTCGAATAGATGCGGTACAGCGTCTCGAGGAAAATCCACTCCTTGCCGAGGTTTGCGGTGATCTTGCCAAGATCGACGCGATTGTCCCCGGTGAAGCTGTAGCGCAGCTCGCCGCGATTGTTGCCGGCGTAGGAATGATAGAAACCGGCTTCGCCTTCGAGCGTGGTCTCCCCGCCGGGCGTGCCCTGCTTGGCCAGCGCGACTGCGAGCAGCGCGTTGCGCACCGCGCCGCCCTCGCGCAGCGACCTTCCGCCGCTGCGAATGCCTTCGAGATTGCCCGACGCGAGGTTGACGCACTGCGCGATGGCGCCGTGAACCTGCGCCGCGTTGAGCCCGCCGAGCTTCGCCGCGGCGATCGCCGCGCCGAAAATCCCGAACACCGGCCCGGCGTGAAACCCGCGCGACATGACCGTTGGGATGAAGTCCGCGGCCATGCGCTCCATGACCTCGTAGGCGGCGGCGACAGCGGTGAGGAATTCCTTGCCCGACGAGCCGGCGATCTCGGCGGCGGCCAACGCCGCCGGCAGGATCGCGGTGCCGGGGTGGGTCAGCATGCGGAACGTGTCCCACTTGCCGCCGGCGAAGATGGTCTCGGCATTGACAAAGGCGGCTCCGGCCTTGGTGAGCTTCGCGCCGCGGCACAGCGCGGTCGCCACGCCACCGCCGCCCGCCTCCTCCTCCTGCATCAGCGCCAGGGCCTGCCGGCTCGCCGGCATGTCGTGCGCGACGAGTGCTGAACTCAGTGCCTGAAGCGTGACGCCCTTCGCGCGGTCGATCACTGCTACCGGCAGGTCCTCGTAGCGCAACCCGGCGACAAAAGCGGCGAACTGGCGGCTCAGCGACATGCCCGCTCCGCTATTTCTGCTCGCCCGCGCCCGGCTCGGGTTTGGCGGGGGGCTGGCCGTCACCCGGCGCCGGCGCAGGTGGTGTGGTCTGGGTCGGCGCTGCCGGTGGCGGCGCGGCCTCGGTTGGCGTCGTCGGCGTCGGCGCGGTCTGGGCCGGGGCCGGCGGAGGTGGCGTAGCCTCGGTTGGCGTCGTCGTGGGCGGCGTGGTCTGAGTTGGCGTCGGCGGAGGTGGCGTAGCCTGGGTCGGCGCTGCCGGAGGCGGCGTGGTCTGAGTTGGCGTCGCCGTCGCCGTCGCTGGTGGTGGTGCGGCGTGGGTGGGCGCTGCCGGGGGCGGTGCGGCCTGGATCGCCGTCGCTGGTGGTGGTGCGGCGTGGGTCGGTGCCGCCGACGATGGCGCGGCCTGACTGGGTTCGGTCTGGCTCGGCGCCTGTTGGGTCGAGATGGTCGAGCTCGGCGTCTGCTGGGTCGAGATCGTCCCGCCCGGGGTCGTTTGCGGCTGAACCGGGGTTGTCTGAGCCGGGGTGTACTCGATCGGCGGCTCGCTGCTCGGCCCCGGCGGCTGCTGGGCCGGCGTCGGTGCAGCTGGCGCCGCCAGCGACGGCGGTCCGCGACGGTGTGCCTGTGGAGGCTGGCGTATCTCACCCCCCGGGCCGATTTTGGCCAGCGCCGCAGCGAAAACCTTGGTCGCGAGCGCGTCGGGCTTGGTGGCGCAATCGGCGAGGGCGGCTTCCTCCACGGCTTCGATCCGCTTGATCTCGATCGTTCGCGAATGCATGAGCGCGGAGCGGTACCCGAGCAGAAACGACGTCGCGTAGGCCTTGTCGTCGTCGGTCGCCCCGGTGAGTGTGGCGCAGGTGAGCTTGCGCACATCGACCGGCGCGAGCGGCTTTCCGTCTGGAGGCTCGTACTTGGCCGTCAAGTCGGCCGGCGATGCTTTGTCCGGCGCGGGCGCGGGGGGCTTTGGTGCCTGAGATTCTTGAACGGGAACGCATGCCGCCAGCAGCGCTGCCCCCACTGCGATAATGACGGCGTTGCGGATCATGTCCCCTCGCACGGCCTTCCCCCAAAACCAGCGCGAATAGAGACTGCGCCCGGCATCGCGTCAAGCGTAGGCCAAGCCGACCCCGGTCGGCGAATATGGCGGAGCCGCCACTGGCGCTCTACATTATGGCCAGCCGTATCGGAGAGGGACGCGCGATGATCGTCGAACAGATTTGGACCGGAAATTCCGGGCGCAACTTCAACTACTTGATCGCCTGCGGCGAAACCGGCGAGGCGATCGCGGTCGATCCGCTCGACGCCGAGAAATGCCTCGCCGCGGCGAAGGCGAGGGGCTGGACCATCACCCAGGTCCTCAACACCCACCACCACCGCGATCATACCGGCGGCAACGACCGCGTGATCGCGGCAACGGGCGCCAAGCTCCTCGCGCACAAGAACGCAAAGGATCAGATCGAGGGAATCGACCGGGGCCTTGGCGCCGGCGACGTCATCAAGGTCGGCCGCACCGTCGAGCTGCAATGCCTCGACACGCCGGGCCACACGATGTCGCACATCTGCATCCTGGCGCACACCGACACCGCGCCTGCCTTGTTTTGCGGCGACACCCTGTTCAACGCCGGTGCCGGCAATTGCCACAATGGCGGCCACCCCAACGAACTCTACGGCACCTTTGCGTCTCAGCTCTCCAAGCTGCCCGCGGCGACGCTGATCTATCCGGGTCACGACTACATCGTGAACAATCTCAAGTTCACGCTCGACCGCGAGCCCGACAACGCCAAGGCCGCGTCGATGCTGCCGGGGATGGAGAAGCAGGACACCAACCACCCGCTGGTCACGACCTTGGGCCTAGAGATGGAGATCAACACCTTCTTCCGCCTGACCAGCCCAACCGTGATCAAGCGGCTGCGCGAGGCCTTCCCCGACCTGCCGGAGCACCCCGACCAGAAGACGGTGTTCCTCAAGCTCCGCGAGCTCAGGAATAAGTGGTGACAGGCGACTAGTCGCCCTCACCATCCCGGCGCCGGCGGGACCCAGCGTTCAGCGCTTCTAAGACTGAGCCTGGCGTAAATTTCGCCTTGCGGTATTCGCAAGGCGAAATTGCTTGACAAATTGTTCACTTTATGTTCTCATAGAGGAATGCTGGAAAATATGCGGCGGCTGCACCCACGCGGTGCAGCAAACCGGGGAATTTGCGTTGATGCCGAGGGCGCGGTTCTCGGCCCGGCGTGCGTCCTGGTCAGCCGCACAGCGCACGGCTTTCGCGCCATCGAACGCAGTGCTGCTTCGACGATCCAGAAATGTCTGATCGACGGGGATCGCGATCGGGATTGGCTGTTTGCGCAATGTCAGCGCATCGCCGACGCCCTCGACAAGGGCGAAATTGCCCTAGCGCAAATCTACGGCCTCCGTATCCCGATCGGCGACCTCGACGAACGTCAGCTGGGGCGAATTGCCCTCGCCAGCTTCGCCAAGGCCGGCTTCAACCCCGATGAACCGCGCGTTCCCGAGGGCGATCCGCATGGCGGCGAGTGGACGGATGGCGGTGGAAGCGCCGTTGCGTTGGACGATTTGACAACCGCGCCGGACGCTGCCCCGGCCAGCGATGGAGCTTTAGGAGGAGGCCCTGGGGGGACCGCCGCCGCCTCGCCAGCGAGTGACACGTCAGCGGGCGACCTTACCGGATCGGACGGCGCCAGCTCGCCGCCGATCGAATATTCAATTGTCCCGGCCGCGACCGGCGCGAGTTCGGGCAGGATACCAGCCACGGCGGAAGCGCCAGCGAATGTCCCGGAGGCGAATGCGCTGGAGCCCGCGACCGGTTCCTCCCCGATTCTGCCGCCAGGAACCGTCGCCGAAGCAAATGCGTCAGCCACCTCGCTGCTGGGTCAACTGCCCGCTGAAACGATTGCGGGATTAACCGAACTCGCGGCCCGCATGACGGCCGCGACGATGGTCTTCCGCATCCTCTTTATCCCGTCCAACGGCAGCGTTGTCGTGGAGGGGATGGTCGCCAACGCGCCAGACCTTTCTTATCGCTACGACCGCGATACCGGGATCGTTCAGGTTTGGCAGGACCATGGGACGGGCGCACGAGCCTTACTCGATACCGGCCACATCGGTGTCGATGGCCGGTTCTACGATCAGAGCGGCCGCGACATTGGGCGTGCTCTACCGAATGCCGCCGTCATCGACCCTGACACACTCCCCGGTTATCGGTCGCAATCGAACACCGATGCTGGCGCGGCGACCCGGCCTTTGGCGCTTGCAGATACTGCGGACCCAAAGCTTTGCCCCGATCCGACGCCGGAGAACATCGCCGGACGCTCAGAGCGCACGATCGCCTATCAATCGCAGGTCACAGGACTGCCGCCGGGCTTGGAAGTCGTGTTCAACGGCGAGCGATACGACGGGTGCCGTCCGGAAAACGGTGACCTCATCGAAGCGAAAGGCGAAGGTTATGCGAATAAGATGTCGGGCCCCGATGGTTGGTTAGAGTGGTTCGAGGGAATTGGGGATCTTGAACGCCAAATGGAAAGTCACTCAAGGAAGGCGCTTGGCCGCATGGTCGAATATCACTTCGCCGAAAAGAAGGTGGCAGACTGGGCACGCCGGTATGCGAGGCCGTACGGAAATATCATCGTATTTTATACGCCACGGATAACTCGATGACCTATCACCTGAATATACGATGGTCTCCTCGCAATGAACCGTTGCGCGCCTGCGTGAGGCGTTTGGGCCGTATGCTCGAGCGATTGGTAGCCATTCATCCGAATCTTGGTGACTGGCGACGGAAGGCACACACGCTCGCCGCAGCTTACAAGCCATTTTGCACTATGCCGCCGTCCCAAACAGAACTTGAGGCGATTCTTTTACGTGGCAGATACTTTGCCAGCGCAAGTCGAGAGCTGATTGCCGATCTGGGCTATTCGGCAGCGGCTTGGAATGGGCTCGACGAGCCGCAAGCCTTGTCTCTCAGACTGCATGTCGGGGCGTATTCACGCAGACTTTATCCCAATGAGGTGGAGATTGAAGGGCTCGGCCCAGGCAATGAGCTTCTCAACGGAGCACTTCTGAAGCGTGTCCTGCTGACGATCGCCGAGTGTTGGGCGGCGGACTGGGGCGTCGTTGAAACTTGGGCATACGAGGGCCTTACGGTCGACGCAAACGAGAAGCCGCTGCTACCCTACGGTGGCTGGCTCACATACTTGTCGCGTGAGCTTGCCGAGAAAGTGTCGCCGCCGCATGACGTCCAGTCGGAGCAAACGCCGGATGACGGATTGTTCATACAGGTGTCGGAAGAGCCTTTCGATGCTGCCAATCCGATTCATGTCACTAGGTTAGATGCGATCCAGAAATCGCTCGCGCCTATACAGCGCTCGTTAAGCTCGGTGTCGTACGCGCCACGTTCAAGCAATGAGTGAATTATCGGAGCGGTTTCAATCAGCCTAATTCGGATGCACGATCGTCCGCAGCATGACGCGGCGCTCGTTGGGGTTCGCGTCGGCGGCGCCGCGGTGCATCGTCGCGATTTCGTCCCAGATCACCACGTCGCCGACCCGCCACGAATGGTAGTAGGTGTTGTCGTCCTGGATCGAGTGGTCGCGCAGCTCGAGGATCAGCGGCTCCGACTCCTCGTTGCTCATGCCGACAAAGCCGTGGCAGTGCGTCGGATTGACGAACAGCACCTTGCGGCCGGTGACCGGGTGCTCCTTGATCGCCGGATGCAGGCATTCGGGCCGGCCCTCGTTGCGTTGGCGGATGTGCTCCTCGGTGTAAATCTTGCGGGAATCCGGCCCGTCGGTGTAGCCGTGCCGCCCGGTCATCCCGGCGAGCTTCTGCTTCGTCGCCGGCGATAGCGTCTCGTACGCCGCGTACATGTCGGCGAACATTGTGCCGCCCTTCTCCTTCGGCACCTCGACCGCGTGGAGGATCGCCAGGCGCGGCAGCTTTTCGGGCGGATCGTAGGTCTCGTCGGCGTGCCAGCTCGACGCCCGTACCACGCCGAACTTATCGACGCCGCCATCCTTGGCGACATTGGTGATGAACGACACGCGCGGGTCGTCGGGATGCCGGTAGTTTTCGAGGATGTGTTCGCGCAGATGCCCGAACCGCTGGCCGAATGAGGCGAGCTGGTGCGCGTCGAGCTTCTGGTCACGGAACACCAGCACCGGGTGATCGCGGAAGATGTCCTCGATCTCGGCGAAGGTCGCGTCGTCGAGCTTCGCGAGATCGACGCCCTGAACCTCGGTGCCGATCTTCTTGCCCAGCGGGCGCAGCGACAGTTGAGCGGTCATGGCATCCTCCGAAACGGCTTCCCGCAACGGTAATACGAGGACTTACGGTACCAGTATGATTTTTCCGATGTGCTGTGATGATTCCATCAGCGCATGCGCCTTCGACGCCTCGGCCAGCGGGAAGGTCTTATAGGTGCAGGTGCGCAGCTTGCCCTGCGCCCAGAGCGGCCACACCTTTTCTTTCAGCGCGGCGACGATCTGCGCCTTCTGCTCAATCGAGCGTGAGCGCAGCGTCGAGCCGGTGACGGTCAGGTGCTTCCTCTGGATCATGCCGAAATCGGCCTCGATCTTGGTGCCGCCCATCAGCGCGACAAAGCAGAGCCGGCCCTCGCGCGCGAGCAGGTCGAGCTCGCGCGGGATGTAGTCGCCGCCGACCATATCGAAGATCGCATCGACGCCTCGACCGCCGGTAAATTCCTTGGCGACCGCCACGAAGTCTTCGGTTTTATAATTGATGGCGACATCGGCGCCGAAGTCGCGGCAGGCCTGGCATTTCTCCTCGGAACCGGCGGTCGCCAATACCTTGGCGCCGAACGCCTTGGCGAGCTGGATCGCGGTGATGCCGATGCCGCTCGAGCCGCCCTGCTGCAGGAACACCTCGCCGGCCTTGAGATGGATGCGGTCGAAGACGTTGGTCCACACGGTGCAGAACGTCTCCATCAGCCCGCCGGCGTCGACCATGCCGACGCCTTGCGGCACCGGCAGGCATTGCACCGCCGGCACCGCGGCGTATTCACCATAGCCGTCGGCGACGAGCAGCGCGCAGACTTCCTCGCCGGTGATGAAGCCGCTGACCCCTTCGCCGAGCTTGACGACCGTGCCGGCGCATTCGAGGCCGGGGATGTCGCTCGTCCCCGGCGGCATTGGGTAGCGCCCCATGCGCTGCAGGCAATCGGCGCGGTTGATCCCGGCCGAGGCGATGCGGATCAACACCTCGCCGGTCTTCGGCTCCGGCACCGGCCTTGTGCCGGGCACCAGCACCTCTGGGCCGCCGGGCTCCTTGATCTCGATGACGGTCTGGGTCGCGGGAATATTGGCGAGCATTTGTTGTTCCTCTGATGGATCGATGGACGCTGCTCAGGTCTTGGCGGCAGCAAGTTCCTGGCCGAACACAATACGGTGGCCGTCGATTGTCGTGACGATGATTTCGCGCATCCCGTAAGGCTGATCCTTCGGTGCCGAGCACTCCGCGCCGCGTGCGACGAACTCCTCGCGCAACGCGGCAAGATCGCCGGTTTCGAGATAACCGAACCAGTTGGTGCGGGAAAATCTCGCTGGCCGGCTTATCGTTCGGGCAATGCCCGAGCATCAGGCGCACGCCGTCACGCTCGGCGAGCCGCCAATCGGTCCCTTCTTCCCAAAGAATGCGAAAACCCAACGCGTCGCGGTAATAAGCGGCGCTCCGCTCAAGGTCGGGTACGGCAAGTACAAACGCAAAAGCGCGAAGCATGGTATTGCCTTTCGATCGGCTTGGGTCAGGGACATTCCGAGACGGGGACGCCGACGGCGAAACGCTGAGCGCCTTGTTTGAGGCAGCCGTCGACCCAGTTGCCGGAATATTCGTTGCCGTCGGGGTCACGGTAGGCGCCCCAGCCGCTGGCCCGATCATTTAGGTAGCTGCCCGAATAGGTCGCGCCGGTTCGCCAAATCTGCGTGCCGTAGCCGGTGTAGTGACCGCCCGCTAGGACGCCGACATAGGCCTCGTCGAGCTGGCCGTCCAAGAGCCACACCAGCACGCCGTAGCCGTTGGCAAGCCCATCCTTGCAGACGCCGCTCCACGAGACGGTCTCCGCCGGGTCGGGGGTCGAGCTCCACACCCGGCAGCCGTTCTTGTCGGCGATCCAGCCGGGAGCTTGCTGCGCGTGGGCCGGGCTCGCCGCCGCCATTGCGATAATCGCGGCCCACGCATGAGCGCGCATGGACTTGCCTGGCAGTTCACCTGTCATTGCGAGGAGCCTAAAGCAATCTCGTTGGAAAGAGAACTCCTCTGCGCGAGATTGCTTCGCTACGCTCGCAATGACACCAGTTGAGGGAGGATCGCCGTGGCGCTCTTGCAGGACAAAGTCGCGCTGGTGACCGGCGCCGGGGCCGGGATCGGCAAGGCGATCGCGCTCGGCATGGCCGCCGAGGGCGCGATTGTTGCCGCGGCCGATATCGATCTCGCCGCCGCCCACAAGACCGTCGCGGCGATGAGCGGCAACCGCGCACTGGCGATTGAAGCCGATTGCGGCGACGTTGCCAGCATCAACGCGATGATCGAGAAAACGGTCGCCGAGTTCGGCCGGCTCGACGTCATCGTCAACAATGCCGGGGTCACCCGCTACGCCTATGTCATGGATTTGACCGAGGCGGATTGGGACCGCATCCACCGGGTCAACGCCAAGGGCGTGTTCTTCTGCATGCAGCGCGCCGCCAAGCAGATGATCGAGCAGAAAACCGGCGGGCGGATCATCAACATGGCCTCGATCTCGGGGCGCGGCTATTCCGGCGCGTCGAACGTCGCCTATGCCGCGAGCAAGGGTGCGGTGATCGGCATGACGATGCTCGCCGCGCACCAGCTCGGGCCGCACAACATCAACGTCAACGCGATCTGCCCTGGCGTGACGCGCACCGAATTGGGCCAGCGCAACGCGGCGACCCGCGCCGCCTCGCGTGGCCTCACCATCGAACAGATGCAGGCCGAGCAGGAGGCGGTTATCCCGATCCGCCGCGCCAACACGCCCGAGGACATCGCGGCGATGGCGGTGTTCCTCGCCTCGCCCGGCGCGCGCAACATCACCGGCCAGGCCTACAACGTCGATGGCGGGCTGGTGAATTCCTGAGACTTCTGCTCCTGCCGGCCAACCAAACATCCCCTCCCGCGGGCTTGACCCGCGGGTCCACGTCTTCGAATGGCGGCGTTGCAGACAAAGACGTGGATGGCCGGGTCGAGCCCGGCCAAGGTGATTCCAAGAGAGGGAAACAATGGCAGACACCTTCGATTACATCGTCGCCGGCGCCGGCTCGGCCGGCTGCGTGATCGCCGCGCGGCTCTCCGAGAACCCCAAGCACCGGGTGCTGCTGCTCGAAGCCGGGCCGAAAAATTCGAGCCCGTGGATTCACATGCCGATGGGCTACGCCAAGCTCTTTGCCCACCCCAAGCTCAACTGGATGTTCGAGAGCGAACCCGAGCCCGAGCTCAACAACCGCACGATGTATCAGCCGCGCGGCAAGGTGCTGGGCGGCACCAGCTCGATCAACGGCATGGTCTATATGCGCGGCAACCCGGCCGATTACGACGAATGGCGGCAGCGCGGCTGCACCGGCTGGGACTGGGACAGCATCCTGCCGTATTTCAAGAAGGCCGAGGACCAGGAGCGCGGGCCCAACGAGGTGCACGGGGTCGGCGGGCCGCTGCGCGTGTCGAACCATCCGGTGCGCTGGAAGCTCGCCGAGCATTTTGTCGATGCCGCGGTCGAGGCCGGGCTGCCGGCCAACGACGACTTCAACAGCGGCGTCCAGGACGGCGCCGGACATTTTCAATGCACGATGAAGGCCGCGCGGCGCTGGAGCACCGCCGCGGCCTATCTCGGGCAGGCCAAGGGCCGCCCCAACCTCACCATCGAGACCGAGGCGCTGGCGACCAAGGTCTTGGTCGAGGAGGGCAGGGCGGTCGGTGTTGCCTACCGCCAGCGCGGCGAGGCGAAGCTCGCGCATGCGCGCGGCGAGGTCGTCGTCTGCGGCGGCGTCTACGGCTCGCCGCAGCTCTTGCAGCTATCGGGGATCGGCCCCGGCGAGCTGCTGCAGCAGCACGGCATCCAGGTGGTCGCGGATCGGCCCGGCGTCGGCGACCAGCTGCAGGACCATTTCTACGTGCGGATGGCGTTTCGCTGTACCCAGCCGATGACCCTCAACGATGTCGGCAACAGCTTCATTCGCCGCACCGCGGCCGGCATCCAGTATTTCCTCACCCATTCCGGCCCGCTCGCCAGCAACGGGATCTGCGCCGGCGGCTTCGCGAAGAGCGACGAACGACTCTCGCGCCCCGACATCCAGCTGAATTTCAGCACCTGGAGTTTCCAGGGCCGCGACCGGCGCGGTGTGCAGCCGCATCCCTGGCCGGGTTTCAGCGTCAGCGCGGTGCATCTGCGCCCAGACGCGCGCGGCCACGTGCGGATCAAGAGCCCCGACCCCTCGGCGCCGCCCTCGATCTTGTTCAACTTCCTCAAGACGCAATACGACCTCGACGCGCTGCGCTCGGGCATGCGCCTGGTGCGCAAGATCACCGAGCAGCCGGCGATCGCGGAACTTGTTCACAGCGAGATTTTGCCCGGGCCTTCGGTGCAGACCGACAAGGATTTCGAGGACTCGATCCGCGCCAACGGGCTTTCCAACCTGCACCCGGTCGGCACCTGCCGCATGGGGCCGGACGAGGCGGCGGTGTGCGACATTCGCCTGCGGGTCAATGGGGTCGGGCATCTGCGCGTCGTCGACGCCGCGGTGATGCCCGCGGTGCCGGCCGGCAACACCAACGCGCCGACGATCATGATCGCCGAGAAGGCCGCCGACATGATCAAGGAAGACGCGCGGGCAGCGTGAAGGCGTTGTCATTGCGAGGCGCGCGTCCGCGCGACGCGGCAATCTCGTGCTAAGGTGTCCGCGGCGGATCGAGATTGCTTTGCTTCGCTCGCAATGACGAGGCCGGACCATGGTCATGAAACGCATGGTGCTCGAACTGGGCATGGGCACCGATATTCGCGGCGCGGATTACACCAAGGCGGCGGTGCGGGCGCTGCGCGACGCGCTCTGGCACAACTCGCTCTCCATCGCCGACGCGGTCGGGTTGCCGGTCGAACTCGATGCAGGTCGAGGTGAGGATTGGCGTGCCGCATCCCGAGAAGGTCGACAAGGCGCAGGTGCTGGCGGTGCTGCCGCACGGCACCGGCACGGTCGAGGTCGTCGAAGGCGGGCTCGAAATCCCCAACGATTCCGGCACCGACTCGATGGTGCTGGCGCACGCCGCCGCCGTCGTGCGGCTCGATGTTCCGTGAGGGAGGCGGACATGGCGGCAAAACGCATCATCCTCGAAATGGGCTCGGGCAACGACCTGCACGGCGGCGACTACACCAAGGCGGCGATCCGCGCGGTGCAGGACGCGCTGCATCACTCGTCGCTCTCGTTCATCCGCAGCTTCGGCCTCGACTCGAAGCAGATGCAGGTCGAGGTGACGATCGGCGCGCAGCGGCCGGAGAAGGTTGACGCCGCGGCGGTCAAGGCGGCGCTGCCGCACGGCCAGGTGACGGTTAAGGTCGTCAAGGGCGGGCTCGACATCCCCAGCGACGGAGGCCACGACACCGCTGTTGTCGCTAGCGCTGCGGTCGCGGTGCGCATGGAGTTGCCGCAAGCACGTTAGGCTGCACCAGCGGTTTTTCTCGAGGCTTCCTTCGGTCGCACCTCAGAATGAGGCGGCCCTTGTCAGCGGCATCCGTAGACCTTCCTCATCCTGAGGCGCCTCGCGCAGCGAGGCCTCGAAGGACGCACATCCGACATCCAGCTTGTCTGCTCCACACGGCGGACTAAGATCGGCCCGGATCGATTTCCCCCAACCTCCATGAAGGAGCTTTCCATGGCAGTCACGATGTATAGCGGCTTTGTCCCGGTGTGCCTGCAGCTGCTCAGCGGCCTCAAGACCGTGCTGCAGAAGGCCGAGGAACACGCCACCGCGCAGAAATGGGATACCGCCGTGGTGCTGAACCTGCGGCTCTACCCCGACATGTTCACGCTCGAGCGTCAGGTCCGGCAGGTCTGCACTCATTCATCCGGAGCCGGCCGGGTCGCCGGGGTCACGCTGCCGTCCTTCCCCGACCAGGACAATAGTTTCGCCGAGATGCAAGCGCGCATCGACAAAACCGTCGACTTCCTGAAGGGGCTCAAGGCGGACCAGATCGACGGGAAGGAAGATACGGTCATCACCGTCCCGATGGGCGGCCAGCCGCGCGAGTTCAAGTGCCAGAACTACCTCTATCATTTCGCCATGCTGCAGGTGCAGTTCCACGCGACGACGGCGTACGACATCATCCGCAGCACCGGCGTCAACCTCGCCAAGCGCGACTATCTCGGCCCGATGCCGACGTAACTAGCCGCCAGATCCGGCAAAGACTAGGACCAAGAAGGGCGTTTCTTTAATCGGAAGCGCCCTTTTGGTGCCCGGTGGTGCGGCCTCGGCGGCCGCGAGTTTGGCGCCGTGCTGTGGAGAGAAACTCAGGGAGACCGCGATGCCCGACCCAAATCCGATGGCGGTGATCGCCGATTGCATCGAGAAGTCGAAGGCAACCACCGACCAGGAGCTTATCGCCGACTACATCAGCGAGGCTCTTGGCGACTTGCAGGCCGACAACACCGAGGAAGATGCCTTCAGCATGTTGGGCAGCGCCGTTGTCGATGCGGTGGCCGACGATCCGGAGCACACCGCCATCTTGTTCGAGGTCTGGACCGAACTCGAGGAGCAGCGGAAGCTCCCCTAGCTTCTATCCCGGGACGAGCGGAGCCGACCCCTTGCAGGGGTGGGAAGGGTCTCAGGACTGTCCTATCCCCGCCCGATATAGGGCATCTTGGTCGCCATTACCGTCATGAACTGGACATTGGCGTCGAGCGGCAGGCTCGCCATATAGCGCACGCCGTTGGCGACGTGGCGCACGTCGATGCGCGCCTCGGCTTCGACCTTGCCGGTGGCCTGGAGCCGGCCGACCGAGGTGTCGGTGTTGCGTTCGGTCGCGGCGTTGCCGATGTCGATCTGCCCGCAGGCGATATCGAGCCCACGTCCGTCCAACGATAGCGACCGGGTGAGCCCGGTCAGCGCGTGCTTGGTCGCGACATAGGGGGTCGAGTTTCGCCGCGGCACATGCGCCGAGACCGAGCCATTGTTGATGATGCGGCCGCCGCGCGGGTCCTGTTCCTTCATCATGCGGAACGCGTGCTGGGCGCACAGGAACGAGCCGGTCAGGTTGGTCTGCACGACATTCATCCACTGTTCGTAGGTCAGTTCCTCGAACGGGATGCCGCGCGTGCTGGTGCCGGCGTTGTTGAACAAAAGATCGATCCGCCCGTACGTCGCTTTGACCTTGTCGAACAGCGCGGCGATCGAAATCCTTGTCGGTCACGTCGGTGGGGACCGCGAGCGTCCGCGGCGGCGGCGCATTCGCAAGCCGAGCAGTCTCTTCGAGCATGTCCTTGCGCCGGCCGGCCAGAACCACGGTCCAGCCGTCTTCGAGCAGCGCATGCGCGGTGGCGCGGCCGATGCCGCTGCCGGCTCCGGTGATCACGGCGATTTGAGCGGGTGTTGACATCGGTGTGAACCCTTTGGTTGCGACGGAAGTTCTACACTGGGACGCAGACGGCTGCAGCACATTGCAATCGGTTATTCATGAGGCCGGAAATGCAAAATACAGCAGCCGGGAACGCGCCTTGGGCGCATCGCTTCCTCGGTATTATGCGCATCGTGGTCGGGCTGGTGATCCTGCAATACGGTCTCGCCAAGCTCTTCGGCTGGCCGCACGGCACGGCGTTCGACAGCCTTCACGCGTTCCAGCTCGCATGGTTTGCCGGAATCTTCGAGTTTGTCGGCGGTACCTTCTTTACGCTCGGGCTGTTCACCCGCTGTGTCGCGTTCGTGATGTCGGGTGAGATGGCGTTCGCTTATTTCCTGCGCCACGCGCCGCGGAGCTTTTTCCCGATTATCAACGGTGGCGGCTTGGCAATCCTCTTCTGCTTCATCTTCTTCTATTTCTTTCTCGTCGGCTCGGGCGCCTACAGCATCGACGAAGTGCGGCGCTAGCGGCGCAGCCATTGCCTTGCGCCGGCGGCCCGCCCACATGGGTGTGACCGCCGTTGTGAGACCAACGCATGACCGATCCCCTTGACCGCCATCCCGAGCCCGAGATCATCCCGCCCGGAGCGCCGTTGCCGCGCGGATCGCGGGTTTGGGTGACGAGTGACCTGCATAATACCCACCACGTCTATGTCAGGCCTATCGGCCCGCTCGGGATCGCGCTGTTGACCCTCGGGGCCGGCGTGGTCGCGGCTTTCCTGATCGTCTTTCTGCTTGGCGCGGCGGTGTTCGGGCTGGCCGCGATCGGCGCTCTGACCATCGTGGGCATTATCGCAGGCCTCTTGCGCGGGCCCGCACGACCGTTACGCTAAGCCCCCGCGACCAAGCGGGGGAGTGAGCGGTGGCTGGGGTACTTGACGGAATCCGTGTCCTCGACTTTGGGCGCTATATCGCCGGGCCGTTCTGCGCCGCGCTGCTCGGCGATCTCGGCGCGGAGGTGATCCGCATCGAGCGCCGCGAGGGCGGCGAAGATCGCGGCATGATCCCGGTCGGCGCCGGGCCTGCCAACGGACCAATGGGCGCCGGCGGCGCGATGTACATCGCGATGAACCGCAACAAGCTCGGCATGACGCTTGACCCGGCGGCGCCGAAGGGCCGCGAGATCGTCAGGAAGCTGGTCGCGACTGCCGATGTCGTCGTCGCCAACCTGCCGCCGCGGGTGTTGCGCTCCCTGGCGCTCGATCTCGACAGCCTGCGCGCGACCAAGCCCGACATCATTCTCACCACCGTCACCGGTTTCGGCGCCGGCGGCAGGCTTAGCCATAAGCACGGCTTCGACGGGATCGGCCAGGCGATGAGCGGCGCGGTCTATCTTTCCGGCATGCCCGATCAGCCGATTATGACCAAGGTGCCCTGGGTCGATTTCGGCACCGCGTTTCTCTCGGCCTTCGGCACACTGGCGGCGCTGATGGAGCGCGGCAAGACCGGGAGGGGGCAGAAGGTCGAGGGCGCCCTGCTGCGCACCGCCACCGCGATCAGCAACGCCGTGCTGATGGAGCAGGCGCTGACCAAGGTGAACCGCGTTGCGACCGTCAACCGCGGTTTCAACAACGCGCCGGGCGACGTCTATCGCTGCAAGGACGGCTGGATCGTTACCACAGTGATCGGCCCTTATATGTTCGGCCGCTGGTGCGAGATGGTCGGTGAACCTGGTTGGGTCAACGATCCGCGCTTCCAGGACGACCAGTCGCGCGCCGACAACGGCGCGGCGATCACCGAGCGGATGACCGCGTGGTGCGCCGCGCGGCGTTGCGAGGAGGCCCTCGCGGCGCTCGAGCAGGCCAGCATCGTGGCGGGCCAGGTCTATTCGCCGCAACAGGCGCTCGACGAGCCGCATATCCGTGAGGCCGGGCTGCTGGTGGAGCGCGAATTTCCCGGCGTCGCCGGCACGCTGCCGCTGGCGCCGACGCCGATCGAACTTAGCGAGACGCCCGGCACCTATCGTCGGCGCGCGCCGCTGATCGGCGAGCACACGGACGAAATATTGTCGAGTTTGGGCTACGGCGCGGCGGAGATCGCCGCGCTGCACGAGGAGAAGATCGTCTAAGGAGGAACCCATGGCCGCTGATCCCAACAAGATCATTCTGACCGGCGAAAACCCCTTCATCCGCCTGTCGGCGACCGGCGCCGAGCCGTTCACCACCAACGCCAGTTTCTGGCGCATCATCACCTGTCCCGCCGGACCGGGCCATGTGCTCTATCTGAAGAGCGAGCTCACCGAGAACCGCTGGCGTATCTACTCCGACAACATCGCGATGGCACGCTGGCTGCAGACGACGGTGCAGGGGATGCTCAACCCCGAGACCGCCGACACCGCGATCCCGGTGCACGAGGCCGAGTTCAGCAAATCCGGCGACCCGCGCTATTTCTGGACCGAGACCGCGTTGACCGGCGACGGCGAGGTCAGCCTCACCTGGTACTGGATCGGCGAGCCGATGCTGATCCACACCCAGCCGGGCGAAGGCGGGCGGCAATATGGTGTCTGCACGCTGCTGATTCCGGCGAACGGCGCGCGGCTGACCGTCGATGGCGTCGAGGCGGCGGGGCGGCCGGTGATCATCGAGCGCGAGGGCCGGCCGTTCAGCACCTGCGCGCTGGCGTTCTCCGAGAGCTGGACCGAAAAGCAATGAGCCTCGCCCGCGACCTCGCCGGCTTCCTCGCGCCTCTCGGCTATGACGATCTGCCGCCGCGCGCTACCGATTATGCGGCGATGCTGATCGCCAGTACGCTGGCTAGTGCCGCGTGCGGCAAGGAGATCGTCTCAGCGCGCATCGTGCGCGATCTGGCGCGCGAGCGGGGCGGCTCGGCGCAGGCCTCGCTGTGGTTCGACAGCGGGCCGAAGCTGCCGGCCGCCGAGGCCGCGCAGGTCAACGCGATCATGAGCGACGCCGCGGCCTCGGACGACAGCGACCTGCGCGCCATCGTCCATTGCGGCACACCGCTGACCGCGACCGCGCTGGCGCTGGCCGAACGCACCGGCGCCAGCGGGCGCGACGTGCTGGCGGCGATGGTCTGCGGCTACGAGGCGGCGGGGCGGATCAGCGATCCCGTGAGCCCCGATTTCCGCGAGCGCGGGCACCACGGCTCGACGATGGCGATCTTCGCCGCCGCGGTCGCGGCCGGAAAGCTGTTGAAGCTCGACGCCGAGCGTCTGACGCAGACGATTGCCCTCGCCGCGACCTCGGCGAGCGGGCTCGTCAAGGCCGCCGACACCAGCGTTGCCCGGGAATATCACGCGAGCCTGGTGACCCGCGCTGGGATCGACGCGGCGCTCGCGGCGCAGAAGGGCTTTGTCGCCGAGGAGACCATCCTCGAAGGCCCGACCGGCTTCCTCAAGGTCTATGGCGGCATCGACGTGTCGAGCCTTGGTACACCGGCCGGGGACGATTGGGACATCCTCACCGACATGGCCGTCAAACTGGTGCCGGGCGGGCATCCCTATCACGCGTTTGGCGAAGCGGCGGCCAATGCGGCGCGCCAAGGCAACATCGCCGCGGGCGAGATCGAGAGCATCACTGTGTCGCGGCCGGGCCTCACCCGCCTCGGCGGGCCGAAGCACCCCAGTGACCTGATCGACATGGCCCACAGTCCGCACTACTTCACCGCCGCCGGCGCCGCCGACAAGCATTTCGGCTGGGTTCACTGCTCCCCGGAGAAGATTGCAGACCCGGTGATCCACCGGCTGATCGACAAGATCACCGTCGGGCCACCGCCGACGGAAAATGCCGACCGCTACCGGCAGGGCGCAACAGTAACGATCCGCGCCACCGACGGCCGCGAAAGCACCAGCACGGTGTTGCTACCGCACGGTTCAGCGGCGCTCGGCATCGCGTGGAACGATATCGAGGCCAAGTACCTGATGCTGATGCCGAATTCAGGGCTCAGGCAAAGCCAGATCGAGGCGAGCCTCGGTGTGATCCACGATTTCCGGAACGCCGCGAGCGTCGCGCCGCTGGTCGGGTTGCTGCGACCTTAACAAGAGCGCACCCCGGCGCAAGCCGGAGACCACGGGGGTCGTTCTAGAAGTGGACGACGAAACCGGCGCCGCCGTAATAGCTGATCTCGCCGACAAACTTGACCCGCGCCGGGCTGCCGCCGGGCGAGGCGATCTCGCTGCCGAAGAAGGTTGGCGCTTTCACCCCGGGGACCGAATTGTCGTAGTTCATCCCGCCGAAAATCCGCAGCGATACCGCCGGCGTCACCTGGAAGTTGAGGCTGCCCTCGACATTCGACAGGAACGCCGCGGTGTTCTTGCTGCTCGAAACCGTGCTGAGCATCGGCGAGATCTGCGGCGGTAGGGGGATGATTCCTGGAAAATTGCTGAAGAAAATGTCGCTTCCGCGCAGCGAGGTCTCGCGGTCGACCAGCGCGAGCGAGCCACTGATCGCGGCAGTCAGCGTGTTGGCCAAGGGCGTTTTCAACTGCAGCCCGACCTTGCCGCCGACATCGTCCCAGCGCAGCTTGGTATGCGCCGCGTAGTTTTGCATGAAACCTGGAGTGCCCGCGACCAATTGCGTCTGGAACTGGGCGACGTGGGTATCGTTCTGCCCTTCGCCGCCTATGACGCTCAGCGACGGCGTCGCCGTGACCATGCCGAACTGGAATTCGCTGGCACCCTTCAACCCCAAATGCCAGGTCGAATAGTCCGAGACTTCCGATGACTTCGTCGGGCAACTGGCGTCGAATCCGAGGGCAGCGAGGTTGCAGATCGGCGCGTCGTTGATCACCACGCCATTCAGCATCAGACCGGTGACCGCGGCGCCCGAATCCACCTGTGGGACGACCAGCGTGCTGAGCTTCTGGCTGGCGTCCACCATGCTAAGATCGAGCTCGAACTCGCGGCGCGGCGCCCCATGCCGGCGACAGCATGCCTGGCGGCAGGTGATAGCCCGCCGCCAGATCGACCCCGTAGCCGCTTGCGGTAACGTTCGTGTTGACGCTCGGGCCGGCGTAGGCGAATGGCGTCGTGGCGGTTCCGTTGGTCGTATTGGCGAAGCCGAGATTGACGTTGGGCAGGTCGAAATGCTGCCACGACCCGTCCGCCGTGAAGTAGAGCCCGCTGGTCGCGGGCGGCACCGGCGGCGCCACGGCGACCCCGTCCGACGGCAGGCTCGCGACATTCACACCGAGCTTGGCTTTATCGGCTGGTGCGCTTGGCGCCGGCAGGAAGCTGATCAGGCCCTGCGGTGTCGCCGAGGCGTCTTCCGCTAGGGCAACCGCTGGCGCGAACGTCAGGCCAAGAAGAGCCGCGCCGGCGGCGCGTCGATAGATTCTCAACATGCTTCCCCCGATGCGCCAGATGGCCGGCCCTAGCTAGAAGTGGACGACGAACCCGGCGCCGCCGTAATAGCTGATCTCGCTGACAAACTTGATCCGCGCCGGCGTGCCGCCGGGCGAGGCGATCGAGCTGCCGAAATAGGTCGGCGCTCGCACCCCGGGGACCGAGTCGTCGTAGTTCATCCCGCCGAAGAGGCGTAGCGATATCGCCGGGGTCACCTGAACGGTGAGGCTGCCCTCGACGTTGGTCAGCACCGCCATCGTGTTCTTGTTGTTTGACACCGTGGAAAGGAACGGGCTCGTCTGCGGCGGGAGCGGGAGCGGGAGGAGGCCGAAAAGCGTTCCGGTATAGTTGTCGGAGCCGCGCAGCGAGGCATCGCGATCGACCAGCCCGAGCGAGCCGCTGATCGCGGCGGTCAGCGTGTTGGCCAAGGGAACCTTGAGCTGCAACCCGGCCTTGCCGCCGACATCGTCCCAATTCAGCCTGGTGTGCGCTGCATAGTTTTGGAGGATGACGGGGGTGCCGTTGGCCAATTGCGTCTGGGTTTGGTTCAGGCGGATGTCGTTCTGCCCTTCGCCGCCGATGATGCTCAGCGACGGGGTCGCCGTGACCATGCCGAACTGGAATTCGCTCGCGCCCTTCAACCCTAGATGCCAGGTCGAGAAATCCGACGCTTCAGCCGACCGGGTCGGACAGCTTATGATGCTTCCAAGCTGATTGCCGCAGATTGGCCCGTTGTTGATCACGACGCCGTTCAGCATCAGACCGACCACAGCGCCGGCCTGGCCCGTCGTGGCTAGACCCACTTGCGGGACGACCAGCGTGCTGAGCCTCTGGCTGGCGTCGACCATGCTGAAATCGAGCTCGACCCGCGGCAAGGCGCCCCATGCCGGCGACAACGTGCCCGGCGGCAGGTGATATCCGGCCGCGAGGTCAACCCCGTACCCGCTCGCGGTGATGTTTGTCCTAACCGTCGGGCCGATGGACGAGAACGGCGTGCCGTCGGTCCCATTGGTGGTATTGACGAAACCGAGATCGACTCGCGGCAGATCGAAATGCTGCCACGACCCGTCTGCCGAGAAGTAGAGGCCGCTGGTCGCGGGCAGCACCGGCGGCGCCACCGTGACCCCGTCCGACGGCAGGCTCGCGACATTCACACCGAGCTTGGCTTTATCGGCTGGTGCGCTTGGCGCCGGCAGGAAGCTGATCAGGCTCTGCGCCGGTGCCGCAGGCGCGTCTTCCGCTAGCCCGGATTATTCATGGGGGGCTCGGCGCGGGCGGTTCGAGGGCGTGCTGTGGCCGCGCTTTTTGGCGGCGCCGGAGACGCAGTGATCGGGGTTTGAGGTTGCGCGGAAGGGTTTGTCTGGGGGCGTACGGCCCCGTCGCTCACGGCGGTAATGTGGCGATGCGGCCGGCGAGATCGGTGAAGCTGGCCTGGTAGGGATAGGCGGTCGGCAGGGCGATCTTGATACGGGTGACCATCTCGGTGACGCGCCCGGCGACCTTGATCAGGCAGAGGCGGATCGTGTCGAACTGGGCATCGCGCCAGAACGATGTGCGAGGTGCCAGGCCGCGCAGGGTCAGCATCAGCCAGTAGGCGGCGGTGTGGATCAACAGGCGGAACTGGTTTGCGGTGGCTTTGCGGCAGGAGGTTCGGTCGGAGGCGAGATGCAGCTTGTGCGCCTTGATCAGGTTTTCGGCCTGTCCCCTGGCGCAATAGGCCTTCTCGTAGAGCGTCTTGGGCAGGCCCGGCAGATTGGTAACGATGAAGCGGCTGTCGGCGCCCTGAAGCCCGGCCTCGACGCGAGCGATGACGCGGCGCTCGACGGTCCAGCTTTTGGCCGCATAGCGGAACTCGCCGTAGCGGCGGACCTTTTCGCCCTGGCCGGCGATGCGGCCCAGCGCGGCGTCCTCGGCCAGCGGGCTGACCTGGCGCAGCAGCATCGGATTGCCGGCAAGCCCGAAGATGTAGCCGATGCGCCGACGCTCGCACCACGCCATCGCCTCGGGCCGGCCGTAATGGCTGTCGCCGCGCACGATGATCTCGACCGCCGGCCAGCGGGCGCGGATATGGCCGATAACATGGCGCAGCACCAGCGCCACCTCGGCCCCGTCTGGCGTCTTGCCGGGGCGCAGGATGATGGCGACCGGTTTGCCGGTGGTCGCCTCGTAAATGTGGATTGGCAGGAAACAGCGGCTGTCGTAGTGGGCGTTGAACAGCGCAAGTTGCTGGCCGCCATGCACCCGGTCCTCGGTGTCGTCGATATCGAGCAGGATGCGCCGGGGGACCTGGTCGAAGCTGTCGCAGAACAACTCAACCATCGCTGCCATCATGCGTTTGAGCGCAGTCGGACCGGGAAGGTTCTCGAGCCGGCTGATGGTCGGTTGCGAGCACAAATCCTCACCACTCTCGGGCAGCCGCCCGATGGCCATCTTGAAGGCCGGATCGGACTTAAGCGCGTCGCAGTCGTTGCCGTCGGGATAGCCTGCCGCGATCAGCAGAGCGCGGTAGCGGATCATCTCGGCAAGCCCGTGCACGACCCGCTCCGGATCGCGCCGGTCGTCGATGCAGGCCGCCAGCCGATCGGCAATCCCCAGCCGTTGCTCGATCGCTGCCAGCAGCAATATCCCGGCGTCCGAGGTCAGCCGGCCGCCATCAAAGCCGATGTGCACGGGCTTGCCCGCCACCGCTGGCAAGCCTGGCAAAATCCCCGTACCTTCGTCCATGGCGGGCGCGAACTCCGTTGCCTTCGGTTGATCCGGTCTTGCAACCAAATCATACACGAATCCAACGGCTTATGTCGTTCCCGCCAACCTCCTCAGGCTACCCGGTGAATTATCCCGGCTAGCGCCACCGTTGGCGCGAACGTCAGGCCAAGAAGAGCCGCGCCGATGACGCGCCAATAAGCCTTCCCCATGTCTTCCCCCAATGTACGAGACAGCCGAAACCATTGCGGTTCTGTCGCAGCGAATCCTACCTGAACCCCTTGTCGCGCTCAAGTAGAGGACCAGGCCACGAATACGCTCAGCGATTTCGCGCTGCCGCGACAAGCCGCTCGGCGCTGGGTAGGACCGAAGCGGAGTTAGAAGAACGCGAGCGTCCTGATCTCGATGCTCTCGCGGAACCGCGCGTTGGGCGGCGAGGTGGGATCGTCGAAGGCGGTGTGCGCGGTCCAGCGCGCCCGGCCGTCGGTCTCCGAATCAAACACCTTGAACACCAGCGCTTCGTCGCGGCGCATGTGCGGGAACCAGTACCAGCGATGTTTCGGGTCCCAGGTGATCGCCGCGGTCTGGCCGACGCGGTTCTGATAGCGCCGCTCGGTCACGACAAAATTTTTCGGGTCGAGCGTCTGCGAGTCGGCGATTGCCAGCGGCCAGCTTTCGACCGGCAGGCGGATCGGCCGCCAGCACTGGACGATCGCAAAGCGGTGCTCGAGCAGCTCCTCGGCCTCGCCGCCCATCAGATCGCGAACCCGCTTGCGCGCCGAAAACTCGGTGTAATCGTTGTGGACGCGGCGGACGACGTCGCGGATGCCCTGGGTCTGGCGCTGGGTTTCATCCTGGGTGCGCAGCGTGTGGTCGAAGACGACGACGCGCTTGGCTCCCGCCTCGCGTTTGATCAGCGCTTCCATCTCGGGGTAGTAGACCCGGCGGACCTCGTCCTCGTCGTAAAAGTCGCGGACCTTGGTGGGGTGGTCGACAAAGACGAAGCCGTTGCGATCGACCGCGAACTCGCGCAAATGCAGCCTACCGTTCCGCAGCGTCACGACATGCGGGTCGTATTCGCCGCCGCCGATCCGTGTGTCCACACCCCCCGGACCTGCGACGATCGAGACCGGCTTGTCCCCGGTGTCGAGGTAATAGTTGAGCGAGGCGTCAAGCGTCGCGGGTTCTGCGGCGATTTCGGCGACGGACATCGGCAACTCCCTTAATTCTGCTGTTCAAAGATAGGCTGGCTCAGTCGAGCGTCAACAATCGCCCATACCCGGTGACCGGCTGATTGACCCCGCAGGCGCGCAGCGCCAGCCACATCATCGCCGAATTGCTCGAGATCACCGGCTTCTGCAAATCCCGTTCAAGCATCTCCAGCACCGAGACCGTCGGCATGCCGGTGCCGGAGAGGAACACCGCCTCGGCCTCCGGCGCATCGACCGAGCGCGCGAGGCGGTATGCCTGTTCGGCTGTCGTGTCGTAAATGTTGCCGGCGTGCTTGAGGTTGTCGTGGTTGACCACCTCGAACTCATGCGCCTCCAGATGCGCCTTGCCTTTCTGCGTCGTTTCGGCCGAGTAGGGGGTGCCGACCGCGACCCGCTTTACGCCGAGCCGCTCCAACGCCGCCGCGACCGAGGCGAACGCAGTCGTGACCCGCGTGCCGCCGGCCTTTGCTAGCTGGGCGAGCAGTGCGTGCTCCGCTTCGCGCCCGAGGTCGTAGCTGGTCGCGGTGTGGGCGATGACGACGATGTCGGGTTTGACCTGGGCCAGCGTGGTGACAGCCGCCGGCAGGCTGGCGAGCATTTCCCGATTGCGCTCCTCTTGGCCATCGAGCGCGCCGGGGACGCCGCCCGCGTTCATCCGGTGGAAATGCAGCGATACCCCTTCCGGCGCCATCGCCATCATTTCCGGCTCGATCGTCGGGTTGCCCGGCGGCAGCAGAAACCCCAGCCGGGCGCGAAAGCCGATCACTCCTGCTCTCCGCGTTTCGGGCGACGTCTGCTGAGCGGCCGCTTGTTCTTCGCGGCGACGCGGCCGGCCGCCGCCAGCGCTATTTGCGCCCAGGCGACCAATTCATCGGGTTCATCGAACAGTCGGTCCGGTGCGCGCCAGAAGGACAGGTCCAAGGTACGTCCTTGCTTTTCGTAATTGAGCGGCGGGAAGGACGCAGCCTCCGCGAAGGCCGCCGCGTTCTGGTCATCGACCCGGAGGTAGAGCGTGTTGTCCGTCACCATTCCCAGCATCAGCCCGTCGCAGAACACGCCCGTCTTGCCGAACATCCTGCGCATCGTGATGTAGCCGAGCGTGGCGAGCTGCTCGCGCAGGAACTCGGCAAAGCTGTCGCTAGCGACCATTCGGCACGCCGCCCGGCGCTCTAATTGATTACACGACGCCGCTTTCGCGCAGGCGTTTGAGCTGGTCGGGATCGACGCCGCAGAGCTCGCCCAAAAGCGCGTCGGTGTGCTCGCCCAGAAGCGGCGGGCGGGTGATCTCGGCCGGCGAGTCCGACAGCTTCACTGGGCAACCGACCGTCTGGTAGACCCCGCGGGTCGGGTAGTCGATGTCGACGATCATCTCGCGCGCCTTCAGGTGCGGATCGCTCAGCACCTCGCCGGTGTCCTGGCAGGCGCCGCATGGCACGCCGGCGTCGCCGAGCAATTGCATCACCTCGTACTTGGTGTGCTGGCGCGTCCATTCCTCGACGATGGCGTCGAGGTCGTGGCGGTATTCCCAGCGCGCCTCGGGGGTCGCATAACGCGGGTCGTCGGCCAGCTCCAGCCGGCCGATGACGCCGCACATCGCCTTCCACATCTGCGGCTGGGCGAGCACGATGACGTAATCGTTCGGCCCGCCTGGGGCGCAGGCATAGGTGGTGCCGGGCACAGTGTGGCCGAGCTGGTTGCCGTGCCGCTCCATCGGATGTCCTTGGCGCTGATGGTCGCGCAAGCTGACGCGGATGATGTTGACCACCGCGTCTTGCATCGACACCTCGACGTGCTGGCCCTTGCCCGTGTTGTGCCGCTGCTGCAGCGCGGCGAGGATGCCGATCGCCATCTGCATCCCGGTGCCGCTGTCGCCGATCGCCGGCAGCACCAGGGTCGGCGGGCTGTCGGGAAAGCCGGTGACGCTCATTGCCCCACCCATCGCCTGCGCCACCGGCTCGTAGCTCTTGAAGTGCGCGTGCGGCCCGTAGCTGCCAAAGCCCTTGATCGTCGCGTAGATGAGCCGCGGGTTGAGCTCCTTGAGCACGTCCCAGCCAAGCCCCAGGCGATCCATCGCGCCCGGCCCGAAATTCTCCAGCAGCACGTCCGACTGCGCGACGACCTCCTTGAACAGCCGCTTGCCCTCGTCGCTTTTGAGGTTGAGCGTCAGGCTGCGCTTGTTGGCGTTGAACAACAGGAAGAACAGGCTGTCGCTGTTCTTCTTGTCGGCATGGACGGTGCGCGCCACATCGCCGGCCTTCGGTTCCTCCAGCTTGATCACGTCGGCGCCGAGAAAGGCCAGCATCTGCGCGCAGGCCGGCCCCGCCTGGTTGTGGGTCATGTCGATGACGCGAATGCCCTTTAGCGCCTGGCCCATGCTGCTCTCCCTCGTTGGCGAGGCGAGGCTAGCACCGCCGCGCCGCTCGGCCTAGGATCAGCGCAGCGAAATACCGCCACCGGGAGGCATCTCATGGATTTCGGCTGCACGATCTTTTTCACCGATTATTCGATCACCCCGGCCGAGTTGGCGGTCGCGATGGAGGAGCGCGGGCTCGAATCCGTCTGGGTCGCCGAGCACTCGCACATCCCGGTGCCGCGCAAGACCCCGCCGCCGGGCGGCGGCGAGCTGCAGAAGCGCTATTACGACGTGATGGACCCGTTCGTGACGCTCGCGGTCTGCGGCGCGGTCACCAAGAGGCTGAAGCTCGCCTTCGGCATTTGCCTCGTCATCCAGCGCGACACGATCCAGACCGCGAAGGCGGTCGCGTCTTTGGATCAGGTGTCGGGCGGCCGCGTCATTTTCGGCATCGGCGGCGGCTGGAACGTCGAGGAGGTCGAGAGCCACGGCACCCCGTTCGCCACCCGCATGCTGCACATGCGCGAGCAGATGGAAGCGATGAAGGAGATCTGGACCAAGAGCACCGCCGAGTATCATGGCGAGACGCTCAACGTCGTACCGATGATGACCTGGCCTAAACCGGTGCAAAAGCCGCACCCGCCGATCCTCGTCGGCGGCGCTTTTCCATGGGCGGCGCGGCGTGCGGTGCGCTACGGCGACGGCTGGTACCCCAACGCGTCGTCGGGCAAGCCTGAGGAAATCCTCCCGGCGTTCAAGAAGATGTGCGCCGACGCCGGCCGGGCTCCGCTGCCGGTGACCATGGGCGGTTGCCCGCTCGATGCCGACAGGCTCAAATATCTGCGCGACCTTGGTGTTGTGCGCGTCAACACGGGTCTCATGTCGGAGCCACGCGACAAGATCCTGCCGGTGCTCGACCAGTGGGCCGGGCTGATGCGCCAGGTCAACGGGTAAGAGGGAGGCGGCCCATGCCGGCGAACTACAGCATATGTCTTGGAACGGCCGGTTGGGGCGTATGGCACAGCCCGGATTCGGGTCAGTCGTGGACGCGGCATCGCGCGCCGTTTCCGCTCAATAGCCGGATCCAGGCCTTGGTCGCCCATCCGACACAGCCGCATACGGTCCTCGCCGGTGGCGATACCGGTTTGTTCGCCAGTTACGATTGCGGTGAGCACTGGGAACGGATCGGCGCGCAAGGCGACCTGCCGACGATCTGGTCGCTGACCATCGACCCGGTCGATCCCGATATTCTCTTCGCCGGCACGCGTCCGGCCGGGGTCTATCGCTCGCGCGACGGGGGACGGCACTGGGAGAGACTGGCCGTCGACATCGCGCCGGAGTGCTCGATCGGCGTGCCGTTTGTGACCGGCCTCGTTGTTGACCCCGACGACCATCGGATGGTTTGGGCCGGGGTCGAAATCGACGGCGTCTTTCGCAGCATGGACGGCGGAGATACCTGGACACACCAGAAGACGGGTTTGTACGATCCGGACATCCACGCCGTGGCGATCGCGCAAACTCAGCCCAAGCGCCTCTATGCCAGCACCGCGCGCGAAGTCTTTGTCAGCGACAATCTCGGCGATACCTGGCAATCGCTGGAAATCAGAGAGAAGTGGCCGCTGCCCTATGCCCGCGGTCTTGCGGTCAAGACCGACGATCCGCGCGTGCTGTATGCGGGGTGCGGCGAGACCACCACGGGCGAAAAGGGCCATGTGCTCCGCACCACCGATTTCGGCCAGAGATGGGAAATCCTGCCGCTCCCCGGTCAGCCCAACGCCACGATGTGGGGCCTCGCCACGCACCCCGCCAATGCCGACCGCATTGTCGCCTTCAGCCTGTTCGGCGAGGTCTACGTCACCGAGGATGCCGGCGCGTCGTGGCGCAAGATCGCCCGCGAATTCGGCGAGATCAGAGCCGCAACCTGGGTGCCGAACTAGGCCACCTGTTCGATCGTCACGACGTCGCCGGCCAGCGTGGTCCGGCGCACGTCGCGAATTTCGTTGCGGTCGTCGAACCGGCGGGCCCGGTGCATCGTCTGGCGGTTGTCCCAAATGACGAGGTCGCCCACCCGCCATTGGTGCGAATAGACGAACTCACGCTGCGTCGCGTGCTCGGTGAGGTCGCGCAGGAACATCTGCGCCTCGGGAATGGGCCAGCCCTCGATCGCGCCGGCGTGGGCGGCGAGGAACAGCGATTTCCGCCCGGTCACCGGGTGCGTGCGCACCAGCCGCTGGCGCACCGGGCGGAACGCGGCGCGCTCCTCGTCCGTCAGCTCGGTGAAGCCGATCGCGGCGCGTGAATAGATCAGCGAATGCAGACAGACGAGCGGTTCGATCTCGCGCTTGGTGCGCGCGTCGAGCGCGTCCCAGGCGGCGCGCATGTCGGCGAATTCGGTGTTGCCGCCCCATGACGGGATGACCCGGCCGGACAGCAGCGAATATTTCGCCGGGACGGGGCGGAACGAGCTGTCCGAATGCCACAACCGGTCACCGAGCTTGAAGAACCACACCCGCTCGTCGGCCGCGAGGATGTTGCCGTCCTTGTCGAGGTTGGAGAAGTCGGCGACGCCTTTCGGCGTCCGCTGCTCGACCTCCTTGCGGATATGGCCCGGGTTGCCATAGGCCTCGAGCGGGCCGAACTGCTTGGTGAAGGCGAGCTGCTGTTCATCGCTGAGGGCCTGTTCGCGAAAGACAAGCACGGCGTACTTGTCCATGCCGGCTTCAATTTCCGCGACCTCGTCCGGCGAGAGAGGTCGGGTGCAGTCGACCCCATGGACTTCGCCGGCGAAGACCGGATGCAGCGGTTTGATGGAAACGGGCATTCGCGCCTCCTCGCCGAAACGCTAGCGCGATGGGCCAAACATTGAAACACCGCTCCGGTCTATGCGACGCTCACGCATCTGACGGAGGTTTGGCGATGGCTGACCACCAGCACGACCACGATCACGACCATTCGGAGCTATCCGACATCCAGCTCCGGGTGCGCGCGCTCGAAACCATCCTGACCGAGAAGGGCTATGTCGATCCGGCGGCGCTCGACCAAATGGTCGAGGCTTACGAGACCAAGATTGGCCCGAAAAACGGCGCGCGGCTCGTCGCCCGCGCCTGGATCGACCCCGACTTCAAGGCGGCGCTGTTGAAGGACGCGACCGCGGCGGCGAACGCGTCAGGGCATGTCAGTCCAGTCGGCAGCCATCTCATCGCGGTCGAGAACACGCCGCAGACGCACAACCTCGTCGTCTGCACTTTGTGCTCCTGCTACCCGTGGGAGGTGCTGGGCCTGCCGCCGGTCTGGTACAAATCGTTTCCCTACCGCTCGCGCGCGGTGATCGACCCCAAGGGCGTCCTCGCCGATTTTGGCGTAACCCTGCCGGCCGACACCGAAATCCGCATCTGGGATTCGACGGCCGAGACCCGGTTTATCGTCCTGCCGATGCGGCCCGGGGGCACCGAAAATTGGAGCGAGGACCGGCTCGCCGAGATTGTCACCCGCGACTGCATGATCGGCACCGGGCTGCCCAAGCCCGAGGGCAATTAAATGAGCAACACGGTCCACGACATGGGCGGGATGCACGGCTTTGGGCCGGTCGAGCCGGAGCCGAACGAGCCGGTGTTCCACGCACCCTGGGAGGGCCGGGTGCATGCCCTGCAGCGCGCGATTGGCGCTGCCGGCCTGTGGTCGATCGATGGCGGCCGCGCCTCGCTCGAAACTTTGCCGCCGGCCATCTATCTCGCCAGCACCTATTACCAGCGCTGGTTTCTCGGCCTGGAGCGCCGGGTGGTGCGCTATGGCCTTGTCGGCGAGGACGAGCTCAAGGCCGGCCGTTCGCTGCGCCCCGGCGCCAAGCTGGCCCATGTCGTGACCCCGGCCGAGGCGGCCCGGCCGCCGATGCGCGGCAATTTCGAGCGGCCGTCGAGCGCGTCGCCCAAGTTCAAGCCCGGCGATCGGGTCCGCACGAAAGAAATGAACCCGGCGACCCATACCCGCCTGCCGCGCTATGCCCGCGACAAGGAAGGCGTCGTCGAGGCGATCCGCGGCTGCCATGTCTCCCCCGACACCGCCGCGCTCGACGTCCACGACGAAAACCCGCAATGGCTCTACACCGTGGTCTTCACCGGACGGGAGCTGTGGGGCGACGACGCCGATCCCGCCATCAAGGTGTCGATCGAGGCGTTCGAGCCCTATCTGCTGCGGGCATGAGGCCGCTCGACCTCACGGCAATTCCCGATCTGCCCGGCCTGCCGCGCGGCGAGGACGGCCCGGTATTCGACGAACCGTGGCAGGCGCAGGCCTTCGCGATGGCGGTGTCGCTGTACCAGCGCGGTCTTTTCACCTGGCCCGAATGGGCTGCCACGCTTGCCGACGAGATCAAGCGCGCCCAGGCCGCCGGCGACCCGGATACCGGCGGCACCTATTACCACCACTGGCTCAACGCGCTGGAACGCCTGATCGCCGAGAAGGGCGTCGCCGACCGCGCGACCCAGACCCGCTATCGCGACGCCTGGGAGCGCGCCGCCGACGCCACCCCGCACGGCGCCCCGATCGTGCTCAAGCCCGAGTATTTCGCGGCATGACGACAAATTTCGCTCGCTATCAGCGGATCGCTCGGTTCTACGATTTTCTCGATCTGCCGTTCGAGCGAAAACGCTACAGCGGCCTGCGCCCTCTGCTGTTCGAACACCTTGATGGCGAACTGCTCGACGCGGGTGTCGGCACTGGACGGAACTGCGCCTATTACCCGCCGCAAGCCACCGTATCCGGGATCGATGCCAGCCCGGCGATGCTCGCCCGGGCGCATGTGCGCTGTCCGACGCTGGCGATCACGGGGCGACTTTATCAGATGGACGTCACTCACCTGGAATTTCCAGCCGCCTCGTTCGACGCGGCGGTCGCGAGCTTTCTGTTCTGCGTGCTACCCGACAACCAGCAGGTGCCGGCGCTGCGCGAGCTGGGCCGGGTGGTCAAGCCCGGCGGCGTCATCCGGCTTCTTGAATACGTTCGGCCGACGGGCTGGTTGCGACGGGTCGTGACCCGGCTCTGGCAGCCGTGGATCGCCTGGGCCTATGGCGCGAGCTTCGACCGCCAGACCGAGCGCTACGTTCCCGCCGCCGGCCTGGAGCTTGTCGAGAGCCGCTTTGTCGTCGACGATCTGCTGAAGCTGCTCACCTTGCGCGTAGCGTAGGCTCCCATGGAATTCGGCATTTTCCACGAGTTTCTCTCGACACGGTCGCAGTCGCAGGCCGAGGCGTTCGCCCAGTCCTTCGCGCAAATCGCGGCCGCCGAGGCATGGGGGCTCGACGTCGTCTGGCTCGCTGAAATCCACATGAACCCGACGCGCTCACTGCTCTCGGCGCCGCTGACCGTCGCCGCCGCGATCGCCGCGCGCACCAGCCGCATCAAGATCGGCACCGCGGTGCAGATCCTGCCGCTCGGTCATCCGCTGCGCCTTGCCGAGGAGACCGCGACGATCGACCAGATCAGCGGCGGGCGGCTCATTTTCGGGGTGGGCCGCAGCGCCTTTCCGCGCGCTTACAACGCCTATGGCATCTCCTATGAGGAAAGCCCGCAGCGTTTCGCCGAGGGGCTCGAGATCATCAAGAAGGCGTGGTCGCAGGAGAGCGCCTCGCATCACGGCCGCTGGTACAGCTTCGAGAACTTCACCCTGGTGCCGCGCCCGGTGCAGGCTCCGCACCCGGAAATCCGCATCGCCGCCAGCCAGCACGACACCTACGAGGCGATCGGCAAGCTCGGCTACCCGCTGTTCTCGGCGGTGCGCGCGAGTCCGCTATCGGAACTGGCGCATCACACCCAGGCCTATCGCGAGGCCTGGACCGCCGCCAGGCACAAGGGCGAGCCGCGCGCCTATCTCCAGGTGCCAATCTACGTCGCCGTCACGCGCGAAGCGGCGCTTGCCGACGCCGAACAGGGCATGATGCGGTTCTCGACCTATCGCCCGGACCTGATCCGCGGGCCGATGACTTACGAAACGGTGCTGCGCGAGAAGGGCATCGCCGGCACGCCGGAAATGGTGACCGAGCGGCTGATGCAGCTGCGCGATGAGGCGCAGCTCGCCGGCGTCTCGGCCGAGATCAACCCCGGCAGCATGTTGAGCCACGAGCAGGTGATGGAGTCGCTCCGGCTTTACATCCAGGAGGTCATGCCGCACTTCAAATAGCGGCGGTGCAAGTCCAGGGAGGCATCCAATGGCAGCCAACGGTCAGCGCTACAATGTCGGCGGCGTCATGCTGGACCGGCCGTTCAAGATCAGGCGACTTGGCCATTTCGGCTTCAACATGGACAGAATAGAGGAGGGCAGGGCGTTCTATGGCGACCTGCTCGGCTTCAAGGTGTCCGACCTCGCCGATTTCTCGCGCGCGCCGTGGTTCCCCAGGGATTTCGCGGGGTCGCAGGGCTATTTCATGCGCTACGGCACCGACCATCACGCGATGGTGCTGTTCTCGCAGAAGGTCATGGCGCAGCGCGCCGACCGCAAATTCCAGCCCGGCGTGACCATCAACCAGATCACCTGGCAGTGCGGTTCCCTCAAGGAGATCGCCGACGCGCACAGCTATTTCGAGGCGCATCAGGTGCGCATCCAGCGGGTCGGCCGCGACATGCCGGGCAGCAACTGGCACACCTATGTCTACGACCCGGACGGCCACACCAACGAGCTCTATTACGGCATCGAGCAGATCGGCTGGAACGGGCTGTCGAAGCCGCGCGAGCTGTATTACCGCGGCTTCCAGGAAAAGCCGCCGCTGCCGCAGATGTCGGAGGCGGCCGAGCTGAGAGAGGCGGCCGAAAAGGGCATCGATGTGCTCTCCGGCCACAAGCCCAATGGCAATTTGCCCGAGACCTACGATGTCGAGGGCGTGCTGCTGGCGCGGCCGTTCAAGATCACCAAGATCGGGCCGGTGAGCCTCTTCGTCGACGATGTCGATGCCGCAGAGCGCTTTTATGCCGAGCGGCTGGGGTTTGTGAGGAGCGAGGCGGCGGTCTATCGCGGCGCGCGCTGCGTGTTCCTGCGCTGCGGCGCCGAGCACCACACGCTCGGCCTCTTCCCGAAGGAATTGCGCAAGACGCTCGGCCTCTCCGCGCATTCGAGCTGCATGTCGTTCGGCATCGAACTCGGCAGCTACGCACAGCTACGCGAGGCGGTCGCGTTCCTCAAATCGCGCGGCGTCGAGATCATCGACGCGATCCCGCCCGAGCTGTACCCCGGCATCGACTATTCGGCCTTCGCGCTCGACCCCGACGGCCACTGCATCCAGCTCTATTACTACATGGAGCAAATCGGCTGGGACGGCCGCGCCCGCCCGGCCGCCCAGCGCCGCAAGGCCACGACCCCCTGGCCCGCGGCGCTCGACCCGCTCGCCGACACCTACCAGGACCAGGTGTTCCAGGGGCCGCTGGGGTAAGCCAGCCGCTCAACCTAACAACTTCCCCTCCCGCGGGCTTGACCCGCGGGTCCACGCCATTCGCCGCTGAGGGCTGCCGGTCGCAGTGGCCGTCAACAATCTATCCTATCGAGCGCATGGCGACATAGGCTGGTTCCGATCTCATTGTCACCGTGGCGCCGCTGCGAGAGCCTTTTTCTCAGCAGTCCAGTCGGTTTCGCACATCGCCTTGAGCCACGGTATCGGCAATGGAATTGCGCCTTTCATCCGCCTGTAGGTCTTGCCATTCGGGGCGACCACTGGTTCACCCAACAGATTGCGAGCGGGAATTTGGGTCTCGGGCTCGTCAAGATCGTAAATGGTTTCGGCGTGACCTTTGCAATCCGGGTCAACGAGCCAGATGCCGGGGTCTTTCAGTTCGTAAACGAGGCTCATGACGTAGAACCGATCCCTTACGATTGGATCGGGGATCGCATAATTGAACGTCGTCGTCGGAGGCCATATCCAAGTGATCGGCGATGCCGGGTCAATGACCGCCGACTGGCCAATCAGCCTTGCGCCCGGCAGGTTCGCGCCTATCTCGGCAGCGGTACGTTCGAAATTGTATTTCGGCCGCTCCGACCAATACGACCATCCGAACACTACGCCGATACCGATAACGCAACCGGCGGTGATTTTGAGCCATTTCATCCAAGCAAAATATCGCCAGCGACAAAGCACGTCATGGTTGAAATACTAAGGCGAACTCCGTCGCTGGCTTTATCGCAGGTGGTGTAGTTGGTCCTCAATCATTTAGCAATCGCGCCGCCCAATCGGCGACCGGGTCGCGGCTGCCCATATCGGGCTGAACCAGCCCGTCGATCATAAAGGTCGGCGAGACGTGGATGCCGTTCTGCCGGGCGTACTTGGCGTGCCACTTCACCTCGCGGTCGAGATCGGGGATCGCGAAGGCCTCGGTCGGCTTGGCGATTCCTCGGATGCCAGCGAACCGTCGCTGACAACATTGTCGATAGCGGCTAAATGGTACGTCCTCGCGCAAGACGTTGATGCCGGCGGCAAGAACCAGTTCGCGCGCCGGCGGAGGCTGATAGGGTCCAACCCTTAGACAGGGATCGAAATGGGCGTTCCTGTCCCTGACGGTCAACCCGGCGGCGGCCCTCCTGGTGGCCCGCCTTTCGATCCATGCAATTCGCCTGAGTGCGTCGACGCCAGGGCCAAAGTGACTGACGCACGGTCGGACTTCACCAAAGCTTGCGACCGCTTGCGATACATCAAGAACTGGCTCGATGTTCTGAAACCGATCGTGACCGTGTCACTGACGTTGATCATCGTGCTGATCGGCATCGCATTGCTGCTCGGCCTCCTCGGCCTTTGGTTCCTGGCGATCATCCTGTGGATTTTGATCCTGATCTACATCGTCTCTTATTTCGTCTATCTCGGTCTCGGCCGCGCGGCCCTGTCTCTCGCGCAGGCGCTGGACGCGGATTTGCAGACGTTCGAGGCCGCTGTTCGGAAGGTCCTCGCCAACTGCCCGGAATTCGTGCCAGGGCGACCTGTCGCCGCCGACCTGCGACGTCAGCTATCCCTAGCCGGTGATTTGGCGGCGAACGGTCCCCGACACGATAGCTTGCAGGTGCACTGAATGGCGAAATGAGGGCTCAGCCCTCCAACAGCCGCGCCGCCCAATCTTCCACCGGGTCGCGGCTGCCCATATCGGGCTGCACCAGCCCGTCGATCATAAAGGTCGGCGAGACATGGATGCCGTTCTGCCGGGCATAGCGGCAATGCCACTTCACCTCGCGGTCGAGATCGGGGATCGCGAAGGCCTCGGCGAGCTTCACATTGCTGTAGCGCTCGATCCGCCGGATGATGTCGTTGGGCGTCGCGTCCATGTTCGCCCCGCCGGCATGGTGGTCGAACTCGAATTCCTCGCGATGCGCCGCCACCGCCGCCATCACCGATTTCGCCGCTTCCTTGCCGACGTCGAGGGTCGAGGCGGCAATGATGCAGCGGGTGATGACGCCCGAATACATGTGCCAGGGCTGTGACTGCAGGCGCATCTTCACGGTGATGCGGTCCGCGCCCGCGTGGTCGAGCAGCTCGTCGAGCTTGGCGAACGCCCGGCACGAATGCGGGCAGGTCGGTTCGAGGAACACCTCGAAGATGCGAGGCCCATGGCCCCAGACCAGCGGATCGGCACGCCAATTGCTCATTCGATCTTTCCTCTCGACCCTGGTTTTCTCTGTCATTCCGGGGCGTCGCGTAGCGGCGAACCCGGAACCCATGATCACGGAGGCTAGCGGACGGGCCGCGATGCTGGCAGCCCTAACGTCAGACCGCAGTGTGCATGGGTTCCCGCGTTCGCGGGAATGACAGAAGTATAGTGGGCACTTAAACCGCCTCCCGCACCTTCGGCATCACCTCGGCTGACAACACTTCCAGCTGTTCCAACGCCAGACTGTTCGGCATGCCCGGCCAATGCACCGAAGCGACGATGTGGTTGACCCCGAGCCGGCGGTTGAGCCGCACCATCTGTTCGGCGACCTCGGCGGGCGAGCCCATCAGGAAGCGGTCTTCCAGCAGCTCGGCGAATTCGTGGTCGAAATCGTCGCCCTCCGGCATCACCTTGTCCTGGCCCCAGGCGCGATAGGCGCGGTATTTCTCTTCGAGATAGGGCTGCGCCAGGCGGATCGCCTCGGTGCGCGAAGCGGCGACAAACACCTCGCGGCGCATCGGCACCTCGGCCGGAAACGGCTTTCCCAATTCGTCGAGCACGTGCTTGTACAATTCCATCTGGCGTTCGATCGTCGCCAGCGTGTTGTGCGGGTTGATGTACCAGCAATCGCCCGATCCGCGCCGCGCGCCTGACCGCGACATCGGCGTTGGCGCCGATCCAGATGGGCGGGCCGGGCTGCTGCACCGGCTTGATCGGGCAGGCGGCGTGGTCGAGCTCCCAGCCCTCGCCCTTCATGTCGACAAAATCCTCGGTCCAGAGGCGCTTGACCGCGAGCATCACCTCCTCGAACCGCGCGCCGAGCCTGCCGCGCGGCACGCCAAACGCCTTGAACTCGACGTCGCGGTAGCCGATCCCGGCGCCAAAGACCAGCCGCCCGCCCGACAACAGGTCGAGCGTCGCCAGCTGCTCGGCGAGGTCCAAGGGCTTTTGCAGCGGCACCAGCACCAGCCCGCAGATGATGCGCAGCCTGGGCGCGATGGCAGCGCAATACGACAGGAACGGGATCTGCTGCACCGATTGGAACGGCGCGGCGCTGAAATGCGAGCCTTTCACCACCCCGTCAAAGCCCAGCCGGTCGGCGCGCGCGCACCAGGTCGAGGTCGTCGGCGAGGTGCCCCGCCGGGTCGCCCGGGGGATGCTGGCCGCGAACGATGAGGCTGAGCTTGAACCCGCTCATTCGGCCATCCCTTTGTCGGCAAGTTCCTTCTTTGCCTTGTCGTTCTTGTCGAGCGCCAATCCCATGCCGCGCATCACGCCCGGCGCCTTGGAAAACTGGATGTTCGAATACTCGATGATTTCGAGCCGGTTGCCCCACGGGTCCAGGAAATCGAGGAACGGCCCCTCGACAAAGCGCGCGCCGGCGGCCTTGGCCAGCTCGATGATCTGGCTGCGGTCGTCGACGACAAAGCCGATGTGGCGCTTTTCCTCGCCCGCGGCCGCATAATCCTTGACCAGCGTCATGTTGATGAACTGGTCGCCCATGTCGATGAAGGCGTTACGCTCGCCCTTGCCGCGCAGGGTGAAATCGAAAATCCGGGCATACCAGTCGAGCGCCTCGTCGATATTGCCGACCTCGATCGCGACATGGTTGATGCCGACCAGCCGGGGTTTCCTTCCTTCCGCCATGATGCCCTCCCGCACGAGATTGCCGCGGCGCGCTATCGCGCGCCTCGCAATGACGATTAGAGTAGGCGTCATTGCGAGCGCAGCGAAGCAATCTCGTCAAGCTTGGGGTGGATATGCCGAACATCATCACCACCGCAGTCGGCACCGGCGAGAAGGGGTTTGCCGGGGATGGCGGCCCGGCCGACAAGGCGCTGCTCAACGGGCCGTTCGATCTCTGCTTCGACCGCGCCGGAAACCTTTTTCTCTCGGATACGTTCAACAATCGGATCCGCCGCGTCGATGGGCGCGGGATCCTCACCACCGTCGCCGGTTCTGGGGAGAAAGCCTATTCCGGCGACGGTGGACCAGCCACCCAAGCGGCGCTCAACGAGCCGTACGGCGTCGTCGTCGACCGCGCCGGCAATCTCTACATCGCCGACCGGCTCAATCGCCGGGTGCGGCGCATCGATGCCGCGACCGGAATCATCACCACGCTCGCCGGCACCGGCGAGGCGGCCTATAGCGGGGACGGCGGCCCGGCGTATCGAGCTGGCCTCGCCGAGCCGAACGGACTTGCCTTCAATCTCGACGAGAGCCTGCTCTACATCACCGACGTCGCCGACAACCGGGTACGGGTCGTCGACCTCAAGTCAGGGACCATCGCCACCTTTGCCGGCACCGGGGCCGCCGAGCACTCGGGCGATGGCGGCAAGGCGGCCGCGGCCGGCACGTTTGGCGCCCGGGCGGTCAAGGTCGGGCCCGATGGCACAGTCTATATCCTGGAGCGCCAAGGCAGCAGCCTGCGCGCGGTTGATCCCAAAACCGGGATCATCACGACCGTCGCCGGCACCACCGCGCGCGGCTATTCGGGCGATGGCGGGCCGGCTTTGTCAGCCGTGTTCGACGCGCCCAAGGAAATGGCGATCGACCGCGACGGCAGCTTGCTGATTGTCGATACCGAAAATCACGCGATCCGCCGCATCGACCGGCATACTGGCATTGTCACCAACCTCGCCGGCGGGCGGCAGGGTCCGGGCGGCGATGGCGGCCCGGCCGAGCTCGCCGGGCTCGACCGGCCGCACGGCGCGGTCGTCGGCCCGGACGGCGCGGTCTATATCGGCGACACCAACAACCACCGGATCAGGAAAGTGGTGCGCGCGTGATCGTGGCATCGCCTCGTGCTAAGATGGCGTATGAAAAAAGCGCAGATTAAAGCCGTTCTCGATCGCGTGTTGACCTGGCCGCCCGAGCGTCAGGAGGATGCGGCGCGCGTTCTAACGGAAATGGAAGAGCAGGATAGGACCGACCTGCGCCTTACCGAAGAGCAAGTGGCGGAAGTGGAGCGCCGGCTCGCCGATCCGAGCCCAAAATTTCTCACCCTCGAAGAGGTTCGAGCCCGGTTCACGCATCGTCGTGCATGAAGGTCGTCGTCGGAGAGAGCGCGTATCGCGACCTCGACGAAATTTATCTGTGGACTGCGAAGGACAATCCGGCGGCAGCGGATCGGGTGATTAATCGGATCATCGATAGCACGGAGCTGTTAGGCAATTTCCCCTACATCGGCCATGTAGGGAGAGCGGTTGGTACCCAAGAGTGGGTGGTCGCCGGTTTGGCGTATATCGTCGTCTACACTGTAGATCCGGAAGCGGATGAGCTTGCCGTGATTGGCGTCTTTCACGGCGCGCGGAGCCGGTAGGGATCGCTAGTTCGCCTTCAAAAACCGGCGCAGTTCCGCCACCAAATCCTTCGGGTTGTCGCCCTGCACGGTGTGGCCGGCCTTGGGCACGGTGACGAACTTTCCGTTCGGCAGGCGCGCCGCGAGTTTGATGCCGTCCTCTTCGTGGAACACGTCGCTTTCGCCGCCGCGCACGATCAAGGTCGGGCAAGCGATGCGGCTCAAGCCATCAGCGAGCGCGGCGCGTTCGGCGCGGTGCTTTTCCTGGTCAAGCACCTGAAAGCGGCGGCGGTCGTATTTCCACCGCCAGGTGCCGTCGGGTTGCTGGCGCAGCGCGTGCATCAGGCTGCGGCGCAGGATTTTCGGGTCGCGGCGCGGGTTGAACTCCAGCGCCTTTGCAATGATCGCCTCGATCGTCACGGTCTCGGCGACGCCGTTGACGAAGTCGCGGATGCGGCTCGATCCCGGCCGCCGCATCTCCGGCCCGGCGTCGATGATCACCAGATTGTTGAGCCGCTCGGGATGGTTGACCGCGAAGGCGAGCGAATTGATCGCCCCGAGTGACATGCCGACGAGGATGAACTTGTCGAGGCCGAGATGGTCGACAAACCCCTTGGTGTCGGAGAGCTGCGCGCCCATCGTGTAGTCGGCGTCCTCAGACCAGTCGCTGTCACCGTGGCCCCGCTGGTCGAGCGCCACGCAATGGTATTCGTCGCGCAGCGCCAGACAGACGAGGTCCCAGGTATGCGCGTTCAGCGCGCCGCCGTGCAGGAACACGATCGTCGGCAGATGCTTGTTGCCCCAATCGAGGTAGTGAAACCGCATCCGCCCGAGATGAAATTCGTGGCTGGTCGGTAACACGACATCATCGAAACTGAACCCGGCGCGCACCGCCGTGGACTCAAGATGCTCGCGGTATTCCTCGGGCGACAAGCTCATGGCAAAAACAAGCTCCTACAGCATTTTGCACTGCATCATGGCGCGTCAGGGTTGCGGGCTGAAATGTTTTCCGCACCTGCGAACTGCGCAAGCGATGCATGGCTGATGATAAGCGTGACTGAAGGTCGAAACGGCTCAAGCCGGGGCGAACAACTCCTCCGGCATCGGAAGCCCGCGCATCGGATGATGGCCGAGCGAGACGACGCCGCCGTCGAGCATCGCCGCCAGTTCCGCGCTGACGACGATCGGCCGGCCGAGCGTCTTGGCGGCGCTCTCGATCCGGCTCACCAGATTGACCGCGGGTCCAATCACCGTGAAATCGAGCCGGTCGGCCGCGCCGATATTGCCGTAATGCACCGTGCCGACATGCAGCGCGACGACGATGTCGAGCGGCGGCTCGCCCTCCATCGCCGGGTGGTCCGACAGGCGGGCGACGGCCTCGCGCGCCGCATGCGCAGCGGTCACGGCGGATTTCGCGACCGTCGCGACCGCGTCGGGCGCGTCGATCGGAAAGATCGCCAGCAGGCCGTCGCCGATGAATTTGAGGATTTCGCCGCCATGCGCCCCGATCGCCACCGCCTGGGCTTCGAACAGCGCGTTGAGGATCGCGATCATCCGTTCGCTGGGCAGCCGGTCGGAACGCTCGGTAGACCCGCGCAGGTCGGACGACCACAAAACCGCGGTCAGCTCCATGCCGCCGCCGCGGCGGATATCGCCGGACAGCACATGCGGCCCGGTCTTCGCCCCCAGATAGGCGCAGAGCAGATTGTAGGTGATCCGCCACTGGTTATGGCGGTCGGCGACGATCGACAGCCGCTGTCCGACGCGCGCCAGCTCGGCAAGTTCGCTGTCCCGGAACCCGCTCGGCCGATCGGTGACGAACGTCAGCATATAAGCGACGCCGTAGGCGCCTTGGATCGGCAGGGCGATATAGTCGGTGCCGCCGCGGTCGCGCAGCTCCCGCAATATGTCGAAATCGAGCTCGCCGTCCGGCACATCCAGCCGCCGGCGCAACGTTTCGCGCCCTTCGCAGACCCGCCGTACCGGGTTCTTTTCGTAGAAGATCGTCTCGGCGATTTCATGCGCGATCATCACCTGCACGGTCTCGCCGGTGTCCCGCCACCAGGTGAAGGTGGTGCCAAGGAATTGCGGGTGCAGCGTGCCGCTATGAATGGTCACCCGCACGAGCGGCATCCCCGCGGCGACGAGGCGCCAGGCGAATTCGTCAAAGGTGGCGATGCCCTCGGCAAATTGGCGCGGCGGCGTCAGCAGCCACTCGGCGATGTTGTCGATCGTGTCGTCCACAGGCCGCTCCGCCGGCGGACGCATCACTCGCCCGACGACGCGAATATGCTCGGGCGGCGGGCGCGCTGCGTCGCCTATCGTCTCCGGAAGAGTGCCGGCCATTGGCGACAAGTTGGGCCGGAGCCAGGGCGAGCGCAAGTGGCGCGCAGGGTTGCGTCCACCGGGTTTGCGCTGCTGGTCAACTCCGCTAGCATCGCGGGCTGTGGTTTCTGTCCGCCTGCGCGGACACGGTTCCAGCCCGCTCCCCCTCCCGGCCATCCAACGAAAGTATGCTATGGGTGGCCGGGAGGGGGAGCGGGCCGGTGCCGGAGGTCGGGCGGAGACCGACCGTACTTGATAACCAGCGAGGCCTTGCGATGACCGAGATCAACCTGCGCCACGGGATCTTCCTGCCGCCGTTCCACCCGAACGAGGAAGACCCGACGCAATGCCTCGAACGCGACCTCGAGCTGATGACCTGGCTCGACAAGCTCGGCTTTCACGAGGCGTGGATCGGCGAGCACCATTCGGCCGGCTTCGAGATCATCTCCAGCCCCGAAATCTTCATCGCCTTCGCCGCCGAGCGGACCAAGCACATCCGCTTCGGCACCGGGGTCATTTCGCTGCCCTACCACCACCCGATGATGGTCGCCGACCGCATTGTCCAGCTCGACCACATGACGCGCGGCCGGGTGATGTTCGGCGCCGGGCCGGGCTTGCTTGCGTCCGACGCGATCATGATGGGGATCGATCCGATCACCCAGCGCGACCGCATGGCGGAGTCGCTCGACGCGATCCTGCGGCTGTTCAGAGGCGAGATCGTCACCGAGAAGACCGAGTGGTACACGATGGAGGGCTGCCGGCTGCACCTCTTGCCCTACACCAAGCCCTATCCCGAGGTCGCCGTGGTGAGCGCCGTGACCCCGTCGGGCGGGCGGCTCGCCGGCAAATACGATCTCGGCATGATCTGCGTCGCCGCGACCAACCCGTTCGGCTTCGACGCGCTCGGCTCGAATTGGCAGATCGCCAACGATGTCGCGGCGCAGGACGGCCGCACGATGGACCCCAACCGGCTGCGCCTCGTGGGCCCGATGCACATCGCCGAGACCCGCGCCCAGGCTTACGAGAACGCTAAGTTCGGCTTCGAGCGATATCTCGGCTACCTCAACAACAACCAGCCGCGCTTTATCGTGCCGGCGGGGAAAGACCCCTTGGAGTGGTTTGTCGAGAACCGCTTTGGCGTTTGCGGCACGCCGGACGACGCGATCGCGCTGATCGAGCGCCTGCAGGACAAGCAGGGCCAGTTTGGCGCGATGCTGCAGCAGGCGCACAACTGGGCCGATTTTGAGGCGACCAAGCGCTCCTACGAACTCTATTCGCGCTACGTGATGCCGCATTTCTCGAAGCTTAACCAGAGCCGCGCGGCGTCGTATCAATGGTGCGGCGACAACCGCGACGAGTTCAGCGCCAAGCGCAACGCCGCCGCCAAAGCGATGTTCGACAAACACGAGGCCGAACAGCGCGAAAAGCGCGAACTCGCCGAAGCCGGCGCCGCCATCGCCCGCCCGCAGCGCGGAAGAGAGGCTTGGTAGGGGCAGTGACTGTCTTGCCGTTATTGCGGGACGGATAGTAATGTGTCAGCAAATGTGTGGAGGTTCACACATGGCGACAAATCTATCGATTGATCCCGACCTGCTTGAACGCGCGCTGCAGCTGAGCGGCGAGCGCACCAAGAAGGCGGCTGTCACCAAGGCGCTCGAAGAATTCATCGCGCGCCGACGGCAGCAGCGCCTACTTGAGCTGATGGGCAGCCTTGAGTGGGATGAAACCTTCGATTACAAGGCAGAGCGCACACGCAATTGAGCCTGTTTGTCGATACCAGCGTTTGGTCGCTGGCGTTTCGGCGCGATATGCCCCCGGCGGTTCCTGAAGTCCGTGAGCTGCGGCGGAGCATCGCAGCAGGGGAAAGCCTCTTTATCACCGGGCTCGTCTTACAAGAGCTTTTGCAGGGCTTTTCTGGGCCAAAAGCTCGCGCCGCGATCTTGGAGCGGTTCTCTGCGATCCCGCTCCTTTTGCCCGGTCGAACTGATTACATCGACGCTGCCGAACTGAGAAATCAGTGCCGCCGGCGCGGCATCGAGATCGGCACAATCGACGCACTATTGGCGCAGCTATGCGTACGCCACGAGTTGACGATGCTGACGACAGACGGCGATTTTCGTCATATCGCCGGGGTATGCGCCCTGAGGCTTTGGAACGCGAGCCCATAAGTTGGTCGACGATCTGGGCGCGCGAGCGGGAAGCGAGCTCGCCGCAGCTGGCGCCTATTCTTCGACCGCGACACGGGCGGAGCCATGGGTCCCGACCTTTGTCGGGGTGGGCTTTCTTCCTGAAAAACACAACGGATGCCGATTTCGCCCGTCTCTGGATGTGGTCAATCGTTTTCGAAATCGGACGCCCGGTCTCCCAGCAGAAAACGTGGCCCTGGGCCGGCGCGTGCGGCGCGGTCGTTCGGGTTGTAAAGGGCGCAGCGATCGAGCGACAGGCAGCCGCATCCGATACAGCCATCCAAAAGCTCCTGCGTTCGCTGCAGCATGGCGATCTTCGCCGCGAGAGCGCCGCGCATTCGCGCGCCGATGGCACGCCAGTCCGCGACCGTCGGCGCCTGGCCGTTTGGTAGCGTTGACAGCTCGGCCTCGATCTCCGACAGCGTCAGCCCCAGCTGCTGAGCGATGAGCGCGAACGACAATCGCCGGATGTCGGCGCGGGCGAAGCGGCGTTGATTGCCGGGCCCGCGGGTTGCCTGGACCAAGCCGCGCGTTTCGTAGAACCGGACCGCCGAGACCGAAAGCCCGGTTCGTCGAGCGAGTTCGCCGATCGACAGCGTTGGGGCCGGGTTCACGTCGCTCTCCTGAAAAAAATCCTTGACCTCAAGTTAGCTTGAGGTTCGATAAACCACAACGGCAAGCGATCCGCCCCCCAACCAGAGAGCAGGACGAGATGTCGTCATTACGTATTGAGCACGTGAATATCACGGTCGCCGACCCCGGGCGCACGTCGGCTCTGATGGAAGCGTTGTTTGATTGGCACATCCGTTGGAGCGGCCCGTCGCAAAACGGCGGGCACACGATCCATGTCGGGTCGGACGAGCACTACGTTGCGCTCAACAGGCCGGCCAATGCCGCAGAACTCCCCGCGGGTTTTGCCAAGGGCAGACCGCTCAACCATATCGGGGTCGAAGTCGACGACCTTGATGCGACCGAAGCGCGGGTGATCGCCGCTGGGCTCAAGCCGTTCAACCATGATGATTATGAACCGGGCCGCCGCTTCTATTTTCTCGATCCGGACGGCATCGAATACGAAATCGTCAGCTACGCGAAGGCAGCGTAATTGATGCAGCGCGGATTCCTGATTTATGCACAGGCTGTGCACGCACCCCGATGACAGCAACTCGCGCGTGCGCGGCGTAACTGCGGTATGCTCGGCGGGGAACGGGCTTTGGAATCATGAAGTGGAGCTTCGTCGGCAAGACGGTACGTTTTTGTGCCGTCTGCCTCTTAGTCTTCGGCGTTGGCTTCTTCGTGGTCACAATTGGCCCAGGATTACTCTTGGGTTTGCTTCTGACCCTCGGCTCAGAACGAACAGTATTCGAGCGCGCGACGTCGCCAGACGGGTGGCATGAAGCGCGAGTGCAGTTTGATGACGGAGGGGCTATCAGCCCATTCGACAGGCTAGTCTTCGTGAAGGGCAGTTGGAACCCGAGCGACGCGCCACTTTTGAGTTGCCGCGCGTTCTGGGCAGACGGCGAGGTTGTCGTGCATTTACGTTGGCTCAATAACCATGAACTTCTGATTGAGCACGGCTTTCCTTCGCGTGCGATTGAGGCGATAACCGCCAATTGCGGTTCTATTCAGATCACCACTCAATCGCTCTCGCTAGCGCGCGCTAGCGGAGATGTCGGGTCGGCGATCGAGGAAAATCTTGATTTTCCTGCGCAGAATGCAGGCCAGTGGATCGGAGCTATTGGTCTCTAAAACGTTCGAGATGCGCCCGCGCTATAGCTGATCCGTTCTGCGCCGCCGCTTCCTTGTCGAGCACGCGCTTGATGCGCTCGCCGGGAAAACCGAGCTGCGCCAGCGCGATCCCGGTGTCGAACACTTCGCGGTATTCGGCGATGAGGCGGTTTTCGATCCGAAAGCAGCTGATGCCGCGGATCAGCACCGGCTTGCCTTCGCAGCCCGGCATCTTCGAGGCGAAACTGAAGCGGAACCAGGCATAGCCGAGCGCGCCGTCGAACACCGGCTCGTCGAATTCCCAGCGGTAGTTCTCGCCGGTGTCGTGAAAGCGCTGCAGCATCGCCGCGATTTCGGCGCGGCCGCGGTGCAGCCCGAAGAAATTATCGTCATAGGTCGCGTTCTCGGTGAACAGCGCTGCGAAGCCTGCGCAATCGTTGGCGCAGCCGGCGGCGGTGAAGCGGTCGAGGAGGCGGCGGAATTGAGCGACATCGGTCATGGCTGGCTCCCTTGACGAACCCGGGCCGGAATTAGCGAAACCTTAAGCCGCACCACCGATCTTCCGCGTCGGTTTCGCCCTCGCAATCGCCGCCGAGTCCAGGGAGGTCTGTCTTGTCACTTTGGTGCGCTTTAGGCCTCTACGCGCTCTTCCTCGTCTGGGTGGGGCAGAGCATTCGCTTGCTCCGCATGCTCGCCTCGGGCGCATGGTGTCGATAGCTCCTCGATAGCGTTGGTCACTGGCCGCGGCGCGGGCATGGCCGGCGACGAACCCGGCCCGGCCCTTGCTCAGGTCAAATAGTCGAGCTTGAACCCGTCGCCCCAGCGCTTGACATGGCCGACCGAGGGCGAGGGGAAGTGCATCGTGGAGCACGCAAGACCTCGGCGACGGCCCGTCACGCCGGGATCGGGTCAGCCGCGACGCGACCGAACATGCGGAAATCGTGGAAAGCCCCCTTGAATTGGGCGCGCTGCCGCAGGGTGCCTTCATAGTGAAAGCCGGCCTTTTCGAGCACGCGGTCGGAGGCAGGATTACCCGGCAAGGTCCATGCCTCGATACGGTTGAGACCAAACAGACGGTGGCCACAGGCGACGACGGCGTGTACCGCCTCGCTCATCATGCCCCGGCCCCAGAACGCCGAGTGCAGTTCGTAGCCGATCTCCCCCAGCCGGGCCCTGCGGTCGAAATGGTTAAAGCGGACGGCGCCGATCAGCGTTGACGACTCGGCATCCTCAATCACCCAGCCGCAGCCCTTGCCCGTGGCGTGCAGCCTTACCATAAAGCGGATAATGCGCTCGACTTGCGCGTCGCGCGGCTGGTCAGGGATATCCGAAAACCGGGTCACATTCGGCGCCCGCAACACGGCGCCGTACGACGCGACGTCGGCAGCGTCCGGCGCGCGAAGCCGCAGGCGGCTTGTCGCGAGCGCAGGGAAGGCCGATCCCCGCTTGCCGAGCGTCACGTCAAATAATCGAGCTTGAACCCGTCGCCCCAGCGCTTGATATGGCCGACCGACGGCGAGGGGAAGTGCATCGTGCAGCACAGCGTGTCGGTGTCGCAGTATTTCTCGAGAAACGCCCGCCGCGTCCGCACCCCCTGATCGCGGTCGGTGTCGACCCGCATCACCAGCTCGGGATAACGCGCCTGGATCGGCGAGTGGATGAGGTCGCCGGTGAAAACCGCCTGGTCATGGCCTTTGCCGGCGCAGACCGCGAAATGGTCGGGGGTATGACCCGGGGTCGGCATCAGCCGGATATGGTCGTTGAGCGCGTGGTCGCTGGTCACCAGTTCGGCCTTGTTGGCCTCGACGACCGGCAGCACGCTTTCCTTGATCGGATCGGATGCAAACCCTGACGGAACCTCGGAGCCGGTCCAGAAGTCGTATTCCTTTTTCGAGAACAGGTAGCGCGCCTTCGGAAAGGTCGGGACCCAGCGCCCGTTCTCCAGCTTGGTGTTCCACCCGACATGGTCGCCGTGCAGGTGCGTGCACATCACGAAATCGATGTCCTCGACCCCGAGCCCGGCCGCCTTTAGTGCCGCCATCCAATTGCCGTCGCTCTTGTTGTTCCAGGTCGGGCGCAGCGGAAAGGTCTTGTTGTTGCCGATGCAGGCGTCGACCAGGATGTTGTGGTGCGGCGTCTTCACGACATAGCTCTGGAAGCACAGCACGACATTGCCGGTCTCGCGGGCATAGCCGCCCGGCGCCAGCCAGGAGAGGTTCTCTTCCAGCGTTTCCTTTGACAATGTCGGCAGGAATTCGAGCATCGGAGTGAAGCCCTGCTCCTGTTCGACGATGCGGTGGATGGTCATGTCGTTGACGCTGTAGGTCGTGCGCATGGCAATCCGCTCCCCAAATTCCGTGGCCGTTGCAGCGATCGTAGCGCCCGGAAACCGCGAGGGCAAACGCCGCCAGTTCCTTAGAAACGCCAGTCGCCGATAAAGGTGATGGTGGCGTTCCTGCCGCCGAAAAAGGTCCAGAAGGGACCCTCGCTGAATTGCGCCTTGGCGACCGGGGTATGGCCGCTGGCGTCGCTGAAAATCAGCGTCGTCGTGGTCGCCTTCGCGAACAGCAGCGGCAAGGTGGCCCCCGCTGGGATCGTGAACGTGGTAGACGCGGCGCAGTTGGCGCTGTTCGAACTCGTGACGTTCACGAAGCCGCTATGGGTATTGTTCTTGAAGGTTATCATCGTCAGGTTGGGGCTGAACCCCGGCGCGCCCGTGAGATCCAGCTCGAAGCCGGCGCACGAGCCCATGGTACCGGGCGCGCTGCCCGGCATGACACAATGTGGGTCCGTGCTTTTGATAGCGACCCCGCTGGTGGAGACTGAGGGCGTCGTCGTCATCGGCTGACGCCAGGCGAACAGATCGAGCATTGACAGGGGCAGCACCTGGAGCGCCGGCATGCAAGCCGGGGGTGCGCCATCGCCCGGCCACGGCGGCAGCACTTCGAACCCGACATTGACCGAATCGCTGAAATTCTGCGCCGGGTCTGCAACCGTAACCTGCGTGATGAATTTGCCGGGGGTGGGGTTCGACGAAGCGGAGAGAGTGAGGTTCGCCGTGGCCGGCGCTTGCGGCGGCGCGAAGTTGGAGGAGGTCGGGCTCACCATAGCGCTGACGCCATTGGGTGAAACCGGCGCCGAGGTCGCCAGATCGAGGCAGCACGGAGATGTCATGTTCAGGACGCCGGAATAGCCGTACGTAGCGAGCGTCACCGTCGACACCGCCGAATGGCCGGAAAAGACAGGAACAGCCCGAGGGTCGAAGATCGGATCGACGTTCAGCGGTGGAGAACCGGGGGAGGCGGCAAGGATCTCCCTCCCGCCGAAAATCCGCAGCGGATTACCGTTCGCGTCGAACTCGACGAGGCGGCCGGCAGGCCCGTCGCTCGCCCAGACATTGCCCGCTGAATCTGCTGCAACATCGGTCGGCTCGATGAGTTGGCCCGGCCCAATGCCGTTGGTCCCGAACTTCGTTAGAAATGTCCCGTTTGCATCGAATTTTTGGATCCGGCTGTTGCCGAAATCGGCAACGTAAACGTAGTCCGGCGCAGCGACAGCGAGGCCGGAAGGATAGATGAACTGGCCGGCGCCGCTGCCCGGTGAGGGCGGCGAGCAGGTTTTCGCCGTGCAAGAAAACCCGCGGCTCGCATGCTGCTTTAGATTGCAGCTGCGCCCTAGGTTGTTGCAGCGCCCTAGCCATCCGACAAAAGTGGCGCCCGTCACCTTGTTTGTCGTCACGTCGGTCGTCAGCTGCCATCGCTGGATGCGATGATTGCCGCTATCGGCAATATAGATGTTCTTGCCGGCGTACCCGACGGCGATGTCGGTCGGGTTGGAAAACTCGCCGTCGCCGCTCCCGACCGTGCCGCCCCAGCTTCCCAGTTGCTGGCTGCCGTCAGGAGTGAATTTCTGCATCAGGCCCCTGCGGTCGAGCACATAGATGTAGTCGCTGCCGTCGATCGCGACGGCGACGGCGTTGGTAACTTGTGACAGCGGAGCGCCTAACGGCACGAACTGGCCGGTAGCGGCGTCGAGTTTTTTTACGCCGGCATTGTTGTCGGCGACATAGACGTTGCCATGAGAGTCGATGGCGAGCCGCAGCGGAGCGAGGCTCGGCGAGCGCCACAGGCGGTTGAGGACGTTGTCGTACTTGTCGACCCGATAGCGCCCCGGCTCGGAGACAATGAGATTGCCCGCATTGTCGATCGCGATCGAAATCGGGGCGTCGAACATGTACGCCGCCAGGGCTTGAAAGCTCAGCGTACTCACGACCGCGACAGCCATCGCCAGCCTGATGAACGATCTCATCGACCCCTCCGCCAGAACAAACGGACGTCGGCAGCGCCAAATCCCGCTGCCTCGGGCAGTATTACCAAGAGCTTACGGTCTCGATGAGATCAATTAGCACCAATGCTGTTGATTATGGTTACCCGTCCTGTTTGCGACCTTAGATTGCCGACCCTGAGAAGCCTGCTCGATGCAGGTGGCCGGCCGCGCAGTCGTTATTTTATCCCGTAGCGCGCCATCTCGTCGGCGATGTCGGGTTGGATCGCTTTCGCTGCGGCGATGTCCGCGTTGCCGGTCGGGTCGGCCTTTTTCAGTTTGGTCATCCCGCGGCCATAGAGCGAGCTCGCCAATTTCGGATCGAGCTTCAGCGCCGCGTCGTAATCGGCCAGCGCTTCGTCGTAGCGGCCGAGCAGGTAATAGGCGATGCCGCGATTGGCGAGCGTGTTTGCGTGGCCGGGCTTGAGCTGCAACGCCGCGTCGCAGTCCGAGAGCGCCGATTGTGCCTGGCCGCTGATCGCACGCGCCAAGCAGCGGTTGCCGTAGGCACTGCTGTCTTTCGGATCGAGCTCGATCGTCTTGGTGTAGTCCGCGATGGCGCGGGCGGTATCGCCCTTGTGGGCGTAGACGTTGCCCCGGTTGTAGTAGGCGAGCGCGAACTTCGGATTGAGCGCGATTGCCTTGGTGTAGTCCGCGATGGCGCGAACGGTATCGCCCTTATGGTCGTACGCGATGCCACGGTTGTTGTAGGCGAGCGCGTCTTTCGGATCGAGCTCGATCGCCTTGGTGTCATCCGCGATGGCGCGGTCGTCCTCGCCTTTGTGGAAGTAGGCAAGGCCGCGGCTGCCGTAGGCCCAGGCGTCTTTGGGATCGAGCTCGATCGCCTTGGTGTAATCGGCGATGGCGCGGTCGTCCTCGCCTTTGTTGGCGTAGACGTTGCCGCGGTTGTAGTAGGCGAGAGCGAATTTCGGATCGAGCTCGATCGCCTTGGTGTAGTCGGCGATGGCGCGGTCGTCCTCGCCTTCGTGGCGGTAGGAGATGCCACGGTTGTTGTAGGCAGCGGCGTCTTTTGCGTCGAGTTCGATCGCCTTGGTAAAGTCGGCGATGGCCCGGTCGTAGTCGCCCTCGCGATCGTAGGCGTTGCCGCGGCTGTTGTAGGCGCTCGCCAGATCCTTCCGAGTTTGATTGCCTTCCAGAATGATGATCGTGCAGGCGCCGATTTGCATCTGCGGCGAGTCCGCCTCGTTCGCGCAGGCGGCCCAAACGGGAGATCGCTGAGCCTCGGCTCGCGGGATCGCGACGAGCGACGCAATGATCGGACCCACCATCGCCACTAAACGCGTATTCGCGCGCATTGGCCCTCCGCTTGTACGGCTGCGATACGCTCGCCGCCGCGAAGACTATTTCAGCCCATAACGCACCATCTCGTCGGCGATGTCGGGTTGGATCGCTTTCGCCGCGGCGATGTCCGCGTTGCCGGTCGGGTCGCCTTTTTTCAGCTTGGTCATGCCGCGGCCGTACAGCGAACTTGCGAATTTCGGATTGACACCTAGTGCGCTGCTGTAATCGGCCACTGCCTCGTCGTAGCGGGCGAGCATGTAGTAGACGAAGCCGCGGCTATCGAGCGCTACGGCGTCGTCGGGTTTGAGGCGAAGGGCTTCGTCGCAGTCCGTCATAGCGGGCGCCAGTTGGCCGTTGATCGCGCGCACCCAACAACGGTTGGCGTAGGCGACGGCCAATTTGGGATCGAGCTCGATCGCCTTGGTATAGTCGACGATTGCGCGGTCGTAATCGCCCCTGCGCGCATAGGTGTTGCCGCGGTTGCTGTAGGCGTTGGCATGCTGCGGATCGAGCTCGATCGCCTTGGTGTAGTCGGCGATTGCGCGGTCGTAATCACCCTGGCGGTTATAGATGAGCCCGCGATTGTTGTAGGCGTGGACGTATTTCGGATCGAACTCGATTGCCGTGCCGTAATCGGCGACAGCGCGGTCGTAATTGCCCTCGCGGTCATAGACAAGGCCGCGATCGTAGTAGGCACGGGCGAGTTTCGGATCGAGTTCGATCGCCTTGGTGAGGTCAGCTATCGCCCGGTCGTAATCGCCCTTGCGGCCATATCCGGCACCGCGGCTGAGGTAGGCGTTCGCCAGATTTTTCTGTGTTTCGCTGCCCGCTTGGATGATCTTGCTGCACGCATCGATTTGCGTGTCGGGCACTGTGGTACCGCCCGTATTCGCGCAGACCGCCTGCAGCGCCGATTGCTCCGCCCGAACTTGCCGAGGCTCGGTAGCGCAGAGAACGGCTGCCGCAACCATGGCGACGGCGAACCTCCAGCGCATTGCCCGTTACCCCTCCTGGTCGACCCCCACCACCAGATGGCATTCGGCGACTTCGGCGCGCGGGATGCGCAGCTCCTGGTCAGGGTTGAGCTGGCGCAGCACCAGCGCGTCGCCGCTCCAGCCGACGAACTGCTTGATCAGCACCGCCTGGTTGGTCTTGTAGACGACGACGTCGCGGCCGCGGGTCGGCGGCTTGAACGGGTTGACGTGCAAGAGCCAGCCCTGCATGTAGCGCGGCTCCATGCTGTCGCCGACCATGTAGATCGCGTAGGCGTCGCGCACCCCTGCCAGGTTGGCCGGGCGCGGCGTGTAGCCGATCGGCCCGTCGCCGAGGAACATCTCCTGGTCGTTACCGCCGCGCGCCGCGCTGCGGATCGGCAGCGCGTCCTGGCGGATGGCGGGGAGGGCCGATGCCGCCCGAGGCGGACGGCCGCGGCGCGCCGGCTCGGTCGATGGCGGCGTCGCCGACGCCTCGCCGGCATTGCGCAGCACCTCCTCCTGCGACACGCCGAGAAAGGCCGCTGTCTGCACCGCTTCGAGCAGCTTCATCTGCCGCTCGCCCTTGAGCATGCGCGACACCGCCGAGGGCGCGAGGCCGAGATGACGGGCAAGGTCGGCCTGGCTCACCCCCGCCTTGTCGAGCGTTTCCTGAAACCATATTGTGTTCATCGCAAACTTGCCATATTGACATGTCAAGGCATGATAATATATCCGCCATGCGATATTGGCAATGGGGCAGGGAGGGGCCAGTGGACGGGGGAGGTTCGCGCGGGTTCGGCGATTGGGTGACCGTCGGATCCGGCCATGGCTGCGCTTTTATCTTCGACGGCGGCGGGGTCTGCGGCGCGGCCCGGCGTCCGGGTTCGACCTACTGCGCTTCGCATCACGCGTTGTGTCATGTCACGGGCGGCAGCGCCGAGGAGCGGGCGCGGGTGCGTGAAATCGAATTGTTGGCGCGCGCCGTAGGCGGTCGCTTGGGGCGCCCCGGCCGGCTCCCGCCTGACTCGTACCTGAGACGCCTCGACGCCCGTGTCCGGGTTTTTTCACACCCTCATCGTTCATGTATTGTTCCTGGAGAGCGGAAATGAGCAAGCGCCGCCTGACGCGAAACCCGGCAACTGACGACATCATCACCGCCGAGCGCAGACAACACGGGCTTGTCGAGCTTTTCCCGACGGTCATCGCCGATGCGGAGGGGCCGTCGGCACGGCCATATCGCGCGGTCGACATCCTGACGATGATGGAGCGCCGAGGCTCCATCACCGCGGCAATGCGGCAAGCGGGAGAAGACTTTCGGCATCGCTTCGCGCTGGCGCAGCTCGACCCGCTGCGCGCGCTCGATCTGTCGCGGCTGAGCCTGGGCGACAAACCGGCGCGCCGTGGCGATCACGCGCCGGGGCTGCGAGCGGAGGCGGCGCGCATCGCGGTGTGGCGGGCGATCCGCGCGGTCGGCGGCATTGCCTCGCCCGGCGGCTCCTGCCTCTGGCATGTCGTAGGGTGGGAGCGGTCGCTGAAGGAGTGGGCGCATGAGCAGGGCTGGGCGGGGCGCCGCGTCAGCCAGGAGGCGGCCTCGGGTATCCTCGTCGCCACGCTCGGGGCGTTGGAAACTCACTTCCGATAATAATTGCATATAGCGCATTTTTATATTGACAAATCCGGATCGATATGCTATAAAGAGAACACAATGGCGGAGTTGGGCGAGGCGATGGTCTCCCCGCCGCGACAAACCCCGACAGAGCATCGCAATTGACGATCAGATCACGCTGGCAGGAGCGTCGGCGGCGTAAAGCCGCGCAAGCAACGCTCGAAGAGAGCACCGCGCGCGCGGCCCGGCTCGGCATCACCCCGGAACGGGTGCTCGAGGAATACCGCCGCATCGCCTTCGCCAATCTCAGTCATATCGTCGATTGGAACGAAGGCAAGATGACGGTCAAAGCCGCCTCCGAACTGGATGAGGAAGACGTCGCGGCAATCGCCGAGATCGTTCAATCGGCGGGCGCGGAGGGCAAACCCTACCGCGTCAAGCTCTACGACAAGCGGGCTGCGCTCGACGCCATCGCCCGCTATCTCGGCTTGGTCCCGCTCGCCGGCCTGGTCGCATCACGAGAGGACGAACCGACCAAACATGACCCGCAAGGTGCGCGCCAGCGACTTATCGATGAGCTGGATCGCCTCGCAGCCGAAGAAGCGGCGCGATCGAGCGATCAGCGGCCTGAGTGATGAGGATTCGGAAGAGCTAGATACCGATTGGTTCTTCCGCGATGCGCATGATGGCCAGAAGCTTCCGCCAGGCGATTGGCGCGTCTGGCTGCTGCTCGCCGGGCGCGGTTTCGGCAAGACCCGCACCGGCGCCGAGTATGTGCGGGCGCAGGTTGATGCCGGCAAAGCGCGGCGCATCGCGCTGGTCGCACCGACCGCCGCCGACGCCCGGGCGGTCATGGTCGAGGGCGAGAGCGGTCTGTTGTCGATCGGCCCGCCCGACGACCGGCCGGACTACGAACCGTCGAAGCATTTGCTGAGCTGGCCCAATGGCGCGATCGCGACGACCTACTCGGCTGACGAGCCTGATCGCCTGCGCGGCCCGCAACACGATCTCGCCTGGTGCGACGAGTTGGCGGCGTGGCGCTACCCGCAAGCCTGGGACATGCTGATGTTCGGCCTCAGGCTCGGCGTCGACCCGCGCGCAATCGTCACCACCACGCCGCGGCCGACCCGGTTTATTCGCGAGCTGCTCGCCGACCCCAAGGTCGCGGTCACCCGCGGCCGCACGATTGAAAACCAGAAGAACCTGGCCCCGGCCTTTCTCGACCAGATCGTCCGCCGCTACGAGGGCACGCGGCTCGGCCGCCAGGAGCTCGACGCCGAAATCCTTGAGGACGTGCCCGGCGCGCTGTGGAGCCACGCGATCATCGACGCCGCTCGCGTCGCCGCGCTGCCGGAGCTGACCCGTATCGTCGTCGCGATCGACCCGGCGGTGAGCTCCGACGAGCACGCCGACGAGACCGGCATCGTTGTCGCCGGCAAGGACGCGAACGGGCACGGCTATGTACTGGCCGATGTTTCTGGCCGCTACACGCCGACCGAATGGGCGCGGGCGGCCGTTGCCGCCTACCGGGCGCACGACGCCGACCGCATCGTCGCCGAAGTCAACAATGGCGGCGAACTGGTCGAGGCGACGTTGCGCGTCGTCGATCCGGACGTGCCATACGCCGCGGTTCACGCGGCGCGTGGGAAAGTGGCGCGGGCCGAGCCGGTCGCGGCTTTGTACGAACAGGGCAGGGTGCATCACCTCGGTGCCTTCCCGGCGCTCGAGGACCAGATGTGCGGCTTCGTCCATGATTTCGATCGCGCCGCCGCGGGTTACTCGCCCGACCGGGTCGATGCGCTGGTTTGGGCGCTCAGCGAACTGCTGGTGACGCCCGTCGCCGGCGAGGGAATTTTCGAGGCGTATCGCCGCCGCGCGTCTCAGACGCCGCAGATCGATTGAAATTGAGGTCATTCCGGGGCATCGCGCAGCGATGAACCCGGAACCCACGAACCCAAGCATTTCGTCACCCCGGCGGAGGCCGGGGCCCAGGATTCCGCTTCTCAAGCGCTTGAAGTCTGGATCCCGACCTTCGTCGGGATGACGAAGCCGATAGCAACGAACAGGAACTGCCATGACGCTTCTCGTCAAAGACGCCAACACCACCGTCCAATCGCTTTCGACCGCGCCCGACGCCAGCGGCAATCTCGTGCCGGTGCATGCGCCCGCCTCGGTGAGCGCAGGCGTCGCCAGCCCGGTCGGGCCGCAGAACCCGCTGCCGGTCGTCAACACGGCCGGCGCGGCGGCAAGCGACGGCAGCGGCACCATCGCCGCCGGCGGCAGCGCCCAGACCCTGTTCGGCGGCACGTGCCGGCGAACGGCTTCCTGGTGCAAAACAATTCGTCGGCCGCGCTCTGGGTCTGCGATACCGGCGTCGCCTCGGATGGCGGGGCCAGCATTCAGATCGTCGCCAATGGCGGCCTCTTCGCCACGCCGTCCGGCTACAAGCCGGCCGGCGCGGTCAGCCTCTTCGGTGGCACGACCGGCCAGGCCTTCGCCGCGCGCCGGTGGTAGCAGTCAACGTCTGTCATCCCGGGGCGCTGCAGAGGCAGGGCCTCAGCTCGTAAGACACGCGCTGACGTGACGCCACAGGTGGTGCAGGGTCGGTGGCGGCGGATTTCAAGTTGAAGGACTACATAGCTTGAAATGCAATGTTAAGTAAAACTGGCTATGGTTGAGTCCTCTACCGCCGAAGCAGTGGGATCACGGCTTCTTGTCTTCTGCCGGGAAGCGCGATGAAACGAAATGAGAAAATCGGGATCATTATCGGGCTCGCGCTTGTGGCGACTTTTCTCGTTATCGACAAAACATACCCGCAAGCAGCGGACGTAATACCCGGTTATGTGCTTATGCCGTCTGCCATTGCGGCCACGATTTTTATTGCCTGGCAGCAAAAGAGACGAGCCCAAGGTCAGACGAAGTTGATCTTCGGTCGATTTACCCTGCCTCGCTTATTACTCATCACAATGGGTGTACCGATTGCTCTAGCTATCGTGGCCATCGTGATTACCAAGATTACGCAACCGGATTCACCACCAGTCAAGTTGTTCGCACTCGCGGGGTTGGGATTCGCTTTTGCCTTCGCGGGATCTTTTTCTCGATGAGCCGCTACATTTGGACCAACCGGGACCGGTGATAGGCGACCGGCCGAAGAGTCACATTTCGCCTCACCACTAGCCTCCTTTTTCTTCTGTCATTCCGGGGCGCTGTAGAGGTAGGGCCTCAGCTCGAAAGACATGCGCTAACGTGACGCCACAGGATCACCAGGAACAGGCCGTCGAAAAATACGAGAAGGGCTACGTTGGTCCAAAACGAAAATGGGTCATCTGATCGCTCGATCGGCTGAAAGGGATTAAATCGGTTCGTCCATATACGCCCCGTATAAATCACCCAAACAATCACCCCCGACAGCCCGGCGACGATGATGAGCAGCCAGGGAAAGTCGTGGTGAGTGTCCCATTGCAGAATGTCGCATTGCATGGCGGCGTGATGCCGGTCGGTGGCGGCGAGTTTCGGGTTGAAGCACTACATAGCTCGAAATGCAATGTTAAGTAGAATGGGCTACGGTTGAGCAACTGCCGCCGCTGTGTGCGCTCGGCTTCTTGTCCTTAGCCGGGACATGCGATGAAGCGAAATATCCTTATCTGGGTCGCGATCGGCGCCGCGCTTGTGGTTATCTTGAATGTATATCCTCAAGTGGATGTAATACCCGGCTATCTTCCGATGCCGCTTGTCATCGCATTGACGATTTTTGTCGTTTATCGGACAAGAAGAGAGGCAAAGGGCAATGAGAGTTTGGTCTTAGGCCGGTTCAAGCCTGAAAAATTGTTTATTATTGCAATAGCCTCAGTCGTTTTTCTGTTTTTAGCGATTTTGCTTATCACAAAACTTCTGCATCCTGACTTAAGTCAGCTGAAGTATTTTTTTATGGCGTTCATGATAGCCAATTTCATGCTCGCGGGAATTTTTTTCTTTGCGGTCTTCTATATTTTCAAGCATTTGAAAAAACGAGACTGACGCGAGGCTAAACCTCAATCCATCTCCGCCATTTCGGGGATTGCAGCATCTGTTTCTGTCATTCCGGGGGGCTGCAACGCAGCGACCCGGAACCCATGAACACCGCCGTCTGAGAAGCCCAGCACCACGGTTACGCGTGAACCGGCGGAATTCCGTGTGCGTGGGTTCCGGGTCTCGTCCTGCGGACGATCCCGGAATGACAGAGATGAACGAAAACAGGGATCGGGAACCGAAGACGCGTGATCACCATGAAGCTCACAGCAACGCTTGCCCTCGCAGCATTCCTGATCCCTGTCGCCTGGCTGGCGCCCGCCGAAGCGCAATCGCCGGGCAATTTTTCGACGCTCTCGACCACCGGCACCTCGACCCTCGGCGGCGACGTGCTGATCTGCTCGGGGCACCCGTGGATCGACGTCCGCTGTAACGGCGCGCTCGGCGACGACAGCCACGACGACACCGTCGCGATCCAGACCACGATCGCCGCCGCCATCGCCAATAACTGGCCGGTCCACTTTCCGGCCGGCACCTACAAGGTGACGAGCGCGCTTACGATCGACTACGCCAGCCAGGCGGCCGCCGGTTTCCGGCTGGTCTCCGAGGGCGCGACGATCGATGGCCGTACCGTCGCGTCCGGCCCGGTGCTCAAGGTCGAATGCTCCGGCGGCACCACCGGAAGCCCGGCCGATTGCTTCTATTTCCGCGAGGAAGGGGCGCTCTTCGTCCAGGCGAACACGCCGGCCTACGCGGTGGTGATCGGCAAGACCGATTTCTCCGACGCGCACAATTCGCTGAAGCTCGACCATCTGATCGTCAGCAACGCCAGCACCGCGCCCGCCGCCGGCGCGCTGCAGCTCAACTACGTGCTCGACAGCGACATCTACGCGGTCGCCGACAGCAATGGCGGCGCGGCCGGCATCGCGCTCGAACAGGTGCAGTTCTCGCGCATCTCCGGCGCCGGCTCGGCCGCCGCCACCGGCGGCTCGGCGATGCTCATGGAAAACGGCTTCAACTTCGCCAACACGGTCTTCGCCTTCGATTTTGAGGTCGCGCCGACCTGCCTCTCGATCACCTTCGCGCATGACGGGCAGAACACCTTCGTCTCGCCCTATTTCTCGTGCACGACCGCGGTCAACGCCACCGCGAGCCGGCACAACGTCCTGATCAACCCGACCTATGCCGGCGCGGTGGTCAATCGCGGCCCGCAATCGACGGGCGTCTCGGTGATCGGCGCCGGCAATTGGCCGCGCTGGCAGTTTCCCAGCGTCGCCAGTTACACCGCGAGCGGGGTCGACGACCGCACCGTGCTCTCGTCCTATAACGCGCCCGGCGCCGCGCTCGCGGTGACCCTGCCGGCGCCGAGCGCGGTCAATCCCGGCTGGCGCGATGGGGTTCGCCACCGACAACGGCAAGGGCCTCACCGTGACCGCGCCCTCCGGCGCGATCCTCTCGGGTGGCAAGTCGCTGTCCTCGGTGACGCTCGGCCCCGGCAACTACGAATTTCTCGAATTGGAATCCGACGGCAGCAATTTCCGCGTCGTCGCCGGCACCCGCAACACCCTCGCCACCAACGGATTGCAGAGCCGCGACTGGCCGGGTAACTGGCTCTACCCCTCGACCTCGGGCTACGCCGCCCAGCTCGGCGACAACGGCAACGTGGTGTCGAGCTACAACACCGCGAGCGGCCTCACCGTGACCCTGCCGCCGACCACAAATCTGCCCTCGGGCTGGTCGATGGGCTTCGCCACCGACCAGGGCAAGGGGCTGACCGTCAGCGTCAACGGCACCAGCGGCGGTCATATCCTCTATCCGCTCGCCACCGCCGCGCCGCAGATTTCGCTGACCCTCGCCGGAAACCAGTACGAATACTTGACCTTGCAATACGACGGCGCCGGCAATTTCCGGGTCGAGCAGGTGACCCCGGCGACCGCGCAGCGGCTCGGCCTCGCCGGGATCGGTGGGGCCAGCCGCTGGAGTTTCCCTTCGGTCAGCGCTTACACCGCGACCGTCGCCGACAACGGTACGGCGATCTCGGCCTCTAACAGCCCGCTCGGTTTCCTGACCGTGACCTTGCCGGCCTCGACCGCGATCAACCCGGGCTGGACGATCGCCATCGCCAACGACAACGGAAAGATCGCTGCGCTGCAGACCGCCTCCGGCGACACCGCGCGCATCCTCTACCCCGGCGGCGGCGCGACCGTCACCTCGCTGCAGCTCGCCGCCGGCGATTACGAACAGGCGCTGCTGCAATTCGACGGCTCGAACTTCCGGGTCATGCAGCTGACCCCGGCGAGCGCCGCATCGATCGCGCTCACCGGCAGCGGCTGTATCACCAAGTGGAATTTCCCGTCGGTCAGCAGCTACACCGCTACGGTTGCCGATTGCGGCACGGTGATCTCGGCCTACAACTCGCCGATTTCGAGCCTCACCGTCACCCTGCCGTCGGTCACCGCGCTGCCCGCCAACTGGTCGATGGGTTTCGCCACCGACAACGGCAAGTCGCTGACCATCCACGTCAACGGCACGAGCGGTGGGCAGATCCTGATGCCGGGCACGCTCGGCGCAGAATCCTCGCTGACCCTCTACGGCCAGAACTACGAGTTCGTGAAACTGGAGTTCGACGGCTCGAACTTCCGCGTCGCCGCGGTGACCCCGGCGACGGCGTCGGCGAACGGCATGTTCCCGGCGACCGGCACGCCATCGTCGTCGAGCGCCGCCTGCCAGACCGGCCAGCTCCAAGCCGACAGCAACTACCTCTACTTCTGCACCGGCCCCAATACCTGGAAACGCTCGGCCTGGAGCGCCTTCTAAACGCTCTTTTCTCTGTCATTCCGGGGCGCTGCACCGCAGCGAACCCGGAACCCATGAGCACTGAATTCAACCAACTAGCAGCCAACGGTTGTGCATCATGGTCAATGTCGTGTTCATAGGTTCCGGGTCTCGTCCTTCGGCCGATCCCGGAATGACAGCGAGGGTAGTTACTGCGCGATGCTGTTGTAGAGATCGCGCCAGTCGGGGTTCTCAGTCTCGATCAGCGCTACCTTCCAGTCGCGGCGCCATTTCTTGATTTGCTTTTCACGCGCGATCGCCGCGGTGACGTCGCTGTAAGGCTCGAACCAAACCAGGCGATCGATGCCATATCTGGCCGTAAAACCTGGTAAGAGCTTGGTTTTATGCTCCCAAACGCGGCGAACGAGATCGTTTGTCACGCCGAGATAGAGGGTGCCGTATCGCCGGCTGGCTAGAAGATACACGTGATAGATCAATAGCTCACTCTTACCTCTGTCATTCCGGGTTCATCGCGCAGCGATGAACCCGGAACCCATGAACACAGGTGCTCACCAGTTTATCGCGGACCTAGATCCTAGGCTTCGAAGGTTGGTGTTCATGGGTTCCCGCTTTCGCGGGAATGACAGCTTTGATGACATTCTCCTCTGAGGAGCACTCGACGTGCCCGAACCCGATCTCTCGCTCGGCGGTGCGAAGACGCGCCTGACTGCCAGCTACAGCTGGGGCCAGCCTAGTGGCCAACAGTCGCTCGAAGCGCAGTTCCGCGATGTCTACCAGCCTGGCCAGGGCATCTTTTCGCCCGGCTACCCGCTGGCTCCGGTCGACCCCGAGCAGACCCGGGTCTGGGACTTCCCGGTCGGCGTCAACACGATCTACACGCCGCGCTCCTACGAGCCGGTGTCGTTCGAGGAGTTGCGCCGCCTCGCCGACGCGCACGACATCACGCGCCTGGCGATCGAGACCCGCAAGGATCAGCTCGAAAAGCTCGACTGGTCGATCCGGGCGCGCGCCGGAACGCGGGTGGATGCCGGTGCGGTGTCGCGAATGGCCGCGTTCTGGCGGCGGCCCGATGGCGAGCGCCCGTTCGCCACTTGGCTGCGCGCGCTGTTGGAAGACCTGCTGGTACTCGACGCCCCGGCCTTGGAAATTCGCCGCAACCGCGGCGGCGCTGTCATCGGCCTCGACGTCGTCGATGGCGCGACCATCAAGCTGCTGGTCGACGATACCGGCCGCCGTCCCCGCGCGCCGGCCCCGGCCTTCGAACAAGTCATCCACGGCCGCCCGTGGCGCCTGCTCACCTCGGACGAGCTGCTCTATCTGCCGCGCAACCCGCGTCCGCACAAGGCCTACGGCTTCGGCCCGGTCGAGCAGATCGTGATGACCGTCAACATCGCGCTGCGCCGCCAGGTGATGCAGCTGCAGCATTTCACCGAGGGCAATGTCCCGCCGGGCCTGCTTAACGCGCCTGACGGCTGGAATGTCGAGCAGATCACGCCAGTTCCAGGAATGGTTCGACAGCGTCCTCGCCGGCAACACCGGGAGCCGTTCGCGGCTGATCTGGGGGCCGGGCGGCGCCAAGTACCAGGCGTTCAAGGAGGCGCCCTACAAGGACGATTTCGACGAATGGCTGGCGCGCATCGTCTGCTACGCGTTTTCGCTGCCGCCGACCGCCTTCACCCGGCAGATCAACCGCGCCACCGCCCAGACCTCGCAGGAGGCCGCGCTCGACGAGGGTGAGGCGCCGCTGATGGGTTGGGTCAAGCGGCTTATCGATCATGTCATCCAGGACGTCATCGGCGAACCTGACCTCGAATTCGCCTGGGCCGTCGAGCGCCCGGCCGACCCCGCCGAGCAGGCCAAGATCCTCGACACCTATGTCCGCGGCGGCATCTACGCGATCAACGAGGCCCGCAACCTCTTGGGCCTCGACCCGGTCCCCGGCGGCGAGCTGCCGATGATCTATGGCACGGGCGGCGCGGTGCCGCTCGGCGCTCCCGATGCTGCTGTCGGCAAGCGCTCGGCGACCGCTCCGTTCGCCAGAGCCAATTTCAACCCCGACGAACCACGCGTCCCGCCGGGCAACCCCGACGGCGGCCAGTGGACGGGCGGCGACGGAGTTGCCGCAGCAACGACCGATCTGGCCTCGCTAGATCACAATTGTGCTGAGATAATCGCGCAATGCAAGGAAGAGTGTTTGTCGATGGCCTACGGCGATTGGCCCGGGGTGGGTACCGACTGGTTCGGTAGGTTCAGAAGATGCGTTCGCGAATGTTGCGAGCGCAACGGTTGTAATAACTACTAGGTGCCCGATGGAAAAAGCACTGGCAACGCAGGTAATCGCCTCCGTGCTTCGACTCAGCGATCAACTGAACAGTATTGGCGACCAGCTGCACGCCCTTCCCGAAGGCGCCGAACGAGATGCGCTCTTGAGGGCGCTTGGGTCGGTCATGTTCGAATTGGACGCCGGTTTGATCCGCCCGCTCGTACGGCAATATCCCGATCTCGATCCGGACCGCTGATGCTGCGGAAAGAAGGAACAATGTCCCAAGCCGCTCCTCGGCTTAGCATTTTTCTGCACGGGTTTCAGGGCGGCATTGTCTATACAGCCGAGATTGCGGTGCGCTTGGCCGAGGTCGTTGTCGGATGCGTGCCCGAGGGGGAGAAAACCAGCGGCTCGCTGCATCTGAAAGCGCAAGACAATGGCACCACCTGGTCGATCGCAGAAGCTGGCAAAGGCGCCAGGAGCTGTCGGATCGAGATTGCCAAATCAGATGCGGCCGTTCATTGGCCCGACAGTGGCGAGTCGAGTCTGGGCGCTCCCAACCGAAGAGGCCGCAAGCAGGTTTGCGGCGGTCCTCGCCGATAGCGCCTCCCCTATCGCCAAGATGTATCCGCAGTCGCCATTTCTCGTTACCGATTGCGGTGAAACCTGGATTGTGCGGGGGAGCGGCAACGCGGATCGAGCCGTGGAAGGACCGGGCCCGTTTCATCTGGAAGTGCAAAAACGGGACGCCCGGATATTGGACATGTACTTCCAAGCGGTTATCCATTCGCCACCGGAAGTAAACGAGTTGCTCCGCGCCGCAGCTGCCCGCGCGAAGGATAGTTGAGTTAGGAATGGGGGATGGCCGCTGATGGACAAGTCGGCGGCATCGAAGATCATCCAAGCGGTCTTGCAACTCAGCGACCCGCTGAACAGTATTGGCGACCAGCTGCACGCCCTTCCCGAAGGCGCCGAACGAGATGCGCTCTTGAGGGCGCTCGGGTCGGTTATGGCCGAATTGTATACTGGTTTGATCCGTCCGCTCGTGCGGCAATATCCCGATCTCGATCCGGACCGTTAGCCGGCGTCGTACGAGCGGCCGTTTGGCAAGCGACGCACAAAGGCCGGGACCCGGTGCACAGCGGCGACCTGCTGGTGATATACAGCACGCGAGGCGCGGCTCCGCCAAAGACACCTCTGGACGGGAAAATTCTTGATCTGCGTTTACTTGGCCCTAGGTTTAATTGCATGTGGTACAGACCGCGGCTAAGCATGGGCAAGCTGCGAGCGAGGTTTGAATGAGCGACACACGACCAAACGCGGGTGAGACGCTCGTGCATCAGAACCGAGAACCAGGCAAGAATTTCGATCTACTCATGCCCGAGGCGGTAACAACAATTCACGTTGACGGAGTAGCGGGGGTCGTAGGCGGCGGGGTATCGTCACGTATCGAGTTTTTTGTTACTGAGAGTGCAGAGCCAGATCCGGATCCAAACATGGGATTACGTGAGCGCCGCGTCATTCGACTTCGAGTAGCTGTGCCATCGCCACAGCTAATAGAAGGACTTATTAATATAATGAGTTTAATGCAGCCGCAGGCCGACCAGCTCCGTATTGCGACGCAGGGCCAAGATCAATTGATGGCGGCGCAGGTGGAGCGACTTAAGGCCATAAAATTTTGAGATGCCGCGATGTATGACATTTACAACCCCGCCGCCAATACCGTTCAATTTTCAGCCCAGTCTTCCGCACTTGCGCCATACCGTGACGAATACGAGCACGCGCTGATAGACGATTGGGACGGAGCGGGAGCGGTTGCGGTCGCACCTCAAGTCCTTGAGCAGGCCGAAAAGCTTATCGATGAGTTCGGCACAACGGAAAATCTGGTTGAGGTAACGCCCGGCCGCGACGGTTCGCTGGCGTTTATCTGGGAAGACAAACGGGGAAGCTATATCTACCTGGACGTTGGCCCGGGCAACACCCTACACCTTTACCACGATGTAGTCGGGCAGCCGAAGTGGGAGGGCGTTTCCGTTGCGAACGATCCGCGCATTTTGCGCGAACTTAGTCTCGCGTTTCGTAAAACGGATTGGCGGCTCTGCCAGATGGTTGTCATCTCAATTCGGGCAAATACCGGAAGCAGACGATCAGCTCTCGCCCGCGCCATCGCCTAATCCTGAGTATCGGCCCGCTTCGTCTTACGATCATTGGCTGCGGCATCTTATCGAAGGCAAGGTTCTTCGCAGCACTGCTCCGCGCGTTCGTACGAAGTATTTGGAAACGAAGTTCGTGCGCGCGGTTTGGAAACGAAGTTCGTGCGCGCGGCAGGAAAACCGTGGGCGCGGGAACTGTCGGGCCGGTCGCTTGGCTTGGCTACCGACATAAGGGAAAAGGCGGAAAGTGAAGCAGCGAAACTTGGGGGAGAGCCTGCGTTTCGTTTTCGGGCTGTAGCTTATGGCAAGGTTAAGGCCTTCCGCGCGCATGGGAACCTTGATGTCTTTATTGAGCCGGTTCCCGATGACCCGGCGCACGCAAACTTGGTAATCCTTAATGAACCGCCTGCGGCTCCAACCCTTGGAGGGGTGGTGGCTAAGGAGTCTCACGAGATTTGGCGGCAAATAGCGGCGCTGCTGAGCGTCGTTGAGCCAGCGCAACTAGCCCAGCTAGAGGCTCTGCGAGTAACCGCAGAGTCCAATATCAGCCGATAGCAAGTAGCTAATCACGAGCGATTGTGAGCCGCCGGGAGAGCGGTTTGGCTCTGCATGAGCCGTCCCTACAAAGCGAGTTTCTTCAACCCCACACGGTGACCCGAATGCGCTTTTACGCTCCGATAGCCAAGGTCGATGCCGCCGAGCGGATGGTCTGGGGCTATGCCTCGACCGACGCCGAGGACGACCAGGGCGAGACCATCACCCGCGACGCGCTCGCCGCGGCGCTCGCCGACTATCTGAAATTCGCCAACATCCGCGAGATGCACCAGATGTCGGCGGTCGGCATCGCCGAGGAGGCCGCAATCGACGACAAAGGCCTCTATGTCGGCGCCCGCATTGTCGATCCGCGCGCCTGGGACAAGGTGACGAGCGGCGTCTACAAAGGCTTCTCGGTCGGCGGCCGGGTCAAATCGCGCGATCCGCGCGACCGCAATGTCATCACCGGTCTCAGCCTCACCGAGATCAGCCTGGTCGACCGCCCGGCCAATCCCGAGGCGGTGTTCGATTGCTGGAAGGTGGAGGGCGGCGAGGCAATGGCGGACGACACCGACTATGCCGATCCCGGCTACCAGCCGGACGGCCGCAAGCGCTACCCGCTCGACGGCGAGGCGCATATCCGCGCCGCCTGGGCCTTCATCCACATGCCGGCCAACGCCGCGCGCTATACCGCGGCCCGGCTCGGCGAGATCAAGTCGCGCGTCGTCGCGGCCTGGAAGGACAAGATCGACCCCGCCGGCCCGCCGGCCGCCAAATCCGCGGCTCCCGGCGACAGCGACCAGGCCGCGCTCGACCACCTTCACGATTGCCTCAAGGAGCTGACCGGCGGCGCCTGCTGCGCGGCGGCGAAGGCGGGCGGCAAGTCAAATGCGATGTTCGGTCATCTCAAGGACGCGCACCATGCAATCTGCCGCGCCGGCGCGCGCTGCGACGGCTTTGTCTCGGATGCCGACAGCGGTAAAACCGCCCGCTCGGACGATCTGATGAAAGCATTTGCTGGCGAGATCGTGCCGCGGCTTGATGCCCTCGCCAAACGGATCGAACAACTGGAGGCGATGCCGCTGCCGCCGCTCACCGTGGCCGGGCCCGCCGCCAGCATCGCCAAGCGCGACGATGCCGGCCATCCCGGCGTCTCGCCCGACGACATCGTCGCCGCGCTCGCCTGCATGAGCGGCGAGGAACGCACGCTCGCGCTCATCAAGGCGGCTCACCAGAACCCGATAAGGCCCCTGGGTCCGCGCTGACCCCAGACCGGGCCTTTCCTGTCACACCCAACCCGCCTTTCGGCGGGTTTTTTCATGCCCGAGCGGAGGAAAACAAACGCATGAACCCGACACAAGAAACGCTCGATTTGGTCAAGGGCGCGCTGCGCTCGCCCGACAGCCAGATCGCCAAGACGATCTCGACCTCGACCGGCCTTGTCGCCTTCGATCTGCAGGCGCCGGCGAAGAACCTCTATCCGGTGGTGACGCCGATCCGCAACGTCATCCCGCGGGTCGGCGGCGGCACCGGCACGGCGACCAACTGGCGCCAAGTGTCGCAACTGGTCGGCTCGGGATTTGACGCGATGGGCTGGGTCCCGGAAGGGCAGCGCTCCGGCCAGATGTCGTACAGGACCGCCTCGAAATCGGCGACCTTCGTCACCATCGGCGAGGAGGACGCGGCGACCTACGAGGCGATCAGCGCCGGCCGTAATTTCGAGGACATCCAGGCGCGGATGACCTTCCGCCTGCTGCAAAAGCTGATGCTGAAGGAGGAGATGGCGATCCTCGGCGGCAACGCCTCGCTGGCGCTCGGCACGCCGGCGACGCCGGCGCTGTCCGCCTCGGGCACGGGCGGCACGCTGCCTGCTGCGACCTATTATGTAAAGGTCGTGGCGCTGACCCTGGAGGGCTACCAGAATTCGAGCCTCGCCGCCGGAATCGCCACGACCAAGGACATCACCGGCGCCGACAGCAACACCTATACGCTCTCCGGCGGCTCCTCGGCGATCAGCGCCGAGGCGAGCCAGGTTGTGAGTTCCGGCCAGACCTTGTTTGCCACCGTCACACGGCTGCAGGGCGCGGTCGCCTATGCCTGGTATGTCGGCAGCGCGACGGGCGCCGAGAAGCTCGAGGCGATCACCACGATCAACAGCGTCGCCTTCTCGGCGCCGCTCGCCGGCACCGGCCAGGCGCAAAGCGCGATCACCGCCGATCATTCGGTCAACGCCGACTACGCCTTTGACGGGCTGTTGACCGCGGCGCTCAAATCCGGCTCGAACGCTTATGTCAACCTGCTGCCGACCGGGACCGCCGGCACCGGCACGCCGCTCACCGCCTCGGGCCGCGGCTCGGTGGTCGAGATCGACACCATGTTCCAGACCATGTGGAACAACTACCAGCTCTCGCCGACCGTGCTTTACGTCAACGTGCAGGAGCTGAAGAACATTACCGCCAAGGTGCTCTCGAACGACTCCGCGCCGCTGTTGCGCTACGAGGTGAGCGGCAACGGCAATGCCTATGATTTCGGCGCCGCCGGGGTGATCTCGTTCTACTTCAACCCCTACGCGCTCAACGGCGGCTTGCGCATCCCGATCCGCATCCATCCCAAGGTGCCGCCGGGCACGATCGTCGGCTGGGCCGAAAACCTGCCGGTGCAGTACCAGTCCAACGAAGTGCCCAACGTCGCCGAGGTCAAGACCCGGCAGGACTACTACCAGATCGACTGGCCGGTGGTGACCCGCCAGCGCCAGGTCGGCGTTTACGCCGAGGAGGTGCTGGCGGTCTACGCCCCGTTCGCGATGGGCGTCATCGGCAACATCGGCAACGGCTAACGCGAAACGTCATTGCGAGCGTAGCGAAGCAATCTCGTGCCAGGTGCGCACTTTTATCGAGATTGCTTCGTCGCCTCGCGGCTCCTCGCAATGACTACTTGGAGAAATTTGATGCCCTTCGGCGATCTTTGCGCCCTGGCCGATGTCACCGCGTGGTTGCAGACCGGGGCGAACCCGTTCCCCGCGGTCGACGACGCGCTGCTGACGCGCTTGATCACCGCGGCGAGCCGCTTTATCGAAAGCTGGCTCGACCGCCGGATCGCGCTCTGCGACTGGGTCGAGGTGCGCGACGGCAATGGCGGGCAAAGGCTCGTCTTTGCCAATGTCCCGGTAACGCAGGTCTGGTCGCTGTCGATCGATGGCCTCGCCATCCCACCCGCGCCAGCGGATGGCGGTTTCGGCGCCGGCTATGTCTTCAGCCCGACCGAGCTGGCGCTGCGCGGTTATGTCTTCACCCGCCGCGCCCAGAACGTGTCGGTCACCTACACCGCCGGCTACGCGACGGTGCCGTCCGACATCGCCCAGGCCTGCATCGAGCTGGTCTGCCAGCGCTACCGCGAGCGGTCCCGCATCGGCGAGGCGTCGAAATCGCTGATGAGCGGTGAGACCGTCACCTTCTCGCAGAAGGACATGAGCGACGACGTCAAGACGCTACTCTCGCAATACCGCGCGGTGGCGCCGGTATCGGGCTTCGCTCGTACGCAGGCACCGACCGCGACCGACCCGGCCACGCTAGTGGCGGCGCTATGATTTCCGCTTCCACCGACACTCTCGACGCCGAAATCGGCCACCTCGGTGCCTTACCGCAAGCGCTGGCGGCGCGGCTCGGCGAGGAGGTCGCGCGGCTCGGCGGTGTGCTGCGCGACCGGGTCGAGCGCAATCTCTCGGGCGCGGTGCTGCAACGGCGCAGCGGCCGGCTCGCCGCCAGCATCGCGGTCGATGTCGAGCGCAGCGGCCTCGCGGCGACCGCGATGCTGTCGAGCGACGCGCCCTATGCCGCGATCCATGAATATGGCGGCACGATCCCGCCGCGCACCATCCTGCCGCAAGGTGCCCGGGCGCTGGCATTTCCCTGGCGCGGCCAGCAGCGCTTCTTCAAGCGCGTGCAACTCCCGGCCGTCACGATGCCAGAGCGCTCGTTCCTGCGTTCGGCGCTCGACGACACCGCGCCCGAGCTCGTCGCCGCGATCGAAGCAGCGGCAAGCGAGGCGTTGAACGCATGATCAACCGCGAACCGATTTACGCGGCGCTCTTCGGTCTCATCGAGAGCGCCGCCGATTTCACCGTCGTCGGTCGCCGCCTGCGCCATTGGAGCGACGTGTCGCCGGCCGAGCAGCCGGCGCTCTTCATGGCGCAGAAAAGCGAGACCGCGAGCGTCAAGACGCTCGGCGCGCCGACGGTGTGGACGCTATCGGTCGATCTCTACGTCTACGCCCATTCGAGCGACCCGTATCTCGCGCCGGCGACGGTGCTCAACCCGCTGCTCGACGCGGTCGAGGCGGCGCTAGCGCCGTCGGCGGCGATCGGCATCCAGGATCTCGGCCTGCCCACGCAAGTCCAGCACGCCTATATCGCCGGCAAGATCGAAACCGACGAGGGCGTACTCGGCGACCAGGCGGTCGCCATCGTGCCGGTCGAGATTTTGTGCGTCTAGCGGGGCGGGGTAGCCGCGCGCAAACAGGGCATTTCTTCTTACGCTCCCCGACGAAAGTCGGGGCCCACCCTTCGGTCGTCCGAGACGCAGGAAAAGTGGGTCCCGGCTTTTGCCGGGAAGCGACTGCACAATCCGGCAATCGACAAGGAACCGACATGAACGACACCGCCTCACCCAAGGCGGCGACGCCGGCGCTTGCGCCGGACGCGCCCCCGACTGCGGCACCGCCCGCTACCCACGACGCGCTCGTCGAGCGCTGGTGGGAAGACCACTTCCCGGGGTCGCCGGTGGCCGCAATCACCGCCGCCTGGAACCACGCTTTCGCCGCCAAGGAAGAACTGAAGCGGCGCCTCAAGACCCTCATCAAGGAGGACAACTGACATGCAGCTCGCATTCGGCGCCGGGGCGCTGTGGGGCAACCGCACCGATGTCACCGGCTCGGGTATTGGCCCCGACCAATTCGGTATTCTGCAGGACGTGCAGATCGACTGGGACTGGCAGACCAAGGAACTCTGGGGTCAGTTCCAGTTCCCCGTCGATATTGCCCGCGGCCAGGGAAAGATCACCGGCAAGGCCAAGTTCGCCCGCATCTTCGGCGCGATCTACGGCGATTTGTTCTTCGGCCAGACCCCGGCGACCGGCCAGCTGACCGTGTCGGAAAATGAGGCGGCGAGCGTGCCGGCGACCAATCCGTACACCGTGACCGTCGCCAACGCCGCCAGCTTCTCCGACGATCTCGGCGTCTTCTACGCCGCCGGCGCCAATGCCGGGCAGCGCTTCACCCGGGTCACGACGCCGTCCTCCGCCGGCCAGTACTCGGTCAATCCGGCGACCGGCGTCTATACCTTCGCCGCCGCCGACGCGAGCGCGGCGCTGCTCGTCTCGTATCTCTACGCACCCACCACCAGCGGCAGGAAGCTCGTCGTCACCAACCAGCTGATGGGCTTCACCCCGACCTTCAAAGCGACGCTCTACACCCAGAAGACGACGCTCGGCGTCCCGGCCGGTCTGGCGCTGGTCTTGAACGCCTGCACCGCGACCAAGTTGTCGCTGCCGACCAAGACCGACGACTACGAGATCCAGGAATTCGACTTCGCCGCCTTCGCTGATGCCACCGGCACGATCGGCACGCTGAGTACGCTCGAGTGATTGGCGCGGTGGCCCAAGGCTCTCTCAGGGAGTCCCGCTCGTTGCCGATGATCGCGGCAATCCTTCGAATACATGCACCATGAAGGCTGCCGCGATCACCGGTGCGACCAGGTTGAGAACGGGTAGCGCAAACACCCCGGCAATCGTTACGCCGCTGAGAAAGATGCGTCCGCTACAGCGGCGGCGAAGCGCCCTGGCGGCTTCGAGGTCGAGCCGCCTCAGCGCCACCACCTCGAAATATTCCCGCCCGAGCAAATAGCCGTTCAGCGCCAGATAGACGGCAATGTTGAACAGCGGCAGCAGCAGATAGATCGGCAGCGCCAGCAGGTTGAGCACGAGGCTCAACAGTGTCAGCCGAACGAGCGCCGCCATGATTTCACCGATCGGCTGCCGCCGCGGCGGCCCGCGGCCGGGATAATCCCTGGCCTCCACCGCGGCGGCGACGCGCTCCAGGAAGAACCCCGTAATGAGCGTCACCACTGTCGGAAACAGCAGCCAGCTGAGCAGCACCACCCCGACCGTACCTAATAGGTCGATGAACCAGTTGACGGGTCGCCAACCGACCGTCGGCAGCGCTCCGAGACCGATGGCGACGGCGACCCAAAGGACAAGAAAGCTGGCGGCGGCAAGCGCTAAGCTCAACACGACGACGCCACGCAACGGCGGTGAGAACATCGCAGCGAGGGCGCGGAACAGGGCTGTCAGCACAGCACAGATTTACCACTTGGCGGCTGCCGGATGACAAAGTTGAAACAGGAGTGTCGATGACAAACACGACCATCCAACTCGGCGGTCGCGAGTTCCGCGTCGAGCCGTTGAAGCTCGGCCAGCTGCGCGGCCTGCTCGACGCGCTCGACGATCTTTCAGGCAAGACCGGTGGCGCCGTCGTCGACGCGGCGGCCCGGGTGATCGCGGCGGGGCTCGCCCGCAGCGCCCCGGAAATGACCGCCGACGCGGTGCTCGAGCTCGACGCGACGATGGCCGAGGTCACCGCGGCGGTCGCGATCATTCTCCAAACGGCAGGGCTAGCCCGTCCGGGGGAAGCGATGCCGGTGGCGAAGGCGAGGGGACGGGCGGCGAAAGCTGCCGTGAGCGCCTAGCGGCGATCTACGCCGCGCTCGCCACCGGCTGCTCTTATTCGTTCGCGGCGATCGACGCCATGACCCTCGCCGAGACCGAACAGATCTTCGCCTACTGGGCCGAGCATCCGCCGGTCTATTTGATGGTTCAGGCGATCGCCCGGATGCTCGGCTGGAAACCCGCCGAGCCGGCTACACCTTCGCTCGCCGATCTCGCCGCCATGGCCCCGCCGGGGCTTGCCGTCGGCGCGCTCGGCATGCCGGCGCCGGTGCTTGATGTCGAAATGCTGCGCGCCCGCAACCAGGCTCATTTGTCGAACCGGCGCTCCAGCGGGTAACCTCCGCGCGAACAGGGGAGGGGCGGCATGCGCGGGGTGGCGGCGGCGATCGTCTTCGGTCTGGCGGTGTGCGCTGGGCCGGCGCGCGCGCAATCCTTGCCGCCTGGCGTGTCGCCCGTGGACGCGCACACCGGCTGCATCCACAAGGATTTGCGCCCGTGCATGATCACCCTCGGGGCGGCGCTCTATTTCGACATGAACGTGGTCGCCAAGCAGATCGCGCTGCGCAACGAACTCGACGTCAACGGCAAGACGGCGCATCGCATCATCTCGATCGCCGCCTCCGCGCCGGGGCATCACGAGCCGATCGGCATCATCCTGACGCTTGGCTCGCCGTCGCCGAACGACACCGTGGTGAAGGCGGAAGTCCTGCTTCCGTCCGACCCGGACCTGGCTCACACGCAATCGGATTACGATCGCACGTTCCTTTATGACGCGGCGGCGCCGCTGCTGGGCAGCAACTGCCCGGCCCTCGACCGGCTGGGGCTTTACCGCTTCTACGAGAACAGCTTGAAGCCGCGAGAAATCGTCAAGACCGAGGTGTTCAAGCGCGGCATCTTCAACCACACCGTCAAGACGGTCGACACCGAGAAGGTGGCGTTCTGCGGTGTTCTGTTCAGCCTGCACAAGCGCGGCGAATGGGACGGACAGCCGGACAACCCCGCGTCGCGGGCGCTGAAATTCGACAGCTACATCACGTTGGAGTAGGCCAGTCTAAGTATATCGCCTCCGGTCGAGGAGGAATTCACGGCGCCTCAATCAAAGAGACGCCCGACGCGCTAACAAACCCCGCCATGTGGGCGGGGTTTTTCGTGCCGGCGCAAGCCGGCGGACGAGGTGACACGTGGCCGACACGGTACAGATCAATTTCGGCGTCGATGTCTCCGGCGCGATTGCTCCGATCAACCAGCTGAAAAGTGCCATCGCCGGGCTCGGCGCGCCGCTCGCGGCGATGGGCACCGCGTCCGCCGACGCTGCGGCGCTGCAGCGCCAGGCGATGGAACAAACGACGCGCGAGGCGCTCGACGCCGCGCGCCGGACGCGGCAGATCGATGCCGACTATCTCGCCGCCTTCAAGACCACCATGCAGGTCATGGTCGACCGGAAGCAGCTGACGCTGCAGCAGGCGCTGGGCTACGACATCGACTACACCGCGCAGCTGCATGACCAGGAGGCGCTGCGCCTGGCGGCGGTGCTCGGCAGCGACCAGGCGACGGGCGAAGACCGCCGCCGGGTATTGGCCGAGCTGATCGAGCTCGACGCCCGATATGCCGCGCAATCCGCGGCCGATTTCCGCCGCGCCGCTGAGGCGGCGCGCGCCGAGGCCGACAGGGTGGCGCGATCCTACGAGGAGGCGTTCGACCGGCTGGGCAGCTCGGTCTCACGCACCTTCAACGAAATCTTTACCCGGCAGATCACCTGGACACAGGGCATGACGCGCATGATCCAGCAGGTCGAGACCTTCTTTCTCGAAGAGGTGGAGAAGATGGCGGCGCATTGGGCCGCGTCCGGCCTCGCGAGCCTCGCCGGCGGCGCGGTGGCGAGCGCGGTCGGCGCCGCCCAGGGAACCGGGGCGAGCGGTCTCGGCGCTGGTCTCACCGCGCTGGTCGGCATCGGCCAGCCGGGCGGCTTGTTCGGCACCGGCCTCTTATCCGGCGCCGGCAGCGTCCAGGCCACCGCGATCACCGCCAACACCACCGCGTTGACCGCCTCGACCACCGCGTTGACCGCGCTGACCGCGGCGCTGACCGGCGCGACCGCGGCCGAGAGCACCGCCGCTGGCGCATCGCTCGCCGGCGGCGGAGCGGCGGTCGCGGCTGGCGGCGGCGGGCTGTTCTCCTGGCTCGCCGGCCTGTTCGCCTTCGGTAGAGGCGGCATCGTCCCCTCCGCTGCCGGCGGCTGGGCCGTGCCCAATCTCGCCGGCGCGATGCCCGCGCTGGTGCATGCGCGCGAAATGGTGCTGCCGGCCGACATCTCGCAGGGGCTGCAGGGGATGATCGCGGGCGGCGGAGGTGGCGGCGCGCATTTCCATGCGCATTTTCACGGCCCCGCAGATGCGCCGTCGATCAGCCGCTGGTTCCGCGACAACCTCAAGAGCAACGCCGGCGCGATCCGCGACCTGTTCCGCCAGAACGCGCTGACCCCGCGAAGCTTTTAGGCGGCCAATCGAAAGGGGACCACACCGGCGAAGGCCGGTGCCCATTCTTCAGCCGCACAATTGACCGGACCATGGGCCTCGACCTTCGTCGGGGTGGTGTGGGTTATGGCTTTCTTTGAGAATTCCAATGACCGCAATCTTTCCCACGCTTCCCGGCCTCGGCTGGAGCGTCAGCAAGACGCCGCGCTTTGCGACCCGCGTGCAACGCGCCGTCTCAGGCCGCGAGCTGCGCGTCCTCGACCAGCCCAACCCGCTGTGGAGCTGGACGCTGACCTATTCGCTGCTGCGCGACAAGAACGACACCCGCGCGCCGAGCGGCCCCGGCGTCGGATACGACGAGCTGCGCACCTTGATGGGGTTCTTCCTGCAGCAGCAGGGCGCCTTCGCGCCGTTCCTGTTCGACGACCCAACCGACGACCAGGCGGCGGCGCAGCCGATCGGGACCGGCGACGGCAGCGCCACAATCTTTCAGCTCGTCCGGACGATGGGTGCGGGACTGCCGGGCGGCGGGTTCGCCGAGCCGATCGCCGCTCCCAACACGCTGAGCGCGGTCTATTTCAACGGAGTGCTGCAAAGCCCCTCGATCTACGGCCTCGATCCGTCGACCGGCCTGGTGACGTTCACCACCCCGCCGCCGGCGGGCCAATTGGTCACCGCCGACTTCACCTATTACTTCCGCGTCCGCTTCGCCGACGACAGCGCCGATTTCGAGAATTTCCTCTACCAGCTCTGGGCGCTGAAGCAAGTGAAGCTCCAATCCGTCTTCGTATAGCTCTGTTGCCGTCATTCCGGGGCATCGCGCCGCGCTCTTAATCTGTCATTCCCGCGAAAGCGGGAACCCATGAACACAGAGGCTGCCAGAAAGCTGCCTCCGTGGCCGCGTCATTTTCAAAGGCGGTGGTCATGGGTTCCGGGTATCGCCTGCGGCGATCCCGGAATGACATCAGTTGCTCGCTGAAACTGCAATCTGTTTTCGTCTGACGCACACCTAGCTCGTCATACCGGCGAAGGCCGGTGTCCAGACCTCTACCGCAATACCGGCTGAAGCCTGGGCCCCGGCCTACGCCGGGGTGAAGCAGTGATTTGACATGAGGCCATCCCCATGAGACCCGCCAGCGCGGCGCTGCAAACCTATCTCGCCGCGAACGACAGCGTTGTCGTGTTCGATCTCTACACCTTCGCGCTGCCGTCGGGGCAGGTGTTGCGTTATTCCGGCTGGACGACGCCGCTGACCATTCCCGGCACCTGCTTCCCGGCGGAAAGCCTCAACTACAACGCCACCAGCTACACCAGCTTCGCGCTCGGGCCGCGCTTCGACCGCTCGACCGTGACCACCAAGATCGGCATCGAGCCGACCGAGCTCGACATCTCGATCCTTGCCGGCGCCGGCGACCTCGTCGGCACGCTCAGCTTCGCCGAGGCGGTGCGGGTCGGCGAATTCGATGGCGCGACGGTTGAGCTCGACCGCTTTTTCGCCCCGGCGCAGCCCGATGGCTCCGGCGCGCCCGCAACAAACCTCGGCGCCATCGTCTGGTTCTACGGCCGCGTCGCCGAGAGCGATGTCGGCCGCAGCCGGATCGAGATGAAGGTCAAGTCGCTGCTCAATCTCCTGGCGCAGCAGCAAATGCCGCGCCGGCTCTACCAGGCCGCCTGCACCCATGTTTTCGGCGACGCGATGTGCACCTTCAACCGCGCGAGTTCTGGCGGCGACCGTGACGGCGCTCTCCGGCTCGACCCAGGCAATCGTCGCCACCAGCCTCACGCCGAGCCCGGCGACGCTCTACGACCAGGGCACGATCGTCGCGCTCGCCGGCGCCAATGCCGGCCAGTCGCGCACTATCGCCGGTGTCGCCGCCGGCAATGTCTATCTGCTCAAGGCGTGGCTCTATCCGGTCGTGCCCGGCGACACCTTCGAGCTACTGCCGGGTTGCGACCACACCATCGCGACTTGCCAGAACACTTTCAACAATCTCAGCCATTTCGGTGGGTTTCCCTACATCCCGCCGCCCGAACTGGCGGTCTGACCATGGACACGCGCGCGGCGGTCGTCGCCGAAGCCCAGGAATGGCTCGGGACACCGTTCCATCATCAGGGCCGGGTCAAGGGGGCGGGGGTCGACTGCGCGATGCTGCTCGCTGAGGTGTACCAACGCTGCGGGCTCGTGCCCTACGTCGATCCCGGCTACTACCCGCCCGATTGGCACCTCCATCGCGATGCCGAGCGCTACCTCGAAAAGCTGCTGCCCTATGCGCATGAGCTCGAGGGGCCGCCGGCGCCCGGGGACGTCGCGGTGTTCCGCTATGGCCGTACCTATTCGCACGGCGCGATCGTCATCGCCTGGCCGGGATTGATCCACGCCTATTGGCAGCGCGGGGTGGTCTGGGGCGACGCGACGCTCTACCCGCTCGCCGGGCGGCCGGTGCGCTTCTTCGGGGTGATCGATGCCTGCGGGAATTAGCGACACCGCACCCACCGGCAAGGGCGGCGGGCCAAGCCCGTTCGTCAACGCCTTCAGCAACCCGACGCTCGGTTCGCTGCGCTACAACACCAGCCAGGCGGGCAGCCCCGTCTTTCTCTGCTTCGGCACCCAGCGCGCGCCGGTCAATCTGCTCGAGTTCTGGAATTTCGTCAGCCACACCAGCAGCAGCGGCCACACTGGCGGCAAGGGTCTCGGCAGCAGCAGCGGCAAGAAGGGCTCGGCTCAGCAGAATTCGGTCGATGTTGCGTTCGGCATCTGCCAGGGGCCGGTGTCGTTTACCGGCTCGTCCTTCGGCTTCGGCGGCAACAATCGGATCTGGGCCAATGGCGGCGTCGCGGCCGGGCTCGGTGCGGTCGGGCTCAACGGCTATGCCGGCGCCGACGGCCAAGCGCCCGACCCGGTCTTCGCCAGCGCCGACGTCAACCAGCCGGTGATCGGCTATTCCGGCACCTGCTACGTCACCGGGACGCCGCTCAATCTCGGCTCGTCCTCGGCGCTGCCCGACATCTCGTTCGAGATCACCGGGTTCGAGAGCGGCACCGCTGGCCCCGGCTTTCCCGACGACGCGCGCCCCGACCTCATCGTCGGCGCGCTGCTCACCGAACCGCGCTGGGGCGCGGGGTTTCCGGCCGCCAATCTCGATACCGCCGGCGCGCTGGCGGATTGGGGCAATTACTGCCAGGCGGCGGAGCTGGCGATGTCGCTCTTGCTCGACAAGCAGCAACCGGCGGCGCGTTGGCTCGAAGAACTGGCGCAGCTCACCGTCTCGGCGGTGGTGTGGTCGGGCGCTGTGCTCAAAGTCATCCCCTACGGCGACCAGCCGCTGTCGGCCAATGGCGCGAGCTGGACGCCCAACCTCACCTGGCAATACAGCCTCGGCGACGGCGACTTCCTGCCGTGGTCGGAAGGCGGGGCAGGGGGCACTGACCCGGTGCTGCTGACCCGCGCCGACCCGGCGCAGGCGACCAATTGGCTCTCGGTCGAGTACATGGATGCGGCCAACAGCTACAACCCGCAGGTCATCGCGGTCTTCGATCAGGGCGCGATCGACGCCTATGGCTTGCGCAGCGAAGCCTCGATCCAGGCGCAGGCTTTACCAACGCGACGAGCGCCACGGTCGCCGCGCAACTGTTGCTGCAGCGCCGGCTTTACGTTCGCAACACCTACAAGTTCAAGCTCGGCATCCGCTACGCGCTGCTTGAACCGATGGATATCGTGCTGATCAGCGACGCGGCGCTCGGCCTGACGAACGCCGCCGTGCGCATCCTCCAGATCGAGGAAGACGCCAACGGCGAGCTCACGATCACCGCCGAGGAAATCCCCGGAGTGACCCCGTGACCGCAGTTCCGTTTCGTCATCTTTCCTTTCTGTCATTCCCGCAAAAGCGGGAACCCATGAACACGGACGCAAACCAAATTGGCACCTGCCGGTGTTCATGGGTTCCGGGTTCCGGCTTCGCCGGCCCCGGAATGACAACAAAAAGAGCATAATCAATGCCAGGCACCATTACCCCGATCGGCGTCGGCACCGCGGTCGCGCATGCGAAGCAAGCGACCGCCGGCGCGCCGCTCGACCCGTTCGTCGACCCTGGCAATACAAACGCCCCGATCATCTTCGAGCCGACCGCCGGGCTGACCGGCGGCGCGGTCGAGGTGTGGATCATCGCCAGCGGCGGCGCCGATTGGGGCGGCTGCCAGGCCTGGGTCTCGACCGACGGCAACACCTACGCGCTTGCCGGAACCATCTACAAAGGAGGGCGGCAAGGGGTGCTGACCGCAACGCTGCCCGCCGCCACCGACCCGGACACGACCGATACGTTGGCGGTCGACCTCACCCAATCCGCCGGGCAATTGCTCTCCGGCACGACCGCCGACGCTGACTCCTACGTCACCCTGTGCTTCTGTGACGGGGAGCTGCTGTCCTTCGCCACGGCGACGCTCACCGCCGCCAACAAGTACAACCTCACCTATCTGCGGCGCGGCGCCTTCGGTACGGCGATCGGCGCGCATGCCAGCGGCGCGCCGTTCGCCCGTTTCGGGCCGAATGACCCGTCGCTGTTCCGCTACGCCTACCCGGCGAGCTTTATCGGCCATTCGATCTTCGTGAAACTGCCGGCCTTCAACATTTTCGGCCAGGCGCTGCAGGGTCTCGCGGGCGTCTCGGCGTACAGCTACACGCTGCTCGGCACCGGTGGGATGACCGTCAACGTCATCGCCGCGCTTGCTGCCGGCATTGCCCAGGATTGGGGCATCGTCGGTACCAGCGTCGCCGCGCAGGCCGATCTCGCCTCGATCGCCGCCGTCACCGGCTACGACATCAATCTCGGAAGCTCGCTTTAGGAACAACTCGGTCTGATCGGACCATTTCAGGTCTCCCCTTGGCCGGGCTTGACCCGGCCATCCACGTCTACATTCCGATCACTCGCCGGCGAAGACGTGGACCCCCGGGACAAGCCCGGGGGAAGCGAATTGTTGATGCTTCAGCCCAACCCCAGGCCGTGTTAGCGGCAGGAGAAAGACCCCTTGTCCCACACGCAAGTGCAATGGGCGCGCGGCACCACCGCCCAGGTCGCGGCCTATACCGGGCCGCCAGGCGAATTGGTGCTCAACACCGACGACTGGAGCCTTCAGGCGCAGGACGGCGTCGCCGCCGGCGGCTGGGTGATCCGCCCGCGGCAGAACGTCCGCACCGTCACTGCCACCGGCGTGCAGGCGGTCGCGTTCACCGACGACCTCGTCGCCTGGGCCCCAACGACGCCGGCGGCCACGACCTTTACCTTGCCGTCGAGCCCGCGTCTCGGCGAGTCGCACGCCTTTAAATACCTCGCCAGCACCGGCGGCTTTTCGCTGACCGTCGCCGCGCCCACCGGTCAGACCATCGACGGCCAGGCTTCGGTCGCACTTGGCGTCCTCTACGCGGCGCTGCGCGTCGTCTATATCGGGAGCAACCAGTGGATCGTCGCATGATCGCCACGCGCCTTGCCGGCGCCGCCGCCCTGTTCGCTATCGTCTTGCTTGGGGCAAGCCCCGCCGAGGCGCAAGCCTACGTTCCGGGCGTGACCTGCCCGGCCGGTCAGGCGGTGACCGGCGATACACCGCAAAGCGGCATTGTCTGCGCCTCGCTGGGGTCGGTCTTCGCCAACCGGCTGATCAACCCGACGATGGAGATCGACCAGGTCCACGAGGGCAACTCGGTCGCGCTGGTCTCGGGCACGCCCGCCTATATCGTCGATGGGGTTAAGGTCGGCTTCGTCTCGACCGGACACACCACCAACGCGACGCTTTCCTGCCAACGTGTGGCCGACGCGCCGCAGGGCTACACCTACAGTCTGCAATGCACGGTCGGTACCGCGGCGAGCGCGGTCGGCAGCGGCGACTACATCGTCGCCCTCATCCCGATCGAGGCCGACAATATCCAGGACGCGCTGCTCGGCACCGCCGGCGCTCAGACTTTGTGCGTGCAATGGCAGAGCAAGATCTCGATCGGCAGTTACGTCGCCGGCTGGGCTTTCCAGAATTTCGCCCAGACCCGCTCCTATCCGAACGCGGTGCCGGCGTCCACCGCCGCAACCTGGACGGCGAACCAGGCTTGCTTCACCGGCGACACATCCGGCACTTGGGTGACCAGCGGCAACAATGGCGGCGCCTATCTGGTGTTGACCTTTGCCGCCGGCGGCACGTTTCAGAACACCGGCGCGACCTGGGCGGCCGGCGACTACTTCGCGGCCTCGAGCCAATCGAATTCGCTGCTCACCACCGCCGGCAGCACGTTCGAGATCACCAATGTGAAGTTCGAAATGGCCCCGGCGTCATCACCGTTTCGGCGCCGGCCGATCCAGCAGGAATTGGCGCTCTGCCAGCGCTATTACGAAAAGAGCTACGACCTCGGCGTGCTGCCGGGCACCGCCGCGGCCCGCACCGGTCAGGAATTCTTCGGCTTCTGGGGCACCACCAATGCCACCTATTCGTTCGGCATTCGGTTCAAGGTGCCCAAGCGCGCCGCCGCGGCCGTGACCGTCTACAGCCCGACCACCGGCGCCTCCGGCAATGTCGACAACAACACCACGGCGGATGTCGCCGCGGCGGCGGCGCAGATCGGCCTCGAGGGCTTCCAGGTCGGCACCACCGCCGCGTTCACCCCGGCGGCGATCGGCGGCGGTTTGCGCGTCCACTGGACCGCCGACGCGCGGCTCTGATCCGAGGCAGATCGATGAGAACCGATTTGCTGGCGATGCTGCATCCGCATTTCACCCCCGACATCACCCTGGGTCATCTACTGCAGGCCGGGGTTGTCATCGTCGCCGGCGGCGGCGGCGTTCTCGGCGCCTATTTAAGCCTACGCGCCGACATCGACACGCAGCGCACCGAGTCCGCGTCGCGATCGCCGGTCACGAGGCGCGCCTCGGCGTGGTCGAGCGCGAGCTCGACGAGCGCTCTCGTGAGAGTCGCGAGTTCCGCGCGGAGATGCGCGCCGCCCTCGAGCGCGTGATGGAGACCCTTGCCGGCCTGCGCGCCGATCTCGCCCAGAAACAGAACCGGCGCTGACGCTTTCGCCTGACACGCGCAGTTTTTTCCCCTCCCGCGGGCTTGACCCGGGGGTCCACGTCTTCTCGCCGCGGTTCACGAAGGCGCGGATGGCCGGATCGAAGTCCGGCCAAAGGGACATTTTTTTGGAAGATGGAGGTGACCATGGACTTCACCGGGGCGGCGACGCCGCTCGGACCGAACGACGTTGCCGCTGCCGCCACGGCGATGCAATGCGAGCCCGCCGCGATCTGGGCGGTCTGCGACATCGAGAGTGCCGGCGGCGGGTTTCTGCCGGACAAGCGTCCGAAGCTCCTCTTCGAGGCCCATGTCTTTGGCCGGCTGACCCATCACCAATGGGACGCATCGCACCCCAATATCTCGTCGCCGGTGTGGAACCGTGCGCTTTACGGCGCCGCCGGGGCCCACCAGTACGACCGACTCAATGAGGCAATCCAGCTCGACCGCGGCGCGGCGCTGCAAAGCGCCAGCTGGGGGATGTTCCAGATCCTGGGGCTGAACTACGCCGCCTGCGATTTCTCCGATATCGATCACTACGTCGCGGCGATGTGCGCGAGCGAAGGCGCGCAGCTTGCGGCGTTCGTCGCGTTCTGCCGGCGCAACCGCCTCGACCGCTGTCTGCGCGCCCGCGACTGGACCCAGTTCGCGCTCGCCTATAACGGGTCCGGCGAGGCCGAGAACGGCTATGATTCGAAGCTCGCCGCTGCCTACCTGCGCCGTGCCGGGGCGCACGTATGAGCCCGGCGATGAAGCCGTGCGAGCGCTGTGGCGGCACCGGCCGCATTCCGCGCACGCGCCGGCGTCAAGCCGACGGCACGCCCGATCCGTCCGACATCCTCGGTCAGCATAGCGAGATTTGCGACCTCTGCGGCGGGTCGGGCGAGGTGTTGGCTGATCCGTCCCCTGCTTTACATCGCCGCCCGGGCTACGTCGCCGACCTCGCCTGAATTTCCGCCATCCGTAATCAATCCCGGGCCGCCTCGCGCGGCCTTTTTCTTATGAAAGGACAATGCCATGCCGATGCTTTCCTACCTGCTCGCGCGCTTCAGCGAACCATCGAGCTATGCCGGGATCGGTGCCCTGCTGGCGCTGGCCGGGATGCATTTCTCGGATAGCGACCTCGGGCAGCTCGCCCAGTTTCTCGCGGCGGGCTGCGGGCTGGCGGCGCTGCTGCTCAAGGAGCATGGCATGGTCCAGGTGCTGGCGTTGATGATCCTTACCGCCGGCGCCCTTGCCGCTTGTACCGGCGCCGACGCGCCGACCCCGGCGACGATCCAGGCCGATGCGCAGGTCGTGCTCACCGTGACCCAGCAAGCGATGTGCGAGGCGCAGGCCGCCGCAAACCTGGCGAGCGCGGTGGCCGCCGGCGCCGGCGACACCTCTGCCGCCGCCGCCGCGTCGCGGGCCTCGGCCGCGGCCGGCGCCGGGTGCTTGTGGGTCAACCCAGCCGCTGCGGCCACGCCGTGAGTTGCTACCCGAAGCCGCACCGCGTCGAAGCCGCTTGATCCCGGCCATCCTGCCCGGCATCGTGCCGCCGGGGAGAAGCGGGAACAGAATCTCGATGCGGTGCAAGGTGTTCATGGCGTTCGCCGTCGCGGCGCTGCTGTCGGGCTGCGGCGGCGTCGGCTGGTTCGGGTCGAAGCCGAAACCGCCGCCGCCGTCGCTCGACAATGGCGAGCTGATCACCAAACCCGTCGGCCCGGGCCTCGTCAGCCGCTGCCCGGTGCCGGCCGATTACAGCGACGCGACCCTCAAGAAGATCAGCGAGGCGGTCAACGCGCTCCCGCCGGACAGTATCCTGCGCAAGGCGATGAGCGACTACGAGACCGAGCGCGATAATCTGCGGATGTGCCAGTAAGGCCTGCCCCTGCTCTTCGGCATCTCGATGCCGGTTGAATAACGCGCCGGCGGCGACGGCCCCACGCGATCTCCTCAAGAAGCGGTCTTTTTCATGCTCGACAACATGCGACGGCTGCACCCGCGCGGTGCGGCCAACAGAGGCATTTGCGTCGATGCCGACGGCGCGATGCTTGGCCCGGATTGCGTGCTGGTCGGCCGCACCCCGCGCGGCTTTCGCGCCATCGAGCGCGATGCAGCCGCCAGCCTTCAAAAGTGCCCTTTAGGCATTCACGACGACCCGAATTGGTTGTTCGATCGCTGCCAGCACATCGCCGATCTGCTCGACAAAGGCGAACTCGCGCTGGCGCAAATTTATGGCCTGCACATCCCGATCCGGGATTTAGATGACCGGCAGCTGCGACGGATTGCTCACGTCGGTCTAACGAAAGCCGGCTTCAACCCTGACGAACCCCGCATCCCAAAAGGCGACCACCGCGCCGGCGAATGGACCGACGGCGGCACAAGCAGCGCGGACACCGAGCCGAGCATTCTAGAAATCGGATGCTGTATGGTGGTTTCATCCAACATCTTTTCTCCCGTAACTAGTATCGCAACGGGATGGCGGATATGGCAGACATTGGAGAGACTGCCCAAATCGGGTTCGCAACGATGTTGATGGGTCCACTGCTGAACAATGAAGAGATTGCGCGGGCATTCGCCACGTTGATCCTGCAACGCCTCTATGGGGGCGACGAGCTTGCCAAACAACAGCCGCTGCGGGTCACGGATAAAGGCGAGTTTTGGATTGTGATGGGCTCGTACCAGGAACCTGGCATGCCCCTCGACACCGGTGCTTGGTATCTTCGTGTTCGCAAATCCGACTGTCGGGTTGAAGAGTTCGGTCATTACGAACACCGTGAACTTTCCGAGAACATCAAATCATTTATTGCCAATGCAAAGAGGTGAGTAGGGCTTCACTTCTTCCGGCGGTACCCCTCGCGCTTGACTCCCCCGGTGGCGTGTTTATGACGGACGCAACGGCGGCAGGGGGGATGCGCCTCTAGATGAAACGCGCGTTTGTGTTTCCCGGGCAGGGATCGCAGCAGCCCGGCATGGGACGAGACCTGGCCGAGGCGTTCGCGCCGGCCCGGCTGCTTTTCGAGGAAGTCGACGACGCGCTGTCCCAACACCTGTCGCGGCTGATGTTCGACGGGCCGGAGAGCGACCTCACCCTCACCGAAAACGCTCAGCCGGCTTTGCTGGCCGCGAGTCTCGCGGTGATCCGCGTGCTCGAGGCCGAGGCCGGGTTCGACATCGCCACGCAGGTCGCCTATGTCGCCGGCCACTCGCTCGGCGAGTATTCCGCGCATGCCGCCGCCGGCACTTTCCCGCTCGCCGACGCGGTGCGGTTGGTCAAGCGGCGCGGCCAGGCGATGCAAAAGGCGGTGCCGGTGGGCGAGGGGGCGATGGCGGCGCTGCTCGGTCTCGACATTGATGCCGCGCGCGAGGTCGCCGAGGGTACGCACGGCTTCGGCATCTGCGTTGTCGCCAACGACAACTGCCCCGGTCAGATCGTCGTTAGCGGCAATACGGCCGCGGTCGAGAAGGCGGTCGAGCTCGCCGCCGGGCGCGGCGCCCGGCGCTCGATCATGCTCCCGGTGAGCGCGCCGTTCCATTGCCCGCTGATGGCGCCGGCGGCGGCGGCGATGGAAGAGGCGCTCGCCGCCATCGAGCTCAAAATCCCGGCAGTGCCCGTGGTCGCCAACGTCACCGCCGGGCCGACCAGCGATCCCAAGGAGATCAAGGACCTGCTGATCGAGCAGGTCACCCGTATGGTGCGCTGGCGCGAAACCGTGTTGCTGTTCAAGGCGCAGGAGGTCGAGGAGGTGATCGAGATCGGCTCCGGGCGGGTGCTCGCCGGCCTCGTCAAGCGCGTCGACCGCGATCTGCCGGCCTCCTCCGTCGGCACGGCCGCCGATGTCGAAGCCCTGATGAAGCGCCTCTAGTGCGGCGGATTTGAAGTTCGTATCAGTTTGATGGAGGGCTCGTTGGCGAACTTCAAATCCAAAGCCGCACGAGCTTGTATAAATTGGCTAATGAGCTTGCGAATCCGAAATTCACTCGGAGCAAGATCCAGCATGTGGCGAATTTCGAATTCGGCACATTAGCATGTTCGACCTGACCGGCCAGAACGCCCTCGTCACCGGCGCCTCGGGCGGTATCGGCGGCGCCATCGCCCGCGCGTTGCACGGCCAGGGCGCGGCCGTCGTGCTCGCCGGCACCCGCGAAGCCGCGCTGAAATCGCTCGCCGCCGAGCTCGGCGATCGCGCTCATGTCCTCACCGCCGATCTCTCGCAATCCGAGGAGCCCGAACGCCTCGTCAAGGAAGCCGAGGCCGCGCTCGGCCAGATCGATATCCTCGTCAGCAACGCCGGCATCACCCGCGACGGCCTCGCGATGCGCATGCGCGACGAGGATTGGCAGGCGGTGCTCGAGGTCAACCTGACCGCCGGGTTCCGGCTGATCCGCGCCGCGCTGCGCGGAATGCTGCGGCGCCGCCACGGACGCATCGTCTCGATCACCTCTGTCGTCGGCGTCGCTGGCAACCCCGGCCAGGCGAATTACGCCGCGTCGAAGGCAGCGATCATCGGCATGTCGAAATCGATCGCCGCCGAGGTCGCGACCCGCGGCATCACCGTCAACTGCATCGCGCCCGGTTTCATCGCCACGGCGATGACCGACGCCTTGACCGACGAGCAGCGCGCCCGCGGCGCCGCCGCGATTCCCATGGGCCGTTTCGGCACTCCGGCGGAGATCGCCGCCGCCGCGGTCTATCTCGCCAGCGCCGAGGCCGGCTACGTGACCGGGCAGACCCTCCACGTCAACGGCGGCATGGTGATGGTATAAAGGCGGCGGTCGCGCGGTTCGCCGGATTGGCACGCCAGCCGAATTCGTGTTATGTGACCGGCCACCCTGCAACGCGGCCGCGATGGCGACACGAGGCGGCCGATCCCCGAGCGGATGAGCGCACCGCGCCGAGTCGAGAACACGAGCCAATCAGCCAATTTTTGAGGGACAACACGGATGAGTGACGTCGCCGACCGAGTGAAGAAGATCGTCGTCGAGCATCTTGGCGTTGATGAGGCCAAGGTTACGGAGAACGCCAGCTTTATCGACGATTTGGGCGCCGACAGCCTCGACACGGTCGAGCTTGTGATGGCGTTCGAGGAAGAGTTCGGCTGCGAGATACCCGACGATGCGGCCGAGAAGATCATCACCGTCAAGGATGCGGTCAGCTTTATCGAAACCCACGGCTGAGCGTGGCATTTAGGCACGCTGGCATGAGACGCGTTGTCGTCACCGGAATGGGGTTGGTGACGCCGCTCGGTCTCGGTGTCGAGCGCGTGTGGCAGAAGCTGATCGCCGGAGAGTCCGGCATCGGCGCGATCCAGTCCTTCGATGTGTCCGATATGCCCGCGAAGATCGCGGCGCAGGTGCCCCGGGGCGACAAGGAATCGGGCCTGTTCAACGCCGACGACTGGGTTCCGCCCAAGGATCAGCGGCGGATGGACCAGTTTATCATCTTTGCCATGGCGGCGGCGACGATGGCCGTTGAGGATTCGGGCTGGACTCCGGATGACGACGAAGATCACGAGCGCACTGGGGTGATGATCGGCTCCGGCATCGGCGGGCTGCCCGGGATCACCGAGGGCGCGATCACGCTGCAGGACAAGGGCCCGCGGCGCATCAGCCCGTTTTTTATCCCGTCGAATTTGATCAATCTTGCCTCCGGCAACGTTTCCATCAAGTACGGCTTCAAAGGACCGAACCACGCGGTGGTGACCGCATGCTCGAGCGGAGCGCATGCCATCGGCGATGCGGCGCGGCTCATCATGCTCGACGACGCCGACGTCATGGTTTGCGGCGGCACCGAGGCGGCCGTGTGCCGGCTGGGGCTTGCCGGCTTTGCCGCGGCGCGGGCCCTGTCGACTGGGTTCAATGACGATCCGCCGCGTGCCTCTCGTCCCTGGGATCAAGACCGCGATGGCTTCGTGATGGGCGAGGGCTCCGGCATCATCGTCCTCGAGGAGTTGGAGCACGCGAAAAAGCGTGGCGCCAAGATCTATGCCGAGATTATCGGCTACGGCATGTCGGGCGACGCCTACCACCTGACCGCGCCCGCCGAGGACGGCAACGGCGCCTTCCGCTCGATGCGCAATGCTCTGCGCCGGGCGCAGCTTACGCCCGACAAGATCGATTACATCAACGCGCATGGCACCTCGACGCCGTTGGGTGACGAGATCGAGTTGGGGGCGGTCAAGCGCCTGTTCGGCGACCACGCCTACAAATTGTCGATGTCCTCGACGAAATCGGCGATTGGCCATTTGCTCGGCGCGGCCGGCACCGTCGAGGCGATCTTCTCGATTCTGGCGATGCGTGACGGCGTTGCTCCGCCGACCCTCAACCTCGACAATCCGTCGCCCTCTTGCGATATCGACCTCGTCCCCAAGACCGCGAAGGAACGAAAGGTCGACTATGTGCTGTCGAACTCGTTCGGCTTCGGCGGCACCAACGCCTCGCTGATCTTCACCCGCCCCGACCGCGCCGGGTAGGCGGCGGGCCGACGGAGGTCGAGCGGTGCTGGCGTTTCTCCGAATGCTGGTGGGGTGCTTGCTTACCGCGATCGTCATCGTCGCGGCAGCGGCCGGCGCGGGATATTGGCTGTATCGCGACGTGAGCGATCCCGGGCCGCTCAAGGAGGCTCATATCGTCGTCATTCCGGCGCATACCGGGATCGCCGGCATCTCCGAGCTGCTGGCGCAAGAGGGGGTGATCCGTCACCCGCTCGCCTTCAGGATCGCGGCCGAAGTGACCGGTCGCGGCGGCGCGCTCAAAGCCGGTGAATACGAGTTTGGCGCGTTGGAGAGCGCTGTCCAGGTGATGGACCAGATTGCCAACAGCAAGACGGTCAAACATCGCATTACCATTCGCGAGGGGCTTACCAGCGCCGAGATCGTCGCGCTGATCCGCGAGGCGCCGGTTCTTGCCGGCGACATCAAGACCGTTCCGCCGGAAGGCGATTTGCTGCCTGAGACTTATATCTACAGCCGAGATGATACCCGCCAGAGCCTTATCGATCGAATGCAGCAGGCGATGCAGGACGCCCTTACTGCGGCTTGGGCCGAACGGCGTTCCGACTTGCTTCTGACCAGCCCGCGCGACGCGCTGATCCTCGCCTCGATCGTCGAAAAGGAATCGGGTCGCGAAGCCGAGCGCGGGCATATCGCCGCGGTTTTCCTCAACCGGCTGCGTCTTGGCATGCGGTTGCAGGCCGACCCCACGGTGATCTATGCGCTCAGCAACAACGGTACGACCAAGATCGACCGGCCCCTGACCCGCGCCGATCTCGGTACGGACTCGCCGTACAACACCTACGTGGCCAAGGGGCTTCCGCCCGGGCCGATCTGCAACCCTGGCAAGGCGGCGCTGCGCGACGCGGTGCGGCCGGACCGCAGCGACGACCTATATTTTGTCGCCGACGGTACCGGTGGACATGTCTTTGCCAAGACCCTGGCGGAGCACAACAAAAACGTCACGCAATATCTTCATGGCTCGCCGGTAGTCGAGCCCGAGCCCATCCCAGCTGCCGCGCCGCCGGCGCCGACCGCTCCGACCAAGCAAGCGCGAGTCGGACAACAACATTGCCGGGCGAGTCCCGGCCATCCCTGCGTCGTTCGCTGAGCCGGCTGACGGTGCCCGTCTCGAGCATGACCGGGTTTGCCCGGACCGAGGATGAGGCGGCGGGGATCTCCTGGACGTGGGAACTCAAAAGCGTCAATGGCAAGTCGCTCGACCTGCGGCTGCGTCTGCCGCCTGGGTACGACGCGATGGAGGCATCGCTGCGCGCGGCTCTCGGCGGGCGGTTGCGGCGTGGGAACATTTCTGCGGTGTTGACCGTCAACCGCTTGACGCCTCCGGTGATCCGCATCAACCGCGATATGCTCGCCCGCGTGTTGACGCTGGTCGGAGAATTGGCCGCCGAAGTCGAGGCGGCGCCGCCGCGCATCGACGGACTCATCGGCCTGCGGGGCATTATCGAGACCGTGGAGGACGAGCCTGACGAGGTGATCGAGGCGCGCCGCGCTGCGATCATGATCGCATGGCGTTCCGCGCTCGACCGCCTCGCGGCGGCGCGTGGCGAGGAAGGCGCGCGACTGGAAAAAATGCTGTCCGACCAGCTTGCCGAACTCGCGGAGCTGGTCGCCGCCGCGTCAGCGAGCGCTGCGGCGCAGCCGGAGGCGCTGCGCGTCCGGCTGCAACAGTCGATCGATGCGGTTGCCGAGCTCGCGCCCGGCATGCCGCCGGAGCGGGTTGCGCAGGAGCTGGCGCTCTTGGTGTCGCGTGGCGACATCCGCGAGGAACTGGATCGGCTGCGCGCCCACATCGCCCAGGCAGGCGATTTGCTGGCAAAGGGCGAGGCGGTGGGTCGGCAGCTCGATTTCCTCTGCCAGGAACTTAACCGCGAGGCCAACACACTTTGCTCGAAATCAGCGGATATCGAGTTGACCCGCATCGGGCTCGCGCTCAAGGTCGCGATCGAACAGTTCCGCGAGCAGGTGCAGAACCTCGAATGAATGCGACCGGCAGCTCCAAGGAAGTAAAGACAATCGCGATTCGCCGTCGCGGCTTTCTTCTGGTGCTGTCGTCGCCCTCCGGCGCTGGGAAGACGACGATCACCCGCCATCTGCTTGAGCGCGACCCGACCTTGTCACTGTCGGTCTCGGTGACGACGCGGCCGCGCCGACCGAGCGAGGTTGATGGCCGCGACTACCATTTCATCGATCAAGGCGAATTCGAACGTATGGTCGCCGGGGACGAACTGCTCGAACACGCCACGGTGTTTGGCCATTCTTACGGCACGCCGCGGGCGCCGATCGACGCGGCGATCGCGGCGGGGCACGACATCGTCACCGACATCGATTGGCAGGGCACCCAGCAGATCGGCGGCAAGGCGGGTGGCGATATCGTCACCATCTTCGTGCTGCCGCCGAGCCGGGTGGCGCTCGAAGCACGCCTCGTGGCGCGCGGACAGGACGCTCCCGAAATTGTCGCTCAGCGTATGGCCAAGTCCTCGGAGGAAATGAGCCACTGGCCGGAATACGCCTATGTCATACTCAATGACGACCTCGAGCGCGCCGTCGCTGACGCTCAGGCTATCGTTACCGCCGAACGCCTGAGGCGCGAGCGGCAGATCGGCCTCGCCGATTTCGTCACCCACCTCCGCGGCGGCTGATACCAAGCAAGCGATAGGCAATGCCGCTTCCCACCGATGCAAATGTCGATTTCCTCGTCTGTGACGCCGTGCGCCAGACTCCCGACGGCAAGCTCGATCTTGCCGGCTTTTTCCCGACCGGTGAGGTCCGGCTCGACCCGTCGGCAAAGCTTCCGGCGGCGCTCAACCTCACCTTCGTCGTTGTGCTAAAAGACGGCGACGGGGTGTTCAGACCGACGATTCGGATCTCCGACCCGCTCGGCAAGGAGCTGCACGCCTTCGAGATTCCCGAGTTCAGCAAGGCGGCCGGCCAGGCGCACATCATGATGCTGCCCGTTGAGCGCATTCCGATCGCCAATGCGGGCGCCTACACCATCTCATTCGAGATCAGCGGCCAGACTTACCGTCGGAGCGTGCGGATTTTTCAATAGCCCGCGCCAGCGCGCAGAACTCCGCGGCCGAAAGTTCCTCGGCGCGCGCCGTCCCGGCTAGGCCGGCTTCGCTCAGCAGCGGCTCCACGGCGACGCCCAGCGATTTCAGGCTCGAGCGCAGCATCTTGCGGCGCTGGCCAAAGGCGGCGCCGGTCACGCGTTCCAGCGTCGCCTTGTCCGCCAACGCCAGCGGTGCTGCCCGCGGGACCAGCCGCACGACGCTCGACGTCACCTTGGGGGGCGGCGTGAAGGCGCGCGGCGGGATGTCGAATAAAATCCACGCCTCGCAAAGCCACTGCACCAGCACCGATAGCCTGCCATAGGCGGCGCTTCGCGGCGCGGCGGTCAGGCGCTCCGCGACCTCGCGCTGGAACATCAGCGTCAGGCTTTCGTAGTCGGTGATCCGGTCGAGCCATCGCAGCAACAGCGCGGTGGCGATGTTGTACGGCAGGTTGGCGACGATCCGCCGCGGCGCCGGGGTCAGCGCGGCCGGATCGAGCGCCAGCGCATCGCCCTCGATCAGCTCCAGTCTCCCCGCGTAATGCGCCTGGAGTTCGGTGAGCGCCGCCAGGCACCGCGTGTCGCGTTCGATCGCGACCACCCGCGCCGCGCCTTCGTCGAGCAGCGCTCGCGTCAGACCGCCCGGACCGGGGCCGATCTCGATCGTGGTTCCGCTATCGAGCGGACCCGCCGCCCGGGCGATGCGCCGCGTCAGGTTGAGATCGAGGATGAAGTTCTGCCCGAGGCTCTTGCGCGCGGCGATGCCGTGGCGGGCAATCACGTCCCGCAGGGGCGGCAAAACGCTAGACGGCAGCCGGCTCAGCTTTGGGCACGCCGCGCCGCCATCGACGCGGCCAGCCGGAGCGCGGCGATCAGGCTGTCCGGCCTCGCCACGCCCTTTCCGGCGATGTCGAAGGCGGTGCCGTGATCGGGCGAGGTGCGGATGAACGGCAGCCCCAGGGTCACATTCACCGCGCCGTTGAAATCGAGCGTCTTGATCGGGATGAGCGCCTGGTCGTGGTACATGCACAGCGCCGCGTCATAGGTCTTGCGCGCCGCCGCGTGGAACATCGTGTCAGCTGCGAGCGGGCCGCGCGCCTCGATCCCGGCGGCGCGCAGTTGGGCCACCGCCGGCGCGACAATGTCGATGTCCTCGCGCCCAAGTCCGCCATTCTCGCCGGCATGCGGGTTGAGTCCGGCGACCGCGAGCACTGGCGAGGCGACGCCGAAATCGCGCCGCAATGCCGCGTCGACGACCTGGCCGGCATGGACGATACCCTCCGTCGTCAGCGTCGCTATCGCGTCGCGTAGCGCCAGGTGGATTGTCACCGGCACGACCCGTAAATCGGAGCTTGCCAGCATCATCACCGCTGGCTTCGTGGAGCCTGCCAACTCGGCGAGGTATTCGGTATGACCGGGATGGTGGAAGCCCGCGCGATAAAGCGCGTCCTTGTTGATCGGGTTGGTGATGAGCGCCGCCGCCCTACCGGCCCTGACGTCGGCGACCGCGGCCTCGATCGCGCGCAGTACCAGCTTGGCGTCGGCCGTGTCTGGTTTGCCCGGCGTCGCGCGTGGCGTTCCGCCGACCGGCATTACCGGCAGCGCCTCGGCAAACATCGCCGGAGCGCAACCGGGCTCGGCAATAGTCTGGAGATTTACCTCTCGGCCGAGCAAGCGGGCGAGGCGGGCGAGGCGGTCGGGATCGTCGATCAGATAGAAGGGCGGTACGCCCTCGCCCCGCCGCAACCATGCCGCCAGGGCGATCTCGCCGCCTATACCGGCCGGCTCGCCCATCGTCAAGGCGAGCGGGAGCATGCGGTCAAACCCTCACGTCGACATAGGCGGCGCGGCGCAAATCGCGCAGGTAGCGGCGCGACACCGTGTCGAGTTTCTGTTTCAGCAATGACTCGAAGACTTCGTCGCGCGTCGGCTCGCCGCTCTTGGCGGTCGAAGTCTCCTTCGAGCAGACCATGATCACGCCCACGCCGCCGCGTTGAAGTATCGGCTGAGAAACCTGGTTGTCTCCCAATTTGGTGATGAGCTCACGCAGCTGCGGGGCGAGATTGGCCGCGTTGACCTTGCCCTCGCTCGATGTCTTGGGAGCCTTCTCCTGGCCGAGCTTGAGCAGGTCCGGACAGCCCTTGGCGCTGCGCAGGCTTTCCGCTTCGGCGACTGCCGCGCGTTTCATGGCGTCGCTGGGTTGAGCAGGCAACGGGAACACCACCTGCACGACGTCGTAAATCGTCTCCGGCGCGCTTCCGGTATTGCCGTTACGGCGGTCGATCACCAGGAGCACGTAGTAGCCGTTGTTTGTGCGAACTGGCGCCGACAGTTCACCCGGTTTGAGCGGCGCCACGGCTTTCGCCAAGTCCGGCGGCAGCTGGTCCGGCCGCAACCAGCCCATGTCGCCGCCGACGGCCGCGGTCGCCGATTGGGAGAATTGCTGAGCGACCGCCGAGAACCGCGCGCCCTGCTTCATTTGGTCGATTAGCTTTAGCGCGAGGTTCTGGACCTCCTGATCCTGCGCGGGATTGTCCACGGGCAGAAAAATCTCGGCGATGCGGCTTTGCGGATCGTTGGCGTGCTCCTTGAGTCGCTTCATCGCGTCGTCGACTTCCTCGTCGGTGATCTCGGTGTTTTGCGCCGCCATGCGCCGCACCAGCTTGGCCCATACGATCGACGCGGTGAGTTGGCTGATCAGCGAGCCGCGTTCGATGCCGCGCGACTTCAAGAACAGATTGAGCTGGCCAGGCTGCATGTTGTTCTGTTTCTCGATTTGCGCCAACGCCGCGTTAAGCTCGTCGTCGGTCGCGACGACGTTTTGCCGCTTTGCTTCCTGCAGCTGGAGCTTTTCATCGACGAGGGCGCGCAGGACTTGGCCGCCGATGCGCTGTCGTGTCTCGGGCGTGTCGGGCAGGTTCGAGGAGAGTTCGACCATCTTCATCCGCGACACGAGATCGAAGACCGAAATAACCTCGTCGTTGACGACCGCGGCGATCCGCATGTCGGGCACGGGCGCCTCGGTAGAGGGCGGTGGGGGAGCATGCTTTACCGCCGTGTGATGCGTCGCCGCCTCGATCCTTGGGTCGATCGTCAAAATTCCGGCGACAGCGATGAGCAGGGCGAGAAGTCGACGCAATACCGTCATACCATCAAACCTAGTACCCCCTGACGGGCGCGAGTTTATACCCGGCGGCGCGGACTGTCGCGGCGGCGATTGGTCCGGTCTTACGAGCCTGGGCTCACCGACAACACATTTCCGCCGATTTGGCCGATGTTCTTAAACACCACGCTGAACATCACCGCGTAGCCCGGGGTCACGTCGCCGTTGCGGATGGCCGACTGGCTCGCGGTGGCGACAAACGCCATACATTCGTCCTGGTAAATCGCCGACACCGACGTTTGCAGATTTGCGTTGCTTGCCTGGGGGGTCTGCAGGCCATTGACGATATTGGTCGCGTTGGTGAGGTTGATCGTCTCCGCGGCCGAAAGCGACCAATATCGCGTAACCCTCGCGCTCAGGCCGAGGTTGAGCTGCTCGCGCTTGCCGTAGAGGATGGTGTTGCCGGTGCCGGGCACGGTGATCAACTGACTAGCCTGTTCGGCGGGTATCAAGATGAAGCCGGCATTGACCTTGAGATTGGCTGGCCCCGCACTCATGGCGAGTTCCTGGCTGCGATTGGCCAACGTCGAATTGTCGAGGCGGAATCGGTAGATCAAGTCGAGGTACGAACTCGGGGTGAGGACAACGCGCCCGACCACGTCGGATAAGCGTTGATCCATACCGCTACCGGGTGGAACGAACGGATTAGGCTCGGTGCGATAGCTCTGGCCGATCAGCAGCCGATAGCTGCCGCCGGTCTTGTCGTAGGCGCCGAAATGCAGCCCGTAATCGACCCGCTGGCCGGTATCGAGCAGGTCATAGCCCTGCAGCCGGTCGGCACGGAAAAGATCCGTATCGCGGAATTGATAGCCAAGGCTGTCTTCGTTAGGGATTCGATGGTCGTTGCCACCGTTTGGGCCGACAAATACGGCGACGGTAGGCTGGATCATCAGATCGAATGGATCGCCATGCCGGACCACCGGGTAATCCCAGGTCAGGCCCATCTGCGGAAAAGCTCTCGATTGAAAGAAATCGCTCGGCACGTGTTGGGTTGCCGGTAGGCCGTTTTGCGGGAAGTAGGAGCTTGGCAGGTCGGGGTTCGACAAATTGCTGAGGCCGCCGATCGAATACGCGTCGCCGCGTAGGCTGACCTGGAATTTGTATTCGCTGCCGAGCCCATCGCGGAACGTCCGGTCCCAACCGGCTGTTCCCGATAGCCGCCGTGTCTGGGTGCCGACTTCGCGGACAATATCGAGCAGATTAGCGTTGAACCTCAACGTGCCGCCGATGCTGTCCGGCTTGAACTGCCAGTCCCGGTTGATGACCGGCAGCACGATGGGTTGCGTCGACTCACCCAAACCCGGGGTGAGCGGTTGGAACGCATAGGTATTGACATCGAGGGAACCGTCGTCGGGGAACCCTTCGAGATAGGCGCGGCTGATCTCCGTCCCGAGAATTGGAAACGGGAAACTGAAGCGCTGTAAATAGGTCTGGTCTGAGACGCGCTGCAAGCTAAAGCCGGTACGATAGGTATCGTCGATATCCCAAGTCCCGGTCTCGTTCACATGCCAACGCCAAGCGTGTTTGATGGTCGGATCGGCGGCGAAGCCGACATTGCTGTAGTCGATGCTGGCAATACCGTCGAACTCGCCATTCGAAAAGCGCTGGCGGTATTCCGCCGCGAGGTCTTGACCCGCGTCGGTGGTGAACCTCGGGTAGAGGGTCAAGTCGGCGCTGGGTCCGAGCGTCTGGTAGTAGGGGATCCCGACATGGAAACCGAGGCTGCTGGAACTTCCGAGCGATGGCGTTAGGAAGCCGCTCGCGCGCTTTACTGACGGGTCAGGGGCGACCATGTAGGGCGTATAGAAGACCGGCCAGCCCTCGATCTCCATCACAGCGTCGCGGAACTCCATCTTCTGCAAGTCTTTATCGTCGGTGACCTGACTTGCCTTCAGCTGCCAGACCGGCGGCTTGGTCGGGTCGCTCGCGCATAGATCGCATGGCGAATAAACGACCTTGCGCAAGTCGAGGTGGTTGCCGTTGGTCCGTCGCACGGCGTTCGCCACAAGCCGTGAGCGGTCGCTCAGCAAGATTCTGACGTCGTGGGCGAACGCGTTGTTCATCGAGTCGCGCAGTTCCATGTAGTCGGTGAAGACGACTTGGCCGTCGTCGGTCATCAGACTGACATGGCCGGATGCCGTGACCGTGTCGCTGCGCTGGTTGTAGGTGACGACGTCGGCCAGGAGGATTTGCGTGCCCTGGGAAATCTCTACATGACCCTTGGCGATGGTCAGGGAATGCTCTTCGTCGTATTCGACTTCATCCGCCTGAAAGTTCATTGGTTCGCCGGTGCCGGTCTTTGCCGGGGGCTCCGCGAAGCCCGTGGCGCCGGTCAGCCATAGGCCGAACAGCAGAGCCACCGTCAGGCGTAATCCCTGCCCGGTCGCGCGCTTACGTACTGATCGGCGAAGCTCACTCATGGCGTCTTGGACCGATTCCCCACCAATCCTCGGTTTTGCTGCGTCAGCAATATCGTCTGTATTCCGTCGCGTCACCCGTCTTCAAGATGGAGGAGCATCGAAACCCCAAAAGTCATAGCGACGACCGTCGGTGTCCACGCGGCGAGAAACACTGGCAATTTGGCCGACAATCCAAGCGCGAAGACGATGTTCGAGATGAAATAGAGGATAAATCCGGCGGCAACGCCGCCGACGATCATGATCGTGACGCCGCCGCGCCGTTGCATTCGCAGGCTGAACGTCGCGGCCACCAATACCATCGCGGCGAGCAGGAACGGCCGTGCGAGCAGAATATTAAACTGGAGTCGATGCCGCTGCGCCGAAAATCCCGATTTCTCGAGCAGGGAGATGAACCCCGGCAGAGACCAAAACGACATCGTGTCCGGGGAAGCGAGGCTTTCCTCAATTCGCCGGGTGGTGAACTTGGTCGCCAAGCGCATCTGCGGGATAGGTTCCGATTGTTCGCTGTTTTCCCAGCGCTCCGCGTTGTCGATGATCCATGCACCGTCGTCGAGTTGGGCGCGCTTGGCTTCGATGCGCGCCGTGAATTGGTGCTGGCGGTTGAGAAAGAAGAGGGTGACCTCACCCAGCAATAGTTCCGGCGCGGCGAGGCGGTTGCCGTGGATGATGACTTGGCCGCCACCGGGTTCGCTCTGTCGCAGCCACAAACCCGAATTCATCAGCGCCATCTGATCTCCGGTCTGGCGCAGAAACTGGGCCTCGAGTTGCTCATAAGTGGCTTGCATCGACGCTGCGACGGGGTTGAACACGGTTATCGCCAAGGTGCCGACGAATAGCGCCACCAGCACCGCCGGGGTCAGAAATTGCCACACCGACAGACCGGCTGCCCGGGCGACGATCAGTTCGTTGCTTCGGGTGAGCCGCCAGAAGGCGAGCATCGTTCCGAACAGCACGCCGAATGGCATGACTTCCTGGGCGGTATGAGGGAGCTTCAGCGCCGCCATCTCAAGCAAGACCCCGAGCGTAACCCCGGACTTCGTCGCGCCCCGCCGCAACAGCTCGATGTAGTCGAGCAGAAAGCTGATGCTGAGCATCGCCCCATAGACACTGCAGAACCAGGTGAAGAACTGGCGCGCAATGTAGGACGAGATAGTCTTCGTCAGCAGCACTAGCGGGCGTCTCCCCCCGTTGCGCGAAGCTATCGCGCCGTGGTGGCGGCCATGGGCAACCGCCAGAATTTGAAGCTTATTCCACGGTGCAAGAGGATTCCAAGTCCAACAGTGAAGGGCAACAGATCGACGACGTAAGTCAGGGCGATCGCTATTGGGTAACGTCCGGCCAAATTCTTAATCGCGAGGTCTGTTGTCTGAAATGCCAGCGCGCTGCCGACCGCGATCAGTACGCGCCTCAACTGCCCCCGCCGATTGAACTCGCCGGGCAGGAGGCAGGCGAGGGGCATCATCATGAAACTGAAAACCGTCAGAGGCACGGTCAGGCGCTGATTGAACTCGACGAGGTAGCTGTACCGCGTCGCTTGGTCGAGCTCAGGCGATGGCGACAGCAACTCACCGAGAAACCGCTCCTGCGGCTCTCGGAAATGTCCCTCATCGACGTCGCGCACCGTGTCGAGATCAAGCACATAGCGGGTGAAGCTCAGGACATTAAGCTTGCCCGACTCACGGTCGTACTGTTGGCGGTTGCCGTTGACCATGATGATCCGCGAAGCGCCGGCTGCGTCGGCGAAGGCTCCCCGTTCGGCGACGAGCGTCACCGGGTGCCCTGGGTCGCGTTCGTCATCGATCAGCAGCCCATTCACCTCGCCGCGATTGTTGCGGTTGCCGATGTAGATCGTCAGCTTGTCGGTAATCGTCGTGAACGCGCCTTCCTGTAACAGGCTCGAGACAAACTTGTTGCGGATCTCGAACTGGAGGTCCTTGAACTCGCGATTTGCCGCCGGCAAGAAATAGGCCGACAAGGCCATCAGGAAGAGGAAGCAGAGGCCGCTCAGCACCAAGACCGGCTTGGCCAGGGCGTATTGGCTCATGCCGGCGGCTCGCATCACCACCAGCTCGCTCTCCGTGGTCAGGCGGTTGAAGACGAAGAGCACCGCGATGAACGCGCCGATCGGCAGGACGATGTCGAGGAAGCGCGGCAGGATCAGCAACGCCAGGTAAAGGAACATTTCCGCGGAAAGGCCGCGGTTGATGATTAGGTCGACCAGTCTGAGGGATTGAGCGAGCCAGACCGCGGCGGTCAGCGCTCCGGTCACCAGCAGCATGACACTGAAGGATTGCTTGAGGATGTAGCGGCTAAGGGAATTCATCGATCAGCCGGCGCCGTCGTCGCTTCGCCGCATCCAGAACGAGCCGCCCGGTGGCAATCGACCTCGCCGGGACAGCCAGTAAACCGGCAGCAGCGGTTGCCAGCACGCACCGCCAAGCAACAAAGCCGCCAAGATGTATTGCTCGTTATAGCCCCTCTCGGTAAACAGCGAAGGGTACTCGTATGGCAACATTATGTCGTGCACGTGGACCACGACCCCGGCCCTAATCCTCGGCAGTATCTCCAGAAAGAAATACGGGACATCGGTTCCGTTGAACGCGTGATGTGAGCCGTCGATAAACAGGAAGTCGCCCGCGTCAAGCTCGTCGGCGATATCGACGCCGCAATCGAGCACCGAGCGGCGGACCAGCGTATCGGCGGCCTCGCCGACCGATCGGCGCGGCTGTGGGTCGATGCAAGTGATATGGAGATCGAGCTGCGCATCCCGCGCAGCCTGGCGAAAGATCAGCGTGCTGTGGCCGCTGCCGACCTCGACGAGCCGGCGCGGCCGATGATGTTGCAGCATCGCGTACGCAGCGAACGCATCGCATCCGGTGAAATGACCATTGCTGGAGAGCGACCCTAGGGCTTGTGGCGCTCGCTCGAAGCTCGGGCCGAGTGCCGTCAGCACCTGCTCGATATGTGGCGCCTCGCGTTCGAGGATATGCAGCACCGGGGCCATGACATAGTCTTCGTCCCGCGGCTCCAGCACATCGTCTGACGACCATTTTATCAGCAGATAATCGTCGCGGCCCGTCGCGAGCTTGCGGATGGCCTTGAGCCGCGTTGTCCAGCTCAGCGGTGCCGGCGAGGCTGCTGTCAGCCGGCGCGGCCTGGTCATGATCGTACCCCGCTCGGGGCCGCACGACGATGCCGCCGGTTCTCGCCTGGAGCAAAGACGGCAACTTCGGCGGCCGAAGGCATGGCCTTGTCTAGCGCAAATTGACCGCGCGCGAAAACTGTTCAAGCGCTGGTCGCGCGCGCGGTTCCGCCATTGACACTCGGTTGCGTAGCCTCTATCGCGGCGCTGAGGTCAAGTCCCGCGGTATGGCTCTTGCCCTTGCCGTGCCGAATGAGTGTCGAGTAGTGCGATGAGAATTCAATTTCTTGAGGTCGAGCCCGCGCGTGCCGGCTGCGTTGCGGTCGGGGTATGGGAAGAAGGCAGGTTGAGCCTTCCAGCCCGCCGCTTTGATGAGGCAAGCGGCGGCGCGATTACGCGCGCGCTCTCGGCTTCGCCCCGTTTTCGTGGCAAGCGCGGCGAAATTATCCCGGTGGTAGGTTCCGCTGGTCTCGGTGTCGACCGCATTGCCATTCTGGGCCTCGGCAAGCCCGAGGCGTTTGACCAGCGGGCGGCCGAGGATGTCGGCGGCGCGCTCGTCGCGCATCTGAACAGCGTCGGAATGAGCGAGGCTGCTGTCGCGACCGATTTTGGCGATGCGGCGCCAATCGACGCCGCCATTGCCGCGGCGCATCTCGCGCTGGGCGCTGAGCTGCGGGCGTACCGTTTCGACAAGTACCGCACGACCGAGCCTTCGGAGCGCAAGCCCACGCTGAAGGCGATCACTATCGCGGGCCCCTCTGCGGGCGAGGCGGAGCGCGTTTATCGCGATCTCGCCGCGGCCGCCGAGGCGGTGGCTTTCACCCGCGACCTCGTCTCCGAGCCGGCAAACGTCATCTACCCCGAGACGCTGGCTGGGCAGGCGGCGGGCCTGTCTTCGCTCGGGCTCGACGTCGAGGTGCTCGACGAAGCGCGCATGGCGGAACTCGGCATGCACGCCATCCTCGGCGTCGCCCAGGGCAGCGTCCGGCCGCCGCGGCTTGTGGTGATGCGCTGGAACGGCGGGAAGGACGGCGAGGCGCCGCTTGCTTTCATCGGCAAGGGCGTGACGTTCGACACTGGCGGCATCTCGATCAAGCCCGCAGCCGGCATGGGTGAGATGAAGTGGGACATGGCCGGCGCCGGCGTGGTGATCGGGGTGATGCGGCTTCTCGCCGCGCGCGGCGCCAAGGTCAATGCGGTTGGCGTCGTCGGGCTGGTCGAAAACATGCCGTCGGGGTCGGCGCAGCGTCCCGGCGACATCGTCAAGTCGATGTCGGGGCAGACAATCGAGGTGCTCAACACCGATGCCGAGGGAAGGCTCGTCCTCGCCGACGCGCTCTGGTACTGCCAGGACCGCTTCAAGCCGGCGCTGATGATCGACCTCGCGACCCTGACCGGCGCGATCATTGTTGCGCTCGGCCATGATCAAGCCGGGCTCTTCGCCAATAATGACGAGCTGGCGGATCGCCTTATCGCCGCCGGCAAGGCGGTCGGCGAGAAGCTGTGGCGCCTGCCGCTCGATGCCGCTTACGACAAGGCGATCGATAGCGATGCCGCGGACGTCAAGAACATCGCCGGCGACCGCGCCGCGGGCAGCATCATCGGCGCACAGTTCGTTCAGCGCTTCGTCAACAAGGTGCCGTGGGCGCATCTCGATATCGCGGGGGTCGCTTGGTCGAAGAAGGACGCACCGACCGTGCCCAAGGGCGCGACCGCGTTTGGCGTGCGGCTGCTCGACCGCTTCGTCAGCGAGTATTACGAGTAGGGCTGAGCGCGGCCTTACGGGAACTGCGATGGCGGAGATCGGCTTCTATCACCTGCGCTCGACACCGCTGGAGCGCGCCCTGCCACAGCTCCTGCAACGCGCGGTCGGGCAGGGGCACCGCATCGTCGTGCAAGCCGGCTCGCCCGAGCGGGTCGAACATCTAAACGCGCTGCTTTGGACTTATGACGAGGCGGGGTTCCTCGCGCATGGCTCCGCTCGCGACGGCAATGCCGCCGCGCAGCCGATCTGGCTGACGCACGAGGCCGAAAATCCCAACGGCGCCTCGATCCTGTTTCTCGTCGATGGCATCGCGGTCGAGGATGTCTCCGGCTTCGCCCGCTGCATCGACATGTTCGACGGCAACGACGCGGAGGCAGTTGAGGCCGCGCGCAGCCGCTGGCGCGCCGCGAGCGTCGCCGGACATGTGCTCACCTATTGGCAGCAAACCGAGAAGGGTTGGGAAAAGAAAACCTAGCGGCCACGCAGATTCTGCTCCCTTAACCTCGTACCTGGGGCGCGGCCGGCGGAGGCGCCACGGGGACCGGTGGGGCGGCAAGGGCGATGCACCGTCCAGCGTAGACGATGTCGCCGCCATTGCTGAATTGCGGCCCAGCCGGAGTCGGTGGGCCGGGAACAAAGCGCCTGGTGTCGACGACAAATCCGTTGGCGCACATGTCGTGCGCCTTCAGCGCCTGCGCCAGCCAGTCGCGGCGGATGCGCTCGGCCGCGCCGTCGTCGTTCTCGGTCATCGCGGTGCTGGTGCGCGCGCTGTAAAGGAAGCTGTCTGGTCCCGTCGCGGTGAAGCCCTCGTGCCGGTCGGTGCCAACGCAAGCGGCAAGCGGAATGAGACAGAGCAGGAGCAGCGCGCGCATCGGCCAAGGTCTCCCCAACTGGACGCCCTTCTATTCCCCGATTCCGGTCGCGGGGGCAAGTACCGGCGATGGCGGCGGGCGGCGCGCTTCGTTATAACGCCGCGATTGGGGTTGGCGGGACGAGGTTCGCGTGAAGGTGGTTGGCGTGCGAAAGATGGTCTGCGTCGGCGCGGCCCTGTTGGCGCTTTTGCCGGCAGGGGCTGGCGCGCGGGGCGATACGCCCGCCAATCCCACTCCGCCTGCGGCCGAAGCCAAGCCGCCGGCGGCCTCGCCGCCCCCGCAGCACGTCGAGACCCATCACACGATCCAGCTCGGCCAGCGCAAGCTCGATTACCGCGCGATTGCCGAGACGATCCCGCTGACCGATGCGAAGGGAGCCCCGACGGCGTCAGTCTTCACCATCTCCTATCTCGCGGATTCGAGCCCGGGGCAGACGCGACCGGTCGCATTCTTGTTCAACGGCGGTCCGGGCGCCGCGGCGGTTTTCCTCCATTTGGGTGCGGCCGGCCCGCGGATTATCGAGCCGGACCCCAACGGCATGGTGCCGAACCCGCCGCCGCGGCTGATCGACAACCCATCCACTTGGCTCGACTTCACCGATCTGGTGTTCGTCGATCCGGTTGGCACCGGGTTCAGCCGCGGCGAGGGCAAGGACAGCGATCCGAGCAAGCCCTTTTGGAACGTGCCGGCCGATATCGAGGCGCTCGACTCCGTTGTCCGGCTGTGGCTGACCAAGCATCAACGCTGGGGCGACCCGATTTACCTCGTGGGCGAAAGCTATGGCGGGTTCCGCGTTGGAGCGATGGCCAAAAGCTTGGCGCGCGACGAGGGTATCGTCGCCAGCGGCGTGGTGATGGTGTCGCCCGCGCTTGATCTCGCCCTGATCAATCCGGAGGTCACCGCACTTCCCGTCGCGGCGTTCGAGCTGCCGAGCTACGCCGCTTCAGCCGCGGCGCTCGCGGGCGACAAGACGTTCGACCCAACCCCGGTAGAGCGGTTCGCCCTGACCGACTACCTGGTTGGTCTCGCCACGATGAAAGGCGTGCCGCCGCCGGGCGACTCGTTTATCGCCAAGGTGGCTGCGATGATCGGGCTGCCGGTGGATATTGTCAGGCGCGAGCGCGGCTGGGTGTCCGCCTCGACGTTCGCGCATGAGCTGCGGCGCGATCAAGGCCGCGTCTTGAGCCTCTACGATGCGACGATCACCCGGGCCGCGCCGGCCAACCCGTGGGACCAGACCGGTGGCGACCCGATCCTCGACAATTCGATCGCGGCCTTTACCGCCGCCTTCAATGCCTACGCACCGGAGGGACTAGGCTACCATAGCGACCTGCAGTACCGCGTGCTGCCGCGCTATATCGGCCGTCAATGGAATTTCGACGGAGCGCACCGGGGTGAGGATGGGCTTGGTCTGGCGCTTTCCGGATTGCAGACCACCCTGCTCGACTACCCCAATACCAAGGTGCTGATCGCCAATGGGCGGTACGATCTGGTGACGCCGTACCTTTCGTCGCGGTGGTTCGTCGACCAGTTGGCGATCCCGCAAACGGTGCGCGACGCGATCCGCCTCAAGGTCTACGACGGCGGCCACATGATGTATTTGCGCGCCAAGTCGCGCGATGCGCTCGCCGCCGACGTGGCTGCGCTCTTCGCCGCCCACTAGCGCCGCCGTCGCGTCGCCGGGCGGCGAACCGAGCGCAGCATCTCGTCGAGCGCCCCGGTCAGCGCCTCGGCAGCTTCGGGGCCCGGCTCAAGATGGCGCAGCGCCAGCGCCGCGGCCTCTATCGTCGATAGCGCCTCGCGCCGCGGCTCGCGGCGCAGCCGCCCGAGCCGTGCCGGGTGCGGCGGGTCGAGCACGATGCGATGGAGTTTCAGCAGCCAGGGATTGCGCCACCACAGCGTCTTTGCCTGGCTCCAGGTGCCGTCGAGAATGACGATGCCGTGTAAGCCCGCGAGGATCGCGCGTGGATTTTCGATCGCTTCGCCGTTGCGGCCGAGCAGGCTCAGTTCGCGCCGCTCCGCCGACTCGGGGCGCGTGGCGCCGAGGTGTAGCACCGCCCAGCGTTTGAGCTGCGCTGGGGCGCCAAGGGCTCGCGCCAGGCCGGGCCACGAAAGTCCAACCGCGAGCTTCGCCTGACGCAGCATCGCGGTGATCAGCGCCGAAGTGGAAAGCGGCTCGCGCTGTTCGTGCGGATGTTGAAGAATCAACACAAAGACACGGTTGTCGATGAGCTCGGGCATGGCAGCACTATACAGGCCGCAGGGAGATTTCCCTTTTCGCTTGGATGCACAGGGATATCCTCCGCGCAACGATGCGCCCCGGTAACCGCCAACTCCTCATCAGCCTGATCGTCGCGTGCGCCATGTTCATGCAGAACATGGATTCGACTATCATCGCCACGGCCTTGCCGGTGATAGCGCGCTCGCTCGGCGAGAGCCCGCTCCGGCTCAACGTCGCGATCACGTGCTATTTGCTCAGTCTCGCGGTGTTCGTGCCGATCAGCGGCTGGACGGCCGATCGCTTCGGAGCGCGCCGCGTGTTCAGCGCGGCGATCGTCGTCTTCATGCTCGGCTCGATCGGTTGCGGTCTGTCGCAGAATCTGCCGCTTTTGGTGTTGTCGCGTATCGTCCAGGGCATGGGCGGGGCGATGATGGTGCCGGTCGGGCGGCTGGTGCTGCTCAAGACGGTGCCGCGCTCCGAGCTGGTGCGGGCGATGTCCTATGTCAGCCTGCCGGCGCTGTTGGGTCCGGTGACCGGGCCGCCGCTCGGCGGCTTTATCGCGACCTACGGGTCGTGGCGATGGATATTCTTCATCAACATTCCGATCGGTCTGCTGGGCATCGTCCTGGTCAATCTGTTCATCGAGGATTTCCGTGACACCGGGCGCCGTCCATTCGATCTTCGCGGCTTCGTGCTGACGGGCGCTGGGCTCGCGGCCTTGGCCTTCGGCTTTGAGACCATTGGACGCGGCGCGCTGCCCGCCGCGGCGACCGTCGGACTGCTGGCAGGCGGCTTTCTCTGCATGACGTTTTACGTGCGCCACGCGAACCGTGTCGAGTTTCCGGTCATCGACCTCGCGCTGATGCGCATTCCGAGTTATGCCGCGGCGACGATCGGTGGGTTTCTCTTCCGCATGGGGCTGGGGGCGCTGCCATTCTTGTTGCCCCTGATGCTCCAGGTCGGGTTCGGTCTCTCCGCGCTCAAATCGGGGCTGCTGACCTTCGCCAGCGCCATGGGTGCGATGACGATGAAGATCGGCGTCAACACCATCATCCGCACGCTCGGCTTCCGCGTGGTACTGGTCGGCAACGCGGTGATCAGCGCCGGGTTTCTCTTCGTCTACGCCTTGTTCAGGCCCTCGACTCCGCATGTCGTGATTTTTCTCGCGTTGCTTGCGGGCGGATTCTTCCGCTCGTTGCAGATGACCAGCATCAACTCGCTCAGCTATGCCGACGTGCCGGGGCCCATGCTGAGCCGGGCCACGAGCCTCACCAGCATGTGCCAGCAATTGTCGCAGACCGCCGGGGTCGCGACCGGGGCGTCGCTGCTCTACCTCCTACTGTCAGCCCACGGCGAGACGCGGCTGACGCCGCTCGACTTCTCGCTTGCCTTTGTCGGCGTGGGCATCGTTGGCATGCTGTCGGTGCCGTTTTTCCTACGCATGTCGCCAGACGCCGGCGCCGCGGTCAGTGGCCGCGGCAAGCTCGCTGAAATCCTGATGCCCGCCCTGCGGCTGCTCGCCTGGAATATCCGCCAGGGCGGCGGCTCGCGTCTGCCGGCGATAGGGGAGGCGCTGGCGCGGCATGACGCCGACGTGCTGGTTTTATCCGAGTATCGTGGCGGCGACTCGGCGCTGCGGTTGCGGGAAGCGCTGGCGCGGCTTGGTTATCCGCACGTCACGACCCCACTACCGCCGCCCGGAAAGAGCGGCGTCCTGATCGCCGCGCGGCGGCGGTTCCGCACGCACGCGACGCTCAGCGACGTGCTGCCCGAGCCGTATCGCCTCGTCCATGCCGAGATCGGCCGCCTGTCCATATGCGGCGTCTATATGCCGAACCTGCTCGCCAAGGTGCCGTATTGGGAGGCAGTTCTGGCCTGCCTTTCAGGCAAGAGCGAGGCTCACGCGCTGGCGATCGGCGATTTCAATACCTGCCGCGCCTATGTCGACGAGCCCGGGGCTATCGACCGCTGCGCGCATTATCTGGACAAGGTCGCCGAGATCGGGTTTTGCGACTTGTGGCGCCACCGCTACCCCGATGGCCGCGAATTTTCCTGGTACAGCCATCGCGGCAACGGGTTTCGCATCGACCACGCTTTTCTGTCGCTAGCGTTGGCGCGCCGCGCTGGGCCGATCCGCTATTCGCACGAGGAGCGGCTGAGCGGCCTCTCCGACCACTCGCCCCTGCTGCTCGAATTGCGGGGGTAAGACGTTAGCGCTTCAGGACCTCAGCCGGGATGTCGTCTTTCCAATTACGTCCGGTGTTCCAGCCCCAGGGGCGGATCGCGTTGCGCTTTTCGATCAACTTTTCGATCTCGGCGTCGATCTCCCGCTCCGAGCGGGCGCCATTGGCCTTGGCGAGATAGAGCGCGTAGAGCTGGTCCCAAATAACCGTGAGTTCGGCGTTCTGCTCGTCGCTCATGGGCGGGAAGAAAGGGACGGCCTCAGACATGCCGGCTCCGTCAGTTGCGTGGTGCGGACGGGCGCAACCTATGGGGAGCTGGTTATCAGGCTCTTAACGTGAAAGCTTATTTACCATCTACGGCAACGACTTCGGCGAGACCGCCTAGCTGGCGGCGGACCAGCCGCGCATAGAGGCCGTTGCGCGCGATCAGCGCGGCGTGTGGGCCGGTCTCGACGACGCGGCCGCGGTCGAGCACGACCAGCAGGTCGGCGTTGCGCACAGTCGACAGGCGATGGGCGATGACGATCGTCGTGCGATTTCGCATCAGCGCGTCGAGCGCCTGTCGGACTTGCGCCTCGCTGACCGCGTCGAGATGTGACGTCGCCTCGTCGAGGACGAGGGTGGGCGCATTCTTCAAGAACGCGCGGGCAATCGCCACCCGCTGGCGCTGCCCGCCCGAAAGCTGCACGCCGCGCTCGCCGACTCTGGTATCGAGGCCTTCAGGCAAGGACATGACGAACTCGGCGAGCGCGGCCTGGTCGAGCGCCCGGTATATCGCCTTGTCGTCGGCGTCCGGATGGGCGAGGGCGACATTGGCTCGTAAGCTGTCGTTGAACAGGTAGGTATCTTGCGAAACGAGCGAGACACGGGCGCGCAAATGGTCGAGCTCGAAATCCCGCAGGTCGATGCCGTCGATCAGAATGCAGCCGGTTTGCGGGTCCCAGAAACGCAGCAGCAGGTTGGCCAGGGTGGTCTTGCCCGCGCCCGATGGGCCAACGATCGCCACTGTCGCGCCGGCGGGGATGTTGACCGTGACGTCATCGAGAGCGGCCCGGCGGGCGCCGGGATAAAGAAACCCAACCCCGTCGAACTGTACCGTCGAGCCGCCTTCCGGCGCCGGCGGTTGCAGAGTGCCGTCGACCACCGCCGGCTCTTCGTGATGCACCGCGAAGAGCCGCCGTGTCGAGGCGATGGTGTCGGCGAGCTGACGGCTGACCTGAGCGATCTCCGAGATCGGCAGAAACGACGACAGCGACAGCAGGATCAAGAGCGGCAGGAGGGTCGCTGGGAGCTGGCCGCCGGCGACGAGGAACGCGCCGACGACCGCCACCGTGAGTCCGCCCAGCCCCGCGCAGATCTCCAGCTGCGCGGTCTGCGCCGAAAGATCGTGGAGTAGCTGGAGCCGGATTTGCTGATAGGCTTCCACCGCCGCCATGAAGCCCTGCCGCCGCCGTCCGACCGCTTGAAACGCGACGAGGTCGGACAACCCCTGGATCGTCTCGGTGACATAGCCGCTGAGCAGGCCCAGCCGGTCGCGCGCCAACGCGCCGAGCCGATCGATCTTCGACCGCATCACCCACGGCGCCAGCGCCGCGTAGAGGATGAAGGGCAGGATCGCCAGCGCAATCGGCCAGGCGACGATGGCGAGGGTCAGCAGGACTGTCGACGGCACCAGGATCGCCACCAGCGCCGGGGCGACTGTGTGCGCAAAAAAGTACTCGATCGTATCGATGTCCTGCGCTGCGAGTGCGATCAGGTCGCCCGAGCGCCGCCGCACCAGATAGGCCGGCGCCAACGTGTCGAGCTTGCGGAACAGATCGATGCGCAATTCGGCAAGCAAACGGTACGCGATGTCGTGCGCCTTCCACGACTCGATCCAGTGCAACATGCCGGCAAGCGGCGCCAGCACGCCGAGCAGTACGAGCAGAGCACCATAAGGACTGCCGGTCTTGACCGCCGCCACGGCGAGCGCGCCGACGATGCCGACGCCGATAAAGGCGGCCACCCGGCCGATCCCCGATCCGACGACGATGGCGAACTGTCGCCGCCATGGCGCGATGATGCGCGTCAGGCTGGCAAGCGTCGTCATCCAGCCGACACGGGCCGCTGCGGCCGCGGTCGCGGCCGGCGCGTCCTCGCCGTAATCGATCGCGTCGGTAGTCGCCGCTCCCAAGCCCGGCACAGCATCGTCGATCAGAATGGCGTCGTCACCGCGTTCCTCGGCCTGCGCCCCCATCAGCCGGCGGTAAGGGCCATCGTGCCGGATCAGCGCGGCGTGGCTCCCTTCCTCGACGATCCGGCCGTTATCGAGCACGATGATGCGGTCCGCGTCGATCACGCTTGACAGCCGGTGCGCCAGGATCAGGGTCGTACGTCCGGCCGAGAGGCGGTCGATCCCTTGCTGGATCACCGCCTCGTTCTCCGCATCGACAGAGGACAGCGCCTCGTCGAGGATCAGGATCGGCGCGTCGCGCAGCAGCGCGCGAGCGATCGCCAAGCGCTGGCGTTGGCCGCCCGACAAATTGACGCCGCGCTCGCCGAGCACGGTGTCGTAGCCTTGTGGCAGCGCCATGATGAAATCGTGCGCGTTGGCGTCCCGCGCGGCGGCCTCGATCTCGTCCTGGGTGGCGTCGGGTCGGCCGAGCCGCAGGTTCTCCTCGACCGTGCCGTGGAACAGGTAAGTGTCTTGATGGACCACAGCGATCTGCGCACGCAGCGTGTCGGGATCGAGCGTCCGCAGATCGGCGCCGCCGATCTTGACGCTGCCCGATTGCGGATCGAACAGCCGCAGCAACAGTCGCGCGATCGACGATTTCCCCGAGCCGCTCGGGCCCACAATGCCGATCTTCTCGCCGGCGGCGACCGTGAACGACAGCGAGTCGTGCGCCGGCCGCCGCCCGCCCGGATAGGCGAAGCAGACGTTTTCGAACGCGATGGTTGGGTCGAGCCGCGCATGCGCAGCGCTGCTCGAGCTTTGCGGCACGAGCGGTTCGGCCTCGAGCAGCGCGGTGATCCCCGCCGCCGCCGATTGCCCGACCATGCCCTGATGCAGCACCGAGCGCAGGTCGCGCAGCGGGCGGAAGACCTCCGTGCCGGCCATCAGCACGATCAGGAGGGCGGTGATGCTCATCTCGCCCTGCGCCACCCGCCAGACGCCGAGGCCGAGGGCGCTCGCGGCGCCCACCGCGACGCCGGTATCGGTGATGCCGCGCGTCATCACGCTGGTCGAGAGCACGCGCATCGTCGTGTTGGAGAGCTCGCGCGCCCGCTCCGCCAGGCGTTCGCCATAGGAGCGGCTCTGGCCGAACGCCTTCAGCGTCGGCAGCCCCTGCACCGCGTCGAGGAAATCCGAGCCGAACGCTTTCATCGCCGTCTGGCGGACGCGGTTCCGGCCGCTTTCGTGCTTGTTCCAGGCGGTCGGCGCGATCAGCGTCACCAGCGCCGCGACCAGCATCACCGTCGCGACAGGCAGGTCCCACCACATGATGAACAGGAAGATCGCGATCGGGGTCAGCGCGGCGACGCAAACCTGCGGCACATATTGGCCGAAAAACGTCTGCAGTTGCTCGACGCCGTCGACCACCGACAGCATCACTCCGCCAGTGCGCTCGCCGGCGAACCAGGCGGGCCCCAACTCCGCGATCTTGTCGTAGAGCCGGCCGCGCAGATTGGTCTGCACCTTGGCGGCAGTGTCATGCGCGATCAGCGTGCGGTAGTGGTCGAGCAGGCCGCGCAGAACGACGGCGGCCGCTACTCCTGCCGCGGCGAGGGCGATCGGCCAGAAGCCTGAGCCGGCGAAGACCCGGGCCAGCATCGTGCCCAGCAGCGTGAAGCGGGCGATGCCGAACGCCGCGGCGGCAAGGCCGATCAGGATGCCGAGAGCGATGCGTCCGCGCAGCCCGCGGGTCAGTCGCCATAGGTACCGGTCGAAATACATCAGCGGACCTTCTCTTCACTTTTGACGGCCCGCTCGGTGTCGCTGAGCGCGCGCGGGTCCTCGACATCGACGGTGAGATGCTCGGTCGGACGCGGTGTCGCGGTGACGATGCTGACCCCATTGGGCGCGGAGAAGCGGTGCCAAGTGTTTTGCGGCACCACGACGGTCGTGCCGGCGCTGACCGCGTGCGACTCAAGGCCCGTATCGGTCATCAAATGCATCGTGCAGGCGCCGTCGATGATCTGCACCAACTCGTCGCCGTTGGGATGGCGCTCCCACGCCGCCTCGCCCTGAAACTTCGCGCTGTAGATGTTGCCGTCGCGGTATGGCGCGAGCGTCACGAAGGCGCCAGTTGCCTTGCGGTCGGCCTCGGTGGATTCCGGCCGGCGGCCCTGCATCATCGGCATCTTCGCGAGCATGCCTTTGAGATCGAGGATCGTGGTCATGGTCGGATCTCCGTGTCTGAACGCTTTTCTCGATGGGAGAATAGCGATATGTTTTAATTTCACCAGTAGACAAAATTGATAACGAGCGACACGGAATTGTATCATGCCTCCACTCGATGATGCTCCAATTCCGGGTGCGCAATTCCGCGCCCCGCCCCTTCCCCCTGCTAGCACAGGGACGATGGATTGGGACGACGTACGCGTATTCCTGGCCGTGGCGCGGCATGGATCGCTGCGCGCTGCGGGTCGTGCGCTCGGCCTGAGCCAGCCGACGATTGGCCGCCGGCTCGCCTCGTTCGAGGCGACGTTCGGCGGACCGACCTTGTTCGACCGCCTGCCCGAGGGACTGCGCCTCAACGCCGCTGGCGAGCAGCTCGTTCCCGCCGCGGAAAGCGTCGAGCGGGCGGCGCTGATGCTGGAGCGGCGCCGCGCCGCCGCTTCACCGGAACTGAGCGGTACGGTGCGCGTTTCGGTTGGTGAATGGGCCGCCGGGTTTCTCGCGCGCTGCCTGTCCGATGCCGGGCCGACGACGCTTCCCGCCGGGATCACGCTGGAGCTTGTCGAATCGCAGCAAACCGCGAACCTCGCGCGCCGCGAGGCCGATCTCGCGGTGCGCCACCACCCACCGGAAAGCGGCGATCTTTATATCGCCAAAGTCGGCACGTTTGGCTGTGCGGTTTACCGCCGGCTCGGCTCGGCGAGCGACGCCTGGGTGACCTATACCGAGGAGCAGGCGCATTACCCGACCGCGCGATGGGTGCAGCAGCAGATCGAGAAGAGCGGCGGCGCGGTCGCGCTGCGCGCGTCCAACACGACAATGCAACTGGCGGCGATCCGCGCTGGAAGCGGGAAGGGGGTCTTGCCCTGCTACGCCGCGGACAACGACCCGCTGCTTGAACGCCTGACCGCGCCGGTGCCTGAGATCGCCGCTGAATATTCGGTAATCGTCCATCGCGATCTGCGTCGCGCGGTCTGTGTGCGCGCGGTGATCGACTGGGTGCGCCGCGCCTTCGTCGAACATCGCGACGCACTCGCCGGGGCACGCTAGGATTGGGTCAATCGATCCCTGGAGGAAACGGTGGCCGACAGCCCGAAAATGCACCGAGTCCTGATCACCGGCGCGGGCGGCGGCATCGGGCGCGGCTTACGCGAGACCCTGCGCGGCGTCTATCCGGTCTTGCGCCTCAGCGACCGGGTGCCAATCGCCCCCGCACGTGACGGCGAAGAAGTGGACCAGACCGAGCTCGCCGACATGACCGCCGTCGAGCGCATGGTCGCGGGCTGCGACGGCATCGTCCATCTCGGCGGCATCTCGGGCGAGAACAGCTGGGAGAAGATCCTCGAAGGCAACATTGTCGGCCTCTACAACACCTTCGAGGCGGCGCGGAAGGCCGGGGTCAAACGCATCGTTATGGCGACCTCGAACCATGCGGTCGGCTTCTATCCGCGCACGCAAAAGATCGACCACCAAGTGATGGTGCGGCCGGACAGCCGCTACGGCGTCTCGAAGGCGTTCAGCGAGGCGCTCGGCAGCCTCTATTCCGACAAGCACGGGATCGGGTTCATGGGCATCCGCATCGGCAATTACGGGACCCGCCCGATCGACAGCCGCCGCCTCTCGATCTGGGTCAGCCCGCGCGACCTGACCCAGCTGGTGCGCATCGGGCTCGAACACCCGGACATCCGGTACGAGATTGTCTACGGCGTCTCGGACAACAAGCGCTCCTGGTACGACAATTCGAACGCCTACCGGCTCGGCTACAAGCCGGAGGACGATTCCGAGCCGCAAGCTGCCCAGGTGCTCACGGCCGAGGCCGGCCAGGCCAAAAATCCGATCGCCGAGAAATACCAAGGCGGTACCTTCTGCGCCGAAGAATACGACGCGGAGAGCGAGCGAGTTTAGCGAAGATGAGCACGATACGGTGTCGGCCGAAACATCCAGGCCGACCGTCCTGGTAGATTGACGATCCTCCTGACACAACGGTGTCGGGAGGAGGCAACTATGGTTGTCGCGTCGGCAAAAGAGGACGGGACAATGGCCAATCCAGATCATGCTCGTATTCATGCGGAATGGCATCGCGCGGCAAGCCAACGCGACGGCGCGGCTCTGATCGCGCTTTATGCCGACGACGCGGTGCTCGAAAGCCCGCTGGTACCGACGATTCTCGACGATAAAGAAAACGGCGTGCTCCGCGGCAGGGACGAAATCCGCCGCTTTCTCGAAGCCGGCGCGCGCAGCCGGCCGATCGATCTGGTCCGGTGGTACCGGTCGGACGAGTATTTTAGCGCGGGGTCCACGCTGATTTGGGAGTACCCCCGTGAAACGCCGGACGGGGATCAGGTCGAGATCGTCGAGGTGATGGAGATTGCCGATGGGCTGATCCAGCACCATCGCATTTACTGGGGATGGAAGGGCTGTGCGCTGATCGCGCCAAAATTGGCGCGTTCCGCCGCTGCGGGTTAGCGGGTCAACCGGCGCATCGCCTGATCGATACCCGCGAGGGTCAGGGGGAACATACGGTCGTCGACGAGCTGGCGGATCATGCCGATCGACATCGTGCCGCCCCAATATTTTTCCGGAACCGGGTTGAGCCAGACCGCTTGTGGGTAGTGGTCCAGCAGCCGGCGCATCCACACCGCGCCGGCCTCGTCGTTCCAGCGTTCGACGCTGCCGCCCGGCCGGTCGATCTCATAAGGGCTCATGCTGGCGTCGCCGACCATCACCACCTTGTAGTTCGGGTCGTAGGTACGCAGCACTTCCATCGTCGAGGTCTGCTCGACATGGCGGCGACGCGAATCCTTCCACACGCTCTCGTAGAGGCAGTTGTGGAAATAGAAGTGCACCAGGTTCTTGAACTCGCCGCGCGCCGCGGAGAACAGCTCCTCGCACACCCGGACGTGGTCCTCCATCGACCCGCCGACATCGAGGAACAGCAATAGCTTCACGGCGTTGTGCCGCTCCGGCACCAGTTTGAGGTCGAGCCAGCCGGCATTGTTGGCGGTGGATTTGATCGTGTCGGGCAGGTCGAGTTCGAGGTCGGCGCCCTCGCGGGCGAATTGGCGCAGGCGGCGCAACGCGATCTTGATGTTGCGGGTGCCGAGTTCGATTGTGTCGTCGAGGTTGCGAAACTCCCGGCGGTCCCAGATTTTGACGGCGCGGCGGTTCTTGCCCTCGTGCTGACCGATCCGCACGCCTTCCGGGTTGTAGCCGTGCGCGCCAAACGGCGAGGTGCCGGCGGTGCCGATCCATTTGCTGCCGCCCTGGTGCCGGCCTTTCTGCTCGGCTAGTCGCTGACGCAGCGTGTCCATCAGTTTTTCCCAACCGCCCATCGCCTCGATCTGCGCCTTCTCCTCCTCGGTCAAATAGCGTTCGGCGAGCTTGCGCAGCCACTCATCAGGCAACTCCGTCATCGGGTCGGTCGGGGTTTCGAGCCCCTTGAAGCATTGGCCGAACACCCGGTCGAAACGGTCGAGATAGCGCTCGTCCTTGACCAGCGTCGCACGCGACAGGAAGTAGAAATCGTCGATGTCGTATTCGGCGACGCCTTCCTTCATCGCCTCCATCAAGGTCAGGTACTCGCGCAGCGAGGTCGGCACCTTCGCCGCGCGGAGTTCGAGAAAAAAGGTGGTGAACACAGCTTTATGCGGTCGGGAGGGGCTTCAGCGCCTGGGACAATTGGACCGTATCAATATCGCCGTCCCAATATCCGACGATGGCGGCGGCATTAAGCGTGATCCAAGCGGAGACCGCGCGTTCGTCGTCCGGAGCAAGTCGGCCGGCGACCACGTGCGGCGACGGGCGAACTGCGACGGTCGCGGTGTTGTCGATATTCATCTGATTGCCGTGGGTCATGTTAACTTTGACCCGCACGTCGTGGCGCGCGTTGCCGCGCGGGCTAACCCAGACAGTCATCGGCAGCCCAGTTGTGCGAGGATAGAGGTTCGCCATCTCGAACAGCTCGTCGGTTTCTTCCGAAACCAGATTCGCCGACTTCATGACTGGCCTCCTATAGTCAGTTTTATCACCCACGCTCCCGCCGGTTGAGGAACGCCAACCGCTCGAACAGGTGCACGTCCTGCTCGTTCTTAAGCAGCGCGCCGTGCAGGGGCGGGATCAGCTTCTTGGGGTCGCGCTGGCGCAGCGTGTCGGCATCGATGTCCTCGACCAGCAGCAGCTTCAGCCAGTCAAGCAGTTCAGAAGTCGACGGCTTCTTCTTGAGCCCGGGCACCTCGCGCACGTCAAAGAAGATGGTCAGCGCCTCCTGCACCAGGTCGCGCTTCAGCCCCGGGAAATGCACTTCGACGATCTTTTCCATCGTCTCGCGATCGGGGAAGCGGATGTAGTGGAAGAAGCATCGGCGCAAGAATGCGTCGGGTAGCTCCTTCTCGTTGTTTGAGGTGATCATCACGATCGGCCGCTGCTTGGCGGCGATCGTCTTCTTCAACTCGTAGACGAAGAACTCCATGCGGTCGAGTTCGAGCAGCAGGTCGTTGGGAAACTCGATATCGGCCTTGTCGATCTCGTCGATCAGCAGGACCGGCGCGGTATCGGCCTCGAACGCGTCCCAGAGTTTGCCCGGCCTGATGTAGTTGGCAATGTCATGAACCCGCTCGTCGCCGAGCTGCCCGTCGCGCAGCCGCGACACCGCGTCGTACTCGTACAGACCCTGCATCGCCTTGGTCGTCGATTTTATGTGCCAGGTGATCAGGTCGCGGCCGAGCCCCTTGGCGACTTCGTGCGCGAGAATGGTTTTGCCGGTGCCGGGCTCGCCCTTCACCAGCAACGGCCGCTCCAGCGCGATCGCGGCGTTGACGGCGACCCGCAAATCTTGCGTCGCCACATAAGTTTCGGTGCCCTCGAAGCGCTGCATGTGCCGCTAACCCGTTGCCGTGACGGGAAACGCATAACAAGAGATTGTGTCGGTGACCAGCGCGGCAAACGCAGTGTCACCCCTCGCGGGACGGATGGGCTTTGGGCAGATGGAAGCGGGCGCTACGGCGCCCGGCGATTAGGCGTGTTCGCGCGGGCGGTCGGCGACGGTGGCGGAGGGAGCAGCCGTCGCGGCCGGCGGCGGTGTAACTTGTGCCGGCGGGGTGGCCGAGGCAGTGTCGTCTTCCGCCATGCCGGCCTTGAAGGCCTTGATCCCTTTGGCAAAATCGCCCATCACGCGGGGCAGCTTGCCGGCGCCGAACAACACCAGCACGATGGCCAGCACGACCAGCCAATGCACTAAACTCATTGAACCCATTTTACGACCCCGGCAGCTTGCGAACTCACATTCTAGCAGAAAAGCAAACCGCCAGCGAATTGCGGTTTTCTCGGCGGTTATGCTAGGACTTCGTGCCGGATCCACAAACTTCAAGGCTTATGTCGGGAGTCCTATCAATGACTTATGTTCCGCCTCGTCATCCGGCTGAATGGAAACGAGACGAATTGCCGCGTTTGGAAGCCGCGGCGGCCTGGGCGACCGAGAACGAAATTCCGTGGAGCCGCGATCTTGCCGTCGAAATCCCGCAGCAATTCGAGGAACAGCCGCCCTGGAACGAGGTGCTGGGGCCGGTGCGGCGGCGCGGCGGGCCCAACGGGTTGGTTCTGCGCGGCGGCAAGATCGTTGCCGAATGGGGCAACACCTTGCAGATCGACCAGACGTTCAGCGTCGCCAAGAGCTATCTGTCGATCCTCGCCGGGCTGGCCTTCGATCGCAGCATGATCCGCGACGTGCATGAGCCAGTTTGCCGCACCGTCGATGACGGCGGGTTCGAGGGGCCGCACAACAGCAAGATCACCTGGCACCATCTGCTGCAGCAGACCTCCGAGTGGGAGGGCACGCTATGGGATAAACCCGACCTCATCGACCGCAACCGAGTGGCCGGCGGCGGCCCGTCGCGCGGCGCCAAGAAGGGTACGCACCGCGATCTCGCCGAGCCTGGCGGCTTCTGGGAATACAACGACGTGCGGGTCAACCGCTTGAGCCTGGCGCTGATGATGTTGTGGCGGCGGCCGCTCCCGGAAGTGTTCCGCGAGCTGGTGATGGATCCGATCGGAGCGTCACCCGATTGGGAGTGGCACGGCTACCGCAATTCCACGGTCACTGTCGACGGCAAGCCGATGCATTCGGTCGCCGGCGGCTCGCATTGGGGCGGCGGGGTTTTCATCCACGCCCGCGACCAGGCACGGGTCGGGTTGTTGATGCAGCGCGGTGGGCTGTGGGGCGACAAACGCATCCTCTCGGAAGACTGGATCGCCCGCTGCCGCGTGCCCTGCGCTCTCAACGCGAACTACGGCTATCTATGGTGGCTCAACACTGGCCGGACCCGCTATCCCAGCGCCCCGGCCGGCAGTTACTGTGCGATGGGCGCCGGCGGGAATTTGACCTGGATCGACCCCGAGCACGACCTCGTCGCGGTGCTCCGGTGGACCAATCCTGCCGCCGTTGACAAATTCATAGCCCAGGTCATGACGGCGATTGCCTAGCCTTTGGCCTTTCCCGTTGCAGCGGCGGCGATTTGCCGTTAACCGGTCATCATGGCTGCGGGCAATCTCGTGCAGGGCGCGCTTTTCACCGTGATGGTGGTGCGCGCCACCATGCTGCGCGACCCCGAATTCGAGCATGAACTGGCGCGGCAGATCGGCCGCAGCCCACGTTTTTTCCAGAACGCACCGGTCGTGCTCGATCTGCGAGGGGTCGAGAACTTTACCGAGTCGGTGGAATTCGAGCGGGTCAAGGACAGATTGCGCGCGCTGACCCTGATCATGGTCGGCGTCCAGAACGCGCAACCGGTGCAGCTTGACGCCGCGACCGCTGCGGGACTCGCCAGTTTCGCGCCAAACGCCAGCACCCAGCCGCGCGCGGCGGGGCCGGCCGCGCCGCCGCCCGCCGCAAAGACGCGCCTCGTCGCCGAACCGGTGCGGTCCGGGACGCAAATCTACGCGCGAGGCAGCGATCTCATCGTTACCGCCGCGGTCAGCCCCGGCGCCGAACTGGTCGCCGACGGCAATATCCATGTTTACGGCGCGCTCCGAGGCCGTGCGCTGGCCGGCGCCAACGGCGACGCGACGGCGCGAATCTTTTGCACCCGGCTGGAGGCCGAGCTGGTCAGCATCGCGGGGCGGTATCTCGTCAGCGAGCAATTGCCGCCGGATACGCGGAGTTTTCCGGTGCAGATCGCGCTCGTCGATGATCAGTTGACCATTACACGGAATTGACGCTCATCATTGGCGCGATGGCGGCGGAAACCGATCTCAAGAAGGATGCCCAGGTGGGGCCGGCGAAGGCGGCGGGAGAGGCCGCTTTGGCCAAGGTAATCGTCATCACCTCGGGCAAGGGGGGCGTCGGCAAGACGACCACCTCGGCCGCGTTCGCCGCGGGGTTGGCGCTGCGCGGCCACAAGACTGTGGTGATCGATTTCGACGTGGGGCTACGCAACCTCGATCTGGTGATGGGCTGCGAACGCCGGGTCGTATTCGACTTCATCAACGTCATCAACGGCGATGCGAACCTCAATCAAGCGCTGATCAAGGACAAGCGGCACGACAACCTCTTCATCTTCCCGACCTCTCAGACCCGCGACAAAAACGCGCTCAAGCGCGATGGGGTCGAGCGAGTGATGGAGGAGCTGAAACAGCAATTCGAGTACATCATCTGCGACAGCCCGGCGGGGATCGAACACGGCGCGATCACCGCTCTCTATTTCGCCGACAGCGCCATCATCGTGACCAACCCGGAAGTCTCCTCCGTGCGTGACAGCGACCGCATCATCGGCATCCTCGCCTCGCGATCCCGGCGGGCCGAGCGCAACGAGCCGCCGGTGGACGTCCACTTGTTGCTGACCCGCTACGACCCGGCGCGGGTCGCCAAGGGCGAAATGCTGGCGGTTGACGACGTTAAGGAGATCCTGTCGATCCCGCTGCTTGGTGTTATCCCGGAGTTGGAATCGGTGCTTCGCGCTTCGAATACCGGCACTCCGGTGGTGTTCGACGAAAACAGTCCGGCGGGCCGGGCCTATCTCGACGCGGTCGCACGCTTTCTCGGCGAGCAGCGCGAGATGCGTTTCGTCAAACCCGAACGCCGCGGTTTCTTCAGGGCAATCTTTGGTAGGGCGTGATGGGGTTCTTCCGCTCGCTGTTCCAGCCGCATCGCAACAGCGCTTCGATCGCGAAGGAACGGCTGAAGATCGTGCTCGCACACGAGCGAGCGGGCAGGAACGCGCCTGATTTCCTACCGATGCTGCAGAAGGAGCTGCTCGCGGTCGTCGGGCGCTATGTCGAGATGAGCGAGGACATGATCCGGGTTACACTCGCCAATTCCGGAGACATCTCGTCGTTGGAAATCAACATCGAGATCGAGGGCGCCAAGCTCAAAACGCCGTCGAGCCGAGAGCTAAACGCCGCCGTCTGACCGCAGCCATTCTTCGCGTACCAAGGCATCGCTTTCGGTCGAAGCCCGCCTGCCTCGCTCCCGAGCGGTATTTTCTTCATCCAATCGCGAGAGGGCCCAGACCGCGCTGGCGCGCACCAGCGGCGACGGATCGTCCAAGCAGGCGAGCACCGAGCCAAGTAGTTCGGGATCGCCGCTGTTACCGATCGCGATCAACACGTTGCGGACAAAGCGGTTGCGGCCGATGCGCTTGATCGACGTGCCGGCGAACATCCGCCGAAACGCCGCGTCGTCAAGGCGCGCCAGCTCGGCGAGGCGGGGCGCGGTCAATTTCGATCGCGGCAGAAAATCGGATTCGGTAGTCGTACGGGCGTACTTGTTCCATGGGCAAACTGCCAGGCAGTCGTCGCAGCCATAGATGCGGTTGCCGATCAAGGGCCTGAGCTCCGGCGGGATCATGCCCTTGTGCTCGATCGTCAAATACGAGATGCAGCGCCGCGCATCGAGACGATAGGGCGCCGGAAACGCCTTGGTAGGGCAGGCGTCGAGGCAGTTGCGGCATGTGCCGCAATGGTCATCCTCTGGAGCGTCCGCCTCCAGCAGCAGGCTCAGATAGATTTCACCGAGGAACAGCCACGAGCCGAACTCGCGCGAGACCAGGTTGGTGTGCTTGCCCTGCCAGCCGATCCCGGCCTGCTGCGCCAGCGGCTTTTCCATCACCGGCGCGGTGTCGACGAATACCTTCAAATCACCGGGCCAGCGTCCCGCAATCCATCTCGCCAATGATTTTAGTCGCTTCTTGAGCGTCTCGTGATAGTCGCGGCCGCGGGCATAGATCGAAATGTTGCCGGACGACATATCGACGGCGTCGGTTTCGCCGCCATAGTTCATGCCGAGCACGACAATCGTCCGCGCCTCGCTCCACAGAACATTCGGGTCTCCGCGCCGCTCGGCGTTGGCCGCCAGCCAGCTCATCTCGCCGTGGTAGCCGCGGGCGAGGAACTCGGCGAGATCGGCGCGGGCGCTTTCGCTGAGCCGCGCATCGGCGAACCCGACCGCGTCGAACCCGCGCGCCAACGCTTCGTTGCGGATGGCTTCGCGGATGTCGCGGCTCATCGATTCAGCCGCGCCCTCGATACGGCGCCACCCCATGATCGGGCAAGAACAGCCCGGCGGGCGGTTCGCCGGTCTGGTAGAACACGTCGATCGTGATACCGCCGCGCGGATACCAATAGCCGCCGATACGCAGCCAAGTGGGCTGCATCGCCGCTATCAGCCGCCGCGCAATCGTTAGCGTGCAATCCTCGTGGAAGGCTCCGTGGTTGCGAAACGAGCCGAGAAACAGCTTCAGCGACTTGCTCTCGACCAGCTGGTCCTTTGGCACATAGTCGATGACAAGATGGGCAAAGTCCGGCTGACCGGTCAGCGGGCATAACGCGGTGAATTCCGGGCAGGTGAAGCGCACGGCATAGGTCACGCCCGGATGCGGGTTCGGCACACATTCGAGCTTGGCTTTGTCAGGGGAGGTGGGGAGGCGGGTTCGTCGCCCTAATTGCGTCAGTCCCGCCGGTCTCCGCGAGCCACTCATGCGTAGCGATCAGGTTGGACTAACCGCGACCAGCGCCGAATACGAGATAAAAAAGCGGACGTCTCCGCTCAGCAGTTCGAAGTGATCGGTTTCGGCGCGGGACACGACGCCCCCCATCATCTTGAGGTCGGGGTGATTGACCCAGATCGTGACTTCTTTGTTTTGCAGGTTCTTGAGGGCAGTGGCGAGTGAGGGCATGGCGGGTTTCTCCGGGCTGAACAGTTGTAAGGTCATGACGACACCTGAAAATGAGCGAGACGACCCAGTGCGATCGCTTCCCGCATCGCCGCCATTAGATCGGCGTAGTAGGTCAGATTGTGGGTCGTGAGCAGCATCGCCGCAAGAATCTCGCCCGTTTTGACGAGATGGTGCAGGTAGGCGCGGCTGAAGCCGGTACAAGCCGGGCATCGGCATTCCTCATCGAGCGGGGCCGTGTCCTCGGCATGACGCGCGTTGCGCAAATTAAGCGCTCCGGTTCGCGTGAACGCCTGCGCGGTGCGCCCGGAGCGCGTCGGCAATACGCAATCGAACATGTCGATGCCGCGTTTGACCGCGCCCACCAGATCGGCGGGTTTGCCGACGCCCATCAGGTAGCGTGGCTGGTCCTCGGGGAGAAACGGCACTGTCGCCTCGACCATTGCGAAGGTTGTTGCTTGCCCCTCGCCGACCGCCAGCCCGCCAATCGCATACCCGTCGAATTCAATGGCGGTCAGCCGCCGGGCGGAGCGCTCGCGGAAGTCGGCATGCACGCCGCCTTGGACGATACCGAAAATGCCGTGCCCGGGGCGCTCGACAAAAGCGCGTCGCGAGCGCGCGGCCCAGCGTATCGACAATTCCATCGAGGCTTCGACCGCCGCCGGTTCGGCTGGGTAGGGTATGCATTCGTCGAAGGCCATGGTGATGTCGGCGCCGAGCAGGCGCTGGATATCGACCGATCGCTCGGGGGTCAGCAGATGCCTACTGCCGTCGAGATGCGAGCGGAACTCGACGCCCTCTTCGCCGATCTTGCGCAGCGCCGCCAGCGACATCACCTGAAACCCACCGCTGTCGGTGAGGATCGCGTGCGGCCAATTCATGAACCGGTGCAGGCCGCCCAGCGCGGCGATCCGCTCGGCGCCGGGGCGCAGCATCAGATGATAGGTGTTGCTAAGGATGAGCCGCGCGCCGGTAGCGGCTACGCCCTCGGGAGTCATCGCCTTGACGGTCGCGGCGGTGCCAACCGGCATGAAGGTGGGGGTTTCCACGACACCATGCGCGGTCGTGAGCCGCCCGGCGCGCGCGGTGCCATCTCGCGCGAGAACCTCGAAGCCGAGCATCAACCCCCTCCTACGAGCCGCGCCCGTGGCTCGTCGTCCTTCCCCGCTGGCGGGGGAGGGTTAGGGTGGGGGCGCGGCTCGATCAGGCAGGCGTCGCCATACGAGAAGAACCGGTAGCCCGCCACGACCGCCTGCGCGTAAGCGGCTTTCATCCGGTCGAGCCCGGCGAGCGCCGCAACCAGCATGAACAAGGTCGAGCGCGGCAGATGAAAATTGGTCAGCAGCAGGTCGATCGCTTTGAACCGGTAGCCCGGGAGAATGAATAACCGCGTCTCTCCGGCGAACGGGCGAACCTCGCCGGTCTCGGTGGCGGCGCTCTCCAGCAGCCGTAGGCTGGTCGTGCCGACCGCAATGATGCGCCCGCCACGGGCCTTCGTGGCACGAACGCGCTCGGCCGTCGCCGCATCGATGACGCCCCATTCGCCGTGCATCTTGTGCTGGCGTGGGTCGTCGCTCTTGACCGGCAGAAACGTCCCTGGCCCGACATGCAGCGTCGCCGTCGCCAGCTCGATCCCGCGCGCCTTGAGCTTGTCGAGCAAGGCCAGGGTGAAATGCAATCCCGCCGTCGGTGCCGCGACCGCGCCTGGCGTCCGCGCAAATATAGTTTGGTAATGTTGGCGGTCGTTGGGGTCGCCGCCTCGCGGCCGTTTGATGTAGGGCGGCAGCGGCATTGCGCCATGGCGTGCGAGCGCCGCGGCGAAACGCTCTCCTTCCAGGCCGAAGCGTAAAGCGACCGAGCCGTCCGGCTCCTTGGCGATCACCGTGGCAACGAAATCTTCGGCGAAAGCGATCTGGTCGCTCGGGTTCAGCCGCCGCGCGCCCCGGGCGTAGGCCTGCCAGGCTCCGCCGCCGAGATCGTGCGCCAGCGTGACTTCGATCGTTGCGGCGCCGCGCATCCCGACCAGTCGCGCCGGAATCACCTTGGTGTCGTTCGAGATCAGCAGGTCGCCCGGCCGCAGCAAATCGGGCAGGTCGAAGATATGCCGGTCTGCGAACGCGCCCCTTGCTCGAATAACCAGCAGCCGTGCGGCGTCCCGCGGCTCGGCGGGGCGGTCGGCGATCCGCTCGCGCGGCAGGCTGAAGTCGAAATCCTCAAGGCGCATCGGGGCAATCTATAGCCGAATTGCCATTTGGGCCCGAAACGGCAAACAATCGCGCCTCGATTTTCAGGAGATGTGTCGATGGCCGCAGCACCGGTGCCGCGCGTGACCGACGGAACGGCCGCACCCGGGCCGATGACCGGCGAGCGCTATATCGCCAGCCTCAAGGATGGGCGCGAAGTATGGATCGACGGCCGCCGCGCCGCGGACGTGACGACGCACCCCGCGTTCAAGGACATGGTGGGTGAGCTGGCGCGTGTCTACGACCTGCAAAACAGCCCGCAATACCGCGATGAGATGACCTGCGTCTGCCCGGACAGCGGCAACCGTATCTCGGTTTCGTGGCTGTTCCCGCGTTCGGCCGAGGATTTGAAGAAGAAGCGCCGCAACAGCGAGCTCTGGAACGAGCTCACCTGGGGTCAGCTCGGCCGCAGCCCTGACATTCTCGCGCCCTACATCCTCTCGGCGCTGCATCTGAAAGATGACTACAGCGCCGTCAAGCACCCAAGATGCGATTTTGGCGAGAACCTGCAGAAATATTACGAATATTGCCGCGACAACGATCTGTTCCTGACTCACGCGCTCGGCGATCCCCAGGTCGACCGCAGCCAGCAAACCCAGAACGAGCAGCGTAAGGTCGCCGAGGACACCGAAGTGGTGCTCCACGTCGTCGAGGAGACCAGCGAAGGCGTCGTTATCACCGGCGGCAAGCAGCTCTCGACCGCGGCGCCGCACACGCACGAGACCTATGTTGCGCTGTCGGCGACCTTCGCCCAGCGCAACGATCCACGTTGCGTGCTCGCCTTCGCCATCCCCAACGACACGCCGGGCCTGAAAATTCTGGCGCGCGAGCCAGTGTCGCGCTGGTTCGGCTCGTGGGGCCATCCGCTGCAGATGCTCGACGAGCAGGATTGCATGCTGTTCTTCGACCGAGTGCTGGTGCCGTGGGACCGGCTGTTCATGCTCTACGACCCGACGCCGATGCTGAAGACGCTGGGCGCGGCGGGTCACAATCCGAACTTCAACTTTCTTGGCTGGGCCAATCTGTGCCGGGTTGAGGTGCGGATGAAGTTGATCCTCGCCGTCGCGACAATGGTCGCCGAGGCGATCGGCGTCATCGAGTTCCGCGAGGTTGCCTCGAAGCTTGGCGAGATGGCGACATATTGCGAGATCTGGCGCCACGCGATGGAGGGGATCGAGCACAAGGCCGGGCCGACCCCGACTGGCCAGTGGACCCTCGGCCCCGGCCGCGCGATGCACATCTGGTTTGCCCAGGTCTCCGGCCGCATGGTCGAGCTACTGCGCGAGATTTGCGCGTCGGGCATCATCATGCAGCCGAGCGAAAACGATCTCGCCAGCCCGGATATCCGCCCCTATCTCGACAAGTACATGAAAGGGAAGGGGGTCGACGTCGAGTACAAGGCGCGGCTGTTCCGCCTCGCCCATGACCTCGCCGCCTCGTCTTACGGGCTGCGGCAGGACATCTACGAGTACTGGCACGGCGGCGATCCGGCGCGAAACCGCATCAACCTGCTACGCAGTTTCGACCAGCGCGCGATGCGCGAGCGCATCACCGAAATGCTGTCGAAACCGCTGCCGCACGGCGAGGTCGAATAGGGAGGCGTTCATGGCGATCGAAGTTCTTGGAATCCATCACCACGCAACGCGCATCGATGCCAACAAGGCAGCGGCGGTCGCGAAATTCTACAAGGACGTGCTCGGCCTCGGCGCCGATCCGGGGCGGCCCACCATTCCCGGCGTGCCCGGCTTTTGGATCAATGTCGGCGACGGCGGGCAAATCCACCTGATCGGCGGCGCGCAGCCCTCGACCTTGGCGAAGGGGCCGGGTCAGGACCCGACCATTCCGCATGTTGCGCTCGCCGTCGCCGACATCCAGCCACCAAGGTCGAGCTCGCGCGGCTTGGGGTCAAATACTGGTCGATGACTGGGATCAACGGCCCCGCCGCCGAACAGGTCTTCATCAACGACCCTTCGGGCAACATGGTCGAGCTGCACCAGGTCGACCAGTGCCGCTGCGCCGCCGAGGGGCGAGGGGAATAGCGCCTACTTCTCCAGCAGCTTCGCGCCCGGCGGGGTCGGTACCTCGAAGACGTTGAGCGTCACTGAGACGAACGAGTAGTAGCCGATGAGCCCCGCGAGGTCGACGACGCCCTTGTCGCCCCAGCGCTGGCGCACCGCCTCGTAGGTCGCGTCGTCGACCCGGTGGTTCTGGTAGTAGGAATGGGCGAATTCGTAGACGAGCTTGTCGTCCGGGTCGTCGAATTTCGGCGTCTTGCGCTCGGCGATCGCGTCGATCTGCTCCTGCGTCAGCCCTGCCTGCAGCCCGAGCCGGACATGCGCCGCCCATTCGAACTGCGCGGTCCAATAGCGCGCCGTCACCAGGATCGCGATCTCAGTTTGCTTCTTCGTGAATGGCGTGCCGAAGCGGACATGCCCGCCGAGATGGTGGGCGTGGTCGGCGAGGCCCGGGCTCTTCAGCCAGACATGCACGGGCGGCGGCACCGCGCCGCGCGGACCCGTCATGCAGGCATCCCAAATCCGCTTCTGTTCGGCATTTAGTTTGGCGGGGTCTTGTTGTTCGTAGCGCGGCATGGCGTCCTCTCCGGTGTTGGCAGGCTATTGCCCGGGATCATACTGTGCGGCCGCATTCGGCCAAGCCGGTTCGGTGGCACCATGTTAGAGAACGATCTGCACGACTGGTTTATCGATGGGGTGCTGCTGGCTCCGTCTGAGGTAACGCTGTTTATCCACCTCTACCAGGCTCGCAAGAAGATCCGACTTGTTGGTGCAACCCGCTGCTTACTGAACGATCTACTGATCCAGAACATCATTTACGAGGCAAAGATCATTTCGGCAGATCAGCAGCCGGAATTGCATCAGGCCGAAATCGCTCGGTTGGATGCGAGCTATCCGCGCCGTTGGAGCGGGATTGCACCGAACATATTGACGATCAGCGCGTCGGTCGGATTGGAAGGCATCATCGAATTCGATGACCTCGAAGTGACCGATCTTTGATCTATTGGGAAGGCTAGGAGATGCAGCATCGGAAACTAGGTTTGCTTGAAGTCGGTGCGGTGGGGCTCGGCTGCGCGACGATGACCCCGTTCTACGGCGCGCCGGATCACGACGAGTCGATCCGCACGATCCGCCGGGCGCGCGAGCTCGGGGTCGATTTTCTCGACAGCTCGGACGCTTACGGCAACGGCCGCAACGAGGAGCTGATCGCCGAGGCCGTTGCTGGCCATCGCGGCGACTACGTGATCGCCAGCAAGTTCGGCAACGTCCAGCTCCAGGGCGGGCCGCGGTTCGCCGACGGACGCCCGGAATACGTAAAGGAATGCTGTGACAAGAGCCTCGCGCGGCTCAAGACCGACGTGATCGATCTCTACTACATCCACCGCGTCGATGCCGACGTGCCGATCGAGGACACGATCGGCGCGATGGCCGAGCTGATCCGGGCCGGAAAGGTCAGGCATCTCGGCATCTGCGAGGTCGGCGCGGCGACAATCCGCCGCGCCCACGCGGTGCACCCGATCGCCGCGGTGCAGATCGAATATTCGCTGTGGAGCCGCGACGTCGAGTCCGACATCCTGCCGCTGTGCCGCGAACTCGGTATCGGGTTCGTCGCCTACAGCCCGCTGGGCCGTGGCTTCCTGACCGGCACCGTGACCACGCTCGACACGCTGCGCGAGGGCGACGCGCGCCGTCGCATGCCGCGTTTCCAGGACGGCAATCTGGAGCGCAACCTGACCCTGGTCGAGGAGCTGAAGGCGCACGCCGCGTCACAAAACTGTACACCGGCTCAGCTTTGCCTCGCCTGGCTCCTGTCACGCGGCGATTTTGTCGTGCCGATCGCCGGCACCAGCCACGTCCGCTATCTGGAACAGAATGCCGCGGCAGCCGAGGTCAAGCTGTCGGCCGATACCGAGGACGCGCTCGGCCATGTTTTCGCGCCGGGGGCCGCTGCCGGGCTGCGCTACCCGGAAGCGCATTTGAGCCGGCTGGGTATCTGAACGAAGCGGTCATTGCGAGGAGTGAGGCGACGAAGCAATCTCGTCCTGCAGAGGACCGGACGGCACGAGATTGACGCGCCGCCTGTCGGCGGCTCGCAATGACGGTCAGTGAGAAAGGGACGCACATGGAATTCGGCATGTTTCACGAGTTTCCGTCGGTGCCGGGACGCAGCGAGACGGACATGTTCGACGAGTCGATGGAGCAGATCGACGGCGCCGAGCGCTGGGGCCTCGACGTGATGTGGCTCGCCGAAATCCATTTCGCGCCCGAGCGCACGTATCTTTCGGCGCCGCTCGCCATCGCCAGCGCCATCGCCGGACGCACCGAACGGATGAAAATCGGCATCGCCGTGCAGGTGCTGCCGCTCTGCCACCCGCTGCGCCTCGCCGAGGAAGCCGCGACCGTGGACCAGGTCAGCAAGGGTCGGCTGATCTTTGGCGTCGGGCGCAGCGGTGTGGTCAGCACCTACGACGCCTATCAGGTGCCGTACGAGGAAAGCCGCGAGCGCTTCGCCGAAATCCTCGACGTGGTGAAGGCTGCCTGGTCACAGCCGCGCTTCTCGTACGAGGGCAAGTATCATCAATTCCACGATGTCGCCTGCTCGCCGCATCCGTATCGCAACAAGCTGCCGCCGATCCGCATCGCCGCCAGTACGCCCGACACGTTTCCGGCGATCGGCGGGCTGGGTTACCCGGTCTTCGCCAGCACCCGGCATTCAACCTGGAGTGAGGTCGTCGATCAGGTCGACAGCTACCAGAGCGGCTGGAAACAGGCCGGCCGCGCCGGTCGGGGGCAGGCCTATGTCGCCGGCCCGATGTACATCGCCGAGACCGACGCGCAGGCGCGGGACGAGGCGCGCGAAAGTGTCGAGCATTTCTACCGGCTGCAATACGAGCTGATCGCGGAGTCGGCGCGCCGCTCCGGCCGGCAGAATTTCATTGACCGCGCCGAGCACCTGAAGAACCTGACCTACGAGGACGCGATCCGCGACAACGTCATCGTCGGGTCGCCGGAAACGGTCGCCAACCGGCTCAAGGAGCTGCAGAAGCGGATTGGCTTTGAGGGAATCCTCGCCGAGCTGAATTGCGGCGGCATCATCCCGCACGATCGGGTGCTCAATGCGCTTCGTCTGCTATGTCAGGAGGTGAAGCCGCGGTTTCAGTAGAGTCTCTGTCATCGAGTTGCTACTGTTACGGGTACATTGGGCCGGCAAGACGTCGGTTTCCACGAAATGGGAAATAACCAGGGCATTCAGAAATTCATCGATCAGGCCCACTGCGGGCAAGAGGGCGATCCCTGGTGCGCGATCTGGGCCAACGCAAAACTTGAGCAAGCCGGCCTTCCCGGGACCCGCAGTGCCTCGTCGCAATCGTTCCGCACCAACTCGAACTTCGTCAAACTCGACGGACCGGCGCTGGGCGCAATCGCGGTCTATTGGCGGACGTCGCCGGGCTCCGGATTGGGCCATGTCGGCTTTTATATGGGGGAGACCGAAACGCAGATCTCGACGCTTGGCGGCAACGAGAGCGATGCGGTGCGCATCCAATTCGAACCGAAGATGCAGTTGATCGGCTACTGGTGGCCGGCGTCGGTTGACAAGCCCGCCGAGCAGATCATCACAGTCTCTGCTGAGGCCGGTCACCCGGTCGGCAGCAACCAATAATCGCTCATCGAGGTTGCTCTCGTTTTTGATCGGCGACGTTCAGAATTTGGCGGTCTGAGGCAGCGGGGCCCCCGCAAAAAAACGCGGCTGGCGGGCATGCTCGCTTGCGATCGGACGCGATGCGAGCGCATGATCTTCATAGAAAATGGGAGATCGGCTAGTTAGCCAAAAATCCTGCGAACAGGAGGCTTTGCATGGTGTCCAGGGCTCCGTACCTAAAGTCGCGCTATAGCGGGTATCATCACCGCCATGTTCCCCAGGAAGACACCGAGCTGACCCATGTCGGCCCGGACACGCCGTGCGGCGAGTATCTGCGCCGCTTCTGGCAGCCAGTTTGCTATTCGGACGACCTGAAAGACCTGCCGCTCAGGCTGCGGATCATGGGCGAGGATTTGTTCGCCTTCCGCGACGGCTCGGGCGAGGCGGGCCTGCTCGAATTGCACTGCCCGCACCGTGGTACTTCACTCGAGTTCGGTCTCGTCGGCGAGAAAGGTATCCGCTGCTGCTACCACGGTTGGCTGTTCGGCTGCGACGGCGCGATCCTCGAGACCCCCGGTGAGCCGGCGTCAAGCACGCTGAAGGACAGGCTCTTCCACGGCGCCTACCCGGTACACGAGGCGCATGGCTTAGTCTTTGCCTATATGGGCCCGCCGGAAAAGATGCCCGCGTTTCCGATCTACGACAGCTTGGTGCGGCCGGGCTATCGGGTCATTCCCGGTCAGAAATACATCTACCCGTGCAACTATCTGCAAATCCTTGAAAACACGATGGACGCGATCCATACCGCGTTCCTGCACACGATCGTCAGCGGCGCGGTGTTCACCGACGAGTTCGGCGTCCTGCCGGAATTGGAATTCGCCGAGACACCGGTCGGGATCATCTACATCGCCACCCGCCGGGTCGGCGACAACATCTGGTCGCGCTCGGTCGAGAATGTGCTGCCCAATTTGCAGCAGGTGGCGCCCGTCTGGGAAACCGGTCAGCATGAAATTTCGTTCAGCGGTCCGATGATGAGCCGGTGGGTCGTGCCGATCGACGACACCAACTCGATGTACATCGAGCTGCGCCATGTCAGCGAGACGCCGGGTGTCGAAACGCCGGACTGGTGGGCCGACCGCTCGCAGATGCTGGCTGGACAGATGCCGCCCGATACCTACGAGGAAGCTCAGCGACGGCCACAGGATTTCGAGGCGCAGGTGTCGCAGCGTCCGATCGCGGTTCACGGTATGGAGCATCTCGGCACCACCGACCGCGGCATCACCATGCTGCGCAACCAGATCCGCAAGGGCATCAAGGCGGTGAAGGAGGGGCAGGACCCGGTCGGCCTGTTTCCCAATGGCGGCGGGGTAATCCCGACTTATTGCAACAACACCGTCCTACGCATCCCGCCGGCAAAAACCGATGAGGCCGACAAGAAGCTGATGCGCGAGACCGGTCGGCGCCTCGCCAGAAGCTACATCGAGGACCCGCCGCTGCTCGCTGCCGCGGAGTGACCGGTCACGGTTTCAGCAGCAGCTTGCCGATGACTTTTCCGCTCTCCAGCATGGCCTGAGCCCGGCCAGCTTCGGCGAGCGGCAGGCGGTCGTGGATCAGCGGCTCGATGCGGCCCGCCGCCAGATGGCCGATGAGGGTCTCCCCGGCGGCTTTGCGGATGTCTGGCCGGTTATCGAAGCTGTGGATCGTGAAGAACCGTACCGCCGGGCTCTTCGCGCCGTGCTCGCGCATGGCCTCGATAACGTCCTCGGGCGGCCCGGCGAGCCGCCCGTAGGACACGACCAGTCCTAGCGGCGCCAGCAGCGCAAAATTGCGCCCGAACCCCTTGCCGCCAATCGGGTCGAGGACGAGGTCGACGCCCTGTCCGCGTGTCGCTTCGCTCACCCGGGCGGCGATGTCCTCGGTACGATAGTTGACCGCATGGTGCGCGCCGATGGACAACACGGCGCGGCGCTTCGCCTCCGACCCGGTGACGCCGATCACCTGCATGCCGGCGATCAGCGCCAGCTGTACCGCCGCACTGCCCACGCCGCCGGCGGCGGTATGCACCAGCACGGTCTTGGCTTCGACGCCCCGGGCCGCGCTGTGCAGCACGTGATAGGCAACGTGATAGTTCGACAGGCAGGCCGCCGCTTCGAGGTCGCAGTGCGGCGGAAGCGCCTGCGCCGCGGCGCTCAGCACCGCGATATATTCGGCATAGCAGCCCGCCCGTACCGGCAAATCGCGGGCGCTGACGAAGACCTGTTCTCCGATCTCCCTGTCCGTGACGCCGGCGCCGCGCTCGACGATCGTGCCGCTCATCTCGATGCCGGGGATCGCCGGCAGCGGCGGCATCCAGGCGTAGGTGCCGCGGCGCACCAGCACCTCCGGCATGCTGACGCCGATCGTGTCGGCCTGGACCAGCACCTCGTTCTCGCGTGGCACGGGCCGTGGCACGTCGCCGTATTCGAGCGCTTCCGGGCCACCTGGCCTGCGCAGCAGGATTGCCTTCATCGGTGACGTTCTCCGGTTGTCTTGGTTGCCGCCGCTGATTAAGGATCATAGGCATAACGGTGCCGGCGCTGCCATCTGGAGGGTCTGGGAATGAAGTTTGGGTTGTTCGGGGGTGCGCGCACCGATGCCGGCGAGCAGGCGAGCGACAGCCGCATTTACACGGATTACATCGACTACATCTGCGAAGCCGAACAGCTCGGCTTCCATAGCGTCTTCCTGGTCGAACACCATTTCACCGGGTTCGGTCAGGTTTCGGCGACGATCAATTTCCTCACCTACCTCGCGGCCAAGACCTCGACCATGCGGCTTGGCACGGCGGTCTTGGTGCTGCCGTGGCACAACCCGGCGCTGCTCGCCGAGCAGGCGGCGACCTTGGATCTCCTTTCCAACGGCCGTTTCGATTTCGGCATCGGCAAGGGGTATCGCTGGGGCGAGTTTCACGGCTTCTGCATCCCGATGCAGGAGGCTGAGGAACGCTATCAGGAAACGGTTGAGTTCCTGCGCAAGGCGTGGACCAGCGAGGGCCGCTTCTCGCACCACGGCAAGTATTGGCATTACGACGACGTCGTCATCGAGCCGGCTCCGGTGCAGAAGCCGCACCCGCCGTTCTGGGTCGGCGCGGCCAGTCCCAACTCGATCCGCTTCGCCGCCCAGCAGGGCTACAATTTGCTGCTCGGCCAGGGCGGCGGGCCGGAGACCGTGGCCGAAGGCGTCTCGATTTATCGCCGTGCGGTCGAGGAACAGGGGCGGGTCTACGACTCCTCGATGGTCGGTCTGACCCGCGCGCTGCATATCGCGATGAACGACAGCGAGCGCGAGGCAGCGCGCGAGTTGCGGGCCAAGTTCATGGCCCAAGTCGAGCAATTATCGCTGTCGCCGACCGGCGACTCGCCGACTTTGGGCAGGCCGCGCAAGCGGCTGTCGCAGCCCGAGAGGCATGAGCTGACCGAGCGCGACGCGCTGATCGGCCGCCCGGATGAGATCATCCGCCGCGTCAAGCGGCTGCAGGAAGGCGGGGTCGAGTACATTATGGTCATCGACTTTGCCGGCTCGCGCGAGCATCTGCGCACCTTCGCGCGGGAGGTGATGCCGGCTTTCGAGTGATAAGACGGCGCTACTCTTGCGTTGGCGCGGCGCCGAGTAGCGTGCCCAGCGCGTAACCCGCCCAGACCGCGAGCAGGCAGGCGACGACCGAAAGCATGACGTTGCCGCCTGCCTCGAGCCAGTGCCCGGACCGCACCAACTCGAGCGTCTGCAGGCTGAACGCCGAGAAGGTCGTGTAACCGCCGCAGATCCCGACCAGGATGAAGGCGCGGATATCGAAGGAGATCGGCACCCGCCCGACAGGCGTCGTCAGGAACGCCGCGAAGCCGATGATGAACGAGCCAATGATGTTGATCGCGATTGTGCCCCACGGGAAGCGCGGCCCGGTGAGCGCGGCGACGGCATTGGTCATCCAATACCGTACGACGCTGCCGAGCGCGCCGCCGAGGGCAACCCAAAGATAGGTGAGCACGCGACGGCGCTACGCCGCCGGACGCGTCTCAGATATCTGCATAGACATGCGTTTCGGCCTTGCCGCCGGGATGGGTGACCGCGCCCTTCTCGGCGTCGCCGACGGTCTGCGCGTATTTCCATAGCGTGCCCGATTGGTAGTCGTGCTTGCGCGCGGTCCACGCGGCCTTGCGCGCCGCCAGTTCGGCGTCGGAGAGCGCGACATCGATCGTACCCTTGACCGCATCGATCGTGATCATGTCGCCGTCTTTCAGAAGGCCGATCGGCCCGCCCACTGCCGCTTCCGGTCCGACATGGCCGATGCAGAAGCCGTGGCTCGCGCCCGAAAACCGGCCGTCGGTGATTAGCGCCACCTTCTCGCCCATCCCCTGGCCGACCAGCGCGCCGGTTGTCGACAGCATCTCGCGCATGCCTGGCCCCCCCTTCGGTCCCTCATAGCGGATGATGATGACGTCGCCTTCCTTGTAGGTGCGGTTAGAGACGGCGGCGAACGCGTCCTCCTCGCAATCGAAGCAGAGCGCCGGGCCGGTGAACTGCAGCCGCTCCATGCCAGCGACTTTCACGATCGCCCCTTGCGGCGCGAGATTGCCCTTGAGCACGACGACGCCGCCCGTCGGCGAGAACGGGTTGGAGGTCGGACGGATCACATTCTGTCCGCCGGGGAACACAACATCTTTGAGGTTCTCGGCGATGGTCTTGCCGGTGACGGTGATGCAGTCGCCGTGCAGATAGCCGCCGTCGAGCAGCGCCTTCATCAGCACCGGGACGCCGCCGATATCGTAGAGATCCTTCATAACGTACTCGCCGCCTGGCTTGAGATTGCCGATATACGGTGTACGCGCGTAGATCTTGCCGACCTCGTGCAGGTCGAAATCGATGCCGCATTCGTGGGCGATCGCCGGCAGGTGCAGCCCGGAATTGGTCGAGCCGCCGGCGGCCGCGACCACCGCGGCTGCATTCTCCAGCGACTTGCGGGTGACGATGTCGCGCGGCCGTAGGTTGAGTCGCAGGCACTCCATCACCGTCTGTCCCGATGCCTCGGCGTAGGCATCTCGGGAATCGTAGGGTGCCGGCGCGCCGGCTGAGCCGGGCAACGCCAGCCCGATCGCTTCGGAGACGCAGGCCATCGTGTTGGCGGTAAAGAGCCCGCCGCATGATCCCGACGACGGGCAGGCGACGCATTCCAGCTCGTGCAAATCCTCGTCGGTGGCGGCGTGGATGCTGTGCTTGCCGACCCACTCGTAGACGTCGCCGATCGTCACATCGTGGCCGCGGAACCGGCCCGGCATGATCGAGCCGCCATACATGAACACGCTCGGTACGTTGAGCCGGACCATCGCCATCATCATGCCCGGTAGCGATTTGTCGCAGCCGGCGAGGCCGACCAGCGCGTCGTAGCAATGGCCGCGCATCGTCAGCTCGACCGAGTCGGCGATGACCTCGCGGCTGATCAGCGACGCCTTCATTCCGGCATGCCCCATCGCGATGCCGTCGGTGACGGTGATCGTGGTGAACTCGCGCGGGGTTCCATGCGCCGCGGCGACGCCCTTCTTCGCGGCCTGCGCCTGGCGCGCGAGGGCGATGTTGCACGGCGCCGCCTCGTTCCATGTGGTCGCGACGCCGACCAGCGGCTGATTGATCTGCTCTTCGGAGAGCCCCATCGAATAGAGAAAGGCGCGATGCGGCGCGCGCTCCGGCCCGACGGTGACGTGCCGGCTCGGCATATGCGATTTGTCCACCACGGGTCTGCGGATATCGTCGGGCATACTCGATCTCCTCCAGGCGTTTGTCGGCAACCTAACGGTGGCATCGGGCACGATCAATGCTGGGTTCGCGAATATTCGTCCGCGGAGTCCGGTCATTGCAGAGTCGAAGCGGAGGAGTGGATGACCACGCATACAGTTTCGCCGGCCAGCTACGACCGAGTCATGCGCATCGTCCATTGGCTGACATTAGCGCTCGTTGCCGCCGCCTTTGCCGCCGTATGGATCGACGATCCGGAGATCGTCGGATCATACGTCAACCCGGTTCTCCAAATTCACCGCTCGCTTGGATTGACCGTGGCGGCGCTGACGGTTTTTCGTCTCGTGTGGCGATGGCGCGTGCGTGTCCCCGATCTGCCGGAGGATATGCGGGCGGTGGAAAAACTCGCCGCGCGCACCGTCGAAGGGCTGATCTATCTGCTGCTGGTGGCCCAACCGCTTGTCGGCCTCTTGTACACGAACGCCTATGGGCTTCGCGCCAGGCCATTCTTCCTGTTCGAGATTCCCGCGCTGATTGCCAAAAATAAGCCGCTAGGAATCCAACTCGGCGGCATTCACAGTTTCCTCGCCTATGCGTTGCTGTCCCTGATCGGGCTGCACGCCGCGGCGGCATTGTTCCACCATTTCATCCGCCGCGACGATGTGCTGAACGCGATGCTGCCGCCGCGCCTGCGTCGGTGACATCGCATTTGCGTATCGCCGCGCGACGCGGCACATTCCCGGAGGCGCGATACGGGAGGAAGCCGATGGCGGCGGTGATCGAAAAGCAGGCGGTGCGCGTGCGGCCGACTGGAGCGGCGCTCGGCGCAGACATCGAGGGTGTCGATCTCGCCGGACCGGTGTCGCCGGAAACGATGACGGCGATCAAGCAGGCTTGGGGCAACCATCTCGTCCTGCGTTTCCGCGGCCAGCGCCTATCCGATGACGATCTGATGCGCTTCAGCCGCCAATTCGGCGAGCTCGATTGGGCGCCTGTAGCCGCAACCAATGATGCTCCCGAGGGCCGGGAATACATCATGGTCGTCTCGAACGTGGTCGAGAACGGGCAGGCGATCGGGCAGCTCGGCGCCTACGAAGCGCTGTGGCACACCGACATGTCCTACATCGCCGAGCCGCCGATGGCGTCGGCCCTCTACTCGCTTGAGGCCCCCGAATCTGGTGGCGATACCGGGTTCTGCAACATGTACCTAGCGCTCGAAACCCTGCCGGTCGAACTGCGCGCGGCGGTCGAGGGCAAGGTCTGCGTCCACGATGCCAGCCGCAACAGCGCCGGCGAGCTGCGGCGCGGCTATGCCGACGCGCCCGATGCGTCGCAGACGGTGGGCGCGCGACATCCGATCGTCCGCACTCACCCCGCGACTGGCCGCAAGGCGCTGTTCCTCGGCCGCCGCCGCAATGCCTATGTCCCCGGCCTGTCGCTCGCCGATAGCGAGGCCCTGCTCGACGCGCTCTGGGAGCACGCGACCAAGGACGAGCTCACCTGGTATCAGCAATGGCGGGTGGGTGACCTTATCCTCTGGGACAATCGCTGCGTCATGCATCGCCGCGACGCCTTTGATCCGGCCGCGCGGCGCGTCATGCACCGCACCCAGATCAAGGGTGATAGGCCTTATTGACGGCTGTCGGACGATGAGCCGGCGAATGCGATTTCGAGCGTGGCTTCCGTTCTTGCTCTGCCTTGCGGCATGCACCTCCCGGCCGGCCGACTTGTCAAAGATAACCCTGCGCAACACCGAGTGGAATCACGTTAACGTCCAAGTCGTCATTACGCGCGGCGCCAACTGCGATGATCGCGGACCGGATTTTGTGAGCTCTCAGGAATTCGTCCTGCAGAAGGACGAGAGCAAGACCTTCATCGCGCTCAACGGCACCAGTATCTGCTGGCGGCACGACCGCTTTCCGAACAAGCCGAGGCCGGGTGAGTGGTCAGGTTGGAGTCACGCGATTCCGTTCCCCGGAGAAGACACTGCGACCGATCTTTAGCTGCGCTCAGCTTAAGCGGGGCCGAAGCCTCAACTGTTCGGTCAGCATCGTCGCCAGGGCGGCGCCAATCAGCGCCATCGCTAATAGATCGTGGGCGCCAAGGCGCTCGCCGGTGATCCACGCGCTCGACGTAACCCCGACGCAAGGAACGGCGAGCGAGCCGATTCCGCTGACGCTAGCCGGTAGAGCCCGCACCAGCCGGAACCAGGCGAAATAGGCGGCGCCGTTCGAGATCACGCCGAGGAACAACAACGCCAGCCAATGCACCGGCATGATGGACGCGAGATCGGGCGGAAAACTGACGATCAGCCAGATGAGGATCAGCGGGACGAGGCCTATCACCAGCTGCCAGAACGCCACGGCCGATGAATTGGCGCGCCAGCGCCGGCGCTTGAGCCAGACCGTGCCGAGCCCGAAAGCCATCGCGGCGACCAGGGCGAGTGCCGCGCCGAGCGGCGCGTTCCGCAGGCTCGACAGATCCTGCGATACCATGCTGACGACAGCGGCGGCGCCGAGCGTTAGCGCAACGAGCCGCGGCGCCGTGAAGCGCTCGCCGAGCAGAGGACGCGCGAACAGACTCGCCCAGATCGGCATCGTGTAGATCAGCATGGAGGTGCGGCCGGGACTCATCAGATACATGCCCAATGTCATGCAGAGCGGCATGATCGTCATGTAGAGCAGCGCTGTGATGACGAGGTCGGGCCAGGCTTCGCGTTCGACACGAAACGAAATGCCCGACAGCATCCCTTGTCCCGCTAGGGTCGCTGCCCCGAGCGCTTGCACCAGGACTCGCAGGGTCAGGACATCAAAGCCACCGAGCGCGATGCCGGTTATCGGATAGGCCACACCCCAGCTGAACCAAATTACCGGCAGCAACAGAAACGCCATTTCCTCCCCTTCGGCCGCGTCTCCCTCGCGCGACGAGGCGGTATACGTCGCCCGCTTTGTTGTCCTAAGCTAGCCGCTCGAATTGCAGATCAGCCAAGCGCGGGGAGAATCCGATGAAAGTCATCAACGCGATCGCCAAAATCCTCAAGCAGGAAGGGGTCGAGTGGCTGATCGGCTATCCGGTCAACCCGATCATCGAGGGCGCGGCCGAGGAGAATATCCGCACGATTATGGTGCGGCAGGAGCGCATCGGTCTGCATATGTGCGACGCGGTCGCCAAGACCACTTCGGGCGATAAGGTCGGCGTCTTCGTCATGCAACACGGACCGGGCACCGAGAACGCGTTTGGCGGCGTTGCGCAATCCTTTGGCGACTCCACGCCGGTGGTGGTGCTGCCGGCGGGGTATGCGCGCAACATCAACCAGGTCCACCCGAACTTCAACGCCGCGCTCAACTTCCGCCATGTCACCAAGTCGTCCGAGCAGGTGACCGTCGCCGACGCCACGGTCGAGGCGCTGCGGCGCGCCTTCACGATGGTCAGGAACGGCCGTCCCGGTCCGGTTCTGGTCGAGTTCCCGACCGACATTCTGCGCGACGAGGTTCCGGACGCGCTGGTCGCCGAATACAAGGCGGCGCCGCGGCTGAAGAGCGGTCCCGATCCGCAATCGGTGTCGAAGATCGCCGAGGCGCTGGTCGCCGCGCAGCGGCCGGTGATCCATGCCGGCCAGGGCGTCCACTACGCCAAGGCCTGGCCGCAGCTCAAGGCGCTGGCCGAGCTGCTCGAAGCGCCGGTGATGACGACGCTGGGCGGCAAGAGTTCGTTTCCGGAGACTCACCCGCTGTCGCTCGGCTCGGGCGGCATCGGCATCGGCGGGCATCTTTGGCACTTCCTGCAAAATGCCGACACGATCTTCGGCATCGGCTGCAGCTTCACGCGAACCAGCTTCGGCACCGGCATGCCCAAGGGCAAGAAGATCATCCACGCGACGCTCGACCCTTACGCCGTCAACAAGGATGTGCCGGTCGATCTCGCCGCGATCGGCGACGCCGGGCTGACGCTTGACGCTGTGCTTGAGGAGGTCAAGGACCGGCTCAAGGGCAAGCAGCGCGACCGGCTCGCCGGCGTGAGCCGTGAAATCCGCGGCCACCGTGAGGAGTGGCTCGCCAAGTGGATGCACCGCCTGACCGCTGACACCGCGCCGATCTCGCCCTATCGCGTGGTCTGGGACCTGCTGCATACGGTCGACGTCGACAACACGATCATCACCCACGACGCCGGCAGCCCGCGCGACCAGATCTCGCCGTTCTGGCAGAGCAACAAGCCGCTTTCCTATCTCGGCTGGGGCAAGACCACGCAGCTCGGCTACGGCCTCGGTCTGGCGATGGGCGCGAAGCTCGCCAATCCCCACAAACTCTGCGTCAATTTCTGGGGCGATGCGGCGATCGGCTTCACCGGGATGGATTTCGAGACCGCGGTGCGCGAGCGGCTGCCGATCCTGTCGATCCTGTCGAATAATTTTTCGATGGCGATCGAGTTGAAGGTGATGCCGATCTCGACCGAGAAGTACCGCTCGACCGACATCAGCGGCAATTATGCCGATTTTGCGAAGGCGCTCGGCGGCTACGGCGAGCGCGTCACCGAGCCGGGCCAGATCAAGGAAGCGATCAAGCGCGGCGTCGCCGCCACCAAGGAGGGCAAGCCGGCCCTGCTCGAATTCATCACGGAGAAAGCGACCGACGTCTCGCGCTATCCCTAGAGCCTCCTTGTCATTGCGAGGAGCCGCAGGGCGACGAAACAATCTCCTTCCGCAGGAGACTCCGTTGAGGGAGATTGCCTCGCTTCGCTCGCAATGACGAGTACGGGTTGATGGACGTCTACCACATCTGGTTCGACCTCAAGCCGGGCGTTCGCGACACCGAATTCGCCGCAAGCGCCCGCGCTTACCTCGACCGGTTGAAGGAAGGCGGCCACCTCGTTTCCTATCGCATCACCCGGCGCAAGCTCGGGCTGGGCCCGCCGCAGCTGCGCGAGTGGCACGTCACGATCGATTTCGAAAACCTGACCCAAATCGACGCCGCGTTCGGTCAGGTCTCCGCACGTACCGACCCTGTCGAGAGCTTCCACCACGCGGTCAATTCCAAGGTCGAGAACGCCTTCTTCGCGCTTTATCGCGACTTTCCCGATCCGCACCGGGTAACCGGCCAGGAGAAATTCTAGAGAGGAGGACACCATGCCGCTGCCACAGGACATCCGCCCGGTGTTCCAGGACATCCAGGACACGCTGATCCGCTCCGACGCGCCGTGGATCGAGCGCTCGCCGCTCGACAAAGTGAAGGTGCTGTGGATCGGCCGCGAGACCGGCACTTGGGCCTCGCTGCATCATTGGAAAAAGGGCTACGCCGCGCCGCCGCACAAGCATCTCGGCGGCGCCCATGTCTGGATCGTCTCGGGCAAGCTTCAGGTGCGCGACGGCACCCTCAATGCCGGCGACTATGTTTACGAGCCGTCGGGCGTGCTGCACGACGCCACCACCGCGCTCGAGGACACGACCTATCTCTTTATCGCCACCGGGCCGGTGCTGTTCTTCGACGAGAACGGCTTCACCCGCTACACCAATTGGGAAGTGATGGAAAAGCTGCGCGCCTCGGCCGAGCCCATGAAGCAGGCGGCGGAGTAGCTGCGTTCACCCATGCCGCTCGCGACTGTCGCTGGGAGCTTGGGCGCGCTCGTCCATCCCGTAGTCGCGGACGACCGCGGCGATCCTCAGCCGGTAGTCGCGGAACAGCTCGCCGCGCCCTTTGGCCTGGGCCATGCGGTGTGCCTCGACCCGCCGCCACTCAGCGATCGCCGCGTCGTCGCGCCAGAATGACAGCGATAGCACCTTGGCCGGGTCGGTGAGGCTCTGGAACCGTTCGATCGAGATGAACCCGTCGATCTGTTCGAGGCGCGGCCGCAGCGCCGCGGCGATGTCGAGATATTCCTGGCGGCCTTTCTCTTCCGGCCAGACTTCAAAGATCACGGCATGCATCGGTCATTCTCCTATGGCGGCAATGCAGTCGATCTCGATGTCGAACGCGCCGAACCAGGCTGGCACGTTGACAAAAATCCGGGCTGGGGGTCCTTGGAGAAATATTGAGCGTAAACCGCGTTGACCGCGGCGAATTTTTCCACCGACGTACAATAGACATTGCATTTCAACACCTGTTCCATCGACGAGCCGGCGGCTTCGAGGCAGAGCTTCATCTGTTCCAGCACCAGCTCGGTCTGGCGCTCGATTGAAGCTTCGGCAATCTGTCCGGTTTCCGGGTCGAACGGCGGAAAGCCCGAGACGTAAACCGTGTCGCCGTGGCGAACCGCTGGCGATGCCGGTGCCTTTACCCGCTCCAGATAGGTCGACAGCGGTTCGACCCGTATGACTTCCCGTTTCATCGATCGCCTTCCCGTCAACAGATGATGCCGATCATAGCTCGTCTGCGTCTGGAGAGGTTACGATGGCGGCCGAAATGAGGATCGCGCGATGACCATCGATTATGCCGGGCTGATCGACCGACTTCGCGAGCTTCTTGGCCCCAGCGGCATCCTGACCGACTCGGCCGATACCGACCCCTATTGCGAGGACTGGCGGCGGATCTATCACGGCAGGACGCCGGCGGTCTTGCGGCCGGCGAACACGACCGAACTCGCCGGCGCGGTACGGCTGTGCGCCGAGGCGGGCGCGCCGATCGTGCCGATGGGCGGCAACACCTCGATGGTGGGCGGCGCTGCGGTCAGCGAGGACGGCACGCAGCTCGTTCTGTCGCTGCAGCGCATGAACCGGGTTCGCGGCATCGACCCGGTCGACATGACGATGGAGATCGAAGCCGGCGTCACGCTTAAGGCGGCGCAGCTGGCGGCGGAAGAGGCCGGGTGCCTGCTGCCGTTGTCGATCAGCTCGGAGGGTTCGGCGCAGATCGGCGGCGTGCTCGCGACCAATGCCGGCGGCAATAACACCGTGCGTTACGGCAACGCCCGCGACCTGGTGCTCGGGCTTGAGGTTGTGCTGCCCGACGGCGAGGTGTGGAACGGCCTCAGGCGCCTGCACAAGGACAATACCGGCTATTGCCTGCGCCAGCTTTTTGTCGGCAGCGAGGGCACGCTGGGCATCATCACCACGGCGGTGCTCAAGCTGTTCCCGCGCCCGCGCGAGATCGAGGTGGCGCTCTGCGCGGTTGCCTCGCCCGAGGCGGCGTTGCGGCTGTTCCAGGCCTGCCAGCAGCACGATCCGGCGGCAATCCAGGCGTTCGAATACATGTCTGGGGCGGGCATGGCGCTGGTCGAGCGCTATATCCCGGACGCCGCGCCGCCGCTCTCGGCACCGGCGGCGCATTACGTGCTGCTGGAGCTGGCCACCCCACGCGAGGGGGCGGGGTTGCGCGGTGCCCTCGAAGCACTTCTCGGTAAGGCGCTGGAGCAAGGCGTCACCGACGCGGTCATTGCCGAAAGCGGGCCCCAGCGAGCGGCGATCTGGAAGTTGCGCGAGGAGCATTCCGAGGCGCAGAAGCGCGCCGGCGCCTCGGTCAAGAACGACATCTCGGTGCCGGTATCGAAAGTGCCGGAGCTGATCGGCCGCGCCACCAAAGTCTGCGAACGCCTCGTCCCCGGCATTCGCTGCGTGCCGTTCGGCCATCTTGGCGACGGCAACATTCACTTCAACCTGGTGCAGCCCGAAGGTGCCGACGGCGCCGTGTTTCTCGCTCGCGACCATGAGTTGATGGATGCGGTCAACGAGATTGTCCGCGACCTCGACGGCAGCTTCTCGGCCGAACACGGCATCGGCCTCTTAAAGCCTTATATGATGCCGGACTGGCGCGGCGGTGCCGAACTCGACTTGATGCGCCGTATCAAGGCCGCGCTCGACCCGAACGGGTTACTCAACCCGGGAAAGCTGTTGCCGTAATGGTAACGGAGCCGCGACCGTCCGTCGCCCCGCCGCCGGACGTCCCGCCGAGTGCCGCGCCGCCGCCGGCTGCCGCGGCGCCGCCAACTTCGCCGCCACAGAATGCGGAGCCGCCATTACCACCGGTACAAACGCCGCCGCCGGCACCGCGGCGTTGGCGCGCCGGCGAGTTCGGCGTTCGGCTCGCTGTTGTGATCGTCGCCCTCGGCATTGTCGTGTTGTTCGTGACTCGCTGGGACCGCTGGGTTGGCGACGCGAGCCGCGAGGTCACCGACGACGCCTATATCCGCGCTGACATCACTCCCTTGAGCGCTCAGGTCGACGGCTATGTCCGCCATGTCGCCGTGGACGATTTTCAATACGTGAGGGCCGGCGACCTACTGGTGGAGATCGACGACGCCGATTACCGCGCGCGGGTCGCGCAGGCCGAGGCAGACCTCGCCGCTGCCCAGGCAGCGATCGACAACATCAAGGCCCGCAAGGCGGCTCAGCATGCCGTCGTCGCGGAAGCCGAAGCCGCGATCACCGCCATTCAGGCCGACGTCACCCGCTCCAAGCTCGAAGCGGACCGGCAGCGCGCCCTGCTTGCCACAACCTTCGCGACGCAGCAAAGGGTCGAGCAGGCCGATGCCGATGCCAAGCGTTTCGCGGCCACCCTGGTGAGCAAGCAGGCGGAGCTCGACGACCAGCATCGCCAGCTCGCCGTCCTCGATACCCAGGAACTGCAGCTGCGGGCGGACGCCAAGGCCAAGCAGGCGGCCCTCGACCTGGCGAAGATCAATCTGGGATACACCAGGATCGTCGCTCCGGTCACCGGCGTGGTTAGCGAGCGCGGCGTTCGCGACGGGCAATACGTCCATGCCGGCAGCCAGGTTATCTCGGTCGTGCCGCTCGATAATGTCTGGGTGATCGCCAACTACAAGGAAACCCAGCTCACCCATGTCGTCGTGGGGCAGGGGGCTGAAATTCGCGTCGATACCTTCCCCGGCGTTGTCATTGGCGCCAAGGTCGACAGCATCGCTCCGGCGAGCGGGTCGCAGTTCAGCCTGCTGCCGCCTGACAACGCCACGGGCAATTTCACCAAGGTGGTGCAGCGCATCCCGGTAAAGCTTCGGCTTAAAGCCAACAACCCGCTCGCCGGGAGGCTGCGACCCGGGATGTCGGTGACGGCCACCATCTTGACGGATACGACCCCGCCGCCATGACGGTTCAGGCGCAGGCGGCCGCTCCCCCAGCCGGCCTCGCTGCGGTTATCCGCTCCGACCGCCCGGTGATCGGCATTTTGGCCGTGATGCTCGGTGCGTTTATCTCCTCGCTCAACACCAAGCTGACTACGTTTGGTATTGCCGACATTCGCGGCGGGTTGAGCTTTGGTTTCGACGAAGCCTCCTGGGTCGGTACCGCATTTGGCGCGGCGCAGATGCTGGTGACGCCGGCGGCGGCATGGATGAGCACGGTGCTCAGCACGCGCCGGGTGCTGCTATGGACGGGCTCGGTCTTCGCCCTCACCTCGCTGCTGCCGCCGCTGACGCACGACATCGATACCGTTATCGCCGTGCAGTTTGTTCGCGGGCTAGCGGTCGGCGCCTTCATTCCCGCCGCGCTCGGCTTCGTGTTGCGCAGTTTGGCGCCGCGCTGGTGGATGTGGGGGATCGCGGCCTACGCGTTTCGCTTTGTCTTTTCCCAGAACATCGCCGGGGCAATCGAAGGATGGTATTCGGAGAGCGGGCATTGGCAGTGGATTTTCTGGCAGAACGTCCCGCTGACCCTGCTGATGATCGCGCTCGTCGCAATCGCGATGCCGCGCCGGCCGATCGACCGCGTTCTACTCCCGCGGACCGACTGGGCGGCGATCGTTTATGCCGGACTGGGCTTCGGGCTGATCTATGCCGGACTTGATCAAGGCAATCGGCTCGACTGGCTTAATTCGGGGGTGGTCTGCGGCCTGCTACTTGGCGGAGCGCTGCTGGTAATCGCGTTCTTTGTGCGCGAGGCGCGGGCGCAATACCCGCTGATTCATTTGCCGGTGTTGACCCTCCCTAACGTGGCGATACCGTCCCTACTGATTTCGATCTACGGCTTCGGTTCGACGGCGACGAGCTACATCGTGCCCGATTATCTCACCCGTATTCAGGGGCTTCGCGACATCCAGATCGGCGACGTGCTCAACTGGATCGCGTTGCCGCAGATCGTTCTGGTGCCGCTGGTGGCGCTGCTCGTCAAGCGGATCGACGCCCGGATTCTGCTGGTCGTTGGCTTTGCCGCGATCGCAGTCGGCAGCTGGATGGACACCGGTCTCACCCATGACTGGGCAGGCGGCGATTTCCTGCCTTCGCAGTGCGTGTCGGCGGTTGGCCTGGCATTTGCCATCACCGCGCTCATCACCTACGCGGTCGCGCATATCACGCCGCAGCAGGCGGCGGCGATCGCAACTACGATTCAGATTGCGCGACTGCTCGGCGCCGAGATCGGCGCCGCGGTTATTCAAACGTTCGTGCGGGTTTACGAGCAGACCTACTCGAACCTGATCGGATCGCATGTCGTCTCCGGCGCCGCGGCGACCGAGGGAGTCGCAAGCCAGTTGGCGGGTCCGTTCGGTAGCCGGGCGGTCGGTCTTGGCAACTCCACGGCGCAGGGTCTCGATGTGCTCGCCGCGCAGGTACAGCGCGAGGCCTTCGTGCTGTCCTATATCAGCGCGTTCTGGCTGATCGCGTGGGTGTCGCTCGCCGGAATATTGTTGGTGCTGTTCCTGCGCCGGCCACCGCCCAATCCGTTGACACCGCCGCTGATCGGCCGCGCCCGCTAGAGCGGCCAGGCGCCGCCGGGGAACAGGATGATCGGCACCTGAGAACCGGCCATTGCGGCGGGAGCGTGCGGTGGGCGGATCACCAGGCAATCCGACGACGCCAGCGGCCGCATCATCGACGAATCCTGCACCTCGAACGGCGTTGCTTCGAGCGCGCCGTCCGGCCCGCGCGCGAGGCGCGAGCGCAGATAGTCCTGCCGCCGGTCGTTCTGCCGCAGGTCGCGGCCGAGCCGCGCAGTGATCTGCGGCTCGGCATTATCGGGCAGGCCCGCGAGCCGCTCCATCGCCGGCTTCAGGAACAAGAGCGAGCAGACCAGCGTCGAAACCGGGTTGCCCGGCAACCCGATCATCGGCGTGCCGCGATAGCTGCCCGACATCAGCGGCTTGCCGGGCCGCATCGCGATTTCCCAGAAATCGATCGCCAGCCCGTCTTCCGATAGCACGCCGCGCACCAGATCGTGCTCGCCGACCGAAACCCCGCCAGTCGAGACCAGCAGGTCGACCCCGCGCGCCCCGGCGGCGAAGCGGCGCAGCGCATCGGCGTCGTCGGGCGCATTGCCGAGGCCGACCGGGATGCCGCCGCAGGCGGTGACGAACGCTGCGAGCGCCAACGCGTTCGAGCTGACGATCTGGTGCGGCCCGATCGGCTCGCCCGGCATCACCACCTCGTCGCCGGTCGAGAGGATGCCGACCATCGGACGGCGATGGACGAACAGCCACGGCCGGTTCATCGCCGCGGCGAGGCCGATATGGCGCGGTGTCAGGCGGCTCCCCGCATGGAGCAGCACGTTGCCCTCGGCGAAATCGAGCCCGGCGCGGCGCACATACCGCCCGAGCGGCGCGCCCTCCATCACCCGCACCGTATCGCCGTCGCGTTCGGTGTCTTCCTGGATGACGATCGTGTCAGCGCCCTCGGGCATCGGCGCGCCAGTAAAGATGCGCGCGGCCTCCCCCTTGCTGACAGTACCGCCGAACCCGGCGCCAGCCGGGATTTCGGCGACGATGCGCAGATTGGCAGGCACGGTCTCGACATCGGCCGCGCGCACCGCGTACCCGTCCATCGCCGACACGGCGAAGGGCGGTTGCGTCCGCCGCGCCGCGACGTCTTCGGCGAGCACGCGGCCGACCGCATCCGACACCGACACCTGCTCCGCCGGCAGGGCTTCGAGCGGCGCCAGCAGCCGCGCCAGAGCTTCCTCGACCGAGATCATGGCTTCATTCTCCCGAAGCGACGAAATCGCCCGACTTGCCGCCCGATTTGCGCAGCAAACGCAGATCGGTGACGGTCATCCCGCGATCGATCGCCTTGCACATGTCATAGATCGTCAGCGCCGCGACGCTGGCCGCGGTCAGCGCCTCCATCTCGACCCCGGTGCGGCCCTTGAGCCTGCAGGTCGCGGTGATCTCGACCGACGAGCGCTCGGGCACGCAGGCCAGCTCGACCTCGACCGAGGTTAGCGCCAGCGGGTGGCACAGCGGGATCAGGTCGGAGGTGCGTTTCGCCGCCATGATCCCGGCGAGACGGGCAGCGGCCAGCACGTCGCCTTTGGCGATCTCGCCGGCCTGCACGCGGGCCAGCGTCTCCGGTTTCATCACCACCCGTGCGCCGGCGACCGCGACGCGGTCGGTTTCCGCCTTGTCGGATATGTCGACCATGCGTGCGCGGCCCTGCGTATCGACATGGCTGAGGTCGGGCAAGCGCAGCAGCTTGCGCGTCGCCGCCGCGACATCCTTCTCGCGCATCAGCGACTCGCCGACGAGAAAACAACGCGCCCCGGCCGCCGCGAGGCGATCCAAGTCCTCCGGCGCATTGAGGCCGCTTTCGCCAACCACAATCCGATCGTGCGGCACCAGCGGCGCCAAGGTCTCCGCGGTTCGGAGATCGACCTTCAAGGTCTTGAGGTCGCGGTTGTTGATGCCGATCAGCTGCGCATTAAGCTCCAGCGCGCGGTCGAGTTCTTCCCGGTCATGGACCTCGACCAGCACGTCCATCCCGAGCCCCTTCGCTTCCGCGGCGAGGTCGGCCGCTTCGCCATCGCCGAGGCAGGCCATGATCAAGAGGACGCAATCGGCGCCAAGAACCCGGCTCTCGATCACCTGATAAAGATCGACGATGAAATCCTTGCGCAGCACCGGCAGCGCCACCGCCTCGCGCGCGGCGACCAGATAATCGTCCGACCCCTGGAAATAAGGTTCGTCGGTCAGCACCGACAGGCACGTCGCACCGCCCGCCGCATAGGCCCGGGCGAGGGCAGGGGGATCGAAATCGGCCCGGATCAGCCCCTTGCTGGGCGAGGCCTTCTTGATCTCGGCGATCAGGCCGTAGCCGCCGCCCGCGGCCTTCGCCGCCAGCGCATGCGCGAACCCGCGCGGCGGCGGCGCATTGTCGAGGCGCTGTTCGAGCACAGCCGCCGGCATCGCCGCCTTGCGCGCGGCGATATGCTCGCGTTTGCGATCGCAAATCTCGGCGAGGATGTCGTCGCGCCGTGGGCTCACTTGTTGGTCTCCGCGACCAGCCGGTCGAGCACCGCCGCCGCCTTGCCGCTGTCGATCGTCTCGGCGGCGAGCGCTATCCCCTCGCGCAAATCCTTGGCGCGGCCGGCGATGATCAAGGCGGCGCCGGCGTTGAGCAGGACGATATCACGAAGCGGGCCCTTCTCGCCGGCCAGCAGGCCGCGCATCAACGCGGCGTTGTGCGCCGGCTCGCCGCCCTTGATGTCGTCGAGCGTCGCGCGCGGCAGCCCGACATCCTCGGGCGTGACCTCGAAGCTGCGAACCCTGCCGTCCTTGAATTCGGCGACGGTGGTCGTCCCTGTCGTCGTCAGCTCGTCCATGCCCGAGCCGTGCACGACCCAGACATGCTCGGCGCCGAGCCGGCCCAGCACCTCAGCCATCGGCACCACCCATTCGGGCGCGAACACGCCGACCAGCAGACGCTTGGCGCCCGCCGGATTTGACAGCGGGCCGAGCAGGTTGAAGACCGTCCTTGTGCCCAGCTCGACCCGGGTCGGCCCGACATGGCGGGTCGCGCCGTGATGGCGCGGCGCCATCAGGAAGCAGATGCCGACCTCCCACAGGCAACGCCGCACGATCTCCATATCGCAATCGATGTTGACCCCGAGCGCGGTCAACACATCGGCTGCGCCGGATTTCGACGAGAACGCGCGGTTGCCGTGCTTCGCGACCGGGACCCCGGCCCCGGCGACAACCAGCCCGGTCGCGGTCGAGATGTTGAACGAGCCGGAGGCGTCGCCGCCAGTGCCGACCGTATCGATGGTGCCGGGCGGCGCGTCGATCGTCAGCGCCTTCGAGCGCATGATCCGTGCCGCGCCGGTGATCTCGTCGACGCTCTCGCCGCGCACCCGCATCCCCATCAGCAGCGCACCCATCTGCGACGGGGTGGCGTTGCCGGACATGATGATCTCGAACGCCTGCTCCGCCTCCTGTTCGCTCAGGCGATGGCCGGCGGCGACGCGCGCGAGCAGCGGGCGCAGATCGCTCATGAGAACGTTCTCCAAATCGACACCAGCCCTATATATCAGGCTATACAGGGCCATTGCGAGTGGAGGGACGATGAGCGCCCCAGGGAACGCCAACAGGAACCTCGAAGGCGGCTGCGCCTGCGGCGCGATACGTTACCGGCTGACCAAGTCGCCGATGATCGTTCACGCTTGCCATTGCCGCGACTGCCAGCGGCTGAGCGGCAGCGCCTTCGCCATCAACTTGTGGATCGAGCGCAAATTCGTCGAGGCCACTGGCGTCGAGCCGGTCGCGTTTCGCGTCCCGCCGGGCAGCAGCGGCAAGCCGCACGACGTCTTCCGCTGCGGCAAATGCGGCACCGCGCTGTGGAGCAAGTACCACGCGGCGCCGGGCGACACGGTGTTGCTGCGCGCCGGCACGCTCGACACGCCGGAAGCGATCAAGCCCGACGTTCACATCTTCACCCGCAGCCAAGTGCCGTGGCTTGAGCTGCCGAAAAGCGCCCGCGTCTTCCCGGCCTTCTACAAGTTCGAGGAGGTGTGGTCGCCCGAGAGCTTGGCGCGGTGGAAGCAAGTTGTTGCCGACGGCTAACTCCAGATTGCTCTGACGCTGACGGCTGCGGCTTTGGCTGCTAGCGGTTTTGTTGATGATATCTCGGGCCGAAAGCAAGCCATTACCTGCCGTTGAAGTCGATTCGCGTCAAATTTCACATTCATTAGAATAATGACCCTTAGGTGAATTATTTCATTATATTTTTACTAAGCATCATTCTTCTTCGGCGAATTTGTTATTTCGCATTCGATTGTCCGATGTAACCCAACCATGATACGCAAAAACCGGAGTTTTTTGCGTTTCGGTTGGGGGGAAGAATGCGCAATTTTCGTACCGGAGGTCTGAAACATCTCCTTGTTGCGATTGTCGCTTTTGGTGCGGTTGCGGCCTGGGCCGTGTCAGTCCGGGCGCAGCCGGCATTGATAAGCGCCACGAGTTGGCAGGGCGCCTATGTCGGCGTTCACCTTGGCATGGGCGTCGATACCAGCCAGGCCTCAAATAATTGGACGTGGACAAATAATTATCCGACCGGCTCTCTGGTCGGGATCGGTGGTGGTCCGCTCACGGCACTCACAGCCCCGCTCACCACTGTCACCCCTTTCACCAATCGCTTCAATTATTCCTCGGTCGGACTGTTGGGCGGGCCGCAGGCTGGGTACAACTGGCAATTCGGCAGCTTGGTTGTCGGGCTGGAAGGAGATTTTAGCGGTACGACCGAAAGGTCAAAGCAAAGCTATTCGACCCAGCCGGTCACCAGCATCTTTCCGCCGCTGCCGAATTTCTTCTTCGTTCCGGGATCGACACAAGGTTGGACCAGCCAAGAGAGCATTAATTGGCTTTCGACCTGGCGAGCGCGCGTGGGGCTGGCGCACGACGATTCGTTCCTCTATCTGACGGGCGGCGCCGCGCTTGGCAATATCAGCGACAAATATAGTCTTTTCTCGTCACCTGGCATTAGCGGCGCAAACGGAGTTCCGATCGGGACCGGCGCGCAGTGGGGGCTTCCCGGCGGCATTGCGGGGGGAACGACCAACACGACGAAACTCGGTTGGACGGCGGGCGCAGGCATCGAGACAACGGCGCTCGATAGCTTGCTGGGCCTGGGTCCGCAGTGGTCGACGAAGTTGGAGTACTTGTATGTTGATCTCGGCAGTGTAAATGCCGCGATCAACACGCCGTTGGTCTCATTATGCGCCAATACCTGCGCTACGGTGGCAACGGGTTCGACGCGCTTTACGGCATCGACCCACGTGACCGACCACATCATCCGCATGGGATTGAACTACAAATTTTGATCCATGCCGCCATTTGTAGCGCCCCTAGAGGGCGAGCATGGGGACGCCGCGAGCACGGCAGCTGGGTGCTCGCGGCGCAACCGGCACGAAACGGACTGCGCGGAGCGACACGTCGGCGCCCGTCGGCGTCCGGTTGCAGCCAAGGCTGCCCGCTGTTATAACGCAGCGATGATCGCTCGTTCGCCCGCAGCAATCTGGTGGTGGCCCGTTTAACAGGCGGCCACGACTGTCATGTCTTATGCAGGCCGCCTCGGAAACCTAGGCGGCCTTTGTCATTTCCGGGCAGGGCAAAGCGGGTCCCCGAGGCGGTAAGTCGAAAGGGGACCTTGATGCAGCGCAAGAGCTTCACCACCGAAGGCGGCATCGCCATTCAGCGCGAAGTCGTTGCCCGCGACTACAATCCGGGTGACACCTCGCTTCCCGAGCGGCTCGACACCAGGCGCGGCGTCTGGTTTTCGTCGAGTTTCGAGTTCCCCGGCCGTTACACACGCTGGGACATGGGTTTCACCGACCCGCCGGTCATGTTCAGCGCGCGCGGTCGTGCGTTCACCATCGAGGCGCTCAACCCGCGCGGCGAGGTGCTGCTTCCGGCCATTACTGAGGCATTGAAGCGCCTCGACGCGGTCGCGCTTGGCGCCACGACGTCGACTCGCATCGACGGCACGATGCGCGAGACGCAGACCCGCTTCCCCGAGGAGCAGCGCAGCCGCCAGCCCAGCGTGTTTTCGGTGCTGCGCGCACTGATCGCGTTATTCAAGAGTCCGGAAGACGAGCATCTCGGCCTCTACGGCGCCTTCGGCTACGATCTCGTCTTCCAGTTCGAGCCGATGAAGCTGCGCCTCGGCCGACCGGCCGACCAGCGCGACCTCGTGCTCTATCTGCCCGACGAGATCCTGATCGTCGACCACATGCGCCAGCAGGCCTCGCTCTATTGCTACGAGTTCGCTGTCGGCGGCAAATCGACCGCCGGCCTTCCGCGCGAGACACCGGCGGCGCCCTATCGCGTCGACCCGGTGCGCGCGGTGAAATCGCGGTCGAGCGACCACGAGAAGGGTGAATACGCCAAGCTCGTCGAGCGCGCGAAGGAATCGTTCATCCGGGGCGATCTGTTCGAGGTGGTCTGCGCCCAGCTCTTCGAGGAAGGCTGCGCCGACCCGCCGAGCACGGTGTTCGACCGGCTGAAGCGGGCGAACCCGGCGCCCTATGGCTCGCTGGTCAATCTGGGGGAGGGCGAGTTCCTGGTCTCGGCCTCGCCAGAAATGTATGTCCGGGTCGAGGGGAGCCGCATCGAGACTTGCCCGATCTGCGGCACGATCCGCCGCGGCGCCGACGCGATCGAGGATTCCGACCGCATCCTCGAATTGCTCAACTCCAAGAAGGACGAGAGCGAACTGACGATGTGTACCGATGTCGACCGCAACGACAAGTCGCGGGTCTGCGTCGCCGGCAGCGTCAAGGTTATCGGCCGCCGCCAGATCGAGATCTATTCGCGGCTGATCCACACCGTCGATCATGTCGAGGGCGTCTTGCGCCCCGAATTCGACGCGCTGGATGGGTTCCTCTCGCATGCCTGGGCGGTCACCGTGACCGGCGCGCCAAAGCTGTGGGCGATCCGCTTTATCGAGGAGCAGGAGCGCTCGTCGCGCCGCTGGTACGGCGGCGCCATCGGCCGCCTCACCTTCGACGGCAACATGAACACCGGTCTCACCTTGCGCACGATCCGCATGCAAGGCGGGACCGCCGAAACCCGGGTTGGCGCGACCCTGCTCTACGACAGCGACCCGGTCGCCGAAGAGGACGAGACCGAGTTGAAGGCCGCCGCCCTGTTCACGGCCATCGGCGGCGCGCGCGGAGTTGCTTCGGCGGCCGCGTCGGCAGTCCCGCAATCCGGTCGCGGCCGCCGGGTGCTGCTGGTCGACCATGAGGATTCGTTCGTTCACACCCTGGCCGGCTATGTCCGCCAGACCGGCGCCGAATGCGTGACCCTCCGCCATGATTTCGCCCGCGCCGAACTCGCCGGTGGTCCGCCGCCAGACCTGGTGCTGCTGTCGCCGGGTCCAGGGCGGCCCGATGATTTCGCCATGCGCGAGACGCTCGACATTGTCTTGAAGCGCGGTATTCCGATCTTCGGGGTGTGCCTTGGACTCCAAGGGATCGTCGAGTATTACGGCGGCGCGCTCGACGTGCTCGACACGCCGATGCACGGCAAGCCGTCGGTCATCAGGGCATCGGGTAACAGGCTCTTCGGCGGACTGCCGAGCGAGTTCACCGTAGGCCGCTACCATTCGCTCTACGCCCGGCGCGGCGCCTTACCCGCGGTGCTTTCGGTCGCGGCCGAGACGGTTGACGACAAAATCATCATGGCGATCGAGCACAAATCGTTGCCGATCGCCGCGGTCCAGTTCCATCCGGAGTTTGTGATGACCTCGCCCGGCGCGGTCGGCATGCCGATCATCTCGGCGATGCTGACGACGCTGTGCAATGAGCCGGTGACGTAACGCCGCGCTAGAGCAGCTTGTCCAGCACGTCGTGGTGGATGGTGACCGGGAAGCGCTTCTTCAGCGCCTCGGTCAGCTGGCCGACAAGATCGTAGCGGGCAGCGTTACCGAGCTCGGTCTGCAGCGCCTTGGCAGCATCTGCCGGCGTGCTGTCGGGCGTCTTGATTTCCTTGAGTTGACCGACATAGGCGCCGGCCGAGTTGGTCGCGACAACGGTATCGCCCACCTTGGCGTCGAATAGCTTGGCCGCGAGCGGCGTCGGCACACCGGCGCCTGGCTTTGGCCGGCGTCCTATCGGATCCGGTGTTGTCACGGTCAGCTTCTGGTCGGCCGCTGCTTTGGCGAGCGGGGTGCCGGCCGCGACAGCGGCTGCGAGCGCGTCGGCTTGCTTCTTGACCGCGTCCTGCTTCTGCTCGGTGGTCCAGGCGGTGACGATCTGATCCTTGACGTCGGCGACCGGCTTGGTCTGCGGCGGCGTAATCTTGTCGACACGGATGACGAAGATCGTGCCGTCTTCGGTTGCGTTGACCCGGCTGATCTCGTTTTCGCCGGTATCGAATGCGAGCCTCAGCACGTCCTGCGGCGAAACCGGGATCGATACCGGTTTGCCGGCGGGGTCGCGCCCGCCGACATCGGTGGCCGTGATCGTCGTCAGTTTGAGGTGATACTTGGCGGCGACATCGGCGAATGATGTGCCGCCAGCCAGTGCGTCGTCGACCTGATTGGCGATATGGTCGAGCCGGTCGGCTTCCGCCTCTTGGGTCAACTCGTCCTTGAGCTGCTGCTTCGCCTCGTCGAAGCTCGGGGTTCTCGGTGGTTCGACCTTGGTGACTAAGAGGATGTGCCAGCCGAGGGAGTCCTTGATCGGCTGGCTCGGCTTGTCGAGCGTCAGGCCGAACGCGGCCTCCGCAAGCGGTTTCGGCAGATCGCTCGCTTTGACCAGCCCGAGATCGATCGTCTGGGGGTCCTGCCCGGCGATAGTCGTCGCGACGGTGGCAAAATCCTGACCGGCCGCGAGAGCATCCTCGGCCGCCTTCGCCTTGTCTTCGCTTGGTGCCAAGATTTGCCGCACTTGCCGCTGCTCGGGAATGGCGAGGTCGTCCTTGCGATCGTCATACATCTTCTTGATGTCAGCGTCGGAAACGGTGACCTCGCTCGCGAGGTCGGCGATCCCGAGGCTCGCCAGCGTAAAGCCGCGGAACTCCGCAGCCTTGAACATGTCCTTGTGGGCTTCGTAGAACTTCTGCACATCGGCGTCGCTTGGCGTGCCGACCCCGGTGGCGGTGGCGAGCGCGATCGTGACCACGTCGGCCACCCGGGTCTCGCTGCGGTAGCGGTAGATCGCGTCGATGACCGGAGCGGGAATCCTCACCCCGGCGGTGAGCGCCTGGAGCAGGTCGCCGCGCGGGATTTCCGTCCGCAGCCGCGTGATCAGCCCGTCTTCGGTCAAATGATTCAATGCCAGAATCTGGTCGAATTGTTGGCGATTGAATTGGCCGTCGGGGCCGACAAAGGCCGGATTCGATTTGATCGCCGCACGGATCACCTCATCCGACAGCTCAAGCTGCAGATGCGCGTCCTCCTGGTCGAGCAGGCTATCGTCGATAAGCTTGCCAAGCACCACGTCGCCGATGCCGAGCTGTCTCAATTGGGCCGCATCGAGCGCTCCGCCGAACTGAGTGCGCAATCGATCCACCGTCGGCTTCAGCGCGGCTTGGAATTGATCGGCGCGAATTTCGCGGTCACCGACTTTGGCGACAACCGCATCGGGCGAGTTTTTGTCCTGGAAAAACGGTGAGCGGGTGTAAAGGCCCCAGAAGCCGAACGACAGTATCAACAAGCCGAACAGCACCTTGACGACGATGCCGCCCGCCCGGCTTCGGATTGCTTGCAACATAATGGCTGACCGTGTGTCGTTTTTTACCCGGCGACGGCGCGGGTTGACCCGCCCGAGCGCCGGTGTGATCGTGGTTGGCGATGATAGAGACCGGTCGGCTGGGCCGCAACCACCCCGCCGCCCGCCGAGGAAGGGCTCATGGCTGCGGGCAGACAACTCATCGCCGGCAATTGGAAGATGAACGGGCTCAAGGCCGATGGGCTCGGCCTCGCGCGCGACATCGCGGCGCGAGCCAGGGCAGGGACGCCGGCGTCCGACCTGCTGGTCTGTCCGCCGGCCACTTTGATTGCCGCGGTCGGCGAGGTGATCGCCGGCAGCGGCGTCGCTTTGGGCGGACAGAATTGCCATGCTGCCGAGAAAGGCGCCCACACGGGGGATGTCAGCGCCGAAATGCTCAAGGATGCCGGGTGCGGCTACGTCATCGTCGGCCATTCTGAGCGGCGTCAGAACTGCGGTGAGACCGATGCCGTCGTCAATGGCAAGGTGGCGGCGGCATGGCGTGCCGGCTTGGTCGCAATCCTTTGTGTCGGCGAGACGCGGGCCGAGCGTGAGGCGGGTAGGGCGAAAGACGTTGTCTCCGGGCAGCTCCGCGGTTCGCTGCCGGAGGGCGCCGACTCTGCTCGCGTGGTCATCGCTTACGAGCCGGTCTGGGCGATCGGCACCGGCCTCACGCCGACACTCGCCGACATCGAGGAGATCCACCGGGCGATCCGGGTCGAGATCCCGTCCGGCGCCCGCATCCTTTACGGCGGCTCGGTAAATCCGAAGAACGCCGCCGAGATATTGGGCCTCGACGGAGTTGACGGTGCGCTGGTCGGCGGCGCCAGTCTCAAGGCCGAGGACTTCTGGGCGATCGCTCAGGCCTGCGGCTAGGCGGCGCTAGTCAGGACGGCTCGAAGCGCCTACAAGACCGGCCATGATCGTCCTGTTGTTCATCCTTCATGTCGGCATTGCTGTCGCCCTCGTCGGAACCGTCTTGTTGCAAAAGAGCGAGGGCGGCGCGCTTGGGATGGGCGGCGGCGGCATGTCGGGGTTCATGACCGGCCGTTCGACCGCCAACCTGCTGACCCGCACCACGGCGATCCTCGCCGCCGCGTTCTTCGTCACCAGCGTGATGCTGGTCGTACTGAGTAATCGCGGCGGGCCATCGCGATCCCTGCTCGACCAAGGGCCGCCGGCAACCCAGGAAACACCGACGCCGCCTCCTGCGCCCACGCCTCCGCCCGAGCCGAGCCCGCCGCTCCAAAAGTAGGACGAATTGCTCGAAAGCGAGCTTTTGTGCGCTTTTTGTTACGCGCGACCCAGCGTTTGGGCCGCACCGCCTCTTGATTCGGCTCTCGGCGACCTTCTGTCCGTTATCGCAGCTTTTCCTAAGTAATTGATTGAATGATGATTTTCTGCCGCGCAGCGGAACCGAGCGTTTCCGTTCGACACCGCGCCGGCTTGCTGTAGATTGAAAGTCCATGACGCGGTTCATCTTTATCACCGGCGGCGTGGTCTCCTCACTCGGCAAGGGCATCAGCGCGGCGGCGCTCGGCGCGTTGCTCCAGGCGCGCGGGTTCAAGGTCCGCCTGCGCAAGCTCGATCCCTACCTCAATGTCGATCCGGGGACGATGAGTCCCTATCAGCACGGCGAGGTATTCGTCACCGACGACGGCGCCGAGACCGATCTCGATCTCGGTCATTACGAACGCTATGTCGGCGTCGCCGCGCGCAAGAGCGACAGCGTTACCACCGGGCGCATCTATTCGACGGTGATCGGGCGCGAACGGCGCGGCGAGTATCTCGGCGCGACGGTGCAGGTGATCCCGCACGTCACGGACGCAATCAAGGAGTTCATCCAGGCCGATATCGACGATGAGGATTTTCTCCTCTGCGAGATCGGCGGCACGGTCGGCGACATCGAGAGTCTGCCGTTCCTCGAGGCGATCCGCCAATTGGGCAACGAATTGGGCCGCGAGCGAGCCTGCTTCGTCCACCTGACATTGGTGCCGTGGATCAATTCGGCCGGCGAGCTCAAGACCAAGCCGACTCAGCATTCGGCCAAGGAACTGCTCGGCGTCGGCATTCAGCCCGACATCCTGTTGTGCCGTTGCGACCGGCCGATCCCTGAGGGCGCCCGCAAGAAGATCGCCTTGTTCTGCAATCTCCGCGAGTTGCGGGTGATCCCGGCGCTCGACGTCGATACCATCTACGCCGTCCCCGGCGCCTATCACGCAGAGGGTTTCGACCGCGAGGTCTGCGACCATTTCGGCATCGCCGCGCCCGAGCCCGATCTCAGCCGCTGGCACGCCATCGTCAACGGCATTCGCAAGCCCGAGGGCCAGGTCTCCATCGCCATCGTCGGCAAGTACACGCATCTGCCCGACAGCTACAAATCGCTGGCCGAGGCGATGGCGCATGGCGGCATCGCCAACAATGTGCGGGTCAAGATCGACTGGATCGACTCGGAGGTGTTCGAGGCCGAGCACGAGGCGTTGCGCCAGCTCGAAGGCGTGCATGGCATCCTGGTCCCGGGTGGTTTCGGCGAGCGCGGCACCGAGGGCAAGATCGAGGCGGCGCGTTTTGCCCGCGAGCGCCACGTGCCGTATTTCGGCATCTGCTTCGGCATGCAGATGGCGGTGATCGAGGCGGCGCGGCACATGGCCAACCTGGCGGGCGCCGGCTCGACCGAGTTCGGCCCGTGTGACCATCCGGTCATCGGGCTGATGACCGAATGGATGCGCGGCAACGAGGTCGAACAGCGCAACGCCGGCGGCGATCTCGGGGGCACGATGCGGCTCGGCGCGTACGACGCGGTGCTCGACCCGGAAAGCCGGGTCGCGGAAATCTACGGCGCCGACCGGATCAGCGAACGCCACCGGCACCGCTATGAGGTCAACAGCGCCTACAAGGATACGCTCGAGGCCGCCGGCCTCCGCTTTTCCGGAATGTCGCCCGACGGCTTGCTGCCGGAGATCGTCGAAATTCCCGATCACCCGTGGTTTATCGGCGTGCAATTCCACCCGGAACTCAAATCGCGGCCCTTCGACCCGCATCCCCTGTTCAAATCGTTCGTGAAGGCCGCGCTCGACCAGTCTCGCCTGGTATAGCTGCTGCCATGATAACGCCTCGTCACGTCACAATCGGCGACATCACGATCGGCAATGATTTGCCGATGGTGTTCATCGCCGGGCCCAACGTGCTCGAATCGCGCGCTCACGCGCTGGAGATGAGCGCGGCCTTGGCCGAGATGGCGAAGAAACTCGGTATCGCCTTGATCTATAAGACCTCGTTCGACAAGGCGAACCGCTCGTCGATTTCGGGCGCGCGTGGCATGGGGTTGGAGGCTGGGCTGCCGATCCTCGCCGAGGTCAGAGAGGCGACTGGCCTGCCGGTGCTGACCGACGTTCACGCCCCGGAGCAATGCGCCCCGGTCGCTGAAATCGTCGATGTCCTGCAGATACCGGCGTTCCTGTGCCGACAGACCGATCTGCTGGTGGCGGCCGGCAAGACCGGCAAGGCGGTCAACATCAAGAAGGGCCAGTTTGTCGCGCCGCACGACATGTGGAATGCCGCCGGCAAGGTGGCATCGACCGGCAACGAGCGCATCCTGCTATGCGAGCGCGGGACCACCTTCGGCTATAACAACCTCGTCGTCGATATGCGTGGCCTGCCGGTCATGGCGAAGACCGGCTACCCGGTGGTGATGGACGCGACCCACGCGGTCGCTCAGCCCGGAGGTCTTGGCGACCGCTCCGGCGGTGAGCGTGAGTTCGGTCCTGTCCTGGCGCGCGCCGCGGCGGCAGTTGGTGTCGCGGCGATGTTCCTCGAAACCCACCAGGACCCCGACCGCGCCCCCTGCGAAGGGCAGACCATGCTTCCGCTCAAGGCAATGCCGGAACTGCTCGAGATGCTTGTCGCGTTCGACCGCTTGGCGAAGGCGCGGCCGTTGTGATCGATTGAGCGGCACGGCGTTTGCCTAACTTGCAACGCCGGGAAGTCGAACTAACTAATCTCGCCGTTCGACCTTCATGGGAGCGGGCCATGCAGTGGAGTGCCATGCAACTGACAGCCAAACAAAAGGGATGGCTGGTCTATGCCATCAACCAGAGCCAGACCGCGCCGCTGACCCAGCCCGGGCCCTGGGGGTCGGCCTATGACGGTTCCTGTATCGGGCTGGCGGCGGAGTGGGCGTCGCTGATGTATCACGGCCAGGATTTCCCGTTCAGCAATCAGGTATGCGACAACCCGCCCTGGCAATCCACGATGGCGCAGAACCTCTCCGACAGTTCGGCCTCTCCCGACCAGCTCGGCTTCTGGAAATCAGCCCTGACCCCGTTCGCCTGCAGCATGACCGGGTTCAACGCGGTGCGGCGAAACCATGCGCCGTCCGCCGCATTTTTCTGCCAGGTGGCGTTCCAGGCCTATGGCTGTTATGGGATCACGATGGTCGGCCCGGGCGCCGCTCATGCCGTGGCGATGCGCAATGGCAAAGACGGGATGCATCTGTTTGATGCCAACTTCTTCCATCTGCGGATCAGCGACCCGTCGATCTTTCAGGCGGCGGTCGATTGGTGGCTTAGCACCCCGCCGTATGCCGGCGTTTCCTCGTATGCCGCGACGTTCACGACCGAGAGCTACGTCTTCGGCATCAAGCCACCCATTCACCACACACACTAGGCGATCCGAACCAAAAGGCCGCCGAGGAGGGCCCATGACCGCTATCGCCGACATCCACGCGCGTGAAATCCTCGACAGCCGCGGCAACCCGACGGTCGAAGTCGAGGTGACGCTCGACAGCGGCACGATCGGTCGCGCCGCGGTGCCGTCCGGCGCCTCGACCGGCGCGCATGAGGCGGTCGAGAAGCGCGACGGCGGCGCGCGCTATCACGGACGCGGCGTTCTCCAGGCCGTGGACGCGGTAAATGGAGAGATTTTCGATGCGCTGTCCGGTTTCGACGCCGCCGACCAGCTCGCCATCGATCGCACCCTGATCGAGCTCGACGGTACGCCGAACAAGCGACGGCTGGGCGCTAACGCGATCCTCGGGGTGAGCCTCGCTTGCGCCAAGGCTTCGGCCGAGGATGTCGGCCAACCGCTCTACCGCTACGTTGGCGGCATCCACGCCCATGTGTTGCCGGCGCCGATGATGAATATCGTCAACGGCGGCGTGCATGCCGACAACCCGATCGACATCCAGGAGTTCATGATCGTCCCCGTCGGCGCGGATACGGTGGCCGATGCGATCCGCGCCGGGTCGGAGATCTTTCACGCCTTGCGCCGCAAGCTGCACGACGCCGGGCTGAACACCAATGTCGGCGACGAAGGCGGCTTCGCGCCGAACCTCGCCTCGGCCGACGCCGCGCTCGGATTCGTCATGCAGGCGATCGAGGCGGCCGGTTACAAGCCCGGCGACGACGTCGTATTGGCGCTCGATCCGGCGTCGACTGAGTTCTACGACAACGGCAAATACAACCTCAAAGGCGAGAAGAAGGTGCTCGACGCCGGCGGCATGGTCGCCTATTACGCCGATCTCGTCGCCCGCTACCCGATCGTCTCGATCGAGGACGGCATGGCCGAGGACGATTGGGACGGTTGGGCGCTGATGACCCGCGAACTCGGCTCCAAGATCCAGTTGGTCGGCGACGATCTGTTTGTCACCAAACCGGCGCGGCTGCGCGAAGGCATCGCCAAGAATGTCGCTAACGCATTGCTGGTAAAGGTGAATCAGATCGGCACCTTGAGCGAGACGCTGGACGCGGTCGAGACGGCTTTGCGCGCCGGCTATGGCGCGGTGATGTCGCACCGCTCGGGCGAGACCGAGGACACGACGATCGCGGACCTCGCGGTGGCGACCAATTGCGGGCAGATCAAGACCGGCTCGCTGTCACGCTCGGATCGGCTGGCCAAGTACAATCAGCTGATTCGCATCGAGGAGAGCCTCGGCGGTTCAGCACGTTACGCGGGCCGTTCTGCGTACCGGAAATAAACGCGTGTAATCGTCAAATTGTCGCGTTTTATCCTGAAGTGTTGACGTGTGCACCCGCGCGCGTGATCCTCATGTTTCATGGTGATCCTGCAGGAAATGCGCAGAAGGTCGTCGGCCATCGCTTGGCCGCTGATTGGGATCGTTGTGACTGCTTACTTTGTCTACCACGCTTGGATGGGCGACCGCGGTCTGAGCGCCGGCCGCGAGATCGCTCAGCAACTCTTCCTCGCTAAGCAGGATCTGGCCGCCGTTGAGGCCGAGCGCGACGCGCTCGCGCACAAGGTCTCTGGACTCGACCCGGCGCATGTTGACCGCGATCTGCTCGACCAGCAAATCCGTGCGACCCTCGATCTCGTCGCGCCCAACGAAATCGTCATTCTGCAATCCGACAAAGCGCCGTAGCACCGGCCTAAACGTCGGTTTTGGGGTGTGATGGCGAGCGGATTTGCCGCCGGTTCATGCTGCCCGCGCGGTTGCAAACCAAGTCGTTTGTCAGCATTCTTCGGCGGCAGCCCGGAGGAAGCGTTTTATGCCAGCGAAGCGTGCCGCCAACTCGGTCAAGCTTGCGGAGCCGCCTGTCGCTGCGGCGACCTTCAAGAAATTCTTCCGAGACATGCTGCTGATCCGCCGCTTCGAGGAGCGGGCGGGCCAGATGTACGGCATGGGGCTCATCGGCGGGTTCTGTCACCTCTATATCGGGCAGGAAGCGGTCGTCGTCGGCATGCAGGCGGCGCTCAAGGAGGGCGACAGCGTCATCACCTCCTATCGCGACCACGGCCACATGCTCGCCTGCGGCATGGACCCAAAGGGCGTGATGGCCGAGCTGACCGGGCGGCGCGGCGGCTATTCGCACGGCAAGGGCGGCTCGATGCACATGTTCAGCCCCGAGAAGAATTTCTTCGGCGGCCACGGCATCGTCGGCGCCTCGGTGCCGATCGGCACCGGGCTTGGCTTTGCCCACCGCTATCGCGGCGACGGTCTCATTTCGGTGACCTATTTCGGCGATGGCGCGATCAACCAGGGCCAGGTGGCGGAGAGCTTCAACATGGCCTCGCTGTGGAAGCTGCCGATCGTCTACGTCATCGAGAACAACCGCTACGGCATGGGCACCTCGGTCACCCGCGCTTCTGCGCGTACCGATCTGTTCCACCGCGGCATTGGCTTCGGCATCCCCGGCGAGCAGGTCGATGGCATGGATGTCGGCGCGGTCCATGAAGCGGCGCAGGCCGCGGCCGAGCATGCCCGCTCCGGCCAGGGGCCGATCATTCTCGAGATGCTGACCTATCGCTATCGCGGCCACTCGATGTCCGATCCGGCGAAATACCGCACCAAGGAAGAGGTCGACCGGATGCGCGCCGAGCACGATCCGATCGACCATTTGCGAGCGCGTCTGCTCGACGAGGGCATGGCCGACGAGGCCGAGCTCAAGGACATCGAGCGGCGCGCGCGTGACATCGTCGTCGAGGCGGCCCAGTTCGCTCAGGACTGCCCGGAGCCCGATCCGAGCGAGCTGTGGACCGACGTGCTTGCCGATGCCTAAGTTGCCTCGATGAGCACCGAAATCCTGATGCCGGCGCTGTCGCCGACGATGACCGAGGGCAAGATCGCCCGCTGGGTCAAGAAGGAGGGCGACCATGTCACGCCCGGCGACGTGCTCGCCGAGATCGAGACCGACAAGGCGACGATGGAGGTCGAGGCGGTCGACGAGGGCATGCTCGCCAAGATCGTCATCCCCGAAGGCACCGAGCATGTCGCGGTCAATACGCCGATCGCGGTCATTGCCGCCGAACGGCGAGGATGTCGAAGGCGCCGGTCGGCGAAGGCGCCGCCGCGCCGCCGCAGCCGTCGGCTGCGGGCGCTCACCGCCGACCGCCGCCGGCGTCGCCGTCACCATCTGCCGCCGCTCCGGCCGGCGAGCCGCAATATACCGGCGCCACCGCGACGATCACCGTGCGCGAGGCGCTGCGCGACGCGATGGCCGAGGAGATGCGGCGCGACGACACTGTGTTCCTGATGGGCGAGGAGGTCGCCGAATACCAGGGCGCCTACAAGGTCAGCCAGGGACTGCTTGCAGGAATTCGGCCCGCGCCGGGTCATCGATACGCCGATCACCGAGCAGGGCTTCGCCGGGCTCGGCATCGGCGCCGCTTTGCGGGATTGCGCCCGATCGTCGAGTTCATGACCTTCAACTTCGCGATGCAGGCGATGGACCAGATCGTCAATTCGGCGGCCAAGACGCGCTACATGTCGGGCGGGCAGATGGCCTGCCCGATCGTCTTCCGCGGCCCCAACGGCATCGCCTCGCGCGTCGCCGCGCAGCATTCGCAATGCTACGCCAGCTGGTACGCGCATGTGCCGGGCCTCAAGGTGGTCGCGCCCTATACCGGCGCCGATCACAAGGGCCTGCTCAAATCGGCGATCCGCGACCCCAACCCGGTCGTCTTCCTCGAGCACGAGCTGGTCTACGGCGAGAGCTTTCCGGTGCCCGAGGATCCCGAATTCCTCGTGCCGATCGGCAAGGCGCGGATCGCGCGCGAGGGCGACCAGGTCACCATCGCCGCCTTTTCGCGCATGGTGAAGCTCGCGCTCGAAGCCGCCGAGGAACTGGCCAAGGACGGCATCTCCGCCGAGGTGATCGATCTGCGCACCTTGCGCCCGTTCGACGTCGAGACCGTCGCCGCCTCGGTCAAGAAGACCAACCGCGTCGTCACCGTCGAGGAGGGCTGGCCGTTCGCCGGCATCGGCTCGGAGACTCGCCGCGATGATGATGGAGGAATGCTTCGACTGGCTCGACGCGCCGGTCAAGCGCGTCAGCGGCAAGGACGTGCCGCTGCCCTACGCCGCCAATCTCGAACGCCTTGCCGTGCCGCAGGTCGCCGACATCGTCGCCGCGGCGCGCGAAGTCGCGTATCGCTAATGCCCATTCGAAATCCTGATGCCGGCGCTGTCGCCGACGATGACCGAGGGCAACCTCGCCAGCTGGCTCAAGAAGGAGGGCGACGAGGTCCATGCCGGCGACATCATCGCCGAGATCGAGACCGACAAGGCGACGATGGAATACGAGGCGGTCGACGAGGGCGCGTCTCGGCAAGATCATCGTCCCCGAGGGCGCGCAGGGCATCAAGGTCAACGAGCCGATCGCGGTGTTGCTCGAAGAGGGCGAGGACGCCTCGGCGATCGGCACTGCCGCGGCGCCGAAGTCAGCGGAACCAGCTCGCTCCGCAACCGACCCCACCCTCTACGCCGGCCGAGAGACGCCGAAAGCCGCGCCGTCGCCCACGCCAGCGCGTTCGGAGCCGGCAACGGCCACGATACGTCGCGCGTCTTCGCCAGCCCGCTGGCGCGGCGGATGGCGGCGCAGGCCGGGCTCGACCTCGCGGCGATCAAGGGCTCGGGCCCGCAGGGCCGCATCGTCAAGGCCGATATCGACGCGGCGCTGGCGCGCGGCGCCGAGCGCCCGCCGCACGCGCAGCGCCGGTCCACGGCGCCCGCCGCCGCGGCCCGCGCCAGCAGCCGTTCGCCCCAGTCACTGGCGACCCGCCCTTTAACCAGAAGCCGCATAGCCAGATGCGCCGCATCATCGCCCGGCGGCTCACCGAGTCGAAGCAGAACGTCCCGCATTTCTACCTGACCATCGATTGCGAGATCGACGAGCTGCTGCGCATCCGCAAGGTGCTCAACGACGGCGACAAGGAGCTCAAGCTCTCGGTCAACGATTTCGTCATCCGCGCCGCGGCGCTGGCGCTGCGCCAGGTGCCGGCGGCCAACGCGTCGTGGAGCGACGACGCGATCATCCTCTGGGAGCGCGCCGACATCGCGGTCGCGGTGGCGCTCGACGACGGGCTCATCACGCCGATCATCAAGCGGCGCCGACCATCAAGGGCCTGCCGCAGATCGCCGCCGAGATGCAAGGACCTCGCCGCCCGCGCCCGCGCCGGCAAGCTGAAGCTCGACGAGTTCCAGGGCGGCACCTTCTCGATCTCCAACCTCGGCATGTACGGCATCCGCGAGTTCGCCGCGGTGATCAACCCGCCGCAGGGCTGCATCCTCGCGGTCGGCGCCGGCGAGCCGCGCCCGGTGGTGAAGGACGGCCAGCTCGCGGTCGCGACGGTGATGAGCTGCACCCTGTCGGCCGATCACCGCGTCGTCGACGGCGCGGTCGGCGCGCAATTCCTCGCCGCGTTCAAGAAGCTGATCGAAGAACCGTCGCGGATGCTGCTCTAGGATGGCCGATGGCGATACCGATCTGGTCGTGGTCGGCGGCGGGCCGGGCGGCTATGTCGCGGCGATCCGCGCGGCGCAGCTCGGCATGAAGACCGCCGTCGTCGAGCGCGAGCATCTCGGCGGCATCTGCCTCAACTGGGGCTGCATCCCGACCAAGGCGCTGCTGCGCACCTCGGAGATCTATCACCTGCTGCAGCACCCCGACGATTTCGGCTTTTCCGCCGACGACATCCGCTTCGATGCCGCCAAGATCGTCGCGCGCTCGCGCACCGTGGCCAAGCAGCTGTCGAACGGCGTCGGCTTCCTGATGCGCAAGAACAAGGTCACCGTGGTCGACGGGCGAGGCGAAGCTCGCCGGCAAGGGCAAGCTCGCCGTCACCAAGGACGGCAAACCGGTCGCCGACATCGAGGCCAAGCACATCATCCTCGCCACCGGCGCGCGGGCGCGCTCGCTGCCGGGCCTCGAGCCCGACGGCAAGCTGGTCTGGACCTACAAGGAGGCGATGGTCCCGGAAGCGATGCCGAAATCGCTGCTGGTCGTCGGCTCGGGCGCGATCGGCATCGAGTTCGCCAGCTTCTATCGCGACATGGGCGCCGAGGTGACGGTGGTCGAGGTGCTCGACCGCGTGCTGCCGGTCGAGGACGAGGAGATCTCCGCCTTCGCCCGCAAGGCGTTCGAGAAGCAGGGCATCAAGATCCACACCGGCGCGACGGTGAAGGAGCTGACCAAGGGCAAGGACAATGTCGCCGCCCATATCGAGACAAGGCGGCAAGGCGTTCGAGATCACCGTCGAGCGCGTGATCTCGCGGTCGGCATCGTCGGCAATGTCGAGAATATCGGCCTCGAAGGCACCGAGGTCAAGGTCGAGCGCACCCATGTCGTCGTCGACGAGTGGCTGCGCACCGGCGAGCCCGGGCGTCTACGCGATCGGCGACGTGGTCGGCCCGCCCTGGCTGGCGCACAAGGCGATGCACGAGGGCGTGATCTGCGTCGAGCACATCGCCGGCGTCAACGACGTGCACCCGCTCGACCTGCGCAACATCCCGGGCTGCACCTATTGCCGGCCGCAGGTCGCGAGCGTCGGCCTGACCGAGAAGGCGGCGCGCGAGCAGGGCTACGAGGTCAAGGTCGGGCACTTCCCGTTCATCGGCAACGGCAAGGCGATCGCGCTGGGCGAGCCCGAGGGCATGGTCAAGACCGTGTTCGACGCCAAGACCGGCGAGCTCCTGGGCGCGCACATGATCGGCGCCGAGGTCACCGAGCTGATCCAGGGCTACGCCATCGCCAAGACGCTCGAGACCACCGAGGCGGAGCTGATGCGCACGATCTTCCCGCATCCGACGCTCTCGGAGACGATGCACGAGAGCGTGCTTGACGCCTACGGCCGCGCCCTCCACATCTAAAGCTCCGGTCATTGCGAGCGTAGCGAAGCAATCTCGATGAATCTCAGCACCCGTCGAGATTGTTCGTCGTGGCGATCCTGGCAATGACGGCCTTGCCCGCGACCCTCCGCCATCCCGAAAAGGCGCGTCGGCCCGACAATCCGAGTCCCGCGGAAGCCGCCTTGGATCCGCGTCAAGGCGCCGGCCTCGCCCGAATACCACAGCACGCGCGCCTGATGCGCGAACTTAAGCTCAACACCGTGTGCGAAGAGGCGGCCTGCCCCAATATCGGCGAGTGCTGGAAGGAAAAGCACGCGACGGTGATGATCCTCGGCGCAGCTTGCACCCGCGCCTGCACCTTCTGCAACGTCGCGACCGGGCGGCCCGACCTGCTCGACCCGCACGAGCCGGAGCGGGTCGGCGAGGCGGTTGGCAAGCTCGGCCTCGACCACATCGTCGTCACCTCGGTCGACCGCGACGATCTCGACGACGGCGGCGCCGGGCATTTCGCGCGCACCATCGCGGCGATCCGCGCCGCCGCGCCCGACACCACGATCGAGGTGCTGGCCCCCGATTTCCTGCAGAAGGACGGCGCGATCGAGACCGTGGTCGCGGCCCGGCCCGACGTGCTCAACCACAATCTCGAAACCGTGCCGCGGCTCTATGCCGAGGTGCGGCCGGGCGCGCGCTATTTCGCCTCGCTGCGCCTGCTCGACCAGGTCAAGCGCATCGACCCGGCGATGTTCACCAAATCCGGCATCATGGTCGGGCTCGGCGAGGACAAGGCCGAAGTGCTGCAGGTGATGGACGATCTGCGCGCGGCGCAGGTCGATTTCCTCACCATCGGCCAATATCTCCAGCCGACGCCGAAGCACCACGCGATCGACCGCTTCGTCACGCCGGACGAGTTCGAGACCTACCGCAAGCAGGCCTTCGGCAAGGGCTTCCTGATGGTCTCGGCCTCGCCGCTGACCCGCTCGTCCTATCACGCCGGCGACGATTTCGCGAACTTGAAGGCGGCGCGCGCCGTCGCATCTACCTAACCGACGATGCCGACCCATGCCGAACAGCGGCTGCTCCCCTACACCCCGGAGCAGCTGTATGCGCTCGTCGCCGATGTCGAGCGCTATCCCGAGTTCCTGCCGTGGTGCGTCGGCGCGCGCATCCGCGAGCGACGGCCCGATCTCATCGTCGCCGATCTCCTCATCGGCTTTCGGATGGTTCGCGAGCGCTTCACCTCGCACGTGACGCTCGACCCGCCCGGCCGCATCGATGTCACCTACACCGAGGGCCCGTTCCGCTATCTCAACAACCACTGGATCTTCGAGCGCGTGCCGGGCGGCTGCCGCATCGATTTCTTTGTCGATTTCGAATTCAAGTCGCGGCTGCTGCAGAAGGTCATCGAGGTGCTGTTCGGCGAGGCGGTCAAGCCGCATGGTCGCCGCCTTCGAGGGGCGCGCGAAACAGCTTTATGGCTCGCCGGCGTCCGATCGAGCGGGGGCCCCCGCTTAGCCCAGCTGGGTAAGGTCCCACAGTTTCGTCGTGCCCTCTCCCGAGGCGACGGCGAGAAGCTTCCCGTTTGGCGAGAAGGCAATAGCCCAAGCGCTGGTCGACGCCGCCCCGAGGTTCGCCAACCCGCTGCCTGTCGCAACCTCACAGAGCCGCACCGGCTGGCCGAGGGCTCCGATCGCCAGCATTTTCCCGTCGGGAGAAAACGCGAGCCGCGTGCCGAGCCCCCAAGTACCGGCGATGCTGCGGGGCGCCGCCTGCGCCGCGCCCGGCTCGCGTAGCGTAACCCTGAATTCGCTTGCTGCCGCGACGTGGCGCTCGTCGGGCGAGGTGGCGACCGACTGCCCGCTCGTCCAATAGAGCGTGCGCAGCTTGATGTCGTTGGCCTTGTCGAGCAGACGGTTGGCGATCTTGCCGATCGCCGCAAAGCCGCTGTCGCCTCCGCTGGCCCGGAGCGGCGCGGCCGATGCCATAGTTGCGCCCGGCTGTTCGCTGTCGCCCCTGTCGGTCTCGTGTTCGAGATCCCAAACGCGGACCACTTGCGCCGCGCCGGCGCGCAGCATGCGAGCGTTATCCGAGAACGCTATCCAATGACCGATGCCGGGAAAATCGTTGAGCGTTTTCAGCACCTGGCCGGAAATCGCTTCGAATAGGATGATCCTGCCGTCCTCGTAACCGACCGCAACGCGATCGCCGTCCGGCGAAAAACCTACTGCAAGGGCGGCAGAGCGCGGCTCACACGTCAGCGACAGCAGCATTTGCCCGGTTGCGACGTCCCATACCTTTGTCGTGCGATCGAGGCTGGCCGAGGCCAGCGCCCTGCTATCTGGCGAGAACGCGACCGAAAGGATGATCCCGGCATGCCAGCGCAGCAGCCGAAGCGGTTCACCCAGCTCCCTGTCGCCGGTGTCCGCCGCCGTCGTGCGCCCGCTGGTCAGACCTTCCACGGCGCTGCGCGCCATCGAGAACATCCGACGCGCCATCAATTTTCCCTTCTCGATAGCCTCGGCGTTGATGATCGGTTGTGGCGCCGGTGTCGGAGCGGGAGGCGGGGCTACAGCTGGACTAGGCTTCGGCTCCTCCACTTTGGGTCGCGTCAGCAGCCCGTCCATGTTGCGCAACAGGCGCTGTATATGAATGTCGAAATCCTGTCCCGAATCGACGCGCTGCCCGTTCCGGTAAACGAAGTCTCGCATGCTCTCGGGCAACAGCGCGGGGTCTGGCATCATCGCGCCGTCGACAAAGAGCGGGATGACCGTGACGTCGGACGCGAGCGCCGTTTCGACCTCGACGCGAACCGGGTCATTGGCCTGGGCAATGCGCGATTGGCGGCCTCGTCCCAGCCAATGCCGGCCGACGATGACGAGGACGATATCGCTTTCGCGTAACGTCTTCGCCAGGTGCTGCCGGAAATCGACCGAAAGCGGAATGCTGTCGATATCGCGATAAACGGAGTCTCTGCCGTAATGCGCGATCAGCCGGTCGAAGATGCGACCCGCGATCGGGCCCGAATCGGCCCGCCGGTAGGAGATCATGATGCGCGGCACGGCGAAATCTGGCGTTCCTTGGCGCCGAAAATCGGGCCTCCGCGGCGGACTATATCAGACACGGATGGGCTAGAAAGATCGCCCGCTCAACGTCCCTTTGCTTCCTTGCATAGCAATTCGAGCGCGAGCACCACCGCCGCGCGCCGGATTTCGGTCCGGTCGCCCGGGAAAATGCGGCGCTCGGTTCGACCATCGGTGCGGGTTGCGATCCCGACATGCACCAGCCCGACCGGTTTCTCGGCGCTGCCGCCGCCCGGCCCGGCGACCCCGGTGACCGACACCGCGAGATCGACCCCGGCGCGCGCCACAGCCCCCTTGGCCATCGCCAGCGCGGTCTCGCTGCTGACTGCGCCGTGCCCGGCAAGCGTCGCCTCGGGCACTCCGAGCAGCTCCATCTTGGCTCGGTTCGAATAGGTAACGAAGCCCCGGTCAACGACGTCGGAGGAGCCGGTGATCGCGGTCAGCGCCGCGACGATGAGCCCGCCGGTACAGCTTTCCGCGGTCGCGACGCGCCAACCGCGCCGCCGGCAGGTCTCGAGCACTACCGTCGCTAATTCGATGGTCTCACGGTCGAACACCGGTCACCCCTTCGAGCACGGCAATGAGAACCAGAGCGTAAATTGCCGCCGCGATGTCGTCGAGCATGACGCCGAGCCCGCCTTTGACACTGCGGTCGCACCACGACACCGGAAAGGGCTTCCAGATGTCGAACAGGCGAAAGGCGAGGAACGCGGCCGCGTAGAGCCACGGCTGCTGCGGCACCGCAAGCAGGACCAGCCATTGCGCAGCAATCTCGTCGATGACGACCCAGCCCGGGTCGCTCGCCGGTGTCGCGGAAGTGACCCGCGCCGCGGCCCACCATCCGCCGAAAAAAGCAATCGCCGCCGCGATCGCCAGAGCGGTTGCCCCACCGGCACCACGGATCAGCCAGGCGCAGGGCAGGGCAGCGAGTGAGGCCCACGTTCCCGGCGCGCCCCGCAAGAGACCGATGCCGAGACCGCTCGCGATCAGCGTCGCCGGATGGGAAAGCGGGAGCCTTGTTGGTCTCGACATTCGCATCAGACAAATGCCTTTGGCCGGATTTGATCCGGCCATTCACGTCTTTTGTCGGCTTCCGTCACCAATAAAGACGTAGCCCCCCGGGCCAAGCCCGCGGGAGGGACTACTTCATAGATTGGCGCCAGGATCAGAGCGGCAACCGCACGGTCGCGACCGCCTGGGCGGCGATCCCTTCGCCGCGTCCGGTGAAGCCGAGCTTCTCGGTCGTCGTCGCCTTGACGCTGACCCTATCGGACGCGATGCCCGAAATCGCCGCGATCCGCTCGACCATCGCGGCGCGGTGCGGTCCGATCTTCGGCCGCTCGCAGATGATGGTGACGTCGAGCGCGGCCACGCTGCCGCCCTTGGCGCGCACCAGCCCCACCGCATGCGCCAGGAAGCGGTCGGAGCTGGCGCCCCTCCATTGCGCGTCGCTCGGGGGGAAATGTATACCGATATCCCCGGCGCCGATCGCGCCGAGCACGGCGTCGGTGAGGGCGTGCAGCCCGACATCGGCATCGGAATGACCGACCACGCCCGCATTGTACGACACCCAAATCCCGCACAGCATCAGCCCGTCGCCCGGCCCGAAGGGGTGGACGTCGAAGCCCTGGCCGACCCGCACGTCTCCTAGCCGAGCCGCGATCAGCCGCTCCGCGGCGGCAAGGTCGCCGGTTGTGGTCACTTTGAGGTTGTCCTCCCCGCCGGCGACGATGAGCGGCGCCACCCCGGCCGCTTCGGCGACCGCGGCGTCGTCGGTCAGCGTCTGCCCCGCCGCCTTGCGATGCGCGTCGAGAATCGCGTCGAAGTGAAACCCTTGCGGCGTCTGCACCCGCCACAATCCGGTACGGTCCACCGTCGCGGCGATGATTTCGCCGTCGACTCGCTTGATCGTGTCGCCCAGCGGCAAGCCTGGGATCGCCGCCGGCGCGCGGTCGAGGGCGTCGAGCACCCGGTCGATCATCGCGGCTTCGGGAAACGGTCGGGCGCCGTCATGGATCAGCACTCGCTCGGGGCGATGCGGCGCCAGCGCCTCGAGCCCGAGCCGCACCGAATCTTGCCGTTCCGCCCCGCCGGCGACCGGCGGCAACAAATCGAGCCCCGCGAGGGCGCGGTCATAGGTCTCGCGATCCTCCGGGCGGATCGTCACCAGCACGCGGTCAATGCGCGGATGTCCAGCAAACGCCTCGACTGCGTGCCGCAATACGCTCGACCCGCCGAGCGGCAGATATTGCTTCGGCAACGTCCCGCCGAAGCGGGTGCCGCGGCCGGCTGCCAGCACCAGAGCGAATGTCGAAACCATGAGGTAAAGTACCACGAAGCGGGCGAAGCGCGGCTCCTTGTCGCTTATGTTGCAGCGCACAAAAGTTTCGCATAAAATGTCTGCCTAAAAAACGCGCACTCGAATACATTGCCGTTAAAATGAGCATTTGTATTGGCCCTGTCGTTCTCGATGATCCGGTGATCCTGGCGCCGATGTCGGGTGTGACCGATCTGCCGTTCCGTCGCGTCGTCAAGTCGAGCGGCGCCGGGCTCGTCGTGTCCGAGATGATTGCGAGCCAGGCGGCGATACGCGAGACGCGCCAGTCGCTGACCATGGCGAAGACCTGCGCCGACGAGCAGCCAATGGCGGTGCAGCTCGCCGGTTGCGAGCCAGAGGTGATGGCCGAGGCGGCGAAGCTAAATGCCGATCGGGGCGCGAGCATCATCGACATCAATTTCGGCTGTCCGGTGAAAAAGGTCGTCAATGGCCATGCCGGCTCGGCGCTGATGCGCGACGAAATCCACGCCGCGCGCATACTCGAAGCGACGGTAAAGGCGGTCGATCTGCCGGTGACCTTGAAGATGCGCACCGGTTGGGACGAGAGGAACCGCAACGCGCCACGCCTGGCTCAGATCGCGGAATCCTGCGGTATCCGTATGGTTACGGTACACGGGCGCACGCGCAATCAGATGTTCGCCGGCAGCGCCGATTGGCGCTTCATCCGCGAGGTCAAGGAGGCGGTGTCGATCCCGGTCATCGCCAATGGCGACATCAACTCCTTCGACGATGCCGAGCGGGCGCTCGCGGAAAGCGGCGCCGACGGGGTGATGATCGGCCGCGGTGCCTACGGGCGTCCGTGGTTCGTGGCGCAGGCCATCGAATGGCTGAGAAGCCGCCGCCGCGTTCCCGATCCGCCGCTGCTCAGCCAGTACGCGACGCTCAACGCGCATTACGACGCCATGCTGACGCATTACGGCAGCGAGGTCGGCGTCAAGATCGCGCGCAAGCATGTCGGTTGGTATTCCAAGGGTTTGCCGGGTTCGGCTGAGTTCCGCGCGGCGGTCAATCAAACCGTCGATCCAACCGCTGTTCGTGGCTTGATCCGAGCGTTTTACCGGCCGCTTGTCGAGCGCGAGGCGGCGTGACCATGACCTGGGTATCGGGCGATGGGGGCGGGCTCGATCCGGCCCTGGTATTGTCCGCGCTTCCCCATCCGGTGGTCGCGCTCGATCGCGGCGGCGCGGTGCGTTTCGTCAATCCGGCCGCCGAACAGTTCCTCGGGGTCAGCGCCGCGGCGCTGCGCGGCGTGCCGCTCAGCGAATTCGTCGTGGCCAGCAGCCCGCTCTTCGGGCTGGTCGAGGCGGTGTGGCGCGATGGCGGCTCGATCGCCGAGTATGACGTGCTGCTTGAAGGCCCCCGGCTTCCGGCCCGGCCGGTGACGATCCAGGGCGCCTTGGCCGGGGAGGGGGCTGATCTCCTTGTATTGACGCTGCACGAGCGGGCAATCGCCGATCAAATGGATCGCCAACTCATCCATCGCAACGCGGCGCGTTCGATGACCGCGATGGCGGCGATGTTGGCGCACGAGGTCAAGAATCCGCTGTCCGGGATTCGCGGCGCGGCGCAGCTTCTCGAACAGGACGCGGACGACGCGGCGCGCCAACTGACCCAACTCATCTGCGACGAGACCGACCGCATCGTCGCGCTGGTCGATCGCATGGAGGCGTTTTCCGACCACCAGCCGATTTCCCGCGGCGCGGTCAACATTCACGAGGTGCTAGAGCGCGTGCGCCGCATCGCCCAATCGGGCTTTGCGCGCCATGTCCACTTTGCCGAGGACTACGACCCGTCCCTCCCGCTGGTCCACGGCAACCGGGACCTGCTGGTGCAGGTGTTTCTCAACTTGATCAAAAACGCGGCAGAGGCCAGTCCGGCCAAGGGCGGCGAAATCGTGCTGGCGACCGGTTACCGGCATGGCAGGCGGCTGACCACCCGAAATGGCGGGCCGCCATTGCAATTACCGCTGATGGTGTCCGTCACGGATAACGGGCCCGGCATCCCCGAAGATTTGCGCGCGCACCTCTTTGATCCCTTCGTCACCTCCAAGCGAAATGGAACTGGCCTTGGTCTTGCACTGGTCGCCAAGGTGATTGGCGACCATGGCGGGATTATCGAGTTCGATAGCCAGCCGCGGCGCACGGTTTTTCGGGTGTTTTTGCCGGTAGTCCCCCGGGGTGGCCGGCAGGACAGTCTGGGCGATGAGCGCAACGATACTGGTAGCTGACGACGACCGCGCGATCCGCACGGTGTTGAACCAGGCCCTGGCCCGGCTGGGTCACGATGTGCGAATGACCGGCAGTGCCGCGACCCTGTGGCGCTGGATCGCCGAAGGCGAAGGCGATCTCGTCATCACCGACGTCATCATGCCCGACGAGAACGGGCTCGACCTTATCCCGCGGATCAAGAAATTGCGGCCTGAGCTGCGCGTCATCGTGATGAGCGCGCAGAACACGCTGCTCACTGCGGTGAAGGCGACCGAACGCGGCGCTTTCGAATACCTGCCCAAGCCGTTCGATCTGCGCGAGCTGGTCAGCGTCGTCGAGCGCGCGCTGTCGGCACCGCCGATCGCGCCGGACGACGAGGAAGTCGACGACGAGCAGCTGCCGTTGATTGGCCGCTCCCCGGCGATGCAGGAGATTTACCGCTCGATCGCCCGGCTGATGGGAACCGATCTCAGCGTGCTGATCACCGGCGAGAGCGGCACCGGCAAGGAGTTGGTGGCGCGCGCCCTGCACGATTTCGGCAAGCGCCGTAACGGCCCCTTCGTAGCCATCAACATGGCGGCCATCCCACGCGAGTTGATCGAGAGCGAGCTCTTCGGGCACGAGCGCGGCGCGTTCACCGGCGCGGCCCAGCGTAGCGCCGGGCGCTTCGAGCAAGCCAAGGGCGGCACGTTGTTCCTCGACGAGATCGGGGACATGCCGTTCGAGGCGCAAACGCGGCTGCTGCGTGTCCTGCAGGAAGGCGAATACACCTCGGTCGGCGGGCGCGCGCCGATTCGCGCCGACAGCCGTATCATCGCCGCGACCCATCGCGACCTGTCGCAGCTGATCCGCCAAGGGGTCTTCCGCGAGGATCTGTTTTATCGCCTCAATGTCGCGCCGATCCGCATCCCGCCGCTACGTGAGCGGACCGCCGATATCCCGGCGCTGGCACGCCATTTCGCGACGCAGGCGGCGAAGGAAGGCCTGCCGGCGAAGATGCTCGATGACGCGGCGATGGAACGGCTGCGCGGCTACCGCTGGCCGGGCAATGTGCGCGAACTGGAGAATATGGTGCGGCGCCTTGCCGCGCTTTATTCGCAGGAAGTCATTGGCGTCGACGTGATTGAGGCGGAATTGGCCTCGGTGCCGGTGGCGACAGCGACCGAAATCAGCAATGACGAGGGCCTCGGCGCCGCGGTGGAACGGCACATCAACGACTATTTCGTCGCGCATAAGGGGGCGATGCCGGCGGCTGGGCTCTACGACAGGATTTTGCGCGAGATCGAACGCCCGCTGATCGTCGCGACCCTGGTCGCGACCCGTGGCAACCAGATCAAGGCCGCCCATGTGCTGCGGACTCAATCGCAACACCCTGCGCAAGAAAATCCGCGAATTGGACATCCCGGTCGTGCGCGGCCTAAAATAGCGGGTTGCTGCACCGGCCTTAGACCCCGCTCTACCGCCCGGTTGCTCGCTGCGACAGTAGGGAACGCCGAATGAGCGTGGCGCAGCAGGTGGGACGCTGGGCTGGCCGAATCGGATTGCGCCGAAAGACCGCCATCGCGTTGGCGGCGGCGGCGTTGCTGTCCGGGATCGCCACCTATCTGGCATTGACCGGGGCCCCGCCCTTCGGCCCGCGGCCGGTCGTCGTTCTCTCGCTGCTGAACCTCGATTTGGTGTTGTTGCTAGCCCTTGCTGCGCTGGTGGCGAAGCGGCTGGCGGAGGTCTGGGCGGGGCGGCGGCGCGGCCTGGCTGGCTCGCGGCTGCAAGTGCGACTTGTGGTGCTATTCAGCCTGATCGCGGTGTTGCCGACGATCTTTGTCGCAGTGTTCTCCTACCTCTTCTTCAGCTTTGGCATCGAAAGCTGGTTCAGCGACAAGGTGCGTACCGCGATCTCTGAATCGGTCGAGGTCGCCGACGCCTATGTCAAGGAACACCAGCAGGCAATTCGCGCCGACGCGCTCGGGATGGCGAACGCCCTCAACCAGTATGCGGCGACGATGATCATCAGTCCGCAGGATCTGGTTCAGGCCTTGACCATACAGGCCTCGATGCGCGGCCTTACCGAGGCGGCGGTGCTCGACAGCAAGGGCAACATGGTTGCGCGCACCGGCCTCGTCTTCGCTCTCGGCGTCGAGGATGTCGGGCAAGACGCGCTGCGCCGCGCCGATCAGGGCGAGGTCGTCATCATGACCGACGACCAGGAGGAGCGGGTACGCGCGCTCGTCAGCCTCGGCGGGTTCAGCGGTCTCTATCTCTATGTCGGGCGGTTCCTGGAACCCAAGGTCCTCGCCCATCGCAATGAGACGCAGCTAGCCGCCGCGCAATATGCCCAGCTCGAAGGCAAGCGCGCCGGGCTGCAGATCACCTTCTCGCTCATCTTCATTCTGGTGGCGATGCTGTTCCTCGCCGCTGCCGTGGTCATCGGCATCAATTTCGCGACCCAGCTTGCGGATCCGATCAGCCACTTGGTGGCCGCCGCGGAAAGGGTAGGGGCGGGCGATTTGTCCGCCCGCGTCCCGGAAGGCGAAAAAGACGACGAGATGGTGCTGCTCAGCCGCGCCTTCAATCGGATGACCGACCAGATTCAAACTCAGCAGCAGGAGTTGCTTGAGGCCAACAAGCAACTCGATGAACGCCGGCGATTTACCGAGACGGTATTGACCGGCGTCACCGCCGGGGTCATCGGACTCGATCGGGTCGGCCGCGTTCACCTGCCTAACCGCTCGGCCTCGACCCTGCTTGGCGTCGATCTCGACGCCTCGATCGGCGAAGATCTTGCTGAGGTCGTGCCGGAGATGGCGGAGCTGCTCGAGCATGCGGCCCGTCGCCCTGATCGGGTCGCGCAAGGCCAGGTGCAGATTAGCGAGCGCAACAGCACCCGCACCCTTCTGGTGCGGATTGCGGCCGAGCAAGACGAAGAGGGCATCGGCGGCTTTGTCGTCACCTTCGACGACATCACCGAGCTGCTGTCGGCGCAGCGCAAGGCGGCCTGGGCGGATATCGCTCGCCGTATCGCCCATGAGATCAAGAACCCGCTGACCCCGATCCAACTCTCGGCTGAGCGCTTGCGCCGGAACTATTTGAAAGACATCAAAAAGGACCCGGAAACCTTCCGCATTTGCACCGATACGATCGTTCGCCACGTCGAGGATATCGGCCGCATGGTCGACGAATTCTCGTCGTTCGCGCGCATGCCGACTCCGGTGCTGAAACCGGAGGATTTGACGGTGATTGTCGAGCGCGCCGTATTCCTCGAGCGGACGGCTCATTCCGACATCGCCTTCGACACTCGCTTCGCGGCGCGGCCTCTGACGGTTCGTTGCGACGGCAGGCTGGTCGGCCAAGCCGTCATCAACATCGTCAAGAACGCGGTCGAGGCGATCGAGGCGCGGATTGTCGAGTCCGGCCCCAGCCCGCCGGGCCGGATTTCCGTCGTGGTCGACGAGTCGGCGGGCAGAATGGTCGTGACCGTGGAGGATAACGGCAAGGGCCTGCCCAAGCGTGGCCGTGAGCGGCTCACGGAACCCTATGTCACGACACGGACGAAAGGCACCGGGCTGGGCCTCGCCATCGTCAAGAAGATCATGGAAGATCATCAAGGTGAGTTGGTGCTCGAAGATGCTGAGCCGTTTGGTGCCCGGGTCCGGCTGGTATTTGCGGCCGAAACGCGCGGCGCAGTTCGGCCCGACGCGGCGGCGGGCGCCGATTTGAGCGAAGTCGCACATGGCGCATGACATTCTGATCGTCGACGACGAAGCCGACATCCGCATGTTGATTGCGGGTGTGCTGAAGGATGAGGGCTACGCCACGCGCGAGGCCGCCAACAGCACCGAGGCGATGCAGGAGGTGCGGGCCAGGCAGCCGACCTTGGTTATCCTCGACATCTGGCTGCAGGACAGCGAGCTTGATGGGATCGGGATCCTGCGGCAGCTACGCAGCGAGATCCCCTCGGTACCGGTGGTGATGATCAGCGGCCACGGCACAATCGAGACGGCGGTCGAGGCAATCAAGATTGGCGCCTACGATTTCATCGAAAAGCCGTTCAAGTCCGATCGCTTGCTGCTGATCGTGCAGCGCGCCATCGAGACGGCGGTGCTGCGCCGGGAAAATGAAGAGCTGCGGCTGCGCGCCGGCGGCCAGATCGATCTCGTTGGCATTTCGGCTGCGGCGAGTCAGCTCCGGCAACAGATCGATCGCGTCGCGCCAACCGGCAGCCGCGTCCTGATCTCGGGCGCACCCGGGGCGGGAAAAGAGGTTGTCGGCCGGCTGCTTCATGCTCATTCGCGGCGCTCGGGCGGACCTTTTATCGCCGTCAACTGCGCGACGATGCGTCCCGAAAGGCTCGAACTTGAGCTGTTTGGCAGCGAAACAGCGATTGATGGTGCGCCCCGCAAGATAGGAACGTTCGAGCGCGCCCATGGCGGCACCCTGTTTCTCGATGAGATTGCCGATATGCCGCTGGAGACCCAGGGCAAGATTGTCCGGGTCTTGCAGGAGCAGACCTTCGAGCGGGTAGGGGGCTCGCAGCGGGTCGAGGTTGATGTGCGCGTCGTCGCTTCGACCAATCGTGATCTCGCTGCCGAGATCGCTGGCGGCCGTTTCCGCGAGGACTTGTATTACCGGCTGAACGTCGTGCCGATCCGCGTGCCGGCGCTGCGCGAGCGCCGCGAGGACATTCCCCTCTTGGCCCGGCATTTCATAGAGCGCGGGGCCGAGGCGGCGCGCCTGCCGCCGCGTGAGATCGGCGAGGACGCCTTGGCGGCGCTCCAAGCCTATCCGTGGCCTGGCAACGTCCGTCAGCTGCGCAATGTTATCGACTGGTTGCTGATCATGGCGCCGGGTGACCCGCGCGAACCGGTCCATGCCGACATGCTGCCCAACGACATCACCGCGATCGCGCCGACCGTCGTCAAATGGGACAAGGGCAGCGAGATCATGACTCTGCCGCTGCGCGACGCGCGCGAGGTGTTCGAGCGCGAATACCTGCTGGCGCAGGTCACGCGGTTTGGCGGCAATATCTCGCGCACCGCGAATTTTGTCGGCATGGAGCGCTCGGCGCTGCATCGCAAGCTCAAATCGCTGAACGTTCTGTTCAACGATCGCCCGCTCAAGACCGGCACCGGTTGACGCTGCCGAATTTCCGCAAGGTGTCATGTCCCGCATAGCCTATGTCGACGGCAGCTACCGCCCGCACCGTGACGCGGCGGTCCACATCGAGGATCGCGGCTACCAGTTCGCCGACGGCGTCTACGAGGTGATCGCGGTTCGCGGCGGGCGCCTGGTCGACGAGGAACTGCATCTGAAGCGCCTGCACCGGTCGCTCGCCGAGCTGCGCATCGAAGGCGCCATCGGTGACGGACCGCTCGGCGTCGTGCTGCGCGAGGTCATCCGCCGCAATGGTGTACGGGATGGCATCGTCTATCTGCAGATCACTCGTGGCATTTCCCCGCGCGATCACGCCTTTCCTAAGGCGGCGCACCCAATCCTCGTCGTCACCGCGCGGCGGTCGCGCCCTTCCAACCCCAAGCTCCACGAGCAAGGGGTTGGCGTCATCACCATCCCGGATATCCGCTGGCAGCGCTGCGACATCAAGTCCGTGTCGCTGCTGCCCAATGTGCTCGGCAAGCAGCAGGCGCGCGAGGCCGGCGCTTACGAGGCGTGGCAGGTCGATCCGCTCGGCCGGATTACCGAGGGCACCTCGACCAACGCCTGGATCGTCACCCCCGATCATCAGGTCGTCACCCGGTTTCTCGACCATGCGATCTTGAGCGGGGTGACCCGTCTGGCGCTGATCGAGATCATCCGGCGCGAGGGTTACCAGTTCGTCGAGCGCGCCTTCACTGTCGCCGAGGCGAAATTCGCGCGCGAGGCCTTCCTCACCAGCACCACCTCGGATGTGCTGCCGGTGGTCTCGATCGACGGTGACGCGGTCGCCGATGGGGAACCCGGACCGCTCACCCGAAAGCTGCGCGCCGCCTATGACGCGCACACGATCGGCGCTGGATGAGCGCCTTGCCGGAGGTTCTCTCACGCCCGCGCGCCATCATCTTCGACTGGGACAACACGCTGGTCGACAGCTGGGCGACGATACACGACGCGCTCAACTTTCTGATGGTCGCGATGGAACGGCCCTTGTGGACCATCGACGAAACGCGCGAGCGCGTCCGGCTGTCCCTGCGCGAGGCGTTCCCGGCCATGTTCGGTGAGCGCTGGCAGGAGGCGCAGCAAATCTACTTGGACCGGTTCCGCGCCATCCACCTCGAGCGCCTGACGGCATTGCCGGGGCGCGAGGCGATGCTGCGGCGGCTGACGGCGGACGGCCATTATCTCGCGGTGGTCAGCAACAAGACCGGCGCTATGCTCCGCCGCGAGGCGGCCCATCTTGGCTGGACCTCGCTCTTCGGCGCCATCGTCGGCGCGGGCGATGCCGAAATCGACAAGCCCCACCATGCGCCGGTGGAGTTGGCGCTCCGCCCGAGCGGTATCGCGCCCGGACCGGACGTCTGGTTCGTCGGCGATACCGCGATCGACATGGAATGCGCTCTGGCGGCGGGCTGCGTCCCGGTACTGCTCGGCCCCGATGGCGCCGCGGCGGAGTTCGCCAAATTCCCGCCGGCGCTGACGATCGCGGACGGCGAGGGTTTCTTTCGCACCCTCCGGGGCTTGTGATCGGCTCGTCCGCGACCATCTTCCTAAGAGTGTGAAGTCGCACGCTGGCGGGACAATCGCCGCGGCTGATCCAAGAGTGGAGCTAGGAGCCACCAATGACGTCCGATAAAGCCCAAAACGTGCAGGACGTGTTCCTGAACCACGTCCGCAAGAACAAGACGCCGGTCACCGTGTTTCTCGTCAACGGGGTGAAGCTTCAGGGCATCATCACCTGGTTCGACAATTTCTGCGTGCTGCTGCGCCGCGACGCGCATTCGCAGCTGGTCTACAAGCACGCGATCTCGACGGTCATGCCGGCGCAGCCGATCCAGTTGTTCGAGGGCGGTAGAGAGGAAGACGAGCCCTGACAATTGCCGAGCATGACGCTGCTGCGACGACCGGCCGCGCTCTTGTCGTTCATCCCGCGCTGAAAACCGCCCCCGGCGGCAAACCGGGGAACGGCTCCGTGCGTTCGCTCGGCGCTCGCCTCGAAGAGGCGATCGGCCTCGCCCAGGCGATCAACCTCGACGTGGTCGGCGGCGAGATCGTGCGTCTCAACCGGCCGACGCCCGGCACGTTGATCGGCAAGGGCGGCGTCGAAACTCTGGGTGAGGCGATCGCCGAGAAGAAGATCGGCCTCGTCGTCATCGACGGAACCCTGTCGCCGGTGCAGCAGCGCAATCTTGAACGCCAATGGAAGGCCAAGGTCATCGACCGTACCGGCCTAATCCTCGAAATCTTCGGCGCGCGCGCCCGCACCCATGAAGGTCGCTTGCAAGTCGAGCTGGCAGCGTTGTCGTACCAGCGCTCGCGGCTGGTGCGCTCCTGGACCCATCTCGAGCGCCAGCGCGGCGGGTTCGGTTTCTTGGGCGGCCCTGGCGAGAGCCAGCTCGAAATCGACCGCCGACTGATCGGCGAACGCATCGGCAAGCTGAAGCGCGAGCTGGAGGCGGTGAAGCGCACCCGCGCGCTGCACCGCGAGGCGCGCAAGCGCGTGCCGTACCCGGTGGTCGCGCTGGTGGGCTACACCAATGCCGGCAAATCGACCCTGTTCAACCGCCTGACCCATTCTGCGGTCGGCGCGGAGGACATGCTGTTCGCCACGCTCGACCCGACCATGCGACGGCTGGGCTTGCCGTCGGGCAAGACCGTGATCCTCTCCGACACGGTCGGGTTCATCTCCGATCTGCCGACCCATCTCGTCGCCGCCTTCCGCGCGACACTGGAAGAAGTCACCGAGGCCGACATCGTGGTTCATGTCCGCGACGCGCACCATCCGGACAGCGCCGCGCAGCGCGCCGACGTGCTGGCGGTGCTCCGCGATCTTGGCCTCGGCCAGCTGGTCGAGGACGGGCTGATCGAGGTGCTCAACAAGATCGATCTGCTCGACGAGGCCTCGCGTAACGCGCTGCTCACCCAGACCCAGCGTAACGAGGAAGTCGTCGCGCTGTCCGCGCGGACAGGCGAGGGGTGCGATGGGCTGCTCGCCCTGATCGCCCGGCGGCTCGACAGCACCGCGCGCGCGGTGCGCATCGACGTACCGCTTACCGACGGCAAGACCCTCGCTTGGATCTATCAGCGCGGCGAGGTGCTCGGCCGCCGCGACGACGGCGAGGCGGCACATCTTTCGGTGCGCCTGTCCGACGCCGATCTCGGCCGCTTGCGTCATCGCCAGCGGGTGCATTAGCCCGCGCTTCCATCTCGGCGCAGGCCTGGACGCATTTCTCCGCTTTTCGTGTGTCTGAAAAGAAGAAATTCGCGCGGCGCAAGAAACCGTTGCGTCAACCTCGCCGAAAGTTAAACTTTTCGCGCGGCGAAGCGCGGGTGGGGCATGGCGCGGATAGGGTGGCGCTTGGCACGGAGCATTGCGTCGCTGGCGGCGTTTTTCGTTGCGGTGCTGCTGGTCGCGCCGCACCAGGCACGGGCTTTCAATTGCGCGTCGGTAGAGCCTATCTTCTCAACTAAAGGCAATCCTTTTAACCTTGGTCTCGAAACCTTCGCCTGCGCCGCCACCGCGTCTGCCGGCCCGACCCTGGTCACCTCGCCAAACGGCCCTTTGACCCGTGAGCTGACCGGCGCCTTGGCCGGCCCGAATGGAGCCGCTGTCGCTTCGGCGCTGGGCAAGCTTCTAGGACCTAGCGCCTTTGGCCAAACGGCGACGCCCGCTCTATTTGGCGGAGTTCCATTCCAGACATTCACCTTTTTTGGTCCGACAACACTTCCCTTTGGCAACGGGCCCGGCGGGATCAACTGCACCGGGGTGCCAACCGCGTGGCCGCCGGCCAACTGCGACATGACCGGATATCAACAATTGGTCCTTGGCGCAGGCAGAAAAGGAACAATCGTGGACGTGCATTTTATCGTCACAACGACCGTCAACCTTGGTGGCGCGAACAAGGTCGCGGACTGGCTGATGGGCGATCTGCACACCGAGTTTCAGACCGCGATCCTCGACGGTGACTTCGCCTTTGTCGATGGGCTGATGAGCCACGCCGGCGGCCCGGGCTCGGACCCGCTGCTGTTTTCGCTGGTGACGACCGCGTCGGCCCAGTTCGCTCAGCTTGGACTATCCGATAGCCCGCCGCTTTCCGGCGCGGGACCGTGGGCCACTTGGTTCAAGGGCGAATATTTCTCGACCAGCCTCGCCGGCACCGCGGCCAATTTCGGCTTCGACGAGCACAGCCATGGCGGCGCCGGTGGCGCTGATTACCGGGAGGGCGATCTCCTGTTCGGCGGTGCGCTCGCCTATGACCATACCGATGTGACGCAGAACATCACGACCGACCATGGCGGGATCGGTTCGTGGCGGCTTGGCGGTTATGGCGGCTGGCGTCCCGGCCCGTGGTCGTTCACCGCGGTGGTCGGCGGCGGCTTCCATTCGATCGACGCCGACCGGCTGGCGATGCTGCCGATGCCGGCCCATTCCTCGTATGGCGCGCGGACTCTCGATGTCGCGGCCGAGGCGGCGCGGCGTTTCCCGCTCGGGATGGCGACCCTTCAGCCAATGGCGGGCCTGGTCTATTCGCGGCTCGATGCCGACCGATTTGGCGAGACCGGCGGTCTCCTCGACATCGCCGGCCGGCCCGCCACGATTGACGCGCTCAAGGGGTATGCGGGAGCGCGCATCTACCAGGCCTTCGATCTCGCCAACGGCATGCGCCTGCTGCCCGAGGCGCGCGCCCGGGTGATGTACGATCTGCTCAATACCCCGCGTGCCTTTACCGCGACCTTTGTCGACGACCCGACCCTCAGCCAATTTCCGGTGACCGGGATACAACCGCCCCGCCTGGCCGGTCTGTTTGGCGCCTCGCTAAGCCTCGGCTTTACCCCGGCTTGCCGCGCTTTTGTCGCTTACGACGCGCAGTTGCGCGGCGGCGAGGTGGCCCACCTGGTATCCGGCGGCGTCAGGCTGACTTGGTAAAACGCGAAAGATCTGTCATCCCGCATCGCGCAGCGGCTTACGCCATGCCGTCTCCTTTTTCTGTCATCCCCGCAATCCCTGGACTAGCGCGGAAGCGCGTCCGTCCGGCGAGGGAACCCCTGAACACCAAACCTCAGCTCTGGTCTCGGTGACTGCGGTAAGCATCACATTATCGCAATGCTGAATTGCGATTACGCTCATTGAGAAGGTTCTCTAAACGTTCCATCTGACGCACAGCGCCAGTTCATGCGTGGGCCGGCGTCGCCACGCAAGTGGCTCGTTGATTGACAGTCCGAAACCGGAGCTTGACGAGCGAACCTGACCTTCCGTGCGCGGGCACAACGATAAGGCACAACAATAAGAAAACGCCGTCTGTCGTCCGCGACCGAAATAATAACCAACATCGGCGCGGGCGCTGTTGAGGCCATAAGCCACCGATAACAAGCCCAGACCGCGCGGAAGCAAGGCCACTCGCCAAACCGGAAAGTAGGCGGTGAATAAGACTTTTTTCGAGCGCCTTCGCGGCGGTGCTGGTGGCTGGCTGGACCCGGGATGCTAAACGCTCCCGTTACCGGTGCAGGATATGCGTATGGGTGAAGCCGTCACATTGATTACGGACAAACCCAAGCGCTTCCCAGAACGGCTCGCTGCCGGTGGCGGCGTTGGCGGTCACCGTTGCGCCGGGGTGTGCGTTCAGCAACACGCTTGCAAGCGCCCGGGCGACACCGGTGCGGCGGAAACGCCGACCGACGTAAAACCGCCGCATGCGATAAGCGTGAGGAATGCCCGGCTCCACGGTGATCCCGCCGATCCCCGCCAGAGCGTCGTCGACATAAGCTGCGTAGAGCGCTTCGCCGGGACGATCGAACCGCGTCTTGCCCGACTCCCATTCGTTCGTGAGCGTATCGAGCATGGTATGGTTTTCGGCGCGCGCCTCGGCCCGCATCGCGTCGAGGCCTGAGGGCAGGGCGCCGGTCACCCGTTCCAGCCGGATCATTCCGCGCGCTTGACCTCTTGCCACAGCGCCTCGAGCGCATCGAGGTCTTTCCCGACGCCTCGCTCGGCCGCCAGCGCTTCGACTGCGCGGAATCGCCGCTCAAATTTCGCCGTCGCGCGGCGCAGCGCGGTTTCCGGCTCGACATCGAGCTTGCGCGCCAGGTTGGCGGCCGCGAACAACAGATCGCCGACCTCGTCTTCGAGCCGGTCGTGGCTTGCGCCGTCGCGCATTTCGGCTTCGATTTCAGCGACTTCCTCGGTGATTTTTGCGATGACGCCTTGCGCGTCGGGCCAGTCGAAGCCGATCCGCGCCGCGCGCCGCGATACCTTGGCGGCGCGCAGCAGCGCCGGATAGGAGAGGGCGACGCCGTCGAGTACGCTCGAAAAGTTGCCGCTCGCCGCGCGTTCGGCGGCTTTGTGCGCCTCCCAGGCTTCGGTCTGGGCCGCCGCCGAGCGAATGTCGGCATCGCCGAAGACATGAGGATGCCGCCGTATCATCTTGTCGGATATAGCTTTTGTTACGTCGTCAAAGGCAAAGAGCCCGGCTTCTTCGGCCATCCGCGCGTGGAACACGACCTGAAACAGGAGATCGCCCAGCTCGTCCTTTAGCGCCGCCATGTCGCCGCGCTCGATGGCGTCGGCGACTTCATAGGCTTCCTCGATCGTGTAGGGCGCGATTGTCGCGAAATCCTGCTCGCGGTCCCACGGGCAGCCGCGCTCGCGGTCGCGCAGCCGCGCCATGATGGCCAGCAGCTTGTCGATCGAACGATACGCGTGGGTCATTGCCGCCTCACTCGATCCATAAGCCCCGCCGCTTATGCCATTCTTCGATCGACAATTCGGGGTAGCCGTCAAAGCAATCGTCGCCGGCACCGACCTCGGGTTCGACCCAGCTCGCCTTGTCGCGCAGCAGCAAGTGGACATTGGCTGGCGGTTTCGGCAGCTCGGTATCGATCGCCGAGGCGAACGGGTGCATCAGCTCGGGCCAAGCATCGTCGCTGACCCACAACGCGCAGCCGCAGCGCTTGCAGTAATGGCGGTCGGCCGAGCCCTTGTGGCCGTCGATCGGCGCGTTCCACACCCCGAGGTCGCGCTTCCCGCGCACTTTAAGGGTGTCGGCTATCCCCATGATGTTGATCGCGTAACCGCCACCGCCATCGCTCTTGCGGCAGATCGAGCAATAGCAGCGCTGATAGGGGTAGGGCGTGTGGCTGTCGACGGTAAACGAGACCGCCCCGCAGCGGCATGAGCCTTCCAGACGCATCGGCATTCACGCCTCCTCGGGGATCAGCCGCTTTCGCAGGAAAATCCTTTGATGGTCGGGTGGGTACTCCAGCACCCCAAACACCTCGTATCCGAACCTCGGATAGAAATCGGGCCCCTGAAACGAAAACGTATCGACATGGGCCGAGTGGCAACCGAACGCGATGGCGCGGCGCTCGGCCTCGGCGATTAGCGCGCTGCCGATGCCGCGGCGTCGCAACGCGACACCCACCCATAGCAGATTGATGAAGAGCCAGCCGGCGTAAAGACTGCCGATGAGCCCGGCGTGGATCGCGCCGGCGTCGTCGCGCACGAACAGGCCGAAATAGTCGTAGCGATGATCTGACAGAAACGGCGCGTTGTAGTCGCCGAGTTGCTCGTCGATGAATTCGCGATCCTGCCAGGTAGGGTTCCGTTCGACGCTGAGGTGACAGCCCGACGGGAGATGCACGGCGGCATCCTTTCACGGCATTTAAAGGGGGGATGCGGCGCTATGCTATCCTCGCGCTTAATTCCCGTCATCCGTCGACAGGCAGATGAATTGAAAAGGCGAGCTTGCGATCGTCCGGCGTGCTTTTGCAAAGCAGACGATGGCGATCTTCGGCGCTACCGACCGGCGGGTCGAGAAGGCATTCGCCGTGGTGCCGCGCGAGGATTTCCTGGCGCCGGGGCCGTGGCAAATCGTGCGCTGGGGACGGCGCGGCCGCGGCTACGCCACAACGCCAAGCCGAAACCCCGTCTACATCTACGACGATGTTATCGTGGCGATCTTGCCGGAACGCAACCTCAACAATGGCCAGCCGTCGCTGCATGCGTGGCTGATGTCCGCTGCCGCGCCGAGAGCCGGCGAGCACGTCGTGCATATCGGTACCGGCAACGGCTATTATACGGCGATCTTGGCGCAACTCGTCGGTCGACGTGGCAAGGTCACGGCGATCGAATATGATCCGGAACTTGCCGCGCGCAGCGCCCGACACTTGACGGGGTGGTCTCAGGCCACGGTCGTTGCGGGCGATGGGACACAGGTCGATTTCCCACCGGCAGATGTCATCTATGTCAACGCCGGCGCCACCCATCCGCTGCCGAATTGGCTCGACCGTCTGAAGGAAGGTGGCCGGCTGATTGTCCCGCTGACCGAGGCTGGCTTCCCAAATGGCGACATACGTCACGGCGCGGTGTTTCGCATCGAGCGACGCGGTGAAGAGTACCTCGCGTGGCAGATCTCGCAAGTCGCCATATTCCCGTGTGCTGGCGGTCGCGACGAGAAAGCCGCCTCCGCGTTAGCGGAAGCGTTCGCGCGCGGCGGCGCCGAAGACGTCACGCGACTCTATCGCCGGGACGACATTCCTGAAGAAGATTGCTGGTTGCGAGGGACGGGTTGGTCATTGGCGTATCGCTGACAAAGGCTGGCGTCATCGTTATCGTGAGACGCATAATATATATTATGGAAAATTAGATACCGTTTGATCCCAAAGACTTCGTCATGAACACGCGATCGTAGCCATTCTCGTGGCCGCGTCCGGTTTCGACAAAGCCGAGCCGTGTATACAGCGCGATGTTCTCGACCATCGTTTGATGCGTGTAAAGCCGTAGCTCATTGATGCCGAGCCGATGCGCTTCGGCCTCGGCGAACGCGATCAACCGGCGGCCGAACCCGAAGCCCTGGCTGTCGGGTCGCACCGCGATGTTGTCGAGTAGCAAATGATCGGGCCGCGGCAGCAGCACGATGATCGCGCGAATGTCGCCGCCCTCATCGAGCACGCTGACCGCGCCGTCACCAATCAGCGCCGCATAGTCGTCGAGCATCGGGCCCGGCGCCTTGTCCATCCGGTCGAGATAGATCGAGTATGCCTGACGGACAATGCCTTCGACGATCTTGCGCTCGTCGGGTCGTGCGGCGCGGATAATGGAGGTCGGGAGACTTCTGCCCAAACAGCTCCGACGCCCTGAACCGCCTCCGTTACTCGCCATGTAAGCATGGAAGCATGAAATACCCTCTTGCAACGCCTCCACCGCCCAATGACGAAGTTTCTATCTCTTACTGAATTGGACGAGGTTACCGTCAGCCCAGTTGCTTAACGGAGATGACATGAAACGCCTATTAGCACCACTGCTCGCCGGCCTGCTGCTCGCTTCGGCCCCGGTCTGCGCCGAAGAGGCACCTATGAAGTGCTCTGCGTCATTCGGCATGAAGTACGGGGGGATGTGGCCGTCTTCCGGGGCACCGGTTGGGACACTGGCTTGTAGCGTCACCGTTGACACGCTAAGCGTGAAGAGCGTTGTCCTAAACCGGGGACACTGCGGGGGGTTTGGCTCGGGGCCGCAGCGATATTCATTCGGCGAGCAGATACACGTCGAAGCCTTGGGTTGCCACATCATTGAGGCGGTCATTAACCTTGCCGATGGGTACGCCTGGACCTTCACCTTCGGCGAGTAAGGCCGCGTAGCCTAGCTGCCGTTGAGCGGTTTTGTTATGCGGGCATCCGCGAGGTGAACGGTCTTCTGCACCGCAAGTTCACGGATCGGCAAGCTCGATGACCAGGCCGTCCTGCCCCGGTTCGACCCCCGGCGGCAAGCGGGCCGCGAGTTCGGCGTAATCGAGCGGCCGGTCGAGATGCGTCAGCACCGCGCGCTTGGGGTTGACGCGTTCGATCCAGCCTAGCGTCTTGGCGAGATGGCTGTGCGTCGCATGTGGCTCATATCGCAGGCAATCGACGATCCAGGCCTCGACGCCCATGAGCGCCGCGAACGCCGTGTCGTCGAGCTCAGTGACGTCGGTCGAGTATGCAAAAGCGCCGATCCGCAAGCCCAGCGTCGTGCTGAAGCCATGATCCTGCGTGAACGGCATGACCGGGATGCCGGCGGCGATGAACGGGCCGTCGATGACCTGGGGCGTCAGGGTCGGCTTGTAGAAGAACCCGGTGGGCGGCACTGGCTCGAACACGTAGCCGAAACGCTGCTCGATTTCGGCGAGCGTCGTGGCGTCGGCATAGAGCGCGATCGGCTGACGCATCAACCGGTTGACCGCGCGCAGATCGTCGATCCCGTGGACATGGTCGGCGTGCGCGTGGGTCATGATCACCGCGTCAACACGCTTGACCTCGGCGTCGAGCAACTGGTCCCGCAGATCGGGCGACGTGTCGATCAGGATCACCTTGCCGCGGCATTCGATGAGGAGAGACGCGCGGCGCCGCCTGTTACGCGGATCGCTGGGATCGCAGGCGCCCCAATCGTTGCCGATCGCCGGCACGCCCATCGACGGTCCGCAACCGAGCATGGTGATTTTCATGGCCTGGCGGAAGACAACACTGGCGGTTGCGCCTTCGAGAACAGGCGGAAGAAATTCGCCGTCGTCGCTTCGGCCAGCGCCTCCGTGCTGATGCCCTTCAATTCCGCGACAAAGGCCGCTGTTGCCGCGACAAAGGCCGGCTCATTGCGCTTGCCGCGATATGGCACTGGCGCCAGGTACGGCGCGTCCGTTTCGACCAGCAGCCGATCGAGCGGCAGATCGCGGACGATCGCGCGCAGATCCTCGGCGTTGCGAAACGTCACGATCCCCGAGATTGAGATGTAGAAGCCGAGTTCGAGGGCAGCCTCGGCAAGCGCCCTGGTCCCGGTAAAGCAGTGCAGCACGCCCGGCGGCGGGTGTTCCGCGGCGAGGATCGCGGCTATCTCCGCGTCGGCTTCGCGCGCATGGATGATGAGCGGCAGGCCGGTCGCCCGAGACGCGGCGATATGGGTACGAAACACCCGCTCCTGGATGTCGCGCGGGCTCAGATCGTAATGGAAATCCAGCCCTGTCTCGCCGATGCCGACGACCCGCGGATGAGCGCCGAGCACGACCAGCCGATCGGTGAGGAGATCGGAATGATCGGTGGCCTCGTGCGGGTGAGCGCCGACCGAGCACCAGATGCGCGGATCGGATGAGGCGATCGCCTCGACCCCGGTGAACTGGTCGAGCCGGGTGCATATCGTCAGCATCGTGCCGACCCCGGCGGCAAAGGCGCGCGCGATGACCGCGTCGCGCTCGGGCGCGAAATCGGGGAAATCGAGATGGCAATGGCTGTCGACGAGCATCGTGAACTCTAGCCCGCTGCTCGATCGATCGCCCAGACCGCGCTCATAATCGTCTGTTTCCGATCGAGGTTGAGGCCATCGGCGCGGGCGAACGCATCGCCGATTTCGCTCCGCACCTTCGCCCAACGCGCCGCCTCCGCAGGGGTTCCGCGCCGCGCTGCGTCAATGGCGAGGTGAGCGACGTGCTGGCGCAACAACTCCTCGACCGTTCGGTAGCTGTCTTCGGCATCGGGGCGCGCCAAACGATCGGCGAAGCCGTGTAGCGCAAGCACGTCGATACCGCCGCGCCGGGCCAGCATCGCGGTCAGCGCGTTGGAAAGCTCGACCCCGCCGGAGGCAACCAGCTCCAGCGCCCGCCCGATACTCCCCTCGGCGAGCGCGACGACGGCGTCGGCCTCATTGGGATCAAGATCGGGGCAATAGCGCGCCAGCAGATCTCGCACGACGGCGTCCGACAGTGGCGCCAGCGGCACGTGGCGGCATCGCGAGCGGATTGTCGGCAGCAGCCGGCCAACGCTATGCGCAACGAGTATCAACAGCGCTCGCCGAGGTGGTTCTTCAAGGATTTTTAGTAGTGAGTTGGCCGCGTTGCGGTTCATTTCGTCGGCGCCGTCAACAATGACCACGCGCCAGCCGCCTTCGGCCGAGGTCAGGCGCAGAAAGGCACCGACCTCGCGCGTGTCGACGACGACAATCTCGCCGCGCAGGCGCTTGCGCCGCGGATCATAGGCGCGCTCGACGGTCAGTAGGTCCGCGTGGCCGCCGCCCGCGACGCGCCGAAACACGCCGCTCTCCGGCAGCACTGCGAGACTGCCGCCAGGCGACGCCGCCGCCGCATCCCCGAACATGTCGTGCGACGTCGTTTCGTCCCGCGTCGACAGCACATAGCGGGCCAGGCGAAACGCCAATGTCGCCTTGCCGATGCCGCGCGGCCCCGTCAGGAGCAGCGCATGCGGCAACCGGCCAGCGTCGAAATTCTGCCGCAGCGTGGCTTCTGCGGCCTCGTGGCCGAGAAGATCGGGATTAGCGCGCGGCGGCGGCGCGATCAGCTCGATAGTCATAGCTTGACGCTAAAGCGCTGGACTAGCGTGGCGACGATAACCTTATGCACCTCGTCAACCGGCTCGGACGCGGGTATCACGACGCAACGTTCCGGCTCGGAGGCGGCAATCGCGTGAAACCCGATGCGCAGCCTCTGGTGAAAATCCCGATCGAGCCGCTCAAATCGGTCGGCGCGGCGTGGCCGCAGTGCCGCGCGCGCGAACCCGTCCTCGACCGGCAGATCGAGGATCAAGGTCAGGTCGGGCAGAAAATCGCCAATCGCGAACCGTTGCAGCTTCGCAAGCTCGGCGAGCGGCACGCCGCGGCCATAACCTTGATACGCCAAGGTCGAATCGTTGAAACGATCACAGATCACCCAGCGGCCTGCTGCGAGCGCCGGCTTGATCAGCTTGGCGATATGTTCGCGCCGCGCCGCATAGAGCAACAGCACCTCGCCGATGGCATCCCAACGTTCGGTTTCACCCTCGATCAACAGCTGGCGGATTGCTTCGGCACCAGGTGAACCACCGGGTTCGCGCGTCACTGTCGCGGCGATCCCGGCGCGCTCCAGGGCCCCGACAAGGAGCTTCGCCTGGGTGGATTTTCCCGCCCCCTCCCCGCCTTCAAGGGTGATGAAGTACCCGCGCGCGCTCAGTGCCGGCTACCCCAGATAAGATAGGCCGCGAGCGTTGCCATGCGACCGAGCGTGCCGATTGCCGGCACGTCCGCGGCGGCGAAGAGCGGCCGCTCGATCGGCTGGATGTCCGGTGCCGTGACGACGAGCTTGCCGATCCGATCGCCTTTTTTTACCGGCGCCGGGATCGGTCCGTCGTAGGAGACCGTTACCTTCATGTCGCGGCGATCACGGCGCGGCATTGTTATCGTCAGATCCTGATCGACCATCAAACCCACCCTGGGCTGTGTGCCGAGCCAGACCTCGGCATCGTCTACCTTCTCGCCAGCGGCGAACAGCTTGTAGTTGTTGAATTCGCGGAACGCCCATTCGACGAGCCGCTCGCCTTCGCTAGCCCGGTCTTTCATCGACGGAAGCCCGCTGACGACAACGATAATGCGGCGGTCACCGCGCACCGCCGAAGCCGTCAGACTGTAGCCGGATTCATCGGTGTGACCGGTCTTAAGCCCGTCGGCGCCGATGTTCCGATATAGCAGAGGGTTGCGATTGGCCTGATTTATATTATTGAAATTAAAATCTTTTTCGGAAAAGTAGTGATAATATTCCGGAAAATCGCGGATCGTCCGCAGGGCCAGCGTGGCGAGGTCCCGAGCGGTCATCCAGTCGTTGGGGTCCGGCAGCCCGGTCACATTGGCGAAATGGCTGTCCTTGAGCCCGATTTCGGCGGCCTTCTGGTTCATCAGATCGGCAAACGCCGCCTCACTCCCGGCGAGGCCTTCGGCGAGCACGACGCAGGCATCGTTGCCCGACTGGACCAGCATCCCTTGGATGAGATTCTCGACCGAGATGCGCGCGCCCACACCAACAAACATCTTTGATCCGCCGAGCTTCCAGGCCCTCTCGCTGACGGGCAGTTCGTCGGTCAGCTTGACCTTGCCCTCCTTGAGCATGCTGAAGACCACATAGGCGGTCATGATCTTGCTCATCGAAGCTGGTGGCATCCGCTCGTCGGCATACTTGTTAAAGAGCACGGTGCCGGTATCGGTTTCGACGATGATCGCGTGCTTCGCCAGGGTATCGAGGGCCACGCCGGGTACTGGAGGCGCTGCCGGCGCAGCGGGAGGTTTTGGCCTAGCTTGGGTAGGCGGCTTGGCCGAAGGAGTTGGCTTGTTGTGGGTTGGCTGCGCCGCGCGGGTCGCTTGGTAATCGGCGAACGACAGCAGCAGTGCGGCCGCGATGGCGGTTAGGAACCAGTGCCGCCAACCTACGCGCATTCCGCCTCCATCGCCTCTCGATAGGGCATCTTAATTCATCACGATGTGGGCGTCTCGATAGCCGCTCTGGATCATTTGAGCGAGCGCGCGATCGGCTTCTTCCTGGGTGTCGACCGGGCCAATTTCCATTCTCCAATGCGGCGATTGCACCAGGAAACGATGGGCTGATAGCGTGGCCTGGGGTTGCAACCCTTGGTAGACCGGCGGCGGCCCATTGATTTGTGGCGGCGGCGGAGTGGCCGCGGTGATGACGGCGCCGGTGTTCGACGCAGATGTTGCTGACGGCGCCGGTGCCCCCGCGGCAAAGGTCGAGCCGTTGCTCACGATCCCCTGCATGGCGGCTGCCGCGGCCTGCAAGCTTTCGTCCTTGAGTATCCGCACTCGGACCATTGCGGTACCCGACCGCTCGAAGCCGAGAAGCTGGGCCACCCGGCGCGAAACATCGATGATGCGCCCGTCGACAAACGGGCCGCGATCGTTGACCCGGACCCGCAAGGCACGATTGTTCTGCAGGTTTATGACTTCGACGATGCTGGGCAAAGGTAGGGTCTTGTGCGCGGCGGTAATCTGGTTGAGGTCGAAAACCTCGCCGTTGGCCGTGTATTGCCCATCGAAGACGTCGCCGTACCACGAGGCGAGGCCCGTCTGGTCGTACGCGTAGTCGATATGGGGATAGTAGGTGACCCCCTTGACGGTGTAGGGCGTGCCGACCTTGTAGGTCGGATGCGGTATCCGGGGACCTGAGCCGAGAGAATAAAGCGGGCCGGTGCCGCTACACGCCGCGAGTAGCAACCCGACGGCGAGCAACAGCGCAACCCGGGCTATCCCCCTCCCCGGCATGGCACCCTCGCGTGCTTAACCGGCGCCAAAACTGTCGGCCAGAAGGCCGACCGCGCCGGCGAAGAAGGTCGATTTGTTCCACTTCATGATGGCGCGAAAATTGTCGTAGACGAGCAACGCAGGTCCACCGGCGCCATCGGGCAACACGAGCGAGGCCTGCAGGGCGGGCAGTGGCGCGGGGTCCGCGGTCCGCACGCCAAGCCGGCTCCATTCCGCCGTCGTCTGGCGCATGTCGAGCCTGGCGAGGCGGACATCGAAATTGGCGGGCACCACCACAGAACGGCCCCAGGATTCGCCGCCTCGCCAGCCAAGCTGGTTGAGGTAGTTGGCAATTGATCCGAGAACGTCGGCGCGGTCGCCCCAGATGTCCCGTCTGCCGTCACCATCGAAATCGACTGCGAAATTGAGAAAAGTCGTCGGCATGAACTGGCACTGTCCCATCGCCCCAGCCCACGAGCCGAGCATCGCATCCGGGCGAATGTTCCCCTGGTCGATGATGCGCAGTGCGGCGATCAACTCGGGCCGGAAAACGTCTCTGCGCCGTCCGTCAAAGGCCAAGGTCGCGAGCGACGACACGACCTTATAGTTGCCCATGACCTTGCCGAAATTGCTCTCGACCGCCCACAACGCGACGATGAAACGCGGCTGAACGTCAAAGCGTTGGTGGACGCGCATCAGCAATGGCCAGTTCTCGGCGAGCGCAGCGCGGCCGTCCGCGGTTTTCTGCGGTGTGACGACCTTTTCGAGGAAACTCGCAAAGGTCATCGTGTGCTCGGGCTGCGTGCGATCGAGTTCGATCACATGCGGCAGGAATTCAGTTTGGCCAAGGGCCAGATCGACGGTATTCGCGCGAATGCCCTGTGCAATCGCATCGCGACGGATCGATGATAGGAACGCAGCGAAATCGGTCCCGGCGGCGGCTGTCCGCTTCCCGCCCGCAGGCACAACCAGCATCGCCGCGAGCATAGCTCGCCGGCTCAGCCGCGAAGGCATCGTCGCCACGGCGTATTTGACCCCCAAAACCCCCGACTCTTTTTCTCACACCGCTGTCTTGCGCGCAATCGCGGCGCGGCTCGACTCTACAGAGGGCAAAGGAATTTCAATTAATTTAAACCGTCACGCTAGAGTTCGAATAGACACGGCAACCACAGCGACATTACCGTCGAGTCGTTTGCGGCTCTAATCAATTGAATCGGTCGCTTCGATTAACTAATCGTCGGCTTGAGCTACCGCTCCAGCCGGCGCTGGCGCCGCCGTCGGGGTTGCACGAGCACGCTTCGGCACCTTGATTAAAAACAACAGCGGTAGCGAGAGCAGAATCACCAGCATCATCAGCTTGAAGTCGTCGATATATCCGATCATCGCCGCTTGCCGCGTCACCTCAGCGTTGAGCGCCGCGACCCCCGATGGTGCGGTCAAGCTAAAGTGCGTACCAAGCCCGTGCATCAGGGGGTTGTCGGGACGTAGCCCTTCCATCAACCGAGAATGAACGATCTGAGTATTGCGGGTGAGCTGCAACTCCAATACCGCGATGCCGATGCTGCCGCCCAGCATGCGCATCAACGCGCGAAGCGCCGTACCTTGGGTCAAAATGTGCCGCGGCAGATCAGATAGAGCGAGAATGTTCAGCGGCACGAACGTGAGTCCGAGGCCGAATCCCTGGGCAAAGCTGGCGAAAATAATCGGTCCCGACCCCATCAAGAGTGAATAGCCGGTCATTTGCCACAATGAGGCCGCCGTCAGCAGAAACCCGGTGAGGATGAACAGTCGGTTGTCGATCTTGTTGATTGTCCGACCGACAAAAAACATCGCGATCATCGTGCCGATGCCCCGCGGCGCCATCATCCAGCCGCTCGTAAACACCGGATAGTTCATCAGGTCCTGCATCATCGACGGCATCAGTGCCAGTGTGCCGCTGAGGATCATACCCACGCCAAACATCAGCGCGCTGCCGCCGATGAAGTTGGGGCTTCGCAGCAATTCTCGGCTGACGAACGAGCGCTCACTTGTTGTCGAGGTGTGGACGACCAGCATGTAGAAGCTTAGCGCGGCAATGGTCGCTTCAACCCAAATTTCGGTCGAATGAAACCAGTCTTTGAGCTGACCGCGGTCGAGCATTAATTGAAGCGTGCCGACCGCAATGCTGAGCGCGCCAAAGCCGAAAAGATCGAAGCCTTCGCGCCTGACGTTCCGGTTGTGGCGGAACAGCAGGAAAATCCCTAGCGCGCAGATCGTCCCGACCGGCAGGTTGATGTAGAAGCACCAACGCCAATTCAGGTTGTCGGTGAGCCAGCCGCCCATCGTCGGTCCAATGATCGGGCCCATCATCGCCCCGGTGCTGAAGATGGCCATTGCATGGCCGTGGCGTTCTTGCGGGTAGATCGTTAGCAAGGTCGCTTGGCCGAGCGGCACCAATCCCGCGCCGAACATCCCTTGCAACAAACGGAAGAGGACAAGCTGCGGCAGACTTTCGGCCGCGCCGCATAGCGCCGAAACGATCGTGAAGCCGATCACCGAGCCAAGGAAGATGAACTTGATGCCGAAGCGGCCGGCGAGCCAGCCGGTCAGCGGCATCATGATCGCCGAGGCGACAATGTAGGACGTGAGGACCCAAGAAATCTGGTCCTGCGCCGCCGACATGCTCCCCTGAATATGCGGCAACGCGACATTCGCAATGGTCGTGTCGATCCCTTGCAGCACGCAGGCGCAGATGATCGTCGCCGTCATCAATCCGCGGTGCGCAACGGCCGGCGCCGGTGTTGACCCCTCGCCTCTCATCGCCAAGACCTAATCATCGGCCGCGGCCGACACCGTCGCTGGCGCCGCTACCACGACCGGCGCGCGCTGCTTGTCTCGCAACAATAACAGCAGCGGCAACGAGAACAGCGCCATCAGCATCATCAACTTGAAATCGTCGATGTAAGCGATCATCGCCGCCTGCCGCGTCACCTCTGCGTTAAGCGCGGCGACCCCGTTCGGCGCGGTCAAACCGTAAGCCGGGCCAAACGCTGGCGTGTGGATTAACGGGTTATCCGGCCGCAAAGTCTCGACCAGCCGCGAGTGGATGGTCTGAATGTTCTCGGTCAGCGTGGCAATCAGGATGCTGATTCCGACGCTCCCACCGAGATTGCGCATCAGACTGCGAATCGCTGTCGCCTGGGTCATAATGTGCCGAGGTAAGGTGGACAGGGCTAGGATGTTGAGCGGCACGAAGGTGCAGCCGAGCCCAAATCCTTGGATAAGACCAGAGACGATGACCGGCCGCGGGTCCATCAACAACGAAAAGCCAGTCATCTGCCACATCGCGAAAGCGGTCAATAAGAAGCCAAACAGGATAATCAGCCGGTTATCGATCTTGTTGATAATGCGTGCGACGGCGAACATCGCAACCATCGTGCCGAATGCCCGTGGCGCCGTGACTAAGCCGGTGGTGAAAACCGGATAGTTCATCAGCTGCTGTAGCATCGTCGGTAGCAGCGCGAGGGTTCCGGTCATGATCGCGCCGACCGAAAACATCAGCATTGTACCGGCGATGAAATTTGCGCTCTTGAGTAGATCGCGGTTGAGAAACGAGCGTTCGCCCGTGGTCGCCGTGTGAACGGCAAACAGGTAGAAGCCTAGCGCCGTGATCGTCGCCTCGATGCAGATTTCGGTCGAGTGGAACCAATCCTTGAGCTCGCCGCGATCGAGCATGAGCTGCAGCCCGCCGACACCGACGCTCAACGCTAGAAAGCCAAATATATCGAACGGCTCGCGGTGAACATTCCGATTGTGGCGGATGAACGCCATGATGCCGATCGCGGCGAGGATGCCAATAGGCAGATTGATGTAGAAAATCCAGCGCCAGCTGTAATTCTCGGTCAGCCAGCCGCCGAGCAGCGGGCCGCTGATTGGCCCCATGATCGTGCCGATGCCGTATACCGCCATCGCGTGGCCATGCCGTTCCGGCGGGTTGATCTGAAGTAAGGTCGCCTGGGATAGCGGGATGAGGCCGGCCCCGCAAATTCCCTGCAAGGCACGGAAAAGCACCAACTGCTCAAGGCTTGCTGCCGCACCGCACATGGCGGAGGCGATCGTGAAACCGCTAACGCAGACAAGGAAAACATATTTGATGCCGAGCCGACCGGCGAGCCAGCCGGTAAGCGGCATTGTGATTGCCGCGGTGACAATATACGAGGTCAGAACCCAGGCGATTTGGTCCTGTGACGCCGACAAACTGCCCTGAATATGCGGCAGCGCGACATTCGCGATTGTGTTGTCGACGCCCTGCATGATGTTAGCCAGCATGATCGAGGCGGTAATCCATCCTCGATTGGGAAAAGGGGGCGATGTTTCCCCGCGCAATTTCGAATACCGGCTGGCGGCCTAGTGCCGCTCAAGCCGCGACTTGCTCGGCGGTCGGCTCGTCGCCCGCGACAGTGGTGCGGCGCATGTCGCGCACCTTGGTCTCATCGAAGCGGCGCACCCGATGCATCGTCTGCCGGTTGTCCCACATGATCAGGTCGTATTGGCGCCATTTGTGGACATAGACGTTCTCGGGCCGCGTCGCGTCTTCGTTGAGGTGCCGAAGGAATGCGCGCGCTTCCGGCACCAGCCAGCCGACAATCGTCCCGGCATGCGAGGCGAGATAAAGCGACTTGCGGCCGGTGACGGGATGCGTGCGCACCAACGATTGGCGGACGGGTCGAAACATCGCTCGTTCTTCGTCGGAAAGTTCGGTGAAACCGAGAAGACCGCGCGAGTAGATCAGCGAGTGCTCACAAACGAGGCCCTCGACGGTCGCCTTCGTTGCATCATCGAGCGCGTCATAGACCGCACGCATATCGGCGAATTCAGTCTCGCCGCCCTTGTCGACGACGATCCGGCCCGAGAGGATCGAATATTTCGCCGGCACCGCGCGGAACGAGCTGTCCGAATGCCAGAGCTGGTTGCCGAGGTTGAACAAACGGCGGCGGTCGTCGCGCGCCATCGGCTTGCGGTCCTGTCCGAGGTTCGACACGTCGTTCATCAGCTGGCTGAGGCGCTTCTCGTGATCCTTGGTCACGGTGCCGCCGGCCGAATTTTCGATCTGACCGAAATATCGGGTGAAGGCGATCTGTTGCTCGTCGGTGATGTTTTGGTTGTGGAAGACGAGGACGGCGTAACGGTCCATCCCCTCTTCGGTCGCCGCAACCTCATCGTGGGAAAGTGGCTGACGGAGATCGACCCCGCTTACTTCGCCGACAAAGACCGGATGGATTTGACGGATCGAGATGGTCATCGCGGCCGCCTCCTCCTTGAAACATCTATTGTTTCAAAAAATACGCGCTCGTCATGGTTATGTCATGCTCACCCAGGGCGTCCCTGCTATGCCAGCGCCTCTCGGCCCTCTACGATCGGTGGCCGGAGGCGCAGATGAGCAAACCGGTGCATTTCGATCTGGTGGTAATCGGCGGCGGCTTCGCTGGACTGTGCGCCGCGGTGCGCGGCGCCGAATTGGGACTGCGCACAGCGGTATTCGAGGCCGGTGCCGATGAGGATTACCTCTGCAGCTCGCGCTGGGCAGGTGGGATCTTCCACGTCGCGTACCACGATGTGAAGTTGAGCACAGGGGAGCTTGCGGCCGCCGTCAACCGGCAAACCGGCGGCGAAGCCGACCCCGAACTCGTCGCGGCGATTGCCGAGGACGCCGGCCGCACGGTCGACTGGTTGGCGACCCAGGGCGCGGTCTTTACCCAGGCGAGCCCGATCAGCTGGCATCGCTTCACGCTAGCGCCCCCGCGCGCGGCGATTGCCGGTCAGGATTGGCAAGGACGCGGACCAGATCGGATGCTCGGCGAGCTACGTCAGCGTCTTCGCGAGCGGCAAGGGCGCATATATTTCGCCACTCGCGCCGAAACGTTACGGGTCGAAAACGGCAGGGTGACCGGCATCGTTGCCCAGAAAAAAGGCGCGCGGTTCCAGGTGAGTGCCGACGCCATAGTCATCGCCGATGGCGGCTTTCCTGCCAATGCCGAGCTGTTTCGCAAGTATATCGGGCCACGCCCCGACCGCGTGCTGATGCGCCACGCCGGCACCGCAGTCGGCGACGGACTCAAGATGGCCGAAGCCGCTGGCGCGGCGCTGGTCAATCTCGATCGGTTCTACGGTCACCTCCTAAGCCGTGACGCGATGGAGAATAGCGGCCTGTGGCCCTACCCGCAGATCGATGCTGTCGCGACCGCTGCAGTCGTCGTGGATCCCGACGGCAAGCGAGTGCTCGACGAGGGCTTGGGCGGCATCGCCATCGCCAACACCCTCGCGTGGCTCGATGACCCGCTCTGCGCCACCGTGATCTGCGACGCGCCGATCTGGGAGAGTGCCGGCAAAGCGGCGCAAATTCCACCCAATCCGCAACTGCTCGCCGGTGGTGGCACATTGCACCAGGCATTTACGTTGGAGACATTAGCCGCGGCGGCGGGAATATCTCCGGATGGCATCGCGAAGACCGTCGCTGGCTATAACGAGGCGGTTCGCTCCGGCCGGTTGGGGACCTTGTTACCTGCGCGCTCGACACGCAGTGGGCAGCCGCGTCCGATTGAGACCGCGCCCTTTTTCGCCATCCCGATCTGCGCCGGCATCACCAACACCTTTGGCGGCATCGCCATCGATGGGCATGGCCGCGTTAGGCGGCCCAACGGATCGGTCATCGCCGGTCTCTTTGCGGCTGGCGGCACAACTGGCGGGCTCGAGGGTGGCGGTGCGCTCGGCTATGTCGGCGGGTTGATCAAGGCCTGCGTGTTCGGCCTGCGCGCCGCCGAGCACGCGGCACGCCGGCAATAGGCGCGCGTCATGCAATTGCGCTAGCATTCCGCCAACGGTTTCCGACCCCAGACGAGGAGAAGCTCATGGCAAAGGTTCTGGTCATCCACGGTGCCGGGATGAACATGCGCGGCAAGGTCCAGCTCGAGATTTTCGGACCGATGACCTTGCCAGAGTACGATGAGCGGATCCGCGGCTATGCTGCGGAACTGGGCATCGACATCGAGATCTTCCACTCGAATATCGAAGGCGAAATCGTCAACAAGATATACGCCGCCAACGACCAGGGTTTCGACGCGGCGATCTTTAATCCGGCGGCGTTCGGCTCGGGCTATCCAGCGCTGGTGGCAGCCCTGTCACAGGTCAAGTTCCCGACCATTGAGGTCCATATCTCCAACCCGATCCGGCGCGGACCCGCGTCTCAGACTGCCGCAGTCAGCCTCGGGGTCGTCGCCGGTTTCGGCATTGCCGGCTACGCGCTGGCGCTGCGCGGGATCAGGGATCTGCTTGCGGCGAAGAAATAGGCTAATTGCCGAGCAGCTCGCCGATCTTCTCGGCTGCTTTGAGTCCGTGCCCGGTCAGCACGACGACCGTTGTTTCGCTGGGGCCGATCGTGCCGTCGGCAAGCAGCCGGCTTAGCGCCGCCCCGGCGGTCGCGGCGGTCGGCTCGACATAAAGGCCGAGGCGGCCAAGGCGCTTCAACGCCGGGCCGATCTCCTCTTCCGGCACGGCGACCACCCCGCCACGCGAGCGCCGCAACGCGGCCAGCACCTCGTGCACCCGCACCGGTTTCACCGTAGCGATGCCGTCGGCGATCGTCGGCGTTGCGGTGAATGGCACATAGCCGTCAGCGTCCGCCGACCAGGCCGCACCGAAAGCGGCGCAATTTGCCGCCTGCACCGCGAACAGCCGCGGCATGCGCGTGATCTCCCCACGGCGCAGCAGCTCGCTGCAGCCCCGGTCGAGACCCAGGATGTTCGAGCCATAGCCGGTTGGTACGAGGATGTTGTCCGGCACGGTGAATTCCAACTGCTCCCATAGCTCGTAAGCGAGCGTCTTTGTGCCTTCGATAAAGAACGGCTGCCAGTTGTGGCTGGCGTAGAAGCTCGTCTCGGCGGCTGCGAGCGCCGCCTCCGTCACGTCCTGACGCGTGCCGGCAATGGCCTCGACAGCGGCGCCCGTCGCGGCGATCTGCACGATTTTGCCGCGCGGCGCACCCGCAGGGACGAAGATGCGGCAAGGAAGCCCGGCCGCCGCGGCATAGGTCGCGATCGAGGCCCCGGCATTACCCGAAGAGTCCTCGTGGATGGGGCCAACGTCCAGCTCAAGCAGGTGATTCAGCATCACCGCGGTGCCGCGATCTTTGAACGAGCCGGTGGGCATTTGGCTTTCCAGCTTAAAATGGACCTGGGCGCCGTCCCAATCACGCGTCACCAGCGGCGTCCACCCCTCCCCCAGCGACACGCGCGGCGGACCGTCGAGCCCCAGCGCCGCTCGGTAACGCCACAGCGAGGCATCGCGGCTGTCGATTTCGCCGCGCACCAATCCCTTGCCCGGCGTGAGGTTGAGATGACTGCCGCAATCGCAGCGCCATCGCGGCCGATCGGCCGGGACGGCCGTGGCGCAGGCCGAACAGACGTACGTTGCTCGCGCCATGACCACCTAGGCGCCGCCGCACATATGCTCGGCGTCAGGTAAGATCCAGGTACCGTGGGTGCGCCGATTGGTCGTCTTGTAGGTGATGCCGCGATTGTCGCCCGGCGGACACCCCTTCGGGATCGACACCAGGCACATGGTCACCGGGTCGCCGGCGCGGGATTGGGTAATCGCCGCGATCGTGTCGTAGGAGACCTGATAGCCGCCATTGGCAAAGTCGACCGCGCTCCCCGACCCGGGGATCGGCTTGTTTGAGGTGCCGTCCTGGAGCCGAGTGGTGACATCCTTGATCGTCGTATTGGTGCATTGGCCGATTTGCGTCGGCAGCGGATCGGCGGTCGCGATCCCAGCGGAAAACAGGATAGCGGCAGCGGGGAGCAGGCGAATTGTCTTCACGGCGCGCTCCTGCGACATCAATTTGGCTGACAACCGAGGCTGCGATAGCTATCAGGCCGGAAGCGCGCTTGCCAAGCGGCCATCGCCGAACGGGAGAAACCCAATGCGCCGGACATTGGCGCTGCTGGCCTTGCTGCTGTCCTTCGCCTCCGCGAAGGCAGACGAACCGGGCGCGGTCGGGGCGATGCTGAAGAAGTGCGAAATCTGCCACAGCCTTGCCGCGGGCGGCCCCGCCAAGGTGGGTCCCAATCTGCATGAGATTTTCGGGCGCAAGGCCGGCACGGCTCCCGGCTTCGCCTTCTCCGATGCCATGAAGAACAGCGGCATCGTCTGGGACGATGCCAGCCTTGCTAAATTTCTACGCGACCCGAAAGATGCACTCCCGGGCAACCGGATGTCGTTTCCAGGAATCAAGGACGACGCCGTGCTCGCCGATTTCCTTGCCCGACTGAGGCAGGCGACGCAATAAGAGGCATGGCTGAAGCGACGATCATCGACGGCCAGGCGATCGCCTCGCGGCTTCGCCAACACATCGCCGAGACGGCGGCGGAGTTGCGCGAGAAGCACGGGATCGTGCCCGGTCTTGCCGCGATCATTGTCGGCGCCGATCCGGCAAGCCAAATGTACGTCCGTAATAAGGCGCGCGCCTGCGCCGCCGCGGGGCTCGCTTCATTCGAGCGGACGCTACCCGGCGACACCAGTGAGGCGGACGTCATCGCGCTGGTCCGTGCGCTCGATGCGGATGAGCGGGTGGACGGCATTCTCGTTCAGCTCCCGCTGCCGCCACATATCGACGCCCGCAAGATTGTCGCTGAGATCGATCCGGCCAAGGATGTCGACGGATTTCATCCGCTCAATATCGGCCGGCTATGGGGCGGCGAGACGACGCTGGTGCCGTGCACGCCGCAGGGTTGCATGATCCTGCTCGGCGCGGCTCTGCCGAGCCTTGCCGGCACCGAAGCGGTCGTGCTTGGCCGCTCGCATATTGTTGGCCGGCCGCTGGCGGCCTTGCTGTTGGCGGCGGATTGCACGGTAACTGTGGCGCACAGCAAGAGCCGGGACATTCCGGCGCTCTGCCGGCGCGCCGACATCCTGATCGCGGCGACCGGGCAGCCGGCGATGATCAAGGGCGACTGGATCAAACCCGGCGCGACGGTGATCGATGTCGGTATCAACCGGGTGTCGACGCCCGAAAGCCCCCGGCTCATCGGCGATGTTGATTTCGAGGCGGCACGCACAGTCGCTGCGGCGATCACCCCGGTACCCGGCGGCACCGGACCGATGACCATCGCCTGCCTCTTGCAGAACACCGTACTGGCGGCATGCCGGCGGCGAGGTCTACCCGACCCGGCGATGATCGCACCCTGAGGGGGAACCGCGGTTTCCTTCTTCCGTTCACCCGGTGACTTTCCGATAAAGGAGGAACCGGTCATGCTGATGAAGCGAATCGCGTTTCTGATGGCGGCGGCCACGACCGCCACAGCGCCGATCCTCACCGTTCACGCGCAAACGATGGTGATGCCCTCGCCGAACGGTCGCGCGCCAACAGAATACTACGCCGACATGCCCCAGCCCGATCCGGGCGACTTTCCGGCTAACTGGTCTCCCCGGCAGAATGTGATCGACAGCTATCGCTACGAGCAGTTGGTGCGGACCAATCCGGCATTCCGCGCCGCGCGTGTCCGCAAGGAATGCGGTCCGGTCACCGACCCCGATTTGTTCCAGCAATGCATCGCGACATTCGATTACTGATTAGGCGGCCAGCACATAGCGCTCGACGGCTTCGGCCCAGCCATCCTCGTCGTTAGTGCCGGGCGCTACCGCGCTGGCGGCAGCCTTGACCTCTTCGGTGGCGTTACCCATCGCGATCGAGAAGCCGGCTTTGGCGAACATATCGAGGTCGTTGTCCATGTCGCCCAATACAACGATCTCGCCTCGGTCTAGACCGAGGCGCTCGGCCAGCACCTCGACGATGCGGCCCTTGTTGATGCCGGGCGGAATGACGTCGCAGTAGTAGGGTTGCGAGCGCGCCGCACTGACAACGCCAGAAAGCGCCTGCCGCATCGCCTTCTCGACCCGGGCGACGCGCTCGTGGTCGTTGCTCGCGCCGACGATCTTCCCGACCGCGCTGAAGTCGCCGTCGGAGAATTGCGGAACCACTGTCGGCGGTGTCTGAATCGTGTGTGTCTCATGGTCGACGTGGTCGCCCCGCTTGTTGGTGACGACCCAGCGGTTGCCGTCGAACACCCAGCAATCGATGCCGAACTCGCGAAAGATGGAGACAGCCTGTCTTGCCGCCTCGGGCGCGATCAGCTTCTGCTCGACGACAGACAGATCGGTCTCGACGATCTTGCCAGCGTTGTAGCCGCCGAACGGCAGGCTGAGACCGAGCGGATTGATCATCATCCGCAATCCGAACGGCGGCCGGCTGCTACAGATCGAAAACCCAATCCCGCGATCGTGGAGTTTGCGCACGGTCTCAATGGAGCGCGGCCGCAGCGCCTTTTCCTTGGTGACGAGCGTGCCGTCGACATCCGAGATAACCAGTTTGAAGCGGCTCACGATGTTTCCCCTGCCGGCGTCAACACTTCGACCCCATCGGTGGTGGCGACGATGACGTCGGAACTGCGGCCGACGAACAAGCCGCATTCGACGACGCCAACGATCGCGTTGATCCGGGCCTCGAGTGACCTTGCATCGGCTATGCCGCCGAACCGGCAATCGAGGATATAGTTGCCGCCGTCGGTGATAAACGGGTGATCCTCGGCCGCGTGCCGCAGCCGCGGCGTCGCGCCGAGCTTTTCCAGCGCCGCCGCAGTCGATTGCCAGCCAAACTGCACGACCTCGACCGGTATAGGCGTTTTCACGCCGAGCCGGTCAACGAGCTTCTCCTGATCCACCACCACGATGAGCCGCCGGCTTGCCGCGGCGACGATCTTCTCGCGCAGCAGCGCACCGCCCAGACCCTTGATGAGGTTCAAGGAACCTCGCTCGACCTCGTCGGCGCCATCGATCGTCAGATCGATGCGCTGATATTCGGCGAAGGTGGCGAGCGGAATACCGAGGCTGCGGGCGAGCGTCGCGGTGCGCTCGGACGTGGGGATGCCGATGATCTTGAGCCCACTCGCCATGCGCGCGCCGAGCGCCTGCACGACAAAGCTCGCTGTCGACCCGGTGCCGAGCCCGAGTACCATGCCGTCCGTGACGTAGTGGAGAGCGCCCTGCGCAGCCGCGCGTTTCAGCTGATCGCGGTCGACGGTCATGCGTCGCCGTATGCCGCGCGATCGACGAACCAAATCAATTCGCCGACCGGAGCGATATGTGCCGACGGCAGCGTGCGTTCGCCGGCGAGGACGCGGCGCATCATCGCCGCCTTATCGGCGCCGGCGGCGACAAAGGCGACGGACTTTGCGCTGTTGAGGACCGGATAGGTCAGTGTGACGCGTGGGACAAACGGTGCCAGCCCCGGCTCCGGGACCTCGACCGCCCAGCGCCGCCGTTCTTCGAGCGCCGGCTTGCCGGGAAACAGCGACGCCGTGTGACCGTCAGGCCCCATGCCGAGAAGCACGATGTCGAACAGCGGCCGGGCCGGGTCGAGCGCATCGCCGCCGTAATACGCCTCCAGCGTCTCTTCGTAGGCGCGCGCGGCCTCGGCGGCGCTACCGCTGAACGGGATGCCGTGCACGTTTTGCGGCGGTGCCGGCACATGCGCCAGCATAGCATCGTGCGCCATGCCGTAATTGCTGTCAGGGCTGTCCCACGGCACGAAGCGGTCGTCGCCGAAGAAGAAATGCACGCGATCCCACGGCATTTGGTCGCGCAGCGGCGTGGCGGCGAGCAGCCCGTAAAGCCGCTTCGGGGTCGAGCCCCCCGAAAGGGCGATGGCGAAGCGGGCGGGCGTCGCGCAGGCCAGATCGACGATCCATTGCGCAACCCGCTGCGCCAGCGCCGTCGGGTCGGCCGAGACATCAATGCGCGGCGCAGTCACTTAGGCGGTCCTCCGGCGCGGCGCCGCGGAATGGCGGATCGCGGAGATCGCCTTGGCGTAATCGGGCGCATGGAACACCGCCGATCCAGCGACGATCGCGGTTGCCCCTGCCTCGATCACCTGCCAGGCATTGTCGCCGCTGAGCCCGCCATCGACCTCAATCACCGGGTCAAGCCCCCGCCCGTCGCAGAGCGACCGCAGCGCAGCGATCTTGGGCAGCATCGTAGCGATGAACTTCTGGCCGCCGAACCCGGGATTGACCGTCATCACCAGCACGATGCCGACAAGGTCGAGGACATGCTCGATCTGGTCGATCCCGGTTGCGGGGTTGAGCACTACCCCCGCGACCTTGCCGAGATCGCGGACGTGGCCGAGCGTGCGGTGCAGATGCACGGTCGAGCTCGGCTCGCAATGGACGAGGAGATGGTCGGCCCCGGCTTCGGCGAAAGCATCGAGATAGCGCTCGGGTTCAACCATCATCAAGTGGACGTCGAGCGGTTTTGTCGTTGCCTTGCGTAGCGCGGCGACAACGACAGGGCCGATCGTCAGGTTCGGGACAAACCGGCCGTCCATCACATCGACATGGATCCAGTCGCCGCCCGCCGCGTCGGCGGCGCGCACTTCTTCACCCAGCCGCGCGAAATCGGCGGACAATATCGACGGGGCGACAACGATCGGATGCGACATCAGGCGATCGGCCGCCACGCGCGGCCGCTGCGCCACAACAATTCGTCAGCCGATTGCGGGCCGGCAGTGCCCGCCGGGTAGAAATCGAGCGGCGCGTTCTTGTCGTCGCGCCACAGATCGAGGATCGGCTGCACCGCGCTCCATCCCGCCTCGACGCTGTCGGCCCGCTGGAACAGAGTCTGGTCGCCGATCATGCAGTCGTAGACCAGCGTCTCGTAGCCGGTGCTGGGCGCGGCGCGGAAATAATCGCGGTAGCGGAAGTCCATGCGCACGCCGCCGAGCTGAATTTCCGGGCCCGGCCGCTTGGCGCTGAACTGAAGCGAGGCGCCCTCGTCCGGCTGGATTTGCATCGCCAGGACGTTAGGCGCCAGGGCGTCCACCGCGGTGTCGCGGAACAGGGCGAACGGCGCGTGCTTGAACTGGATCGCGATCTCGCTGGTGCGCCGCGTCATCGACTTGCCGGTGCGCAGATAGAACGGCACGCCGGCCCAACGCCAGTTATCGAGGGACAGCCGCATCGCGACATAGGTCTCGGTCATGCTATCCGGAGCAACCCCCGGGGACTCGCGATAGGCCGCGACCGGCTGGCCGCGCACCGTGCCGGCGGCGTATTGGCCGCGCATCACGCTGCGCCGCAGGTCGCTGTCGTCAAGCGGAACGATGGCCTGGAGCGCCTTGGCCTTCTCGGTACGCACCGCGTCAGGGTCGAACGAGTTGGGCGGTTCCATCGCGGTGAGGCTTAGCAGCTGGAAGACGTGGTTCGGCACCATGTCGCGCAGCGCGCCGGTCGCTTCGTAGAACGCGGCGCGCCGCTCGACGCCGACGGTTTCAGCAACGGTGATCTGGACGTGATCGATGTGGTCGCGGTTCCACAGCGGCTCGAAAATACTGTTGGCGAAGCGCAGCGCCATGATGTTCTGGACCGTTTCCTTGCCGAGGAAATGATCCATCCGGTAGACCTGCGGCTCGGTCACCACTTTGAGGACTCGCGCATTGAGCGCCTTCGCCGACGGCAGGTCGTTGCCGAATGGCTTCTCGATGATGACACGCCGCCAATGGCCGTTCTGCGCCATCAGCCCGGCACCGGCGAGGTTCTCGACGATGGTGCCAAACAGCGAGCTGGCCACCGCAAGGTAGAAGATCGCGTTGCCGCCGGTATGGTGCTCCTTGGCCGCGCGTTGCAGATCGTCGGCGATCTTCTTGTAGGTGAGGGGCTGGGTGACGTCGCCGTCGACGAGGTTGGTACGCTTGGTGAGAAACTCCCACGCCTTCTCGTCGAACGACTCGCCACCGCCGCCTTCGCTATCGCCCGCGGTATCGGAGACGAACTTGCGGATGCCGTCGCCGAGATCGTCGTGAAACTGCCGCATCGTCCGCTTCGAGCGGTCGACGCCGATCAGCGCGAAATTCTCCGACAGTCGCCCAGCCTTGGCGAGGTTGTAGATCGCCGGCATCAGCAGCCGGCGCGTGAGGTCGCCGCTGGTGCCGAAAATCACCAGCGCGCAGGGCGGGGCGGTCAGGTTGCGTTGGCGGGCCGCGGCGGTCGGAGCGGCGTCGTCGTTCATCGTCAGCCCTTCCCCGGCTCGCGGTGTCCGCCGAACTCCGCGCGCATCGCCGATAGGATTTTCTCAGCGAAGGTGTGAGATTGGCGCGAGCGGAACCGGGTGTAGAGCGCCGCCGACAGCACCTCGGCCGGCGTTGCCTGCTCGATCGCCGCGTTGATCGTCCAGCGACCCTCGCCGGAATCATCGACATTTCCGACGAATTCGGAAAGCGCCTCGTCCCTCGCCAGCGCGATCGCGGTCAGGTCGAGCAGCCACGAGGCGACGACGCTGCCACGCCGCCATACTTCGGCAACATCGGCGAGGTCGAGCTGGTAGCGGCGGTTTTCCGGCACCGCCGGTGAATTGACACCCTTCAGAATATCGAAGCCCTCGGCATAGGCCTGCATCACACCGTATTCGATCCCGTTATGGACCATCTTGACGAAGTGCCCTGCCCCGGCAGGTCCGCAATAGAGATAGCCCTGCTCGACGCGCGGATCGCGGCTCTCGCGGCCTGGTGTACGGTCGATCTTGCCGATGCCCGGCGCCAGGGTCTTGAAGATAGGGTCGAGGTGCTCGAAGGCCTCCTTGTCGCCACCGATCATCATGCAATAGCCGCGCTCGAGCCCCCAGACGCCGCCCGAGGTGCCGACATCGAGATAGCGGATGCCCTTGGTCTTGAGCAGGTCGGAATGGGCGATGTCGTCGTGGAAGAACGAGTTGCCGCCGTCGATCAGGATATCGCCGGCGGACAGCAGCCCGCTCAGCTCGACGACGGTGCCGTGGGTGATCTTACCAGCCGGCAGCATCACCCAGACCGCGCGCGGCGGTTGCAGCTCGCGGACGAAATCCGCGAGGTCGCTGCTCGGGGTCGCCCCCTCGCCCGCTAGCCCCTGCACCGCGTCGGCGCTCTTGTCGTAAACGACACAGTTATGCCCGTCGCGCATCAGCCGGCGGACGATGTTGCCGCCCATGCGGCCAAGCCCGATCATCCCGAGTTGCATCGCCGGTTCTCCTTATCTGAGCGCTTCGTCGATGGCCGCAGCCAGGGCTTTGAGTCCGGGCTCGACGCCGGCCGCGAGGTGGACACGCAAGGCACGTCGGCCGCGCTCGGCAAGCACGTCGAAATCGCCCCGCGCCTGTGCGGCCTTGACCACGCCGAACGTATATTTCTGGCCTGGCACCGTCAGGTCATCCTCGTCGGCGCAAGTGATCTGCAGGATGACGCTGCTGTTTGGCCCGCCCTTGTAGACCTGGCCGGTCGAATGCAGGAAGCGCGGCCCGAAGCCGAGGCAGGTCGCGACCTTCTTCCTATCGCGGATCGCTGTTCGCATTGTCTGGAGCGTGGCGATGTGCGCCGGGTTGCGCTCGATATAGGCGAGCGTGGTGACGTAGTCGCCGGCATGCGCCCGGTCGAGGTGCGCCTTCAGCGCCGCGGCGAGACTCGTCGCCTTGGGCTTCAGTTCGCCGGTGTTGCGCGGATCGGCATAAAGCTCGATCCCGTCTGCGGCGAAGAACGGCGCTTCCACAGGTAGCTTGCCAGTGGTCTCGTACTCGGTTGTTAGCTTACGAGTCTCGATTTTCTGCGCCTCGACATCGGGTTGGTCGAACGGGTTGATCCCGATGACCGATCCCGCGACTGCGGTGGCCATTTCCCAGCGAAAGAACTCCTGGCCGAGCTGCATCCGATCGCCGACGACGATGCGCACGACCGGCTGACCCGCCGCCTCAAGAGCGGCGACCGCCTTGTCTTGCGCCTCGTCCTTGTCCGAGGCCAGCCGGACATAGGCAAAGACCCGGTCGTTTCCGTAGACCTCGGGTGGTCCGGCCGGCTCGGCGTCGACCGGGACGATCCCCTTGCCGAGCTTGCCGGTCGACTCGGCCAAGAGCTGTTCGAGCCAGGCGCCGAAATCGGCGATGCCCTCGGAGGCAAGGACGGTGACCTTGTCCCGGCCCTGCGTCTGGCACACGCCGAGGATCGCGCCCAGAAAGACACCGGGGTTCTCCGCAGGCGGCGCGCTCGGCGCGCAGGAGCGGACCATTTCCGCCGCGCGTTCGAGGAACGACTCGGGGTCGATGCCGATCGCCGCTGCCGGCACCATGCCGAAGTTCGACAGCACCGAATAGCGCCCACCGATCGTCGGCAAGCCGTAGCAAATGTGGCGGAACCCCTCCGTCTTGGCGAGCTTGTCGAGTGCCGAGCCGGGGTCGGTAATGGCGACAAAATGTTTCGCTGGGTCGCCGCCCAGTGCGGCCTTGGCGCGCTCGAAGAAGTACTGTTTGAAGATGTTGGGTTCCAGCGTCGTGCCCGATTTGCTCGACACCAGGAACAGCGTCTTCTTCAGATCGACCTTGTCCTCGAATGTCTTGATCTGCGCCGGGTCGGTCGAATCGAGCACGTGCAGTTTCGGGAAACCCGGCTGCGCGCCGAAGGTTTCGGCGAACACCTCGGGACCGAGGCTTGATCCGCCCATCCCGAGCAGCAGCACGTCGCTGAATCCGGCCTTCTTAACGTCTGCGGCAAAATCCTTCAGCTTCGTCACTTCCTTGATCTGCTCGTCGACCACGTCGAGCCAGCCGAGCCATTTGTCCTCGTCGCTCCCCGTCCACAGCGACCGGTCGCCGGCCCACAGCCGCCGGATCTTGCCCTGCCGCCGGCCGTCTTCGAGCCGGGCATCGACGGCGGTGGCGATCGCCTCGGGCAGCTTGACGCTCATGCTGTTGAGTTTGCCGCCGAGCACGGTGCGACGCTTCTTCTGCACCGCCGCGTAGAGCTGATCCGCAGCGTCGGCGAAGAGGCGCACGCCGTCCTCCACTAGCCGCGCGGTGATCTCGTCGATCGAGACCCCGGCGGCGGCGAGCCCTTTCATCGCCATCTCGGCGCCGGCGACGTCTTCCTCGAGGCTGTTGCGCGGTCTCCCGTGATCGCGATACGCGTCCATCGTGGCCGGCGGCACCGTGTTGACGGTGTCGGCGCCGATCAGCTCATCGACATAGAGCACGTCGCTGTAGGCTGGGTTTTTCGTGCCCGTGCTAGCCCACAAGAGCCGCTGCGTCTGCGCGCCCGACTGCGCCAGCCGCTGCCAGCGCTCGCTGGCGTAGATACGCTTTGACAGCTGGTAGGCAAGCTTGGCGTTGGCGATCGCCACCTTGCCCTTGAGCGCGCCCAGCCGCTCCTTAGCGGCTGGTTCGCTCGCTGCGGCAATCTTCTTGTCGAGCGCCTCGTCGACCAGAGTGTCGATGCGGCTGACGAAGAAGCTGGCGACACTGGCGATGCGGTGCGGGTCGCCGCCCTTGGCGACAAAATCCTCGAGCCCGCCGATATACGCGTCGACAACCTCGGCATAGACCTGCTGTGAGAATAGGAGCGTGATGTTGACGTTGATGCCGTCGCCGATGAGCCGACGGATCGCCGGTAGGCCGGGCTTGGTCCCCGGCACCTTGATCATCAGGTTGGGGCGGTCGACCCGCTTCCACAGCCGGTGCGCCTCGTCGATCGTCGCCTCGGTCTGCATCGCCAAATAGGGCGAGACTTCGAGCGAGATGTAGCCATCGCGGCCTTGGGTCTGCTTGTAGACGCCGGAGAGCGCATCGGCGCCGTCGCGGATGTCGCCGACCGCCAGCGTCTCGAACAGCGCGCCGGGATCGAGGTCCCCCTTCGCCTCGGCGGCGCGGATCAGCTCGTCGTAATCGTCGCCGTGGCCGATTGCCTTCTCGAAGATCGACGGGTTCGACGTGACGCCGCGCACGCCGTCATCGGCGATGAGGCGCGCCAGCCCGCCCGATTGCAAGATCTCGCGACTGACGAAATCGAGCCACACCGACTGCCCGTATTCATTCAGCTCCTTGAGCGGATTTGCCATTGGCTCCTACTCCTTGTCGTACGGCTGACGCCCGGGCGTCTCTTCGATGAACCCGATATCCGTCGAGAGTTCCTTATATGGTGCGAAAGTGCCGCATGCGGCATCTGGGGCGTCGGCAATCATGTCCGCACCATCATCGTGACCGTTTGCGGTGACAAGGCGGTGACGATCTCGTCGACAACCGCCGCGACCGGTTGGTCGATATCCACGACAGTCGCACCCTCATCCGGATCCGGCGGCTCGAGCGTCGCGAACTGGCTGTCGAGCAGGCTCGCAGGCATAAAGTGTCCGTGCCGCCCAGCAAGACGCGCGCCGATCACCTCGTGCGATCCCGAGAGGTAGATCAGCCGCACATCCGCCCGGCCGACGATGATCCGGTCGCGATAGCGCCGCTTCAGCGCCGAACACGTGACGACGCCTGGTCTTCCCTCTTCGATCCAGGATTCAATCTGCGCGGCGATAGCGTCGAGCCAGGGTTCGCGGTCATGGTCGTCGAGCGGCACGCCGGCGTGCATCTTGGCGATGTTGGCCGGCGGGTGCAGGGAATCGCCGTCGACAAACGCCCAACCGAGCCGGGTGGCGAGCACCGCGCCGACGGTGGATTTGCCCGAACCCGATACGCCCATCACCACGGCAGCGGCGGCTCGCGGCCGTGGCGTCCGAATGGTCGTGGTTGCTGGGTCGATCGGATCCTCGCCGTGCGTCGCGTTGGCGGCGGCATTGTCCCGCTTTCGGCCGATGGGCGCAACGGATCGAGCAGTCGCCGCGAGTTCCTTTGGCTCAGCGGCCGGCGGCGTAGCTCTGCATGCCGCGCGGGTTGGCCCCGGCCTTGAGGATGCGGCCTTCGGGCGTCTCTTCCCGGCTGCACGCGGCAAGCCGGCCACCAGACCAGGTCTCGCCGATCTGCACGCGATGGCCGCGTTCGCCGAGCGCCTGCGCGGTCGCTTTCGGGAAGCGGCCTTCGAGCGCGAGGTGTCCGGGGTTGGCGGCCCGCGGATAGAACGAACTTGGCGCGTGCTCGGTATTGAACTCTGGGCAGTCGATCGCCTCCTGGAGGTTCATCCCGTGATGGAGGTGATGCAGGAAAAGCTGCAGCGACCACTGGTCCTGCCCGTCGCCGCCCGGTGTGCCGAACGCCATGTAGGGCGCGCCGTCCTTGAACGCGAGCGTCGGCGACAGCGTGCTGCGCGGCCGCTTGCCGGGTTGCAGGCTCGACGGCGAGCTTTCGTCGAGCCAGGAGATCTGCAGCCGCGTACCGAGGCAGAAGCCGAGCTCCGGAACGACCGGCGAGGATTGCAGCCAGCCGCCGCTCGGCGTCGCCGAGACCATGTTGCCCCAACGGTCGACGACGTCGACGTGGCAGGTGTCGCCGGCGACCGCGCCGACCGGGCTCGTCGTCGGCTCGCCGATGCCGCCCACAAAGGCGCCGACCGTCGGCTCGCCCAGGCCAGCCGCCATCGAGGCGAGCTCGGCGCCGCCAACCATGAATTGCGGCGCGCGCCCGTCAGGGCTGCCTGGCCGCAACTCGATCGAGGCGCGATCACCGACCAGCCTGCGACGAGCGTCGTTATAGCTGGGGCTCAGCAGAGTCGTCATCGGCACGTCGACGAAATCGGGATCGCCATACCAGGCCTCGCGGTCGAGATAGGCGAGCTTGGCGCATTCGGTCACGACATGGACAAAATCGGGCCCGACCGGGTCGGTGTCGTCGAGGTCGAAGCCTGAGAGCAGCGCCAGTTGCTGCAGCAGTACCGGCCCCTGGCTCCACGGCCCGCCCTTCACGACCGTGTAGCCCTTGTAGTCGTAGGTTAGCGGCGTCTCGACAGGCGCCTGCCAGCGCGCCATGTCGTCGGCGGTCAGGACGCCGTTATGCCGCCGACCGGAGGAATCGAGCACCTTTTCGGTGCGGCAGAAACGGTCGATCGCCTCGGCGACAAAACCGCGATACCAGGCGTCGCGAGCGCGGTCGATGACGCGCTCGCGGTCGCCGCCGCCGGCTTCGGCCTCGGCGAGCACCCGCTTGTAGGTCGCGGCGAGCCCAGGATTGCGGAATAACTGCCCGGCCTTGGGCGGTTCGCCGTTCGGCAGATAGACCGCGGCCGAACTCGGCCAGGCGCGGCGGAACATCTCGGCCACGGTCGAGATCGTGACCGGGATGCGCCAAGCTAGTGGATAACCCTTCTCGGCGTAGCCGATTGCCGGACTGAGGATGTCGCTGAGCGGGAGCGTGCCAAAATCGCGCAACAGCCGCATCCAGCCGTCGAACGCACCAGGCACCGCCGCGGCCAAGAGACCCGTCCCGGGCACGAGGTTGAGCCCCAAGCCGCGGTAATGCGCGATGGTCGCCCGCTCCGGCGCCACGCCTTGGCCGCAGATCATATCGCAGCGTCGGTTCTTTTCACTCCACACCAGGATCGGCGCTTCACCCAGTGGGCCGTTGAGGTGCGGTTCGACGACCTGCAGCGTCAGTCCGGCCGCCGCCGCGGCGTCGAATGCATTGCCGCCCTTTTCCAGCGCTGCCATCGCCACAGCGCTTGCCAGCCAGTGCGTCGAAGCGACCACACCAAAGGTGCCCTGGATTTCGGGCCTTGTCGTGAAGGCAGGCATGAGCTTGTTCCTCAATCGGTTCCGAATTGAAAGTATAGGGTTCGGGCTTCCTATTGGCGATCCGACTTGATCGCGGCGGTGTCGGCGATGGCGTCGCGAAGCAGTGCTGCGTGTAACCGGTGCGCTTTAGCGGTCGGGTGCCCGTCGCCCGGGATGGCCATACCGTCGATGCCCTTATCGGTCTGGGACAGGTCGATCACGGTCGCGCCGCTGTCGCGGAACGCCTCGATGATTTTGTCATTCGTGTATGTCGTTCCGGCGAACTGGTCGCTCTTCGACGGATAGCAGAGGATGATCGCTCGTGATCCATATTTTTGAGTGATGAGCTGCAGGATGCCGCGCATTTCGGCGAGATACAGGTCGAGATCGTGTTGTTGGTCGATCAGCTGCGGTCGGATCACCCGCTCGTACAGATAGCTTTGGTGAAGCTTGAGCGAGGCCCAGAGCGTGAACCCTTCGGCGCAACGGCCTTGAAACACGGCCTTTCCATCGACCAGGGCATAACGTGGCGTGCGCCAGACAAAGGTAGGGCGGCAGGCCGCCCTCTCCGCGTGCCAGGCCGCCGTCTGAATGACGAATAGAGCGGGCCGGCCGAGCAGATCATCATGATAACCGGTCTCAAGGGTCCGCAGCATGGCTTGCGGTCCATAGCCCGGTACGCCGAAATTAAGGACGCGATACCGCCTTCCCGTCAGGTCGGAGAATTGCTGCGGCAGGGTTTGGCTGTCTTCCACGCCCTCGCCGAAAGTCATCGAGTCGAAGAAGAAGGCGACGGTGGGTCCGTCAGGATTGGATTCAGTCCGGCGGAGCCCGTGCTCGTCGATCGTGTAGGTGGTGTCGAAGACCGGTCGGCCGTCGGCGGTAACCTTGACGACATGGGCCGTCTTCGACGGCGCCAATGCGTAACCCAGCATTGGAGGCTGGCTCTCGATATTTGTCGAATAATGCGCGAAGGGTGGTGGTGGCGTCGTGATCGCCGCGAAAATGACCTCGCCGATGGCGGGGACGACGAACAACGCCGCCACCAAGAGCAGGATGTCACGCCAGCGGCCGCGCGCCTGGCTCGCGAGGATTGAGAAATAAGCGACCCCGGCCAGCAGAAAAGTCGCCGCCGCGAAGCGCTGGCGAGGCAGGAACGCGATGATCGCCACTGCAATCAGGGTCGCGCCAACACAGATGAATGCTCGGCGTCGTTTCTCCGGCGTCCGAAGACGGAAAATGAGGTACGACGTCTTGCCTTCGACGGCATGCGTGGGCTCTGTCATTGGCTCAGCCCGGCAGTGTGGCGCCGCAGACGAGTCGCTCGGATGCGCTGGCGATATCCACTTGGCGAAGTCACTTCAAGGACCGACAATCGACAAAAATATCTTCCGGAGGCGACCGATGCCGGTGACGATCTACCACAATCCACGCTGCAATACCTCGCGCAAGACCCTTGCCCTTTTGCGTGACAAGGGGATCGAACCGACCGTCATCGAATATCTGAAGACACCGTATACTGTGGCGCAGCTGAAAACGCTGCTCGGACAGCTGAAGCTGCCGGTCAAGGCCATCGTGCGAAAGAAGGAAGCGGCCGCGGCCGGCGTCGATGTTGCCAAACTGTCGGAGGATCAGCTGATCGCAGCGATGGCCACGCACCCGATCATCGTCGAGCGGCCGATCGTTGTATCCGGCGGCAAGGCGGCGCTGGGCCGCCCGCCGGAGAACGTGTTGAAGGTGATCTAAGCGGCGTTCGACTTCGGCTCTTTCGGCTTCATGTAAGCAATCGCCGAGTGCTGCTCGCAGTAAGGTTTGCCAGGCACCGGCCGACCGCCGCAGAAATGGAAATCGTCGTCGCCGGGGTGCCCGTGCGGCCACATGCAGACGGGCCCGGTAAACTCGAACACGTTACGGCGCGGCGCCGGCTTGACCGTGATGACTCGCGGCACCAGGCCGAGGCGGTGCACCTTGCCGATTACCGCGTTCTTGGTAACGCCGATGCGGCGGCCGATCTCGGCGGTGGTGACCCCCTCGTCCCACAGGACAGTCAGTTGGTCGATGCGCTCGGGTGTCCAGGTGCCTATATCCATGTCCCCCACCGTATTCTGTAGGCCGGGCAATAAGCCCTACCACATACGGTAGCACCCTTGTGGGTCGTCGCCAACAGGAAACAAGATATGGTGTTAGCCGTCGCTCCGCCGGTAGCTCAGCACCTTCGAGAAATAGGCGGGAAGCCCCGCCGTTGGCGCGAAACCGGGATCGAACAGCCGGTCCAGATCCTCGCGCAAGTAACTGGCGTAGTAGGGTTCGTGAAAGGCCACCGGAAACCACTCGAGCATCGCGTCGTAATCGGGCTCGTCCCCGGTCTGCAGTGAATTGAGGAAGATCAGTCGCCCGCCCGGCCGCAGCACGCGACGAATTTCGCCGGCGACCGCCTGGCGAGCGCGATGGGGCAGCTCGTGAAACAAATAGACACAGGCGACGATGTCGAAACTCTTGTCCGCAAAGGGAAGCGCCTCGGCATTTGCCTGGGCGAGCGCGACGCGCGACCACGCGGCGAGACGGCCCCGCGCAACCGCCAGATAAGGCATCGACAAGTCGATCCCGGTTATTGCGAGGCGTGGGTAATTCCGTTTGACCTCGGCGAGAAAACCGCCAGTGCCGCAAGCGATATCGAGCAGTCGGGCCGAACGCGCACCGCCCGCGGTTTCCAGCAGCGCCTCGCGCAACGGCACCAGCGCCTGCCGGCGCATCGCCGCTGCGCCGCCGCCGAACAACACCTCGACCTGGTGGTCGTAGCGCTCGGCCGAGGCGGCGCTCAAATAGCCGTCGCTTTGGAAGTGGAAGTGGCGGCGATAATAGGCGGGGTAGCGTTGGGCCTCGGGCAGCGTTAGCAGCCTGTCGCGCGGGTCGCCGTGGCGACGGGCATCGACGGCGCCGAGATCGGCGAAGAAATCGGCGGCGCGGCCGAGCTCGGCGAGCGGATTGCCGCGCCACTCTCGCGGCGCCGCGTAGACCCCGGCCGCGATGTTGTGCCAGTCCTGCTCCAGGAGCTTGCGCAGGTCGGCGAGGATGCGTTGGCGATTAGGCATCGCCCGGCCCTTCAGGCGCTCCGGCAGCTTCATCGGCTTGGTCAGCCGCGCGGCCAGCAGCTTCTGCCCGAAATACCAGGACACCCGCGCGGTTTGTGCGGCGTCGTAGACGAGTTTGTCGAGCGCGGTCGCCATAACGCCACAGGAATTATGCCGCGGCGGCGCGTTTGCAATGGCTCGTTTGCACTTCCCTGCCCCGCTCCGCTTTAATCGCTCGCAGTCTATCCGGGAGGCGATGAGGCGATGCCGCGGTTCCACACGATCGACGATCTCGATGTCGCGGGTAAACGCGTGCTGCTGCGCGCGGACCTCAATGTGCCGGTCAAGGACGGCAAGGTCACCGACGCGACGCGGATCGAGCGGCTGGCGCCGACCATCGAGACGCTGGTCGCGCGCAAGGCCATGGTGGTGGTGATGTCGCATTTCGGCCGCCCGAAGGGACCGGACACCGAGAATTCGCTGCGGCAGCTGGTCGAACCGTTGAGCCGGGCGATCGGCGGCGAGGCGGTGCATTTCGCCAGCGATTGCATCGGCCCGCGCGGCCGAGAGGGTCGTTACCGCGCTGAAACCGGGCGAGGTGGCGCTGCTGGAAAACCTGCGCTTCCATCCCGAAGAGGAAAAAAACGATCCGGGGTTCGCAAGGCAGCTCGCGGCGCTTGGCGATCTCTATATCGACGACGCGTTTTCGGCGGCGCATCGCGCGCATGCCTCGATCGCGGCGCTCGCCCATCTGTTGCCGAACGCGGCCGGGAAGCTGATGCAGGCCGAGCTGGAGGCGCTCGGCGCCGCGCTCGAACATCCGGAGCATCCGGTGATGGCGCTGATCGGCGGCGTCGAAGGTCTCGACCAAACTCGACCTGTTGAAATTCATCATCTCCAAGGTCGACAGGCTGGCGATCGGCGGAGCGATGGCGAACACATTCTTGTTCGCGCAAGGCCGGCCGGTCGGCCGCTCGCTGTGCGAGAAGGAAATGGCCGACACCGCGCGCGATGTGCTGGCGGCGGCCGGGAAGCGCGGCTGCGAGGTGATCCTGCCGGATGATGCGGTAACGGCCGAGGAGCTGAAGCCGGGGGTGGTGACCCGCACGGTCGGGGTCAACGCGGTGCCGCAAAACGCGATGATCCTCGACATTGGCCCCGACAGCGTCGCGCGCATCTCCGCGGCGCTCGGCCAGTGCAAGACGCTGGTGTGGAACGGGCCGGTCGGCGCGTTCGAGACGCCGCCCTTCGACCGCGCCACGGTCGCGCTCGCGAAGAAAATCGCCGAGCTGACTCAGGCCAAGAAGTTGCTCAGCGTCGCCGGCGGCGGCGACACCGTGGCGGCCCTCGCCGCGGCCGGGGTCGAAGACAAGCTCACTTACGTTTCCACCGCCGGCGGCGCGTTCCTCGAATGGCTGGAAGGCAAGGAATTGCCCGGGGTCGCCGCGCTTGGTGTCCGGTAGGAAGCGCGCCCTCCGCGTAACGTTTCGCCTGTTGACGCCGGAAATGAACAGGCTGCCGCATCTGCGCCACAGCGCTTTGGCGGCTTGAAACCAAGCGCGGAAACCATCGTGTAAAAGGCGCAACCGGAACATCGTTGTGAGAACATTTAGAGAACATCGATCCGATGTCAAGGGCGAGGGATAATGAGCGACATCCACTTGTTCGAGGCGATGTACTCGGCGCGCTCGATCCGCAAGCTGAGCGCCGATCCCGTGCCGGACGAGCTGATCACCCGGGTGCTGGAAAGCGCTACCCAGGCGTCCTCGGCCGGCAATTCGCAGAACTGGTTCTTTGTCGTCGTGCGCGATCCCGAGCTGCGGGCACAGATCGGCGCGGTCTACCGCAAGGGTTCCGACATTGCCGCCAAGGTCTACGCCGCGCGCGGCAAGCCCGAGCACTTGAGCGAGGCGCAATTCCAGCGGTTTCTGCGCAGCAGCGGCTGGCTGTGGGATCACCTCGCCGAGGCTCCGGTGATTCTCATCGTCTGCCTCAAGCGGCGGGCGATGCCGGCGCGCGACAAGCTGCCGGCGGAGATCGGCTACGAGGCGGAACGCACCTATCTCGACCGCATCCAGGGCGCCAGCATCTATCCGGCGGTGCAGAACATCATCCTCGCCTGCCGCGCGCTGGGGCTCGGCACGGTTCTGACCACCAACCATCTGCGCTGCGAGGACGATTTGAAGGATGTCCTCGGCATTCCCGGCGACGTGGCCACCTTTGCGCTGATGCCGATCGGCTGGCCGCTACAGAATTTCGGCCCCCTCACCCGCAAGCCGGTGCGCGAGGTCGCGTTTGCGGACCGGTGGGGTGAGCCGTGGATGGATAACTAAAAACACGTTCCCCGGCGCACGCCGGGGCCTTACCTCTGCAGGCGACGAGCGGCCGATAGTTGGGTCCCGGCTTTCGCCGGGAAGCGTGATGAGGAACCGCCGCGCCTCAGCCGCGATCGAGCGAGATCGTGCACGAGCGCTCGTATTGGCGCGGCGCGGTGAAACTTTCGGTGCCGCTGAGGTCGAGGTGGGCGCCGGAGAGCCGGCCGGTGTAGTGGGCGACGAAGACCCCGAGGCTACCGCTGATGCCGCCTAATAACGTCACGGCGCCGTCGGCGGCGACCGTGCCGGTACCCGTCTCCTGCCCGACGGTCTGGCGGCCGTCATAGGACAACACCGGGCGCTGGTAGGTCGCGGTTGCGCCGCGGATGGTCAAGGTGAACTCGACATCGACCGGCGCCAGAGTGAGGCTGGGGATCGCGGCGCAGCGGATACGGCCGCGATACGTGCCGTCGGCGGACTGGGCGTAGCCGCTGGCCGACGCGATGATGACGGCGAGCGTGGCCGCGGCGGCACGGAGATGAGCCCCGGATAGTGCCGCTGATGGGTGGGTCCCGGCTTGCGCCGGGAAGCGTAGCGAGCGGTAGCTACAGCGCGGCATCGTTGGTCATAATCACCGTGCCGCTGGCGGCGAACATGCCGCCGACGCCGTGGCAGACGCTGATCTTGGCGCCGGGGATTTGCGCCGGCGCGACGCCGCGCATCTGCCGCACGCTCTCCTGCAGCGCGTACATCCCGTACATGCCGGAGTGCATGTAGGAGAGGCCGCCGCCATTGGTGTTGAGCGGCAGCTTACCAGTGCCGGGGGCAGTGTTGCGCTCCCAGATGAAGCTCGCCGCCTCGCCGCGCTTGCAGAAGCCGAGGTCTTCGAGCCCGTAGATCGGCAGATGGGCGAAGGCGTCGTAGATCATCAGATGATCGACGTCCTTGTGGGTGATGCCGGCCTCCTCGAACGCGGTGGGCCCGGCGACGCGGAAGGCGCGCGAGCTGGTGAAATCCTCCATCTGGCTAACCATCGGTGTCTCGACGCTCTCGCCGGTACCGAGCAGGTAGACCGGCTTTTGCGGGAAGTCCTTAGCGCGGTCGGCCGAAGTGAGGATCAGCGCGCCGCCCCCGTCGGTGACGAGACAGCACTGCAGCAGCCGGAACGGGTAGGCGATCATCCGCGAATTGAGCACGTCATCGACGGTGATCGGGTCGCGGAATGTGGCGCGCGGGTTCTTCGCCGCCCATTCGCGCTGCACGACCGCGACCATCGCCAGCTGTTCGTGGGTGAGGCCATAGGTCTTCATGTAGCGCAGCACCGGGATGGTGAAGAGCGTCGGCGGCCCCATCGGGCCGTAGGGCGCTTCGAACTGGCCGGCGAGGCTCGCCGCCGAGGCCGGCGGCCGGGTGCGCCCGACGCCGGAGCGGCCGCTCTCGCCGTGGGTGATGAGGATGGTCTTGCACGAGGCCGGCTCTCGATCGCCGCGGCGGCGTGGCGGACATGGATCATAAACGAGCAACCGCCGACCGCGGTGCCGTCAACCCATTTCGGGGTGATGCCGAGATAATGCGCGATGGTCACCGGCGTCTCGCCGGCGGTGGCGACGCCGTCGATGTCCTTGGGGCCGAGGCCGGCGTCCTTCATCGCGTTGAGCGCGGCGTCGGCGTGGAGGCCGATCTGCGACAGTTCGGGGATGCGGCCCATCTCGGTGGTCTCGGCGGCGCCGACGATGGCGACGTCGTTGCGTCTTTTCATGGCCGTTAGCCTCTCGCCGGGCGGAACAAAGGGAGCGTGATCTCGTCGTCGAGCTTCTCGAAGGCGACCTCGACCGGCATGTCGAGCACCAGCGCCTCGGGGGTCTGCGGGCACTCGACGATGTTGGTCATCATCCGCGGCCCCTCGTCCAATTCAACGACCGCGATCGCGTAGGGCGGCGTGAAGCCGGGCACCGGCCGGTGATGGATCACGTAGCTGTAGAGCCGGCCCTTGCCGGTCGCGGTGAAAACGCCGACGTCGCGGCTGGCGCAGGACGGGCAGAACGGGCGCGGCGGGAAATAGGTCTTGCTGCACGAATTGCAGCGCTGCAGGCGCAACTCGCCGGCGCGCGTGCCGTCCCAGAAATGCCGCGTCTCAGGGGTTGGTTGCGGCCGCGGCCGCTGTCCTTCAGGCATCGTCTCCACCCTCTTGGTTGACCCGAATCAAGATTGACGCGCTGCCATGTCTTGCACAAATGGACGGCCGGCAACGCAAGGAACTCCCATGATCACCCCTTCCTACGTCCGCACCATGGCCGCCTACAATAGCGAGATGAACCGGCGGCTCTACGCCGCCGCGTCGCGCCTCTCGGATGACGAGCGTCGCCGCGACCGTGGCGCCTTCTGGCACTCGCTGCACGGCACGCTGGTGCACATCCTATGGGGCGACGGCCAATGGATGAGCCGCTTCGACGGCTGGGAGCGCCCGCAGACGCCGATCAAGGAGAGCGATCATATGCTCGCCGGCTGGGACGAGCTCTGCGCTGCGCGGGTCGAAGCGGACCGGAAGATCGAGACCTGGGCCGGCAAGGTTGACCAGGCCTATCTCGACCGCAACATGACCTGGTTCAGCGGCGCAGCGCAGCGCGAGGTGACGGCGCCCTACCGGCTGCTTATCACGCATTTCTTCAACCACCAGACCCATCACCGCGGCCAGGCGCACGCGCTGATCACCGCCGCCGGCGAGAAAACCGACGACACCGACCTGTTTCTTGTGATCCCACAGATGATCGGTTGAGGCTCAGCATCAGCCGAGCGGCGCCGCCACAGTGCGTTGACGCGCCGGGGCGCGCCGTGGGCGCGGCGGCGTCTGTCCCAGAACCGCCGCGACCTTGGCGTTGAGCTCCTCGGCGCGAAACGGCTTCTGCAGCAGAAGCCCCACCACTCCTTCCTCGTGCGCCACGAGGTCGGCGAACCCACTGACAAAGAGAGTTCGTAAATCGGGGTGGTTCTGACGTGCTGCTTGAGCAAGTTCGCTGCCGCTCATACCGGGCATCGCCAGGTCGGCAATTAAGAGATCAATATGCGGATCGTCGCGGTCAAGATGCTCGAGCGCGGCGCCGCCGCTACCCGCCTCGACGACCGTATGGCCCGTCTCGCGAAGCATTGAGGCTGTGACGGCGCGGACTTCGTCTTCATCGTCAACGAGGAGAATCCCGCAAGTACGCGGAACGGACCCGCCCGGCGGAGATTGTCCTGCCAAAGCGCGAACAGCCCGCGAGGCATAATTTCCCTGGGTCCGCGGCAGAAACACCTTCACCGCCGTACCGGCGCCAGGGGTGGTCTCGATACGAACGCCTCCGCCCAGCTGCTGAGCGACGCCCAGCACTTGCGACAAACCGAGGCCCGAGCCTTTGCCGATCTCCTTGGTGGTAAAGAACGGGTCGAACACCTTGCCAATAATCTCGGCGGGGATGCCACCGCCGGTATCGGCGACGGAAACCATCGCATACTCGCCCGCCGGTGGGTCCTCGGGCTGCGCTGGCGCACCCAGCACGGCGTTGGCGGTGGAAATCGTAATCGTGCCGCCATGAGGCATTGCGTCGCGAGAATTGATCGCGAGGTTCAGCAAGACCAACTCGAGTTGCGCCACGTCGGCGAGCGTGCGCCATAGCCCTTTCGCCGGCGCCAACTCGATGCGGATCGAGGCGCCAATCGTGCTGTGCAACAGCGTCGCCATGCCGGAGATCACCTGATTGAGATTGACCGGCTCGGGGTTCATTCGCTGCTGACGGGCGAAAGCCAAGAGCTGCGCCGTCAAGTTGGCCCCGCGCTCCGCCGCCGCCAGCGCGCCCTTGATCAGCCGCGCTGAACGCTCGTCGACAGCGCCAAGTCTGGCGTCGAGCAACTCGATATTGCCCATGATGGAGGTCAGGAGATTGTTGAAATCATGGGCGATCCCGGCGGTCAGCTGACCAATCGCCTCGACGCGCTGCTTGCGGCTGAGTTGCGCCTCCGCTTGTTGGCGCTCCTCGATCTGCTGCGCCAAGCGGCGGTTGGCGGCCTCAAGCTCGGCGGTGCGAGCGGCTACTCGCTCCTCAAGCAACTCGTTGGCATGACGGATATCGTCAATGTCGACGGCGGTGCCGAGCCAAGACGAGATGCGGCCGTCCCCGGTGTGCATCGGCCGGTTCTGGATACGGTGCCAGCGATAGGCGCCGTCGCGCCGGCGAATGCGCGCCTCGACATAAAACTCCTTGCCGGTCGCGAGCGCTCCCTCGCGCGCGGCACGCAACGGCGGCAGATCGTCTTCGTAGATAAAAGCGTCGCGAGCCGACGGCTCGGGCCCGACCCGACAACCCAGGTACTGCTGAAATTCCCGGTTGTAATAGATCGCGTTTCCCGCGGTATCGAGCACATAAGCCATCTGCGGCAGCGCCTCGAGCATCGAGCGAAAGCGCTCTTCGCTTTCGCGCAACGCCGCCTCGGCGCGCTTGCGGTCGTCGATGTCGCGGAACACGACAACCAGTCCGTCGCGCGGCCCCGGTTGGACATCGAGGCTGATCCAACGCCCGAGCGCCGGCGCGACGGCTTCGAGATGAACGCGCTTATGGGTGGCGAGCACCGCACGGTACGCCCGATACGGCTCACCGTCCTCGATACCGGGAAAGACGTCGAGAAGATGCCGGCCGACGACCGCGTCGGCGTCCTTGCCCCACAATTCGAGCGCGCGCCGGTTGGCGAACAGAATCCGCTCGCGCCGATCCATCGCATAAACGGCGTCGCCAATCGCCTCCAAAACCTCGGCGAGCGCATTCGGCGAAGGCCGCGCGGTCTTCAATGCTGCGAGTCCTCCCAAACCGGGAACGCCGGCCCGGACCTGGAGTTCCGTTCATCGGCAATTTGCCTATCTTACCCGATACGCAATAGGAGCACGACGATGGCGAAGGTCAGGCGCGAGCGGGATAGCCTTGGCGAGATCGACGTGCCGGCCGAGCGGCTCTGGGGCGCGCAAACCCAACGCTCGATCGAGAATTTTCCGATCGGCCGGCCGCGGTTCATCTGGGGACGTGCGGTCATCCGCGCGCTCGGCATCGTCAAGAAGGCCTCGGCGCAAACGAATCGGCGGGCTCGGCGTGCTGGACGCACAAAAGGAGGCGCTGATCGTCCGAGCCGCCGACGAGGTGATCGCCGGAAAGCTCGACGGCGAGTTCCCGCTCGTTGCCTTTCAGACGGGTTCGGGAACTCAGTCGAACATGAACGCCAACGAGGTCATCGCCCGCCGCGCCGCAACGCTCGGCAACGACAAAGCAGCGATCCATCCGAACGACGACGTCAACCAGAGCCAATCGTCGAACGACGCCTTTCCCGCGGTGATGCACATCGCCGCCGCCGAGACGATCGAGGGCATGGTGTTGCCGGCGCTGCACGAGCTGCGGGTCGCGCTCTCGGAACGGAGCCGCGCGCTGGGCGATATCGTAATCATCGGCCGCACCCATCTGCAGGATGCGACACCGCTCACCCTAGGTCAGGTGTTTTCCGGCTGGATCGCGCAGATCGACCAGGCCGTTGCCGGCATCCGCGCCTCGCTCGACCCGCTGCACGAGATTCCCCTTGGCGGGACCGCGGTCGGCACCGGGCTCAACGCGCCGCCGGCCTTCGGCATGCTCGCGGCGCAGCGCATCGCCCAGGAGACGGGGCTGGCGTTCCGCCATGCCGCCAATCTCTTCGCGGTCGGCTCGTCGCACGACGCGATGGTCGGCGCCAGCGCGGCGCTGCGCACGCTGGCCGGCGCCCTGTTCAAGATCGCCAACGATATCCGCTGGTATGCGAGCGGGCCGCGCGCCGGAATCGGCGAATTGATCCTGCCCGAGAACGAGCCAGGCTCGTCGATCATGCCGGGTAAGATCAACCCGACCCAGTGCGAGGCGCTGACCATGGTCGCGGCGCAGGTGTTCGGCAACGACCACACCGTCGCCTTCGCGGGCAGCCAGGGCGCTTTTCAGCTCAACGCCTATAAGCCGATCATCCTGTTCAACGTACTGGAGTTCGCCGAGTTGCTCGCCGAAGCGTGCCGCTCGTTTACCGCTAATTGCGTGCGCGGGATAGAGGCGAACCAAGCTCGCATCGCCGCGCATTTGCGACGATTCGCTGATGCTGGTGACGGCGCTATCGCCGCATATCGGCTACGAAAAGAGCGCTGAGATCGCGCTCGCCGCGCACCGCGAGGGGATCAGCCTGCGCGAGGCGGCGCTCATGCTCAGCTATGTCAGCGCCGAGGATTTTGACAACTGGGTGCGGCCCGAAGACATGCTCGGGCCGCGCTAGTCACATCCCCGTATCAACAGGAGGCCGCGGCGTCACTGGCGCTGCCGCGCCGTAAGTCCGCCCGTGCGAAAACCGGTAGGCGCCGGTCGGGTCACTATCGTCGCCGGGTGTCGTGTCGCCGCAGCCGGCGATAGCGAAGATTATGAAGAATAGCGGCACAAACCGACGCATCTCGGGTCCTCCGCTAGAGATAGGGCTCACTTGGATATGGGGCTGGGGTTGTCCAGTCGAAGGCGCTATGCAATTCACAATGTCGGTACCGAAGCGTCCGGTATCACCGCGCGGAGGGAATCAATGAACCTGACCGATCGCTTTGGCCTCCCGGTGACGGCGTCCTCACCATCCGCCGTCGAGGATTACGTCACTGCGGTCGATCTGATGCTGTCGGCCAACGTTGGGGCCGAAGCGCTGCTCGATTGCGCGCTCGCGGCCGATCCGGAGTTCGCCGCGGCGCATATCGCCAAGGCACGGCTCTGTCAGGTGCAGGCGCGTATCCCCGAGGCGAAGGACGCAGCGGCCAGGGCGCGCGCCCTAGCCGGCCAAGTCACGCCGCGCGAGGCACGGCAGATCGAAATCGTCGCGCGTGCGGTGGACGGCAACGGCCCGGGGGCGATGGCGCTGCTGGAGGATCACGTCGCCGATTATCCGCGCGACGGGCTGGCGCTGTCGCTGGCGCTCGGCGTGTTTGGGTTGCTCGGCTTCAGCGGGCGGATCGACCATCATGAAGCGCAGCTGGCGCTGCTCGAACGGCTGGCGCCGCATTGGGGCGACGACTGGTGGTTTCTCACCTATCTTGGCTGGGCGCGCATCGAACTGGGCGATATCGCTCGCGGCGCCGCCGAGGTCGAGCGCGCGCTCGAAGGCAATCCGCGCAACGCCTTCGCGGCGCACGCGCGGGCGCATGGCTATTACGAGGCGGGCGATCCCGAACGCGGCGCCGCGTTCGTCGCGGAATGGCTGCCGGGATATGACAGAGACAGCCAACTGCACTGCCACATCTCCTGGCATCTGGCGCTGTTCGAGTTGGCGCGCGGCAATGCCGAGGGAGCTCGCACAATCTACGCCGATGCGATCCGCCCTTCTGTCTCGCACGCCCCGCCGCTGTTCAACCTCGCCGACGCGGCATCATTTCTCTGGCGCTGGCGGATCTATGAACTCGGGCGCGATCCCGGCGACTGGGACGAGGTGGCGACCTATGCGCGGCGCTGCTTTCCGCAGGCCGGCATCCACTTCGCCGACGTCCATGCTGCGCTCGCCGAAAGCCCGGAGTTGACCGACGAGCGCGCGGGACAATGCCGTGCGCGGCTGGAAGCCGGGCGACTGCCGCAAGGCGCTGTCGTGCCGCAATTGTGCGCCGGCGCGGCGGCGTTCGCGCGCGGCGACTACGCCGAGGCCGTGGCACGACTCGGCGCGGCGATGCCCGAATTGGCGCGGATTGGCGGCAGCCATGCGCAGCGCGAGGTGTTCGAGGATACCTACATCGTCGCCTGCCTGCGCGCCGGTGAGCGCGCCAAAGCCGCCGAACGCCTCAACGAACGCCTCGCCCATCGCTCGTCGGCGCGCGACGACCGCTGGCTGGCTCAAGCGCAGGGCTAAGTTCCAAGGGAACTGCCCTCTCCAACCGTGCGTTGGCGTGCTGCCCGGTTTCGGAAACCGGAAGCAGCGAGAGGAGAACATCATGGGCCGTGGACTGCTGTTGTGGCTGATCGGGATTCCGCTGCCGATCATCCTGCTGCTCTGGGTCTTTCACGTCATCTGACCAGCCGATTGGAACCCAAGGCCAATGCCGCCGTTGAGCTTGCACAACCGACCAAACGTGGAGCACATCATGGACAAGCAACGCATCGCCGGAGCCACCAAGAAGGCAACCGGCACCGCCAAGAAAGCCGTCGGCAAGGTGACCGGCAACCGCCGGCTCGTCGCCGAGGGCCGCGCCGACAAGGCGGAAGGCCGGGTGCGCTCAGCCGTCGGCAAGGCGAAGGACGCCGCGCGCGAATTCGTTAAGCGCTGACCAATCGCGGCTGAGTCGCCGCCTGCCGCCAGCCACGCGGCATCGTCAACAATTTTTAGAAACGACAACCGGGGAACGCCATGCGCCTTCTCATCCTCATCCTATTGGTCTTGCTGCTGGTCGGCGCGCTACCGCTGTGGCCGTACAGCGCCGGCTGGAGCTACTATCCATCCGGCGGGTTTGGGTTGCTGGCGGTGATCCTGATCATCGTCCTGCTGGTCGGATGACGCTGGCCAGCCCTTCCCTGGGCCGGCGTTGACAGCCCTCCCCTTCCCCCGCAACCTTCAGCGCGATTGCGTAGGGTTTGGGAGGAAGCGGTGGCCGAGGAAAATCTGGTTCTGTATGAGTGCGCCGACCGCATAGCGACGATCTCGCTCAATCGGCCGGAAAAACTCAACGCCGTCAGCGATGAGGTTGTGCGCCAGCTCTCCGAGGCGTTCCGCCGCTTCGATCTCGATCCCGAGGCCGATGTCGCGATCCTGACCGGCAAGGGCCGGGCTTTTTCCTCCGGCGCCGATGTGCATCAACGGCAATTACGCAGCCGCGACGAGTTCGAAAAACTCGGCGGTCCGCAAGGCTGGGGGACGAACTCGGCCGACTTGTTCAGCCGATCGGTCAACTGGAAGCCGATCATCGCCGCGGTGCACGGCTATGTTTTGGGACTGGCGCTGGGTCTCACCCTCGAATCCGATCTGATCGTCGCTGAGGCCGGTACGCGGCTGCAGCTGACCGAAACCTCGCGCGGCCTCGGTGCATCGCGCTATTGGGCGCTGTTCCACTACCGCAACGCTGCCGCGTTCGGCGAAGAGATCGCACTGACCGGCCGGTTCTTTACCGCAGAGGAAGGCTTCGCTGCCGGCATCTTCAACCGTCTGGCGCCCGCCGGAAAGGTGCTTGAAGTTGCTCGCGAACTCGCCCAGGCCGTGGCCAAAAACCCGCCGCTGAGCGTCCGCACGACGGTGCGCACCCGCCGTTGGTATCTCGACCGGCTCGTGCGCGAGGCGCAGTTCATCGCCGCGCCGTTCCAGCTTTATCTGACCGAGGACTTCAAGGAGGCCGCGACGGCATTCGCCGAGAAGCGGCCGCCGCGCGGGTTCAAGGGACGTTAACTGGGCATCAATGATGGCTCGCGCCAACATGCCCTTGGCCGGCATCACCGTGCTCGATTTCGGCCAAGTCTATCAAGGTCCCTACGCGACCCTGTTGATGGCGACCGCCGGGGCCGACGTCATCAAGATCGAGCCGCCCAACGGCGAGCCGCTACGCCGGCGCGCGCCGCCAGGCAAGAGCACGACATTCCCGATCGCTATGCTCAATTCGAACAAGCGCGCCATCACGCTCAACCTCAAGGACGAGCGCGGCAAGCGGCTGCTGTTTCGGATGGCCGAGAAGGCCGATGTGCTGCTGGAAAACTTCGCGCCGGGGGTGATGGACCGGCTCGGGGTCGGCTTCAAGGTGCTGCATGAGATCAATCCGCGCCTGGTCTATGCCTCGGGGACCGGGTACGGACTTTCCGGCCCCGACCGCGACAATCTGGCGATGGATCTGACGATCCAGGCGGTCTCGGGGCTGATCAGCGTCACCGGCGAGCCCGACCGGCCCCCGATCAAATCCGGTCCGGCAGTGGTCGATTTTCTCTCCGGCATCCACCTTTACGCGGCGACCATTACCGCCCTTTACGAGCGCTCGGTGACCGGGATCGGCCGCCTCGTCGAGGTGGCGATGCAGGAAGCGGCGTACACGACGCTGACCTCGCAGCTCGAAGCCTATTGGCGCACCGGCGAGGTGCCGCCGCGCACCGGCAACGCCAGCCACAATCGTGTGCCGATCAACGTCTACCCGGCAAAAGACGGCTACGTGGCGATGAACCTCGCGGTCGAGGAGCACTGGCACAACCTCCTGGCGGCGATGGGCCGCGAGGATTTGCGCGACGACCCGCGCTATTCGAGCCCCGCCGCTCGGGTGGAGAACCGCGTGCTGGTGGATGGGACGATCGCCGCCTGGACGTCGACGCTGCCGAAGATGGAGATATTCGCGATCGCCAAGCAGCGCCGCATCCCGCTCGCGCCGGTGCGCGAGGTCGACGAGGTGATGCACGACCGGCACATGCACGAGCGCGGCTTTCTCGACGACATCGAGCACGACGAGATCGGGGCGATTACCGTTCCGACCTCGCCGTTGCGCTTTCACGGCGCCGACCGGCGCAAAACGACCCCAAGCCCTAAGCTCGGCCAGCACAACGACGAGATTTACGGCGGCTGGCTCGGCCTGAGTGCGGGCGAGATCGCCGCGCTCAAGGCCGATGGCGTGATCTGAAAGGACAATCAGATGCCCCTCCTCCATGAAAAGCGCGGCCAAGTCGCGATCATCACCCTGTCGCGGCCGCAGGCGCGCAACGCCTGGGGCGAGGACTACAATTCGGGCTTGAAGGAGCTGCTGCCGCAGCTCGAGGAAGACCGGGACGTGCGTTGCGTGATCCTCACCGGCGACGAAGCCGGCGGCGCGTTCAGCGCCGGCGCCAACATCAAGGACCCGAGAACCCATACCTAGCGACTCAATCGCCGCGGCGATCGAAGCGCTGCCGAAACGGCGGCGCGAGCAAGCGTTCAACCTGATCACCGATTTCGCCAAGCCGGTGATCGCCGCGGTCAACGGCTACGCGGTTGGCATCGGCTGCATCGTCACCTATTGCTGCGACCTGATCGTCGCGTCGGAGAAGGCCGAATGGCGGCTGCCGCAAGTCGGACTCGGCATTCTGCCGGCGCAGGGCGGCACGGTGCGCCTGGCGCGCTGGATCGGCCGCGGCCAGGCGATGAAGGTGGCGATGGGCTTTCCCCTGAAGGCCGACGAAGCCTATCGCACGGGGCTTGCGCAATGGCTGGTGCCGCATGGCGAGCTGATGGCGAAGGCGATGGAAGTCGCCGAACACATCGCCGCGCTGCCGCCATTGGCGACGCGGCTGGCCAAGGAGGCGGTCAATTTCGGGCTCGACGTGCCGCTGCGCGAGGCGGCGAACGCCGATCTCTACCGCTTCATGGCGCTCGAACTGACCGAGGACAAGGCGGAAAGCCACCAGGCCTGGCGCGAACGACGCAAGCCGCAGCTGAAGGGCCGCTGAGCGCTCGCGGGAAATTGACATGCCGGGGAGCCGTTACGAGGTAAAGGTAGCCGGCAAGCCGCCGCCGCCTTCAGGGAGATCGTTATGAAGCTTGTCTCGAGCATGGTCGCCGCCATCGCGATGCTCGGCGCCGCGAACATCGCGCTCGCCGACAGCACGCGAGAGGAGCCGCCGCCGAAGGCAGCGGCGACTGGGGTGACGCTCGCCTCCGCCCAGCAAAAGATCGACGCCGGGGATTATCGGGGTGCGATCCCGATCCTGAGCGACTTCATCAAGGCCAATCCCGACAATGCCGACGCGCTCAACCTGATGGGGTTCAGCCTGCGCAAGACTGGTCAGACCGACTTGGCGCTGCAGTACTACAACAAGGCGCTGGCACTGATGCCGAAGCATCTCGGCGCCAACGAATATCTCGGCGAGCTCTATGTCGAACTCGGCCAGATGGACAAGGCCAAGGAGCGCCTTGCCGTGCTTCAGGCGGCCTGCGGTAATTGCGAGCAGGAGCGTGACCTGACGGCCTTCATCGCCAAGGGGCCGGGGCCGCAAAAGGGCTCGTGGCGCTGACTGGCGCTCGATAAAATCCTCGCGACGTCCGGGGCCGGCGAGGAATAGCGGCACCCCGCCGGCGTTCTTACGCCGGCAACAGCGTGGTAGTAGCCCCAGGCAATGTCACCGCTCAGGATCATCGTGGCCGGCATGGCCGCGCAGTACCCGGTCGGCGGCGTTGCCTGGGATTACCTGCAATACCCGATCGGCCTCGCCCGGCTTGGCCACGACGTCGTCTACCATGAAGACACCTGGTGCTGGCCGTACGATCCGGCCGAGCGGACGATGACCGACGAATGGGCCTATTCGGCGGCCTACCTCGACGATTTCTTCGCCCGCTATGCGCCCGATCTGTCCGACCACTGGCATTACCTGCACCTGCACGAGACCAGCTGCGGCATGAGCCGCGCCACCTTCGACGAGTTCGCCAACACAGCCGACCTTTTCATCAACGTCAGCGGCGGCAGCTTCTTCCCCGACGCGCTGTCGCCCCGTTGTCTCAAGGTCTTTCTCGACACCGACCCGGGCTACAACCAGATCATCCTCAGCGAGCGACCGTCCTGGTCGCCGAATGTCGACCGCTGGTGCGAGGGGGTGCGCGCGCACGACCGCCACTTCACCTATGCGGAGAATTTTGGCGCCTCCGATTGCGCGATGCCGGCCGCCGGCATCAGCTGGCGCAAGACGCGGATGCCGGTGGTAACCGAACTGTGGCCGGCGCGCGCGGGGGAAGCTGGCCCAACCGCACCCTGGGGCACGGTGATGACCTGGAACGTGTTCAAGGGAAAGCTGGAATATCGCGGCGTCGAATATCGCGGCAAGGCCGGCGAGTTCGACAAGATCGCCGGGCTGCCGCGCCGGCTCGGGGGGAAGTTCCGGGTCGCGGTCGGCGGCACCGAGGCGCCGCTCCACGCGCTGATGACACAGGGGTGGGAGGCGGAGGACGGCCCAAGCGCGACGCTGACGCCCGAGGCCTACCAAAACTATATCGCGGCTGCGCGCGGCGAGGTCTCCGTCGCCAAGCAAGTCTATGTCGCGCTCAAGACCGGGTGGTTCAGCTGCCGCAGCGCGTGCTATCTCGCGGCCTCGCGGCCAGTGGTGGTACAGGACACCGGATTCTCGAATTTCCTGCCGACCGGGCGCGGGCTACATGCCTTTACGACCGAGGACGAAGCCGCCGCCGCGATCGAGGCGATCGAGGCCAACTACGCAGCCGAGATGAAGGCCGCGCGCGAGGTGGCGGTCGCCGAATTCGATGCGCGGCAGGTGCTATCGCAACTCATCGACGACGCGTTTTCGACCGAAGCTCACCCGGTACGAGAACCGGCGCCTGTCCCCGACGAGGGATCCCAGTCGTAGTCGCCGCGGGGCGGAAACCCGCTGCCGTCCCAATCGGCCCAATTGTCGAGCACGTCGGACGAATACTGGCGGAATTCGAAACCGATATCCTTCAGCTGCGCGGCATTGGCGTAGTAGATGAGTTCGGCGTTGCGCTTGTCTTCGCCGCGCGAGTTCAAATAGTCGAAATGAACATCCTTGTCCGAATGGCGATAGGCCGTCTTGCCGTCGCCGTCGACCGTGCCGCGGAAATATTCGGTGACGTTGAACTGCTTCAATGCCGCATCGTCGCCAGGAAACGACGGCAGCTTCGGGTCGTTTTCGCGCGGATGGGCTTTGCCCGGCGGATAAACCGCGAACACCAGCGCCGTGTGGTGCTTGTCGGTGATGCCGAAAACCGTCGTCGTGTAACGCATCATCAGGTCGCCCTCCTGGGGCCCCGAGACATTGATCGTGGTATTGCGCTCGTGCAGCGACTTGGTCTGGATGTTTTGCTGCACGATTCGCGTGTAGTCGGCCTTTGTGGCCCACGGGGTGCCGAGCTTGCGAAAGGGACCGTAGGGCGTTGCCGCTTTCGACGCGTAGAGCCAATCATCGACGTCGTAGAACGACAGCGGAAGGCCCGATTTCGCGGCGAAATCGATCATCAGCATGATCGAGAGATCGGCGCAGTCCTCCTTGCGGCCCTTGAAGCCGGGCGCGGTGTTCTGCGCGTATTTGCGATAGGCCAGATAGTAATGCGCGTCGCTCCATTGCGTGTGATGGTTCCATGCCGCCATGCCGAACAACCTCCAATGACGGTACGGAAGATTGTGCTTGCGGCGCCCGGTCGCAACGCGGCGCGGTCGAAAGCAATGCAGCCCCGCGCAGCGGGCTAGTACCGCCCGCCTAGTTTCGCGTGATCCCAGGTCACGGTCTTCTGCGGGGTGACCTTGAGCACCACACGCTTCGCCGCGCTGTCGTTCGTTTCCCTGCGACGGGGTTGGCCGCTCGTTCCTGAAATCACGGCCCAGGCGTCGCGCACCGCGTCCTCGCCCTCGATGATCTCGCAGTGGCCGCGCACCATCACGCCCTTCAGCTCCGCGTAGGAGCCGCCGGCTTCGATCATCAACCCAACCTTGGGGTTGCGCCGGATATTCACGACCTTCTGCGCCTTGGCGTAGGAGGTCATGTAATAGATGCCATCCTCGACCCCAAAGGTCATCGCCACGAGATGCGGAAACCCGTCCTTGTCGAGCGTCGCCAACGCCGCCTTGCGGTTGGCGGCGAGGAATTGCCGCTGCTCCTCCTCGCTCAGCGTAATCTGCCGGCGCCGCGGCTGAACGTCATTTGGCATCGCTTTTCCCTCTTCGCTCAAGCTGCGCCGGTCATAATGTCGGGGATATCGACAGGATCATAGGCCATGCAAAGCAGCAATCGCCCGGTTGCCCTTGTCACCGGTGCGTCGAGCGGGATTGGCGCTGCCTTGGCGCGTGAGTTGGCGCGCCAGGGGCACGATTTGGTGCTGAGTGCCCGCAGCCTGGCGCCGATGGAGGCGCTCGCCGAAGAACTTCGCGGCCTCGGCGCGGCGGCGACGATCATCCCCGCCGATCTTGCGGAGCGCGGCGCCGCCGCGGCTCTGGTGCGTGAGATCGCCGCGGCCGGGCTCGAAATTGAGGTGCTGGTCAACAATGGCGGGCTCGGCGCGATCGGGCGCTTCGACCGTGCCGACCCGGTGCGCAACGCCGCGATCATGCAGGTCAACATCATCGCGTTGACCGAACTTACCCGAACTCCTGCTGCCGCCGATGCTGGCGCGGCGGCGCGGCAAGATTGTGCTGGTGGCGTCAACCGCGTCGTTTCTCCCCTGCCCCAACATGGCTGTCTACGCCGCCAGCAAGGCCTATGTCCGCAGCCTGGGTGAGGCCCTGGCGCAGGAACTCGACGGCAGCGGTGTCGGCGTCAACGTGCTGTGCCCAGGCGCCACCGAAACAAACTTCTTTGACGTTGCCGGCGGCAAACTGTCCCGCTCGCAGATGCGCCGCATGATGAGCGCCGAGGCGGTCGCGCGGATCGGCATTCGCGGGATGGCGCGCGGCAAGCGCGTGACGGTCACCGGGCTTGCCAACCGCATCCTCGCTTTCGCGGCGACCCACGCGCCGCATTTCCTGACCCTGCCCGTCGCCCAGCGGTCGATCGGGCGGGACTGAGCCCGCCGGAGGAGACTACGATGGCGTCCGATACCTACCAGATCTACGCCGTGCGCTATGCCCATCACGACCGGCGGGCGCACGAGAACTTCCTGCAGGGCGATCCGCACGACACCGCGCCGATGCCGCTCGATTATTTCGTCTGGGCAGTGGTCGGCGAGAGCGGCAGCTTCGTCTTCGACACCGGCTTCGACCAGGCGATGGCGGACAAGCGCAAGCGCGAGTTCCTCACGCCGCCGGGCGAAGGGCTGGCGGCGATCGGCATAGACCCGGCGAGCGTCAAGGACGTGGTGATCAGCCACATGCATTACGATCACACGGGCAATAACGACCTGTTCCCGAACGCGACCTATCATCTGCAGGACCGTGAGATGGCGTTCTGCACCGGGCGCTGCATGTGTCACCCGCATTTGCGCCGATCGTTCGAGGAGGCAGACGTCACCGCGATGATCGAGCGGCTGTTCCGCGGCCGGGTGCAGTTTCATGCCGGAACTGACGAATTGGCGCCGGGGATCACCGTGCATCATGTCGGCGGGCATACCGACGGGCTGCAGGCGATGCGGGTCAAGACCGAACGAGGCTGGGTGGTACTCGCTTCGGACGCCTCGCATTTCTACGCGAATTTCGAAGAGATGCGGGCCTACCCCACGGTCTACAACGTCGGCGACATGCTCGAAGGGTTTGCGACGATTCGTCGGCTGGCGACCTCGCTGCAGCATGTCGTGCCGGGACACGACCCGCTGGTCCTGCGGCGCTATCCCGCAGCAAAACCGGGTCTGGAGGGGATCGCGGTACGGCTTGATGTCGAGCCCCGAGGTTGACCCGTCGGGCCGGTTGTGCCTGACATTCGCCGTTCCAAACCAGGGTGGGGTTTCAGAATGACGGCAAGGTTATGCGCTTTGGGTTTTGTCCTGCTGCTGGCCGCCTGTAGCGGCGAAACGGGAATGCACTGCGAGTACGCCGCCGGCAATCTCGACGCCATCAAGGCGCAAGTGGCCGACCTCAAAGCCGGCGGCACGACGATGTCCGACGTCACCAAATCCTTGGGCAAGCCGGCTTCGGTGACGCCGGCGCCGAACGGCGGCAAGATCATGGAATACGACTATCCGCAAAAGCTCAGCTCGTCTTCCTCGCCGGCGTGTCCGGAAAAGACCCAGAAGATGTCGTTCACCTTCGATTCCCGCGAGGTGCTGCAATCGATGCAGATCAATTTCTAAGCTCGTGGATCGATCAATCGACCCTGACACCCGCCGCCTTGGCCATCGCGACGAGATAGGGGCGCGCGGCGAGCATATCGTCGAGCGAGCCGAAGGCGTTGGTGTAGTGGCCCTTGAACCCACCGCCTTCGAGGCGGCGGAACATATCGCCGAAATCGAGGTCGCCCGCGCCTGGCTTCAGATGCTCTTCGAAGCCGTTGCGGAAGCAATCGGCGAGGCGCACCTCGGCGACCCGCGACAGGTCTAGCGCATCGACAAAGCCCGGGATGCCCTCGGGGACGAGGTGGGCGTGGTTGGCGGTGAAGGAGAGTTTGAACGCCGTCGAGCGGATATCGTCGTAGTAGTAGCGCCACTCCTCGACCGTATGGGCAAGGTAGTGAACCTCCGCATTGTCCGGTTCCTTGTTGAGGTTTTCCAGCACGATCAGCGCCCCCTTGTTTTCAGCGTAGGCGATGACGCGCTTCAGCCGCTCGCGCCCGGCCTTCATCCGCTCCGCCTTGTCGGAGGTGAAATGGAAGCCGGCATGCATGACGATCCATTTCGCGCCAAGCCGCACCGCGGCATCGACATAGGCTTTGAGATAGGCTTCGACCGCGTCCGACACGATCGGCGCGCATTCGGCGACATTGACCGCCGACGCCGTGTGGAGTCCGAGCCGGACGCCGTGCCGCTCGCACATCTCCTTAACCCGCGAGCCGCGGATGCCGCTGATCGTGCCGAGCGCGTTGTCGCCGGCGTCGAGCTGGATGTCGATGTAGCGGACCCGGTGCTCGGTCGCCCACTCCACCGCGTCCTCAAGCGTCAGCTTGCGCCCGATGTCGATGCCGATGCGGTCGATCAAGGTCATGGGTTGCCTCCTGCGCTGTCGCGCAATTCCACCATCACCGGCTACGCCAGAGCAACCGCCGGTAGCTTTTCGCGTGACATTGGAACCTCCCACCCTACACTCGCCCCAATGAACGCTAGGCAGATCCCCGCCTTTGGTAGCCACTTGGCCGCTCTTGTCATGGCGGCGCTCCTGGGCGCGTGCTCCCTATTTCCCGGCTGGGCACCCGAGAACCCGATCATCGGCACCTGGAGCAACGCCGACAACGACCGGGTGACCTTCGCCGCCGATTCCGTGACTGTCACCCCCAACAACAGCAAGCCCACGGCGATGGGTCCGGGCGATTGCAACGGCGTCTTCAAGATCGCCTACGGCCGCATGGCGACCGCGCCGTTTGGGGCGCTGTTCCCAAAGCAGCCCGACCTCGAGGACAAGCTCAAATCGCTGCTGGTCAAACCGGAATACCCGGTCGCCGAGGTTACCTGCGACCAAGGCGGCACGACCTATTTCATGATCGGCGACGGCGAGCTGCTGGCGATCTATCGTGACGCCGGCGTCGGCGGGATCGAGCAGTTGAAGCGGCTGTAAGCGCGGCGCCGGTGCGACGAAAATGGAAGCCCGGCTCAAGACGCATATCCAGGTGAAGGCGCTGATCCGTCGCTGCGATCTCGCGGCGATCGGGGTGGTGGTGACGGCGCACGGCGATCCCGACGCCGGGACCATCCTCGTCAAGCTCTATGACCGCGACAGCGGCAGCACTGTACTGACCCAAACCCGCCGTGCCGACGGTACCCTCGCGTGGATGCGCGCGACCGGCGCGGCGCCGGTCGACGAAAGCACGGCCGATGCCTATATCGCCCGGCAGCGGCAGTACGATCCCGATCTCTGGGTGGTCGAGATCGAGACCGCCGCGCCCGAAACCGTGATCGACGGCGACATCATCGATGAGTGACATTCCTGAGGGCGATATTCCTGGCCACCCCGATCTGCGCGTCATCTCGCAGGAAATCGCCTTCAAGCGGCATCTGCGGCTTGATGTCATCCGCTTCCGTCACCGGATGTTCTCCGGCGAATGGAGCGGCGAGCGGGTCTGGGACATCACCCGCCGCGGCGCCGCGGTCGCGGTCCTGCTCTACGACCCCGATCGAGACGAAGTCGTGTTGATCGAGCAATTCCGTTTGGCGCCGCTGCTCGCCGGGTTCACACCCTGGGTAATCGAGGTCGTCGCCGGGCTGGTTGACCATGACGGCGAGAGCGACGCCGAGGTCGCCCGCCGCGAGGCGGTCGAGGAGGCCGGGCTCGAGATCATCGGCGAGCCGATCCCGATCCAGCGCTATACGCCCACTCCCGGCGACTCCGACCAGGCGACGATGCTGTTCTGCGGCCGGGTAGACTCACGCAACGCCGGCGGCGTACACGGGGTGCCCGAAGAAGACGAGGACATTCGCGTCGTGGTCAAGCCAATGGCCGAGATCGAGCGCATGGTCGATGCCGGCGAGATCGACAACGGGCACACGCTGGTCTGTCTCTACTGGCTGCTGCGGCACCGCGACGAGGTGCGGCGCAAACGGGGAAGCGCTTAGCGCAACGGCACTTTCTTGAAGTGCTTGGAAAGCGCCAGTCCCTGGCTCTGATAGGACGAGCCGATGCCCATGCCGTAGAGCTGGTCGGGGCGCGCGATCAACGGCTCGTAGACGAGGCGGCCCATGGTCTGGCCGTGTTCGATGAGGAACGGCACCTCGTGCGAGCGCACCTCGAGCACCGCGCGGCTGCCGCTGCCGCCCGCTTCGGCCGCGCCGAAACCAGGGTCGAAAAACCCGGCGTAATGCACGCGAAACTCGCCGACAAAGGTGTCGTAGGGGAGCATCTCGGCGGCGTGATCGGCCGGCACGACGACCGCCTCGCGCGAGGCGAGGATGTAGAAATCGTTGGGGTCGAGCACCAGTCCAGAGGGATCGCCGGGCCCGCGCCGGGCGTAGATCGGCTCCCAGAAGTCGTTGGGGTCGTAATAGTTGACCTTGTCGACGTCGATCACCCCGGTATGGCGGCGCGCCTTGTAGCCAACAAGGCCGGTATCCGGCGCGCCGACCACATCGACAGTGAAGACGAGGCCATTGCGGATGGTCTGCGCGCTCGGGGCGCCATCCTCGGGCGCCTCGACCAGCGGCTGCTCGGCGTGAAGCCGGCGCAGCGCGGTGTCGCGAAAGATCGGCGAGCCGCGGCGGATACGCAGCTGCACCAGGCGCGAGCCCGTGCGCACGACGATACTGAACGCGCGCGGCGAGATTTCCGCGTACAGCAGGCCCTTGTAGCCATCGCGAATACGGTCGAATTCGGTGCCGTGGTCGGTGATGACCCGGGCGAAGACGTCGAGCCGCCCGGTCGAACTTTTCGGATTGGCCGCCGCGGAGGTGCGCCGAGGCAGCCCGGTCATCTCCAGCAGCGGCACGATGTAGACGCAGTCGCGCTCCAGCACCGTCCCGCCGGTCAAGTCGATTCGGTGCATCGACAGCTGGTCGAGCTTTTCCTTGACGGTATTGCGCCCGCCCGGCAGGAAACTCGCCCGTACCCGGTACGCCACCTCGCCGAGCCGCAGATCGATACTGGCGGGCTGGATCTGGTCGTCTCCGATGGGAACTGTGCCGGTCAGCTCGTGGCCGAGCTTGACCGCCGCCCGCAGCATCTGTGACGGCAAGAGGCCGGTCGACCGGTCGGTCTCCGGGATTGGGAACAATTCGCCGTCGCGGACTTCGCTCATGCGAAAGACATTTCCCTCGGTCTGGGCAATCACCACCTTCTAGAGCAAAATTCCCGCGGCTTGTATCGGTTCGGAGTATCGGCATGGATATCCGCGACGGGTTTATCGGCTCGGTCGGCAATACGCCGCTGATCAAGCTGCGCCGCGCCTCGGAAGAGACCGGCTGCACGATCCTTGGCAAGGCGGAGTTCCTCAATCCCGGCGGCTCGGTCAAGGATCGCGCCGGGCTTTACATCATCAAGGACGCCGAGGAGCGCGGCCTGTTGCGGCCGGGCGGGGTCATCGTCGAGGGCACCGCAGGCAATACCGGGATTGGCCTGGCGCTGGTCGCCAACGCGCGCGGCTACCGCTCGGTCATCGTCATGCCCGAGACGCAGAGCCAGGAAAAGAAGGACATGCTGCGGCTGTGCGGCGCCGATCTGCGGCTGGTGCCGGCGGTGCCCTATGCCAACCCGGACAATTACGTGCGCTATTCCGGCCGCCTCGCCGAGGAGTTGGCGCAGACCGAACCGAACGGCGCGGTCTGGGCCAACCAGTTCGACAACCTCGCCAACCGCCGTGGCCATTACGAGACGACCGGGCCCGAGATCTGGCGGCAGACCGAGGGCAAGGTGGACGGGTTTGTCTGCGCGGTCGGCACCGGCGGCACGCTGTCGGGGTGCGGCATCGCGCTCAAGGAGCGCAATCCGCAGATCAGGGTCTATCTATCCGACTGCATGGGGTCTGGCATTTACAGCTGGTACGCGCGGCGCGAGTTCAGGCCCGAGGGAAGCTCGATCACCGAGGGCATCGGCAATAATCGCGAGACGGAGAACCTCAAAGGCTTCGCCCCGGACGGCCAGTATCAGATCACCGACGCGGAGATGCTGCCGGTGCTGTTCTCGCTGGCGCAGGACGAGGGGCTGATCCTTGGCGGCTCGACCGGGATCAATGTCTGCGGCGCAATCCGGCTGGCCAAGGAAATGGGGCCCGGGCACACCATCGTCACCATCCTCGCCGATTCGGGCACGCGCTATCAGTCGAAGCTGTTCAACCCTGCCTTCCTGCGCGAGAAGAACCTCCCCACTCCACCGTGGCTGAGCTAGTGCGATGACTGAACTTCTTTTCCGCGACGACGCCTATGTCCGCTCCTGTAGCGCGCGGGTGACGGCCGTCGATGAGCGCGGCATCCGGCTCGACCGCACCGTGTTCTACCCGACCGGTGGCGGGCAGCCGGGCGACAGCGGCGTGCTGCGCTGGGCTGACGGGACGACGACCGCGGTCGCCGACACGGTGAAGGGCGACGGCGCCGACGAGGTGATACATGTGCCGGCGCCTGGCGCGGCGCTGCCCGCGCCCGGCGCGGAGGTCAGCGCCGAGATCGATTGGGAGCGGCGGCATCGCCTGATGCGTATGCACACCTGCCTGCACCTGCTATGCGCCGTGGTGCCCGGCGCGGTGACGGGCGGCTCGGTCGGCGACGGGCGCGGCCGGCTCGATTTCGACGTGCCGGGTGCGAGCCTCGACAAGGACGCGATCGGCGCCGCGTTGAACAAGCTCATCGCCGAGGGTCATGCGGTCGCGCCGCGTTGGATCGACGATGCGGAGCTTGAGGCGCACCCCGAGTTGGTACGCACGATGTCGGTCAAGCCCCCGACCGGCGCCGGCAAGGTGCGTCTGTTGGAGATCGACGGGGTCGATTTGCAGCCGTGCGGCGGCACGCATGTCAAGAACACCGCCGAGATCGGCCCGGTCGAGGTCGGCAAGATCGAGAACAAGGGCCGGCAAAACCGCCGCATCAACGTGGCGCTCGTGGGCTAAACCTCACCCAACATCTAACGCTCCCCGGCGAAGGCCGGGGTCTACCTGTCAGTCGTCTGAGGCGCCGAAAGGTGGGTCCCGGCTTATGCCGGGAAGCGCATTTTTAATTCCGTCCCGCTAATAACCCGCGGGCGATGATCTGGGCCTGGATTTCGGCGGCCCCCTCGAAAATGTTGAGGATGCGCGCGTCGTTGAGCACGCGGCTGATCGGATATTCGATCGCGTAACCATTGCCGCCATGGATTTGCACGGCGTTGTCGGCGTTGGTCCAGGCGACGCGGGCGGCCAGCAGCTTCGCCATCCCCGCCTCGATGTCGCAGCGCCGGCCGCTATCCTTTTCGCGCGCGGCGAAATACGCGAGCTGGCGCGCCATCATGGTTTCGACCGCCATCATCACCAGCTTCAGCTGGACGCGCGGGAAGGCGGCGATGTTGCGACCGAACTGGCGGCGCTCCCGAGCGTAAGCCATCGCCAGCTCGAAGGCATTCTGCGCGACCCCGACGGCGCGCGCGGCGGTCTGCACCCGCGCGCTCTCGAACGTCGCCATCAGCTGCTTGAACCCCTCGCCCTCGACCCCACCGAGCACGCAGTCTTGCGGCACCGCGAACCCATCGAAAGCGATCTCGTATTCCTTCATGCCGCGATAGCCGAGCACCGGGATTTCGCTGCCCGACATGCCGTCGGCCGGGAACGGGTTGGCGTCGTCGCCGCGCGGTTTCGGCGCGAGGAACATGGAAAGACCACGATAGCCGCTATCGGACGCGCCGGTGCGAGCCAACAAGGTCATCAGGTCGGAGCGCGCGCCGTGGGTGATCCAGGTCTTGGCACCGTAGATACGGTAAATGTCGCCGTCTTTGACCGCGCGGGTCTGCAGGCTGGCGAGGTCGGAGCCGGCATTCGGTTCGGTGAACACCGCGGTCGGCAGCACCGCTCCGGAGGCGATGCCAGGGAGCCAGCGGGATTTCTGCTCCGGCGTGCCGCTGACCCGGATCAGCTCGCCGGCGATCTCCGAGCGGGTGCCGAGCGAGCCGACGCCGATATAGCCGCGCGACAATTCCTCGGAGACGACGCACATCGCCATCTTGCCGAGGCCGAGCCCGCCATACTCTTCCGGCAGCGTGACGCCGAAGACCCCGATCTCCGACAACTCATCGATGACCTCGAGCGGGATCAGCCGGTCGGCGCGGTGCCAGTCGTGTGCATGCGGCGCGACCGCGTTCTCGGCGAAGCGGCGGACCTGGTCGCGGATCAATTCGAGCGTTTCGTCGCCGAGGCTGTCACCTCCGGACGGCATCCCCTCGGCAAGGACGGCGCCGAGCCGTGCTCGCGCCTCGCCGAGGCCGGCGACCAGCGGACTCGCCCGCAGCGGCGCGAGCTCGTCCTCGGCGATGCCCAGATCCAGCGGACGGGCGATCTCCCCCTGCCCCATAGCGATGCCGCCCGCCAGCTGCGCGAGGTACTCGCCGAAGCCGACCGCGACGATCAGCCGCTGCGCCTCACCAAACTCGCTGGCCTCGTCCAGGCGCTTGGCCCAGCCGTGGAGTTGCCGTAGCGCGGCAACATAAGTCGCCATCCAGGCAAGACCGTGCGCGGCGATCTGCTCGGCGTCGAGCCGGCTCGCATCGACCGCACCGTCCTTGGTGACCCGCGAAGAGAGCGCTGCCCGCGCTCGCGCTAGCAGCGCCTCAGCCGAGGCGAGCGCTTCGGCGGCGCTATTCAGAAGGCTCATTGCGTCAGCACGCCGCCAAACGAGCGGCGCCTACTGCATGTCGATCGTCTGGTAGTTGTTCGGCAGCGTCGTGATCGCATTGGGATCATGCGTCTTGCGGCTTGTGGAATCAGTCATGCCGACGGCTGAGATGTCGTCACTGATGCCGTGCAGGTTCTGGATGTCGCTGGCACGCTCCGGCCCCCCGGGAGCGCAGCCGCTCGCGCCGCCAAGGCAGAGGAGCACGGCAAGGCCAACCCGCAACAGCGTCATCTCGCGTCCTCCGACCGCATGTTCAAGATATAGGCTTGCCGGCGGCATATCTCAATCGCTACCCGAGATATCGAGAAACAGCGACCTTCTCACCCGGTGGTTTTACGACGCAAACGGCGCGGGCGTCCTTGATCCAAGTCAATCGAGGCTCTCGCCGATCGCAGCGGTTGACGCCCGCCGCAGTCGAGCTTACATCCGCGCCGTGACTACGACGACGCATCACGCTGGCGGACGGCGAATTAGCGACCCGGGTTCATCCGGAACCCGGGCCGTGTCAATTCGTCTTCCCTCTGCCAAGGATTGCGCCGATGTCGTCATCAGAAGCCGCCGTTGCTGAAGCGGCTACCGCCAGCACTTCCCGATTTTCCCTCCAAGCCAGCGCGGAGCCAGGCGTGTTGCCGCGGGTTCTCGAGCTCTTCGCCAAGCGCGGGCTCGTCCCGGATCGTTGGCACAGCGCCGTCGCGCGGCCTGGGATGACCCTGTCGATCGATATCGAGATCGGCGGCCTCGAGCGCGACACGGTGGCCTATGTCGCGAATTGCTTGCGGCAGATCGTCGGCGTCGAACTCGTCCTGACCGTCTGATCTCAATGTCGTTCGCAGACCGCATCCGCCACTGCAACAGCTTCGACCCCACTCGAGCGATACCGCTATGGGCAGGCGAACATCGGGTCGGTTGGCTGCGCCGCGATAACGCGGCGCTGCTTCAGCGCCATGACAAGGTATTCCGAGTTCACGACGACCAGGCGCGACTGCTCCCCGAGGGCGACGCCGATACCGTCAGCCGCGCGCTCCACGAGGTCGTCCAGGTGCTGGTCGCCGAGCGGCGCGTGCCGAAATGGCGCAACGAGACCTTTGACGTGGTGTCACGCTGGGGCGAACCGCCGCTGTTTCGCGTCGATCGCGGTGCCGTGCCGTTTTTTGGGGTGCGCGCCTACGGCATCCACGTCAACGGCTTTCGCCGCGACGACAACCGGTACTGGCTGTGGATCGGCAAGCGCGCCGCGAACAAACAGGTGGCGCCGGGTAAGCTCGACAATCTCGTCGCCGGCGGCATCGGTAACGGCCATGGCGCGCAGGGCACGCTGATCAAGGAAGCCGAGGAAGAGGCCTCGATCGGGCCCGAGTTGATCGGCCGCGCCATCGCCGCCGGCGCACTGACCTACCGGATGGAGTCGAAGACAGGTATCCGCGACGACGTAATGTTCGTTTATGACCTCGAAGTGCCCCCCGATTTCGAGCCGCGCAACGATGACGGCGAGATCGACGGGTTCGAGCTGACGCCGCTTGACGACATCCTTGAGCGCATACGGACAGGCACGGACTTCAAATTCAACGTCAACCTGGTGATCCTCGACTTCGCGGTGCGCCACGGCGTGCTGCGGCCCGAGGATCCGGAATATCTTGACGTCGCCAACGGACTTCACCGACCGTTCGACTGAGCTCGACTCGAGGACCTCCCCGGGCGCCAATCCGGCCTCGCGCATGTCCCGCACCGTCATCGCCTTATCGCGCTTGGCAAGGCGCCGGCCGGATGCATCGGTGAGCAGCGGATGGTGGCGATAAGCGGGAGTTGGCAGGCCGAGCAGCGCCTGCAACAGGCGATGGATGTGGGTGGCGGCAAACAAATCCGCGCCGCGAGTCACCAGCGTCACGCCCTGCAGCGCATCGTCCACTGTCACCGCCAGGTGGTAACTCACCGGCACGTCCTTGCGCGCCAGCACCACATCGCCGAGCGCCTCCGGTGTGGCCTTGACCGCGCGCCCATCCTCCGGCCACTCGAGAGGGCCGGTCCGCGCGATCGCGACGCCGACATCGAGGCGCAACGCGTAGTCTGCGCCGCAGGCGATTTTGTGCCCGCGTTCGCTGGGCGAAAGCCGCCTGCAGGTGCCGGGATAAACCGGCCCCGCTTCCCCTTGCGGGGCACCGCCGGCGCGGGCGATCTCGACCTGAATCTCGCGCCGCGTGCAGAAGCAGGGGTACAGCACGCCCATCTCCTCAAGCCGCGCCAGCGCCACCTGATAGTCGTCGAAATGCTCGGACTGCCGCCTCACTTCGCCATCCCAGGCGAGGCCCAGCCAGGTCAAGTCTTCAAGGATCGCCTCGTCATATTCTGGGCGGCAACGCGTGCGGTCGATATCCTCGATCCGTAGCAGGAAACGGCCGCCGGCCTCGCGCGCCGCGTGCCAGCCCTCCCAGGCCGAACGCACATGACCGAGATGGAGAAGGCCAGTCGGGCTCGGCGCAAAACGCGTGACAATCATCGTTTCCCGATGCCCCTGGCCGCCTTGCCCGACATAGGCTATGCCTCTGCCATACTCCGCTGGAGCGCGCAGCGATGAACCTTAGCCTGTCCGGACCGTCCTTTCCGCCGCAATCCGGCGGCAAACCGAACCGCCTGGTGATCCTGCTGCATGGCCTCGGCGCCGACGGCAACGATCTGATCGGATTGGCACCCTATTGGGCACCGCTTCTGCCCGAGACGGAATTTCTGTCGCCCAACGCGCCGTTTCCCTGCGACATGGCGCCGTACGGCTATCAGTGGATGAGCGTGCGCGATCCGAGCCCGGAGGCGAGGCTCGCGGGCGCCCGCGCCGCCGCGGGCATTCTCGACGCGTTTATCGATGACGAGCTCAGTAAACGCGGCCTTGCCGAATCGCAGCTCGCCTTGGTCGGGTTCTCGCAGGGGACGATGATGTCGCTCTATGTCGGACCGCGGCGCGAACGGCAGCTCGCCGGGATCGTCGGCTTTTCCGGCCGGCTGATCGCCCCCGCGCTGCTCAAGGACGAAATCCGCTCGCGTCCTCCCGTCTTGCTGGTTCATGGCACCGAGGATGCGATGGTCCCGTACAGCTCGATGGCCGAGGCCGAGAGCGCGCTCAGCGACGCCGGCGTCGCGGTGGAAACGCTGACCTGCCCCGGGGTGGGTCATGGCATTGATGAGCAGGGGTTGCGCGACGGCGGCGAATTCCTGAAGCGCGTGCTCAACGGCCAGGGCTGACCGGCAGCAACTTCGTCAGCATCCCGATCATCGGATCTGAGTCCCACTCAGCGGCGCCCTCGACCTTGCCGAGCACCTTGCCGTCGGTGTCGACGACGAGACTGGTCGGCAGGCCACGCGCGTGCAGCGCATGGGTGGCGTTGCTTTTCGGATCGAGGCCGACCTTGATCTTGTCGAGATCGAGCTTGGCGATGAACGGCTTCACCACGTCCGCTCCGCCGCGATCTTCGGATACCGCCAACACCAGCAACGCCGGCCCGAGCCTTGCTTCCAGTTTTGCCAGCGACGGCATTTCTTTAAGACACGGCTGACACCATGTGGCCCACAGATTGAGGATGACCAATCTGCCCTTGAAGTCAGCGAGCGATACCGGGTTTCCGTCGAGTCCCTCGAAGCTCATCTCGGGCGCTGGCTGTGGCGCCGCCGCCGGGATAAACTGGCCGAGCTTGATATCGGGCTCGTTGGCGGTCTGCGCCACAGCACCCAGCGTCGAAGCAATCAGGACCACGATAGCCACAATGATGCGGCAGCCTCTCATAGGATCCCTTTCAGACGGCGGAGGCGAGCCCTGGTGACTCGGCCGACACGGCGCCCGGTCGGCGGGCAGACGCCGGCCGCGCCGAACCCGCTCTGGGGCGGCCGCTTTGCCGGCGGGCCAGCCGCCATCATGCGCCGCATCAATGCCTCGATCGATTTCGACCGGCGCCTCTACGCCGAGGATATCGCCGGATCGAAGGCGCATTGCGCGATGCTCGTCGCGCAACGCATCCTCCCGGCCGAAGATGGCGCTGCCATCGCCGAGGGTCTAGAGCGAATCCGGGCGGAAATCGACGCAGGCACCTTTGTCTTCCGCGAGGACCTCGAGGACATTCATCTCAATATCGAGGCGCGGCTCGCCGAACTGATCGGCCCGGCGGCGGGGCGGCTGCACACGGCGCGCTCGCGCAACGATCAGGTGGCGACCGATTTCCGCCTATGGGTGCGCGGGGCAATCGACCGGATCGATGCGGCGATGGCGCGCGCTGCAAGCGGCGCTGCTCGATCAGGCCGAGGCCCACGCGGAGGCGGTCATGCCGGGCTTCACCCATCTGCAGATCGCCCAGCCGGTGACGTTCGGCCATCATCTGATGGCGTATGTCGAGATGATCGGGCGCGACCGCGGCCGTCTCGCCGATTGCCGGCGGCGGCTCAACGAATGCCCGCTCGGCGCCGCGGCGTTGGCCGGCACCGCGTTCCCGATCGACCGCGACGCAACCGCCGCCGCGCTCGGCTTCGACCGGCCGGCGGCAAACTCGTTGGATGCCGTATCCGACCGCGACTTCGCGGTCGAATTTCTCGCCGCGGCGGCGTTCGCCGGCACGCATCTGTCGCGCTTCGCCGAGGAGATCGTGATCTGGTCGAGCGAGCCGTTCGGCTTCATCGCGCTCAGTGACGCCTTCACCACCGGCAGTTCGATCATGCCGCAAAAGCGCAACCCCGACGCCGCCGAGCTGGTGCGCGCCAAGACCGGGCGGCTCGACGGCTCGCTGATTGCGTTGCTGACGGTGATGAAGGGCCTGCCGCTCGCCTATCAAAAGGACATGCAGGAGGACAAGCTGCCGGTGTTCGAGGCGGCCGACGCGCTCGAGCTGTGTCTTGCCGCCGACGACCGGCATGGTGCGCGATATGCGGCCGAAGCCGGACCGGCTGCGCGAAGCGGCGGCGCGCGGCTACAGCACGGCGACCGACCTTGCCGACTGGCTGGTGCGCACGCTCGACATGCCGTTCCGCCAGGCACATCACGTCACCGGCGAGATCGTCAAGCGCGCCGAAGCGAGCGGCCGTTCGCTTGCCGAGATGCCGCTCGCCGAGATTGCAGGCGATCGAGCCGGCGATCACCGCTGCGGTGTACGATGTGCTCGACGTCGAGCGCTCGGTGGCCAGCCGCACGAGTTTTGGCGGCACCGCGCCGGATCGGGTTCGCGCCGCCATCGCCGCGGCGCGCGAGAGGTATTGCCGATGAGTCAGCCGATTCCGAAGCTCTTAGTTCTCGCCGCCGCGTAACGGTGCTGCGAGTTGTCGCGGTGTTGGTCGTCGCGCTGGCGCTCGGCCGGCTGCGGCCGGAAAGCGTCGCCGCAACCCCCGGCCGATGAGCCCAACACCTATCCCCGCGCCTACCCGCATGCCTGAGCTCGTTCGCCTATCGCAACGGCGAGCTCCATGCCGAAGAGCGTGCCGGTATCGCGGATTGCCGACTCGGTCGGCACGCCGTTTTATCTCTATTCCTCGGCTTCTTTCACCGCTCAATACCGAAACGCTGTCGGCGGCGCTCTCACCGCTTGACGCGCTGATCTGTTACGCGGTCAAGGCCAATTCCAACCAGGCGGTGCTGCGCCTCTTCGCCAGCCTGGGCGCCGGCGCCGACGTTGTATCGGAGGGCGAGTTGCGGCGGGCGCTAGCGGCCGGCATCCCAGCGGACCGCATCGTCTTTTCCGGCGTCGGCAAGACTGCAGCGGAGCTCACGGCAGCACTTGATGCCGATATCCATCAGATCAACGTCGAATCGACGTCCGAGCTTGCGCGCGCTCAGCGATCTGGCCGCCGCGCGCGCGGACAAACCGCCCGCGTGGCGCTGCGCGTAAACCCCGATGTCGACGCCAAGACGCACACCGATATCTCTACCGGGCGCAAGGAGGACAAATTCGGCATTCCATGGCGCGATGTCGCCGGCGCGTATCGCCTCGCCGCGCAATTGCCGGGCGTCCAACCGGTCGGACTTGCTGTCCATATCGGCTCGCAGATCGTCGATCTGGCGCCGTCGGCGGCAGGCGTTCTCGCGCCTTGCCGAGCTGATCGTCGCGCTTCGCAGCGACGGTCAGAAGGTGCATCGGATCGATGTCGGCGGCGGTTTGACCATCCCCTATCACGAGAGCGACGAGCCGCCGGCCACACCCGCCGAATATGCGGCGCTGATTACGAAAATCTTCGGGCCTCTCGATGTCGCGGTGGAGTGCGAGCCGGGCCGCTTCTTGGTCGGCGCCGGCGGCATCCTCGTCTCACGGGTCGTCTATTTGAAGGACGGTGATCATCCAGTGGTCGTGGTCGACGCGGCGATGAACGACCTGGTCCGGCCGGCGATGTACAAGATCGAGCACGCGATCCGGCCGGTGCGCGAACCGGCGCTGGGTGCGTCGCGGCGCGCCGCCGATGTCGTTGGCCCGATTTGTGAAAGCACCGACACGTTCAACCGAGGTTACGAGCTGCCCCCGCTCGAGGAAGGCGACCTGATTGCGTTCACCACGGCCGGCGCCTACGGAGCGGTAATGAGTTCGACCTATAATACCCGGCCGCTGGTACCCGAGGTGCTGGTCGACGGCGACCGGTTCGCGGTCATTCGCGCGCGCCAAAGTTACGACGCAATACTGGCGCTCGATGCGATCCCGGATTGGCTGGCCGACGAGGGATCGCCGCGATGATGATCGCCCGCTGACGCCGGACAACCGCTTATCGCGCTTGTTGCTGCTGTCTCGCGCCGCGCTCGCCTGGGAAAGAGTGTGGCCGGCACTTTGGCCAGCGTTATTCATCCTCGGCGTGTTCGCGGTTGCCGCCTTGTTCGACCTCTTCAGCTGGCTCTCCGGCCCGGAGCATATGGCGGTCTTGGCCGGGTTCGCCCTCGCGCTCGGTTGCGCGGCGGTGTGGGCTGCGCGACGGCTGGCGTGGCCCGATACGGCTGCCGCCCGCCGGCGCATCGAGATCAAGAGCGGTCTCGATCACCGGCCGCTTGCCACCCTCGCCGATCGCCCGAGCGGGCCGCTCAGCAGCGGCGCGACCGGATTGTGGGAGGCGCATCGACGCCGTGTCGTGGCGATGATACGCGGTTTGCGCGTCGGCTGGCCGGCCGCTGGGTTGGCGCGCCATGACCCATGGGGTCTGCGCGCCGTCTTGGTGATCCTCCTTGTAGTCGCCGCGATCGACGCGGGCGCCGACTGGCGAGACCGGCTCATCCGAGCGCTGACGCCCAGCTGGGATGGCGGCACGCCCGGGCCCGCGGCCAGCTTCGACATCTGGATCACCCCGCCCGACTACACCGGGCTCCCGCCGCAATTCCTGCGCGCCGAAACCGCCGGGACGATCCGCATCCCGACCGGCAGCAAGCTGTTGGCGCAAATTCACGGCGGCGGCCTGATCCCGCGCCTGTCGATTGATGACGCCGCGACTGACTTCCAGGGCATCGACAAGACCAACTTCCGCGCCGAGGCAACGCTGACGCAGGGAAAATTGCTGAGCGTCAGCCAGGGCGGCACGACCCTCGGCCGCTGGCCGATCGAGATCATCCCGGATAATCCGCCGGTCGCCGCTTTCTCCGAGCCGCCCAAGCCGACAATCCACGCGGCGCTGCATCTCGCCTATCAGGCGACGGACGATTACGGGGTCGAAAACGTCAAGGCGGTGATCACCCGCGCGGGCGGAAACCCGGCGGACAAGATCGAGATCGAAATGCCGTTGCCAGGGTTGCATCTCAAAGACGCCCACGGCGCCACGTACCAAGACCTGTCGCCGCACCCCTGGGCCGGCCTCCCTGTCGATATCCGCATCGTCGCGACCGACGCGTTGGGCCAGATCGGCGCGAGCGAGCCGGTGCGCATGACGCTGCCCGAGCGTGAGTTCCACAATCCGGTCGCCCGGGCGATCATCGATCAGCGCAAGGAGCTGGTCAAAGATCCCGGTTCGCGCGACGTGGTGGCCGAAATCCTCGACGATTTGAATATTCGGCCGGAGCGCTATCGCGACGATACGGTCGTCTACCTTGCGCTGCGCCTTGCCGCGCTGCGGTTGCGCGAGCCCGACTCCGACGCCGCGGTCGCCGCGGTGATCCCGCTGCTCTGGGACACAGCCTTGCGCATCGAGGACGCCGGCATGTCGGTCGCCGAGCGGGATCTGCGCCGGCTGCAGCAGGAATTGCAGGATGCCCTGGCCCGAGGCGCTCCGGACGAGGAAATCGACCGGCTGATGCACGAGTTGCAGCAAGCGATGAGCCAATATCTTCAGGCGCTCGCTCAGAACATGGAACGCAACGGCGATCAGACGACGGAGCCAACCGATCCATCGCATACGCTGACCGGGCGCGACCTCCAGCGGATGCTCGATCGCGCCCGCGAGCTTGCACACAGCGGCGCCCAGCAGCAAGCCCGGGAGCTGTTGTCGCAGCTCCAGGACATGCTGGAAAACCTGCAAATGACCCGCCCCGGCGCACAGCAGCATGCACCCAACCAGGCTGGCCAAATGATGCGCGGCCTGCAGGACCTGATGCAGCGCCAACAGCAGCTTCTCGACCGCAGCTTCCGGGCGCAACGGCAAATGAACGGGACGCCCGGGCAAAATGGTCAGCAGCCGGGCGACGACAGACTCCCAGCCTGGCGATCTTGGTAGCGCCGCCGGCCCGCAGGACCAGCTGCGCCGCGCGCTCGGCGAGATCATGCGCCAGCTCGGTTCGGGCGCGGGCAATATTCCCGATGCGCTTGGCCGCGCCGAACGGGCGATGCGCGACGCGACGGGCGCCCTGCAGCGCGGCGATCCCGGTGCGGCTATCAGCTCACAGAGCGAAGCGCTCGATCAGTTGCAGGAGGGCGCCCGCGAATTTGCTCAGCAGCTGCGCGACAAGATGCAAAACGGCTGGGAAGCTCAAAGCGCTGACCCAAACGGCTACGGTCAGGACCCCACGGACACGGAAAACCGCGATCCGTTCGGCCGACCTTTGTCGGGTAGCTTCATCGACCAAGGCGATGTGCAGATCCCCGACGCGAACATCCTCCAGAAATCGCGCGAGATTCTCGACGAGCTGCGCCGCCGCGCCGGTGAAAGGGCTCGACCCGTGATCGAACTGGATTACATCGAGCGTCTGCTGCGGCGTTTTTGAACTCCGAGCAGCGTTCCGCGGTTAGCGTGACGAGGATGGATCGACGTCTGCTTCTTTCGGTCATCGCCGGCGTCGTCGTATTGCCGGGGATGGCGCGCGCCGCGCCGCTGCCCTTGCCTGCGAGGCGCAGCCTGCGGCTGACCAACGCACATACCGGCGAGATTTTCGACGGGCCCTACCGCAACGACGACGGTCTTATCCCCTCGGCGGTCGCCGATCTTTCGGTGTTCCTGCGCGATTTCCACTCAGGGGAGATCATCGCGATGGACATGGGAGTGATCGACTTCCTCGCCGCGATCATGGATACGATCGAGGAGGGCGAGGCGACGATCCTTTCCGCCTACCGCACCCGCGAGACCAACGAGATGCTGGCGCGCACCACCTTCGGCGTCGCCGAGAACAGCCAGCATATCTTCGGCCGCGCGCTCGATGTGCATTTCGGCGGCAAGCTCGCCGAGGCGATGGCGGCCGCCCGCGGGATGCAGCACGGCGGCGTCGGCTGGTACCCGCATTCGGCCTTTATGCATATCGATACCGGACCGGTGCGCAATTGGGACCTCGACGATGCCGGGCTCGGCAATTTGCTGTTCGACGGCAGGCAGATCCACTTTAACGATAAAGGCGAGTTGGTCATCAGCGCGGGCCACGGCCGCTCGCCGCCGCTCATGGTCAATGGCCGACGCCCGCCGACAGTGCGCCAGCGTCTGGCGCGGCTGCATCAGCTTGCCCGCGCCGAGTTCCTCGCTCGGCGACACTGATTTTCAGCCGGCACTGGTTTTCAGCCGGCACTGGTTTTCAGCCGGCACTGGTTTTCAGCCGGCGACGAAGCTCACCACCACCCCGACCGCCGCATCGTTCGCTGGCAGGAACGCCACCACAAAATGCGCCGTTTCGCCGGGCAAAAGCCGCGGCTTCGGCGGGTCGACGATCTTGACCGCGACGTCGTGCTGGCTGGCGTCGCGCAACACGACGCGTAGCTTCGGTACCGGACGGGGAATGGCAACCTTATCCGTGATCTCCCCTTCGACGATCACGCCGTCGACATTTCGCGTCATCGTCACATTGGCGAAATCAAGCCCCTCGCCCGGCACCTCGGGGGTCAGCCCAATCGCGCTATAAAGCCGGGCTGCCGGCGGCCAGAGCGCGACTACGCGCTCGCGCCCGAAATAGACGCCGGCGGCCGCGCCAATGAGAAGTATCACGACGAGGAGCATGCCAAACCCGGCGCCATGGCGGCGTCGCGGTGGAGGCGCGATGATGGCAGCGCGCGATGTCGCCGCACGAGGTGACGCCGGGAGCGGCGGCGGCTCGTCGCTCAGCCGGCTCACCGGCGCCGGCGGTGGGATCATGTGGCGCCAACTGTGCCCGCAATTCGCGCATCGCACGGTCCGCCCCGACGGCCGGGACACTGCTTGGTCGGCCACTTGGTAGCGAGTGTGGCACGCGGGGCAGGCGAGGATCATGGCCGGCGATGATCGCGGATCTACTCCTTCTTGTCGATGACCCGGGGCGACGGCTATCGAGCAATCGATTGGCGGTTTTGCCTGTTCTTGACTTGATTTGCGCGCGTAGGCAGGCTCGCGCCTCATAAACGCGGCGAAGCGAGAACGGGGATGAGTACTGCGGGAGACCCTCGGGCGACCTCGAACCCTCACTTGGTACGGGGCTAGAGCCGGCGTGGCGGCAGACGATGTCGTTGCGACTTCCCCGCTTCTCGACGTTCGCGACATCGCGCTGCGCTTTGGCGGCATTGTCGCTCTCGATGGCGTCTCATTCACCATTGAGGGCGGCCAGATACTTGGTCTAATCGGCCCCAACGGCGCTGGCAAAACAACGCTGTTTAACTGTGTCAGCCGGCTCTACACGCCGAACCGCGGCGAAGTTCTGTTCGAAGGGCGGTCGATCCTGAGCCGGCAGCCGCATCGGATCGCCGAGATTGGCATCGCGCGTACCTTCCAGAACCTGGCGCTCTTCGGCCCGCAATCAGTTCTCGATAATGTCCGGATCGGCGCCCACGCCAAAAGCCGCAGCGACTTCATCAGCGACGCGTTGAAGTTGCCGTGGGTCCGGCGGCGTGAGGCCGCTGTCAACGAGACAGCGTGGTCGTTGCTGCGGCTGCTCGAGCTTGAAGCCGTTGCGTCGCGCCCGGTCAACGGCCTGCCGCTGGGCACGCGCAAACGGGTTGAACTGGCCCGGGCCCTAGCGGGGGAACCCAAACTGCTGTTGCTTGACGAACCGGCCGGCGGCCTCAATCACGGCGAAGTCGCCGAACTTGGCGCGCTGATCCGGCGGATTCGCGACGAGCGGCGGGTCACCGTGCTTCTCGTTGAGCATCATATGAACCTGGTCATGTCCATCTCGGACAAGGTCGTCGCGCTCGATTTCGGCCGCAAGATTGCCGAGGGCACACCCGCCGAGGTGCAACGCAACGAGGATGTCATCCGCGCCTATCTCGGAACCACCCGGGAGCACGCGGCATGATGCTCGAAGTCACCGGACTCGAAGCCTTTTACGGCCAAAACCAGGCCCTGCACGGTGTCGGGTTCGCCATCGAGGAGGGCCATATTCGCACTCTTCTCGGCGCCAACGGGGCGGGAAAGACGACGATCCTGCGTGCGATCTGCGGCATGGTGCGCACTCGGGGCGATATCGTCTTCGACGGGAAGCACGTCGCCGGCTGGTCAACCGAGGACGTCGTCAGACTCGGCGTCGCGCACGTGCCCGAAGGGCGTGGCACGTTTGTGCGGCTGACCGTGGAGGAAAACCTGCAGCTCGGGGCGATGACACGCCGCGGTCGGAGTGAGATCGCCGCCGACATCGAGCGCATCTATGTCAATTTTCCGCGGCTCAAGGAACGTCACTCGCAACAGGCAGGTACGCTGTCGGGCGGTGAGCAGCAGATGCTGGCGGTCGGGCGCGCGCTGATGCTACGCCCGCGACTACTGCTGCTCGACGAGCCGTCTTTTGGGCTTGCCCCTTTAATCGTCGAGGAGTTGTTCGAGATCCTGCGTCGTGTCAACGCCGAAACCGGGGTCGCGATGCTGATCGTCGAACAGAATGCGGCGCTTGCGCTCGAGCTGGCCGAGCACGCCTATCTGCTCGAAACCGGCCGGATCGTCCTCGACGCGCCGGCGGCCGTGATCGCCGCCGACGAAGCGGTGCGCCGCTCGTACCTCGGATATTAGCGATGGAATTGCTGCTGCAACAGGTGATGGCGGGGCTGGCGAACGGCGCGATCTACGCCTGCATGGCGCTCGCCGTGGTGATGATTTTTCAGGCGATCGACCATCTCAATTTCGCCCAAGGCGAGATGGCGATGTTTTCCACCTTCATCGCCTGGCAGCTGATCGCCTGGGGTTTTCCTTTTTGGGTAGCGTTTGTCCTTACTGTTGCGTTTTCGTTCGTCGCCGGCGTGCTGATCGACCGGGTACTGTTTCGCCCGGTCCAGAACGCGCCGATCCTCAGCCAGATTGTCGCGTTCATCGCGCTGTTCAGCATTCTGAACAGCTCAGCCGGCCAGATCTGGGACTATACAATCAAGAGCTTTCCCACGCCATTCGGCCACGAGCCGCTGTTCGGAGGCACGCTGATCGACACGCACGAGGCGGGTATGATCGGGGTGACCCTGGCCATGCTTGGCCTGCTTTATCTGTTCTTCCGCGGCACCAGGCTCGGTTTGGCCATGCGGGCCGCGGCGGCAAACCCGGAATCGGCACGGCTGGTCGGCATTCGCGTGGGTTGGATGACGGCGCTCGGCTGGGGCATGGCCGCGGCGATCGGCGCAGTCGCCGGGATGCTGATCGCGCCGATTGTGTTCTTGGACCCGAACATGATGCTGGGCGTCCTGCTTTACGGTTTCGCGGGCGCCGTGCTGGGGGGGCTGACGAGCCCGGGCGGAGCGGTTGCCGGCGGGTTTGCCGTCGGCGTCATCGAAAACCTGGCGGGCACGTTTATTCCCTATATCGGGCGTGAGTTGAAGCTGACGATTGCGCTGGTGCTGATCGTGATCGTGCTGATGTTCCGTCCGAGCGGCGTGTTCGGACGCCGCGTGGTGAGCCGCGTATGACGGCCGTCCGAGAAGAGCAGGCAGCCGTCCCGTCGGCGCCGGCGACCGGCATGATCCGCCGCCGGCTGAACCTACGATATCTCGGCCTGATCATCGTGATCTTAGCGGCCGCGGCCTTGCCGCTTGCGGCGTCGAGTTTCGTGACGTTCCAGGTGACCGAGGTGATGATTTACGGCCTGGCCATCCTCGGGCTCAACCTGCTCACCGGGTTCAACGGACAATTTTCGCTCGGTCACAGCGCGTTCTACGGCATCGGCGCCTATACGACCGCGATCCTGATGCACAATTACGACGTCGCCTATTACTGGACCATCCCCGCCGCGGGTGGGGTGTGTTTCGTGATCGGCTTCCTCTTCGGGCTGCCGGCGTTGCGACTGCAGAACCTCTATTTAGCGCTTGCCACCTTCGCGCTCGCCAACGCGATGCCGCAGATCCTCAAGTTTCACGCGCTAGAGAGCTGGACCGGCGGCGTTCAAGGGCTGTCGGTCGACCAGCCTGATCCGCCGGGATTTTTGCCGATCGACAGCGATCAGTGGCTGTATTACCTCACCTTCGGCGTCATTCTCGTGATGTTCGTGGCGGCGGCTTGCCTCATCCGCAGCCGCAGCGGCCGTGCTATCATGGCGATCCGGGATCATCCGATCGCCGCGACGGCAATGGGAATCAATAGCTCGCTCTACAAGACGCTGACCTTTGGCGTGAGCGCCTTCTATACCGGCGTCGCCGGCGCGCTTGGCGCGCTCGCCGTGGCGTTTGTCGCGCCGGACAGCTTCACCATCTTCCTGTCGATCTCGTTTCTCGTCGGTCTGGTGATCGGCGGCGTGGGCTCGATTCCGGGATCACTGTTCGGCGGACTGTTTGTGCTGTACGTGCCCAATATCGCCAACAGCCTATCCACCGGCTTGGCCGGCGCCATCTACGGCGTCATTCTGCTCATCGTCATTTTCGTCATGCCGTCCGGCGCGGCGGGCTTTGTCCGCTTCGCGGCAGGCTGGCTGACGCGCCTTCGGCAATCATAACGGCGTGTTTCATCACGGGGAGAACACCATGAAGCAGATCACTCGTCGCAGCATTCTGAAGGCCGGCACCGGTGCTCTCGCGTTTGCCACACCCTTGTTTTCGGTCCGGATCGCTCGCGCCAAGGACTATGGGCCCGGGGTCACGGACAAGGAAATCAAGCTCGGCAATACCGGGCCGTATAGCGGCCCTGCCTCCTCCTACAGCGCGGTGCCGAAATCCCAGGTCGCGTATTGGAAGATGATCAACGATCAGGGCGGGATAAACGGTCGCATGATCAATTTCATCTCGTATGACGACGGTTACACCCCGCCGAAGACGGTCGAGATGGTGCGCAAGCTGGTCGAAGAGGATCAGGTGCTGCTTGTCGCCAGCCCGCTCGGCACGCCGACCAACAGCGCGATCTGGCATTACATGAACCAGAAGAAGGTGCCGCAACTGTTCGTCGCAACCGGGGCAACTAAATGGGATGACCCGAAAGGCCACCCCTGGACCATCGGCTGGCAGCCGAACTATCAGAGCGAGGGGCGAATTTACGCCACCTACATCCTCAAGGAGAAGCCGACCGGCAAGATCGGCGTGCTCTACCAGAACGACGATTTCGGCAAGGACTACCTGAAGGGGGTCAAGGACGGGCTCGGTGACAAGGCTTCGATGATCATCGTCGAGGCGACTTACGAGACCACCGATCCGACCGTCGACTCGCAGGTCGTCGACATGAAGGCCAAAGGGGTCGACGTCTTCGTCAACACCGCGATTCCGAAATTCGCCGCGCAGGCGATCCGCAAGGCGGCCGAGATCGGCTGGAAGCCGCTCCACATCCTCAGCAGCATCGGCAACTCGGTCGGCGCCACCCTAAAGCCGGCTGGATTCGAGAACGCCAAGGACATCGTGTCGGATTTCTACCTGAAGGATCCGAGCGATCCCAAATGGAAGGACGACGCCGGGTTCAAGACCTGGGTAGCGTTCATGGACAAGTACATGCCGGACGCCGACAAGAGCGATGCCGGCAACATCGCCGGTTCCTCGCTGGCCGCGATGACCGCACAAGTGCTGAAGCAATGTGGTGACGAACTGACGCGCGAGAATGTAATGAAACAGGCCGCTAATCTGCACGACGTGACGGTGCCAATGTTGCTGCCGGGCATCACCGCCAACACCAGCCCGACCGATTTCGCGCCGCTAAAGGAAGTGCAGATGGGCAAGTTCGACGGCACTCGCTGGAACCTGTTCGGCGACTTGTTGAAGGGCGCGGTCGGCTAACTCATTCGGCGCCGGCTCCGTCCTAGAGGCCGGGCCCGGCGCCGTCTCACATCAAGGTCGCGGCCGCCGTCCCATGCGGCGCGGGGGTGAAAAGTCGCGGAGAGTTGCGTGGTCACGCTGCAAAACGTCGGCAAGCGATATGGCGCCGATGCAGAGATCCTGCGCGACGTCTCTATGCAACTCGATCCCGGCGGATTTTATTTTCTGACCGGCGTCAGCGGCGCGGGCAAGACCACGCTATTGAAGATCATCTATCTCGCGGAACGTCCGTCGCGCGGCGTTTTCACCCTGTTTGACACCAATGTCGCCACGACGAACCGCGCCACCCTTCCGGCGCTGCGGCGGCGGCTTGGCATCGTCTTTCAGGATTACCGCCTGGTCGACCATTTGAGCGTCCGTGACAACGTGGCGCTGCCGCTGCGGATCGCCGGCGCTCCGGAGCGCGAGATCCGCGAGAACGTTCCGGAGTTGCTGAGCTGGATAGGCCTCGACGGCAAGCTCGATTCCCGGCCGGCATCCTTGTCGGGCGGCGAGCAGCAGCGTGTGGCGATCGCCCGCGCCATCGTCCGCCGGCCCGATCTGCTCATCGCCGACGAACCGACTGGCAATGTCGATGACGACATCGCGATGTTGCTGGTTCGCGTCTTCGAACGCATCAACAAGCTCGGCACCACCGTGCTCATCGCGACGCACGATATCGCGTTCGCCCGCCAGTTCGACCATCGGCGCTTCCATCTCGACAAAGGCGCTTTGTCGATCGCCGATCACAACGCTCCCGTGGAATGATCGCGGCCTTCCCGCTATCCCAGCAATTGCGGCTTGATTTGCCGCTTCGCTCCGATGCGTCCGGCCGCTTCCTGCCATGGATCATCGCGCTGATGGTCTATTTGGCGGTGACCGGCGGGATCACGCAGGTATGGCTTGGCGACGCGCTCGACAACTGGAATTCGGTGCTGGCAAGCACCTGGACGCTGCAGGTAGCGGCCGACGCATCGCCGGCCCGGCTCGAGATGACCCTGGGCGCGCTGCGGCAAACCAAGGGCATTGTCTCGGTCCGAGTGCTGGACCTGGCCGAAACCGGCAAGCTGCTTGAGCCTTGGCTCGGCAGCTCGGTGCCAATCGACACATTGCCGCTGCCGCGGCTCATCGACATTCAGGTCGACCCGGGCGTGCCAGTCGATTTGCCGACACTGCACAAGCAACTGGCCGCGATCATTCCCGAGGCGCAGCTCGAAAACAATGGCGCGTGGCTCGGCGACATGCGCAAATTCGCCCGGCGGGTCGAGGGGTTGATCGCTCTTGGCGTCGCTGTCGTCACCTTATTGACGGTGACCATCGTGGTGTTCACGGCCCGCATCGGCTTATCGATCCATCGCTCAATTATTGAGCTCATGCACTTGCTCGGGGCTGAGGACGCCTACATAGCGCGGCAGTTTCAGGTACATGCACTGTCGCTCGGTCTGCGCGGCGGCATCATCGGCGGCATAGCGGCGGCAGTGACCGTGACGGCCCTGGGGCCCGCCGGTCATATATTCATGCTGCCGATGCCGGCGACCACTCATGGCATTTTCGACTGGCGCCTGTGGCTGCTGCTGATTGCTACGCTGCTGGCAGCCGGCGGCGTGGCGATGGTGACGGCTCGGGTCACGGTATTGCGCCAACTGAGTCGCATCCCGTGATGCATCGGCAGCGCGCGCTCAAGCTCACTGCCTTCGGCCTTGCGTTGCTTGGGTTGTTCTGGCTAGGCGGACTGGCGTGGTTCATTCAAAGCTCATTGACGATCGGGGTCGACCACACGACCCCGACCGACGCGATCGTAGTGCTGACCGGCGGGCGGCTGCGCGTCGAGACCGCACTCAACCTGCTCGGTGCCGGCCGCGCGCAGAAGCTGTTTATTTCGGGCGTTAATCCGCATGTCGATAGGGTCGCGCTGCTGCGTGTCACCGGCCGGATGGACGATACCGACGCCACCCGCATCGAGATCGGTCATGACGCCGAGAACACGTTGGGCAATGCGCGGGAAACCGCCGAGTGGATGCAGCGCCAGGGCTATCGCAGCCTGCGGCTGGTGACGAGCTGGTACCACATGCGCCGCAGCCTCCTCGAATTCGAGCGAGCAATGCCCGACGCGATCATCGTCGCCGAGCCGGTAATCGCCGCGCATAACGACCCCCAGCCGCTGTCGGAATGGTTCGACATCGCGGTGTTGACGATGGGCGAGTACAACAAGTTCCTCGTTACATTGGCGCGGCCGGAGATCGCGATTTTCTGGCCGCGGGCGGCGCTGTGGAACCAAGCGTCGCGCTCGGCCGAGGGCGCCGCGACGTCCGCCGCAAACCGCCGGCGATGATCCGGCTACTGCGCGCGTTGTTGTTCAACATCGCGTTTTACATCGATACCGTGGTGATCGGCGTCTTGGCGTTGCCGTTCTTGCTGACACCGCGGCGCACCTGCATGCGGTTCGGCCGGTTCTGGGCGCAGACCGTGCTGTTCCTGGTGAAATGGACGGTCGGACTCGACAGCGAAATCCGCGGGCGGGAAAACATCCCGCAGGGCGGCTGCCTAATCGCGATGAAGCATCAGTCGATGTGGGACACCCTGATCTTGCCGCCGCTGCTCGGCGATCCGGCGGTGGTGATCAAGCGCGAGCTGCAATTCGTGCCGCTTTACGGCTGGTACGCCACGCGCTCCGGCTCGATCTTCATCGACCGCAAGGGCGGCGCGGGAGCGCTGCGCCGTTTGATGGGTGCCGCGAAACGGGCGATCGCGATGGGCCGGCCCGTGGTCATTTTTCCGCAGGGAACCCGCACCCCGCCCGGCCTGCCCGTCGCGGAGATGCCGTACCAGCCCGGGGTCGCGGCGCTCTATCGCGAGCTGGGCGTGCCCTTGGTGCCGGCCGCTGTCAACTCGGGGCTCTATTGGGGCCGCCGCGCGTTCGTTAAGCGCCCGGGGCGCATCATCCTGGAGTTTCTTCCCGCTATCCCGCCCGGCCTGCCGCGGCGCGAGGTGATGCAAGAGCTGGAGAGCCGGATCGAAACCGCGACCGCGGCCCTCGAGCGCGAAGGCGCTAAGAAAGCTGAAGGCTCTTAAGTTCATCCTGCACTGGTCACAGGACAAAATGCGAACAAAGTGCTATATTAGACGACGTTAAACTTCGCTGGAACCGCCCCCGATGGTCAACATCGCCTCGATCTCGCAGCAGATCTGGGACATGAAGTATCGGCTCAAGGCGCCGGCGCATGGCAATGTGCCGGGCGAGCCGATCGACAAGACGATCGAGGACACCTGGCGCCGCGTCGCGACCGCTCTGGCCGCGCCGGAAAAGGATGCCGGCAAATGGAGCCAGCGCTTCTACGAGGCGATGGACGATTTCCAGTTCCTTCCCGCTGGCCGGGTTGTCGCCGGGGCCGGCAGCGCGCGCGACGTGACCCTGTTCAACTGCTTTGTCATGGGCGCGATCCCCGACGACATGGGCGGTATCTTCGCCCACCTGCGCGAAGCGGCGCTGACGATGCAGCAGGGCGGCGGCATCGGCTACGACTTCTCGACCTTGCGGCCCAAGGGTACGTTGGTGAAGGGCGTTGGCGCCGACGCTTCCGGGCCGCTGTCCTTCATGGATGTGTGGGACGCGATGTGCCGCACCATCATGTCGGCCGGATACCGGCGCGGCGCGATGATGGCGACCTTGCGCTGCGACCATCCCGACATCGAGGCCTTTGTCGAAGCCAAGCGCGAGCCGGGCCGGCTGCGCATGTTCAATCTCTCCGTCCTCGTCACCGATGCCTTCATGCAGGCGGTCGAAGAGCGATTCCTCATGGGAACTCACCTTCAACGGCGCGGTCCACCACTCGCTGCCGGCGCGCGATCTCTGGGACAAGATCATGCGCGCGACCTACGCCTATGCCGAGCCGGGCGTCATTTTCATCGACCGGATCAACCGGCGTAACCCGCTCTATTACTGCGAGGAAATCCACGCGACCAACCCGTGCGGCGAGCAGCCGCTGCCACCTTACGGCGCCTGCCTGCTAGGTTCGCTGAACCTCGCCCGGTTCATCGACGAGCCGTTCACCCCGCAGGCGCGGCTCGACACCCAGCGGCTCGGCGCGATCATCCCTGATGTCGTCCGGATGATGGACAACGTCATCGACATCTCGCGCTTCCCTCTCGACGAGCAGCGCCACGAGGCCCAAGCCAAGCGACGGATCGGGCTAGGCATCACCGGGCTCGCCGATGCGTTGATCCTGTGTGGGCTGCGCTACGGCTCGAGGGAAGCGGTCGCCGCGACCGAGACCTGGCTCGGCCTCATCGAGCGCGAGGCCTATCTGGCCTCGGCTGCGCTCGCCGCCGAGAAGGGCCCCTTCCCGCTCTTCGATAAGGAGAACTACTTGGCCGGCGAAACCGTCGCCGCGCTAGGCGCCGAGGTGAAGGCGGCGATCGCCAAGCACGGCATCCGCAATGCGCTGCTCACCTCGGTGGCGCCGACCGGCACGATCTCGCTCTTCGCCGACAACGTCTCGTCGGGGATCGAGCCGGTATTCTCCTATCGCTACACCCGTACCATGCTGATGCCGGACGGCTCGCATCGCGAAGAGGAAGTCAGCGATTACGCCTATCGCCTATTCCGCCGGCTGCGTGGCGAGGACACGCCGCTGCCCGACTATTTCGTCGACGTCGAGATTCTCTCGCCGGAAGACCATCTGGTGATGCAGGCGGCGGTGCAGCGGCACATCGACAGCTCGATCTCGAAGACGATCAACCTACCGGCGGATATCCCGTTCGACGATTTCAAGGACATCTACGCCCGCGCCTATGCGATGGGCTGCAAGGGCTGCACCACCTACCGGCCCAACGAGGTGACCGGCGCGGTGCTGGAAGCGCGGCCCGAAGCTCCCGCGCATCGTCCCGAGCAGGCGGAATTGCCGCTGCCCGCTCCCGCCCCCGCCGCGAAGCCTGCCGACATCTACGAGGCGGGCGGCGTCGTCTATATGTCGCAGCCGCTGTCGCGGCCCGAGGCGCTCCCCGGCCAGACCTACAAGATCAACTGGCCGGAAACCGAACACGCCATGTACATCACGATCAACGACGTGGTGCAGGACGGGCGCCGGCGTCCGTTCGAGATCTTCATCAACTCGAAGAACATGGAGCACTACGCCTGGACCGTCGCGCTGACCCGGATGATCAGCGCCGTGTTCCGCCGCGGCGGCGACGTGTCGTTCGTCGTCGAGGAGATGAAGGCGGTGTTCGACCCGCGAGGCGGCGCCTGGATGGAGGGCCGCTACGTGCCCTCGCTGCTGGCGGCGATCGGCGACGTCATCGAGCGCCACATGATCGAGATCGGCTTCCTGCCCTCGCGCGAACGCGACCATTCGGTGCGCACCGCCCAGGTCGTCAATCTGACCCCGCCCTCATCCGGCGCGCTCTCCGGCCCGCGCCTGCGGCAATGCCCGAAATGCGGCCAGGCCGCGCTGATCCGCAGCGAAGGCTGCGACCAGTGTACCAATTGCGACTACTCGAAGTGCGGGTGAGATTATGGACTACTGGGGCGACAGAAGATCGGACCCGAACGGGCAGCACCTAATTCTCTCGATCGAGCCGAACGGTGCTCCCCCTGGTAAGGCTCTAAGCACTGCGTTACCTAAAAATCGCTGGGCTACGCTGCGCCAAGCAGTTATCGCCGACCGCGAATTGCGTTGCGAGACGTGCGGCATCGAGGTCGATCCGGAACAAGCATCGTATTTGCACATCCATGAAAGTTGGCACCATACCGATGAGCGGACGGTGCTCGATCCGTATTTCGGACTGATCTGCGCCGACTGTCACAACGTCATGCACATCATCTGGGTGCGGCAGATTTTATCTCTCGGGATGGATCGGTTTCGGGATCATTTCTGCGTCGTCAATGGTGTAGATGAAAAGGAATTTCACCGACATTTGAAATGGGCATTGCAGGCTACGTCGCCCCGAGTACCGCCGCCTGCTGATTATGGGGTCTGGGCAGCACTGTTCGACGTGAAGGAGCGCAAAAGGCTAGAAATCCTGATCTGTTCGGTTCTGGCCGGCATTCCAAAGCGGGTCATCGACGGCTCAAATTGGTCCTCCATCGAGGATCGTAGGTGTGCCTTCGCTAAGCAGAAGGCTGAGGAGGAGCGGATGAAGATCGAGAAGGAACAACGTAAAGCTGAACGTCTGCGCCAGCAACATGCCAAACTCGCTCGGCTCGGGCTTATCCCGCAAGAACTTTCACCAGACAATTTCGATCTCGAACCGCTAATGCAGTGGGCGCTGGAGGAATACGGCGACTGGCGTGTTTGATCCGCAGCGAGGGCTGCGACCAGTACACCAATTGCGACTACTCGAAGTGCGGGTGAGCCGTAACCCGCGATGACCGCGCCTTCCGCCATCGCCGATTGGGTCGTCGCGGCCGGGCTGGCGGGCGAAGGCGAGGGTGCCCTGCTCGAAGGTTTTTGCCGACGCGCCATCGCGGCCGGACTCCCGCTGGCGCGCGGCGGACTGATCATCGATACGCTGCACCCGATCCACGAAGGACGGGCCTTCCGCTGGCGCCGCGATGCCAGCGGCGAACCGGAATTAATCGAATACGGCCCGACCGAGGACGAAGCCGCCGCCAACTGGCGGGCAAGCGCCTTGTATCAATTGTGGGAAACGGGCGGTTCGCTGTTTCGCGCCCGGCTCGCGGCCGGCGAAGGACGCCGCTTTCCCAATCTGGTGGGCTGGGCTGCGGAGGGCATGACCGACTACCTGGCGCTGATCAATCGGTTCGCGCGAGAGGGCGCAATCGGCGACATGGATTGCGTCTATTCCTACTGGGCCAGCGACGACCCCGCCGGGTTTTCCGACGAAGCCATCTCGGCCCTCACGACACTGATGCCGTCACTGGCCCTGGCGGTGAAGTGTGTCTCTCTGACTCGGATTGCCGGCACTCTGGTCGAGACCTATCTCGGCCGCGATCCCGGACGCCGGGTGCTCGGCGGGCGCATCGGCCGCGGCGCCGCGGAGCAGATCAACGCCGTGCTGTGGTACAGCGACCTGCGCGGCTTCACGCGGATCACCGATACCTCGCCCCCGCAGCAGACTATTGCGCTGCTCAATGATTACGCCGACGCGGCGATCTCATCAATTCACGATCATGGCGGCGACGTGCTGAAGCTGATCGGCGACGGAATTCTGGCGATCTTCCCCTATTCCGGCGAAGCCGAGACCGCCTGTTCCGGGGCGATCGCCGCAGAGCGGGCGCTGCGCGGGCGCCTCACGAAGCTTAACGACAAGCGCACCTTGGCAGGGTTGCCCACCACGGAAATCTATCTCGGGCTGCATGTCGGTGAAGTGTTCTACGGCAATATCGGCAGCCACGTGCGGCTCGATTTCACCGTCATCGGCCCCGCCGTCAACGAGGTCGCGCGGATTGCCGCGATGTGCCGCTCCGCCGAGCGCAACGTGTTGCTCTCGGCCAATTTCGCGGCCGCGGCGCGTATCACCGGCGCCGCATCGCCGGTATCGGTCGGCCGCTACGCGCTGCGCGGGGTCGAGCGCCCACAGGAACTGTTCACGCTCGACCGCGGCGCCGGCTGAGCGCGCTGGTCAGCTCGGCAGCTGATCCCCGTCCGGCGGCACCGCCACCTCGAACGCGTTGGTGACGCCGCACAGCACCGTGAAATTGTGGGCGATGGTGATCAGCTCGGTCATCCACTGCGCGTCGTGCTTCGTGATCAGCCGGTTGAAGATCGGATAATCGACCCGGTTGGAGCGCATCAGCTGACGGGTCAGGTTGACGATGTCCCGTTCCTCCTCCGGCAGGCCCGAGACGTCGCCCTTGGCGCGCAGGATGTCGATCGTCTTGGGGTCTACCCCCGCCCGCTGGGCGGCGCCGACCTGGGCCGACCAGACATAGGCCGACTCGCGCTCGCGCACCGCGGCGAGGATCGCGTGCGAGAGCAGTCTGGGCTCGACGACGCAGTCGTTGCGGTTGAACTTGACCAGGGCCAGCATCTTGTCGGCCAGTTTCGGGCTGTTCAGGAACACGCTGAATGGCCCGCGAATGCGGCCGAAGACGCCGATGACGTCCTCGGCAACGCTCTGATATTCGGCCGCAACCTGACTCTTGTCGCTGATCGGGATCGCCCTCGGCATCGATCTCTCCCTTTCTGATCATTTGAATGCCCTTCTTCCGTCATCCTCGGGCTCGTCCCGGGGACCCACGTGGATGGCCGGAACTTTGCCCGGCCACGACGGGGAAAAGAGCTGGGTTCTATTTCAGGCCCGGATACGCCTTGCCCCAATCGTCGAGATAGACGACCTCGGAGAGCGGCCCGCGGCCCAATGGCCCAAAATTCCCCATCGGCCAGCCGATCGGCAGGATCGCGTATGACTTGAAGCCCTTGGGGATGCCCATCGCATCGTCGCATTCCTTGCCGTAGCCGGTATGCCGCGTCGTGAGCGTCGAGCCGAGGCCGAGTGCGCGCGCCGCCAGCAGCATGTTCTGCACCGCCGGATAGATCGACGAACCGGCGGTGTAGTTCGGGGTCTCGCCCTCGAGGCAGGCGACGATCCACACCGGCGCCTCGTGATAATGATCGGTGAGGTATTTCACCGCGTCGTGCTGCCGGGCATAAGCTGCCGGGTTGGAGCCCGGCGGCGGCGCGCTGGTGGCGTAGCGGGGGCCGAGCACCTCATCGTAGAGGCGCTTGTAATAGGTCTGCACCGCCTTCTTCTTGGCCATGTCCTTCAGCACGAGGAACTTCCAGCGCTGGGTATTGCCGCCGCTCGCCGCCGCCTGGCCGGCGCGCAGAATCTTGAAAATCAGCTCGTCCGGCACCGGATCGGGCTTCAGCCGCCGCATGGCCCGCATCGTGTGCATGACGTCAAAAACATCTTGGCTCAGCGGAACATTGTGCGGCATGCGGCCCTCCCTCGGCGCGGCGTGGTATGTGTGCCGACTGTAGAGTAATTTTGCGCAACCCGACAAACCGAGAATGCCGATGCCCTACGCCCATCCCGAAGCGCTGGTCTCGACCGAATGGCTTGCCGAGCATCTCGCCGATCCGCATGTCCGCGTGCTTGACAGCTCGTTCAAGCAGCCGGGCGTCACCCCGACGGCTCGCGAGGATTACGATTCCGGACACATCACGGGTGCGGTGTTCTTCGACATCGACGACGTCGCCGAGCCCGGCACCAGCCTGCCGCACATGATCCCCTCCGCCGAGCGCTTTGCCGCCAAGATGGCCGAACGCGGCATCGGCAACGAGGACAAGGTCGTCGTCTACGACGCCAACGGGTTGTCGTCGGCGGGGCGGGCCTGGTGGCTGCTGCGCCTCTTCGGACACGCCAACGTCGCGCTGCTCGATGGCGGGCTACCGAAATGGAAGGCGGAAGGCCGACCGCTGGAAACCCAGGCGCCGGCGATCCCGGCGCGGAAGTTCACCGCGCGCCTCGACCCGGCGCTGGTGCGCGACAAGGCCTCGGTGCTGGCGAATGTGTCGAGCAAGCGCGAGCAGGTCGTCGACGCCCGCGCGGCCGGCCGCTTCGACGGCACCGCCGGGGAAACCTGGCCGGGTCGCCGCCGCGGCCACATTCCGGGCAGCCGCAACCTGCCGTTCGACCAGATGACCGACCCGAAAACCAAGCAGCTCAAGAGCGCCGAGGAACTGCAACGGCTGTTCCAGGGAGCGGGCGTCGCGCTCGACCGGCCGATCGTCACGAGTTGCGGCTCGGGGGTTACGGCGTGCGCCCTCGCCTTCGGCCTCTATCTCATTGGCCACGAGCGCGCCGCGATCTATGACGGGTCGTGGTCGGAATGGGGGCTGCCGGACGGCCCGCCGATCGAAACCGGCCCCGCGAGATGACACAGATCGCCGACACGATCACCTATCTGGAGATGTTCGAGCGGCCGCCCCCGATCCCGGGCGCGCCGCCGCTCGGCAAGATCGCGTTGATGCGGGCCGAGGCCTGCACCGTATCGTTCTACCGGTATCTCTACGAGACAGTCGGAACACCGTGGGTGTGGTTCGAGCGGCGACTGTGGAGCGACGAGGCGCTCGCCGCCGAGCTGGCGAAGGAAACCACGGAAATCTTCGTGCTCTACGCCGGCGGGGTGCCGGCCGGCTATTTCGAGCTCAATGCCGCCGAACCGCGGGACACCGAGCTTTGCTATTTCGGCCTGGCGCGGGAATTCATCGGCCGCCGTCTAGGACCGTTCCTGCTCAACGCGGCGATCGAACAAGCGTGGTCGCGCCCGATCGGCCGGTTCTGGGTGCATACCTGCACCTTCGACCATCCGCGGGCGCTCCCGCTTTATCAGCGCGCCGGGTTTGTCGTTTACGCCCAGCGCGCTGTCGTCTTCGATGACCCGCGCGAGCGCGGCATCCTGCCGCGCTCGCTCAGGCATCCGCGTCTGCCTGATCTAGCCCAGGCCTGACGCCCGGTTTCCAGCTACCAGCCATGGTAGTAGTGGTGATGCCAATACGGGCCGTAATAGCCGTAGTAGCCATAGTAAGGGCCCGGCGCGTAATAGCCGTAATACGGCCCGCCGATGCCAACACCCACCGGCCCCACTTCGATGCCGATCTGCGCTTTGGCGGGCGTCAAAGGAACAACCGCGGCGGTTAAGGCTAACGCGCCAACAGCAGCTGCGCCAAGCCAATGAAATCGGCGATTTCGTTTGTTCATCGACATGGAATCCTCCATGTGTTGCCGAGTCTCTTTGCGACTCGACTAACGAACGACTTCACGGCGATGAGGTTCCGCGCAACGGATCGCTAGGCTCTGCTGGCGATTACAAGGCAGCCGACGCAATTCAGCGATCGAGCACCTGGCTGAGGAACATCCATGTCCGGTATGCGGGGCCGGGCTCTAAACACCGCCGCGCTTCATGTCGGCGATGATCTGCGCGGCCGCAGCGGCGGGGTCTGGCGCCTGGACGATCGGCCGGCCGACAACAAGATAGTCGGCGCCGTTTGCGATCGCCTGCGCCGGCGTGCCCGAGCGCTTGTGGTCGTCCAGCCCGGCCCCGGCGAGCCGGACACCGGGAGTGACGATCAACAGCCGCTCCGCGTCGAGGCGCTTGCGGATCGCATTGGGATTGTCCTGCGGGCTGGCGATGATCCCGTCGACGCCGTTCTCGTAGGCAAACCGCGCACGCTCGGCGATCAGGTCGGCGACGGTACCGCTATGGCCCAATTCCCGCAGCCCGCGCTCATTGAGGCTGGTCAGCACCGCGACGACGAGCAGCTTCAACGCGGCATTACCCCTGCCCTCGACCGCCGCGCGGATGATGTCGCTGTCGCCGTGAATGGTGACGAAACTGACCCCGCGCTCGGCGACCCGCTCGACACCGCGCCGAACCGTCTCACCGATATCGAACATCTTGGCGTCAAGGAAGACGTTCTTGCCGCCGCGCATCAGGTCGTCGAGAAAGGCTTCGAAGCCCGGCGCGAAGATCAGCCACAGCCCGAGCTTGAAGAAGCTGACGATGCCGTCGAGCCGAGCGACGATCTCGCGCGCCGCGCCGACAGTTGGCAAGTCGAGCGCGACGATCAGCCGGTCTTCCATGCACGCGGGAAGCGGCCGGACGGGCCGGGTAGCAACGGGCATCGGTGCGTCCTTAATCGGTTGGCGGCGTTAGCGTTCAGCCTTAGCGCCGCCTCGTCAAGCGGCCTTGGAACGCGGCGCGGCGCAAGGCAGGATACGGGAAACTGTCGAGGGAGGAGCGCCGTGCCCAAGCAACAGATTCGTTCCGCCAAGCTGCGTCAGCCAAGCGGCGTCTTCTCCCATGCGACCGCGATCGAGGCGCAAGGCCGCCTGGTCTTCATCTCGGGGATGACCGCGCGCCGCGCCGACGGCTCAATCGCTGGGATCGGCGACATCGAGGCGCAGACCCGCCAAGTTTGCGAGAACATCAAGGCGGCGGTCGAGGCCGCCGGAGGCACGATGGACGATATCTGCCGCGTCGATGTGTATATCCGCAACATGGAGCAATTCGACGCGATCCATAAGGTCCGCCGTGAATATTTCCGCGAACCGCTGCCCGCCTCGACGATGGTCGAGGTGGTCAAAATGACCCACCCCGACTACCTGATCGAGATCAACGCCATCGCGGTCGTTCCCTAGGCGCGAGGCCCCTATCGCGTTGCAATTGTTCCGGGCGCGGCTCACACTCGCGCCGTCAACCAGAGGATTTTGTTGATGGAAATGCATGGCGAGCTGCGCATCCCAGCGCCGCGGCAGCAGGTCTGGGAGAAGCTCAACGACCCGGAGATGCTGAAGAACTGCATCCCCGGCGCCGAAAGCGTCGAAAAGGTTTCCGACACCGAGTTCGTCGCCAAGGTGGTCGCGCGCGTCGGGCCGGTGAAGGCGAGCTTCTCGGGCAAGGTCACGCTGACCGATCTCAACCCGCCGTCCAGCTATACAATCACCGGCGAAGGCACCGGCGGCGTCGCCGGCTTCGCCAAGGGCAGCGCCAAGGTCGCGCTCGACGACGCCGGGGCCGAGACCGTGTTGCGCTATGGGGTCCAGGCGCAGGTGGGAGGAAAGCTGGCGCAGATCGGTTCGCGCCTTATCGACGCGACCTCGCGCAAGATGGCGGACGAATTCTTCAATCGCTTTCTCGGGCTGATGACGCCGCCCGCGGCGCAGGCCATATCGTAATAACTTACTGTATACAACGAAGTTTGTGACATCGCTGGCGCCTTGACCCGGCGCCGACGTCGCAGGAAACTCGCGCCCACGGGCCGCGACGGGTCCTCGGCCGCGCACGCAAAAGGGAGGTTTCCATGCAGAAGACGGTGAGTCTTACCGTCAACGGCAAGCCGGTTTCGGCCACGGTCGAGGGACGCACCCTCCTGGTGCAGCTTTTGCGCGAGACCTTGGGGCTCACCGGGACCCATGTCGGCTGCGACACCAGCCAATGCGGCGCCTGCGTCGTCCATGTCGACGGCGAGGCGGTGAAGTCCTGCACGCTGCTCGCCGTCCAGGCCGAAGGCCGCACGGTCAAGACGATCGAGGACGTCGCCGATGGCGACACGCTGCACCCGATGCAGGAGGCGTTTCGCGACAATCACGCGCTGCAGTGCGGCTTCTGCACCCCCGGGATGATCATGAGCGCGCTCGATCTGGTGAAGAACAATCCCGATCCGAGCGACCGCGAAATCCGCGAATACCTCGAGGGCAATTTCTGCCGCTGCACCGGCTACCACAATATCGTGCTGGCGATTAAAGCTGGAGCTGCCGCAATGAGAGGCGCCAAAGTGGCGGCGGAGTAGCCGCCATGGCAGAGATCGGCACCCCCGTCCGCCGTCGCGAGGACTACCGGTTCCTCACCGGCCAGGGCAGCTATACCGACGACATCAACCGACCCGGCCAGCTTTACGCCTTCATCCTCAGGAGCCCGCACGCCAGCGCGCGCATCGCCGGCCTCGACACCGCCGCCGCGGCGAAGGCGCCCGGCGTTGCCGCGATCTATACCGGCAAGGATCTGGCGGATGCCGGCGTCGGCGGCCTGCCCTGTGGCTGGCAGATCCGTTCGAAGGACGGTTCGCCGATGCACGAGCCGCCGCACCCGGTGCTGGCGCTTGACCGCGTGCGTCACGTTGGCGACCCGGTCGCGGTGGTGATCGCCGACACGCTCGGCCATGCCCGCGACGCAGCCGAATTGGTGAGGGTCAACTACACGACAGAGCCGTCGGTTACTAATGCGGCCGAGGCGCTGAAGCCCGGCGCGCCGCTGGTGTTCGCCGAAGTGCCCGGCAATGTCTGTTACGACTGGGCGCTGGGTGACCTGGCGGCGGTCGATGCCGCGCTCAAATCCGCCGCGCGGGTGGTCAAGCTCGACCTCATCAATAACCGGCTCGTGCCGAACGCGATGGAGCCGCGGGCCGCAATCGGCGATTTCGACCGCGCGACCGGCGAGCACACGCTCTACACCACTAGCCAGAACCCGCATGTCATTCGCCTGTTGATGGGCGCCTTCGTGCTGCACATCCCGGAGGCGAAGCTGCGCGTCGTCGCACCCGATGTCGGCGGCGGTTTCGGCTCGAAAATCTACCACTACGCCGAGGAGGCAATCGTCACCTGGGCGGCGGCTAAGTTGAAGAAGCCGGTCAAATGGACCGCCGACCGGGTCGAGAGCTTCATGTCGGACGCGCATGGCCGCGATCACGCGACCCATGTCGAATTGGGCCTCGACGTGCAGAACAAGTTTGTCGCGCTCAAGGTTTCGACCATCGCCAATATGGGCGCCTATCTCTCGACCTTCGCGACCTGCATCCCGACTTACCTCTACGGCACGCTGCTCGCCGGCACCTACACGACGCCGGTCATCTATGTCGAGACCAAGGCGGTGTTCACCAATACCGTCCCGGTCGACGCTTATCGCGGTGCCGGGCGGCCGGAGGCGACGTTCCTGTTGGAGCGCATCGTCGACCTCGCCGCCGACGAGCTGGGAGTCGACCCGGCCGAGCTGCGGCGCAAGAACTTCATCCCGGCCGACGCCTTCCCGTACCAGACGCCGGTGGCGCTGCAATACGACAGCGGCGATTACTTCTCGACGCTGGATCTCGCGACTAAGGCGGCGGATTACGCCGGCTTCGAGGTGCGGCGGGCGGAGGCTGCCCGGCGCGGCAAGCTGCGCGGCATCGGCATCGCAACCTATATCGAGGCTTGCGGCATCGCACCCTCGGCTGTCGTCGGTTCCCTGGGTGCCCGCGCCGGGCTGTTCGAGGCCGCCGCGGTTCGGGTTCACCCGACCGGCAGCGTCACGATTCTCACCGGCTCGCATAGCCACGGCCAAGGTCACGAGACGACCTTCGCCCAACTTGTCGCCGATGGGCTCGGCATCCCGATGGAGTTGATCGAGATCGTTCATGGCGACAGCGCCAAAATTCCCTACGGGATGGGCACCTACGGCTCGCGCTCGCTGGCGGTCGGCGGAACCGCGATCATCAAGGCGATGGATAAGATCATCGCCAAGGGCAAGAAGATCGCTGCGCATCTGCTCGAAGCGGCCGAGGCCGACATCGAGTTCAAGGACGGCAATTTCAGCGTCGCCGGCACCGACCGGTCGAAGAGCTTCGGGGAGATCGCGCTCACCGCTTACGTGCCGCACAATTTCCCGCACGAGGAACTGGAGCCCGGTCTCGACGAGACCGCGTTCTACGACCCGAAGAACTTCACCTTCCCATCGGGCGCCTATGTCGCCGAGGTCGAAATCGACCCCGATACCGGCACACTGGAAATCTGCAGCTTTAACGCCAGCGACGATTTCGGCCGCATCATCAACCCGATGATCGTCGCCGGGCAGGTGCATGGCGGCCTCGCGCAAGGGATCGGCCAAGCCCTGCTGGAGAACTGCGTCTACGACAAGACGACGGGGCAGCTGCTGACCGCGTCCTATAACGACTATGCGATGCCGCGGGCCGACAACCTGCCCAACTTCGCGTTGTCGACGCATGCGACGCTGTGTACGCACAACCCGCTTGGCGTCAAAGGTTGCGGCGAGGCCGGAGCGATCGGCGCTCCGGCGGCGATTTCCAACGCCATCGTCGACGCGCTGAAGGGCTACGGCGTCAAACATGTCGAGATGCCGGCAACGCCCGAGAAACTCTGGCGCGCCATCCACCAGAAAGCGGCATAAGGGAGAGGCCCGATGTACGAATTCAACTATCACAAGCCGGCGAGCCTCGCTGACGCCGCCAAGCTGCTGGCCGGCGAAGAGGCCAAGCTCGTCGCCGGCGGCATGACCCTGGTGCCGACGCTGAAACAGCGCCTCGCCAAGCCTTCCGATCTGGTCGACCTGGCGGCGATCGGCGGCCTCAAGGGCATCAAAGAAGAAGGCGGCGGCCTGACCATCGGGGCGATGACTCGGCATGTCGAGGTCAATCGCTCGGCCGATGTGAAGCGCGTGATCCCAGCCCTCGCCGCGCTGGCCGGCATGATCGGCGACCCGGCGGTGCGCAATCGCGGCACAATCGGCGGCTCGATCTCGAACAACGACCCGGCGGCGGACTATCCGGCGGCGCTAGTCGGACTCGGCGCGACCGTCGTCACCACCAAGCGCGAGATACCCGCCGAGCAGTTTTTCACCGGCATGTTCGAGACAGCGCTGGGCCAGGACGAGATCGTCACCGCGGTCAAATTCCCGAAGCCGCAGGCCGCGGCCTACCAGAAGTTCAAGAACCCAGCGTCACGCTACGCGATCGTCGGCGTCTTCGTCGCTAAAACCGACGGCGGCGTGCGCGTCGCGGTGACCGGTGCGGGACCCTGCGTCTTCCGGCAGCCGGAGATGGAAGCGGCGCTTGCCAGGTCCTTCACGCCGGATGCGATCAAGGACATCGCGGTTTCCGACGCCGGCCTCAACAGCGACATCCACGCCAGCGCCGAGTATCGCGCCCATCTTGTCAACGTCATGGCGCGCCGCGCTGTCGCCGCCTGCGCATAGTCTCGGCGCTCATTGCGTATAACAGGTGCAGTGACGAGGAGGATCGCCGTGTACCGTTTCAGATTGCCGATTGCCGCGTTCCTTGCTCTGGGCCTGTGGTGCGGCGCGGCGTGGGCCGACACCCTCAAATTCACCGCCTCGCTCGCGCCGGAGAAAACCGGCGCGGCCAAGGGTACGGCAACTCTGACAGTCGACACCGGCAGCAAGAAGATGGACTGGTCGATCGAGTATTCTGGCTTGTCGGCGCCGCCGGCGATGGCCGCGATCATGTCGCCGCCGAAGGACCCCAAAGGCGAGCCTGGGACCTTGCCGCTGACACTGCCTGCCAAGCCGACCAGCCCGGTGAGCGGGTCGATGCAGGTGAGCGACGACCAGATCGCCGGGTTCAAGACCGGGCAGTGGATGGTGATGATAGGGAACGCGAAGGCCCCGGAGATCGGCGGCGAGATTAAGCCGGCGCCATAGCCGCGCGCCGAGGTGGCGCGGTACGGCGCGCTGCATTAGGTTAGCGCCGAGATCATCGCCCTCTCCCGTCGGGAGAGGGATTTTGTTGCAGCCGGACCTTTCTCATGCCCAAGGCCCAAACTTCCACCCTGCCCTCCTCGGTCGAGGCCACCTTGGCGATGCTGGGCAGCGCTGACTACGTGGCCGACCGCAGCCTGGCGACCGCAGTGCATCTGGCGTTGCACCTAAAGCGACCCCTGTTTCTCGAAGGCGAGGCTGGGGTGGGCAAGACCGAGATCGCCAAGGTGCTGGCGAGCGCGCTGAAGCGAAAGTTGATCCGCCTGCAATGCTATGAAGGGCTCGACGTCGCCTCGGCGGTGTACGAATGGGATTACGCGCGGCAGATGATCGAAATTCGCCTCGCCGAGGCCGGCGACCAGGACCGCGAGGAGATTGAAAGCACGATTTTCTCCGACCGCTTCCTGATCAAGCGGCCGTTGTTACAAGCGTTGGAGCCGGAGATCGAAGGCCCGCCCGTGCTGCTGATCGACGAACTCGACCGCACAGACGAGCCGTTCGAGGCTTATCTCCTCGAACTGCTTTCCGATTTCCAGGTCACGATCCCCGAGATCGGCACGATCCACGCCGAGCATCCGCCGATCGTCGTCATCACCTCAAACCGGACGCGTGAAATCCACGACGCGCTGAAACGGCGCTGCTTCTACTATTGGGTCGATTACCCGAACGCTGAGCGTGAGCTCGAAATCCTCAAGCGCAAGGCGCCAGGCGCGGCGCCCGAGCTGTCGCGGGCGGTGGTCGGGTTTGTTCAGAATTTGCGCAAGATGGATCTGTTCAAGCTGCCGGGCATCGCCGAGACGATCGACTGGACCGAGGCGCTGATGCAATTGGACGTGCTCGAACTGACCCCGAGCGCGGTCAACGACACACTCGGCGTCCTCTTGAAGTACCAGGACGACATCGCCCGCATTCAGGGCAGCGAGGCCGCGCGGCTCCTGGACCAGGTCAAGGCCGAAATCGCGGCCGCGCCGCGCGGAGCGTAATGGCCGCCCGGGCGGAAGCGGCAGACGGCCACCTCGTCGCCAATTTGATGCATTTCGCTCGCACCTTGCGCGCCGCAGGGCTGCCGGTCGGGCCGGGTAAGGTCATCGACGCGGTCGCCGCGGTCCGCAGCGTCGGCATTACCAACCGCGCCGATTTCTATTGGACGCTGCACGCGGTTTTCGTCAACCGGCCGGACCAGCGGCCGCTCTTCGACCAAGCGTTCCACGTCTTCTGGCGCAACCCGGAACTGTTGAAGAAGATGATGTCGCTGGTGTTGCCGGAGATGAGCCTCGAGCTCCCCGAGGATGAGAAGAACGAGATGTTACGCCGCCTCGCCGAGGCGCTGCATCCCAACCCCGAGTCCCGCGAAACCGGCGAGACCGAGCTTGAATTCGATGCGGCGATGACCTTCTCCGACCGCGAACAGCTCCAGGCGATGGATTTCGAGAAGATGTCGCTGGACGAACTGGCGCAGGCAAAAGCGGCAATCGCGCGGCTTCGGCTACCCATTCTCGACCGGCCAACCCGGCGCTTTGCGCCCGACCCCTATGGTGCCCGGGCCGACATGCGCGCGACCCTGCGCGCCGCGCTCCGTTCCGGCGGGATCATCGAATTGAAGCGCAAGAGCCGCAGGCTGCGTCCGCCGCCGCTGGTCGTGCTGTGCGACATCTCGGGGTCGATGAGCCGCTACAGCCGCATGTTCCTGCACTTCATGCATGCGATCACCAACGACCGCGACCGCGTCTTCACCTTCGTCTTCGGCACCAGACTTACCAGTATCACCCGCTACCTGCGCTTCCGCGACGTCGATCTCGCGCTCGACAAGGTCGCTGAGGCGGTCGCCGATTGGTCGGGCGGGACGCGGATCGGTGTGTGCCTGACCGAGTTCAACCTGCTGTGGTCGCGGCGGGTATTGGGCCAAGGCGCAGTCGTTTTGTTGATCACCGACGGGCTCGACCGCGATGTCGGCATCGGCCTCGCGCACGAGATGGACCGGTTGCACCGCTCTTGCCGGCGGCTGATTTGGCTCAATCCGCTGTTGCGTTATGAGGGGTTCGAACCAAAATCATTGGGGATGAGGGCGATGTTGCCGCATGTCGACGAATTCCGTCCCGTGCACAACCTCGAAAGCCTCGGCAATCTCGTCGAGGTCCTGAGCGCGCCCGCGCCACGGCGGCTGACCGCGACGGCGGATTTGCGGATGGGAGCGAGAGCAGCATGAGCGATCACGCGGATATTCTCGAGCAGGCGGCGTCATGGCGCCATGCCGGCAAAGGCGTCGCGCTGGCGACCGTGGTCAAGACCTGGGGCTCGTCGCCCCGGCCGGCCGGCGCCAAGCTCGCGGTTGCCGATGACGGCGCCTTTGTCGGTTCGGTCTCGGGTGGCTGCGTCGAAGGCGCGGTCATCGAAGAGGCGCAGGCAGCGATCAAGGACGGCAAACCGCGGCTCCTCGATTTCGGGGTCAGCGACGAGCAGGCCTGGGAGGTCGGTCTTGCCTGCGGCGGCAAGATCGAGATCTTTGTCGAGCCGGTCGAATGAAGAGCCGATACATCGAGGCGGTGATCGCCGCCAACAAGGAAGGCCGCTCGGTTGCCTTGGCGACCGAGTTGCCGTCGGGCGCGCAGCTTTTTCTCGACGGCGAGGCGACCGAGGGCACCCTCCAGCTCGACGAGGCTTCCGTCGGGGCGATGCGCGAGGCTTTGCGCGCCGACCGGAATATTACGTTGGATACGGCGCGAGGGCGCGTCTTCGTCCAGGTATTCAGCCCGCCGCGGCGCTGCTTTGTGATCGGCGCGGTGCATATCGCGCAGCCGCTCGTGCCAATGCTGGCGGCGTGCGACTACAAGCCGATCGTCATTGACCCGCGCGGCGCCTGGGCGACCGAGGCGCGCTTTCCTGGCGTCGAGCTATCGAGCGAGTGGCCGGACGAGGCGCTGGAAAAATACAAGCCCGACCGCGCCTCGGCACTGGTCGCCCTCACCCACGATCCGAAGATCGACGACCCGGCGCTGATCGCCGCGCTGCGCTCCGACTGCTTTTATATCGGCGCGCTAGGCTCTAAGCGGACCCACGCGAAACGGCTGGAGCGGCTGACCGCCGAAGGCTTCGGCGAGAACGAGCTGTCGCGCATCCACGCGCCGATCGGGCTCAATATCGGCGCGGTGTCGCAGGCCGAGATCGCCGTGTCGATCCTGGCCGAAATCACCAGCGTGCTGCGGCGCGGCAGCGTCTAGGGGCCGGAATGCATTTCGGCGAGGTCGCGACCCAAGAGGCCGAAGGCGCAATCCTCGTCCACAGCCTGCGGCTTGGCGCGACCGTGCTGAAGAAAGGCCGCGTCCTTTCCGCCGCCGATATCGCGGCAATCGCCGGCGCCGGGATCGAGGAGATCACCGTCGTTCGCCTCGAACCGGGCGATGTCCGCGAGGACGCGGCGGCCGACCGCGTGGCCGCCGCCGTCGCCGGCCCGGGGATTGCGACCGCCCCCGCCTTCACTGGCCGCGCGAATTTGTTTGCCAATGCCAAAGGCCTGCTGGTTTTTGACCGCGACCGCCTCGACAAGCTCAATCTGATCGACGAAGCGGTGACCCTCGGCACCTTGCCGCCTTACGCGGTGGTTGAACCGAGACAGATGGTCGCGACCGTCAAGATCATTCCGTTCGCTGTGCCGGAAGATGCAGTCGCGCGCTGCGCCGCAATTGCCGCGGAAGGCGGCGGGCTGTTGCGGGTTGCGGGGTTCCGACCGCTCGCCGTCGGACTGATTCAGACGCGGCTGCCGGGGCTCAAGGAATCGATCCTCGACAAGACCTGCGAGGTGACCCGAGGCCGGCTTGACGTGCTGGGTTGCAGCTTGGCGCTCGAACGCCGATGCGCGCACAAGAGCAAGGACCTAGCAGCGGAAATCGCGGCGATTATTGGCGGGGTCGATTTGTTGTTCATCCACGGCGCCTCGGCGATCGTCGACCGGCGCGATGTGATCCCGGCCGCGGTCGAGTTGGCCGGCGGGACGATCGACCATTTCGGCATGCCGGTCGATCCCGGCAATCTGCTGCTGCTTGGGCATGTCATGGGCAAGCCCGTGCTCGGCCTGCCAGGCTGCGCTCGCTCGCCCAAGGTGAATGGCTTCGACTGGGTCTTGGAGCGGCTTGTCGCTGGTTTGCCCGTCGGCAAGCGCGAGATCATGTCGATGGGCGCCGGCGGCTTGCTGGCGGAGATCCCGGCGCGCGGGCTAAAGCGCGCCGAGGCCGGCGCCGCGCCCGAGCCAAAACCCGCGGCGAAGGCGCCACCGGGCCCGCACATCGCCGCGATCCTGCTCGCCGCCGGCAAATCGAGCCGAATGGGCGCGAACAAGATGCTGGAAGAGATCGACGGCCGCCCGATGGTGGCGCGCACGGCTCAGCGGCTCTTATCCTCGCACGCGCGGCCGATCGTCGCCGTGTTGGGCAACGAGGCCGACGCGGTCGACACGGCACTCGGCAAATTGCCGGTCGAACGCGTCCGTAACCCCGATTACGCCGACGGACTCTCGACTTCGCTGAAACGCGGCCTTGCCGCGCTCCCCGCCGATATTGATGGCGTCGTCATTTGCCTCGGCGACATGCCGCTGATCGCCGGGCGCGACCTCGACCGGCTGATCGCCGCCTTCAACCCGCTCGAAGGCCGCGCGATCGTCGTCCCAACAAGGCGTGGCCAACGCGGTAACCCGGTGTTGTGGGCGCGCCAGTTCTTCCCCGAGATGATGGCGCTATCGGGCGATGCCGGCGCCCGCCGACTGATCGAGGAGCACGCCGACCTCATCGCCGAGGTCGAGATGGATACCGACGCCGTGCTCACCGACATCGATACGCCCGAGGCGCTCGCCCAGTTGCGCGATCGGGTCGCGTTCCGCACGCCCGCCTAGGCGCGGGAATTCGCCGTCAGCCCAGGCTTGACGCGCCGCGTCACCGTTTCGCGTTGTGGATCAGGTAGGCGGCAAAGTCCGCCGGCTTCAGCTTGAGCGCCTTCAGGTCGCTCTCGCCCGCCAGCGCACGCGAAACGACGATGTGGTTCTCGACCTTGGTCGGATTGATGCGAAAGACGCCGCGAGAGCCCTTGAGCTTGGGGTAAAGGTTCGGGTCGATCATCCGCTCCTTTGCCGCGAGCCTGTCGATTGCCTCGTCTTCGCTCAGGTGCTCGACCAGCTCCGATTTGACGATCGACCAGTCGGACTCGCCGGCCCAGCCCGCCGCGGCCGCAGCCTTTGGGTCATCGGCGACGCCGACCTTGTAGGCATCCTTACCCAGCCCGACATCGGACGCCCACTTGCCGGTCTTGACGCTGCGCGCGACGTAGATGGTCGGCATTCAAATCCCCCGGGCTAGCTCCAGTACCGGCCGCTGCTGCCGACGGCCACGGTGATGAGGCCGAGGATCAGGTTGATCGTCACGATAATGCGGATCTGATTGAGCTGGACCGCCGCCGCGGCATTGTCTCCCGCCGCCATCGCCGCCCGGAAACGTTTCCACGGGGCGAAATAGAGGTGGAAGAACAGCAGCATCATCACGATGCCGATTCCCATCATCAAGTTGATGTAGAGCCGCGCGCCGGCGAACCCGCCGAATACGGCGACGATCATCATAAAACCGGTCAAGAGCAGCACCACGATCGCGACGAAAACCCAAGCGAAGAAGCGGTCGAGCACGCGCAGCCACAGGCCGAGCCGCACGGGCGGGTCGAGCGGGCCGGTCGAAGGACGCAGCACGAGAAGCGCGAAAAACATCCCGCCAACCCAGACCACTGCGCTCAGGATGTGCAGGATCAGCGCGACCGACGCGACCAGCAGGTTGGTGCCGCTCACGCCTAGCCGCCATATCCCGGCGAATTGCGCGCCAGCCCGCCATAAAGATCGAGCATCCGCCCGCGCCAGGCGTGAACGGCATCATCGGCCGCCACCAACTCGAACTCGCTGATCACGCGCGCCCACTGAAACGCGCCGAACACGACGTAATCGGCAAAGGCCGGCTCGCCGCCGCAAACAAAGTTCTGTCGCTCGACGGTGCGGCGCAGCGGATCGAGGCTGGCGCGAAACGCCGGCAGCCGCGCTTCGCGGTCCTTGACCACCTCTTCCAGCGTCGCGCCAAAGCGCTGCTCGCGCGACTGGCGGAAATAGGCTTGATCGGCCGGGCCGATATGCTTCCAGATGTCGAGCACGACCAGCCGCACCAGCCCGACCTGCAACACCGTCTCGGTCCAATTCTGAACGAATTTGGTGAGGCCGCGCGCGGCCGCGCCGGGGAACAGGCTCGGCCGGTCGGCATAGCGCTCCTCGAGGTAGTCGGCGATCGCCGACGAATCGTGCACGACCTTGCCGCCATCGACGATCACCGGAACGCGCCCGTCATTCGGCGACGGCAGTTTTTCCTTCTCGGTAAACCGCCAGGGCACCGTCTCGACCTCGAGCCCCTTGTGCGCCAGCGCCATGCGGGCGCGCCAGCAGAACGGGCTGAACCGCCGGTTCGGATCGGTTCCGGCGAGGTCGTACATCGTGATCGCCATCGTCGTCCCCTCATGCGCCATGCGCGCGCACTATGGCCCTTCCCGGCCATCGCCGGGAAGGGCCATCTAGAGCGCGGTTACACGACGCGGAAAGCGTCGCGGAAACCAGCAGAACCTATATCAGCCGGTGCACCACGGACCGCAGCCAGCACTGCTGTGCCTTAACTGGCTCGGTCGCCGAGGCCGCGGCGAGTGCCGTTCCAGGCGATTCCTCATCCGAGACATCGCGTAGGTCGGCGAATTCGTCGGCGATGCTCAGCACCGGTTGCGTGCTCGCCACCGGGCCGGGAAGATGGACCCCGGCATAGATCGCAGGCGCCGGACTGCCTCGACTTGCGAGCGCGAGGGCGCCGATTGCGACCAGGCCGCAGCAAGCCCAGGCCACGAGAACCTCCCGCGCCGACGCGCTACCCGCCGCGGATTTCTCTTCATGCCACGACATGTTATCGGCTCCCGCTGTCGCGGTTGGCCGCGCGCCGCCGCAACTGACGCAGCGACAGCGCATGCAGCAGGATCGAGCTCGGCACCGCGAAGGCCGGGATCAACACTGTCGGATAGACGGTCGCGTTGGCGTTGGGAATGCTCGGCACAATGAGCTGAAGCGGACCCGGCGCGATGATCAACCCGATACCAATGGCGATGGTGAAGTCGATCAGGCCAAAAATGTTCCACGCGACCGCCGCCTTGCGCGCCTCCAGCGTGCCGGAGGCCAGCGAAATCGCGACGGGTACGGCAAACAGTCCAGTCAAGACATCCCCAATGCCCGCCGGCAACGAGAAGATCCCCGGCATGACGCCGTTGAGCCAGCCGATCAGAAAGGCGCTGCCGAAAACCCTGTAGAGCTGGAGCGCGATCAGCCAGGTCGGTGGCATCGCGTCGAGCACCTGCCCCACCCGTTCCGAGCGCAACAGCAGCGGCAGGCCAACGATCACCGGTAAAAAGATCGACATCGGCAGCAGCGGAAGCGGGAAGTGTCGGGGCAGGAAAATCCCGTTGATTGCCTCGGCCCAGATCACCGACAGCCAAAGCGTGTAGGGGATCAAAATCCCCAGCCATACATTGCGTCGCTGTACCGGCGTCAGGTCGGTGCGCTCAAGACCGAGCCACAGCCCCAAGGCCAGCAACATGTGGATGAAAACTCGGGAGGCGATCGGTTGGATGCCGCTCGCCGGAACTGCAGGGAAGGCGTAGTTGAGGATGGTCCAGCCCGCGGTAAGCGGCGCCACCCAAAGCAGAGCCCGCCATCCCTGGCGAGCCGGGATGGCTTCGAGATTGAACGTGGCAGCGGTCATGATAGTTGCTCCTGGTTTTGAAGCCACTATCTAAATAGTCACTTCATATTCAGAAGTCACTATGATTCTGATCACAAAGCAGTTATCGTAGATAGATGCCGAATACGCCGCCGATTTCAGCACCTTATGACATGCGATGTCCGATTGCGCGAACGCTCGACGTGATCGGCGAGCGCTGGACGATCCTCATTCTGCGCGATCTCGTCGTGAGCGGGCCCCGCAAATTCCAAGACTTCGAGCGCTCGCTCGGCGGAATCAGCCCCAACACGCTGTCGGCGCGGCTGAAGCGGCTGGAGGATGCCGGCATCGTCGAGCGCCGATTCTATGAACAACACCCGCCGCGCGCGGAATATGTGCTGACGGAGAAGGGCAATGAGCTGCGCCCCGTGTTGCGGGCGCTGCTCGAATGGGGCCGCCAGCACACCAAGTTCACTCCCGCTTCCTCATAACCCCGCCACCTCGCCTTGCCCTGCGGCGGTCGCGTGCTATAAGGCGGGGTCAAGCTGCGGAGGCACGCTTGCCGACCGTCTTTATCTTGAATGGGCCGAATTTGAACCTGCTCGGGGTGCGCGAGCCAGCGACCTACGGCTACGACACGCTGGCCGATGTCGAGCAGCGGTGCTTGGCGCGCGCCCAGGCGCTCGACCTGTCGATCGACTTTCGCCAGACCAACCACGAAGGCCAGATGGTCGACTGGATCCACGAGGCGCGCGAGGCGGCGGACGGCATTATCATCAACGCGGGGGCCCTCACCCACACCTCAGTCGCGGTGCTCGACGCGCTCAACGCGGCCGACCTGCCAGTGATCGAAGTGCATCTCTCCAACATCTTCCGCCGCGAGAGCTTCCGCCATCACTCCTATGTCAGCCTCGCGGCGCGCGGCGGGATTTTCGGGCTCGGACCGCAAGGCTACGAGCTGGCGCTAGAGGCGCTCGCCAGCGTGATCGAGGATGCAGCGGACGAGGCGCCGCGGTGAAGCTTGGCGGAGGCCGTCCCAAGCTGGCGCCCGATCCCGATCTGATCCGCTCGCTGGCCAAGCTGCTCGACGAGACCGGGCTCAGCGAGATCGAGTACGAGGCCGACGGCCAGCGCATTCACGTCGCCCGGCATGTCGGAACCTCGACCGCTTCGGCAGCCGGCATCGCCCCGCCGGCCGAGAAGCCGGCCGCGGCCGTGACTCCCGCCGGTGCAAACGGCGCGACACATCTCGGCGCCAACGGCCACGACCATCCCGGGACGCTGAAGGCGCCGCTGGTTGGTGTCGCTTACCTCGCCGCCGAGCCGGGGCAGGCCCCTTATGTGCGTGTCGGTGACACCGTCGCCGAGGGCCAGACCTTGCTCATCATCGAGGCGATGAAGGTGATGAACCAGATTCGCGCGCCACATGCCGGCCGGGTCGCTTGCGTTTATATCAGCGATGCCGAGCCGGTCGAATACGGCAGCGCGCTGATGCTGATCGAATAGCTCTCCGCGCTTCCCCCGGCCGATGTTCGAGAAAGTCCTTATCGCCAACCGCGGCGAGATCGCGTTGCGCATCCACCGCGCCTGCCGCGACATGGGCATCAAGACCGTGGCGGTGCATTCCACCGCCGACGCCAACGCGATGAATGTGCGGCTTGCCGATGAGAGCGTCTGCATCGGCCCACCGCCGGCGCGGCAAAGCTATCTCAACATCCCGGCGATCCTCTCGGCGGCGACGATCACCGGGGCTGACGCGATCCATCCCGGCATCGGCTTTCTTTCCGAGAATGCCGATTTCGCCGAGGTTGTCGCCGAGCACGGCTTCACCTTCATCGGCCCAAAACCCGAACATATCCGGATGATGGGCGACAAGGTTCATGCCAAGGCTGCGGCGAAGGAGCTTGGCATCCCCACCCTGCCCGGCTCCGACGGCGCATTGCGCACGCCCGACAAAGCGATCGCCGCGGCGCGCCGGATCGGCTACCCGGTTCTGTTGAAGGCGGTATCGGGCGGCGGCGGGCGCGGCATGAAACTCGCCCGCGACGATGCCGAATTGCGAGCCCTGCTTCCGCTCGCGCAAGCCGAGGCGCAGGCCGCCTTTGCCGACGATTCCGTCTATCTCGAGCGCTTTCTCGATCGCCCGCGTCATATCGAGATACAGCTTTTGGGCGACGGCAGCGGCAAGGTCGTTCACCTCGGCGAGCGCGACTGCTCGCTGCAGCGTCTGCATCAGAAGGTAATCGAGGAGACACCCTCGCCGGGGCTCGACGCGACAGCGCGCGAGAAGATCGCCGGGATCGCGGTCAAGGCCATGGAGCGACTCGGCTACGAGAGCGCCGGAACGATCGAGTTCCTTTACCAGGACGGCGAGTTCTCGTTCATCGAGATGAACACGCGGCTCCAGGTCGAGCATTCGATCACCGAAATGGTCAGCGGCATCGACCTGGTACGCGAGCAGTTGCGCATCGCGGCCGGCGCCTCGCTCGGCTATGGACAGTCCGACATCGATCTGCGCGGCCATGCGATCGAGTGCCGAATCAATGCCGAACGCGCGGATGACTTCCGGCCCTCGCCAGGACGGATCAACGAATACCACGCACCGGGGGGGCCGGGCGTCCGGGTCGACAGCGCGCTCTATCAGGGTTACGAGGTGCCGCCCTATTACGACAGCCTTATCTCGAAGCTCGTCATCTATGGCGGCGATCGCGAGGAATGCCTGATGCGGCTTCGCCGGGCGCTCGAGGAGTACGTGATCGGCGGCATCGACACGACCATCGCGCTGCATCAGCGGCTTGCCGAGAACGCGGAGTTTCAGGCGGGCGCCTACGATATCGGCTGGCTTGAACGCATGCTCCGCCGCGGCGCGTGATGCGATGCCCTTTCCGTTCATCCTGACCCCGGAGATTCTGCTCAAGGCGTATCAGGCCGGGATCTTCCCGATGGCCGAATCGGCCGACGACCCCGAGCTGTTCTGGGTCGATCCCAAGCAGCGCGGCATCCTGCCGTTGGACGGTTTTCACCTGTCGCGCCGCCTGCGCCGCGTGGTGCGGCAGAACCGTTTCGAGGTGCGGGTCGACAGCGACTTTCCGGCAACCCTGGAAGGCTGCGCCGAGGCGACCGAAAAGCGGCCCAATACCTGGATCAACGCCGAAATCGTGCGTCTCTACACGGCCTTGTTCGCACGCGGCTCCGCGCACAGTGTCGAATCGTGGCAGGACGGTGCGCTGGTCGGCGGGCTCTACGGCGTGTCGATTGGCGGCGCCTTCTTTGGCGAAAGCATGTTCAGCCGGGTCACCGACGCCAGCAAAGTCGCGCTGGTGTACCTTGTCGCGCTGCTGCGGCATGGCGGCTATCGGCTTCTCGACATGCAATTCCTGACCCCGCATTTGGCGCAGTTCGGCGCGATCGAGGTGCCGCGCGCGCAATACCAGTGGCTGCTCGCCGAGGCGCTGCGTTATCGCTGCGTCTTTCCGCGCGGGTTCGGGGCCGGCGAAGGCGGAGCCGGCACCGGAGGAGGCGCGGGCGCGCTTGCGGCCTTGCAGGCGAGCAAGGTCACGTCATAGACGGGATGTTCGAGCCCCGACAGGGCCGGGCTCGACGAGAACATCCAGCCGCTGAACAGCCGCTTGGTCTGCTCGCCGGGCGGGGTTTCGTAGATCTGAATGAAGGCGGCGTTGTCGGGCGGGGCGTCGGGCGGCGCGGTCTCGCAGTCGCGCACCAGAATCGACAGCGTGCCGAAGGTCACCGAGGAGCCGACCCGGGTCTCGATTTGCGAGACCTTCGCCGCGACCTTGTCGAGCCCCTGCAGGACGGCAATCGGCTCCGGGATCATCGCCGCCCGTGCGGGCGTGGCCAGGACCGGCGCCAGGACGATCCCCGCCAAGCACGCTCGAATCATTTACGGTAGGGATTGACGAGACCCGCGATGATGCCGGCCAAGACCTCACGCAGCTGAGCCTCGTCGCACCCCATCAACACACCGTCCTCCAGTGCGTCTTGAGCAAGATCGCGCAGTTCCGACAGGTTCTCGTTCAACACCTTGATCTTCTCGACGCACGAGACCGGCTCGCCCTCAGACGTGCGCCAAATGGGGAAATCCGCGGTCGAGGTCTTTGCCATCGACAAATCCTAATCCTATTTCGGCGGCGCCGGCTCGGTTGGCTGCGGTTGCGGTTGCGGCTGCTGGTTGTCGCTGTCCCCCGGCTTCTTGGGAGGCGGCGAGAACATCATCTGGCCGATGAGGTGCTCGATACTGACCGACGATTGGGTGAACTTGATCTGCCCGCCCGGCGGCAGGTCCTTGTCCGATCCGCCCGGCACCAGGGACATGTATTTGTCGCCAAGCAGCCCAGACGAGATGATCTCGGCGACGGTATCGTCCGGCAGCTTTACCGACGGCTCAACACTCATCCGCACCGTCGCGAGAAACGTCTTCGGATCGAGCGTCGTCGCCAGCACCGAGCCGACCTTGATGCCGCTGATCCGCACGTCGCTGCCGTCTCGAATCCCGTCGATGTGCTCGAAATTGGCGGTCAGCTCGTAGCCCTGCACCGAGCGCAATTGGCTCGTGTTGTAAGCAAAGAACAAGAACAGCGCGGCGACGACGAGGACAACCGCTCCCATCACCGTTTCGATTACATTGCCTCTCATCGCTCGGCTCCGCCTATCGTTCTTCCGCCGATTATTCCGGGGTCCACGGCTCGTAATCGCCGGTGGCGCGGGCGCGGTGCCCGCCGCGCAGCACCGAACCGCGCGGATGATAGGCGCCCGGAGTCCCGGTGAGATTGGGTTGGTGCGGCTTTTCCCAGGCGTAATGTGGCCAAGCGCCCGGCACCTCGTTGACCGTGTGGTGCAGCCAGGCGTGCCACTCGGACGGCACCTTCGACCCCTCCGGTTCCCCGCGATAGATGACCCAACGGCGCTCGCGCGAGAAGCGGCCGCCGCCCCGCCCCGACGGCTTGTCGCCCTTGAGGCGATAATACCGGTTGCCGTACTGGTCGGTACCGACCAGTTCGCCGCGCAACCACGTCAAAATCAGTGTTCCAAGGCTCGTCATCATCCTATCCCGGCGGGCGGCGGACTATCGCACCGGGCACAACATAGGGGCAAGGGGAGCCGATATTTGTCGTCATCAAAGCCATTATGATTCCCTAGCGTTCCGCCATTTGCCGCCGAATCCCGGCATTTCTCGAAAAGTTTCGCCGCCGCCACGACGCCTCAACTGGTCGTTGGGATGTCAAGCGCAATTTGATTTTGACAAGCTTGGGGCACGAGGCACAACATATGTGTCTGAGGGATTACCTGCACGCTAGATGTAGCGTCTCTACATGATGGCGGACAGGTTGGGGGGAAGTAAGAAATGCAAATCGCACGTCGCTTTACGACCGCAGGCCAAGACCCGTACGCAGGCATCGCCTTTCGTACTGCGACGAGCGAGATTCGCAACCCCGATGGATCGGTCGTGTTCGCCGCCGAGGGCGTCGAGGTGCCGGCGGAGTGGAGCCAGGTCGCTTGCGATATCCTCGCGCAGAAGTATCTGCGCAAGGCCGGCATCCCGGCGGTGCTGAAGCCGGTCGAGGAGCCGGGTGTCCCCAAATGGCTGGCGCGGCACGTCGCCGACGCCGAGCAGATCGCCCACCTGCCGCAAGCCGAGCGCAGCGGCGGCGAGACCAGCGCCAAGCAATGCTTCGACCGCCTTGCCGGCACCTGGACTTATTGGGGCTGGAAGGGCGGCTATTTCGATACCGAGGAGGACGCCCGCGCCTTCTTCGATGAGTTGCGAGCGATGCTGGCGCGCCAGATGGGCGCGCCCAACTCACCGCAGTGGTTTAACACCGGGCTGCACTGGGCCTATGGCATCGATGGGCCGGCGCAAGGTCATTTCTTCGCCGACTACAAGACCGGCAAGGTCAAGGCCTCGGACAGCGCCTACGAGCACCCGCAACCGCATGCCTGCTTCATCCAGTCGGTGGCCGACGATCTCGTCAACGAGGGCGGGATCATGGATCTGTGGGTGCGCGAGGCGCGCCTGTTCAAATACGGCTCGGGCACGGGCTCCAATTTCTCGAAGCTGCGCGGTGACGGTGAGCGTCTGTCGGGCGGCGGTCGCTCGTCCGGACTGATGAGTTTCCTGAAGATCGGCGACCGCGCCGCCGGCGCGATCAAATCGGGCGGCACGACGCGGCGCGCCGCCAAGATGGTGATCGTCGACACCGACCATCCCGACATCGAGGATTTCATCGACTGGAAGGTCATCGAGGAGCAGAAGGTCGCCGCCCTCGTCTCCGGTTCGCGGCTCTGCAACAAGCACCTCAACCTGATCATGGCCGCTTGCCGCGCCGACGCGGAAGACCCGTTCGACCCCGCGAAGAACCCTGCCCTCAGGGCGGAAATCCGCGCCGCGCGCAAAGGGATGGTGCCGGAGAACTACATCCAGCGCGTCATCCAACTCGCCCGCCAAGGGCATGAAACCATCGATTTTCGCGTCTACGACACCGATTGGGATTCCGAGGCCTACCTGACCGTCGCGGGCCAGAATTCGAACAACACGGTGCGCATCACCAACGCGTTCCTCGACGCGGTCGCCGCCGACGCCGACTGGGAGCTCACCCGCCGCACCGACGGCAAGCCGGCGAAGACCGTCTCCGCCCGCGGGTTGTGGGACCGCATCGCCTTCGCCGCTTGGGCCTCGGCCGATCCCGGCGTCCAGTTCGACACCACGATCAACGATTGGCACACCTGCCCGGAGGGTGGGCGCATCAACGCGTCCAACCCATGCTCGGAATACATGTTCCTCGACGACACCGCGTGCAATCTCGCCTCGCTCAACCTGATGGCTTATCGCGGCCCGGACGGGTTCGAGGTCGCCGACTTCCGACATGCGACCCGGCTGTGGACGATCGTCCTCGAGATCAGCGTGATGATGGCGCAGTTCCCGTCGCGCGAGATCGCCCGGCTCAGCTACGCCTATCGCACGCTCGGCCTCGGCTACGCCAATCTCGGCGGCCTCTTGATGTCGATGGGCATCCCCTATGACAGCGACGAGGGCCGCGCCATCGCCGGGGCGATCACCGCGCTGCTTACCGGAACCACCTACGCGACATCGGCCGAAATGGCGGCCGAACTCGGGCCGTTCCCCAATTACGCCAAGAACCGCGAGGCGATGCTGCGGGTGATCCGCAATCATCGCCGCGCCGCCCGCGGAGAGATTCGGGGCTATGAGGGTCTCGCCGTGCCTCCGGTCGCGCTCGACGCCGCGAGCTGCCCTGATGCCGCGCTCAGCGAAGCGGCGGCGGCTTCCTGGGATGCGGCGCTGGCTCTCGGCGAGAAGCACGGTTTCCGCAACGCCCAGACCACGGTCATCGCGCCGACCGGCACGATCGGTTTGGTGATGGATTGCGACACGACCGGCATCGAACCCGATTTCGCATTGGTGAAGTTCAAGAAGCTCGCCGGCGGCGGCTACTTCAAGATCATCAACCGGATGGTGCCCGACGCGCTGGTGACGCTCGGCTACGATCAGGACCAGATCGGCGACATCGAGCGTTATGCGCTCGGCCGCGGCACGCTTCGCGGCGCCCCCGGCATCAATCACGAGACGCTGATTGAGAAGGGCTTTGATGCGGCATCGCTGGCCGCGGTCGAGAGCGGCCTCGCCTCGGCGTTCGATATCAAGTTCGCCTTCAACAAATGGACGCTGGGCGAAACGTTCTGCATCGAAAAGCTCGGCATCGCGCCAGCGGCATTGGCCGACCCGGCTTTCGACCTTCTCACGGCGCTCGGCTTCAGCAAGGCGGATACCGAAGCGGCCAATACCTATTGCTGCGGCGCGATGACCTTGGAAGGCGCGCCGCATCTGAAGGCCGAGCACCTTCCGGTGTTTGATTGCGCCAACCCGTGCGGGCGGCTCGGCAAACGCTGCCTGTCAGTCAACAGCCACATCCGGATGATGGCGGCGGCGCAGCCCTTCATCACCGGCGCGATTTCCAAGACCATCAACATGCAAAACTCGGCGACCGTCGAGGATTGCAAGGACGCTTACATGCTGTCCTGGCGCCTGGGCCTCAAGGCGACCGCGCTCTACCGCGACGGCTCCAAACTGTCGCAGCCGCTGGCCTCGAACCTGTTCGGCGACGACGAGGACGCCGAGGACAAGGCGGCCGAGCTTTACGAGCGCCTCCAGGGCGAGCGAGTGCCGCTGGTCGCCGAGCGCATCGTCGAGCGGGTCATCGAGCGCGTGGTGTCGCGCGCCGAACGCCGCCGGCTCTCCAACCGCCGCAAGGGTTACACCCAGAAGGCGGTGGTCGGCGGCCACAAGGTCTATTTGCGCACCGGCGAATACGAGGACGGCAAGCTCGCCGAGGTCTTTATCGACATGCACAAGGAAGGCTCAGCCTTCCGCTCGTTGATGAACAACTTCGCGATCGCGATCTCGTTGGGCCTGCAATACGGCGTGCCGCTCGAGGAATTCGTCGAGGCCTTCACCTTCACGCGTTTCGAGCCGGCCGGCATGGTCGAAGGCAACGACGCGATCAAGATGGCGACTTCGATCCTCGACTACATCTTCCGCGAGCTGGCGATTTCCTATCTCGACCGCAATGATCTGGCCCATGTCGAGCCGGCCGATCTGCTGCCGGATACGATCGGCAAGGGGGCCAGCGCTGAGTCAAACCTGCGCGAACACGACGACCCCGACACCGCCACGGTCGGCGCCGAGGTCGCGGCGATCATGCAGAAAGTCGCCTCCAACGGCTATGTCCGTAACAAGCTGACGGTGCTGCATGGCGGCAAGCGAAATGGCATCGCGACCGCGCGCGCCGATGTCGAGACCGCCGAGATGCCGCTGTTCAGCGCCGGTGCGCTCGCCGTTTCGACCGAAACCATCGAGATCGCGACGCTCGCCGCCGACCCGCGCCTCGAAAAAATCCGTGAGGCGCGGATGAAGGGCTACGAGGGGGACAGCTGCGGCGATTGCGGCAATTTCACCCTGGTGCGCAACGGTACGTGCTTGAAGTGCGACACCTGCGGTTCGACGAGCGGGTGCTCGTAGGCCGCGAAAGGAGGCCCTTATGTCAGGCATCCCGCTGATTCATGAAGGCGTCGAGTTCTCTATTCTGCGGGAAAATCGCGGCTGGGTGGCGCAAGTCCCTCGCTTCGGCAGGACGATGTACTTCGCCTCGCAAGACGAGGCGATCGACGAGGCGGTACGGCTGATCAACGCCTTCCTGCTGCCGCGCGTAATCCGGCAGCACGACCGCGCCGCATGACGACTTGAAGCGGGTTCTCCCTAGCGATATTGATTGCGCGATATCGATAGGGATGCGCCGATGGCCGGAACCCAGCAACTCCTGCTCCATCTGCCGGATGAACTGGTTCGGCGCCTGAGGCGCGCGGTCCCGGCGCGCCAGCGCAGCAAGTTCATCCAGGACCTTCTTGAACAGGCTCTCCCGCCCGACGGTGTGGTCGAGACCGATCCGCTCTACCTCGCAGCGCTATCGGTCGAGGCCGACGAGGCGCTCGCCGCTGAGATGGCGGAATGGGAGCCGGCCACGGTCGCCGATGGCGTCGCGGTACCCTCGGGAAATGGGGCAAGCGGCTGATGGCCGCGCCGCCTCCCCCGGACGGGATAAGCGTCCGCCGCGGCGAGGTCTGGTGGGTCGATTTCGACGTTGTCGAAGGCGGCGAGATGCGCAAGATGCGCCCGGCGGTGATTGTCACCGCCGACGCCTTGAACCGGGTGCGCCGCACGGTGGTCGTTGTCCCCTTGGCGACCGGGCCGCAGCCGCGTCCGCCCATCGTCGTCGCCACCCCTTCGGCCGGGGATCGTCGGGTCGCGGTGTGCGACCAGGCTCGCGCGGTCGATAAGAGCCGCCTCACCCGCACCGCCGGAGCCCTGTCGACCGCTGATTTACGCGCGGTCGAGGAAGGCCTGCGCCGCGTCCTTGAACTCTAAAGGGCCTCGCAACCCAGCTGCATTGGCGATATATGCAATTATTGCGATGTTGAATTGCAATAACGTATATTCAGTTTGTTCCTGTTCCGTACCAGATAACGCCCAGCGCCGGTTCATGCGTGGGCCGGCGGCGCCGCTCTCGGGCGGCTCGTTGATTAACAGTCCGAAACCGGAGCTTGACGAGCGAACTCTTCTTCCATGCGCGGGCACAACGATAAGGCATAACAATAAAAGCCGTCTGTCGTCCGCGACCGAAATAATAACCAACATCGGCGCGGGCGCTGTCGAGGCAAATAAGCCACCGATAACAAGCCCAAGCCGCACGGAAGAGAAGGCCGCTCACCAAACCGGAAAGTAGGCGGTGAATAAGACTAAATGGGCGTCTGCCGAAAACCCCTCGGCGGATGACACGCGGAGCCTGCGGCCGGCGCCTCTCAGGATGCGCTTCCGTGAGCCGGCGTTGATGCTCTAGGCTAGCCGCCAATAGAAGGTGGAGGGCTGCCATGGAATGGGGCTTCAACGCGCCGGTCAGCGGGCCGCTATCGGGGATGGCGGACTTCAACCGCATCGTCGCCGAGGGCGAGGCGATCGGCTACGATTACTGCACACTGAGCGACCACGTCGCCATCCCGCGCGAGCTTGAAGCCAAGTATCCCTACACCGAGAGCGGAGAGTTTCCCGGCCGTTCGCGCGGCGACCGCTACGAGCAGCTGATCGCGGTTGCCTTCGCCGCCGCCAAGACGTCGAAGCTGCGGCTGGTGACTTCGGTCATGGTCGTGCCGCATCGGCCGGCGGTGCTGACCGCGAAGATGCTGGCGACGATCGACGTGATGTCGGGCGGCCGCTTGACCCTCGGCATCGGCGCCGGCTGGTGCAAGGAGGAATTCGAGGCGCTCGGTACCGAACCATTCCCTGAGCGCGGCGCGGTCACCGACGAATATATCCTTGCCTGCCGCGAGCTATGGACCAGCGACAATCCAAACTTTTCAGGCAAATACGTCAACTTCTCAAACATTTACTTTAACCCGCAACCGATCCAGAAGCGGGTACCGGTTTGGGTCGGCGGCGAAAGCGGGCCGGCGCTGCGGCGCACCGCGAAACTTGGCGACGGCTGGTATCCGATCGGCACCAACCCGCAGCACCGCCTCGACACCTTGGAGCGCTTCCGCGGTGGCATCGACCGGCTGCACCGCTATTGCCGCGAGGCTGGGCGGGACCCCAAGGACATCTCCCTTGCCTATCGCGTCACCCAGATGGGCGGCGAGATCCCCGAAAAGGCCGATAATGGCGACCGCCGGCTGTTCTCCGGAAGCACGGCCGACCTCGTCTCCGATTTGCGGGGCTTTCGCGATCTCGGCGTCGGTTATATTGATTTCAACTTCTCCGGCCCGAACGCCGAAGCGGTCGTCGCCAGCATGCGGCGCTTCCGCGAGGACGTCCTCGCCAAGGTCTGACCTCTATTCGCAGGAGTAAGCCGTGCTAAAGCTCGGATACAAGGCGTCGGCGGAGCAATTCGGACCGCGCGAATTGCTCGATTTCTCGGTGCTGGCCGAGGAGAACGGGTTCGACTCGGTCTTCGTCAGCGACCATTTCCAGCCGTGGAAGCATACCGACGGGCACGCCCCCAACTCGCTCGCCTGGCTCGGTGCGCTCGGCGCCAGCACCAAGCGCGTGGTGCTCGGCACCAGCGTCGCGACGCCGACCTTCCGCTATCACCCCTCGATCGTGGCGCAGGCATTCGGCACGATGGGTTCGATGTTTCCGGGCCGCGTCGTGCTCGGCCTCGGCACCGGCGAGTTGCTCAACGAGGTGCCAGCGACCGGCATGCAGTGGCCAGGTGCAAAGGAGCGCCGCGATCGGCTGCGCGAGTTGATCCATTTGATCAACAAGCTGTGGACCGAGGATCGGGTCACCTGGGAGGGGCAATTTTACAAGACCGAAAGCGCGACGATCTACGACAAGCCCAAGCACAAGGTGCCGATCTGGGTCGCCGCTTCGGGTCCGCTGGCGGCGGCGATGGCCGGCCAGATCGCCGACGGTTTCATCGTCACCAGCGGCAAGAAGCCGGAGCTTTACACCGAGCTGTCGGGGAAAGTCGCCGAGGGCCTGACTCGGTCCGGGCGCAGCGAGAGCGCCCTCGAAAAGATGATCGAGGTCAAGGTGTCGTTCGACACCGATGCCCAACAGGCCAAAGAACTGACCCGCCACTGGGCGGCGCTGGCGCTGTCGCCCGAGGAGAAGATGGGGGTCGAGGACCCGATCGAGATGGAGCGCCGCGCCGACGCGCTGCCGCTCGACCGCGCCGCCAGCCGCTGGATCGTCTCGAGCGATCCGGACGAGCAGGTGGAACGCATCCGCCCTTATGTCGAGCTCGGCTTCACGCATTTGGTCTTTCATGCCCCTGGCCCCGATCAGGCGCGCTTCATCAAGCTCTACGCCGAGCAGGTGTTCCCGCGGCTGCGGAAAGCGTTCGGCTGACGCGGACCGCCACGATGGATCGGCTGGAGATCATCGGGCTGCACGGCGTGCCAATGGTGCAGCCTGGCGACAACCTGCACGCGCTGATCGTTTCCGCCCTGGTCGACGCCGACATGGCGCTTGAGGACGGCGATGTGCTCGTCGTCGCGCAAAAGATCGTGTCGAAGGCCGAAGACCGTTTTGTCGATATCGCGACAGTCACCCCGTCCGCTCAGGCCAAGAAGCTTGCCGCCCAGACCGCCAAAGATCCTCGCTTTGTCGAGGTTGTTCTGTCGGAATCGAAGCGCATCGTGCGGCACCGGGCGAACCTGATCATCGCCGAGCACAAGCGCGGCTGGGTGATGGCCAATGCCGGGATCGACCATTCGAACGTCGCGCCCGGCGAGGGCCATGAGCGCGTGCTGTTGTTGCCGCTCGACCCCGACGCCTCGGCGCGCGCACTGCGCGAAGAGTTGGTGGCCTCGTACGGCGTGCCGGTCGGGGTGATCATCAGCGATAGTTTCGGCCGGCCTTGGCGGCGCGGGACGGTCGGCATCGCCCTGGGGTCCGCTGGGCTCCCCTCGATCATCGACTGGCGCGGTCACCCCGATCTGTTCGGCCGCCCGCTCGAAGTCACCGAAACCGGGTTTGCCGATGAGATCGCCGCCGCGGCCTCGCTGGTGATGGGTCAGGCGGCGGAGGCGATGCCGGTGGCGGTGGTGCGTGGCCTCAAATGGGATGCGCCCGAGGCCGACGCCGCGGCGCTGGTGCGACCGCCGGAGCACGACCTCTTCCGATGAGCGAGAGCCGGCCGGTTCTCGCGCTGTCGGGCGGCGTCGGCGGCGCCAAGCTGGCGCTGGGGCTCTATCGCATCCTACCGCCCGATACGCTGACGATTGTCGCCAACACCGGTGACGATTTCGAACATCTAGGGCTATCGATATCTCCCGATATCGACACGTTGCTCTACACCTTGTCCGGTCAATCGAATGCGGAACTCGGCTGGGGACGGCAGGACGAGACTTGGACTTTCATGGGCGCGCTGGAAAAGCTCGGCGGCGAGACTTGGTTCCGCCTTGGGGACGGCGACCTCGCCACCCATGTCGAGCGCACGCGGCGCCTCGCCGCCGGCGAGAGCCTCTCGGCGATCACCGATGATTTTCGCCGGCGCTTCGGCATCGCGGTACGCCTGCTGCCGATGAGCGACGACAAGGTACGGACCCGGCTCGATACCGATCGAGGCAAGCTCGATTTCCAGGATTATTTCGTGCGGCGGCGATGTGAGCCGAGGGTACGGCGGCTCGAATTCGACGGCAGCGAGACGGCTCGCCCCCATCCCGACTTCATCGCCGCCCTTGCCGATCCCAGGCTGCACGCGGTCGTCATCTGCCCCTCCAACCCGTTTATCAGCATCGATCCGATCCTCAGCATCCCCGGCTTGCGAGAGGCGCTGCGGCTGTGCCAAGCACCGGTTGTCGCCGTGTCGCCGATTATCGGCGGCAAGGCGGTCAAGGGGCCGACCGCGAAGATGATGGAGGAGCTGGGGTTGCCGGTCGACGCCGCTTCCGTCGGTTGCCACTATCGCGACTTCCTCGATCTCTACATCGCCGACGAAACCGACCCAGATACGGCGGCGCGGCTCGATCTGCCGACCCTGCTGGCGCCGACCCTGATGGCGACGTTGCAAGACCGCGAGGCCTTAGCTCGTACCGTCCTCGCCGCTGCGGACCGCATTCGCCGATGAGCGATCCCGCTGAGGTCTGGGCGATCATCCCGGTGAAGGAAACGCATGGCGCCAAGCAGCGCCTCGCGCCGGTATTGTCGGCGCCGCTGCGTCAGAAATTGGCGTTGGCGATGCTCGAAGACGTGCTTGACGCGGTGTCAGCGGTCAAAGGACTCGGCGGCGTGATCCTGGTAACGGTCGACCCGCACGCCATCGCCCTCGCCCACCGCTATGGCGCCGATACGATCGCCGAGGGCGCGCATGACGGCCATACCGGCGCGGTCGTCGCCGGCGCACGCCATTTGATCGCACATGGCCGCAACGCCATGCTGACACTTCCCGGCGACCTTCCACTCGCGACAGCCATGGAAATCGCGCGGCTCATTGCGGCGCATGGCCACGCCCCCGCATTCACTATTGCGCCCGCGCATGACGACCAGGGGTCCAATGCGATCCTGGTGTCGCCGCCGGACGCGGTTCCTTTACGCTTTGGCGAGGACAGCTTTTTCCCGCATCTCGCCGCCGCGCGCGCCAACGGCATCGAACCATGCGTGGTGCGCCTGCCCGGGATTGCCTTCGATATCGACAATCCGCAAGACCTCCATCATTTTGCACGCCTCGACACGCGCACACGCGCGGGCAGGTTTCTTGCCGAAAACGCGAGCGAGAGGTTGGCTTGACGGATTTCTTCGCGACGATCCTGGGCCGCGCCGAAACTGGTGAGCCCCTGAGCGCGGCCGACGCAGTGGCGCTCGCCGAGTGCGACGATCTTCCAGCGCTGATGCGCATCGCGGCGCAGCTGCGGGATGAAGGACACGGCGGGCTCGTCTCCTATTCGCGCAAGGTCTTCATCCCGCTGACCCAGCTCTGCCGGGACGTGTGCCACTACTGCACGTTTGCACACCCGCCGCGTAAGGGCGAGCGGGTCTATATGACCCGCGATGAGGTGCTGAACATCGCCCGCGCCGGCGCATCAGCGGGCTGCCACGAGGCGCTGTTCACCCTGGGCGACAAGCCCGAATTGCGTTACCGCGCCGCGCGCGAGGAGCTGACGGCGCTCGGCCACGAAACCACCCTCTCCTACCTCGCCGAGATGGCAGCGCTGGTGCTCAAGGAAACCGGGCTGCTGCCGCACCTCAATCCAGGCCTGCTGACCCGCGGCGACCTCGAATCGTTGAGAAAAGTGTCGGTGTCGCAGGGCATCATGTTGGAAAGCGCCAGCGAGCGCCTCTCACAGCGCGGAGGCCCGCATTTCGGTTCGCCTGACAAGCTGCCGGCGCGGCGGCTGGCGACGATCGCCGCGGCCGGTGAGGCGGCAGTGCCGTTTACGTCTGGGATATTGATAGGTATCGGGGAGACACGGCGCGAGCGTGTCGAGGCGCTGCTGGCATTGCGCGACCTTCACGATCGTTACGGTCATATCCAAGAGATCATCGTCCAAAATTTCCGCGCCAAGCCCGATACGAGAATGGCGGCGGCGGCCGAGCCGGATCAGCACGACCATTTATGGACCATCGCCCTCGCTCGCCTGATCTTCGGTCCGGCGATGAACATCCAGGCGCCGCCGAACCTTATGCCAGACGCGCTGGAGGCGATGATCGCGGCCGGGATCAACGATTGGGGCGGCGTGTCCCCGGTGACACCCGATCACGTCAACCCCGAGGCGCCGTGGCCCGGCCTCGACTTATTGGCGCGGCGCACCGCCGCCGCCGGAAAACTGCTGGTCGAACGGTTGGCGATCTATCCGGAATACGCGCTTGAGCCGGCGCGTTGGCTCGATCCGGCGCTGCGCGCGCCAACCCTGCGCAACCTCGACACGCAGGGCTTTGCCCGAACTGACCCGTGGAGCCCGGGTGCTGGGACCACCCCACCTGCTGCCGGTAACCGAAGCCAAGTTCCGGCGCTGACCGCACCGATCGAACCCGTCCTTGCCCGCGCAACCGCCGGCGAGACCTTGGGCGAGCGCGACATCGTCACGCTGTTCCAAGCGCGCGGCGATGCATTCGATCTCGTCTGCGAGACCGCCGACCGGCTGCGCCGCGAGGTCAATGGCGACACCGTCAGCTACGTTGTTACGCGCAACATCAACTACACCAATATCTGCTATTTTCGCTGCCAGTTCTGCGCTTTTTCAAAGGGCAAGCTCAGCGAGAATTTGCGCGGGCGCCCCTACAATCTCGACATGGACGAGATCGTTCGCCGCTGCGAGGAGGCCTGGGAGCGCGGCGCAACCGAGGTTTGCCTGCAGGGCGGCATCCACCCCGAATACACTGGTGCGACCTATCTCGGCGTGGTGCGGGCGATCAAGGCGGCAGTGCCAGGGCTCCATGTCCATGCCTTCTCGCCGCTGGAGATTTGGCAGGGTGCGAAAACTCTGGGCCGCACTCTACCGGACTACCTCGCCGAGTTGCGCGACGCCGGACTCAGTTCGCTTCCCGGCACCGCGGCGGAAATCCTCGACGACGAGGTCCGCGCGATCATCTGTCCCGACAAGGTCAAGACCGCCGAGTGGCTCGAGGTAATGGAGGCCGCACACAATGTCGGACTGCGCGCCACGGTCACGATCATGTACGGCCATGTCGACCGCTATGAGCATTGGGCACGGCACCTGTTGCGGGTGCGCGCGTTACAGGCCCGCACCGGCGGATTTACCGAGTTCGTGCCGCTGCCCTTCATCCCGATGGAAGCGCCGATCTCGTTGAAGGGAGGCGCGCGGCTCGGGCCCACCTATCGCGAGGCGGTGCTGATGCACGCAGTGGGACGCCTCGCGTTGCATCCGCTGATCCCCAACATCCAGACGTCGTGGGTGAAGCTCGGCGCCGACGGTGCCGCCGCCTGCCTCAATGCCGGATGCAACGATCTCGGCGGCACCTTGATGAACGAGAGCATTTCGCGTGCCGCCGGCGCCAGCTTCGGCCAAGAGATGCCGCCCGAGGACATGGAGCAGCTGATCCGCTCGCTTGGCCGCACGCCGCGCCAGCGCACGACCCTTTACGGAGACGTGCCCGTGGAACGCCGCTCCGCCTCGTTTGGCGCAGCGCCGCTCACCGATGTGATCAATACCCCCGCCCGCAAGTACGAGCGCGAGGCCGCGGACTAGGCCGCTACAGCAACGCCCGAGCGATCTCTTCCCACTCGGTTTCGAGCGACCCGGCCGACGGCGTCTTGCCGGCGCGCTTGTACCAGCCGCCGGCGTTCATCTGGTCGCCCTCGACCCTGTGCAAATACGCGTGCGCCCAGGCGCCCTTTTCGTTGGTCTCGGCCTGAGCGCAGCGATGGGCCTTGTGCCAATCGCCCTTCGCCTGCCACCACAGTGCCTGCATAGCGCCGCTGATCCCGGCCGGCGGCGACGCACCGGCCAGCGACGATTTGAAGGTAGCAAATTCCATCGCGGGTCCTCCCTTGGCTTGGCGCGATCATACCGCTTTCGGCCCGCGTCAGGCGAGCATCCGGTCGAGCCTGTCGCGCAACCGGTAGTAAGAACCAACCATTGGCAAAAACCACGGATTGCCCGAGTAGAGTGAATGATCGGGAAACTCCGCGTTGTCGAAAGCGCAGGCGTAATTGGCGGCACGAGCGATCTTTCGCGCGGTCTGGTAACCGAGGTACGTCATCATCGCGATGCCGCTGCCGTTGCAGCCGAGCGCGTAATGCAGCCCGTCGTCCTCGCCCATATGCGGCAGCGCATCGAGGGTGAAGGCGGTATTGCCCGTCCAGCCATGCGTGACGCGCACTCCGCGAAGCTGTGGAAACCGCTCAGTCATGTACTGATAGAGGATACGGGCACTAAGCTGCTGGTCCACCTGAGTGAACCGCGCGCGCCCGCCAAATACCATGCGCCTGCCGTCCGGCGCCATCCGGTAATAGCAAAGCACGCGCTTGGTATCGCTCAGCGTGCGACCCTTGGGGATGAGGGAGTGTGCAAGGTCTTCCGGCAATTCCTCGGTGGCGATGATGTGGCTGGCGATCGGCACGATCCGACGTCGTAGTCTCGGAGTCAGCGTACCGGTATAGCCGTTGGTGGCGATGACCACATCGCCGGTCTCTACCGCGCCGCGGGTGGTGATAACCCGCCAGCCGGCACCGGCGCGAGCGATGCCTTCCACCGACGCCTCGGCGCATACCGCGATGCCGCGACGGCGACAGGCGTCAAGCAGCCCCTTATAGTAAAGCGCCGGATGCAGGCTGGCCGACCGCTCGACCACCATGCCGCCGTAGTAGTAATCGCTAGCGATCTCATCGCGCTGACGCTCGCGCGAAACCATGTACGCGCCTGACTGCGCATTGTCGTTCAGTGACTTGAGTCGTGTTTCCTGATACGCGAAGTGCTTTGGTGTCCAGGCGCCGACAAACCGACCGCGCTTCTGCCAGAAGCAGTCGATCTGCTCTTCCTCGATCAGCCGTTCGATAAGCGAAAACGCGTCGTGGGCGTCGGACAGCATCCGCCCGGCGCGCTCGGGATCGACCGCCGCCGGCTTGCCACCAAAGCTCTTGCCGACATTGACCCCGCCGCTGACAGCACCGCCGTTGCGTGTGCTGGCACCCTCGCCAAGGGCGCCACGTTCGAATACGACTGCATCGATCCCGCGCTTCGCTAGTTCGAGCGCCGCCGAGAGCCCCGTATAACCACCGCCGACGATCGCAACCCGCGCCTGGCGCGGCACGTCAACCAGCGGGCCAGCCGCCGGTCTATAAGCTTCCCACCAATACGGTTCCGGCTTGAGGTCGGGATGGACAGAGACCACTCCGATTACGTTGATATATCAGTGAAATTTTGGCATCACCTTTTCGCACAGCAACTGCAGCGACTTCATCACCCGCTGATGCGGGATCTTCGTGCCGCAATTCATCTCCGCGAGGATGCCATCAAGGCCAAGGCTTTCCTTCAGGCCCATCAGCCGGTCGGCGACGCGCTCCGGCGAGCCGACGATCAGTTTCTCGCGCAGCGCATCCTCATAAGTGATCTCCTGCAGCCGGCGGCCCCTTGCGGCCCGGTCCTCTACCGCGCGCACACCCGAGCGCGTCGCTGAGTCCTCAAGCCGCTCACCGAGGTAGCGGTAAAAATACATGATGCTCTCTTCCGGCTCCTCAATCGCAGCCTTGTCGGTCTCGGCGACATAGAGTGGCGCACGCAGAAACACCTGGCCCTCGCCCGGATGCCCGGCCTCCTTCCAGGCCTTGCGGTAGGCGTCGATGTTGGGCCCGAGCTCCTCGATCGTGCCGAGGCGCACCGCGACGAACACGGCATGGCCAAGCTTGGCGATCGCCGGGAAGGTATCGGCGCTGTTGGCCGCGATGCGGATCTCCGGCCATGGTTTTTGGTAAGGCTTGGGCGTCAGCGCGACGTTGTCGAAGCTGTAGAACTTGCCCTTGTACGAAAAGCGCGGCTCGGTCCAGGCACGCTTCAGGATCTCGAGGGTCTCAGCGAAACGCTCGCGGCTCTCGCCGTAGGGCACGCCATAGGCTTCGTAAGTGCGCGGGAAACCGCTGCGCCCGACGCCGAAGATCAGGCGGCCATGGCTAATCTGATCAACCGTCGCCGCTTCTTCAGCAAGGCGCAGCGGGTGGCAAAGTGGCAGCACCTGCACACCGGTACCGATTTTCATCCGCTTGGTGCGCGCCGCGATCGCCGCGGCCAGCGTCAAGGGCGCCGAGCATACCGACCGCTCCGGAGCAACGTGAATCTCCGCCAGCCACATGGCGTCGAGACCCCAGCGCTCGGCAGCGTCGATCTGTTCGAACGAGGTCGTGAACGCCTCTTCCTCGGTGATCCCGGCCGGGCGCTGAAACTCATGAAACATGCCGAACTCGAACGCCATCGCCGCTCCTCCGTTTGCCAGGCTTTCTCGCCTCAACTCGCGCACATTGACCTTATGAGCGAATGCCGTCGGCGGCCAACCAAAAAAGCGAACGGACAATCTCCGCGATCTTCGCGGCAGACCCTCAAGAAAGGGACGTGATTCAATCAAATGCGGTTGAGCGCCATACCTTTGTATGATTATCGTTTCGCCCAACCGGCAAGTTTGCCGTGATAATGAGAAGCGAATAGTTGAGCATCGATCACGATTTCCCCCAGTCATCGATCGATCGTTCTGCCCTCGCCCGCACAATGGAGAGCGGCGCGTTCGCTGCGCCGTTGTTCTCGCTGCACGAGAGCGATGGAGACGGACCGGAAGCAGCCCGGCTACACTGCCGCCTCGCCGAGATCTCATTTCATGAGGGTCGCCGCGAGGACGCGGTTGAATGCGGACGCCGAGCCTTCGTCCTGGCCGGCGACGATGAGGCGGTGGCGCATTGCTGCGCCTGGCTTTTCAGCAATTGCGGGCTTCATGCAGAAGCAGCAGAAGCTTACAAGCGATTGCTCGACCAACACCCGGATTGGGTTGAGGGTTATCGTCACCTGAGCGGCTCTCTCGCGGCGAGCGGCGATCGCGACACGGCGATTGTCAACGCCATTCGAGCCAGCGATCTCGCGCCGAATAATTTCGACTTCGCGCTGCACGCCGGCTGTCTGCTGCTCGATGCCGAGCGCATCGAAGAAGCGACGTTCTACCTGGCGCGTGCGACCGATATAGAGCCGGACAATCCGCGCGGGTTGCGGGCGTTGTCGAGCACCAGATATGCGCTCGATCAGGCCGATGAGGCGATCGATCTGGCCTTGCAGGCTGCCGCCCTGGCGCCGTCGGATAGCGATTTCGCGGTCCATGCCGGAGAACTGCTGTTGCGCGCGGGCCGGATCGACGATGCCCTCACGCTGCTGGGAAACGGGGCAGACCGCAACCAAGGCAATCCGACCCTATGGCGGATGATCTCGGCGGCGGAAAGTCAGCGTGACGAGATCGCGCGAGCGCTCTCCGCGATCGCGCTGGCACTGGAGCTCGCGCCCGATAACGCTGAATATCACCTCCACCGCGGCCACTTGCTTTACCGTCTGGGTGATTTCGCCGCGGCCGCCGAGGCGTTCAACCACGCCGCTGAAATCGATCCCGCTAATCACTCTGTCTGGCGCGCGCAGATCGACAATCTGCTTGCCGAAGGCCGCGTCACCGACGCTACAGCGCTCGGCGGAGAACTACTCCGCGCGTTTCCTGAAGACGACGGCTCGGCCGAGACGGTTCTCCGCGTGCTCAATCGGCGGCTCGATACAATCGACGGCGATTACGTGGTCATCGGCGAACGGACTCGCCGACTGGCCGAACGACCGCCTCCCGTCTCCGCCTTCGCGGAGCGGTTACAAGCCCAGTTCCGGGTGATCCACGCACTGATTATTCGCGAGACCCGCACCCGATTTGGCGACTCCCGGCTCGGCTATGGCTGGGCGCTGATCGAGCCCGTTCTTCACATTGGGTTGCTGTCCGCTGTCTTCTCATTATTAATGCATGGAAAACCACCTATTGGTACGCATTTCTTTATTTTTTACTTCACCGGACTAATCCCTTACCACGTATTCGTCCACACCAGCACGAGCATGATGCACGGCGTGACCAGCAACGGGCCGCTGCTCCAATTGCCGCTGGTTACCCCATTCGATGTGATCCTTTCGCGCGGTCTTTTAGAGTTCGCAACCGATATCGTCGTGGCGGCGATCCTGCTGGCTGGTTTCGCGGCGTTTGGCCTGCCGGCAATGCCCGATAATGTTTGGGGCATCGCCAGCGCGCTCATCGTGACAGCGCTTCTCGGCTGCGGTGTGGGGTTTGTCAACGCCGTGCTGCAGACCCTGTTCCGCTCTTGGGACAAGCTGTGGAACAACGCGACGCGTCTGCTCTACTTTTTTTCCGGCATCTTCTACGTGCCCGGGATGATGCCGGATTGGGCACGTCACATCCTGGCTTGGAACCCATTGCTGCACGCCATCGACTGGTTTCGCGCGGCGTTCTTCAGCGCCTATCAGCCACATTGGCTCGACCGAAGCTATCTTACGATCTGTGCCATCCTGGCGCTTGTTTCCGGGCTCTGCATTGAGCGTGCCCTGCGCAGCCAGTTAAGCGAGCCGCTATGATCGCGCTCGATCGCGTCTCGAAGACCTATCGAACCGGACAAGGCCACCGCGCCGTACTCAGCAACGTCACGGTCGAATTTCCGACCGGTTGCAATATCGGCATCTTCGGCGCCAATGGCGCGGGCAAGTCGACCCTCATCCGACTGCTCGCTGGATCGGAAATGCCCGACCGCGGGAGAATCCGCCGATACGGCCGAGTGTCATTCCCGCTCGGCTATGGCGGCACCTTCCACGGATCGCTGTCGGGCCGCGAGAACGTCGCCTTCATCGCCCGCATCTACGGCGCCGGCTTGCGAGAAACAACCAGCTATGTCGCAGAATTCGCGGAGCTCGGCGAGTATTTCCGGTATTATGGCGCAAATCCCTGTGAAGTGATATGACCCGCTAAACCCCAAAGAGGTTTCCTTCCCATGCGCGTCATAATCCGGTTTTCATTAAACCGAGATACGGGGAGCCTTTTGAGAAATGCTTTAAAGGGCATGTTAGAGACACAGAATATTTGGTGGACTGGCCGCAGCACTGGCACTTACGAAGGTGATGTATCTGAGCGAGAAATTAGGCTCGCATTATCTCAGTTTTGGCGAGCCATTGCTCAGAATCAAACTAGGGCAACCATTGACCATTTCTGGATGTATACGGATCGGCACCGCCCTAGGGTGCGGCTTGATGAGCCATGATGCCCTACCATTTCGAGCGCTCTAGCGTCGCGATTAAGATCGGGGATAATGCGCGAGGCGACGGGCGCTTGCTTGGCAAGCCTGTCCGAACCAGCAGTTTACCTCAGAATTGCGTCGCCAAATATATTGTTCGTTTCGCTGATTGAACTATAGGTTTTTCGTTAGTGCGATCTACTGATTCGATCCTTAAATTGGTCACACCTGCCCAAACATCTGGCGTTAAAATTATATAACGATTTGCTGCCACTGGAAGAGAAATTCTGATTCCATTGTAATCGTACATTGGTTGATAAGTCTGACCATTATCTCGCGAAACAAGAAATTCAAGACCGGCATCGTCCCATTCTGGGGACATTGTTAAGCCTACAATGCGAGTAGGCAATGCCACAGAATTTGATAGTGATTGGCCCGCCGGAATAGTTATTGAAATAGGAACTTCGGCCCGAGGTTTCGCCGTCAAGTAAAATGAACCGATTACAAATGGCAAGCTGGCAATTGTGACGAAACTCGCGCGATATATCCATCTATCCTTTGGTCTTTCGATTTCAGTTACTCGCCACACGGGGCCACACCATTCCATAAATATCCCAACCGACGCGATCAATAGGAGTCCTAAGCGGATCACGCTAGGCGCGATGACAAAGGGCATCACCGCAGCGACCCATTCATTCGGGCCGCCGAATCCAAGCACGACAAGAGCCGCAAGTAGCAGGTTAATAAAGAGCTTTCCCAATGCTGCGCCGATAAATGCTTGCATCCAAACGCGCATTGAATTCTATCTCGCATTAGACAAGCCGTCCTTATTGCCGCTATATTGCTCTCTAGCGGGTTGACGGCTCGCAGATACACAACGGCAGCGGGAGCCTTCACCCTCCCGCGCACGCCGTTCCCCTTATACAATCGGATTGGCTAACTGCCAGCGGATAATGCGTCCCGCCGATGCAATGCGCTCGATAGTCCCGCTCTTGGCGATCTTATGGAGTGCTTGGTGGACTGCCGTGCTGACGCTGGCGCGCTCGGCTTGCGTCAGGGTGCGTTCTCCGACCGCTAATGGCAGGATATCGGTAACGGTGATCGGCTCTCCCGCGTGCTCTCGGATGTAATCGAGACAGAGGCGGGTTAGCTGCCCGCGCTTGAAGTAGCGGGGCCGGTACTCGACCCGCTTCGGCACGACCTTGGGAAGCTCGATACCGGGTCGCAGGATACGGATAGCCGCCTCGACATGCGCTAGATCGGCGCGCAGTTCCTTGGCGCGCTTCTCGGCTTGGGCGATCAGCCCGGCCAGTTCCGCCCGTTTGTCAAATAGTTCGGTGAGCGTATAGCTGGTCATGCCGCAATGTGCCTCTGCCAGTAGCCGCAGAACTCGGCGGACTTGGCGCTACGCATGGCGAGCGTCACGATCTTGTCCACTTGCTCGCCGTTCGCGACCCGCTTGTGATCCTCGCGCCAGCACGCTTCCTGTGCGAAGCGGAGTAGGTACGGCCCAGCGACATGGTGGTGGTGCCCGATCTCGCCCCGGCGCATCCGGCTAAAGAAGCCCTCGGCATTGTTCGTATGCGTCTGCGCCTCATCCTTGAGGCTGTAGCTCTCTTGGTGATTGATCCGATGCAGCGTGTAGCGGGCGTGAAGCGCGTTCCATGCCGCCGCCTCATCGGCGTAAATCGTCGTGCCGGTCGGCAGGTTGTGGCGGATGAATGTCAGCGCATCGGCTTCATTGCGGAACACGCCGGGAAGCGTCTTGCCGCCGCGCTCACGAATGATGACAACCGCTTTGCGCTTGCCGGTCTGATTGACGGCCTTGCGCCGGTCCTTGCGATCCTCTTTGCGGTTCGCAGGCTTCACGTAGCCGCCGAACCAGCCCGCGTCGATTTCAGCCCGCTTGCCTTCCCCGCCTAGTTTTGCCTGCGTGACTTCATGCGCCATCGCCTCGCGCAGCTTGTGCGCCAGTACGAAACTCGTTTTGTAGGCGGTGCCGAGATCACGGGAGAGGGCAAGCATCGACTTGCCCTTGACCTCGTTGATGAACACTGCGATTGCCATCAGGTAGGCCCGCAGCGGCATCTTATGGCTGGCGAACAGCGTCCCGCTGGTCAGGCTGAAATCCTTGTGGCAAGCCTTGCACTGCCAACGCAGCGCGCCCTTGCGGCGGCTCTGATAGCACTCGGTCGCGCCGCATTTCGGGCAATAGGCATTGCCGCTATTGTCAGACCAGCGCAGCCGGATAAACACCCGCTCCACTTCCTCATCCGCCATGCGCGCAACCGACGCTAGCGTGAGCGTCCTGGCGGCTGCGGAAAGGAGGAAGTGTTGAGGCATCTGTCGTATTCGGCTCTGATCTGCCGAATATGACATTTTCTGAGGCTATCGACAAGAGAAAAAGTGTCGTTTATGATAGATTTCGGTTGGAGGCGACCGAAAATGGGGTTTGCGAAGTCGGAGGCGGAGATCGGCGAGCGCGCCGCACGCTATATCAGGGCCGAGCTAAAGCGCGCGAACTTGACCTATGACGATCTGGCGGAACGGCTCAAAGAGCACGGTCTCTCAGAGACCCGCAATTCGATCACGGCCAAGCTCAAGCGAGGAACGTTCCCCGCAACATTTCTGATCGCCGTGCTAGCCGCATTGGAAATGAGCGGGATGCAACTAGAGGATTTATAAACTCAACCCATAGACGATGAGCACTTGCGTTGCTACGAATGCTATCATTGCAATGGCACCGCTGATGCTTTGGGGATTTTCTCGTTTATGTCCAAGGGCGAGCATCCCGATTATCCCAGTAACCCCTGCGGCCAAGAGTACCATCCACCTCCTGAGCGGATATTGATAAGAATCTGGCGCGGAATACGTCGCTGGCTCAAAGGCTTGGGGCCGCTTGAATGCATTACCATCGTACTGGTTATCGCCACTAGTATTCAAAGCTGGGCCTTTATTCAAAGCGAGCGCGCTTTCATATTTCCTACGGATACCAATTTTGCTCAGAAGTTGGTTCCCGGTATTCCCTATATTCCTATGTATGTTGTCGTAAAAAATAGCGGCAAATCGACAGCTATAATCGACGAATTCTCCGCTGCTATTACTCATGATCTGCCGACAGTTCCTACATATGGTAGAACCGCAACATACGCATGGCCCCCGGTTGTTGCTGGCGGAACAGCACAACAAATCATGCATTTTGAAACTGATTGGAACCAAGAACGAATTGATGAAATGATAAGCGGCTCCCGAAGTCTCTATTTGTTTGGGCGCATTAAATTTAGCGACGACTATACTATTATTGGGCCAAGAACGGCCGGATTCTGCTTTACACTCGTGCCAAAGACCGATCCTCCCATTTTCCAGACATGCAAGGAACGCGAATACACCTATATAAAATAAGGCAGAGAGAGAGAGGCCCCGGAGAGCCTGTTTTAGTCTTTTAGGGATTTGCGCCATAATACCGAGTATTTCGACATGCCCGTCAACACCTACTCGGCGGGAATGCGTGCGCGCCTCGCGTTCGGCGCCTGTCTCGCCATCGATTTCGATATCTATCTGATCGACGAGGTGACCGAGATCGGCGATGAGCGTTTTCGCCGCAAGTGCGCCGCGGCGTTCCGGGAGCGGATTCTGGGTTCCGATATCGTCCTCGTCACCCATAACAGTCGGACGATGCACCAGTACTGCGATCGGGGCGCCGTCCTCGCCGATGGCAAGTTACGGCTCTACGACGATGTCGACAGCGCGCTCGATAGCTACCGATGCATGCTGGCGGAAATACATTGATGCTGAACACCCGCCAGCGAACCATGTCGCAAACCCTAGAGCAAGCCGACGACGGGGCCCTGCCGGCCGCAGCCCCCGGGCGGAGCACAGTGGCGCGGCTGGTACTCCCGAGTGAAGCCCGCCCGACGACCTCGCATCAACTGCAGACGCTCCGGTCACCGCGCATCTGGTCGTTCCTCATCGTTGTCGTTCTCCCGGTCGTCATCGGCGCGATCTATTACCTGGCAATCGCCGCCGACCAGTACGTCACCGAGTTCCGCATGACATTGCGACGAGCGGAGGCGCCGCAAATCGCGCCGCCGCTGCTTTTCGGCGGGGAGGCGGTGCCCAGTACGGCCGCATCGGAATTGCAGATCGTCGCGCAATACATTGCCAGTCGCGCCATTGTCGACGCGCTCGATCCAGCGCTCGATCTGCGCAAGCTGTTGTCGCCGCCAACGGCAGATTGGTGGGCGCGATTGCATAATCCGGCATCGATCGAAGAGCTGGTACGCTACTGGAATGGACAAGTCGATCCATTCTATGACAGCTCGACCGGGACGATCATCGTGCGGTTGCGTGCGTTTGCCCCCGCGGACTCGCTGCGGCTGGCTCAGGCTGTCGTGGCCGCATCGGAGAAGCTGGTCAACGATCTGTCGACGCGCGCGCACCATGACATGGTCGACCATGCCCAGGCGGATCTTGTAGCAGCCGAAGCGCGGCTCACCGCATCGCTCAATAAAATCCGGGAGTTTCGTGACCAGTCCGGTCTGATCGACCCGGGCAAGACTGTCGATGCGACCGCGCAGCTCGCCACTAAGCTGCGCGACGACCTGATCAAAGCCAATTCCCAGCTCGCCACGCTCAAAACGTTCATGCGCGACGACGCGCCGCCCGTGCGGGTGTTGAAGGCTCGCATCCGTTCGCTCGAGACCCAACAAAAGAGTCTGGCGCAAGAGTTGACCGCGACGAGCCCGCCGCCGACGCCGGCTCTATCGCAGACGCTCGGTTCCTACGACGCGCTCGAGGCCGAGCACAAATTCGCCGAGGCGTCGTACCAGCACGCCCTTGAAGCGCTGGATAAGGCTCGCGACACCGCCAATCGCCAGCAAATCTATATCGCTAGTTTCGTGCCACCGAGCCTGCCGGAAGAAGCGCTTTATCCGCATCGTTGGCGCTCGCTTGGCGTCGTTGCGCTCATTGCCTTTGCGATCTGGGCGATTGGCGCGCTCGCCATCCAGTCGGTTCGCGATCACCTTTGAGGCATGTGATGGCGATTGAGGAACCTGGCTCGCATCAACCGCGCAGTAATACGGAGCCGACCGGCAGCCTTGCCGTACTCCCGATCCGGCGGGAGCGCCTCGCGATCGTCTCGACCCGCGATCGGCTGTGTGGCATCGCCGCCTACACCCATGCGCTCGAACGTCAGCTCGCAGATATCTTCGATGTGACTGTCTTCGATCTCGATCAGGATCTGCTGCGCAGCCGCAACCGCCGCGTCACTGAGCTAGGCGATCGAGCGATCAAGGATATTTGCGGCTCTCTCGCGCGCTTCGACGCCGTCAACCTTCAGCTGGAATATGGCACGTTGGGTCAAACGCCCGGGGACATTTGTCGGCGGTTCGCCTGGCTGATCGCGGCGGCGCCACGCCTGTCGGTGACCTTCCACACCGTAAAGCGGCCGAGCACCTTCCCGATTACCGATTTCCTGAAGGCGATCGCCGCTCTGAAGCTTCGTCGAGCCGGCGATATTTGGGGCGCCTACCGCCGCAACCACCTGTTGTCGCTCCGCATTGCCCAGATCCTGCGCCGGGCCCAGCAACGCAAGACGGTGAGCATCATCGTTCACAATCGTCGCGACGCGGCTGAATTCCGCCACGCTCACGGCTTTAAGCGAGTGTTCGAGCACCCCCTCGCGTTTCTTTCACCTGCCCAAGCTCAGGAGATACTAAGCCAAGCGACGCGGCACCGCTTTCCGCTGCTCGACAAGTTATCCGATGACGCGACGCTGATCGGCGTGTTCGGCTTTATCAACGACTACAAAGGCTTCGGGACCGCGATCAGAGCGCTCTACCACTTGCCGAAAACGCATCACCTGCTGATCTTCGGCGGCATTCACCCGAACGAGATCACGTCTCAACAGCCGATCCACCCCTATCTGCTGTCGCTGCTTGATGACGCCCGTGTCGACGCACGCCCCAGCAAAAATCAACAGCGCACGTTCGCGAAGCACCAAGACCCGCGGGACCTTTCCGAGCGCATTCATTTTATGGGCGCGCCGGAGGACGACGACTTCTTAACAGGCATGGCGATCTGCGACGCGGTGGTGTTCCCCTATCTTGAAGTCGGGCAATCGGCCTCCGGGCCGATCTCGCAGGCGCTTGAACTCGGACGCCGTATCATCGCGTCCCGCACGCACACATTTCTCGAATTCGCCGCCTATCACCCTTCCTCCATCGAGTTCTTCGATATCGGCAATCATCTCGAACTCGCTGAACGCATCCTGGCACGCCCGCAATACGCGGCGCGACGTGAACCGCTGCGCTACACCGTGGAGACGAGCAAGGCGGTGTATCTTGCGGCCAGCAGCGCGCTCGACACGGCGACGCCGCAATTTCGACAGCCCGGAACCGACCCGGTCGCGCGCCGGCAGAAAGCTGGTTAGCGGGGCGGCGACCAGGCTTCGGGAGCGCGCGGCTCAAGATCGGTTACTACGTCGACGACGATGGGCTCATTGGCCTCCAGCGCCTCGGCAAGTGCCGGCGCGATGCGGTTTGGCTCCTCGACCCGGATGCCGCGCACGCCAAAGCTGGCGGCGACCTTGGTGAAATCGGTCGGTCCAAAGCGGATCAGCTCCTCCCCTCGGCCGGGGCGGTTGCCGGAGATGCGGCGCACACCGGTGAGGTTCTGGCCGAATCCCGAATTGTTGTTGATCACGACAACCGCCGGGATCTGGTAGCGACGCGCCGATTCCAGTTCGGCAAGGTGATAATAGAACCCCCCGTCGCCGGTGAAGCAGACGACACGGCGGTTCCCGGCGGCGCACTGCGCGCCTAGCGATGCGGGAAAAGCCCAACCGAGCGATCCGGCCGCGCGGAGGTACGTCTGCCCAGCGCCGTTGAGGTCGATCATCGTCCCGGTCCAGATGCCGGAATAACCGGTATCGGCGACCAGCACGCCGTCCTGCGGCAGAGCCTCGGTGATCTCGGCGCAAAGACGCTCGACCGCGATCGGCGCGGTGTTTTTGGCGATGAGCGGCGCCATGCTCTCGCGCCAATCGGCGACGATCCGCGCCGCCTCCTCGACGAAGCCACCGTCGCGCGCCGGCTTGCCGACCACCTGAACGAGCCGCGCGACCGTCGCTTTCGGATCGCCGACAAGACCCGTGGTATTCGGGTACGAGCGGCCAAGCTCGGTCGGATCGGGGTCGATCTGGACGATCCGCGTGTTGATCTGCGGGATCTGCCAGTTGAGGGTTACCTGATCGCCGGTATCGCAACCAATGAACAAGACCATGTCGGCACTATGGACAATGCGGTTGGCCGGCGGCGCGGAGTAGCTACCGGCCACCCCGGCGGATAGACGATGACGGGTCGGAATGATCCCGCGCGCGCCGAGCGTGGTCGCGATCGGCGCGGCCAACGCCTCGGCCAGCGCTAAGATTTCAGGCCCCGCGCCGGACGCCGCGGCGGCATCCCCGGCGACGATCGCCAGACGTTTCGCGCCGAGCAGGAGTTTGGCGGCGTTTGTGATATCGCGCTCGTCGGCGACTGGCCGATGCATCGGAATTTTCCGTGCCTCGGTCTCGATCTCAATCGGTGCGCCGGTCTGGCCGAGTTCGATGACGTCGCCCTGCAGCCCGTTGAAATCGAGGTGTGTCGGCCGCACCGGATCAGCGAGCGCCGAGCGCCACGCGTGTCGCAACAAACGGGGCAATTCGCCTGTCGAATAGACCGGCGTCGAGAACTTGGTCACCGCGGCGAAGAGCGGTGCATGAGCGATTTCCTGATAGGAATTGCGGTGCTGGAATGACGGTTCCTTGTGTCCGGTAAAGGCGATAACCGGGCTGTGGCCGAGATAGGAATCCTGCAGACCTGAGGCAAGGTTGGCGGCGCCGACCGATTGCGCCATGCAGATGCCCGGACGGCCGGCAACACGCGCATAACCGTCTGCCATATAGGCGGCGGCCTTTTCCGAATGCGCGAGGATCGGCTTTACCCCGAGATCACCAAGCGCCAACAAGGTGCGGCGCATGGTCGACTCGACGAAAAACACATGGGTCATGCCAGTGTTGGCCAGCGCCCGCGCAAGCCACTCGGCGCCGTTCATCGTCTCGGCCATGGTTTCCTCCCGATTTCTTAAAGCGTCAGCCCGCCGTCGACGATGACCGTCTGACCCGTGATCATCGAACTACCGGCCAGCAAGAAGAACGCCGTCTCGGCGATGTCATGGGGTGTGCAAGCGCGCTTCAGTGGCGTGCGGTCGACCGACGCCACCTTACGATCGGCCGGCCAATCTTTGTTCCATGGGCTATCGACGAAGCCGGGCGCGACCGCGTTGACGCGGATGTCGGGCGCCAGAGCCCGCGCCAGGCTGCGCGTGAGGTTGATAACCCCGGCCTTGCTCGCGGCGTAGGGGATCGAGCTGCCGCTGCCCTGCGTTCCGGCGATCGAGGCAGTGCTGCAGATCGCTCCCTTGGCCGCACGCAACGCTGGCACGGCCGCATGGGCGCAGCGAAACGGCCCGATCAGGTTGGTATTGAGGATGGTCTGCCAAAACCCTTCCGTAAGCCGGTCTAGGTCGGGGAACGGGATCGGCGCCGGTGTCGCCGGGGTGCCGGCGTTGTTGTAGAGGTAATCGAGTCGGCCGAGCGCATCGATCGCGCGACCGACCATCGTCTCGGCCTCGATTGGCACCGCGACGTTGCCGGGCGCCGCGACAATCTTGTGCCCCGCCGCCTTGAGCCGCGCGACCTGCTCGGCACCGCGAGAATCATCGGCCAGATAATTGAGTGCGACCGTCGCCCCCGCCTTGGCGAACATCTCGACGGTGGCGAGGCCGATGCCCGACGCGGCGCCAGTGATCAGCGCAGTCTTGCCGCTCAGATCGATGGTGATCATGGCGATGTCCCGGGCGTCAATTGTGGCTCAGCATGTCCCAAGGGGTCTTGCCCTCCGGAAGCGGCGGAACCTTGAGCAGCGAGGATATCGGCTCGCCAGCCTCGTAGCGGCGGCACATTTCTTCTGGGTCGTAGGTCACACCGACCGGGTTGTCACGGAACGCCTGGCTCTGGAAGTAGCCGTCGAGCTCCTTCGGCGTCGGGAAATTGTCGATCTGCAGTTCGACCCGATTGTTGTCGGGGTCGCGGTAGTAGATCGAGGTGGTGACCCCGTGGTTAATCGGCCAATTCGGCATGATCCCGGCCGCTTTCAGCCGTCGATAAGTTGAGAGCAGATCGCCGAGGCCATTGTAGGTATAGGCGACATGATCGGTGCCGGTGGATTCTGGGTCGCGGACGCCAGAGCCAGGCATACTGATCAGCGCCAGCCGATGGTGCTCATCGTCGTAGCTGAGGAAGCAGAGCCGCTCGTCGCGGAACACGATGCGGGCGTTGAGGACGGTCCTGTACCAGTCGACCATCTTGTCGAGCTGGCCGGTGCGCAGCACGAAATGGGCGAACTTAGCGGGACTGATCGCCTCGGTTGAAATCTTACGGGCCGGAGAAACATCGTTCATCGGTTTCCTCCCTGTGAGATTCAGTCGGCGTAATCCGGTTCCTTGCGGTCGAGCAGCCGCTTCAGCGCGTCGAAATGGTGATCCCATGTCGGCTTGTTGGCATATTTGGGCCAGACCGCTTCGTATTGCTGCTGCGTGTGGGTCACCACCTCCGGCTTTACCTCGCGCAACTTGCGACCGGTCCACATCGCGTAGAGCTGCACTTGCGCGGCGCGCTCCAGGTAATAGAGGAGATCGTAGGCCTCGGCGACGCTCTCGCCGCACACCGCGACCCCGTGATTGGCCATGAACAGGATCTTCTTGTCGGGGCCGAGAATGTCGGCGAGACGCTCACCCTCGGCCGGGTCTAATGCAGGGCCTGTATAGGTGTCGTCGTAAGCGATCTTGTCCATCAGACCGATTTCGGTCTGGCCGATTGGCAAGATTTCCTGTTGCTCGAGTCGGGCTAGCGCACTGGCGTACGGCATGTGGGTATGCAGCACGCAGGCATGCACCGGGACCAAGCGGTGGATGGGTGCATGAATGCAATAGGCCGACTGTTCAACCTCACCCTCTCCGGCCAGCACCCGCCCGTCCCAGCCGACCTCCGTAAAACAGCTGGCGGTGACTTCGGACCAGTGCAGCCCAAATGGTATCTGGTAATAACGATCCGTCTTGCCGGGCACCGACAGGGTCAGATGATTGAAGATGCCCTCGCTGAAACCGTGCCAGACGGCGAGCCGATGCGCCGCGGCAAGATCCACCCTCGCCTGCCATTCGGCGGCGGTGATGGTCGGGCTGTCCTTGGTCAAGACCAGTGCCATGAAGGTTCCTCTTGAACGAAACGGGTTGGAGTGTAGGGCAGATCAGCGCCTAACGTCGATCACGGTGCGCCCGCGCACCGTTCCCGACAGAATCTTCGGCGCCAACGCCATAACGCCGGAAAGCGGCACTTCCTCGGTCATGGCGTCGAGCCTTTCGAGCGGTAGGTCCCGGGCAAGCCGCTGCCAGGCGTCGATGCGCGGCCATTTCGGGCACATCACCGAGTTGATGCCCAGCAGATTAACGCCGCGCAGCAGGAACGGGATGACGGTCGCCGGCAGATCGCTGCCGCCGGCGAGCCCGCAGGCAGCGACCGAAGCGCGGTATTTCAGTTGGGTGAGGATCGTGGCCAGCGTCACACCGCCAACCGCGTCGATCGCCCCGTCCCAGCGCTCGCGGTCGAGCGGCCGCGTCGGCGGCGCGGAAAATGCGGCGCGATCAACGATCTCGGCAGCGCCGAGACCTTCAAGATAGGGCTTCAGCTCAGCGCGGCCGGTCGAGGCGACAACCTTGTGACCGAGCTTCGCCAGCAGGGCGATGGCGACACTACCAACCCCGCCGCCGGCTCCAGTGACCAGCACTTCGCTGCCCCCGCCGAGCTCGTGCTTTTCGAGCGCAATCACTGCCAACATCGCCGTGAACCCAGCGGTGCCGATCGCCATCGCCTGACGCGCACTGAGACCGTCAGGCAAATGCACGAGATGTTCGGCTTTGACGCGCGCCTTCTCGGCATAACCGCCCCACTGCAACTCGCCGACTCGCCAACCAGTCAACACCACCTTGTCGCCGGGATTGAACGCCGGCGAGTCGGAGTGTTCGACGGTGCCCGCGAAGTCGATTCCCGGCACGTGTGGATAAGCGCGGACCAGCCGGCCAACCCCCTGCAGGACCATTCCGTCCTTGTAGTTGAGCGTCGAATATTCGACCGCGACGGTGACTTCGCCTTCGGGTAGGCGCGCATCGTCAACCTCCTCGAGGCGCGGCGTGACCTTGCCGCCCTCCTCGTGGAGGACAAGCGCGCGAAACGATGCCATCGTCAGAAGCGGAGCGGTTCGAGAATGCTGACGAAATTGGCGACCGCGGCACCGCCCATGTTCATCACCCCCGCGAGCGAGGCGCCCGGAATCTGCATGCCGCCGGCGCCACCGGTCACCTGCATCGAGGCCAGTACGTGCATCGATACGCCGGTCGCGCCGACCGGGTGCCCCTTCGACTTGAGACCGCCGGACGGGTTGATCGGCAATTTGCCATCCTTCTCGGTCCAGCCTTCGAGAATGGCCTTCGCGCCTTCGCCAGGCCCGGTCAGACCCATCGCCTCGTATTCGATGAGCTCGGCGATCGTGAAGCAGTCATGCGTCTCGACGAGGTCGAGATCGAGTACGCCGAGCCGCGCCGCGGAAAGTGTCTTTTTCCACGCCAACGCCGGCCCTTCGAACGCGAGGATGTCACGCCGGCTCATCGGCAGGAAATCGTTGACCTGCTCGGCGGCACGGAACGCGACCGCTTTCTTCATCGCCAGCGCGGTCTGCATGTCGGCGAGCACCACCGCCGCGGCACCATCCGACACCAGCGAGCAGTCGGTGCGCTTCAGCGGTCCGGCGACGAGCGGGTTCTTGTCCGAAACCGTGCGGCAGAACTCATAGCCGAGGTCGCGCTGCATCTGCGCCAGCGGGTTGGCGACGCCGTTCTTGTGGTTCTTCGCCGCAATGCGGGCGAGCGCGTCGGACTGGTCGCCATACTTCTGGAAATATTTCTGCGCGATCTGGCCGAAAATGCCGGCGAACCCGCCCTCGATTTGGTCCTCCTCCTTGCGATAGCAGGCGCGCAGCAGGAGATCGTTGATTTCGGCGCCGGTGCGCTCGGTCATCTTCTCGACGCCGACAACAAGGATCAACCGCCCCCTGCCGGCGGCGATACTGTTGAGCCCCATGTGGATTGCCGCCGAACCGGTGGCGCAAGCATTCTCGACTCGGGTCGCCGGCTTAAAGCGCAAGGCGGGATCGGCCTGAAAGACCAGCGACGCCGGAAACTCTTGCTTCACGAAGCCGCCGTTCATCGTGCCGAGATAGACTGCGTCGATGTCGGCACCCGACACGCCGGCATCGGCGAGGGCTCCCTGTGCCACCTCGACGATCAGCGATTCTACGTCACGATCGTCGTGCCGCCCGAATTTGCTATGTGCCCAACCGACAATGCATCCGGTCATCGTAACCTCCGTTCTGCGCGGCGCGGATCGTAGCAAGAGCTGCCTCCGCGCTCTATCCTCATATGGGCATCGAGCGAGTCTTGCGCATGGATACGATCACGATCCGCCACCCGGACGATTGGCACGTGCATCTGCGCGATGGGGCGATGATGGCGGCGGTGCTGCCGTATACAGCGCGGCAGTTCGCGCGAGCGATCGTGATGCCCAACCTGGCGCCGCCGGTAACGACGATCGCCGCCGCCCTCGTCTATCGCGAACGGATTATCGCGGCGCTGCCGCCGGGCGCCGATTTCACGCCGCTGATGACCGCCTATCTGACTGACGCCAGCAACCCCCACGAAATCGCGAGCGGGTATGCGGAGGGTGTGTTCACCGCGGCGAAGCTTTACCCGGCGCACGCGACGACAAATTCGGCGCATGGCGTGACCTCGATCGACCGCGTGATGCCGGTGCTCGAGCGGATGACGGAAATCGGCATGCCGCTGCTCGTTCACGGGGAAGCAACAGACCCTGAAGTCGACGTCTTCGACCGCGAGGCGGTGTTTATAGACCGCACACTCGTTCCGCTGCGGCGGCGTCTACCCGAACTGCGTATCGTGCTCGAGCACATCACCACGGCGGAGGCTGTGGCATATATCGGTGAAACGGAAAAGAACCTCGCCGCAACAATCACTGCACATCACCTGATCATTAACCGCAACGCCATCTTCCAGGGTGGCATCCGCCCACATCTCTATTGCCTGCCGATCGCCAAGCGCGAAAAGCACCGGCTGGCGCTGCGCCGCGCCGCGACCTCCGGCGACGCGCGCTACTTTCTTGGCACCGACAGCGCACCGCACGCGATCCCGACCAAGGAAACCGCCTGCGGTTGCGCCGGCATCTTTACCGCGGCTTCGGCGATTGAACTTTACGCCGAAGTGTTCGACGAGGAAGGTGTGCTCGATCGCTTCGAGGCTTTTGCCTCACTGAACGGCCCCGCCTTCTACCACTTGCCGGTGAACGAGACACGGGTATCGCTGCGCCGGGAACCGTGTTCGGTGCCGACGCGGATCGGCGACGGCGAGCTTGCCGTGGCGCCATTTCGTGCCGGCGAGACGTTGCGCTGGCGGCTGGCCGCGTAGCGCGACTCAGCCCAGCAGCGCCTCATAGCGCTGGGCGACCTCATCCCAGCTGAGCCCGCGCTGAGAGGATAGCGCGCCCTCGTGCCAACGCCGCCACAAGGCGTCGTCGCTCAACACCGCGATCGCCGCATCGACGAACGCGTCGTCCGTCGTGGCGACGCGGCCGCTCTTACCGTCTGCGACGCGCTCGGCGACGGCGCCGAGCGGGGTCACGACGGCGGGGACGCCGAGCGCTTGCGCCTCGCCAAGTGCCAGACAGAATGTTTCCCCCAGATCGCCACGGTAGAGCATCGCTCTCGCCCCGCGCAGCACCTCGATAAGGGCTTCGCGCCCAACCGGCTGATGCCGATAGACGCCTGCACCCGCGAACGCCTCGGCCCGGGCGAGAATCGCGTTCATCGCGTCCGCGTGCTTGGCGGCCGGGCCCCCATAAACCGCGGTGCCGGCGTAGATGTGCAGCTCCGCCCTAGGCACCGCCGGCCGAATGCGCGAAACCCACAAGTCGAGGAGCCAATCGAGCCCGCGAAGCGGGTTTGAGGTGAAGATCGCCCGCGGCGGCGGCGGCTCGTGCCTTTCCGCGTGGCGGAACCGGTCGAGAATGCCGTAAGGGATGATCGTCCGGCCACCGCAGATCAGCCACGAAGGCACAGTCGAGGCGTGATAGGCGCCGGTCGTCACGATATTCGGCCGATACCAGGCGATGCGCCATGCCATGCGCGGCTTTCTTAGGTAGTGCGCTGGGTTATGCAGCCACAACACCCGATGCCTCGGACGGGGCACAAGCCCGATCATTCGGTGCCCGCGATTACCGATGTAAAGATCGCACGTCTCCGGCACGCCGGCGCCGAGCGGCGCCCAAGAGACGCTCTTATGCGTGACCGGCGCGTTGCATAGGTTTCTGACTTCGACCTGATGCCCGCGCGCCGCCAACGCCTCGGCAAGCGCGACAAAGGCTGTCTCGGCACCGCCGAGCGGACCCGCCTCCGCCGTCGCCCCGTCGAAGGGAATCGAGGCATCCGCCATCACCACTCTCGCCATCACTCCGTCTCGTAGCGCGCCTTTAGATAGGAGAGGATCGGGTAGAGAGCCGCGCACAGGGCGATGAGAAATCCGTATGGTCCTTCGCGATATCCTCTACGGCTGACGTAACATTTCCAAAAGCGGGTAACGATGCGGCGCAGATTGCCGCGGTAGGTCCCGATATCGCCGCTGTCGCGTAGATCCTTGGCCCGCGCGGTCGAGTACCGGTCGAGCCGCGCCAGCATGTCGGAGATGTTGCGATCGACGTAATGCACGAGGCGCGCTTCGAGCGTGGGCCCTCGGATGCCGGACAAGGTCACGGCGGGATGGATGCGCTGGTCGCCCCAGCGCTTGGCCCCGTTGCGATAAAGCCCGGCATAGGCGCTCTTGCCAATCCCCGGACCCCAACCCCACCGAATCAACCGTTCGCCAATATAATTTGCGACGGGTATGAGGTGCCAATCGGCGGTGGAATGTTCGGCGACCTGACGGATCTCCTCGGCAAGCTCGTTTGGTACGCGTTCGTCCGCATCGACCTCGACGATCCATGTTCCACGACAGGCATCGATCCCGGCATGACGGCGAGGTCCTTCGCGCTCCCAGGCACCCTCAACCGTAAGCGGAGTGAAGCGTTCCGCGACTTCCTTTGACCGGTCGCAGCAGCGGTCGAGGACGACTACTAGCTCGTCCGCAAAGGACAATGTCGCGAGGCAATCGGCCAGCTGGGCCTCTTCATTGTGGACGACGACAACCGAGGAAATGAGCGGCGGCGAAACTCCGACGGCATCCCGCTCACTCGCCTCAACCGCTATGGACGACGGCGTCATTCCCCATTCCCATGCGCCGGGCGGTTAAGCTTCTCAACCCGAACACAGACATGGCCACCGCGGGCGCAAAACCCTCTATAGGCGTATCCCAGCTGCCGCGACGCGACGAATTCCTGCCACGCCTTGAATTCATGATTTTGCCAGCCGTGATAGTTGAAATACTCGTCGAAGACGACGATCGACCCCGGCTGCAACAGGTCGCCGGCATGGGCGAGCACCGTAGAAGTCGACGAATACAGGTCGCAATCGATGTGTAGCAGCGAAATCTTGGAATTTTGCCTGCGCTGACAAAACTCAGGAAGCGTGTCGGTAAACCAGCCCTTATGAATGGTCACGTTCGGCAGAAGCCTGGGAATCGCGCCGGCGAGACCAAAACTGCCTCGCGTTTCATGCGTGCCTTGCCACGCCTCGGGGAGCCCCTCGAAGCTGTCAAACGCGTGCAATGTCGTACCTACCTGGCCGTTTAGCCGTTCGGCGATGAAGTTCGCACTCGCACCCTTTTCCACGCCGAACTCGAGAAACAGCCCCTGCGGCGCCGCCGCCGCGACGGCAGCCTCGAGCAAATCCCAACGGTCGGCGTACATGGTAGCGGCGGCCATATGCTCGCGAACGTAAAGAGCGGCCTCCCGCCGGGCCATGGTTTGCAGTTCGAAGCTCAGGTCATGCGAGAAATATTTGTGCAGGAACCGCCGATAGATCCGCTGGGAGATCGGCCGCTTTCGTGGTTGTGATCTGCGCGCTCTAAACACAAGTAAGAACCGGATCAGGTTGGGGCGCCGGCGAACCTGCAACTCGCTGCCAAAGCGACGCGGCCGCCTCCTCTACTGCCTCAACCGAGAGCGAATCCATCAGCGTGTCCGTCGTCCGATGATCGAAGCCATCGGGGAACATGGCCTCCGGCGGATCGGCGGTGCGAACCACAGCGGTATGCGGTCCCCAAGGCGCGTATTGGTCAATTGGGCTTGGTCCAAATAGACCCAGCGTCGGCACACCGCTCGCCGCGGCGATATGCATGAGCCCGGTGTCGTTACCAACAAACAAAATCGTTCTCCGCAGGACCGCGGAGGCGGTCAGCAGATCGGTGCGACCGATCAGGTCGATGACCTTGTCCGGCGGAACCGTCGCGAGAAGCGGTTCGGCCTGAGGCCGTTCGTGCGCGGCAGCCATGACCGCTACGCGAGCGCCAGCCAACATTCCGCCCGGGCCAGCGAGACGGCGGGCAAGTTCGGCAAAACGCTCGGCGCGCCACTGCTTGCCTCGCCAGTTCGAAGCAGGCCCAATGGCGAGCACCGGTCCTCCCGGTACCAGTGCTTCCGCGGCGCGCTCGTGCGCGGGCGAACGCCAAAGGCGAGGGCTCGGCGGCGGATCGAGGTCGAACAGGCGGGCAAGTTGGCGCACCCGGTTCTCGCGCTTGTCGCCCTTGGCCATGACGTACCGTTCATTCGCGCGCAACAGCCATGAAAGAGCAGAGCCGCGCAAGTCTACGACGATATCCCAGCGTCGGGCGGCGACAGCGCCATACAGGCCCAACCAATGAAGAGCGAAATGCCGCTTATTCACGACGATCAGCCGCTCAAGCCGTGGCACCGCTTCGAACAGCGGCGCGGCGATCGGACCGGCAGCAATCGTCAACCGCGCCGCCGGGTAGCGCTCGATCAGATAGCCGAGAAGCCCGGTGGACAGCACGGCGTCGCCGATCCGCGTCGCGGTCACGAACAGGATATCCATCCCGCCGGTCTATAGCGCGATGCGCCGCCGCTTGCCAAGCAAGCGGCGGAACTCTACCTCTTTGGTAACAGGGCGGATTTGCCGAGATTTACGATATGGCTCAGGGTCGGTTTGTCATCCTTGAAAGCCGGGCAGTCCTCGCGGTCGGCGGAGCCGACCGCGCCAGCTTCCTGCAGGGCTTGGTATCGAACGACACCGCGCGCATCAGTGACGAGCGCGCGATCTACGCCGCGTTGCTGACCGCCCAGGGCAAATATGTGCACGATTTCATTATGGTCGCGCACGGCGATGCGATCTGGGTCGATGCCGAGGCGGCGCGTCTCGCCGACTTGAAGCGGCGGCTCTCGATGTACCGGCTTCGCGCCAAGGTCACGCTCGACGAACGCCCCGACCTGGCAGTCGCGGCCTTGTTCGGGGATACACCGCCCGACCTTAGTGGCGAACCCGGCGCGGCCCGAGCATTCGCAGACGGAACCATCTTTGCCGATCCGCGCCTCGCGGCGCTCGGCACGCGCGCAATTCTTTCGCGCGACCGGGTTCGCCAGGAGCTGACCGCGATCGGCGCGATCGAGGCGGACTTCGCCGGCTATGATCGACTGCGTCTTTCTCTTGGCGTGCCCGACGGCAGCCGTGATCTCGTCCTCGATAAGTCAATCCTGCTCGAGTCGGGCTTCGACGAATTGCATGGAGTCGATTGGGATAAGGGCTGCTACATCGGCCAGGAACTAACAGCGCGCACCAAATACCGCGGCCTGATCAAGAAACGCCTGTTCCCGGTCCGGATCGACGGGCCCGCTCCCGAACCAGGTGCAATTATTACGCAGAATGGGCACGAAGCCGGCGAAATGCGCTCCAGCCGGGATGGGGTCGGCTTGGCCCTGCTGCGATTGGAAGCGGTTTCGACGACGGAAAAATTCCGTGTCGGCGCCGCGGCGATCACGCCGCTGAAACCCAGTTGGATGAGACTGCCGGAATAGACCTCGCCCGCGCACGGAAACGCCACGATTTAGCTCAAATCGTAATTGCGATCCGGATTGCAAGGCCCGTCGCGAAAAATCTTGAACGGGTCGTTACACCGTCTCGCTCGCCGCTCCGCCAAGTTCGGCCTGCGCCGCCGCGAGACGCGCAATCGGCACTCGGTACGGCGAGCAGGAGACGTAATCGAGTCCAGCTTCGCGGCAGAAGCGGATCGAGGTCGGGTCGCCGCCGTGTTCGCCGCAGATCCCCACTTTCAGGTCAGGGCGGGTCTTGCGGCCGCGCTCGGTTGCGATCTTGATCAGTTCGCCAACGCCATCGATATCGAGGCTGACGAACGGATCGTGCGGAAAGATACCAAGCCGCTGGTACGCGCCAATAAAGCTGGCCGCATCGTCGCGAGATAGGCCGTAGACTGTCTGCGTCAAATCATTGGTGCCGAAGCTGAAGAATTCGGCGCTCTCGGCGATCTCGGCGGCCATCAGCGCGGCGCGAGGCAATTCGATCATCGTCCCAACATGATAGGGGAGCTTGACGCCTTCCCGGCCCATGATCTCGGCGCCGATGCGATCCACCATCTCCTTGAGGATAGCGAATTCCCGCCGCGTCGCGATGAGCGGCACCATGATTTCCGGCTCGACCGAAACGCCGTTTTCGCGCACCGCGGCGACCGCGGCCTCGAATATCGCCACCGCCTGCATCTCGTAGATTTCCGGGAAGGTAATACCGAGTCGGCAGCCGCGATGGCCGAGCATCGGGTTGGTTTCGTGCAGAGCCAGCGCGCGCTGCCGGATTTCTGCGACCGTCTTGCCGGTAACGCGAGCCATTTCCTCGAATTCGAAATCGATCTTCGGAAGAAACTCGTGCAGCGGCGGGTCAAGCAGGCGAATCGTCACCGGCAGCCCGTCCATGATCTTGAAGATCTCGACGAAATCGGCGCGCTGCATCGGCAGAAGCTTCGCTAGCGCCGCGCGGCGCCCGCGCTCCTCGTCGGCCATGATCATCTCACGGATCGCGCCGATGCGGTCGGCCTCGAAGAACATGTGCTCGGTGCGCGAGAGGCCAATGCCCTCGGCGCCGAAATTGCGCGCCGTGCGGGCATCCATGGGCGTCTCGGCGTTGGTCCGCACCTTGAGGCGGCGCAGCTGGTCCGCCCAGCCCATCAGCGTCGCGAAGTCGCCACTCAGCGTCGGTTCGATCGTCGGCACCTCGCCCTGGATCACCTCGCCGGTCGAGCCGTTGATGGTGATCAAATCGCCGGCGCGGATCAGGACGTTGCGTACGTGCATCGTGCCTTCGGCATAATCTATCCGCAGCTCGCCGGCGCCGGCGACACAAGGCCGGCCCATGCCGCGGGCAACGACGGCGGCGTGGCTTGTCATACCGCCGCGCGCGGTAAGAATACCACGGGCGGCATGCATGCCGTGGATGTCCTCCGGGCTCGTCTCGACCCGCGTGAGGATGACCGCCTCGCCGCGGCTCGCGCAGGACTCCGCCTCTTCAGCCGAAAAGACGATCTTTCCCGAGGCGGCGCCGGGCGAGGCCGGCAGCCCGTGCGCGAGAACGGTGATCTTGGCGGCGGGATCGAGCATCGGGTGCAACAGCTGGTCGAGGGAATTGGGCTCAATCCGGCGGATTGCCGCGGCACGGTCGATGACGCCTTCTTCGACCAAGGACACGGCGATCTTGAGCGCCGCTTGCGCGGTGCGCTTGCCGGTGCGGGTCTGCAGCATCCAGAGCCGCCCGCGCTCGACGGTGAACTCGATGTCCTGCATGTCGTGATAGCGGTCTTCGAGCTTGCGCCGCACGTCGAGCAGTTCGGCAAACACCGTGGGCATCGCCTCTTCCATCGAGGGCAGCTTTGAGCTGCTCGCGGTCTTCCCGGCGATCGTCAGCGATTGCGGCGTGCGGATGCCGGCGACCACGTCCTCGCCCTGGGCATTGACGAGAAATTCGCCATAAAACTCGTCCGCCCCGGTCGACGGGTTGCGCGTGAAGGCGACCCCGGTCGCGCAATCATCGCCGCGATTGCCAAACACCATCGCCTGGACAGTGACCGCCGTACCCCAGTCTTCCGGGATGTTGTTGAGCCGGCGGTAGGTAATCGCGCGGGAGTTCATCCAGCTGCCGAACACCGCGCCGATGGCGCCCCACAGCTGCGCCTTGGCATCCTGTGGAAACGGCTTGCCGGTCTCGGCCCGGACGATGTCTTTGAAACCCTGCGCGACGTTCCGCCAATCGTCGGCCTTGAGGTCGGTGTCGAGCGTCGCATCGGCGTCGATCTTGTAGTCGTCGAGAAGCGACGAAAAGTGGTGGTGATCGAGTCCCAGGACGACCTCGCCATACATCTGCAAGAACCGGCGATAGCTATCCCAGGCGAAGCGCGCGTCGCCGCTGATCTTGGTGAGGCCCTCCACCGTTTCGTCGTTGAGGCCCAGATTGAGGACGGTGTCCATCATCCCTGGCATCGACGCGCGCGCGCCCGAGCGCACCGAGACGAGCAGCGGGTTCTTTGGGTCGCCGAGCCTGGCGCCGATGGTCTCTTCGACCGTCGCGAGCGCCGCTGCGACCTCGCCCTCCAGCTCCGACGGATAGCTGTGGTTCTCCTTGTAGTAGTGGGTGCAGACCTCGGTGGTGATGGTGAACCCCGGGGGCACCGGCAGCCCTAAGCTCGACATTTCGGCGAGATTGGCACCCTTGCCGCCGAGCAAATCCCGCAAGTCGGCGCTACCTTCGGCCGCACCGCCGCCAAAGCTGTAGACCCACTTGGTCATGGCCCGGCTATCCTTCGATCTGGGAGAAATCCGCGACGTTATTCATAGTCGCGCGAATTGTAGACAGTAGTCTCAGACGGTTTTCCCGAAGGCTTCGTGCCTTACCTTCCAGTGTGACTGTTTCGTCCGTATTAACGGTTACTCTGTCAAAAAATTCATCAATTGGCCGTCGAAGTTTGGCAAGTTCGGCCATAATCTTGGGAAAATCCTCCATTCTTAGCGTCCCGGACGAGTGTAGCGCGCGCAGACTGCCTTCCAGCCTTCGCTCCTCGGGAAGTTTAAGCATCCCAAGCGTCAAATCGGGAGGATGATCACCGTACGATCTGCCGTCGCGCTTCTCCTCGATTGCTACGATATTGGCCGCGCGACGATAAGCCGTGAGCAAATTGGCTCCATCATCCGTTTCCAGGAAAGACCCAAGGGCGTTTACTCGCCACATCAGACGAACGAGATCGTCTTCTGCATGCTTTTCCTGCTGCAAGCCAACAGTTTGCACGAAGGCAGCGGCAATCAAATCATGACGCAAGCCCTGCTCACGCAAGTGGACCTTAAGTCGTTCGGCAAGGAACCCCAACAGCTCCTCGCTTGGGTCGCTACCTTCGATGTTGATAGCTCCCTTCCAAGCAACCTCAAAAACCTGTCGAAGGGGCAGGCGCAGCTCGTTTTCGAGAATTAGACGGATTACGCCGAGTGCAGCGCGCCGCAGCGCAAACGGATCCCTGGAACCTGTCGGCTTTTCTCCGGCCGCAAAGAAGACAACAAGCGAGTCGATTTTGTCAGCGAGCGCAACGACGACGCTTTCCGCGGCTGTGGGGCAATTGTCGTTTGGGCCAAGGGGTTTGTAATGATCGCCGATTGCATTGGCGACACGTGCATCCTTCCCCTGATCAAGCGCGTAATAGCGCCCCATGACACCCTGTAGTTCGGGAAATTCGCCAACCATACCTGTCGAAAGGTCTGACTTAGCGAGTAGGGCCGCTCGAAAAGCCGTTTCGTTATCTGCACCCGCGCTCGCGACAAGGCTTGGGCAGAGATAAATAAGCTGAGCCACCCGCTCGACCTTGTCGTACACGCTGCCGAGCTTTTCGTGATAGACGCGCTGCTTGAGCGCATCGACGCGATCTTCGAGGCGCACCTTACGGTCCTGGTCCCAGAAGAATTTCGCGTCCGACAGCCGGGCGCGCAGCACGCGCTCGTTGCCCGCGACGATGGCCGCGCCGTCATCAGGGGTCGCATTGTTGGCGACGAACAGAAAACGCGGCGCGGGCGTGCCCCCGGCTGTCGCCGGGGCAGGCTCTGGGTTGAGGCAGGTGAAATACTTCTGGTGGGTGCGCATCGCCGTCGCCAGCACCTCGGGCGGCAGACCATCGGGCAGCGGCCGCACGAAATCGGCATCGATCGACCCCATCAGCACGACCGGGTATTCGACGAGACCGGCAACCTCGTCGAGCAGACCCGGATCGTCCTTCAGCACTAGCCCTGCGTTGCCGGCCTGCTTTTTGAGATCGGCTTCGATCTTGCTCCGGCGCTCGCGCCAATCGAGCACGACATGCGCCTTGGCGAGTTTGGCACGGTAGTCCGCGGCGTCGGCGACCGTGATCTCGCTCGGCGAGAGAAATCGGTGGCCGCGTGTGACGCGGCCGACCGGCACCTCGTCCAGCGGCAACTTCACAACCTCCCCGTCGAACAGGCAGACGACTGAATTGAGCGGTCGTACCCAGCGTAGCTCCGAGGCCGGGTAGCGCATCGATTTGGGCCACGGCAGCGCCGTCATCGCCGCATGGATCAACTCCGGCAACACTTCCGCGGTCGCGCGGCCAGGGCGCTTCATCACGGCGAAATAGAACTCGCCGCGCACCTCGCATTGATCGATCGACGACAATCCCGTCGCGCGGAGAAACCCGGCGATCGCCTGTTCGGGCGAGCCCACCCGTGGACCGCGCCGCTCCTCCTCACGATCCGGCTGGCGCGCCGGAGTGCCACCGGCGACCACCGTCAGCCGGCGCGGCGTCACATAGCCGGAAATGGCGGTGGGGGGAATATCGGCCGCGGCGAGCTTGTCGCGGATCAGCGCGGTCAAATCATCGAGCGCGCGGCGCTGCATCCGCGCCGGGATTTCCTCCGACAGAAGCTCAAGGAGCAGCTCACCCATGTCAGCCGCTTCCCGCCAGCCAGGCCTCGCAGCACGCGCGCGCCAGCGCCCGCACCCGCCCGATATAGGCGGCGCGCTCGGTGACGCTGATCACCCCGCGCGCGTCGAGCAGATTGAAGATATGGCTCGACTTGAGGCATTGGTCATAGGCTGGGAGTGCGAGCTTGGGCCGATTGTCGCCAGCGTCGCCTTCGCCGAGCAGCGCCCGGCATTCATTCTCCGCCTCGGCGAAGTGGCGGAACAGCACCTCAGTGTCGGCACGCTCGAAATTGTAGGCCGAGAACTCCCGCTCGGCGCGCAGGAACACATCGCCGTAGGTAATGCGGCCCGCACCCTCGACGCCGTTGAAATCGAGATCGTAGACGCTCTCGACGCCCTGGACATACATCGCCAGTCGCTCAAGGCCATAGGTCAACTCTGTCGAGACCGGATTGCATTCGATCCCGCCGACCTGTTGGAAATAGGTGAACTGGCTGACCTCCATGCCGTCGAGCCACACCTCCCAGCCGAGCCCCCAGGCACCGAGGGTGGGGCTTTCCCAATCGTCTTCGACAAAACGGATGTCGTGGCGCGAGGCATCGATACCAATCGCCGCGAGGCTCTTCAGATAGAGCTCCTGGCTGTCGGCCGGCGCCGGCTTGAGGATCACCTGCAGTTGGTAATAATGCTGCAGCCGGTTGGGATTGTCGCCATAGCGGCCGTCGGTCGGCCGCCGCGACGGCTGGACATAGGCCGCTTTCCACGGGTTCGGACCAAGCGCGCGCAACGCCGTCGCCGGATGGAACGTGCCGGCCCCGACCTCCATATCGAGCGGTTGCAAAATGACGCAGCCTTGCGCCGCCCAATAACGCTGCAATTCAAGGATGAGGCCCTGGAAGCTGAGGGCTTTGCCGGCAGCCGTCATCGCGGTTGCGGGCAGCCCGGGCGTCCGCAATGGCGCGTGCTCGATGCTATATAGGTGCCGCAGACGCGACAGCTCACGAGATCTTCCGCCTCGATCATCGGCCGCGCCGGCCCGGCCTGCGGGCGCCTCGGTGGCACGGGAGGCGTCGCCGCGCGATTGAACGCCTTCACCACGTGCCACGCGGCGAAAACCACCACAAGGATGACGAAGAGCTCGCCAAGTCCGACAAACATCGTCGTGGTTTAGGGTCGGCTGGCGCGGGGGTCAAGCGACGCTAGAGCGCCAACGCTTCGCCGCCGCGTAGGACGGCCTCCGCCGCCGGCGTAAAACGGCCGTCAGGTTCGTGCAATACCATCCCGACCGCTAGCCGCGCCGGCGCCGCCACCTGCTTGCGCGCGCGCACCAGGATGCGGGTCGCCGGCTTTCCCAGCCCCGGCCACAGCGGATAGATGACGACCTCGCCTGCCCGGCCGGCGATCTGACTGAGTACTGCATCGATACGGTCGGCGCGATGGATGAAGGTCACGGTGCCCTTCGGCTTCGCCATGGCGATCGCGAAGCGGATCCAGTCTCCAAGCTCGGCATCGCCCTCGATCGTCGCTTCCGCGCGCGCTGGGTTCGGCGTCTCGTTGGCACGGGCACGCTCGAGATAGGGCGGATTGGCCATAACATGGTCGAAAGCGCCGGCGCTGATCCGCGGCGGCGGCTGTAGCAGGTCGCCGACCATAACAGATACCCGCGGCGTCATCCCGTTAAGGATCGCATTGTCGCCAGCGATCCGCACCAGCTCGCGCTGACGCTCCAGCCCGACGACCCGGCATAGCGGCTCGCGCGTCGCCACGCACAGCATCGCCGCACCCGTTCCGCAACCGATATCCAACACCAGCTCGCCAGCATTGACGGGCACCGCACTGGCGAGAAAAACCGGATCGATCGAAACACGCGCACCGTCGACCGGCTGACGGATTCGTACCCGTCCCCCCAGCAGGGCGTCTTCGCTTAGCGCCGCTCCACCGTCCGAAGGGCTCATAGCTTTGCGTCCGTTTCAGCGACTAGCCTGAGCGCGCGGGTGTGATCGCGCTCATCGACCATCAAGCGCCGCTGGATCGCGCCAATGCTACCCTCGACCAAGCTGGTGTGCTGGTCGAGGATGACGCTGCCGATTCCGGCATCGGTCAGCAAAGCCTGAACCCATGATAGCCGAACGATATTATTGGTGCGCAGCAGCTCCTTCATCGGCGCTCAATCTGCTGATGGTGAACTCACCTGTGACTGTAGCGGCACTTGACCGAGCACCCCCGCACTCTATGCTCGCTCGCATTCGTGCCCGTCAAGGTCTCGCGCCCGCCCGGCGTACGGCGCGCATCGAGGAGTAATCGTGGCACCCCCGCTGCCCAGCATCCAGCGCGAAAATGAGCGTCCCTCGCCGTCCCTTAACCCGCTATTTCAGTTGATGGCGGCGGATCTCGAACGAGTCAACGCGCTGATCGTCGAACGGATGCACAGTCCCGTCGCGCTGATCCCGCAACTGGCCGGGCATATCGTTTCAGCGGGCGGCAAGCGGCTCCGGCCTCTTCTGACACTCGGCTGTTCGCGGCTTTGCGGCTATCGCGGCGATCGTCACGTGGCAATCGCCGCTGTCGTCGAATTTATCCACACGGCCACCTTGCTACACGATGATGTCGTCGACGCCAGCGAGTTGCGCCGCGGCCGCGATACTGCCAATGCGCTTTGGGGCAACAAGCCGGCGGTGCTGGTCGGCGATTTTCTTTTCGCTCGATCGTTCCAGCTGATGGTCGAGGATGGATCGCTCAAAATCCTCGAAATCCTCTCTCGCGCCGCGTCGGTGATCGCCGAGGGAGAAGTGTGTCAGCTGATCACGGCGAACGACACTGCGACAACCGAAGACGCCTATCTCGCGGTGATCGAGGCGAAGACCGCGGCCCTGTTCGCAGCGGCCGCTCGCGTTGGCGCCGTGCTTGCTGGGCGCCTGCTCGACGACGAGCTGGCGCTGGAGCGCTTCGGCAACAATCTGGGCATCGCCTATCAATTGATTGACGACATGCTCGATTTCTCGGCGCGTCAGACTGAGCTTGGCAAGAACATTGGTGACGATTTCCGCGACGGAAAAATTACTCTGCCGATCGTCATCGCCTTCACTCGCGGCGATCCAGAGGAGCGAGCTTTCTGGCGCCGCACTCTCGAAACCGGCGAACAGGGACCGACCGACTTCGACCGCGCGCTCCGCATCCTAGAGCGGCGCGGTGCCTTGGCTGAGACCCTGGCTCGCGCCCGCGCCTATGCCGCCGCCGCGATCGACGCGTTGGACCGGTTTCCCGACAGCCCATTGCGTCGCGCGCTTATCGAAGCCGCCGCGTTTGCCACGGAACGTGGGTTCTGAAGAGGCTTTGATTGCAGTAACTCCGCATTGGCGCTATAGACCCCGCCCGGTCGGCGGAGTGTAGCTCAGCCTGGTAGAGCACTGCTTTCGGGAGGCAGGGGCCGGAGGTTCAAATCCTCTCACTCCGACCACTTTTCGACTTCAGCCCAGCCGCCAAACAGCATTCGCCCCCAGCCGCTAGACAGCGGCCGGGGGCGCGCTCGTTAACGGGCCGAGCCAGTTTCCGGCCCGACAATCGCGTCAATCTACTCCCAGAACGCCATCACGATCTTGTCGTCGGCGTCAAGGATCAAATTGATCCGGTTCGGGCTATGGACCTGCCCTTTCACGCCATGGGTCGGGCCGATCGGGCGATAGTCGGGTGGCAGGTCGCCGCCATAGATGATGCCCGGGCCAGGCTGACCTTTGCCCTTGTCGACGAATTTCTTGCCGATGCACTCCTTGCAGTCATTGGTCTTGATCTGCGCGGTCGCGGTGCCTGTCATCCCCTTGAGTTCGAGGGCGTTGCCGAAAGCGCGTACGCGAACGCCCTTAAACGCGTTATCGGGCGCAAGCTGAAATTCGGCGCTGATCGGTACAAAACCCTCGGCTTTCTGCGACTGCTCGGGGCTGGTAGCGATGAACTGCAGGTCGAGAACATCGTCAGCCGGTTTGCCGTAAAAGAAAGGAACCAGCTGTGGAGCGCTCCACCCCGCCGAGCTGACCAGGCCAGTGACGCGGACGACGGTGACCTTAGGATCCATTGTGAAGTGCACAATCTCAATGCCGGTAACGTAGAGCACCGGCACGTCTAGCGCCCGTGTAGCACCGGTTGGACCGGCGGCATTGGGGTCGGCGCCCGTTTGCTGGTAACCCAGGGATTGAGTGCCCTGGTCCGCCCCCGTTGGCGGTGCCGCCGCAGTCTGCGCAAACGCGCCGGCGACAACGCCCACCGCCACCACCGCGCCCGCCGCCAATCCGCAAAGCCTTGAGAAGATCATTGTCATCCCCATTCTCCGAGTGAATGTCGTCAACCGAAGCCGGCGTCCAGGCCGGCTATTCTTCCTAAGGAACCGGCGAAAAACTTCTAGCCGGCAACCTTGCCTCTACAGCCGCAGCAGGCATTCCCACCCGCTCCAGACGGTCTAAAATCAAATCGGTCGCTCGCATCTTGGTCATCCGGCAATAGGTGGTCTCGCCGCTCGCGAAGCTACCATTCTCAGCCAACTTGTTAACCGGCTCACCGCCTCCGCAGACGCTGAAATATTCGCACCTCTCCCGACACATCGCGACCCCGGCGTCGATATCGGCGCTCATTCGCGCCAAAAGGGGTCTGTCGACCAATTCGGTGAGCCGATCATGATTGACGTTGCCGAGGATGAAATCGTCGTAAAGCGCGTTCTTGAGCCCCAACAGTTCGGGCGAGAAGGTCGCGACATTGCCGCTCCAATCCATGCTCGTCACCGCGAAGGGGGTGGCGAGCTGATTGGAGAACTTTGACTCTCGCGGGCGCAGAACATTGCGCTGAGCCTCGTCGATCTCGCGGATAAACTTGATTTTGTCGGGATGCGCCGCCGAAAGTCGCCAGAACTCGCTCAAAAAGCGATAATACGAATCCTCGATGCCCGCCTTGGCAAAACTCTGCGAACGGTGATCCCCCTCGCTTTCCTCGACATTGAAGCACACGTGCTCGATGCCTTCATCGAGATAGAAGTCGAACATCTCTCGCGGTGACGCCAGGCTCTCGGCGGTGAGCACCGAGATCACGTGAAACGGTATCCCGCGCCGGCGGAGTAAACGGACACCAGCGACCGCTTTGTCGAAAGTGCCGCGGCCCGCGCGATTCACGCGGTTCAAGTCGTGAAAGCGACGGGGCCCATCAATACTGACGCCGAGATTGATCTTCGCCTCGGCGATAAAGTCCGCCCAAGCGTCGTCGATCAACGTGCCGTTTGTCTGAAATGATTGACTCAGCGACAGCTCGGTAGGTTTCAACTCGTCAATCAGTGCGAAGGCGCGCCGGTAGAACGCGATTGGCAAAACCATCGGCTCACCGGCGTGCCACACCACGCTCAGCCCGTTATCTGCCCAGCCCGAATCGAATACCTGGCTGAACAAGTTTCTAAGCGTGTCCTCCGACACAACAGCCTTGTTGGTTCGGTCGGGCAGGTAGCAATAACGGCAATCGATATTACAAAATGGCGTCGGCTGGACAACGAGCAGCTGTATTCGGGGCATCATATCGCCCACAGGAATCCCGCCGTCCGCCGCTCGTAGCGCTTACCAGTTACGCCACCAATTGCTCCAGTTGCGCCAATTGTGCCAGTTATTCCAAGGGCTATAATAACCCCAACCCCAGCCAAAGTTACCCCATGCGAGGCGGCCTTCCGCCTTGGCGGCATCGGCCCGCAACTGATCGACCGCCGAAACCGCGTCGCGAACGGCAGCGAGCCGATCGGAGACGCCTTCCTTCACTGTCGCCGGGGGCTGTCCCCCGATCGGCGGTTCGCTCGCCACGGCAGGGGCCGCAGCACCGAGCGCCAACGACACACCGACGGCCCCGGCGGGAGCCAACTGGGTCAGGACGGTTTGGTACTTCTGTCGCAGTGACAAGCTTTCCTCCTTCATCGGCGACCGGTGGAACGACTGTCTTCCGGGCTCGCGTTGAACGGTATAAAGGCTAGGCGCGGGCGCGGCAATTCAATAGACAGAAAATGCGGAAGAACCAGGTAGCGCGCCATCGGCACCTATAGCCCGGAACCCCAATCTGCGTCAAATTGGCACACTACACGGCTTCAATAGGCCGCAGGACCCTGCGTCCAGGGTGGGGTAAGGGTCAAGATTCTTGCGTAAACCGGGCAGCTTGCTTCGTGCGCGCCGGGCAAGTAGCCAAGGCTCATCAGAAATTCGTTCACGATCTCACCCCCGGTGAACCGAAAGTTTGACTTGAACAACTTTACCCATTCCTCACGGGATCGGGGGTGATGTGCGTCGAGCCAACCGGCGAACGAGCCATGCGACCGCCGTAACTCCTGGATCCGCCGCGCGTTATCTATCGCCGCCGCGACCTTGAGTTGGTTGCGGACAATTCCGGCGTCGTTCATCAAGCGATCGACGTCGTGCTGGCCAAACGTCGCCACGCAATCGACATCGAAACCGGAGAAGGCGGCGCGAAAGGCCGGACGCTTACGCAGGATTGTCGCCCATGACAGACCAGCCTGATTGATCTCGAGCACCAGCCGCTCGAACAACACAGCCTCGTCGCGGGCGGGAAACCCGTATTCGCCGTCGTGATAGGGGCCATGCAGCGCATCGCCCGGCGCAGCAAGACAGTAGGCAGCACTCAACTCACCCCCCGCGAAAGCTGATCCATGGCTCCTTGACCAGGATATAAATGACGACCCACACGACGGCGGCAACGGCAGAGGTGACGCCGACCTTCAACCACATTCGCGGCTGCTTTGGTGCCCCCGTCGCGTATTGAGGGTCGGCCGGATCGCTCGGCGTCACCCATAACGGCAGGATGGCGAAAAGCACAACCCACCATGTCAGGATGTAGACGACGATCCCGGTAACCCAGCCCATCAAACCTCTTCGAGTTCGATCAGCGTACCGCAGAAATCCTTAGGGTGGAGGAAGAGCACCGGCTTTCCATGCGCGCCTATCGCCGGCTCCCCGTCACCCAGCACCCGCGCACCGACCCCACGCAGACGGTCGCGCATGGCGCGGATATCGGCGACCTCATAACAGACGTGATGCATCCCTCCAGCAGGATTGCGCGCGAGAAATCCGCGCACCGTAAAGTCGGCGCCGAGCGGCTCTAGAAGCTCGATCCGCGAATTGCCAAGCTCAACAAAGACCGCGGTGACACCATGCTCCGGCAGCGCCTGCGGCGCCGACACCGTCGCGCCGAGCGTATCTCGATACAGCGCGGTCGCCGCGGCCAGATCGGGCACGACGATAGCGACGTGGTTCAGCCTTCCAATCATCCCGCGTTACAACCGCACAAGCTGCACTTCGATAAGCATGCCCCGCTTGCCCAGCCGCTCCCTGACCACCTTGCGCAGCGCCCGGATCGATGCATCGCGCACCGCGGCGTCGTCGCGGCGCATGGGCCGCGGCAGACCCTCGACCGTCGCGATGACCGCGTCTCGGAGAGCAGTCGACATCTTCTCGATTTCATCCGCCTCGACCAAGCCGATCAAGGAGAGCTGCGGTGGCGCTGCTAGATTGCCGGTGCGGTCGAGGACGAGCATCGCCACCAACCCGCCTTGGTTGCCAATTCGGCGGCGCTGGCGCAGTGCGGTGCCCTCGAGCCGCAGCAGACGACTCCCGTCGGCGGCGAGGCGCCCGGACGGCACCTCCCCCGCGATCGTCGCGCCGCGCGTGTCGATGCGCACGACATCGCCGTTGTCGATCACCAGCGCATCGGCAACCTGACATTCCAGCGCCAGCTCCGCGTGTGCCGCGAGGTGACGCGCCTCACCATGAACCGGGATCGCGACGCGCGGCCGCACCATTTGGTACATGCGGACCAACTCGGCCCGCGCCGGATGCCCGGACACATGGACAAAATGGTCGGCTTCGGTGATGACCTCGACCCCGAGCTTGGTGAGGGCGTTCTGCAGACGGGCGATAGCCTTCTCGTTACCCGGGATGATTTTCGACGAGAAGATCACGACGTCGCCCTCGTCGAGCAAGATGTTGGGATGATCCTCGCGGGCAACGCGCGAGAGCGCCGCACGCGGCTCGCCCTGGCTCCCGGTGCAGATCAACAGTATTCGGTCGGATGGTACGTAGCCGGCCTCATCCTCGGTCAGAAAACGCGGCAAATCGGTGAGATACCCGTTTTCCCGCGCCGCCTTGTCGATCCGGACCAGCGACCGGCCGACCAGCGCGACGTCACGGCCATGCGCCTGCGCCGCCTTCGCGATCGTGTGAAGCCGAGCGACGTTCGAGGCGAAACAGGCGACTGCGACACGGCCCTCATATCGCCCGACGAGCTCGGTCAGCGCCCCGCTCAGCTCAGCTTCGGAACCGGAGCTACCTTCCCTGGTCGCGTTGGTCGAATTGCCGATCATCGCGAGGACGCCTTCGTCGCCGATGCGGATCAACGCTGCCTCGTCGGTGGCATCGCCGATAAGCGGTTCGGGATCGAGTTTCCAGTCGCCGGTATGCATGATCGTTCCGACCGGCGTTCTGATCGCGACCGCGTTGGGCTCGGGAATCGAATGGGTCAAGGTGATCAGTTCAAGATCGAACGGGCCGATCTGGAAGCGGCCCGAGAGCGGAATGACGGTAAGCTCGACCCGGTCGAGCAGGCCGACCTCGGCGAGCTTGGCGCGCAACAGCGTGGCGGTGAACGGGGTTGCCCAAATGGGGCATTGCAGTTGCGGCCACAGATAGGGGATCGCGCCGATATGGTCTTCGTGCGCATGGGTCGCGACGATACCGAGAAGCCTGTCGCGCCGCTCGACGATAAAGGACGGGTCCGGCATGATTACATCGACGCCGGCATGCTCTTCCGAGCCAAAGGTGACCCCGCAATCCAGCATCAGCCACTGCCCGCGATAGGCATAGAGGTTGAGGTTCATGCCGATCTCGCCGCTACCGCCGAGCGGCAGGAAGAACACGCCCTTGTCGTCGCGCTCGATGGCGCGGTCCAGCGGCGTGACGCTCCCCGAGTGCGCCTTCATTGATTGCGGTTGCGCCGGAAGATCAGACGTAACCCCCACAGCGTCAGATCGGGATCGACCTTGTCGATCATGTCGGTGGCGCCGGCAAAGAGCGGTGCGAGGCCGCCGGTGGCGACCACTCCCATTTTCTCGCCGCGCTCGTCGCGGATGCGGCGGATCAGCCCTTCGATCAACCCAACATAACCCCAGAACACGCCAGACTGCATCGCCCCGATGGTATTACGCCCGACCACGCTCGGCGGGCGGCCAATCGCGATATGCGGCAGTTGCGCGGCGGCCATCTCGAGCGCCTGCAGCGACAAATTGGGTCCCGGCGCAATGATTCCGCCGCAGTAATTTCCCTTCTTGTCGACGACGTCGAAATTGGTGGCGGTGCCAAAGTCGACCACCATCAGCGGAATTTTATAGCGATCCTGCGCCGCGACCGAATTGGCAATGCGATCGGCGCCCACCCCCTGGGCCGGCATGTCGACATCGATGCCGATCCCAGGATTACAATCGGCGGCACCGACGACCAGCGGCTCGCTGTTGAGATACCGCCGGCACAGTTGCAGCAGGTTGAAGCTCGCCTCGGGCACGACATTGGCAACGATGGTCGCGTCGATGTCGCCCGGTTTTAGCCCCGCCAGCGCCAGCAGTTGCGTCAGCCACACCGCATATTCGTCGGCGGTGCGGCGGGCGTTGGTCGATACCCGCCACGACGCGCGCAGCACGTCGCCCTCATAGACGGCAAAAACCGCATTTGTGTTGCCGGAGTCGATTGCGAGCAGCATGGATCTCAGCCTGCGCTCGCCGGAAAGATTTCTCCAGCGGCGATACGACGCGACACCCCGGCCATATCCAGCAGCAGCGCACCGTCTGCATCGAGATCGAGAAAGCGTCCAGCGAGCGTGTCCCGTTCCAGCCGAACTTGGATCGGTTGGCCGAGGCCTGCCGCCCGGGCGAGCCAACCCGCGCGCACGGGTGCAAACCCATCCGTTCGCCAACTATCGAGCCAAGTTGCAAAGCGCCGAACGAAGGCAGGGATCACGGTCAGCGGCGCGACGCCGAGCGCGCCCTCCTCGGCCAACGAGGTCGCCGGATAAAACGTGTCGTCCGGCGAAGCGATCAGGTTCACTCCGATCCCGAGCACAACAAACTCGGGCAAATCGCCGGCAGTCATCTCGGTTTCGAGCAGGATGCCCGCGATTTTCTTGCCGTTGGCGAGCAGGTCGTTCGGCCATTTGCACGAGAAGGCGACCCCAGCGGCAACCTCGCCGAGCGCGTCGGCCATCCCAAGCGCAGCGACAAAGCCAAGTTGTGCTGCGACACCCGCGCGGCAGTTTGGACGCAACACCATCGACATGTGCAGGTTACCCGGCGGCGACACCCAGACTCGCCCGCGCCTGCCGCGCCCGGCGGTCTGGGCCTTGGCCCAGACGATGAGCCCCTCCTCCGCGCCGTTGCGGGCAAAGCGCTTGGCCTCGTCGCTGGTGCTGCCAGTCGTCTCATAGGCGATCAGGCAGAAAGGCGGTGGGAGCTGCAGCGCCTCGGCGCTCATTGACCGAAAAGCGAGGCCGCCGCGGTTTCGGCGTGACCGACGAGCAGGTCGGGAAGCAGAAAGAAGAACATCGTCGCAAGCGCCGTCACAAGAAGCACGGCCTTAAGCTCGACATGGATCGGACGGTCGAAAATACCGACCGGCTCGTCGAAATACATCACCTTGACGATGCGCAGGTAATAAAACGCGCCCACGACGCTGGCGACCACGCCGATCACGGCGAGCCCGATCAAATGCGCGTCGATGGCCGCCAGGAAGATGTAGAGCTTGGAAAAGAACCCGGCGGTCGGCGGAATGCCGGCCATCGCAAACATGAAAATCGCCAGCGCCAGGGCCAGCCCCGGCTGCGTGCGCGACAGCCCGGCGAGGTCGTTGATCCCCTCGAGCATCCGGCCCTGTTGGCGCATGCACAGAATGACCGCGAAGGTGCCGACATTCATGAACAGGTAGATCGTCATATAGATGAGAACCCCGCGAATGCCGGCGGGGCTCGCCGCGGCGACGCCGATCAGCGCGTAGCCAATATGGCCGATCGAGCTGTAGGCCATCAGGCGCTTGATATTGCTTTGCGCGATCGCCGCCACCGCGCCCAGCGCCATCGAAGCGACAGACAGGAACACGATGATCTGCCGCCACTCCGCCAGCAGCCCACCGAACGGCTCAATCAGAAAGCGCATGAACAGTGCAATCGCCGCCATCTTCGGCGCGACGGCGAAGAATGCAGTGACCGGCGTCGGCGCGCCTTCGTAGACGTCCGGCACCCACATATGGAACGGCACCGCCGAAACCTTGAAGGCAAGGCCCACCGCGACAAAGACGGCGCCGATGACGAGGCCCGGGGAGTGTGCGCCCGAGCCGGTCAACAGCTTCGCCAGCTCCGCAAAGCTTGTCGTTCCGGCGAAGCCATAAATCATCGAAGCGCCGTAGAGCAGCATCCCCGACGACAGCGCACCGAGGACGAAATACTTAAGCCCGGCCTCGCTCGAGCGCAGCGAATCCCGATCAAAGCTGGCGACGACGTAAAGCGCCAGGCTTTGCAACTCAAGGCCGAGGTAGAGCGTGATGAGGTCGTTGGCCGAGACCATGACCATCATCCCGGTCGCCGCCAGCAAGATCAGCACCGGGAACTCGAACCGGCCGATGCCGTGCTCTTCGTTGTAGCGGATCGACATAACGACCGACACCGCCGAGCCAATCAGTACCAGCGCCTTCATGAAGAGGGCGAACGGATCGGTGATGAACATGCCGTAGAAGGCGACTTGGCGGGTGCGGTCAAAGCGCGCGGCGAGCGCCAGGATGCCGATCAGCACAAGCACCGAGAGCCAGGATACTAGCTTGGTCGAGCCCTCGCCGCGAAACACGCCGATCAACAGCAGCAGCATCGCCGCGCCGGCCAGAGCCATCTCCGGCAGCACCGGAAGGAAATCGGGGATCGCGGCCGCTTGCATCGGCTACTCTGCGCTCGCACGAGGGCCGAGCGCCGCCTGGGCGGCGCTCACCTGCTGCACCAGATGATCGACCGAGGCGCGGATCGGCCCCAGGAACGACATCGGATAGATGCCCATCCACAACACCAGCACGACGAGCGGCGCAAACACCACTTTCTCGCGCGGCGACAGATCCAGAATGTTGCGGAGATCGTCGCGCGTTATCGTGCCAAAGATCACACGACGGTAGAGATAAAGCATATAGGCCGCACCGAGAAACAACGCGGTCGCAGCAAGGAAGCATTCCAGCGTCGACACCTTGAACGTGCCGAGCAGGATCAAAAATTCACCGACAAAACCGCTCGTCCCTGGCAGACCGACCGAGGCGAGCATAAACGCCATAAAGACGAATGCGTAAGCCGGCATCCGTTGCACGAGGCCGCCGTAACGGTCGATGTCGCGCGTATGCATCCGGTCGTAGACGACCCCGACACAGAGGAACAGAGCACCCGAGACGAGACCGTGGCTCAGCATCTGGATGACCGCGCCCTGCACCGCCTCGGACGTAACCGCGAAAATGCCCATCGTCACGAAACCCATATGCGCCACCGACGAATAGGCGATCAGCTTCTTCATGTCAGTCTGCGCGAGGGCGACGAGCGAGGTGTAGATGACCGCGACCGCACTCAAGGCAAACATAAGCGGCGTGAAGTAGTGCGAGGCGAGCGGAAACATCGGCAGCGAGAAGCGCACAAAACCGTAGCCGCCCATCTTCAGCAGCACGCCGGCGAGGATCACCGAGCCCGCGGTCGGCGCCTCGACATGCGCGTCGGGCAGCCAGGTGTGGACGGGCCACATCGGCACCTTGACCGCGAACGAGGCGAAGAACGCAAGAAACAGCCATTTCTGCAACCCGAACGGGAATGCATGGGTCAACGCGACCTCGATATCGGTGCTGCCGGTCTGGAAGTAGACGGCAAGGATCGCCAGCAGCATCAGCACCGAGCCGAGCAGCGTGTAGAGGAAGAACTTGAACGCCGCGTAGACCCGGCGCGGGCCGCCCCACACCCCGATGATCAGGAACATCGGGATCAGCACGCCCTCGAAGAACACATAGAAAAGAACGAAATCGAGCGCGCAAAACATGCCGACCATCAGCGTCTCGAGGACGAGGAAGGCGATCATGTATTCCTTGACCTGAGCATGGACCGACTGCCAGCTGGCGGCGACGCAGAGCACGGTCAAGAGGGTCGACAGCAGCACGAAGAATAGCGAGATGCCGTCGATCCCCATGTGGTAGTTGATCTCGAACCCGCCGATCCTGACCCAGTGTGCCTTCTCGACGAACTGGAATGCCGCGGTCGCCGGATCGAAATCGATCCACAGCACCAGCGACAGCAGCAAGACGATGACTGAGGTCCATAGCGCGATGTTGCGCGCGTTGCGGGCGACGATCTCATCGTCGCCGCGGGTCACCAGAATGAACCCCGCCCCGACTAGCGGCAGAAACGTTACCAGCGACAGCAGCGGCCAGTGGCCCATTTCCTGGAACATGCCGGCTACCGCGGGATCAGGTACCAGGTGATCAGCGCGACGACGCCGATCAGCATGGCAAAGGCATAGTGGTAGACATAACCGGTCTGCAGCCGGCTTGCCTCGCGCGCCAGCTCGCGTGTCGCGGCGGATATGCCGTCAGGCCCCAACCCATCGATGATCGTGCCGTCGCCGGTCTTCCACAGCCCCTCGCCAAGACTGAAGGCGCTACGCACGAAGAGCCGGTCGTACAGCTCGTCGAAGTACCATTTGTTGAGAAGGAACAGATACAACGACCGGAAATGAATCGCGGCGGCGGCCGGAATACCCGGCCGCCACATGTAACAGACATAGGCGAGGGCGATGCCGAAGACACCGCCAATCAGCGGCAGGTAGTCGATAAACAGCGAATTGTGCTCCGACGCGGCGATCGCGTCATGCGCCGGCAACACGAGGATCGCGCTTTTCCAGAATTCCGCCCGCCCCTCGCCGACAAAGAAATTGTCGGCGAGATAGCCGGCGAAGATCGCGCCAGCCGCCAGCACGAAGAGCGGCAGCAGCATCACCCATGGGCTCTCGTGGATATGATGTTCGACCTCGCGGTCGGCGCGCGAGGTTCCGTGGAAGGTCATGATGATGAGCCGCCACGAATAGAAGGCGGTGAGGAACGCGGTGAAGACGCCCAGGCAGAACGAGTACCTCCCGACCGCCGTCCCCGAGGCCCAGGCCGCGGCGAGGATCGAGTCCTTGGAGTAGATACCCGGCAAAGAAAGGAATGCCCGCAAGCGACAGACTGCCGATCCACATCAACACATAGGTGATCGGTATCTTCTTCCACAATGCACCCATGCGACGCATGTCCTGCTCTCCGGACATCGCGTGGATCACTGATCCCGCTCCGAGGAACAGCAGCGCCTTGAAGAAGGCGTGGGTGAACAGGTGAAACATCGCCGCCCCATAAGCCGAGACCCCGGCGGCGAAGAACATGTACCCCAACTGCGAACAGGTCGAATAGGCGATGACGCGTTTGATGTCGTTCTGCGCCATGCCGACGCTGGCCGCAAAGATCGCCGTCGTGCCGCCGATCACCCCGACCACGGCCAGAGCCGTCGGCGCGTATTCGAACATCGGCGACAACCGCGCCACCATGTAGACGCCGGCGGTCACCATCGTTGCGGCGTGAATGAGGGCCGAGACCGGAGTCGGGCCCTCCATCGCATCGGGCAGCCAAGTATGGAGGCCGAGCTGCGCCGACTTGCCCATCGCGCCGATGAACAGCAGCACGCAGCACAGGGTCAGGGCAGGCACCTGCCAGCCAAGAAATGGCATCACCTGGTGCACCGTGCCGGGCGCCTTGCCGAACACTGTGTCAAAATCGAGGGACCCGAAGAGGACGAAGACCGCGAAGATGCCGAGTGCAAAGCCGAAATCGCCGATGCGGTTAACGACAAAGGCCTTGATCGCCGCTGCGTCAGCCGAGGCGCGGTCGTACCAGAAGCCGATCAGCAGATAGGAGGCGAGCCCGACACCCTCCCAGCCGAAGAACATCTGGACGAAGTCGTTGGCGGTGACTAGGGCCAGCATGAAGAAGGTGAAGAGGCTCAAATAGGCCATGAACCGCGGGATCGAGTGGTCATGCGCCATGTAGCCGACGGAATAGACGTGGACCATCGCCGAGACGATGGTCACGACGAGGATCATCACCCCCGAGAGCGTGTCGAGGCGCAGCGACCACTCGACATCGACCCCGCCTGCTGAAATCCAGGTGGCTAGCGCCTCAACGTGGGGCTGGGACTGCCCCATGATGTCGCGGAAGACAAGGATGCCGAAGATCGCCGACAGCACGAGCGCGCCGCAAGTGACCACCTGCGCGCCGCGGTCGCCAATCACCCGGCCGAAAAACCCGGCGATCGCGGCAGCCAAAAGCGGCAAGAAAACGACGAGAGCGGCCAAGGCGCGCTAGCCCCGCATCATCCGGATGTCCTCGACCTGGATCGAGCCGCGGTTGCGGAAGTAGACGACCAGGATGGCGAGCCCAATCGCCGCCTCGGCGGCGGCGACGGTCAGCACAAACATCGCAAAGACCTGCCCGACGAGATCGTTGAGAACGGTCGAAAAGGCGACGAAGTTGATGTTGACCGCGAGCAGCATCAGCTCAATCGACATCATAATAATGATGACGTTCTTGCGATTGAGAAAAATGCCGAAAATCCCAAGCGTGAAGAGGATCGCGGCGACAGTCAGGTAGTGGGCAAGGCCGATCTGCAGCATCAGTCCCCTACCCCCTGTCCGATCGGCACCTTGACGACCTCAAGGGTCTCGGAACGCTGGCGCGAGAGCTGCTCTGAGATCGATTGCCGCCTTGTATCGACGCGCTGGCGCAGGGTCAGCACGATCGCGCCGATCATGGCTACCAGGAGGATCATCCCTGCTGCCTGGAAAGAGAAGATGTACCGGGTATAGAGCAGGTCACCGAGCGCCCGGGTATTGGTCATCGCCGCGCCGGACGGCGTCGGCGCCGCCGCGAGAGTCGCCACGTTCGGCGCAATTGCCCAGCCGCCGAACACGAGCACCAGCTCAGCCAGCAGAATGAACCCGACTAGAGCGCCAATGGGCAGATATTTGATCGCGCCGGTGCGCAGCTGCGCGAAATCGATGTCAAGCATCATCACGACAAAGAGGAACAACACCGCGACGGCGCCGACATAGACGATGACCAGGATCATCGCCAGGAATTCGGCACCCATCAGCACGAAGAGCCCGGCAGCATTGAAGAAGGCGAGGATGAGGAACAGAACCGAATGCACGGGGTTGCGCGCCGAGACGACCATCACGCCGGAGGCCACCGCGACGGCGGCGAACAAATAGAACATTATCGCGGAAAGGATCACCGGTACGGCGCCTCGAGCGACAGGCTCTTCGCGATCTCAGCTTCCCAACGATCGCCATTCGCCAGCAGTTTCTCCTTGTCGTAAAAGAGCTCTTCGCGCGTCTCGGCGGCGAACTCGAAGTTCGGCCCCTCGACAATCGCATCAACCGGGCAAGCCTCTTGGCAATAGCCGCAATAGATGCACTTGGTCATGTCGATATCGTAGCGCGTCGTGCGCCGGCTGCCGTCCTCGCGCGGTTCGGCTTCAATGGTGATCGCCAGCGCCGGGCAGATCGCCTCGCATAGCTTACAGGCGATGCAGCGCTCTTCGCCATTGGGATAGCGGCGCAGTGCGTGCTCCCCACGGAAACGCGAGCTCAGCGGCCCCTTCTCGTAAGGGTAATTGACCGTAACCGCAGGCTTGAACATGTATCGCAAGGTTAGCGCCATGCCCGAAATCAGCTCGGTCAGCAGGAGCCCGCGCGCGCCGCGCGCCAAGAAGTTCATCGGCAGTTCCTCATCGCCACCATAGAGCCGAGCCCCTCCCTGTCAATGAACCGGACCGGGAACCCAGCCCATCGCGGTCAGAACGCCGGCGGTCAGCACCAGCCAGAATAGCGACAGCGGCAGAAAGACCTTCCATCCCAGCCGCATCAGTTGGTCGTAACGAAAGCGCGGGAACGTCGCTCGCACCCATAGGAAGCAGAACATCACGAAGAGGACCTTCGCGAGTAGCCAAATCGGCCCCGGAATCCAGGTGAAAGGCTCCAGCGGAATCGGTGACAGCCAGCCCCCGAGGAACAGGATGCTGGTCATCGCGCTCATCAGGATCATGTTGCCGTATTCGCCCATGAAGAAAAGCAGCCAAGCCATCGACGAATATTCGACGTTGAACCCGGCGACGAGCGTCGCCTCGTCCTCTGGCAGGTCGAACGGCGTACGGTTGGTCTCGGCGAGCGTCGAAATGAAAAACACGACGAACATCGGCAAAAGCGGGATCACAAACCACCCGGGGATAAATCCGAGCCACCAGCGGTTTTGCGCCTCGACGATGTCGGTCAGGTTCAGCGAACCGGCGCAGAGCAACACGGTAACCAAGACAAAGCCGATCGAGACCTCATACGAGACCATCTGGGCCGCCGATCGCAGGGCTCCAAGAAAGGCATAGCGCGAGTTGGACGCCCAACCCGCCATGACGATCCCGTAAACGCCAAGCGAGCTGATGGCAAACAAGTAGAGGATGCCGACATTGATGTTGGAGATGACCAGGCCCTTATCGAACGGAATCACCGCCCAGGCCACCAGCGCCAGTGTCACGGTGACCAGTGGCGCCGCGATAAAAATAACGCGATTGGCGCTGCTGGGGACGATCGTCTCCTTGAATAGCATCTTGACAGCGTCGGCGATCGGCTGAAGTAGCCCAAACGGGCCGACGACGTTGGGGCCCTTGCGCAGCTGCGAGGCCGCTAGGACCTTACGCTCGAAATAGGTGTAATAAGCGATCGCCAGCAGCAACGGCACGAGAACGCACAGGATCTTGCCCACGATGAACAGCGTCGGCCAGGCGTAGCCCCACCAGAATTCAGCCATGCCTGCCGGTCCGCCCCTGCCCGGCGCCGGTCACGAACAGCTCGCTGCACTCGGCCATCGTCAGGCTGGCGCGGCTGATCGGGTCGGTCTTGTAGAAATCGGCAATCGGATAGACGAACGGCGCCGCCGCGATCGGTCCAACCGCGCCGAACTCGCCCCAGGCAGCCTTCGCGACCGTGTCGATCTCGCCGAGCGTCGGATGCGCCGCGCGCATCTGCCGGCGTAGATCGCGCAGCGAGTCGAACGGCAGCGGCTTGCCAATCACGCCTGACAGCGCCCGGAGGATCGTCCAGTCCTCGCGCGCCTCGCCTGGGGGGAACACGGCGCGCCGCCCCAGCTGCGCGCGACCCTCGGTATTGACGTAGGTCGCGTCCTTTTCGGTGTATCCGGCGCCCGGCAGCACGACATCGGCGCGGGCCGCGCCACGATCGCCATGATGGCCCTGATAGACGACAAAGGCCGCACCGGTGTCGCCGAGGGCGAGCTCGTCGGCCGCGAGTAGATAGAGGACGCTGACATCGCCCGACTTGCATGCGGCGAGAATGCCGGCCGTGTCACGGCCACCCTGCCCCGGCACGAAGCCCATATCAAGCCCACCAACGCGCGCCGCTGCGCGGTGCAGAACATTAAAGCCGTTCCAATCGTCGCGGACCATGCCGAAGCCCTCGGCCAGCGCCCGTGCCGCGGCCAGCACCTGCGCGCCGTCCGGCCGAGTCATCGCGCCCTGTCCGAGGATCAACATCGGCGCCTTGGCGGCCTTGAGCCGCTCGGCCCAGCCATGCCCACCCTGCGTCAGCGCAGTCAAAACCTCGCCGCCCTCGCCCAGCATCTCAACCGGATAGGTCAGATCGAGCGCTGGCCCGATCGCGGCGAGCTTGAATCCGCCCTGGAGATATCGCTTGCGCAGCCGAGCGTTGACGATCGGCGCTTCCCAGCGCGGGTTGGTGCCGATCAGCAGGCACGCGTCGGCCTGCTCGATGCCGGCGATCGTCGTGTTGAACAGATAGCCGGCGCGGCAGCCCGCATCAAGCTTCGCGCCATCTTGCCGACAATCAAGGCTTGTGGCCCCGAGCCCGGTGAGCAGCGCCTGTAGCGCGTACATCGCCTCGACGTCGCAGAGATCGCCGGCGATCGCCGCGATGCGCTCGCCGGGAGTCGATTTCAGCCGATCAGCGACGAGATCGAGCACCTCGCTCCAATCGGCCTCGACCAGCTTGCCGCCGCGCCGGATATAGGGCCGGTCAAGCCGACGCCTAACCAGCCCATCGACGGCGAACCGAGTCTTGTCGGAAATCCATTCCTCGTTGACCGCCTCATTCAGTCGCGGCAGCACGCGCAAGATGCGGGCGTCGCGGGCGTCGACGCGGATACTGCTGCCGACCGCGTCGAGCACATCGACGCTCTCGGTCTTGCGCAGCTCCCAAGGCCGCGCGTTGAACGCATAGGGCTTCGAGGTCAGCGCCCCGACCGGGCACAGATCGATGATGTTGCCAGAAAGCTCGGAGTCGAGGGCGCGCTCGATATAGGTGCTGATCTCCATGTCCTCGCCGCGACCGGTGGCGCCCAACTCCTCGACGCCGGCAACGTCGGTGAGGAACCGTATGCAGCGCGTGCAGTGGATGCAGCGGGTCATGCTGGTCGCGACCAGCGGCCCGAAATCCTTGTCTTCGACCGCCCGCTTGTTCTCGTGGTAACGGCCGCGGTCGAAGCCGTAAGCCATCGCCTGATCCTGCAGATCGCACTCGCCGCCCTGGTCGCAGATCGGGCAGTCGAGCGGATGGTTGATCAGCAGCATCTCCATGACGCCGTGGCGTGCCTTCTTGGCCTTCTCCGACTGGGTGTGGATGACCATCCCGTCGGCGACCGGCATCGCGCAGGAAGCGATCGGTTTCGGCGCCCGCTCCTGCTCAACCAGGCACATTCGGCAATTACCGGCGATCGCCAAGCGCTCGTGGAAGCAGAAATGAGCGATCTCGACGCCGATACTCTGACAGGCCTGCAGCACCGTGGTGCCGCCCGGCACCTCGACTTCCTGACCATCGATCGTCAGCTTGGGCATCGTGCTACTCCGCCGCCTGACGCGAGGCGACCGCGCGATATTCGGCGATACGGCGCTGCATCTCGGGCTTGAAGTGGCGGATGAGGCCCTGCACCGGCCACACCGCCCCGTCGGCCAGCGCGCAGATCGTGTGGCCCTCGATCTCGGTGGTGATCTCCTGGAGCATGTCGAGCTCCTCGACCGTCGCGTCGCCTTTGACCATGCGCTCCATGACGCGCCACACCCAGCCGAGGCCTTCGCGGCAGGGGGTGCACTGACCGCAACTCTCGTGCTTGTAGAAAGCCGAGAGGCGAGCGATCGCACGAACGACGTCGGTCGACTTGTCCATAACGATGAGCGCTGCGGTGCCGAGCCCCGATTTCTGCGCGACGAGGCTGTCGAAATCCATCAGCACTTCGGCACAGGTCGAGGCCGGCAGGCACGGAGTCGAAGAGCCGCCGGGGATCACCGCCAATAGATTGGCCCAGCCGCCGCGCACTCCCCCAGCATGACGTTCAATCAGCTCACGCATTGGGATCGACATCGCCTCTTCGACATTGCACGGCGTGTTCACGTGGCCGGAAATGCAGAAGATTTTCGTGCCCGTGTTGCGTTCGCGGCCGATCCCGGCGAACCACTTCGCGCCACGCTTCAGGATGTCGGGTGCGACCGCGATGGTCTCGACATTGTTGACCGTCGACGGGCAGCCATAAAGCCCGACCGCAGCTGGAAATGGCGGCTTGAGGCGTGGTTGGCCCTTGCGCCCTTCCAAGCTTTCCAGGAGCCCGGTCTCTTCGCCGCAGATATAGGCGCCGGCGCCACGATGCAGATAAAGCTCGAAATCGTATCCCGAGCCGCAGGCGTTCTTGCCGAGGTAGCCGGCGTCATAGGCTTCCTCGATCGCGGTCTGCAGATGCCGGGACTCATTGTAAAATTCGCCGCGAATGTAGATGTAGCCGGCCGTCGCGCCCATCCCGACGCCGGCCAACAGGCAACCCTCGACGAGCTTGTGCGGGTCCCAGCGCAGGATGTCACGGTCCTTGCAAGTGCCGGGCTCGCTCTCGTCCGCGTTGACGACGAGATAGCGCGGCCGATCGGTCACGTCCTTGGGCATGAACGACCATTTGAGTCCGGTCGGAAAACCGGCGCCGCCACGCCCGCGCAGGCCGGAGTCCTTGATCTCCTGAACAATCCAGTCGCGGCCTTTGAGGATCAGCTCCTTGGTGCCGTCCCAGGCGCCACGGCTCTTGGCCCCGGCGATGTGCCAATCGCCCTGGCCGTAGAGATTGGTGAAAACGCGATCCCTATCAGCCAGCATTGTCGGCCTTCCCGGTTTCGGCGGGCTGACTGGCCCCCGCAAATTCCGTCAACGTTGTTTGTCCCGTCTCCGCCATCGAACCCTGGCGGCCCTTGACGGAACCGATCGGCGGTGGATTACCGGCGGCGAGCGCGTCGAGCAGCTTCTCGGTGGCCGGCCCGTCGAGGTCTTCATAGAAATCGTCATTGACCTGCAGGATCGGCGCATTGACGCAGGCGCCGAGACACTCTACCTCGACCAGCGTGAACCGGCCGTCGGCGCTGGTATGGCCGGGCGAGATGCCCAGCTTTTTCCTGCAAGCGGCAACGACGTCCTCGGAGCCGCGCAGCCAACACGGCGTCGTCGTACAGGCTTGGAGGAACCAGCGCCCCACCGGTCGCAGGTTGAACATCGTGTAGAAGGTCGCGACCTCGTAGACGCGGATCGGCGCCATATCGAGCATCTCACCGACATAGTCCATCGCCGCCTTGGGCAACCAATTGCCGCTTTGCCGCTGGGCCAGGTCGAGCAGCGGCAGCACCGCGCTGGCCTGCCGCCCCAGCGGATATTTGGCGATATGGTACTTCGCTTTTTCGAGGTTTTCAGGCGTGAACGCAAAACTCGCCGGCTGCTCGAACGGCGGCCCTTCGATATGGAGGCTCACCGGTCGATCTCGCCGAAAACGATATCCATCGAGCCGACGATTGCGACGAGATCCGCCAACATGTGGCCTTTGCACATGAATTCGGTCGCCTGTAGAAACGCAAAACCGGGTGCGCGGATCTTGCAGCGATAGGGCCGATTGGTCCCGTCGGCGACCAGGAAGACGCCGAACTCGCCCTTCGGGGCCTCGACCACCGTGTAGGTCTCGCCCGCCGGCACGTGATAGCCCTCGGTGTAGAGCTTAAAATGGTGGATGAGAGCTTCCATCGACTGCTTCATCACAGCGCGCGGGGGCGGCGCAACCTTGCGGTCATTGGTCTTGACCGGACCTTCCGGCAGTTTCTCCAACACTTGCCTGATGATGCGCAGCGACTGCCGCATCTCCTCGATGCGCACCAGGTAGCGATCGAAGCAATCGCCGTTCTTGCCGATCGGCACGTCGAATTCGACATCGCCATAGGCGTCGTAGGGCTGCGCGCGCCGCAAATCCCAAGGCACTCCCGAGCCGCGGAGCATCGGCCCGCTGAGGCCCCAGTCGGCCGCATCGGCCGCGCTGATGACGCCGATATCGACCGTGCGCCGCCGGAAGATACGGTTGTCGGTCAGCAGGTTCTCGATGTCGTCGACTGTTTGCGGAAAGGTCTCGCAGAAGGCCAAGATATCGTCGACCAGCCGCGGCGGCAGGTCCATGTGGACGCCACCGGGACGGAAGTAATTGGCGTGGAGCCGGGCGCCGGAGGCTCGCTCGTAGAACTCCATCAGCCGCTCGCGTTCCTCGAAGCCCCAAAGAAACGGGGTGATCGCCCCAAGGTCGAGCCCAAACGCGCAGACGTTCAGTAAGTGATTGAGGATGCGGGTGATCTCGGCGAAGAGGACGCGAATGTACTTGGCGCGCGGCGGCGGCTCGATCCCGATCAGCTTCTCGACCGCGAGCGCAAAGGCGTGCTCCTGGCACATCGGCGATACGTAATCGAGTCGGTCGAAATAGGGGATCGCCTGGAGATAGGTCTTGTACTCGATCAGCTTTTCGGTGCCGCGATGCAGGAGGCCTATGTGGGGGTCGGCGCGCTCGATAACCTCGCCATCGAGCTCCAGCACCATGCGCATGACGCCGTGCGCGGCCGGATGCTGGGGTCCGAAGTTCATTGTGAAATTGCGGATATGCGGCGCGCCCAGCAGCTCGCCGGCGACAACTCCCGTCTCCGAGATCGAGGGGTCGCTCATGGCGCCTTCAATTCCTTCTCAGCCTCTTCGGCGCTCGCCTTTTCATCGCCGGGCAGAATGTGGTCCATGCCCTCCCACGGCGACAGAAAGTCGAAGCTGCGAAATTCCTGTTTCAATTTGACGGGCTCGTAAACGACGCGTTTCTGATCCTCGTCGTAGCGCAGTTCGACGTAACCGGTGAGCGGGAAATCCTTGCGCAGCGGGTGCCCGTCGAAGCCGTAATCGGTCAGAATGCGTCGGAGGTCCGGGTGATCGCTGAAATAAATGCCGAACAGATCCCACGCCTCGCGCTCCCACCAGCCAGCAGCGCTGAAAACGCCCACGGCAGACGGCACGGCCTGCTCTTCGTCGGTCTCCAGCTTCACGCGGATGCGCAGATTGTGGTGCATGCTCAGCAGATTATAGACCACCTCGAAGCGCATGGGCCGGTCGGGATAATCAACGCCGCAAATGTCGCAGAGAATGCTGCAGCGACATTGCGGATCATCGCGCAGGAAGGTCAGCGCCTCGACTATGGACTCCCGGGGGACGCTGACACTCAGCTCTCGGTGACGAATGACGTAGCTTTGAGCGATGCCGGGAAGAGCAGCCGCGAGATGCTCGGCGAGGGCGATGAGTTTCTCGTCCATCGCCGCAACTCAACGGTCGAAGTTACGGTTACGCTTGATCTTTTTCTGTAAGAGGAGCACGCCATAGAGTAGCGCCTCAGCGGTCGGCGGACACCCGGGAACATAAACATCGACCGGGACGATGCGATCACACCCGCGCACCACAGAATAAGAATAGTGATAATAGCCGCCGCCATTGGCGCAAGAACCCATCGAGATGACCCACCGAGGCTCGGCCATCTGGTCGTAAACCTTGCGCAGCGCCGGCGCCATCTTGTTGCACAGCGTCCCAGCGACGATCATCACATCCGACTGGCGCGGACTCGGCCGAAAGACCACACCAAAGCGATCGAGGTCGTAGCGACTGGCGCCGGTGTGCATCATCTCGACCGCACAGCAGGCGAGCCCGAACGTCATCGGCCAAAGCGAACCGCTGCGCGCCCAGTTCACCAAGGCGTCGAGCGATGAGACAATGAACCCGCGATCCTGCAACTCGTCGGTCGCCGCGCGCAGCAGCGCGTCTTGCTCCGCGCTAGGCGGAACCGGTGCGCCGGGACTGATTACTCCCATTCAAGCGCCCCCTTCATCCATTCATAGGCGAAGCCGACGGTCAACACCGCGAGAAACACCACCATTGACCAGAACCCAAACAAGCCGATGTCGCCAAGCGACACCGCCCAGGGAAATAGGAAAGCGACCTCAAGGTCGAAGATGATGAAAAGGATGGCGACCAGGTAATAGCGCACGTCAAAACGAACTCGTGCATCCTCGAACGGCTCAAAGCCGCATTCGTACGGCGACAACTTCTCCGAATCGGGGCGTTGCCTGGCCAGGATGAACGATGCCGCGATCATCGCCATCGCCAACCCGCCGGCAATAGCGAGAAAGACAAGGATCGGGAAATATTCGGCGAGCAGGCTGTCCATCGCAGACCCTTGACCCCAGGCTGATGGGATGACCGCCAGCGACGCCATCCCGACGCCCCGCCAGCGAGTTACGGCTACGATGACCGGTGGCGGGAGCGACGGAACTCGAACCCGCGGCCTCCGGCGTGACAGGCCGGCGCTCTAACCAACTGAGCTACGCCCCCGTATCGGTCGAACGGGGCGCCGACTCGTACCCTCGCGTGCAAGTAAGTGTCAAGTAAGCGGGCGGTGAATCTGGTCCCAAGAATCGTCGCAGCCATTCAGCTTGGCCGCACGCGCAACACCATGGTGGGCGATGAGGGATTCGAACCCCCGACCCCCTCGGTGTAAACGACTTTTGTGGTCGCATGGCATGTTCGGCGATTTCGGCGCGCATATGCATTCTACCTCAAAATTTCCCAGCGAACGCTTGCGTTACCCGAACTTCTCGTATTAGCATGTTCGGCACGTAACGCGTGGGCAGTCGCTTCCGACCGTTACCCGTAGCGTTACCCGGCGACCTAACGAGGGGGTCGAAACATGCCAAAACCGAAACGCCCGCCGGTGATGTTGACCGATGCAAAAGTTCGCTCCCTACACCCAGATCCGGCGGGAGAGTTTGTACAAGGCGATCTTGCACTCCCTGGATTCGGCGTCCGCGTGCGGCCGAGTGGCGCGCCTGTGTACATTATCACCAAGCGTCTTCCCGGCGATACCAAGCCGACGCGTATCACGATCGGCCGCGTTGGCGATATCAGCCTCGGCGAGGCGCGCGAGCGTGCCAGGAGTGATGCCGCAGCGGTTCGTCGCGGCATCGATGTCAACGCGCAGAAGCGGCGCGATGCGGCAGCGCAGAAGATTGTGCGCGATCGGGCGCGCCGGATAGAAGCCGAAACCGGTTTCGAGCACGGCACCTTCGGTGAGACGGCAGAGCGGTATATCGCAGGAGAGTGCACCGCGCTGGCTCGCGGCGCCGAGATCGGCGCCATCATCCGGCGGCATCTCCTACCGGCATGGGGCAACCGACCGCTCGATGAGCTTCGGCGGCGGGACTTGACGGGCGTGCTCGATCCCATTCTTGCCGCGGGAAAGGTTCAAGCAGCACATAAGCTGCGGGAGGTCGCCATTCGCGTCGTCAACTGGGCAATCGACCGCGGCGACGCCGAGTTGAACTTTCTAGCTAGCCCGTCGCGCGGCCGCCGGCGAGCAGGGGTGCTGCGTCGGGTGAGCCGGGATCGAGTGTTGAGCGAGGTCGAAATTCGAAAGGTATGGGAGGCAACGGAAGAGTCTCAGCCGTTCGATAGCATCGTGCGGATGCTGCTGCTGACCGGCCAGCGCAAGAACGAAGTCGCGCGGATGGAGTGGGCAGAGCTCGACCTTGACCGTGCGATCTGGGTGATCCCTGCGGAGCGGTATAAGACCGATCAGGAGCACGCGGTGCCCCTGCCCGGCCCGGCCGTCGGGCTGCTGCGACAGGTCCCGAAGATTTGCGACAGGTTCGTGTTCAGCACCGAGCCAGGGACTGCGTTTAGCGGGTTCTCAAAATCGAAACGGAGACTGGACAACCGGTCAGGTGTGACTGGTTGGACCCTTCATGACCTGCGCCGCACCGTCAGAACGGGCCTGGCCGGGCTGAGGGTCCAGCCCGATATCGCCGAGCGCGTTGTCGGTCACGTCGTTGGCGGGGTCCGGGGCGTCTATGACCGGCACTCCTATCTCGACGAGAAACGCGACGCGCTGGAACGATGGGCTGCGCATCTCGCTGGGCTGACGGGACCGAATTCCAACGGCAATGTGGTGGTGCCCTTCCGCGCTGCGGGCGAATAATGACAAGAGGCCGGCGCCCGAATAAGCGACGCCCGACAGTTCCGCCTGGATTCGAGGGCGACTGGTCAGCTGGTGCTGCTGCGTTCATCCAAATGCGCAATGCGCCGCCGGTGAAGTTCCCGACAGCATGGGGCGCGCCCCTCTCTCCGGATGTCATTGCCAACCTTCTCAGACAAGCTGGGGCTCCTGTGCCTGCCGCCGGCGCGATCGAACAAATAGCTTCGCACCTTCGGACCTGGCAGATCGGGCTCGCAGCCTTCCCAAAACGGGAGAAACAGGACCGCGGCCTGGATCTCGGCATCTTTGGCGCGCTTTCAGAGCCGCTTCTTGCCCAAGTGATGGAGATTTCTGCGCCAGAATTGGCCGAAGTTATTGGCTGGTCGGATGCCGATCGCTGGCCTCTGGTCGCAGAAGTGATCGGTCGGCTCTATCTGCATGCAGTGGATCCCGATGCGGCCTTCCTCCGCGATGGACCGGCCGTGAAGTTCGTTCACCTGGTTCTTGAGCGATTTGGTATTGCGCGATCGCCTCGCACGATCGAGGGGGCATTAAGCTCCTCCAACTCACTCAAGCGCGACCGCTCCACCACAAAATAGGGTGCTTATTTCTGGTGATACGGGACGATTATCGGCCCTTATGTAGGAGCCTCCATTTCGGCACCACGCGCATCCAGCGCTATCGCCGCAAGGAGGCCCAATGCAGCAGAAAACCGCACTCGCTCCGGAAGTCACCTTTATTTCGCCGCGGGCGTCCAAGGAGCTTACCAGTCTCAGCGAGCGGCAACAGGACCGTTTAGAGGCGGAGGGGCGGTTTCCCCGCTCTGTCAAGCTCGGCACCGGAAGGAACGGCCGCAAAGCGCGGGTTCTTGCCGAAGTGCTCGAATGGAACCGCGCCCGGATCGCTGAGCGCGACGCGAGAGCCCCGTGATGGCGCTCACCGGAGCGGAGCGCCAGGCGCGCTATCGGGAAAACCGCCGGACCAATGACGCTCGTCGAGCCGACGAGATAGAAATAATCGACATCGTCGCGATCCGTCGCGACGTGGCCTGTCAGCCGCGCGTCGACACCGACAACACGGTGATCGAGGAATACGCCGCGGCAATGCGGGAGGGGGCAAAATTTCCCCCGATCGTCGTATTCGGCGATGGTCCGATCTACTGGCTCGCTGACGGTTTTTATCGCACCGCCGCGAGCGAAAGCGCGGGTCGTAGCTCAATCGAGGCGGAAATCCATGAGGGGGGCCGTCGGGAGGCCATCCTCTATTCCGTCGGGGTTAACGCTTCGCACGGGGTGCGGCGCACCAACGCGGACAAAGAGCGCGCGATCAAGGCGCTTTTAGAAGATCCGGAATGGAAACAATGGAGCGACCGGGAAATTGCCCGGCGGTGCATCGTCGACAATAAGACGGTCGCACGCTTACGGGTACATCTGAGGAATTCCTCAGATGATCAACCTCGCACCGTAAAGCGGGGAGACAAAACCTTCGAAATGAAGACGGCTGGGATCGGCAAACACTCTGACCCTAAGTCCAAGAAAACGCGCGCAAAAACGCGCGCAGTCATCCACGATGTGGGTGTGGTCGCGATGATCAACGATTTTGTTGAGTTGTTGCGAGACGAACGCCCTCGGATAGAGCGGATACCGATTCAGACGCGGGTCCTCCTCGTTTTTACGTTGATGGCCGCAATAGTTGTCAGCATGCCGGAGCTCAATTCTTTCGAAAATGGAGAGCACGACCTCCCCTCCCCCTTTTCCCCCCCACACCCCCCTATAACCCCCACCTCACCTTCCGTAGAACCTGACGGTTCTACGGGCGCTCTTGCGCCGATCGACCCGATCAAGGCGCTTTGGGATCGGGGAAAAGCTATTCTCGGCAATACGCCTCAAGCGCGAAGCCTGCTCGGCAAGATGCGCAAGCGACACGGCAATCCGATCGTGCTCGCTGCAATAGTGCAGTGCGAGGCCGAGGCCCCGAGCGATCCAGCAGCGTATTTCGTCAGGTGCTGCGACGTCCGCGGGACCGACAAGCGGCAGGGCGGCCCTGTTACCAATCTGATCGAGGGGTTCGGCCGTGCCGCCGGGCTCGAGTGATGACCGCCGCCGTAAAGCGGCGGCGATCGGCAAGCTCCTGTCGCACTTCTGGACCGACAATGTATCGGCCGCGATCCGCGAGATGCAGGCGGCAGACTGGCTCGAGGACGTCGAGGAGTTTGAGGCATCGATGGTCGAGGAGGCATGCCGTCGCTGGCGACGACAGAGCCGAAACCGTCCCGTGCCATACGACCTTATTGCCTTATGCTTGAGCAGCAGCGCGAGCAGCGCAACCGCGACAAGCTGAACGCGTTGTCCTCGCCGGATAAGGTTTACCTCGCCGAGGAGGCGCAGCGCGAGGCCGAACGACGCCGCGCTGCCGATGATGCAGCGGCAATAGATCGCGAGTGGTCCGCGCGGTGCGCAGGCTTCGGCTCGTTCCTTGAGATGCAGGCGTTTGGGATGGCCCGCGTCCGGTTTCCGACCGGCTACCAGCTCCTCGAACAGCGACATCGCGGGGAGATCGCTGCGCTGCAGCTGGCCGGCGCTATCCACTCAGCCGCCGCGCTCGCGAGCGCGCTTGATCTGTGGCTCGATGATGTGGGTCGCCACGAATGAAGTATTCGTTGGAGGGATAGGGGTCGGCAACTTCGAAAGCTTCGATTTGCGGACCGCGTCCCAACCTACGCGCGGATTTTTTTTCTGTATTCTGAAAGACTTTGAATTCAAGATGACAATCAAACAATCAAAACTTGGCAGAATATATAGTCGGAAGTCGTCTTATTTACTCGGACGAATCGCCAAAATAGGTATTTGTTTTCTTTTGCAGTCTAGATGGGAAGCCATGACATACGCTGAATTGCACGACATCATCACGCTCATCGAGCGGAAGGTACTTCAAAGCGCGCGGGAGCGCGGCGAGCTAACCGATGCCAGAAAGGTCTTGGCAAAGCTTTTTTCTGCGACCCTGGGTCTGTACCTGGTTGCCATCGAGGACGCGGCCCAACCGTGGGAAAACTGCGAGCGGGCCCGCCATCATTTGCGCGACCTCGCCGAGCGCCTGGGGCTGATAGAAGACGCGCCGGCGGTGCTTCGCGCCGATGGCGTCGACGCCGACCTCGCCCGGTTGGCCGGGCTCTAGACCACCGATCCTGTCGTGTCGGCGATCGAGCCCCTCGCATCCATACTCGACCGGCTCGCGCCTGATGATGCGGCGGTCGTCGCGCGTCACCTTTCCATTCCGAGCGCTACTTCTCTTCGACTCTGGCGGCGTGATCGGGCCGTTCAAGTCGCAATTGAGTTGCTGCACGAGCCCGGGGACCTTCCCAGCCGCGCAATCGAACGCGTTGCACGCGGCCTGCAGGGCTACGCCAGCAAGGCGTGGCTGCGGCATCGCCAGCGCCTCACTGAGCCGCCGCGAAACCCGATCGACGCCGCGTTCTTTGAAATCATGAAGCAAAATGGTGGCGAACCACTCAGTGACAGCACGATTTACCGGGCGGCGAAGGGCTCTCGCAAGCGCTGACGTGTTTTTTCAAAAATCGGGCAGGAAATGAAAAAAGGTCCGGGCTTAAACTCTCTCTCCAACAACGGAACTTCGAGCTTAGGAGGAACAATGGCCGACAAGTGCACCACCATCCGCGTCACCGGCTTTATCCCGCCGTATCGCCAGGGAGAGGTCGCCGGCTTCCCCGACGAGATCGCCCGGGCCTACATCGCGGCAGGCCGCGCCGAGCTAGTGGCGCGTGATGTCGATGTCGTCGCGCCGAGAATTCGGGAGCACGACGCGCGGCGCCGCGCCGACGAATTGCGCCATTTCGCTAGCGTCGCCGATGCCGAGGCTGAGCTTCACGCTGCCGAAGCGACGCGACAGGCGTAGGCAGATGAAAACCCTGTCAGTTCTTGACCGCCTCATCGGGTTGGCGAGGCGAAATGGCGAGTTGGCGGCGACGGATCCGGTGACGGAGGTCGATCGCCTAGCCGCGGCGCTCGAGGAGCTGGCAAGCGAACGCCGCGGTGCCGAGGAAGCAATCGAAACCGCGAGCGCGGCAAAAGCAGCGCTTCTGCTAGAGCCGGGATCGGACGCGCGGATGGACGGGTTGGAACGCGAGATCAATCTTTCCCAGCGCACCCTCGACCGCCTTGATGTCATTGAGCCTTTGCTACTGCAGCAGCTGCGCGATCGCCGTGAAGCTTACAAGAGTCGGCACTTTGACGCGCTGCGCGAACGCTTTAAGGGCGCAGTCGCTGAATATGCCGAGGTGATGCGACGCGGGCTTGTACTGCGCTCGGAGCTCGTCGGTCTCCAAGCCTCGGCCGAGCGCGCCGGGTTTGCCGAGGCTCGGTTCTTGTTCGAGCCGCCGTTCCTGCAATGCTGCAACCCGGACCATTATGAGCGAAATATCGTTGACGGGCTTGAACGGTCGATATCGTTCACCGAGCCGGAGCGCGTGCAAATTCGCTTTTCCCGTCCCTGCGGTCTTTACCGAGCAGACGAAGTTGCCGGCTTCCTGGAGGCCGAAGCGGTCCTTTACATCAATGCTGGCGTCGCCGAGAGGGTCGTCCGATGACCGTCCGCGTTTCACTCCCAACCATCATCCGCGCCGCGGAAGGTGACAGTCGCCGCATCATCGCGACGATCAATACAGCATCGGTCGGGCGTGATCAGCTTGTCCTCGTCAGCGCCGGTGTCGATCTCGCGGCGTTCCGCCGCAACCCCGTCATTCTCTGGCAGCACAATCCCGACTGGCCGATCGCGCGAGCCGGTGACGTTGCAATGAATGGCAGCGACCTGGTCGCGACGATCGACTTCCCGCCGGCAGGAGCGAGCGAACGCGCCGACGAGGTATACGCGCTGATCCGCGCCGGGATCATCAATGCGACCTCGACGGGATTCAATCCTATCGAGAGCGAACCTGGTGTCGATGGCGCGACGAAGATCACGCGGAGCGAGCTTCAGGAAATTTCCTTGGTCAGCATCCCGGCGCTACCGGATGCGCTCATTACCGAAAGGTCGAGGAAGATGCGACGCACGACACGCAAGCCGTCTACACCGGCGCAACGAGCGGCCATCGCGGCGCGATTCACGCGCGAGCTGGCCAGCACCACGGCGAGGTCAACGCCGGCCGAACGATCGGTCATCGCGGCACGGTTTAGGCGCGACCTCGCACGGCCAGCGACAAGCCCCAAGGCAACCCGCCGCTTTACATCGGAGCAGCATCGTGACCACGCCAAGCGCCTCGAGCGCGAGCTCGAATCGGCAGCGATGCGCAAGGGCGAGGAATTCAGACAGGCGGCAATGAGGGCGGGGTTAGATCCGTGGTGGGCCGCGAAAAATCTGGCATAGCGAAACGTGTCGCCGCGTCGGCGTAGCCGCGGTGGCGCGCGTCCGGCCCCGGGGCGCCCATCTCGGGGCCGGACACCCCATAGGGGTCTGCAACTTCAAAAGCTTCGATTTGCAGACCGTCCCCCAAAGCCAGAGACACCGCCGCGAAATTCGCGAAAAGTTTTTTTGGCCCAATGCCTTAGGAACCTGAGGAAGCGACCGAAGCAATGATTGGCAGGCTCATCAAATACGACCCCGACCGCGGGTTCGGTTTCATACGGCCGACCGGCGGCGGCAACGACATTTTCGTCCACATCAGCGACGCGGAGGCCAGCGGCATCGCCGAGCTCATCGTCGGCGATCGTTACGGATTTGACGAGCTCCTCGATCCGAAGCGCGGCAAGACGCGCGCGGTGAACCTCACGCCGGCGGCGTAAAAAAATGGCCAGGGTCCTCCTCGACCTTGTCCGGCCGGGCGACCTTCGCGCACGCGACCGCTTTCGTGTCGCCTGGACCAGGCATTACTTCGACACCCTGCACCAGGCATTAGGTGCGTGGTCTGCGAGCGACGAAAACGGGTGGCGGGCGCTTAAGGTCGTTGACCCCGAATTCGGCAAATATTCAGCCGAACATTTCCTCGGCGGCCTCCGGTCCGCTTTTCGCGCGCTCGCCGATCCGTCCGATCTATCCATGCCGTCGCCGATCGGTGAGGACATCGCCCTAAGCCTCTCGTGTTTTAACGAATTCACCGAGGAGCTAATCCGGATTTTCGTGGAGGCCCGGGTCGCTCACGCTCGACTTTGGGGTGAAGGCCGATGACGCGTCGCCCCGATTCTGAGGAATTAACGATCCAGACCGGCGGCCAAACGCTGGGGGGATGGCAGCGCTTCTCGGTAACCCGCGGCATCGAGCTCCTTCCTAGTATTTGCGAGGTGACCCTCACGGAGCGGGCGCCGACGCAGGTCGGCCAGGCCGTGGTGACGCCCTTCTCCTCGGTCAAGGCGTTCCTCAGCGAGGATTTGATCCTCACCGGGTTTATCGACGTCTACCAACCCTCCTACGATGCCGAAAATCACGAGGTGACGATCGCCTGCCGGTCGAAGACCGAGGACGTCGTCGATTGCTCGGTCGATGTCGAAAAGCTCGCCGCGGCAACGAAGTCTTGGCAAGTCGCCGGCGGATCGATGCGGCAGGTCGCGCAGCAGCTCGTCGAGCCTTACGGCATAACCGTGAAGACGCCGGACGGCGACGAGCAGCTTGATCCGCTATACCCGATCGCCGTCCAGCCGGGGATGACGTGCTATCAGATCATCGAGGAAATGTGCCGGCAGACCCGCATGCTCCTGTGGGACGACGCCGAGGGCAACCTCATCCTCACCAAGGGCTCGGCGGTCGGCAGCAAGCGCGCCGGGTCGGGCCTCGTCGAGGGGGTCAATATCTTTTCGGCCTCGGCGCGGCATTCGGGCGATCAGCGCTATCGAAAAGTTGAAGTATTTTCGCAATATTCGTTCAGCGATACGGCGGGCCCGCACGTCCCTTTCGAGGGCGTCGCGACCGACAATCAAGTCCCACGCGATCGCCTCCTCATCGTGCCGATCGACATGCTCGGACCCGACGGCAAATGGACGCAGCAGCGGGCCGAGTGGGAGGTCAGCCGGCGTCTCGGCCGGAGCCGGGTCACCCGCATCGTTGTCATCGGCTGGCGCGATGGCAACGATAAGCTCTGGCAGCCCAACACCATGGTCAACGTCACCGCGCCGGAGCTGAAAATCTCCGAGGACATGGTGATCTCACAGTGTACCTGGCAGCGTGACGAGACCGGCACCAAGACGATTCTCCTCTGCGCGCCGCCGGCGGCCTTCCAGCCGCCGCCCTTCACCGAAAAGCCGCTGCTCGTGATGAGCGCCGCCCCGGCCAAGACCCAATGAGCGCCTTTCGGGATCTCGAATGGCTGGCGGCCGATCACAGCCAGCGCGAGCGCTCAAGAACGCATAATGCCGTCGGCCGGGTCAGGCTGTTGTTCGGCGACGATACGCAGCCGGTTCAGTTCCATCAGACCGAAGGGCACGTCGGCGAGATCAGAAACAAGGTCTTGCGGCTGCAAACTCATGGTTTTTCATCGATGCCGCTCCCCGGCGCCAAAGGAATTGCAATCTACCCGAACGGAAACCGGGCCCAGGGACACATCATCGTCACCGAGGACACGCGGTACCGCCCTAAAGGTTTAAAGCCCGGTGAAACCCACCTCTTCATGATCGACGGCGCGGACAGCCAGGGGAACAACGGCACGCTCCGCTCGGCCTTGAAAGCCCTCCTCGGCTGGGCGGTGACGCTTTTCGGGAAGACCATCAATATCGGTGACGCCGACACCACCACGATCGTCATCGGCTCGAATGGACACACCAACACGATCGATCTCTATTCCCAGGCGACAGTGACGGTGCATTGCCCGTCGGTCATCGCCACCAACGGTGGCACGCCCCACAATGTGCTGACCAATGGCGGGACAGGCGTCTCGCCCGTTTTGAAGGCCGACAGCTGATGCCGGAAGTCGCCCTTTTTGTGGCTTCAAGGTCGTGTCAACAGTTCCCGAAGATCGAGGCGATATGTCAACGGGCAAGAACGATGTGAGAGACGACGGGCTGCTGCGGCGGGTCGCGGAAGGCCGCCGCGACGCGCTCGCAAAGCTAGCGAGCCTCGATACGGCATTTGCCGGCATGATCGAGCCGCTCGTCCAGGCCAATGCCGACCTCAGCGCCGGCGGCGTGCCGAGCCACGCCTTCCCGGCGGCGTTGGGCCAATCCTGGGCACGCCTGCGGGCCGAGTTGACCGCAGCGATCGATGACATCGCCGCCCGCTCATCACGCGTCGCGATTTTGGCCGGAACCACGGCAGGGAGGGCATAGATGGCGGCCAAGGGCTTTGCCATCTCGATCAGCGCGACCGATGAGGTCACGCAACAGGTCGAGAAGATCAAGAAAAGCCTCTCCGGGCTCGGCAAGACGGCAAAACAGGTCTCCGATAAATCGGGGCCCATTCACCGCATTTCGGTCCAGGCCCGCGCCGTCAGTGTCGTCGCGCGCGAGCTCGGCGAGCGCGGCACGAAGGCTTTTCAGAACCTGGGCCGTGCGGCTGAGGGGTTCGGATCAAAAATCGGCTCCTTCGCGCCGGCGCTTACGTCGCTCACCTCGGCGGTGACACTGGCCGGATTTGGTGAGCTGACACGGCAGGCTTCGGCGTTCGGCGTTAATATGGTCAAGACATCGGCCGCCTTGGGGATGTCGGCTACCGAGGTGCAGCGCTGGCAGAGGGCCTGGGGCCAAGCTGGCTTGAGCATCGAGCAGACGACGGGCATGGTCGGAGCGCTGAACCAAGCCATGCTATACGGACCTGCCGGACAAGGCCCAGCGGCCGGGTTCATCAAGCAATTCCATATCGACACTTCCGGCAGTCAGCTTCAGACGCTTAAGTCGATCGCCGATGTGGTGAAGCGGCTCCATGATGAGGGACAGCCGCCGGCTGTGGGACAGCAGATTTTGAACGCCTTCGACATTCCGATGGACGCGATGGCGCAGTTGGAAAAGGGCGCCACCGCGCTCGAAAAGCTATTCCGCGCACAACGTGAGGGTCTCAATCAGGCGGACGTCGATCGGCTCAACGATTTGGGCAAAGCCTACCGCGGCGTTGCCGATGCGGCGAGCGATTTCGGCTCGAAGATGGTGGCTGACATGGCGACGCCGCTCACCGCTGCGGCCACAGCGGCAAAGAAATGGCTTGATGAAACCCGCGGCATGCCCGGTCGTATGCAGGCGATCGAGGCGGCGGTTGAAGCTCTGGGAGGCGTTCTGACAGCGGGGCTAATTGGCCGCCTTGTTAGCCTCTTTGGGTTGCGGGGGATTGCTGGACCGGGAATGGCGCTGGCTGGGGTTGGTGCTGCCGGCTTTGGGTCAGCCGCCGCCGTAAAATCGATCACTGGGCATGATCCATCGGTCTTGAGCGATGTGCTTCCATTTCTGACGGGTCCCGTTGGGCCGGTGTTTGGTGTCGGCCGATTGCTGCATCGCTTTTTGGGGGGCTGGGGCAAATCGACCGATGCGACCCCTCCGGGTTCGATCGCCAGCAGTGTCGGACGGCTGGCAACGGCTGGCAATCCACCTGCAGGCAACAGCGAGGCGATGATCCGTGCCGCGATCGCGGCGGCCGGCGGCAATGAGATGGCGCAAGCCGGGCTTTTGTCGAATTTTCACGCTGAATCGATCGGCCTCAATCCAGGTGCTGTCAACCCGAACAGCGGCGCGACAGGCTGGGCGCAATGGATCGGACCGCGCAAAGCCCGGCTAATCGCACTTGCACAAGAAATGAACCTCCCGCCATCCGATCCTCGGGTGCAAGCGGCGATGATTACGAAGGAATTGACCGGCGATTATAAGGGCGTTGTGGGGCAGCTCAACTCCGCGCCAAACCCACAAGCTGCCGCCGATATCGCGCTTCGGTATTACGAGGGTGTCAATCCGAGCAATTCGCTCACCGCCGGCGCTCCCTGGGACGTGATGCTATCGACCCACGCCGCGAGGGCGCAGCAATACTTTCAGCCTGATCCGCTTCAGGCCACACCGGGCGCCGCAGAAAGCAAACACGAAGTAACGGTGCACATCGCCGGGGCCCCTCCGGGCACGCGGACGCAGGTGACCTCGGCCAGCGGTCCCTCGCGCTTGAACCTGCGCACGTCCTATTCGATGAATGACCAGTAGTAATGGCAGCGACCGAGGCAGTTCTTGGCCCCGAGGACATCGAACTCTGCGAGCGGCTAAGCGAAGCTCTGAAGCCGGGCCTCGCTGCCTTACCCCTCGGGTTTCAGGTGCGTATTCACTTCGTCAGGCCGCTGGTCACTTTTAATCCGGTTGCAAAGATTGCACACAATCACCGACATGAAAATTTAAGCATTATCCTTCGCGGCGGGTACATCGAACAATGTTTTTCTCGCGTTCGGGGGGGTTCCCGACTATTAAATGCCCCGATGATATGAGGAAAATACAAGCCTCACCGGAATCGGTTGTACCGCCTGGTGCTAATTATTACCGAAGATGCATCAGGGGCGATTTTTTCTTCAGAGAAAAGGACGATGTGCACAAGCTGTTGGTCTCGCCGCAGACGCCTTACGCACTTTCACTTTTCATCATGGGCACTCTGAACGCGGACCTGCGTGCACAGCTACTAGAACAAATCATCCGACCGGCCTGCGCCGTGGCCGAAATCCACCTTCCTTCGGAGCCGTTCGCAGATCACCAATCCGATTTGGCTGCGGTTGATACATCTTTGCTGGCTAGCTGTGTCGCCTCCGAAATCCGGACGATGAGCGGCACCAACCCGATGCTAATCGGTTTGGAGTCAACATGAAGCCCATCGCCGGGCCGGTTGCGGCTCCCCTGCCTAATCCTCAGTTGCTTCGCGCGCCCTTCCGACCGAGGTTTTGGGGCAACTTGCCCCAAAACCTCTACGGCGGAAGGTCGGTTGCGCGTTTGCGCTGGGTCGGGCAGAATTGGCGCTGGCGCTTCAAACGCCTTCTGCCCGCACCCGCCCCGGTTACCGGCGGTCCTTAAGGTGCCCGTGCTCCGGGCCGCTCCATGTCGGGGAGTGCGGTGAACTAAGGCCGAGAGATCGGCACGAATAAGCCCGGCCGTGCAGACGGCTTTGAAGCTCCTCGGCACCAGCGCCGCACCGCTGGGTGATGGGCCTACGGGCCACAGAGGGAGCACGACGCATGACCATCGACCAAGCCACCGATCGCGATCCGTTCGCCTTAGGAGGGCGAAGCGAGTCCTTAACCGCGCGCCGCAACGATGTCGGCACTGCCGACGCCAGTGCCGCTGGCGACGCCGCGCTCTTTGACCTGATCGCCGAGTATCGCCGGCTCGATAACGAGCACGGCCGGATGCACGCCGAGGCGGAGCGACTCGAGGAGGGCGTCCTATCGGCACTGCCTAAAGCAGAGGTCGAATACGGCGTCTTCATCAGCAAAGGAGGGGAACGGACGCCTTTCATCGCCAAAACCGAAGAAGAGGTTCGTTCCGGGCTTGCGCAGCGTCCTTTGAACGAGGTTGAGCAACGATGCATGCAAGTCATCGGCGCGAGTTGCGAATACTACTTCGACCGCCGCGATGAGCTCATCGCGGAACTTTCGGCCCGGAAGGCGGCGATCGCCCAAGGGTTGGAGGACGCCGGCGTCGATGTCGCCTTTGCCAGGGCCAACGAGTGCGATGAGCGCCTCAGCGCCAATCTGGACAAGATCCTGAGTGTGTATCCGGCCACGCTCGCCGGTGCCGACGCAGTGCGCGATTGGGCGGCGGAATGCCTAACCGAGGAGGCGGCGGATCACGTCATCGAATGCTATCGGGTTCTGGCGTCGCGAGCGCTGGCGCCGCTCGCGGCCGGAATCATCCAGTCGCCCTTAGTCCTGCCTGACGAGGGAGACGCGCCATGAGCGCGCCCCGGACGAATGTGGTCTCGTTCCCGTACACGGACCGCCGCCCCGACAAGGTATTTGCCGATAGCCGGCACCCCGAGATCGCCCAGGCGAGCGATCACTGGCAGGCCCTATACAAGGCTCGGACTCGCTTACAGCGACAAGAGCGGCGGGGCCTTAGGCGACTTCACGCGGCCATCGATCGAAATCTGAGTTTCAAGGCTCTTAGCGCCACGCGCGCAATGGTCGCTCGCGACCGCGCCGCTCGTCTCCGACGAAGCGACGATGCCGGGTTGCTCGTCGCGGAAGAGGAGTTGGTACGGTTGCTCGACGAGAGCCGGGATGATCCTAACGGTGACAGTCCTGAGGACACTGCGCGTTGGGATCGCATTGGTGAACTCATCGAGCTTATCCAGTCCACGCCACCCCAATCACTCGCCGGTTGCGCCGTCAAGCTGCGGTTTCTCACCGACGAGGAGGTGGGTCTTGAGTCCGGCGATCGAGAAGATGATGTGCAGTCGTTGCGCCAGGTCCTCGCCTTCATCGAGGCCGCGATCATGCCGGGAGATGCGGCGTGGCGATTTTCGGCTCAACTTGAGCCGAAATTCGCTCCTTCTCATCCGTCAGCCTGATCTGAGCGCAGCCTGGCGGGCCAGGGGTCAAGCGGAATCGGGGTCGTGTCAACAGTTCCGGAATATCGATGCGAAATGTCAACGGGCCGAGAACGCCTCGGCAACCAAAGCGACGGCCAATCCCTCGTTAACTGACCCCTGCGAAGGTCAACCAGAACCTCCCGGCGTCGCCCAGCGGCGCCGGATTTTTTTTGGCTTCACTGGGTGCGTGCGCACCTGGTGGGCTCCGAACCGTTACCCGTAGCGTTACCCACTGGTCTTCAAAGCTCCCGTTTCACTCCGCCAAATCTATTCTAAGTCATTGATTTGGTTGGTGGGCGATGAAGGATTCGAACCTCCGGCCCTCTCGGTGTAAACGAGATGCTCTACCACTGAGCTAATCGCCCGAAGTAGCGCGGCCAAAGCCGCGCTACGGTATCGCCATATCGGCTTCGACCTAATTAAGCGAGTCGCGCAGACGCCGGCCAGGCTTGAACTTTGCCTGCTTCGACGCGGCGATCTTGATCTTTTCACCGGTGCGCGGGTTACGCCCCTCGGAGGCCGCCCGCCGAGCGACCGAGAAGGTGCCAAAGCCAACGAGACGGACTTCGCCGCCCTTCTTCAACGCGCCGGTAATCGAGTTCGAACACCGCCTCGACTGCCTTGCTTGCGGCCGTTTTAGAAAGATCGGCCTTACCCGCAACGGCATCGACGAGTTCGTTTCTGTTCACGTGTCGCCCCCTACCCTTAAGTTCGGAAGGAAATTTGCTGGAAAACCAACCGGAGTGTAGAGTGCGCCCGGCAACCGGTCAACGTCAGCGCGCATAGGGAAAGCAAGGTTTTTTTACACCTTAACGGCCGTTGTCGCCGGACCACATGAAGTTGGCCAGTTAGCGACAACGGCCTTCGATGCAAATCAATGCGTTAGAACCCCTGACCGCTCCTCACCAGATGCGGGAATAACCGGCGCCGTCTCCCCGTCCTCGGCCCATTCAATCGGGGTCAGCGGCCCTGCCAGCGCGTGCATTAGCACCTCATCGGCGGTGTTAACCGGTATGATCTTCAGGCCCTTCTTGACGTTGTCGGGGATCTCGGCAAGGTCCTTCTCGTTCTCCAAGGGGATCAGCACGGTCTTAAGCCCGCCGCGCAGAGCCGCCAGCAGCTTTTCCTTCAAGCCGCCGATCGGAAGCACTCGGCCCCGGAGAGTGATCTCGCCAGTCATAGCGATGTCGCGTTTCACCGGGATGCCCGTCAGCACCGAGACGATCGAGGTGACCATTGCGATACCCGCCGAGGGGCCATCCTTTGGCGTCGCGCCTTCCGGCACATGCACATGGATATCCTTTTTCTCGAAAATCGAGGGCAGGATGCCGTACGCGGTGCTGCGGGACTTCACGTAGCTCTCTGCCGCCTGGACGGATTCCTTCATCACATCGCCCAGCTTACCCGTCGCGGTGACGCGTCCCTTCCCCGGCAGGGTCACGGATTCGATCGTCAGGAGTTCGCCGCCAACCTCGGTCCACGCCAAACCCGTCGTCACGCCGACCAAATCCTCGCTCTCCGCTTCACCGAAACGGAAACGCCGTACCCCGGCATATTTGTCGAGGTTGCGCCGGGTAACGGTTACCTTGCCGTCCCTCCCGGCTTTCTTCATCAGGATGTCTTTGATCGCCTTGCGCGTCAGATTAGCGATTTCGCGCTCGAGATTGCGGACCCCGGCCTCGCGCGTGTAATAGCGGATGAGATCCTTCAGCGCGTCATCGCTGATCGCCCATTCCGACTTCTTCAGCCCGTGCGCCTCGATCTGCTTCGGGATCAGGTGACGCTTGGCGATCTCCACCTTTTCGTCCTCGGTGTAACCGGGGATGCGGATGATTTCCATGCGGTCCATCAACGGCTGCGGCATGCGCAACGTGTTGGCCGTGGTCACGAAAAGCACATCGGACAGGTCGTAATCGACCTCGAGGTAATGGTCGGCGAACGTCGAGTTCTGCTCGGGATCGAGCACCTCGAGTAGCGCCGAGGACGGGTCGCCGCGCCAATCGGCGCCCAGCTTGTCGACCTCGTCCAGCAGGAATAGCGGGTTCGACGATTTCGCCTTCTTCATGCCCTGGAGGATTTTGCCGGGCATGGACCCGATATAAGTCCGCCGATGGCCGCGGATTTCCGCTTCGTCGCGCACTCCGCCCAGCGACATGCGGACAAAGTTGCGTCCAGTCGCCTTCGCCACGGACTTGCCGAGAGAGGTCTTGCCGACGCCCGGCGGGCCAACCAGGCAGAGGATCGGCCCCTTCATCTTCTTTATGCGCTGCTGAACGGCGAGGTACTCAAGGATACGCTCTTTGACCTTCTCCAGGCCGAAGTGGTCGGCGTTAAGGACCCGCTCGGCGGCGGCGATGTCGCGCTTAATCTTGGTCCGGTTGTGCCAGGGGATGGTCAGCATCCAGTCGAGGTAGTTGCGGACCACCGTCGCTTCCGCCGACATCGGGCTCATGCTGCGCAGCTTTTTAAGCTCCGCCAGAGCCTTATCCCGCGCTTCCTTAGAGAATTTGGTCTTGGCGATCTTGGCTTCGAGTTCGGCCATCTCGTCCTTGCCGTCCTCGCCCTCGCCCAACTCCTTCTGGATCGCCTTGAGCTGCTCGTTCAAGTAGTACTCGCGCTGCGTCTTCTCCATCTGCCGTTTGACACGGTTGCGGATCCGCTTTTCGACCTGAAGGACGCCAATCTCGCCCTCCATGTAGCCGAACACCTTCTCTAGGCGCTCCGACACCGCCACGGTTTCGAGCAGCTCCTGCTTCTCGGGAATTTTGAGATTAAGGTGCGAGGCAACCGTATCGGCGAGCTTGCCGGGCTCCTCGATCTGATTGATGGAGACCAGCACCTCGGGCGGTATTTTCTTGTTGAGCTTGATGTACTGCTCGAACTGCGCGACCACGGTGCGGGCAAGCGCCTCGGTCTCCTGCGGCGATGTGCCGCCGTCACCCAGCCCTTCGGCGTAGGCCTGGAAGAACGCCTCGTTCTCCGCGAAACGTTGGATGCGGGCGCGCTGCCCGCCTTCGACCAGCACCTTAACCGTCCCGTCCGGCAGCTTCAGTAACTGCAGCACCGTGCCCACGGTGCCGACCATGAAAATGTCGGCGGTGGAGGGGTCGTCTTGCGCGGCGTTCTTCTGGGTAACCAGCAGGATCTGCTTGTCGTCCTTCATCACATCTTCAAGCGCGCGCACCGACTTTTCGCGGCCGACAAAGAGCGGCACGATCATGTGCGGAAACACCACGATGTCCCGCAACGGCAGGACGGGATAAAGCGCGACACGTGCAGACTCTGACATAGGCCCTCTTTCCGCTGACTTTCGCCCGCCGGACGACGGTCGATACCTACCAGGCCGTGTTTAGTTTGGCGCTCGATGGCCCGCCGTCAAGCGCTCGACCGCGCAGTGCTGATCCGCTAGCGCGGATCAGTCGGCGGTGCCGCTTTCTCCACGCCGGTCGGAATAGATGTGAAGCGGCTTGGTTCGACCCTCGACGACTTCACGGTTGATGACGATTTCGCTTACCCCAACGAGGCTTGGCAGCTCAAACATCGAATCGAGCAGGATCGACTCCATGATAGAGCGCAGGCCACGTGCGCCGGTCTTGCGGGCAATCGCTTTTTGCGAAATGCCGCGCAGCGCCTCTTCGGTCAGTTCGAGACGGACGTCCTCCATCTCGAACAGACGCTGATACTGCTTGACCAGCGCGTTCTTCGGCTTGGTCAGAATATCGACCAACGCGTCTTCGTCGAGATCGTCGAGCGTTGCCACCACCGGCAACCGGCCGACGAATTCGGGGATCAGGCCGAACTTCAACAGGTCCTCGGGCTCGAGGTCGCGCAGGATCTCGCCGGTCTTGCGCTCGTCCGGACCGCGCACCTCGGCCCCGAAGCCGATCGAGGTACCCTGGCGCCTCTGGGCGATGATCTTTTCGAGACCCGAGAACGCGCCGCCACACACGAATAGGATGTTGGTCGTGTCGACCTGCAGAAACTCCTGCTGCGGGTGCTTCCGCCCGCCCTGAGGCGGCACGGAGGCAATCGTGCCTTCCATGATCTTCAGCAGCGCCTGCTGCACGCCCTCGCCCGACACGTCGCGGGTAATCGACGGGTTGTCCGACTTGCGCGAAATCTTGTCGACCTCGTCGATATAGACGATACCGCGCTGGGCGCGCTCGACATTGTAATCCGCGGCCTGCAGCAGCTTGAGGATAATATTCTCGACATCTTCGCCGACATAACCGGCTTCGGTGAGGGTCGTCGCATCAGCCATCGTGAACGGCACATCGATGATCCGCGCCAGGGTCTGCGCCAGTAGAGTCTTGCCCGACCCGGTCGGGCCGACCAGCAGAATGTTCGACTTCGCCAGTTCGACGTCGTTGTTCTTGGCGCCGTGCGCGAGCCGCTTGTAGTGGTTGTGAACCGCGACCGAGAGCACCCGCTTGGCGTGACTTTGGCCGATCACGTAGTCGTCGAGCACCCGGCAGATATCCCGTGGGCCCGGCACGCCGTCACGCGACTTGACCAGCGTCGTCTTGTGCTCTTCACGGATGATGTCCATGCAGAGTTCGACGCATTCATCACAGATGAAGACGGTCGGCCCAGCGATCAGCTTCCTGACCTCGTGCTGGCTCTTGCCGCAGAAGGAGCAGTACAGCGTGTTCTTCGAGTCGCTGCCGCCGCTGGACTTGGTCATCGCCGCTCCGTCCCTTGCCGAACGCGTGCGTTGCAGCGGACACTGCCACGCCCACGCGGGGACACGGCGTTGCAAGCCGCCCTTCCCCGGCCCTCCAAGTATATGTGCTCCGGTTCGATCAACAACTAGTTAAATCCTCAACGTGCCGCGGCGAAGCGACTCAGGCCCGCGCCTTCTCGTCGGCGGTCACGGGGCGCGCCTCGACCACTTCGTCAATGAGGCCGAATTCCTTAGCCTCGAGCGGCGATAGGAATTTGTCGCGCTCGAGCGCGTTGACTATCGCGTCGAGCGGCTGCCCGGTGTGCTTCACGTAGATGTCATTGAGACGCGCCCGCAAGGCGAGAATCTCGCGCGCCTGAATTTCGATGTCCGTGGCCTGGCCCTGAGCACCCCCCGAGGGCTGGTGGATCATGATCCGCGAATTCGGCAGCGAAAAGCGCTTGCCCGGCGCGCCGGCGCAAAGCAGCAGCGAGCCGGCCGAAGCGGCCTGCCCGATGCACACGGTCGAGACCGGCGAGCGGATGTACTGCATGGTGTCGTACATCGCCAAGCTCGAGGTCACCACGCCGCCCGGCGAATTAATGTAGAGCGCAATGTCCTTGCTCGGGTTCTCCGCCTCGAGGAACAGCAGCTGGGCGCAGATCAGGCTCGCCACCGCATCATGGATCGGCCCGACGAGGAAAATGATCCTTTCCTTCAGCAGCCGCGAATAGATGTCGTAAGCGCGCTCGCCGCGGTTGGTCTGCTCGACCACCATCGGCACCAAATTGTTCATGTAGTACTCATACGGATCGTTCATTCCTGGGCTCCTTTGCGCCGCGAGCTCGCACGCGGCGCCTTGGTCTGTCTCCGCGGTTTCTTCTCGGCCGGCTTTTCCTCCGCCGCCTCGTCGGCCTCATCGGCCTCGGACAAAGCCAGCAATTCCTGCGGGCTTACCTTGCGCTCTTCGGGCTTCGCCAGCTCGACGATATAATCGACCACCTTTTCCTCAAAGATCGGCGCTCGCAGATTCCCGGCCGCTTCAGGGTTTTGACGGTAGTAGTCGAGGACGCGCCGTTCAGAGCCCGGAAAGCGCTGCGCCTCCCGAATCAGCGCCTGGTTCAGCTCGTCCTGAGTGACGTTGATATTGGCGTTGCGTCCCACCTCCGCAAGGAGCAGTCCTAACCGCACGCGCCGCTCCGCGAGGGACTGATATTCGGCCCTGAGCTTCTCGTCGTCCTCGGCGGGCGGCGCTGCCTCGCCAGCCGGGGACGCCTCAGCCGGGGCGTCACCGCTCGCCGCCGCGTTCTGCGCCGCGTAGTTCTTTTCGGCCTCGTGCTGCTGCCAGATGTTGTTGAACTCGATCTCGACCATGCCCGGAGGCACCGGGAAATCGTATTGCGCCGCGAGCTTATCCAGCAGCAGCCGCTTCAGCCGCTGACGAGTCACAACCGAGTAGTCGCGGGCAATGCGGTCGCGCACCTCCTGCTTGAGCTCGGCGAGGTTCTCCAGCCCCACCTCCTCGGCGAGCTTGTCGTCGATGACCGCCGGCTGACGCTCGCGCACCTCCTTCACGGTAATGTCGAACACCGCTTCCTTTCCGGCAAAGTCGGGGTTTCCATAGTTCTCGGGCAGCGTCACCTTGACGCTGCGGCTCTGCCCCGCCTTGACCTTCTCAAGTTGCTCGGTGAACCCGGGCAGCAGGCCTTCGGCCCCGAGCTCGATGCTGCGACCCTCTGCCTTGGTGCCCGGAAGCTCCTGCTCTCCGACCTTGCCAACGACGTCGGCGACGAGGATGTCGCCCTTCTTCGCGGCCCGGGTCACCGGCTCCGATTTGCGGAACTGCTCGGCCATGCGTGCGACGGCCTGGTCGACATCCGCGTCGGGAATCTCGACCACGAGGCGCTCAAGGCCGAGGACCGAGAAATCGGGCTGCGGCAGATCAGGAAGAACTTCGACCGACATTGTATATTCGAGGTCGGCACCCTCATTCGCAGAGACGATTTCGACCTTGGGCTGCAGCGCCGGACGTAGATTGCGTTCGCGAATGGCCTCGGCCGAACTGCCCTGCAGCGTGTCGTTTAACACCTCGCCGCGGACAGCGTTTCCGTAGCGCTGACGCAACAAGCTTTGCGGCACCTTACCTGGCCGAAAGCCCGGCAACCGGATTTGCCGGCCAAGTTGGTCAAGGCGACGAGTAATCTGGGTTTCGAGCTCGCCGGCGGGTATGACGATCTTGAATTCGTGTTTCAGTCCGTCGGCGTTGGTCTCGGTCACTTGCATTTCAAACACTCATGTTCTTGGAGGGTCGACCGGCTCGGTGCCGCGCTGGTGCGGGCGGAGGGATTTGAACCCCCACGATTTGCATCGCTGGAACCTAAATCCAGTGCGTCTACCAATTCCGCCACGCCCGCCGCCTGCTGCCAGCGCCGGCCACGCGGCGTTCTAACATACTCGCCCACCAGAAACATAGAAGCCGGGACGACAGTCAGCGCTTACCCGCGAGCTGTCGCACGGCGGGGCCGGCCGCGACCGTGCCTTCTCCACGATAGGCCTCGTGATTTTCTTCAATGTCCGCGAGCCGATAAAGATAGTTGACCATGATCCCAGCGGATTGCTCGAGGCCTTTGGCCGACACGTCGCCGAGCCAATTCAGGCGCTCGACCCGCGCGCCATTTGTCAGGTGAAAGTGGGCAACCGGATCGGCGGCGCGTCCGCCGCGGCCTTTTTCCATCACGAGGTAGTGCGCGCAGAGGCGCAGCAGCGGCCCGCGCAAGGCTGCCACCATCGCCGGATCGCGCGGCCAATCCGGCCGGTTCAACAGGGTTTCAAGCGTTTGCGGCTCGGGGTCATTACCGGTCAGCGCCGCCAGTGTCCGCGTCTCCGCCGGCAGCAGCAAATCAGGCCGTCCGGCGGCTTGGGTCAGCCAGACGCGGAACCCGGGCACCGGCGACAAGGTGGCGAACACCTTGAGTTTGGGCAATTCGGACGCCAAAGCGTCGACAACCCGCTTGATCAGGAAATCGCCGAAGCTGATGCCGTCGAGCCCGCGCTGACAGTTCGAGATCGAGTAGAATATGGCCGAGTCCGCCGCTTGCGGGTCGCCATGTGGCGCGGTTTCGTCCAGGACGGTGTGGATGTTGCCCGCCATGCCGCGCACTAACGCCACCTCGACGAAGATCAGCGGCTCGTCGGGCATGCGCGGGTGAAAGAACGCAAAGCAGCGCCGGTCGGCCTCTAGCCGGTTTTTCAAATCTTTCCAGCCGCGAATTTCGTGCACCGCCTCATAGGCAATCAGCTTCTCGAGCAGCGCCGCCGGCGAATCCCAGCTGATGCGCTTCAATTCGAGAAAGCCGATATCGAACCAGTCAGCCAGAAGCTCACGCAAATCAACTGCGAGCCCGCGCAACGCCAGGTCGTCACCGGCCAGCTCAATTAGCTCGGCGCGCCGATCGACCAGAAATTTGACCCCTTCCGGCAGGGCATTGAACCGGCGCAGCAACCGCACGCGCGGCGGCGACAGCGCGGCGCGCAACGCGATTTCGGCTACGTGGCGTCCCGACTCTGCCGCCTTGGCAAGCTCGACGCAGCGGCGATCGATCTCACTGCGATCGACGTCGAAATCGGTCGCCAGCACGCGCAAAAACCGGGCGCGTCCGATCTGATTGAGGCCGAGGAAGGTTCGGCCGAGTTCGGCGGCCCGCGCTCGCGCGCTGACTTCGCCGCCGCTGGCGTCGAGGCAGCTCTGCATTTGCAGGCGCAACTGCGCCACATCGCCCTCCGGCAGGTCGGGCCGCTGCCCACCGCTCAACACGCCGCGCGTGGACGTCGCGATTTCGCGCCAGACGTTGCGCAAATTCGCCAGGGTGCGGTCGACCATATTGTCGAAAAACCCGCTCGGGGCCCGCTCGCTCATGCCCAGATCACCCGTAAAGCGCCGATTGTTTCAGATCGGATAGCGCGGCGGGAAGCATTTCGATCAGGTCTTCGGCAACCAGCCCCGCACCAAACCGCCGCGCCGCTTCGCTGTGCAGCCAGACCGCAGCGGCCGCGGCCTCAAACGGGGGCATGCCTTGGGCCAGCAGACCGAGCACGATCCCCGCCAGGACGTCGCCGGAGCCGGCGGTGGCCAGCGTCGCGGGCGCGTTTTCATTGATCGCGGCGCGACCGTCGGGAGCAGCGATCACCGTGTCGCTACCCTTGAGGATGATCACCGCGCCGCTCTGCTTCGCCGCCCGCCGCGAGCGGTCGAGCTTGCTCCCAGAGGTGTCGAAAAGGCGCGCGAACTCGCCCTCGTGCGGGGTCATCACGCAAGCCCCGCCGATAGCGCCGAACAACGCCGAGGGATCGTCGGCGAAAACGGTTATCGCATCAGCATCAAGCACCGCCGACCTGCCCGCGGCAAGAATGGCCAGAGTCTTTTCGCGCGTTTCCGCGCCCAGCCCGGCACCGGGCCCGATCAGCGCTGCATTGCGCCGCTTATCGGCGAGCAACGCCTTGAAATCGTCGAGGCCCGCGACAGAATGCACGATGATCCCGGTCAGCGCCGCCGCGTAGATCGGGAAGATCGCCTCGGGCGCCGCGACGGTAACCAGCCCGGCGCCGGCCCGCGCTGCACCGCGCGCCGCGAGTCGCGCCGCTCCGGTCATCACCGCACCGCCGGCGACCAGCGCATGGCCGCGCGAATATTTGTGGCCCGGGGGATCGAGCCGCGGAAACTCATGGAGCCACCACGAAGGGTGATTGGCCGCTGTGTCCGGCGCGATATCGTCGAGCACCGGGGGTTCGATGCCGATTGCGGCAACAAGAGTCTCGCCGCAATAAGTCCTGCCCGGCAATAGCAAATGACCCGGTTTGCGGCGAAAGAAGGTGACCGTCAGCGCGGCCTTAGGCGCGATGCCGCGCACCTCGCCGCTGGCGCCATCAACTCCGCTCGGGACGTCAACCGCGACGACGGGAATCTTCGTCTCATTAAGCGCGGCGATGATCTCGGCAGCAACGCCCTCAACCGGCCGCGCCAGCCCAGCGCCAAACAGCGCGTCGACCACGAGTCCAACACCCTCAATTACCGAATCGCTCAACGGTTCCACTACGCCGGGCCAGCGCCCTGCGGCCATCGCGGCATCGCCTTTCAGGGCCTCACGGTCGCCAAGCAGCGCCAGTCTCACGTGCCAGCCGCGCTCGGCGAGAATGCGCGCGGCAATGAACCCATCCCCACCGTTGTTCCCCGGCCCACACAGCACCGCGACGGGGCGGGGAGAAAAGCGGTGCGAGATCGCATCGGCAACCGTGCGACCGGCATTCTCCATCAGGACGGCCCCAGCAATCCCGCCGGCGATGGTCAGCCGGTCGGCCTCGCCCGTTTGCGCCGGCGTTAGCAAGGCATAGCGCATCCAACCTGAAGACGAAGTAGTCATTCCCGCAAAGGTGGGGTCTAATGGCGGCGGCGAAAAGGCGGGCTTCCGCATGCAGCGCATTCGCTCGATGGCGGGCAGTGTTGAGCCGCGCCTGCGCTTGACCTTGCCTAACTGATTCGCTAACTCGTCCCGGGACGGCGGGTGTAGCTCAGGTGGTTAGAGCGCCAGATTGTGGATCTGGATGTCGTGGGTTCGAGTCCCATCACTCGCCCCAGTCCGCCGCGTTCAGCGGACATGGTCCCAGCGCCGCGTTTGCATGGCGCGCTCGACGCGGGATTTGGCCAGCGCGACAGCGGCCGCGCGCGGCAGAATGCCTTGCTGCGTCATTTGATCAAGAACAGCCGCCGTGTTGACACGAATTTTTTCGCCGATGGCCGCGAACGCGTCAATCTCGCTTCCGCCCGCGTATTCGACCGCGCCGCAGATGACGCCGCCAGCATTGGCGATGAAATCGGGCAAGACAAGCACGCCGCGACCCGCTAACGCTGCCTCGGCTTCGGCCGTACACGGGATGTTGGCGCCCTGTGCGACAAGGCGGGTATCCAGGCGATGGACGTTGCCCGCGTGGATCACATCGGGGCGCGCGGCCGGGATCCAGATGTCACAGGAAACATCGATGATCGCATCCCGCGCAAGCTTACGGCCGCCCGGATAATCGCTGACGGCTCGTCCCGCCTCCTTGAGGGCGATCAGTGCCGCCACATCGAACCCTTGCTCGTCCGCCACCGTTCCTTGCGCATCGCTGGCGCCGACCAGCACCGCGCCCTTCTCGGCTAGCAGCCGGGCCGCATGCTTGCCGACCGAGCCGAAGCCTTGGATCGCTACGCGGGTACCCTTCAACGCCATCTCAAGGCGATCGGCCGCTACCTCGATCGCGGCGACGAGGCCGAAGCCCGTCGCGCCGATTTCATCGAGTGGGATGCCGCCAACCTCGCGAGGTAACCCGACCGCCCGGCCGGTTTCATCCTTGATCCAGCCCATCGCCAACTCGTCGGTACCCATATCGGGGCCGGGTATGTAGTCGACGAGATCGGCGATCGCCGTGGCGAAGGAGCGGATGAGCCGCTCCTTGCCGGAGCGCGGCATTTTCGGGTCGGCGAAGATGACAGATTTCCCGCCGCCATGTGGCAGACCTGCAGCCGCATTCTTAAGGGTCATCGCGCGGGCCAGACGGAACGCTTCCTCGGCGCTGACATCCGGCGCCATGCGGACACCCCCGACCGCCGGCCCACAAGCGACGTTGTCCACCGCGACTATGGCCTTCAGCCCGACGGCCGGGCGCCAGAGATGAACAAGCTTCAGCGGCCCCAGGTCATCGGCGAAACGAAAGCTATCTTCCATCGCTCACCCCCTACCCGCATGCCATCGAGCACGCAGGCTCAGGTATCATAGGCAACAAAATAGGAGCTTTGATTTGAGTCAACCTGCCGAGGCCAGGCGGCTCACTCGCGCGAGTTCTTGCGGTCCGCGGCCTTCTGCAATTCGTTTTCGACCTCGGCGATCCAGGCCGCGTCTTCGCCGCGCGCCTCGCGGCGCTGGCGAATCAGCGCCAGGTTGCGCTTTGTCGTCTCCGCCTCCCACCCCTCACGCACCGCGGCAACGGCGTTTCCCGTCCAAGTAAAAGCGTCATCTTGATCATCGGCGAGCACTGCCAGTTCCAGCATTGTTGCCTGATCCCAATAATCGGCCGTCGGTCGCTGCGCGCGCCGCAATGCGGCGTAGCGCACAACCGGCAAGATATCCTTTTGGCGCGGATCGGGCTTGTCCTGCATCTCCATCAGCGTAACGGCGTTGATCCCCGGATAGGGATCACGCCAATCGGCCTCGAAACCGGCCATGTACGCATCGACCGCCTTGTTGAGCTCGCCCGCCGCGCGAAACCGTTCGTTCGCCTTCCGCGCGGCGTCCCAACGGTCCTTGTAGATGCGCCCGAGAATGCCGTTGGTCTCGCTGCTCGGTCCGCGCTCCTTGATCAAATTGGCGAGCACTCGCTCAGCCTCGTCACCGCGTCCCGCGCGGTTTAACGCCATGGCAAACTGCTCCTGTACCATCGTCGTGAGCTGCAGCGGTCTGGGCATTCGGCCATAGAGTTCGATGATCTTGTCCCAGGCCCCGACCGCCCTATAGGACAGCATCAGATCGATGATGACGCCGGTCTCAACCTCATTGAGCAGCCGCATCTCGGGCTTCGCGGCGATTTCGTCGATCGCGGCTAATGCGCCATCGCTCTTGTCACGAGCCGCCGCCAGCTTGGCCTTGACCTCGCGGGCGTACTCTGCCTGCTTGCGAAAGATATCGGTGCTCTCATGGCCGACATAGTCGCGGGACAGATCGCCGATCAGCTGATAGACTGGGCTGTCGTCATGCGGGTTCCCCCGCATTTCCTTGAGCTGCTCGGTGATCGCGGCCGTGGTCAGCGATTTGGCCTCCGCGCTGGGCGCCCCCGTCTCGTCAACGCTGTAAAACATGCCGCGCAGCAGCGCGATGTCGAACGGCAGCTTGGTCCCTTCGCAAAACAGTAGGACCGTGCTGTGCGGGCGGCGGGCATGGCGAACGCCGAGTTCGTAATAAACGTTGGGATTCGCGCCGGTCAGATCGGCGACCGCGTATTCGCAGAGCAGCAGCCGCTCGAACATCGGCTTATGGATGGCGCCACCGACGCGCTCCTCGTCGGCGCGGATCGGCTCGAGGTTAGCCGCCGCGATCGCCGGCGCGATCATGTCCTTGTAAACCGCGTCGAAATCGATGATGTGGCCCAGCTCGTGACGCTTTTGCCCAAACGGCATCAGGACGAAGCAGAGGTGATTCATGGCACTTGCCCGACCGATCGCGGTCGCGCAGTAAATCACAACCGGCCCGCAGCGACGATAGCGGGCCGCTCGGGCAATCAAAGCCGCTCAACGGATGGGACGGTGTGGCGCCGAGGTGAAGGGAGTGCGGGAATGCGCCGGGGACATTCCCTGGAAAATTAGACCAGGCGCGCCAGGGTAACGGAGCCCTCGCGGCCGGCGAAGGCCGGGCCAGCGTCCTGGCTGCGATGGATCAGGCTCACGACGCAAGCCCACCGCTCCATCCCGTCACGATCGCCACGATCGATCATCTGATTGAGCCGCGCCACCGCCGCCTTGGCTGCGCCGCCGCCATGCCGCTCCATCATCGCCATGGCAAGCCGCTCGATCTCGAGTTCGGTATTCAGCATTGATCTGTCCTCCAGGCGTGCTATCGAGCCGCGCCGTGCAGAGATCGGGATCAAGCCGCGTGCCATCGGCAGCCCGCTTGTAACCTATTGTGTTAATTCCTAAATTGGCGGACCTCCAAAGCCTTTCGCTAGGCATTTTTGCAATTTGCAACGCAATCCGCGCGGAGGTCTGCGAAGCGGCTAGCGCAAGCCGACGATGCCGACGAGGCCCCCCGCGAGCAGCACCAACCCCACAAGTTCAGCGGTCCCGAGCCGCTCGCGGAACACTCGCCGCGACACAACATAGCTGAAATAGAGCTCGATCAGCCCGAGTGTCCGCACCCGCGCCACGGGTTGCATCGCCATCGCGGTGAACCAGCAAGCCGAGCCCGTGGCACCCATCGCGCCGGCAAGCAACGACACGCGCCAGGCCCGCACCACCTCGACGACGACCGAAAGGTTGCGCACAGCCAGAAAGCCACCCAGCAAGATCGATTGGAAGGTTTGCGCCCAGAGAAGCGCATCCGCAGCGGCGAAAACGATCGATGGCGTCTCGAGCGACAACGCGGCGCCGCGATAGCCGACGGCCGCCATGCCAAACGCCGCGCCCGAGCCAAGGCCGAGCAGCGCCGAGCGCGATGTCCAAGCTCTCGCCACCGCGCTCAGTGAGCGATTGTCGCTCGGCAACGACAGCAGGACCACCGCAAGGCTGGCGATCCCGATCGAGACAGCCGCGATAAGCGATATCCGGTCGCCGAGCAGCACCAGCCCGAACAGCGCCACTTGGATGATCTCGCTCTTGGAATAGGCGACGCCGATGGCGAAGTTGCGTTCTTCCATGTTGCGCAGAAGAAGCGCCGTCGCCGCGATCTGGCTGAGGGCGGCGACGACGGTCCACAATAGGAAGGGCGTATTGATCACTGGCCAGGCGCCGCCGCCGCCAAAACCAAGCCAAGCAACCGCCAGCCACAGCGCCGCGAACGGCAAGCCATAAAGAAAGCGCACCAGCGTCGCGCCGAGCGCGCCGAGATCGCCGGTCAGGCTACGCTGAGCCGCGTTGCGCAGCGTCTGCGCCAAAGCGGCGCCCAGCGTGATGGGGATCCAGGCCCAGGAAGGTGCGTGCATCGCCTCTATCCGATTGTCGACTGGAAACGTAGCACTCCGCTCTCGCCGGGTAAGGATCGTGCTTATCCTGGTATAAATGGCACTACGACCATTCCTTGGAGCGGCGACATGACCGAGTTTGGCAGGGTCAAGACCGGAGCCGAGCACCTCGCCAGCCTGCGGGACGGGCGGGAGGTGTACATTGACGGTGAGCGAGTCGCCGACGTCACGGCGCATCCGGCATTCCGCAACGCGACCCGCGCCGCCGCGGCGCTCTACGACTACCAGGCGCAGCCGGAGAACCTTGAACGGGTGACCTTCGCGGCGCCGTCACCTGGTGGCTATCAGCGGATCCATCGCTGCTGGCAGCTGCCGCGCAGCCACGCCCAGCTGGTCGAGCGCCGCAAGGCGATGACCGAGTGGGCCGAGCTGTCCTGCGGCTTCCTGGGCAGGGCGCCGGACCACGTCGCCTCGAGCCTGTTGGGTCAGGTCATCGGGATCGACGTCTTCCGCCGTCATGGCGAGGATCGGGCGAAGGCGCTGCTCGCCTATTTCAACGAGGTCAGCCGCAACGACCATTACGTCAGCTACGTCATCATCAACCCGCAGGCTAACCGCAACAAGGCCTGGGGCGAGCAGGAGGAAGACCTCGTCGCCCGCATCGTCGACGAGGACGCGCAAGGCATCACCGTTCGCGGCGCCAAGATGCTCGGCACCGCGACGATCATGGCCAACGAGCTGCTGGTCGCCAATCTGCAGCCGCTGCGTTCGGGCGAGGAGGCGCTGGCGGTCTCGTTCGCGGTGCCGATCGCGACCGAGGGGCTCAAAATACTGTCGCGCAAATCCTACGAGGCGCATGCGGTGTCGCAACGCGACAACCCGCTTTCCACGCGGTTCGACGAAAACGACGCGCTGGTCTGGTTCGAGGACGTCAAGGTGCCCTGGGAGCGGGTCTTCGTACATCGCGACACCGACATGGCGCGGGCCCAGTTCCACGACACCCTCGGCCACACTTTCCAGAATTACCAGTCACAGATCCGCCTGGCGGTAAAGCTTCGCTTCCTCGTCGGCGTCGCCCGGCGCATCGCCGATACGATCGGCACCAGCGCCATGCCGCCCGTCGCCGAGGCGCTGGGCCGCCTGGCGGCACAGGCGGCGATGGTCGAGGGCATGGTCGCTGGCATGGAAGCCGCCGGGCACATGCAGGACGGCTACTACGTGCCCAACAAACACATGATGTACGCGGCACAGGTGCTGACCCAGGAACTCTACCCGCGGCTCATCGACACGATCCGCGGGCTCGCCGGCGGCGCGCTGATCATGCTGCCGTCATCGGAGCGCGACACGCACAACCCAGAGCTCGCCCGCATCATCGGACTCACCCAGCGCTCACCGATCTCAAATGCCGAGGAGCGGGTCGATTTCCTCAAGCTCGCCTGGGACGCGATCGGTTCGGAATTCGGCTCGCGGCATACCCAGTACGAGATGTTCTACGCCGGTGCGCCGTTTGTGACCTGCGGCCACAGCTTCCGCACCTACGATTGGGCGGGGGCCGATGCCCTCGTCAGGAGTATCTTGGGCGGCGTCAGCGGTGCTTCGCGCGCTGGGCAAACCGCTCGTTGAGCTGTGCCGCGACGCGTTTGCTCACGAAATGTGACACGTCACCGCCGAGCGCGCCGATCTCTTTCACGAAGCGCGAGGAGATGAACTGAAACCGGTCCGAGGCCATCAGGAACACGGTCTCGATCTCGGTGTTGAGCCGGGCGTTCATCCCGGCCATCTGGAACTCGTACTCAAAGTCCGAGACCGCGCGCAGCCCGCGGATGATGACGCTGGCGTTGACCGACTCGGCAAAGCTCATCAGCAGCGATTCGAATGGGCGGACTTCGATGCGCTCCGCGATGTCGCGGCTGAGCGAGGCGATCTCCTGCTTGACAATCTCAACCCGTTCCGCAGTCGAAAACAGCGGGCCCTTGCCATCGTTGCGCGCGACGCCGACGACCAGCCGGTCGACCACCCGCGCCGCCCGCCGGATGATGTCGAGATGCCCGTTGGTGATCGGGTCGAAGGTGCCGGGATAGATCCCGACCCGCAGCTTGCTCAATTCTCGTCCCCCTCCTCGCTCTCACCGCCGCCGTTTTCCTCGGTGTCCTCGGGCAAGCGCGCTACCGACACTACATGTTCGCCCTCGCCAACGCGGAAGATCACCACGCCGGCGCTGCCGCGGCGGGCGATGCGGATATCGCCGACCGGACAGCGGATCACCATTCCTCCATCGGTGACAAGCATGATTTGGTCATTGTGGCCGACCGGAAACACCGCGACGACGGCGTCGCCGCGCCGGCTCAGATCCATGTTGTTGATGCCCTGGCCGCCGCGACCGGTGATGCGGTAGCCATAGGCCGAACTGCGTACGCCGAAGCCCTTTTCGGTGACGCTGAGGACGAATTCCTCGCGTGCAGCAAGGTCGGCGAACATCTCCTCGGTGATCGCCGTCTCCTCCTGCGCCTCGCTATCGGCGTATTCGGGATCGGGCGAGTGGTCCCCATTGCCGTTTTCGCTCTCCTCACCCGCCAGGCGGCGCCGTTCGGTGGCGAGCTTCAGGTACGCGTCGCGGATTTCCGGCGACACCAGCTCGTGCCGCAGGATCGACATCGAGATGACCGTATCGTCGCCGAGCAGCCGGATACCACGCACTCCTACCGACGACCGGCCAGTAAATACCCGCACATCGTCGACCGAGAAGCGGATCGCCTTGCCGTTGCGCGTCGCCAGCAGCACATCGTCGGCGTCGCTGCACGTCGCCACCGCGATCAGCCGGTCATCCGCATCCTCGCCCTCGAACTTCATCGCAATCTTGCCGTTGGCGCGGACGTCGACGAAATCGCTCAGCGCATTGCGGCGCACATAGCCGGCCGCGGTCGCGAACATCACGGTCAGCGCGCCCCAGCTCTCCTCATCCTCGGGCAGCGGCATGACGGTGGAGATTGTTTCGCCTTCGCTCAGGTTCGGCAGCAGGTTGATCATCGGCCGGCCACGCGCCTGCGGCGTGCCGAGTGGCAATCGATAGACCTTGAGCTTGTAGACCCGCCCCGACGAGGTGAAGAACAGCACTGGATCGAGGGTGGAGGCGACAAAGACCTGGCTGAGGAAGTCCTCCTCGCGCAAGGCCATCCCCGCGCGCCCCTTGCCGCCGCGGTTTTGCGCGCGGAAGGTCGACAGCGGGACGCGCTTGATGTAGCCGGCGTGGCTCACCGTCACAACCATGTCTTCGCGCTGGATCAGCGCCTCGATGTCGGCTTCGAATTCAACATCCTCGATTGTGGTGCGCCGCGGATTGGCGAACTGCTCCTTGATCGCCACCAATTCGCCGCGCAGCACCTCGATCAGCTTCGCGGGCGAACGCAGGATTTCGAGATGGCCGGCAATCTCGGCGACCAGCTCGTTCAGTTCCTCGGCAATCTTGTCGCGCTCGAGGCCAGTCAGGCGCTGTAGACGCAGATCGAGGATCGCCCGTGCCTGCGCATCGGTGAGCTGATAGGTGCCGCCCCCTCCCGCCGCCTCCTCGCCAACCAAGGCCAATAACGGCGCCATGTCGCCGATCGGCCAGCGCCGGCCAAGCAACCCCTCGCGCGCCGCCGCAGGATCGGTCGCGGCACGGATGAGCGCGATGATCTCGTCTATGTTGGCAACTGCGATCAGCAGACCGACCAGGATGTGCGCCCGCTCGCGCGCCTTTTCGAGGAGAAAGGTGGTGCGCCGGGTGATGACCTCTTCGCGGAACGCGACAAACGCAACGATGACATCGCGCAGCGTCAGCAGTTCCGGCCGCCCGCCGTTGAGCGCCAGCATATTGACGCCAAAGCTGGTCTGAAGCGCGGTGTGGCGGTAAAGCTGGTTTAGCACCACATCAGGATCGGCATCGCGCCTCAACTCGATAACGACGCGCAGCCCCTCGCGATCGCTTTCGTCGCGCAGGTCGGAGATGCCCTCGACGAGTTTGTCGCGCACGCATTCCGCGATGCGCTCGATCAGCTTGGCCTTGTTGACCTGATAGGGGATCTCGGTAACGACAATGCCGTCCCGATCCTTGCGGATTTCCTCGACGTGGCTCCTACCGCGCAGCACTACCGCGCCGCGGCCGGTCTTGAAGGCCGCGTGCGTCCCCGCCCGGCCGACAATGATGCCGCCGGTCGGAAAATCCGGAGCGGGCACATGCTCCATCAGCTCTTCGACGGTGATCGCGCGGTTATCGAGATAGGCGCAGCAGGCATCGATCACCTCGCCGAGATTGTGCGGCGGGATGTTGGTCGCCATGCCGACCGCGATGCCTTGCGCGCCATTGACCAGCAGATTCGGAAAACCTGCCGGTAGGACCTTCGGCTCCTCTTCGATCTCGTCGTAATTGGGTTGGAAATCGACGGTGTCCTTGTCGAGGTCGGCGAGCAAGGTTTCTGCGACCCGCGCCAGCCTCGCTTCGGTGTACCGTTCGGCCGCCGGCGCATCACCGTCCATCGAGCCGAAATTGCCCTGCCCGTCGATCAGCGGCAGGCGCATCGAGAAATCCTGCGCTAGCCGTACCATCGCGTCGTAGATTGCTTGGTTGCCGTGCGGGTGGTATTTGCCCATCACGTCGCCGGTGATACGAGCCGACTTGCGGTAGCCTCGGTTCCACACATTGCCGTTCATCTGCATCGAATAGAGGATGCGGCGATGCACCGGCTTCAGCCCGTCGCGTACATCGGGCAACGCCCGCGCGACGATCACGCTCATCGCGTAATCGAGGTAGGAGCGGCGCATCTCCTCTTCGATCGTAATCTGTGTGATGTCGGGCCCGATCGGCGGTTGGCCCGGTGGTACGGCGGTGACAGCCAAAGGCGGCTCCGAGGCTAGGCCAACTCAGGAGGACTCAACCAAAATCGCGGCCGCCCCGCACCGGCGCCGCCGCGATCCCAAGTGCCCTTTAATCTAGCCCCGTTGGCCGAGTGGGAACAACGGCAGGGGCAGCAATGCTGCCCTGCCGCGGCGCTTTCGCAGCAGGCGCGCGACCCGAGCGCGTCAACCGGCTCGAATCGAGCCTGTCAAGTGAAAGCCAAGGCCGTCAGCGGCGTTTCAGTCGCCCGAAAAACCGCCCAATTTGAGCTGCAGCCGCACCCCGTGTAGCAGGTTGCCGTCGCCATCGTCGACGGCGACCTGGTGGTGCTCGCCGGTCTCGAGCAATTCGCGCGCCCGGCCGAGCGCCTGATGTTCGGTCGAATACTCTTCGCTCGCGGCTTCACGCTGCGATTCCACAGCCGCTGCAAGGTCCGAAATCGCGCTGTAGACGATCCGATACGACATGCCTCTTCCCCATGATTTGGGCGCTGCCTGTACCGCGCCCTGATGATGACGATCAACGCCCTTGGCGACAGCCGGCCCAAACCATGGAAGCAGCCATCGCCGTTATTCAAATTCTTCGCAGAAGTTAAGGTACTGAAAAGTCCCATCGCCTCGCCTGGGACAGAAACCTTAATGACCCAACGCACCGGCGATGCCGTGAACCATATCGGGGTTTTTGTGGCTTCAGTGTGGCATTGTGAATCATTGGGTAAACCGAGTTGTCTCTGTCATTTCCATGACAAAATTCGGATAATTCTTATGTGATGCTGTCAAAGGCGGGACGGTTGTTATTGATTTTGGCGGATAAGCTGCGCCGCCAGCATGACGAAGGCGGCGCTTTGCGGCGCCGCCTTCGTCCGCCGACACCAATACTAGTCAGTCAGGAAGACGCGTCGACTGCCAGGTCACCATTTGCCACTTGCCACCCTTGTTGGCGTAGACGTCGGTAAAGCGGACGCCGAAGCTGTTCGGCCGGCCACCCGAATTGACGCTGATCTTGCACTCGCCGGTCAACACCACAGTGTCGCCGAGGTCCTGTGCGTTGACATTCGACGGAACCACCGACGTGTATACGGTGGAGCCCGACTCCATGTTGCCGATAAGGCTCTGCTTGGTGTCGAGCCGAGCCGAGGAATGCGTATAGACGAGATCGTCGGAAATGATGTCGTTGAGCGTGCGGATGTCCTTCTCCGCCATCGCGGTCATACGCTTGCGGTCGAGGTCGATGATCGTCTGCCCGTTGCCTGCCATGGTCTCCTCCTGTCACATGAATTGGACTAGCGCACTTCCAGCACCAGCTTCCCCTGCAAATGGCGCCCTTCGCTGACCCGGTGCGCTTCGGCCGCATCGGCGAGCTTATAGCGGGTGATCGCTGGCGGCCAGACCGCGCCCGCTTCGTAAAGCTCGACCATCCGCTCGAGATGGGCTCGGTCGCGGTCGACCTTGGGGCGCAGCACTTGGACATCGGCGCGATCGGTCTTGAACCCGGCCTCGCCCGCGGCGATCCATACCAACCGGCCATTCGGCTTCAGCACCTCGTACGACCGCGACTGGACTTCGCCACCGACCGTATCGAAAACGACATCGCACGGCCCAGCGACCTTGGTGAAATCCTCTTTCTGGTAATCGATGATCCGGTCAGCACCGAGCTTCTTGACGTAATCGTGGTTCCGGGCGCTCGCAGTAGTGACGACCGTCGCACCGATATACTTGGCGAGTTGGATCGCGAACCCGGCGACACCGCCCCCGCCGCCTTGAATGAGAACCGTCTCGCCCCGCTTCAGCTTGGCGGTGTCCTCCAGCGCCCAGATCGCGGTGAGGCTGGTCAGCGCCATCGCTGCCGCCTCGGCATGACTCAGCTTGCTCGGCTTCTTGGCGACGATCGCCGCCTTGATCGCGATCTTCTCGGCGTAGGCACCTTCGGTGCCCGGGATCGTGACTCCGAATACCTCATCGCCAACCCTAAGGTCGGCGCCCGGGCCGACCGCGCTGACCACTCCGGAAAAATCGCGGCCCAAGATGTGAGGAAATTTCAGCCCGCCGGTCTGATAGTGCGCACCGCCGAGCCGCATCTTGTAGTCGGCGGCGTTGACGCTCGCGGCGTGGATATCGACCACGACGTCCCCGGGTCCGGCGACCGGGTCTGGCGCGTCGCCGTATTGCAGCGCGTCGAGCCCGCCATGCTTCACGAGCAGCATCGCCTTCATCGCGTCCTCCGTCGGGTTTATGGGCGTGAGACTACATGAAAAAAGCTCCCCGCGGAGACCGCGGGGAGCTTCGGCGTCAAATATGCGAAAGGCTCAGGCTGGGTGGAACACCAGCGTGCGCAGCTCAATGCTCTCGCGCGGCAAGGCATCGGGTGGCGTGGTTGGATCGGTGAACGAAGTGTGCGGCATGAACCGAGCGCGGCCGTCGGTCTTGGAGTCCATGATCTTCAGCAGCAGCGCTTCGTCACGTCGCAGCTCCGGCGCGTAGTACCAGCGGTGCGCCGGGTTCCAGGTGACCGAGTACGTCTCACCGACCCGGTTCTTGTAGACGAGGTCAGATGGCACGAGGTCGTCTTCATCGACAGTGCGGGCGTCGCACAACGCCAGCGGCGCGTCCTGCAGCGGACCCTTGATCGGCCGCCACAGATTGATCACCTGGACCCGCCCCTTGAGTAGCTCATCGGCCTCGTCGGGCAGCAGGTCGCGCACCCGCTGCGGGCCCGAGCGCACCGTGTGGTCGACATGGACGCGGGTCGCCGGCTGGCGCGGGCCGTTGCGCGAATAATCACGCATCCCCGCGATGCGGCGGCGCTGCAGATGGTCGAAGATGAAGACGCGGCTGGCGCCGGTATGCGCCTTCAGGAACGCCTCGGCCTCCGGGTAGTAGACCCGGCGAACCTCGTCGTCGTCCCAGAAATCCTGGACCGCGCTGCGGTGCTCGACGAGGCCGAAGCCCTCGCGGTCGAGGTCCAGCTCGTGCTGGATCGGCCGCATGTCGTAGATCGAGACCTTGTGCGGGTCATAGGTCATGTTGGAGCGTTCCTCGCCCGGATCGGGATCGTAGGCGAGGTAGCGCGGCCGCTGCACCATTGGCGCCATGTAGTTCAACTCAGCCTCGACATGAGGCAGCGTGACTCGGTCGGTCATTGTCGGTTCCTCCGCGTTAGAACGGCGGGAAGATCGGGAAATCTCGGTCCGCAGCCCGGGTGTTCGGCCGATCCGGCAACGATACCACTCCGGCCAGCAATCTGCCGAGCGCGTTGGTCGTCCGGCCCCACAGGCTGGAAGTCTTCGTTGCGTGTTGCTTGCTCATCATTTCCTCCAAAACGGCTTGCGTGACAGGAACTCGGCATCGGCGCGGGTGATGCCGATGTCTTGCAGCATCGCCTCGTCGAGGCCGGCGAGTTCGCGACGGTCGCGGACGCGACGCCGCCACTCGCGAAAAGTTGAGAGTGGATGGAAGTGCGTAGCGGACATATGAGAGCCCCTAATCTAAGGCTGCGCCGGTCGTCCGAAGACAAATCCCGGCTTTCACCCGGTTGAAATGGGCGCACATAACACGATCTACAAACGAGACTTTCTCAGGTTTCGGATTAGGTTTTTTCATGCAAAGCAGCGTTCATTTGCCACCGTTAAGCGCGCTGCGGGCATTCGAGGCGGCGGCGCGGCTGCAAAGTTTCTCGAAGGCCGCGGATGAGCTCAACGTGACCCCAGCGGCGATCAGCCATCAGATCGCGGCGCTTGAAGCCGATCTCGGGGTCGGGCTGTTCCGCCGGCGCAACCGCGCGGTCGATCTCACCCCCTCGGCGCGGGTCCTCCTACCGGGATTGACCGAGGCATTCGCCGGCATCCAAGCCTCGGTTCGGCGGCTGCGAGCGCGTAACGACACCGGAACGCTCAATGTCACGGCGTCGCCGTCCTTCGCCGGGAAATGGCTGGTGCAGCGGCTTTACCGGTTTCAGGAGCAATGGCCCGAGATCGACGTCCGCATTTCCGCGACCGACGCGATCGTCGACCTGGAGGCAGGCGATTTCGATATCGCGATCCGCTACGGCACTGGGCGCTACCCTGGGCTTGATGTCGAGCTGCTGCTGAAAAACGAGGTTTTCCCGGTGTGCAGCCCGGAGCTATCGCGCAAGGAGCCACCACTCGAAAAACCGGCGGATCTGCTCCGCCACGCGCTCATCCACGACCAGGCGGTCGACCGCGACCCGCTGGCGCCGACTTGGCCAATGTGGCTGAAGGCGGCCGGAGTGCAGAACCGTCCGCAGGCGCCCGGCCTATCGGTCAGCACCAACCACCTCGCAATCGAGGCGGCGATCGGCGGCCACGGCATCGCGCTCGCCAACAGTACCATCGCCGCCGCCGACCTGGTCGCTAGCAGGCTGGTGCGGCTGTTTTCGCTGTCGCTACCCGACGTATTTGCGTTCTACATCGTCACCGTGCCGGGCGCGCTCGAACGTCAGAAGGTTCGCGCCTTTCACGATTGGCTACGCCAGGAAGCCGCCGCCTAGCGGTACATTCGGAGATGCAGTCCCGGATGCCAGAGGAGCTTGCCGAGACCGCCGATCGCCTTCGCCATGGTCGGCAGCCAGCGCTCGTGCTTGATTGCCTTGAGCGCCAGCGCGGCCGGACCGTAAACCACGACCTGAGCGAGGCCGACGCCCATAAACCGCAGGGCGCGGCCGAGTTCGCGTGGTTTCACGGCGGTGCAGACAAACGTCGTCGTCTGCGCGCCGCGAAACGCGCGCCGCAGCAGGTAATCGGCTTCTAGCCGCTCGACCGGGACGGCTTCCCAGGCAGGCGCCTCCGCGCACCACACCATCTTGCAACCGCGCCGGGTCATCTGGCGGAGGAAGACGGTGTCCTCGCCACCCGTGAGACCAAGCCGCGGCAGGAACGGCTCAGGCTCGACAAAGCACCGGGCCTTGTCGAAGAGGCTGTTGCCGATGTTCCAGCGCAGTAGTGGCGTGCCGGTCGGCACCCGCGCGTCGCGCGTGTAGGCGAAGCGGCGGTACGCGTCGATCGCGACGCCGTCGGGAAAATGCGGCAGCACCGGGCCGACCACGGCGTCCGCGCCCGAGCGGCGCAGCGTATCGAGCAGCCGCGCCAGCCAGTCCGCGCCAACCACCTCGTCGGAATCAAGAAAGGCCAGGTAGCGGCCAGCCGCATGGGCAACTCCGGTGTTCCGCGCATGCGAGATGCCTGGCCGCTTTTCGTGGACGTAGCGGATGAGAATCTCGCTCGCCGCCGCCATGCGCTCGGTGACCGGCGCGGCCGACCCTTGCGGATCATTGTCCACGATCAGGATCTCATAGGAGCCGTCGACGCCCTCCTGGCAGAGCAAGCTGCCGAGCGCGCGCTCGAGATCGTCGGGGCGCCGGTACGCCGGGATGACGATGGTTGTCTCGATCATCAACCCGGCAGCATGCGCCGCCTGTCATTAATTTCTTGCCAATTAGAGTGCGCCCCAGACCTCGCGCGCGGTCTCGACCACCAGACGCAGCTTCGCTGCCTCCTCCTCGACGGTCAGCACGTTGCCGTCGACGGTCGAGGAAAACCCACATTGCGGCGACAGGCAGAGCTGGTCGAGCGGCACGTATTTCGCCGCCTCGTCGATACGGCGCTTCAGATCGTCTTTGGCCTCGAGCGCCGGACGCTTCGAGGTGACCAGGCCCAGCACGACGCGAGGACCACCCTTCGGCACAAAACGCAGCGGCGCGAATCCGCCCGAGCGGCTGTCGTCATATTCGAGGAAGAACCCATCGACCTTCAGCTCGCCGAACAGCGCCTCGGCGACATGGTCGTAGCCGCCCGACGCCATCCAGGATGAGCGGAAATTGCCGCGGCACATATGGGTGCACACGGCCATCCCCTCCGGGCGGTTGGCGAGCGCCTGGTTGATCAGCCGGATGTTGATCAGATGCTGATGCGCACCATCGCCGCCGATGCTGTCGACATAGGCGCGCTGCGCCGGGTCGTTGAGGTAGGCGAGGCTGGTGTCGTCGAGCTGGAGATAGGTGCAGCCGAGCGCGTGCAGGCCTGCGATCTCCTGGGCGTAGACCTCGGCGAGGTCATGCCAGAACGGCTCCATGTCGGGATAGGCGGCCCGGTCGATCGCCGCGCGGCCGCCGCGGTAGTGCAGCATCGACGGCGAGGGGATCGTCAGCTTCGCCGTGCCCCCTGCCCCCACCGCCGATTTGAGAAAGACGAAATCGTCGCCGAAGATGGTCTTGTCGAGGCGGAGCTTGCCGCTGACCCGGTGCGCGGTCGGGCTGAATTCGACCGTGCCGGCCTCGTTCTTGAACTCGATGTGCAGACGGTGGTCGCTATGGCTGACCCCGCCGATCTGGTAGAGGAAATCCATGTGCCAGGAGCCGCGGCGCATCTCGCCGTCGGTGATGCCCTTGAGGCCCAGACCCTGCTGCAGCGCGACCCCGCCGCGGATCGCGTTATCCTCGGCCGCGCGCAGCGCCGCCGCGTCGATCTTCCCGGCCTGATGGTCGGCCCGCGCCATCAAGAGCTCAGGCGGGCGCAGCAGGCTGCCGACATGATCGGCGCGGAAGGGTGGACTGGCCATCGATCATCCTCCCTGTCTCAATTATCAGGAGGCGCACCTCCTGTTATCCACCTGTTCCCGCCAACAATAACAGGAGGCGGCGCGCCATCATAACAGGCCGCAAATCCCTCGCGAAAACGCCAGATGGTCAACCGGCGCGGCGTCGGCAACTCTCAACCGGTGTCGCAGGTTACGTGCCAATTGCGGCAATTTTAGCGTTGCCGGCATCCCCCAACCACTTACTGACCGCCTCACCTCAAGCCAGGAGTTTCCAGCCAACCCAGTTGCAGATCGCTTCGCCCATGACGAGGTCGAGATCACGGCCTTTGAGCCACGGCAGTTCCTCGGTGAAGAGGGTCACACATCGCTTCCACGAGCACGGCATGCGGGTGATGTCGGTGCCCCAGAACATCCGCTCGGGGCCGAAGGCATCAAAACAGCGGCGCAAGTGGGGATGCAGGCTGCGGAAGGGATAGGAGTCCGCCGCATAGCCGATCTGCCCAGTCGCCTTGACTGCGACGTTCGGGTATTTGGCGAGCGCCAGCAATTCCGGTTGGAAGCGATAGGCTTCCTCGCCCTTGCTGCCCGGCGCCACCGCCATATGGTCGACGATCAGCTTGAGGCCGGGGTGACGGTCGGCGATTTTGGCGACAGTCGGCAGGAACCTGGCGGCGGCGAGCGCCAGCGGCACGCCGGCGCGCTCGGCGGCGGGCCACAGCCAGTCGAGAGTCCCGTCAGTCACCCAGGACAGCGGGTGGCGATCGTTGAAATAGAAGCGCAGACCGAGCATCCCCGGGCGCTCTTTCCAATGGGCGACGAGGTCCGGGCCTTTCGGGTCGTCGAGATAGAACCAGCCCATGATCCTGAAACGGTCGGGGTATTTGCGAACCGCCGCTTGCGCCAGCTCGTTCGAGTCCGGGTCCCATAGCACGGGGTGAACCAGCGCGCGATCGACGCCGGCGGCATCCATGTCGGCGATCGCCTGCTCGGCCGAATACGGCTCCTGGCGGTGCGGTGGTGATGGCGTGCCCTTTTCCCAAAGATGGATCTGTCCATCGACGATCAGCATCGGCGCTTCCCCCTTTTGAGCGATGCGAGGATTCGCCGAATGCTCGCGCATGTCGGCACCAAACGCCACGCCTGATGTGGCGGGTCACGCCTCAACAAAGCGCGCCCTGGCGCAACTTCGGCAAGGATTCCGGTCTTGTCGAACGCTATAGTTGAGCAAAACCTGCTGGGGGAGCCGGGCAACGAATGTCGAGCAAGCGCGCCCTGGTCTCCGCCGCATTGGCCATGGCGGTTCTATCGGGCTGCGCGAGCTATCAGCCGGCGCCACTGTCGCCCGCCGACAACGTACGTGCCCTCGACAGCCGAAATCTCGCCGATCCACGCCTGCGGCAATTCATCGCCGCGGCGCAGGACGACGGAGACAAGCCGGCGCCTCACTTGCGCTGGCGATTGGCGACGCTGACGCTCGCCGCGCTCTACTACCATCCCGACATCCAGCTTGCGCGGGCAAAGCTGTTGGGCGCAGAGGCTGCGGTCGTCACCGCCGGCGAACCACCCAACCCGGTCCTCAACCTGACCAATATCTTCGGCAGCGCCGCCGTGGCGGGCGCGATCCCGGCCGGCGCCGCGCCGGTCACGATAGGCCCGATCATCGATCTGATTCTGGAAACGGCCGGCAAGCGCGAGGCCCGCACCGAACGAGCCGAGCACCTCCTCGCCGCCGCGCGTTGGGATGTCGCGACGGCGCAATGGCAGGTGCGCGCAGACGTCCGGAACGCGCTGCTGGAGTTGTGGGCGGCGCGTGAGCGTGGGCTTCTGACCCACCAACGGCTGAACCTGCAAGAGCAGCTGGTCCAACTCCTCGAACACCGGCGCGCAGAGGGCGCCGCGTCCGCACCCGATGTCGCACAAGCGCGCATCGATCAGGCTCAGATCAACCTGGCGCTCAGCGCCCTCAATCGCCAGGCCGCGGAGGCGCGCGTGAAGCTGGCGACGGCAATTGGCATTCCGGTGCGAGGGCTCGACGGGATCGAGCTGGATCTCGGCGGCTTCGACAATCCCTCCCCCGTCGAGATGAAGGCCGCTACCGGTGCTTGGCGGCACGAGGCGCTCACCGGACGCAGCGACATTCAGGCGAGCCTGGCGGCGTATGAAGCCGCGCAGGCCGCGCTCCGGCTTGCCATCGCCGACCAATTCCCGAATGTCACGCTAAGCCCCGGCTATAATTACGATCTCGGCGTCAACCGCTATGTCCTCAATGTGGGCGGGACGCTTCCGGTCTTTCATCAGAACCAGGGCCCGATCGCGGAGGCGCTCGCCAAGCGGCAGGAAGCCGCCGATGCCTTTACCGCGCTGCAGGCGCGAATTATCGGCGCGATCGACGAGGCAGCTGCGGTCTACGCGAAAGCAGCTCAGGGGTTGGTGGCAGCCGATGCGGTTCTCGCCGATCAACGGCGTCGCGCGCAACTGGTGGAAAGCGCGTTCCGCGTCGGGCAGTCGGATCGCCCCACCCTGCTCGCGGCGCAGGTCGAACTCGCCGCGGCCCAACTTTCGCATTTCGACGCCGTCGTCGAGCAGCGGCGGGCCCTGGGTGCGCTCGAGGACGCTTTGCACCGTCCGCTGTACGAGCCGCATAGCGGCTTGCCGCTGCTTTCCCCGGAGCTTTTGTCGTGATTCTGCACGGACATGCCGTCAGTTGGCGCCAGATCGTCGGCGGCATCCTCGTGGCCGCTGCGCTCGCGGGCGGCTCTGTCGCGATCCTGCACAAGTATCTGGACTCAAGCAGCGATACGGATCAGGACCAGACCGAAGGCATTGTCGACGCGCCCCTGAGGGTCTCGATCAAGGACGGGGTCGTCGTCCTCACCTTGAGCGCGGCAGATCAGCAAAATGCCGGTATCGGGACGATTCACCCGCCGACCGCACCAGCACAAAGCACGATCGTGGGCTACGGCACGGTCCTCGATGCGGCGGCGCTGACCGAACTCAGCAATCGCTATCTCGACGCCGAGAGTGGCGTGCAGACCGCCGAGGCCAAGCTCGCGGTCTCGCGCGCCGCGTTCGAGCGCGCCAAGGTGCTGCACCGGGATCGGCAGAACATCTCCACCGCGCAGCTGCAGGACGCGGAGGGAAACTTCGCCGTCGATAAGGCGGCGCTCGCCGCCGCTCGGGCTCGTCTTGCCACGGTCGCGGCGACTGCCCGTCAGGACTGGGGAAGCGTGATTGGCGCGGCGGTAATCGATCATGCGCCGCTAATCGCGGATCTGATCGATCGGCACGGTTATCTCGTGAAGGTGACGCTGCGAAGCGGGACCGTCGCGACGCCGCCCGAGTCGGCGAGCATCGTGATGCGCGGCGGGCCAGGGACACAACTCGGTTTCATCTCACCCGCGACCAGCACCGATCCAAGGTTCCAGGGAGTGAGCTATTTCTACAAGGCTCCAGCCGAAAGCGGGTTGCTGCCGGGTTCGCATGTCGAAGTGGCGCTGACCATCAAGGCCGCCGGAGGCGGTTTGCTTGTGCCGGAGGGGGCGATCGTCTGGCTGCAGGGGAAAGCGTGGATTTACCTTCGCATCGGCGAGACCAGCTTCGAGCGCCGGGAAATCATCACGGATCGTCCGGCCCCCGAGGGGGGTTATGTCGTCGCCGGCCTACCTGCGGACGCCCGGATCGTCGTGCGCGGCGCGCAAATGTTGCTTTCCGAGGAATTCCGCGCGCAAGCCCCGATCGAGGACTAGGGGAGAATGCGCCTCGCGGGCCTGCAGGCCTATATCATTCGCCTCTCGTTGCAGTTCCGCGGGATTGTCGTCGCGCTGTTTTGTCTGCTGGTTGTTTATGGCGTCTATAGCCTCGAGAACGCGAGCTACGACGCGTTTCCCGAATTCGCTCCTCCGCAGGTCGACGTCCAGACTGAAGCGCCAGGCTTGTCGACCGAGCAGGTCGAGACTCTGGTCACGCGACCCGTGGAAGCGGCGATCGCCGGGATTCCCAATCTGCAGCGGACCACCTCGACCTCGATTCCGAGCCTGTCCGACATCAAGATCTATTTCGATCCGACCACCGACCCCTACCGTGCGCGGCAGCTTGTCGCCGAGCAACTGGCGACCGCCGCGAGCCAGCTGCCTGCGGGCGTTCGCCCGCCGCGGATGACGCCGCTTACCTCCTCGATGGCAACCGTGCTGGTCATCGGAGTGACCTCGCCTTCGCTGTCCTTGATGCAGCTGCGCGCGACCGCGGAGTGGACGATCCGGCCCCGTCTTCTATCGGTGCCGGGAGTTGCCAGCGCCGAGATTTTTGGGGGTGAAGAGCCGGCGACGCAGATCCGCGTCCATCCCGAGCGGCTGATCCGCTTTGGGCTCGGCATGGACGATGTCTTGGCTGCCGCGCGCCAGGCGGTGGGCGTGCGCGGCGCCGGGTTTCTGAGCACGCCGAATCAGCGGATCACTCTACAGATCGAGCAATCGGTCCGGCCCGACGATATCGCTCGCACTGTCGTGGCGCACCGCGACGGCCAGAACGTCACGCTGGGCGATGTCGCCGACGTCATCGAAGCCCCAAAACCGGCAATCGGCGGCGCCGCGGTCATGGCGTTGCCCGGCGTGATCATGAACATCGACGAGGAGTACGGCGCGAACACGCTCGAGGTGACGCAGGCGATCGAGCGTGCGCTTGCCGATCTCCAGCCAAGCCTGGCGCGGGACGGCGTGATCCTGCACGGCCGGCTGTTCCGCCCGGCCAATTTCATCACGGTGGCGACCGACAATCTGCGCTCGTCCTTGATCATCGGCGCCGTGCTGGTGGTCGCTGTCCTGTTCCTCTTCTTGTTCGACCTGCCCACGGCGGCGATCTGCTGCACGGCGATCCCGATCTCGCTGCTCGCGGCGATCGTCGTGGTGCAGCATTTCGGCATCACCCTCAATACGATGACCTTGGGCGGGTTGACGATCGCCCTCGGCGAAGTCGTCGACGACGCCGTCATCGGCATCGAGAACATCACGCGACGCCTGCGCGAAAATCAGCGGCGCGCCCAACCGAGGCCGGCGGCGCAAGTCGTCCTGGAGGCCACCTTCGAAGTTCGCAGCGCCGTCGTCTACGCAACCTTTGCCGTGATCCTCGTCTTTCTCCCGGTGGTCACCCTGTCGGGGGTCGCCGGCCGTCTCTTCGCACCGCTCGGCATCACCTACATCCTCGCGGTTTTGGCGTCGCTCGCCGTGGCGCTGACCGTGACCCCGGCGCTGTCCTTGCTGTTCCTGCCACGGCGGACGAAACAGCACGAGCCGCCGGTCATGCATTGGATGCGACGCCATTACGACACGCTGTTGCACAAGGTGGTGCGGACGCCGCGCCGGGCGATCATGGCCGCGCTCGCGCTGACTGGCGCGGGATTAGCTGTTTTGCCGATGTTCGGCGCGACCTTTCTGCCCGAATTGCAGGAGGGACACTTCATCGTCCACATGAGCGCGATCCCCGGCACATCGATCGCCGAGTCCCTGCGCATGGGTGCGCGCGTCACGGCGGTCTTGGCGAAGCTGCCGATCGTGCGCTCGATCGCCCAGCGGGTCGGACGCGCCGAACTGGCCGCGGCCGGCGATACGCACGGGCCGCACCAGAGCGAATTCGAGGTCGAATTGCGCCCGCTCTCGCCCGATGACGCGGTTGCTGCCAAAGCCGACATCCTGAAGCAGCTGGCGAACTTTCCGGGGGTCAATATCTCGGCCAACACGTTCCTCGCGGAACGGCTCAACGAGACGTTTTCCGGCTACACGACACCCGTTGCGATCAATGTCTATGGCAGCGATCTCGATTCCATCAATGAAACCGCACAGAAGGTCGCCGCCGTGCTGCGCGGGGTGAGCGGCGCCGCCTCGGTTCAGGTGCAGTCGCCCGCAGGTCTGCCACAACTGACGATCAAGCTCCGCCCGGTGGACTTGCTCCGCTGGGGTCTCGATCCGGTCGAGGTGATGAACGATATCCGCACCGCCTATCAGGGCGACGTGGTGGGCCAGACCTTGGAAGGCGATCGCATCTTCGACGTCGTGGTGACGCTCGCGCCACCGCGCGAGGATAGCGTGGCGGCGGTCGGCTCCCTCATGCTTCAGGCGCGCGACGGCACCTACGTGACGCTGAACCAGGTCGCCGATGTTCGCGAAACCACGGGGTTGTATGAAATCCAACACCAGGGAGGGCGCCGCCTGCAATCGGTGACCCTGGATGTCGAAGGTCGCGATCTCGCCTCCTTCGTCAGCGATGCGCGCAGCCAGATCGCATCGAAGGTAGCGTTGCCCAAAGGAACTTACATCGAATTTTCCGGTGCGGCGGAGGAGCAGGCCGCGGCGCAGCGCGATCTCATTCTGAAGTCGCTGTTCGCCGGTGTTGGCATCGTCCTGTTGCTGTCGGTGGTCACGCGCAACTGGCGCAACCTCCTCATCACGATGGCCAACCTGCCGTTCGCTCTGGTCGGCGGCGTTGCCGCGGCGCTGCTCTCGGGTGCCGTGCTGTCGCTGGGAACCCTTGTTGGGTTCGTGACGCTGTTCGGGATCACCCTGCGCAACACCATGATGATGATCTCGCACTACGAGCACCTGGTCGAGGTCGACGGCCTGCCATGGTCGCTGGAAACGGCGGTGCGCGGCGCGGGAGACCGGCTTGCGGCGGTGGTGATGACCTCGCTCGTCACGGGTCTCGGGCTGTTGCCGCTGGTGATCGGCATGAACGCGCCGGGCCGCGAAATCGAAGGTCCGATGGCGCTGGTGATCCTCGGCGGCCTGGTCACCTCGGCGGCCCTCAACCTGCTGATCTTGCCGGCGATAGCGGCGCGTTTCGGGCGGTTTGAGGCGCGGCCCGCCACCGACGATCCGAGCGAGGAAGAGAGCCCCAGCTAGGCCAGGGTGATGAACGTCCCGTCAAGCGCCATCAGCAGGGTCTCGACCTTGAGCTTGGGCTGGCGTTCACCGACCTCCTTGCGGAACTCGGCCAGTACCTTGCGGTGAGTCTCGGTTTCGACCTCCGGGCTGGCGATACTGGCGTCGCCATAGGCGATTTTGGCCGCGCCGCAGTCGCGGTGGTCGATCGCGATGACGCGCTTGATGTTGTGCAGCTGGATCGTGGCGGCGAGGTTGTCCCAGAACGCCTTCTGCCAATCGACGAAGGCCGGGGCGACGACGCCGATCGCCGCGCCGGCGATGGTGAACTGGCTATATTGCCCAGCAAGCCCGCGCTTGACGGCGTAGTCGTAGACCGGCGTCTGCATCCGCGGGTCGATACAGCCGAGGATCATCGCCTCGTAATCGCCGGTCGCGGCGCGCAACAGCGATGGCCGCAGCGTCAGCGCCGCCGCGCCGGCTCCCAGCAGAAAGCCGCGCCGCTGAAGGCCGCCGCAGGTGCAGATGGCCGGCTTCAGAACGGAATCTCGTCGTCGAGGTCAGCGCTGGCGGGGCTGCGGCTGCGCGAGGAGCCGCCGCCAAAGCCGGAGGTCGCCTGGCCGGTGCCGCCGTAGCGGACCTGATCGCCGCCGCCGCTGCCATAATCCTCGTAGTCGCCGCCGCCTTCCGCCGCGCCGCCGCCGGTACGCGCGCCGTCGAGCATGGTCAGCTCGCCGCGGAAGCGCTGGAGCACCACCTCGGTCGAATAGCGCTCCTGTCCCTGCTGGTCGGTCCACTTGCGCGTCTGCAGCGCGCCCTCGACATAGATTTTCGAGCCCTTGCGCAGGTATTTCTCGGCGATCTCGACGAGGCGCTCGTTGAAGATCACCACGCTATGCCACTCGGTGCGCTCCTTGCGCTCGCCCGAGTTGCGGTCACGCCAACTCTCCGAGGTGGCGAGCCGCAGATTGGCGATCCGCGTGCCGTCATTGGTCGAACGAATTTCCGGGTCGCGGCCGAGATTGCCGACGAGGATCACCTTGTTGACGCTACCTGCCATGGGGGCCATCCCGACGTAAAGGGTCAGGTTGCCATCATATCAAGCTGCGCGGATGTTCCTACTTTATTCTTATCCCCGTTTTCCACAGGCGCGCGCCCGGCGGCGGCGCCAACCGCCGCCGGAGTTATCGGCTATTCGGCAGCGTGGCTCAGCGAGATCGCCCGGCCGTGGGTCTCGACGCCGAGGAAGGCGAAAGCCAGCGCCACCGCGAGCATCGTCGCGGCAAGGAAAAGGAAGGCCGGGAACACCGCCTCCGCGGTCGCTTTCGGCGCGATGATGTTGTCGCTGCCGGCAAGCAGCGCCAGGGCAAGCGGTCCCAAGATCTTGCCGACGCCATTCGCCGCCTGGCCCAGGCCCGAGGACCGAGAGCCCAGGTTCACGCCGTATTGCTCGACGGTGTATGGCGCGAGGTTGGAGAATCCCCCTTCGGCGAAGAACGCCGACGCCGCGGTCAGGATCACGAAGAGCGGGAAGCCGTTGAGCAACGCGCCGCTGAAATAGCCCGCGAGCCCAAGGCCGATCGCGGCGAGGCACCCGAACGTAACGCCCAGCGCACGCCGGCCCATCTTCGGCGCGATGAACGAGACCAGTATCTTTCCGGTTACCCCGGAGGCCGAGATGATGAGAAAGTATTTGGCCGCCTGCGCCGGTTCGACCTGCAGCGCCATAGCGATAATGGTCGGACCCCACAGGATGTAGCCGTAGACTGCCGAGGCCGACCCGCCCCAGATTAGCAGCGTCTGCCAGAACAGCCGCGGGTTGACCGAAAATAGCTCGCCGAGATGGGCGCGTGGCTGCGCCGCCGGAGGCACCGTCGGCAGCGGAACAGAATTGGTCGGCCGGCCGAGGGTTTTAGCTACCTCATCGCGCGCTTCGGCGAAGCGGCCCTTCGCAGTCAGCCAGCGGGCTGACTCCGGAACAAAAGCCCACACCAGAAGCCCGACGATGATCGCAAGGAAACCGGTCATCGCGACGCCGCGCCAGCCAAACGCATGCAGCAGTATCGCCGAGGTAAAGGTGGCCAGTAGCGTCCCGGCACTGGCGAAAACCACAAAAAAGCTGGTGATGCCGGTGCGCCACCGGGTCGGCGTCTGCTCGACCACCATCGGCAATACCGGGGTGACGCCCGCGGCCAGCCCGAAGCCGACGAGGAAGCGCAGCGCCGCCAGCCCCATCCATGCGCCCGTCGGCAGCAACCCGATACACCCGGCACAAACGCCGCACATCAGCGTTCCGACAACCGCCAAGCTCTTCCGACCCAAGACGTCGCCGAGCGAACCCGAAACCAGCGATCCGACGATGGCGCCGATACCGGCGCAATAAAGGATGAGCGCGCCCTGGCCGTAAGTAAGCTTCCACTCCGGACCGATCGCCGACATGAGGAAGGCAATGAGAAAGAAATCGAAGAAGTCGAGGACGAGAACGGCCGCCGCGATCGCGAAGCTCGTCCAGTAGCGCGCGTTGAGCGGCGCATCGTCGTACATCGCCAAAAGTTCTTCGGAAGTGTGCTCGGCCATGCGTTTCTCCCCTGCATTTTCATATGGCCGCGGCGGCGTTTGCCCTTGAGAAGCGCGGCTATCTTATGATCAGTATTGACCCCGTCGGCGCGCTCGTCAACGCGGCACGGCGGCGTCAGAAATCGCGGTGCCAATCCCAATCGCGGGTGTCGTCATCCGTCTTCTGCAGCGCGACGCAAGAGGGGTTGTCGCGGGAGTGCGTCGCGGATCGCCCGAACCCATGGAAGCGCCGGCGTAATGCTACAAACGGGTTGGGGGCGCGGGCTATAGGCGTCGCGTCGAAGAACCGGTAGGCCGGATAGGTCAACACATGGCCGATCAGCCGCGCAATCGCGGGCATGTTGACATCGTCGAAGATCACCACCCCGCCCGGGTCGAGCATCTTGTTGACATAGAAGAAGTCGACCAGCGCATGGTCGAAGGTGTGCCAGCCATCGATGATCGCCGCCTGAATCCGGGTCCGCGCGTGCAGCAGCCGCGGCAGCGCCGTCTCCGAGGGTTCCTCTATCAGCTCGACAAACCGGTCATAGCCGGCGCGCTCGAGGTTGAGCATGCCGATCCCTTCGTAGAGGCTTGATTGGCAGGGATCGACGACAATATGCCGAGCGAATTTGGAATTGCGGTCGAGCGCGGAACACGCGAACAGCGTCGAGACGCCGTAGGCGAAGCCGATTTCGAGCGAGAGGTCGGGTTTCACCGCCTCGAAGACGCGCACGATGAGCTCGCCCTCGGCCTGATCCATGTTGACGGTCAAGGGCCGCGACTCACCTCGCGCGTCGACGACCTGATTCGAGCGCAGGATCTCGCTAAGGATCGTGTTCATGCGACATTCGCCGGACTTCGGCACCAGACCACGGCGAGGATGTCAACCGCCGGCGGCGTTTACAAGCGCCGAGGGCGCTCGGAGAATTTGACCGCAGCAACGCCAATTCTTAAATTCATGTTCTGTTCTCCGTGGCAATGACGCCCGGCGATCGCTAAGTTGGACCCATGCAGTCGATCCGCATCCGCGGTGCGCGGGAGCATAATCTCAAGAACATCGATGTCGACCTGCCGCGCGACAGCCTGGTGGTGATCACCGGGCTGTCGGGCTCTGGCAAATCGTCGCTGGCCTTCGACACGATCTATGCCGAGGGCCAGCGCCGCTATGTCGAAAGCCTGTCGGCCTATGCCCGCCAGTTCCTCGAGCTGATGCAGAAGCCGGACGTCGATTCGATCGAGGGGTTGTCGCCGGCGATCTCGATCGAGCAAAAGACGACGTCGCGCAACCCGCGCTCGACGGTCGGCACCGTAACCGAGATCTACGACTACATGCGTCTGCTGTGGGCGCGGGTCGGGGTGCCCTACTCGCCGGCGACCGGGCTGCCGATCGTCAGCCAGACCGTGTCGCAAATGGTCGACCGCGTGCTGGCGATGAAGGAAGGCACGCGGCTCTACCTGATGGCGCCGATCGCGCGTGGCCGGAAAGGCGAATACCGCAAGGAACTCTTCGACCTGCAGAAGCGCGGCTTCCAGCGCGTCAAGGTCGACGGCAAGCTGCAGGAGATCGACGAGGTCCCTGCCCTTAACAAGAACTTCAAGCACGACATTTCGGTTGTGGTCGACCGGCTCGTGGTGTCGCCCGATCTCGGCAACCGGCTCGCCGATTCGTTCGAGACCGCGCTGACCCTCGCCGACGGGCTCGCCATCACCGAAGACGCCGATAGCGGCGAGGAGACGATTTTCTCGTCGAAATTCGCCTGCCCGGTCTCGGGCTTCACGATCCCGGAGATCGAGCCGCGGTTGTTTTCGTTCAACAACCCGTTCGGCGCCTGCCCGGCCTGCGACGGGCTCGGCACCAAGCTCTATTTCGACGCCGATCTGGTGGTCCACGACGACAGCCGCAGCCTTTATGACGGCGCGGTGAGCCCGTGGTCGCATTCGTCGTCGCCCTATTACACGCAGACGCTCGAAAGCATCACGCGCCACTTCAAGCAGAGCATGCACACGCCGTGGCGCGACCTGCCCGAAAAGATGCGCGACACGATCCTCAACGGGTCGGGCAGCGAGCCGATCAAAATGACCTATGACGACGGGCTGCGGCAGTACTCGACCGAGCGGCCGTTCGAAGGCGTGCTGCCCAACATGGAGCGGCGCTACCGCGAGACCGACAGCGCCTGGGTGCGTGAGGAACTGGGCCGCTACCAGGCGGCGCGCACCTGCGAGGTGTGCGACGGCGCGCGGCTCAAGCCCGAGGCGCTGGCGGTCAAGATCGCCGGGCGCAGCATCAGTGAGGCCACGGCGCTGTCGATCTTGGCGGCGGTCGACTGGTTCGCCGCGGTCGACGCGACACTCACCCCGAGCCAGAGCGAGATCGCCGAGCGCATTCTCAAGGAGATCAACGAGCGGCTGGGGTTCCTGAAAAACGTCGGGCTGGAATATCTGACGCTGTCGCGGGCGTCGGCAACGCTGTCGGGCGGGGAGAGCCAGCGTATTCGCCTCGCCTCGCAGATCGGCTCCGGGCTCACTGGCGTGCTCTACGTGCTCGACGAGCCGTCGATCGGGCTGCACCAGCGCGACAACGACCGGCTACTAGCGACCTTGCGGCGGCTGCGAGACCTTGGCAACACGGTGATCGTCGTCGAGCACGACGAAGAGGCGATCCGCAGCGCCGACTGGCTGATCGACATGGGGCCCGGCGCCGGGATTCATGGCGGGCATCTCGTCGCCGAGGGCAAGCCCGAGGAGGTGATGCGCGCGCCGGAAAGCATCACCGGCCAGTATCTGACCGGGATGAAGCAGATCCCGATCCCGGCCGGGCGCCGGACGGGGCACAAGCGGCAAATCCTTCGCCTGGTCGGCGCGCGCGGCAACAACCTCAAGGACGTGACCTGCGAAATCCCGCTCGGCACGTTCTGCTGCGTTAGCGGCGTCTCGGGCGGCGGCAAGTCGACCCTGATCGTCGAGACGCTGTACAAGGCATTGGCCAAGCGGCTCAACAACGCGCGCGAGCAATCGGCACCGTTCGAGCGGCTGGAGGGCGTCGAGTACCTCGACAAGATCGTCGACATCGACCAGTCGCCGATCGGCCGCACGCCGCGCTCGAACCCGGCGACCTATACCGGCTGCTTCACCCCGATCCGCGACTGGTTCGCCGGGCTGCCCGAAGCCAAGGCGCGCGGTTACCAGCCCGGCCGCTTCTCGTTCAACGTCAAGGGCGGACGCTGCGAAGCGTGCCAGGGCGACGGCGTCATCAAGATCGAGATGCACTTCCTGCCTGATGTTTACGTTCAGTGCGACGTCTGCAAGGGCAAGCGCTACAACCGCGAGACGCTGGAAGTGCTGTTCCGGGGCAAGTCGATTGCCGACGTGCTCGACATGACCGTGGACGAAGGCGCCGATTTCTTCCGCGCGGTGCCGTCGATCCGCGACAAGCTGGTGACCTTGCAGCGGGTCGGGCTCGGCTACATCCATGTCGGCCAGCCGGCGACGACGCTGTCTGGCGGCGAGGCCCAGCGCGTCAAGCTGTCAAAGGAGCTGTCGCGCCGCGCGACCGGGCGCACGCTCTACATCCTCGACGAGCCGACGACGGGGCTGCATTTCGAGGACGTGCGCAAGCTGCTCGAAGTGCTGCACGCGCTGGTCGAGACCGGCAACACTGTGCTGGTCATCGAGCACAATTTGGAAGTGATCAAGACCGCCGACTGGCTGATCGATCTCGGCCCCGAGGGCGGTGACGGCGGCGGCCGCATCGTCGCCACCGGCACGCCGGAAGACGTGGCCGGGGTGCCGGACAGTCATACCGGACGCTATCTGCTGCCCTATCTCTCCCGGCGGCTGCCGGCGCCGCGGCGCCGGGCGAGCTAGGCCAAGATAACAGACCAGCGCGCCGCCGCGGTCAGGTCGCGCGGCGAAATTTCACGGCCGATCGTCGCGGGATTGGCGAATATATCCCCGACTTTCCACCGGTAATGGTAGAAAGAGAACCCGTTTAAGGATCGTGAAAGGTTGGTCCTTTGGCTGGGTGTCCTACTCATTACGGGATGCGCAACAGAGTCCCCAGGATCCGCCGCGGCCCGCTACCACTGACCCCCGAGAGTGAGTCCCGAGAAAGGGCGTTTCGGGAGCAGCGGTGCTCGACCCCGGCGCGGCACCTACCGCTATCGCGGCGACGCGCCGTCTAAAGATGAAACTCGAACGAGAGTCCGCAATACCCGCGACACGCGGTCCCGCAAGCGACGAGCCGCAGGGCGGGCCGGAGCTACTGGATTTGGCCGAAGCGCGCCGGCGTATCGCACAACTGCTACAGGATAACCAACCGTTACCGGACGATTTGCACGATGCGTCGCTGCGTCTCGAGTTGGCCACGACACCGTTCGACCTAACGCTGACAAGTGCCCGAATTGCGTTACTGGACCGGCTCCGCCGCCCGCCCGTTCCCGAACCCTCTTATGCCGAGGCCGACAGCGATTCTGAACCCGCGCCGCCGGCAATCGAGCAACTGTTGGAAGAGGCTGCCCAGCGCGCCAAGGCCGGCGATATCTATGGTGACTATGCCTGCCTGTGGCAGATCGTCGTTCGCTATCCACAATCTGCGCGGGGCTGGGCTGAATATGCGCGCCGCTTCGCGCAGCGGCGCGACTGGACGAATTGCCGCCTTGCGTTGTCCAAGGCGCTCGCTTGGCCCAAACGACCGGATGTCGCGACGGCCCTCGCCATGTTGGCGGCGCTAAGGGCATTGGCCATCAGCCAACAGCTCGCCAGGGTCGAGTGGCGTGCATGGACCAAGCGGCTCCCCGATGAGCTGGACACACACCCGCTCGTTGCCGATTTGATGCTCTGGACAGGCACTCCCAAGCGGGCGACGGCGCTGCTGCCGTCGCTGGTCCGCAACCAACAACCGGATGCCGAGCGTTGCATCTCTGCCGCCAATATCGTGTACGAACAGGACAATTGGGCCGAAGCGTATCGGTATTGGCGCGAAGCCTTCGAGATCGATTTGCCGCGAGCGCTGCGATCGGCGATCGTCGATCACTCGGCTCGACTGAACCAGATACTGAACGAAACCGATCGGGCTGACGAACTCGCCGACTGGCTTACCGCCCAATCGAAGGACCATGAGGGCGTCAATCTTATCCCGCCACTCTGGTCTCCGGAGAGTGAGCAAACCGCTCGGGCGCTACGAGAGCGAGCCATGGAGCGCGGGCTTCCCTCGGTGCTGCTGGTTTCCCACGCCAAGGCCGCAAGCGCGTCGGTTGCGAACCTCTTCGGCTCTGGCTTCGATCTCGCGCCGGCCATCTATTCTTTGATCGCGTGCCGCGTCGTCGCTCCGTGGCTGGCCGACTATTTGCGCGGCGGGGCCTGTTACGTGACGCATCTGATACCCAGTGAACGCAACATCGCGCTGCTTGCCGCCGGCGGGGCGCCAAACGTCATCGTCCACGTCAGAGACCTTCGGCAACTCGTGGTCTCGGCGGCCGGACACATCCAGAAGTATGCTGCGGACACGCCCCCATCGCTGCGCTTCGCGGGAGGATTGCAGGACATCGCCGGTGCGATCATCGAGCAGCAATGCGCGGAAGCGATCACGTGGATGGATGGTTGGGTCAAGGCTCGTTCGAAGCTCAACATCGCGTTCACGACCTTCGAAGAATTCGTGAGCGATCGGGATGCGTTCGTCGATCGCATCCTGTCGCTGTATAGCGGCGATCGTCGATACTTCGACAGAGAGCGCGCGCTTCGGGAGCAGGCGGGCATCGATTATCACCGCCGCTCGGGGCGAACCGACGAGTGGCGTGAGATTCTGACGCCCGATCAGGTTGAGCGCATCAATCGGCGGATACCTGATCAATTCTGGCAGCTATTCGGCTGGGTGCCCTGAACCGCAAACTCCCGGCTGATTTCCTAACGCGGCGGTTGCGCGATCCGCACGCGCCCGGTCTAATCGCCCCGCCATCTCAGGGGAGCGCGATGTTTCGGATTGGTTTGTTCGTAACCGCCATGATCGTCGCGTGCGGGGGTCTTGCTGTTTCCGCCGCCGAGGCGCAGATCGGGATCGATTCCGCCCGCGCCGACATCGTCGGCATGCCGCTGGTCACCAGCGCAATCGATATTTCAAAGGCACGGGCGCAACCCATGCCAGTCCTGAAGGCGCCGGTCGACGCCGCCCTGGTGCGGCAGGCTCCTGGCAACAAATCGCCATCCAAACCGACGACCAATCTGCAGGACACAGGTAATCCAAGCGTTGCGCCGGTGAAATGGGTCGGTCTGGTGATGACCAAACTCGATCAGGATAAAATCGAATATTGCACCGGGCAGTTCATCGCGCCCCGCATCGTCCTGACGGCTGGCCACTGCGTCAAGAATATCGACAAGAACACCTGGAATGACGTCAACAACATGACGTTCGTCCTGCAATTCCAGAACGACGAAGGCTCGCACGTCTACAAGGTCGTGTGTACCGCCGCGCTCGACGCCTTCACGCATCCCGCCAATTACGCGAGCCTCAGCGAAGATCAGCAGGACGCCGCCGATCTAGCCGCGCACCAGAACGATTACGCGATGATGCTGGTCGACGGCGACAGTCTGACCGGGGTCATGCCTTGGCAGGGTGATTGGAAAGGGAAATGGCTGGGGGCCACGCGCGTCGGTTATCCGGGCGACATTCTCAATGGCGAGATCGTCCAGCAGGCCCACGGCATCGTCTTCTTCGCCGACGCCATTCCAATTTTTAACAATAACGGCACCACGCAATCATACCCCAACCTGGTCGTGCATTGGCAGCGCAACACCAGGCTCACCCAGGGCTCGAGCGGCGGCGCCTGGGTCGTCAATTTCGACCCCAGCGAGGTACAGGGAAACAACATCGCGATCAGCGTCAGCTCGTTTCTCATCAGCGACCTGGCTGGGGCGATGTTTGGACCCTATCTGACGGCAGCCAACATGAACGCCCTGCTCCATTTCACCCAGAATGGCTGCAAGAGCTGAGCCCAAGCCGCTGGTTGGTCGTGCAATTGCCGCAAATCAGCCATTTTCGCGGATCAGAATTCAATTACAGCGCGGGCAGGTTGCGACTGCTCCGACACCCGGAGAACAGCCTTCATGATACGAATTCTTCTAGCCTTCGCGGTCCTCGCATCGCTTGCCACGACGGGCGCTTCCGCGCAAACGCCAGCGCCCATTCACAAGGCCACTGTCGGCGACGTGAAGGTTAGCGGCGTCGCCGCGACCAATGCGACTCCCGGCACTGCCCCAAGCAGCACCGACGGCGTCACCAATGTGCTCGACAAATTTTCCGACGTGCAGCCGGCCATGCCCGTACTCACCCCGCCCGCCAACCCGAAGCAGCCGGGCGCGAGCAAGGACTGCGTCGGCTCCGGCTGCTGACCGCGCGCAGTTGGAACTGACGACAGCGGCTAGTCCGCGAAGGCCGGCATAACTTCCTTGGCGAACAGCTCGGTCGAGCGCAGTGCGTCGGCCTGGCTGATCGTGCCAAAGGCGAAATCGCAGACATAGTAGTTGATGCCGGTCTCGGCGATTTCGTGGGCTATGAACTTGCGCACCGTGTCCGGCGTCCCGGCGACTGCGTCGCCGCGCTCCAGGACGGTCGCGAAATCGGGCGGCAGCGCCGCTTCGAGCGGGAACGGCACATTATACTCGTGCCACAGCTGACCCATGTGATGCCGCCACGCCGGATAGGCGCGGCGCGCGATGTCGCGCGCCTGACCGTCGCTATCGGCGACGACGATATGGCGATTCACCCCCATCAGCGGCAGATCGGCTTCGGCCCGGCCCAGCTTCTTCCATTCACCCGTGTAGGCCTGAACCACCTCCCGCACGGCCGAGATCGGACGGCGGGCGACGATATGCGCCCCATGCGCAGCGGCCCAGGGAATGCTCTCGGCCCGACCGATGCCATACCACAGCTCGGGATAGGGCTTTTGCACCGGCTTCATCGGGATCGGCACATTGTCGAAATTGTAGAACTTGCCGTGAAAGGTCAGCCGGTCCTCGGTGAGACCGATACGGGTAACCTCGAAGCATTCGCGGAACTGCTCGGCCCCGGTGGCGAAATCGATACCGTAGAAGCCGACCTCGATCGGCGAGATGCCGCGACCGACGCCATACAGGAAACGGCCGTTCGACATCTGGTCGAGCATGCAGACTTCGTCGATCAGCCGCAGCGGATGATAAAGCGGCAGCAGGTACACCATCGGCCCGAACTTGAGCTTCCGGGTGCGCTGCGCCACCGCCGAGAGAAAGACGCTCGGCGACGGCGCGTAGCCGAGCGGCGTGTTGTGATGCTCGGCCAGGTGATAGGCGTAAAACCCGGCGCGGTCATAGGCCTCGATCAGCTGGAGCCGATCCTCGAAATGCCGGTTGAGCGGCTTCCCGCTATCGTCGAGATGATCGAAAATGCCAAAGCGCATCCACGCCTCCCACACTCCATCGTCATTGCGAGCGCAGCGAAGCAATCTTGGGCCGGCGCGCCATCCGGTCGAGATTGCTTTGTCGCTCCGCTCCTCGCAATGACATTTCGTTAAGCGGCGTTGATCATCGCGTCGCTTATCTTCTCGGCAGTCATCAAGGTCGGGAAATTGGTGTTGGCGCAAGGCACCGCCGGGAACAGCGAGGCGTCGACCACCCGCAGCCCAGAAACGCCGCGCACCCGGCCCTGGTTGTCGGTGACCGCCATCGGGTCGCCGTCTGCCCCCATGCGGCAGGTACAGGTCGCATGCCATACGCCGATGGTGGCCTTGCGAACAAAGGTCTCAAGCGCGTCGTCATCGGTCATCAGCTGATCAAAGCGGAACCCCTCAACGATGTAGCGGTCAATGATCCAGCCGCGCAGCCAGGCCGGACCGTCGAGCAGCCGGGCGACCAGGTTGGTGATGCGCCGGTTCTTGTCGTTGACGACACCGATCTGACGCACCTTGTCGCTATAGGTCGCCGGAAACGGGTTGCTGGTCGCCTCCTTGAGCGCGGCGGTCATCTGCATGGTGCCCAGCCGGCGGAACCCGTCCATCAAGCGCTCAAGGTCGCGCCGGTCGGACAGGAGGTTGAACTCGACCATCGGCTCTGCGCGCCAATCTTTGGACACGAGCTTGACTTGGCCGGTCTCGGAATAGGTCTTGTAGACGGCAAGCAGGAGCGAGGCGATCTGCTCGCCGACCGCGTGCCAAGCGGATTTGCTCACCCCCGCGACAAACATGTCGCCTGCCGGCGCGCCGCCGATCTGCGACGAATAGCGCAGCGCCAGCAGGATGTGGCGGCGGGTCAGGTTGTTGAGCCGCGCGTCGGGCTTGATGAAAGACGACACCGAAACCGAGGGGTGGTCCATCAGCCGCTGGCCGACCCCGGTCAGGTTGGCGCGCACCTCGATGCCGAGATCCTTGAGCGGGCCAATGGGTCCGATGCCGGCGCGCAAGAGGTGCGCCGGCGAGTGGATCGCGCCCGACGAAACAATGACCTCCTTTGCCCTGAACTCCTGCTCCTGGCCTTTGACCAATGCTTTGACGCCGACGCACTTCGTGCCCTCGAAAAGCAGCGCCATTACCTGCGTCTCGGCCGAGATCGTCAGGTTCTTGCGCATCCGCGTGCCGTTATCGAGATAGCCGATCGCCGCCGAGACGCGCCGGTCGTAGAGGTTCGAGATGGTGATCGGGAAATACCCGTCCGGCTTGAACTCGCCGTTTTGGTCCTCGACGTAAGGAAACCCGGCCTCCTCGAACGCCTTGGCGACCGCCTTGGCATGGCCGTTCCACAGCGCGGGGAAGATGCGGCGGACCGGGATGCGGCCCTCCTTGCCGTGGTAGGGGCCGTCAAAATCCATGTCGCGCTCGACCTTCTTGAAATAAGGCAGCACGTCCTTCCAGCCCCAGCCGGCGGCACCCTTTTCCACCCATTCGTCGTAATCGGTGGGCGCGCCGCGATTGGCGAGCTGGCCGTTGATCGACGAGCCGCCGCCCAAGACGCGCGCCTGCTCGTACTTGCGCAGTGGCGGACGCTCCTCGGGACGGTTATGCGAAACGATTTCGGTGTGGACCTTGAGGTCCTGCCAGTGGAAGCGCGGGTCGAAATAGGCGGTGCCGGGATAGGAATTGAGGATTTCCGGCGGAACCTTGCCGTCCGGCGTGTCCTGACCGGCTTCGCAGAGCAGCACATTATTGGCGCTCTTCGCCGATAGCCGGTTGGCCATGACCGACCCCGCCGAGCCGCCGCCGACAATGATGTAGTCGTATTCCATCCCCTGCCCCGTTCTTCGCGTTCCGAGCCGGGCGATGTTATCGGCGAGGGCGCAGCAGGGGCAAGACGTGGGCCTGCGCGGGCGCGACGAGCGACATGATAACAACCAGCGTCGCCAGCATACGTCGGAGCATCGCTATACCGCGACCATGACGTCCGAGGCCTTGATGACGGCGATGGCTTGATCGCCGATGTTGAGGCCAAGATCGTCGACTGCCTCGTTGGTGATTGATGCGGTGACGATGACACCCGCGCCGATATCGATCCGTACATGCGCGGTGGTCTGCCCCTTGTGCACGCCGACGATTTTGCCCTTCAGCTGATTGCGAGCGCTGAGTTCATGCATACTCCGTTTTCGTTAGTTCCTGACGAACATAACGAGGACCGGAGATCGTGGAAAGGTCGGTGGGAATGAACTTCCGACCCAAACGATATGAAAGACACGCGCTCTCAATCGTCGCGAGCAAGCCGATGACGCGTCTGCTCTACGCACTTTGCCTGGTCGTGGTGACCGCCTCACTCGCGAGGGCCGACGATCTGGTCCGTGACATGACATCGATCCAGATCGCCCTGCCAGGAGGTGGACAGGCACGGCTCGAGGCGATGATCGTGCGGCCGGATCGCCCGGGCCGTTTTCCGCTCGTGATCATGGTGCACGGCACGCCGCGCGACTTGAGGACGATCCGGAACCTATCGCCAGCGCTCTATATCGTGCAGGCAGAGTACTTTGCGGCGCGAGGTTATGCCGCCGTTGCCATCATGCGCCGCGGGTTCGGGCATTCCGATGGGCCTTACGCCGAGACGATCAGAGGCCCTTGCGAGGCCCGCGATTATCTCGCGGTCAGCCGGATTTCGGCGCAAGACGTGCTTGGCGCGGTCACTGCGCTGCGCAGCGAGCCATGGGTCGATCCTGGTCGAGTCGTGCTGCTCGGCCACTCAACCGGCGGTGTCGCGGTCACCGCCGCCGCCGCGACCAACCCAGCCGGCGTGGTCGGTATCCTCGACTTCGCCGGCGGACGCGGTTCCAACGCACCCGATCATGTCTGCAGTCCGGATCGTCTGGCCGAGGCCTTTGGTGTCTTCGGTAAGACCGCGCGCATTCCGGCCCTCTGGATTTACGCGGAAAACGATCATTTTTTTTCGCCGGCCCTGGCACGCCAAATGTTCGAGGCCTATACCGCCGCCGGTGCGCCAGCGCGGTTGGTGATGTTGCCGCCGGTTGGCGACGACGGGCATTCCGCGCTGACCGCGGCGCCGAAGCTCATCTGGCCGCCGGTTGAGACTTTTCTCGCGTCGCTCGGCTTGCCGACGACGACCGTGGTGAGCCTGCCGCCATTGCCGGCATTGCCGGCGCCGCCCGGGCTAAACGATAGCTGCGCGGCCGGATTTCGCGACTATGTGACGGTGCGCAACGAGGCGAAGGCCTTCGCCATCAACCCCGAAGGCCATTGCGGCTGGATCTTCTCGGCCGTTTCGGTCGATGAGGCGAAGCGGATCGCTATGGAGTCCTGCGCCAAACGCGCGGCGAATTGCGTCCTCTATGCGGTCGGTCAATCGCTGGCGACACGATAGGCATGCCTCATTCGCGATGATCACTGCGGCCCGAACTCAAGGGAACGTGAACTCGGATCGGGCGTTTACCACCGAACGCAGCATTCCACGGGTTGCGGCGACGATTTCGAGGAGGCGCCGAATGATGAAGACATTTGTTATCGCCGCAAGCATCGTTGTCAGCTTGTCGAGCGCCGCGATGGCTGACCGGTATTGCGGTCCCGGCTACATTTACCGCCATTACGCCTGCTACTGGGTCGGGCCTGGCCCCAATCCCGTGGGCGCCGCGATCGGAACCGCAGGAGCGGTCGCGACCACCGCGGTCGGCACCGCAGGGTATGTCGCCGGCAGCGCGGTCAATGCCGCAACCGGCATCGCGACTGGCGTAATTGGCGCGGTAACCGGCCGCTAGAAAAATCAGCCGCCGCCGATCTTGGGAATCAACACAATCTCGCTGTCGGGCTTCAGCGGCTGCAGATAGGCATCTTGGAAGATCTCGCCGTCGATCGCGACCGCCATGCTCTCGTCGATCTGTTGGCCAAGCCCAGGATAGCGGCGGTCGAGTTCGGAGATCAGCCGGCGGACAGTATCGGCTTCGACGTCGAACTCGGTCACGCCGCCCGTCAGCCGCCGCACGGCGATCCCGGTCATCACCACGTGAGGCATGCGCTTAGGCTGTCATTGCGAGCCCCCGAGTCCGCGCTTTGCGCGGCTCGAGGACAGGCTCCGCGAAGCGGCTATTACTCCGCAGCCAGCCGTGGCGGATCTTGCTCGTCGAGCACCGCGCTGAGCTTCGGCGGCGACATCGGCAGGTCGCGCATGCGCGCACCGACCGCGTCGGCAATCGCGTTGGCGACCGCCGCCATCGGCGGCACGATCGGCACCTCGCCGACCCCGCGCGCGCCGAACGGGTGGCGCGGGTTCGGCACCTCGACCATGACCGTGTCGATCATCGGCAGGTCGGAGGCGACCGGCACCCGGTAGTCGAGGAAACCGGGATTCTCGAGGCGGCCATCCTTGTCGTAGATATATTCCTCGTTGAGCGCCCAGCCGATGCCCTGCGTCACGCCGCCCTGCATCTGCCCCTCGACATAGGAGGGATGGATCGCCCGGCCGACATCTTGCACCGCCGTATAGCGCAGGATCTTCACATGGCCAGTTTCGCGGTCGACCTCGACATCGCAAATATGGGTCGCGAAGCCGGGGCCGGCACCCTGGGCGTTGATCGACACCTCCGCGCTGATCGGCCCGCCGGTGCGGCCCGATTTGATCGCGATATCGGCCAAGGACAGCGGCTCGAAGCTGCCGGCATTGGCGCCGGCCGGGAAGGCCTTGCCATCCTTCCACTCGACGGCCTCCGGACTGATGTCCCAGATCGTCGCGGCGCGCGATTTCAGCTGCTCGACCACCTTTTCCGCCGCCTGCGTCACCGCCATGCCCGTGGCGAAGGTCACGCGGCTGCCGCCGGTGAGGAAGGTGAAGCCGATCGACGCGGTGTCGCCGACGACCGGGCGCACCCGGTCATAGGGAATGCCGAGAACCTCGGCCGCCATCATCGCCATCGACGCGCGCGAACCGCCAATATCGGGGTTGCCCTCGACCACGCTCGCGGTGCCATCCTCATTGATGTGAACCGCCGCGCTCGAACTCGCCGCCGATGTTGAACCAGAAACCAGAGGCGACGCCGCGGCCCTGATTGGGACCCAGCGGAATGCTGTAGTTGGGGTGGTTGCGCGCAGCCTCAACCGTCTGCAGATAGCCGACATTGACGAGGGTCGGCCCGTACGGCGTCTTGGTGCCTTCGCGCGCGCCGTTCATCTCGCGGATCGCGAGCGGATCGATATTCAGTTCGCGCGCCAACTCGTCGATGCAGCTCTCGACCCCGAACGACGAGTTCGGCGCGCCCGGAGCGCGGTACGCTGCGACCTTCGGTCGGTTCGACACCACGTCGTAGCCGGTGATGTGGACGTTATCGAGGTCGTACATGGCGAAGGCGCACATGCAGCCCGGACCCACCGGCGACCCGGCGAAGGCACCCGCCTGGTATTTCAGCACCAACTCGGCGGCAACGATACGGCCGGACTTCTTGGCGCCGAGCTTCACTTCGATCACGCCACCAGCCGCCGGCCCGGTGCCGCGGAACACGTCCTCGCGGCTCATCACGAGCTTCACGGGGCGACCGCTCTTCTTCGATAGCGCCAATGCGACCGGCTCGAGGTAAACGAGCGTCTTGCCGCCAAAGCCGCCACCGATTTCTGCCGGGACCGCGCGGATGTTGGCGATGTCGATGGCGAGCAACTTGGCACAATAGGCGCGGACCATGAACTGGCCTTGGCTCGAGCTCCAGATCGTCGCCTGTCCGTCTGGAGCGATCGCGACGACGCAAGCATGCGGCTCGATATAAGCCTGGTGCACCGGCTGGGTTGTGTATTTGCGCTCGATCACCACCTCGGCCTCGGCGAATCCCTTGGCGATATCGCCCTTGGCGAAGGTGATCTTCTTGGCAACGTTGGAGGGCTTCGACGGTTTCGGGTCAACGCCCTGGGTAAACATGTCGTCGTGCAGCACCGGCGCGTCGCTAGCCATCGCCGCCTCGACGTCGATGACGTGCGGCAGCACTTCGTAGTCGACTTCAATCAGCTCGACCGCCTCTTCCGCCGCCGCCTGGGTCGTCGCCGCGACTGCGGCCACGGCGTGACCGTCATAGAGCGCCTTGTCGCGCGCCATGCAGTTGCGCGACAGGTCGCGGAAGTTCATCGGTCCCTCGCCGACAAAGGCTTCCTCGTTCGCGATGTTCGGAAAATCCGCGGAGGTGACGATGGCGTGGACGCCCGGCACCTTTAGCGCCTTGTCGATGTTGATGCTCTTGATCCGGGCATGCGCGTGCGGGCTGCGCTTGACCTTGCCCCATAGCATCCCCGGCATGGTGTGGTCGGCGCCGAAACTGGCGCGGCCAATCACCTTGTCGACCCCGTCCGGACGGATTGGGCGGGTGCCGACGACTTTCAGAGCTGCCTTGTCGAGATAAGACATCTGCTACTCCATCAGAGGAATTTCGTGTCTCGGCACTGCCGATGCAAAACCCTTACCGACCGGCCCCGGCGCGCATCACCGCGGCGGCATCCATCACCGCGCGCAGCACCTTATCGTATCCGGTGCAGCGGCAAAGATTGCCGGCGAGCCAATAACGAGCCTCTTCCTCGGTCGGGTTGAGGTTCTGGTCGAGCAGCGCCTTCGCCGCAACGATGAGGCCCGGCGTGCAGAAGCCGCACTGCAGCGCCGCATGCTCGAGGAATTTCTGCTGCACCGGGTGCAGCGTGTCGCCGTCGGCGATGCCCTCGATCGTGGTGACCGTGCGGCCCTCGGCCTCGACGCCGAGCATCAGGCACGAGCAGACGATGTTGCCGTCGACGATAATCGTGCAGGCCCCGCAATCACCCGAGCTGCAGCCTTCCTTGCTGCCGGTCAGGCCCAATTCGTCGCGCAGCACGTCGAGCATCGTCTGCTGCCCCTCGCAGAGATACTCCATCGGCTCGCCGTTGATGGTGGTGGTAACGTGATGCTTGCTCATCAGGGGGTTCTCCTCGTCAACGCGCCGCGGCGCGCTCAAATGCGATGGCGGCCGCCCGGCGCGCGAGCACGCCGGCGACCTTGGTGCGGTATTCGATCGTGCCGCGCTTGTCGGAAATTGGTTTGCAGGCCTTTTGCGCCGCGGCGTCGAGCGCGGCGAGCGTCGGCTCGTCGAGCTTGTGGCCAATCAGCGCCTTCGCGGCGTCCTCGACGATGACCGTCGTTGGCGCGACCGCACCAAGGACGACGCGCGCATCGGTGCAGGTGCCGCCCGCATCAAGTGTGACATTGACGCCGCAGCCAACGACCGCAATGTCCATTTCGGTGCGCGGGATGAAGCGCAGGTAGGCATCGCATTGATGCGGCTTCGGCTTCGGGATCTTGAACTCGACGATGAATTCGCCTTTGGCGAGCGAGGTGCGGCCGGGGCCGGTGCAGATGCTTTCCGCCGGCGCCTCGCGCCGCCCGCCGGGGCCGGCGATGACAACCGTGGTGCGCGCCGCGATCACCGCTGGGACACTATCGGCCGCCGGCGAGGCGTTGCACAGATTGCCGGCCAGCGAGGCGCGGCCTTGGATCTGCGTCGAGCCAATCAGGTCGGCGCCCTCGACAATACCCGGCCAAGCATGCTCGAGCTTTTCGTGGCTGCTCAACATCACGCCGGGCGTTGCCGCGCCGACGATGAAGAAATTGCCTTCCTCACGGATGCCGATCAGGCCGGGGATACGTTTGGTATCGACGATCAGATCGGGCTTGATCCGGCCGCTGCGCAGCTGCACGAGCAGGTCGGTTCCCCCCGACAGCACCTTTGCGAGGCCGCTGGCTCCCGCCAGAACCTTGACCGCCTCATCGACACTCGACGGCGCCGTATATTCGACCCTGGGCATGTTCGCTCCTCGAAATGCGCTCGCGCCCCCGCTGCCGCCTTGGCCAAGCGGAGGGCTCACTTTGGCTTACACTACCAGAACCGGCCCCGTGAAGTGGTATTCTCGGATGGCGGGGCGGCTCCGACGCCTACTCTAACCCTCTATTCCCGAGAGCGCCAAAAATGATCGCGATCACCGCCGATTTGGCGCTCGACGAGCGGGAGATTGTCGAGACCTTCATCCGCGCTTCGGGCCCGGGCGGGCAGAACGTCAACAAGGTAGCGAGCGCGGTTCAGCTGCGCTTCGATATCGGCGCATCCCCATCGTTGCCGGAGCCGTTGAAGCCTCGGCTCGCGCGGCTGGCCGGCAACCGGCTGACTCAGGACGGCGTCATCGTGATCACCGCGCAGCGCTTCCGCTCGCAGGAACGCAATCGCGAGGACGCCCGGGCGCGACTGGTTGCGCTGATCCGCCGCGCCGCCGAACCGCCCAAACCGCGCCACAGGACGCGACCCAGCGCGGCGCAGCGCGAAAGACGACTCGCCGCCAAGGCACGCCGCAGCGCGGTCAAGCGGCAGCGTCAGACACCATCAGATGACGCACCGTGAAACCGCGCCGCTCGGCGAGAATATCGGCAACCCGGCTGCGGTGGCAGATATGCCAATCGGCCTCGTAGCACAGAAGGCAAGTCAGGCTCCCGGCGGCGATCGTTTCGGCCTCGTACAACGCATGCCCGGCTTCGGCGGTCGCGAGCTTGTCATCGACGATCCGCCAGAATTTGTCCCATTGGCGCTTGCGATTGGCTTCGCGGCCCTCCGGCGGCGTACCGAGCGCCTTAAGGCCGACATAGCGGATGCCAGCCTCTTCCAACCCGGCGGCGAGCTGGTTCTTCGAAAACCCCGGCCGGCGCGATTGCGGCCGGTCACGCACGTCGATCAGCGTCTCGACACAAGCCGCTTTGAGCGTCGCGACGAGATCGGCCAGCCGCGCCCTTTCATAACCGATGGAGAACAGCGTATCGGCCATCACCCGACCCGGTAGCGATCCACCGCGCCGCGGTCGAGTTCGACGCCGAGGCCGGGGCGTTCGGGCAATCTGATCGTGCTGTCGGCTTCGAGCTTCCAGTCGTGCTTCAACAGTTCGGTGCGCAGCGCGTTGGGGTTCTGGTCCCATTCAAGCACCAGCCCGTTCGGGATCGAGGCTGCGAAATGCAGCGACGCCATCAGCAGCACGCCGGTGCCAAAGGCGTGCGGCGCGACCATGCGGTGATACGCCTGAGCGAGGGCGGCGATGCGCTTGCCTTCCGAGAACCCGCCGGTCCAGGCGATGTCGGGCTGGACGATATCGACCGCGCCGCGTTGGATCAACTCGCGGAAGCCGGCGAGGCTCAATTCGGTCTCATAGCCGGCGATGGCGGTGTCGAGCGCGTCGGCGACCCGGGCGCTGCCGTCGATGTCGTCGGTATGTACCGGCTCCTCGATCCAGAAGAGTTTATATGGCGCCATCTCTCGCCCCATCTCGATCGCGAACGCCGGGCTCCAGGCGCAGTTGACGTCGACCATCAGCTTGGCCTGCGGCCCCAGCGCCTTGCGCGCCGCGGCGATGCGCGCGAGGTCTTCCGACGGATCGACCTCGCAGAACTCCGCGTTGCCGGTCACCTGGCGCAGATGCGTGCCGGTCGAGGGGTTGCGGCCTATCTTCATCTTCATGCCCTTGAAGCCGCGAGCGCGGTAACCTTCAGCCTCGGCGGCGATGCCGTCGACCCCCTTGCCTTCCTGATAGAACCCGCCGCTGGCGTAGGCCTCGACCCGGTCGCGGCAGGCGCCGAGGAGCTTGTAGACCGGGAGCCCTGCGACCTTGCCGGCGATATCCCAGAGCGCGATGTCGATGCCGCTGATCGCGTTCATGACGATGCCACGCCGCCCATATTGCCGGGTGCGCACCGCCATCTTCTGCCACAGCGCCTCGATCATCAGCGGGTCTTCGCCGACGAGCAGCGGCTTCAGATCCTTCTCGATGCAGGTCGCCGTGACGCCGCCGCCCGGCCCGGCCTCGCCGATACCGACGGTGCCGTCATCGGTCTCGACCTCGACCAAGAGCGCGCCACGCCGCGCCTGCACCCCCGAGGCGCTGGCGTAGGGCGGCTCGCACTTGTACGAGAGAGCGATGGTGCGGATATCCTTGATTTGCATCGCTAATCTCCGATCACCGCGAGGAGCTCGCACTGAATCTGCATCGGCGGGGCGAAATCGCCGCTGGCGATCGTGTGACGCGCCGGCCGAGAATGCGGATCGGGGAACATCTCGACCCAGTATTTGTTGAGGGTCGGGCGCAGCGCCCGGTCGGTGATCCACACGGTCATCTTGATGATATCGTCCGGGGTGCCGCCCGCGGTTTCGATCACCCGGCGGACATTGGCGAACATCGCGGCGCATTGCGCATCGAGGTCTTCCGGCACCTTGCCTGTCGTCGGATCGGCCCCGGAGATCGCGCCCGAGACGACAAACGGGCCGCGCCGGCTGGCACTCGGGATCGGGTTGACGTGCCGCGCCCCGGCGACATCGATGCTGCGCCGCTTTTCCATGATCGCTCCTCCCGGCTAATGCCGGGGATGATAGGGACGCTGCGTTGGAGGGGCAACTCAAGGCGCGATGGTGATGTCACCGGTCATTCCGGCCCAATCGTGGTCCGAACAGATGAGTTTGTACGAGCCCGGCCGCTGCGCGACGAAATAGAGGTCCTTTTGTTCCCCTGGCTCGACAACGATCTCGGTCAAGTCGGCGTTGACGATTTTCGGGTTACGAATATGGATCGCCTTGAAGAAGTCGGGCGCGGTGAACTCATGCTGTTCTCGGCCCTGATTATCGAGATGCAGGCGATAGGCGACGCCTTTATGGAACGTCAGGGTGTTCGGCTTGAACGCGTACTCGACGGTGACGACGGTGACGGTCTGCACTTTCGACCAATCCGCGGCTCGGCTGCCGGCGGATGCAAACGCGACAAGCAAAATGGCGGCGATCACCGCGGGCGGTCCCACCGCCAATCGCAAAACTCCCATGTCCCGGCACATACAAGAAAGCCGGCCGCGCACCAAGTACCGATCGCGTGAATGAAAATGAGGTGGCCCGAGAGCCGCCCCATTACCTCCGATATGGAGAGGTCGCCGCTTACGGGGCGATGATCTCGACCCGGCGGTTCTGCGGCTCGCGCACGCCATCCGCCGTCGGCACCCGGTTGTCGTTCTCACCGCGGCCAGACACAACCATCTGCGCCGGCGGTACGCCTTGGGCTGCCAACGCCTTGGCGACGTTGTTCGCGCGCCGCTCGGAAAGCCGCTGGTTGTACCCGGGCGACCCCGAGCGGTCGGTGTAGCCCGTCACCTGAATCTGCACCGGCGCCCCCGACTTATAAGCGGCGGCCGCCTGCGCGATGATCTGCCGGCCCTCAGCCGTGATCGTGTCCTTGTCCCAATCGAAGAACACGATGAACACCCGCGGCGCCGCCGGCGGCGGGGCCGGCATCGCAGCAGGTGCCGGCGGCGGAGGCGGAGGTGGCGCGAAGTGATAGTTCAAGCCAACGCGAACCACGTCCTCAACAAAGGTCGAGGCCGAACGCAGCGTACTCACGTTGGCGCCGTAGATGTAGCGAAGATTGGCAGCCGTCGTACCCAGATCGGCCCGGATGTATTCAGCCTTCAGGCTCCAATTCGGCAGGAACATCCATTCAGCGCCGCCACCCCAGGCCAGACCAGCGCCCCAGCGGTGGTGGTTATCTGTCGTTTGCGCCTGAGTTCCCGACGGTGGCACGCAAGTCGGACAGTTCCACGACGCGCTCATCGTCGTCTCGCCCCACGCCAAACCAGCGCTGGCAAAGAGCATCAAATTCGGCGTCGGCAGGAACCCGGCGCGCACCCGGTCGGTGCTCATAAAGCCGACGCTGCGCTTGAATGCGGTGGTGAATGCCGGGACGCCCGGGGAACCCGGGGCCACGATTCCGATGATTGGGGCGACGCCCGGAAACGCAAACGCCTGCGTGCCCGAATCAGCCGTACCGTCATCGAAATCCATCTCGAAGCCGAGCACCCATTGCGGCGCGACCTGCTTGTTGTAGCCGAGCGTCGCGCCTGCCTGCCAACCATCGTACGGGAGATTGAGCTGGTTGGGGATGGCGCGACCACCAAACGGGCCCGGCATCGTCAGAAAGGCGCCCAAACCGGCACCGTCGGTATCTGTCCCGGTATTGACAACCCGGTCGCGAGCGCTGTTCACCCAGCCGCCGTTCACGCCGACATAGAACCCGGTCCAGTCAAGCGCCAGTGGCGGAGGCGGAACCTGCGCCAGCTGTGCCCCCGGTACCAGCGTACCTGCCGGCGCATCTTCGGCCAGCGCCGGCGTCACCAGAGCGGCGGCCCCAAGCAACGCGCCAAACGTCGCGCCAATGACAAGCAGCCTCTTCATGAGCAAATTCCCCCGTTTACTCGACAGAGCAGTCTAACCTATTCAACCTCTTAAGTCTGTTGCAAAAAAGCAACGCTTGCTGCCTTTAATGTGATTTGCATCCCAAAGTGGGTTGGTAGAGCGCGCAATGAAAAACCGCCGCGGCGAACCGCGGCGGTTTTCGCGTCCGGACGGTCGCTGCTTACGGGGCGATGATCTCGACCCGACGGTTCTGCGGCTCGCGCACGCCATCCGCCGTCGGCACCCGGTTGTCGTTCTCACCGCGGCCAGACACAACCATCTGCGCCGGCGGAACACCCTGGGCTGCCAACGCCTTGGCGACATTGTTCGCACGCCGCTCGGAGAGCCGCTGGTTGTAGCCCGGCGAGCCCGACCGGTCGGTGTAGCCGGTCACCTGGATCTGCACCGGCGCTCCCGACTTATAGGCATCGGCCGCCTGCGCGATAATCTGCCGGCCCTCAGCCGTGATCGTGTCCTTGTCCCAATCGAAGAACACGATGAACACCCGCGGCGCCGCAGGCGGCGGGGCCGGCATCGCAGCCGGCGCCGGCGGCGGTGGAGGCGGCGCGCCAAAGTGATAATTGACGCCGACGCGGATCAGGTTGCCGTCGAATCTTACGTTATGCGTGGCAGTCGTTCCAGGGAACGTGCCTCTGAAGTCGCCATAGGTTTGAGTGAGCGATCCAAGATCATAACGCAGATACTCGGCCTTGAACGAGATCGATGGACTCCACCCCCACTCCAGACCAGCGCCCGCAGCCCACCCGGTTTGGGTGCCTGATTTGCTCCCGACGAGGCAAGCCCCTGGGCAACCCGGGGTAGTGGTGATCGACGAGCTGAGCCTCGCCGATCCGTACGCAAAGCCGCCAGTTCCATAAAGCAGCAGCGAGTCGGTAACCGCATAGCCTAACCGGCCACGCACGGTGCCCACGTCGTACAACTGCTGCTTGGCATTGGTCGTCACAGGAAAGAAGCCGCCGCCGATGGCGGTCGAAATAGTCTGGCTTGCACCGACATCACCGACGGCCAGATCGGTCTCGGGACCGAACACCCAACGCCCGTTCTGCCAATTGTAGCCGATCTGGGCGCCTCCAAGAATACCGCCGGGGCTGCCAGCCAACTGGCTCGGCACCTGGCCGCGGTTGATGGCCGGCTGCGTCGCGGCGGGATCACCCCTGAGATGGATAGCCTCGTCACCAAAGCCGCCGCCGAAATTGATACCGGCGTACAGCCCGCTCCAATTGTAGAGACCCATCATCGGCGGCGGCGGCATCTGCGCCAGCTGTGCCCCCGGCACCAAATTGCTCGCCGGCGCATCATCGGCCAGCGCCGGCGTCACCACAGTAGCAGCGAGCGCCAACGCCACAGCGGTTCCGGTGATCGAAAAGCGCATTACCCCCTCCACACGCTACGCAGTCGCACGAAATATCGTCGACCGATACCCCCAGGTCAACTCAAGGGGCAATTCTAAAAGGGCATTGGATAAACTTTGGTTAGCGGACTGTGGCAAAATTGTCACATTTTGGGGCTTATTTTCTGCGCAAACAGACCTGCGATTACAGCAACAGACTCTCAACCAACCATATATGCGAGGATTTTCGCTAAATCAGATCGTTGGCAAATCCTCGCGGGTGACAATCACGCCATCGGTCAGGGTGAATCGCACCAAGTTTACCGTTTTCGCCCATTCCGGGGAGCCTGAATAATAGGCAGGGACAGCGCCATCTCCAACCTGGGCCGGGCGATCCCAATGGCCCAGCGCGACATAATCGGCCGCGGTGGCCGCGATCGCTTCGTCGCTGATCAGCCATGAGGGGCGCAGCGGGTTGTGCCAGGTTTCCGGCGGCTCGTAATGCCCGTGGCCGACGCAAATCTGCCACCGCGTCGTGCGCCGCCGCGGGTCCCGTAGCGGGATCATGTCGTGATAATCGCGGTGCGCGTTGCCCCAGATTTCGAGTTCGTGGTCGGCAAAGCGGACCGCGCCGTCATCGGTCAGACCGAGAATCGACAGGCCAGGGATCGCGGCGTACCCGCCCCTCGCATAAACCGAATTCGGCGGTCACCGGATCGTGGTTGCCGGGCAGGATCACGACCGGTACGCCGGCATCGGCGAGGAGCCGGCCGGCGCGGTCGATCGTTGCCGTGGTGACCATGTGGTTGTCGAACGTGTCGCCGGCGAGAACCACCGCGTCCGCCTCGATCGAGCGCGCGTAGGCGAGGACGGCCCTCAGCCCCCCGGTGCCGTCGCCACCATGCTGAGCGGCGATGCGGCTGTCGTCGACATGCAAATCCGAGCTGTGGACGAGGGTCACCTCGCCCGCATTACGCCTTCCTGAAATCACCTAGGTTCTCTCGAAATCGATGCGTTCGCTGACCGGTAGCCCATAAAGGTAGCGGCGCAGGCAATCAAGGCCCAGCTCGGCCGCCCCGAGCCGCACCCATTCACGACCGCCCAGGATGCGCGAGCGGCGCGACTCGACATGGGCTTCGGTGGCGATGCCGATGCAGATCGAACCACCGAAATCGATGCGGTCGGGGCCTTCGTCGAGATCGATCAGCACGGCCAGGGCGTGCGACGCCCCGCTTTCGCGCCGCGCCGCCCTAGCCACGGCTTCGGCGGTCTCACGGGTGATCTCAAGCGGCTCCGCCCCGGTCAGCCCAACCGCGTCGTAAATTTCGGCCAAATCGCGCGAGACGATGCCGCGGCGAAACACTGCCTCGGCGCCCGGCTGCGGCAGAAAGCGAGCCGCCATCTGGCCGCCGGTGAAGGTTTCGACGAGCGCCAGCGTCGCGTTCTCGCGCTGCAGCGCCTTGAGGATGACGCCCTCGAGCGAATCGTCGTCCTCGGCCAGGATGAAATTGCCAAGCCGCTTCCTGACTTCGGCAACGACCGGACCGAGCTTGCGGTCGATATCAGCATGGTCGGCGCCGCGGACGGTCAACTTGGTCTCGATTTGCGGGTAATGCGCGCGGAAGCCGAGCTTGACGCTGCCATCCGGCACCATTTCCTCAAGCCCGGACAGCAGCTGGTCGACATGCGACTCGCCGAGGCCGTAGGAATGAAACCGCTTCAGCTGGATCGCCGTCTGGGCGCCGCTCTTGGCAAGCAGCCGCGGAATGATCTGCTCCTCAAGCATGCGCCGCAGCTCGCGCGGCACGCCGGGCGTGAAGAAGAACCGCGCCTTGCCGATATCCATCGCGAAGCCGCAGGCGGTGCCGATCGGATTATCGAGAATCTCCGAGGTGGTCGGCAGCATCGCTTGCTTGCGGTTGTTGGGCGACATGACCCGGCTGCGTTTGGCGAAAAACGCCTCCATCGTTGCCAGCCATTCCTCGTTGAGCACCAATTCATCGCCGGCGGCCTTGGCGGCGATCTCCTGCGACAGATCGTCAACCGTCGGCCCCAGCCCGCCATTGACGATGACCGCGTCGGCGCGCTGCCCGGCGTGCAGGAAGGCGTCGAGCAGCGTCTCGCGGTCGTCGCCGACCGTGGTGCCCCAACGGACCGCCAGCCCGACATCCTCCAGCTTCTGCGTGATGTAGCTGAAATTGGTGTTGACGATCTTGCCGGTGAGGACTTCGTCGCCGGTACAGATGACTTCGATCAGCATGCCCGCCACATCGCTTTTGCCGGAACCCGGTTCCCCATCAAACTCGATCCGCATCGCGGAGGAAAGAGCGCGAGCGTCGTGAAATCAATTGCCGGCTTGCAGCTCGCGGGCAATCTCGGCGGCGATCAGGCGGTTGCCCGCTGGGGACATGTGGGTGACGACCTGCTGATGAGTCATATACAGCGAGCGCAAGCGCACCGGGTCCGCCACATGGATCCTCGCCAGCGAGGTCCAGGTATCGACCGTGGCGACGCCGAGCCCTTGGGCGCATGCCAGCACGTGGGTTGCCGCCAGCGGAGGATCGCCCGCAAAATCCTGAAATCCATATTGCATGACCAGCATCAGCCGAATATCCGGCCCCGCCTTTTCTTTCAGTTCCTGTAACAACAGGCAGGTGATTTTCTCGCCGCTGCCAGGCGGCGTCGCCCGCTTGAATGTGGCATGACCGGCGTAGAGCCACTCCTGAAAACCCAATTGTTGGGCAAGCCAGAAGACCGCGTAAGAGTAGCCGAGCAGCGTGCGGGCAAATCCCAACTCCCGGACTGTCCCCGCAAAGCGCGGCACCGGAACGTTGTGCAGGACGACCTTTCCCGCCTCGACTGTGAAGTATGGCTTGGGAGCGCCAAAATTGATCTCCAGCTCGGCGCGTCCGATGTCCTGCCAAAAGAACCCAAGGATCAGCACCTTGGGGCGCGCGATGTCGAGCATCGCTTCGGCGCGCATCACAATCTGGTCAGTGCCCCAGCCGCTGGTCGCCGCATTGATCACCGGCGTGCCGGTGATCGCCTCGAGATCGGCGGGCCAGGTTTCGTCATCCTCGACCTCCTCGCCGAAGGTAAAGGAATCACCGACGGCAAGGATCGCTTCCTGGGGAATAGGTCTATCGACCGTTCCGGCCAGCCGAATGCCGTAGGCTCCGGTGTTGAAATGCCGGGCGGATGCGCTCGGTTTACCGACCCATCCGAGCCTTTCGTCGTAATCAATGTGGGTGACCACACTGAGACGGTCGACTTGATCGGCGATGAAGTTCGTGAGCCGTAACACCGGAATGCCTTCGTAGACGCGCAGTCCGATTTCAAAGACGAGAAAAGGGACCAAGATGGCCGCCGCAATCATCGCGGCGGCGGTAGCTGGCGGGGTGTGAGGCCTCGCAGCGCGAAGCGGCGCGCCGGCCAGCCCGACGTCCTCCGGGTGGTTCAATCGAGGCACCTAGCCGCTTTTCGCCGTGCCGTAGTGCAGCACTCTTATATTCTCCAGGGTGACGAGGCCCGAGCGGACCATCGGCCGCACCGCCTCGTGATAGGCCTCGACCTTGGCAACACTATCGACCACTTCGATTAGGATCGGCAGGTCGCGTGACAGCAGCAACTCGGCGCTTCTGGCGTGGGCCGGTTCGCCGTAACCGCGGATGCCGCGCAGCGCAGTCGCCCCTGCTAGACCCATTTCGCGCGCCTTCAACACCAGCGCGTCGGCGAGCGGCTGGTCCTCAAAACTGTCATTCTCGCCGATGTAGATGCGCAGCAGGGCCGCGTCGGTCGGAACGTCCATCGCCGCTCAGCACATGAAATTGAGCTTCAGCCCCGGCTCGGGCCACTCCATGACGCCGAGCTGCCCAGTCGCCGACAGGGAGATGTAGGCAGTACGAAGGCCCGGGCCGCCGAAGCAGATATTGGTCGGGTAGACATCGGGCATCTTGACCTGCCGCACCACCTGTCCGCTCGGCGAAATGACCGTGATATAGCCGGTGACCAACGTGGCGACGCAGATATTGCCATTGGCTTCGAGCGCCAGGCTGTCAAAGCGCTGAAAGCCCGGTAACCCGCAGACGCAGCGGCCGCCATAGGGCGCCGGAAACGGCTCATGCTTTACCTGTCCCGGTGCCACGATGTCCCAGGCAAAGATGCGGGAGGTCTCGGTGTCGGCGACGTAAACAGTCTTCTCGTCGGGCGACAGGCCGACCCCGTTCGGCGTGATGATCGGATAGACCAGCTCCTTGATCGACGAGCCGTCGGGCAGCGCGTAGTAGAGCCCGCCATTGTCGCGGTGGTGCTTGTAACGCTTGCCGAGATCGGTGAAGTAGAACCCGCCTTGCCGGTCGAACACGAGGTCGTTCGGCGCCGACAGCTTATGGCCGTTGACCTCGCTGTAGAGCGTCTTGGTCTCGCCGGTCTTCGGGTCGATGCGCTGTATCGAGCCGCCCTTGTAGTCGGGCGCCGGGCCGGTCGACAGGAAACTCGGCGTCGTCTCGTAGACCGCTCCGCCATTGTTGCAGACATAGAGCGCGCCGTCCGGCCCGGTGGCGCAGCCGTTCGGCCCGCCGCCCGCCTTGCCGACCTCGGTCTTGCCGCCATCGGGGGCTACCCGCGTCACCTTCTTGCCAGAAATCTCGCCAAGGATCACCGACCCGTCCGCCATCCACACCGGGCCTTCGGGAAACCCGAGGCCGCTCGCCATGATTTTCACGTCGGGCATGTCGCGCTCCTCCTCGGGCTCAGGAATTGACCTGTTTGATGATCTGCGCCCAGCGGTCGAGCCGCGGCAGCGTCTTGTCGGGGCCCTCGGCCGGCAGCATCGCCACCCAGCGCACGGCGCCCAAGTCGCGGTATCGCTTCAGCTGGTCGACGTCCTCGCCGGCGCCCATCAACGTCAAGGGCACCTCCTCGATCGTGCGCCCGGCCTCGGCCAACATCTGCTTGAATTTCGGCAGCTGCTCGCCGATGTCGCCATAGGGCGCCCGGCCAGCGATCGGCGCCCAGCCATTGCCGTAGCGCACCGCGCGTCGCGCGGCATGCGGAAAGGCCCCGCCGACGATGACCGGCAGCGGCGTCTGCACCGGCTTGGGCCACGTCATCATTGGCGGAAACGAGACGATATCGCCGTGATATTCGGGCTTCGACTTGGTCCAAATCTCGCGCATCGCCTCGACCTGTTCGCGCATCTTCTTAAAGCGCGTGGCGTAGACCGTGCCGTGATCCTCCATCTCGTCCTGGTTCCAGCCGCCGCCAATGCCGAACAGGAAGCGGCCGCCCGATACCTGGTCGAGCGAAGCGACGGTTTTCGCCAGTTGGATGGTGTCGCGCTGGATCACCAGGCAGACGCCGGTGGCGACCTTGAGCTTTTTGGTCGCGGCCGCCGCCGCGGTCAGCGACACGAACGGGTCCATCGCGTCGTAATACTGCTTCGGCAGGTCGCCACCGCCGGGGAACGGCGTCTTGCGTGACAGCGGGATATGCGAATGCTCGGGCGCCCACAGCGACTCGAAGCCGCGCTCCTCCAACGCCTGGGCCAGCGCCGCGGCGGACATCGCGTAATCGGTCATGAACATCAAGACGCCGAAGTGCATGCTGTCCTCCTGTCGTGCCCCTTCGCCGAAGCTTAGCCGCGATGCGTGGCGGGCGGCTAGTCAGTCCGCCGACAAATCGCCCCAGCTCGCGACGCGGGCGATTCGCAGTGCGATGACCGGCAGGCCGGCGAGTTTCATGGCGCGGTATTGCGGATATTTGTCGCGGAGCAGCGCCTGGGCACGATCGTGTTCTTCGCCGCCATCAAGGATGTCGGCGCTGCCGCGCAGCATCACCCAGCCGAGCCGGGCCCAATCCTCGTCCCAGCGGTCGACGACAAAGGCCACGTTGGGGTTCTCGAGAATGTTGCGCACGCGCTTCAATGGCCGGTCTTGGCGTTTGGGCTTTTCGTCGATGGTAACGTAGAGGCTGTCGCCGGCGAGCGCGAAGCACACCGGGGTCAGGAACGGCGCGCCCGACGCATCAGCGGTGGCGAGATGGCCGACCGGGCGGGTTTCGACAAAGCGGCGCTGCACATCGCTTAGCCCAGGGTTTGGCATCGGGCAATCTTGCGAGAATTCGGATGCGATGCCTATGGTCTTGCGCTGAGAGGAGATGTGAATGGCTGAGGCGTCGACTACCGCGTTGAGCCCCGAGACGGTACTGGTGGAGATGAAGAAGAACGGCGTCAGCCATATCGTCTGGCTGCCCGACAGCGAGACCAACTGGCTCTATCTGCTGATGCAGGCCGAGCTGTCGCTGACGCTGGTCGGGGTGAGCCGCGAGGGCCATGCCTGCTCGATTGCCTCGGGGTTGGCGGCGGGCGGCGCCAAGCCGATGATCCTCATCCAGAACACCGGGCTGCAGGAATCGGGCGACTCGCTGCGCGGCTGGCTGCTCAGCATGAATGTCGGCTGCGTGATGATGGTCGGCTATCGCGGCTGGACCCGCCACGGCGTCACCACCGACACCGCGGCGACCTATACCGAGCCCTTCATCAATGCCTACGGTCTCAACTACTACCTCGTCGAAAATGACGCCGACGCGCCGCGCATCTCGGTCGCCTTCGAAGAGGCGGCGAAGACCAAGCGCCCGGTCGTCGTCCTGGTCGGCGACGAATACCACGGCTTCAACCGGTAAACGGAGGGCACCGACATGATGCGCATTGCCGAAGCCCTCGCCGCGTTCAAACCGCATCGCGGCGACGCGATCGTCGTCCCCGGCCGCGGCGGCAAGTTTTGGGTCGAGCTGACCGGCAACGAAAAGCTCGACGTGCCGCTCGGCGACCCGGCGATGGGCGGCCACGCCGGGTTCGCGCTCGGCCTCGCGCTGGCACAACCAAAGCGGCGAGTTGTACTGTTCGACTCCGAGGGCGATATCCTGATGAGCCTCGGCATGCTCACAACCATCGCCGAGCAGGCGCCGGCCAATTTCTACCATTTCCTGTTGGACAACGAGGTCTACGCCACGACCGGCGGCCAGCCGGTGCCGAACGCCAAGAACGTCAAATACGACCGGCTGGCGCTCGCCGCCGGCTATCCGCGCGCCCAGGCGTTCGAGAAGCTCGACGATTTCGACCGCGCGCTGCCGGAGATATTCGCGCGGCCGGGGCCAGTCTTTGTCGCGCTCAAGGTCTATCCCGAGATCGAGAACGCGCCGATCGGCAGCCGGGTGCGCTGGAACAAGCGGACCCGCACCAGAGTCGTCGCCGATTTGCAGCAGGAACTCGGGATCGACCGCTAACGGTTGCGCATCGCGCGCCAAACCTTTTCCGCCGTCACTGGCATCTCGATATGGGTGACGCCGAATTCTGATAGCGCGTCGACGACCGCGTTGACGATCACCCCGAGCGACGGGGTGATGCCGCCCTCGCCGCCGCCGCGGAAGCCGAGCGGGTGGGTCGTCGACGGCACTTCGCTGATATCGGTGGCAAAAAACGGCAGGTCCCCGGCCCGCGGGATCGCGTAATCCATGAATGAGCCGGCGAGCGGCTGGCCGCTCTCGGGATCGAACACGCAATGCTCCATCAGCGCCTGCCCCATGCCTTGGGCGATGCCGCCATGGGTCTGGCCATGGATGATCATCGGGTTGACCGCGCGGCCGACATCGTCGATCGCGGTGTAGCGGGCGAGCTCCACCTGGCCGGTTTCCGGGTCGATTTCGACTTCGGCGATGTGCCAGCCATGGGGAAATGACGAAATCCGGCTGACGACGTCGCCAGTGCCCGACAGCTTACCGCGCAGTTCTGCCGGCACAAGCGTTTCGGTTTCCGTTGCTGCCGCGGCCGCGAACAGATCGACCGACCGATCGGTGCCCTTGACCGTGAATCTTCCGTCGGCGAAACCGATATCGGCCTCGGCCGCCTCGAGCAGGTGGGCGGCGATCTGCAAACCCTTGGCGATGATCTGCTGCGAGGCGGCATGCATGGTGATCGACGCAAGCCGGATCGAGCGGCCCGAATGCGAACCGGCGGCGAATTTGTTGCGGTCGGTGTCGCCGGTCACCAGTCGGATGCGATCGTTCTCGATCCCGAGCCAGTCGCCGAGCAGTTGCGCATAGCTGGTCTCGTGCCCCTGCCCGCTCGAAAGTGTACCGATTTCGACTTCCACCTCGCCTCTGGGAAGCACCGTCACCACCGCTTCTTCCTGCGGCGCGCCGCTTTGCGACTCGACGTAAGTGCCGAGGCCAATGCCGCGGTAGCTTCCGCGCGCCCGCGCCTCCTCGCGCCGCGCCGGGAAACCGTCCCAATCCGCCAGCGCCAGGGTACGATCCAGGATCGCCGCGTAAGCGCCGCTGTCGTAGGTCATGCCGAACGGGTTCGGATACGGCAGCTCGTCATCGCGGATCAGGTTGCGGCGACGCAGCGCCACCCGGTCGAAGCCGAACTCGCGCGCGGCGCGGTCGATCAGCCGCTCCATGACGAACATCACCTCGGGCCGGCCGGCGCTGCGGTAGGGCGCCGTTGAAACGGTGTGGCTAAACACGGCCCGGGCCCGCGCCCAAGCCGCCGGGATGCGGTAGAGGCTGGTGCTGAGCTCGGTGCCCTTGGTCAGCGGCACGAACGAGGCAGCGTAGGCGCCGACATTGCTCAGGTTCGAGGTGCGGAAGGCGAGGAAGTTTCCCTCCGTGTCGAGCGCCAGTTCGGCGCTGACGGTGAGGTCGCGTCCCTGGAAATCAGTGACCAGCGCCTCGCCGCGCTCGCAGAGATATTTGACCGGCCGGCCAGTGCGCTTCGCGGCCCAGCAAGCCAACGCCAGCTCTGGATAGGTGCCGTTGCGGGTGCCGTAATTGCCGCCAACATCGTCGGCGGTGACCCGGATCTGCGCCTCATCGATGCCGAGCATCTGCGCGACGTCGCGCTTGGGCCGGCCGACCCCACCGCCGGGGGCGTAGAGCGTGTAGCGCCCGCTTGCCGCGTCGTATTCGGCAAGCGCGGTCCGTGCCTCCATCGGCACTCCGGTCACCCGCTGGACATGCGTGTCGAGGCGCGCGATGTGGGCGGCTCGAGCGAAGGTGGTTGCGGTCGCCTCGCCGTCTCCCACCATGGCGTCGACGACGACGTTGGGTTTGTCCCAAACTCGTGGCGCGCCTGAAGCCGCAGCGGCTGTCGCCTGCGTCACCGCCGGTAGCGCGCGGTACTCCACCGTGATCAGCTCGGCGGCGTCCTTTGCCGCCGCCAGGGTCTCGGCAACGATCAGCGCGACCGGCTCGCCAACGAATCGCACCCGCCCGACCGCGAGCGGCATCTGCGCCGGCGCGTCGATCTCGGAGCCGTCGCTGTTGATCAGCGTGATGTCCGGAGGGCTGGTCGATTTCGGCGCGTGCGGCATCGGCCGTAATCCATCAGAGAGATAATCCTCACCCGTCAGCACCGCGACGACACCCGGCACCGCGACAGCGTGACGCATATCGATCGTCACGATTTCGGCATGGGCATGTGGCGAGCGGAGGACGTAGGCGATGAGCTGGCCATGGAGATTCCGGTCGTCGCCGTAGCGGCCGCACCCGGTCAAAAACCGAAGATCCTCTCGCCGAACCGGGGATTGGCCGATGCCGGTTCGGGCCAGCGGAACGCTCCCGTCCGCCATCTCAAATACTCCTCGAGCGCCGTACGAAAAGTGGGAAAAATATTTCGGGCATGTTCAGCTTACATTAAGGGTACGCGCCTATAACAGCCCTCGTCGGTAAGGAGATTGTCCAATGTACCGCCTGCTAGTGAGACTTCTTCAAGACGAATCCGCCGCGACCGCGATCGAATATGGACTGATCGCCGCTCTCATCGCCGTGGCGGCAGTCAACGTGATGGGGACCGTCGGTACGCGCCTGTCGACGACCTTCAACACCGTCGCCACCAAGCTCTAGCCGGAAGGTGACGCCGGACTTGAGGCGTTAAACTCACAATATACCTCAAAAAGCCGCTCGAATTTCGCGATCTGTACCGACGATTTACCTCAAATTAATCATGGGGAGCTAAGACGCAGGCCGTAGCCAAGGCGGGGCCATCAGATGCGCGACCTCTTCGTGAGACTGTTCAAGGACGAGACCGGGGCGACGGCTATCGAGTATGGCTTGATTGCCGCCCTAATCGCGCTGGCGGCCATCAGCACGATGACCAACATCGGCAGGAATCTGTCGACGACATTCAGGACTGTTTCAACAAAGCTCTAGCCCGTCGCGCACAGGAAAAGGCGCCGCATCGGCGGCGCCTTTTCCGGTTTGCTCCTTGTCTAGGCCGCGGCCGCGGCGGGCGCGGCCTCGCCGATCATCAGACCCAGCGGGCTCGCGGTTACCTTGACCGTCGCGCCGTCGGGGATCTTCCCCTCCAGGATTTGCTGCGCCAGCGGGTTTTGCAGCTCTCGCTGGATCACTCGCTTCAGCGGCCGGGCGCCGTAGACCGGGTCGTAGCCGGCGTTGGCCAGCCACGCGTTGGCCTTGGCATCGAGCTCCAGCATGATCTTGCGGTCTTCCAGCAGCTTGCGCAGCCGGCCCAGCTGGATCGTCGACGATCCCCGTCATGTCCTCGCGCGACAGGCGGCGGAACAGTAGGATCTCGTCGAGCCGGTTGAGAAATTCGGGCCGGAAGGCATGGCGCACCGCCTCCATCACCGCCGGCCGCGCCTGTTCGATGTCGGCGTCGTCCGGCAGGTTGGCGATCGCCTCGCTGCCGAGGTTCGAGGTCAGCACGATCAGCGTGTTGCGGAAATCGACCGTGCGGCCCTGCCCGTCGGTCAGGCGGCCGTCGTCGAGCACCTGGAGCAGCACGTTGAAGACGTCGGGATGCGCCTTCTCGACCTCGTCGAAGAGGATCACCTGATAGGGCCGGCGCCGCACCGCCTCGGTCAGCGCGCCGCCCTCGTCGTAGCCGACATAGCCCGGCGGCGCGCCGATGAGCCGCGAGACCGTGTGCTTCTCCATGTATTCCGACATGTCGATGCGCACCATCGCGCTCTCGTCGTCGAACAGGAACTCGGCGAGCGCCTTGGTGAGCTCGGTCTTGCCGACGCCGGTCGGCCCGAGGAACAGGAACGAGCCGATCGGCCGGTTCGGGTCCTGCAAACCGGCGCGGGCGCGGCGGATCGCGTTCGACACCGCGACCACCGCCTCGTCCTGGCCGACCACACGGCGGCGCAGGTTCTCTTCCATGGTCAGCAGCTTCTCGCGCTCGCCCTCGAGCATCTTGTCGACCGGGATGCCGGTCCAGCGCGAGACGATGCCGGCGATATGCTCGGGCGTCGACCGCCTCCTCGAGCATCCGCCCGCTACTCGGCGCGCCTCGGCTTCCGCGATCTTGCGCTCGAGTTCGGGGATGACGCCATAGGTGAGCTCGCCGGCCCGGCTCCAATCGCCGCGGCGCTGCACCTGATTCCAATTCGGCGCGCGCCTGGTCGAGCTGCTCCTTCAGCTTCTGGGCGCCGGCGAGCTTGCCCTTCTCGGCCTGCCATTCGGCGGTGAGCTCGGCCGATTCCTGTTCCAGCTCCTCGAGCTCCTTGACCAGCTTGCCGAGCCGGTCCTGCGACGCCGCGTCGCTTTCCTTCTTCAGCGCCTCGCGCTCGATCTTCAGCTGGATGATGCGGCGATCGAGTTCGTCGATCTCCTCGGGCTTTGAGTCGACCTCCATGCGCAGCGCGAGGCGGCCTCGTCCATCAAGTCGATCGCCTTGTCCGGGCAGGAAGCGGTCGGTGATGTAGCGGTTGGACAGGGTCGCGGCGGCGACGATCGCGCCGTCGGTGATGCGGACGCCGTGGTGCAGCTCGTATTTCTCCTTGATGCCGCGCAGGATCGAGATCGTGTCCTCGACCGACGGCTCGGTGACGAAGACCGGCTGGAAGCGCCGCGCCAACGCCGCGTCCTTCTCGATGTGCTTGCGGTACTCGTCGAGCGTTGTCGCGCCGACGCAGTGCAGTTCGCCGCGCGCCAGAGCCGGCTTCAGCATGTTGGAGGCGTCCATCGCGCCTTCCGCCTTGCCGGCGCCGACGAGCGTGTGCAGTTCGTCGATGAAGACGATGATCTCGCCGGCCGCGGCGGTGATCTCCTGCAGTACGGCCTTTAGCCGCTCCTCGAACTCGCCGCGGTATTTGGCGCCGGCGACCAGCGCGCCGAGGTCGAGCGCCATCAGGCGCTTGTCCTTGAGGCTCTCCGGCACGTCGCCGTTGACGATGCGCAACGCCAAGCCCTCGACGATCGCGGTCTTGCCGACGCCGGGCTCGCCGATCAGCACCGGATTGTTCTTGGTGCGGCGCGACAGCACCTGGATCGTGCGGCGGATTTCCTCGTCGCGGCCGATGACCGGATCGAGTTTCCCTTCGCGCGCCACCGCGGTCAGGTCGCGCGCATATTTCTTCAGCGCGTCGTAGCTCTCCTCGGCCGAGGCGCTGTCGGCGGTGCGGCCCTTGCGCACCTGCTCGATCGCGGCGTTGAGGCTCTGCGGGGTCACCCCGGCGGCGGCGAGCGCCTTGCCCGACGGGGTGGACTTGTCCATCGCCAAGGCGAGCAGCAGCCGCTCGACCGTGACGAAGCTGTCGCCGGCCTTTTCGGCGATCTTCTCGGCCTCGTCGAAGACGCGCGCCAGCTCCGGGCTCATGTAAACCTGCCCGGCGCCGCTGCCTTCGACCTTGGGCTGGCGGGTCAGCTCGGTCTCGACGGCTTGCAGCGCTGTCTTGGCATCGCCGCCGGCGGCGCGGATCAGGTTGGCGCAAAGGCCTTCCTTGTCGTCGAGCAGAATCTTGAGCAGGTGCTCGGGCGTCAGTCGCTGATGCCCGCTGCGCAACGCCAGGTTCTGCGCCGCCTGGACAAATCCCTTCGACCGCTCGGTATATTTCTCGAGTTCCATAAGTCGTCTCCGATGAACCAGCCGCCCCGACCCCCCATCAGGCAGGTCCAACGGCCCTTCACCGGAATGATATGGGAGCAGCCGCCAGGCCACTCAAGCCTAGGAACTCACCCCACTACGTCATTGACCGAGATCAATGACCGGCAGGCGCTCTAGCCCGCTATTCCGGCCGCCCGGTGATGAATGACGGCAATTGATCGTCGTCCTCGACCGGTTCGGGAGGCGGTGGCGGCGCCTGTTGAATTTGCACACGCGCCTGCTGGCCTGGGTGGCCGTCATGGCCTTGATGATCGTTGTGCCCCTGCCCCTCGTGATGACCCTGATGGCTTTGAGGACCCTGAGGCTGCCGGTCGTATCCCTGCTGGCGCTCGTAACCGTGCCCCTGTTCGTCGGGCTGCTCGCCCTCGCCGTTGGCCATCATATCGCCATCGGGCGACATCTGCTGATGCTGTTGTCGCTGCTGGTGCTGGAAGCCCTCGCCTTGCGCGTTCATCACCCGGAAATAGTGTTCCGCGTGCTGAAAGAAATTCTCCGCGGCGATGCGGTCGCCCGCCGATTGCGCCTCGCGCGCCAGACCGAGATAACGTTCATACACCTGATAAGCATTGCCGCGAATTTTGACGTTGGGACCATTGCTGTCGAAGGTTTGCGACCGATGCTGCGGGCGCGGTCCTCCCCCTCGATTCGGGTTGTTGTGGAACGGGTTGCCGCCGCCGTTGCGGCCGCGCGATCGCTTTTGTGGTCTCATGTCACCTGTCTTGTCGCGGTGGAACCTATCGGATCGCCCTCAGCCGCATGCTCGGCACCCATCCATCGTGGTGCTGCGATCCGATCCCTTATGCGGCGCATTCCCGCCCCGTCACGCTCTCAACGTTTCGGGGGCGGATGTATGCCATCCTAGGCGGGAGATTTGCCGGTTCCAACCATTTTCTGTCCGCCGTCCCGACACGCGACGACACATCTTGGAATCCCGGCCAGATCGGGAATGATACAATCAATTCGTAAACCACTGGCGCCGATCAGTTCCGCCACTGCGCCGTCTTGACCCTGGCCGAATTCCCCTGCGAACACTCCTCCCGGCACGAGCAAGCGGGGCAATTGCGTGGTCATAGCGCGGTAAGCGTCGAGTCCATCGGCGCCGCCGTCTAGAGCGCGGCGCGGGTCGTAATCGCGCACCTCCGGCGGCAATCCTTCGATGTCAGCAGAAGCGATATAGGGCGGATTAGCGACAACGACGTCGAATTCTTGGCCCAGCGGCTGAGCCCAATGGCCAACAACGAATTCCGACCGGGCGGCGAGCCCAAGCTTCTCGGCGTTGCGACGTGCCATCTCCACCGCTCCGGGCGCGGCGTCGACGCCGATCCCCGACGCCGCCGGCAGCTCCGATAACAGCGCCAGCAGCAGGCAGCCGCTGCCGGTGCCGAGATCGAGAATACGGTACGCGCCGGCCCGGTCCGGCAAACGCGCCAGCACCGCCTCGACCAGCGTTTCGCTTTCCGGCCGCGGGTCGAGCGTATCGGGAGACAGCATGAATTCGAGCCCCCAGAACTCACGCACGCCGGCGATGCGGCTGAGAGGTTCGTGCCTCACCGCTCGCGCCAGAACGGCGGCGACCCGCTCACCCTCGTCCTCCGTAATCATGCGGTCGAGCCGCACGAAGACCTCGCTCAGCGACAGGTCGAGCGCGACGGTGAGCAGCCGGCGGGCGCGGCGGCGCGCCTCGTCGAACCCGGCGGCCTGCAACGCCGCGGCGACCGCACCGAGCGTCGAGCCGATCGTGTCGGGTGGGGTCATTCCCCTGGGTTACTCGGCAGCGGCAGCGAGCCGCTCGGCGGTATCGGCGGCGGTGAGCGCGTCGACGATCTCATCGAGCGCCTCGCCCGACATCACCTTCTCGATCTTGTAAAGGGTCAGGTTGATGCGATGGTCGGTGACGCGGCCCTGCGGGAAATTGTAGGTGCGCACCCGCTCGGAACGGTCACCGCTGCCGACTTGGCTCTTGCGGTCGGCGGCGCGCGCCGAATCGCGGGCATTGCGCTCCATCTCGTAGAGCCGGGCGCGCAGCACCTTGAGCGCCTTGGCCTTGTTCTTATGCTGCGATTTCTCATCCTGCTGGATGACGACGAGACCGGTCGGCAGATGGGTGATCCGCACTGCGCTGTCGGTGGTGTTGACCGACTGCCCGCCCGGCCCGCTGGAGCGGTAAACGTCGATGCGTAGATCCTTATCGTCGATGGCGATATCGATCTCCTCGGCCTCGGGGAGTACCGCGACCGTCGCCGCCGAGGTATGGATGCGGCCGCTCGCCTCGGTCTCGGGCACGCGCTGTACCCGGTGGACGCCGCTTTCGAATTTGAGCCGGGCGAAGACCCCGCGCCCGGTGATCGAGGCGCTCGCCTCCTTGACCCCGCCGATGCCGGTCTCCGACACGTCGTTGAGCTCGAACTTCCAGCCCTTGAGCGCGGCGTAGCGCTGATACATGCGGAACAGCTCGGCGGCGAACAGCGCCGCTTCGTCGCCGCCGGTGCCGGCGCGCACTTCGAGGATTGCGTTGCGCTCGTCGTCCTCGTCCTTGGGGACGAGCGACATGCGCACGCGCATCTCAAGTTCGGGCAGGCGCTCGCGCAGCGCCTGTATCTCCTCGTCGGCCATTGCCTTCATTTCAGGGTCATCGGCTGCACCGGCCATCTCAGTCGCGGATTCCATCTCCGACTGCGCCTGGCGCAACTCGGCGATGACCTCGACGATCGGCGACAGCTCGCTGTACTCCTTCGATAATTTGACGAAGTCGGTGCCCGAAATGCCGGCTCCGGACAGCGCTTCGCCAAGCTCCTCGTGACGGCGAGTGAGCTGGTCGAGGCGGGATTCGAGACTGGCGTCCATCACAGGAGCGCCTTCAGCTTCTCGACCAGCTCGGGGAGGGTCGTGGCAATTATGGGGACCTCGGCCTGCTCGCCGCTATCGAGATCACGCAGCGTCACCACGTTGCGCGCCACTTCATCGTCGCCGATCAGCACGGCGGCGCGGGCGTTGACCCGGTTGGCGCGGCGCATCCGCCGGCTGACATTGCCGGAATAGCCGAGATCGATCACAAAACCCTGGCTGCGCAACGCTTCGGCCATGGTCAGCGCCAGCGCCTCGCCCTGTTCGCCGACCGGCACCAGCGCGACCGGACGCACCGGCGGCGGCGGTTCGGCAATCATCAGCGCGAGGCGCTCGATGCCGCCGGCCCAGCCGACGCCCGGCATTGCCGGCCCGCCCATGAGCTCGACCAGACCGTCATAGCGCCCACCCGCGAGTACGGTGCCCTGTGCGCCCAGATCGGTGGTGACAAACTCGAACACCGTATGCGTGTAGTAGTCGAGCCCGCGCACCAGCCGCGGATTGAGGCGATACTCGATCCCCAGCCGGTTAAGCCCATCGCGCACCGCGGCGAAGAAATCGCGGGAAGCCTCGTTGAGGTAGCGGTCGAAAGGCGGCGCATCCGCGTTGATGCGGATATCGCCGGGGTCTTTCGAATCGAGAATGCGCAGCGGGTTGGTGTCGAGCCGCCGTTGGCTGTCTTCCGACAGCGACGCGCGGTGCTCCGAGAAGTAGTCGACCAGCGCCCTGCGATAGTCGGTTCGGCTCTCGGGATCACCGAGCGTGTTCAATTCGAGCATGGCCCGGTCGGCAACATCGAGCGTTTCGAGGATGCGGCGGCCAAGCGCGATTACCTCGATGTCGGCTTGGGCCTGCGCGACGCCCAGCAGCTCGACGCCGATCTGGTGGAACTGGCGGAACCGGCCCTTCTGCGGCCGCTCGTAGCGGAACATCGGGCCGCTATAGAAGAACTTGAGCGGGGTCGACTGCGTGAGGCCATTCGACAGCACCGCGCGCACCACGCCCGCGGTGTTCTCCGGCCGCAGGCTCAGATCCTCGCCGCCGCGATCCTTCAGCGAATACATCTCCTTCGCGACGATGTCGGTGTGCTCGCCGATCGGCCGCGCGAAGACCTCGGTGAACTCGAAGATCGGCGTGACGATCTCGTCGAAGCCGTAGAGCGCAGCGGCTGCGCGCGCGGTCTCGCTCACCTGGCGGTGGCGGCGCGCCGCGTCGGGCAAAAGGTCCTGCGTGCCGCGAACCGGCTGCAAGGAAGGCATCGATGCTCTCTGACGGGGTGGTTCGTTAAGCCAAGGTCACAAAGATCGGGGCTCTTGGCAATCGCTGCAAGCTACTGGAACAGCGAACGATAAAAATCAACGATCCCGAGCGAGCCGATCACCTTTCCGGCTGGGCCAAACGGCGACAGCATGTAGAGCACCCACATGACATGTGCGGTGGCGATGCTGATCACCGCCCCCGCCCCAACCACGCGCGATGCGAGGCCCGCCGGCGCTGCCGCGAGCCGGGCGAATCCGATGAGCGCGAACAGCTCGAAGAACGGATAGAACTCCATCCGATAGCGGAATGAGGTGCCGAACACGGTCAGTATCAGCAAAATCGAGACGAACAGTCCCGCCCCCGCCGCGGCAATAAGCCACCGACGCTCGACGCTTTGACGAAACCCCTGAAGCACTCCGGAGACGCATAACCCGAGCAACAGCGGATCGGAGACCAAAAAGCTGCTCGGCGGCAGCTCCGAGCAGCAGGCGCTGTAGCCGTTCTCGAAACCCGACCAAAGGAAGTTTCCTGCCGCATCGCGCAACACCCAGAACGGCGCGAAATAATAGGAGAGCCCGTAGCCGATGCGTTCCAGATTGAACGCACCATAGTGCTGCAGCCGGGCTAGGCGGTCGGGGTACTGTTCATTGATGAGCGCTCGAGCGAAGTCGGCGAAGACCAGCGGGTTGCCCCAACGCATGACATTGACCCCGCCGGTCGCGAGCACAAAGCCGAGGGCAATTGCGGCGGGCGCCGCCAACGGCACGAGAGCCTGCGGTGCGCGGAGCGCGCGCCCCGCGACACACAGCCAGATCAGACCGAACGCCGCGTAGAGTCCGAGCGCGTTCGATACCCGGGTGAGGAGACAGAACCCGGCGGTCGCCGCCATCGCGCGCATCAGGCGCGGCGAAAATCCTTCGTCGCCGCAGAGCCCGCGCAGAATGAGGTAGACAAAGACCGCGGAGAAGAAGCCGGCCCACAGCTCAACCTCCTCGAAGATCGAGGGCCGCAGGAATTGTATCTGCGCTCCGCCCAGCAGAATTACGGCGATCATCGCCGCCATGAGCGAGGATGGCGCCCGCTCTCCGGCGTGACGCCAGACCAACCGAACCGACATCACCTTCATGGCCGCCATCCCGAGCACAGCGGCAAGGCAGCCGATCCGCGTGAAATCGATCGCGGCGAAATTCGGCAGCCACAGGAACGGCGCGCGGAACAGCGCCGGAAAGATGCCGAAATAGGCGTAGACCCTTCCGTCCCGCAGGTAGCCCTCGTCACCGATCGTCGTCGGGTCGACGTCGAAACGGCCGTGCAGCATGTGCAGCAGCATGCTGTTGAAGGTGAGACCGTGATTGACTGGGGAGAACATCCCCCCGCTGCCGGCAGTCAGCAGGAAGGCGTAATAGATCCCGGCCGGGATCAGCCACAGCAGTGCGACGTCGCATAATGACCCACGACGGCTCGGCACCGTGACAGAGAGTTCTTCGGCGGCCATGCCGCAAACCTTGGCAGGTTATGCTTAACCCGCGATTAAATGGCCGTTGGCGCTGGTGTAAACTTCTCCGACTGGCCGACGACCCGGAGCAGACGCGATGAAAGCATTGACCGCGGAACAGGTAGCCTCATTCCACCACAACGGCTTTCTGTACCCGATCCCCGCGCTGACGCCCGACGAAATCGCCACCTGTGTCGCCGGGCTGGAGCGGCTTGAGGCCGAGCTCGGCTCGCCAGTCGCCGACGCCGACGTCAAGTGGCGCTCGCATGGCTATGCCCATTCGCCCTGGTTCAACGAACTGATCCGCCATCCGCGCATTCTCGACGCGGTCGAGGACGTGATCGGTCCGAACATCCTGGTGTGGACGAGCACCTTCTTCATCAAGGAGCCGGGTTCGAAGACCTTCGCCGCATGGCATCAGGACGGCGCGTTTTTTGGCCTCGAGCCGAACGAACAGGTCTGCGCCTGGGTGGCGTTGAGCGATGCCAGCAAGGAAGCGGGATGCATGGAAATGCTGTCGAGCAAGGGCGCGCCACGGATGTATCACCACGCGGCGATGGGCCTCAAGCACAGCATCAACCGTGCCGGCCAGACCATCGTCGAGCCGTTCGACAAATCGCATCCGACTGCGATGGCGCTGAAGGCGGGCGAATTCTCGCTGCATCACGAGCTGGCGGTGCACCGCTCGGCGCCAAACCACGCCGCGCACCGCCGGATCGGGATCGGGCTCAACTACGTGCCGACGCATGTTCGCGCGAACAGCCCCGTGCGGCTCAAAGCGATGCTGGTGCGCGGCGAGGACAAACAGGGTAATTTCGATCTGATCGACCCGCCCACCGCAGAGCGCGACGCGGCGGCGCTGGCGACGCACCAGGCGGTCAGCGACCGCTATCGCGAGAACTACCGGATCCAAGTTGTGCGCCACGAGGAACGCTTCGCGGCGTAACAATCGACGCGGCGGTGGCCGCTTATGGTTAACGAATTTCTAAACCGCGCCGCCTACGTTCGACGCCTGGTGGTTTGAGGCGGCGGATGGCGTTCTTGACCAAGCTAGCAGCTCACATGCGCAGCGGCGACTGGCTCAACCGGCGCCGGCTGCGCGCTTACGCGACCATCCTCCTGGTCATCGAGCTCGCTGTTTTCAGCTTCCTGGTCGCCGGGACACATGGCTGGATCGTCCCGCTCGACAAGCCTAACACCACCGACTTCGTCAGCTTCTATGCCGCCGGCCGTCTCGCCGACGCCGGGACCCCGGCGCTGGCCTACGATCAGGCGGCGCACCTCGCCGCCGAGGAAGCGATCGTCGGTCAAGGCATCCAGTATCAATTCTTCAACTATCCGCCGGTCTACCAGGCGCTGTTCGCCCCGATCGCGCTGCTGCCCTACCTCGTTGCCTTCGTGGCGATGGCCGCGATGACGCTGCTTTTCTATCTCGCGGTGGCGCGCCGCATTCTCGAGGATCACAGCGCCGCCGCGCTAGTGGTGCTGCTCGCCTTTCCGGCTGTGTGGTGGAACATCGGGCTCGGCCAGAACGCGTTTCTCACCGCCGGCTTGTTCGGCGCGGCGACGCTTTTGATCGACCGCCGCCCGGTGGCGGCGGGGCTTTGCTTTGGCGCGCTTTGCTACAAGCCGCACTTTGCGCTGCTAGTGCCGCTGGCGCTTGCCGTCGGCGGGCATTGGCGCGCCTTTGCCGCGGCGGCGGTCTCCGCGGCAGTGCTGGTGATGGCGTCCGTGGCGCTGCTTGGTTGGGACACCTGGCACGCGTTCTTGGCTACCGCCGGCGCCTCGCATTCGATGTACGAGTCAGGGCGCATCCTGTTTGGCGGCTTCGTCAACCCGTTTGGCGCGATGCGGCTGCTGGGTGCGAGCATCGCTGTCTCCTATGCGGTCCAAGCTTTCTTTTCGGTGATCGCCGCGATGGTCGTCGCGATCGTCTGGTACCGCGGCGCCTCGCTTCCCGCGCGCGCCGCGGTGCTGGCCTCGGCGACCCTGGTCGCAGTGCCGCTTTCCCTCCTTTACGATCTAATGCTCGGCGCGGTCGCGGCCTGCTGGCTGATGCGCGAGCAGGGCCGCAGCGCCGCGCCCTGGGAAAAGACGATACTGGCGATCCTCTACGCCGCGCTGATCGACAGCCGCAGCCTCGCCGACCAGATCACGTTACCGGTCAACACCATCGCCGCGCTGGCGCTGTTCGCGCTGGCGACGCGGCGCGCTTTTGCGGAATTGGGCTGGGTTAGGCTCTCGCGCGAGCCGGCCGTGGCGACGCCGACCAGGTGAAGATCGACGACATCGCATAGTTCCACACCGCCGAGACCGCCGCGCCGGCAAGCCCCGCGAGCCACCACGAATGGCCGCCGGCGATATGGGCGGCGATCCCGACATTGGCCGCCGCCCCGGCGCCGCATACCGCGTAGAACGAGGCGAGGCCGCTAAAGACCCGCCAACCCCTGAGCCGCCTATCGCGGTAAGTAAAGAGGTTGTTCAAGAGGAAGTTGCCGGTCATCGCCACGACTGTCGCAACACCCTGCGCCACCGCGAACGACGCGCCGGCCGTCAACGCCGTCCATAACGTCGCCAGGTGCACCCCGACGCCAAGCCCGCCGATCAGCGAAAACAGCAGGAACCGCACCGGCACCGCCGGCCCGATCAGCTTCTGCAACAGCAGCATCAGGTATTCCCATGCAACGAGCGTATCGAGCTTGCTTTCGCCGTGCAGGCGCTGACGGAAACGCAGCGGCAGTTCGGCAAAGGCGAAGGGGCGCGGGGTCGACGCGAAGAGGTCCAGCAAGATTTTGAACCCCTGCCCCGACAGGCGCCGCATCGCGCCGACGAATGCCGACCGCTCGATGATGAAGAACCCGCTCATCGGGTCGCTGAGATTGGCCTTGACCACGAGGCGGCTCAGCCGCGTGGCAAAATCGCTGATGCGAACCCGCGACTGCTCCCATTCGCCGAGGCTGCCGTCGGCGACATGCCGGCTGGCGACGACAACGTCGAGGTGCTCGGCCTTGATCTTCGCCAACATTTCCGGGAGCAGCGTCTCGTCGTGCTGGAGATCGCCGTCCATCACCGCGACATAGGGTGCCGAGCTGGCGAGAATGCCCTCAATGCAGGCGGAGCTTAGGCCACGTCGGCCGAGGCGCTGAAGACAGCGGACGTTGCCCTGTTGTCGGGCGGCCCTGCGCACGGCGTCGGCGGTGCCGTCAACCGAGTCGTCATCGACAAAAATCGTTTCCCAGGCCACACCGGCCAGCACCCGGTTGAGGCGCTCGACCATGACCGGAACGTTGTCGCGTTCGTTAAGCGTCGGAATAACGACCGTGAGTTCGACCGGGCGCGCACTCGGCACTGCTGCCGGCTCCGGGTCCAACCCGGCGATGACCGGTGATCGATCCTCCCACAGCTCTATTGCGCTCATGCTTTCAGCTCGCGTCGAAAGGCGGGGGCCCGCCGCGATGCTGAGAGGCTAACGAAAATTGGTTAAGAAGCTCTGATATAGATCAGTCGCCAGCTAACGAGTGGCCGCGCATTGCGGCCACTCGAGCCTTGATCAGGCGCATCACACCCGCTCGATCACCGCGGCGATCCCCTGACCGACGCCGACGCACATCGCGACGAGAGCATACTTGCCGCCGATGCGCTGGAGCTGCCGCGCCGCGGTCAGGCAAATGCGCGGGCCCGACGCGCCGAGCGGGTGGCCGATCGCGATCGCGCCGCCATTCGGGTTGACCCGGCTGTCGTCGAACGGGACCTCTAGCCCCTTCAGGCACGCGAGGACCTGAGAGGCAAAGGCCTCGTTGATCTCGATCACATCCATGTCCTTCAGCGTCAGCCCGGCGCGCTCTAGCGCCTTCTTGGCGGCGGGAACCGGGCCGTAACCCATGATCCGCGGTGCCACGCCGGCAACGCCAGTCGAGAGGATGCGGCAAATCGGCTGCTGGCCGGCGGCGTCGCCCGCCTTGCGCGAGGCGACAATCATCGCCACCGCGCCATCATTGACACCCGAGGCGTTGCCGGCGGTGGTGACGCCGTCTTGGAACAGCGGTCGCAGCTTGGCGAGTGCCTCCATGTTGGTTTGCGGCCGGGGATGCTCGTCCTCGGCAACGGTGACCGGCCCGGCGCGCCCACCCGGCACTTCGACCGCGATGATCTCGCCGTCGAAAAAGCCAGCAGCCTTGGCCGCGGCGTATTTCGCCTGGCTGGCGGCAGCGAAGATGTCGGCTTGCTCGCGGGTGATCTGATAGTCGCGGGCGAGATTGTCGGCGGTCTCCGGCATCGTGTCGGCGCCGTAGCGGCCCTCGACCTTGGGGTTGGGGAAGCGCGCGCCGATGGTCGAATCGAAGATGCGCATCTCGCGGCTGTAGGGGCTCTCGGCCTTGCCCATGACAAACGGCGCGCGGCTCATGCTTTCGACGCCGCCAGCGACGAACACGTCACCCTCACCGCAAGTGATCGACTGGGCAGCGACACCAATCGCGTTTAGGCCGCTGCCGCAATTGCGCTGCAGCACCGAACCCGGCACCTCGATCGGCAACCCCGCGACGAGCGCCGCGTGGCGCGCGACACAGCGGCTGTCCTCGCCGCCCTGGTTGCCGCAGCCGACGACGACGTCCTCGATCTTCTCCGGGTCGAAACCGCTTTCCTTGACGACCGTGGCGATGACGCTGGCGAGCATATCGTCGGGCCGCATCTTGGCGAGCGCGCCGGCGTGCCGGCCAAAGGGACTGCGCTTGCCGGTATACATGTAGGCGTCGAGCATGGGCGATTCCTCCGTGGCTGGCGCATTCCCGCGCGACAGGCACCAACTGTCAAGCGCGCGATTGCCAGGCCGGCGCGACTCTCATCGGCGCAGCGTTTTCGCTATGATAGGCCGACCGAGCCGAGGGCGCGCCTTGAGCCACGACCATACCTGCCATCCACATTCGCATCGGCATGGAGCCCGAACTGTGGATTTCGGCCGCGCGTTTGCGGTTGGGATCGGACTCAACCTTGCCTATGTTGCGCTCGAAGCTGGGTATGGGCTGGCGGCCGGCTCGCTGGCGCTGCTGGCAGACGCCGGTCACAATCTCGGCGACGTGCTCGGGTTGGCTCTATCGTGGGGCGCGGCGGCGCTGGGCCGCCGAGGGCCTAGCACTCGCTTCACCTACGGCCTGCGCTCCAGCACGATTCTCGCCGCGCTTGCCAACGCGCTGATCCTGCTTGTCGTCACTGGCGGGATCGCCTGGGAGGCGGTCTGGCGCCTGCGGTATCCGGTGCCGGTGACCGGCGGCCTCGTCGCCGCGGTCGCGGCGGTCGGGATCGCCGTCAACGGTGTCACGGCGCTGTTGTTCGCGCGCGGCCGGGGCAGCGATCTCAATATCCGCAGCGCGTTTCTGCACATGGCGGCCGACGCGCTGGTGACGGCGGGCGTGGTCGCGGCTGGGCTGGCGATCCTCTTGACCGGGTTCTCCTGGCTCGACCCGGCAGTCAGCTTGATCGTCTCGGCGGTGATCGTCTACGGGGCCTGGGATCTGGTGAAGCAGGCTCTGAGTCTGGCGCTCGACGCAGTGCCGCAGGGTGTCGACGCCGCCGCGGTGCGGACGCACCTGCTGGCGCTGCCCGGGGTGGCGGCGCTCCATGACCTGCACATCTGGGGCATGAGCACGACGGAGACGGCGCTCACCTGCCATCTGGTGATGCCGGGCGGCCATCCCGGGGACGCGGCGCTCTCGCACATCACCGAGGAATTGGAACACCGCTTCGGCATCCACCACGCGACGATCCAGATCGAGGTCGGCGACAGCGAGGCCGAATGCGCGCTGACCCCGGAGCACGTGGTGTAGCGATTTACTTCGACGCCGGCTTCCCCGCCGCAGCCAATTTCGCGTCCAATGCCGCTTTTCGCGCACGGATCTCAGCGGGTCTTACGTAATAGTGGTCGAACATCTCCTCAAGTATGTCCAAGCACCATTCGGCTTCACCTGGATCGACCTCGATGATTTGCAATGTCGTTTGATCGGTGATTGGATGCGCTGAGAAATTTCCATAGTTGCGGATCGCGTCTATTGCGTGTCGCAGCGATGGGGGAATTGCCTTTGAGGGGTCGGTCTCGCTTAGCACTGCGTCGATCTGCTTCGCTAAGTCATGTTGGCTGCACCCATGCTCGCGCAAGATAGCCTGCAAGCACCGACGCGAAAGTGCGGCTGAGGCTTTGTTGCTCACCGGCAGAACCAGACAGGCCTCCTCATAATCTGCTTTGACTTTGGGGGGCACTCCTGCGGTCATGGACTTCCGAATACCGTCTTTCGGGTAAGCTTGCACCGTGACGCTCGACTTGAACTGTCCACCGCCCCTCGGTTCCTGCTTAAAAACTCGCACCGTGGCGTCCCTTCAGCTGGGACAGATAGTAATCCCGACCATCCACCGAAACGGATGCACGTTGGTCACGTCGCGAAGTACTTGGTGGTCCCACACGTCGTGAAAGGCCTTCCCACAATGCGGACAATCCATCGCGTTCCTCAGCAAACAGTTAGTGCGCCCGACGTCAGGCGTTGGACCAATTCCCAAGCTACGCGGGAGTGAGATCAATAGCTTGTGATCAGACTGATCGAAATCAATCCCGGCCTCGTTGGTTGCGGCCGCGCGGTGTCGGGGCATAAACTCCCGATCAACAACTACGGAGATCGCGATGAGCGAAAAGATCACCCTGCGCGAAGTCGGCATGCGCGACGGTTTGCAATCGATCGCCGAGATCATGCCGACCGAAACCAAGATCGCCTGGCTCGACGCCGAATACGCCGCCGGAGTGCGGGCAATCGAGGTCAGTTCGTTCGTGCCGCCGAAGTTGTTGCCGCAGCTCGCCGACGCCGAGGCGGTGATCGCCCACGCGATGACGCTGCCTGGGCTGCAGGTCTCTGCGCTGATCCCCAATTCGCGCGGCGCCGAGCGCGGCATGGCCCTCGGCGTACCCGAGATGAACTACGTGCTGTCGGTCAGCAACGGTCACAATTTGTCGAATGTGCGCCGCCCGACCGAGGAATCGATCGAGGATTTCCGCCGCGTCGTCGCGCTCTGCCATAGCGGCCCGAACCCGGCGAAAATCAATTGCGGCCTCGCCACCGCGTTCGGCTGCACCATCGAGGGCGATGTCGACGAGGATCGGGTGCGGCGCATCGCCAACGAGGTCGCCGAGGCCGGCGCCGACGGCATCATCCTTGCCGACACGGTCGGCTACGGCCAGCCGGCGGCGATCGAGCGGGTCTTCCGCAAGGTCATCGCAGACGTGTCGCCGCTGCCGGTGGCGGCGCATTTCCACGATACGCGCGGCCTCGGGCTGGCGAACGTGCTCGCCGCCTACAACGCCGGCTGCCGCGAGTTCGACGCCTCGCTGGGCGGGCTGGGCGGGTGCCCCTACGCGCCGGGCGCCACCGGCAACATCGTCATGGAAGACACGGTGTTCCTGTTCGAGTCGATGGGCTGCGACGTCGGGATCGACCTCGACAGACTGGTCACGGTGCGCGCGATCGTCGCCAAGGCGCTACCGCAAGTGACGCTCTACGGCGCCATCGCCAAGGCCGGGCTGCCGCGCAACTTCCACCCCCTCGCCCAGGCGGCGGAGTAGCCGACGATGGCCGAACCGATCTCCGACGAGCGCTGGGCTTTCCTGTTGGAGCGCGCCGGGCTCGACCCGAGCAAGGCACCCGAGCGCTTCGCCGAGTTGCGCGAAGGCTATCGGCTGCTGGAACGGCTGCAGAAGACCGTGCGCCGCCCGCGCGACCGCGCCGCCGAACCGGCGCATATCTTCGTCCATCCGAAAGGATGACGGCGATGGACCCGACCCAGCTCTCGCTCGCCGAAGCGAGCCGCGCCATTGCCAAGGGCGAGTTGTCGCCGGTCGCGCTGACCGAGGCCTATCTCGCACGCATCGCCGCGCTCGACGGCGAACTGCATTCCTATCTGCTGGTGCTGACCGACCAGGCGCTGGAAGCCGCCCGCGCGGCCGAAGCCGAGCTCAAAGCCGGCCGCTCGCGCGGCGCGCTGCACGGCATTCCGATCGGCCTCAAGGACATCTACAAGACCAAGGGCATCCGCACGACCGCGGGCTCACGCGTCTACGAGACGCATGTGCCGAGCGAGGACGCCGAAACCTGGGTTCGCTTGCGTAACGCCGGCGCGGTGCTGCTCGGCAAGCAGGAGACGCATGAATTCGCCATTGGCGGGCCGGATTTCACCCTGCCCTTCCCGCCTGCGCGCAACCCGTGGAACCTCGCGCACTATCCGGCCGGCTCGTCGAGCGGCTCGGCGGCCGCGGTCGGCGCGCATCTCTGCGCCGGAGCGATGGGTTCGGACACCGGCGGCTCGATCCGCGGGCCGGCGGCATTCTGCGGCCTCGCCGGGCTGAAGCCGACTTACGGCCGGGTCAGCCGGCGCGGCGTCTTCCCACTCAGCTACAGCCTCGACCATTGCGGGCCGCTGACCCGCACGGTCGAGGATTGCGCGCTGATGCTGCAGGCGCTGGCTGGATACGACGCGCTCGACCCGGCCTCGGCCGACGTGCCGGTACCGGATTATGCCAGAGCGCTCACGCCACGCCTCGAGGGGCTCCGAGTCGGCGTCGTCCGCCATTTCCATGAGAAGGACGCCGTCGCCGGGTTCGGCCGCGCATCGATGCCCTCCGCGACCTATGTCGAGACATTCGACGCCGCATGCAAGACCCTGGAGAGCCTCGGCGCCAAGCTGGTCGATCTGCAGCTATCGCCGCTGGTCGACTACGCGGACGCCAACCGCCTGATCATGATCGCCGAAGCCTACGCGCTGCACGAGAAGGATTTCCGAGAACGGCCGCAGCTCTTCGGCCGGCACATGTTCGCGCGGATCGGGCTCGGCGCATTCCTGTCGGCGGCCGATTATGTCGAGGCGGTGCGCCAGAGGCGGGAGTTGTGCGCCGAGTTCGCCAAGGCCTGCGAGGGCGTAGATGTGGTGATCTCGGCCAACGCGACGGGACCGGCGCCGCGCATCGACGCGGTGGGCACCTATAATACCTTCGAGCGCGCCTCCTACACCGCGCCATGGAACCTCACCGGGTCGCCGGCGCTGTCGGTGCAGATCGGCTTCGAGAATGGGCTGCCGCTTGCCTTTCAGATTGTCGGCAAGCCATTTGACGAAGCCGGCGTGCTGCGTGCCGGTAACGCTTTCGAGCAGGCGGCTGAGCTCTACCGTCAGCGCCCGCCGATCGCCGCGCCGCTGCCGGGGCGATGAGCCCCTACCGGCTGGCACTCGTATTTGTATTGGCCGCAGCCACCACAGGCTGCGATTTCGCCGCGCGCACCGGGATCGTTCGCGACGACATGCTTGTCTTGACCGATGCGCAGAAGGTCATAGCCGACACCAAGATCAATCATGGTGACATGACGATACGCGCATCGGTCGACCGCGCTGACACCACCTACGGCGCTGGCCAGCCGATGGTGCTCTCGGTCAGCACCAGCAAGAACGCGCATGTCGCGATCCTGCGCGTGCTGCCCAACGGCAGCACGACGCTCTTGTTTCCCGACAAGGCACATCCCAAGGCCGATATCGCCGCGAACAAGACGCTGACAATACCGGAGCCGCGCGACGGCTTCGCCGTCACCGCCGACAAACCCGGCGTCGTGCTGTTTGAATTTGTCGCTTCTACCGCCGGCGATGCCTGGCTTTTCAAGCGAGCCCCGGATAAGGATTCCGACTTCGCCGATCTCGGCGTCACCTCGCGGGCTATCGCCAAGGACATCGTCAACTCGCTCAAGGTCGGCAAAACCGGGGCTGACACCGCGGCGACTTACGTTACCGTGCGCGTGAGGTAGCGGTGGAGCGCTGGCCTCGGTCGCGCTTGGCCGCCAAGATAGCGCTCTGTTAGGGTCGTGGCATGACGGACGCGCCGAGATCCACCACCCCAATCGTGACGATCGCTGAAGGCCGGGCGACCATCCGCCTCAACCGGCCGCGCGAGCACAACCGGATCGAGCCCAGTGACCTGGCGGTGCTGCGCGAGACGTTCTCGCGCGTCGACCGCGATCCAACTGTTCGCGTGCTGGTGTTGACGGGAACCGGGAAAAGCTTTTCTTCCGGCTACCACATCGGCGCGCTGGTCGAACGGCACGGCGGCAAGGAGCCGCCGCAACCCGAGGACGACGTGTCGTTCGAAAGCGTGGTCGATCAGCTGGAAGCGCTGCGCGTGCCGACGATTGCGGCGCTGCAGGGGAGCGTCTATGGCGGCGCCACCGACCTCGCGCTCGCCTGCGATTTCCGCATCGGGGTCGAGGGGATGCGGTTGCTGATGCCGGCGGCGCGCCTCGGCATCGTCTATTACCCGAGCGGGATCGAGCGCTATGTGTCGCGGCTCGGCGTCGCCGCGGCGAAGCGGCTATTCCTCACCGCGGAGCCGATCGGGGCGGAAGAGATGCGGCGGATCGGCTATCTCGACGAGATCGTGCCGGCGGAGGCGCTCGATGCACGCGTCGAGGCGCTGGCTGAGACGCTCGCCGCCAATGCGCCGCTGGCGCTCGCCGGGCTGAAGCGCGCGATTAACGGAGCCGCCGCCGCACGGCTCGACCGAGATGCGCTCGCCGAAGCGCGCGAGCGCTCCGCCGCCTCGGACGACCATGCCGAGGCCCTGAGGGCTTGGTCCGAGAAACGTAAGCCGGTGTTCCAGGGACGCTGAGTTTTTCGTGTGACAATTGCGGCCGATCGCGTAACGCTCTCCTCGCCATTTCTCCCGTCTAGGAGCCCCGCCCATGTACGAACAAGAAGTCGTCGTCACCACCAAGTATGGCCGTTGCCCGACCTTCGTGGCCTGCCCAGATGGGCCGGGCCCGTTCCCCGGGATCATCTTCTACATGGACGCGCCCGGCATCCGCGAAGAGCTGCGCAACATGACCCGGCGCATCGCCCGGCACGGCTACTTCGCGATCCTGCCTGATATGTACTACCGCCTCGGCACGCTGCGGCTCGACATTCAGCGCCGGGACGAGGCGATGGCGGCGGTTTTCCTGGGGGCGATGCGCAGCCTAACCAATGCGATGGTGATGGACGACACCGCCGGCTGGCTCGGCTGGCTCGACGCCCAGGACAAGTGCAAGCCCGGCCCGGTCGGCTGTGTCGGCTATTGCATGAGCGGCATGCATATCACCAACGCCGCTTCGTTCTTCCCCCACCGCATTAAGGCGGCAGCCTCGCTCTACGGTGTCGGCATCATCACCGACAAGGAGGACTCGCCGCACCTTCACCTCGATAAGATCAAGGGCGAGCTCTACTACGCTTTCGCCGAGACCGACCGCAGCGTGCCACCCAACATTCCGGGCGATCTCGACAAGCTGTTGTCGAAGACCAACGTCAAGTACGAGATCAAGACCTTCCCGGGCACCGAGCACGGTTTCGCCTTCCCTGAGCGCGCGATCTACAACACGCTCGCCGCCGAGGAGACCTGGGAAAAGATGTTCGCGATGTGGGACCGCTGCCTGAAAAAGGCGTAGCGCTTCAGCTCGACTGGGCGGAGCCGGCGGGCGGTTCCGGCTCTATGGGGGTGGAGAGATGCGTTTTCCACTCGGGGTGACGCTGCTGCTTTTATCAGGAGCGGCGGAGGCGGCGGATTGCAGCCACCCGCTGCCGATCGCCTTCCCGCCTGGGGGGTCGCTTGTGACGCTAGACAGCGGTCCCCCGGCCGATGCGGTAGGCTGCTACCAACTGACCGCCCGCGTGGGGCAGAAGCTGACCGCGTCGGTTCAGAGCGACGATCACGCCGCGTTTCTTCAACTCTACGCGCCCGGCTGGCGAGCCAGCTGCAACGCTTCCGCGGAGTGTGAGGTCAGCGGCGATCTGCTGAGCGAAGACAACGAAACGAGCTGGTCCGATGAGCTCGAGACCGACGGCGCCTACCTGATCGTCGTCGACAATTCACGCACCGACAGTGAATACAAGCTCACTATCGAACTTCGCTGATGCCAGGAGACGAACAATGAAGCTCCGTCACAACCCTGCCTCGCCCTACGTCCGCAAGGTCATGGTCGTCGCCCACGAATTGGGTCTCGCCGGCAAGATTGAACTGTTGTCAACGGCGGTAAGCCCGGTCGAAACCAATGCCACGCTTGCCGCCGAGAACCCGCTGATGAAAATCCCGGCGCTCACCACCGATGACGGCCAAGTGCTGTTCGATTCGCCGGTGATCTGTGAGTACCTCGACAGCCTCGCCGGCGGCGGCAAGGTGTTTCCGGCCCCGGGCAAGGCGCGGTGGACCGCGCTGCGCCAACAGGCGCTCGGCGACGGCATCCTCGACGCGCTGATCCTCTGCCGCTACGAGATCGCCGCTCGGCCCGAGGAGAAGCGCCACGCCGCCTGGACCGACGGGCAGATGAAGAAGGCGCACCAGGGCCTCGCCGCGCTGGAGCGCGAGGACCTGTCGGGGCAGCGCACGATCGGCCCGATCACGGCCGGCTGCACGCTCGGCTATCTCGATTTCCGCTTCCCGAACGACGGCTGGCGCGCCCGCCACCCGAAGCTCGCCGAGTGGTACAAGGGGGTCGAGGCTCTGCCTTCGATGCAGGCGACCAAGCCGCCTGCGGGTTAGCCCGGCTCGAACCCCTGCTGATTGATGGCGTCGCGCAGCAGGATGAATTTGACCTGGTTGATGTTGGCGTCGCGAAAATAATTGACCAGATCGCCCCAGGGATCGGTGATTCGCCCGATGCCCGAAATGAAGGCGACGACGCCGCCGATCTCGAGCTGATCGTGGAGCACCACCCACGCGCCGACCGCCAGCGCGCCGATGATCTGCAGCTGGGTGCTCAAATTCATCAGAAAATTCATCGAAAACTTGAGTTTGTAGATGCCCATGTTGAGGTGAAACACCCGGTCGATGCGGTCGTCGTCGGCCCGATCCCGCACGGGATCGCCGGCACCTTCGAGCACGCTAATGCTGAGCCGCCGGATGATCCGGACGCGCACATGGGTCCGGCGGTTCATCGCGCGCTGCATCATCGGCACAAAGATCAGCTGCAGGAGGAAGAACAGAAGCGCCACCGCGGCCATCCAAATGTCGACATGGATCATGTAGGCAAGCACCGAACAGAGGATGCCGGCCTGGAGCACGGGCTCGGAAACGCTGCTCCCGACAAACGACCCGACCGGCTCGACCTCGGCGACGATCATCGAGGCCTGAATGCCTTCCGCCTCGAGCGTCGATGACGCCTCCGACGTTGCATCGACCAGGGCATGAACCCGGCGGCGTAGCTCGCGAACCGCGTTCTCGCCGACCCATGAGCGATAGATGTTGACCCCGAGCTTTGTCCCGCCCTGGATCAGCACGGCGGCCAGATAGGCCGCGCAAAGGATCAGCACATACACGTAGTCGCGGTCTTTGACCGCGTCGTTGACGATCCGCCGCTGAAGCTCCAGCGGCACCACCTCGAGCAGCGAGACGCAAACGGTTAGCAGCACCAGCGGCAGCTGGTGCCACCCGCTCGCCTCCCAGACATAGCGGTAGATGTTGGAAGGTAATGCGCGTACGGCCATGATCCGGAAGTCGGGTGAAACGGGCCCCACCTCAATACATGTCCGCGCAGAGCCGTCACCTGATTTACATCAAGGCAGGCGGAAACGCGCCGGGCGCGGCGCTCCTTCGACGATTGCGCCGGCGGGCCGGCATACTCAGATCAGCAGGCCCTGAGCCGCCGGATAGAGAATCGCGCCGTCCGGCCGCAGCTCGGCGCCCGGGGTGAGCGATGCCGGCTCGATCTTGCCAGGCGCCATGATGTGGCGGACATCGTCGCCGGCGGCGAGCAGGTAGTCGGCGACGATGCGGCGGTGGCAGCGCCACCACACCGCCTCGGCGCACATGATCGCGCAAGTGTGGCTCTTGACGAGGCGGCGCAGCTCGTCCAGCGCGGCGCGAAAGGCCGGGGTGAGCGCATAATCGGCATAGGCCTGGAACGCCTGGTTTTGCCACAATCCGTTTGGCGACGGCGGCGCGCCCCTTGGCCGATGCCGCAACCCGCCGAGCGCGGGCATGTGGCGATAACCGATCCCGGCCTCGCCCAAAGTCCCCGGCAGCACGTCGGCGTTGAATTGCGGGTTGAAGCGCGAGCGCGGCACGGTGCGGACATCGACCAGCAGATCGACACCGGCCTCGCGCAGCAACTCAATGAGCTCTGCGGTTGTCCGCGTGGAATGGCCGATGGTGAAGACAACTGTCGTCATTGCGAGCGAAGCGAAGCAATCTCGTTTTCAGCACCGTTCCGTCGAGATCGCGTCGTTGCCTGTCGGCTCCTCGCGATGACAGCCACGGTTAATACATATGCTGGCCGCCGTTGACCGAGAGGGTCGAGCCGGTGATGAAATCGGCGTCGTCGGCGACGAGGAACACCACGGTGCGGGCGATGTCCTCGGCCTTGCCGAGCCGGCCGACCGGAATGCGGGCGACGATCTTCTCCAGCACGTCCGGCGGCACCGCGCGCACCATGTCGGTATCGACATAGCCTGGCGCGACGGCGTTGACGGTGATGCCGCGCGCCGCGCCTTCCTGGGCCAGCGCCTTGGTGAAGCCGTGGATGCCCGATTTCGCCGCGGCGTAGTTGACCTGGCCGTACTGCCCGGCCTGGCCGTTGATCGAGCCAATGTTGACGATGCGGCCGAAATGACGCTCGCGCATGCCCTCGATCACCGCCCGGCACATGTTGAAGCACGACGAGAGGTTGGTCTGGATCACCGCGTTCCACTGCTCGAAACTCATGCGGTGCATCGTGGTGTCGCGGGTGATGCCGGCATTGTTGACCAGCACCTCGACCGGGCCGAGCTCGGCCTCGATCTTGGCGACGCCTTCCTGGCACGAGGCAAAATCGGCGACGTTGAACTTGAAGACCGGGATGCCGGTCTCGTTTTGGAACCGCTCGGCCGCGGCGTCGTCGCTGCCGTAATTGGCGGCAACCGCATAACCGGCGTTCTTTAAGGCGACAGCGATCGCCTTACCGATACCACGCGTGCCGCCCGTGACCACCGCCACTCTGGCCATGGTTTCCTCCCATCGATGTCCAAGCGCGCGTTGGCCGCGCGCAGGTGAATTCAACCCCGGTTGCGCCTGGTCACGCGCAACCAGTCCAACAAGCGCGCGCTAATCGCGCGCGATGCACATCGCAATCCCCATGCCACCGCCGATGCACAAGGTCGCGAGGCCCTTCTTGGCGTCGCGCTTCTGCATCTCGTAGAGCAGGGTGACGAGAACCCGGGCGCCCGAGGCGCCGATCGGATGGCCGAGCGCGATCGCCCCGCCGTTGACGTTGAGCTTGTCGGGGTCGAAGCCGAGATCCTTGCCGACCGCGCAAGCCTGCGCGGCGAAAGCCTCGTTGGCCTCGATGAGATCGAGGTCGCCGACCGACCAGCCGGCCTTCTTCAGCGCCATGCGGCTGGCGGGGATTGGCCCGCTGCCCATGATCGCCGGATCGACCCCGGAGGTCGCCCACGAGACAATGCGGGCCAGCGGCTTCAACCCGCGCTTCGCCGCCGCGTCAGCGGTCATCAGCACCACCGCGGCGGCGCCGTCATTGATGCCCGAAGCGTTGCCGGCGGTGACCGTGCCGTTCTTGTCGAAAGCGGGACGCAGGCTCGACAGCACCTCGAAGGTGGTGCCGTGCTTGGGGTGCTCGTCGGTATCGACCACCGTCTCGCCGCGGCGGCCGGCGATCACGACCGGCACGATCTCGTCCTTGAAGCGGCCGGATTTTTGCGCCGCCTCGGCCTTTTTCTGCGAGCCGACGGCGAACTCGTCCTGCTGCTCGCGGGTGATCTGCCAACGCTGCGCGACGTTCTCGGCGGTGTTGCCCATATGATAGCCGTTGAACGCATCCCACAGGCCGTCGCGGATCATCGTGTCGACGAGCTGCGCGTCGCCCATCTTGACGCCATTGCGCAGGTGCATCGCGTGCGGCGCCTGGCTCATGCTTTCCTGACCGCCGGCGACGACGATGTCGCTGTCGCCATTGCGGATTGCCTGATAGCCCAGCGCCACGGTGCGCAGCCCCGAGCCGCACAGCTGGTTAACCCCGTACGCCGTCGCCTCGAACGGGATGCCGGCGCCGACCGCGGCCTGGCGAGCCGGGTTCTGGCCCTCACCGGCGGCGAGGATCTGGCCCATGATGACTTCGTTGACCTCGCCGGGCTCGACCCCGGCCCGGCGCATCGCCTCCTTGATCGCGACCTCGCCGAGCTTGTGCGCCGCGAGGCTCGCCAGCCCGCCGCTAAAGGCCCCGACCGGAGTGCGGGCGGCGCTGGCAATGACGATGTCGGTCATGGGGAAATCTCCTTGCGGCGGAATGTCGTCTATGTGGGCCGGCAACGCGTATCAAAAAGGGGTGACAGGTAGAAGTCTAGTCACGGCGTGGGTGAGCGACGGTCGGCACACATGCGATGGAACGGTCAGCATCTGCCACCGCCAGTGCCGCGACGAGTGCGGGGCCGTGTCGGTTGGCGTTCGAGCTTGGCAAGTCGGCGTTCGAGTTCGTCGACCCGCTGCGCGAGTTTGGTTAGCCCGTCCACCGGCTCGCCCATTGCACCTGGCGGCGCAGACGGTGACCCAAATGGACCGAAAAATGGAGGCCATACCGGAAATGGGGCCTCGTTCTGCTGCGCCGGCCCCGGTTTCGGATAGGAAAATTGCTGGGTAAACGACACCCAACGCTTCAAGGTCTCCATCGCCTGCGGATCGGCGAGCAGTGCCGTGAGATATTGCGTCCACAGGGTCAAGTAGCGCTGCACCAGATCGTCGGCATCGCTCATGCGCGAGATTATAACCCAGGCGGCGGAAATCGCTGTATTGTTGCAGGGCAGCAACATTGCTGCAGTCGCGAGGTGTCGGACGCATGGCAGCCTCAACGGGCGAACAGGCAGGCGGCGCGAAGCCGGTCGTCGTCAAGAAATACGCTAACCGGCGGCTCTACAATACGGCGACGAGCAGCTATGTGACGCTCGAGGACCTCGCCAAGATGATCAAGGGAGGCGGCGATTTCGTCGTCCATGACGCCAAGACCAACGAGGACATTACCCGCTCGGTGCTCACTCAAATCATCGTCGAACAGGAGCAGAAAGGGCAGAACCTGCTGCCGATCAGCTTCCTGCGGCAGCTGATTTCGTTTTACGGCGACAGCATGCAATTCCTGGTGCCTGGCTATCTCGAGCAGGCCATGGTCGCGTTCGCGCGCAACCAAGAGCAGATGCGCAACACGCTGCGCGCGACATTCGGCATCTTCCCGTTTGGCCAGTTCGAGGAGATGGGCAAGCAAAACATGGCGCTGTTCGAGCAGGCGCTGAAGATGCTTTCGCCCTATGGCGGAGGCGCTGCCGCATCCGAGAAGCCGGATTCCGCCTCGGCCGAGAGCGCAGCCGAACCCACGACAGAGCCGGATCCCCGTCTGCGGCGGCTGGAATCCCAGCTCGACGCGATGCGCCGCCAGCTCGACGAGCTGACGAAAAAATCCTAGGCCGCTGGCTCCGCAGCCAGTCGCCAGGGCGGCTCGGTCGTCGCATGGCCGAAATAATGGCCCTGCAGGAAGTCGACGCCTTCACATCGCAGGACCTCGGCTTCGGTCGCGGTCTCAACCCCCTCCGCCACAGTACTGAACCCAAAACCCTTGGCCAACCCGAGCAGGTGGCGAAGGAAAATCTGGTTTTCCGGGCTGCTGGCAATATCGGACACAAACGAGCGGTCGATCTTGACCGTGTCGACCGCCAAGCTATGCAGATGTTGCAGCGAGGTATGGCCAGCGCCGAAATCGTCGAGGGCGACCCGGCAGCCCGCCCGGCGCAGCGCGGCGACAAACCGCACCGATTCCTCGATATCGTAGAGCGCCGCGGTTTCGGTGATCTCGACGATGAGGCGTTCGGCGAGACCCGGATGAGCGCGCAGTTGCGCGGTCAGTGCCCGCAGCCATAGCCGGTCGGCCGCGGTCAAGGCAGAAATATTGAAGCCCAGGGTAATGCCCGGGTGGGCCACCGCCTCGGCGATGACCTTGTCGAGGATGTGACGGTCGATCAGGCGGATGAGGCCGATTTGCTCGACGTCGCGCACGAAATCGCCAGCGGGGACCATCCCATCGCCGGCATCGCGCAGACGCAGCAGGCACTCGTGATAGGCGACTTTCCCGGTCCGAGCCGACACGATCGGCTGAAAGGCGAACCGCACTCGGTCCTGCCGCAAAGCCACCTGAACCGCGTCGCCCACGGCGGTCGAGCGGCTCTGCCGGCCGCGCTGCTCCTCGTTGGCGCGGTAATGGACAAAGCAATCGCGGCCAGCGCGCTCGGCTTCGGCGAGCGCCGCTTCGGCCCGGGTGATCACATCGTAGGACGTGAGACTTTCCCCCAGCGATACGCCGCCGATCGAGACGGTGGCGAAGACGGGGCCATCGGGGGTAGCGATCGGCGCGGCGCGGACCGCCGTCAAGATTTTGTCCGCGGCGCTCGCCACGTGCACCGCCGGACAATGCGCTAGAACGACGCCGAAGCGGTCACTGCCTAGCCGTCCGATACGATCGCTAACGCGCACGCAGGTATCGAGGCGCCTGCCGATTTCGATCAGGACGCCCTCGGACGCCGCAGCACCAAGGGAGCTATCAATCGCGCTCAGATTGTCGATGCCAACCGCGAGGAACATCGCGTGTCCCGGCGCTCGTCGGTTGTCGGTGATCACAAGGTCCACCGCCTCGCGCAGCCTTGAGCGGTTGAAGTGGCCGGTCAGCTCGTCGTAATTGGCCAGGTGCTCGGCGTGGCTGTGTCGCGTCTTGCTCTCGCCTACAGCACGAATCACGCCAAACATCTGGTGCGGGCGACCATCTGCGTCGCGCAGCGCCCGCCCGCGCTCATGCACCCAGGCAAACCCGCCGCCTGCGTCGCGCAGCCGGTATTCGCAATCAAAATCGCGATGTCCATTGAGATGGATCGCCAGCATCGACTGACGGCGTCCCTGGTCGTCGGGGTGAATATTTTCCGCGAACAATCGACCGGTTGTTATACCAACGGTAAATCCCGGTTTGCTCTGACCGAGGCGGCCCGACCACTCGATCGCATCCCGATCGAGCTCCCAAGCGTAGGCCAAGTCGCCGGCGGCATCGAGGGCAGCGGCCAAAAGTTCGACGGAACGCACGCTCTCAGTCGACATCGCAACTCCGCCCGCCCCCGATAGGCGCCGTAAACGGCGCACGGAAGCTAACGTTTCAGCCGTTTATGAAGCCTTAAGTGGCCCCGCCGCCAGCCGGCGAAGTCAGCCTGGCGTGTGCGAATTGAGGAACGGCAGCACCGCCTGATTGAACTCCCTCACCTGCACTTGCGGAAACCAATGGCCCCCGCGCGGGAATATCTTCACCTCGGCCCCGGGGATGAGGCGCGCCAATTCCTCGGAAAAATACGCCGGCGTGACGATGTCGTCCTCGGCACCGACGACGAGCGTTGGCGTCTTAATCCGCGACAAACTGGCGGTGCGGTCGAACGCGAGGATGGCGTCGATCCGGCTCATCGCGATCTCAAGCTGGGGGAAATGCGCGAGGTTCTGCGCCTCCGTGTGCCGCAGTTTCTCGTTGTTTTTGGCGATCCACCAACTCGGGTAGAGGAATAGCGTCGTCGCCTGCACATACGAACTGGGGCCGCCGCGCTGCAGAACCTCCTTGCGCAGCGCGTACATGCGCCGGAAATAAGCGTCGGGTTTGGTCCATGTCGCGGACAAGACAATGCTCGCCAATCGCTTGGGATGCTCGACCGCGAGGGTCTGCGCGATGGCGCCGCCAGTGGAATGGCCAAGCACATGGGCGCGGTCGATCTCGAGGCGGTCCATCAACGCGATCACGTCGCCAGCCATGCGATCGACGGTATATCCGCCACGGATCGGGTCGCTTTCGCCAACCCCGCGGCTGTCGTGGGTAATGACCTCGTAGCGCCTGGAAAACGCGGCGACTTGCTCGTGCCAGAACGACGCCAGCCCGCCAAGCCCCGATATCATTATTACCGGGAAGCCGGCACCGTGACGCTCGTAGTAGAGAGAGCCATCACCGATCGAGATACGGGGCATAGGATCGCCAAAATGAAAGGGTTAGCGTCGGTATCATCGCTGGAGGGAGGCTGTCAAAGGGAACCCGCACGGGGCATGGCCCATATGCGAGATCGCGTCGGCACCATTTGGCGTTTCCGATCGGTCGGACGCGAAAAGAGCGCCGTGTTGCCTCAAATTTGACACAGGCTCACCGTTCAATCCGCCAAAACCAATCGGTTGAACGATCCTGCTTGGTTTAGCGGAGAACGACGCCGCCGGATCGATCCTTGGACCCAGTCGAGGTGGAGCGACATGACACAACATGAGGAATCAAGTGCGGTACGCCTTGGGAGCCGAGCCGCCGCGGCGGTCGATTTGGCGCGCCGACCGGTAGGGCGCGCCGCAGGACGCAGCCAGGATGTCGACCGCCATGTCGGCGCCCGTGTTCGCGAACGCCGGATCATGCTTGGCTTCACTCAGCAGCAGCTCGCCGATCTGATCGGCGTTACATATCAGCAAGCTCACAAATACGAGCGCGGCATCAATCGCATCTCTGCCGGTCGCCTCTACGAGATCGCGCATGTGCTGAGCGTGCCGGTCAATTATTTCTTCGAGGGGCTTGAAAGCGACCCGGCTCGCTCCGTCAGCCCTCGCGAGCGCATGTGCCTGGAGCTCGCGCGCAACTTCGCGCAGATTCCGAACGAGCGCTATCAGGAAGCACTAAGTCAGCTGGCTCGGGTGCTGGCGGCCGAATAACCGTCCCTCAGAACCGGAACCCGATCCGCGCGCCAAGGTCGTTGATGCTCTGGTTCTCCTTGGCCAATCCGCCATTGGAAATGTGGTCGAAATAGGCTGATATCTCCCAGGTCGGGTTGATCTGGTAGCCGAGTTCGAACGCCTCGCGGAACAGGATGTGCGAGCCGAGTGCTTTGCGGGTCGCATTGCCGTTGTGGATCTGGCCGTCGTTGCCGCCCGGGCCGAAGAAGAAGCTGAAATTGATGCCGTCGCCAGGGTTGATCACGTTCTGGAAGAGCATCCACGACCACGTCGCGCCGGCGTAAAACTGGTCCGTGTTGCCATCGGTATTGATTGACGCGCCGATCGTCGGGCGCGGCTGCAAAGCCCACCACAACCAGTTCGAGCCCGGAACGCTGGCCACCATGTCGTTGGTGACAGGCGAGGCGAAGATGACCTCGGGATTGATGTCGGCTCCGCTTTCACGGCCTCCAGCAAACGTCGGATCGTGAGCCCAAATCCCGAGTTTCAGCTCACCATAGGTGATGTTCTGAGCTCGCGACGCCGCAGGGTAGAGAGTGACGAGTATTAGCGCGAACGCGAGAAGCCATTCGCGGCACACCCACCGCTTCGCGCACCAACGGCATACGTTCATCCAGCCCCCCTCGCCCAACGGCTGGGATAAAATACCGACAAACGCGAAGCTGCCAAACGATTTGACGCCTGCCGCGGCGTCGCGATCCACCTGTTGCAAGAACGCAACAGCGTTTTGCAGCCGAATTACTGGGAGTTCGCGCCGGGCTTCGCGATCGACTTGACCATCTCCAGGAACCGGGCGCGCACCTGGGGATCGGGAATCGCGTAGTAAAGCCGGATCAGCTCGATCGTTTCCGGTCGCTCAAGGTACTCGCGCCATTCGCGCTCGGCGACCGTCGGCTTAGCGTCGTCGGTCGGTAGATCGCCGAAGAAGAACGAGATCGGCACCTGTAAAATCTCCGCCATCGCGGCAAGGCGCGACGCGCTGACCCGATTAGCGCCACCCTCGTATTTCTGCACCTGCTGGAATGTCAGCCCAAGCGCATTCGCCAGTGTTTCCTGGTTCATACCCAGCAGCAGACGCCGCATGCGGATGCGCTTACCGACATGGACATCGATCGGATTGGGTATGCCGGTCCCTCGCCCGTACCGGGGCGGCTCGCCGGCTATCTTCGATTTTGCCAAAAGTGCTTCCCCTCATTGACAGAAAGGCGCGCACCTACACTGATTTGTCACACGCGACAAGCGCGATTCCGAGATAAGCGTAGGATATGCTAGCGCTTGCTTAGTTTGCCTATTTGTCCTCGCGCGGCGGCTCGTCGTAGCCGCGCCGGTTGCTGATGAAGACGAGGCTCATCAGTCCGATCCCCAAGGCCAGCGTGACCAAAACACCGAGTGCCAGCGCGATCCAACCGTTGAGATCGATCCCGACATCGCCGATGTCGCGCCAATTGACGACAGCGATCGCGGCGACGGCTGCGACAAAGAGCGCGACACCGCCAACGGCAAGCCAGCTCGAGGCCTTATTCATCGTGCCTCCGCTTCTCGATGGTCATCTATGGCTCGGTGCGCTTCCGTCTAATCGCCCTTACGCCGAGCCGGTCGGCATGGCAAAGTGCGGCAAATCGCGCCCAGCCCAGGGAGACATCGATGCCGACCGAGAGCAAGCATCCGGAAACGATCGTGCTGCATGCCGGTTACCGCAGCGATCCGGCGACAAATGCTGTCGCCGTGCCGATCTATCAGACCACGAGCTACCAGTTTAACAGCACCGAACACGCGGCCAATTTGTTTGGACTCAAGGAACTGGGCAATATCTACACCCGGATCATGAGCCCGACGAGCGACGTGCTGGAACAGCGCGTCGCGCAGCTCGAAGGCGGCGTCGCGGCGTTGGCGGTGTCGTCCGGCCAAGCTGCCTCTATGTTCGCGGTCAACAACATCACCCAGGCGGGCGACAATTTCGTTAGCTCGACCGATCTCTACGGCGGCACTTGGAACCTGTTTCTGCACACGATGCAGCGGACGATGGGGATCGAGGTACGCTTCGTCGACCCCTCCGACCCGGAGAATTTCCGCCGCGCGACCGACGCCAAGACCCGCTGCTACTACGCCGAGACGCTGCCCAACCCTAAGCTCGAAGTGTTCCCGATCGCCCAGGTCGCCAAGATCGGGCGCGAGCTCGGCGTACCGCTGATCATGGACAACACGTCCGCACCGGTGATCTGCCGGCCGCTCGATCACGGCGCCGCGGTGGTGATGCACTCGACCACGAAATATATCGGCGGGCACGGTACCTCGATCGGCGGTATCATCGTCGACGGCGGCAATTTTGACTGGGAAAAGCACGCCGACCGCTTCCCGCTGCTCAACCAGCCTGACCCAGCCTATCACGGCGCGGTGTGGACCCAGGCGGTGAAGCCGATGGGGCCAATTGCCTACATTATCAAGGCACGGGTGACCCTGTTGCGCGACATCGGCGCGGCGGCGAGCCCGTTCAACAGTTTCCTGCACATCCAGGGACTCGAGACTCTGCCGCTGCGGATGCGGGTGCAATGTGCCAACGCCAACGCCGTGGCGCGCCACCTCAAAGAGCACACGAAAGTGAGCAAGGTCATCCACCCAAGTCTGATGACTGGCGAGGCCAAGCGCCGCGCTGACGCCCATCTCAAAGGTGGCTATGGCGCGCTTTTGGGTTTCGAGCTGAAAGGCGGGATGGAGGCCGGGCGGCGGTTCATTGACAACCTCAAGATGTTTTACCACGTCGCCAATATCGGCGACGCGCGGAGCCTGGCGATCCATCCCGCCTCGACGACGCACTCGCAGCTGACCCCCGAGGAGCAGCTGCAAACCGGTGTCACCGACGGTTACGTCCGGCTGTCGATTGGGCTCGAACACGAGGAAGATATCCTCGCCGATCTCGACCAGGCGCTCGCCGCGGCGTGAAGCTGGAACGCGGCGAGGCGCGGCTGGAAACCGCTTGGCCGATCGATCTCGGGCTGACGGTCGCCAGTCACGGCTGGGTACACCTCGAGCCTTGGCGGTGGGATGCCGCGACCGGCACGCTCAGCCATACCGAGCGCATCGGCGACCGCATCGGGACGATCGCCATGCGCCAGAACGACCCGGCGACGCTCGCCGTCGCCTGGGACGGGTTTGCCGCCTCGGCGCAGAGCGAAATCCTGACCCGGGCGGCGCGCTGGGTCTCGGCCGACTGGAACCCGAATCCCGCGATCTCCGCGCTCGGCGCCGGTTTCGCGGACGAGGCCGCGCTGATCGCGCGCGGCGGCGGGCGGCTGCTGCGGGGGTCGACATTCTACGAGGACTTCATCAAGACGGCGCTGACGGTCAATACAAGCTGGTCCGGCACCTGCCGGATGACGGCGGCGTTGGTCGCCGAACCCGGCGGTGGCGCATTTCCATCGCCGGAGATGCTGATCGACTACGGTGAGGAACGCCTGCGCGGTATCGCCAAGTTGGGCTTCCGCGCGCCGGTTGTCGTGTCCGCCACTTGGCGGATGCTCGATGACGGAACGTTGAACGCGGCGGGTCACGGTAGCGAGGAGCGTCTCGATCACGACTATCTTCTCGGCCTTAAAGGCATCGGCCCCTACGCGGCGGCGCATTGCCGAATGCTGCTGCAGGACTTCAGCCGCATCCCAGTGGACTCGGTGGTGGTCGCACACCTGCGCGAGCGCCACGACACCGATCCGGCTACGTTCATTGCCGCCCGCGCCGAATGCGGCCCCTTTCTTGGACTTGGCTACCGCCTGATGCGGTTGAAAGAGAAATTTCAAGTCGCCGAAGTCGAAATCAGCGCACCGGCAGCTCCGGAATCCGCCTACTGAGGGGGCCAGAGAATGCCTACCCCGCCTTTCGCCACCATTCTCGACACCGCGCGTCAGCGTCATGGCGCTGCCGCGCTCGAGGCCCGGTTACCGCAGCCGAAATCCGCCTCCGAACTCGCCGCCATTTCCGACGACCGCTATTTGTCGCAGATGTCGCTACGGATATTTCGCGCCGGGCTGAAGCACAGTGTCGTCGACGCAAAATGGCCAGCGTTCGAGGAGGTGTTTCACGGCTTTGATCCGCGCCGGGTGCGTGCGATGTCGGACGAAGCGATGGAACAGCTGCTCGCCGATACGCGGCTGATCCGCCACTGGGGCAAGCTGAAAGCGGTGCGCGACAACGCCGCGGCGATGCTTGGCGTCGGCGAGGAATTCGGCAGCTTCGGCCGCTGGCTCGCGACCTGGCCGGGCAGCAACATCGTTGGGTTGTGGGACGAACTGGCCGCCCGTTTTAGTCAGATGGGGGGCAATTCCGGCCCGATGTTCCTGCGCATGGTCGGCAAAGACACCTTTGTGCTGTCGCCTTCGGTCGTTGCCGGGTTGAAGCGCTGGGCAGAGATCTCGCCGCCGAAGAACCGCAAGGACCGCGCCGCGGCTCAGGCCTGCTTCAACGCCTGGGCGACCGAGACGGGACGGCCCTTGTCGCAGCTGAGCATGATCCTCGCGTTGTCGGTCGACGAATGAGGCGTTAGGTGCCCGCGGCCTCCTTCGCCGCCGCCAGGGCCAAGTCGCGCACGTGGCGGGCCGATATCAAGCCGCGCTTGAAGCGGACAACCGCCTCCCGGTCCGGTTCGCCGGCCGCGACGGCCTCGGCAAAGACCTTGAACAGGTCCGTGATCCGGTCGGCATAAGCGGCGGCGATGATCTGCGCGTCCTCGGGCAACCCGTCGTCGGCCATGGCGTTTCTCCTCAGGCGATCGGCACGCGGCGTCTGGCTAGCTCGGCCTCGTTGACGATCAGGCCAAGCCCATGCTCGCCCGAAAGATGAAACATTCCGTCAACCGGCAGCGGCGGGTTCTCGAACACGGCATGAGTGCGCGACGACGGATCGTTCCATTCGCAGGGTTTCGTCCGGCCCATCTGGCAGGCGGCGATGTGCAGGCTCGCCATATGGCCGATCGTTGGTTGCGTCTGGTGCGGCACCAGTTCGGCGCCGTGCGCGCGACACAGAGCGAGGCACTGCATCAGCCCGGTGATGCCGCCCATCTTGACGATGTCCGGCTGCACCATGCGCACGCCAGCCAAGATCAAATCCGTGAGGCCCGCCAGCGTGTAGGTCTGTTCGCCGGCCGAGACCGTGATGTCGAGCCGTCGCGCCACCTCGCCCATCGCCCCGACATGATAATGCTGGACCGGCTCCTCGAACCACCAATAGCCGAGTTCCTCGAGCGCCCGCCCGACCCGGATCGCGCCGCCGACCGAGTAGCCGTTATTGGCGTCGAAGGCGAGCTGGAACGCATCGCCGACGAGCTTGCGCACCGCCTTGGCCTTGGCAATGTCGCCCGGGATGTCGACATCGGCCTTAGTGCGGTCGGCATCGAAGCGAATTTTGACCGCCGCCGGCCGGTCCTTCATACGCGTCTCGACGACGCGCAGCACCTCGTCAACGCTGCGCTCGCCATTGCCGCCGATCGATGCATAGAACGGCAGCTCGGTCTGCCACGCGCCGCCGAGCAGCTTGTAGATCGGCTGCTTGAAGAGCTTGCCCTTGATGTCCCACAGCGCGATGTCCAGCGCCGCGAGCGCACCGGTCAGCGCCCCCTCGGGCCCCAGCTTGATGAGGCGGTGCAGCGCCGTGTCGAGCAGCACCGCGTGATCGAGCGGGTCCTTTCCAACCAGCATCGGCGCAATGTCGCGAGCGATGATGCCGAGTGAAGCAAGCCCGCCGAGCATTGGCGAGGCCTCGCCAATGCCAGAGATGCCATCGTCGCAGTGGACGCGGACAAAGGCGCTTCCTTGCGCCGGCTTATCATCGGGCGACCAGCGGATTTGGAAGACCTCTACCGTCTCGATCTTCATGGGCGACGCTCAGTAGTTCGAGATCTCGATCGAGTTGCCGTCCGGGTCGTCGATATAGACCGACTGGATCGTGCCGATCGCCCCGGCGCGCGGCCCCTGCATCCGCACCGGCACGCCGCAGCTTTCGAGATGCGAGGTGACTTCGGCGACCGGCGTGTCGGTTACAAAACAGATATGCGCCGGCATGCGCTTGTCGCCGGCCATGGCCATCGGGCCGCCGGCGGCGTCGAGATGGATTTTCTGCTGGCCAAACAGCAGCGCCGCGCGTCCCTCGCCGATCGTCTCGGTCTTCATGCCGAGCACCTTCTTGTAGAAGGCCATGCTGCGGTCGATATCGGCGACGGTGATGTTCAGATGGTCGATGCGCTCGATCTTCATGGCGTCCTCCTCGTCTTGCCACGCCGCTGCCCGACGGCGTTGGCTCAGTAGTTGGAAATCTCGACCAGATTCTTGTCGGGATCGCGAATATAGACCGAGGTGATGGTGCCGATGGCACCGGCTCGCGGCCCCGGCCCGGTGATGATCGACACGTTGCACTTGTTGAGATGAGCCACAACCTCGGCAATCGGGGTCTCGGTGATGAAGCAGAGATCCCCCGACCCTGCAGTCGGCTTGTCGGCGACAAGACCGGGGATGTCATCGGCCGGATGCAGATTGATCTTCTGCTGGCCGAAGCGCAGCGCGGTGCGGCCCTCGCCAAACTTAACGACCTCCATGCCGAGCACCTTCGTATAGAAGTCGCAGGTCTGGGCGATATCGGCGACGGTCAGCACCAGATGATCGAGCCGGGCGATCTGCATCGGAGCCTCCGCTGTACGTGCCCAAGCTTGCCATGCCCGACCGTGCAGGGCCAGGATTTGACGGATCACGGTCCCTTGGGAGGAACATGATGAACCGGCTCGACGGCAAGGTGGCGCTGATTTCCGGCGCGGCGCGCGGCATCGGCGCCGAGACCGCGAGACTGATGATCGAGGCCGGCGCCAAGGTCGCCATCGGCGATGTGCTCGACGAGCGCGGGCGCGAGACCGCCCGCTCGCTCGGCGACAGCGCGCTCTACCATCATCTCGACGTCACAAGCGAGGACGATTGGAACGCCGCCGTTGCCGCGACGGTGGCTCGCTTCGGCGGGATCGACATCCTGGTCAACAATGCCGGGATGTTCCTCGGCAAAGGGATCGAGGAGGCGAGCCTCGACGAATGGCACCGCCTCTGCACCATCAACCTCACCGGCGTCTTCCTCGGCACCAAGCTGACGTTGCCGGCGCTGCGCGAGCGCGCACTACAGAGCCCGCAGGGCAGCGCGATCGTCAACCTCGCCTCGGTCGCTGGGCTAGTCGGCTCGCAGCTCGACCCGCTCTATTCGATGACCAAGGGCGGGGTGACCTTGTTCACCAAGTCCGCGGCGCTGGAGTTTGCGCGCAAGGGCTATCGCATCCGGGTCAATTCGATCCATCCGGGGGTGATCCAGACCGATATGGGCGAACAAACCTTTACCGCCCGCGCCCGCAACATGGGTAGCAACGACGCCGACGCCGCGCGCCGCATCGCATTGTCGACGCATCCGATCGGCCGCCTCGGTGTACCCAACGATATCGCGAAGGGGATCGTGTTCCTGGCGTCGGACGATGCCGGGTTTATGACCGGCGCCGGGCTCGTGGTCGACGGCGGCCTGACGGCGCAATAGCCTCCCGCTTCGCGTGCTCGAGCTTCCACCACGCTTCGAGAACGCAAGTGACCGACCAAGCCTGGGCCGGACAGCCGCGCGGCGTGTGCGGCGGGTCGCCGTCAAAGATCTCACTGACCTGGCCGAGCCCGGCGTCGCGGAGGTGATCGGCAATCGGCTCCAAGAGAGCCTGAGCCGCCGCCGCGTCGCCGCTCACCCGGTATTGCGCCAGCGCCCACGGGCCCAGTAACCAGGCCCAGACAGTGCCCTGGTGATAGGCGCCGTCGCGCTCCGCCGGACCGCCGGCGTAGACGCCGCGATAGCCCGGTTCGCCAGGCGCCAGCGTGCGCAGTCCGAACCGGGTCACCAGCGGCGCGCAGGCATCGAGCACGGCGCGTTGCTGTACCGGGTCGAGCGGGCTCGCGTGCAGGCTGACCGCAAAGACTTGATTGGGTCTCAGGCTGGCATCATCGACACCGTTGAGACAGTCGATCACGTCGTAAAGTCCCGGTCCATCGCGGCCGACGAAGCGCGCGAAGCCTGCCCGCGCCTTATCGGCGGCGGTTCTGTATGCGGCGCCGGGCAATCCGACCCGACCCGCCAACTCAGCCATCGCGACGAGAGCGTTGAACCACAGCGCATTCACCTCAACCGGCTTGCCGACGCGCGGCGTCACCACCCAATCGCCGACCTTGGCGTCCATCCAGGTCAGTTGCACCCCCGGCTCGCCGGCGCGCAGCAGCCCGTCCGCCGGATCGGCGGCGATGCCGTAGCGCGTCCCGCGCGTGTAGTGCTCGACAATCGATTCCAGCACTGGGAACGCGCGCTTGAGCGCCGCCTCGTCGCCGCTCGCCGCGACATAGGCGCGCCATGCCTCGATAAACCACAGGGCGGCATCAACTGAGTTGTACGCGGATGCCGACCCGTCTTCCGGGAAGACGTTGGGGAGCATCCCGCGATCGACACAACGAGCGAAGGTTTCGAGGACCAGCCGCGCAGGGCCATAACGCCCGACCGCGAGGCCCAATCCGGGTATCGCGATCATCGTGTCGCGGCCCCAATCGCTGAACCAGGGATACCCGGCGATGACCGAGCGCCCATCCGCTACGCCGGGTATCGGCCGGACGATGCGGAACAGGTCGGTGGCAAGCACCAGCCGCATCACCCAGCCAGGAGCCTCGGCAAAAACCGGATCGGCGCCAATCGCCTCGCTCAGCACGGCTCGATCGTGCGCACGACGCCGATCGAACGCGGCATCAAGAATCATCGCCGCATCCGGGGCGAGACTTGCGACGTAGCCAGTCCATCGGCCGGGCCGCAGCGGCAAGACGCCGTCGGCGATATGCAGATGCGAGTCGCGGTCGTTGAGGCCGCGCTCGCGCTCTATCGGCAGGTCGAAATTGCCGTACCAGTCACGGTGCGACGCGATCTCGCCGTCGGTGCCGGCGATGGTCAAGGTGAAGCGGCCCGGTGTCGTGAGCGTCAGCCTGGTTCCCTCCGCCGCGATTTCAGGATTGAAGCCCGCTTCCCAGGTATCGCCATGGTGGTCGCGGCCATTGGCGAGGAACGTGACAGAAAGCGAAGCATCGGCAACTTCGCCCTCCGGCCGCCAGGCGAGATAGACCGTGTCGGCGCCCGACTCCATCCAGATGCGATGCTCGACGATCGCCTCGCCGCAGCGAAATCGCCAGACCGGCATAGTGCCTTCGAGATGAAAGCTTTCGAGGAGCCTATACCCTTCAGGGTCGATCGCTCCGCCGCCCCAACGGTTGGTGAACAGCGGGTAACGCGCGCCGCCAAGATGCAGCGTCGCGTCACCCTTGGTCAGTACCAGAACGCGGCCCAGCGGCGGATCCACCGGCGCAATCAGCAACCCGTGATAACGCCGGGTGAGGCTCAGCGCCACCGTGCCGCCGGCATAGCCGCCCTTGCCGTTGGCGAGCCACCATTCGCGGCGCTCGTTGGCGGCCAGATCGCTCGAGTTCGGCTGCCTCGAAGCGGATCGGCGCTAGGCGGTCGAGCGGGTCGCCGCTCGTTGCCATCAGCCGCCGACTTCGGCCGCGTCCGCCACTGGCTCTTCCGTGAGTTCGTCTGCCAAGACATGGTTATTGCGGTGCCGTGGATGCAGCAGCAAGGCCACCAATGCGGTCCAGCCAGTCTGGTGCGACGCGCCGCAGCCACGGCCGGTGTCGCCGTCGAAGTACTCATAAAACAGCGGATCGTCCTGGAAATCGGGGCGTCCAGGCGGAGGCGGGGGCCCCAGCACGGGGCGGCGGCCACCGCCATCGCGCAGGAACAGCCGGCACAGCCGGTTCGCCACCTCGTCGGCGGCCTCAGAGAGATTGACGAATCTTCCCGAGCCGACCGGGCATTCGATGCGGAAATCGTCCCCATAATAGCCGTGGAAGCGGCGCAGCGACTCGATCAGCAGGAAATTCACCGGCATCCACACCGGGCCGCGCCAATTCGAGTTGCCGCCGAAAGCCTCCGTGGTCGACTCGCCCGGTACATAGCCGATGCTGAATTGGCTACCGCCATGCTCGAAAACGAACGGATTCTTCTCATGGAATTTGGAGATCGACCGGATGCCGTGCTCGGAGAGGAACTCGGTCTCGTCAAGCATCCGTCGCAGCAGGCATTTCATCCGGTGGCCGCGCAGCAGCGACAGGAGATGCCGCTCCTCGTCGCTCTCCACCATCCAGCGCGACACCAGCCGGGCAAGCTCCGGCCTGTGATCGAGGAACCAGTGCAGCCGCTTGGAAAACTCGGGAAGGCGCGCGATGACCGCACTGTCGAGAACCTCCACGGCGAAAAGCGGGATCAGCCCGACCATCGAACGCACCCTCAACGGCACGGCGCGGTCTCCGGGCAGGTCGAGCACGTCGTAATAGAACTCGTCGGCCTCGTCCCACAGGCCGATCCCCTCGCCCAGAATGTTGCTCATCGCCTCCGCGATCAGCAGGAAGTGCTCGAAAAACTTGGTGGCAATCGCCTCGTAGACGTGGTCGCGGGTCGCCAGTTCGAGAGCAATCCGCATCAGGTTGAGCGTGTACATCGCCATCCAGGCCGTGCCGTCGGACTGGTTGATGTGTCCGCCAGTCGGCAACGGCGCGCTGCGGTCGAAGATGCCGATGTTGTCGAGCCCGAGAAACCCGCCCTGGAAAATATTGCGGTCCTCGGCGTCCTTGCGGTTCACCCACCAGGTGAAATTGATCATCAGCTTGTGGAAGACACGCTCGAGAAAGCCGCGATCGCCTTGCCCACCCCGCGCGAGGCGATCGATCTCGTAGACCCGCCATGCCGCCCAGGCATGCACCGGCGGATTGACATCGCCGAACGCCCACTCGTAGGCCGGGAGCTGCCCGTTCGGGTGCATGTACCATTCGCGAGTCAGGAGAACGAGCTGATCCTTGGCGAATTCGGGGTCGATCAGCGCGAGACTCACACAGTGGAACCCAAGGTCCCACGCGGCGTACCACGGGTATTCCCAACTGTCCGGCATCGCCAGGACGTCGGAGTTGTAGATGTGCCCCCAATCCTTGTTGCGGCCCTCGAGCCGGTCCGCCGGTGGCGGCGGTTGCAGCGGGTCGCCATGCAACCATTGGCGCACGTCGAGGGCATAGAACTGCTTTGACCATAGGAGGCCGGCCAGAGCCTGACGGTGCACCAGGCGCGCGTCGCGATCCTCAATGCCGTGCTGAACCGCCTCGTAGAATTCGTCCGCCTCAGCGTGCCGCCGGCGCATGACGGTCGCGAAATCCTCGCCCTCCTCGATCACCGCGAGGCGGAAGCGGAACTCGGCTTCTCCACCGGGCGGTAAATCCGCCCGGCAATGCGCCGCGACCTTGGTGCCCAGGCGCTGTGGGTTCACCGCGCCGCGGTCGCCATTGACGATGTAGTCGTTGATGCCGTCCTTGAAGTAGCCATCCGCTTTGGCGCCATAGAGGTGGCGCGGGTTGGTGTCGTTTTCGCAGAACAACAACTCGTCGGCGCCGTCGCAGGTAAAGCGCATCGCCGGCATGTTCGGGTGAAAAGTCGTCACCGAGCCGTCATTGTGGCCGGCAAACAGCGGCCGCTCCACGGACGGCGCCCAGGACCAGATGTTGCGCGCCCACAGCTGCGGCAACACGTGCAGCGACGCGCGCTCGGGGCCGCGATTGGTGACGGTGACTTGGCATAGGATATCGTCGGGCTGCGCCTTGGCGTATTCGATGACGACATCGAAATAGCGATCGCCGTCGAAAACGCCGGTGTCGATCAGCTCGAACTCGGGTTCGTTCTTGCCGCGCCGGCGGTTTTCCTCGACGAGCCGCGCGTAGGGGAAGGCGGCTTGCGGATATTTGTACACCATCCGCATGTAGGAGTGCGTCGGGGTGCCATCGAGGTGGTAGTAGACCTCCTTCACGTCCTCGCCGTGATTGCCCTCGCTGTTGGTGAGGCCGAATAAGCGCTCCTTGAGGATCGGGTCATTGCCGTTCCACAGCACCAGGCCGAGGCACAGAAACAGATGCTCGTCGCCGAAACCGCCGAGCCCGTCCTCGCCCCAGCGATACGCGCGGCTGCGCGCGTGATCGTGCGGGAAATACTCCCAGGCCGTGCCGTTGGCGCTGTAATCCTCGCGCACCGTGCCCCATTGCCGGTCGCTCACATAAGGGCCCCAAAGCCGCCACGGAGCGCCCAGCCGGGATTCCTCGAGCCGGCGACCCTCCGCGGTTTCCCCCGGGCTGCGGCGGGGCTGCGTGACGCGGCCTCTGTGTTGCGCGGCGGCCATCAGCCGCCGCCCAGGGCGGCGACGGCGTTCGCCGCCTCCGCTTCTTCTTCGATTTGCAACGCGTCATTGAAGCGGTTGAAGAAGCCGCAGAGCGCGATGCGCAGCGTCAGCTCGACAATCTGCGCATCGCCAAAATGTCGCCGCAGCCGGGTAAACATCGCCTCGGGCAGGCGGTTCGGGCGTTCGGTGACGGCGATCGCGTATTCGACGACCAAGCGATCCGTCTCATCCAGTTCCGGGTGATCGCGATAGTCGAGAATGCGCTGCGCCCCCGCGGCCGACACTCCCTCGACGGCGAGGAACGGCGTGTGATGGGCCACGCAATACTCGCATTCGTTCAATTTCGAGACCGCGACGATCGCCAGTTCGAGATAGCGCTTCGGGAGGGTCTGCGCCTCGCGCAACTCCATCAGCAATGGCATCAAATGCCTGAGCGCCGCGGGCACATGCGCGAACACCGCGACCTGGTTGCGGAACGGCCCGTAGGTGCCGGCGAAATCCTCATAGATTCGGGCGAGATCCGTAGGGAGCTCATGCGGATCGATGTCGCGCACCCGGGCCATGAATGGTCCTCCCTTACGACTTACCGCCTATTGAAGCCTCAGGCCCGCGACCGGTTCGGTCAAGGGGCCATGCAGATTGTCGCAAGCCTTTTGCCGAACTAACGACCACCTTACATTGGCAGAACTGAAAGGCGAGATTGCAACGCGGGGGTTACAGGTTTGCGACCGCGATGGCTACTCATTGGGCTATGCCTCGCCGCGATCTTTGGCGCGGCCGATCGCGGCCGCGCCGCCGATAGCGTGCTGATCGCCGGGCTCAACCGCGCCATCTTCGCGGAGGAGAGCCGGGCCGGGAACACAAGTCCGCATCTTCTCCCGCTGCTTGACCAACTCGCCGGCGCGCAGTTCGACGACGGCGCACTGGCCGAAGCTGCCGAATCGCGCCACCGAGCGCTGAAGATCGCCATCGCCGCTTATGGCCACAGCTCGCCCAACGTGGCCAACGCGATGATCGCGCTCGCCGAGATCGACATCATGAGATTGCGGTATTTCGATGCCGAGCCGCTTCTGACCGTCGCGATCGCGGATATCGGCGAGCGCCTCGGCACGAAGAACCCGGCTTTAGCCGCCCCGCTCGCGGCACTAGCCCGCATTGCCGTGGCGCGGGGCGAATTTGATCGCGCCGAGCATCTCGCCGGTCATGCCCATGCCGTAGCGGCGCACGATCCCGGTCAATCGGCGGAGGCGTTGCGGGCTCTCGGCGCCGCCTATGCCGGCGAAAAACGCTTTCCGGAGGGTGAAGCAGTCTTGCGCCAAGCGATCGCGCTTGATCTGCAGGTAAATGGCGAGACGGGTCTTGAGACCGCCCGCAGCCTGGCCGAGCTCGCCAATCTGCTGCTGCGCGCGAAGCGCTTCGACGAGGCGCTGCTGCCCGCCGAACAGGCGCTCGCGATCGACCAGGTTCGGCTAGGCTCCACGCACCCGCTTATCGCCGATGATTTTTGCGATCTCGGACTGATTTATGCGGGGCTCAAGCGCTATGAGGACGCATCCAGGAGCCTGGCCTACGCGATGGGGCTGCTTATCAAGGCGGGCGCCAGGGATAGCTCGCGTTTTGCCTATGCCGAGCTCGATCTCGCGGGGATGTTGCGAACACTTGGCTACGACAAGGCGGCGGATGTCAGCTTCGCCGACGCCAAGCGCATCCTCGACAAGACCGAGGAGGAAGACCGCCAGCGCGAGCAACAGCTCTAGCGCCGAAATCGCGCGGGGCTCAGCGCCGCCCGGTCGAGACCGGCGGCCCGGATATCGGCGGGCAGTTCGCTGACGTCGATAAGCGACACGGCGCACCGCGCCATGGCCTCCGCGGTCTGGATGCCGTAGCCGCCCTGCCCCGCGAGCCAAAAGAACCCATCCGCCAGCGGATCGAAGCCGTTCACCGTTGTCTTGTCCTGCACAAAGCTGCGCAGCCCCGCCCACTTGCGTTCGACGCGCGTCACCTCGATCGTCGTCGCCCGGGTCAGTCGATCGATCGCAATGGCGATGTCCAGCTCGTCGGGCTGTACGTCACAAGGCGGCATCGGCGTCTCGTCGGCCGGCGAGACCAGCAGCCGCCCGGCATCGGGCTTGAAGTAGAACCTTTCCTCGATATCGAGGGTCATTGGCCAGCGGGTAGTGTCGGTCCCCGGCGGAGGCGTGATGGTTAGCACGGTCCGCCGCATCGGCACCAACCCGATCGGCGGCAAGCCGGCGAGCGCGGCGACAACATCCGCCCAGGCGCCGGCGGCGTTGATGACAATAGGCGCCGCGAAGTCACCGGCCGCGGTCGTCGCGGTCCAGCTTCCGCCGGCGCGGGTGAGCGAAAACGCCTCAGCATCGGTGACTAGCCGACCGCCGCGCTGGCGGAAGCGCCGGAGATAGCTTTGATGCAACTCGTGGACATCGATATCCATCGAGTTCGGGCTCGTACACCGCGCCAATCACCAAATCCGAGCGCAATACCGGCACGAGCTCGCGCGCCTCGGCCGCGTTGAGACGGCGAACTCGTGGATCGTCCGGCGACAGCTCGGCCCAGGCGGCGGCGAGCGCTTGCTCTTGCCCCGGCATGGCGAACATCAGCGCGCCCCGCGGCGTCAAGATGGGATGTTCGGCGAACCCATCGGCCCACGCCTCGTAGAAGGCGCGGCTCGCGCCGGTAAGGATGCGGATCGCGCGATTGCCGTAGGTCTCGGTGAAGAGCGCCGCCGAGCGGCCCGTGCTGTGATAGCCGGGCTGGCTCTCGCGCTCGAGCAACACGACCCGATGGCCGTCAGCGAGATGCGCCGCCGCCGCCGCGCCGGCGATGCCGGCGCCGATGACAATCAGGTCGGCGGTCTCAGCCAATCGAGCTTAGTAAAGCCGGGTGCGGTAGCTTTCCTCAGTCATCCGCTCGGCATCCTTGGACTCAACTTGCTGCCCGATTTGCTCGGCGATGACCACACCGAGTGACGGGAACGCGTTGCGCGCAACGTGCTTTTCCGGGTTCCACAAATCGGAGCGGATCAACGCCTTGCCGCAATGAAAATAGACTTCGTCGGCAGTCACAAGAATGCCGCTGCGCGGCATCTTTTCGTTCACGGCCGTCGGCGCGAGCAGCTCGGGATCGGTAGTGATCTGTGCGCGGCCGTTGACACGCAGCGTTTCGCGGATACCCGGCACGAAGAAGATCAGTCCGATCCCCGGGCTCTTGAGGATATTGCTGATCGTGTCGACCCGGTTGTTGCCGAGCCGGTCAGGGATCAGCAGCGTATGGTCGTCGATCACCTGGACAAAACCGGGGGCGTCGCCTTTCGGTGACGCGTCGCAACGGCCCTCGGCGTCGCAGGTGGCCATGACGATGAACGGCGACAGCGCGATGAAGGCGCGCGAATGCTTTTCGAGCTTCGGCAGCTGCTTCTTGACCGCGCGCTCCATCGGTTCGCCGTAGATCGCCTTGATGTCGCCGATGTCCTCGATGATTGACATGCTCGCCTCCCACTCGTCACGCGTCCTAGTATGCACGAGCGCAACAAGCGGTTCCAGGCGGAGGCGGCATTGGCGGTTCGAGTGTCGCGCGTGGAGCGAGCGGAAGGCGGGTTTGTCGCACGCGTCACGATCGACCGCGCCGCCAAGCTCAACGCGCTCGACCGCGAGCTGATGGGTGAGATTATCGAGGCGGCAAACGCGCTCGCCTTCGATCCTGAGTTGCGACTGGCGGTGGTGACCGGCGCGGGCGGTCGGGCCTTTGTCGGCGGCGCGGACATTGACGAGTTGGCGGCGCTCGACGCCGACAGCGCGCGCGGTTTCATCACCGCCGTCCACGTCTGTTGCGATGCGTTTCGTCACCTCCCCGTTCCGGTGATCGCTCGGATCGACGGCTACGCGCTCGGCGCCGGGTTGGAACTAGCCGCCGCCTGCGATTTCCGCATCGCCAGCGACCGGTCGATTTTCGGCATGCCGGAGGTCCGCATCGGCCTGCCCTCGGTGGTCGAGGCGGCGCTGCTGCCCAGGCTTGTCGGCCCGGCGCGCGCCCGCCGCCTGGTGCTGACTGCCGAGAACATCGATGCGGCGACCGCGCTGTCCTGGGGACTGATCGACGGAGTGGCGCCGGCCCCTGAGCTCGACGCGGCGGTCGAGGCGCTCGTCGCGCCGATCCTCGCCGCCGGACCGCACGCGATCCGCATCCAGAAATCGCTCATCCTCGAATGGGAGGAACGACACACCACCGGCGCCGTTGAGCAAGGAATCGAGGCCTTTGTCGAGGCGTTCACGACCGACGAGCCCCGCCGCATGACCAACGCGGCTCGCGCCGCCTTGCACGCGCGGCGGGCGAAGAGCTGATGGCAAAGCCGCGGCAGAAATCTCTTGGCCTCGCCGACGCGATGGGCGCACCGCCGCATTTTCATGGCCACCGCCAACGCCTGCGCGAGCGGCTGATCGCCGCTGGGGCCGACGCGCTGCCCGATTACGAGCTGATGGAAGTATTGCTGTTCGCCGGCAACCCGCGTGGCGACGTCAAACCGCTGGCCAAGGAGTTGATCGAGCGCTTTGGCGGCTTCGCCGCGGCGCTGTCGGCCGATCCCGACGATTTGCTGGCGGTGCCAGGGCTTGGAGTCAGCGGCGTCGCCGCGCTCAAATCTGTCCGCGAGGCGGCGCTGCGGCTGATGAAGGCGGAATTGCGCGAGCGCCCGGTGATCGGCTCGTGGGACCGGTTGATCGATTACTGCCGCGCCCATGTCGCCTACGGCAAGGTCGAGGAGTTCCATCTCCTGTTCCTTGACCGCAAGAACGCGCTGATCGCCCACGAGCAACAGCAGCGCGGCACCGTCGACCACACGCCGGTCTACACCCGCGAGGTGGTCAAGCGCGCGCTCGAATTGGGGGCCTCGGCCTTGATCCTGGTGCACAACCACCCCTCGGGCGACCCAACGCCATCCAAAGCCGATATCGCGGTGACGAAAGATATCGTCAGCGCCGCCAAACCGCTCGGCGTCACCGTCCATGACCACGTCATTATCGGCCGCGGCCGGCACACTAGCCTTAGGGATATGGGGTTGCTGTCCTAGCTCTGGCTATTCGCCGGTCCCGCGCGCAGCTCGTTTACGGCGACGCCAAGAGGATTGTCGGAGGGTCGGATCTAATTGTCACCGCACCCCAAGACCCGACGAGCCGATAAACGCCATCCTCCAACACCATCGAATCGATTGCGCCGAAATCGGCCTGTCCGCTTGCGTCGATGGATGGATGGTCGAAATCCTTGCGTAACCAGGTCACCGCGGTCGGATTCCGAAAGATCAGTTTGCCGGAACAATAGCAGTGCTGTTCGTCCGGCTTCGCCGGCCTGTAGCTCTCATGGCCGGGCGTCAGCACCAAATCGAGCGAGAACACAATCTCGCTTTCGCTCTCGGTACAGGCGAGCACAAAACTGTCTTCGAGATAGATGTGTTCGAGACCCGGCAGCTTTTCGTAAGGAACTCGCGCCATCGTTAGTCGTCCAGACGAACAGCGTGGGGTCACGCTCGCTATAGCTTGGTCGCCAACCGGGCCATGAAGCGGTCGTTGTCGATGACGGTGCGCTCATGGAAACCGTCGCCGATCGGCTCCTTCTCGTCGCGGCAGGCGGCCTTGAAGCGCATGGTGCGGCCATCGAACGAGAGCAATTCGACCTCCGCGGTGACGGTCATCCCGACCGGCGTCGCGGCGGTGTGCGTCATCTCTACCCGCGTCCCGACGCTGCGTTGGTTGGGCGCGAGATAAGGCGCCAGCGCGTGAACGCAGGTCCACTCGACAAACGCGATCATCTGCGCCGTGGCGAAAACCGGCGGCATCGCGGTGTGCGGATCGAAATGCCGCGCCTGGGCCGGCACCGATAGCGCCTCGCTGACAACCAGCGTCTCGCTGTGGCGCAGCCCCGGCTTCAGATCGTCGAGCGTCATCCCCGAGGGCTCAGCCCCGATACTGCAGGATGGTCAGCCCGGCATTGACGTCGGTGACGTACATCAGCCCGTTGGGGTCGACATAGCAGTCGTTCGACTGGATGACACGCGGGCGGTTGGGGCGCGGATCGACCATCTTTTCCGGCGGCGGCGGCACGAAATGGGCCACCTCGCGCGGCTGGAATGCGTCACGAATGTCGAACACCCGCACCCCTGCATTCTGGTAGGTGGCGAAGATCAGCTCCTCGGTCTGCAGCGAGCCGGGCCGGTTTTCGTGCAGATTATGCGGGCCGAACTTGGCCCCTTTACGGCAGTAATCGATCTCAGACGGCGTCGGCAAGGTCGAGATCGGCACCGGGTTGGTCGGCTCGCGCACGTCGAACACCCAGCAGCGCTGGATACCGTTGGCGCAATCGTCGAGATTGCCCTCGTCGGCATACACCGCGAGGCCGCGCCCGGGCAGCGGCAGCGGCGTATGCGTTCCGCCGCCGAACGGCGGGCTCCAATTACGGTGCGACAGCAGCTTCGGCGTGGAGGGGTCGGCGACGTCGAGGATCGTCATGCCGCCGTCGCGCCACGCCGCGTAGGCGAGATTGCCGGCGACGATGGCGTGGTGCAGCGCATAGCGCTTGCCCTTCCAGCTTGGCGTCTCGCCGCCGGCCGTGTGCATGCCCGGCAGCCAGAAGCGGCCGACGACCTCCGGCCGCTCCGGGTTCTGCATGTCGATGATCGCCAGGACGTGGTCGGTGAAGCCCTGCCAATGGCACGAGGCGTAGGCATAGCGGCCGCCGACATACCAGAGCCGGTGCAGCCCCAGCCCATCGATCGGCATAAAGGCGATCTCGCGCGGCTCGGCCGGCTTTGAGATGTCGAACACGCGAAGGCCCGCGGCAAAGGTTTTGTCGCGCTTGGTGAACGAATCGGTGATCGAGGATTTGAAATAGTCGTTGGGGTCGGAATAGCCCTGCATCACCCAGATGTTCGGCGAATTGACCGTCAGCAGCAGGTCGCCATGCGTCTGCAGATGAAAGGCGCGGGTATTGGGCGGCGCCGCGACGAATTTCTTGGTCTGCGGCTTCCGCGGATCGGCGACATCGACCACGGTGAACCCATCGGCGAACATGTGTCCGATATAGGCGTGGCCCTTGTGCACCATGATCTGCACGCTGTCGCCGCGACCGTCCAGGTCGTGGGCGCCGACGAAATCGATGTTGCGGGCTGAATCCGGGGTCATAGTAGGCGTCCTCTCCTGATTTTCTCTTGGAAAGCACGCCGCGCGCCGTGCGTCAACGCGTGTTACGATGACCAAAATCGCCGACAGGAGGAAACAATGACCCAAGCCGCGCGCTTTCGCGAATTGCTGCGTCGCGACGGGATGATTGTCGCGCCGGGCGCCTATGACTGCATCACCGCGCGGATGATCGCGCGCGCCGGTTTCGACTGCGTCTACATGACCGGCGCCGGCACCGCCGCGACGCTCGGCTATCCCGATTTCGGCCTCGTCACCATGTCGGAGATGGTCGACAACGTCGGCCGCATCGCCGCCGCAGTCGATCTCCCCGTCATTGCCGACGCCGATACCGGCTACGGCAACGAGCTCAATGTCTCGCGGACCGTGCGCGAATACGAGCAGCGCGGGGTCGCCGGCATCCATATCGAGGATCAGGGTTTCCCCAAGAAATGCGGCCATCTCGACGACAAGGAGATCGTCCCGCGCGAGGATTGGCTGGCGAAGCTGCGCGCCGCGGTCGCGGCGCGGCGCAGCGTCGATTTCACCATTATCGCGCGCACCGATTCACGCGCCGTCGCCGGGTTCGACGAGGCGATCGCCCGCGCCAATGCCGCCCTCTCCGCGGGCGTCGACATGGTCTTTGTCGAGGCGCCGCAGACGCTGGAGGAAGTGGCCGCGGTGCCGCGCCTGGTCAACGGCCCATGCCTGCTGAACGTGGTGCGCCACGGCAAGACTCCCGAGGTCGATTTCGCCGCGGCCGAGCGCATGGGCTACAAGCTCGCCATCGTGCCGGGCCTACTGTTCAAGAGCGTGGTCGGCGTCTGCGAACAGGCCTTGGCCGACATGAAATCGGCCGGCCTTCATCCGCCGCTGCTCAAGGAAATGACGGTGCGCGAGGCGTTCCAGATTTCCGGCGCCGACGAATGGGACGCGCTGCGCACCGCTTTCCGCGGGCCGGAGGCAAAGCGCGACGCGGCGGAATGAGCGGAAGCAACACCGTGAAGACCGCGGGATTGGTGGCTTTTCTCGCTGCCGCGCTGGCGTTCAGCGCCACCACGCGGGCGGGCGGCCTGCCTTAATTATGGCGGCAGGGTCACCATTCGCGGGACGCTGACCCGACAAGTTTTTCCGGGCCCGCCGAACTACGAAAGCATCGCCCACGGCGATACTCCCGAAACCTACTACGTGCTCAGGCTCAACCTGGCGGCCTGCGTCGCGGCAAACCCGCCGGATCCTGACGAGCCGGCGGTTCGCAACCTCACCAACATGCAGCTGATGCTGACGGGTCCCGAGCAATACAGCTTGCTGAGACCCCTGCTGGATAAGCAAGTCAGCCTGTCGGGCACGCTATTCGCGGCGATAACGGGCCATCATCACACGCCCGTTCTTCTTGAGGACGTACAGCTCGAGGGACAGTAGTCCGCGCTCGCGTTACTGCAGCGCGGGGAAAATGTGCGTCCCGTCCGGCCCCAGCGGCAGCGGATGCACGCTAGCCGATTCGGCGGGATCGAGCGGCCCGTAGAGATGCGGGAACAGATCGTCGCCGCGTGACGGTTCCCATTTGAGCCTGTCGCCAAGCCGCGCCGCCTCGATCGCCACCAACAGCAGTCCCGCCTGCCCGGCGCGATGACGGCGCGCGCTCTCGACGATCTGAGCGGCGGTCGAGAAATGGATGAAACCGTCGGCAAGGTCCTGCGACGATCCGCGATAGCTTCCGCTCGCGACCGCCGCCGCCCACTCGTCGGCGCGGCACATGTGGTAGATCATTTGGCTCATGGCGTCAGCCTATCCAACCTCGCTGAGCGACGAAAGCCGAGTGCGCGTTCTGGTGCCGCGGGCGGCAGCGCTCGTCGCCGGGTTCCGCGAGGTGATGTGGCTGTCGCCCGACGGCGAGATCGAGGCGCTGTCAGTTGACGAGGCAAGGCACCGGCTCGAAACCGAAACGGCGATGGTGTGCCACGCACGCGCCACGGCGCGGCGGCTCGACATGCCGGGCTTCGTCGCGCTCGACTTGCTGGAATTGTTCGCGTTCGTCCGGCCGGCACGATTTTGCGTGCCCACGCCGCGCGGGTTGGCGGTGGCGCTGGGGCTGCAACCGCCCGAAAGCATGGCCGAGGCCTGCGTCGCGCTGACCACGGCGGCGCGGGCGATGTTGCAGGAGCTGGGTCAGGAGACCGACGCCAATGCCCGTGCGATCGCCGAGTTCGCCGACAAGGCTGGCTGGGCCTGGGGACCGGCGATCCTCGCCGCGTTGCCGGCCACCGACCCAACAGCGCTGCGCCGCGCCGCCGGGTTGCGCGCGTGGCAGGCGCTCGACGAATGGCAGGAGCGCGCACCGCCGCCGCCCGCCGGTAATCATGCGGTTAGCGCCGACGAGGCCCGCCAGAGGCTGGCCGAACTGCTCGGCGGCAATGCCGAGAAGCGGCCCGAACAGGCTGACTATGCCGCCGCCATCGCCGGAGCTTTTTCGGCGCGGGAGCACCCCGGTCAGCCGCAGGCCGTGCTCGCCGAGGCCGGCACCGGGGTCGGCAAAACGCTTGGCTACATCGCGCCAGCCAGCGTGTGGGCAGAGAAGAACCAGGGCACTGTCTGGATCTCGACCTATACGCGCAACCTCCAGGCCCAGATCGCTGGAGAGCTCGACCGGCTCTATCCCGAGCCGGTGCAAAAGCGGCGGCGCGTCGTCGTGCGCAAGGGGCGCGAGAACTTCCTCTGCCTGCTGAATTACGAAGACGCAGTGCGGGCCACCATGGCGCGAGCCCAGCCTTCCGCACCGCTGGCGCTGATCGCGCGCTGGATTCTCGCCACCGAGGCCGGCGATCTCGTCGCCGGTGACTTCCCGGGTTGGCTCGGCGAATTGATCGGCGGCTACCGCATCTCGGCGCTCGCCGACCGGCGCGGCGAATGCGTCCATTCCGCTTGCCGGCATTTCCGCAAATGTTTTGTCGAGAAAAACGTCCGCGCCGCACGCCACGCGCGCCTCGTGATCGCCAACCACGCTCTGGTGATGGCGCAGGCGGCGCTCGGCGGGCTCGACGACGGCACGGTGCCGAGCCGCTACGTCTTCGATGAGGGCCATCACCTCCTTGAGGCCGCCAACTCGGCGTTCTCGATACGGTTGTCCGGCCGCGAGGGGCGCGAGCTCAGGCGCTGGATTCTCGGCGCTGAGGCGACCCGCTCGCGCGCCCGCGGCCTGCAGCGCCGGATCGGCGATCTGATCGAGGCTGACGAGGACGGCCACAAGCTGCTCGTCGAGGCGCTGGTCGCGGCGCGTGTCCTGCCCAGCGACGGCTGGCACCAGCGCGTCGCCGAGGGCGCGCCCCTGCCGGGGTTCGAAAGCTTTCTTGCGCTGGTGCGACAGCAGGTGCTGGCTCGCGCCACCGGGACCGATGGCGGCTATGGCCTCGAAGCCGAGGCGCGGCCGCCAATCGAAGGCCTGGTCGATGGCGCGATGCGGCTGGCCGAGGGGCTCGACCGGCTCTCGACGTCGATGGGTACGCTCGCGGCATTGCTCAAAAAGCAGCTCGAGGACCCAGAAAATCCGCCTGATCCCACCACCCGTCAGCGCCTCGACGCGGCGATCCGAGGCATCGAACGTCGTGGGGGCATCCAACTCAGCTCATGGATCGCCTTGCTGCGCGAGCTGGGCGAGGCGGCTCGGCCGGAGAGCGTCGAATGGCTAGCTCTCGAGCGGTTCGACGGCAACGAGATCGACATCGCGGTTAATCGCAACTGGGTCGATCCCGGTATTCCCTTCGCCAGTCATGTCGCTGAGCCGGCCCACGGCATCGTGGTGACCTCGGCGACGTTGACCGATGGCGAGGCGGATCCGGCGCTCGCCTGGGGCCTTGCCGAGGCGGCGAGCGGTTTGCGCCACTTAGCGTCGAGCCCGCGCCCGGTCCGCATCGCCTCGCCGTTCGATTACGCCGCGCAGACGCGCATCCTCATCGTCAACGACATCCCGCGCGACGATATCGGCCAGGTCGCCGCCGGTTTCGCGGCGCTAATGCAGGCGTCGCGGGGCGGTGCGCTCGGCCTCTTCACCGCGATCACTAGGCTCAAGGCGGTTCACGAGCGCATCGCGCCGGTGCTGGAAGGCAACGGGCTCCTGCTGCTGGCGCAGCATGTTGACGCGATGTCGCCGGCAACGCTCGTCGACATTTTTCGCGCCGAGGAGAACTCTTGCCTGCTCGGCACCGACGCCGTGAGGGATGGGGTCGATGTGCCCGGGCGCTCGTTGCGGCTCATCGTCTTCGACCGGGTGCCGTGGCCCCGCCCCGACATACTCCATCGCGCCCGCAAGCCGGTGTTCGGTGGCGCCAGCTACGAGGATCACATCGCGCGCCTGCGGCTGCGGCAGGCCTATGGCCGTCTGATTCGCCGCGCCGACGATCGCGGCGTCTTCGTCGTGCTCGACCGGCAACTCCCGTCGCGCCTCTTGGCGGCGTTTCCCGAAGGCGTGCCGGTCACCCGTGTGCCACTGACCGAGGCGATCGATCTGACCGCCGGCTTCCTCGACGTTAGCGCTTGACAGCGCGGCCGGCGGTTTGGTCTGTCCGCCGCATGAAATCGAAGGAATCGACCATGCTCGACTCGCACGGCGCCCTCATCTACACAATGGTCATCGTCACCGGCGCGGAGAGCAGGCTGCCACCCGACGAACTAAACATGATCGGCGACATCGTCGGGCACTGGCCGGTCTTTCATGGCTTCGAGCGGGAAAAGCTGGGCGGTCATCTCGACGATTGTGCCGAGCTGCTCGCACGCGACGATGGCCTCGACGCGACGCTCGCGGCGATCAAGCAGGCGCTGCCGGCCAGGCTGCGCGAGACCGCCTATGCGATCGCCTGCGATCTGGTGGCGGTCGACGGCGCGGCGACGCAAGAGGAGTTGCAGATCCTCGAACTCATCCGCCATCAGCTCGACATCGATCGGCTGATCGCCGCCGCGATCGAGCGCGGCGCGCGGGCACGCGCGCAGCAGGTTTAACCGGCACGGAGGCACCGATGCCGACGCTCGAAGAGCGCATCCGCGAGATCGAAGACCGCCTCGAAATCTACAACCTTATCGCCAGTCACCCGCCGAGCGCCGATACCGGCGTGCGCGATCATGTCGAGCGGGCGTGGACCGAGGACGGCGAGTTCGACCGCGGCGCCGAGTTCGGCGGCCCGGTCCGCCAGCATGGGACCGCCGGCGGCATGGCCAATCCCGAGCATCGCCGCGCCATTGAGCAAGGCTTGGCGCACGTCTCCGGTCTGCCCTACGTGCGCATCGAGGGCGACACCGCCTTCGCGATCTCCTACCTGCAGATCCTCGTACCCGACCGGGTCGGCCCCGAGTTCGACGTCCCCAACCACGGCAAGACGCGCGGCTTTCACGTCCACCGCGTCTCGGCCAACCGCTGGGACTTCGTGCGCACCGACACAGGCTGGAAGATCAAGCGCCGGCGCCTGTACGCCCTCGACGGCGGCGAGGCCGCCCGCGAAATCCTGCGCGGAACGTTCGCTTAGGAGCCGTTCCCCGCCCTGGGCAACGCACGACGGATTGCCGCCTGGATGTCCTCCGGCTGCGCCGCCACCGCGTCACACAGCCGCCGCATCTGCCGGCGCAGTGAATAGACCTGATCCAAGAGGCTGAGCACCAGCGGCATCGCCTCGTCGTCGACCGCGAAATCCCGGCGGATTTCGAGGACCAGCTCGATCCGCGCGACATCGACCTCGTGGAATACCCAGGTCTCGGCGTGGCGCTCGGGCAAGACCCAGCGCTCCTCGACCCAGCGAACGAGCTCGCGCCGCTCGAGGCCGCGGTAGCGGACGAGGACCTCGTCGAACCCGATCATCAGGTCACCCCCCGCCGTGGATTGGCCTTGTGCTTCTCGGCCCAAGTCTCGAGGAACGCAGCCAGTTCTGGGTCGCTGCTGTCGCCAATTACCACCTTCAAGGTGACGATCTGGTCGCCTGCCGCACCGCTGCGGCGCTGAATCCCCTTCCCGCGCAAGCGGAGTTGTGTCCCACTGTCCGATCCCTTGGGAATTGTCATCGCCACCGGCCCGGTCACGGTCGGCACGGTGATGCGCGCGCCCAGCACCGCCTCGGCGACAGTCACCGGCAAGTCGAGCAGAATGTTGTCACCATCGCGGCGGAAATGCTCGTGCGGCGCCACATGCAGCTCGATCAGCGCGTCGCCGGACGGGGCGCCGCCGATCCCCTCTCCGCCCTTGCCCTTGAGGCGCAGCACCTGGCCTTCCTCAATACCGGGCGGAATGGTCACGTCGAGCCAATTGTCGGGCGACAGCGACAATCGCTTCTTCGCTCCCGCCGCGGCCTCAACGAAATCGACGGTGAGCGTGTAAAGCCGGTCGCCTCCGGGCATTGCAAAGCCCGCGCGACCGGCTGCCCCGTGGCCGCGCCCGGCCCGGGCTCCACCCATGCCACCGAACATCGACAGAATGTCCTCGAGATCCTCGGGGTTCATCTCGCCGTGCGGCTGGTATTTCCAGCCCTGCGCGCCTTCGGCGTGCGGGCGGTACGAATAGCGCGGCCGCTCGGCGCCGCTTTCGTCAATCTCGCCGCGGTCGTAGCGCGCGCGCTTGTCGGGGTCGGACAACAGATCGTGCGCGGCGGTCACCTGTTTGAACCGTGCCTCGGCCTCTGGCTTCCCCGGATTGATGTCCGGGTGCAGCTCCTTCGCCAATTTGCGAAAGGCCTTGCGGATTTCGTCGGCGCTCGCGTCAGGCTTGACGCCGAGCACCTCATAGGGAGTTTGGGTCGCCATCGGCCGTAATCAGCGCTCTGGCGCTGTCCTCCCGGACTTGGCGGACCCGTTCGTCGCCGTCTCGACCCGCACCTCGATAGTGCGCTCGCTGCCGCCGCGGTCGACAACCAGTTTGACTAGGTCGCCGATCCGGCTGAGGCCGATGGTGTTACGGAGCTGCGCACCGTCGCGAACCGGCGCGTCATTAGCCGCGACCACCAGGTCGCCGCTCTTGAGCCCCGCGTGCTCAGCAGCGGACCCAGGTTCGACCTGGGCGATGATCGCGCCGTTAGTGCGGTTGGTGTTCATCGCTTGCGCGAGATCAGGGGTGAGGTCCTGGATCGAGACGCCGATGCGGCCGCGTTTCACCTCGCCGTACTGGACCAGCTGATCCATCACCCGACGCGCCATGTTTATGGGCAGCGCGAAGCCGATCCCGACATTGCCGCCGCCGGGAGCAACGATGGCGGTGTTGATGCCCACTAGCTGTCCTCGCAGATCGACCAGCGCACCACCGGAGTTGCCAGGATTAATCGACGCATCCGTCTGGATGAAATCCTCGTAGCCCTCGATGCCAAGGCCACTGCGGCCCAAGGCGCTGACGATGCCGGATGTCACAGTCTGCCCCAGCTCAAAAGGGTTGCCGATGGCAACGACAAAGTCGCCGACCTGTAGTTTGTCCGAATCGCCAAGCGGCACCGCGGTCAAGTGGCCGGGTTCGATTTTCAGCACCGCGACATCGGTCTCGGCGTCGCGGCCGACCAGCTTGGCCACGTATCTGCGTTTATCCTTGGTCGTGACCGTGATGCTGGTGGCGTTCTCAACAACGTGAGCATTGGTCAGCACATAGCCGGCATTGGCATCGACGATCACGCCAGAGCCAGCCGCTTGGGTCTCGCGCTCCTGATACTGCTGGCCCTGAGGAACGTCGAAAAAGCGCCGGAAGAACGGGTCTTGCAACAGCGGGTTCTGCTCGCGCACCCGGCCCTTCACCGCGATGTTCACGACACCAGGGGTAACGTTCGCCAGCATGGGCGCTAAACTTGGCACCACACCGCCGGTGAATTCGGGAATCGGCGCGGCGCTAAAGCCCGCCGGCGCGAACACGGCGACTGCACCCATCAGCACGAGCGCCGGGATAAGTTTCTTCATCGTCACGAAGGGCCTTGAATCAGATTACGCGACAACGGTCAAACACCGCGCCGCATGGGTAATTGCCTAGTCGTATTATCTAAACCGTCCGGCGATGCCTTCAAGACACCGATCGGGCGGCTCGTCGCGCGCCCGGGCGCGGTGTGCTGGCCTTGCCGCATTCCCCACCCCTCCCTATAGTTCCGAGCTTATGGATCCCCATGCCTACCGGCACCGGCATCTCTTGGGCATCGAAGGTCTGACGCCCGAGGACATCACCTATGTCCTCGATCTCGCCGACACCTATGTCGATATGAACCGCGAGACCGAGAAAAAGAAAACGACGTTGCGTGGCCGGACGCTGATCAACTGTTTTTTCGAGAATTCCACCCGCACCCGTACTTCGTTTGAGGTCGCCGGCAAGCGCCTGGGCGCCGACGTGATCAACATGGCGGTCGCGGTCTCGTCGATGCGCAAGGGCGAGACCCTGATCGATACCGCGATGACGCTCAACGCGATGCACCCGGACGTGCTCGTGGTCCGCCATCCCGAATTCGGGCGCCGTGCAGCTCCTGTCGGAAAAGGTCGATTGCGCGGTCATCAACGCCGGCGACGGCAGCCACGAACACCCCACCCAGGCGTTGCTTGACGCGCTGACGATTCGCCGCCGCAAGGGCAAATTGGGCGGTCTCACCGTGGCGATTTGCGGCGACGTGCTGCACAGCCGAGTCGCGCGCTCCAACATCGCGCTGTTGAACGCGATGGGTGCGCGGGTGCGGGTCGTGGCGCCACGCACCCTACTGCCGGCTCAGGTCGAGCATCTCGGGGTCGAGGTGTTCCACGACATGGCGGCCGGGCTCGCCGACGTTGATATCGTGATGATGCTGCGGCTGCAGAGCGAGCGGATGCACGGCTCGTTCGTCCCCTCGACCCGCGAGTATTTCCATTTCTTCGGGCTCGACGAGGACAAGCTCAAGGCGGCAAAGCCCGATGCGCTTATCATGCATCCCGGGCCGATGAACCGCGGCGTCGAGATCGGTAGTACCGTCGCCGACGATATCGATCGCAGCCTCATCCGCCAACAGGTCGAGATGGGGGTCGCGGTGCGCATGGCTTGCCTCGAGATCATGGCGGGCAATACCGGCAACAACCCGCCGATCAAGTAGGGCGAAGCCGATGCCCGAGCTGCGCCGCCTGTTCCGCAATGCCCGTCTGGTCGACCCGGAGAGCGGGCGCGACGCCGCCGGCGATCTCATCGTCGAGGATGATCGCATCGCCGGCATCGGTGCCAACCTAGGCGAGGACGGGCTCGGTGCCGATATCGAGGTCGTCGATGTCGGCGGGCTATGCCTCGCGCCCGGTCTCGTCGATATGCGCGTTCAGCTGCGCGAGCCCGGGGCAGAGCACATCGAGTCGATCGAGAGCGGCAGCAAGGCCGCCGCCGCCGGCGGGGTCACGACAATGGTGGCGCTGCCCAATACCGAGCCGCCGGTCGACGACGTGTCGGTGGTCGAGTTCCTCGCCCGCCGCGCCCGCGAGGTGAAGCTGACCAAGGTCCACACTTATGCGGCCGCCACCAAGGGTATGGCAGGCAAGGAGCTAACCGAGATCGGCCTCCTCGCGGCGAACGGCGCGGTGGGCTTCACCGACGGGGTTAAGGCGATCGCCGACACGCTCGTGATGCGCCGCGTTCTCGCCTATGCCCGCACCTTCGACCAGCTGGTGATCCAGCACCCGGAAGAGCCCAGCCTCGGCGGGGCCGGCGAGGTCAATGAAGGCGAAATCGCGACGCGGCTAGGGTTGGCGGGGATCGCTCCGGCGGCCGAGGTCATCATGGTCGAGCGCGACCTGCGCCTGGTGGCCATCACTGGCGCGCGCTATCACGCTGCGCATGTGTCCACCGCGGCCGCGATCGAGGCGATCCGCCGCGCCAAGGCGGACGGGCTGCCGGTGACCTGCGACACCGCCCCGCCCTATTTCGCCCTCAACGAGACCGCGGTCGGCGACTACCGCACCTTTGCCAAGCTATCGCCGCCCCTCCGCGGCGAGAGCGACCGGCAGGCGGTGATCGCTGGACTCGCCGACGGCACGATTGACGCCATCGCCAGCGACCATGCGCCCTGGGACCAGGATTCGAAGCGGCTGCCGTTCTCCTCGGCGAGCTACGGCATCGTCGGCCTGGAGACCCTGCTGCCTCTCTCGCTGGAGCTGTACCACGCTCGTCAACTCGGCCTCGTCGACGTCGTGCGCAAGCTGACGAGCGCGCCGGCGCGCATTCTTCGGCTCGGCGTCGGCCGGCTGGCGGCCGGCGCCCCGGCCGATCTGGTGATTTTCGATCCCGATGCAAAGGGCCGGATCGAGACCGATAAGTTCCGCTCCAAATCGAAGAACGCGCCATTCGACGGCCGTCCGTTCCAGGGCCGGGTCGAGCGCACAATCGTTGACGGACGCACCATTTTCGAGCGCGCCGCGTGACCGCGATCGTCGTCGCCGCCGCGATCGGCTATTTGCTCGGCGCGATCCCATTCGGATTGCTGCTAACCAGGCTGGGCGGCTATGGCGATGTGCGGCGGATCGGCTCGGGCAATATCGGCGCAACTAATGTGCTGCGGACCGGCAACAAGGCGCTCGCCGCGATGACACTGGCGCTCGATGTCGGCAAGGGTGCCGCCGCCGCACTGATCGGCGCTCGCTGGGGCGCTCACGCAATGCTCGCCGCGAGCGGCGCGGTGGTGATCGGGCATATGTTCCCGGTCTGGCTGGGATTTCGCGGCGGCAAGGCCGTCGCCACCGCACTCGGCGTGCTGGCGGTGATCGCCTGGCCGGTGGCGCTGGTCGCGGGTCTGATCTGGCTGGCGATGGCGATCTTCTTTCGCTACTCGTCGCTCGCCGCCTTGGTTGCAGCGGCGGCGGCCGCTGCCTGTGCCGGCTTTGTCGTCGACGGGGAGCGCGCGTTGCTGGTCGCGCTGATCGCAGTGCTAGTGATCGCTAAGCATCACCAGAACATCCGTCGCCTGATCGCTGGCACCGAAAGCCGCATCTCCTTCACCAAGGGCTAAGCCCTGGCCGTGCGCGAGCTTGGTCCGGAGGAACGCCTCGACTGGCTGCGTCTCGCGCGCACCGAGACGATCGGCCCCGTTACCTTCTACGCCTTGCTGCGCCGCTTCGGCTCGGCCCGCGCGGCGATCGATGCGGTGCCGCGGCTCGGCCGGCGCGATGTAACGGCGGTCACCCGCGCGCAGGCGGAGCGCGAGCTCGCTGCGCTCGACCGGCTCGGCGCGCGCCTACTGTGCTGGGGCGAGCCGCTCTATCCAAAACCGCTCGAAGCGGTGGAGGATGCGCCGCCGGTGCTGACGCTGCTCGGCCAGGCCGAATATCTCGCGGCGCCGATTGTCGCCGTGGTTGGCGCTCGCAATGCGTCGGCCAACGGCAGGCGCCTCGCCCAGGACATCGCCGCGGGGTTGGGCGCTGAAGGCATTGTAGTCGCTTCCGGCATGGCGCGCGGCATCGACGCGGCGGCACATGCCGGGTCGCTCGCCACCGGGTCGATCGCGGTCGTCGCTGGCGGCGTCGACGTCGTCTATCCGGAAGAGAATCGCGGTCTCTACCAGGCACTGGCATCACAAGGCGCCGTGGTTGCCGAGTTGCCGCTGGGCACTGAACCTCAAGCGCGCCACTTCCCACGGCGCAACCGCATCATCTCGGGCATGGCGCTGGGGGTCGTGGTGGTCGAGGCGGCGGCAAAATCGGGATCGCTCATCACCGCGCGTTTTGCGCTTGAACAGGGGCGAGAGGTGTTCGCGGTACCCGGCTCGCCGCTCGACCCGCGCTGCCGCGGTGGCAACGATTTGCTGCGCAGCGGCGCGACCTTGACCGAAAACGCCGCCGACGTCGTCAACCAGCTGGGCCCGCTCTTGCACGGTGCGCCCTTCGTGCCGCCGGCCCGTTCGACGACCGAGCGCGAATTGCCGCTGACGGTACCAATCGCTGCGCCCAAACCTGTCTCGGTGGACGACGATTCCAGCCTCGATCTGATCCTCGAAATCCTCAGCCCAACCCCCGTGGCGGTTGACGAAGTGGTGCGCCAATGCCAATTGTCAGCCGCCGCGGTCGCTACCTTGCTGCTTGAATTGGAACTTGCGGGGCGCATCGAGCGTCATCCCGGCAACCTCGTGTCGCGCCGCTAGGAAGCGGTTCAGCACCCCACCTGGTCGAACGGGTTCATGAACGTCGTCATCGTCGAGTTGCCTGCCAAGGCGAAGACCATCAACAAGTATCTCGGGCGCGACTACAAGGTCGTGGCGAGCTACGGCCATGTTCGTGATCTGCCGGCGAAGGACGGGTCGGTGCTCCCCGATAACGATTTCGCGATGTCATGGGCGGTCGACGGCAAATCGGAAAAGCACGTCAAGGCAATGGCGGCGGCGGTCAAGGGCGCCGATCGGCTTTATCTCGCCACCGACCCCGACCGCGAGGGAGAGGCGATCTCCTGGCATATCCAGGAAGTGCTTAAGGCGCGCCGCGCGCTCAAGGATGTCGACGTCAAGCGCGTGGTGTTCAACGAAGTGACGCGCAACGCCGTCCTGGATGCGTTCCGCAAGCCGCGCGAGATCGACATCGAGCTGGTCGACGCCTATTTGGCGCGCCGCGCGCTCGACTATCTTGTCGGGTTCACCTTGTCGCCGGTGCTGTGGCGCAAGCTGCCGGGCAGCCGTTCGGCCGGGCGCGTCCAGTCGGTGGCGCTGCGCCTCATTTGCGAACGCGAAGCCGAGATCGAGGCGTTCAAGGCTCGGGAATACTGGACGATCGAGGTCGAGTTCACGACCGAAGCCGGCGAGCGCTTCACCGCGCGGCTCAGCCATCTCGACGGCACGCGGCTCGACCGCTACGACCTCAACAGCGAAGCGAAGGCCAAGGCCGCGGCGGCACAAATCCTCGCCGCGCCCGGCTTTAACGTTACCACGGTCGAGCGGCGGCAGAGCCGTAGAAACCCCTTCCCGCCCTTTACCACCTCGACCTTGCAGCAAGAGGCATCTCGCAAGCTGGGCCTCGGCGCCAGCCGCACCATGCGCCTCGCGCAGCGACTTTACGAAGGCGTCGATCTCGGCGGCGAGACCGTCGGCCTCATCACCTATATGCGCACCGACGGCGTCACCATCGCCGGCGAGGCGATCAGCGCCGCGCGCGGTCTGATCACCGCCGAGTACGGTGATCGCTATGTCCCGAAGAGCCCTCGCGTTTACCGCAGCCCGGCAAAGAACGCGCAGGAGGCGCACGAAGCGATCCGCCCCACTGACCTGTCGCGCAAGCCCAGCGATGTCGCCCGCCATCTCGATAACGACCACCGCCGGCTCTACGAGCTCATCTGGAAACGCACCGTGGCGAGCCAGATGGAATTGGCGGTGCTCGACCAGGTCGGCGTCGATATCGCCGACCCGAGCGGCAAGCTGCGCCTGCACGCCACCGGTTCGACAATCGTGTTCGATGGGTTCCTCAAGCTCTATCAGGAAGATCAGGACGACGCGGCCGAGGACGAGGAAAATCGCCGCCTGCCAGCGATGAAGGAGAAGGAACGGCTCGGCCGTGAGGCGGTGACCCCGAGCCAGCACTTCACCCAGCCGCCGCCGCGCTACAGCGAGGCGAGCTTAGTCAAGAAGCTCGAGGAACTCGGCATCGGCCGCCCTTCGACCTACGCCTCGATCATCCAGGTGCTGCAGGACCGCGAGTATGTCCGACTCGACAAGCGCCGCTTCGTGCCCGAGGACCGCGGTCGGCTGGTGACGGCCTTCCTCACCAGTTTTTTCGAGCGCTACGTCGAATACAATTTCACCGCGGATCTCGAAAACCAACTCGACGACATCTCCGGTGGGAGGATCGACTGGAAAGAGGTGCTGCGCAATTTCTGGCGCGACTTCTCCGGCGCGGTCGACGGCACCAAGGATCTCAAGATCGGCGACGTACTGAAGTCGCTCGACGAGGAGCTGGGCCGCCATTTCTTTCCCGATGACGGTTCCGGCAAGGATCCGCGGCTGTGCCCGGTCTGCGGCGAGGGCAAGCTGTCGCTGAAACTGGGCCGCTTCGGCGCGTTCATCGGTTGCTCGAACTATCCAAATTGCCGCTACACTCGGGCTCTCGGGATAGAGGAAAACGGCGAAGATAAGCCCGCCGCCACGCCCGATACGGAGCTGGGTACCGACCCAGCGAGCGGACTTCCGGTGACGCTGAAGAAGGGCCCATACGGCAATTACTTCGAGCTCGGCAGCGCCAATGGCGGCAAGCCGAAACGGGTCTCACTGCCGAAAGGAATGGAACCCGAAAGCGTCACGCTCGATTTCGCGATCAAGCTGCTGGCCTTGCCGCGCGAGATCGGCCGCCACCCCGATACCGGCGAGATGATCAGCGCCGGCATCGGCCGCTTCGGCCCTTATCTCAAGCTTGGTGGCACCTTCGCCTCGCTCGGCGCCGACGACGACGTTCTCAATATCGGGCTCAACCGAGCCGTGACAGTTCTGGCCGAGGCAAAAAGCGGCGGCCGCCGCGGCCCGCAATTGATCCGCGAATTGGGAGCCCACCCGGAAGGTGGCACAGTTGGCCTCTATCGCGGCCGCTATGGGCCTTACGTGGCACACGACGGCCTCTACGCATCGCTACCCAAGGCGGCCAACGCCGACAACTTTACGTTAGGCGAGGCGCTGCCCTTGCTCGCGGCGCAAAAGGCAAAGGGCAAAACGCCGCGGCGTGCGCGCGCGGCAAACGGCCCATCGGCGCGCAAACCCGCCCCCAAGGCAAAGCGCAGCGGTCCCGCCAAGACGCGGGCGGCGAGGCGAGCCCCATCCAGCCGCCCCGCGAGCCACTAGACCGCGTCGTCGGCGTCTTCCACCGCATTCATGACGGTGGACGGGTGGCGCCGGCCGACCGCCGCGATCGCAGCGAATACGTTGTCGATTTGGCCCATGCCGCTGGCGCCGTCGACGGCGAGCTGGTCACCGCTGAGCTGCTGCCCGCCCGCCGTTACGGCCCGCCCCGCGTCAAGATCGTCGAGCATCTGGGACAGCCTGACGCGCCGGGCGCGATCAGCCTTCTATCGATCGCCGAGTTTGGCATTCCGACCGAGTTCCCCGCCGCCGCCCTGGCTGAGGCCAAGGCGGCTGCGCCGCCCACCCCCGACGGCCGCGCCGATCTACGCGACTTGGCGCTGGTGACGATCGACGGCAGCGATGCGCGCGATTTCGACGACGCGGTCTGGGCCGAGGCCGACCCCGATCCGGAAAACCGCGGCGGCTGGCGTCTCGCCGTCGCTATCGCCGACGTCGCTCATTATGTCGCGCCGGAAAGCGCGCTCGACCGCGAGGCGGAGCTGCGCGGCAACTCAGTCTATTTCCCCGACCGGGTCGTGCCGATGCTGCCCGAGGCGTTGTCGAACGGCCTGTGCTCGCTAATACCGGGAGAGGATCGCGCCTGCCTCGCTGCGCATTTGTGGATCGACGCACAGGGCCGCAAGCTCCGCCATCGCTTCGAGCGCGCAATCATGCGATCGGCGGCGCGGCTCACCTATGAGCAAGTCCAGGCAGCGCACGACGGCTCGCGGAAGCTCGAGATTGGCAAGAACAGCCTCGATGCGCTCTACGGTGCGTGGGCGGCGCTCGGCCGGGCCCGCGTGGAACGCGGTGCTCTCGCACTCGAACTCGTCGAGTACAAGGTGGTGCTCGACGCCCACAAGCAACCGGTCGCGGTCGAGCCGCATCCCCGGCTCGATAGCCATAAGTTGATCGAGGAATTCATGATCCTCGCCAATGTCGCCGCCGCAGAGGAGCTTGAGGCGCGGCGGCGGCCCTGCATCTACCGCATCCACGACGCGCCCGACCCCGAGCGGCTCGACGGACTGCGCCAGGCGCTCACCGATCTCGGCGTCCCTGGCCTTGCGCTTGCGAAGGGCCAGCCGCTGCGTCCCGAACTGTTCAACCGGATCCTGACGCGTGCGGCGGGAAGGCCCGAGGCGGCCGTGATCAACGATCTGGTCCTGCGCGCCCAGGCGCAAGCCGCGTACAGTCCCGGCAACATCGGTCATTTCGGGTTGGCGCTACGGCGTTACGCGCATTTCACCTCGCCGATTCGCCGCTATGCCGATCTGCAAGTCCACCGGGCGCTCTTGGGTGAGCCGATCGCGCGCGGCGAGGAACTGGCGGCGATCGCTCAGCACATATCCGCGACCGAGCGCCGCGCCACCGCCGCCGAGCGCGCCGCGCTTGACCGCTACCGGGTCCGGCTATGTGCCGGAATGATCGGCCACACCTTCGCCGCGCGGGTGAGCGGCGTCGCTCGCTTCGGCCTGTTCATTCGCCTAGCGGAGAGTGGCACTGACGGTCTGGTACCGCTCTCCAATCTGCCGATCGGGCCGTATCGCTTCGATCCAAAGCGCCAGCGGCTGAGCGGACGTCATGGCCGACGTAGCTTCGGGCTCGGCGACGCAGTAACGGTGCGGCTCGTCGAGGCCGACCCGATTGGAGGGCGTCTCGTCTTCGGGCTAGAGGACGACACCACCCCGCGCTTCCGCGCACCGACACCGCGGCGCCGGCAGCCGCGGCTGCGGCGCCGCCGCTGAGAACATCCGACGGCCCACACCCGCTCTTGTTGATCGCAGCAAGGCGAAAAACTACTGTGCGCCGCCACTGTCAGGCTCCGCCAGTGCGCAATCCGCCGTGATTGGCGATTAAGAGGAAGTTGGGATTGCCGAATCGCGCGCGGTTGCTGTCGAAGATGCGCTTGGCGTCGATCGTCTGTCGGCTTGGCCCGCTTGTGGTCATGGCGGCACTTGCGGCGTGCGGCGGTGGGCATGAGATCGAGACCGGCACTGATACCGCGCAGCTCTTCGCGCGCGGCGTCGAGCAGATCACCGACCTCTATATCGAGCCGATCTCGAGCCAAAAGCTGGTCACAGTCGGAGCGGCGAATCTGGCGAAGCTCGATGAGCGGCTCGGTGTCACGATCGGCGGCGACCCGAACTACCGCGACCAGCTAACCCTGACGCAAGACGGAATTGTCGTCGCGCGTTTCCAAGTGCCGCCGGAGATCGGCCCAACCGACGCGGGACAGACCATCGCGGCCATCATCGCCGCCGCGAAGAAAGCCTCGGGGCACATCGCGTCGATGTCGGAAGACGCGATCGACACGGCGATGTTCGATGGCATGACCGGCACGCTTGACCGATTTTCGCGCTACGCACCGCCGGAAGAGGCGCGTGAGCAGCGCGCCGCGCGTGACGGGTTCGGTGGGATCGGGGTGTCGCTCGACAGCACCAGCGACGATTTTCGCATCACCGCGGTGTCCGAGCAGAGTCCTGCCGATCGTGCCGGGTTGCGCATCGGTGATCGCATCGTCGCCGTCGACGGGAAACCGACCACCGGTCAGCGTGCCGCCGAGATTATCCACCTGCTGCGCGGGCCGGTTTCATCGACCGTCATGGTGACAATCGCGCGCGAGGGAGTGCCCGGAACCCGGGACTATAAGATCACCCGAATGCTCGTCATCATGCCGACCGTAACCGCCTCGCGCGACGGCAATGTCGCGATCTTTCGCATTGCGAGCTTCAATCAGAGCACGACCCAGTTCCTGACCGAGGGTATCGCCAACGAGGAGCGAGCGACTGGAGGACACCTGTCCGGCATCGTCCTCGATCTGCGCGGCAACCCTGGCGGCTTGCTCGACCAAGCCGTGAGCCTCGCCGATCTGTTTATCACCAAGGGCCCGATCGTCGCCACGATCGGCCGGCACCCAGCGAGCCATCAGTATTTTGCCGCGACCGGCCATGCGACCGTGCCTACCATTCCGCTCGCCGTGCTGATCAATGGCGGTTCCGCTTCGGCCTCGGAAATCGTCGCCGCCGCCTTGCAGGATGTCGGGCGCGCCGTGGTCATCGGCAGCTCGTCCTACGGCAAGGGCACGGTCCAGACCGTAATGCACCTGCCCAATGACGGCGAGCTGACGCTGACCTGGGCGCGTCTGGTGACTCCGTCAGGGTATTACCTCCAGTCGCATGGCGTTGTCCCGACGTTGTGCACCGCCGGGCTGGCCGATGCGGACGGCGCACTCGACGCCGCGCTCCGCAGCGCGGTCGATGCAACGCCCGACGCGGCGTCGGCATCGCGCCCGCGCGCCTCGCTCGATGACAACGCTTGGCGGCAGTTGCGCCAGAACTGCCCGGCGCGGACGGAAAAGCCGACGCTCGATCTGAAAATCGCCGAACGCGTCCTTACCGACCCGACGCGGTACAGCGAGGCGGTCGGCGCGATCCATCCCACCGCCCCGGCGCTTCATTCGGGACAAACCTCGCCGGGCGGCGCCTTGACAGGTTCGAGTCACCCGCTATCTTCGCAAACGCGAATTCCCTGAAATCCTGCGAGCCCCGGCCATGGCCAAGACCAACACCGTCCAGATCAAGCTCGTCAGCAGCGCCGACACCGGCTTCTTCTACGTGACCAAGAAAAACCCGCGGACGAAGACCGAAAAGCTCGAGCTGAAAAAATACGATCCGGTCGCGCGCAAGCACGTCGTCTTTAAGGAAGCTCGGATCAAGTAACTTGGGGCTGCTCGAGGGCAGCCCCAAACCGATCAGGAAGCGGCCGCGAGCGGGATCGCCGGCGGCGCTGGTTTTTGTGCGACGACTCTGTTGCGCCCGCCATTCTTCGCTTCGTAAAGCGCGTCGTCTGCTCGCTGCAGTAGCGTATCCACGGTATCGCCCACCTCGGCAATCGCGACGCCGAGGCTGATCGTGATCGGCTGGCGTTCGCCGGCTGTGTGGATGTTGAAGGGTTCAGCCGCCACCGATCGGCGCAAGCGCTCAGCCACCATCACGGCTGCCTTGAGGCCGGTCTCGGGCATCACGACGACGAATTCCTCGCCACCGAACCGAGCGACCAAATCGATGCTGCGGACGCCACGCAGGGCGCGATCCGCCAGCTGGCGCAGCGCGTCGTCGCCGCCGGGATGCCCAAACTGGTCGTTGACTGCCTTGAAGTGATCGACGTCGAACATCAACAACGAGGTTTCGCTGACGTTGCCGTCATTGGCCATACGCAGCAGGAGTTCTTCGAGATGAGCGACGACGTAGCGCCGGTTGTAGAGGCCGGTGAGTTCATCGGTCAGCGCCAGCGAGAGGCTGCGCCGGTAATTCTCGTGCAACCGGTCCTGCAGCCTCTTGCGGCGCACTTGGCTGCGAACGCGCGCCAACAGTTCGTTCCGGTCGACGGGGCGAATCAAGTAATCGTTGGCGCCAAGGTCCAGCCCCTTCGCCAGACGCGGCAACTCGCCTTCGTCGGCCAGCAATAGGATTGGCAGCTGACGGAAATTTTCCGTGGCGCGCCATTGCGAGACCAGACGCAGCGGATCGTCGTCCGACAGCGATAGGCTGAGAATGATGAGCTCCGCCTTGCTGTCGAGTACATCCTGCGCCTCGGCGCAGCTTCCCGCCTGCCTTACCGACCTGGCGATCGGGGCCAATGTGTCGGCGATGCGAGCAGCACCAAACCCTTGTTGCTCGACGAGCACGATGTCGGCTTGGCTGACCGATTCGGCCAAGTTGCTGTGGCTCTCGTGACTGCCGAATCGTCCGCAAATCTCTTCGCGCAGCCGCAGCTCTTCCATCATCCGCTTCATGCGCACGAGCGAGCGAACGCGGGCAAACAACGCGATATCGTTGACTGGCTTGGTGAGAAAGTCATCCGCACCGGCCTCGAGGCCGCGCAGCCGGTCGGAGATGTCGCTTAGCGCGGTTACCATGACGACGGGAATGTCGGCCGTCCGAGCTTCCGCTTTCAGCCGGCGGCACACCTCGAACCCGTCCATGCGCGGCATCATCACGTCGAGAAGGATGATGTCGGGCAATTCGGACTCGGCAAGTTCGAGCGCGGTCGGTCCATTAAAAGCCGGGATGACCTGGAAGTATTCGCTCGACAGCTTGGCTTCGAGCAGCTTGACGTTGAGCTCAACGTCGTCGACGACGAGAACGCGCGCGGTCATGTTAGCGCAACCGATTTAGGATGAGCGGGGAATTGCGACGTCACGCGAGAAAACGCTCGACCGTACGAAGAAAGCTAGCGACCGAGATCGGCTTGGCGATATAGGCCTCGCAGCCGCCGCCACGGATCTTCTCTTCGTCGCCCTTCATCGCGAACGCGGTGACCGCGATCACGGGGATCGAGCGCAAGTCGTCGTCTTCCTTGAGCCATTTGGTGACTTCGAGCCCGGAAATCTCAGGAAGCTGGATGTCCATCAGGATCAAGTCGGGCCGATGCTGGCGCGCTAGTTTTAGCGCCTCCACCCCGTCGCTGGTCTGCAGCGTGTCGTAGCCATGCGCCTCTAGCAAGTCATTGAAGAGCTTCATGTTGAGGTCGTTATCCTCAACGATCAGCACCTTCTTCGAACATTCCTCGCCAGGACTTTTGCGGCCGTTCTTTGCTTCAAACGTCATGTTCGTTTGACCCTACGGTGGCGCCGAACGGGCCAAAACCCGCCGCGATCCAGGCGCCATCTTTACCTTCGTGGGGTTTAAAAAATCGTAAGGAGCGGTAGAGCCATCCGCCAGGTATTTGCAGGATTTGATGCAATCGGTCATTAACAGAACAAACCGCGACCGTGGACGGGCCAACATGACCGCAGCGTTTCGCATCGGCATCGATCTCGGCGGCACCAAAATCGAGGGCGCCGCCATTGACCGGAGCGGCACCGTCCGGGCTCGGCGGCGGATCGCGACGCCGGCCGGCGACTATGCCGGAACCGTCGCTGCGGTTGTCGGGTTGGTCCGCGGCATTGAGGCCGAGCTGGGCGTCGGCGTCACAGTGGGCGTCGGCATCCCCGGAACCCTTACGGCGCGAACCGGGCTCGTCAAAAACGCCAATTCGACCTGGCTGATCGGCAAGCCGCTTGGGCGCGACCTGGAGGAGGCGCTCGGCCGCCCCGTCCGCCTCGCCAACGACGCCAATTGCTTCGCGCTGTCCGAAGCCGTCGATGGCGCCGCCGCAGGATGCGACAGAGTCTTCGGGGTGATTCTGGGTACCGGGGTCGGCGGCGGGGTCGTCATTGGCGGCAAAATCGTCGGCGGCGCCAATGCGATCGCGGGCGAATGGGGTCACAATCCCCTGCCCTGGCCGCGCGCGGACGAATTACCCGGGCCGCGCTGCTATTGCGGCCAATCTGGCTGCATCGAGACCTTTCTGTCCGGACCCGGCCTCGCCGCCGATCACCGGCGGCGAGGGGGCGGCGACCTCGACGGCGGCCGCATCGCTGCCGGTGCGACCGCGGGCGACGAAGCTTGCCGCGCGACACTCGACCGCTACACCGAACGCCTCGCCCGGGGGCTGGCGAGCATCATCAACATCCTCGACCCCGACGTGATCGTCCTCGGCGGCGGCCTCTCGGCGATTGCCGAACTTTATGAGACAGTGCCGCGTCTCTGGGGCCGCCACGTGTTCTCCGATGAGGTCGTTACGCGTCTGCTTCCGCCGAAACATGGAGATTCCAGTGGCGTGCGTGGCGCCGCCTGGCTGTGGCGGCCGGATGAGACGGCCGAGGGCGCCCCATGAGCGCGCTCTGCCGCGAATGCGGCGCCTCGGCCGCCGCAGCTGGCGGACTGGGCCGCTGCGTAAATTGCGGTTCGCCTCGCCTTGTCGAACACCCCGAACTCGAGGCGCTATCGATCGCCCATCTCGATTGCGACGCGTTCTACGCCACGGTCGAAAAGCGAGAACGGCCAGAACTTGCCGACCAACCGGTCATCGTCGGCGGCGGTCAGCGCGGCGTGGTGCTTGCCTGCTGCTACGTCGCACGGCTCTACGGCGTCCGCTCGGCGATGCCGATGTTCAAGGCTTTGGCTGCCTGCCCGCACGCCGTCGTCATCCGTCCCAATATGGCCAAGTACCGCGAAATGGGGCGCGCGGTGCGCGCGAAGATGCGGCAACTGACCCCGCTGGTTGAGCCGCTATCGATCGACGAGGCGTTTCTCGACCTCACCGGAACCGAGGTGGCGAATCGCGCATCGCCGGCCCAGGCGCTGGTGGTACTGGTGCGCGAGATCGAAGCGGAGCTTGGTGTCACCGCGTCAATTGGACTTAGCTACAACAAATTCCTCGCCAAGATCGCCTCCGATCTCGACAAACCGCGTGGCTTCGCCGTGATCGGCCGCGGCGACGCTGCTAGCTTCCTCGCCGACAAACCGGTCGGCCTGCTTTGGGGCGTTGGGGCGGCGATGCAGCGGCGACTGGCTGCGGATGGGATCGGGCTGATCGGGCAGCTTCGGGCGATCGACGACCGCGAGATGGCGCGGCGCTACGGGAAGATGGGGCTGCGCCTTGCCCATCTCGCCCGCGGCGAGGATTCACGCAAGGTCGAAGCGGTGTCGCAGGCGAAGTCGATCTCGGCGGAGACGACCTTCGCGCATGATGAAAGCAGCGAGGAGGCGTTGGCCCGTACCCTGTGGCCGCTGTGCGAGCAGGTCTCGGCCCGGCTAAAGAGTGCCGGCTTGGCTGCAGAAACCGCCACCTTGAAGCTAAAGACCAGTGATTTCCGTATTCGCACCCGCTCGCGCCGGCTCGCCGACCCGACCCAGCTCGCCGACATGCTGTTCCGCACCGGCCGCCATCTGCTTGCCGGTGTGGCCGACGGAACGGTTCGCTTCCGTCTGATCGGGATCGGCGCCGATGGCCTAGTCAGCGCGGAAACCGCCGATCTACCGACACTGTTCGACCAGGAAGACGGGCGGCCCCGCCGCCTCGAGCAGGCGATGGATGACATCCGCGGCCGGCTCGGCAGGGAGGCGGTGCGCCTCGGCCGCGCGGTCGACTAGTCTCAGCAGGTCGGCTTGGGCAGCGGCTCGATGCTATCGAGCTTAGCCTTGATCGTGTAGTCGCCGTAGTCGATCAGCATGTCGCGCGAGACACCGTTGTCGAGCAGCAGCATACCCAGCTCGTAATCGGGCTTTTCTTCGTTGACATCGGCCGGAAAGAAGGCAAGGCGAACACGCCAGCCGGGGTGCTGCAGGATAGGCGCCTTCAATGGATCATTGGGATCGGGCTGGACCTTGCCGCCAATCGCGGCGGTCACCAACACCGCGCCCTCCACGGTGGCGCCATCGAACACCTGACGTGAGACGAAATTCTCGCCAGCCTGGGCTTTCGCCAGCAACAGAATGGTATGCGCGCTCGGAAACAGTGCGCCTGGCGGCAGCGTCATTGTCTTCGGTTGCGGCATTTCGAAAGTAATCTTGCCGCCCTTGCCGGGTCCGTCGAGTTGCGCCTCGCCGCGGATCTCCTCATCGACCGTGCCGTCCCGCGTTTCCTTCTGATTGAACCGGTAGCGAAGGCCGTCCTTCGACTCCCAGGTAACGAAATTCGACACAATCACGACATCTTGCGATTCGGCGTAGCTGAGGGTCAGCTTGTAGCGTTGCTCGACGGTCCAGCCGTCGCAGGTCTCGCCCCATTGATACGCCATCGCGCCCCGCGCGCCGGTGACGCCAGAATTGGTGCGGCTGGTGCCAAGGGTCATCGTATAGATAGCGCGGTGCGCGTTGATCTCGGCGTCGGCCGCTCCGGCCCAGAGCACAGCGGTCAGAGCCACCGCCGCGAAACCGCCTGCTCTGCCCCATCGCTCGATCATCGAAATCCTACTCCCTCTCATGAGCGCAAGCCGCGCGCGGGCGACAGGTTGAGGCGGATATGCAATTCTCGGAGCCGTTCGGGGGGAATCGGCCCGGGCGCCTGCATCAACAAGTCCTGCGCTTGCTGGTTCATCGGGAAGGCGACGATCTCGCGCAAATTCGGCGTGTCCGCCAACAGCATGACGATGCGGTCAATCCCCGGGGCTGACCCGCCATGCGGCGGCGCCCCGAACTTGAAGGCATTGAGCATGCCGCCAAACCGCGCCTCGACGTCTTCTCTCGAATATCCGGCGATGGCAAACGCCTTGTACATGATCTCGGGCAAATGGTTGCGGATGGCACCCGATGACAGCTCCGTGCCGTTGCATACAATGTCGTACTGAAACGCGTTGATCGTCAGCGGGTCCTGCGTCTCCAGCGCCTCAAGCCCGCCCTGCGGCATTGAGAACGGGTTGTGGCTGAAGTCGATCTTGCCGGTGTCCTCGTTCAATTCGTACATCGGGAAATCGGTGACCCAGCAGAACTCGAAGCAATTTTCCGCGGTCAGCCCCAGTTCGCTGCCGATCTTCAGACGCGCGCTGCTGGCGAAGGGCAGGAACGTCGCCGGCACGCCGGCGACAAAGAACACCGCGTCGGCGTCCTTGAGACCGAGCAACTGGCGCAAAGCCTCGGTGCGCTCGGGGCCGAGGTTACGGGCCACCGGACCCGCGCCCTCGCCGTCGCGGAAAAAGATATAGCCGAGTCCCGGCTGCCCCTCCCCCTGTGCCCAGGAATTCATCCGGTCGCAAAAGGCGCGGTTGCCGCCGCCCGGCGCGGGGATTGCGCGCACCCGGACATGCGGATCGCTCTCGATCATCCCAGCGAAAATGCGAAATCCCGAACCGCGAAAGGTCTCGGTCGCGTCGTGCAACTCGATGGGATTCCTGAGATCGGGCTTGTCGCTGGCATAGCGCAGCATCGCCTCGGCATAAGGGATACGGCGAAATGGCGCCGGGCTTACCGCGCGTCCCTCGGCGAATTCCTCGAAGACGCCGTGCAACACCGGCTCGACTGCGGCGAACACGTCATCCTGGGTGACAAAGCTCATCTCCAAGTCGAGCTGGTAGAACTCGCCCGGCGCGCGGTCGGCGCGGCTCGCCTCGTCACGAAAGCACGGCGCGATCTGAAAATAGCGGTCGAACCCGGCGACCATCAGCAATTGTTTGAACTGCTGCGGCGCCTGCGGCAACGCATAGAACTGGCCGGGATGCAATCGGCTCGGTACATAATAGGGCCGCGCGCCCTCGGGCGAATCGGCGGTGAGGATCGGTGTCTGAAACTCGGTAAAGCCCTGTTCGATCATGCGCCGGCGGATCGAGGCAATGACATGCGAGCGCAGCATGATGTGCGCGTGCACGTGCTCGCGCCGCAGGTCGAGGAAGCGATAGGTGAGCCGGATGTCCTCGGGATACTCGGCGTCGCTGTTGACCGGCAGCGGCAACGGGTCGGCGGTCGACTGCACCGTCATCTCGGCGATCACCAGCTCCACCTCGCCGGTCGGCAGGCTTGGGTTGATCGTGTCGGCCGAGCGCGCGACAACTTTGCCGGTAACGGTGATGACGCTTTCGAGCCGCAGTGCGTCGGCCGCCGCAAAGAGCGGCGACGATACGTCGATCACGCATTGCGTCACGCCGTAATGGTCGCGCAGATCGACAAAGAGCAGCTGTCCGTGGTCGCGCTTGCGGTGCACCCAGCCCGAAAGCCGGGCGCTTTGCCCGGCATCGGCAAGGCGCAGCGCGCCGCAAGTGTGGGTGCGATACTCATGCATCGCCGTGAAGTCCCGGATCAATCCCGCAGGCGGTGGAGAGCGCGGAGGACGCACGGATCGCCTCCGATTGTCAAGCCAGCCGCCCCACTAAAACCATCCCACCCGCTTCCTGGGCATTCCGGCGCCGCGGTTTTCGCGCTATAGCCTTTGGCCAATGAGTTTGATCATCGACAGTGCCGCCCTGGCCGAGTTCTGTGCGCGCCAGAAGGGGGCGGACTTCGTCACCGTTGATACCGAGTTCATGCGCGAGCGCACCTATTGGCCGGTGTTGTGCGTCGTGCAGGTCGCCGGGCCCAAGGAGGCAGTCGCCGTCGACGCCCTCGCCGACGGCCTCGATCTCGCTCCACTCCTGGCGCTGATGAACGACCCGGCGACGCTCAAGGTGTTCCACGCCGCGCGACAGGATCTGGAGATATTCTTTCATCTCTCAGGCAGCGTGCCGCATCCGCTCTTCGACACCCAGATCGCGGCGATGGTGTGCGGGTTCGGCGATTCGGTGAGCTACGAAACCCTGGTTCGCAAGCTGGCCGGCGCGCAGCTCGACAAGGCGTCGCGCTTTACCGACTGGTCGCACCGGCCGCTCACCGAGCGCCAGATCAAATACGCACTCGGCGATGTGGTTCATTTGCGCACCGTCTACGAGCGGCTGCAGCAGCGTCTCGCCAAGAACGACCGGTCAAGCTGGTTCGGCGAGGAGATGGCGGCGCTGACCGATGCTGCCCTTTATCGCGCCGATCCCGACGAAGCATGGCATCGCTTCCGGTTGCGTGGACGCGGCGACTCGCGTTTTCTCGCCGTGTTGCGCGCGCTGGCAGCCTGGCGTGAGCGCGCGGCGCAGCAGCGCGACCTGCCGCGCGGGCGCATCCTGCGCGACGAGGCGCTGATCGAGATCGCCAGCCACGCGCCGCAAAGCGTCGAGGCCCTGGCCCGCACCCGCGGCCTTGGCAAGGGCATCGCCGAAGGCAAGCTCGGCCACGATATCCTCGACGCGGTGGCGCGCGGTATCGCCGACCGCGACCCGCCGGCGGCGATCCCACAAAAGGCCCAGAGTCCCCCGGGACTGGGGCCGCTGATCGAGCTGTTGCGAGTGCTGCTGAAGCAGCGCTGCGAAGATTTCGAGGTGGCGCAAAAGCTTGTCGCCTCCGCCGACGATCTCGAAGCCATCGCCGCTGACGACAAGGCGGAGGTTCCCGCGCTGCACGGCTGGCGCCGAGAGGTGTTCGGCGCCGACGCGCTGGCCTTGAAACACGGCACCCTGGCGTTGACCGCCGGGCGCAAGGGCATCGAGCTGGTACCGCTGCCGGGACCGGCCGGCGAGTAACGTCAGTCCGAGGCCAGCGCCGGCTTACGTACCCGACGCCGCACCATCTGTGGCGTAAGGGCCAGCGCGCGGGCGAGAGCGCCCAGCCGGCGTTCCACCGCCTCACCCTGAAACAGGCTCCCGCTCGGCGGCAATTCCAGCACCAGTTCGTCGTCGTCGCGGCTTAGCTCGACCTCCGAGAGCAAGTCGAGCGCGCCGCCGCACAGCGTATAGGCAAGGCGCAGCGCGAGGCCGAGCCTACGCGCCTCGGCTGCGTCGTCGTCGCTGAGCAACGGGCGCGTCGGCGCCTTCACCAGATCGTCGGGCGCCCCGCCATAGCGCGCGTGGAGCGCGGAGGCGATGTACACCCGCTCACGATGGTCGACCGCGCCAATCGGCATGCGCAAGCTGCGGGTAAAAGCTTGCTCTGCGCGGTAGTCGGGGTGCTCGCTCCAGGCGATGTCACTGAGCCAGCCAGCGGCGCGGTGCATGCGCCGCAGCTCCGGGGACAGCTTTCCAAAAGCCGCCCCTACCCATTGTTCAAGGAGATCGCCGTCGATGCGGGCGCGGCTTTGTGCGCGGGCGACCCCCATGCAAGCGGAAATCAGCGGGTCCGCCGTCGGGTCGGACTGTACCAGCCCGTAGGCATAGCCTTCGCGCAACCCGTAAGCCGAGAACATGATCCGTGACGGCGCGGCGACTTGCAGCAGCCGGTAGAGAATCATCGCCGCCAGCGGCACCACTTCGAGCCGCTTGCGGTTGATCGTCGCGATGCGCTCGAGCGAGCGGCGCGACATCGGCGACAGCACTTCGAGAAAGTCCTCCGCCGAGCGCCGGCTCACCGTGTACTGGTGGATGATATGCAGCGGGTAGCGCGTGTGCTCCATGTGCAGCCGGGCGATCGCCCGCCACGCGCCGCCGACGAGAAACAGGGTCTTGCCCGCCGCCGCGCGCAACAGATCCGCGCCGTCGACGGTCTCCTCGATCGTGGCGGCGAGCTTCACCGGATTGTCCGCCAGCTCGGCCAGCCGCAGCGGTCCCAACGGCAACGAAATGCCGTCCCCGATCGCGTGCCCGCCGCTTGCATTGATGCGCACCAGCTCGACCGACCCACCACCGAGATCCGCCACGACGCCGTCGGCTCCAGGGATGCCGGCCAGGACGCCAGCAGCTGACAGGCGCGCCTCTTCAGCGCCATCGACAATGCGCACCGGGATGCCGCACCGGCGCTCGACCTCGGCGGCGAACTTGCGGCCATCGCTTGCCTCGCGCACCGCCGCGGTGGCGATCGCCATCAGGTGATCGACCTCGAGCGCGCGGGCAAGCGCGACAAAGCGTTGCAGATTGTCGTAGGCGAGCTCGACGCCATCGCGATTGAGGCGCCCCGTGCGGGCGATGCCGCGGCCCAGCCCGCACATGACCTTTTCGTTGAGGAGAGGGAGCAGAGTTGCATTGAGACGCTCGAAGACGACCAGACGCAGCGAGTTCGAGCCAATGTCGATGACGGCGATACGCTCGGGTGAGACGCTCAGGTTGCTATCGGGCATCGCCTCAGCGCGCGACGACCCGCGGGGAGCGGCGGCGCAAGGCGCGGCCGCGGCCGGACAGGCTGGGATTGGTCATGAAGTAGGTATGGGCGGAGAACTCCTCCTCGGTCGGCGCGCGGGCATAGGTCCCGTCGCCGGACAAGGTCCAGCTTTGCAACGTATCGCGCAGATTTGCCACCATGATCTCGTCGAGCACTTGGCGATGCACCGTCAAATTCTCGATCGGCACCAGCGCTTCCACGCGTCCGTTGAGGTTTCGCGGCATCCAGTCGGCGGAGCTGATGAACACCAGCGCCTGATCAGACGGTAACCGGTTGCCGTTGCCGAAGCAGACGATTCGCCCGTGTTCCAAGAATCGGCCCACGATGCTCTTGACCCGGATGTTGTCGGACATGCCGGGAACGCCCGGACGCAGGCAACAAATCCCGCGAATGACAAGATCGATCGATACCCCTTCCCGCGACGCCCGGTAGAGCAGATCGATGATCGCCGGATCGACGAGCTGATTCATCTTGGCCCAGATCTGCGCGGGTTTGCCTGCGCGCGCATTGGCAATTTCCGCTTCGATCAGTTCGTTTAGCCGCTCGCGCAGGTTAACCGGCGCCACCGCAATCTTTTCGAGATGCGAGGGCCTCGCGTACCCGGTCATGAAATTGAACAGCCGTCCCGCGTCCTGGCACAGCGCCGCGTCGCAGGTGAAGAACGACAGGTCGGTGTAAACCTTGGCGGTATAGGGATGGTAGTTGCCGGTGCCGAAATGGACGTAGGAGCGCAATTCGCCGGCCTCTCGGCGCACCACCAGCGTCACCTTGGCGTGCGTCTTCAAGCGCATGAAACCGTAGACGACCTGCACACCCGCCTGTTCGAGGTCCCGCGCCCAGCGGATGTTCGCTTCCTCGTCGAACCGCGCCTTCAGTTCGATCATCGCGGTGACCGACTTGCCGGCTTCCGCCGCCTCCGCCAGCGCACGCACGATCGGGCTGTCGCTGCTGGTGCGGTAAAGCGTCTGCTTGATCGCCACTACCGCCGGATCGCGCGCCGCCTGGCGCAAGAACTGAACGACGACGTCGAAGCTCTCATACGGATGATGGACGATAATGTCCTTCTGGCGGATCGCGGCGAAGCAATCGCCGCCGAAATCGCGAATGCGCTCCGGGAAACGCGCGTTGTAGGGCGTAAACACCAGGTCTGGGCGCTCGTCGGTGATCAGCTCGGCGGTGTCGTCGAGCCCGAGAATCCCGGCGGTGGCGAAGATGTCGCCGGGCGCCGCATCGAGCTTCTCGGATAGAAAATCGCGCAGCTCGGCCGGCATCAACGCGTCGACGCCGAGATAGATGACATGACCGCGACGCCGCTGCTTCAGCGCCGTTTCGAACACCTGCACCAGGTCTTCGGCCTCTTCCTCGATCTCGACCTCGCTGTCGCGCAGCACCCGGAACGCGCCCTGAGCGACCACCGCGAAACCCGGAAACAAGTGGTCGAGAAACATCCCGATCATGTCCTCGACAAGTAGGAAACGCATGCGCTCGCCGGGCAGGCGGATGAAGCGCTCGACCGAAGCCGGGATGAGGATCAGCGCTTGCAGACGCTGACTGTCGCTGACCCGGTCGAGCGTCAGCCCGAGACCGAACCCGCGATTGGCAACGAACGGGAACGGATGCGCCGGGTCGAGGGCAAGCGGGGTCAGCACCGGGAAAATATCGGCGAGAAAGCGCTTCTCCAGCCAAGTCCGGTCGCCCGGCTCGAGATCGGTCGGCTCGACAATGCCGATCCCGGTGGCGCTGAGCTGCAGGCGCAGCTCCAACCAGGCGGCCTGCTGGTTCTCCATCAACTTTTTGGCGCGAAGTTGGATCGCCTCGAGCTGCTGCGCCGGGGTCAGCCCGTCTTGGCTCAGAGTGACGATGCCCGCCTGAAGTTGGCCTTTGAGTCCGGCGACGCGGACCATATAGAACTCGTCGAGATTGTTCGCCGAGATCGACACGAAGCGCAGCCGCTCCAACAGCGGGTGGCGCAGATTGTCGGCCTCCGCCAGCACCCGCTCGTTGAAGGCGAGCCATGATAGCTCGCGGTTGATAAAGCGGTCCGGCGAGGCCTGATCCGACGGTCGAATTTCGATAACTTGCGCGCCCGTGTCCACGACCTGTCTCCGGCCAAATCCCAACGGGTCAGCCTAACCGGGCAATTTTACCGCCCCGTTACGCCCCTGTCATGCGCGTGACGGCGTGACCGCTAGGATGGCGGCAGTGTAGAACAGCCCGAAGGTGACGCCGGGAGCGCTGGATGATCCGTATAGCGGTGGTGGGGATAGGGCATTGGGGCCGCACGCTGGTCAGCGCGGTGCAAGGCAACAGCGAGCGAATCCGCTTTACCGCCGGGCACACCCGCACCCCGGCCAAGGCTGCGGCGTTCTGCGCGGAAAAAGGCATCGCGCTTCACGACAGCCTCGACGCGATCCTTCGCGACCCCGAGATCGACGCGGTCTATTTCGCCACCCCGCACAGCGAGCATGGGCGCCACGTCGAACTCGCCGCCGCCGCCGGTAAGCACGTCTTCATGGAAAAGCCGTTCACCCTCGATCGCCGAAGCGCCGCCGCGCGCGACCGAGGCGGTGCGCCGCGCGGGGGTGAAGCTCGGCGTCGCCTACCCGCGCCGCTTTCATCCAAACATGAAGGAGCTGAAGGCGCGGATCGATAGTGGGCGGCTCGGCACGATCGCTCATTGCTACGGCGAGCAGAACACGCCGGCCGGCTTGTTCATGGCCCCGGGATCCTGGCGTGCGACCCAAGATGAAGCGCCGGGCGGAGCGATGACCGCCCTGGGCGTCCACAATGTCGACGCGATGATCCATCTGTTCGGCGAAGTCGACGAGGTCTACGCCTCGAGCCTCAGGCGCGCCGTCGCCTACGACGCCGAGGATACGACCAGCGTCATGTTTTCGATGCGCAACGGCATGTCGGCGAGCATGATGTGCTCGCTGGTGACCACAGTGAGCTACCGGCTGGCGGTATTCGGCACCAAAGGCTGCGCGGAGCTGCGCACTCCCAATCTCGATCTGCACTTTACCCCGACGCCCGAGGGTCCGCCGAGCGGCCGCCACGCGGCGCTGCCGCAGCAAATCACCGAGGGCAAGGGAGCGAACACGCTCCTCGCCGAGATGGAGGCGTTCGCCGACGCGATCGAAGGCGGTCCCGCCTACCCAGTCACGCCCCTGCAGGCTGTACACGGGGTCGCCGTATTCGAAGCGATCGTCGCCTCCGCCGCTCTGGGGCGCCCGGTGCGCGTCGCCCACGACTGAACCAAGCCGAAGGGGAATGAAATGCCCGTTACCGTGCTTTATCCCGAGGCCCGCCAACAGCCCGACGAACTCGAGCGCGGCGTCCTCGGCGGCGATGTGAAGATCCTGAAGCGCGACGTCGATGCGCTCAGTCAGCTCTCCGATGCCGATTGCGCCGAGGCCGACGGGCTGATGATCATGGGGTTCGGCGTTACCGGCGCCGACCTCGCGCGCTTTCCCAAGCTGCGCTGCATCGTCCGCATGGGGGTCGGCTACGACAAGCTCGACCGGCCGGCGGCGGCGGCGCGCAACGTCCTCGTCTGCAACGTGCCGGATTACGGCACGACCGAGGTCGCCGACCACGCGATCGCGCTAGCGCTGTGCCTGCGGCGCGGCATCCTGCTGCATCACGAATACCAGCGCCACAATCCGCCGGAGCCGTGGCGCTCGTTCCAGAACCCGCTGATCGAGCGGCTCGGCACGCAGACCTTTGGCATTGTCGGGCTAGGCCGCATTGGCACTGCGGTGGCGTTGCGGGCCAAGGCGTTCAATTTTCGGGTCATTTTCTATGACCCGAAGCATCCCGAACGGGCATCGAGCTTGGCCTCGGCATCGAGCGCGCCGCGACCTTGGAAGACCTGATGCGCCAGACCAACACGCTGTCGATCCACTGCCCGCTGACGGTCGAAACCAAGGGCATGATCGGCCATGACCAGTTGTCGCTGCTGCCCCAGGGCGCGGTCGTGGTCAACGACGCGCGCGGCCCGATCCTTGACCTCGACGCGCTCTACACGCTGTTGAAGAGCGGCCACATCGCCGGCGCCGGGCCTCGACGTGCTGCCGGTCGAGCCGCCGGTCGAGCCGATCCCCGAACTGCTGCGCGCCTACCGCGCTCGCGAGGAGTGGCTCGAGGGCCGGCTCGTCATCACCCCGCATTCGGCCTGGCTGACCCCGCATTCCTGGATGGATACGCGGCGCAAATCGGCCGAAACGATGCGTGCCGCATTATTGACGAATAATCCGCAGAACGTGATCACGCCGGACATGTATTAAAAGAAAGTCCGGCGTGGAGGATCGCCGATGCACCAATTGCACCTGCTGCGGCACACCAAATCGAGCTGGGACGACGACGCCGACGACCACGAGCGCCCGCTCAACCGGCGCGGCCGCGAGGCGGCGCGGCTGATCGGTGAGACGCTTCAGGCGGCGATCGGAACGCTCGACCTGGTGCTGTGCTCCACCGCTCTGCGGGCGCGCCAAACCGCCGAGCTGGCGCTCGCCGGGTACAAGCCAACACCGAAGATCCTCTACGAAGGCGGGCTCTATCTGGCGACGTCCGAGGCCCTCCTTCGCCGGTTACAAATGCTCGACGAGACCTGCGAGGCAGCGATGCTGGTGGGCCACAACCCGGGGCTGCACGAACTGGCTGCGGCCCTTGCCGACCCCACCTCGCCCGGCTTCAGCACCTTGGTGAACGGCAAGTTCCCGACCGGGGTTCGCGCGCGCTTCGTCATTGCAACGAGCTGGCCTGACATCGGCAGCGAGCGGCACCGCCTCGTCGATTACGTGACCGTGAAATCGCTCGGCGGCGAGGACTAGGGACCCGAGGCGCCGAGCACTTCACGCGCGAGCTTGATGGTAATCGGCCGCGCCGCGGCCAGGGCCGCTTCGTCAAGCTGCGCCGCGACCGAGGCCGCCGCGGCGAACGAACGCTCGATATGGGCGATGAGATAGGCGATCACCCCCGGTCGGACGACGATCTGGCGATCGGCGAAATGCTTGAGCAACACCGCACCCAGCACTGCATCGTCCGGCGGCGCTATCCCAGCCACGGGCAGCGCCCGCAGTCGAGAAGCCAAATCGGGTAGCGCGATGAGCATGGAGGCCGGCGGCCCCGGCAGGGTCAGTAGCAGGCTCGCTCCGCGCTCGAGCGCGCTGTTGTAGAGATGCAGGAGCGGCTCTTCTTGCGCCTGCTCCGCATCGTCGATCGCCAAGGCGGTGGCATCCGGAAGGGCCGCGGCATCAACCGCCTTGCCTGAAATCAACGCGGCGCCAGCCCGCTCGCACCACAGATGCGCGAGATGGGTCTTGCCGCTGCCCGATGGACCATGCAGCACAAGCGCCGGCGACGGCCAATCTGGCCAGCGCTCGATCAACTCGAAGGCTTCGCGGTTGCACTCCGATACGAGAAAATCGGCTGAGCTGAACCCGGTCCTGACCGGCAGGTCGAACGCGCGCTGCCTCATCGGGCAAACGAATTACTCATCGGGGGCAAGGCCGCGCGGCGCGCCGGGGCGGCTGTCATAGATGGCGCTATGTCGATAGCGGCTGACGGCGAACCGCACCAGCACGCCGATTACCGCCGCCGCCGGCACCGCGAACAGGACGCCGACAAAGCCGAAAAGCGTGGCGCCGGCGAACAGAGCGAAAATCACCCAGACCGGGTGCAGGCGGATGCGGTCCCCGACCAGCTTCGGCGTGAGAAAATTGCCCTCGATCACCTGCCCAATCGCGAAGATCGCGATGACTGTCAGAATCGACGTCCAGGTGCCGTATTGCGTCGCGGCGAGCCCGAGAGCCAAGACGAAGCCGAGCGTGGCGCCCAGCATCGGGATCACCGCCAAGACCCCGATCAGAAATCCGAGCGCGAGGCCGGAATCCAGCTGCGCAAGACTTAACGCCGCCCCGTAATAGACCGCTAGGCTTAGGCAGACGAGGGCCTGGCCGTGGATAAAGCCGACCAGTGTGTCGCTCACCGCGCGGGCCTGCGCGCGCACGGTGGCGAGCGACTGTCGCGGCACCAGATCGTCAAGCACCGCGACGATCGCTTCCCAGTCGCGCATCAAGAAGAACGTGACAATCGGCGCGATCACCACCAGCGAGACGATATTGAGGATCGCGATGCTGCTGGTGATTAGGCTCTGCAACAACGTAGCGATCCAAGCGACCGCTTCTCCCAACTTGCTGTTGATGAGATCCTGAAGTTTGTCCATCTGATCTTTGGGCAAGCGCTGTTCCAGCAGGCCCATGACCCATTTGTTTTGTTCCTTCAGGAAGGCGACGAGCGCCGGCACCTTGCCGATCAGCTGAACTACCTGGTTCTGGATCAGCGGCACCAGAATCACGAACACCAGCACGACGCCGATCAGAAACAGCGTTAGCACAGCGAGCGCGGCCAGACTGCGGCGCACGCCCCAACGCTCTAGCCGGTTGACCGCCGGCGACAGAACAAAAGCGAGAACCACACCCGCCGCGAACGGCAGCAGGATGCTCTGCACCATCCCGAGCGCAATGATCGCGATCAGGATCAGCCCCAACCAAAATAAGAGGCGGTATCCGCGTGGGCTCATGTCGGCTGTTCAGCGCCGGAAAGAATGCGCGCCCACCGTACCAGGTAGGAAAGGCCCGACAGCACGGTGGTCAGCGCGACGAGCCAAACCAGTACCGGCGTTACTTCGCCGTCGGGAAAGCCGAGCCCAAGCCGCGCTAGCACATAGGCGACCAGCGAGATCTGCGCCGCCGTATTGATCTTGCTGATATAGAGCGGGTCGAACTTGCCAGGCGACGACAGCGCGGTCTGGATCAGCACATAGCCGCCGATGATCATCACATCCCGAAAGACGACGAGGATCACCAACCAGTCGGGCAACTTGTCGGCGAGACCCAGCGAAACATAGACGCTGCCGATGAGCGCCTTGTCGGCCGCCGGGTCGAGCAGGGCGCCGAGCGGGGTGCGGCAGTCGAAGCGCTTGGCAATGAAGCCGTCGAGCGCGTCACTGATCCCCGCGCCGACAAACACCCCAAAGGCGGCGCCGAACCGCTCGCCGACGATCAACCAGATCATCAACGGCACCGAGAGCAGCCGCGAAAGCGTAATCAGATTCGGCGCGTTGAGGCCAAGCCGGGTCATCGGCTACGGCGTCCGCGCTAGCCGCCAGGCGGGGTCGCTGCCCTCGAGATTGAGATGGATCGTGGCCAGGCTCGATTTGAGCTGATCGAGAGTCCCGGCGTACTGGATATCGACCGTCGCCTCCTGTCGCGATAGCGACTTGACGTCGATTTTCTTAATCGGCGGGAGCCCGGCGAGGCGATCGCGCAGCTTGATCCAATCCTCCAGGCTATCGACCGGAAGCGTCGCCGTTAGGGTCTGTGCCGGCCCAATAGGCCCTTGCGGGGTGGCGCTGTCAGGGGCGGCGCCGGGAGCAGGCGGAACCGTGCCGGATGCGGAAGGAGGCGTACCGGGCCCAGGAGGCGTACCGGATCCCGGCGCTGACGCCGTGGCGGTGCCGGTGTCGGGCGCATTGGGCAGGTTGAGCGTGATCCCGGCGCCGGTCAGCATCGTCTGCGTATCGGCCGGGCGAAAATGATAAGTGTAGTCGGCGGTATATCGGACCGCGGTCATCTTCTCGTTGGCGACTTCGAAGCTCGCCACCAGATCGGTGATCTGGCTGTCGCTCAGCTTCGGCAGCTTGGCCTTGCCGGGCCCGCCGGTCAGCTTGTCGACGACCGCGGTCAGCGCCTTGCGTTGGCCGTCGCGCCGGGCCATCTCGCGCGCCTTGGCGACATCGCCCGCCGTCGCGTCGACGGTGACGGTCGCCGTGAACGGATCGTCCTGCGCTACCGCAGACAAGGGCGACAATGCTGCGGCGAATAGAAGAACCGCGCCGACCACGCTCCGCCATTGCCGGAAGCGGAACCCCTCCCGCGATCGTGCCCCGATCATGGCGAACATTCCTTGGGCAAATGCCCTCGATCCCCTATCCTCGCGGCTCCCCGACCGCGCCCTGCGGTCATACCGCAGTTTTGCCGCGGATGCCATGGAGAGCCCGGCAAAGCCGCGGCGCGGAGGCTTGATGGAGCGGCTCAGGGTCGGCGTGCTGATTTCCGGTCGCGGCTCGAACCTGCAGGCGCTGATCGATGCCGCCGCCGACCCTGCCTATCCCGCCGGGATCGCCATCGTCATCAGCAATCGCCCCGATGCTGCCGGGTTGGACCGCGCAAAGGCCGCCAAAATCCCACACCGGGTAATCGCGGAGAGCGGCCGCCGCGCTTTTGCCGCAGCAGCGGATCGGGAGTTGCGCACGGCGAATATCGGTCTCGTCGCCCTCGCCGGCTTCATGCGATTGCTGGATTTCGGATTTCGTCGCCGCGTGGCGAGACAGGATGGTCAACATCCACCCCTCTCTGCTGCCTGCCTTCCCCGGTCTGCACCCGCAGCGTCAGGCACTCGCCGCCGGGGTGAAGTTTTCCGGCTGCACGGTGCATTTCGTCCGGGCCGAGGTCGATAGCGGGCCGATCATCGCCCAGGCCGTCGTGCCGGTAGAGGACGGCGACGACGAAGACCGGCTCGCCGCGCGCATCCTCGTCGCCGAGCATCGGGTCTACCCGCTTGCGGTGAGGCTCTTCGCCGAGGGGCGGCTTGGTATCAGCGGCAATCGGGTATCGGTCGCCGGCGGAATGCCGCCCGATATCGTGGCGCTGAACCCGACGCTTGCCTCAGTCGAAAGTTAGGCTATACAGGCGGCGGAGTTCTCAGGAGAGACAGGCACGACGATGACGATGTGGATGGACGCAGATCCTCAACACCGCCAAACCTGGTTCGGCTTTTGCCGGTTCGCGAAGATCATGATCGTCGTGGTCGTGCTGATCCTCGTTGGGATGGCGATTTTCCTGCTGTAGTGGGCGCCTCTTTTTAGGGGCAGATTTCCATCGCGGAAAAGAAGAACGCGATCTCCTGCGCCGCGGTCTCGGGCGAATCCGAGCCGTGCACCGAATTGGCCTCGATCGACTCGGCGAAGTCCTTGCGGATCGTGCCCGGCGCGGCGTTGGCGGGATTGGTCGCGCCCATGATGTCGCGGTTCTTGGCGATCGCGCCCTCGCCTTCCAGCACCTGCACCACAACCGGCCCCGAACTCATGAAGCTGACGAGGTCGTTGTAGAACGGCCGCTCCTTGTGCACGGCGTAGAATTGCCCGGCGGTGTTGGCGCTCAGCCGCATGCGCTTCTGCGCGACAATCCTCAGGCCTGCCTTTTCGAACCGGTCGTTGATCGCGCCCGTGAGGTTGCGCCGGGTCGCGTCGGGCTTGATGATCGACAAGGTGCGTTCGATAGGCATCGGCGGATACTCGTGCTGCGGCAGAGCGGCGCGTTATAGCGAACCGCCCCGTCGCCAGCAATCGATCAGCGGATCGGCGCGGCCGGTCACCGGGTCGGTGCCAGGAAGCGCTACCAGCGCGACATTCGCCGCAGATTTATCGTGCGCCCCGGCCTCGGCGCGGCAAATATCCGGCCGCTGGCCCTTCGGATAGGAGCCGATGACCAGCAGATCGGCGCTGGCGCTTTCGCGCTTGTGCGCCACCCCGGCCGGGATCACCACCACGTCGCCCTCAAGCAATTCGACGGTCGCACCGTTGTCGCCGCCCAGCCTGACGCGCGCCGAGCCGCGGGCGATGCCGAGCACCTCATGCGCCGTGCTGTGATAATGGTGGTGGCCGTAGATGCCGTTGCGCCACGCGCCGGGCCAGCCATTGGCCTCGAACATCGCTTCGCAGCGCGCGGCGAGGTCGCCCTCGCCGCCGAGCGCGCCGCGATAGAGCACGAGCGGCAATGCTGCGTTGTTCGGTATGACGCCGTCATCAGCGAAGAAATGGGTTTCGATGCTGGGCGCGCTGTCGCGGTCGGTCATCGCCAGCTCCCTATTGGTTCTCCTAGAGATAGCATGATCGGGGCAACCGGGCGATCACGCCGCGGCAATCCAGCTCCGGGCGGCCGCCGCTTCATTGGTCGGGAAAACGCGTACTGTGCCCGGCATCAGGAAGCGGAACACGCCAACCGCGTGGCGTATCCAATCGACATCGGTGACGACGGCGACCCGCTCCCAGCCGGTTAGGTGGCCGACACCGACCTTGAAATCTTCCCACATCGCCCCTGCGTCGAAACCCTCGAACGGCGCGCCGAGTTCGTAGTAGCAGCGCACCTTGTCGTGCCGCCGAAACGCCTCCTCCACTTTGGGGACGAGAACGTCGTCGTAATCCTTCTTGGTGACCTGGCCGCGAGCCGAGGCTGCAACGACGGTATCCGGGAATCCTTCGAGCATTTCGATCATGGCGAGCTCCAACAGAGTTGTCTGCGCGGGCTTGCGGCGCCAGCGGCCGCAGACGATGTTTGAGAGATGGTTAGGACACCGGCCCAACGCAAAGCGATTTTACCGGCGCCGGAGCGGCCGCCGGTCGAGCTCCTCGAGCGGGTGCTCTATCGCGACGGGCTGATGCTGGTCATCGATAAGCCGGCCGGCATCCCGGTGCATGCCGGTCCGCGCGGCGGCCCCAATCTCGAAGCCGGGTTCGACGCGCTGCGCTTCGGTTTGCCGCGGCCGCCGGCCTTGGCGCATCGGCTCGACCGCGACACCAGCGGCTGTCTGGTGCTCGGCCGCCATCCGAAGGCGCTGCGCCGCCTCGGCCGGCTGTTTGCCGAGGGCAAGGTCGAGAAGGTCTATTGGGCGGTCGTTGCCGGCAGTCCCGGCCGCAGCTTCGAGGGCACCGATCGACGCGCCGCTGAAGAAGCAGACGCGCGGCACCGGCTGGCGCATGGAAATCGACCCCGGCGGTCAGCGCGCCGTCACCGACTATCGCGTGCTCGGAACCGCGGATGGCCGCGCCTGGCTCGAACTGCAAGCCGCGCACCGGGCGCACCCATCAGATTCGCGTGCATTGCGCCGTCGCTCGGCTGTCCGGTTGTCGGCGACACCGCCTATGGCGGACCAGCCGGCGTGCCCGCTTCAGCTGCATGCCCGCGCGATATCTGTCCGCTCTATCCGGCGAAGCCGGCGATCGCGGTCACCGCGCCGGTGCCGCCGCATATGCTCGCCGCGCTGGCCGGCTCTGGCTATGATCCGCCAGCGGGAAATAGCACGCGAGAGCGAAGAGGCCGTCACCGGCATGATCCCGCGCTACAGCCGCCCGCAAATGGCCAAGATCTGGGAGCCGGAGAACTATTTCCGCATCCAGCTCGAGATCGAGCCCTATGCCTGCGAGGCGCAGGAAAAGCTCGGCGTCATCCCCAAGGGCGTGGCGAAGTCGCTGCGCGAGCGCGGCAAGTTCGAGGTCGCGCGCATCCGCGAGATCGAGCGCGAGGTGCATCACGAGACGATCGCGTTCCTCACCAACGTCGCCGAGCATGTCGGGCCGGAGGCGCGCTTCGTCCACCAGGGCATGACCTCGAGCGACGTGCTCGACACCTGCCTCGCGGTGCAGCTGACCCAGGCCGCCGACATCCTGCTCGCCGATCTCGACGCGCTGCTGGCGGCGCTGAAGCGCCGCGCCTTCGAGCACAAGATGACCGCCGACGGTGGCGCGCAGCCACGGCGTCCACGCCGAGCCGACGACGTTCGGCCTCAAGCTCGCCGGCCATTACGCCGAATTCGCCCGCAACCGCGAGCGCCTCGTCGCCGCGCGCAAGGAGATCGCGACCTGCCAGATTTCCGGCGCGGTCGGCACCTTCGCCAATATCGACCCGCGGGTCGAGGAATATGTCGCCAAGAAGCTCGGCCTCGTACCGGAGCCGGTCTCGACCCAGATCATCCCGCGCGACCGCCACGCCGCGTTCTTCATGGCGCTGGCGCTGATCGCCGCGGCGATCGAGCGGTTCGCCACCGAGCTGCGCCACCTGCAGCGCACCGAGCTGCGCGAGGCGTCGGAATTTTTCGCCGAGGGCCAGAAGGGCTCGTCGGCGATGCCGCACAAGCGCAATCCGGTGCTGTCGGAGAACCTGACCGGGCTGTCGCGGGTCATCCGCTCGGCGGTGATCCCGGCGCTGGAAAATGTCGTCACCTGGCACGAGCGCGACATCTCGCATTCCTCGGTCGAGCGCTTTATCGCGCCCGACGCGACGATCACGCTCGATTTCGCGCTCGACCGGCTGACCGGCGTCGTCGACAAGATGATCGTCTACCCGGAGCGGATGCGGGCAAACCTCGATTCACTCGGCGGCCTCGTCGACTCGCAGCGGCTCCTGTTGGCGCTGACCCAGGCCGGGATGAGCCGCGAGGACGCCTACCGGCTCGTGCAGAAACACGCGATGGCGTCATGGAACGGCGGCGGGCGTTTCGCCGATCTGCTCAAGGCCGACCCGGAAATCACCCGCTACCTGACGCCAGCGCAGATCGACGCCTCGTTCGATCCCGCCTATCATCTGAAGCACGTCGACACGATCTTCCGCCGCGTGTTCGGCTCCGTGGCCGGAAAGGCGGCAGCCTCCAGGGAGAAGCGCGATGAGCTCGCTGCGCAGTAACAACGGCCCCCGCATCAAATACACGCCGCAGGATTCGCCCTACGAGGCGATCACCGTCGACAAGCTGACGCCGATCATCGGCGGCGAGATCGGCGGCGTCGATCTGCGCGACCCGAGCAACCGCCAGATGGACGAGATCCATCGCGCGCTCGCCGAAAACCTGGTGATCTTCTTCCGCGACCAGCATCTGACGCCAGGATCAGCACCTCGATTTCGGCCGCAAATTCGGCGAACTGCACATCCACCCGGCGGCGCCGACCGAACCCGGCCATCCCGAGCTGATGATCATCCACGCCGACAAGGATAGTTCCCGCGCCAATGGCGAGGGCTGGCATTCGCGACGTGTCGTGCGACCCGATCCCGCCGATGGGCAGCATCCTCTACATCAAGAAATGCCCGCCGCGCGGCGGCGACACCCTCTTCGCCAACATGTACGCCGCCTATGAGGCGCTAGTCGGACCGGATGAAGACCTATCTCGACGGCCTCACGGCGCGGCACAACGGCGAGCATTACCGCGGCCAGTACGCCAATTACGGCGTCAAGGACAAGGAGACCTACCCGTTCGCCGACCACCCGGTGGTGCGCACCCATCCGGTGACCGGCCGCAAGGCGCTCTACGTCAACAAGGGCTTCACCCGCTACATCAACGGCATCCCGCGCGACGAAAGCGACGGCATCCTGCGCTACCTCTACGAGCACATGGCGAACCCGCTGTTCCAGTGCCGCTTCCGCTGGCAGGAGAACTCGATCGCGTTCTGGGACAATCGCTGCGTCCAGCACCACGCGATGTGGGACTACTGGCCGCACACCCGCTCCGGCAACCGGGTCACGGTGCTGGGCGACCGGCCGTATTAGACCTACAGCAGAAGATTACCCGGATTATACCGCCTCCGGCGCAATCGGTGGCGGCTGAACGGGCCATCTGATCCGTCTCGCGAGGTTTCCTGACCAGCGTAAGGCGCGCCGTTCGATCAACCGCGTGAAGGCATCGGCGCACCCGACAGCGACCGAGCCGAAGGTGAGAAAGGCAACAACAATCGAGATCATGCGAGGCGCGCCGATCGCCTCTCCGGCCAAAAAGGTCCAGCAGCCAACCGACATCAAGATCGGCAGATGCAGGAGGTAGAGTGGGAACGAGATATCGCCCAGCCACTGAAAGAGAGGCATGGCGAGACGACGCTGGACCGAGCGCCAAGATTGCAGGCCGATCAGTATCAAAGTGGCGCCAATCGCATGCCAGAACATTGCTCCTGAGGCTGGCCACGGCAACCAACTGGGGCCACCCCCGACATCGGGAAGAATGGCGTATATTAGCCAACCAGCTTGGCTCACAGGCGCGGTGCCAATGAGCAGACCAATCACGCACAGCCCGAGGGGAATTGCGGGACGACCGTTCAGCCAGCGCAATCCTTGAGGCAAGATCAGACGAACTAGGGCGCCGGCAGCGAAGAGACCGAGATACGATCGAAAAACCACGACGTAAAGCACCAGACCAAGAGCAATGTAAATCAGTCGGTGCCTTGCCGGTTGGGCCACGACGCGTTTCGTTACGGAGCATGCCAACAAGATGCCGATAGACCCGGCGAACTCCATCGGCATCGTCCATAACGGCGCGTCATAGCTCTGACGCATCTCGGTACCAGTGAAGAAAACGGTGACGCCTTCCTTTAGAGCTGCAAAGAGCGACGCGGTTTGTCCGAAATGGCTGTCGAGCCAGGAGGAGTGCGTGATCGCGGCGACCCGATGGTTGGCCATGCCGCCTACGCTGACGATCGCCCACGACAGCAGGCAGGCGCAGACGACCGGCATCGCCAGCCGCACATAACGCTTAACCAGGAGCGGCACAAATCCCTTCGGTGCCGCGTCAAAGCTGCCGATAAGGACGAAGCCGCTTAGGGCAAAGAAAAGGCAAACAGCGAGACTGGCAGCGACGGGGAGCATAAACGGTGCGCCAGACAGCCAGACGTCCCAATTGTTCACGCTGTCAGACGGATCGCCAGAGTAGAGCGCGAAGTCGAAGGCGATCGCGCCGTGCGCAACCATCACGGTGCAAGCTGCCAAACCCCGAAGACCGTCCAGGTGCTGAACCCGCTGGACCATTCCGATCCAAATCCTGCTCATATGGCAGTCGAGGGGCGTGGCACAGCATGCCGCATCGGCTACCCGGGGGCAACCATGGCTACGAAGCGGTCTTCTCCTGCACCGCTAAAAGTGTCAAACGAAAGGTATTCGACCCAATTACTCGCTCATCACCTGCTGCTTGGCCGTCTCGGCGAAATGCTCGAGTTCGAACCGCACCTGCGCGGCGGTGACGCTCTGGCCTTTGGCGGCGAGGTCGGCGACGAGTTTGTCGACGACGTGGCTGCTCGCCGCCTTTGTCGAATTCGGCGGCGACGACACTTTTGGCGTAGGTCTCGGCGTCGGCGCCGGAGAGCCCCATCTTTTCCGCCGCCCACAGCCCGGCGAGCCGGTTGCGCCGCGCGGTGACCTTGAAGCGCAGCTCCTGGTCGTGCTTGAAGCGCGCCTCGAATTCCTTCTCGCGATCCTCGAAAGTGGTCATGATCGTCCTATCCGTTGTCCGCTGCCGCACTATAGCCGGCATGATCGGGCGATGTGCACGCTAGTGATCCTGCGCCGGCCCGATCATGCCTGGCCGGTGGTGATCGGCGCCAACCGCGACGAGATGATCGGCCGCCCCGCGCAGCCGCCGGCGCGGCATTGGCCCGACCGGCCCGAGGTCGTGGCCGGGCTCGACCAGCTCGCCGGCGGGTCGTGGCTCGGGGTCAACGATTGGGGCGTCGCCGCGGCGATCCTCAACCGGCACGGCTCGCTTGGCCCCGCGCCCGGCCAGCGCTCGCGCGGCGAGCTGGTGCTCGAAGCGCTCGACCACGCCGACGCGGTCGCCGCCGCCGAGGCGCTGACCCATCTCGATCCGGCCGCCTACCGCACCTTCAACCTGATCGTCGCCGACAATCGCGACGCGTTCTGGCTGCGCCACGCCGACGCGGGCGAATATCGACGCGTGGCCGATCGGCGAGGGCCTGTCGTTGATCGCCGCCGGCGACCTCGACGACCCGAACAATCGCCGCGGCTCGCGCTTGCCACGCCACGTTTTCGCGACGCCGCGGCGCCCGATCCCGATCGCGACGACTGGCGCGCGTGGGAGGTGCTGCTCGACGAGTAGCGAATCGCCGCCCGGCGAGCCGCCCGAAACCGCGCTGCGCTTCCTAACTGCCACGCGGCTACGGCACCGTGTCGAGCGCGCTGATCGCGCTGCCCGCAACCCAACTCCGGCGGGCGAAAGCCGCGCTTTCGCTTCGCGCAATGGCAGCCGTCGGAAACGCCCTGGGCTGACGTCTCTTTTGCCGCGGCCAAACCCGCGCGCTGACATTGTTGGCCCCCACCCTGCTTGCTATATCAAGGGTGCTTCATCGGGAGCCCCACGGGACCTAGCATGTCGCGACGCCGGCAGATTTACGAGGGCAAGGCCAAGGTGCTGTTCGAAGGCCCGGAGCCCGGCACGCTCGTCCAGCATTTCAAGGACGACGCGAGCCGCGTTCAACAACCAGAAGCGCGGCACGATCACCGGCAAGGGCGTGCTCAACAACCGCATCAGCGAATTCCTGATGCTGAAGCTCGCCGAGATCGGCATCCCGACGCATTTCGTCCGCCGGCTCAACATGCGCGAGCAGCTGGTGCGCGAGGTCGAGATCATTCCGCTCGCGCGTCGTGGTGCGCAACGTCGCGGCCGGCTCGCTGGCCAAGCGGCTCGGCATCGCCGAGGGCACGCCGTCTGCCGCGCTCGATCATCGAATTCCATTACAAGAAAGCGGAACTCGGCGATCCGCTGGTCTCCGAGGAGCACATCACCGCTTTCGGCTGGGCGAGCACCCAGGATCTCGACGAGATCATGCAGATTTCGCTGCGGATCAACGATTTCCTGACCGGCCTCTTCCTCGGCATCGGCATCCGGCTCGTTGATTTCGGGCTGGAATTCGGCCGCCTCTACAGCGACGACGACATGCGCATCGTCGTCGCCGACGAGATCAGCCCTGACAATTGCCGGCTCTGGGACATCCGCACCAACGAGAAGCTCGACAAGGACCGCTTCCGCGAAGATCTGGAGAAGGTCGAGGAAGGCTACCAGGAGGTGGCGCGCCGGCTCGGCATCCTGCCCGAGGGCGGCCCGGCCGACTTCAAGGCCCCGAGGGCCATTCAATGAAAGCGCGCGTGCATATCAGCCTCAAAGACGGCGTGCTCGACCCGCAGGGCAAGGCGATCGGCCACGCGCTCGCCTCGCTCGGCTTCACCGGCATCGGCGAGGTGCGCCAGGGCAAGCTGATCGAGCTCGAGCTCGCCGAAACCGATCGGGAAAAGGCACGCGAGCAGGTCGAGAAGATGTGCGAGCAGCTGCTCGCCAACCCGGTCATCGAGAATTACGACATCGAGCTGGTATGAAAGCGGCGGTCGTCATCTTCCCCGGCTCCAATCGCGAGCACGACGTCTGCGCCGCGCTGAAACGCGCGAGCGGCAAGCAGCCGGCGATCGTCTGGCACCGCGACACCGAACTGCCGGCGGCCGACCTGATCGTGCTGCCGGGCGGCTTCGCCTATGGCGACTATCTGCGCTGCGGCGCGATGGCGGCGCATTCGCCGATCATGCGCGAGGTCAAGGCGCGCGCCGCGAAGGGCGTGCCGGTGCTCGGCATCTGCAACGGCTTCCAGGTGCTGACCGAGGCCGGATTGCTGCCGGGCGCGCTGCTGCGCAACCGCACGCTCAGCTTCATCTGCCGCGACGTCCATCTGCGCGTCGAGAATTCGCAGACGATCTTCACCTGCGGCTATGCGGCCGGCCAGGCGATCCGCGTGCCGGTCGCCCATGGCGACGGCAACTACACCGCCGACGCGGCGACGCTCGACCGGCTGGAGGGCGAGGGCCGCGTCGCCTTCCGCTATTGCGGCGCCGCCGGCGAGCTGACCGACGAGGACAACGTCAACGGCTCGGCCCGCTGCATCGCCGGCGTGTTCAACGAAACCCGCACCGTGCTGGGGCTGATGCCGCATCCCGAGAATGCGACCGATCCGCTGCTCGGCTGCACCGACGGTCAAGGCCTGTTCGACGGTCTTGTCAGTGCGCTGCAGTAGCTCTTCGTGTCATTCCGGGGCGCTGCGCAGCAGCGAACCCGGAACCCATGAACACCGCCATCGAAAGCTGATCGGCGACAGAGCTGATTTGGGATTGATCCGTGTCCATAGGTTCCGGGTTCGACCCTGCGGGTCGCCTCGGAATGACAGATAAATGGCTGGCATTACCTCGAACGTCACTGCCGCGCTCGCCGCCGAGATGGGCCTCAGCGCGGAGGAATTCGCGCGCGCCGAAGCGATCCTCGGCCGCACCCCGAACCTCACCGAGCTCGGCATCTTCTCGGCGATGTGGAGCGAGCACTGCTCGTACAAATCGTCGAAGGTCTGGCTCAAGAAGCTGCCGACCGAGGGCCCGCGCGTCATCTGCGGGCCGGGCGAGAATGCCGGGGTCGTCGATATCGGCGACGGCGACGCGGTCGTCTTCAAGATCGAGAGCCACAACCACCCGTCTTTCATCGAGCCGTATCAGGGCGCGGCGACCGGGGTCGGCGGCATTTTGCGCGACGTGTTCACCATGGGGGCGCGGCCGATCGCGCTGCTCAACTCGCTGCGCTTCGGCAGCCCCGACCATCCCAAGACCCGGCACCTCGTCGGCGGCGTCGTCGCCGGGATCGGCGGCTACGGCAATTGCGTCGGCGTGCCGACGGTCGGCGGCGAGTGCCATTTCCACCCGAGCTACAACGGCAACATCCTGGTCAACGCGATGTGCGTCGGCATCGCCAAGGCCGGCCGCATCTTCTATTCGGCCGCCTCCGGCGCGGGGAACCCGGTGGTCTATGTCGGCGCCAAGACCGGGCGCGACGGCATCCACGGCGCGACCATGGCCTCGGCCGAGTTCGACGACAGCGCCGCCGAGAAGCGCCCGACCGTGCAGGTCGGCGACCCGTTCACCGAGAAGCTGCTGATCGAAGCCTGCCTCGAGCTGATGGCGGGCGATGCGATCGTCGCGATCCAGGACATGGGCGCGGCCGGCCTCACCTCCTCGGCGGTCGAGATGGCCGGCAAAGGCGGGCTCGGCATCGAACTCGACCTCGATCACGTGCCGATGCGCGAACCCGGCATGAGCCCCTACGAGATCATGCTCAGCGAAAGCCAGGAGCGGATGCTGATGGTGCTGCGCCCCGGCAGCGAGACCGAGGCGCGCCGCGTCTTCGAGAAATGGGAACTGGATTTCGCGGTGATCGGGCATGTCACCGAGACCGGCCGGCTGATCCTGCAAGATGCATGGCGAGCTTGCCGCCGACATTCCGATCGGGCCGCTGGTCACCGAGGCGCCGCTTTACGAGCGCCCGATGCAGAGCCGCAACATGCCGGCCGACGTCGATCCTGCCTCGCTGCCCGCCCGCGATCCGATCGAGTGCCTGAAGAAGCTCATCGCCTGCCCCGACCTCGCGTCGAAACGCTGGATCTGGGAGCAGTACGACCATCTGGTGATGGGCAACACCGTCAAGCGGCCGGGCGGCGATGCCGCCGTGGTGCGCATTGGCGATGGGCCCAAGGCGCTGGCTCTGGCGACCGACTGCACCGCCGCGCTATTGCCGCGCCGATCCCGGTGACGCGGCGGCGCTCAGGCGGTCGCCGAAAGCTGGCGCAACCTCACCGCGGTCGGCGCGCTGCCCGTTGGCCCTCACCGACAACATGAATTTCGGCAACCCCGAGAAGCCCGAGATCATGGGCGAGTTCGCCGGCGCCATCGCCGGCATGCGCGCGGCCTGCCTCGGCTCGACTACCCGGTCGTCTCCGGCAATGTCTCGCTTTACAACGAGACCAGCGGCAGCGCGATCCTGCCGACCCCGGTGATCGGCGGCGTCGGACTGCTCGCCGACGCGAGCAAAGCGATCGATCTCGCGCTCAAACAAGACGGCAACGCGCTGATCCTGATCGGCGAGGCGTACGGCCATCTCGGCGCCTCGCTCTATCTGCGCGAGATCGAAGGGCGCGAGGAGGGCCCGCCGCCGCCGGTCGTCTTCGCCGAAGAGCGCAAGCATGGCGACTTCGTGCGCGGACTAATCGATGCCGGAGTGGTCGCGGCGTGCCACGATGTGAGTGACGGCGGGCTGCTCGTCGCGATCGCCGAGATGGCGATGGCCGGGGACAAGGGGGTTGCGCTCGATGGCCTCGCTATCACCAACGCCTCCCTATTCGGCGAGGATCAGGCGCGCTACGTCATCGAAACTGCCGCGCCCGGTGCGCTCTTGGCCGCCGCAAGAAATGCGGGTATATACGCGCAACGCATCGGTACCGTTGGCGGGGCCGCGTTGACACTCCCCGGCGGCAATGCCATATCGGTGCACGAGTTGAAGGCCGCCAACGAGGCTTGGCTGCCCGGCTATATGGCCGGCGGCTAGGCTTTGCGAGGACAGACCGATGGCGATGGACGCGGTGACGATCGAGCGGCTGATCAAAGAAGGGCTCCCCGACGCGCGGGTTTCGATCGAGGATCTGCGCGGCGACGGCGATCACTATGCCGCCACCGTCGTCTCCGGCGCGTTTCGCGGCAAGAGCCGGGTGCAGCAGCACCAGATGGTCTACGAGACGCTGCGCGGCCGGATGGGCAATGAACTTCACGCGCTCGCCTTGCAGACGAGCGCACCCCCGGAACGGCATTAGCACAAAAAGAGGATCAAGCGATGGACATCACCGTACACGACCGCATCCGCCAGCAAGTCACCGACAACCCGGTCGTGCTGTTTATGAAGGGCACCCCGGTGTTCCCGCAATGCGGCTTCTCGGCGACGGTGGTGCAGATCCTCAGCCACATGGGCGTCAAGTTCAAAGGCATCGACGTGCTCGCCGACTCCTCGGTGCGCGAAGGCATCAAGGAATTCTCGTCCTGGCCGACCATCCCGCAGCTCTATGTGAAAGGCGAGTTCGTCGGCGGCTGCGACATCATCCGCGAGATGTTCGAGACCGGCGAATTGCAGCAGATGTTCGAGGAAAAGGGCGTTGAAGTCCGCGCCTGAGTTGTTGGTACAAGTGTGCCGCGGCTTCTTGTGAACGCCGCCTTGAAGCGCTCCTCAAGCCGAGGGGCGCTTCTTCTCCGAGTTGACCTTGTATAAGGTTATTATTGGCTTTCTGGCGCTTTTTCTTTGGTTCTCGTTTCAGACGTTCGCCGCAACGCTAATCGGCTCTCTTCCTACCTATCTGATTTTGGTCCTGCTGATTGTGATGATTGTCTTCGCGATCTTTCGTCCGGCGCGGTAACGCCATCGCTTCTTGGGCCCGCCGCCTTGCGTCCGCGGCGCTTTTCAGTATAGTGCCGCGCACCCTTGCCGGCCCATTTGGGACCGGCTCGGCCCGGCCGGCGCCTGCGCTCCGGGCCATCTTAGCCACAAGGGGTCGTTGATGCCGCTTTACGAGAACGTCTTTATCGCGCGCCAGGACATATCTGGCGCCCAGGTCGATGCCATCGCCGATGTCTTCACCCAGCTCATCGCCGAACAGGGCGGTGAGGTGAAGAAGCGCGAGAACTGGGGCCTGCGCAACCTCGCCTACCGCATGAACAAGAACCGCAAGGGCCACTACGTGCTCTTCAACATCGACGCGTCGGCCCCGGCCATCGCCGAGCTGGAACGCACGATGCGGATCAACGAGGATGTGCTGCGCTATCTGACGATCCGGGTCGACGAGCTCGAGGAGGGACCCTCGGCGGTGATGCTCAACCGTGGCAACCGCGAAGACCGGCCGCGGCGCAGTGACCGCGACCGCTACGATGACCGCGGCTACGACCGACCCGAGCGCTCCGAACGCGCGCCAACGCCCGAGCCGGCGGCGGAGGCTTAGATGGAAAGCCAGAGAGAAGGCGGCGGCGGCAGAGATGGCGGCGGCCGAGCAGCTGCGGCAGCGCGGCGACCGTTCTTCCGCCGGCGTAAGAGCTGCCCCTTCTCCGGCCCCAACGCGCCCAAGATCGATTATAAGGACACGCGTCTCCTGCAGCGCTTCATCTCCGAGCGCGGCAAGATCGTGCCGAGCCGGATCACCGCGGTGTCGACCAAGAAGCAGCGCGAGCTGTCTCGCGCGATCAAGCGGGCGCGCTATCTCGGCCTGCTTCCCTATATGGTGCAGTAGCGATGGTTGAGCTCATCCTCCTCGAGCGAGTCGAGAAGCTCGGCCAGATGGGGCAGATCGTCAAAGTCCGCCCCGGTTATGCGCGTAATTTTCTGCTGCCCCAAAAGAAGGCGATGCGCGCGACCAAGGACAACCTGGCCTACTTCGAGACCCAGCGCGCCCAGCTCGAGGCCAGCAACCTTGCTCGCAAATCGGACGCGGAGCACGTCGCCACCAAGCTCGACGGGCTCAAGGTCGTGCTGATCCGACAGGCCGGCGAGAGCGGTCAGCTGTACGGCTCGGTCTCGGCGCGCGATATCGCCGATGCGGTGACCGCCGCCGGTTTCACCGTCGACAAGCGGCAAATAGTGCTCGACCGGCCGATCAAGAACCTCGGCCTTCATCCGCTGCGCGTGATGTTGCATCCCGAGGTCGGCGTGACCGTGACCGCCAATGTCGCGCAATCGGCGGAGGCGGCACAGATGCAGGAAGCGGGTATCAACCCGCTTGCCGAGCGCGACGAGGACGAAGCCCCATCCGCCGAAGAATTGCTGGAAGCGCCCGCTCCCGCGCCCGACGCCGCGTAACCACCGGCGCTACGGCCGTGGGTGCTTGTCCCCTGCCGCAAGATTAGCCAATAATAGCAGCAAGTTCTGGCAGGGTTTTGTCGCGATGCTGCTCGCGCGGCTGTTAACTCGTATTACACGGATCGGCCGGATCGAGCTTGTCGACGCGGCAGGACGCACGCATGTCTTTGCCGGCTCGCCCGGGCCAGAGGTAAAGGTCCGGCTGCACGACAAAGCCCTGTACTGGAAGCTTGTCGTCAATCCCTGGCTCTATCTCCCCGAAGCCTATGTGGACGGGACGCTGACGGTCGAAGACGGCGGCATCTATGAGCTTATCGAGCTTCTCATGCGCAACGAGGAGCTGATGGCACGGGATGTTCCGCTACGCCTTGCCAACCGCGTTCGCCAGCTCACCCGGCGTATCCATCAATACAACCCGGTCCCACGCTCGCGCCGGAATGTGGCGCACCACTACGATTTGTCGGACCAGCTCTACGATCTGTTCCTCGACCGCGATCGCCAATATTCCTGCGCCTATTTTCTCCATCCCAACGAGGACATCGATACAGCGCAGCTCAATAAGCGCCGGCACATTGCGGCGAAGTTGCTGTTGCGCCCGGGGATGAAGGTACTGGATATCGGCTGCGGCTGGGGCGGGCTTGCGCTCTATCTTGCCAGCGAATGTGGCGCCGACGTCACCGGCCTCACCCTCTCTACCGAACAATTGAAGGTGGCGCAGCGCCGTGCCATGCAGGCGGGGCTTTCCGACCGGGTGCGCTTCCACCTGCGCGACTACCGTGAGGAAGCCGGCAGCTACGACCGCATCGTCTCGGTCGGCATGTTCGAGCATGTCGGGGTCGGCCAATATCCGACCTTCTTCGACCGGGTGAGCGCCTTGTTGAAGCCGGACGGAGTCGCCCTCCTCCATTCGATCGGCCGCATGGACGGGCCTGGTGTAACCAACCCCTGGTTGCGCAAATACATTTTTCCTGGCGGGTATTCGCCGGCGATCTCCGAGGTCGTACCGGTGATCGAGCGGACGCGAATGTGGATCACCGATATCGAAGTGTTGCGCCTCCATTACGCCGAAACGTTGAAAGCGTGGCGCCGCCGCTTCCTCGCCCAGCGCGATAAGGTGCTGCAGCTTTACGACGAGCGCTTCTGCCGCATGTGGGAGACCTATCTCGTCGGCTCCGAGGTCGCCTTCCGCTATGGCGGTCACCTGGTGATGCAGATCCAAATGGCCAAGGCGGTCGATACCGTGCCGCTCACTCGTGATTACATGTTCGAATGGGAACGCGCTCATCGAGCCGCCGACGATCGCGCTGCGTAAATATTTGATCCCAGGGCTGAATCCAAATAATCCCCACATTCCTCCTAGTTAATACCTAAGTTGTTTCTCACGTAACTGTATGGGCGGTGGTATTCTTCGCTCATGGAATCCACTGCTACCGCCCGCGTCACCCCGCTGCGCGAAATTGATGTCGAACCCATCCGGCTGCCGCCCAGCAACACCGAGGCCGAGCAGGCGCTGCTGGGCGCGATCTTTCGCAACAATCTGGCCCACAGCCGGGTCGCAGACTTCCTCGAACCCGAGCATTTCAGCAACGCCGTTCATGGACGAATTTATGCGGCGATCGGCAAGCTGATCGAGCGTGGTCAGCTCGCCAACCCGGTGACGCTGAAGAACTTGTTCGATCAGGACGGCGCGCTCGCCGAGATCGGCGGCGCCCAATACCTGACCAGGCTCGCCGAATCGGCGGTGACGATCATCAACGCCGAGGAATATGGCCGCCGTATCCATGATCTTTATCTGCGCCGGCAGCTGATCGATGTCGGTGAGGATGTGGTCAACGACGCATTCCGCCACGACCTCGACGACGATGCGGTCAACCAGATCGAGCGAGCCGAGCAGAAACTGTTTGAGCTTGCCAGCACCGGCCAGGCCGAGGGTGGGCTGCGCCCGTTCAAGGCAGCGCTCACCGAAGCCATCGAACTGGCCCAGGTCGCGTTCAAGCGCGATGGCAAAACGGTGGGCGTGGCCACCGGCTTCATCGATCTCGACAAGAAATTGGGCGGCCTGCACCCATCCGATCTAATCATCGCGGCCGGCCGCCCTGGCATGGGCAAGACGTCATTCGCCACCAATATCGCCTTCCACGCGGCCAAGGCCTTTCGCTCCGTGCCCGGCGCGGACGGCCGCCCGGTGGCCGAGGATGGCGCGGTCATCGGCTTTTTCTCGCTCGAAATGTCGGCGGAGCAACTAGCGACCCGCATCCTCGCCGAGGAAAGCGGCGTGCCCTCCGACCGCATTCGCCGCGGCGACGTGCGCCGGGAGGATTTCGACAAGTTCGTCGCCGCCAGCACCCGGCTCCAATCGGTGCCGCTCTATATCGACGATACCCCGGCGCTGTCCGTCGCGGCATTGCGCACCCGCGCCCGCCGGCTGAAGCGCCAGCAGGGGCTGGGGCTGATCATCGTCGATTACCTCCAGCTGATGCGCCCGTCGAGCCAAAGAACCGGCCCGGAAAACCGGGTGCAGGAAATCTCCGAGATCACCCGCGGGCTCAAGGCGATCGCCAAGGAACTCAACGTACCGGTACTGGCCTTGTCGCAGCTGTCGCGCGCGGTCGAGCAACGCGAGGACAAACGCCCGCAACTCGCCGATCTGCGCGAATCCGGCTCGATCGAGCAGGACGCCGACGTCGTCATGTTTATCTTCCGCGAGGAATACTATAAGAACCGCGAGCCAAAGATAAACGAGAATGAAACTCAGGATAAGTTCAATACTCGATATTCCGAGTGGCAAGAACTCATGGAAAAGATTCACGGTATTGCCGAAATCATCATCGCCAAGCAGCGTCACGGCCCGGTCGGCACGATAAAGCTGCATTTCGAGGCAGAAACGACAAAATTCGATAATTTCATTGGCCCAGAAGCCCTCCCGGCAGCCTATTAGGCGCGACAGGTTGAGTCGGACGCGGGCGTTCTGCGGTCATCTTTCCCGCGCAAGCAGGGACCGAGGGGCATCCGCTGCGGTGCTTGGCCTAAACCCCGTTGACGCGGGGAGACGGTAAGATGCGCTAATGCAATCCGACCCCGCCAGCCGCGCCGGCGCGATCCTGGAAATCGATCTCGGTGCGATCGTCGCCAATTGGCGCGTACTCGCCGCGAAGGCAGCGCCGGCGGCATGCGCGGCGGTGGTCAAGGCCAACGGCTATGGGCTTGGCGCGGTGCAAGTCGCCCGCTCACTGCTGGCGGCAGGGTGCAGAAAGTTCTATGTCGCGACCTTGGAAGAGGGGGTCGCTCTGCGCAGCGCTCTCGGGCCGGAGCCTGAGATCGCCGTCTTCAATGGCCCACCGTCCGGCACAGGTGCGGAATTTGTCGCGGCTCACCTGACCCCGGTGCTCAACGACCCCGGTCAGATCGAGACCTGGGAAAGCGTCTCGATTGGACCGGAAAAGTCGGCGGCGATCATTCACGTCGATACCGGCCTCAACCGTCTTGGCCTGTCGCAAGCCGAGTTGATGACGTTCGCGGAGCGGCTCTGTCAGCCCCCCTATTCGATGCTGATTAGCCACCTCGCTTGCGCCGAGACGCCTGGGCACCCGCTCAACCCAATCCAGCGAGACCGCTTCGTCGCCGACCGCCGGCTGCTTCCCGGCACAAGCGCCGGACCTCGCCGCCTCGTCTGGCATCTTTCTCGGTGCCGACTACCATTTCGACGAAGTCCGTCCGGGCGCCGCGCTCTATGGCGTCAACCCCTGTCCGGGTCGGCCAAACCCGATGCGGCCGGCGGTGCGGTTGAGCGCAAAGGTTGTGCAGTTGCGCCAAATTGACAGGGGTGAGTCGGTTGGCTACGGTGCCGCGCACGTCATGGACGGGCCGGGAATCTTGGCAACCGCCGCAATAGGTTATGCCGATGGCTGGCCACGTTCGCTGAGCCATCATGGCTGCGGCTGGCTCGCCGGGACGCGGGTTCCCCTGCTTGGCCGTGTATCGATGGATCTGGCGACATTCGATGTCTCGGCGGTCGATCCGGCGGCGCTCGCGCGCCGGCGCGCTGATCGAGTTGCTTGGGGACCATTACGGTGTCGATGACGTTGCCGCCGATGCCGGCACGATCGGCTACGAGATCCTCACCGCGCTCGGCTCCCGCTACCATCGCATTTATCGCGAGCCCGCCGCCTGATGACGACCTTCTTGGCGTCGGTCGGGCGCGGCCTTCTTTGCGTTCCTTGCCGCGACCGGCCGGCTTGTGCTATTCGCCTGATGGGCGCTCGCGGCTGGGCTGAGCCCGCCGCTCTACCCGCGGCTGATCCTGCGGCAGATCGTCTATATGGGCTATTACTCGCTGCCGGTGGTCGGCCTCACCGCGATCTTCACGGGCATGGTGCTGGCGCTGCAATCCTATACCGGGTTCAGCCGCTTCAACGCCGAGAGCGCGGTGGCGACCGTCGTGGTGCTGTCGGTCACGCGCGAACTCGGCCCGGTCATCGCTGGGCTGATGGTCGCCGGGCGTGTCGGCGCGGCGATGGCGGCCGAGATCGGCACGATGCGCGTCACCGACCAGATCGACGCGCTGACCACCCTGTCGACCGACCCCTTGCGCTATCTCGTGCTGCCGCGCCTGCTCGCCGGGCTGATAACCTTGCCGCTTCTGGTGGTCGTCGCCGACATCATCGGCGTGTTCGGCGGCTATCTCGTCGGCACCTACAAGCTCGGCTTCAATCCGGCCACCTACCTGACCCAGACCGAGACCTATCTCGAGCGAATGGATGTGTCTCGGGTCTGGTCAAGGCCGGCGGTGTTCGGCTTTATCGTCGTCGCTGATGGGCTGCTACCACGGCTATCACTCGCGCGGCGGCGCCGAGGGGGTCGGCCAGGCGACGACCTACGCCGTTGTCTCGGCATCGATCCTCATCTTGCTCAGCAATTACCTGCTGACCCCGGCCTTTTTCGGCAAATGAGCAATTTGTCATGAATGGCGGCGCCGCCCCGAAGATTGCCGTCCGCGGCGTCGAAAAATCGTTCGGGCGGAAGCGCGTGCTCGACGGCATCGACATCGACTGCGCGGTTGGCGAAAGCCTCGTCATCATCGGCGGCTCGGGCACCGGCAAGTCGGTGCTGATCAAATGCATCCTCGGACTATTGCACCCCGAAGCCGGTTCGATCCGCATCGACGGCGAGGAGACGGTCGGACATCGGCCGCAGCGGCGCGCGAACGACTCATGCACAAATTCGGCATGCTGTTTCAGGGCAGCGCCCTGTTCGATTCGCTGCTGGTGTGGGAGAATGTCGCGTTCGGGCTTGTCCAAGGGCGCGGCATGGAACGGGCCAGGGCACGGGAGATCGCGCTCGCAAAGCTGGCGGCGGTCGGGCTTGGCCCCGAGGTGGGGGAGTTGCGGCCGGCCGAGCTTTCGGGCGGCATGCAAAAGCGCGTCGCGCTGGCGCGCGCGATCGCCGCCGAGCCCGAAATCATCTTCTTCGACGAGCCGACCACCGGACTCGACCCGATCATGGCCGATGTGATCAACGACCTGATCATCGAATCCGTGCGCCGATTGGGCGCCACCGCGGTGTCGATCACCCACGACATGACGAGCGCCGCGCAAGATCGCCGACCGCATCGCGATGCTGCACAAGGGCAAGATCATCTGGCACGGGCCGGCCGGCGAAATCGACGCATTCGGGCAACCCCTTTGTCGACCAGTTCGTCCACGGCCGCGCCGAGGGCCCGATCCAGATGGAGGTCCGCGCGTTGTGATGATTCGCGCGGTGCGAGGCTGCGCCCATGGCTAAATCGACCTCGCGCTATGCCTGCCAGGAATGCGGCGCGGTGTACCCGAAATGGGCCGGGCGCTGCGAGGCCTGCGGCGCATGGAACAGCCTTGTCGAGGAATTGCCGCGCTCCGGACCGCCGAAGAGCCTCAGCGGCGCCGCCGGCGGCAAGGGCGGGCGGTCGCTCGACTTTGTCGGCCTTACGCGGCGAACAGCCGCGGCACGCCGCGTCACCTCACCGGCATTGCCGAACTCGATCGGGTCTGCGGCGGCGGGCTGGTGCCGGGCTCGGCGATCCTCGTCGGCGGCGATCCCGGGCATCGGCAAATCGACCCTGCTGCTCCAGGCCGCCGCCGCGCTTGCGGCGGGAGGCAGCGCGGCAGCCTACATCACCGGCGAAGAGGCGATCGACCAGGTCCGGCTGCGCGCCGCGCCGCCTCGGCGTCGAGAACGCGCCGGTGCACCTCGCGATCGGCGACTAGCGTGCGCGACATCGCTGCCTCGCTCGATACGGCAAACCCGCCCGTTGCTCGTGGTCATCGATTCGATCCAGACGATGTATCTCGACACGCTCGACAGCGCGCCCGGCACGGTCAGCCAGGTGCGCGGCGCGGCGCAGGAGCTGATCGGCCTCGCCAAGCGGCGCGGCTTTGTGTTGGTGCTGGTCGGCCACGTCACCAAGGAGGGCATGATCGCCGGCCCGCGCGTGCTCGAGCACATGGTCGACACCGTGCTCTATTTCGAGGGCGAGCGCGGCCACCAGTTCCGCATTCTGCGCGCGGTCAAGAACCGCTTCGGCGCGACCGACGAGATCGGCGTCTTCGAGATGAGCGACTGCGGCCTCGTCGAGGTGCCCAACCCGTCGGCGATGTTCCTCGCCGAGCGCTCGGAAGAGACCGGCGCGGCGGTCGCCGGCGCAGCGGTGTTCGCCGGGATCGAGGGGACGCGCCCGGTGCTGGTCGAGATCCAGGCGCTGGTCGCGCCGTCCGTGCTCGGCACGCCGCGTCGCGCCGTCGTCGGCTGGGACGCGACACGGCTGGCGATGATCGTTGCCGTGCTCGACGCGCGCTGCGGCCTTTCGGTCGGCGCCAACGACATCTATCTCAACGTTGCCGGAGGCCTGCGCATCGGCGAGCCGGCGGCCGATCTCGCGGTCGCCGCGGCGCTGATCTCGGCCATGGTCGAGACTCCGGTGCCCGGCCGACACCGTCGTGTTCGGCGAGATCGGGCTATCGGGCCGAGTGCGCCCGGTCTCGCATAGCGACGCTCGACTCAAGGAAGCCGCGAAGCTTGGCTTTGGCGAGGCCTGGGTTCCGGCGCGGCCCGGCGCGCGCGGCCGCCGCTCGGGCGACGGCATCACGACGCTGCCGATCAGCCATCTCAGCGAGCTGGTCGACCGTCTCGCCCCGGCCGAGCGCCGGCGCCAGATGCGGCGCGTAACGGTGGCCTCTTGAACCCGCTCGATATCGGCGTCATCGCAGTCATCGGCCTGTCGGCGGTCTTCGCCTTCGCGCGCGGCTTTGTGCGCGAGGCATTGTCGATCGTCGCCTGGGTCGGCGCCGGGTTCATCACCCTCTACGGGCACGACTACCTCATCGCCATCGTCGAGCCGATGGTTCACAACCAGCTGCTGTCGCAGCTTATCGCCTGGGGCGGCCTGTTCATCGCCAGTTTGATCGCGCTGACCATCGCCACCGGGATTGTTGCCCGCACGGTGCACGCGAGCGCGCTGTCGACGGTCGACCGCACGCTCGGCTTCGTCTTCGGGATTGTGAGGGGCGTCCTGATTCTCAGCCTTTTTGCCTACATCGTGCTCGACGTAATGACCCCGCCGCCAACCGATCGCCCGCCGTGGATCCGCGAGGCAAAGAGCCTGCCCTATCTCCAGCGGGGTGCCGAACTGGTGCGTGGCCTCCTTCCCGAGAAGTGGCGCGAAAAGACCTCGACGGCGGCCGAAGAGGTCATCCAGAAGACCAAATCACAGACCGCCGACGATTTGACCAAGGCCGCGATTCGCGCGCTCGCCAATCCCACGGCGCCGGCGCCGGGCAGTGCTCAACCAGCCCCAGCGCCGACTTACAAGCCCGGCGACCAGAAGACGCTGGATCGTATCATCAACAACAATAATCGTTGACCACGGGCAGGACTTGTCACCGGTTGGTAACAAGGTGATAAGACCCCATATTTGATGGGGCCGGACGGGCGATGACGAGGGCGCGCATGCTGACGACCGGCCGCGGCGACGCAGATCGTTTTCACGAGGAATGCGGAGTCTTCGGGGTGTTCGGTCATCCCGACGCCGCGGCGCTTGCGGCGCTCGGCCTGCACGCGCTGCAGCATCGCGGCCAGGAAGCGGCGGGGATCGTCGCCTATGACGGCGAGCAGTTTAACGCTCATCGCGGCATGGGCCTCGTCGGCGACCTTTTCGGCTCGCCGGACGTCATCCGCAAACTGCCCGGACATTCGGCTATCGGCCATGTGCGCTACGCAACGACGGGCGAAGTGGCGCTGCGCAACGTCCAGCCGCTTTATTTCGATTTCGCGCTTGGCGGGATGGCGATCTGCCACAACGGCAATCTGACCAACTCCTATCAGCTGCGCAAACAGCTCGTGCGCCGAGGTTGCCTCTTCAATACGACAAGCGACACCGAGGTCATCAACCACCTGATCGCGACCAGCGAGCAGAGCACCATTGTCGACCGGATGGTCGATGGGCTTAGCCAGATCGAGGGCGCTTATTCCCTCGCCGCCCTGACCCAGGAATCGGTCATCGGCCTGCGCGACCCGCTGGGCGTGCGGCCGCTCGTCATCGGCCAGTTGGCCGGTGCCTGGATCATCGCCTCGGAGACCTGCGCGCTCGATATCATCGACGCCGAGTTCGTGCGCGACGTTGAGCCGGGCGAGATCGTCGTCGCCGACGTCCAGGGCCTGCACAGCGTCAAGCCGTTCGCCAAGAGACCCGAGCGCTTCTGCATCTTCGAGCACATCTATTTCGCCCGCCCCGACAGCGTCATCGAGGGCAAGAGCGTCTACGAGGCACGGAAGCGCATCGGCCAGGAGCTGGCGCGCGAAAGCTACGTCGATGCCGACGTCGTCGTGCCGGTTCCGGATTCGGGCGTTCCCGCCGCCATCGGATACTCGCAGGAAGCCGGCATTCCGTTCGAGCTCGGCATCATTCGCAACCACTATGTCGGTCGCACCTTCATTGAGCCGACCGACCAAATCCGCCACCTCGGCGTGCGCCTGAAGCACAACGCCAATCGAAATGACCTCAAGGGCAAGCGGGTGATTCTCGTCGACGATTCGATCGTGCGCGGCACCACCTCGACCAAGATCGTCGAGATGGTGCGTAACGCCGGCGCGCGCGAGGTGCATATGCGCATCTCCAGCCCCCCGACGACGCACCCTTGCTTCTACGGGATCGCCACGCCCGAGCGCGCACAGCTCCTCGCCGCGCGCTACGATGTCGACGAGATGGCCAGGTTCATCGGGGTCGACACGCTCGCCTTCATCTCGATCAAGGGGCTCTACCGGGCGATGGGCGAGAGCGAACGCGACCCGCTGGTGCCGCAATTCTGCGACGCGTGCTTCACCGGGGATTACCCGATCCCGCTTGTCGACGCCGAGGACGGCAAGGTATCCGCGCAACTGTCTCTCTTGGCATAGCTGGCCCGCAGCGGAACAGCAGGAAATTGAGGGTAGAGGGATGTCCGGTACCCATGCCGCATTGGCGGACGCCGCGCCACAGCAACGATCGCTGACGGGGGACATCGTCGCCGCGACGATCGGCGACGTCCTCGCGCTGCTGGCCATCCGGCGACAGCCCCCCTACTGACGCCGCGGCCAGAGATGGGCTGTCTCACCGGCAAGATCGCGCTCATCACCGGTGCCTCGCGCGGCATCGGCGCTGCCGTCGCCGAGCGCTTTGCGCGCGAGGGCGCGCATCTCGTGCTGGCGGCGCGCACGCCGGGCGGGCTCGAAGAGACCGACGACAGGGTTCGCGCCGCCGGCGGCACCGCGACGCTGGTGCCGCTCGACCTGCGCGACTTCGTCAAGATCGACGAGCTCGCCGCCGCGATCTACCAGCGCTATCAGCGGCTTGACATTCTTGTCTGCAATGCCGCCGAGTTCGGCACGTTCTCGCCGCTGGGACATATCGACCCAAAGCTGTGGGGCGAGATCATCGACCTCAATCTCACCGCCAATTGGCGGCTGATCCGGGCGATGGACCCGCTGCTGCGGGCTGCACCCGACGGGCGGGCGATCTTTGTCACCAGCGGCATCGCCCGCGCGCCGCGCGCCTATTGGGGTCCCTATGCGGTGAGCAAGGCTGGACTCGAAGCGCTGGTGAAAACCTATGCGGCGGAAATCGAGAAAACGCGGGTACGCGCCAATCTGATCGGGCCGGGCGTCGTGCGCACGCGTCTGCGCGCGCGCGTCTTCCCCGGCGAAGACCCGATGACCCTGCCGGCGCCCGAGAGCGTCGCCGACGCCTTCCTGCTGCTCGCCGTGCCGGAATGTCAGCGCAACGGCGAAATCGTCAACGCCAGCGATTTAGCCGACACCCAGTCGCAGGTGAGATGCTGACTTAGGTGCATCATTCGACCTCCTTCATGTTCAGCGCGCTGGCGACGGCGTCTTCGATCCGCGTCGCGACCGGGCCGCGGTAGTGAACCTTGTCCCAGAAGAACTGGTCGTTGCGGGCGATGTCCCCGTCGACTGCGAGATCGACGATCGCGGTGCGCGGGCGTGCGGCGGTGAGCGCGCGATAGGCTGCCTTGCACCGCGTCTCGAACCGTGCCGCCGGACTGTCCGCTGGCGGCAAGCTGCTGATATGACGCGGTGGAAAGAGCAGTACCACCTTGGTCTCCGCCGGTAGCGCGGCGAAGAAATCGCCCAGCAGCTTTGGCGCTGCGAAGTTCGGCGGATCGGCCGGAGCGGCATCGCTTTGGGGTTCGGCGAACGCCCGATCCGCCGCCGCTTTGTCCCAGCCGTGACCGGTCTCATAGTCGCGGTATCCGTCCGCCCGCAGCGGCTCTGCGCGGCCCAGCATCAGTTTCACTTTGCGTTCCACGCTCTCGAACGTCTTCAGCTGCAGCATGTTGATCGCGTATTCCGCCACGCTCGGCGAATAGAGCCAGAACGGGAACGGGTTGGTGACCGCAAGCCGGCCGTCGGCCTCACACCAGCTCAGGTCGAGACCGAAGACCAAGGCCTTGGGTGATGATGCCTCACCACGATGGTGGCGCAGAAACCAGCGTGCGACCGCCAATTGCTCTGTCGGACCGGTCCCGGCAATAGCCAATGAGACGAATCTCACCACGGTCAACTGCGAGAGCCGCGCGGGATGCAGCAGCTGTATCGTCGAATTGCCGATAATCGCCGCCTCCGCATCGGGGGCGCGGGCCGTGCTCGCCGCGGTCAGACGCGGTCCCAACGATGCCGGCACACCATAGCCGTCGGCGAACGCGAGGCGGCCGCTGTCGTAGGGGTCAAGGCCAATCAGCACGGCAGCGACTAGCAGGAGGAGGAGTAGGCAGCCGAGCGCGTAAAGGCGCAGCACCCTGCTCCAGGCCGCCGGATCAGAAGTGGAAGTAGATGAACTCATACGATGGGCCGTTGCCGAGTTTCAGCAAGACCGCGGCGGTGGCCGCCGCGCCGGCGAACGCCACCCAGTGCCGCGGTTTTAGCCGTGTGACGAGCTCCTGGCTGCTCGGGCCGAACAGCGCGAAAACCGCCGCCAACAGGATCGTTCGTATGTCGGGAAAGGACGGGAGCGGCCCTGGGTTGACCATGGCCGAGAGCATGTTTCCGGCTGCGTACAATGACGGCGCGCGAAAGAACACCCACGTAACCAACAGGAACGCCATCAGAATCAGCCAACCGGCTGCCTGCGGCAGAGGCGGCAGCCAGCGGCGCCACAGGTTCTCGGCGACAAGTCCAATACCGTGCAGCCCACCCCACACGATGAAGGTCCACCCGGCGCCATGCCACAATCCGCCGAGCAGAAAGGTCACCAATAGGGCGATGACTTGACGCGGCAAGCCATGGCGGTTTCCACCCAGTGGGATGTACAGGTAGTCGCGCAAAAAGCGCGACAGCGTCATGTGCCAGCGACGCCAGAAATCGCGCAGGCTGCAGGCCCGGTAGGGAACATTGAAATTGTAGGGCAGAACAAAGCCGAAGAGCAGCGCGAGCCCGATCGCCATATCGGAATAGGCCGAAAAGTCGAAATAGATTTGCAGCGGGAACGCCAGCGCGCCGGTCCACGCGTCGGCCGTCGAAAGCGGGCCGGCCGCCGCGACGGTAAAGACCCTGTCCGCATGCGCGGCCAGCGGATCGGCTAGAAACAGCTTCTTCGCCAAGCCGATGACAAACAAACCGATTCCGTGCGCGATCCGCGTGTCCCAGCCCGACCGCGCCGGCGGCAATGTAAGCTGCGGCACGATCTCGTGATGTCTCACCAACGGCCCGGCGAGGATCTGGGGAAACAAGGCGATGTAGAGTGCATAGTCGCGAAAGCGATAGCGCGGCGCCGTCCCTCGCAGCAGATCGACCAGGTAGATAATGTGATGAAAGGTGAAGAAGCTGATCCCCAAGGGGAGCGCCAGCCTCGGCACCGACAGCGCCAAGCCGGTGGCTTCGCTAAAGACGCCGCCGAAAAAGCCGAGATATTTGAACACCCCCAGACAAAACAAATCCGTGGCGATCGCCGCGTAGAGAATGCTGCGCCTACGGTTCGCGAGAAACGCTGCAGCGGCGAGCCAATTGACGACGACAGACCCCGTGAGAAGCGGCACGAAGCGCCAGTCGGAGTAGCCGTAAAACACCAGTGAGGCGGCCAGCAGATACCACAGGCGCGCCGCCGGGTAGCGGGCGAGCAGCCAATATCCGGCCAGAGTGGGCGGCAAAAACCCGAGGATGAAGGCGAAGCTATTGAACAGCATCAGCCGCGCGCGTAGGGGTTCTCCCCCTTGCGCAGCATCAGCCGGATCGGCGTCCCCGGCAGGTCGAAATCCTGACGCAGCGCATTGACCAGAAACCGCCGGTAGGAGTCCGCCAGCTCACCCGGTTTGGAGGCAAACAGCGCAAAGGTCGGCGGACGGGTATTCACCTGGGTCATATAGCGCAGCCGCAATCGCCGGGCGCCAACGAGCGGCGGCGGGTGACGCTCCTGCATCGCGCCGAGCCAGCGGTTGAGCGCCGGCGTGGGGACGCGCCGGTTCCACACCGCGTCAGCGTCGACGACTGCCTTCATCAGCGCATCTAAGCCGCGCCCGCGCAGTCCCGATACCGGCACGAGCGCCACGCCCTGAAGCTGCGGCAGCGATTCGGCGATCCGTTCGCGCAGCTGCCTCAAAGTCGCTGCCTTGTCGGTGACCGCGTCCCATTTATTGGCGGCCAGCACCAGCGCCCGCCCCTCTTCGGCGACCAGATTGGCGATGGTCAAATCCTGCCGGCCCAGCGGCTCCAGCGCATCGAGCAGCAGGATGACCGTGTCGGCGAAGCGGATCGTGCGCAGCGTATCGGCCGCCGCGAGCCGTTCGAGTTGCTCCTCGATGCGCGCGCGGCGGCGCAGCCCAGCGGTGTCGACCAACCGGATCGCCCGACCTTGCCACTGCCACTCGATCGCGATCGCATCGCGCGTTATCCCGGGTTCCGGGCCGGTCAGCAGCCGTTCCTCGCCGACGAGGCGATTCACCAGCGTCGACTTACCGACATTCGGCCGGCCGACAATCGCCAGCTGCAGCGGCCGCTTCTCCGCCTTTTCCTCGGCTGGGAGCTCTTCGTCGGGCAACGGCGCGAAATCGCGCAGCCGCTGATAAAGCTCGGCGAAACCCTCGCCATTCTGCGCCGATAGCGGCACCGGGTCGCCGAGCCCCAGTGCATAGGTCTCGCCAAGCGCCTTGAGCTCGGCCCGTCCCTCGGCCTTGTTGGCGACAAGGACGACCGGCTTGCCGCTCTTGCGCAGCCAGCCGCCAAAATGCCGGTCGGGCGGGGTCACCCCCTCGCGCGCGTCGATCAGCAGGAGCGCGACATCGGCTTGATCGAGAGAGCGCTCGGTCTGCGTCCGCATCCGGCCCGCGAGCGTAGCCGGAGGCGCCTCTTCGAGCCCGGCGGTGTCGATGACGCGGAAGGTGAGGTCTGCGATGCGTCCCTCGCCCTCGCGGCGATCACGGGTTACCCCGGGCGTGTCATCGACCAGCGCCGCGCGCCGGCCGACGAGGCGGTTGAACAGCGTCGACTTGCCGACATTCGGCCGGCCGACAATCGCGACCGTGAACGCCATGCCCCCACCACCATCTACCGGTAGGCCGCCAGATCGGCGTCGTCCGTCAACATATAGAGAGTATTGTCGGCGATGACCGGCCCCAAGTAGCAGCGGTCCGACAGACCGTTCTTACCGAGTATTTCGCCGGTCGTTGGCGAGACGTAAATCGCTTCTCCGGTCGAGGACAGCGCGATCAGCTGACCGCCGCCGAGCACCGGCCCCGCCCAACGGATCGGGTCTTCCTTCTTTTTCTCGTCTTCGTAATGCGGCAGGGGCTGCGCCCACCGCACCTTTCCGTCATTGCGGGTCAGGCAGACGACCTCGTTGTCGTTGGCGAGCAGGAACACGAAATCGCCGACCGACCAGGGCTGATGGCTGCTCGCCATCTCCTGTTCCCACACATGCGCGCCGGTGCGCAGCTCGATCGCCATCATCCGCCCGCTGTGGCTGACCGCGAACACCCGGCCGCGGTCGATGACCGGACGGCCATGGATGTCGGCCATGGCCGCGATGGCGTTAAGGTTTCGGCCCGAGGCCAGGTTTTCGTTCCACACCGCGCGGCCATTCTCCACCCGCAACGCGAAAAGCTCGCCCGAGCTATAGGCGACGACGACATTCTCGCCTTCGACCGCGGGACTGCTGCCACCGAGCAGACCCGCGGCCTCTGGAATGCCGTTGTGCGACCACAGCCGGCTGCCGTCCGCAGCCGAAAGAGCGACCAGCTCGTTATCCACGGTGACGACAAAGATGCGATTGTCGGCGACGGTAGGGGCCGCGTGAACCGGCGACCCGACACTTTGGCGCCAGACCACGGCGCCGTTGGCCGGGTCGAGCGCCACGACCTCAGCAAACCCGGTAGAGACGTAAAGCCGATCATTCCAAAAGCAAGGCCCGCCGCCAAACGCTGTGCCGCGCAATTTGTCCGGCTTCAGATCGACCTGCCAGACCTTCGCGCCGCCAGCGGTGTCGAGCGCACTGACCTGGACGCCGCCATCCATCGCGAAAACCCGGCCCTTGGCGACGACCGGCTGCGACATGACGCGGGTGTAACGCGACGACCCGTCGCCGATGCTCCGGTCCCACGCCCGCTTGACCTGGCTCCCCAATGCCGGGTTCCCCATGATGTGAGCGGGATTGCCTCCCGGCTCTGGCCAGTCCGGATTGACCGCGGGGGGTGGCAGGGTAACTGCCAGATTGGCTAATTTGGGGTCGGGTTCGACCGAGTGATCGAGCCCGAGCACCGAAATGCGCTCGCCCGGCAGCCGCGCCTTCTTTTGCTCGAACAGCCCACACCCACTCGTCAGCGACGCGGCCATGGTCGCCACAAATTGCCGGCGATTCATCGGCAGCGAACGTCAATCACGGCTTCAGCGCGGAAGCCAGTTCGGCGGCTCGGCTGCGGACTCCTTCGGGTGCATGCTGATCGTCCGCGAGTTGCTTGTAGATGTCGAGCGCAGCCGTCTTGTTGCCGGCCTGAAGCTGGGCCGACGCGGTCAATTCCAGCGCGGTGGCATGCCACGGATTGCCGGCGTCGGTAAGCGGCTTGAGCCGCGTGATCTCGGCCTGTGGATCGGTGTCGCCAAAGCTGCTCATTACCGAGAGCAAAGTGGCGACGTCGCGCAGCTCGGCATCGAGATTCGACGACGCGGCGATCCGGTCATAGGCGGCGACCGCCGCCTTGCGATCGCCGGATTTGACGGCGAGGTCCGCCGCCTCGAAGTCCGCCAGCGTTCCATAGCCGCTACCCTCGCGGGCGACCGCGTCGAAGACCTTGGTGGCGTCCGCATCCTTGCCTTCGCGCAGCAACTGCATCGCCGCGGCATAACGTACCGAGGTGGCTTGGCGCTCCGCCAACTGATGATTGCGCCATGCGACAATCCCCGCCGCGATCGCCAGCACGACCACCACCCCGATGATGACGTAGCGGCCATACTGCCGCCACAGCTTCATCAGATTGTCGCGGCGTAGCTCTTCGTCGATTTCGCGGAAAATATCGCTCACGAACGCCTCGAACCCCCGCGCAGTGCGGGTGGCTAACATATTTCCGTCGCCGAGGCGAGCCAAACCACGTCCTTGCGCAACGGTGCCGCAGCAGAGTGGCGCGAACGTGCAAGACGGTGGACGCATCGACCGAAATGTTCAAAATTACAGCTTGATGACATTGAGCGACGGTCGCCGATGAAGACCACGAACGCGACAGTGTTTCCGCTACGCGATTACCGGGCGGGACGGCGGCCGCAGTTTTTCACCCGCTCGGAAATGAACCAGCTGCTCGGTCTTTACAGCCGCAACGTGTCGCGCGGCGTATGGCGCGACTATGCGATCGACCATCGCGACGGGCGGGCGCTGTTCTCGGTGTTCCGACACACCCACGAGAGCGCGGTCTATACGATGGTCAAGTTCAAGCCGTCGCCGGCGGCTCCCGCCGAATACTTTGTGATGAGCGGTCGTCAACGCTTGAGCGCCGGCGCGACCTTGGCCGAGGCGCTGGAAGTCTTCCGCAGCAAGTTGTCGCTGGTGACCTCGGGTCCAGCCTAGCCGCGCCGCGGCAGCATCCGCTCGAAGACGCCGTCGCGCCGGATAAAGGCGTGCATCAGCGCGGCGGCCACATGCAACGTGAGAAACCCGTAGATAAGGAACTCCCCGGTCAGGTGCAGCGCCATTGCCGCCTGCGCCAAGCGACCGCTTTGCGGCACCATCGGCGGGATCGCGACAAGGCCAAAAAGCCTCACCGGATGCCCAGCCGCCGCGAGGATCAGGTAGCCGGAGATCGGCATCGCGATGAACAACAGGAAGAGCGCCGCTTGCGTCGCGTGCGCCAGGACGACTTCGAGCCGGGTCAGTACCGGCCAGAGCGGCGGCGCTCGATGACGCAGCCGCCAACCCGCCCAGAACAGCACGACGGCAAGGATGGCGATGCCGACCGAGCCATGTAGCGTCAGCAGCCATTCGCGCGCGGCGCTATGCCGCGGCGCCCCGGAAATGCCGTAGGCCAACGCTATCGCGATCGTCGCGAGGATCGCGTTGAGCCAATGCAGAAACCGAGTGACCGGATCGTAGACGGCTTCCATCAGGCCGGGAACGAAACCTCGACCCGACCGAGCCTGCCGTAATCGGCGGCGATCTTGACCCCGGGCTCGGTGAAGACGAGGCCAGTGTGGGTCCCGGTGGTGATCACCGTGCCGGCGGCGACGCCGCCGCGGCCGTTGGCGTGCTGCACCGCCGCCAGCACCAGCTCGATCGGCGTCCCGGCGCGCAGCCCGGTGCAGTCGGCGAAATGCTTGCCGTCGGCGGTCACCTCGATCGGCGGGTGCGCGAGGTCGATCCCGTCCCAGTTGGACGATGCCGGCCCATAAACCAGCCCGCCATTGGAGAAATTGTCGGCCAAGATCTGCAGCCGGTCGAGCGAGCGGAAATCCTGGTAGCGCGAGTTGACGATCTCGATCGTCGGATGCAGCGATGCCGCCTCGAGCACGTCGTGCCGCGTATAGGGCTGGGGTCGCGCCGGCAGGGCCATGTTGAAGCGGAACCCGATCTCGCACTCGATGCCGATGATCTTGAACCCCTTGGCCGGCAGGCTCGCCGGGCTTGGAACCACGGTCGAGGCATAAATCGGCGCGGCGAAATGCCCGCCCAGCGGAGAAATCCCGACCTTCCAGCCGCCGACCCGCTCGCCCAGCTTGGCGCGCACCGCATCCTGGATCTGGTAGGAATCCCCTTCGGACTGCGGGATCGCATCGGCCGGGAGCGAGGTGATCGCGGCGCCCCTGCGGGCGGCGACGAGGGCGTTGGCGGCGCGTTCGATCTGGTCGGGGGTCATGGTGTTCTCCTCAAGCCTGACCGAGATATTCGACCGCCGCGGCGACCCCGCCGGCTTGGTGCGGCACGCCGGCTTTGGCCAGCCCCATCTCGACCCCGCACAGCGTGCCGCACAGCATCAGATCGTTGAAATGGCCGAGATGGCCGATGCGGAAGATCTTGCCCTTCATCTTGCCGAGTCCGGTGCCGAGCGACATGTCGTAGGCGTCTAGGATCATCTCGCGCAGCTTGTCGGCATCGTGGCCCTCGGGAACCAGCACGGCGGTCAGCGAGTTCGAATGCTCACGCGGATCGAGACAAACGGTTTCCAGCCCCCAGCCGGCGACCGCGCGACGGGTTGCCTCGCCGTGGCGGGCATGACGGGCGAAGACATTGTCGAGTCCCTCCTCGTCGAGCAGCATCTTCAGGGCCTCGCGCAGCCCGTAGAGCAGGTTAGTGCCCGGCGTGTACGGGAAGAACCCCGTCGTTCCGGTCTCCAGCATCGCCTGCCAGTCCCAATACGACCGCGTCAGCTTGGCGGTCTTCGACGCCGCCAGCGCCTTCTCCGACACCGCGTTGAAACCGAGCCCGGGCGGCAGCATCAGCCCCTTCTGCGAGCCGGCGACGGTGACATCGACCTTCCACTCGTCGTGCCGGTAATCGATCGAGGCGAGCGATGAGATCGTATCGACCATGAAGAGAGCCGGATGCCGCGCCCTGTCGATCGCCGCCCGCACGTCGTTCACCCGCGTGGTGACCCCGGTCGAGGTCTCGTTGTGAACGATGCACACCGCCTTGACCCGGTGCTCGCGGTCGGCGGTCAGCATCTCCTCGACCTGCGCCGGATCGACCCCGTGCCGCCAATCGCCCGGCACGAATTCGATCTCGATGCCGAGCCGTCCGGCCATCTGCCGCCACAAGGTGGCAAACTGCCCGGTCTCGAACATCAGCACCTTGTCGCCGGGCGACAGCGTGTTGACCAGCGCCGCCTCCCACGCTCCGGTGCCCGAGGACGGGTACATCACCACCGTGCCCTGGGTCTGGAACACCCGCTTCATCCCGGCAACGACCTCCTTGCCGAGCGTCGAGAATTCGGGCCCGCGGTGGTCGATCGTCGGAAACGACATCGCGTGCAGCACCCGGTCGGGCACGTTGGTCGGCCCGGGGATCTGCAGGAAATGCCGGCCGGTATGAACAGGGGCGGTGTTTTTCATGCCGTTGGAACCCGTGGCTGCGTTTGGCCGCAGTGTGGCGGCGAAACGCGGCGCGGACAAGCGCCGCCGCCGAGCAACGAGCGCGGCGAGCGCGGCGGCAGGATTTAGCCCGGGCTTCCTCCCACGGTGGCACTGACCCCACTACTCATTTGCGCCCGCTCGTAGGCCGTGGCTCGTCTGGTGATGGGAGAATAATGGGCGAACCGCTTGGAAAACCGCTGCGCCTGCTCGGCGTTCTCGAATGAGAGCCGGTAGATCAGCCGGTCGAGGCGGCGGCCGGCCGGGGTGAACACCAGCGGCTCGCAGTGATTGCCGTCAAACCAATTGCGAAGTTCGGAAAACCACGCTGCCAAGGTCTCATTTTCCGGTTTCTCTATCTCGACCAACAGCATCGCCGGTATGCCTCCCTGTGATGCGGCCCGCTTAGCCGCAGCACAAGCTTGGGCAGTCGGCGGGCGGCTATCTGCCCGCTACCGTGCGTTTTTGCAATTTATTGCCAAAAAATCGGGCTTGCTCATCGAGTTCATTCGCTGATGGTCGAGCAGGTAGCATTCGCACGCTGTCTTCTTGAGGCCGTCGGGATCGACGATGGTGATTTCGCCGCGGCGGTAGCGAATGAGGCCCGAGCGCTGCAGCTCGCCAGCCGCCTCGCTCACCCCGGAGCGGCGCACGCCGAGCATCGCGGCGAGGAATTCCTGGGTGAGCGGCAAAACGTAGGACCCAAGTCTATCGCTCGCCATCAGCAGCCACCGGGCGGTGCGCTGCTCAACTGAATGCAGGCGGTTGCACGCCGCAGTCTGTGAACTGAGGTTGAGAACATCCTCGATAAAACTGAGCATCACCGCGCGCACAGCCGAGTTGCGATCGAACACGGCCTTGCAGCGTGAGGCCGGGATGGAATGGGCGGAACCAGGTAGTTGCATCACGATATGCTGAGCGGAGACTTGCCCGCCAAGCAGCGCCGAAACGCCGATCAGGCCCTCGCGCCCAACCATGCCAACTTCACTGCTCGCGCCGTCCTCCATCATCGTCATCACCGAAGCGACGCCGTTTTCGATGAAATAGACATGCTTGAGGGGCTCTCCGACCTCGTAGATCACTCGCTTCTTCGGCAGCTCGACCGGCCGGAAATGCTCGGCCAGCTCGGCAAGATCGTCGGGAGGCAGGACCGCAAGCAGCCTGTTCTTGATGGTTTCTGCCTGGATCGCCATCGGTTCTTCCTTCAAGTGCGAGGAAACGACGAGCTGCGGATCGCAGCCTGTTAAGCCGGCGCGGCGCAGTTGATGCCCGGGTGAGAGGGCTTCCGTCCGGTGGGAGCAGGGAGCCAAAAGAGGAAACAATTTCAAACGCGATCGTTCCCGATCCGGCGATAAAATTTGGCGTCGCGCTGCCGCCGCCGCTATGGTTCGCGCCTCACCGCGAGTGTCTTTGCCATGCCTCCTGACAGCCCCGCGCCCTCACGTCTCGAAACCCGCCTTCGCCGCGAGATCAAGGGCGATGTGCTGTTCGACCCGTTCACCCGCGGGCGCTATTCGACCGACGCCTCGATCTACCAGATCGAACCGCTCGGCGTCGTCGTCGCTAAGGACAAGGGCGACATCGCAACCGCGATCCAGATCGCCCGCGAGGAAGGCGTGCCGGTGCTGCCGCGCGGCGGCGGCACCTCGCAATGCGGCCAGACCGTCAACCGCGCGCTCGTCGTCGAGTGCAGCAAATACATGCAGGGTGTCGGCCAGATCGATGTCGACGCGCGGCGGGTCAAGGTGCAGCCCGGCGTCGTCATGGAGCGGCTCAACGCGCGCCTGCGCCAGCACAAGCTGTGGTTCCCGGTCGATGTCTCGACCGGCGACCGCGCGACGATCGGCGGCATGACCGCGAACAATTCCTGCGGCGCGCGCTCCATCCGCTACGGCAACATGGTGCACAACGTGCGCGCCATCGACGCCATCCTCGCCGACGGCACCGAGGCCCATTTCGGCGAGGTGCCGAGCAATTTCGGCGAGGACGTGCAGCCCGAGCGGTATCGCAATCTCGTCAGCGACATGCGCGCGCTGCACCGCCGCGACGCCGATGAGATCGACGCCCGCATCCCCAAGCTCTTGCGCAAGGTTGGCGGCTACAACATCGACATGATCTCCGACGAGGGCCACAACATGGCCAACCTGCTCGTCGGTTCCGAAGGCACCCTCGCCTTCTTCACCGGGATCGAATTAGACCTCCAGCCGATCCCACCGCACCGGGTTCTCGGCATCTGCCATTTCCCGACCTTCTACAAGGCGATGGACGCGACCCAGCACATCGTCAAGCTAGGCCCGGCGGCGGTCGAGCTGGTCGACCGCACGATGATCGAGCTGGCCCGCGACATCCCGATGTTCCGCGCCACGGTCGACCGCTTTGTGCAGGGCGAGCCCGACGCGATCCTCCTCACCGAGTTCGCCGGCCCCGACGCCGACGACAATCTGCGCCGACTCAAACAGCTGGTCGAGTTGATGGGCGATCTCGGTTTCCCCAATAGCGTCATCGAGGCGACCGACCCCGCCTTCCAAAGCGCGGTGTGGAACGTGCGCAAGGAGGGCCTCAACATCATGATGTCGATGAAGGGCGACGGGAAACCGGTCTCCTTTATCGAGGACTGCGCGGTGCGGCTCGAAGACCTCGCCGAGTACACCGACCGGCTGACCCAGGTGTTCCACAAGCACGGCACCAATGGCACCTGGTACGCCCACGCCTCGGTCGGCACGCTGCATGTCCGGCCGGTGATCAATCTGAAGCAAGACCTCGGCGCGAAGCAGATGCGGGCGATCGCCGAGGAGGCCTTTGCGATGGTGCGCGAGTACAAGGGCTCGCACTCCGGCGAGCACGGCGACGGCATCGTCCGCTCCGAATTCCTCGAGCCGATGTACGGCAGCCGCATCGTCCGCGCCTTCGAGGAGGTGAAGGACAAATTCGACCCCGACGGCCTCTTCAACCCCGGCAAGATCGTCCGCCCGCCCAAGATGGACGACCGCTCGCTCTTCCGCTTCAAGCCCGGCTACCGCCAGCTCCCGGTCGAGACCGCGTTCGATTGGTCGGAATGGGGCGGTTTCGCCAGCGCCGCCGAGATGTGCAACAACAATGGCGCCTGCCGCAAATCCGACCCCGGCGTGATGTGCCCGTCGTACCGCGCCACCGGCGACGAGCAGCACCTGACCCGCGGCCGCGCCAACACGCTGCGCCTCGCGCTCTCCGGCCAGCTCGGCCCCGACGCGCTGACCTCGGACGCGATGGCCGAGACCATGTCGCTCTGCGTCTCGTGCAAGGGCTGCCGCCGCGAATGCCCGACCGGCGTCGACATGGCGAAGATGAAGCTCGAATTCCTCGCGCAATATCGCAAGACGCACAAGCTGACGATGCGCGACCGGCTGATCGCGTACCTTCCACGCTATGCGCCCTGGGCATCGAAATTTGCCGGACTGCTGAACATGCGCAAACCGGGCGGCATGCTAGCACGGCTCGGCGAGAGCCTGTTCGGCCTCAGCGCCAAGCGCGCCCTGCCGCGCTGGTCGTCGACGCCCTACCGTGGCGCCAGCCCGGGCGAGGCCGGACACACGGTCGTCCTGCTGGTCGACACCTTCAACCGCTACTTCGAGCCGGAAAACGCCGCTGCCGCCGAGCGCGTGCTCACTCGCGCCGGCTATCGGGTCACCACCCCGGAGCCAGGTGTCGGCGAGCCGCTCTGTTGCGGGCGGACATTCCTCGCCGCCGGCCTCGTCGACGAGGCGCGCGCCGAGGCGCGCCGCATGATCGACGCGCTGAAGGGAGCCGTCATCCTCGGTACGCCCATCATCGGGTTGGAACCCTCGTGCCTCTTGACGCTGCGCGACGAATACCCGGCGCTGCTCTCGGATGTCGACGCAAAGGCGCTCGCCGCTCACGCCCAACTCTTCGAAGAATTCGTCGAGAGCGAACGCAAGGCCGGCCGCTTCCACCTGCCGCTGACCGCCATGCCCGGCAAGACCGCCCTGCTGCACGGCCATTGCCACCAGAAGGCGTTCGGCACCGCCGGCGCCGCCGCCGACGCGCTGAAGCTCATCCCCGAATTAAAGGTCGAAACTTTCGACTCGACTTGCTGCGGGATGGCCGGCTCGTTCGGTTACGAGGCCGAGCATCACGAGATGTCACTCAAGATCGGCGAACTCGGGGTGCTGCCCAAGATGCGCGCCGCCGCGCCGGATACCCTGGTTGCCGCCTGCGGCACCTCGTGCCGCCACCAGATCGCCGACGGCGCCCAGCGCGACGCCCGCCACATTGTGCGCCTGTTGGACGAGGCGTCCCGGCCGGGCGGCTGACAACGTTTTTCTCGCTCCCCGGCGAAAGCCGGGGCCCATGTTTCAACCGTTCGCGCCTCTGATAAGTGGGTCCGGCTTCCGCCCGGAGGCGGTGCTTCCTCCGCCCGCTAATACGCCTTCCCCCGCGGGTACGTATCGAACTTCGGCAGCGCCGGGTTCATGTGATCCCACGGCTGGGCGCTTTTGACGAAGATGTCGGCCTCCGGCTTGAAGAAACTCGGGTCGTCAAAGCTCGACACACGGATGCCGACCATGTCCGGCCGGGTCGACACCTGGACATAGAGCGGCGCGCCGCAATCGCCGCAGAACACCCGGGCGATCTCGTTCCCCGCATCCGACTTCGCGACATAGCGCTTGGGCGTCCCTTTGGTGATGCGAAACTCGGCCGACGGCATCCGCACCGCCGCGACATAGGCGGTGCCGCTCTGCCGCTGGCAATCTCGGCAATGGCATTGCAGCGAGAACAGCGGCTCGCCGCCGCTCTCGTAGCGGATCGCGCCGCACAAGCATCCTCCGGTTCTGAGGGGCATCGGCAACCTCCTGGATTGTCGCTCAATGATCCAACGCCGCCATCGTCGGCGCAATAAAAATATGTTCTTGTTATGTTCTTGACGCTAGCGATTCCGATCCCATCTCCCGTCATCATGCCCGCCGCCCTCGCCGCATTCACGCCCGCTGTTACAGCGAATTTCCCGCTGTTACCGCCGCTGATAACCCGCTGTTACCGCGCTGTTATCGCCGCTGTTTTCCCGCTGTTCCGGAGGCTGATAAATCGGCCGAACGCCACGGAATTCCTCAGCTTTTGCCCTCCGAAGAAATCTGTCGGAACAGCGAGCTGCGCTTGTCGCGCCTCGGCCGGTGAATCTCGGGCGGCCCGCAATGTCGAAATCTTGTTCTGCCCGTCCCTGCCCGCGCATTACGATGCACGCATGCCCTTCGCCGCCGATCCGCCGCCCCTTCCCGCCCGCGCCCAGGCGCTTCTCGATTTCTGGTTCGGCGCCCCCGACGACCCCGAACGCTACCATCACAAGCAGATCTGGTTTCGCAGCACGCCCGAATTCGACGCCGCGGTACGCGAGAACTTCTCCGCCGACCATGACGACGCGGTTGCGGGCCGGCTGCACGCCTGGGAAAACGAACCGCTCTCGGCCCTCGCCCTGGTCATGCTGCTCGACCAGGTGCCGCGCAACATCTTCCGCTCGACCCCGCGCGCCTTCGCCAGCGATCATCTCGCCCTGGCGACGACGCGCCGCGCGTTGGAGCGCGGCTTCGACCAGGCGGTGCCGGCGGCCTGGCGGCTGTTCTTCTATCTGCCGTTCGAGCACAGCGAGGTGCTGGAGCACCAGCAGCGCGGCCTCGACCTGTTGCTCGCGCTGCCGCCGGTCGAAGGACGCCGCAGCGATGGGCACATGACCCGGCTGCATTGCGAGATCATCGAGCGCTTTGGCCGTTTCCCGCACCGCAACGTCATCCTCGGCCGCGCGTCGACCGAAGAGGAGCTGGCCTTCCTAGCCGAGTGCGAGCACCGCTTCGGCCAGCCTGCCCCGCCTGAGTAGAGGACCCGCATGGCGATCACCAAAATCGAGATCACCGAAAGCTTCGATTTCGCCGACGGCCACCAGTTCGGCACCGCCGGAGCCTATGTCCGCGTCAAGGGCGTGGCGTATGGGACGCTCGATCCCGCAGCACCCTGCAACGCCGGGATCGTCGATCTCGACAGGGCGCCGCGCAACCCCCAGGGCCTCGTCGAATACGCCACCGATTTCGACCTCCTGCGGCCGAAGGACCCAGCGCGCGGCAGTGGCATCCTCGTCTACGACGTGCCCAATCGCGGCTCGAAACGCATCTTCAACCTGCTCGACGACATTCCGGCCAACGATCCGGCGCGTACCAACGACCCCAGGACCAAGGAAGACGCCGGCCTCGGCTTTCTGCTCGGACGCGGCTATTCGCTGGTCTGGTCGGGCTGGGACCCCGGCGCGCCCCGCGCCAATGGCGGCCTCGGCGCCGACTTCCCGCCGCCGCTCGAAAACGGCGAGCCGATCGTCCGCCGCATCCGCGACGAGTTCCATTTCGGCACGCGCACCCCGGCCGACGGCAGCGTCCGCCGCCTCTCCTATCCGGCCGCCTCGCTCGACCAGCCCTCGGCGCGCCTCACCGTGCGCGACCGCGAAAGCGACCGGCGGACAGAAATCCCGCGCGGCGAATGGGAATTTCTCGACGAGCGCTCGATCCGCCTGCTGCCGGCCGGGCGCAATTTCGCGCCGATCAAAATCTACGAACTGTGGTACGAGGCGACGGGGTCGAAGGTGCTCGGCATCGGTTATGCCAGCGTCCGCGACCTCGTGTCGTTCCTCCGCCACGAGGGCTCCAAGGCCGCCGGCCTCGGGGAGATCCGCCACGCGCTCGGCTTCGGCGTATCGCAGAGCGGCCGCTTCCTGCGCCATTTCCTTGAGCTCGGCATGAACAGCGACGAGGCCGGGCGCAAGGTGTTCGACGGCGTGTTCAGCCATGTCGCCGGGGCCGGCAAGGTGTTTGCCAACCACAGCTTTTCGATGCCGGGCCGCACCGCGACCCAGCACGAGGACCGGCTCTATCCCGAAAACTGGTTCCCGTTCAGCACGGCGAAGACCGCCGACCCCGTATCGGGCCGGATCGCCGGCCTCCTGACCGGCGCGCCCACCGACCCCAAAATCATCGAGACCAACAGCTCGACCGAGTATTGGCAAAAGGGCGCGTCGCTGATCCACACCGATCCCGGCCTGCGCCGCGACCTCGCGCTGCCGGACAATGCGCGCGCCTACCTGATCGCCGGCACCCAGCATGGCGGCCGGCCGGGGGTCAACCCCGCCCCCGGCCCTTGCGTCAACCCGCGCAACTGGCACAGCGCCACCCCGGCGCTGCGGGCGCTGTTCGTCGCGCTCGATGAGTGGGTCGCCAAGGGCGTCGCGCCACCGCAGAGCCGGGTGCCGTCAATCGCCGGCGGCACCGCCGTCACTGCCAATCGGATCGAGATGCCGCGTGTTCCCGGCTTCGCCGTCGCGCCGGGGGACAACCCGGTGCTGCCGCCAGTCGATTGGGTCGATCCACCGGAGGAGGCGCAGCCAGCCCCCTACGCCACTTTCGTTTCAGCGGTCGATGGTGACGGCAACGAAATTGCCGGCATCCGATTGCCGCAGATCGCGGCGCCGCTCGGCACGCACACCGGCTGGAACGTCTACAAGGCGCAGCCCGACGAACTTGCGGACCGCGACGGCTCGTTTATCGCTTTCGCGCGCACCAAGGCCGAGCGCGAGGCAGCCGGCGACCCGCGTCCCTCGTTGGCCGAGCGCTATGGAAACCGCGACGGCTACGTCGCCAAGATCAAGGCGGCGGCGGACGCACTTGTCGCCGAGCGGCTGCTCCTGCAAAGCGACGCCGACGCCTTTATCAAAGCCGCGGAGGCCTGCGACAAGTTCTAAGCGCTTGCCCCCGCGGGCCAATCGCGCCAGCATCCTTCCGATGCCCGGAAAAAGGGCACAGGTTTCGGGAGGAACGCATGCGCATTCCGCGCCTTGGCAATTACGCGGCCGTGGCCCTGCTTCTCGGGTTCGCGTCGCCGGCTTTCGCCCAGCTGATGATTGTCGGCAACGACCAAAAGGTGAAACTCGAAAACGGCAATAACAACATGCAACCCCCCGGCCACGACACGCTGTCGATCATCGACACGTCGAAGCCGGCGGATTTGCGCATTATCGCGACCATCCCGATGGACAACACCATCGCTGGACCGCCGACCAACCTGGCGATCACCCCAAACCGCGAGCTCGCTCTGGTCGCTAATTCGCTCAAGGCAGTCGAAAAGGACGGAAAGTGGGGCACCGAACCTGACGACCGGCTGTTCGTGGTTGACCTCAAGGCCAACCCGCCGGCAGTCATCGCCACATTGAACCTCGGCAAGCAGCCATCGGGCCTGGCGATCAACGCCGCCGGCACGATGGCGCTGGTCTGCAACCGCGCCGACGGAACAATCTCGGTGCTGTCGATCAACGGTAAGGACGTCAAGGTCGCCGACACCGTCACCGTCGGGGACCCGAAGGACGCGGTCTCGGCGGTCGCGATCACCCCCGACGGTAAGACCGCTCTTGCCGTGAAATCCGCGGTCGGCAAGGTCGCGGTGCTCAACATCGACAACGGCAAGGCCAACTACGACAAGAAGAATGATCTGCCGGCCAATAACTATCCCTACAACGTCGCGATTACGCCCAACGGCAAGCTTGCTCTGATCGCCAATACGGGAAACGGCGGCAGCTCGGACGGCAATGCCGACACCGTGTCGGTTGTCGATCTGGAGGCAAAGCCGATCCGCGTCGTCGACCACATCACGGTCGGCGACTCGCCAGAAGGCTTGGCCATCAGTCCGAAGGGCAACTTGGCGGTCACCATCGAGGCGCGGGGTTCCAACAGATCGAAGGACACCTGGTATTATCACCCGGGTGGGGCGGTCGGCGTGCTGCGCATCGATGGGAAGCACGTGACCCATGTCGGCGATGTGACCGTCGGGGCCTTGCCCGAAGGCGCGGCCTTCAGTGCTGACGGCGGTTATCTCTATGTCGGCAATTTCATGGATTCGGACTTGTCCGTGCTGCGCGTATCGGGAAACCAGGTGACCGACACCGGCCATCGCTTCAAGCTGCCCGGCCAGCCGGCATCGATGCGCGCCGGTCCGCAATAGCGGCAGAAACAGCAGCTAGCGTCCCGTGGCGCGGCGGGCGAGCCCGGCGAGCAGCGTCAGGCTTGCGGAGTAGTAGTCGTCCTTGTCGCTAATCTCGAGCGGCGGCCCTTGGGCGCGTCCCGGCTGAGCGAGCTGGATGATCGCCCGGAAGCCGGCCGGCGCCGGGAACGGCGCTACGCTCCCGTTGGTAACGTCGATCCAGGCGGGAACCGGACGGTCGGCGACGGCAAAGGCGTCCCAGTAGCGGCGCTCGGTGGAAAGAAGCTGCGGCGTCCCCGCCCCGCCCCAAACCAGATAGAGCGGGATGCGGATCGCGTCGAAACCGAAATGCGGCGGCAGGGTCGCGGCGGGCGAAACCGCGCCACCTGCGGTCAACGTCACCCAATCCGTTGTCAGACCCCATGGACCGAAGCGCGCTTTCGTGAGCAGCGCCAGCCCGTCTCGTCGCAGCCGAGGCCAAACCGGCGACGGGTCGACCCGCGAAAACTCGCGAAACGCCGGAAAGATATAGTAGGACGGGTTCACCATCACCGATCCGTCCTTGAACTTGAAGCCGTCAGTGCCCGGCATCAGCACCAAATGGCCGTCAATCCGGTCGATCAGCTTGCCGCGGATTTCCGCGAGGATCCGCCGCGCCTCCTGAGCATAGTCGCGATCGTGCCACCGGCTGGCGGCAAGGCTCAACGCCCAGGCGATGAGGATGTCGCCGTCCGAGGCGTTGTTGCTGTCGGCGACCGGATCGGATTTGTTGTTTGGGTCCCAGCGCCAGGCAAACAGAGCGCTGTCGGGCCGGCGCAGCTTGTCTTGCGTCCAGCGCCACACCCGGTCGAATGTGGCGCGATCATCAAAGGCCTGGGCGAACAGCATCGCCGAGCCCTGACCCTCGGTGTGGCTGATATCTTTATTCGCCGTGTCGCGCACGCGGCCGTCATCGGCGATGAAGCGGTCGCGGTACGTCGCCCACTGATCGGCCAGCGAGGCCGATTGCGCCAAAGCTGGCGCGGGGATCAGCAGTAATGCGGCAACGAGAACGGCAATCCAGCAACGGTACGCGTGCATTGGTTCAGCGATGAGGACTCGCTCAGTCGTGACGGCCATAGCGGAAGGTCAGCGCCGCGCCATTACCGGCGGGCTTGCCATGAAGCCGCGCCAGGAGCGATGGGTCGCCGCCCTGCTCGCCGAGCCAGCCGCCATAAAGCCCCTGGAGGATCGGGATCATCCAGCTTCCCCGGTGCTCGTTCTGCGGGACCAAGGGATAGGCGCCGTGAGTGATCTCGATAAAGGCATCCGCTTCCCGCAGACGCATCCAGCCCCAGTCGATTCCCTCGAGCACGCTGTTGATGTCCTCTTGGAGCTCCTCGAGGCTCTCGCAGCGGCGCAGCGGCAAAAGCCGCGCCATCTTCGCGCCGATTGTTTCGAGAAACTGATCGGCCTCAGTTGAGGTCCCGCGCTCCTCGAATTCCGAGAACATCGCGGCCATGAAATGCACCCACTGTCGCGAGCATTGCTGTCGGGCGTAGTAATGGAGAGAGAGCATTTCTTCGTCTAGGGCCGGGCTCGCCATCTCTTCCTCGCCTTCCTCACACGCGCCGCAACAGAAAGCGCGATGTAGTCCTAACTCTAGTTCTATTTTACGGTTTGTGGAACGCCGAGCGATTTCGACCAAGCGTCGTCGGAATCAAGCACGTCCTCCTCGACCATCCGCTCCGGAATCTCCCACACGATCGCGCGCGGCGGCGACTTGAGGAAGTCCGGTTTGGCGAAATAGTTGATCGCCGCATTGATGATGCCGCCACCGTCTTCGGCCCGGTTGTCGACCGGCGCGGTCAGCGCCAGCGACAGGAATGGCACGAAGTTCGCGCGGCGCGAGAACGAAGTGCCGATGACGACAAGCTCGGGCGGCGGCGTCTCGTCGAGCAGGCCAACAGTGGCAGCGGCCGACTGCTGAATCACGCTAGCCGCTTCCTCATCGCCGCGCGGGCGAAACGGCCAGGCGACCCGATCGAGACCCGCCAGGCGAATTAGGTCGCCGACCCGCTCTTGCATCGGATCGGTGGTGACCTTGAACTCGGCCTTTTGCGTCGGCGCGAGCCCCACCTGCCGCAATGCGTCGGCGATGGCATCCGCGGCGGCCCTGGCGCCGCGCTCGTCCCAATGCGTATCGGTGCGGTAGTAAAGTTCACCTCCGGACGCTTCCATTGGCCGCAGCACATCGACGGCGTCGATGCCCGCCTGCCGCAGTTGCGCCTCGAAGTCGGCGAGGCGGCCGCTGATCGCCGCCGGACGATCGATACCGCAGAGATCTGCCGCCTCGACTTGCGACTTGTCGGGGACGGGAACGACCACCAGGCCGATATGCCGCGACTGCAGATAGGCCGCGACGCGTTTCACCATCGCGACGTGCCGCGCCAGATTCGCCGCCCGGTTCGGATACAAGGTCAGCTCGTCAGTCAGGAACAGCCAATTATCGCAGCCGCGCTTGACCCGGGCTCCGAGGTCGCCCGTCACGAGGTATGACGATACCCGGTCGAAGGTCACGAGCGGGTCCTCAAGCGGGTTCGCTTTTTGCAGAAAATGCGAGATCGTCGCGGTCGCGCTGCCGTCGGCGACATGCGACCACGACACCGTCCCCGCTGGCAGGTCGGCTTGCTTGAACAGCAGCGCGTAAAGGCTCGAGATGAGCCCGATCGCCAGAATCGCCAGCAGCGCGACTCCTGGCAGCATCAGGGGACGGATCCGCACGGGCGTCGTCCTCGCCGTGGAAGGCGCAAGCGGATCGACCGGGATCGCCATCCGCCTCGCCCTAGAATTGAAAATACAGGAAGGGCACGGTCTGATGGCCCATCATCACCGCGATCGCATAGAGAAAAAGCGCGATCGGCCATAGAGACTCCCACCATTCCCCGGTCGCCTCGAACCGCGGAGAGAGGCGCGCCTTCAGCGCCGGCCAAAACACCACCGCCGCGGCGACGCTCATCCAGACGACCAGCAGTGGCCGCATGACCAGCGTCATCTGGTCGCTGATAGCGAAGCCATTGAGGCCGACCTGGCCGGACAACATCACCAGCGTCCCGTCCCAGCTTGTCGCGCGAAACGGAGTCCAGGCGAACAGCACCGTCAGCAGGGTCGCCGGGTAGGACAGCGCGGCCGGCCACCACAGCTTGTGCTGATTCCAGAACCGCGCAATCGCCAGCGCGGTGCCATGGATCACCCCCCAGAGCAGGAACGACCAACTCGCGCCGTGCCACAATCCGCCGATCGCCATGGTGAGGAAGAGATTGGTATAAGTCCGGACGTCGCCGTGCCGGTTGCCGCCCAATGAGATGTAGAGGTAGTCGCGCAGCCAGGACGACAGGCTGATATGCCAGCGCCGCCAGAAGTCCTGGATCGTCACCGCCAGATACGGGTCGCGAAAATTCTCCGGGTATTTGAAACCAAGCATGCGGCCGAGCCCGATCGCCATCGCGCTGTACCCGGCGAAGTCGAAAAAGATCTGGAACGCGAAGCAGACATTGCCGATCCAGGCATCGACAAAGGTCGGGCTTGGCAGGTCGAAGGCGGCTTCCACCACCGGCGCCAGCGTATCGGCGATCAGCACCTTGACCGCGAAGCCGATCATGAAGCGTCGCGCGCCGATCGACATGTCCTCGAAGGTGAGCTTGCGCTCGATCAGCGCCTTGTCGACCCACGAGTAGCGGATGATCGGCCCGGCGATCAGATGCGGGAACATATCGAGATACGCGGCGAAGCTGACGAAACTCGGTTCTGCCGCGACCGTCCTCCGCCGTACGTCGATCAGGTACGACACCGCCTGCAGCGCGGTGAACGACAGCGCAATCGGCAAAATGACATTGGTCCACGGGATGGGTCCGGCGTGCAGCGCGGCGAGCGCCTCGTCGGCAGTGCGGACCAAAAGGTTGGCGTATTTGAACCAAGCGAGGCAGCCAAGGATGACGACGATGCCGCCAACCAGCGCCTGACGCTGGCGGCGCTCGCCGGCGTCAGCGATGACGCGTCCGAGTAGCCAGGCGACGAAGGTAATGCCGACGATCAGCAGCAGGAAGATTGGCTTCCACCACGCATAAAAGACCCAGCTGCCGAAGCACAGCGTCAGGTTCCGCGTGCCGTTCGGTGTCGCCAGATAGGCGATGAAGAACAGCGGCAGGAACAATGCCAGGAATTCGACCGAGGAAAAGACCATGTGCCGGCCGCCGGGGTGTGTTCTAGCGCGCGGCCATCAGGGCCGGAACGGCGCCTGCTCGTCGCGTTGGCCCATAACCTGGGGAGTCGAGCCGCTGCCGACGACAAAAACGCTGTAGCGCTCCCCCGCGACCAGACCGCCAAGTTTCACCGGCACCGTCTGAGCCGCGTCGCCACACGACACCGCGAGGCCGATATCGACCGGGTTGACCATCCGCCGTCCGATCGAGCCGGGCGCGACATTGGAGACGACGACGAGATGCTGGTCTCCGGCGAGGAGCTGCGCTTTGGCGCAACCCTGATCGAGGTTGAAGAGAGCGAGGGAGGTTTTGAGCGCGTTGAAATCCGTTGGGGTTTCGCGCAACAGCGTTACCTGCAGCGCATCCGCCGTACCGGTGATCGCAACCGTCACGAACTCGTTTTGCTGCAACGTCACGTCGATGGGCTTGGTCGCCTCGCCGAACTGAATCGAGCCGGTGAGCGCAACGCCGGGGGTTACCGGGTCAAACTCGCCCGCACGATGGGCGTCGTCGCTAGGGATCGTGATCTTGGCCGCCGGCGAAACAACGGTGACGTCCGCCGATGTGAGGTTGACGAAGCGCAGGTAGGCAACGCCGTTCGGCGGACCGCTCGGATAGAGCCGGCCGTCGGCGGCAACCGCCGCGTTGGCCAGCGCCATGAGCGCCAACGCCCCGATCATGCGAGCAAGCGATCGCGGCATCGGCGCTCTCATGGCCGGTGGACGAGTTGCGGCGCTATCTGATCGAGCTGCGCCGTAATGTCTTGCCCCCAGGCCCGATAGCCGGAAGAGGTCAAATGCTGGCCATCGATCGTCGGCCAGTCGCCGGGCTTCGAGAATTGGGTCGAGTCGATGAACTTGCACGGCGCCACCGCGGTCGCCAGGAACTCCGACATCTCCTTCACCCGCGCAAACGTCTTGTGATACGTCGAGCCTTCGCTGCCCCAGGGCGGCCCGACCCAGACGCAAGGGATGTTCTTCGCCGCGATGCGGCCAGTCAGCGCGTGAACCTGCTGATAGATCCAGCCCTGCGGAAAGGCGGCCTGGCCGTATCCGGCCATCGTATCGCCCATCTCGATGACGATCAGATTAGGATGGTGCTCGTTGATCAGCGCGTCGACCGTCCAGGTCGGGATGCTCGGTCGACGGTCGATCATCGTCTCGCCCTTGTCGAGGCGCACGGCGCGGCCGCACGATACGGTGGTCGGGTAGACCCAGTCCCCCGCATTGGCGCCGCACATGCCATAGGTGTAGACCGTCGCACCCTGCTCCATCAGATCGTTGTGCAGCGTCGTAATCAGATAGTCGCGGGTGACCATGTGGCTGTCGCCGATGACCAAGATCGCTAGTCCCGCCAAAACCGCGTTCATAATCGAGAAGTCTCCTCGCCGCTCCGCCGTGCCGAGCGCGATGAGGTACCGCATTCCCCGGAGGCGGTAAAGTAAGCCGCCCGGCGCTAATCCATGGTTAACGCGCCGGTCGTGTTGCGCCTGGAGTGCCTGAGAATCACCAGAGGACAGGCTCCCACAATGTGACGCGACGCCCGCGCGAAATGACCCTTGTTACTTCAGCGTGAGCTGGCCCTTAAGCTGAACCACCTCGGCGGCGATGTCCTGGCCCCATGCCTTATAACCCGTCGTGGTCAGATGCTGACCATCGGTGGTCGGCCACTGCCCCGGCTGTGCAAAGCGGGTGGAGTTGATGTACTTGCACGGCGCGACCGACTGCGAAAGGAACTGTGATACCTCCCGTACCCGCTGGTCGTCCTTATGATAGGGCGAATTGGCCGCACCGTAGACGGGACCGACCCAGATGCACGAAGCACCCGCCGCGGCGATCCGACCGGCGAGGGCGTGAGTCTGCTCGTAGATCCATGCCCTCGGCATTTGCGGCGAGCCGTAACCGGCCATCGCGTCGGCGGCCTCAACGATCACCAGGTTGGGGTGATGCTTCGCGAGCAGGTCGTTGATCTGCCACGTATAGTCCTGCTTGCCCATGTCCGCTATCGGTCCGGCCTTGCCGTGGCGTTCAGCCCGTCCGCAACTGACCGTGGTCTTGTTTAGCCAAGCGTCGGCACTCGCGCCGCACATGCCGTAGGAATCGACGGAGGCGGCACCGTCGTTTAGCAACGCATCGTGCAGCGATGAAATCAGATAATTGCTGCCCGCCATGTGGCTATCCCCGAGCACGAGGATCACAAGCCCAGCCAACGCCATACTCATCGCCCAGCTCCCTTCGCGCTAACCTGCAGCAAACAGAAAGATCGCAATCGAACCCTAAGTGAAGGTGGTCGATAATTCTGCTAAAATTTTAGTATAGATTTTCTGAACGATAGATTTTGACGGTTATTTTTTTGTGAATTAGTAAATGATCCGTATACTTATCAGTGCCGGTGGATCTCCGATGCAAAGCGCACCGTCGCACTAGCGATGTCGGCTGCCCATAGCCGATAGCTGTCCGGGGTGAGGTGCTCTCCATCGAAGGTCGGCCACTGCCCTGGCTGCGAGAAGCGCAGCGAATCGACATAGTGGCAGGGGGAAACGAGGGTCGATAGATAGTCGGAAAGTTCGCGCACCCTGGCGAACGTCTTGTTCGACGGTCCGCCCTCGCTGCCCCAAGGCGGCCCTATCCATAAACAAGGCAGATGGTGCGCGGTAATCGGCTGCAGTAACTCCGCGGTCTGGTAGGAAATCCACTCCTTGGGCAGCGCCGGCAGAATGCCATACCCCCCCATGTTGTCGCCGAGTTCAACGACCAGCAGATCGGGATGATGCTTCTTGATCAACTTCTCCAGCGACCAGGTCTTGACCTTCGGGCTCTTGTCGACGATCGGCTCGTCGGCGTTGTGTCGCTCGGCGCGGCCGCAAGGTAGCTCGGTCTGGGCTACCCAATCGTGCGGCTGCGATCCGCACACACCGTAGGAATGCACGATGGCGCCTTGGCCGAGCAAGGCATCGTCAAGCGATTCCAGCAGGAAATCCTTCGTGGCGATATGACTATCGCCGATGATGAGGATGACCAGTCCCGCAAGAGCGGCGTTCGGCAAGGGTCGATCCTTTTCCAACCCGAGCGGGGTTTGTCCCAGTCTATCGCAGGCGGGCCGTTAAGAAGGGGTTAGACTTCCGCCTCGACCAGGGCGCGCGGCCAAATAGCGCACACCCTTTCGCCCGGTTTTGGGGATCGAGCCCCCAATCGTGGGGCGTCGGAACCCGCTATAGGCGGCTTTGCGGCAAGTCGCGCTTGGCGATCGCCTGCGGGTCGCTGGACGCCGCCGCCGGCGCGAACCAATCAAAGGTTTTGCGCAGGTAAAGCTTGGTGATGACTTCGTTGTAGTTGTTCCCGTTGTCGAAGCTCACCGCCGCTCCAAGCGTCGCCGAATTGTCGATCGCATATTCGATTTGGCCCTTCACATTGATCGCGGGGCCGGTATTGGTCGTGCCGGCAATAGTCGTAACCACACCCGGCACACTTGCGAGCGCGGTTTGTGCAAACGCATTGTACGGAAAGATGGGGCTCGAAGAGGTGTTGAAGTGCTGGGCGCCCACCGCCACCGCAGCGAGATAGCTCCACTGCCCGTGATATCCGGTCAATTCGATCGGGAAGGTAATGGCCTCGAAATTATGCGGGCTGAAATAGCCGCCCTGGCCGAAGGTGAACCCGCTCAAATTCCTGTTGAAGCCGGCGTAGTAGAGCGAGATGCCGACACGCAGGATATCGGTATCGGTCTTGTAGGGGCGGAAATAGGCCCCAAGCAGCCCGTTGACTTCGCTGTTCGCGGCGACATTCGTCCCGGTCAGCGACGCCAGTCCAGCGCTGGCATAGGCCCCATACATTTGGTCGTCGTAAAAGAGGTTGACGGCACCGCCAGTCCTCACCACCCCGCCCCAGGTCGCGTTGGTGCCAAACGCGCCGTTGGTAATCGCGTTCGCGGTGCCCAGCGATGCCTTGGTCCCGGCATAGGACAGGACGCTGTCGGTCACCGGTTGACGCATCGCCTCGAAGCGGACGGTAAGGGTGTTGTCGAAGAATTTCGGCGCATAGGCCGCCATGCCAACGAGGTTCGTCACAGGGAAGCCCAGCGGCGTCGTGCCGATCTGGCCAGTGAAGTCGCCGTAGGTGTAGCCGCCGAGCAGGCCGACCCCAGCCGCGGTTTGCGCCCGTGGCGAGATTGGCGACAGACCGTTGGCGATCAGGATTGGATTGCCGCCGAACTGGCTTAGATTGCCCGTCGCAACCGACCCGGCATCGAGGGCGGCCGGCAACACCGCAAAGCGCGCTGTGCCGGTATACCACGGCGAGAAGCTGCCTTCGATCGGTACCCCGAACTCGGCCAGCTTGTTAAGTCCGCTCGTGCCGTCATGCCAGCGAAAGCCGAGCCCAGCGATGAGCTGCGGGTTGCTTTCCTGCTGCAACTGCATGAGGTTGCGATCGATGTCCATCTCGAGCGTGTCGCTCGGGGAGTACGTGATCGTTGTTGCCGGCCGCTGATAGCCGCCGACCGGCGGCGGTGCTTCGAGCTCAAGCTGCGAGACTTGAACCGACTTGGCGGTGATGCCGAGATCGCTCGACCCCGCCTTGTGCACCGTCATAGGCGCGGCGGCGGTGTCGAAGGTGCCGTCGCTGACGGTTGCCGATTGCAGTGCCGCCGTCTGGGTGGGGGGCGTCGGCTTCGTCGGAGTGATCGGGGTCAGGTCGTCGCTGTCGGCGGATTCCATCACCATTTGCGGCGGGTTGCCAGCTGGAGCGGCGGAAGACGGGGTCGCATCGGCCGCGAGGGCAACGCCACTCGGGCCCGCCAGCGATAGCAGCAAGCCCAGGGTTACCGTGCTCGTCGATGGCTTCATAGCCAGCCCCCCGAGATCTGTGTCGAACCCGCGCGCGCAAGCGGATCGGCGGAAGCTGCCGCCGCAACCGCCGTTATCGCGTCAGGCAGCTCCAATTGTGAATGGCGGAACGGGTTGGGCGGCGGCGATCGGGGCGGCGCGCCAGGGCCCAGCGAGGTTGGCCCCCCAGTTTCAGTCGGGTTCTGCTGCCGGTTGAGCTCGCGAGCGGTGTGCAGCGCTCGGATCGCCGCGCCGTTATTGCCGCGCGCCTCGGCAATCTGCGCCTGCAGATAAAAGAACCAGGGATTCTTCGGGTCGGTTTCCATCCCCTTGTCCAAATATGACTGCGCGGAATCGAGCCGGTTCGCCAGGATCGCCCCCATAACCACCCCGCGTATCACGTCGAGATTGCTCGAATCCTGTTGATATGCCTTGTCGAAATACTCCATCGCTTCACTTGATCGACCGGCCGATGCATAAATTCGGCCGACCTCCATCAGCAATGCCGTATCATCCGGGTTATCCGCAAATAGCTGCGAGACCTGGTCGTACGCATCGGCGTAGTTGCCGTGCTGCCGCAACTTATCGGCGCGCCGAACCGCCAGCGTGATGGTGACCGGCGTCAATTGCTCGCGATTGCTGGCATTGACTCGACCGCTCGCATTGATCTGATCGATCACCCTCGCTGCCTCGTCATCGTGGCCGCCCTGCATCAGCAGCAACATCGCGTAGTCGGCGCCGGACTTGACCGACCCCGGGCCTCCTTGCGTGTAGGCCTCCCGAGTGATTTGCAGCGCGGTGGGATAATCATGCAGCGTGTCGACTAGAACGAATGGCGCTTGAAGCTTTTCGTCGGTGGTCACGCTCTTGTCCTGGTAGAGCTGCACCAGGAGATCGCGCGCCTGCGCCGTATTGCCGGCCGCGGCGAATTGCTTCGCCCGGTCGATGGTGCCCCGCACATAAATCCGGTCGCGGAAGTTCTTGATGTCGGTGGTGCGCTGGCTGACCGGAATGCTGTTGATCTTGTCCAGAGCGGACACCCAGCGGTCCTGCTGCACGTCAAACATGGCTGAGACCAGAATGCTCGTCGGCGTGTTCCCGGAAGCGGTAGGATCGACCACCGCGAAGGCCTCCGGTAGCTTGCCCTGTCCGGCAAGAAAGCGAGCGTAATCAGACCTGATCCACGGGTTCTTCGGATCGGCCGCGATCGCCGCCTTAAACTTCGCCGTCGCCGTGGCGACATCGCCGTTGGCCGAAGCGTTCTTGGCCTCGTCGCGCAGTTTCTCGGCGAGGCTGCCGCCCGGGCCGGCCCTGTCCAACTTGGCGCGCAGCTCTGGACTCAAACGGCTCACCAGCTGATCCGCTTCGGCGGTCTTGTTCTGAGACCGCAGCGCTCCGATCAAACCCAGGAGCGCGTCACCATTACCCGGGTGCAGCCGCAACATTTGCCGATACGTGGCTTCCGCGCCGGCATAATCGCCAGCTCTGCCCTCGATGTCGCCGAGCACCATAAGCGCGCCGATCTGCTCGGCCCGCGGGTGTGCCAGCAGCGGCGCGAGGATCGCCTTTGCCCGCGCGTAATTCTTGGCGGCCGCCAAGTTCTTCGCTTCCTGGACCCGTCCCCAGAACGCCGCGCTCTCATAGGCGCTCTCGAGATCGCCCTTCTGCTCTGGCGCGAGCTTGATCGCCTTTCCGAGAAGATCGCGCGCCTCGCCGAAGCGCTGCTGCTTCAACCGCACGAGACCGAGACCCGCCAGCGCCTGGGCGTCGTCTGGGTTGGCCTTGAGATCGGCGAGAAACAGCTTCTCGGCCGCGAGCGTATTTCCCTTTTGGAGGTCCTGGTAGGCCTCCGATTGCGCGGCGGCCGGCTGCTTCGCCAGATCGGCGAGCAACTGCGCCATCTCCTGGTCTTGCGGGAATTGCGCCAGGTATTTCTGCAATGCCCCTTTCTGCTGCGGCGATCCGGTTAGCCAGGTCAAGGCCTGACGCCACGACTGAACCGCTGTCGACCCGATGACCGAATTCTTGCTCAACTCAGCCAGCATGTTGACACCCTGCAAGCGGGTCGACTCTCGATAGGTGTAGACCTGGGCCAGGGACAGCTTCAGCTGGGCGTCATTCGGTGATTGCTGAACGGCCTTCTCGAGCCCCTGGCGCGCCTCATCCCATCCGTCGGGCGTCCCGGCCAGGGTCGTGTAGTACTCGACCGCGTATTCTAAGGGCGGCGGCCCCTTGAAGATTTCCCGGTATTTCTTGATCGCCTGATCGAGTTGACCAGCCTGCGCCAACCGGCGCGCCTCGCTCAGATCGGTAGCCCCGATACTGCCGGTGCGGATCGCGTTCTGCAGATCGGCGATATGCGGGCTATCGGGCGCGACCTGTTGCAGCTTAGTGAGATAACGCTGCGCATCGGCGGTCTTGTTCTGCTGCACCGACAGAACGCCAAACTGATAGAGCGCCTCGGGATTGTTCGGATTGATCTCTAGCAGCTTGTTGAGAGACTCGGCGGCAAGGTCGGGACGGTCCTTGATCCGCCAGTAATTCGCCTTGTCGAGCAGCACCTGCTCAACGCTCTCGGCGGCAAGCACCATCCCCGAAGGGAGCGCGACTGCCAATAGTAGCGCCAGCGCGAGAGAGCCACCCCACGCCTTCATCCCTGCGCCTCCCCCGCGCCCTCGACCCAGCCGCACAGTATCAACCGTCTCGTCACCCACTCAAGGCACCGACCGGGACTGCAGCCGCCCCATAGCCAAGCGACGCAACAGCCAGTAAGCCACCAAGGCGATGATCAGCACGCCGATCAAGGTGAACAAAATCAGCAGCAGCGGCGAGTTACCCAGCCACCAGCGCAGCTTCGTCAACGGATTGAGGTGCCCAACCGAATACTCGTTCCCAATGCGGAAACTGGTCACCCGGCCCGAACCGGCGATCATTAGATCGCCCTGGATCGACGGATTGAGCTCGCGATTGTGGAATGCGTTGATCACCGTCAACAACTTATCGGGCGACGAGCCGGTGATCATGACCGCGCTGCGCGACGAGTTGAGCGGCGACTGCAGCCCAATCATCGCGGCGAGATTATTACCCTGCTGCACCAGCAGGTTATCGACCCGCTCGCGCTCCTGCGCGGCGTTGGGATCGAGAACGGTATAGACGCGGTCGAGCGGCGAGGTCATGGCGACGCGCAGATGTCCGTCTTCGACCCTGAGCCTGCCGTTATCGGCCCATTTCGTGATCAGCGGCTGCCGGGAGACCGAGCCGAGCACGATCAGATCCTTGTCGGCAACCTGACTGACGGCGTCGGGCGTCACGACCCTGTTTAGCACCGCGGGGTATCCGGTCGAGTCACCCATCATTCCCATCAGGTCGAGATAGGTCTCGATATCCTGAGCGGTCAGCCGATCCGGCAGGACGACCGCCGTGTTGCTCAGATCTGCCATCCGGGTGAACGGGTAACCCGAATTGGCGAAGAACGACAAATTCGGCAGCGTGGCGAACCGATCGGTCTTCGACAGATCAATCGTCGAGTCCGGATCGATCGCCTCCTGGATGTTGTTGGGCAGAACATCTTGGCACTCGCCAATCTTGACTGGCCGCAAGTCGTAATAGAACTGCAGCTGGTTCTGGCCGAACACGTAGTAGGGCGGCACCTGCACCATCTGTTCGTTCAGCACGAAATCCGGCGAGATGATGTCCTTGACCTGCTGCACCACGCCGGTTTTCGTCAGCGGCAAACTGCGCAGGTATGAGTTGTTGATCGAGACGTCGAGCCGCGACTTAGGGAAATTGATCCAGCTCCCCGCCGGGTAGCGATAGCGGATCTTGAGCGGTACCCCGCTATTGCCCCAGACGAACAAGTCGGGCGCGGTGCGGAAGTTGAGCGTCAGCAGGCCGGGGACCAACCCGTTTCCCTGCAGGTCGGTCGGCTGCACCAACTCGCCGAAGCGCACCGGCCGATCGATCGGGATCCAGCGCGGCGCGTCATAAGCCTTCCGCGCGGGGATGTTGGGGGTGCCGACCACCTGGGTCTGCCCCGTCAACGCCGTTGAGCCAAGCGCCAGCGTATCAGCCGCGGCGCGCAGCTCCTCGGCGTTGCGGCCCATCACCAAGAGCAGCTTGGCTTCCGAGTTGTTGGGGTTGGCGACCACGGCGATCGTCGGGCCGGTAATGGCCGGTAGGTCCAGTCCGCTCGGCTTTTCCGCTTCGGTCGCGAACACCACCGCATTGCCGTTGGGAATCGTATCGAGACTGGTTGGGAAGCTCGCGCCCTTGTACGAGGCGAGGCTACCGAACCACGACGCGACGACGCCAGCCGATTCCAGCGTTGCCGGCGAAACCTTTGAGGTGAAGACGAAGGGCAGCGTGAGCGACTGCATGTCCTTCGAGTTGTAGAATGGCGTTGGCAACAGCGACAAATCATTGGGCAGAGGCAGCTTCTGCAGCTGCATTGTCATCGCGGTCGTGTTGCTGAGCACCAGCCACAGGCTCGAATGCAGAGGGTCCTCGCACCCCAGCGTATAGTGACCGATGAAGCGGAAGAGGATGCGATTGTCCTCCTGGAGCAGCACCGGATTGATCGGCAGGGTCGCAGTGTTGCCCGAGGCCTTCTCTTTTGGCAGTGGGATGTTGCCGACCACCTCGCCGTTGATCAGCACGGTGAGATGACTCAACTCGGGGATCAATGCCGGCGAATAGGCAAATGTCAGATCGATCTTGCCGTCCGTAACGACCTCGTCACGACGCACCGAAAACGGCAGGCTGCCTTCGCCTTGCACGCCGATCAGCCGGATCGGTGAATTGGCGCCGAGGTCCTTGAGGGTCAGCACCTGCGTGCGGGTCGTGCCGGTTGGCGCGGTTGGATTGCCGGCGGTCGTGGTCCCCGCCGGACCCGGCGTGCCGGGTTGGCCTGGAGGCGTCACACTCTGCGGCGCCAACGCGCCAGGCGTGCCCGGCGCAGGCACCGGCACCTGCGCCCCCGCGGGCGGCGGTGCAGCGGCCCCAGTCAACGGCGCGGGCGCGCTTTGGATAACACCGGCGCTGGGCGGCGCGCTCGGCCCCGCCGGCAGGGTTTGCGGCGGCGCATTCGTCTGCGCGGTCGCCGGGCTCCCCGCAAACAGCCCGCCGAGGCCGATCCCGGCGGCCAGCAGCAAGCTCGGCAGGATGCGCTCGCGCCGCTGCTCCTCGGTCGCACGCCGCGCCCGGCGTCCACCCGGTGCATTGAAATGATGGGGGACGAACAAGCCGCCGATGCTGGCCAGGATCTCGCGTACGGAGCGCAAAGGCCGGTCCACGGGGTGTTCTTCCCAATCGAGCCACGCATCCGCGCGGCACAAGACTACCCGAACGAGATCGCGCTGCTGGCGCAACGTCAATTGCTCAAAGGCCACGCGCAGTACCTCCCCATCCCACGCAACCACCCGTGCCGGTAGTACGACAGTGCGCTCCCCGACCGGCAGTTCAATTTGAACGATATTATCAAGTGCTATCGCGTCCGGGCGCTCGGCGATGAACAGGCCGCCCGTCGTCGACAGATTTCGCGACTGGGTGATCAGCGATTGTCCATCCGGCAGATAAATGACACTGGGCATTTCGAGCCCGAGGCGGACCGAACCACGAAGCTGCCGCGTCTCACGACCGACTGCGATCGCCGCGCCGATCGTCAACAGGTTGAAAATTGCCCAAGCAACGTTCAGTACCAGCACCTCGGTATCGGCCAGATCGCTCAACAACCATCGCGTCACGCCAATGATCAGGGCGATGATCAGCAAGCCCAAGATGATCAGATGCGGTCGAACGATCTTGTAATCGAAGTAGTCGTTGGGCAGCAGACCGCCCTTTTCGGTGACGTTGAACTTGCCACGCTTTGGATTGATCAAGGTCGCCAGCGTTGGGCGCAGGATATATAGGGCGAGGACGCTCTCGTAGATTTCGCCCCAGAACGAGTGACGATAGCGCGATTGCAGCCGCGAATTGGTCACCGTTGAGTGAATCAAGTGTGGCGCTGCGTAGACGATCACCATCAGCCCGCTTGCGGCGATGATGTTCAGCCGGAACATCAGAAAGGCAAGCGGCGCCGTCAAAAACACGAAACGCGGCAGGCCAAAAAAGAAGTGCAGCATCGCGTTTAGGTAGCAAACCCGCTGACCAAAGCTGAGGCCACGTCCCAAGACCGGGTTGTCGACCCGGAAAATCTGGGTCATGCCACGCGCCCAACGCATGCGCTGACCAACATGGATCGCCAGCCGCTCGGTCGCTAGACCGGCCGCCAGCGGCAATCGCAGGTAAGCCGAATTCCAGCCGGCCCGGTGCATGCGCAATGCGGTGTGCGCGTCCTCGGTCACGGTGTCGATCGCAAAGCCGCCGATCGACTCGACCGCTGCGCGGCGGATTACCGCGCAGGAGCCGCAGAAGAACGAGGCGTTCCATAGATCGTTGCCGTCCTGGATCAGTCCGTAGAACAGCTGACCCTCGTTCGGCACGGTGGTGCCGGCGCGCAGGTTCCGTTCGAACGGGTCAGGCGAATAAAAGTGATGCGGCGTCTGGACCAGCGACAATTTGGGGTCGCGCAAGAACCAACCGATCGTTAGCTGCAGGAAGGCACGCGTCGGCACATGATCGCTGTCGAACAGCGCCAACAGCTCGCCATTCGTGGCTTGCAGCGCATGGTTGAGATTGCCGGCCTTGGCGTGCTCGTTGTTATCGCGAGTGATGTAGCCGACCCCAAGTGCCTCGGCGAACTCGCGGAATTCCTCGCGCTTGCCGTCGTCAAGGATGTAGATCTTGAGCTTGTCGAGCGGGTAGTCGACCGACAACGCGCCGAGCACCGTGTTCTGCACGACCGACAGCGGCTCGTTGTACGTCGGGATGAAGAGGTCGACGGTCGGCCAGGCCGCGAGGTCGTCGGGCATCGCGACCGGCGGCCGACGCAACGGCCAAGCCGTTTGAATGTAACCGAGCAACAGCACAAGCCAGGCGTAGAGCTCGGCGAGGATCAGCCCGATCCCCAGGAACGCCTCCAGCTCCGAGCCGAATTGCAGCGTCTCCGTTAACCGCCACCAAATGTAGCGGGTCGAGACAACGATGGACAAAGTGATGAGGATGAGCGTTACGCCGCGCGAAGGCTGACCGCGAATCAACAGCATGACGACGATGGTCAACAGCGCGAACAACGCCTGCGAGACCAGGTCGAGGGGCGTGATGACGACGATGCCGAGGAAGAAGATGCCCGCGACCACCATCGCCGCCAAAACCAGGTTTTGGCCGGCGAGCCTCGATTCACCAATACGTCTCAGTCCGCCAAGCATCTATGACACCATCGTCACAAGAGACCGAACCGACATCTGTCGAGGTTGATCGACATCCGCGCCGGGATACGGCCTGGTGCAAACCTGATTCCGTATCATGTCAGCGCGGGCGGCCGTTGGTTGGATCGCGGTCGCGCCCACGCCCACCCGAGAGCCGATTAAAAACTGAATCGAGAGGCCGGCGCGCCTGTTCGGTCGGGCTCGCGGCGGCCGAAGGTGCCGACTCGGTGGCCACAGTGGGCGGCTCGGCCTCTTTTGTTGGCCTGGTCACCGTCGTCGGCTCGTGACCCGCCGGCGCCGAGGCGGGTTCGCTCCGTATAACCTGATCGTGTTCTGGCGTTTCTTCTTTGGCCTGAAGCGGTTCTAGCGTCGGCCGCCCCGCCCCAGCAGTCTTGGAGCGTGGCATCTCCGTCAAGAGAGTGTCGGCTACTTCGCGCGCATCAGCGAACTCCCGGTAGCGGATATCCGGGGTCTGTAGCCACGAAAACAATTTTTCAACGTCGTCGTCTGATTTCATGGCTTAACCGCAGCTACTCCATCACAACGGCAACAACGACTTGCTACCGCTTCACGATACAAACCGGCCAGATTAAGGCCTAACCCCATTGCCTGATATCCCACCCATACGAGGGTAGACCCAGGCTGATCCAGATGTAACAAGGTGTAACAACGTAGGGTTGATGGGGGAACCACGATCTGCCGATGAGGGCGGTCTGCATCCTAACATCCCAATCCTAAGCAAGTTAAGCGATTCTTGGCTTTCGGCGCTAAAGCAGAAAGGCTCGCGCTGCGGCATCGATAATCGCGTCCTGGTCGATACCGTAATAGTGATAGAGGTCGGGAATGTCACCCGATTGGCCGAAGCGGTCGACGCCGAGCGGCAGGACCCGGTAGCGCCCTACCCCACCCAGCCAAGATAGGGTAGCGGGATGACTGTCAGACACTGTGACCAGCACGGCGTCGGGACGCAGTCCAGCGAGCAACCGCTGCGCTGCACTTTGACCACCTTGGGTGACCGCCGCGCGCCAATCGCGATGCAGTCGATTTGGCGAAGTCACCGCCAGCAAACCGGCCTGCGGCAAATCCTCGCGTAGAGCTTCGAACGCTGCTAGCGCCTCGGGTGCCACCGCGCCGCAATAGGCGATCGCCAGTTCGCAATCGGGTCCCGGCTCGCGCAGCCAGTAGCCGCCACCAACGATGCCTTCCATCAGCGCCGGATCCATCGCCCGCTCGGGCTGTTCGACGGGCCGTGTCGACAACCGGAAATAAACCGATTCGCCGTGCGGTTCTTGTATCTGGCCGAAGGCCCAGTGCATCAGTACAGCCAATTCGTCGGCATAGGCGGGCTCGAAGGCGACGAGCCCGGGCTGGGTCAGGCCGATCATTGGTTCGATCACCGATTGGTGCGCGCCGCCCTCTGGGGCGAGCGAGATCCCCGACGGCGTCGCCACCAGAATGAAACGAGCATCCTGATAAAGCGCGTAATTGAGCGCGTCGAGGCCGCGCTTGATGAAAGGGTCGTAGAGCGTGCCTATCGGCAGCAGCCTGCCGCCGAACAATGGTCCGGCCAGACCGAGCGCGGCGAGTTGCAAGAAGAGATTGTGCTCGGCGATGCCCAGCTCGATGTGTTGACCGCGCGGCGACATCGTCCAGCGTTGAGCCGAAACGACGTTTTCCTCCCGGAACGTATCGAGCCGCTCGGCGCGGTCGAAGATACCGCGGCGGTTGACCCAGGCGCCGAGATTGGTCGACACAGTCACATCGGGCGAGGTCGTCACGATGCGCCGGGCAAAGTCGCCGTCGTTGGCGGCGATCCCGCCGAGGATCCGGCCAAATGCCTCTTGGGTCGACAATCGCTTGCCGCGCGGCGCGGGAATTTCCGCCGGTACGGCGATCTGCGGCGCTTCGATCCGCCGGCTCGCGGCTTTCGCCAACGGCACCGAGCGAAGGAAATCTGACAGGCGCTCGGGCGCGAGATCGAGCCCCGAGAACGGCTCCCACTCCTCCCCCGGCCGCACCCGCATGCTGGTCTGGAATGAGGCCATCTGCGCCGGGTTCATCAGCCCGGCGTGATTGTCCTTGTGGCCGGCGAGCGGCAGACCGTAGCCCTTGATCGTGTACGCGATGAAACAGGTCGGGCGGTCGTCGGTGATGCTGTGGAAGGCGTCGAGCACTGCTTCCATATCGTGCCCGGCGAGATTGGTCATCAGCGCGTGCAGCGCCTCGTTGTCGTGCTCGTCGAGGATCGCGCGAATCCCGGGATAGCGGTTGAGATCGCGCAGCAGATGCTCGCGCCACCCCTCGCCGCCCTTGTAGACCAAGGCCGAATAAAGCGAGTTGGGGCAGGCATCGATCCATTCGCGCAGATGCGCTCCATCGGGCCGCGCGAACGCCGCTTCGAGCTTGCGGCCGTATTTGAGGGTGACGACGCGCCAGCCGACCAGCTCGAACAGGGCGTCGATGCGGCCGAACAGCCGGTCGGACACCACTGCGTCGAGGCTCTGCCGGTTGTAGTCGATGACCCACCAGAGGTTGCGAACGTCGTGTTTCCAGCCTTCGAGCAGCGCCTCGAAGATGTTGCCCTCGTCCAGCTCGGCGTCGCCGGCGAGCGCGATCATCCTGCCGGGCGGACCGTCGCTCGGCACCAACTCGTGTAGCCGCAGGTAGTCCTGCACCAGCGAGGCGAACAGGGTCACCCCGACCCCGAGCCCCACTGAGCCGGTCGAGAAATCGACGATATGGTCGCCATCTTTGCTGCGCGACGGATAGGCCTGGGCTCCACCGAACGCGCGGAAGCGCTCGAGCTTGTCGCGGGTCTGGTGCCCCAGCAGATATTGCAGAGCGTGAAACACCGGCGCGGCGTGCGGCTTGACCGCGACCCGGTCCTGCGGCCGCAGCACATCGAGGTAGAGTGCGGTCATAAGCGTCGCCACAGACGAGCTCGACGCCTGGTGGCCGCCGACCTTGAGCCCGTCGCGGCTCGGACGCAGATGATTGGCGTTGTGGATCATCCAGGTGGAGAGCCACAGCACCTTCTTTTCCAGCGCCTGCAGCAGCGCCAGCTTTGCGGCCGGCACCGCTTGCGGCTTTCGGCTGCGCAGGGTGGTATGATCGTCCATGATTGATTAAATACACTGCTGCGCCCTAGTCGGCGAGACACCGTGGGCGAGATGGAGCCAAAACGCGTGAGCGAGACGACCAGCGAAACCAGCGAGCGCTGCATTATCGTTACCGAGAGCGCGGCCAAGCGCATCGCCTTCCTGCGCGAACAGGAACAGGTCGGCGGCGCCAATCTGCGCATCGCGGTATCGGGCGGTGGTTGCTCCGGTTTCCAGTACGGGCTGAGCTTTGACGACCAGACGAATCCGGACGACCGGGTGTTCGAGCGCGACGGCGTCGCCGTCGTCGTCGACGAGGTCTCGCTCGACCTTCTCAACGGCGCCGAGGTCGATTTCGTCGAGGACCTGATGGGCGCCTCGTTCCAGATCCGCAACCCGAACGCGGCGTCGTCCTGCGGCTGCGGCAATTCATTCTCGATCGCCTAAGGCCCCGCGCCAGCCGTGAAGATCGCGACCTGGAACGTCAATTCGGTCAAGGTCCGGCTGCCGCACCTCCTCGACTACCTGAAGAGCGCGCAGCCCGATGTGCTGTGCTTGCAGGAGATCAAATGCCTCGCCGACGATTTCCCGCGGCTCGAAGTGGCGTCGCTCGGCTACAAGGTCGAGGCGCTGGGGCAGCGCGCCTATAACGGCGTCGCGCTCGTTTCCAAGGAACCGGCGCGCGACATCGTTTTCGGCTTGCCCGGCGACGATGGCGACGACCACGCCCGATATCTCGAGGCGAGTTTTGGCTCCGACGGTGCGGAAGCGCGAGTTGCCTCGATCTACCTGCCCAACGGCAACCCGACCAGCGATACCGGAAAATTCGGCTACAAGCTCGCCTGGATGGATCGGCTAATCGAGCACGCCGCCGGGCTGTTGCGCCGGGAAATCCCGTTCGTGCTCGCCGGCGATTACAACATCTGTCCGACCGACGACGACGTCTACGATCCGGTCGCGTTCCGCGATGACGCGCTATGCCGGATCGAGGCGCGCTCGCGTTTCCGCGCGCTGCTCAACCAAGGCCTGACGGACAGCTACCGGGTGTTTCACCGCGACCCGCACAAATACACTTATTGGGATTACCAGGCCGGACGGTGGCAGCGCGACGAGGGTCTGCGCATTGACCATTTGTTACTGTCGCCGCACGCCGCTGACCGGATCGTCGGCTGCGACATCGACAAGTCGCCGCGCGGCAAGGAGCGCGCCTCCGACCATACCCCGATCTGGTGCGAGCTGGCGGTCTAAGGCCGCCACATAGCTAATGCAGGCGCGCAGCCACCGCGCGGTCGAGAAAATCGGCCGTGTCGGCCTCGATCTCGTCGAAGCGCACCACCGTATTGCCGGTGGCCGCGTCGGTGCGCAGGATGCAGCCCGAGAATGCAAAGGCCTTTTTCATTTCCGGCAGGGCGATCCAGCCATCGACCGCGCTGCCGACCTTCACCCCTTCGCAGACGCCATCGAGCTGCACTCCGCCCATCGACCAATCGATCGAGCGGAACAGCTCGCATTCGACGATGATTTCGAAGATGGGGATCATGCGCCGCCGGTCTTGGCGTAGGTCGGCGCGGTCGAGTTTGCAGGGGGTGCTCGGCATGGCGCGACCATCGCCGAGCGTTGCTCAAAAATCCATCAAATTGATAATTAATGACGAGGACCTTACACGGCCTTTTCTATTGATGGGTTAGTCCCGGCGGGTAGACATGACAGCCGCCGCCGCAGTCTTCGACCAACCAATCGTCCTCGCCCCCACCCTCGCCAACGCGCAGCCACGTTGGCCCGACCGGCACCTTGCCGTGACCTCCGGGGATATCGAGCACATAGGTCGGCTGACACAGACCCGAAGCGCGCTGGCGCAGTTCGCGCATCACCGCCTGCCCTTCCGCGATGCCGCCGCGGAAATGCGCCGTGCCTCGCGCCAGATCGGGATGGTGCAGGTAATACGGCTTGACCCGCATCGCGACCAGCTTGCGGAATAGCGCCTCCAGAACCGCCGCGTCGTCGTTTATCCCGCGCAGGAGCACACTTTGCGACAGCAGCGGGATGCCCGCGCGGGTTAGTCGGCCGATCGCGGCCTTCGCGGCTTCGGTCAGCTCGCGCGGATGGTTGGCGTGGATCACCACGTACACAGCCTTTTCCACCGCCAACGCCTTGATCAGCGCGGCGCCGACCCGGCGAGGATCGACCACCGGCACCCGAGTGTGGAAACGGATGACCTGCACATGCTCAATCGCGGCAAGCGTTTCGACGATCGCGGTAATGCGGCGAGGCGCCAGCAGAAACGGATCGCCGCCAGTGACGATGACCTCCCAGATTTCAGGCCGCTCGCGGATATAGGCAAAGGCGCGGTCAAGCGCCGCCGAGTCGAGCACCGCGCCCTTGGCGCCGATCTGTTCGCGGCGGAAGCAGTACCGGCAATAGACCGGGCACAGCAGGCTCGGCTTTAAGAGCACCCGGTCGGGATAGCGGTGAACGATCCCGGGCACCGGCGACCAGCGCTCGTCGCCAATCGGGTCGGCTTGTTCCTCGGGCGCGGTCTTGAGCTCGGCCGCGCTCGGCAGGAACTGCGCGGCGATCGGGTCCGCCGGATCGGTCGGGTCGATCAGCGCCGCGACCTCGTCCGTCAGCGCGACCGCGAACTGCTCGGCGACACGCCACAGCACGTCGAGCCGCTCGGGAGCGATCAAGCCGGCATCGACAAGGTCGTCGGGGGACAAGGTCATGGAAAAGTCCTCAGCGATTGCATATATAATGCTCTTTGTACGAGTGTAATACTCATAAATACCCGGTTTCGTTGACACTACAATTGTATGTTGCAACTCCTGAAAACGAGCGCTAGAGGATTAGGGCTTATTCGCGGAAGACCCGTCCACATTAGGCACTCCCTGGAAACTTTATGGACGAGTTCGAATGGGACCCGGCTAAAGCGCAAGCAAACCTTGAAAAGCACGGTACCGAATTTTCGATCGCTATCCAAATTTGGCGAGGAAGCGTCCTTGAACGACCCGATACCAGACGTGCGTACGGCGAAACTCGGATGCAGGCGTTCGGCAAAGTCGACGGTCGAACAATAACCGTGATCTTCACTTGGCGAGGTCGGAAACGGCGCATCATCTCCACAAGAAAGGCCAATTTACGTGAGCAGCGATTCCTCGAAGAAGCGATCCAGCGCCGATAACGGCGGCGGTTCGACCGACTGGGCCGCATTCGACGCGCTGACCGACGAGGAGATCGAAGCGGCGGTTCGCGATGATCTCGATGCACCGCCGATTGTCGATGCCAGCTGGTTCGTCGGCGCGACGCTCGTCATACCAAAGCCAAAGGCTCAAATCAGTATCCGGCTGGATACCGACGTGCTCGAGCATTTCCGCAAATATCCGCGATACCAGACACGCATAAATGCCATTCTCCGTGCGGTGATGGAGCACGAAAAGAAGGCCGGCTGACCTAACTACATCCCCTCCAGGCGGTCGTGGGCGGCCTTGAGCCGATCGCGGTCGCGGCGCGCATCGGCCTCGCGCTCGCGTTGCTCCTCGATAATCTCCGGTTTTGCCTTGGCGAGAAATCCGGGATTGCCGAGCTTGGCGGCGAATTTAGTGAGCTCGCCGTCGAGCCGGTCGATCTCCTTGCCGAGCCGCGCCTTCTCCTGACCAAGATCGACCACAGCACCGAGCGGCAGGATCAGGGTCGTGCCTTCGACTACCACCGATACGCTCCCGGTGGACGCCGTATCGGTCAGCTCGATTTCCTCCAGCCGCGCCAGGCGCAGGATGTGCTCGCGATGGCGGTCGAGACGCGCAGTGGTGACGGCATCCGCGTCCTTGATCAGCAGCGGCACCTTCGCCGCGGCCGGCACGTTCATTTCCGACCGTACGGCGCGGATCGCCGAAATGGCCGCGACGACCCATTCCATCTCGGCAGCGCCATCGGGATCGTGGAGGTCCGGCGCCAGGTCGGGCCACGGCGCGGTCAGCAGCAGCCCGGCATCCTTGCCGCCGAGCTGCGCCCAAATCTCCTCGGTCACATAGGGCATGATCGGGTGCAGCAGATGGACGATTTGCGCCAGCACCCAGCCGATCGTCGCCTTGGTTTCGGCCTTGGCGACCGCCCCGCCGCCCTGCATGATCGGCTTGGTGAACTCGAGATACCAGTCGCAGAACGTGCCCCAGACAAAAGCGTAAAGCCGGTTCGCCGCGTCGTCGAAGCGGAAGGCTTCGAGCGCCTGGGTCACCGCCATCGCACAGTCACGCGTCGCGCTGGCGATCCAGCGGTTGACGGTTTCCTTGCATGAGCGCGGGTCGAAGCCGGGGTCGAATGCCGCGGCCCCATTCATCTCGGCGAAGCGGACCGCATTCCACAGCTTGGTGACGAAGTTGCGATAACCCTCGACCCGGCTCTCGGCGAGTTTGATGTCGCGTCCTGGCGCGGCCAGTGCCGACAACGTGAAGCGCAGCGCATCGCAGCCGTAACGGTCGATCAGGTCGAGCGGGTCGATGATGTTGCCGCGCGACTTCGACATTTTCTGGCCGCGCTCGTCGCGCACCAAGCGCGTGGATGTAGACCGTGCGGAACGGCACGTCGCCGCGGAAGTGCAGCCCCATCATCATCATCCGGGCGACCCAGAAGAAGATGATGTCGAAACCGGTGACCAGCACGTCGCCCGGGTAATATCGCGTCACTTCAGGCGTCGGCTCGGGCCAGCCGAGGGTCGAGAACGGCCATAGCGCCGACGAGAACCAGGTGTCGAGCACGTCCTCGTCTTGCCAAATTGGTTCCCGGTAGGGCTCTCCCTCTTTGGCCTTGTTGATGGCGTCCTGAAATGGCCGGATATCACGCGGAGGCTCGCTCAATACTACAACATCGCGCTCGTAATATTCTTCAGCCTGGGCAATAGCTTCCGCCTCGGTCTCGGCAACAAACCATACGAGAGTGTCCAGGCCATATCGGGGGCCTTTTTCCACGCCGTACCAGGCAGGAATCCGGTGACCCCACCACAGCTGGCGTGAGATGCACCACGGCTGGATGTTGCGCATCCATTCGAAGAACGTGTTCTCCCATTGACGCGGCACGAACACGGTCTGGCCGGTCTCGACCGCGGCGATTGCCGGCTCGGCCAGCACCTTGGCGTTGCAGTACCACTGGTCGGTCAGCCACGGCTCGATCACCACGCCCGAGCGGTCGTGGTGCGGAACCATTAACGTGTGGTCATCCACCTTCTCAAGAAGCTCCAGACGGGTCAGCCGCTCCAAGATGCGCTTGCGTGCTTCAAATCGATCGAGTCCCTGCAGCGAACCGAGCCAATCGGTCTCCTCCGAAGTGCGGTTGACGTTTAGGTGGAGAGCGGTATTGCCCTGGACAACGACTCGAGCATCACGATCAAAGATGTTGATCATCTCGAGGCCATGCCGGCGGCCAACATCGAAGTCGTTGAAATCGTGCGCTGGGGTGATCTTGACTGCGCCTGAACCCATCGCCGGGTCGGCGTATTCGTCGGCAACGATCGCAATCAGCCGTCCAACCAGCGGCAGCCGCACCTTTTTCCCAACGAGATCGGCGAAACGAGCGTCCTCCGGATGCACCGCGACCCCGGTATCGCCGAGCATCGTCTCCGGCCGCGTTGTCGCCACCACAAGAAAGCACCCCGCCTCGCCCTCTATCGGATAGCGGATGTGCCAAAGCTTGCCCTTGGTTTCGCGGCTCTCGACTTCGAGGTCGGAGATCGTCGTGTGCATCTCCGGGTCCCAATTCACCAGCCGCTTGTCGCGGTAGATGAGGCCTTCGCGATAGAGCTGGACGAACACCTTGCGCACCGCCGCCGCCAGACCGGGATCCATCGTGAAGCGCTCGCGCGCCCAGTCCGGCGAACAGCCGAGGCGGCGCAGCTGATTGACGATCGTGCCACCCGATTCCGCCTTCCACTCCCACACGCGCTCGATGAATTTCTCGCGGCCCAGCGCGTGCTTGTCGATCTGCCGCTCGGCAAGCTGGTTGGTGACGACGATCTCGGTAGCGATGCCGGCATGGTCGGTGCCGGGTTGCCACAAAGCGTCGCGCCCGCGCATCCGCTCGAAGCGAATGAGGATGTCCTGCAGAGTGAAGGTCAGCGCATGGCCCATGTGCAGGCTGCCGGTGACGTTCGGCGGCGGCATCATGATCGTGTAAGGGCGCTTGGGGCTGCCCGGATGCGCCGCAAAGCCGCCCGAACGCTCCCAGGCCGCGTATTGCCGAGGCTCGACTATGTCCGGACGATAGGTTTTGTCCAACATGGCGGCTGCTAACGTTCAGCGCTTTCCGGCATCGCCAACGACACGTGCGATCTCGGCCTGTACCAGCTGCTCGACCAGTGCCGGCAGGTTCTCGTCGAGCCAAGCCTGCAACATTGGCCGTAACGTTTCGCGGAGGACCTGATCGAGCGCCGGCTCGGCGGCGCCCGGCGCTTCGCGCGGCACCTCCGAGAGGCGAGCGAACGACGCCGCGACGGCGCTCGCAACAGGTTCGGACAAGAGAGGCCCGCCTGCGCCATTGGGACGCGGCGGCGCCGGTTCGACTCGGCCGTCAGGCAATACCGGCGGCACGGCAGCCTCGCGTCGCGCTGCCATCGGCTCGATGTGCCGCACCGTGCCGTCTTCACCGACCGCCTCGGTCAGATCAAGGACATCGGCAGCGGCCCGCGAGGACCGCGGCGCCGGGCGGCCACCCGTTTCATCTTCAGCAAGGATCCGGCGGATCGAGGCCAGAATCTCCTCCATTGAGGGTTCCGGCACGGATTTGTTGTCAGACATCACGACCACCTGCGCGCATTCCCGCGGGCACTGAAAATCGAAAAACAAGGCTACGCGGGCTGAAAGCTCGGCACCACTATTCCCTTAGGCCGTTGCCAAACCCGAACAACTTGTCCTTCACCGCTCTGTAATGGCGGTCCATATCGTAAAGCTGAACCGGCAATTTAAGCTCCGGAGCGATCAGCCGGCCAGTCGCGGCGGTGAGATTGAATTCCGCCACCGCCGCATCGTGCTGCGCTTGGGCGAGCTGCAGTTGGGTGGTGAACAGCTGCTGATCGGCTTGCAGGACATCGAGCACGGTGCGCGAGCCGACCAGCGCCTCCTGCTGGGTGCCGGCGAGCGCGATCTGCGCCGCCTTCACCGCCGCGCCGAACGAAGCGACCGCGGCGCGTGCCGCCATCAGCGTCTCCCAGTTTTGCGTCGCCAGTTGTACGGCTTGGCGGCGAGCGTCATCCACCTGGCTGCGGCGCTGTCCCACGGTCTGTTGCGCAGCGCGGGTCTGCGAATAGATGGCCCCGCCCTCGTAGAGCGGCATGGTCATCTGGGCAACGACCGAGGCGGTATCCTGGCGGGCCGCCCGCAGTGTAACGGAAGGCGAGTAGCTACGGTTCAGATCGCCGACGATCGAGATTTGCGGCAGTAGCTGCCCCCGTATCACGTCAACATTGTCGCGCGCCGCCGCCTCGGCGAAATTGGCCGCGATGACGTTGAGATTGCTTGTCGCCGCCAGTGCAAGCGCCTCGTCGCGGGTTACCGGCAGCACCGGCCGCTCCTTCGGCAAGACCAACCGCCCCGGCGGATGGCCGACGGCCCGGACAAACGCGGCTCGGTCGGTCTCAAGTTTGCCCTCGGCATTGATCCGTTGGGCCGTCGCTTGCGCCAGCGCGGACTCGGCCTGCGCGACGTCGGTTCGCGTCACCTCGCCGACGCGAAATCGCTCCCGGGTCGCGTCGAGCTGCTTCTTGAGCACCGCCTCGTTGTTCCGGTTGACCTCGACCAGGGTCTGATCGAGGTAGACATCGAAAAACGCCTGCACAACCGCCTGAAAGACCGTGGTTTCGACGGCCAGCGTTTGGGCGCGCGTCGCTTCGACGGTGTTGACCGCCTGCCTGGTCTGGGCCTCGGTACGATTGCCGTTGTATACCGGCTGCGTAATTTTCAGATCGAGTGATCGCGCCTCAAAGCTGGAGAACTGAGTTGGCGTCGAGCAGGTTGCTCCTATCGCGGCTCCGGGGCAGGCCACCGGATTTACGATAGTGTTAAGGCCAGGTTGTTCGAACCCGCTGCGCGTGAACCCCGCCGAGCCAGTAAAATTGACTGTCGGCCGCCATCCCGAAAGCGCCTGAGGCACCTGCTCGTCAGTGGCGCGCAACAAGGCGCGTTGCGCCAGGAGCTGAGGGTTGTTGTTGTACGCGTAGGACAATGCCTCGGTCAGCGTTTGTGCCATAGCCGGAGAGCCGGTGAGGCACAACGTCACACCAAGCAACGCCAACGCCATTCGGGCCGATCGAGCCAACATGGCGAAAAGCTGTCGGGTCGGCTCGAGCATCAACCCCTCAAAAAACAAAGGCCGGCTTTCGGGCAAACTCCCGAAGCAGCGGTGTCGCTGCATCGAAGATAACGCGGTGCGTCATTATTCCGCCAGTCCGCGTTACCAAGGTTGCGCGGCCGACACTGTCCGCTGCCTTGACGACGGCAGCCAGGCGCCCGCCCTCGCTGAGTTGCCCGGCAATATCGCCAGGAATTTCGGCGACCGCTCCCGCGAACAAAATCACGTCATACGCAGACCGAGTTCGGCCGCCCTGCGCGACCGGCTCCTCAACATACTTCACCGTCGCAATGCGGTGCTCGACCAGTCCGTCGCGTCCCAGCCGAGCGAGCTCCGCGTCGTCCTCAAGCGCGACGACGCTGCGGGCGAGCTGGGCGATCACGGCCGCCTCATAGCCGACACCTGCGCCGACAACCAGCGCCGCGTCTCCGCGCGTGATCTCCAGGGCCTGGATGAGCCTGGCCGCGACCATCGGCGCCATCACGTAGCGACCGCCGCCAAGCGGTAAATCTATATCGGCATAAGCAATCCCGCGCAGCTTCTCGGGCACGAACAACTCTCGGCGCAGCGCCCCGAAGGCGTTGATCACCCGCTCGTCGGTCACCGTGTTGGGCCGGAGTTGGCCTTCGATCATATTGGCGCGCGCTGCTTCGTAACCAGACATCGCACTACCGCTGACAAAGGGATGACGACCGGCGGCCGCCGAAACCGAGCCGGTTATATCGGCACCGCTCTTCAATCACAATTGCCTGCGGTCGAAGGCGGTGTTCTCGGCCCGGTTGGGTGCTCTCGCACGTCAACCGCTGAGACGCAGGACACGCTGGTCGCCTGGCAACGAACTGTCGAGCAACGCGGCGGCAGACAAATCGAGGCAAGGGTGACGCCACCCGGGCGCAATCTCTCGCAATGGCTCCAAAACGAAGCGGCGCAAATGCAGCCGTGGGTGCGGCAGAACCAGCGCCGGCGTATCGATATGTTGCGAATCATAGTCGAGCAGATCGAGATCAAGGGTACGCGCGGCGTTAGGCGCGCCGCGAATTCGCCCGAACGCTGTCTCCAGGGCTAGCATTCGATCGAGCAACGCCTCGGGAGACAGAGCGGTCGCCACAATTGCGGCACCGTTCACGAACCACGGCTGATCGGACACTGGAACAGGCTCCGAGGTATACCAGCTGGATTGTGCGACCACGCGAACGCCGATGCCGGGCAACGCCGCCATCGCCGCCGCTATCGTCTCGCGGGGCGACGCGGCGGGCGGATGGGGAAGGTTGCTGCCGATACCGATCAGTATCACTGGTATTGACCCGGCATGGGCTTATCTTGACGCCATCCTAACGCCAGATAACACTTGCACGTTCTTTTCCAAGGTTTTTTGGAGTTTGCGATGATTTTTTATCCACAAGAGCGAATCGCCATATTCATTGACGGCGCAAATCTCTACTCCGCCGCGCGGGGGCTCGGCTTCGACATCGATTATAAACGTCTGCTCGATCTGTTTCGCTCGAAAGGCAGGTTGATTCGCGCGTTTTATTACACGGCACTGATGGAAGAGCAGGAATACTCGCCGATCAGACCGTTGGTCGATTGGCTTGATTACAACGGTTACACCATGGTGACCAAACCGACAAAGGAGTTCACCGACGCGATGGGCCGGCGCCGGATCAAGGGCAACATGGATATCGAGCTAGCGATCGACATGCTCGAGATGGCCCAATATATCGACCACGCCGTGCTGTTCTCGGGGGATGGCGATTTCCGTCGACTGGTCGAGGCGGTGCAGCGTCGCGGGGTGCGTGTCTCGGTGGTCTCGACGATCCGTTCGAGCCCGCCCATGGCCTCCGACGATCTGCGGCGTCAGGCCGACAGCTTCGTCGATCTGCAGGAACTAGCGCCCAGCATTTCGCGCGCCCATGCGCCGCGCGACGACATGGCGAGGATGCGGCCGGAGCCGGTTGATAGCGACGACGAGTGAACTCCGCCCCGCCCTTTCCGCTTCCCGATCACGATTGCCCGCTCTGCCCGCGGCTGGTGCAATTTCGTGCAAACCCAGCGCGCCGCGCATCCCGATTGGCACAACGCGCCGGTACCACCGTTCGGCGATCCTGCGGCAGCGTTACTGATTGTTGGCCTGGCGCCTGGGCTTAGAGGCGCCAATCGTACCGGGCGGCCGTTCACCGGCGACTACGCCGGCGATCTGCTCTACGCGACGCTAGCCAAGTTTGGATTCACGACCGGCCAATATGCCGGTCATCGCGATGACGGCTTTGCGCTGCACGGCGTCCGCATCACCAACGCGGTGCGCTGCGTCCCGCCGCAAAACCGGCCGGAGCCGCGCGAAATCGCCGCTTGCGGGCAGTTTCTCGCCGCCGAACTGGCCGTTGCGTCACACGTGCGCGCGATTGTGGCGCTAGGCGCGATCGCTCATAACGCGGTGCTCGCGGCGAAAGGGCTGCGACGTACCACCTATCCGTTCGGCCATGCCGCGTTGCACGAGCTGCCCGACGGCATGCTGCTTGCCGACAGCTATCATTGCTCGCGCCTCAACACCAACACCGGCACGCTGACGCCGGCGATGTTCGAGGCCGTGTTCGTGACGTTGCGCGAGCACCTCAACCGCGTGCCCGCATAATGCGGGCCTTGTCGCGCTGCCAATCGCGGTCCTTCGATGCCTGGCGTTTGTCGGCCATCTTCTTGCCCTTGGCGAGGCCGAGCTCAACCTTGGCGCGGCCGCGCTCGTTGAAGTAAATCGACAAGGGCACGATTGTCACCCCTTCGCGGCGGATCGCGCCGAGCAGACGGGCCATCTCCCGGCGATGCAACAATAGTTTGCGCGGCCGGCGCGGCGCGTGGCTGAAGCGATTGGCGGCGCGGTACTCAGGGATGTTGGCGTTGACGAGAAACAGTTCGCCGCCGGTCTCGTCGGCATAGGCTTCGTTGATGCTGGCCTGGCCTTGGCGCAGCACCTTGACCTCGCTTCCTTGCAGGACCAGCCCCGCCTCGATTTTCTCCTCGATCAGATAGTCATGACGCGCGCGCCGGTTTTGCGCGGCGTAGCGATCGCCGGCGCGCATTCGGTCCCTACCGGTAGTCGATGGGCTGCGTCAGTTGAGCAGGCCGGCGCCGCGCATCGCGCCGCGCACCTTCTCCTGCGTCGCCGAAGTAGTTTCCCACAGCGGCAGACGCACTTCGGCGGTGCAGCGGCCGAGCAGCGAGGCGGCGTATTTGACCGGCGCCGGGCTGGTCTCGACGAACAGCGCCTCGTGCAGGGGCATCAGCCGTTCGTTGATGCGCCGCACCGTCGCGACATCGCCCTTTTGCCACGCGGTATGCATCTCCGAGCAGCAGCGCCGGAGCGACGTTGGCGGTCACCGAGATACACCCATCGCCGCTCTGCGCCAGGAAGCCGACCGCGGTACCGTCCTCGCCCGACAGCATCGAAAACTCCTCACCGACCTCGATGCGCAGCTTGGTCACGCGCGACAGATCGTTTGTCGAGTCCTTGACGCCGACGATGTTCGGCAGTTGCGCCAGCCGCGCCAGCGTCGCGTTCGACATGTCGACCGACGTACGCCCGGGGATGTTGTAGATGACGATCGGCAGATCGACGGCGTCGTGCACCGCCTTGAAATGCTGATACAGCCCTTCCTGAGTCGGCTTGTTGTAATAGGGACAGACGACCAAGGCCGCATCGGCTCCGGCCTTCTTGGCGGCCTTCGTCGCATGGATCGTATGCGTCGTCGAGTTGAAGCCGGTGCCGGGAATGACCGGAGCCCGGCCCTTGGCGACCTCGACGGTCAGCGCGATCAGGCGCTCCTGCTCGTGGTCCTCGAGTGCCGGACACTCGCCGGTCGTGCCGATCGGCACCAGCCCGTGCGTTCCCTGGCCAAGTTGCCAGGCGACATGCTCCTGAAACGCGGTCTCGTCGACCTTGCCGTTCCGGAACGGAGTAATCAGCGCGACGAACGATCCTTTGAACATGGCGTCCTCCCGTCCGAATCGGGCAACCTTGTGGTCAACGATAGTCTTCGCCAGCCGCTGCATCAACAACACCGTGCGGCGAAGGGCGAAGCCGCTCTTCACCTTGCGACCCCGGCGAAAATCCGAAACAGTAACGCCTCATCCTCGACAAGACAGGAGCAGCCGGCATTGGCTCCGGTATTTCGTTTGCTATTGCTGGTCGGCATCGCGTTTGCCGCGCTGCCGGCAGCTCGCGCCGAAAACTTAACGGACGACGACAAAGCCGCCGCCGTGGCCGCGATCACCGCCGCGCGCGGCGGCAACTGGTCGCAAGCCTATGCCGCGGCTGCCCGCAGCACCAATCCGCTGCCCGCGAAGATCGTCCGTTGGCTTGATTTCACGGGATCGAGCGTCACTGGGCGCTTTTCCGATATCTCATTCTTCATCGAGCAAAACCCGGACTGGCCCGGCCAGAAAATCTTGCGCCGGCAGGCCGAGACAGCCCTCGCCACCGAGAGCGACGATGTCGCCTCGAAGTGGTTTGCCAAATTCCCGCCTGTCAGCCCGCTGGGCAAGGCGCGCCTGGCCGCGATCACGATAGCACGCGGTCAGACCGAAGCAGGGCTCGCGGCGCTGCGGCAAGCGTGGATCGACGGCGATTTTACGCCCTCCGATGAGCGCGACTTCTGGACCCGCTATAGCGCCAACATCCGACCGGAGGACAATGTCCGGCGGCTCGACCGCCTGCTCTGGGACCGTGCCCGAGACGCGGCGCAGCGAATGCTGCCGACGGTGCCACCCGACTATCGCGCCGAGGCAGAGGCGCGGCTCGCGATGGTGGGCCGCGCGGCCAACGCCAATGCCCTGCTCGCCCGCGTGCCTGACGCGCGGAAGTCGGACCCAGGTCTGATCTTCGACATCGTCCATTGGGAGCGTCACAACGATCAGAACGAAGCGGCGGCGCAGCTTCTCCTCGCGCACCCGGATAATCCCGTGCGCCCGGCGGCTTGGGCCGGCGAGCGTCAGATCGTCGCGCGCCGGCTGCTTGCCGCCGGCAACGCGGAGCTTGCCTACAAGGTCGTGCAGCAAAATTCGTTGAGTGACGGCAACGCATACGCTGAGGCCGAATTCCTCTCCGGCTACATCGCTCTGCGTTTCTTGAAGAACCCGACATTGGCGTTCGAGCATTTCTCCAAGGTGCTGGCCCGGGTGACGACGCCGGCGGGCAAGGCGCGCGCGGCCTATTGGAGCGGCCGCGCCGCCGCGGCCCAAGGCAAGCCCGACCTCGCCGCGAAATGGTATGCCGCCGGCGCCGAGCACATGATTACCTTCTACGGTCAGCTCGCCGCCCATCAGCTCGGCAATGACGCGCCGCCGCGGCCGCAGCCGGAACCCCGTCCCACCGCCGGCGAGCTTGCCGAGTTCGACACCCGCGAACTGATCCAGGCGGCGGGTTTGTTCGCCGCCGCCGGCGATCGCGACCACGTCAAGGTTTTCCTGCTGCAGCAGGCCGATCTCGCCAAAAAGCCGATCGATTTCGCGATGATCGCCGCCTTCGCCGAAAAGCACGGACGGGTTGACGTCGCGATTGCCGTCGCCCGCCGCTCCATTGACGCCGGGATGCCGCTGATGATCCACGGCTATCCGGTGACGACTCTGCCGGACGGCAACGGGCCGGAACACGCGCTGCTGTTCGCGATCGTGCGAACCGAAAGCGCCTTCGACCAGGAAGCCGTCAGCGGCGCCGGCGCTCGCGGGCTGATGCAGCTGATGCCGGGAACCGCAGCGCTGATCGCGCGCCAGAACCAGCTCCCGTACTCGATCGACCGGCTGACCAGCGACGGCACCTACAACTTGACGCTCGGCCGCGCCTATATCGAAAAGCTACTCGAGGACTTTCGGCGGCTCCTATCCGCTCGCCATCGCCTCCTACAACGCCGGTCCGGGACGCATCCGCCAGTGGCTGCACGATTACGGCGATCCACGCGGTCGCGAGATCGATATGGTTGATTGGATCGAGGCGATCCCGTTCAGCGAGACACGCCTCTATACCCAGCGCGTGCTCGAAAGCCTGCAGATCTATCGCGGTCAGGACACCGCCAACACCGCGGCCTTCTCACTGGCCGCGGATCTGGCGAGGTAGTCTGGCTGGTTAGGTCAGCTCAGTTGCGGGCGGCGACCGGAACGGTCATCGACGGGACGTAACGTGACAGGCCGAAGAACTTCTCCGGATCCTGCGGCTCGCCATTGACCACGACCTCGTAATGCACGTGCGGCCCGGTCGCGCGGCCGGACGAGCCCAGATAGCCGATCTGCTGGTGCGCCCCGACGTGCTGACCGACCGACACGACGAATTGGTGGAGGTGAGCGTAACGGGTGGCGATGCCGTTGCCGTGGTCGATCTCGACAATCTTGCCGTAATCGTCACGCCATCCGGCAAAGGTCACGACGCCCGGGGCCGTCGCGTAGACCGGCGAGTCGTAAGGGGCCGCCAGGTCGACGCCCGTATGGAACCCCTCACGGTCGTTCTCCGGATCGACGCGCACGCCGAACGGGCTGGTGATGTGGAAGTTGGCGAGCGGCGCCGCCACCGGCAAGGTCTTCATCATCGCCCGCAGCGCCGCGAGCTTCTCCGGGCTCAGCGTCGTGTTTGGCGCCTGGCCATGCACCGGGATAAAGGGGCCGCCAGCTGCGTCGTTGACGCCGAACTGGGCAAAAAGATGCCGGACGTCGACGCCGGCGGAAGCGAGCACGCGGGCGGCCTGATCGATTGCGCCATGCCCGGCCGGCGCCGCGGTCGCGACTGCCGCCGGCTGAGGCGCGGCAACCGGTTGCGGGGCTGCGGCCGGCGGTTGCAGGGCCGCAGCTTGCGGAGCGGCGTTGAGCACGCCGGCAACGCGGGCCGGCGGAGCTTGGGTTGGCGCTGCCGAGGCCGGAGCTGGCTGCGCGGCGGCGACCGGCTGCGTCGCGTGTCGCAACGCCGATTGTTTCTCGAGATCGGTAACTCGTGCTTTCAGCTTGTCACGGTCCGAGGACAGCTGCTGCAGCCGCTTTTGCCATTGATCGATTTGCCCGAGCAGCTCCGTCTGCCGTGCCTGCTGGTCGGCAAGGTCGGCCTCGGCCTTGCTGAGCCGCGCCGCCAAGGTCGCTCGTTGCGCCTCTGCCTGGTGGAGTGCCGTGCTGAGCTGCGTAACCTTCGCCGGCCCGGTTTGGTCGGTCGCGGTGGCTTGGCGGGAATCCTGTTGCGGCTTCGCGCGCATCTCCTCGGTGAGCGCGGCCACTTGCGCCTGCGCCGAGGCGAGATCACGGGTTGATGCGGCCACCTTGTCGCGGAGGCTGGCAAGCTGGTCTTGAAGGTCGATGTTCGCAGATTCGACGCGGCTGGCCGCCAGCTGCGCGTCGGCCGCGTGATCGACGTGACGAAGATAAACGACGCCGGCGAAGGTCACGGCCACCGCCGCTACCCCTATCGCCGCCACATTAACGGCGTTGACGCGGCCCCCCAATCCAAGAGCCGCGCCCGCCGCCTGGACAATCGATGGGGCGCCAGGAAACCGCATGGTTCCCTTCTGCCATAGATCGCCGATCATTCTCCCCCGCGTCGCTGTGGCCCCAAACGGTTCTTCTGACAAGCTTTTTGCGCCGTCCCTCGCCCCCGAGGCTGGAGCCAGCGCCCGATATTAGCGAAACCGTAACCAAGCGATTCAGGTATTGCAACGGCTAATTGATCGATCGCGGCGAGCTAATCGACTATATCTGGTAAAGAAACACCACAGGCTTCGTTATCCCCAAACAATCCACAGTGGCGCTAAAAACACAGAAATTCCGTCACCGCGCGGCATCTAGGCAAGTCACGCGCGACTTGCCTTCATTGCAGACGAATATTGGGTAAATGGGCATAGGATCGTCAAGAATTCGTACCGCCTCGTAGCGATTTCTCCACCGTTCGCGGCATCATCGCAACAACTGTGGCAAATCAGCAACTCAACCATTAGGCCGACAACGGCACCGTCTCTGGCTTGGTGGCAGCATCGAGAAATTGGGTGCGATAGTACTCCGCGAATACCCCATTGCGGCGCAAGAGCTCGCTCAATCCCCCTTGTTCAGCAATGCCGCCATCGCGCAGCACGATGATTTGATCGCAATCTCGGACCGTCGACAGGCGGTGGGCGATGATGAAGGTGGTGCGTCTCTGCATCAGCCGCTTGATCGCTGCCATCACCAAGGCTTCGGTTTCGACATCCAGCGCCGAGGTGGGCTCGTCGAGGATAAGGATCGGCGCGTCCCGCAAAAGGGCGCGGGCAATGGTAATGCGCTGCTTCTCGCCCTCGGACAGCGCGACGCCGGACTCCCCGACGAGCGTCTCGTAGCCTTGGGGCAGCTCCATGATGCGCGCATGGATGCATGCCCCGCGGGCCGCAGCCTCGATCGCCGCGTCATCCGCGCCGGGTCGCCCATAGGCGATATTGTCGCGCACCGACAATGGAAAAATCAGGGGCGGCTGCAGCACCATGCCGATCTGGCTGCGCAGCGACTTGAGGTCGTAGTCGCGGGCGTCGACCCCGTCTATCTCCACGCGCCCATGGCCCGGGTCGTAGAAGCGCGGCAGCAGCCCGAGCAGGGTCGATTTCCCCGCTCCGGTCGGGCCGACCACCGCGATCTTCATGCCGGGGGAGACTGTCAAGTTAATCTCCGACAGCACCGGCGTCTCGGGCAGGTAGTGAAACCCGACGCCGCGCCAAGCAATCTCGCCCTTGGCGCCCTCGGGCGGGAATTCGAGGGTCCCACTTGCCAAATCGGCCTCGGCGTCCAGCACCTCGAACACGCGGCGCGCGCCAACCCTGGCGCCGGCGATCATCCCCCAGCTCTGGGTGATCTGGTTGATCGGCGTATAGAGCTGCGCGAGATAAGAGATGAAGACCAGCAGCTGGCCGAGAGATAGGGTTCCAGTCATTACCGCACGCGCGCCGGCGTAGATGACCATCGCGGTGCCGCCCGCGATGATCAGGTTGACCGCGCCGGAGTACAGGGTCTGCCAGTTGTAGAGCCGGAGCGAAGCCCTGAGGCTCTCGCGGCTCGCGCCCATGAAGCGCCGGTGTTCCTCATCTTCCTTGGTGAAAGCCTGGACGAGCTTGATCGCGCTCATCGACCACTGGACCAGCGAATAGACAAGGCTTTCGCGCTCGCGGACCTCGGTCGAGATTTCCACGATCTTCTTGTTAAAGCTGGAGATCAGAACGAACAGCACCGGCACGATGCTGAGCGCCAGGGCGGTGAGAAACGGATCGAGCGGCAGCAGCACAAACAGCATGCCGATGAGCAGGATCACCGCCGAGAGGATCGGCAGCAGGCCGTTCATGATCATCGTCTGCGCCGCGAAGCTGTCGGCGGTGATGCGATAGAGCAGGTCACCCACTCGCTGGCGGCCGTGATAGGCCAGCGACTGGCGCTGCAGATGCGCATAGAGCGCGCCGCGCAAATCGTTGACCATGTTCTGGCCGACGCGGATCGTCGTGTAGTAGTGCAGCTGGGTCAGACCGCTGCTGCCCAGCGTGACGATGACAAGGCCAATGCAGGCGAGCAGCAGCAACTGGCCTGGCGGCAACGACAGGACCGTTCCGACAAATCCGCCGATCGTCGGTTTCTTGCCGCCGAGCACATTGTCGATGACGACCTGCAGCGGCCACGGCTTCAGCAGTTCGAAACCCGCGATCAGGAATACCTGGGCAAGCGCCCACACGACCTGCCAGCGGTAGGTTCGCAAATACGGCCAGATCTTGGCGAACACGCCCATTGCGCTTATGCCGTCCGCGGCGGCCTGATCGGCTGCCGCGCTGGCCCCAGCGGATCGACCGCCGCCAGGCCGGCTTCGCGCGCCGCCGCCTCGATCAGCCGATGCAGGCGGCCGGCCAATACCGCGGCCTGCCAGAAGAATGATCCGCCAACGCCGATCGCCGCAAGGATGCTGATCGCCAAGCCGGCGCGGCTGTGACCGAGCACGCTTGCCAAAGCTAATACCGCGAGGCCGCCGAGCACCCAGCGCGCCAACGCGGTCGGTCGCAACGCGCAGCGCACGCGCAGAAGACGCTTCTCGGCGCCGTGGTTTTCCTCGGCGACGGCAACCCGCGCGGTCGCGGCGAGGTTGCCGTCGATAGTAACGTCCCAGTCATTCCACCCGGTATCGAGCGTGAGCGGCATTTTAGCCGCTGCGAGCCCACGCATCAGCGCGCCGATGACCGCCTCTTTCTCGGTACCGGTCTCGCTCCAATAGGACAGAATGAGGGCACGCCCGCGTACGTCGAGGCGGCCGCGCTGCTCCGGCGTCGGCGTGTCGAGCGGCAACAGCAGCGGCATTCCCCTCACTCGCCACCTGATGCGCTCCCAGCCGCGCAGCAGCGGCCCGAGATAGATTAGCGACGCAACAAGCGCGCGCGCCTTCGGTCCATCGAACCGCTTGTCGAGCGGCGCGGAAATTCCGCCCTTGATGCACATTGCCCAGGTCAGCAGCAATGGCAGAGTCAGCAGCCACCAGCCGTGTCCCGCGATGATGCCGATCAGCGCCAACGGGATCGAGGCGAGCATCCACTCGAAGGTCAGAGGCAGGTACTGCAGCTCTCCGGCAGGCGGCTGGTAAAGCATCTGAAACAGGCCGCGGCCGAAGGTCCCAGCATAGATCGCAGGCCGCCGCCACAACAGCATCGTCGACGACAGATCGCCGTAGATGCGTCCGCTCCATTTCGCCTGCCCGAACGCGTTGAAGCGCGCCGGGTGCTTGGCGAAGACGAGCGCTTCGGCCTTTCCGTACCCCTTTTGCTGGCCGATATACGCTTTCACCGTATTGCGGCGGAAATGCCAGACAAATGCCGCCGCGCTGTAGCCGATCGCGTGCCCGGCGTCCTGCAGCCGCCAGCAGATGTCGACGTCGTCGCCGGCGGCGCGGAAGATCGGATCGAACCCGCCGATCCCGAGCAGCACGTCGCGCCGGAAGGCCATGTTGCAGCCGGCGATATGCTCGGCGATCTCGTCATCGAGCAGCACATGGCACGGCGCGCCGGGCGACACCGCGACCGCCTCCGGCACCAGCTCGTCCTCGGGCGGCGGAAAATTGGGCCCGCCACACGCGACGATGCCCTTCGTCTCCATCGTTCCGACGAGATAATTGAGCCAGTCGGGATCGGCGACGCAGTCACTGTCGGTATAGGCGACGATCTCCCCGGTCGCGGCCTCGGCGCCGATATTACGGGCGACGCTAAGGCCCCTGTTTTCCTGGTTGATGACCCGGCAATAGGGGTAGCCCTCGGAGATCGCTAATGTGCGGTCCGTCGACCCGTCATTGACGACGATAACCTCATAGTCGGGATAGTTGAGGCGCTCGAGCGAGGCGAGGCACTTTTCCATCGTCCGCTCGGCGTTGTAGGCGCAGACCACGACCGATACGCGCGGATAGCGCTTGAGCGGCGGCGGCAGCGGCCCGAGATATTGTGCCTTCACCTCGGCGAACGCCGGTTTCGGCTTGCGCTGGCGGTCGACGAGGCCGAAATCCCAGTCCTCGATCGGGTGGCCGCCAGTGAACCACTCGTCGGTCCAGGCGAAGACAAAGGTGCCGGCGACGCCACCCGCGAACGCCGCCTTAATGTGCCAGGACAAAATATGACGCTGCTCTTCCTCGCTGCTGCGCATCGAGTCGGCGCCGAACTCGGTCAGCACGAGGGGCTTGGTGATGGTGAGGTTTTGCAGTCGAGCGATATAGCGGCGAAACGCGCCCTCGTCGTGCAGATAGACGTTGAAGCAGAGGAAGTCGCAAAACGGCGTGACGTCGAGGTACTCGGTGGACGGGAAATTGGCGTAGCTGACCAGGGCGCCCGGGTGCTCGCGCTTGACGAGCTCGACAAGACTCTTGACGAAGCGCTCGATCCGCCGCGGCCCATGCCAACGAATGACGTCGGGCGGAATCTCGTTGCCAACGAGATAGGCGAATACCGCCTTGTGTCGGGCACAAGCGCGGACGCCGCTGACGATCGCGTCGCGGATGCCTGCCTGCACCGCCTTGTCATCGAGAAAAGTGACGTGCTCCGACCACGGCAACCCCACGAGTACCTTCAAACCGTGCTTCGCGGCGGCGTCGAGCAGGCGCACCGGCGGCACGGTGAAGACCCTTACCGTATTGATCCCGGCGGTCGCCATCAGCGCGAAATCGCGGTCAACGACATCAGCCTCGGGAAATTGCGACCCGTCGCTGAGCGGGGCGAACGGACCGTAGGTGACGCCCTTGATGAAGTGCTTGGGGGCCTGCTCGTCAAAACCGGCGCGGAAAAACTTGCCGTCGACGCGGATCGGCGCATCGGCGGGCAGTGGCACGGCGATCGGCGGCTCGAGCGTGTCTTTGACCAGGGTATCCATCCGGTTTTCTTTGAGTCTCTTTCGGTGCGGTCCAACGACGCCGCGTTTGACGCTGGCGGTCGCATAACGGGAGGCGCCCCGCTTCATTCCCGGGCGGCGCCCACGGCGTTGTGCTGCCGCCTCTCCCAGGCGAGGGCCGTCTCGATGATGGTATCAAGGTCGGAGCATTTGGCGCGCCAACCTAGCACCTCGGCAGCGAGCGCCGGATCGGCGACCAGCGCCGGCGGGTCACCCGCTCGTCGTGGCGCTCCGCGATGCGGCACCGCCTGCCCCACCGCCTTCGCCACGGCGGCAATGATCTGCCGTACTGAGTAGCCGTTACCGGTAGCGAGGTTCAGCGCGGTGTTCTCACCGCCGGCTTCGAGATACCGCACTGCGCGGACATGCGCCTCCGCGAGGTCGTCGACATGGATGTAGTCGCGAATCGCCGTGCCGTCTTGCGTCGGATAGTCGTTCCCGAAAATCTGCACCGGCGGCGCGGTCCCCAATGCCGCGCGCAAGACGAGAGGGATCAAATGCGTCTCGGGGTCATGCTCCTCGCCGACCTCGCCGCCGCGGTCGCAGCCGGCCGCGTTGAAATAGCGCAGCGCCACGGAGCGCAGACGATAAGCGGGGCCATACCAGCGCAGCACTCGCTCGATCGCCAGCTTGGTCTCGCCATACGGATTGACCGGAAGCTGCGCCATCGTCTCCCGTATCGGCACGGAAGCCGGCAATCCATAGGTAGCGCAACTGGACGAAAAGACGATCCTTTTAACCCCGACTTCCCGCATCGCGTCCAACAGCGAAAGTGTTCCGCAAACATTATTGCGGTAATAAAGGGCAGGATCGGTGCCCGATTCGCCAACATAGGCAAAGGCCGCGAAGTGCATGACTGAAGTGATACGGTGCGTCTGGAGCGCCGCCGCGACCGCGGCGTGGTCGGCGATGTCGCCCTCGACCAGCGGCCCCCAGCGCACGGCATGACGATGACCGCGCGACAAATTGTCATAGGTGACCGGGGTATAGCCGGCGGCGGCCAACGCCTTGCAGGCATGGCTGCCGATATAGCCGGCCCCGCCCGTAACCAATACAGCTTCAGTCATAATGAAGAGCCAAGCCTCGATTGGAATGTCGCCGCCACAACGGCGCGTGACCCCTGCGTGTTCCCTCGCTTTGCTTCATCATATCGCAGCGCAGCGACGAATAGCGGAATAACCCGGCTGCCGGCCCGTTTTGGGCTGCGGTCGCCAAGCGATCTAAAGGGATCCAACAGATGCGTATAGCAATGATCGGCACGGGGTATGTAGGGCTGGTCTCCGGCGCCTGCTTCTCCGAATTCGGCGTGTCGGTCACCTGCGTTGACAAGGACGCCGAGAAGATCGCGCGCCTGCAGCGCGGTGAGATGCCGATCTTCGAGCCCGGCCTCGAACAACTGGTTTCGGTCAACGCGGCAGCGGGGCGCCTCTCTTTCACCACCGACCTCAAGACCGCGCTCGACGGCGCTGACGCAGTGTTCATCGCGGTCGGCACCCCATCGCGCCGCGGCGACGGCCACGCCGATCTCTCCTATGTCTTCGCCGCAGCCGCCGAGATCGCCGACACGCTGGCGCAGCTCCCCGGGAACGGCCGCACTGTCGTCGTCACCAAATCGACGGTCCCGGTCGGCACCGGTCGCCGGGTCGAGCGCATCCTATCGATGCGCCTGCCGGCGGGCGGGTTCGATGTCGCCTCCAACCCCGAATTCCTGCGCGAAGGTTCAGCGATCCAGGACTTCATGCGTCCCGACCGAGTCGTCATCGGTACCGACAGCGAGCATGCCCGTTCAGTGCTGCGTGCGCTCTATCGCCCGCTCTATCTGCTCGAGACCCCGGTCGCGTTCACCACGATCGAGACAGCCGAGCTGATCAAATACGCGGCCAACGCGTTCCTCGCCGCCAAGGTCACTTTTATCAATCAGATCGCCGATTTGTGCGAAGCCGTCGGCGCCGACGTCCAGGACGTCGCTCATGGTATCGGGCTCGATGGCCGCATCGGCCGCAAGTTCCTTCATGCCGGCCCTGGCTTTGGCGGCTCGTGCTTCCCGAAGGATTGCGCCGCGCTGGTGCGCACCGCCGCCGAGGCCGGGAAGCCGCTGACGATGGTCGAGCGTGTGCTCGAGATCAACGACGAGCGCAAGCGCGCGATGGCGGACCGCATCGCCGAAGTCTGTGGCGGCAATGTCGCCGGCAAGACGATCGCGGTGCTGGGCCTGACCTTCAAACCCAACACCGACGACATGCGTGAAAGCCCGAGCCTATCGATCCTGCCGCCGCTGGTCGAAGCCGGCGCGACAATCCGTGCCTTCGACCCCGAAGGCATGACCGAGGCGAAGAAGCTTCTGCCAGATCTCCATTATTGCGACGACGCCTACCAGGCAATCGACGGTGCCGACGCACTGGTGCTGCTGACCGAGTGGAACGAGTTTCGCGCCCTCGACCTCGAGCGGGTCAAGAGCCTGCTCCGCGCGCCGGTCGTCATCGACCTACGAAACATCTACCAGCCGCAGGACATGGTTGATGCCGGCTTCGTTTATCACAGCATCGGCCGCAGAACCGGCATGCCCCTGACCGCCAAGACCACCCTCAAGGCGATTGCCTAGCCCTCCAACAACAAGCAAAACTCCGAGGATTTCGATGCGCACTTCAACCAAGCGGGTTCTCGTCACGGGCGGCGCCGGCTTCCTCGGCTCACATCTGTGCGAACGGCTGATCGCCGACGGGCACAACGTGCTCTGCGTCGACAACTACTTTACCGGACGCAAGGACAACATCGCGCACCTACTCGACGACCCACAGTTCGAGGCGATGCGGCACGACGTGACGCATCCGCTCTTTGTCGAGGTCGACGAGATTTACAACCTCGCCTGCCCCGCATCGCCGCCGCACTACCAAGCCGACCCGGTTCAGACGATGAAGACCAGCGTGCTGGGCGCGATCAACATGCTCGGCCTCGCCAAGCGGCTGAAGGCCAAGATCCTCCAGGCCTCGACCTCGGAAGTCTATGGCGACCCGCTGCTGCACCCACAGCCGGAGTCCTATCGGGGCAATGTCAATCCAATCGGCCCGCGCGCCTGCTACGATGAAGGTAAGCGGGCAGCGGAGACGCTGTTCTTCGACTACTACCGCCAACACAATCTGCGCATCCGCGTCGTCCGCATCTTCAATACTTACGGGCCCCGCATGCACCCGAATGACGGGCGCGTCGTCTCCAACTTCATCGTCCAGGCGCTCAAGGGTGAGCCGATTACCCTCTATGGCGACGGCAGCCAAACCCGCGCCTTCTGCTATGTTGACGATCTGATCGAGGGTTTCATCCGCATGATGGCGGCGCCCGACGACATCACTGGGCCGATGAACCTCGGCAATCCGGTGGAGATGTCGGTCGCCGAGCTCGCCGAGCTGGTCATCGACCTCACCGGCTCCAGCTCCCGGATCGTGCACCGGCCGCTGCCGGTCGACGATCCGATCCAGCGCTGCCCGGACATCAGCCAGGCGAGCGCTTTGCTGGATTGGAAGCCGCGCACCCAGCTGCGCATGGGGCTGCAGCGTACGATCGCCTATTTCGACCGCTTGCTCGCCGAGCACGGGGAAATTTCCGCCCGTCGCGCTTCCGCCGCGGCCTGACCTCGCGGGTCACGCGAAAGCGTAAGGGCTCGGTCAGGGGCCGAGCAGCACTCGGTGTGGCGCGCAGCTGCCGGTCGCTTTGACCAGCTGGCCCGGCGCTGCATCGGTGGTTGTGAGCTGGCTTGGCTGATAAGCCGTCGCGCAAATCTGGTTGGCCATCGCGGTGTTGACTCCCGGGTCGTAATTGTTGAACCCGGCGTATTCGGGCGGGATGTCCCCCTTGGGCGCCAACGCGCTGGTACCGAAATCGAGCCGCTCCGGTATATAGGGCGTACAGCTGGCGGCTAGCGGCGCGACGAGAACGAGGGCAAACAACGATCGCATGGCGTCAACCGGAGACGAATAGGGCCAGCGGGAGTGTGCCCGCCTGGCCGCATCAGCGCAACCGCCGCGACAGCGCGGCCATCGCCGGCAACATTTCACTCATCAACTCGACGGTCATCGCGGCGCCAGCGGCACCGAGCCGCGCCGCGTGTCCGGCCCGGCAGTGGCTGCCGCCAGTGAAGCCGATCGCGGTCATCCCGGCAGAAGCGGCCGCTTCGATCCCCGGGATACTGTCCTCGATTACTAAACAGCGCGGCGCCGCGGCGTCCATCCGCTCGGCGGCGTCGAGGAAGAGGTCGGGCGCCGGCTTGCCGCGCAGAACCATGCTCGCGCTGAAGATGTGCGAGTTGAAGCGCTCGTAGAGCCCGGCAATACCGAGCGTGTGGCGCAGCCGCTCCGGCGAGCTGCTCGAGGCAACACATATCTTGCCCGGTACACCGGCGAGCACCGCGGTGACGCCTGGCATTGGTTCCAGCCCGCGCTCGAACGCGTCGCGCACCTGGCGCGCGTGTCGGACGGCCAATTCGTCTCCGAGGGAGCAGGCGAATCGCGCTTCGAGATCGGCGATCATCTCCTTCATGCTGATCCCGACATAGCGCTCAATGATCTCGTCCGCTGTGATCGCGACGCCCGCCTCGGCCAACAGCGCGACCTCGACCTCGATCGTCAGCAGCTCGCTGTCGATCAACACCCCGTCGCAATCAAAAATGACGAGGTCCCAGTCGGGCTGCCGCATGCCGGTGGTCAGCGCTAGCGATACCCATCGTAGTAGTAGCCGTTGTACCAATTGCGCGCGATGTAGCGCGGTGGCGGTGGCGGCACGATCGCTCCCGGCGGAAGCCCCCAAACGCGATACTGCGGCTGCCACCCATACAGCGGCGGAGGCGGCAACGCGGGCGTAACGGCGAGATGCCGCGACGCCTTGGCTTTGGCCTTTGCCCTGGCGTGACGCACCGAACGGGCCGCCACAATCTGCGTCTTGCTCGCGATTTTGTGGGGCGGTGGCGGCGGCTCACGGACCCAGACATTATCGGCGAATCCGATGTGACCGGGCGCCAAAACCTTGTAGCGCTCCTCGTCGACGACAATCCGCCGCTTCGCCCAGTCAATCGACTCCCAGCCCCAGATCGGGCCGAACAGTGCCACCTCGATTGCGGAACTAAACCCAACGGCAGTACCCGGCGCAAAGACAATTCCCGCCGGCAATTGAAAGACCACGGGCGAATGGGCCGCCTCGGCCAACGCCCCAAAGGCAACCGCCGGATCGTAGACCGGGATGCTCACCATCTGGCCCTCGGACGGCTGGATGGAGATGATGTCGCCCGTGGTCTGAATGACGCAGTGGCACTCGGGCGTCACCTTGAGATTGCCAGCCGCCAGCGCCGCATGACGCAAGCGCTGCACCGCCGCCATCACCTCGCCCGGCTGAGCCAGGAACGCCTTGCCGAGCTGCTCGGTCCAGTCGAGCTTTTCCGCCATTGTCGTCAGCAGGCTGGGAAACGGCACAAGCGCCATGACGCTGGGATTCCAACCTCTGGCCTTTAGCGCCGCGGTCAATGCCTCACCGCCGAGCGCGCGATCGGCCGGCACCCGCAGCCAACGCGCCGCCTCAGAGACCTCATGCGGATAGGTCGAGGCCATCAGCACCTGTCCAAGCAGCGGGTCGGGGTAGAGCGCGATTGGCCCAACAAGATTAACGAACTGCGCCTCGGACGGTGGTGGCGCTGCGGGTATCGAGGCAGCAGCGGGGTTAGCGGGCGCAGCCGCTGGCGTCGTCGCCGTCCCTCTATCCGGGACCGGAAACCCGAGGGTAGAAAGCATATCCTGCGCGTTGGATTTTCCGCTGAGGGCGCCGCAAATCAGACCTGCGGCCAAGCCAACCGCGATCGCCCGTTCCCCCCAACCCGACATCACGACACTCCCATCGCACCGGCTCGGTTCACACAACGGCTTGCAGCCACGGCTTCTTCCCCTCCCCCCAAGTTCGCCGTCTCGGCGATCCGGCAAAAGGAAACGGAGCGGTACCGTACTATAACTCGCGCGGATCGGTCTCGCGGAATTTGGTGCGCTGTATTCCGTGATTAGTGGCGGTGGCCCCCGGGCCCGCCGCTATGTGGGCCGCCCGCCGGCCCCCCATGCGGTCCGCCGCCCACCGGTCCGTGAACGGGTCCCGCGAAATGCGGGCCGCCGGCGACTGGAGCGAAATGCGCCGGTGCAACCGGCCCGCGTCCCATCTGCGGGGCCGCGTTGTGAACGAAGGAGCCCGCGTGGAACGGGCCAGGTCCGCCGCGGACCACAAAGCCATGCGAGACCATTCCGGGGTGGCCGACAAAGCCGCGCCCCGCGCCGTTAACGGGTCCGGCCGCTGGGGCCACGCCGAATCGGCCGGCAAAGGCGCGGCTCCCAAATGTACCTGGGCCGCGCAAAACGCTCGTATTACCGGGCGCCGGGCGGCCGCCAAACCGCGTCGCCATGGCAACACTCGGGTAGGCAACACCTCGGCGGTGCGCCGGATCGTGGACCCAGGTGCCGCCGGCGAAGACCGCATGGCCCGGACCGAGACGGCCGAAGACCGCATTGTCGACCACGATCCGACGCCCCGGCCAATCGAACCACCCCCAGCCCCAAAGCGGACCGAACACCGCAACCTCGATCGGCGGCTCGTAACCGATCCAAAACCCCGGATCATAAGCGAAGCCGACCGGAACTGGGAAGACGATTGGCGGATAGGCCGGCTCCCACCAGGTGCCATAGACGTATCGCGGGTTGTAGACCGGGATGCAGACCAGATTCGACTCGGACGGCAGGATGGCAATCTGGTCGCCATTGGTTTGAATGATGCAGTGGCATTGCGGCGTAGCCTTGAGGTTGCCCGCGGCCAACGCCGCATGGCGGAGCCGCTGCACCGCCGCCATCACGTCGCTCTGCTGGGCGAGAAAAGCATTGCCGAGCTGCTCGGTCCATTGCACGCGCTCGGCCATCACCTCGAGCACCCGCGGAAATGGAACCAGCGCCATGACGCTCGGATCCCAGTTCTGGTTCTTCAGCGCCGCCGTCAGCGCATCGCCGGTCAGCGATTTGTTGGCGGGCTCGCGGACCCAGCGATCCGCCTCGACCACCTCCAGGGGATAGGTCGAAGCCATCAGCATCTCGCTCAACAACGGATCGGGATAGAGCGCGATCGGCGCGACCAGTTGATCGACTTGTGCATCGCTGAATTTCTGCGCCGCCGGCTGTGCCGGAGCGGGCTGCGCCGGCACCGGCTGGGCGGCAGCTTGCGGCGGCTGGGTGGGCGGGCTCGGCGCCGGTTCGGCGGGCGGCGCGGTGGGCGTCACGGGGGCAGCTGACAGCGGCATATCCTGCGCGATGACCGCACCGCCAGCGGCGACGCAAATGACAGCAATCGCCACGGCCTCCCACAACCCGCGATGCTTCCAACCCGGCATGGTTCTCCTCCCGGCGTCGCTGTTGCGACGTGAACGCTCGCCGGCGCCTTTTGTTCCCAACCTCAACCGCGCTCGGCCGGAACTCCTGCCCGCTTCAACGCCGCCTGTTGCCGGCGGGCGAGAGCCGCCTCATCGAAATCATCGATCAGCTCGTGGAACAGCTGGTGCCAGTTGATCTCGGCCTTCAGGTGCATGAACACCGAGCCCAGCCCCACCGCCGCGCGATCCATGAAGACAAAAGCCCGCGGCGGCGCGATGCCACCGAGACGGCGGATCTCCTGATGGACGCTATCGACGAGGCGAGGCCCTTCCGGCTCGCTGCCGCGCCGTTCCTGGATCGGCCGGGTGCGGTTGTCGAGCAGCGGCCCGTACACAAACCGCGCCCAGCGGTTCAACACCGTGATCATCTCCTGTGAGAGGTCGCCGAAGCCCCAGCTCTTGTACGCCACGACCGCGAGGTCGCGGTCGTCGCGGTCGAGCGCGTGGTAGAGATCGATTACGCCCTTCACAAAGCTCGCCGGGAAGATGCGAACGCAGCCAAAATCAAGCAAATTCACGGTGCGGTCAGGCGCCACCGTGTAATTGCCAAGATGCGGGTCGCCATGGATGACGCCGTAGAAATAGAACGGCACGTACCAAAGCCGGAACATCCTCAGCGCGATCTCGTTGCGCACCTTCAAGGGCGCCGCTTTGGCGAAATCGAGGATCGACGCGCCCTCGAGCCAACGCATCGTCAGGAGCCGCTTGGTCGACAGCTCCGAAACCGGCTCCGGCACCGCGACCTTGGTCTCGTCCTTGAGGATTTCGCCGTAGAGCCGCATATGCGCGGCCTCGCGCTCGTAGTCCAATTCCTCGCGCAGCCGCGCTGCTATCTCGGCGTGGATGTCCGCGGTCGAGACGGCGCGGTCGTAGCGCTCGTAAAGCCCCATCGCCAGGCGTAGCTGCCTAAGATCGGCCTCCACCGCCGAGGCCATGTCGGGGTATTGCAGCTTGCAGGCGAGGAGCGTGCCGTCGAGCCCGACAGCGCGATGCACCTGCCCCAGAGACGCGGCGCGCGCCGCCTCGTGCTCGAAGCTCTTGAACCGTTTCTCCCAATCGGGGCCAAGCTCTCCCATCATCCGCCGCCGCACGAACGGCCAGCCCATCGCCGGCGCGTTCGATTGAAGTTGGATCAGCTCGCGGACATATTCTTCGGGCAGCGCGTCCGGGATCGTGGCGAGGAGTTGCGCCACTTTCATCAGCGGCCCCTTGATCCCGCCCAGCGCCGCCTTCAAATCTGCAGCGTGCCGCTCGCGGTCGACCGTGATCCCGAGATAGCGCTCGCCAGCGAGCCGCGCGCCTAGCCCAGCCATCGCCGTCCCGACCTGTGCGTAGCGCCGCACCCGGCCGGTAAAGGTATCTTCGTCCGCCATCTGCTCACGCGTTTTGCCAATTCCGCTATCATGCCACGACAAGGGCCACGAGAACGCCATGGATTACGACGCCATTGACAGTTTGCCGGCGATGTTTCTCGCCACCGCCACGCGGCGCGGCGATCGGCCGTTCCTATGGGCCAAGAAGGATGGCCGCTATCAGTCGATGAGCTGGGCCGAGGCCGCGAGCCGGGTCAGCCGGCTGGCGCGAGGCCTTATTGCGCTCGGCGTCGCGCCCGGCGACCGGGTCGTGCTCGCCGCCGAGAGCCGGCCCGAATGGGTCATCGCCGACCTGGCGATCATGAGCGCCGGCGCGATCGCGGTTCCCGCCTACACCACCAACACGGTCGAGGACCATCGTCACATCCTCGGCAATAGCGGCGCGCGCGCGGTCATCACTTCGAAACCGCCGCTCAGCGAACGCGTCCGCGAGGCGGCACTGCACCTGCCGAACGTGCGGCGGGTGATCGCGATGGAGGGCGCGGGCGAAAGCATGCAGGCCTGGGACGACGTGCTGGCGCTTGGAGCTACCCAGCCCGACGACCTCGCCGCGCGGATCATGGCGATCAAGCCCGATGGCATCGCTTGCCTCATTTACACCTCGGGAACTGGCGGGCCGCCCAAGGGCGTTGCGCTCACCCACCGCAACATCATCGCCAATTGCCGCGGCGCCTATCGCCTGCTGGAAATGCTTGGGCTCGGCGAGGAGGTGTTCCTTTCCTTCCTGCCGCTGTCGCATTCCTACGAGCACACCGCCGGTCTGATGTTCCCGATCTCGATTGGCGCCGAAATCTATTTCGCCGAGGGTGCCGAGACGCTGGCCGCCAATCTCGTCGAGGTGCGGCCGACGATCATGACCGCGGTGCCCCGGCTCTACGAGACCCTGCACCAGCGCATCCGGCTCGGGATCGAGCGCGAGAAGGGATTGAAACGCACCCTGTTCGAGAAGGCGGTGGCGATCGGCCGCAAGCGGCTTGCCGGCGAACGACTCGAGATGAGCGAGCGGCTGATCGATCCGCTGCTCGACAAGTTGGTGCGCGCCAAGGTGCAGCAGCGCTTCGGCGGGCGCCTCAAGGCGATGGTTTCAGGCGGTGCCCCGCTTAACCCTGAGATCGGCAGCTTCTTCCTGTCGCTGGGCGTGCAGCTCTTGCAGGGCTATGGCCAAACCGAGGCGGCGCCGGTGATCGCGTGCAACCCGCCCGGAAGAATCAAGATCAACTCTGTCGGTCCGCCGGTCGAAGGGGTCGAGGTCAAGATTGCCGAGGATGGCGAGATCCTCGTTTCCGGCGCTAACGTGATGAAGGCGTACTGGAACGATCCGGAGGCGACCGCGCGCACCCTGGTCGACGGCTGGCTCGCCACCGGGGATGTCGGCTATCTCGACGACCAAGGCTATCTACGCATCACCGACCGCAAGAAGGATTTCATCAAGAATTCGGGCGGCGACATGATCGCGCCGGCCAAGATCGAGGGCGCCTTAACCCTGCAGCCCGAGATCGCCCAGGCGATGGTGTTCGGCGACCGCCGGCCGCATCTCGTCGCGATCCTGGTGCCCGACCCGGATTTCGCCGCGCGGGTCGCCGGGCGCGGCAAAGATCTGGCCGCGCTGACGGACCATGTCGAACTGCTAAAGGGGCTGGGCGAGGCGGTCGCTCGCGTCAACGCGGGCTCGCCAGCGATCGAGCGGGTGCGGCGCTTCATCGTCGCACGCGAAGCCTTCACCACCGCCAACGGGCAAATGACCCCGACCCTTAAGGTCAAGCGCCACGTCGTCCGCGCCGTTTACGGCAGCGAGCTCGAAGCGCTCTACGAAAGCAAGAGCGCGGCGGCTTAGTCGCGCCGGAAATAGTGGACGGAAAATTTGCCGTCGGCGTCGGTCCAGGTATCGAGTGACATGAACCCGGCGCGGGCAGCGAGCGCCTGGAACTCAGGGATCGCGTATTTGTAGGAATTCTCGGTGTGGATCATCTCGCCCGCGCCGAATGAGAAGCGTCGGCCCGCGATGACCGCGCTTTGCGCCGTTTTGCTTCGGATGTAGAGCTCCACTCGCCCCTCAACCGGATTGTAGAACGCGACATGCTCAAAGCCGGCGATGTCGAGATCGCTATCGAGCTCTTTTGCAATCCGATGCAGCAGATTGAGGTTGAACTCGGCGTTGAGGCCAGCGGCGTCGTTGTAAGCGGCGTCGAGCACCGCCTTTTCCTTCTTCACATCGACCCCGACCAGCATCTCCGCGCCAGCGCCCAACAATCGGCCGCTATGGGCGAAAAACTGGACCACTGCCTCGGGCTCGAAATTACCTATCGTGGAGCCGGGGAAGAACCCGACGCGCTTTCCCGGCGGCCCCGAGATCGCCGGCAGCTCGAATGGCCGCGTGTAGTCCGCACACACGGCGGCGATCTGCAACTCGGGGAAATCGGCGGCGATACTGGCCGCGCTTTGGCGCAGAAAGTCACGTGAGATGTCGACCGGCACATAGGCCACGGGCGCCTCTAGCGCATTCAGCAGCAGCCGCACCTTGCGGCTGGCACCGCTGCCCAGCTCGATCAGCCGGCAATGCGGCCCGATCCGCTCGGCGATCGCCCCCGCATATGTCTCCAAGATCGCCATCTCGGCCCGGGTCAAATAGTACTCGGGCACTTCGCAGATCGCCTCGAAAAGCTGCGAGCCGCGCGCGTCATAGAAGAACTTGCAGGGCAGCGACCTCGGCTCCCGCTCGAGCCCCGCGAGCACCGCGTCGCGGAAGCTTTCCTCTCCCGGCGCCAAATCGATAAAAGCGAAACTTCCGTCGGGCATCACGCGTCCTCCGCGAGGCGTAGGCCGGAAAAGGCCCAGCGCGCCGAGGGCGGGAAGAAATTGCGATAGGTCCTCCGAATGTGATTCGCCGGTGTGATCGCCGCACCGCCGCGCAGCACCATCTGATTTGACATGAACTTGCCGTTGTATTCGCCGATCGCGCCGGCCGGTGCGCGAAAGCGCGGGTACGGGGTGTAGGGGCTCGCGGTCCACTCCCAGACATCGCCGATCACCTGGCGTAAGCCTTCGCCTCCCGCATCCGCACGCGGATGGTAGAGGCGGCTGTCGCCGAGATTGCCGGTGAGCGGCGCACTGGCGGCGGCGACCTCCCATTCCGCCTCGGCGGGCAGCCGCTTGCCGGCCCACTTCGCATAGGCGTCGGCCTCGTAGAAGCTCACATGCACGACCGGCTCGGCCGGATCGAGGCGCTTTTCCCCAGACAGCGTGAACACATGCCAATCCCCATCGGTCCGGCGCCAATAAAGCGGCGCCTCCCAGCCCTGTTGCTGTACCGTCGCCCAGCCGTCGGACAGCCAAAACTCCGGCTCGGCATAGCCGCCGGCGGCTATGAACTCGGCGAACTCGCCGCACGTCACCGGACGGCTCGCCAGCCGGAACGGATCAAGCCAGACCCGATGGCTCGGCTCCTCGTTGTCAAACGCGAAATCCGGGCCGGTATGGCCAATTGTCACGAGCCCTCCGGGATGCGCGACAAAGGAAAGCTGAGCCGCTTCGCCCTGGGCGCGGCGACGCGGCGGCTGATAGGCCGGCAGCAGCGGGTTCAGCGAGAACACGTGCTTGATATCCATCAGGATCAGCTCCTGATGCTGCTGCTCGTGGTGGATGCCCAGCTCAAGCAGGGGTGCAATTTCACCCCATGTCTCGGGCGTTGCCTCGGCGACCAGCGTCGCCATCGCCGTGTCGACATGATCACGGTAGGCGCCGACATCGGCGCAGCTCGGCCGCGACAACATCCCGCGCTGCGGCCGCGGATGCCGTGGGCCCTCGGCCTCGTAATAGGAATTGAACAGATAGTGGAACGCCGGGTCGAATACCCGGTAGCTGGCGTCGAAGCGCCCGAGGATGAAGGTTTCGAAGAACCAAGTGGTATGCGCCAGATGCCACTTGGTGGGACTGACATCGGGCATCGACTGGATCGACTGGTCTTCCGGCGTCAGCGGCGCCGCCAAGGCTTCGCTGTCGCGGCGGATTTGCTGAAATCGGCGGCGGAGGGCAGCGCGGTTGGTCTCACGAGCGTCGTGTTGGGCGCCAATCTCGATCACCGGGAGTCCCCTTGACGTCTGGTCTTCTTGCCGAGCGATCGCCAACGGCGCGCCTTGCCTCTGGCGAGATATGGCCGCTCCCGGCGATCCTGTAAACCTCCGCGCCGCCGATTTGTTCAGTCAACTATTCGTCCGCCGACGAAATGCGGCGATGGTAGAGCACGTAGATGACAATCAGCGCCACGGCCAGCGCGTACCAGGTGATCGCGTACTGGAGATGGTCGTTGGGCAACTCCAGACGGGTGACCCCGCCCTTCGGCCAACCGCCCGGGTTCGGCGTCTTGTCGGCATCAATATAAGACGGCGCGGCGTTGGGCACCCCGGCCGCCTTCGCCATTGCCGGCAAATCGACCCAGAACCACAGATCGAGGTCGGGGCGGTTATCCGGAAGGAAGAAGGTGGGTTTTTTCAGCGGCGGCACGCGTAAGAGGCCGACGATGTGAACCGTCCCCGACAGCTCGCCCGCGCTGCGCTTTTTCGGGTCTTTCAGCTCGAGCGGGATAAAGCCGCGATTGACGAAGACAATGCGCCCGCCCGGCTCCCGCAGCGGCGTCAGCACTTGATAGCCGGGCTCGCCCAGATCCGAAGTCGCCGCCAGATATATTTCGTTGTCGTTGAGCAGTACCCCGTCGTCCGCGACGTGGCGGAATTGATTGGCCTCCGCCTCGCGGAGAGTTTGCGGCGGCGCGATCGACGGCGCCGCGACCATCGCCGCGCGCTGAGCGATCAGCCCCTCCTTCCAGTGGAGCCGCTGCACCTGCCAGGTACCGAGGCCCAGCAGCATCAGCAGCGCCGGCACTGTGAACAGGGTCGGCGCCAGGCGCGGGCGAAACCCGATCATCACCGGCTCAGGTGGCCGGCGGGTGCAGCAGATTGTGTCGGTATTGCAGCGCGATCATTCCCGCTTTCATCGGCCGCAGCAGGGCGATTGCGCCACCGATAATGACCGGGGTCAGCACCACAATATGCACCCAGATCGGCGGCGAAAATTCGAGCTCCATCCAGGCGGCGATGCCGACCGCGACGGCGCCGAGCAGGAAGATCAGAAACACCGCCGGCCCGTCGCCCGCATCTTCGGCCGAAAGATCGAGCCCGCAGTTCGGGCACGCCTCCCGCACAGTCAGGAGTCCGGTGAAGACCGGCCCTTCGCCGCAGCGTGGACAGCGGCACTTGAGCGCCGCATGGGCGAGCGAGACTGGGGGAAAGTCCACTCGCGGATCGGCCCCCTATTCGCCGAGCGGCAGGGCCGCCCCCATGCCCCACCAGTAAATGCAGACAAAGAGGAACAGCCAAACCACGTCGACGAAATGCCAGTACCAGGCCGCCGCCTCAAGGCCAAAATGGTGCGTCGGGGTGAAATCGCCGCGCTGCGCCCGCCATAGGCAGACCGCGAGGAAGGTCGTGCCGATAATCACATGGAAGCCGTGGAACCCGGTCGCCATGAAGAACGTCGACGGGTAGATGCCGCCGCTGAAATGGAACGCGGCGTGCGAATACTCATAGGCCTGGACACAGGTGAAACTGATGCCGAGCAGTACGGTCACGGTCAGGCCCTGCACCAGCCCCTTCTGGTTGCCTTCGAGCAGCGAATGGTGCGCCCAGGTCACCGTCGTTCCGGAAAGGAGCAGGATCAGGGTATTGAGAAACGGAAACTCGAACGGATTGAACGGGTGGATGCCCTGAGGCGGCCAAACGCCGCCGACCGGGAACAGGCTCGACGTGAAGAACGCCCAGAAGAACGCCGCGAAGAACATCACCTCGGAGGCGATAAACAGCGCCATTCCGTAGCGCAGGCCGAGCTGCACGACCGGCGTGTGATAGCCTTGGAACGTCGCCTCGCGGATCACGTCGCGCCACCACACGGCCATTGTGCCGAGCACCATCAGCGCGCCGATGATCAGCGCGATATAGCCGTGACCGTGCATGAAGAGCACGGCGCCACCCGCCATGACGCCGCCGGCAATCGAGCCGACCAGGGGCCACGGACTCGGATCGACCAGATGGTACGGATGCTTCGGCGCGTCGTGTCCGTGAGCGCCATGCCCCCCATGGGCGCCCATTGGGGCATCAGCGTGTGTATCGGTCATGAGTTCGGCCCTGGTTTGTCGGTTTTCTGGTTCGCTGCCTTGAACAGTGAATACGACAGCGTGATCGTCGTGACGTCCTTGGTGTCCGGGTCTTTCAACATATCGGGGTCGACAAAGAAGACCACCCCCATATCCTTGCTCTCACCCGGCGCCAGATACTGCGCGTTAAAGCAGAAGCATTGCAGCTTGTCGAAATAGATGCCGCTCTTGGTCGGGGTGACGTTGTAGACCGCTTGCCCGACGACCCCCACGTTGGAGCGGTTGGTGGCGCGGAAAAAGACCTGCTGCTGCTCGCCCGGGTGAACCCTGACCTCATCCACAAGCGGGCGGAAATCCCAGTCGAGATCCGCGGAGATGTCGGTATTGAAGCGGATCGTGATCAGCGCCTTTGAGACATCTGCCGGAGCCTCGGTGGCGCGCTGGGTCGTGCCGCCATAACCGGTCGCGGCGCAAAAGATGCGATAGAGCGGAACCGAGGCCGCCGTCAGGCCGCCCATCCCGGCCACGACGGCGATCAGCAGCACGGCCGTCGTGCCAACGCGGCGCTTGCGCTCGGCCATGCTAACGCCCACCCATGCGCACAAAGGTCAACGCGTAGAACAGCGCCACCAAACCGATCAGCACCAGCAATAGCGCCCGATTACGTGCGCGGATCACACGCATCCGATCGTCGGCGGGATCGTCGGCCATCACGACCAGCCTCCAATGCCGTGATCGGCCAGCAGCAGCGCAAAGATCAGGAACAGATAGAGCAGCGAAAACGCAAACATCTGCCGCGCGCGACGCTCGCCGTCGTCGCGCCAGACCCGCACCGCGCACAGCGTAAACACCAAGCTCAGCGCCCCGGCGCCCGCCGCGTAGACCGGCCCGGCAAGGCCCAGGAGCCAAGGCGACGCCGTCACCGGCCATAGCACCAGCGTGTACAGCAGCATCTGCTTCTTGGTCTCGCGCGCCCCGGCGACGACCGGCAGCATCGGGACGCCGGCGGCGGCGTATTCGTCGGCTTTGTAGAGCGACAGCGCCCAGAAATGCGGCGGCGTCCAAAAGAAGATGATGGCGAACAGCGCGATCGCGCCCCAGCCCAAACCACCCGTCACCGCCGCCCAGCCGATCAGCGGCGGCAGCGCGCCGGCGGCGCCGCCGATGACGATGTTCTGCGGCGTTCGCCGCTTCAGCCACATCGTATAGACGAAGACATAGAAGGCGATGGTCAGCGCCAACAGCGCGGCGGCCGCCCAGTTGACCGCGATCCCCATCACCGCGACCGAGCCGACCGCCAGCACGCACCCGAAGCCGAGCGCCTCGCCGGGAAGCATCCGCCCCGCCGGCAGCGGCCGCGATGCGGTGCGCCGCATGACCCGGTCGATATCGCGGTCGTACCACATGTTGATCGCGCCCGAGGCGCCGGCGCCGACCGCGATGCACAAGATCGCCACCGCGGCGAGGAACAGATGCAGATGTCCCGGGCGCCAGCGCGAGCCCGACGACGCCGGTGAACACCACCAGCGACATGACCCTCGGCTTCAGGATCTGGACATAATCGCCGACCGCCGCCCCGGTATAGGGCGCGGCGGCGGCTGAGGGCATCTCGCTCACGTCACTAACCGCCGAAGCTCCATCCCGGCGCCGCTAGTGCCCCGCGGCCGGCTCGATCACCGGCAGCTCCTCATAGGTATGGAACGGCGGCGGCGACGGCACCTGCCACTCGAGCGTCGTCGCCCCCTCGCCCCAATAATTGGCGCCGACCCGCTTGCCGGCAAGCAGGGTGTAGAACACGACGAAGATGAACCACACCGTCGAGGCCGACGAGATGTAGGCGCCGATCGAGGCTACGTAATTCCACCCGGCAAATGCATCGGGGTAATCGGCGATGCGGCGCGGCATCCCCGCGAGCCCGAGGAAATGCATCGGGAAGAAGGTCAGGTTGACGCCGATAAAGGTCGTCCAGAAATGGACCTGCCCCATCCATTCGGGATAGGTCCGGCCCGACATCTTGCCGATCCAGTAGTAGAACCCGCCAAAAAGCGCGAACACCGCGCCCAAAGACAGCACGTAGTGGAAATGGGCGACGACGTAATAGGTGTTGTGGAGCGCGATATCGACGCCGGCATTGGCCAAGACCACGCCGGTCACGCCGCCGACCGTGAACAGGAAGATGAAGCCGATCGCCCATAGCATCGGCGTCTTGAACTCGATCGAGCCGCCCCACATCGTCGCGATCCACGAGAATATCTTCACGCCGGTGGGCACGGCGATCACCATCGTCGCGGCGGTGAAATAGGCGCGCGTGTCGATCGAGATGCCGGTGGTGTACATATGGTGCGCCCAGACGACGAAGCCGATGCCGCCGATCGCGACCATCGCGTAGGCCATGCCGAGATAGCCGAACACCGGCTTCTTCGAGAAGGTCGAGACGATCTGCGAGACCATCCCGAAGCCGGGCAGTATCAGGATGTAGACCTCCGGATGGCCGAAGAACCAGAACAAGTGGAGGAAGAGCAGCGGATCGCCGCCGCCCTCCGGCTTGAAAAACGTGGTGCCGAAATTGCGGTCGGTCAGCAGCATCGTGATCGCGCCGGCAAGCACTGGCAGCGACAGCAGCAACAGGAACGCGGTCACCAGGATCGACCAGACGAATAGCGGCATGCGATGCAGCGTCATGCCCGGCGCGCGCATGTTGAAGATCGTCGTGATGAAGTTGATCGCGCCCATGATCGACGAGGCGCCGGCCAGGTGGAGCGCGAAGATCGCCATGTCGACCGACGGCCCGGGATGCCCATCTTGCCCGGCCTCCGACAGCGGCGGATATATCGTCCAGCCGACTCCGGCTCCGCCGTGTAGCTGATTGTTGAGCCCGTCGCCTACCCCGACGAAGGCGGAGCCGAGCAGCAGCGCGAAGGCCGGGACGAGCAGCCAGAAGCTGATATTGTTCATCCGCGGGAAGGCCATGTCCGGCGCCCCGATCATGATCGGCACGAACCAGTTGCCGAACCCCCCGATCATCGCCGGCATGACCAGGAAGAACACCATGATCAGCCCGTGCGCGGTGATGATGACGTTGTAAACCTGGTGATCGGAGATGAACTCGTTGCCCGGATGCGACAGCTGGATACGCATCAACAGCGAGAAGAACCCGCCGATCAGCCCGCCGATGATCGCGAAGATCAGATAAAGGGTGCCGATATCCTTGTGGTTGGTCGAGCAGAACCAGCGGACAAAGAAGCCGGGTGTGCCGTGCGCGTGGCCGGCGTGGTCCGCGTGAGCCTGGTAAGCCATCGGATACCTCTTCCCTATCGGTTGCCGGCCCGCGCCGGCTCGGTGACCGTCGCCGGATCGGCAGTAGCCACCTTGGTCGTATTCTCACCGGGGGCGGCAAACGCGACCTTCGCCTTCGCCACCCATTTGTCGAAATCGGCCTGGTTCATGACGACGACCTTGATCGGCATGAAGGCGTGGTTGACGCCGCAGATCTGATTGCACTCGCCGTAATAGGTGCCTGGCTCGTTGACGTTGACCCAGGCCTCGTTGAGCCGGCCGATGACGGCATATTCCTGAACCCCAAACGACGGCACGAACCAGCTGTGGATGACGTCGCTACCGGCCACCTGGATGCGGATGTTGGTATTGGCCGGAATGACCAGCGGGTTGTCGACATCGAGCAGCCGCTTGTCGCCGGGCTTCAAGTCCTTGTCTTCGATGAGGTTGCTGTTGAAGCTGAAATTGCCGTTATCCGGGTAGTTGTACTCCCAGTACCACTGATGCCCGGTGACCTTGATCGTCATCTTCGAATCGGGCACCCGATCCATGTAATACATGAGCTTGAACGATGGGATCGCGATGGTCACCAGAATCAGCACCGGGACGACGGTCCACAGGAACTCAATCAACGTGTTGTGCGTCGTGCGACTCGGCACCGGGTTCGCGCGGGCGTTGAAGCGCAACATGATAAAGAGCAACAGCGCGAACACGAACAGCGAGATGCCGAAGATGATGATCAACAGCTCGTTGTGGAACTGGTGAATGCGCTCGGTAATCGGCGTCGCGGCCGCCTGCATCCCAAGTTCCCAGGGGTGGGGCTGATCGGCGAAGGCGCCGGCGCCGAGCAGCGTCGCCCCCAGCCCCGCGCAAATCCCAGCCGCCACTTTTCGCATCATCGCTGTCGTCATCCGCACCATGCCCTCGCAGCTCCCCTCCGCCGCCGATCGAGGCGCCTGGCCTCCCGGCGCGCCGCCCGGAACCGCTGTTCGGGAATCGTTGATCCGAGCGGGACCGTTCGGGCTTCGCGCCGCAGCGCCGAAGCCGCGCCGCCATCCGCCTTTTACGGGAACGCGGCGGCGGCAATCGATCGCGCCGACCCTACACCAAAGCCCGAGCCGGCAACAACTGCGTCAAACCCGCACAAACCCATTGCGGCAAGCCGCCGCAGACACCTGAATTGTGCCCGGCGCCGGCCTATTCGACGATCCCGCCTTTCGCCTCGTCGCCTCCGACATCATATTGGGGACAACAGATGAGCCGGAGATGCCGATGACCAACCTCGCCCAGACCGACGACTTGTTCTTCAATCGCACCGGCATGGACCCGCGCCGTGTCGAGCGGCTGGTCGGCGAGGCGCTGCACGGCATGGATGACGGCGAGCTGTTCCTCGAATTCAGCCAGTCCGAGAGCGTCGCGCTTGACGATGGGCGGATTCGCAGCGCCGCGTTCGATACGACCCAAGGATTCGGCCTGCGCGCTGTTGCCGACGACGCGGCCGGCTACGCGCACTCGTCCGAGATTTCCGAGGCGGCGATCAAACGCGCCGGCGCGACGGTGCGAGCCGTCGCCACCGGGCATCACGGCACCATGGCCGACGCGCCGCAGGGTACCAACCGCGTGCTCTACACCGATCTCAACCCGCTGCACGAGGTCGCGCTCTCGGCTAAGACCAAGCTGTTAACCGACATCGACGCCTATGCGCGCGGCAGAGACCCGCGCGTGCGCCAGGTGATGGCCTCGATCAGTGGTGTCTGGCAGGCGGTGCAGATCATCCGCGCCGACGGCAGCCGGGTTGCCGATATCCGCCCGCTGGTGCGGGTCAACGTCTCGATCATGGTCGGCGAAGGCGACCGGATGGAGACCGGTTCCTACGGCAGCGGCGGGCGCTTTGCCTATGAGCGTTATCTCGACCCCGCCAACTGGCAGCACCATGTCGACGAGGCGCTGCGGCAGGCGCTGGTCAATCTCGGCTCGGTGCATGCTCCGGCCGGGGAAATGGTCGTCGTGCTCGGATCGGGTTGGCCCGGGGTGATGTTGCACGAGGCTGTCGGTCACGGGCTCGAGGGTGACTTCAACCGCAAGAAGACCTCGGCCTTTTCCGGGCTGATGGGCCAGCAGGTCGCCTCCCGGGGCGTCACCGTGGTCGACGACGGGACGATCCCCGACCGCCGCGGCTCGTTGACCATCGACGACGAGGGCACCCCTTCGGGCTACAACGTGCTGATCGAGGACGGCATCCTCAAAGGCTACATGCAAGATCGCATGAACGCCCGGCTGATGGGTGTGCGCCCGACCGGGAACGGGCGGCGCGAGAGCTTCGCCCACGCACCGATCCCCCGCATGACCAACACCTACATGCTGGCCGGCGACAAGGACCCGCAGGAGATCATGGCCTCGGTCAAGAAAGGCCTCTATGCGGTCAATTTCGGCGGCGGCAGCGTCGACATCACCTCCGGCAAGTTCGTGTTCTCGGCCTCCGAGGCCTATCTGATCGAGGACGGCAAGGTCGGCCCGGCGGTCAAGGGCGCGACCCTCATCGGCAACGGCCCCGACGCGATGAACAAGATCACGATGATCGGCAACGATCTGCGGCTCGACGATGGGGTTGGCACCTGCGGCAAGGACGGACAGGGCGTGCCGGTCGGTGTCGGTCAGCCGAGCGTGCGCATGGACGGGATCACCGTCGGCGGCACCGCGGCGTAGATCCCGAACCTGGTGCCAGGGCCATCCCAAGAGAGGCCGGTCCGGTCATCAACCCTGACCTCACATCATCAGCGAAACTGGTTTCACGCTGCGCGATGGTTGTTTGGGGCGGCGGTAATCGTGATTGGTTTGCTCGCCAGCGCTTACCAACTTGGCGGCGGTGCGCCTTGGCCGGTTGAACCGGAAGTCCGCCCAACGGCGACAGAGGGCCTCTCATCACCAATCTTTCATTTTGACGTGATTAACGGAAGCGGCTGGTTTTCGATAACCGATATCCGCTTGTCGTGTGTCGCTGACCAGATTTCGTATGTTGATGACGCAGGTCACAGGATCGGGACCAGTGATGCTGTACGACCGCCCGACGTCACCGTCGGTAAGATAGCGCCTCGTCGAAGTGTCGATTATCCCTGTGATTTGTCGGCAACGATGGCAGCTCAGCCAGATGGCTCTATCAGTCTTTTCGGACTTACTTCTTCCCCCGGGCTTGTAGGAGAGATACGGCTGGAATCTATGTGCCTGCGCGTTTTCAGCACCTACAAGACATTGTTGAAGGAAAGCGCCGCGGCCTCTGATACTTTTCCGACGATAAAGACTTCTTCCGGATACCGCTTGATAAACGGGCCAATAGCCCATCGCCCGAGCGCTCAATATCCTTGCGGAACGACGGAACAACCACTCTCACCGCTTCCCTCCGCCTACCTTGTGCCTCGTATGCCAATCCTGCCGCTGTCCTATCTGGTCGAACCTACTCTTGCAGCCGCGTTGGCGCGTTCGCATCAGCAATGCCGCGCTATGAGTACCAGGCCGGATGGCACGCTCGCAAACTGTCGTACTAAGGCCGAAGACCCGGCTTACTTTGTCGCCAACCCGCAGGCACAAGAAGATGCTATGCAGTATTGGTGGGATACGCAGGTATTGACCGATGGCACGGCAGCCATTGTTATTGAGAATTCTGGAGATTATTCGGCGCGAGTTACCAACCAGATCGTAACGGCCCCAACTGGATTAACCGCAGCCGAAATTGCAACGCTGAAAACTGGCTCCCAGCTTGGGTCGCTGCTACCCGCTTCCAAACAGTGAAACGACAACATTGGTATCAACGGGCGGATAATCGCCCTAAGGGCGAGGTAAAGCTTTACTGCCACACACAATTCTTCCTCATCCTGAGGAGCGCTCCGCAGGGGCGCGTCTCGAAGGACGCCTTACGGTTGCGCAGAAGTCGTTTTTTCGCTTTCGCGGCACTCCTCGTTCTGGCAACGCCCGCCGCCCGCGCCTGCGAGGTTGCGACCGCGCCGACCACCCGCTGGACGATCGTCAAGGACCATGGCGCGAGCTGGCTGGAAACGCCTTGCGGCGAGCGCTTCTACAGCCTCGGGGTCAACGCGCTCGACGGCGGCTATCCGTGGCGCGAGCACGACGGCAAGACCTGGTACAGCTGGACCGCGTTTGCCCCCTCGCTGGCCGATTGGATAGGCGAAACCACGGCCCGCCTCAGGCGATGGGGGTTCAACACCGCCGGCGGCTGGTCGTTGCCGCCGCAACAATTGCGGATGCCGACAGTGATCGACCTGGAGCTCGGCCGCAACGCCCGGTTCCATTGGTTCGACCCGTTCGACCCGGCGGTGGAAGCGCGGATGATGGCAAAAGCCCGCGAGCTCACGGCGCCCTACCGTCATTCGCCTTACCGGATCGGCTATTTCTCCGACAACGAGGTCGGCTGGTGGGCCGGCGCCCTCTTTGTCTACTACTCGATGAAGCCGCCGGCCTATTTCACCAAGCAGCGCTGGGTAGCGATGCTCCAGCAACATTACGACGGCGACTGGCGGCGCTTCACTGCGGATTTCCTTCCGCCGGACGGCGTGGATTCATGGGCCAAGCTGCTTGCCGCGACGGCGGCGACGCATATGCGAGCGGGCGGCAACGGAATCGCGGCGGTGCGCGAATGGACCGGGCTCGTCGCCGAGCGGTATTACACGCTGGCCGAGAAAGCGATCCGCGCCGCCGACCCGGACGCGCTCTATTTCGGCGACCGGCTGCCGATCTACTACGACCCGGCAGCGGTGCGGGCGATGGCGGCCCGTGTCGACGCGATCGCCACCAACTACAACCCCGACGCTGGCGATGGCTGGATCGCTCACTACTTCTTCGACGGTCTCGAAACACTGACCGGCGGCAAGCCGGTGCTGGTCACCGAGTGGTTCTTCGCCGCAAACCAAAACCGCACCGGCAACAGCAATAACGGCCATCTGATGACGGTCGCGACCCAAGCCGAGCGCGCCACCGGCGCCGCCGCAGCCACCGCGAATTTCGCCGCGTTTCCCGAAATTATCGGTATTCACTGGTTCCAGTATTACGACCACCCCAAAGGCGGCCGCCCCGATGGCGAAGACTACGATTTCGGCCTCGTCGACATCAACGACCGACCCTACGATCGGCTCACCGAGGCGCTGACCGAGGCCAACCGGCGAGCGCCGCAAATCCACGCCGCAGCGACGGCCCCACCCGCCTCCGGCAGCGGCATCGAGCTGCCGCGCGCGGCGATTTCGCTGACCGACCGCTCGCTGTCGGACTGGCCGAAGCCGGCGAGTCTGCAGCCGCCGCTCATCGCCTCGCCCGGCGCCGTTGATTTCGGCGAGATCTACCTGTCGTGGAGTGAGAAAGGCCTCAACCTGGCGACGATCGGCCAGGATTATTACGACATCGACCTGTTCGCCTATGACGGCCCGTTCCCACTCGCCGAATCTTACCGGCTTGAGATCGGGCTCGATGCCGGCGCCGGACCCAAGCGGATGACGCTGTTCTTCATCCCGCCGCGCGAGCGCGGCCAGGTGCACCATGACTACCAGCCGATGATGGCCAAGCTTTGCGACGGCTCGGCCGAGCAAGCAATCGCACACGGCTGCACCGCGCCGCCGGGCGCCGAAGCGGTCTATTTCGGCGCCGACCAGCCGCGCATCACCGCCGAGATGACGATTCCCTGGTCGGCGCTCGGCGTCGCCCCACCCGCCGCTGGGACCACGATTCGCGCCGAGGTCGCGATGGAGAGCTGGCACCGCGAGCGCTGGATGTCGCTGTCCGGCAAGCCGCCCGACGTCGACCTCGCCGACCCCTCAGGGTGGCATACGTTCAAACTGGCCGATGGGAAAAGCTAGCGTACGCCTAAGACGCGCCATCCCGGGGGAAGCCGGGGCCCGTGGTTAAGCCTCTCGTACCGCGAAGAACAGACCCCTGCCTACTCCGGGGTGGATTGCGCCGTTAATACGCATAGTCTTCGTACACTCGATCAAGGTCTCCGCCCCAGCGGGTGTTGAAACCTTCGAGCATCTCGGTCGCCTGGGTGCGGCCCGAGCCGGCAATCGAGAACAGCGTGTCGAGGAAATGCGTCTCGTCCTCGCCGGCGCGGTCGCGGCGGGCGCGGCGGTGCAACCCCTCGCGGGCGATGTCGAGGACTTCGAGGGCGACGTCGCGCAGCGTGCGGCTGCGGATGCGGGCGTCCAACCCCATCTTCGGCACGTCGGCGCGCATCTGTTCGCGCTCCGCCTCAGTCCAGTCGGCGACCAGGTCGTGCGCCGCGTCGAGCGCCACCTGGTCGTAATAGAGCCCGACCCACAGCGCCGGCAGCGCGCACAGCCGCCGCCACGGCCCGCCATCGGCGCCGCGCATCTCAAGGAAGCTTTTGAGCCGAACCTCGGGGAATGCCGTGGTCAGGTGGTCGACCCAGTCGGTCATGGTCGGCAACTGTCCGGGATAGGCCGGCAGCTTCCCGGCCATGAAGTCGCGAAACGACTGGCCGCTGGCATCGATGTAGTTGCCGTCGCGGTAGACGAAATACATCGGCACATCGAGCATGTAGTCGACATAGCGCTCGAAGCCGAACCCGTCCTCGAAGACGAATGGCAGCGTGCCGCAACGGTCGGGATCGGTGTCGGTCCAGATGAAGCTGCGATAGCTCTGGAATCCGTTAGGCTTGCCTTCGGTGAACGGCGAGTTGGCGAAGAGCGCGACCGATACCGGTTGCAGCGCCAGGCCGACGCGGAATTTCTTCACCATGTCGGCTTCGGACTGGTAGTCGAGATTCGCCTGCACCGTGCAGGTGCGCAGCATCATGTCGAGCCCGAGTTTGCCCTTTTTCGGCATATAGGCGCGCATGATCCGATAGCGCCCCTTGGGCATCCAGCCGACATCCTCGCGTCGCGATTTCGGGTCGAAGCCGAGACCGAGCATGCCGAGGCCGAGTTCGTCGCAAACCTCGCGCACCTGGCGCAAATGCTCGTGCACCTCGTCGCAGGTCTGGTGGATGGTTTCGAGCGGCGCGCCCGACAGCTCGAACTGTCCGCCAGGTTCCAGGGTGATCGAACATCGCGCGTCGTTTTCGAGCGCGATGACATTGCCGGCCTCCATGACCGGGTCCCAGCCGAAGCGCAGCATCCCCTGCAGCAGCGCGCCGATCCCGTCCGGCCCCTCATAGGGCACGCGGCGTTGATCGGAACGGCGGAAGACAAATTTCTCGTGCTCGGTGCCGACTCGCCATGCCGCGGGCGGTTTGTTGCCGGCCTCGTGAAATTCGACGAGTTGCCGTTTGCTCGTTATCGGCGCTCCGGGGGACTTCGGCGGGGCGGACATGAGGGCAATGATACTCCAAGGTGCATGACAATAGATCGGGCGAACGCGGCGATAGGCAACCCCCCTAGCCGTCAGCGGGGGCGGGAGCGGCGCCAATCTCCGGCGATTGCCTGGAACGCCGCCAGGGCGGCGAGCGCGGCAGTCTCGGCGCGCAACACGCGGGGACCTAGCCCGACGCGGGTAACAAACGGGAGATCAGCCAGGGCGTCAAGTTCCCTCTGGGTGAACCCGCCCTCGGGCCCGATCAGCAGCGCGGCCGGCGCGCCGGCCTTGACCGCGCCTAGGGTTTCGGCGATCGGCTCGCCGCCACCGGTCTCGTCACAGACGACCAATTGCCGCGCCCGATCCCAACCGGCCAACACCTGCGGCAACCGCTCCGCCGCGTGAATCTCCGGCACCGATAGGCGCTCGCTCTGCTCGGCCGCGGCGATGGCGTGGGCGGCGAGCCGCTCGCGATTGAGCCGCTCAGGCTGGGTGCGCTCGGTCATCACCGGGACAAAGGCGGATACGCCCAATTCGGTTCCCTTTTCGATCAGCCAGTCGAGCCGGAGCCGTTTGATCAGCGCGAATAGCAGCCACAAATCGGCTTCCGCTCCGGGCGCGCGCAGCCGCCTCTCGACAGAGAGCGACCCGCTGTTGCGGCCGAGCTCCGCGACCTGGCAGTGGAACTCGCCGTCTCGCGCGTTGAAAGCAGCAACCGCCGCGCCCCGGGCAAGCCGCAGCACATGGCGCAAGCGGTGCGCCTGCCGCGCGTCGATCTCGACAGTACCGCCCTCGGCCAGTGCATCCAGGAGGTAGAGGCGAGTGGCAACTTTCTCCGTCAATCGAGCCGCCTGGCTTGAGAACCGTCGATCACAGGCCCAAGATTAGCCGATGAGCGATGCCATCGGGAAAAACGCCGACCCGACCGACATCCACGCCGGCGATTGGGTTGATCGGTGGTTGCCGCGCTGGGCCGAGCCTTACGCCCGGCTCGCCCGCCTCGACCGTCCGATCGGCACCTGGCTCTTGCTGTTCCCCGGCTGGTGGGGGATCGCACTGGCCGGGCCGCGCTGGCCCGATCCGTGGCTGATGCTGCTGTTTGCGATCGGCGCCGTCGTTATGCGCGGCGCAGGTTGCACCCTCAACGACATCGCCGACCGCGATTATGACGGCAAGGTCGCGCGCACCCGCCTTCGCCCGATCCCGAGCGGCCGCATTTCGGTGCGTCAGGCTTTGGTTTTCATGGCGGCGCAGCTCGCGGTTGGCGCGGCCATCCTGTTCAGCCTCAATCGCGCCAGCATTGTCCTCGGGGTGGCCGTCCTCGCGCTGATCGCGACCTACCCGTTCATGAAGCGGATCACCTACTGGCCGCAGCTCTTCCTCGGGCTCAACTTCAATTGGGGTGCGCTCTTGGGCTGGACCGCTGTGACCGGGCGGCTCGCCTGGCCGCCGGTGCTGCTCTATCTTGGCGGCATCTGCTGGACGCTCGGCTACGATACGATCTACGCGCATCAGGACAAGGAGGACGACGCCCGCATCGGCGTCAAATCCTCCGCGCTGGCGCTGGGCGATAGGACGCGGCCGTTCCTCTATGCCTTCTACGGTGGCGCGGTGCTGCTCTGGCTTGCCGCGGGCGTCGTCGGGCGCCTGCACGCCGGTTTTTTCATCCTCCTAGCCTATGTCGGGTTGTTCCTCTATCGACAAGCGCAAGCCGTGGACCTCGACAATCCGGCCGATTGCCTTAGCCAGTTTCGCGCGAACCGCGTCGTCGGCTGGACGATGTTCGCCGCCATCGCCGCGGGTCAGTTTGTCTAGCGCCAATCAGCCGGCGTCCGACCCGGAAGCTTTTGTCCGCGCCAACACGGCGATGGCCGTTCCGCCGCTGGCGCCGGAAATCCGCCTGCACCTCGCCACCGAGATCACCCCGATCTGGCAGGCGACAGAGGTCAGCCTGTCTCGCTGGGGGACGCCCCCACCGTTCTGGGCCTTCGCCTGGGCTGGTGGCCAGGCGCTCGCCCGCTATCTGCTCGATCACCCCGAGATCGTCGCCGGCAAGCAGGTGCTCGACATCTGCTCCGGGTCGGGGATCGTCGCCATCGCCGCCGCCAAGGCTGGCGCGGCAAATGTCGTCGCGGCCGACATCGATCCGTTCGCTGCCACTGCGATCGCCCTCAACGCACAGCTCAACGGCGTCACCCTCGGCGTCGAGACGCGGGATCTGCTCGACCGCACCGTCATCGGCTGGCCGGTCGTCCTGGCGGGCGACGTCTGCTACGAGGAGCCGATGGCGTCGCGGGCGATCGGTCTGCTGCGGCGCGTCGCGGCGCGGGGCAGGCTGGCGCTGCTCGGCGACCCGGGGCGGGCCTATTTGCCCCGAGAAGGTCTCGCCGAGCTGGGGCGCTACGTGGTCCCGACCAGCCGCGAGCTCGAGGACCGTGAGGCGCGCGAGGGCGTGGTGTGGGAAGTGCTGCCGGAGTGATCGGCAGCGCAGGATTGCTCCGCGCGCAGCCATGCATTCCCGCTAAGCGGTTTCGGTAGATGACAATGACGTGACAATCGGCGCGCCGCGGGAGTCTATTACGGCATGGCATCGAGCCGCATCACCGTGGTCGCCGCGCTCGGTTCGACCCAGACCCTCGCCTGGGCCTCGAGCTATTATCTGCCGGCGATACTCGGCGCGCCAATCGCAGCGGCGCTTGGCCTCTCGCCCAGTATCTTCTTCGGCATCTTCTCGGGGGCGCTGCTGCTGTCCAGCTGCCTCGCGCCGGCGGTAGGTCGCGTCATCGACCGCCATGGCGGCCGCGCGGTACTGGCGCTGTCGAATATCGTGCTCGCCGCCGGTCTTGTGATGCTCGGGCTCGCCACGGGGATTTTCGGGCTGGCAGTGGCTTGGCTGGTCCTCGGCGTCGGGACGGCGATGGGGCTCTATGCGCCGGCCTTCGCGACGTTGACGCGGCTCTACGGCGCGGGTGCGCGAGCGCCGATCACCGGGATCACACTCTTCGCCGGGTTTGCCAGCACGATCGGCTGGCCGCTCAGCGCCTTCATGCTCGCGCGATATGGCTGGCGCGAAGCCTGTTTCGTATGGGCCGCCCTCAATTTCTTCTTGTGCATGCCGGTTAACTGGCTGCTGATCCCCACGGCGCCGGTCCAGCCGTCAGCGCCACGCCTCACCGAGACGGCCGGCGACCCCGGCCCCGACGCGCCGCGCGGCGCAATGCTGACCTTGGCTTTTTTTTTCGCGGCGACTCGGTTCGTCAGCGGCGCGTTTGCCGCTCACCTACCGCACCTCCTGGAGGGAATGGGGGCTACCGCGGTCGCGGCGATCGCCGCCGGGGCGCTCGTCGGCCCGGCGCAAGTCGGCGCGCGTCTTTTCGAGTTCGGCATCCTGCGCAATTTCCACCCGCTGATCCCGGCGCGGGTAGCGGCGCTCCTCAATCCGCTTGGCTCCGTGGGATTGGCCGCGCTGGGCCCCGCGGGCATTTCGCTCTTTGCTATCCTCCATGGCGCCGGCAACGGCATGCTGACAATTGCCAGCGGGACCCTGCCGCTTGCCCTCTTCGGGCCGACCGGCTACGGCAAGCGGACCGGGATTCTGGCGGTCCCCACGCGGATCGCCGAGTCGGCCGCGCCGCTGCTGTTCGGCCTCTTGATCGACCGCATTGGCACCGCCGCGATCGCCGTCTCGGCCGGGCTGTGCCTCGCCGCTTGCGTTTCGCTCTTCGCGCTGCGCTCGCGCGGAACGGTGGCAGCGCCTATATAAGGCAATGCCTTACGCCAGCCTGCGCGATTTCATCGCCCGGCTCGAGGCGAGCCGGCGGCTCGTCCGGGTTAAGGAGCCGGTGTCGCCTGTCTTGGAGATGACCGAGATTCAAACCCGCCTTCTTGCCGAAGGCGGCCCCGCGGTGCTGTTCGAGAATGTCGTCGGGCCTGGCGGAAGATACGGAATGCCCGTGCTGGTCAACCTGTTCGGCACCATCGAGCGGGTCGCCTGGGGCATGGACCGCGAGCCGCACCAGCTACGGGAGGTCGGCGAGACACTGGCATTCCTGAAGCAGCCCGAACCGCCCGGCGGTTGGCGCGAGGCGTTGGAGATGCTGCCGCTGTTGAAGACCGCGATGGCGATGCGCCCGCGCACGATGGGCGGCGCGCCCTGCCAAGATATCGTGCTGACCGGCGATGACATCGATCTCGGCAAGCTGCCGATACAGACCTGCTGGCCGGGCGAGCCGGCACCGCTCGTCACCTGGCCGCTGATCGTCACCAAGGGGCCGGGCACCAAGCGCGAGGATGGGTTCAACCTCGGCATCTACCGGCTCCAGGTCACCGGCCGCGACGCCACCTTGATGCGCTGGCTCAGGCATCGCGGCGGCGCGCAGCACCACCAGCGTTGGAAGCAGGAGAAGACCGAGCCCCTGCCGGCAGCGGCGGTGATCGGCGCCGACCCTGGCACGATCCTCGCCGCGGTGACCCCGGTGCCGGACACCCTGTCGGAATACCAGTTCGCCGGGCTGCTGCGCGGCAAGCGGGTCGACCTCGTCGACTGCAAGACGGTGCCGCTCAAGGTTCCGGCCGAGGCCGAGATCGTCCTCGAAGGCCATGTCTCGCTCGACGAATACGGCGACGAGGGCCCCTATGGCGATCACACCGGCTTCTACAATTCGGTCGAGCAATTCCCGGTGTTTCGCCTCTCGGCGATCACCATGCGGCGCGACCCGATCTACCTCTCCACCTTTACCGGCCGGCCGCCCGACGAGCCGTCGATCCTCGGAGAGGCGCTCAACGAGGTGTTCGTCCCCCTCCTGCAGCAGCAATTCCCGGACATCGTCGATTTCTGGCTGCCGCCCGAGGGCTGCTCGTACCGCATTGCGGTGGTTTCGATCCGCAAGACCTATCCCGGCCAGGCCAAGCGGATCATGTTCGGCGTCTGGTCGTTCCTGCGGCAATTCATGTACACCAAGTTCGTTATCGTCGTGGACGCCGACATCAACGCGCGCGACTGGAAGGATGTGATGTGGGCGATCTCGACCCGCATGGACCCGGTGCGCGACGTGACCCTGGTCGATCACACGCCGATCGACTATCTCGACTTTGCCTCGCCCGAATCGGGGCTCGGCGGCAAGATCGGCCTCGACGCGACCACCAAGTTGCCGCCCGAAACAACCCGCACCTGGGGCACGCCGATCCGCATGGCCGATGCTGTAATCGAGGAAGTGACGAAGAAATGGCCGAGCTACGGCCTGCCCGGCAGCGGCAAACCGATCTGGAAATAGGTCTGGAGTTCAAATGCCCGATACCGATGGTCAAGATGTCCTGAACCTGCTCGCGGACCTAATCGCCAAGGCGAAGAAAGCCGGCGCCGACGCCGCCGACGCGGTGGCGATCGCCGGCACCTCGCTCTCGCATACTCGCCGGCTCGGCAAGACCGAGAAACTCGAACGCTCGGAGACGCAGGATCTCGGCTTGCGCGTCTTCATCGGCAAGCAGCAGGCAATGGTGTCGTCGAGCGACCGCGAGCCGGTCATCCTGGACGAACTCGTTGAACGCGCGGTGGCGATGGCGCGGGCGATTCCCGAGGACCCGTTCTGTGGCCTCGCTGACCCTGACCAGATTGCTCACGATTGGCCTGAACTCGACATTTTCGATCCCTCCGAGCCCACCGCCGAGACCTTGATCGAGCACGCCCGCGCCGCCGAGGAAGCGGCGCTCGCGGTCGAGGGGATAACCAATTCCGAGGGCGCCGACGCCGGCTGGGGCCGCTCGCGCGCCGCGCTCGCCGCATCCAACGGCTTCGCCGGTTCCTATGCCGGATCAAGTTGGGGGGTCAGCGTCTCGGTAATCGCGGGCACCGATACCGGCATGGAGCGCGACTACGATTTCGCCAGCGCAGTCTACGGCAGCGACCTGCGCAGTGCCGAGGAGGTCGGCCGAGAAGCCGGCCGGCGCGCGGTTAAGCGGCTCGGCGCGCGCAAGATGCCGACCGGCAAGGTTCCCGTGGTGTTCGATCCGCGGGTCGCGCGCACGTTCTTGTCGCACCTGTTGGGCGCCATCTCGGGCCCGTCGATCGCGCGCGGCACCAGCTTCCTCAAGGACAAGCTCGGCGAGCGCATTTTCCCAGAGGCGATCACCTTGACGGAGGACCCGCATAAGCAGCGCGGCCATCGCTCGCGGCCATTCGATGGCGAGGGCATCGCCAACCGGCGCCGTGCGCTTGTCGAGAAAGGCGTGCTGACGACGTGGCTTCTCGATCTGCGCTCGGCGCGCCAGCTCAAGATGGCGAGCACCGGCCACGCCGCGCGCGGCACCGCCTCGCCGCCTACGCCGGCGGCGACCAATGTCTGGATCGAGCCTGGCGTGCAAACACCTCAGGAGCTTTATGCCGACATCAAGAGTGGGCTATATGTCACAGAGCTGATGGGCATGGGGGTCAACGGTGTCACCGGCGACTACAGCCGCGGCGCGTCGGGGTTCTGGATCGAGAACGGCGCGATCGCCTTCCCGGTCAGCGAGATGACCGTTGCCGGCAACCTTAAGGACATGTTTGCCCGGATGGTCGCGGCCAACGATCTCGAATTCCGCACCGGCGCCGACGCGCCGACCTTGCGGATCGATGATCTGACTGTCGCTGGATCGTGAGGTTCATGAGTTGAGCGTGCAGCCGCCCACGGACAGCAGGCTGCAATCGGCCGCGCTGGTTCGGCGCCTCACCCGCGATTTCATCTGGCCGCATCGCGGCGCCATCGTCCTCGCCTTCGTCTGCATGGGCGTCGCCTCGGCCAGCACCGCCGTGCGCGCTTGGCTAATGCAGCCGATGCTCGACCGGATCTTCGTGGGTCGCGAAAGTTCGCTGCTGTTGCTGATCGCCGGCTCGGTCTTCGCGATCGCGATCATCAAGGGGGTCGCCGATTACGGCGAGGCGGTGCTGATGAGCCGCGTCGGCCAGCGCGTCATTACCGATGTCCAGAACGCGCTCTACGTGCGGCTGATCCGCGCCGACCTCGCCTATTTCAACGCGCATGCCAGCGGCACGCTGGTATCGCGCTTCATCGCTGACGTCATCTTCTTGCGCAGCGCCGCCGCGAATGTCCTGATCGGCATCGGCAAGGACGCCGTCACCGTGACGTTTCTCGTGGTGTTGATGTTCTACGAGGATTGGGTCTTGGCGCTCGCCTCGTTCTTCGCCTTTCCGCTGGCGATCCGTCCGATCGCCGGCATCGGTCGGCGGATGCGCCGGGTGTCGGCCAGTACCCAGGTCGAAGCCGGGCTCATCACCACGTTATTGAACCAAACCTTCCAGGGCGCGCGCCACGTCAAGGCCTACGGCATGGAAGCTTACGAGCAAAGCCGCGCCGGAGAATTGTTCGAACGCATGTTCCGGCTGATCGACAGGGCCAACCGCACCCGCGCCCGCGCCTCGCCGATGATGGAGGCGCTCGGCGGCTCGGCAGTGGCGGTGGTGACGCTTTATGGCGGCTACCAGGTGATCGAAGGCGCCCGCACTCCGGGCGCGTTCTTCACCTTCATCACCGCGTTGCTGCTCGCCTATCAGCCACTCAAGAACCTGGCGAACCTCAATGCCTCGTTGCAGGAGGGGCTGGCCGCAGCGCAGCGCCTTTTCGAGGTACTCGACATTGAGCCGGCGATCCGCGACCGGGATGGCGCTTTGCCGCTGCGCGTCACCGGCGGCGAAATCGTCTTCACCGACGTGCGCTTCGGCTATCGCCCCAACGCCATCGCGCTTGATGGCGTCTCGCTGATCGTGCCCGCGGGCAGCATGGTGGCGCTGATCGGCCCCTCCGGCGCCGGCAAGTCGACGATGCTCAACCTGATCCCGCGCTTCTATGATGTCGACGGTGGGAGCATTTCGATCGATGGCCAGGACATTCGCGACGTGACGCTGGCCTCGTTGCGTGGCGCCCTGGCGTTGGTGGCGCAGGAGGCAAGCCTGTTCGACGACACGGTGCGCGCCAACATCGCCTATGGCCGGTTTGGCGCCAGCCAGGAAGAAATCGAGGCGGCGGCGGGCGCGGCCGGGGCCGACCGCTTTATCGCCGAACTGCCGCAGGGCTACGATACCCTCGTTGGCGAGCACGGCATTCGCCTCTCGGGCGGCCAGCGCCAGCGCCTGGCGATCGCCCGGGCGATGCTGAAGGACGCGCCGATCCTGTTACTCGACGAGGCTACTTCCGCGCTCGACAACGAGAGCGAACGGCAGGTGCAGGCGGCGCTCAAGCGGCTGATGCGCGGCCGCACGACGCTGGTCATCGCCCACCGTTTATCGACGATCACCGGCGCCGATCTCATCTGTGTGATGGACCGCGGGCGGATCGTCGAGACCGGCAAGCACGCGCAACTTCTGGCGCGCAGCGGTCTTTATGCCCGGCTCTACGAAACGCAATTCGCCGAGGCCGACGATGCGGCACTGGTCGAGGCACCCTCGCAATGAGGCCGTTTCGCGATTGGGCGCGGCGGGTCGTGCGCAGCGAGCGGCTACAACGCGCGCTATGTTTCGCAGTCCAGCTTTACATTCGCTTTGTCCACGCGACCAATCGCTGGACCGAGGAAGGGGCAGCGCATCCGCGGCTATTGTGCGAGGCCAAGCGGCCCCTGGTCGGGGCCTTCTGGCACGGCCGAATGATGATGATCCCGCTCGCGTGGCGGCGGCGCGCCCCGATGCACATGTTGATCTCATCGCACCGCGACGGCCGCATCATCGCCGGCGCGGTGGCTCATTTCGGCATCCAATCGATCGCGGGGTCGACCCGGCGCGGCGGTACATCCGCCTTGCGCGCGCTGGTGAAGCAGCTCGCCGCTGGCGATTGCGTGGCGATCACCCCGGACGGCCCCGCCGGGCCGGCGATGGTCGCGTCAAGCGGTATCGTCAACGTCGCGCGCCTCGCGCGCGTCCCCATCCAGCCGGTTGCCTTCGCCACCAGCCGGCGGCGGGTGCTCAAGACCTGGGACAGGATGCACCTCGCCCTGCCCTTCGGCCGCGGCGTCATCATCTGGGGTGAACCGATCGAGGTCGGGCAGGACCTCGACGAAGCCGGGGTGGAGCGCGCGCGTCAGCTGGTCGAAACCCGGCTGCGCGAGATCACGGCGCTTGCCGACAGCCGGGTCGGGCACGGCCCCGCGCCCGCGGCCGAATGCGAACCTGTCTCGACAATCGAGCGCGCGCCGGAGCTATTGGCTGGGAAGCGGCCGTGATCCTGCCGACGCTCTATCGCGGCCTGACTGCCGCGGCGGCGCCTTTTGTGCTTGTCTACCTGAAATCGCGCCAGCGCCGCGGCAAGGAGGACGCCCTACGCTTTACCGAGCGGCTTGGCATTCCCGGCACCAAACGGCCGGACAAGCCGCTCATTTGGATGCACGCCGCGAGCATTGGCGAGGCGACATCAGCCCTCGCCCTGATCGAGCGCATACTCGCGGAGCGGCCGGGTCTCGAAATCCTCATCACCACCGGTACGGTGACCGCCGCGCGGCTGCTCGAAACCCGGCTGCCGCGCGGCGCGCGCCACCAGTTCGTGCCAGCCGACCTGCCGCGGGCAGTCGGGCGCTTTCTCGATCACTGGCACCCGAATCTGGCGGTGTGGATCGAGTCCGAGTTGTGGCCCAATCTGGTGCTGATGACGCGGCAGCGGAACATCCCGATGCTGCTGTTGAACGCCCGCTTGTCGGCGCGCTCGCACGCCCGCTGGCGCGCCGTGCCGGGGCTCGCCCGGCCGATATTGGGGTCGTTCTCGATGTGCCTCGCGCAGGACAAGCTGCAATGCGCGCGGCTGCGCGAACTCGGCGCCGCCGAGGTGGCAAGTGTCGGCGACCTCAAATCGGCAGCCATGCGCCTGCCGACCGACAACGCCGCCATGGCGGCGTTGGCAACCCAGATCGGCGACCGTCCGCGCTGGCTCGCCGCCAGCACGCATCCCGGTGAGGACGAGATCGCCGCCGGCGTCCACGTCCACCTCGTCGCGGCGCATCCCGGTCTCCTGACCATCGTCGCGCCGCGTCATCCAGTGCGCGGCGACGCTATCGCGGCGATGGCCGAGGCGCGCGGGCTGCGCGTCGCGCGCCGCTCGCGCGGCGAGGTGGTAACGACCGATGTCGATCTCTATCTCGCCGACACGTTTGGCGAACTCGGGATGCTCTACAACCTCGCCGGCATTGCCTTTATCGGCGGCTCGCTGGTCGAGATGGGCGGGCACAATCCTTTTGAGGCGGCGCGCTTCGACTGCGCCATCTTGCTCGGCCCGCACACCGCCAATTGCGCCGCCATGGTCGCGGACTTGATGAGCGCGCAGGCGGCGGAGATCGTCGCCGGCGAGGAGGCGCTTTCCGAGGCGGTAGCCCGCTTGCTCGATGACCCGGGGTTGCGTGACGCGCGCGCGGCGCGCGCGTCCGGTGTCGCCGCTGGGGGGCTCGGCACGCTCGATGCGGTGATGGAACGTCTTGCGCCCTGGCTCGACCCTGTGGCGCCGCGGGAAACGGTCGATGCGGACGCCTGAGTTCTGGAACGAGACGCCCGGTTTCGTCGCCGGGCTCCTCGCGCCGGTCGGCGCGGCGATCGATGCCGCGGGCCGGGTGCGCCGCGCCTTCGCTCACCCGTACCGGGCCTCGCTACCGGTGATTTGCGTCGGCAACCTCGTCGTCGGCGGCGCCGGTAAGACGCCGGTGGTGCTGTCGCTTGTCGACATGCTCCGGCAGATGGGAGTGTCGCCGCACATCGTGATGCGCGGCTATGGCGGGCGTCTCGCGGGGCCGGTGCGGATCGATCCGGCGGTCCATGACGCCGCCGCGGTCGGCGACGAAGCACTGCTGGCAGCGGCGCAAGCACCAACGTGGATCGCACGCGACCGCGCCGCCGGCGTGCGTGCCGCGGCGGAAGCCGGCGCCGCCGCGGTGCTGCTCGACGACGGGTTTCAGAACCCTGGGATCGCCAAGGATCTGGCGCTGCTCGTGGTCGATGCCGCCTACGGCTTCGGCAATGGCCGCCTGCTCCCGGCGGGTCCGCTGCGCGAGCGGATCGAGGCCGGGCTCGCCCGCGCGAACGCCATCGTCCTGCTCGATGGCGACGCTACCCCGCCCGGGCTAGCCGGCGCCGCCTGTCCGATCCTGCGCGCCACGCTCGCGCCGGTGAACGGCGAACGGCTTGCCGGCGAGCGCGTCGTTGCCTTCGCCGGGATCGGCCGGCCGGAGAAGTTCTTCGCCACGCTGCGCCGGCTCGGCGCGGAGCTGGCGGCCGAGCGCGCGTTTCCCGACCATCATCGCTTCAGCGATGCCGAAATCACCGCCTTGCGCGCCGCCGCGCAGCGGGAGCGGGCTCTGCTCGTCACCACGGCCAAGGATGCGGCGCGGTTGCGGCCGCAGGCGCGCGCCGGCATCGACGTTTTGGACGTTCGCATCGAGTGGCGCGACCGGCCGGCGCTCGACGCGCTGCTCGCGCGGGTGCTTGAGGCAAGTGGCGCCGCAATCGGCTGAGCGGCGCGCCGCGCCGGTTGGCTGGACCTACCGTATCGAGGCCTGGTTCGCCACCCTCGCCTTCAGCGGGTTTGGCCTGCTGCCTCTCGACCGCGCTTCGGCGCTCGGCGCGGCGATCGCGCGGCGGATCGGCCCGCGTCTCGGGGTCACCAAGCGCGCCCGGCTCAATCTCCGGCTGGCGATGCCGGAGCTCGGCGACGCCGAGGTCGAGGCGATCGTTATCGGCATGTGGGACAACCTCGGCCGGGTCGCCGCCGAGTACGCGCATCTGCGCGAGATCGAGGTGTTCGCACCGGGCGGCCGGGTCGAGACAAGCGGCCTCGAACACCTCGACGCGTCGCTCGCGGCGGGACACCGGGTTGTGCTGTTTTCGGGACACCTCGGCAATTGGGAGATCGCGGCGCTCGCGGGCGGCCAATACGGGCTCGACATCGCGCAGATTTACCGCGCCGCCAATAACCCGCTCTTCGACCGCCTGATCGGCCGGCTGCGTGGCGACCAGGGCGAGCTGATCCCCAAGGGCGCGGTGGCGTCTCGGCGCGCGGTGGCGGCGCTGCGCCGCGGCGGACATCTCGGCCTGCTCGTCGATCAAAAGCTCAATGACGGGATCGCGGTTCCGTTCTTCAACCGGCCGGCAATGACCGCGCCGGCACTGGCGCTGTTCGCGCTGCATTTCGACTGCGACGTGCTGCCGGTTCGCGTCGAGCGCACCGGCGGCGCGCATTTCCACCTGACTGTCTATCCCAAATTGCCGCTCCCCCGAGGCGGCAACCGCGACGCCGACGTGCTCACTCTAATGACCACGGTCAACCAAACCCTCGAGGGCTGGATCCGCGAGCGGCCCGAGCAATGGTTCTGGCTGCACCGCCGCTGGCCGGATTAACAAACGTGGCACACTAAGTATTGTCCCAACTGCCCAAGGCATTCACGAGTAGAAAGATGCCCAAAATGATCATGATAGGGCCAATGACATACAAGCATGCATCACGAATAACTGTAACGACAGAGGCAATCTCATCATAGTCAACGGGCGATAGCAAGTAACTAGAAAAACAAAGAAATATTCCAATCGTCAGCAGCACGAGAGCAAAGGCGAGCTGAAATCTGGCACGGCTGGCGCTGGTCGATTTCAACGGATCCCCGTGATCTTGTGGGTCTGCAGGCTCAACTGCCATTTCGGGTGATCGAGGCAGAACCGGATCGCCCATGCGGTGTTGCCCTCGCCATCGGGTCCGTCCATCGGCTGCACCGAGAAGCGGCGGAACGCCAGATCGGCGAAAGCGAGCGGGTCGACCCCCTCCTGCGGCACGACGATCTTCAGCTCGTCGCCGGCGGTGACGACCAGTTCGGCGCTGCCCTTTGGGCTGACGCACACCCAGTCGAGTTCCGCCGGCAGCGGAATCGTGCCATTGGTTTCGACCGCGATCTCGAACCCGCGCGCATGAAGAGCCTCGATCAGCGGCGGATCGAGCTGCAGCAAGGGCTCGCCGCCGGTGCACACGACAAAACGGTCGCGGCCACTCGCCGGCCACAGCGCGGCGATCGTATCGGCGAGTGCGTCGGCGGTCTCGTAGCGGCCGCCCTCGGTGCCGTCCATCCCGACGAAATCGGTATCGCAGAACGAGCAGGCGGCCGTCGCGCGGTCTTCCTCGCGCCCTGACCACAAATTGCACCCGGCGAAGCGGCAAAACACCGACGGTCGCCCGGTCAGCGCCCCCTCGCCCTGCAGCGTGTAGAAGATTTCCTTGACCGCGTAGCTCATGCCGTCGCGCTTCTATACGCCTCCCAGCCCTTGCGGCGCAGCTCGCAGGCCGGGCATTGGCCGCAGCCGTAGCCCCAATCGTGCCGCACGCCGCGCTCGCCCAAATAGCAGCTGTGGCTCTCCTCGCGGATCAGTTCGACGAGACCTTCGCCGCCCAATTCCTCCGCCAGTTCCCAGGTCGCGCGCTTGTCGCGCCACATCAGCGGCGTGTGGATGACACAGCGGTGCTCCATCCCCAGCGACAGCGTCGCTTGCAGCGATTTGAGCGTATCGTCGCGGCAATCGGGATAGCCCGAATAATCGGTCTCGCACATCCCTCCGACCAGATGCTTTAAGCCCCGCCGGTAGCCGATCGCCGCTGCGAAGGTGAAAAACAACAGGTTGCGGCCGGGCACAAACGTGTTAGGCAATCCACTCGCTGCGAACGCGATTTCTGTGTCGCGGGTCAACGCGGTCTCGCTCAGCCGGCCGAGCACCGACAGATCGACCGCGTGATCGTCGCCCAGTTTCGCGCCCCATTCGGGAGATTCGGCCCTCAGCCGCGCGGCGATTCGCTCACGGCATTCGAGCTCGACCCGGTGCCGCTGACCGTAGTCGAACCCCACGGTCTCGACCCGCGAAAAGCGAGCCAGCGCCCAGGCGAGGCAGGTCGTCGAGTCCTGCCCGCCCGAGAATAGCACCAAAGCCGGTTCCGGCTGGGTCGCGTGCGTCATCCGCCTGTTATAATCCTTCTTCACTGTCGCCGGAGGTGGCATGAGCACCAACCCCTATCTCGCGCTGGGTGTCAGGCCGTTCATCAATTGCTGCAGCGTGCGCACCATGCACGGCGGCAGCCTGATGCTGCCCCAGGTGCGCGCGGCGATCGACGCCGCCTCGCGCCAGTTCGTCAACCTCGACGAGCTGATGGCGGCCGCCTCGAAGCGCATCGCCGAGCTGACCGGCGCCGAGTCGGGGATCGTCACCTGCGGCAGCGCCGCCGCGGTCGCGCTCGGCACCGCCGCCTGCGTCGCCGGCAACGATCCGGTGAAGATGCTGCGCCTGCCGTTCACCGACGGCATGGTCAACCGCGTCATCATCCCGACCAAACAGCGCTTCGCCTACGACCAGGCGGTGCGGATGTGCGGCTGCCACATCGTGGAGATCGACACTCGCGCCGACCTCGACAAAGCACTCGAGGAACCGGTTGCCCTCGTCGTGCTGCTCGGCAAGCAGGAGCATCTGACCAGCGTGCGCCTCGAGGAAATCGCCTCGGTCTGCAAGCCGCGCGGCGTCCCGATCATGGTCGACGCCGCCAGCGAGCATATCGAGCGGCCCTCGCCCTGGCTGGCTCGCGGCGCCGACCTCGTCATCTACAGCGGCGGCAAGTTCCTGCGCGGGCCGCAAACTTCGGGCCTCTTGCTCGGTAGCAAGAAGCTGGTCGAGGCCGCTTGGCGCAACGGCTCGCCGCATCAGGCGCTGGGCCGGCCGATGAAGGTGTCGAAGGAGGACATCGTCGGCGTCCTGGCCGCGCTCGAATACTGGTTCGAGGAGCGCGATCCCGCTGCCGAGCGCGCCAAGTGGGACGCCGATTGCGCGACCATCGCCGCGCGCGTCGCGCAAATCCCGGGTGCGGCGGCCGAGGTTCTCGAACCCACTGGGGTCGATCGCGTACCACGGCTCAAGATCGTCTGGGACCGCGAGAAATACCCGCTTGACGGCCTCGCCCTGCGCCAGCGCGCCCTCGACGGCGAGCCGCGCGTCATGCTCGACGACAACTCGGCGACCGAAAACTCGATCGCGGTCGAGCCGTTCCAGCTCCAGCCAGGCGAGGCCGAGCAGGTCGGTGACGCGGTGGTCGCGGCGCTACTCGTCTCGGCCCAGGCGGAGCGCATCCCCTCCCGCGCGCCGGCCCTGACCCTCGCCGGAAGCTGGGAGTTGCAGCTCGACCTTTTGCATGGCGCGCGCGTGCACCGGCTCAACCTCGAGCAGCACGGCGCCACGCTTTCCGGCCATCAGAGCTCGCCGCAATTCGATGGGCCGGTCACCGGCGCGCTCGACGGCGACGTCGTCCGTTTTACCTTCGGTGGGCGGTACGAGGCGGCCACGATGTCGTTCCGCTTCGAGGGGAGGGTCGGCGACCGCGCCATGTCGGGTACGGTCGAACTCGGCGCCGCCAGCGACCAGAACAGCGGCATCGTCAACCGCACGCAATTCGGCGCCGGCGCGTGGCGAGCGCGGCGGGTCGCGTAGCCGCCGAAGCCGAGCCGGCGCGGCGGCTCGTCATTCTGCTGGCGGAAGGCGCGGTGATGGCCGCGCTCTTCGCGTTTGGTCTCGCCACTATGCTGATTACCGTGCTCAACAACGCCTATCAGTTCGGCAGCAACCTCTTCGATGCAACAACCTTCGAAACCATCATTTGGCGCAGCGGCTGGGCGCTGAACCCGGCACCGGTGATCGCGTCGGTCTCGTTCCTCAATTTCCACTTCTCGCCGATCCATTACCTGCCGAACGCGGTCAGCTACCTCTTTCCGTTTGACCGAATGACGTATTACGGGGTGGTTTATGGCTGCGTATACGGCGCGTTGTTGGCGGTGGTTTTCTGCGCGTTTCGCACACTGGCGGCCGGTGCCGTCGGTATCGCCGTCGGGGCGGTCGGGGCGCTCGTCTTCTATCTGAGCGGACCCGTGTCGGGCGGCGCCTGGTACCCGCACCAGGAAATCGCCAGTGCGCTGTTCACCATCGCGTTCTTCCTCGCCTTCGCGGCGCACCGGCATGGTATCGCCGTCGCGATGCTGATCCTCAATGCCTCGGTCCGGGAGGATTGCGGACTGCTGCTGGCGCTGCCGCTCCTTGGTCTGTGGGCATGCGGCCGTTGGTACAGCCGCCCGGATGGCCTGGGCGGCGACCGGCACCGATTACTGATCTACGCCGGGGGCGCGGCTGCGATCTCGGTTGCGGTTTTCACCGTCAAACGCATCTTCTTCCACGAAGTCGATATCATCAGCGACTACTATTTCGGGGCCAACCCGCTCGCCCATTTGTCGTGGCGGATAATTGGCGAGCGGCTGCACTTTACCGTTCTGTATCTCCAGTTCGTCTGGGCGCCTGGCGTCGTGCTGGCGACTGCGGCGCTGTGGCTGCGCGACCCACGCCTGTTCGTCGGCTGGATTGCCTTCGCGCCATATTGGCTCGTGAACCTTCTCGCCAAGGACCCTGTCAGCGCGCAGCTGATCCATTACAAAACCTTTCCCTTCATCCTGACCATGGTCTGGCCTGCGGTGATCGCCGCGGCCGAGCCTAGGGCGGACCGCCGCCGTCTGGCTCTCGTCCAAGCCGCCGTGCTCGCCTCGGCCTTGGTCGCGGTCAACGATCGCGGCATCGAGTTCCTGCCGCCGCTCGGACCCAGGCATTTCGCCGAAGCCTGGCTGCCGCAGCCCGGTGTCGAAGCCGCGCCGATCTATCGCGCGTTCGAGGCGCGGCTGAAGGACAATCCGTTCGGCACGGTTCGCGCCAGCGAGGGCGCGCTCGCGCTTTACCCCTACAGCTTTCCGGTGTGGTGGAAGTCGCAGGCAGCGCCCGACTTTATTGGGGAGTTGCGGCGGACCGACACGATCTTTTGGTTCGACGACGACCGCGACCAGACGCAGACCAATGAGTGGCTCGATTACGGCAACTACCCCTACTACTTCCGCGTCATCGGCACCCGCCTGCGGCTAGCCTCGCGCAAGCATCTGGACCGGGTGCCCGCTCTCGCCGGGGCGATAGAGCCAACCGACCGCGATTAGCATCGCAAAACGCATCGGTCAGGCGGCCCGCCGCGTGGCCGGCGACGGCCGGTCTGCGTAGAACGCCGCGCTTTGCTGCCCGGCCGTACATTCGCGGGCGAAGGTGATCATGTGGTGGGCAACCAGTGCCGAGGCGATCAGTTCGTCGATCCGGCGCTGGCGCAACGCCGGCAGCGCCATGCGCCAGAAGGTGCGGCGGTAATCGCCGGCGATGCCGATCTTGCCGACGATCTTCGCCAGGGTCACGACACCCCGCCGCAGATTGGCGGCGGTGAGCCGCGCTCGGCTCAGCGGCGGGCGGATGCGGTTGCGATAGGTACGCTCGGCCTGCCAGTGGAAGCGACGATAGATCGCCTCCGGCGTATAGGCGCTGCGCACCGCGTGGCGCCAATCCGACAGCACCGCATCGTAAGGACGGGCGAAAACGACGTTGGAATCGCGCTCGCCGCTGAGATCAAGCCGCGCCGCCGCTTGCAGCCGGTCCCACAGCGGCGTCTTCGGCAGCGCCTGCAGCAGGTTGATCGTCAATAGCGGGATCTGCGAGCGCTCGATGAAATCGATCAGGTTGGCGGCGGTCGCCGCCGTGTCGGTGTCGAGGCCGAGGATGATCCCCGATACCACCTCCATGCCATAGCCGTTGATCGTGCGGACCGCGTCGAGGATCGGCATCGCATGGTTGTGTCCCTTCCCCATCGCGTCGAGCGCGCTGAGTTCCGGCGTCTCGATGCCGCAGAACACCGCGTAAAAAGACGCCTCGCGCATCGCCTCGAGGATGTCGGGGCAAGCGGCGATGTTGAGCGTCGCCTCGCAGGAGAATTGCAACGGGTAGCCGCGCGCCTTCTGCCAAGCGACGAGATGAGGCAGCAATTCGCGCGCCGCCTTCTTGTTGGCGATGAAATTGTCGTCGACGAAGTAGACGCAGCCCTGGATACCCGCCGCGAGCATGGCGTCGAGTTCGGCGGTGATCTGTTCCGGCCGTTTGTAACGCGGCTGGCGCCCGTATAGCGCCGGGATGTCGCAAAATTCGCAACGATACGGGCAGCCGCTGGAGAACTGGACGCTGCCGAGGAAATAGCGCCGCCCCTCCAGCATCTCGTAGGCCGGCAGCGGGAATTCGGGCAGCGGCAAGCGCTCGCCAGCGGTGAGAACGCGTTGCGCCGGCGGCAGCCCGACATCGGCGTCGAGCGCCGCGATCAGCGTGTCGGTCGCGTCGCCCAGTTCGCCGATATGGAGATAGTCGAATTCCGGATAATGCTCGGGGCACGACGACACCGACGGGCCGCCCAACGCCGTGACCCTGCCGGCAGCGTGGGCGCGTCGGTTGATCTCGTTGATCGCCTCGCGCTGGACATGCATGCCGCTGACGAACACCGCGTCGGCCCAGGCGAAATCGGCGTCGCTCGCCCGGCGCATATTCTCATCGACGAGCCGCACCTCCCACGCCGCCGGCAGATACGCGGCGATCACCAGCAGCCCTTGCGGCGGCATGAACGCGCGCACCCCGTCCATCAGCGCGTAGGCGTGCTCGAATGTCCCGAACGATGGCGCGTAGCGCGGGAAAACGCAGAGAATGCGCCGGCGATGCTTCACGGCGACTGAATTTTTCATCCGCGCTTGGTCCCCCCAATGGTCTTCAACGCTGCGAGGTTCTACGCTTCTATGTAAGCGTGGGTTCCGCGAATGCGAGGGAGAGAGCCATGAGCCGGATTTTTGGCGAGATGCGGCAGATCGGCATCGTCGTGCGCGATATCGACAAGGCGATGAAGCACTGGGTCGAGGTCTGCGGCGTCGGCCCGTGGTTCTACGCCGAGCGGTTGCCGCTCACCGGCTACCGCTACAAGGGCAAGCCCTACGACACGCCGCATTTGTCGATCGCGCTCGCCAATTCGGGCGACATCCAGCTCGAACTGATCCAGCAGCGCTGCCAAACGCCGAGCCTCTATTGGGATTTCCTCAACGCCGGCCACGAAGGCGCGCAGCATTGGTCGAGCTGGCCGGTCAACTATCACGAGATCCGCGAGAAGGCGCTGGCGAGCGGCTGGCATGTCGGCCAGGAGGGCGACAGCCCGCGCGGGCCCTTCATCTATTTTCTCGAGGAGGGCCACCCTGGCACGGTGATCGAAATGGCCGAAGCGACCCCCACCCGCATGCGCATCTTCGACCAGGTGCGCGAAGCGGCGAAGACCTGGGACGGGTGCGACCCGATCCGCCTCAACTGGCCGCGCGCGGACTAGCCCCCGCGTCGCCCGATATCCCGACGGCAGAAGCCGCCCGGCCAGTCGATCAAGTCGACCGCGCGATAGGCGCGCTCGCGCGCGGCGGTGAGGTCGGTCCCCGTCGCGGTGACACCGAGCACCCGGCCGCCATCAGCGAGAAGGCGGTTGCTTTCGCGTTTCGTCCCGGCGTGGAAAATCTTCACGTCGGGATCGGCGCCGGCCGCCTCCAATCCGCCTATTTCGGTCCCGCGCTGCGGGTCGTCGGGGTAGCCCTTCGCCGCCATCACCACGCAGATCGCGCTCCGGTCGTACCAGCGCAGATCGACCCGGTTGAGGATGCCGTCTCGGGTCGCCAGCAGCGCGGGCACCAGATCGCTTTGCAGCCGCATCATCAGCGGCTGGCATTCGGGGTCGCCAAAGCGGCAATTGTATTCGATCAGCTTCGGCCCTTCGGCGGTTAGCATCAGCCCGGCGTAGAGCACCCCCTTGTACGGGGTACCGTCGCGCGCCATCGCCCGCACCGTCGGCAGCACGATGCGCTCCATGACCTGGCCCTCGATCGCCTCGCTCACCATCGGCGCCGGCGAATAGGCGCCCATCCCGCCGGTATTGGGGCCGGTGTCGCCGTCGCCGACCCGCTTGTGGTCCTGCGCCGCGGCGAGCGGCAGCGCGTGCTCGCCGTCGCACAGCGCGAAGAAGCTGGCCTCCTCGCCGGCGAGAAATTCCTCGACGACAATTTCAGCCCCCGCCGCGCCGAACCGGCCACCGAGTGCCGCGTCAACCGCCGCGTTCGCCTCGTCGACGGTCGCGGCAACGACCACCCCCTTCCCCGCCGCCAGCCCGTCGGCCTTGACCACGATGGGCGCGCCATGCGCGGCGATATAGGCTTTGGCCGCCGTCGCGTCGGTAAATCGGCGATAGGCGGCGGTGGGGATCCCCTCGCGAGCGCATAAATCCTTTACGAAGCCCTTGGAGCCCTCCAGCACCGCCGCGGCCTTGTTCGGCCCGAACGCGGCGATGCCTTCAGCTTCGAGGGCATCGACGAGGCCGGCGACCAGCGGCGCCTCCGGACCCACCACGACCAAATCGATCGCCGCTCGTTTGCAGAAGGCGATGATCGCCGGGAAATCCATGACGCCGATCGGCACGCATTCGGCGTCATCGGCGATCCCGGCATTGCCCGGTGCGCAATAGACCCGGTCGACCAGCGGCGAGGCCGATATGGCCCAGCACAGCGCGTGTTCGCGCCCGCCCGACCCGACGACGAGGATGCGCATTAGCGAGTGCCTCCCGGCTCCTCTATAATCGGGCGATGAACGACCTGCCGCTCACCGCCGCCGAGGCCTGGGCCGAGCCCGGGCGCTCGAACCAGCGCGAATATACCGTTTCCGAGCTGGCGGCGGCGCTCAAGCGCTCGATCGAGGAAAATTTTTCTGCCGTCCGCGTGCGCGGCGAGATCAGCGGCTTCAAGCGGGTCAGCTCCGGCCATTTGTATTTCGCGCTGAAGGACGCCGACGCCGTGCTTGATGCGGTGTGCTGGCGCACCACGGCGATGCGCCTGACCGTCCAGCCGGAAGACGGAATGGAGGTGATCGCCACCGGGCGGCTCACCACCTATCCCGGCCGCTCGAAATACCAGCTCATCGTCGATTCGATCGAGCTGGCGGGAATCGGCGCGTTGCTGAAGCTGCTCGAGGACCGCCGCAAGCGTCTCGCCGCGGAAGGACTTTTCGCCGCCGAGCGCAAGAAAAAGCTGCCGTTCCTGCCCGGTGTCATTGGCGTCGTTACCTCGCCGACCGGCGCGGTGATCCGCGACATTTTGCATCGTCTCGCCGACCGGTTTCCGCGCCGCGTCGTGGTCTGGCCGGTCGCGGTGCAGGGCGAGAACGCGGCGGCGCAGGTCGCCGCCGCGATCGAGGGCTTCAACCGGCTGCCCGCGGGCGGCTCCGCACCGCGGCCCGATCTGATCATCGTCGCGCGCGGCGGCGGCAGCCTCGAAGATTTGATGGCGTTCAACGAGGAAATCGTCGTGCGCGCCGCGGCGGCGTCGGCGATTCCGCTGATTTCGGCGGTCGGCCACGAGACCGATACGACGCTGATCGACTACGCCAGCGACCGCCGCGCGCCGACCCCGACCGCCGCCGCCGAGATGGCGGTGCCGGTGCGCCTCGACCTCGTCGCCGAACTCGGCAGCAAGACGTCGCGTCTCGCGCAGGGTCTCGGACGCCTGCTCAGCGAGTCCCGCCTGCATCTCGCCGGGCTGGCGCGCGGCCTGCCCGACCCGCACGACCTCATCGGCTCCGCCGCGCAACGGCTCGACGACCGCTCGGAGCGGCTGCGCTTGGCGATGCAGGGTCGGGTCGTCGCCGCCCGCGCCCGTCTCGATGCCGCGCGGCTGCGCCCGGCGGCGCTCGCCGCCGACATCGCCCGCGCTCGCGTGCGGCTCGACGACTGCGCGCCGCGCCTTGCCGCCGCCGCCGCCCGAGCCATCGCAGAACAGCGCCGTATCGTCGACGGTCTCGGCGGCCGCCTCGCCAGCCTCAGCGACACCCACGAACGCCGGCTCGCCGAGGGCTACGTTGTCGTTAGGCGCGGCGACGCCATCGTCGCCGACGCCGCCAAGGTCACGCCGGGCCCGCTCGAACTTGAATTTCACGACGGCAAGGTCGACGTCTACGCCGGCGCGGTGGCCCGGCCGCGCCGCTCGCCACGCCCCAAGATTCTGCCCGGACAAGGCACACTGTTTTAGGTGGAGAATGCCATGCGCCCCTCCGGACGCACCCCTTCTGCAATGCGCCCCGTCACCCTCGAACCCGGCGTCGCCAAATACGCCGAGGGCTCGTGCCTCGCGAAGTTTGGCGATACTCACGTGCTCTGCACCGCCACCATCGAGGAACGCGTGCCGCCGTGGATGCGCAACAGCGGCAAGGGCTGGGTCACGGCGGAATACGGCATGCTGCCGCGCTCGACCCATACCCGGACCGACCGCGAGGCGGCGCGCGGGCGGCAGAGCGGGCGCACCCAGGAAATCCAGCGCCTGATCGGCCGAAGCTTGCGCGCGGTGACCGACCTCGTCGCCATGGGCGAACGTCAGATCAAGATCGACTGCGATGTCCTCCAAGCTGATGGCGGCACCCGCACGGCAGGGATCACCGGCAGTTATGTCGCGCTCCGCTTGGCGCTCGGCAAGCTGGTGACCGCGGGTCTGCTGCCGGCGATGCCGCTGACCGACTCGGTCGCCGCGATTTCTTGCGGCGTCTGCGGCGGCACGCCGGTGCTCGACCTCGACTACGCCGAGGATTCCGGAGCCGAGACCGACGCCAATTTCGTGCTCACCGGCGCGGGCAAGATCATCGAAATTCAGGCGACCGCCGAGGGTGCGCCATTCGACGAGGCGAGCTTCACCGCGATGCTGGATTTGGCGCGCGCCGGCATTGCCGAACTGACCCTGCTTCAGCGGGCGGCGCTCGGCTGAGCCGCATGGCGCGCAAGTTCGCCGGCGGCAAGCTGGTCATCGCCAGCCACAACCCGGGCAAGGTGGTCGAGATCGCCGCGCTGCTCGCGCCATACCGGGTCGAGGCACTTGGCGCCGCGGAACTCGGCCTCGTCGAGCCCGAGGAGACCGGCGTGACCTTTGAGGCAAATGCGGCGCTCAAGGCGCATGCGGCGGCTCAGACCGCGCTGTTGCCCGCCTTGGCCGACGATTCCGGCCTCGCCGTGCCGGCGCTCGACGGTGCGCCCGGCATCTACTCGGCACGCTGGGCCGGACCCGGTCGCGACTTCGGCGTAGCGATGAACCGAGTCAACCGCGAGCTCGGCGACAGGGACCGCAGCGCCACGTTTGTCTCGGTCCTGGCGCTGGCCTGGCCGGGCGGCGAGGAAGCGCTGTTCCGCGGCGAGGTTCACGGCACGCTGACATGGCCGCCGCGGGGGGAGAATGGGTTCGGCTACGACCCCATATTCATCCCCGATGGATACGCGACCACGTTCGGCGAGATGGCGCCGGAAGAGAAATACAAGATCGACCACCGGTCCCGCGCCTTCGCCAGGCTGGTCGCCGCCTGCTTCGGCTGAAGCGATGGCGCGGCCGCCGCTCGCCATCTACATCCACTGGCCGTTCTGCCGGTCGAAATGCCCTTATTGCGACTTCAACAGCCATGTCCGCGAGCGCGTCGATAGAAACCGCTGGACCCAGGCGCTGCTCGCCGACCTCGATCGTCAGGCCGAATTGGTCCCGCAACACGAGGTCGTCTCGATCTTCTTCGGCGGCGGTACGCCGTCGTTGATGCCGCCGGAAACCGCCGCGGCGCTGATCGAGCGCGTCAGCCGGCACTGGAAGACGGCGCGCAATCTGGAGATCACTCTGGAAGCCAACCCTAACTCGGCCGAGGCCGAGCGCTTCGCAGGTTTCGCCGAGGCCGGGGTCAATCGCCTCTCGCTCGGGGTGCAGTCGCTCGATCCCGATGCGCTCAAATTTCTCGGCCGCGCCCATGGACCGCGCCGAGGCCATCGCCGCGATCGAGCTGTCGCAAAAGCTGTTCCAGCGTACCTCGTTCGACCTGATCTATGCGCGTCCAGGCCAGAGTCTCGCCGCGTGGCGCGCGGAGCTGGACGAGGCCCTTTCGCTCGCCGGCGAGCATCTCTCGCTCTACCAGCTGACGATCGAGCCGGGCACCGCGTTTCACACGCGGGAACGATTGGGTGAGCTTGTCGTGCCTGACGAAGAAGACGCCGCGGCGCTATACGAGATGACCCAGGAGCGGCTCGCGGCCGCATGGATTGCCGGCCTACGAGATATCCAACCACGCGCGGCCCGGCGCCGAATCCCGCCACAACCTCGCCTACTGGCGCTATGAGGACTATCTCGGCATCGGCCCGGGCGCGCACGGGCGGATCACCCGCGGCGGCGTCAAATTCGCCACCCGCCAGCGCCGCCTGCCCGAGGCGTGGCTCAGGGATCAGCGGGTTTCGAGGAAATGACTGCCGATCCCGCGCGAGAGCGCGGTCGAGGAAATGGTGATGATGGGTCTGCGCCTCGCCGAGGGCATTCCGCGCGCGCGGCTCGAAACCCTCGCCGAATGTTCGATCGAAGCGCTGTTCGGGATTTCCCTGACCCGGCTGATCGAGGGCGGGTTTGTAACGCTCGACAGCGAGCGCCTCACCGCCACCGCCGCCGGGCGCCAGCGGCTCAATTCGGTCTTGGCCGCGCTGTTCGGCTAGGCTACGACGCAAAATCCTGGAAGTTTTTCGGCGCCGGGCTGACCACCACGTCGTTGCCGGGCTGAACCTCGAGCACCGCCAGACCGCGCTGCACCAGGCCTTGCTGGGTGAAGCGGAACAGCCCATCGACCCCGGTAAATCCATTCGGATTGAGGATGGCGCTTTGCGAAAACGGGTCGGGATCGGGGCTCTTGGCCAGCACGGCGGCGAGCGCCGCCGCGTCGAACGCAAGCGAGGCGAGCCGTGGCGGCTGATGACCGTAGGCGCTCTGGTAGCGGCTCAGGAAGAATTCGTCGCGTCTCGGGCGGCGAGGCGGCGAACCATCCGCCGGCCAGGGTCGGCTCGCTTTCGATGTCGGGGTCGTCCCACAGCCCGCTGCCGAGAAAATGGACCTGCGCGGGGTCGACTCCGGCGGCCTTCAATTGCTGGGCGATCTGCTTCAGCTGCGCTGCCGCCTTCGGGCAACAGCAACGCGTCGAAATTCGGCGCGGCGCCGTTCGCCGGCGCCAGCTTCTTGATCGCCGCCGCTTGGGTCGCCGCTGAAAAACTCGACGCGGGTCGACGGTGCCGACCCGCGCTGGCGACGACATCCTTCAGCGAATCGGCCATCAGGTGGCCGTACGCCGTGTTCGGCGCCAGCGCGGCGAATCGCTTGAGCTCCGCGTTCGCGCGCGAACGATACCTCGCGCGCGACCTCCTGGCGCGGCAGGAAGCCGATCAGAAACACGTTGCCTCCGGCGACTTCGGTCTTGGTGGCGAAAGCGATGACGTTGACGTTGGCAGTCGCGCGGCGATCGGCTTCACCGCCTCCACCTCGTCGGCGACCAGCGGGCCGATGATCAGCTTGGCGCCGTCGGCGATGACCGCTTTGGCCGCGTCGGCCGCGCCCTGTACCGTGCCGGTGGTGTCCCGCGGGACGAGGGTGAGGTTGTCGCTCCCCATGGTGAACAACGCGAGCTGTGCCGCTTCCAGCATCGCCTTGCCGAGATCGGCGTTGGCGCCCGAAAGCGGCAGGAGGACCGCGACCTTGATCGCCTGGGGACCCGGCGCCGGTGGTGGGGGATGCGGCGCCGTTGCCGGCGCGGGACCACCGGCATAGGGTGATTGTGGGAAGCCGACCGGTGCCGGCCCCGTCCGTCCCCCGCAGGCGGCCAGGACGCCACATAAGAGAAGAGCGGCACAGCGTGAGGCAAGGCGGGCGAAACACCAGCGCGGCACGGGCGGGTCCTGGCAAAGGAGCGACGGCGGGGCGCGACCGTAACTCTCGGGCCTGCTTAAGTAAACCCGCCGCCACGGCTTTGTGGGAGCCGGCGCACGCGCTCGAACCCGGTCTACATCTCGTCGCCACGCCGATCGGCAATCTCGGCGACATAACACTGCGAGCGTTATGGGTGCTGCGCGGAGTCGATCGCATCCTCTGCGAGGACACGCGGGTAACCGGGCGGCTCCTCGCCCGCTTCGGCATCACGACGCCGCTGGAGGCCTATCACGATCACAACGCCGACCGGGTCCGCCCGCTGGCGCTGGCGGCGCTGCGCGGTGGCGAGCGGCTGGCGCTGGTATCGGATGCCGGCACCCCGCTCGTCTCCGATCCCGGCTTCAAGCTGGTGCGCGCGGCGCTCGAGGAAGGGCTGCCGGTCACCGCCGCCCCGGGTCCCTCGGCGGCGATCGATGCGCTGATCCTTTCCGGATTGCCGCCCGATGCATTTCTATTCGCCGGGTTCCTGCCGCCGCGCGCCGCGGCCCGCCGTAAGGCGTTGGCCGCTTGGCGAGAACTGCCGGCGACCCTGATCTTTTACGAAGGCCCTTCGCGCCTCGCCGCCGCGCTTGCCGATCTGCGCGAGACGCTGGGCGACCGCCCGGCCGCGATCGCGCGCGAGCTGACCAAGCGCCACGAGGAGATCAGGCGCGGCTCGCTGAGCGCGTTGGCCGACCTATTACCGCGACAACCCGCCACGCGGCGAGGTGGTGATCGTCGTCGGCCCGCCCGAGGTCACTCCACGCCCCATCGCCAATCTTGATGAGCAGCTGGACGCAAAGCTCGCCCGGTTACAGCCTGCGCGACGCGGTCGCCGAACTAGCCGCCGAAACCGGCCTTGCGCGTCGCGCCCTCTACGACAGGGCGCTGGCGCGGCGACGAGACAAGTAGCGCGATGCGGGGAACAAGACCGGATCCAAAGCGCCTCAAGGCCCGGCGCCGCGGCCGGATCGCGGAGCACCTGTGCCGCTGGCATTTGCGGCTGCGCGGCTGGCGCATCCTCGCCTGTGATTGGCGCTGCCCGTCTGGGCGAGATCGACATCCTGGCCCGGCGACGCGACGTATTGGCGGTGATCGAGGTCAAGTCGCGCCCCGACTTCGCCACCGGCGCCGCGGCGCTGCTGCCGCGTCAGCGCCGGCGCATCGCCCGCGCCACCGAGGCGTTTCTGATGATGCGCCCCGACCTCGCCGGGATGGCAGTGCGATTCGACGTCATGGTGGTGGCGCCGCGCCGCCTGCCGCGACATCTCCCTGGAGTCTGGCGCGACGACGACTGATTCCCGCTTCGCTGAAACCGCTTCGCAACCCCTTGTGGACTCGGACGAATCCCATCGCAAAACAGGTAATCCACAGGGCGTGCTTTGGCGAGCTGAAGCCGGCCTGCGCAACCTCGCGGCGATGATGTTGCGCGCGGCGGCGAACCGCCCACTATAGGCGCCTCTCCCGAGCCTCTCGGAGGCATCATGGCACGATTAAATGTGACCGCCGCGGCAGTCTGCGCGCTGGCCCTGGCGCCTTGTCTAGGAGGTTGCGCTGCCGCCATCATCGGCGGCATGGCGGCCGCGAGCGGGGTCGGTTATCAGGCGGCGCAGGAGCGCGGCCTCACCGGCACCTTCGACGATGTCAAGCTGAAGACCGATATCGGCAACGCGCTCGGTCCTTTGTACGGCGACATCACCACGACCGTGTACGGTGGCCGCGTGCTCCTAACGGGATCCAGTCCAAGCGATCAGCAAAAATCGCAGGCCGAGCAGATCGCCGGCCAGATGCCGGGAGTGCGTGCGGTCTACAACGAGATCGTCGTCGGACCGCCGCAGAACGCGTGGGACATGGCGCAGGACGGCTGGATCACCGCGCGGGTCAAGTCGGATTTGGTCTTCAGCGCGGATGTCCGCTCCGGCAACTACCTGATCGAAACCGACCACGGTTCGGTCTATTTGATCGGCTCGGCCCGCTCGCAGCAGGAACTTGAGCACGCCACCCAGCTCGCCCGCTATGTGCCGGGAGTGCAGCGTGTCGTCTCCTATGTCGATATCCGGCAGGGCGAGCCGTACGGCGCGGCGCCGCCGCCTCAGGCAAGCTTATCCCAGCCGAGCTACGCCGGCCCGCCGGGCCCGCCGCCGTCAAACGCTCCGATTCAGGTGCAGAAGCTGCCATAATCCCGGTCTATGACCGAGTTGCCGGATAAGTTCGATCTCGAGCAGTGCGCGCGCTTTCTGCGCGAGGTCGGCTCGTCGCCATCACCAATCCTGCCGATCGCCGAGGCGGCGCTGGCGCTCGCCTCGTTCGATCGGCCGCGCATCGCGCTCGCCCGCTATCGCCAGCACTTGGCGGCGCTGGCCCGCGATGTCGGCCGCCACGCCGCCAGGGCGACGGGGCTTGCGGCGCAAGCCAACGCGCTCAACGAAATCATCCTGCTCAAGCACGGCTATAGCGGCGACGAACTGACTTACGACGATCTGCAAAACGCCAATCTGATGCGAGTCATCGACCGGCGCAAAGGGCTGCCGGTCGCGCTTGGCATCCTTTATCTGTAGGCGGCGCGTGCGCAGGGCTGGGAAGCAGTCGGTCTCGGCTTTCCGGGGCACTTTCTGATCCGCCTGTCACAGGGCCCGGAGCGGGTCATCCTCGACCCGTTTCATGGCGGGCGGACGCTCGACGCCATGGCGCTGCGCGAGCTCCTGAAGGCGATCGCCGGCCAGGAGGTCGAGCTCACACCCGACCATTACGCGCCCGTTCCCGATCGCGACGTGCTGCTGCGCCTGCAGAACAACCTCAAATCGCGGCTGCTGCAGGGCCAGCAGCACGAGCGCGCGGTGCGGGTTATCGAAACCATGCAGATGCTTGCTCCCGACCTTGCCGAGTTGTGGCGCGAGATCGGGCTGATTCACGCTCAGCTCGGCAACATGCGCGCATCGATGAGCTCGCTGGAGCAGTTCGTGACGCGGGCGGCCGACGGCCCGGCCCGTCACGAGGCGGCTGTCTTGCTGCAGAAGCTCAAGACCAAGCTGAATTAACCAGGCGGGCCACCGCAGGTCGTTGGTCGCCTGGTTTCGCTGCGCCGCGACATCCCGCCACCTGCAACCAGCTTGGGCTGGCCCCAACTAAGCGGATGATGAACGTCGCCGTGGGTATTACCGAGCCCGCCATAGCAACCCTCGTCAGCCGCTTCTACCGCAAGGCGCGGCGCGATCCGACTATCGGTCCGCTGTTTGAGCGGGCGGTCGAGGACTGGGATGAGCATCTCGCCAAACTGTGTGATTTCTGGTCGTCGGTGATGCTGACCAGCGGACGCTACAAAGGCAACCCGATGACGGCCCATCTGAAGCACCCGATCGAGCCCGAATTCTTCGATCGTTGGCTTAGCCTGTGGCGCGAGACCTCCGCCGAAATCTTTCCTCCCGCTGAGGCGGCGCTGTTTCAGCTCAAAGCGGAGAACATCGCTGCTAGCCTCAAGCTGGCGTTGTTCTACCGCCCGAGCGCGCCGCGCTTGCTCCACCGCGGCGACGCATGACGGCGGGGCTGCCGCCCGGTCTCGCCGCCTACCGCCGCACGCCGATCTTTACCGAAACCACGCTGCCCGCAGCATTGCGGCGCCGTCACATGACAAAAGCCGGGGTTTGGGGACTGATTGTCGTGCGGGAAGGCCGCCTGCGGTTTCGCCGGCTTGAGCCGTTCGTCGAAACGATGCTCGACCCGGCCGCCCCCGGCGTCGTCGCGCCGGAAGAACCGCACGAGGTCGAGCCGATCGGCCAAGTGCGCTTCTATGTCGAGTTTTATGCCGCGTCCAAGTCGGATTGATCCTACGCCGCGGGGCGGAGCACCGCGCTTTCCGGCGATCCGTCGATCCACATCCGGAACCACAATTCGAGCATCAACAGCGCCCATAACCGCGTGTGATGGTTGTGCGATCCAGAGCAATGCTGGTCGAGCAGCCGTTGAACGAAGTCGGGCCGCAAGAGGCCGCGCTCCCGCGCCGAGCGCGACAGCAGCACCTCATAGGCGAGCGCCTTCAGCTCGCCGCGGAACCACTCGTCGATCGGGATGCCGAACCCCATCTTGCGCCGTTTGAGGATCGCCGCCGGCAAATACGGCGCCATCGCCGTCTTGAACAGGCCCTTCAGACCGCCCTGCATTCTCACATCGGTCGGGATGCGCGCCGCCCATTCCAACAGCTCGTGATCGAGCAGCGGCGAGCGCGCCTCTAGCCCGTGCGCCATGCTGGCGACATCGACCTTCACCAGCAGATCGTCGGGCAGGTAGGTATGGAAATCGGCCCAGTTGGCCCCCGCGACCAAGTCGCCGGCCTCGGCGAAATAGGGCTCCAGCAGATCGAGCGTGGAGCCGTCGCCGCGCTCCCGCATCGCCTCGCCATAGCCGCTGGCCTTGTCGTGGTCGGAGAAGAACGCGATCGTTTGCCCGTAGCGCTGCGACGGCCGGCGCGGGTCTTCGAGCAGCACGTCGCGGATCCGCCGCAGCCGGAAGCGCCGCTGCACCAGGGGCGGCGCGCAGCCGAGCAGCGCCGCCACCCCTTCCCGGCCCCACCGCGGCATGCGGTCGAGCCGGGTCAGATAGCCCATCGCCTGGTATCGCCGGTAGCCGAAGAACGCCTCGTCGCCGCCATCGCCGTTGAGCGCCACCGTTACCTTGCGCCGCGCCATTTCTGACACGTAATAGGTCGGCACCGCGGACGGGTCGGCGAAGGGCTCGCCAAAATGCCAGACGAGTTTCGGCAGCACCGCGACCGCGTCCGGCTCGACGATCAGTTCCTCGTGCTCGGTGGCGTAGCGCTCCGCCACCATGCGGGCAAACCGGGTCTCATCGTATTGCTTCGAGGTGAAGCCGATCGAGAAGGTCTTGACCGGGCCGCTCGCGTTGCGCGCCATCATCGCCACGACCGACGACGAATTGATGCCGCCCGAAAGAAATGCGCCGAGCGGCACGTCCGCGATCATCCGCAGCCGCACCGCTTCCTCGAGCTTTTCGACCAGCTCGCGCTGCAGGTCGACCGGGTTAACCCGCGCCGTCGCGCCGCGCGGCTCGGGCAGCCGCCAATAGCGCACCGGCTCGAGGTCGCGCCACCTGCCCTCGGGATCGGGCGACACGACCAGATAATGCGCCGGCGGCACCCGGTAGATGCCGGCGAAGGCGGTTTCCGGCCCCGGTACGTATTGCAGGCTGAGATAGTGGTCGATCGCGGTCAGGTTCGGTGTGCGCGGTACCCCGGGCCACGTCAGGATCGCCTTGATCTCCGAGCCGAACAGCAACCCGCACTTGGTCGGCGCGTAATAGAGCGGCTTCTTGCCGACCCGGTCGCGGGCGAGGGTCAGCTGCCGCGTTCGCCGGTCCCACAGTGCCAGCGCGAACATCCCGCGCATGCGGTCGAGGACGCGTGGCCCCCACGCGTGCCAGCCATTGGCGATGACCTCGGCGTCGCCGCGGCTGCGAAAGACATAGCCGAGCGCCTCCAGGTCTTTGCGGATGTCGGCAAAATTGTAAATCTCACCGTTGAACGTCAGCCAAATCGAGCCGTCCTGACTGGAGATCGGCTGATTCGCCGCGTCGGACAGGTCGATGATCGCAAGCCGCGCCTGGATCAGCCCGGCGAGTCCGTCGGTCCACACCTCCTGATCGTCCGGCCCCCGATGGCGCACCGATTCGGTCATGGCCCACAGCCGCGCCTCGATCTCCGATCGCGGCAGCGTCGCTTGCGGCAAAAGCACGCCGGCAATCCCGCACATCAGCGGCGGCTCTGTCTGGCTGGCATCGGCCTCATGCTACTGCACGATAGCGCCGTTGCCGAGAGCCCGACAGTTCTGATCCCATCCGGCGCCCCGGTGCGAATCCATGATAAATTAACCTCCGTTAAAGCATAATCGGGGCGCCGCCCGGATCGCCGCCATCGGAACATGAACCCCTCGCAGCCATCCACCATCTCGTCGCAGGTTACGGGTCTTGCGGAGCCGTACCGTGACCCGGGTCAACCGAGGCGGAAGCGCTGGATCGGCGCGGTCGTCCGGATAGCGGTGTCATTGGCGCTCGTCGCCTGGGTTTTGCGCCAGATCGACACCGCCGCGTTTGCCCGTCAATTCGCCACCCAATCGCCCGTCTGGCTGGTCGCCGCGGCGTTTGCGACGCTCGCGCAGATCGCCATTGCCGCGGCGCGCTGGCGCCAGATCCTCATGGGTTTGGGGATCGCAGCCTCGTCGCGAACCGTGCTGTCCGTGAGCTATATCGCCAGCTTCTTCAACGCATGGCTGCTCGGCACGATGGGCGGCGACGTCGCGCGCGCGGTCCTCGCGCCGGCCGGCGAGCGCGGCCGCGCGGCCGTGGTCCACTCGGTCCTCCTCGACCGGATCATGACGTTTACCGGATTGGGGTTGGTGATTCTGCCGCTCGCCGTGCTCGGTGCGGGACCGCTCGCGCGCAGCGTGCCACTGATGGTTTCCCTGGTCGCTGCCTTCGTTCCGCTCTTCCTCATCCCAGCGGTCGGGCCGGTGACCAGACTGATCAGCTGGCGCCGAGTTCCATTCACCGGACTTGCCCTGGGCCTCGCCGAGAGCTGGAGCCGGTTGCGGGGAGCCCGCTTCGCGGTCGCGATGGCGATCGCCGTGATCAGCGCTTTGGCGCTGTCGGCCACCGCCTGGTGCCTCTCGCAAGCGCAGCATCTCGATGTCAGCTTTGTCGATTACCTGATGCTGATGCCGCCCGTAGTGCTGCTCTCCGGTCTGCCGATCTCGATCGGGGGTTGGGGGGTTCGGGAAAATGCGATGATCGCCGCCTTGGCGACCGTCGGCGTCGGCGCGAGCGCCGCGACAGTCTTGTCGGTGCAGCTCGGCGCCCTAGTCGCCCTGCTCAGTCTGCCGGGTGGCGCCTTGTGGTTATGGCGTCACATGGCGTCATCGCATTCGCCCCCGGCGAGCGCGGCGGTCGAGCGAGAACCGTCGTGAGCGCCGATCCCGGCTCCTATTGGGAGCGTGCCGGCGTCGTCGGTTATGGCGAGGCGATGTTCGGCAGCCGCGAGGTCGAGCAGCATGTCAACCGACGGCTGTGGACGATTGCCATCGAGATTGGCCGCCAGCTCGGCCTCGATTCCAGCTCGCGGGTTCTCGACTTGGGGTGTGGCGATGGGGCCTTCGCCAACGCCGTGCTGGCGCGAAATTTTGCCGCGGTCGATGGCTTCGATATGGCCGAGGCGGCGATCCGCCGCGCCCAGGCCGATGCGCCGGGGCCACACGTGCGCTTTGCCACGCGCGATTTGAGGCAAATGGAGCTCGCGGACTCGCATTATGACGGCGCCTTCCTGATGGGCTTTCTTCATCACGTCAAAGCGGCGACCCCGGCGGTTCTTCGGGTATTGCACCGCATCACCGGCCGGGTCGTCGTGCTCGAGCCCAATGGCGGCCATCTGCTGCGCAAATTGCTCGAACTTACCCCCGCTTATCGCGCCGCCGGCGAGGACAGCTTCCGCCGGCGGCGGCTAGAGAAGATCTTCGCCGAAGCCGGGTATCGCCGCGTGGTCTGGCGGCGGCTCAATTTATTCCCGAACTTCACCCCGCAGCCGCTGTTCCGGCTGTTGCGGCCAGTAGAACCGCTGATCGAGGCGCTGCCGGTCCTGCGCGCGCTCTGCACGGTCGACATGTATGGTTTTCAGACCGCCGACCAGCTCGGACCGGTCGAGCGATAAGCGCGCCAATCGATGCTCGTCACCAATTTCCGGCTGAAATATCTGCTCTACCGCATCGTCCTTGGCGGTTACCAGCTGCTGGATACCGGCCGGCTCCACCCCGTGCGCGAGCGAGCGCGCCGCGCGCTGGTCGACAGCGTCGATTACATCGACAAGAACATGCAATCGGCACTGGGGTTCGACACCCAAAAGGAGCTGCTCGACTACTCGTTGGCCCAGGTCGCGGTGGAAGGCCATTACCTCGAATTCGGGGTCTTTTCCGGCGGCACGATCCGCCACATCGCTCGCCGCAAGCCAAACGTGCCGATCCATGGCTTCGACAGTTTCGAGGGGCTGCCGGAGGCATGGTCGGGTTTCAACCTCGGACAGCGCGCCTTCACGCGAGACAGCCGCCTGCCGCGCGTACCCGCGAACGTCACCCTGCACAAGGGCTGGTTCAACGAAACAATCAGCGACTGGACCGCGAAGGCTTCTGGCCCCGTCGCTTTTCTGCACATCGACTGCGATCTTTATTCCTCGACCGTCGATATCTTCAACGGGCTGGCGGACCGGCTGCAACCCGGGACAGTAATCGTCTTTGACGAATACTTTAATTACCCGGGATGGGAGCAGCACGAATTCAAGGCATGGCATGAATTCGTCGCCGCGCGGCAAATCGCTTACGAGTACCTCGGCTATGCGCGCCAGCAGGTGACCGTGCGCATCCTCGGGACCGGGCGAGCGGCATGAATTCAAGCGGCGGCCGGCAATTCTGGGATGCCGAGATCACCCTGACCCAAGCCGCGGCGCAGCTGCGCGATCCCGCTCTGATGACCGCGCCTTACGACTCCGATCCGCTCGATCTGACGGTCTTCGTCTCCTGCTACAACGAGTCCGAATATATCATCCCGACGATCGAGACCGTCATCGACGCCGCCCGCGCGGCGGGGCTCCGCCACGAAATCTTGGTGATCGACGACGGCTCGCGCGACAATTCCCGGCAACTCGTGGCCGATTACATCGCCTCTCATCCGGCGGAAAACGTCGTCTTGCGCGCCAACCGGTTCAACAAAGGCCTGGCGCAGAACTATATGGACGGGGCGTTTCTCGGACGCGGCAAGTATTACCGGCTGATTTGCGGCGACAATGCCGAGCCGAGAGAGAGCATCCTCGCCGTTTTCAAGGCGATCGGCCAAGCCGACATCATTATCCCGTACTACACGTCGAGCGAGGGCAAGGGGCTGCGGCGCCGGCTGATCTCGAGCACCTACACTGCCATCGTCAACCTGATGACTGGAAACCGCCTGCACTACTACAACGGCTTGGCGGTACACCTGCGGTATAACGTGATGCGCTGGCATCCGAACACGCGCGGCTTTGGCTTTCAGGCCGATATCCTCTGCCTGCTGATGGATCTCGGATTCAGCTATCTCGAAGTGCCGATCATCACCGTCGAGCAGCGCCGCGGCGGCTCCAACGCGCTTACACTTCGTAACTTCCTCTCGGTCGGCCACACGCTGGTTGAAATCGCCAACCGGCGAATTTCCAATCGGGTCTACCGGCGCAAGGGCTAAGCGCGCGAGAGGCGATACCCGCGCGCCCCCGGGAAGACGGACTCAGCTCTTTTTCGAGCTGCACAGGGCGAACAGATAATCGCCCGTCTCGCTCGTCCCCGCCTGCACCACCCCGGCCGTCATCGAAAACAGCGACACAGTGCGGAAATGGTGTTCCAACAAGGCTTTCACCCCGTCGCTCGTGCGCCGATAACGGGCGCGCCGGTCTGGGGCAGCTGGTGATCCAGTCAAGCCGTCGGTTTTGAAGAATCCGAGCGGACGACGACCGGCGTCGCTGGCGCGGTCGGCTGTCAGCGATACGCGGCCGTCTTCCATTGCAGTGTCGTCGTCCGCGTCGCACGGTGTCACGCCAATGATGAGAATGTCCTGATGACGCGACAGCGACCGGGAAAGGTTCAGCAGATAGCGATCCTCATCGCTCGGTGAGACGTACTCCAAAGTATCGAGATTATAAATTGCATCGTGCACCGTCGGTAATGGCTCATCCAAGATGTTATGCACCTGGGCGCCAAATTTCCCGGGATCAAATATCTTCTGTATTATTTCATCGATCCGGCGCGGATCGGGATCGTACACCGACAATTTATTGACTTTATCAAGAACCATTCTGGATCCAAAATAGTCGATGCTCCCATAAGCGGCAACGTCGAACCGACGCGCCAGCAATCCGCTGACGAAACCGTATTTTGCCGCGAGGTCAGCCGAAAAATTGGCACGCGCCGCCGCGACGGGCTCCGGCTCGGCGGCGGCGTTGCCGATCCGCCCCGCAGGCTGACCCACCCACTTGCTGCGCGTTCCCCGGCTCGAAAGGCGCAACTGGATGAGAATGCTTGACGCGAGCCGGGGCGGCGAACGGGTGGTTCTGGCCTTCAGGTTGGTCAAGCAGCTGAGAAAACTCAGCGCAGGCACGCCGAGCGGCACCGCCAATAGAATGGGCGAGGTCCAGCGAGACCGACCCGCGTAATCCGAAAACCATCGCAAGGCACGGTATATCCTCCAGCGTAATCGGCCGGCCGGCACATATTGGGCGTCGGCAATCCACGTGGACAGGTCAAGCAGGCTTGACGAATGATAGGCAAAGGTTTGCGTGAATTTGCCGGCCACGGACGCCGGCCGCTCATTTAACGCGACGATCGACATTTGCGCACCGGGACTGAGCAGACGCCCAATCCGATCGATTAATTCTGCGGAGTGGCGGAACTGGCTCTCGGGCAGGAGCACAACGCACGCGGTAAATTGCCCGGCGATCGGCCGGAACAGCGCGTCGTACTTGGGCAGCGAGGCGTCCAACAAGCGGCCAATCTCGACGGTTGCGGCATCGACAGCCGTGCGCACGAGCCAGCGGGCGAAGACCCGCGGATCCTCCGCGACCAGCAGCAATCGGCCGCCCTCGGCGACGCCTTGCTCAAGCGCCCGGCGCAAGAGCTGGTGGTCGCGCCAGCGCGGATGCAGCCGCGTCGCGTTCGGTATGCTTCCGAATATCCCAAGGCGTAGTCGCAAGAACAGCCGGGCGAGGACATCGTCTGGAGCCGAGTCCTCGATCAGGAATTGCCAATCTTCCCGGCTCAGCGCCCGCCCGGTTCGCGCGCGATTGACCGCGATCGAGCCGACCCAATAGTGATGATCGCGATGCGGCTGCGGCTGTGGGGAGAGCAGCCGGCCGACGCCGGCGATGTATCGATCGGCCTGGGCGGCGACGTCAGCTAGGTTCTCGGGCGCGTCCGACGCATGGTAAACCAGGGTATGCACTGAGTTCGCGCGATGTTGCGCGGTGGTCCATTCGGAAAGTTGCGCGGCGAGCTGCGCTTCTCCGAGCGGCCCCGGAACCAGTTTGTCATGCTCGTGGTCGCGCTTTTGCAACTCAACGACGAAGTATTCGTCGGAATCGCATAAGGTTAAAATCTTCCCGGACGGACACATCTCCGGGATGAACGAATAATCAAATGACGAGCCTATTTCGAAATCTGCGGTTTCGGGGCGTACGCCGATCGGATGCAACAGATAGAAGCGGCCGATGATCGTTTCCTCATCGACCCGCCAAAATAGCCGATTGGTATGGCTGCTGTGGGACAACCCGCTACCGACGAAATTGGCAATGGTCCCCGGATGGAGGTGCCGAAGCGACCAGGCGAGCAGCTCTCGATTCGATACCGCGATGACCGACGACTGAAGATCGATCGAGCGCCGCAGCGAAGGGATGGCGTCTTCGGCGACGATCTGAAAATTGCCAGCGAAAATGCCGCTGGCGCCGTTCTGGAACCCGCGCAGCACCGCCGCCAGCGATCCATCTCCGCCCAGGTAGTCGGACATCCACAAGACAAAGCAGGTATCGACGATTGCCGCGTCATAGCTTCGCATCGCGCGTGCCATCGCGAGCGTCATCGTTGCGCTGTGGTTCGACTCGGTAATGAGATCGTCGATCGTTGCGATGTCGCCGGGGCATATTTTCTCAAGGTGCCGCCACGCCGGGTGAGAGCGAATGAGCGGCGCATCCTCCTCGCTCGTTAGGGCGATGACCCGAAATGGCAGCTCGCGCGCTACCGTCGGCAAGTTACCCGGCGCCAGCAGCGTCGGCAGGCCGAATTCGAGAAACTCGGAGACGTACCGATAGCCCCATACCGGCACAAGCAGTGCACCGGACCGCGCGGGGGGACGCCTTGCTCCTGATTCCAGCGACACTCGGCGAGATGCTCCGCCGGAAAGTTAAATCGCGAGATCGGACAGACTTCGCGGGTGCGCTAATAACCGGTTCCTTCGCCGACGGTCAACAAGCGCCCCGGCGCGGGTTTCGGCGGGGAACCGTTGGACACCGCGCGGACCCCGATGCTATATGCCGCCAATGCCTGCAAGTCGGGGGATCGGCCGGAGGCTGCGGGACGCACGGCGCGTGCGGCCGGCTGGTTCGTGCCGCGTATCAAAGAGGGAAAGCCGCGTCGGCGATGCGCTGCCGACGCTGCCGGTTGGTTAGGAATGGTTGCCTTCGCCGGATCCGAGACCGAGGGCGACGCCGCCGTTGAATGGGCGCCGTCGCCGAGCCGCAACGCTGAAGCCTGGCGCGATTTGAGCGAGGGCCTCAAGCGATACTGGATGTGGACGGCGCTCGCCCTGCAGGACATGAAGATACGCTACCGCGGCTCGCTGTTGGGCCCGTTCTGGGTAACGATCAGTACCTTCGTGATGGTGGCCTCGATGGGCCTGATCTACTCACATTTGTTCCATACGACTACCGTCACTTACATACCGTATCTCGGATTGGGGCTGATTGTCTGGCAGTTGATTTCGAGCCTGATAACAGAGGGTTGTCAGACCTTCATGACCGCCGACGCGATCATCCAACAGGTTCCGGTCCCCTTCTCGATCCATGCTTATCGCGTCGTCTGCCGAAACTTCATCGTCTTCGCCCATAATCTGGCCATCGTGCCAATCGGCCTGATTATTTTTCATATCCCGTTGGATTGGCATTTTCTCGAAGCCGCGGCGGGCTGTCTCGTTCTGGCGGTCAACGGGGTTTGGGCCGGCTTGTTTCTCGGTATCATCAGTACGCGTTTTCGCGACATCGCGCCGATCGTCGCGAGTTTTCTGCAAGTGACCTTCTTCCTGACGCCGATCTTCTGGCCGATCGACGCGCTGGGCATTTATCGCCCCATCGCCGAATTCAACCCCATGTTCTGCGCGATCGACGTGGTCCGCGCGCCGCTGATTGGGGCATCGGTGCAGCCTTTTTCATGGCTGATATTGTTGGCGGCGACGGCGATCGGCTTGGCGATCACCTTTTGGTTCTTCGCCCGCTATCGCAGCCGCATCGCCTATTGGGTTTGAGCGATCATGGCCTTTATCCGCCTGCGTGACGTCTCGGTGGAGTTCCCGGTTTACAGCGGGGGCAGCCGATCGCTGAGAAGGACGCTGTTGCAAGGCAGGATCCAGGGCAATCTCGGCAAGGACAAGCACGACCGCATCGCGGTGCTGGCTCTTTCCGATCTCAATCTCGATATCGGTCACGGCGAGCGGCTGGCGTTGATCGGCGCCAATGGCGCGGGAAAGAGCACGTTGCTCAAGGTCCTGGCCGGAATTTACCAGCCGACGCGTGGGCGGATAGCGTCCAGTGGGCGCGTCTCGGCACTTCTGACCTCGTCGGTGGGATTGAGCCCCGATGCCACCGGACGCGAAAACATCGTCATGCGCGGCATGTACATGGACATACACCCGCGCGAGGTACGCACCCGCATCGACGAAATCGTGGATTTCACCGAGCTCGGCCATTACATCGATATGCCGGTGCGGACCTATTCTGCCGGGATGATCATCCGCCTTTGCTTCGCGGTCGCCACGGCCTTTCCCCCCGAGATTCTGCTGATGGACGAATGGCTTGCCGCTGGCGATGCCGGCTTTCTGGCCAAGGCGCGCCACCGCATGGAGACCTTCGTCGCCGGGTCGAGCATCGTCGTGCTCGCCTCGCATTTGTTGCCGCTATTGCGGGAATGGTGCACCCGCGCGGTCTTGCTCGAACAAGGTCGCATCATCGCGGACGGCGCGGTTGACGAGGTTGCCCAGGCTTACCTGGAGCCCATCAATGCGAAGCAACTGGCTATTGCCGATGCGGCTCGGGCCTGACAGCTATGGCCGCCTCGGCGGCAAGAATGGCGTTCCTCGCGGCGCCCGCTGGAGAAAGGCTTGACAGTGGCCGTTGATGAAGTCGGCCTCGCTCGCGCATCGAATACCGGCGCGCCGGCTCGGACGGCTGGGGAGCGGCCGCCCCCAAAGGCGATCTGCGTGCTCTTGCCGGTCTGGGGCGACGCCTACATCACTCAGTTTCTTGAGGAGAGCCTGCCGACGCTGCTGGCGCCCGGCAATATTCCGGCGCTGGCGAAGGCATTACCGACGCGCTTCGTGTTCTTGAGCCGGGCCCGCGACGAGACGACGATTTATGCCCACCCGGTCTACGAGCAACTACGCCAATTCTGCGACGTCGAAATCCTGCCGATCGACGATCTCATCATGCGGGGCAATCACTCGACGACCGTGACGCTCGCCTATACGCGGGCCGTGCGCCAAACCGGCGAGGCGATGCTCGATACCTGCTTTTTCTTTCTTGTGTCCGACTACATCATGGCCGACGGCTCTCTCGCCGCCGTGCTGGCACGCATCCAAGCAGGGGCGAGCGCGGTTCAGGTTGGCAATTTTCAGGTCGACGAGGACGCCGCTGAATCTTGGCTGCTTGACCGGCTCGCCGGCGCCGGGACCGCGCTGTCACTGAAACCCCGCGAAATGATGCACTGGGCGGTGGGTTGCCTGCACGCGATCACCGCCGCGAACATCGTCAACTTTCCCCTCTGCCATAACACGCACGCCAACCGGCTGCTGTGGCGGGTCGACGCCGAAACGCTGATCGGCCGGTTCTACCTGCTTCACATGATCTGCATCCGGCCGGAAGCTACTGATTTTGTCATCGGCTCCTCGTGCGACTACTCGTTCGTGCCGGAGATGTGCCCATCGGGAAACGTCGTCACCATCACCGATTCGGATGAATATTTCGTGGTCGAGATCCAGCCAAACTCGCATGAGCAGAACTTCCTCCGCCTTGGTCCCACCTCGGTCGATCGGCTGGCCAAGGGCCTCTCCGAATGGACCACCTCGCGCCATCGCACCAATGCCGAGCAAACGATCGTCTTTCATGCGAGGGAACTTCCGGCGGCGTTACCGGCCGTGATTGCCGAGGCCGACACGTTCGTCCGTGAACTCGGCGCCCGGCTCGTGCAGACACCCAAGCCCCATCGCAATCATCCTTACTGGATCGGCGCGATCGCTGCCCTCGACGCAGCCGTCTCGCGGCGTACCTCCGGTATCCCGGGCCAGCCGCCGCCCGCGCGCATGGCCACGACGCAGTGGCTGCGGTTCAGGTTGTTCGGACATTTGCCGGAGGTGACAAGGTTTCACCCACGCTGGATCGATGTCCAGCGACCGCTGGCGGCCTTCCGACAATTGACGGCAGAGCGGCCGTCGCACGTTCTCGTTGGGGCAAGCTATTCGACCGCGTTGACCGACTGGTTGCGTGGACGGCTTCCGGAGGCCGCATATTTCTCTCCACGCCGCTTTATGCGACGGCGCCGCGGCGAAATTGAACCGGGGGTCTTCGACGTCGCGTTTATCGAACTGGTCGACAGGGAAATCATGGAGCTGGATGAGCTCTTGGAGCGTCTCAGGCCGCGAATGCGCCCGGGGGCGGAGGTCATCGTCTTCGCGTTTCACGACCCATGGTTCGCCGATCCGCGATATTTCGGCCGGGTGTTTGCTCAGGGTCTCGGCTCAGGGCTCTGGCCGTCCGAATATCACATTGGCATTGCGAGTCACTTGCGCTGGTGGGTCAATCAGGCGGTGATCGCTTTAGCGAAGCAGCTAATTGATCGGCCCACCGTATTCCTGCCGTTTCAATTTCTGGCAGCGGCGCTATTGCTGCCCTTGATGATGGGATTGAACCTGATTAGCTCCTGGATGCCTGACCGCCCACGGAATGGGGGCATCGCAACGAGCATTTTTATTCGCTTCCGGGTCGATTCTTCCCCTTCGGGGCGGCCGGCCGCGTCTGGCGCGCTCGGTGCCGACGACAATCGCCATTCGCCCGCGGTCGCCGCGTGTTGACAGCTCAATCCCCCGGCAGTTGTGTCTTGCCTCGCTCGAGATAGGAGCTTCGTTCGATGAACGCCGCACTCAAGTCGGTTCTGCGGAAGATGCCCGGTTACCCGACGGCGCGCGCGGTGCGGGCTCGGCTGCGCGGCGAGTGGCGCGAGGTCGCAGAGCCCACGCCGCTTTCTCCCGCGGTTTCCCCGCCGCCGGCGGCGCCGCCTGACTACAGCGGCCGGCAAGCGGGGTTCGACAACCGGATGGAGCTCTACGCCGACCTGTTCCAGGGGCTGTCGCCGTGGTCTGGAGAGGTGCCAAAGGGATATTTGGTCGATTTCGCTGGCACGCTCACCGATGCCGAGTTTCGCGCGATGTTCGGCATCGATCCGGGAACCGTCGGCGGCGGTCCGGTGGTAACCCGGCTGCCGGTCATGGAGGATGGCGAGGGCTGGTTCGAGGCGGCCAATTGGGTGCTGGCCGCGCGCGAAGCGAAGACCCGGTTCGTTATGATTACGCTGGGGGCCTGTTACGGCGCTCAGGCGGTCGGCAGCTATCGCGTTCTTCAGCAGCTCAACCCTATGCCGTGCAAGCTGGTCGCACTCGAACCGGTGCCCGAGAACCTTGAATGGGTCGCCCGGCATTTTCGCGACAATGGTCTCGATCCCGATGAACATTGGCTGGTGCCGCATGCCATTGCGGGGAATACCGCGCCGATCCTGTTCCCGATCGGTGCGCCCGGGTCCGGCGCGCAAAATTCCATCGCCACGAACGGTCGCGACGCGCGCCAATTCTACGTCGACGTTTTCACCAAGGCCGGACCCGAGGCCGCCAACACGGCGCTGCGCAATCTGCTGCTGCACAATACGACCGGCCTTAGCCGTGATCTGGTGCCCGGCATGGACTTCAAGGCCGAGATCCAGCTGGTCAGCGCGCTGACATTGCGTGAGCTGCTCAGTCCCTTCGATCGCGTCGATTACCTCGAGTCGGATATTCAGCAGTCCGAAATCGAAGTGTTCCCGCCCTTCGTCGATCTGCTGCGCCGAAAGGTGCGGCGTATCCACATTGGCACCCACGGCAAGGATGTCCATTGGGCGCTGCACGATCTCTTCGCGCAGAACGGTTGGAACATCCAGTTCAGCTTTGAGCCGAACGGCCGCTTTGACACCGCGCTCGGCAGCTTTGAGACAAATGACGGTGTGCTGACCGTGGTAAACCCCGATCTCTAAGGCCACGGCCGGCAGCCCGATCGGTTGGGCGCGGCGATGCTGAGCGTTATCCTCACCAGCTACAATTACGCCCGGTTTCTTCCCGCCGCGCTCGCGGCGCTGGCGGCCCAGACCCGTCAGCCCGACGAGTTGATCGTCATCGACGACAATTCGAGCGACGACAGCGTCGCGGTGATTACGTCCCTTCTCGGCCGCTTCGCCGATGCACGGCTGGTACGGAACCCGGGCAATCTCGGCACCATCGCCAATCTCAATCGCGGACTTGAGCTGGCGCGCGGCAACACGATCTACTTCGCCGCCGCCGACGACATTGCGTATCCGACGCTGCTGGAGCGTGGGATGGCGTTGCTCGAAGCCCATCCCAACGCCGCGCTGTTTTCCGCGCGCAGCGACATCATCGATGCCGATGGCGCGCGCGAGGGCACGCTGGCGACCGCGACCCCGCTGCGTGAGCCGGGTTTCATCGGCCCCGACGCCGTCGCCGCGCAACTAATGCGCGACGACAATTGGCTTACCGGCAACACCACGCTCTACCACCGCGATGCGCTCGCCGCTTCCGGTGGCTTCGCCGCTGAGCTTGGGCCGTTCTGCGACGGCTATGTCTCGCGCCTGCTGGCGCTGCGTCATGGCGCCTGTTATTCGCCCGAAGTGCTTGGAGCATGGCGGCGCCACGCCGGCGGATATGCCTGGTCGGAGACCGCGGATTGGGCGAAAACGCGGAACCTGGTCGCCGCGGTCCGGCGTCGGATCGAAGCCGATGGCGCCGAGTTCCCCGCCGGCTATGCCCATCGCTGGACGCGGCGCTATCTGTTCGGGGCGCGCCGCTTCGCGCTGGCCCGAAAGAGCGAGGCAGCGCGGGCGCACGGACGATTGGCGCTGGGCTGGGCGAAGACCCGGGAAGTCGGGACGAGTCTGGCGCTGTTCGCCTCTTACCGGCCGTGGGATCTGGGCGTGGTGGCGCGGCGGCGGCTCGCCGCGTGGCGCCATTCGCCGCCGAGCCGGACATAGCATCGGCGGCCTTGTGCCGCGGCAGCTGATTTCCGAAACTCCCATGCCGCCGGCAGAAGGATCGCGGAAACCATATGGAAAAGTTCGACATCGTAACCGGCGGCGCCGGGTTTATCGGCAGCCACCTCGTCGAAGCGTTACTCGCATCCGGCCGCCCGGTGCTGGCGATCGACGATCTGTCCATCGGACGCCGGGTGAACATCGCCGCGCACGAGAACAACCCGAACTTCCGCTTTGTCGAGGCGAGCGTCGTCGACCGCAAGGGCATGCTGGAGCTGTTCAAGGGCGCCGAGCGCGTGTTCCACCTCGCCGCGCTCGCCGACATCGTGCCCTCGGTGCAGACGCCGGAAAAATATTTCGACGCCAACGTCAACGGCAGTTACGCCGTCGCCGAGGCCGCGCGCCACAACGCGGTTAAGAAGCTCCTCTATGCCGCTTCGTCGTCCTGCTACGGCATTCCCGACACCTACCCCACACCCGAAAGCGCCGCGATCAACCCGCGCTACCCCTATGCGCTGACCAAATATCTCGGCGAGCAGATCCTGCTGCATTGGGGCCAGCTCTACGGCGTGCCGATCACCTCGCTGCGCCTCTTCAACGTCTATGGCCCGCGCGCCCGCACCAGCGGCACCTACGGCGCGGTGTTCGGCGTCTTTCTCGCCCAGAAGATCGCCGGCAAGCCGCTGACCATCGTCGGCGACGGCACCCAGACGCGCGACTTCACCTATGTGAGCGACGTCGTCAGCGCCTTTCTCGCCGCCGCGGAGCGCGGCCGCGACGGCGCGATCTACAATGTCGGCAGCGGCGGCACGGTGAGCGTCAACCGCCTGGTCGAGCTGATCGGCGCTGACGAGATCGCCTACATCCCCAAGCGCCCTGGCGAGCCCGACTGCACCTTCGCCGACACCGCGCGCATCGAGGCTGAGATGGGCTGGCACGCCCAAGTCTCGATCGAGGAAGGCGTCGCCAGACTGATGGCAAACCTCGATTACTGGCGCGACGCGCCGGTATGGACGCCCGACCGCATCGCCGACGCCACCGCCGACTGGTTCAAATACATCAAGGCTTGATATCGTAAGGCGACTCTATGCCGTCATCTAAGTTCTTCTTGTTGAGAACCGGGGCGAAACCGCTGCCATGCCAAGCTATGAGGAATTGAAAGACCAAGCAAATAAGCTGGGTATCCCGACGAACTCTGGCGTCTACAAACCTAAGTCCGAAGCCTGGAATGAATTACAAATATCGGAATATGAGCTGCAACGGCGTATTAAAGAGGAAAAGCGTCATCGAAGAGAGCATAGGCTTTGGCTCGTCGCGGTTGGCTCTTTGGTAGTTTCATTTTTTTCGATGCTTGCTGCGTGGTTTTCTATCTGCCACAGCAATCATTGATAACGCCCCATGATACTTTCAATTGAAGCCGCCAATGCGTCGTGGAGTGAAGGCAAGCTTTCGCTGGCGTTCGATGTAATTCCAGAAGATCATTATCACCTAGAGTTGAAGACGGGCGAGATATTCCAAGATCGTGGCTACGCCGCCCTCCGTGGGCAGAAAGATAAGCAGATTTCGGCAACCCTTTTTGTTGAGCCGATGCAACAAAACCCGGCGGGAGCGGAGCTTCCTAGCGAAATGCGATATCACTCGACGTCGGGTGAGCGGGGTGCGGAGATTTGGCTAATTTGGAGACTCGCCGACGATGAACTGATGAACTTTCATTCGATTATTTTGTCGGGGAAAATCCCATCGAGAGCCACAATTTGGTTCGGCGTTCACAATGAATTGGAATTTGGTTGGGAACCAGATGGCAGTGGGCAAAAATGGGATAATGAGAAGCACCCGGTTATCGTGATTGAAAAGGTCACATTCAACTTTTCGCTTCGTCAGCGACCAACCAAAATAGATCTGATTGCAGAAATACCGGATGGATATGACGCAGAATTTTTCGGAGACATTACAAGAGTGAATTTTGCTCTCGCACGCAAATTATCCTTACTTGATTCACGACTTGAACGAACGAATTGGTTTCTCGGTTTTATTGTGGGAATTATCAGGTTGACGTAGCAAATCCGGTCGGCTACTCAGCTAAGTGCGTGACAGGCCGGTGTTTTTAGAGAGCGTCACGGACGGGCGCTCGGGATGGCGGTAGATGGAGGAGAGAAGCTCAACCGACGAAATCGAAATCACGCCGGAGATGATCGACGCGGGCGTTAGGGTCGTTTACTCGGATTTCCTTATCGACATCGGCCCTGCCGGGACGGAGCAACTGGTTGAGACGATTCTGCGCTCCGCTTTGGCAAAAGCACGATGTGATAGAAAAGGTGCAACCGCCGAGTGAGGCCGCTCACGGCTATAACGTGCTCCCAAAGATCGTCGGCTTTGAGTGCAGGAAGATCGGCATCCTTCTCGCGCAATCGCTCATGCTCGCCGACGTAAATTTCAAACCACGAAGGCAAGTCGGCACCTATACGTTGTCCGATCCGGTGGGGTTCACGCCGGATGGCAACCGGATGATGAGCAACGCGACGGCGCACGCTGAGAAGTTTCTGATATCCAGCGATAGCGGTCTTCCACGCTTTAACGTCGGGATGATCCTGACCCCCCGATTTTCTAGGACGCTTGGGAAGAACGGACTGGACTAGCTCAGTTACCAGACCGAACCGGGCATCTAAACCGGGCGTCCTGTAATAGACGATTGCGCATTGTTCTAGCGGTGCCCGCATACACTCATGGAAAATGCGGAATAGCTGTGTATCGACGTTGGCCCATGCCGCCACGCACTCGCCCATCATCAAATGAAATCGTTCGCCGAGAGCTTGATAGGGAGATTTCGGAGGTTCGGCGGCCATGGTATTCTCCCACCATGAGCAAGCAGGGAAGCGAAGACGGCCAGATAGAGCGGCGCATGGACGCGATGCTACTGCGGCTGTTGAAGACGCCTCCCCAATCGCGCGCCGAACTTAGCGAGGCGATACGACGCGCGAAGGGAAAGCCTACCCGGACTCGCGTGAAACGCGCCAGTACGGCCAAAACAGGCGCAGGATGAAGGCTACGCCAGAAGATAAGATCGAAAAGCAGTTTGAGTTCGAGAAGCAGCTAGACCGCTCGGCTGGCCTGCTCGGCTTCATTGGGTTCATCGTGGTCGGCAGCGTCGCCCTGTGGCTCATGGGATTGCCCTTTGGCCTGATCGTGGTTTCCGATGTCGTACTTGGCGGTATCGGCTGGCTTTACATCGAATGGGATCGCGAGAAACGCCGCGCCGACGCACAAAAACGGCGCGCTGATGCTCTTGCCTCGCATGCAACTGGCGGCAATGCTAGCGGCGGTTCCGTTTAGGCAGGAAGAACAATCCAAACCAAATCGGCAGGATACCTAAAGCTAGTCCAGCCGAAATGCGCTTAAAACTCCAACCATCTCGGGCGATTGCAACGACCGCTATTCCGAAAAACAAGCCACCAATGATGATCAAGACGACGCCGATCATCGTTTCTACGCCATGTCCAAACAGTCTGTGCGAGACGCGCTCGCGCCACTCTCTGCGGCGCATCCAGCCCGGCTTTGGATCGCCCTCTCGCCAATATGGCATCGCTGGATTGATCGCTTGTAATCGGGGATAATGCGCGAGGCGACGGGCATCGCCGCCAAGCTTCTGCCCGTCTGCGTCCGGCCCTTCGGCCTTTACCTCGGCAACCGAAATATACCGGAGCCGAGGTGAATTGTCATGTCCGCTGCGTTAGCAGAGAGCCGTAATCGATACATCCCACGACAGACTTATGCTGAAGCCGTGGACACGCTCATCTTACTTTTGAACGCGGGTCACGTTGATGATGATCTCGCTGTTCGAGCGCGCCGCTTCTTCAAGGACATGCCTAGCAAAATGCTCAGGATCGTGATGAAGGAGGGTTCGGCAACCCGGACAGTGGAAGTCGGCGCTCGCCTTGAGCCATCCGATTGTTTTCTCCGTCTGCTCGCCGCAGTGCGGGCAGGTGACACCAATGAGATCGCCATCCTTGAACATGAGTTTCGCTCCTAGGTCGTGTGGCAACGCCTAGGATACGGCGAGAGGGGCGGCGGGAGTCATTCCGCCGCCCCATCCTTTCGAGCCTTCCAGCGCAGGAACGCCTGCGCCCATTGTTTCGGTGTCTTAGGCTTGATGAGGCTGTCGGTAGAGAAGCCGCTTGCCTTGTGCGCTGGCGAGCCACAGGGCCGCACGCTCGGCATCATCCATATCGCGCGTGTTGGCCCTAAAATCGAACTCGGCAAGGTAGCGTGACAGGTGCGCCTCGCTGATGTTGTGGAACGTCCCGTAGACGCCGCGCTTGAGCAGCGCGAAGTGGCTCTCGACTGTGTTCGTATGCGTGAAGCCGCCGTCTTTGACGTATTCCTCGGCACTGTGAACCACGCTGCTGTGGCCCGCGAACTCATCGCCGATCCGAGGATAGACGGGGCTATCGTCGGTCATGATGTGCGATTTGCGGCTGGCGTGTTTGACGATGATCGGGCGCAAGTTCTTTGCCGTTACGTTGGCGACGTGGAAGCTGCGGGTTTTGCCATCGCGCTCAACGAGGGAAACGACCGGCATCTTGCCGCCAGGGCCGCCGCCGATACCCTTGCGCTTCCAAGCGTGCTTATTGCCCTCTTTGCCGCCGATGTACGTCTCGTCGATTTCAACGACCTTGTTTTCGCCGCCTAGGGGTGCGGGCGACGGGTCAGCCGCCGCTTCCCTGAGCCTATGGAACAGGAACCACGCGGCCTCGTAACTCACGTCCATCATGCGATGTAGTTGGTGCGCCGACATGCCTTTCTTGCTCGCGGCCATCAGGCGGGTCGCCAGTACCCACTTGGACAGCGGGATATGCGACCGCTCCATGACGGTGCCGACCGTAACCGAGAACGGCTTGCGACAGTCCTTGCAGTTGTAGACGCCCGGTCGGAGGCTTTTGCCTGCCATCTTCGTAATACGATCGCCCATGACACCGCAGCGCGGGCAAACCGGCCCCTGCGGCCACAGCACCGTCTCTAGGTATTCACGAGCGGCATTGTCGTCGTGGAAGATCGGGCTGCGAAGGTCGATTTTGCTGCGGGCCATCGGGTGAATTCCTCTAAACTGAGAGGAATATAGGGATTGGCTCGTGCTACGTCAACCTGATAATTCCCTTTATTGTTATCCTAATACTATTATTTCTTGCTTTGCGTTACTGGCGTTGATGATGCCTACTTTCCGATTAACTCGATCACTTCCAAGGCCGCACCATCGCCGTGTAGGCTGACATCAACGCGCCAGAGCCGCTTCCCTACAAAAACCCGCGCAGCTTGGCGTGATACGCGGCGGCAATGGTGAAGGAATCGGTGACCGCGCTGTCGCGGATGAGGCGATCGAGCTCCGCCGGCGCCACCGGGACGATCTCGGCGATGCCCTCGCCGAGCGCTGGCGTGCCGATCGACGCGAATTCGGCGTAAACCAGCACCACGCGATGCCGCATGAACGCCGAGGCGCCGTGCAGCACCCCCATCTGCGTCATTGAGGTGATCGTCCCGCCGATCTCCTCGGAGATTTCGACCTGTGCCATCTGCGCCGGGTTCTCGCCGATGGCGACCGCGCCGCGCGGGATTTCGAGATGCCAGTCGCGCGTCGGATGGCGGAAATGCCGCAGCAGGATGACATCACCGCGATAGCGGCCGAGAATCGCCACGCCGGTTGGCTCGTCGTGCCGCGCGACGGCGCGGTGGTAAAGCCCGGGCTTGCCATCCGGGAAAATCACCGCGTCGCGCAGCACCATCAGATACGGGTCTTCGTAGAACACCCCGGCGCGCGCCCATTCGCGCGGCAATCCCTTGGCGGCGAATCGATCTGCCATGGCGCGCTCAATTCGCGCGGTCTCGGCCGCGTCGGTCACCACATCGATCCCGCCGGGCAGGTTGCGCGCCAGAACGGGGCGCTCGGCGATCAGCGCGCGGTAACGCTCCGCGGGCGACCTCACCGCTTGGGGCCGCAGGCCAGTGCCAGCCGATAATGCGCCATCGGCCCGAACCCGGTGTGCACCACCTCGTCGTTCATCGCGAAGATGAAGACATTGTCGAAATGGCGCTGCATAAAGGCGCGCAAGCCCTCCTCGGTCTTGCAATTGACGTGGCCGGCCTTGCTCTGCGGCGACGCGTATTCCTGCGATTCGAGCGAGGGCATGCCGATAATCACCGCCCCGTCCGGCTTGAGCGCCTTGATAATGCGGCGCATCGCCGCGTCTTCATCGCCCGCCGGGATGTGCTCGAACACGTCGAGCGCATAGATCCCGTCGTGCTTGCCGGGCAGATCCTCGACCCGGATGTCGACCGCGACCGCCTCGATCGGCCATTTCTCGTGCTCTGGCGGCTTCGCCCGGGCCTTGATGTCGTCGATATAGACCTTGTCGACATCGGTGATCGTCAGCTTCCTGACCTCTTGCCGGACGATCGGCGCGCAGAATCCATCGCCGCAACCGACTTCGAGGACGCTCTCGCGGCCCTTGAACATCTTGGCGACGAATTTGTAGCGCGACAGCGAGATCGCCAGACGCCGCGGGTCGTCGTGCCACTCCCAGTTTTTCAGCACGCCGAGTCGGGTCTCGCCGATCCTGCGGCTGACCGCGAGCGAGGCTTGGTTGACCTCGCCGACTGTTGGCATCGCCTTGTTGTCGGTGCGTTTCATATGCCTCTGCCGCGAGATTTTCCGCCGGCGGAGGCCGTACCATAGCCACGCTCGGGAGCGGGCGGAAGGGTTGCGACCGCTCCACCGTTTGGCTAGCATTCGCGGAGCCGGCTCGGCTGCGGCGCAACCGTTGCACGGTGAGAGGGGCGATGTGGGGCGGGGGCATTGTTCTCCCCCTTTTCGATCGGAATTTTAACCGATCGGGCCTTAAGCTTGGGGGGAATCGATTGTTAAACTCGGCGCTGTCGGGCGGAACTTCCCATCCCGCGTCGGTGGAAGGTCGGCCGATGAGTTTGCTGGCGTGGTGTCACAAGGAGAGCAATGGGTGAACGAGGCCGATCTGGCGATTGCCAAGCTGTCGACCCGCAAGAGTGGCGCCGCACAAGTCGCTGCCCCGGCCGATCCGAGCGAGTTCGAGCGCAAGATCCTGCCGCTACCAACGCTCGCTGCCGTCACCGGCGAGTTGCGCGCGCAGGGCCGCACTATCGTGCTCGCTCACGGCACCTTCGACCTGCTCCATATCGGCCATGTCCGCCATCTCCAGGCGGCGCGCCGCCACGGCGATGTCCTCGTCGTCACCATTACCGCCGACGCGTTCATCAACAAGGGGCCGGGCCGCCCGGTATTCCCAGAGGGACTGCGCTCGGAGATGCTGGCCTCGCTCGGCATCGTCGATTATGTCGGCGTCGTCGCCGGGCCAGACGCGCTGCCGGCGATCGACGCGGTCAAGCCCAACGTCTACGTCAAGGGCCAGGACTACCGGAACCCCGAAGGCGACATCACCGGCCGCATCGTCGCCGAGCGCGAAGCCGCCGAGCAGTATGGCGGCAAGGTGATCTTCACCGAGGAGATCACCTACAGCTCGACCGAGCTGATCAACCAGCACCTCAACATCTTCGATTCGCCGACCCGCGAGCATCTCGATCTGCTGCGCCACAACGGCGTCGCCGACCGCATCACCGAGTTGATGGAGCGCGCGGCGGCGCTCAATGTGCTCGTCATCGGCGAGGCGATCATCGACGAGTACCGCTACGTCCTGCCGATGGGTAAGGCGCCCAAGGAAAACATCATCGCCACCCGGCTGCAGGATCGCGAGATCTTCATCGGCGGCGCGGTCGCCACCGCCAACAACGCGGCGGCGTTCTGCAACTCGGTGGAGCTTCTCACCATCATCGGCGAGCGCGACAGCTACGAGCAGCAGATGCGCGACGCGCTGAAGCCCAACGTGACGATGCGCACGCTGGTGCGGCGCGGCGCCCCGACCACCCACAAATGCCGCTACGTCGATCCGACGCTGGTGCGCAAGCTGTTCGAGGTCTACCAGATCGAGGACGCGCCGCTGTCGCCGCGCGACGAGGACCGGCTGTGCGCGATGTTCCGCGACGCGGTGACCGGCGCGGATGTCGTCATCGTCAACGATTTCGGCCATGGCATGATCGGCGACAAGCTGGTCAAGACCATCGCCGACAAGGCGCCGTTTCTGGCGATCAACGCGCAGACCAACAGCGCGAACATGGGCTTCAACCTGATCAGCCGCTATCCGCGGGCCGATCTCGTCTGTATCGATGCGCTCGAAGCGCGGCTCGCCTCGAAGGACCGCACCGGCGAACTGACCCGGATCATCAACGAGACGCTGCCCGGCATGGTCGATTGCGACCGTTTCCTCGTCACAAACGGCCGGCATGGCTCGCTGACCTACGAGCGCGGCGACATCGTCCACTCGATCCCGGCCTTCCCGTCGAAGGTGGTCGACACGATGGGCGCCGGCGACGCGGTGCTCGCGGTCGCCGCGCCGCTGATCGCGGCCGGCGCGCCGCTCGACCTCGTCGGCTTTATCGGCAACGTCGTTGGCGCGCAAAAAGTGTCGATCGTCGGCCACCAGCGCTCGATCGACCGGGTGGCGGTGCTAAAGGCGCTGACAGCGCTGTTAAAGTAGCGCCCCAGGGAATTGAAAGACCGGTCACGTCGGGCCGCCATCATGCCGGCGCCGCGCACACAGTAAAAGTCGAGGGGAGCAGATAGCTGATGCAGCAAAAGTGGAACGTCTGCGTTCCGGGCGGGGCTGGGTATGTCGGCGCGGTCTTGGTGCCGAAACTCCTGGCGGCCGGGCACACCGTCACGGTGCTCGACCTCTACCTCTACGGCGACGACGTGCTGAAGCCGGTCGAGAACCACCCACAACTCATCCAGATCAAGGGCGACATGCGGCACCCCGCGGTCGTCGAGAAGGCGCTGGCCGGCTGCGACGCGGTCATCCACCTCGCCTGCATCTCCAACGACCCGTCGTTCGAGCTCGATCCGGCGCTCGGGCGCGCGGTCAATTACGACTGCTTCCGGCCCTTCGTCAAAGCCGCAAAAAAGGCCGGGGTGAAGCGCTTCATCTACGCGTCGTCGTCGAGCGTTTACGGCATCAAGGACGAGGATAACGTCACCGAGGAGCTGTCGCTCGAACCGCTGACCGACTATTCGAAATTCAAGGCACTGTGCGAACAGGTGCTGACCGAGGAGCGCGAGCCGGGCTTTACGACGCTGATCCTGCGCCCCGCGACGGTGTGCGGGTATTCGCCCCGCCAGCGCCTCGACGTCATCGTCAACATCCTCTGCAATCACGCGGTCAACACCGGCAAGATCAAGGTGTTCGGCGGCGCGCAGCAGCGCCCCAACATCCATATCGAGGATATGAGCGACCTCTATTGCGAGGCGCTGCAGTTCCCGGCGGAGAAGATCGACGGCAAGATTTACAACGCCGGGATGGAGAACCACAGCGTGCTCGAACTCGCCGAGATGGTGAAGCGCATCGTCGGCCACAACACCGTCGAACTCGAAATGGTGCCGACCGACGACAACCGCTCCTACCGGGTCTCGTCGGAGAAGATCGCACGCGAGCTTGGCTGGCGCACCAGGCGCACGCTCGAGGACGCGGTCACGGACATGGTCCGCGCCTTCCGCGACGGGAAGCTGCCGGATTCGATGACCGACCCGCGCTACTTCAACATCCGCACCATGCAGGACCGCAAGCTGGCCTGATTGGCGCGTCGTCGTCCAGCCGTTCTTAGCGATATATGCAATTATTGCGATTCAGAATTGCGATGATGCATATTCAATTTGTTCCCGTTCTGTACCATCTGCCGCACCAGCGCCGGTTCTTGCGTGGGCCGGCGTCGCCGCCCTCAAAAGTGGCTCGTTGATTGACAGTCCGAAACCGGAGCTTGACGGGCAAACTCTTCTTCCGTGCGCGGGCACAACGATAAGGCATAACAATAAGAGCCGTCTGTCGTCTGCGACCGAAATAACAAAAACATCGGCGCGAGCGCTGTTGAGGCAATAAGCCACCGATAACAAGCCCAGGCCGCACGGAAGCGAAAGACGCCCGGCAAACCGGAAAGTAGGCGGTGAATAAGACTAAATGGGCGTCCGCCGAAAACCCCTCGGCGGACGACAGGCGGGGCTTGCGCCAGCGGCCGCCGAGCTACCCCCACCCGTGCGAACGCGCTCCTCTCCTCCCCGGGCTTGACCCGGGGATCACGGCGGAGAGCCCGCCCCGGCGAAGGCCGGGGGTTGGGGGGCCGGGCGGTAAAAAAAGCGGCGGTGGCCGCTGGGGCAAGACCCACTAGGCCCTAAACCCGGATCAGCACCCTGCCCGCCTTGCCGCTGCGCACCAGGTCGAACGCCGCGTTGATGTCGTCGAGGGCGAATTCGTCGGTGATGATGCCGTCGAACGACAGCCGTCCTGCCTTGACCAGCCGGATGATGCGCGGGATGTCGATGTCGGGCTTCGCGCTGCCGCCCTCCGACCCGGTCAGGACCATGTTGAAGTGGACGCGCAGCGTGTTGATCGTCACCTTTTCGTGCGGCACGCCGACCAGCACCAGACTCCCGTCCTTGTGCGTGAGCTCGTAGGCGCTTTCGATCACCGATTTGACGCCGGTGGTCTCCATGATCTTGTCGGGGCCGTCCTTGCCGACGATCGCGCGGATGGCGTCCGCGACTTCGGCGTCGCTCATGCCGCGGGAATTGATCGCATGCGTCGCGCCGCGGGCGCGCGCCATGTCGAGCTTGTGGTCGAGCAGGTCGACCGCGACAATCGGGTAGCCGCCGGCGAGCGCGGCGAACTGCACCACATTGAGCCCGACCCCGCCGACCCCGAAGACCACCACCGACTCGCCGACCTTAAGGTGCGCGTCGTTGTTGACGACGCCGGCCGCGGTGGTCACCGCGCAGCCGAGCAGCGGCGCGTTTCGGAGGTCGAAATCGGCCGGGATCGGCGTCATCCGGTTCTCGGAGATCACGGCATATTGGTTGAAGGTCGTCACCCAGCCGGCGTTGAGCTTGTCGCCACGCCATTTATAGGCCGGGGTGCGGCTCTGAATGCCGCGGCTCGGCCGCCAGTGCAGCACCACCGTGTCGCCCGGCTTCACATTGGTGACGCCGGGGCCAATCTCGATGACCTCGGCCGAGGCTTCGTGCCCCAGCAGGTGCGGTAGAAACTTGTCGATGCCCTTTAGCGCATCGATCTCGTTGATCTGGGCGCCGCAGATCGTCGTGTAGAGCACCTTGACCAGCACCTGCCCGGCGTCGAGTTCGTCGGGCAGCGTAATCTCATCGACCACCAGCGGTTGGCGCGACTGCGCGAGGATCGCGGCGCGGCCCTGCTTGATCTGCATCGCCCCTCGCTACTCGAAATAGATGAACTCGTAATCGCCGGTATAGCCGAAATGGTTGTAGAGCCAGATCCACGAGGCGGTGTCGAAGAACGCCTCGCAGGTCAGCGCCCAGCACTGCATGTTGAATTGCTCGGCCTCGTTGCGATAGCTCTCGACCATCACGTAGCCGGCCTTGCCCACGCGTTCGATTTCGCCGAGCGCGGTCTGCAGCTCGAAAATCTTGAGGTTGTGCAGGCAGCCGAGCGAGACGACGAGATCGAACGACTTGTCGCCGAACGGATAGGCGTCCTGCGCGCGGTAGCGGAACAGCCTGTCCTTGACGTCGGGATGCGCGTCGGCGAGCCCGTGCTTCGAGATGTCGAAACCGACCAGCTCCGCCTCCGGCAGCAGCTTCTGAAATTCCTTCAGCAGATAGCCCTTGCCGCAGCCGACATCGAGAATGCGGCACTTGCCTTTGAGGCCGTGCAGGTCGATGAGCCCTTTCGCCACCGGCGCCCAGCGCCCATCGATAAACCGATACCCGCCATAGCCGTAGCGGCGGTCACCGTCCCAATAATCGAACTCGTACTCCTTCGCCTTCAGCATGCAGTTGATCTTGTCGTCGTTCATGCGCGGCAGGTACTCGCGCTTGGTCGCGGTGTGCAGCGCCGTGACGATGTTCAGCAGCCGGCCCATGCCGTCTCCCCAAATGTCGCGATTGGCGGCGGGCGACGGGCCCGCCCGGTTGGCGAACTCATCGCCGCGCCCGGCGATGCTGTCAAGGCAGGTAAACGCCCGTTGATGCAGACCGAGGCGCTTGTGTGGGATAAACGGATTAGTCCACTCGTTGCCGCAAATTCGCACAGCGAGCGATCCAGGAGGTTGCCGTCATGGGACGCATTTTCGCGGTGATAATCATTGCGGTGGCTATCGCCCTGGGCGCGGCCCCGGGGTTCGCCCAATCATCCACGTTTGAACCCAATGTGGACCGTCCAGGCTCCGATTACCGTAACTTCGATCTGCAGCCGGGCTCACCGGCCCAAGCCTGTCAAGGCGCGTGCCTGGGCGATCCCAGTTGTCGCGCCTGGACGTTCGTTCAGCCGGGAGTGCAGGGCCCCTACCCGCGGTGTTGGTTGAAGGGCGCCATCCCGCAGGCGCAGGGCAGCCCGTGTTGCATATCCGGGGTCGTTCGAGGGTTTTGATACCTAACGGCAGGTTTCGATAAGCTCGTCGATGACCTCGAGGGCGTCGGGGACCGCGATGCCGAAGCGCCGCCGCAATGCGCCGCTGTCCAGCGTCGTGTGCGTCGCGGTCGAGCCCTCGGGCAGCCCGGCGGTATGAGCACTGACCGCCTCGATCAACGCCGAATTCGGCGCCGGCCCACTTCGCTAAATGTAGCGCCACCTCGCTATAGGCAATGTCGCGCGGGCCGGTGAGCTGAAAAACGCCGGAGCTCGGCTCCGCCAGCAGCCGCTCGATCGCTGGCGCCACCAGCGCCACCGGGGTCGGCGCCATCACCATGTCGTGGAAGGCGCGGATCGGCCGGCCGGCCCGCAGGCTCGCGATCCATTGTCGCAGCAGCTCCATGCCCGGCGAGACGACCTTCGCCAGCCGCAGGATCGCCGCGGGCGCGCCGTTGGCCATGCGTTCGTGCAATGCCGCCTCGGCCGCCGCCTTTTGCCGCCCGTATTCGCTGACCGGGCAGGGCGGCGCATCGGCCGGCACGAGCGGTCGGGTGCCGTCGAACACCTTGTCGGTGGACAGAAACAGCACCGGGATGCCGCGCGCCAGCAGCCGGTCGGCCAGCGCGACCGTGCCGGTCACATTGACTCGCGCCGATCCGGCTGGGTCGCGCGCGCAATCGGCGAGCCGGGCGATCGCGGCGCAAAGCACCGCACCGCGAACCTCGCCCGGTATGGGCCAATGCTCGATCGCGCCGCCGAGGTCGAGAAAAGGACGGTCGTCCGCGACCCGGTCCGGTCGCCGCGTCGTCGCGACGACATCGCTACCGGCGTCCTGCAAATGCTTGGCGGTGGCAGAGGCGATTTCCGAATCGCCGCCGACGATGAGAACTTTCCCCGACATGTACGACAGAGTTAGGCCGCGCGGCGGCGCAGCCCGTCGCGCACCGATTGGGCGATGCCCGGAGGTTGCAGCCCGTACAGCTCCATCAGCTGATCCTGGCTGCCGTATTTGTGCGCGAAATCGTCGGGAATGCCGAGCCGCTTGACCGGCGGCATCGCGCCCGGCATGTGCTCGACCAACGCGTCGAGCGCGGCGCTGCCGAGCCCGCCGACCACCGTGTGCTCCTCGACCGTGACCACGAGATCGCAGCCTCGCGCGTGCTCGACCAGCGCCGCGGTGTCGAGCGGCTTCACGGTGTGCATGTGAAGCAGCGTACACTCGATCCCCTCGTCGGCGAGCTCCTCGGCGGCTTCGAGCGCACGCGTCGTCGCCACCCCGGTCGTCACCAGCAGCACCCGGCTCTTGCCGCCCGCCGCCTCGCGCATGGCGATCGCCTTGCCGATTTTGAAGCCGAGTTCGGCGCGGCTGACGATCGGGTCATAGCCCTTGGCGAGCCGGATGTAGATCGGCCCAGGCCAGTCGAGCGTCTGATCCATGAAGCGCCTCATTTCGTCGGCATCGCAGACCGCGACCACGGTCATGTTGGGCAGCGCCCGCATGATCGCGATGTCCTCGATCGCCAGGTGCGTCGGCCCGAGCGGCGCGTAGACGAGGCCGCCGCCATTGCCGATCAGCCGCACCGGCAGGTTGTGCAAGCAGCAATCGACCGCGACTTGCTCGTAGCAGCGCCGCGTGATGAAGGTCGCGATCGTGTGTACGAAGGGGATGAACCCCTCCATCGCCAGCCCCGCCGCCATGCCGACGACATGCTGTTCGCTGACCCCCTCCATCCAGGCGCGGCCCGGCATTTCGTTCTTCATCCGCTTGACGATCGGCGGATCGAGATCGGAGCCGATATAGGTCACGCGCTCGTCGCGCCTGGCCAGCTCGAACACCTTATCGACGCAAGCAGGGCGCATCAGTTCGTCCCCAGCGCGTCGTACAACTGACCGATCAGCTCCTTGTTGATGCTCGACTTGTGGTGCCAGGCGGCGTCGTTCTCGGCGAAGGCGATGCCCTTGCCCTTGACCGTGTGGCAGATGATCGCGGAAGGCAGTGCCGGGTCGAACGGCAGCGATTTCAGCAACCCGCGCAGCGCTCCGACATCGTGCCCGTCGACCTCATCGGTGACAAAACCGAAGGCGCGCAGCTTATCGGCGAGCGGCTCGAGCGGCAGGATTTCCTGCGTCGGACCAGCCGACTGCACCTTGTTGTAGTCAATCATCCAGGTGAGATTGGAAAGGCCATGCTTCGAGGCCGATAGCGCCGCCTCCCACACCGACCCCTCGTTGATCTCGCCGTCGCCGGTCACGACAAAGACCCGGGCGTCGCTCCGCTTGATCCGCAGCCCCATGGCCCGCCCGACGCCGATCGGCAGTCCGTGTCCGAGCGCACCGGTCGACGCCTCGATTCCTGGAACCTTGCCGGCCTCGGGATGGCCGCCGAGGATCGAATCGCGGCGGCAGAACGTGTCGAGCACCTCGCGCGGGAAGAACCCCTTCTCGGCCAGCATCACGTACTGGGCGATGCAGCCGTGACCCTTGCTGAGGATGCATCGGTCGCGCCCCTCCCACTCGGGGTCGTTGGCGCGAAAGCGCAGGATGTCGTCGTAAAGCACGCGCATGATCTCGATGAGCGACATCGACGAGCCGATATGCCCGCGCGAGCCGCCTTCAAGCGCCCGCACCACCAGCCGCCGCAGCTCGATCGAGCGCTCGTCGAGTTGCCGGCTAGCATCATGCTGCGCGCCAAGCGCGACATCATTCGCCATAAGGAAACCGCTGGAAGTTTGTCGCCAAAGAGTGCGCCCATTCCCGCGCTCGATCAAGTTGACGCTGCTTTGCCGATGACCAGTCCGCGGCCTCGCCGGCAGTCACCCGATCGGCCCAGCGCTCGGGCAGAAACTCGTTCAACAGGATCGTGCACCAGCGCAACGAGAACAGCGGATAGAGCAGCGCGAGACGCCGGCGGAAGCCTTGATCCGATCCGTAGATGGCAACGGCTCTGGCGGCGAATTGCCGCTTCAGCTCCTCGTCGAGACGCATCCCCGGATGCAGCAGAAAATCGGCGGTCAGCTTCGCCGGATCATCCCAGCCGAAATAATCGAAGTCGAGAAAGACAAGCTCTCCGCTCGGCCGCCGCATCGCATTGTGGAAGCCGAAATCCGCTGGACACAGCGTTTGCGCCGAGGCCTCCACCTCCCCGGCAAATGAAAGCCCCGCGGCGACGTAGCCGGCGTTGGCCCAGGCGGCTACCTCGCCGAAGAGCGGCGCCAGGTTGTCCACCAGGAACGCGGCCAGCGCCGGCTCGTCGGGCACGGATGCTAGCCGCGCCAGCCGCCGCTCGATCTGCGCCACGGTCTCGGCAGCGGAAATACAAGCCTCCGCCGCCATCGGCAGCACCGCGGCGTCGTCCGCGCCGCGCAGCGCGTGGATCGTCCCCAGAAAATCGCCCGCGGTGGCGATGTCGGCCGCGCCGGGACTCTCGACCGGCTCGCCCTCGATCCATTCGAGCAGCAGATAGCCGCAGGCGGTATCGACCGCGATCGGTCGCGGCACTGTGGTCACGCCATGTCCGATGAGGAAGCGGAGCGTGGCGCATTCGACCGTTGCCCGGTCGCGGTCATTCGCGCGGCGCGGCGGATATTGTTTCAGCGCGTAGACAGCCTCATCGGCACGAACCCGGTAAACGCCGCTGTTTCGTCCGGCGCCGCGCACCCGCTCGACCGAGTTGATCGGTCGCTCCGTGAGCGCGCGCGCCGCCTGCGACGCGGCGTCGAGCGCGGGATCAGCCGGCATTGCCGAAGATCGCGGCAGCGACGTCCTGCCAGTTGCCGCACAACGCGTCGCAGGATAAGGCGCCGCTCTCAGCGAGAAGGATGCGTCGAACCCCGGCCGGAAAACGCGGATCGGTAAAGACCTCCTCGAGGTCGTCGATGAAATCGGTGCAGCCGAGCGCCGCGATACGCGCGATCTTGCGTTCGCGGTCATCCTCGAAATAGAAGCGTTCGGCCGGCACGGCGTCCAAGAATCCCTGCGCCGCCAGCCAATTGCGCGCCGCCTCGCGCAGATCGACCCGCGCCGGGTCGTAATGGCCGAAACGGGTCTTGTGGCTGACGATAAAGGTCGCAATGCCCTCGCGCGCGCAACGTTGCAGGAACTCGCGCGCGCCGGGGAACGGCGCGGCGCCGCCGATCCCTGCGCCGTAGACATAACCCTGGAGGCGCTGCCACACCGGCTCGCCATCCGGCAGCAGGCGAATCGCGTCGCGCACCGCCTTCTTCGAGCCTGCGAAGTCGCGCGGCACCAAACCCCGCGCCCGCGCCGCCTCGAGAAACACGCGGTCGTAGTCGATGAGCGTGTTGTCGAAGTCGATGCCGATCCGCATGGCGCGAAACCTATCCGTCGCTGGCGGCATCCGCAATCGACGCTCAATCCATGGCAACGCCGGGGCAGACGACGCACCACGGCAGCCGGTAAGGATGCAAGCCAAATGTCCGGAAGTGCTCGAAGACGGCTCGCCACTCGGCGAGCGGAAACGACACGGCGATAGGCGCCTCCCGCACCTGGCGGCGATAGGCCGCGAGGAACGATTCGTCGACCGGCCTCTCGCTTTGCGAACGCCAAGTCAGAAGGTAACTCGTGCCGTCCGTCCACTTAATTCCAAAATATTGCGCAATAGCATCCGGCGCAAAGATCGGCGACAGGACGATCGGCGTCGCGATCCCGTTAGGGAGGTCGCCGAGTTCGGTCGAATAGAAGAAATAATTGATCCCGGCCCGCTTGATCGCCGCCACCGCCTCGTCCGGCGTGCCGAACAGCACTGCATCGAAATCGGGAACGGTCCGGGTATTGTCCCAACTGAGCACCCGGCAATCCGGCAGCATGCAATAGCTTTGCAGGTTGAACGAATAGATCGGCGTACCCCGGCCGACAATTTCCCAGGTCTCCTCCATCGCCGGATAAATGCCGCCCCAACGGTAGCGGCCTGGCCATCCCGGATCGCGATACGCTTGCTCGATGCTCACGCGACCAGTCGCGAAGGAAAACGCGGCGCCCGCCAGCATGGGCATGCCCGTGTGCATTTCTCGCCCGTGCTTTCCGGCCTCGCCGGTGAGGACGATCGCGAAGACGATCGCCGCTGCGGCAAGCGCAATTTTGCGCGTCGGACAAGGGAAGGCGGCGCAAAGCAGCAGCACCGCGCAAAGGGTCGGGGCAAACGCGAACGCGCTGAACCGGTACACCGACGGCACTTGCGACGGGCCCGCGCCGAGAACCGCCGCGATCGGCGCGAAACTCGCCGCAAACGCAAGCGCGCCGACGATGAGCGCCCGCCGGGGCGATGCGCTCAAGCGTGAACGCCAGTCGCCGGCCGCCACGGCGAAAACCGCACCTACCCCGCCAAATGCCGCGAACGGCCACAGCAGGTCGAGGCGCAAATAGCGGTAGAGCTGGCGGACAGCGCCCCAGCCAACCGGCAGCTTCTCGCGCACGTACCCGGTCAGCCCATAATGCTGCCAGAGCACCTCGCTCAGGACACCCCAGCGCGCCACTTTCTTCAAGTCGACGATTGGCCAGAAATAGAGCAGCAGCTGATCGGAAGGGATGCCGGTCAGAGCATAATTGATCGCAAACACGGCGATGAGAAGGGTTCCGGCGAGCGAGGCGCAGGCGAGCGCCACCCCCGCTATCCGCCAGCGGCGCGTGACCGCTCCCCAAATCCCCAGCGCGACAAGAAACGCCCCGGCGATGACAGCCATCTCGGTGACGGCCAGCACCAGCGCCAAAATCGTCGCGAGCGCCGACACCACCCATGGCCGCGGCTCAGTCGTATCCTCGATGAGGCGGGTCATCATCCAAAACAAGCCGAGGAACAGCGGCGCGCAGAGCTCGTGCCCCTTGGCGAGCTCGGCCCAGCCGGCCGCGCCGACCAGATCAGGCGGGCTGGGGGTGTAGATCAACAGACCGAGAAGGAGTGTCGCGCCGATCCAGGGCAGTTTCGTCCCGCCAGCTACTCGCGTCAGGATCAGCGCGACGGTGAGCGCCGCGGTGAAAACGAAAGTCGCGGTGACGAGCTGCGGCGCCAACGGATCGGTTAGCAATATCGCCAGGTAATAGAGACCCCACCCTTTCGAGTAGTAAAAATGATACCATGCCTCGTTTGGCATTAACGATTTGTTTTTGATCACATCAATATAATAATAAAAATAATGACTATAATAATCATTGCTGCCGCTCGGATACAAAATCTTGATTGCCACGAAAAGTGCCGCGACGATCGCGAAACCCACCAGAAACGGTCGATCGGCTCGCCCCCAAATCGCCGGAAGACGTCGACGGATTTGGCATAAGCACACCGTCAGATGCGGCGTCGACAGCGCCAACACCGTAACGGTAAGCGCAACCGCCACCGGCCTCGTGTAGCCGCCGGCGAAGCCGATGCCGAACAGGACGAGATGCCAGAGCCCCGCGCCGGTGAAAAAACCCAACGCGTAGCGTTCACCCGGAGTTAGCGAGCCGAATTGATCCGCCCCAGCGGCCAGCACCAGAAGCCCAGCGCCGGGGGCGTAAATCAGCCAAGCAAGGGCGCCCGCGAATATGATCCGCAGCAGATTGTAGAGAACGATCAGCGCGCCATGATCGAAGAAATGCGCGGCATAGACATCCGTCCAGGCGAACCAGGAGATTAGAGCGGCGTATGCCGCGACGGCGATGGCTCCCACCGCCAATACCCCGCCGTGACGGGTCAAACCGTCGAACCCGATAGCCGGCATAAGCCAGCGGCGATGGCCTCGTAGAGCGCCTCGTAGCGGGCGATGATCACGGCGAGATCGTACCGCTCGACGATCCGCGCGCGCGCCGCGGCGCCCCGCTCTCGCCGCTCGTCGTCAGGCAACCCCGCCAGCTTCTCCCAGCCTGCCGCGAGTGCAGCCGGATCGCGCGGCGGGACGATCGCGCCGGTATCGCCGATGATCTCCGCCGAATCGCCGATATCGGTGGCGACGCAGGGAATGCCGCAGCTCATCGCCTCGGCGAGGACATTCGGAAACCCCTCGCCAAACGCCGACGACAAGGTCACGACATCGGCGGCCAAGTAAATCGTGGCGAGATCGCGCCGCTCGCCCAGCAGCAGAACGCGGTCGCCAATGCCTTGCGCGGCAATAAGCTCCATGAGCGCACTATTGCCGCGCTCCATCCCGTGTCCGGCCATGACAAAGCGCGCTTCCGGTCTGGCTCGGGCAAAGTGCGCGGCGGCGCCGAGAAATGTCGCATGGTCCTTCATCGGGTGATAGCGCGCCGGCAGCAGGATGACGAACGCGTCGTCGCCGATGCCGAGCGCCGCGCGCTGGCGCTTGCCGGTCTCGGCGTCCACCCTAAAAGCGGTGGTATCAAACCCGTTCGGAATGTGCATCCATCGCCGCGGCCGATAACCGAGCGCCTCGTGGAAGCGCTGGCCCGCCAGCGAGTTGACGATGACTGCGTCGGGCAGCGCCGACCAGCGGGCCAGGAGCCGGCGTACCACGGCGCTGCCGATGGTCTCGGTGCTGCGTACATTCCAGATGAGACGTCGCGTCCAGCCGAGTCGCCGCGCCACCGACCCCAGCAGATCGGCGTGATAGAGCCAAGTTTGCAGGATATCGGGACGGAATTCGCGCAGCACGCGCCGCAGCCGCAACAGGCCGACGGGATCGGGCACGTTCCGCCTGATGCCGAGGCCGCGCAAGGGGACGCCGGCCGCCGCGATCGAGGCGCCCATGGTACCGGGTCCGGTCATGCTGACGACGACATGGCGAAAGCGGCCGCGATCGCCGCCGCTCGCAAGCCGCGCCAGCATTCCCTCGGCGCCGCCGGTTTCCAGGCCGGTAATCAGATGGACGACCGTGAGCATGGCGCGATGCTTATACAGCAACCCGCACCAGTGACCGGGCATCTCGCCGACTGCGCCTTTCCCACCGTGTCGGGTGGGATCTCACCGCGGCCTGCCTGATCGCCCAATTCCTGCCTCGCGTGCGGGCCTGCGTTGCATGCCTGGAAATGCTGCTCGGCGGCACCAAATTCTCCAAGGAGAGTTAAGGGCGATGTGCCATGTCGGTCCGATCTGCGTGGCAAGCATCTTTCCCGTCTCGCTAGGAGCAGTGATGTCCCCCTTGAGAATGGTGATAATCGGCGCGGCGTTTCTGGCGGCAGGGACGATCACCGCCGCGGCGCAATACCCGGCTTATCCCTACGCCCAGCCCTACCCGATCAGTCCGGCGACCGCTGCGCCGCCGTCGTGGAGTTACGATCCCTATACGAGCGGGGCCGCTCCCTGTCCGCAGGGGATACGCGGCGATTTGCAAACCTGCGCGGAGAAAATGCCGCCGACCTATGGTCAGCCCAGCTACTGGCCGACGCCGCGCTAGCCGGTGTGGCAACGGGAATTTGTGGGCGTGGACGAAGGCTGCGTCACGCGGCCTTCGCCCACGGCCTATCATTTGCGGATCGCTCAATTCGCCGGTCGGCACCGGCTCCGCGCTCTTCAAGTCGCCGGTCGGCGTCAACGACGCTAAGCATCCGGTGACGCAGGGCGGCAGCCGCGTCGGTCGCGGGCCCTGGCCTCGTAATGCGCAAGACATTCAGGGCTGCTTGAACGGCAGACCAGGCCGCGTGACCGATAGAAAGACGTTCTGGAGCCCACCACCCGCGAAGGCAGTAGAGCCCGAGCGCGAGGGCGGCGGCGGCCGCCATCATCGGCCCGACGCCCTGGTCGATAACATAGCTCGCAGCCAGATAGATCGGTCCAGCCGCCAGCATCAGCCGCGCGGCGACGCCCGATAGCGAGACTTTCCGGCTCGATCGCGACAGGGAGGCCGCTAGCACCACGGAAAGAACACAGCCGAGCACCGCACAAACCAGTAGCGGCGCGATCATGTCCGACAGCATTTGCACCTGCGAATCGTACGGGGGAGAGAGCCCAATGCTTGTTGCGCGAAGGGGGATCGCCAGCGCGGGAGACCAAGTTTTGTGCGCCTGCGGCGTTCGCGCAATGCTGTCGTCTTAACAATTCGCTACGTCGCTGACTCTGTTGTGAAATCGGGCAAGACAACTCGGTGCGGCTGACGCGAGTACCTAGGGTTATGCGTCGAGATCTTGGTATGGACGGAAGGACTCGAACACTCACCCCCAGACGTTACCCACTGGGATAGCAGATGCCGAAAATCAAGCTGACCCAGGGTCGCCGTAGACCGGCTGAAAGCACCGGCCAAGGGACGGGTCGAATATTGCGATACGACCCTTCCGGCGTTCGGATTGCGGATCGCTGCGCCGCGTCCGGGTGGCAAAGTCCGCAAGACCTGGCATGTAATGTATCGAGTTCGACCGGAAGCTCGTGCACGAAAGCCTCGGCACCCTCACGGCGATCCCCAAGGTTGACGCCGCGCGCAACCTGGTACGGGCCAGCAGCATGGCGCGGAGGCCGCGCGGCGAGAGTGCGCGCTCGGGCGTGAGCCAGCGCGTCAGCGCCTTTCCTGCAGCGATCGCCACAAAAAACGGCGCGGCAAAGATGAACCCGCCATGGGCGTTGGCCCATCGCATACGCAAAGACCAGAGCGTAGAACGCGACAAAGGAGAGAATTTCGGGCTTGAGAATCGTCCCGGTGAGCGCGCCCAGGATGCTAAGGAACACCACTGCGAGAAGGGTGGCCGACATACTGAGCTGACGCAGTCGCGCGTAGCGCAGCAACAGTGCCGCCGCCAGCGCGACGCACGCGTAGCGAAGCGCGAAAAGCGCCGCGAGGCCGCCGGCCCGATACAGCCCGTAGCACAGCAATTCCCCCAGCTCGCCAAGGTTCATCCCGGTGACATGAGGCGGCATCCGCCTCATCAACCCAGCCACAACCCCTCCATCGTCGACTGCCGAGATCACTCAAAATCGACTTCTTCAACGCAAGCAGCGGAATAGCGGACCATCGCTGGCGGCCCGCCCGATGTCGCAGAAGCGCCGAAAGCGGACGTCAGGCGCGTGCCGAAAGCGCTTCGAGGAATGGATCGTCCGCAAATTCCGCCCTGTACTCAGCCAAGGTCATCGGATCGATCGGGCGCCCGCCGTGCCCTATCAGATCGAAGATAGCGCGGCGTACGAAGGGGTCCACGTCGGGGCAGAGGCCCGCAAGAAAGGCGGCCTCCTCGGCATCGCAACAATCGGTGAGACCTTGAAGGACCGCGCGCAACACGAGCGATGAGCGGGGGCGGTTTTTGATCTGCAAGTAGGCAAGAAGCGCGTTGCGCCGACAATATCCCGGGATGCCGAGCAACACGGCGACGTGCATCGCTTCGTGGTCCGAGAAGCAGTCTCCGGAAACCAGGCGGTCGGCGAAGTATTCGCTCGCTCGCGCACGCAGACGGTCGGGAATACGGACTTTTTCGGCAATTAGAACGTCGATCAGATAAGCGCTGCAGTGCGGATTGTGGGTCAGCAACGGCAGCGCGGCGATCAGCAGCGGGTGATTGCCGCCGGCGCAGGCTGCTTCGGCAAACAGCCGGAATTCACCGAGCCTGATGCCGTCGCCGTGCTCGCCTCGCCTCGTCAACTCCGCTAGAAGCGCGGCCGGGTCGATCCTCCGGAGCAACCCGCGGTCGAAATCATCCAGTTGCGATTTTTTGAATGGTGTTTGCAGGTAATGGGGCGGAATTTGCGGCGGTTCGGGCGTCTGCGGCGGTTGCTGGCGCTCGTCTGGCTTGGGTTCCTTGGCGTGGGTATCGGGAGCATTGTCGGTGTTCGTCTCCGCAAAGTCGTTCGCCGATGGCAATCGACCCCAAAGCTTGGCTGATCGCCGCGCGTAAAGGAGCGCGCTATATTCGCAAGACGTTACCGCATCGATGGCTGTCTTCGCGTGATTCAGGGTCAGACGCTCGGCAGACAGATGGCCGATCAACCGCTCGATTGCCCAGCGTGCGGTCGGCAGATCGGGGGCGACGAGCCGGTAATCATCGATATAGCGAACGAAATCGACGCCATCGCTTTCGAGCTTGTGGTCCACCTCCAGCAACGCTGCCTCGCCGAGGAGCAGACTTGCGGTCGGCCCAATGGGCAGCCCTCCGCCCGATTGCTCCCGCCATGGCGCGAGAATATCGGCGAGTGCGGTCGTCAACCACGCCTCCACGCCATGGAGACGTAGTGTCCCGAGTAATCGCTCGATATCGATGTTTTGGGAAAACTCCGCGATATCCGCGCTAACGAGGTAACGGCGGACATGTTGGTCGAGCCTCGACGAGACGCGATGGCAAAACGCGTCATAGCTGAGGTTCTCGTCGAAAATCGAGCGGCCTTCGGCTTTGAAACGGCACGAATATATTTTGTTCGCGGAAATGGGGATCCTGATCGGCTCCAAGCGTCTGCCAAGGAGGATCGCGCAGGCAAGATAGCGTGTCGCGACGATCAGGTCGGCGTGTGCGTAGAGCCGGGACCCGAACATGCTTGTCTTGGGTCCGATCATCGCATGGAACACACCGCGGGCGTTTGGGCGCTCCGCCGGCTGCATGAAATAGTCCACGGTTATCGCCGCGACGCGCCGCCAAAGCCTCGGGTCGCTTGCTAGCCGCTCAAGCTCGAAGGGCCGCGGGAAGGCGTCGTCCACCCCCTCGGCGACGAGGATGCCCAGGCTCCGCTCGACAGCGGCCGCGACCTCCGCGCGATCGGGCGCGCCGCCGCGATCCGCTTCGTCGTCGCTGCGGGCGGAGGCGACGAGGGCGCCTGGAGGCCGATTGCCAATTACCCGCGGCGCCCGCTCGCGCGCGGCAACCGGTGCGATCGCAAAGCCTGCGCCGACGCCAGCCGCGCCCTGAAGAAAGCGCCTCCGGGAATTACCCAGCTTCTTGGCGATCGGCATCGATCTCTCCCCGGTCCCGCGGCCTCATGGAGAACTCGCGCGAACCACGCGAAGCCCGATATTGCTGTTCCCATAATCCGGCGCAGCGTTGTTGCGGTTGGCGGCGCGCACGAGGCGAGGGAAATTACTCCACGAACCGCCGCGGCTCACGCGCTCCCGGCAGGCGCCGGATAGGACGGGGCTCCCATCGGTCGTCGCACCGTCATAGGTGGGGACATAACAATCTTCGACCCAATTCGCGACGTTGCCGAGCATGTCGTAAAGGCCCCACGGATTAGGCTTGAAGGATCCGACCGGGGCCGTCGGCGCATAGCCGTCATCGCAATTCGCGACAACCGCGTCGGTCAGGACTTTTTTGAGGCTCTGATCGGCGATGTTTTCGTAGGAGCAGCCATCATCGATGTTGTGGCCCCAGTAGCGGGAGGTCGTCGTACCGGCGCGGGCAGCGTATTCCCATTCCGCCTCGCTGGGCAGTCGGTATTTGCCACGACCGAATAGCGACATCAGCCATAAAAAGCGTCTGGCCTCACTCCAGCTGATCCTCTCGACCGGGAGGCGGTTGCTGCCTTTGAAGTAGGACGGCGCGGGGATGTTGGGGAAAATCATGACCTGCCGCCACTCGCCTTGCGTTACCTCCCAGCGGCCCAGCTCGAAGGGCTTCACGCAGACCTTGTGTACGGGCCTTTCGTTGTCGTAGCGCCCCGGCTCGCTGTCCGGGCTGCCCATGGCGAAGCAGCCTGCCACGACGCTCACGAACTCATGCTCTCTAGCCCATTGCGCTTCGACCTGGCGCACCCCTTGCCACACCAGCCCCGCCCAGATCAGGACGGCGACAAGCGCCACGACGAGCGGCGCCGAAATCACCAGTCCCGCAAGACGCGCTCTTCGCCAGCGCGCCGCCCGCCGCGAGGCAGTGATGAAGTTCCTCACCGCTTCCGGTAGATCGCTGCCCCAGCGCGTCAGCAGCGCCCGCGCTTCGGCGAGCGGCAACCCGACGCGAACCCGGCCCGCTTTCTCTCGGCGTGGTGCGGTGCGCCATTCTTCCGCCTCGACTTCGAGCCGGTCGCGTAGTTCCAGGTCGCGAATATCGGCGGCGATCTGGTCGCGGGCCCGCGGCCAGTGTGTCAGCAGCGCCTCATGGGCGAGGCGCAGTTGGGCCTGGTTCGGATCGCCGTCGCTCACGAGCAACCGGGCGGCAGGGTCGAGAAATGCTTCGGCCAACGTCCGCTCCGGCGATCCCGCGGCAAGGAGCGACACCGGGACGGCGCGGGCAACCGGCCTGGCACCCTCGATCTTCGCGAGCTTGCGCAGAAGCTGAGCCAAGGCCCTCTGCACCGCCTGCGGTTGGGCCTGAAAGACGGTTTCGGCGCGGCGCCCAATTGCGCCCTCCAGTCCGCCCAATTCGCGATACGCCGCAAAAGTTAAAAGACCCGCCCCGTCGCGTTTGAGCCAGAGTTGGTCGAGCAGAAAGGAAAGCAGCGGCAAGGCGCCACGATCGTGTGACGCGGCTTGTAGGATCGTCTCGTCGAGACTCACCCCGCTTGCCGCATCGTGTTCGAAGCGAAGACCGGCCTCCTGGGCCGGTTGGCGAATAATCTGCCCGATTTCCGCTTCGGTCGGCGGCAACAGCACGAACCGACCTTCCGCTGACAACGCCGCCAACAGGGGCATCGTTTCGAGCCGATCGAAGAAGTCGCTGCGCATTGTCGCGACGACCCAAACGAGCCCGCATTTGGCCAGCGCCTCGATCGCCGTGACAAAGCGCATCCGATCGTGTTCGGCGACTTGGTCGATCGTGAACAGCTCCTCGAGCTGATCGACGACAACGACCAGCCGCGCCTCTCCGATGTCGGTAAGTCCGGCCGCCTTGCCGGCCTCGGCAAGACCCTGCCGGATCGGCAATGCCGCCTCGCTCGGCGCCGCCTTCAACAGCGAGACGAGCTGTTCTCGCGAATATTGCAGCCCGGCCAGTTCGGGAAGCGCGGTCGGCGAGAGGATCGATGCGGCGAGCGCAGCAAGCGGATCGCCGCCAAGATCCGACGGGCGCATCGCCGCGCGGCGAACAAGCGCGGCCCGGCCGATCATTCCCGGCAATGCCAGATCGGGCAGCAGTCCCGCCTTCACAAGCGAGGATTTGCCAGAGCCGCTAGCGCCGAAGACCAGCACGAAAGCGGTGCCGCGTGCGATCCGCGCCGCTAGCAGTTCGCGCAACTCGTTGCGCGCGCGCGTCCGTCCGAAAAAAACCGGCGCATGTTCGTATTCGTACGGCAGCAGCGCGCGGAACGGCGCCTGGTGCCAACGGATTGCGACCTGCTGAGCCGCGGCTCCAGCGCGCCGTTCCAGCAGCGCCCGCAAGTGATCGTAAAGCTGCTGCTCGAACTCAGCGGTCGTCTCGAACGTATGCGACGCCGCGGTGAAGCTCTGGCCGTCGGCGGCTCGAAACCATCGCGCGATAAAGCGCTCGACGGTGGCCATCTGCTCGAGCTGCCGGCGCACGGCGGCGCCGTCGCCCAGTCCCGCGATCGGCTCGAGCGTTTTGCGATAGAACAGCAGCTCGGGAACGCCACGCTCGCGCGCTCCCGCTAGCGCGTCCTCGAACTCCCACTCTGTGCCGGTTACCGGCTCGCCCGATATCGCGCCGCGGAACCGATCTTCGGGTAGCAGGACCCCGAGCCGCGACCACAAGATCACGACGACAACGTCGGTACCGCGCGGCTCGGGGATGTTCTTCGGATCCTGAAAGTGGTGTGTCGCCACTAACGGCTCGCGTTCCCACAACACCACTTGGACGTGGAAGTGATGGGCAAATTCGCGATCGAGCCGCGCGACGATTTGCTCCGCCTTTAACCGCTCCGGCCGCACATCGGCCGGAGACGAGATGAAAATGCGGACGGGGACCACGTTTGGCATTCGGAGGGAGCCTGCCGACCGGGCAGATTATAGCGTAGGCGAATAGGGCCGCCGCTTTCTACCGGTTCCCGCGAACCCAGGTTTCACCCAGCGGCGCATTGCGCAACAGCAGTGGCGAATTTAGGAGAACCGCGTTGTCGCGAGGGGTGGCGGAGAGTTTCCATCCCGGCCGCGGGTCGCAAAGGGGAGATGGGCTCGACGTCGATAGCAACGGCGCCGCCGATCGCCGAGCAACGACAGCTCTGGGGCCAGCCTGTGTGGAAACAAAGCGAGATTTGCGGCCTTGGCGGATTCCGCCTGGGGCGAAGCTGCCTTAGAATCCTGAAGCTTGGGGGCTTCGGGGGGTTGGCGATGCATCGGTTCATCGATGGCGACGATCGGATGCAACAGGCGCTGCTGCCGCATAGCTTGGAAGACTACGTCAGCGAGGAGAACCCGGTTCGGGTGATCGAGGTCTTCATCGACGAACTGGACCTTGCCGGCTTGGGGTTTTCGGGAGTGACGCCGGCGGCGACGGGCCGGCCGGCCTACCATCCCTCGACGCTGCTGAAGATTTACCTCTACGGCTACCTCAACCGCCTGCAGTCGAGCCGGCGGCTCGAGCGAGAAGCCCAACGCAATGTCGAACTGATGTGGCTGACCGGGCGGCTGGCGCCTGACTTCAAGACGATTGCCGACTTCCGCCGTGATAATGGTGCGGCGATCCGGGCAGTGTGTCGTCAGTTCGTGGAACTCTGCCGTCAACTGGGCCTATTCACCCGCGCGGTGGTTGCGATCGACGGCAGCAAGTTCAAAGCAGTGAACAACCGCGACAAGAACTACACGGTCGCCAAGGTCACCGGGCGGATGGAGCAGGTCGACGCCAGCATCGCGCGTTACCTGAGGGCGCTGGACCAGGCCGACCGCGAAGAGAGCGAAGTCGCCGAGGCCCAGTCGGGCCGGCTGAAGGAGAAGATTGCTGGCCTTCGCCGGCAGATGCAGGCCTTGAAGGTGATGGAGCAGACGGTTCAGGACGCGCCCGACCAGCAAGTCTCGCTAACCGATCCCGACGCCCGATCGATGGCGACCAGCGGCAAGGGCACGGCCACCGTCGGTTACAATGTGCAGATCGCCGTCGACGCCGAGCACCATCTGATCGTGGCCCACGAGGTGACCAATCAGGGATACGACCGCCACCAGCTTGCGCCCATGGCGTTCAAGGCACAGCAGGCCACGGGCTGCGAGCAAGTCACTGCCCTGGCCGACCGCGGCTACTTCAACGGCGACCAGGTCCTCTCATGCGAAGGCACGGGCGTCGCACCGATCGTGCCCAAGACCCTGACGTCGAGCGGGGCCAAGCGGGGTTTGTTCACCCGGCAGGACTTCATCTACGACGCCGAGCACGATCATTACACCTGCCCGGCGGGCGCAAAACTCACCAAAATCCATCGCCGGGCGGATCACACGGAAGACTTCGACCGCTACCGCCACCTAAGCGCCTGCTCCACCTGTCCGCTCAGACCCCGGTGCACGCCGACCCAGCGGCGGATCATCAAGCGCTGGGAGAACGAGGACGTGCTCGACAGGATGCAGGACCGGCTCGACCGCATGCCCGAGGCCATGGGCGTGCGACGACAGACCGTCGAACATCCGTTTGGGACCCTCAAGGCCTGGATGGGCGCCACCCATTTTCTGACCCGGACCCTCGACAAGGTCCGAACCGAGATGAGCCTTCACGTCCTGGCCTATAATCTCAAGCGAATGATCACGATCTTCGGTGTCGGACCGCTGATGGCGGCGATCAGAACCTGATCGTCCCGGTCAAACCGCACACGCCCGTCTGTCTACCGCCGTCTTGGCCCCCCACGCCTGCGAAACAGCGCTCCGGCCGCCCCGCTGACGCGTTTTCCCACGGTCTCGGGCACGAAGACCCGTTCCCGCCACCAAGCCGGAACGCCCGCTCTGAGATCAGAAAGCAGCCGTGGCACCTGACGATTAGCGACGCAGGCATCGACCTCATCTGCGGGCCAGCCGACGGCATCTTCGCCGACATTGAAATGCACCGGGAACTTGCCGCGCAATTCGAGTGTGCGAACGCGTTTCCGGGTGAAGGGGGCGCCAGCGCCTTTCAGGTCGCGGAACAGATATACTTCATCGTTGGGGGCAGAGAAAAATCGTCGAAGTCGAACTGATACGATATATAGTAAGTCATTGAATAAACTGGTGCGGACGGAGGGACTCGAACCCTCACCCTCATTCGAGGAGCAGATTTTAAGTCTGCTGCGTCTACTATTAATATATTGAAATCGTTAACATTTTTTCATATACTTTCCTATATGTGTAACGTTTGTGAAGGGATACCCACCGGTCGTGCCGTGCCTCCAAGGCCTGTCACTTCATCGCTCTTACCAGAAGTTCAGGCAAACGCAAGGGGTCGACATCCCACGGGTTCAAGCCCTTGACGTCGAGCGGCACCAAGCGCTGCGCGCTGGAAGCTCGCCTACAAGAACGCGATCTGATCTAATTGAGAGGGCGTCGCCCGGAATCCGACACGGTGCCAGCCAAGAATGCAGCGATGCGAGTCTTAGACGTCGGGTGCGATCTTTGTAATAACGTAGCCATACGCCTTTAGGCGCTCCGCGTCGGCAACCTTACCCTGATCGACCCTCAGCTGCTGGACGCGGCGAATGTCGGGCGTCACGCCCTTGGCATTGATGCGGTCGGGGCAGGCAAAGGCTTCCCACGTCGCGTCGGAGATTCGCGGCCGGTTTCCCCATATCGGCACGATAGCCGCTGTAAACAGCTCTTGGCAAAATGCGTACGTCAAGGAACCGAGGATATTTCGCGCCGCTTCTCTTATCGTCGCGTGCCTCGGGGACTGGTCGGCAGACGGCCAGCTGGGGGAATGGCAGGCGCGCTTTGGACCGGCCGCGCCGATTGTGTACGGCTGGTTAGACGAACTCGGCACGGCTGCGCATAGCGTGGCCCTTGGCCCATCGGGACCGGCGCTTGATTTTATCTTGTCCGGCGACGGCCTGCGGCATCCGGAGACGCTTTGGAAAGATGAGGTTCGCATGCAATCCGAACCTGCATGTGGGACGCTGTTTCACCCATTTGGGCCGATCGAAGTTGCCAAGGCTGAGGCCCTGGTATCTCGGCTTTGCGTCGACATCTTAACTGGATCTGTGAAGCCGCCGGTTCATCGCGTTTATGCCGGACCGACCGATCAGTTGATAGCCGCCGGCGGGGAGTGGTCCGCCGAGCATTTAAAGTACCGTCCGCCGGGGTACAGCGGGCCATTTGAATATGAGAGGCCGATCAAGGCCTCGGACAGCTGCACGGGACGGCATGATTGAGGCGCTCCGTTATGTCCTGCCGGTAGGAGCCGGGCTATTGGAATTTGCGCCACCGGTGCTCATGCATTTCGAGGCGCATATCTCTATTGCCGGGGACACCGTGAGTGCAGCCGTGAGCGAAGAGTTGAGGAACATCCTGGTTGGACCGAACACCCGGTGCGGTCGAAGTTGATCGAGATATGGCTGATCAGCAATTCTTCCGGCTTTGTGTCCGCCGGAATGGCCCGATAGTCGGGAGATAACCGCCCAACGCGACCGCGCCGAGCAGGCGCTTGTTTCGGCGACGGATGCCTCCTTGGACATTGCCAAAATCTTCCGAAATATCCCTGCCACACCCGCGAAGGTTGCAGAGATCGTTACGGCTATTCGCCGGCTAGAGGACGGGCTGGCGGTCGATACCCGCGAACGGCCGGAAATGCGCTTCCGACAAGCGACAGTTCTCGACGAAATCGCTGAGACGTTTCTGACTCTGGGTGATGAGGAGGATGCCACCGCGACGGCGGTTGAAGCTCGTACTTTGCTGCGAGCGTTAGCGACAGCGTCTCCGGACAACCTCAATTATCAACACGGGCTTGAGGAAGCCGACCGGGAGTTAGGCAGGGTGCAGTTCGTGTCAAGCGATCTGACCGACGCGCTCGACACCTATAACCAAGCTCTTGGCATTGGCGCAAAACTGGTGGCCAAGGACCCGAGCAATAAACAATGGCAGCGCGATCTTCTTCTCTGCTACGGGGGCATAGCGATTGTGGATGTCGACCGGAACGACTTGGCGGCCGCACGGAACGCCTACGAGCAGGCAGAGGCGGTCGCTCTTCGCCTCAAGGAACTCAACGCTGACACCGCTGACAGAGACTTGGCGTGGGCGGATGGCGCACTGGCTGAAATTCAACGGCAGATGGCGGAGGCGACGCCACAGAAATGAGAACCGAGGCGGTCATGGCGACCGCCGCTACGGGGTTAGCGATAGCGCGAGCCGCGGCGGTGGCGAGTAGCTCTTCTGCGTATCCGCCGTGCCGTAGCCCACGATCCGGGCGTCGGGGTTCAGCTTCTCGTAGTCGGCGATCTTGATTGCAGCATCCGGATCTGCGGCGATCTCTTTCGTATAGGCGGTTTTTGTACCATCCGTTGTCGCGTATGATTGCCGCGGTAAAGCACCTTGATCGCGCGCAATCTGATCTCGAGGCGAGAAAAGAAAAATAGAAGTCGCGTTTGGCGGAATAGGATCGATCATATGAATGCCTCGATGTAATTCTATAGCCTCATGGTTAATTATCCGTTACTTCAGCTCGTTTCATAATATCAAAACCGCCGATCATGGTGTCCACTTGAAGCAGCCCCAGGTGCCGGTACCCCAGCTCGGCGTCATTCCGTCGCCTGACACGGTGATTGTCTGTGATTGCCGGTTCCCATTGCCATCATAGGTGTAGACTATGCAAGGATCGCTACTAGCGCGGTGTGCCGCAACCCGTTGAGGGTGGACAGCATCCTCCGCGCTAGCGGGGAGCGAGAAAGCCAGCACTGCGAGTAAGAACCATCTCAAAGCAATTCTGGGCTGAAGAAAGTGGACGAACATCGGAGACTCCGTCGAAAGGATTTCAGCCGTTGCGTATGGGTAAACTCGACTTGCTGGCGAATTCTTTTGTCAAAACTCCAACAACCACAAACGGAGCGTGGCTTCTAATTTGCAGTCCGCGGACCTCAGAAAATGCTCTGGCCGCGTTTACAGTCCGCAAGAGGCCGAAGCGATTAATACAGCGGGTAAAATTTTCTCTCAACAAATCCTTCGTAGATAGATTATATCCACAACCACTTAACCCACTTATCATCCTTCTGATGTCTATTACGTCGTACCCTCTGCGTCGCCAACCAGTCCTCGTCAAATCCGCTTCTGTAAACTGTGTACCAAACATTTTTGGCCCATAAAATTCTTCAAGAATGACAAAATCTAAATACATTATAGTCATGCAGATTTGTACTAATTTGACATGCTGGATTCTCGGTATATTTGACGGCAGAGGAGAATTGAAAAACCCGAATGGGTTTGTGCTATTGTCTCTATTATATATTTCTTCTATTAATGCATCCCTTGGCCAAACGAGCGGGTCAGCGCTCAATACGGATCGGACATCGGGTCGGATCAACTGATCGTTTTTTATATTGTTGATTGTCGAGATTGCAGCATCACTCTTGGTGTCCACTCTCAAATCAAATCCGATACTTATCGCTTCGGTAATCATAATTACTTTCCCTGTTCTTCATTCCATGATTGATACATATAACAATCCGTATAGCCGGCCGGCGGAAATTCTACCGCACCCTTTGTCCCCCCTTTATCATTCCACCGACACCGACAATCGAATGGGTTTTGGTTCCGCGACCAGTAGTGATAATGCGGATCCCAGCCATTATGCGTATGGCCTTGATGCTCCTCATAGCATACGGTCCCGTTGTCAGGCCCTGGGTCGCACGGAGGACAGGGTTTATTTGTGTCTGGGCACACTTGCAGAGCCCATCGGTCCACGAGCTTTAAGGGGTTATCCGCAGCATACTGATATATATTGGTTCCCCCCCCAAACCCAATAGGATCGGTCTGGATGTACCGCCCGAGATCGGGCGCATATGTTCTGAACCCGTTATTGTACCACCCGGTCTCGGCGTCGGCATATTGGCCGGGAAGACGTAGGTTCTGGGTGATTGAGCCGGTAATACTAACGCCGCCAAACGGTTCATAATTGCCGGTCCATTGGACTGCCCCACTATTGTCTGTCGCTAGCCCGGATTATTCATGGGGGGCTCGGCGCGGGCGGTTCGAGGGCGTGCTGTGGCCGCGCTTTTTGGCGGCGCCGGAGACGCAGTGATCGGGGTTTGAGGTTGCGCGGAAGGGTTTGTCTGGGGGCGTACGGCCCCGTCGCTCACGGCGGTAATGTGGCGATGCGGCCGGCGAGATCGGTGAAGCTGGCCTGGTAGGGATAGGCGGTCGGCAGGGCGATCTTGATACGGGTGACCATCTCGGTGACGCGCCCGGCGACCTTGATCAGGCAGAGGCGGATCGTGTCGAACTGGGCATCGCGCCAGAACGATGTGCGAGGTGCCAGGCCGCGCAGGGTCAGCATCAGCCAGTAGGCGGCGGTGTGGATCAACAGGCGGAACTGGTTTGCGGTGGCTTTGCGGCAGGAGGTTCGGTCGGAGGCGAGATGCAGCTTGTGCGCCTTGATCAGGTTTTCGGCCTGTCCCCTGGCGCAATAGGCCTTCTCGTAGAGCGTCTTGGGCAGGCCCGGCAGATTGGTAACGATGAAGCGGCTGTCGGCGCCCTGAAGCCCGGCCTCGACGCGAGCGATGACGCGGCGCTCGACGGTCCAGCTTTTGGCCGCATAGCGGAACTCGCCGTAGCGGCGGACCTTTTCGCCCTGGCCGGCGATGCGGCCCAGCGCGGCGTCCTCGGCCAGCGGGCTGACCTGGCGCAGCAGCATCGGATTGCCGGCAAGCCCGAAGATGTAGCCGATGCGCCGACGCTCGCACCACGCCATCGCCTCGGGCCGGCCGTAATGGCTGTCGCCGCGCACGATGATCTCGACCGCCGGCCAGCGGGCGCGGATATGGCCGATAACATGGCGCAGCACCAGCGCCACCTCGGCCCCGTCTGGCGTCTTGCCGGGGCGCAGGATGATGGCGACCGGTTTGCCGGTGGTCGCCTCGTAAATGTGGATTGGCAGGAAACAGCGGCTGTCGTAGTGGGCGTTGAACAGCGCAAGTTGCTGGCCGCCATGCACCCGGTCCTCGGTGTCGTCGATATCGAGCAGGATGCGCCGGGGGACCTGGTCGAAGCTGTCGCAGAACAACTCAACCATCGCTGCCATCATGCGTTTGAGCGCAGTCGGACCGGGAAGGTTCTCGAGCCGGCTGATGGTCGGTTGCGAGCACAAATCCTCACCACTCTCGGGCAGCCGCCCGATGGCCATCTTGAAGGCCGGATCGGACTTAAGCGCGTCGCAGTCGTTGCCGTCGGGATAGCCTGCCGCGATCAGCAGAGCGCGGTAGCGGATCATCTCGGCAAGCCCGTGCACGACCCGCTCCGGATCGCGCCGGTTGTCGATGCAGGCCGCCAGCCGATCGGCAATCCCCAGCCGTTGCTCGATCGCTGCCAGCAGCAATATCCCGGCGTCCGAGGTCAGCCGGCCGCCATCAAAGCCGATGTGCACGGGCTTGCCCGCCACCGCTGGCAAGCCTGGCAAAATCCCCGTACCTTCGTCCATGGCGGGCGCGAACTCCGTTGCCTTCGGTTGATCCGGTCTTGCAACCAAATCATACACGAATCCAACGGCTTATGTCGTTCCCGCCAACCTCCTCAGGCTACCCGGTGAATTATCCCGGCTAGCTGTGGCGTGCCGAGCCGATCGTTATGGTAGAAATAGAGCGCGCCGCCGAGCACAAGCCCAACTGGCTGGTCACCGAGATAGATGTAGTCAGCCTGCGAACTGGGCGATCCAGTGGAGATGTCACTGTCCTCGATCTGGTGTCCGGCTTCGTCGTATTGATACAAAAGTGTTGAGGTCGACGTACCGGGTAGGCTCTTGATAAGCCGCTGCCCGAACGCGTCATAGCCATAGCTGGCGACCGGGGTCGACCCTTGCTGGAACGTCGCGAGCCGGTCGGCCTGGCTGTAGCCAAGATTGAAGATCGTGCCGGCGCGGTTGTCCTGGGTCACGTTGCCGGTCGGACTGTAGGTGTATTGGTGGACGGTGGTGGCGCCGTCGATCACAGTGAAAAGCTGGTTGGTACCGCTGTTGTAAGAGTAGTTCTGGTTCGCGGCGGAGAGACTGTAGCCGCCGTTGGCCGTAACCAGCCGGTTCAGCAAATCATAGCCAAATGCCTGACTATTCGCCGATGTCACGCCGTCGGTGATGGTCGAGACGTTATCGTTCGGATCGTAAGCGTAAGCCAGGCTCTGAACGGGCGTGCCACTGAGTGCCGACGCCAGATTGGTCTCCCGGTAGTCGAGATCGTAGCTGCGTGTCTCGGCGATGCTGTTGCCGTAGGTGAGTGCGGTTGGGGACCCGAACGGCTCATAGGTGATGCCGGAGACCACAGTTGCGGAAAGACTGATGCTTGGATTGACCGCGCCGACCGAGGTGATCCTCCCCATCGTGTCGCGGGTGTAGCTGACAACCAATCCGGATGGGTAAGTGATGGACGCAATGCGGCTAGCCGGGTCGTAACCGTAGCCTGTGGTCATCACCGCGGTTCCGTCGGTGCGGGTTGTCTGGGTTATCAGCCCTCGGCGGTTATACGCGAAGGTCAGAGAGCCCGCCGTGTCGGTCAACGAGCTTAGGCGGCCGATCGCATTGCAACCGCAGGGGGCATCGTAGGTATAAGCGACATTCTCCGCCGGGTTGCCGGGGTACGTCGTTGTCAAGATGCGGTCGAGCGCATCATAGGTATGATTGGTGATTGTGCTGGCGGCATCGACGCGCTGGGTCAGGTTGCCGCCGAGATCAAAATGATAAACCGTGGTGCCGCGATCCGGACTCACTTCCTGGATGCGGTCGCCAAACCCGTCATTGACATAGGTGGTCTGATTGCTGATGGGGTCGGTGATGCCGTTGAGCTCGTCGCCGGGATCGTATTGGAACGCCGTGACGACGCTGCCCGGCTGGGTCGTCGTGATCAGGCGGTTGAGCGGGTCATAGGCCTGTGTCGCTACTCGCCCAAGCGGATCCTGGGTCGAAAGGACGTTGTTCATGTTGTCATAGGCGTACACGGTCGTTTGTCCGACGCCGCCGATTTGGGTCAGCCGCCGGCCGAGCGCATCGAAGCTCGCGTGGTTCTGGAAGGTCGTGGTGCTGGAGCTGTTCAGAATCAGTGTTTGGGTGCGATCACCGAGGGCATCGAGCGTATAGGCAATGCTGTTGCTGAAGAGATCGGCAATCCCGGTCAAACGGTGCGCGTTGTCGTAGCTGTACGTCAGCTTCGAGCCGTCAGGCAGCGTAACACTGGAGCGGTCCCCGGCGGGATCGTAGGTGTAGGTCGTCGTCAGCGGGCCGGTGATTTCGTTGATCGAACTGGTCAGCAGCCGTTGGCGGGCATCGTAGATGAGTTGCTTGCTCACCCCATTGGGATCGACGATGGTCAGTGGCAGGCCGCCGCCGGTATGCTGCGAGATATAGGTGAGCTGCCCTAACCCGTTCGTTATTCCGGTCAACGCACCGCTGGCGTCATAGCCAAACTGCAACAGTTCATTCGGCGCACCTCGCGGTCCCTGGATCGAGGCCAATAGGGAATTGCTCCAAGTATAAGTCCAGGTGCGGGTAACCCCATAAGTTGGGTATGGGACAGTGAAGGTCGTCGTGTCGACGACGGACCGCGTTAGCAGGTTGCCGCCCGTGTCGTAGGTAAAGTTGGTCGTCGTCAGCGGTCCGACGATCTGCTGCGGTAGGTGGAAACTTGAGAGATAAGTGGTTGTCGTGATCCGCTGCTGCGGCGTGCCGACCGCCTCGGTGATCGTGGTTGGAAGGCCGCGCGCATCGTTGACATAGGCCGTCTGAACACCGTTCCAATCGGTCTGGCTCGCGAGATAGCCATTCGTGTCGTAGGTAAACAGTCGGGTCGCCGCCGCAGTCGTCGAGGTGGCCAGCCGGTCCATCTCGGTGATCTTGGCACTACCCTGAAGCGACACGGTTTTGTAGACCGTCTGCTGGCCAAGGGCGTTGGTTACAGTGTTGACGGGATTATGGCTTGTGTCGGCGCCATAGCTGATCGTTGTGAGATCGGCACCGCCGGCATGCTGACTCGAGGTTGCTCGGCTGGATGAATCGTAGACCCAAGTTGCAAATCGGTTGCCGTTTTCATCAATGATACCGGTCAGGGCAAAGGGGAACGAGGTATTCTCATAGAGGTAGGTTTGGCTCGTAACCGGGCTGGTGGAATAGCTGACCAAGGCCAGTCGATCGGTTACGCCAGGGTTTAGACCACTCGAATTGTAGCCATAGGTTAGGACGAGCCCATCGGGCGTCGTAACCGTGTTTAGCAATCCGTTCTGATAGGTGAAGCTCAGGGTGCGGCTATATGAATCGACAACCGAGGTCAGCATATTGTTGCCATTGGCGATGACGCCGCTGCCGCCGTTGTAGATCAGCGTCTTGGTGTAGCCGTTGCGTGCCTGGATTGCGGTCATCAGCGCGTAGGTCGAGTTGACATTGGTATAGGTCTCGACGGTGTCGTCGGTATCGGTCAGCGTCCATGTCGAGCCGCTTTGGCTCAGCGTGACACTGATGTCGCTGTCGCCCTGCCAGACGCTGCCCGTCCAGACAAACTTAATGACCTGGCCGCTTGCACGCTGCGCCGCCACCGCGACAGGTGTGCTGCCGGAATTGACGATCGTAAGGTTTTGCTCGTAATTCGATCGCCAGCCCGTTCCCAAAGTCGCAAAGGGGGCGGCTACATATCCGATCAAGCCGCTGTAATTAGCCGTGCCAAGAGGTGCGTAAGAGGCACCCAGACTGTTGTAATATCTGACGAAGACCAGTGGGTTCTGGCCGGCTGTGGTGTAATCGGTGACACTCTCAAACTTGTTGCCGGTTGCGACGAAGATCGGGTTGGCGACCAAGGGCTGCGGTGTGCCGTCGCATTGGCATTGATTGCTCGGAATCGTCGTCGAGCAGCCGCCTGGAAGAGTGGCATCACTGTATTGGCCGGCCGGACAGATCGGGAAAATGGGGCTGCCGTTTACCGTGTAGCTGAAGATGCCGACGACGACGCAATTGTACCAGCCCAGGTTGCCGCTGCTATCGTATCCCGGTGTGTCGGACAGAATTTGTGGGGGGTGGAAAAAGCCGCCCCAGTCGTTGGCTATATCTTGGCAAACCTGACCGTATGTCGGCTCTTGGTGTCCGCCGGCCTGCCAATCAGCATGGGCAGTTTGTGCGGGAGCAGCGACGAGGACGAATATCAGCCCGGTGACGCCGATCAGCCATGCCAAATGAGTGATGAAGTAGTTTCGCGCGTGCCGGAGACCAAGGCAGGAGTGAGTTGCCACGGGATCGCCTCCTAACAACACGCGCGTAGCGGGCCAGTGAGGTGTCGTCGAACCCCCGAAATTGGGAATGATCCCCCACGCGGCAATTGGCCTGAAACGGGATCAAGCGTATGGTTTAGCCAATCGGCGCGAACGCGTTCGATCGCGTGTCGAGTGATGTTCATCAGATCGGGCTGGGCAAACTGCACGACCGGCGCCTCGCTCAGTGCTGCGCCCACGACATCAGAGTGGCGAGCTGCTGGCCTCCTTGCGGGCTAACCCAGAACATCACGTTGTTGTAGCCGCTCGATCCGAGCCAGCCCGATGATTTGGCGACGGAGTAAAGCGTCAGGAAATTCGCCCCGTCTTGGCTGAAGCCGAAGGAGACGTTGGTTCCGTCATCGGCAATCTGGAGCCAGATCGGCTCCGCCAGATCAAATTGATTGCCGGTGAAATCGTCTGAATTGTACGAGGTCGGCGAGTTCCACCGTGAGACTTCAAGGAATGGGAACCCGCTATTGGCGACGGTATAAGCGATCACATGAAGCTTGTTCGTACCGTCGTACCAGCCAATGCCAATGTTGTTATAGCTAAGCGCATTGCGCGTCCCGCTAATCAGAGCGGTAATCGTATAGGGCGGGGTCGGGGCAGCGGCATATCGGGCGGTGACGTTGGCGGTGGCCGCCGGTGCATTGATGCAGATGCCCACGCTGCTGTCGGCAACAGTAGCCGAGCCTTGGTTTAGCCAATTCGTCAAACCGGTGCCCGCCGATGTCGGGGTCGCCGACAAAACCTGATTATAGAGGCCGCCGCCACTGCCGCCTCCGGTGGTTGCGATCGTGATGCTACCTGGAGCGTTGGTGATCGCGATCCCTGCGCCGGCGGTTAGCGTCCCCGCTTGTGGCGCGTTCCCCGTCGAACCAATAACGAGTTGGCCGTTGGTCAATGGCCCGACGCTGCCAAAGGCACCGCTGCCTCCATTGTACTGCAGCGAATTGGTCGATCCGGCCGGCAGCTGGTTGTTGATACAGGCCAATTCGGCGTTGAAATTGGCCATCACCTGGGTCGCGTCCGCGACATTGCCGTTCGCCAATGAGTTTGGGATGGCGCACTGGGCGTAGACGCCTTTGCCGCCGAGGATGAGGCAGCCAAGCAACAAGCAGACGGCTAGAATGGCATGTCGCCGCATGGCGCCGATCCTTCTGAGGCGGTCTCGCTCTGGGCATAACCTTGGCGCGAAATATCTTCGCTGTCTAAGACTTACAGAACGAATTTTACACGCAATTTATGACGCTTCCGTGCCGCGACGATCGTCAGATGCGATGAGCTCGAAAGCGCGATACTCGGGTCTCTCACAAGCTGACGCGGCACATCGACAATCAGCCGCAGTCGGGAAGACCGTTGGGCTGCAGTCATGCAGATGATCGGCGGCCCGCTGCGCATGCACCGCTGAGGATCGCCCGGTTGGCGTCTTCAAGACCTGGAGCCAGCCTCTGATATAGATATGAGCCGCTGAGTTTGCTGCATTATTTCCGATACTTTTGCCGGTATGGCCGGTCTTTTGGCCGATCTACACGAGAGGTAATCCGCCGCGTCGACCAAAGCCGCACGATGCTTTCTGCAACCTCTCGAAAATCGCGCCGAAGCCGCCGACGGAGACCTACTACGAGGCGCTGGGTAATGCCAGCACAGTGGCCCCACGCTGCCCTTATCGGCTCCGGGTGTGGCCACCACCGGGAGCCTCGCGCTGCTTGTCCGGGTCGTCCTCAGTCCGGTCGCGACTACGGTCGAGTTCTCGTTTGAGAGCGGCAAGGCGGTCGAGCCGTCGTTGCCGGGCTTCGGTCATTTCAGCCCCGTCGCTTCGCTCATTCTTCGCGTGTTCGGTCCCGCCGTTATCGGTTGAGGAGCTTCCTCGCTCCTCGGCGGCCCGCTGCCGCCGTCGGTGGTTGCGCAGCGCAGCGCGGGACTGGCTTACATAATCGTCGCCGTGCGAATAGCCACGCTCGGTGAGGGCCTCGCTGTGTGCCTCCCTTGCGTCCCTCACTCGCCGGTCGCGCTCGGCGATCAGTTCACGGGCCTGCTCGATGTTCGGCACGCTCTCGGGATGGAGCGCCGCCATGAATTCGCGCAGGTCTGCGGCCTTCATACCGTCGATGCGGCGCGCGAGGCTGTGGATGCCGCCCTTCCGATCCAGGATGACGTAATCGCGACGGTCGCCGCGCGCTAGCGTGTAGCCCTTCTCTTGCAGCGAAGCCCGGAAAGCCTCGGGGCCGTCGCTGGCTCGAAACGCCGCCGTGACCTCTTCCTTGACCCGCTTGCCGGTGATACCGGTGCGCTCTTGCTGCCGAAGCTCGGCGCGCGACGGAGTGCGGTCGGGCCGTTCTACGCCGTCCCGTTCGTGATGTGCGCCTTGCACGCGGTCATGGCCGAACCGCCGTTCGAGATCGCGCGCTACTTCCTCGTGCTTGCGGTAATTATGGCTGTCGCTGACCGAGTGCATCTTCGCGAGGTCGATGCGCGACCACACTATATGTATGTGCTGGCGACCGAGCTTCTCGTGCATCACCACGAGGCGCGCGTGGCCGTCGAGGCCGAGCTTCTTCTCCAGAGCGTCGATAGCCTCGGTGCGCTGCTCCGGCGTCAGCACATGCGGCGGCTCCGGGCTGATCGCTGCGTGATAGAGCGAGCGCTCGCATTTCGTGCCGACGGCGTACGCATCCATCTCTACGAGCGCGCCGCGCAGGTCTTGCGCGATGGTGCCTCTCGTCTCGACGAGGCTGACGCGCTCGTTCTTCTCGGCGTTGCCGAGATGCGTCGCGAGCTGCTGCGGCCCTGCGCGGGATTTGCCTTTGATGATCATGCGTCCCGCCCGAGCGCCTTGAGGATGGCGTCTCGCACAAGGCCGAGACCATGAAGCTCCTGCTTCAAATCCCACGCGTCTACGCCTCGGCCGAAATTCATGTCGCGGGCGATCTGGTTGAGATTACCGCCAACATGACCCAGCTCGCCAAGAAGCCGCGCCAGCTCGCGCCGCTCAATCGGCGGGCGTCGCACCTGGCGCGGCGCGGGTGCTCCAAGCAACACCTCACGGCCATAGCTGCCGGGAGTAAGCCCGGCGCGATCGGCCTTCTCATTGATCGCCGCTCGCTCCTCCGGCGAGAGACGGATCGTGAGGTGCTCGCTGCGCACCCGCTTTTCGCTGCCGTGACTCACGGCAACACGCAGCGCCGGGGTAAGGGCGGAAAGGGGACGGCATCCCCTATCCGCGCAGGGGTCTCGGGGAGCAAGGCTCCTTGAGCGCGGATACCAAAGGGGCGTACCCTTTGGCCGCTGGTGTCGGGGCGCGGAAGCCCTGACGCGGGGTGATCCAACGAGGGGGCAAGGCCTCCCTCTTGGTCGGGGTGCACGGGGCGGAACGCCCCTGCCAAGCCGCGCGGGACCGGCCCCGCCGGGGCGCAAAGCGCACTACCGCGCATGGCTTGCCACTTCACGTAACTGCCCTTCATCTTTTCTTCTTCTTATAATCGTCGCCGCAAAATTCGGCTGCTCAAATTCGTTGGGAAGATAGGGCAGCTACCTTCCCCGCCGGCTAACGCTCGGCTGCCAGCGAGTTTACCACACGAAAAATACTTTCATGCCCGCGATGGCAAAAATATCCCATCATCGCTGACCGCTCCAGTCGCTGTGCGCCGCAGCTACCGCAATGCAACGGTACCCTCATTCAGGAGACCGTCGATGATGGACGCTACTTACGGTGGCAATTATCCTGGTACCGCGATATCAGTCCGGTAATAACCGATACCCGAAGTCTGGGAGACGACAATGGCGAACGGAGGGCGTGGCGAGAACTCCCTTGCCGAGTTTGTTCAGGCGATCCTCCAGCTCGTCTTCCAGCCCCTGTTTCCACTCATCACGGTCAGCGCCTGCGGGGTCTCCTACATTCTCGCGGTCTGGCTCCACATGCCAGAATTCGCATTCTGGGTTGGCCTCTGGATGCTCACCTGGGAGTGGGCGCGGGGCAACATTTGGGGCGCGATTGGGTTCGGTCTTTTCGTGCTCGCCGCTTTGCCCTTGGCTTGGATCGCCTTTCGCGAACAACAGGTCCAGGCCTCCAGGATCATTCTCGCATGGATCATCGCCGCCGGAGTGATCTTCGGCATGTTCTGGTTGCGAACCAACTGGCCCTACGAGAACAGCGGGTGGCAGCTTTTTACCTACGGCGTCATCCTCTTTGCCGCCTGTGCTGCCTCCATCGAGGCCATGCTCGGGATGCTCGCGATTATGGGCCACGTCCGTCGCAACCGGCCGCGCAAGGTGAGGCCGCCGCGACAGGAGCCGCACGGCGCGCCGCGCGAGGAGCGGCGCCCGCGCAACGAACCGGAAACGATCTGAGACCATTCGATGGCCGACAATCTCTGGGCAACGGATGGCGGCGTTTATTTCGGGCAGCGCATCATGCCCGACCGGGCGGCGCACGACCGCTCGCTGCTCGATGAGCCGTGGAACGTCGTCCACGACAAGGAGCACCGCTACACCTCGGATCGCCATCTCGTAACGGTAGGCCCCAACGGCTCCGGCAAAACCCGCCGGTTACTGATCCCCAACCTGATCTTCCTGAAGAATTGGTCGATGCTCGTCGTCGATCCGAAAGGGACACTCGCCGCCCTCACCGGCTCTTATCGGGATTCCCAGCACCCAAATTCGGTGATGGTGATTGATCCGTTCGGCGTGCTGGAGCGCGAGTATCCGGCGCTCGTGAAACGGTATCCGTTTCTCAAAAGTGCCGGGTTCAACCCAGTCGCCGCGCTCGATCCCGAGAGCGATGATTTTCCGGACGATGCGCGCGGACTTGCGGAAGCGATCATCCGCGTCGAGGATAAAAACCAGCCGCACTGGGAGCGCTCGGCGCAGGACCTCGTATCGGGCCTGATGATGTGCGACCGGCTGGAGAGCGGCGCCGAGAGTTCGCTCGTCGCGGTGCGCGATTGGGTCGGCGCGGAAGCCGGAACACTCGCGCGCGAGATCAAGGACAACCTGTTGCCGCTGGCACGCGGCAAACATGATGCGATTTCCGCGAAGCTCAACCGCTTCACCAAGATGAGCAGCGAGAACCGCGAGTTGTTCAGTATTCTCTCCACCGCGCAGACGCAGACCGCGTGGCTCGACAGCTTGCCGATCCAGCGCGACCTCAGCAAAGGGGCTGTCGATTTCGGCCGAATGAAATACGAGCCGATGACGGTGTATCTCATCCTGCCGCCGCGCTACCTCGCGACGCACAGCACTTGGCTCCGTCTGATGGTGACGGCCGTACTTCAGCCGCTGATGCGCAGCGTGCGGCCAGCGACGGTGCCAGTCCTCTTCATGCTCGATGAGTTTGCCCAGCTTGGCCATCTACCCGTGATCGAAAACAATCTCGCTCTCATGCGCGAGTACGGCGTGAAGCTCTGGCCAGTGTTCCAAGACCTCGCCCAAGCGCAGGACATCTATAAGACGCGCTGGGAAAGCTTTATTAGCAACGCGGGCGTGTTGCAAACTTTCGCGCCGCAGGACGTAACCACGCGAAAGTACCTGTCCGACCTGTCAGGCCAGCGGCTCTATTGGCTCGAAACCACCTCGCGGAGCAGCTCCGCGACCTCGGGTCCGCAGCTTGCTTCGACCAGTGGGATGCAGGAAGGCTGGCAAAATCTATCCGGCCCGGTCTATTGGCCCCAGGGCCTCGCGGCGATGCAAGACGGTCAGGCCATCCTGTTCGCCCGCGGACGCGCTCCCCGCGCGTGGCTGCCCGACCCTTCGGAAATACCGCTAGTGCGAGCGATTCTCGCGGGCACGGGTTGAATCCTTAAGCAAGCAGGGGTTCCCAAAACACAGATATACGCCTTTCGGAGGATCGATATGGGCCAATATACCGCGAAAGAGTTCTACGCATTCCTGCCAAAGTCGGGGTAAACGAGAGAGTACGCTAAAAGTTCCTTGTTGCCCAAATGGGACGGTTTCCGCAGTGGGGTTTTCCTACGTGACACAGATGTGGTATAAACAAAAACGCATGACTTTGATCTTAGTCATGCAAAAACTGCATAGCAAAGGACGAGGCTCACTTGTTTATCTATAAGAAAGAGGTAGGTCCTGAGTACAGAATTCGCCTCCCGCGGGAGAAAACCCGGTGCATATAAAAAAGGAGGTTTGATTGTTTGACTCGTTCCTCACCTGCCGAGCGTTCGCGTTACCGGAAAACCGCGCGAGCCGGTATGCCGAACTGGCGCGTCAATGGAGCGGGAACAGCGACTTAGAAAATTCGCCTGACGGATCGTTTCATTGGGTAAGCCACGCGACCGTCGATATTGATGGTACCGAATGGGCGTCATCCGTGTCGAACCTGAAGATTGAAACACATAATTCGCTTGTACCTTTGGGCCAAATTGAGGACGACGAAGCATTTGTTGTTGTTTCGTCTGACTCCGGCTTAGCGACTGCTTTTCGAGCAGCTGTATTGCCTTATTTGAGGGGGGAAGGCGATAACCAGAAGGTTGGCGTTAAAGGTTTGGTTCTAGATTTAGATGAGCTCGCTAGCGCTCCCACTCGTGACTTTCTCCGGAGCCTCCGGGGAGTAGAGGGAATTAGTGTGACAGGAGATAGGGTATCTTGGACGATTTCGCCTTCGTCCCTTGAAAAACATCTTGTACGCGCGCCTGTTTCTTCCTGGCGCGTTGTTAAAATAGAAGTATCAGGAAAGACGGCTGTAATCGACACAAATTTTGATATAAAATTAGAGGGAGTATTGCATAACAGTGCTGCCGATGTATCCGGTTGCCTTGTTAATATTTTCGGAGAATTTCGAGATCATATCTCGGTGAGAAAAATCCCACGCGCACACACCTTCGGGTAGATCACGCCCCCATTCCTGAGTACCGCTGGGGCCCAGAGACCATACCGCTTTTTCGACAGAACAACCTCGCGCGCCAGATGCAGCAATTTAGAGTTGAAGTTTTGTCGAGTAAAGGAACCTATTAGGCTTGAATGGTTGACGTGAGTTGCGGTGCCGTATATGCGCGTTGCATAGGTTGTTAATCAGTCTAAACGACTGAAATCCCGTGGGAGGAAAGTCAGTGCCGCGGTGCAAGGGTAATGCCAATGCATCAGGTGTGTTTGTTGAAGCGCTAGCGGACCCGTGTCCCTGGCGGTCTGGAAGTGGCTGTACCCACTTCGTAGAAATCTACAACACAAATCCCACGTCACTGTTGCAGGTACAGATAACTCTCACCTGCAGCCATAATCAGATCGAATTTGACGGCGCGCGTCACTATAAAAAACGTCAAATTCCAGAAATAAAGGCTGGGGCTACTTACCGAGCTAATTTTAGAATGACGGCATTGCCAGGCCATAGCGGAAAACACGAAGACATTTGCACTGTCATCGAATATCGTCAAACGTCCGACAAAGAAACGATGGAAGGAGAAGCGCCATTGTTAGTATCCTACGAGATCGGTATCCCTTAAACGTTTGTCGGCACCTCCTCCACTACGCCATCGGCTGAATACCTTTTGTACGATCAGGTGGATAGTTTGGCAATTGATCCGATCAAAATAGCGGTCTGGGTCGGTATTGTAAGCGGTATCGTCGCTTTAAGTTGTTTTGCTTGCTTAGTTTGGACAAATGGGTCTTCGCGAAATCTTGTACTCGCCGCCGGTGCTCTTGGCGGCGCCGTAATACTTATGCTGGTTCAGGTTCCGTTTGAGTTAAAGCAATCAACCTCAGAGGAATTTCTATCTGTGGAGGTTATCATTGATAAGTCCGTTCCCAGCATTTGGTATTACGGGAATACCTCCTCTGGCCCGAGCAGACGTATAAGTGCCAAAGATGGAACAGGTGCAATTCTGGGAAAAAATAATCCAGATGTCTTTAAGAGGGACGGAGATATTTTAGCGCAACAGATGGCAATTTTCTCTATTGTGGGATTTTTATTTTGGGACCAATTTGACTGGCAAATAAAGAGAACGAATTTGATAAATAGAACCGGCGAATCTACCACTATTATCGAACCTGCATCTCGATCCAAAGAATGCACTAATCTTAGTAGAAAGGAAATATTCGAAAAATTGCAAGAGTTTAGAAACCCTTTCGCGTTTGCCATTGAGTACATTCCTGATCGGCCGATTTGCTTACCGCCAAAATCAGAGATCCGAATTTCCACCGACAAACTCGTGGTATCTAATCCTTTTTGTGAGATCAGTTTCTCATTTGATACCCGCGGTGGCGTGGATTTCATGCCAAATGGTAATGGAGCAACAATGGAACGGCGGGTGATTGGTATTCGTGCAACCGTTACGTATTTTGCGCTGCGAGCTCAGCATTTCGAGATGCCGAAGTATCAGTTGTGGTCTCAGAGTATCTTCGATGGACTTAGGTCATGGTTTGATGGTCCTGAGCACAGGGACGGAATAAATCCCGCAAAGTAAGCACTCACATTGAGTGCTCCCTTTTGGGATACAGGCTCGCGGAGAGACATTTTCACCTCACAGAGGGGACGGCAGGGAACCTCAAAAGAAACTCTTGCCGTTTTGGGCCAGCTGGAGCCCGTATCTCTACCGTGATCGATCGCCGGAATCATGGTCGAGGTCGGGCCCTTTCCGCTCATTCTCCTGGTTTTCGCGCTCGATCTCCCGGTCAATGCCGCGCAGCCGCTCAAGGCGCGCGGCGCGGGCGTCGCTCATTTCGCCCCGCCCGACAACCTCGTACTCCGCAGCTTGGGCTTCTCTTTCGATCCTCGTCTCCGGCACGCGTTCGCTCGGTTTTTCGTGGCGATGATCGTCCGCCTGGTCGCGGGTCGCCTCGGCCCGCTGCGGAGATTGCGGTTTAGTATGTTCAGCGCCGGCAGCGACTTCGTCTCGGCGATTGCCGGAGAGGTCGTGCTGCTGGGCGGGCGGCGGCGTCCGGCCCTCTTGCATCTCAACGCGCAACTGATTATCGAACTGCCGGAGTTGGTAAATCATCTCGCTGCTGTTGATCCGGCCGAGCCGGACCTTCTCTTCCAATTCCTGCTGCATGGCAGCGAGCCGGGCCTCCGGTGAATTGGGGTCATGCTCCGGCGCGGTTTCGGGCCTCCGCGGCCTTAGCTCTGTTCCGGGCCGGAAGGGCTCCAGTTCAGATTGCGCCGACCGAGCCTGATCCTGCTCGGCCAACCGGCGCTTTTCTTCCTCTTCCGCCACCCGGCGGTGCGTCTCGTTCAACGGCTCGTAGCGGTTCGGTTCGCGCTCGGTTCGCACGGCGACCACCTCGGCAAAGAGTCGAGGCGGAAATCTTGCGGGGTTTTAGCCGCGCGTGGCTAGCGAGATTTTTTTGATGGGTCGCGAAAGTCGAGAGGATTGTATGCCTTCGTATCCTGATCCCCGATCACGTCATTCAGATGATTTATGTCCCTCGGGAGATGGGGGAACAGCGTCAACTCGATATGCGCGATCCGTTCAAAGGCGTCGTTCAGCTCAGCGTGCATCGCCTTGCGGTGCTTGTCGAGAACATCGTCGCAACCCATCAACGCCTTCACGTCGCGCTTATGCTTGTCCGCCAGCTTGGCGAGCCGAGCTTCCAGATCGGTGATCTTGGCCGTTAGAGCGGCTATCTCCGCGTCGTTGTTGGTCATGGCGATATTCTACACTTATAGATCGTTATTTTCCATTACCGCGCGGTGACGCCGCCCTCGCCGGGTTTGGCGAGAGCGGCGTTGCCGGAGGGCGTACTATGCGGCTTGCTTCTTGGCCGTCGCGACCCGGAGGACGATCTCGGCTCCGTCGAGCGGACGGGCGGTGAACTTCAGATTGAAGCCCTTGCCGTCCTTGTGCGGCCAGGCGGCACCGATCTCCTGCCAGCTCGCTTTGCTGTCGCCGTTCTTCGTCACGCTGTAGATGCGGTGCGTTGGACGGGCTTTGGTGTTGTTGTCGTTGCTCATTGTGTTTCCTTTCGTGTTTGAAGCCACGCCTATCGCGGCCTCGATGCGGCTCGCCCGCATGCGCGGCCAAGCGGCGCGGTCAAAAGGCCGAAGGCCCATGCCGTAATGGGTGCCCCGGCAGGGGTGGGCCCGCGTTCGGTTTTGACGGCGACGCGCGCGCGTGCAGAACCACGCATCAACGGAGGCCAGCGCGTGGCACTTAGACGAAAGAGGAAACGGGGCAACGGCATCAACGAGAGCCGGACGGCCCCGCTACAGCCGTAGAACGGCGACCGCTAGCGACGGCGACGGGAACGCCTAGCTAGAAAGACGGATTTAGCTGAGGTCTGACGTTTGCCGCGCCGCTTTCGAAGTGTTCGTGCTCGTAAGCGGCGGTTGTGGCCAAGGATGAAGCGACGGCGGCGCGCCTTAGGCGTCATGCGCTTGCGTCGCCACCGACGGCGCGGCGGCTTCTTCGTCGTGGTCTGCTCGGCAGCTATTGCCGCCGCCATCGCTCGACCAAGTTCGAGCGCCTCGTCGAGGCTCTCAGCGAACCGAGCCGTCTTTTCGCTACCGTAACGGAAATTGACGCAATACTCGCCGGGCAAGCTTCGGAGCGTGAGCCCGAGCGCGCGTAGCTCGACAGTGACAATATCGAACGGGGAAGAAAACGTTCTCATGCGGTAACATCCGCCGAATCTTTATATAGATTAGATATTAAATACCTTTCCAATTGCCAATAACATTCCTGCTTGAAGAAAGCAATTTACCGTCATATCACAAATATGTCGGTGATCCGGAGTTGCAGAAACGAGGGGGCCTTGCGTCTTAGATATTTCACAATCGCTTTTCTGATGCTTGTACTCGCGGGGTGTTGTTGCTGTCCCGTAGATAAGCCAGCCCATTACTTGGGCTATTTAGACGGCATGCCCGCGCCCGCTAACGCTAACTAGTTCTCAGATGATTTTCCTCAGACCATTGACGCTGCTCCTGGGCATGCTGATCGGTCTCGCGGTCGAGCCTGCCTTTGCCGCCTGCACGAACCCGACCGGCAATGAAGGCGACCAATTCTATAACGGCGATTACCACACCTACCAGTTTTGCAATGGCACGAATTGGCAGGCGTTTGGAGGGGGATCAAACTGCACGGGGCCGGGCGGCTACAGCCCGACCACGCCTTCCGGCAGCGGGTATTTCGTAATGAGCGGCGGCACCTACAACGGCGCCCTCAACGATTTGCCGGGCGCGGACGCAACATGTCTGACCGATCTCACTACCAATACCGGCTGGCAAGGATACTCGACCGCCAACAGCAACGGTCAACTCGTGGCCGCCAAGGTTCATGCCCTGCTGTGTGATTGGAATACTTGCGGTAATTTGCTGCCGCTGACGACCTACTATTTTGCCAATGCAGGAAATTCGTCGGCAGGCGGCGCGTCCTTCACGACCGACAGTAACGGTGCTGGCCCTAACGACAGTGCCGATTGGGGAGCGGCCAATTATTTCAGCGGCAGTTATACCTACTGGACGGGAAATCCGGGCAATACGAGCACAGCGTGGGCTACAGTTGCCCCCGGTGCCATTTTTACTACCAATGTTTGTGCCGCATCCACATCACAGTGGGTCAACGGTAGCTACAATTTAGGCATTGTCGGGCAAAGCGCAAACGCAAACGGGAATAGATGGGATGCAAATGCATTTGGTTGCGGTAGTACCTTTAACCTCATCTGCTTCGTTAACCCATGAGAAAAAAGTTTCGACCATTCCCACATTTGTTCTTCGTCCTGGCCGCTCTTGCGGCCGGGCCGAGTCATGCAACCTGCACCGACCCGGCCGGCAACGAAGCCGATGTCTTCTACAATCAAAGTTACCACACGTACCAGTTTTGCAATGGCACGAGCTGGCTGGCATTTTCCGGGGGATCAAACTGCACGGCGTCGGGAAGTTACAGTCCGACATCGCCCTCCAGACATGGGTATTTCGTAATGAGCGGCGGCACCTACAACGGCGCCCTCAACGATTTGCCGGCCGCGGACGCAACATGTCTGACCGATCTCACCACCAACACTGCCTGGATGGGATATTCGACCGCCAACAGCAACGGTCAGCTTGTGGCCACCAAGGTTCACGCCTTCCTGTGTGATTGGTTTTCTTGCGGTAATTTAATGCCGCTGACGACCTACAACTTTGCTAATGCCGGAAATTCTTCAGCGGGCGGCGCATCCTTTACAACCGATCTCAACTCATTAGGACCGAACGACAGCGCCAATTGGTCGGGATCGACTTACTTCGGCGGCAGCTATACCTACTGGACGGGAAGTCCGGGTAATACGAGCAGCGCGTGGGCTACAGTTGCCCCCGGTGCCATTTTTACTACCAATGTTTGTGCCGCATCCACATCACAGTGGGTCAACAGTAGCTACAATTCTGGCGAGGTCGGGCTAAGCGCATACACGGACGGAAATAGATGGGCGTCCAGCGCTGCTGGCTGCAGCGGGACCTATAATCTCATTTGCTTCGTTAATCCATGAGGACATTAATGAAGCCCTTATCGGATAGGTCTAGACGATTGGTGCCGTTGTTCATTCTACTGGCCACTCTCGCGGCTGCTCCTGTTTATGCCGCCTGCACGAACCCCGCCGGCAATGAAGCCGATCGCTTCTACAATGCCAGTTATCACACCTACCAGTTTTGCGATGGTACCAACTGGATAGCCTATAAGTCGGGCGCTGCCTGGACATCACAAGCTAATTTCAATCCGACCATCCCGGGCGGTAGCGGGTTTTTCGTGCTGAGCGGGGGCACTTACCAAGGAAACCTCGGCGGCCGTTCCGGCGCGAATGCCACTTGCCTGACCGATCTGACGACCAACACCGGCTGGAGGGGTTATTCAACTGCCAATAGCCGCGGCCAGCTTATCTCCAGCAAAGTCTTTGCATTTCTTTGCGACTCGAGTACCTGCACCAACTTAAACGCATCGACAACTTACTTTTTTGCCAATGCTGGAAATTCGTCGGCGGGCGGCGCCAGCTTTACGACCGACGGCAGCGGCGACGGCCCCAATGACAGCGCCGATTGGGGAGCAGCCAATTATTTCGGCGGCAGTTATCCCTACTGGACGGCAAACACGGGCAATTCCACCACTGCGTGGGGCACAACGACTAACGGCAGCAGTGCCCTCTGTAATGCTGGTGGCGTTGCGTGGTCGGGTAATGGCAGTTACCTAGGAGGCCAGGTCGGGCTAAGCGCAAACACGGGTTCGGCTAGATGGTTGGCAGATGCTTATGGATGCCAATCGAGTATTAATCTGATCTGCTTCGTCAATCCGTGAGCTGCGCGAGATGACGGTAGAGCGTTCAAGGGCCGCCTATGCGGCGGCCCCGATCAGTTCCTTTTGTTGCTGCAAGCCATGCAGGTAATCGGCGGCTCGCTGCGCATGTGCGGCGGCGGTAAAGATGGCGCGGTTATCGTTCTTCAGCACCTCTAACCAGCTTGCGAGATAGGACGAGTGATCGTCGCGCGGCTCGGCAGTCACGCCGAGATCGGCACAGAGAAACGCAGACCCTAGCTCGGCAACCAGCTCCTCCGCCGCGTAGCCAGCATCGCCCCAGCGCTTGCGCCCGAATTCGCGGTTCAAACGCGTCTCGTGCCGCGTCCAGTGGGTCAGTTCGTGCAAAAGCGTCGCGTAATAGCTTTCCACATCAAAGAAGCACTCGAAGGGCGGCATCTGCACGTAGTCGTTGGTGATCGAGTAGTAAGCTTGGCTGCCGCCATGCCGGACGGCAGCACCGGTATTCGCGGCGAAACTCTCGGCACCGGCAATGCGTTCCATGTCTGATTTCGGGGGTGTCGCGCTCGTATAGAAATGCGGCGGCAATCCCTCGATCTGCTCGCAGTTGAAAACCGTATAGCCCTTCATGAAGGCGATTTCGCGCGAGGCCTCCTCGCCGTCGTCGCCGGTCTCGGTGCGCGTGATCTTGTCGGCATAGGCGACAAGCGATCCGTGCTCGCCCTTCTTTACGTGCGCGTCCAATTCCTGCGCCTGGCGAAAGGTCATCCAGATCGGGCAGACAAAGCCCTTTGACTCGGCCTCGCTCCACAGCATCAGGACATTGATGCCCTTATAGGCCTGACCGTTGGCACGCAACGGCCGCGTGATGCGTCCGGCGGCATGTTCGGCATTCCACGGCTTCAGCCATGGCCGCACGCCGCGTTCGAGGTCGGCAATGATTTTGTTGGTGACGCGCGAGTAAACGTCGGCACGTGTTGCGGTGGCCATATCGCCTCCTTGGGCGTGAGGTGCACGCAGCGCTGCGCTGCACCTCTGCCCGTCGGCGAGACCGGGGGTAGCAAGGGGATGGGCGGCAATCCGCGAGGGGGATCACCCGCCCACAAGGGCCGCGCACTCATGCGCGGGTCTGCACAACGCCGCTTCAGCGGCGGCGGAAGACCGGGGATACGCGGATCTCCGGTGCGCCACAGCGCACGCACCCTTCCCCGCGCGAGGGGCAGAGCCCCATAGCCTTCGACGCAAAAAACCTGGCGCGCTCGGCGCGCCGCACCTAACCCGCGCGAGGGATCGTCACCGCACGGCCGAGACCCGCAGGGGCTCGGGGAGCCGGTCGCTCACGGAAGTTCGAGCGACGGCGACTAGAGCCCGGTTCCGCAGGAACGCGCCCGCGTGAAACGTCTCATCAATCTCAAGCGTCAATTACGGCACGTGTCTCCTCACCAAATGTTCTCGACGCCATATAGCGGCCTTAACTACGGCCATCAAACGCCTCGCGTCGGCGCAGCCGCTGCAAGTGCTGCGCACTCCTCCTCTTCGTTCCGGTCGCAAGCGATGCGGCCCGCCTCGTTCGGCACCGGGCCTTCGCCAGAAGGCCGCGATGTGCGCGGTCGAAAACGAAGGAGAAGAAAATGCGAGCCTATACCTTGACCGAATTGATGAGCCTCACGCGCGCCGAGCTGTTCACGCTGCACCGGAAAATCACCGATGCTCTTGCGCTGCTGCCCGAAGACTCTTCCGAGCGCGGGACTGCACTCGCCACCCTGCGAGACATCCGCCGGGTCCTCGCCCGCCGCGAATATGCGCCCGGCTGACACGTCGTGAGCTCAGGCCGCCTCAGTGTTGTTCAACTGAGCTACGCACGCCGTGTTGCTCAACCTGTTGTCTGCGAGTAGCTCCGCACGGGCTTGGCCATCCTCTCGCAGCGCCCTCCAGAACCAAGACGGGGCGTCGATCAAAGGCCCTTTCAGGACATCGGCCCACTCCGTCCGGTACACCGGCCATTGGTGCGAAAGAAGCGAGAGGCAGGCTTTGTCGTTGCGTTTCCACGCGCGCGCCACGATCCAATCGACAAAGGTCACCAGCCGATTGACCTGTCGGCCGTAGCTGTGAACCGAGAGAGGCTTGCTCGCTACTTGGCCGAGGAGGTCGGTGGCTATCCTGGGATGTTCCCGAACAAACTCCGAAGAGCCCCAGGCCGCGAGCACGCGCAGATAATCGGGCAAGGTTGCATCGCGCGCCCATTCGCTTGCCGTAGTCTCGGGTAGGTAATCAACGATGGTGAGCGCGAGCCGCCCCATCATATCACCCTGGTCGTGGTAGCTCGCGCCTGAACGGCAAAACAGATATGCCGCATGGCCGATGGCGAGTTCCCGCAGGCGTTCGACCTGGCCGGATTGTGCGGCCGGCGTTGCGGCAATGACGAACAGCGCCCAGAGGTCGGCGCAAGTTAGGCGGCCGACGGCGGAACCCCAGCGCTCGAATTGCCGGCTGGCGATGAAGGGCTCGGCAATTAGCTGCTCACGTGCCGTCACGAGCTTCTCCAACGCGAGGCTTGCTTGCCAGCCGATCCCTCGGTTGTCGTCCGCGTACCGCGCGACATGTGACTGGGCGCTCCACCAGAGGGTCTCGGCCAGCCCGTGCGCGCCGCCATTGAAATGCCGATCGAAGACCTCGGGCAGTTTCGCCGAAAGCCCCACCGCATCCTTCATCTGGCGGATGTTCGCTTCGAGGAGCGCGTTGCGGTTCGGCGAGGGAGCCAGCTTAACCGCGAGCCGCTGGCGGATTTCGCAGGTTTGGACGAAGGCAGCATCCAGCCAGCCCAACTGATCGCCGCTCAACCCCTCGGCCGGCCAGCCCCTAGCGATGTCGTCCAGCGCGGCTTCGAGGCTGGTCGCGGTCTCGACGTCTGCCGAGCGAAGCTGCGTTTCCTCGCGCCCGAGGCGTTCGAGCTCATGCGCGAGATGGGCCTCACCGCCAATCGCGGCTTCGGGATGATCGCCGAGATACCGGCGGCGCGCGTCGATCTGCGGCAAGCGGTGGGCGATGCGGTAACGGGCATGGACGATCTGCTTAAGGGCTTCGGCTGCGGTCCAGGTGGCGTCTCCTGCGTCGAGGCCGGCCTCCCGGAAGATCCCGTAACATTCCGCGTAGGTCTTACGCGGCTCGATATGCAGCGGTAGATCGATCACGGCTGCTGCCGCAAGGCACTTAAGTAGCGGGTTTCGGGATTTGAGGAGGCGGCGCGCAAGCGCACCCGAACGCGCCTGCCACATTAAGTCCTCGGCCAATGTGCTGACGATCGCCGCAAGCCGCACATCGGCGTTCCGTTGCCGCGCAATCCACCGGTCTAACGCGGGCAAGTTTGCCCTCGCGTAGAGCCGCACCACGAAATCCCAGCCATGCCGGAAGAAGCCTCCCGCAGCATGAGGGCGGCCCGCGAGGGTCAGCCCGTGCTCAAACGTTTCTCGCGACAGCGACACGCTCAACAGAGCCTGCGCGACCGCGAGCTCCTGCATATGAAACCGGTGACCAGCGAGCTGACCGCTTACGGCGAACGCCGCATCGAGTACCGCCTCGGGCAGCAATTTCGGTCGGTGACCGGCAATTCGGAGAAATGGTGCCCGGAGATCGGTGTGGCAGCGCGCCGCAAGTTCGCCGACGCCATGCAAGACCAATCCGAGACGCTCGGGCGCCGTCGGCAGACGATGGACCGCATGGTTGAGAAACCATGCTACGGTTGGCCCGTTAGCGTGCCAATGCTCGCCGCGCTCGCCCTTCAGCAGGCCGTGTATCCTTACGCGCGTTATCAGCTCGTTCCGGGATGCATTTGCTGACAGTCCCAAAAGCCAGGTCAGCGCCTCCGTGACGCCCGGTGTCGCGAACGGCGGCTGAAGATTAGGGCGCGGTTGGCCAGGTGAAGGTAATTTGCGGCGACGTGCAGCCGGTGAGGTCTTGGCCTTCGGCGAGGCCCTCGATATACGCTTGAACCTCCGGTCGGATGTCATCGGCAAGAACGCTCATGCAAAAGGACCATTTGCCGGCAATCCGGTTCAAGCTGTTCGACAGCAAATAAACCTTCGGCTCCCCCTCATGGGGGTAGAGCAACAAATACCGGTCATGAAAAGCCGGCTCGTTGCCGTCGGCAAGGTTAACGAGCCGAAGCTGTATGCTAATGAATGGGCGCAATTCGGCAAGGGCATTTGCGAGTTCCGCTGTTTTGTCGGTCCCAGCTTCAAGGTCGGAACCCGTATCGGGATTGAGCTTGGTCCAGCTGGTGACAATGGTGAGCGCCACGTCGCGGCTCGTTAGCCGCACCGCAATTTGGCCTAGGGCGGATGCGCCGAAATAGGGATCGACGAGAATTGCTCGGGCTACCCTCCCGCCGCCGAGAAGTGAATTGAGGTGCTGGATAGCGCCGACCTCGCTCTCAATCGAGCGCTTGAAGAAGCGGTCGTCGCTAGACGGCGGCCTGTGCCGGCGCAGGAAAGCGCGCATCTCAGCGGATTGCCTGCGAAACGCGAACGGCCCGTTATCGCCGGCCACGCGAATACGTTGCGAATGCCGGGGACGCATGGCCGACGCGGTTTGCGCAAGACTGGGAGAAACGCCGGCGGCTCGGACCGTCAAAGCGTCGTTGAGAACGACGCCCCCACCGCCGATCTCCATGACCATACCAACCTCGCGAAGAAAATTACTGCTCTGCCGATCGAGCAGGTGGCCATTCCGGTCGAACAGGCTGAAATCGAAGCTATCAATTACATCGCTGACCTGGATTGGATCGGAGCGACAGACGTCGGCTGGTAGCTCGATCAGCTTGTCTTCAAGAACCTCGCCGCTCTCACGGATGACGACATGCGCAAAATGCGGCTCGGCCGCGAACGCGGGCGCACGAGCGATCAAAAGGGAACGTGGGCCTCGCAATTCCTGACCGGTCTGCTCGACCCGCTCTCCCTCAATCAAGAACGGTGGCTGGGTTTCGGCCCATGGGATCAGCGTGAACACCTCGAAATTGCCGAGATGAGCAACGTATTCCTGCCCGAATGGTAGGCCGAGCTCGGCCGTCAGGTGGCCGAGGACGGGTTCGAGATCAGTGCCTGATGGGCCGAAGGCGATGTCCGCGGTCGGCATCGAGCAATACGCATGCGCCCGCGCCGCCGTGTCGCCAAGGGCCGACCGAACAAACTCCCGCCGAGCATTAATCCGAACGCTGGGTGCGTCCGTGCCAAACAGCAGCTTCAGGTCGAGTTCCCCATCCGCCGCACCGGAAATGAAGGCATCGAAATCAGCCGCGGGAACGATGTTCTGCTTCGTCAGCAAAAGCCCCCCGTCGATGAGCGAGCGCTCAGTTGCTTTCGACCAACCGGGCGCGGGTTCCGTTTGTGCGGCGCAGGCGTAAAGGAACGTGCTGTCGGTTCCGCGTGTACGCCAGCAGACCCAGACCCACCATGAGGCGTTGTTGGCTGTCGTTGTCATCTGAAGAACACCCCGACGCAAAAATTTTGGGCAATGGTGCGGGCGGCCGGACTTGAACCGGCATGGGCTTGCGCCCAACGGATTTTCTTACCCGCTACGGCTTTCGCCGCCCGATCCTGCGCGAAGCTCGCGCCGGAGAGGTTTGGGGTCTGGACTATCCCTTCACCCTGGCCATGCGGCTTTAGGTGCTGCCCGTCTAGTCTCTACACCTTCCTGTTTCCAGGCTTGGCTCGGGATTGCCATCTGACAGGTTCCCCCGAATTTGGGCAGTTCTGCATCCTCGGTTTCCCGGAGAGCACTCAAGTTTGGCTTAAGTCCGTTGCGTCTACCAATTTCGCCACGCCCGCACTCGAACTAGCTATAGCGCCCCGGCGGACCGCCGCCAATAGGAGGGAACGGGCCTAAGCGGCCCAACGCGCGTGGTACCGGGTCACCGCCGGCCAAGGGTCTAGACTGCTGTTCTTCGCTTCGATCTTGTGCAGGCGGTGCCAATCCACTTACCCGCACGCGCCTGCATGTACCCGCATAAAGTTCGATCGTTAAGCGCGTTCCAGGGTTTCTAGTTTCTCTTTCGCTTTCGAGGGCAGCGCTGCCGCGACAAGTTCCGGGGGTGGCGGTTCCTGGTGCTTGATGAAGTAATCCACCAGGCTTTCGCAGACGGCTTGTTGCGTCGTAACGCGATAGCCCCGCTGCAGGGACAAGCGCAGCAGCAACGATCGGAAGGCTTCGCCGGCGGGTGTCTTGATATAGGCAGACACCATTGTCGTGTCTTCCCGACTGGACGATGGGTTGGTCACTTCATTGGCGACATGCCGTTTTAGCTCGGCCCATGCGCTAGCGATGCGCGCAGCCTGTGACCGCGGAATTATCGTGGTTGGTTCTACTGCAGTGACAAGTTCCGAGGGGGGCGGTTCGTCGTGTTGGACGAAGAAATCCACCAGGCTTTCGCAGACGGCCTGTTGCATGGTGACGCGGTAGTCCCGCTCAACAGACAAACGAAGCAGCAATGATCGGAAAGCCTCGACCGCACGCGTCTTGATGTGGGCAGAGATCAGCGTCGTGCCTTTTCGACACGGGCGCTGAGGTGGTGATGAGGCAGGCTGCTGGGGCATCTCCAGGGACTAAGATTGCCTGCTCGGAATGGACTTAGCTGCCGGCATGATGCCAACGCCTTCATGAAAAAAATGTTCATCAGCCGCCCAGGCGGTCCCGGTTAGCGGGACTGGGCGGCTGTTTCCGCACATCAGGTTCGGAGGCTGGGAAATCGAGCACACAGGATCGTTGATGTCAAATGGCACCTGGCCCGATGCGTTTTTCGGTCACCCATCGCAACCGGCGGATAGCATCGCCACTAGGTACCCTACAGTAGAAAAATCACTCTCTTGAGGCAATGCCATGCGTTTTTGAGGGTGCTGAGGCAAACGTCATGCGCTGGTAAGACTGGACTTTAGCGCGCTGTAAGCCAACGATTGGGGGCATTGTACGAACGGCCTTAACCGTTGGACAAGAGCCGCCCTGAAGTGGCCGATTCGGATCGCACCTAGGGAGGCATATATGGCGCGTGTCACGCGAATTCGAGAGGGTCTACCCAGTCGATGGGTAGACGACGACCATGTGAGCCGGACCAAGGAGACCTTGGACTGGCTCTCGCAGGAGGATGCTAGCCGGCGCTCATCGAGGCCGCGAGCCCCTCATTGCCGTAAAGCCACTACGGAGCCTCACGTCATCCCGGTCGTGCAGATCGACGAGAAGGTGCCGCAGACTGGCGGCGGTAGTCCGCCATCCGGCCCGACCGGACGCGGGCCGTGGTTTCTGTTCTGGCTGCGATATGCCTTCCGAATAAGGGTGTCGTACAAAGTCAAAACATCGGCCGCCGACCTATCTGTCGCCCGCAATTTCAAAGTCGTGTTCGAATTCGGCCCGACCGAAGACAGGAAGGTCATTGGCAACGAGTCTCTGACCGCTCTCGGCGACGAATTGCAAAAAAGCGGCCAAATAGACCCAAGTCAGCAGGTGTAGAGAGCAGCTCGGCGTTATTCGCCGATTTTAAAGGCCGGCGAGTTGCCCTCGCCGGCCTTCACGCTGCCGACGGTCATCTGCCCAATGGGACTAAAGTTGGCCTAAGTCCGTTACGTCTACAAATTTCGCCATGCCCGCACAGGGGATGGCTATAGTTTCGCCGTTGGCGTCCGCCAAATGGGGTGTGGCCGGAGATTCGGGTTCCCTTACTTCCTGCGAATTCTCGGGCTTTTTGCGTTCGCGCCAGCCCTCGGGGTACGGCCGTTCGGCCGCTCTTTTAGGGCGGCTGGTGTAGCCGCCCTTCTGACATTGACCGCCGCCGCATCGATCATGTTCTTGATATGGGCGGCGTAGAATTTCTCGATCATCTCGACGCTGGTGCGGCAGTTTTTGGCTATTTGATAGATGTCGGCACCCTCCATCAGCCGCAGGCAGATGTAGGTGTGCCGGAGGCTGTAGGCCGTTCGCGGCAGGCCTTCGCGATCCTTCTTGAGACCCTCTTCGATAAGGATCGCATTGAGAAGCTCGTGGTGATTGCGAGGGAACAGCCGGTCGGCCGGTTGAGGTTTGCCTGCGTGTCTCTTCGGGCCTTTCTCAAGCGCGTTACTGGAGCTATCGCGGCCCAGCGATGTCGGCCTCGGCCGGTCGCGCAGTCGTTTGAACGGCAACACCGCGCCGGGCATACTCTTGCAATAGCCGACGCCGCGTTTGCCGCGTACGCTGACCTCAAGAATGGTCTCGCCCGACGCGGCGTCCTCGACGATCTCCACGTCGCGGAATTCGAGTCGCAACGCTTCGTCGGGCCGCAGGCCGGTGTTGACCATGAACAGCACGAAGTCGTGCATCTGCTGGCATTGCCATTTCCAGCGCGGCTTGGGCGGATGGGCCGCGCGCGCCCGCGTGGCCTCGTAGAGGCGCTTGTACTCCTCAGGAGAGAACCAGGCGCGGTGGCTGATTTTGCCTGAGGTCTTATAGGGAGGAGAAAGGTTCGGGATGAACTTGATCCAGCCTTGGCGCTCGGCGGTTTTGAGCACATGCCGCAGGGTCACGATCTCTTGATGCATCGTGCTGCGCGCCGGGCGCATCGGCTCCCCGGTCTTGGGGTGTTTGCGGGAGGTCAGGCGGTGAATGCGGTAGTCGGCCACGAGGGCCGGCGTTATGTCTGATACTGATTTGTTGCCAAAGAACGGAAGGAGATGGACGCGCAAGCGCGTCCCGTGCCCCTTCACGTAGTCGGGATTTCGCTCGCCGGCGGTGAGGGCCTCGTACTCCGGGAGAAACAGATCGGCAGCTGCCTTGAAGCTCCTCCCGCCCCGCAGCTCGCCTGAGCGGTTCTTGAGGCGAAGGTCGAAATACCATTCCTCGGCGAAGGCCTTGGCGCGTTCGAGGCTATCGGTCTTGGTCGTCGCGCGGTGATTGCGGCCAGCAAGGTAGCTGGAGCATTGCCAGTACCGGCTGTTTTCGCGCCGATAGACGTGCAGTTTGCCGCCAATGAGGTCGTGCGTGATCGTCATGGCGTGATCATACGCCAAAGCGGCAAAATGGTCAAGAAATGTGAAAGGATTGTGGAAGGTTATCTAAGATGCTGATTTCTATTTATCATATTGATATTATTAATATTTATCTCTGATAATATCTTATAAATATGGATTTTAAGTCTGCTGCGTCTACCATTTCGCCACGTCCGCGCTAGCGCAGCGTAACACGCTAATCCTCGCTCGCGCCTTCGTGCGGATCGCCGCCCAAGGATACGGATCAGCGCCTTCAGCTCCTCGGTCGCGGCGAGCAGCCGCGCCCGGTCGGTGCCGCGAATGACCAGCGTGACCCCAAAATCGGCGCGGCGGAAATACGGGTACGAGCCGATTTCGAGATCGTCGTAGCGCGCCTGCAACTCGCCGAGCCCCTGCGCCAGCACGCCCTCCCCGAGGCTGCAGCTCACGCTGCGGCTCAGCACTTTGGCGCCGCCCTTGAGGCTGTGGCTCAGCTCGCGAAACGTCGCCTGCATGATTTGCGGCACGCCCGCCATCACATAGACGTTGCCGATGCGAAAGCCGGGCGCGCGCGAGATCGGGTTGGGCAGCAGCACCGCCCCGTCCGGCACATAGGCCATGCGCATTCGCGCCTCGTTGACCGCGCCGGCAGGATAATGACTCTCCAGCAACCGCTTCGCCTCGGGATGGAGGATCAGCTTCACCGCGAAGGCTTCGGCGATGCTCTGCGCGGTGATGTCGTCATGGGTCGGGCCGATGCCGCCGGTGGTGAAGACATAGTCGAACGTGCGCCGCACCTCGTTGACCGTGCCGACGATGGTATCGCTGTCGTCGGGAATCACCCGCACTTCCTTGAGGCGGATGCCGGCCTCGTTCAGTCCCTTGGCGAGAAAGGCGATGTTCTCGTCCTGCACGCGCCCCGACAGGATCTCGTTGCCGATAATGAGGACGCAGGCGGTATAGGTCTTCGGCGGGCTGTCCGCGCGGCTTGGCATCGTTGCTCTCGTTGACGGTGGCGTTGCTCTTCATAGGCAAAGCCGACCGCCGGCACAATTGCGCGCCGCGAATAGTCTCAAACCGGGATTGCCGCGAGCCGCCCGGCAACCGATATTGGCGACATGCGAAAGAGCGTGCGGTGATGCAGCAAGACGTGATGTTGGGCATGGATTCGCGCCGCGAGGTGACGGCGCGGCCCGGCTCGATCAAAATTCATGGGCCCGCGGCCTTCGAGGGCATGCGCAAGGCCGGGGCTCTGGCCGCCGCGACGCTCGATTTCATCATTCCGCATGTCGTGCCCGGGGTCACCACCGGCGAGCTTGACCGGCTCTGCCACGAATTCGTGACCGACCACGGCGCGATCTCCGCGCCGCTTGGCTATCGCGGGTTCCCGAAGGCGATCTGCACCTCGATCAACCACGTCGTGTGCCACGGCATCCCCGGCGAACGGCGGCTGATAGAAGGCGATATTCTCAATATCGACGTCACCCCGATCCTTGACGGCTGGCACGGCGACAGCAGCCGCATGTACTTCGTCGGCGACCGCATTCCGTTAAAGGCGCGGAAACTGGTCGACGTCACCTACGAAGCGATGATGCGCGGCATCGCCGCGATCAAGCCCGGGCTCCACATCGGCATCATCGGCGACGCGATCCAGCGCTATGCCGAAAGCCACCGGTATTCGGTTGTGCGCGATTTCTGCGGCCACGGCGTCGGCCGGGTCTTTCATGACGCACCCTCGATCCTGCATTACGGCCGGCCGCAAGACGGACCGGTGATGCAAGAGGGCATGTTCTTCACCGTCGAGCCGATGATCAACGCCGGGCGATGGGAGGTAAAAGTGCTGAGCGACGGCTGGACCGCGGTCACCAAGGACCGCTCATTGTCCGCCCAGTTCGAGCACACGATCGGGGTTACCGCAACCGGCTACGAGATTTTCACCATCTCTCCCGCCGGCTTGCACCGGCCGCCTTATCAACTCCCGTCGGCCGCCTGACTACGGCGCCAGCCGCACCGTGGCGTGCGCGCTGCGGCCGGTGGCGTCGATCACGGTGAGACGGGCGAAGCCGATCCCCCCGGGCGGCCAGAACAGCTCCTTGCGCGGCGGCCCCGGCGGCAGGGGCCGCCCATCGACAAGCCAGCGCAAGCGGCCCGGCGCCGCCCGCGGCTTCGAGCGGGACCTCCTCGCCGTGCCATTCGACGATTGAGCCGTCGGGCGGGTAGAGGATTTTCGGCCCGCCGGGATCCCGACCGCGGCGATCTGCCGGACCAGGATCGAGCCGCCGCAGCGCAAGCGGCAGATCCCTACCGGCGACTAACAGCGCTCCGGGTGGCGGCATCACCGGATGCGGATTGGCCGGCGGGCCGATCAGGTCGGCGATCTTGAACAACGACCGGCGCCGCGGTGGTCCGCCCGGTGATGCCGGGCATCGGCGTTCCGTCCGGGCGCCCCGCCCAAACCGCGATCGTCACCTCGGAATCGTAGCCGACCGCCCAAGCATCGCGGAACCCGTAGGATGTGCCGGTCTTGAAGGCGAGATGCCGCGCCCGCCGCACCTCCACCGGCAACATTCCCGGCGGCGGTGGCGCGCCGGTCAGAATGTCGTTGACGTACCACGCGGCGACCGGCCCGAAGATCGACGTGGCCGGGCCTTCCGTCTGGTCGAACCGGGTCAGCAACGGCGCCACCGCACCGCGATGCGACAGCGCGACATAGAGCGTCGCCAGATCGAAGAGGCTGATCCCGTCGCCGCCGAGCGCGATCGCGAGCCCCGGCTCGGTGGTCGGCTGCGGCAGCTTCAGCCGAATGCCGGCAGCAGCGAGCGCGGCGGTGAATTTGCCCGGGCCGAGCCGGTCGAGCACCGCCACCGCCGGCACGTTCAGCGAATATTGCAGTGCCTCGCGGGCGGTGATCTGCCCCAGAAAGCGGCCGTCGAAATCGTCGGGCGCGTAATCGCCGAAATGGCGCGGCTGGTCTTCAAGGATGGTCTCCGGGTGGATGATCAGCCGGTCGAACGCCATCGCGTAGATGAACGGCTTCAGCGCCGAGCCGGGCGAGCGGATCGCCCGCGCCATGTCGATCGTCCCGTGCCGGGAGCTCGCCAGGAAATCGGCGTTGCCGACATAGGCGATGACGCGGCGGTCGCGATTATCGACCACGATCGCCGCATAGGTCGCCTGCGGGTCGAGCGCCCCCGCCTCGCGTCTCAGCAGCGCTTCGACCTGGCGCTGCAGTAGCGGATCGATCGTGGTGCGCACCACCGCGTCGCGCGGGTTATTCGTCACGCATCGCGCGCGCCAGATGCGGCGCGTTAAGCGGCAAAGCGAGCCGCATGATCGGGACCGGCTCGGCGGCGGCCTCGGCCAGCGTGGTGCGCGAGATGACCCCCGCCGCCGCCATCCGACGCAGCACCGCGTCACGCGCACGACGGGCCGCCTCCGGATGCCGGTCGGGCCGCAATCGCTCAGGAGAGCGCGGGATAGCCACTAGGAGCGCCGCTTCGGCCAGGGTCAGATGAGCCGGCTCCTTGCCGAAATAGGCAAGGCTAGCCGCCCGCACCCCTTCGAGATTGCCGCCAAACGGCGCCAGGGTCAGGTAGATGCCCAGGATCGCGTTCTTGTCGAGCCGCCGTTCCAGCGCCAGCGCCTCGCCACTTTCGGCGACCTTTGCGGCAAGCGTGCGCGAGCGCCGCCCCAACAGGCGGACCGCCTGCATGGTCAGGGTCGAGGCGCCGGAAACGACGTGGCCGTGCCAGGCGAATTGCGCCAACGCTCGCCCGATCGCCAGCGGATCGACCCCGAAATGCAACGCGAAACGCCGGTCCTCGGTCGCGATCAGCATGCGGCGATAGAGCGGGTCGACCTCGTCGGTGGTGGTCGGCAGCCGCCATTTCCCGTCGGCGGAAAGGAAGCCGCGCAGGATCGATCCGTCTCGCGCCAGCACCAGCATCGACACCCGCTGGCTTCGTAGCAGGGACGGCGGTGTCAGCGCCAGATAGCCCGCGGTCAGAAGCGCAAGACCGGCAACGACACCGATCCGCCATCGCCAGCCCCCTCCCCAACTCTTCCCCGCCGGCGGGGAAGGGAGCGCGTCGGCACGGGTGGGAGCTTTTCCGCTCACAGCCCTACTTCGCCAGCACCGTCAGCTTGCCGATCGCGGTGCGGCCGTAGGTCTCCGGGTCGTACATGTCCTCGACGTCGAGCGCGGGATATTTGTACGTGCCCGGCGTCACCGCCCGCACCACGTAGGCGAGGGTGAACTCCGAGGTGCCGTTCGGCAGATCGAGCGCCGCGATGTAGCGGTCGTCTCGCGCCTCGGTGTAGCTGGCGCTCGACAGATCCTTGAGCCATGCGTAGCCCCCAACGCCATCGGCGCCGGGCGCGCTCGCGTTCTGGATTTCGAACCCCGCCGGGAGCAGATCGACGATCAGCGCCCGCGCCGGCTGCGCCGCGTTCTTGCGCACGCCCTTCAGCACCACGACGAGCAGATCGGTCTGATGGATCTTGCTGAGATCGGCCGCCGTGCCATCGGGTCGGAAGACGCCGCGGGTGACGATATAGCCGTTGCTCTCCGGCGGCAAATCCGCTTTGGCCACGCCGGTGATCGAAACCGAACGCCATGCCGGCGCGGTACCGCGATTGGCGACGCTGACAGGCGGGGCGCCGGCCCCGAGCGGCCGCCGGAAGTATTGTGGCTTGGTGAGCGCTTCGGCTGCGTTGCCATTCACCGAGATGGTCATGCTGTTGCCAGTGAGCTTCGCCGCCGCCTCGGCTGCGAGAAGCAGCCAGGCCTGCTCTTGGGTGCTGGTGCGGTCGGCGTGGGCGAACAGTTCGGCGATGCGGTCCATGATTGCGGTCAAGCGCTGCTGGTTGTCCGGATCTGTCGCGGCGAAGGCGAGCGCGGCGGCGCTATCGCGCAAATCGCTGCCGTAGTCGATGTAGCGCAGCTTGGGATCACGCTTCGGTGGCGGCCCCAGCGCCGCGGCATAGGCGGCGGCTGCGCGCGTCGTGTCGCCATAGGCGGCGAGCGCGGCGGCCAGCTGCGCCTTGGCGGCCTGCGTCGGAAGCGAGGTCATCGAGGTGTCGTTGAAGTAGCGCAGCGCGCCAATATCGTCGGCCTTGGCGCGGGCGAGCACGTAATGCGCATAGGCAAGCGCGCTCAGCGCGTCGTCGTCCTTGTGCTCCTGCCGCACATAATTGCGCAGCCAGCCGATCACCCCCTTCAGCGCGAAATCAGGCACGTTCTTGCCGTGCTCCTTGGCGCGCATCAGGAAATCGGCGGCATAGGCGTCGAGCCACGGCACCGTGTCGTCCGTGTCGCTCCACACGCCGAAACTGCCGTCCGAGCGCTGCAGCTCGGCGATATGCGCGATCGCGCCATCGAGCGTCTTGTCTGCCGAGAAGCCGGGATCGGCCTTCCACAGCGACGCGACCTCATCGACATAGAGCAGCGGCAAGGCCCGGCTCGTCGTCTGCTCGAGACAGCCATAGGCGTAGCGGTCGAGCGCCTGCAGCAGACCCGGCACGTCCCATTCCGGGCGCGGCCCGACCGTCAGCACCGCCTCGGCGGTGCCGGGCAGGAACTCGTCGGCGGCTGCCGTCGTCGAGCGTGACGCTCTGCCCCGGCGGCATCTGTCCGACAAACCGCTTCAGCTGATAGGACTGACGCCGGCCGCACCCCGATCTTGAAGTCGCGGGCGATGTGCAGATCACTCGGCCCCGTGAGGTCGAGATGGATCGCGACATTACCGACAGTCGTCGCGTCCAGCGGAAACCCGTCGCTGAAATTGGCCCCGGCCTTGAGCGGAATCGTGCGCTCGACCGGCGTCGCGAAGTTGCCGGCCCCGGTCGCGGTCATCTTCAGCGCATAGTCGCCAGTCGGGCCTTCGAGGTTGTTGATCGTCACCCCGAGTGCGCGCTTCGTCGCCCGGCGCCAGGAAACGCGGCAGCGACACCATGGTCACCACCGGGTCGCGGATCGTCATCGGCGCGCTCACCGCGCCCAGTTTTTTGGCGGAGTACGCGACCGCCATCAGCCGCACCTGCCCCTGGAAATCGGGGATGTCGAGCTTGACGGTTGCGGCGCCGCTATCGTCGAGCCTGACGATGCCGGAGAACAGCGCGACGACCAGATTGCTCTTGTCGGGCAACCCGGCGACCGAGCGCTTGGCGAACTGGTCGCCGCCGCTGCGCAGCGCGCCGATCCTGTCGGCGTGCGGGTCGATCAGCCGGCCGTAAAGGTCGCGCAATTCGACCCCGAGCTTCTCCTTGCCGAAGAAATAATCGCCAGGCGCGGGGCTGGCGAAATCGGTCAGCTTCAGCACCGCCTCGTCGACTGCGGCGAGCGTCACATAGGCTTCCTCGCCCTTGCCGAGGCCGGCCACCTTGATCGGCACCTCTGCGGGCGCGCGCGGCCGCACCACATCGGGCGCCGACAAAGTAACGGTCAGCGTGCGCGGCGCCGGATCGACCCCGATCCAGGCGAGGCCGACCGCCCTCCCCGGCCCGCGCGCCGAAGTGCCGTTGCCGTTTGCGGCCGGCGGCACAGGGGGCCGATAGGCGGTGACCAGCGCGTAAACGCCATTGCCCCAATTGCCATCGACCGGGATGTCGAGCGTCGTCCCGCCCTCGGGCAGGTTGAACGATTTGAGCGAGATCACCTTGTTCGAGGCGATCGCCAGCTCCGCTTCGCCGGCGAACGGCGCCTTGACGAACACCTTGGCCGTGTCGCCCGGCTGATAGCTCGTCTTGTCGAGCGTCACCGACAATTTGTCCGGCACATCCGGCAGCTCGGCCTCGACGTACCAGCCGACATGGAAGCGCAGGCTCGATTGCGCCCCGGTGGCGCTGTCCGTCACCTCCCAGCGATAGCGCCCGGCGGGCAGCGTCTTCGACAACGTGGCGGCGCTGCCGGCGGCGACATCGACGCTGCCGCTATCGATCGGCACGTCGCGCACCTGCACGCGGTGACGCCACATGCCGTTCTCCGAGTACCAATCGTAGCGCCAGGTCTCGCGCAGCAATTCCCAGCGCAACCCGGTCGCGGCGATGCGCTTGCCGGCATTGTCGAGCGCGATGATATCGAGCTTAGCCGGCTGTCCCTCCGGCACCGCGTCGTCGCCCGCCGACGAGCGCAGTCCGATCGCCAGCGGTCGCAGCCGGATCGGCCGGGTCAGCGTCGCGCTGATCTGCTCGTCCGCTCGGCTCGAACACATCGACCTCGATCGTCGCCGCCAGCGGCTTGGTGAGGTCGGGCAGATCGCTGAGATTGATCGTGACCGACGACTTGCCCTGGTCGTCGGTCGCCGGCGCATCGAGCTGCTTGAGGTCGCCGGCGTATTTTTCGTTGACCAGGCCGAAGTGAAAATCTGGCTCCGACGGGATAGGGGTTGTCGTCGAAGGCGATCGACGCCTTCGCCTGGACCGCCAGTCCCGACGCCCGGCGCGCCGTAGTAGTATTGGCTGGCGATCGCCACCGGGTAATCCTGGTTCGGTCGGATCGGCTCGTCGCTCGCCGACAGCGCGACCTTTAGCTGTCGGCGGCACGAAATCCTCGACCCGAACTCGGTCGTGGCGATCGCCGCCGCCTTCGGATCGACCTTCAGCTCGATCGTCCAGGTGCCGATCCGCGCGTCGCGCGGCAGGGCGTATTTCTGATAGAAGCCGCCGAGCTCGCCGCCCGTGAGCTGGCGCGTGTCGACGGCGACGCCGTCCGGCCGCAGCAACCGCAACGTCAGCGGCACACCCGACAGCGCGTTCGCCTTGTCGTCGCGCACCAGCGCGGTCAGATGGATGGTCTCGCCCGGCCGGTAGATGCCGCGATCGGTATAGAGATAGGCGTCGACCGGTCCCGGCTGGTCGCGCCCGCTGACCCCGCGGTCGCTGAGGTCGAACGCGGCGCGGCCGACTTCGAGAAAGTTGAAGTCGCCCTCAGCGCCATAGGCCATCACCGCAAACGGCTCATCGCCGCCATTGCCGTGCAACAGACCGGGCGCGAAACGGGCGAGACCGTCGGCGTCGCTCGTCGCGGTGCCGAGCTCGGTGTTGTTGTGCGCGTAGAGCCGCAAGGTCACGCCGCTGACCGGCTTCGCGTCGGCGAGCGAGCGCACCGCGACCGTCATCCCGTCGGCGCCGGAATAGGTGGTCAGACCGAGATTGGAAACGAGGACCCAGTTGGTCGCCGGTTGAGTGTCGTCACCCTCCTGGACGTCGGCGCGTTCGACGACCGCGAGGTAGACCCCCGGGCCCTTGTCTTTGAGGATGTCCTTCAGCGGGATCGCGGTCGAGACGGCGCGGTTGGGCTCGCGCTGGATCGTCATCTCGCCCTTCCAGACGACCGCTGCCGGAACGGTTGGCGATCTCGTCGACATCGTCGGAACCGAAGCTCATCGTCAGCTTTTCGGCGTCGATGCTCGGCACGAGGTTGCGCTCGTTGACCTTGAGGATGCGCACCTTGACGCGGTCGAGGTTGACCGTCGTCACCGGCAGCCCGGCGCTGCCCTCGCGCGGCAGCACGTAGCCGGTGCCGGCGAAGCTGATCGACGGTTTGCGGTCGGGGATGACGACGTTGGTCTTGAAGTCCGACAGCGTCTTCTCGCCGGTGATCGAGGGGAAGCCGGTCAGCAGCTCGATCTGATAGGTCGCGCCGTGCTTCAACCCGTCGAGGCACATCGTGTCGCCGCGCGCGGTAACGATGCCGTCGAGCGCCGGGGTGGTGCGCACATAGCTGCCGTAGGAGATGTCGCCCTTGACGGCGACCGGCTCGTTGAAGCGCAGGCAGGCGCGCGGTGAGTCCGCTTCCGCCTCGACCTCGACCTTGATGACGCGGAACGCGACGAGCACCTTGAGCTGCGCCACCCGCTCGGTGACCCCCGCCGACTTGGTGAGGGTCAGACCGGCCTCGAACGCCGCCAGCGCCTCCTTGAACTTGTCGTGCTTGTCGTAGTCCTTGCCGATAATGAACAGCGCGTTGCCGCGCTCGGTCGGATCGTTCGACTTGCGATACGCGTTGTAGGCGCTTGGCATCGCGTGGTCTTCGTCGTCATAAGCGAGCTGCGCCTGGGCGAGCTTCAGCCAGGTGGTTCCGTCGTCCGCGCCATAGGAGATCACTCTCTCCAGATCGTCGATCGCCTGGTGGTAGCGCTTGGCCCGGTACTCCTCGTCGGCGTCCTTTTTCAGCCGCGGAATCAGGTTGGGCAGACGCTTGTTGGCGGGGACGCGGTCAAGCAGATCCTGCCGGTATTGCGTTCCGGCATCCGCCAGGTCCTTCGACTCGTATGCCGGCGCCGAAGCGGCCCCGGCGGGCGGCGCGAAAACCCCGATGACGAGGATGAACATGAGCGACAGGGCGCGCAGCATCGACAATTCTCCAAATCGCCCATTAATTGAGCGCGCCCGAAGCTAGCATTCCGGATTGCGGCGTGGCAGTGGCGTTATTGGGGAAAATCTCGATATTCGCGGCAACCCGGGAGACAGCTTAGTGCGGCAGTGGCCCTCCGGTCTGCTTGAGCTTTTGCCCCGGACTGTAGCACTGTGCCGGTAGCGTCGGCGGGTCAGCGGAGAGGCATCATGAAAATCGGTTTCGTCGGTCTGGGGATCATGGGTCATCCGATGGCCCTCAACCTCATCAAGGGCGGGCACCAGCTCTACGTTTACGGCAAGCGCACCTGCCCCGCCCCGGTCAAGGAAGCCGGCGCGACCGTCTGCGACACGCTGAAATCGATCGCCGAGCAGTCGGAGGTCGTCATCGTCATGGTGCCCGACACCCCCGACGTCGCCGACGTGCTGTTTTCGCCGGATGGCGTCATTAACGGGCTATCCCCCGATAAGATCGTCGTCGACATGAGTTCGATCTCGCCCATCGACACCAAGATCTTTGCCGCCGCGGTCGCAGAGAAAGGCTGCGGCTATGTCGACGCGCCGGTATCGGGCGGCGAGGTCGGCGCCAAGGCCGCCAGCCTCACCATCATGGTCGGCGGCTCGGAGGCCGATTTCGCCAAAGTGAAGCCGCTGTTCGAGCTGATGGGCAAGAACATCACCCTCGTCGGCGATGTCGGCGCCGGGCAGACCACCAAGGTCGCCAACCAGATCATCGTCGCGCTGACGATCGAGGCAGTCGGCGAGGCGCTGCTCTTCGCCTCCAAGGCCGGCGCCGACCCCGCCAAGGTGCGCCAGGCGCTGATGGGCGGGTTCGCCGCCTCGCGCATCCTCGAAGTGCACGGCGAGCGCATGATCAAGCGCACCTTCGACCCCGGTTTCCGCATCGAGTTGCACCAGAAGGACCTGAACCTGGCGCTGCAGGGCGCGCGCGCAATGGGCGTGTCGCTACCCAACACCGCGACGACCCAGGAATTGTTCAACGCCGCGACCCCCTTGGGCGGAAAGGGCTGGGATCATTCCGGCCTTGTGCGCGTCCTGGAACACCTGGCCGGCCACAAGGTGGCGGAGGGGTAGGCCTGGCGCCAGGTCACACCGTCCGCGCATGGCAGCTCGGCATTTAAGTATACGTTGTCGTACCGTTTGCTTGGAATGCTCATCCGTTCTCGTCGTTCTCCTTTTGACACGGCCGCGCCTCCTCAGGGCCGCCGGCCGTGGAAAATGGAGAAGCGACATGACTTTCGAATTTGCCAGAAAGACCGGCCGGGCGCTGGCGTTGACCAGCGCTCTCGTCGCCGCGGCTTCGCTCAGCGTTGTGCCGAGCAGCGCCTACGCCAGGGGCTGGCATGGCGGCAGCTGGCACGGCGGCGGCTGGCATCGCGGGCCCGGGATCGGTCTCGGCATCCTGGGCGGCGCGCTGGTCGGCGCGGCGATCGCCTCCTCAACCTACCCGTACTACTATGGGTACCCGTATTACAGCTATGGCTACGGCTATCCATATTACAGCTATGGCCCTGCGCCGTATTACGGCTCCGGGTACTAAGCTGGCCGGCTAGCGCGGGCGGTGCCGGCGCGTCCCGCGCGCCGCGCGCCTACTCTGCCGCCGCGTCCTTGCGGTAGTCGTAATTCTTGTTGAGCCGGTCCATCAGATAGTCGCCGTAGCGCACCGGCGGGTAGCGCGGCGGGTTGGTCGGCCCGGCGCAGGTCGGCAGGCACTCGATGATCGAGTCCATCGCAGTGTCGAAGAAAAACGGCAACGAATACCGATCCGCGCCGGTGCGGTTGTTGATCACGCGATGCGGCGTCGACACAAAGCGGTCGTTGGTCCACCGCGCCAGCATGTCGGCGACGTTAAGCACAAACGCGCCGGGGAGCGGCTCGGCGTCGATCCACCCGCCGTCGCGGCGGCGTACCTGAAGCCCGCCACAATCGTCCTGTGCCAGCAGCGTCACGATGCCGTAATCGGTGTGCGGCGCCGAGCCGAACTGATCGTCCGGCACGTCAACCGGATGCGGCGGGTAGTGCAGCAAGCGCAAAAATGTCGTCGGCTTGGCGAAATGCCGGTCGAGGGCGGTCTCTTCGAGCCCGAGGGCGACCGCAATCAGCCGAATGATCCGCCGGCAAACAGGCTCAACTGCGCCACGGTAGGCCTCGATCGCCGCCCGGAACCCTGGCAGCCAGTCAGGCCATTGGTTCGGCCCTTGCAGCGGTGCGCCGACATCTTCCAGCACCACGTCATGCATGATCATCAGGCTTTCGCTGAGATTGGGGCGCTTCACCCGCGCGACGCTCGACGTGACCACCGTCGAGGTCGCCATCGCCATGTAGCCGCGGTGCCACTCGTTGATCGCCAGCGACCGTTTTTGCGCAACCGGGGAGGCATGGAACGCACGCGACGCGGCGAATGCGCCGTCGATCACCGCTTCCGGTACGCCGTGCCCGATGACATAGGCAAAGCCGATCTCCTCGAGCGCCCTGCCCAGCGCCGCCGCAGCCTGCGGCGCCGAGATATCGACGACTGGGAGTCCGCTCACGAACGCCCCAGCACCCGGTCCAGCGTCTTGATCGCGTTGTCGGCGGCCGGAGCGGCCTCCGCCTCGGCCGCCGCCAGATACTCGTAGAGCTTGGCGATCGCCGCGTACATGTCGGCGGACGGCGCGTTGGCGTTGAGGAAATCGCTGATTTCCTCCATTTCGCCGACCCAGCGATAGGCCTTGTCATACATCCCGGGGATACCGCGCTGCATCCGCTTCAGCATCTCGAGCTGCGACGACGATAGCTCGGCGATCAGCGCCTCGGCGCAGCCGAACCGCGCCGCGCCCAAGAGCATCGCCGCGGCGATCGCGGTCGTGCCCTTGGTGATGCCGGCATAGCTCATTTTGAGCCCGGACGCCGCCCCGACCGGCCCATCGATGATGCGCCAGTCGATGCCGTACTCGGCAATCGGCTTGGTGCGCTCGGCTTGCGGCCCCGAGGCGTAGATCGCCGGGCTATAGCCCTCGCGCGGCGGCCCGCCGATGATCCCGCCATCGACAAAGGCGGCGCCAGTCGGCTCGATGACGGCCGCGACGCGCGCCGCGGTCTGTGGGCTGATCGCGTTGCAATCGACATAGACCGGCTTCACCGGCAGCGATTGCAACGCCGGCGCCAGACGCTCGGCCAGCCCGACCGCCTGATCGGGCGGCAAGATCGACAAAAAGAAATCGGCTCCGGACAGCAATTCGCGCTCGTCGGCGGCGGGCTTCATGCCGGCGGCCTTGGCGCGTCCCGCGCTGGCCTCACTGCGCCCGGACAAGAGCGTGCGCACGTTGGCGCCGCGCTCATGAAGCCGCTTGCCGACCCCGGCGCCCATCGTGCCCTGTGCCATGACCGCGACGGTGATGCCCATGAGATGCCTCTCGATATTCGAGCCCTTCGCGACAGTAACCCTCCACCGCCGCGCTCACGCAAGTGGGAACTGCGGAGACACAGGACGCACGGGTGATCGAAACAAATCGCAAGACGTGGTGGATTCTATCCCAGTAAATGTTTTTCGGATCGATGCCGCCGCAGGGGTGTTGGTACAGTCATCAAAGCTCGTCTCCCGGACCAACGAAAGATAATAGGTCCGGACTCTAAAAAGGAGAACAGCGATGAAGACTCTCAGTGCTGTCGCATTTCTTACCAGTATGGCGCTGGCGGCCCCAGTCTTTGCACAAACGCCCGATCCAGCGACGAACGCGGTCGTTAGCGGCACCGGCGGCGCCGCCACAGGCGCGCTGATCGGATGCATCGTGACCATCCCGATCGGCTGCGCCCCCGGTGCCGCGGTCGGCGCGGCCGTAGGCGGTGGGGTCGGCGCTACCGCAGGCGTGGCGAGTACTCCAGCCTACACCCCTCCACCTCCGCCGGCGCCACTACCGCCACCGCCGCCGCTTCCCCACTACTGAGGTGGCTCGACCGTCGACAGACTGGCCGGCCCGACACCGGGCCGGCCTTCGCCGTCTAATCTGCCGCTTCCTTGACCTTGGCGCGCGACGCTACGACAACCTCGCGCAGCTCGGCGACACCGACCCGATGGCAAAAACCGCCGAACCCCTCGCCGGGTTGGCGCGCCGCGGCGAAAACCTGAAACAGGGGGTCGAGCACGTCGGCCACCTCGTCGAGGCGGATGCGCTCGGCCACCACCTCATTGAGCCGCGTGCCCGCGAAATCGCCGCCGACATAGATCGAATAGAACCCTGGAATCCGCCCGACAATGCCGATATCGCCTGAATACGGCCGGGCGCAGCCATTGGGGCAGCCGGTGATGCGGATCGACACAAGCTCGCGCTCGACGCCCCAGCGCGCCATCCGCGCGACGATCTCGCCAATCATCCCGTCTCGCACGCGCTCGGCCTCGGTCAGCGCCAAGCCGCAAGTCGGTAGCGCCGGGCAGGCGAGCGCCCAGCGCTCGGCCGGCGCCATATCCTCGACCAGCCGCACACCGCGCCCGCGCAGCTTCGCTTCGATCGCGTTGCGGTCGGCGGGATCAATTTCCGAGAGGATGATGTCCTGGCTCGGCATCAGGATCGGATCGACGCCACATTCCGCGACAATCTCGCGCAGCGCGGTGCGGATTTGCGAATGCCCCTCGTCGGCGATGCGGCCGCTCGAGATCGGTATGCCGAGATAGAGCTTGCCGTCCCCCTGCTCGTGCCAGCCGAGATGGTCAGGCACCTGGAATTTTCCCATCGGGCGGCACGGCTCGAGCGTCTTGCCGATATCCTCCGACAGCCGCTCGCGCGCCCAATCCTCGCCGCGCTCGGCGATGACGTATTTGAGCCGCGCGTGCCGCCGGTTTCCGCGGTCGCCCCAGTCGCGGTGCAGCCGCACCACCGCCTTTGTCGCCTCGACCAGATCGACCGGCTCGACAAAGCACACCGCGGTGGCCATCCGCGGATAGGTCTCGGGCTTGTTGTGGGTCGCGCCGTGACCGCCGCCGAGGAAAAAATTGTATCCGGTGAGCTCTTCGCCTTCCCACAATGCGACGATGCCGAGATCGTTGGTCAGCACGTCGATCGTGTTGTCCTGGGGGACCGCAAGCCCAATCTTGAACTTACGCGGCAAATAACGGTCGCCGTAGAGCGGGTCCTGGGGCTCGTCCGAGCCCTGGTCCTCGCTCCACGGCGCGCCGTCGACCCAAATTTCCTTGTAGGCGGCGCTCGTCGGCAGTAGCGCGCTCGACAGTAGCCGCGCGTCGGCCTCCAGCCGGTCGTGTACCTTGTCGCGGATCGGCGCCGGCGAAGTCGTCACCGTGCGCACCACATCGCCACACGCCGCCAGCGTCGTCATCAGCCCGGCGTTGATCTCGCCCATCGCCGCCTTGAGGCCGGATTTGACGACGCCGTGAAACTGGATCGACTGCCGCGTGGTGACGCGCAGCGTGTCGTTGGCGTATTTGCCGCCGATCGCGTCGAGCGCCAGGTACTGCTGGGCTGTCAGCCGCCCGCCCGGGATGCGCACCCGCACCATGAGCTGATAGTGCTTCGAATTGCCCGCCTGCTTCAGCTCGGTCGCGGTATCCCGGTCATATCCCTGATAAATCCCGTGGAATTTGAGCAGCGAATAGGCCTCGCCATCGAACGGCGTCGCGGTGTCGATGAGGTCGCGCGCGAGATGGCCGCGCAACTGGCGGCTTTGCTGCTTTGTCGCCTCGGCCTTGGAAATCTTGTCGACGAGCTGAACCACGACCCGAACCCTCCGCCGCGCGAGCGAGAAATACCGCGCACATGACGTGGATTCAAATATTCTAACATATCAAAAATGTCAATTTATTCTCGTTTCACATTTTTTACTGGTTATACCTGCTCCAGCGCTCTCCCGATGTCCTTGATCAGGTCTGTTTCGGCCTCGAGCCCCGCCGAAATCCGCACCAGCGAGTCGCCGATGCCGAGCGCGGCGCGTTCCTCGGGCTTGAGCTTGGAGTGCGTCGTCGTCGCCGGATGGGTGACGAGGCTCTTCGAAGTCGCCGAGATTGTTCGAGATGTCGACCAGCCTCAGCGCATCGAGGAAGCGGAAACAGGCCGCTTTGTCGCCGGCGATGTCGCAGCACACGACGCTGCCGCCAAGCTTCATCTGCCGCTTGGCGAGCTCGTGCTGCGGGTGGCTCGGCAGGCCGGGATAGAGCACGCGGGTGATCTTCGGATGGGCTTCGAGGAAGCGCGCAATATTTTCGGCGGTGCGGCATTGCCGCTCGACCCGCAGATCCAGCGTCTCCAGCCCCTTGAGCAACAGCCAGGCGTTGAACGGGCTCAAGGACGGCCCAGTATGCCGGTAGAACTGGCCGAGATCGTCCTTGAGGTATTGGTTGCTCGACAGGATGGCGCCGCCGAGCGCCCTGCCCTGCCCATCGATATGCTTGGTTGCCGAATAAACGACGACGTCGGCGCCCAGCTCCAGCGGCTTCTGCAGCAGCGGCGTCGCGAACACGTTGTCGACGACGAGGCTGCCGCCGGCGCGGTGCGTCAGCCGCGCCACCTCGGCGATGTCGATCACCTCCATCGCCGGATTGGACGGGCTTTCGAGGAAGGTGAGCTTGACGTTGCCGCCGATCGCCGTTTCCCAGGCCGAGAGGTCGCGCCCGTCGACGAGCTTGGTCTCGATCCCGTAGCGCGGCAGCAACTCGTTGACGATATAGAAGCACGAGCCGAAGAGGGCCCGGCTCGCCACCACCTTGTCGCCTGCACGCAGCTTACACAGCAGCGCCGCGAACACCGCCGCCATCCCGCTCGCGGTGGCGCGGCAGAATTCCGCGGCTTCCAGAAGCCTCAGGCGTTCCTCGAACATCGCCACGGTGGGGTTGCGGTAGCGCGAATAGACAAAGCGCGAGCCGTCGTTCTTGAACGCTTCCTCGGCTTCGGCCGCGCTGCCGTAGACATAGCCCGAGGTCAAATAGAGGGCCTCGCAGGTCTCGTCGAACTCGCTGCGCATCGCCCCGCCGCGCACCAGGATGGTCGCTTGGCTGACCTCGGCCGCCAGGTCGGGGGGCAGGACTTGTTTGGTCATCGGCGCGCTCCTTCAGGTTTGATCCCTGACGGCCGCCGACCCGGGCAACAAAAAACCCCGGACCGGAGCGGGCCAGGGTTCCTTTCACGAACTCCCGACCTTTTAGCGCTTTATTTAACGTGGCGCGCAAGCCGGTCGGCTCAAATCACCACGGAACGATCACGACCTAACGCGGATGCCCGCCCTTGTCAAGGGCGGCCCCGCTGCTCTCCGAGCTACTTGATCCCCGCTTGCGCCTGGCACGCCGGGGCGAGCGCCATGATGCGAGCCTTGTAGTCGTCGCTGCCAACCTGGTGCGCGTTTACATAGTCGATATCGGCCTGGGTGGTCATATCGGCCTCTTTATCGGCCATGCACTGGCAATAGGTATTAACTGCGGTGGCGGCGATTTCCGGGTGGTCGCGAGTCGCCGCGCTGTTGCACGCCTCGAACGAGCCCTTGATGAATTGCGTACGATCGTCGCCGCTCAGCTGCGCGCGCGCCGCCGCGACACCTAGAACCGATCCGGCAAGTACCATAACCACCGCTGCAAGCATCGACCGTCGCTTCTTGCTCATCTGTTTGTTCCCCGCATCTCGCGCGCAAGCTGTAAAAGCGGTGCGGTATCGAGTCCACGGATTTCCGCGGGCGATTTGAACCAAGTCGTGTAACTCCTCTATCATCGCGTCATGCTCGCAGAACGCACCTCCCCAATCCGCAACCGGCTCGGCCTTAACCAGCCTGCCAACAGTCCAACCGCCAGGCGCATGGCCGAGATGGCGACGGCGATCGGGCGCGATACCGGCGGCGCGTTCGAACTGTCGGTATTTCCGGAGAGCCGGCTCGGCCAGGATCCGCAGATGTTTGCCGACGTTCAGTCAGGCGAGCTGGAATTCTTCGTATCGGGCGCCGGGCTAAGCGGGATCGCGCCGGCGACTGCCCTGCCGCTGCTGCCCTTCGCGTTCAAGGACAGCGCCGCAGTCTTCGCCGCGCTCGACGGTGGGCTCGGCGGCGTCATCCGCAACGAGTTGCGGCAGGCCGGCCTCCATACCCTCGCCTTCATGCAGAACGGTTTTCACCACATCACCACCAGCACGCGGGCAATTCACACGGTCGACGATTTCGCTGGGCTCAAAATCCGCAGCCCCGGCGGCGCGGTCACCGCCGATTTCTGGACAACGGTTGGCGCCCAGGCCGGCATGGTGCCGTTTAGCGAAATGTACGCCGCGCTCAAGGCCAGGCAGTTCGATGGCCAAACCGACCCGCTCGGAGTCGTCCAGGCCCTGCGGCTTTATGAGGTACAGACCTACCTGTCGCTGACCGGGCACTGGTGGTCGGGCTTCACGCTACTTGCCCATGGCGCGACCTGGGCAGCGCTGCCCGCCGGCATCCAACAGGTTATTGCCGACAATGCCGAGAAAGCCGCCCTCGCCCAGCGCGCTGAGATCGAAGCATTCAACATCGCCGGCGAAACCGCGCTCGCCCAGCAGGGCATGCTCATCAACCGCGCCGACCGCGCAAGCATCCGCGGCCGGCTCGGTGATTTTTACAAGCGCTGGAAGGCGAAGTTTGACCCGGCGACGTGGCGGCTACTCGAAGCCCATGCCGACGGCCTTGGCTGATGACGGATGGGGCCTTCCGCCTCGACGGCAAGATCGCGCTGGTGACCGGCGCGGGGCGCGGGCTCGGCCGCGGCATCGCGCTCGCCCTCGCGGCTGCCGGCGCCGAGGTGATCCTCAATAGCCGCTCGCCCGCCGAGCTTGACGCGGTAGCCGCCGACATCGCGGCGGCGGGCGGCGCCGCCCACGCGCTGTCCTTCGACATTAGTGACGCGGCGGCGATGCGCGACGCCTTCGCCGGCCTCGGCAAACTCGACGTCCTCGTCAACAATGCCGGGGTCAACCGGCCGCAGCCGTTTCTCGAGGTTGACGAGACGACCCTCGACCGGATGATCCTGCTCAATCAGCGCGCACTGTTTCTCGTTGCGCAGGCCGCCGCCCGCCTGATGGCGGAGAATGGCGGCGGGGTCATCATCAACATGTCGTCGCAGATGGGCCATGTCGGCTCCGAGCGTGACCGCACCGTCTATGTGATGACCAAGCACGCGGTCGAAGGCCTCACCAAGGCGATGGCGGTCGAACTCGCGCGAAAAAACATACGAGTTGTTTCGATCGCCCCGACGTTTATCGAGACGCCGCTGACCAAGCCGTTTTTCGACGACCCGGGCACGCGGAAATGGATCCTAGACCGCATCCCGCGCGGACGCGCCGGCACGCTCGACGAGGTCGCGCAGGCCGTGGTGTTCCTCGCCTCTCCCGCGGCTGGGCTCGTTACCGGCTCGTCGCTCCTCGTCGATGGCGGCTGGACCGCATGGTAGGCGCGATCAGGGCATGCGGCACGGGCTTCCCCGCTCACCCGCCAGGGGCGCAGCCCATCCAGACCGGATAGTTCGGATCGCCCTCCTCGAACATCACCCACACGGTGGTACCGACCGGCGGTGTAGTGGAAGCCAAATTATATGGCAGACAGGCCGCAGCCCAGGTGCCTCCGCTGATCACGTTGGGCACAAAGACCTGGATGCGCCCCTTATTTGTCGGATCGTTGCCGCCAAGGACCGTGCCGGAATAAATACCATAGTACTGCTCAGCCATAAGCTGCTCCTTCGCCTGGCTTCTCGGTGCGGTAAATCTAACCTCGAGCCCCACTCGGTGTCGAAGCCAGCGTCGTCCATAAAATGGTCCCATTTGTGCCGTAACGTGGGCTCGATTAGGGGAGCGAAACGACAACCGAATGGGCGAACGCCCGAGTGGCAAATAACGGCAATGGCCGGCGGCGCTAACAGCAGGACAACACGGCCGGCCGCCTGTTAAAAAATGGTGGTAACAGATGGATTTCAGATAATGATCATCTGATGACGGGTGCCGCGTTCCGCCTGCTAAAGTGAGGAAGGCCGCCTGTTATCGGGCTGGAACAGGCGGATAACAGGAGGTCGCCTCCTGATATAAGCCTGATAATAACAGGCATAACAGGCATGGAGGAACCGATGCCCCGCCCCATCAAGACCGCCGCGCTCGCCGGGACGCAGGACGAGGCGGACGCCAAGACCCGCGCCACGGTCGAGGGCATCATCGCCGACGTGCGGGCGCACGGCGACGCGGCGGTGCGTGAACTGTCGGAGCGGTTCGACAAGTGGTCGCCCCAAAGTTTCCGCCTGTCGAAAGCGGAGATCGAAGACCTGGTCGCGAAGGTTGCGCCGCGCACCATCGACGACATCAAGTTCGCCCAGCAGCAGATCCGCAACTTCGCGGAAATCCAGCGCGCCGCGATGAAGGATGTCGAGGTCGAGACCCTGCCCGGCGTGATCCTCGGCCATCGCCATATCCCGGTCGGCTCGGTCGGCTGTTATGTGCCGGGCGGACGCTACCCGATGGTCGCCTCGGCGCATATGTCGATCGTCACCGCCAAGGTCGCCGGGGTCGGTCACATCACCGCTTGCACTCCGCCCAACCAGGGTGGCCCGCACCCTGAGACCATCGCGGCAATGCATCTCGGCGGCGCCGACGAGATTTGCGTGCTCGGCGGCGTCCAGGCGGTGGCGGCGATGGGGGTCGGCACCGAGACCTTCAAGCCGGTCGACATGCTGGTCGGCCCCGGCAACGCCTATGTCGCCGAGGCCAAGCGCCAGCTTTACGGCAAGGTCGGCATCGACCTCTTCGCCGGGCCCACGGAAATCCTCATCATCGCCGACGATAGCGCCGACGCCGAGATGTGCGCGACCGACCTGCTCGGCCAGGCCGAGCACGGGCCGACCTCGCCGGCGATTCTGCTGACGACCAGCGAGAAGCTCGCCCGCGATACGATTACCCAGGTCGCGCGACAGCTCCATGTGCTGCAGACCGCTGACGTGGCGGGTGTCGCGTGGCGCGACTATGGCGAAGTTATCCTCTGCGCCAACGAGGACGAGATGGTCGCGGAAGCCGACCGCATCGCCGCCGAGCATGTTGAGGTGCTAACCCGCGAGCCGCGCCGCTATCTCGTCCGGCTCAAGAATTACGGCGCGCTGTTTCTCGGGCCGGAGACCAATGTCTCCTACGGCGACAAGGTGATCGGCACCAACCACACGCTGCCAACCAAGGGCGCGGCGCGCTACACCGGCGGCCTCTGGGTCGGCAAATTCCTCAAAACCTGCACCTACCAAGAGGTCCGCACCCACGAGGCAAGCGCGATGATCGGCGAATATTGCAGCCGGCTCTGCGCGATCGAGCGCTTCTGGGGGCACAAGGAGCAGGCCGACCTGCGCGTCCGCCGCTACGGCGGCAAGAACGCGGCGGAGTGAGGCTTATGCCGGCAGCATGCGCTTGTGCAGTACGCCGTCCTTCATGATCACCGAAAGGTGCTCACCCTGCCCGTCGAGCAGCGAGATATCGACGAGCGGGTCGCCGTCGACGACAATCAGGTCGGCGCGCGCGCCGGGAGCGACCACTCCAAGATCGCCGGCGCAGTTGAGCAACTCGGCGTTAATCGCGGTGGCCGACCGAATCACCTCCCACGGAGCCATCGCCTCGGCCCGGATGACGAATTCGTGCGACTGGTATTGATGCATCGGGCCGAGCAAATCGGTGCCGTAGCCGATCTTGACCCCGGCCTGTTGCAACAGCTCGAGCGAGCGCAGTCCGGCCTCCCTGACCTCCGCAAGTTTCGCCAGATTGGATTCGGCAACTCCGAGAGCGTGGCCGAATCGGTGTAACGCGTCATAGGTTACCAGGGTCGGCACGACGAACCCGCCCGCGCTCGCGACCCGCGCGGCGGTCGGCGCGTCTATCAGGTTGGCGTGTTCGATCGACCGCACGCCATTGTCGATCGCGCGCGCGATCGACAATGGCGTGTACGCGTGCGCGAGAACATATGTGCGCCAGGAGCGTGCTTCTTCGACGATCGCACGCATCTCCTCATCGCTGTATTGCAGGTTCCAGATCGGGTCGTACGGCGAAGCGACGCCGCCCGAGGCCATGATCTTGATTTGCGTCGCGCCCTTGCGCAATTCGTCGCGCGCCGCGCGGCGGCACTCGTCGACCCCATCGGCGATTCGGGCGAGTCCGGCGCCGTATTCGCAGCACGCGCAGCTTACGGTCGACCGGGTGCGCGCGCGCAGATCGCCGTGCCCGCCGGTTTGGCTTAGCGCCTGCCCCGACGGGAACAGCCGCGGCCCGCGGATCAAGCCTTGAGCAATGGCCTCCGCCAGTCCGCCATCTGCGCCGCCGGCATCCCGCACCGTCGTAAATCCGCGGGCCAGCATGCCCTCGAGTACCCGCGCGGCCTGCAGACTGATCAAGGTAAGCGGCTGCTCCGCCAATCGCGCCAGCGCGACGTCAACAGCGATGGCATGGACATGCGCGTCGATGAGGCCGGGCATCAGGGTGCGCCCGGCGAGCTCGACCATGGTCGCGCCGGCGCTCGTGATCGGGCGGTCCGACACTTCCTTGATCCGATCGCCCTCGACGAGGACATGATACCCCTCGCGGCGCGCCTTATCCGTACCGTCGAGCACCGCGGCGTTCGCAAAGATGATCGCGCCCATGCTGCCTCGCGCTCTAGTAGAATGAGCCTAAGCCGCCGCGAGTTCCAATCCCAGCCCGATTGGCGGTTGCAATCCGGACGGCAGAGGCGGTCGGTTACCCCTCCTCGGCCCTTGCCGAAGGTCTTCGCGGCAGCTATGGCGAAAAAAGTTCACCTGTGATAGTTTTACCACAGGGCATTTTGGCTACCCGGCGAGCAGTTCAGCCCCCGAGAATCGGCTCAGATAACCCGGTTCAAAATCCGCCAGCTCGGACAAAGCGTCGATGTCATGGATCGTTACGCGCTGATCCTCGACCACGACAAGACCGTCTTCGCGCAAGCGCCGCAACACCCGATTTATGTGCGGAATACTGAGGCCGAGCGCGTCTCCGAGCAACTCCTGGGTGAGGGGAATCTTATAGGAATGATCCTGGGCAAGACCGACGGTTTTCAGCCGCGTGAGCAGCTCAAGCAGGAAGTGGGCAACCCGCTCAAGCGCAGATCTTCGGCCTAAATCAATAAGATGCTCCGCATAAATGGTCGACTCGCAAGATATCGACCACAATATCTTAGTAATGAGCCGCGGATGGGTTCCAATCATGGTATTGAGCCGCGCAATCGGAACCACAGCGATCAACATATCTGTCAGTGCTTTGGTGGAATATAGGGAACTATCAGTAAAGCTTCCGAGGAGGCCAACAATATCTCCGGGCAATACCATGTTTATAATTTGCCGGCGGCCATCGTGGAGGATGCGATATCGGATCGCATTACCTTCCATGATTATAAAAAGACTATCGTAGCTGCGGCCTTCAGTGATGATGTCGCGGTGTCTCTGCACCGCGCGCGTGCTCGCTTGGAGATCGCCCAGCAACCCGATATCGTCGGGCGACAGCGGGACGAGCTGCGCCAGCCTGCGGGTAAACGGAAACGTGCTCGGTACCGCCGCCACCGACGGTGCGCCTCCCATGTGGAGCCTCCTGTTCGCTCGCAACGCTTATATCGTTGCCGGAACGTTACGGGCGCCCTTTTTCCAAGTCAAACGACTTGGGGCGGAGGGTCCATCAAATCATCAGAAATGACCACAATTAATGATGTTGCTTTAAAGCAATACCTTAGAGCAACGACAGTTCGCGCGGTTAGCGGATACTCCCTCCAGTGCCCAACCAGCCGTTGGGCGTGACGGGTTTGCCCCGAAGTCCGGGTGGCCCTTCGCGGCACAGTTTGATCTACGGAGGGGGATAATGATGAAGGGGCGTAAGATCACGACCATCGCGGCGCTGGGGACGAGCACGGCTGCGTTGGCGATGTTGACCGGATTGGCTGGCGCCCGCGCCGACGAGCTGTCGGACCTGCGGCTCAACCAGCAGCTCCTCTCTCAGCGGATCGACCAGCTCGCCGCGGTCGGGTTGGCGCCGGACGTGTTCTCGGTCAACACCAACCCGGCGGCGAGCGCCCCGGCGACGGCGGGCAGCTTCCCGCGCTCGATCCTGATCCCCGGCACCGACACGTCGATCAAGATCTACGGGCAGATCACCGAAATCATCGATTACTGGATGTCGGGCGGCAACCCGAACGCTAGCCCGCAAACGACTACGGTCGGCGATAACGGCCAGGTGCAGTCGGCGCCGCTCAATAGTGCTGGCGTAGCCAAGGCGCGCAGCAACGGCATCTTTTCAGACGTCGCCTAAAGAGTCGAAGATCGGCTTCGAGACCCGCACCCCGACCCCGCTGGGCGAGGTGCGCACGGTGTTCGAATTCGACTGGGCCGGGTCTGGTACGCTTCGCTCCGGGCGGCGCCAACCCGACCTCGGTTAGCGACAATTTGGTGCCGCGCTTGCGCTATGCCTACGGCACGTTGGGCGGGCTGCTCGCCGGTCAGGCGACCTCCAACTTCTCCGACCCGGACGCCAACTCCGAGACGCTCGACTTCGGCGGCAATGTCGGCGAGCCGGGCCATGTCCGTGTCCCGCAGGTCCGCTACACCATCCCGCTGACGATCGGCTCGTTCTCGGTGTCGGCGGAAACCCCCGCGACCGATATCGGCACGCCCGCGGGGATCGAGGCGTCGGATGCCGGCGTCATCCCGACCATAACCACGGCGGCGCCGACCTGCACCGCCGCCGGGGCGACGATTACGTGTACGGCTCCGGCCTCGACGCTGCTGGGCAGCGGCCCGCTGCCGCTCAATATCGCCAAGGCGACCTCGCCCGACTTCACCGCGGCCTGGTACATCCCGCAGCCATGGGGCCATCTCGACCTCTCGGCGGTGATCCGGCCCGGCCTCGACGTCACCGACGGCAAGTTCTTCGCCCGCGACTTTATCGGTTATGGCGGCCATTTCGGCATGAGCTTCCAGCCGGGCTGGTTCGGCTGGGCCAAGGACACGTTTACCGCGCACTTCACCCTTGGTGAGGCGTTAGGCGGCTTCCTGAACAGCAGCGGCAACTTCGCCCTGGCGACCAATTACGGTGCAACCGGCAAGTATGGCGCGTTTGGCGGCCCGACCACGGCGGTGGCGGCGGGTAGCGTCCTCGTCAGCCCGACCTTCGAATGGGGCAGTGAGCTCGGCTATCAGCATTGGTGGGCGCCCAATTTGCGCAGCAACATCAGCGCCGGCTTCAACTCCCACACGATCCCGGCGGCGCTTGTCGGCGCGGCTCAGGCTGGGGCGCTGAACAAGACCCTGAAGACCTTCCATGCCAATTTGATCTGGAACCCGGTGTCGATGGTCGATGTCGGCATCGAGTACATGTTTGGCGAGCGCACCACGGTCAACAACGGCCACGGCACGGAGAACGTGCTGATCAGCAAGCTCGCGTTCCGCTTCTAGTCGCGATCCACAAGTCACACTGCGAAACCCGCCGGCATATGCCCGGCGGGTTTTCGTTTGTCAGAGCCTGTCCAAAGTAACATCCGCCGAGGCTCTCAAATCCCCTTGGGCGGTCTTGATCTGGCCTTCCACGTCCCCCTGTTGCGATGTCAGGCACCCGGCGGAGGCTAAAATTGAAGCGCGGAGGGGGCGCAATCGAGGAGGCTCGCATGGCGACTGACTGAGCGGATGGAAACTTGCTCCCTCGCGAAGGCCCATTCGCCGAGGGGACGATTAGTGGCCCTCTTAGCCGTTCGCCATCGGTCTCGCAATATTCCCGATATAGCGTAAATCGTAATTGCGATCCGGATTGCAAGAGCCGTTTAGGGATTTTTTTGTAACAGAATGCGGCCCAAGCGACGGCGCCGCATTCCGCGACGCCGGGTCCACAGACTGTTGCGATTGAGCCGTAGAGAGCTTACTGCGCCGGCTCAAGGACTGGCGTGGCCGAGTCCCCTTTCGTCGCCTCGATTTCAGCGACCTTGCGCTCGACGAGTTCAACCAGGTGGTCGACGATGCTCTCATCCTTCAGCCGATGGTCGGTTACTCCGCTCAGATAAATTTGATGCGTGTTGTTGCCGCCGCCGGTGAGACCGATATCGGTTTCCCGCGCCTCGCCCGGGCCATTGACGACGCAACCGATGACCGACAGGGTGAGCGGCGTCGTGATGTGCGCAAGACGCTCCTCGAGCGCTGCTACCGTCTTGATCACCTCGAATTGCTGCCGCGCGCATGACGGACACGAGATCACCGTGACCCCGCGCCGGCGCAGGTTCAGCGATTTCAGCATATCGAAGCCGACCTTGACCTCTTCGACCGGGTCCGCCGAAAGCGAAACCCGAATCGTGTCGCCGATTCCGGCCCACAGCAGCATGCCCATGCCGATCGACGATTTCACCGTGCCGCTTCTGAGGCCGCCCGCCTCGGTGATGCCGAGGTGCAACGGGTAGTCGCAGGCCTCCGCCAGCTGCTGGTAGGCCGCCACGGCGAGGAACACGTCGGATGCTTTGCACGAGATCTTGAATTCGAAGAAATCATTGTCTTCCAAGATCTTAGCGTGATAGAGCGCGCTCTCGACCATCGCTTCCGGGCATGGCTCGCCGTATTTCTCGAGGAATTGGCGTTCAAGCGAGCCAGCGTTGACGCCAATGCGCATCGAGCAGCCATGATCCTTCGCCGCCTTGACCACGTCGCGCACCCGGTCCGCCGAGCCGATATTGCCAGGGTTGATGCGCAGGCAGGCGGCGCCGCTCTCGGCCGCCTCGATCGCCCGCTTGTAGTGGAAATGAATGTCGGCGACGATCGGCACCTGGACTTGGCTGACGATTTGTTTCAATGCCAGGGCCGATTCCTGATCGGGGCAGGAGATGCGCACGATATCCGCGCCAGCTCGCTCTAGCGCCTGGACCTGCTCGACAGTCGCCTCGAACGTCGTGTGTGACCGTATTGGTCATCGACTGCACCGTTATCGGCGCGTCACCCCCGACTGGGACCTTGCCGACATAGATTTTGCGGCAGGCGCGGCGGTGGATATCGCGGTATGGGCGAATACTCATCTCAGCCTCGCGGGATTTTTCTTAGCCGGGTTATAGAACGCCACAATGACGGAAAAAAGACCACGTCTCAGCCGTGAACGGCCTTGCCGGCAACAAGCTCCGCCGGATCGAGCGCCACGTCGCGCCGCAATGTGCCGATGCCGCCGATCGAGGGTACCGTTTTGCCATCGACCGCGATCTCCAGCACGCCGGCATTACCTGTCCGCAACCACAGACCTTGACGCGCCGGTACGTTGTAGACCTCGCCCGACTTCAGGATACGGGAGAACACGATCGATTGATCCGGCGCGCGGATCTGGATCCAGCAATCGGCGAGCGCCCGAATCGATATCTTGCTGGCTACCGTCGGAGCAGGACTGGACGCCGGCACTGCGGGAGGCTTGACAGCAGTCGACTGCGGTGGCGGAGAAGTTGCCGCCACCTGCGGGGACGGCGGAGCCACGGCGGGCGACGGCGCCGGCTGAACGGGTGGCGGCATAGCCGCGGCCGCAGGCGCCGGCTGCGCGGCTAAGGGTGGAGCCATCGGGACGGGCGGAGCTGGTCCGCCAATCGCAGGGGAAGGAGTTGGCTGAGCTAGGTTGGGCAGCGACTGAGGCGTCGACGGCGCGACCAGAACCGGCGCGGTCGGCGTCCGCAATTCCGCAGGCACAGCCGCGACCCGCTCCGGTCGGTTCCGGTTCTCGGTCGTCAGGTAGTACCAGAAGCCATAGCCGCATAGCGTCACGATGATCGCGACGAGAACCAGCGCCCTCCCTGGCAAGCTACGCTCGCCGAGCGGTACCGGCAGCGCTAAGTCGGGGCGTGCGGTGACCCCAGCCGCCTCGCCCCTGAAGCGTCCAAGCACCTGCTCAGTATCGAGCCCGAGAAAATCGGCATAGGCGCGGACAAAGCCGATCGCATAGGCGGGACCCGGCAAGTCGTGCGAGCGTCCCTGCTCTAGCGCAGCCAGATAGGCGGGTCTGATCCGCAGCATCGCCCCGATCTCGTCGAGGTCGAGGCCAAGATCTTCGCGCCTTTCCCGCAAGACGTCGCCGACATGCCGCTGAGCTGGCTGTGACCATGCCGGCTCGCCCGCGGTAGATTCGCTGAACGGCGTTCTGATGCGTTGAAGGAGCGTCACGCCGCGTTCTCGCTTTCGTGATTGTCTATACAAGTCCGGGCGACCGCTGTCCAATCCAACCCGCCCCTCACAGTGTGACACCGTGGTCCCGGGCGTAGGTCGCCAGCCGGCGGCGTAGCGAGTGATCGGGACGCCCGCCGATCTCGTCGAGATAGCAGCCGAGTTCGCCGGCATCGAGGGTGCGGATCATCGTCTTGACCGGCCCGAGTGCGGTCGCGGTCAACGAAAGCGTACGGAAGCCGAGCCCGATCAGCATCATCGCCTCGATCGGGTTGCCCGCCATCTCGCCGCACATGCTGAGCGGCACCTGGGCCGCGGCACAGCGTGCGATCACCTCGCGGAACAGCGCCACCATCGGCGACGACAACAGATCGTACCGGTCGGCAAGCCGCGGATTGCCCCGGTCGCACGCGAACAGAAACTGGGCGAGATCGTTGGTACCGATCGACAGGAAATCGATTCGCTCGAGCAGGGCCGGCAACTGCCACAGCAATGACGGCACCTCGAGCATAACGCCAACCTTCACGGAGCGCGGCGGTTCATAACCTTCGGCCTCGGCGCGTCCGCGCTCACGCTCCAGCAGCGCCTGCGCCCGCTCCAGTTCGGCGACTTCGGCGATCATCGGGAACTTGACCCAAAGGTCGCGGCCGGCAGCGGCACGGAGCAGCGCACGCAGCTGCTGGCGCAACATCGCGGGGCGATCCAGCCCGATGCGGATCGCTCGCCAGCCCATCGCCGGATTATCCTCGGCGGTGTGGCTGAGATACGGCAGCACCTTGTCGCCACCGATATCGAGCGTGCGGAAAATGATGGGCCGCCCTCCCATTTGTTCGTAGGCGCGGCGGTAGAAGCCAGTCTGGTCCGCGACGTCGGGAAAGGCATCGCGAGTCAGCAGCGGGATCTCAGTGCGGAACAGCCCAACCCCCTCAGCGCCAGTCGCCGCGCACCTGCACCAGATCGATCAACAGGCCCGCATTGAGGAGCAGTCGCACCGGCGACGCCGTCACGAGTCACCGCCGGCTGGTCGCGCAGCGTCCCGTAATAGGCGCGGCGGCGAGTCCGCTCGGCGATGGCGTCGACAATCGATTGGTGGAGATCCTCGCTCGGGCGGATCAGCACCTGCCCGTGGTCGCCGTCGACGATGATGATATCGCCCGGCTCGGTTCGGGCGGTCGCGTCCTCGACGCGTCCGACAACCGGGATGTCGAAGGCGCGCGCGACGATCGCGACATGCGCGGTTGGCGAACCCTCCTCCAGCACCAGCCCGCGAACCCGACGATGCGCGTAGTCGAGCAGCTCAGCCGGCCCCATCGACTTGGCCACCAGAACGAACTCGGGCGGCAGTTCGCCGAGATCGGCGCCCGCTGCTCCGCCAGCCAAATAGGTCTGCAGCCGGTTGGCGAGGTCCTCCAGATCGAGGAGCCGCTCGCGCAGATAGGGATCGCCGATCTGCAGCATGCGAGTGCGGTTCTCTTCGCGGATCTTCTGCACCGCGGCTTCGGCGGTCAGGCCGCTCTGCACCGCCTCGACGATGCGGTTGAGCCAGCCGCGGTCGGCGGCGAACATCCGGTAGGTCTCGATGATGTCGCGATGCTCGCCGGTGCCGAGACGCCGGCTGGCAGCCGACCAGATCGTCGATCTGGCTCTGCATTGCATCCACCGCACGACGTAGCCGATCGAGTTCGGCGGCGACATCCTCGGCGACGACCTGCCGAATCACCAGCTTGGGCTCGTGCAGCACCGCCGGCCCGATCGCCAGCCCCTCATTGAGGCGGATCCCGTCGAGTCGCAGCGGCAAGAGCGCACCGCTGTTGCTCTGCGCCATTTCCAGCGGGTTCACGAGCTCGCCGCTGGCCACCAGCTCAGCAACGATCATGGCGATGGTCTGCGCGATCTCGATCTCGTCCTCAGTGTAGTGGCGCAAAGTGCGGTTTTGCACGACCAGCACGCCGAGCACCCGGCCACCGCGTAGCACCGGGACCCCCATCAGGGAGTGGTAGATCTCCTCGCCCGTTTCGGGCCGGTAGGCAAAATCGGGATGCGCTTGGGCATCAGCCAGCGCCAGCGGCCGCGCGGTCGCGGCGATGACGCCGACGAGGCCCTCGCCAACGCGCAACCTCGTGCGATGCACCGCTTCGCGCCGCAATCCCTCGGTAGCGAAGAGTTCGAGCACCTCGCCGGCCCGCATCACATAAGCCGAGCAAACCTCAGCAACCATCTCCGCGGCGACAATGCGGACGATCCGGTCAAGCCGCTCTTGCGCATTACCCGACCCGGCCATGACATCACGCAGGCGGCGGAGCAGGCGGCGAGTTCCGGCGCCAGCCGTAGCCGGTTGTGGGACGACAGCCGGCGGGCCCGCCGCCGGTGCCGGCGATTTCGCCACGGGAGTGGTAGGCGCGGTATCGTTCATTCGCCGCGGTCCCGCCGCCTCCCCTCGATCACCGACAGCGCCTGCGCGACAAGCTCATCGAGGATCTCGACCGTGCTTTGCTCACGGCTGACCAGCCCCACGCTCTGGCCAGCCATCAGCGAACCAGCTTCGACATCGCCGTCGATCACGGCGCGGCGCAGCGCCCCGGCCCAGAAATGCTCGATCTCGAGTTGCGCGTCCTTTTGCGACAGTTCTCCTCGCGAAAACCGCTCGATCACCGCGCGCTGCGTCGCTGCAAAGCGCTCAGTCGCGGGGTTGGCAAGCGCGCGTACCGGGATCACCGGAAAGCGGGTATCGAGCTGTATCGACGGCACCGCGTCGCGGGCCGAGGCACGGATGAAGGCGCGCTTGAAATTCGGATGAGCAATCGACTCATAGGCACACACGAAGCGGGTCCCGAGCTGCACCCCCGCCGCACCCATTTCGAGGTAGGAGAGGATGGCTTCGCCGCGCCCGATTCCCCCGGCGACAAAGACCGGCACCTCGCTCACGTGCGGGAGAACTTCCTGGGCCAAAACCGCCGTAGACACCGGGCCGATATGGCCGCCTGCCTCGCTGCCTTCGATGACAATCGCCTCGGCGCCGCTGCGCAGCAGCTTCTTGGCGATGACTAACGCTGGGGCGAAGCATACTGCCCGGGCGCCGCCATCTCTGATGCGCGCGATTGCAGCGCCCGGCGGCAACCCGCCCGCGAGCACGATATGGCCAACCGACCGGGCGAGGCAAACATCAATCAACTCGAGGAGCTGCGGGTGCATTGTGATCAGATTGACCCCGAACGGCCGGTCCGTGAGCGCTGCCGTCGCGGCAATCTCCGTGTCGAGCAACTCGGGCGACATCGACCCCGACGCAATGACGCCGAACCCGCCAGCGTTGGAAATTGCCGCGACAAGATTACGCTCTGACACCCAAGTCATCGCCCCACCCATGATGGCGAGCTCGGTGCCAAGGAAGTCGCGGCCGCGTTTCGACACCCGGTCAAACTCGCCGCGCGCGGCGTTATGCGGGGCGACGGCGTGCGCGCGAGCTTCGCGCTTATCGGTGGTGACGAATTCCGCGGTCATCCGGCGGCGTCGAGCCCGTAGGCGGTGTGCAACGCCCTGAGCGCCAACTCGGTGTAATCGGCGGCGATCAGCACGCTGACCTTGATTTCCGACGTCGAGATCACCTGGATGTTGATCCCGCGCTCCGCGAGGGTCTTGAACATCTGTTGGGCAACGCCGGCATGGCTGCGCATGCCGACGCCGATTACCGAGATTTTGACGACGTTGGGATCGGGCTTTAGCGCCTTGAAGCCCAGCGTCTTGCGCTTTTCCTCGAGTACGCTCAACGCGCGATCGAGGTCGCTGCGGCCGACGGTAAAGGTCAAGTCGGTCGTCGCGCCGTCCGCCGACACGTTCTGCACAATCATGTCGACATTGATCGCGTTGTCGGCGAGCGGGCCGAAAATAGCGGCGGCAACGCCCGGCTTATCGGCGACATGCTCAACCGTGATCTTCGCCTCGTCGCGGCTATAGGCAATGCCGCTGACTACCCGATTTTCCACAATCTCATCCTCGTCGACGACAAGCGTGCCCGGCGTGTCGCTAAAGCTCGACAGCACCTGCAGACGCACCCGATTGTTCATCGCCATTGCGACCGAGCGCGTCTCCAGCACCCGGGCGCCCTGCGACGCCATTTCAAGCATTTCCTCGAAGGTGATTTTATCGAGCTTCCTCGCTTTCGCAACGATACGCGGGTCGGTCGTATAAATGCCGTCGACGTCGGTGAAGATGTCGCAACGATCAGCCCTGAGCTCCGCCGCCAGCGCGACCGCCGAGGTATCGGACCCCCCGCGGCCCAAGGTCGTAATACGTCCACCCGGCCCCAACCCCTGAAACCCGGCAACGACGGCGACCTGGCCTTCGCCAAGGAGACGATCGAGTTCCTGCGTTTCGATCGACTCGATCCGCGCCTTGCCGTGCACTCCGTCGGTGCGGATCGGGATCTGCCAGCCGAGCCAGGATCGCGCGTCAATCCCCAGGTTCTGCAAGGCCAATGCCATTAGCCCCGCTGTTACCTGCTCGCCGCTGGCGACGACGGTGTCGTATTCACTGTCATCGTGGAGCTTGCTGATCTCCAGAGTCCACGCAACGAGTTGGTTGGTCGCTCCAGCCATCGCCGAGACGACGACGACGACCTCATTGCCGGCGTCGACCGCGCGCTTCACCGTCGCGGCGGCATTTCTGATGCGCTCGATATCAGCCACTGAGGTGCCGCCAAATTTCTGGACGATACGCGCCATCGCTCTTCGCAAGTCCCCCGCATAGGTTCTACGCCGATATTGTCGGCGTCATATCCCCCGCATACTCTTTTGCGGCGCTCTAAACCACTTTAACCAGGGAATTCGGCGGCATGAGGGCAAGCCGCGAGACGGTCGACCCGGCTGAAGTCGCGCGTTTCGCGGCTCGGGCGGCGAGTTGGTGGGATCCGGCCGGCAGCTTCCGCCCGCTTCACCGCCTGAATCCAACGCGCCTTCAATTCATCCGTAACGAGCTGATCGGCCATTTTGCCCGGGATGCGCTCTCGCTCGAGCCCTTCCGCGGTCTGGCCCTCGCCGATATCGGCTGCGGCGGCGGGTTGATCGCTGAACCGATGGCACGGCTCGGATTCGAGGTCGCCGCGATCGACGCCGATACCAAAGCGATCGGGGTCGCAAAGGCCCATAGCAAAGCCGCTGGCCTTAAAATCGATTATCGAAGCGGGACCATCGGCTCGCTGGCGCGACGACGCGGACGTGCGTACTTCGATGTCGTGCTTGCGCTCGAAATCGTCGAGCACCTCCCCGATCCGCAGTCATTCCTTGCTGCCTGCGGAAGTCTCCTAAAGCCCGGCGGCGCGTTTATCGGCGCGACGATCAACCGGACGCCGCAATCCTATGCGCTGGCGATCGCCGGCGCCGAATATATGATGCGTTGGCTACCGCGCGGCACCCACGACTGGAACCGCTTCCTGCGGCCCTCCGAATTCGTCCTAGGGCTGCGCCGGGCCGGACTTGTCACCACGCGGCTTAAGGGTTTGCGCTATCGGATGACGCGAAGCGATTGGGCGCAAACCGACGACCTATCGGTCAATTACATGGTCACGGCGGTCAAAAAATGAGCCGCTCAGGCGTCGGGTGTCTGAACCCAAGGGATGCGGCCGAACTTGATCCCTTCCTCGGCCAATTCGCGCGATTCGTCGGTTGTCGCCTCGCCATAAATGCCGCGCGGATCGCTCTCACCGTAATGGATGCGCCGTGCTTCCTCGGCGAATTGCGGACCGACATAGTCGCAATGGCTCTCGACCTGCCGCCGCAGCTCGACCAAGGCGGAACGCAGCTGCGCCGGAGAGATCGGCGCGCTGTCGCGCGAGCGGCCGATGCTCGGCGCCATCAAGGCCTTCTCGACCTGGGTATCGCCGCAATCCGGACAAGCGATCTCGCGCGCCTTTTGCTGCGCCTCGTACCCTTCGCCGCTGCGAAACCACGCCTCGAATTCATGCCCCGAAGCGCAGCGGAGCGAAAACCGGATCATCAACCGGACCTCCTCGGCCCTCCTTGTACAACGCTGCAAGGGCCCTTAGCAATCGTGACCCAGCCGTGCTAACGAAAGGTGAAGAGGCCTGCTCCGCCTGGGTTTTGCGGCATCTGCCTATGCTCCGGCCGGGCGGGCTGATGCTCGACATTGCTGCCGGTAGCGGGCGCCACACCAAATTGCTTCTCGACCGTGGGTTCCGCGTCCGCGCGGTCGACCGCGATGTGACTGCCCTTTCCACCCTTGCCGGCCCGCGCTGCACGGTCGAACAGGTCGATCTCGAAACCGGCGGGCCCTGGCCGCTCGAATGTGGTTATGACGGAATCGTCGTCACCAACTACCTCCACCGGCCACTCTTCCCGGAGATTGCCGGCGCTCTGGCACCGGGCGGCGGGGTTATTTACGAGACCTTCGCGCTGGGCAACGAGCGTTTCGGCCGGCCCAGCAACCCCGAATTCCTGCTACGGCCCGGCGAACTGCTCGACGCCTTCGCCTCCCTCACTGTCGTCGCGTTCGAGCAAGGCGAAATCGCCTCGCCGCGCCCGGCCGTCGTTCAACGCATCGCGGCGGTCAACGGCCCTCTTGGCAAGCTGCCGTAACGCTATTCCGCGGCGAGCGGGCGGGCGATCTCCGGCGGGGTGAAGTCACGGTCGTGCCGCAGCGAGGGTAGGTTGCCGCGCACCTTGGCGACGCGGGCCGGGTCAATCCTCGCGGTGATGATGCCGACCCCCTCGCCGCCTTCGGCCAGCACCTCGCCCCATGGATCGACGATCAGCGAGTGGCCATAACTTTTGCGGCCACCGGTGTGCTCGCCGGTTTGCGCCGGAGCGAAGATAAAGGCGCCGTTCTCGATCGCCCGCGAGCGCAGCAGCACCTCCCAATGCGCCTTCCCGGTCGGCACGGTGAAGACCGACGGCACCGAAAGGAAATCGGCGCCGGATTGCGCCAGCATCCGGTAGAGGTGCGGGAAGCGCACGTCGTAGCACACGGTCATGCCGAGCTTGCCCCACGGCGTCTCGGCAATGACGGTGCGATGGCCCGGCCGGTAGGCGTTGCTCTCGCGGATGCTCTCGCCGTTCGGCAGATCGATGTCGAACAGATGGATCTTGTCGTACTTGGCGACCATGCTGCCGTTGGAATCGAGCAGAAACGAGCGGTTGGCGAGCCGGGTCTCGTCGCCGGCGCCGGGCTCGCCAGTCGGGTCGATGACCAGCGAGCCGACTAATAGCCAGGCGCCGGTCTCGCGCGCCAGCTCGCGCATCGCCGCAAGGAACAGGTCGTCAGTCTCGCGGCGAGCCTTCTCGCGTCGCTTTTGGCCGTTCTCGATGAAGTTGCTGGCTTCAGGCGTGGTGATGAAGTCGGCGCCAGCATCGCGCGCCCGGCGAACCAGGTCGGAAACGATCGCGACATTGGGTTCTGGATCGGGGCCCGCCGTGAACTGGACGCAGGCGGCGGTGAACTCCGCGTTTGTCTTTGCGCCATTTGGCATCAGCCTATCCCCAACTTCGCGTCGAGCTTGCCGGCTCGGTCGAGCGCGTGCATATCGTCACAGCCGCCGATGTGTTCGCCATTGATAAAGATCTGCGGCACGGTGCGGCCACCATGGGCGCGTTCGACCATCTCGCCGCGCCGCCCCGGCTCCTCGTCGAGACTGATTTCGCGGTAGGCGACGCCCTTCCTTTCCAGCAGCGACTTGGCGCGTGAGCAATAGGGGCACCACATCGTCGTATAGATATCGACCTCAGCCATCGTCTTCGTCCCAATTTCGCGGCCCGCCACATATGGCGCGAAACCGCGCGTTCTGCAAACCCGAGGAAAGGCTTAGCTGCTCCCCGCGCGCAGCGCCCGCGCCAGCACCAGGACGCCGACCGAAGCGGCTCCCTCACGGCGCAGAATGCGCGCGCATTCCTCGGCGGTCGCGCCGGTGGTCAGTACATCGTCGACAAGCACGACGCGCTTTCCGGCAACGCTGCGCCGGCGGCGCAACGCAAACGCGCCGCGCACATTGCGCGCCCGTGCCGCCGGCCCCATCAATCCTTGCGATGGCGTGCGGCGGCGGCGAACCAGCCAATCGGCGCCAACCGGCGGGCCTCCCGCGGCATGGATCGCCTGCGCCAGGAGCGCGGCCTGGTTGAAGCGGCGGCCGAACAGCCGCGTCCAATGCAGCGGCACCGGAACCAGCAGATCGGCCTCTTCTAGCACCTCACCGCCAGCACGGTTCATCCACTGTCCGAACGCGCCGCTAAGATGGGTCTGATCGCCGTGTTTCAGCATCAGCACCAAACGCCGACTGTGCCGATCATAGCGGAATACCGAGCGCGCCCTATCCCAGCTCGGAGGCTGTCTAGCACAGGCGCCACAGATCGCGCCCTCCCCCATGGGATGCGGAAATGGAAACCCAGAGCCATGTCCGATATTCGACCTCACACCGGGCGCTCACATCGCGCTCCTAGGAGGTCAGATGGATACCACGGAGAAAGGCTCCCCCGCACTGGCGGCAGCGAGCCGCGCCGAATCGATTCGGCCAGATCCGCCCCCCTGACCCCTGCCCTCTCGTAATTTCAACCACATAGGCGTCGGACTCGATTCTCGGCTGTCCGACGATACGACTCAAGCCATGCCCAAGGCATATAGCCTCATCCGATTCAGCACGCCCGGACAGGCCGATGGCGACTCTTTCCGTCGCCAGAATGCTCCGACCGTGGCGTTCTGTGAGAAGCACGGGCTGGACCTTGATACGAGCCTCCACGAGTCAGATGTCCGTCGTCTCGGCGTCAGCGCCTTCAAGGGCGAGCATATCCGCAACGGTCCTCTTGGGAAGTTTATCCGCCTCGTCGATGCCGGACAGGTCTCGCCCGGCTCCTGGCTGATCGTCGAGGAAATCGACCGGCTCACTCGGCAGATCCACGACAAGGCATACGACCTGTGCCTCCACCTGTTGCGTGCCGGTATCACGATCGCCACGATGATGGACGGCGAGGTCTACGATCTCAATGGGATCAACAAGAGCCTCGAAAAGCGGCTGAAGCTCATGCTGCGCTTGGACGCGGCGCACGAGTATTCGGCCAAGCTGAGCGACCGCATCAACGCATCTTGGCAGGGTCGCCGCGAGGCGATGCGTGCCGGAAAGGGCAAGGCGACCAATTCTTGTCCGGGCTGGCTAAAGGCCATTGACGGCGCTTTCGTCTTCATCCCCGAGCACACCGCTGTCATGAAACGAATCATCGCCTACCGGCACCTGAGTCTCGGGCGGCACGAGATCTCTACCCGGTTCAATACGGAACGGGTGCCGACCTTCCGTGGCGGCGATGGCTGGCACCCGAGCACGATTGCCGCCCTGGTCAGGAACAAGGCACTGATCGGCATCTACCAGCCTCGCAGGGCCGATGGCACCCCAGATGGCGACCCCATCGAGGGATTTTACCCTCGCCTGATCAGCGATGAGGACTTCTGGCGTGCCCAATGGGGGCCAGACAACAAGCTCGGAGCCGGACGGAAAACAAAGGGTCTCGCCAATTTGCTCCGCGGGGTCTGCAAGTGCGGCCGATGCGGGGCGACTTTGATCTACCTGAATACGGGAAAGGACAACTTTCTCGTCTGTTCTCGGGGTCGGCGCGGGCTATGCGAGAACCGATATCACCGGACATACGCGAAGCTCGAAGCCGAGTTGCTATCCGCACTGGCGCTATTCGACTTCAGCCGGTTGCTCGATCGGGCAAACCCACAGGCCGACCGCATTGCCGCTCTGGAGGCCGAGATCTCCGAGAAGGCTGCAACGGTTGACCGGCTGCTCCGGGATTTCAAGGCCGACACCCCGCCAGAGGTATCGAATTGGATCGGTGCACTGTCTGGCGAGGTCAAGGCGCTGACCGCCGAGCTTATCGAGACCAAGCGGACTGCCAGGATCGCCGAGGTCCACGAGACGAGAGATGTTTACGCGGAATTCACGGCGATGCTTGCTTGGCTTCCTAGGATGATGGATGACGAGGAACGCTACCAATTGAGGACCCGGATCGCGATGGAGCTTCGGCGGCTGATCGAGTCGGCGACGGCTTTCGGCACCGGTTTGACAATCACGCTCAAGGGCACCCCGTTCTGTCAGATCGACATCCTGATCGACAGGGCAAAGGTGACGGCGTTCCAACTGAGGATGACCGGGCGCGACGACCCGATCGTTTTTTCCCGCGCCAGAGTGGGCGGCGATACAGCCTATTGTGCCGGATTGTTCGCTGGATTTGTAAGCACTGAAACCAGCATGATCGCCGCCTGATGGACGAAGCAACCGAGCTGCTGATCCGCGCCCGCTCATTCATCGAACGTGGCTGGTGCCGCGACAAGGCGGCAGTGGATGTGAACGGGTTGGAAGTTCACGCGACTTCCAAACGGGCCATCGCATGGTGCACCTTGGGGGCCTTAGACGCCGCCGGTATTCCCTATCTCTACCATCGAGAGCATGGGTGCCATCCAGCGTATTGGCGTCTCAAGGTCGCCATCGGCGACGAACGGCCTTTGGATTTCAATGCGAGGCAAGAAACCTCGGGGCCCGTTCTGGAGGCGTTCGACAAGGCTATTGCCGCAGGAGATCGGAACTCGGCCCCTTATCGAGAACGATCATAAAGCGCGGTTGCGGTGCTCTGTCCGGCCTGCCGGACCAGTGCTCGAACCTGATAATGGGTTCCGATCGGCTCCAGGCGTCGCCCATAGAGGTTTTCGGCTGCTTCGATTGGCGAATTGGCTTCGATCTTCTGATAGGGCTGCCAGTCGCCGTCATGCCCTTCCTGGCGCAGCCGCACCCAATACGTGATCACGGCTTCTTGCTCCGTTGGCGTATCTGCTCGACCAGTTTCTCAGCGATATCGTGATACCGCAGGGCGTCAGTGGGTGTGATGCCGGGATCTACGAAGTGCGCCGCTTGGTTTCTGAGTGCTCGAAGCTGCTGGACGGCTGGAACTTCGTCGTCCCTTAAAAGTCCCTGGCGTCTCGCAAGCTCGATGTAGTCTGTGACCCGGTAAGGTACCCGGCGAGAGCCGGGCGGCGATTTAGGTATATCCGCGGCAGCATGGATTGCTTGTTCAAGGCTCAACCATGCTTGGGACACGATGTAAGCTGGCGGCAATTGCGAAAGCTCGGAAACCGCCTCGATCTTTTTCGAGGAAATCGGTGCTGAAACGGCTTTGATATCAGGGGCAGGAAGGGATTCCTCGACCTCATCAATTGCTTTTCCGAAGGTCAACTCGATACCTGCGCCCTTAGCTTTCTCAAGCCGATTTCCGAGAGATTGAAGCAGATCGCTTAAGCTTCGCTTCAATACGAACACGGCAACAACCACCACTCCCGGCCATGCGAGGGCCTTGGTCACTGTGGCGAGAAATGTCAGCCAATCCACGTCGGCTCACCGAATTTAGCCCAAGAGCAAAACGACATTATTTACCAAGTCGGTAATCACGTCGTCAGCCTGAGCTTGCGTAATCTGCACCCGAGATGGATGTGCAGCCATGTTTCTTCGTTTCAACTTATCTCGGAGTATATCGCCTACGTTTTTGGAGATCAGTTTGGCGGTTCTTGCCACTTCGATAATCTCAAACTCTTTCAACTCCACGAGATCATCGACTCCTCGAACAATTAGATTTTTCTTTGGAAATCGGACGGCGGTTGCTCCATTGAAGGCGGAGAGTTGGGTCGCATCCGACACAATCCAATCGGATAAATGCGCGAACGCTAGAACCCAGGTCATCACGATCGCGGCGCGGAACGCCTTTACGCGATAACAATCCAAAGCTTCAGAGAAAAAAGACTGTTCAGCTAAGTCGGAGATTTTCGCCGGTAGGCTCGATAGCAGGCCCGTGACCGCGACCGTCGTTTCTGCCTGTCCGTATTTGGCGTCGAGCGTCCGTCTGATAGAACCTTGCAGCTTGTAGCCGCCTTTCGATCGCAGAAGCTCAGGCGGCTTCTTCGCCGCCATTCTCGTAAAACATAAACTTAAGTTCGGCGCGACGAGATGTAGTTGTTCGTAGCAGCCCTTTAGCGCCGTTCCGTCCAAGATTTCGCGATCTGCATGTGTATGCAGATACCAAGAAAATGCTTTAATTTTCTCGGGGTGAGAAGCCTGATCAAAACCCGGAATTTGCGCGATGAAATCCTCTAGCCGGGATAATTCACCGGGTAGCCTGAGGAGGTTGGCGGGAACGACATAAGCCGTTGGATTCGTGTATGATTTGGTTGCAAGACCGGATCAACCGAAGGCAACGGAGTTCGCGCCCGCCATGGACGAAGGTACGGGGATTTTGCCAGGCTTGCCAGCGGTGGCGGGCAAGCCCGTGCACATCGGCTTTGATGGCGGCCGGCTGACCTCGGACGCCGGGATATTGCTGCTGGCAGCGATCGAGCAACGGCTGGGGATTGCCGATCGGCTGGCGGCCTGCATCGACGACCGGCGCGATCCGGAGCGGGTCGTGCACGGGCTTGCCGAGATGATCCGCTACCGCGCTCTGCTGATCGCGGCAGGCTATCCCGACGGCAACGACTGCGACGCGCTTAAGTCCGATCCGGCCTTCAAGATGGCCATCGGGCGGCTGCCCGAGAGTGGTGAGGATTTGTGCTCGCAACCGACCATCAGCCGGCTCGAGAACCTTCCTGGTCCGACTGCGCTCAAACGCATGATGGCAGCGATGGTTGAGTTGTTCTGCGACAGCTTCGACCAGGTCCCCCGGCGCATCCTGCTCGATATCGACGACACCGAGGACCGGGTGCATGGCGGCCAGCAACTTGCGCTGTTCAACGCCCACTACGACAGCCGCTGTTTCCTGCCAATCCACATTTACGAGGCGACCACCGGCAAACCGGTCGCCATCATCCTGCGCCCCGGCAAGACGCCAGACGGGGCCGAGGTGGCGCTGGTGCTGCGCCATGTTATCGGCCATATCCGCGCCCGCTGGCCGGCGGTCGAGATCATCGTGCGCGGCGACAGCCATTACGGCCGGCCCGAGGCGATGGCGTGGTGCGAGCGTCGGCGCATCGGCTACATCTTCGGGCTTGCCGGCAATCCGATGCTGCTGCGCCAGGTCAGCCCGCTGGCCGAGGACGCCGCGCTGGGCCGCATCGCCGGCCAGGGCGAAAAGGTCCGCCGCTACGGCGAGTTCCGCTATGCGGCCAAAAGCTGGACCGTCGAGCGCCGCGTCATCGCTCGCGTCGAGGCCGGGCTTCAGGGCGCCGACAGCCGCTTCATCGTTACCAATCTGCCGGGCCTGCCCAAGACGCTCTACGAGAAGGCCTATTGCGCCAGGGGACAGGCCGAAAACCTGATCAAGGCGCACAAGCTGCATCTCGCCTCCGACCGAACCTCCTGCCGCAAAGCCACCGCAAACCAGTTCCGCCTGTTGATCCACACCGCCGCCTACTGGCTGATGCTGACCCTGCGCGGCCTGGCACCTCGCACATCGTTCTGGCGCGATGCCCAGTTCGACACGATCCGCCTCTGCCTGATCAAGGTCGCCGGGCGCGTCACCGAGATGGTCACCCGTATCAAGATCGCCCTGCCGACCGCCTATCCCTACCAGGCCAGCTTCACCGATCTCGCCGGCCGCATCGCCACATTACCGCCGTGAGCGACGGGGCCGTACGCCCCCAGACAAACCCTTCCGCGCAACCTCAAACCCCGATCACTGCGTCTCCGGCGCCGCCAAAAAGCGCGGCCACAGCACGCCCTCGAACCGCCCGCGCCGAGCCCCCCATGAATAATCCGGGCTAGCCGGGATAATTCACCGGGTAGCCTGAGGAGGTTGGCGGGAACGACATAAGCCGTTGGATTCGTGTATGATTTGGTTGCAAGACCGGATCAACCGAAGGCAACGGAGTTCGCGCCCGCCATGGACGAAGGTACGGGGATTTTGCCAGGCTTGCCAGCGGTGGCGGGCAAGCCCGTGCACATCGGCTTTGATGGCGGCCGGCTGACCTCGGACGCCGGGATATTGCTGCTGGCAGCGATCGAGCAACGGCTGGGGATTGCCGATCGGCTGGCGGCCTGCATCGACGACCGGCGCGATCCGGAGCGGGTCGTGCACGGGCTTGCCGAGATGATCCGCTACCGCGCTCTGCTGATCGCGGCAGGCTATCCCGACGGCAACGACTGCGACGCGCTTAAGTCCGATCCGGCCTTCAAGATGGCCATCGGGCGGCTGCCCGAGAGTGGTGAGGATTTGTGCTCGCAACCGACCATCAGCCGGCTCGAGAACCTTCCCGGTCCGACTGCGCTCAAACGCATGATGGCAGCGATGGTTGAGTTGTTCTGCGACAGCTTCGACCAGGTCCCCCGGCGCATCCTGCTCGATATCGACGACACCGAGGACCGGGTGCATGGCGGCCAGCAACTTGCGCTGTTCAACGCCCACTACGACAGCCGCTGTTTCCTGCCAATCCACATTTACGAGGCGACCACCGGCAAACCGGTCGCCATCATCCTGCGCCCCGGCAAGACGCCAGACGGGGCCGAGGTGGCGCTGGTGCTGCGCCATGTTATCGGCCATATCCGCGCCCGCTGGCCGGCGGTCGAGATCATCGTGCGCGGCGACAGCCATTACGGCCGGCCCGAGGCGATGGCGTGGTGCGAGCGTCGGCGCATCGGCTACATCTTCGGGCTTGCCGGCAATCCGATGCTGCTGCGCCAGGTCAGCCCGCTGGCCGAGGACGCCGCGCTGGGCCGCATCGCCGGCCAGGGCGAAAAGGTCCGCCGCTACGGCGAGTTCCGCTATGCGGCCAAAAGCTGGACCGTCGAGCGCCGCGTCATCGCTCGCGTCGAGGCCGGGCTTCAGGGCGCCGACAGCCGCTTCATCGTTACCAATCTGCCGGGCCTGCCCAAGACGCTCTACGAGAAGGCCTATTGCGCCAGGGGACAGGCCGAAAACCTGATCAAGGCGCACAAGCTGCATCTCGCCTCCGACCGAACCTCCTGCCGCAAAGCCACCGCAAACCAGTTCCGCCTGTTGATCCACACCGCCGCCTACTGGCTGATGCTGACCCTGCGCGGCCTGGCACCTCGCACATCGTTCTGGCGCGATGCCCAGTTCGACACGATCCGCCTCTGCCTGATCAAGGTCGCCGGGCGCGTCACCGAGATGGTCACCCGTATCAAGATCGCCCTGCCGACCGCCTATCCCTACCAGGCCAGCTTCACCGATCTCGCCGGCCGCATCGCCACATTACCGCCGTGAGCGACGGGGCCGTACGCCCCCAGACAAACCCTTCCGCGCAACCTCAAACCCCGATCACTGCGTCTCCGGCGCCGCCAAAAAGCGCGGCCACAGCACGCCCTCGAACCGCCCGCGCCGAGCCCCCCATGAATAATCCGGGCTAGCGTCATAGTCTTTCAAATCAGCCATTATTAAGTTCTGCCACGCGATCAAGCCCAATATGATTGATCGCGTATAAGCCGCGGGATGGCGTAGTCATGAAATCTCGGAATTTCAGCGCACGTAGTGGCTGAGCAAAATCCTTAATATTGCAGGGCCAATGCACCGCCCGGTAGCATGTATAGACATGATTCGGGCCAATTTCGTCGATCTGACGACATTCCTTAAACCAAGCAGCGACGGCCAAATACCGGTCCGTATCGGAGTCTATTTTCTTTTTCTCGATGAAAGATGCGAAAGATGGATCACTCTTTAGATCAAGTTCGATGACCTCTGGACTTGGGTATTTGCGCGGCTTTGCGGCTCGCTCCGACCGTCCGGTTTGCGGAGCGGGCGCTTCGATGCTGTCCTCGGTATCCTGCTCATCCAAGATGGGCAGTGCATCATCTCCGTGGGAAGCCTGAGCACCGCTACTTAGCGCTGGTGGAGCAGCTATGACGCGTGGCGCACCCGGAGTTGGACGAAGGGCATTCTGAATGGCTTGCGTGACTTGTGAGAGATCGCCCTCGGCGATCTCTGCATCAAGCATGATGAAGCGAATACGTGAAGTTCCACCTGAACGCGTGCTCGTTGAAGATTTTGCCATGTCAAAAACCTAGTCAGAACGGGGGCTATCAAGCTGATCAGAATATCGTGCGTGCGCGATGTTGCGACGACGCCTTCTCTAACGGCTTGGAAAGTCGCAATTTTCTCGCGACATGACTCGGTGCCCCTATTTATTCAACCGCGAATCGCTCCGAGCGGAAGGGAGCCGATCGGTTGATGGCAAGAGCGTCCGCGATCTCTGTTCCGGGCTACCCGAGCGCCTACGTGATCGGGCAACTGCCAGGATCAGTCGGCTTGCCGGACCATCGCAAGATAGCCGTGCCACTCGTCGAGTGTGGCGTCGCTTTTGCCCAGATTGCAGGCCAAATGGGTAAGCCGGGTATTTTCCCAATCGTAAGCCTTGTTGGCGCTATCGGTGCGGTCGCGGGACATCTGGAGCAGCTTGTTCGCCGGTTTCAGCGGAATGGCCTTCTGACAGAGCGGGCAGGTCCCCTTCTGCTCGTGCCACCGTCGCATGAGCATCTCAAGGAGATCGGAGTCATTTGGCATTGTGCGTAGCGGGTATACCCCCGTCTTAGCCAAGCCAGCCCGAGCGATGTCCTGCTTGATCCCCTCCATGAGCCGCGAAATCTCGAAACGCAAGGCAGGATTGTCGGTATTGAGGTTCAGGATGTTCTGAGCGCGTTGGCTCAGGTTTAGGGGGACTTGGACGATATCCACGGTCAGCAACCGCTCGTATTCGGGTCCCTGTGCCTCGACGCATCGGCCGAGGTTCTGGAGGGTGCCGAGGGATCGGTAAAGCTCAGGGATCGTATCGTGCGCTCGCGGGAACCCTGCCACGTCATACGCGGTCACCAAGGGCAGCGACCACTCCCACCGCAAACCATGCTTCTGGATGGTGCGCTCCCAAACATCGGCAGGCACGAGATCCTTTGTGCTGACCGGCGCACGTGGCTCGACCGAGACCACGGATAGCAGCCGTTGCCGATGCTCGGGCATCTCTGTCGAGTTCCGGGTCTCCGGTGCCCACATAGATGACGAAATCCGTTCCTGGCCGATACATGGCCCGGAAGTCCTGGGCGACTTTCTGGCTTGAAAAGGACAGGGCGGGCCATTGCTCACCCGCCGGGCCGAATTCACTTTTCACGAACAGCCGGGTGTCAGGGGAAACGATTTCGGTGAGCTTCATTTCCGGCCCTTCAGGCGAGTTTTGACAACCTGCGATGGCACCCCATTTAACGGTTTCCCGGTCGATATTATAGGTCAGGCATGATCATCCGATACGCGCTCAAGTGCGAGACGTGCCAGGAGCCGCACACTGTGCGTATCGGCATGGGCCACGATGCCACGCAGATCCACAAGTTTGCTTGCCGCGGATGCAGCGAGGAAATCGCCCTCCGCATGGATCTCGACCACCCCAATTTGGGCTGGAAGGTTGAGTGCGTCGATAACTGTGAACCCATCCTGGAGGTAGCCGGTGCCCCCATCGTCTACGTGGACGCCAATTTCGTGATTCCGCCCGATCAGCAGGGCGTGGACATGACGTTCCCGCGCTTCCCCCATATGCACGCGATGTATGAGGCATCAAAGCAGGCGAGACCGTCGCGGGTCAGCGAACTGGTTCCGCGGACCAATCCAACCCTGCGCCCCTACCGCCCGCCCGATTACGGCGCGGAATGGAAGCTGTTGCGGAAGGCATGGTCTCTCGCTCGGAACGGCCAAAAGAAATTATCGGAGGAACAAATCGCAGCGGCGTCAGCCGAGTTCTACCCACCGGAGCACGCGGTGGAAGACATGCAAAACTGGCTATGGCGGCTAACGACGTTGCTGTGCAGCCCGAGCTACGAGCCGTTGTTCGATGCAGCGATAGAGCAAGGGATCGAGCCGCTACGGGGGTCCCCGCTCTGGGGAGATTTTGCACCTTTCTACGGCAGTGTGTCGGAAGAACGCGGTAGGCGCTATTTCGACTTGATGAAGGATTTCTTCAACTCATTCTCTGAATTCAGTCAGGTGTATTTTTTTGTCATCAGAGGTCTTCCGATTCCAGAGGATCAACACACGACCTCGACGGACTTCGAGGCCGTGAAAATGTTCTATGGCAGCGCCTACGAGCAATTCACGCTTCTAATCGAATATCTGGCGATGCTGAACAACATGCTCGCTGGCCGTAGATATGACGCGTTCAAGACCATGACCCTCGACAAATACCGCGAGTTGGATCAACCGGGGCGATCTGGGCCGTTCCGTGACAATGCAGCTTTCATGGCGCTGTGTGCGGAGGCCGATAATCAGCTTCGCAATGCCTCCCATCATGAGTCATTCGTGTTCGATCCGTGTGATCAGATCATCCGCTGGCGTTCCGGTAAGGGTGGCATGGGAGCCAAGCGGTCGATCTCATATGCGACGTACCTAGAGCGATGCGTGCGTCTCTTCTTGCAAGCGATGACTTTGTTCAGGATCGAACTCGTCGTCGCAACCTCCTTGGGCATTCGTCGCCCGATCTGATCTTCCATGCACTGGAGGGCCATCGTTCGCGCTCAACGACCGCGACGATCACGAGCGGTGAACAGGTCATGGATTGAGGCGTATTGGAGGCCAGGAGGATCACGACAAGGCATTTTCCAGAAATCCTCTGCCCGTATATAGGGAAACTGGAATTTGGCCGAGTAGATTAGTCGTCTTCCTTCAGCCGCAGCACCCGGCAGCCGATAGCGTCGAGCACCTGAACCATAAAGATAGCGTTGAAGCTGCCGCGCGAGAGCTTATTCGCGATGGTGGCCTCGCTCTGCTTTACCCCAATCGCGGCCAACATCGCGACCAATTCGGGATAATTGACGTTCCGCCGTCCAAGTTCAGCCCGTAAAAGGCCACGGACGCGATTTCGCCAATTTTCAGTCGGGCGATCCATAACGAAAACCTCTTCCTTCATAACGGAAACGTTATATTCGCAACGCGTTAACCATCTATTGCTTTGCCTTCTCGATGGCCCAACGATAACGTCATAATTATAACGTATTCGTTAGGAAGGAGAAATGCAATGGCAGCGCCCACCTTGATCAACCACCGTCGCGACAGGCAGCAGACCCGGCGAGTTCTCGCCGCAATACGCACCCGATGCCGCGACCTCACCGGATCGTTCCTCCATGCGGAGTGCGATCTTCTCGATGGCGACCGCGTGCGTGTCGTCCATCCCGTCTCGGCTTTCGAGGGGAACCGCCGATGAGCGCCGCCAACCTCACGGGCGGCGCGGTGCACTCGCACCGCAACGGCCTCGATACCGGCGATTGCCGATGCCCTTGGTGCCACCAAACCGTCTCACGCGACGAACTGATCGAAATCCAGGTCAGGCAGGACGAATTGGCCGCGGAGATCGAGGAACAGGTCAAAAGCCGCCTCATCACCGAGCGGGATGCTGAGATCGAGCGGGTTCGTCTCGAAGCTGCCGCGGCTATTGAGGCGGCGCAGCAAGCGGTCGCGAAGCGCGAGGTCGCGATCAGGAAGGAAACCGAGGCGGCTGCCGCGGCGGCGCTGGCTCCCAAGCTGGCCGAAGCCGTTGAGGCCCGCAAGACCGCCGAGCAAGCCGTGAAAATCGCGAAGGCGACGTTCACGGCGGCGTTGCGGGAGAAACTGGACGCCCAGGCCGAGGTTGCCGCCAAGGCGCGGGTCGAGGCCGTGAATGCGGTGACCGAGAAATTCTTCGGGGAAAACTTGCGCCTTCAGGAGCGGGTGCAGGAGCTTCAGCGGATGCTCGAAAAGAAGACCGCCAATGAACTCGGTGATGCTGGCGAGATCGATCTGTTCGAGGCCCTGATGGCGGAATTTCCCGCAGACCAGATCGCTCGCGTCCCGAAAGGCGTACCCGGCCCGGATATCGTCCAGAGGGTCTTCCTCAATAGGGTCTGTGTCGGCTCGAACATCTTCGACAGCAAGAACCACAAGGCTTGGCAGAACAAATGGACGGCCAAGCTGCGGCAGGACCAGATCGACGCCGGGGCCGATCATGCGGTGCTCGTCTCTACTGTCTTTCCTTCCGAGAGGCGGCACCTGATGGTCAAGGACGGGGTTGTCGTGTGTGGCCCCGCTCAGGCCGTTGCCGTCGCGCACATGCTCCGCGCAGCGGTCATCCGGTTCCAGTCGCTCAAGCTGAGCAATGCGGATCGCGACGAGAAAACCGCTCGCCTCTACTCCTTGATGACCTCCGACCGCGCAACTGGTTGGTGGGATCGCATCTTCCAGGCGACGGACGAACTGCTCGATGTGGAGCAGAAGGATCAGGCGTGGCAGGAGAAGACGCGGACGAAACGCACGGGTCTCATTCGTGCCGTCCAGGTCGCCCATGCCGAGTTCACCGGGGAGATCGACCGCATCATCGGCGGGAACGCCCTGGAGGACTTGATATGAGGGCCGGGATCGGCAGGCGCAGCGGCGATCTTCCAACTCTATTTCAGAACCCGCAGTTGCGTGCTCGGCACAAAGAATGCCGGAAGGCGCTCGTCGAATTCAGAGAGCGGAGGGAAATCGACGCCTTCTGGAGCCGAGTGGACCGATCGGGCGGAGAAACTGCTTGCTGGCTCTGGTTGAGCACCATCTGCGACCAGGGGTACGGGGTCTATCGTCTTCGCGGCGAACGTCTCGCGCATCGCGTCTCCTACGCTCTGAGTTGGGGTGCTCAGCCCAAGCGGTGGAGGGTGCGTCACAAGGCCGGTTGTCCTCGCCACTGCGTCAATCCCGCTCATCTCAAGCGCGGAACGCAGCGCCGAAACATGCAGGACAAGGTGGATGACGGTCGCGCCAGAGGCGGGCCGAGGTTCGGGAAAGGAGAACTCAACAACCGGGCGAAGTTCTGTCGGACGCAAGTCCTGACCGCTTGGGAGATGCGTGCTGAGGGTCACACGATCCCTGAAATCGCCCTCATCACAGGCATTACCCACCGGAGCTTAGAGAACATTTTCCGCGGTGCCACTTGGGCCTGCCTCGCTCCCGAAGGAGACGCCCCATGACCCGCGAGGAATTCAAGGCTGCGGTCATGGCTGACCCCGTGCCGGTAATCGCCAAGTATGCCGACGACATCGCTGATGCGGTCATGGCGTCGATCGCCAGGGCGGGGGTCGATCAAGGAAGCGAAATCAGCCTTGATGCCCGTTCCTTGTTCCTGGCCGTGCGTTCTGGAGTGGCCCGATATCTAACCGACGAGATCGAGAAATGCCGTAGGTCGGCGGCGAAGCAGAGGGGGATCGGCCGCTAGGCCGGTCGTCCCGTCATGCTTCATCTGAACCAACTCATAAATCAGTTCCTCACATCGCCGCGGTTTTCGGTCGATGAAACGTCCACAGCGACTTGTGTCGATAAGCCTCGGATTTCGTTCACGAAATCGGCTCATGTGATCATCATATCAAGTCTTCATGTGAGTAATCTGATAAATGAAACGCTCACATCATATGAAATTCCAAAAACTGAGAGGCTAAAGAATAATAAATCTACAGTGTCGTCCATAATGTTAACTATAATTTCCTTTGAATATAACAAACATTTTTGTTTTAATTATTGGCGAGGGGCGACCCTGGCGGGTTGGTTCGACCATGCCGCCTGATGATGCCTTTCAAGGAGCGGGGTCGGAGCGAGACCACCCCCTGCTGATCTCTCAAGGGGAAGCGTGTCGGCGGCTTGGAGTATCGCGCCCCACGCTGATTACGGAGATCAAAGCAGGACGGCTTGGCTTCGTCCTCATCGGTCAACGGCGGAAGTTCAGACCAGGGGATCTGGATCGCTACATAGATAGGCAGGCAAGAGGATGCGACGGAACACACAGAACAGCTTGGTCAAGCTTCGCGGGAAGATCTATTTCGAGAACTTCACGGTCAGGGGGCATCGGTTTCGCGGAAGCCTTGGCACTGACCACGAAGAAACCGCTGAGATCCTTGCCGCGGAGCGGAAAAAGAACGCGCTACTCGGGAACCTGATCACCAGGAAGCCCGAAATGAGGCTGACTGAGGCGTTCGGTCGGATCTGGCTGGAGCACAGCCAATTTCTACCGAGCAGCAATAACCCGCGGCGCCGGGCGATTTTCCTGGAAAAGTATCTGGGGAAAGATCTGCTGCTCTCCCAGATCACGCCCGCTTATCTGGTTGCGTACGCGGCGAAGCGCCGGATGGAATGCTCACCGGCCACCGTCAATGGCGACCTCCACTTCTTGGCCCAGGTGCTCAAGCGTGCTGAGGATGTCTGGGACGTTGCGGTTGCGAAGGTCAAGATTCGCAAGATCCTCCTGACCGAGCCGAAAAACCGCCAGCGCATCCTCACCGTTGAGGAAGAAGATCGATTGTTCATGGCGCTGCGTCCCGACATGCATGGCATGGTCCGGTTCGCGCTCCTGACGGGGCTGCGGCTCGCCAACGTCATCTACCTGAAGTGGGAGCAGATCGATTGGGCTGCTGGTCAGATTGTGTTCCGCACGAAGTCGGAGGACCCGGACGGCAAGCTCCACCAACTGCCGATCACTGATGTGATCCGGGAGATCCTGCTGGACCATCAGGGACACCACGCCGAATACGTCTTCACGATGGTGGCTCTGAAGGACCACACCAACAAGTGGACGGGGGCGAAGTTCGTCAAAGGCGTGCGCTACCCGTTCACGCGGAGTGAAGCGTGGCGCAAGGATTGGGAAACGGCTCTGACGGCGGCGGGACTTCGGGAGACTAAGGGGTCGCGCCAGAACTTCCGCTTCCATGATCTTCGCCATACGGCTGCGACCCGCACTCTGCGAGCAACCCACAATCTGCGCGTTGTCCAGGAATTGCTCGGCCATGCCAACATTGGGATGACGGCGCGATACGCGAGCGCTGACAACGACGACGTGCGGGCGGCGCTTGAGTTGGTCGAAAAGACACAATCCAGTCACACCGGGCCGGTGGACCCCGAAAATTTCTAGGGTTTCCGCCACTTTTGGGCGCTTACGCAGAATAATATCATGATCTCGGTCTTCCTGACCGAGCACCTTCCGAAAAATCGAGCAAAGCCGCGGGAATCCTAGCGTTTCCGCGGCTTTTGGCTGCCTTTCGCGGCGCGGCAAAACGCGAAAAATCCCGATCAAAAGCGAAGTTTTCGATCCCGAGAGGACACACCACAGACACAGCCCAGGCAGCCCAAAAGGCGGCTACAAGGAGCGGGAGCATGACCACCGAGACCGACGAGACCATGCACCTCGACGCTGCCTTGCACCTCGATCACGCGAAGAATTTGACTGCCCTGAGATCCACCCATGAGCACGACGCGGAAGCTCGGCGACACAAGTACCACGCCAAGATGATCCGTGCTCTCGCGGCTGCGACGCCGACCAGCGAGGAATGATCGACGACCAGTCCGTCGCCGAAGAAATCTGGGGGTCTGAGAGGCGCCTCCTGATGGGGATTAGACGGTGAGTGCCCCGAGCGATGCATCTCGAAAACCCCGTCCGCTGATGGCGAGTCCTCCATTCGCGCGATCAGCCGATGTGCCCGGCGCCGAGGGAAAGGAACCTCGGCGCCGGTAGCTTCGAGCGCGACTTAGACCTTGCTCAGATCAATCGGGATACCCTGTCCATTGATCTCCTTGGCGAGCACCAGCGCGGCTTCGCGAAGATCCTCTTTGAACGGGACATAGATCAGACCGTGGATGTCTGACGGCCTCTCCATGTTGACATCCGTCTTCAAGACGATCGCCACCTTCGAGCGCCCGAGCACCGATAACATCATGCCGAGTTCGAGGACGACGTTCTGCCGCGCCCGGAATGCCTTTTCCTCGGGGTGGTCTTTACGATGCCCCTCATCATCAGGGGTCGCCAAGACAATCGCGAAATCGGCCTCGCGCCGTACGCTTTCCAATTTCTCGATGATCGTCTGACCACCCGACGTAAGCTGGTCGAGGATCAACGGCTCCAAACCCCATCGCCGCAACATCGCCTCTAGCGAGGTTCGCGCCGGATCATCATGCCCATAGACGACGAAGACCTTGCGAGTGCCGGGTGGCGCTGCCCGTGCGGTACCTGCCGGTTTCCCCTCGAACGATGTTCCCAGAGCAGCGGCGATCTGTCCCTCAAGTGCCGCCTTGGCCGTTGCCTTTCCATCAATCCAGACACGCCCCGTGGTGGACGCCCAATTCAGGTTCGCCCCATCAGGGCATCTGTGTTGCCAGACGCCATTACCGCGCTCAACCCACTCGCCATCAATACCGGCGAGAAGGAGCCGATCTTTGAGTGCTTCCTGGGAGCCGTGAAAGGTCGCCATACCGCCAATTATGGCCAGCGGCGAATGTGGTGGCAATCAGTGGTCTAGTTCCGTTCTGGCTGAGTAATATCAGATTGACTTTCCCGCAATCGGCAGACCCCGGAAAGTCGAGCAGCCACGAAGTCAGGCGGGTGCTCCGATAGGCGCAAGGGTGGCCTTGACATTGCCGCGCCCCCTGTGGGACCATTTATTCATGGTTGTCGGTTAAATGATTGAGGCGAGGACAGCATGGGTCTCAGACTCGGCCATTTCGAAGAACTGCTGTTGATAGCGCTAATGCATTTACGAGAAGATGCCTATGGCGTGACAATCCGTCAGGAAATTGCTCAGCGCATTGGGAAAGACGTCTCAGTCGGCTCGATCTACAACGCCTTGGAGCGACTAGAACGCAAGGGCTACGTATCTTCTCGACTCGGAAAATCGACACCTGAGCGCGGCGGACGCGCCAAGCGGTATTTCAGGATCGAAGGTCGAGGAATTGCCGCTTTCAGAGAGTCACAGGACAATATCGCTCGAATGACGAAGGGGATCGGCTATGCCTTCTGAGTCGGATGGCGAACCTTACGTTGTTACGATTAATATTGAAGGCGACGAAATAAATCTCGTCTTCGATACCACGAAGCCAGGGCTGCGGCGATTACTGTCAGCGGTTCGAGGGCCGTTGGGCGTTATTCTTTTGCAGTTTACACGATTGGCGCGGCACGTCTTTGCGTTTTCTGGAGATGCTCCGCGCGTTCGACGCATGTCAATCGTGGCTGACTTTATTCGTGTTGAGCGGTCGAGAGCCAGGAACCGACGGAAATCTGCCGAGATAGTAGCTCCACAGGAGCGGCCAGTGCGGTCGCCCGCTGCCGCGAACTTCCTCCTGTATCTTCTGCTAAATAAGCATGACCGCTCTGTCATCCCTGGTGACTTGGAGGAAGAATATTTGACCACCATCTTGCCCAAATTTGGGAGAACGCGTGCAGATGTGTGGTTCTGGATGCAGACTGCAAAAAATATTTATGCGCGGAGCCAACTTCTCCGTTGGCTCATAGCAGGCGGGGTCGCGTTGAAGATAGCCGAGTGGATTGTCTTCCACGTTAACTGATGCGCGGTCGGCGATTTTTCGCAATCGTGCGGCCAGGGCCGCAGAGAAGTAATATCGGCTTGACCTACCCCCGCGTCGTACACGCCGGTAAGCAGCCTTACGGTTCGGCGAGTGCGGCCCGACGCTCGGTCAGCGCGGCTGCGTAGACCTGTCGCGACGCATCCAGGTTCATCGCAAAAATTCCGATCCCGACGACCAAATCGGGCCACGGCGAAAGCGTCAGCGCCGTCACGAAACCGGCCACGATGATTGCGACATTCGCCAGAGCGTCATTCCGGGCAGAGAGGAACGCCGCATGGGTAAGGCTCCCGCTGTGAGCGCGGAACCGGGCCAGGAGGAAAGCACAGAACAGGTTGACCGCGAGAGCGCCTAACCCGGTCAATGTCAGCGGCAGTGCGGCCGGGGGAATGGGGAGTTTGAACTTCTCCCATGCCGTCCATGCCGTCGCTACACCGGGGGCGAAAAGGATAGCCGCCAAGATTATGCCGACGATTGATCGGCGGCGGGCGCTCCATCCCAGAGCAATGAGGATCAGACCGTTGACCGCTGCATCTTCGAGAAAGTCGATCGAGTCCGCGAAGAGCGAAACCGACCCGATAGCCCGCGCGACGACGAACTCAACTCCGAAATAGCCGAGGTTCAGCAACGCAACGAGCTTTACCGCTCGATACAGCGCGGGAGAGTTGGTCTTCGGGTTCTCCATGCAGTCTGCTCCAGCGAAGCAGCGTGCGCCCCACTGGCGGGAACTGTTCGCGGTATCACCGTCTCATGTCAAACTGATGCCAAATGGCAAAGGTCAGGATCAGCATCGTCTTTGAGTTGGGCGCTCGAATTGGCCCCGGCAAGGCGGCGCTGCTGGAGAGTATCCGGGACACCGGCTCTATCTCCGCCGCCGCTCGGGACATGGGGATGTCCTACAAACGCGCGTGGTTGCTCCTGGACAGCATGAACCAAGCCTTCACTGAACCCGTAGTGAAGGCCGCTCCGGGTGGCCCAGGCGGCGGTGGCGCGATCCTGACTGAGTTCGGGATCGAACTCCTCGAACGATATCGGCGTATCCATGCGGAAGCCGAGAAAAACGCTGCCTCTGATATGGCTGCGCTGAAGCGACGCGCTCGACCTGAAGCTGGCCCCAAAGTCTGACACAGCCGCTATGGTCCGATTGTCATAGCGCCTGCGACTCGCTATGGTCCGGTTGCCATAGCGGAGCCATGTATGACGACTGCTGCCCCGATCGTCGCACCTTCCCTGGCGGGATGGCGAACGATCACGATTGCACTCGCCTGTGCCGTGGTGATCGGCGGTATTGGCGGGTTGATCGGCTTGGGCGGCGGCGAATTCCGATTGCCTCTCTTGGTCGGGCTAATCGGCTTTACGGCACGTGGTGCGGTGCCGATGAATCAGATCTTGAGTTTGATTACCCTCGTCACGGCGCTAGTCATCCGCTGGCATACTGGCTCCCTCGTCGGCGTCGGCGAGTTCGCGCCTATCGTGATCGCGCTCGGCGTTGGCGGGATGACCGCTGCGTGGTTCGCCGCCCGTCTTCTTGCACATGTCTCTGATCATCGTCTTGAGCGATCCATCGCCGTCTTGTTGATGGCGATCGGCGTGCTGCTCGTCGGTGAGCGGTTCCTGCCAGCCGGATTACCGATCCTCGTTCCTGCTGATCCGGGCGCACAGATCGTAGTCGGTGTGCTCCTGGGTTTGTGTATCGGAACCGCTGCCACCTTCCTGGGTGTCGCGGGTGGGGAGCTTCTGATCCCCATCCTGATCTTCGTGTTCGGTGCCGACATTCACACCGCGGGCAGCGCCGTGCTGTTCGTCTCGATCCCGACCGTCTGCATGGGGCTGTTCCGGTATTCCAGGATGGGGATGTTGCCGGGGCGATCGACGCTGTTGTGGGTTGGTGTCCCTATGGGCGTCGAAAGCCTTGTCGGGGCCGCAGCCGGTGGAGCGTTCGCCGGATCAACGTCGGCGGAAGTGCTGAAGCTCCTGCTTGGCCTGATCCTCATTGCTGCTGCGTTCAAGGCGTTCTGGCGGCATTAGCTATCAGTAATATCGGATTGACTTACCCGCAGACCGCGCACCACGGCGGGGCGAAAAACGTTATCGCGGACCAGCACTTGGGGCATAGCGCGTTAATCTCGTCAACCGTCGCGCCGCAAGCCAGACAGCGCGGCGGCAGCACGCCGTCGACGACGGCGCGGCCCCAGCGCCGCAAGCGAGCCGGAAGAGTGACAGACAACTGCATATAGCCATCATCGGATCGGCGCGGTCGCCGTCAATCGGCAATCGTCGTTCAGGCGGCGTTGGACATCGGCGCACCTCGCGAGGCAGAAAGGCTCGCGGCGAGCGGCAACAGGATCCGCGCCCGCGTTCCCAAGGCGGGTCGGCTGGTCAGCGTGATCGCGCCGCCATGCTGCTCGACGATCTGCCGGGTGGTCGCCAACCCCAACCCAGTACCGTGGCGACGCGTGCTGAACAGAGGCTCGAAGACGCGAGTGAGGATTTCCGGCGCCATGCCGAGCCCATTATCGGTAATCTCGATAATGGCGTTGCCGGCTTTCGTGCGGGACCGCAAGCCAATCCTGGGCGCTCGCTTGCGATCGCCGGCTTCGGCCAAGGCTTGCGTCGCGTTGTCGATGACATTGCCGAGCGCGCGCCGCATTCGTCCAGGATCGAGCTCGACCAGCACCGGTGCGCGAAGATCGAGCCTTAGCGTTATCGGTTCCGCAAGGACAATGTCTTCGGCCATCTCGCGCAGCCAGTCGTCCAGCGTATGCGCGCGGCAACGCAACGGGGTGGAGTGCGAGTACTCGATCAAATCGCTAATGATCCGGTTACAGCGATTGGCGCTACGCTCGATCCGGTCCAGCGCGCGGGCGACGGCTGGGGCTTCGGCTAATGCCTCACTGCGCACTAGAGCCAGCGAATTCCGGATCGTGCTCAGCGGGTCGCGCAGATCGCGCGCCACCTTGGCGGTGAGCGAGCCCATTGCCGAGAGCCGCTCGCGCGCCAGCAGTTGTTCCCTCAGCGCCGCCTGCCGCTCCTGATATTCGTGAATCTCCGTGACGTCACGAAAGGTGCCGACGCGCAACCACGGGCTTCCGTCATCGTCCGGCACGACATCGGACTCATGATGAAGCCAACGAATACGGCCATCGGGGCGCACGACCCGAAATTCCGCTGGCGCCGCCGGCTTGCCCTCCTCCGCAGCGGCCATAACCGCTCGGTAGCGAGCCCGGTCCTCCGGATGAAATAGCTTCGGCGCCTCTTCGCGGGTCGGCGGCGGCAGCGCCGGATCGCGGTCGAAGATTTGATACATCTCCGGCGTCCAGACGACGGCCCCGGTGCGCAGGTCGCGCTCGATGCTGCCGACATGCGCGACGCGCTGCGCGGCATACAGGTGGTCTTGGCTGCGGTGTAGGCTACGGGTCAGCTCCCACAACTGGCGCTCGGCTTCCTTGACCGCGGTGATGTCGCTCCAGATGCACGCGAGCCGGCCATCGGGCAGGGGCGTATTGTCGACAAACATCCAACGCCCGTCGGCGAGCTGATAGATCACATCGCCGAGACGGAGCTTGTATTCGTGAGTCGCCGATACATCGTGTTCGTGGCGTTCGGCGAAGAACCCGGTCTCTCGCCGCCACTCCATGATGTCCTGGAAAGCGATGCCGGGGTAAAGCAGGCAGGTGCCGTCGGGGCGCAGATGGAGACTGGCAAAAGCTTCATTGAAGGCCACAAGCCGCTGATCGGCGCCGTAGACGCAGAAGGGTTGGCGGATCATGGCCGCGCCGTCGCGGAAATGACTGCCCATCGCGTCGCGCGGCGCCGTTCCCGGAACAGCTGTTTCATCTGTCTTCCGCACTGGAGTGTCCCGCCTGCACGTGTTCATCCTCGACTTCATTGTAGGTATAGAACTCGCTAAAAATCCTTTATCGATAAGTCGTCCGGAGTACATAAAAACGTGTTTTCCTACCTTGTTCTTTGCCTATTTTCTGAGCAATGGAGATATTCAGTAATCACGCAGGACAGCGGGTATAGACATCGCCACGACGCTGACGGCGATTTTTGCTAACGTCGGCGGCAAATGGCAGAAATCGCTTCGACTTCGGATACGGCGCTGTTCGATCGCCGAGCGTGGCGGATGCATCGCGACCGGGCCACGGGCGCCGGCGTCGACTTCCTGCATGTCGAGGTCGCCGAGCGGCTGCTCGACCGGCTCGATCTGGTCAACCGGGATTTCGCCTCGTTGCTCCACCTCGGCGCACGGGACGGCGTATTGAGCCGCTGTCTTGCGGAACGGAGCGGCTGCGATCACCTGGTCGCCGCCGAACCGTCGGCGCGCATACTCGCGGTGGCGCCGGCGTCGCGGGTCTCCGCCGACCCCGAGCTGATCCCGTTCCGCGATGCGAGTTTCGATCTGATCGCCAGCTGCCTCGTCCTGCATTGGTGTTCCGACCTGCCCGGCACCTTGATCCAGCTGCGGCGCGCGTTGAAACCGGACGGCCTGCTGTTGGCGGCCATGTTCGGCGGCAGCACGCTGGTCGAGCTGCGCACCGCGCTCTTCGAAGCCGAGCTTGCCGAGGAAGGCGGGGTGAGCCCGCGCGTCTCGCCAACGACCGAACTCGGCGACGCCGCTGCATTGCTGCAGCGCGCGGGCTTTGCCATGCCGGTCGCCGACAGCGAGACGATCACCGTGAGCTACCCTCACATGCTGGCGCTGATGCGCGACCTGCGCGGCATGGGCGAGACGAATGCGCTCGCGGCCCGCCGGCGGTTTCTCAGCCGTGCGACGATCGCACGGGCCGGCGCGATCTATGCCGAGCGCTTCGGCGACGCCCAAGGCCGCATCCCGGCGACGTTCGAGGTGCTGTTCCTGACCGGGTGGGCACCGCATCCCGATCATGCGAAGCCGAGCCCCGGGCCGCGCCGGCGCATTGTTTAAGACGGCGGCGCCGCTGGTCTGGGTCATAAACGAGTCGTTGATGAAAGACTTTATTATTTGATATATAACGATATTACCCTGTTTTCCCAGCCCAAAAACTGCAGAAATAACAGCGAGAAAACAGTGGCGCAACAGCGGGAGCAGCAGCAACATTTCAGTGCCAAAACAACAGGAACGCCGGCCGGCGTTGACCGGCTCGCCCCCAACCAGAGACCTAACCGTTCCAGATGGAGCTTTGTGTATATATCGCAATATAGCGATTTTGTCAAGATAAACATTCCTCGCGGCTGACTCCTGGCTCTCCGCTAGGGACCGGCGGCAGCGAGTTGCCGTATCAGCTCGACGTCCTGCGCGTGGCCACCGCGTTCTGATGTGACGCGGCCGGTGAGGATGCCACCGGGCGGGCACAGCACCGCGATCGCCCCGGCGATATCGAGCAGGCGATGCCGGGCGAAGAGCTGCAAGGTTTCGGCGGGAGGATGATCCTGCGGCCACACCGCGTTGCCGAGATGCGGCCAGCCGATCCACGACAACGGCCGCACGATGTTGCGGCGGCCCGGCGGCCACCCCGGCGCCTTGGTAGCGATAATCGTCTCAGCACCCGCATCGCGCGCCGGGAAAACCCGCCGCAGCTCGGTCGCGCCGAGCCCGGGATAATCGATAGCAACGTCAATCTCGAGGATATTGCCGCCCGCGCCGGTATAGGTGACCGGTCGCTCGCCGCCTGCGGAGAAGCTGCCGCCGATCCCCGCCGGGAAGAGTTCATCGCCCTCTTCCAGCGCCGGCCGCAGCGCGCGCCAAAACATTTCGGCGGAACCATCATAGGGCAGCCAGGAAGCCGGGCAGGCGATCCGCACGCTGTCCACCCCGGCGATAACCCGCAGCGCCAGCAGATGCTCGACGACATGAAGTTCGGCCGCGCCCTGCGCGAGGGTCAGCCGGTGCCGCCGATGCACCAGAATATCCGGCGTCAGCGGGATGTCGGTGCCGCCGACCCGCCAGAACCAGCCGGGCGCATCGGCTGGCTCCAATGTCAGGCGGACGCGACGGCCCCAGATATCGCGTCCGGCGACCGCCACCGGCCGGGTCAGCACGAGCCGCTTCACCGCCTCGCCAGCGCCGCTAGAGGAGATCGCGCAGCATCGCCACAAGCGGCTTATCGGCCGGCGGCATGGGATAATCGTCGAACTGCGCGGGCCGCACCCATTTCAGCCGCTGCCCCTCGCGCGCGGCAACGATGCCGTTCCACTTGCGGCAGACGTAGAGCGGCATCAGCAGGTGGAAGTTCTCATAGGTATGAGACGCGAAAGTGAACGGCGCGAGACAGCTTTCGTGGACGCTGATGCCGAGTTCCTCGTCCAACTCGCGGATCAGCGCGGCTTCCGGTGTCTCGCCGTCATGCACCTTACCGCCGGGAAACTCCCATGTGCCGGCGAGATGCTTGCCGGGCGGCCGCTCGGCGAGCAGCACGCGGCCGTCGACATCAATCAGCGCCACGGCGGTGACAAGGACGATCGGCTTTGCGGTTGCATCAGCCATGGTGTGCCCTTCGAGGCTCCGCTGCTCGGAGCACCTCAGGATGAGGAGCCCTTGAGGACCGCATCAGCTTCGGTAGCTGCCGTTGATGTCGATGTAGCCGTGCGTCAGGTCGCAGGTCCATACCGTCGCCTTGCCTGAGCCGAAACCGATATCGACGGCAATGTGAATCTCAAGGCCCTTCATGTGCTCGGCGACGGGGCCCTCGTTGTAATTGGGGACCGGCCCGCCATCGGCGGTGATCGCGTGCCCGCCGACGGCGATGCCGAGCTTGTTGCGGTCGGCTTTTTCGCCGGCCTTGCCGACCGCCATGACGATGCGGCCCCAATTGGCGTCGCCCGCGGCGAGCGCGGTCTTGACCAGCGGCGAATTGCCGATCGCGAGGCCTATTGTCCGTGCCGCGCGGTCATTTTCGGCGCCGGTGACGTCGATGGTGACGAATTTGCCGGCGCCCTCGCCGTCGCGTGCGATCTGCTGCGCGAGATCGACCATCACGCCGCGCAGCGCCTGCCGGAAACCGGCGAGCGCCGGATCGCTCGCACCGGTGACGGCGGCGTTCTTCGCCTGCTGCGTGGCGCACAGCAGCACGGTGTCGCTGGTCGAGGTGTCGCCGTCAACGGTCATGCAATTGAACGAGACTTCGGTCGCCTCTCTGAGCAGGCTCTGCAGCACCGCGGCGGGCAACGCGGCGTCGGTAAAGACGTAACCGAGCATGGTCGCCATATTTGGCGCGATCATGCCAGAGCCCTTGCAGAACCCATTGATGCGCACGCTCGTGCCGCCGATCGTTGCGGTCGCGGTTGCGCCCTTGGGGAAGGTGTCGGTGGTCATGATCGCGCGCGCCGCCTCTTCCCAGGCTTCCGGCGACAGCTTTCCAACGATCTCGGGCAGCGCACCGCTGATCCGGTCGGCGGGTGGCGGCTCGCCGATCACGCCGGTCGAGGAAATGTAGATTTCGCGCGGATCGCAGTCGAACAGGCGCGCCGCGGTCGCGGCGGTGCTTTCGACCACTTGCCAGCCGGCGCGGCCGGTGAAGACGTTGGCATTGCCGGAGTTGACAACGATCGCCCGCGCCTTGCCGTGCGGCAGGCATTGGCGACACCAGATCACCGGCTGCCCCGGCATCGTCGATTGCGTCAGGACACCCGCGACGGTGGTGCCGGGAGCGAGTTCAGCCACCATGACATCGTTGCGACCGGCATAGCGGACGCCGGCGGCATGAACCGCCAAACGCACCCCGGCGATCGGCGCTATGGCGGGAAAGGACGCGGGAGCAAGCGGCGAGACATTAGACATCGAAGGATCCTCCCCTTTGAGGGCCAAGATAGGTTGTCGGTCGAATGAAGGCACAAAAAAACCGCCGGATCGCGGCGGCGGCGTCAGCGGTTCGGAGAACCGGCGAGCGGGCGACTACCCTCGTCGTCGGCTCGAAGAACGCGCGCGTGCGCCGCCGCCCTGAGGGCGTCGGCGTCGGTTCCGGGTCATGAATACGTCATTGTGCACGCCGCTCGTATAGCCGATCGCAGTGTGCGCGAAAAGGCGCGAGCGAAAACCCCGCCGACGTTCGCGTCAGAGCGGTGTGCGGCATTGGGTTTAATTGACACTCCGAACCTGCGGACCTATCTCTGGACTAGTGTGCCAAATCCGAAATTCGCCGTAATCTCGGGGTGAGGCTCGGCGCGAGTTTAAGATTCGAAGGCACACTAGCAATTTTAGGAATCTAGTGTGGTTTTGGATTTGAAATTCGCAGACGGGCCCCGCCACAAAGATCGTGCGAACTTCAAATTCACCACACGAGCCGCCGTGCGCTGCTTTTCCGCTCGTCCGATCCCCGCCTCGAGGTCCTCATGTTCGACGGCATCTTCCGGCGGCTGTTCGGTTCCGCCAACGATCGCTACGTCAAAGGCTTGGCGCCTTATGTCGAGCGGATCAACGAGCTCGAGCCGGGGCTCGAAAAGCTCTCGCCCGAGGCGCTGCGCGCGCAGACGGCGGAGTTCCGCCGGAGACTCGAAGAGGGCGAGAGCCTCGACGGCCTGCTGATCGAGGCGTTCGCCACGGTGCGCGAGGCCGCGAAGCGCACGCTCGGCCAGCGCCATTTCGACGTGCAGCTGATGGGCGGCATCGTGCTGCATCGCGGCATGATCGCCGAGATGAAGACCGGCGAAGGCAAGACCCTGGTCTCGACCCTGCCGGTCTATCTCAACGCGCTGACCGGCAAGGGCGTCCACGTCGTCACCGTCAACGACTACCTCGCCCGCCGCGACGCCGAGTGGATGGGCCAGATCTACAACTTCCTCGGCATGTCGGTCGGCTGCATCGTCCACGATCTCGACGACCCGGAGCGGCGCGAGCAATACAACTGCGACGTCACCTACGGCACCAACAACGAGCTCGGCTTCGACTATCTGCGCGACAACATGAAGTTCCGGCTCGAGGACATGGTCCAGCGGCCGTTCAACTACGCGATCGTCGACGAGGTCGATTCGATCCTGATCGACGAGGCGCGCACGCCGCTGATCATCTCGGGCCCGACCGAGGACAATTCCGAGCTCTACAACCGGATCGACAAGCTCATCCCGCCGCTCGCCGCCGAGGATTTCGAGAAGGACGAAAAGCAGCGCACCGTGACGCTGACCGAGGCGGGCGTCGAGAAGATCGAGGCGATGCTGCGCGACAGCCGGGCTGATGGCAAGCCGGCACGCTCTACGACATCCACAACGTCTCGCTCGTGCACCACGTCAACCAGGCGCTGCGCGCGCACAAGCTGTTCGCGCGCGACACCGACTACATCGTCAAGGACGACAAGATCATCATCATCGACGAGTTCACCGGCCGCATGATGGAAGGCCGGCGCTATTCCGAGGGGCTGCACCAGGCGCTCGAGGCCAAGGAAGGCGTCACCGTCCAGAACGAGAACCAGACGCTCGCCTCGATCACCTTCCAGAACTATTTCCGGCTCTACCCGAAGCTCGCCGGCATGACCGGCACGGCGATGACCGAGGCCGAGGAATTCGGCGACATCTACAAGCTCGAAGTCATCGAGATCCCGACCAACGAGCCGGTGCGCCGCGCCGACAACGACGACGAGGTCTATCGCACCGACGCGCGAGAAATACGACGCGATCGTCGAGCAGGTGCTCGAATGCCGCGAAGCGCCAGCAGCCGGTGCTGATCGGCACCGTCAGCATCGAGAAATCCGAGGCGCTCGCTGCGCTCTTCAAGAAGCACAAGATCCCGCACAACGTGCTCAACGCCCGCTACCACGAGCAGGAGGCCTACATCATCGCCCAGGCCGGCGGCCCGGGCGCGCGTGACGATCGCCACCAACATGGCCGGCCGCGGCACCGACATCCAGCTCGGCGGCAATCTCGACATGCGCCTCAAGGCCGAGCTGCCGCAGATCGAGGACCCGGCCGCGCGCGAGCAAGCGCGCGGCCGCGATCCGCGCCGAGATCGCCGCGGCGCAGGGAAATCGTGGTCGCCGGCCGGCGGGCTCTTCGTCGTCGGCAGCGAGCGGCACGAGAGCCGCCGCATCGACAACCAGTTGCGCGGCCGCTCGGGCCGCCAGGGCGACCCCGGCGCCTCGAAATTCTTCGTCTCGCTCGAAGACGATCTGATGCGCATCTTCGGCTCCGAGCGCATGGATTCGGATGCTGCAGCGGCTCGGCCTCAAGGAGGGCGAGGCGATCATCCATCCCTGGGTCAACAAGGCGCTCGCCAAGGCGCAGCAGAAGGTCGAGGCGCGCAACTACGACATCCGCAAGCAGCTGCTCAAATACGACGACGTGATGAACGACCAGCGCAAGGTCGTCTACGAGCAGCGCAGGACATCATGAGCGCCGCCGAGGTCGCGGCCGACGATCGCCGACATGCGCGCACGAGACGATCGCCGCCATGGTCGGCGCTGGCGATCCCGGAAAACGCGCTGCCCGAGCAGTGGGACATCGACGGCGCTGCATGCCGAGTGCCTGCGCCTGTTCGGCGCTCGACCTGCCGGTCGCCGACTGGGCCAAGGAGGAAGGCATCGACCAGTGAGGAGATCGAGGAGCGCATCACCGCCGCCGCCGACCGCAAGATGGCGGAGAAGGCGGGCAATTACGGCGCCGACATCGATGCGCATGGCCGAGAAGAGCCTGCTGCTGCAGCTGCTCGACCAGACCTGGAAGGACCATCTCCTGTCGCTCGACCATCTGCGCCAGGGCATCAATCTGCGCGCCTACGCCCAGCGCGACCCGCTCAACGAATACAAGCGCGAGGCGTTCGAACTGTTCGAGGGGATGCTGGTCACATCTGCGCGACCAGATCACCTCGGTGCTGAGCCATATCGAACTGCGCTTCGAACCGCCGCCTCCGGCAGCCGGCTTCCTGGGCGGCGCGGGGCCGCAGCCCGGTCCCGGAGGGCCGCCCGATGATGCGCCGGTCGGCAGACCCCGCCCTCAATCCGACGGCGGACAATATGCCGAGGTGCATGAGCGCGAGCCGGCGATGGCCGATGCCGGCAATGGGCAGATGGAAGGATTTCCCGGTGCGCCGCCTCCCCGTACCCAGCACCGCGGCAACGGCGGCCCGGCACCGCGCGGCGGCGGCCAACCGTCCGGCCCGCGTGCACCATGGGCCGGCACTCCGCGCAACGCGCCATGCCCGTGCGGCTCGGGCAAAAAGTTCAAACACTGTCACGGCCATTTCTGAGCCGAGCGGCAGCGCCGGAAACTGCGCTGATGCAATCGCCGCGATTTCGCGCTATCAGCCGATCGCTTGACTTAGGGCCACCGCCGCGGTGGTGACGACGCACAATCGACGTGGGGGATCGCGATGAGACGCTGGAATTTTAGCGTTGCGCGCGCCGCGCTGGCGGTTGCGGCATTCATTTGGTGGCAGTCGCCGGCGGACGCTCAGACGTCGGTCCAGGATATCGGTGGCACTCAGCTGCTCTATACCGGCCCGGCGACGCCGCGCGCCGTGATCTTCGCCTTCGCCGGCGGCGACGGCACAGTATCCTTCACCCCGAGCGGCCAATTCACCCATATGGGCGGCAACTTTGTGCTGCGCACGGAATCCTTGTGGCTAGCGCAAGGCTTTGCCTTTGCGACCTTGGGCTCATCGTCTTCCCTCCTTGGGCAGCGGCACGGCCCGGCCTATGCCGCGACGATCGGCCGAGCCCTCGACTTCATCCGCACTAAGACGACCGCACCGATCTGGCTCGTCGGCACCAGCATGGGCTCGATCGCCGCGGCCAACGGCGCCGCGCACCTGCCCGGCAAGGTTGCGGGCGTGGTGCTGACCTCGTCGGTCGCCGGCGCGAACCGCGCCTCGGGCGAAACCGTGTTTGACAGCAATCTCGGCGCGATCGCGGTGCCGGCGCTGGTGGTGTCGAACCGCGGCGACACCTGCCCCAGCGCCGGCCCCGGCTTCGCGCCGCAAATCCTGGCGGCGCTCTCCCGTTCCCCGCGCAAGGAGCTTATTTATGTCGAGAGCCACGAGCTCCGGTCCGACCCGTGCGAGGCGATGTCGCCGCACGGCTATCTGGGCATAGAGGGCGATGTGGTGCAGCGGATCGCGGGGTGGATCGGCCGCTGATCCAAGTCTTTGACTCGGCGGCGCATGCCCGTATATTCCGCGCCGCTCGCGCCTGGTGGGGTGCATAGCTCAGTTGGTAGAGCAGCTGACTCTTAATCAGCGGGTCCAAGGTTCGAGTCCTTGTGCACCCACCAATTCTTTACGTGCCGCTAAAATAGCTTTCGCGCGGATGGGTGGCCGAGCGGTTGAAGGCACCGGTCTTGAAAACCGGCAGGGGTGTAAGCTCCTCGTGGGTTCGAATCCCACCCCATCCGCCATATCCACCCCATCCGCCATATCATGGCATTTTCCCCGATAAATCTGCCGTTTTTGATCGTACAAATCTTCACCGCATACAAGTAGGCATCCAATAATCCCGCGACACGCGAGGCTTAACGCGGACGTGTGAGGTGGACCCCAGAAGCGAGACAGTTGGCTCAGGTGGAGCCCTGCCCATCGACACCGCGGTCCTTCAGCTCGTTCATCACCCGCAGCCAGAACTTGGCACCTTCGTTGTGCTCGAGCCACAGGCCAAAGATCTCCTTGGTGCCGTCGGCGCGCACGCGCCGAGGGCGATGTGGACCGCCTTGTTGCGGACCAGCCCTTCGTCGCAGATCTCGACCCGCAGGGCGTCGAAAAAGACCAGGGGATAGATCGCTTCCAGCGACCGGGCCTGTCAGCCGGCGGCCTCCTCCAGCACGGCGTCCGTGACCGCGCTGATCAGATCGGGCGAGATCTCGATGCCATAGAGATCGGCAGATGGCCGACGATCTCGCGCGTGCTCATGCCCCGGACGTACATCGAGACGATGTTGTCGTCGAACCCCGGGAAGCGGCGCTGGTACTTGGCGATTAGCCGCGGATCTATAACATCATCTATAATGTGATATGCACAACGAATATGCGATGCGTTGTCCGCACTAAAATTGTGTCGGTGGCGATGCGGTGTATCGGCAGCGTTGTTGATGGCGGCTCGCCGCAGCGCCTAGAATATACCATTTGAATAAATAGGCGCCGACAATAGGCAGGTCATACTAACTCATCGGTGCTGGCATAATCCATTTACCAAGCCATTGTTTTCATGTGTTTTTTCCAAAACGACAAAGATGAAACTTCGATATTGGCCCCAAATGGCGTAATTCCATTTAAGTCATTAAATATTTTTCCCACGTAGCCCAGTGAGCAGTGAGCAGTGAGCAGTGAGCAGTGAGCAGTGAGCAGTGAGCAGTGAGCAGTGAGCAGTGAGCAGTGAGCAGTGAGCAGTGAGCAGTGAGCAGTGAGCAGTGAGCAGGGCACATTCTGATTTTTGACAAAAAACGCTCGTAACCCTAGCGGTCAGAATCAAACTCACGGCGCTTTAGCACAATAATCATTTTTTACAATATTCATTAAATAATAATCCCGATACAGCATATAATATAAATCAAATAAAATCATAAATCCAATATATTATAAAACATACATCCGTCAGAATCGTAATTTATTTTAGGGAAACGCAATGGGCGTTGTCCTTATTAAAGGAGCAAACGATGATAACTAAATCAACCAAGCCATTTTTCATTTGTCCCAATCACATAATACATACGGAGACCGGCCAGAAACTGCCTTATCTTCGGGTTGTTGCGAAACTAGCAAATTCTGCGTCATTGACGGTTGTCATTGAGTTTGACGACGCCTTGTCGAGACGACGGAAGGAAAATTTGTCCTGGGCAGAATATAGAAGTTGGCCAAAATTTTATAATAAGATGACGGGCTACGGGTATTGTTGTAATAATACAAATCTCTTAAAATTGCTGCACGACTGGTATATGAAATTGAATATTACAATAACAATTGATCTGCTTCCAGCGGGTGGTTGGTGGGGTCAGGGTGGGATTGACGGAAAATTGTATTATGTAAATACCAATATTATAAAGAGGCGCTCTAAGATTTTGGGTTGCTTACATGAAGGCGGCTATGCTCAGCCTTTTCAATACGGCTTAGACGTATTGGACTCAGATATCGCAAGGTGGGATAGGGTAATCGCCCCCGCATGCGGTCGGTCGCCAGCGCTGATGGTAGCTGCATTATCTCCCTTGGCGGCCACGCTGTTGCCAGCCGTAAGACATCTCCCAAGTTTCGCCATTTTCTTCGGCGCCGATGCCGCTTTGGAGAGAGACGTCGTACGATACGTCGCCGCCTCCGTATTCGGGGCCCCGCACAATTTTCCGATCTTAGGCAAGTCGCCAACACCTCTCCAACTGGTTGCGGATTTCCGTCATGGGATTGTCTGTTCCGATATTCCCGGCCATGCGACGAAAAAGCAGATCCTATCCTTTTACCAACCCCTTCTCGGAATAAGTGGGGAAATCAGCCCTGTTTCATTACCGAGCGATATGCGCCTGCTCGCGTTAGCCACAGGTCCCCACAGCCACTTACGTAACGTGCCTCAGTCCATCTCGGTCTCCGGTATAGTCGACCCGGAGACAAGTCTATACGATAACCTCCCCAATTCCTGTAGTCCTGAACAAATGAACGCGAGGATCTTATTCCATGCATGACAACAGAAGGGAGGGATTGGACGAAAATTCGTTGAACTTATAGAAAAAAACCAATCAAAGTCCTTCCAACTCCAGGTTACGCGTCTGATCTTTGATTTCGTCAAGCAACTTCAGTCGAAAACAAAGGGCGAAAGGAGTCGGGCTCTGGCGGTCGCGCTATTTTGGGCGGCAGGGCGTCTAGGGATTCAGTGGCGGATATTACCCTGGAAAGTCGAAAGGCTGGAAGGGATTCTGAAGCAGCTGTTTGCTGCTTCTTGTAAATCCTTGCCTGATCTTCGGGGCCTTGAGGAGGTTGCTGTCGGAAAACTGCATCAGCATCTGCACAGCGCAAATAAATTAACGCTTTCTCGGCGTGGCCACAAACTCGAATTTACGGCTCAGCAAGTAAGGGAAGCAGATGTCTATCTGGAAGGTAATTACATGTATATACGGCCCCTGCTGTTTTCAGAGTGGTTACCTGGCCAGGATGGAGAGATCGCAATAAATTGCTTGTATAAACGTTCCCTTTTAGAAAAAAATCTCCCGGGAAGAGCGACAAAAAAGGTACAGAAAACCATATTAGGGATCCGAGAGAGTTTTTACGGAATTGATATTTCCTTCCTCGGCGAGGGCCTCCCGGCGAATCCCGAGGTGATAGAAACCAGCGAAGGTGGAGATGAGGTTACTGTAGCGGCGCCGGAGCCAACTGGCTTACGCGAGCGACTTCGCGGGGAATACGATCAACCTAAGGCCGCGGATCAATCTAAGGTCGCGGATCAGCCACAGATGGTCGATCCAGGCGGTGCTCCGGTCGACGGGAGCAGAAAGGTTGGCGACTGAATTGACCGCCGTGCCGGTAGCGGAGCTCAATAGTTGACCGTACCCGGAGGCAGCAGCCTGACGAGAGTCCGGGGTTGATTTGAACCTCCTGTTTCCTGGTTGGCACGAGGCCGGGGCGCGGAGCCTCAGCAAGGCGCAGCGTCCCGGCCGGCCTGACCGCGGAGGGCGCTGGCTGTAGCGCGGCGATCTGGATGGGAAGACGCTGCCTCGCCTGGGATGCTACCCGCTGAGCTGTTGTCTCACCTGATTTGCTCCCGGCCGATGTTCATCGGCGGGGTCAACGATGAGGCAGATCAGCATGGCGACGCGTGACGAGTTGGTGGTGGCGATTGCGGGGCAATATGCGCAGGGGGATCGGGTTCAGCGGGGAAGGATTCTGGAGGGTTCGCGGCGGTGACGGGCTTTCAGCGATGCGATGCACCTGTGCGGCCACGATCGACCGGGCCTTGCGAACCGTAAGGCAACGGGGGGCCGATCGAGGCGTCGCAAAACGCCGCTTTCCGCAGCAATTAGGGCAGCGTGCCGGTGCGCACGTTTGACGGTTGGGACAATCCGCCACCCGGATTTGCCGAGGCAGGCCTTGGTCGCGCATAGCGGGCCAGTGGCATGGGGCAGTTTCGTGCAAACCCTGTTTTGACCGACATCGCCACGGGGTGGACGGAATCAGCGCCGCTGCTGGCGCGCGAACAGCGGTTCCTGACCGAGGTGATAATCGGAGCATTTCGATGAGGCAACGGTTGCTTGCTGGGTAACATTCTCCGCTGAGGCGATACGTCCTCTCGTCCTGTTTGTCGCGCAGCAGGTCGACGGGAGCAGAAAGGTTGGCGACTGAATTAACCGCAGCACCGGTAGCCGCAGCTCAATAGTCGACCGTACCCGGAGCGGATGAACGACAACCGTGCCGAATGGGCCGTGGCAGCGTTGCGGCATTTCCAATGCACGACGGGCTGCGATTGCGACGACAGCTTGGGCGACTTGCTCGGCGACCTGATGCACAGGAGCGACCGCAACAATTTCGACTTCGAGGCGGCGTTGGTCACCGGCGCTGATCACGTTCCCCGGAGGGACGATCCGCAACGATGATCTGCTGCTTCATCGCGGCATTCGCGCAGCGACCACCCCCAAGCTCCTCAGCGCGCACGAGCTTGAGCGTTGCGCGCATTTCGGCGTCGGGGCTGCGTTGTGTAAACTCAGCGGCTAAAGCCCAGAGATCGACACCGTATTTCTTGTCAAAGGCGTCGACCCCGAGACTATGCTGCTCAGCGTGATGATGGCGGCAGAGACTGACGCCGAAGATATCATTGGGCTTCTGACCAGTACCGGCATTGGACGCCGAGCGAAGATGGGCGAAGTCGATGCTTGTGGCATCGCATCCAGGGACACAGCAGCCGTGCGACTTCACCCAGCGGCGGTGCCTTGGCCAGACCTTTCGCGGCGGCAATTGCACGCCGAGTTTTGGTCGCTTTAGCCGGCGTGGCAGCATCGCAAGACCCCTCCGCCGATCAAGGCTCGAGCCCGGCACTCTGGTAAATCGCATCGATCGGTCCCATGCGGCTGGGCAACTTGCTTCGAAGGCGCTGCTCCACGCCGATGTTGGCCTCCCGGAACTTGGCGATCGTCGGCTGGCTCTGGTTGGGGCTGTCGCAGAGCGCGCTGAGAGCGGTTCGGTAGTGCTGGAATATTTTCTGGATACCCCAGGTTGGATTCATATCCAGCACCAAACTCCGATCAAGCTCCGAGAGGTGATCTTGCTCTGAGCTTTTAGAGCTCGCCGCGGCGTCGGGCAGAGCGTCCGCCGGCCCGGGATGATCATCGCGGGGCGGGTTTGTCACTCCCTGAGCGGACTTGAGATACTCTTCGGCCTCGGCGAGTGCCTCCGGACCGAACAAGCGCTCAATGGTCGTGCGCGCAGCCTCGTTGGACTCCCAGACCCGGCGATTTGGTTAGGCGCAAGTTGCTTGTCGAACACTATCTGCTCGAACCCGGCGCGCAAGGCGTCCGATCCGACGACCTCGATAAAGGCGCCGTCAGCGTCAATGAGCTGTCGTTGCCGGAGTGATTCTCCCCAGAAGTGCCGTTTGAATATTCCCCAGGTGTGATGCCCGGCTTCCCAGGGCGCGGCCCGGGAAGCCGGGCGGTGCGCTATCCGATGATCCCTTCCGCAGGGGCGGAGGGGGCGACGGTGATCCAACTGGGGGAGCTCGTCATGATCTTGGATCTTCACCGGCAGGGGTTGAGCGTGTCGGCGATCGCGCGCCGAGTTCGGGCTCGACCGCAAGACGGTGCGCAAATACATCGAGCGCGGTCTGGAGCCGCCGCGCTACGGACCACGACAGCCGCGGGCACGCCGGCTCGAAGCGTTCGAGTTCGTATCTGCGGCAGCGGGTCACCGCCTATCCAGGGCTCACCGGCAGCCGTCTGCTGCGCGAGATTCGCGAACGCGGCTATAGCGGCGGCTACACCGCGGTGACCGGCTTTCTACGCGAGGTACGGCCGGCGCCGGTGCCGCCGTTCGAGGTGCGCTTCGAGACGCCGCCGGGCGAACAGGCGCAGGTGGATTTTGCTCAGTTTGAAGCGACCTTCACCGATGAGCCCGGCGCAATGCGCAAGGTCTGGCTGTTCTCACTGGTGCTCGGCTACAGCCGGCTGATCTGGGCGCGCTTTGTCGCCCACCAGGATCTGCAGACGGTGCTGCGCTGTCACATGGCAGCTTTCGCCACCCTCGGCGGCGTGCCACGCGAGATCCTCTATGATCGAATGAAGACCGCGGTGATCGGCGAGGACGGTGAGGCGCACATCGTCTACAACCGCGCGCTGATCGAGTTTGCCCGGCATTACGGCTTTTGCCCAAAAGCCTGCCGGCCCTATCGGGCTAAAACGAAGGGGAAAGTTGAGCGGCCATTCCGCTATATCCGCGAGGACTTCTACCTCGCCCGCTCATTCCGCAATCTCGACGATCTGAATGCGCAGCTCGGCCATTGGCTCGGCACGGTGGCCAATCCGCGCTTGCATGCGACGACCCGACGCGTCGTCAACGAGGCCTTCGCCGAGGAAAAGCCGGCGCTGCAATCCTTGCCGCTGGTGCCGTTCCGCGCCGTCCTCAAGCTCGAACGGCGGGTCTCGCACGAAGGTATGGTCAGTGTCGGCGGCAATCTCTACAGCGTGCCCGACGCCACCCGCAAACGCGTCGTCGAGGTGCACAGCCTGGCCGACGAGATTCGCATCTTCGAGACTGGCCGGCTGATCGCCACCCATCCGGTGCTCGAAGGTCGCCATCAGCGCCGCTTGGCACCAGGCCACCGCAAGATGCCAGCACGACAAGCAACGGCGGAAACAGCGGCGATGCCGATCGGTCGCGCCGGCGACGTCGTCGCACGCCGCTCACTCGATTTTTATGAAGCGGTCGCGCGTCGGCTTGCCGAAAGCACGCGGCCATGAGGAGCGATGGCCCGCCCGTCATCGAGCGCATCCGCCGCACACTGATCACGCTCAAGATGCCGCGCGCACTGGAGCTGCTCGATCACGCCGTGCAACAACTCGAACGCGGCGAGGCCAGCGCGCTCGAGCTGATCGACACGCTGCTCGCCGAGGAATTGAGCGTGCGTGAGAGCCGTCGCATCAAGACCGCGCTGATGATGGCCAGGCTGTCGACGATCAAGACGCTCGACAGCTTCGACTTCTCCTTCCAGCCCTCGCTCGATCGCGAACGCATTCTGGCTCTCGCCGAGCTCCAGTTCGTCGAGCGTCGCGAGGTTGTCCACTTCCTCGGACCACCCGGCACTGGTAAATCGCATCTCGCCGTCGCCATCGGTGTCGAGGCGATCAAGGCCGGCCGCAGCGTCTACTTCACCACCCTGGCCGATATCGTCGGCGCCCTCGCCAAGGCCGAGCGCGAAGGGCAGCTGCGCGAGCGCATCCGCTGGTTCTGCCGTGCCGCGCTGCTCATCGTCGACGAGATCGGCTACCTGCCGGTCGCCCATGGCGGCGGCAATCTGTTCTTCCAGCTCGTCAACGCTCGCTATGAAAGGGGCGCAATGATCCTCACCTCCAATCGCGGCTTTGCCGAATGGGGCGAGGTGTTCGGCGACCCCGTCGTCGCCACCGCGCTGCTCGACCGGTTGCTCCATCACGCCGTCGTCATCCAGATCGAGGGCTCCAGCTATCGCCTGCGCCAGCACGCCGACCTGATGCCCGAGCATCTGCGCTCCAAAGCGCCGATCATCGCCCCATTCCCGGTGACCTCGCCGCGGCGCCGAGGCCGACCGCCAAAATTACACGCTTTCGATCAGCCGGCCGGCTGATCGGCAAACTGGGGAAATTTACTTCGGCACTTCTGGGGAAAGTTCATTCGGCATTGACAATGAGCGTGTGGTGCTCTTCCGCGGGCAGCAGCGCGGCGATGGGACGGTCCTCGCTGCATCCGCCGGGCAGCTCGGATGCTGCGATTGGCCTATTGTCCAACCGGCTCACATCATTAGATCCGACGGGGCGCCTTGGTCTAGGTGAAGGGTGCTGGCGCAAATCTCCCTGCGGGGTGCCTTGGCACTGCGGTGTGCGGACCGGCCGCGCGCCTCCCCTCCCCGCGTAATCCTCGACCTCTTCGCGCAGCTGCAACCCGCGCAGCACGTCGGCGAAGCCGTCGCGCATCGTCCAAGAGCGGGCGCGCATGCGCAGCATCCGCTCGGGATAGGTCTGCCACGGCCCCTCCGAGCGCGTCAGCCCCGCGCGCTCCGCCATCGCCATCGAGAAGCGTGTGACGATCGGGGTCGCCCGGTGGCGGCGCTTCATCGAACAGATCGCCGTGAGGCCTTCAGTGTCATCGACCTCATAGTCCTCGAACATATCTTCGAGGAGACCTGAGTGTTCGATGACCGAGAGCGCACCATCGCCCCAAATACTGGGGGTTCCGCCAATCACCGCGATCGCGTGAACAGCGGCAATGGGTCCAAGTCCGACCGTCGCACCGTGCAAGATCGCCAACTCGAGCTTCGGCTGCAGGTAATTTCCGTCCATATCGCGGTAGCAGTCGGGCGCCCACTCGGCGAGCGCGATCATCCGGGCCAATTCTTTGACCTCGCCTAGCGAGTTCGGTGCCAGGAAACCCGGGACGCCATACTGGACCGGCGCGGCGTACGGCGGCTCGGTTTCGATCGCTCGATTGAGCCCATTCCCCTTCATGCTCGGCGTGGCGGCACCGTCGGCCATCTCACGCAGCTCCCCGCACATGCAGGGTCTCGCTCTGACAGATCCTCAAGCCCGGGATGTCGCGAACCCCGTCCTTGTTAATCGCCTCGCGCACCACCTCGACATCGAGGCTCATGTAGTCGCGCGGCACCTGGTCAAGATCAACCACCTCGAAGGTCCACACCTTGCGGACATAAGCGGTCGACCCGTAATCGCCGCGGATGTGGGTGGGTTCGGGTTTGGCTGTCGCCGCCTGCTGCGCGACCGCGGCGCGGGTCGCCGCCGCCTCGGCCAGCAGCCAGTGCTCCGCGGCTCGGCGACGCTCGGCCGGAGACCGCGCCGCCTGGACCAATCGGTTGGCCGCAGCACAATATTCGGCTTCTTCCTCCACGGCGCGTTGCGCCTCCGCCTCGCTTACTTGTCGGGCTTCCTCATGGCGCTTCGCATCGCGCTTGGCGATCTCATCGCGATAAGCCTTGAGGCGAGCCGCAACCGGGACCAACGCCCCGCTCAATCGCGTGCACCGGCGCTTGAAAAACCCATCGACGATCCGGCCCGCCTTGAGAAAATATTCTTTCTCCCGCTTATGAGCCATTTCGGCCTTTTTGATGTGTGCTTGGCATTGGGCGATGAAATCGGTTGCCGCAGCCGCGTCCTCCTCGGTGCGAAGCGGGTTTGGCACTCGGGCGCAGCCGAGTTCGAGATCGACAAAGCGCACCACCATCTCGCGGTGCGTCTTCGCAAGTCGAAGATCGAGCGCGTCGATCGGGTCCAGTGGCTCTGGTGGGTTGTTGTGCCCGGGACCGGGTGCCGCGTCGCGTAACCGAATGGACGTATCGCTCACCTTGGGTCTCCTAGAAAAGTGGGGGGATGGCATTGAGATTGACGGTTCTGTGGGGCCTAGCCTCGGGGGCGCCCGGATTCTCTCGTGCCCAGCGTCGCAGTGGCCCGTTGCGGAACAGAAACTCGGCGCGGGTGACCGAACGCAACGAGCGCGACGTCCACACCCGATCAAGGTCGACGCGCTTGCCATCGAGTTCGAGCCTCAAAGCGGGGCGAGCGATCCAAGGGTCGGCACCACTCGTCAGGATGCGGCCCCGTAGCCATCGCCGGCTGCGGGATCACCATAGGACACAGCTGGTAGATGAGCGCCGGGATCATCGGCGCGCCCGACCTCAGCCGCATCACGTAGAACCCCGGCTGCGGCCGAATCACCACGCGTATCGGCCGCCTTCCTGCTGCCCATCGCGAGGCGAGACAACTCCCTATCGACGTGTAAGTCCGCGGAATCCCTTGCACCGGCCGACATGCCGCGAGAATCGGATATCGGAACGCGATCGGCGTGATAGGGCTGAGGAAACTTAAGGACATAATCGGCCTGACAGTTCAGCGAAGGGGGAAAGATGGATACCATCTCACCAACTGAAGTCTATCATATAAGTATAGATGTTTCGGCTAAAAAGTCAACATTTTTAGTACAGAGATAGCGTGAGCCCGGCTCAGTCCCGCGCCGCTCGAGGCCTGCTCAACTGGACACAATCGGATCTCAAGGGGCACAGCGGCGTGGCCAAAAAGACGATCGTGGATTTTGAGCGCGGGCTGACCAAGCCCTACCGTCGGACACTGGATGCGATGGTTGCAGCGTTTGAGGCCGCCGGAATTGAGTTCATCAACCATGGCGTCCGCATGCGAGCCTCACCCAAAAAAAAGCGGCCGACACGCCAGTAAAAAAAGCGGGCGTGCAACCATGCCTGGTCGCGCACGGTTCGGCAAAGATGACTGTCAACTATCCCTTCAAAGGCTGCCTACCGTCTCGCGTAATCGTCATAAGTCGCTGATTTCACGCTACGCTAATCTTGAAGGGCAGAGGCCACAGCAGGTCACGAGAAGGCCTCGCCCCTTCGATTCTCTGATCTCGCATTTGCCGGTGGATCGAATGCAACGGATGGTACCCGCGGTCAGGTGCTTTACGGCTTTTGACGCCTGCGATATTGCGTAGGCTAAGGGTATCTGGATCCTGCCGCTGCTTTCGCATTCCGACGAGGCGGACGCAAAGATAATTCATTGTAATAATTTGCCAATACGGTTCAAATATTTATCAGTCATTTGAATGATTTTAAGTGTTGGATTTTTGCTCTGTTATCTATTTAAATTCAACATCGCCTGTTGAAAATCGAGACTTTCCATGAGCACTACGCCATTTGCGGTCGACCCGAGATTTACGCTCCAAAAAGACGGTAGACTGCCATTGAATGTTTGCGTGCCGGTTCTGGCGATACTTTCTGCTTCTGAGTTGGGCGATTATTGTGCTGCCAATTTTGATGGTTTTCCGAATATTTTAGCAAGTTCAGACGGGATTGCTCGGGCTGCTAATAGACGGCTTCTAACACTTCGTCCCGGCGACAACAGCAGCAACGAACGGCGGCTCAGGGCGTCGAAATCGGGATCATTCGCGGCTACGTGCGCGTCCCAATGATCCACGCACTTTCGCCCTGGCCTGGCAATGTTCGCACAGCTTACGATCTAACCGAGGAAGAACGGCCGCTCCGAATGAGTGGAACAACAGGTCATCTCGCCGCGGAGTACATCAATCAGCTGAGGCAGCCTATCGATGCGACAGCGTCGCAGAAGCCGCCCCACCCGGGTGACGGGTGCGTAAACATTCGGTCCGACCTCCGTGGTCCGAAATCTAAGCGTCCTTATGGGCCGTCCTCGACGGGTGAAGCGCCTCTCGTGGACGAGGAGCGGACCGCGACTATCGCATTTGATTGCGATTGCTACGATGACCATCAATGGCAACGTGAGGGCGATAAGCCCACACGCGATCATTAATTCTGCCGACCGAGATGATGTTCGCGTCACACCGCTACGGGCTCGCTGAATGGTTATTTTCCACCCAAACGCTCAAATGACGCCGAGGTTCTCGCGCCAAAACGACGCACGCACTAGTCACATAAACTTTGGGTCGTTTTAGCAATGCGCGAGAATTTTTTAGCAAAAAAAGCTCGACCGTGATCAAAAAACTCTAATTAATATCGCTATTTACAATCTGATACATGAAATTTGATTTACGATCTGCTCGTTTAGCGAGGATCGGACGTCGAGGTGACTAACATGAATATTTACAAAAATTTACGTATCCAAGCCTTAGATCGAAGCGGAGGGTGTGTATGTTTATCCGACTGCGTGCGACGCAAACTCGCATGGAGGCGAGATGATTTTCGATCACCTAGAGAGCAGGCCCACTCGCTGGGTTGTGCAGGAACCCCTCTCCCACCGAAGCGCCTATCTGGTCATAGCGACAGCTTCTATTCTGGGCTGGGCCGCCTTCATCATGGCGGGTATCGCAATCGCGCGGCTAGTTGGATCCCTTTGATATAGCGGTGGTCGGATAACGCCGCGGGATCAGGCCATAGAAGACCCGCCCTGGATCGAGGGAGCCGCAGTCGCGCCCTCCGTCTTAGTGGAGTCGCCGCGCCAAATCCCAATTTGAGCCATTGCCGGCGCAGTGTCGTATCGTCGAAGCGTGGAAATTATTGGAGATCCGCAGGATCATGGAAAAAACGTCCGCGGCTGCGCAGCTCGGGTGATAGGTCGCCGCTAAGATCCAGCTCGCGAAGATGATGACCACTCTGATCAAGGTTAGGTTTAAATCCCCGACCAGAACCAATCCCAGAATGGAACCTTACGTGGCTGCGCTCTGCCAGCATCGGGGCAAGTCCGTCCTCATCTAATTCCCAATTGCGTACGGGACCGGTATCGATATGGATAAACCCTGATCTTCCATACCATCCCACTCCCCCGCGTCGCATCTCTCGTGCAGCCAACATCGCTTCCTGCAGTCTTGATTCAAAGCGCACGTCGAGGGCCCGGCCATAAAGGTGCTGACTATTGTCGGCCACCCCGAACGTCGTTCGCGCCAGTACTGCATTTGTTTCTGACGAGCGATAAGCGGAGAGGATGGTAGCGCTCTGGGCGTTAATGGCGTCCATCACCGCGGCGAGAAAATCGATGACACCCACATCAATAGCAATTGATGTCGCCGAGTGGAAATCGCGTAAAAACGCCGACAAATCTTCCATTGCCGTGGGTAACGGCCCCTTGGCATCGCGATACCGACCAACAAATGTCTCGTTCGTGTGCGGGTTGAACAGCCGTAAACGGCGTTCGGACGACGGCATGATCGAAACGGCGTTCGCTGCTTTAGGTACGAAGGTCGCTCCAGCAATGACAGCAAGTACAAATCGCCGATCCATCTCGTGTCTCATAGAACGCGTCGAGCCAAAGCCGTTTGACGGCATACTAAGCGATCCTGTCGTCTTTGATACGGTGTTGGCGATACTGGCGCCGCCGCCAGACAGTCTGGTTAGTTGGCCTCAAAGATCGACCCGCTGACGTACGATTTCCGCGCCATGGCGCATCACGCCCGAGGAGAGGATCTCTTTGGTCGAACGCCTTTTCTCTGGTTACCTCTTAGGCGGTCGCGAAGTTGCGCCGAATTTGCGAATTTCACCTCCGTAGATCGGTTGATACCGCTGCTCGGGGCGCAAATCCCTGTTCCAGGCTCGATAAAGACGCCAGCATCAGCACATTCCAGAATGTAACAATCATCGGTTGACCACACTAGCACCCGCATCTCTGTGGTCCCATGGCGTGGTAAAGCGATTAACCCGTACGCCACGGTCTGCCCAATATCAACTTCCAATTCAGATTTCGTCCGCCGGTTTAGCAACCAGGTTAGCATCTGGAAGAGCGACCGCGGGTGGACGATAGGAGTCCCGCTGGTCAGCTCCTTGCCCATTGATTTAAACCGGGATCCGCGGATTGCTCTAGCCTTCTACCGTAGCGAACTTGCGGGAGCCGACCTTCACGCCCCGACACCTTGGCCCTGCGCGCTGACAAATAGCGTCTTGCGGCGAAGGTAAGCTCTGTTGCCGTTCCGACCGCGTCGTGACTAATTGCGATATCGAGTGACGCGCTGCGCGCTGCCTTCCACGCCGCCGGAGATCTCCGACCGAGGGCTCGAAAGCAGGTACGCGAGCAACGCAAACGCCATCAAACAAGCGGTCTGGGGCTCGTCACCAGAGTTTGACGGTTAATTAATCGATTAATGCGAATTTCTCCGTTTCCGCAGCAAGCGCGAGACGAACCGTGGCAGTTCTCGATAAAGGATTGGAGGCGCTCGAGCAGGCGCTGCGTGACCAAGGGTTTGTTGCAATTGACGAATTTGACTCGTTTCTTACATTTGAGCGAGCGGGCGACCCGCTGAAAATCCATGTCGGCCCCGATGGGTCATTCGCCGCGTTCGATGGCAACGACGAAATCGTTGCAGAGGGCGATGGTCCAGAGGATATATATCGCCTGCTCGTCGTGAAGACGTAATTGGTCTCCACGGACTCGCATCGGCACCCGCCCCTTCCGAATGACTTGTTGAGGCGTTTCCCCGCTCCCTTCTCGCGGCTCCCACCTATCGACTCGTCGACCGCCAATCGCTTGAGAACACGGGAGGGCGCGTCTCAAGTCACCACATCAAAGGCAGACCGAATACGGGCGAGAGCTCCGGCCCGGCGTATTCCGAGGTCTCTGATCTCCGCACGGGTACGTTCGACTTCTTCGCCGTCGTCGTCAAAGATGGCCGTTATGAAGCGCCGCCGGAGCGCTGCTTCTTTTTTCGCTAACCGTTCAAATTCTATCCAGGGCTGATCGGTCATCAGGAGCCTCACGCCTAACAATAAGAATCCACGATGGCCGATCATCGATGATTTCGGTTACCAGACCCTTTAGGGCTCGTTGCCGTACCATCCGGTATAGCAATCGGCATGAAATGCTTGGGGATATAGCGGCGGCGGGCAACAGGATACTGTTATTAAGCGCCCTTATTTTCATAGTTAATTTGGTGAACTTTTATTGTATATACGACAAACCTCGTTTATTTTTTTGACAAAGGCGGATTAACACTTAAGGGCGATACGTTGTTGCATGCCCATAACGGAGATGGTGGCGGTCTCCTGCGGCTCGACGTCTGCCTCGCGGAGCGTTAAGCAAAGGAATGTGGGAACGTGACTGACGAAGCCGAACGATACCGTAATAGAGCCGCATTTATGAGAGACCTTGCCGACGGTGCGAAGGACGCCGAATTTAGGGAGGCGCTCGAGCTAATAGCGCGCAACTACGACACGATGGTCGAGAACCTCCTGATAGGGCGAGTTGCTCCCTCCTCAATCAGCACAATCAAGTAGTAGGCGATGCTCGGTGCAGTCGTCGAGTACCGGGATCATGGTCGCTCCGAAAGCTACCTTCGCCGAGGCGCGGCCGCGCGTCTCGAATGCGGCTGACTCGGGCGCGTTTGCCTCGATTTAAGGGTGAGCGGCAGCGCTGCGGTCAAAACGCGGGAGATTGTGGATTTCAGCGAGACTCACTCGCTTCAGCCCTTGCGATCAGCACCTACAAAATGGTCGCTAGCTAGCGGGCGTTGCTGAGTTCGGACGTCGCCGACTGCTGTGATCACTCCCCCATTGTTTTCCGCCGCCGGGTGAATACGGGCGACCGCCACGTATTTGGAGCCGCCACATTGAGGGCAGGTATCGACCCTCAGCTTCAAAATCGGGGTTATGATGCGGCCCGTACAGTCGTCGCAAAAAAAATCGTTCGCCCCGCAGCGATAGATATTCCGCGTCGGGTTCTTGGATCCGCAATTGGGGCATTCGCTGTATAAATTCGGCATCGGGAGCTGCGTCCGTTAGCTAGTGTCGGTCGCTCACACTGCGAGAAACGCCTTTCACAACCATCGGGTTACTTCTCGATTAATGCAGCAACTGGCGTCATGAGAATTATTTCTCCGAGAGAGATTTCTCTCATCCCGGGTAAAATTTTGCACTAATTGGTGGGCGCGGGTAGGAATCGAACCTCCTGCCTCCGCCGTGTTGCAGCAGCGCTCTGCCAATGAGCTACACGCCCTTGTCAGATACGTATCCTAGCCATCGAGAAATCAAACAGGTCTCGACATGCCCCATGGAGTAAATGACCTCGTCCTTCATTTATATTAGGTGCGGCTGGAGGATATTGGATCGGTCAGCCAGCGCAACAAAACTCAATCAAATTAACCACTTATGGACCACTTTTGGGGCCCAGGTTACTTTCCCAACCAATACAAGTATCTATGGTGCAGCCGGGCAATTTTCCAATCGCCTCTTCGACACGACACGACGCCGGGAATATGCGAGACAACACCACTGGACCACGCTTGTGGACGTCAAGAGTCGGGACATGGGCCTATCGCACCTTCGTCGTGTTCTTATGAGAGGCGCCATGGTCGTGTGGGGCATTTTCCTGTGGCTGGCTGATTAGGCGCTTCTCCTGGAGTCCCCTTGCCGCAGCGATCTACCTTAGATCACCAATCGTCGGATTAACTTACAAACGCACCCGACAACCGAACTTAACTGATTGTTTATACTTAGGTAATTTAAGTGGCCGAGAAGTTGCCATTTCATGGAAACGCCGTCGCCACAATCAAAGCAATAACGGCGGAAGGACGGAACCGATGATCGACTTTATTTTAGGCTGGTGCCTTACATCCTTGCCCTTAGGGATGGCATCGGCCGCGGCATTCGCTTTGGTGATACGGGCTGGCCCTAGCATTTCAGTAGCTCGCGCACAGAAGTATCGCCACCTTCACGCCAGGACCTCGCGATCGCTTGGTTTTTCAATCTGCCCGTGAGCTTCGTATTCGAAAGGGACGCAAGTTGACTGCGAAAAGCTCGAAAATCGATCCGATGTGATGCCTGGTCACATTGGTGCAACGGGACCAAGCCCACCTTTCAAATCCGAATTACGGTTTGGGAGGGTTACCCCGTGTCGTACGGCGACCTGAGTGCAGCCGCTTCCGGTTTGGCTGAGGAGTTCGACCATCTCGAGAAAAGCTCAGACACTCGACCTCGATTGAGAGCGCGCATTGCAACATGGGCCTATAATATTATTGTGGTCAGTCTCATGACGGGGACCATGATCGCGTGGGCGCTGCTTCTTGGCTGGTTCATCAATCGGTTCTCTTAATTGGAGCGGTCCGACGGTCTCATATCCAGGCTGGCGGAGTAGTAACCCAGATAACTGAAAACATCACTGGGTAGGCACCCAGCACTTCTTGGAAACAAGGATTGGAATTGAGGAAAATTAACATGGATACGATTTATTGGATCGTTATTCACTGGTTCGAGCTTAGCACTTTGGGGCTACTAATCCTAAATATTTGGTTCATCAACTCCGTTTTATTGACAATGCGGCAAACAAACCGATGGCTTAATTTCTTGTCGTTGAGATGGGATCAGATTTCCTTATCAGATCGCCCAACAAATCAAAGCTGACCAGATGGGTTCTAGCCTGCTTTTTGCGCAATTGACTGCAACGACCGCAAATGCAGTCAATCGCAACGGATGATCGAGCACACCAACTATACACTCGCCGCGATGCGCGGGTCGCTTCAGCTGCGATTTGGCGAGCGCTTGCTGCCGCCCGTTCGCTTCCCAAATCAATGGCAAAGCCGAGGCTGTTCGGCCATAATTTGTAACCTCAGCGTGAGCGTGACCATCCTTTAATGACCCCATGACCGAGCCGGTAACCAGCGCTCCAGGCGGTCCGCTTTCCGGCTTTTTACCGAAGACTCGGCAGGGAGCGCGGAAGCGCGCATTTCCGTCGATCCTTTTGCGGCCGCTCTACCGCCTGTACGAAGAAAGGCTCATCTTTGCTATCCGCGCTCACTCGGTGCCGCGCCATGTCGGGATCATTCTCGATGGCAACCGCCGCCACGCGCAGAAACTTGGCATCACCGACCCACTCGAGATCTACGATATCGGCGCACGCAAACTTGATGAGGTCTTGGGCTGGTGTAGAGAAGTAGAGGTTCCCACGGTCACCCTTTGGGTGTTCTCTCCGGAGAATTTACGCCGGCCGACAGCAGAGGTTGATGGCATATTCGCCGCGATCGAAGCCAAGCTGACCGCGCTGGCGCGTGATCCTCGTGTTCACGAGGCTCGGATCCGCATTCGCGCCATCGGCAAGCTCAGTCTTATTCCAGAAGCGACGCAAGCCGCGATCCGTGCGGCGGAGAATGCCACCGCCGTGTACGAGGACATGGTGTTAAATATCGCGGTAGCTTATGGCGGGCGTCAGGAGATTGTCGACGCGGTAGCTGCCTTTCTCGAGGATAGCGCGACGGTGGAAGGCAGTTCCTTTTCGGACGCTATCGCGAGGCTGACCCCGAACGCCGTTGGACGCTATATGTACACAGCGGGCCTCCCGGACCCGGACCTCATTATCCGGACGAGCGGGGAAATCCGGCTATCGGGCTTTATGCTCTGGCAGAGTGCACATAGCGAATTCTACTTCACGGATGTGCATTGGCCGGCGTTCCGCAAGATCGATTTGCTTCGCGCGATCCGGACTTATCAATCGCGACAGCGCCGGTTTGGCGCATGATTGCGCAAAGCCACCTGGCAACTGCGCAGGCTGAGATCGCGGTTGCGCTATCTCAAACGCAGCAGCAAATGGCTTCCAATCATGTCTAGTGGCCCCTTCTCTGCTTTCCGACTTACCATCTGTGGCGTTGATAGTTTAGACCGCCATACTTTGAAGGGTGTCAGTCACGTACTGTCGATACTTGATCCTGGAAATCACCGGCCGCATGCTCTTTCAGGTTTCGCCGCGGATTGTCGGCTCGAGCTCCGATTTCATGACATTGTCGTGGTCGAGGACGACGGGGTACCGCCGGATGAGAAGTCATATTGAGCAGATACTCTCATTCGGCCGACAGGTGGCTGCCATTGGGCATGGCGCGCACCTGCTAATTCATTGCTATGCGGGGCAGTCTCGCTCAACCGCAGCTGCCGCTCTTTGCCTGGCGCAGGAATATCCGATACGTACGGGCTATGAGGTGCTGGGTGAGGTCGTTCGTCAAAATCCCAGGACATGGCCTAACCTTTTAATGCTTGAGCTCGGAGACAAAGCTCTCGGGCGCCAAGGCGAATTGATCGCTGCCGCGGGAGCGCTCTACCGCCGGGCGATCGATGCGAACCCAAACCTTGGTGAGCATATGAGGCGGCACGGTCGCAATCGTGAAGTCGTGTTGGCCGAGCGTTGGCGTTAGCGGCCTACGGCATCCCTATCCTATCCTCTCCCCCCTCACCTCCATTTACACTCTAATCTCCCTATCAACTCATTTTACCCTCACGACACACTCACTATACTTTCTTTTATTCTCCCTTTCTCTCCCTCCTTCCCCCTTCCCTCTCTCTCCCTTCTCTTCCTCTCCGTCTCCCTTCTCTTACCTCCCCCCCTCCTTTCTCCCTTTTCTCTCCCCTCCGCGCTTCCCCCCGCCCCTCCCTTCTCTTCCGCCTTCCTCCTCTCTCTCCTCTCTCCTCCCCCCCCTCCTCCTTCCCCCCTCCCCCTCCTCTCCCCTTCCCTTTTTCCCCTCCCTCTTTTTTCCCCTCTCCCTCCCCCCCTCTCCCTCCTCCTCCTTCCCTCCCCTCTCCCCCCTTCTTCTCCCCTTCCCCCTCCTCCCCCTCCCCCCTCTCCCTTCCTCCTCTCTTCTCTTGCCCTGAAACCCCGGCCTTTATATGCCGATGTCATTCCTTCTTGCGCGCTCTCTCCACGCCCGCGAACGCTCCTTCGTTTCAAGCAGCGGCAGATCTGCTTGGAATGAGGCCAGTATCTTCAAAGCCTAGTCGGTGGAACGGTACGAATTGCGCTGCCTTTTCATGGAAGAACACAGGGGCAAGCATCGAAAAGTGGCTCGATGCCTCGCTCGTGCCGAGCTCACGCAGCGCGGGGAGATGCTCGACGCCATCGAGCGTAAAGCGGCGATGGCTCATGTTGGGGCTGATTCGAAAGACATTCTCGGCGCCGATCAACGTTTGAGCCGTCACCAAAGCCGAGGAACACTGCGCCGTCAGAAAGACATCGGCAAGGCGGGCCCCCCAGTAGGATGAGCCGAGCGAGGTGCGTTTTTGCCAAGCAACATTGAGGCGGGTCGAAGTGCAGCCAAGGCTCAGGACACGAATATCATCTCGTGCCCATCCCAAAATCCCCAAGGCCTCGATTACCGCTAGTCCCACGGGGTTGCGTGCCCAGACACCCCCATCGATGAAGGGGACACCTTCGGGGGATAGGTGAATTGGGAAATAGGACGGAGCGGCGACGGTGGCGAGCGCGACCTCTACTGCTGGGATTTTATAGTCGTTAAATAGACCGGCCGCATGCGACGTCTTATAGATGTGGACCTTTTCGCTCGCCAGGTTGAGCGAGGGGATGACAAGCCGCGTGAGACTTTCTCCAAGAAGACGGCTCCCGACGACTTCCGTCAGAACCTGCCGCAGCGCGGTCTTGGCATATTTTGCGCGGAAGACACCCCGAACACTGAGCCCATGGGTTCGCGGGAAGATGCGCCTCGCGTTTTCGCAATATAGTTGCAAGATCTCGCGGCTCGTGAGGCCAAGACCAAGCCCGATCGCAATGATGCCACCCGTCGACGTCCCCGCGATCAAATCGAAGTAGTTGGCAATCGGCTCGCCGAGCCGGTCTTCCAATGCGGCAAGAAAAGAGGCAGGGAACACACCCTTTATGCCGCCGCCGTCGATCGTGAGGATGCGTCGCACCGGCTGACCTCCAGGTTCCGTTGCGAAGGCTCTCAGAGCCTAATCATTCCAGCCACTGGCGGCCGCTGTTTCCAGAGCCGCGTGAGACGGCATTCGCTCGCGCGACCGAAATGCCATTTCGCCAGCGTATTGCCATAACGCAGCACGCTCATTGCGCGATCGACCGACCAGATCGGCCAGGCGCGCCCCGCATGGTTGCCGCAGTCCATGATATTGGACCGGGTCGCCGATCGGCTCAAAGACGAGTCCAATTCGACCGAGGAGGCGAATAAGGGCGGGTTCCATCACCGCGCAAATGTACTTGACCTCAAACTCCAAACAGATCTCGAGCACACCACGGATCAGTCCGAACGTGATGTAGGGTACGAGCCTGCGCTCTTTAGCGTATGTGGAGCGTTCACCCGTGAAGCCGATGTCGGCGTATCGCTCCTCGCCCAAGCGGCAGCGGAATTCCTTAGAGACCGCGAAGCGAGAGATCTCGCCCATCTGTTCGAGCGGCATCCGATTGAGATGAGCGGATCGGGTAACGTGCTGTATCGGTAACGGTCGCAACCCTGGCCCTTCACTTGGAAGGATGACTCGCACTGTCCCAGCGGTCATACCCGTGCGGCGATGTATCAACAGTGCGTGCACCGAACGATCGTCATCGACATCGATCTCCCGACCGTCCACGTGCTCAGCCGCATTTTCAAAGGGATTTTCGACGCAGTAGACCTGGTAGCGCAATCGGTAAGCTTCATCGAGTGCATTGGGTGTCGTCGCACGGACGACGTCGAAATGCTCATTGTAGGCAGCCGCTAAAAATGCTGCGTCAACGGATTGGGGGATCATCAATTTCACCGGTCTGACGCCGTACGTGCAGTTAATATTGTCCTATTAGTTTAACAAGTTACTAAACGAAGTGGTTAATTTGCTATTGCTTTACCTATAAAGGGATTACTAGATTTTCGATCGACCTATTGTTTTGGAAGACGGCCTCGCGTGAAGCCAATCCTGATTAACCGCGCGGAACGCGGCGCCGACCTGGGCACCGCAATGTTTCTCCGACGCGGTCAGTCCTGTGCCACTCTTGGCTGTCCCACATAGACATCGACGCGCAAGCCGACCGGTAGTTTTGCGTCAGCATCGAGGTCAATCAGCACCTCGAGAATTTTTGTATCGTTCTTTTCGGTGGGTTGGTCGCTACCCACTGTTTTCCGGCCCATCGTCGGGGAAATCGAGGAGACCACCCCTTTAAATCGCTGATCTGGATACGCCGAAGCGCTGACCCACGCTGGCTGTCCGAGGACTACACGCCCGACATCGCTTTCATCGATCTCCGCGCGGACCCGCAAGTGGCGAGTATCTCCAACCTCGAGGATCGGCATCAATGGTTGAATGCTGATCGTCTCACCAGGCCTGAGGTAACGGCGCAAGACGATGCCATCAATGGGTGATCGCAGCTGGGTCTTCTCCAAAAGGCTGCGTTGGACGTCAAGGTCAGCCTTGGCCAAGGCTATGTTGGCCTTTGCCATCGCGACATCCTCGTCGCGTGGTGGCGCCAGGATCAGCGCTAGAGCCGCAGCGTTCGCGTCGTTCTTTGCGTTGGCTACTCCGAGCGCTGAGACTGCCTGATCAAGCGACTCTTTGCTGGCAATACCATTTGCGGCAAGCGGGGTTCGACGATCAACTTCTTGTCTAGCAAGCACAAGGTTGGCTTGGCTTTCCTCATATTGAGCCGCCACGATACGCCGCTCTTCAGGTCTCGCGCCGTTGAGAAGCTTGTCGAGCTGCGCTTCGCGGTGCTGCAAGGTTGCTTGCGCTTCTCTGACCCTTGCCTTCTGATCCGCGTTGTCCAGCTCGGCCAGGAGCTGGCCTTTGGTAACCGGATCACCCGCGGCGACGTAAACTTGCGTGAGCGTACCCACGTTTCCAATCGACAGTTCGAGTTGCTCGGACGACGGTTCGACGCGACCGCGTGCAGCCACTGAAACCGGTGCGACGACCATCTCCGGAGCAGTTCCGTTGGCGGCATGGTCTGTCACCGGCATGGTTAGTGCTGACAGCTTCGCCGTCGCTACAACTCCAAGAGATCGGCCTGGGTTGAAGAGGGGCAAAACGGCGGCGCTTCCGGCTAGTAGCATTGCGCTGCAGGCCAAGGTCGAAAGGAGGTGGCTCTGTCTCATGGTCTCCTTCCCCAAAAACTATGCGGCTGAGCCGGCCGAGCTTCGCCCAATTTCATAATGGGCGGCCAGAGCTCGGGGGCTCTCTTGCGATGCTTGGCGCTCTACTCGAACACGTGGTGTCGTGCCGGCTGCGCCGTGGAGATCTGTTGCCAACGTGCTTCCTCCCCCTGGCGGCTCAAGGATGCACCATCACATATTGAGATTGAGATTTAGGAAACCAATTCAGCTGACGCGAGTCTCCCGAACTCCGTAGCATAATCCCAGATCGCGGTCTGCTCACGACGCGTCCGGGCGAGGATGTTCTCGATGTTAGCGTAGCTTGGCTGCCGCACCCCATGGTGCTCGACAAGTGGCCCTGCTGGGTGAAAGTGCATAGCGGTCGATTGCAGGAGGCGCAATAGAGAGCGCTCCATGACCGCGCACCAGTGAGTGAGGTTCAACTCACGGCTCATCTTGAGAAGCCCACGCATGAGACCGAGCCGCATTAACGCAGCCGAAGCAGGGGCCATGTTTCGTGACTGCTTTGGTACAGCGAAACGCGATATCTCCGCAGTTGAGGAGAACGGCAACGACCGCAGATGATGCGCCTCGCATAGCCGCTGCATCGGTAGACTATTGAGCGGTGCCTCCGGGTCGGGAAGCACAAGCCGAACCGTGCCAGCCGCTTCCCCGCTGCGACGGTGCCGCAATATCACATGGCGGGCTCTGTGATCGAACTGGTCTATCTCCAATCCAGTGGTGCTTGCTTCATAACCCCGCTCGACGCAGTAAGTCTGATAGCGCAACCGATATGCTTCTTTAAGTTGCCATTCCGATTCGACAATCTCTACAGCAAATTCATCATCAAATTTTATCAATGAATCTTGCGGGATGCTGCACGACTTCAAAAAAATATTTGCCCGATCCGAGATAACGCCAAAGCGATCATAAACGTGGACGCGTTCTTCCTTCGCGAGCCCGGAAATATACATCACCCCTGATCCCCCCAAGACCGATCTGAACGCAACCTAGTGCATCGATCACCGTCCAACGCTAAAGGCAAATTCGGAGCCAATTCAACGAAAAGAAGTTAAAATTTTTAAACCGTTGCGTTGCAAAGGTTTATCGGCTACGAGCTGGCGTCATCTGCGTGTAATGTCATCAAACACACCTCAGCGTCGATTCGATTTTAGTGACAACTCTCGATTAAGTAATCAAAATTATCGACGTATCAATTGATATTTCTATAATATTTTAGGACAAATTGTCTACTTCTTTTGTCTACGATACTATCCTCTCGTAGAAGCTTTATCGGACTTTTGATCAAGTTATATCGGAAGCGATGGTAATTCGATCGGGGCAACTTCAGATGCCTAGGGCTTCGTTGCGACCGCAACGGGCGTAAGAGCCTCGCAGCATCAGACGCCGAACAAAGAGCCCTTGATGGCTCACATCGCCGAAGCGGTCAGTCCTGTGCCATTCTTGGTTGACCAACAAAAACATCGACGCGCAGGCCGACGGGTAGTTTTGCGTCCCCATCGAGATCGATGAGCACATCGAGAATTTTTGTGTCGTTCTTTTCGGTGGGCTGGTCGCTACCCACCGTCTTTCGGCCCATCGTCGGAGAAATCGAGGAGACGACGCCGCGGAAACGCTGATTTGGATAGGCGGAAGCGCTCACCCACGCTGGCTGCCCGAGGATGACGCGACCAACATCGCTCTCATCGATCTCAGCGCGGACCCGCAAGTGACGAGTATCGCCGACCTCAAGGATGGGCATCAACGGTTGAATGCTAATGGTTTCACCCGGCTTGAGGTAGCGGCGCAAGACGACACCGTCGATCGGCGATCGCAGCTGGGTCTTCTCCAAAAGGCTGCGTTGGACGTCAAGGTCAGCCTGGGCCAACGCCACATTGGCCTTTGCCATCGCGACATCCTCCTCGCGCGGCGGCGCCGTGATCAGCGCGAGAGCGGCAGCCTTTGCGTCGTTTTTTGCAGTGGCGACGCCAAGCACAGAGACCGCCCGATCCAGCAACTCTTTGCTGGCGACACCATTTGTAGCCAAGGGGGTCAGACGATCAACTTCTTGCCTGGCAAGCACCAGATTGGCCTGGCTTTCCGCGTATTCTGCCGCCGCCATCTGGCGCTCTTGGGGTCGCGCGCCATTGAGAACCTTATCAAGCTGCGCCTCGCGGTGCTGCAGGGTAGCCTGCGCTTCGCTAACCCTCGCCTTCTGATCGGCGTTATCCAACTCGGCCAGGAGCTGGCCTTTCGTGATCGGATCACCCTCGGCAACGTAAACTTGCGTGAGGGTACCCACGTTTCCAATCGACAGTTCGAGTTGTTCCGATACCGGTTCGACGCGACCGCGCGCAGCGACCGAGACCGGTGCGACGACCGTCGCCGGAGCAGTTCCGTTGGCGGCATGGTCTGTCACCGGCATGGTTAGCCCCGAAAGCTTCGCCGTTGCTACAACGCCGACAGATCGGCCTGGCGTGAACAGCGGTATAACAACCGCGCTTCCCGCTAAGAGAATCGCCGCGCCCGCGAGAGTTGACAGGAGGCTAGTCTGATTCACGGTCACTTTCCTCAAATTAGGTTACCAACCCACATCAGGCCATACGCCCGTCCTCAATAAAGACTACTCGGTCAGCCGCGCTCCGCAGTCGGGTATCATGTGTGACGATTACGATCGCGCGATGGTGCTGGGTTGCCAAATCCCGAAGAAGCTGGATCACGTCCCAACCAGCGGCACTGTCGAGTGAGGCGGTCGGCTCGTCCGCCAGGATTATAGGGGCGTTTAGAGCGCAAGCTCGGGCAATAGCAACTCGCTGTCGCTGACCGCCGCTTAAGTGGGCGGGGTAAGCATCTGCCCGAGGTGAAAGCCCAAGATCATCAAGCAAGCTTCGGCTCTGATCCTCTGCCTCCTGGCCTCGGATGCCCTTGAGATCGAGAGCCAGCGCAACGTTTTCCCAAGCCGTCAAGGTCGGGATCAGATGGTGCGTCTGGAAAACGAAGCCGAAATATGTCAGTCGCAACTCACGCCGTGCCTTTTCCGGGAGCGCGTCGATCGCAGTGCCATCGATGCGAACCGATCCGGAGGTCGGGCGCAGCAGCCCACCGAGGATCTGCAGTAGAGTCGTCTTGCCGCTACCGGAGGGACCGAGGATGAGTACCACCTCGCCCCGTTCGACCGCCAACGAGACGCCATTGAGGGCGGGAACCGACGTGGCGCCTTCGCCGTAATTCAAGCGCAGCGCTTCGGCGACGATGATCGGCTCTGGCGGGATGGCTGACGCGCTCACCGGAACACCATTGTCGGGTCTATGTTCTTGATCTTGTGGATCGCGACCAACGAAGCCGTGCCGCACATCGCCAGCGTGATAACGGCGACCGCGGCGGCGAGCTGCCACGGCAATACCAGTGCAAAGCTGCTCTCGGCCGCCCCGGCCGAGAGTAGAGCGGCGACCACAATGCCGATCGCATAGCCGAACACGCCGCTGATCATCGCCTGCTGCAGCACAATGCGGTTGAGATAGCGGGCCGGCGCCCCGATCGCGAGGAGTGTAGCGTATTCCGACAGTCTCTCAACAGTGGCGGCGTAGAGGGTCTGCGCAACCACAATGATGCCGACGATGACGCCAAGCAACGCGCCGACGACCAGCGCCGCCCCCGCCCCGGTGGTCAACAGCCAGTAGCGCGCGGTCATTGTCGAGAATTCGTGGGCGGAGAGCACGTCGGTCATCGGCAAGGCCTGCTGCAACCCCCGCTCGACTGCCGCCTTATCGGCCGCCGGCGCAGCCCGGACGAGCAGATAGTTGGTCTGCCCTTCGTCCAGCCCGGCATAGCGCTGCGCGTTCTCGAGCGAGGTGAAAACATAAGGCGATTGAGTGAACGCACGAATTCCGTCAGTAAACCCGACCACTCGCGCCCGCACCCCGCGAATCTCCACCTCCTGGCCGAGCCCCTGGACGCCCAGCTTCTCAGCGTAGAGCCGGTCGATGATCACCGAATCAGGCTTGCGCAAATCATCAATCGATCCCGCCACCAGATTCCACGGGGCCCCGACACCACTGTCGAGGTCGAACCCGACGACAATGACAATCTCGGAGCGGCCATCAGGCCGACGCCAATCGAGGAAATGCACGATGAGTTTATCAACATCGGCAACCGCAGCGACACCAAGCGCCTTATAGCGCCAGCGCCCAGGGATCAATACCGATTGGTCGACATTCCACGTTCCGTGAGAGGCAATCCAGAAATCAGCCCGCGTGTGATCAATCAGCCCTGCGGCGGTCTGCGCGCTCCCGGTCAGGAGCCCCCATTGCACCGCCATCAACACGACTGAGAAAGTGATCCCGACCAGGGTTACGATGAAGCGGGTTCGGTCATGCAAAAGATTGCGCCAAGCGAGCAGCGACGCCATGGCAACACGAGAGGGATAGACTTTCCGCGTCAACGAGCGGCCGAGCCAACCCGAAATTGAGGTCAGTTCGTCCAGTCCAGAGGTTCCCTTGGTAAGGTCTGCCATGGGTTAATCGTTTTATGCCATGCCCACGTTAAAATTGGGAGCATCAATCGATCACTTTAGTAAATTGCTAATTGCCTAATAAGTGGTAAATCCGCCAAACACCGACCGGTTATCAGTTTTGGCGTTTTGCCGTACATTCCACATGCACATAGCAAGGCCCACTCCGGGCTGCCCCGGAGTGGGCCTTCTTACTCGTCTCGATCCTTTTTAGCTCTTTTACGACTCCTGGGGGATCGCAGAGTTGATTGTCAGCTTACGCCCCCCTGCGCCGCCAGGTGGTCAGACCACCGAGAAGCAACAGTGCCACGCCTAGCAATCCGACTGTTCCCGGTTCCGGGATAACATTTGCTTTGATCGAGCTCGTGCCAGAAACCGGGAAGTCTCCTGACGCGCCACTATTAAACGACTCCGTGAAGGAAAGGTCCGCCTCTCCTGAGGGGCACGTACCTCCCGTCACGCCTGGGTTCGGAACCAATGCGCAAGTATGAAAGTTAAATTCCGCCGGTCCGCTCGTCGCATCCAAAAACGCGGAACCAAACGCATTCGTAAAGTTGCCTAAGGTCGTGTTATTCGGAAGTTGGGCCTCCAACGTCGTGGTCGTCGGTCCAAGCGCAAGTTGCACCGTGGGATTGGTGCCAAACAATTCGGCAGTCGTGCCCAAGAATAGGCCCCCGGACGACGCATTGGCAATGTCCGTGGCTTGGGAACCCGTTGTCAAATCAGGCTGGGTGGCACCCGTTTCAAGGTAGACGTTGGCGGTGCCACCAGTAAATTCGATATAGCCGGCCGAGGTTGGCGAGGGAAAAAGAATATAACTGACCTTGAACCCGGTGAACACGAACGTTAAATAGTCTTGGTTCAATCCATAGGTATAAGTCGTGTGTAGATTTTGCTGTATCGAGCTGATAGTACCGATGCCAGTCAAAGTGTCGCCAACACTCGAAACCAGGTTTTCTTCAATGACGTTGGCAACCAGAACCGCGCCCGTTGGGATGTCGATACCGTCAATGTTGACATCCGCTCGCGCTGGGTTTGCCGCCAGGGCCGTAACACCGACGGTCATCGCGAAGCCCATCAACCAATGGCTTCTCTTTAAAGCTCCGGATTTCGCTAGCATGGCTGCCGCCTCCTTAACCTTTTCACAAGATAGCACTGGCGACTGGGTTGCATGATGCGTGCCAATAACCGAAAACCCATTTATTCAATCACTTACATCCAGCAAGGTTGGCTGTCATGTAAAAAAAAGCGACAGTTTTCGGGCCGAAAATTTTTCTGATTTTGGACAGCTCAGAGGTGGTCGTATCCTGACTTCGACAAGTGGGGCGTACCCCTTGAACTGCCATAAATTCGCGTCAGTTATAAGGGAAATTATATGGCAAGGTGGGCGCGGGAAGCTTCAGTAATGGCCGGCAACGCGGTGGGGCAGAGCGATCTTGGGGCGCTGGAGCGGGTGGCGTTGCCGCTGATCCCGAGGAGATAAGATAGCTCACGCGCTGCTGCTCCTCGCTCAGACCGTCTCCCTCAGCGGCGCCGGCGTTTGCTGCGAAAGTTTGGCGGCGAGACGGCGGGTCAAGGCGATCTTTAGGCGCTGGAGGGGGTGGGCGTTGCCGCCGCGTAGCTTGCGCACCACCCAGGAGCCGCGATAGGCATCGAACTGGTGGTAATAGGGCGCCGCGCGCACCCTGCCGCGCCCGAGCAGCAATTTGATCGCCTCGACGGCGGCGACCGCGGCGCACAACTCGCAGCCCGCCACCGTCGAGGGACCGCGGTGATTGCGCAAGTCGACCCGGGTCGGATCGACCAGGTAGCTGCGATGCAACGCGCTCGGGGCGATGCCGACGAGATAGCTGACGTATTGCTGCTCCTCGCTGAGCCCGTCTAGGCGAAACCAATCTTCGAAGCTCATGCCGTCGGGCATGAAGATCAGGTATCCAACGCTCATGCCGAGCGGCGCCGCATTGATCACCGGTATGCCGAGTTCGCGGCAACGCGCGTTCAACTTGCGGCGGATCGGCAGCGCAAAAAAATCGAGACCATCGATCACCAAATCTGCGCCGGCAAGAAAGCCATCGAGGTTCGCTTCGGTGATCCCATCACCAAAGGTGGTGATCTGGAGCTCGGGGTTGATTTGCAAGGCGCTCTCGGTCATGACTTCGACCTTGGGTCGGCCGATCGAGGACAGGGTGGCGCCGGCCTGGCGGTTGAAGTTGACCAGCTCGAACACGTCGCAGTCGGCGATGTTGAAAGCGCCGATGCCGAACCGCGCCAGGGTCAACAGGTGGAAACCGCCAACCCCACCCAGCCCGGCGATCGCCACTCGCTTACCGCGGAGCGCCTGCTGCTCCCATTCGGTTAGCCAACCGAGATTCCGGCTGAACGCGGTTTCGTAGGAAAAGACTGCGGCCTTGTCGATATTCCCGTTCGCAGCCATCCCTCCATCCATCGATATCCTCCACAAACGGCCGATAGGTTAAAAACCCCAGCCGGGCCCGGCCTCATCGACGGCCCGAACTAAAGGGGGGCAGCACATCACGATGCGCCTGCAGCCTTCCGAAATGGCTTGTTTTGCACGACACGGTTTACGGATCGTTACTCGATTTACCCGATTCTCAACGAGTTTGCAGCTGGTTTCGAAAAATTCCGCGTTTCCCCCGAAGCTGACCTCGTACGCATCAGTTTACAAGCGTAAGTTTCGCTGTGCACCGTCTTAATTCGGCGTAGATCAAACCGAGGTAGTTTGGTGTCACAGCAGCCCTATCCTCAAGAGCATCTTGCCAGCAGAAACATTAGGGGTAATGAATCCCGCGAGAAATAAGGCCGTGCTGGTTACTCATGGACACTGACATGCGACCTTGGTTTGTTATTCCCGCAAGCGTGGTGTTGGCGACATTCGTCACCGCTTTCCTTTACCTACCAGCGGGGCTGCCTCCGTCGCGCGCTTTTCTGACGGACTTACTGTACGCGCAGTGGCCAGCAATTGCGGTCGTCTGGTTCGGCAGTTACGGCGTTGCGGCACTTGCATTGACAACCGCCGCTTTGGCTCGCGAGGTCGGGAAAGCAGGCGCTTTGATTGCGGGTTCAGCTCTTGAAAGTGCCGATCTATCTCTCGTGTACCGCCAAGTGCGGCGCGAGTGGATGCAACGCTACTTCGTCTGGCTCGCAATTACGCAATATTTTTCCGCTGTCCTGGCGTTACTTGCCATCGGGTTTGCTCGGATTCCGATGGACCAGCCCTGGTTTGGGTCTTTCTTTCCTCTAATTGCTAATTCGCCTGCGCTCACTGCCGCTGTTGCGGTTATTTTTACCGGACTACTCGGTGCGTTTGCGATCTACTTGCCACGCGTGCGGTCGGCTTCACGGCTATCGATGGAGAAACTTGAGCTTTCACTTTTGCGGCAGATTGTTGGGATGCTTAGCAAGCGCGCGGAAGACGCGGCACAAATAGAGCAAGGGCAACGATCGATATTGGGAGCGATGAAAGATCTGGCGACAGTGGTGAACAGGTTCAGCCGCAGCCAACGCCTGATCATTCAAGAGATCAAGAATACAGTGGGACCGGAAGCATTGGACCGGTGGGTCAAGACGGCAGAAGCTTGGCCGGGCACAATTGAACATGCGACATCGGAGTTGCAAGCCACGACTGCGGCACTTGATATCTCGATCACCAGGCTTGCAGAGGTAGCTGCGTCAATCCCGCGAGACGCGGCATCACTTTCCCAATTGTCAACTGAATTTGGAAAATTATTACATGACATCGGTGAAATAGATCAGCCGGCGATAGATCCACCCAGCTAATCTCGCTGCGCTATCCCTTGGTTAGCTCCTGCAATAACTTCTGAGCGTCTGCTTTACTTTGAAAATCAGCCTTCGAGGCCAAGATACCTTCTAGCAACGACTTTGCATCGCCGACCTGCCCAGTACCCTTTAACGCAACAGCGAGATGGTACCGGATGTTGGGATCGCCGGACGACGCGCTCGCCGTCTTCAAGTACTTAAGAGCGCCCGCATCGTCGCCCTGAGCGACCATGATCCAGCCCAGGGTGTCGGCGCTGTGGGGATTTTGTGGCTCGAGCGCGACCGCACGTTCTGCCAACTCCCGCGCCTTCGCGATATCCCCTTGCTGCTGATCAATCCAGGCAAGGTTGTTGAGGGCCATGATTGAGCGTGGCGCGTCCATAATGATCCGCTCATATTCCTCGCGTGCCTTATCCAATTGACGTCCTTGAAGATAATAGGCAGCGAGAACTAGGCGTGCCTCGATATCCCGCGGCTCTACCTGCAGCCGCTTCTGCAAAAGCGCTAAACCCTTGTCCAAGTTCCCTGCATGCAAATAAAGGCGAGCTAACGCAAGGAGAACCGGTTCCGAAGGTTGTTCCCCCGCCCACTTCTCGAGCACTGCGATCGCATCGGGAACGCGGCCCGCCTTTTCGTAGAGTTCGCTCGCAACGATGTCGTAAGAAGGGTTATTTGGATCCTGAGTAGCGAACTCACGTGCCTTCGCGAGACCGGCATCTAGGCCTCCGATTTCCGCCTCGATCCGGATCAGGTCCGCTCTGCCCGCCACCTTCTGCCGCGGATTGCCGGCGAGCGCCTTCGTCAGCACATCACGCGCGGTCTTGAAGTCTTTGTTTGCGACCAAGACGCCGACGTAGCGGCCGCGGAGTACCGCTGAATTCGGTGCCAACTCGAAGGCACTTTGGTAGGTGGTAGCTGCCCCCACCTTGTCTCCCGTCGCGAACTGGGTTCGTGCCTCAGCGTCAAGTACGTCAGGGCTTTTCGGAAATTGTATGAGAAGTTGGGAGACCGTTGATTGCGCGGCGCTGTAATTCTGCTGCAGGAGATACACATCGACCAGTTTGATCGATGGTCGTGGGTCGACAGGTTTGTCAGACTGCGCCTGCTTTATATAATCAGTGGCAGAATCCCAGTTCCCCTCTGCAATCGCAAAATCCGCCAAGATCAACAGGGTGTCTACGTCGCCCGGTTTGTGGGCAAGCAGAGCCTCATAAGCCTTTTTGGCTTCATCTCGACGGCCGGTCGCGATGTAGACTTCGGCAAGGTTATGAGTGGCCGGCGCAAATCCAGGGTCATGAGCCACTACGGCGCTGAAAATAGCTTCCGCGCCCTGGTAGTCCCTTTGACCAACGCGGACGAGGCCAAGCAGATTTTGATAAAGCAAATTGGTGCTATCTTTCGCCACCAGCGCCTGCGCCACCTCTGCCGCCTTGTCTACATTACCGACACGAAGCTCCACGAGCACGAGTGCGGGGCCAGCGACCGTGGCACCGGTTTCGCTGTTGTATACACCCTCTAATTGCGCCAACCCCTGCGTACCCTCACCCACATCAATCCGAGACAGCGCCAGGCGGGTCTCTGTTTGCGGACTTTCCGCGGGAAGCTTTGCCGCAGCATCGAATTGCGCTTGCGCCAATTCTAGTTTGCCGTCTTTCAAATATGCTTGCCCGAGCAGCGAGAGTGTCGCCACGTCCGGCTGAGTTTTTTCAAGCACCGACTTGAGATAGCCGATCGCTCGCGGCGCAGAGCCACTCCGCATAGCAATCACAGCCAAAAGTCGCGAGGCTTTTAAGGAGTCGGGAACGCGCGCGACGTACTTAGCCAAACTATCCTCGGCCGTACCCATCTGTCCAAGGTTGAATTGAACAACGCCTTGTAAATAAAAGCCCTCGGCAAGATTAGGAAATGCCGAGCTAATCTTCGTCAGTATGTCGTTTGCGTCACCAAATTTCTTTTTAGATGCGAGTTCAAGTGCCCTCAGGTAATTTGCCAGTATATTATTAGCATTATCTGCAATAATTGGGTTTAGGTCGTTATCTGCATCCACTTCGTCCTGGCGTATCAAGTACAAGTTAGCTCTAAACAAATGTGCAAAGACATCCTTCGGCGCAATTTCAAGCGCTTCGTTTATCTTCTTCAACGCACCACCCTCGTCACCCTGTTGTGCAAGGATCTGTGCCTTAATCGTGAGTGCGGAAGCTACCTTTGAGTTTGCCGTGAGAATTTGATCGACGATTGTGTTCGCCTCGTCCACCATCTTTTTCGAGACTAGCGCCCTTGCCAACGCCAGCTTAGCCGGAACCGATGCGGGATCGAGCTCTACCGCTTCGCGCAAGCTGGCTAGCGCGTGGTCGTAATCGTGCAGACCGAGATAAGCAGAGGCGCGCCCTTGGCGAACCTTGCTCTCGAGGGTTGGCGCGCGGTTCCCAGCCGGGAAGCTGGCGAGAAGTTTGTCGAACTTCTGTTGAATCAACAGCGCCTCGATCTGCAAGGGCAGATAGTCATCTTCTTTCGCACCACTGGTGGCAGCGGCTTTTGCTTCTCGCTCGGCATCTGCACCCTTGGCCATTGCCAGGTAAACCTCGGCGAGGCGGAGATGAACCGTGGGATCTTGCGGCGCCTGACGCTCCGCGTTCCGCAGCTCGATTTCAGCGGCGGACAAGTTGCCCTTTGAAACGTAATCCTGCGCGCTGCCAACATATTCCTGCACAGACTTCGCTAAGGCTGGAGAGGCGCAAACCGCGACCAAGAGAACAGCGCTAAACACGCCGATGATAAAGTTTGCGTCGCGCTGGGAGCGCCAGATTTTAAATTGAGGCATCTTCGGACCTTTACCTGATCGGGCACTGAATGAAGTGTTAGCCTTGGAGGCCATGCTCTCGCATTAGGTCATAAAGGGTGGGCCGGCTAATCCCGAGAAGCTTTGCAGCTTCGGAGACGTTCGATCCCGCTTGCGCCAGCGCCTGTCGCAGAACGGTTGCTTCGGCGTGATGACGCGCTGCCCGCAGGTCGAGGGAACGCGTTGGTTCGCCGTCAAGCTCTAGATCCTCAATCTGTACCATCGTTCCCGACGCCATGATAGTGGCGCGCTTTACCCGGTTTTCAAGCTCACGCACGTTGCCGCGCCACGGATTGGCCTCAATAGCGGAAAGCGCATCGCGCGAAAAAGAGCGCACCGGGCGTCCAAACTCGGCAGCAAATCGCTTCAGAAAGTAGTTGGCTAAGAGCGTTGGATCGCCCGAACGTTCGCGCAGCGGCGGAACATGCACCGACACCTCATTGATGCGATAGAATAGATCCTCGCGGAACCGGCCGTCAGCAATCAGCTGCGTCAAATTTTGGTTTGTTGCGCAAACAATCCTGACGTCGACCTGAATAGGCCGTCGTCCACCGATCCGGTCAATCACCTGGTCCTGCAAGAAACGCAGCAGTTTGACTTGCACAGCAAGAGGGACGTCGCCGATCTCATCCAAGAACAGTGTCCCGCCATGGGCGGATTCGATCTTACCGATTGTCTGTTTGACGGCGCCCGTAAAAGCACCCCTTTCGTGGCCGAACAATTCGCTCTCAAGCAGGGTTTCTGGGATCGCAGCGCAGTTAATGGGAATGAAGGGGCCCTTCGCACGGCCGCTTAAGCGGTGAACTGCCTGCGCCAATAACTCCTTGCCGGTGCCGCTTTCGCCCAAAAGCAATACCGTGATGTCCGTCGGCGCAATCTTTTCGATCGTGCGTGTCAGCGAGACCATCTGGGGACTGCTACCGATAATCCCATCGATGGAGGATGAACGGCTGGCTTCAGCAAGGCGCCGGTTTTCAGCTTCAAGATCAAACTGCCGACAAGCCCGATCTACGATGAGCCGGAGGACCTCTGGTTCCACAGGTTTCTCATAGAAATCGAACGCACCAAGCTCAATTGCTTTCAATGCGTTCTCGCGAGCGCCCTGCCCCGTCGCGATGATCACCTTCGTCATCGGCGACTGCTCGCGGATCGCCTCAAGCGTGGCAAAACCCTCCGATGGTTCCTCTGGACATGGCGGCAGTCCGAGGTCAACGATCGCCACCGACACGGCCTCTTGGCGTATCACGGTGATCGCCTCTTCTCGGGTGCCAGTCAAGCTCAGCTTTGCGGCTGGAAATACCCAGCGGTATTGCCGACGTAACCCCTCATCGTCCTCGACGATAAGAAGATTTCCCTGGTTAAGAGGATTGTCGCTCATGCGGTTGATAGCGTCATTTTCGCCCGTCTTGTGCTGGGAACGTCACACGCATCACCGTGCCGATCCCTTTTTCAGAGATTACATCGAGCTCGCCACCCGCCATTCTCAGGACTTCTCTGGTCTGGTAAGCGCCAACGCCGAAGCCGTTAGCTTTCGTCGAATGGAATGGCCGGAATAGTCTTTCGCGGATGAACTCGTCGTCCATGCCGGGACCGTTATCGATGACATCAATGATAACTTGTTCCCGAGTGCAGCGCGAAGCAACGACAACGGCGCACCCGGCTTGAGATGCTTCATGAGCATTGCTGATCAAATGAGAAAACATTGAGCGAAATTGGTCCTGATCGATCGCAATTTTGGAGCCCTTCGCCTCAAGCCGAGTCTCGACATTCGTTCCAGCACCTAGAAACTCTTTCGCCAAGTCTGCCATAATCGCGTCGGGCTCGACTAGTTGGGGCGGGGCCCGTACCCCCTCGGCACGCAACTGCGCAAGCAGCCGGTTCATTCTTGCGACCGAGTCCTCGACCGTACGCAGCATGTCTTCCTGGAACCTGCGGTCCTTAATATGATCTTTTGCGTTCGCAACGACGAAACCTAATTGGCTTGCCAAGTTCTTGATGTCATGCATGACGAACGCAAAACGCTTGCTGTATTCGGTTAACAGCCGGGCATCGAGCAAGTCGCGCGTAGCTCTCTCCTCGGCGAGGTAGCTAGCCGCCTGCTTTCCTGCTGCCCGGAGTAAGTCAAATGTCTCCCGATCAAGAGGATAAAATCGCGCAGGAGCGTCGAGTACGACAAATGCGATCATTTCGGTGCCGTAGGGGAGCGGAATTACAAGCCAGGCGCGCGCGGTGTCGAAAGGCCAATGCGCATCTGGTGCCGACGGCCATTCTTAAATCCACGTGCCGCCGCGGAATTCCTTAATAAAGTCATCATCGATCGGTAGTCTCTGTCCAGGCTCCGTCGCCATATTCCACCCGATCTGGGGGACATACGCTCGCCCATCTTCTAGCCGCCACAATACGCCTGCAGGGGAATCAACTATCTGGGCTAGCGCTTTAACGACCCGCAAAATAAGGTAATTATCAGCCTTACTAGGCTGCGAGACCGTATCGACAAACCGCAACCATTCTGCCCGATAATCGAAACGATGACTGAAAAAATGCCGGGAGATAAGTCGTTTCAGATGGATGCGAATTTCGCGCGAGCCAAATGCCGAGACCAGCACCACCGTGCTTCCAACCAGGGTCAACAGCTGAAGGGTTGATCCCCACCGACCTCCAAGCTCGCGGACGAGAACCCCGACAGTCGCCAGGCAAAGGAAGAATATGCCGCTTCCAACCAGAGCCGCCGAGTGAAGTACGACCGCGCGAGAGACGTGAATGTCCACTCGCCAATCTCGATTACGTGCCATCGCCATGGCTAAAAGAGGAACGGCAACGAGCCCTACTAATCCACGACCCTCCGCTAAAATTGGATCCGCCCCCCCCATCATCAGTCGGTCGGCATACAAGAACAGCTCAAAGGCGAACGTACCTCCGAGCGCCAGGCATAGCGGCCATAAGTTTCGCCGCAGAACCTCATCCGCGTTGCGCAACAAGTTTTCCGCAGCGAGCAAACCCCCTACAGCGATACCAATGCGCAGGAAATCATGTAGGCGCCGCGACGAAGGATCGAGGTCGACGTTTGTGATCAGCACCGCGAGCTCATAGCCCACCACCACAATGCAGAAGCCGGTGGTGAGTACGAATGGCAAGGACATCGAGCGACCGTCCTGGTCATTCCGCAATCCGACCAGGGCTACCATCAGGATCAGCCAAGCGGACAATCGCAAACTATCTAGAAATGGGCTCGCTGCAACAGGAAGCAGGCCGGGGATCGCCAAATCGGCCGACCAAATTGCCGTCAACGCGCATGCAACGCTAATTGCGATGCCCGTGCCACTAACACGGCCACGCATAAGTACCAAGGCGATCAGCGCGACAAATGCGACTGAACAACAAGCATAAATAATTTCGCTGAGGTCCACCTTACGACCTATTTAACGCGCGCCACTGCCAGAAAGAACGACCGCTATCGTCTTTACGACGATAATTAAATCCAAAAATAGTCCGTAATTTTTTACGTAGTAAAGATCGTAGGCAAGCTTGTTGCGAGCATCCTCGGGGGAGGCCCCATAAGGATAGTTCGTCTGAGCCCAGCCAGTGATGCCCGGTTTGACGCAGTGTCGCTCGGAATAAAACGGAATCGTTTTGACGAACTCCTCGACGAACAAGGGTCGTTCAGGTCGCGGCCCAACAAAGCTCATTTCGCCGCGCAAGACATTTAACAGTTGCGGTAACTCATCGATGCGAAGCTTTCGGATAATTGCACCAATTCGAGTTACGCGCGGATCCTGGGCCCCCGCCCAGCGCGGCGCCCCATCCTTCTCCGCATCGACGCGCATGCTACGAAATTTCAGCAGCACAAACACTCTGCCGCCCAGTCCCACGCGCTCCTGGCGATGCAGTACAGGCCCCGGACTGTCAAGCTTGATTAGTAAAGACGTCAAGAGCATGAGGGGAAAAGTGAACAGTAACAGGCAAGCACTCAACGTGATATCAAAGCACCTCTTGCTGAAATTCACAGGCCCGCAACCGCGAAAACCGTCAGAAAATACTAGCCAGCCTGGATTGAGCGCTAATACGTCGACCGTCTTTGACTCCCGCTCAATGAAATCAAGATAATCGACAACACGAATCCCATCCATGCGACACTGCAAAAGCTGTTGCATTGGCAAGCCTCGTTGATCGTCTACAGCGATCACCACTTCGCTTGCTCGAAGTTTATGCGCCAAGCCGGAAAGCGCGTTTGGATCGTCGGTGGAGACATCAACAATCGGCCGGTTCAGAGCCGCGGGCGGATCGCCGTCGGTGTGCAAAAATGCCATCGGTACAAAGTACCCACCGCGTCCTTGTTCGAACGCAGCGATCCGAGCTGCCCTTTTTCCCGTCCCTATGACGATGATCCGCCTCTTGAAGAGATTTAGATCAGCGAGAGTGAGGAAAATGGCACGGGTAAGCAGGATACATATCAGCCAACTTGCTGCGATCTTTAAATACAGCTCCCAAAGCGGGGCATCGGGTGCAAGTAAATTTCCCCAGTATAAATATCCAATTGCAGCTATCGGGCACAAAAAAACTAAACTTAAAATAATATGAATCGCCAATACTTGATAATTCGCGACGGTTTTACTCTGGTAAAACCCCGTAACAACCATAGCCATGCCGACAATCAATGCCAGATGCAGAGATGGGGAGGCGAAAAAATCCGCGAGATGAATTGAGAGAAAGGGACTCCCTGGCAAATACAGATGCCAAATAACTGCTATAAGTGAAATCTCGAGTGCAGCTAAGGAAATTACAGCAACAGGGACAAAGTGTCTGAAGATACGTATTAACATTGATACAACCCTACCGGCATTGAGGAGGGGGAGAGCCGTTCAGGGACCCACTGAGAACCGCGTGGTTATGAGCAATTTTCCAAAAATATGCAATAAGCTTGGCGCGAATATCGTGGTTAAGGCCCACAGCCGCGCGATCTATGGTTCTGTGATTAAACAAGGTTAGGTGTATATTCACCTTAATCACTCAGATGACACAGAATGTCAATCAGCCCAGTTCACAGCCAAGCTCGTAAGTGACGGTCCCTCGATAATTGGTCCGGCCGAATTCCAGGCTTCCCACAACGGCTTTCTGGGTCGCCGCTGAGGCAGAGACATCAACCAGCCCCGGCGGTGTGAGAACCTCTCTCGTTATGGCGCCGCGCCGCTCTTAATTCGCTCCCAGTATCAGCCAGGGGGAAAATCCAGCGAGACGGCTCCTGGTCACCCCCTGCCGAAGCCAACTCGCCGGTAGACGCATCGGGCCGAACCCTAGCTTCGCCTGGAGGGGTTTCAGGGGCACGTCAGCACCAGTCCGTAAAACCAGCCCCATTTCTGCGCTACGGCAGAAGTTCGAGGCGGCCATGATCAACGCCTGCCCGAACGACCGGTCCTGGGCCGCGCTATTACCGTAGCAACCGGAACAGGCCGCCGACGATCAAGACTATCAGAACTCCACCCGATTACCGAGCATATAGCGATAATTAGAAACGACACTCGGCGAGAGACGGGCTCCCCCAAGCTTCTGGCAAGTCGATCGCGACTAGCGCGATTCTTGTCCAGATCGAACGCCATTCTCCCCCGATTTGAACTTTATCGTTGCAGACGTCCCCACTACAAAGTTACACACAGCCACAGGTCTCCCAAAATTAATTTTTCTATCTCCTGTTTTTCCACAGGTTTATAACCTCGCTATTATCACGTTAAATCGCTGATATATATAAGATTTCTGAAATTCATTAATCTTTGAGCTATGACTAACTAATGACTCACAGAGACCCCGTAACGATTTTGTAGCTGCAAATCTTGGTGATCGAGGCGATTCGAGTGGGAACTTTGTAAAAATACGTTGTTAATTATAATTATTCTCGACAAATTTTGGCAACTTTGTATTATAAAATGATACAAAATGATATTATCAAGGGAATATACAGAGAGGAGATCCTATATTTCAACAGATCTACAAAGATACTGTGCTTACTGATCTTGTTTCGGGACAGGGTCCAGTATGATCTTGTACGTTTTTTTTGAAAACGGGGTCTGCTGGAGATCGGCTGGATGAATGGAATTTATGTTCATTAGTGTGACGACGATCACATTTGGCGGGCAACTTCCGCTCTATATCGCCGTTAACGGGAATGAGGTGGGACGTCCTTCGCCATGGTACATTCAAATTTGACACGGATGTCTTATAGAGACGGTCGCGCAGGCCGTGTGGGAGAGTGTGTGGCCGCGAGTGCGCTGCTAGCCCTCACATTACCGTTGACGATGATTGTTGCCATCGCAATCAAATGTGAGAGCACTGGCCCGGTATTTGTCCGGCAACAGCGAACTGGCGCTGCAGGTCGGCACTACGTCGCGCTTAAATTCCGCACCGCCAGGCGCCAATTCGCCCAAGGCCCATATGAAAACGCTTACCACACGACAGGAGTAGGCTGGCTTCTACGATATACTCGCATCGAAAACCTGCCGCAGCTCGTCAATGTACTTCGCGGCGAGATGAGTTGTCTGAGTTCTCGATCTGGGCGCCCGTTCTTTCTTGACTAACCAAAGACGGCTCGCGCGGAATTGGCATTTGCGCCGCGCCCGACCGCACGGATCAAGTATTCCCAGCAATTTCCTTCGCTCGCCCGAATTGGCTTTTGCCACGTAGCCAATTTCTTCTAGTTCGGAGTTCGGGCGAATGCGAGTTGCACCCTTATTTAGCGATATCCTGATTGTTTGTCGTGATGGCGACTACGCGAAAGCATTTCAACTCGACAACATCGGCCTTCCCACGCAATCTTGGCCTAACATTTACATAACTGAGCGATCAATGGCATTCGGCCCCAAACACGTCAGTAGGTGCTTTCAATGTGCGGGATAGCCGGCGTCTGGGATCGGCGGGGCAGAAGCGGACCAGATTCATTGGTCGCCGACACTGAAGGGATGACGAAAGCCCTTGCCCATCGAGGCCCAGACGCGAGCGATATCTGGATTGACCGAGAAGCGGGATTGGCACTTGGTCATCGCCGCCTGTCGATCGTCGATCTTTCGTCCGCCGGGGCACAGCCAATGGCTTCGTCCTGCGGGCGGTTCGTCATTTCTTACAATGGAGAGATCTACAATGCGGACGACCTGCGACCGGAGCTTGAGCCGACGAGAGGACGGTTTCGCGGGCACAGCGACACGGAGGTAATCATCGAAGGTGTCGCCGCTTGGGGAATCGTTGAAACGGTAAACCGCCTAATCGGCATGTTTGCAATGGCAATCTGGGATCGCCGCGAAAAGGTTCTTTACCTAGTCCGCGATCGGCTTGGGATCAAGCCGCTTTACTGGTCCGATTTTGATGGCCGTCTACTCTTTGGCTCCGAGCTAAAGGCGCTTCGGGCCGATCGGCATTGGACACCCGAACTGGACCAAGCTGCTCTCGCTACGTATTTGCGTTTCGGCTACGTCCCGACGCCATCTACCATCTACCGTGGCGTTAATAAATTGCCGCCGGGGACGGTGCTCACGGCGCGTGAAGGCCGAACACCGACGATTTCGCCATTTTGGTCGCTCGATGAAATAGCGATGAGCGCACAAGCCGCGCGCTTTTCGGGCGATGAGGATGAGGCTACTGAGGCACTCGAGGTGCTTCTGCGCGACGCGGTGAAGCGTCGAATGGTGGCAGACGTGCCGCTCGGAGCTTTTCTCTCGGGTGGGATCGATTCATCGACGGTTGTCGCGTTGATGCAATCGCAAGCTGCGCGGCCGGTGCGCACATTTTCGATTGGATTTAGCGAAAGCGGGTACGACGAGGCGAAGAACGCAGCCGCGGTAGCACGGCATCTGGGGACCGAGCATACGGAGCTTTATGCATCCCCAAAACTCGCACTCGATGTGATTCCGCATCTTGCAGATATCTACGACGAACCGTTCGCCGACTCTTCCCAAGTGCCCACTTATCTCGTTTCAAAAATGACTCGGGAGCACGTCACGATTGCTCTATCTGGCGACGGGGGTGATGAGCTGTTCGGCGGCTATACGCGTTACTTTCGCGGCGACGCGCTATGGCGTGCTATCGAAGCGACGCCCCAGCCATTGCGCCACCTCGCGGCTTACGGCGTGAAAGCTCTTTCCCCCGCTACCTGGTCCGTTTTCGGGGGCATCATCCCCGAACATCGGCGGCCCGCCCAGTTTGGCGACAAGATGCATGAACTAGCGGGCGTCCTTGCAGGTTCACCCGAAGCAAGCGCCTTCTACAAGCAGATCATGAGCCTCTGGGTCGATCCGAAAACCGTGTTAACCGCGGGACCAGAGAGGTCTGGGCTCCTTGAGGACGCGCGAGTGCGCAAACTCATACCCGACTTTGCCGAGCGCATGCAGTACATAGATACTCTCACATATTTGCCTGACGACATTTTGACGAAAGTTGATCGTGCGTCTATGGCGGTTTCGCTCGAAGCGCGAGTACCTCTGCTGGATCACCGAGTAGTTGCCTTTAGCTGGTCCCTGCCGCCAGCTATGAAGACGGGGAATGGCGTCGGTAAACGCCTCCTGCGGCGCGTACTCGACCGTTACGTGCCGCGAGAGCTGGTTGAACGTCCGAAGCAAGGCTTCGCAATGCCCATCGCTGCCTGGCTGCGCAACGAACTTCGTGACTGGGCGGAAACTCTGCTCGACGAGCGCCAGCTCGCGCGAGACGGAATTTTTGAGGTTGAACCTATCCGGACGCGGTGGAGAGAGCATTTAGAGGGCAAATGTGACTGGCAATCGCAACTTTGGGCTATCCTAATGTTTCAGGCGTGGAAGGAGCGGTGGCTTGCTTAACCGCGTTTGGATCACTGGCCGCAGTACTATCTTGCTGCTAGCGGCCGTATTGGGCTTTGGACCCGTTGCGAGTGCAAGTCAAACCGCGAACTCCGGCCCCCTCCAGCTAAGGTACGAAGCGCCTCTGGTATCGGATCCGGTCGATCTTGCTGCACGGTACGAGACCGGCGTGTCCGTGCCCCAGGACTATCGCCGAGCGCTTGCGCTTTATTGTCAAGCCGCGCGGAGCGGTGACCCCAGGGCATATTTCGCCCTAGGGTGGATGTATTTGAATGGTCGTGGGGTGACGCGCGATGACGCAAGTGCCGTTGCTTGGCTCCGCAAGGCCGCCGCACACGGCATCCCCCAAGCGGCAAATCTGCTCACTTTGTTGCCCACAAATCTTGCGAAGAGTGGACAACAATGTCCGACGGGCGTTGCATCAATAACAAATCTGACCGCTCCGCCAGCAGAGGTTCGCGCACTTATCGATGAAACGGCGCATGATATTGGTCTTGATCCCACTCTCCTTCAATCGGTGATGGCCGTCGAGTCAGGATATAATCCGCGAGCGATATCACCAAAGATGGCCATCGGGCTAATGCAGCTCATGCCAGCTACAGCTGCACGCTTGGGCGTCAAGGATAGCTTTGACGAGCGGGAAAATGTACGCGCTGGGGCGGCCTATCTGCGTTCCCTTTTGCAAATGTTCAACGGCGATTTGACGCTAGCCTTGGCTGCCTATAACGCCGGGGAAGCTGCCGTGCTTTCCCACGGAGGTGTACCCCCTTATCGAGAAACCTTGGACTATATCGCCACGGTGAAACGGCTATGCGCCTGCGGAAATTAGGGACTCTTTAAACGGCCCATGCCAAGCGAACAATTGCTGCAATCATTGTCCACAGGAAAACGCTAACCGCGCCGATTATCAGCAGGGAAGCTAGAGGAGAAACGCGGTCTGTTTCAAAGAGATGATCAGATTTCCAATCAAGCGCCATGACAATCCTTTGCCTATGACCCTCCGGCTGGTGTGGGTTTGACCGGCCTAGAAACATCTTTCTCTCAAAAAGGTAAACGACATCTTTACGGAGTTGTTTCATGCTTCCGAGCGGCTCTGTCATCGGGGCGATCATGCAACCGACCATAGCCCTTAAAAACCCGCTCACTTTACACCACATCTTGGATGTGCCCGGAATGAGTTGCCTTGTCGAGGACACCATCGAGCATCGATTGGAAATTAAACGACGAATTCCTGCAGTGACAATCTGAGCATCGTAAATGATATGAAACAAAATCCTAGTTATCAGGAAGATGATATTACTATTGATGATTGGTGCCTAATCATCGTCGCGTTCCTGACTAACATGGCTGTTGCCGGTAAAATTGTTTGGACGGTTGCCAGCTGCGCTTATAGCCTTTCTTACTACCTAGCACACATTGTGTGAGCTCTCCCCGGTTGGGGCGAGGACTGACGTACCCCTGAAACACGCCGCTTAGAAGCTAACATCGTCAACACTCGGGCTATTTTTTTGGTATCATCTCTATCACCGAGCGTGATACGCAAAAGACATCCTCTCAGTAATATATAAAACCGCAACCAACATGAATAGCCGACCGGCTCTGCTTTTTCTCTCTCAGCGGTTGCCTTTTCCTCCGAATAAGGGGGAGAAGATCACTTCTTTCAATCTGATACGTCATTTGGGCCGTCGCTTCGACGTCCACGTCGGTACTTTCATCGATACAGAAGAGGATTTGCCAGAGATTGAGAGGCTACGTGCTTATTGCGCTAGCCTGCATGTCGAGCGTATCGCCAAGCCCTGGGCGTGGGCGCCAGCAATATTGCGTTGGCTGGGAGGCCTGCCTTTTAGTTTCGCGTTGTTCCGAGCTGCTGGACTAAGGACCTACGTGCAGGAGGTGCTCAAGCGGTACAAGCCGGTCGCTATCGTCACCCACAGCAGCAACATCTCGGACTATGCGCTCATGCCAACGGACCGGCCAATACTGCGTGTATTGCACTTCGCTGACGTAGATTCGGAGAAGTTCGCGACTTATGCGAGACAGGCAACCGGATGGAAACGCTGGCTGTTCACGGTTGAGGCCCGCCGAGTGCGCGCCGCGGAGACGCGACTGATGGCTGCCGCCGACGCGATCGCTTTCATTTCGGACGAGGAAGCCGCGCTGTTCCATGAAGTGGTTGACACCCGCGGCGCGCGGATCCTCACCATTGCCAATGGGGTTGACGCTGAAGTTTTCGATCCTGGCAAGCCGTGGCGCCGTCCAGCCTGGGGTGACGGTCCGGCCTTCGTGTTCACGGGGGCCATGGACTATCAACCCAACATCGACGCGGTACTTTGGTTCGCGGACAAAATTCTGCCCAAGGTCCGGGCCATCCAAAGCGACGCGCAGTTCGCCATCGTCGGCTCCAACCCAGCACCGGCGGTCAAGGCCTTGGCGAGCCGTCCCGGCGTGCTCGTCACCGGTCGCGTCCCCGAGGTACAGCCATACCTGGCACATGCCGTCGCAGCGGTAGCGCCGCTGAGGATCGCTCGCGGCCTTCAGAATAAGGTACTGGAGGCGTTAGCTATGGGCCGGCCAACTATCGTCACCACTGACGCACTAACTGGGATCGGTGCGCCGGATGTCACACCCGTGATTGTGGCCGACGGCGCCGACGCGTGGATCGCTGCGTGTCTGCGCCTGTTGGACCATCCGACCGCCGCTACCGAGCTCGCCGCTCGCGCGCGTGCCTTCGTGATCGAGCATTTCAGTTGGGCGGCGCGGCTACGCACCCTCGATGCGTTGCTGCCGCCTTATTCAGCTGAGCCTCAGATCGGTTTCGGCAAGGCGGAAACTTCTCCGCTCTTGGGGACGGCTCACACATAAAACAAATAGGGGACCAAGACGATGATTATACGTTCCCGAGCGCCACTACGACTAGGCTTGGCTGGCGGCGGCACCGACGTGTCCCCTTATTGCGACCAATATGGCGGCGCCGTTCTCAACGTGACAATTGACCAATATGCCTACACCATCATCGAACCGATGGCAGGCAACCTCGTATGCTTCACGGCATCGGACCTTGGCTGCCACTTAGAGGCCGTGGCCGACGAGGCGATGGAGCTTGCTAGCCCGCTGATCCTCCATCGCGCCGTCTATCGGCGTATGGTCACTCAATTCAATGATGGTCGACCCCTGCCCTGCCACATCACCACCTTCTGCGATGCTCCGCCCGGGTCGGGGCTGGGCACCTCTTCGACCATGGTCGTCTCAATGATTAAAGCATTCGTGGAGTGGCTGAATTTACCGCTCGGCGAATATGAGATTGCGCATTTGGCCTTCGAGATCGAGCGCATTGATGCGGGTCTCGCCGGCGGGCGTCAGGACCAATATGCGGCCACCTTCGGGGGCGTAAACTTCATCGAGTTCCACCCCGAGGATCGCGTTATCGTTAACCCGCTGCGGATCAAGAATTGGATAATCTCCGAGATGGAAACCTCTCTGGTCTTATTCGACAGCGGCGTCTCTCGCTCTTCTGCGGAAATTATCAAAGAGCAGACAGATAATTTGGCAAGTCATAGTGGAACCACGCTCGATGCCATGCATGACATCAAAGACGATGCTTTTCACATGAAAGAGTGCTTGCTGAAGGGAGACTTTGATAAGTTTTCAATATGCATGCGCAAATCCTGGGATTCTAAAAAGCGACTGGCTGGCAGTGTGAGTAATAGTCACATTGATGCGGTCATACAGTCGGCTCTAGACGCTGGCGCGCGGGCTGGGAAGGTCTCAGGGGCTGGCGGTGGTGGTTTCGTGACCTTTCTGGTGGCCCCTGAACGACGTGTTGAGGTCATCCGTGCCCTCTCGCACCAGGAGGGCCACGTGATGGTTTGCCACTTCACGCGCCACGGGACCGAAGGTTGGAAGATTCCCTAGGAAAATGCGGATTTTATTCCACCATCGTGTCGCTTCGCGCGATGGTCAGGCTGTCCACCTCGAGGAGCTGATGACCGCGGTCCAACGCCTCGGCCACGAAACGATCCTGGTTGGGCCCCATAGCTTGACCGCCTCGAGATTTGGTGGTTCCAACCCGCTTGTGGACCGTATCAAACGCTTGATCCCCGAGGCGCTGTATGAGCTGCTAGAGGTTGCCTACAATTTCAGAGCGTTTTCGCGCCTGCGAGCTGCTGTTCGGGCCCACCGCCCAGACGTGATTTACGAGCGCTTCAGTTTGTTCCTCTTCGCCGGCATTTGGGTGCGCCGCCTATACGGCTTGCCACTGCTGCTTGAGGTTAATTCGCCGCTATATGAAGAGCGGGCAAAGAATGACGGGCTCCGCCTCCACCGGCTCGGTCGCTGGGCGCAGCGCCTGCTGTGGAACCACGCCGACCACGTCTTGCCTGTCAGCGGCGTCTTGGCCCGAACCGTGGAAGATTACGGCGTGAGCGCGTCGCGCATCACTGTCATCCCGAACGGTGTTAACCCGAAACGTTTCGGCGACATCCCCGATACCGATGTTGCCAAAATGGACCTCCGCCTGCCGCCGCGCATGGTCATAGGCTTCACCGGCTTCATACGTAGCTGGAACGAGGTACACCGACTAATCGACTTCGCTGCCCTATCCCGCGCGCGTCTGGACGCCCACATCCTTGTCGTGGGCGACGGCCCAGCCCGCGGTTTCCTTGAGCAGCACGCGCGCACTCGCGGAGTGTCTGACCGGCTGACGATCACCGGCGTTGTCGAGCGCGATAACGTCGCCCGATACATTGCCGCCTTTGACATCGCCGCAGTGCCGAGTACCAATCCGTACGCCTCGCCGCTGAAGCTCTTCGAGTACCTCCAGCTCGGCCGCGCAATTGTGGCTCCCAACACCGAAAATATCCGTGAGATCCTGACCGACGAAAAAGACGCGCTGCTCTTCGATGCGGCCGACGACGGAGCTTTGGAAGCCGTCCTGCTCCGCCTTTGCCTAGACGCGCCGCTGCGCACCCGCCTGGGGAATTCTGCCCGTGAGACAATCACAAAGAAGTCCTTAACTTGGGAGCGCAACGCGCACCGTGTCGTAGCAATTGCCGAAGCAGTCACTTCCCATGGGTCCAGGGTTTCCCCCGATGTCGATACCAGCAGTGCAAATATCGGCAATTTTGAAAGGAAGTAACCTGCGGTTCGACTTAAAATTCAAGGCATCGCCGCGATCACGGCGTTTGAACTGTTCTCCTCCCCCGAAACTCCCAGGAGGCCGGCGAATGTTGAGCTATGCTGGTCGATCCGAATTATCTCTATCGGGAGAGTAATTTGGCTGAGCCGGCCAATACGGGAAAGCTTATTGGAATTGAGGCCGGTCGTGGCATCGCTGCAACGCTCGTCGTCCTTTATCATGCGGCCCGACATCTTAATAAGATTTATGTAGTTCCAGCACTCATGAGCGTATTCCAATTTGGGCACGCAGGCGTTGATCTATTTTTTGTGATAAGCGGCTTCATTATTTTGTTCGTACATTATGACGATGTTGGGCACCCGGGACACCTCAGCCGCTATCTAGGACGGCGGCTCAGCCGGGTTTTGCCGACCTATTGGGTTGCGCTGGCGCTGACCATCGTCCTCAGCCTGGGAGGTGGGCACGGATTTCCTCCTCTTTTCGACCTCGCTTGGTCAGCGTCGCTACTTCCCTCCCATACCGAGCCGTTACTTGGCATCGCGTGGACTCTCCAATTTGAAATCGTGTTTTACGCCGTCTTTTTCTTGCTTATTCTCAACAGACCGTTGGGTCTGACGGTATTATTGCTTTGGCTTGGCTGGATCGTCTTGGCAAAATTCGACAGCAGTGTTGGGGGTAGCGCGCCGCATTCGCTCTATGGACTTTATAATTTGGAATTTTTCTTTGGAATGGCAGTAGCGTACTGGCTCCGAAACCATACAGTCTTACTTCCCAAACTGATACTTATGATCGGCATCGTCTTATTCGTCGGTGCCGCGGTAGCTGAGAATACAAACCTTATCGACGGGTATGCTGACGTGAGCCGCTTGATCTACGGTCCGGCGGCCGCTCTGATCGTGCTTGGCGCGGCTGCTGCGGGCCGCAAAGGCCTGATTACTGTACCGATGTGGCTCCGGACCCTCGGAACAGCTTCCTATTCAATCTACCTCTTCCAGTTCGTCTTCATCGGCGTGCTATGGAAGCTGTGGCTTGCTGCCGGCCTCGATGGGAAATTGCCTGATATTGCGAGCTTCCCTGTTCTCGCCGTTGCTGGTGTTGCAGGTGGCATCGCGATGTCGCGGTTGGTCGAATACCCACTGATGGGGCTGGTACGGCGCATACGCCGGTCTAGACCGGTGGCTGTTGCGGTTCGGTGACAACATCGATGAGTGCTCTGCGATGGGCGTCCGTCGAGGGCGGTGCGATCAACTCGAGGCCTCGGACACAGACTCATTATGGCGGAGCCAGAGTTAGGCGGTGGCGAGTTTGAGCATGGCGAGGAAGTTCGAGGCGTGTTTCTCGTAGCGCGTGGCGAGCCGTCGGAAGTGTGTCTGTGGGCGCGCACGAGAGAACCGACGCTGGCCTGTTGCAATTGTTGAGGTTCGCCTGGTAACGAGGAAACCAGAGAAATTAATCCAGTTGAAACGAGATGAAAGCCAATAAGAGTATTCCAGAACAAACCGTCAGGCAGTCGTCGCTAACGCGGAAACGCCTGAAATGGGCGTTGATTCTTTTCTGCCTGATAGCCGGGGCGGGGGCAGCCGGGGCCGCCTACACGATTGAGAGGCAGGGGCGAACGCCGCGCGAGTGGGCCCCTTATCTCGTCCGCCGCGCGGAAGGGCATCCATTCATCGTTAATGCGACCGCGGTCGTGGCAAGGTTGCTCTATTACATGGACCGAGTTCCGGGCGGTCCTCGACGTGTACAGTTAGCATGGTTTGGAGCCAAGCGAGATGCCGCGGTAGGCGCGGGACCGCACCCCGCGAATGCGTTGCCTCGCCTGGTCGGGTCAATGGACTCGCTCATTGCCGCGCTGGGCGACGCCAAGCCGGGCGACATCATCGAATTGCTGCCCGGCCGATACCGCATCGAGGATCGGGGAATCCAAATTACTCAACCAGGCCAGCCGGACGCGCCCATTACGCTGCGGGCCGCGCAACTGGGCCAGGTGGTGATCGAAAGCACGGTGATGGAAGCCATCGTGGTCTTTGCCCCGGACTGGCACTTTGAGAACCTCGTTATACGCGGAGCGTGCAGACCCCAGGATGATAGTTATTGCGAGCATGCATTTCACATCGTCGGGAACGCCAAAGGGACGGTGATTTGAAATAACTTCCTCGTGGATTTCAATGCGCAAATAAAGATAAACGGAGTAAACGGCGAATTCCCCGATAACGGGACAATCGATCGCAACACGCTCACCGATTCGCGGCCGCGCGCAACGGCAAATCCGGTAACGCCCGTTGATCTGGATGCCGCCAGCGGTTGGCGCATTACCGGCAATCTGATCACGGATTTCATAAAATCCGAGGGTGACCGTATCTCGTATGGCGGCTATGCAAAAGCTGCCGGCGAGAACAACGTTTTCGCGCGCAATGTCGTGCTCTGCGAGAACGAATTGCCGGGTGAGCGAGGTCAGCGCATAGGGCTTTCGCTTGGCGGCGGCGGATCAGGCGAGATCTTTCGCCGCGACAGCGGACGTACGGGCTTGGAGCAGAATAACGGCGAGATAACCGACAACCTGATCGCCTTTTGTAGCGACGCGGGCATTTATGTAAACCGGGCGATGCATTCGCGCGTAGCGCACAACACAATTCTCGATACTTCCGGTATTGAGGTTCGATTTCCGCAATCTTCGGCTGAAATCGACAGCAACATCATCGACGGAGTGACCGCCGTGCGTGACGGAGCAACCGTGCACTCCGTCCGGAACCAGGAAGCGCCGCTGCTCGGTCTATTCGTCGGCTGGCACCCGCAGCGCCGACTCTTTGTCGATGTTGCCCATCTCGACCTGAGGTGGCGCGGGTCACCGCCTCGAGATGATCCGGTGCCCGACCCACATCCCGATCTTTGCGGCGTAGCCCGTCCATCCCACCCCGCGGTCGGCGCGTTCGAAGATTTCTCAGCGTGCTTTAGCCGCACTGCGAACTGAGCGATCGATCGGCCTAATAACTATTCGCCCCCCGAGCTGGTTCGCCGCGAGATGTGGTATCTGGGTGCAGCTGACGATCAGCACCAAGCAACCCACTAAGCTGACCTGTCTCTCCTCGGGCAGCCTCGCCGCTTGCCTGACGTCCGGGAGATCTCATACTGATCCGATCACGCCGTCGACGGTGCCCTTGGCTGCCCGCGTTTCCAGGAAACGAACTTTGCGACTTCTCTCTTCAGCCCTAGGGCGAGCCCTGGGATAGTTCGTGAATTAAAGGCGTTGATATTCCAGCGTTCGCGCCGCTGGGGTAACCACAATTTCTTATAAGGATCGTCGCCACGGCCAAAATTGATCTCTCGCGGATGATCACTTTGGAGCACGCGCTCAATCATCTCCATCGTCAGGAGGGTCCCGAGTGATAGCGTGTCGAACCGCTCATCGTGCGCCAACTTGTAGATGACGGCACGTCCGTCCCACAAAATCCAGAACTGCGCGGCGGCCGGCGATCGGTCAATATAATATATTCCGAGTCGCAGCGCGCCCAGCTCAGCGGCGAGCTCTATCAGCGCCGGCATGAAGTGAGGAAAAGGCTCTGCCGCCTTCCAACTTGCGGCATAGGTGATTTGGTAATCGGTGATTGCCTCGGCGATGCTGATGCTCCCCGGATAGAAGGCCGTTCGCAACCGCCCGCTACGATCAAGGCTGTGCCGCTTGCGCCGCCACGTGTTGCGGAGTGCCGAAGGGCGCTCGGCATAATAATCTGCGAAGGTGAGCCCAGCCGTATCCTCAAACCAGGTCCCCGAGGCAAGAGCGCATTCGACCAGAAACCCCGCATTTCGCAGCGCGCGGCACAGCGCGCGGTAGCTTGAATCTCTAGGATCAAGCTCAAGAACGCGCAGACAATCCAATCGCGGCCGGCTCGCCTGAATATCCGATAAGATTGCGGCGAATCCCTTCTCAAGGTCGGCCTCTGGCGCCGCGATGACGCCATGCTCAACGCTATAAAAATTGGCGAGGCTCGCAAGACACCGCCGCTGATTTTCCGCAGCCACACGAAGCGGAACTGCTACCATCGAACCTGGCCGCTCGTCCGTGAACACGCGAATTTCGGTGCCGTCTGGCACGCCAAATCGCGCCATCAAGTCATACCATTGGGGAAGTTCAAAAAAACTCGTCCGCCCGGATCTACCAAAGACGGCCGCAAGCCCGGCAGGCAGGCTTAGAAAATTAGGGTTGTCGTACTGTGGCATCAGTTAACAGTAGCATTGCCCCCTGCCCCGCAGCATATGCATGGTCACAAGGTTTCTGCGTCTTACTGCGCGTTAATAAGTCGGCATAGGTTTTCGTGCTGCGGCCGAGACCCGGGAAATAGCGGTACCATTAGCTCGCTTCATGTAAGGTCCGGAGACGTAGCTTCATGCCGCGGACAGCCTCTACGGCCCGGAACCGCAACAATGGCCTTCGTAAAGTGTACCAATGCATCGCGTAGTGGTCCGTGGCGAAGCTCTCCTTCAACCGGTTCGATCCCGCCATAAAATCGTAAATAAGTGCACCTAACGAGGCACACCGCTCGATCGCAAGCGCGTGCGCGACATAACCCGGCCTCAAGCGCCGGTCCCTGTCATCAAATCCACTTTGATAGGCATAAACCACCCCGTTTCGACAAAAGTTGTAAAGATACCCGAGTTCCCGACTACCCGCGGTCAAGCGCAGTAGCTCGACCTCGCCTTGCGGAACGCAGCGTTCGATCAGGCTGCGATGGAATTGGTCGACGAACGGATAGGTAAAGCCGTGTCGTTGCCTCCGCCGCGTCCATGATTGGATGTGAAGACGCTTTAACGCATCGAAGAAGGCGAGAGCCTCGTTGACGTCTTTTGCGGCCTCGAGTTTCAAAGGGCCGAATGAGGCAAACGCACGCATCGCACGATTGAGCTGCTGGCGCGAGTTAGCGCTGAGGATGGATCCGACACCGCCGCCAGCAACCCGGAGAGCCGCAAGATCGACGCGGAAAGCGGGCGTTTTTCTGTCGCTCAAGAGCAACAAGCGGCTGAGGCGTGAGCCCGCAATGTTGTATGTCACACCCGAGATTGAAAGCTCGTCGGCCTCGGCGGCGCCCGAACTCGAACCAATCAAGAAGCGCCTGCCATCCGGCGACGTCGCCCCGCGCCTTCCCAATGAGGCCATTGTGCTCAATCGTGATCCCATCCAACTGAGGATCACCGGTCTCGTTGAGGTGAAGATGCCGAATCTTGGCAATTCCAACGCCGCGCGTGTCACGCCGCACCGCGATCGCGGCACCACAGCATTGGCCGTCGCGCTCAATCTGCAACAGCTGAGGCTTGATGGAAGACGGCAGAAGTGCAAGCCAGGTGCCGATCCAGCTCCACGAGGTGAAAAACGAATTTTCGTCACCTACCCCAAGGCGAGCCCACTGCCGGGCGAGCTCGTCAATCGAGGAAATGTCCGAAAGTGCGATAGAAAACCCAATTTGCAGGTGCGGCAGGCCGAGTAACGACGCCAGCTCCACAACGCCCGCCGCTATTTGCTCGTAGACGCGCTGGAACTCGGCAAGATCGCCATCTACCGGATCAGGAATACTATCTCGTCCCGCCACCTCACCCAGGCTGATCACCGGCGCCCTCAGGTCTGGATAACGGTCAAGTAGAGCGGTACGATTGGCTTCCTCGAATACCACTATGAGCGCTGCCGCCTCAGCCATCTGCTTCGTCAACCAGACGGAGCGGTGGGCCGAGAGATCGACGCCACAAGCGGTGGCGGCTTGCACCCCGAAATCAGGTGTCGGCCGGCCGAGCTGAGGCATCATTCCCGCGGAACCGACTGCCACTCTCTCCCCGGCAAACCGGGATCGCAACAATGCCTCGGCAAACGGACTACGGCAGATGTTTCCCTGACAGACAAAGAGAACGAGGGGCTTGCTCGCACCGTTATGTAACGCCTGATGTGCTAGCCGTCGTAAACCGTGCCGGCGACGGGCCGAACCGCCCAGCAGCAGGCGAGCTGCCCGCTGCTTCAGCGCCGTGATTTGTTCTGCTAATTCGATTAGTCCCGGGCGAGGATCATCGTGCACGAATGCATCGTGCACCTCTCGCCCACATAGAGGACGTAGTAGCTCGGCGACCCGCCGACTAACAAACCAGGTCCTCGTGGCCGGCCCCAATAGCCGCGCCTGCGCCATGATAGCTCGCAGATCGGGAACGAGGTTGCGGCCGTAGACTCCGGCACGATAGTCAACTGCCGGTGTCTCCTCACCAGCGGTTAGTAGTTGATACCAGCGATAGGGAAAATCCACCCCTAGGGCGATCGGCAGCGGCATTGACCCCCAAGGTCGCGCGTTGATTTCCAGCAGGATCCAACCGCCCCTCTCGTTGCGCTTGAATTCAAACATCGCGAGGCCAGTGTATTGAACGGCCGACACGATCGCTTCGCAGGCCTGGACGAGCTCTTGCGTCAATGGTGCAGAGACGCGGTAGAAACTCGCACCGGCGATCTCACGAACCCGATGATGCTCGAAGGCTTGGAGGATGCGGCCGCGGCTTGCCAGCAATGAAACGCCCTGCCCTTGCCCTTCAAAAAACTGCTCGAGCAACGTTTCTTCTGGATCACGCTCACTTAAGAGCTGCCGCAGGCGCGCCGGATCTCGGACGACTTGAACCTTGCCCCGTGAGGCAATCGTGTTCAATGAATAGGAATATCGCGGCTTGACGACAACCGGGGCGCCAAACTCGGCCAGTACGGCCTCGGCCGTGTCATCCGGCCGCAGCAATCGCCCGCCAGCTACCGGTACGCCTACGCGTAGCGCGAGATTTCGTGTCTCGGACTTATCGAACAGCACCGCAATTGTCCGGTCGTCAGGAATCGCAAGGCGCGCCAATGGCGATAGCCACTCGCGATGGTGCTGCAGCGGCAACAGTGTCGTCTCGTCGCAGGGGATGACGAGATCAAAGCGCTCCGCACGCAGCAACGACTCTATCGCAGCTAGCCACCCGGCGCCGTCTCCCATCCAAGGCGGAAGGTCATGGATCTTCGCAATAAAGCGCGAGCGCAAGGCCGGCGTACGGAAATTGGCTGGCGCCGCATGCACGGCAATGCCGCGGCGCCCGAGGGAGCGGACCACCGCCAAAAAACTGCGGGTGTCATCGCCGAGGACGAGAACCTTGCCGTTGGGCACCGCCCTCACCTTGCGCTACCCGGCGGGGCCCAGCAAATGCCGTAGTGGAATGTCCAAGCATGAGGGGTGTCGAGAACCATTGTTTTACCGGCTTGCATTATTTTCTGCCATTAAAGCAGCCGCCACCCGCGTCACCGTATCCGTACGGCCGCCAATCTCGCCTAGAAAGAATCGCAGATAGCCGTCAAGGGTAGAAAGAAACGAACTGCGTTCCGCCTCGGTGCGCACGTAGGCTGTCGCGCCCGGAAGCAGCGAGGAGCTGTGGTAAGTCAGCATGAAAAACCAACTCCCAGTCGCAAGAGCGGCGCGAGTTTGGCGGATCAGGTCCCGAAGGGCATGGCCTTCCGGACTGAGGCGCAGGCGCTCCAAGAGTCCCAGCCGCCCCAAAACTCCGGCCAGTCGCAACGTGCGCGCTGTCGTACCGGTGAGGGAGGGAAATAGCCGCGGCCCAAGAGCTGCTAGGCACCCCACAAAATGCACCGAAAGGGGCAGTTCGCAGAGACCGTCGCTAATTATAAATGGGCTGGCTGCCGCCTGGCTGAAATCGGGTCCTCCATCACCAGAAAAGTCGGTGTGCGGCACGACGCTAACGTCCACCATGTAATTAAGATCGCGCAATATCCCCGGTGTCGCGGCTCCAATCCCGTAACGGCCAGCCTTGTACACTTTGGGGTGGCTGCCGAAACTCGCCTTGATCGTCTCAGTCAGGGCACTTAACTTTCGCTGCTCAATGGCGGGAGGTAGATTACCAGGGTAGGAATGACGGATATCGATCAGACCTTCAGCTGGAGGATTGACCCAAGGATGGAGGTGTGCGCCGATCTCGCACCGCCCTTCCGCCGCAAAGGCGCGAAGCACAGCAACCGAGGTCGGTATACTGGCTACAGGGTAATCAACAACATAGGTTGGCACTACACCGTGTGCGTCAAAGACGTCTTGGGCAAGGGGCTGGAGGCCAATATTGGTAACCGAGTTGCTAGTAGGGTCAAACGGCGCGTTCCAATCAAATTCCTCTTCTGTATCGATAACGACAACCAGTGTCGGTGGCCAGGACGCAGGCGGTAACAGCAGGCTTTGCACCGGTGGAATTGCTGTAGTTACCTCAGTCGTAGCCACCGCGTCACACGCATTCATCCTGCTGACGCCGAATTTCGAGAGTTTCCTCTGTTAAGCCCGATAGGCGGTGCATCGCAAAGCCAACACGGATCACCGATCGGACCCCATATACATCGCTATCAACAAACAATGTTTCGTTTTAATTGTAAAAAATGTACTCGAACCGTTCGGGTAACGCGATAGGGCGCGGTCGGGTCCCATCTGCTCACGCCGGTCGCAACGCCATTGCGGACACTAGCGACCCAGCATCGCGTTAAGCCGATCATCCCACACCACATTAAATGACTATATCTGCACAACCCTGACTAGTCCCGCCCAGACATGCTCAAGCTGGCACCTCCAACCGATCATAAACTAACATTCAGCCCGGGCCACCTAACGATCAGCCAGTTTTTAACACCGCTAAATGTTATAATGTCCGTATCTTTTGGAGGCAAGTTAACCGGTATGGATGCACTGCTTGAGTCTCGATCAAGTACGACGGCCATCGAATTGGGTGTCGTGGTTCCGAGCTACAACGAGGTCGACAATGTCGAGCCGCTGATCGAACGCCTCGGTGCCGCGCTTAGAGGAATTGAGTGGGAGGTCATCTATGTGGATGACGACTCCCCAGACGGAACAGCAAGAAAAGTCCGTGAACTGAGCCAAACCAATACACGCGTGCGCTGTGTACAACGTATCGGCCGGCGAGGGCTGTCTACGGCTGTAGTTGAGGGCATGTTGGCGAGTAGCGCACCTTACCTCGCGGTTATCGACGCCGACCTGCAGCATGATGAAAAGCTGCTGCCGCAGATGCTCGCCACACTCAAGTCGGATGACCTCGATGTCGTCATCGGCAGCCGCTATGTGGCAGGCGGGACAATTGGCGATTGGGACAAAAGTCGCGCCGCTATGAGCGATATAGCCACGCGGCTTGCCCGTCTGGTCGTTCCTGCAGAACTTGCCGACCCGATGAGCGGGTTTTTCATGTTGCGTCGCCCCGCGTTCGAATGCGCCATGCGGCGGCTATCGGGGCAGGGTTTTAAAATCCTTCTAGATCTCTTCGCATCGACGCCTAAGCCTTATCGTTTTAAAGAATTACCATTTGTTTTTGGTCAACGAATATATGGCGAGAGCAAGCTCGACAGTTTAGTCATTTGGGAATACGTGATGCTCTTATTGGACAAGCTGATCGGCCGCTGGGTGCCGGTCCGTTTCGTCCTCTTCGCTGCGGTAGGCGGCTCGGGGGTCGTCATCCACCTCACCACGCTCCGACTAGCGCTCGTTTATCTATCTTTTCCAATTGCACAGTCCATCGCCACGATCTTTGCAATGACAAGCAATTTTTTGTTTAACAATCTGCTGACCTATCGCGACAAGCGTCTACGTGGAACGAAGAAAATAATTATGGGGCTTCTTTCGTTTTATGCGATCTGCAGTATCGGTGCAGCTGCCAATGTTGGTATCGCGTCAGCTGTGTTCTCTCAGAATTACTCGTGGTGGCTGGCTGGTCTTGCCGGTTCTGCGGTCGGAGTTGTGTGGAATTACGCCGTCTCCTCCGTCTTGACCTGGAAGAAATGATGTTGGCTAGAACTAAGAATTTACTCCCTCTAGGGGTTACTATCGCAGGGATCGCGGTCACATATCTAACTTACGCGCCAGGTCTAGTGCCACCTGACGCACAAGATCAGTTACGGCAGGCGCAGACCGGGCATTTCGTCGACATCCACCCACCGATCATGGCGTGGCTGTGGTCGAAGACGAACGCGGTCATCCCGGGTCCTGAAGGTTTCTTTTTGATTTTGATCGCGCTTTATTGGGCTGGTTTTTTTCTTCTTATCCGCAATCTTCTAGAAAAAAGTTTTATCCGTGCCCTATTTGCAAGTTTACTACCCTTCTCGCCAATCCTGTTTAATTTTGCAGGTACGATCTGGAAGGACGTGTTGGTCTTTGGCTGCTTTCTGGTTGCTACCGGAATTATCCTAGCGCGGCCATCCAACGGCGGCACGCGGTTCCCTCTTGTACCAAGTTTGATCGTCCTGATCCTGCTTCTGCTCGGATCCTTGGCACGCTGGAACTCGGTCCCCGGGGTGGTTCCGCTACTAGTCTTAGCTCTCTGGTCGCAGCCACCTGCTATAGGGCCATTACGATATACGATTTATCGCCTCGTTTTCTGCTTACCGCTCGTGCTTCTGGTCTGGGTGACATCGGGGAAGTTGCTGGACGTTACCGTCATTCACGCCGAAAAGTCCGGCTTTGCAAACATGTTGCCCCTCTGGGACCTAATCGGTATGTCTCATCACTTGAGAAAGAACCTTTTACCGGGATCGTGGTCAGAGGAGGAGTTTAATAGGATTCAGGCTTGCTATAATGTAATTGATGACAACAGCTTAGGTATGTCCGACAGTCCTTGCTATTTCATCCACACGAAACTAGAACAGAACGGATATTGGCACGCGACAATACTTTTTCCGCTGTGGGCGCATGCAATTCTAAACCATCCAAAAGCATATCTGGATGTACGATTGGGCTACGCGCATACGCTCTTCTGGCCAAACGATATCTTTATGTTCAACGCTGATGATGGGACCAACACGTTCAATCACCATCCCGGTCTCCTGTTTCAGACTGAAAAGGAGGTGCTGCAATTCTGTAGAACGGCTCCGGTCTTGCAATTTCTGTTTACCCTCGCGTTCTGGATGACTGTGGCAGCCATCCTCACGGCAGTCTTCGCCGTCGCCGTAATGTGCGGAAAATCGGGATACTATCCTAGTTTTTTGTTGTCATTGTCTGCCGGGGTCAATTTGTGGCCGCTCGTGATTATTGGTCCCGACGGACAGCTTCGTTTCGCTTACTGGCCGATTGCAGCAATCTTTGTCGCTGTGCTAATCGCGCGTCGCGACATCGCCGGGGTTGGCGCGGTGGGTGCGGTGCCGGCGGTCGCTCCCCGGCTATCGGTGACGCCGCACGCCAGATAGACGCGGACATTGCCGGGAATGCCGATCACGACAGCGCCGACAACACCTGCCGCAACACCGTCGCGTCGACCGCACCGGTGATACGCAGCTTTACCCCTGAGCAAAGCTCCACCTCGGTCGTGCCGCCCGAAGGCCAATCGGCTTCGGAAAGTGTCGGCGCCGGATCGCAGGGTGCGCTGGCCGCCGCAACCTCTCCAACCGCCGGTGCCACCATCACCGGCGCAAACCCGGTCATGGCCTTCACTGACTTCGGCATCGAGACCCTGGCTGGCCTCGTCGATCTACAAAGCCGATCCCGACCTCCTCAAACGCTCAATCGACCAAAAACTAAGAAACCCGCGGCCTACGCCGCATGCTTACTGTACTGAGCTGGAGTGTGGGCGCAGCGCTCTTCCTAGTCTAGTCTACCTGTTGAAAAACCTTTGTCGCTCTCGAAGAACGTCAGGCCGTTGCCCTGGTCACCAGGGGCCATTGCCGCTAGACGCCGCTTCTCGAAATGCGATGGAGGGGGTGGCGGATGGAGGTCGCTGACTTGCCTGCCGGGCAATACATCCGATGGTTACGGGGCACTGAGTATAATATCTGCAGCGCGAGGGATATCGAGTGCCAAGCGAGCTGGGCCCAACAACCGACGTTCCTGAAATAATCGGGCGAGATCTTTCACGTTTTTGCTCCAAGAAATTTTACTAACAGATGCAATCTGCGTGAGAAAGCCATATTGATGAGCGCCCGCGGCGCGCGGATTAGGAAAGGCAACGAACGGTTTACTTGCGAGTAGGAGCTGTATCACGGTCGCACCACCGTGACTGATCACAAGTGAACTTTGGGCGATCAGATCGTCAATACTCGGCCGACCGACGAACTGCTCCCCGTGGGACAGCCGATACCGAGACTGTCCACCCTGGCACACCACATTTTCCCCGAAGGTGCCTAACGATGCCAGTCTATCCACTTCTTCCAGTAATTCGTCAAACGGCATCGTCGTGCCAACAGTCACAAAGATCATAGGACCGTCCCCAATCGGCTGTAAGGATAAATCTGTTGTAAGTTTGGCCACTGGACAATAAATATTTGTGACAGTCGAAGATAATATACGACTTTCCCTGTAACAGACAGTCGATCTACTCTGGTTATACTTTCAATATAGAAGGTTTTGCGGCGTAGAAAGCGACCGACAAGCAACATCGGTACAGCATGGCTGCACCCGACAACGATAACAGCATCAACATGGCGCTGTCGTATCACATCAAAGGATGTCTTTAGGGTTTTCAGAAAGGCCTTCGTGCTCCGGTAAAACGATTTATTTGTTACCGAAGAAAAATACGGGACTGGAAAACTCTCGCCATCAGGAAAATCGGTGCCCGGCTCTCCACCAAACTCAGTCAGCAGATAAATAAATTTATATTTGTTTTGAAGCCCCTTCAAAAGGCATTTAGTTTCTAAGGAAAAACCACCACCTATCATAGCTACCAATGCCACAGGTTTGCGGAGGTAGCCTCGCTTCTCGTCTAATTGCGCCATCTGCACCATCTCGTGTCGAACCATACTGAGAATATAACCCTACCAGTCGTCAGCTTCTAACCTCTTCCATCCCGTGATCCTACGAGTTCCAAATTGTCGCGATGTTACCTCAAGATCGATGAACCAACGCGCGCAGCGTGAGCCAGCCGGCATAGGCAGCCCATCTAACAGTAGGGCCAATACTTAAGGCCTCTCGGGCATAAAGTGCCGCTTCGGCATGGCGGCCCGAGGCGGCGAGTGACTCAGCGATCCGCTTTAGAGCGTATGCCTTGTGGCGACTTGCGTATGCGCGGATAGTTGGCTGCTGGGCAAGATTGATGGATCGATCAAGTACCCTAAGCTGAAATAGGCGTCGCTCAAGATCTGAGAGGGCGGTAGTTGCGCTCGCCATTTTAGTCGGATCGGGAATGTTATGCCGCGCGACGGTGATTGGAGAATACTTCATCGTGGTAGCCCGGTCGATTAGCCGAAGGTAGAGGTCCCGATCCTCTTCCCAGCGAATGGTTTCCTCCATGCCACCAATCTCTTCATACAGCGCACGGCGCACGATTAGCGTATTCAAGTGGCAGAAGCCATGACTTCGCAATAGCTCACTGACTGTTACGGTATAGGTCCCGTAGCTATCTGGGCTATTATCGCCGCTCGCCAGGATTGTTGACAAGTTCTCGATCCATATTGGCCCAGGCTGTCTTTCGTTGTTCAGAAAGGCTTCCTGATTGGTCATATAGAGATCGACACGGGCCGCTGACCCCGAAATTACCGCCCGAGCGCGACAAAGATGGTCCGGGTCGATCCAGCAATCATCGTCATCAAGGAAGCAAAGATACGGGGCAGTTGCCATCGAGGCACCGAAGTTGCGCACATAGCTGCCGCCGTGCCCTCTTGGCCGGTGAACGAGGGTGACGTTCCGTACTCGGTTCGAATCAACGCGGCCGATGATCGACTGATACTCGGGCTGATATTCGATAGTGGAGCCGTCGTTGACGACGATGATATCGAAATCCGACCAGGTCTGAGAGAGAACGGATTCAAGCGCTAGCCGAAATAAGGCCGGACGATTGCGCGTCGAAATGATGACAGAGAAGAACGGCATGAGTACCCGAATATCCTCAAATGCGACTACAATCCGCGCGTTACGCACTGCACTCTAAGGCTGAGCGAATTTTCCTGGAACAGCAATCGCCGGCCCAACAAGCCTGCATTCTCACTCGTTCCAACTCAATGCAGGGCGAGCAAGCGTTCATCATAGGCCTCCCCCTTGAAGTGCACCCTGTTTCGACCGGACACCGGCAATAGCCGGAGGGCCTAGGCACAGACCTAGGTGTTTGATCCCGGGCTTTGATGGTGCACTCTTTTCGCCGGCATGGCGGGAGGCATTATGGGCCAGGTTCTTCATGGCAGCGCCACGACGACAACGGCGATCCGTCGAGCGATACAACATAGTCAAGAGAGCCTGAGGACCCTGGCTCGACGCCACGGGATCAATCCGAAGACCGTCGCCAAGTGGAAGAAGCGCAGTTCGGTCACCGATTTGCCGACCGGCCCCAAGCACCCAAAGTCCACCGTGCTGACGATTGAGGAGGAGGCGATGGTCATCGCCTTCCGCCGGCACACGCTCTTGCCGCTCGATGATTGTCTTTATGCCTTGCAGCCGACGATCCCGCATCTGACCCGCTCCTCGTTGCATCGCTGCCTGCATCGCCACGGGATCTCGCGTCTGCCGCGGGTCGACGGCGACACACCAGCCAAGCGCAAGTTCAAGGCCTACCCGATCGGCTATTTCCACATCGACATCGCCGAGGTTCGTACCGAGGAGGGCAAGCTCTACCTCTTCGTGGCGATCGACCGCACCGCCAAGTTTGCTTTCGTTGCCTTGCATGAGAAGTCCGATCGACCGACCGCTGCACGCTTCCTCAGAGACATGATCTCAGCGGTGCCCTATCGGGTTCACACCGTGCTGACCGATAACGGCCTCCAGTTCACCGACCTGCCGCGCATCCGCAACGGCCAGATCGCCCGCCATCGCTCCCACCCCTTCGAGGAAATCTGTCAAGCAAGCAGCATCGACCACCGCCTCACCAAACCCAACCATCCCTGGACCAATGGGCAAGTCGAGCGGATGAACCGCTCCCTCAAGGAAGCGACCGTCAAGCGCTACTACTACGAAACCCACGGCCAGCTGCGCAGTCATCTGGCCGACTTCGTTACCGCCTACAACTTTGGCCGTAGGCTCAAGACACTGAACGGTCTTTCTCCCTACGAATACATTTGCGGCATCTGGAAAAAAGAGCCAGACCGCTTCACCCTCGATCCAATCCACCAAATGCCGGGACTAAACACCTAGGTATACGCCTATGTCCGACACGTTCTCGAAGGTCGAAGTGATCACCGGTGTCGCCCGTCGGCGGCGCTTCTCGACAGATCTGAAGCTGGCCGTGATTGCCGAGACTGCGGATTCCGCTGATTTCGCTCGGTCATTCCGAGATCATGTCGCTCGCTGTTCCGAGATGATCTCGCTCGCTGTTCCAACATGATGTCGCCCGGTTGAGGCGTCCTGCTGACGGTGGGTTTTTGACGAGTGTCGGGGCGGTGGTCAATCCTTTGGGGCTGGTGGCGGTCGGGTCCGGCGCAGGCTGTCGCCGGCCAGATCGATGCGATGGGCGTTGTGGACGAGGCGATCGAGGATGGCGTCGGCATAGGTCGGGTCGCCGATCACCTGATGCCATTTGTCGACCGGGATCTGGCTGGTCAGGATGGTTGAGCGTCGGCCGTAGCGTTCTTCGAGGATCTCGTAGAGATCGCGGCGGGCAGCGCCGTCGAGCGGATCGAGGCCCCAATCATCCAAGATGAGGAGCTGGATGCCGGCGAGGCTGCGCATGATGCGGGCGTAGCGTCCATCGCCGCGCGCCAGGGCAAGATCGGCAAAGAGCTTGGGAACGCGCTGATAGAGAACCGAGCGGTTGTCGCGGCAGGCTTTGTTGCCGAGGGCGCAGGCAAGCCAACTCTTTCCGACGCCGGTCGGCCCGCACAGGATCAGATTGTCGTGCGCGTCGATCCAGTTGCCGTCGGCAAGCTTGTGGAACACCCCGCGATCAAGGCCGCGCGGGGCACGGTAATCGACATCCTCGACAACGGCTTGATGGCGCAATCGGGCATAGCGCAGCCGAGCGGCAAGACGTTTGTCGCGACGATAGGTGACCTCGCGATCAACCAGCAGGCCGAGCCAATCGGGATGGGTAAGGGTGGCGCCTTCGCCGGAGGTTTCGAGTTCGGCGAAGGCCTGGGCCATGCCGGAAAGCCCGAGCTGGGCGAGTTGATCGAGCATTGGATGGTGTCGGCGGCGGAGTGATTCTCCCCAGAAGCGCCGTTTGAATATTCCCCAGGTGTGACGCCGGACCTTCCGGGGCGCGCCCCGGAAGGTCCGGCGGCGCCGTGATCACCGACGATCCGATGATCCTTCCCGATCGGCGGGAGGGCGCGGCGGTGGTCCGACTGGGGGAGCTGGTGATGATCCTGGATTTGCATCGGCAGGGACTGTCGGTGTCGGCGATCGCGCGGCAGTTGGAATGCGATCGCAAGACGGTCCGCAAATACATCGAACGCGGTCTTGATCCGCCTGCCTATGGCCCCCGCCAGCCGCGATTGACCGTGGTCACTCCATTCGAACCGTATCTGCGAGAGCGGGTCGCCGCCTTTCCCGAGCTGACCGGCAGCCGGCTGCTGCGCGAGATCAAGGAGCTGGGCTATTCCGGCGGCTACACGGCGGTGAAGGATTTTCTGCGCACCGTCCGCCCCAAGGCGGTGCAGGTCTTCGAGCGCCGCTTCGAGACCCCTGCGGGCAAGCAGGCCCAGGTCGACTTCGCCTACTTTCGCACCGTCTTCACCGACGAGCCCGGCGCCGAGCGGATTGTCTGGCTGTTCTCACTAGTGCTCGGCCACAGCCGCATGATGTGGGGTCGCTTCGTCGCGCATCAGGACCTACAAACCGTTCTGCGCTGCCATATCGCCGCCTTCGAGGCGCTGGGCGGAGCGCCGGCGGAGATTCTCTACGACCGCATGAAGACGGCGGTGCTGGGCGAGGACGACGATCACGGCATCGCCTACAATCGCAAGCTGCTCGATCTGGCGGCGCATTACCGCTTCCTGCCAAAAGCTTGCCGGCCCTACCGGGCAAAGACCAAAGGCAAGGTGGAGCGCCCTTTCCGCTACGTGCGGGAGGACTTCTTCCTCGGCCGAGCCTTTCGCAACATCGACGATTTGAACACCCAATTCCGGCACTGGCTCGACACCGTCGCCAACCCGCGCCGGCACGCCACGACCGGGCGCGTTGTCCTGGAGCACTTCGCCGAAGAGAAGCCGTACCTCAAGGCGCTGCCCGCCATGCCCTTCAACCTCGTCCTCACACTCGATCGTCGCGTCACGCGCGAGGGCATGGTGTCGGTCGGCGGCAACCTCTACTCGGTGCCCGACTGCACCCGCCGCCGCGTCGTCGAGGTGCATACCCTCGCCAACGAGATCCGCATCCTGGAGGACGACAAGCTGATCGCTATCCACCCCGTGCTCGAGGGCCGCGGTAAACGCCGTATCGCCGGCGGCCATCGCACCGGTCCGCCGCCCTCCAACAGCACGACAGTACGCGAGGCGGCGCCGCCGACGGCCCCGGTTGGTGCCGTCATCGCGCCGCGCTCGCTGGCCTTCTATGACGCCGTGGCACGACGCCTCGCCGGCGAGGGAGGACGCGCATGAGAAGCGATGATCCGATGTCGAGCACGATCGACCAGGTCCGTCGCCATCTGGTGGGCCTCAAGATGCCGCGCGCGATCGAAGTCCTCGATCACATCATGCGCCAGCTCGAACGCGGCGAGATCGGAGCGTTGGAGGCGATCGACGCTCTGCTCGGCGAGGAACTCACCCTGCGCGAAGGACGACGCGTCAAGGCGGCGCTCAAGATGGGGCGCCTGGTCAGCGTCAAGACGCTGACCGGCTTCGACTTCGCCTTCCAACCCTCGCTCGACCGCAACCGAATCCTCGCGCTGGCGCAGCTGGAGTTTATCGACCGCCACGAGGTCGTCCACTTCCTTGGCCAACCCGGTTGCGGCAAGACGCATCTCGCCATCGCGCTCGGCGTCGAGGCCGTGAAGGCCGGGCGCGGCGTCTACTTCTGCACCTTGGCAGAGCTGATCACCTCGCTGGCCAAGGCCGAACGCGAGGGCAGCTTGCGCGAGCGCCTGCGGTTCCTGTGCCGGCCGCAGCTGCTCATCGTCGACGAAATCGGCTACCTGCCGGTCGTTCCCGGCGGCGGCAATCTGTTCTTCCAACTGGTCAACGCCCGCTACGAACGCGGCGCCATGATCCTGACCTCAAACCGCGGCTTCGCCGAATGGGGCGACGTCTTCGGTCATCCGGTTGTGGCCACGGCGTTGCTCGATCGCTTGCTCCACCATGCCATCGTTATCCACATTGAGGGTGCCAGCTATCGGCTGCGCCAGCATGCCGACCTGATCCCAGAAAATCTCGGCGGCGGATCACTCTTCGGCATGACCCAGCCTCCGCGACGACGTGGGCGCCCGCCGAAGCATCAATCGATCCAGCCCGCAACAACCTGATCGCTGCCGCGACACCTGGGGAAATTTACTTCGCCCAAACTGGGGAATTTTACTCCGCCATTGACAGATGGGTCAGCACTGTCCCTTCTCCTTAATGGTAGTAGCGGGGGCCGCGGATGTTGGGGTGGAGGACCGGAACGGCATCGCCGGCCCGGTTCTGTGTGGCTTGACGATCGAGCCTGTTGTCGAGGATTGAGCGCACCGAGCCGTAGGTCAGCGTGCCGATCTCGACGGCGCGCATCGCCGCCGCTTCGACGCGGTCGGCACCGAATGGACGCACCAGGCGCACGATACCCAGGCAGGAGCGGAAGCCCTGCTCGGGATGCGGCCGGCGCTCCAGGATCAGCTCGCACAGCGCCGCGGTGGCGGGACCGATCGCGGTTGCTTCCTGGCGAATGCGCTCGACCGTCCAATCGGCGTATCGGCGATGGCTCGAGGGCATGTGCTCGGGCACCGTGGTGTGCCGGTGATTGCCACTGGAGCGCAGATGCGCGGCGACGCGCTCGCCCTTGAGGAAGATCTCGACGGTGCGCGGCGTCAATCGCACCTCAACTTCGCTGCGCGCGAAGCGATAGGGGACGCTGTAAAAGTGGGCCCCGACCTCGACGTGATAATCGACGCCGACGCGGCGCAGGCGCCATTCGGCGAAGGAATAAGGCTCGGCGGGCAACGGCTTGAGATGCGGCCGATCGAGTTCCTCGAGCAGGGCGCGGCGGGTGACCCCAAGCCGCCGGATCGGACGCATCTCGTTGAGCTGGTGCAATAACTCGCCGATCGTGGCATTGAGTTCGGCCAGGCTGTAAAAGCGGCGGTGGCGCAACCGGCCAAGCAGCCAGCGCTCGACGATCAGCACCGCCGCCTCGACCTTGGCTTTGTCGCGCGGGCGGCGCGGCCGTGCCGGCAGGATCGCGGTATCGTAATGCGTCGCCATCTCGGCGTAGGTACGATTGACCTGCGGCTCGTAGAGGCAGGCCTTGATGACCGCGACCTTGGTGTTGTCCGGCACCAGCAGGTTCGGCACGCCGCCGATCGCCTCGAAGGCCCTGGTATGGGCACTGATCCAGTCAGCGAGTGCCTGCGTCCAGCTCGCCTCGGCGTAGGTAAAGTTGGAGGCGCCCATGACGGCGACAAAGATCTGCGCCGGCCGGGTCTTGCCGCTCAGCCGGTCGATGATCACCGGCACCGTGTCACCGGCGTAATCGACAAACAGCTTGTCACCACCGGCATGGGTCTGCCGCATCGTCACCGAGACCCGCGATGCCCAGCCGCGGTAGAGCTCGCAAAACCGCGAGTAGCGATAGCCCTCGGGATATCGCTCGATGTACTCGTCCCACAGGATCTGCAGCGTGACGTGCTTGCGCTTCAGCTCGCGGTGAACCGCCGGCCAGTCGGGCTCGTCGCGGCGGCGATGGCCTTGCTTGGTGCCGACCGCGGTAAACAGCTGCGCTTCCAGAACAGCGTCGGTCATCTCGGCAGGCAACGGCCAGCCGAGACCGGCGGCGGCAAGCCGCTTCAACGTCAACCGGACAGTCGAGGGCGCCACGCCAACCCGGCGGGCGATCTCGTTGCCGGACACACCGGCGGCATTCAACCGAAGCACGTCGCGCACCTGGCGCATCGCGATCCTCTCTGCTGGCATCGTCCCCTCCCGTGGCAAAAGCCAAAGGAGCGGACGCTAAGCGGTCAGCAGAGACGCCCTTTAACCGGGCGACTTCATCCCGGAATGGCGGGCGATATCATCTCGGATCGCCGAGCGAGATCAAATCGGAATGCCGGGCGACATCATCCCGGAATCGCGGGCGACTTCCGTCGGAATCCGCAGCCGAGACGATGCAGCCCGGCATGTCGATCAGCTATGTTGCTCGTCGCCACGGGCTCTCACCGAGCCTGGTGTTCCGTTGGAGGCGGCTGATGAGCGAAGGGGGCCGCGAAGCCGTCCGCGCCGATGATGAGGTCGTGCCGGCCGCCGAGCTGCGCCGGCTGGAAGAACGGGTGCGCGATCTCGAACGGCTGCTCGGTCGCAAGACGATGGAGAACGAAATCCTCAAGGAGGCGCTCGACCTGGCTCGGGCAAAAAAAGCGATCTTGCTGTCGAGCTCTGTGCCGCCGGACGGTTCCCGATGAAGCGGATCGCTGACACGCTGGGCCTCGCCCGCTCAAACATCGCAGAACGCGTGAAGGGCGTGCGGCCGAAACGCGGACCGCAGACCCGTGACGGCGATCTGGAATTGGCGGCCGAGATCCGCCGCCTCGTCGACGCGCGGCCGACCTACGGGTACCGGCGGATCGCCGCGCTCCTCAAGCGCAAGCGGCGAGCCGACGGGATGGCCTCGGTCAACGCCAAGCGCGTCTATCGGCTGATGAAGCGGCACGGTTTGCTGCTGGCTCGGCATACCGGCCGGCGTCGGCCGCGCGAACATGACGGCCAGGTCGCAACGCTGCGTTCCAACATACGCTGGTGCTCGGACGGCCTCGCGCCGCTGCCGCGCTTGCTCTCATTGATAGCTGGATGCAGGACTACAACACCGTGCATCCGCATTCCCGGTTGGGCTACCGCTCACCGCGGGAATACATCATGCTCTCCTCTCAACCCGCCGCGTGTCCGGTTTAATGGGGTCAACTCCACCCCTCCTCAATACTGTGTAGCACGTAGCGCTGAGTGCCTTCGCCCCGTTTCGGCCTCTTGTTGCGCAATTGGAGCCTGAACTGCACTGAACTGCACCCTGTATCGACCGGACACGGGCTTTAGCCAGAGGACCTGGCGATAGACCTAGGGATGTGCCTATGTCCGACACGTTCTCGAAGGTTGAGGTGATTACCGGCGTCGCGCAACGCCGACGGTTCTCCACCGATCTGGAGCTGGCGATGATCGCCGATGCAGCCCCGCATGAGCCATGATAACATCACACTCTAAACTGATACGCTCCAACATCTGGCGTGATACTGCCGCTATCGGTCCGCGCTGTCTTGGCGGGGATCGGTGTACCGGGCATCGGCAATCCGAACAGCTTCAACTCGTAGGCGGGCTGAAGGTGGCGGCCACGTACGGGGTCATTGCCTGGGTTCGTCCCCGCCCCAATGGGCGATGATCCAAGCTTCAGTCGATAATCGTAATCGGTCGGCGTCGGATCGGCAAAGATCGCCGAGAACAGCGGTGCATCGAAAGCGCTGCCATTGAAAGAATTGATTGAGATGTTGTTGCCGCCCATTGTAAGGAAACCGGCCGGGAATGTTTTCGGATTGTAGGTCGTCACGAAGCCACCCGTGACCGCTGCCTGATAGTTCCCCGCGAGAGTATTTTGAACCAGCCCAATAGGAGCGCCGTCTACCGCGATACTGCCAAAAACACCAAATTGAGGCGGCGCTGCGACTTGGTCGATGGCAGCGATATTCTGACCGTTGAGCGATGTCACCTGAAGGAGAATCACATCCCCCGCTGAGGCTGAGAATGTTATCTGCATGACTGTACCGGGCCAGGTGCCGCCGTGTGACGGTCCAAGAAGCTGAAGGGTCACTGGCGAGCCGTTCACAGACAACGTTTCCCCTGCCGATGGAACGAGAACGTCGCAGACCGAAGGACTTGATCCAGTTGCTTGGGTCACGGAAACCGTCCCCGGCGACGAGACCATCTTATATTCGGACATGAAGATGCCGGGTCCGGTATAGATCGGGGTGAAACCACTTCCCGCTCCCGTCTGACCCCAGAATAGTCCCACAACCATGACATCCGATTCGCCAAAAGTGACTGATCCTGGCGAAGATAGGCTGAGCGCAGGAGCGGTTTGGTTCGCGGTGAACGGATAAGGAGCCTGCGCGCCGCTTATAGCAATCACCGAAGCGGCGGCGGCGTCACACAGTCCGTTGAAATATATCGTAGCCGTATAGTTCGTCAGACTAGTTGGAGCGATAGCGAACCATTCGTCCATGTAAGCGCTGTTACCGGGCCATCCGGCCCGGCGGAGCCACTTCAACAGCTTCTTCGTGGGATTGTTGTTCACGAGGCCCGACGTAGGCTCCGTCCATGCTGTCCCGAGCGTGAGCGTCGATGCATTCTGCCGCATCATGTTGGGCGTAGTCTGCTCCGCGCGGATGAACCCGGTCGTGGGTTCCGTCCACGCCGTTCCGAGGGCGATAGGTGATGCATTCTGCTTGGTCAACCCTGTGACGAAAGAGTTTCCAATCTGCGTGTAATTGCCGGATGAATTCCACGTGGTAGGCGTGCAGTAGAAGTTCCATGCCGTCGCTCCGGGAACAGAGGGCGGGGAGGTCACGGACATGAGGTTGTTGGCGTCAACCTGGAAAAGCGCAGCATTCCAGAATGTTTGACCCGAAGTAAGCGTTGACGGTTGAAGATCGGCAGTCCAGTACCCCGCCATAGTTTCGAAATTCTGTATGGTCAGGCCCCCGCCGGTCATGCCCCAAACGCCCAGCAATGCGCTCTCGCCGGTCGGAAACTGGTAGGTGAACGCGCAGTAAAGAAAGGTCGTCGGGTTCGATCCGCCCGGCGCTTCACTAAAGACTGGCTGCGTATACAGAGCATCCCAAAACCAATAGTTCCCAACTTGCGGTAGTCCGCCCGTGGAGTTGTAAAGGATCGGATCGAGATAATTCGCGTAAGTGTTCCAGCCGTTCGCCCCAGTGCGCGCGACCGGAGAAGCAACCTCGATCAGGTCATTTGCCGGGACCGCAAGCGCATTGAGGATAGGCACCGATGCGTTGGCCGATATCGGATATGAGGTTGAGGACTCCTGACTGGCAGCCGTGGTGCAGGAATTTTCAATAACGTAAGTCCGGGCCGCCAACGAACCGCCGCTAACCTTAGCCAGAAACGGAGACTCGGGATTCTGCACCCCCAAGTTCCACGTCTGGATGGGCGCTATGCCGGTGTTGTCGGTCCCCCCGCCGTACCCCGTACCGTTTGCCGGGCCGATACAGGTGTTGTTGATGAAGTAAAGTTCCTGATCTGGATGGTTAGCCGCACCATTAGAATTAACGAAGTTCTCAGCGTTCCAGTTACACAAACAATTAGCCGCATTCAGCGATTGCTCGAATGCGTTGCCGATAATGTAAGCAAGGCCACCGTGGCAGATGTCCATATTGCAGCTCTCAATGCCCCCAGGATTGAGATCGCTGCGTTCACCACTGATACGACTGTACGTGATGTAATGAGTGCTCGCCCGCGATTTAAAGAGATGCGTGCCCTGCGTGTGGTGACTGTAACTTCCATCAAAGATGATCTCGGAGGCAGTACCGAAATAAGTATTATGCGTGCGGTCGTTTAGTCCACATCGATAAATCTCGGTCCCGAACAAATGAGCAAAAATACTATTGCCAATAGCAAACTCGCCACGCCCAATTCCGTGATTGCAGTCGTGAATGTAGCAGTTGTTAAGTGTTACCGAGCCCAGCTGTGTTTGGGTTGGGGTGGCCGCTCCCATCAGAATTGAAACGCAGGTGGCGTTTCCGCCGCCCTCATTTGCGCCCCACATTTCCAGATTCGTAAACGTACAGCCGGGATTGGGACTGTAGCAGCCAATAAGCCCCTGTGAATTTGGTGGAGGCATTATCGCTATCGTACCGGCTGGTATCATGGGCGTGGTTCCCGATACTCCAGTAAGACGGCCATTAGGCACGTCTGCCGCCGAATAGCTAAGCCCCGGTGTGCCCCCCCAGGTGATATTGCCATCGCCCCAAGCGTTTACCTGACCTCCGTTCGGATTGAAAGTTTCAACATTAGTGAGGTACAGCACCGTATCGCCGGGGTTCCAATCGGCCACCAGCGTCCCATACGGGCGACTGAAGACCGCACGGCCATTGTTCGCCGATCCGACGCCGACGAGCGACACATAATCCGCTTGGCTAGCGTTCGTCCAAGGCGGAGATCCTGTATAGTTCGACCAACCAGGGCCGATATACATATTGCCGTAGCCATTGGGCGTCCCGGCAAAGCCCCAGTAGTGGGAATCGAGTTGCCGGTAATCGGCGTAAGGCGTTGAAGGAAACCCAGGCGCGACCAATCCGGCAGGGATAAGGATCGTGTCCCCAGTTTGGGCCCCTGTATAAATCGCCTGTGGGAGATACTGATACGTCTGCCCGGTGCGCTGGTTGGTGATCGCACTGACGCCGCCGGTCGGGATCGCCCCACCACCGTGCAGGAACATGGCGTGGGTGCGGCGCATCATCAGGTACTCATCAACTGCCGCGACGAGTGCCGTCGTCCCCATCGCGCGCAGGAAGTTCCGTCGCGAGGTCCTTAACTCGGCCCCGAGCTTGTCCGCGTCACAGCGTAGATGCTCCCGCCACAGCGCGTCGCGGACAGCAGGCTTATTTAGCCAGATTGTCATCGCCACATCCGGCTAGGGCCAGCAACGACTGGCGGAGGCGATCCATTAAACTGCGCCGCACCGACATCATAGCGACCCGAAGTAGGTATAGGCTGCCCGTAGATGTCCGGGGTGGGCACGAGAGTCCCGAGCATACTGCCCCCCGTAGCAAACGAGAATTTAGCGCCAGCACCATAGATGTCGGCGCTCGTGGACTTGATCCGCAAGTCGGGCGGAGCTGCGAGATTAGAGGCGACGAACTCGTTGGACGGAGTGAGGCCGAAACAGGTGCTGCCATTCCCCGGCGGCCCACAGATGTTACCGACGCCGGGGAAGTCTAGGATCGTATAGACAATCCCAAGGTAATTGCCCGTGAACGTCCCGCTCTTGCCGCTGGTCTGATCTGTAGCGTTGTTTCCGGCGAGGGTTGTCCACGAGGACACAGCGGAAGATTCAACCGCCCACGGCACGGGGAAACCAACGAAAACATTGTTGTAGTACGGCACGGGGAAGTACGGGCCAGACGCTTCATAAAAACCCGTCCCTGGGGAATAGACCTGCAAGAACGAGCCGTTGGTCGCGTTGGCGCCAATGGCGGTGTTATTGAATACCGGACATGCCCAACGGCAATATATACCGAATGCCCCGGACATTGTTGACCGCGCGATGATGACGTTGTCGTTCACGGTCGGAGAAGAATTGAAGGCGATAGCGCCGTAGCTTCCACCACAGTCAAATATGTCGTGGTCTACATGAATGTTGACCGTAAATCCGCTACCGGGACCGTTTATGACGCCGGAGACACACATTCCGTTTGTGGACAGGAACTGGAGACCTTTAATTTCTCCGCCCGAGTCACTCCACGCGACAGGCTCACCCAAAGTGCCATACTGATTGCCTGATAGTGACGATGCCGTGTTCTCTAATGTGACGCCCTTGGTCGAGTCCATTCTGAGCGGCGTCGCGCCCGGCGTGGCATTATCCTCGAAGCCATCGCCCGACGCAGGAGCAACCACATAGGGGATCGAATACTGATACCCAAAACAAGAGACTTCACCGTGGGCTGAGAGATCGAACCTCAGTACGTTCCAAGCTCCCATGCAATTCTGAGCAGTGTGACCAACAACATCGCCATGATGCCAGGCTAGTATTGGCAGACCTTCTCCATTAGACCCGGCCAGATAAACTTGCTGCGCAACACCGCCGTACCATATGTTGATGTTGACGGCGTAGTTATGCTGGACCTCGGCCAAAGAGTTGTTGGAGAACCACTGAATTTGATGGTTCCATTGGTTTGCTCTTGACGAGTAAACAACCGGTCCCATCGCCGTCCAGTTAATCGCCCCGTCAAAGTACGAAGTCCCGATAGCAGAGCCAAGGGTGTGCGGCGCGGTGGTCCCGGCGTTGACCGTAGTGGCTCCCCATCCTCCGCAGGACCCGCTAGCGTTGCCGCAAGCCGTGTAGGCTTGTCCTGCGTCGATGACTGTTTGCTGCAATGAGTAGGGCGCACCCGCTACCCAAGTATGCGAGTCATCGAGAACCGCGCCCGTCAGGGTAGTATAGTCCACCTTCGTCAGGCAGACCCAGGTAAGGCCGTTGTCGCTAACGCTCGTGGCACCAGACCAACCAGCGGGAGGTGTACCGTTAAAGCCTCCGCCGACACCCGTAGGCGTGGCGCAGGAATTGAGGCCAGCCGGTTGGCTGCCGCCCGACGTTCCACCCGCACCAGAGAGCGCCCACAGGTACAGTGCCGATCCGCTCGTGTAGGACGAGCCGTTCCACCCTGGCCCCGCGACGACGCGAGAGCCGGTTGCGTAGGCGTGGCTCGTCTGATAGCCGGGAGCGTTCGCCACGTTGATCGTCATCGGCGAGGTCGGCCCAGGTACGGGCGCAGCACCCCCGACCGTATTCCACGAGCTGTAGCCGCTCGGCACCGTGCCGACGAAGCTCGTTGCGCCGAAGTTGAACGTCACGACATCACTCTGAAGGCTGGCGAAGGCTGGATAGTAGCCGTAGCCCGGCAGGAACGGACCTTGGGCAGTGCCGGTGATATGCCCGGTGCCGTCAGTATTAGGGATTAAGGAGCCTGCCTGTGTCGGCGATATCGTGCAAGACGGGGAACAGGGGTCATTGTTCCAGAGCGGGCCACCTCCGAAGCCGCTCGTCCCCGTCACGTCGCAAGTGACCCATATCTGCGGATTATCGGTGTTGAGGTTGAGGGCGATGCCAGTGGTCTTGCCGCTGACGAACGGACAACTTGTGCCGCTGTTGTGGACACCGGCCCAATAGATTTTCCCGTTTGCCATGCTGAGCGCGCCAACGCTCGTATAACCGACAGACGGTCCTAGATCGCCCTCCGTAAGAGAATATCCCCCATTGATGTTCGAGCCAGTCGCAAAGCCAACTGAGAAGTCGTGCGGCGTAGCGCCGATGGTGACCTCGAAATACCAGAGGCCAGAGTATTTCGGTACAGTCGCTCGACAAGCTCCGTAGGAAGCCGTGCCGTTCTTGGTGAGCGTCAACCCGCCACCGCTAACGGCAACCGATGACGCGCAGTCGGTCGTGAACGTCGTCGTCTGCGCTAGGATGGGGCAAGACCACAGCAGAGCGATTAGCGCGGCGACCGCTCGCATCAAAGGCCGCATTGGTCCGCATAGTGGAAGTGAGTTGACGGCGTTGGCGTTGAGATCGGCAAAGAAGAAGCCATGGACTTGCCCCGCTTCGGTGGAATGGCGCCGGACGGGATTGTAGAACCCGTCGATGTGGCGGCCAATGGTGCAGATTTTGCCCTTGCCGGTGCGGCGGATGATCTCGACCGAGCCTTGGCCGCCAGCGGTCAGCAGGACAATCGCGCCCGCCAGACATGCTTTTGCGGGCTGTTCCGGGTATCCCTCCGCTAGCGGCCGCCTTTTCGGGATTGGCTGAATGATTGAGGTTGGGGCTTTGGCCTTCGGTGTGGTGATAGGAAGTGTCCACAAGTTCGATTATGGGCACAAGTTTGCGGGAGCGGCGTCGGCATCGTTCGTGGCCTGAGGAGCTGAAGCGGGAGATCGTTGCAGCCTCGCTGGAGCCGGGATCATCGGTATCGGTCGTGGCGCGGCGCTACGACGTAAATGCGAACCAGGTCTTTGCGTGGCGCAAGCGCTACCGCGAAGAAGTCGGCGCGGCAGCTCCTGTGCAACTGGTGCCGGTGAGGGTAACGCCGGATCGGGCGCGCGAGCCCGCGCCGGCGTCGACAAGCGAGTTGATCGAGATCGAGTTGGCCGGTGGCTGCCGGGTTCGCGTCGGCAACGGGGTCAAGGCCTCGGCCCTGCGGTTGGTCCTGGACGTGCTGGAACGGCGATGATTCCGGTTCCCTCTGGGGTTCGGGTATGGCTGGCGGTCGGCCGCACGGACATGAGGAAGGGCATGAACGGCTTGGCGTTGCAGGTCCAGCAAGCGCTGGGTCGGGACCCGCACGCTGGCGATCTGTACGTCTTTAGGGGAGCCAGAGGCGGGCTGATCAAGATCATCTGGCATGATGGGGTCGGCATGTCGCTCTACGCGAAGCGACTGGAACATGGCCGATTCGTTTGGCCGTCGCCGGCCGACGGGACGGTTGCGATCTCGGCGGCGCAGCTGGGCTACATGCTGGACGGTATTGACTGGCGAAACCCGCGGCATACCTGGCGTCCGAGCAGCGCCGGATAAGGCGCGATTTTATGGGAGTCAACGGGCCGGGTTCGTGATTCACTTTCGGTTATGGACCTTGCCGCGCTGCCGGACGAGATTGATGCGCTGAAAGCGGCGCTGACGATTGAGCGTGCACGGGTAGAGGCAGTTGTCGCCGAACGCGACGCCGGGGTTGCTGAGTTGGCGGTGGCCCGGGCCAAGGCCTCTGAAGACCTGGCGCTGATCGCCCATCAGAAGTTGCGCATCGCCCAACTCGAGCGTCAGATCTATGGACCGCGTTCGGAGCGATCGCAGCGGCTGATCGATCAACTGGCACTGCAGTTCGAGGAATTTGCCGCGAGCGCCAGCGAGGATGAGCTCGCCGCGGAAATCGCCGTGGCCAAGACCACCAATGTGGCGGGCTTTACGCGCAAGCGCGCCGAACGAAACACCTTCCCCGACCATCTGCCGCGCGAGCGCGTGGTGATCGATCCGCCGCCGACGTGCAACTGCTGTGGCGGAACGCGGCTGCGCAAGCTGAGCGAGGATGTGACGCGGACGCTTGAAGTGATCCCGCGCCAGTGGAAGGTGATCGAAACCGTGCGGGAGAAGTTCACCTGCCGGGATTGCGAGAAGATCAGCCAGGCGCCGGCTCCTTTCCACGTGATCTCCCGGGGCTGGGCCGGGCCTAACCTGCTGGCGATGATCCTATTCGAGAAGTTCGGCCAGCATCAGCCGTTGAACCGTCAGGCCGAGCGCTACACGCGTGAAGGCGTGCCGATCAGCCTGTCGACCATGGCCGACGCCGTGGGATCGGGCTACGCCGCGCTCGAACCGCTGCTCAGGCGGGTCGAGGCCCATGTCCTGGCGGCTGAACGCCTGCATGGCGATGACACGACCGTCCCGGTGCTGGCCAAAGGCAAGACCGACACCGGGCGATGTTGGGTCTATGTGCGCGACGATCGGCCGTTTGGCGGCCAGGGCCCGCCGGCGGCGATGTTCTACTACTCCCGCGATCGCAAAGGCGAGCACCCGCAGCGCCATCTGGCCGGATATGCCGGGTTGTTCCAGGCCGATGCTTTTGACGGGTATCGCCCGCTCTATCTGCCCGAGCGAGGTGCCGGTCCGATCCTGGAGGTGGGGTGCTGGTCTCACGCCAGGCGTCCGTTCTTCACCATGGCCGATATTGAGGAGAATGCCCGTCGGCGGGCTGCGGGCAAAACCGGGAGCGTGCTCTCGCCGATCGCGATCGAGGTCGTGTGCCGCATCGACGCCCTGTTCGAGATCGAGCGGTCGATCGATGGCAAGAGCGCCGAAGAGCGCAGGACGGTTCGCCAGGAGCGCAGCAAGCCCTTGGTCGAGGAGCTTCAGGCTTACATGTATTAGTTTGAACTTAATCTGACGGTCGTTGTTGGTTTCCGAAGCGGAGCCGGAGGGCGGGATGCGGTTCTCATCAGCCGGGACCGCGGCCCGTCCTTCGGCGGAACGGAGATCACGATATGACCCAGGAACAGAAGATCATCCGGGTGAAGGCTGGGCTGCTGGAATTGGCCAAGCAGCTCGGCAATGTCAGCCAAGCGTGCAAGATGATGGGCTACAGCCGCGACAGCTTCTACCGGTTCAAGGAGCTGTACGATAAAGGCGGCGAGTTGGCCTTGCAGGAGATCAGCCGCCGCAAGCCGATCCTGAAGAACCGCACGCCGATCGAGATCGAAGAGGCGGCGGTTGCCTTGGCGATCGAGCAGCCGGCCTGGGGCCAGGTGCGGGTCTCGGACGCGCTCAAGCGGCGCGGGCTGTCGATTTCGCCCGCCGGCGTGCGCTGCGTGTGGCAACGCCACGACCTGGCCTCGATGAAGCAGCGTCTCAAGGCGCTCGAGGCCAAGGTGGCGCAGGACGGCATTCTCTTGACCGAGGCCCAGATCGCCGCGCTGGAGAAGGCCAAAGCCGACAAGGAAGCCCATGGCGAGTTCGAGAGCGAGTGTCCCGGCTACTGCGGGGCACAGGACACCTTCTATGTCGGCACGTTGAAGGGGGTGGGGCGGATCTACCAGCAGACCTTTATCGATACCTACGCCAAGGTCGCGTTTGCCAAGCTCTACGACCGTAAGACGCCGATCACCGCGGCCGAGATCCTCAATGACCGGGTGGTGCCGTTTTATGACGAGCACGGCATCCGGCTATGCCGGGTGCTGACCGACCGCGGCACCGAGTTCTGCGGCAGCGAGAGCCACGAATACGAGCTCTACCTGGCGGTCGAGGATATCGACCACAGCCGCACCAAGGCCAAGAGCCCGCAGACCAACGGTATCTGCGAGCGTTTCCACCGCACCGTGCTCGATGAGTTCTACCGGGTGGCGTTCCGAAAAAAGATCTACCGGGCGATCGACGAGCTGCAGACCGACCTTGATGCTTGGATCGCCGAATACAATGAACGGCGCCCTCACCAGGGTCGATGGTGCTTCGGCAAAACCCCGATGCAGACCTTTCTTGACGCGCTGCCCCTGGCGAAGGAGAAAATCATGGCTGCCTGACGACGGACGACACTCAGAAAGGCTCAAACAGCCAACACCGTCTGTCAGAACAAGTCTGAATTAATACAGCTTACATGCGCGAGCAGCGCGCCAAACTCTCTCGTGGCCACGATCTCGCCAAGGCCATCGATTACATCCTCAAGCGCTGGGCGGCCTTCACCCGGTTCCTCGATGACGGGCGCGCGTGCCTGTCGAATAATGCCGCCGAGCGCGCGCTGCGCGGCATCGCCCTCGGGCGCAAATCATGGTTGTTCTGCGGATCCGACCGCGGCGGTCAGCGTGCGGCGGCGGTGTACAGCCTGATCGTCACCGCCAAGATGAACGGCATCGACCCGCAGGCTTGGCTGGCCGACACCTTGGCCAGGATCGCCACGCATCCGGCGCATCGGCTCGACGAACTCCTGCCATGGCACTGGACACCCAAGGTGCCGACGATTGCCGCCGTGGCAGCCTGATCTTGAGCCAGGTCAACAAGGTTCACCACGTCCACACCATCGCCCGCGTCGCCGCGATGCTCGGCGAGGACGAGGACTGGCTCTCGGACGTGGCCACAGAAATGGACCAGGAGGACGGCCTGATCTGGGTCTACGGCCCCGGTGACGAAAGCGTATTGGCCTTCACCGACTTCGGCATTGAAACCCTCACTGGCCTCGTCGAGATCTTCAAGGCCGATCCCGACCTCCTTAAGCGATCAATCGACCAAAAGTGACAGTCCTGCGGCCTACGCCGCATGCGTACTGTTCCGGTCCGCGACGATCGCTTCCAAACGAGCATGATCGACGGCACTCACTCGCCGCGAGCCCGGGGAATCCCCTTTCGAATTCTTCCGTCAGGTTTTATCCACAAGCCCTAGCTAGTCCTGTTGTTGTGCATGCGCTATTGATCTACCCAACGCAGCGTTGATTCTGTCAACGATCGGATGGGCGAAGTTCTCGGGCGTGTTCCGTGCGAACACACGCGCCCCATTCTCGCCCATCTCCCGGCGCAAGGCGGAGTCACCGGCAAGGCGCCGCAATGCCTCGGCAACGATTTCGGGGGCTTCAGAAGTCAGGGTGAGGCCAAGGTTATGTTCTTCGACGAGGCGCCCAATCACTCCCTGCCTACGCGCTATGACGGGTCGCCGCGCTAATCCCGACCAAACCAACACGCTGCCCGTGAGTACAAAATTCCGTTCATAGAACACCCAGGCGATATCGGCCGCACCAAACGGATCGATATCCCTTCCACCCATGATGAAACGATTAGCTTCTACTAGGCTGTCATGCGCGCGCAGCCTGCTCGCGGCCTCGCTGCCCAGTGGCGCCGTCAAATGGCCACGGTGTTGCGTTCCGGCCAAAAATACGGTCACATCCAACCCTTCATCAAGGGCGCGAGCTGCGGCCTCCAGCAAAACTCCGATGCATTTGCGGCGGTCCAGGTATCCGAACACCAGGACGACGAAGGTGTTGGGCCTGATACCATAAGCGGCTCGTGTTTCAGCAGTGCTCCTCAACATCGGGGGAGCACAAGGCTCTGGTAAGTATACAACCTTCGCGCTTGCAGCCCATTGAGAAAGATACGGATTGGGGGATCCCAAGCATGCCAATGTTGGATCCCGGATGACCCACCGGAAGAACATACGTTGAAGCATATCGATGAACCGAAGCGGCCCTTCTATTCCGCATTTTCGGTGGTGGAACCGAACTCCAATGGCGATTGTTGCCCATGGTTTGCCGCCAAACAACCTCGGCCTCAACGCTATTTGCAATAAGCCGATCGACTCAAGGTGAGGCACAAGAATGAAATCCACACAATCGATACCGATTTCGGTCAAACCGCGCTGTAGCTGCTCCGCCTGCCGCCACTGGCGCTCGACGAATACGCCCAGGGCGGCAAAGAAACCACCTCGCGTGGAAACCAACGGAGCTATACGAATAGTGACAAAATGACCGAACTCATTGGCCACTCTTCGTGTATTTGGGTGTTGCGCCGTCTCCGTTGTCGTAAGCAAAATGATGCGAGGATTATCGATCATTCGGTCGATCTCAGTGAGGATATACCGTACGTATCCCATCTCATGGCCGGCTGCATTTGGCTCGAAAATCAAAATCTGTGGGCTGTTGGTCATCGTTGTTGCTTTATGCCTGTCGGTGATTGAAACGCAGCAGGTTTATCATGAGACCTTTCGGGTGGTTTCAGCATGCCGAGCGAAGGCTCAGGGCGTCTCAACCGTTGCCCCATTCTCCACCTGCCGCAATGCAAACGCGATCTGCTCCTCGGTGAACCTGCTCTTCTTCACAGCTTCGCTTCTCCGCTTAGGGTCTCACAAAACGGGAAACCTCGCATTCAAGCCGGATGAACAAGACGAAAGGACGTCAACCATCGGCTTTCAATAGCGATCAGGCTACAGCGCTACAAAGGCCGTTAGACTGCCGGTTTGGTCGCCACGACGGTGATGATATCCCCGCGCTTAGGGAGAAGCGCAGCGAAGAGGCCCACCGGAACAAGGAGGAATGACAGAACATGCGCCCAGCGCCTTCGCCAGGCGGCGACAGGAGTCACGCAGTGGTATCCATAGAGTGTTGCCTCCCAGTCCCCTCGCCCCTGGGCCTGATTATGGACGACCGGTGGCAGAAAGCCTGCCTGGCATATCAGGGCACTCAGCGAATCCGGTGTGAACCCCCACAGGTGCCGCGGTGCATCATACGCTAACCATGCTGCGCCAAACACCAGCGCTGTGAGAGAGGCGTGGTTAGGCACAACGACTACGAGCGACCCTCCCGGTACCAGACCCCGCCAGCAAGTGGCGAGCACTCTCGCTGGATCGTAGATATGCTCCAACACGTGATTGATTAAGATACACGACACGCTGTTAGGCAGAAGTTCGACAGCTTCCGCTGGTAGGTTTTGGAGGACGATGCCTCGCTCAGCGGCGATGGCACAGGCGCGGGCGGATGGTTCGCATCCTGCGACGTCCCACCCCTCGGCCTGGAACAGTGCTAAATCATTCCCCGCCGCGGCACCGAATTCGAAGATCTGCCTTGGTATTACCGCATGAAATGCAAATAGTGTATAGAAACGGAGCGGATACAACAGGAGCCTCAACAGAGGCCGAAATAGGCCCAGCCGATTCATTGGTGCGTAATAAGCCAAATAGATAAGCTGTCTCATCCGCGCCGAAAACGAATCCGGACGAACCGTGTACGGGCCGTAGGTGTGAGGATAGTAATCACCCATAGCCTCGGCACGCGGTCGCGGCGAAAGCCGCTGCGCTCCGCATACCGCGCATGTGTGATAAGTGAACAATTCCTCGCCCTCTTTAACATGAATTGCCGAGGAGCTTACATCGTGTGCGCCGCAGAAGCAGTTCGTCTCCTCAAGCGATAGCGGCTCGGGCATTTCTCTCTGGCTGGGCACGATTTAAGGATACCGCCTCACGAAGTCCGATAACAAGTCGGTTTCGCGACCCTGGATGAGCCGACCTTTCAGGCTGATCAGAGCGTCGCTTGTTGGCCGAAGAACTGCCGGAGCAGCCGTCCGTTCTCGCCAGTTTTGTCGGGACAGGTGTTGCCGAGGACCACTACCATTACCCGCCGCCCTATGCTTCAGACCGAGCGAAAGTGCTCTGCCGTTTTTTCACCACGTAGCAAGTTTTCAAAATACGCTACGGTTCGCTCTAGGCCCAAGCGCAAACCAATGGCTGGCTGCCAATTAAGTAAGGCCTTTGCCTGCGTGATGTCGGGGCACCGCTGGATCGGGTCGTCGATTGGCAGTGACCGCTGGGTAATCCGGGAGCGTGAACCAGTCACGTTGACGATCAGGTGAGCAAGTTCGAGGATCGAAGTTTCAACCGGATTGCCGAGATTTATTGGCCCGACGATATCATCAGGGGCATCCATCATCCGAATGAATCCCTCGATCATGTCGTCGACATAGCAGAACGCCCGAGTCTGACTGCCGTCGCCGTAGAGCGTGATTGGCTCATTCTTAAGCGCCTGGAGAATGAAGTTGGAGACGACACGCCCATCATTGAGATGCATGCGCGGCCCATAAGTGTTGAAGATACGGACCACCCGGATGCGTAGATTGTGCTGGCGGTAGTAATCGAAAAACAGTGTCTCGGCGCAGCGCTTTCCTTCGTCATAGCAAGCGCGCGGCCCGATCGTGTTGACGTTGCCGCGATAGGATTCAGGTTGCGGGTGCACTGCTGGATCACCATAGACCTCCGAGGTTGAGGCCTGAAAGATCTTTGCCTTTAGCCGCTTGGCGAGGCCCAACATGTTGATGGCGCCAACGACACTGGTCTTAGTTGTCTGGACCGGGTCGAACTGATAGTGGATCGGTGAAGCCGGACAGGCCAGATTGTAGATCTCGTCAACTTCGACAGAAAGTGGATGGGTGACGTCGTGACGCAACGCTTCGAAAAATGGATCGTCTAGCAAGTGCAAGACATTGATCTTGCGCCCAGTAAAATAGTTATCGACGCACAGCACATCGTGGCCATAAGCCAACAACCTTTCGCAAAGGTGTGAGCCGAGGAAGCCGGCACCGCCGGTTACGAGAATGCGCTTTGGAATGCTGGACAAAGAAGATCCCCCATAAGCCAAGCCAACGCATCATTCGCTATTGATCGCGAGCTTTTCAATAAAATTGATCCTTAATCCAGAAGCCGGATAGAACCTGACGGAGAACCCGAAAGGGATTTCGCTAGGCTCGCGTAGGGTGCGAGTGTGGGGCATGCCCAAAGATGTCCTGGTTGATGTCAATGCGGAGTGAACTTTCCCCAGAAGTGCCGGAGTAAATTTCCCCAGTTTCTCGATCAGTCGGCGGCTGATCGACGGCATAGTGGAGCAGGCGGTCGAGCAGCGCGGTGGCGACGATGGGATCGCCAAAGACCTTGCCCATTCGGCAAAGCCGCGGTTGGAAGTCAGGATCATCACGCCCCTTTCATGGCGGACATTGACGAGCTAGAAGAACAGATTGCCGCCGCCGAGCGTGCCCGTCTGCATCGGTGGTGGTCAATCGGAACAGCGCGCAAAAAGCATGTCTGGCGGGCGCGGATCATCCTTCTGACCGCCGACGGTCTCGGCGCCGTCGAGATCATGCGCCGCGCCGACAAGAGCAAGACCTGCGTGTGGCGCTCGCAGGACATGATCGCCGGGGTGGACGGGTTGTTGAGCGACAAGACCCCGCCTTCGCGCGTGCCGCCGCTGCCGACGGAGGTAATCGGCCGAGTCATCGCGCTGACCCGGAACGACCCGCCCGGTTATAACGTAGCGTCGGCTGTCCGGGCGTAACCTTCGGCGCGCTGGATGCCCGTGAAAATAGCTCCCTTACGCTGTGCGTCCGGCAAAATGGAAGGCAGCACTTCAACGAAAAACAGGTATATTGGCCGAATGAGCGCTTATTCGATATGGCCGTACTTTGCCGTAACAGCATTGCTGCTAATGCTAGCGTCAACTTTGCTCCCTGGTGCCGTGGATACACCCCCAAGCCCGGAACCACGCGTTTCAGCGTTCGATGGGTTGCGCGGCTTCCTCGCATTAGCTGTATTTTTCCATCACGGCGTTACTTATCATAAGTATCTCTTAGATGGATCGTGGGAAATCCCTGCATCAGAGACGTTTTATTTGCAATTAGGAAAATTTGGTGTTGCGGGCTTTTTTATGATCACCGGGTACTTGTTTTGGTCACGTGTCATCAATTTGAAAGGCCGGCTGGATTGGTGTCAGCTGTATATCGGGCGATTGTTTCGAATCGGACCTCTCTACCTCATTGCAGCTGCACTAATGTTGGTATTTGTATTTGTCCATGTTGGATTACACCTAAATGTACCGCCATTCAAACTCGCCAAGCAAATTATGAGATGGCTTTCCCTTGGCCTACTACATGGGTACGACATCGATGGTTTTGGCGAGGCGACTCTGTTGTTAGGGGTGGCGTGGACTTTGCAATTTGAGTGGTATTTTTATATTATTCTACCAGTTTTAGCCTTTATCTTAACCAGAACTAGTTTTTGTTTTTATTATTGTTTGGGAGCGTTGCTCCTTAGCCTCATTTATATTTGGAACAACACATCAGCTTCTCTGTTTTATACTGGCTTGACGTACTCCGAGCCGATTGCCTTGTTTCTTGCTGGGATGACCTTCGCGTCTGTTCCGTCCAAAGGCGTGATCATTGGGATGCCGGAATCACTAACTTCAACGATTGTCGGGGCGTTGGTTGTCTTCGCGTTTGCTACGAGTAATTTCATCCACTCCGCAGGCGAGATCATACTGCTAGGGGGGGCCTTTTATCTAATAACGGAGGGCTGTTCATTTTTTGGGTTACTTACGAGCCGATCGGCTCGCCGACTAGGCAATGTTAGTTATGGAATATATCTCTTCCATCTCCTGGTATTTGCTTCAGTCTTTTCTATTCCTCTGGCCCGACACATCGCAATGGGGTCGCCGATTGGATACTGGTCCATGATCTTTTTATGCGCAGTACTGCTTATTGTTTTCGCGACCACCGCCCATGTCTGGATTGAACGCCCGGGGATTGAGTTCGGCAAGCACTTGGGCGGGGTGGTCAGTGGTAGATTCAGGACCAAGATTTGTAAGCTCGACAGCTTGCCGGCCGGTAGCAGGCGCTGAGCCGGCAAACTTGTTCGATAAGACGGTTCAAGTTTTCGTTAGTGACTTGGTCACTGAAGGTGGTGCAAGAGGGTCACTGGCTGTTCAGTCTCCGAATGCGATGAGCCTCCTTGGACTTCCCCCGTTTTGGTGGAGAGGCATTGGCTCATTCGGCGGCCGTTTTTTCGAACCTGAGCCGGGCTTGTGAAGTCGAGGGCAGAATGGCGCCGGACGGGATTGTAGAACCCGTCGATGTAGCGGCCAATGGCCTGGTCGGCTTCTTGGCGGGTATAGAAGATGGTGCGCCAGACGAGCTCGGATTTCAGCGTCTTGAAGAACGTCTCAGCCAATCGTCGCTTCCTGCAGATGTGCTCGCACCATCTGATCGAGCCGGTGGCTTGCACCCCGGCGTCGGGCTGGGAGACCTGTTCGGGCGGCTCGGCCGGACTTGGCTTGCACGACAGGTCATGCCCGATGACGAATGCGCCGCGATCCAGCGGCACCTGCGCGAGCTCGATCGGCTAGGCGAAGACCTTGCCGATCCCGGCTCCGCCCGATCCAGCGGACCAGTGTCGATAGGCCAATCCCCAAATCACCCGCGATCTCGCGCTGCGTTCGCCCGCTGGTTTGCACCAGGCGGAGGGACTGTCAGGAATTTCGTGCGCGGCTGAGCGGTTGAACATCGATCAGGCCATCGCTCTGGTGAACCGTTCACCGAAGAGAACAGCGAACTGAGCCTTGGCCATACACCATTCGCGCGGCGGCATGATCCACTCCTTCTCGGAGCGGTTCAAGACCAAGAAGAGAAGCTTGGTCGCGGCCTCGTCGCTGGGGAAATGGCCTCTGGCCCTGACCGCCCTTCGGAGCTTGGAATTGAGCGCCTCGATGGCATTCGTAACCGGTATGAAGATCGCGGTGCCGGCTCGCTCGGCTGGGATCGGTTAGTTCCCGGCGTATGGTGCGACCATCCGGGACGAGGGGCACCGGGAGCGCGTGAAGTGGGCAGGCCGATGTATACGATGAGCCGAGAGCTCGTGTTAGTAGCTGGCCGCCCCTGCGACCTAAGGGCGGCAAACAGAGTGGTCGTGCCGTGCCGCTTGTAATCATGGGTCATGGTCCCGCACCGGCCGGGTTTGATCGGCAGACCGGGTTGGGTGCGGTCGAGCGCCTGAATCTGGGATTTTTCGTCGATCGACAGCACCACGGCATGCGCCGGCGGGTGCATGTAGAGGCCGACGAGGTCTTCGACCTTCTCGGCGAAGGCCGGATCATTGGACCGTTTGAAGGTTCGGATGCGATGCGGCTGCAGGCGGTGCGCTTCCCAGATGCGTTGGACGGTGCGCAGCGACAGGCCGACGGTCTTGGCCATGGCTCGGCCGGTCCAATGGGTCGCCTCGCCGGGCAGCTCACTCTGGGTCAGCGCCAGCACCCGGGCGATTGTCGCGGTCGGCACCGGCTTCCTGCCGGGTGGCCGGGTTTTGTCGCGCAGCAGCCCTTCCACCCCGGCTTCGGCATAGCGTTTCTGCCAGCGCCACACCGCCGGGCGGCTCACGCCAGCGCGGTGCGCCACCTGCAGCACCGGCCAAGCGATCCGACGAGAACAGGATGATTTGGGCGCGCTGGATGTGCTTCAGCGGCCGGTTCCGATCGTCAATGATCGCCACCAAACGGGCGCGATCCTCCGCGCTGACGGTAACGCAGACTTCCTGGGCCATTTCCCCAGAATCGCACACCCAGCTCGCCTTGTGAATCGATCGTCTGCGTCAATGCACTAGGTCTGTGCCTAGGCCCTCCGGCTATTGCCGGTGTCCGGTCGAAACAGGGTGCACTTCAGCCACCATCTTAGCGTTCAGGCGGTATCGCGCGGGGATTCGGGCGTTCTCCTTCGCCGCTTGACCTGTTGCCAAAATGCATCCTCCGCCTGACGGCTCAAGCATGCGTAGCGCAGGAATTTCGGAATTTCTTGCGCACGAAGTCGAGTTCATCATCGAGCGGCGGATGGGTGCGCGCGCGAAACTTGACGGCGATCACGCAAGCGCCTTGCATCGTTGCCCGCAATAACTAGAGGCGTCGGTATCGCTAGGCGCGTAAACCAATCGGACACGCCGTTCCCCCCGTGACTCGCCTTGGCGGCCTTAAGCATCATCCCCCGTGGACAAACTCTTTTATCTTAAGCTGAAGATCGGTTATCTCCCGCCGCAATTCGCGTACCTCACGACGTTCTCGCCCCCACCCGAGGAAAACACCAAAAAACAGCGCTCCAGCAATAATCAACAAAACGCCGTAGGTCATCGTTAATGACCCCAAGTGCTCCTGACCGGGCGCTGGTGGGTGCGCGCGGACATAAACATAGGCCCAGAGAGCGGCAATGATAAAGGCCAACAGAAAAGTGGCCGATATGGCCGTTACAGCCCAGAATGCGACGGTTCGGAACGTCTTTTCCATATCGGAATCCATTCAGTTTTCTCAGTCTCTGAATAAAACCGCAAAGTTTAACTGTATTTTTTTCACAATATTTATTTCCATCATCGCTCTTCTAGTTAAACAATCGTCGACCGTGATTCATTTGGCAAGCAGGGCGGCGAGCGCGTAAACGCGCGTTTCGGTTACGGAAAGCGTCCAGCCATCGACGTTGAGAACCCTACCACCTTCGAAATCGGACCGGCTCGCCTCCCTGACCAAATGTGAGAACGCGAGTGGCGAACTGGAAACACTTCCCCCTTGCCGCAGGCTCCCGAGGATTTGCGATGCGAGGTGCACTGGCGAGACCCCCATCGCCTGGACAGCTCGCAGGCACTCTCCACGGATCGTCGGGGCGCACCGTAGTTTCACGCAATACGTGGCGAGTGAGCCATACGCGGACAGCGCTGCCGCATGAGCGGTCTCAGTGCCTAGAAACGGCGAGCAAGGGCCAAACCAAGTTGCGCTGGCCCCCATGGCGGAGGCGATCAGCTTGCGTCGGCAAAGCATGACTGAGCGGTCACGCTAGCTGCTTTTTGAGATGATCGGCGAGTCGCAGCGCCAGAGCAACGATGGTCAGGGTCGGATTATTTGCGCCGCCAGTCGGGAACACTGAACTACCGGCGAGGTACAGGTTTGCCAACGTATGCACCCGGCAATTCTCGTCAACGACGCCCAGTTTCGGATCACGGTGCATACGCGTGGTCCCCATATGGTGCTGGTTACCGTAGAAATCGTCAGGCCAGCCGTCGTCATCGCTCAATGACGAGCGAAATCGCCCAAATCCCGCGCGGCCAATCTCGGTCCCCAGCAATTGAAGAGTCGCCGCGGCTTTGCTCTTGTCTTCAGCCGTAAGCCGCCAATCCACTACGACCTCGCGCATGCCTAACCGATCGCGGTCCGATCCCAGAAACACTCTGCTCTGCGGGTTCGGCTGCTGCTCGGAGGTGCAATCCAACTCTATAGCCTCTATCGGGATCCCCCCTCCAAAAAGCCCCTTGTGCACCGTGAAACCTGCCACTCGATCGAGATTGCCAATGACCTTCGACAGGTCCGTGAGCAAACTTCCGCCCGGCCCCTCGCCGCGGGTCAGGCGTTCGAGTGAATTGATCGCATCGGCGACTGGAGAAAACCGATAACTACATATCATCATTATGTTCGGAAGATGCCGCCGACGCATGCTTTTCGCACACAAGCCTATAATAGGGATAATTAAACGCCTGCCATCGCTCCGCGCGTACTTATCTCGGGTCTGGAAATCGAAATTCATATAGGGGTCCGAGGGTACGATAATTCCGCCGGAATAAACCAGATGCACCATAAAGAAACGCCCGACGAGATCGTTCGAATTGCCGATGCCGTTGCTGCCTTCTTTACCGGAAGCCAGCAGTATGCGTGCGTTCTCGATGCCGCCCGCCGCCAGGACATAGATGCGAGCGCGGACCAAGAAACTATTTCCAGACAGGGTCTTGACTAATAATTCCTTGACCTCGGCATCCGTCTCGCCGCCATCGAGATTAAATGCGTTTGCGTGAAGGTAGACGGTGACGCGTGGAGCACGCTGGAGTTCGGGGGCGTAAACTGGACCAAACCTTAACCAGTTCTCTTGCAAGACCTTGCTCTCGAAGTCGGGGCCGGAGAACGGTTGTGGAATCGCGCTTGCGGGCATGCCCCAACTAGATGGCAGATAATCATATGGTCCGAGTTGACAAACTTCCTGAGCACGCTGGTACCACAGATCGAGATCCGATTTGCTAAAAGGCCAGCCGTGATAAGGGAAGTCGTCGCGCGGCTCGAAATCGATCGGATCAAAGGGCAGGCAATAGCCACCCCAATGATTCGTCGTTCCGCCGAAATAGCGTAGTCGAGACGTCGTCAAATCCGGAAACGGCTGACCAATGCTCTGACCGTCGTAAAGTTCCTGGGTTTCCGGCTCATAGTCCATCGCACCGCTTTCGAGAAGCGCTACCCGAAACGACGCCTCGATGAATTCGCGGGCAAGGGTGATGCCCGCCGCGCCCCCACCGATAATGCACACTTCGGTGTCGATGACTGTTCCAGCCGGCAAAGAACGCGCGTCGACGATCATAAACCAGGGCTCTCAGGGACAGTGCACCGTACTGCTCCGCCGCCACACCCGGCCCCTTTGGGCAGCGCATCGCTACGACACAGCGGCCGCGAGGCGATCGTTACGCATTCCGGCGTCGTTGCAACATCGAAGTCGCTTGATGTCAACCGAACCATTCGGCGAAGTATCGATGCAACGGGTAGCGCTACGCAAGCGACACAGCGCGGGCTGGCTCTTCATTGCGCCGTGATGCATGCGGCAGCACAAGAGCGGGCCGGTCGCCGATGATCCCAATTGCACACCTTCGCTGTCGCGTCGCCGACATCGCGAAAGGCAACTCTGATCCGATCAGCGGGGCATCGCTAACCAGGATCAAGGTTAATTCCTCGGGGCCAATCTTGACTTTCGATGGCATTTAACATAGATGCTCTGCGCCAACTCTCTCCATGCAACTATATAGTTAGTGTCAGATATAATCATTATTGAGCGCGGCCGGCAGGAGCGCAACTACTGGCGCGACCTGTGGCGCTATCGCGAGCTGTTCTACGTGCTGGCGTGGCGCGACCTGGCGGTGCGCTACAAGCAGACGGTGATCGGCGCGGCGTGGGCGCTGATCCGGCCGTTCCTGACGATGGTGGTCTTTACCGTCATCTTCGGCCGCATCGCCAAACTGCCGTCCGACGGCAGCGCGCCCTATCCGCTGATGGTGTTCGCGGGGATGCTGCCCTGGACGTTCTTCTCGACCGGCCTCAGCGAGGCGTCGAGCAGCCTGATCGGCAATGCCAATCTGATCAGCAAGGTGTATTTCCCGCGGCTGATCGTGCCGACGGCGACGGTGGTCGTCGCGTTCGCCGATTTCCTGATCACCTTTTCGATCCTTGTCGGGATGATGGTCGTGGTACCAGTTCGCGCCGGGCTGGCAGATCCTGGCGCTGCCGGCCTTCGTCCTGCTCGCCTTCGTCGCCAGCATCGGCCCGGCCCTGTGGATCACCGCGCTCAACGTCAAGTACCGCGATTTCCGCTATGTCGTCCCTTTCGTCGTGCAATTGGGCCTCTATGTCTCGCCGGTCGGGTTCAGTTCGCAGCGTCGTTCCGCAACAGTGGCGGCTGCTCTATTCGCTCAATCCGATGGTCGGGGTCATCGACGGGTTTCGCTGGTGCATCCTGGGCGGGCAGAGCGAACTTTATCTTCCGGGCCTTGCGGCGAGCCTCGCGGCTGCGGCGTTTTTCTTGTGGTTCGGCATCCGCCGCTTCCGCAAGACCGAAAAAAGCTTTGCCGATCTGATCTGACAGCGATACAGCGTCGCTTGCCATGCCGACGCCGGTCATTTCCGTCGAGAATCTGTCGAAATCTCTACCTGGTTGGCCACCGCGCCGAGCGCGGCGAGCTGTTACAGCTACACGGCCCTGCGCGACGTCATCGGCCGGAAATCCGCAACGCCGTGCGCAAGGCGGCCGATCTCGTGCGCGGCCGGCAGGTCGTGCAGGGCGATGCGGTCGAGGAATTCTGGGCACTCAAGGATGTCAGCTTCGAGGTGCAGGAGGGCGAGGTCCTCGGCATCATCGGCCGCAATGGCGCCGGCAAGAGCACGCTGTTGAAAATCTTGAGCCGCATCACCGAGCCGACCGCCGGCCGGGTCACCTTGCGCGGCCGGGTCGCGAGCCTGCTCGAGGTCGGCACCGGCTTTCACCCCGAACTGACCGGCCGCGAGAACATCTATCTCAATGGCGCGATCCTCGGCATGAGCCGCGCCGAGATCCGCAAGAAGTTCGACGAGATCGTCGCTTTCGCCGAGGTCGAGCGGTTTCTCGATACGCCGGTGAAGCGCTATTCCTCGGGCATGTATGTGCGCCTCGCCTTCGCCGTCGCTGCTCATCTCGAACCGCGAGATCCTGATCGTCGACGAGGTCCTCGCGGTCGGCGACGCCGAGTTCCAGAAGAAATGCCTCGGCAAGATGGACGAGGTTTCCCGCCGTGAAGGTCGGACCGTGCTGTTCGTCAGCCACAATATGGAAGCGATCCTGAAGCTGTGTGGTCGCGGCATGCTTCTCAACTCAGGCAAGCTTACCGATATCGGGCCGGCGGCCGAGATGGTCTCCGCTTATCTGAGAAAGAATTTTTCCGATGCAGCCGAGATCAGCCTGACGGAGCGGCCACGGCCTTTCGGCGCCCCGAACCGCCTCCGGCTATCGCTGGCAAGTGTCATTGCGCCTCAGCACGACTGGTCATTCCCATTCGGGCAGCACCTGGCCTTCGATCTTTGGGTCGATAGTGGCGTGGCGGTCACTGATGCCGAACTCGGAATTGGGCTCTTTACCACGAAGGGGTATGAGATCGCCTCATGGACTAGTGCGTGTTCCGGGGGCAATCTCGTTGCGCGACCCGGTCTCAACGTCTATCGCATTGAGTATGAGGATTTGATGCTGCTCCCGGGGCAGTACTTCCTCGGGATCGGCATCCGATCGACTGACGGCGGAAACTTCGAAGATTACCTGCCCGAAGCAGTATCATTCGAAATTACAGTGAGTGCGAAATCAGCCGAGATAAACGGACGAGGCTTTGGCGGATCGCTGGTACCCAGAGTTCGGTTCTCGAAGCTTCAGAACGTCGTGTCCGCGGTGGCTCAATTTAAGATCGAGGGACCCGTTGAATGAGCGGATCGCTTGCGGCGGCGGGAAGGCGACTAGTAAAGGGCGCGTTTCGGGCGTTAGGTCTGGAGATCGGGAGATATACCAACGCCCGGCCAACGGATGACGCCTCCGTGGTCGGCGCGCCAAACAAGTTGTCGGTGACTCGGGCACTTAGCGGTCCAGCAACTCGCCCTGCGCCATTTGTCCTGGTGGCTTCAAATCACGGAACCCTGATCGTAAACCGCAACGACCATACCGGAGAAGGTGAGCGAGAATTTGGGGTCGGATTCCAAATACTGGAGCATTCTTGCTTCGATTACGATGAGATCAGACTTGCATTGACGTTGTTGTGCCGCAGGCTAGAACATTACGGGCCGGGAGTGGTCGCAATCGATTGTGGCGCAAACATCGGAGTGCATACAGTCGAGTGGGCGCGGCAGATGTCGGATTGGGGGAGCGTCGCTGCAATCGAAGCGCAGGAGCGCATCTTCTATTCGCTATGCGGCAATATAGCGATCAACAATTGTATGAACGCTAGGGCAATCTGGGCGGCTGCTGGCGCAGCATCCGGCAAAATGCAAATTCCTGTACCCGATTATAACAAACCGGCAAGCTTTGGAAGCCTAGAACTTCAAAAGCGGGAGTCACCGGAGTTCATCGGGCAGAAAATCGACTACACAGAGGACGCATGTACGACCGTCGATGTGATTGCGATCGATGATCTGCGTTTGGAACGTCTCGATTTCTTGAAGATTGATGTCGAAGGAATGGAACTGCAGGTGCTCTTGGGAGCGGAACACACGATAATGAATCATAAACCCGCGATGATTCTCGAGATACTAAAGTCGAAGCCACAGGAAATAGCGGATTTCCTGGGCAGACACGGGTATCGGTATCATCGATTCGGAAATAATCTTTTGGCTTTCCATGAGTTAGACCCGACTGGAGCGGGCGTATCAGCGATGGCGGGGATATTGACAGTTGGCTGAAAGAACAGCCCTGGAGACACGCGCGCAGTTGGCTTGCTTGATCGCAGCTGCAATAATTTGGCGAGGCAAGCACGCACATGGCATTCGGTGAAAAGAACATCCAGCGTCAAAGCGGAGCACCATACGCATTCCGAACGACAGGCATTATATTTTTCGGCCGACATATTTTGCCGATACCGGCCCGCCTCATGGCACGCAACCTCTGGGAAAACTTCCGGGATTGGGTCGGGGTCTTCGCCTTCGGACTCAATCTTATCGTGGCTCGTACTTCGGTACCGAAGGTCTTGCTGTACTTCGGCTTTGCTCCCGGGGATGATTTGCTCTGTACGGCGGTTCTGCGGGAATTGCGCAAGCGTCACCGGGATGGTCTCCTGATGGTGTCAAACCACGCCGAGCTATTCTTCGGTAACGACGACCCAGCCAATGTCCGTCCGCTGTGGCGCCGGTATTATCCGGACGGTTCCACGGTCGCGATTTGTCAACGTTTTGCGCGTATTTCAGGCGGTCAGTTCACGAGACTCGAGTATGCTCCGCCTGATGGTGCAGATGGGCGCAAGGTGCCGTCGCGCCATATCATCGCGGAAATGTGTGCGCGCGCGGGCGTCACCGGAACCGTAACGCTAAGGCCGTATCTTACACTGACAGATAAGGAGAAATCGTCTGCGGGATGGGCTGCTGATCGCATTGTCATCCAAAGCAGTGCCCGGAGTGCGCGCTACCCAGCGCAAAACAAAGAATGGTACCCGGAGCGATTCCAGCGGGTCGTGGATGTATTGCACGAGGAGGCTGAATTCATTCAGCTAGGCTCCACCGAAGACCCGCCGCTAAATAATGTTACGGACTTGCGGGGCGCGACGACAATACGTGAGGCGGCGTCGATTTTGCATCATGCACGCTTATACGTAGGGCTCGAGGGGTTCCTGATGCATCTGGCGAGAGCCGTTGAGTGCCCGAGCGTCATCGTTTTCGGAGGTCGCGTTGCCCCGTGGCAGATCGGCTACATATGCAATTTCAACCTCTACTCGAATGTCTCTTGCTCGCCTTGCTGGCGGTCGAATAATTGCGATTTTAATCACAAATGTATGAGTGACATCTCAGTAGCTGATGTCGTATCGGCCATCCGTCAGATGATGGCGAAGCCGCGCGGCCCACTCGCAGTCGAGACCGTCAACATTATATCTGAGCGCCCTAGGGAAGCGTCCCCGGTGCCCTCCCCCCGGCGAGGCCAGCGAGCTGCCACTCGGCACACCTCCAACTCAAGGATTACCTGACCTCAGGCGTCAGCTGTCAGGCCCTGTTGTGGTCCCTCCCAATTCGCAAGGCCTAGAGCATAGCCGCATTGGCTGGAATCGCTGAAAGGGGTTTCTGGACCAGATAAAGTGTGATTTGCTGACCTGACCGCAAGATGTGGGGGCAGTGATGGCTTGGCGGCAGGGGCAGAGCTATGCGGAGGACCTGCGGGCGCGGGTTCTGGCGGCGATCAACGGTGGCATGGCGGCGCGGTTGAGCCAGGTCAACAAAGTTTACCACGTCCATACCATCGCTCGCGTCGCCACGATGCTCGGCGAGGACGAGGATTGGTTGTGGGACGTCGCCGTCGAAATGGACGTATCCCTCCGCTAGCGGCCGCCTTTTCGGGATTGGCTGAATGATTGAGGTTGGGGCTTTGGCCTTCGGTGTGGTGATAGGAAGTGTCCACAAGTTCGATTATGGGCACAAGTTTGCGGGAGCGGCGTCGGCATCGTTCGTGGCCTGAGGAGCTGAAGCGGGAGATCGTTGCAGCCTCGCTGGAGCCGGGATCATCGGTATCGGTCGTGGCGCGGCGCTACGACGTAAATGCGAACCAGGTCTTTGCGTGGCGCAAGCGCTACCGCGAAGAAGTCGGCGCGGCAGCTCCTGTGCAACTGGTGCCGGTGAGGGTAACGCCGGATCGGGCGCGCGAGCCCGCGCCGGCGTCGACAAGCGAGTTGATCGAGATCGAGTTGGCCGGTGGCTGCCGGGTTCGCGTCGGCAACGGGGTCAAGGCCTCGGCCCTGCGGTTGGTCCTGGACGTGCTGGAACGGCGATGATTCCGGTTCCCTCTGGGGTTCGGGTATGGCTGGCGGTCGGCCGCACGGACATGAGGAAGGGCATGAACGGCTTGGCGTTGCAGGTCCAGCAAGCGCTGGGTCGGGACCCGCACGCTGGCGATCTGTACGTCTTTAGGGGAGCCAGAGGCGGGCTGATCAAGATCATCTGGCATGATGGGGTCGGCATGTCGCTCTACGCGAAGCGACTGGAACATGGCCGATTTGTTTGGCCGTCGCCGGCCGACGGGACGGTTGCGATCTCGGCGGCGCAGCTGGGCTACATGCTGGACGGTATTGACTGGCGAAACCCGCGGCATACCTGGCGTCCGAGCAGCGCCGGATAAGGCTCGATTTTAGAGGAGTTAACGGGCCGGGTTCGTGATTTACTTTCGGTCATGGACCTTGCCGCGCTGCCGGACGACATTGATGCGCTGAGAGCGGCGCTGACGATTGAGCGCGCGCGGGTGCGAGAGGTTGTCGCCGAACGCGTGTCAATGGCGGAGTAAAATTCCCCAGTTTGGGCGAAGTAAATTTCCCCAGGTGTCGCGGCAGCGATCAGGTTGTTGCGGGCTGGATCGATTGATGCTTCGGCGGGCGCCCACGTCGTCGCGGAGGCTGGGTCATGCCGAAGAGTGATCCGCCGCCGAGATTTTCTGGGATCAGGTCGGCATGCTGGCGCAGCCGATAGCTGGCACCCTCAATGTGGATAACGATGGCATGGTGGAGCAAGCGATCGAGCAACGCCGTGGCCACAACCGGATGACCGAAGACGTCGCCCCATTCGGCGAAGCCGCGGTTTGAGGTCAGGATCATGGCGCCGCGTTCGTAGCGGGCGTTGACCAGTTGGAAGAACAGATTGCCGCCGCCGGGAACGACCGGCAGGTAGCCGATTTCGTCGACGATGAGCAGCTGCGGCCGGCACAGGAACCGCAGGCGCTCGCGCAAGCTGCCCTCGCGTTCGGCCTTGGCCAGCGAGGTGATCAGCTCTGCCAAGGTGCAGAAGTAGACGCCGCGCCCGGCCTTCACGGCCTCGACGCCGAGCGCGATGGCGAGATGCGTCTTGCCGCAACCGGGTTGGCCAAGGAAGTGGACGACCTCGTGGCGGTCGATAAACTCCAGCTGCGCCAGCGCGAGGATTCGGTTGCGGTCGAGCGAGGGTTGGAAGGCGAAGTCGAAGCCGGTCAGCGTCTTGACGCTGACCAGGCGCCCCATCTTGAGCGCCGCCTTGACGCGTCGTCCTTCGCGCAGGGTGAGTTCCTCGCCGAGCAGAGCGTCGATCGCCTCCAACGCTCCGATCTCGCCGCGTTCGAGCTGGCGCATGATGTGATCGAGGACTTCGATCGCGCGCGGCATCTTGAGGCCCACCAGATGGCGACGGACCTGGTCGATCGTGCTCGACATCGGATCATCGCTTCTCATGCGCGTCCTCCCTCGCCGGCGAGGCGTCGTGCCACGGCGTCATAGAAGGCCAGCGAGCGCGGCGCGATGACGGCACCAACCGGGGCCGTCGGCGGCGCCGCCTCGCGTACTGTCGTGCTGTTGGAGGGCGGCGGACCGGTGCGATGGCCGCCGGCGATACGGCGTTTACCGCGGCCCTCGAGCACGGGGTGGATAGCGATCAGCTTGTCGTCCTCCAGGATGCGGATCTCGTTGGCGAGGGTATGCACCTCGACGACGCGGCGGCGGGTGCAGTCGGGCACCGAGTAGAGGTTGCCGCCGACCGACACCATGCCCTCGCGCGTGACGCGACGATCGAGTGTGAGGACGAGGTTGAAGGGCATGGCGGGCAGCGCCTTGAGGTACGGCTTCTCTTCGGCGAAGTGCTCCAGGACAACGCGCCCGGTCGTGGCGTGCCGGCGCGGGTTGGCGACGGTGTCGAGCCAGTGCCGGAATTGGGTGTTCAAATCGTCGATGTTGCGAAAGGCTCGGCCGAGGAAGAAGTCCTCCCGCACGTAGCGGAAAGGGCGCTCCACCTTGCCTTTGGTCTTTGCCCGGTAGGGCCGGCAAGCTTTTGGCAGGAAGCGGTAATGCGCCGCCAGATCGAGCAGCTTGCGATTGTAGGCGATGCCGTGATCGTCGTCCTCGCCCAGCACCGCCGTCTTCATGCGGTCGTAGAGAATCTCCGCCGGCGCTCCGCCCAGCGCCTCGAAGGCGGCGATATGGCAGCGCAGAACGGTTTGTAGGTCCTGATGCGCGACGAAGCGACCCCACATCATGCGGCTGTGGCCGAGCACTAGTGAGAACAGCCAGACAATCCGCTCGGCGCCGGGCTCGTCGGTGAAGACGGTGCGAAAGTAGGCGAAGTCGACCTGGGCCTGCTTGCCCGCAGGGGTCTCGAAGCGGCGCTCGAAGACCTGCACCGCCTTGGGGCGGACGGTGCGCAGAAAATCCTTCACCGCCGTGTAGCCGCCGGAATAGCCCAGCTCCTTGATCTCGCGCAGCAGCCGGCTGCCGGTCAGCTCGGGAAAGGCGGCGACCCGCTCTCGCAGATACGGTTCGAATGGAGTGACCACGGTCAATCGCGGCTGGCGGGGGCCATAGGCAGGCGGATCAAGACCGCGTTCGATGTATTTGCGGACCGTCTTGCGATCGCATTCCAACTGCCGCGCGATCGCCGACACCGACAGTCCCTGCCGATGCAAATCCAGGATCATCACCAGCTCCCCCAGTCGGACCACCGCCGCGCCCTCCCGCCGATCGGGAAGGATCATCGGATCGTCGGTGATCACGGCGCCGCCGGACCTTCCGGGGCGCGCCCCGGAAGGTCCGGCGTCACACCTGGGGAATATTCAAACGGCGCTTCTGGGGAGAATCACTCCGCCGCCGACAACGCGACGCCAGGGGCGCCGAGCTGGCAGTGGCGCGTGCGCAGGCTTCCGAAGACCTGGCGCTGATCGCCCATCAGAAGTTGCGGATTGCCCAGCTCGAGCGTCAGCTCTACGGACCTCGCTCGGAGCGCTCGCAGCGGCTGATCGATCAACTGGCACTGCAGTTCGAGGAATTTGCCGCGAGCGCCAGCGAGGATGAGCTCGCCGCGGAAATCGCCGTGGCCAAGACCACCAATGTGGCGGGCTTTACGCGCAAGCGCGCCGAACGAAACACCTTCCCCGACCATCTGCCGCGCGAGCGCGTGGTGATCGATCCGCCGCCGACGTGCAACTGCTGTGGCGGAACGCGGCTGCGCAAGCTGAGCGAGGATGTGACGCGGACGCTTGAAGTGATCCCGCGCCAGTGGAAGGTGATCGAAACCGTGCGGGAGAAGTTCACCTGCCGGGATTGCGAGAAGATCAGCCAGGCGCCGGCTCCTTTCCACGTGATCTCCCGGGGCTGGGCCGGGCCTAACCTGCTGGCGATGATCCTATTCGAGAAGTTCGGCCAGCATCAGCCGTTGAACCGTCAGGCCGAGCGCTACACGCGTGAAGGCGTGCCGATCAGCCTGTCGACCATGGCCGACGCCGTGGGATCGGGCTACGCCGCGCTCGAACCGCTGCTCAGGCGGGTCGAGGCCCATGTCCTGGCGGCTGAACGCCTGCATGGCGATGACACGACCGTCCCGGTGCTGGCCAAAGGCAAGACCGACACCGGGCGATGTTGGGTCTATGTGCGCGACGATCGGCCGTTTGGCGGCCAGGGCCCGCCGGCGGCGATGTTCTACTACTCCCGCGATCGCAAAGGCGAGCACCCGCAGCGCCATCTGGCCGGATATGCCGGGTTGTTCCAGGCCGATGCTTTTGACGGGTATCGCCCGCTCTATCTGCCCGAGCGAGGTGCCGGTCCGATCCTGGAGGTGGGGTGCTGGTCTCACGCCAGGCGTCCGTTCTTCACCATGGCCGATATTGAGGAGAATGCCCGTCGGCGGGCTGCGGGCAAAACCGGGAGCGTGCTCTCGCCGATCGCGATCGAGGTCGTGTGCCGCATCGACGCCCTGTTCGAGATCGAGCGGTCGATCGATGGCAAGAGCGCCGAAGAGCGCAGGACGGTTCGCCAGGAGCGCAGCAAGCCCTTGGTCGAGGAGCTTCAGGCTTACATGCGCGAGCAGCGCGCCAAACTCTCTCGTGGCCACGATCTCGCCAAGGCCATCGATTACATCCTCAAGCGCTGGGCGGCCTTCACCCGGTTCCTCGATGACGGGCGCGCGTGCCTGTCGAATAATGCCGCCGAGCGCGCGCTGCGCGGCATCGCCCTCGGGCGCAAATCATGGTTGTTCTGCGGATCCGACCGCGGCGGTCAGCGTGCGGCGGCGATGTACAGCCTGATCGTCACCGCCAAGATGAACGGCATCGACCCGCAGGCTTGGCTGGCCGACACCTTGGCCAGGATCGCCACGCATCCGGCGCATCGGCTCGACGAACTCCTGCCATGGCACTGGACACCCAAGGTGCCGACGATTGCCGCCGTGGCAGCCTGATCTTGAGCCAGGTCAACAAGGTTCACCACGTCCACACCATCGCCCGCGTCGCCGCGATGCTCGGCGAGGACGAGGACTGGCTCTCGGACGTCGCCACAGAAATGGACCAGGAGGACGGCCTGATCTGGGTCTACGGCCCCGGTGACGAAAGCGTATTGGCCTTCACCGACTTCGGCATTGAAACCCTCACTGGCCTCGTCGAGATCTTCAAGGCCGATCCCGACCTCCTTAAGCGATCAATCGACCAAAAGTGACAGTCCTGCGGCCTACGCCGCATGCGTACAAATGGACCAGGAGGACGGCCTGATCTGGGTCTACGGCCCCGGTGACGAAAGCGTATTGGCCTTCACCGACTTCGGCATTGAAACCCTCACTGGCCTCGTCGAGATCTTCAAGGCCGATCCCGACCTCCTTAAGGTCTTCCTCCGGGGAAGGCCGCCTTTTCTGAGTGGGCAAGATCGGCGACGGTTAGATTTTGATCGTCGGCGCGGTGATGAGAAGTGTCCACAAGTTTGGTTATGGGCACAAGTTTGGGAGAGCGGCGGCGTCACCGGTCCTGGCCTGAGGCTGTGAAGCGGGAGATCGTTGCGGCGTCGCTGGCGCCGGGGTCGTCGGTGTCGATTGTCGCGCGGCGCTACGACGTGAATGCCAACCAGGTCTTTGCCTGGCGCAAGCGCTACCGATGCGGGTCGACCGAACCGGCGGCTCTGCAACTGATGCCGGTGACGGTGACGCCGGATCAGCCGATCGAGCCCGCGCCGGTGCTGGCGCGCGAGCTGATCGAGATTGAGCTGGCTGGCGGCTACCGGGTTCGGGTCGGCAATGGGGTTAAGGCGGCGGCGCTGCGGCTGGTGCTGGACGTTCTGGAGCGGCGATGATCCCGGTCCCCTCGGGCGTTCGGGTATGGCTGGCGGTCGGCCGCACCGATATGCGGCGCGGCATGAACGGGTTGGCGCTTCAGGTGCAGGAGGCGCTGGGGCACGACCCGCATGCCGGCGATTTGTACGTTTTTAGAGGCGTCCGGGGCAACCTGATCAAGATCATCTGGCACGACGGGATCGGCATGTCGCTATATTCGAAGCGGCTGGAACATGGTCGATTCGTGTGGCCGTCACCGGCTGACGGCACCGTGGCGATCTCGGCGGCGCAGCTGGCCTATATGCTCGACGGCATCGACTGGCGGAACCCGCGCCATACATTCCGCCCCCAGCGCGCCGGGTGAGCCTGCCGCATTTTTTGCGAGTCAGCGGCCGGGATTTATGATTTAATTCCGGCATGGCGGCTGCCCGTGACCACCTGCCCAACAATATTGATGCGCTGAAGACGGCGCTGCTGGCCGAGCGCGACAGGGCGGCACGGGTCGCGGCGGAGCTGGCCGTCGCCCAGGCCAAAGCTTCCGACGATCAAGCCTTGATCGCGCACCAGCAATTGCAGATCGCCAAGCTGACGCGCGCGCTGTACGGGCAGCATGCGGAACGTTCGGTGCGGTTGATCGACCAGATGGAATTGGCCTTTGAGGAGCTCGAGAGTTCGGCGACCGGGGACGAACTTGCAGCCGAACGTGCCGCGGCGAAGACGACCAACGTGGTTGCGTTCACTCGCAGGCGGCCAGCGCGCCAGCCGTTCCCCGAGCATCTGCCGCGCGAGCGGGTGGTCGAGCCCGGGCCGCTGAGCTGTCAGTGCTGCGGCGGCACGCGGCTTCGCAAGCTGGGCGAGGATATTAGCGAGACGCTGGAGGTGATCCCGCGGCAGTGGAAAGTGATCCAGCACGTCCGCGAGAAGTTTAGCTGCCGCGACTGCGAGAAGATCAGCCAGGCCCCGGCGCCGTTCCATGTGATCGCGCGCGGGTGGGCCGGCCCGAGCCTGTTAGCGATGATCCTGTTCGAGAAGTACGGACAGCATCAGCCGCTGAACCGTCAAGCCGAACGCTACGTCCGGGAAGGCGTGCCGCTCGCCCTGTCGACGCTGGCCGACCAGGTCGGCGCGTGCTGCGCCGTGCTGTCGCCGCTCATCGCGCGGATCGAGGCGCATGTCTTTGCCGCCGAGCGGCTGCACGGCGACGACACGACCGTGCCGGTGCTAGCCAAGGGTAAAACCGCTCTCGCGCGATGCTGGGTTTACGTCCGCGACGACCGGCCGTTTGGCGGCCGGGCGCCACCGGCGGCGATGTTCTATTACTCGCGCGACCGCAGCGGTGAGCATCCCGTCCGGCATCTCGCCGGTTATGCCGGAATCCTCCAGGCCGACGCCTATGGCGGCTACAACAAACTGTACGAGGCCGATCGCCGGCCGGGGCCGATCACCGAGGCGGGGTGCTGGGTACACGCGCGCCGGCCGTACTTCGTTCTGGCCGATATCGCCGCCAATGCCCGCCGCAAGGCGCAAGGGAAAACGGCGGGTGTGATCTCGCCGCTGGCGCTGGAGGCGGTCCGGCGTATCGACGCGCTGTTCGAGATCGAGCGTTCGATCAACGGCGAGAACGCCGAGCGGCGCCGTGCCGTGCGGCAGGAACTGAGCGCGCCGCTGGTCGCCGACCTCGAACGCTGGCTGCGCGAGCAGCGCCCCAAGCTGTCACGCGGCAATGATCTCGCCAAGGCGATGGACTACGTGCTCAAGCGCTGGCCGGCTTTCACCCGCTTCCTCGACGACGGGCGGGTCTGCCTCAGCAACAACGCGGCGGAACGAGCGCTGCGTGGCATAGCCCTTGGCAGAAAATCGTGGCTGTTCGCCGGTTCCGACCGCGGCGGGCAGCGGGCCGCCGCGATGTATAGCCTGATCGTCACCGCCAAATTGAACGACATCGATCCGCAGGCTTGGCTGGCCGATGTCTTGGCCCGCATTGCCGAGCACCCGGCCCGCGACATCGATGAGCTGTTGCCGTGGAATTGGCAGCCGCGCTCGGCGCCGCGTCGCCGGGCGGCTTGATCATGGCGGCGATCAGCGCCGTCTTCACGATCGGCTACGTCGCAAACCTGCTTGGCGAGGACGAAGAATGGCTCTTCGACCTGTCGATCGGCATGGAACCCGAAGACGGCAGCCTTTGGGTATACGGTGTCGGCGAGGACGGGGTGCCAGCCTTCACCCGAGATGGCATCGACAATCTGCGTGACATCATCGCCGACAAAAAAGCTGGAGACCTCCAAGAACCGTGTTTTTTGAGTGGCGCGACCGCGGTTTGGTGTAGCGGGTGGTGACGCCCTGGTCTAGCGCGCGATATGGTCTAGCCGACCGGCCTCACGATCAGTTCTTTTGGTCAAGCTGGCGCTGTCTGTGCGGTGAGCCAGACCACGCGTTTCATGTTGTAGACGAGATTGGCTAGGCCGATCTTGGTTCTTGCGCGGGCGATGCCGATGGTGCGGATGAACAGCCCCATCGGGCCTTTCTGCCGGGCGAAGACGTGTTCGACCGCCGAGCGCACCGCCGATTTGCGGCCGTTGGCCCGGGCGGTGCGCCATGGCATCGGCCTACCTTTTGGCTTCTTGCGGTGGATCTGCGAACGTAGGAGACGGCCGGCGAGGAACCGCTCATTGGCCTGTGAACGATAGGCGGTATCGGCCCACACCTCGCTGGCGGTGTTGTCCTTGTCGATCAGCTCGGGCAGCAGCGCGCCGTCGTGGCGGGACGCATCGGTTGTGGTCCAACTCCGGATCAAACCATGCCGGCGGTCGATGCCGATATGGTTCTTGTAGCCGAACGCCGGGATCGCGAGATTGACGCGGGGCGCGCCGTCTTCGCTCGGCTTGGCCTTGGTGTATTTGATCGTCCAGCGGGCGTCGCGGTCCTTCTGGCGAAGCTTGGCTGGCTTCTTCGCCCACCCCGCCGGGATGCGGCCTTCCTTCAGATCGCGCTTCTCGCCGTCCGTGTTACGCTGCTTGGGCGCAGCGACGATCGTCGCGTCGATGATCTGGCCGCCCATCGCCAGATATCCCGCCGCCGACAGCGCCACCTCGAAGCGTTTGAACAGAACCTCGATCGCCGGCTTGTCTCCGATCCTGGCCCGCGTCAGCGCCTCGCGGAAGGTCCAGATCGTGTTAGCGTCCGGCACCGTGTCGGCGAGCCCCAGCCCGAGGAAGCGCATGAACGATAGCCGGTCCTTGATCAGGTATTCGGTTCGCTCGTCCGACAGGCCATGGCTCGCCTGAAGGATCAGCACCTTGAACATCAGCACGTGATCAAAGGGCGGTCGGCCACCCTTGGCGCGGTCCGATCGCGGCACTGCCCGTTCAAGGTCAGAGCGAAACAGCGCAAAATCAACCACGGCATTCAGACGTTCCAGCTCATCGCCCTTCGCAGAGAGTTCCTTCAGGCGCTCCTCAACATCAAAAAATCCTCGCTGACCCCGCATTCGCCACCCCCGTCGCGAACCCGGTCCATCGAATCACGAACTAGCCAAAAGCGCGAGGTTTTTAGAGGTGTCCAGCTAGGTAACCCAAGCCAGCGCCAAGGATGACATAACTGGTATAAGGCCACACAAGAATAGACGCGGCTGGGGCTAAAATACCGCCCATGGCCTTTACTATTCCAAGCCAGAAATCGATTCTGTGTCGCCAGTCAGGTACTTCGGTAACAACGACATAGAGAATGGCGAGCCATGCAGGAATTTTCCGCACGCCAAATAGTCGGAGACCTCCAAGAACCGTGTTTTTTGAGTGGCGCGACCGCGGTTTGGTGTAGCGGGTGGTGACGCCCTGGTCTAGCGCGCGATATGGTCTAGCCGACCGGCCTCACGATCAGTTCTTTTGGTCAAGCTGGCGCTGTCTGTGCGGTGAGCCAGACCACGCGTTTCATGTTGTAGACGAGATTGGCTAGGCCGATCTTGGTTCTTGCGCGGGCGATGCCGATGGTGCGGATGAACAGCCCCATCGGGCCTTTCTGCCGGGCGAAGACGTGTTCGACCGCCGAGCGCACCGCCGATTTGCGGCCGTTGGCCCGGGCGGTGCGCCATGGCATCGGCCTACCTTTTGGCTTCTTGCGGTGGATCTGCGAACGTAGGAGACGGCCGGCGAGGAACCGCTCATTGGCCTGTGAACGATAGGCGGTATCGGCCCACACCTCGCTGGCGGTGTTGTCCTTGTCGATCAGCTCGGGCAGCAGCGCGCCGTCGTGGCGGGACGCATCGGTTGTGGTCCAACTCCGGATCAAACCATGCCGGCGGTCGATGCCGATATGGTTCTTGTAGCCGAACGCCGGGATCGCGAGATCGACGCGGGGCGCGCCGTCTTCGCTCGGCTTGGCCTTGGTGTATTTGATCGTCCAGCGGGCGTCGCGGTCCTTCTGGCGAAGCTTGGCTGGCTTCTTCGCCCACCCCGCCGGGATGCGGCCTTCCTTCAGATCGCGCTTCTCGCCGTCCGTGTTACGCTGCTTGGGCGCAGCGACGATCGTCGCGTCGATGATCTGGCCGCCCATCGCCAGATATCCCGCCGCCGACAGCGCCACCTCGAAGCGTTTGAACAGAACCTCGATCGCCGGCTTGTCTCCGATCCTGGCCCGCGTCAGCGCCTCGCGGAAGGTCCAGATCGTGTTAGCGTCCGGCACCGTGTCGGCGAGCCCCAGCCCGAGGAAGCGCATGAACGATAGCCGGTCCTTGATCAGGTATTCGGTTCGCTCGTCCGACAGGCCATGGCTCGCCTGAAGGATCAGCACCTTGAACATCAGCACGTGATCAAAGGGCGGTCGGCCACCCTTGGCGCGGTCCGATCGCGGCACTGCCCGTTCAAGGTCAGAGCGAAACAGCGCAAAATCAACCACGGCATTCAGACGTTCCAGCTCATCGCCCTTCGCAGAGAGTTCCTTCAGGCGCTCCTCAACATCAAAAAATCCTCGCTGACCCCGCATTCGCCACCCCCGTCGCGAACCCGGTCCATCAAATCACGAACTAGCCAAAAGCGCGAGGTTTTTAGAGGTGTCCAGCTGCCGGAACAGCGCCACCCCAGGCTCCGCAGAAATAACGGCCCTTACCTGCGGCCTTCACCGCATGGATACTCCTTAAGCGATCAATCGACCAAAAGTAAGAAACCCGCGGCCTACGCCGCATGCGTACCCAGCACCAAGATGACCCGGCTCTACGGTCGTGCCCCGCGTGGTCGGCGCCTGTTGGCCAAGGCGCCATTCGGCCACTGGAAGACCACCACTTTCGTTGCCGCGCTACGGCGCGGCGGCTTGACAGCACCGATGGTGCTCGATGGACCAATGACTGGCGAAGCCTTCCTCGCCTATATCGAGCAGGTGCTGATCCCGACGCTTCAACCCGACGATATCGTCGTGATGGACAACCTGCCGGCCCACAAGATTGCCGCGGTTCGCGCCGCGATCACTGCCGCCCGCGCTCAGCTCTTCCTGCTGCCGCCCTACTCACCCGACATGAACCCCATCGAAATGGCCTTCGCCAAACTCAAGACGCTGCTGCGCCAGGCCCCAGAACGAACCCGCGATGGTCTGTGGCGGCGCATCGGCGACCTGCTCGACCAGTTCACCCCAGATGAATGCGCCAACTATCTCCGAGCTGCGGGCTACGCAGACTCAATCTGAAAATGCTCTAGCACTTAGCCGGTAATTCGCTTGAGAAGAGCTTTTGCGGGACCCGGCAGGACGCTTGAACACCTCTTGCGCAACATATTAAGGAGCGTTCGATCGGGCGGAACGAAATCGCGCCACTCAGTCATCCGAAGATACTTCTGATACTCGGCGGTACGCGGATGGTCGCTGAAATAACTCCAAGGCTTCGACCTGCCGTTGAAGTGGATGATCATCGCGTCTCGCCGAACCGTCTCTATCTCGGCCCGCGGTAGCGGAAGAGGTGACGGTTCACGAAAAAACGGCCAAATAACATTCCATTTGTAGTCGAGTCTCCTTCTTCTGTGATGAAAGCAGGCGTTAAGCGCATCTTGGTCGTACATCACCCGCTCCGGGTTCGCAGTAATGTAATCAAGCACCGCATCCTTCGCATGTGTTTCACGCCATTGCTTGAGGTCAATCAGCAATACCCCCGCGTTGAAATAACCATCTTCAGGACGCATTCCGAGTAGCCTCACACCCTGCTCGGCACCCGGAATGTCGACTGTCCCCAGCAACGCCCCTCCGAGATCAGTGCACCACAGAGGGCCTATGCTCCCTACGACGACGATATCGGCGTCCAAATACAGCACGCGATTAACTTCCGCGGGGAAAAAATCCCCTGCCCACAACCGAGTGTAGGTATCGATTGTATAATGGGACTGCGGAATGAGCGGCAATACCTGATCTGCTGGCGGTGTAAATTGACGAAACAGTAGCGAATAGTTGGAAAATCGTGCTACTGATCGTCGAAATTTATCCTCATCGAGGCTTTCGGTCGCCCGACCAATGACAACAACATCAAAAAAATAATCCTGGTTATTTGCAAGCAAAGAGGTCAGACAGACCGCCGCGTGCTGAAGGAAGAGGGCATTTGTACAAAGGAGGACATAAACGCAATTTGTCGCCGATTCCGAACCTTGCGGGCGCGGGCCCGAACGAAAGTCAACCATGATTTCTTTCCCTATTCCCGACCGGACAGTTGGAAAAGAGTAATCGCTCTTGGAACCACGCTGCGACATTTGGGTTCGCCTCTAAACGCAAAAAAGACGCCGATTGTTTCCTCTAGTCTGGCCGTTGTCATTTAGCTGGTGCTCCGCCAGCAGCCAATTGAAATAACTCATATAATTTGAGGTGAAAGCCTAGGGCTGAAACGGACCCCAATCAGTGCAAGCCCAGGCATCAAAATAGGCATCCTCTTGCGATCCTCATCTTTACGAGTCTTAGGATGCTTATGGGCATTACCCAGGTCGCTTGGGGTCGTAGCTTCAAATATTCCCACATCACGGGCACCGAAATATGACCCGACTTAAGCGCAGCCACAAATGCGCTCTGCCAAAAGTCGCTGTCGGATCTCGAAAGGCATCGGTTATTCTCCTTTTGATCGTTCCGGTTCAGTGGAAATTCGCTCCCGATCCGCGCATGAAAACGAGTGGTGTCTAGAATTCGAACCAAAGCTTCATGGGTTCCCCAGGAGCTGCTCGCGAAGATGCTGACGCCGGTTCCCAGATGGACGTCGCAATTTACCGAAAACGCCACCTGCGGGGCGTGCCTTGCCAGCTCCGCTACAAAGAAACGGTCCTCACAGGCGCGCCTGAACTCGGTGGGAAAGCGGATGTGCTCCCGTCCGGCCAGTCGATATCCTATACTATTCGTGCCATATGGAGCTTTAGTCAAGTTTAAGGTCAGTAGCGAGCCGCGATACCAAAAGATACCTTCATCGAGAGACAGAGGCTCAACGACGTCACGCGGAAAATTATTAATCGCAAAGGTGGTGGGTGCTGTGGGTTGTCTCTGGGTGTCACAGAAGTAAAAATCCGCGCCAGCTTGAAACGCCTTTCTCATCCGAAACAAATGATGAGGACTGAATGTATCATCAGAATCAAGAAATGCGATATATTTCACGCTACCGACCACGCTATCTATACCGGTGTTCCTCGCAGCACCTGCTCCTCCATTTTCTTTCTTTAGTAATGTAATTTCGTGTTTCTTATTAAGAAGGAGGTCAGATATCTCCGGAGCCGGATCATTGGGCGACGAATCATCAACGATGATTATCTTACATTGGACAAGGGGTTGTTGACGAAGTACGGACTCGACCGCGCGACGAAGTAGACCCGTTTCTGTTTGATAATAGGGAACGATGACAGCAAGTTCAGTCATTCTGGCCTAACCTGCAGCCCTGGACGAGACTGCCGACGCTGTCCCCGCCGCTCGCAGAGTGGTTCTTGTGCCGGCGATGAAATCGCCGGCACGCAGGGAGAGAGCCATGATAGTCAAAGCTGTGTTAACCGAACCCGCCGAGGGTAGAACGGATGCGTCAAGAATAAACAACCCTTCAATTCCATGGACTTGACAATCGGCATTGACCACCGAGCTTGCTGGATCGGCCCCCATCCGTGCGGTTCCTACCTGATGCCAAAGCACCGGGGCCTGTTTGCGTGCTACAGTCCAATAGCCGGCGCGGCGGAACGTTTCGCGCGCAGTGGATCTCAGCTTGTCGAACGTGAGCATTTTGTGGATCGGCTCAACCCGACCGACCAGCCGCTCGCCGTCAAAGATAAGACGGGAATCGTATGTTGGAAGGGCCTCACTCATATAGAAACACATAACCGAATGTGCGCTCACTAAGCGAGCGGCCGGACGTATCAACGGCGACGCTTCCTCCCAAAACGGCATCTGGCCGGCGACCTGAATAACTCCCAGGGAATAAGGCCAATCCGGAGCGCCGTCATAATAGGCGTTCATCGCGAAGCTTTTGGTATGAAGCGGCGGAACCGGCCGCCAACTGACCAGTGGAAATATTGTCCCGACCGAATGACCGGCCAAATAGCGGCCGAGGCATCCGTTGTCGTTGCCCAACCCGTCAGGATGTCTGGCCATTCGCGATCGACGCAGCAGCGCAATCGACTCTTGCGTCCCTGCGCTCGACGCAACCACTTGAGCGTCGACGACGTGCTCTACTCCTCCTCGCCGCAACAAGACCCCAGTGGCGCGTGATCCCGCGTTGTCCGTGAGCACGCGCAAGCATTCCGTTTCAGCCACCAGGTGCACGTTCCCAGTTGCTAGCGCCGGCCGCAACGCGGCAATCTCGGCATCCATCTTGGCATCGAGTTGGCAGTAGTAAGCGTCGCACGTAGCGCACAACACGCACTTACCGCCAGGGCCGTAATCTATGCCCCTCGGGATCGCCGAGACGTTCGCACCTGACGCCTTAAGCCGATCGACCAGCTTAGATACGATGGGACTATGCGGAATCGGCGGGTGGGGAAATGGTTGAGCGCGCGGGGGCTCACTCGGATCACCATCGGGCGAACCATGAACGCGATAAAGCTCCTCCGCTTGCTGATAATAAGCTTCGAGATCCCAATACGAAATTGGCCAGGCCGGCGATGTTCCACCCTCGTGTTCGATCAATTGGAAATCGCTCTCGCGCAGCCGGTAAAGTGCAGCGCCATAGAATTTAGTTTGGCCACCAACCGGCCAGTGCGTCGGGTCGTAGACCGCCATCGCTTGCTTCATATGGATGCCAATGGAATCGGTAGGCCGCCGGTTAGACGGAGTTAGATGAGCTCCTCTGTCGACGACCAAAACGTTCCAACCGTACTGGCCGAGTTGCAACGCCAGAGTGCTGCCGCCAGCACCGCTCCCGATAATAATGGCATCGTAAGACGACTTGAGCTTCATATTTGTCACATTTTCCCGTTAAAGGCCGTATCGAGGCTTAAAAAAGGATCAGCTGCGCACTGTGTGCGCCAAGCGGTTTGAGCTGACCCATTTGACCCCTGGCCGCTGCCAGTCGATCGAGCCGAATCGAAGGACAGCACTTGAATTGCCGCATTACACATCGTCACGCCGCGTCATATTTACAGTTCGCAGTTCGCGCCTTTATTGCAAAAAAATCCTCAAGTAACTCGATTTCAATCGCCGTCCAGGATGCTTTGTTAGGTCTTTTTCTCCAGAGGCCCTGACATGATCCAGTTCAAGACGCCCGCTTCTGGGCCGGGAGGGCGGCCTATCAGTGCCCAGAGCAGCAGTATTACCCCCGAATAGACCACCGCGCCGATGACCGTATCGATCGCGAGCCGCAACACAGGAATTTCCGGAACTCCTGCGTGCACTGCCAATACGCATCCTGCCATTGCAATGCCTGCTATAACAGGACGCCAGAGGCGAGCAATTAGATCGCCAAAGGTGATCGGAAGGACCCGACTCAGCGCCAGAAAAATACCAGGAATGAACGCCAGCGTCACCAGGAGGCGAGCAAATGCGATTGTCATCGAGTCACCTAAAAGGGCAGCAGCCCCAACCGCAAGCAGAGTCGCCGCGGCTCGCGCGGCAGTGAGCTTGGCCGCCAACCGTTCGTGGCCTGTGGCGGTCAAAACGGGGATGCCGTTCTGCATGATCGCAAACAGCCCACCGGCAATTGCCAGTACACGCACGATCGGCACTGCCTGCAACCATTTCGCCCCTAGGACGACGGCGACAAAATCCGCCGCCACCAACGCCATTCCGCCGCCAAATGCAACTGAAAGTATGCAAACGACGCTCAGCACATCCAGATAGCTAGTCCGCATCGCTGAAGCATCACCTTTGATGCGCGAGAACACCGGAAACAGCGCATCGGTGGCCGGCAGCACGGTTTCTGCAGTTGGCGCGGTAGCAACGCCAGCGCCAACATTGTATATTCCCATTCCGGCTGGATTCCCAAGGCTACCAACCGCGAGTTCGTCCGCTTTGTCGTTCATGTATTGGCAAATGTTCACGGACACCATCCAGCCAGTAAATGTTGCCATCTCTCGAATCGCGCGGATGCATAATCGTGGCCGATAAGGATGAACCACATAGCTAAGTGCCACCCCTAGCAGGCGGCCGCCAAGGATACCCGCCACGAGAGCGCGCCAATCCTGAAACAACAGCGCGAACATGATCGTGAGTAACCCGGAAAAAATGCGCGACAGGACCATAAATTTAAACACCCGATCGAAGCGCAAATCCCTGCGAAAATCGACCAAGCCAATATTCTCAAAGCCACCGATCAAGGTGCGCAGGGCTAAGACTTGTATTAGCCATGCCTCGCGTGGCTCGTGAAAATAAAGTGCAGCAAGGTCTGCGACTGACCACAGCACAAGCGTAAGGATGATTCCTATCAGGATCGACAAGGTCCAAATCGAATTGTAATGCGCCCGCAGCGGATTGCGGTGGCGGATTAGCGCCATATCCTGGCCCGCCTGGATAGGTACTTCAATTAGCCCGATAGTTGCCGTTGCCATCGCAACGAGGCCAAAGTCCCCGGGCGACAACAAGCGCGCGAGGATGAAGGTGTTGACCATTCCGAGGCCTCGCAACCCCCAACGCGCAGCGACCATCCACGCACCGCCACGAACGATGCTGCGACCAATATGTATTTCCGGGTCAGCCATCCTCATCCCATCGAAGAGACAACACGCGGCTCGCCGTGTGGTTATAACAAGCTGCAGAAATCCATATCTTCATTCACACAAGCGCGGGGGCGTCCTCTATGATTGGGGACACGGCCAGTTCGTTGGTGATCGCGGGGCCTGACACGCTTCCGCTACAAAAACCCATCCGGCTTGGAGCGCCTCTCGCATACCAGCTTCCACGCGGACTGCACTCGCGATAATTTCGTTCAAAGATGTGATTACGAGTGCTCCTCCGGCCTATTGCGGCGCCTATTCGCAAATCCTGCCGGAGAAAACTGCGTCGTAGCGTTGGATCATTTGTTCAACCGCGTATTCGAGACGGACTCGCCCCTGGTTGGCGCTGCCAATTTGAACTCTGAGCGTCCGGTCCTGCAGCAGACGCGTCAACCGATGTATTATGATTTCTTCGGCCTCGGCGGGCACGATAAATTCTGCGTTTTCAGGTGCCAGCATCATTCTTACGTCGCCGACGTCCGTTGCGACGACGGCGCGACCGGCGGCCATCGCTTCAAGGATCGAGTAGGGCATTTGCTCAGTATCAGAGGTCAAAGCAAATACATCGAACCGCCCAAGCAAACGCTCGGGGTTATCGATGGCCCCCGTGAAAATAACGCGAGAAGAGACATCGAGACCCGCCGCCGCTTGCGCTATGTCCGCACGTTCCGGTCCGTCGCCGGCTATGACCAGGCGCGCGTCTATGTGGCGTGGCAAGGCCGCAAATACACGGACAAGCCGCAGCAGGTTTTTCTCCTTGCGCAACGCGGCAACAGTACCCACAACCGGCGCGTTGTCGGGGATCCCGAGCTTGTCAATGCAGTCCTTATTCGGCGGGCTCGCGAAACGCGTGCAATCGATCCCGTTCGGTAAGTAACAGACCTTATTGGCCGCCAGCCCCCAAACGCGCGTTGCGATCTCCCGAAGCATTAGAGAGGGAACGACCACCCGGTCGCACCGCGAAAGCAACAGGCTCCGGGCCTTTGCTCTCCTCCAAAATTGCCGCTGCGCCGATTTATCGGGGCCGAACCCATCCTCGACGTGCACGTGCTGACAAACAGTCGGCAGCCAATTAGCGATAGCCCATTCGATTGCACCCCAATTGTAAGTAAGTAATAAGTTGGGCGCGACCCTGCGCAACAGACGCCGCGCGTTCATCAAGTTCGTGTGACTTATAGTCGCAGTCTTATGTACAGGGATCGTCTCAAGTGCATAGCGCACCTGACGATCCAATCCTTTCGCCGCTGCGAAATTCCCATCCATAGCCAGGATGGTGTGATAGTATTTCTGCCCGAGCGCATTGGCGAGCTGTACGAAGCGCCTCTGCGCCCCCCCGACGGCAAAGCTCGAGAATACATGCAACAGGTGACGCCTCTTTTCAGCTATATTGGCCATGAACGGCAAACCCCAAGATGCAGAAATTGCCCGCAATCCCACGTCGGCCGCCGACCGAGATCCTGACGCAGGCCACATAGGTGATACTCATAATATTCATTCGAGAGAATTTTGAGAAATTACTTCTCAGGACTGCACGCAGTTGAGCCTGGACATTGTCCTCGCTGGTGCAGCGATCGCCTTGAACCCGTGATTTAATTTGCATTAGGTTAGCTGATAAACTGATGATATCGACCCAGGAGCAATTTATGATATAGCAAGTCGATGGCCTTGACAAAATTCTGCCCCACGCGGCGACGCGCACAATACTGGGTCTGGGACGGCGCAACTAATTGCGTGCTATTGGTAACCGCGAGCGAACCGAGAGTCCGTATCTGTCTCAGATCTTGTTTGAGGGCTATACAAGGGCATTGGAATGCCCAAATGGCGGCGGCATTGGCGCAGTAAGTGGTTGACTGTGATGGCCCGTTAACTTCGTTCGACCTGCGATATAGGAGCGATGGTCTTGCAGGGTATCTTCTTTTTGCTGTCTATGTTCGCCTTCGGTGTTATTGCGGCGTGGTTAATTCAGAACGATCGACTGCCTCCCGGCGAGCACACGATAGGATTGTTGCGCATGACAGACGCGGTGCCTCACGACGCCAACACGAGAAAAAAGGCTACGCGGCAAGCTGAAATGCCAAAATGAAACGGCGCGCGCCGATGCCCTGGCCAGCGCACGAGCACTACGCAGTAAATCTACTGCATAGCCTGATGCTGCCAACTCCCGCGTCAGCTAGTGATCATGGTTCGTGGTCGCTTAGTAGTAGGCCAAGGGCATGCTAAATACGAAGCGACCTGAGAGTCCGAGACCTAAAGCGTTATAGCGTCGCATAGTAAAGCAGGATTGCCGGTATCTTCCCATGCGCGACATTTTTTTTACCCTCTTCGTGGTAGCCGGGCTCATCGCTGCGCTACGTGCGCCCTACGTTGGCCTGATGCTGTGGTTGTTGTTCTCGATCATGAATCCGCACCAAGAGACTTGGTCTTTAAACACTGTTCCGTGGAACCTGATCATTGCGCTGGTAACGGTAGGCGCATGGATTCTTTCACCTGAGCACAAATCACCGCCACGAGGAACAACCACGTTCTTAATCGTCTTGCTATTTTGTTGGACAACATTCAATACGTTTTTTGCCTTTGATCCTTCAACTTCGTGGTTTTTTTGGAATAGATTCTGGAAGACTCTAGTAATGGCCCTATTTGCGGGTACTATTACCATAAGCATGGTCAGATTTCATGCGCTGATGTGGATCGTTGCTTTATCGTTAGGCTTTTATGGCGTTAAGGGCGGGTTGTTCACACTGATAAGCGGAAGCGCAGGAGGACTCCACATCCTTGGTCCACCAAATTCTATGATTAGCGATAATAATACGCTAGCTGGCGCACTCATTATGCTCCTTCCGATCATGAATTACCTGCGGATCCATAGCGAGCGTCGGGAGATTCGCGTTGGGATTGTTGTCTCTATCGTTCTCATCGTGACGGCAATTTTAGGAAGTTATTCGCGAGGGGCATACGTTGGACTTGCGGTCCTGGCGATCACGTTTTGGCTGCGAACCAAGAATAAAATCGTTTATCCTGTACTTGCGATCATTATCATGATACCACTTTTTTACCTGATGCCCGAGTTGTTCTATGAGCGAGCCGCTTCGATTCAGGACTACAACACGGATGCTTCCGTTCAGGGTCGCTTTGACTTATGGTGGGTCGCCTACCGCTATGCCATGGATCACTTCCCATTCGGTGCTGGTTTCTACGGAATAACCTTGCGCGGCGTCTGGGCCCCGTACATGTCTGGAAAACTTTTTGCTGCCCACAGTATTTATTTTCAGGTGTTGGGGGAGCAGGGCGTCATTGGCCTCGTCGTTTATCTCCTGCTGATTGTTAGTGTCTTTCGAAATTTTCAGGTAATTCGACGCCAAACGAGGGAAGTCCCCGAATTCCGCTGGGCATGGGATCTTGCGACAATGATGCAGCTGAGTTTGCTGGCGTTTTGTGTTTGTGGCGCCGCGCTAGCGCTAGATTTCTTCGACTTGCTGTTTTTGTGGGCAACACTGAGTGTGAGCTTGCGTGTGATCACGCGGCGGGAGCACGCACCGCTCCCGGTCGCCGTCCCCGATGCGCAGAGACTCCGACCGGTGACTCGTCCATTAGTCATTCCGCCCACCTAAGATGATTAGGACAATAACCTTTAGTACCCTGTTCCCGAACAGCACCCAACTCACGCACGGCATTTTCGTCGCCAATCGGCTTTCGGAGCTGGTCAGCTCTGGTGGGGTGTCGACCAAAGTTGTCGCGCCGATCCCTTGGTTTCCATCGACGAACCGCCGTTTCGGAGAGTATGCCAGCTACGCTGCCGCGCCGCGTTTCGAACAGCTTTTCGGCCAGGAAGTCTACCATCCACGCTACCCAGTTATTCCCAAAATTGGAATGCATCTCGCGCCGATGCTCCTCTATCTCGGGGCCCGAGCGACTCTGTCGTCGATTTTACGGCAGGGATTCGATTTTGATCTGATTGATGCCCACTATTTCTATCCCGACGGCGTTGCCGCTGTAATGCTTGGCAAGACTTTCGGTAAACCAGTTGTGGTCACGGCGCGGGGAACGGACATCAACCTCATCGCCGACCATTTGCTCCCTCGCCGCCTGATCCGGTGGACGGCGCGCGAAGCGGCTGGGGTCGTCACTGTTTGCCAAGCTCTCAAGGATCGACTTATCGAAATCGGCGCAGATGCATCACGCATCCGGGTGCTTCGTAATGGCGTAAATCTCGAGATGTTCCAGCCAGCCGACCGTGAAGCGGCTCGGGCGAAGTATGGCCTAACTGGCAAGGTGCTGCTTTCAGTCGGCCACCTAATTCCACGCAAGGCACATCATTTGGTTATAGAGGCGCTCGCTTTGCTCCCAGACGCAACGCTCCTCATTGCCGGCACGGGGCCGGAGAAGGCGGCACTCGATGCGCTTTGCCTCCGACTTGGCGTCGTCGATAGGGTCAAATTTCTGGGCCAATTGCCGCACGCCTATTTAGCCGAGCTTTATTCTGCTGCCGATGCCTTGGTTCTGGCGTCTGAGCGGGAGGGATGGGCAAATGTTCTCCTTGAGGCCATGGCCTGTGGGACGCCCGTGGTCGCCAGTAATGTCTGGGGTACACCAGAAGTGGTGACGGAGCCTGCGGCCGGACTTCTTGTCTCAGACCGGACCGGGCCCGCTTTCGCAGCGGCAATCGCACGACTCCTTACCAGCCCCCCCAGTCGCGCGGCGACACGAGCCTACGCTCAACGCTTCAGCTGGGACACAACGACCCGAGGGCAAATTGAGCTCTTCGACAGCGTAATTGCCCGCACGGTCTCGCGGGGCGCCATCTTGTCGTCATGACCATTTTCGAACTCTACAAGCCTTGTATAAATAAGCTCGCTCGCAAAGACACAAGGTTTACAAAGGACGCCTGCACACAGATCGTCACGATAAAATTATCTCTCTAGCAATAGTATTTTGGGATGTTAGCGAGGCGTTCGGTTTCATTGGTGGATATCAAGGATCAAAGATGGCTCGTTTTCTTGTCACTGGCGGTGCCGGCTTTATAGGTTGCCACCTTGTTAAGGCCCTAATCACTAAGGGACACTCCGTCCGAGTCCTAGACGATCTCTCAACTGGCCGCGCCGAGAACCTGCCCCGTGGCGTCGAGCTTATCGTTTCGAGCATTACGGAGCCGTTGGCGGTTCGTCGCGCTGTTGAAGACATAGAAGGTTGCTTCCACCTCGCAGCAATAGCATCAGTCGAGCGTGCCCATCGCGAATGGTTGCGAAGCCACTCCGTCAACCTTTCCGGAACAATTGCCGTCTTTGAGGAAATTGGCCGCGTTCAGAAGGTTCGAGAACGTCAGGTGCCAGTTGTTTATGCTTCTTCTGCTGCGGTATATGGCGATCCGGTGGGATTCCCAATCTCGGAAGGGGATGAGAAACGTCCTATAAATGCGTATGGCGCCGATAAATTGGGCTGCGAGTTGCATGCTGCCGTAGCCACGCGGGTTTTCAATATTCGTAATATTGGCTTACGATTCTTCAACGTCTATGGGCCAGGGCAAGATCCAAAATCGCCATATTCTGGTGTAATTTCCATTTTCTGTGAAAGATTTTTGGCGAACTCTTCGATAGAAATCCATGGTGATGGAGGACAAGTTCGCGATTTCGTATACGTGGAGGATGCGGTAAGCGCATTACTGCTTGCGATGGACTCAGTCAGTGTCGAGCCACGAGTCTTTAATGTGTGCACGGGTATCGGCACGACAATTCTTGAACTGGCTCAGGGTATTGCCCAGATCTGTAGGACGCCGTTTCAACCTCAGCATAGATCGCGACGGGCCGCTGATATCCGAGTGTCAATCGGAGATCCACACGAGGCGAGCGAGAAGCTGCATTTTAATGCGCGCGTCCCGCTCATAAAAGGCTTAGCGAAAACACTCAAGAGCAGCGGAATAGTAGCTGGCTGAGGGAGTTCCCAAGTTCAGGTGGGCCGGGCCCTATGAATTAGGCCTTCCCACATGGCGCTGGGTCGGGAGCCGCACGCTGGCGATCTGTACGTCTTTAGGGGAGCCAGAAGCGTGTAATCGCCTGGAGCTCAGCGGCCCGCTTTGCGAATCTCATTCAGGTATGTGACCAATTCGTCACATCTAATAAGAAACGTGTGTCTCTCCCGTGCGTTGATTGTCACGCCACGGCCAGAACGGCTAATCTAGAATTTCTCAGCTGGCCGCGATCCAACTTTCCGAGCGCAGGTCGTGCTTGCCGATCAAAGGACATGCTCTCCTAGCAATCTATCTGAGGTTGCAGCAGCATTAACCATGTTTGAACTAACAAAATGGGTACTATTGCGGGTAGATGTTTACTGGACTCTAACACGACGATCGAAAAGCGATTCGGAGACAAGCAGTTGATCGTGATTGGGCTGGGCACCGGACGCTCAGGCACCGCCTCTCTAGCTAAGTTGCTGAATGCGCAGCGGGATAGCGTGTTCTTCCACGAGATGAATCCCTCGGCGGTGCGGTTCTCCGGCACGCCGCGCCCGTTCATTAATTCCATCGACGAGTTTCAGGCGGTTCTCGACGGCGGCGATCCGAGTATGCTGACAGTCGACCTCTCCCGTGCCGCGGCAGCGGGCGCCTATGATGGCCTATGCCAAATGCGCGAGGTGCGCCTGATCGGCGACGTTGCATTCTACTACCTCAACTATGTCGAACTGATTGCAGCCCATAACTCTAATGTCCGCTTCATTTGCCTCCGCCGCGACCGTGAACAAACGATCCGCAGTTGGCTGCGGAAGACGGAGATACAGCGCTGGAGTTCGCAGCGCGTAGCCGATCGGCTGTCGAGCATCATCACCCGCGCACCGTACTACAAGGGCTACAACTTCTGGATGGAGCATGACGGCGACCGCTGGCGGATCGATCCTGTCTGGGACAAATGTTTCCCAAAAATTGAGGCCAATAGTAAACGCGAAGCCATCGGAAAATACTGGGATTTATATTACGCTCGGGCAGAAACTCTTGCCGATAAACTCGGAGAGACCTTCTGGATCGTTGATACGAAGTTGCTCAACGACGATCGTTTCCAATGCGATCTTCTCGAATACTGCGGCATCCCGCCCGCCAAACAAATCCACACCGACGCACACATCCATCGCTCGGCCAGTGACGGGCGCGCCTCTGGCGCGATTCCTTTGGTCCGGTCTGCCGCGCACGCGCTCCGGTCGCTACTCCCGTACTTCTTGGGAGGATGAAGCTTCGGTTGGAAATCCCCAATCTCGGTTCTGTACCCGTATTTTTTACAAATTGTACTTGGCTATCAAATGAAATACATTCACTTCTCGATAAATCCTTGGATTCATAAAATCAAAATATCCTTCGCAGAAGCGAAGCATTGAATTTAGTTTAGTTTAGACTAAATGTATATCAATACTCGAGTAGGAACGTTTAGAAAACCAACCCCGATAGATCGAGATAATTAGCGCTACTCCGCGCCCGATCCGTTCGAACTCTCACCCAGTGGTGTCTGCCCGTGCAGGCATTGGCTCAGATACCATCTCGATTTGGATTTATTGGCGTCGAGCTACGATAAGCGGAGTCACAAAACGCAGTAGGTCCCCGCCAGGAAACAAGTGCCCTTCTACGCCGGCCGCGACTGCCGCGGCGACATCATGTTCTTGGTCGCCGATCATAAAGCTGGCCGTCTGGTCGACCGGCCAATGCCGAATCAGATCGAGCAGCATCCCCGGTGCCGGTTTGCGCCAATCGCTGATGCGGCAATACGCGGGGATCTTGCTGGAGGGGTGATCGGGGCAATAGCGAAAATCATCAACATGCGCACCGGCCTCCGCGAGGCCTGCGGTCATGTGATCGTGGACAATTCGGACATCGTCCTCGGTGTGGTGTCCATGCGCCACACCCGCCTGGTTTGTCACAACGAACACGAAAAACCCGGCGTCGTTGAGCGCCTTAACCGCCTCGCGGGCACCGTCAATCCAGTCAAAGCGCGAAACCGAGCCGACATAGCCGTGATCGTGATTAAGCACTCCGTCGCGATCGAGGAAGGCTGCTGGGCGTCGCCGGCGCTCGGGCAATTCCCGCCGCGCGCGCTCATATTCCGTGGGCACGCCGATATCAACAAAGTAGCGATTGTAAGGGATACCGCACAGCCGGCCCGCCACTGCCAGTTTGGGGAATACATCAGCCTCGATCGATCCCTTTGATCCGATCACCTCGACAATATCGCTGCGCAATGCGTAAACGCCTCCGCTGACAAGGCTGGGCCCCACGCGATCGGGGCGCTCGAGGAAGCGGGTGATCCGCCCTTGGGTCAATTCTACCGTGCCATATCGCTCGGTATCGTCCTGATGTCGCAAGGCAAGGACGCCCACAGCTTGGGGCCTGGCAGCGAGGTGCGCACCCAGGTCCATCAAATTGATGTCGAACCAGGTATCGCCGTTGAGCATGAAGAACGCAGGGTCGAGGCGACCGCGCGCTTGGAACAGGGCGCCGCCCGTCCCGGCGGGTTCGTTCTCGATGATGACTTCGATATCGACGCCGAAGCGCTCGCTTAGTGTCGTCGTCTCCATATAGCGAACGACCTGCTCTCCCTCAAATCCAGCCAACAATAGAACGCGCTTCACTCGGTGGCGGCATAGCTCGAACAGCAAGACTTCCAGGAACGGCGTATCTCCGACCGGAAGCAGCGGTTTTGGGGTCGTGGCCGTCAGCGCGCCGAGTTGCGTGCCCTGTCCGCCGCAAAGAACCACTGCCTGTGTGATCATCGCATCGCGGTAGCAGACGCATCGCCAGTATTGATTCTCGGGAACAGCCGCTCCTCGACGAGGCCACAAATGACGTGGCCGGCGGTAATGTGCACTTGCTGGATCAGCGGCGTCGAGTTCGAAGGGACTAGCAGGGGAATGTCGCAGCGTGCCTTCAGATCGCCACCGTTCTGGCCCATAAAGCCGATGACCGCGAGCCCCTTTTCTCGTGCCGCATCGGCCGCGCGCAACACGTTTGGCGATCGCCCCGAGGTCGAAATCGCGATCAGCACGTCTCCGGGCTGGCCAAGGCCAAGTACCTGCCGCTCGAACAGCCGTTCATAACCGTAATCGTTCCCGATGGCCGTCATTACTGAGCTGTCGGTCGTCAGCGCTATGGCGGCTGCGGGGGCGCGGTCATAGTTAAGTCGGGACAGAAATTCGCCGGCGATGTGTTGCGCGTCGGCGGCGCTGCCCCCATTGCCGGCCAGCAGAACCTTGTGCCGATTAGCCAACGCATCGGAAATGCAGTCAGCGATCGCCGCGATGGCCGCGATAAATCCGCAGTCGTTCATCGCCTTTTGCAGCACGTCGCGCGACTGTGCTAAGTAATCGACTATCGACCCGCGCACCGCCTCATTCATATCTGCACCCTCGCCGTCGTTGAGCCATCAACATCTAAAAAGTCGGTTCAATCTCGCCGGCTAACATTGCGACGCCGGCCTTTAAGCTCGGATAGTCGTGATAAACGAAATCTCTTTCCAAGTTACTTTCCTTGGGGGTCCGTGGCCAACTTACCTGGCAATTGTCGCCGCTCCAGCCCCAGGAGCGCAAAAATCAACGCGATCAGGAGCGTCATGACTGCGTCGGTGATTTCGGCCGACCGCCCAGCTAGATAGGTATCGAGCCAACTCGTCGCGAAAAGACACGACGCGACAAGCAGCGCCGCGATGCCAAGACGCACTCCAGCCTCGGTCAACAGGAACAACAAACTCCCATAGAGGAATACCTTTTCGAAAAACGACAGTGTGTTAACCATGAGTGAGCCGCCTCCGAGAAAACTGGCGAAAGGTATCCACCCAAACGCGCGACCAACCGGAAGAAAGTCAAACGGCTCAAGTCGCGCGGCGATAACGTATCCGGCAAGAAGTACAGCCAGTATGCCACCGCGCCACCGCGGGCTCACTGCGAGCGTCGAGCTCAGGAACAACGCCAAGGCTGCCCCGCCGATCTCGGCAACGCTAAGCGTCGCGTTAATGATCAGCACCTTCGCCAGCAAGATGCTCACTGAAAACAGCGCCGCCAATGATTTCCCTCGACGCTCGCCAGCGATCGCCGCAATCAAGGCGAATATTGTCAGCCAAACGACCGTGTAACGATAAAGGTCAAAAACGGTGAGAGACGGAGAGGCCACCACCGGTTTGAGAGTATTCCAATATTTGTGTAGGTCGATCGTAGGTACGTAGGGGTAGAGGCGATATGCAACCCAGGTCATCACCAACAATGTCGGAACCGGTCTGGAAATTAATGGGTCAACGGAGACATGTCTCAAGTTGCTACGGAATATAGCTCCGGCAATCCCACCGACCGTAGTCCCCAAAAGATTTGTGTAGACATCGAAAGCATTGGTCACGCGACCTTCGTCAAAGTATTGGATTAACTCTATTGCAAACGAGAGCGCACCGCCGGCCAGCATCACGACTGCCAACGACCGGAATATGGCGACTGGCCGTCGTTGTGCCAAAACTGCAAACATGCCGAATGGCATATACAGTAGAATGTTAGCTAAGATATCGGCGCGGCCGGGTCTGACCGACCAAGTTTCGACAAGAGTGAGAAACGGACCGATCCCTTCGGGTGGGTTCCGGAATGCGAATGGGTAAAGTGATCCGAAGACGATACCAATTGTAACAATCACCAGCACCACCGCATGACTAGACCCTCTGTCACCAAAAGTTGCGCGGTTCTGCTGGGTCGGTCGTGCGGACACCGTCTCGCGTCGAGAATGGTCAGACGGTTGCCGCTGCATTATCATTATTGATGTATAGGGTTATGCCCGCGAAGCATCGTCGTGACACAAGCGGCATTTATTTGAAAATACCAAAGCGTTCGCTCGCAGTTTTATCTGTTTACCATCCGATGTACGCACGATGCAAATCTCGCCACGGAGCCATCGCTTCGACAAAATGTGTCAACACAGAATTCGCAGCCCCGATATCGTCAGCTTCTGTTGAAATAGCGACGAAGGCTCCAACGTGATGTCCGCCGAGAAGCGCAGCGCGGGCCTGCAACAGCTTGGCTTCGAGAACGCTGGTCGTCATCTGATCATCGATGGCATAAAACCACCATACAAGCCTAGAGCTCGACTGTCGCTCGATGATTGTGGCGCTTACCACCAGCGGTGCCGCGCTCGACCGCGGGACGGTTGTTGCTGTGGTGTCTCCTAGATGCCAAGTTTCCGGATCGGCAACGCTGTTTAGCGTACTAGTGAATGGGCTCCCCCGCGTGGGGAGCGAATAAAGCGCGATAAATTCGGTCACCTCACTATCGTTGCTACGATACGTAATAAGCGACCTCTGTTCGGTTCCCTGGGTGATCGGGCTCCAGTCTATCTTCAGATTAGACGCCTGAGCCCAGCCACCACCTGGTGGCAGTGCCAACGAAGACACAGCAGGTTCGGCCGAAACAGGATCGATCATCCTTAGATACGCGGGGCCCACGAGCATGAGAGCCAACCCTGCAGCCACGGTCGCGATGAACCGGAACTTCGACGAAGAAGCCATCGGCATCGTGTCAACCGAAATGAACCGATGTGGTTCTGCAAACGTCATTCCCACAGCTGCCAGGGTCAAAGTGACGAGGGAAAAGAAGATCCACCCGTAAAGGACGTGGTCCGTCGCGGCCGCCGAGGCGCTTCCTTTCAAGTGGCCGAGGAGAATGATACCGAGTGCGCGCAGCCCGTTCGCAACGACGGGAATGACGATAGAGAGGCCAATAAACACCATTTGCCGTACTCGGCTACGGTACATAATAGTAGCAAAGAAGCATCCAAAGACGATGGAAGCTATGAGAAATCTGAGGCCCGCGCACGCTTCGGCGACCTCAAACGTCCCTTCGGGTATTTCAATCACGAAGCCGTTGGCAAAAACAGGAATATCGAGAAGTTGAAGCCCATGGACGGCAAAGGTGGCAGTGAACCGCTGCAAAATAGGGACGACAAACGCCCCAAAGGGGACAAGAAAAAAAAGGAAAAGTAGAGGCGCAAGAAGGGCACGAAACGTTCTCCAACCGATAATAGAAATTAAAAATATTTCTAATACAGATATCACTAAAATTTGGCTCGCTTCTTTAACTCCCAGTAGCGTCGTAACAATCCATAATCCCGATAAAAGGGGTATAAACCCAAGAAACCAAAAAGATGGTATTGGGGCTAAATTTTTGATTATTCCTCGACGACTCCATAGCAGCGCTATCACCAAAGGGATTATCAGAAAGCAGTGGTTATATGCGGTTGAACCCACCCACACGGTTAGGGCACTAGCTAAGTCTTGCCAAAATACGATGCCAACACCGGCGCACGCGACGGCGGCTGAGACCAACCCTGGAAGCCAAACCCGAATGGATTCAATTTGCGGAACCGCTGTTCGGGTCGGCGTAGGCGCGGGCGGCGTCATTAGGAGGTCACGCCGTAACAAGCAATACGCTCGGGTATATCGAGCCCTCACCCGCCGTACGTCTGCTCGATAGTGCGTCGTGTGGAGACCCTAAATCATTGTGGACGATGTGCTCCCTCGCCCTTCCTGCCCATTCGCCCTCGACGCCGCACAGGATACGCCAAGCCATATCAGCGAACCCTGCAGGTGTGGCTGCGGTCAACAGCTCATTGTCGGAGCAGCCGGCGAGCAAGAACAAGTATTGCTCGGTTCGGTCTCGTCCAGCGAGGTGAAGGGGTGTGGTGCGGAAGGAAGAGAATGCCGCCCACATTTAACCCAGCCCACGTACAATCGGCGGCCCGAGTCTCGCCGCTACTGCCAATGGCAGTTTTTTCCACAGCTCCACGAATAGCCGCAACTTTGGATTAAGTGGGTTCAGGTCGGGAATTTTTTGTCCGGGAGCTAAGCGGTATTGATACACTAACGGTGTGGGTTCAAAGCCCCAGTAGCACTTGAAATTAAAGGCACCAGTCCCAACCTTGCTGCGGCCGAAGTCGAAAAGACGAAATCCCCGCTCGCAAGCGCGGCGCATAACCTCCCAATACATGAAATCATTCGCCGCTAAACGGCGCGCATCCGCAATCCCCCCGCCATAATAGGGTAACACTTCATCTCGAAAATAAAAATTCATCACCGACGCTACCGCTTTTCCATCGCTCGTTATCGTGACGATATCGGATTGTTGCGGAAACACTGCACGCAGCAGCTTAAAATACTGTTTCGCGAACACTGGGGTCCCGAGGTTACGTACGCTCTCGGAATAAATTTGGTAAAATCGTCCGGGATCATCGTCGAGTTCAGATTGCAATCCATTCTGTATTCCCTTGCGCACCATTGCGCGCTGCTTGCGCGGAATCGCCTTCAGATTATTGTCCACTAAAGGATCAAGCGATTTCCGAAAAGTAGCGTAAAGGTTATTCTTACTCGCCCAATCTCGCCGACTTTCCGCCCATGAGCGAAATTCCAGCACTGGGACTCCGAGTTGGCCCATCAGCCCGACAGCGGCATCTTCTAACGACGCCATGCTGGAGACATCTGCTCCGACCGGACCGCCATATACGCAAAATGCATTGGAGATCAGGCTAGCGCCGAAGAGTTTGGTCTTCACCAGGGTTAGTGGCAGCACACCGGTAATCGTTTCACCGCGTTCGGCCATCAGATAGTAGGTCCGATGCTTAAACGCGGTCTCGATCACTTTCCTCCAGCCGGACAAATGGAAGAAGGTCGCATCTGGCGCGGCCTCGACGAACGCGTCCCAACGCGGTTCATCGGCCGGCTCCAGCGTTCGGATTGTTATCGGCTGTGAGTTTGATGCCATATATCAGACATTGCTGGCGGACGCGTCATGCCCTCGCGTGATGCCCTCGAGAAAAATGCGGTCCATTCGGTTCCAGCTAAAATCCCCAAGAAGGCGACGCAATCTCCCCTCGGTCCGCGAGAGATTAAGGTAGTGACGAAATTGCGATCGCCGTGAAGCCTTTTTTTGGCGTGGCTGGTCAGGATCGATTTCCCATGGATGGATGTAAAAGACACAAGGCAAATCCAATTCCCGCCTAGCCATGCGCAAAGCGCTGCGCGACAGGCGATACGGCAGCAGTCGAAAATAGCCGCCCCCCGACGCAGGGAGATTGCGACCGAGAACGCGCACCGTCGTCAGCGGGATTTCGACCACGCCCGGATGCGGAGAGAACGGAAAACGTGGAGCGTTAGCGTCCCCATAGAGATCATGGGCAATGGGGTAGACACTTGAACTGTAACAGAACCCTTCCTCCGCCAGGATCAAATAAACCCAGCGGTTACCGAAGCCAATTGAGAAGGTGGGGGCACGGAATCCAGAGATGCTGACACCCGCAAGATCCTCTAGCACTGCTTTACTGCGTCTCACGTCCATTCGGAATTCTTGAGGAGATTGCTTGTCCGCGCGAAAATGGTCCGAGCCATGACTTGCAAGCTCGTGCCCCTCAGCAACGATACGCCTCACGAGCTCAGGATGGCGCTGCGCCACCCAGCCAAGCGTGAAGAACGTCCCCGTAACCCCCGCGTCAGACAAGATATCGAGCAGCCGGTTCGTATTCTGCACCACGCGTCGCGGCCAGCGCTCCCAATCTTGACGGTCAATGATGCCGGCGAAAGCCTCGACCTGAAAATAGTCCTCGACGTCGACGGTGAAGGCATTGGCTGGATGCGCCGACCGTGATGCGATACGTTTGCTCGAGCCACAGCCTGCGTTGCTGCCGAATTTCGCCGAAAGGGCGTTGTCACTGTCCATCGGCTTCGGCTTTCTTGAAATAGCTCGCCAATATCTCGACCATACGCTTGATGGCTCGATCGTGTTTCGCGCTCATCCGTTCAAGATCGGTAAGGCGTTCACCCAAATTGATTAATTCTGGCAAATTTCTGTCGAATGGTGCCGGATTTCTGTCAAACGGCGCGGGGTTTTCCAGCGACCCGGCGGCAGCTACGGCTGACAGCTCTGCCCTGAAATCAACCGCCACTCGCTCGGTATCGACCGCTGAGATATTGTGCAACTCCTCGAGGAAGCCAAAAAGCAACAATCGAGAACAAAGGCCATTGATTCGACGAGGAACACCGCCCGTGTGTCGGTAGATCACCGCAAAGCAATCGTCCTCAAAACGCGGATCCCCCTTCCAACCGACGCAGTGCAGTCGATGCTCGATATAGGCTCGAGTATCGCCTTCGCTTAGCGGGCCAAGATGGTACGCCGCGGTAATTCGCTGGCGAAACTGGTCAAGGGCCTGGTTCCCAAGCACTTGGCGAAATTGTGGTTGGCCAAGAAGAAAGCTCTGTAAAGCCGTCGCGGTACCAACCACAATATTAGACAACATTCGAAGCTCCTCAAGCGCCTCGAATGAGAGATTTTGCGCCTCATCGACGATAAGAAGTGCTCGCCGACGGGCAGCAAATTGCGACCGCACAAACTCCTCTATACTATTCAACAGTGCGGCCTTCGATAGCCCAATGTGATTAATTCCAAATCCCGCCGCGACCATCCGTAGGAAATCGTCCCCCTGCAGCTGGGTGGTGACGATCTTGGTTGCTACAAACGAGGTCGGATCGATTTGCGACAGCAGACGATCGACAAGCGTTGTTTTACCGGCCCCAACCTCGCCGGTAATGACAATGAACCCTTCCGCATGATGCAGCCCGTAAGTGAGATGCGCCATTGCCCGCTTATGCTCCGCGCTGTCAAAGAAAAATCGCGGATCGGGGGTCAGCTGGAAAGCCGGAGCTTCCAGCCCATAAAATTTCGCGTACATTGAGGCGTCAAAAGCTCTTCGTTATTCCGACTTCGATTAGATTTCGATGATAAGAATTGATAAACGCTGTAGTCGCGGGAGCGGTTACATATATTAATTGGTAATGGAGAATTGCGCTCAGCGAATCAGTCAAGATGTAGTTTAGGCTGCAATCGGCTGTCAATGTATTCTGCTTCCCCGCGGTTTCTCTAGCGAAACCGAGTGCCGCGTTGCTCGTGAGTTGGGGGGTGAGAGACCTCGACCAGCTAAAACTCGTTCCCAGGGCATTATCGGTTCCCGCTGTAGGGCTCACGGTCGCGGGCAACGGACCACCTTGGAGAACTTGGTGAGCATAAGTTCCGAACACCCGGAACGTATCGCGGTCCAGCACGGTTTCAACCGCAAAGTTGGCATTCGACGTTTGGTAAACATTGTTTGGCGCAAAAGCGAACTCTGGGTTGGTCAGCGCAGAGGGTAACCCTGTGAATTGATTGACAATCACTCCATTGGCATTCAGCTGCGACGCATTAAGGTTAGCGACAATGTTTTGCTGCGACGACGCTAAGCCGTTTTGCAGCGATGCCACTACATTGGTACGTTCGGTCAACTGGTAGCGCAGCGAGCCGTTAACTCCCAATATGCCGTCCTGCCGACCATATTGAAGCACCACATAGTCACCCGGGTATGGACTGACCCGACCGCCAAAAAGCCAAATTGGCCCGACCACCCCAGCTGCCGGTTGAAGCGGGTAGCGAATATTCTCAAACCCAATACGAGCTGTTGCCGCGATTGAAGGATTAAAATCGTATTCTAGGTCGTCGTAGCCTCGCAGTTGGCTCGATCTCGCTGCAGATTGAGCATCGACTTTGATGGCGTTGAGCGTTAACTTTGAAGCTAAGAAATTGAAAGCACGACCAGTCGCGAAAGTTAGAGTTACGTCGTTCTGCGAAGTATTCGCAAAAGATCCTGTTCCAACCGCCGGGGTCGTTGTCGCTGCTGTACCGCCTAGCAATGTTCCGTTGTTGAACAGATTCAACGCATAATTATAACGCAGTTCAGCATCAATTAGATCGCCAAATGACTCCCTCCAGATAGGCGAGAGTGACATTACTTCTGACTGCGTCTGTGGAGAGGTAGAGATTAACGGTGTATTTGCAAAACCTAGCCCTGCAATTGGTGAATTTACAAAACCTAGCCCTCCAATTGTCGAAACCTGGGTAATCGCCGCGCGCGTATCTATAAACAAATGATCACGAACAATCGTCCCAAGTCCAAAACCGAGAAGATTTCCGTTAAGGGAATCTTCATTGCTGGTGCGTGCAAACTTACTGTAATTGATAGAACTTGCCAATTGACCTTGAAATCTAGACGTATCAAAGGAAATATTTGTACCAGGACTGATCCGTGTGAGCACGTCGGAGAACGTTTGCGGTGTGCCAAGAGGGTTGTCGGTATAAGCCTCTGATAGGTAAACGGTTGAATTGATGAGGATCGGGGGCGCTCGCAGATTCCCGGCCTGCACCGGAAGGGCTCCCGGAGCCATTGGGGCAAGACCTGCATAATTGGGAGGGGCGGGCGGCGCCACTGGCGTCAACGGGGCGCCGCCGGGGATGGGTGCAGCCGGGACACCGTAACCAAGCCCCGGGGTCAACTGCGGCGGCGCAAAGGCAGAGGGCACCAAGGAGTTATCGGGAAATGGATTAGTGGGTAGGGTTGGGTTCGCGGTCGGCAACGGCGCAGAGCCGGGGGTGATACCTGCGGCCGGGCCACTCGGCGCCCCGGGTTGCGTCGGTGGCGAAAGGCCAGGGAAAGTGCCCGGCTCGGTCCCGAATGGATTTAGCGGCTGCGCCGGTGTCGCCGAAGATGGGGCAGGAGAAACGCCAGGAAGAGTGCCCGGAGGCGACCCGAATGGCTGCGCTGGGGCCGCGGTAGCCGGGGCCGGAGAAACGCCCGGAAAGGTGCCGGGCGCCGGTCCGAATGGCGATGTCGGCTGACTGGGCGAAACGGACGAAGGGGATGGCGCAAGCCCTGGGAAAGTACCGGGTGCAGCCCCAAAGGGAGTTCCGGGCTGCGCCGGCGTGGTCGCAGGCGACGGCGGCGGCTCTGCCGCTTCGGGCTCTGTTGACCCGGGTGTTTGCACAGGAGCCGGATTATCGATCGTCTGCGCTGGGCCCGTGACCGGACATGCTGCAGTCGCTAGGATAAACCCGGCGCACATTCGACCGACGAAGGAATGTGCGCTAAGCATATATGACGGCCTAAGAATTTTTATTCCGTGACACGTTATACTTTAGCGTCAGATTTCTGAGGTTGGTAATAGTATGAATAAGAGCCAAAGTGCTCATTAGCCCCAGGCGGAATTAAGTTAAGTAACAAACTGATCCGAGGGCAGCTGCTGATCAAACTAAGCGCTGCGTCTATTTCTTCCCGCTGGGTATGCTCAGCTTCAATAACAAACACAATTTGACCTGCGATCGGCGCAAGTGCAGCGGGGTCCGTGCTCGCCAAGCATGGCGGCGTATCCAAAATAATTACATGGTTGGGGTAGCGCTTGGCGATTTCATCAAAAAGCGCACCCGGCCCTGGGCCGTGAAGAAGCTCAGGAACGTGAGCACCTGACGGACCAGATGGGAGAACCAATAGGTTCTGAAGGTCGGTTTGGATTAGCGTGTCCGACAGAGCGCCCTTTCCAGCAAGCAAGTCGGTGAAGCCCGGCTCCTCTGGTATTGATAGGACTCTCGCGCAATCTCGTCGCATCGCATCAGCATCGATAAGCACGGTAGCGAGATTCTCATCAGCGGCGAAGGCAAGTGCCAAATTGACCGAACTAAACGTCTTCCCTTCACGCGGGCGGGCGCTTGTTACCATAATGACCCGCGGCCGATAATTTCCCGTTTCCGAATCCGACGATTGCCAGCTTGCGATGATGTTTCGCTTGACAGTACGATACTCTTCAACAATTCGGGCCGTACTCGCCCATGGCATCATAATCCCCATCTGAGCAAGATGAACCCGGTCGAGCACGATTTTGCGAGCCAGCGGTGCCACTGTAGCGCGAAAGGGTACCGGCGCTTCCGATGGTACGGGTGCAACTGGCGCTGGAACAACCGGGTCATTGGCATCCCGCAATCGCGCAGCCGCACGTTCTATCAAGCCTGTTCGACTGTTCATAAACTTAGGCCCAATCCGTAAATATGAATGGTAGAAACCCACAAGACCCCGAAAATCGCTACTAGGGCACCCGCACTGGCGCAAAGTGCACCAACCTGAATCCGAGTACGACGACGCGCACCAGGAAATGTGAGTCTCGACACGCTTCCGAGAACCGGGAGGCCCAACTCTCGCAACGCGCTGACAGTCGAGAATGATTTATCAAACTGGAAGAGAGCGATCGGTGCCGCAATTGCGGCACCGATCGCAAGCGCAAAAACGCCCAGCAATAACAGTGGTTTGTTCGGCGCTGCGGGAGCAATCGGGATTTGCGGCGCATCGATGACGCGGAACTGGATCTTTTCAGCCTTTGTATCCGCGGCCTCACCGATGAGGGTCTGCTCGCGTCGTTGCAACAATTCCTCGTAACTCTTCTTCTTAGTCGCATAATCGCGATCGAGATCCTGCGCCTGCGCCATCACGCCCGGTGTGTCCAGCGCCTTTTGTTCGAGAACAGTCTGATCGTCTTTGGCCTGCTTTAGCCCGCGCTGCAGTGATGCCAGTGTCGTCTCAGCCTCAACCAGACGTATTTTGACCTGATCATAAACCGGATTGGCAATGTCCGTCTTTGGACGATTGGGGTTAGGGTGCGAAGCCTCATTTGCTACTCGAGCCTGGAGCGCGGCTATTCGTTGTTTGAGATAGATAACGTCTGGATATAGATCGGTGAACCGCGTCTGCAGCTCTTCGAGTTGCGAAACCGCATCTTCAAGCTCTGCCCGGGCAGTCACCGGCTTTCCGGCAACAATCACTTGTGGTGCAACAGCATCTACATTGAGAAATTTCGGCACCCCGTCGAGCTCGTGCTGCAAAGAGTCGCGCTTTGCTTGCGCGTCTGCTATTTGCAATTGAAGTTTGGCAACCGCATCTCGTACTGCATCCACGCGCGATACCGCCCCGTCGAGCCCCGGCAGGAGATCGATGTATTTCTGATGAAATTCAGCGCGGCGTTTTTCTGCAGCGCGAAGTTGGTCTTCGTACTCCTGTATCTCCTGGCTAAGGAAGCGCTTCGCATTTTGCATCTCATCCCGGTTAACTCCCGTCGTGTTTTCGGAAAATACCGTTAGCAGGGCGCTCACAACGTTTTTCGCAACGACAGGGTCCGGATTACGATAAGTGATCGCAATCAAATTTTCAGTTTGCGGCTTTAACGCGACTTCTCGAACCAGCCCCTGTAATATCTTTTCTCGATCCGCCGCGCTTGCCTGACTTCCGGCGCTGAGATCAAGATTGCTAAGACGGATAACCTGCTCGAGGTTGGGCCGGCTAATAAGCGTATGCTGCAAGTATTCCACTTGACGGGTCGGGTCATCATTTACAGCAACGCCGCTCAGAATGGGCGTCAACAACTGGTCAGCATTCACATACACCCGCGTCGACGACTCGTATTTAGGCGGAAGGAGCGCAATAACCGCCCAGCCTACGACGCAGATCGGCCACGCCAGCGCAATTGACAACCATTTATGCCGCCACAGTTGCCTTCCATAGGAAAGCACCATCGCATGCGGTATGCCCTTCATTATGCGTTGATCCCTATTTGCAGGCTCCGCCACTCAGCGAGAGATCGTAGCGGAGATGACCGCATGAAAGCATTAAAAGTAGGTTTGCGGAATGATCAAAATGTCGCCCGGTGCCAGGGCAACGTTGTCTTGTACATTGCCATCATTGATCAAGCTGTTGAGATGGAGCGAATATGTTTCTTGGACATCGTTTACGGTTCGGACCAGTATGGCGCGGTTTCCCGCAGCATACTTCGTGAGGCCACCGACCTCAATCAATGCGTCTAACACCGTCATGTTCGCGCGGTAGGGAAGCGCTCGCGGTGTGGCCGCCTCGCCGATGACCCGGACTTGCTGAGCAAATGGACCAACGAATTGCGTCGCCATCACCGTCACGATCGGAGAGGTAACGTATTTAGAGAGCCGGTCCTCGATCTCGCGGGCCAAGATCGTCGGGGTCTTCCCGACGGCGACCAGATCCTCGACAAGCGGCATCGAAATACGTCCATCCGGGCGAACTGGTACGCTAACCGAGAGCTCAGGGTTACGCCAAACAAAGATGTGTAATGAGTCGCCCGCCCCGATCAGGTACGCAGATGACGGCAAGGAAGAGGATGGCGGCGCCGGTGGCAGCGTCGGGCCAGATGGGGCGCAACCTGCAAGGACGAGACCAATCACCATCAGACCGGCTTGAAGACCAGTATTTCGCACGTCAGTTCCCCACTCGCCGCAATCACCCACCCAATTCGCGCCAAAGCGCGGCCCCCGAGGCGGTTGCGTCTAAATACAGCCTCAATCCAGAATAAAGGAATAGGCAAACTAAATCAACCCGAACCGCTCGCCCTGCGACATATCCTTGACTGCTTGGCTTAGGGTGCGTAGGCCGTTGCGAATAAAATCTTGCAGATCGCCAGCAGGTGGAGCGGACACAAACACGCTCTTCAGAGCCAAGTCGACCTTGTGCATTTTGGCCGACGCGTCGCAAGTCGTCCTGGGCCTGATCCAAATGACCGATTCGGTAGTTTTTTGGGGGAAGTTGGGCACGCGATGCGAGCGCGCCGCATCGCGTGCCCTGCTTTCCAATGGCTATCGCTTTCCCGACTTCGCCTGTGCCCCGATCAGATCAATTGCCAGGCGGAACAGGTCATTCCGCACATGAAAAGCAATCAGGATCATCCCTCGAAGCCCGTCACACCCACGCGCTTAGATGGTGAAAATTGGGATTATGATTCCCGCTAACCGAAATTCATGATTGAATTAGCCGCGAATCGCTCTCGGTCGAGGGAATTATGGTACGCTGCGCAATCCCCGTTATATTAGCGGTAGCCATGGTGTCGGGCTGCAGCGGGTATGAGAGTCCGCCGCGGGTGCTATCTGACCAACAGGTAAGTCAACTACGCGCAGACGTTCAGGCTATCGGCGACGCGTGCAGATCCAAGCGCTTGTCGGGATTGATGCCGGGCTTCGTACGGTCGGTGCAATGTTCAAACCCGGGGATCCTCGCGGCTTACCAAAAAGTAGATTACCCCTATTTGACTCTATTGAACGAGGCTCTTGCTCGCCGCCTTCAACTGGCCGAGCGCGCCGATGAAAAGAAAATCTCTGAAGGGGACATGCTCGTCGAGTTCTATTCGGACGCCCGCGGACTTCCAGCAATGCCCAATCCGTAAGGATTCGCAGAAATCATAAGAAAGCTGGCAGGTGCGCCTTGATCGACATCGAACACTTACTAAGGGTTTCGAAAAGCGATGAGACTTATCACGACTGAATGACGTGACGCCCAAGTTTGTTGTCACCTTCCTGCTCCTGCCCCCTGTCAACCTGCTTCTAATCGCAATTGTGGGCTTTGCCCTGATCTGCCTCAATCGGCGAATCGGGCGGTGGATTACAGGATTTGGTCTATCCGGGCTACTCGTCTTTGCGATTCCGGCGATATCCGACAATCTCTTGATTCTGCTCGAAAACACCCAGCCAACCACTAGTCTAGGAGAGCCTCCAGCGGCAATCGTCATTCTGAGTGGAGACATCCGGCATATCAGCGGGGGCGAACCGCGGGTAGAAATTGGACTATTGACCCTAGAGCGAATGCGCACCGGAGCAGCGCTTTACCGCTCGACGCACCTTCCTATCCTTGTGACCGGCGGTGTGATTAGCAAGGAAGGCCCGCCAGTCGCCGAGCTAATGGCGCAGAGTTTGTTGCAAGATTTCGGTGTCCCTACTCGTTGGATCGAAACTGCTTCGCGCACTACTTGGGAAAACGCCCAACTGAGCGGGACGATTTTAAAGGCGCAAAATATTCATTCGATCTACCTGGTCACCCACGCCTGGCATATGCGCCGAGCCATAATCGCGTTCACCCACTTCGGTATCGCCGTGACCCCGGCGCCGGTCCCCCCGGATAAAGCACCCACCTTCGGATTGGGAGAGTTTCTTCCTCAAGCATCAGCTTGGCTGCGCAGCTACTATGCCATCCATGAATGGATAGGCTGCGCCTGGTATACGCTGCGAGCCAACAAATAACCGAACATCGAGCGATGATTTCGCGACCGTAAGAAATGTTCCAGGGCTGTCCCCACCGCCAGGTTATAATAGTAAGCCCGACATGAGCCGCGAGCATTGCGTCAACCTCAATGATTGGCGCGTCTAGGGTTTGAGAAAGCCTCGGTAATGGGCGTCGCCGGTGTATCTCCAACCGCCAACGGAGATAACCCATAAAAGTGTTCGATGGTGCGCAGTATCGTGTAATGGTCGATGTACTCGTTATAGCTACCTCGTAAAACCCCCTGCCCGGCCATAATAGTAGGGATATGGTTGATGTATCGCTTGGCGATCAGTTTGCCATTTGCGTCGTTCACCGGAACGTAATCGTCCTCGTCTTCATCCCAGGTAATAATGAGAAGAGAGTTGTTGGTTAATGCCCATTGACGATACGGTTCGATGTAACGCTCAAGCCACTCGTCCATGACCTTCTCATAATTAGTTCCGGGCGATGCGGCACGTGTTGTATGCCCATCGTTAATTTGGTTCGGGACGACGAACGCAACGGTCGGCAATTTGGCAAAACCAGACGCGTCTATCGGGAATACCGTAAACGGCAAATTACTCGTTGATGGCAGTTGATTTGTGCCAAGGGCGCCGGCGTTGACGGCCTGCCAGTTGACCCATGGATTGTGCTTGCGCTGGTAGTCAACGCCACTCCCCGGAGCGCCCTCATGAGAGCTGCCGGTAAAACCTAACTCTGGGAGGTCCTCAGAATAGCCCGCAAAACTATATCCGGCGCGGAAAAGCGCTGCGCCGAGGTTGGGAGACTTGAGCGGGGTGTCCTTTATTGGCTCGTCGGTGCCCACCTGTGTGTGCCCGTTGATAATCGGGTTAGAGCCATCCGGGCTTCGCTTGGCCTCTGATCCAGTACCCTGTGTTGCGCCAGAAAAAAGCGCGAGGTAATTGGGCTGTGATGGGTGATCTACTCCGTGAGCGTTTGTAAACCACGCACCTGTTCGCGATAATTGGTTCAGATAACGAAGTTCAGGTGCTAAATTTTTATAAGAACGATTTTCCTCAACGACAATCACGACACGATCTGGCGTCCACTTTGGCTCGGCCGCACATGTGTTAGTATAAGTAACCGGTATAACTTGTAAAACTCCAACAACACATAGAGTGGACGTCCCCTTATGATACATCGACAACGCACCCCTACTCTATCGACCCGACTTACAACTCTTCCTTCCAACGTGGCCCACAATCGAGTGATTACCTGTATCAACAGTGTCACACCCCTCAAGCCATTACCCAAGAAAAATGCGCACCACAGTGGTGGCCGGCTTTGTCTGGACAGGTTTCCGCCTTTGATAAGTGGAACCTCTGCCGGTTGGGGTCGTGGGCTGCCGTTTTCGGGGTGGCCCGCCGGGAGGGCGTAGCCCGACCAGAGTGACGCCCCGAAAACGACGGCGAAATTCATGCTGCCGCGACCTGCGGCAGGTGTTCGAAATAGGCGTGATCCGGCGTCCGAGCGTCAAGGCTCGAATGCGGGCGCTTGCGGTTGTAGAAGTCCAGATACCGGCCGAGCGCAGCACGCGCCTCGCCGACGCTGTCGTAGGCTCGCAGATATACCTCTTCGTATTTGACCGAGCGCCAGAGCCGCTCGACAAACACGTTGTCGCGCCATGCGCCCCTGCCATCCATGCTGATCGCGATGGCGTTGTCGATCAGCAGGCCAGTGAAATCCTGGCCGGTGAATTGGCTGCCCTGGTCGGTATTGAAAATCTCGGGCTTGCCATGCCTGGCGAGCGCCTCCGCGACCGCCTCCAGGCAGAACTCGACTTCCATCGTGATCGACACGCGCCACGACAGAACCCGGCGGCTGAACCAGTCGACCACCGCCGCCAGGTAGACAAAGCCCCGCGCCATCGGGATGTAGGTGATGTCCATCGCCCACACCTGGTTGACCCGCGTGACCGCCAGCCCACGCAGCAAATACGGGTAGATCTTGTGGCCCGGCGCGGGTTTCGACGTGTTCGGTCGGCAATAAAGCGCCTCGATTGTCGTCGCCGGAGTGATTCTCCCCAGAAGCGCCGTTTGAATATTCCCCAGGTGTGGTGCCCGGCTTCCCGGGGCGCGCCCCGGGAAGCCGGGCGGCGCACCGTCCGATGATCCCTTCCGCAGGGCGGGAGGGGGACGGTGATCCAACTGGGGGAGCTCATCATGATCTTGGATCTTCATCGGCAGGGACTGAGCGTCTCGGCGATCGCGCGCCGGATCGGCATCGATCGCAAGACGGTGCGCAAATACATCGAGCGCGGCTTGGAGCCGCCGAGCTATGGCCCGCGACAGCCGCGGGCGCGGCGGCTTGAGCCGTTTGAGGCGTATCTGCGGCAGCGGGTCGCCGCCTATCCGGGCCTCACCGCCAGCCGGCTGTTGCGCGAGATTCGCGAGCACGGCTATGCCGGCGGCTACAGCGCTGTGACCGACTTTCTGCGCGAGGTGCGGCCGTCACCGACGCCGCCCTTTGAGGTGCGCTTTGAGACCCCGCCGGGCGAGCAGGCACAGGTCGACTTTGCCCAGTTCGAGGTGATCTATGCCGACGAGCCCGAAGCGGTGCGGAAAGTCTGGCTGTTCTCGCTGGTGCTCGGCTACAGCCGGCTGATCTGGGCGCGCTTTGTCGCCCACCAGGACCTGCAAACCGTCCTGCGTTGCCACATGGCCGCCTTTGCCGCCTTGGGCGGGGTGCCGCGCGAGATCCTCTACGACCGGATGAAGACCGCGGTGATTGGCGAGGACAGTGAGGCTCACATCGTCTACAACCGCGCGCTGATCGACTTCGCCGGCCATTACGGCTTTTATCCCAAGGCCTGCCGCCCCTATCGCGCCAAAACCAAGGGCAAGGTGGAGCGGCCGTTCCGCTATATCCGCGAGGACTTCTACCTCGCCCGCTCGTTCCGAAATCTCGACGATCTGAACGCTCAGCTCGCCCATTGGCTCGGCAGCGTGGCCAACCCGCGCGTGCATGCGACGACCCGGCGCGTCGTCAACGAGGCCTTCGCCGAGGAGAAACTCCAGTCCTTGCCGCTGGTGCCGTTCAGCGCCGTGCTCAAGCTCGAACGGCGGGTCTCGCACGAGGGCATGGTCAGCGTCGGCGGTAATTTCTACAGCGTGCCCGACGCCACCCGCAAACGCGTCGTCGAGGTGCACAGCCTGGCCGACGAGATCCGCATCTTCGAGGCGGATCGGCTGATCGCCGTCCATCCGGTGCTCGAAGGGCGTCACCAGCGGCGCCTGGCTCCCGGGCACCGCAAGATGCCAACCCAGCGGGCGATGGCGCAGGCCGCGGCGGTTCCCATCGGCCGCGCCGGCGATGTCGTGGCGCGCCGCTCGCTCGACTTCTACGACGCGGTCGCCCGACGCCTCGCCGCCGAAGGCCGCCAGCCATGATCGCCATGGGCGAGGGTTTACCCGTGCTGGAACGCATCCGGCGCACCCTGATCGCGCTGCGAATGCCGCGAGCCCTGGAAGTGCTCGATCACGCCGTGCACCAGCTCGAACGCGGCGAAGCCAGCGCCCTCGAGCTGATCGACACGCTGCTCGCCGAGGAATTGAGCGTACGCGAGACCAGCCGCATCAAGACCGCGCTGCGCATGGGACGCCTGGCGACGATCAAGACCCTCGCCGGGTTCGACTTCTCGTTCCAGCCCTCGCTCGATCGCGAGCGCATCCTTGCCCTCGCCGAGCTCCAGTTCGTCACCCGCCGAGAGGTCGTCCACTTTCTCGGGCCGCCCGGCACCGGCAAGTCGCACCTTGCCGTGGCGCTCGGCGTCGAAGCGGTCAAAGCGGGGCGCAGCGTCTACTTCACCACCCTGGCCGATATCGTCGGCGCCCTCGCCAAAGCCGAGCGCGAGGGTCAGCTGCGCGAGCGCATCCGCTGGTTCTGCCGATCGGCGCTCCTCATCGTCGACGAGATTGGCTACCTGCCGGTCGTCCACGGCGGCGGCAACCTGTTCTTCCAGCTCGTCAACGCCCGCTACGAGAAGGGCGCGATGATCCTCACCTCCAACCGCGGCTTTGCCGAATGGGGCGAGGTCTTCGGCGATCCTGTCGTCGCTACCGCGCTCCTCGATCGGCTGCTCCATCACGCCGTCGTCGTTCAGATCGAAGGCTCCAGCTACCGCCTGCGTCAGCACGCCGATCTGATGCCCGAACACCTGCGCTCCAAGGCGCCGATCAGCTCGCCATTCCCGGCAGCGGTCCCGCGACGCCGCGGCCGCCCACCAAAATTACAGCCGCTCGATCAGCCCGCCGGCTGATCGACAAACTGAGGAATTTTACTTCGGCACAAATGGGGAAAGTTCAATCGGCATTGACACTCGATACCCATCCGCTTCATCATCCGGGCGACACGTTGACGTCCGGTTTCGATGCCCTCGCCACGCAGCAGATCGCGCAGCATCCGGCTGCCCGCGAACGGGTAGTCGAGATGCAGCTCGTCGATCCGCCGCATGATCGCCAGATCGCCCGGCGATACCGGCCGGGGCCGGTAATAGACACTGCTCCGGCTGAGCTTCAGCAGCTTGGCCTGCCGGGTCATTGGCAGCTCGTGCCCACGATCGATCATCGCTTTGCGCTCAGCATGCCGGCCTTGCTGAGCGCGCCGGCCAAAAAATCGTTCTCCAGCGCCAACTCGCCGATCTTGGCGTGCAGTGCCTTCAAATCCACCACCGGCGCGGACGCCGCGCCGGCCACACCAGAGCCGAACACCCCAGCTGCTCCGTCGAGAAGCTGCGCCTTCCAACTCGTGATCTGGTTCGGATGTACGTCAAACTGCTGTGCCAACTCAGCCAGCGTCTTCTCGCCCTTGATGGCGGCCAATGCCACCTTCGCTTTGAAAGCTGGTGTGTGGTTCCGGCGTGTCCGTCTTGTCATGCTATCTCCTGATCCGCGGCGATCCTCGCCGTCATCAGGCAGAAAATCCACTTAGCCCCCTGTCCAGATTCCCCAGGCCACCTCTCCACGCCGAACATGAGCCGGAGCTAACGCTTCTCGCGCCTTCAACACCCCAGACTGTCCTCAGGACGCTGTCGCGTGGCGAAAACACTTACCCAATGTTTAATACTACGCGTTCCGAATACGCCAAGTCTCCTAGCCTCGGACACTCCGGCCCCTTATAATATTTCGGAGTCGTCGGTCTATAGAAGCCAGCCAACTTACGAACTGGCGCGTTCGCATCCAGGACCATGATAAAAATTCCTCTCTTTGCTAAAAATCGTCCCAGTGGACCTGCTAAATAAATGACATCTTCAATATCACGACAATATATTAACATGGCCACCCGTATTATTTTTTTCTTCGTTCGAATTTGAAAAACGAAAGGGTATTGGTTATTTCCGACAGTTACAACAAGACTCATGCAGCCGTACCCTGCGTGATCAGAAAGAACACGGATCTCATAGGCGCTCAGGTCGGGACCCGGGTTCATAATTTCTTGCGCTTTCTTTACACGCGCACTCCAGACGCCCGGGCGCAATGCAGGAACAAAGATGAATTGACCATTGCAGTAGCACGAGTAACCTTGTGCAGCTAGGAGATCAAAGGTGTGAGGCCGTGGGGAAATATTATAATACGTTACTTCCTTTCGCGACAATGCGCGGGCTACCAACAACGATGCGTAACTGCTAAAGGCGGGCCAAACAAACCAACTAGATACGTTACACCGCGTCTGAGTTTTCCCCCTCTCATCAACGAGCGCTGTTATAAGTAGAAGAACGCCAACTGGTACTTGATTGACTTCAAGTAAGAATCCGTATTTTGGATAACCCGGAGGATTTGTGTGCATTGCTAGCCGTTTTAGCCCGGATAGCCAAAAATCTCTGGAGCCACCGAAACCACTTTTCGCAAGGAGATCCGCAACTGCATCGATATCAGCATCGTCGATTTGGCGACAACGTATACGGATGTTAGAAGGCGAACTCACCAAAAGCTCCAGCGGTCGTAGGACGTTGCCCGCCCATCAGCCTTATGCTGAGCGCAGGGTGCGCGCGGCGGTCATAGCAAGGTGCCCGCCGAGATGTCGCGCGGCAATGAGACATCCTCGGATCCTCCGCGGATTGAACACAAGTAATCCCCATCGCTCATGGCAATCTTTTAGCCATTTTTTTTTGTAATCGTCATCGCCACGTCCGAAGTCAATCGTCTTCACACGATCATGCTCTAATACGTAACGAAACATTTCAAATGTTAACGCAGTCCCAACAGCGAGTTGGGCAAATTTAGCTGCATAATGCAGCCTAAATATCGTTGCTCTTTCGCCTGCGACAATCCATATCTGAACAGCCGCGGGTTCGTCATCAATATAGAGCAAGCCTAAGCGAAGAGCTTCGGCCTGAGCTGCCGCTTGAATGATCATTGGTATAAAATATGGATAAGGCTCAACGGATTTCCAACTTTGCAGATCAACCAGCGCATAATCGATCATTGCAGCAGACAACCGAGCCCCGCCGGTGACCATTTCGAAACGGCCGCGTCCTGACTTTTCAATCCGCCGGACATGTCTATTGATGAAATACCTCGTTTGAGAGGACCGTGTTGCGAGATATTGGTCAATTGACAAGCCGCTGACATCTTCTTGCCAGTTATCAAAGTTGAAAAACGGCTGCACCAACATGCCGTTCGCCTTGAAACTGTCGACGAGCTCGTCAAAAGCGGAAGAGGCCCGCTCGAGGCTGTCAAATCGCAGCATATCGAATGGGGGGGCTTCTCGCGTGATGAACGCCGCAATGTCGCGCAGACCGGAGAGACCTTCATCACCGCCCAGGATGGGACCGTACACGGACGTGTACATCCCGTGAGTTGGGCTCAACAGCATACGCGAGCGTAGGGCCCCCGCCTCTTCCCGCTTTTTCACAATTAACGCTGCAGCTGGTTTCCCCGACTGTTCTGCTACATAAATGCAAATCTCGTCGCCCTCAGGACTTGCCTTTTCTATCATTGCTTCAAACCATGGCACACTGTCGAAAAAATTAAGGTGTCCGGCGTTTTCTAAGAAATTGCGGACCCGCGCAGAAATCACTTCAAAATTTGGGTATATTTGTACACCCATGATACGATAGTCACCCTTATTACTTTGACAATTTTACCACCGGACGGATCTACACCCATCTGCATCTATGCGTATTACATGGTACTGAGGTGTCAGGCCTCAGTCAAACGCCGAGCCGATTTTCGCGCGAGATGCAAAATCAATCTTGGCGGATCCATGCGAAGCCAGTGAGCGCGAGATTTGAGGGCAAGCGTGCTTATTCGCGAGGACCAGGGACTAGTCACAGCAAGTGTCGGGTCCAAAGCCGCAGGCACGACGCGGTTCATGATCCCCAAGACGGGCAAAGGGGGGCGCCCGTGCGCCGCGGCGCGGCTAATTGCAGCCGGTATCTTCGCTTGCAAGATATTGGAGACGTAATGAAGTGCATAGAACAGAGGCCGTTCTAAGCCGAGCTCCCTGGCTCTCGGTACAAGAGCATCCCATAGCCCCAATTCGGGGCCAATCCATCTCAACAGCGCATCGAGATCGACCAAATCTCTGAGCGCGCCCTGAATCTCGCCCTCATGAAAAAGATGTACCGCACAATGTAAAAACATGTCGATCGGCGCCAGGGTTTTGGTTCCGTACTCATCGATCACGCTCGCTGCCGAGTATATCAGGCGCATGTTTGGTTTTAGGCGCGAAGTCCTCGGCACAATACCATGATGGAGATCGAGTTCGGTGTCCCTAACTGTATGGCGAAGTGGTGGCAATTCATGCATCCATCGGCGGTAATATTTCTGATCATAATCATTATCAATGATTTGTTCCCAGCCGTGGCAGAGGAGGATTTGTTCCGCTGCAATAATTGTCTCTTGCGGCACCATGATATCAATGTCGCTAGTCGGTCGACCTAAAGCGATGTCGAGCCCGGCCGCGGCATAAGCAGCTCCCTTGAGCAATATGAAGGTCAAGCCAGTATCTTGGAAGGTGCGGTGAAGACGGTTGACCTCCCAAAGAAGACCACGCCGATAGAATTCACCCTCAATAAATGCTGACCTGAGGCGGCGCTCTATCGGCTTTGGTATAGCATCCAAGAGTTCCAGTTTGTCGAGCGAGTACCAAATCCGCCCCGCGAGATGGCTCGTTCGCGCCTGCCAGTGGAGGGTTTCCCACTCCGAATTGGTAAAACCGGTTGCATTGGTAGGTGTCCTGAGCACGCGCAGCAGCGGGCTCGAGCAGATCTTATCCCAGCCGGTCACGCGTTACTTGATCCCTGTGCCAGGAGGTCAAGCGCCTGGACTATCGAATTCAGATCATTGAACTCAAGCTCATAGCAATCGCAGCGATCGAGCGTTTTCGTCAATACGGAAAAGCTCGCTTGACCAAGTGCCTGATAATTAAAGCAGTTATCAACTACTCTTGAAAACGCAGCCATCTTAGTCATCGGCCGAGCAATGTTACTTCCATTGGGCGAATAGGTGGGAAATACGAGCCAGCGTGGTGTTGCTGGGGAATGGGCGAGCTCTACCGCTGTGAGCGGTGGCCGCATATGGACCACAGTTCCTTTGCGGGTATCGACGAAAACGGGACCAAACTCCGCCTCTGGAGCAAATGACTTGATGATAGCAATGGATTCCTCCTTCAACCCGACCGGTCGTGGTAGAGCGAGGATTTCGCAAGTCCGCGGGTCGACAAGGGCGAATTCATCGGATAGCAGCCGCCAGCCGCGATAAGTGAGGGCTGCGCACAGGGTGCTTTTGCCGGACCCAGGGGGACCCGGTAGGATCAGGGCTTGCCCATCACGCGATAGCACCGACGCATGCATCACCAGAAATTCAAAAACATGATCATAGATGCACCAGTTAAATCCCCATTCGAAAAAAGGCAGGGAGAGGGACGACGGAAACGGCTCAAACGGGCTCGTTTCGTCGAGATAAAACAGAACCTGTCTGCGGAGGTAACGGCGCAAGCCGCGCGGATATGCTAAGTTAATTCGAAACTCGACTGGGTCGCTTTGATTCAAGAGCGGAAAGTCTTGGTACAAAAGGTGGAAAGCCGACCAGAAGTTCGGTTGATCGCTCGAAACAGCAATCGAAAATGGCCCCACACTCAGACGAATGTCAGAGTTCTTCAGCCGAGTGTTGACCTCATGCGCCGAGAGTTGTCCTAGCTTCACGACAGCACCGGCACGATGAGGCCGCACTGGTCAAGTTCATCGAGCAATTCCGGAATTTTTTCAAGGATCGCCGTATCGCTGCCGGCCGGTAACGATTTTCGGATGTTTTCCACAACAATTGCCGTACTTGCCGGATGCTCGGTTAAGGATTGCAGGACTAAAACACTCGTCAGATTCAGGCAGTGGGTTTCACCAGACGCGGGATTGAAGGCCACAAATTCCTCTGCCGCGCCTTCTCCCCAGGAATGCCATTGGAGGCTCAGGTGCTTCGGAACGGTCCAAATGGTCGTTTTTTTGGCCATCTAGCCTAGAAGTTTATAATCGGCATCGCGGCCTGAAAACAGTAGCCGGATTTACAAATTAAAATACAAACGCAAATAATTCGTTATGATCACACGTTTCAGCGGCGGGATGACGCGCTGGCCCTAGAGTGGCATAGCGCATGATGGCGTGACAGTGCTCGACTCCCCAATCACTCTCCCTCTCACAACTTTCTCAAAAGTCCCTAAATGCGAATAATCAGCCGTCACGTCTCAATCAAAACTTCCTACCCTTTCTTTTCTTAACAGAAGCAAGCTCCGACATACTTGTCGAACCTTTCTTTTTCTTATGTTTGGAATTCAACGTATTATTCAACTGGGCCTGAGCTTGCTTACCTAAAGTGAGAAACGTCGGGGCTGCGAGACTTGCTGAAATGAGCAGACGGCGTCCGAGCCGCGGACGAGACGCCTCGGAGTTTCGAGGTGGCGGCGATACCTTTTTCTCGACCGGAAGGCCATCGTTGGGTTTGTCATTCATGGCGAGTCTGCATAAAGAAACGGGCTGTTGAACCGATTGAGTAGCACGGATTTAATCGCAGATCGAGCGCAAATCCGATTTCCGACTTAGCCGGCCATTGACGCCTGAAAGAAAATGCGCAAACAAACCTGTTTGATGCCGACAAATGCGATCTTCGTTCGATGTGGAGGTGATGACGGCGGTCCGTTAAGCTGATCGCCGCTCCGACGGCGGGCCAAGCCAAGTGGCATGAGGTGACGACGCGCGGCAGGATTGGCCTCTGCCGGAGCAAGCGAAGCGGACGGTGACTCACCCGTGGCTGGGTGAGTTATCATGGCGCAGGAACCATAATTTCGCCGATCCTGAAGTGAGATCATTGCGAAGCAAGCGCGGACGACTATCTGCCAGGCATTGCAAAATGGGATCGTACCTTCGCCTCGCCCTGGACAAATGGTCGGATTTTCACGCCGACAGTTATTCTCAGCTCATTATCTCCCAAGCTCTCATCGGCTTTCCTGCACTATATCTTCTTATTGATGCAGCGGTACGTTGGTCGTACTTGCCAATTCCAATTGTTCTGCGTGTATTCGTAACGCTGGGGATTTGGGTTCTCCTTTGCTGGAGATGGCCAAATTCCTTCGCCCGAGCTGCGAAAAAATACGTCATTGCGGTATGCGTTCTTCTCGTCATCTCGTTTTTTGTTCTCGCCTCCTTTTACGACACCTCCTGGGATGGGACTAGCTACCACTTACCCTCCACGCTTGTGATCGCGGAGGGCTGGGACCCAATTTATGAGAAGGCGTCAGTCTCGCTAGCCAATGTGCATGCCAATGGCATCTCGACGGTCCGGGCCGCGCTATACTGTCTCTTCGGTACAGTAGAATGCGCCAAGGTCTTCAATATTGTTCTTTTAGTGGCGGCAGTATTTTCACTATGCGCTGCTTTTTCTTCTTTAATCGACCGCCCCCTTCGACCTTTGGAACTTGGCCTCGTTTATGCGTTGATTGCGAACCCGGTAGCAACGGGACAGATCTTTACGTTTTACGTTGACGGTAATCTATTTTCATTGAGCATCATGTTAATTGCTGCAACCTTGATGGTTGGCTCGCCACATCGTGGGATCGCGCTTCGACTACTCGCTTCGGCTATTGTCCTTTTGCTCGGCGCAAAATTGACTGCCGCCGTTTTTGCCTTACTTCTGCCCGGAGCGGCAGCACTTTCCATATGGCGCCGATTATCCTCATGGCGCGCCCTGATAGCGGTGACGCTGTGCGCTTACGCGATTGGGACGTCGTTCATCGGGTTTCGCCCCTATGTAACCAATCTTCTAGAATATGGTCATCTGGTACCGGACGCCGACGTCGGCCAGCTAGCAGATTTTCGTCCGAAACAACTGGCCGATGTTCCAGCCCCCTTGACGCTTGTCGCATCCGTCATTTCTCAGACGAACGTTGCCCCGGTGGTTCGTCCAAAGCTGCCGTTTTCAATCTCGCGGCAGGAGTTGCTTTCCATGGGAGCGCCGGACACGCGGATCGGCGGGTTCGGACCGTTTTTTGCGCTGGAATTGTGCCTTTCGTTCGCGGCTCTGTGTTACTTCGGGGTCTTGTTGTGGAGAACGGACGTATGGCCAACGGCCACGCCGTTTTTGATCCTCGCGCTGTCGCTCACAATCATCTCTGCTGTTTTCCCAGAACCTTGGGCCGCGCGGTATGTGCCCTTTTTTGGGTTGGTTCCGGGGCTCTTAGCGTTCTCGATCTGCACTGTTCCGAAGCCGCCCGCACTGGGCCGACTGCTGGTGCTTGCCGTGGTGTTTCTCGGTCTTTTGAATGGCGGCTTGGCGTTCGCGGGTAATGCCGCACGGACAGCGCTCGGTGATTGGCGCATGCGACAGCTTCTACACGAATTGTCGGAGCTTAAGCGGGATGTACTCATTGTCCCGATTGCCACCCGTAGCTTTGAGGTCACCGCGGCGCATCGTCTCGCAGAGATGAATATTCCCTATAAAATAATCGAACCAAGGCGTTTCGACGGAAGCGTACCTAGCGCATGCGTTCAGCTAATTGCCGAAATGGGACTCCTCTATTGTGTTGGAAGTAATTAATAGACATTCTTAATTTTTTTCTACCTGTATCGCTCCTTTTTTGATTTCAAGTTCCGCATTCTCGAGGAAGTCCGATCCAGTCCGGGTTAGACCGGGCAGCGCCTCGATAGCGACAATCGGACACCTCTAAAAACCTCGCGCTTTTGGCTAGTTCGTGATTCGATGGACCGGGTTCGCGACGGGGGTGGCGAATGCGGGGTCAGCGAGGATTTTTTGATGTTGAGGAGCGCCTGAAGGAACTCTCTGCGAAGGGCGATGAGCTGGAACGTCTGAATGCCGTGGTTGATTTTGCGCTGTTTCGCTCTGACCTTGAACGGGCAGTGCCGCGATCGGACCGCGCCAAGGGTGGCCGACCGCCCTTTGATCACGTGCTGATGTTCAAGGTGCTGATCCTTCAGGCGAGCCATGGCCTGTCGGACGAGCGAACCGAATACCTGATCAAGGACCGGCTATCGTTCATGCGCTTCCTCGGGCTGGGGCTCGCCGACACGGTGCCGGACGCTAACACGATCTGGACCTTCCGCGAGGCGCTGACGCGGGCCAGGATCGGAGACAAGCCGGCGATCGAGGTTCTGTTCAAACGCTTCGAGGTGGCGCTGTCGGCGGCGGGATATCTGGCGATGGGCGGCCAGATCATCGACGCGACGATCGTCGCTGCGCCCAAGCAGCGTAACACGGACGGCGAGAAGCGCGATCTGAAGGAAGGCCGCATCCCGGCGGGGTGGGCGAAGAAGCCAGCCAAGCTTCGCCAGAAGGACCGCGACGCCCGCTGGACGATCAAATACACCAAGGCCAAGCCGAGCGAAGACGGCGCGCCCCGCGTCGATCTCGCGATCCCGGCGTTCGGCTACAAGAACCATATCGGCATCGACCGCCGGCATGGTTTGATCCGGAGTTGGACCACAACCGATGCGTCCCGCCACGACGGCGCGCTGCTGCCCGAGCTGATCGACAAGGACAACACCGCCAGCGAGGTGTGGGCCGATACCGCCTATCGTTCACAGGCCAATGAGCGGTTCCTCGCCGGCCGTCTCCTACGTTCGCAGATCCACCGCAAGAAGCCAAAAGGTAGGCCGATGCCATGGCGCACCGCCCGGGCCAACGGCCGCAAATCGGCGGTGCGCTCGGCGGTCGAACACGTCTTCGCCCGGCAGAAAGGCCCGATGGGGCTGTTCATCCGCACCATCGGCATCGCCCGCGCAAGAACCAAGATCGGCCTAGCCAATCTCGTCTACAACATGAAACGCGTGGTCTGGCTCACCGCACAGACAGCGCCAGCTTGACCAAAAGAACTGATCGTGAGGCCGGTCGGCTAGACCATATCGCGCGCTAGACCAGGGCGTCACCACCCGCTACACCAAACCGCGGTCGCGCCACTCAAAAAACACGGTTCTTGGAGGTCTCCAATCTTGTCCGGGATGCCGCGCCCGCGCGCCGTGGCAGGCGCCGGCTCGGCGGTCCAGGTGCCGACCCACTGACGATTGTCGCTCACCCTAAAGATATGGATCGGGGTTCGCGAGGTAGTTGATCACGAAATCCTCCACCGCCTCCTCGAGCGGGGTGAACGGCGCGTTGTATCCGAGTGCGCGCAGCCGCTCGATCCGCGCCTCGGTCTCGTACTGGTAATTGGGCCGGATCGCGTCGGGCATGTCGACATATTCGATCTTGGGCGGGCCGCCGGATACAGCTCCGGTCGCCGCCTCCATCAGCTCGCGAAAGCTGCGCGCCCTTCCGGTGCCGATATTGTAGATGCCGCTGGCCGGCTTTTGCCGCCACAACCAGAGAATCGCGGCGGCGCAATCCTTGACGTAGACGAAATCGCGGCTCTGCGCGCCGTCGGCGACATCGTCGCGGTACGATTTGAACAGCCGGATCGTCTCGCCCGCCACGATCTTGGCGTGGTTCTTGGCGACGAGGCTCATCATATCGCCCTTGTGGTACTCGTTGGGGCCGAACACGTTGAAGAATTTGAGCCCGTACCATGCCGGTGGCGCCTGGCCTTTTCCGGCTTCGCGCAGCGCCCATAGATCGAAGGCGTGCTTCGACCAGCCGTAAAGGTTCATCGGCCGCAGCCGCTTGAATTCGGCGACGCCGCCGGCATCGTCGAACCCTTGCGTGCCGTCGCCGTACGTCGCGGCCGACGAGGCGTAGATCAGCTTCTTGCCATGCACGGCGCACCAGCGCCATAGCGCGATCGAGGAATTGAGGTTGGTCTCGATGACGAGATCGGCGTCGGTCTCAGTGGTGGAGGAATTGGCGCCGAGATGGAACACCGCCTCGACCTCGCCGCCGAAGCGGTCGAGCCAAGCCGGCAGCCGCTCGATGGTGACGATCTCGTAGAAGTCGCGCTTGGCGATATTGCGCCACTTTTCGTCATAGCCGAAGCGGTCGACGATGACGATGTCGGTGCGCCCGGCCTCGTTGAGCGCCCAGGCCAGCACCGAGCCGATGAACCCGCCTCCTCCGGTAATGACGAGCATTGCCGGCCGGCCTCAGTCCTCGCCGTCGGCGGCGATGTCGGACGCTACGCTCTTCCGCAGCCGGCCGATCGTCGCGGTCGTCGAATGACCCTCGACGAGATCGATCAGCGCGACGCGACCGCCGGCGGAGGTCACCTCGGCGGCGCCGACCGTGGTCTCGAAGGTGTAGTCGGCACCCTTGATCAGGACGTCGGGCCGCAGCCTGCAGATGAGGTCGAGCGGCGTATCGTCGTCAAAGCTGGTGACCGCGTCGACCGATTCGAGCGCTGCGATCACCGCGGAGCGGTTGGGGAGCGAATTGACCGGACGCTCCGGCGCCCTTGAGCCGCCGGGTGCTGGCGTCGCTGTTGAGCGCGACGATGAGCCGGTCGCATTGCGCGCGCGCCGCCGCCAGCAGCGCGACGTGGCCGGGATGGAGGATATCGAAGCAGCCGTTGGTAAATCCCACGGAAAGCCCCCGGCCTTTCCACTGGCGCACCAGCGTCTCGGCCTCGCCGCGATCGTAGAGGTTGCCGTGGGGCGAGGCCCGTTCGTCGCGGGACAAGTTCGAGCATCAATTCGTCGAGTTCGACGGTCGCGGTGCCGAGCTTGGAGACGACGATGCCGGCGGCGGCGTTGGCGAGCCGCATCGCCTCGGGTAGCGCCTGGCCGCTGGCATGGGCGAGGGCCAGCACCGCGATCACCGTGTCGCCGGCGCCCGACACGTCGAAGACTTCGCGCGCCCGCGCCGGCTCCACCGTGACCGCATAGCTCCCCGGGCCCGAAGCCTCGACCAGCACCATGCCCTTGTCCGAGCGCGTGGCGAGGATCGCCCCGGCCTCGGCCTCCTTGAGCACGCGTTTCGCCGCGGCGACAACCTCTTTCTCGGTTGCGGTCTTGACCCGGGCGGCGCGCGCCAGCTCGGCCTGGTTGGGCGTGATGCAAGTGGCGCCGCGGTATTGGCGGAAATCGTCGCTCTTCGGGTCGACGAAGATGGAAATGCGCCGCCCGCGCGCCTGGCGGATGACAAACTCCACGATAGCCGGGCCGATCACGCCCTTGCCGTAATCGGAGAGGATCACCGCATCGACGCCGGGCAGCGCCGCGCCGATCGCGGCAATAAGGCGCTGCTCTTCCGCCGGCTCAAGTTCGTGAATGTGCTCCTCGTCGATCCGTACGATCTGTTGATGCGCGGCGAGGTAGCGAGTCTTGCAGGTCGTCTGCCGTGACGGGCTCGGCACATGCGCGTCGACCAGACGGGGGGTTGTCGCGAGGGCGGCGCGAACCTCGGCGCCGGCCGCATCGTCCCCGAGCAGCCCCATCAGCACCGCATTGCCGCCGAGCGCGGTGATGTTGCGGGCGACGTTGCCCGCGCCGCCCAGCATGCTTTCGACCCGGTCCAGAAGCAGCACCGGCACCGGCGCTTCCGGCGAAATGCGCTCGATGCCGCAATAGGCAAAGCGGTCGAGCATGATGTCGCCCAAACACAAAATGGTGGTGCCGGAAAAATCCATTGTGGCGGTAAGCCCCGGACTCTGTGCAGCCAATCGTAGCACACCAGAACAATGGCCTGCCTTCGATTCGCCAGGCCCCAAGGCCTCAAACATTCCTCATACATTATGAACTCTTCATAAACCGCCACAGGTTATGTGCACTGTGACGATAAGAGTTCGAGGGCACCCAGTGTCGGGTGCGGTGCCCCTCAGCAGCGCATCACTTCTTGGGTCGTGCGCGCATGCGGACGCCGCGGTTGATGAACTCAACTCCCGCCGCCTCAAACGCAGCGATAATCGAGGTCAAGGTCCGGCGATGAAGTTTGGTCAGGCCGCGCTCGAAATCTGCGACCGTTTTCTGAGCGACGCCGCTGTGCTCCACAAGATCCGATTGGGTCCAGTCGAGGAGGGCCCGAGCCGCGCGGCATTGCGCCGGCTGCATGCGATTTTTCTATATTAAATCGGTTGAAATATGAAAAAGTTTTCTATATCATTAAAGCGGGAAATGAGAGGTAGATGTGCCCGCATTTTCGCTCTCTCCGAGTACTATTGAGCCCGCTATGGCAATCAGCGTTACCAGCCCTATCACTGTTGCGATGCGCTCGCAGCTCCTTGTGAGTTGTCGTCACCAAAGCCGAGGAATTCCGCGGGTTTCGGGCCGGCTAACAAGCTCAACTCCGGTGCGACGATCAGCGAGCCAGTCGGCGTCACGCATCCTGATTCGGCCGGAGCCGGGGTTTTACGTGATGCGGCTGCGATCGGGTGCGCCGCTGGTTCCGGCGGTGATCTACCAGCTGTGTCCGATGGTGATCCCGCAGCCAATGACAGCGACGGGGCCACATCCCGATGACTGGTGCCGACCATTGGACCGCTCGCCGCGTTTTGAGGCCCGGCTCGATGGCAAGCACGCCGAGCTCGAGCGGGTCTGGACCGCGCGCTCGCTGCGGCTGGTGAGCCGCAACGAGTTTCTGTTTCGCAGCGGACCGTTGCGGCGCTGGGCGCGAGAGCACCCGGGCGCGCCTGAAGCGAGACCAGAGAAGCCCGTCGATCTCAATGCCATTCCCCCACTTTTCTAAGAGAGCAGCGATGAACGACACCCCCGTCACATTGCGACAAGCCGCTCCCGGTCTCGGACACAATAACCCCCCAGAGCCCCTCGACCCGATCGATGCGCTCGACCTGCGGCTCGCCAAGACGCATCGCGAGATGGTGGTGCGCTTTATCGATCTCGAACTCAGCTGCGCCCGCGTGCCAAACCCGCTTGTGGGCGAGGAGGACGCCGCCGCGGCAACCGATTTCATTGCCCAATGCCAAGCGCACATCAAAGAGGCCGAAGCCGCCCACAAACGAGAGAAGGAGTATTTTCTCAAAGGCGGGCGGATCGTCGATGGCTTTTTCAAGCGCCGTTCGTCGCGATTGGCGGTGGCCTTGGCGCCGGTCACGGCTCGTCTCAAGGCCTATCGCGACGAGATCGCCGCTCGCGTCGCGCAGCTCCACGAGGCCGCGCGACGCGAGCATGAGGCTGAGGCCGAATACGCCGCCGAGGAAGAGGCCGAGCACAGGGCCGAAGCCGATCGATTGGCGCAAACGGCGCAGACCCCGGCCGAGCGCCGTCGGGTCGCCGAACATCTGCTGCTCGCCGACGGGGCCGCGGCCCGCGCCGCGGCGGCACGACAGACTGCGGCGATCAAACCCGAGTCGGCTCGCATCCACGGCGACTACGGCTCGACCGCCTATGTCCGCAAGGTGTGGACCTTCGAGGTTGTCGATCTCGACCAGGTGCCGCGCGAGTACATGAGCCTTGATGTCGACGTGGTGCGCGAAGCGATCAACAAGGACCGAGTTCGCGAGATCCAGGGGTTGCGCATTTACCAGAGCGAAACGCTGCATGTGCGCGGGGCCGTTTGAGATGGCTGACGGCGGCGGAACCTTGAACACAAAAGCGCGCAAGAAGCCCGCTCCCGAGACGAAGGCTTCGCCTTGCCCTCAACCGACGCCGGGTGTTCCGAGCTTCCTTGCACCGCAGTCGCTCGCCGAGATCAAGGAACTCGCCCGGATGATTGCGCTCGCCGAGTGGGCGCCCGACTGCTACCGCGACCTCGACGGTAACTACCTCCAACCAAAGATCGAGCTGGCGATCCTGCAGGGTGCGACGATCGGCTTGGGGCCGATCGCCGCGGTCCAGGCGATCGCGCTCATCAGCGGAACCCCCAGCATCTGGGGCGATGGTGCGCTCTCGGTCATCGAACACTCGGGGCTCCTTGAGGACATGGTCGAGGACTACGAGACCGACAGCGAGGAAGGCCTCACCGCGATCTGCACGATGAAACGCCGGGATCGGGCGACCCCGATCGTCACGCGGTTCTCGCTGGCCATGGCCGAGCGCGCCGGGCTGACCCGTGCGGAGGGACCATGGCAGACCTATCCCGAGCGGATGCTGCGCATGCGCGCCCGCTCTTGGACGATGCGCGACGGCTTCGCCGACGTGCTGCGCGGCTTGCAGCTACGCGAAGAGGTCGAAGACTACCGTGCACCAAGACCAGCACCCTCACGACGCGATGTCGACCGACAGATGGCAGCGCATAACGCACCGCTCCGCCATTCTCCTCGGCCGAAATTTAGCGTGGCAGCCCCGGCCGCGCCGGTGTCGGCAGCCTTGCCTCCATCGACCGCAGAGGGTGACGCCCCAGATGATCGGCCGGAGCAGAAGGCTGTTCCCGACAACGACGTTCATGATCCGCGGCAAACCGCACCTGCTCCCGACACAACGGCGGGCTGTAGCGGCGCGGGTCAAGATCACCCCGTGGACGCGGACCAGAGTTTGGTGATGGCAATCAATCCAACCTGGGGCATCCAGAAAATCTTCCAGCACTACCGTGCCGCGCTCAACGCGCTTTATGACAGACCCAACCGAGACCAGCTAACGATCGCCAAGTTCCGCCAGGCCAACATCGGCGTGGAGCAGCGCCTTCAAAGCAAGTTGCCGAGCCGCATGGGACCGATCGATGCGATTTACCACAGTGTTGGGCTCGAGCCCTGACCGGCGGAGGTTGTTGCGATGCTCCCACGCCGGCTAAAGCGACCAAAACTCGGCGTGCAAATGTCGCCGCGGAAAGTCTGGCCACGGCACCGCCGCTGGGTGAAGTCGCACGGCTGCTGCGTCCCCGGATGTGATGCCACAAGCGTTGACTTCGCCCATCTGCGATCGATCGCTAATGCCGGCACAGGTCAAAAGCCACACGATATCTTCGGCGTCAGCCTCTGCCGCCATCATCACGTCGAGCAGCACAGTCTCGGGGTCGATGCCTTTGACCGCAAATATGGCACCAATCTCTGGGCTCTCGCCGCCGAGTTCGCGCGGCGCTCGCCTGACACGGAAATGCGCGCAACGCTCAAGCTGGTTCGGGCCCGGGAACTTGCGGATGCTTGAGTTGCTAACCCCTATTTCGAAAGTCGGGCATCGGCGTGTACGCCAGCCCCCGCTCGCGATACGCTTCGTACGTCGTCGGGTCGTCTCGCCGCACAATGGGGACCCAGGCCGGAATCACAATCTGCCCGCGGGAGGCGGCCCACCCCAGAAATTGAACAATGCTATCGACCTGGTCATCGTGTTTGCCATTGGGAAAGGCCAAGAGCTCCCCCTCAAGATCGGCCATCCACGGTGCGACTTCGGGTAGGTGCACTCGGCCCGCCTGAAAGGCCGCCGATTGCTGGCAAGCCCGGGTAAATTTATCGAGACCGGGGCGTAACCCAATAACGTTGAGCCGGGTTTGTTGCCGCAATGATTGGACGAGAGCCGTGCCGGAGTTCTGATCTTCAACAAGGACGGTTTTGACCTTGTGGCGCTCAGCCTGGGCAATGGCAGCGCTTAGCAGATCGGGAAACTCCCAGCGGCCGCGATGCACGTCGAGGAGGTAATAGTTGTTTTGACGAATGCCCCAGGTGGTTACCACCGAGTAGTCGTTCGTGGTTCCCAGTTTGCTTGCCGTATCCCAGCTCTGAACGATTTGGGTGAAGGGTCCTGCAGCGTTCGTCACGGAGTATCGGCGCAGCCAATCGCGTTTGATGAGGTTACCGTCGGCCGGCACCGGGTTTTGTTGATATTGCGCTTCGAAGGTTCGCGACCCGATGGCGGATTTGATGGCCTCCAGCGTGCCCAGGCTTTCGCGCTCGGGGTGCAGCGCTTCGCCCGGCGGTCGCTGGTAAAAGCTAGCTGGGCCTATCGGCACCGCTTCGGCTTCGTTCGCAATCGCCGTCAGCGATACGACCTCGAACCCGCCATTTTCGATGAGATGTCCGGTAAGGTCATCTTGGTGGAGGCGTTGCATCACAACGATGATCGCCCCCGCTGCCTTGTTGTCGAGGCGGCTGAAGAGGGTGGTATCGTACCATTCGTTGACCCGGCGCCGTTCGGTCAGCGATTCCGCATCGGCCGGTTTGATCGGATCGTCGAGGATGAGCACGTTGCCGCCCCGGCCGGTCAGTGTTCCGCCGATCGAGGTGGCCAGGCGAAAGCCCTGCCTAGTCGTTGCATATTCGCTCTCGGTATTTTTGCGGGGGTTCACGCGGGTGCGTTGGAAGACCCGCCGATACCAATCGGCTTCCATGATGGTACGCGAATCGCGGGCGTGCTTGCGTGCCAGCTCGTCGGAATAGCTGACCGCAATAATGCGGTTTGACGGATCGCGGCCAAGGAGCCAAGCCGGCAGCGCGACCGAGGCAGCAATCGATTTGAGCGAACGCGGCGGTAGATTAATGATCAACCGAAGGCGCTCGCCGCTCGCCGCTTTCGCAAGATGCCAGGCAAGGCACTCCAAATGCCAATTATGGAGGTAGCGTTCGCCCGGACAAAGAGTGCCGAATACCTTCTCGATAAAGGCGGCGAAATCCTGGCGCAGGATCGCGTCGCGCAGCTGGAGGTTATTCACCACTGCCTCCTTTCAGTCGCGCGAAAGCGCGCTCGATCATCGCCTGATCGCTTGGTTCAAGAACGGCGGGATCACCGGCGCTATCCCCTTCCGGGAGCGTCGGATCGCGCTCGTCCTTGAATATATCGAAGAGGATTTTGATCGCTCGCAGATCGGCCCCGGCGGATTTATTCACCAGCTGTTGGGCGACGGCCTCGCGCTTACTGATTTGCCGCCGCCGCCCGTTTTCGACGACCGGAACCTTTTCATCGAGCGCCGCGTCAAGGAGGGTACGAAAATTCTTTGAGCCGCGCGGCCGACCGGCCGGGTTCCCCGACTGACCCGTCTTGAACCTGGTGTGACATGGCGGCCTGCCATAACCAACCTCATAACTCGTCTCCCCATCAAGCGACATGGCGCAGTTCCCCCTTGAGTATCCCTTCCCCGAATGGCGTATCGGTCAGCGCATGCCGAGCTTTCGCTCCGGTCAGTCTCTGCCATCGCCTCACGGCAACATCGACATTGGCCGGATTTGCCTCCAGGCCAAAGCAGCGCCGTCCCGTACGCTCCGCCGCGATAAGGGTGGTGCCCCAGCCGAGGAAGCCATCAAACACAATGTCCCCCCGCGCCGAACCATCGCGTATCGCATCGGCGACAAGCGCAACCGGCTTTACCGCTGATGGTCGCCGGATCGATTTGCCGTTATTCGAATTGGCGGCGACGTTTAGAGAAGGGTATCGCCACACGTTGCTGCGGTGACGCCGAGATCGCTCATGTTCGATATTATCGTGCCGCGTCGCGCGACCGTGTTTGAAGACGAAAACGAGCTCATGCTGGCTGCGATAGGGCGAGCCTGCGCCGGCACGATCTTTGGTCCAAACGCAAAGACTTTGCAGGTCTCCATAAACCTCGCTTGCCGCTGCCAATACCTCGCCGATATGCCGCCAATCCGAACAGAGAAAATGGATCGACCCGGGATGGCTGAACTCGGCAGCATTTTGACAAGCAGCAGCAAAGAAGAACGCGGTGAACGCCGTTTTTTCCATTTCGCCCGAGGCAACCTTAGCAGCCTTAGATGGGCGATGATCGATTGCCCCGAGGCGCGACGCGTAGCCGTCAACAGGCACATCGTTGAACACCATCGCCGCCCGCTCGTCCCCGAGAAGCGTGTGATAGCAACCAGGCTCGAGCGCATTCCCGCACAAGATCCGGTGGTTTCCCAACGCCCACAGATCGCCCGGTTTGCTGACGGGCGGCCCGGCTATCGCTGGTGGTACGAGATCGCCAGGGTCATCCAACACAGGTTCCGGCTCGCTGCCGCCGATCCGCAGATCGATCTCGCCTATCTCGAACCCGGTGACCTCGATGTTGAAATCGAGATTGAGGACCGAAAGCTCCTTTAGCTGTTCCCCAAGTAGCGCATTATCCCAGGTTGAGATTTCGCCCAGCCGATTGTCTGCAATCATAAAGGCGCGTGCTTGGGCGTCACTTAAATGGTCGAGCTGGATTGTCGGAACTTCGCTCCATCCAAGCGCGACTGAGGCCAAAAGCCGGCCATGTCCAGCGATGACCTTGAGGGTCGCATCAACCAGGATCGGCACGTTGAAGCCGAATTCCTCGATGCTGCGGGCGATTTTTTCGATCTGCTTTTTGGTGTGCCGCCGCGGGTTGGCCGGGTCAGGTACCAGGGATCCAATCGGGCGATAGGTGATGGCAATCCGGGGTCCCACAGCGGTCGGGTAACGTCTATCCACAGTTTCACTCCCGTTGAAACACGTCGCGAGAGGAGAAGGGCGGTCAGTAGTGCGGCGAGCCAGAGCTGGGCTGCGGGTCACGTCCGTGCTTGAAAGATCGCCCTCTTCCATGGCGGAATAGGATGACAACTCACTCAAAAAATCAGTCAAGTTATTGGCCACGGAAGTCGCTCGAAATGACTTTACTGCTGCGGCGCAGCAGAACCTGCCTTTTGCCGTCTTAGTTCTCCAACGGCATAAGCAACGGCGGTATTGATTTGTTGGGGAATAATCCGCCAATCAATCAGCTTTATCGCCGCTTGCACAAACAGCCCCGCTTCGGAATGGGGATTCCCATCGTATTTGGTCAAGATTTTGGGGTTATGCGTCGCTGGAAGGAACGTTATCTCTTCATAGAGCCGGCATAGCCCGATGACCAGGAAATGGAGGTCGACGTGAGACCGCGGGCCGGTGCGATCGGCGAGCGCGGCTTGCAAATCGATCGCCGCCTGTTGCAGCGCCCCGAGATCGATAACAAGATCGGAGAGCGCTAGCGCTAGTGGGCCGCCTCTCAGTCGCTGCGGGTTCTGGAGATGAAGGGCATGCCAAGCATCAAAATGGCCCTCCATTAACTCGATCAGCGCTATTGATAGGCGCTGAGCGCCGACGGCAACCTTTGCAAGCTGCCGACGTTGACGGGCCGGTGATGGCGTTGCGCCGGCTTGTTTCTGGTGCTGCAGGTAGGTCCCAGCAAGCTCTGCGAGCTTCTGCAGAGCGTCTTGTTGTCGGCGGGGGTCGTCGGCGATACCCAATGCCGACCACAGCTTGAGCAGTGCGGGCTCTGGTGCGGACCACTGCGGAACCCGCATGATCTCTTCGTCAATCATCCCGGCTCCCCTTTGCCGATGCATGTCCGCGCGCCAATCCAGCCAGGCGACAAGCTTGCAATGCCGCTAGGCAAGGACCGATCGCTCGGCTGCCTGTTCGGCCTTGTTTATTCCCAGATGCGACGCCTGCAATTCCCTGTTCTGTGCGCCAGGGAATCTTTAGCTTAAACCAGCGTCCGCCTACGGTTGGGGGAGTTTTAACCGGTCGAAACGCCGCACTGATTCGACGAATTGCCTGTATTTTCCCGTGATATCAGGGAATTTGAAGCGCGCCTGGGAAAAGAGTAAGCGATGGCCCGTCCGTCCCTACCCGGTTACCTTCTGGTCGATTATCGTCATGATCGGACCCAACGCGATCGACCGAATTAGAGCCCACGCGCGCTTCCTGGCCTGCAATATCTTTTGGGACGTCGTAATCGCTGCCGCCATAGCTACAAATCCCGCTCTGGCTCAGATGCCCGGTTTCCCAGTTCCGTCCACGGCGGGGTTTGTAAGCCTCATCGCCGACGGGCCCACTTGTGATGCAAAGCCATTGGGTGGCGTGGTCGTCGCTACCTTGAACAACATCCCAATTGTGACCCTCTCGGCCGATGGTCATCCGGTCACTCTGGTCTTGGACACCGGGGCCGACCGCACCGTGCTGACGCCCTCTATCGCCGAGCGCATCGGCGCCCCACCTCCGCGCATTGAGTTTCGGCAGCGAATGCGAGGAATTACCGGCGTCGTACCGGGCCGTGAAGTCGAATTGCAGAGCTTTACCGCGGGCGGCATAGCGCTCTCCTGGCACCGGGTCCTCGTCGCGCCGATCACGACGCCGAATATGCTCTCTGCCCCCCTCGACGGCATACTCGGTGCTGATGTGCTGACGGGCTACGATATCGACCTCGACTTACCCCATCAGCGGATGACGCTCTACCCGAGAGGCTCTTGCCCGCTCGGTCCGCCGTGGCAGGGTGCCTTTGCTCAGATCAGCACTGGCCTATCCCTCGGAGAGCATCTGTTCTTTCCGGTCCAACTCGACGGCCACAAAGTCTCGGCTGTCATCGACACCGGGACTCAGCTGACCACACTCTCCAAAGCGATGGCGAAGGCCCTTGGGGTCACCGATGAGGAACTGACGCGAGATCACCCGATTACCGCCCACGGGGCCACGCCGGGTGAGCTTCCTTCTCATGTCCACCAATTTTCGCAGCTGAATGTCGGTTCAGAGAAGATCCCCAGCCCAAAAATTGTCGTGACTGACATGACAATTCCCGATGCCGATATGTTGCTCGGTATCGATTTCATTCGCTCGCACCGGCTTTGGTTTTCTTTCGCGTCCTTCCAAATTTTTCTAGCTAAATAAGACTGTCAGCTCATTCATTCGCCTTTCGTTCAGCGCTGCACCAGACGGCGCTCCGCGGCGCTTTTCTCGCCCAGATAGCGGCAACATCGTCGTCCGTGAAGAACGGCTAAGTGATTGAACGGGGCTGGCTGGCGGGGAGTCCTGAAGTAATGGATTCCGCAAGAAACGGCGGTATCGGGGCTAGTTTTCTGGCGATTTGGGATTCCGATTTTCGGCGATTTGTGCGATTCTGGGGGGTGGGTCATCAGCGTTGGGGGACGCGATGGCGAAGCCACGGGACGATCGTCAAAAGGATCTGCTGAGACCGGCGCTGGAGGTGATCATCGATCACGGCCATCCGCTGGTGCGGCTGGCGCGCGAGATCGATTGGGGGTTTCTCGACGCCCGGTTTGCCAGCGTTTGCACGTCGGGTGGGGGTCAGCCGCCCTTGCCGACGCGGCTGGTCGCCGGTCTGTTCATCCTGAAGCACATGCACGACCTGTCGGACGAGGTGTTGTGCGCGCGCTGGCTGGAGAACCCGTATTACCAGTTCTTCTGCGGCGAATTGAGTTTCTGCCACCGGTTGCCTTTCGAGCGCTCGTCGCTGACGCACTGGCGCCAGCGGCTGGGCGAGGAGCAGCTGGTGGCCTTGATCCAGGAGAGCCTGTCGGTGGCGCACAAAACCGGCGCGCTGGCGATCCGCGATCTCGAGCGTGTGGTGGTCGACACCACGGTGCAGCCGAAGGCAATCGCCCATCCGACCGACGCGAGGCTCTGCCATCGTGCGATCGAGCAGCTCGTTAATCTGGCACGACGCAACGATGTGCCGCTGCGGCAGAGCTACCGGCGGGTGGCCAAGCGTGCGGCCATTATGGTGGGCCGCTACACCCACGCCCACCAGTTCAAGCGCGCTCGGCGCGAACTGAAGTGTATTAGTTTGAACTTAATCTGACGGTCGTTGTTGGTTTCCGAAGCGGAGCCGGAGGGCGGGATGCGGTTCTCATCAGAGCCGGGACCGCGGCCCGTCCTTCGGCGGAACGGAGATCACGATATGACCCAGGAACAGAAGATCATCCGGGTGAAGGCTGGGCTGCTGGAATTGGCCAAGCAGCTCGGCAATGTCAGCCAAGCGTGCAAGATGATGGGCTACAGCCGCGACAGCTTCTACCGGTTCAAGGAGCTGTACGATAAAGGCGGCGAGTTGGCCTTGCAGGAGATCAGCCGCCGCAAGCCGATCCTGAAGAACCGCACGCCGATCGAGATCGAAGAGGCGGCGGTTGCCTTGGCGATCGAGCAGCCGGCCTGGGGCCAGGTGCGGGTCTCGGACGCGCTCAAGCGGCGCGGGCTGTCGATTTCGCCCGCCGGCGTGCGCTGCGTGTGGCAACGCCACGACCTGGCCTCGATGAAGCAGCGTCTCAAGGCGCTCGAGGCCAAGGTGGCGCAGGACGGCATTCTCTTGACCGAGGCCCAGATCGCCGCGCTGGAGAAGGCCAAAGCCGACAAGGAAGCCCATGGCGAGTTCGAGAGCGAGTGTCCCGGCTACTGCGGGGCACAGGACACCTTCTATGTCGGCACGTTGAAGGGGGTGGGGCGGATCTACCAGCAGACCTTTATCGATACCTACGCCAAGGTCGCGTTTGCCAAGCTCTACGACCGTAAGACGCCGATCACCGCGGCCGAGATCCTCAATGACCGGGTGGTGCCGTTTTATGACGAGCACGGCATCCGGCTATGCCGGGTGCTGACCGACCGCGGCACCGAGTTCTGCGGCAGCGAGAGCCACGAATACGAGCTCTACCTGGCGGTCGAGGATATCGACCACAGCCGCACCAAGGCCAAGAGCCCGCAGACCAACGGTATCTGCGAGCGTTTCCACCGCACCGTGCTCGATGAGTTCTACCGGGTGGCGTTCCGAAAAAAGATCTACCGGGCGATCGACGAGCTGCAGACCGACCTTGATGCTTGGATCGCCGAATACAATGAACGGCGCCCTCACCAGGGTCGATGGTGCTTCGGCAAAACCCCGATGCAGACCTTTCTTGACGCGCTGCCCCTGGCGAAGGAGAAAATCATGGCTGCCTGACGACGGACGACACTCAGAAAGGCTCAAACAGCCAACACCGTCTGTCAGAACAAGTCTGAATTAATACAACTGAAGTTCCTGCGCACCCGGCTCGGCCGGGTGATCCGCGACATCCGCCGCAAGATCGCCGGGAACGATGCGCTCAGAGAGCGCTTCGCCAACCTGCTCGCCCTGGCCGGTCGGGTGCGTTTCCAAGACCACCGCCAGCGCGGCCCCAAGGTCTATGCGCTGCACGCCCCCGAGGTCGAGTGCATCGGTAAAGGCAAGGCCCGAGCCCCCTATGAGTTTGGTTGCAAGGTGTCGATCGCCACGCCGGCGACCAAGCCCAAGGGCGGTCAGTTCGTGCTCCACGCCAAGGCACTGCACGGCAATCCGTTCGACGGCCACACCCTGGGGCCTGTCGTCACCGAGTTAGAGAAGCTGACCGGCGTCGAAACCCGCCGCATCCATGTCGACAAGGGCTATCGCGGCCACAATCACAAAGAGAAGTTCCGGGTCTGGATCACCGGCCAGGTCCGTCACGTCACCGCCCCGATCCGCCGCGAGATGAAGCGCCGCGCCGCGGTCGAGCCGGTCATTGGCCACGTCAAGGCCGAGCACCGCATGAGCCGCAATTATCTCAAAGGGCGCGACGGCGATCGCAGCAATGCCGTGCTCGCCGCCGCCGGTTACAACTTCGGCCTCCTCTTGCGCTGGCTGGCGAGACTTTTATGTGCCCTCGTTCAGGCGCTCCTCACCGTCCCACAACGAGTCCAAATCGCCTAAAAACAGCCAGTCACCCGTTCTTCACGGACGACAACATCCGCGCAACCAGCGAAGCTTGGCCTTGCTGTCCCCGCTCAAACCGATCGAATTTAACTATTAATTTAGATGCTTTTGGCCGGTAGCGCGCTTAAGCAAAATATGTGATCACCCGATGCAAACCTACCGGCCTTCGCGCCCGCGCTGCTTATTATCGCCGGGTCGCCGCGCAAACAGGCGATCGGGCTCGGTTGATCTGCTGCCGCGCCTTAGCATCGCACTTCGAGCGCGAAGCCAATGAACTTGAGTGTGTCATAGCGGACGACAAGCTAACTTCGCCCGAGAGCGCCGATATGCACGCCGTCGCGAGCCAAGAGGGTCGAATTGAGGGGGAGGCGCCGTCTTCCGGCTCCAGTACTGCCCGGCCGCTCCGCAACACCAATTTGGATCAGTCATAGGCTGGGAACGGTCAACCAGCGTGACATTCGTCGGATCTATCGCAACAATCTCGATGACTGGTGCGCCGAGGTGATCGTCGACTAACGCGTGCAGATCCATATCCTCGAATACCATCCCAGCGCTGCCATGATGCGCGAGCTGCGAGCTCGCGGCACCGACATCGCTGACGACGTCTTAGACGAAGGCGCCGACGGCCAAGACATTCGCCAGCACGCACGCCGCGCTGACGATTAGGAGCCTGGCTCGGACGCAAGGTAGCGCGACCCCTCGCCCTTCTCGTGCTGCATAACAGCGCCAGGCGGTACTATGCTGGGAAGACAGGACTTTATTGCGAAGTACTGGTTTGCTGGCGTGCCCTACTGGTGCGCGAGCCGGTGCGCGTCGTAGCAGCTCTTTCGATCGGCGCCGAAAAACCGATTGAACTGTGAACTCATATGGGCGCAATCGCCTAAGGCGAGCGCACGCAATGAGTTGACAGGATAAGCCGCTCGGTAGGCGGTCGCTATTTGCGGTCGATAGAAATTAACTGCAATACAAACTACAGCGACTGCCGTTATCCAAGCCGCCCATTTCCCCCATTTTATTGAGCCCATTGGCGTAGGAACCGCTACACAACGCGCGGATTGAGCAGCATAACTGGACGTCCCGAATTATATTGCGCATAACAACTGTCACAGAGATAAGAAATCTTATCCCGGATGACGACCGGCTGGAGCCGGTGCGGAATGGCAAGACAGCACGAGCATTGACGTGAATTGATCTCGAACGGGCGTTGATGCTCCCAGCTCCGTGAAGCTTTCTTCAAGAGCATAGCGTTTACTCCCGACGATGCTTTGAGACCGGTAAAGTCAGACTTACGGTCGTTGCCTTAATGGTTACAATATTTGAGGGAAAGTCGACGTATCTTTAGGCTTAGAGAATTTAATCGAGAGACGAGTACGCCTTAACCGGGAGGCTATTAGCGCCCTGCCAGGTACGAACATTGGCGACTTCAAGCGCTGTTCGATAGGTGAGCTATGGGCGCACCTGGAACATTAGGCGAAGACTAGGATCGCTAGTCCAGTTATGCCGCTTCAGTTTCGAAGAATTCGGAACTTCGAGGTAGCCTCTTAGCGCAGGCTGGTCGCCAGACGCCTGCCCGGTGGAAGATTGCGAGCCTACTTTTGGGGCAGCAGCTAAAGCGTGGGCTCTGCACGGTCCTTCAGAATCTCACCTGCTTGGAGGTGGGAGTTGAAGACCGATGCGTACCGGGTTTCCGGGGCGGCTTGGGCGGCAGCACCGGGACAGCCGTGGTTGTGACAGGCTCCGCTGCATCTGCTGGCGGAGGGGCGTCTGGTAGAATTTGGGTTGCTAGCAACGAAAGTCCAACCTCATAGGTTGGCGTTCGGTTGGGAGAGGGCTCTGTCTGCGGAACTATGTCCTGGTCGTGGTCGCTAATCCTCGGCAATCCGACGACCAATCGTGATGTCGACTGGCTCGTGGCTGCATTGATACCTTTCGGCGTCGCGTCTTCGGCCTTCGGTGGGGTCGGAACCGCGACAGCTCGGTGTTGTCGGACACTTGGCCAGTAATAGGCGCCTCCCGCTGCCAGTCCGAAAAGAAGCAGAACCCCGATTGCGGTCCGAGCCCACCAGCGCCATCGCCTTGGGGTAACAATTACCGCGGGTCGCAACAAAGCCGCCGGCAGCGGCTTCTCTTCAAAGGAGAGAAGGTCGGGATACACTCGCGGCCAGCGTTGCGACATCGCAACCCCATAGGCGGCAACAAAGGCTCAGTCTTAATGCAAATCAGAGGGCTCGTCACTGCTACCGGCATCGAGCGTCGACTTTTGGCTTCAGTGAGCCGATTTCATCGCTGCACGTCCTGGTCACGGGATGAACCGAGAACGTGCCGGCACATATGATGTGAGACGCTCATGGACCTTGGACCAAACCGCTTCACGCGACGATCCTCACGCCCTTTAATGACCGGCGCGCTCGGCCGCACAAATGAATTCAGCGCCAGGACACCGGTATGCCCATGTAAACGGCCATTGATCGCCGCCGCAGGCGGAGCATGCGTGCGTCCTTAGATTACCAGGAGAAACCCGCGAGCCGTGCCATTGCAATTCCAACTGAGATAAAGACTGCCCAGCCCAAGATTGAGGTGACGGCGATGATCAGGTAGGAGCTGCGATGGGAAAGAGGCTCACTGGTATGCACCCAGCGACGTTGAGCGCGCCCTTCAAGAAAGCGGTCGAAGGCCATGCGCGCCTCCTCCGATTGTCCACCCTAATTCAAAGATGGGCAGCTATTCGAATTTCCAGTGGGACTAAATTGTAAAGTTTTGTAGCCCGTTTAAAAAAAAAAGTCTCTCTCCCTCACCGGCTAGCATAACTTTTTGAGATTCTTATCGTCACGTTTGCCAAATTATTGTCTTGATATTCTCTTCCATTTCGACCTTACGTTTCATTTTCCTCGCCGCCGCGCGTGCATTTAACGAGCGTCTTGCCTGTGAAAACACCACGATCGACAGCACAGGCCCAGTGCTCAGACCGCTACCGCCGAGACGACCCGGCGCGTCTGCGGTTTTCTGGAGCACTTGCCGCCTGAACCGACGAGACCGTGCCCAGGCCGCACGCGAATCCGAGCGCGCCGCCGCCTCTCATTACATGTGGGCGCGCTGGCTGGTGCTCGTAGGGGCTGCTTCGATGACGGCCGCCTGTCGCTCGAGGACAAGCCCGCCGAGCGGGCCCTGCGCGGCCCCGAGGCCAGCCTGAGGGAATTAACCCTTCGCCGGCTCCGATGTCGGCGGCCGGCATTTGGGCACGATGTACTCGCCGATCGAGGCGGCTAAGCTCAACGCCGTGGCGGAGTGACCTCAAGAGTTGAAGCGCCCGAAGGGTTTCCTATACACCGCCGACCAAGGGGCACGCCATGCTGATGGCGGTGGCTTCACTTCGCCATCCGGTCATTTGCAATCTTGCGAAGTGCCGGGAGGACCCGATCGATCTGTGCCAAAGACCGCCGTTCGGTTGGCGAACTCGTCTGCATATAAATAATCATTTCATTCTGAGGGACCGCGCCGGCGATCTCAGCAATATCCGCAGCGCGGATCCCCTGGCGAAATAGGTAGGCAAGATAGGTATAGCGGAGCGCGGCCGGCGTCACTTCCTGGGGGCGATCGAGCCCCGCATCATAGGCAGCGAACAATAAGAGGCGCTCGACGTCAGTAATCGCCAAGGGGGCACCCTGCGCGTTCCGCAGAACACCCGTATTCGCATCATCACTCAGTGTGGCCTGACGCGCGGCAAGGAGACTGAGAAGCGGCTCTTGCAAGGGAAGAGTACGGGCGCCACTGCCAACAACGTGGAAGATCCCTGCCGAAAGATCGATTGCGTCATGACGGAGCCCAACAATTTCCTCGATGCTCACCCCCATCAACAAGAGCATCGCCACCAGCCGCGCGTCGTCGGTCGCGCTGCCAAGGAGCGCGACGATTTCAACATCGCTCAGCTCTCGCGGGAGCGGTTCCGGCGCTGGCAATTGTCCAATCGCAGGAGCTGCTAGCGCCTGAGTGGGAATGGTCGTATCGCGCCCGAGCATCGCCGGCGCCCACATATGTTGCATCAAGAGCGGCAGCGGCGGTGACGCCGGAGCGCCTGAGATAAAGTCGGCAAGCCAGGTCACGAACAGGGCGAGGATCAACGATCCCGCCACCGCGATCAGGGCATCTCGTTGATAATTGGGCCGCCAAGGCTTGGCGCTGGGTACAGCAGCTTCAATGAGACTGACCCGCGGTGCCCGCTCCGCTTCGCTCGCTTGTAATTTCATGAGCCGGTCGAGCGCCGCTCGATGCATACCCTCAAGGTGGTCGAGATCTTCCTGCAGCGTTTTGTACTCGTTGAGGTGACCGGTAAATTCCCGCGCTAGCTTCTGATGGTCGGCCACATCCTGGCGGAGCTGCCCAACCGCAGCTTGGGCGGCTGACAATTCTTCTTGTGCTTCGACGAGTGCCGCATGGGCGCTCGCCGTCCGCGCAGCGCTGAGTTGTTTTTCGAGATTATCGAGCCGTGCTTGGGCTGACCTCACATCGGGATCAAGCGCTAGGTAATCTGGCGTAAAGCGACGTTGGAGATCACCCAGCTGCTCGCGCAATATCGAGGCGCGCCGCTCCAAATCCGCCAGTGTTGGATCATCCTTCGCCCGGTCAACCGTCTGCCCCGTTGCAATCGCGGCTTGCACGGCCTGCACGTGCGCCTGCGCTTTCGCGAGGCGATCATTGGCCTCGGTGTACGAGTGAGTGAAGCCATCGATCTCGGCCAGGAGATCATTCTCTTTGTGTTCCAATGAGACGATATCGTACCGCGCGCGGAACGCATCGAGGGCTCGTCGTTTCGCCACGACCTCATTGTTGAGTGCGTCAACTTCGCCGCTGAGCTGACTATAGGTACCCGTGGCTTCACCCTTGTAGGTCTCGACGACTTGCCGTCGATACGCATCGACGATCGCATTGACGAGGGCGGCCACAAATTGCGCATCGCGGCCGACGGCCGAAAGCTCGACGATTTGTGTGCCGGCGATCACTTCGGCCTGCAGCATGCCCTGAACGGTGCCGATGGGATCACGACCGAGCTCAGGCAGAGGATGATCTTTTTTGAGACGCTCAAGGACATCCTGCAGCAGCGGGCGGCTCGTCAGAACCTGCACCTCTGTCAGAAAGGACTTGTCAACTGCCGTGACCGTCGGCGTGTCCTTGGCCTCGGTCGGTTGGCTGACGGCGGCGGCCGGGGTGATCTGCAACTGCGCGATGGCGCGGTATTCGGCCGGACGCAAATAGACATAAAGCAAACTAGCAATAAGGACTGGGACCAAAGTAGCAAAGAACACCGCAGGCCGGCGTCGAAAGCGTCGTCTCTGCGGCCCGTTATCTATTAATGCCATTGTCATGTTATATAAAAAAATTGTCCCTGCGTGCCCGCAACTCATTATACTCTAATTACTCAAACGCGATGCCACTGCGTGGCTAAATCCTAATCGAAGCGATGTCAAACGGCATTGGCGCCACCCTATAAGCAAGCCCCGCGACCATCTCTCAAGTTGGGCACGTTTCCTGGTTCGCGCCAGGCCATAGCACCGAGATCAGATTGCATTAAGCATCAATTTTACTGAAATCCGCCGCAACAGGCTGTAGGAGAGCGCCGCACCTCGCTTGGATCAAAGCTATGGCTGACGGCTATCAGTGTGCGCTTGCCCTATTGAACGCCGGTCTCGACCAATCGGCTGTACAACACCTCACCGGTCTTCGCACCGAGGCCGTCATGGCATTGATGGACGCCTTAAGAGGAGAAGGTGGCGGCACTCCGGTCAACAATCTGCCCCTAGAAATCTTGAGGCGCCGGCCGTTCACCGGTGATCACGCAACAAAGGATGCAGCCTCATAAACGAAACCATTGGTCGTCACAGTTCCAAGCTCAGAGGCACACACGACGAGGAGGTCCTGATGGACTTTGATACGCTACTGGCCGAGCCGACCCACCGACGCGGCTGGCTGCTCCTCAAAGCTCTCGAATGCGTTCCCCTCGATCAGGCGATTGATCTCGCCCGCACCGCCGACCGGTTCGTGGTCGGGGATGACCATGGCAAGATCGAGGTGCCGGCGAGTGTCGCACCCAGCGCAAGAGCCGAACTCGCCCCGAAGGATCAAGCGATTGATCTCACCCGCACCGCCGACCGGTTTGTGGTCGGGGAGGATCACCGCAAGATCGATTCACCGGCGAGTGTCGCGCCCAGCGCAAGAGCCGAACTCGCCCCGAAACCCGAAACGGTGGTAGTGCGCGATCAATCGCCAGCAAGATCGTCGCGCGTCGACCTCGCACCGAGCCAGCGCGTTGAGCTTCTCGAGCGCGCGGCAAAGGGCGCCAATAACGCCGAGCTCGCCGCCGAATTCGGACTCAAACCCAGACAGGTCCAAGGCCTTCGCATGGTCGCCGCACGCACAAAGCGCGCATCCACCGCACCCGTCACGCGCGCACCCGTCACGCCGGCTTCCGCTATTAGCGCGACAGCTGACGAGGTCGTCCGCTACCTGCGGCAACGCGATGACGTCGTGGTGCCAGAGAGCAGCGGCACCTATCTCGTCAATGGCCGGTTTCGGCTGGACCTTGCAGAGCTGGTCGCAAAAGCAAACCGCGCCCGCGACAGAGAAAATAAGCCGCTTTTCAAGATTGAAGGGCTCACCAATGAGGCCAAGCCCTTGCAATCAAATGGTCACCATGTTTTTTGGCCAACTGCTAACGCTGACACGCATTAGGCTGATGCCTCGCCGTCTCGGCATGACGGACGTTTACGAGTGCTCCGTCTTGTCCACGGAGGAATTAGCATCTCCGAGAGCTGACGTTCGCCGTGGATGGCATTGCCGGCGTCACGCCCAGCGCGCTTGACCCACAGGGCCTACATGAGCAACCCCATGAACGACCCCGCTCAGCGGTTGAACGAGAGCGCCCAGCCGATCGACCGCGCCACAACGGATGCCAGGACTGGGTTAGCTGCGATGCCCCTCTCGGTCGGACGCTATCTGCGCTCGCTCTCCGCTGCAGAATGCCAAGAGCTTGGTCAGTGGCTCTTGCGGCGGTCGGGTTTGCTCCAGGGAGAGCGGTTACCACCAGCAACTCCAGGGGTGACACGCCTTAAGACGTTAGCGCGCTCGCGTTAGCGACCACCCCATCTCAGCGCCCCATTTTCGCTGCAATGTACGCGTTTTTTTAACCTCTCTGTTCGACGCTCCGTCGGTGGACTTCGTCTTATGGTCTGGTCGTTAAAATCCATAGCGGTTGCCGTTGTCGCTCTTGCGGGAGTGGGCTCGGCGATCCTTGCGGCCATCAGCGAGCAGAGACACAATCACCCACGGCGCCGACTGCCGGCGGCTGAGCCCACGTTGCCGAGGAGAGACGGCCGTCAGCCGTTGGCGCCCAGGGATCGCCCGCAAACCGAGCTTTGATGCGAGCGCAACGGATAGATCAGCTGTGCACCAGCGAACCGGGCAATTTCGCTTCGGTGCCGTACGCCGACGGCCTTTGGTTGCGGGCAGGGCCCGCAACGGGGCACGAAGACGCATTGTCGCAGCCGAGGCCGAACGGCCGGTGTCGGGAAAGGGCCCCTATGCGGCCGATGATTGGATGACGGGGGCTTTTGAGGTGGTCCATGAGCCTTTTAGTGCCACTGATGCGCCTAATGGCGACCGGTAAAATAAGAGACAAAGCCGCCCATAAAGCATTGAATGTATTATAAGAGATTATCACATTTAGGCATTATCGCCTTCATAATCGATCGTAGGCTGTCCAAGTGCGTGGGGTTGTTCTTTCAATTTCAGTTGGGATCTCCCCTCCCCTCCCCAAACAGGTCGGGCATCAGTGTTGCCTATGAGCGGCGGGCCCCAGATGGATGTCCCCCTGCAACGCCGGGCCTGTCGGCGGGTGGGTAAAGGATGGCGATCCGAAGCAACAGATATAAGAGAATGGCATTGAGGAGGTGCCAGAGAAAATGAGTTCCGATCGGGAATGACCTACAGATCGGAACATCGATCGTCCGAGCGATGAATGACACGGCAAAGACCCCGACCGCGGCGAACATCGCTCCCCCGGCGGCGTGATGCCGACGATAGAGCGAGGCGCCGATAGCGATCATAACGAATAGCGCGGGAACATAGAGCGCACCGCCCATCAGGAATGCACTCGGCACCACCGATTTCGCATAGAAAGTGATGGCGAAAAAAATCGATAGCGCTAAAAGCTTTGCCCAAAAGTGCCAGGCAAAAAAGCTCGTTAGCACGAGCCAAATGTACAACAGCATGAAGATCATGATGGGGATGACGTCGCCCCATTCGGCCCAGCGCGTCGCGATCGTGTGGAAGAGGAAACTGCCGAAACCGATGATGGCTATCAGCACGATCAAGATCCGGACAAGCCGTGATACGATGCGACCGGGGCGATGCGATTGGAGGCGCCAAGCACACGCGGCGGCTATTAGGAAAGCCACATTCGTCAGCGCATTGAGAGGCTCAGCGTCGAACGCCCTCGTGGTTCGTTCGCAATAAATATCGACCGGCAGACATAAGTCCGGATAGTAATGAGCAATCAGAGACGGGCAGGCAAGAGACATCAGGGTGACCTCAATCCAATTCAAGACGTCTTCCCGAGAGGAATACGTCCTTTGGCGTCACAAATTGCGTACCGCGTGATCGTCGTGCCGACCATCTCATTGACCAAATGGGCGATGCCTCTCGCCTTCGCTATTGCTGTGGCAGGCTGCGCCCCGCCGGCTCATTGGAATAAGAATGGCACGACCAGCCCAGATCTTCGAGAGGATCTGTACACCTGCGCTAAAAGAACATTGATTCCCGAATACATGTCGATCGCGATTGACTATAAAGTGCGCGAACTCTGCATGATATCCAGAGGCTGGAAGAAGGTGGAGTCATCAGGAAATTATGAATTCGCACCTGTGCCATAATCTACCCAGCCATATCTGGCCGATGAGAAATAACCTATTTCTGAATAAGCCGCTCATGACCAAATTGGCCGGCTAATAGGATCGCCTACGGCTAAGAGCCTGCCCTCAAATTATATGGGCCTTATCAGCGGCAAGGACCGCTTCGCTATCGCGGCCGGTGTCAAGAGTCACCCTGATGGCCTCCTGCAATTGCGCTTTGGCCGATGATGCCACACGGGGCTGCCGCTTCTTTTCGAGGTCGGCACCCAGCCGCCCCATCACGGGAGGGGCGGTACAATCTTTCGGGCGCCCTTGCCGCTGATCGGCGGCCGGATCGGCCGACCTTGCGAGCTCACCCCACCCGTCGTCCTCGGGATGGCATTCGGCTCGGTGACCTTCAAGGGCAAAACCCATAGCTCAGGGTGGAGCACTTCAAACGGGTTGATCACAGTCGCCCGGTGTGCGCGGCGGGCCGAAGGATGCTAAACCTACGGCAAGCGAGGACAAAACCTGGGGGCGGCCATGCCTAATACTGACCATGTCGCGAAGATCGTAAGCGCATACGCCAAGCGGAATGCGCTAGCGGCCGATCAACTACCGGCCCTGATCGCCACGGTTCACGGCGCTCTCGCGCAGATTGAGGAGGGCGGGCGGCGCGAGTCGCCGTCGTCGCCAACGAAGCTCATCCCGGCCGTACCGATCAGGCGCTCTGTTCAACCGGACGAAATTATCTGTCTCGATTGCGGATATCGCGGCAAGATGCTCAAGCGGCATATTGAGAAGCATCAATTGACCCCATCAGCGTATCGTGAGCGCTGGGGGCTGAAGCAAGATTACCCGATGGTCGCGCCAAACTACGCCGCGCGGCGGAGCGAACTGGCGAAATCGCTAGGGTTGGGACGGCGGGTCAAAGGGCAGCCTAGCGAGACCGCGCCACCCCAGTAGAACCTACGGACCGGCTTACCCCGCGCTTCTTGAGTTTTTCCTAGCTTACGCCGGGTCTCCGTTCAAGACGAGCGGCAGTTCACCGGCGCGTACCGCGCACGAACTGCTCTCAATATACCGTAAGCGGTATCTGTCGGAAAATTTTACGGTCCTCTTCGAGGATCTTTCGCGTTACGGTCATATGGTACTTTTTCCTTGTGATCTTTCAAACTGGCATTTCTATTGCGCTGTGGCCACAAAGCTGCCCGAAATGGAGCTTCATGGCCTTACCGGCGGGTCAGGCCATTCAAGAATAAGGACATCAGTGGGGGGACCACTGTGAGGGGTCTGTACTTGGCTAATACCTGGAGAAACACCAATGACTAGCCTTGAACACCTCGGCGCCCTCCTATTCGACGCAATCGTCGATCTCGACCCGCAGGAATTCGACGCAATTGCCGAAGCGGTGGCTCGGTTCGAAACCGAGGATCGGGCGTCTTACTTGGCGCTGATGCACGGGGAGTGCAAGGCATTCTCCACGCTCTTCGGCGCGGTAAAGCGGGCAGTGAATGGCCAGTGAGATTGCCAGCCCGACCAGGACCGGACCAACCACCTGCCGCGACCACGTCCTCGCAAATGCCCCGCCGCAACCTCCGAAGCGCGCAGTCAGCAATCAGAACGCTACGCCACCTCGAACACAATCGGACCGAGGGCGGAGACCCATTGCGGCGTCCGGTTAAGGCGCGGCCTAACGCGTTGCAAGGACAAAGCTCGGGTTGGCCCTATCCCGGCTACTGATGTCTTGAATGCCGATTGACCGCAGGCGGCGTCAATTCGGTCCGGACCTCCCGCTGCTCGAACGCGGTCCTTCGAAGAGACCTCGGCTCGCCAGAGCGGGTTGTTGGCCCGCCAGAGCCATTGTGCCAGGATCGCACATAGGCCTATAGCGTCCCTCCTACGGATGGATCGCTTCACCTGAGCGCCGTGCGCCGGCGCACACTTTCGACAGTGCGGCCAATTGTATGGGTACGAATGATGGGACAATCAGAAGAATTTTATTCTAACCCGTTGATTTTTTTGATTCAGCGGCGGACACCCCATCCGCCAGAACGAGGTTGCGGTGACCGGTCGGCGCGTTTCAGAATGGAACGACGCGGGACATCGGGACAAGGTCGGCGCAGCCCAGCAATGCCTACAAAGAACGATCCAGTCAGCCGCCGAGAACCTGGGGCGTCTGCACGAATAATCCCAGCGAAGAGAACCAAGTCTGCGCCATTAAAGGGCGAGCGCGAGACGGCGGCCGTACCGGTCAAGAAGCCGGCCGCTGAGAGACGTGCCCCGATGACGGAGGTACGCCGCGAGGATCGGCGAGCAGACCGCACCGCGCCGGCAAGATCCCAGGGCCCTGGAACGGCCGGCATCATCGCGGAAGCCCGACTGCTTGCCGTCGAACCGGGACTGCACAAGCTGGTGATTCCGGCGGCGCGGGGAGCGGAGCGCGATGTCCTTGGGTGGTTGTTGCCGGCGGTCTTTATCGCGGCGCCTCCGTCTCGCACGGGGGAGACGGTCGAACTGATTGGCGACCGCGGCGGCGGGGTCTGGATTGGCGCGGCGGGCGGCGCCGTGACATTCCGCGCACCGGCGGCAGGCGGTCATGTGCTCGTGACCAGCTTCACTCCGCCCGGAGAGGCCACGATCTCCCTCGATATCGAATTGCACCCCATCGACGCCGTAGCGGCGACCTTGACCGCGCCCGGCCCGCCGCCGCTGCGCACCGCGATCATCCTTCACATCGAGCGCGAGGGCGACTGCCAGTTCACCACCGGCGGATGGGCCGGGCGGCTCGGCAGCCGGCGGCGAATCGAAGCCCTGGCGGTGCGCCCGTTGGAAGCGATCTCCAGCGGTGAGATTGAATACAAGGTGTACAGCACCGGCGGGCGCGAGACGCCGTGGGTCTCCGACGGCAGACTGTGCGGTACGCGTGGACAGGGGTTGCCGCTGACCGGGTTTGCGATCCGCCTCACGCCGCAGCTGCGAAGCCGGTTTGACGTTAGCTATCGCGGCGCGTTTTTCACCAGCGGTCCGACGCCGGTGGCACGTAACGGCGAAGCCTGCTTCGCACCGCTGCGCGACGACCCGCTCGAGGCGGTCGAAATCCGGATCGTCAGCCGTGAAGGTTCGCGATGAGCCGGCGCTGCGGCTGATGCATTTTGCGCCGATGTCGCTTTACTGAATACTGATAGCGAAATTGGTGTGGCCGGCTCCGGAGGACGGACCATACTCGCCATATTCGACGCCGCTTTGCCGGCCCGCCGCGGTGCCATCAAGCACGCCGAGCATCGTCGCGATATTCCGTCCGCCCATCTCGACCTGCGCCTGCTTGGCGAAGCCATCGAGGAACTGCCGAGCCTCGCCGGTGCGGCCGTCGCGGAGCAGCGTGAGAAACTCGCGGTCGAGCGCCTGGTCCTCCGCGGTGGGCCAGCTCGCTGGATTGCGCACCAGCCGGTGCGACAGCGCCGAGCTGGCGACGAAGACTACCCGCTTGCCTGAGTTGACGGCCGCGTCGCGGATGGCGGTGCCGACGCGGTAGCACTCGTCGAGATCGGCGAGGATGCAGGTACCCATCGTCACCACCGGTATTTGCTGCCGGGGATCGAGATACTGCAGCGGGACGTAGGTACCGTAGTCCCACTTATAATGCGTCGTGTCGTTGCGCCCGGCCAGCAGGCCCTTGGCCTTGATTGCTTCGACGAGCGCGGCGGCGAATTCGGGATCGCCGGGCCGGTCGTAGGGTTGTCCCGGGATGAGGTCGGGAAGCTCGTCGGAGACGCAAACCCCGCGGTGCCGCGCTTGGCAGGTGACGTACCAGGTAAAGGTCGTTACCCAGTGCGCCGATTGCAGCACAATCACATCGGGTTCGAGCGACTGGATCGCCCGTCCCATCGCATATTCGCCGGCGATGACACCGCTTAGAAAATCTGGCGCCTGGGCCTCGATGCCAATCCGTGGGGAGTGCGAGGCGATCGCGCTCATCAAAACCGTCCCTGTCATGCAAAATTCCTCACTTTAACCCTCTAAGGCGACCATTCCGGCGCTGGCGCCTGGTATTTCTTCATAAATCGTCAACCAGCGCCCCCCACATTATCAACTATTACTGGCAGTGCCGGGGCGGAAAATTCATGGGCACGCTTCTCAAGAAACGGCTGGGCGAGAAGGGCGCGACCGCGATCGAGTACGCGATGGTTGCATTCTTCATTTCCATCGCTGCGTTCTCGGTGCTTGTCACGGTCGGCAGTTCGGTCAGTTCGGCTTTTCAAAACGTCGCCAACGCCATGTAGAGCGCGTTTGCGCTAAACCAATATCCTGCCGCTGTATTCGCCGCGCCAGGCCTTGAGGCCTCGCGCGAAACGCTCCATGCTCGCCCCAAGCGTGTAACGAGCAGGGGCACATGCGATGAGCGAAACCGGCTGGCAGCCTTCCCTTCTCTATCCCGATCCCGCGATCATCACTCTCGACCCACGCTTCGAATCGGTCCGGCCGCCGTTCAACGCGTCGGTCGAGCGGCTCTATACGGGCTGCCGCTGGAGCGAAGGTCCGGTGTGGTTCGGTGACGGGCGCTTTCTACTGTGGAGCGACATCCCCAATAACCGCATCCTCAAATGGGAAGAGGAAACCGGCGCGGTCAGCGTCTTTCGCAAGCCGTCCAATAACGCCAACGGCAACACCCGCGACCGCCAGGGCCGGCTTGTCACCTGCGAGCATGGCGGCCGTCGGGTGACCCGCACCGAGCATGACGGGACAATCACGGTCCTGTGCAACCGCTACGAGGGCAAGCCGCTCAATTCCCCCAACGATGTCGTCGTCAAATCGGACGGTTCCGTGTGGTTCACCGATCCCCCCTTCGGCATCGGCGGCGAGTACGAGGGCGACCGCGCCGAGCCCGAGCTGCCCGTCACCCATGTTTATCGGATCGACGGCCGCACCGGCCGGGTGACGATCGTCGCCGACGATATTCGCGGCCCGAACGGGCTCTGCTTCTCGCCCGATGAGTCGCGCTTGTATGTGGTTGAGTCCCGCGCCCAACCGCAACGAGCGATCCGCGTTTTCGACGTTGCCGCGGACGGCGAGCGACTCACCAATGGCCGCGATTTCGCCGATCTCGGCAAAGGCACGCCTGACGGCTTCCGCTGCGACGTGCATGGCAATCTCTGGTGCGGCTGGGGTATGAGCGAGGAATTAAATGGGGTTGCGGTATTCGCGCCCGACGGCACGATGATCGGCCAGATCCGCCTACCCGAGCGCGCCGCCAACCTCTGCTTCGGCGGCACCAAGCGTAACCGCTTGTTCATGGCCGCTAGCCATTCGCTCTACGCGGTCTATGTGGGTACCGAGGGCGCGGTCGGCGGCTGAGCCGACGTCGTGCAGCGCCGCGATCTGTTGAAGGCTACTGCCGCAGGAGCTCTCGCGGGAAGACTTCTCAAGCCCGCGTCAGCCGGCGCCGAGACGTTGCGCTTCCCGCCGGGCTTCGACTGGGGCACCGCGACCTCGTCCTGCCAGATCGAGGGGCGCGGCGATCGCACGGCCGACAGCATCTGGGACACCTTTGCCCGCAAGCCCGGGGCGATCGGCGATGGCAGCACGCCCGAGATCGCCTGCGACAGCTACCGCCGCTATCCCGAGGATATCGCGCTGATCGCGGGTGCCGGATTGAAAGCCTATCGATTCTCGATCTGCTGGCCTCGGGTGCTACCCGACGGCATCGGAAAGCCTGACCAGCGCGGACTGGATTATTACAGTCGCCTCGTCGACGCCGCGTTGGGCGCCGGCATCTCGCCCTGGGCCTGTCTGTTTCATTGGGATCTGCCGCAGGCGCTGCAGGATCGTGGGGGGTGGGAAAACCGCGACATCGTCAACTGGTTCGCCGAGTACGCGGTGACGGTCGCCCGCAAGCTCGCCGACCGGGTTTCCCACTGGGCGCTCTTCAACGAGCCACAGGTTCATGCGGTGATGGGGCACGGGATCGGCGAACACGCGCCGGGCTTCAAGAGCCGGGACAAGATGTTCGCCGCGATCCACCACCAGAACCTCGCCCAGGCGCGCGGCATGACCGCGCTGCTGGTCCAGTCGTTTGGCCCAGTGCGCAACGTCGGAACGGTGTTCAGTCTGCAGCCGGTGCGGCCAGCGAGCACCGCGGCCGCCGACCGCGGCGCCGCCTTGATGTGGGATGCGCTGTGGAATCGCAGCTTTCTCGATCCGCTCTTTCACGGCCGCTACCCGAAGCTGTTAGAGCCTTATCTCGCCAAGCTGGTGCAGAAGGATGACCTCCTGGAGATCAAGCGGAAGGTCGACTTCCTCGGCGTCAACTACTACTCGCCGATGTATCAGCGGGCCGACCTGAATGGGCTTGTCGGCACCAATTGGGGAGCGAATCCGCCCGACATGCCGCTGACCGGCATGGGCTGGCCCGTCGATCCCGGGGGTCTCGTCGAGGTACTCGCGGATCTGCGCGATCATTATGGAAATCCCCGCGTCTATATCACCGAGAACGGCGCCTATTTCCGCGAGAGGCCAGATGCCGCCGGCCATATCGAGGACGCCGAGCGGATGAGCTACCTGAGCGCGCATATCGCCGCCGCCCACCACGCCATCGAAAAAGGCGCAAATCTTGGCGGTTATTTCGTCTGGACGATCATGGATAATTTCGAGTGGTCGCACGGTTACGCGGCGAAATTCGGCCTCGCCGCGGTTGACCGCGTCACTCTGAAGCGGCTGCCAAAGGCTTCTTACGATTGGTTTGCTCGCATAGTCCGCGCAAATGCCTTATAAGGCGTTCTACCAGCGGGCGATCAGCTCGATGTTGATGCGGCGCGCGGTCGGGCGAGCGTGACGGTTGAAGTGAATTGAAGGGCTAGTTGAACCAATCACGCTTTCCAGTAGTATAATTAGAGGATTTATTATATGGTGTCTCTTCTCAACTGTCGGAGGAACCCGATGAAGCGTGCCCTGGCCCTCTGTTCACTCCTGATCATGGCTGCATGCGCGCCGGTGCCGGCGCCCGCACCGCCGCCGCCCCCACCGCCCCCGCCGGCGGCGAAGGTGTTTACCGTCTACTTTGCGTGGAATCGGTCCTGGGTCGGCCCGCAGGGTATCGCGATCCTGAAGGCAGCCGCGGACACGTTCAAAGCTGGCGGCGTCGTGACCGTGCAGATTACCGGCTACACCGATACCTCCGGGTCAGCGCGCTACAATCAGCGCTTGTCGGTTCGCCGCGCGATGAACGTTCGCCACATCCTCGCCCGCATGGGCGTGCCGTGGGCAGCGATGGCCGTCTCCGGTCGTGGCGAGAACGACCTTGCCGTACCGACGCCCGATGGCGTGCGCGAGCCGCGCAACCGCCGCGTCACGGTGGTGGAAGGCTAAAAGTCGGATTGGCGGCGGCTTCGGCCGCTGCCTGCTCACGACGAACGAGACGAAGGCATCCTCCAGGATGCCTTCGATTTCGTATGTTCAGCGTCCTGGAAAAAACGCCGAGCGCCGGACGTCCTCAGATTGCCGACGCTTCGCCTCCACGACCAGCCTCGCGGATAGACGCTCGCGAGGCAGGGGCGGCGTTTCCGCCGCCCGCGATCTTCCTCGCTACGCGGCGCGCTCGTAAGCGAATCGCCGGATTTTTGTAACGTCGCGCCCTTCAATACGAATCAGCCGAGTGGAATCGGCGCGGCGCGGCGAATGCAGATCGCCTTCGTTGTAGACATAAGCCATACCCGGGGTCAGCGTGTATTCACGACGCAAACGCACCTTGCCAGGCTCGCTCTCGCTCGCTGGGGCGATCTTATCCCAATCGCTCATCACCGTTTCGCCAACCGCTTGGCCGTAGATCGCCCAGGTCGGGCCGTGATCGTGAGGCGCGCTCTCTTTGGCGCCGTGATAAACGTGCGCGAGAATGCAGAAACCGAACTCGGGATCCTCGTAGAGGATCTTGCGTTCCGGACCGTCGGCCGGCAGGTACTTGGTGACAAAGTCATTGTCCGAGCATGCCTTTTGCACCAACGCGCAAACCTTCTTTCGACCTTCCGGACCTGGATCGGCGGCGATGATTCGGTGCATCTCGCCCGACATTTCCTCAAGACTGTATGCCATTGCCTTCGCTCCATCGTTTACCCGGCGCAATCACGCCGAAACGTTCACCCGCTCTGCCCGTGGATCGAGCGGAACCGACAGCTGCCAGCCTATTCCCGGCGGCCAAACCGAACAAGACCGGGCGAGTACGGAGCGCGCGGGACTAGCAAGGACCAATGCGCACCGCGGTTTCGCTCGAAAGGATGCGGTCGCCCGCTGGCTTCGTTAGATTGACCCGAAGACGCGCGAGGAACAATGACGGCGATGGCCTCCGATCCTGCCCCGGCACCACGGTCGACATCGCAACTTCGAGCACGGCTGGTGCTGGCGACGGGATTTGTGCTCGCCGGGTTGTGGATCCTGCACGACTTTCTTCCCGCGCTCGCGTGGGCAGTGGTGCTGTCGATCGCCTTGTGGCCGCTTTACGTCCGAATCCAACGCCTGTTTCCTGGCCGAGCGGGCCGAGTCGCGGTTCCCCTGCTGGTCACAATCACAGTCGCAGTGGTTTTCGCCGCGCCAATAATCCTGCTGGGCCTCGCCATCGCCCATGAGATGCGGCTGATTTTCCCGATGATCGCTGCCGCGCGGCATCAGGGCATCGAAGTTCCAAGCGTCATTGCCGATCTGCCGATCGTCGGCTCGTCTATCGCCGAGTGGTGGCACACCAATCTCGCTGACCCGACGATGGCGCAAGAGCTGTTCGGACGGGTCAACCGATTCGCCGCGCAGTCGGCGCGCGAACACACCGGCGAAGTCATTCATCGCTTCGTGACGTTCTTGTTCACGCTCTTGGGGCTGTTTTTCCTGTTCCGCGACGGCAGCACACTCGCCAAGCAATTGCGCGACCTCAGCGACCGTGTCATCGGGGTACGCGGAGAACAAATCGGCGCCCATATGATCGCGGCCGTACATGGGACCGTCGTTGGGCTGGTGCTTGTCGGGCTTGCCGAAGGGGTAGTGCTGGGGATCGTCTACATCGCTGTCGGGCTGCCGTACCCTGCCTCGGTTGGGGCGGTGACCGGCGTGCTGGCAGTAATCCCGTTCGGCGCGCCGCTCATCTATACGATCGCATCGCTGTACATGGTGTCGGTGGGCAAGATGCTGGCGGCGATCATCATCTTCGTCGCGGGCAGTATCGTCGTCTTCATCGCCGACCATTTCGTGCGGCCGGTTTTGATCGGCGGATCGGCGAGGCTGCCATTTATATGGGTCTTGCTCGGATTGCTCGGCGGCCTAGAGACACTCGGAATTATCGGCCTGTTCCTCGGTCCGGCGACGATGGCCGCGCTAATGGCGCTCTGGCGCGAATGGACCGAGCTGCCAGCGGCCGAGGCAGCGTCGCCACAGCCGCCGACACGTCCCTCCCCTAGCGGCGGCCGGCGAGCTCGGCGTCGCTAGCGGCACGCTCGGCGCGCTTTTCGGCGCGATTCGCCCGCGCCTTCAAGAAGGGACGATCATCGACGTCGCGAAACGGCGTCATCAGAAAGGCGAAGCGGCGGCCCGGCGATTGAGCGACAACAGCATCATCGAGACCGGCGAAGGGCGGGATTGGCATTGAGTTCGAGAAAAACAGCATCGTGGGCTCCGTGTATTGGTCTGCCCCTATGCCGGTTCATTTGTCGTACCGCTTCTGCCGCGTTAACCATCTCTGCCGAGATCGGCAGAGATCTTCGACTTTTATAGCTAATCACGGATCTGTCCGGCGGTCCGTGTCTGCAATTTGCAATGTAAAGTGAGAGGCGACTGCGTTCGCGTGAGATATCAGGGGAGTTAGGCCGCCTGGGTGTTGACTCGCCCTGCAACCTCGGATTTCCTCTCGTCACTCGCTCGCGCCAATCGCCACCCGGTTCCTCGACGGCAGCGATTGTGGAGGAAGCATGCGGTACGTTTGCGATGCTCCCGACAGCAAGACTTGGTTTCGGATCGAGACCGAAGCCGAGGCGGCCGCCGAATTGGAGATGATGCACCACGCGGTCGAGAAATATTTCCGCAAGGAGCATGAGAAGGCCGCCGCTAGCTTTCAGCCGATCTCGAAGGTGTTCTTTGAGCAGGAGATCGGGCTGAAGGCGCACGTCCAACGCGAGATGCCGCTGTTCCTCACGCTGCGCGCCGATGACGGCGCCCCGCTCGCGACGGCGATGCTGCCGCCGGGCGGCAAGGACGACCGCAGCTTCCGTCCGATCATCGTTGGACCCGGCAACGCCGACCCCTACCCCGAGCAGGGAGACGCGATTCGCGCGCTGGCCGAACATTACGGGATGACCCTCGAGCGCGCCCGCTGCTATCCCTATCGCCGCGATTGAGCGAGCGCCTGGAGTCGCTGATCGCGCCGGAGCAAATCCGCGACCGGGTTGGCGAACTCGCCCGGCAAATCGAGGAGGATCACCGCGGCGCGCCGCTGACGCTCGTCATCGTGCTCAAGGGCGCCGCCGTCTTCGCCGCCGATCTGATGCGGCAAATCTCGATCCCGTTCGTCGTCGACTTCATCGGCGCCTCGTCGTACCGCGACCGCACATACTCGTCCGGTACGATCCTGATCGGCGACAGAAGCGGCCTCGACATACGCGACCGCCATGTGGTCGTCGTCGAGGACATCGTCGATACCGGCCTGACGATTAGGGCGATCCTGACCGAATTGCGCGCGCTCGGACCAGCGAGCCTCGAGGTCTGCGCCCTTCTCCGCAAGCAGGTTCCCGGCGCGCGGCCGGTCGAGATCCGCTACGAGGGGTTCGAGGTCCCGGACGTGTTTGTCGTCGGCTACGGCATGGATTACGCCGAACGCCACCGCAACCTGCCAGGTGTCTGCGCGTTGATCCTCTCCGAGCCAAATCGCTAGCGGCTCCGCTTGGCCTTCCCGCCTCTGGTCACCGTCCTGCTGCTGACTTATCGGCACGAGCACTTCATCGCCGCGGCGGTGCGGGCGGTTTTGGCGCAAACCTACCGGCCACTCGAAATCGTCATTCTCGAGGATGCCTCGCCCGACGGCACATGGGAGGCCATCGCCCGCGAACTCGCCCACCATGACCGCCGCGACGATGTTCGGGTCATCCGCAACCCCCGCAATCTCGGCTTTCGCCGGAACACCATCAGGGGCTTGGAGGAATCCCACGGCGAATTTGTCGTGCGCGTTGCCGGCGACGATATCGCGGCACGTGAGCTGGTGGAGCGGATGGTGGACGTCTGGCAGAGCGACAACGTCTCCCTCGTCACCGTCAACGCCAGCTATATCGACGCCCAATCGAAATCGCTCAACCGGATCCATTGCCATCCCGCGGCGCAGTGCGACGAGAGCTTTGAGACATTGGCGCGCGACGGCGTCAACACCGCCTGCTTCGGTGTCGCCATGGGCTTCGAGCGGGCGCTCTACGACGAATTCGGATGGGCGCCCGAATACATGCAAGCCAGCGATATCATCATGCCGTTCTATGCCTATCTGGCGAAGGGCGTGCGGTTCATCCGCGAGCCGCTGGTGCGTTACCGGGCTCACGACCACAATTTATCCTTCAGTCTGGCGGCGGAGCGCGCCACCGACCCGGTCGACAAACTGATTGCCGAGGAGCACATCTTTTATCTGCACCTCGCCCACGCGCTGTTCATGGATGACGAACTGGCGCGACTCAGGGCTAGCGACCCCGAGCGGTTTGGCCCCATCGCCGAGCGGATCGGGCCGCTCCTCGCCATTCAGAAGACCGAGACGGCGCGCAAGCTGGTCAGGGCGCGCATCGCGCTGCGGGAGTTTGGCGTCACGCGAATGGCTCGCCCATCAGCTAGCTGATTCCCCGCCGAGCTTCTTCTTCAGCAGCTCGTTGACCAGCGCCGGGTTGGCCTTGCCCTGGGTCGCCTTCATCACCTGGCCAACAAAGAAGCCGAGCACTTTCGGGTTCGTGGCGTATTGCGCGACCTGGGCAGGGTTGGCGGCAAGGGCGGCGTCGACCGCTGCCTCGATCGCGCCGGTGTCGGTGACCTGGCGCAGGCCCTTGGCCTCGACGATTGCCGCCGGGTCGGCGCCGGTTTCGACCATTTCGGCGAAGACGTCCTTGGCGATGCGGCCGGAGATGGTGCCGTCGGCGATCAGGTCGATGAGCCCGCCAAGCTGCGCCTCCGAGACAGGCGAGTTTTCGATTCCCAGCCCCTTCTTGTTCAGCGCGCCGAACAAATCGCCAGTGACCCAATTCGCCGCCACCTTCGGATCGCGGTCCTTGGCGACTTCCTCAAAAAATTCGGCGGTCGCGCGTTCCGCAACCAGCACGCCGGCTTCCTCGACGCCCAAACCATAATCGACGACAAACCGAGCCCGTTTCTTGTCGGGCAACTCGGGCAGTTCCGCTTTGAGCTTCGCGACCCAGTCGCGATCGAGCACCAGCGGCAACAAATCGGGATCGGGGAAATAGCGGTAGTCGAAATCGTTTTCCTTCGAGCGCATCGGCCTTGTTTCGCCGCGCGTGGTGTCGAACAACCGGGTCTCTTGGGCGATATTGCCGCCGCCCTCGATGATCTCGATCTGGCGCCGCGCCTCGATCTCGATCGCCTGCATCACAAAACGCACGGAATTGAGGTTCTTGATCTCGCAGCGCGTGCCGAACGGCGCGCCGGGTTTGCGCACCGAGACGTTGCAATCGCAGCGCAGCGACCCCTCCTCCATGTTGCCGTCGCAGGTGCCGAGGTAACGCAGGATCGAGCGCAGCTTGCGCAGATAGATGCCGGCCTCTTCGGCCGAGCGCAGATCGGGCTCGGAAACGATCTCCATCAGCCCGATGCCGGCGCGGTTGAGGTCGACATAGGTCTCGCGCGGGCTCTGGTCGTGCAGGCTCTTGCCGGCGTCCTGCTCGAGGTGCAGCCGGGTGATACCTATCTCGCGGGTCGAGCCGTCGGGCATGTCGAGCGTGACACGGCCCTGCCCGACCACCGGCTGCTGGTATTGCGAAATCTGATAGCCGGCGGGCAGATCGGGATAGAAGTAGTTCTTGCGGTCGAACACGCTTGTCAGGTTGATCTCGGCGTCGAGGCCGAGCCCGGTTTTGACCGCCTGCTCGACGCAATGCCGGTTGATCACCGGCAGCATGCCCGGGAACGCGGCGTCGACGGTCGAGACCTGGGTGTTCGGCTCGGCGCCGAAATCGGTCGCGGCTCCGGAGAACAGCTTGGCCTTGGCCACGACTTGCGCGTGGACCTCAAGGCCGATGACGATCTCCCAATCGCCGGTACGGCCTTGGATCATTTCTGCACCTCCGAACACGTGCGCGCGCGAAACAAAAAAAGATCAGGACTAACTGGCTGATAAATCACAATTCGCTTCCGAATAACAGGAGGATAACAGGCGGTGGAAACCGCTGGAACAGGTGGTGAGGCCGGACGAAAACAGGTGGCACAGCGGACTTTCAGTACCATTCGGTCCTCCCCGCGTCCCTGCTTCCCAAAAGACGTGGATGCCCGGATCAAGTCCGGGCAAAGGGATTCGTTATACGACCAACCCGACAGACGACGCTCGCAGCGAAGCGGCTCCATGGCGGTCATATAAGTTCATGATACGTTCGCAACAAGGGTGGCGATAGCGCCTCAGTCTCGAGGCGCTATCGCCGAACCGTTCGCACCAATCCCCCTCTGCCGGCCGCCCTAATGTCGCCCTGCTAAAAGAAGACGTAGGACCGGACGACGACGTTTTTGCGGCAGGGAGCGGTCAGGGGCACGTTCGGGTCGATGCAGGCGGTATGGAAAGACCAGCGCGAGACCGAGCCGTCGGTCACCGAGTCATAGCATTTGAGCATTGAGACTTCGGTCGGCGTCTGGCGAGGGAACCAGTACCACTCATGGTCGGGACGGTAGGTGAAGCGGGTGGTCTCGCCGACGCGGTCGTCGTAGATGCGGTAGTTGGTGATGTAGGGCTGGTCGGCGAAAGACGGCCAGGCGCAGAGCACGAACGGGAATTGCTCGATCGTCTCGATCGGCCTGGCGAGGTTGATCGACATGAACCGCCGCGACATCTTCGCGTCGGCTTCTTCCTCGGTGTAGTGCTGCTGGCGCCCGAAATTGCGCAGGTTCCTGGTGAGCAGCTCACGGCAGCGCACCCGGCCGCTGTTGTCGTTCAGATCGTTGTGGACGAGGTTGGCGTAATTGGCGTTGACGCCAGGGTTCTTGCCGTCCTGATCCTCGGTGCGGTCGCCCTTGTAGTCCTTGTCAAAGACGTCGTGGTTGTAGACCAGCGCGTCGGTCGCGTCCGGGAAGAAGTCCAGCAGCAGCTTCTCGATCTCCGGGTAGTACACCCGCTCCACCTCTGCTGCATCGTAGATGTTCGTGCATTTGGACTCGAGGTGCGCCAGCGACAGGCCGAGCTTGTCCATGCATTCCGGGCTGGTGGGCGAGAGGCCCGGATAGTACTCGCCGATGCGCCGCGCATCGCGCAGCACCTGCGGGAAATAGAGGTCCCGGCGTTGTTTACCACCGCGCTCGTTCGTCCGCAGGATCGCCGCTGTCTCGGCGCGCGTCGGGTCCCGCCAGATGGCGTTGGACGGCACCACCGAATAGCTCGGCCGCTCGTAGACGGTATAGGGCAGCGGCAGCGCCACCCCACCCGGCGGGGCCTTGATGCTGTTCGACTGGCGGATGTACTCCATGCACTCGTCATAGCTGCGGAACGCGACACCCCATTTGGTCTTGATCGGCCCCGGCGGCGCCTTGTCGATCATGTCGGTAAGGCGTTGGCTCTCGCCCGAGGCGATCTCCGCCAGCGCGTCGTCGAGCGCCACGGCGGTTCCCGCATCGCCGTCCCGGTCGAACGACATGTAGGACAGCCCGCCATGCGCGGCGATCGGCTCTGGCTGCCCTGCCGTGCGCTGCAGCGGCGGCACATAGGCCACCGTACCGTCGTGCGCGTCCGCCGTGGCATTGGTGCCGGCGACCTCAAACTGATCCATCGCACACCTCCGAATTATCTCGCGCTTACGGTGACACACAGCGACGGCGTTTTCCAGGCCGTGCATCCGGTACCGGGCGTGCGCTGCGCCAGCTCCGAAAACGCGCCGAAATTCACCCGACGATTCGGCCTCCGGCCAGGAAGCTCGCCTGGTGGGTAAAGGCGGCTGCGCTTTCCAGCACCTGCCCGACGCGCAGCACGGTTGCCTCGTCAAACGCGCGGCCGATGATCTGCAGCCCCGCGGGCAAGCCTTCGGAGAGGCCTGCGGGCACCGAGATCGCCGGCAACCCGGCGAGATCGGACGACACCGTGAAGATATCGTTGAGATACATCGCGACCGGGTCGTCGCTCTTCTCGCCGATCGCGAAGGGAGCGGTCGGAGCGGTCGGGGTCAGGATCACGTCGCAGCGCTCGAACGCAGCGGCAAAGTCGCGGGCGATCAGCGTGCGCACCCGCTGCGCCTTCAAATAGTAGGCGTCGTAATACCCGGCCGACAGCACATAGGTGCCGATCAGGATGCGGCGGCGCACCTCGGCGCCAAACCCGGCAGCTCGGGTCTTTTCGTACATATCGTCGAGGCTGTCGCCCTCGACCCGCAGGCCGAATTTCACCCCATCATAGCGCGCGAGGTTCGATGAGGCCTCAGCGGGGGCGATGATGTAATAGGCCGGCAGTGCGACATGCGTGGTCGGCAGGCTGATCTCGACCGGTTCGGCCCCGGCCGCTTTCAGCCAATCGATGCCCGATTGCCACAGCGCTGCGTTCTCGCTCGAAAGGTCGCTCGCGCCGGCATGATCGCGCGGAATGCCAACCTTAAGCCCACGAATGTCGCCGGTGAGCGCCTCTTCGTAATCGGGCACAGGCACCGGGGCGGAGGTCGAGTTGCGCGGGTCATGCCCGGCCATCGCGCCGAGCATGATCGCCGCGTCGCGCACCGTGCGGGTCATCGGCCCCGGGTGGTCGAGCGAGGAGGCGAACGCCACCACCCCCCAACGTGAGCAGCGGCCGTAAGTCGGCTTCAAGCCGACGATGCCGGTGAAACTGGCCGGCTGGCGGATCGAGCCGCCGGTGTCGGTGCCGGTCGCGCCGAGCGCAGCATGCGCCGCGACCGCCGCCGCCGAGCCGCCCGACGAGCCGCCCGGCACCAGCGGCCGGTTGTCGCCGGGGCGTCGCCACGGGTTCTCGGTCGGCCCGTAGTAGCTCGTGGTGGTCGACGAACCCATCGCGAACTCGTCGAGATTGGTCTTGCCGAGCATCACCGCGCCCGCCGCCCACAGCTTCTCAGTGACGGTCGACTCGTAAGGCGGGATGAAGCCGTCGAGGATATGCGAGGCGGCGGTGGTCAGCACCCCCTTGGTGCAGAAGAGATCCTTGATCGCCAGCGGGATGCCTTCAAGCGCGCCGCCCCCGCCTTTCGCCAGCCGCGCGTCCGACGCGGCGGCCATCTCCAGCGCGCGTTCCGGGGTCGCGGTGATGTAGGCGTTGAGCGGCTTGATCTGCTCGACCGCGTGGTTGAACGCGGTCGCGAGGTCGCGCGCCGAAAATCGTTTGGCCCTGAGCCCGTCGCGCGCCTCGGCCAGGGTCAGGTCGGTGAGCGCGCTCACTCGACAACCTTGGGCACGGCGAAGAAGCCCCTGGCGGCGCGCGGCGCATTGCCCAGCACACCGTCGCGGTTGCCGCCGTCGGTCACGACGTCGTCACGCATCGGCAAGGTGATGTCGGCGACGCTGGTCATTGGCGGCACGTTGTCGGTGTCGACCGCCATCAGCTGCTCGACCCAATCGAGGATGCCGGAGAGCTCGGCGGCGAGCGGTTCGAGTTCGTCCTCGGCGACGCGAATGCGCGCCAGGGTGGCGATGCGCGCCACGGTGGCCTTGTCCAACGCCATGAATCTCAAGTCTTTCGCGGCAAAAGCGGGAGTCAAAGTCCCACGGCGCACGCTATCATCGGGCATGCTCCTCGACAACCCCGCGGCGCTGAAGGCGGCGGTCGCGCCCGGCGTGCGGCTGATAGGGCTCGATGTCGGCACCAAGACGATCGGCCTGGCGCTTTCGGATACGCGGCTGGTCATCGCCAGCCCGCTCGAGACGATCCGCCGCCGCCGGTTTCGCGAGGACATGGCCGCGCTGTTCGATCTGATCGACAGGCACGGGATCGGTGGAGTCGTGATCGGCCTGCCGCTGGCGCTGTCCGGTGGCGATACGCCGCGCACGCAGTCGGTGCGGGCGTTCACGCGCAACCTTTTGGCATTGCGCGACCTGCCGGCGCTGTTGTGGGATGAGCGGCTGTCGACCGCTGCGGTGACCCGCGAGATGATCGCCGCCGACATGACTCGAAGGCGCCGCGCCGAGATTGTCGACAAGGTCGCCGCCGCCTACATCCTACAAGGCTGCCTCGACGCGATAGCTGCGGCATGATCGTCGTTGCCCCGACCGCGTTTGCCGCGCCATGCTTGTGGAGCGTAGAGCGAGAGACCCGATCGTGACCGGTCAACCCGACCCGAGCCGATACCGGCTCACCACGGCCCAGATTATCTACCGGCTGCCCGACGAGCCCGAGACGCTGCAGACCTTTATCTGGCAGAAATTCGATATCGCGCCTGAGTTTCCCGAGCTGAGCAAGTTCCTGGATTTCTGGCGCAAGAACATCGACGGCGAACTGCATTCGGTAAAGGTCGCGCAGGGCAATGGCCGGGCGCGGCGGTTTCCTCACATCGTCCCGGCCTCGGGCGGGCGGCATTAGGCACAAATGGTTTCGGCGAGCCTCGCAACGGCGCGATCGAGGGGAGCGGCGGAGGCAGATTTGCGCCCCGTCGCAGTTTGGCTGCTCGTCTGCTGCGCGATGATCTTCGCAATGGTGGTGATCGGCGGCGTGACCCGGCTGACCTGGTCGGGGCTGTCGATCCCCGAGTGGCACCCGGTGACCGGCATCGTGCCGCCGCTCTCCGCCGCCGATTGGCAGGCCGAATTCGCCAAATACCAGCAGACCTCGCAATACAGACTGCTGAACGCGGGGATGAGCATCACGGACTTCAAGACGATCTACCTTTGGGAATATGTGCACCGGCTGTGGGGCCGGCTGATCGGTTTCGTCTATCTGCTGCCGTTTATATATTTTCTCGTGCGGCGCCGGATCCCGCGCCAGCTAATCTGGCCGCTGGCGGGGATTTTCGCGCTCGGCGGGTGCCAAGGCGCACTCGGCTGGTACATGGTCGAGAGCGGCCTCGCCGACCGGATCGAGGTCAGCCAATACCGTCTCACCGCCCATCTCGCGCTGGCCCTGGCGATCTACGCCGCGACCCTGTGGACCGCGTTGGGGCTGCTGCAGGCCTCAAGCGGAGCGGCGCCCCGGTGGGCGCGCTGCGCCAGCGAGGCCGTGCTCGGGCTCGTTAGCCTGACGATCGTCGCCGGGGGGTTCGTCGCCGGGCTCCACGCCGGACTCACCTACAACACCTTTCCGCTGATGGACGGCAGCTTCATCCCGGCCGGCTACGCGCAGCTCGAGCCGTTTATGCGGAACTGGTTCGAAAATGTCGCCGCGGTGCAGTTCGATCACCGCCTGCTGGCGATGGCCACCGCCGCCTCGGTGATCGTGCTGTGGCTCACTGGGACGCGCGCGGCCTTGCCGCCCGCCGCGAAACGGGCGCTGCACTCGCTGCTCGCGATCGCTCTTCTCCAGCTCACGCTCGGCATCTCGACGCTGCTGCTGGTGGTGCCGATCCCGCTTGCCGCCGCGCACCAAACTGGCGCCGTGCTGTTGCTAACTGCGGCCATCGTGCTGCGCCATTCGCTGCGTCGCGCCCCGGCTGCCATCACAGACTAGACCAACTTGCAATCGAGTGCGGTTCACAGACCGGCGCGACCGGAGTATCAACTGGGCTGGCCCGATCGAATGCGGAGAGAGCGACGATGTCATCTCCTCCAACCCCCACTTCCCTGTCGTTCGGCTATACGCCCTCGCGGACATACACTGAGCTGACAAGCCTGCATTTACCGGGCTGGTCCGTGATGAGCTCGGACTCCCAGACGCGCGGCCTGACGCTGCCCAATCTCGACGACACCCTGCTTTGCAACGCCTGCAGCGCGGTGGGCATGGCCGCGCTGCGGAACCCGCAGGGCAGGGAAGGATTGGCGGACATTTTTTCAGATGCGCTGCAGCCGGGCGGATGGGACACGATATATGCGCTGCTGCGTCTTGCCGGGCCGACCTTGGCTTGGTCCGATCTGCCCGCCGTGCAGCGCAACTTTGTCACCGGCGGCCCGGCCTCCGCCGGGAAGGTCGACTCCGCGGGAAACGTCTCGGGGATCGCGCCGGTCGATCTGATCGCTGGGTTCGGGCTGCCCTCGCCGGCGATCAAGCTCGGCAAACGTTTCGCCTTTGTGTCCAGCCCGGACGTGCACTTCTACCTCTATGTTGACAAGGACGCCTTGACCGCCGACCTCAGCAAGCTTGCCAGCGGCGGCGGCGTTCAGTTCGGCGGCAAGACCAGCGACGGCACCGAACTGAAGCTGCGCCTCGGCTTAGGGCGCGACGACGCCGGCGGCACGGCGGGCTTCATCACACTACGCATCGGCCCCGACATCGCCCCGATCACGCCGGGCCGCTGAGCACCGGCGCGGGGAGATCAGGCGATATCGAAGCGATCGAGGTTCATCACCTTGGTCCACGCCGCCATGAAGTCGGCCGCAAACTTCTCCTTCGAGTTGGTGCACGCATAGACCTCCGCCACAGCGCGCAGCTGCGAGTGTGAACCGAAGATCAGGTCGACGCGGGTGCCGGTCCACTTAACCTCACCTGTCTTGCGGTCGCGCCCCTCGTACACGCCTTCCGAACCAGCGACCGGCTGCCACTCCGTACTCATGTCGAGCAGGTTGACGAAGAAGTCGTTGGTCAGCGCCTCCGGCCGCTTGGTGAAGGCGCCGTGCAGCGACTGCCCGGCATTTGCGCCCAGAACGCGCAGGCCGCCGACAAGAACCGTCATCTCGGGCCCGGTCAGCGTCAGCAATTGCGCCCGGTCGACCAGCAGCTCCTCAGCGGACAAGCGCTGCGTGCCGCGGAGATAGTTGCGAAACCCGTCGGCGGTCGGCTCGAGCGGCGCGAAAGACGCGACATCGGTTTGCTCCTGCGACGCGTCCATGCGCCCCGGCGCGAATGGAACGTTAAGATCGTGCCCCGCTCCCTTAGCGGCTTTCTCGATCGCGGCGCAGCCGCCGAGAACGATCAGGTCAGCGAGCGAGACCTTCTTCCCGCCGGATTGCGAGCCGTTGAACTCACTTTGGATCGCTTCGAGCGTCTGCAGCACCTTTGCCAGCTGAGCCGGTTGGTTGACGTCCCAGTCCTTTTGCGGCGCGAGGCGTATGCGCGCACCGTTCGCGCCGCCACGCTTGTCGGAGCCGCGGAACGTCGAGGCCGACGCCCACGCCGTCGCGACGAGCTGGGAAACGGACAGGCCGGAGGCAAGAATTTTCGCCTTGAGGGCGGCAACGTCCTGTTCTCCGATCAGCGGGTGATCCACAGCGGGGATCGGGTCCTGCCAGACCAGCGTCTCCTTCGGCACGAGCGGGCCGAGATAGCGCGCGATCGGGCCCATATCGCGGTGCGTCAGCTTGAACCACGCCCGGGCAAACGCGTCCGCGAACTGGTCCGGGTGCTCGTAGAAGCGCCGCGAAATCTTTTCGTAGGCAGGATCGAACCGCAAGGCGAGGTCGGTCGTCAGCATCGACGGCGCGCGGCGCTTTGACGGATCGTGCGCATCGGGCACCGTGCCGGCGCCGGCGCCACCCTTCGGTGTCCACTGATGGGCACCGGCGGGGCTCTTGGTTAGCTCCCATTCATAGCCAAACAGGTTCCAGAAGAAGTTGCTGCTCCACATCGTCGGCGTCGTGGTCCAGATGACTTCGAGGCCGCTGGTGATCGCGTCATCCCCTTTGCCCGTGCCGAACTTGCTCTTCCAGCCGAGGCCCTGCTGCTCGATCGGGGCGGCTTCCGGCTCCGGGCCCACCAGTGACGCATCGCCGGCGCCGTGGGTCTTGCCGAAGGTGTGGCCGCCGGCGATCAGCGCGACGGTCTCCTCGTCGTTCATCGCCATGCGCGCGAATGTCTCGCGGATATCCTTGGCCGCCGCGAGCGGATCCGGCTTGCCGTTCGGCCCTTCGGGGTTGACGTAGATGAGCCCCATCTGCACGGCGCCGAGTGGGTTCTGCAGATCGCGGTCGCCGGCGTAGCGCTCGTCCGCCAGCCACTTGCCTTCGGGTCCCCAGTAGATGTCCTCGTCCGGCTCCCAGACATCCTCTCGCCCACCGCCAAAACCGAATGTCTTGAAGCCCATCGACTCGAGGGCGGTATTGCCCGCAAGGATCAGCAGGTCGGCCCAGGAGATTTTCCGGCCGTATTTCTGCTTGATCGGCCACAACAGCCGGCGTGCCTTGTCGAGGTTCGCGTTATCCGGCCAGCTGTTGACCGGCGCGAAGCGTTGCTGGCCGCGCCCGGCGCCGCCGCGGCCATCGCCGATGCGGTAGGTGCCCGCGCTGTGCCACGCCATCCGAATGAACAGCGGCCCATAATGGCCGTAATCCGCCGGCCACCAATCCTGCGAGTTCGTCATCACAGCGTGCAGGTCCTTGATCACGGCATTCAGGTCGAGGCTGTTGAACTCCTTGACGTAGTCGAAGGATCCGCCCATCGGATTTGATTGCGCGGAGTGCTGGTGGAGAACCCGAAGATCAAGCTGGTTCGGCCACCAGTCGCGGTTCGAAGGTCCGCGGGCGCCGGTGAACGGGCACTTGCCTTCATCTGCCATGGGAGCCTCATATATTAGAATAGTTCTAACTATACGCCGTGGCCGAATTTGCGTCAACGGCGGAGCCGTTCCGTCGTTGCAGAACGACCGGATTAGTCGCTAATTTGACCCGAAAATGGCGGACTTTCTGGAGACCTGGGACCGATTCAGGGAGGAAAGGCATGGCCGCGAACGGATATTTCACCTACGTCACCGGCATGGACAATAACGGGGAGCAGTACGCCCACCGCACCGGTGTGCAGGCCTGGATCGTTAATGGCTCGGGAGGGTCAATAACGATTTACGTGCAGGGCCCTCTTCCGGATGGCCAATACAATGCCTTTGCGAAAAAACATATGATGACGACGACCGGTGGAGAATTTGATGGCAGCCCGGAAGGCAAGTTGACCGCGATCAGTTCAAAGCGGCGCAATGATGTGATCGGCTACACCGATCAGTTTCGGGAGGACAAACTCGCCGCGATGGAGAAGTTCGCACCCAAGAACGCCGAGCAATATGTCGGCGCGGGAGCGTACGGGGTCAACGGGATCGGTCTCGGCACGCCATTGACTATGATTCATTGCGACGCAATTACGCCAACCAAGCTAAAGGAAGCGTTCCGGCAAGCGATCCTGGCGATCAAGAGCGCCAATTGGCATTCTCAAGTCAGCAACATCAACCAAACAACCAACCAGGTTGCCCACACGAACGTCAAGTTCGCCGGAAGCATCATCTATAATCAGTTGTATAATCAGAACAAGATTACTACCACCAACAAAATGTCGGTAATGGTGATGAAAGCCAAGGAGATCAATACTTATCACGTCTTCCATGGCGCTCCTTACGACGCGACCTATCCGAACGCGTAACAACATCGGCACCCAGGCGGCGCGGTTTTCCCCACGCGAAATGGACGGGCCAGCCTGCGCGGCCCTATAATCCGCGCATGGCGAAGCGCGGCAAATCATCGAAGATCGCTGAAGACTGGCAGAGGCTGGCCGAGGCCGAACTGCGCGGCAAGCCGGTGTCGGGCCTCGATTGGCAGACGCCCGAGGGCATAACGGTCAAGCCGCTCTACACCGAAGCCGACCTCGAAGCGATCGCGGCGGCGGGCTTCCCGTTCCGCGACGCGGTGCCAGGCGCGCCGCCCTATCTCCGCGGGCCGCGAGCGACGATGTACGCCAACCGGCCGTGGACGATCCGGCAATATTCGGGGTTCTCGACCGCCGAGGAATCGAACCGCTTCTACCGCGACAATCTGAAGGCCGGGCAGATGGGGCTCTCCATCGCCTTCGACCTCGCGACCCATCGCGGCTACGACAGCGACCATCCGCGCGTCGTCGGCGATGTCGGCAAGGCCGGAGTGGCGATCGACTCGGTCGAGGACATGAAGATCCTCTTCGACGGCATCCCGCTCGACAAGATGAGCGTGTCGATGACGATGAACGGCGCGGTGTTGCCGGTGCTCGCTGGGTTTATCGTCGCCGCCGAGGAACAGGGGGTGGCACAGGCCGAGCTCCAAGGGACGATCCAGAACGACATCCTCAAGGAGTTCATGGTCCGCAACACCTATATCTACCCGCCCGGACCCTCGATGCGGATCGTCGCCGACATCATAGAGTACACCGCGCGGCACATGCCGAAGTTCAACTCGATCTCGATCTCCGGCTATCACATGGAGGAAGCCGGCGCGACGAGCGTGCAGGAGCTGGCGTTCACCCTCGCCGACGGGCTCGAATATGTGCGCGCGGCGCTGTCGCGCGGGCTCGACATCGACGAGTTCGCCCCGCGGCTGTCGTTCTTTTTCGGCATCGGCATGAACTTCTTCATGGAGATCGCCAAGCTGCGCGCCGCGCGGCTGCTGTGGGCGCGCCTCATCGAACCGTTCCGCCCGAAGAACCCGCAAAGCCTGGCGTTACGCACGCATTGCCAGACCTCCGGCGTCAGCCTCACCGAGCAGAGCCCGCACAACAACATCGTCCGCACCACCATCGAGGCGCTGGCCGCGGTGCTCGGCGGTACGCAATCGCTGCACACCAATTCGTTCGACGAGGCGCTGGCGCTACCAACGCCGTTCTCGATGGGGATCGCGCGCAATACCCAGCTGATTCTCGCCGAGGAGACCGGCATTCCGCATGTCGTCGATCCGATGGGGGGCAGCTACTACGTCGAAAGCCTCACCCATTCGATCGCCACCGCCGCGATAGCGTTGATCGACGAGGTCGAAAGGCTCGGCGGCATGACCAAGGCGGTCGAAAGCGGCATGCCGAAGCTGCGCATCGAGGCCGCCGCAGCGCGACGCCAAGCGGCGATCGACCGCGGCGAAGAGGTCATCGTCGGGGTCAACAAGTATCGGACCGAGGACACCGCCGAGGTGCAGCTGCTCGATGTCGATAACGACAAGGTGCGCACCGCACAGATCGCCCGGCTCAACCGGGTGAAGAAAATTCGCGACCCCGAGAAATGCGCGAGGGCCCTCGCCGCGCTGACAGACGCGGCCAAATCGGGCAAGGGCAATCTGCTCGAGCTGTCGATCGCGGCGAGCCGGACGCGGGCGACGGTTGGTGAGATCTCCGATGCGCTTGAGGTGGCTTTCACTCGCCACCACGCGGCGACGCAATCGATCAGCGGCGTCTATGGCGGGCAATATCGCGACGACGAAGACTTCCACCGCATCCAGCGCGAGATCGACAATTTCGCTTGCGAGGAGGGCCGACGGCCGCGCATGCTCGTGGTGAAACTCGGCCAGGATGGGCACGACCGCGGCGCCAAGGTCATCGCCACCGCCTTTGCCGATATCGGCTTCGACGTCGATATCGGGCCGCTCTTCCAGACACCGGAGGAAGCGGCGCGCGAGGCGGTCGAGAACGACGTCCATATCGTCGGGGTCTCAAGCCAGGCAGCGGCGCACAAGACGCTGGTGCCGGCGCTGATCGCGGCGTTGAGGCGCGAGGGCGCGGGCGACATCCTCGTCGTTTGCGGCGGGGTCATCCCGCCGGCCGACTACGATTTTCTGAAGAAAGCCGGCGTTGCGGCGATCTACGGTCCGGGCACCAACATTCCACGCGCCGCCGCCGAAATACTGTCGCTGATCCGCAACCAGCGCCTAGCGGCATGAGATTAATCTTGGTGTCAGGATTCCATCAAGAATCATACATCCAGCGGTAATACTGCGCCTAGGCAGCCGCCACCTCCCCTTGTATAGTCAAATGAAACAGGGAGGCGGCGAATGGCCGGGGAAACAAGAAGTCAAGTGGCGAAAATCATCGCCAGTTACGTTTCGCATCACAATCTAGCGCCGGAGCAGATCCCGGAGTTGATCACCTCGGTGCATCGCACGATCGCCGGGCTCGGCCAGACGACGGAGGCGCCGGCGGTTCTGACGCCCGCAGTGCCGGTGCGGCGCTCGGTGCAGCGCGACTCGGTGACCTGTCTCGATTGCGGTTGGAAGGGCAAGATGTTGCGGCGGCACCTGACGACGCGGCACGGGCTCAGCGCCGAGGATTATTTGAAACGCTGGGGCCTCGCGGGAGACCACCCGTTGACCGCGCCGAACTATTCCGAGCAGCGTTCGACCCTGGCGAAGCAGCTAGGCCTCGGGAGAGGACGCCGCTCGGCTCCGGCGCGCGGCCGGCGAGCACGCAACTGAGGCTTCAGCGCCGCCGCACGCCGGTTTCGGTGACGATCACGTCCATCGCGATGTCGAAAGGCTGCGGGTAGATCGTCGCGATCTCCTGTGCCGCGAAGCCCACCCCGATCGCCAGCGGGCGCGGCGACAATGAGGCCAATGTGCGGTCGAAATAGCCGCCGCCATAGCCGAGGCGGTAGCAGTCCCGGTCGAAACCGACGAGCGGCGCCAGCACCATCGCCGGCACGACGATCTTCCGCTTTTCCGGGACCGGGATATCCCACACCCCGGCGACAAGCGCTTCCCCCGGCGCCCAGGCGCGGTATTCGAGCGGGCCCTTCTTGTCGACGACGACAGGCAGTGCCACGCCGCGGCCGCCGGCGGTCACCTTGTCGATCAGCGGCCGCGGATCGAACTCAGCACGGAACGGCCAGTAGACCCCGAGCACGCCCGGACGGCCGGCAACGATGTCCGCGATCGATGCGGCGATCCGCTCGCCTGCCGCCCGGCGCTCCACCAGAGGAAGCGACATGCGCAGCGCGATCAGACGTTCGCGTTCCGCCTTGCGCCAAGCTTTGACCTCGGCCTGCTCCACTGCGCCACCTAGAACAGCCCGGTGATCCGGCCGTCCTCGGTGAGGTCGATGCTGTTGGCGGCCGGCACCCGCGGCAGACCCGGCATCGTCATGATCTCACCGCACACCGCGACGATGAACTCGGCGCCAGCCGACAGCCGGATCTCGCGCATCGGCAGGATGTGATCGACCGGCGCGCCCTTGGCGTTGGCGTCGGTCGAGAAGCTGTACTGGGTCTTGGCGATGCAGACCGGGAAATGGCCGAAACCGCCTTTTTGCAATTCGGCGAGCCGGCTTTCGACCGCCGCGTCGCAGGCGATGTCCTTGGCCCGATAGATCTTCTGCGCGATGGTCTTGATCTTGTCGCGCAACGGCATCTCGTCCGGGTAGAGGAACTGGAATTTCGTGCCGCCTTTGTCGATGGTCCTGACCACCGCCTCGGCGAGCGGCGCGGCGCCCTCGCCGCCGTTAGGCCCAATGGTCGGCGATCACCGCCTCGACCCCGTGCGCGGCGCACAGCTCCTTCAATTTGGCGTGCTCGGCTTCGGTGTCGGCGCTGAAGCGGTTGACCGAGACCACCGCCGGCACGCCAAAACCGCGCAGGTTCTCCAAGTGTCGAGCGAGGTTGGCGTAGCCGGCTTCGAGCGCGGCAACGTTTTCCGCGCGCAGCTGGTCACGGGCGACACCGCCATGCATCTTCAGCGCCCGCACGGTGGCGACGACCACCGCGGCATCGGGTTTCAGCCCGGCCTTGCGGCACTTGATGTCCATGAATTTCTCGGCGCCGAGATCGGCCCCGAACCCGGCCTCGGTGACGACATAGTCGGCCAGCTTCAACGCGGTCTTCGTCGCGATCACCGAGTTGCAGCCATGCGCGATATTGGCGAACGGACCGCCGTGGATGAAGGCCGGGTTGTTCTCCAGCGTCTGCACCAGGTTGGGGGCTACCGCGTCCTTGAGCAGCACCGCCATCGCCCCGGCCGCCTTGAGCTGGCCGGCGCGCACCGGCTCGCGCCCGCGCGTCTGCGCGACGATGATGTTGGCGAGCCGGCGCTTCAGATCGTTGAGGTCGGTCGCGAGACAGAAGATCGCCATCACCTCGGAGGCGACGACGATGTCGAACCCATCCTCGCGCGGGAAACCGTTGGCGACGCCGCCGAGCGACGAGGTGATCTGAGCGCAGCGCCCGGTCGTTCATGTCGAGGCCGCGGCGCCAGGTGACCCGGCGCGAGTCGATGCCGAGCTCGTTGCCCCAGTAGATGTGGTTGTCGACCATCGCCGCGAGCAGGTTGTTGGCGGCGCCGATCGCGTGGAAATCGCCGGTGAAATGGAGGTTGATGTCCTCCATCGGCACGACCTGGGCGTAGCCGCCGCCGGCGGCGCCGCCCTTCATCGCCGAAGCTGGGTCCGAGGCTCGGCTCGCGCAGGCAGATGATCGCCTTCTTGCCGATATGGTTCAGCGCGTCGCCGAGGCCGACCGTGGTCGTCGTCTTGCCCTCGCCGGCCGGGGTCGGGGTGATCGCGGTGACCAGGATCAACTTGCCGTTCGGCCGGTCCTTGCAGTGTGTCGACGTAGTCGAGCGAGACTTTCGCCTTGTAGCGGCCGTAGGGAGACAGCGCGTCGTCGGGAATGCCGAGCTTGGCGGCGATCTCGCCGATCGGACGCATCGTCGCGGCTTGCGCGATCTCGATGTCGGATTGTGGGCTCTTGTGCTGATCGGCTCCGCGCGCCACGGCGATTCTCCTCGGTTTTCCTCACCTATTGCCCAAGGTCTTAGACCTTGAAACCGCACGCCGCAACCACCGCTACGTCGCAGCGGTCCGCCGATTAGAACGCAGCCGTTGCATTCGACGGTGATGCCGGCAATATGTTCCCGGTTCCAGCCGTATCATTAGCCACTGGAGCAACCTTCCCCCAAGGAGCAGAGACCGACGATGAGCGGCCCGACACGGATCCCCTGGCGTTCACGCCTCTTCTTCGCCGGCCTCACGGGACTGGCGGCAATTTGCGCGGTCGCGGCCCTCCCCTCGCCGGCTCAAGCATTCTGGGTTGGCTTTCCCTTCCCGGGCTACTATCCGGCCCCCTATTATTATTATCCGCCGCCATACTATTACGCCCCACCGGCGGCCTATTATCCGCCGCCGGCATACCCGGCCGCTGCCGCAGCGGCACCGCCCGCGCCGTCGGCCCCTGGCCAACAGCCGTCATCGACAGCCTACGTGCCGCCGGCGACCACGGCCTCGCCAAGCCCGGCCGCGCAGATCACCTATACGAGTAAGCCGGCGTTCAGGAACGCCTCCGGGCAGACGTGCCGGGAATTCACCACCAATGACGCCAGCGGTAAGGCCGTCTACGGAACGGCTTGCCAGGCGGCCGACGGCCAGTGGCGCGTCACCGACTAGGTGCTTCCGAGCCGGCTTGACCGAGTCGGCTTGGCGCTGACATCTTCGGCGCCGCGTAGTTGGGAGGCGGAACATGGCGCGGCCGATCGTTTATGGCCCGGCGACGAGCCCTTACGTGTGGAGCGCTCGGCTAGCGCTGGCCGAAAAGGGCGTCGCGCACGAGCTGGTCGAGGTATCGGCGAAGGAGTTCCGCAGCGAGCCGCACATTTCGCGTCACCCGTTCGGCAAGGTTCCGGCCTTCGAGCATGACGGCTTTGCGCTCTACGAGACGCAGGCGATCATGCGCTATATCGACGAGGCCTTCGCCGCGACCCCGCTGCAGCCGATCGAGCTGCACCCGTTCGCGCGGATGAACCAGATCATGGGCATTGTCGACGCGTATTTGGCGCCGAGCCTGGTCGGCGGCGTGCTTTACCCGCGGATTGTCGCGCCGCGGCTCGGATTGCCGACCGATGATGCCAAGGTCGCGGCCTCGCTGCCGCAGGTGCGGCTCTGTCTCGGCGAAATCGCGCGATTGGCGGGCGATCAGGAATTTCTCGCCGGCGACATGGTCAGCCTCGCCGATCTGATGGCCGCGCCGCCGCTTGTCTACTTCAGGAAATTCGCCGAAGGCCAAGCACAGTTCGACGAGCTGCCGGCGTTGGCAGCCTGGCTCGGCCGGATGGAAGAGCGTCAGAGCGTCAAGGTCACCCGCCCGCCGGGCGTGTAACTTCAGCTCGGTTGCTCCAAATCATTGCGCGGCGGGCAAAGGCGCGCCATAGAAACGCCATGGGCACGCTTGAAGTCGCCGCCAAACCGGTCTTCGCCAAATCGGATACCGAATGGCTGGTGCGGACGCGCCAGGAACATGCGCACAGCCCCGGCGCGCCCGAATTCACCCTGGTGTTTCCGGGGGCCGAACTCTCCGCCGAAGATGTTCTGAGCCACGTCGCCGCGACTTGCGCGACGACGCCATCGATCAAATTTTGCCTGCGCTCCGCGGTGATCGTGCCCGAACTCGGAGCAAGCCGATTCAATGTCTTCCTCGTGCCTGACGAAGGGTTCGGCGCGATCGTGCGGCTGCACGACCGGCTGCATGTCGGCCCGCTTGCCGACTGCCTGCGCCCGGAGATGCCCTATATCCCCCACCTCACGATCGCCAGCGTCGGCGATTTCAATGTGGCGCGGCGGATCAAGGCGAAGCTCAACGGGTTCGATCTCGGGATCGACGGCCGGATCGAGGCACTGGAAGTTCACGAACGCCAAGCGGGCAGCGCCAAATGCATCGCCACCGTCCCCCTTCGGCACCACAGCTTCTTCGTCTGAGGCTTGGCCTGCTTACGGCGGTGGGCGCAGTAGCCGCGCGGGGTTTGGCAGTCGCGCGAGCGCGGCATCGAAGCGGCGGCGTGCTTCAGTCAGGTGGCGCAATTCGGCGAGACGGCGGTCGAGAAACGCTTGCGTGGCAATGAAGCCTTCGGCGCGATCGTCGAGCCAATAGAGCAGCGTCGCGCTGTAGATGCCGGCCAGGGTGGCGCGCTTGGTGTAAAAGCTGAAATCGGTCGCGGTGTCGCCGGCGGCATACCAGATCGCATCCACCGTGTCGTAAAGCAACCGCAGTCCGAGCAGCGCATGCGGCGGCATCGCCAGCACCGAGAGTGCTCGGCGCACCGCCTCGCGCCACGGCTGCACCATCTCGAAACGTAGCAGAACCGCGCGCCGGACCCCCGCCGACACGCTCGCTTTGTCGGCCAGAGCGGTCTCGATCTGGTCAAGCATGCGATGATCCGCCCAACGGCTGAAACCGGCGACGAGGTCGGGCGCGCCGCGCGGAACCAAGGCCTCCGCCTCGGCAACCTCCATGCCGATCCGCCGCGCGGCGACGCGCAGCGCAGCGCGCGACCAACCGTCGAACGCAACGTCCGGCAGCATCGCCTCGATCAGCCGGTCGCGGTCGCGCTCGGCCAAGGGGCTTTTCACTTGCCCGCCTCCTCGGCAAGAAACTCGGCGAGATCGATCGGATGCCGCTGCAATTCCTCGGTGTAGACTAGCAGCCGGAGGTCGGTCATCCGCTGCGGGTAGAGGATGCCGTCGAGATGGTCGCATTCGTGCTGGACGACGCGGGCGTGAAACCCGGCCGCCTCGCGCTCGATCGGCTTGCCGTCGAGGCCGACGCCGCGGTAGCGGATGCGCAAATGGCGCGGCACCACCCCGCGCAGGCCCGGCACCGAGAGGCAGCCCTCCCAGCCGAGCGCGATCTCGTCGCCGATTGGTTCAACGACGGGGTTGATCAGCACCGTCAGCTCCTGCTCGCCGTCGCCAGGGAGATCGGTAATCCGCTCGCCGGCGACGAAAAATGTGACGATGCGGACCGACGCATGCACCTGGGGCGCGGCGATGCCGGTGCCGCCGGCATCCTCCATCGTCTCCAGCATGTCCTCGACGAACCGGCGCACCCACGGCGCGCTCGGGTCCCCGACCGGAGCGGCCACCTCGCGCAGCACTGGATGCCCCATCCGGGCGATTTTTAGCAAAGCCATGATCTTAATATGAGATCGCAGCCCCGCGCCGTAAAGCGGGCGCTCGGCTTCACAGAACCGGGTGAAGGTGATAGCTTTTGTCGCCCTTGCTGGCTCAACTGCGGAGAAATGCGCCCGTGCAAGTCCTCGTTCGCGACAACAACGTCGATCAGGCTCTGCGAGCCCTGAAGAAGAAAATGCAGCGCGAAGGGGTGTTCCGGGAGATGAAATTACGGCGCAATTACGAAAAGCCGTCCGAGCGCCGCGCGCGCGAAAAGGCTGAGGCGGTGCGCCGCTACCGCAAGCTGCTGCGCAAGCGCATGGAGCGCGAAGGTTACTGAACCCGTCTATCGCTTCATCGTTGCACGTAGAGCGAAGCAATCTCGCTACATAGGTCCCTTGCCGTCTTTCGTGGTCATTCACTGACACCGAAAAAACAGTAGGTTTCGACCGGGCTTTCACATCCCTCCTTACATGGTTTATTTCGGGCGCCAAGCTTACGCCCGAAATGCTAGCCGATGCGGTCCAGCGATGGACGCCGACAAACAGCGTTTAGGTTTAGGGCGGCCGATTTCGCGGGCTGCTTCGGGTTAAGAACCGCGAGGAAGCGTGGTTGGGCCAACGCGCCAGATTGGGAATGGCGGCCGTCCGGCGACAGAGGGAACGCAGTCGTTGCGGACGCAGTAGCCCAGCGCCCGAAAATGCCTTGATAGCGGTCGGCCGACCGAACCGACTGGTCAACCGCGAGTTGATGATGCGACAAGCACCGCTCCGGCCTTCATGGTACAACCCACGTGATCATCGTTATTTCATCGCCGAGCGTTTTGGGTGCCGTCGATGACTTCGGTTAAGCACAGCGTTTTGACGATCGACGGCCTCGAAGCGCTGCTCGACGCGCTGGGGCGGCGCGGCTTTCGTGTCCTCGGACCAACGGTGCGGGATCAGGCGATCGTTTATGACGATATCGCGTCGCTCGCCGACTTGCCGCGCGGCTGGACCGACGAGCAGGACGGCGGGCGTTACCGGCTGCTCCGCCGCGACGACGACGCGCTGTTCGGCTACGCGGCCGGCCCTCATTCGTGGAAGAAGTTTCTTCACGCGCCGGGTCAGCGCCTATGGCGCGCTGAACGCAACGCCGAGGGCATGTCGGTCGTGGGGGAAGCGCCCTCGACCGACCGGCTCGCGTTGATCGGGGTGCGAGCCTGTGAGCTGCACGCGATAGCGATCCAGGACCGGGTTCTGCTCAGCGGCGGGCATGCCGATCCCTTCTACCGCGCCCGTCGCGAGGACAATTTCATCGTCGCGGTCAACTGCGGCGAACCCGGTGGCACCTGCTTTTGCGCTTCAATGAATACCGGCCCAAAAGCGGCGGGCGGCTACGATCTGGCATTGACCGAAATCACCGGGGAGGACGGGCTCCTGTATGTCGTCGAGGCGGGCAGCGAGGCCGGGCGCGCCATGCTCGATGAGCTGCCCCGACGCGACGCGACCCAAGAGGAAATAGCATCAGCCGAGGCCGTCAGCGCCGGGGCCGCAGAGAAGATGGGCCGCGTCATGCCCGCCACACACGAGGTGCCCCAATTGCTGCAGCGCAATCTCGATCATCCGCGCTGGGACGAGGTCGCGGAGCGCTGCCTGACCTGCGGCAATTGCACGATGGTATGCCCGACCTGCTTCTGTACTACGGTCGAGGATGCCACATCGCTTGACGGCGCTTCGACCGAGCGGATGCAACGTTGGGACTCCTGCTTCACCATGGATTTTTCGTATCTCCACGGCGGCAGCGTGCGCGCCTCGCCACGTTCGCGCTACCGGCAGTGGATGACCCATAAATTATCGACGTGGTGGGACCAGTTCGGCACATCGGGCTGCGTCGGCTGCGGCCGCTGCATCACTTGGTGTCCGGTTGGGATCGACATCACCGAGGAGGTCGCGGCGATCCGCGCCAGTGACGTGGGCGCGGCGAGCCCGGGAGGGTAGCGGCATGGAGGTGCGCGGGCTCGATCGCTTGATTTGCGAGCACCCGCTCTTCGCGGGGATGGCGCCGGACCATTGCGAGCTGATGGGCGGCTGCGCCAAGAATGTTCGCTTCGGCAAGGGCCAATACCTCTTTCGCGAAGGCGAGCCGGCCGACGAATTCTTTCTAATCCGCCACGGGCGGGTGGCGCTCGAGATTATGGCGCCCGGGCGTGGGCCGCTGCGTTTTCTCACTGTCAACGCCGGTGAGATGGCGGGGGTTGCGTGGCTCGTGCCGCCTTATCGCTGGCTCTTCGACGCGCAGGCGCTGGAGTTGACCCGTGCCTTATCGATCGACGCTCGCTGTTTGCGCGAGAAGGCGGAGAAGGACCATGATTTCGGCTACGAGATGATGAAGCGCTTCATGGCGATGCTGGTCGAGCGCCTGCACGCCGCGCAGTTGCAGATGCTTGATATCTATGGCGCCGGCACCTGAACCGGCAATGTTGCCGGTAATGGCGCGGGTCCGCGCCCGGCGCCGCGAGACGCGTGACACCTGGACCCTGGCGATTGATGCCGGCGGGCTCAAGTTCCAGCCCGGCCAGTTCAACATGCTCTATGCCTTTGGCATTGGCGAAATTCCGATCAGCGTCAGCGGCGCCCCGGGCGCGCCGGGCCTGCTGGTCCATACGGTTCGCGCCGTCGGCGCGGTGTCGCAGGCGGTGACGCGCCTGAAGCCGGGCGACACGCTCGGGTTGCGCGGGCCCTACGGTACCGCCTGGCCAGTAACGGAGAGCCACGGCAGCGACGCGGTCGTCGTCGCGGGCGGTCTTGGGCTGGCGCCGCTGCGCCCCGCGATTTATCAGCTCCTGGCCGAGCGCGATCGCTACGGTCGGGTCGCAGTGCTCTATGGCACGCGGAGTCCCGCCGACATCCTGTTTGGGCGCGAGATAGAACGATGGCGCCGCCGCGGCGATGTTGAGATCCAGGTGACGGTCGATCACGCCGATAGCCTTTGGCATGGTCATGTCGGCGTCGTCACCAAGCTCATCGACCGCGCTGCCTTCGATCCGGACCACACGGTGGCGTTTGTCTGCGGCCCCGAGATCATGATGCGTTTCACCGCGAGCGCGCTCGGCGCTGTCGGCGTCGCGCCAGAGCGGATCTATCTCTCGCTGGAACGCAACATGAAATGCGCTATCGGGCAGTGCGGCCACTGCCAGCTCGGGCCGACCTTGTTGTGCCGTGACGGCGCCGTCGTGCGATACGACCGCGTGCGGCCGCTCTTGACCGTGCGGGAATTGTGAGATGGCGGTGGGGAGCGCGCGAAAGCCAAGGCTCGCGGTATGGAAGTTCGCATCGTGCGATGGCTGCCAGCTCAGCCTGCTCGATTGTGAGGATGAGCTCCTCGCGCTCGCGGGGAAGATCGACATCGCCTATTTCCCCGAGGCGTCGCGGCGCATGATGCAGGGGCCTTACGATTTGTCGCTGGTCGAGGGCTCGATCACAACGCCCTCTGACGCCAAACGCATCCAGCGCGTGCGCCGTCTCTCGCGGCGCCTGGTGACGATTGGCGCTTGCGCCACCGCTGGCGGGATTCAGGCGCTGCGCAACTTCGCCGACATCCGGGAGTTTGCCGCCGCAGTCTACCCCCACCCGGAATATCTGCAGACGCTTGCGACCTCGACCCCGATCAGCGCCCATGTACCGGTCGATTTCGAGTTGCGCGGCTGCCCGATCGACAAGGGCCAGCTGCTTGAGGTGATCAAGGCGTTCCTCGGCGGGCGAAAGCCGGCGATCGCGGGGCACAATGTCTGTATCGACTGCAAGCGCCGAGGCAATGTCTGCGTCACGGTCGCGCACGGAACCCCATGCCTCGGTCCGGTGACGCACACCGGATGCGGCGCGATCTGCCCTTCTTACAACCGCGGCTGCTATGGTTGCTTTGGGCCGATTGCCGGCGCGAATACCAAGGCCACAGCGCGCGAGTTCGCCTCGCTGGGCATGGCGCGACGCGATATTGCCCGCATGTTTCAGACCTTCAACGCCGCGGCGGAAGCGTTCCGCAAGGAGGCTGAGAACCATGCCGACTAAGACGGTCAAGGTCGACTATATCGCCCGAGTCGAAGGCGAAAGCTCACTGCGTTTCAATATACGCGACGGCGTTGTCGACGATGTTCGCCTCAGCATCTTTGAGCCTCCGCGCTTTTTCGAAGCCCTGCTGCGCGGGCGCGGATTTGCCGAGGTGCTCGACATCGTCGCGCGGATTTGCGGGATTTGTCCGGTCGCCTACCAGATGAGCGGCGTCCACGCGATCGAGAATTTGCTCGGCATCGACGTGGAGGCCCCGATCCACGCCTTGCGGCGGCTTCTCTATTGCGGCGAATGGATCGAAAGCCATGGGCTGCACATCGTCATGCTGCACGCGCCGGACTTTCTCGGCTATCCCGATGCCATGACGATGGCGCGCAATCACCGAGACGCCGTCGAGCGCGGACTCGCGCTCAAAAAAGCCGGCAACGAACTGTTGCGCCTGCTGGGTGGGCGCGCGATCCATCCGGTGAATGTCCGGGTTGGCGGGTTTTACCGGGTGCCGAGCCGCGCGGAGTTCGCGCCGGTGGTTAAGTCGCTCAAACGCGCGCGTGACCATGCGATCGCGACATTGCGCTGGGCCGCAACATTTCCGTTCCCCGAATGCACCCGCGATTATGAGTTCGTCGCGTTGCGTCATCCCGAGGAATACCCGATGAACCGCGGCAGAATCGTCTCTTCGGCTGGTCTTGATATTGCCGCCGCCGATTACGAAACCGAGTTTCTCGAGCGGCAGGTGCCTTATTCGACGGCGCTGCACTCGACGCTGATGCGGCGAGGCGCCTATCTCGTCGGCGCGATGGCGCGCTATGCGCTCAACCGCGATCGTCTGCCCGCCGAGGTGCAAGCTCTCGCCGACGAAGCCGGTCTTGACCCGGTGTGCCGCAACCCGTTCCGCAGCATCCTCGTCCGCGCGGTCGAGGTCATCTACGCTTGTGGCGAGGCGCTTCGGCTGATCGACGGCTACGAGCGCCCGACCCGACCCTTCGTTCCGGTCGAGCCGCGGGCCGGCACCGGCTACGCCTGCACCGAGGCGCCGCGCGGTCTCCTCTATCACCGCTATCGCCTCGATGCCGAGGGAACCGTCGAAGACGCGAAGCTCGTCCCGCCGACGGCACAGAACCAGGGCGTGATTGAAGAGGATTTACGCCAGGTGGCGACGGCCGGCCTCGATCTCGACGAAGACGCGCTGAAGGCGAATTGTGAGCAGAGCATCCGCAACCATGACCCGTGCATTTCCTGCGCGGCGCATTTCCTGACGCTGCAGATGAACCGGACATGAATAGCGATATTCGGACGGGCATCCTCGTCATCGGGATCGGCAATACGGACCGCGGAGATGATGGCGTCGGGCCGGCGGTGTTAAGCCGGCTTCGCGGTAGGCTGCCTGACGGGGTGCGCATTCTCGAATGCGCCGGTGATGTTCTTGACCTGATCGACCAATGGACGGGGTTCGCGACGGCTCTCCTCGTCGATGCGACAGCCCCCGGAGGCCGAGCGGGCGGATTCGGCGTGTCGATCTCGCCGACCAGAAGCTGCCGGCCGATTTTTCGCGCAATTCCACCCATGCCTTTGGTCTGGCCGAGACCGTGGAACTGGCGCGCAGCCTGGGTCGCTTGCCGCGCCATCTCGCCGCCTATCTGGTTGAGGGCGAACAGTTTGATATCGGGACGCCTTTGTCGCCGGCGGTGGCCGAAGCCGTCGACACGGTAGCCGAGCGCATTCTCGTCGAGCTTTGCGGCATCCTCGCCGCGCATCGGGCATAAGGAACCGCAAACATGCATGAGACGGCGCTGGTCCGCGATGTCGTCCATCGCATGGAAGACCTGGCTCGACAGGCCGGCGCACACCGGGTGACCGGGGCCAAAATTTGGATCGGCGCGCTCAGCCATCTTTCGGCCGAACATTTTTACGAGCATTTCACCATCGAGGCGGGGGGTACACTCGCCGCGGGGGCAGTCTTAGAGATCGACGTGTCGACCGATCACGAAGACCCGCACGCTCAGCACGTCCGGCTGGAGAGCGTCGATCTCGACGAGTAGCGCGGCTGGGGACTGTTTCTCGCCGCTGCGGCCCCTGCCCGTGCGAAGCACTCGGCTTGCCACGTCATCAGAGGTCGGCCAGGATCCAACGTCGCGCTTCGGCCGCCTCGCGCGTCGGGAAGATGCGGATTTGGCCGGGAACCAGGAACCGGAAAAAGTTGATCGAGTGCCGGACCCAATCAGTGTCCGTCACAACCGCGATCCATTCCCAGCCCGAGAGGTGCATCAGCGCGATTCCGATGTGCCCCGCTGCATCGCGACAATTGCGCTCGCCCATCACGGCCTGTTTCGCTGATAGCGGGCACGAACCGAGGCTTACGACGCAAGTGTACCCTCCTGTTCTTCCACCTCCGCCGCGGCACCGCTCCATTGCGAGGGTTATCACGATCTCCTCGGTTATCTCATTACTCGTTATCGCTTTGATTTGGGTAGTCATCGGTCCTTCATCTTCTGACTCGCAGCTGGAAGAGACGCTCTGTAACAGATTATTTCTGTGTAGGCACTATGCGTCAGCACGCAAATACTGCGCCGACGCGGGAGAGTTTCAGCAATGTTTGGAAACACAGATGGGAGGGTCAGATCTAAGGCTTGTTGGGCAATGTGCAAACGATGGAACTCTCAGCGAACCCCCTAGGGATATGCCAAACGTCGTTGAATGTATCTTCCGTAAGATTCGTTAGCTCTCCGCTTAGGAGCCTGCTCCTAAGCGGAGAGGGTGACGCAGGTGGCCGAGCCGTCGCGTCGCTCCAGTGAGCAGACCGGCAGCGGGGGCACGAACTCATAAGGCAACACGCGAGAACTCACCGCTTTGGGGGCGATTGTGTCGGAGAAATCCCGAACCGCGGATCTGCGCCGATTTCGAGCAACGATGATGATGCGTCGGCACTGTGCATCGCGAATGAATATTGCTCTCTGATTCTCGTTACTCAGTTTTTCGGCTCAATTGGCGTCAAAAGCAGCCGATTAGCTCGTGTCGAGCACGCAACCGCTTTGGAGCATGGCAAAGGAATAAGTTCTGCTGCTCCGACAGACTAGAGAGCCGATGATTTTGGCGGAGAACGAGCGGTACCATTGAATTTCGTTGCGGCGGCCCCTCGATCAATCGGGAAATCACGTCTAACGAGCCGGAAATCCGTGCACGCTGTCGTACCGGCACGAGCGTGCGCAGAAGCAGTCGTCCGATGCGCCGAAGCCATTGATCACAATCATTGTTGTCTCCTCTTTCTGGGATTATCACCTGCTTGCTGGGTGGCCCCCGGGCATCTGTGCGTACAGCCGTTCGACATCCTCACGCCGGCAAAGTTGCGTGCCGCGACCGAGTAACGCCGCTGCTCCGGCAGCCATGCCAAAGCGCACCGCCTCCCGCACCTGCAAACCCCGGGTGAGGCCGAGGACGATCCCTGCTAGCATGCTGTCACCGGCGCCAACCGTGCTTTTTGCTAGAACCGGGAGCGCCGGAAAGCGCTCGGTTTCCTCTGCGCTGACCAGGACGGCTCCCCCGGCGCCGAGAGACAGCACGACAATCTCGCTGCGACCTTCTTCGATCAGCGCTCGCGCTGCTTCCTCTTCTTCGCGTTCGCTGCGGATAACGTGACCGGTCAAATCCTCGAGCTCACGAAGGCTGGGCTTCAGCAGATAAAAGCCGTGGCCGGCCTGCTTGAGCGCTGCGCCCGACGTATCCAATATCAGACGCTTCCCATGACTCTTCGCCAGGTCAGCGACGCGCCTATAGAAATCGTCGGCAACACCGAGCGGCAGGCTGCCGCTGGCAACGATGTAGGCTGCTTTCGGAGCAGCGGTCGCCAACTCGTCGAGGCAGCGTTTCTGGTCAGTGCGCCCGATCTCGGGTCCGGGCAGGATGAAGCGGTACTGCTTGCCGCTCTCGCGCTCCTCCACAGAAAGGCTCTCACGCGTGAACCCGGTAATCGCGACAGCCCGGTGGGCGACGCCCTCCTGGTCCAACAAGCGCTGGATCAACTCGCCGGCCGCTCCGCCGGCAGGGAAGATCGCAAGCGCGTCGCCGCCGAAAGCATGTACGGCCCGGGCGACATTGATCCCGCCGCCGCCGGGATCGTAACGCGGAGTGTCGCAGCGCAGCTTGTGAGCAGGCACCACACGATCCGTTGCGGTCGCAATGTCGAGCGCGGGGTTCATTGTGAGGGCGACGATTGCGGCCATGATCGTCTCCAAGCAGCCGCTATTGAGCGGCCAGAGGCGCTGTCGTCGTCTGCTCGGCCTCGTGCGCGCCAGTCACCGCCAGCCGCAGCATTTCGAGCATGCCGGGGTCGCGCTCGTCGAAATCAAACGCGACGATCGCGGAGTCGCGATCGACCCCCAGCGTTAGCTGCGTCAGGTCGTTGGAGCCGATCGAGAAGCCGTCGAACAATTCGGCAGGCGTCGCGTAGAGCTCGCCCAGCGAAGCATTCTTGCCGCCAACCAACGGAACGTCCGTGAGGCGCAGGTCACCGAACCAGCGGATGAAGGGAGATTGCGTCGTCATCGATGTCACTCCGGCAGGGCAGTGCATGCCGGAAATTCTGGCGCGGGAGCGGCAATGGGGAATTGATCCTGATCAATCGCCGCGGACCGGCCCAAATAGGCCAGGGGTGCGCTCGCCGGGACGCTCGATCCCGGCCGCAACATTGTCGTTGCCGACACCATCTTCGGCAAGGATGCGCCCCGACATCTTGCCCCGCATCGTCGGCGCCGACGGGTTCGCGCGGGTCTTCCCCGAGCACCAATTCGCGATCGTCAAGACCTTGCAGGAAGGCCCGCGCAGCGGCCGACTTGGTGCTGACCGCACCGGGCCTGTCGGTCATCACCACCGCGATTGAGGAGGCGCGCCGCATCTTCGAGCGGATGACCGGCTAAGCCGCCTACCGCATCGCCGAGACGATGCGGCGCTTGATGTTCATGACCGCGAGCATCCTCGTGTTCAACTTTTACCCGGTCACTGCAATCATGGTGGTGCTGTTGGCGCTGCTCAATGACCTGCCGATCATGATGATCGCCTACGACACGCCAGTGGCCGAACAGCCAGCCCGTTGGGACATGGGGCGGGTGCTGACCATCGCCTCTGTGCTCGGCACCTATGGCGTCATCGAGAGCTTCGGCATGTTTTGGATCGTGCGCGACTATCTCGCGCTGGCCAAACCTCTCGGCCAGGCGTTGATCTTTCTGAAGCTACTCGTTTCCGGTCACATGACAATCTACCTGACGCGCAACAAGGGCCCGATTTGGGCGTGGCCGTTGCCGAGTTGGAAGCTGGTGGCGCCGTGCGAGGCGACCCAGCTTGTCGGCACTCTGGTCGTCGTCTACGGCCTGGCGATGGCGCCGACCGGGTGGGAGCTGGCGGCGATGGTATGGGCCTACATGATCACCTCGTTCTTCATCGCCAGTGCCATTAGGATCGCTACCTACTGGCTGCTCGATCATCGCATCGCTCGACATTCTCGCCACCTCGCGCGGATCGAAGGGCATGTCGCGGCGTAACGGCAGAAGTGGTCACCTGCGGTGCTTAGGGCGCAACGCAGGCGAGTCATTAGGGATGCCAGTCCACGTCCGCAAACCCGACGCGGAGATCTTCCGGCTGGCGCCGGATATCGCCCAAGTGCCAGCCCGGCGGGTTGTCTTTATCGAAAACACCCCGATGTTCGTCCAGGTCGCGGAAGGATTGGGGATTCGCAGCATTTTTCACGCGGACTACAGCTCAACTTGCGCCCAGCTGGCGTCGTTCGGATTGCAGGATGACGAGGCGGCAGTCAATGACCGGCTAGCCCAGGCGTCTCTCGATCATGGCGCCTCGCCGGGCATAAAGATTTCGGCGGCGGCCGTCGCGTTTCCCCGCTTCGCAAAAGGAGAATTGAACTGTGAAGACGAAAACTCTTTCTCCTGAACTGCTCCAGAAGATGGATGCCTATTGGCGCGCCGCGAACTACCTGTCGGCGGGCCAGATCTATCTTTACGACAATCCGCTGCTGAAGCGGCCGCTGACCCTCGCGGACGTAAAGCATATGCTGCTGGGGCATTGGGGCACGACCCCAGGCCAGAATTTCATTTACGTTCACTTGAACCGGGTCATCAAAAAATACGACCTCGACATGATTTACGTCTCAGGCCCCGGGCACGGCGGCCCGGCGGTTGTGGGCAACACCTATCTCGAGGGCACTTACAGCGAGATCTATCCCGATATCAGCCAGGACGAGGCGGGGCTTCGCCGGCTCTTCATCCAGTTCTCGTTTCCCGGAGGAATCCCGAGCCACGCATCGCCCGAGTGCCCCGGTTCGATCCATGAGGGCGGTGAACTGGGCTACTCGCTCAGCCACTCGTTCGGGGCGGTGCTCGACAACCCCGATCTCATTGTCGCCTGCGTGGTTGGCGACGGCGAGGCGGAGACGGGTCCGCTTGCCACGGCCTGGCATTCCAACAAGTTCCTCAATCCGGCAACCGACGGCGCGGTGCTGCCGATTTTGCACCTCAACGGCTACAAGATCGCCAATCCAACCATCCTCGCCCGCATCACCCGTGAGGAGTTGGAACAATTGCTGCGCGGCTACGGCTGGACGCCCTATTTCGTTGAGGGATACGAGCCAGCGCGGATGCACGAGGCGATGGCCGCGACGCTCGACACTGCAGTGGAAGAGATAAAGAAAATCCAGCAGGACGCTCGCACACACGGCAAGCCGCAGCGCCCGCGCTGGCCGATGATCGTCCTCAATTCGCCCAAGGGCTGGACCGGGCCGAAGATGGTCGATGGCCTGCAGGTCGAAGGTACCTTCCGGGCGCACCAGGTGCCGCTCTCCGACCCGGCCACCCATCCGGAACACCTCAAGCTGCTGGAAGAGTGGCTGCGGAGCTACCGGCCGGAGGAACTCTTCGATGCGCAGGGCCGCCTGAAGCCGGAACTCGCCGAGCTTGCGCCCAAGGGGGATAGGCGCATGGGTGCGAACCCCCATGCCAACGGCGGAATTCTGCTCCGCGACCTGCGAATGCCGGATTTCTGCGAGTACGCGGTGGACGTGCCCTCGCCGGGTGCGCCCGGCATTGGCGACACGCATGTGCTAGGGCGCTTCCTGCGCGACGTGACCGAACTGAACAAGGAGCAGCGGAATTTTCGGATCTTTGGCCCGGACGAGACGCTCTCCAACGGTCTGGAAGGCGTCTTCGAGGTGACTCAGCGCCAGTGGGAGGGCGCGACCGAGCCGAATGACGAGTATCTCGCTCCAAGCGGGCGCGTGATGGAGATGCTCAGCGAGCACCAATGCGAGGGCTGGCTGGAGGGTTACCTGCTCACTGGGCGGCACGGATTGTTCAACTGCTACGAGGCGTTCATCCACATCGTCGATTCGATGTTCAACCAGCACGCCAAGTGGCTCAAGGTGACCTCGCACCTGCCATGGCGGCACAAGATTTCCTCACTCAACTATCTGCTCGCCTCGCATGTCTGGCGCCAGGATCACAACGGCTTCACGCACCAGGACCCCGGCTTCATCGACCACGTCGTCAACAAGAAGGCCGAAATCGTGCGTGTCTATCTTCCGCCAGATGCCAACTGCTTGCTGTCAGTAATGGACCACTGCTTGCGCAGTCGCCATTACGTCAACGTCGTGATCGCCGGCAAACACCCGGCGCCGCAGTGGCTGACGATGGACGCCGCCGTCAAACACTGCGCCGAAGGCATCGGCATCTGGTCCTGGGCCAGCAACGACCAGGATGCTGCGCCCGATGTGATCATGGCCTGCTGTGGAGATGTGCCCACGCTGGAAACGCTCGCCGCCGTGTCGATTATCCGCGAGCGTCTGCCGGAGCTGAAAATCCGCGTGGTCAACGTCGTCGATCTGATGAAACTTCAGCCGCAATCCGAGCATCCGCACGGAATGAGCGACACGGATTTCGACGGGCTCTTCACCCGGGACAAGCCGGTCGTCTTCGCCTTCCACGCATACCCGTGGTTGATCCACCGCTTGACCTACCGCCGCACCAACCACCACAACATCCACGTCCGCGGCTACAAGGAAGAAGGCACCGTTACGACACCCTTCGATATGACCGTGCTGAACGATCTCGACCGCTTCCATCTGGTGATGGACACCATCGACCGCCTACCGCAGACCGGCGACAAAGGCATCTATCTGAAGCAGCAGCTCAACGACAAGCTGATTGAGCACAAGCGGTATATCGCCAAGCATGGTCAAGACATGCCGGAGATCCGCAACTGGAGGTGGGGGCAGAAGTTTCACGCGTCATGAAAAGCGTCAGGTATTTCCGTTGTGATGTCGAACAGTCGGTAAATGATCCGCGGGCGCTTTATTGACGGTCCGACATCTTTTCCGGTCCTCGACCGCGCTCGGCTACTGCGCGCAAGGTAAGGCTCCGCATAAGGCGGGGCCAGTGATCAGTACTCGCTGGCAAGCATGATTGTGAGGATGCGGGTTGTTGTGCGCCAGGCAAGCTGCGCGCACTCCAGCAGGGTGGAAGATCCTGCGATTCCACGCTGCACAGAGCGGGGAAGTAAGCAGACGGGTGAGGTGCGCCGGGCGTCTCCGGCAAACCATACATGAGCAGAACCCGTCAAAGCCAGATGCGGAGGGGACCTCCAACCCCGACGCGATGTGGTGAGCGAGTCCGTGAAGGAGAGCGTAGCGAACCGATGCTGGAAGCCTCGTTAGAGTGTTCACCCCGCCGATGTGGAGGTGGGTGGGGCAGCGACAAGCTGGTGGAGCGCCGGACCGCGCTGACAACCGCGGAACAGGGAGATGCGGGTGCTCAAGCAACCGCATCTCAGCCTTCGGAAGAGAGCTGTGAGCGCCGAAGGCCCGAATCCACACGGGGTAAAGTCGGCTCCTAAGACGGACGATGGAGTGGGTGCGGAACCTGGGAACCTCATTGCAGCCTCCACGGCCTTCATGCCGCGGATGATCGAGACGGCCGGTGAACACTGCGCTGAGGGGCGGAGCCTTCGTAGTAGTCCGCGAGCGGGAAAGCCGCTCACATGGCGAAGGGAGGCAGTGGATACAGTCTCACGGCAGGAGGCGGGCAAATGCCCAACGCGGTGAATACCGGGTTCGCCCTCGACATGCAGCGGAAATTGTATCGGTGGAGCTTGTCGGACAAAGGCAGAACCTTTTCCGACCTGTTCAATCTGGTGTGCGATCGGCGAATCCTCACTCATGCGTGGCAACGGCTTGCCGGCAATGCCGGCAGCAATACACCGGGCACGGATGGGATGACCCGACGCAAGGTCCAAGAGCGCGCGGGCGGCGCGGCCGGTTTCATCGAAGAGGTCCGCAAGGAACTCAGGGAAGGAACCTACCGACCCGAACCGGTACGGCAACGGCTTATCCCAAAGCCGAACCGGCCAGGACAATTCCGCCCGCTGGGGATACCCACGCTCAAGGATCGCCTTGTGCAAATGGCCTTGAAGTACATCCTCGAACCCATCTTCGAGGCGGATTTCTACCCGACCTCGTATGGCTTCCGGCGTGGTCGAAACACTCATGACGCGCTGGCCGCGGTGGTAAAGCAGCTCCACCCGACCAGGTTCGGTCCGTCGACCGTGACCTTCGTTATCGAAGGCGACATCAAGGGTTGTTTCGACGCCATCGATCCCCATCGGCTGATGGATCGCGTGCGACGGCGCATCAGGGACCGCAAGGTCTTGCGTCTCGTGCGCGCGTTCCTGAAAGCCGGCGTCATGATCGAAGGTGCCATCCGGCACCCGGCGACCGGCACACCGCAAGGCGGGGTGATATCGCCGCTGCTGGCCAACATCTACCTCACATCTCTCGATGAGAGATATGGGCGTTGGACGCCGCGGCCGGGAGAGCCACTGACGAATGCCGCGAACCGACGCTTGCGCGATCGCAAGCTTGGCAAGCCGACATTCTACATGGTGCGTTACGCGGATGACTTTGTGCTGCTCGCGACGGCGGCGCGAGCAGAGGTGGAGGCCGAACGCGACGCGTTGGCGCAGTTCCTCGACGGGGAGCTGCGCTTGGAGCTGTCCCAGGAAAAGACTCTGATCACCGACCCGCAGGAGGGGTTTGGCTTTTTGGGCTATCGAGTGGTTCAAGCCAAGTCGTATCGCAAGGCACGACTGGTTGGCACTCTGCGTATTCCAAAGGAAAAGCTCAAGGACTTGCGGCGGGAGATCAAACAAAGGACCGCACGAGCAACACTCGTGCGGCCATTGAAAGAGCTGATCGGGACACTGAATCCCCTCATTCGTGGGTGGCGTACTTACTACCAATACGCCACCGGTGCCTACCAGGAGCTCCATAGCCTGGACGACTGGCTATGGATGCGCATCTTGCGATGGCTCAAGAAGAAGCACCGCAAGGTCGGCTCCTGGGAACTGCGGAGAAGCTTCTCGGCGGGTACAACGGCGCCCCTGCGGGGTCGTTGGCGCGACGGGACCACGCTGCTCCGACAGTTCTGCGATGGGGGAACCAAACGCTACCGCAATCGAGGCATCAGAATACCGAACGGATGGAATGCCGCGCCCGGCGAGTGGTTCCTCTCCGGAGCCACCGCCGAGTTCTGGGCGGGCAACCGCGCCACGGCAACAATGAGCACCACCCGCAGCCCGTGAGCTGCGCATGGAGAGCCGGATGCCGGGAAACTCGCATGTCCGGTTCGGAGGGCGGGATGGCGAAACCGACCCCAGCGATGGGATACGGCGCGCCATCTCGACCTTACCTTGTTGAGTCGGCGGGGTCCTCCAAGCCGAACTCCGCGGGGAGCGCTCGGAGAATGGCGTCCTGGAAAATTAGGTGCATTTTAGGTGCGCTCCTTACGTGCGGTATGGCGTTGCACGGCGGGGCACCCTGAGAAGCCTTGCCGCCGACTATCCACGCGACGCACCTAAAATCACCTTTATATCAAATATTTACCGAGCACTATGGGGCATCTTGAGTTGGTGCGGGTGAAGGGACTTGAACCCCCACTTCCTTACGGAAAGCAGATTTTGAGTCTGCCGCGTCTACCATTAATCCATTGATATTACACAGATATTTTAAGACATCTCTGTGTATGTGTAAGATATGTGTAGAGCACGGACGCAAGATCCTCCTGAGCGCCTGCCAAGGTTTGCGCCGTGAAGACAAGATGTCAAGCGCCCCCATGAGGCGAAAGCCTGTCCCTTTCAGCAGTTCTTTTGATTTATCGAAGCCATGGGCAGGAATTGATCCGGCTAATCGGGTTTTAGGAATCTCGGAAAATCTACCTCGCCCGAAGTGAGGGTCTATGTTTGCGGCTTCCATTCTCTCGCTAACCTCTCCGCCTCGGCAATTTGGTCGGGGGTCATTTTTGCGGCGACAAGGTCGCGAACCTTGGTGGCTTTGACGCGATTTTCAGGTTCGGATGCGGGAAAGTGGATCACCGCTAAGCTCAGCCATTTATACGCTTGAACGTCATCCTGCGGCACTCCGTGGCCTTCGTCATATACGACCCCGAGATTGAGCTGGGAGTCCGCGAGGCCTTGATCGGCGGCCTTTCGGAACCAGCGTATTGCTTCGGAAATATCCTGCGCTACGCCCTGGCCAGAGAAGTACATAAAGCCGAGGTTGTGCTCGGCATCTGCGAAACCCTGGTCAGCAGCCTTACGGAACCACTTTAATGCTTGGCCAGCGTCCTCCGGCACGCCTCGACCATGGCAATATGCGACACCGAGGCTGTCTTGGGCTTCTGGGAGGCCCTGCTCAGCGGCTTTGCGATACCACTTGACCGCCTCAGAATAGTCCTGCGCCACACCGTGACCGTAATAATACGAGGCTCCGAGATTGAACTGAGAGATGGCTTCTCCCTGATCGGCCGCCTTGCGAGCCCACTGCACCGCCTGAACGTAATCTTGCGGCACACCGTTTCCCGTGACGTACATCGTAGCTAGGCTGCCCTGCGCCTCCGCGAGGCCCTGCTCAGCGGCCTTCCGAAACCACTTGGCCGCCTCAGAATAGTCCTGCGCCACTCCCCTTCCTGTGTCGTACATTAGAGCGAGTCTGAATTGCGCGGTAACGTTGCCGTGTTCGGCGAGTGGCCGCAGGGTGGCGTAGGTGGGCGTTAGATCGTCCTTTGATGCGGCCAGCGCGGGAAGAGGGGCCGAAGTGTTGGCCACGATCAGTGCAGCCAATAAAGCGACGGCGATCCGATTCATGGCTATTTCCTTAGGGGCGTTCGTACGGCCAATCGAGGCGTGCAACGGCGACTTAGGTGTCGCGGAAAACAAACTGCGCCCACCAGGGCCGGCAGTCGTTCAAAGGCCGAATGCCGAGAATCCATTCGGCCTTTGAAATGTGAGTTTGATAGCACCCTGTGGCCCACTCGTACTGCCAAGTTTGGTAAGTCCAGGCACCATAGATGAAGGCGGCGATGACGCAGGCACCGAGGGCACCCGCAAGGGTCACACCGGCAGCAGATAGCATGCGCCTTGCCAGTAGTTGTTTAGCTTCTGGCTGCTGCACGGCCATCCTATTGCTCGCTAGGAGTCCGCGAAATGGCCGCGAGAGCGCGTGCGCAGACGGGCTTTGCGTCGACGGACAATTCAACTCGGTCGTCGTTGCAGGTCAGGTAGAGACCGCGCGCGCTCATGTGCTGAAGAGCGAACGCATTTGCGTAACGCTGTTGGATAGCTTCGAAGCGGGTTGCATCGAAACCACTCGCGTAACCGTTCCATGCGCCGGGTACGAGAGCAATATAGAGAAAGACTGGCGCTGCTAACCAGAGAACATACTTTGCTAGGCGATGAATTAAAACTATGGCTCCAGTAGCAAATGCGGCGCTTACGACGAATATTATAGTGGTGCCAAGTGTGTCCCATGGCTCCATGATACGGGCCGTCACGATCACTTCAGCGCCGCTCCAACCAGCCTGACTCGCGCCGAGGATACCGACGAGCAGCGCAACAGCGACAACCGAGGTTTTCCAAATGATAGCAACGACCTTCATTGGGCGAGCCCCCTAGAACTTCTCGCCGTGGCGCAAAACGATAGCCGGCCCATCTGAGGGGAACTCACTGGTAGGGCCGGTCACGTCCTCACAGATGGTCGGCGGCGGATCACCGATTTTCCGATGACCGCTCCACGGGTTGTTCCTGATCGGCTTGCCGGGTGTGGTGGGTAGGAATTTGGCGGTCGCGAATTGAGCAAGCTGCCGAGCTTCCGCCTCGCTCTCCGCCCGGACGAAAACTGGATCGGAACTCCAATCTTTCCAAATCGGATCAGTCGGAGCGGTTGGCGTCAGTTTCCAAATCCGCATCGCTGCACGTCCTAAACGAACCGCACCCGATATTGACGCTTAATCCTTGCGCAAGGATTACTCAGCTCAGTTAATCGCCGCTGTGAATTCGCGTAACTTCATGGCTCAAGAGCCATCATCCGGTACCGGCATGCCTCGTTCGGCCTCTGAGTAGCCGGTGCGATTACGCAATCTCAGAGTTGCGGCCCCGGGTCCACGTGTCTAATTTAGCGTGCAAATAGCTTGGGACAGGAGGGGTTTAGGCCATGAGCGATATGCCTGGGGGCGCCATAGCCAAGCGACCGTTGCAATTTATCTATCTCATCGACTGCTCCGGCTCGATGGCCGGACGGAAGATGGAAACCCTGAATCTCGCGGTGCGTGAGAGCATCAGCCCGATGTGTGATGTAGCCGACGAAAACCCGAATGCCGAGGTTTTCGTGCGCGTTATTAAGTTCTCAGACGGCGCCCAATGGCATGTGTCGCAGCCGACCGAGATTCACTCGTTCCGCTGGAGCGATCTTGATGCCGACGGTGTTACCGACATGGGGAAAGCCCTGGCGCTCGCTGCCGAGGGACTGAAGGTTGAGAATATGCCCTCACGAGGATTGCCCCCGGTGCTCGTGATGCTCACCGACGGGCAGCCTACGGATGACTTCAACGACGGTCTGCGACAGCTGCTAGACCAACCGTGGGGCAAGCGCGCTGTCCGGATCGGCATCGGGATCGGGGATGACGGCGATCTCGGGGTCTTAGAGAAATTCATGGGAAACAGCGAAATCAAGCCGCTCGAAGCGAGGAATGCCGCTGACCTCGTGAAGTTCATAAAATGGGCATCAACGGTGCCGCTCAAGTCGGCATCCAACCCGGGCAGCCGGCCGTCAGATGCTTCCGGCGGCCAGCAAATTCATATCCCCGCGCCGCCGCCCGCCGATCACCCCGCCGATGCCGCCGATGTATTTTGAATTTATAGCGGGCTGTGGCGGCGGTGAGCATGTCGAGATGTACCCGGAATTCTAAACTGGGCGAAATGCCACACCAACACCGTGGGGAGCGGCTATGAGCGATCCTTCCGCGGTTTCTTGGGTGATGATTGGCGCCAGCGTTCAGGGCTCCTCCCATAAGCGCGCGCAGCTGCCCAATCAGGATGCGATCTTCGCTGAGCCGCGCATTGATTTGCCTCCGGAGGTTGCTGTCGCTTCCCCTCCCCTCATTCTCGCGGTGTCCGATGGGCACGGCAGCCCGCGAAGCTTTAGGAGCGAAACGGGCGCGAATACTGCTGTCCAGATCGCCGTCGAGCGAACAAGAGAGTTCATCGATCATTTTCAGAGTGAGAATCTTCGGCACGACCTCATACGCGATATCACGCAGAAAGGGCTGCCGGCTGAAATCGTCCGATCATGGAAAAAAGAGGTTTTGGAGCACTTCGACAAATATCCCTTTGACGATGAGGAGATGCGCAAGGTCGAAGCGGCAGTCGGAAGCCAAGCGAATGAATTAAAAGAGGATCAAGGTCTTTATCTAGCTTACGGTGCGACCCTAATCGTCGTCGCGATAACGGAAAGTTACATCCTGTATTTGCAAATCGGCGATGGCGATATTCTCGTTATCGGTGAGGATGGAGAAACCATAGAAGTACCTATCCCACCCGATACATCAATGATCGGTAACGAGACAGCGTCTTTATGTCTCCCGAGTGCCCAAAATATGTTTCGGTCAAGCTTCGAACCTCTGGGCGAGCGACATCCCAGTCTCATTGCCGTGTCGACCGACGGCTACTCAAACTCGTTTGCCGATACCAGCAGCTTTCAAAAGATTGGCCCGGATTTTCTGAAGTTGATTCGGGCGCATGGCGTGGAGCATGTGAGGCGCGAAATGAGGTCTTGGCTCGATCAAGCGTCGGAGCGAGGTAGCGGTGACGACATCACGCTGGGGCTGATGATCCGTCAGAGCGAGCAAGCGGTTCTCGCCGGCCCGCACACGGTCGAGTTCGATGCTGAGGCATTGGAGACAAAGGGGAAAGCGCCATGAGCACTCTTCTTCTACCTGGGAAGGTTCTTCGGTCTCGATCGGGAAAAGGGGTCAAAATTATTAAGCCCTTAGGCGCTGGTAGCCAGGGCGAAGTCTACCTTGCGGACTGGAGCGATAACGGCCAGTTCGCAGTGAAGTGGTACTACCCGCAAACTGCTACGCCCGAGCAGCGGGATGCGCTGGGGCTGCTGATTAAAGACACGGCGCCGAGCGCCAAGTTTTTGTGGCCGCTCGACTTGGTCGAGGATGCCGGATCACAGTCCTTTGGATACATCATGCCGCTCCGGGAGGCCCGTTACCGGGGTCTGAACGAGTATGTGGCTGGCCGGGTGGCGGTGAATGCCACGACCAGGATCAACATTGGCCTCGAACTAACGAAGGCCTTCCGTGATCTTCATGTGAAGGGACTTTGTTATTCCGACATCTCGTTCGGGAATGCGTTTTTCGACGCAAAGACCGGAGATGTGCTGATCTGTGACAATGATAACGTTCGAGTCAATCGGAGTATAGTCACGAGCGTACTCGGTACGCCGGACTTCATGGCGCCGGAAATCGTGCTCGGCGAAGCGAAGCCGAGTAACCTGACCGATCTTTATTCACTCGGCGTGCTGCTGTTCTACTTGTTCCACCTCGGGCATCCTTTGACCGGGCAAAAAGTACTGAAGATACATTGCTGGGACATCGCGGCGCGTAACTTGCTGCTCGGGAAAGACCCGGTGTTTATCTTCGATCCGACCAACAAGTCGAACGCAGCGGTGGGTCTCGATGTCGATCCGACTGGCGAGGCCGGCGGAATGGCGCTTAGATTTTGGAATATGTATCCGGCGGCGTTCCGGAACATGTTTGTGAAAGCTTTTACCGAAGGGCTCAAAGACCCGGACAGTCGTGTTACGGAGCGCGAGTGGCTGGAAACGCTCAGCGGACTCCGAAACGCCGTCTTTCAATGTTCATGCGGTAGCGCAAATTTCTTTGACGCCGAGGCGATGCCGAGCGCGGGCGCCTATACGAAGCGGTGTTGGAAGTGTGGCCACGAACCAATATTGCCGTTCCGATTAGGGATCGGAAGATGGACCATCATGCTGAACGCTGGCTCGATCTTGACACCACACCATGTCGTCAACGGTGAGGCTTTCAACTTTTCAACTGCGATTGCCGAAGTCGTCCCGCATCCGACCAATCCGAATGTCTGGGGCCTCAAAAATCTCACCGACAAGAAATGGGTGGCGACCTTAGCGAACGGTAGTCTTCGAGATGTGGAGCCGGGACGCAGTGTGCCCTTGGCTAAGGAAACGAAAATCAATTTTGGGTCTGTAGAAGGCGAAATCCGGTACTAGACATTTTGAAGGACGCTGGTCGCAGACGTGTCCCGCAGCGAAAGACATAAAGAAAACCGGACGAGATCGCGGCCCATCGTGATCGTGGCCGCTCGTTGCGGCCAAACTGCCCAAGCGTTCGGACTCCGCTTCGAGCGGTCGGGTGAGGCCAGCTGGTCCCTCACTTGGGCGTTCGCGTTGAAGGAAAGCGCGGCACGCCGTGAGGGGTACGACCGCTCGGAGATCAGCGGGACGATGCAGCTGGACCCGTCATATCCCGGCTGCCCACACTGCGCTAAACGCACAATTATCCACTGCGGTAGCTGCGACAAGGTCTCGTGCTGGGATGAGGAGACCCGAGTAATAACCTGCCCATGGTGCAAGAACAGAGGAGAACTCTCTGGGTTAATTACCAAACTCACAAGTCGAAACGATGCGTGAGTGCGGAATACGGCCATGAGCAGAAGCCGCGACAATATCCCAGGCGTAGCGCTTGATCGACCGTGGAAATACTTACTCGTTCCGGGGGTGGTGATTCAGTGGTTTATCTACATGAACCCCCGACGCGGCTTCCAGGGAATCGCTAGAAGCTCAAGGCGAGCTCGCAGCCCGATCATGACCTATTGCTACAGCGTGACGTTCTATGTGGGCGCCGCATGGATGGTCTATGCGGTGTGCGTTGCCAGCAGACATTAAAACTCAATCACATAAATGACCCTGAGGAACCTCTCTCGAAGTCGATGCGAACGTTTACGGGCGAATACGACCCTGAGATGGACCATAAAACTCCTTCTGGGGCTCCTAATATTCGCCTCGAACGTCACTCACTCGTTCGGCCAAAAAGCCCCTGAGCCAATGCCCGTTCGGGTCGCTGATAGTAAGTGGGTACTCGGCCCTCTACTCGGTGGATTGGAGGCTTTGCTTCTTGCGCATATGCCCAACGGCGAAAACCTACAGATTGGCTTAGGATGTGTAACGAACGAGCCAAAGTTAGCATTATTGATCGTTGCGTATTTCGACGACCAGCTCACTGATCAAGCAGAGAGTATAGCCAAGAATAACAAATTCGGCACTCTTGAAGCATTTCCTGGAAAGCAAAAAGCATCACTCAAATTATTAGGAATAAATCCTCACTATGATCAAATATTAAAGCACAAGTCGATCATCTTTACCTATGAAATAGATAGAGATTGGTTGCCAGATTTGTGGAACGGTCAGTCTATGCGACTTGATTTCGGAGCGTTACGTCAGTTTTCCAACGAACTGCCGATCATCGAATTTCCGATAGATAACTCCGCCGATGTAATCGAGAAGGCATTAGATAATTGCACTCCCAATACCGAACCGGAAAAAGACTATGACGACTACCCTATGAAATTTGAGCAACATGGCGCTGACGGAAACTGTGATGACTGCGACTGGATCTTTGCTCGCGGCACGATCACCGCCAATACAGCCAAGGACTTCGAAGCCTTTATCTCAGGTGGGATATTTTTTAGTAAGCAATTCAAAGTGAGACTTCAATCTCCCGGCGGAAGTCTCGTGGGGGCGCTTGCGTTAGGTCGAGTGTTTCGGAAATACCGAGTTTCGACATACATTGGGGGCAAAGATTTTCAGAAATTTGAGGGTATTTCGATTGGAGGGCTCCTGCCCGAGCCCAAGTACCAAAGTTGCGTTTCAGCATGCGCTTACGCATTTCTCGGCGGGGTCGACAGGAAGGTGTCCGATAACGGGCGGTACGGCATACATCAGTTTTATTTGAAAGATGCCGCCACGCAGCCGACCGCGCCACTTCTTTCCGGGAAAGATTTCGGAGAGGCGCAGCGGTTGCAGGCGCTGCTATTTGACTATGTCAAAGAGATGGACGTAGACCCGGGATTGGTAACGCTGGCCTCGTCCGTACCCCCCTGGACACCGATGCGTTACCTATCCGCGGAGGAGATCACGAAGTACCACGTCAACTCCGCGCAGCAGCCTACTGGATACGGGCAGTGGTCATTGGAACCCGACGACCACGGTGGTCTCGTCGCTGGAATTACCCTTACGCAGCATGGCGAGGCGTTTAAGCTTATAGTTTTTTGTGATCAACAAATGGGAACAGCTTTATTGCTCGAAGACTATAATCCATACTTAAAAGAACACATCTCAGACATAAAAAAATCAATGCAAGGAGGCGTCATAACTGTGAATCCAAAAAATTATATCGTCTCATTTGAGAAAATCAAAATATCAGTTCTACCGTCTCCCGATGATCCGGCCGTGTTGTTTGCCTTTAAGACGGATTCCGACCAGTTATCTAAAATCTGGGACGGCTCGTCTATAACGCTCAAGATACCGATGAAACCGTTTACGACGGAGATCGTCGATGGCGTTGAGGTTCCAATTGGTGATTCTGAGAAGATGGTCAAATTAATCGAAAAAAATTGTGGGCTACGGTAGTTATCGTATAAACAAGCGCAGAAAGCTCATTGCTCCACAGTGACTGTAGCAAATTCCACTAGGGTGTGTGTTTATAGCATTCAACTGATTCCGTTATAGATGCCTCCGATCCGAAATGGAGGATGGCTGCGCTGGCAGCTAATGCGGCGGGGCTGGCGCGGGCTCGTCGAGAAATAGGCTAACAACGATCGGCGCGATGTGATCGACGATGGTTGTCACCCCCCGTTCGTTGGGATGAAGAGTGTCCGCTTGGTTGAGTTGGGAATCCTGGGCTACGCCTTGGAGAAAAAAGGGATAAAGCGGGACGTTGTCCCTGCGAGCGAGCTCCGGATAGATACGGTCAAATGCTTGCTCGTATTCCGGGCCCCAGTTGGTCGGCGCCAGGATGCCCGTTAGCAGCACTTTCGCCCCGGTGCTTCGGATTTTGGTGATCATGATAGCTAAATTTGAGCGAGTGATCGAAGGATCGATGCCCCGCAACGCGTCGTTGGCGCCGAGTTCGAGAATGACAAGGTCAGGATGCTCGGCGAGCGCTTTGTCAAGCCGGGGCATGGCATTCTCCGTGGTATCGCCCGACTTTCCGGCATTGACGACGCGCGCCGCCTTACCATGGCTACGTAACCAGTTATCAAGCTGTGCCGGGAATGCCGCTTCATGCGGGATTCCCAAACCGGCGGTGAAGCTGTCGCCAAATACGACGATCACAGGGACGTGAGGATCCGCTTCTGCATAGGGGACATCAAGGGCGAGCAGACCGAAAAGCGCGATGGTGAACGCGCGCAGGACGACAGAGGCCAAATTCCGGCACGGCCAATTATTACCCTTCATGAATAGTTCGCCGGGCAGAAAGCTGCCTACGCTCCCTCACAGAAGGACCACCGTTACTTGTGTGGATCGACGGGTTCAGCAGGTGCGGCTCCTGACAGATGGATATGCCCAAGTTTGTCGGTTTTGGGCTGTGCGATTGTGTGGCCGAAAACATACGCTTTTGACATCGTCGGGAGATGACCCATTGGTTTGACATACTCTTCGTAATCTCGCTGGGTCATGTTCTTAATGCCTGCGTCCGTAGCTACCGGGATCGGCGCCTCTTCAGTTTGGGGGAGCTTAGGCGGTGGCGCGGCGCTGCTCTTTTTCGTTGCGGCGGCGATAGCGCCCTGTTGAAGGCAAAGCGCAAGGCTTAGAACAAGAACGACGCACAGTATTCTTGACTGCCACGCTGGGTGGCGCGTGCTTCCTGGCACGTGCCGCTTCATCGAATGGATTGTGCTCTTCATTGGGGCACCGAGGACAAATCCCGGGTAAGCACCGCGTCAAGCGTGACGCCATTAGCGCTGACAAAATGCCCATTGAGGACATTTTGCCCGTTGAGGCGAAAGGTAAAAGCTCCGCGTTCTTCATCCTGAAAGCTAAGCTGATTGTATTGTATTGAGGCAGTTGGGCTTTGCTGTTTCCACGGAAACTGGGACCCGGGCAGTGGCCCGTAAATGTATGTGACTTGCGGGGTACCATCGTTCGCGACGCTATGAACGATTAGCCCGCCGCAGATTTTCGAATTCCAAGCGGCTCCGGTCCATACGCCCAGATAGGAGCGGTACAGGTTGGAAACGCCGGTCGGATCAATAACGTAGTCGATCGACCGTCCGCAAATGACGGCGGAAGACGAAACGCGCTTCGGCTCAGCGGCTTCGAGGGAGGCGATTTCGCCGCGGGCCGCCCCAGAGTAGGCGCAGACGGTGCAGGTGTTCAGGTAGGCCTGGAGCGCATACTTGTTGCCGTGCGCCGCGTTGTAGGTTCGCTCTTCCTGGTCGGCGGTTTCGAGCTTGCTGATCTCGCTGCGGGCCGCCGGAGCGTAGGTGCACACCGTGCAACTGTTCACATAGGCCCGCAGCGCGGCAAGGTTGCCATGCGCCGCGTTGTAGACACGCTGTTCGCGCTCGGCTGGATCAGGCGCGGGCGCTGGCGCTGGCGTAGGCGCCGTTGATGGCGGGCGGACCGTAGCAGTGGCCGAGGGCGGCGGCTCCTTGTTCACGACCACGACTATGACGGCGATAGCAACGAGGGCGACAACGCCGGCAAGAACCCAGCGGAAGGCGCGATCGGGTACCGGTTGAGGGCTTACCAGCGGCGGAGAGGCGGGCTGGGATTGCCGGTGCGGCGATCCCGGTTGGGGCGCGGCTCTCGACCGGCGTTGTGCTTTGCCAAGTTGCCATCCGCGGGCAGCAGCGTGAGCGGACAGGTAGGCGCGAGTGTCGGCTTCGCTAACGCCGCGCGTTTTGGCTTCAAGGATAAGGTGGTTGAGCTCCGCCTCGGTGATCGTGCCGTTGGCGCCGGCAAGCTCGATCAGAGGCACCAGGCCGTCCATCCTGAACTTGGCCAAAGTGTTACCACCTGCCGCTATCCCGAGCGCGACCGCCCAGCTTTCCACGCCCCAGCGCGCGAGATCGGTCGAGACCCCGCGATTGGCGTGAAGGCGGTCGCTTAACCGGCCGAGCAACACCTCCGTGGGCAGCGCGCTCGACGAGTTGCTAAGCAGCTCGCCCGCAACACCCTCTTCGACCGCAGTGACCAGCACCGCGCACTCGCCCCGGTAGCGATCGCCGCACATGTCCGCCAGCAGCGCCTTGCATCGCCGAGGATCATTGCTCAACCCGACCCCAAAGCGGCCAACGAGCTCCGAGAGTTTCACGCTGGGAACGTCGGCACTCAACGCAAGCTTCCCTTCCTGCGAACGTTACGCGATCATTAGAGCACGATAGCAACCGAAGGTTTGAACCGCAAAAAAATCCGATCCCGTGATTTCTCAAGACATCGGGAAAGTTGTGGAGGGACTTCTGACTAGATGGCGCTGCGCTTGCCCGTAGCGTTCTCAAGGATTTACCCGTAGCGTTCTCAAGGATTTAACGGAGAGCGCTGAGCCTCGTCATTGAAGCCGGCGCGATATTGAGGATCGGCACGGCGTGCGTCGATCGGGTCGAGCCGGCCTTTGGCATCTACACAGCCAGCGAAAAATAATCTTTGGGCAGCTAGAGTACCACTGTAATCCTCAGCTTCTTCCTCGCATGATAGGCGGTCAGGGACACTCCGGTTAGCCGCCCAGTAATTGACGCCGGCGCGACGATCACCGGTTTGCGCATCGGACCACACCTTGTACTCGCGCCAATCGGCTACCCCTTGCAGATAGTTGGCGCTCGCCTGGGATGGCATAGATGGTGGCGCCGACTTCACAGCGAATACTCTGACAGCGTATTGCGTTCCTGAGGTAGACAGCGGCACCGCAATCCCCTGATTAAAATTGATGGCGGGTTCGGTCGAGTTCCCAATCTCGCCGTCGGCCCACACCCACGAACCGCCGCCGATTGCAGAGAAAATCGGGTCAATGTGAGCAGGCCAATAGCGCCCATTCGTATAGAAGCCGGTGCCGGCTGACACTGTCTGATCGAAAAGTGCCTTGAGCTGCGCTAGAGTCGGCAGAGCCCAGCCACTGCCGCAAGCCGAAAGCTGGCGCACCCACCCGACCGCGCCTGTCCAACTAACATTAACGTCCGGACCGACGTACCATTGAAGGCCGGTTCTCGTATCGACAATCGATCCGCAGGCCGTCGTTTGGTAGCGCGCGTTGAGTGCCGGCGCTAAGGGCGCTGGCGGCGGTGTTGCACCCGGTTGAAGGTCAGCTTGGCTCGGTCGGACTTGAGCAACTTGTACATTTTGATCCTTATCAGTTGTGTATGAGTATTGTTGGCCATGTTGTTGAAGTTTAATCACTGATGCTCGGCACAGGTCTACATTGCGAATAGCAATACTATCGCTACCAAATTGTATCCAGAGATCAAAAATGCATCTGCTCTCGTTGCCACTTACCGTATGGTCAAAACTGACTGTTGATTTTCCACCTGGAGGTATGGACGTACTAATGCCGATAGGCGGCGTTGTGACTACGTTTTCCCATACATTAGAAGTACTTTGCTTCACTCCCAGCGTCACGATATCCAAGTTAGTGTTGTTTTGAAGGGTAAAATCTAAGCTCCACTCGTAGGCGGGAGCTGGAGCTGGAGCTGGAGCTGGAGCTGGAGCTGGAGCTGGCGCCCGCGTCGGGGCGGTCGCGGTGGCAGGCGCCGACGACGGCGGCTCCTTGTTCACGACCACGACTATGACGGCGATAGCAACGAGGGCGACAACGCCGGTGAGAACCCAGCGGAAGGCGCGGTCGGGTACCGGTTGAGGGCTTACCAGCGGCGGAGAGGCGGGCTGGGATTGCGGTGATGCCGGGGACGGCGCTTGGGGCACAGCTCTCGACCGGCGCTGTGCTTTGCCAAGTTGCCACCCGCGGGCAGCAGCGTGAGCGGACAGGTAGGCGCGAGCGTCGGCTTCGCTAACGCCGCGCGTTTTGGCTTCAAGGATAAGGTGGTTGAGCTCCGCCTCGGTGATCGTGCCGTTGGCGCCGGCAAGCTCGATCAGGGGCACCAGGCCGTCCATCCTGAACTTGGCCAGAGTGTTACCACCTGCCGCTACCCCGAGCGCGACCGCCCAGCTCTCCACGCCCCAGCGCGCGAGATCGGTCGAGACCCCACGATTGGCGTGAAGCCGGTCGCTTAGTCGGCCGAGCAACACCTCCGTGGGCAGCGCGCTCGACGAGTTGCTGAGCAGCTCGCCCGCAACACCCTCTTCGACCGCAGTGACCAGCACCGCGCACTCGCCCCGGTAGCGATCGCCGCACATGTCCGCCAGCAGCGCCTTACATCGCCGCGGATCATTGCTCAGCCCGACCCCAAAGCGGCCGACCAGCTCCGAGAGTTTCACGCTGGGAACGTCGCCACTCAACGCAAGCTTCCCTTCCTGCGAACGTTACGCGATCATTAGAGCACGATAGCAACCGAAGGTTTGAACCGCAAAAATGCGGTGAACTGCGCGAGACGCTGCTGCCCCAACGGGACCTTCCACGGCGGGAGAGGCAAAATGAGCGTGGCCGAGAGTTCCACGTCGCGGGGAAGCATCGAGAACTGGCGGAGAGCCTCCTATTTTGCCCTTTGGGGTGCCGGTGGCGGGCTCGCGGGGGCGCTCCTCTGCGAGATCCTTGGCCTGGGTCACGACCGGGCCCCGTTCGTCGAGCTGCTGGTCAAGAGCGGGATTTGGTTCGGGATTAACGGCGCGCTGATCGCAGCCAGTATTCTTCTCGGGCATATTACTTATGCGGCCAGGTCATTTTCGGCGGCGTTTGTCGGATCAAACATAGCCCGCCTGGTGCTGGGAGCGGCCTTTGGCGGCGTGAGCGGCTTCATCGCCGGGGCGGTTGCGCAGGGTCTCTACACCGGAATAGGGCCGACGGAAGTTCTACGGACGATCTGCTGGGGCGTCGCCGGCGGATTGCTGGGTGTAGCGCTCAGTTTTCGAATTCCCAACCTAACAGCACTACGCGGATTGGCGGGCGGTTTCGCCGGCGGGATAGTGGGTGGAATTGTCTTCATTGGGATCGCCTTCACCGCAAGCGCAACTTTCGGACGCTTGTTCGGGATCGCGATCATTGGCTTCGCGATCGGTCTGATGATCATGCTAGCCGACGCGCTATTTCGAAAGGCGTGGATCGAAGTGCGTTATGGCCCACGCGAGGCGCGCACCCTCACTTTGGGGTCAGAGCCTTTGCGAGTGGGAAGCGACGCGGCGCAGTGCGCCATCTACGTCAAAAACGTCCCCGCGATGGCCTGCGCGTATCGGTTTGAGCAGGGACGCGTGATCTGCGACGACAAAATCAATAACCGAAATGGGCCGGTGCCGTTCGGCGTCGCGATGATGATTGGCGGGATCACGGTGACGCCATTCGGCGCGGAAGCGCGTGACCGATCCGGGGTCTCGCCGCCACGCGCCGCGCCGGCCTCCGCGGGCGGCGCACAGCGCGCCCAGTGGGCTCTGGCTCTCAGAGGCGGGCAAGAATTTGCGCTTGTCGAGGGCGTGCGATTAGGGGCTGGGGATATTCGCGGTCTTGAGCCCATCCAACGGAACGGATGGGTTGCCGAAGTGGTGCGAAACCCGGAAAACCCCGCCGTCGTCGGCCTCAAAAACCTTTCGCAACACGGGTGGAGCGCGACTTTCGCCGACGGGCGTCGCGCCGAGATAGACCCAGGGAGGTCGCTACGGCTAGAGACAGGCGCCCGGATCAGCTTCGGAACGACGGAGGGACGTATCCGCTCGGGCAGCTCAACGAGCGCATCACCTACTCATTCGGGATCGCGGAACGCTGCCGCAAATTTCTTCAAAAAATTGGCCGGAAACAAGCCGTATCTCTATTCGCGATGGATGGCAGTTGCCGGTGTTAGCGCAGTCTTGATCGTGCTGATTGGCTGGCACGAAGTGTCAAATAGAGCGGCTGATTCCCGTCCCGAAGAGATTAAACTCGAGAGCAGCGGAAATACCTACCAGCTCAAGGTCACGATCAATGACACGGTGAAGATGAACTTCATTCTCGATACCGGGGCAAGCGACGTCCTGATTCCGGCGGAAGTGGCTTTGACTCTGCTTTCGAGCGGTACCCTCTCCGAGAAAGATTTTATCGGGTATCAAACCTATACGCTCGCTGACGGGTCGACGTTGCCGAGCGCTCAATTCAAATTGCGGGATATGGAGGTGGGTAGCCACCGGCTTACTGATGTCGTTGCGTCGGTCGGCCCCGTGGGATCTTCCCCCTTGCTCGGCCAGAGCTTTCTTTCCCGTCTTGGCACCTGGACGATCGATAATAAGCAGCAGGTCCTGAGAGTTGGTCGCTGAGGTCCGATTAGCGTAAGCCAACGAATTACATCTCTAATCTGTTATTGACGCGTCGTTCTCGCCACTTCATGCAACCGGCCTTGCTGGGTTCGTCGGCCAATGAGTTGGCCCGGTGTCGCTTGGTCAATGCAATCGCCGCGCGTGCGAATAACGCGACGCCGAACACGCGCCCGATGACCAAAACGGCGCGAGCAATAGCGGATCGGCACCGGCCCCATGCTGCCCTTATCGGCTCCTGGTGTGGCCGCCACCGGGAGCCTCGTTCTGTCGGCTGGGATCATCCTCGGTGTGATCCCGCGCGCGGTCATTCTCCTTGCTCGCAGCGGCCAAGCGGTCGAGCCGCCGTCGCCTTGCGTCGCTCATCTCTGGCTTGCCTGAACCCGCAGCCTCTTCGGCGGCCCGTTGCCGCCGCTTGTGGTCTCTGAGTGCCGCTCGCGTCTGGCTGACATAGTCGTCGGCGCGCGAGTAATCAGCCTCGGTACGGGCTTCATCTCGCGGCTCTTTGAGCTCGCGCGTCCGGCGCTCACGGTCTGCGATGACCTCTCGCGCCTGCTCAATGTTGGGGACGCTCTCCGGGTTCATCGGCGCCATAAATTCCCGCAACTCGGCAGCTTTAATGCCGTCGATACGGCGCGTAAGGCTGTGTATTCCGCCCTTCCGGTCGATGATCACGTAATCGCGGCGGTCGCCGCGCGCTAGGAGATAGCCGCGCTCTTCCAGCGCTGCCCGGAACGCCTCTGGTCCGTCACTCACGCGGAAGGCCGCCGTGACCTCTTCCTTGACGTGTCTGCCGGTGATACCGGTGCGCTCTTCTTGCCGGAGCTCGGCGCGCGAGGGTGTGCGGTCGGGCCGCTCCACCCCGTCCCTCTCGTGATGCGCACCTTGCACGCGATCATGGCCGAACCGCCGTTCGAGATCGCGAGCGACTTCCTCGTGCTTGCGGTAGTTATGGCTGTCGCTAACCGAGCGCATTTTCGCGAGATCGATCCGAGACCACACGACATGGATATGCTGGCGGCCGAGTTTCTCGTGCATCACGACGACGCGCGCATGGCCGTCGAGCCCGAGCTTCTTTTCCAGCGCGTCGATCGCCTCGCTGCGCTGATCGTCGGTCAGCAGATGCGGCGGCTCCTGTCGGCGGCGGAGTGATTCTCCCCAGAAGCGCCGTTTGAATATTCCCCAGGTGTGACGCCGGACCTTCCGGGGCGCGCCCCGGAAGGTCCGGCGGCGCCGTGATCACCGACGATCCGATGATCCTTCCCGATCGGCGGGAGGGCGCGGCGGTGGTCCGACTGGGGGAGCTGGTGATGATCCTGGATTTGCATCGGCAGGGACTGTCGGTGTCGGCGATCGCGCGGCAGTTGGAATGCGATCGCAAGACGGTCCGCAAATACATCGAACGCGGTCTTGATCCGCCTGCCTATGGCCCCCGCCAGCCGCGATTGACCGTGGTCACTCCATTCGAACCGTATCTGCGAGAGCGGGTCGCCGCCTTTCCCGAGCTGACCGGCAGCCGGCTGCTGCGCGAGATCAAGGAGCTGGGCTATTCCGGCGGCTACACGGCGGTGAAGGATTTTCTGCGCACCGTCCGCCCCAAGGCGGTGCAGGTCTTCGAGCGCCGCTTCGAGACCCCTGCGGGCAAGCAGGCCCAGGTCGACTTCGCCTACTTTCGCACCGTCTTCACCGACGAGCCCGGCGCCGAGCGGATTGTCTGGCTGTTCTCACTAGTGCTCGGCCACAGCCGCATGATGTGGGGTCGCTTCGTCGCGCATCAGGACCTACAAACCGTTCTGCGCTGCCATATCGCCGCCTTCGAGGCGCTGGGCGGAGCGCCGGCGGAGATTCTCTACGACCGCATGAAGACGGCGGTGCTGGGCGAGGACGACGATCACGGCATCGCCTACAATCGCAAGCTGCTCGATCTGGCGGCGCATTACCGCTTCCTGCCAAAAGCTTGCCGGCCCTACCGGGCAAAGACCAAAGGCAAGGTGGAGCGCCCTTTCCGCTACGTGCGGGAGGACTTCTTCCTCGGCCGAGCCTTTCGCAACATCGACGATTTGAACACCCAATTCCGGCACTGGCTCGACACCGTCGCCAACCCGCGCCGGCACGCCACGACCGGGCGCGTTGTCCTGGAGCACTTCGCCGAAGAGAAGCCGTACCTCAAGGCGCTGCCCGCCATGCCCTTCAACCTCGTCCTCACACTCGATCGTCGCGTCACGCGCGAGGGCATGGTGTCGGTCGGCGGCAACCTCTACTCGGTGCCCGACTGCACCCGCCGCCGCGTCGTCGAGGTGCATACCCTCGCCAACGAGATCCGCATCCTGGAGGACGACAAGCTGATCGCTATCCACCCCGTGCTCGAGGGCCGCGGTAAACGCCGTATCGCCGGCGGCCATCGCACCGGTCCGCCGCCCTCCAACAGCACGACAGTACGCGAGGCGGCGCCGCCGACGGCCCCGGTTGGTGCCGTCATCGCGCCGCGCTCGCTGGCCTTCTATGACGCCGTGGCACGACGCCTCGCCGGCGAGGGAGGACGCGCATGAGAAGCGATGATCCGATGTCGAGCACGATCGACCAGGTCCGTCGCCATCTGGTGGGCCTCAAGATGCCGCGCGCGATCGAAGTCCTCGATCACATCATGCGCCAGCTCGAACGCGGCGAGATCGGAGCGTTGGAGGCGATCGACGCTCTGCTCGGCGAGGAACTCACCCTGCGCGAAGGACGACGCGTCAAGGCGGCGCTCAAGATGGGGCGCCTGGTCAGCGTCAAGACGCTGACCGGCTTCGACTTCGCCTTCCAACCCTCGCTCGACCGCAACCGAATCCTCGCGCTGGCGCAGCTGGAGTTTATCGACCGCCACGAGGTCGTCCACTTCCTTGGCCAACCCGGTTGCGGCAAGACGCATCTCGCCATCGCGCTCGGCGTCGAGGCCGTGAAGGCCGGGCGCGGCGTCTACTTCTGCACCTTGGCAGAGCTGATCACCTCGCTGGCCAAGGCCGAACGCGAGGGCAGCTTGCGCGAGCGCCTGCGGTTCCTGTGCCGGCCGCAGCTGCTCATCGTCGACGAAATCGGCTACCTGCCGGTCGTTCCCGGCGGCGGCAATCTGTTCTTCCAACTGGTCAACGCCCGCTACGAACGCGGCGCCATGATCCTGACCTCAAACCGCGGCTTCGCCGAATGGGGCGACGTCTTCGGTCATCCGGTTGTGGCCACGGCGTTGCTCGATCGCTTGCTCCACCATGCCATCGTTATCCACATTGAGGGTGCCAGCTATCGGCTGCGCCAGCATGCCGACCTGATCCCAGAAAATCTCGGCGGCGGATCACTCTTCGGCATGACCCAGCCTCCGCGACGACGTGGGCGCCCGCCGAAGCATCAATCGATCCAGCCCGCAACAACCTGATCGCTGCCGCGACACCTGGGGAAATTTACTTCGCCCAAACTGGGGAATTTTACTCCGCCATTGACAGGCTCCGGGCTGATGGCGGCGTGATATAGCGACCGCTCGCATTTGGTGCCGATGGCATAAGCGTCCATCTCGACGAGCGCGCCGCGTAAATCTTGCGCGATGGTGCCGCGCGTCTCGACGAGGCTGACGCGCTCGTTCTTCTCGGCATTGCCGAGATGGGTGGCGAGCTGCTGCGGCCCGTCGCGGGACTTACCTTTAATGATCATGCGTCCCGCCCGAGCGCCTTCAGGATCGCCTCGCGCACGAGCGCGAGACCGTGAAGCTCCTGCTTCAGGTCCGACGCTGCGACGCCCTTGCCGAGATTCATGTCGCGGGCGATCTGGTTGAGATTGCCGCCGACATGACCCAACTCCCCGAGAAGCCGCGCCAGCTCCCGCCGCTCGATTGGTGGTCGGCGCACTTGGCGTGGCGCGGGTGCGCCAAGCAACACCTGACGGGCATAGCTGCCCGAAGTGAGGCCCGAGCGATCAGCCGACTGATCGATTGAGCCTCGCTCATCCGGCGAGAGCCGGATCGTCAGGTGCTTGCTACGCACCCGCTTTTCGCTGCCGTGGCTCATAGCGACACGCGGCGCTGGGGTAAGGGCGGAAAGGGGACAACATCCCCTGTCCGCGCAGGGGTCTCGGGGAGCAAGGCTCCTTGAGCGCGGATGCCAAAGGGGCGTACCCTTTGGGCCCTGGTGTCGGAGCGGGAAGGCTCTGACGCGGGGTGATCCAACGAGGGGGCAAGGCCCACCTCTTGGTCGGGGTGCACGGGGCTGAAAGCCCCTGCCAAGCCGCGCGGGGAATAAGGCGGGACCCTCCCCGCCGGGGCGCATAGCGCACTACCGCGCATGGCTTGCCACTTCACGTAATCGCACTTCATCTTATCTTCGTCTTATAAATCTTCGCCGCAAAATTCGGCAGCTCAAATTCAAAATGGGAAGATAGGGCAGCTACCTTCCCCACCGGCTAACGCTCGGTTGCCAGCGAGTTTACCACACGAAAAATACTTTCATGCCGTTTGCGGCGACGCTGCAATGCAACAGACCCGACCGATCAGCTTGCGCCGATCAACCAGGTCTGTGCTGTCTTCACCTACGGGCGGCGCCTAAGACGAGGGTGTTGGCCGATCCTAGTGATGCCAACCACCGTGCCAGCCGCCACCCCAACCGCGGCCCCAACCACCGCCCCAGCCAAAGCCGACATGAAAGGCCGGATAACCATAGCCATAGCCATAACCGTAATTGTAGGGATTGTAAGCCGGGTAGGAGGCGTAGTAGGGCGAGTAATACGGATACCCGTAGTACTGCGCCTGGGCCGGCGCCATCGCCGCGCCGAGCGTCAGGGTTCCGGCGGCGACGAATGCGGTAGCCATCACAGAGCGCCGGAACAAACCGGTCTTCTTGGTTGCAGGTGACCCGCTAAGTTCACTCGTTGTCATAACTTCCTCCATCCGGCTTGCAGCGGCCCGAGCCACGGGCGGGAGCCCCTTAACGCAACCGATGACTCTGAAGTGGTGTGGTCCCAGCTGCACCAATGTGAGGCACCTTACACAGGGTGCATTTTTGAAAATTACGTCTCGGATGGCTCATCGGCTTCGTCGGGGCCCTCACGCGCCCTGAGCCCGCATCGACGCGTTCCAAACATCCGCGCGATCTTCAATGTTGCCGCCGCCACTTCCGGTGGTAAGAATCCCCTACTGCGAGATGCACCCGTTTTTGCGGGAACCTGAAGTCAGCGAGGCCGCCATGGCTAACGGAGCGCACGGAGAGAATTCCCTCGCCGAGTTTGTAAGCGCCATTATCCAACTCGTCTTCCAGCCCCTCTTTCCGCTCATCACCGTCAGCGCCTTCGGCGTGTCGTACATCCTCGCAGTCTGGCTGCACATGCCGGAATTCGGGTTCTGGGTCGGCCTCTGGTTGCTCACTTGGGAGTGGGCGCGAGGCAACATTTGGGGCGCGATCGGACTCGGTCTTTTCGTGCTCGCCGCTTTGCCCTTGGCTTGGATCGCCTACCGCGAGCAGCAGGTCCAGGTCTCCAGGATCATCCTCGCATGGATCATCGCCGCGGGCGTCATCTTCGGCATGTTCTGGCTGCGAACCAACTGGCCCTATGAGAACAGCGGCTGGCAGCTTTTTACCTACGGCGTCATCCTCTTTGCCGGCTGTGCCGCCATCATCGAGGCCATGCTCGGGATGCTTGCGATCATGGGCCATGTCCGTCGGAACCGGCCGCGCAAGGTGCGACCGCCGCGACAGGAACCGCACGGCGCACCACGCGAAGAGCGGCGCCCGCGCAACGAGCCGGAAACGATCTGAGAGCCTTCGATGGCCGACAATCTCTGGGCGACCGATGGCGGAGTTTATTTCGGGCACCGCATATTGCCCGACCGGGCTGCGCATGATCACTCGCTGATCGACGAGCCGTGGAATGTCGTCAGCGACAAGGAGCATCGCTACACTTCGGATCGCCATCTCGTCACGGTCGGACCCAACGGTTCGGGCAAGACGCGTCGGCTCCTGATCCCGAACCTCGTCTTCCTAAAGAATTGGTCCGTTCTCGTCGTCGATCCCAAGGGCACCCTCGCCGCCCTGACCGGGCCTTACCGCGAGTCCCAGCACCCCAATTCGGTGACGGTCATCGATCCGTTCGGGGTGCTGGAGCGCGATTACCCCGCACTCATTAAGCGTTATCCCTTTCTCAAGAGCGCCGGCTTTAATCCAGTTGCCGCACTCGATCCCGACAGCGACGATTTCCCGGACGATGCGCGGGGGCTCGCGGAAGCGATCATCCGCGTCGAGGACAAAAACCAACCGCACTGGGAGCGCTCAGCGCAGGACCTCGTGTCGGGTCTGATGATGTGCGATCGGCTGGAGAGCGGCCCCGAGAGTTCGCTCGTCGCGGTGCGGGATTGGGTTGGCTCGGAAGCCGGAACGCTCGCGAGAGAGATCAAGGACAACCTGTTGCCGTTGGCGCGCGGCAAACATGACGCGATCTCGGCGAAGCTCAACCGCTTCACCAAGATGAGCAGCGAGAACCGCGAGTTGTTCAGCATTCTCTCGACCGCACAAACCCAAACCGCGTGGCTCGACAGCCTGCCGATCCAACGCGATTTGAGTAAAGGCGCGATCGACTTTGGCCAGATGAAATACCAGCCGATGACGGTCTATCTCATCCTGCCGCCGCGCTTCCTCGCGACGCACAGCACCTGGCTTCGCCTGATGGTGACGGCTGTGCTCCAGCCGTTGATGCGCAGCGTGCGCCCAGCAACAGTGCCGGTCCTTTTCATGCTCGATGAATTTGCTCAGCTTGGGCACCTGCCCGTGATCGAGAACAATCTCGCGCTGATGCGCGAGTACGGCGTCAAGCTATGGCCGGTGTTCCAGGACCTGGCGCAGGCGCAGGATATTTACAAAACCCGGTGGGAAAGCTTCATCAGCAACGCCGGTGTGCTGCAAACTTTCGCACCGCAGGACGTAACGACGCGCAAGTACCTCTCCGACCTGTCGGGCCAGCGGCTTTATTGGCTTGAGACCACCTCCCGTAGCACCTCCGCGACCTCTGGTCCGCAGCTCGCCTCGACCAGCGGCATGCAGGAAGGCTGGCAAAATCTCTCGGGCCCAGTCTATTGGCCCCAAGGCCTTGCGGCGATGCAGGACGGTCAGGCCATCTTGTTCGCCCGAGGCCGTGCGCCCCGTGCGTGGCTACCCGATCCCTCGGAAATGCCTTCTGTCCAACCGATCCTCGCGCGTGCCGCGCGGGACATGAGCGCCTGATAGAGACGTTGACGAGCTGGCTCAGCCGTCGCAGCATCGCGCGACCCGCAAAGGTAAACCCTTCCGCTTCCGCTGCGTCGACGAAAGGCACCGCCAAGTTCAACGGAGCCGCGCGGCATTAAGCGGTGGTCGTCGCCGATAGCAGACGCTGGCATACATGCAGCACCGGCCCCATACGTGTTGCGATAATAGCTTTATCGCGTGATCTGTATTCAATGAGAATCCCGGCAAGCTTAGCGTCACACCGGGCGGGCTGCGCGAGCCTTTCTGGGTCATCGAGCCTGCCTAAATAGAACATCGCTCCTCCACTAGCGCCGGTCGGAGTGATGGAATGTGTGCCTAGACCGTCCGGGTTGATTGACTCCTTGTGATTAAATTCGATGAACGCATGATCGTCAGTGGGCACGCCCAAAGAGGCGGCATAGGTTTCATCAACAGGAAACGAAGTATAAGTCCAGAGCGTTCCGCCTATATGCTTCCGTAGATTGTCGATTCTCTTCTTGTTCTTGGAAGTGGGATAACCCATGACCATATGCAATTGGTCACGGCCCAAAGGAACAGCGGTGCATATTTCCTTATCGGTAATGTACGTCACATCACCAAGTTCTCTTTGCATGGCGTCAGAAAGTAAGCATGCAGAAAAATCATATATATCTTTGTCTCTTGATATTTCGGGATTCGTGGTAAAGCCGGGGTTGGCGTCGAATGAGAATGGAACCAACTCTTTAGTGCCAGCGACATGAAGGGTTGTTTCTTTTGCGTGATCTGTTACATGGCCAGCAGTGACGAGGAACTTGGCATCGTACACCGACAATAATACGCAAGACCCGATGTGCGTTGGGGCAACACCGGGTCTTTTGCGTCCGTAAATTGGGCGTACGGCCGAAACGTATTTGTTTCGCGCGAGCTCCGTGTATTCAAGGGAGCGCTCGCGCCGAATGTCGTAAATTCCCTAAATCATAACTTTGACGCCAAATGAAAGAGCCAGTGAGCTTGCGCGGCACCAGCTCCCCTATTTCCTTGACGGTCATCGGCTCGCCAGCCCGTGCCGTACGAGCATTATACAGCGGACAATTTCCTTGCTCAAATACTCCGGGAGAGCGCGATTAACGTGATCTCACCGCGACCTGTCGCCAGAGTCGTGATCAAGCTCGGGACCTTTCCCCTCGTTCTCGTGGCTCTCGCGCTCGATGTCGCGATCAATGCTGCGCAGCCGCTCCAGGCGTGCAGCCCGGGCATCGCTGATTTCGCCACGACCGGTGATTTCGTATTCCGCAGCTTGGGCTTCTCTTTCGATCCTCGTCTCCGGAACGCGCTCACTTGGTTTTTCGCGGCGCTGATCGTCAGCCTGGTCGCGGGTGGCCTCACCCCGCTGCGGAGATTGGGGTTCGGCAAATTCCGCTCCGGCAGCTATTTCGTCTCCTCGATTGCCGGAGAGGTCATGCTGCTGGGCGGGCGGTGGGGTCCGGCCCTCTTCCATCTCAACGTGCAATTGATTATCGAATTGCCGGAGCTGGTAGATCATCTCGCTGCTATTGATCCGGCCGAGCCGGACCTTCTCTTCCAATTCCTTCTGCATCGCGGCAAGCCGTGCTTCAGGTGAATCGGGATCGTGCTCGGGCGCAGTTTCGGGCCGCTGCGGCCTAAGCTCCGTTCCGGGCCGGAATGGCTCCGGCTCGGATTGCGCCGACCGAGCCGGTTCTTGCTCTGCCAACCGGCGCTTTTCCTCCTCTTCCGCCACTCGGCGGTGCGTCTCGTTCAACGGCTCGTAGCGGTTCGGTTCGCGCTCGCTTCGCACGGCAACCACCTCGGCAAAAAGTCGAGTTGGAAATCTTGCGGGGTTTTAGCCGCGCGTGGCTAGCGAGATTTTTTCGATGGGTCGCGAAAGTCGAGAGGATTGTATGCCTTCGTATCTTGATCCCCGATCACGTCATTCAGATGATTTATGTCCCTCGGGAGATGGGGGAACAGAGTAAATTCGATATGCGCGATCCGTTCAAAGGCGTCGTTCAGCTCGGCATGCATCGCCTTGCGGTGCTTGTCGAGAACGTCGTCGCAACCCATCAAGGCCTTCACGTCGCGCTGATGCTTGTCGGTCAGCTTGGTTAGCTGAGCTTGAAGATCGGCGATCTTGGCCTTTAGAGCGGCTATTTCCGGGTCGTTGTTTGTCATGGTGATATTTTACACTAATAGATCGTTATTTACCATCGCGCGGTGACGCCGCCCCCGCCGAGTTTGGCGAGAGCGGCGTTGCGCCGGAGGCCGCCTATGCGGCTTCCTTCTTGGCCGTCGGGACCCGGAGGACGATCTCGGCTCCGTCGAGCGGACGGGCGGTGAACTTCAGATTGAAGCCCTTGCCGTCCTTGTGCGGCCAGGCGGCACCGATCTCCTGCCAGTTGGCCTTGCTGTCGCCGTTCTTCGTCACGCTGTAGATGCGGTGCGTCGGACGGGCTTTGGTGTTGCTGTCGTTGCTCATGGTGTTTCCTTTCGTGTTTGAAGCCACGCCTATCGCGGCCTCGATGCGGTTCGCCCGCATGCGCGGCCAAGCGGCGCGGTCAAAAGGCCGAAGGCCTATGCCGTAATGGGTGCCCCGCAGGGGCGGGACCGCGTTCGGTTTTGACGGTGACGCGCGCGCGTGCAGAACTCACGCATCAACGGAGGCCAGCGCGTGGCCTTTGGGACGAAAGAGGAAACAGGGCAACGGCAGGTCCAAGGCCTGACGGCCGATACCACCGGCATCAGAAGCCGACCGTGCACAGCAACAGGACAGAGGAAGAAATAAGCGCCGGCTGAGATATCGGACTTTTACTGCGGGCTGGACAGCGATCGACACACTGCCTAAGTGTAGGCGCAAATGAACGCTACGAACTGAGCTTCGTACACAGCTTGCTCGAATACTGGATGAAAAATGAATAGCACAGCGATCGATACTATTGTTGATAAGCGGCAGCACTCCCAGGCGCGCGCTTCGGCTGAGGCGCTGTTCACGCCGAAACCGTCGCCTAGCGAGCACGTGGCCGAGGCAAATTCACCGCTGGAGGCCGAGCGGAAACCGCGTGTGTTAAGTGCCGTCATGCCCACGGGCAAAGAGGCCAAGCCCAACGTGGAAACCAAGCCCGGAATCCCCACTTCGGATGTCGCGAGGGTCCGCACTTGGGTCCAGTACGGCATTAAGCTTCGCGACATTGCCGCGATGTACGGAATCGCCGCTGATGACGTAAGACAAGCCCTGAGAAAAGCTGAAATACGCTAGTCGGAAAGGACCCCACGCGGAGGCCCATTTCCGGGCCAAATTGCTACCGAGGACGAGGTCGTCTCGGCGAAATCCGCGCGGTCCGGTGTTTTCCTCGCTTCCGCATCGCCCGTGCCCGCAGCCGGCGGTTGTGGCCAAGGATGAAGCGGCGACGCCGTGCCTTGGGCGTCATCCGCTTGCGTCGCCACCGGCGGCGCGGCGGCTTCTTGGTCGTCGGCTGTTCGGCGGCTTTCTCCGCTGCCATCGCGCGACCGAGTTCGAGCGCCTGGTCGAGATCGTCGGCGAAGCGCGCCGTGCCATCGCCGCCGTTGCGAAAATTGACGCGATACTCGCCCGGCAAACGCTGGAGGGTGAGGCCGAGAGAACGCAACTCGGCGGAAGCAATATCGAACGAAAGTGGAAGCGTGTTCATAAAGCAACGCTCAGGACGTTACTTGTGCGTATCAAATTACTAAGGAATATTCAATAACATTCCCACTTGAATAAACCAGCATATCGTCATATCCCAAATATACCGACCATCAAGAGTTGCGGAAACGAGGAGCTTTGCGTTTTGGATATTTCTTTGTCGCTTTCTTTTTAATCACGCTGGTTTCCTGCGCGCCCATTTCGCCTGCCAATACACCGAGCGATGGGACAGTAGCGCGGTTAAGTTGTTTCTCGATCGCCTCGCCCACCACGATGCACATGTCAGCCCCTAGCGGTGACGCCGCGGCAAATTCTGGGTATTGGATCGAGGGCTCAAGCTGCGAGACGATGTGCGAGGCGCGGGGCTCGGCCTGCACGGCCACGAGCGGGGATACCGGTATCTACCCCTGCACGGACGTACCTCACGTAGCCACCTGTCGATGCTGCGCCGTCGGGCATTAAGCGCCGCGCTCGCGGCGGTTCTGCTATTGCCGTCTTGTCTCGCGGCCGGGTCGGTCTTCGCGGCCTGCACCAATCCCGCCGGCAACGAATCCGACGTCAAGTACAACGGCGACTACCACACCTATCAGTTTTGCAATGGCACCAGCTGGCTGGCCTTTGGCGGCGGCTCAAACTGCACGGCGACGGGCAACTACAGCCCGACGACGCCAAGCGGCAGCGGGTATTTCGTGATGAGCGGTACAACCTACAACGGCAATCTTGGCGGGCTCGCCGGGGCGGATGCGCTGTGCCTCACGGAACTCACTACGAATACTGGATGGATGGGTTACTCGACAGCCAACGCCAACGGACAGTTGGTCGTCTCCAAGGTGCACGCGTTTCCTGTGTGCTTGGGGTCCTGTAGTTCTCTTATGCCCTTGACCACCTATTATTTCGCCAATGCCGGAAATGGGGCGGCCGGCGGTGCCAGCTTTACCACCGATGCCAACGGGGACGGCCCGTATGATGCGGCCAACTGGTCGGCGGCGAATTATTTCAGCGGTAACTATAGCTATTGGTCGAACAGAAGGAGCGCAAGCAATACAGTGTGGATGGACAGCACCAACTTTACAGTGAGTTGCGGAAGCTGGAATTCGAGTTCAAGCGGCTCGACAGGCGACGCCGGTAATAGTTCACAAACCACATCTCTACGATTTCACAGCTTCTCCACGCCTACCTGTGACACAACACAGCACCTCATCTGTTACGTAAATCCATGAGCCGGCGGCTCAAAATAGCGCCGTTCCTTTTCTTCGCGCTAACGGGCCTTGTGGCAGCGCATGCCTATGCAAACTGCACGAGCCCCACCGGCAAGGAAGCCGACATCAAGTACAACGGCGATTATCACACTTATCAGTTTTGCAACGGTACCAATTGGATTCCTTATCAGTGGGGCACTGCCTGGGCAGCCCAAGCCAATTTCAATCCAACGATTCCCGGCGGCAGCGGATTTTTCGTTCTGTCGCACAATAGCTACAACGGCAATCTCGGCGGGCGCAGCGGCGCGGATGCTGACTGTCTTAGCGACATCACCACGAATACCGGCTGGAAAGGCTATTCGACTGCCAACGGCAATGGCCAATTAATTGGCGCGAAGGTGCATGCGTTCCTCTGCGACAACGCTACCTGCAACAGTCCGAGCGCATCGACGACGTACTTTTTTGCTAATGCCGGAAATTCTGCAGCAGGAGGGGCCTCATTCACGACAGACGGTTCGGGGGATGGCCCCAGTGATTCAGCCAACTGGGCGGCGGCAAATTATTTCGGTGGCGCCTATAGCTATTGGACGAACAGGCGTACCAACACTAACACATTATGGAATAACACAACCGGCATTCAAGGGACTTGCGGTACCTGGAATTCGAGTTCAAGTGGCTCGACGGGCGACGTTGGCAACAGCGCACAAACCGGACCAACGCGATGGACCGTATTCTCCCAGTTCGCTTGCGATACGACACAGCACCTCATCTGCTACGTCAATCCGTGAGCAGCGCGATAGGGGGCCGGTTGCAGCCTACGCGCCGTAATGCCTGTGAGAAAGGGCTGCCTATGCGGCGGCCCCGAGCATTTCACTTCGTTGCTGCAAGCCATGCAGATAATCGGCTGCTCGTTGCGCATGCGCGGCGGCGGTGAAAATGGCGCGGTTGTCGTTCTTCAGCACGTCGAGCCAGGAAGCGAGATAGGACGAGTGATCGTCGCGCGGCTCGGCGGTTATGCCGAGATCGGCAGAGAGAAACGCAGACCCTAACTCGGCAACCAGCTCCTCGGCGGCATAGCCAGCGTCGCCCCAGCGCTTACGGCCGAATTCGCGGTCGAGGCGCTTCTCATGCCGCGTCCAGTGGGTCAGCTCATGCAACAGCGTCGCGTAATAGCTTTCCGCGTCGCGGAAGCACTCGAAGGGCGGCATCTGCACGTAGTCGTTGGTGATCGAGTAATAAGCCCGGTCGCCACCATGCCGGACGGTCGCGCCGGTATTAGCGGCGAAACTTTCGGCACCGGCAATGCGCTCCATGTCCGATTTCTGGGGCGTCGCAGTCGCATAAAAATGCGGCGGCAAGCCTTCGATCTGCTCGCAGTTGAAAACAGTATAGCCCTTCATAAAGGCGATTTCGCGGGCGGACTCCTCGCCGTCGTCGCCGGTCTCGGTGCGCGTGATCTTGTCGGCATAGACAACAAGCGATCCGCGCTCGCCCTTCTTCACGTGCGCGTCCAGTTCCTGCGCCTGACGAAAGGTCATCCAGATGGGGCAGACAAAGCCCTTTAACTCGGCCTCGCTCCACAGCATCAGGACATTGATGCCCTTATAGGCCTGACCGTTGGCTCGTAACGGTCGGGTGATGCGTCCGGCGGCATGTTCGGCATTCCACGGCTTCAGCCATGGCCGGACTCCCTGTTCGAGGTCGGTAATGATTTTGTTGGTGACGCGCGAGTAAACGTCGGCGCGTGTTGCGGTGGACATATCGCCTCCTTGGGCTTGAGGTGCACGCAGCGCTGCGCTGCACCTCTGCCCGTCGGCGAGACCGGGGGTAGCAAGGGGATGGGCGGCGTCCGCGAGGGGGATCACCCGCCCGCAAGGGCCGCGCCCTCACGCGCGGGTCTGCACAACGCCGCTTCAGCGGCGGTGGAAGACCGGGGATACGCGGAACGCCGGTGCGCCACAGCGCACTTCACCCTTCCCCGCGCGAGGGGCAGAGCCCCATAGATTTGAGAACAAGGAAACCTGGCGCGCTCTGCGCGCCGCATCTAACCAGCGCGAGGGATCGTCACCGCCAGGCCGAGACCCGCAGGGGCTCGGGGAGCCGATCGCTCAGCAAATCTCGAGCGACGGCGAGTAGAGCCCGGTTCCGCAGGAACGCGGCCAGTTAGGGGTCGGCCAAATACTAAGGTTTAATCCGGAGAATTCGTTCTCTAGGGGCCCGTTGGGGCTGGGCCACTATTCAAGCACGGTGCATTTTTCCTGAGGGCCCAACCTCGCGTTCGGAATCTTTTCCAGCAGATCGTTTCTGAACAGTTGGGGCCGAAGAAGTTCCTTCAACATCCCCGATTTGGGATCTGATGGTCTCCCGCTTCCACTGGCTCCAAGAGCGGACGACGGTATTTGCTTGGTCGAGCTGCTTATTCAGCCAGTTATGTTTTGCCATTAGCTCCCTCCTGATCCTGTCTTTTGATCCCGAGCCTGGTCCTTGTTTCGGCTAACACGTTCATGAGGCCAGCTTCCGCGTCTTCATAGGTGCCAATTCGATCGATCCGGGGCTGCGCAATTTCCGGACTCCAGTCGAGGGTATGTCCTTGATCATCCTTGCGCTTAGGCATCGAAAAAAAGTCGAGATAGCGGGTCGGCGACACGCCGACAAAGGGCCTGAATACGACAGCGTCGTCATCCGCTTCGACATCGAAGTCGACTTGTATCGACTTTCGATACAGCTCTTTCGCGAGACTTTTTGGATAGGGCTCGATGTAGACGACTTGCTTGAGACCGGAAGCGATAATGTGGCGTGCGCACATGTGACAGGGAAATGTCGTGCAGTAGAGAACCGCGCCGAGCACCGAAAGACCGCGCCTGGCGGCGTCGGTTACGGCAGACATCTCCGCATGCACGATGCGTCCGAATTCGAGGATGCTGTCGGCACGGGTACCCTTCAGCCGGGGGGTGTCTCCTGCGTACAAGGCTCGCGTCGCGAGTTCCTCTGGCGAACAAGATTGCAAATCCGGCGCGAGCCAGTCCGGGCCCAAACGGCTGAATATCTCGGCGATCGTTTCATGTTTCATCCGGGCGGTGAAGTTGTAACCGAGCGTGTAGTCGCGATAGTCTTTACCTTTATCTTCGTCGCGTCCCTCCCAAACGGCGCCACCACCAGCCTTGGGAACCTCATTACAGCCCGCGGCGATGATTTCGCCATCCGTCGTCATGATCACAGCGCCCACTTGTCGCGAGAGATCGGCTGACCGAAACGCGGCGGCCTTGGCGTGAAACATCCCGTATTCGTCAACGGTGGGCGTGATGTACGGGTGTTCAAAAAGGATATTTACGAGCCGTGTGATTTGGGCCGGAATGTCATCCGGATTTGTGGCATCAATGAAAACATCGCCTTCGGGAAAAGTCTCCCTGACGTTCTGGCCGTAATCGCCGACTTCCTTTTCGTCCTTTTCGATCAGGCGATCGGCGGTATCGAAAAATTTGTCACCATTGTATTCGCCTCGGGAACGGGCGATACGATCGCAAAGGGCCTTTTTACGGATTTCCCGAGGCGAATAAACCGATACGGCTAGGAATGCGGAGCCGTAGACGCGCCGCAATGTCCGAATTTCTTCAGGATGTTTGAGGGAATGGAAAATATAGGCATGACGATTTAGAGGCCGAATGTCTTTAGACGATCTCGATCCCTTGGCGGCTTGCCCTTGTTGAGACTCGCCAGTACCTGGTGCCTGTATCTGCCGCTCTTCCCTTATCGCCTGGATTTTACTGATCCCAAGCAAGACAACGGCGTCGGGGCGGGGAATGGAGTTGCGGATAGCATCGCCGGCATCCATGAATTTATCGATCCTCTCATCCTCCGGGCTCGTCTCGTAAGCGCTAAGAGATTCGAGGTTATCGACATCCATCATCAATTTGCTGAGATGAATGATCTCGGGAGTGTAATTCGCACGGCGTAGCTCTTGCTTGAGGACGTCGCGAACGCGGTACAGGTCTGTGCCGACCGCGCCGACCAGCCCGATAAATATCTCAGGCCCCGCAGCGTCTGATTTACGACCGACTTCGCGTTGCTCGCTCACGAAAGGCTCGCCTTTAGCAAAAAGCGTTTGGGTATTCGACTCCAGCGGCTCGTACGATGGCAAATCAATCCCATAGGCCCTTGAAGTCATGAATCGCATCCGGGCGTTTGTCGGGGGGCGATCCGCGAATTTGCTCATCTTTGGCACTGGCTTGGCTCATGGCCTGTGCGGGCTTTATAACGCCGCGACGATCGGCTCAACGAGGCTCGGATCGTTATTGCGCACATTACCGACCCGCGCGCTGAGCGGCCAGCAGACCATCTCATCGGACGGATAGGGCGCGAGCAAGATGTTCATTGTTTGTTCTATACGACGATCGCCGCCGAGTTTGCAAGCCGGGCGCTTCAGCCAGATCGAAGCGCCCGCCGTTCAGGTCCCAAGCGATGCGGTGTGGTTAGCCCGCGCCGAACGATCATAGCGACGCAGGGCTGATCGCTCCTCGTGCGCGCGTAAAGCAACTCATCAATTTCTTCGATCAAGTTCGCCCGCGTCTCCTTCCGGGAAGTTCTCGACGCCAGAGCGGCCTTACTCCGGCCATCAAATGCCTCGCGTCGGCGCAGCCGCCCCAAGTGCTGCGCACTCCTCCTCTTCGTTCCGGTCGCAAGCGATGCGGCTCGCCTCCTTCGGCACCGGGGCCTTCGCCAGAAGGCCGCGATGTGCGCGGTCGAAAACGAAGGAGACGAAAATGCGAGCCTATACCTTGACCGAATTGATGAACCTGACGCGCTCCGAACTGTTCGCGCTGCACCGGAAGATTACCGACGCCCTTGCGCTACTGCCCGAGGGCGCCCCTGAGCGGCTCACCGCTGTCGCCAACCTGCGGAATATCCGCAGGGTGCTGGCACGCAATCATTTCGCGCCGGGCTAGGCTCTGGCTGAAGATGCGGCTTTCAGAGCGACTCTACCGGCTCGACTAGGAATGGATCGTTGGTCTTGACGCCTTGCGACCCTGAGGGAGTCGCAACAGATGGACGAAAACCTGCGGTCGCGTTACGATTGATCCAACAAATAAAGAATCAACCGACAGCGACCTGGGCGTCGCGTTCTAAACGGGGGAGGCTATGGGAAGCAGCGGCTCAGGCAGGTTTTCCGACTACCCGGCTTCGAAGAAAGAAGCGGGAGAGGATGGAGGCGGCGATAAGCCGCCCGAAGACCGGTGCGCGCGAGCGTTGAGCGCAATCCTGGAGGATGTCGAGCACTCTGAATTTTTCATCGCTCACGGAGCCTGTCCGGCAGTCGGAACGGCGCTGCACATCGCTCAAAAGAAACGGGTGGTGGCGCAGACCGAGGCTGGGGAAGTTATTGGAAATTTCCCGACCAGCTTCAACTATCTCGCAGCGTGCCTGAAGGGAGGCTACTCCTATGTCGGCGCCGTTCGAAGTTCGAGCAATGGGCCTCCGGTCGCTTCCGTTTCCGTCGATTTCGCAGCCGTTGGGCCGTGAGGGGCGATCAGCCCTCATTACCGCTTTTGGTTGGCGAGATTTTCGTCGATGTCACCCTGACCTCGCCGGGCTCCGAGAACAAAATGCGGCTGGGCGGCATTACGCATGCTGCTCGCGGGCTTTGGGCGCTTGGAGCGCCCTTTGCAGCGGCTGTCTTCCTCCCGACTTACCTTGAGGACAGCGCCCGCGCGTATCTCGCCAGTCTGGGGTGCCAGCATTTTCTCGTGCTTGGGTACGTCTCAGGCGCGCCTAACGTGGTTTTGATTGCCGACCCGACGGAGGTCGACGATCAAAAATATGAAGCCCTTCTCCGTGACGAAAAGACGATCGATCCTGCGGCTGACATCGATCTAAGTGCAATAGGCGCTACTAACCATGCGCTTCTATTTCCCGGGTCATATGACCTGATGCGCACCTGCCAACTGTTGCCGGCCTCGTTGAGCCTCCACGTAGACGTAGCCTACGACGTGGCCGACATCGGCGCGCTCGGCCAGGTGCCGCAAAACATCGCTACCGTCTTCATTTCCACTTCGTCTCCCCTTTTCCAGCAGACTGGTGCCGCGTCTGGGATGAAAGCGTTGGTCGGAAGTTTTGCCGGACTCCATCCGGCGGCGATCGTCCTAAAGGAAAATCGTGGAGGATGCCGGCTCCATTTGCATGCCGCAGGCGAAACGCATGAGGTCCCCGCGCAGCTCGGTACTACGGTCAATTCTGTCGGGGTAGGAGATGTTTTTGATGCCGCCTATTTGGTGCATTTGCAGAAGGGTGGTGTCGAAGCCGCCTGGCGTGCCTCGTGGGTCAGTTCCGCCTACTCCCAAACGACTGATCCGGACGTCTTTCAGGAATACGTCCGGCAGAGCGAGATACTCGCTCTGGACGAGCTACAAAATCTCGGCGGCACCATCGTTCCCTGGGAGTGGAGGCGGACTCAGCACATCTACCTCGCCGCTCCCGATTTTACGAATACGGACCGTCGCGCCATCGAACGAGCGGTGTCAGCGCTTCAATATCATAACTTCCAGGTTCGAAGGCCGGTCGTAGAAAACGGTGAGGTGCCGGAAGGCTCGGATTTCATCACGCTAAACGCGGCCTATTCGAAAGATGTCGAGCTGCTCAAACAATGTCAGCTCGTATTTGCGGTGCCAACGGGGCGCGACCCCGGCACGCTTGTCGAGATCGGCATGGCGATCGCATGGGGCATACCTGTGATCGTGTACGATCCGGAAGACGAATGCAGCAATACGATGGTTATCGCCGGCAGCAGGTGTCACTCGCGAAGCCTCGATGCTTGCTTGAACGCCACCTTCATCAGCTTCAGCGAATTGCGGGTGAAATCCAAATGAGCCGCGTAATGCTACTCAGCTCGGGCGGGCTCAACTCAACAACGGTAGCGTATTGGTTACGGGAAAGAGGCGAAGTGGTAGTGCCGGTGTTCTTTGATTACAGCCAGCACTGCGTCGAAAAGGAGTGGGAGACGCTGAACCGCGTTTTGCCGGATGGCGGCGTCGAACCTCCGGCGCGCGTCGACATCTCCGGGATTTTCTCTGGCTCGCGCTCAAGGCTCATCGCCGAACCGGATCTCTGGGCAGAGCGGGTCGAACCGGAGGACCTTTATATTCCCTACCGTACATTGCTGTTTTTTTCCGCCGCGGCAGCTTTGGCGCAAACGCGCGGCTTAACGGATGTCTATAGCGGCTTTATCAACAGCAATCATGCCAAGGAGCTGGACTGCTCCGCCGCTTTCCTTAACAGCCTCGACGCTCTCGCGGAAAACGTAGGGCCCGTCCGCTTTCACCTTCCATTCCGGGATAAATCGAAACGCGAGGTGGTAGAGGAGGCGCGGCGTCTTTCCGTTCCGATCGGCCGCACCTTTTCCTGCCAAGTCTATAGCGACATCCCGTGCGGCGCGTGCCCGAACTGCGTCGACCGTCTGGATGCTCTAGCCCAAGCGGGTCTTGCGGCATGAGGCCGTCCCAATCCCATCAGGTCTTCGACCTGCTGGCACTGGCCCGTCAGGTGGCGAACCACGCTTACGGACTCGGCGCGGCTCATGCGCAAATCAGCCAGCGACCGGTCGTTGACCATCTGGGAGCGGCCCTCGCGGACTGCGTCCTGCAAGCCGGGTTGAACTACCAGACGGTCGTTAGGGGAAGGGTTGAGCGCATACGTCGTGTGTTTCCGGAGGCTGCAACACTCGCCGGCACGACACAGATTGTCGCCAAGGGAGCGGTTGCGGATTTCTTGATGTGGAAGCACCCTGAAAAGATCGGGCGGTTCGCCAGGCTGGTGGCAGTTATGGAGCGGAACCGTGTTGAAAACGTCAGGCACCTTCAGGTCCGTTTGCTTCGGGAGGACTTTAAGGCGGGGCTTCTGGCGATTTCGGGCATCGGACCGAAAACGGTCGATTATCTCTCCTGTCTTGTCGGGATCGACTGTGTCGCCGTTGATCGGCACATCAAACTGTTCGCAAAGAGCGCGGGCGTTCAGATTGACGATTATCAAGGCCTGAAGCTTGTCGTCTCTTACGCCGCCGACCTGCTCGGCATCGGTCGTCGCGACTTTGAACTCCTGGATTTGGCGCGTCATGTCAGGAAATTTAAAAGCCCAGTTGCAGTACAGCCTTTTATAGGAACCCCACCCTTCGGCTTTCTGCTTCTCCGTAGCTGCAGGCCTGCCGCGAAGCCAGAGTAATACCGTCCCCCTTTCCACTATGGGCGGGATTAAATCACGTTACTTTCCGGTTGAATACCCTGGCCGCGGCACTATTTGACGGTATAGTTCTCAGTCCGAGGTAAAAATTGCCGTGCCCATCGTCAGGTTTCAAGAAGCATTAAGACAAACAGAAGGTGGCAAACGCCATCTTCTCCTCGGTAACGGATTCAGTATTGCTCTCTTTCCAGACCGGTTTCACTACGGCTCTCTTTTGGACGAAGCTGATTTTACGGCGGTTCCGCAAGCACGTGAGGCGTTTACTCGCCTGGGAACTACGGATTTCGAAGCAGTCATCGAAGCGCTTCGTAAGGCTGTTGCCTTGCTCCCCATCTATTCGGCGGATGCCGAGGCGAGGGGTCGCATGGCAGAGCATGCGGAGATGCTGAAAGAACTCCTCGTTCAGGCGATCGCAGGGCGGCACCCCGAACGCCCAGCGGATATCACGGAAGCGCAATATCGGGCATGCCGACACTTTCTCGCTCATTTCGTCGGCGAAAGCCGGGATTTGCGCCCCGACGGCAAGGACCGGCGCGGGCAGGTTTACTCGCTGAACTACGATCTGCTTCTCTACTGGACGCTGTTGCACGATCAAGTCGTCCACTGGAACGCCGGCAATCCATTGGGTGTCGTCTTCGAGCAGACGGAACCTCTTCAGCATGACGACGGATTTCGCGCGCCTGATGACGATCCGATGGCTCCCTACGTCACGTGGGATGCTGAAGGCGGCGCGAACACCCAGAACATCCATTTCCTTCACGGGGCCTTGCATCTGTTCGATGCCGGCCCCGAAGTGCAAAAGAAGTGTTGGGAAAGGGCAGGCGGGATTGCGCTAGTTGACCAGATACGCGCGGCGCTTGCCGCCGATAAGTTTCCCCTGTTTGTGTCCGAGGGAAATAGCTTAGGAAAGCTTTCCCGGATTCGGCACAGCGGTTATCTGCAACGATCTCTTCGCAGCTTCGCAGGAAGCTGCCGAACCAGAGACGCCGCTTTATTTATTTTTGGTCACTCGCTCGATGCCAGTGATGATCACGTGCTTCATCATATCGAGAAAGGGACAATCGGCAGATTATATGTGAGCGTCTACGGAAACCCGGAGAGCGATGAAAATCGCGGGAAAATGGCGCGCGCACAACGGATTTCCGATGCTCGAAGCGACCGCCACCCTTTGAACGTCACATTTTTCGACGCTGGATCAGCGGCTGTCTGGGATGAGTAAGGTCGTGTGGCATTCTTCCATCCGACAGGCGCAAAGCCGCTCAGGTGCGGGAAGGCTATTTTTGTGTGGGCAGAGACGACGCGGTGGATGTCGTTGTCATCTGAAGAATACCCGACGCAAATATTGGGGCAAATGGTGCGGGTGGTCGGACTCGAACCGACACTTCCGTGAGGAAACCAGATTTTGCATCCCACTATGGCTTTCGCCACGCTCGCCTCGGCACCTTGTGCGCTTCGGCGGTTTGATGGGCTGGACTTTATCTTCACCCTGGGCTTTCGCCTTTAGGTGGCTGCCGTTAAGTCTCTACACCTTCCCGATTGCTCGGGCTTGGCTCGGGGTTGGCATCGTCGTTTGACGGAAGCGTTCACCGAGTTTGACAGCTGACTACTGACCCGTTTCCAAGCCAGCGACCCTAATTCAAGTCTGGCGCGTCTACCAATTCCGCCACACCCGCACACGGCTTATCTATAGCCAGGGAGTGGCGGCTCGCCAAGGCCCATTTGGCAACCCGCCTCGGTTGGGCGTCTTTCTGTGGCTTATTCGTTTTGTGGTCGTCGCCGCGTCGGGCGGCGTCTTGAGATGAGAAGCGTTGGCGTTCGCCAATAGGTGTTACCGGGTTGCGGGTTCCCTTACTTCCGGCGGACTCTCGGGCGTTTTGCGTTCGCGGCAGCCCTCGGAGTGCGGCCGTTCGGCCGCTTCTTTGGGGCGGCAGGTATAGCCGCCCTTCTAACATTGACCGCCGCCGCGTCGATCATGTTCTTGATGTGCGCGGCGTAGAATTTCTCGATCATCTCGACGCTGGTGCGGCAGTTTTTGGCGATCTGATAGATGTCGGCACCTTCCATCAGCCGCAGGCAGATGTATGTGTGCCGGAGGCTATAGGCCGTGCGGGGTAGGCCTTCTCGATCTTTTTTGAGACCCTCTTCATCGAGAATGGCGTTTAACAATTCGCGGTGCGTTTTGGGAAACAGGCGGTCCGTCAGAGCCGGTTTGTTGCGTTTTTTGAGCCGTTCGAACGGCACCACGGCTCCCGGCATGCTCTTGCAATAGCCGACGCCGCGTTTGCCGCGAACGCTAATCTCAAGGATGGTTTCGCCGGTCGGCTTGTCCTTGACGGTCTCCACGTCGCGGTATTCGAGACGTGAGACTTCGTCCGGCCTGAGGCCGGTATTGACCATGAAGAGCACGTAATCGTGCAGCTGTTCGCATTGCCATTTCCAGCGAGGCTTCGGAGGGTTCTGCGCCCTCTTCCGGGTCGCCTCATAGAGTTGTTTGTATTCTTCGGGGGAGAACCACGCGCGGTGGCTGATCTTCCCCGAGGTTTTGTAGGGAGGAGACAGGTCCGGGATGAATTTGACCCAGCCGTGGCGCTGGGCGGTTTTGAGAACCTGCCTCAACGTCACGATCTCGTGGTGAAGCGTGCTGCGTGCGGGACGCAGCGCAAGCCCGGTCTTTTTATCCTTGCGTGAGGTTGTGCGGTGGATCCGGTATTCCTGCACGAGCCCCGGTGTGATGTCCGATACCGACTTGTTGCCGAAGAACGGGAGGAGATGGACGCGCAGCCGGTCGCCGTGGCTTTTCACGTATTCGGGGTTCCGCTCACCAATCGTGAGGGCTTCGTATTCGCGGAGAAACTGGTCGGCAGCAGCCTGAAAGCTTTTGCCGCCCCGTAACTCGCCTGCGCGATGCGCAAGGCGGAGGCCGAAATACCATTCCTCGGCGACGATCTTGGCGCGCTCAAGGCTGTCGGTCTTGGTGCTGTTGCGATGATTGCGTCCGGCGAGATAGCTGGAACATTGCCAGAAACGGCTGTTCTCGCGTCTGTAGACGTGCAGCTTGCCGTCGATGAGGGCGTGGGTGATCGTCATGCGCCAATCTTAAGCGCAAAGGCTTAATGGGTCAATAAATGTGTAAGGATTGTGAAACGACTGTTTCGGTGGTTTATTTTATCTAACTTATTGATATTTATGATATTTATGTTGTAAAATCTTATTTATGAATGATTTTGAGTCTGCCGCGTCTACCATTCCGCCACACCCGCACGGTGCGAACCACTATTGGCGCGCGACTATAGCCGCGACGCGAATAACGGCAACTCTGGCGCGCGCTCGGGCGTGGGCTCCGGCATCGCGCCGGGCGGCGGGTCTTCTTTCTCGCCGCTTGCGACGATGCGCAGCCGCTCGGCGGGCAGCGGCCGTTGCAGCGCCAAGGCCTCGTCGGCGGGAGCACGCAACCAAACGTCCCACTCCTCGGGCGTCGTTAGCATCACCGGCATCGCCTTAGCGTGGATCGGGCGCACCACCGCGTCGGGCTCGGTCGTCAAAAACCCATGGAGCAGGTGCTCGCCCGTTTCCTTGCCGCGCTCCCCGGTCCATGGGCGCCAGATGCCGGCAAAGGCGAAGAGCCGCCGCTCGTCATCGAGCGCGAACCAGTGCGTCACCTTTGGGCGCGTCTCGGTCCACTCGCAGAACGAATTTGCCGGCACCAGGCAGCGCCAGCGCGGCTCCAGCCACGGCCGCCACCACGCGCTCTTGGTGTTGCGCACATTGGTGACCGGCCTTCCGCCCGCTTGCGGCGACGGAAGGCCCCAGCGCATCGGTAACATTTCGCGCGCGCCATCGCGGCCGGTGCGCACCACCGGCGCCATCTGATCGGGGAAGATCGCAGGCAGCGGCGGCTGATTGCCGGTACGGTCGTCGAGGACCCGCATCAGCCGGCGCGCCTCGTCCTGCGACTTGGTGTACGAATAGAGATTGCACATCAGCAACACCGTCGACGCAGGAAGTCGGCCACATCATCGGCGCAGCGGTCCGGCACCGCGTCGCAGATATTGTGCGGCAAGCTCTCGTAGGTTTTGAACTCAACATCCTTGAGCTGGCGGAACGGCTGGTAATTTTCAATCGAGCCGACGGTCTCGGCGCCCGGAATCACCACCAGCGTCGGACACCGGATGCGCTCGACCTCGCCGCTCCAATCGTAGCTCGCCATCAGCAGCACGAACTTGCCGATATAGGCCGGGTCGTTCTTCGCCGCCTCGTCGAGAAACCATTCGACCAGGCCCGGATCGGCTTCCGCCGGCAGCCGGTCGCGGATCGTCTCGGCGAGAAAGCCGCGCAGGCCTTTCGCCTGAATCTGCGGGATCCAGCTCGGCGCCTGGCTGTTCTTGAGACCCGGGGTCGACCCGAACAGGCTGAGGCTCTTGACCCGCTGCGGCCGGGTCATCGCCAGCTGCTGGCCGAGATAACCACCGGCCGAATTGCCGACGATATGCGCCGACGCGCAACCGAGATGGTCGAGCAGCTCCTCGACATCGCGCGTCAGGCGCTCGAGGGTCAGCGCCTCCCCGGCCGGCGGCACCTGCGAGGCGCCATGGCCGCGCAAATCGAGCCGCACCACACGCCAGTCGCGGCACGGCAACGTTACACTTTACATACCTATCCCCTAGATGTAGGTTTGGTCTCATAGGAGACCGGCTATGCAATCCACGTTCGACGCCCCACATTTCCACAACGAAGAAGCCGCGCTGGCTTTCGTAGAAGCGCATCTGTGGCCCGATGGCCCGGTGTGCCCCTTCTGCGGTGAGTGCGAGCGGATCGGCACGTTGAATGGCAAGACGACGCGGCCAGGTCTGCGCAAGTGCTACTCGTGCAAGAAGCCGTTCACCGTGCGGATCGGCACCGTGTTCGAGGATAGCCATACGCCATTCCGCTATTGGCTTCAGGCGATCTACCTGCTTTGCGCTTGCAAGAAAGGGATTAGCACCCGCCAACTTCAGCGCACTCTCAAGTGCAGCATGAAAACCGCTTGGTTTCTCACGCACCGCGTTCGGCTGATGATGACTCGCAAGGCTGACCTGTTTGAGCCACCGCTTGGTGGCGAGGGCAAGACGATTGAGGCTGACTGGACTTACGTTGGCCGGAAGCCAGGAACCAAGGTGCGGGCGGGTACGGCTCACATGAACCCGGTTCTTACGCTGGTAGAGCGCGACGGCTCTTCCCGGTCGTTCCATGTGCCGAACGTGCGGGCCGAAACTCTCCGCGCCGCGCTGGCGGTACATGCGGATCGGGCCAGCCACCTGATGACCGATGAAGCGCGGGCCTTCACCTACATCGGCTGGAACTTCGCCTCGCATGGCACCGTGAAGCACAGCGACGATGAATACGTCCGCTATGAGGCGGACGGTCGCGTCGTAACGAGCAACGCCGTTGAAGGCTTCTTCTCCAACCTCAAACGCGGCGTCAACGGTATCTACCACCATGTTTCCGAGGCGCATCTGCATCGGTATCTGAGCGAGTTCGATTTCCGCTACAGCAACCGCGAGAAGTTGGGCTGTGATGACGAAACCCGCGCCGCTCGCGCCCTCAAAGGTGCCAAAGGCAAGCGGTTGACCTACGAAACAACTCGTTGAGAACGGCGAACAAGTGCGTGGCAGAGCGGCGCGGCACCGCAAGCGGCATTGGCGTGAGCCGGACGATCCACGCCAGTTACGACTGCCGTTCGGCACCGCATCGGAGTAAACTGCAGGCATGACAGCCAAACGCAAACCCGCCCCGCCGCGCGACGATCCCGAGCAATCGAAACGCTTCATCGAAGCTGCGATAGACGCAGGACCCGACGAAACAGGCGAGGCTTTTGAACGCGCATTCAAAAAAGTGGTGCGAAAGCCAGTCATAGAGCGGCGACGGCGTCCAAGAACTGCCTAATCTGCTGGAATGCGACTCCGTCCAACGGAATCAACTGATTTGCGGTTATGTCGAATAACTGCGAAAAGTGCATATCTGGCTTGGAAGCCCATGCAGCCGAAATAAATGCTTGAAGCCTCAGCTTATCGCGCTTTTCCGTAGTCCACCCAACGCAAGCCGAATTTGCAAACGTATCGACCCATCCTTCTTTTTGAGTGCCCCCCTGACCAGAATTATTTAACGTATCCCTCAAAACATCGACACAGACCGATTCAAGTCCACCCATTGCGCCATGCGGTATCATCAATACATGAAGGCGCGGATTGCCAGCGGTAGCAATTGTGTTTGCAACAGGAGCTGCATCATAGATTGGGTTGTTGATCGCGCGATTGGCGTTTCGAATTTGCCTTCGTAATTGGGTTAATCGTTGACCGGCATTATCAGTGCTATCACAGACAAGCACTAAATCCGTTAATGCGGGGAATCCAGCCAATCGTTGAAGCACTGTTAGATACGTACCAAAGCAATCAAATCCGCTTGGGTTATATCTGGGGTTATGGATACCCGCAAACGCATAGTCAAATCCACTAATACTATTCGCGACACACAATTCCGCTAAAAAATTCCTGTCGGATTCGCCCTCACCCACTATGAGTTTGTGGTTTGTGGTAATGTCATATTTGTATTCCCTACTCACCGCATTTCACCTGCAGACATACCTTCTGCAAATTCTGCGACAGTGAAACGTCTCATACGCGGTTGTTGGTCACGCTCTCTCTCCATTCGCCAAAACGCAATGTCGGTGTTCTTTTGAGAGGATATCTCTTCTAAGAAATTACGTATCCATTCTTCACTATGTGTCGTCATTATAAGTTGGGTTTGATATTCTCGCGAAAGCGTTAAAAGTGATCTTGCATACTTCCTTTGTCGAGCGTGATAAATACCACTTTCTACTTCGTCTACGAGCACCAGACCTTCGCGGCGATTGGCAATAGCCAACATTATGGCCGCCGCTCGATTCGTTCCGCCTGAATAAGTACCTAAGGGCAAAAGTTGTTTTGCCCACGGCACATCAACGAGTAGAACACTGCTTCCGCTTTCTGTTTCAACCGATATATCAGTGATCTCCTCAAATATAGAAAAGAAAGCCTCGCGGAATTTTTGAACTTCCCGGCGACGACGCAAAGTCGAGTAATGCATCGCCGCCTCATCTGATGGTATATTTATTTGCGCAGCATACATGAAGGCGTTGGGCAACTGCTCACCAGTGCCTTGAAAAGTTAGGCCATTCGGTCCAAACAATACGATAGCAGAGCGTTCGACACCTAGGTGGTCAATCCATGTCAAAGAAATAGGAATGGAGACTGCGCTCTGCTGAAGTTGAGGCAATTTGGTTCGTGCTTGTGCGCGCCGTTGCTGTCGGCTGAGTGGTACGATTACGTCGCCGCGACTCTTAGATATTTTGAGTTTTCGATTTTCGTACCCACGGCCAGTTAAAATGATAGATATCGCCTCTGCCGATTTAGCGTCATTGAATAGATCGCCATAAATTCCTTCAACAACACTATCTGGGACCCCGGTTTGAAACCCAGCGGTGCCTCCTCGCCATTGCTTAAGATGCAGAGGCTTATCTGCGTTTCCCGATAAGGCCAGGAATATTGCTTCTAAAAACGCTGTTTTCCCAACTGCATTGTCTCCGACAATCATATTAATGAGGGCGAGATCATCGACCTTAAGATTCTCGAAACCACGAAAATTTGTGATTTTTACCGAGCTGACCATACCAATTTCCGCCAGTGAGATCGGGGCGATCATAAGTTGCCCCCGAAGCAAGGACGATCATACTGGTTGTATCCGGGTACGGCAAGTGTAACGTAGCCCGCGGCACAGATGCGGAACCCAACCGAAATAGCGCCTAGCGCTCCCCATTGCCGCGTGCAGCAGCAGCACCGTCTCTACCCGCCGCCACGGATTGGTGAAGTCATCGATGTAATAGGCGAGGCCGATGCCGTCGCTGGTGACGAATCTCTCCATCTCTCTCTCTTCTTGGTGACTGACAAACGCAGTGAAGTGTCAGCCCGGCTGCATCCCGGTTTATGCCGCGCGCAGCATCTTGCGGCGGCGGAAATAGGTCGTCAGCACCAGCACCAGCGCCGCGAAGAACCCGGCGAATACCGCGGCGATCGCGCTGAAGATCGTGCCGATCAGCCGGCCAACAAAGCCCCGGCCGACCGCGAGCACGGTCTGCGGCCCACCATTGCCGCTGACATATTGGGCGCTGAGGCGGTAGCGGCCCGGCGTGGCGATGGTGAAGGCGAGCACCGATTTCCCGCTGTGACCGCCGATCGCATAGGTACTGCTGAAGCCTGGAACGACCACTGCGATTGCCTGGCCATTGGCCTCGGCAGCCACACTGATATCCAACCCGGCGATGTTCGGCGCCGCGTAGAGCTTGCCGTCGACGACGCTGTCGGCCTCGTGGAAGATCGTATAAGTGCCTGGCTTGTCGAGCGTCAGGACGCTCGTACCAGGCACGACAAACCGGGTCAGCGCTCCCTGCAGTGCGGCAATCCCTGACCACACCAGCCAGCCGGCCAGCGCCAGTCCCAGGATCAGCGGGATCGGCGCCAGGAAATACCCGGCCTTGCTTCTCATCGCAGCACCCGGCGCCTTACTCCGCGGCCTCAGCGCGCGCCGGCCCGAGCTCGGCAAGGAACTCGATCAGATACGGCTTCCAGAGCTTGGCGTAGAAATGGCTGAAATGCCCGTGCGTGTCTGGCCCGGCCGGGATCAGCACGTAGCGCCCCTGCTTCACTCGCTTCATCGCCCGTTCGACGGTGCCGAGCTCGGGCGGGTTGGCGTGGTCCTCGGCGTCGTTGATCAGCATCACTTTGGCCTTGATCTTGTCGAGATCGGGCTCTGGGTTGTAGTCGCGGATCGCCTCGATCGCCCATAGCTGGTTGTTGGCGTCTCCCTTGCGCGCGTCCTCGAGCCGCTTCTCGTAGAGCGCGTCGGCCGCGGCGAGGGTCGGCGCCATCTCCTGAATGCGGGTCGGGCTCTCGACCCCGAAATTGCCCGCGGCGCTATAGACGTAATGCGTCGGGTTCTTGTCGTAGAAGCCGCCGTTCCAGTCCGGGTCGTTGCGGATCGCCTCGGCCGCGGCGCGGCGGCCGAGCCAGTTGCGCCCGCTGATCTCGACCGGTTGGCACGAGATCGGGATCACCCCGTCCATCAGATCGGGGTAGGCCTCGGCCCACATCCAGGCGTGCATCCCGCCCATCGAGCTGCCGATCACCAGCCGCAGATGCGCCACCCCCAGCCCCTCGCTGATCAGCCGGTAGCCGCTGTCGACCATGTCCGCGATATCGGTAATGCGGGAAGTTGCCGCGCAACCCGTCCGACGGCTTCGACGATCCACCACGGCCGATCGCATCCTGCATAATGATGAAATAATCGCTCGCGTCGAGCGGCTGACCCGGCCCGTAGAGCTCGTCGGCCAGGCTCGGCCGCAGCCAATTCTCGCCGGTGCCGGTGTTGCCTTGCAACAGCAGCACGCCGTTGACGATCTTTCCCGCCGCGTTGCGCTGCGGCACCCCCATCGTCCGGTAATGCAGCTTCAGCTCGGGCAGCGTCTCGCCGCTGGCAAAGCAGTAATCCTTGAGGATGAAGTCGTCTTCGCGATAGTTCGGCCAGCGTTCGGCGTAATTCGCCATTGATGTTCTCCCAAATCTTGAATCTTACGCCATCACCGGTGCGGTGCCTTCCAACGTCGTGCGGTGCATCAGGCGCACGTAGCGCGCCTCGTCGAACGGGGTCGCGCAGTGTTGGGTGCAGCGGTTGTCCCACAGCACCGCGTCGCCGTCGCGCCAGCGGTGGCGATAGACGAAGCGGTCCTGCCGGGCGAATTCCTGCAAGTACGCGACGAGCGCGCGGCCTTCCTCGGCCGGCATGCCTTCGATGTCGCAGGCCCAGCGGCCGATATAAAGCGACACCCGCCCGCTCTTGTCATGCCGTCGCACCAGCGGATGGAACACGTCGGGCCGCGCCGCCAGTTCCTCGGCCGTATAGAGCCGCATGTCCGGATAATTGATGCGGTGCATCTCGGCGCGGCTGAACCGCGCCCGCTTGCCCGCGATCTTCGCCTTGATCTCCGCCGGCAGCGCCGTGTAGGCCGCGGCCATGTCGGCGAACAGCGTGTCGCCGCCTTCGGGCGGCACGATCCGCGCGTAGAGGAACGAGCCGGCATTGGGGACGGTCTTGTCCTCGCCGTCGGTGTGAAACCCCATCCCCGCGCCGCGCAGCCCCAGGGGCTTGCCATTTTCTTCGGCGTTGCCGACGACCCAAACCTCGGGATACTCGGGCAGGTTGAACTCGGAAGGCACCATGATGTGCAGCGGGCCGAGCCGCCGGGTGAAGGCGACATGCTCGGCTGGGGTCATGTCGAGGTCGCGGAACACCAGGACACCGTGACGGAACCACGCCGCTTCGATCGCCCGCAACTCCGCGTCGGAGACCCGCAAATCCGGCGCAGCGCCGATCACCTCGGCGGCGAAATCGCCATGAAGCGGACGAAATTCGAGCGACATGTTTCGTACTCGTTATTGGTTTGCCGATATCTTATCGCCACATGGCGCCAGGGTCTCGTAGTCAATCGGGAGTTTACAGGATGAGCTTTGCCCGGCTCGCCGCCGCCTTAACCGTGATCCTTGGATTTGCCGCCGCGGCGGAAGCTCAAGTCGCATGCGGCCCGTTCACCGCCGCGCCGCTCGACCCACCGGCGCCGCGCACCGAATCTTGGGCGATCCCGACGTTTCAGAACATCAACGTCGCGGTCAAAACCCAGCCCTACCGGGTGCTATTTCTCGGCGATTCGATCACTTTTCGCTGGGATTACCCGTTATGGGGCGCAAAACCGGTTTGGGACGCCAACATGCCGCAACGCGGCGTACTCAACGCCGGCGTCGCCGGCGATCGGACCGAACACGTGCTGTGGCGGCTCGACCACGGCAACCTCGACGGCCCTGCTCCCAAGCTTGTCATCCTGTTGATCGGCACCAATGATCTCGCGCACGGGCGGCCGCCCGAGCTCGCGGCACAAGGCATTCGCGCCATCCTGATCCACTTGCGGCAGAAGCTGCCCCAGACCCGCATACTGCTGCTCGGATTGACGCCGCGCGGCGCCACGCCCGACGACCCGCTGCGCCAGGAAGTCGGGGTGGTCAACAGGCTGATCCAAACCTGTGCCGACAACACGATCACCTACGCCGACATCGGCGGCGTACTGCTCGATGGGAAGGGCGTGCTCAGCACCAGTCTCTCGCCGGACCTGCTGCACTTCAGCGGCGCGGGCTACAAGCGGCTTGCCCCCAAGCTCGACCAGCTGATCGATCAGCTGTCGAAGTGAGCTACACGGCGAGCAGCTTTCCTACCCTGAGCCGGTCGACCATGCGGCCGTCGATCAGCGAATAGCAGCGCATCGTCACTTCGTCATCGTAGCCGAGTGCGAGCGCGAAGGCGCGACCAGCGCCGTTTGGCGCTTGCATGGCACCGGTCAGGCGGCGCACCCCGTGGCCGCGGCCCCACGCCGCGATGCGGTCGTGCAGGGCGCGGCCAATGCCCTGCCCCGACCATTCCGGCAGCACCGCCACGTTGACGAAACAGTCGTATTGCATGCGATAGCCGAACTCTATACCGCCCGAGGCGAAGGCGACGATGCGCTCGCCGCGGCGCCGCTCGGGCACGGTGGCGACAAGCCACACTCGGGGGTCGCTCGGCACGGCGACAATGTCGCGTTCGATCGCCTCGGCCGAGCCGACCTCGCCCGGCTGCTTGATGGATAGCGGATTTGCCTCGCACATCCGCGTATCCCACGCGCGAAACGCGGCCCCATCGCCGACGCGCATCTCGCGAATGGCCGGCGTGACCGTCGCGGCGCGTCGCACCCGCGTCAGGACCAGCGGATCGGGGTCAGGCAATTTGCCCGGCAGCGGCTCTAGCAACTTCCCCATCCACAAATCGTCGGTCCAGCCGCCCCGGCGAAAGACGCCGGCGCGAATCCTCCCTTCGATCTCGAACCCGCGCTTGTGGTAGAGCGCCTGGCCGCGACTGTTGAGCGAGCTAACCCGGAGTTCGAGCCGCCACGACCCCCGCCGCCGCGCCCAGTCCTCGACCGCCTCGAACAGGCGCGTGCCGATGCCGCGGCCGCGCCAGGCTTCCCGCAGCCCGATCACGGCGATGAAGACGTTACCAACGTTGCGCGCGAAATGCCCGCAAAACGCCGAGAGATAGCCGACAATGTCGCCGTCGCTCCGCGTTGCCAACAGGACGATACCCCGCCCGCTTTGCGCGAGGCTGCGCAATTCAGCATCGGGCCGCGCGGCCCATGGATGCGGCTGCCCCGGCACGCCGAGGAATTCGGTCTCGGCGTCGATCTGCGCGATCGCCTGCATCAGCGCCGCGCCGTCGCTCGGCTGCGCCGGTCGGATCAGGACATCGTCAGCCACGGTTGCGCTCGCCTGTCCCTTTGCTCGCATGCGATGTTTAACCGCGAGGGCGCGCGCGGCAAGAGCGGGCATCGCCCAGGAGCTAAGATGAACGCAACCGAGCCCGCCCGCCACGCCAACAATTTCGATTTCCTGCGGCTGGTCGCGGCGGTGACCGTGATCTACTCGCACTCCTATCTGATTGCCACCGGCTCGCAACATAGCGAGCCGTTAGTCTGGGCGACTGGTAACCAGTGCAGCCTCGGCCTGGTCGGCGTTTTCGTCTTTTTTGTTATCAGCGGCTATCTGGTGACCGAGAGCTACTGCCGCTCGCCCAAGCCCGCCGGCTTCGCGCTGCGCCGGTTCATACGCATCTACCCGGCGCTGATCCCCAACGGCCTGTTCTGCGCCTTCATCCTTGGGCCGATCGTCACCTTGCTGCCGCTCGCCACCTATTTCGCCGCCCCTGGGCTGTGGCAGTTCCTCGGCGAGTACGCGCGGCTGTGGCCCGGCCCGCTCGGGCTTCCCGGCGTGTTGTTCGCCAACACCACCGTCGGGCTGCTCGTCAACGGCGCGTACTGGACGCTGATCTTTGAAGTGATGATGTACGCGACGGTGCTGATCCTCGGCGTCGTCCGCGGATTGCGGCTCTCGACCGCGATATTTCTGCTCGTCCTCGGCATCACCGCGATCTGGTGGGACGAGCGCCACTCGCTGATGTGGCTCGGTTATCTGCGCGGCTGGTCGTGGATGCTCAGCCATTTCGCCGCCGGGATGACAATGTATTTCCTGCGCGGGCGGATCGTGTTCCGCTGGTGCTGGGCGCTGCTCGCGCTGGCCGGCCTCGCTCTCTTTAGCGCTATCGGCGAGTTCATCACGTTTTTCGCGCTCTCGGGCGGCTACCTGACGATTTACGCCGCGACCCGCTATTGGCCGGCGCTCGACTACCCGCGCTACGTCGGCGATCTCTCCTACGGCATCTACATCTACGGCTGGCCGTGCGAGCAATTCGTGATGTGGCTGTCGGGCGGCGAGGCCGCATGGTGGCAGGTGTTTCTCGGCACGATGGCGATTGTTCTGCCGCTCGCCTGGCTGTCCTGGCATTGCGTCGAGAAATGGGCGCTGCGCTGGGTGCGCGGGCGCCGCCGCCGGGCGATCGCAGCATCCGCGGCGCCGGAAACGCTCGGTGCCGGCAGCTGCTAGATCCGCTTGAAAAAGCTGTGGTGCCGGCTCGTGGTGTGCGGGCGGATTTTGGTCGCCCAGTCGCCATAGGCGCCGGCCTCGGCCCATTCCTTGGTCTCGGTCACCGCCGGCGAGTCCATCTCGTAGATCACCATGTATTTCTGCATCCGCGTGTCGTTCGACTTGACCAGCCGGAAGCGGGTGCCCTTGCCGCACACCTTCGACAACAGCGGCGCGTGCTCGGCGTCATAGATGCGGTTGAACTCGGCCTCCCAGCTCGCCGGGATGTCCATCTGCACGATATAGATATACGGCGACGCCGCCCGCCCCGGCCCAAACTCGCCGATCTTTTCGAAGAAGCTGTGATGCCGGCTTGTCGTATGCGGGCGGATCTTCTCCGCCCAGTCGCCAAAGGCGCTGCCCTCGTCCCAGGCTTTCGAATCGACCACTTCCGGCGCGTCGATCTCGTAGATCGCGAGATATTTCTGCATCCGGCTGTCGTTCGACTGTTCCAGCCGGTACCGCGTCACCCGGTTGACCCCCGGCACCTTCGACAGCATCGGCACGTGCTCGGTGTCGTAGATGCGGTTGAGCTCGGCGTCGAGAGTGGCGGGAATATCCATCTGGACGAAGTAGATATACGACATGACGCTCTCCTCCCGGGACGAGCGGTCACTCTAACCGACCCGCCGTTTCTCGCAATTCAGCAAAAATTCACCACATTAGCGTCTGATTGCCGCCATGTTGCGACTACATCCTGGCGCTAATCGTTCGCGTCGTAATGACGCTTTCCGGTTTGGTAACGGACGTGCAATGATAATAAAGGGCGTTTTCCAAGTCCCCGGATGCGCATTGCTGCCATGCCTTGCATCGGCGGCAGGAATGAGCAGGTCTACGCCAAGCATCCAATCCTCATACAACGCGAGTGCCATCATGACACGGTTGATGCCTGCCCTTCTGCGCACCTTCGCTCTCGCCGCCTTCGCGCTCTGCGCGGCCTTCACGCTGCCCGCTTCGGCCCAGGGTTCGGATACCGTACGCGCCTTTTACGCCACCCTGCTCGATACGATGCGCAACGCGCAGACGCTCGGCGCCCAAGGCCGCTACAGCCGTTTGGCGCCGGCGATCCGCCAGAGTTTCGACATCCCGTTCATGACCCGGCTCGCGGTCGGCCCGGACTGGAATAGCCTTACCCCGGCGCAGCAGGCACAAGTGACCGAGGCGTTCGAGCGCTACATCGCCGCGGTCTACGCCGAGCGGTTTCACAAGTATTCGGGCGAGCAACTCACCGTGACCGGCGAGCAGGCGTCTCCGGCCGGCACGGTCATCACCAGCCTGATCGTCGCGTCGGATGGCCAGCCGACCCATATCAACTATCTGATGCGCGACGACAAGATAGCCGACGTCTACCTCAACGGCACGATTAGCGAGCTGGCAACGCGGCGCTCGGAGTTCAGCGGCATCCTCAAGACCCAGGGCATCAACGGCCTCATTACCGCGCTCAACAGCAAGGCCGCCGCGCTGGTATCGTAACGCGCCTCGATCCAAAGCGAACCCCTCCGGGTCTCCCGGAGGGGTTTTTGCTGCCTGGTTGGTCGGCTCGACAGGCCGCGCGCGCTCCGCCTATGGTGCGGCACGGTGAAATCAAAGGAGGAAACGATGATCCATGTTCTCGCCATTATCACCTGCAAGCCCGGGAAGCGCGACGAGGTGCTGGCGGCGTTCCGCACCAACATGCCGGCGGTTCACGCCGAGGCCGGCTGCATCGAATACGGCCCGGTGATCGACGCCGAGGGCGGCTTTGGCGCCAAGTTCGGTGGCGACACCTTTGTCGTCGTTGAGAAGTGGGAAAGCCTCGATCATCTCGGTGCCCACGCCCGCTCGCCGCACATGGCGGCCTACGCGGCAAAGACCAAGGACCTGCTGGCCAACCGCGAGATCCACGTCTGCCAGCCGGCCGCTTAGGATTGTCACAGTGCGGCGGGGGACAGCTGCTCTCATCGACCCCCGACTACCGGATGTGCAGCACCGCCTTGCCGGTGAAGTCGCGGTCGATGAGGCGCTTGGCGATCGCGCCGACCTCGCGCCATTCCGCCTCGACCGCGATCTCGGGCTTCAACCGGCCGGCAACGATCTCGCCGGCGAGCAGCGCCAGCCCGATCCCGCCGCGCTCGACGCTCATCAGTTCGTGGAACAGGGTGAGGCCGTAGAGCCGCGCGCCGCCGGTCGAGAAGAAATCGCGGCTCTGCACCGTCGCGGTCGGCCCTTCGGTGATCCCCAGCGTCACGCAGGTGCCGTTTGGCGCCAGCAGCCCCAGCGCCGCCGACAGCGCCGAGCCGCCCACCGAGTCGACGATCAGCCAGTACGGCCCGTGCTCCTTGGCCGCCGACAAATCGCTGCCGACAACCACCCGCCCGCCGGTCCACTTAGCGACGGCCTCACGCTGCGCCTCGCGACGCACATGGCCCCAGACCAGCGCCCCCGCCGCCTGCGCCAGCTGGCAGGCGAGATGCCCGACCCCACCCGAGGCGCCATCGACCAGCACTGTTCTTCCCAGCAGCAACCCGCCCTGGCGCAGCGCGTGCAGCGCGGTGAGCCCGGCGACCGGCAAGGTCGAAGCCTGCGCATCCGACACAGCAGCGGGCAGCGCCGCCACCGCGTGGCTGCGGCAGTTGACCCGCTCGGCCCAAGCGCCGCTCGGCAAGATGCCGACCACGCGCGTCCCCGCCTTCGGCCCGCTGCCGTCCGCCGCCGCGGTCTCGACGACCCCGGCGAAATCCCAGCCCGGCCGCCAGCCCGGCTCGGCCTGTTGCACGGCGCGGCGGGTCTCGCCGCGGTTCAGCGAGATCGCGGTGACCTTGACCTGAACCTCATCGCGGTCGGGGTCGCGCAACTCGACCGGCTTGATCGCCAGCCGCCCCGGCGCGGCATGATCGACGACAACGGAGCGGGTGGTTTGCGGCATGGCGTACCCTCCTACACCCGCTCGTACTTGACGATCCGGCGGATGCGGCCCCATTCGCCCGGCTGCACTGCGTAGATGCTGCGCTCGGAATCGCACCAGATGCCGTGGGTCGAACGGTGGATTTCGTTACCCCAGCGCGCCAGACGCTCGCCGTCGAGCGTCAGGATGCTGATCATCCCGGCATTGTGCTCGGGGACATAGACGATGTCGTCGGCATCGACATAGAAGAACGCGACCCCGATCAGCTCGACCGGCCAGATGGTCAGCAGATTGCCGTCCTGGTCGAACACCTGGACCCGGTCGTTCTCGCGGTCGGCGACCAGGAGCCGGCCGCGCCGGTCGATCCACAGCCCGTGCGGCAGGTTGAACTGGCCCGGCCCCTTGCCCGGCTCGCCCCACGACTTGATCAGCTTCAGATCGCGCGAGAATTTGTGGACGCGCGCGTTGCCGTAGCCGTCCGACATGAAATACGAGCCGTCCGGCGCCTGGATGATGTCGGTCGGCAGGTTGAACGGGCCGCCGCCATGGGTGACCTTCTGCCACGCGGTCGAGCTGTAATCGTCGTTGGGCACGCCAGTGTCGGAGCGCTTATCGCGCTCGCCGATGGTCTGTAACAGCTTGCCGTCGGTGGTGAACTTGAAGAACTGGCCGTAATGCTCGTCGGTCAGCCAGACATTGTCGTCCTTATCGATGCGGATCGCATGCGGGAACTGGAACAGCCCCGCGCCCCACGAGCCGACGAACTTGCCGTCGCGATCGAAGATGACGACTGGGTGGTCCTTATTGCGGTTGAAGCAGAACACGCGGTCCTGCGAGTCGGCCGCAACCGCGCAGGCGCGCACCTCGACGCTTTCCGGCGGCTTCTGCCAGTCCCAGTTGACCCGATACCGGTATTTGCCGCTGCCGACGATCTCAGCCATGACGCGCCTCTTCCCTCATCAGCCATTCGTTGCCGCCACTATAGCAGTCTCGGCGAGAACCGCGTCCGCTTCGGTGATGGGCGAAGCGATTGCCCGCGTGGCGCACGTTGCCGGCGCTATAGTCGCGGCGTTACCCGAGCGAGGAGCGCCACCATGCCCGACGGCCGTTCGCCGCAAACCGATCGCGAAATCCTAGAACACCTGAACCGCGACTACGTCGCCTCGGTGCAAAACTCGGATGTCCGCCGCTTCGAGGAAATTCTCGCCGCCGAGTTCTATTGCTCGAACCCGGACGGCACGTTGGTCGATCGTGCCGCTTTCCTCGCGCAGACCGCGCGGCCAGTGACGATCCGCGATCTCGAGCCGCGCGACGTCGTCATCCGCCTGTTCGGTCCTGCCGGCCAGGAAAATGTCGCCATCGTCCATGCCCGCACGACCTACAAGACCGCGGACGGCGACGCCAAGTCGGGCCGCTATACCGATGTGTGGGCGCGGCAGGACGGGCGTTGGCTCGCGGTCTCCGCGCATGTGACCCGCGGATAGCCTGAGGTCTCTCATCCGACGAACTCTTCCGGCCGGAGCTTCCCTTGGTTTCAGGCGGCCTGTAGAATTGCCGCCGTTATCGAGGGGCCCGGTCCTGACGTCGAACGATCCCGATACGCCGCCCCAAGCCGCGGCTGACCCAACTCACGCGCCGACCCATCAGGCGACCGGCGGCGATGGTGCGCCTGCGGCCGACGCCGGATCGGCGGAAGGGGGCGAACATCAGCCGCATCGCCGTCGCCGGCGACGTCGCCGCGGGCCGCGCCCGGCTGCGGTCGCTGCGACGGCCGCCGCGGGCGACACTGTCGCGGCACCTGCGGAAGGCGGCTCGGAAGGGCCCGAAGTTGCCGTTGTCGAGCGCACGCCGCCCGGCCCCAACACGCTGCGCTTGCGCAGCCGCAGGCGGCGCCGGCGCAAACCGCCGGGCGCCGTTACCGCCGCCCCCGGAAGCGAAACCGCTGTCGCGTCCGACGCTGGAAGCGTAGCCGCTGCCGGCGAAACGCCGGTGTCCCGACCCCAACGGCTCGGGCCCGACGGTCAGCCGTTGCCGCCCCGGCCGCCGCGGCTCGGGCCCGACGGCCAGCCCCTACCGCCTCGGCCGCGACGCCGCCGGCGGCGCCGGCCGCCGCAACTGGGCGGCGCCGGCGACAACACCGCTGCCGCGCCCGAAGGCCAGCGCGAGGTACGTACCGGCGGCACCCGGCCCCCGCGCCGCGATCGCCGGCCGGGACCGCCGGGCGACCGCGGCCAGCGTCCGGAAGGACAGGGCCAGCCCGGCCCCCGCCGCGAAGGTCAGGGCTGGGGCGACCGCGAGCGCGGCCCGCGCCGTGAGGGTCAGGGTCGCGACGGCAGACCGGGGCGCGGCGATCGTCGCGATGGACGCGGTCAGGGGCGTGGTGGACCGGGCCGTGGCCGCGACGACCGGCCACGCCGCGAGGAACTCAAGCTTTATTCGTTCGACTCGGTGGTCGATCGCGGCTTCGAGGATGTCGAGGAGGAAGGCGCCGAGACCCGCCGCGTCCACTGGACCATCGTCAAGCGCACCGTCGCCAACCAGATCACCCGCAAGCCGATGTCGCAGAATTACGTGCTGCAGCGCGAGGGCGCCGACAGCGAATTCCCGACCCTGGGCGCGGCGCGCGACGCGGTGAACAAAAAGATCGTCCATCCGGAAAAACTGACGCTGTCGAAGGCCGAGCACCTCGCGGCGAAGAACAATAGCCGGTGACCGGGGTCGCAACGCTCTCCACGCATCTGAAGCGGCTCGAAGCCGAGGCGATCGGGATCATGCGCGAGGTTGCGGCCGAGTTCCGCAACCCCGTTTTGCTTTACTCGATCGGGAAGGATTCGAGTGTCCTCTTGCACCTGGCACTCAAGGCGTTTTACCCGGCGAGACCGCCCTTCCCCGTGCTCCATGTCGATACGACCTGGAAATTCCGCGAGATGATCGCGTTTCGCGACGCCACGGTGGCGAAGCTCGGCATCGAGCTTATCGTCCACACCAACCAGGACGGCTTGGAGCGCGGCATCGATCCGATCGCCTCGGGCTCGGCGCTGCACACCCAGGTGATGAAGACCGAGGCCTTGAAACAGGCGCTCGACAAGTTTCAATTCAACGCGGCGATCGGAGGCGCACGGCGCGACGAGGAGAAGAGCCGCGCCAAGGAGCGCATCTTCTCGTTCCGCGGCGCAGGCCACGTCTGGGATCCGCGCCACCAGCGTCCCGAGCTATGGCACGTCTTCAACACGCGCCTGCGTCCGGGCGAGTCGATGCGGGTCTTCCCGCTTTCGAACTGGACCGAGCTCGATGTCTGGCATTACATCGCCGCCGAGCGCATTGAGGTGGTTCCGCTTTATTTCGCCCAAATGCGGCCGGTGGTGAAGCGCGGCGGCGTGTGGATCATGGTCGATGACGACCGTCTGCCGCTCGACCCCGGCGAGACGCCCGAACAGCGGCTGGTGCGCTTTCGCACGCTCGGCTGCTACCCGCTGACCGGGGCGATCGAGTCGAAGGCCGCCACGGTCGCGGACATCGTCGCCGAGCTACAGCAAGCCAAGCACTCCGAGCGCCAGGGGCGGCTCATCGACGGCGATTCCGACGCCTCGATGGAGAGAAAGAAACGCGAAGGCTATTTCTGATGGCCAGGGGTTGATGGATAGCACCCCGCTCCCCGCCCCCGGCGGCCAGACGCTGCTGCGCTTCCTCACCTGCGGCTCGGTCGATGACGGCAAATCGACCCTGATCGGCCGTCTGCTCTATGACAGCGAAGCGATTCTCGCCGACCAGCTGGAGGCGCTGGAACGCGAGTCGAAGAAATTCGGCACCACCGGCGACGACATCGACCTGGCGCTGCTTTTGGACGGGCTCGAAGACGAACGCCAGCAGGGCATCACCATCGATGTCGCCTACCGCCTGTTCCAGACCAAGCGGCGCAGCTTCATCGTCGCGGACACGCCCGGCCATGAGCAGTACACGCGCAACATGGCTACCGGCGCCTCGACCGCCGATCTCGCGCTCCTCCTCGTCGATGCGAGAAAGGGCGTCGTCGAGCAGACGCGGCGCCATTCGCTGATCTGCTCGCTGCTCGGCATCCGCCATGTCGTGCTCGCGGTCAACAAGCTCGACCTCGCCGGCTTCGATCGCGTCGCCTTTGACAAGATCGCCGACGACTATCGCAAATTCGCCGCCGATCTCGGCTTTTCGTCGCTGCAGGCGATCCCGATCTCCGCCCGCTTCGGCGACAATGTCCGCGCAAAGTCGCCGCGCATGGTGTGGTACGACGGTCCGGCGCTCATCGATTACCTCGAAACTGTCGAAATCGACGGCGGCGGCGATGCGACCGGCTTTCGCTTCCCGGTACAGTGGGTGAGCCGCCCCGACCTCGATTTCCGCGGCGTCGCCGGCACCGTCGCCGCCGGCTCGGTGGCGCCCGGCGACCCGGTCGTCGTCGCCGGCTCGGGGGTGCAGTCGCGGGTCAAGGAAATCGTCACCTATGACGGCGCCGTCGATCGCGCCAGCGCCGGCGATGCGGTCACCCTGACCTTCGCGCAGGAGATCGATGTCAGCCGCGGGGATCTCTTGGCGAACCCGCGGTCGCGCCCCGACTTCGCCGACCAGTTCGCCGCCCATGTCATCTGGATGCGGGACGAGCCGCTGGTGCCTGGCCGCTCGTATTGGCTCAAGCTCGGCGCGCGCACCGTCCCGGCGACAGTGACGGCGCTCAAGCACCGCATCGACGTCAACAACGGCGCCCATGTCGCCGCGCGCACTCTCGCGCTCAACGAAATCGGCTCCTGCAACCTCTCGACCGCGCAGCCGATCGCCTTCGACCCCTACGTGAAGAACCGCGAGACCGGCGGCTTCATCCTGATCGATCGCCTCACCAACGAGACCGCTGGCGCCGGGATGATCGACTTCGCGTTGCGCCGCGCCAGCAACATCCACCGCCAGGCCGAAACCGTCGGCGCCGACACGCGCGCCGCACTGAAGGGCCAGCACCCCGCGGTGTTGTGGTTCACCGGCCTTTCGGGCGCCGGCAAATCGACCATCGCCAACCGGGTCGAGCAGAAACTGGTCGGTCTCGGGGGCCATACGATGTTGCTCGACGGCGACAATGTCCGCCACGGGCTCAACCGCGACCTCGGCTTCACCGATACCGACCGGGTCGAGAACATCCGGCGTCTCGGCGAGGTTGCGAAACTGATGGCCGATGCCGGGCTCATCGTCATCTGCGCCTTCATTTCGCCATTCCGCGCCGACCGCCAGATGGCGCGCGAGATCGCCAGCCCACACAATTTCGTCGAGGTCTTTATCGATACCCCGCTCGAGGAATGCATCCGCCGCGACCCGAAAGGCCTTTACGCCAAGGCCCAGGCCGGCGAGATCCCCAACTTCACCGGCCTCGACTCACCCTACGAGGCGCCCGAGAATCCCGAAGTGACGCTGACCACCATCTGCCAGGATGCCGACGCCCTCGCCGACTTGCTGATAGAGACGCTGCGCGAGCGCGAAATTATCGGCTGATCCCTCACCGGGAAGAGCACGAATGGACATTGCCTTCCTCACCATCGCCGAGCTCAACCGGGCCTATGACCGGCGCGAGCTGTCGCCGGTCGAGGTCACGCGCGCGCTGCTCGACCGCATCGCCAAGCATGACGGCAAGCTCGACAGCTTTATCCGCGTTACCGAGGACGTCGCGCTCGCCCAAGCCAAGGAGGCCGAGGCTGAACTGATGGCCGGGCGCCGGCGCGGGCCGATGCACGGCATCCCCTATGGTCTCAAGGACATCGTCGAGACCGCCGGCATTCCCACCACCGGCCACTCCAAGCTCCGGCAAGATTATGTTCCGAAGGCTGATGCCGAGGTCGTCCGCCGCCTCAAGGTTGGCGGCGGCATCCTTATGGGCAAGCTCGCCACCTGGGAGTTCGCGCTTGGCGGGCCGAGCTTCGACCTGCCCTGGCCGCCCACCCGCAACCCGTGGGACCGAAACCGCCTGCCCGGTGGCTCGTCGAGTGGCCCCGGCGCGGCGCTCGCGGCCGGCTTCCTGCCGGCGGCAATCGGCACCGACACCGGCGGCTCGATCCGCGGGCCGGCCGCGGTGTGCGGCATCGCCGGGCTGAAGCCGACCTACGGGCGAGTTAGCCGGCGCGGCGTCTTCCCCAACACTTTCACCATGGACCATATCGGCCCGATGACCCGCAGCGCCGAGGATATCGCGCTGATGCTCCAGGTCATCGCCGGGTACGACCCCGCCGACCCCGGCAGCGAGGATTGCCCGGTGCCCGACTACGCCGCCGCGCTCGGCCAGGGCATCAAGGGATTGCGGCTCGGTCTCGTCCAAGGCTGGCACGATGCCCCCGGCGCGCATCCCGATCTCGGGCCGGCGGTCGCCGGGGCGGTGTCGGTGCTGGAGGGCCTCGGCGCCACGGCGGAGCCAGTCCGGCTGTCAAGCCTGCGCGACTACACCGACTGCAAGACGACGATATCGATCGCCGAGCTTTACACCATCCACGAGCGGGATTTGCGCACAAGGCCGCAGGATTTCGGCCGCATCCTCAGAAACCGCGTCCTCCCCGGCGGGCTGATCCGAGCCGAGGATTACCAGGCCGCGCTGCGCTGGCGCACCGCGCTCGCCCGCGAGCAGCACGCCGTGTTCCAGCGGTTCGACGCGCTGATCACCGCTGGCGCGCGCAACATCGCCGACCTCGCGCAGCCCGACCGTGCCGATACGCTCGTCACCTCACCCAGCATCACCATGCCGTTCAGCGTTTCGGGTGTGCCGGCAATCGCCATCCCCTGCGGCTTCAGCCAGGCGGAGGGCATGCCGCTCTCGCTGCAGATCGCAGCCGCGCCGTTTCAGGAAACGACGGTGCTGCGTCTCGCCCACGCCTATCAGCAGGCGACCGATTGGCACCGCCGCCATCCCGAGCTCGGGGAGTAGCATCATGCGCAACGACCTCAGCCATTTGCCGCCGGCGACCCCTGACGAAATCCGCGCCATGGTCGCGCGCGCCGGCATCGCTCTCTCCGAGGAGCACATGCAGCAATTCATCGCCACCTGGCCGCAATTCGAGGCAATGGTGCGCCGCATCCCGCGCGGCCTCGGTTACGCCGACGAGCCGGCCCACACCTTCCGTCCCGGCCGGATTGGCGACGAGTAGCGGACCACTAGCTGTAGGCGGACCATTGACTGCAGACAATCTCGACCTCCTGTTATTCTGTATTTATTTATTGCTGGGTTTGGTCATTTCAGCAATCTGTACAATATTTTGGATTTTTAATAAGTATGTCCATGTCGTTCCTGTTCTTTATGGGGGAATATCTTATTTTCTTCCATTTGGATTTTATCATCACAATTGGAAGAGTGCTTTGGTCGTGGGGTTAGCGCTTTACGCGCTCACGTGGGGGGCTTGGTGGGTCTACTCCGATTTGTGGCCGCCAAAATCCAGACAGTAAAAACATGGAAAAGGGCTGTAAGCTTACAGCCCTAAGGAGACAACCATGTTCAAGCGTATCGATCACATCGAAATCGTCACCGACAAACTCGACGCGAGCGTCGCGTTTTACACCGACGTGCTCGGCTTCACCGTCGGCGCGCGCGACCGGATCGGGCGGCCGGACGGCTCGGCGCTGAACCTCGTTTATCTCGGGCTCGGCGGCACCACCGTCGAGTTGATGAACTGGGAGGGGGTGCCCGTTGGCCCCAAGGCCGATCCGGAAAGCGAGCATCTCGGCTACCGGATGATGGCGGTCGAGGTCGAGGACATGAAGGAGGCGCTCGCCTACCTCAAGACCAAGGGCATTGAGGCGGTCTGGGGCCCGGTATTCCGCGACAATTACGCCCGCGCCGAAATCTGCGACCCCAACGGCTACCGCATCGAGCTGCGCCACTGGTTATAGGCGGCTTGGCGCGGGCCGTGCATGCCGGAGCGTATGGGCGATTTCGTGCTTGATGCGTACGACCCTGGCGGCTTCTATTGCGAGATGCTGCGCTGTCCGGCGACGGCGGAAATCCGCGACCGCCTGGCGCGGCTGCCGATCGCGGAGTTCAAGCGGCGCTCCCACGGCGCCGAGCAGGCGCTCTACAATCTCGGCATCACCTTCACCGTCTATTCCGACAGCCAGGCGATCGACCGCATTCTGCCGTTCGACGCGATCCCCCGTGTGCTGCCGGCCGAGGAGTGGGAGCGGCTCGAACGCGGCGTCATCCAGCGCGTCACCGCGCTCAACCTGCTGCTCGACGACCTCTACCACGCGCAGAAAATCCTCAAGGACGGGCTGCTGCCGCCGGACCTGATCCTCGGCAATCCGAACTGGCGGCCGCAGATGCGCGGGGTCGACATCCCGCACAAGGCCTACGTCAACATCTGCGGCACCGACATCATCCGCGACGACAAGGGCCAATTCCGCGTGCTCGAGGACAATGCCCGCACCCCCTCCGGGGTCAGCTACGTCATCGAGAACCGGCATACGATGCTGCGCTCGTTCCCCGATCTCGCCGACGATATCGGCCTGCGCTCGGTCGAGGATTACGGTCTCCGGCTGGTCGGCGCGATGCGCGAAATCGCCCCAGCGGGGCGCGACGACCCGGTGATCGTGCTGCTCTCGCCCGGCACCTACAACTCGGCCTATTTCGAGCACGTCTTTCTCGCCCGCGAGATGGGGGTGCCGCTGGTCGAGGGCCGCGACCTCTTTGTCGACAACGACCGCGTTTACATGAAGACCACCGCCGGGCGCGCGCGGGTCGACGTCATCTATCGCCGCATCAACGACGATTTCCTCGACCCCGAGGCGTTCCGCCCCGACAGCATGCTCGGCGTCAAGGGGCTGATGCGTGCCTATTTCGCGGGCAATGTGGCGCTCGCCAACGCCATCGGCACCGGCGTCGCCGACGACAAGGCAGTCTATGCCTATATGCCGCGCGTCATCCGGTACTACCTCGGCGAGGATGCGATCATCGACAATGTCGAGACCCATATTTGCCGCGAGAAGGCGGCGCTGGCCTACACCCTCGACAATCTCGACCGGCTGGTTGTGAAGCCGGTGGGCGAGGCCGGCGGCTACGGCATCACCATCGGTCCCCGCGCGACCAAGGCCGAGCTCGACGACTGCCGTGCCAAGTTGATCGGCGACCCAGCCAACTACATCTCGCAGCCGTGCATCAACCTGTCGGTCTCGCCGACCTTGATCGACGGCCACGTCGAGCCGCGCCATGTCGATCTGCGGCCGTTTGCGATCACCGGCGAGAGCACCTGGGTGCTGCCGGGCGGGCTCACCCGTGTCGCGCTGCGCCGCGGCTCGCTCGTCGTCAATTCCTCGCAGGGAGGCGGGTCGAAAGACACGTGGGTGCTTGAGTAGCTCTCCCCTCCTCGCCCGCTACGCCGAGAGCATTTTCTGGCTCGCCCGCCAGGTCGAGCGCGCCGAAAACCTCGCGCGGATCATCGAGGTGCAGGAGACCTACGCCCGCAACCGCAGCGGCGCGCACGATTGGTCGTCGATCGTTCAGCTCAATTCGGATGAGGAGGCCTTCGCCGAAAAACACGCCACGGCCAACGCGCGCAACGTTATCCGCTTCTACGTCACCGATGGCGACAACCCGACCTCGATCAAGCGCGCCATCAGCAACGCGCGGGAGAACGCCCGCGCCCTCCGCTCGTTGGTCTCGACCGAGATGTGGATGCAACTCAACGTGTTCTACAACCGGCTCAATGCGATCGACGACACCGAGCTGACGCCGGGTAGCCTGTCGCCGCTGCTCAACGAAATCAAGCACGGTTGCCAGAGCTTCACCGGCATCACCGAGGGCACGTTCTACCGCGACCAGGCCTGGTACTTTTACCGGCTCGGCCGTTACATCGAGCGCGCCGACCAGACCACCCGGCTGCTCGATTCGAAATACTACGTGCTGTTGCGCGACACCGATGTCGCCAATGTCGTCAGCACCGGCCAGTGGCTCGCCTTGTTGCGCGCCGCTTCGGGCTACCACGCCTTCCGCGCGTTGCACCAGAGCGATCTCACCCCATGGCGGGTTGCCGCGTTCCTGCTGTTCAACCCGACCTTCCCGCGCTCGGTGCTGCTCTGCGTCAAGGAAGTAGACGCCAGCGTCACCAGCCTCAAGTCGCGCTACAACATCCGCGGCGGCAACGATGTGGCCGAGGGGCTCGACCAGCTCCGCTCGATTCTCGACACGCGTTCGATTGATGAGGTGCTGGAGACCGGCCTGCATGAGTTCATCGATTTCATCCAGCGTTATTTGAGCGCGATTACCGACCGGCTTGGCGCCGCGTTTTTCGGTCATCCGCCAGTCGAAAAGGCCGCTTGGCAGGACACCGAGCTCTGGCCACCCTACGCAGCCGGCTTGCAAACCCAGGCGCAAGCCTAAAGATTGCCGCCAACAAGAACGATCGAGCCCCGTAGCAATGAAGCTTCTGACGGTCCGCCACGTCACCACCTACCGCTACAAGCAGCCGGTGTCATTCGGCGAGCACCGCATGATGCTGCGCCCACGCGACAGCTACGACCAGCGGCTGATCGAGGCGAGGCTCGTGCTCACCCCCGAGCCCGCGTCGCTCCACTGGATGCATGACGCGTTCGGCAATTGCGTGGCGATCGCCCGCTTCTCGGGCCGCGCCGCCGAACTGCAATTCGACAGCACCATCCGCCTCGACCACGAGCCCAATAACCCGCTCGACTTCGCGCTTGACGATTACGCGCTCGACTACCCGTTCTCCTACAGCTCCGAGGAAATCCCCGATCTGTCGCGCTGCATCGAACGGCAATATCTCGACCGCGACCGCGACATCGATCGCTGGGCGCACCAATTCCTGCGCAAACAAGGGCCGACCGGAACCCGCGAGCTGTTGGCGGCGATGACCCACGCGATCCACGAGCGCTTCACCTATGTGGCGCGCAGCGAGATCGGCACGCAAGACCCAGCGGTGACCTTGCGCCTGGGCAGCGGCTCCTGCCGGGACTTCGCACTATTGATGATGGAAGCGGCGCGCTCGCTCGGCCTCGCGGCGCGCTTTGTCTCGGGCTACCTCGTGCCCTCGGGCCGCATCGACACCAAGCGGCTCGGCGGCGAATTGACCCATGCCTGGCTCGAAATCTACCTGCCCGGCGCCGGCTGGGTCGAATACGACCCGACCAACGGCCTCATCGGCAACGAAGAGCTGATCCGTGTCGCGGTGGTGCGCGACCCGCGTCAGGCAGTCCCCGTTTCCGGCACCTGGACCGGGTTTCCGTCGGATTTCATCGACATGACGGTCGACGTCGCGGTCACCCCCGACGCAGCGGAGGAGGCCGCCCGCGTCCGAGCGTAGGCCCGCCGCGCCTCACTAGTCTTATTCACCGCCTACTTTCCGGTTTGCCGGGCGTCTTTCGCTTCCGTGCAGCCTTGGGCTTGTTATCGGTGGCTTATGGCCTCAACAGCGCCCGCGCCGATGTTTTTGTTATTTCGGTCGCGGACGACAGACGGCTGTTATTATTGCGCCTTATTCTTATGCCCGCGCGCGGAAGGGTGGTTCGCTCGTCAAGCTCCGGTTTCGGACTGTCAATCAACGAGCCGCCTAAGCGGCAAGTACCGGCCCATTGATCCGGCACTCGCGACGGAGATAAGAACACAACAAGAACCAATCAAGGACCGCTGCTAAATTTTTTGTCCCGCAGAAATGCAAGGGATAGCCTGCCTATTCGCGGCGACTAGCGCATCCGCGAGCCGGGGTCCAAGCCGAGATAGACGCGGCCGCCGATCGGATACCATTCCGGCGCCAGGGTCACCGTCTGCCCGACGGTATTGAGATCGCGCCAGCATTCCGCCAACCGGCTCTCGCGCTTGAACGAGGTGCTGCCGCCCATCCGGTACACCAGATCCATCGCCTCGCGCGCGCTGTCGGCGGCATAGGTCGAAGCGAGACGGCAGCGGGCGCGCTGTTCGAGCGTCGTCTCCTTGCCGGAGGCGACCGTGTTCCACAGCTCGGTGATCATCGCGGTACGATAGGCGCAGCCGGCGTTAAGGATCGCGTCGGCACGGCCCACCGCGTCCTGGACCTGCGGGTTCTCGCACAGCAATCCGGCGGGCCGGCCGCGCGGCTGCTTGCCGCCGGCGAGCTGGATCAGCGCGTCGATCCCGGCGCGCGCGATCCCAGTGATGACCGCGCTATGGTGCGGCCCGACCCAGCATTGCGCCGGCAACTGGTAGGTGACTCCCGACCAGCGGGTCCACTGGTTGTCGAGCGGGGCGCCGAGATGCGGCATGATCCGCCGCTCGGGCACGAACACATTGTCCGCCGTCCAGTCGAAACTGCCGGTGCCGCGCAGGCCCGCGACGTCCCAGCTGCCTGGCACGGTCTCGACCTCGGAGCGGGCGAAATAGGCGCGCCAAAATGCCGGCCGGCCGTCAGCGCCGGTGCGCGGCTTGCCATCGTCAAGGATCTGGAAGCTGCCCAGCATCCAGCTCGCCTCCTGCGAGCCGCTGCCAAAGCTCCAGCGGCCGGTCACCCGGTAGCCGCCGTCGACCGGGACACCCTGCCCGCCACCCTGCACTGCGGTGCCGGCGCCGACAGTGCTGGGGTTCTGACCGTACATTTCGCGAGTTCCCTCGTCGGGCAGCCCGAGCGAGACGAGTTGGACGATGCCGTTATTGGCGAGGTTCCAGCCGACCGAGCCGCAGCCCTCGGCCATCAGCTCGACCACCCGCAAATAGGTCAGCGGGTCGCATTGCAGCCCGCCCAGCGCGCGTGGGATCATCATCCGGTAGAAACCGGCCTCGTGCATCCGCGCGACCAGCGGCTTGGGCAGGCGTTGCTCCTGCTCAAGCTGCTCGTGGTATTGCCGCAGCTCTGGCTTCATCGCGGCCGCCGCCTGTACAACCGGCACCGCCTCGACATCGGCCGGCAAGCGCGCGTCGTCGAAGATGGTATTTGTGTCCATGTGCGTCTCCTGCGGCAAAAAGCCTAGCACGTTGGCCGCCGGACGGAAGAACGCGTTATTGCCCTCCGCCCATGCGGCTGATGCGGAGAACGAGGTCCGCTCTCACGCGTTTGGCCGCGGCGCGCCGGCTACCCCCACTTCGCCTGGCCGCCGACGGCGGTGATGGTGATGTGGCCCATCGTCGTCGTCGCCTTGGCGCCGTGCCAGTGCCGCTCGCCAGCCTTGATGTGGACCACGTCGCCGACCTTGATCTCCTGCGGGGTGCCGCCCTCGATCGCCACCATGCCTTCGCCCGAGGTCACCACCAGGATCTGGTCGCAGGTGTGGGTGTGCCAGCCGGTGGTGCAGCCCTGGCTGAAATTCACCACGCTGCAATTGTAGTTGGGGGAGTCCCCCGGCTCGATAATCGTCTGGCGGGTGCGCTGGACCGGCCCCGTCCACCCCTCGATCCGGTCGGCGCCTTCCACTGGAAGGTCGGGGAGGTCCTTCAGCGTGCTGACCTTCATGGCTCTCTCCTCCTGTTGAAGGCCTCACGCTATCGCAAATCGCCGGCGAACCGTAGCGCCGTAAGAACAGAATCGGCCATGCGCCGGCCCGAAAACGAATGGCAGCCCTTCGCCACACGGACCACCTTTGACACAGAGCAGACCAATCCTTGCCATCAGACTGCCCGATTTGAGGCGGACACCCGCGTCCCTCCAAGTGGCGAGGTAACAAGCTTGTCTAGTGCCGTCTGTGTTTGTCGTTGGGCTCCGCCGCTCGCGCGCGGCACCGTGTTGTGGTTGATCGCGACGCTCGCGGCCTGCGCGACCCCGCCCGCCGACCCGGTTGACCGCGCCGCCTTCGAGAAGCGGAACGACCCGCTCGAACCGCTCAACCGCAAGGTCCTCGCGGTCAATCAGTTCCTCGACCACATCGCCCTGCGGCCCGCGGCCAAGGCCTATGTCTTCGCCGTTCCCGAGGACGCGCGCGCGGCGATCCGGCATGTGCTCGACAACATGAAGGAGCCCAACCTGGTCTTCAACAACGCGCTGCAGGGCGAGTTCAAGCGCGCGGGGATCAGCATGGGCCGCTTCGTCATCAACTCCACGGCGGGTGTCGGCGGCATCGTCGATGTTGCCACCAAGGCTGGGCTCGACCGCCAGCCCGCCGATTTCGGGCAGACCTTGTTTGTCTGGGGCGTGCCCTCTGGCCCCTATATCGTGATCCCCATTCTCGGGCCGTCCAACCCGCGCGACGCGATCGGCATGGCGGTCGACGCCTATGCGGATCCGTTCGCCATCCTCGCTACCGCACGCGGCGTGACCGAGCTGACCACGAGCCGCTTCCTCGCCAACGGCGTCGATACGCGCGCCTCGCTGCTCGATCTGCTCGACGATTTGGAAAAGAACTCGCTCGATTTCTACGCCCAGCTGCGCAGCCTCTCGCAACAGCACCGCGAGGCGGAGCTTCATAACGGCGCAAATCCTGGCGCAAACCCCGGCGCCTCTCCCAACGCTGGCCCGTCTCCTGGCGCAGCCCAGGATACAGCCCCGTCTCCCGACGCAACCCCAGCCCCCGCTCCCTCCCCTGCGCCGGAGCCCGCACCTGCCAGCGACAACGTTCCGGCAGCCCCCGCCGCCGCCGTGGAGCCGCAGCCTCCCATCGAGTACGCGCCGACCGGTACCACCCCGCAACCCGGCTCGCCGCCACCCGGGCAGCCAAAACCTTGACGCTCAGAGCGATACCAGATTTGCCGTGGTTAGCTGGTCGAGCCTGACAAAGCTGGCGCCGCGGCGTTGCAGCTCCCTGACCCCGGCGACCACCCCGGCGCCAGACGGCCGGTCCGGCTGATTGATGTGGGCGACGATCACCTCGCCGTTAGTCGCGTTGACGATGCGGTCGGCGACGTGGCGCGCCGGCAGCGAAGCACCAATATCGCCATTGAGCGAATAGCCGGCGATGCTGAAGCCGAGATCCTGGATCGCCGGTATCACAGACGGGCTGTAATACCCCGCCGCGGCGCGGTACCACCGCGGCGCTGTGCCGGTCGTCGCGACGATCGAAGCCGCGCCTTCTGTGACCTCGCGCAGCACGGCGGCGATGTCGCCGGCTACCGGAAGGCCGAAAATGCTGCGCCGGCCGAGGACAGGCGGGATATGGCGCTCGCCGTGGTTCTCGATACCGAACAGATCGCGGTGCGCCATAAGCAACGCCAAGCCCGCCGGGTTGCGGCGCAGCCAAGCTCCGGTCACGAAAATCGTCGCGGGAATAGTGCTCTCGACCAGCGCCGAGGCGATCCGCTCGTCGAAGGCGCCCGGGCACGCATCCAAGGTCAACGCGACCGTCAGGCGATCCGGCGGCGGGTTCGCCAGGCGCATATGTGGCTCGACCGGCGCATCGCCCGCCCTCGCCGCACCGGCCAGCGCCAGCGGCAGAATGGCCGGCGCCGCCAGTAACATCCGGCGCGATAGGCAGAAGCGGCACATCGTCGGACGAACTCCACGCGCGGCACCGGCCGCGACGCGACTTGTGACATAGCGGCGCGGCAATGTGGAGGCCAATAGGGTTCGCATCGCGATGGGACTTCGGGCTGCTCGCGCGCCGGTTGACCGGCTCACCCGCGGCGGCCATTGTGCGCCATCCGGCAATCATCGATGGGAGGCCCAAATGGCGAAGTATATGCTGGTCAGCTTCAAGACCTGCCCCTGGGTGCAACGCTCGGCGATCCTGCTGCGCGAGAAGAATACCCCGTTCGAATTCCGCCACATCGAGCCCGACAACCGGCCCGACTGGTTTCTCGCGATCTCGCCGCACAAGAAGGTTCCAGTGATCCGCATCGACGACAAGGACTCGCTGTTTGAGTCCAGCGCGATCAACGAATACCTCGACGAGACGGTCAGCCCGCAATTGCACCCCAAGGACCCGCTCCAGCGGGCGATCAACCGCGCCTGGACCGATTACGTGCCGACCTTCGCCTCGTCGGTAACGGGCTGCGCCTATGCGCCGACCGAAGAGGCCTACAAGGCGGCGATCGCCAAGATCCCGGACGCGTTCGGGAAGCTCGAAGGCGCGCTCGAAAAACAGGGCAGCGGCCCGTTTTTCAACGGCAAGGATTATTCGCTGGTCGATGCCGCCTATGCGCCGTTCCTGCAGCGCTATGTCTTCCTCGACCGGATCAAGAAGATCGGCGAGATGGAAAAATATCCGCGCCTGAAGGCGTGGTGCGACGCGCTGATGGCGCGCCCGTCGACGCATTCCTTCCCGCCCGCCGAATTTGAGGCGATGTACCGCGCCAATCTGCAAAAGCGCGGCAGCTACCTCTCGCAATTCGTCGAGCCGGTCCGCGCCGCGGCGGAGTAGCCGCTAAGGCAATACGACGAAGCCCTGCTTCTCCAAGAAGGGCCTCGCCGTCGCGCCTTCGAGATAGGCGAGATACGACGCCGCGTCGGGATTTTTCGATCCCGCGAGCAGCGCGATTGGATAGATGATCGGCGGGTGCGTGTCGGCGGGGAAGGTCGTGACGATCTTCACCCCCGGCTCGACCGCCGCGTCGGTCTGGTAGACGATGCCGAGCGGCACCTCGCCACGCGCCACCAGCGCCAGCGCGGCGCGCACATTCTCGGCCTGGGCAATCTGACCGGAGACCTTATCCCAGACGCCCAATTTTTCGAGCGCCGCCTTGCCGTATTTGCCGGCGGGGACGGCGGTGGTGTCGGCCATCGCCAGCTTGCCGCCGCCGAGAAGCTTGGCGAGGTCGAAGCCGGGGGCGATGGTGATGTTCGCGGCGCTGTCCTTGGGCGCGATCAGTACCAGCGCGTTGCCGAGCAGGTTTTTGCGGGTGTCGGCTTTGATGAGGTTTTTCTTGGCGAGGTAATCCATCCAATCGAGATCGGCCGAAATAAACATATCCGCGGGCGCGCCGCTCTCGATCTGCTTCGCCAAGGTCGAGCTGGCGGCGAGCGACGCGGTGACATGTTTGCCGGCGTCCTTCGCGTATTGCGCGTCGACCGCGTCGAGCGCGTTCTTGAGGCTGGCGGCGGCAAAAACCAACACGTCATCCGCGCATGCGGGCTCGGCTCCCAACGCCGCTACCCCCGCGACAACCAGCGAAAAAATTACGCGCGCTACCAATTGCCTCACCATGCCACTCTCGCTATTCCCACATAAATACAACGAGTGTTGTATACTCTGGGATACGACGGAGGAGCAAGCGGGCTTTACACCATGCTATAGCCGCCGCTGACGCTGATGACCTGGCCGGTGATCCAGCCGCCATGCTCGGACGCGAGTAGCGCGACAAGCGGCGCTACGTCGTTGGGCTGACCCAGCCGGCGCAGCGGGTAAAGGCGGACGAGTTTTTCGCGGTTGGCTTCGACCCAATCGCGATCATGCGCGGTCTCGACGAGGCCCAGCGACACCACATTGGCGGTGACGCCTGACCGGCCCAGTTCGCGCGCAAGCGACTTCGTGAGCCCGATCACACCGGCGCGCGCCGCGGCGACGATCGACAAGCCGCTCTCGCCGACCCGCGACGAATCGCCGATCAGGCTCACGATGCGGCCCGCGCCGCTTTTCTCGAGATGCGCCGCGGCCGCGTGACAGCAATGGATCGCGCCGTAGAGGCAGGTGTCGATCTGCCGCCGCCAATCGGCCGGCGTCGTTTCGGCGAAGCGCTGGCGCTGGGCAACTCCGGCGTTGTTGATAAGGATATCGAGCCCGCCGAGATCGCCCGCGACCTGGGCGACGAGTGCCTCGACCGCCTCAAGCTGGCTGACATCGGCGCCGATGGCGACGGCCTTGCCGCCGGCCGCTTCAATCTCCGCCACCACCGTCCGGGCCTCGTCCGCCGAGCGGTGATAGTTGACCGCGACCGCCGCGCCCTCGCCCGCAAGCGCCAGACAGATCGCGCGGCCGACCCCATTCGCGCCGCCGGTAACCAGCGCCACCTTGCCGGCCAAATTCAGCTCCATCACTCCGCTCCTCTGGCCGTCGCCGCTTCGATTAACCGGAACAGCCGCTCCGGCGTCATGGGCAGTTCGAAGATTTCGGCGTCGAGCGGCGACAGCGCATCGGCCAGCGCGTTGGCGATCGCTGCTGGCGCGCCGATGGTGCCGCCCTCGCCCATCCCGCGGAACCCGCCGAGGGTCGAGGGCGACTCGGTGTCGAGATGGATGGTCTCGATCGACGGAACCTCGCCCGCCGCGGGGATCACATAGTCGGCGAGAGTGGCGGTCAGGAGCTGGCCGGTATCGTCGTAAACGACTTCCTCATAGAGCGCCGCGCCAATGCCCTGTGCGACACCGCCATGCACCTGGCCGTCGACGATCGCCGGGTTGATCACGCGGCCGCAATCCTCGGCGACCACATAGCGAAGGATAGTCACCTTATAGGTCTTCGGGTCGATCTCCAGCGCCGCGATATGTGTCGCCGACGTCGTGGTGCCAAACACCGGGTCGTAGGTTTTGGTGACTTCCAGCTCCTCCCGCGCATCCGGCGGCAGCCGGCCCATCTCGGAATAGACCGCTTTCGCCACCTCGCGGAAGCTCAACGAAAGGTCGGTGCCGGTGACGAACACGCGGCCATCGGCGGTTCCGATGTCCTCGGCCGATGCTTCGAGCAGATGCGAGGCGACGCGGATCAGCCTTTCCTTCAAGACGCGGGACGCCTGAGTGGCGGCACCGCCAGCCAATACCGCGCTGCGGCTGGCATACGTACCGGTGCCATGAGCGACGGCGGCACTGTCGCCCTGGACAATCCGGACATCGTCAAGACGGGCGCCAAGCTCATCGGCGATAACCTGGGCAAGCGTCGTCTCAAGTCCCTGGCCATGCGAAGCGATGCCGAAACTCGCGCTCACCGCGCCGGTGGAATCGAGCCGGATGGTGGAGGTCTCGGTGCCCGTGTTGATCGGCATGCCGGGCGCGGCGGATATCCGCGAACCGATCCCGGTCAACTCGGCATAAGTGGCGATGCCGATACCGAAAAATCGGCCCGCCACGCGAGCCACGGACTGCTGGCGACGAAGCTCGTCGTATTCGAGCGCGGCGCAGGCGCGGTCGAGCGTCTCGATAAAGGCCGAGCGGTCCCAGACGATGCCCGAGGCGACGCGGTAGGGAAATTCGTCCTCGCGGATCAAATTGCGGCGGCGCAGCTCCGCTGGATCGAGCGCGAGGCGTCTTGCCGCCATGTCAATCAGCCGCTCCATGACAAAGGTCGAGATCGGTCTGCCGACCCCACGATAGGGACCCATTGGCGCCTTGTTTGTCGTGACCGCTCGCACATGCGCTCGATAGGCGGGTACGCGATAGGGACCCGGCAGGAAGCTGATGACTTGGGTCGGTTCGAGCGCGGCGGTCCACGGATAGACGGAATACGCCCCAACGTCGCCTATCGCATCGGCGGTCAAGGCGACAATACGGCCCTCGGCATCAAGCCCGAGTTCCGCGTCGACAATCTCATCGAAGCCCTGGCTCGTGCTGGCCAGGTCTTCCAGCCGATCGCTGGTCCAGCGCACTGCCTGGCCAAGCTTTTTTGTCAGCGCCGCAACGAGGATCTCTTCAGGATAAAGCGATGCCTTGCCGCCAAAGCCGCCGCCGACATCGGTGGCGATCACGCGAATGCTGTGGCCGGGCATGTCGAGGATATCGGCGAGAAGGTCGCGAACGATGCCCGGTACCTGCGTCGTCAGGGTCAAGGTCAGCGCGCGGCGACCGCGATCCCATTCGCCAATCGCCGCCCGGTTTTCGATCGCAAGCGGCGTCTTGCGTCGGAAGCGGAAGCGGCCACCAACCCGGATCTCCGCAGCCGCCATGTCCAGCTCGGCGTCGCCGCGGGCGAAGTCGCGCCGCGCTATGACGTTGGAACCGATTTCCTCATGCAATAGCGGCACCCCGTCGGCCCCGGCAGTCTCGGGGTCGGTGACGGTGGGCAGTGGCTCATAGCCGATATCGATCAGGTCGAGCGCGTCCTCGGCGATATAGCGGTTCTCCGCCAGCACCGCGACCACCGGCTCGCCGACGTAACGGACCTTGCCGCGCGCCAACGGGTAGTTCTCCGTCGCATGGTAATTCCGCATCCGAGACGTGGCCCGGACCGGCCCCACCAAACCATCGAGATCAGCCGCGGCGTAGACCCCGGAAACTCCTGACAACGCGGCCGCAGCTTTAGTATCGATGCGGACAATCGCAGCATGCGCGTGGTCACTGCGCCGAAACGCGATGTGTAGCGTTCCTGGTGTCGCACGGTCGTCGGCGAACGCGCCCTGCCCGGTCAGCAGGCGCGGGTCTTCAAGGCGTTTGATCCGCGCGCCGATATGCTTGGGGCGAAGCACTGCGCCGTTCATCGCTTCGCCGCCATCGCCCGTACCGCCCTGGCGATGTGTTCATAGCCGGTACAACGGCAGAGGTTCCCCGAAAGCCCATCGCGGATCTCGTCGTCGCTCGCAAGTGGGTATTTGCGGAGCAGATCGACGCACGTCATCAGCATTCCCGGCGTGCAGAACCCGCATTGCAACGCGTGGTGCTCGCGGAACGCTTCCTGCAGCGGCGAGAGCCGGTCGACGTCGCCAAGGCTTTCAACGGTGTCAATTCGGCTCCCGTCCGCCTGGACGGCAAAGAATAGACATGAGCGGGCGCTATGGCCGTCGATGAGCACGGTGCATGCACCGCACACGCCATGTTCGCAGCCGACATGCGTGCCAGTCAGCCCCAGCTCCTGGCGCAAAAAGTCGCTGAGCAGCAGCCGCGGCGCCACCTCGCGCTCGTGAACGACGCTGTTGATTGTCGTCTTTATCCGGTGCCGCTCGGTCATTGCGCGCGGGCCCAGGCCGCGGCGAGCGCGCGTTCGGTCAATGTCGCGACGAGATGGCGGCGGTATTCGGCCGAGGCCCGCAGATCGCTCGGCGGATCGACACGGTCGCGCGCCACCTGCGCCGCTTCGGCGGCAAGCTCGGGTGTAAGCGGTTCGCCGACCAACATGGCTTCAACCGCGCGCAGGCGCAGCGGCGTCTCGCCGACACCCGCCGCTCCGAGCCGAGCCTCGCGGATCTTGCCGTCGGCAGCGGTCAGAGTCGCCGCGATCGAGGCGATGGCGAAATCGCCGTGGCGCATGGAGAACTCCTCGAAACCCCAACCGGTCTTAGGCGGCAGCGGCGGGAGCACGATCTCGGTGACCAGCTCATCCTCCGCCAGCGCTGTCGTTAGCGGTCCGCTGGAAAAGCCATCCGCAGCATGCGCGCCTCCGCTCGTCTGGATTTCGGCATCGAGCAGCAGCGCCATCATCGGCAGTTCCGCGGCCGGGTCGGCATGCGAGAGGCTGCCGCCGATCGTGCCGCGATTGCGGATCGCCAGATGCGCAACGTGGCGCATAGCGGCGGCGAGCACCGGGAAACGCTCGCGCACCAGCGATGAGGTTTCGAGCGTGTGATGGCGAGCCAGAGCGCCTATGCGCAACCCATTGCTGTGCGCCTCGACAAAATCGAGCGCGGTAAGCCGGTTGATGTCGACGAGGACACTCGGCCGAACGATGCGAAAATTCAGCAGTGGCACGAGGCTTTGGCCGCCAGCAAGAACCTTCGCGTCGCCCCCGTGCCGGGCGAGCAGCGACACAGCCTCGTCGACGCTGCCCGGGCGAAGATAGTCGAATGCCGCCGGCTTCACCGCTCGGTCCGCGGGATCAGGGAGTTGGCGGCTTGCGGTCGCGCTCGGGCGCGACCTCATCGATCGCCTGCGCTTCGGCGATGTCCTTTTCGCTCAGGCCGTCGACGTCGTGGGTTGACAAGATGATCTCCACCCGGTTGTAGACATTGAAGATTTCGGGATGGTGATCCATCTTCTCCGCGATCAGGGCAACCCGCGACAGGAAGCCCCAGGCTTCGGAGAAATCGCCGAAGTGATAGCTCTTGCGGATCGCGTCGCGGTCCTCGACCTCGCTCCAGCCGTGCAGTCTGCCGAGCGCTGCGCGCCGGACAGCGCCGGCAAGTCTTTCGACCATCTTACCCTCCCGCGTTACGGTGCTTCAGCAAGTGCGCGGGGAGGTCGGCGAGGTCAAGCCGGAATATCCGCGGGATGAGCACGCATGCACCCACGCTCGGCGATATCGAGGCGCTGGCGCAGCGTGTGCTGGCAATGATCCCCGATGAGTTCAAGCGCCATCTCGGACCACTGGTGATTCGCGTCGAGGAGTTTCCCGACGAGGAAACCGAAGCGGCAATGGAACTCGAAAGCCCGTTCGACATCCTCGGCCTCTATCGCGGCGTCGCACTGCCACATCAAAGCGTCTCGAACCCTCGGACCCAAATCGACATGGTGTTCCTCTACCGGCGGCCGATCCTCGATTACTGGTGCGAGAGCGGCGACGATTTGGGCGATGTCGTGCGCCATGTTCTGATCCACGAAATCGGCCATCATCTCGGCTTTAGCGACGAGGATATGGAGCGGATTGAGGATGAAAGCGCATCACCCTAATTTGCGAGAAGAGGGCAACGCGTCCGCAACGACGGCCTACTAAAGTCGACGGATCAGGCCATCCACCACGCTATGCCGCAGCCGGCAAGGGCGAGAATGACCAGCGCGCCCGCGGGCGCCGCCGCCGCGCGGAAGCCCGCGAACCCCGCCGCATAGATCGCTTTGAGGGCGTTGTTGGAAGAGGCGGCGATCAGTATCGCGGCAGCGCCCGTGGCATTGGAAAACGCCGTCGAGCCTTTGGAGGCGACGCTCAACACGAATGGATCGATATCGGTGGCGCCGACAACCGCCGCCAGCCCATAAAGCCCGGCCGCGCCAAACCGGGTGCTGACCCAGGTCGAGGCCAACGAAATCACAACAAACAATGCCGCGAACACAAGCGCGGCGGTCAATTCCAATGGATTGGCCGGGGTCTCGGCAGCCGCGCCAACGGTGATCCGTTGAGCACCGAACCAGTACCATAGCCCGGCCAGGCCCCCTCCGAGGATGGCAAGGGCGAGTAGCGCCGGGGTGAGGGCAAGGGCCAGCGGCCAGTCGAACATCGCGACGATAATCAGCGTGCGCAGATACATCACCGCGGTGGCCAGCATAATCCCGGTTTGTACCTGGCCGAGCATCCCCGGAGAGCTGCGAGCGCGGCGCGCCAACACGACAGTCGTCGCCGTCGAGGAATAGAGGCCCCCGAGCAGAGCCGCCCATAACCCGCCATCCTTCGGCGCGACGTAACGCTGCAGCAAATAGCTGGCGTACGAGACGGTGCAGACAGCGAGTACGGCTAACCACACCTGGTAGGGCGTGATCGCCGTTAGCGTCGTCACCGGCGTGTTGGGCAGGAACGGGAGGACGAGCCCCGTCAGGATGAGGAACTTCCCGGCGGTCACGATTTCACTGACTTCGAGCCGCCGCGCGAAACCATGCAGCTTCTCGCGCGCGGTCAGCAACAATACCGCGACCACGGTGATGCCAATCGCTACCCAGGGTGGTTCGGCAAAAGCGGTGGGACCGATAAGGTAGGCAAGTACGCTGCAAATCGCCGTCATCAACCCGACATTTGGCTGCCCCTCGCGGTCGATTTCGGCGATATGCCGCCAGTAATAGCAGGTAAGCCAGGATCCCAAGACGACGAGGCCGGCGACCATCGGCAGCAGGCGGCTGGTGTCGAGGCGGTAGAGCAAGGCACCGATCAAGGCCAGGAGCGGGAAGCTTCGAACGCCGCCGGGGCGAGCCTGCCGGTTTTGGCTATAGAACTCCTCAAACGCGAGGCCGAAAAAGAACCCGAGACCAAGGAGCAGAAGGAAACCGGCGGCCGGCGTTATTGTCATCGCTGACGACATCGTCCGCTCATCGCGCGTCGGTCGCGTTCACACAAGTCAAAAGTGTGTTCCGTTCCAATCATCCGGCCTCATAGATTGAATCGCGGCCGGCAAACCCGGCGGGAGCGACCACTCCCGGCCGCCGAGTTGACTTGGCCCAAGCCAAACACTAGAACGGATGGCGCATACGCCGTGCACCCACTCATCGGTGGAGGGGTGGCCGAGTGGCTGAAGGCGGCGGTTTGCTAAACCGTTATACGGTTAACCCCGTATCGTGGGTTCGAATCCCATCCCCTCCGCCACTTCAGAACAGAACTGCGAACGCCGGGCGCAGCCGGCGCTACGCCCGCACCTGCGGCAAGGGTTCTAAGCAAATCCCCCTTCGATCCCATGATGCGGACTTCCTTGTCGGCAACTTCGACGCGCTGGGCGAGCGCGCGGAGATGGTCGCGACGGTAGCCGCCGCCCTCGATCCGCATACGCTCCCGCGCCGTCCGGGCGAACTTGCGCACCATCTGCGGCGTGATCGCCTGCTGGCCGGAGCTTTCGAGCATGGCCTGAGCGCGCTCGGAGTTTGCCTGCGCCTGATCGCGAGTTGCCTTGAGGCCGGCGATACGGTCTCTCAGCGCCGGGTCGCCCAGATCGGCCACGCCCGACTCGATGGCGTCATAGAGCCGCTTCAGCCGAAGGTCGGTCTCGGTGGCGCGCTTGTTCAGTTCGGCGATGTGTTCGCGGCGACGTTCCGAGCGCTCCTGCCGGCGGTCGAGCACGGCGGCCAGCACTTCCTCAAGCCGCTCGGGCTGCAACAGCCTGTCCTCGATATGGCTGGCCACAAGGTTGTCCAGCTTCTCCATCGGGATCGAGCGGCCTTTGCAGCCCGTCTCGCCCTGCCGTGCCTTGATCGAGCAGGTGTAGTAGCGATAGCGCCCGCCCTTGCCAGTGCGGAGCGTCATAGCCCCGCCGCAGTCAGCGCAAAAGCAGATGCCGGTAAGGAGGGTGGGGCCGCTGACCACACGGGCCGGCGTGACCTTGGGGTTTCGTGAACGAAGATGCGCCTGCACGGCGTCGAAGGTCGTCTGATCGATGATCGGCGGCACGGCGACGGTGACGATCTCGCTGACTGGCTTCAACGCCTTGGCCTTTGAGCGTTTGTTGAACTCGTGCTCACCGATATAGGTGCGCCGGGTCAGGATGCGATGAACCTGCCCGATGCCCCAGCGTCCGCCGTCGCGGGTGAAGAGGCGGTGGCGGTTGAGATGGCCCGTGATGTTCTTCACGCCCATTGGGCCGGATGTGCCGTCGCCCTCCAGCGCAAGCCGATAGATCAGCCGGATCGTGTCGGCGTGGAGTGGATCGATTTCCAGCTTCTTCTTGACTTTGGCCCCACGCTGCTCCGCCGCGACGATGCGGTAGCCAATGGGCGGCAGGGAGCCGTTCCAGAAGCCCTGACGGGCATTCTCCTTCAAGGCCCGCAGGACGTGCTTGGCGTTCTCTTTGGACTGGTACTCGTCGAACAGCGCCATGATCTGACGCATCATGACGTGCATGGGATCGTCGCCCATCTCCTGCGTAATGGAGACGAGCTTGACGCCGTTCTTGGCGAGCCGGCGGACGTAAAATTCAAGCTCGAAGTGATCGCGGAAGAACCTGCTGAACGAATGGACGATGACGACATCGAACGCCGCAGGCTTGTTGGTGCCCGCTTCAATCATGCGCTGGAATTCGGGGCGGCGGTCGTTCGTGGCGGATGCGCCGGGTTCAACGTAGGTCTCGACAAGCTGGTAGCCGCGCGACCGGCAATAGGCTTCGCCCTGCCGCTTCTGATCTGGAATGGAGACATCATGCTCGGCCTGCCGCGCCGTCGAGACGCGCAGATAGAGGGCGGCGCGCAGCGGCACGGTCATGGCAGAAGTCTCCTTGTCAGATCATCGGCACGGCCCAAACAGTTCATCGAAGAGGTCGCCGAACCATGCCTCGAACACGTCCACCTCGGCCTGTGTGACCGGGACGCACCGGGGCCAGTCGTCGGTGACGGCCCACGTCGCAACGTCGTGCTTCGGCCGGCGGCCAATGCGGGGCCACGGCTCCAACTGGATGTAAAGATCGTCGGGTAGGACACCCAGATGCGGGTAGTCGCGACGGTCTTTGTGGTGTTTTTCGCGCGTTCGGGACATTCCGACAGGATCGCGCGACCCATCAAAAACAAGAATAGCCCAATTTTACGCCACAGTACGATTCGCAACGGCGCGTAAGAATACTTGCGTGATGCGGGACTGGCGCTGCCCATCGTTGCCAAACGTAGGTTACGCGGCACTTTTTAGTGGGCGGGCGCGTTCGATGCGCTCACGCTCCTTGGGGATATGCATCGCGTCCCATAGATCACCGCGACGCTGCACGTTAAGCCAGAAGTCCGGACTGTTGCCGAACACACGGGCGAGGATGAGGGCGGTTGCCGCCGTCACGTTCCTGCGATCGTTGCATAGTTCGTTGACGTGCTTGCGCTGAACGCCCATTGCCTCGGCCAGCGCGGCTTGCGTCAGGCCCATCGGCTCCATGAACTCCTCGGTCAATATCTCCCCGACCGTGGCCGGCTTACGCTTTGTCGTCAGCATGGTATATCTCCTTCACCTGTAGCTGTGGTCATCCAGATAGATGTCCGCCGCTTCTCCACGCCCGCCGTCCCAATGGAAGATCAAGCGCCATTGCTGGTTGACACGGATCGAATGGAATTCCGCCAGATTGCCGCGCAGCTTCTCGAAGTGATTACTGGGCGGCACGCGCAAGTCCTGATCGGTCGTCGCGTCGTCGATCATCTGAAGCTTGCGGAACAGCCGGGCCTCAAGATCAGGCGGGATGTTCCGCGACCGGACATCATCCACGAAGAAGGCACGCAACCACTCGTCCCGAAAGCCAACGATCATTCCGGCGCTCCGAACCTAGCCCTATGTACCACTCTATAGGTCATTTTGCAAGTTCCTCTTTGGGGTTGGAACCGACGCCAGCCCTCTGCGTCGGCATTGGAGCGTCCACGCTCCCAATCAGTCTTACCTGCTTGGAGAGCCCCCGCTGGGCCAGTGACAGCCGGTCAAGGCTGGCGCGGCACGCGCCACCGCGCAGCGGGCTTGGCCTTGACGGGATGGCGCTGGTCCGGCCTCCTCGCCACCAGCAGGCAAGGCTTTTCCGTACTTTCACAATCCGAGCCCGCGCTGCCTGCCGAAGCCCCATTCGATGCCGCCATCGTCACGGCGGACGCCGCTGAGATGCTGACCGATGCGCTTTTCGAGAACGGGCTGCCAAGGGACGAGTTGGAAGCCCAATCCGTCCTCGATCATGGCGAAGCGCCCGCGGGTGAGGGTGGCGACGCCCGCCAGCCGCCCGGTCACATATTCCCCCGGCCCGCTTGGCGCATAGGACAGGCCACGCTCGGCCGCCATCTGCCGGCCAATGTGATCGACCTCTTGCCGTTCAAGCGCGCCGATGGTCTTGCGCGGGATGGTAATCGTTTGCCCGCTGTCCGTGGCGTGGCCCATCTCCACCAGCCGCTCGGCACGCCGATAGAGGGCATCCTTTACCTCCTGGCCGAACCCCGTCTCGGCCAGCGGTGTCCTTTTGTCGGCGACAAGCTCCCGATCCAGCCAAGTCGCGCCGTCGCTGCCGATCTGCCGTTCAAGGTCGAGGGTGGAGAGCGTGCGGACAGCGAAGTCCTTGGGCCGCCCCGGTGAGTCGTAGGCCACGCCACGTTCGGCGATGTCAGCGGGGATTTTCCAGTGATCGGCGTCGATGCGCTCCACATGGCCAGCACGGCGAAGCGCTTCCAGACGGCGGACATGGGAACGGATGAAGGCGTCCGGGTCGCCGTGGCGGCGTTCGATGATGTCCCGCGTGGCTTCCAGATGCTGGCTCGGCCGGTAGATGCCGCCATTTGCTTCTGCCACGGTGTGGATATTCAGGTCGGCGGGTTTTGGCTCGGCCTTGGTTGGGACGGGATCGAGCGAGACGATATGCCCTCGCTTGATCTCATCCAGCTTGGTCGTATCCGCCGTCTCGACATAGTGGGTGCGTCCGTCCACGCCGTCGATGACCAGGTGCAGCCGGTCGCCCATCTCGTCGCCGGCCAATCCCTTGACGAGCACGCGCCCGACGACTGGATGGGCGATCTGCTTGCCGTGGGTGACATACTGGCTCGGGCCGCGCTCGTCGGCGATGCCGTGATCGGCCAGTGCCCGGTGCATGGTCTTGATGATGTCGTTGCGCTCGCCTAAAGCCTTCAAGGTCGGCTCGGCCCTGTCGGAGATGGCCCAGCGTCCAGGCTCGGTTTCGGTGGCGAGGTCGTAGCGTTCCAGCTTCTTCGCCCGGTCGATGAGCAGATGCCTGTTGGCCCGCACCGTATAGCTTTCGACGGCGTCGGGCCGCAGGTCCACGACACCGTTGTCCCGCTGCTCGGCGATCAGCATCCGGTCGAGCCGGGTCAGTCGTTCGGCATCCACCTCGGTCGCCAGCTTGCGGGCGACATCAAGCTCGGTCTGCGGCCCAAGTTCCAGCGTTACCAATTCGCTTGCCCGGTGGCGGATGCCATGGGCGATGTAGTCGCCGGCGATGTTGAGGATGCGGCCATCGTCGAGAACGCCCCGGACGACGACATGGGTGTGGGGGTGGCCGGTGTTGTGGTGATCGACCGCAACCCAATCGAGCTTTGTGCCGAGGTCGTTTTCCATCTGCCGCATGAGATCGCGGGTGAAGCCGCGCAGGTCGCTCATCTCGACGGAATCCTCCGGCGCGACGATGAAGCGGAACTGATGGCGGTCCTCCCGACCGCGCTCGATGAAGGCACGGCCATCCGCCTCGTTCTCGATGGCGGAATAGGCGCGGCCTTTCTCGCCGTCGCGCATCACCCCGTCGCGTTCGAGGTAGCGCAGGTGAGCGTCCGCCGCCTTGCTCACCGTGCCGCGCATCTTTGGGCCGCGTGAGCCGCGCTGCGGGTTGAGCTTGACCACCCGCACCTTGACCACCACGCGGCGCGAACGAAACCGCGCGCCCTTCCCGTTGCGGCTCCATCCCCCACCGTCTTTCGGAAAGGAAGCCACCACCTTCGCGCCCCGGCCGTGCGCATTGAACCGCCCGCCGCCTTCCCCTTTCCGGCTGCCCGCCGATCCCGATCCTCGGCCGATCCGATTGGGGTTGCCGCCGGCCTTGCGAACGGCCGCCTTGACCTGTTGGAGGAACGGCAGGTCGTGCGAACGGACGCGCGTCCTTTGAGTACGGGACCGCCCCGGTTTGATGTGGAAATCGTCTGCGTCATTGCCTGCCATGACGGGACGATCAGCATCGGATTCGGGATGCGCAAGTCCTCGAAAGCACTCGTCGTGGTGTGGCGTAAAAAGACTTGCTGTAGCGTAGAAACGGCGGAACACGCCACACGGCACCTTGCGACCGCCACCCACTTTTGCATTGAAAATAAAGAGAAAAGTGCTTCTGGCGGCACCACGCACACCGTTCGGAGTGCCGCTACAACGCCGTGAAGCGGCTCAAAAACAATGTGCAGACAACCACTTACGACCGCAGGGAGCGCGGATTGAAAATCCGCTTTATCTTGCCATCAATCTTCTTTCTGCCACTCTGACCTTCACATGACCTCCAAGGCCAAGCCTTGACTGCGAATCGTCCTGAAAACGGTGATGCGAATGCCGACTCAGAATTTGCAGCCAAATCACCTTGCATCTGCATTCCCTGAACCGCCCGCCTGCCGGCAACGTGCCTCCGACAAGCGGATCGCATGTCAAAAAGCTCACGGTCGCTGGGATTCTCGTCATGTCGATTGCCGTCATGCAGAGGTACGAATGAAACGATTCGGGGCATTGCTGTCCATTTGCTCGACGTGATCCACGCCGCCACATTGTCAGCAGGATTCCGCGTCTGTATGCTGTTACTGGGCTTCGAAACTGTCGGATGGGGGACGATGGGGCACGTTCTAAAGACGACGAGCATAGCAGCCTGTGGGCTCGTGACATCACTGCTGACGGCGCTGCTCGTGACCGTCATCGAGCGTCTCACCGGCTTCGACGTGTTCACTTTCAGTCTGTGGTTCATCATCCCGGCCGGCGCAATTGGAACCGGAATCGCGGCCGCGTCGGGATATTATTTCGGCAGTCTCTATTTCCACACTCGGCCGAACCTTTTGTTGTTGTTGCAGATGGTCGTCGTCGCTGGCTTCACCCAACTGCTGATCTATTACATCCAATATGCAACGCTGATTCTCGACGACGGTCGAAGAGTGAGCGACTTCATTCCGTTCGCACAGTATCTCGATGTCACGCTGACGACGGCGCATTACCGCGTTGGTCGCGCCGGACAGGTCGATACCGGAGAGGTAGGACAACTCGGCTATTGGCTTGCCGTGATTCAGTTCATTGGCTTCTTGGTTGGCGGGCTTGGAGCCTTCGGCATCCTGCTGGGCCATCCGGTTTGCGCGCACTGCAAAAAATATCTTCGCGTCTTGGCCAAGTCGGACAAGCTATTTGGTAGTGCCGACGACCTCGCGAGCTACCATGACACGCTTTTCCAACTGCCTGTGGACTCTCCCCAATTCGCTGAAATGGCGAGGGCAGAACACAAGGTGAAGGCCGAGAAGGGAACTTGGAAGCAGAACCTAAAGCTTTATGGGTGCCCTGAATGCAAGGTGCAGACGATTGGCAGCGAAGTCAGCGTGTGGAATGGCAAGGACTGGAAATCGGTCAACGAATTGGCCCGGAAATTCACCATCCCACACGGTATCGACTTGGCTGGAGTATTCAGGGCGAAAACATAGATGCTGCTGCCGTATGGCGACAATCTGACGAGGGGCCGCTTCTTTTTTGGCGTCATTCTGCTCGTGTCGCTGATGCTCATACTCGACGTTCCCACTTTCTTGGACGCGGACCTTGAGGAATGGTCAATCCGGTATCTCAGCTTCGTTCCTTTGCTTTTCTCAATTTCACCATGGAGCCACATCCACACTCTGCTGACCTCGGTCTTCTTGCATCAGGACATATTTCACCTTGCCGGCAACTGCCTATTCCTGTGGGTTTTCGGGCGTTCGTTAGAGCGGCTGTTCGGGCTCCCGATATTCCTTTTGGCCTTTCCGTTCTTGGGCGTCGTGGGTCTCCTTGCACACTGGGCTCTATTTCCCGCGTCGCGCGCGCCTGTCATCGGAGCTTCAGGAGCAATAGCAACCCTGATGGGTGCCTATCTCGCCCTCTTCCCGGCGGCCAGAATGAGAATGGTGCTGTTCCTCGGGATATTCTTTAAGCGATTTCAGGTGCCTGCGTGGGTATTCCTTTTGTATTGGGGCGCATTACAATTGCTTTCGTTGGTATTTGGTTCGGGCGGTGAGGATAACGTGGCCTACGCTGTGCACGTTGGAGGCTTCGCGGTAGGGGTGCTGGGCGCAATGGTCTGGAAGGTCTCATACCCATTTGCCGAGGAACACCTTTCCGAGTTCATGCAGATAGCCTCGCCAGGAGCAAGAGGCGCACTGGCCGCCAAACGCCTTACATGAGCGCCAATGAGCGCCATCAGATTTTCGGCCACGTCCCCTCAATGTCCGCAAGCCTATCGGCTATTTCTGCCGCGCTCTTGAAGGCGGAACTCGCCTTGGCGAAGTCGCCGGACTGTCCTGCTTCAAGGAACCAACCGAACACGCTACCCGCGTCGGTGGACAGCGTGTCGGCCACGCGTATGCCGTCCGTGCCGGCCTTCGCCCCCTCAATCTTCTTCGCAACTTCTGCGACGGTTACCACAGGTAGGTCAATCTTCGCGACGCCGCCGGGCGACGATGCAATCCCCAATTCGCTCAACTTGTCCCGCGCCGCGCGGAAATCGCTATGAAGCACTTTGTTCCGAAGCTGACGGCACAAGCGCAGCGTCTCCTTATCTTCATGCGACAGCGCAGCGCCGAAATGTTCGATCAAACCAGCTTCGATGTCCGCCAGCACGATGCAGTGAGCGTCTTTCTGCAACGCTGGGATTTTCCCCGCGAGCAAGCGCATCTTCAATTCTACGGCTGCCCCTTCCGCAGCGGCGTTCTTGAAGGCGTCAAGGAACATCATCATGGCGATAGATGGCGGCCGCTCGGACCGAAAGTCTGCGTTCACTGGCATATACTCCTTGCTGTGGACGCCGCCAATTTGGCGGAGGCGGCACGGAAAGGCTCTCCATCCAAAGTACATTTCGCCTGCACGGACCGGTTAGCCAGAGCTCACGTCAGTCCCGAGATACTCGCTCAAACGCTCAGGATGAGCGTCAAAGTCGGCATGGTCGATGTCTGCGATCGTGAAAACCTCCATGGCGAATTGGCGACACTGATGCCAGCTCCGATCGAGGCTTTCCTGTAGCGCAGGAGAGCCGGACTGATTGAAGATTAGACGCAGAACACCGCAGAAAAAGCGCAGAGCCTCAGTTGGAGGAGCAACGCGCTTGTGCGTTCGTAGCTCCTCCGCCCGCTTGGCCGCGGCTTGGGCAAGCGCCTCTCGGGAACCGGGTTCGTCCTCCAGCACGCCTTTGGCCAGCGGCTGCAACATCTCATGCGTCGTGTAGTCAACGCCGCTACGGTTGTCGGCAAGGCGCTCCACGGCTTTGTCGTAGGCGCGACCGGATTTGGACAGTTCGGCAAGCGCGGCCAGGACGTTTGCGACCGTCGTATCTTCCGAGCCCGCCTCCGTAGCTCGATAGCATCCGATCGCCTGGCTGATCGCGTCGCAAAGCTCGGACGGAAGGCGTTCCAGCCTCAAGACATGGGCGAGGTCGGCTTTCTCTCGGTCGCCGATCGAAAATGATTTCGCCACAGGCGGCGGCGATATGGGGGCCGGGGGATATGGCCTTGGCATCGAGATTCCTTGAGACTTCTGCCTGCGCCGATCATGCCACGCCTATAGGGCCACAGCGTAAACATAGTGCCCGTCTTCATCGAGCATGGCCCGCCACCTTTGCACTTGCCCGCGAGAAATCTCCATTGAATTGGACGGGCCTCCAAGTGCTACCAGTGCAGTGGAATGGAATAAACGACCTCGATTTGCTGCTCGCCCGGATTGACCTTGGTAAGCCCGGCATTGGAGATGTGGTGAATCGCCAAGCCAAGCCGGGTGAGGTCGGGGAATTTATAGTCGAGCTCGAGGCCCGTCTTGTATTCCCACCAGGAGCCGAGCCGGGTGCCGTAGCCCGGCTGAAAAAAGCCGGCGGCGGCATTTGGCGTCAGCACCCAAGGCCCATAATTGATGTCAAGGCCAAAGCCGAAATAGGCGTAGGTGCCGCCGCCTGTCGTCACCTGCGCGCCCACGAATGGCGAGATGAGCCAGAACACATCGCCGAAATGGTACTCGCCGACCACGTCGCCCTGGACGCCGGCGTGTTTGCGTTTGCTCGGCGTGATGTCAAAAGCGCCGGCACCCAATTCGAGTCGAGGGGGTTCGCCCGGGGAACCGACCGTCAATTGCGCCGCGGCGGGGCGCATGGCAAACGCGGCGAGAAAGGCCGCAGCCAGCAATGCGCGCGTCGTGAACGTCGAAAGCCTCACGGCATCCCCCAACCCAGCATCGACCCCGGCATATTACGAGCGAACGGCGGCGCGGCAAGCAAAACCACAGCGCGCAACGGCATTAGCCGCGCTTCAGCCGCTCGGTCGCTAGCACCAGCTGCTCGCGGATTCCGGGCTCCATCGCCGAATGTCCCGCATCGGGCACCACCGCGTAATTGGCTTCCGGCCAAGCCCGCGCCAGCTCGTCGGCGCTGCGGATCGGGCAGACCATGTCGTAGCGGCCCTGCACGATCGAGGCCGGCAGATGGCGAATGCGGGAAACTCGCGCCACGAGATCGGTGTCACCCCCAAGCAAATAGTGGGTGAAGAAATGCGCCTCGATACGGGCGAGACCGAGTGCCAGCCGATCTTCTCCAAAGACCGCGATCGTATCGGGATTGGGCAATAGCGTTGAGCAAGCGCCCTCGTAAAGGCTCCAGGCACGGGCCGCCGGCATGTGCACAAGCGGATCGGCATCGATGAGCCGCCGGTAATAAGCGGCGAGCAGATCGCCCCGCTCCCCTTCGGGGATGAAGCCCGAAAAGGCCCGCCACGCCTCCGGGAAAATTGTCGCGAGGCCGTAGAGGAACCAATCGATCTCGGTCGGGCGCGCGAGGAAAATCCCGCGCAGGATGAGCCCGAGGCAGCGCTCGGGATACGCCTGGGCGTAGAGCAGCGCCAGGGTCGAACCCCAGGAGCCGCCAAAGACGAGCCAGCTCTCGATCCCCAATTCGCGACGCAGCAGTTCGATATCGGCGACGAGATGCGCGGGCGAGTTGTCGGTCGTCTCGCCGAGCGGCGTGGAGCGGCCGCCGCCGCGCTGGTCGTAAATGACGATGCGCCAATATCCGGGGTCGAAAAACCGGCGGTGGACGGGCGTCGCCCCGGCACCGGGCCCGCCGTGGAGAAAGAGAGCGGGTACCCCGCGGGGATTGCCGGATTCCTCCCAGTACATCGTGTGAAGCGAATTGAGCCGCAAGCGCCCCGTGCGGTACGGTTCGATCGGTGGGAAGAGATCGCGGCGGCCGGGCATATCTCCCCGTGGCGGGCGCGCTAAAGCTCAGCGTCGACGGAAAGGCCGCCAGCGATGAAGGCGTGGTTCCACTCCGTCCACTGGCCAGGGCCGATCTGACGGCGCCAGCAAACATCGGCGCCGTCCGGAGCGTCGATCACCCGCGTGCCCTTAAACGGCAATTCGAAATCGACCGGCGGCGCGGGGGCAGTGCAATCGGGCGCGGCGGCGACCACCGCCTCGACCTGGGCGCGGTCGAAGCGGAAATTACTTAACTGGAGATGGCCTTGCCCAAGGAAAATGGACATCGGCGACCAGTTCTGCGCCACGCAACCCGCGGTCACCAGCAAAAGCGCGATGGACAGGAAAATACGCACGTCACCCCCCTTGTCTCAGGCGCCCCCCAAAAAATCCTTGGTCCACTGCGCGTAATCGTCGCCGCGGGTGACGCGGCGCATCAGCTCCGGCGAGGCGATGCCCTGAAGTTCGCCCGGCTTCGCTCCGTCGCGCAAGGCCTTCAACGTATTGTACACCGCCTGGACCGCGGCGCTGAACGGCGCGTGCCCTTGGAGCGCGACGCGCACCCCATGCGCGGCCATCCAGTCGAGATCGGCGAGCGGACCGGCGCCGCCGCCGGTGATAAGCGGGATTTTGATCTCGGCGCAAATCGCCTCGATCGCCGCGGTGGTGACGCCCCCGGCGAGGAAGATCGCGTCGACCCCGGCCTTCTCGTAGGCCTTGGCGCGCGCCATCGCGTCGTCGATACCGGTGATCGCCAACGCGCTGGTGCGCCCGGCGATGGCGAGCTTCTTGTCCTGGCGCGCCGACAGCGCCGCCTTCATTTTGCCGATCCCCTCCTCGATCGGGATCAAGGTCGGTTTGCCGCTGGGCCCGTAGGGGCGCGGCAACACCGTGTCCTCGATCGACATCGCACAGACCCCGGCGGTTTCCAGCTCCTCGACGGTGCGGCGCACGTTGAGCGCGTTGCCGTAGCCATGATCGGCATCGACCAGCAGGCAGAGATTCCCCGCGCGGCACACCCTGTTCGCCTGGCCGGCGAATTCGGTCAGCGTCATGACGACGATGTCGGGCGCGCCCAACACCGCCATCGAGCCGATCGAGCCGGAGAAAATGCCGACCTCGAAACCGAGATCCTCGGCGATGCGGGCCGAGATCGCGTCGTAGACCGAGCCGGTGTGAACGCAGCGATTGCCGGCAAGGAGGGCGCGAAACCGCGTGCGTCGTTCGGTCCAGTCCATCGCTCTATCTCCGGCTGCGGGCGGGCGAGCCCGAGCTTACCATGTCCGCGAAGAAAAACACGCGACGCGGAGGATGCGAAGAGGCCGCGGAGGATGCCGGGCGAGGCACCTCCGATCAGGCGATCTCGGGGCCGATATACATTCTCGGTTTGGATGGAAGCTGACGCAATTGCGCCGAAAGCGAACGAGCGCTCGCCACTGCGCCCCATAGGCGCGTTATGACAACTCGTTACGGGCGGAGCGATCGACGTCAGGCGAGCTGGGTTACGGTCTTGGTTCCCATTTGGTTTTGCTGGGCGAAGAATTGCCAGCCTCCGTTATTGATCCCAAACACGTACATAGAGGCCTGGACCAGCGGCATTCCTGGGACGGGATCCACGGCGTATCCGGTGGGGTGCCCGACAATATTGGCAAAGCCGCGACCATACACTTGCAGCGCGCCTGCTGCCGCGTTAGGAGGCGAGCCGAAGTTGCCGTTATTTCTGCCTGCCCCACGGAACAAGTCCGTGGGCTAAAGGCCTACGGGAAGAAAGCGGCGCGCCCTAGAGCGGTATCTGAAAGGATTGAACAGCTTTCCCAGTCCCGTCATGGCCGGGTTTAACCCCGGCCACCCACATGGATGCCCGGAACAAGTCACGGGCATGACGGAAAAGAGTGCTTCAATTCATTAAGATCATGCTCTAAGGGGCGGTCTATCGTCCAAAAACAAACAGCCCGGCCGCTGAGAGGATGGGATGTCTGAAGCGGCCTCCGCCGAGGCGGAGGCCGCGTTTGGCATACGCCGATTCTTGGGGCTCAAGGCTCGGCGCAAGGGCGTTCCGCGTCGTCCTGAGGGTGCTCGCGGACTAACGCGCCGACGGCGGCGCGCTCGGCGTTGTCGAGTTCGACAGGAACGCTCTTCTTCTTCATCGCCTGCACCATCCGCCGTCACTGGCTGCTGCAGACAGAGACCTTTACCTCGCAGGTGGCGTTCGGGTTATAGCTCTTGCATTGGCCCATGGCCTCTTGTTCCGCGGCCTCCTTGGTGGGGCGGACGGCCCATCCATAGCCATCGCAACTACCTATCGCAGCGATCGCGCCGCACTGGTTTGGCCCGACCTGGGCCAACACCTGACAGTGCTTTCCGCCTCCCGAGGAACACTCCGAAGTGGCTCGATCATCCGCCCCAGATTGGGTTGTATAATTCCAGCTACGACCCCAAGAGCAATCCGTCTTGTCATAGGCGATCGAGCCATACACGCCATGGCTCGATGGCGACGGCGACGGCGACGGCGACGGCGGCGACGGTGCCGGCGCCGGCGCCGCCGGCTGGCTGCGGGGGCCGAGATCGACCGCCTCTGCTGTTACGGCCGCAAAAACGACAAGGGTCACGGCAATCAGCAGACCGTTCACCAATGCGCGCAATCGCATGACCTGCCCCGACGTGTTCTGGCGATTTGCTGACTTTAATCACGCCAAAGACACATAGGAAAGGGGTGCATCAAAGCGTGGCGACCGTGGCTTGCCCAAACGCGAACAGCCCGGCCGCTGATGCGGCCGGGCTGTCTAAAGCGACCTCCGCCGAGGCGGAGGCGAGCGCTGTGCCGCGCCCCTACTCGGCGGCGGCGAGGTTTGGTGTAAACTCCAGCGGCAGGCCGGGATGGCCGGTCAGCTTTTCGCCTTCCTTCCACATCTCGAGCGCCCGCTTCTTCATCTTCGGGAAGACCTGGGCGATCTTGCCGGTGTCGAGGTCGGCGGCGATGCCGGGATAGCCGGCCCGCTCGATCATCGCCTTCAGCTTGCCGGTCTCGAACTGCTCGAGCGTCCAGGCGAGCGGATCCTCGACCAAGGTGCGATCCCAATAGATGCGATGGTTCTTATTGCGCGGGCCGTAATGGTAATGCGCGCCGTTCCAGAAATGATCGAAGGCCAAGAGTTCGGTCTCTTCGGTGTATTTCTTGCCGGGCGTGCCGCCGATATCGGCGAGAACGTGAATGGCGAGTTCGCCATCGCCCATCGGCAGCCGCCGCATCTCAAGCCCGAAGCGGATGTTGCCGGCCTCGAAAATGTCGGTGCCGCGATTATGCTTCACGGTGTTGCGCTTGGTCGCGTGGAGCTCGCGGGCGCAGGCCTCGACCTCGGGCAGGAGCTTGCGCACCTTGGCGAAATCGGTGGTCTTGGCGATCGCCGGATAGCCGGCGCGATCGAGCATCCGGTCGAGCTTCGTGCCGAGCACCTTGATGGTCCAGCCGATCGGGTTGCCGCAGGCGATCGGGTCCATCCGGTAGAGGTTGGTCAGATCGGCGCCGCCCAGCATCTCCGGCCCGGCGACCTTCAGTTCCTTGTTCTCCGGCCCGTAGACGTAGCTCTTCTCGATGTCGAAGCAGTTGAACCGCAACAGGGTCGTGTCCTTGCCGGCGACCTGCGCCTTGACCGAGATGACGACGCCCTGGTCGGCGTGGTCCTGGATGTTCTCGTCCCACAGCTCGTGCTTGACGACAAAGGTCAGGGGACCGGCGGTGAAGCTCGTCTTCTGCATTGTTTCCATCATCTCTGGACACCCCTCCGTGGTGTAACTAGCGACTCAACCAGTTGGCGCGTATTTCACCCTCGATCTCGATCAAAGACAAGAGGCGGCATCGCAACCGTCCAATGCGCGCCCGCAGGCACTTCTGCCGTGCCGCGATCCGCGCTTATCATGCCGCAAGCGACTATCGAGGGAGTGGGACGATGGCGGACAAGCGGATTGTCGTGTTCGGCGCCGGGGCGATCGGCGGCTACACCGGCGGGAACCTCGCGCATAACGGGTTCGACGTGACGCTCATCGACCCGTGGCCCGAGCATGTCGAGGCGATCCGCAAGGACGGCTTGTCGCTGGAGGGGGTGGTCGAGAGCGAATCCGTGCTGGCGCGCCCGAAAACGCTGCACCTGACCGAGGCGCAGCACCTCGCCAAGGAGAAGCCGATCGACATCTGCTTCATCTCGATGAAGTCCTACGACACCGAATGGGCGGCGACGATGATGCGGCAGTACCTGGCGCCGGGCGGCTACATGGTGTCGCTGCAAAACTGCATCAACGAAGAGCGCATCGCCGGGGTGGTCGGCTGGGGCAAGACGGTCGGCGCGATAGCCGCGCTGCTCTCCGCAGAGCTCTATGCGCCGGGCAAAATCCGGCGCACCGGGGCGAAAAGCCCACCGGGGCACGAGGTCTACCGGGTCGGCGAGGTGCACGGGCGGATGACCAAGCGGATCGAGGAGCTGGGCGATATGATCCGAACCGTCGACACCTGCAAGGTGACGGACAACCTCTGGGGCGAACGCTGGTCGAAGCTCTGCGTCAATGGCATGCACAACGGCGTGTCGGCCGCGTCGGGACTGTCCGGCAACGCGATGCGGCAGGACGACCGCATCCGTCAGCTCATCATCAAGCTCGGCGGCGAGGCGGTGCGGATCGGTCAGGCACAGGGCTACCGGCTCGAGGACATCGCCGGGCAGGACGCCGAGAAGCTGGCGCGCGCGTCAGAGGGCGACGAGGGCGCACTGGAAGAAGTCGAGGCGCTGATGCTGGCGCTGCGCAACTCGCAAGGCCGCAGCGAGGCGCAGCGGCCGTCGATGGGCCAGGACATGCAGAAGGGCCGGCGCACCGAGATCGACTTCATCAACGGCGTCATCGTCGAGCGCGGCAAGGCGCTGGGGCTGAAGACAGCGACCCACGAAAAGCTGATCGCTGCGGTGAAGCGCGTCGAGCTCGGCCAAGCGAAGCCCAGCCCCGAGCTGCTCTACGCGATCAATTGAGCGCGGGTTTGCGGCGCCAAGCGAAATCCGACTCGGCGTACGGGTTCTGATGGAACCAGCCTAACCGTTTGCTGTTTCCCCAACCGAAAGGCTTTCGTCTTCCGGTGGAGAAACGCCATGCGCAAGGCACTCGCCGTCGGTCTTCTCTGCGGCGCGCTTGGCGCCTGCGCGCTACCGCCAATGGGCGGGCCGCCCTTCGGCTACGTTGGCTACGCGCCCTACGCGCCGCCGCAAGCCGGGCCCACGGCGCACCGCGACAGCCTGCAGACCGCCCGGCAGACCTGCAACAAGCTCTATCCGGCGCGGGTCGGCAACTATGCCGCGCACGCCGATTGCGTCAACGAGGCGGTGGAGCGCTATGCGCTCAAGAATTCTCGGCATCCCGATCTGGTGCGGCTGCAGGAGCAGGTGCGCAGCGAATTGTCGGCGCGGATCGACCAGGGCGCGATCAGCGTCCGCGACGGCGAGCAGCAGATGGTGGAGGCCGACCGCGCGATCACCGCGGCGCAGCACGAGCGCGACGCGGCGCATCAGGACGCGGCGGACCAACAGGTCGCCCGGGTTCAGGCGATGCTGCACGACTAGAGCGCGGGTTTCCTACCAGGAGAGGGTCAATACCCCGTCGCGCATCTGATAGCTGTCGAGGCGGCTCAAGAAAGTCTGGCCGAGCAGCGAGATGTTGAGGTTGGGCATCACCACGGCCTTGACGTTGTCGATCTCCAGCTGGCCAATGCGGATCTCGCGCAGCGTCACCGGCGCGCCATAGGAGCGGCCGTTGGCGGTGGCGAAGGGGATCGTGTAGCTGAGGCCGCCCGCGATGCCGATGCGCGCCGCGTCGGCCTGGGTCAGCGACACCATCGCAGCGCCGGTGTCGAACGCCATGCGCAGCGGCGTGCCGTTGACCGAGGCGTCGACGATGACGTAGCCGTCGCGCCCGGCGCGCAACACCAGGGAGTTCCGCAGCGAGGCCGGAGGGCTCTCGGCCGCCGCGACCGGGGGCGCGGGCGGCGGGGCCGGGTTATCGGGATGCGGCATGAACGCACCGCGATTGGCGACGATCAGATAGACCGCCAGCCCGGCGATCGACCAGAACACCAACTGGCGCAGCGCCCAACCGATGACGACGCCGCCGCGTTCCGGCTCCAAGAAATCCTCGCGCATCGGATGAGGCCCGAACCTACCAAGTCAATGTGAGCACGCCGTCCCGCATCTGATAGCTCTGGAGACGGTTCAAAAATGACTGGCCGAGCAGCGACACATCGAGATTGGGCATGACGACCGCCTTGACGTTGTCGATCTCGAGCTTGCCGATGCGGATTTCGCGCAATGTCACCAGCGCGCCATAGGCGCGGCCGTTGGCGGTGGAAAATGGGATTGTGTAGTGAAGCCCACCGGAAACGCCAATTCGCGCCGCGTCCGCCTCGGTCAGCGATACCGCGGACGCACCCGTATCGAATGCCATTCTAATTGGGGTGCCGTTGACCGACGCGTCGACAGAGACGTAGCCGCCGCGGCCGGCATGCAGGATCAGGGAATTACCCGTCGACGGCGACGGTCTGAGCACCGTTACCGCCGGCGCGGGAGGCCCAGGCGGGGAGCCGCCGTTCTCCTCGGCCCGAGCGGCCAACAACCCGCAAGCGGCGACGGCCAACGAGACGGCCAGGGTACCGACGAGGCTACGGGCCAGCCGCTGCCACGCCCACCGTTTGGCGCCCAGGCGCCCCGGCACGGGGATGTTCTTGCGCATGGGGCAAGCGTGCCCCACCGCGATTAACGCGCGGTAAATCCGGGGTGCCGTGGGGTCAGAGTATCGGCGTGAAAAAGCCGAGGCTGACGCCGACCCAGAAGGTGACAATCAAGCCCAGCATAACGCACCACAGGACGGCTCGGGTACGACGCGGGACCGGGATCAGGATCGCCGCCAGCATCAACAAGCCCGTCACTATGAGAATTGTTCGTTCGTTCATCGTCCGCCGCCAGTCTGGCTTATGCCCGGGGCAGCCTGCCAGAAATCTCGTAAACATTTGGTGAAGGCCGGCGGGCCTCTGCTACGGGGAGTTGCTAGCGATTACACTCCGAGGCCTTGACCTTGCACTGGCCGGTGAAGCGCTTCTGGCAGTTCTCCAAAGCGGCAAGCTCGGCGGCGGACCGGTTGTCGCGTTTCGCGCCGCCCCACACCTTGCCCTCGTCACCAAAGGCGATCGCGCCGCATTCTTTCGGCCCGGTACGGAACACGACCTTGCACTTGTCGGTTCCGCAGCCCTTCAGCGCGGCATGATCGGCAGCGGCGGCGGTTTGCTCGTTCCAGCTGTAGCCGTATTTGTGACCATCGTCGTCATAGGCGAAGGCGCCATAGGCGGCCAGGGCCGGCGCGGCGGTCAGCCCGAGAGCGGCAGCGGCCCACAACCCAGCGATGAGAACTCCTGCGGTGCATCGAGAGGCTCCCTCTCAGTCCGATCACGCTCACATCGAGTCGCCAGAAATATGGTGCTGCCGGAAAGGATTGAACTTTCGACCTCTCCCTTACCAAGAGTAGCAGCACCGCTTTGAAATCAACGGGTTAACCATCTTTCCCCCATGACTCTGGCTTGGGGAAGCCTACCTTTTGGGGAAACCGATGGAGCTTTCCCCATGGCATTACAACTGATCGCGCCGGGCCAACGCAAGGGCAACAAGTTCTATCTCGCTCGCGGCTCCGTGCTCGGTAAGGTCTATGAATTCAACTGCTATACCACGGACGCCAAGCTGGCGAAAAAGCGCTTGGCCGAACTTGACGCTGAAATCCGGCAGGATGCCGTCCCGTCGGGCGAGCGGATGACGTTTGCCCAAGCGGCGCAGCTCTATATCGAATTCCGGCGGCCCGCCAAGGTTGACATGCAGCGCATCGAACGCGTTGTCACAGCGATCGGCAACCGGCGGATTCAGGAAATCCGGGGCGCTGATTTGCACGATCTGGCGCTGAAGCTGTTCCCCGACTGCGCATCGTCCACGCGCAACAGGGAGCTACTTCGTCCGGCGCTGACGGTGTTGCACCATGCGGCCAATAGCGGCCTGTGCCAGTGGTTGAAGGTGAAAGCCTTCAGGGAGCCGAAGCCGGTCACGCGGGCGCTTGATCCGGCGGCTGCCGCTTCGCTTATCCAGGCGGCTCCCGCTGGCCCGCAGCGGGCATTGCTGATGTTCTTGTTCTATCAGGGCACACGCGTCAGCGCGACGCTGGCGCTCCGGTGGGATCAGATCGATCTTGAGAACCGAACCGTGCGGCTGTTCAACCGCAAGGGCGATCGGTGGGAAGTCTTCCCGCTTCATGACGCGACGATCGCCGAGCTTACCAATTTGCGCAAGGATGCGGAAATTGGTAGCCGCGTGTTCCCTTGGTCGAACAAGACAAGCCTTCGCCGCTGGCTGCCGCAGCTTTGTGAGCGCGTCGGCATCAAGTTCACCCCGCATATGGCCCGGCACACGTTGGGCACGGCGCTGGCCCGCGACGGCGCGACGCTGAAGGTGATTATGGCCGCGCTCGGGCACAGCACGGCATCGTCGAGCCTTCGGTATCAGGCGGCCGATATTGAAATGGTGCGCGCGGCGACGGCGAAGATCAACCTGCCGATCGCGGCGAAGTGAGCGCACCGATCTACTCGAAAAGCCGCGCGCTGGCCGAAGCTTGGGCGGCGCACTGCGGATTGTGCTAGATTAGCCCTTACACGGCAGTAACGGGGGTCGAATCCCCTAGGGGACGCCAGTTAAATCAATGATTTAACGAAACAGGCCGCATTCTTTCTACCGCATTTCTGCCGCCGAGCACAGGCCGCATGCGGACAGGGGAGAGCCAGATGCAGGACAGCCTCGAAACCGGCCAATCCGGGTCGGACGAAGAGAACAATACGGGCTGGCTTCCCGTAATTCGGGATTGGATCAGCGCGATCCCAAACCCGCTTCACGCTCCACTGCTCAAGGCCGCGAGTCGTCTCCTGAGAGGATTGGTAGATGTTCCGGCGGCGGCGCTTAGTGCCAAAGCCGAAGACATCACTCATAAAGAAGAAATGAGAAAGCTGTTCCGCGCCGCACTGACAAACCAAGCCATCGATCGCCTTCCGGAAAAACAGGAGCTTGCCGATCGCGCGCTCGACTATTTTATTGCCGATACGCTCGGTAAACAGCAAAATAGAGAAGCGGTTCTTGCGAGCGCAATCGATGATCTTAAAGAAAATCCGGCAACCACCGAAGATAAACAAAACGACTTGGATGATGATTGGCTGACTGCATTCTCTAGGTATGCAGCGGATGCTTCTACTGAGAGGCTACAGAAATTATATGGAAGGATATTGGCAGGCGAAATTCGCAGTTCCGGAAGCTATTCTCTATTTACGTTGGATTTCTTGTCAAAATTATCATCAAAAGATGCCCGAATGATCACAAACATATCTCCTTATGTGATAGGAGATAAGATTATTGTTACTCCCAAAATCAAGAAAATACTTACCTTCCAACTAATGTCTGATTTGGGTTCTCTTAATATTCTTACATCAACCTCGATAGGAGGATTGAATGCGATTTACACCATGACTACACAAAAATTGTATTTAGAACCAAACCAATTTGGAATAAATGGTAGATTTGGCGCATGTATTGTTGCAAATGATCACATATTTCTTGCAGTACGCGATGATCAGGCGGACATAACGCTAAATTGTATTGTTCTTACAAATATCGGCAAGGAGATTTTGCGGCTACATATTGCCGACTTCGATCCGACGATGCTGACGGAATTGGCCGATCATCTCAAAACTCAAAACACAGACTTTTTTATTGGTGAAATAACGGCGCATAACGGCGACAAGGTTGAATGGCGAAACCTTCGCATGATAACGCCTACACCGCCGTCCGATGCCGCGTCAAAGGCTTGAAAGAGCCAATCCGAGAGCGCGGCGGCTCCATCGCTTCATCGGCTTCCGCCGGGAAGAGCGGCATCGAAGCCGGGATCAGCGAGGTTCCGGACTTAAGGCGCTCTTTCCAATCTGGCAGAGCGGTTGACCATTCGAGCACTTTCGTCCCTTTCGTCCAAAGCATTATCCGCAATCCGGCATTCCCCGCGATCCGGGGAATGCCATTCAAAGTCCCTAAACCGCCGCGCCGCCATCAGCCACGAGCCGAGGCGGCCCACGACGGCGCTTGGCGAACGGCGAGTTTTTGGCTTGCAATCCTCCGGCCCTATCGCGGGCGATCATCATCGATCACAGAGTCGCAGAAACGCTCACATGTTTGAAGATCGATCGTTGTAAAGCCAGACGGGCCACCGGGTTATTCCGGCGGCCCGTTTTGGCTATGATTTTGGCATCGCTCGCTGATCGCTGCTATGTCCGTGGACGCGGGCAAAGAGCCGCATTAAGCCCCGTTCTGGAAAATCCGGGCCGCGCTCGGGCGGGGGCGCGTAAGGCGCATTATGGACAAGTACGCTTCTGTATTATGGACAAGTACGCTTCTGTCTGTTTTTTTACACTAGCTAGCTCGTAGAACTCCAAAGGCTCGATCCGACAACCCAGACCCTTCGCCATGGATGTAACCAAACTCGACGCTGCGAAAAGTCAGCTCGCTACCGCAATCGCGCTGTATTTTGAGGATCGTGACCCTGTGTCCGTCCACACACTGGCAATGGCCGCCGGAGAAATCATCGACAGGCTGTGCGACAGCAAAGGGCTCGTCTCGATGCGAACCGCCCTGATGGCAAGGATCGCTCCGGGCCGATGCAAGGAAGTCGCAGATGCCTTGAACGAGGCGAGCAATTTTTTTAAGCACGCGTCGTCATCAAAGCCCAACCAAGTGCTCCATGACTTCTCCGACGAACGGAACCTATTTGCCATCCTCTCCGCTGCCGATGGCTTGCGGTTACTTGGGATCGAGATGCCTCAGACCCAGGTCTTCGGCGGCTGGATTCAGGTTGTCGAGCCGACATTGATGCTCGTGCCGCCGCCTCAAGACTTCGTCGCTACCGTATTCGGTGACATCGGCAATCAACCCCGCTCCCAGCAAAAACGGGTCGGGCGCGATACCTTGAGCTGGGCGCTTACCGGCAAACTGGCAACCTGACAAGCGCCCCGGGTGGCGGCGCGAGCGTGAAAAGGCCGTGGTCATGGTATTCATAATTTGGTGGAAAGCGAATTCGCCGGGCAATACTGATCTGAAAGTAGATGGAGAGCAATTCTACGAAACCTCGGAGGCGATGTGGAGAGCGGTCGCCGCCAGCCCACAAAGGGTAAGATCGGTTTCCGATGCTGGCGTCTCTTATTTCCATCCCGCCGAGATCAACGATAAACTTAAGCGCCTCGGATTGGCCTAAAGAAGAAAACGGCCCGCCGGGCTCGACATGCTCGAATAGCGCCCGGAGCTGGCGACAGCTTGGGTGAGGCATTGCGGGCTGCTGCTTTCGCGCCATGGCCTAAATCTTTATTCAAAGACCATATCGAAAAGGCCGCAGACATCGAAATTGATTAGGGGACACCAACTCGAATAACTCTGAGTTTCCGCCAGGATTATTTTTCCGATGCTTCCATAGGAAGGCCTGATAAGTCCCGCTACCGAAACCAGGACACGCGGCCCGGAAGTCCTGCTTTGTAAAAGGCTCACGCAGCATTTGGTTGTTTATTGCTGTTACGATTGCCTCATAAATCGTATGAGCCATCCCCGTTCTCCCGTTTTGCGGGAGCGTAGGAGCGCTAGCCCAGGGGTTCAAGCATCATTGAGTGTTGTCGAACCACAGCGAAATGTTGTAATAATAGCGGATGTTCGTCTTGCACCACCAAACTCGCGGCGTTCCCGGCAGGTCTGTAATCAATGAGCCCGACGAAAAATTTACTAGCCGCGAAGCCGCTCTATATCGAGCAAGCGAGTTAATCGAAAAAGGCGTTGAGAATGTCTCTATCGACGGTCCTGACGGAACATTGACGCACGGCGAGATTTATCGGTGGAAGCAAGGGCAGCAGAGCCGCTAGCTCTCGCTTCCCCCGGCGGGTTTTCATTTTAATGACATAGAACTCAGGCGTCTTAGCACGCGCAATTTCAAGCCCCCTCGGATCGCCAAAAACGTGCCCCCGAGCAGAGCAAGATACATCACTACCCACCCCGCACTAGTCTGGTGCTCACCGCTAGCAATCGCTATTATTTTCATTAGGATTTCAGCGTAAAACCAAACCGAGGTTAGAATTATTGCCCAAAGGGATTGAGCAGCCACGATCCGCCAAGTAAGAAATACAGCAAGCATCACCCCAAAAATATCAACAAGAAAAAAAGAGATACCTGCATCCCCAAACGGATCTTCATCACTCGTAACAACAATAGTAATTTGTATGAGATAGCTTAATGCTAAATATCCGCTTACAAAGCCGCCCAGTTTTGTCGCGCTGAGTGCATCTGGTTCGTTCTGAAGTTCTTGAAACGGATTCCAGCCTCGCTTTTGCTTTTTTGTTGTCTCAGGGCTGTTAATTGTCATGGCTCGTTCCCTGCCGCACGATACTCTGCAATCTTGCAGGCCCATCGATATTACACTTTTAGCCTTCCCGCTCAATCATGCCGATCACACCGTTCGGCATCGCAAGGTCGATATGCCTGAACAGCAATGCATGTGGCCTAACCACTGATTAAGGGGTTGTTGCCAAACTCAGCCGCCATGAAGCGGCTGCTCTGGATTCCGATCTTCGCCATCGCCTTGGCGGTAGGCTATGTGGTGCAGTCTGATACCGCGTCCTGCGGCTATTACACGAACAGCGCGGGCCACCAAGTCCATCGGCCTTGCGGCAATTGGTTCAGCTCTACTCCGCCGTCTGGCGCAACAGCACGATGTCGGGACGGGTCTTGGAGCTGGTCGGAGCACCCGCATGCATCATGGACGTGCTCTGGGCACTGGGGTGTGTCGTCGTACCTGTAACGCGGGCCGGAGAAGCGCCGATCGCTGGCCGAGGCGTGGGCGCGGCACTGCGGCTAGAGCGGCATCGAAGCCGGGATCAACGAGGTTCCGTTGAATCCAAGGTTTCGCTCGGAAACCTGATTCGCACCGTACCATCGGCTCTATCGCGACTGTTTCAGCCGCCGCAGCACCGCACGAGCAACCTGATTCGGGAGTCGTTCGAGCAGGCGTGCATGTACCTTAATAAGCTCGTCTTCGTACTCCTTAGCGCCGCCAAGCCGTGATATTTCGCCAATTGCTTGGAGTCTTTTAATGTCGGCGCGAGTGAAACCCCATTCCCGCAAACACTGTATCGGATCAAACGGTTTAGCGTATCCGCCTGCGATGGGTTCGCCGCGCTTGAGACGGTCAACTCGCTCTTTTGCCGTCGCCGCATGGGCGTCCGCGCTCTCCGCCTCGGATTGGAAGTCAACGGCGTGCTGTTCGGCCTTTTTGGCGATGCCACGTTGGCCCTGAGCTTGTTCGCGCTGCATATCGCCTAACATTTCCCAAAAGCGGCTATCCGCCTCCGCGTTTTCCAGTTGAAGGGCGCGCAGCTCATCGATTGTCGCCATTGGAATTCGCGCGTGTATCTGGCCGAAGATTTTAGCCTGCGCAGCTCCATCAACTCGGTTCGAAAGCTTGCTTAAGCGTTCGTGCAACCCCTGCCAGAATGCGACCCGATCCGCGACGGACAACGCCGCGTCGATTGTGCCCAAACCTGCAATGTGCTCATGCCGCACCTTCGCCTCGATCCGGCGAGTTTCGATAAGGCTTAGCTGTAGCCGGTTAGAGCTTTGTCGGAAGCGTACGAACACGAATGTAGTGGCACACAATCCATGGAATAACGCAATTGCCAAATTTCATGCCACTACGGTGTTTGCTCCAATGGATCGTCACTTATCCCGCCGGGCTGACACCCTCCACGGATTTGCGCTTAGGTCCAGATATCCGGAACGTCTCCCGTGGCTCGTGTGCCAGGGGAAGCCACGGGCCGGACATGTCTCGGTCACAAACATGTCCGGCCCAGCCTTCAACGCGCCGTCGGCGTCCCGGCGCGGAGCTGCTAACTGCCCATCGCAGCCACTGCGGCGGCCGCGCTTCCCATTCCCGATGCACCGGGACGCGAGTCTTTGATCAAGCCAAGCGCTGCCGCGAATTCCGTAGCCAGCTCCATCCGCCGCTCGCGGCCGATCTGCTCAACCTCGCGCGGCCGGGATCGTATCGCGTCGATAAAATCGCTGATCTGAACCGGCAGCGTCGTGGCAGCTCGCCGAACATCCCGTATATCGTTTAGCAGCTCTTGGGGAGTTGTCGCGCCTACTGGCGGCCCTTTTTTCGATCTTGGCGTTCGACCGGCCGTCGCCTTCTGCGCCGCGACAGTGACCGACATCTTACCGTTATCCATCGCCGCAATCGTTTCGGCGTCGCCGTTGCGAAGCACGATCCGGGCACGCGCAACCTGCCTTTTGTTGACGTTCAACGCATCGGCCGCTTGTTGCATCGTCACGAATTTGTCTCGATCCCAACGCACAGCGCCGCCGTTACCGCTAGTCGTCACGAGACGCGCTGCGACGGCCGCCCGTTGACCATCGGTCAACATCCTGCGGCGAAGATTTCGGCTTATAACGAAAGCCTGCGGCGTATCGCCTTCGTGCGACGGCTTCCATTCCTCGAAACGCAGCTCGACGCCGACGCGGGCGCATGCGCTGGCCCGGTTCCGGCCGTCCAAGATCGCGCCGTCGAGCGTCGTTATCGGCTCACGCAGCCCGTTCTCGGCGATATCGGCGGCCAGCTCTTGAAACGCCTCGCCCGTGATCGGCGGAAAGATCGTCGCGAGCGGATGAACGTTGAAGCTCTGCATCACTAGTGCACCTTTGCGCTGATCGCGACGCCGCGCGAGCCGGAAAGGCTCCACATGGTTTTATCGATGATCGTCGATCGCCAAGCGGCGAGCGCTTGAAATCGGAAGGCGCGATATTCGGCCGACATCCTTTCAGGATCGGCGGGAGCCAAGCCGCGCTTGGCGGCATCGGCGATGATAATTTCAAGCTCGACCTCGATCTTTCGATGAATCTCGACATCGACGGCCGCAATCACTTCGTCACGAAGCGCCATGGATTTCCCTCCGCCAGTGCGGACTAAGCTTGTCGAGCTTTTTGTGAACGCAACGGCGGTGGGCCGCAGTCTTGTCGCCGACAACACGATCGTCGCCGGTTTCGATCGGCTTGTCGCAGATGTAACAAACGTCCAAGCTATCGAAGCTCATCGCCGCCCGGCGTCGACTCGCCTGATTGCCGAAGCGCTGCGCGTTCATCGCTTGGCCCGTTCCAACCAAAACTCTCGATTCTCCCGCTCGCGCTTCGTCGCCTGCGTTTTCCGCACATGGCAAGACCGACAGCGGAGCATGACGTTATTCCGATCGAACGGAGCGCCGCCGTCCTGAAGTTCCTTGACGTGATCCAGATCAAGGCGGCCGATCGGCTGGCCCGGATGATGATCTTTATCTTCACAGCGCGCGCCGCGCTCGGCGATGATCAGCTCCCGGAACTGAACCCATGCCCGCGTCTTATAAAGCGACGCATGCGCCTCGTTGCCGTATGAATAGCGCGGCTTGCGGGCCATTAGCGCACACAAACCCGAACCGAACAAACCGTCTGCCCGGCGAAGGTTCCCGTTGTCTTGACCGTGGCCATCAGCCGATCGCCCATAATCCCGGAGACAATCGCGCTATTCGAATCGTCAGCGAGCGCGTTAGCCGGGATAATTCACCGGGTAGCCTGAGGAGGTTGGCGGGAACGACATAAGCCGTTGGATTCGTGTATGATTTGGTTGCAAGACCGGATCAACCGAAGGCAACGGAGTTCGCGCCCGCCATGGACGAAGGTACGGGGATTTTGCCAGGCTTGCCAGCGGTGGCGGGCAAGCCCGTGCACATCGGCTTTGATGGCGGCCGGCTGACCTCGGACGCCGGGATATTGCTGCTGGCAGCGATCGAGCAACGGCTGGGGATTGCCGATCGGCTGGCGGCCTGCATCGACGACCGGCGCGATCCGGAGCGGGTCGTGCACGGGCTTGCCGAGATGATCCGCTACCGCGCTCTGCTGATCGCGGCAGGCTATCCCGACGGCAACGACTGCGACGCGCTTAAGTCCGATCCGGCCTTCAAGATGGCCATCGGGCGGCTGCCCGAGAGTGGTGAGGATTTGTGCTCGCAACCGACCATCAGCCGGCTCGAGAACCTTCCTGGTCCGACTGCGCTCAAACGCATGATGGCAGCGATGGTTGAGTTGTTCTGCGACAGCTTCGACCAGGTCCCCCGGCGCATCCTGCTCGATATCGACGACACCGAGGACCGGGTGCATGGCGGCCAGCAACTTGCGCTGTTCAACGCCCACTACGACAGCCGCTGTTTCCTGCCAATCCACATTTACGAGGCGACCACCGGCAAACCGGTCGCCATCATCCTGCGCCCCGGCAAGACGCCAGACGGGGCCGAGGTGGCGCTGGTGCTGCGCCATGTTATCGGCCATATCCGCGCCCGCTGGCCGGCGGTCGAGATCATCGTGCGCGGCGACAGCCATTACGGCCGGCCCGAGGCGATGGCGTGGTGCGAGCGTCGGCGCATCGGCTACATCTTCGGGCTTGCCGGCAATCCGATGCTGCTGCGCCAGGTCAGCCCGCTGGCCGAGGACGCCGCGCTGGGCCGCATCGCCGGCCAGGGCGAAAAGGTCCGCCGCTACGGCGAGTTCCGCTATGCGGCCAAAAGCTGGACCGTCGAGCGCCGCGTCATCGCTCGCGTCGAGGCCGGGCTTCAGGGCGCCGACAGCCGCTTCATCGTTACCAATCTGCCGGGCCTGCCCAAGACGCTCTACGAGAAGGCCTATTGCGCCAGGGGACAGGCCGAAAACCTGATCAAGGCGCACAAGCTGCATCTCGCCTCCGACCGAACCTCCTGCCGCAAAGCCACCGCAAACCAGTTCCGCCTGTTGATCCACACCGCCGCCTACTGGCTGATGCTGACCCTGCGCGGCCTGGCACCTCGCACATCGTTCTGGCGCGATGCCCAGTTCGACACGATCCGCCTCTGCCTGATCAAGGTCGCCGGGCGCGTCACCGAGATGGTCACCCGTATCAAGATCGCCCTGCCGACCGCCTATCCCTACCAGGCCAGCTTCACCGATCTCGCCGGCCGCATCGCCACATTACCGCCGTGAGCGACGGGGCCGTACGCCCCCAGACAAACCCTTCCGCGCAACCTCAAACCCCGATCACTGCGTCTCCGGCGCCGCCAAAAAGCGCGGCCACAGCACGCCCTCGAACCGCCCGCGCCGAGCCCCCCATGAATAATCCGGGTTAGTCGTCGGAACGATCGGCGTAAGAGTCGAAGCCGCTTCAACGCTGACAACTTGCACCCCGCCGCCGCTGTGAAACCGCATGACCGCGACATCGGCCCATCGCGTTCCCTGATCGATCGAAGTCTTGACGTAGACCGACGCAACCGCGTCATCGTCACTCCCATCCCCGACATCGAAGACAGCTTGCACAGTGAACCCGCGCATTCCGTCAAGATCGGTGACAGGAGTCCCGTCAATGGTTCCGGCCGTCGTCGGCGAGAAATCCCCGAGAGTGAAAGCGCCAGCGTTATCCATCGCTCAACTCGCTTTTGTGGTGGTAATGATGGATTTCGCGCGTGACCGGAGCTTGCGCCGGTTCCAACGGCCGCCCGTCGCCGTCAACGTTCTCGCGAATGAACTCTTGAATGCGCCCCTCTTCGTCATACTTCGTGACGACGGTACGCTGACGCTTTCCCTCCGGCGGCTCGGCGGGAGCTGCGGCCGGATTTGGTGGCGGCTCCGGCGCGTTGCTCGCGCTTGGCAAGGCACGATCCGGAGAAGCGAGCGCGGCCAGCGTGAAATTTTGCTGTTGCGCCAACGGACTCTCGCCGCCGGGAACCGGGCCAAGGCCAATGCGCGCTCGCGCTTCGTTCGGAGCCATGATCCCTTTTTGAACAAGGCCGCCGAGGTATTCGCCCTGAGACAGCATGTCCATTCGCAACAGGTTGGAACTCGTCGAGTTCAACGCGGAGATTGCTGGAAAGACCAAGACCAGCCGTTAGGCAACTCTCGATCGCGTCAACGTAACTCTGCAAACACGAGGCAAGATAATCGACTTGCAGAGACTCGACGTTGATCACGCCCCTTGGCCAAGTGTCCAAGCCGATCTTCCACGGCGGAACGTGAAACACAGAACAAATTTGCGTCGCGCTCCATTTCATTTGATCGACGATTTGGGCATCAACCATTGAGAGCTGCATCGGTTCGAACTTCAGACCGGAGCCGAGCACGGCGATTTTCCCCGTGCCCTCGCCTGAATATTCTTCGTCCCATTTATCCTCTAGGCGCTTGGCCGTGTCAGGATCGATCTGGCCCGGCGCAATGAGCATGCCGCGCGGCGCGGCTCCGTTCTTAAAGAAGCGCGCGGAACTCTCGACCATGCTCAGACCGCCCGCAGCCGCAGCCATCGCAGCGAACAGCGCCGACGATCCAACAAGCGGATGGCGGATCGTGTTGTAGCGATCGTGAATGATTTCGCGGGCCGGAACCGTAACCGTCGCGTTGCCCTCCAATGCCATCCCTGGCACGAGGCGATCCGGAAACAATTGATAGAAAACGGCTCCCGAGTCGTCATTGGCGATCAACGGCCGCACGCGCCACGGATCGAGAACCCAAAGCGACGATACTACGCCCCTATTGTCGCGCTGCTTCAAAACGTAAGTGTTGCCGTGGCCAAGCTTTGACCACAACCACGATTCGAGAAATTGCGAACTCGTTTGAAAGAAATTGGGCGTGGACAGCACAGGTGAGTAGGCCGGATTTGGCGACTCCTGCCAGTACGTCGCGCCGCTCGCGCCGCCGAGCGCCATAAGGCGCATGCGCATCTTTGCGACATCAGTCGCGATCTGCGACACGCAGGCGAAAGTTGCGTGGTGGCGAAGGATTTCATCATCCGAAATCCTCACCGCGCGCTGCCATTGGCCAGTCGAATACTCGTTGCCCCATCGGGCCAACGAAATCCAGCCATTCCCCGCGCCGCCGGGCAGCGCCGACAGCGACTTGGCGGCCGGACGGCGACGCCTAAAGATAGTCGGGAGCTTCATCGCGCGGCTCCCGCCTTAGCTCCACGCCACGATGCAGCCGTCCATTTCCGAGGCAACCGTGTCGCGCAGCGGAATCACCGCGTAGCTGATCAGGAACCGGACGGCCACCGAGCCGTTCTGAAACATGGAGACGGCCGTGCTGGCAGTCGCCTTGTCGCCGCGCACCGTCGGAGCGCTGTCCATTTGGAGCGCAACCTCGGTTGACGCTGAGACCTCGACGCCTTCAGCCTTAAACAAGATCGCTTCCGGCGCGAGCGCGCGGATAACCCCGTCATTGAGAACATCGGAAGCGAACACGCCGCACCCGGCGAAATAGCCGCCGTGAAGACCGACCTCAGGAAAAACCTGCCCGCCAGCGTCGCGCAGCGTCGCCATTCGGATCAAAGTCGCCGAGTTCGGCCGCCAAAACCGGCGGACTAACGCCAGTCTGATCACCGAGAGCACTCAGCAACAGATTCATGTCTGACATCGGCTGCGCGGTGGCGGAAAACGAATTGTTCGAATCGCCGGGGAGCGTCGCGAGGATCGCCGCATCGAGTCCGCGTTGGGCACACTCTGCGAAATCTCGCTCGATAACTGCCAGTCCGGCCGGATCAGTCAGCAGCTCGACGGGATAAACGATGATCGAGCCGACCTTGCCGGGAACCAAATAGATGGAGCTGGCGGAAGTGTTCGACACCGGAACGCCGACCGCCTCGTCAATGATTCCGGCCGCAGTCTTCGCGGTATCAGTCGCAAGAATGCGCTCATGAAATGAACCGGCGGGCCGGGCGTTTTCGAGCATATAGCCGGACAGCGAATTGCGCGCGATCTGGCCAATGGTGGCGCTCGCAACCGGTTTCGACAGATCGAGGCCATCGCTACCCGTGGCAATCGCGCCTTCGGCGGCCCGCGTGACAAGCTCGCTCTCGGCGATCTTTAGGCCGCGATGCCGGGCCATTGCCAGGGGATCGGTTGCGCGGTTCCGGGCCGCCATTCCGATGACCTGGACACATTCGCCCAACCCCGTCAGCTCGCGTCGCTGCAACATCGTCCTGATCCCCCCAAAAAAGCGAACGTTCGCTTTTATCCGTGGCGCTAAGGCTGCCAGGATCGCGGGCCGATCGGGAGCGGCGAAGTTGGCCATTCGTGGCCGCCCGTGGCCGGTTTAGGCCGGGAAGTTTCGTGTCAAGTTGACACAAAACCTCCCCCGGTTTTACATATCGAAGCCGTAGAACCGCGCGCACAAACCTATGTGCGCGCGGTTTCACATATCGCGGCCGTAAAACCGCGCATACAAGCTAATTTATGCGCGGTTTCACATATCAAAGACGTAGAACCGCGCCCACAAGCCAATGTGGGAGCGGTTTCACATATCGAAGATGGGGAAATGGCGGCCCGGCGTTGAAGCGTCCCAATCTGCCTGCTCGGCCGAAGCCGGAACCTTATAAGGGCCGCGCCGCCGGAGCCGATTTTATCTCAAGCCGCCAGATCGGCAAGCCGATACGAGAACGTGCAACCGCGCAGCGGCATCCGAAGCGCTGGCGGCCCGCGATGCTCGTCCCGCATGCGCCGTATCGAACGCTCCGATAGATCGAGGATGCGGGCCGCATCCCTCGCCGACACGCGACCGTCTGGACTCACATGCACCCCAAGGCGCTCACAGAGCGCCGCAAGATCGTCGCCGGTCATCGCTGGCCCGCCTTTACAGGTTTTGGCTCAAGTTGAGCCAAAACCTCGCCTACAGGTTTCGCATCAACTTGATGCGAAACATCGGCACGGCGCTTAGCAAGGAACCGCTCGAAATCGTCTTCGCCATCCTTCAGTGACAGCGCCCACGCGACGCCAAAATCGTATCTCGCCGCGAGCTGTTCGCGAGTTGCAGGCTTGCCGTTTATGTGGAGCGCCTTGCGCTGCCAGCCGTCCTCGTTGCGCTTTTTTCTCAGACTTTTGCGATCGATCGCGATATCGACGCAAAATTTCACGTCTGAAACCGTGGCCGTCTCCCAAGTGTGGCGCACAGTCTCCCAAAAGATCGCGGAATAGCCGCGCTTTTGATCACTGATAATGCGCGTCGCAACTGATTCCCCACTCATATTCCCCATCCCCACCAAGTAAATCCGTCATTTTAACCCGCACCTGATTTCGTTTGATCCTTCAGTAACTTAGGCTCGATCTGCCGCTGAACTGGATCACACTCCGCAAGAATTCGTTGCAACCCGGTTTCAACCCCGATGCGACATGCACCCCATGAATGAAATTGTCCAACGGGAATTAATTCTCTGCATGTCCCCATTGCGTAGTCGTATCGCCGCATCTCATTACGCGATAGTCCCCGGAATGAAATGAAATCTAAGGTTGTAGCACACCATCAACGGCGAGCGCTACCCGGCGCGGCGCTTGGCATCTTCTAACCATTGATCGAAGTCCGATGCTTTGGATTGCTCTTCAGCCGCAACGATCCGATAGGCCACATGCAACCGCTTAACTGCGGCGCGAAGGTGCGGCTTGATGCGGCTTTCAAAATGCTCGCAAACCTTCTCGCGTTTCTCTGGACGGGTGATCTTGCCAACGATCTGCAACACCGCTCGCAGCGCACCTCGATCGCCATTGGTAGAGACCGACAGCAACACCTTCCGAATCCTCGGATCAATGTGCCCGAGCTTGCGATCTTCGGCTTCCTTGATAGTCGTAAGCATGTTCGTTGCTCCATCGTTGGTTTCAGCTAAGATTGTAGTCGCGTTCATCGTTCACTTCCTTCTAACCTATTGAAGAACCAAGAGAACCGGGTAGAAGATGAAATGAGCCGGGTATAAGTCCTTGAAGAACCGAGAGAACCGGGTGAACCGGGTAAATCCCAAATCGCTGTAAAACGATTTTGATACGAGTTGCACTTTCCACCCGGCCACGCGGTTCTCATTGTTCTTCAATGGGTTGCTCCCGGTTCATACCCGGTTCAGTCAGGGCACTTTCACCCGGTTCATTCCAATTGATCCGAAGTCGCCGCACATGCAGGTATTGCGCGCGAGCGTCATCAAGACCGAAAAGCAGGTAGCCGTGGGGATGATCCCGCAGGATCGTCGGCGGCTCGCCGTCAAGCCTCACCTCTACCTCGCCAGTCAGAGCGCGGCCACGCGGGCGATGCGGCGAATAGAACTTCACCATGAAGCGGCCAAGCTCGACTCGGCCGTTCGGATAGCGAACGTTGTTTTTGCGGCAGTAGCGCTCAAGGCTCTGCATCAGAAGATCAGTTGATGCGAACCCGTCTTCAGGCCAGGAAGCGAACGCGGCATGCCCGAATTTGCTTTCGAGGATGAAGCCGCGAACTCAGTACCTCAACCCACCATTTATCAATCGCCGGAAGCGACAAGACTTGCTGATCGTTGAGCGCGTCCGTCTGCGGGATCGCCCTAACTTCGAAGCCATCAAGCGGGACGGAAAGAAGATCGAACAGCATCGCGGCAAGGCCGCCTGCGTTCATCTGTTCATCGATCGCCGCGAAGTAAGCGTGATCCTGAATATGATCGTCTGACACGTCGAGCACGCAATAACGGCGCTCGCGATCACCGGCTGGCACAATCCAATCTTCATTGGACGCCATGATCACATGCAGCAAATTTCGGGTTAGCTGAAGATCAACGTTCTTCGGCTCGATCGTGATCATTCGCTCGGTGATCAGCGATTGCAAAATCCCTTGTCTCGATCGATCGCCAGCGAAAAACGCTTCGTCCACGAACAAGAGAATGCAATCGCGCAAATGCGCGTTGAAGCGGCCGGTTAGGTGATCAGGGTTCGATATCTGCAACGCGTGCTGGCCAAAAAGGCGCATGATCCAATCAACGACCTTGCCCTTGCCGGTTCCGCGCTTACCGCGCAGCACGAGCGCAACCTCGGCGCGCCACTCGGGATGCTGAACCAGTCGCGCAAGCCATCGGATCACGTACAAAAACAGCTCGTGATCGCCCTGGCAGATAATCTTGCGGATATGCTCGCGGAGCCGAGTCCAATCGCCTGCCCTCGGCTCAACGGCGAAGCCGCGCCACAGGTTCCAATAGTCCAGGCCACAGCGGCCAGTAGGATCAAGCACGATCCCCTTGAGGTATTGCCGCCGGGCCGGAGAATGCAGCCACGCTTTTGGCAAAAGAACCTTGTCGCCGTCATCATTGGTGACAAATTCATTTCCGTGAATATCGACGAACTGAGTCGGCGTCGATTTCACTAGGACATCGCGCGGCGGCTCTAGTGTCGGATCGGATTGCATCGTGTAGACGAACGGCTTCCCCGCTTCCGACACGAAGGCGTAGAGCTGGTTATAGCGCTGGATACCTTGGTACAGCGTTCCCTTGCCCCCTTGGCCCTTGGTTTCCGTCCGGTTAACCGCTTCCCCGCTCGTGCGATCCTGAAGCGGCAAGGCATCAGCGCCCGGCGGGACGTGCCCGTGGTAAAGGCGGCCGTCGTTGCCCTCGGCTAGATCGTGCTTAGGCGGCCACTCGTCCGACACTACGCGGCTTCCTTCACCATGACGCGCCCGTTCAGCCGGTAGCGCTGGCCCTTGGGCATCGCGGCATACGCGGCGCGGTCGCAACCGTCAGGATCAAACGACAGCAAGCGCGGCAACGGGCGGCCGAAGCGCGCAAGGTCTTCCTTGTCGAGCTGGTAGCTTTCCATGGCCAGATCGCGCGCCGCCTCGGCGGCTATCTCGATCGCCTCAAGATGCGGCTGCCAGCCGGGCCGGGCGCGATCGTAGCCGCGCTCTAGGGCCGCCAGCCGGATCAGTTCGAAGGCCATTACCTCGTCCAGCTCGGAGCCTGCAAAGCGCCGTTGGAGCCGTCGAGCCATGGCCGCAACCGTGGCAGTGATCGGCTTAACGCAAGCTGGTTGCGTATTGGGATCGCGTGAGGTAAAAGCGTCGCCGTCTGCCAAGACAATCTCCATTTCGAAACTTCCGGCCCGGCGCTCCGCAAAAGCGTTCGGGCTGGTTTTCGTTGGTGGGGTTACTCGGCTACCACCGGGCACGCGTCCGGGAGCGCCGAGAGATATTCGGCCGGTGAGACCTTGATCTTGATTCGGCCGCCGTCGCGAACAGCCGGAAGCTTTCCCGCAGCAACCTTCAGCTCAACAACGCGAACAGACGAGTTGATCGCGTCGGCGAAAGCGCGCTGCGGCAAATAGCGAGTGTTAAAAATCTCGCTCTGCGGACGATCGATATAGGGAAGCATGTTGCCCGGAAACTCCATGTCGAGTTGAACCGGGCAATATCAGTAGGCATCAGAGGCGAGGCGGCCACAAGGAAAACAAGAATATGCGGAATTGCTTCATTTTGAGAACGCGACCGGCCAGGCGAGGAATCTGAAAATCAGCGAATCGCGATCCCCATAAGAACAGCACGCCGAATTTCTCCCCAAGTTCTCCCCAAGATTTCAGGGTTTGTTCCGGGCTGTTTAGGGTAGTTTCAGGGCATTTCGCGTTAACGAACTAGACGCTAAGTGATTGAGAAATATGGTGCTGCCGGAAAGGATTGAACTTTCGACCTCTCCCTTACCAAGGGAGTGCTCTACCACTGAGCTACGGCAGCGCCGGGCGCAACGCCTGCGCGGCGCCCGGAGATACACGACGCCCCGCCGATTGACAAGGAAGGCGGGGCGCTCCAGCCTCGCGAGGCATGACGGAGCGGCGCGACCCTCACCTGACCCCGGCGCGCCGGGCCGAGCAGGCGGCGCGCGACAAGCGCCTGGCCGCGGCGCTGCGCGCCAATCTGCAACGCCGCAAGGAACAGGCGCGGGCGCGCGAGAACGGCAAGCCGGAGCCGGGCGAAAGGCCGGGAACGGCGAAGCGCTGAGATGGCAAGTTCGACGTAAAGTGTCTTTGCGGCGCGGCTCGTGGCAAATTAAAGTCGATGCGCTAGAAGCTGAGCGGTCTGCTTTTCACCCGGTTCGAAGGCCAAGACATTGGCGGACGATGCGAAAGGGTTCCCTCCGGTCGGCGTTCTGATCCCCGCGGGCAGCAAACCGTGGCCGAGCGAACCGCAGTATCCGCTGGGTCCCGGCAAGACCATGATCGGGCGCGCGCCGCATTGCGGGGTGCAGATCAATCATCCGACGGTGTCGCGCTCCCACGCCGAGCTGAGCTGGGCGGATGGGCGGCTGACGCTCACGCATCTGAGCGCGGTCAACCTGACGGTGGTGAACGGCATCCCCGTGCGCGAACAGGTCACCCTGCGCACCGGGGACCTCATCGAACTCGCCGACGGAATCCAGCTCCGCGTTGAGCTGTATACGAGCGGGGAAGAGGTCACCCTGGCGCTCAGCCGCGACGACCGCCGCATGTACGCCGTCCTCTATGCCGACGTGGCGGGCTACTCGCGGCTGATCGAAGACGACGACATCGCGACCGCGCGGCAGATCGAAACCTGCCTCGACGTCTTCCGCCACGAGACCGAGCGGGACAACGGCCGCATTGTCAACATCGCCGGCGACGGGATCCTGCTGCTGTTTCCCAGCACGGAAGCCGCCCTCAAATGCGCCATTACCTGCCAGCGAACCTTCGCGCACCTCAACCTGCGGCTGCCGCCGACGCGGCGGATGGAATTTCGCATCGGCGTCAATTCCGGGGACATATTGATTACCCCAGGGGGCGCCATGCACGGCGACGCGATCAACATCGCGGCTCGCGTCCAGGCCCTGGCGACACCGGGCGGCATCCTGGTGACCGGCGTCGTGCACGACCAGCTTCAAGGCCACGAAGGCTTCAAGTTCGAATACGTCCAAACCAACGAGCTGAAAAACATCTCGCGCGAGGTTCGCACCTACCGCGTGGCGGTTTGACCGGCCGGGCGCGGGGGGCTACTTCGCCGCCTGCTCGATCGTTTGCCGGCACTGGAAATAGGCCAGCACGCGGGCCTGCCGCTGCACCTCAAGCAGCGCCGTCCCGCCAATCTTCTCGGCGATGTTGCGCGCTTCGGTGAGGCGCTGCTGGAGATTGGTCACCGCCCGGTCGGTCGAGCCGCCAAAGCCTTCGTCGAGGAAGGATTGCGGCGTGTATTGCTTGCCGCCGACGACGAAGTCCTTCGGATCGAACTGACAGCTGGCGAAGCGGTCGGGCGGCGGAGGTGGCGGCGGGACCGGAGCGGCCGCGGGCGGCGCCGGAGTGAGCGTGGGCGGTGTCACCGCGGCTTGACCGGGCGGCGGGGTGGGCGCAGTCGGCGTAACCGCGGCCTGACCGGGCGGCGGACCCGGCGTGGGCATGACCCCCATTTTCGCCGCGGCCTGGCGGCGCAGGGCTTCGAGAAAGTCGGTCGAAATCGGCCCGCCATTGGTGATGTCGGTAATCGGCAGCCCGTTCAGCAATTGGAATTGATGAGCCGCGCGGTTGGTCAACGCCTGGGCGTTGCCGTCGATCGGCCCGGGTTCGATGCCGACGGTCTGCAGCATGAACTGGATCTGGCGGATCAGTTCCGGCGTCCCCGGAATCGTCCCGCCTTGCGCCGACTCCTGCGGAACAGCCGCAAGAGCCCACGGGTTACCAGCCGATACGCCGAATAGGAGCAGCGCCGCGACGGCCAAGCCGGTGAACACGTCCTTCTTCATCGGCTTCCCCCCAAAGACTGCCGGCTCAGCTCGCGCGCAGCGTACGTAAAAAATTCGCCCGGGCCCGCTCGTCCGGGATGAATAGCGCGAGTTCGCGGCACAAATCGATGGCCGAACTCGACCGAGACATATGCTGCCGGACGAGAACCCGCGCGATCGGCCCGAGATGTTCGGCGAGCCCGGCCTCGATCCGGCTCAGCACGTCGGGCGGAAAAGTCGCCGATGGAGCATCGCGCTGGAGAGTTGGCGCCGGCCCCTGCGTCGGCGGATGGGTCGGCGCCGCGCCGGGGAAGGAACGGGCGCGCTCGCGCGACTTGGCGACAAAGGAAGCGCGGTCGGTCTCGTTGTTGATCAGTTTCGCAAGCTCGCGATAGAGGGTGCCCATGTCGGAGCAGTTCGCCGCCGCCCGGCGCACCGCGATCCGCGCCAAGGGACCGATGAACGTCGACAGATCGTGCTCGACCGCCGCCAGCGTTTCGGCGCCAAACGACGCGGTCTGCTGTCCAGTGAGGGTCGGCGCGGACGTCAGCGGCCCGGTTTGGGCCGGCGGAGAGGTCAGCGGCCCGGCTTGTGTTAGATTCGGCGGAGATGTCAGCGGTGGCGGTTCGCTTGCCGGGGCCGGCCGGGGCGCCAGGGCCGGCGCGACGACGGTGGCATCGAGCTGACGCGTGCTGGCCGGGGCCGCCGCGGTGCTCAAACTACCGATGGCATCCGCGAACTCGGCGGCGCTCTGATACCGCTCGACCGGATCGAACGCCAGCGCGCGGTTGATGACCGCAGCCAGACCCGGCGAGACCTCGGGATGCTTCGCCCAGATATCCTCCGGTTGGCGTTCCCGCATATTGCGCACGAGATCGAAAATCTGGCGGTTCTGAAACGCCTTTTGGCCGGTCAGCATCTCGAAGAACAGCAGCCCGCACGCGTAGAGATCGGCGCGGTGATCGACCTGGCCGCCGAGGAGCTGCTCGGGGGCCATGTAGGAGGGCGTCCCGAGGACGTCGCCGTCGATGGTCAGATCGGACTGCTCCAGGTGGGCGATGCCGAAATCGGCGACCTTTATCGGGCCGCTCTTCGGCAGCAAGATGTTCGACGGCTTGATGTCGCGGTGGATGACGCCGTTGGTGTGCGCGAATTCGAGCGCGCTCAGCACCTGGGTGACGACGGAGGTGGCGCGGGCCTCGGCGAACGGGCCGGTCCGCTTCAGCGCGGCATCGACATTTTCGCCGGGGACGTACTCCATCGCCAGATACGGCGCCCCGTCCTGGTCGCCGAAGTCGAGCACCATGACGATGTTGGGATGCATACGCCGCCCGGCGGCGCGCGCCTCATGGCGAAACCGTTCGAGCCAGCCGCTGGCGTCACCACGCTCGACCAGCTCCCGCCGCAGCATCTTGATCGCCACCGGCCGGTCGATGATGGGGTCATAGGCCTCGTACACCTCGCCCATCGCGCCCGAGGCAAGCCAGCGCTTGATTTGATAGCGGCCAATCGTGGAGGGAGTGTCGCTCATCGTCGTGTGACCGAATGAGGCCTCCAATCAGTTAATTAGTTCTGATCGTCGAGCATCTTCATCGCGTTCTGCAGGCTACGCCGCATCCGATTGAACGAGGCGGCGAGCGAGCCGATTTCATCCTTTGTATCGCGGGTGTACTCGGGCGCGTCGAGATCGCCCATGCTGACCGCGCTGGCCATGTCGGAGATCGTGACCACCGGCTTGACCACCAGCTTGCGCAGCAGGAAATCGACAATCAGCAGAAGCACGACGAAGGTCCCCGCCAAGGCCGCCATGACCAGCCCCAGCGTCTTGTAGGCTCGGGCCATCGGCACGGAGAGCGGGATCGAGACGACTTGCGCGCCAACGATGTCGCCGACCTTCCAGCCAAACCCATTCTGCGTGCCATACAACGCCACCATGGTCGCCGGCGCCTTGTCCGCGGTGCTGTGACAGGTCATGCAGGCCTGAGAGCCGACCTTCAACGGGCGTGCCAGCGTCAGAAACTGGCCGAGCGGCGTGTCGCGGATCGATATCGACTCGGTCGTCGTCGGGTCGGATTTGAAAGCATTGATGATGTCCGCCTCCCAGCCCTGCGCGCGGTCGTTGACATTGGTCGGATTGAGCGTCGGTTCGCGATAGGTGTACTCGGGCAGCTTCGTCTGCACGATCTTGAAATTGGTCTGCGCCGCGAAGGAAGGGATCGAATACGGCAGAAACTGGACCGTCATCAGCGGCTGCAGCAGCGGGCTCACCTGTTCCGCAGTATAGCTGCGGATCGCTGAGGCGCCTTCGATCATGATGCGCGCATTGCGCACGCTGTCGGCGATCGCATCGTCGCTCAGCACCTTATACGAGCCGCCGGCGGCGATGACCAAGCCGACGACAAACGCCCCGCATAACGTCAGATTGATCTTCGCCCTAAGTTTCATCCGTTCCTCACCTGAACCATCCCGGCGCGCCTGCCCAAGCCTGCCGCCTCAAGCCGGAATCCGGCATGATCTAGAAGCCTTGCGTAAGATGATCCGGCGCACCGCTCGGGGCAACGGAAAGTTGGTTCGCGGCGCGCCGCCGGACAAGTCACATCAATGTGTTTTGGCGCCCGCAAGCGGGCATAGGCAAGCGGCAGAAATCGGCCGGCCGGTCCGAAAGACGGCTCGGGGTTGAGCCGGACCAACCGCTCCAGTAAAAGCTCGCTGGGAGAAACGGCCGATCGATCGCGCGCCGCGTTCGGTGACAAGGGGGATGTAAATCCCTTACGAATGGGGCGCATGGAGCCGTAGGGGTATGGACAAAATCCTGATCCGCGGAGGTTTGCCGCTCGCCGGCACGATTCCGATCGCGGGTGCGAAGAACGCCGCGTTGCCGCTGATGGCGGCGTGCCTGCTGACCGACGAGACGCTGGTGCTGGGCAATCTGCCCGAACTCGCCGACATCAAGACGATGGCAGATTTGCTGGTGCAGCATGGGGTCACGATCGCGCCCTGCAGCACCGAGGCCGGCATGCCGCCGCGCGTGCTCGAACTCTCGGCGCGCGAGATCACGTCGACCACCGCGCCCTACGATCTGGTGCGCAAGATGCGCGCCTCGTTCCTGGTGCTCGGGCCGCTCGTCGCGCGCTGCGGCGGAGCCCGCGTATCGCTGCCCGGCGGCGACGAGATCGGGGTGCGTCCGGTAGATCTGCACATCAAGGGGCTGCAACGCCTCGGCGCCGAGGTCGAGCTGTCGGGCGGGTATATCGAGGCGCGTGCGCCCAACGGGCTGAAAGGCGCCGAGATCGTCTTCCCCAGCGTCTCGGTCGGCGCGACCGAGCACCTGCTCATGGCGGCGGCGCTCGCCGAGGGCGAGAGTGTGCTGATCAACGCCGCACGCGAGCCTGAGATCGTCGACCTGGCGAGTTGCCTCAACGCGATGGGGGCCCGGATCGAGGGCGCCGGCAGCGACCGGCTGGTCGTGCACGGGGTCGCGAAGCTGCGCGGCGCGCGCCATACCGTCATTCCCGACCGGATCGAGACCGGCACCTATCTGATGGCGGTGGCGGCGGCGGGCGGCGAGGTGCTGCTGGACGGCGCGCGGATCGACCATATCGAGGCGGTGGTGCGGCTATTGGAGAACGCCGATATCCGCATCCGCGAGGCCGAGGGCGGCCTGCTCGTCCGGCGCAGCACCGGACGGATCGATGGGGTCGACGTGATGACCGAGCCGTACCCCGGATTCCCAACCGATCTGCAGGCCCAGGTGATGGCGCTGATGACGATCGCCGATGGCGCGGCGATGATCACCGAGACGATTTTCGAGAACCGCTTCATGCACGTGCCGGAATTAGTGCGCTTGGGGGCCAACATCCATGTCCAGGGGCCTTCGGCGCTGGTGCGGGGGGTGAAGCGGCTGGCCGGCGCCGAGGTCATGGCGACCGACCTTCGAGCTTCGGTTTCGCTCGTCATCGCCGGGCTCGTCGCCGAGGGCGACACGCTGATCAACGGCGTCCACCACCTCGACCGCGGCTACGAGCGGCTCGAGGAAAAGCTCGCCGCGTGCGGCGCGCGCATCGAAAGGCTGCGCGATGGCTCCTAACGCATCACTCAAGCTGCGCGCCGAGGACAGCGACGATCTGGCGGTGATCTCAGCCTGCGCGCAGGACGCGCTGGTTTCGGTCAAGGACCTGACCTACGACCTGGCAGAACACCGCTTCACGGCGGTGGTCAACCGCTTCCGCTGGGAGTCCAAGGCCGACGGCACTGGCGGCCAAGCGGCCCATCAGCGCACCCATGCCGCGATCACATTCGATCAAGTCGAGGGCGTGTCCTATCGCGGATTTCGCCGCAGCGGCGAGGAGCGCATCCTGTCGCTGCTGGCGATCCGGCCCGGCGACAAGTTCGGGACCATCGACCTCGAATTCGCCGGCGGCGCGGCGGTGCGGTTGAAGGCCGGTGCGATCCGCGTGCGCATCGCCGATGTCGGCGAGCCGTGGCCGACCGCCTGGCAACCCGATCACGACGTCGGCAAGACGCCATGAAATCCCGCCCCGCGCCCAGCGATAGTGGCGAAAAGCTGATCATGGCGCTGCCCAATGGCCGCATTCTCGGCGAGGTGATGCCGCTGTTGCGCAAGATCGGCATCGAGCCCGAAGCGGAGTTCGACGACCCGAAAACGCGCAAGCTACGCTTCACGACCTCGGCGCCGGGGCTCGACGTGATTCGGGTGCGCAGTTTCGATGTCGCGACCTTTGTCGCCTTTGGCGCGGCCCAGCTCGGGGTCGCCGGCAATGACGTGCTGATGGAATTCGACTACTCGGAAATCTACGCGCCGCTCGACCTCGATATCGGGCATTGCCGGATGATGGTCGCGGCGCCGAAGGACCATGTCGAGGACGAGGACCCGCGGACGTGGAGCCATATCCGCGTGGCCACCAAATACCCGGAAGTGACTCGCCGCCACTTCGCCGCGCGCGGCGTCCAGGCCGAGTGCATCAAGCTGAACGGCGCGGTCGAGCTCGGACCGGCGCTGGGTCTGTGCCGGCACATCGTCGACCTGGTGCAGACCGGCACGACGCTGAAGGCGAACGGTCTGGTCGAGATCGAACACATCGCCGATATCAGCTCGCGGCTCATCGTCAACCGGCCGGCGCTGAAGACGCGGCCGGAAGAAGTCGGCTATTGGATCGACGCCCTGCGCGACGCCACCGCCTCGGCCAAGCAGGCGGCCAAGTAGCGCGATGGCGATCACCCTCAGCACCTGGGACAAAGGGTTCGAGGAGGCTTTCGCCACGCTGCTCGGCGCCAAGCGCGAGACCGACCTCGACGTCGACGACGTGGTCGCGGCGATCATCGACGATGTTAGGAAGCGCGGCGATGCGGCGCTGATCGACTATACGCAACGCTTCGACCGGGTGACGTTGACCGCGGACACACTGCGGCTGTCGGTAGACGAGATCGCGGCGATGGCGGCGATGGCGCCGGCGGAGACGGTGGCGGCGCTGCGCCTCGCGGCCGAGCGGATCGAGAGCTTTCACCGTAAGCAATTACCCAAGGGGATCGACTACATCGACGCGAGCGGGGTGCGGCTCGGCATGCGCTGGCGTCCGCTGGCGAGCGCGGGGCTTTACGTGCCGGGGGGGACGGCGGCCTACCCCTCCTCGGTGCTGATGAACGCGCTGCCGGCCCGGGTCGCCGGGGTCGGGCGGCTGGTGATGGTGGTGCCGGCGCCGGACGGGGTGCTCAACCCGCTGGTTATGGCGGCGGCGCACCTCTGCGGGGTCGACGAAGTCTACCGGGTCGGCGGGGCCCAGGCGGTGGCGGCGCTCGCCTATGGGACGACGTCGATCGCGCCGGTCGACAAGATCGTCGGCCCCGGCAACGCCTATGTCGCGGCGGCGAAGCGGCGGGTGTTCGGCCAGGTCGGCATCGACATGATCGCCGGCCCGTCGGAGATTTTGGTGGTCGCCGACAAGCATAACGACCCGGCGTGGATCGCCGCGGATCTGCTGTCGCAGGCCGAGCATGATGTGGCGGCGCAGGCGATCCTCGTCACCGACGACACAGGGTTCGCGGCGATGGTGGCGCGGGCCGTCGAGGGGCATCTCGCCACCTTGCCCCGTGCCGCCATCGCGCGCGGCAGCTGGGACGCGCATGGCGCGATCATCGTGGTCGGCGATTGGGACGAAGCGGTTGCGCTGGTCGACCGGATCGCGCCCGAGCATCTCGAGTTGGCGGTCGATGGCGCCGAGGCGTTGGCGCAACGGGTCAACCATGCCGGTGCGATCTTTCTCGGCCGCTATGCGCCGGAAGCCGTCGGAGACTACATCGCCGGGCCGAACCATGTGCTGCCGACCGCGCGCAGCGCGCGCTTCGCCTCGGGGCTGAGCGTGTTCGATTTCCTCAAGCGTACAACGCTGGTCGGCTGCGACGCGGACGGGCTGGCGGCGCTGGCCCCGGCGGCAATCCGCCTCGCCGAGGCCGAAGGTCTCGACGCGCACGCGCTGTCGCTGTCGATCCGCCTCAATCGGTAACGCGCCGATGAGCGACCAGCGCATCGCGGCGATCACCCTCGACGAGAAGAGCGTGCTGCGCCGCAGCCCGGAGATCGAGCAGGAGCGCGCCACGGCGATCGCCGACCTGCTCCACGCCAACAATTTCGCGCCGACATCGGGGGCCGCCGGACCGTTCACGCTGCGTCTCGCGGTCGAGGAGAACCGGCTGTTGATGGAGGTCAACGGCGCCCATGGCGCGAGCGAGACGATTCAGGTCGGGCTCGGTCCGTTTCGCCGCATCGTCAAAGACTATTTCGTCGTCTGCGAGAGCTATTACGACGCATTGCGCAGGCACAATCTGAGCCAGGTCGAGGCAATCGACGCCGGCCGCCGGGCGTTGCATAACGAGGGCTCAGCGCTGTTGATCGAGCAGCTGGCGGGCAAGGCCGCGATCGATCACGACACCGGCCGACGGCTGTTCACGCTGATCTGCGTACTGCATTTGCGGGCCTAGCGGACTGCGTTCAATTTCCGCCTTTGTCCCGCATTAAGGCAATTTAAAGCACAACCTCGCAACTTCCTCGCATGTCATCTGCGTCAGACCCGTCTTCCTATCACGGCGCGCTTTACAAATATTGGGACGGCCGGCGCATTGCGGGCTCGATACCGATGCGCTCGGATATCGAACCACTCGACATCATTCGCGTCCTTCCTTTTGTCGGTCTCGCGGAACGCCGTGATGACGGCTATTTCTGGCGATTGATCGGTACCGCGATCGTCGAGCATTTCGGGAAGGATCATACCGGAGAGCCGTATGGCGCCCATTTCTGGCCGCCAGATTTTGTCACCGCGACCACCGCGACGTTTGACGAGGCGCTGGAGCGGGAGGCGCCTTTTTTCGACGAGTTCGTCTACCGCTCCCCAGCCGGCACTTCGCATGCCGTGTCACGGCTCGTATGTCCACTCAAGGGCGACGGAGCGCGTTCGCCGCCAATGGTGATCCAGACCCGCATCCACCGCTACGATGGTAATGCCGCGCGACTTCCCAGCCTTCCCGACAAGGCCTGGGGCGAGTTTCAAGATCGTCGACAGATTGCGTCGCTCGAGGAACTCGAAACCGTGGCTAGCGAATGGTGGGCAAAAGCCGCGACATAAACGCGATCGGCCGGATAGCTGCCTTTGACCCGTAGCGTCATTCCAGCCGTTCTGCGAGCGCTTTCGCCCGGGCGGCGCATCCTCTAGCCTCGCGCGATGCCGATCCTGGTCCTCGCCTCCGCCTCGCCGCGCCGGCTCGAATTATTGCGCCAGATCGACATCGTGCCCGACGAGGTCGACCCGGCGGAAATCGACGAGATGCCCCTCAAGGCCGAGTTGCCGGCGCAGCATGTGACGCGCCTCGCGCGGGCCAAGGCCGAGGCGGTCCGGGCGCGGCGCCCGGACGCCTTTATCCTCGCCGCCGATACGGTGGTGGCCTGCGGCAGGCGCATCCTCGGCCAGCCCGCGGACGAGGCGGCGGCATGCCGGTTTTTGGGCCTGCTGTCGGGCCGCCGGCACCGCGTCTGGGGCGGCGTCGCGGTCATTGCCCCCGACGGCCGGATCGCGGAGCGGCGCGTCGTCAGCCAGGTTGGGTTCAAGCGGCTGACTGAAGCCGAAATGGCCGCCTATCTCGCCACGGAAGAATGGCGGGGCAAGGCTGGCGCCTATGCGATCCAGGGCCGCGCGGCGGAATTCGTCTCTTGGATGGCGGGGTCGTATTCAAACGTGGTAGGGCTGCCGCTTTACGAGACCGCGCAGCTCCTCAACGGTCTCGGCTACCGGCGGCCATGAGCGAGCTATGGGTTTCCCCTGGCCCGGGTGAATGGCGCGCCGCCTGGGTCGAGGACGGCGAGGCGGTCGAGCTTTATGTCGAGCGCGGCGACACCAAGCCGCCCGGCAGCATCCATCTCGGCCGGGTGGTGCGGGTCGTGCCCGGGCTCGACGCGGCGCTGGTCGATATTGGTGACGAACGGCCAGCGCTACTGAGGCGGCGCGATGCGGCCGATGCGGACCTCACCGACGGCGCGCGGGCGCTGGTGCAGGTGCGGCGCGAGGCCCGGGCCGAGAAGGCGCCGCTGCTGACCGGCAAGATCACCGCCCCCGACCTCCCTGCCCTCACCCAGCGCGCTGCGCAACTCGAGCCGCCGGCGCAATTGGCGCCGGAGCCAGGTTTTGCCGTTGCGCTAGGGTTACGGCTGCCCGGCACGCCGGACCGGATTGTCGCCGACGACGCGGCGATCCTCGCCGAGCTGCGCGGCGCGTTTCCCGGCATCGAGATCGCGCAACAGCCCGCGTCCGACTGGCCGCTCGACCTCGACGGGGTCTTCGAGTCCGCATTGGCGCCCTCCGTGGCGATACGCGGCGGCGGCGGTCTCCATATCGCGGAGACGCGGACGGCAACCATGATCGATGTCGATACCGGTACGCCGGAGAGCGGCACCGCCGAGCGCGCCGCGTTGGCGGTGAACCGCGCGGCGGCAGCGCTGATCGCGCGGCAGGTCCGGCTGCGCAACCTGGCGGGACCGATCGCCATTGATTTTGTCGGGTTGGCCGGAGGAATTGGGCGGCGCGACCATCGCGAGCGGGTGCGGGCGGCGCTGGCGGCGGCGGTAGAGGGCGATCCGGCGAAGCCCGAGTTGTTGGGTTGGACCCGACTTGGACATTTGGAGCTGGTGCGGCCGCGGCGCGGGCGCTCGCTGAGCGATGCGGTGCTGACTCCGGGGGGCCCGGCGAAGACGCCGCTGACGCTCGCCTACGAGGCGCTCCGGCGGCTGCAACGCGAGGCGCGCGCCAACCCGGCGGCGAAGTGGCGGCTCGGGGCGACGCCGGCGATCGAGGCGGCGCTGCGCGGACCCGCCGCGGCGGCGCTAAGGGCGCTTGAAACCAGATTGGGCCGGCCAATCGCGATTGTCGCCGAGCCGGGGCGTGACGGTTTTGACATCGACCCTCTCTAGGCCCATATCGCGGCTATGACGACGCGCGCCGATGCTGATGCTCCCCGTACCCCGGCCTGCCGTATCTGCGGCAAGCCGGTGAGTGCCAAAGACCGCCCGTTCTGCTCGCCGCGCTGCCGCAATATCGATCTCGGCCGCTGGCTCAAGGGCAGCTACCGGATCGAAAGCGATGAGCCGCCGGAAGAGGGCTCGGACGAGGCCGGCTAGCGCAGCGCGGCGCCCCAGCAGAGCCGGACGCGGCCGAGCGCCATCGTCACTGCCGCCTGGGTGGGCTCGACCACCGGCAGGCGGACGGCTTCCTCCAGCTCATCACGGTAGCGCGCCATGCCGGCGCAGCCCATGACTAGCACATCGGCGCCGTGCAGGTCGCGCAGCCGGGCGCCCACCTCCTTCATCCGCCCCAACGTAGCGCCCGCGTCGCCGAGTTCGACAACGCCCAGATCGATCGGCAGATCGGCGGCGAGCCGGTCACCCACGCCCATCGCACCGATATAGCGCAGATGCCGCGGCACCGACCTCTTGAGGATCGAGATCACCCCGAAGCGATGGCCGAGCGTCAGCGCGGTGAGAATGCCGCATTCGGCGATGCCGAGCACCGGTTTCAGAGTCGCCTCGCGCGCCGAATGGAGGCTGGGATCGCTGAAGCAGGCGATGACGAAGGCGGAAGCGGCGTTGTCCTGCGCGGCGACGGCGCGGCACAGCGGCTCGATCACCGAGTCTCGAATCGTGCTGGCTCTCGATGCCGGGCGGGCCGTCGTGCAGCGTCTGGCAGACGATCTCCGGACCGCCGGAGAGCCGCAGCGGCGCCATCGCCGCGTCAATGGCGGCCGTTACCGCCTCGGTCGAGTTCGGATTGATGACGACGATCGGCCCGCTCATGGGCCAAGACTAGCGCAGTCAGCGTCGGGCGAACATCCGCCGCAACCGGCGCCAGCGCGACACGCGATGTCCTTCGGCGAGACGCTGGTCCCGGAAAACACAGGCTTCGTCGCACGGCCGATTACGGCAGTGCCCGGTGCCCGGCACCCAGCCGCATAACCGCGCCCAGCGCGCGGCGCCCCGTTGTTCGGCGAGAAGTTCAGCGCGCGATGAAGGATTGGACGGGTCTACCCCGAACGGCGACATGACAACGGCACTCGCATTTTTTACGCTTAATAGAAGTAATGCATCGTCGATTTAACACCATCGTCACCGCGACGCAACGGCATAGTTTCCCTCAGATCGGGCCCATGGCGTAGACGACGACCCCGAGAATTTCCGCGGGGTCGTCGGGGCGCGGCTCATAGAGTATCGCGGCGTCGCGGAGCGGCAGACTCAGGGCGCGCTCGGCAAGACCGGGTCGGTTCGGCCCCGCGCTTTGAACGAGCGCGTTGCGCGGGATCAGCCGGTTGCGCGTGCGAGTGATCAGCACCAGATCGCCGACAATGTTCTGGTCGAGGATACCGTAGAGGATCTCGTGCGTCGGACGGGCGCCGGCGCCCGCTGCCGGCTCCAGATAGAAGCGGACGAGCACCTTATCGCCGGCGTGCAGCGGCGCGCGCGGATGAGCCCGCTCGCGCACGAAAAGAATGGCGCCGCGCTCGAAGTCGAGATCGGCGCTATCGTCAAAGATTTCAGCGGCAAAACAGCCCTCGGGATTGGCCAGACGGCCAGGGCGCAGCCGTTCGTGCGGCTCGGGCAGATCGAAGCGCTCGGGGCGAGTTTCCGATTCCGCCGCAGCGACCGCGACCGAGAGCGGGACGGACACACCCTGGGCCCCAGAGAGGAGGTCGCCGCTGGCGCTGCGCAAGGGCCCCGCCAGACGCTCGGCCGTGTCGGCGTTGATGCGCTTGTCGCCGCGTTCGAGCGCACCGTAATAGGCGATGCTGATCCCAGCCGCGGCAGCGATGCTTTGCTGCGACAAGCCGGTATGCCGACGCAGTTCCCTGAGCCGGTTCGGGTAGCGGCGAGCGCCGGTGATGATCGGAGGACGGCCGCGCGATCGCATGCCCTATCTTGTCGCCAATCGCGGCAAATGTCTCGCCGCGTCAACGAGCATCTCATGAGTTAAATACTTTCAATAGAGTTAAATTGCGGCTGCAAATATCAGGTGCTCGCACCGCCGGCTGGGTGACAATTAGGCTCAGCGCCGCCGCTACACGGTTGCAGATTGATTTCCCTTCAATTTCGCGCTGACATGCCGAAAAGCAAAAGGCCGCTCGGCGCCGCGCCTTCTTTGGGGATCGCCGCACCGCGCGGGCTTGGAGGCGCATGTCGAGGATGACGGCCTTCGCCGCGGCGCTCGCCTTGGCGCTGATCGGGCTGCCCCGGCCGGGCGCCGCCGCGGATACTGTCGTGCTTCAGCTACACGGGCCGGCGCAATTCGAATTCGCCGGGTACTACGCCGCGTTGTGGAAGGGATTTTACCGCGACGCCGGGCTGGCGGTGGAAATCCATCCCGGCGGGCTCAACGGCAAGACGCCGATCGATGCCGTGCGCGAGCTCGCGGAGGGACGCGCGCAATTCGGCACCGGCGACACGCAGCTGGTGATCCGCACCGCGCAGGGATTGCCGCTGCTCCTAGTGGCGCCGATCTTCCAGGGGAGCGGCTCGGCGATTTACTACCGCGCGGACAGCGATTTTTCGTCGCCCGCGGCGTTGATAAAGGCCAAGCTCGGACGGCTTCCGGCGAGCAATATTCTCGATATTGAACTGGTGACCGCACTGCGCGCCGAGGGAATCGATCCGGCGCGGATCAGGTCGGTCAACATCGAGCCCTCGCAGATCGTGCCGGCGCTCGCCGACAAGACGATCGACGCCTCGATCGGCTCGGCATGGATCGTGCCGTGGCAGGCGCATGAGCGCGGGCTCGTGCTGAAATCGTTCAACCCGGCGAATTACCGCGCCGAGTATTACGGCGACAGCGTGTTCACGCTTAAGCGATATGCCGCGGACCATGCCGACATCGTGGCGAAGTTTCGCGCCGCGACCTTGAAGGGCTGGGAATACGCGCTGCAGCACCCCGACGAGATCGCCGACCGCCTGGTCGCCGATCCTCCGAGCCCCCCGCCGGTCGGCGACCCGAAAGGGTTCGCGCGCTATCAGATCGACGTCGCGCGGCGGCTGGCGCGCTACCCGGACACCCCGCTCGGCTATTCCAACCTCGATCGTTGGACCCAGATCGAAGCGGGGATGCTCGGCGCCGGGGTGCTCGCGCGCAACGCCGACCTGACCGGGTTTATCTACGACCCGGCCGCAGAGGCAGAACCCGGCACATGGAGCGGCGCGATCGGGACGATCCTGGGCATAGCGGCGCTGATCGCGGCGGTGGGGGTCGCGACGTGGTTCGCCGTACGCTATCGGCGGCCCCGCATCGCCGAGCCCGCGCCGATTCCTACCCAGGCCACGGTCGTCGAGATGCAGGCGCCGGCATTGGCGGAGGCGCCAAGACCGCGCAAGGTCTCGACGCGGCGCGCCCGGCCGGCGCTCGAGCCGCCGCCATTGCCGGAAACGCCTCCGCCGGCGCCGCTACCCGCGCCGATCGACCTCAACGCAATCCTCGGCCCGCTCGAGCGGCGCATCCGCCAATTGGTACGCGGGAAAGTGCGCTTCCGTTTCTCGCTGCTGCCGGAATTGTGGCCGTGCCGTACCGATGGCGGTCAGGTCGCGGCGATCGTGCTCGATCTTGCCGGCGTGGCGACGGCCGTGATGAGCGACGACGGAAGCTTGATCGTCGGCACGCGCAACATCGCCTTCGACGAGAGCAACGTTCACGATTATCTCGGCGCGCGGATAGGCGAGTTCGCGCGGATCACCGTGCGGGACAGTGGGCGGGCGCTGTCAGACCAGGAGTTCCTGCAGATTCTCGATCCCAGAACCAGCGTTCGGCCTGCGATCGCCGCCGCCGCCGCCGCGGTCGAGCGGATCGGCGGGTTCACCCGGGTTGAGACCGCCGAGGGCATCGGCACCGCCGTGCATCTCTATTTCGCGCGGGCCGCCGAGACGGTCGCACCAAGCTTGGACGCCGTTCCAGCGCCTGCCGCCCAAGTCGCCGAGTAGAACTGTCAGCAGCCTTCGGCGGCGACGGCGCGCAGATAGGCGCCGTAGCCGCTCTTGTCGTAGCGCGCGGCGAGGCGCAGCAGGTCTTCGGTCGAGATAAAGCCGTTGCGCCAGGCGATCTCCTCGAGACAGGCGATCTTGAGACCCTGGCGGTGCTCGATGGTGCGGACAAATTCCGCTGCTTCGAGCAGCGAATTGTGGGTGCCGGTGTCGAACCAGGCGTGGCCGCGGCCGAGGCGCTCGACGGTCAGCGTGCCGGCCTCGAGATAGGCGTGGTTGACATCGGTGATCTCGAGCTCGCCGCGCGCCGACGGCTTTACCGCGGCGGCGATGTCGACGACCGTGTTGTCGTAGCAATAGAGCCCAGTGACCGCCCAGTTGGAGCGCGGATGCGCGGGCTTTTCCTCGATGCTGGTGGCGCGGCCCTCGCGATCGAAGGCGACGATGCCGTAGCGGCCGGGATCGGTGACCTGATAGGCGAAGATCGTCGCGCCCTGCGTGCGCTGCGCCGCGGTTTGCAGCAGCGCGCCGAGCGCGTGGCCGTAGAACATGTTGTCGCCGAGCACCAGCGCCACCGTGTCGCGGCCGACGAACTCGCGGCCGACGATAAAGGCGTCGGCGAGTCCGCGCGGCTCGGACTGGGTCGCGTAGTCGATCTGGACGCCCCAAGCGGCTCCATCGCCCAGCACCAGGCGGAAATTCGCCTGATCCTGCGGCGTGGTGACGACCAGAATGTCGCGGATCCCGGCCAGAAGCAGCATCGACAGCGGGTAGTAGATCAACGGCTTGTCGTAGACCGGCAGCAGCTGCTTGCTCACCCCCAGGGTGACCGGGTAGAGCCGCGTCCCGAGCCCGCCGGCGAGAACGATCCCCTTCATCGTGCAGCCCCCTGGGCGGTGCGAGGCGAGAGCGCCCGGCCCATCAACTCGTCGAGGCAGTCGGCCAGCGAGTCCTGCCATGGCTTAGCGACGAGCCCGTAAACACGCGAGATTTTGGCGCAGTCGAGCCGCGAATTGCGCGGCCGAGCCGCCGGCAGCGGGTAATCCTCGGTAGCGATCGGCCGCACGCGCGGCGGCACTTTGGCCCCGCGCTCGGCCGCGCCGGCGAAGATCGCGCGGGCGAAGCTGCACCAGGTGGTCTCGCCGGCGCCGGTGAAGTTGAATACGCCGAACCCGTCACCCTTACCGGCGTCGAGAGCGGCGGCGATGTGGATCGCGGCGCGGGCGAGCTCGGCGGCGGCGGTCGGCGCGCCATGCTGGTCGTCGACGATGCGCAGCTCGTCGCGCTCGGCGCCGAGGCGCAGCATCGTCTTGACGAAATTGTGCCCGACCGCACTGTAGACCCAGGACGTGCGCAGGATGATATGGCGGTCGAGACACGCGGCGATCGCCGCGTCGCCCTCGGCCTTGCTGGCGCCATAAACCGAGAGCGGACAGACCGGATCGGCCTCGGTATAAGGGCCGTGCTTCGACCCGTCGAAGACATAGTCGGTCGAGAAGTGGATGAGCGCGGCGCCTAGCTCGCGGCACGCCCCGGCGAGCGCCGCCGGGCCATCGCGATTGATGGCGAAGGCCGTCTCGCGCTCGGTTTCGGCCTGGTCGACCGCGGTATAAGCGCCGGCGTTGACGACGAGGCGCGGCCGCATCGCGGCGACCGCCGCCTTCACCTCGGCGGGACGGGCGAGATCGAGCCGGTCGCGTTCGACGAACTGGGTGGCGAGGCCCGCCGGCCAGCGGGCGCGAGCCAACTCATGCCCGATCTGGCCGATGCCGCCGATCACAAGGATGTTGCCGCTCATCGCCGCACTGTGCCGCATGCGACTTACTTTTACATAAACGCAGCGAATTTGCGGCGTTTACCTCAATAGCCGCGCGCGCGGTCGACGATATTGAACAGCGGCTGGCCGGCGCGCAGCCGGCGGATGTTCTCGACGACGTCGCGGGCGGCGATTTCGGGCACCGCGATCGAGGCGATATGCGGCAGAACCAGCACGTTCTCCATGCCCCAGAACGGATTGTCGGGCGGCAGCGGCTCTTGCTCGAAGACGTCGATGGTCGCCTCGGCGATCTGCCCGTCGCGCAATGCGGCGAGCAGCGCGGCCTCGTCCACCGTGCCGCCGCGACCGCAATTCACCAGCTTGGCGCCGCGCGGCAGGGCGTAAAGCACGTCGCGGCTGACGATGTGGCGCGTCTCGCGGGTCAGCGGCAGCAGGCAGACGAGAATGTCGGTCCGAGCGAGGAACGCAGGGAGCTGGCCGGGGCCATGAAAGGTCTCTACCCCGTCGATGACGCGGGGCGAGCGGCCCCAGCCGGCGACCGGGAAGCCGATGCCCGCGAGCATCCGCGCCGCGGCGCCGCCAAGAAGCCCGATCCCCATGATGCCGACCCGGCAATCGTAGGAAGCGGCCGGTAGCACGTAATGCCAGCGCCGTTCGCGGTGCTGGCGCTCGTAGCGCGGGAGGTCGCGGTAGTGGCGCAGCACGCACATCGTGACGAATTGCGCCATCATCTGCGCCATCACCTCGTCACCGAGCCGGGCCACCGGGATATGCGGCGGGACGGTCGGGTCGGCGAGGATCGGATCGACCCCAGCGCCGAGATTGGTGATGAGCTTGAGATTGGGCAGCGAGGCGAGTTCGCCGGGCGGCGCCTTCCACACGAGCGCGGTCTCGATCTCCGCCGGGTCGCCGAGCTCGGGCGAAACGCGGACCTCAAGCTTGGGCATCGCCGCCTTCAACGCCGCCGACCAGGCCACCGGATCGTCGAGCTTGCTCGAAAACAAGAGAGCGCCACCGGCCATCATTGCCCCCTGCCCTGTCCGTGAGGCGATTTCGGCACATCGCCGGGCTGCGCGCAATCGCGCCGCCGGTTATCCTCATGCGATGATCCTCACTCCGATCCCGGCGGACTGTCTGGAGGAGGCGCTCGACCGGTTCGCCGCCGGGCTGTCGACGCTGGACGCGCGCGCCGCGTTCGCGCTGATCAGCGCGACCGCGACTGAGCGCGCCGAGGGCGCCGAAGCCGAACGGCACCGGCTTCAGGCGCTCGATTTCGCCCGTGCGCACGGGATGGCGGTGCATCCAGAGGAGACGGTGTGCGCCTATAATTGGGACGGCGCGGCGCTCGACGGCGCGACCGAAGCCTATGTGATCCTGCACGAGGTGGCGCATTTCGCGCTGGCGCCGCCGGAGCGCCGGGCGCTGCCGGATTTCGGCGCCGGGCCCGGCCCGGACACGCGCGACCGCGCTGGGGCCGCGCGCGCGGCGGTTCTGCCGCTGCTGGAACGCGAGGCCGACGAGGCGGCCGCCTCGCTGCTGGGGATATTATGGGAGGCGGAGCTGGAGCACCCCGCGCTCGCCTCGTTTCTCGACCAGAACTGGCTCGAAGGGCTGGAGCGCTCGGCGGCGGCGCATTTCAGCTCGGTGGTGGACCGGCTCGTCGCAAGCGGATTGTGGAGGCCGGCATGAACCTGATCGATCTCGACGGCAAAGTAGCGATCGTCACCGGCGCGGCGCGCGGCATCGGCCGCGCCATCGCCGAGCGGTTTTCCGAGTCGGGCGCGCGGGTGGCGATCTGGGACGTCGACCGCTCGGCGGCGCAAGACGGCGCGATGTCGATCGTCAACGCGGTCGATTTTTTTGCCGACGTCACCGATCCGGCGTCGATCGGCCAAGCGCTCGCCGCGACCCACGCGCAGCTCGGCGCGCCGGACATCTTGGTTAACAATGCCGGTATCACCGGGCCGAACCACCCGCTCGACGAATACCCGGTCGAGGAATGGCGGCGGGTGATCGAGATCGACTTGATGGGGGTGTTCTACTGCTGCCGCGCGGTGGTGCCGCTGATGCGCAAGCAAAACAGCGGGCGCATCGTCAACATTCCCTCGATCGCCGGCAAGGAGGGCAACCCCAACGCCTCGGCCTACTCAGCGGCGAAGGCCGGGGTGATCGGGCTGACCAAGTCACTCGGCAAGGAGCTGGCCGAGACCGGGATCCGGGTCAACGCGGTCGCCCCGGCGGCGGCCAAGACCGAGATCTTCGCCCAGATGACCCCGGCGCAGATCGACTACATGCTGTCGAAAATCCCGATGGGGCGGTTCGTCTTGGTCGAGGAGATTGCGACGCTCGTCGCGTGGCTCTGCTCTGACGAATGCTCGTTCGCGACCGGCGCGGTGTTCGATATCAGCGGCGGACGGGCGACCTATTAGGACGCACGCGCGTAAACGAAATGCAGGGCGATTGGAGCGTGCTACATGGCACAGAGCGCAATGAATCCCAAGATCAGCGCATATTTGAGCAAGATTGAAAAGTGGCGAGACGAACTGAGCAAGTTAAGACAGGTCATCCTTGATTGTCAGCTGACCGAAGAACTGAAATGGGGCGTACCTTGTTACACGTTTCAGGGAAAAAATGTCGTCTTAATTCATTATTTTAAGAATTACTGTGCAATTTTATTTATTAAAGGTGCTCTGCTAAAAGATCCCAATGGCGTTCTCATCCAACAAACGGAGAACGTGCAGGCGGGACGGAAGATTTAATTCACCAACGTTCAAGATATCGTTGAGATGGAAACCGTATTGAAGATCTACATTGACGAAGCTATCGAAGTAGAAAAATCTAATTTAAAAGTGGATTACAAGAAACCGCGGGAATTTATGGCTCCCGAAGAATTTCAAAAGCGATTAAATGACGTCCCTGCCTTATGGAGCGCTTTTCATGCACTGACTCCAGGGCGGCAAAGAGCCTATATTTTGTATTTTACTGGGGCCAAACAATCCAAAACCCGCGAAGCCAGAGTCGAAAAATACATTCCTCAAATTCTCGCGGGAAAAGGATTGGACGACTAGGCGCTTAGCTCCCGCTTTGCAGATTCATTTCAGCCGCCGCGTTTACCATCTGCGGTGCAATCCACATCAGTTTGAGGGATAGGGGGTAATGTTTTCGACCAGCAGGGCATTTCCCCGCTTCTCGCTATAGATGGAGTAGCCGAACGCGCCGACTTGCATGTCGCCATGTAGCTTGTGGTCGAAAAAAGAGAGAACATGGCCGACGCGCTGGATTGGGTTGCCGGCGCCGGCATGCTTCTCGCTCTGAAACCAAGTGTGCGGTCCAAACGGCACGCCGCTAAACTTCTTGCACATACCCACCAGAAAGACGCCGGCATCGTCGAGATAGACCTCGTACTGGGGCAGATCCGAATCGTGGCTCGACCCGCTCAGGAAACCGGTACGGTCGTAAATCGTGAGGTTCGGAGTGTTTTTCAACTTCGTATAATAATATCCGTTGTCATTGAGCCGCACATTGGCGCCATTGAACACCAGCGCCCCGCCATTCAGAAACTGACTCTTTTGCTTATCTTGCTGTGGATAGCTGCGGCGGTAGCATTCACGCACGAAATTTATCAAATTTATTTCATCCGCGTTGTACAGGCCCTTTTGGCTGACCAGTCTGTCGTAGTTTTTCTTAGCATCTTGATGATCCGTCATCTCTTTGCCGTCGGGCCCGGTAAAATCCGCCATTTCTCACTACTTTCCGATTTAAGCTGCCGCGGCGTGCCCCATCGCGGCGGCGCGTTCGGCGAGGCGGCGGATGCGGGGCCAATCGCCGGCGGCGATCGCGTCGCGCGGCGCCATCCACGAGCCGCCGACCATCGGCACGTTGGGCAGCGCCAGGTAATGCTCGGCGGTGCGCTCGTCGAGCCCACCGGTGGGACAGAAGGCGATGCCGGGGAAGACCGGGGCCAGCGCGCGCAACAACGAACTGCCGCCGAGCGCCTCGGCCGGGAACAGCTTCATCACGCAAATGCCGAGCGCGCGCGCCGCCATGATCTCGGACGGGGTGGCGACCCCGGGGAGATAGGGCAGCGCGGTCGCCAGCGCGGCGCCGGCGAGCTCGGGGGTGGCGCCGGGACTGACCAGGAATTTGGCGCCGGCGCGCACTGCCTCGCTGACATCCTTGGCGCGCAGGAGGGTTCCGGCGCCGACCGTCACTTGCGGCAGCTCGCGGGCAATCGCGGCGATCGAGGCGGCGGCGGCTTCGGTGCGGAAGGTGACCTCGATGACGCGGAGACCACCCTCGTAGAGCGCGCGGGCGAGCGGCACCGCATGCGCCTCGCGCTCGATGGTCAGAACCGGGATAACACTGGTGCCGCGAAACAGAGGATGCATGGCCGGGTCCTCTCTCAGGGCGTTTCCAGATTTTATGCCGGCTGTCGCCGCGCCGCAGCCCCGCCGAGAATGCCGCGTCAAAGCGCCAATGCCGAATGGCGGCGGGCGGTCCCGGCGCGGTGGGGCAACCGAATCGGCGGATTGACATCGTTGCCCGCGCGGAGCGATGTCAGCGCCACGAGATGGCGGGAGGACGCGGTGGAAAAGCGCAGGCTGGGCAAGACGGGGTTCGAGGTGTCGCTGCTGGGGTTCGGCTGCGGCGCGGTCGGCGGCCTGATGACCAACGGCGACCCCAAGGACCAGGAGCGCGCGGTCGCGCGGGCGCTGGAGCTCGGCATCAATTACTTCGACACCGCGGCGCAGTACGGCAGCGGGCGCTCGGAGACCAATCTCGGCCGCATCTGGAAATCGCTCAAGCCGAACGCCTATGTCGGCACCAAGGTGCGGCTGCCGCCGACCGAGCGCGGCAAGATCGGCCAGGGCATCGCCGCGGCGCTGGAGGAAAGCCTCAAGCGGCTGCAGATGGAGCGGGTCGATTTGTTCCAGTTCCACAACGCGATCGTCGAGAAGACCGATGGCGGCAGCTTCTCGGCCACCGACGTGCTCGACGAGGTCGTGCCGGCGTTCGAGAAGTTGCAGGACCAGGGCAAGCTCGGGTTTTTCGGGATCACTGCGGTGGGCGAGACCGCGGCGCTGCATCGGGTGGTCGACGCCAAGGTCTTCGCCACCGCGCAGGTCAGCTACAACCTTTTGAACCCGAGCCCGGGCCGCGCCGTGCCCGCCAGTTTCCCGGCGCAGGATTACGGCAATTTGCTCGCGCACACCAAGGCGGCGGACATGGGGGTCATCAACATCCGCGTGCTCGCCGGGGGCGCGCTTTCAGGCAGCGAGGAGCGCCACGCCAACGCCTCGCCGCCGCCGGAGCCGATCGGCTCCGGTAGCAGCTACACGATCGACCTCGACCGCGCCCGGCGGCTGATGCCGCTGATCAGCGAGGGCCACGCCAGCAGCCTGGTCGAGGCGTCGCTGCGCTACGTCATCGCCAACGAGGCGGTCTCGACCGTGCTGATCGGCATCGCCACCTCGGAGCAGTTCGAATACGCCGTGCGCTCGATCGAAAAGGGCCCGCTGAGCGACTCGGCGCTGGCGCTAGCCGCCGGGCTGCAAAGCGGGTTTGTCGGAGAGAAGCGATGAACATTACGCCGACCGGCGAGACATTGGGCGCGACGGTCGAGGGCGTCGATCTCAACCGCGAGCTCGATCATGCGAGTTTCGCGGTGATCCTCAGGGCGCTCGGCGAATACGGGGCGCTGCGCTTCCCGAAACAGGAGCTGAGCGCCGAGCGGCAGATGGCGTTTTCCCAGCGCTTCGGGTCGCTGGAGATCAACGTCGCCGGCGCGTTCCAGGAGCCGGGGCACCCCGAAGTGATGATCCTCTCCAACATGAAGGACGAGACCGGCCGCCCGATCGGCGCCCGCGACGCCGGGCAGGATTGGCACACTGACATGTCGTACAGCGAGACGATCGCGTTCGCGAACGTGCTCTACGCGCTCAAGGTGCCGCAGCGCGACGGCAAGCCGCTCGGCGGCACCGAGTTCGCCAACATGCACGCGGCCTATGCCGACCTCCCGGACGAGCTCAAGACCCGGCTCAACGGGATGACCGCGCTGCACGATTTCAACAAGTTCTGGGACATGATGTTGAAACGGCCGGGGACGTGGCGGAAGCCGCTGAGCCCCGAGCAACGCGCCAAGAAGCCGCCAGTGTCGCACCCGGTCTTCCTCACCCACCCGATCACCGAGAAGCAGGTGCTCTACTGCAACCCCGGCTATGCAATCCGCATCAACGAGCTGCCCGAGGCGGAGAGCGACGAGGTGCTCGAATTTCTGTTCGAGCATCAGCTGCAGGCGAAATACCGCTGGGTCCATCGCTGGAGCGAGGGCGATGTGCTGCTGTGGGACGATATCGGCACGCTGCACAACGCCCATGCCGATTACGGCCCCGACGAGCACCGGCTGATCAAACGTTGTCAGGTGATGGCCGACCAGATTTTCGAGCCGTGGTTCGTGCGCGCGGCACTGGCAAATTAAAGGAGGCGCCGCGAGCCTCGCGACGCCTCCCTGCGGTCCGATTTACGTGCGGGCCATTAGCTCTTGGCAGCGGGGACCCAGGCGGTCTTGCTCTTGTCGTAGGTAAAGCCGCGAGCCGATTTCAGGGCATCCTTCGTCGTGTCGATCGTGAGATACCACGACCCGTTCTTCATTTCGGCATGCACCGCGTTGAACGGGACGGCCACGTCCTTTTCGCCGGCGCCGAGGAAACCGCCCACGCCGACGATGAAAGCCGTAACCTGGCCGCCATCGTTCACGACGACGTCGTCGATGCTGCCGATCTTGTTGTTCGATGGGTCATAGACGCTCTGCTTGTAGTAATTCTGGATGGTCTTCCCGTTCGGGATCGTCCCCATCATATCGGCCGCGGCAAAGGCCGGTCCCGTGGTCGCAGCCAGCGGAAGCAGACTTGCCATCGTAAGCGCCGCGGCGATCGCTGTTCTCTTCATGATGATGTCCTCCAGGAGTATTTTGCACTTCAGGTTGAAACATCCACACACACAACCGGGCATTCCTTCGCAGAATTGACATGCGTGAGCCTTCTACCGGCTCCCATGCTTCATCCTGAAGAAATGCAGGTGGAGGTTTAACGCCAGAGGTTCCCGGAGGTTTCGTCGCCAAACGACATTTTGATTAGAAAACAGTCATCTTCGTGCGGCACCGTACAAAGCGAAGCCGTGCGAAGTACTTGTGGCGACAGTGCCTAATGCTCGTCGCGGCGCGGCGGCATCGACAGGAAGCCGTGCGCGACGTGCCAGAACTGATGGCGGTTGTGGCCGAAGACCAGCGCATGCGCGGCGCCGGGCAGCACGACGAACTGGCGGTCGGGGTTGGGCAGAAGCCGGTAGAAGTCGAGCAGGTCCTCCTCGCTGGCGATGCCGTCATGCTCGCCGCGGATCAGCATCACCGGCGACTTGACGCGCAGCGGATCGACCACCGGCAGGTTGGCGCACATGTCGAGATAGGTGCCGGTCGGCACCTGGTCGCCGAACTGCAGCTCGGTGTCGGCGAGCGCAGCGGCGACGCGCAGATCGCTGGTGCCGGGGTGGTCGCGGGTAAAGATGCTCTCGATCATCGCGCGGTCGCGCAGCCGGCGGTTGTGGGTGCGAAAATAGGGCAGTTGCTCGGAGCGCTTTGCCAGAGTCGGCGAGTTGCGCCCGGTATAAGTGAAGGCGTTGAGGATCAGCCTGTCGACTCGCTCCGGCCGTTCCATCGCGAAGGCGGCGGCGCGCAACGCGCCGGACGATTCGCCGAGCATGTGCATCCTGGGCTGGCCGGTCTCGCGGATGACCAGCTCGCTGGCGGCGATCAAATCCTCGACGCCGCTGGCGATGTCCGAATTGCCCTCGGTGCGCGATGAGCGGCCGTAATTCTCGTGGTCCATCGTCCACACGTCGTAGCCGAGCGCGGCGAAGACGTTCATCGTCGAGTATTCGCCGCCGGGAGCGACGAGGTCGAACGACGACAGCGCCGAATTCGACGAGCCGTGAACGAGGAACAGCACCTGGCGCGGCCCCATACCGGCGCGCTTGCGATAGACGGCGAGCGAGACCTCGCCCTTCTTGACCGTGTAATCGACCCGCGCCACCGCGGGCGCGAGACGAACGGGATCAAAACTACCATCGGGCATGGGCACCCTCCCAAAATTGAAGCGCTAGCGCACCGTGCCACCGGACATGTCCGCGACCTTTTGCTGCAGCCGCGCGAGCAACCCGGCATAGCCACCGCTCCGCCACAGCGAACGGATTTGGTCTTGCTGCGTGGTGACCTGGCTGATCGTGCTGTCGGCGGTGACGTCGATCGCCTTCCAGCCGGCCGAGCCCTGGCGCATCGTGTAGCCGAGCACATGAGTGTCGTCCCCCGGCTGGCCGGGGACGATCTTGACGCGCACCAGCGTGCCCCCGGCGGCGGGCGGATAGAGCTCAAAGCGCTCGCCCGAGAAGCTGTCAAAGGTCGACGCATAGGACGCGATGGCGTAGCGCTGCCACGCAGCTTTGAGCGCAGCCTGCTGATCCGCCGGCAACGACGCCCAAGCAGACCCGACAGCCCCCGCCAGGATGTCATCGACATCGACAGCCTGGAGAACAGCAGGAGCGAGGACATCGTAGCGTTGCTTAAACGGGGCGGACTTTCCGAGCTTCATCGCCTGCAACAGCGCGGCGTCGAGCCGCTCGATCGGCGCGGTCAGCTCACTCGCCGTGGCGAAGCGAGGCGCACCGATCGCGGCGAGGCACAGCGCCAGAGCAAGAAGAACGCGGCGTGGCATGTCTAGCTCACGCCGAGCAGCGCCGAACGGAAACGATTGCGGCAGGCGGCAGGGTCGAAATTGCGCTTGTAGGACGGCGGTTCGGCGGGAGCGACGCGGAGCACGACAAAGGCAGCGCCGTTGCCCTCGCGCAGCAGGCGCGCGCCGTCAGCCAGCCCGTCTTCGCCAGCGACCGTCAGCGTGCGCTGGATGCCGGCGCCGACAGCGATCTTTTCGAGATCGACGCCGAGGCTGGTATGGCTCTTCTGCCAGCCGGTCTCGCCGTAATGGCCATTATCGACGACGAGGATCGAGAAATTGGCCGGGTTCATGATCGCCACCGTTGCCAGCGCGCCGACATTCATCAGGATTTCGCCGTCGCCGGTCGCGACCAGAACACGCTTGTCGGGCCGCGCCAGCGCCAGGCCGAGGCCGATCATCACCGCGCCGCCCATCGCCCCGGCCATGGTGTAGATCTGCGCGCTGTCGTGGGTCAGCGCGGCGATGTCGCGCGCGGTCCCGGCGAGCCCGGTGACGATGAGGAAGTCGTCCGGCTTGCCGATCAGCGCCGGCACCGCCTCGCAGCGGTCGAGGATAAAACCGGCCGCCGTCGCCGCCGCGACATCGACCCCTTGCGGGTAACGCATAGCCATAGCCTTGTCCCCTAAAACGCCTTGGCGCCGAGCAACTTCTGGGTCAGTAGCACGGCGACCGAGTTGCCGCTCTGAAACACCATGGTGAGCGCCGCCTCGACGGTCGGGATAACCTCGTCCGGCGTCTCAACGCGGATGACGATCACCCCCATCGCCTCGAGTACCGGTTCGACCGCCTGACCCATCGGGAACTGCCACGGGTTCCCCTCGCCAAAATCGCCGCGCATGCTGAGGAGCATCAGCATCGGGAAGCGGCCGCCCTTCACCAGCGAGAGCATGTTGATGCAATTGCCGGCGCCGCTCGATTGCATCAACAGCACCCCGCGGGCACCACCGAGATCGGCGCCGGCGAGCAGCGCCACGCCCTCCTCCTCGGTGGTCAATGCCACCGAGTGCACGCCCGGATCGGCGAGCGAGCGGTCGATCAGGATGCGGTGACCCGCGTCGGGGACATAGGCGAACTGCGTCACGTTGTGGCGGCGCAACAGGTCGTAGAGCGCATCCTGCCAGCGTCCGCTCGCCTCGGCAGCCATCGCATTCCCCGCCGCTTGTTCCATCGGGGTCGCAACCTCGCGCCAACGCCGGTCGAACGCAACCCCCCAATGCCAGTGACTTGTTTTGTAGTAATATCCCGCCGCCAGGTTTGCAGGAGGCATTGGCATGAAGGTCAGAATCGACTGGTGCAAGCCCTGAAACTATGAGCCGCGCGCCCTCCGTGCGAGGGCATTACTGGAGCAGAAGTACGGAGCCGAAGTCGAGCTGGTGCCGGGGGTTGCCGGCGTGTTCGACATCACGGTGGACGGTCAGCTGAAATACTCGAAGAAGCAGACCGGCCGCTTCCCGACCGACGACGAGGTCGTCGCGACCGGCCAGAGCTGAGCCTGGACCGGTCGCAGCGCATGCAAAAAGGCGCCGGCCTTGGCCGGCGCCTTTCTAACGACGACGCCCGGCGACAGCGATGTCGCCGGGCGTTTCGAACCTCGTCCGCAGCAAGCTTTAGAGCTTGTTGGCGACGGTATTGAACGTGCTGCTGAGGTTGGTGCCGACGGTGCCCATGACGGTCACGGCGGCGACGGCGATCAACGCGGCGATGAGACCATACTCGATCGCGGTTGCTCCGTCCTCGTTTCTCAGAAGCTTCTTGATGGTCGCGAACATTGTAAATCCTCCTAGGGGGCTGACAGGTGAAGCATCGTCTTTAGAGATTGCGAAACCGTTAAGTAGAACAGCGGGTTTGAAGAAATGAATAAAATGATGGACAAATGTCGAACCAGGGATACGCGAAGGCCCGCCGAAGCGGGCCCTGCGTAGTGTTCTATTGCCGGTGACTAGGCGTCGTCAGGCGCGCTAATTCGAAATGTAGGCCGACTGCACAGCGCTGGTGAACAGCGCCGTCATCGCGGCGGAGATGTCACCGCCGGTATCCACCTTGAAGTACAGCCCCGGTGACGCACACGCTTGCAGCGTTGGGCCGATATTCGACTGATAGCTAGCTACGTGCGCGTTGTACCAAGCATTGGTCGGCAGCGGGAAATACTCGGTGTAGAGCACCGCGATGCGAATGCCGCGGTTTTTGATGGTATCGCACCACGTGTTGCTCATCAGCGACTCTTGCCGGCTGCCGTTGACCATCTCGTCCTCAACGCCGTCGGTGACAAAAAACAACACCTCTTGCGGCGTGTCGCCTGTCGCGCTCGTGCCAAAGCCCGGAGCGGGCATTAACGCGTTGATACCATTCATCGCGGCATCGTAGTTGGTATCGGCATCCTGGTTGTTGTCATTTTGCACAAGGTGGTTGTTGGCATACATTACCGGCATATCGATATTGCCGGGCGCGCCCGCCGCTGTCTGGGCAGCGGCCAAGTCCGAGGTCAGCGTTCGGAACGTGTTGAAAGCGACATCGAACTTGCTGATCGCCATGCGATAGATCGCGCTGTTCTGCGTCATTGTCGACTGCGCGGTGGTCATCAGGTTCTGCGTGGCGGTCCGCAAATTGTCGATGCGCAGCGTGATGTTGAGACACCGCGCCAGACCGTAGTTATCTTCAGTGCCGTCACAGGAAGTATTCGCTACAACCGGATTGTTGAGCGTGTCATGCAACGGAACCGCTTGATGGCAAGCAAACCCGCAGCCGCCCTGCGGCCCCGTATTCGCGACCATCGTGTTGATGTCGGCCTGCGTTGCCGCAATCGCCATCGACGGCGAAGTGTCGAGCAACAGGTAGAAATCGATATTGGGGTTGGTCGGGCCGTGCGCGGTCGCCGTCACTTGAACCGGGATGGTGTTCTCGAACAACCCGCTGAAGGTGGAGTTGATCGTAGCGTTGGCGTTGACAGTAACGGTCCATGGCGCCGACTGGCTCACCGTAATGGTCCTGCTGACGCCGTTATTGGTCGGCAGTCGCGCGCTCGCTTGGTCGAAGTAAGTGGTCGCCGCGGCTGTCGCTGGCGTAGCATACCCGTTGTTGACATAGATGCTCGCGCCGGCGATCGCGGCGGCATCCGCGACACCTTGGAGCCCTGTCTTGAAGTTGAGCGCACGGGCGAAATCAACGCCCACGCCGGTCGCCGTGCCAAGTGCGATGAGACCGATCGCCATCAGCACCATCACGTTGCCGCGCGTGTCGCGCGCGATGCGAGCGAGATGATCACGAAGGCCTTTCAGCCCCGTGGAGCAACGGTCTAAGGGAGATTTGCGGTGCTTGATCACGGAACTACCCGAACCGATCTTTGCGGAGCTACTAGTCAAGCAGGTAGCCCTTTAAAATTGCTTAAGCCTGGGCGGGCAACTATCCCAAACAAATGGATAATTTGCGCGAAATCGGCCGGTATCAGCTGCAGGTTTGCGATGGCGCCGGACAGGGTATGCCCTGCGGATACCCGGTGGCGGGCAGATAGTTGCGCGGCTGCCCGGCGATCTCGGAGGTAATCACGATAGGGGTGGTGATGAAATAGTTGAGCAGCGAGGTATAGGTATAAGTCGCCTGGACAACGATCGTGCTGCCATGCGGGGTACCGAGACCGCTGACAAAGCTGGTCGCGTTGCTGATCGCGGCGGCGCCGCCGCGCTCGACATGCCAGGCGACGACAGGGTTCGCACCGGTGGCATCGTAGTAAACGCTGGCGATCGCCAATTTCAGGTTGCCGTTATTGGGAGCCAGAACCAACTGCCCGGCGATGTAGTAATTGTCGAAATCGTTGTTTCCGACCCCGTTCTGCGCGGTCAAAACCTGACCGATCAGGTCGGAAACGGTGTTGGCGACATCGACGACTTTCATATAGGTGATAACGCCCTGCGTGACCTCATAGAGCGCAAAGGTCATGGCGCAAAGGATCGGCAGCGCGAAAGCGAACTCGACGGACACGGTGGCGCAACTGTCGTGCAGCAGCCGCCGCAAACGCTGGAGAACCCGGCCGCGAGGGGGCGGAGCGTCGGACGGCAGCAGTTCCGGGTTCGTCATCAATAGGGCTCGTTCATGAAGACGACGGTCGACATCAGAAAGGCCGACTTGCTGGCGCCAAAAAACCCGCCGACCCAAGGGGTGGCGAACGGATAGTTGTAGCTCGCCGTGACCACGACGATCTGACCCTGCGTGCCGGGGCTAAAGCCGACACTCACCATCTTCCCGTTAACGTCACGAGTTGGCGGCGTGTTCATCGCCGTCTGCGCCGAAGACCAGTCGTTGAAGACCTGCGACTGGTAGACGATGTTGCCGCAGCCAACGATAGCTCCGACGTCGTTGCACAGCAGTGTCTGAAACGCGGTCTGCGGATTGGCCGAGCCCTGCGCCTGGCCCGTTCGGATCAGCCGGGCGGCATCGCGCGCGGCGTTATCGAGGACCGACTGCACAAACAACATGTAGCCAAATTCGAACGATGCCAGCAGCATCAGCATGAAGGCGGAGCCGACAATAGCGAATTCGATCGCGGCCACTCCGCTGTCACCGAGCGCCGCAAGCCTGCATCTTATCCGGCCGATCAACTTCACCAAGCGGTCTCCGCGAGCACAAAGTTCGTGCCAATGCGATCGATGACACTATCGATCCGCGTTTAAGAAAAGGTTACGGCAACCTGGGAGCGGCAATGAATACAGACAAAATTACGCGAATCGCAGTTATCGGTTCGTTAACCAATCTTGGCGACTATGCCAGCGACCGAAACGCTGGAGCCCGGAATGGCGCTTCAACTTCAATCCGCCGCGCTGATTGGGTTTGCCGCCCTGATGATCATCGCCGCTTTCGAGGATCTCCGCCGCCTGGTGATCCCGAACGTCGTGCCGCTCTGTGTGTGCGTGTTATGGCCGCTTTACATAGTGCCCACCGCAAGCGTCCTTAGCGTTGCCGGCTCGATCGGCTGCGCGGCAATCGTCTTTATGGCCGGCGCACTGTTTTTTTCCCGCGGCTTTCTCGGCGGCGGTGACGTCAAGCTCCTAACCGCCGCGACATTGTGGGCCGGACCCGGATTGGCGCCATCGCTGCTCCTAGCGACCGGCGTATTGGGCGGCGCCTTGGCGCTGATCCTGCTCGTCCCGCCCTGCGCTCACCTCGCGACCCTGGCCAGGGTCAAGCTTGGTGAGGATACCGCTACTACCCCAACCCGCGCGCTCGCGACCCCGGTTCCATACGGGATCGCAATCGCCGCGGCAGCCCTGCTCGTCCTTTTCATTCCCCATTTCCGGTGAGATTGCCATGCGCGCCCGTACCCTAATCCTGCTCGTCGTCGCCCTGATCCTGGCGGGCGGCACCACGATGATGGCCCGTGTCTGGCTTTCCTCACAGAAGGCACAGCAGACCGAGGCCTCGCCACTCGCCTTGCCGATGCCGGCGAAATCCGTGCTTATCGCGCGCTCGTCGATCCAACGCGGCCAGCTGCTGAAGCCCGAGGACTTTGCCTGGGAGCCGTGGCCTGAGGGCGGCATCGACAAGAATTATGTCGTCATCGGCACGAAGACCCCCGAGTCGTTCTCCGGCTGGGTGGCGCGCAACCCGATTGCCGCCGGCGAGCCGATCACCGAAGCGAAGATCGTCGCGCCCGGGAATCGCGGGTTCCTCGCCGCGGCGCTGGCGCCAGGCATGCGCGCGGTATCCGTCCCCGTGTCGGTAGCCTCCGGCATTTCCGGGTTCGTTTTCCCGGGCGATCAGGTCGACCTGGTCGTGACGATCACCTCGCAGGAGGCACCACGCGGCACCAACCCCGGACCGCTGCGCGACGTCAAGGCCTCGGAGACCGTCCTGCGCGACATCCGCGTGATCGCGATCGACCAGAAGCTCGACGCCGCTAAACCGGGCGAAGCCAACGCCAACATCAAGACCGCCACGCTCGAAGTGACGCCGAAGGAAGCCGCCGTCATCGCGCTCGCGAGCGAGATGGGCAAATTGTCGCTGAGCCTGCGCAGCTTGACCCCCGGACCAGACGATGCGAAGGACGCCAAGGACGATTCGCAACTTACTCCCCAGACCGACGCCTACACGGTGGATAGCGACATCAATCCGTTGCTAAGCAACCCCTTGAAACCAAAGGGTAGCACAAACGGAGAGGTTGTCATCTTGCGTGGCAGCTCCGCGTCAAGCACACCGGGTACGACGGGGGCTACAAAAACTGGGGGGTAGTATGTCCAGAATCAGGACGGCATTGGTCATAGCGCTGACGATTTTCTGCGCCACGGCCGCCGCCGCACAGACGACACCGCCTGCGGCAACACCACCCGCAGCGACGCCGCCGGCAGCGGCACCGGCGCCGGCGATCCCTCCGGGGATCAGCCAGGTCCCGGCGAGCGGCAAGCCGATCGTCATCGAAGCCGGCAAGGGCACGCTGATCCGCCTAAGCCAGCCCGCGGCGACCGTCTTCATCGCCAATCCGGACATCGCCGACGTGCAAGTCAAATCACCTTCACTGATCTACCTGAGCGCAAAGTCGCCCGGTGAGACTGTGGTCTACGCGGTCGATGCCAATGACCAGGTGCTGCTCCACGCGCCAGTGCGGGTCGATCAAGACCTGACGCGGGTGCGCGAATCGCTCCACGCGCTGATGCCCGGCGAAAACATCGGGGTCACCTCGATCGACAAGAACGTAGTGCTGAACGGGGACGTCACGACCGCGAGCCGAGCCGAGAAAGCGCGCGCGCTCGCCGCCTCCATCGCGGGCGCGAACATCAAGGACGCGCAGGTGCTCAACCAGCTGTCGGTCGATACGCCCAACCAGGTCAATCTGCGGGTCAAGATCGCCGAGGTGAACCGCACCGCTCTGAAGGCGCTGGGGTTTAACTGGAGCGGCTCGTGGAGCAACAACCGTCTGGACCACTCGACGTCCACCGTCAACACGGCAAACCCGTTCACGAACCAGGCGATCCTCAACCAGAACTTGTTCACATATGGGTTCTCGGTTCCCGGCGGTGGCCCGGGGTTGCAGGCGACCCTCGACGCGTTAGCCTCTGAAGGGCTGATCACCACGCTGGCGGAACCGAACCTGACCGCGACCTCGGGTCAGACCGCGAGCTTCCTGGCCGGCGGCGAGTTCCCGGTACCGGTCGCCGCCTCCACCGGCACCACCGGCACGCCGACGATCACGATCGAGTTCAAGCAATTCGGCGTGGCGCTCGATTTCGTGCCGACCATCCTCGACGGCAACCACATCAGCCTCAAGGTCCGCCCCGAGGTGAGCCAGCTGACCACGACCGGCGCCGTGTCGGTGCCGCTCGGCCCAACCTCTGTGGTGACGATCCCGGCGCTGACGGTGCGCCGCGCCGAGACCACAGTCGAGCTCGCCAGCGGCCAGAGCTTCGCGCTTGGCGGATTGCTGCAGAACACGACCGAGCAGGACATTTCGAAGATCCCGTGGCTGGGCGACATCCCAGTCCTCGGTCAGCTGTTCCGCTCGAACCTGTTCCAGCACAACGAGACCGAGCTCGTCATCATCGTCACGCCCTATCTGGTCAAACCGAGCAATGTCGCGCTGTCAGCGCCGACCGACGGCTTCATCCTGCCGCACGATGTGCAGCGGATGGCGACCAGCGACACCTATCGCCAAACACTGCCGGCGCCGGCGAAAGGACCGATCCCCCCAGGCGGCGTTGGGCTACTCGGCCCAGCTGGCTTCAAGCTCGATTAGGGGGACGCAGAGATGATGACCATCAACCGCACTCCGTTCGCCTTGAGCCTGGCGACAATGCTCCTGCTCGGTGCCTGTGCTCCGGTGACAAGCTACACCGAGGCCGAGGCACCCAGGAACCTAACGGTCGACAGCTCCACGACGCGCCTCGATTTGCGCTTCCTTGCGGGTTCGGCCCAGCTCTCGCCTGTCGAAGCGGCGCAGCTGCGGCGCCTGGCGGCCAAGGGATCGATCGGCGCCACCGACCGAGTGACCGTCGCGGCCGCCGGAACGCCCTACCTGGTCCAGCAGCGGATCGGCACGGTTTCCGCCTTGCTGGTGCCCTATGGGATTGCCGTCAGCGGTAGCCAGATCGCCAATCTGCCGCCAAACCACGCGGTCGTCGAGGTTATCCGGACGCTAGTGACCTTGCCGCCTTGCCCCAACTGGAGCAAGAAATCGCAGCCCGATTTCGGAAATGCCCCAAGCAGCAACTTCGGCTGCGCGACCGAAACCAATCTCGGGTTGATGGTGGCCAACCCGACCGACCTGGCGCTCGCCCGGGCGGACGGTCCCACTGCCGGACAACCGGCGGCGGCGGCCGTGCAACGCTACCTGACCGACAAGGTAACGCCGCTGCCAAGCGCGGCCGGAGCCACGCCTTTCTCCGCGGCCGCTAGCCAAGCTACGGCCACCGCACCAACTGGGAGTCCATAATGGCTGCTGCAGTCGCAGAACGATCAACCGCGCCAGCCCGCAAGACAGAACGAGCGGGCGTGATTGCGATCGTCCACGATCAGGTCACCCTCGACCGCATCCAAGGCGTTATCCGCGAATTGCAGCTCGACGACGAGCTGAGCTTCGAGGCGACGCTCGACGCCGCTCTGCGACGCTTGCATGAAGGCCTGAATCCGCGCGTGCTGGTCATCGATCTGAGCGAGTCGGCGGCGCCGATCTCGGAACTCAGCGCGGCGCGCGCGGTCGGCGGAACCGATCTGAAGATCCTCGTCCTCGGCTCGGTCAACGATGTCAGCCTTTATCGCGACATGATCGCCGCGGGCGCCACCGACTATTTGGTGAAGCCCCCTGCCCGCGAGCAATTGGTGGCGCTGTTCGAGAAAAGCGGCGGCGGCGGCAACGCCGGCGGCGGGCTCGGCAACGTCATCGCCTTTCTCGGCAGCCGGGGCGGCGTCGGCAACACCACCGCAGCGGTGTCAACCGCCTGGATGCTGGCCGAGGAGCGCAACGAGCGTACGGCGCTGGTCGATCTTGACCTGCATTTCGGCACCGTCGCGCTGAAGCTCGACACCGATCCGGGTAACGGCTTGTGCGAGGCGCTGGAGCAGCCATCACGCATCGACAGCCTGTTCATCGAGCGGGCGATGATCAAAGTGACCGACAATTTGCGCGTCCTCGCCGCGGAAGCGGCGATGGCGGAGCCGCTGATTGTCGATACCGGCGCGATCGATGTGCTGCTGTATGAGCTGCGGCGCAAATTCCAATGGGTCGTGGTCGATATGCCGCGATTTGTCTCGCCGCTGCAGCGCGTCGTTCTCGCCGCGGCAAGCCGGACGATCGTGCTGTGCGAGCGGAGCCTTGCCGGGTTGCGCGACACCATACGCGTGCAGACGGTGCTGCGCGAGCACGCGCCGCAATCTCGGTTGCTGCTGATCGAAAGCGGCGCGCATGGCGATCGTGCGACGGTCGGCAAGAGCGAATTCGAGAAAGCGGTCGGCAAAAGCTTCGACGGAACGCTGTCGTACGACACCAAAGCGGCCGGCGCCGCGGCCAATGCCGGGCAGCCGGTGCCGATGGCCGCACCACGCAGCGTATATGCACGAGAAATTAACCAGCTCGTGACCACAATAGCCGGAGCTACTGAAGCTAAGAAACGCAGGTTTGCGATCAACTTGCCATGGTAGGATTATTCCGTAAGACAGCTGCCGAGCCTGAGCTCGGCGACCGCATCGCCGGGCTAACGCGCCGGCGCGGCGCTCAGCCTGTCTCCCCCCTCGAAGACGCCCCTGGCGAAACCGCATCGACGGTTTTGCCGGCGTCTCCCGCATCACCGGAAACGCCCCCGAGCAGCCTGGCGCCGCCCGCGAGAGAGCAGCCGTCCGCGGCGCCCGCTCCGCGACCGACGCCGGCCATCGTGGTAGAACCGGCTGGGAATCCTCGGCCCGAGGCGCCGCGACTCGATCTGGTGCCGCGGCCCGAAGCCGGCGCCGGCGCCAACCGACCACGCCCCGGCTTGCCAGGCCGGCCGGAGGCGCCGCCGACATCGCCTTCCGACGATGCCAGCTCGCTCGACGCCAAGCTCACTGAGGCTCGCGAGCAGCTCGCCGCCAGGCTTGGCGCCGAAATCCGGCCCGAACGGCGCAGCCTCCTCAGTCGCGGCGAACTGGCCAAGCTCGTCGACGCGGCGGTGCAGGCCCACTTTGTCCGTAATTCGATCAATGCCGACCCGTTGGCCCGGCGCGACCTCGTAACCGCGATCCTGCAGGAGCTCCTAAGCCCCGGCACGCCCGACCCCGACGCCGCCGGAAATCGCCGCAGCCCGCATCGCGCGCTCGTTGAATTCGGCGAAGTCGCAGATCCAACCGCTTGTGCTCGAACACATGGATGTGGCGGCGGCGGCCGAGATGCCCCGCCCGGCCTTCGAGGCCCAGTTGACCGGCTGGGTCAAGGAGCTGCTGGCCGAAACCAAGATCCAGCTCAATTTCGCCGAGCAGCGCGAACTCGTCGACTCGTTGATCGCCGACATGCTGGGTCTAGGTCCCCTCGAACCGCTGATGTCGGACGAGACGATCACCGACATCATGGTCAACGGCCCGAACCAGGTTTATGTCGAGCGCAAAGGCAAGCTCGAACTCGCCGATGTGAGGTTTCGCGACGACCAGCACGTGATGAACGTCGCGAGCAAGATCGTCTCGCGAGTCGGCCGCCGCATCGACGAAGCCAAGCCCCTCGTCGACGCCCGTCTCGATGACGGCAGCCGCGTCAATATCATCATCCCGCCCCTGGCGCTCGACGGCCCGTCGATCTCAATCCGCAAATTCTCCAAGAAAACGATTACTCTCGACATCATGGCGCAGACCGGGAGCATCTCGGCGCCGATGGCGACGGTGCTGAAGATCGCCGCGCGTTGTCGGCTCAATATTTTGATCTCCGGCGGCACCGGCTCGGGCAAGACGACATTGCTCAATGCCATGTCCCGCATGATCGACCCGGCCGAACGCACCGTGACGATCGAGGACGCGGCGGAGCTGCAGCTGCAGCAGCCGCATGTGGTGCGGCTCGAGACGCGCCCGCCCAACCTAGAGGGCAGCGGCGAGATCACGATGCGAGACCTGCTGAAGAACGCCCTGCGTATGCGACCGGACCGCATCATCATCGGCGAGTGCCGCGGCGAAGAGGCGCTCGACATGCTGCAGGCGATGAACACCGGCCACGACGGCTCGATGTCAACGATCCATGCCAATAACCCGCGCGAGGCGCTGACCCGCCTCGAAAACATGATCAGCATGGGCGCCTTCAACCTACCATCGAAGGCGATGCGCACGCAGATCGCCTCGGCCGTTCACCTGATCTGCCAGGTTAACCGCATGCGCGATGGCGCGCGCCGCGTCACCCACATCGTCGAGGTGGTCGGCATGGAGGGCGACATCATTACGACCCAGGAGCTGTTCAGCTATCAGTTCCAGGGCGAAACCGGGGAAGGCCGGCTGCGCGGGTCATTCGTGCCGACGGGCATCCGGCCCGCCTTCCTGCCGCGCGCCGAGTATTTCGGTCTCGACCGCGCCCTGCTCGAGGCGATCTAGAACATGCTTGGAACGATCGATCCAGCAACGCTGATGGCGCTCGGTCTGGGCACCATCATGGCGCTGAGCTTTGTGTTCGTGGCCGGGTTAGTGACCAGCCCCGGCGGCCGACGCTATCGCCGCCGCCTGGCCTCGGTGAGCAGTCAGAAGCGCACCGTGGTCGCCACAGCGGGGTCACCCGAGGCGCGGACGCTGTCGCGACGCGAGAGCGCGACACCGCTGCTCGACCGCTACGTCAAGCCGTGGATCCCGCGCCGCGACCTGCTCGCCGCACGTCTGGCGCGCACCGGTCGCGCGATCACGATCAGTCATTACGCGATAGCCACCGGCGCGGCGATCGTTGTCGCCAGCGCACTGGTGCTGATCTTCCTCAAATTGGCGGCTCTCCCTGGCCTTTTGGTGGGAGTAGCGATCGGCGTCCTCATACCGCACATGGTCATTGGCCGCATGGGAAAGCGGCGCGTCGCCCGCTTTCTCAACCTCTTTCCCGACGCCATCGACCTGATGGTGCGCGCGCTGAAATCGGGCCTGCCGATGACCGAGGCGATCATCAGCGCAGCGCATGAGGTCGGCGACCCAGTCGGCTCCGAATTCAGCACGGTCGAGAGCGGTATGCGCATGGGGCGAGACCTGGACAGCCTGCTCTGGGACATCGCCAAGCGTATCGACACGCCAGAGTTCCGGTTCTTCATCATCGCGCTCGGCGTGCAGCGCGAAACGGGTGGCAACCTCGCCGAGACGCTGCAAAACCTCTCGGACCTGCTGCGCCGCCGCCGCTCAATGCGGCAGAAGGCTCGGGCCATGGCGTCCGAGGCTAGGGCGAGCACGGCGATCCTCGGTTCGCTGCCGATCGTGGTGACGATCATCCTGTTTATGACCTCCCCCAAATACATCATGACGCTGTTCACCGACGTTCGCGGCCTGATCCTCGTCGGGATCGCGCTCGGCATGCTCGGCGGCGGCATCGGCATCATGATCAGAATGGCGAAGTTCGAAATATGAGCGCGATGCCCGTCTCCAGCTTCCGGATCGAGCAATGGCTTCCCGCCGGCATCGGTCTGGAGGATGTGATCGCCGCCTCGGCCGGATTAGCCGTGATCGCGACGTTTCTTGCCATGTGGCATGCGTTCCGCGGCAACGCGTCGCTCGATCGGCGGCTGGCCCAGATCGCGGACAGGAAGGAGGCGATGCGGCAGGCCGCGATCGCATCGAAGCGACAACGCGTGCGGATGACCCCGGCGAGCATGATGCGCGACCTGGTGGTCCGGTTCGATCTGCTGCGCTCCAAGCACGCCACCGATTCGCGGATGATGCTCGCACGCGCCGGGTTGCGGTCGCGCGATGCGATGATCCGCTATTTGTTCGCGCGACTGGTCATGCCGTTGGCGTTCGCCGCCGCCACGCTGTTCGACAGTTACACGCTCAGGCTGCTGCCAATTCCGCCTCAGTTCTCCCTCCTCGGGGTGGCGCTGGCCGGTGTATTCGGCTTTTTCGCACCAGGCATCTACATCAAGAATCTGACGACGAAGCGCGCCAAACGCATTCAACTCGCCTTGCCGGATGGACTCGACCTGATGGTGATTTGCGCCGAAGCTGGCTTGAGCCTCGACGCGACCTTGGTACGCGTGTCGAAGGAGCTCGAGAGCACCTGGCCCGAGCTGGCCGAAGAACTCGGCATAACGGCCGCTGAGCTCACCTTCCTGCCAGACCGTCGTCAGGCATTCGAAAACCTGACCGGCCGCACCGATATGAGTTCGATCAAAGGGGTGGTCAACACACTAACCCAGACCGCCAAATTCGGCACACCGCTGGCCCAGTCGCTGCGCGTGCTGGCCGCCGAATTCCGCGACGCCCGCATGTTCAAGGCCGAGGAAAAGGCGGCGCGGTTGCCAGCGTTGATGACCGTGCCGATGATCCTGTTCATTCTGCCGACGCTGTTTATCGTGCTGCTCGGCCCCGCCGCCATCAACATCATCGATACGTTCTCGCACCGGTAGCGCCTGCCGCCGAGCGAAACTCGTGGCGTCAGCGGGCTAGGAAGCCGGCCGCGACCCGGCGCTGACGGACAGGACGGCGCGGCTACGCGCATCCGGCGACAGACGCCTGAGGCTTTCATAGAACGCGAGATTGTGGTCGACAGACGCCGGATCGAGATCGACCCGCGCTACATCGCCCGCCGACTTCTGGTCGCCCTGCAGCCCATAGATCAACGCCAGGGTTTGGCGTTCCTGGGCAGTCGCGCCAGGCCGCTGGGCGATCGGCTTCAGGATCGAGATCGCCTCGTTATATTTTTCACTCAAGGCCAAGGACAGCGCGAGGTCGAGCGAGATCGAGCGGTCTGCCGGAGCGAGCTTCAGGCCCTGGCGATAGCGGTCCTGCGCCGAAGCGTGCTGGCCGATGAAATCATCGGCGACACCGATCAGCATCAACAGCTTCGGGTCATTGGGCGTGTCGTGAAAGGCAAGGGCAAGCGGATCACTCGCCAAATCGGGTCGCCCCGTTTTTAGGTAGGCGCGGGCCAGGCCACGCAGGGCCTCGCCATCGTGCGGGCTGATCTTCAACGCGGCGTTGTAATTGAGGATCGCCTCATCGATCTTACCCATGTCTGCGAGCGTGCCGCCGAGGGCAACGAGCGGCTCGGTTTTGGCTGGCTCCATCTCCGCGGCATGGCGGTAGAGGTTGACGGCATTGCTGAAATCCTGCGCCGAGCGCGACGCATTGGCGATACGCATCACCGCGTCATATCCGAGTTGCGGCGCATTGCCGTCGCGCCCGGCGGTCGTCAGCGGATCGAGCTGCAAAGACGCCGTGTCCTGACAGCCGGTCAGCCCGATGACGCCGACCCCCAGACACAGTACGGCAATGCCACCGAGCCGCCTCATACCGTGCCTCCCCACAGCTGCGCCGAGTCCATCGGCGTCACTCCCCACATGGTCTCAAGCGACTATGGGTCGCTGGAAAAGTCGCGTCGATGCCTCAGGAAAACCGATATGCCTTCAAGGGGTTGCGTGCCAGTTCCTCAGAGCCTCCAGGGCTTGCGTTAACACTCCGCCGCGAATCGGTGTCCTAGGCGCCTGCCCGAGCGGCGACCGCGCGCCGAACCGCGTCGAGCGCTTCCTCGGCGCGTGCCGCGTCGGGTCCGCCTGCCTGCGCCATATCGGGGCGTCCGCCGCCACCCTTGCCGCCCAGGATCTCAGCCCCCGCCCGGACCAGGCCGACCGCGTCGAAGCGCGTGGTAAGGTCGTCAGTGACGCCGACGACGATCGCCGCCTTGCCGTCGTCGCGGGCCACGACGGCGACGACGCCCGAGCCGATGCGTCGCTTCAGATCGTCGGCGAGCGAGCGCAGCTCACGGCCCGGCACATCGTCGACGACGCGGCCGTCGAAGGCGACATCGCCGATCTTAGCGGCGGAAGGCGCACCCTGCCCCGCCGCCTGCCCGCCCGCCCCGGCCAAAGCGCGGCGCGCCTCGGCGAGCTCGCGCTCGAGCTTGCGGTGCTCCTCGACCAGGCGGGCAACGCGGGCCGGTAACTCGGCCGGGCTGGTCTTTAGCGCACTCGCGGTTTCGCGAAGCAGGTCCTCCTCGCCGGCGAGGTAGGCCTCGGCGGCGGCGCCGGTCACCGCCTCGATGCGGCGCACGCCGGAGGCGACCGAGCTTTCGCCGATCGCCTTGAAGAGGCCGATATCGCCGGTGCGGCGAACGTGGGTCCCGCCGCACAGCTCGATGGAATACGGGCGCTCTTCCCCGTCCTCCGCTCCCATGGCAACAACACGCACCTCGTCGCCATATTTCTCGCCGAACAGGGCCATCGCGCCTTCCTCGATGGCCTGATCGGGGCTCAGCAGCCGGGTGCACACGTCGCTGTTCGCGCGGATGCGGCTGTTGACCTCGGATTCGATTGCGGCGAGATCGTCGTGGCTGACCGGGCGCGGATGACTGAAATCGAAACGCAGCCGGTCCGGCGCAACCAGCGAGCCTTTTTGGGTGACGTGATCGCCGAGGCGATGGCGCAACGCCTGATGCAGGAGGTGCGTCACCGAATGATTGGCGCGCAACCGGCGGCGGCGATCGCCATCGACGCGCAGCTCAACCGCATCGCCCGTCTTGAGTGAGCCATGCGCGATCGCGCCGTAATGAACGAAAAGGTCGCCCGCCTCCCGCGTGGTGTCGCGGACCGCGAATTCGCCGCCCGCAGCGGAAAACATCACCCCGGTGTCGCCGAGCTGGCCGCCCGACTCGCCATAGAACGGGGTCTGGTTGACGACGATCGCGACCTCGTCGCCGGCGCTCGCGGCCTCGATCCGCTCGCCGCCCTTGAGGAGCGCCAGGATAATCCCCTCGGCGCTCTCAGTCTCGTAGCCGAGGAATTCGGTGGCGCCGATTTCCTCGCGCAGCGCGAACCACGCCGCCCCGGTGGCCGCCTCGCCCGATCCAACCCAGCTCTTGCGGGCTTCCTCGCGCTGCTTGTCCATCGCCGCCTCGAATCCGGCGACAGCGACCTTGCGGCCGCGGCCGCGCAGCACGTCCTCGGTAAGGTCGAGCGGGAAGCCGTAAGTGTCGTAAAGGCGAAACGCGACCTCGCCGGGAAACTCCTGAGCAGAGCCGAGACGCGCCTCCTCCTCGTCCAAGAGGCGCAGCCCGCGTTCCAGCGTCTGCTTAAAGTTGGTCTCCTCGAAGCGGAGCGTCTCGGTGATTAGCGCCTGGGCGCGCAGCAGCTCCGGGAAGGCGGCGCCCATCTGCTGGGTCAGCGCCGGCACCAGCCGCCACATCAGCGGGTCCCGGGCGCCGATGATGTGGGCGTGGCGCATCGCCCGCCGCATGATCCGGCGCAGCACGTAGCCACGCCCCTCCTTCGAGGGCAGGACCCCGTCGGCGATGAGGAAGGCCGAGGCGCGCAGATGATCGGCGATAACGCGGTGCGACACCGCGTGCGGGCCGTCGGCGGCGACCCCGGACGCCTCGGCGGAGGCCTGGATCAGCGCGCGGAACAGGTCGATGTCGTAATTGTCGTGCTTGCCCTGGAGCACCGCGGCGATGCGCTCAAGCCCCATACCGGTGTCGATCGACGGGCGCGGCAGCTCGACCCGCTTTCCCGGCGCCTGCTGCTCGTACTGCATAAAGACGAGGTTCCAGATCTCGATGAAGCGGTCGCCGTCCTCGTCGGGGCTGCCGGGCGGACCTCCGGGGATCTCCGGCCCGTGATCGTAGAAGATCTCCGAGCAGGGTCCGCACGGACCGGTATCGCCCATCGCCCAGAAATTGTCGGAGGTGGCGATGCGGATGATCTTCTCGTCGGACAGGCCGGCGATCTTGGCCCACAACGTAGCGGCGACGTCGTCCTCGCTGTAGACGGTGACCAGTAACCGGTCCTTCGGCAGGCCGAATTCCTTGACGATCAGGTTCCAGGCCAGCTCGATCGCGCGCTCCTTGAAATAGTCGCCGAACGAGAAATTGCCGAGCATCTCGAAAAAGGTGTGATGTCGAGCGGTGTAGCCGACATTTTCGAGGTCGTTGTGCTTGCCGCCGGCGCGCACGCATTTCTGCGAGGTGGTGGCGCGCCGATAGGGCCGCTTCTCGACGCCGGTAAAGACGTTCTTGAACTGCACCATGCCGGCATTGGTGAACAGCAAGGTCGGATCGTTGCGCGGCACGAGTGGGCTCGACGGCACGATTTCATGCCCGTTCGCCGCGAAATAATCGAGAAACGCGCTGCGGATGTCGTTGGCGGTCTGCATAGCCCCAATTACGAGGCTTCGGTCAAATCATGCAAGAGGCGCGGCTGGAATTCTTCTAATCGACCCGCACATGGATGACGGCCTGGTCGTCGGCATAGGCGCGACGCCAGCCCGGCAAGCGGTCGAACGCGGCGACAGCGGGCGATCCGGCCCGCAACAGTGTCCAGGCGATGCGGTAGCGGTCGAGGAGCTTCGCCAGAGCGGGGCCGTCGCCCTGCTCGGCGGCGATATAAGCGGCGAGGAAATCGTTGCCGTACATCTCGATGCGGCCGTCGATAAAGACGGGGACGCCGGAGAAGATCAGATAGCCGCCATAGGATTCGCTGTTGAACACCGGGCCGGTGACGCCGAGCCGCCGAGCCGCGGCGAGCGCGGCCTGCGGCGTCACCCCGTCGCCGGGGCGCGCGGGCGGGTGCAGCAGCGCCGGCAGGCTGGCGGCAAGCGCCAGCGCCAGGATCAGCGCGCAGGCCGGGAGCCGCGCCGGACGGGCCAGCGCCGCGGCGGCGCGAGAGACAGGCGAGCCCACCGCCGGCTGTAGCAGCCGGGTGAGAGCGGGACCGAGCGCGGCGGCAACGGCGAGCGCGCCGACCAATCCCAAGAGGTCGGCGTGGCGGACATGCGCCAACGCCATGTGAAAGAGGCCCAGCAGCAGCAAGAGTCGCGTCCATGGCGGGCGCGTCCGCAACGCAAAGCCAAGCGCGACGACGCCGAGTAGCCAACCCTCGAGCGCCGGGAACTTGGCCGGGTCGGCTGGCGCCCACTCGACAAAGCCGGATTGCAGCGCCGGCATCGCGACGAGGCGTAACGGCTGAAGCAGCGCCGCTACGCCGTTGGGGTTGCACAGTGCGGCAGCGACGGCGGCGGCGACGAAGAGGCTCCAGCGTTTGGCTTCGGCGAGGCGGCCTTGGCCGTTGGCGGGACAAAGCACGGCCTCACCGCCAAGAAACCCGGCGAGGGCAAGGCCAAACATAAAGCTGCCGTGCAGATTGGCCCACAGCGCCATGACGGGAAGCGCCCACCACGGCGGGCCGCGCTCGTCGTCGCGGGCGGCGAGCAGCGCTCCGCACCACGCGACCAGCGTCGGCAGCGCGAGCACGTGCGGGCGGGCAAGCAGATGCGGCAGCACCAGCATCGCCCCAGCGAGGCTGGCGATGACCGCCGGCAGGGGTGGCAGGCGGCGCAGCAGGAACGCCGCGAGCAGTGCCGTCGCCAGAGCAAAACCAGCGGCGGTGAGAACAATGACAGCGCCCCAGCCACCAGCCTCATAACTTAAAGCGAGGGAAATCTCGCCAAGCCATTCGCTTGGGACCCACGGCGCACCCGGCATGCTATGCGACCACGGGTCCGACCAGGGTAGGGAGTGGCGAGCAAGCATCCACCGCCCGGCGGCGATATGGAGGTAGGTATCGGGGTCGTGCAGCAGCGCCGCGGGCGACCCCAGCGCGCGCAGCATCGCCAACAGCCCAATGAGCCAGGGCCAGGACGGCAGCCACGCACGCAACGTGCCGCCGGTTTGCGGCAACGCCGCGGCGGTAGGAGATGTGGTGCGTAGTGTCGACACGATGCGACGGCCCGACATTGCCGAGCGGCCAGTGTCGCTTAAGTTTGGTTAATTTCCGGTCAAAGGCGATGCACGCCGGACACGGACCAATACGCCCCTCACCGACGCCCCCGACTTCGGGCTTATGGCAGGCCCCCTCCCCGCCAGCGGCGCCAACGGGGAGAAGGTGACGACAACGGCGGCCTATTCGTCGCCGGCGGCAGCCTCGCCCGGCGCGGCCATCATCGCGTCGGCGACGTGCCCGGCATTGCCGCGGATCGCGTTCTCGATCTCGCCGGCGACATCGGTGTTTTCCTTGAGATAGGTCTTGGCGTTCTCGCGGCCCTGGCCGATGCGCTGGCCCTCGTAGGAGAACCACGAGCCCGATTTCTCGACCACCCCGGCCTGGACGCCGAGATCGATCAGTTCGCCGGTCTTGGAAACGCCCTCGCCGTACATGATGTCGAAATCGACGACCTTGAACGGCGGCGCCATCTTGTTCTTGACGACCTTGACCCGGGTCTGGTTGCCGATCACCTGGTCGCGCTCCTTGATCGCGCCGATGCGGCGGATGTCGAGCCTGACCGAAGCGTAGAATTTGAGCGCCTGGCCGCCGGTCGTAGTTTCCGGATTGCCGAACATCACGCCGATCTTCATGCGGATCTGGTTGATGAAGATGACCATGCAGCGCGAGCGCGAGATCGAGCCGGTAAGCTTGCGCAATGCCTGGCTCATCAGCCGCGCGTGCAGCCCCATATGGCTGTCGCCCATCTCACCCTCGAGCTCGGCGCGGGGCACAAGCGCCGCCACCGAATTGACGACGAGTACGTCGATCGCCCCGGAACGCACCAGCGTGTCGGCGATCTCCAACGCCTGCTCGCCGGCATCGGGCTGTGAGATCAGCAGATTGTCGATATCGACCCCGAGCTTTTTGGCATAGGCGGGGTCGAGGGCGTGCTCGGCATCGACAAAGGCGCAAGTGCCGCCGGTCTTCTGCGCCTCGGCGATGACATGCAGCGCGAGGGTGGTCTTGCCCGAGCTTTCCGGCCCGTAAATTTCGATGACCCGGCCGCGCGGCAGCCCACCGATGCCGAGCGCGATGTCGAGGCCAAGCGAGCCGGTCGATACGACATCGGCCTCCATCGCCGCCTCGCGCGAGCCCAATTTCATGATCGAGCCCTTGCCGAAGGCGCGTTCGATCTGGCCGAGCGCCGCATCCAAGGCCCGCTGCTTGTCCATCGTGTCCCTATCCAAGAGGCGCAATACGGGTTGCGTCATCGATCCCTCCTTATTCCACAGCCCAGCGGGTAGCGCAAACGCGCGATCAGGGCGAGAATGTACGCACTTTGTTCTTAGAACGCAAGGTGAACTTTTGTCGTAATCGGAGAAAGCCGTCCGCGCGTTTATCCGCTGACCCGACGGATCAGTGCGTTCGCCGGCACGGTGGGGTCGAGCACCTTGCGGGCGCTCTCGGCGCCGACGACGGGAAGCGCCGCGGGATCGATGAGGCCGAGCTGGGCCAGCACCGAGGCCTGATCCCAGTAGATGTGCTCATGCGCCAGCTTGCCGTCGCGAAACTTCACGATCACGACCAGCGCGACCTCGACCCGCTTTCCGGTCGGCGCGATTCCCGGCAGCATCCAGTCCATCTCGATGCTATGGGTGAATTTGATGACCATCTCGTCGACCAGCTGATCGCCACCGACAGTGCGCGAGACCGGGGTCATCTCCATGTCGGGCGGCATGCGCGGGATGAAATGCGTAGCGTAAAACTCGCGCAATTCGGCGTGCCCGCGGCCGCCGGTCAGCACCGGGACATGATCGACATAGGCATCCGCGACCATGGTCGCGAGCGTGTCGTCGGTGCTCTTGGTATCGAATTCGTGCCGGATGTGCTCTTCCCAGAGCCGCACCAGATCGATCGTCGCCGGGTCGTTCATGCCACCTCCTCGCGCCAACACCGATAGAGATCGCCGCAATCGTCTTTATAGAGCAGCGGGACGCGGCAGAGCCGGAAGGATGGGAGCGGAGAGGCCTCGCCCCGCCCCTATGCCGCTTCGCCGGAAATGACTTCCTTCACCTTGCTGGCGAGCTGCTTGAGGCTGAAGGGCTTGGGCAGGAAGTGGATGTTCGCTGTCGCTGTCGAGGCGCTGGCGGAAGGCTTCCTCGGTGTAGCCCGAGATGAAGATGACCTTCATGTCGGGATGGGTCTCGCGCACCTCGCGCACCAAGCCCGGCCCGTCCATCCTGCGGCATCACCACGTCGGTGATCAGGAGATCGATCTTTTCGGCGGCGTCGCGCATCAGCTCGAGCGCGGCCTCGCCGCTCTTCGCCTCGATCACCGTGTAGCCCTTGTTGCGCAGGGCGCGGGCGCCGAAGATGCGCACCGGGTCCTCGTCCTCGACCAGCATCACCGTGCCGATGCCGGTCAGATCCTTGGCCGCCGGCGACTCGCCGGCCTCGGTCTCGCTGCGGGCAGCAGCGAGCGCGGCCTCGCTCTGCTCGTGGCGCGGCAGGTAGATCTGGAACGACTGCGCCCGAGCCCTTGCGCGCTGTCGACGAAGACGAAGCCGCCGGTCTGCTTGACGATGCCGTAGACGGTCGAGAGCCCGAGCCCGGTGCCGGAGCCGATCTCCTTGGTCGAGAAGAACGGCTCGAAGATGCGGGCGAGGTTTTCCTTGGGGATGCCGATGCCGGTGTCGGCTGACCTCGATCAGCACGTAATTGCCGGCCGGCATGATCTCGTGGCCGCGCCGCAACGGCGCCGCCTGGGTCACGTTGGAGGTGCGGATGGTCAGCGTGCCGCCGCCCGGCATCGCGTCGCGCGCGTTGACCGCGAGGTTGATGATGACCTGTTCGAGCTGGCCCTGATCGACCTTGGCGAGGCCGAGGTCGCGGCCGTGCACGACCTTCAGCTCGATGTTCTCGCCGATCAGCCGCCGCAGCAGGTGCGACAGCTCGACCAGCACGTCGGTGATGTCGAGGATGCGCGGCTGCAACGTCTGCTGGCGCGAAAAGGCGAGCAGCTGGCGCACCAGATTGGCGGCGCGGTTGGCGTTCTGCTTGATCTGCATGATGTCGGCGAAGGACGGGATCGCCGGCCGGAAGCGCATCAGCAGCAGGTCGCAGAAACCGATCATCGCGGTCAGCAGATTGTTGAAATCGTGCGCGACGCCGCCGGCGAGCTGGCCGACCGCCTGCATCTTCTGCGACTGGGCGAACTGGACTTCGAGGTTCTTCTGCTCGGTGACGTCGATGAAATGCAGCATCAGCGCGCCGTCGCCGCCATCGGCGCCGTCGAGCCGGCCGAGGAAGACCACGCGCGGTCTTGTCGCGCGGGCCCTTGAGGCGCACCTCGACCGGCCCGGGAGCGGCCGATCCGTCGGCCGCGGCGGCGAGCTTGACCGCGATCTCGCGACGGTCCTCTTCGTTGACGAAGCCGATCAGCGGCTGGCCGATCAGTTCCTGCGGTCGCGGCGCCGAACAACTCGCCAAGCGCCCGGTTCGCCTCTTCCAGCCGGCCGAAACGGTCGATCAGCGCGATGCCGACCGGGGCGTTGGCGAAGAACCGCTGAAAGCGCTCGCGCGACAGCCGCAGCGCCGCCTCCCATTCGCGCTCGGGGGTCAGGTCGCGGACGACCGAATGGGTGCGCAGCTCGTCGCCATCGCCGACGACGCTCTGGCCGATCCAGGCGTGGATGACGCGGCCGTCGCGGCTCTTGAGCACCACCTCGCCGCGCTGCGCGTCGCCGGCGCGGCCGCCGAACGGGTCGCAGGGCGCGGTCCCGTCGGCCGGCGGGGCGGCCAGGAAATCGATGCAGCCGCGCGTCGCCGCCGACCAGCTCGGCCGGGGTCGCGCCGAGCCAGCCGGCCAGGGTCGGGTTGACGAAGAGAAAGCGGCCCTCGCCGTCGACCGAGTAGAAGCCGATCGGCGCTTCGTCGAGAAAATCGACGAGGCTGGTTGCGCTCGTCGCGGATCACCGCCTCCATCTCGTGGCGGGCGGTGATGTCCTGGATGTTCCAGAAGCTGTAGCCGGGCCGGCCGGCGATCGGGTTGACGGCGATGTTGAACCAGCCGGCGGCGACGCCGCGCGAGTCGCGCAGCGGCACCGCGGCGATGGCGCGCCCGCCGGCCAGCGCCTGGCCGCGCAGGCGCTCGAAATCGGCGCCCGCCTCGGCGCCGGCGACGGCGCCGGCGAGACGGTCGAGCACCGCGCCATCATCGGTGGGAGCAGGTTGTTGAAGGCGGTGTTGGCATAGGCGACGCGGCCGTCGGGGGCGACGATCAGCTGCGCATCGGGCGAGGCTTCGAGCGCCTGGCTCAGAATGTCGACGCGGCCGGCGAGACCCCCTTGCACCCAATGCGCCGCGATCGCGGCGACGCCGATCAGCCCGGCCAGCGCGGCGATCGCCACCACGGTGGCGAGGACCCGCACGCCTGAAATGATCTCGGCGACATAAAGGATGGCGATGCCGATACAGATCGCCGCAAGAATGACCGCGGCCTGCGCCATCACCCCGACCCAGAGGGTTCGGTTACGGTCGCGACCAAAGCTTAGACGACGGACAGTTTCGCTGTCGGCGACCATCATTCCGGCCCGTCCGATCCCAGTGCGGGACCGGCCCACGAATTCTACCGCATTGTCGGAGTTATTGCGCTAATGGAAGGTTAACGACGGTTAATAGTTTTGCTGCCGCGCGCCGCTCAGTCCTCGCGGTGGGTACGCTCCATGCGCTCGTGGCGCTCCTGCGCCTCGATCGACAGGGTCGCGATCGGCCGCGCCTCGAGACGGCGGATGCCGATCGGCTCGTCGGTCTCCTCGCAATAGCCGTAAGTGCCGTCTTCGAGGCGCCCGAGCGCGGCGTCGATCTTGGAGATCAGCTTGCGCTCGCGATCGCGGGTACGCAGTTCGATCGCGCGCTCGGTCTCAAGCGAGGCGCGATCGGTCAGGTCGGGTTTCAGCAGGCTTTCTTCTTGGAGGCTGCGCAAGGTTTCCGCCGAGTTGGCGAGAAGTTCGGCGCGCCAGCGCAACAGCTTTTGCCGGAAATACTCAACCTGCAATGGGCTCATAAACTCTTCGTCGTCGGATGGACGATAATCCGGCGGAAGCATCATGCGCATCGAGGTTCCCGGGCCCCGTTGACAACGGCGGCGGAGTATATGAATCCGACCCCGGCGGATCAACCGCCAGATTCACATGCAACTATGTTGATTTCGCTGACGTTTCATATCGGAGCGTGAGGCAGATAGCGGTGGCGATGTAGCGTATACCCCGATAATCTTGAACAGATCTCGATTGAGTTAATGTAACTAAATTACGAGATAATCAAAATGATTAAACAATTAACAGTTATCGAAAATTTTAAGTTTGATTTTATTTACAGTTTCCGAAGTTTAACCATAAGTAATCACGAGTTGGGTTTAGGCTTTCATTAAACTGTGATCGCTATTTTGCGGCGATGAACGCCACTTCCCCGCAGTTAGACATGGCAAATTTCGATCCCCTCGACGTTTCCGAGTTCTCCCCGATCTCCTCCTCCCTCGATCTGCCGTCGCCCAACACCAAGCGCTGGGTGGTGCGACGCAAGGCGGTCGTCGTCGCCGCGGTCCGCAACGGCACCTTGAGTCTGCAGGAAGCCTGCCGGCGATACAATTTGTCGGTGGAGGAATTCCTCGCCTGGCAGCGGTCGATCGACCGCTACGGCGTCCCGGGCCTGCGGGTCACGCGGTTGCAAATCTACCGCGACACCGACGCGCTGCGCGCCGCGAAGTAAACGGACCGCGCCCGACCTAAACCGGGTGCCACCACTTCCCCGAGATTACCAGGCCGCTGGCGCCGAGGCGCTGGCGGCCTTGCCGCGTTTCACCCAGCACGTCGCGGTAGTCGAACGCGCCCTCGGCAAGCTCAATGACGCTCGCATCGCCCACCGCGCCGACGCCGAGATGGCCGAGATCCTTGCGGCCCACCGCGGCGGCGGCTGCACAGGTGCTTGCCCGGATGACGTCGTTGAGGCCCATCCCCAGCGACAGCAGCTTCGACATCGTGGTGATCTGATCGAAGGCCGGGCCGTTGACGCTGAGCTGGTGGACGTCGCTGCTGATGACGTCGGGGAGGAACCCGGCGGCCAGCATCGCCTCGGCGGTGCGGAAGCCGAAGGAGCCGCCGCCATGACCGATATCGAAGACGACGCCGCGCTCGCGGGCCGCGGCGACCTCCTCGCGCACGCGGCCGTCGGGCCCTGCCGGCGCGTTGGGAAACGGGCGGAAGCAATGGGTGAGGATGTCCCCCTTGCGCAACCGCGACAGCACCTCAAGCCGCGACGGCGGTGGATGGTCGAGATGCGCCATCACAGGCAGGCCCACCTCCTCGGCGACCTCCAACGCCATGTCGAGCGGGGCAATGCCGGAATTGCCGCCGGCAGTGCGGCCGACGCGAACCTTGACCCCGACGATGAGGTCGCGATTGGCGTTGATCACGCGTACGCAATCGCGCGGATCGAGCAGCCGCAGATCGGCGCATTCGCCGACCATCACCGTTGTCGCGAAGGCGAAGATGCCGGCGTGCGAGATGTTCAGGATCGGCAGGATGCGGACCGGCGATGCTTCGATAACATGCCGGCGGAAGCCGTGGAAATTGCCGGGGCCGGAGCTGCCCGCGTCGACGAAGGTTGCGGTGGCGCTTTTCCGCGCGATCTCGGCGGCGTCGACCCCGAGCGAGGTGCCGCCCCAGTAGACATGGGCATGCAAGTCGATCAGGCCAGGAGTGACGAGCCTGCCGGCAACGTTAACGACGGTGGCACCGGCGCTTGGCACATCGCGGCCAATGGCGGCGACCTTGCCGCCGGCGAAGGCAATGTCGGCGATCTCGTCGCGCCCGTTCGCCGGATCAATGATATGGCCGCCTTGCAGCACCAAATCCGCCATCGCCACAGCCCCTTTGACGCACTGGCGCTACAATTATCGCCTTAGACGGGAACCGTCATCAATCAGCGCGTTCCCGGACGTGACAGACGCGCACGCGGATTAAGTGATGCTTATCGAGTTGAGGCGCAGGGTGCGATGGTTTTCTTATCGACGGCCCAACGATGACGAGCGATGCAAGCCTTAGCCCCTTCGTCGGCCAGCCTCCGTCCGCCGGTTTTGCCGAGCTAGGGCGAATGCCGCAAGGTTGGGGTCGAGAGTTCATCGGCCTAGCCGCGCTCGGCACAAACCGGCCGCGCGCCTATATCGTCACGACCCTGCTCACCGTGTTGTCGTATTTCGGTTTCGGGCTGCTCGTCATCGTCGGCGCCTTGTTCGCATGGGGCCGGCATATTCCGCCCATGGCGATAATCATCGCCGCGTTCGGCTCCGTCATCGCCGCGGGAACAGCCGTGGCGTGGAGGACGGCCCGATCGCATCGGCGCCCCTGGCTGTCGCTCGTCACGCCGACCCTGCGGCTTGATTGGCGGCGGCTCGCGATCGGGGCCGGCGTGCAGGCGGTTCTAGCCGGAAGCCTTCTTCTCATCGAGCATTTCGCCACCGGCGAATCCTGGCAGATGCCCGCCACCGCGATCCCGGTGATTGCCGTGGCGCTGGTGCTCACGCCGCTGCAAGCGGCGAGCGAGGAGCTGCTGTTTCGTGGCTATATGACCCAGGCATTGGGCCGGTTGCTCAAGAGCCGGATCGCGATCATGGCGATCGTCAGCGTGACCTTCGCGGCCCTGCACTGCAACGCCTACGGCCCCCTGACGATGCCCTACATGATTATTGTGTCGCTGATCTTTTCTCTCGTGTCGTTGCGCGACGGGCGCCTCGAACTCGCCATCGGCGCCCATACCGCAGAGAACTGGCTGAGCGTCGGCGGAATCGATGGCATCGCCTACATGCTACCCAGCGCCCAGATCACGTGGCCGTATCTCCCCGCGCTGATCGTCCAGGGTCTGCTGTTCTACGCCGCGACGCGATGGCTGCTGCGGCGCTCGGGTTGGGCCGCGGCTGGCAGCAATAGCGATGCGTAAGCACCGCACCAGTGACGCCAGTCATCTCAGTATAATAAATATGGACCGACTGCGAGGCGGGGGCGGTAGGTCCTTCCCCCAAAGGCACCACCTAGGATGAGGCCTCCCCCAAGGCGATCATCGAACCCACCGCCTCGCTGCCGGGTCGACGGCGCCAGAATCATCAAACAGCGACTCCGGCTTCTCAACTAATTGTGTGAGTTGATGCCTAAGCTACTGCATATAAGCGGTTATTCGCGCTGATTGGATTCCGGCCATGCTGCGCGAAACCAGTGAAACCGGCGAATTGGCCCTAAAAGCGCCGCGCCGCGAAAACGATAGCGGGATGCCGACGCCGCACGTAGGCTCGCGCGTAGTGGTGCGGAGAACCTTGTTGGCGCCTGTCGAAACCCGTTACGCCCGGAACGGGACGGTGCGCATCGCCTACCAGGTGGTCGGCGACGGCAAGACCGATTTGGTGCTCGTGCCAGGGCTGGTCTCGTATCTCGACCTGATCTGGGACGATCCGGCCTATGCGCGTTTTTGCGAGCGGCTAGCCGCCTTCTCGCGCCTTATTCTGTTCGACAAGCGCGGCACCGGCGCCTCCGACCGCAAGGCCGGCATCGCCGGTTTCGACGAGCGCCTCGACGACATGCTCGCGGTGATGGATGCCGCCGGATCGCGCCGGGCTGCACTGTTCGGCTTTTCCGAGGGCGGCAAGACGGCGCTGGCGTTCACCGTCGCCCATCCCGAACGGGTGCGGGCGCTGACGCTCTACGGCGCCTTCGCGTTGAGCCCAACGCGGTCGTGGCCGCCGGCGGAGGTCGAAAAGCGCTTTGCGCTGATGGAGCGCGTCTGGGGCGTGCCGATGCTGCCGCCAACGGTGGCACCGAGCCTCGCCGCCGACCAAAGCTTCCGACGCCGCTGGGCGCGCTTCGAGCGGCGCAGCGCCAACGCCAAGACGGCCGGACAATTGCTGCGCATGGACCACGAGCTCGATGTCACGGGAATCCTGCCGCAGGTCAAGGTGCCGACCCTGATCTTGCACCGCGCCAGCGACCAGCGCATCCCGGTCGAGCACGGTCGCCACCTCGCCGAGCACATGCCCGGCGCGAAGTACGTCGAGATGGCGGGCGTCGACCACCTGCCGTTTATCGGCGACAGCGGGACGATTATCGACGAGATACATGACTTCCTCGCGGGTGTGAGCGATTAGCCATCCGGAGTGTCGGGTCCCGAGACCAAGCCATTACGCCGGCGGCAGGTTCGCGCTCTGGCAGGAAGCGACAATTGACAAGCGCGGCGCGCGGCGGCTCTGATCCGGCGACCGATTTCACCCATCGCGGGAGGGACACTTGGCCAAATTCAGAATCGCGACGCCGGCCGGCGCCAGCTTCACCGTCGCCGGTAGCGATTACGCCTACGAATTGGAGGCGCTCACCCCGATCGACGCCGAGATTTACGAGATCCCGGCTGGGTCGGAAGACGATTTCGTCGCCGCCGCGAAGGATGCCGACGCGCTCTACGCCAAAGGCCGGCGGATCACCGCCAAGATGATCAACGGCCTCGAACGGTGCAAAATCATCTCGCTCGGTAGCGTTGGGGTCGACACGGTCGACGTCGACGCGGCAACCGCCAAAGGCATCCCCGTCACCAACTGCCCCGACACCTTTATCGAGGAGGTCGCCGACCACGCGATGCGGCTGATCCTTGCAACCCACGGCCGCCTGGTCGAGCAGGACCGCATGGTGCGCGAGGGAAGATGGGCCGAGGGCCGGCCGGCGCTGCTGAAAATCCCACGGCTGCGCGGCTTGACCCTGGGCCTCATCGCGTTCGGCCATGTCGCGCGCGCGGTCGCCGAACGGGCCAAGCCGTTCGGCCTGCACATCTGCGCCTACGACCCGTTCATCGAGGAAATGGTAATGACCGAGCGCGGGGTCGAGCCGGTGAGCCTTCCGGAACTCCTGGCGCGCGCCGACATCATCTCGATGCATTCGCCGGCGACCGCGAGCGCGCAGCGGATGATCCGCGACGAACACTTCGCTCAGATGAAGCCGACCGCGATCTACATCTCGACCGGGCGCGGCCCCACGACTGACGAGGCGGCGCTGATCAAGGCGCTCGACGAAAAGAAGATCGCCGCGGCCGGGCTCGACGTGCTCGAACAGGAGCCGCCGGGCGGCAACAACCCGCTGCTACGGATGGACAATGTGATCCTCACCGCGCATGTCGCTTCGGCGACCTCGCGGTTCGACCCGTTCCGCCGCCGCCGCGTCGGGCTCGAGCTGTCGTTGGCGCTGACCGGGCGGTGGCCGATGTCATGCGTCAACCCCAGCGTGCTGGCGGGCAGCGGCCTGAGGCGCTGGCAGCCGGTGTCGATGGAGCGCGGCCCGAACTCCTAGCGCCATGCGGACCGTCAGCCAGCGCCGCTCGGTCGCGAAGGCGCTGACCTACCGTCTGCTGATCGTCTGTCTCGACTTTGCGACGATTTACCTACTGTCGGGAACGGTGCGGGTCGCACTCGGCTTCGCGGTCGTGAGCAACATCTACACAACGGTAGGCTACCTCGCGCACGAGCGGGTCTGGGCACATATCGGCTGGGGTATCGACGAGGCATCCTAGCGGTGAGCCGAGCGCCCCAGGCTTCGCTACGAGACTTCTGCATGCATCTTGATGGGAGGGGACCATGCCCGAACCGATCCGCTATCCCGACCCGGCGTTCAAAATCCTTGACCCGCGCTTCGCGCCGATGGTGCTTGGCAACACACCGGTGCAGCGCATCGCCGGCGATTGCCTGTTCACCGAGGGACCGGTGTGGTTCGGCGATTTGCGTTGCCTGCTGTGGAGCGACATCCCCAACGACCGGATTATGCGCTGGGAGGAGGAAACCGGCGCGATCAGCACCTTCCGCCGCCCGTCGGGCTACGCCAACGGCAACACGCGCGACCGCCAGGGACGGCTCGTCACCTGCGAGATGGACGCGCAGCGCCTGACCCGCACCGAACATGACGGGTCGATCACCGTGCTTGCCGACAGCTTCGAGGGGAAACGGCTGACCGCGCCCAACGACGTGGTTGTGAAGTCCGACGGCTCAATCTGGTTCTCCGACAACGGCGCGGGCACGCGCGGCAACTATCTCGGCCACACCGCACCACAGGAGCTGCCGTTCCGCGTCTACCGGATCGACCCAGTGACGGGCGAGATGACGGTCGTGGTCGACCAGGCGCAGCAAGCGCGGCCGAACGGGCTCGCCTTCTCGCCCGACGAGAAGCGGCTCTACGTTGTCGACACCCCGGCAGGTGACAAGACAACCCACGTCTACGACGTCGCCGCCGACGGCAAGACGCTGGTCAATGGCCGGGTGTTCTTCAACGAAATGCCGGGCTACGCCGACGGCATCCGCGTCGACACGCAGGGCAATGTGTGGAGCGGGTTCTCGGGCGGCGAGGGCCAGGACGGAGTTGCCGTCCATGCGCCCGACGGCACGCTGATCGGCCGCATCCTCTTGCCGGAGCGCTGCGCGAATGTCTGCTTCGGCGGACGCAAGCGCAATCGCCTATTCATGGCGGCGTCGCAGTCGGTCTATGCCTGTTATGTCGAGGCGCAGGGCGTTCTGGGCGGCTAACCGCTTCGGGACTCCATTGTGCCGGCCAGCGGGATGTGACAGGAATTATAGCCGATGCAGTCGCTTGCCCAGGCGCGGGGAATGTCGCCGCCGGCGACAGTACGCCCGGTCGAATTTCATCGCCAGAGACGGGCCGCCATGCTCGCGCAGCGGCCCGAGCTGAAGCAATTGTTCGGCTATTGCCCCGCGGTCGCACCGGTCACGGTGCTTCTCGTCGCGACGCAGTTTTCGCTAGCGGCGCTGTTGGCGCAGGCACCCTGGTGGGGGGGACTGGCGGCGGCATTCTTTGTCGGCGCCTTTATCAGCCACTGCCTGAACGTCGTCATCCACGAATTCACCCATAATCTCGTTCTGCGAACGACGGCCCAGAACAAGGCGGTCATGATCATCGCCAACCTGCCCGGCGTACTACCTGGGGCGTTGGCCTTTCGCCACTATCACCTGATGCACCACCAGTTTCTCGGCGAGCCGCGCGGCGACCCAGACGTGGGACTCCCATGGGAAGCGCGCCTGGTCGGGGCGTCGACGATTCGTAAATTTTTGTGGCTGCTGGTGCTGCCGCTCGTCTACGGACTGGTTCACCCGGCGCAGGCCCGCAAGCACCTGCCGTTCGACCGCTGGCTCGCGGCAAACGTCGTGGGCACTTGCTGCTGCGCACTCGCGGTGCTGCTGCTGCTGGGCTGGCCCTCCCTTCTGTACCTGGCGTTTTCCGTCTATTTCGCTGTCGGCCTGCATCCTACCGGAGCGCACGCCCTGCAAGAGCACATCCACTTCGCCGGCCACTCCTATGCGACGGCGTCGTATTACGGGCCGATCAACGCGCTCTCGCTCAATCACGGGTATCATCTCGAGCACCACGACTTCTCCGGGATACCCGGCCCGCGACTACCGAAGCTCCGCCGCCTAGCGCCCGAATTTTACGACGGCCGCTTCGCCCATCCCTCGCGGTTGGCAACGCTTTGGCAATTTGTTTTCGACCGACGCGTCACGCTGGCCAGCCGCAGCATCGTGGAGCCGCGCTCGCCTCGGCTTCGGACTGAACGCCGAGCGGCCGCTTAGCCGCGCAGCGCCGCCTGCACGGCGGTATCGAGCGCCGAGAGAAACCTCGAACGGTCGGATTTGGCGAAAGGCGCCGGACCTTTGCCACTCAACCCCATCTCGCGCAAATGCCGCGAGACCTCGCGCCCGGCGAGCGCGTTGGCGATGTTGGCCTCGGTAAACGGTCGTCCGTTGGGCGGCACCACCCGCGCGCCCTTGGCGAGACAGCGCGAGGCGAGCGGGATGTCGCCGGTGACGCAGATATCAGCGGCCCCGATGCGCTCGGCGATCCAATCGTCGGCAGCGTCCATCGCCTCGCCGACCATCACCATTTGCACGTAGAGCAGGCCGGGCGGACGGATCGGCCGCGAGCCGTTTGACACGACCAGCACGCCGACACCCAACCGCCCGGCGACGCGATACACCTCCTCGCGCACCGGGCAGGCATCGGCATCGACGTATATCTGGGTCACGGAACAACCTGCTTGCCCGGTCGTTGAGCCTGAGAGCTGCGGCCGGTAACGAGCCGCGGCACCGGGTTTGCACCCGGCGAACCTACGTTAAGCATGGAATTTCGTGCGGTAAGGGGCGTTATGACCGATAGAGAGAATGAATTCGGCTTTTCGATTTTTTGCGCTGAATGCCTAACCGCCCAGGGCTGACGACCGCGCCACGCGCAACAGATTCCTTCGAGAGGAACACCGTGATCAAGCACGACCCCGACAGCCTTCGCCGGCGGGCCTTTGCCTCGCGACGCCGCGCCCGCGAGGCGGCCAACGCCGACCTTCGTCATCAATTTCTCGAGATCGCCGAAACCTACGAGGACCTCGCCGACGCGGTGGAAGGAATCCACTCGCGGCCGATTTTCGAGCTGGCCTCGGCAGACTAGCTGCGGCGAAGCTCCGCTTTTTCCCGCCTCGGGGAGGCGCCGAAGCATGCCTCCGAAAATCCGGCGATCAGTACGGGCTGGAGCTGCTACCCCCGGCACCCGGCTTCGCGGCGACTCCGCTGCGCATCTCTTGCACCGCGGCGGCGGCGCCCATCGTCACGAAGCGGGTATCGCCGCCGACCGTGACAAAGGTGAAGCCCATCGAGAGCGCCTTTAGCGCGTAGGCCGGCGAGGCACAGTGCATCCCCGGCTGCTTGCCGTGCCGCTTGCAGGCGTCGATGACCTTTTTCATCGCCGCGAACATCCATTCGTCGGACTTGTCGCCGCCGGGCGGGTAGCCGTGCGAGATCGACAGGTCGCTGGGGCCGACATAGGCGGCGTCGAGACCCGGGGTCGACAGGATGTCGTCGAGGTTGTTCATCGCTTCGACCGTCTCGATCATGCCGAAGGAGACGACGATGTCGTTGGCCTTGGCGTGGTAGTCGGGGCCGCCATAGAGCGAGGCGCGGATCGGCCCCGACGAACGGCTGCCCAGCGGGGCATAACGCATCGACGAGGCGAATTTCTCGGCCTCGGCGCGATTGTTGATCATCGGGCAGATGATGCCGTAGGCGCCGGCGTCGAGCGCCTTCTGGATATGCGCCGGATCGTTCCACGGCACGCGCACCAGGGGCGTGGTGTTGGTGGTCGAGATGCCCTGCAGCATCGTCACCATCATCTGGTAATCGATCATGCCGTGCTGCATATCGACGACCAGCGAGTCCCAGCCGGCATGGGCCATGACTTCGGCGGAAAAACTCGACGGAATGCCGAGCCACGAATTGATCACGGGCTTACCCGCCGCCCACAATTCCCGCACTCCGTTCGGGCGCGCCATGGGTGTTCTCCTCACTGCGATTGGGTCAGAGAGCGATCCCGCCAGCATGGCGGGGCGAAGTCAAGCGCCGCCGGTGTCGGATCAACCGATCAGGGTCGTGCGCGCAACGTCGAGCTCGTGGTCGATCAGCGACGTAACGCGCTCGATGAAGCGCACCGTATGCGGCTCTCGGGCATGAAGCTCGAACGCGGCCTCATCGCGCCAGCTCGAGTTTATGTAGAAGAGGCGCGGGTCGCGGATCGAGCGATAGGCGTGGATGCCGAGGCAACCCGCCTCCCCCCTTGTCGGCGCGATGACCTCGCGGATCGCCGCCGCGACGGCTTCCTCTTGCCCTATTCGCGCGTGAAACCGACCGAAGATAACGAGCTCCATCGGCTTCTTCCGCCCTACCCCAGCACCTCCTTGTTGATGACGTTGTCCTTGGTCGGCTTGCCGTCGAACACCGAGAGGATGTTCTGCACCGCGACGATGGCCATGCGATCGACCGCTTCCTTGGTGACACCGGCGACATGCGGAGCGGCGATGAAGTTGGGCAGGGTGAGCAGCGGGTTGTTTTGCGGGGTCGGCTCCTCGACAAAGACGTCGAGCGCGGCGCCGGCGATGCGGTTGTTCTTGAGCGCGTCGTAAAGCGCCTTCTCGTCGACGATGCCGCCGCGCGCGGTGTTCACCAGAAAGGCGGTGCGCTTCATCTTGCCGATCCGGGCGGCGTCGAACATGCCGACCGTCTCCGGCGTTTTCGGGCAGTGGATGGTGATGAAATCGGCGCGCGCCACCGCGGCGTCGAGATCGTCGACCGGCTCGTAGCCGTTGCCGCGGATCGTCTCGGAATACATGTAGGGGTCGTAGACGAGGATATTGGTCTCCATCGCCGCGAAGCGCCGGGCCGAGCGGGTGCCGATCTTGCCGAAGCCGACGATCAGCACGGTCTTGGCGTAGAGATCGACCGGCATGTTGTTGTAGCGGTCGTGCCACCGGCCTTCCTTGACCATCGTGTCCATCATCGCGCCCTTGCGCGCGAGAGACATGGTGAGAAAGACGCCCGCCTCGGCGACGCTGACCGAGTTCGAGGTGCCGCCGATCATCAGCGGGATTTTGCGCCGGGTCAGCGCCGGAACGTCGACCGCGTCGTAGCCCACGCCGATGCGCGAGACCACTTCCAAGAGCGGCGCGGCGTCGAGCTCGGGGTCGCTGAACGGCGTCACACCCAGGCAGATACCGCTCGCCTCTTCGAGTATTTTATGAAATTCAGCCTTGGGCAGATTGGGCTGAAAGGCGACGCCCTCGACATCGTCGCGCGCCTCGATCACCGCCCAGCCGGACTTCGACATCGTCGTCGGCACCATGATCTTCTTGCGGTTGGTCTGCATGCCCAGGCCCATCGGAGTTCCCCCTTTAACGTAGCGTCATTGCGAGCGCAGCGAAGCAATCTCGCGCTGATTGCGACTAGCCGGATCGTAATTGCTTCGACGCTTCGCTTCTCGCAATGACGACCAGTGTGATCACAGCGACGACAGCTTCTCGATTTCGGCGACGTAGCGGCGGTTGTGCGTCGGGCTCAGCATGACCTCGTTCATGCACAGCCGCGCCGGAAGCAAGCAGATATAGCGGATGAGGTCGGCGCAATCCTCGGGCTGGACCATGCGGGCGCGCACCTCGGGGCCAACCGGGTTGGGGCGCTGGTCGAGGATCGGCGTCGCCACCTCGCCGGGCAGGAAGACGCAAGAGCGGATCCCGTTGACGCATTCCTGCATGTTGATCGAGTGGCTCATCGCAACGATGCCGTGCTTGGCGGCGGTGTAGAGCGGCCCGGGGAAGCCGCCGATGAAGCGGCCCGCCATCGAAGCGGTATGGACGATGAGCCCGTCCTTTTGCGGGCGCATTAGCGGCAGCGCGACGGTGACGCACTCGGCCGCGGCGGCGAGGTTGCCATCGACCATCAGCCGCGCGTTTTCCGGGGTCAGCTTGTCCCAATGGCGGTCGTTGATATTGATGCCGGCGTTGTTGATCAGGATGTCGAGCCGGCCAAACGCGTCGCGAATGTGGTCGCCGATGCGCCGCACGTCCTCGGGCTCGGTGAGGTCGCCGGGCTGAACGTGGACGTTGCCGCCATGTTGCTCGATACGCGCAGCAACACCCTCCAGCGGCTCGCGCCGCCGGCCGGTCAGCACGAGCGCGGCGCCCTCCTCGGCCAGCATCAACGCGACCGCCTCGCCGATACCGCTGCCGGCGCCGGTGACCCAGGCGATTTTCCCCTCGAGCTGCCCCGCCACGCCCCCTCCCGGGTTTTGCAAAGCCCAGGCTATCGCCTCGCCGCGCAGCCGACGAGGGGTTATTCTCGATGACGGCTATTCGGAGACTCCCCCATGCCGATCCCGATGCTGTTCCTGCCGCCGCAGGGCGACAACACCCGCAAATGGGCCAAGGCCGTCGCCGAGGCCTGCCCCGAGCTCGAGGTCATCGTGCCGGAGACGCGCGAGGGCGCCGAGCAGGCAATCGCGCTGGCCGAGGGCGCCTTTGGCACGATCCCCGCGGCGCTGCTGCCGCGCGCCGAGCATTTGCGCTGGCTGCAGGCGCCGCAGGCGGCGCCGCCGGCCGGCTACTATTATCCCGAGCTGATCGCCCACCCGGTGCAGATCACCAACTTCCGCGAGATCTATAACGACCATATCGCGGCGCACATCATGGCCTTCGTGCTCGCCTTCGCGCGCGGGCTGCAGGTCTATTTCCCGCAGCAGCTGCGCCGCGAATGGAAGCCGGCGCCGCGCGAGGACGAAACGATCGTGCATCTGCCGGAGGCGACCGCGCTGATCGTCGGGGTCGGCGGGATCGGCGCCGAGGCGGCGCGCCTGGCGGCCGCGTTCGGCATCAAGGTTATCGGCATCGACGAGCGGCGCACCGACACACCCGAAGGCGTCGCCGAGATGCACCGCGCCGCCGCGCTCGACAGCCTCTTGCCGCGCGCCGATTTCGTCATCCTCACCGTGCCGCACACGCCGGAGACCGAGGGCTTCTTCAACCGCGCCCGGTTTCAGCGCATGAAGAAGGGCGCGTTCTTTATCAATATCGGCCGCGGCAAGACGACCCGAACTCGATGATCTGGTGGCGGCGCTGGAGGCAAAGGAGATCGCCGGCGCCGCGCTCGACGTCTACGAGATCGAGCCGCTGCCCGCCTCGCATCCGCTCTGGACGATGCCGAACGTGCTGCTGACCCCGCACACCGCCGGGCACGGGCCCTATCTCGACGACCGCCGGCTCGATGTCCTCATCGACAATGCCAAGCGGTTCATCGCCGGGGCGCCGCTGCGCAACTTGGTCGACAAGGCGCGGTGGTTCTAGGGCCGCACGATGAACCTCGCGCCGATCTGGGACGCGGCGCCCGCCATCAAAATTCACCTGGCGACAGTGATCCCAGCCTTCGTCATTGGCACCTGGCTGATCTTCTTTTCGACCAAGGGCGCACGTTGGCACCGCGCGCTCGGCGCGGTCTACCTCAGCCTGATGACGGTGACCGCGATCGCGGCGTTCTTCATCCGCAGCATCAATCCCGGGCACCTGACCCTGGTGCACCTGTTCATCCCGTTGACCCTGTTCGGAGTGTTCGGGGCGCTGTGGAACATCCGCCGCGGCAACGTCAAAGGCCACCGCAACGCGATGATCGGGCTTTATGTTGGCGGGTTGCTGATCGCCGGCGGACTGACCTTGCTGCCCGGGCGGCTACTGCATCAAGTCTTTCTAGGATAGGCCTGCCCGATTTTGTGCAAAGAGACAAAATAATATCAACCCAGGCGATTTCTCCGAAAATATCGACATCGCTTGGAATAGCAACGACCACGAACTCGTGCACAAAACATCCCTGCGGCAAAACGGCGCAATATTGTTCGCTATTTACGATCATGCCGTTTTCGTCGGGAGATAATCACTTTTGATCGATTTTTATCGCATAGGACATTTGCACAAGTTGAGCAGCCGCTAACGCATTATCTTGTTACGATTTCATACGATCATTTGATCATCTGGAGCAAACGAGATGAAAAAGCTTTTGGTTGGGATCGCTGCCGCGCTTTTGCTGGCCTCTTGCGCGTACACCGAGCCGGCGCCTCAGGTTTCGGCCAAGCCGACGGCGAATAGCTGGGCCGGCCATCCGGCGAACGACAACGTGGGTCCACGCCCCTACTAGCAGCCGGAAATCTAGCCTTCCGATCGCCGGCCTCGCGCAAGCGGGGCCGGCGATCGGCTGCTTACGCGGCGAAGTCGATGACCTGACGCACCGGCGCGCCGGATTTGAGCGCCGCGAAGCCCTCGTTGATCTGGTCGAGCTTGAGCCGGCCCGTGATCAGGTGGTCGAGCTTCAGCCGCCCCTGCTTCCACAGCGACAACAGCCGCGGCATGTCGACCCGGAAGCGGTTGCCGCCCATCGAGGTGCCCTGGATCTTGCGATCGCGCAAGAAATCATAGCCGTGCAGCTCGATCTTCACCCCGAACGGCACCATGCCGATGATCGTCGCGGTGCCGCCGGCGCGCAGCATGCCGAAGGCCTGCTCGGCCGTCGTCTTCGAACCGAGGGCCTCGAACGAGTAGTGGACGCCGCCGCCGGTCATCTCGCGGATCGCCTTCACCGGATCGTCGATGTTGCTGACGTTGAGCGTATCGGTGGCGCCTAATTGCTTGGCGACTTCGAGCTTCGATTGCTGGGTGTCGATGGCGATGACGCGCTCGGCCCCGGCGAGCGCCGCGCCGTTGACGGCCGAGAGGCCGACCCCGCCGCAGCCGATCACCGCGACGGTCGAACCCGGCTCGACCTTGGCGGCGTTGAACACCGCGCCAACCCCGGTCATCACCCCACAGCCCACCAGCGCTGCGACATCGAGCGGGATTTCGGGGTCGATCTTCACCATCGAATTCTCGTGCACCAGCATCTGCTCGCCAAAAGACGAGAGGTTGAGGAACTGGTTCATGTGCTCCTTACCGCCCTTCCAGGTCATGCGCTGGGCAACGCCCGGCAGCATCTTGACGCTGGTGTCCTCGCAGAGATTGGGATGGCCGGTGACGCATTGCGAACAGGTGCCGCAGAACACCGAAAGGCAGGTGATGACGTGGTCGCCGGGCTTTACGTAGCTGACCCCCTCGCCCACTGTCTCGACCACCGCGGCGCTCTCATGGCCGAGCACGCACGGGGTCGGGTGCGGGTAGAGACCCTCGATGAAATGCAGATCGCTGTGGCACAGCCCGGCGAAAGCGGTGCGCAGCAGCACCTCGCGCGCCTTGGGCTTTTCGAGGGTGACGTCCTCAATGGTTAGCGGCTGGTGCGGCGCGTGCAGGACGGCGGCTTTCATGGCGGCTCCCTCCCGTGGTGTCGCGGGATGCTAGCCCTACGCCGGGCGAGGGTCTAGGAAAGTGGGCCGATGAAAAAACTCCATTCGATTGCAATTCTCCTCGCCGGGCTGGCGTTCGCCGGCCCGGCGCTGGCGGTAGACAACAGCCTCAGTCTCAAAGAGGCGATGACCCGGTTCGGCCTCATCGGCGAGTGGGCGGCGCACTGCAGCCAGCCGGCCAGCGGCAACAACGCTCATACATTTTGGTCGGCGAATTCCGACACCGCGGGCGCGCTGTTCACCGATTTTGGACGAGGCCAGACGATGAGTTACACCGCGACGGCCGCCGAGCTCGCCGGCGCCAACCAGATCCGCGTCAACCTCACCGACGACCAGGACCATCTGCGCCTGGATCTGATGATCGAGATGCGCGACGGTCGGGTGCGAACCGTGTCATCGGTGCGCAGCGATGGCCGCGTGCTCATCAAGGACGGCAAGTTCACCTCGGACAACACCGACACCGTCGCGCAAGAGCGCTGCCACTAGCCGTTACCGCCACCGACAGGAGGCACGTGGGCTCAGCGTTGGGCGGGCGGCGGCTCGATGAAGTCGTGCGCGTCGACCGGTTTTGGCGGGGGTGCCGGAATAGGCGTGGGCGCGGGCGCCGGCTCGGCCACAGGCTGGGGCGGCAGGGTTTCGCCATACGGCGAGCTGCCGGTGGAAACGCCTTCGGCGGCCGCGGGCACGGGCTTTACTTGCGGCGACGGCGTCGGCGCGCGTCGTACGCGCTCGAGCTGAAGCGCCACCGAGGATAGCCGCAGCGACGCCGCTTGCGGGAAGACGAGGTTGCCGCATTGGTGGCTCTTGATGGCGCAGGCAATCGCGGTGCCGGATAATTCCTTGCTCTGCTGGTAGTAGGCGGCCGCCCCCGCGACAAAGCCCAACCCCTCCGCGGCGCGGCCGAGATAAAAGAGCGAGAGATCGTCCTGATAGCCGACCCGGACCACCAGCGTGGCGAGATCGCGCCACCGGCCTGAGGTCTCGAGCGATTGCGCCTGCGGCTGCTCACGGCGCCAATCGGCGAGACACGCGTCGCGACAGCTGAGGATCGGCGCGCCGGTCTGCATCAGCGTCAGGCTCTTATCCACGTCTACGGACGTGTGCTGCTCGGCGCAAGCAGCCAGCAGGAGGCCGCCGAGCCCGAGCAATCTGGTCCACCGCATCGCGCGCATCAAGTTGCTTCTCCGATCGGCCATCGACGGCATGAACCTACCCCATCTGACCTATCATGCACGCCATGTTCGCGAAGTTGTGTTGACCGCCGCGCGGCCGTTAACCGACAATTGTAGTCCCTCGCCACGACGATTGAACTAAGGGTGACGCGTTGCGTCATCGCCGCGGCGCCGCAGTACACGAGCATCGTTGCGTCAGGACGAATGGCGGACCCCAGCCTCTCCAACGAGACGAACGACGACATCGACGCGGAGCCGGCCGGCGAGGCGCCATCGCTGCGCGCGATCCGGACCCTGCGCTTGCTGCTCGCCGGGACCATCCTCGTGCCGCTGCTGGTTGGCGCCATCGCCGCGTATGTCTCCTACCGCGAGGACTATGGCCGCGCCGGCGCGGCGCTCTACGCGGCGGTGACGGTCGCGGAGCAGAACACGACCAAAATCCTCGACACGCACCTGCTCGTCGCGGCGCGCATCGACGATCTGCTCGCGCCGCTGAGCGATGCCGAAATTCACGCGCAGGAAAGCGCCCTGCACGACCAAATCGCCCGCCAGATCGCCGGCTTGCCCCAAGTGGCGGCGGCTTGGGTGATCGACGCGAGCGGCCACGAACTGGTGAGCGCGCGGGTCTATCCCGTCAACCCACAGCTTGACCAAGCCGACCGCGAAGATTTTCGCGCGCTGCGCGATACCGATGCGCAAACCTTCATCTCGGCGGTGCGGGCGCGAAGCCTCGAAGGTGGCGGGTATCAGCCGTATTTTACCATCAGCCGGCGCCGCCAAGGAGCGGATGGCGAATTTCGCGGCGTGATCATCGTGGCCGTGTCGGGCAGCTATTTCGGCTCGTTCTACAATTCGCTGCTCGGCGCGCCCGGCCCCTACACGGCAAGCGTGCTGAAGGATGACGGGTCGCTGCTCGCCTCCTATCCAGCTCCCACCAATACTTCGGGGCTGCAGCCCGACCCGCTGCTCGCCCAGGCGATCGCCCGCAAGTCGGCGACCGGGCTAATCGAAAGCGGCTCGGCCTTCGCCGAAAGCGGCCGGCTCGTCGCCTATAAGCGGGTCGCGGATTACCCGGTTTACGTCGCGATTTCGCGAAGCCGGGCAGCGATCCTTTACGAATGGCTCCGGTCGATGGTCGGTTACGCGATTGTCGAGATTCCCGCGGCCATCGCGCTCATCGTGCTGAGCGTGATGGCTCTACGCCGCACGCGCCGCGAGCAGGTGGCGCTGACCCGGGCGCGCGACGAGGTCGCCCGCCGCGCCACGATCGAAGCCCGGCTGCACCAAGCGCAGAAACTCGAGGCCGTCGGCCAATTGACCGCGGGGATGGCTCACGATTTCAGCAATTTACTGACGATTATCTCCGGCAATATCTCGCTGGTGCAGGCCGGCCTCGACGGCGACGACCCGAGGCGGAAACGCTGGCTAACCGCGGCGATGAACGGTTGCGAGCGTGCCTCGGCGCTGACCAAGCGCTTGCTCGGCTTTGCTCGGCGCGAGCCCGACGATCCCCAGCCGGTCGACCCGGCCGCCGCGATCGCCAGCACCCTTGAACTGCCGTGGCGGTCAGGCGGGGACGTCACGATTGACCTGCGCCTGCAGACCCCGACATGGCCGGTCTTCGTCAACCCCGACCAGCTGGTAAACGCTGTCCTCAACCTCGCGCTCAACGCCCGCGACGCGATGCCGGACGGCGGCACGCTGACGGTCGAATGCAGCAACTACCGGCTCGACCGCCTAGCGGCGGAGCAGGCGGATGTACCGGCGGGGGATTATGTCGGAATCTTTATCAGCGACACCGGCGCCGGCATGCCACCGGAAGTCCAGGAAAAGGCCTTCGACCCGTTTTTCACGACCAAGGGAGCGGGGGTCGGCACGGGGCTCGGCCTGTCGCAAGTTTATGGCTTCGTGACCCGCTCCGGCGGGCACTGCGCCATCGAAAGCCGCCCGGGCCACGGCACCACCGTCAAGCTTTATCTGCCCCGCTACACCGGCGATTGGGCGCCGGAGCAGGCAGAAGCGCCGGTAGCAGACAAGGCCGCCGGCTGACCGGCGGCGTCAGCTTCGCCAGAACGGCTTGTCGCACTCCCGCTCCGCTTCGCTCGGTGTAACGCCGATGTCACGCAGCATACACAGGTCGAGACGGGCGAGTTGGCCGCGTTGACGGGCGCGCTCGCGCCACTGGCGGAGCAGCACCAGCACCGAGCGGAAGAGATCGATAGGGGCGCGGCGACGCGGCGGCCAGCCGCCGCGCATGACCCGCTCGAAGGCGACGATGGCGACCGCGCGGCTGGTCCGGGCACGGTCGAAATCGAAGTAATAGGGACGCATCTCTCCTCCTGCCCCCGATGGGGGGTCAGACGATGAAATTGGCTGGTGAAGGGTGGCCCCGGCTTTCGCCGGGGCGGTCGCTTAAGCGACCGCCTGCTGGTCGCCCGCGAAGCTCAGGCCGAGGCTGTCGCGGAAGCCGCGCTCACCGGCCGGTGTGAGGGCCACCGCGCGACTCGTCTTGTCGCGGGCGATCCAACCCAGCGCCAGCCATTTTTCGGCCAGCGCGGCGCCGATCGCGCCGCCGATATGCGGACGCCGCTCGGTCCAATCGAGGCAGGCGCGGCACATGTGGCGGCGGCGCTGCAGCGCCGGATCGTAGAGGTCGATGCCAAGGCCGGCGAGACAGCGGATGCCGGCTTCCGTGAAACGGCCGCCTTCATCCTCGAGCACGATATAGCCGCGCCGGGTCATCGCGTCGGCGATGGCAACGCCGAGGCGGCCGGCGAGATGGTCGTAACAAACGCGCGCGTCGCGCAGCGCGGCCGCCTGGCGCGATAGCGGCCGAAAGCGCGGGCGGCTGTCGATCGCCACCGCGCCGATGCTTTCGAGCATCTGCGCGACCTTGGCCGAGGTCAGCCGGAAATAACGGTGCCGACCCGACGGGGTCGCGCTGATGAGCCCGGCCTCGGTGAGCTTCGAAAGATGGGCGCTCGCGGTCTGCGGCGTGACGTGCGCGGCGAAGGCGAGCTCGGTCGCGGTCATGGCGCGGCCGTCGAGCAGCGCGGAAAGGATGTTGGCGCGCGCCGGATCCCCCGCGAGGGCGGCGATCTCGGCGATCATGGCTCCACTGATCATGGCTGAGAGTTTACCACCCGGCGGCAAAGGCCGGCGGGCAATCGCTTCGGTCCCGGCCTAAGCTTCGTCGGCGAGACCGTAGACCGGCTGCGGCGCGCGGAAGCCGGCGAGCGCGAACTCGCCGAGCAGGACGAGAGCACCTCCGCAGTGGCGGGCGAACCCAGCCGAGACGACGGTGGTGCGGCCGAGACGCGCGGCGAGCGCCTCAAGCCGCGCGGCGAGGTTCACATCCGGCCCGATCACGGTGAAATCGAGCCGGTTGGCGGCGCCGATATTGCCGTAGAGCAGTTCGCCGATATGCAGCGCCAGGCCATGGCGCGGCCCGCTGGAGTTGCCGGGGCTCGGCCAGTCGGTGATCGCCCCCACCGCGCGGCGCATCTCGCCCGCCGCCGCCATCGCATCGGTACAGACGCCAGCGGGGTCGCGACCAGCGAGCGGAAAGATCGCGAGCAGGCCGTCGCCCATGAATTTGAGCACCTCGCCGCCATGATCGATGATCACCGGCACCTGGCAATCGAAATAGCGGTTGAGCAGCGCCATCAGCTCGGCGGGCGCGACGGTATCGGCGAGGGCGGTGAAACCGCGCATGTCGGACAGCCAGATCACCGCCTCGATGGTTTCGCTGAAGCCGCGGCGGATTTGCCCGTTGAGAATGCGCGCGCCGGCGTCGCGGCCGACATAGGTGTCGAGGAGATTAGCCGCAGTGCGGCGCAGCGCGTGCGCCTCGGCGAGGCGCGTCAGCGGCTTTGTCAGCCGGTGCAACGCGGCGAGCTGCTGCTCGGTAAATCCTCCGGGCGCACGCGTCGCCCAGGTTCCGACATGGATATCGCCGTTGCTGAATACGAGCGGAACGGCGAGATAGTCGGTCGCGCCCTCGGCGCACAGATCGTCGAGCTGGGGGAATTCGCCGCTTGCCAGAGCGTCGAGCCGCAGGCGAAGCGGCTGCCCCTCCCGGTAGATGCGCGAGACGGGGCTGCCCTTAAACGACGCACTATCAAAAACCTCGAACGGCGCCTCGCCGATCGAGATGCCGCTCCCCTCGCGCCATTCGAGCCGCCGGCCCATGATCTCCGGATGCAGCGTGCGGATGAATGCCGCCACCCGCCACACCGGAATGCCGGCGGCGACGACCCGCTCGCACATTTGGTTGAGCACGTCCGCGGGTGTTGGCGCCGAGGGTGCGCCGTCGATCAGCCAATCGACGATCGGGGCAATACTGTCGCGCGTCACCGGTCCATTTTACCACTGTATTTGTCGCGCTCGCGCACCCACCCCTGGTCTTGATGTCAAGTGATCCGCCGCGCGGCGCTTTCTGCTTAGTTCTCGCTATAAGCGTCGTGGTGGCGGAGCCAGTAGCCGCTCTCGTTGCGTCCCCTCGGGGCACGGTCAAGCCACTGATACATGCCCCACAGACCATCGAGCCCGCGCGCGAAAGCAGAATACGTATTGTAGACAACACCGTCTTCGAGCACGAAGGCGCTCATGCCCGGTCGTTCCCGCGCGTAAGTGCGCACGTCGGTGCCGGTCATCGTCGCACCCTTGCTGGCTCCGTCAGGCGTTGCGCTCTTGTCAGCTTCCGGGGACCGGGGCTGCGATGGCCGATAGTTATATTCAACGCTCCCCTCCCGTTGCTGTTCTTCGGTGACGGAGACCGTGAAGTCGAAGTTGAAATCGCCGCCGAAAGAAGAGGCCCAGGGAAACGTCCAGCCCATGCGGCGCTTGTAGGCCTGCAACTTCGCGAACGGCGCCCGCGACACGGCCCACAGCATCACGTCGTGGTTCGCCAGGTGCACGGCGAACCCGTTGAAGCCGTCGGCGATAGCCGAGCAGGACGGGCATCCCGCGGTGTAGTCCGGCCCAAACATGAAGTGGTAGACGAGGAGTTGCGTGCGCCCCTTGAAAAGGTCCACCAGCGAAGCGTTCCCTTCATCGGTCTCGAACCGGTATTCCTTGTCGATCCGGACCCAGGGCAATTCCTGCCGCCGCCGCGCCAGCTCGTCGCTGCGCCGCGTCAGTTCCTTTTCCGCCTCCAGCAGCTCAACGCGCGCGGCCAACCACTCCTCGCGGGTTCCGGTCACGTGTGTGGGCATTTGCGCCTCCCTTCGCTCACTGGTAGCTGAACCGGGCGCGCCAGCCCGCGGTTCCTTCGGGGATCAGATCGAAGAGGTGCCAGAGCGCGCAGAAATCATCGCCCGGCTCGAAGCCGGCATCGGAGACGCGCATGATCTTGCCGTCCTGGCGCTTGAATACCGAGACGCCGGGCAGCCAACCGCCACCCTCGCCGCGGTAGCCCATATCGGCGGCGAAGGCGGTGCCCTGGTGCGAGACCATGCGGAACTTCCAACCCCGCGCGGCGGCGAATGCCGCCTGGGTCGCTGGGTCGTCGGGCGAGGCCACGACAAAGGCGGCGCGGCTTTCGAGATGCGGCAGCACGCCGTTGAACCCATCCGCCCAGAGCGTGCAGTTCGGGCAGGACTTGCCCATGTTGTGGATGACGAACAGCGTGTCCCTGTCGCCGAAAAGCTGCGACAGCCGCGCCGGGCCGGCGGGGCCGGCGAACGCGTAGTCAGCGACCTCTTCGGGTTCGACGCGTTCCTGCAGCGCTCGCATCTTGTCGCGCAGGGCGGCGATCTCGCGCCGGTACGCGGCCAGTCTTTCGGTCGTCTCGCGATAGGGCATGGGGGGCTTCCCTCGGTTGCGGCGTGAGTGAATCGAGCCACATCGCCAGCGTGTCGAATTGCGATTGCCAATAGCGGCTGTAGCGGTTGAGCCAGAGCGCCGCCTGGAGGATCGGGCCGGTATCGAGACTGCATCGGCTGACGCGGCCGCTGCGCTCCTGCGTCACCAGTCCGGCGCGCACCAACACCTGGATGTGGCGTGAAACCGCCTGCAGCGAAATGTTGAACGGCGCCGCCAACTCGGTGACCAGTAGGTCTTTGCCATCCAACTGGTTGAGTATCTCGCGCCTGACCGGGTCGGAGAGCGCGCCGAACACCGCATCGAGCATCGCGTCATCTGATTCCATGCCTCATACTGCCCGAATACCCGAGGATAATCAATAATTATGTTGATTATCGTTCGACTGGCGCCGACGCGCGCGGCGCGGCTAAGCTGCGTGAGAACATTGTCGGGAAACGCAGCGATGAAATGGCGGATCGGCGACGTCACGGTGACAAAGATCGTCGAGATGGAAGTGACTGGCGGCAGCCGGTTCATCCTGCCGCAGGCGACTTACGAAGAAGTCCTGCCGATCAAGTGGCTCCAGCCGCATTTCGCCGATGAGCGCGGGCGCCTGAAGATGAGCATCCACGCGCTGGTGATCGAGGCGCCGGGCGGTGGCAGCAACGGGCAGCGCATCGTCGTCGACACCTGTCTGGGCAACGACAAGCAAGGCCGCCGCATCTCGGCCTGGAACGATCTGCACTTGCCGTTTCTTCGCGACATGGAGGCGACCGGCTTCCCGCGTGAGTCGATCGACACGGTGCTGTGCACGCACCTCCATGTCGATCATGTCGGCTGGAACACGATGCTTGTCGGCGACAAATGGGTGCCGACCTTCCCCAAGGCGCGCTATTTGATGGGGCGGGTCGAGTTCGCGCATTGGCGCGCGCAGCACGAGCGCGAGGACATGGCGGCGGTGTTCGCCAACTCGGTGAAGCCGGTGCACGATGCCGGGCTCGTCGACCTGGTCGAGACTGATCATCGGATCACCAACGAAATCAGCCTGATCGCGACGGTCGGGCACACCCCGGGCCATGTCAGTGTGGTCATCAAATCAAAGGGCGAAGAGGCGTTGATCACCGGCGATTTCATGCACCACCCGTGTCAGATCGCGCACCCCGAATGGTGCTCGACCGCGGACAGCGATCCTGACATGGGGCAGAAGACCCGCGAGCGCATGCTCGCCGAATTGTCGAGCCGGCCGGTGCTGGTGATCGGCACCCATTTCGCCGGCGCCACCGCCGGCCATATCGTCAAGGACGGCGACGCGTATCGGCTCGATGTTTGAGATTGCAGCACATGCCTAATTTTTTGGAACAACTCGTAGCAGAATGGTTTGAATTTCGCCGCTACTTCGTTCGGCGAAACGTCAAAGTTGGCCCTCTATCGCACGGCGGCTGGGAATCTGAATTGGATGTCGTGGCCTTTAACCCAGAAAGCAGACATCTGGTGCATATCGAACCCTCGATGGATGCCTTGTCGTGGGAACGGCGAGAGGAGCGTTACGCCGCCAAATTCGCCGCCGGTCGAAAACACATCCCGTCGTTGTTCGCCGGGTTACAGTTACCGGAACCTGATCAGATTGCGCTGCTCGTCTTTGTCGGGGCGCACCACCACTCAAAACTTGGCAGTGGGCGAGTGATGCTGATCCAGGAGCTGATGGACCAAATTCGGTTCGATCCGGAATGGGGCTTGGCGAAACGATCGATCAGGAACCGGGCTGTACCTGAGCAGTACGTGATTCTGCGAAGCCTGCAATTCGCGGCCAACTATTGGAAACCCGCGCCTGATGTGCCGGCGTAACCGGAAGAACGTATACAATTCGAACTACTCACCGTCTCATTGTGAATAACCACAAAGGAATCTCAGGTGAGCGAACGCATCTTCGACGGGTTGAAGGTCATCGATTGCGCCAGCTTTATCGCCGGGCCGGCGGCGGCGACGGTGATGAGCGATTTCGGCGCCGAGGTGGTGAAGATCGAGCCGCCCGGCATGGGCGACCCCTATCGCCGTCGCGGCACGCCGGCGCCCGGGCGGCCGCCGCTCAACCCCGGCTTCTTTTTCGATGCGCGCAACAAGCGGAGCCTGGCGCTCGACCTGCGGCAGGAGGCTGGGCGCGCGGTTCTCTACCGATTGGTTGAACATGCCGACGTGTTCATCACCAACTACCCGCCGCCGGTGCGCGAGCGGCTCAAGATCGCCTATGCCGACCTCGAGCACCTCAACCCGCGGCTGATCTACGCCTCGTTCACCGGCTATGGCGAAACCGGGCCCGAGGCGAGCAAGCCCGGGTTCGACGCCACCGCCTGGTGGGCACGCACCGGGTTGATGGACCTGGTTCGGGCCGGCGAGGAGGTCAACCCGGCGCGGTCGCTGCCCGGAATGGGCGACCACCCCTCGGCGATGGGCACGTATGGCGCGATCGTCACCGCGCTCTATCAGCGCGAGAAGACCGGCAAGGGCAATTATGTCGGCTCGTCGCTGCTGGCGAATGGCCTCTGGGCCAATGCCTGCTCGGTGCAGGCGGCGCTGTGCGGCGACACGGTGCGGCCGCAGCCGCCGCGGCACGAGGCGCTGTCGGCGCTGCGCGTGCACTACCAGTGCAAGGACGGCCGCTGGCTGTTGCTGTCGATCGCCGCCGACGAGTGGCGCTGGGAGAAGTTCCGGACCTGTTTCGAGCACGGCGGCGAACTCGATGACCCGCGCTTCGCCACCGATCCGCTGCGCAATCAGCACGCGAGCGAGCTGGTGGCGATTTTCGATCGCCTCTTCGCCAAGCACGACCTCGCGCACTGGCGCAAGACGCTCGACGAGGCCGGGATCATTTTCGGCATCGTCGGCCAGGTCGACGACATCCGCCACGACGAGCAGGTGCTGGCCGCAGGGTTTCTCAAACCCTATGCCGACGACCCGGATTTGTGGACGATCGACAGCCCGTTCTTCCTCGCGGGCCAGGAGAAGGTGCCGCCGCGCACCGCGCCAGTGACGCCCGGCCAGAACAGCGACGAGGTGTTGCGCCAGTACGGCTACGGCGAGGCGGAAATCGCCGCGCTGCGCGCCTCGGGGGTGGTGGCCTAGGGCTCCTACATCCCCGATCCGTTCGAGGGCCGACCCTGCAGCAGGTCGCGCACGCGGTCGCTGACCGACTGGCGTTGATCGGCGAGATCGCCGACCGCGTCGAGCACCGCGCGGGCCTGACGCAGCTTTTCCATCTGGTCGACGAAATCGGCCTTGGACTGAAGCAGCTCCAGCTTCTCAAGCAGATCCTTACGCGTCCCGTCGAGCGTCGCCGCGAGAGCTTCGGTCTGCATCGCCAGGCGGCGCCAGCGAATGATAAGGGCCTCTTTCTGTTCCGGCGGGAAGCTGGTGTCTCGTTTTGCCTCATCCAGGCGCTGCTTCGCCAGATCGACCGCGGTCTGGCCCAGCGTCGAAACCTGCCCGCCATCGCCAAACGCGTCGAGCAGCCCCGCTACCAGCGTGCGAAAGGCGGCGCGCTTGCTCTCCGGCCCGTTCGCGTCCTGGCTCGCGGCAATAAGGCGTTTGACCTTAGCGATCCGCGCTTCAAGCGTCACCAGGTTGCGCTGAAGGTCACCGAAATCGTCGAGCGTATCGTCAGAGATGACCGGCAGCCGCGACGGCGGCGGACTCGGCGCGGGGCTTTGCGACAAGGCCAGGCTGGTGGCACTAAGCAAAACCAGGGCCGCGAGCGGCAGCCGGAAAATTTTGGGAAGTTTCCGCATCGCCATCCCTCCCACTAAGGTGGGGAAATGATCCGGCGCGCGTAGCCGCGGTGTCAACGCCGCCTGTCATGGATGATGAATTTAGAGGGAACCCATGCCCCCGGATGAAATGCCCCTGTCGGACCGGCTGATTTCGCTGTTGGATCATCTCGGGATTGGGCGTGCCCATATCGCCAGCCAGATCCCCTCAGACATCGCTGGGCTTGCGGCAGCGAATCCAGAGCGCGTCGGCGGTATCGTCTGCGTCACTCCGGTGCGGCTTGACCCCGCGCCGTTCGCCGAACTGGGTGGACGGATGCTGATGGTCGCCGGCGAGTACGGCCCGAGCGTCGAGGTCGTGCGGCGGGCGACAGAGCGGCTTCCTGGCGCGCAGCGGGTCATCCTCGACGGGTACGAGGCGCAAGGCTGGGCCGATGTCGCGGCCGAGCGCACCGCCGAACTCGTCGCGGCGATGACCGGGTTTCTTGCCGCGCAGGTGGCAGACGCGCCGAAGCTCGCCGGCGAAGGCAGCCACGCCGGGGTCAGCTATCGCATCGAGGGCAGCGGCGCGGCGCTGATCCTGCTGCCGTTCTTCCTCGCGGCCTCGCAATGGGCGCCGGCGGCGCCGGCATTGGTCAAGCATTTCACCGTCATCACCGTCGGCGGACGGCATCTCGGCGGGGTGGCGATGCTCGAGGCGCGCGCACGGGCGCCCAGCTATCGCGCGATGTTCCGCGGTCTGGTCGATGCGCTGGCGCCGCGACCGGGCGACACGATGCTCGATGTCGGTTGCGGCGCCGGCTCGCTCGACCGGCGATTGGCCGAGATGGTCGACAACCCGATCACCGCGATCGACCCCAACACCTTCCTGCTGCGCGAGGCGGCGATGCTGGCCGAAGCCGAGGGGCTCGGCGGGCGAATCGATTTCCGCCCAGGCAATGCCGAGGCCCTGCCCTTCCCCGACGTGTCATTCGACTGCGTGTTCTCGGTGACGGTGCTGGAAGAATGCGACGCAGACAAGGCGATCGCCGAGATGGTCCGGGTGGCGCGGCCCGGCGGGCGAATCGCGGTGGCAGTGCGGGCGATCGACTTGCCGCAATGGTGGAATCTCGACGTGCCGGAAACCATTCGGCGCAAGATCACCCCGCCGCCGCAATCGGTGGGGGCGGGCGGCGTGGCCGACGCGAGCCTCTATCGGCGCATGAAGCGGGCGCGGCTGGGCGACCTCGTCTCATACCCGTCACTGATCACGCTCGACCGGCCGGACGGCCCGATCTGGCGCTATCGCGAGGATCATGTGCTGTCGTTGCTCTCCGCCGACGAGCTACCGGTCTGGCACGCGGCGCGCGACAAGGCCGCGGCGGAGGGCACCCTCCTCGCCGCTCACGCACTGCATTGCTGCGTCGGAACGAAGGCAGCTGGATAGCCCCTAGTACAGTCCCCCGGCGCCTGGTCCCGGCTTCTTTGGCGGCGCGTCGGGCGCAGGCGCGCCGGCGGTCTCGACCGGCTCCTGCACCGGCAAGAGGGACACCGGTTTCGTCTGCACCCCCGGCGGCGGCCCCACCGCAACCTCGCTGGTGATGGGAGCCAGCTTGGGCGGCGTCAATTCGGGCGGATTGGCCGCGGCGGTATCCGCTGGCTTGGGCGGCGCGGTAGCGGGCATGGGCGGCGCGGTATCCGCTGGCTTGGGCGGCGCGATGTCGGCCGGCGCGAGCGCCACGGCGGCCGGTTTCATCGGCGGCGATGGCAACGCCGCGGCCGGCGGCAGGCTGGCCGCCACGGACGGGTCGGGCAGCGCCGGGGGTGGTTCGGCCGGGGTCGGGGCGATCGCCGCGACGGGCGGCGCCGGATGGACCGGCGTCACCACCGGGGCGGAGGCGACGTGTGGCGCCAGCTTGGGTTCTGGCTTCGGTTCGGGCCGGGGTTGGATCACCGCCGTAGCTGACGGCCCTGCGGCGGGCCTGACCACGGTAGCCGGCGGGGCAACCAGCGCCGGCGGCGTCATCACCGCGGTCGCGGGCGCACTCACCTGAACCGGGGTACCGGTGTTGTGCGGCGAGAAGTGGGCGATGACGATATTGGCGACGACGCCCACCGCCACCGCGTAGAAGAACGCGGCTGCGCGGCTCACCCCGAGCCGAGCCAGCTCCTTGAACATTCCGCCGATAACCCCCATCCCCTCCTCGCGCTCTTCGAACCCTTTCGGGTCGCTCCCCATCATAAGCATAGCGATCCCGATCTATTACCGGAGCGACGCAGATTTACCAAGTTGATCTTCCTCGACTTCGATCAACTGGTTCCGCGCATCCGCCATCTACACCTCGCGATGAGCGGCGCAAGTCTCAATGCCGGTCAATCGTGGCAATCGCGTGGCGCAATGACGCGGAAATGTTGATAAAATTTCACAGCGCCGGAAACCCCGGCGGCTGCCGACGCAACCCCGAAGCCTGCTCGTAGGCGTACGCGAGGCGCAAGAGGGTCGGCTCGCTCCAGGCGCGGCCGGTGAAGGTGGCGCCGATCGGGTAATCCGGCGTCTCCGCATTGCCAACCCCAGCGGTGAACCCGGCCGGCACCTGGACGCTCGGATAGCCCGGTTTTGCGGCGATCGTGGCGCCTGCGGCGCCGGGAAACAGCACCGCGTCGAGGCGGTGCGCGTCCATATAGGCGTCCAGGCCGAGCGCGCCGGCGGAGCGCACATCCATCGCCCGCGCCGATTTGTATTCGAGCTCAGCGAGGTCGCCCCGGGTCGCGGCGGCGGCGAGGAACAGGTCCTGGCCAAAGCGCCTCGCCTCCGGATGCGCTTCGTTGAAGGCGACGATGTCGGCCAGCGAGCGCATCTCGGTCTCGCGCACCCAGTCGCGCAGATAGAGGTCGAGGTCGCGCTTCAGCTCGTAAATGAAGACGATGGAGCGGTAGGCCGGCTTGTAGCGCGTCGCGCTGAAGGGATTGGTGTTGAGCACCGCCATGTTGGTGCCCGGCCCGCCCATCCAGCCGGTCGTCGGGATGTTGGCGCGGACAATGGTAGCGCCCGCGCTTTCGAGCACGCCGATGACCTCGCGCATCGCCGCCTGGGTGCGCGCGGTCTGCGGCGGATAGTAGGCATCGTTGGCGGGGTCAGCGGGGTTGCTCGGCACCCCGATGCGCGCGCCCTTGAGCCCGTCCGGGTCGAGGTAGGCAGTGTAATCGCGCGGGCGCTGGAGCCGGCGGGTCGCCGGGTCGGCGGGGTCGCGCGCCGCCAGCACGTTGAGCAGGATCGCCGCGTCGCGCACCGTCCGCGTCATCGGCCCGGCGGAGTCCTGGCTATGCGATATGGGCAGAATCCCGGCGCGGCTGATAAGGCCGACCGTCGGCTTCACGGTGACGAGCCCGTTCTGCGTCGCCGGGTTCAAGAGCGAGCCCGACGTTTCGGTGCCGATCGCCGCGGCACAGAGCCCCGCCGCGACCGCGACGGCCGAGCCCGATGACGACCCGCCGGGCGTCACCAGCAGCACGCCCTTGGCGTCGAGCAGCGGTACGTAGGCGTTCTTGACCTGGCCGCCGAGCGACGAGTAGCCCGAGGGCATGTCGATCGCCAGGATGTTGGCGAATTCGGTGAGGTTGGCCTTGCCGAGGATCACGGCGCCGGCGGCGCGCAGCCGCGCCACCACGGTCGCGTCCTGCTTGGCGCGCGCGCCTTCGAGCGCGAGCGAGCCGGCCGTGGTGTGCTGACGGTCGCCGGTGGCGATGTTGTCCTTGACGAGGATCGGGATGCCGGCGAGCGGGTAGCGCTTCGACGGCTTCTGGCCGTCGCGCAGCCCGGCGATAGCGAGCGCGTCGGGATTGATCTCGCGCACCGAATTGAGCGCCGGGCCGGCGCGGTCATAGGCCTCGATGCGCTCGATGTAGCCGCGGGTCAGCGCGGTCGACGTAACCCGGCCCTGGGCCAGCGCCTGCCGGATGTCGGCGAGCGATGCGTTTTCGATCATCGGTGGAACATCCGCCATCGATTGCGCGTCGATCCGTCAACCTTAAACCGAAAGCGGGTCAAGCACATGGCTGACAATTCCAGTGGAAACGGCGGCCTCTATTTTATCGTCGGGGCGCTCGTCGTTGTCGTGGCCATCCTGGGCGCGGCGATGACCGGCCATATGCCGTTCATTGGCAGCAAGCATGTCGACGTCAAAATCGAGGCGCCCGCCCGCGCGTCCAAGTAAGCATCCGCAACCCTCGGGACGCGGGCAGAGTCCTTTTTTGGCGCCCGAGACGATCGCGGGGCAGGCCCCGCCCTACTCGGCGACGGCTTGTGTTTTGCGTTCGTTCTCACAATCGGCGCGCGCGTCGAATATCATGTATTCGGCGGTCCCATCGACTTTTGCACACATTCGTGCGGTCACACCGCTGGCCGTATTGGATTGCGGCGGCCGGCAGTGAAACTGGGAAGAAGCCAGCATCGCCATCAATTTGTTGTCTATTTTTACGCATTTGGCCTTTGCGGGATCGGACAGCCAATTGAATGTAAATTTGCCGATGAATTCATTTCCGGCCGCGCTAGCAGTGTTCGCGCATGAAATAGAGAGAATAACTAAGACAAAAAAGGCCAGTATCCGCATTCGCAAATGCTCCGTTTAGAGGGCCCGCAGGTTCATCTTTCTCGCCCCAGGTACCAATCCAAAATCTGCTCGCCGGTCCAGCACACAACGCCCTGGTGCGCGGCGATATGGGCGAGCGCGTTGCGGAAATATTTGAGCCGGTGCGGCGCGCCCATGATGTAGGGGTGGATGACCAGCGCCATGACACGCGCCGAGCCCTCGGCGTCCGCATAAAGCTGCTCGAACTGGTCGATCGCGCGGTCCTGGTATTCCGCGCGCCTTGTGGTGCTGGATCAGCATCATCGCGACATCGTTGCATTCTTGGGTGTAGGGCAGGTTGACGATGCTCTTGCCGCCGCGGGTCTTGAGCCGCACCGGCTGATCGTCGAGCACCCAGTCGCAGACATAGTCGTAACCGGCCTCGGCGAGCAGGTCGGGCGTGTCCCAGGTCTCGGTGAGGCCGGGGCCGAGCCAGCCGCGCGGGTTCTTGCCCGTGGCGTCGCGGATCGCCGCGGAAGTCCGGGCAATGTCGGCGGCCTCATCGGCGACCTTCTGCATGTTCTTTTGGCTGAAGCCGTGGCCGATGAACTCCCAGCGCCGCTGCTTCGCCGCCTCGACGATCGCGGCGTAGCGGGCGATGGCCGAGCCGTTGATCGCCAGCACCGCCGGCACGCGCAGATCGTCGAATACCTCCAGCATGCGCCAGAAGCCGACCCGGTTGCCGTATTCGTGCCACGCCCAATTGGGGATGTCGGGCATCGGCGAGCCGCCGGCCGGCGGGGTCAGCACGGTGCGCGGCATCGTCTCGTTGATGTCCCATTCCTCGACATTGACGATGACCCACAGCGCGAGCCGCGCCCCGCCGGGGAGTGTCAGCTTCTCGCGCTGCGAGATCGGCGAATAATCGAGGCGTTCGGTGGGGAGCATGGCTTCCTTTTCCTGTTCCCCGGCGGAGGCCGGGGTCCATCTTTCCGAAGCAGTAGCGGCTGAACAATGGGTCCCGGCTTCCGCCGGGAAGCGACATCATGTTTTTGCGGCCATATACCACTCCAATATCTCGACCCCGTTCCAGTGCAGCACACCGGAGTGGCGGGCGATGTGGTCGTAGACGGCTTCGAGGTACTTGATCCGGTGTGGCTGGCCGGAGATGTAGGGGTGGATCGCCACCGCCATGATCTTGGCGCGGTCGGCGCCCTCCTGATAGAGCCGGTCGAAGGTATCGATGCAGCGCCGGGTGAAGTATTCGGACTCGTGGTGCTGCACGATCATCATCGGGATGTCGTTGAGCTCGACCGTATAGGGCAACGTCACCAGCGGGCCGTTGGCGGTGGCGATCTCGGTCGGCTCGTCGTCATAGACCCAGTCGCCGATGTACTTGATCCCCGCCGCGGCGAGCAGCTCGGGGGTCTCGTAGGTCTGGGTTAGCCCAGGGCCGAGCCAGCCGACCGGCTTCGATCCGGTGAACTTCTCGATGACCGAAACCGCCTTGTCGATCATCGCCTTCTGATCCTCGATCAAGTGCATCGGCCCCTGCTCGTAGGCGTGGCCCATGAACTCCCAGCCGGCGCTGTGGCAGGCCTCGGCGACGCGGGGGTAGTCCTCGCAGACGCGGGCGTTGATCGAGACGGTCGGGCGGATGTCGAGCTGCTTGAACAGATCGAAGAAGCGCCAGACCCCGACCCGCATCCCGTATTCGTGCCACGACCAATTGGGCACGTCGGGGAGCAGCACCTGGCCGGTCGGCGCCGGCAGCACCTGACGCGCCATCGGCTTCGCGATGTCCCAGACCTCGAGGTTGACGATCGGCCAGACGACGACGCGGGCGCCGCCAGGGAGCTTCAACGGCGGGCGGTCGACGATTGCCGAATAGGGAACCCGCTCACGTGGGATCATGGCGTCATCCTCCCTGTCGTCGGGCGATGCTCGCGCGGATGGGCCGGGCAATGCAACGATCGATTCCCTGCAGCGTTAATCCGGCGTCGATGCGCAATGCTGCATTGCGGCAATGCGCCTCAAGCCCGGTGCGCCACGTTGACGAGCGGGGATGCCGACCACAACTTAGGCGCAACACCATCGGGGATACCGCAAAAGGGCCGGGGGCAAATGCGTGCGCGTAAACATAAGGGCAATGTCTTTGTCGGCAATTTGCCCCCGGATTTTTCCGAAGAACGGCTGGCCGAGGCGTTCGACCCGTACGGCATCGTGCTGAGTGCGTCGATCGCGCGCGATCCGGTCACCGGCGCCAAGCTGCGCTACGGTTTTGTCGACATCGCCACCGAAAAGGCCGCGAAGGCGGCGATCGGCGGCCTTGACGGCACGCAACTCGACGGCTCGAAGCTGTCGGTGCAATTGAGCGAAAAGCCGATGAAAAAGCCGCCCGGCACGGGGTCGGTCCGCCGCCCGCGGATCGCCACGACGCCGGCTCGGATGCCGCCGCGCGACGGCGCCGGACCGGAAGCGTTCCCAGCAACGCCGCGACCGCAGCCGAGCTTCCAGGTCGAGCGCCGACCGTTGCGCCCGATCCCCCGCCGCTTAACGCCGCAGTAATCTCAAGGGCGGGCCGATGATCCGCCCGTTCGCGACAGAATCACCGCGACGAAATCGGCGACACGGCGCAGTCCGTCGATCTCGTCGCTGCTCATCTCGAAGTGAAACGACTCCTCGATCTCGAGCAGGATCGATACGGTTTTCGCCGAATCCCACCCGTCGATGTTCCCGGGCGCCGTGTCCGGCAAAATCACCAAAGCGGGATTATCGAAAAACGCGCGGAAGATCGCCGTGAGCTTGTCATAGACCTCGGCCTCGGTCATCGCGCGATGCTCCTCCCGCCGCCTGTCGCGTCGAGCGCCCGCCAGCAGCCATAGGCACGGTCGCACAGCGTCAGCCAGGTATCCAGCGCGAGATTGTCCCAATCGCTGTCGGGATCGATTTGCCCTTTCAATATTCCCTGGGCGAGCAACTCGACGCCACCGATCGCGTCGGCGTTTCGCGCCGGCGCTACCCACAAGAGCACATTCGGCCCGAAGCGCCGCAGCGCGGCCCCGAGACGCAGCGCCGCGGCGTCGTCGTCGACGCGGCTGCGAAACACCAGGATCTTCTCCCCGGCCGCGAGGATGGCCTTGAGCTTGCGGGTCAGTAGCTGTAGGCGCCGAACAATCAGATGCAGCGCCCGATCCGGACCAAGTTCACCATCGTGCAGACCGCTATGGCCAAAGGTGATGGCATATTTGGGATTGTGGACGACATAGCGCCCGTCGCTGAGCTTTACCTCCATCAGCTGCTCATCGAGCAGGTCGCTCATCCCGGCTTCAAGAACGCGCGCCAGATTGTCCGCGCCGACGATAGCAAATCGGAATGGCCCCAGCGGCTCGGCGCCGCAGCGTCGCTGCACGATCCCGAACTCGCAATTCTCGCCGAGACTCTCAAAGCGATACATGAATTCTTGCGCGGTAAACCCGTGTAAAACCTGAGCTCCGAACTCGGTCTTCCGCGGGCGCCGTCGGCGATGCCACGCGCGCAGGGTCGCGACCGCGTCGCCCACGCTCTCGCGCAGAGCGGTCGCCATTCGCCTGTTCGTTTCCGGTCCGCCCGTCATTCAGCCGAATTGGCGGATATAGAGACGCACATAGTCCTCCCAGCGAACCTGCCGGCCCTGAAAGCGGTAGGTCGTCGTCTCATCCGCCCAGGCGACGTCGAGCGCGCGGGCAACCACCGGATGCACGGGGACCTCGTCGGTATCGTCCATATCGAGAAGGCCGTCATCGGGATAATCCGCAGCGATGCCGAGCCGCGGCAAGAGCCACCCAAGCAATAGAAGGTACAACGCCCGCTTCGGGTGCCCGGTGGCGCTGAGCAATCGCGTCGAGCGGAAATTGTCGAGAATGAAGCGCCCGATCGTGCAATTGAAACGACTGTCGAGGCTGTTCAGGCGCCGCTCCTCGAACTGGTGCATCCGCCGGAAGTTCAGCAATCCATCGACCGCCAGCGAGCGATAGGCCTGGTAGCGATCCTCCGGATCGGGGATCTCGGTTCGCAAGCGCGCCAACAGTCCATCAAAATGGGTGAAGACCGGCGGCTCTTCGCTGTGGGCCCGCGCCGTCGCATCGCCGGGTCCGTTCTGGCTGTCGAAGGGCCATAACGAGGCCAGCCGCAAGCAGGGGAACGCGACGGTCTGCGCCCGTGCGGGGATGGCATCACGCAGCGGGTAAGCGTCAAAATTGCCAATGTCCTGGATCAACACGGTATCGCAGTTCGCGAGGTCGCGGCGTCCCGCCTCGTGCAATTCCTCGGGCAAGTCAACGAAGTGGTACATCGCCGCGATGCGCCCCGCGAGGGCGGGATGCCGCAGCCCCGCCGTCACCATTTCTCCCTGGCAATTGCCGATGACCACGATGTTCTGCATGTTCGCCGAGGCCGACAGATGGCGCGATCGCTACGCGTCGCGCGCGGCCTGGCCGCTGGACAAAGGCGACCAATGGCCATAGGCGCGCTCGCACAAAGTTAGCCACGTTTCCAGTGCGATATTGTCCCAATCGCTATCGGCCTCGATCTCGCCCTTTAAGATGCCCTCTGCCATCGGCTCGACGCGACCGGCGTCGCCGCGGCTTCGCGCGTGCGCCACCCACAGCAACCGGTTCGGGCCGATACGAGCCAACGCGGCGCCCAGCCTCATCCCCACAGAATCATCATCGCCCCGGCTGCGGAACACCAAAATCTTGTTTCCGGCGGACAAGACGCCGTTGAGCTTGCGCGCGAGAAACCCCGTTCGGCGAACGATTTCGCGATGAACCTTTTCAGGCGCGCCCTGATCGTCACTGAACCCGGTGTGAAAGCGAATGTCATACTTTCGGTTATGGGCTACATACTGTTTTCTGGTGTGCTCGCTCAGCTCGATCTCGATATCGATATCGCCAGGCTCGGCAAGGTCGGAGAGGCCTGTTTCAAGCGCTCGAACGACGCTCTCGGCCGAGGTTGAGGCAAAACGAAACAAGCCCAGCGGTTCGGCGCCGCAGCGCCGCTGCACCAGCCCGAACTCGCAGTTGTTTCCCAAGTTCTCAAAGCGATACATCAATTCCTGAGCGGTGGCCCCGTGCATCATCCGCATGCCCGGCTCGGTATCCCGTGGACGCCGGTGGCGCCGCCGCGCGCGCCACAGCGTAAGCGCGTCCTCCACGGTGATGGAAATTCCGGAGACCAGCCGTCGATGAATACTGGCAGACGCGTTCATTGCATCTCGTCTCAGCTGACATGTGCTGTATGAACGGAAAAATTGCGCAAAGTAGACCCGATTGCTAATCAACCATCGCACGACGGTGGCGGCAAGCGCTTTGCCGCAAGCGTCGCGTCAGCAGAAAGGACGCCGGCGTTGCCCTCGACATCTGCCACGGAAGCCCAGATTCGAGAGTGGTGCACACAAGAAATCGCCCAAATCCTTGGGATCGCGCCCGACCAGATCGCCGACGACGTCAAGTTCGCCCGTCTCGGACTTGATTCGGCAAATGCCATGCAGTTGATCCTGGCCCTCGAGGAGCATCTCGGCGTCGAACTCTACCCCGAAATGGTGTTCGACCATCCCACGATCGCAGAGCTATCACGTCAGCTCTTGATCGAGGCCGGCGGCAAAGGAGACACGTGACCGATTTGGGGACGCCGCCGCGCGACCTCGATTCGATGGTCGCGCTGCTGCAGTGGCGAGCGAAGGAGCATCCGGCCGAGCCGGCCTATATCTTCCTCAACGAGCGCGGCGGCGAAGCCGCGGCGCTGAGCTTTGGCGAGCTTGAGTGGCGCTCGGGGCTGCTGGCCCGGCGGATTGCCATGTCCGCCGGCCCCCGCGAGCGAGCCTTGCTGCTATTTCCGCCGGGGCTCGATTTCATCATCGCCTTCTTTGCCTGCCTTCGCGCCAAGGTCATTGCCGTTCCGCTCATGGTGCCGCGGCGAAACGCCGGGCGCGATGCCGCCGACAGCATCGTCGCGGATTGCCGGCCGCGGCTCGCGCTAACCGCGTCGAGCTTGTTGCACGGCCCGCGCAGCGATCTCCCTGAACGCTTCTCGAGCCATCCGCTCGAATGGATCGCGACCGACGCCGAAAGCGAAGCCGAAGCGGGAGGGCAAACCACGGCGCCGCCGCCGGCGCGCTCGGATATCGCGTTTCTGCAATACACATCGGGCTCGACCTCCGCCCCCAAGGGGGTGATGGTCAGCCACGCCAACCTGCTCGAAAACCTCGAGATGATCCGCCTCGTCTCCAATAACACGCGGCGCTCCACCTATGTCAGCTGGGTCCCGCTGCATCACGACATGGGGCTGATCTTCAACGTGCTGCAGACGCTCTATGTCGGAGCGCTTTGCGTGCTGATGAGCCCGGTCGGGTTCTTGCAGCGGCCGCTCTCGTGGCTGCGGGCAATCCACGCCTATCGTGCCGAAGTCGCCTCGGGGCCCAATTTCGCCTTCGACCTTTGCGTCGGCCGCTACAACGCCGAGGAGATGGCCGATGTCGACCTGTCGTGCTGGCGGATCGCCCTTAATGGGGCCGAAACCGTGCGCGCCGACACCATCGAGCGGTTCAACGCGACCTTCGCGCCGCACGGGTTCGCCGCGAGGGCGATGTGGCCGGGATACGGCATGGCTGAAGCGACGCTGCTGGTTTCCGCCGGCCCACCGGGACGCGGCGCACCAATCCGCGCCGTCAGCGCCTCGGGACTGCAGCAACATCGCGCCGAGCCGCCCGCCGCATCCGAGGACACGCAGCGAGTCGTCGGCTGCGGCCGCGCCCTGGTAGGCGAGCGCATCGCCATCGTCGATCCGGAAAGCTGTACCGTGCTCGATCCGCTGCGGGTCGGCGAGATCTGGGTAAGCGGCCCCAATGTCGCCGGCGGATATTGGCAAAACCCCGAGGCGAGCCGGACCACCTTCGCCGCGCACATCGCCGGCAGCGATGGCAGCACCTGGCTACGTACGGGCGATCTCGGTTTTCTCGACGAGACCGGCGAGCTCTTTGTTACTGGCCGGATCAAGGAGCTCATCATCGTGCGCGGGATCAACCACTATCCGCAAGACATCGAATACACGGTGCAAGCGAGTCACCGGGCCTTGCGGCCCAACGCCGGCGCCGCCTTTGCCGCCGCCGACCCGACCGGGGGCGAGCGGTTGATCGTGGTTCAGGAAATCGAGCGCACTCACCGTCACAATATCGATATCGATGATCTCGTCGGCTCGATCCGCGAAGCGGTGGTGACCGAACACGAGGTCAATCCCGCGGAGATCGTGCTGATCGCACCGGGAACGCTGCCGAAAACCACCAGCGGCAAGATTCAACGCGCGCTGACGGCAAGGCTGTGGCGCGAACGCCAACTCAAGACCGTCTGAGGCAGTGCGATCTAAATCAGCGAGACGCCCGCGTTGCGCATGTCATCGAACGCGCGGGCGAGCGAACCGTCGACATCGAGGCCGCGGCAGGCGTCGAGTACCGCCGATACGGCGAACCCGGCGGCCCGGGCGTCGAGCGCCGAATACACGACGCAAAAATCGGTCGCGAGCCCACACAGGGTGACACGCTCGAAACCGCGCTCGCGCATATATGAGGCGAGTCCCGTCGGGGTCTTGCGATCGTTTTCCCGGAACGCCGAATAGGAATTGATCGCCAAGTGGAAGCCCTTGCGGATGATCAGCTCGGCATGGGGGATATCGAGCTCTGGATGGAACGCCGCGCCCGGCGTTCCCTGGACGCAATGGTCCGGCCAGAGAACCTGTTGGCCGTAGGTCATTTCGACGATCTCGAAGGGGTGTTTGCCGGGGTGTGCGCTGGCGAACGACGAATGCCCGGCCGGGTGCCAATCCTGGGTCAGCACGACATGGACGAAATCGTGCGCCAGCCGGTTGACCACGGGCACGACCGCGTCGCCGCCCGGCACAGCCAGCGCGCCGCCGGGGCAAAAATCATTCTGAATATCCACTACCAGAAGGACGTCGCAATCGCTCGCTGCTTGCATGGCCGCCGCGCGTTTCTCCAGGGTGACAGACTCACCGAATATCCGCTTCACTTGCCGACAAAGACAACGCGTATGTGGAGGAAACGATGCTGGCCTGGTTCCGCGACCTGACCGCCAAGGAACGCAGCACTATGTTCGCCTGCTTCGGCGGCTGGTCGCTCGATGCCTTTGACGTGCAGATGTACAGCTTCGTGATCCCGACGGTGATCGCTGTCTGGGGCATCTCGAAGGGCGAAGCTGGGTTGATCGGTACGGTGACCCTGCTGATCTCCTCGCTCGGCGGCTGGTTCAGCGGCACCCTCGCCGACCGTTTCGGCCGAGTGAAGATGCTGCAGATCACGATCCTCTGGTATTCGTTCTTCACCTTCCTGTGCGCGTTCGCGCAAAATTTCGAGCAGCTTTTTATCCTGCGAGCACTGCACGGCTTCGGCTTTGGCGGCGAATGGGCGGCCGGCGCGGTGCTGATGGGCGAGGTCATCCGCGACAAATACCGCGGGCGCGGCGTAGGTCTCGTGCAGACCGGCTGGGCGGTCGGCTGGGGCGCCTCGGCTCTGGTGTACACCGCCGTCTATTGGCTGTTGCCCGAGGCCTTGGCGTGGCGCGTGCTGTTCGGCGTCGGGTTGTTTCCTGCGGTGTTCGTCTTCTATATCCGCCGCCACATTGAGGAGCCGGAAATCCATCAAGCGCAGCGCCAAGCTCGCCCCGCGGTCGGCGTGGCGCACCTGTTCTCGGCATTCCGCGGACCGTATCTGTGGACGACCGTCAAGGTCGCGCTGATGGTCAGTGGCGCGCAGGGCGGCGGCTACGCGCTCAGCATCTGGATGCCGACCTATCTGCGCACCGTGCGTGGCCTGTCGTCGACCAGCACCGGCGGGTTCCTCCTGGTGCAGATCCTAGGCGCGCTGGTTGGCTTCCTGATCGGCACCTGGCTCAGCGACGCGATCGGCCGCAAATGGACCTTCCTGACCTCGGCGATCGGCTCGTTGGTGCTCGTGCTGGTGTTCATGTTCGCACCGCTGACCAACGGGGGCATCTTCTGGCTCGGCATCCCCCTTAACATCTTCCTGCTGATGAAGTTCCCGCCAATGGGACCGTTCATGACCGAGCTCTACCCGACAGCGGTGCGCGGGACCGGCCAGGGCTTTTGCTACAATGCCGGCAGGGCGATCGGCTCGTTCTTCCCCACCATGGTCGGTTTTCTCGCTGAAGGCATGGCGCTCGGCGCGACGATCGCGATCTTCAGCGGTCTGGCGTTCGGAGTGATGATCGTGATGCTGCTGATGCTGCCGGAGACTCGCGGCCGCAGCCTTGCCGAACTCGACGGTGGCACGGCCGAGATTATGTCCGCGGAACCGACCTGAGGGCCCTAACCAGCCGGCATCGGCACGATAAGAAAGAAGCCGTTTATCGTCAGCAACACGGCGGCGGTGGTGAGGATCGCGCTGAGGCCGATTAGCGCGCGTGAGGACGCGACGATCGAGACCGATCCGAGCACGATCGCGATCTGGAACAGGGCGGCGGCGAACTGAAAGTTGGGGTCCTGGGCCTCGGCATGGTCGCGTTCGGCTTCCAATTCCTTGGCCTTCGCGAGCAGCTCCTTACGCCCCTCGTGGGTTGACGGGTCGCTTGCGAAGCGCGCCGCCTGTTTGTGGTATTTGTCGATCGTCGCGGTTATCGCCGCTTTCGCGGTGTCCGGTATCGCGGGAAGCGCCGCGAGCTCTGCCTCGAGCTGATCGGCGGCGAGTTCGTAAGCGGTCTCTCGGAGATATTTCGCCTGGGCGAACGCATAGGTATCGGAGACGCGGATGTTAAGGGCGAGCATTTCCTTGGTCGCCTTGCCCCCGCCCAGTGACGAGATCGCGAGCAGCATCGCCACGACTCCGAGATAAATCGCCGCCCACCGGCGGAATCCGGCGTCCCCGCCCTCTTCCGTATGATGGTGATGCTCGTGCACCCCTTCGGGGATATCGGTCTGGTCGACCATGAGGGTTCTCCGCTTCAGCCATCCACCGACGCAGCGTCGTCGACAACCAGTTGCACCGCGTCGCCCCCGCGCCAGGTGTCGCGCCGCAAATGGCCGGCAATGTGGATGGCCCTGCCCTTCGCCTCGGTCAAGAGTTTGCCCACGGGCGTGTCGGCGGCGCGAAAGGCGATGGCGTTCAAGCTCGGGCCGCTCCCGAGCGCGTCGACAATGCGCAGCCGTAGATGCCCGGTGCCGACCGGCTCAACATAGCCAGCGCGCACGGCCGGAAACGCAAAACGCGGCTCGGGGTTGGCCGAGCCGAACGGGGCAAGCCCGTCGAGCTGGGCGACCAGACCGCCGGACGCCGCACCCGGCGTGATCGCGGCGTCGATCGCCAATTCTGGCACGAGCTTGGCGTGATCGAGCCCATCGTTCAAGCGCGCGCTGAGGAAGTCTTGCAGTTCGACGAGCTTGTCGGCGGCCACGGTAAACCCGGCGGCCATCGCGTGCCCGCCGCCATTGATCAGCAACCCCGCCTGGCGCGCGGCGATCACCGCGGAGCCGAGCGCCAAGCCGGGGATTGAGCGGCCCGACCCTCTGCCAATGCCATCAGCGAGCGCGACGACGCAAGCCGGGCGTTCGTAGCGCTCGCGCAGCCGCGCGGCGACAATGCCGATGACCCCGGGGTGCCAGCCTTCGGCCGCGGCGAACACCAGCACCGGCGACTCCGCGTTCTGGCGCTCGACCAGCTCGATCGCCGCTTCCAGCGTCGCACGCTCGATCTCGCGGCGTTCCTTGTTGTAGCCGTCGAGGCGTTGCGCCAACTCGGCGGCAAGCACCGGGTCATCGGTCGAGAGCAGCCGCGCGCCGAGATCGGCGGCGCCGACCCGGCCGCCGGCATTGACCCGCGGCCCCAGGACATAGCCGAGCTGATAGGCGTTGACAGGCTCGATCCGCCCGGGCGCGGCGCCGAGCGCAGCCAGCGCCGCCATGCCGAGATTGGCGCCGCGCGACGCAACCTTGAGCCCCTGCGCAACGAGCGCTCGGTTGAGGCCGATCAACGGCACCACGTCGCACACCGTGCCGAGCGCGACGAGGTCGAGCCATTGCAGCAGGTCGGGCTCGGGGCGAGCACGGTACCAGCCGGCATCGCGCAGCGCCCGGTTGGCGGCCACGGCGAGCAGGAAAGCGACGCCCACCGCCGCCAAGTTGCCGTGCGCGCTTGCCTCGTCGAGCCGGTTCGGGTTGACCACCGCGACCGCGCTCGGTAGCAACGGCTCAGCGACGTGATGGTCGATGACGAGGAGGTCGAGGCCAGCGTCTTTCGCTGCCTCCAGCGCCTCGTGTGCGGTCGTGCCGCAATCGACGCAAATCACGAGGCCAACGCCCTCATCCTTGAGGCGCAACAGCGCCGGCGCGTTGGGACCGTAGCCCTCGCGTATGCGATCGGGAACATAGAGCCCGCCCTCGGCTCCGACGGCCGCGAAAAAGCGCAGCAACAATGCCGCCGAGGTCGCGCCGTCGACGTCGTAATCGCCGAAGACCACGATCTTCTCGTGCTCCCTGATCGCACGAACCAGACGCTCGACGGCACGGTCCATGTCCTGTAGGTGTGCCGGGTCGGGCAGCTGGTCGCGCAGGCGCGGGGCGAGAAACCGCGCCGCCTCGTCGAGCCCGACGCCGCGCTGGGACAACAGGCGAGCGAGGATTTCCGGCACCGCGAGCTGGCTCGCGATCGCCGCCGCCGCGCCGTCGTCGCAGGCGTGGCGCAAACGCCAGCGACGACCACTCGCCGAGCGCTCGACCGCGAGAAATGCCGTGCTGTCCCCCACTTCCCCTCCCCCAGGGGATGGCCGAGGCACCCTCGGCCAGAACAATCGAAAAAATTTAGCGCGAGAACCGGGCGAAGCTCTCCTTGCGCGTCAAATCGTGTTTCGCCTCGACCCAGCGCACCGTGCCGGTGCGCGAGCGCATCACCACCGAATGGGTTATCGCGCCGCCTGGGAAGCGCCGCACCCCGCGCAGCATGGTGCCGTTGGTGACACCGGTCGCAGCGAACATCACGTCGCCATGCGCCAAGTCGAGCAACCCGTAGACGCGGTCGAGAACGGTGACACCGAGCCGATGCGCGCGGCCGCGCTCGTCATCGTTGCGGAAGAGCAACTTGCCCTGCATCTGGCCGCCAATGCAGCGCAACGCGGCGGCCGCCAGCACGCCCTCCGGCGCACCGCCCGAACCCATGTAAATGTCGATCCCGGTTTCGGGGTCGGTGGTGGCGATGACGCCGCTGACGTCGCCGTCGCCGATGAGCATGATCCGCGCGCCAGCGGCCCGCACGTTGGCGATCAGATCGGCATGGCGCGGCCGATCGAGGATGCAGACGACAAGGTCGGCGATCTCGGCCTTCTTGGCCTTCGCGAGGTTCTTGAGATTGTTGGCGGGGGTCTCGTCGATATCGACGACGCCCTCGGGCAGCCCGCCGCCGACCGCGATCTTCTCCATGTAAACATCGGGGGCATTGAGGAAGCCGCCGTCGTCGGCCATCGCGAGCACCGCGAGGGCATTGCCGCCGCCTTTCGCGGTGATGGTGGTGCCCTCAAGAGGATCGAGTGCGATGTCGATCTTCGGCCCCTGCCCCGTGCCGACCTTTTCGCCGATATAGAGCATCGGCGCCTCGTCGCGCTCGCCCTCGCCGATCACGACGGTGCCGTCGATGGTGAGGCCGTTCAGCGCCTGGCGCATCGCATCGACCGCCGCCTGGTCGGCCGCTTTCTCGTCACCGCGCCCCATCAGACGCGACGCCGACAGCGCCGCGATCTCGGTGACGCGGACCGCTTCGAGCGCCAGGTTGCGGTCCATCTTGGGGGTATCGTCGACCACGCTCTCCTCCCTGGTTTTTTGATCAAAAATCCTCGATGCGGATCATTCGCGGCGGCTCCAGCACGCTGCCGAGCTTGGCGATCGCGTCGAGCGCGCGTTGCATCGCCGCCTCGACCGTCTCGTGGGTGGTGAGCACGATCGGCACCGCCTCGCCCGGGGCGCGGCCATGCTGAATTATCGATTCCATCGAGACCTGCTGATCGCGCAGCGCCGCCGCAATATCGGCGATGACGCCCGGCTGATCCAAGACCATGAGCCGAATGTAATAGGCGCCGCGGTGGCTCTCCATCGGCGCGCCGGGTAAATTTTCGAGCGAGGCGGCCGGAACGCCGAAGGGCGGGACATGGCGGCCGGCAGCAATGTCGACGAGGTCGGCAACCACCGCCGAGGCGGTCGGATACGCGCCCGCGCCGCGGCCCTCCAGCATGAGCTGACCAACGAAATCGCCCTCCGCGACGATGCCGTTAAAGACGCCCTCGACCGCGGCAATCGGGGTCTCGCGCTTGACCAGGCAGGGATGGACGCGCTGCTCGAGCCCGTCCTCGGTCAGGCGGGCGATGCCGAGGAGCTTGATGCGGTAGCCCAACTCGTCCGCGAACTCGATGTCGAGCCGCGAGACATGGCGGATACCCTCGGTATGGACACCGGCGAGATCGACCGGCCGGCCAAAGGCGACGCTTGCGAGGATCGCCAGCTTGTGCGAGGCGTCGACCCCGTCGATGTCGAAGCTGGGATCCGCCTCGGCATAGCCGAGCCGCTGCGCCTCGGCGAGCACCTCGGCGAACTCGCGGCCGCTCTCGCGCATCGTCGTGAGGATGTAATTCGTGGTGCCGTTGAGGATGCCGTAGACGCGCGAGATGCGGTTGCCCGCCAGCCCCTCGCGCAGCGTCTTAATGATCGGGATGCCGCCCGCGACCGCCGCCTCGAAAGCGAGGGCGACGCCTTGCTTCTCGGACGCGGCGGCGAGCGCCGTGCCATGATGCGCCATCAGCGCCTTGTTGGCTGTGACGACATGCTTCCCCGCGGCGAGCGCCGCCTCGACCAGCCGCCTCGCCACCCCATCGGACCCGCCGATGAGCTCGACCACCACGTCGACGTCAGGGATCGCGGCGAGCGCCACCGCGTCGTCGCACCAGCGCATCGACGAGAGATCGACGCCCCGGTCGGCGGTGCGATCGCGCGCCGAGACCGCCGTGACGACAATCGGCTGCCCCGCTCGCACCGCGAGCCGCGCCGCCTGACGCTCGATCAGCTGTAAGGTCCCGACGCCGACCGTGCCAAGGCCAGCGACGGCGATCTTAAGCGGCGGCTTCATCCGGTGGCTCCCGTGGCGGGGGGCAGCAGCTGCACATCGATCCGCCCCGGCGGCGCGGCCGCGCTCGACGGCGCCGCCTGGGTCTGGATCTGCTTGGCCGGGACGCCGGCCCCGTTCAGCGCCTTGGCGACGATTTGAGCCCGGTCGAGCGCGGCGCGAAAATTGTTGAGCTGTTCGGCGCCACCAGTGCCGGGCGCGGCATAAGCGACGATCCGGACAATGCCAGACTTATCCTTGTAGCGCGCGGCGATGTCGGCGACACGAGCCTGATCGGCGGCGGTCAATGCGGGCGCACTGGGCGAGAGGTCGAGAGAAGCGAGCACGATCGGGGCTGGCGGTAGTTTCGGCGCCGGTCGAGCGGCGACCTCGGCCGGGATTGGCGGCGGCGGCAGCACGGCGGGCGGCGGCGCCGGAGTGGGGTTCGCCGACTGTGCCACAGCCGCCGGCAACTGGGACGGCGCGGGTGCCGGCGCCGCGGGCAGCGCGGCTTGCAATGGCGCCGGGCGCGGCGGTTCGGCGCCCGGCAGCGGCCCTCCGACCTGCGGCACTTGCAACGTCGTATTGGGCGAACTCGGCACCGGCGGCTCGGTCGCCCCGCGCATCGGCGGCGGCGGGGGCGCCGGCGCGGGAGGCGTGGCCCCCGCCGCCGCGATGAGCTCGGGCGGAATGGGCGGCGGCGGCGGCACCGGCCCGGGCGCCGCCGAGCCGGGATGCCCGTGGATGTCAGGCGCCTCGGCGTTGGTTCGCTGCGCGTTGAGTCCCTTCGCGATCTGTGCCCGCTCCGCGACGGTCGACGAGACGATCGGCGGTTCCGGCACGCTGGCGAGGTTCGCATAGCCGGCGTTGGACGCCGTGTTGAGGTTCTCGCCGAACGGCGCGGCCGCCGGGTCGGGGTCGTTCTTGTTGAGCCCAGCGAGCGAGCGGTAGCCTTCGATCGTCTGGGTGCACCCGGTCATGCCGGCGACAACGACCAGAGCGGCGACCGATAATGCCGACCCGCCGGCGCGAAGGCGGGCGATCCGAGATTTCATCGACGAAACCCACCTCATCGGCGGCGGCGGCGCCTCCCGCGTTTCCGGCGCAGCATGCGCGGATGGCCGACGGCTTCACAATCGGTCCGTTGGTGTATTAGATCAGAAACCGCGCGTCACTACATTTGATTCCCGCCGCCTCGGGCGCCGCGGCGGCGCCCTCCCGGCGGCCTCGCGAGCGGCCCGCAAAGGACAAGGACCCCCGATGAACGATGCGAGCGGCGAGAAGAGCGGCGATACCGCTGCGGCGGCTTCGCCCCAAAGCGGCGACGCGGAACTGGCCCGCAACTTGGCCGACATCGCCGAGCGCAGCCAGCGGCTCGTCGCCGATTTTCTCGCCCGGCAACCGGCGAACGAGGGAATCGGCCTCGGCGACCCCGCGGCGATCGGCGCGGCGTTCTTCGAGCTGACCGCGCGAATGATGGCCGAGCCGGCCAAGCTGATCCAGGCGCAGATGGCGCTGTGGAACGACTATCTGACACTGTGGCAGCGCACCGCCGAGCGGATGATGGGAAAGCCGGCCGACCCGGTGATCGAGGCCGCGCCCGACGACCGCCGGTTTCGCGACCGCGAATGGAGCGACAACGCGGTGTTCGACTATATCAAGCAGAGCTATCTGCTGGCCGCGCGCTACATTCAGGGCGCGGTCAAGGAGACCGGAGGGCTCGACGAGCAGACCGGCCGCAAGGTCGATTTCTATACCCGCCAATTTGTCGACGCGATGGCGCCGTCAAATTACGTGCTGACAAATCCCGAGGTACTGCGCGCGACGGTAGACAGTCGCGGCGAAAACCTGATCAGCGGGCTCAAGAACCTGCTCGACGATCTGGAGCGCGGCAAGGGCCGCCTGGCGATCAGCATGACCGATATGGCGGCGTTCAAGCTCGGCGAGAACGTCGCGACCACGCCGGGCAAGGTCGTCTACCAGAACGACCTGATACAGCTCATCCAGTACGCGCCGACCACCGCGACGGTGAAACGGCGACCGCTGCTGATCATCCCGCCGTGGATCAACAAGTTCTACATCCTCGACCTGCGGCCGCAAAATTCGTTCATCCGCTGGGCGGTGGACCAAGGGCACACGGTGTTCGTGATCTCCTGGGTCAATCCGGGTCAAACGCTCAGCGGAAAGAGCTTTGACGATTACATGAAGGAAGGGCCGCTCGCCGCGCTCGACGCCATGGAACAGGCGACCGGCGAGAAGGCAGCCAATGTCATCGGCTATTGCCTCGGCGGAACGCTGCTGTCCGCGACGCTCGCCTATATGACCGCAAAGCGCGACCGGCGGGTCAAGAGCGCGACCTATTTCGTGACCATGGTAGATTTCGCCGAGGCCGGCGAGCTTTCCGTCTTTATCGACGAGGAGCAGATCCATGCGCTCGAGGAGCGGATGGAAAAGAAGGGCTACCTCGAAGCGCGCGACATGCACACGACCTTCAACATGCTGCGCGCCAACGACCTGATCTGGTCGTTCGTCGTCAACAACTACCTGCTGGGCAAGTCGCCACTACCGTTCGACCTCCTCTACTGGAATGCCGACTCGACGCGGATGCCGGCGGCGATGCACAGCTTCTACCTGCGCAAGATGTATCAGGAGAACCTGCTGGCAAAGCCGGGCGGGATCACCCTGGACGGCGTCAAGATCGACCTGCGCAAGGTCAAGACGCCGGCCTTCATCCTGTCGACCCGCGAGGACCACATCGCGCCGTGGCGCTCGACCTACTCGGCGACGCAGATTTACACCGGCCCGGTCAAGTTCGTGCTGTCAGCCTCGGGCCACATCGCGGGCGTGGTCAACCCACCGGGCAGCAAATACGGGCACTGGCGCAACGACGACAACCCGCCCTCGCCCGACGACTGGCTTGCCACCGCGACCCATCACGATTTGTCGTGGTGGCCGTTCTGGGAGGAATGGGTGTCGCAATATGCGGGCGGCGAGGTCCCTGCGCGGCAGCCGGGCGACGGCAAGCTCAATCCGATCGAGGACGCGCCCGGCAGCTACGTGAAGGTGCGGGCAGAGGATTAGACGGCAGGCCTGTCTCGATGGCGTATTGCCTCAGCGCCGGCGCGGCTTGGCCGGTCCAAAAGGTCGCACCCGCGTTTACAATTGTTAAAGGCTTGGCCGGTATGGTTCGACCGTCAGTCCCGAGGAGAACCTACATGTTTGCGACCCTTGTCAAGCTGTTGAAGAACGAAGATGGCGCGACCGCGATCGAGTATGGCCTGATCGCCGCGCTGATTGCCGTCGCCGCCGTGACCGTGATGGGCACCGTCGGCACGAACCTGAGCTCGACGTTCAATACCGTCGCCAACAAGCTCTAAGCCGCCGACCACATTACTCGTCGACCCAACGCCCGGCTGCATTTCGGTGCAGCCGGGCGTTGCTATTTTCGGCCGAGAAAATTTGCCCAGCTTTTCAGCGATTTGGCGATACGGCTAAGACTTCCTTAACCATCTCATGGTGTACTCGCGCTCCCGGGGTTGACATTCCCGCTTGGAGCGACCCGCTTAAGGCGGCGCGAGGTGGCTGAGACCGACGTCTCGGCCACCTCGATCTTTTTCCGAGCGCCGCCCCTACCCTCGCGTTTTGTATTCTTCCGCCAGCTCGCGATAATGCCGCGGCACCCAGCGCATGTAGTCCTGTTCCTCGGCCTTGAGGTGGCGGGAAAATCGCGCCGGGGTGCCCGACCACAATTCGCCGGACTTAACCCGCTTGCGCGGCGCGACGAGGGCGCCGGCGGCGACCATCGCCCCCGATTCGACAACCGCGCGATCCATCACCGTGGCCCGCATTCCGACAAAGGCGCCGGGTTCGAGCCGGCAGCCGTGCAGCAGCGCCATGTGCCCAACCGCGGCGTCGTCGCCGACGATGCACGGGATGCGCTCGCTCCCATCGAAGGTGACATGCAGGACGCAGCCATCCTGAATGTTGGCGCGTGCGCCGATGCGCACCGGCGCGTCGTCGCCGCGGATGACGACGTTGAACCAGATGTTGGCATGCGCGCCGATCTCGACATCGCCGGTAATCACCACGCCCGGCGCGATAAACGCGGTGGGGTCGATGCGCGGCAGAATGTTGCGATAGGGCAGAATGACGGGGCCGTTCATCGCTTACCCGTAATGCCTCGGCATTTCCAAACGGTCATGCGCCTCGCACAACTCGGCTCGCCAATGTCATGGCGCTCTTCATCGGGTTTATCCAGGTGCATGACCGGGACAGGCAGTCGGTTGCCCATCAAGACCCTCCTGAAGCCGCTCGAACGCAACCGTCACACCTGTGCCGACATGCTTGATCCTGATCACGTAGAGGCTGTCGAAATCATCGTTGCCCTTCCAGGCGGGGACACTGTCGGAATTGCCGCCGTGATCCGCGACCAGCATGCGGGCGAGCCGCGGGATCTCGTTTCCCTCCCATGCGACAACGAGCAGGGCGTTCCAGTAGGCCGGCGATTCGAGCTTGTATCGTAGAGCATCGACATCAAAGACGCCGATGCTGGCGTCGATGGGCAGGCCGAACGCGATAGCGGTCGGCTCGATGGTCGCCAGCGGGCGGATATAGTCATAGGTCCCACCGTATTCGCTGACCGCCTGGGACGGATCGGGCGCAAAAATCGCGTCTGGCCGCCCAAACAATTTTCCGATGACGGCGGGGAGCGCGAGCGCCCGGTTGAGCCCTTGGCAAGTGAGCTGCCCCAACCCGCGAGCATGCTTTTCTCCATGGCGAAGGAGCACGACCGTCTGGGTTGCGACGGCCTCGTCGGCGGCTGCGCTCGGCAGAAACGTCAAGATGCTCAGCGCGACGAGCAGCGCGATTCCAGCCGGCATTTTCTGGACTTCTCGAGTGCGAGGGTGACTATCGGCCGACCTGGCTTGCCGCGACAACATCTTTCGAGCGCTGCCTGCGTTTGGGGATAGCAACACCGCGATTTTCGCGGGAATCAGCGGTTTCCGTTGCGCGACAATCTAAGGTATCGTCTGGCCAAGCGATCGTGCTGTCACGCGACCAAGGGAGCGGGAAACGATGAGCGGAAATTTTGCGCCTCTGCAATGTCTGGCGGGTGTCAAGGTCGTCGATCTGACCCAGTTCGAGGCGGGTCCCACCTGCACTGAGGCCCTGGCCTGGCTTGGCGCCGAGGTCGTCAAGATCGAGAACCCGAAATCGGGCGATCCCGGCCGGCGCATCGCGGCGGCCAGCGGGAAGGCGCACGACTCCTTCTATTTCAAGATCCTCAACGCCAACAAGAAGTCGGCGACGGTCGACCTCAAGACCCAAAAGGGCGTCGAGCTGGTCAAAGAGCTGGTCAAAAAGGCCGACGTGTTCGCCGAGAACCTCGCCCCCGGCACGATCGAGCGCCTCGGCCTTGGCTATGACGTGCTGAAAGAGATCAACCCCGGCATCATCTATTGCCAGGTCAAGGGCTTCGGCGAGGGCAGCCCATACGAGAAATCGCTCGCCTTCGACATGATCGCGCAGGCCGCGGGCGGCACGATGAGCGTCACCGGCGAACCCGGCCAGCCAGCCGGTCAAGCCGGGCTGCACCATCGGCGACACCGGCACCGGCATGCTGATGGCGATCAGCGTGCTCGGCGCGCTCTACGAGAAGAAGGCGACCGGCAAGGGCCGCCGCCTGCAGCTGGCGATGCAGGATTCGGTGATGCACTACATCCGCACCTCGTTCGCGGTGATGTCGCAGCAGGGCGACAAGACCGCGGCGCCGCGCATGGGCGCCCAGTCGACCTCGGGCGCCCCGGCGCCGTGCGGCATCTATCCGTGCAAGCCGTTCGGCTACAACGACTACGTCTACGTGTTCTGCAGCCGCGCCAACCCCGAGCATTGGAACCGCCTGCTCAAGGTTATCGGCCGCGAGGAGCTGATCGACGACCCGCGCTTCGCCACCAACGAAGAGCGCAACAAGCACGAGGGCTTCATCAACGAGATCATCGCCGAGTGGACCAAGCACCACACCAAGGAAGAGGCGATGCAGCTGATCGGCGCCGCAGGCGTGCCGGCCGGCGCGGTCCACGACACGCTCGAGCTCTACAACGACGAGAGCTTCGTCAAGCGCGGCATCATGCAGGTGATGCATCACCCGGACGGCGACTGGAAGTGCGAGAGCTGGCCGGTGCGCTTCGACGGCAAGCCGCCCGAGCTGAAGCCGTCGCCCAAGCTCGGCCAGCATACCGACGAGGTGTTCTCCAGTTGGCTCGGCATGTCGAGCGGTGACATCAGAAGCGCTGAAGTCCGGCAAAGTGATCGGCAACGCCGGCTGAAGCCCGGAGACGACAGAGCGGCCCGCGAAAGCGGGCCGTTTCGGGTTTTGAGCCCCCGTTTGACGAATAGAAGGAGACCCTCGATGGCGGAACTGACCGGTTCGGAAATCCTGGCGAAATGCCTCAAGGCGGAAGGCGTCAAGGACGCGTTCTTCATCATGGGCGGGCCGATGCTGCTGGCTGAGTCTTCGATGATCAACGAAGGAATCCGCATGATCGACGTCCGCCACGAACAGGCGGCGGCGTTCTCGGCCCAGGCCTATAGCCGGCTGACGCAAAGGCCGGCGGTGTGCATGGCGGCGTCGGGCCCAGCGGCGATCAACCTGTCCACCGGTCTCGCCAACGCGTTGATCGATTGCTGCCCGGTGATCGGATTTGGCGGTTCCAGCCCGATCAGCCAGTTCGGCCGCCAGGTGTTCCAGGAAATCGACCAGATGGCGATCATGCGCGGCTGCGTGAAGTACGCCGACCGCATCCACAACGTGAAGCGCATCCCACAGCAGATCAATTTCGCCTTCCAGAAAGCGATGACCGGCAAGCCGGGCCCCGTCTACCTCGATTGGCCGGGCGACGTGCTCTACCAGAAGGTCGAGGAGAGCCAAGTCGATTGGAGCTACGCCGGGCGGCCGATCGTCGGCGCCCGCCCCTACGCCGAGCCGAAAGCGATCAACGCGCTGGTCGATGCGATCAACCGGGCCGAGCGGCCGATCATCGCCTCAGGCGGCGGGGTGATCTGGTCGCAGGCTTGGAATGAGATGCGCACCTTCGTCGAGAAGGCCGGCATCCCGTTCTACACGACCCCGCAAGGCCGCGGCGTGGTGCCGGACGACCACCCCTATTCGTACCTGACGATGCGCTCGACCGCGTTCCGCGACGCCGATCTCATCATCGTACTGGGCACGCGAATGAACTACATCATCGGCCATGCCGCGCCGCCGCGCTTTGGCGCCAACGCCAAGATCGCCCGCATCGAGATCGACGCCGAGGAGCTCGGCATGTCGGCGCGCAATGTCGACTACCCGATCGTCGGCGATTGCAAGAGCGTGCTGCAGCAGCTGATCGACGCGATCCCCACCAAGACCGCCGACCGCTTCGCCGGCTGGCGCAAGACCCTCGCCGACGGCGAGGCCGCGAAACGTAGCGGCCCCGGCGGAAACTACCCGACCGACGGCGACATCCACCCGATCCGGCTCCTTGAAGAAGTGAAGAACTTCATGAACCGCGACGCGATCCTTGTCGTCGACGGCCAGGAGACCTTGAATTTCGGGCGTCAGACGATGCCGACCTTCGAACCGGGCCACCGGCTCAATTCCGGCCCGTTCGGCACGATGGGCGTCGGGCTGCCGTTCGCGGTCGGCGCCAAGGTCGCGAAGCCGAACACCCAGGTCATCTGCTGCCATGGCGACGGCTCGTTCGGCCTCAACGCGATGGAGCTCGACACCGCGGTTCGGCATAAGATCCCGATCCTCGTCGTCATCAGCCTCAACGGCGGTTGGACCGCCGACCCGCAGCGCAACAAGCCCGGCCGCGACCTCGGCTACACCCGCTACGACAAGATGGCCGAGGGGCTCGGCTGCTACGGCGAGTATGTCGAGAACCCGGAGGACATCCGCCCGGCGCTGGAGCGCGCGCAAAAGAAGGTCGACGAGGGCATGGTCGCGCTTGTCAACGTCAAGACCGACTACCGCGCCCGCGCCGGCACGGTGCAGTTCTCCGACTACTCGACGTGAGCCCCCCGCGTACCCGAAACGAGAGGGACGACTTCTGCCGTGCCTTTTACATGACTAACCGCTATCACCGAACTATCAGGTGAATTTCTTTCATAAATACTATCCGATGAAAAGACATGGTATGTTTGTACTTAAAAACATCATCCCCCCTATAATTTAAATTCGATTTATACACGATATATGTCGTATTTATAATTTTACCCACACATTCGGGTCTCGGACTACCTACATCAAATTTGCTTGGAATAGTCATAGGTCCCTGCTGTATGGTAATCGTTCCATGACTTGGGTATTGTAGAATCGTTACATAATTATTCCTTACCTCACATGCAGAATTTACTTCAAATGGGTGAACTATAACCGTCGATACCCCACTGAATACGTCAAAATATTTAACATCGGAATTATCTCCGACAACGGAGCGTGACGTCGTCGCCGTAGCCATCGGAATGCCGAGAGGGGACATTACCTGTGGAACCGACGGAAGAGCTGTCGGTGCCGGTTGCGGTGCAATAACCGATTCCGGTTCAGGGGTCGGCGCCGGTCGTGGATGAGGCGTTGGCGTCGGCAATTCAGGCGCGAGCCGAAACGGGTCGGGCGCGGGGGCGGGGGCTGACTGGAATGGGTCATCGGCGAGCGCGCCAGCCACCGGAGCGAGCAACAAGCCTACGATGAATATCAGCCGATGCATGAAAAAGTCACCCAAGCCGTTTGAGCGCCGCCTGTGCCCCTGGATCACCTTTGGCTGCCGCGCGCTGATACCATGCCTTGGCCTTAGCAAGATCAATCGAAACACCGACGCCATGCTCCCAAAGTGCGCCGAGATTAAACATCGCGGTCGCCTCGCCGCGCGCCGCCGCCGCCCACCAGCACAATTCCGCGCCATCAGGATCAGGATTAGCGACACCCTGCCCACGCACCAACAAGGTACCCAAATTCGTGAACGCCTTGGCGTTACCGTCTGCGGCGGCAAGGGCATACCAATAGGCGGCTTCGGCCGGGTCCGCCTTGACGCCTTTGCCATTCTCGAAATTGTAGGCGCGCGCATATCGCGCGTCGGCGCCCTTGATCGAGGCGGCGGCCGCCCCCTGTGGCGATTGCGCCGGCCGGTCAAGTATCTGCGATAGGCGCTGCGCCATATCGTGCAGCTGGGCGCGCTGCGGATCGGTCATCAGACCAGTCTCAGGGTCGCCAAGGAAAGACTGGAATTGCTTGATAGCGGCTCGTGTCGCTGGGCCGAAATTCCCGTCGGGCTGGCCCTGGAGGTGACCCAAGGCTGCCAAGTCGCTCTGTGCCTCCTTCCGCTGATCGACGGTCCACGTCGAATCGTCGCCAGGAGGCGACGACGCGGCGACCGACGGTTCTGCAGCAGCAGGTGGCGGAGTCTGCGCCGACTGCGTAGCGGCAGCAGTCTCCTCCAATAGCTTAATCTTGCCATTGAGCTGCGCGATCAGGTCGAGCGCGTCCTGATGCGCCTTCTTTTCGGTTGCAAGCTGATCGGAGAGCGCTTGGAGTTGCGCCTGAGCTGCCGCTAGGTCCTTTGCGGCCTGATCCGAGCGCGCATTGGCGTCGGCCAGTTGCGCGGCCTGCTGATCGAGCAGTTTTTGAGTTGCCGCCCCCTTGTCTTGCCCGGTGGATAGCTGCGCCGCGACTTGCTTTTGGTCCTTTTCGGCCTTGTCCGCGCGCGCTTGCGCTTCCTTGAGCTGGGCGTTGGCCGCATCAAGCTGCTTTTGCAAATCCGCAAGCTGTGCAGTCAATGTATCGAGCTGTTTCTTGGCGTCGCTCAGCTGTGCCGCCAATGCCTGCTCGTCCTTCGCAGCTTGTTCGGCCTTCGCCTGTGCATCGCCCAACGATTGGACCTGCGCGGCAAGCTGCGCGGCCTGCGCTTGCGCCTTGGCCGCCATATCCCTTTCCGCCGCGAGGTCCTTTGCCGCCTGGTCCGCGCTCGTCCGCAACTCCGAAAGCCGCTTGTCGTCATCGGCCAGCTTCTTCTGCGCGGCATCGAGCGCATCCTGGGCGCTCGCCAGTTTCTTCTGCGTACCAGCGAGCTCGGCCTGCAGCGACAATTCTCGCGCCTCGGCCGCCTCCTTCGCCGTCGCCAGCGCGGCGATGTCGGGGGGCACCGTAGGCCGCAGCAAAACGGTTACAATGGTCGCCACCACCGCGCCAACAACGATGCCCGCTCCAAGACCCATGAGAAGGCCGGAGCGGCGCGGCTCGCGTGACGGTACGGCCACCACGGCCTGGAGCGGTCGCTCGACCGGCCGGGCGATCAGGGGCGGTGGCGGTATTTCGGCGATATCCCCGGCGGGCGGCGGCGCGATATCCGACACCTCGGCGTCGATTGCCGCCGCCTCCGCCGTCTCGTCATGCAAGCGCACCGGGGCGTCGCCCGATTTCTGGCGCAGGATGCGGTCCATCGCGCGAATCAGACGCGCCGAATGAACATCGAAATCCTGCCCGGCATCTATTTGCACGGCATGCCGGTAGGCGAAATCCCTGACCGTATCGGGCAGTTGCGAGGCCCGCGGCATCGCCGCGCGAAGCACGAGAACCGGGATTACCGGCATCTTTTTGCGCAGCCCGGTCTCGATCTCGACGCGCACCGGGTCAGCCTCATCGTCAAGCCGGGTCTGGCCACCACGCGTGCCGAGCCATTTCGGGCCAACGATGGCGAGCAGGATGTCGCTTTCGTCGAGGACGTGGTTGATGTGCTCGCGAAAATCCGCGCCTGGCGGAATGCTGTCGATGTCGCGAAAAACCGAGTCACGCCCGAAATGCGTCGCCAGCCGGTCAAATATCCGGCCCGTAATCACCCCCGAATTGTCGCGTCGATACGAGATCGTTATTCGCGGCATCACCTAAATCGCAGACCGGTGGACAGAGTCCGCCGCAAGAGTAAGGCTCAACCACAGGGTGTTTAATACAATGGTCGCGTAATCGGCAAGCAGCGTGCCTTTACGCGAACGCGCGCCTGATCCGGCCCCAATCCTCGATCGCGTGCTCCTGGCCGGGGACGATCTGCAGCGCGACCTCGCTGTAACCCGCCGCGGCGAAGGCGGCGATGGTGGCGGTGATCTCGGCTTCGCTGCCGGTGATCGTGGTCGCGCGGATGAGGTCGGCGGTGACGAACCGGCGCTCCTCGGACTTGACGAACATCAGGTGCCCGCGGTGATTTTCGAGGTAATGCGCGCCTTGCGGGCGGAAGTGGCGCGCGGTCTCGACATAGGCGGCGATGGTATCGGCGAGCTGCGGCGGCATCGCCGCCATCGGCGGAAAGCCACCGAGCGCCCGGTCGGCGGCGCGGTGCAGCAGCATCGCCGCGCGCGGGCCGGCCTGGGCGACGACCCGGTCGCTATCGAGCGCTTCGCCGTCGCGCAGCACGGCGCCGCCCGTCAGCACCACCGCATCGAGCGCCTCCGGGTTATGGCCGGCTTCCCGCCAGAGCCCGGCCATCTCCTTGATGCCGACCACAGCGCCAGCGACGTCGCCGGCGGTGTTGATCCACCCGGCGGCGAGTTTTGCGGTCAGCGCCCGCGCGCGCGGCCCGGTCGCGGCGATGTAGAGCGGGATCGGATCGCGCGTGTTGATGAGCCCGAGCTCGGGATTGAGCAGGCGGATCAGCCGCTTCTTGCCTTCGATCTCGGCCTCGACGGTCTCGCCCGCGAGCAGCGCCTGGGCGACCCGGATGTATTCCTCCATGCTCTTGAGGGTGACCGCGCCGAGCCCCATCGCGCGCCGGCCGGTAAAGCCGGTGCCGATGCCGAAATCGATCCGGCCCGGAGCCAGCTTGTTCAAGGAGGCGTACGCGTTGGCGGCGACCGCGGCCAGCCGGTTCGACGGGATCAGCACGCCGGTGGCGAGGCGGATTTTGGTCGTCTTCATCGCCGCCGCCGCCATCGCGACAAACGGGTCGGCGCTCAGCATTTGCGTGTCGTAGAACCAGGCGCGGTAGAAGCCCAATTCCTCGGCGCGGCGCACCACGCGCCAGGAATCCGCGTCGGTCGGGATCGCGATGGCAAAACGCATGGTGATCTCCTGACGGCTCGCGTCAGAAGGATTTCACCACAGAGAGGCCGAGTTGCTGAGCGGTTTTACCGCTTCGAGAACTGGAAGCTGCGGCGGGCCTTGGCCTTGCCGTATTTCTTGCGCTCGACGACGCGGCTGTCGCGGGTGAGGAACCCGCCCTGTTTGAGGGTCGGCCGCAAGCCGGGCTCGTAGAAGGTCAGCGCCTTGCTGATGCCGTGGCGCACCGCGCCGGCCTGGCCCGAGAGCCCGCCGCCCTTGACCGTCGCCCAAACGTCGAACTGGCCAAGCCGGTTGGCGACGACAAATGGCTGCGTAGATCAGCATGCGCAGCACAGGCCGCGCGAAATAGACCGGGCTGTCGCGCCCGTTGACCTCGATCTTGCCGTTGCCGGGCCGGATCCAGACGCGCGCGACCGCGTTCTTGCGCTTGCCGGTGGCATAGGCGCGGCCGTGCTCGTCGATCTTCGGCTGAACATCGGTCGGCGCGACTGGGATCGGCGCCGCCGGCGTCGCGGGGGCGGCAGGCGTGGCACGCGCCGCGGTCTGCATCGCCTGGCGCAAATTGGCGAGGCCTTGAACCGTCTGCGCGGCGCGCGGACGGCGAGCCGCCGGCTGTTCGGCCTCGGTCTTCTCGGCTTCCGGTGTCTCGGGTGTATCTTCGTCGGCCATGTCTAGGCTCTCGCGTTCTTGCGGTTCATCGCGGCGACATCGAGCGGCTCGGGCTGCTGCGCCGCATGGGGGTGTTCGGGCCCGGCATAGACCCGCAGATTGCTCATCACCTTCCGGCCGAGCGGGCCGCGCGGCACCATGCGCTCGACCGCCTTTTCGATCACCCGCTCGGGGTGCTTGCCGTCGAGGATCGCGCCCTTGCTGCGGCCCTTGATGCCGCCGGGATAGCCGGTGTGCCAGTAGAAGATGCTTTGGGCGCGCTTATTGCCGGTCAGCTGCACCTTCTCGGCGTTGACGACGACGATGTTGTCGCCGGTATCCATGTGCGGCGTGTAGCTCGGCTTGTGCTTGCCGCGAAGGCGCATGGCGATGATCGTGGCGAGCCGGCCGAGCACTAGCCCGTCGGCGTCGATCAGCACCCATTTCTTGTCGATATCGGTAGGCTTGGCGGAAAAAGTCTTCATCGCAAAACGGCCTGTCGGGGGCGCGCGCGGCCAGCGCCGCGGAGCGCAGGGTTTAAGCGATCGCCCCGCACGCCGTCAAGCGATTTAGCCTTGGAAAACAAAGTGCTTCGAGACGCGGTATTATGTTACCTCACCGCGAGGCCGACCACCGGAAACCTATCTGCTGCCAATCGCCATCCAGAACCCGCTGACTACAAGAATCGCCAATAACGTCTCAACATACCACGGCACTTCATGCTCCCTTGAGATCGGATATGGCGGCGCCACAAATAGGGCGGTGCGCCCGGCCCGGCCAGCCGCAATGATGATGAAAATAGGGTTACTTTCCGGCGCCGGTGGATGCGCCCGGGCAACCTCGGGCCAGCGCCCAAATAAGCATTGCCCCCAGCCCGTGGGCGGGATCAGATTCGTCCGGCAGCGGGCGGTTGAGGAGAGACGCGATGGCGGCGAATTTGCGAGTGGAGAGCGACACGGCGGTGCTGCTGGAACAGCACGACGGGCACGGCGTGTTGCGTCTCACGCTCAATCGCCCGGCGGCGCGCAACGCGCTGTCGATGGAGCTGATGGGCGCGCTGATCAGCGCGCTCGACCGCGTCGGCGCCGACAGCGAGACCCGCGTCGTGGTCATCGCCGGCGCCGGGGTCGGGTTTTGCCCGGGTCACGATTTGCGCGAGATGCGCCAGGACCCCAGCCGTGAGGCTTATGCCCGCATCTTCGACCGCTGCAGCGAGATGATGCAGAAGATTGTGCGCCTGCCCAAGCCGGTCATCGCCGAGGTACACGGCATCGCCACCGCCGCCGGCTGTCAGCTGGTCGCCAGCTGCGATCTCGCGGTCGCGGCCGAGGATGCGCGTTTCGCCACCTCGGGGATCAATGTCGGGCTGTTCTGCTCGACCCCGATGGTGGCGCTGTCGCGCGCGGTCGGCCGCAAGGCGGCGATGGAGATGCTGCTGACTGGCGATTTCATCGACGCCGCGACCGCGAAGCAGCTCGGCCTCGTCAACCAGATCGTGCCGGCGGCCGAATTGCGCGATGCGACCGATGCCCTCGCCCACAAGATCGCCGCGAAATCGGCACTCGCCATCGCCCTCGGCAAGGAGGCGTTCTACCGCCAGATCGAAATGGATTTGTCGGCTGCCTATGCCTACACCAGCGAGGTGATGACGAAAAACATGCTGGCGCACGACGCCGAGGAAGGCATCGACGCGTTTATCGAAAAGCGCAAGCCAGTGTGGCGGGACGCCTAGCAACCAACTAAAAGCACCATCCCGTCGGCCTTTAGCCCACGGACTTGTTCCGTGGGGAAGGCCGGGACCCATCCTTCAGCCGCAAGAAAAATGGATCAATGGACCCCGACCTACGTCGGGGAGCGCGGTAGGAGATGACGCCGAGGAAGGCATCGATGAGTTGATCACCAAACGCAAACGGGTGTGCCGGGATGCATATTGGGGCTTACGCCGCTAGCCTCAACATCGCCACTAAAGTCGCCACAATTGGAGTTTATGTGTTCGCGGCTGACCGCGGACCGCCGCCGTCGCGTAACAGCCCCTCGAATAACCGAAATAACAGGGGGACACCCGGCAATAACAGGAGGTGCGGCTTAACCCGGAACAGGAGGATAACAGGAGGCGCGCCTTCTGTTAAATTCGCCGATAACAGATGGGTAACAGATGGTGGACCATCTGTTAAAAAATGCACTCGACGCGGCTTCTTTCGCCGCGGTGCCCTAAATTGGCATCCCCACTTCGCTGACCGCGAGTTTCCCGTCGGGCATGACGTGGCGGTACTTGTCGAGGTTCATCGTCATCCGCTTCATCAGGCGCCGGGCGCCGGGGTCGAACTCGGTGCGGCGGTGCATCGTGAAGCCGTTGTCCCACACCACCAGGTCGCCGACCTGCCACTGATGCGCATAGACAAATTCGTCTTTCGTCGCCGCCTCGTACACCTCGTCGAGCAGCGCGAGCCCCGTGGTCGTGTCCATGTAGTCGATGCCGATCGTCGTCGTCGAATCCAGATACAGCGACGGGTCGCCGGTCTCCGGGTGGCGACGCACCAGGGAATGCGTCACCGGCGGGGTCAGCCGCCGGGCCTCATCGGAGATTTTCTGGTCGCTCTCCCGCCCGTAGCCGGCGAGCCGCTTGGCATAGTCGAAGACGCCGCGCTTGCCGGTGATCTGGGCGCGCAGCTGACGCGGCAGGGCGGCATATGCGGCTCGCAGATCGACCCAGAAGGTCTCGCCGCCCTCGGGCGGCAATTCGAGCGCGTAGAGCGCCGCGCCGGTCGCCGGGGTCAGCATGTAGGACTGGTCGGAGTGCCATTGCAGCTCGCCGTCGCCGAGGCCCCCGATCGGCCGGCCCAGCCCGTCCTGCAGATTGGACAACACCGCGACCTCCGGCACGCTCTGGGAGGCCCAGTCGCTGCGCACCGTCCGCTCCAGCGGCCCGAACAGCGCGCAGAACGCCGCCAGTTCGGCCTCGCTCAGCGCCTGCCGGCGGAACACCAGCACGCCGTAGCGCGCGTAAAGGTCGCGCAGGCCGGCGATTGTCGCTTCGTCGAGCTTCTCCCACAACTTGAGGCCGATGACCTCACAAGCCAGGGTCGGGTGCAGCGGTCGGGTTTCGAGCATCGTCGTGTCCTCGGTCAGCTGGATAACGATAGCGCGTCCCCCGGCTTTCGCCGGGGATGAGGGCTTTTCTTCATGCCATCATAGGTCTACCTCATCCTGAGGCGCCTTGCGAAGCAAGGCTTCGAAGGACGCGAGACCGGGCCTGCAGCGCAACGAGGGCGCATGAACCACGACGATTACAGCGACGCCTATCTGCGCGACATCCTGACGAGCACGCGCGCCATCGCCGTGGTCGGCGCGAGCCCCCGCCCCCATCGCCCGAGCCACGGGGTGATGCGCTTCCTGCAGCGCCACGGCTATCGGGCGATCCCGGTCAACCCCAACGCCGCCGGCGGCGAGATCCTTGGCGAGAAGGTGTACGGCCGGCTCGCCGACATCCCGGAGCCGGTCGATATGGTCGACATCTTCCGCCGCAGCGAGCTCGCCGGCGCGGCGGTCGACGAGGCGATCGCGATTGGCGCCAAATCGGTGTGGATGCAGCTCGACGTTCGCGACGACGCGGCCGCCGCGCGCGCCGAGGCAAAGGGGATCGAGGTGGTGATGAACCGCTGTCCGGCGATCGAAATCCCGCGCCTCGGCCTCGGCGAGCGCTAGAGCCATGGCCACCTCAACCTCGATCGCGCTCAAAGTCCGCCGGGCTTGGGACATCCGCGCCCGGCCGCGGTTTTACGTGGCCCTCTTGACCGGCATCGCCAGCGTGCTGCTTTGCCCCCGCGCGCTCGGCGGCATGGAGCGGGTAGTGATCGGCTGGGATATCGGCATCGCTCTCTATCTCATCCTGGTTTTTACAATGGCGGCGCGGGCAACGCCGGAATCCATGCACCGCCGCGCCGCGCTCGAAGACCAGGCGCGCTGGATGTTCCTGTCGCTGACGGCGGCGGCGGCGTTCTTCAGCATGTTCGCGCTGCTCGGCATCCTGCACCGGGTGAAGGACGCCGAGGGGCTGCTCGCCGCCGAACTCGCCGCGGTGGCCGGCGCGACAATCCTGATGTCGTGGGTCTTCGTCCACACCATCTTCGCGGTGCACTACGCGCACGATTTCTATTCGGACACGGCAGCCAAGCTGCCGCCGGGACTGGAGTTTCCCGGCGCGCGTGGCGACCCCGACTACTGGGATTTCTTCTATTTCTCGTTCGTCGTCGGCATGACCTGCCAAGTGTCCGACGTGCAGGTCGCGAGCCGCCCGTGGCGGCGACTGGTGCTGGCCCACGGCACGCTGGCGTTTCTCTTCAACACCGTCGTGCTGGCGTTGAGCATCAACCTGCTGGCCGGGCTGCTGTAACCGCCTAATGCGACATCAGCACCGGGACGGTCATCTCCTGCAAGAAGCTACGGCTGACCCCGCCCAACACCAGTTCGCGCAATCGCGAGTGACCGTAGGCGCCCATGACGATGAGATCGGCGGTTAGGTCAGCGGCGCGCGACAGGATGATGTCGGCGACGGGCGTGCCGTCGGTGACGGTCGACTCCGGCGTCGCGTCGACCCCGCGCCGTTTCAGCGCCGCGACCACATCGCCGGCGAGATGAACTCGGTCCTGTCCCGGGCGAGCCTGGCGCGTCAACCTCGATCACCGTCACCGCATCGGCCTTCTCGATGATGAACATCGCGTCGTACAGAGCGCGCGCCGCCTCGCGGGTGCCGTTCCAGGCGATCATCACATGGTCGAACCCGGCGAACTCCCCGGTATAGGGCACGACGAGCACCGGGCGGCCCAGAGTCAGCGCCACCTCCTCGGGTAAGGCCCGCGGCGCTGGGCTAGCGGCGTCGGAATCGGTCTGGCCGAGCACCACCAGATCGAACAGCCGGCCAACCGAAGTGACGCTTTCGGCGATGTCGGCCTCGCGGCAGATCCAGTCGCCGGTGAGCTGGAGCCGTCCCAATTCCTGGCGGAACGCCGCCTCGGCTTTGACTGCTTCGTCGCGCTGCGCCGCCATGAAAGCTTCGACGAGCTGGGCGCCGCTGGCAAGATCGCCAAAGCTCGTCGCGGCTGGCAGCCCGGTGGCGAAAAACCCGGTGAGCCGGGCGTCGAAACGCTTGGCCAACGCCGCCGCGGGCGCAAGGCGCCGCGCGGCCGTCACCGCATTGTCGATGACGACGAGGATGTCCTTACCCGGCATCGCGACCTCCTTTGGCGGCTCGCGCCATTCGATCCGTCACGTGACCGCCTCGCGGCAGACCCCGATCCGGCGCTTGCCGGCGACGGTGTAGAACAACGGCGCGGGTGAAGATTCGTTGCCCTCGTACACCGCGATCGCCCGCGCCAGCATGAACTGGCTGACATCGCGAAACGGCTCCAGCGGATGGCGGCCGATCGGGTGCCAGCGCACATCCTCGAGCTCGTCAGTGGCGCGCGCCTCGCCGATGACCAAGGTGCCGTCGCCGAGGAAAAACCGCGTGTTGAAACGCCGGAACACCCGCGCCGGGGTGATCGCGCGGCCGATATAGGTGAGCCGGTCGATCGTTGCCGTGACTCCCGCCTCGGCATAGGCCTCAGCCGCCGGACTGCCCGATCGCAAGGCCTCCTTAGACGCTCCGGCATGCCCGAAGAACACGCCCGACTCCTCCCAGGTCTCGCGCAGCGCAGCGCGAGCGCAGCGTCGCAGCCGCAGCGGCAGCCACTCGGCGCCGGTCTCGGTTTGCCACGGACGGGCGTCCTCGGCGTCGACCGCGCCACCGGGGAAGACGTAGACCCCGGGCATGAAACGAACCGTCATCGGGCGCCTGCCAACGAGCAATTCGAGGTCGCGCCCCCGCCCGCGCAGCAGGATCAGCGACGCGGCGTCGCGGGCTCGAACGGCAACGGGCCTCGCCGGTTCGGCGACATCATTCATTCGCAGAAACCCACAAGGGCGGGTCAACGGTCGCGTTCAGGCTCAGCCACCGCCGCCGACCACGGTGACATCACGTCCGAGATACCGTGATTGGTGCCATCCTCGCCGCGCAGCACCGCGTTCGGGCAGGCGAATTGCTGCGGCGACACCGTGTGCTCGACCAAGCGCACGCCGCCGCGGTTGCTCAGCCGGTCGATCACTGCCTCGGGCAGACGACAGTCGGCGGCGACGCCGTCGGCGCCGCTGACATCGACGCGCGGGTGATGGGCCGCCTCTTCCGGGCTCATGCCGAAATCGGCGATGAAGCTCGCCATTTGCACCACCGCGCCGAGGATGCGGCGCCCGCCCGAGGCGCCGATCGCAAAGCGCGGCCGCCCGTCGCGGGCGACGATCAGCGGGCACATATTGCTGAGCGCCCGCTTGGCCGGCCCGATCGAGTTTGGCCGGCCGGGGCGCGGGTCAAACCACATCACCCCGTTATTCATCAGAATGCCGGTCCGCGGCAGCACGTAACGGCTGCCAAAGGTCGACAGCAAGGTCGTGGTCAACGCAGCGACCCCGCCCTCGCGGTCGACCGCGGTGATGTGGGTAGTGCAGCTCTCGGCCGGCGGTTCGGTGTCGCCCAGTCCTTCGAGCCGCACGGCATAGGCCTGTTGCAGGGCCTCAACGACGGCCTCGAAATAGTTCGGGTCGGGCCGCTTGCCGAAGCTCTTTCCACCTAGCCGGTCAAGCACGTCGGCCAGGGTCGGGGCGGCGGTGAGACCACGCGCCGCCTGGAACGTGTAGCCACGGTAGGGGATGTCGAGCGACGGCACAACACGCGCACGGCAGCCCGCCAGATCTTCCGCAGCTAGCACCCCGCCCCCAGCCGCGCTGTCGGCAGCGATTGCGGTGGCAATGTCGCCGCAGTAGAAATCTTGCGGACCGGCTTCGGCGAGCCGCGCCAGAGTATCGGTAAGGCGGCCGAGCTGCAGCACCGGGGCTTCCCCGTTAGTCGGCACCACCGGCGGCAAATCGTCCGGAAGGTAGATGCGGCGGCTCTCCTGGTAGCGGCGCAGATCGGCGGCGAAGTTCGCCACCCGCAAGGTCACGTACCAATCGACTGGCAGCCCTTCCTTGGCGAGCGCCACGGCCGGCGCCACCAGTTCACGCCAGGGTAATCTGCCAAACCTCTCGACCGCCTGCTCGTAGCCGCGCACCGCGCTGGGGATCATGAACGAGAGCGGGCCGTGGACATTGCGGTCCTCGACCACCTGCGGCCAGGTGAAGAGCTCGGTGCGGGTCTCGCCGGTCAGCGGAAACAGCGCCGCATCGAGCTTCGTAGGCGCGACCGGACCAAAATCGACGACCTCGGCACGGGTCCCACCGGCCGGGTGCACGACCATGAAGCCGATACCGCCGAGACCGCTGTTCCACGGCTCGCGCACGGCGAGCACGAAAGCGGTGGCGACCACGGCATCAACCGCCGTGCCCCCGGCTGCGAGGATCTCGGATCCGACCCCGGCGGCGACACCGTTCTGAGAGGCGACGATGCCGCGACGCGAGGCGACCGCCGGCTTGCGGACGACCCAGTTCTGCATCAAGGCATCCATCTCAGCCGATCTCGATGTTGTCGACCCGAGTGTCGTAGAAGGCGTAGTGGCCGGCGAGCCCGGTCATTTCATCATAGGGCGTCTCGTAACCCCAGATCGCGTTTTCCGAGTTCTTGCCCCCGGCATCGAGGGTCCAATAGGAGGCAGTGCCCTTGAACGGGCAATAGGTGCTGTGCTCGGTTTTCCTCATCAGATCGAGCCGCATGTCCTTGGCCGGTATGTACATCACCGGACCGTGGCCGGTCTCCTCGACACGCAAGGCATGTGTCGTGTCGGCGACGACCGCACCGGCAAAGGTCACGCGCACACGGCGGCTCTCGGGGAAAAGATCGACGCGGTGCTCGGGCTTTTTCTCCCAACCTGGGGCGGGGTTCGCTGCCATAATCCTCTCCCTATTTGGTGGTCTGCGAAGGCGGCGCCTGACGCCAATCAGCGCCGGTCGGCTGCTTGCCGCCGCAATCGAAGGAGGCAACGCAGCCGTCGTAAAACTGCGAGCCTTGAAGCGGGCCGCATTCCTGCGCAATGCGCTTGGCGCGGAACGCGGCATTGCTACAAAGCAGCTGCTGGTATTGCTGGCTCTGGCGGACGTTCTGGTCCGGCGTTTCATTGGGGTTAGGAACTTGCGCCGCGGCGATCCCGGCGACACCAATGAGGGCCAACGCGAAAACCGGCGGTGCGTAGCGTGTCATTCGTTCGAACTCCCCTGGGCGACAAGCCGCCGCTCAAAAGATCGGCACTCATCCGACCATCGTCAATCCGCCACTGACGCTCAGCACCTGGCCGGTGATGTAATCGCTGCGCGGGCCGAGGAAAAACATCACCGCCTCAGCGATGTCCTCGGGTTGGGCGATGCGGCGAAATGGAATCGCCCTGGTCAGCGCCTCCTTCATCCGGTCGGGCTGGCGCTGGAACAGCGGCGTGTCGGTCGGGCCCGGGCAGACACAATTGACGTTGAGCTTGTGTCGCGCCATCTCGCGCGCCAGCGATTTGGTGAAGGCGATAAGCCCGCCCTTGGCCGCGGCGTACACGGTCTCGCCCATGCTGCCGACGCGGCCGGCGTCGCTTGAGATGTTGACGATCTTCCCGGCCTGCGCTTCGATCATCGGCGGCAACACCGCTCGCGTCAGCCGCACCGCGCCCATCAAATTGATGGCGATGAGGCTGTCCCACATCTCGGGCGGGTTCTCCATAAACGGTTGGATGCGGTCCCAGCCGGCGCCGTTGACGAGCCCATCGACGCGCCCGACCCGTTGGTGAACCGCGGCGGCGAAGACCTCGATCGACGCCGTGTCGGCGAGGTCGAGCTTGAGAAAGTCAGCGTTGTGCCCCTGGCGGCGAGCCTCTTCGGCGGCCGCGTTGCCGCCGGCTTCGTCGACGTCGCCGACGAAGACCTGCGCGCCCTCGCGCGCCAGCAATAGCGCGGTCGCCCGGCCAATCCCCGAGGCGCCGCCGGTGACGATGACGGCGCGGTTCCGCATTTCCATGAGGCGCATCCTCCCTAGTCCGCGGCGGATGCTATGCCGACCGTGTCGGCGCGCAAAGCCGGCTCGCGTGGGGCGAGGGCCAGATCGGTGATGAGCCGGCCGAGTTCGTGCGCGACAAGGTCTCGCCGGGCAGGCAAGCCGCCACGAGTCCAAACCGCGTAGTCGCTGCGCCAATCGTCGTAACCGAGCGCCGCGAAACCGTGCGGCAGGCTCGGCAGATGGTCGCCGTAGAAGCCGAGTACCGCGTCGGCGCGACGCTGTTCAAGACCCTCAATGAGGGTGTGGAGCATGGCGTTCGATTGAGCGAGACCGTCGAGATAGCACGCCATCTCCTCACCTTGGCGGAGCCACGGCCCGTGATTGCCCATTGTGATGGCGAAGATGAACGTGCGAGGTCCCGTATCATCGAGAATTCGCAGGATATGCCCGGCGAGTTCGGGGTCGGGCATATAAGGCGGGGAGGAAGAACCACCCAGCATCTCCCGGCCCAAGAAGCTCTCGAAGCCCAGCGCCGGCATCGCTAGGTCGCGGCGGTAGAAGCTTCTATCGAACGGGTGCAAGCAAAGCGTGCGATAGCCCGCCGCACGCAGCCGCCAAACCTGCGAGGAGATCGGCGCGCGCGTCAGCGCGTGATACGGGTTGTAGCGATCGTAGCCAAGCGCCGACTCCGCGATTCCGCTAAGCACCGCGAATTCCGCGCGGGTCGAATTCGCACCCCAGGCCGGAACTTCCAGGCAACCGTGGGTGCCGGCGGCGCAGGCGGCATCGTATCCCAAGAGGATGCCTCGAGGCAGGTCCGGTAGCGCGCGGCGGGCGTCGAAGAATGACTCGCACTGCACCAGGATCACCGGCCGCGCCCGGGCCGACGTGATCACCGCCGGCCGGGGCGCGAGCCGCGCCTGCCGCGCCGCCCGCTCGGCCCGAGCGACAACTCCGTAAACGAGAAGGATCGCCACAGGCCCGAGCCGGGCAGCGTCGGCGAACGGCTCGCCGCCCGGGTTCAACCGGTTCATCACCCGCGCGGCGCGGCCCAGCCACGGCTCGTAGCCGGTGCGCCATAGAGCCCCGACGACCAGTCCGCAGGCCACGAACGCGGCCAGTGGATGCGGCGCCGCAAGCACCGGCTCGGCGACGAACAAGCCAAACCCAGCCAGCGCAGCCACCGCAGCCCCGCCGATCACCAGTCCGGTGCCGGCAAAGGGCAGGTAGAGGTGGGGGTGAGTAAAGATTTGCGGCAGCTCGCTCAACGCCGAGAACAAGACCGGCTCGCGCAAGGTGTCGCGCACAGTGCGGTCGGCGAAGGCGAAACCGCCGCCGAGGGCAAAGGCTATTGCGCCACCGAAAACCGGCCTGCCGCTGGCGAGTGTCACTAAGAGCGCAAAGATCGCGAGCGGCGCGGCGTCGAGGAAGGAGGCCCAGCCGAGCTGGCGCGCTCCAGCGACCCAACGCGGCAGCAGCCAGCCGGCGCCACCCAACACCAAGCCGGCGGCGCCGTGCCAAAGTTCGCTCATGCCTCCCCTTGCCTACAACCGTACGCAGCAATTTCGACAGGAGGCTTTCACTTGTCCAATAAAATCGCGCGGAGGTTGCGCTGGCGATTCGCGGCCTAGGCGGTCCCGGCCCTATTCGGCGACGCATCGCCGATTGATCGAAATCAATGCGGTGCGGCGTCGGGTCGCCGACCCTGCTACCGTTGACCGGGACTAGGACATGAACCGGCTTCAGACCAAGGCCGAAAGACCAGTCGGCGAGCGCCGACCTGTCGGTAACGCGCCAACCGCCCTCGTACTCGGGGCGGTCATCGTCGTACTCGAGATGTTGGACGTGCTGACGACTCTCAGAGTTATGGCCGCCGGCGGGATGGAAGCCAATCCGGCCATCTCGGTTTTCATGAGCTGGCTTGGGCCGGCGTGGTGGGTCCCCAAAGTCATCATCGCCTCGTGTATAGCCGGCTATTTCGGCACACGGCCCACCGTTCGCTGGACCGGAATCTTGGTCGTCATTGTCGGCTTGGCGGTCGTGCTCAACAACATCGCCCAGCTGCTCGGAAACTAAACCTCATCGCGAGATCGGCGACCGTGCGCATCGTGAGCCCACCGATCGCAACCCGGCTGGGTAGTTGCCTGTCGCGGCTGTGTCCGCCTAATTTGCTCTTCGCGAAGCGGCCAAGCCGGGGATGGTACGTGTAGTGAGGGTTTTGGTGACAGGGGGCGCCGGCTTTATCGGCTCGGCGGTGTGTCGGCTCTTTGTCGCCGAGCTCGGCGCCACGGTCCTCAATGTCGACAAGCTGACCTACGCGGCGAACCTTGCCTCGCTGCAGTCGATCGAAAACCATCCGGCCTACAACTTTCACCGCGCCGACATTTGCGACCACCCGGCGATGGCGCGGTTGCTGGCCGAATTCATGCCCGACGCGGTGCTGCATCTCGCCGCCGAGTCGCATGTCGACCGCTCGATCGACAGGCCGGGCGAGTTCATCCGCACCAATATCGACGGCACTTATTCCATGCTGGAGGCGGTCCTCGACTACTGGCGCAAGCTGTCGCCGGCGAGCGCCGAGGCGTTTCGCTTCCATCACGTCTCGACCGACGAGGTGTTCGGCGCGCTGGGCGCACGCGGCAAGTTCCGCGAGACCAGCCGCTACAAGCCGAATTCGCCTTACGCGGCGTCGAAAGCGGCCTCCGACCATCTGGTGCGCGCCTGGCACGAGACCTACGGGCTGCCGGTGGTGCTGAGCAATTGCTCCAACAATTACGGTCCCTACCACTTCCCGGAAAAGCTGATCCCGCTGGCGATCCTCAAGGCGCTGCACGGCGAGCCGATCCCGGTCTACGGCAAGGGGCTCAACGTGCGCGATTGGCTCTATGTCGAGGACCATGCCCGCGCGCTCCACACCATCCTCACCGGGGCCAAGCCGGGCAGCAGCTACAATGTCGGCGGCGACGGCGAGCGCACGAACATCGAGGTGGTGAGGCAGATCTGCGCGTTGCTCGACGAGATGCTGCCGAATTCGCCGCACCGCCCACACGCGAATCTCATCGCCTTTGTCACCGACCGCCCAGCGCACGACCGACGCTATGCGATCGATGCGAGGAGGCTGCGCCGCGATCTCGGCTGGGCGCCGCGCGAGAGCTTCGACACCGGCTTGCGCAAGACGGTGCGCTGGTACCTCGACAACCGGCATTGGTGGGAGCCGATCTGGTACGGGCGCTACCGCGGCGACCGGCTTGGCGGCGCTGCCACGCCCGCTCAGGCGGCGAAACGCTGAACCGCGGCATCGTCGCAAGTCCGCAGCCGCAAAAATCGCCTATGATCGCCCGGAATTTGGAGGGACGCCCACGATGAGCGATGGCTTCGCCTACACCAATCTCTTCGCCAAGAACCTTCCAGCCCCGGCGGCGCGCTTCGCCGGCTATCCCAAATACAACTTCATCGGCGGGCACAACGACCCGACCCTGATCCCGGTCGAGGGGCTGATCGAGGCCGCTGCCAGCGCGCTGCGCAAGGAAGGCTCGAAGCTCGCCATGTATACCGCGGCGCAGGGCAACCAGGGGCATCTCGGTCTGCGCGAGTTCGTGAAATCCAAGGCGAAGCTGCGCGGCATCGACTGCTCGACCGACGACATCCTGATCCTCGCCGGGTCGGGCCAGGGCATCGACCTGATCAACGCGGTGCTGCTGGAGCCGGGTGACACGGTGATCCTCGAGGAATTCTCCTATGGCGGGGCGATCAATAAGCTGAAGCGCGAGGGCCAGAAGATCGTCGCCGCCCCCTTAGACGAGGATGGCATCCGGATCGACGCGCTCGACAACATCCTCGCCGACCTCAAGGGCAAGGGCGTCACCCCGAAATACATCTACACGATCCCGACGATCCAGAACCCAACGGGGAGCATCATGCCATTCGAGCGGCGCCGGCAGCTTGTCGCGGTGGCGAAGAAATACGGTGTACCGATCTTCGAGGACGAGTGCTATGCCGACCTGATCTGGGGCGGCACCAAGGCGCCGCCGGCGATCTATTCGCTCGACCGCGAGCACGTCATCCATATCGGCTCGTTCTCCAAGACCTTGTCGCCGGCGCTGCGGCTCGGCTACTGCATCGCCGATTGGCGGTTCATGAGCCAGATGATCGCCTGCCGCAGCGACAGCGGCTGCGGCGCCTTGGAACAGATGGTCGTCGCCGAATATTTTTCGCAGAATTTCGGCGAGCACGTCGGCGAGCTCTCCGAGACGCTAAAGGGGAAGCTCGACACCATGGTCGAGGCGATCGAGCGCGAGTTCGGCACCGCGGTCGAACCGTGGATCCCCAAGGGCGGCATTTTCCTGTGGATGAAGCTGCCGCCCGAGATCGACATCATGAAGCTGGTGAAGCCGGCTGCCGACGCCGGCATCGCGCTCAACCCCGGCCCGGAATGGGCGGTCGAAGGCGCGGACTCGAAGTCGCGGCTGCGGCTCTGCTTCGCGCTGACCTCGAAGCAGGAAATCCGCGACGGCGTCGCCGCGCTCGCCAAGGTCTGCTACGAGCAGACCGGCATCCCGGCGCAAAGCGGCAACGTACGCCGCTAAATGACTTCCTTCCCGAGGATCGATGCGGCGCTGAGCCGGGCGACCGCGTCGCAGACGGTGCCGGGGGTCGTGGCGATGGCAGCGACTGCCGGCGGCAAGGTCTACGAGGGCGCCTTCGGGGTGCGCAGTCTCAGCGGCGGCCCTGCAATGTCGCTCGACACGATGTTCCGCATCGCCTCGATGACCAAGGCAATCACATCGGTCGCGGCGATGCAGCTGGTCGAGCGCGGCAAGCTGACGCTCGACCGACCGGTGCCGGCGATCGACCCGGCGCTAACCTCGCCGCAAGTGCTAACCGGGTTCGACGCCGCTGGGAACCCGCAACTGCGCCCGGCCAAGCGGCCGATCACCCTGAAGCATCTCCTGACGCACACCGCAGGGTTCTGCTACGAACAGTGGAACCCCGATCTGGAGCGCTGCGTCGCCGCGCTCGGCATGCCGCAAATGTCGAGCGGCAAGCTCGCCGCGCTGCGCATGCCGCTGATGTTCGACCCGGGCGAGCGCTGGGAGTACGGCATCAACATCGATTGGGTCGGGCGCCTCGTCGAGGAAGTGAGCGGACAAAAGCTTGACGCCTATCTGCGCGACCAGGTCACTAGCCCGCTCGGCATGAAGGATACCGGGTTCGCCGCCTCGCCCGAGCAGCGTGCCCGCCAGGCGACCGTCCATCAGCGCGAGCCGAACGGGACGCTGACGTCGCAGCCCTTCGAGGCGCCAATCGAGCGCGAATTCCTCGCCGGCGGAGGCGGTCTGTATTCCACGGCAGGCGATTACCTGGCTTTTCTTCAGGCACTGCTGCAAGGAGGCAAGGGCGTCCTCAAACCGGAAACGGTGGCCCTGATGGGCGAAAACCATATCGGGGGACTGCAGGCTGGCATCCTGAAGACCAACAATCCGCCTCTGACCAATGACGTCGATTTCTTCCCGGGCCAGCAGGCGCGCTGGGGGCTCGGCTACATGTTGACGCCGGAACCCGGACCCAACGGCCGCAGCGCCGGCAGCGTCACCTGGGCGGGCATCTTCAACACCTATTACTGGCTAGACCGCGTCAAGAGCGTCGCCGGGTTGATCATGACCCAGGTCCTGCCCTTCGCCGACCACGCGGTGCTGGAGGCTTTCGGGGCCTTCGAACGCAATCTTTACGCCGCGCTGGACAATTCGTGAGACCGACGCGCCGGTTATTCGTCAGGGTGGGGGCTGCCCTGGCGTTGATAAGCCCCGCCGGTTGCGTCGAGGACCTGACCGTCGGCAGCGGCCCCGCGTCGGATTTTATCGTCATCACGGACTTCACCGTGCCCGCCGGCGTGGTCAGGCTCGATCCTTCGTTCGGCTTCTCGCTCTATCGCGGCGAACCCGGGGTGCCGGCGCAGCAGCGCGCCGCCTCAATCGGGCGCGCAGTCGGGTTCCTCGTCACCGACACGATCGTCAACCAGCTGCGCGCGCTCGGCTACGACGCGGTCAGCACCACCGAGCCGTCGCCGAAGATCGGCTCCCGCACGCTGGTCGTCGCCGGCGCGTTCCGCGAGATTAACGAGGGCGAACGCCGGCGCCCCAACGAGGTCGGCAGCGCGGTCGTCGCCGATGTGCAGATCAGGGCCGAGGTTCCGGGCCTCACGGGGCTCCAGCCGGTGCAGAGCTTCTCGGTCGATTCACGCACGGCTCCGCGTGTCGGCGCGCCGAGCGGGGCAACCCGGCGCGAGACCGGGGTCAACGCCGACGCGGCGCGGGTCGGTGCGGAAATCGCCGCCATCGTCGGCGAGGTCGCCCGGCGCAACAATTGGGTACCGCTCAGACGCTAGAACCTCACGATCCCGGCACCGTTCCCTTCGGCAGGCTCTCGCAATAGGCGGCGATCTCGCCCGGCGTGGTGATCCACAGCTCGTCGCGCCGCTCCATGATGTGACGGATCGCCCGGCGCAGCGCGCGCAGGCGGAACGGCTGGCCAACGATGAACGGGTGCAGCGCCACCGAATAGACCAGCGGATATTTGCGCGACTGCTCGAACATTTCGTCGAACTGGTCGATCAGCATTTCCTCGAACTGCCGACCGGTATGGCGGCGATAGACGAGGCTCGGTGAGTCGTTGAGTTCGATGGGATAGGGCACCGAAAGCATCGGCCCGGAGCGCGTCGTCATCCAGATCGGCTGGTCGTCGAGCGCCCAGTCCATGACGTAGCGGTAGCCCGCCTCTTTCAGCAGGTCGAGCGTCACCCCCGTCTCGGCCAGCCATGGCCCGAGCCAGCCGGTCGGCTTCCTGCCCGATAGGCGGGTCAGCACCTCGGTGCACTCGGCGATAAGGCGCGCTTCGTCTTCCTCCCATAGGACGTCCTGACGCTCGGAATTGGTGCGGCCATGTCCGACATATTCGTCGCCGCGAGCGTTCATGCGCTCGACGATCGCCGGGCACTCTTCGAGCACGGTGGAATTGACGTTGTGCGCGCCGGGAAGGCCGAACTCGTCGAGCAGGTCGAAGTAGTACCATAGTCCGACGCGGTTCCCGTAATCGCGCCAGGCGTAATTGCGCTGGTTCTGCGGGCTGACGTCGCCGGTCGAGTCGCTGCCGATCCCGGCGCGGAAGGCGAAGAACTCGATGTTGTTGCAGAAAAAGACCGCGAGCCGCTTGCCTTCCGGCCAGTCATAGACCGGCCGCTTGTGGATTGGGGAGTAATCGTAGCGTCCGTGGCGTGGCAGTTTCATCCTGGCCATCCCCCCCTTGTGCCGCCCCGCTTCCGGTGCCGCTTGGCTAGGCGACGGCGGAGGCGGGTCTGGTTTCGCGCTGCACCGAGATCAGCATGTCGATGTCCTCGCCGTTGCTGGCCAACGGGAGCACAACAACCTCGTAGCAGCGCAACCGCTGATCCAGCACCAATTCCCGGATACCGTGAGCCGGCTTCCCGGTTTCGCACACTTCCAGCCAGGTCTTGCGCACTTGCTCGCGGTATTCGGGCTCGGGCAAATCCTCGAGCGTCTTATTGGTGAGGTTGTAGCCGTCGCGCTCGACGACATTGGCCCCGACCAGGCGATAACGAAAATCCCACGGCCAGCGGCCGCCAGGCGGCGAGCGATGCGCTTCGATAATCACCACATCGCCCAGCACGTACCGAAAATCGAGCGGATCGAGCGCAGCGCGTGCGGGGTAAGTCCCCTTCCCGCGCTTGACGCGCAAATACTCGACGAACCGCCGGATTTGCGGATCGACAATCCGCGACTCGTACTCGGCGTCAGCCGGATCCATAAAGCCCCCTCGCAAGAACGCCGGGCGTGCCTACCGGGTGCCGGTTAACGGCCAGTGAACACGGGACGGCGCTTCTCCATGAAGGCGGTGCGGCCCTCGGTGTAGTCCTGGCTGGCGAAGCATTCCTCGACCACGCGCTTGCACAATTCCATGTCGCGCTTGTCGGAATCCTTGAGCGCCTCGCGCACGATCTGCTTGGCGGCGCGCACGGTCAGCGGCGCGTTGCCGGCGATCGTCTTGCAGTAATTCTCGACATAGGGTTCGAGTTCGCCGTCGGGCACGACGCGGTTGACCAGCCCCATCCCCAGCGCCTCCTCGGCGGAGAACTGGCGCGCGGTGAAGAAGATCTCGCGGGCGTAGGCCGGGCCGACAATGTCGATCAGCTTCTTGATCCCGTCATAGGCATAGCCGAGGCCGAGTTTGGCGGCCGGGATGCCGAATTTCGAGCCCTCGGTGGCGATGCGGATGTCGCAGGCGAGCGCGGTGGCCATGCCGCCGCCAATACAATAGCCGCGGATCATCGCGATCGTCGGCTTTAGCGTGTTCTGCAGCGCCACGCGCGCATTCTCCGAGGTCTTGGCATAGGCCTCGGCGGCCTCGACCGTATCGCGCTTCTCCTTGAACTCGGAGATGTCGGCGCCGGAAACGAAGGCCTTGCCGCCGGCGCCCGACAGCACGATGACGCGGATCGCGTCGTCGCTCTCGTAATCCTCCATGATCTGCGCCACCGCCTGCCACATATCGAGCGAGACGGCGTTATGGCGGGCCGGGTTGTTGAAGATGATCCGGCCGATGGCGCCGTCCTTTTCGGCGATCATCTTGGCCGAGACGAGAGGCTGGTCGAGCATGGCGGTTCGCGCTCCATTGGTTGCTGGCAACAAGTTTCGCAGATCGCGCGTGGGGACGCACGTGGACCCTGGCACGCGTTTTTGAGGGAGGCGGGCCGCCCGTAGGGACGACCCGCCTCTAGTTCTTGCCGCGCAAACTCAGCTCGGGCGATAGACGCCGACCAGCTTGTTGCCGTCAGGATCGCGCAGATAGGCGAGATAGATCTGACCCGCGGGCCCTTGGCGGAAGCCGGGCGGGTCCTCGGCCGTGGTGCCACCGTTCTCGACCCCGGCCTTGTGCCAAGCGGCAGCCTGGTCCGCGCTGCTCATCTGGAAGCCGATCGTGCCGCCATTGGCGTTGGTGGCCGGCTTGCCGTCGATCGGCTTGGACACCATGAAGCGGCCGCCATTATGCGCGTAGGCGAGCCGGCCCCGCGCGTCCTGGGTGCCGGTGACGCCAATCGCGCCGAACAGCGCGTCGTAGAACTTCTTCGACCGGTCGATGTCGTTGCTGCCCACCATGATATGACTGAACATTCCGTTTTCCTCCTGGTTAGAATTAAGCTGCCGCAAACGCGCCAGCGGCGCGCAGTTCGGCGATATCGGCTTGATTATAGCCGAGCTCGCGCAGGATCTCGTCGTTGTGTTGGCCGCTATCGGGGGTCGGCAGGCGCATCCGTGCCGGCTCGGGCGTCTTCATCATGTTGATCGCCTGGCCGACCACCTTCAATTCGCCAAGCCGGGGATGATCCATCGGCCGCGCCATTTCGAGATGCTGCACCTGGGGATCGTTGAAGGTCTGGTCGATCGTGTAGAGCGGGCCGCACGGCACGCCGACCTCATTCAGCAGCTCGATCCAGTAGGCGCTCGGCTTCTTCCTGGTGATTTCGCTGATGATCTCGTTGAGCTGCTTGCGGTTCTTCGAACGCTGCGGCCCGGTCGCGTAGTCCGGGTCGGTCAGCAAATGCGGCGCCTCCGCCGCCTCGCAGAAGCGCTTGTAGAGGTTATCGCCCGAGGCGGCGATGTTGATCTGCCCGTCCGCGGTCGGAAAGAGGCCAGTCGGGATGCCGGTCGGGTGATCGTTGCCGGCCTGCTTGGCGACCTCGCCGGCCTGCAGCCAGCGTGAGCCCTGGAAGTCGAGCATGAAAATCTGCGCCTCGAGCAGCGAAGTGTGCACCCACTGCCCCTCCCCAGTCTTCTCGCGCTCGATTAGCGCCATCATCATCGCTTGTGCGAGGAGGAGCCCGGCGCAGAGATCGTCGATCGGAATACCGACCCGCACCGGCCCCTGGCCTGGGAAGCCGGTGATCGACATGAGTCCACCCATGCCCTGGGCGATCTGGTCGACGCCCGGCCGCTTGGCATAAGGCCCGGTCTGGCCGAAGCCGGAGATGCTGCCGTAGACGATGCGCGGGTTGATCTTCTTCACCGACTCGTAGTCGACCCCCAGCCGGTGTTTCACGGTCGAGCGGAAATTCTCCACGATCACGTCGGCCATCTTGGCCAACTTCATGAAGATTTCGAGACCTTCCTTGGTCTTCAGATTGATCGCCAGGCTGCGCTTGTTGCGGTGCAGGTTCTGGAAGTCGAACCCGTCGCGGCGCGAGCCGGTGATGTCGGTGCCGGGGCCGCCAGGCGGCTCGATCTTGATGACGTTGGCGCCCCAATCGGCGAACTGGCGGACGGCGGTCGGCCCCGCGCGGGCATGGGTCAGATCGAGAACGGTGTAGCCGGACAGCGGCAGTGATCCGATGCTCACGACGGTGTTTCCTCCGATTGCGGGACGCGAGAATTCCGCCGCAACTGTCGCGCGTCCCTTGCGCCGAGGTCAAGAACGGCGGGATCGCCGGCAGCCATGCGGATCAGGCGTTTTGCAAACGATAACGAAGCCAGACCGCCCCGCCATCCAGTACCTGACAGCTTTGCAACGTCATGCCCGTGAGTGGAGCGGGCGCGTCGGAGTCCTCGTCGCGCGAGTCGAAAACATGCGGCACGCCTCTCGCTCCGTCCACGACAGGGCAGATCGCCAGGCTGATCTCGTCGATCAGGCCCGCCCGCAGGAAAGAGCCGTTGGAAATGCCGCCGCCCTCGATGAGCAGGCGCTCTATCCCCAATTCCCGGTTCAAGATCTCGAGCGCCAGCGCCAGATCGAGCTCCCGCTCGCCGGCGAAAATGTAGGAAACGCCGTCCCCGCGCAGTCCGGCCAGGTGCGCGTCTGAAACCTGCTCGGTCAGCACCGCGACGATCGGATCGCCGCCGATGTCTGACCGGCCCCAGGCGATCTTGCCGCGCGCGTCGAGCGCAATGCCATAGACGGCGGCGTCGCGCCTCGGGAACCACGGCTCCCGCGGGAAGACCTGATCCGTCCGGTCAGCGTAGGCCTCGGCCTTGGCGTACTCGCTGCCGGTCACGCGGCCGATCAGCCAGGAATTGTTGCCGAGCTGCTCGTGCAGGCGCTCGAAGAGGCCTGGCATGCGATTCTGCGCGGGGCGCCACCGGCTGGCCCAGACCCGGCCGTCGATGCTGGTCACCATGTGGCAGATCACATAAGGCTTCATGCGAGTTCCTTGCCGAGAACCGGCGCGCGCCGGTTGGAAACGCCCCGGACAATAACCGCGCAGCGCCGAAAGCCACCAGCACCGGGAATTTCGTGCGGGCGCGGGCGAGCGCGGCCATGCTATGACCGAGCTTGCGTCAGGCCCCGCTCCCAGCCTCAGTGATCTTTGCCCTCGACGAAAGGACAACCCATGCTCAAGCTGTACTACGCCACCGGCACCTGTGCGCTTGCGACGCATATCACGCTCGAGGAGGCCGGCGCGCCCTATGAGGCGGTTCGCGTTGACTTCGGCTCGCAGCAGCAGCGGAGCCCCGAATACCTCGCGGTCAATCCGAAGGGGCGGGTACCCGCCCTGGTGACGGAGGCCGGCACCCTCACAGAAACGCCGGCGCTGTTGTGTTTTGTGGCGCAGCGTTTCCCCGCGGCTGAGCTCGCGCCGCTGGCCGACCCTTTCGCGCTGGCCCAGGTGCAGGAATTCAACAGTTATCTTTGCTCCACCGTGCATGTCGCGCATGCGCATGGCAGACGCGGCACGCGGTGGGCGGACGGCGCCGAGGCCATCGAGGCGATGAAGCGCAAGGTGCCGGCGACGATGACCGAGTGCTTCGAGCTGATCGAACACAAGCTCATCAAGGGGCGATGGGTCATGGGTGACCGGTACACGATCTGCGACCCTTATCTCTTTACGATCGGTTCCTGGATCGAGGGTGACGGGGTCGATACATCGAAGCTGCCGCGCGTCATGCGGCATCGGGCGAGCATGCTGGCCCGGCCCGCCGTGCAAAAGGCCGTGGCGGTCGAAGGCACCCAGATCCGCTAACATCGATGGACAGCGATGGGCCGCTTCGCGTCTAGAATAGGTCAGCACCGATACCGCAAGGCGGCCCGCGCATGAGTGAGCAAATCAACTGGGACGTAGAAGCCGATGTCGTCGTCGTGGGCTTCGGCGCGGCGGGGGTCGCCGCCTCGGTCACCGCGCACGATCTCGGCGCCAGCACGGTCATCCTTGAAAAGGCGCCCGAAGGCGAGCATGGCGGCAACACCAAGGTCGCCGGCCAGGGCTACCTCAACACCTCCGACGCTAGCGAGGCTGCCGCGTATCTGACCGCGCTATGCGGCCCCTACACCGTGCCCGAGAAGATGATCCGGGTCTGGGCCGAGGAGATGTGCAAGAACAACGACTGGCTCGCCAGCCTCGGCGGCGACCCGCAGGAGCACCAGCACCCGCCGGTCGGCATCGAGTTCCCCGACCTGCCGGGCTCCGGCTGCGTCCACAAATTCCACGACGGCCCGACCTACGGCTATTCCTACACCTGGAAGCGGTTCGAGAATCTGGTGCGGCAGCGCCCGATCCCGATCCTCTACGAGACACCGGGCCAGGCGCTGATCCAGCATGATCACACCAAGGAGATTCTCGGCGTGCGGGCGCTGCGCGGCGGCAAGTCCATCGCGGTCAAGGCGCGCCGTGGCGTGGTGCTGACCTGCGGCGGCTTCGAGAACAACCAGGAGATGATCCGCAACTATTTGCCGGGCATCCCCTATTGCTACACCTCGGGCAGCCCGTACAACGAGGGCGACGGCATCACCATGGCGATGTCGGTCGGCGCGGATCTCTGGCACATGAACAACTACGCCGGCCCATCGATGGCGCTGAAGGTGCCGGAAATCCGCACCTCGCTGTCGATGCAGGCGCTGCACTACAGCAAGACGCCACCAGGCGGAATGGTCGTGGTTGGCCCGGACGGCCGGCGCTTCTGTGACGAGAAATTCAAGACGCGGCACGGCAAGATCCCGGTCAACGGGCGCTGGCTGCCGCTGTCGACCCCGTGCCCGATGTACATGATCTTCGACCACGCGATGTTCTCGTCCGGGCCGCTTTACGAGGGCCATCCGAGCCATGGTTGGACCCAGATCGTCGAGCGCTATCAATGGAGCGAGGACAATAGCGCCGAGCTCGCCAATGGCTGGATCAAGCGCGCCGACAGCCTCGCCGGCCTCGCCGCGCAGATCGGCCTCGACCCCGCCGCGCTCGCCGGCACGGTCGGCAGATGGAACCGCTCTTGTGACGCCCGACAGGATGACCAATTCGGCCGCACCCTGATGCTGGAGCCGATCGCTGCCGGGCCGTTCTACGCGATCGAGCTCTCGCCCTCGATGCTCAACACCCAAGGCGGACCGCGCCGCAACGAGCGCGGCCAGATCGTGCGGCCCGACGGCTCGCCGATCCCGCGGCTCTACAGCGCCGGCGAACTCGGTTCGATCTACTCCTACCTCTATCAGGGCACCGGCAATATCGGCGAATGCCTCGCCTTCGGCCGGGTTTCGGGACGCAATGCCGCCGCCGAGGCGCCGTGGGAGTAGGCGCGCTCTTCACCGCCGTAGGCTTGGCCCAACACAGCTAGGTCAGCGCGTGGCGCCGCCTTGACTGAAACAGCAATAATCGGGTAGCGCGGCTTTTCTGCATGCGGCATCGAAGCACTTTCGCCGCAAGCGAGCGATGCCTATGCCAAGCCCCTTCAAAACTTATGGGACCGTCAGTCCTGACCAGCAAAGGGAGATGAGCGGTCTAGAGTTCGTCCAGGGCCTCGCCGACGGGACTTTGCCGCTCAATACGATCGCCCAAACCCTGGGTTACGACATCGGCGAGGCCGCAAGTGGCCGCGTGATCGTGACCGCGGTGCCGAGCAGCATCCATCTCAATCCCGCCGGCACCGTGCATGGCGGGCTGGCCGCGACGCTGCTCGACAGCGCGATGGGACTGGCGATCCACTCAAAACTGAACAAGGGGGTCGGCTCGACGACCCTAGAGTTCAAAATATCGCTACTGCGACCCATCACCCCCGAGACCGGGCTAATCACAGCAGAAGGCGCCGTGCTAAGCCTCGGCCGGCGCGTCGGCACAGCCGAAGGACGGCTCACCGACGCCAATGGGCGCTTACTCGCGCACGGGACGACGACGTGCCTGATCCTTCAAACCTGACAACGCAGACACCGGCCGCACGCCAAGGCGACGAGCGGCCAGACCCTACCAGCGCGACCAGTTGTAAATCCGCATCAGATTGTCGCCCATCAGCGCCGCTTTGTCGCTCGCCGATAGCCGGTCGGTGATGCGGAACGCATCGACCCCTTGCTTGTAGGTGAGGAGGCCCACCGCGCGGGTCCAGTCGGTGCCCCACATGCAGCGGTTGATGCCGAACGCGTCGAAGATGCGGCCAAGCGGGTCCCAGATGTCCTTGTACGGGAACGGCTCGTGCGACAGCGTGCAGGCGCCGCTGATCTTGATCGCCACGTTGGGGTGCGCGGCGAGCGCCGTCACCCTCGGCAGATCGGCCCACGCGGTCGGTGGGGCCGGCGGCTCGAACGGCTGCTGCAGCCCCAAATGGTCGATGACGATCTGCGTATTCGGATTGCGCGCCGCCATCTGCCCGGCCTGTTCGAGCCGGCCCCAGCACAGCAGGTTGACCGCCATCGAATGCCTCGCCGCAGCGGCGAGCACCCGGTTGATGCCGGGGTCGGCCGGGTCGGTCGAGACGCTGTCGCGCATCATGATGCGGACGCCCACCGTACCCTTCTTCGCCGCCCAGTCGGCGACGGTCTCGGCGATGCCGGGATCATTGGGATCGACCGGCCGCACCAGGCGGTACTTCGTCGGGTGTTTTGCGTAAACCTCAAGCGCATAGCTCGGGTCGTAAGCGTACATCGAGAACGGCGAGACCAGCACCGCGCCGTCGACCCCGACCGCGTCCATCGCCGCCACCATCTGGTCGCCGGTGACCTCGGCCGGGCCGTGCAGCGTGCCCTGCCATGGCCGCTTGGGATGGTTGCGCTCGTAAGCGTGCACCTGAACGTCGATGACCGGCATGGCGACCCTCCCCGGATGATACCGCGCGAAGGCTATCAGTCGCCCGGCGCCGGGCGCAATTCGGCGGCGCGGCGGGTGATCCGCAGGACTGGCATGCACAACAGCATCAAGCACACCCCGACGGCAACGAAGCTCGCCGTCATGCCCCACCAGTCGGCCATCGCGCCCATCACCGGCGGGATCACGATCGCGGCCAGCCGGTTCATCGTTTGACGCAGCCCGACAACGGCGCCCTGGCGGTAGGGACCCACCGCCTTGGCCTGGACCGAAAACATCATCGGTTGCACCACGCCCGACAGCCAGCCGCGTACCACCTGCGCCGCCAGGAGCAGCGCGTAGATGCCGCCGAGAAACGGCGTCACGCAGATCACCACGATCGAGATGACCGTGCCGCTCAGCATGGTCTTTTGCGGGTCGCCGAGCCGCATCGCCTTGCCGGCGAACAAGTGCCCAAGCCCGCTGAAAATCTCGACCACCGCGAACAGCACGCCGATCGTCGTCCCGACCAGGCCGATATCGTGCAGATAGACGATGTAGAGCGAGGACTGGATGCCCTGCGTGGAGGTGCGCAAGAAGATGATCGCCATCGTCGTCGCCACGGCGGGAATCGCCATCAAGGCAAAGCAGCTTGCGTAATCCGACAGGCGGGGCAGCATGTCGCGCAAGCCGGCGCGGGCCGGGGCGGCCGGCGCCCGCTCCTTGGCCTCGGGCGCGCGCAGCAACGCCGCCGTCAGCACCACCCCCCACAACGCGCCGATCATGTAAGCCGGCCAGGCGCCGCCGAAATCCCACGCGACCCCGGCGAGGATCGGCGCGGCGGTCGTGCCGATGCGGGCAAAGAAGCTGAACCGGCCGATATATTCGGCCTCGCCCTCGGCGAGCTGGGCGATCAGCGTCTGCGCCCCCGACCAGGCGAAGCTGAGCGCCCCGCCGTTGACGATCTGCAACAGCAGCAGCGCCCAGAACCACGGCACCAGCGGAAACACCGGCGCCAGCGCGATTGCCGACCAGACGAAAAACAGGGTCACCCGGCGGGTGCCGAACCGGTCCATCAGCACGCCGATATGGATCGACAGGAACACCGCGAGCAGTGAGCGGCCGCCGACCAAGAGGCCGATCTGACTGGCGTTCATCCCCAGCGACAGCCCGTAAAGCGGGATCAGAAAGATATAGAAATCGGTGTAGCCCATGCCGAACAGGCCGACGGCGTAGATGGGTGCCGGATTGCGCAGAGCCGGCGGCCGGGCGGGTCTATCACCTCTCATCGCGCTCCCATGGTCAGGGCATTCCGCCGCGCCGCCAAGCGCTACCTCAGCAACCGTGGGGTGCGGGTGCTTGCCGCGTTGTCTCGGGCCGGATATTGAGGCGCCGAACAGAGGACCTTGGGGAGGGCCGGATGACACGACAATGGCTCGCGGTCGCAACGGCCGCGCTGCTTGCCATCTCGCTCGGGGCCAGCCCAGCACTGGCGCAAAAATCGGGCGGCATCCTCAAGGCACCCCTGGGCGACAGCCCTGCCAGCATGTCGATCCTCGAGGAATCGACCATCATCGCCGAGGGGCCGATGATGGCGGTGTTCAACAATCTGGTGATGTTCGATCAACACGTCGCGCAGAACAGCATGGCGACGATCCAGCCCGATCTGGCGACGAGTTGGTCGTGGGACGACGCCAAGACCACGCTCACCTTCAAGCTGCGCGACGGGGTCAAATGGCATGACGGCGTGCCCTTCACCGCCGCCGACGTCAAATGCACCTGGGATCTGCTGACCGGCAAATCCGAACAGAAGCTGCGCGTCAACCCGCGCAAATCCTGGTACCAGAACCTCGACTCGGTCACTGTCAACGGCGATCTGGAAGCCAGTTTCCATCTCAAGCGGCCGCAGCCGGCGTTTATCCTATTCCTCGCCTCGGGCTGGTCGCCGGTCTATCCCTGTCACGTCCCGCCGGCGCAGATGCGCCAGCACCCGATCGGCACCGGGCCCTTCAAGTTCGTCGAATTCAAACCCAACGAACACATCAAGCTGACCAAGAACACCGATTACTGGAAGCCGGGGAAGCCCTATCTCGACGGCATCGAGTACACCATCATCAAGAACACCTCGACCTGGATCCTGGCCCTTGGCGCCAAGCAGTTCGACCGCACCGGACCTGGCTTCATCGCCCCGGCACTGCTGAAGGAGATCAAGGGCGCCGCGCCCGCGATGGAGTGCCGGCTCGACAGCTGGAATACCACCCGCACGCTGATCACCAACCGCGCCGCGCCGCCCTTCGACAACCCGGATCTGCGCAAGGCGATGGCGCTGGCACTGGACCGCAGCGAGTTCATCAAGATCATCGGCGAAGGCGAGGGCCTGATCGGCGCCACCATGCAGCCGCCGCCCGACGGCGTTTGGGGCGTGCCCGCGGACATGCTGAAGACGCTGTTCGGCTATGACCCCGACATCCAGAAGAACCGCGCCCATGCGCGCGATATCATGAAAAAGCTGGGCTACGGCCCCGACAAGCATCTCGCGGTGACGGTCACGACGCGCAACGTCGCCTCCTACCGCGACCCGGCGGTGATCCTCATTGGCCAATTGAAGGACATCTGGATCGACGGCACGCTCAACGCCGTCGACACCACGCAATGGTACCCCGCGGTAATGCGCAAGGATTACAGCGTCGCCTTCACCGTCACCGAGACCGGGCTCGACGACCCCGACCAGATGTTCTACGAAAACTACTATTGCGGTTCCGACCGCAACTACACCGGCTATTGCGACAAGGAAACCGACGCGCTGATCGACCGGCAGTCAGCGGAGACCGACCCGGCCAAGCGCAAGGAGATCGTCTGGCAGATCGAACGCCGCCTCGCCGACGACGCCGGGCGTCCGATCATCTGGCACCCGCGCCAGGTCACCTGCTCCTACCCCTACGTTAAGGGCGTCACAGTCGGGGTCAACAGCCCCTATAACCTCTGGCGCATGGAAGACGCCTGGCTCGACAAGTAGGCGCGCCCTACTCCACCCCAGTCGCCCGCCGGAACCTGTTTTTGAGCAGCACCCCGTCGCGCGGCGGCAGCACCCGCGGCGGCTCGTCGGCCAGGATCGCGACGCGGGCGAACAGCGTGCGCTCCTTCGCCTGCACCCGCCGGGCGAAGTCCGCGAGCGCAGCCTCATCGGCGATGTTGGACACCGCCTCGATCCCGCAGGAGCGCGCGACGCCGACCAGGTCGACCGCGCTGGCGGTGTGGCTCGGCTGCATGCCGGTCTCGGCGTAACGGCCGTTGTCGAAGACCGCGATCGCCAGGTTCGACGGCGCCTGCACACCCACGGTCGCCAGCGCGCCCAGCCCCATCAGCATGTCACCGTCGCCAGTGACCACCAGCACCGGCCGATCGGGCCGCGCGATCGCGAGGCCGAGCCCGACCATCGCCGCGCCGCCCATCGCGCCCCACAGGTAGAAATTGCGCTCGTCGTCGGCGACCGAGGCGGCGTCATACGTGGTCGAGCCGAGCCCAGTGACCAGGAGCAGGTCGCCGCGATCGGCCAGCAGCACCCGGATCGCCGCGCGCCGGTCGAGGCGAGGCTGGTTGCTGTTAGGAGGGTTTGTGGTCATTGCGCTCTGCCAAAAACTCCCCAGCTGAACACACCCTTTGCGAGCCCCTCGGGCGACGCATAGAAGACGATATCCGCATGCGCCGGCATGTCGGAAGGGATCGCAAACTGGAGGTATCCCGTCCCCGGCATGAATTTGTCGATGCAGCCGCCATCGAGAAGCTCAAGTGCGATAACCCGCCAGGTAAGGCCTGTTTTGGGCGACCGGTGCAACCAGTCGCCCAGATACGTTTCCAGTTGCCGGTCGCTGGCAACCCGGTAGGGGATGCCACGGCAACCGCCCCAATCGATCGATTTGTCGGTGACGGTGAGGAGTCCCTCTCCCTCAAACGCGCTGCCGCCCGGGTCCCACGAGCCGTAAAGAACTGCCAGATCGGCCGCGTTCGCGATGGTCGCCGGCTGGAGCAGCATCAGCAACGCTGCCGGCCAGGCCTGTCTCACTTCACCCACCGTTTCGCGCCGAGCATTCGCTGCGACAGCAGCACCGCGGCGGCGAGGCTGCCGTTGAAGGCGATGTCGAGCGCCGCGGCGACGGTGTCGGCCGCGTCTGCCTCGTGGTCGACGCGGTAGACCAGCACGTCCATCAACTCGAGCGCCGCCTGGGTCTTCGATCCCATCGCCACCTGCCACGGGTTGAACTCGGCCCATTCGCCGCGCATCGTCACCAGCATGGTCAGCGGGAAGCGGCAGGCCTTGGTCAGCGACAACATGTTGATGCAATTACCGACGCCGCTCGACTGCATCAGCAGCGCGCAACGCTGCCCGCCGAGCCACGCGCCGGCGGCGAGCGCCACCCCCTCCTCCTCGGTGGTCAGCGACACCGCGCGGATTTGCGGATCGGCCTGGCACAATTCGATCAGCCGCGAATGCCCGGCGTCGGGGACATAGCCGACCTGGCGGATGTCGGCGGCCTTGAGCGCGGCGAAGATTCGGTCGCGCCAGTCGGTTGAAGGTTCGGGATCGGGCACGGGTATTACTCTCCCAAATTCGGTGGCGGGCTCGGACAGGTCGCCCGCCGCGCTTGCGGCCGCGGCTTGCCGGTCCAGGTGGCGGGGTCGCCTCTCCCCATCGGGATGCATTCGGGCGATCGATTATCGAAAAACTCCAGCCGCGGCTTCGCGCCCACCGGAAAGACGAAATCGAAAGCACCGAGATACTGCCATTGGGCTCCGGAATCGGAAACCACGGGAGCGAAACCGACGGGCTTCAGTGTGAGGACATAGTCGTAACCGAGCGGGCTCAGCACGGCGAAGCGATTGTCGTCGATCCGGTAGAGGCTAGTGCGCGCGCGATGCGCCCAATCCCAGCCCTCAAGCATGAACCTTCGGTACGACCCGCCATTGATCACGGTCAAGTAGCGTCCCGAATCGAGGACCTCCTCGTTGGGCCGATAGAATTCGAGGCGCAGATTGAAGCCGAGCCGGTCGAACTCGGCGACCGAGGCATAGCGCGGCACCAGCAGGTAGTACGCGGTGTAGACAACCAGAGCCGTCGAAGGCAGCAAGGAAACGGCGACAAGGATCGCGCCGATCAGCAAACCCTGGGCGAGCCTTCCTTTGAGCACGCGGACGCCTTGGATGATGTGCTTCACCAGCGGGCGAAGCGTTGCGCCCAGATTTTGGGCGCTTTCCGATATCTCCGGTGCGGCGGCGGATCAAACGCAGCTTTCGTATTGCTAGGTTGCGAGCGCGTCGCCCCTTTCGACAGGCCAGACACACACTCCGTATTGGGAAAAATTATACAAGACAAAAGTGCCTAAATTTCATTGCAAACTCCAACCAAATGCAATTCCGTAACCTCTATTGAGCTATTTTAACGATACTTCAACATCTGGATGGCTCCATATTTCTTTCCTTCATAAAGCTCATTAACTTCTCGGTAACCGACTATCTTTATCAATTATGCACTCAAAACGCTGGATTTTGCTCTGATGTCCTCGGTACTAGCGCTGGCCAGTCTTAAAGGTGGTGCCGGGAAAACGACGGTTGGCCTCAATCTGGCCGTGACCGCTCAGGCCTCGGGGATCCGCACCGTGGTCATCGACCTCGATCCACAGCAGGCCTCTGCCAAATGGGGCGATTTGCGCCGTCTAACCCACAACGGCCCGCCGGTGATCTCGTCGATGGCCGTGCGCCTGCCCCAGGCGTTGGAGGAGGCAAAGTCGCGCGGCGCCGATCTGGTGGTGATCGATACGGCGGCGCATGCCGAGGGCATTCTCGCCTGGGCGATCGATACCGCCGACCTCGTGCTGGTACCCTGCCGACCCTCGGTGATGGATTTGCAGCATCTGTCGGCGACGATGCAGCTCGTCACTACTCGCAAGAAGCCCGCCGCGGTCGTGCTCAACGCCGTGCTGCCGCGCACCGCCGAGTGCACCCAGGCCCAGGGTGCGCTCTCCGACATGGGCATCAACGTTGTTCCGGTGATCGTGTCGAACCTCGTCGCTTACGGCCGCGCGATCAACATCGGGCAAGGGGTGGCCGAATACGAGCCGGACGGCAAGGCATCGGAGGAGATGCGCGCCTTGCTCGCGGAACTTACCGAGTGAATTCCCCCACGGTTTGGCAGAAAGGCTGATAGCGCATGAGCAGGCCAACTTCCGATCTGCGCGCCATGGTGGCGGCCCAGCCGGAGCGGTTCCGCATACCGCCGTCCCTACTCGCGGCACGGCTTGCGGCGGTGCCGCGGTCGGCGGAGACCTCTCGGCTTCGTGTCCCGCGGATGTCGGTCGGCGTGCAGCCCAGCGATGTTCTCAGCCGGCTGCAAGATTTGGGGCTCTCCGGGATGGCCGACGCCTTTTCCCGCCTGGAGGGCGACGACCACGACGGATTGCGCCACGCCGACTGGCTGATGCATTTGCTCGACGGCGAGGCGAGGGAACGCGACCAGCGCCGCCTACGGACTCGACTGCGCGCGGCGCGGCTGCGCTATCCCGCTTCGGTGGAGAATGTCGATTATTGCGCCTCGCGCGGCCTCGACCGGACGCAATTTCAAAGTCTGGCCGATGGCCGCTGGATCGCCAACGGGACGAACCTGATCATCGAAGGCCCCACCGGGGTCGGCAAAAGCTGGCTCGCTTGCGCACTTGGCCAGAAAGCCTGCCGCGACGATCGCTCGGTGCTCTATCAGCGCGTCAGCCGGCTGTTCGCCGATCTCGCGCTCGCGCGCGGCAGCAGCCGCTACCCGCGCCTCATGCGGGCTGTCGGCAGCGTCGATCTGCTGATCCTCGACGATTGGGGGCTTGAGCCACTCGACGCTGCACAGCGCCACGACATGATGGACATCGTGGAGGAACGCTGCGGCCGCAAAAGCACGCTGATCGTCAGCCAGATCCCGGTCGAGGATTGGGGCGACTTGATCGGCGTGCCAACGCTCGCCGACGTGATGCTCGATCGCTTCATCCCCTATGCCCGCCACCTCCAGCTCAAGGGCGAGAGCCTGCGCTAACCGCCGACCGGCGAGCGCTTGCCGGTATACCGGGCACGCGGACGAATAAGCACGCCACATTCGTACTGCTCGATGGCGTGCGCGAGCCAACCGACCGAGCGGGCAACCAGGAATAGACCGAGCGCGGCGCCCTGTGGCAGGCCCAGTGCAGTCGCGGTCGCGCCGAGCGCGAAATCCACATTAGGATGTAGACTGGTGAGCTGCGTCGCCGCGGCCGCGGCGGCGATGATACGCTTCCCGGTTTCCGGCCGCGCCTTGGCGATCGCCTCGACGATTGCCGGCGCGCGCGGATCGCCCTCAGGATAAAGCGGCTGGCCGAGCCCCGGCAAATCGTCGCCGCGCGCCAGGCGCGCCGCCATCGCCGCCATCGGATCCGGATCATCGCCGAGCTCGCGGAACAGCGCCTCGGCGCGCGCCGAGGCGCCGCCGTGGCGTCGGCCCGACAGCGCCGCGAGTGCGCCCGAAACCACCGCGTACGGCGTCGCGCCGGTCGAAGCAATGCAGCGCGCGACGAAGGTCGAGGCGTTGAGTTCATGGTCTGCGAGCAGGACCAGGCAACGCCGCACCAGGTCTGCGCCTCCGGCATCCAGCTTCCAGGCGGCGGCCAGCTGCGTGTGAATGGGTTGCGGCGCGGGCGCTACTCTCGCGACGCAGGCCGCAAGTTCGGCGAGGATCGCGCGCCCGGTGCGCGCCACGCCGGCGCGCGACAGGTCGAGCGCGGCGTGATCGGCTGCGGCGAGTTCGGCAAGGCGGATCTGGCAACGCCCGATGAGATCGAGCCCCTCATTCCAACCGTCTCGCCGATGGAAAGAGGGAAGAACCTGCGCCGAAAACGTGGCTGGGCGAGGCGCATCTTCTTCCCACAACAGCGCCGCGGCGTCTTCCAGGGTCGCGGTCTCCGCGAGCGCGATCGCGTCCTTGCCGCGATAATAGAGACGATGGTTCTCGATCAGGCAGATCGCGGAGCCGATCACCGGGATCAAATCTTCGGCCGGTGGCCGCGCCCGGGTGGCGCCGCGGCCGGCACGGAACTGCTCGATCTGGTCGGCGTCGTAATGACGCTCGCGGCTGCCCGAGACCTCCTTCGAGCGCAGCAGTCCGCGGCTGACATAGGCATAGAGCGTGTCGATCTTGACCCCGAGCCGGTCGGCGGCTTCGCGCGCGGGTAGCAGCAGGTCCGACACCGCATTCTCCATACTTGATGTTATATTGATTTTTTAAATCAAGATTGACCGAAACGCGCGATCGGCACAAGTCTCTGTCCGTCAATTTAGGAGACGGAAATGGCCAAGCGCATCGATGTCGCCTCGCTGCCGGTTCTCACCGGCACTACCTATCCCCCGCCCTACGACGAGCCCTGCCGGGCGCGGTACCGTACCCGCCTCGGCGACGCCGCCGGACTCACCCAATACGGCGTGAACCTGCTGCGCCTCGCTCCCGGCGCGTGGTCAAGCCAGCGCCACTGGCATACCGGCGGCGACGAGTTCATCTACGTGTTGGCGGGCGAGGTGGTGCTGACGACCAACGCCGGCAAGGAGATTTTGCGCGTCGGCGATTGCGCCGGCTTCAAGGCCGGCGATCCGGACGGCCATCATTTGCAGAACCGATCGGGCGCCGATGTGACGGTTCTTGAGATCGGCACCCGTGTCCCCGGCGAAGCGGCGTACTACCCAGGCATCGACCTTGTCGCGCGGGTGGCGTCAGGAGCGAGGGCGGGCGGCTACACCCACACTGACGGTACGCCCTACGCTCCCGTCGACCGCCGCTGAGCAGCTACCACCCGAGCGCGTAGGCGGCGCGGCGCGGGTCAGCGCCGGCTTCGAGCGTGCCGCGCTCCTTGTCGACGAGAATCGCGCAGACCGCGCCGGCGAGCCATTCGAAATCGCCCCAGTGCTCGATCTTGTGGCCGCGCCGCGCGAGGTCGCTCGCCACCGCTTCCGGAAACCGGCCTTCGAGGTTGAGCCGGCCGGGGTAGTAGTCGTACGGCGCGAAGGACGAGGGATAGGAGTAGCTGGCGAAACGCGGCTGCTCGATCGCTGTCTGCACGTCGTAGCCGTGCACGAAGATGTTGAGCAGCACCTGGAGCATCGCCTGGGTCTGCACGTCGCCGCCGGGGGTGCCGAACGGCAAGAATTGCGCGCCGTTGCCGCGGATCGCCAGCGCCGGGTTCGGCGTGAGGCGCGGCCGCTTCCCGGGTGCGACGCCGGCCGGGTGCTTCGGGTCGGGGCGCGACTGCGAGCCGCGGTTCGACGGGATAAGGCCGGTACCGGGCACGATCGGCGAGCCGTAGGAGCCGTCGCTCGGCGTCGCCGAGAACAGATTGCCCCAACGGTCGGCGGCGCAGACATAGGAGGTATCGGGTTCGGGGAACGGGTTGGGCTTGCTCGGCGCCAGCACCTGCCCCGAGGCGCCGAGGTCGCCCGGCGGCGGCATTTCCGGCCAGGCCTTCTTCGGATCGATCAGCTTGCGCCGCTCGGCCGCATATTCCTCGGAGATGAGGGTCGGTAGCGGCACGCTGCCTGTCGCCGGGTCGGTGTAATAGGCCTCGCGGTCGGCAAAGGCGAGTTTCAATGCCTCGGTCAGCCGGTGGACGTAATCGGCGCTGTTGTGGCCCATCCCCTTGATGTCGGTGCCTTCGAGCAGGGCCAAGGTCTGCAGCAGTGTCGGCCCTTGGCACCAGGCGCCGCAGGTGAAGACCTCGAGGTCGCCAAAGCGGCGGCGCTCGGCGGGCCCGACCGGGGAATGATAGTTCGCGAGGTCGTCGGCTGAAAGCAGCCCACCCTGCTCGCGGTTGAACGCGACGAATTTCCGGGCGATGTCACCGCGATAGAACGCGTTGTGAGCGGCGTCGAGCCCGGCCTCGCGGCCGCGCCCGGCGGCCGATTTCTCCTCGTCGATCATGTATTGCAGCGAGGCGGCGAGGTCCTTCTGGTAGAACACCTCGCCGGTCTTGGGCGGACGGCCGTCCGGCAGGTAGACCGCCGCGCTCGACGGCCATTGCCCATGGCGCTCGGCATGCTTTTCGAGGCTTGCCGCCATCAGCGGGTACATCGGGAAGCCGTCGCGCGCCAGCCGGGCCGCCGCCGCCGCGACGTCGCCGAAGCTCATCGTGCCGTAACGCCGGAGCGCGGTGATCCAGGCGTCGGGAGCCGCCGGGACGACGGTGCGCAGCACGCCGACCGGAATCTTGCCGCCGTGCTCGCGCATGAAGAGATTCGGGTCGAGCGCCTTGGGCCAGGTGCCAAGGCCAGCGATGGTCACCACCTCGCGCTGCTCGGCGAGGTAGATCATGATCGGCGCGACCCCGGCGCAATTGACCAGATCGCTCTGCAGCACGCCGAGGGCGATTCCGGCGGCGACCCCAGCATCGACCGCGTTGCCGCCGGCCTGGAGGATGTCGAACCCGGCAGTCGCCGCCAGATAATGCCCGGCGGCAATGGCGTGACGGGTCACCGCGATGGTCGGCCGATGCGCGTTCACCATCATGACGTTTCTCCGCGCTTTAGTTCGCGCTTAGAGTAGCGCGTCAGCGGGTCGCTGTCGAAGCGCCGCACTCAGCACATTGGGAAGAAATCGGTGAGCCGCCCGTTCATCGATCGCGAATAATCACCCGAAATGGAAAAGGGACCTCAATGTCGCAACACAGAATGAAGTTGGCCGCCGCGTTTGTCGCCGTTGGGCTGATGTCGTTTGCCGCCGGTACGCTGGCGCAAGGCCGCTATCCTGCCATCAATCAGGCGGAAGGCATACTCAACAACGCCCTCGGCGTCCTCCGGGGCGAAGCGCGCGACGTCTTCGGCGGCCACAAAGTCGCGGCGGAGCGGCTGATCCAGCAGGCGCTGGGCGAGCTCCAGGCCGGCAAGGCATTTGCGGCCGCGCACGGGATGTAGCGGCGAGCGGAATCAGGTCGAAGCGGGGATCTCCGTCCGCTTGCCCGGCGCCGTGTAAGTGTGTTCCGGCGCCGGGAAGCGGCCGCTGCGCACGTCTTCGGCATAGTCGCGCGCGGCGTCGCGGATCGTCTGCCCGAGCGCCGCGTAGCGCTTGACGAATTTCGGCGTGAATTCGGCGAACAGGCCGAGCATGTCGTCGGTGACCAGAATCTGCCCGTCGCAGGCCGGCGAGGCGCCGATGCCGATGGTCGGGATCGCGACGGTCTCGGTCAGCTCGCGGGCCAGCCCCTCGTTGACCCCTTCGACCACCAGCGAGAATGCGCCGGCATCGGCGATCGCGGCGCCATCCGCGAGGATCTTGCGGCGCTCCTCGTCCTGGTGGCCACGCGAGCGATAGCCGCCGAGCTGATTGACCGCCTGCGGCGTCAGCCCAACATGGCCCATCACCGGAATCCCGCGCCGGGTGAGGAAGGCGACCGTCTCCGCCATCTCCTCGCCCCCTTCGAGCTTCACCGCGAGGCAGCCGGTCTCGGCCATCACCCGCGCGGCGGCGCGGAATGCATCGGCGGGGGACGCCTGATAGGAACCGAACGGCAGATCGACCACAACCGCGGCGTGCTGAGTTGCGCGCACCACCGCCGCGCCGTGAGCGATCATCATGTCGAGCGTCACCGGCAAGGTGCTGTCGAAGCCGTAAACCACCATCGCCAGGCTGTCGCCTACCAGCAGCAGGTCGACCGCGTCGTCGAGCAGCCGCGCGACTGGGGCGGTATAGGCAGTAAGGCAAACCAGCTTTTCGCCGCCCTTGCGGCGCTTGATCGCGGTGATCGACAGACGCTGCGGCCGGGTCTGGACACTCATGGCTACCTGCGAACGATACGTGCGGACAATGTTGCTGCGATGCAGCATCCTAGGTGGTACGCCGCCCTCGCGTGCTAAAGTCTGCGGGCGGCAGCCATACGGGAAACGCAGCCATGGCCGATTACGACCTCGTCATCAAAAACGGCACGGTGGTGACGGCAGCCGACACCCAGCATTGCGACATCGGCATCAAGGATGGCACCGTGGTTGTGCTCGGCCGCGGCCTCGGCCCGGCGGCGCGCGAGATTGATGCGCGTAACCGGCTCGTCATGCCTGGGGCGGTGGACAGCCACTGCCATATCGAGCAGCGCTCCGGCTTTGGCGTCGTCTGCGCCGATGATTTCTACAGCGCCACGGTCGCCGCCGCGTTCGGCGGCACGACCACGGTGATCCCGTTCGCCGCGCAGCACCGCGGCCAGTCGCTGCGCCAAGTGGTTGAGGAGTACCGCGAGGCGGCGCGGCCCAAGGCGGTGATCGACTACGCGTTTCACCTGATCGTCACCGACCCCAACGAGCAAGTGCTCGGACAGGAGCTGCCGGCGCTGATTCAGGACGGCTACACCTCGTTCAAGGTCTACATGACCTATGACGCCATGCGGCTGGACGACCGGCAGATGCTGGAAATCCTGGCGTTGGCGCGGCGCGAAGGCGCGCTGGTAATGGTTCACGCCGAAAACCACGACATGATCAAATTTCTGACCGACCGGCTGTTGGAGCGCGGGCTCGGCAACCCGCGCTACCATGCAGTCAGCCACGCCCGCATCGCCGAGGGCGAGGCGACCAACCGCGCCGTCGCGCTCTCAGAGCTGCTCGACGTGCCGATCCTCATCGTCCACGTCTCGGCGGCCGAGGCGATCGACGTGATCCGCAACGCGCAGACTCGCGGGCTCAAGCTCTACGGTGAGACCTGCCCGCAATATTTGTTCCTCACCGCCGACGACATCGGCATGGATTTGGAGGGCACCAAGTTCTGCTGCTCGCCGCCGCCGCGCGACCACGCCGCGCAGGAGGCGGTGTGGCGCGGCCTCGCCAATGGCACGTTCGAGGTGTTCTCGTCCGACCACGCGCCCTATCGCTACGACGAGACCGGCAAGCTGCTCAAAGGCGACAAAACCACCTTCAAGGACACCGCCAACGGCGTCCCCGGCATCGAGCTGCGCGTGCCGCTGCTGTTTTCTGAAGGCGTTCGCAAGGGCCGCATCGACCTCAACCGCTTTGTCGCGCTGACCGCGGCCAATCACGCGCGGCTCTACGGGCTCTATCCGAAGAAGGGCTCGATCGCGGTCGGCGCCGACGCCGATATCGCTATCTGGGACCCTGACCGGCACACCGTCGTGACCGCGGCGATGCTGCACGACCAGACGGGCTATACGCCCTATGAGGGAAGGCACATCACCGGCTGGCCGGTGACGGTGCTGTCGCGCGGGCGGGTCGTGATAGAAGAGGGCCAGCTCAAGGCCGAACGCGGCAGTGGAGAGTTCCTGCCCTGCGCACTATCAGAGATGGCGCGGCCACTGGGCCGGACGACGCCGGAACTCGCGTTTGTTGTCGAGAGAGGGGCATTTCTCGTCTAAATCTCATGAGCCTCGCATAACAGACGTCGACGGTGCTAATTGAAATCGACCCAGATGTATCAAGGAGCGTGCAGTGGTTAAGGGGGGATCAAATGCGCGTGTTTCCGTTTCTTTTCATCACTCTGCTTGTGACCGCCACCGCCTCGTCGGGCGCGTCGGCCCAGAGCAAGGTGTCCGGCGTCTTCAAAGGCAACGACAAGCCGGCCACGCTCACCCAGGTGACGGCGCACAGCGGCACAGAGTCCGGAAAGCCGGTCGTTGTCTTGGTTTTCTCGAGCAAGGATCAAGCCGGCCACGCTAAACCGGATTTCGACGCCTTATTTGGGAAGTTGGGCGATGCGCTCGTGGTCAAGGTATTCGCCGACGGCCAGGTCTATAGTGGCGATATCGTGCATTCGAATTTGGATGCCCCCGGCGGCTCGATCCAGACGTTCGGCGTCCTGAAAATGGCTGACTACAAGATCGCCGACGGCAAAATCTCCGGTCATCTGACCTCCAACGGCCCGCACGACTCCCATGGGCTCAAATTCGAAGTGGACCTCAACTTCGAGACCAAAGCGCCGTAACCGTTTTTCGCGCCTCGTTTTCGGATAACAAGGAACGATGTCCCGTCACCTTCGCGCCGCCGTTGCCCAGCTCGGGCCCATACATCTGGCCGACAGCCGCGCCAGTGTCGTCAAGCGGCTGATCGCGCTGTTGCGCGAGGCGCATGCCGGCGGCGCCAAGTTCGTCGTCTTTCCCGAGCTCGCGCTCACCACCTTCTTCCCGCGCTGGTGGATGACCGATCAGGCGGAGATCGACCGCTTCTTCGAGGCGCAGATGCCGGGGCCGGACACCCAACCGCTGTTCGAATTAGCCCGGGAGCTCGGCATCGGCTTCTACCTCGGCTATGCCGAGCTGACCGAAGAGGAAGGCCAGACCCGCCGCTACAACACCTCGATCCTGGTCGAGCGCGACGGCCGCATTCTCGGCCGTTACCGCAAAATCCACCTGCCCGGCCATTCCGAGCATCTGCCGAATGCGCCGTTCCAGCATCTGGAGAAGCGCTATTTCGACGTCGGCAACGAAGGCTTCAAGGTGTGGCGAGCGATGGATGCGGTCGTCGGCATGTGCATCTGCAACGACCGCCGTTGGCCCGAAACCTTCCGCGTCATGGGGCTGCAGGGAGTCGAGATCGTCGCGCTCGGCTACAACACGCCGTCGCAAAATATCCATTATCCCGAGCCGGTTCACCTGCGGATGTTCCACCATCTTCTGAGCATGCAGGCCAATGCCTACCAGAATGCGGCCTGGGTGCTGGCGGCGGCGAAATGCGGCGCCGAGGACGGGTTTCACATGATCGGCGGCTCGGCGATCATCGCCCCGACCGGCGAGATCGCCGCGCAGGCGATGAGTGAGGACGACGAGGTCATCGTCTGCAATCTGGACTTGGGGCTGGGCGACTATTTGCGCCGCACCGTCTTCGCGTTCGAGAAACATCGCCGGGTCGAGCATTACGGGCTGATCACCGAGCGAACGGGGGCGGTGACGGAGGTTTAGAAACCAGCCCCTCACCCTCCGACGCCTTCGGCGCGGGTCCCTCCCTCTCCCCGCTCGCGCGGGGCGAGGGGCTTAGTCCGACGCGCTCCCTCGCCCCGCGCGAGCGGGGAGAGGGTTGGGGTGAGGGGTAGCTAACTCCGCCCGTAGGTATCCTCGAAGCGGACGATGTCGTCCTCTTCGAGATAGGCGCCGGACTGCACCTCGATCACGTGGAGCGGGATTTTGCCGGGGTTTTCGAGGCGATGTTTGGTGCCGAGCGGGATGTAGGTCGACTGATCCTCGGTCAGCATGATCTCGTCGTCGCCGCGCACAATCTTGGCAGTGCCCTGGACGACGACCCAGTGCTCGGCGCGGTGATGATGCATCTGCAGCGACAGCTTGCCGCCCGGTTTGACGACGATGTGCTTGACCTGGACGCGGTGCCCCATGTGCAGCGTCTGGTAGCTGCCCCACGGCCGGTACACGATCGGCAGCGTCTCGGCCTCGGAACGCTCGTCCTTGACGAGGCGTGCGACCAGCGAGCGGACGTCCTGGGCGCGGTCGCGCGGCGCCAGCATCACCGCGTCCTGGGTGGCGACGACGACCATGTCCTCGACCCCGAGGGCGGCGACGAGCCCGGCCTCGGAGCGGATATAAGAACCGTGCGTGTCCTCGGCGATGACGTTGCCGACAATGGCGTTGCGGTCGGCATCCTTGGCGGCGCTCTCCCACAGCGCGTCCCACGAGCCGAGGTCGCTCCACCCCATCGTCGACCGGCACCACGGCGGCGCGTGCGGTATGCTCCATCACCGCGTAGTCGATCGAATCGGCAGGGCAATCAGCGAAAGCCGCCTTATCGAGGCGGACGAAATCGTCGTCTGAGCGCGCCGCTCCCAGCGCCTGGCGGCAGGCGGCGAGCATATCGGGGCGCAGACGCTCGAGCTCGCTCAGGTAGAGCGCGGCCGGAAACAGGAAGATGCCGCTGTTCCAGAAGAAGTCGCCGCTCTTGACGTAGCGCTCGGCGGTATTCGCGTCGGGCTTTTCGACAAACCGCGCGACCGCGAACGCGCCATCGACATTCGCGAGCTTCTTGCCGCGCTCGATATAGCCATAGCCGGTCTCGGCGCGCTCGGGGGTCACGCCGAAGGTGACAAGGAACCCGGCGCGCGCGGCCGCAGCGGCGCGCTCGACGGCGGCGAGAAAGGCCGGCACGTCGTCGATCCGATGGTCGGACGGCATCACCAGCATCAGTGCGGCGGGGTCGCTTTCGGCGAGGCGCAGCGCAGCGATACAGACCGCCGGCGCGGTGTTGCGCCCAACCGGCTCCAGCAGCAAAGCCTGGGGGGTCGCGCCGATCTCGCGCAATTGCTCGGCAATGAGAAACCGGTGCTCCTCGTTGGCGATGACCAGCGGGGCGGCGAACCCGGCATCCTGGGGAACGCGCAATGCGGCCTGCTGCAAAAGGCTGCTATCGCCGACCAGCGGCAGGAATTGCTTAGGATAAAGCGTGCGCGACATCGGCCACAGCCGCGTGCCCGATCCGCCCGACAGGATCACCGGGTTGATCGCCGCGCCGCTGCTTTTCCGCTTCTCCGCCATCGGGCTTCGTCTTACCGGAGGCTTGTTAAAAACTCGCTAGCCGCGCCGCCTCAGGCATTGCCGCGCGCTTCGCGCCACAGGCCGAGCTTTTCCTGCACCACCCGGTCGGAAAAGCTGAACAGTACCGATTCCGCGCGTGTGTGATGCGTGTGCGCCGCCCAACCCGGCACGACAAAAATGTCGCGCGGCTCCCATGATAACACCGTATCCCCGATCCGGGTTTCGCCCGCGCCCTCGACGCAGACGAAAACAGTCCCGTCGGTCGAGCGGTAGGGAAGCGACGCGAAGCCGGCGGGCAAAAGCTGCACGAAGGTCGCGATGGTCGGCATCGCGAACTCGCCGCTCGCCGGATTGACGTAGCGCAGCTTGTGGCCATGATAGGGGTTCGGCGCGCCGTTTTTCGCCAGCGTCTCCAAGGCCTCGCGCGTGCGGACATAGGGGTAGTTGAACACCGGCGAGGTCTTTACCGCGGGCTTCCAATCGACCGGCAGGAGATTGTTGCCGTAGCGCGCGTAGCTGTCGCCCTCGGGACGCGCGATCGGCTGGGTGTCGTCCGGGTAGCCCTCGGCAAAGCTCGCGTTCAGCAAGTTGACGATCTGGATGTCGAGCCCGTCGAGCCAGACCATCGGCTCGGCGCTGTCGTTGCCGTGGTCGTGCCAGGTCCAGGACGGGGTGATGACGAAATCGCCCGGCTCCATCAGCGTGCGCTCGCCGTCGACCGCGGTGTAGGCGCCGTGCCCCTCGATGATGAACCGCAAGGCGGATTGGCTGTGGCGATGCGCCGGCGCGACCTCGCCCGGCATGATCAGTTGCAGCCCGGCGAACAGCGAGCCGGTGATCGAGGCCTCGACCGCCGAGCCCAGGGTTCATCAGCATCAGGACGCGGCGGGTCGCCTCCTGCGCGGTGATGAGCCTGCCCGACTTCATCAGATGCGGCCGCACGTCGCGGTAACGCCAGATCGCCGGCTCGTACCTTGCTTACCGGCTCCGGGGTGACAAGGCTGTGCAGCTGCTCCCACAGCGGCGCCAGATTGGCGGGGGCGATCCTGTCGTAGAACGCCTGCCGTTCCGGCGTGCGCGCAGGGGCGTGCTCGCTGGCCATAACGGCCGATCCCTACTCCGCCGCCTCGCGGCGGCGCTCGCCGAGGCTGTAGCCGATCTTGGCGAGATCGGCGAGGAGAGAGGCCGATTGCGCATCCGACAGGCGCTCCATCGGCGGGCGCACCTCGGCCCAGTCGGGATCGCCATGGAAATGCGCGACGATGCGCTTCAGCGCCGGCACCATCGGATATTTCTGGATGGTCTTCCGCACCAGCGTGATCTCGGCCTGGAGCTGCGTCGGCCTGCGGCGTACTTCCAGTTCTCGTAGACCTTGCGGATGCCCGGCACGTTGACATTGCCCGAGGCGGTGATGCAGCCGACACCGCCATTGCGCAGCCCATCGAGCAGGAACACCTCGGAGCCCGGAAAGATGCCGAAGCCGGTGCTCGCATAGGCGTCGAGCAGCGCCTTAGTGTTGTTCCAGTCGCCCGAGCTGTCCTTCAAGCCGACGACGGTGTTCGGATAGGCCTTGATCAGCCTGCCGACCAGCTCGACCCCGAACGGGATCATGGTCTGCGGCGGGATATGATAGAGGTACATCTTGCAGCGCCGCCGAGCCGACCCGGTCGATGACCGCGGCGATAAAGTCATAGACCCCCTGATCGGTCATGCCCTTGTAGTAGAACGGCGGCAGCATCAACACGCCGCCGCAGCCATGCGCGACCGCATGCTTGATCAGCGTCGCCGCCTCGGTGATCGAGCAGGCGCCGGTGCCGGGCATCAGCTTCGCCGCCGGGACGCCGGAGGCGACCAGCCGGTCGAGCAGCGCCATGCGCTCCGACGCCGCCATCGAGTTGGCCTCGCTGGTGGTGCCAAAGATCGCGAGCCCGTCGGCGCCCTCGTCCAAGAGCCAGCGGCAGAACGCGACAAAGCGCCCGGCATCGGGTTCGCCCGCCGGGGTGAACGGGGTCAGGACCGGGACCAGGACCCCGGCGAAAGGCTGCGGCATGTCTCTCAGCTCCCTTCGATTTCTCAATTCGTCACCCCGGCGAAGGCCGGGGTCCAGGCCTGCCAGCGTACGACCAACTGAGCCCTGGAACCCACCCTTCGCCGGGATGACGAGAACAATGGTCCCTTACACGGTCTGCAGTATCTTTTCCTTGGTGATGTCCGGCGCCAGGATTGCGTGCCAGTCGGCGTCGCGCGGAAGCACTTCTTCGCCGGCACGGATGTGATAGTAGCTGGTGCCGGTGCCGGCCGGGTCACCGCCAGCCTGAACAGTTCTGACGGCCTGACCCAACATGCGCCGCGTCTGACCTATCGCCTTGTCGCCGGGGCCTAGATGCTCCTTCGTGCGGTCGACGATACGGCCCATGGTTTCCTGCAGAGCGCGGTCCTGCTGGTTGATGCCGTCGATGCCGGTGTAGCTCTCGGTCTTCTGCACCTCGCGGTTGAGGCCGTAATCGTTGGAGCGGTTCTGGAAAGACCGGAACGTCTTCTGATCGACAAAATCCGGGCCATTGCCGATACCGCGCTCGGCCCGGTCCTCTTCGGTCAGAGGGGTGTCGGTCGTCGAGTACATCCAATTGTAGACCATGACGTTGTAGTCATCGATCGGCACCCAGATGTGTCCGGCATCGCACGGTATGCCTGAATCCGAGCGCGACGGCCGGATCTGATGGAACGGCATGATGAAGTGGTAACTGCGGATGTGTACTTCGTCGTCGCCGAGCGGCCGGATGCCGGCATAGAGATAGCCGTAATCGGTCACATCGACGACCAGCTTCGGTGCCTTGCCGCGCACGAACGGGCTCGACGGCTTCATCCCGCCGCGCGTCGAGTTGTCGGTCAACAGCCGGTGAAGGATCGGGGCGTGTGAGGTATCGATCCCGCCTTCAAGCGCCTGTAAATAATTGCATTCCTGGATCACTTTGGAGACGTGACGGCGTTCTTCCGGCACCTGCGTCCAGGCGAATTTCGGCGTGGGCGGCATCTTCTCGGCCGGGCCCATATAGGCCCACACGATGCCACCCAGCTCGACCGTCGGATACGCCGTGAGATGGATGTGCTGCTTGAACTGATGTTCCGGCGGCTCGTTCAACTGATCGAGGCAGTTGCCTTCAACATCGAACTTCCAGCCGTGATAGACGCAGCGCAGGCCGCATTCCTCGTTGCGCCCGAAATACAGTGAGACGCGGCGGTGCGGACAGAATTCGTCGACCAGTCCGATCCGGCCGTCAGTGTCGCGGAAGGCAACAAGGTCCTCGCCGAGCAGCCTGACGCGGACCGGTGCGCAATCGGGTTCGGCAATCTCCCTCGACAGGCAAGCCGGGATCCAATAGCGCCGCATCGTGTCGCCCATCGGCGTGCCAGGGCAGACGCGAGTGATCAGCTCATTTTCCTTCGGTGGCAGCATTCGTTGTCTCCTCGCAAAGTTTTCTTGGCCTGGCGTGCAAGCGCCAGCCTACCCCGCTTGGCGGGATTGTATCTCAAAAATTACGGCCGCGGGGGCATCAACCTCAATGTGGCCGCGAACGCATTCAACGATAACCCGGTCATCAGGGCCGAAGTCCTCGATACAGGTTTGCGGGAGATCCTTGTTTCACTCCCGTTCGTTGAATGTTCCCATCATCGGAGGATGTATTTCCGTATGTAGTCAAGTCGGGCGGTTGCCAAACCAGAGGTAGTGTTCGCCGGCAATCGTTAAAACCGATTCGTTCTCCTCGGCGAAGATGCGGAACGTGGTCGCCGATCGCATTTGAGCTAGCCTGATAGCTAAGCTCCTTTGCAGATAGCGACCCTTGGCCATCGAGAAAGAACATGAAATTCGCCGTCGTCGCCTCACTCTTCATCGCATGGGCCGTCGGGACGACCGCCTCTGCCCAGCAACTCACCTGCAGCCAAGCGGTCAGCACTTGCAAAACGGCTTGCCCTGACAATGCACAAACCCACACACCGTGCCCAGGTATCTGCGACCAAAAATTTGCGGACTGCATGAAGACCGGTGTTTGGCGCCGTCTCGACGGAGCGACATTCCCGGCGCGCAAGGAATAGCTCGCGCCAAACGGGAGCAGGTTCGGCGCGTGCCGAAACGTCCCACATTGCGAAGCCTCGCGCGACGACGCAATGTCACCAAGTGCGCAGGCCGCCGGATCACTTCCCGCCGCCCGCGATAACCTTGGGGGCGGGAAGCAAGCCGATGGTGATGCACGCGGTGCTCGGCCTGCCGGCCGCCTCGCTCGCCGCGCTCTTCGCCGTATTCGTGTTTGGCGGACTTGTAAAGGGCGTGACCGGCGTCGGCCTGCCGCTTGTGCTGGTGCCGCTGGCGACGCAATTTCTCGACGTACCGGTCGCGGTGGCGCTGGTCTCGGTGTCGATGGTGGCGACCAATGTCGTTCAAGCGGCCGAAGGTGGCCATACGATGGCCGCAGTACGCTATCTCTGGCCGATCCAGCTCCCGCTCGTCGCCGGCGCGGTAATCGGGACGCATCTGCTGATCACCGTCGACCGCCAGCGGCTGAACCTGATCATCGGGCTCAGCTTTCTCCTGCTCGCGCTGCTGCTGTTGGCGATGCCGCGGCTGCGGATGAGCGCCAAAACCGCGCGCTGGAGCGGCCCCTTTGTCGGCTTTGGCGCCGGCGTGCTCGGCGGCATGTCGGCGATTTTCGGCCCGCCGATGATCGCCTATATGGTCGGGCTCGGCGTCGATCCGAACACCTTCGTCAAGCACATGGCGATCCTGGCGTTGACGGCGGCCACCACAATGCTGCTGGTGCTTGGCGGCAGCGGCGCCATGTCGGGTGGCGACTTCCTGACGTCGGCGGCGGCGCTGATCCCGATCCAGCTCGGCATGCCCGTCGGACGCTGGCTACGCAATCGGATCAAGCCGAACTGGTTCCGGATAATGGTGCTGGTGGTGCTCGCCGCGAGCGGGCTCGATATGCTGCGGCGGGCGCTCTTCTAGTCGCACTTAGAGCGAGGGTTTCTGCACAGCTCAGGGGGAGCAGCCGGCCTTTTGCAGAGTCGCCGTGTCCACCCCCGTAATGCTGGCGGCCAAGCACTCGGATTGCGTGAGCGGCGCATTCGGGTCGCGGCAACTCTGCGCGGCAAGCTGCACTTTCAGCACGTTCGCCTGGTTCATGATCGTCCGATCGATCTGCGCAGGCTGGCCGACGGCGCCCATGTTCGGGCCGCTCCGCGCCCGATCCTCCAGTTGGTGCATCGCCTGTAACTGGCTCGTGCAGTTCGGCGGTGGACCCTGATTGGCCTGCCCCGCGCATTGCCGGTCGCGGCGGTAATCGATCGCGGTGCTCCTGCGCAGCATCTCGTCCGTCTTGTTGCGGCAGAAATCGTCCCTCGGTAGCTCCACCACCGCGCGCTGGAACCAGGTTGCCGCGTTGCGGTAAGCAACCGCAGCGTCGTTTAGGCTTGTACAAGTGCCCAGCGCTTCCTGCGCTGCTGCGGTTTGCTGGAGGGTGTTGCCCGATTGGATATCGGCGTCATGGCCGGGAGCGCAGGTCGATGACGGCGCCGCCGGAGCGGGCACGGCGGCGACCTGCCCGGCGCAGGCCTGGGTGCGGTCGCGCCACCCGGAATAGGTCGTGCCATAGCTGACCGTGAGCGAGACGGCCTGGTTGAAGTATTGCAGCGCGGTCATGCAATCATGCGCGTTGTACGCCGCCTGTCCCTTATCGAAGGCCGCGCGTGCCGCGGCCTCGGGGTCGGCGGCGGGGCTCGGTTGCAATTGCGGGACCGGCAGGCTGAGCATCCCGAATATTTGCTGCGCGGTGGCGGTGGCGGGATCGAGGGGAGTTACAGGCGCGGGTGGCGGCATCGCGGCTGTCTGAGTTTGTTGCGGCGGCGTCACTGTGGTCACCCGATATGGCTCGGCGGGCAGTTGGTCGGCCCGCCGGTCATGCCGGGACCCGTGATCGTGCTACACGAGGCGGATTGGTTGGCGTACGGGTTGCCAGCCACCGGCACTGGATTTGCCGGCGCGATGCCGCCCGGATTCGTCGCCAGACCCTGCTGACAGGCGGCAAGATCATGCTGCGAGGCCGCGAGGTAGCCGGCCGGGGAGTTTTCTCCGCCGCTCCAAGTGATCGGCGAGCATTGCGCTTCGGCAGCCTGCCGCAGCGGAATCAGATAGTTCATCTGCGAGATGCGAAACTGACTTATCGGAATTATCTTCTGGCAATCCCTCGGGATTATTCCCTTGAAATCGACGCTGCCAAAGGTCTGAGCCCACCGGGAATGCCATTCCTCATCCACCTGATGCGCAGCGGCATTATAAGTGGCCAAGGCCGGGCATGTAACATTGTTGCTCATAGCGCCGAGAATATTGCCGAGCCCTTCAAATATCAGGCCCGCCGACCCTATCGTCGCACCGTAGGAGCTGCTGCGCGTGGTTGAGGTGGTCGTGGTTACCGTGGTCGAGGTGTAAGTAGAGTCGGCGAGAGCCTCGACCTGCGCCCAACCGATTACCAGAACCGCAAGCACGACTGACGCGAGGTCCCGAAGGAGCCTCGAATAATGTTCTGGCGATGCCACCGGCGCCGTCCTCTTTGGTTTCACGCACGGATTCGGCGTGGTGCGTAGCGTTACGGCTTTACTCCGGCAACGGGAGATTTCGACGCAGCTATGGCCGGGAGGCTCCGGCCCTTGCGTTGAGCCTCACTTCGACCGCGCGCACGACGTGACGCAGCAGGTCGGCTCGCGCCCAGGTACCTGGAGCGTTAGACCGACCGAATTGTCGGCGGCGGTGCAAGCCGCGCCGCTCACGAGCTGCGGGAAGTCGGCGTTGCATCCAGGTGCGGGCGACATGGCCTTTTGCGCGGCGCAGCTTTGCGTCGCGGTTTGGGTCGAAGGCGCCGCAGCGGTTTGGCTGGACGGTGGCGCGGCGGATTGGCTCGGGGGTGGCTCAGCGGCCTGGGTCTGCGCTGGTGGCGGGGCGGAGGTCGCCGGGGCGGCAGCCTCCGGCGGCGGGGGCGTGGGTGCGGCGGCAACCGGCGGCGGGGGTGGCGGCGGCGCGGGCTCAGCGGGAGGCGCTTGTACCCCAGCAACCAAATTGCAACCCGTTTCCAGAGTGACCGCTTCGTGCTCGAGCAGCGACACGAGATGCTCGGGGGGCTGACCGTGCTCTTCGCCAAGCGGCGCGCCGCAGGCCTGTTTCGCGGCGTTGAACAGCGAAACGAGCAACTGACCCTGCTCGCGTCTGCCGCGAAAGTAATCCTGTGCCCGGGCGCAATCCTGCGGGAATTGAAACTTGGACGAGGCGTAGGCGCGCAGCGCCGTGTCGTATTTGCCGGTCGCGTCAGAACATGCGTCCGCGAAGGCGTTCGCCTCAAACAGGCAAGCGCCCGTTAGGATGCCGAGACCTGCGATCGCCATAGCGCGTAGGCCTTCCAGACGAGTTCGGCGCAACGTCAACGGTCCTCTCCTCACAATCGAAATGAGCTTTCAGTGATGCGAGCGGTGAATGTGGGTTTCCCGCCCTACACCTCGCCTTCCGCCTTCAACAACCTGACCGCGTTGCGCAGCGCCGTCCCGGTATCGTCGAGCTCGGCCTCGCCATGGGTGCAGGAGATGACGCCGCCCGGGTGCGAGTTGAAATCGACCCCACCCAGCATCGTCGCCAGGCGCAGCTTGTGGACGAGGCCAGCGTTCTTCAGGCCCTTGAAGTGCTTGGCGGGAAGGCTGAGCGGACTGAATTGGGTTGGCGTAACCTCGATCCCCTCGGGGTTGGTAAAGATCTCGATTGACGAAAACGTGCCGTAGGCGGCCCACGGCACATGCTCCTCCTCGAATATCTCGTTGAGCCGGATACGCAGCGCGTCGCCGTAGGCGTTGGCGCGGGCGCAGGCGTCGGTCTCCGCGACTTGGCGCAACGTGGCGATGCCGGCCGCGGCGGAGAGCGGGTTGGCGTTGAACGTTCCGGGGTGGTTGATCTTCTCCTTGCCGGCCGCCTCGGTCGCCTTGAAGTCGAGCAGGTCGAGGATGTCCTTGCGCCCGGTGACGGCGCCGCCGGGAAGGCCGCCGGCGAGGATTTTCGCCAGGGTCGTCAGGTCGGGCTTGATGCCGTAGGCCTGCTGGGCGCCGCCCGGCGAGACACGGAAGCCGTTGACCACCTCGTCGAAGATCAGCAGCACGCCATGCTCGGCGGTGAGGCGGCGCAGAGCGTGGAGGAATTCGGGGTCGATCGGCAGCCGGCCGCCATTGGCGCCGGTCGGCTCGATGATCGCGGCCGCGATCTCACCCTCATGCTGCTCGAGCAGCCGCGCCAGCGCCGCCTCGTCGTTCTGCTCGGCGAGCAGGACGTTGCCGGCGACGGCATCGAGCACGCCGGTCGTCGGCGTGCCGTCGAAATGGTTGGCGTGGCCGGTCGTCATGTGATCGTGCCAGCCGTGGAAATGGTAGTTGAAGCGGATGATCTTGGGCTTGCCCGAGAAGGCGCGGGCGAGCCGCACCGCCATCAAGGTCGCCTCGGTGCCGGAGCTGGTGAAGCGCACCCGCTCGGCCGAGGGAATGAGCCGTTTGACCCATTCGGCCCACTCGATCTCGAGCTCGTGGCAGGCGCCGTAATGGGTGCCGCGGTCGAGCTGCGCGTGCACCGCCGCCATCACCTGCGGGTTGCAATGGCCGAGCAGCATCGCGCCGTGCCCGCCGAAGTAATCGACGTAGCCGCGGCCGTCGACGTCCCATTTGCGCGGCCCCTCGGCGCGGGCGATGTAGAGGCCATAGGGCTCGATGTAGCGGGAATCGTGGGTGATGCCCGATGGGAAGCAGTCCTGCGCCTGCTCGGCACGCGCTGCCGAACCCGGCGTCGCGGCGCGATAGGCGGCGATGATCGGCGAGTTCGTAGCGAGCGTGTCGGGCATTGGCGATTTCCTTTGGCCGAGCTTTCCTCTTGTAGAGGATGTTCGGCTGCGGTTGAACCTCCCAAAGGACTGCCACCCGGCGCAAGCCGGGGCCCATCGACCAAGCGCACGAGCGGCGGATAAATGGGTCTCGGCTTCTCCGCGAAGGAACATCAGATGGAGCCACCCGTGACGATGCCCTACAGCAAGGAACTGGAAGCCCGGTTCGGCTACGACCTCGATCTCGGCGGCGAGGCGGAGGACAACACCTGGATCAGACAGGTGCTGCTGCGACGTACCCAGCGCCGCTACAGCGACCGGCCGGTGCCCGAACCGCTTGTCCGCCTCATTCTCGCCGCTTCGTTGTCGGCGTCGTCGAAATCGGATTATCAGCAAGCGACCGTGATCCGGGTCGAGGATCGGGCGCAGCGCGACAAGCTCGCCGCGCTGATCCCCGACATGCCGTGGATCGGCAACGCGCCCGTGTTCCTGGTCTTTCTCGGCGACGCGCGGCGGCTGGAGCGCATTTCCGAACACCCGGTCGCCAACGGAACGCTCGAAGGCTTCTTCAACGCCACGGTTGACGCCGCGCTCGCCTTGCAGACCTGTACCCTCGCCGCCGAGACCTTGGGCCTTAGCACTTGCCCGATCAGCGTGCTGCGGAACCATATCGACGCAGTGGGCGAAATCCTCGCCCTGCCCGACGAGGTGTTCCCGGTAGCCGGGCTATGCCTCGGCTACCCAGCGCAGCAGGGCTTTATCAGCATGCGCCTGCCGCCCGAGGCGACCGTGCACCGCGACCGCTACGACGACAATGCGGTCGCGGCCATCGGCGCCTACGACCGCCGCCGCGACGCACGCCATTCGCTGAAGGATCGGCAGAAATCGCCGGAAATCTTCGGCACCGCCGAGTTCTACGGCTGGTCGGAGGACAAGGCGCGCCAGGCGATGAGCCCGGAAGGAAATGGCTTCGCCGCGTGGCTTCGCGCCAAGGGCTTCGACCTCACGAAATAGCACAAAAGAAAAGGCCGCCTCCCGAAGGTGACGGCCTTTTCCACCGAATAACCAGCGGCCATCACGGCCGCGCCGTTGCCTTGTTAGGCAAGGATCTCAGCAAGAGCGGGGATCCTGGTCACGGCTGCGGTGGACCGCGGTTGATGGTGAGACACAGGATCACCTCCTTTCTGTTGTGGCGACGAGGACTTTATTCTACAGCCTGTAGTAGTGCCATCGCAAGCGTCGCCATCGCGTGACAATGCGACGCAGCACCTATGTGGGCGGCGATAGTGGCGGAGCGTCGCTTCGTGGCATAAAGGCGGCCGCAATCAAGACGAGACGCACGATCATGCCGGGAAGCGCCGAAACGATAACCGTCAATGGAATCGACTTGGAAGTGCTGCGCCGCGGCCAAGGCGCGCCCGTCGTGCTGCTGCACGGCATGGATACGGTCAGCCCCAAGGCGCCGTTCCTGGACCTGCTCTGCCAGCATGTCGAGGTGATCGCGCCGTCGAGCCCGGGCTTCGGCAACACCAAGCGCCCAGCCGATTTCGACACGATCTACGATCTGACCCACCTCTATCTCGCGCTCATCGATCAGCTCCCTTACGAGAAGGTGACGCTGATGGGGTTGTCGTTCGGCGGCTGGCTCGCCGCCGAGGTCGCGGTCGCGTCGTGTCACCGGATCGCCAATCTGATCCTCGTCGATCCCGTCGGCATCAAGCTCGGCGGTCCCGAGCAGCGCGACATCCTCGACGTGTTCAACACTAACCCGGCCGAGGTCACACGCAGGAGCTGGGCCGACGTCAAGAACGCACCCGATTACGACGCGATGACCGACGAGGAGCTGGTCACCCACGCGCGCAACTGGGAAGCGCTCTGTCTCTACGCGTGGCACCCCTACATGTACAACCCGCAACTCAAGCAATGGCTCGGGCGGATTTCGGTGCCGACGCTGATGCTGTGGGGCGACCGCGACGGCATCGTCACCCCCGATTACGGCCGCGCCTACGCCAAGCTGATCCGCGGCGCCGAATTCCGGACGATCGAGGGCGCGGGCCATCATCCCGAGCAGGAGCAGTCCGAGCGGTTTGTCCAAGCGGTGACAGGGTTCCTCGGGGATTAGGGCGATGCAGGCCTGGTATCTTTGCGAGAACCCCTACCCGTTTATCCCGCAGGAGGTGCTCGACAGCGTCAACTCGGTGCGCGGCAGTCTGCCCAACCGCTATTGCGACCCCCAGGTCGCGGCGCGGCTCTACGAGGAATGCCTTGACGAGTACCGCCTGTGTGATGAGGTCGGACTCAATATCATCTCGAACGAGCACCACGCCGGCATCAATTGCCTCTACGGCGCGAGCCCCCTAATCCTTGGCATCCTGGCGCGCGAAACCAAGAACGTCCGCATCCTCAGTCTCGGCACGCTGGTAACCGCGCGGCCCGATCCTGTCCGCATCGCCGAGGAATACGCCACCGCCGACGTCATCTCGCGCGGCCGCCTCGACATCGGCTTTGTCAAATCCGGCGGATCGGAGATGGCCTCGGCCAATGCGAACCCGATCGGCAATCTCGAGCGCTTCTGGGAATCGATCGACCTGATAAAAAAGGCGCTGACCGCACATGACGGCCCGGTGAGTTGGGAGGGCAAGCATTACGCCCACCGCCACATCAACATCTGGCCGCCCTGCTACCAGCGGCCGCACCCGCCGCTCTGGGCGGCGACCGGCGACCCGGAGACCTCCGTCGAGCTGGCGCGACGCGACATCATCAACGCGACCTTCGTGCGCGGGCCGGACGGCACCAAGAAGTCGTGGGACGCTTATCGCCAAGCGCGGATCGACGCGGGCATGGGCCCCGCCCCGCCCGACCGCTTCGCCTATATGGGCTTCACCTATGTCGGCGACAGCGACGAGGAGGGAATGGAGATCGGTGACAAGTCGCTGTGGTTCCTGCGAGTCGGCGCGCGCTCGGCCGCGCAATACTCACGGATGCTGCCGGGCGCGACACCGGCGACGCAGGCGCCGGCGCTCTATCGCACCGCGCCCCCACCGACTCTCGCCGGCGGCGTGCCGCATGTCGGCCGCCCCGCCGCGGCGTTCCGCAACGTCACCGCCGAGCAGGCAGTCCAGCGTGGCGTCATGTTCGCCGGCAATCCCGATACGGTCTACCGCCAGGTCATGGAGTTCTACGATAAGGTCGGCGGGTTCGAGCATCTGATCCTGATGGGCCGCTCCGGCTTCATGACCCATGAGGAGGCCGAAAAGGGCATCAAGATGTTCGGCAAGGAAGTGCTGCCGCGGCTCAAGGAAGTGAAGCACGCGCGCTAAGAACAGCGCCGCAATCGCGGCGGAGGAGCCCCGTTGACCCAATTCGGCCTAATCGACGTTTCGCCGCGGAACGGCGGCATCACCAACGGCCGCGAGATCGCTGCCTACGCAATTGCGCAGGCGATCAAGATCGTGCTGGTCTCCGCGTTATCCTATTCAGGGCTCCTGGCGCCGCTCTATCTCGCGGCGTTCCGGGCGGGCGGTGCAATCGCCGTGGTCCCGGTGACCGTTGCGTTGAACATCGTGTGGGGCGGCATCGTGCTGCTGCTGTTCCTAGCGTTGCGCGCGGCACTTGGCGGCGTGCCGCATATGGTTGCCGGGGCCGATCGGGAGAGCGCCTTTACCTCTCGCGGCGGGGAAATCGGCGCATTCGTAATCGCCTATCTGCTGATGATCATCGTCGTGCTGACGCTGAACGCGGTTTTGCTATCGCCGCTTTACGTGAGCCTCGGTCGCAGCGGGCAAGGCCAGATCGTCTTCGCCATTGGCCTGGCGATCTCCCTGGTCAACGCGACGATCGTGTACTTGATTTTTATCGCACTTCGCTCTGCCTTCTGCCGACAAGCCGCGCGATGACGTCGCTCGACATTCTCGAAGCCGCAGCGGCGCTGGTCCACCGGGTCGTGCCGCCGACGCCGCAATATTGCTGGCCATTGCTGTCACAGCGGGTCGGCGCCGAGCTGTGGGTCAAACACGAGAACCATACCCCAACCGGCGCGTTCAAGCTGCGCGGCGGAGTCGTTTATCTCGACGACCTCAAGCGCTCGCAGCCCGGCATAGCCGGGGTAATCAGTGCGACCACCGGCAATCACGGGCAGAGCATCGCCTACGCCGCGACGCGGCTCGGCCTCAAGGCGACGATCGTCGTGCCGCACGGCAACAGCCCGGAAAAGAACCAGGCAATGGTCGGGTTCGGCGCCAACTTCATCGAGCACGGCCACGACTTCCAGGCCGCCTACGGATACGCGATGGCGACCGCGGAACGCGAGAACTTGCATGCGGTGCGCTCGTTCCATCCACTCCTGGTGCGCGGCGTCGCGAGCTACGCGCTCGAGCTGTTTCGCGCGGTGCCAGACCTCGATGTGGTCTATGTGCCGATCGGGCTCGGCAGCGGGATTTGCGGAGTGATCGCCGCGCGCGAGGCGCTGGGGCTGAAAACGGAAGTCATCGGGGTCGTCGCCGCCAACGCGGCAACCTACGCGCTCTCCTTCGCCGCGGGGAAGCCGGTCGCGACCAACAGCGCCGATACCTTCGCCGGCGGGCTCGCCGTGCGGGTGCCGGACCCGGAAGCGCTCGACATGATCTGCCGCCACGCCGCGCGCATCGTCGCGGTCACCGAAGAAGAGATACGCCACGCGATGCGCATCATCTTCAGCGGCACGCATAATGTCGCCGAGGGCGCGGGAGCGGCGCCGCTCGCCGCCGCGCTACAGGAGCGCGCCAAGCTCAAGGGCAAGAAGATCGCCGTGGTCCAGTCGGGCGGCAACATCGACCGCGCGCTCTTCGCGGAGATACTGGCTGAGGCTGGCTAGCTACTCCGCGGCCTGGCGGCGCGGTTGCGCGGCGCTGGCCGCGGCGCGGTGTGTCAAGGGAATCGCGGCCTGGGGCGATAACAGCCAGAAGGTGAAGCTCTCTTCGATGTAAAGCCGGACCGTATCGTTGTCGTGGCCGAGATAACCGATCGAGAAATCCTCGCCGACCGTCAACTGGAAGTCCTCGCCGCGCATCGACAGCACCACCGCGCCGTCGAGCCCCGGTGCCCATACCAGCGGGCCGTCGATAAGATGGCCCACATGGTCGAGCACCGGGTAGCCGCCGTGAGTGGTGTCGGTCACCCGCTTGTAAACTCCCTCGCCCAGCGCGATCGCATAGGGGCCGAGGACGCCCTGGTCGCGCAGCTTGTTGAGCGCGGCCGCAACCACCTCCGGGAACTTTTCGTAATCGTCGCCGATCGGCACCGCCGCGTCGGCCTGCGCCTCGCAGATGCCGCGGATGCCGGCGGCGCCAAAGCCATGGAACACCGCGCGATCCTCGGCCATCGCGATCGACCGCGCCGCGGCGATAACTGCCTCGGTGTCGGGATCCTTTGCGCCGCGCTCGACGTCATCGAGGTCGGCGCGGCTAAGCTCGAACGGCACGCGCAACTCGACGAGCGGCAGAACCCGGCGCAAGCGCGCCGCGACATTGCCTTTTGTCGGCGACGCGATCGCCTCGGTGCGGCCGAGCCCGACCGCCGACGCGCCCCAGCCTTGCGGCCCGACGAAATCGACAATCCGGCGCGCCGCTAGCGTCGTCTTCAAGGTCCGCGTCGCCTCTTTCTCGACTTCCTGCCAGCCGATGGTCGAGATCGGCGCCAGTTCGCGAAGCAAATGGTTCATCGCCCTACCTTTCGTTGGCCGCGCGCAGATCGCCGATGCCGAGATGGCCTCCAGGCGCCACGGGTGCCGGCGGCTCGGCCTTTTCCTCGGCGATCAGCGCCGATAGCGGCTCTTCAGTGAACAAGTACTTGCGCAAATTCTCATCGAGCTTGGTGTCCTGGCGCCGCAGCCATTCGAGCACCATGCAGGCGTGCTCTTTTTCTTCGTCGCGGTTATGGACGAGAACCGCCCGCAGCTCTTCGTCGGTCGTCGCCGCGGCGCGTTGGTTATACCAATCGACCGCTTCCAGCTCCTCCATCAGCGAGGCGATCGCGCGGTGCTGATCGATGACCAAAGGGCCGAGCTCAGTGGGATCTTCGTGGAGGGTCTCGCTGGACATCTTCGGTCCTTCCGTGAGTAAGGCACGGGGCAGCGGCGGCGGCGCCTTGCGCGAGGCCACATCTGCACCCTCAGGTAGATTTACGGACGGGGAGGGCCGAGGTTCCGCGGAGCTCAGACCTTTTGTAGCTCGCGGGCGATCACCAGCCGCTGAATGTCGCTGGTGCCTTCGTAGATCTGGCAAACCCGGACATCCCGGTAGATGCGTTCGACCGGGAAATCGGCGAGATAGCCGTAGCCGCCGTGGATCTGAATTGCGTCGGAGCAGACACGCTCGGCCATTTCCGAGGCGAAGAGCTTGGCCATGGCCGCCTGCTGCAGGCACGGCTCGCCGTCGTCGCGGCGCTGCGCGGCGTCGAGGATGAGACCCCGCGCCGCGGCAAGCTGGGTCGCCATGTCGGCGAGGCGGAAGGCCACCGCCTGGTGACCGATGATCTTCTGCCCGAAGGCCTCGCGTTCCTGTGCGTAGGCGAGCGCCGCGTCGTGCGCCGCGCGCGCCATGCCGAGCGCCTGCGCGGCGATGCCAATGCGTCCGCCTTCAAGGTTCGAGAGAGCGATGCGATACCCCTCGCCTTCCTGACCCAGCATCAGATCGGGGGTCAGCTCCATGTCTTCGAAGACGAGCTGCGCAGTATCCGAGGCGCGCTGGCCCAACTTGTGTTCGAGCCGCGCGACCTTGTAACCAACGGTGTCGGTCGGCACGATAAAGGCGCTGATCCCCTTGCGCCCGGCAGCGGGATCGGTGACGGCGAAGACGATCGCCACCTGGGCGGTCGAGCCCGAGGTGATGAACTGCTTCGTGCCGTTGAGCACCCAGCGATTGCCACGGCGCTTGGCGCTAGTCTTGATCGCCGCCGCGTCGGAGCCGGCGCCCGGTTCGGTCAGGCAGAAGCAGGACAGCATCTCGCCCGCTGCCATCGGCTTGAGGAAGCGCCGCTTCTGTTCCTCGGACCCGAATTTTAGAATCGGGACGCAACCGACTGAATTATGGACCGAAAGGATGGTCGAGACACTGCCGTCAGCAGCAGCGATCTCCTCCAGCGCCAAAGCATAGCCGACATGATCGGCGCCCGCGCCGCCCCATTCCGGCGGCACCAGCGCCCCCATGAAACCGAGCTTGCCGAGCTCGGCCAATTCCGCTTGCGGAAACCGCGCCTCGCGGTCGCGCTCCGCCGCGCCAGGCGCGAGCAGGTTTTGCGCGATGTCGCGCGCGGTATCGCGGAGAAGGATTTGCTCCTCGGTCAGCCTCATCCGATAGTCTCCGCGGTGCGGCTTTCTCTAAAAAGAACAGGATCAACCCGTTGATAACTCGCGACTTTGGCCCTGAAGCGGGCGCCGGCCAGGGAGTCTGACATAGCTTCCGGTTACTCACCCTCTAGGCCAAGCGTCCAGCTCTGCTGGCCGCATTCGCTTCACTTTGCGTTCGACATCGCGCCGGTATCGGCGGTCATTGGGTTCGACCCCTTCTGGGCTGGGGGCGCATACTGTTTTGCAAAAGCTAAATGTCCGCAGCCGTCCGTGCACGACGTTGATCCGAATTGAGCCGCTGTTTCGGGCGGTCTTCCTGCTCATCACGCACTAGATCATGCACTCTCGTTGAACAGTTCGCGGCCGATCAGCATGCGGCGGATTTCCGAGGTGCCGGCGCCGATCTCGTAGAGCTTGGCGTCGCGCAGCAGGCGGCCGGTGGGATAGTCGTTGATATAGCCGTTGCCGCCCGAGAATCTGCACCGCGTCGAGCGCGATCTTGGTGGCGCTTTCGGCGGCGTAGAGGATCGCGCCGGCGGCGTCCTTGCGGGTGGTCTCGCCGCGGTCGCAGGCGCGCGCAACGGCGTAGACATAGGCGCGGCAGGCATTGGCGGCGGTGTACATGTCCGCGACCTTGCCCTGGATCAGCTGGAACTCGCCGATGGGCTGGCCGAACTGCTGGCGGTCGTGGATGTAGGGGATCACCGCGTCGAGCGCCGCCTGCATGATACCGAGCGGACCGGCGGCGAGCACGACGCGCTCGTAATCGAGCCCGCTCATCAGCACGCGCACGCCCTCGTCGACCTGGCCGAGCACGTTTTCTTCCGGCACCTCGCAATCCTCGAACACCAGCTCCGAGGTCGGCGAGCCGCGCATGCCGAGCTTGTCGAGCTTTTGCGCCGGGGTGAACCCCTGCATCCCCTTCTCGATCAGGAAGGCGGTGATGCCGCGCGCGCCGGCATCCGGCTTGGTCTTGGCATAGACCACCAGCGTGTCGGCGTAATGCCCGTTGGTGATCCAGAACTTGGTGCCGTTGAGGATGTAGCGGTCGCCCTTCTTTTCGGCGCGCAACCGCATCGACACGACATCCGAGCCGGCGCCGGGTTCCGACATCGCCAACGCTCCGACATGCTCGCCTGACATTAACTTGGGCAGATATTTGCGGCGCTGCGCCTCGTTGCCGTTGCGGCGAATCTGGTTGACGCAGAGGTTCGAGTGCGCGCCGTAGCTGAGGCCGACCGAAGCCGAACCGCGGCTCACCTCCTCCATCGCGACGCAGTGCGCCAGGTAGCCCATGCCGCTGCCGCCCATCTCCTCCTCGACGGTGATGCCGTGCAGGCCGAGCGCCCCCATCTGCGGCCACAGTTCGATCGGAAAGCGATCGTCGCGGTCGATCTCGGCGGCGATCGGCGCGATCTTGTCGTCGGCGAAGTCGCGCACGGTGGTACGCAGCATGTCGATCTCAGGGCCGAGGTCGTGATCGAGCGTCGCGAACCGTGTGTTCTGCATAGCCCATCTATGGCACGGAAAGCCGATTCCGGCGAGTGCCAGCCTCGCTGCTTGAGATGGTTAACCGGCCTTTACCATACCCGTTAAGTCGCCCTTAGCGGCAGCGGATGCAGATTGCGCCGATGGCCGGCGTACTAGCGGAAAAGCTCGATACGACAATCCCGGGGCCCCCACCGCCGGAGAGGCGGATCGTTGAGCTCGATGGCGTGCGTGGCTGCGCCTGCCTGCTGGTGGTCATCGGTCATTATTTCGGCGAGGTTGAGCACGGCTTGCGCTTCCTTTGTCTCGAATGGATCGGGGTCGATCTGTTCTTCTGCCTGTCGGGATACCTGATCGGCGGCATCCTTCTCGACAACCTACGAAGCCGCTCGTCCTTCGCCACGTTCTATGCGCGGCGGGCCTTCCGCATCGTGCCGATCTATTACCTGACAGTGGTGCTCGTGCTGCTCGCGCTGCCGTGGTTTCCGCGCTTTTCCACAGCGGTGTATCCGCCTGAATTTTTCTTCGGATACATCCAGAATTTCGCGATGTCGTTCACTAGCGTGGAGACCAGCCGGTGGCTGATGCCGACTTGGACGCTCTGCGTCGAGGAGCAGTTCTACCTGCTGCTGCCCCTGCTCCTGTTCGTGACGCCGTCGCGGCGCTTGGTGCAAGTCCTGCTGGCGCTCATCGTCAGCGCCACGCTGTTCCGCCTCGCTTTGGTCGCGACATCGGCCAACAACCTGGCGATGCACATGCTGTTGCCGGCGGAGTGGGACCTGCTCTTTCTCGGCGTCCTCGGGGCCTGCGCGCAGCGGCATCCCGGTGCGCTGGCCCGACTCACCCGGAACAACTTCTTCGTCCTCAAAAGCATCGCTCTTGGCGGGTTCATTCTCCTGCTCGCCCTGGCGATTGACGACACGACCCTTGGTTGGCGCACCGTCGATGTCTTCGGCAACCTTGTCCTCGGCATCGGCCTCACCGGCTTCCTGATGCTGGTGATCAACGGATCCCCGGAAGGCAAGCGTTTCCGCTCGCAGACGCTGCAGTTTTTCGGGCGCATCTCCTACGGGCTCTATTTATTCCACCAGCCTGTCGCCGGTCTCATGTTCGCGCTGATTTTCGGCAACCGGCCCGACATCGGCAAGTTCACGCAAACCTGCGTCACGGTCGTCGCGATGGGTGTATCGATCGGCATCGCCCACTTGTCGTGGGTGCATCTGGAAAGCCCGCTGATCCGGCTTGGCCACCAGTGGCGTTATCGCGTGGCCGGCTAGTGCCGGCGCGGTCCACCCTCCCCGTCGCTCCGGCCTTCAACTGATCTTAACCGCGCCTGCCTAAGGTCCGGCCGAGCCGTCCGTCCGGTGAGACCTTCATGGCCGACATGCCGCAACCACCCGCCCAATCGCTCTCGGCTGTCCTCGGACGGTCCGTCGGCCTACCGCTGGTGCCGATTTACACCGCAACCATGTTCACCAGCGCGTTGCTGCTGTTCTGGGTGCAGCCGCTGATCGCCAAGATGATGCTGCCGTTGCTCGGCGGCGCGCCCGCCGTGTGGAACACGGCGATGATGTTTTTCCAGCTGGTGCTGCTCGCCGGCTACGGCTACGCCCATCTGCTGACCCGCTCGGTGCCGGCGAGCCGGCAGGCGTGGATTCACGGCGCGCTGTTGGTCGCGGCCGCTACCGCCCTGCCCTTCGCGGTCGGCGACCAGACGCCGCCGACGGACGCCGCCACGTCGAGCGTCGCGCTTTGGCTGACCGGACGGTTGCTCGTCGTCGTCGGCCTGCCGTTCTTCGCGCTGTCGGCCTCGGCGCCGCTGTTGCAGAGCTGGTTTACCCGTACCGGCCACGCAGCTGCGGGCGACCCCTATTTCCTCTACGGCGCCAGCAATCTCGGCAGCCTCGTTGCGCTGCTCGCCTTCCCGTTGGCGCTCGAGCCGCTGAGCACGCTATCGATGCAGAGCCGGATATGGGCCCTGGTTTTCGCGGTGCTTGCCGCAATGATCGGCGGCTGCGCGCTGGCCGCGCGGCTGGGCTCCCCGAACGCAGACGCCGTCTCGGCACCGAGGGGCGAGAGCGCCATGTCCGTACCGAATTGGCGCAGCCGGGCAGTGTGGATCGCGCTCGCCTTTGTCCCGTCGAGCCTGCTGCTCGGGGTGACGTCCTATATCACCACCGACGTCGCCTCCGCGCCGCTGCTGTGGGTGATCCCGCTGGCGCTTTATCTCCTGTCGTTTGTGGTGACGTTCGCGCGCCGGCCGATGATCACCATGCGCTGGTCGCTGACCGGACAGGCGGTGAGCCTCGCCGTCGTCGTCCTTTTGTTCATGATGCCGGCACCGCCGCTGAGCGCGGTAATTCCAGCGCATTACGTGGCGTTCTTCTTCATCGCCTTGGTCTGCCACGGCACGCTTGCCGCACGACGGCCGGCGGCGGCGCGGCTCACCGAATTCTACTTCTGCTTGTCGCTGGGCGGGGCATTCGGCGGCGTGTTCAACGCGCTGATCGCGCCGATCGTGTTCTCGTCGACTTACGAGTATCCGCTGGCGCTGATCCTCGCCTGCGCGCTCACGGCCGCCGCTCGCCCCGCCGTCAAGTTCGACAAAATCGATCTTGTTCTGCCGCTCGCCATGCTGACGGCGGTCATCGGGATCATCGAAGGATGGGGAAATCTGAGCGCTCTCGGGCCGCTCGCCATGATCGCGGCGCTGCTGCTGATCGCCGTCGGCGTATTCTCGCTGGCGAGCCGGCCGCTGCAATTTTCGCTCGCGGTCGCGGCGGTGCTGATCCCGACCACGCTCGATCGCAGCAACGAGGGCGTGCTCGAGCAGGACCGCAGCTTCTTTGGGGTACACCGGGTCAAGGTCGACGCCGCGCTGCCGATGCTCGACCTCGCGCATGGCACGACCCAGCACGGCGCCGAGTTCACCGACCCGGCGCGATGGCGCAGCCAGGTCCGCTATTACTATTCGGGCGGGCCGGCGGGCCAGTTCTTCGTGGGGCTGCGCGCCGCCCGCCAAGCGCCGCAGCGCGTCGCGGTCATCGGGCTCGGGACTGGAGCCCTCAATTGCTACGCTAGCCAGGGCGAAGCCTGGACGTTTTACGAGATCGACCCGGTCGTCGTGCGCATCGCGCACGACACACGCTATTTCCACTATCTCGAACAATGCGGGGCGGACACCAAGATCGTGCTCGGCGACGGGCGCCTGTCGCTGAAGGCCGATCCGAGCCGCCACTACGACGTGCTGATCCTAGACGCGTTCAGTTCGGATGCGATCCCGATGCACCTGCTGACCAGGGAAGCGATCGAGCTCTATCTCGACCGGCTCGCGCCGAACGGCGTCATGCTGTTGCACATCAGCAATCGCAACCTTCGGCTGACGCCGATGCTGGCGTCGCTGGCGAGCGATCTGCGCCTCGCGGCGCGCCACCAGCTGTTCCTGCCATCGCCGGCCGAAGAGGCGGAGGGAGCCGTCGGCTCGGAATGGATGGCGATGGCGCGGCGGCAGAGCGACCTCGCCTTCCTCGATAGCGAGCCACGCTGGGGCAAGCTCTCCCCGGCCCGGCAGGTCAGCGCCTGGACCGACAATTTCTCCAATATCGTCAGCGTCCTGAAGTGGTGATCTAGAGGGCGCCGCAAGCGAGCGGCACCGAGCGTTTCCGCTGGATCACTCGATCTGGTGCGGTCGAGAAGACTCGAACTTCCACAGGGTTTCCCCCACAGCGACCTCAACGCTGCGCGTCTACCAATTCCGCCACGACCGCACGTCAGGCGAACGCCCCTCAGGGAGAGGCGCGTGTAGCAAATCCGCGATATCATCGCAACCGTGATGGAATTGCATATGGCGACGGAAGGGGGCGGCGTCGAGTGGCGTGTCTCGGACACGCTGGTGCCCTATGAGAGTGCCGTGGCCGAGATGGAGGCCCGGGTCGCGGCGATCCGTGCCGGCGCCGCACCGGAACTGGTGTGGCTGCTGGAGCACCCGCCGCTTTTTACCGCCGGCACCAGCGCGGTCGAGGCGGACCTACTCGATCCAGGACGGCTGCCGGTGTTCAAGACCGGCCGCGGCGGGCAGCACACCTATCACGGGCCGGGTCAGCGCGTGGCCTATGTGATGCTCGATCTGACGCGGCACGGGCGCGACGTGGGCTGTCACGTCTGGCGACTTGAAGAATGGATGATCCGGGTGCTGGCGCGGTTCGGGGTGACGGGCGAGCGTCGCGACGGGCGGATCGGCGTGTGGGTGGCGCGCGGCAAAGGGACTGATGGCCGCGAGGACAAGATCGGCGCGATCGGCGTCAGGGTGCGGCGCTGGGTGACCTATCACGGACTGGCGCTCAACGTGGACCCGGATTTGGCGAACTACGCCGGCATCGTGCCCTGCGGTATTTCCGGGTACGGGGTTACGTCATTGGCGGCGCTGGGGATCACGGCGACGATCGACGATGTCGACATGGCGCTGAAAGACACATTCGACGACGTTTTCGCGAGCGCGCCGGCGTGCATTTCGTAACCTCAGCGCTAATATCTCTGCGGCAATGACCACCCTCTTCGCGAACCAGGCCCCGCATCCGCTGGCCGACCGGCTGCGGCCCAAGAAGCTCGGCGACATCGTCGGCCAGGATCATTTGCTCGGCCCCGAAGGCCCGATCGGCCGGATGGTGGCGAGCCGGCGGCTGGCATCGATGATCCTGTGGGGGCCGCCGGGCTGCGGCAAGACGACGATCGCGCGACTGTTGGCGGAGGGAACCGGCCTTGCCTTCGAGCCGCTCTCGGCGGTGTTCTCCGGTGTCGCCGATTTGAGAAAAGTGTTCGACGCGGCCAGGAAGCGCCGCGAGATGGGTCAAGGCACGCTGCTCTTCGTCGACGAAATCCACCGTTTCAACCGTGCCCAACAGGACGCTTTCCTGCCCTATGTCGAGGACGGCACGGTGATCCTCGTCGGCGCAACGACCGAGAACCCATCCTTCGAGCTGAACGGGGCGCTGTTGTCGCGCGCCCAGGTCTTCGTGCTGCGTCGCCTCGGCGACGAGGAGCTGGAGACGCTGATCCAGCGCGCCGAGACCAATCTCGGCAAGACCTTGCCGCTGTCGCCCGACGGCCGCGCCGCGCTGCGGGCGATGGCCGACGGCGACGGACGGTTCCTGCTCAACCTGGTCGAGGAGATCGAGCGACTGCCCGCCGGCAAGCCGCTCGGCCCCACCGAGCTGACGGAGATCGTCCAGCGCCGCGCGCCGCTCTATGACAAGAGCCAGGAGGGTCACTACAACCTGATCTCGGCGCTGCACAAATCGCTGCGCGGCTCCGACACCGACGCGGCGCTTTATTGGTTGGCGCGGATGCTGGCTGGCGGCGAGGACCCGATCTACATTCTGCGCCGGCTGACCCGCGCCGCGGTCGAGGATATCGGGCTTGCCGACCCGCAGGCGTTGCAACAGGCGCTGGCGGCGTGGGACGCGTACGACCGGCTCGGCTCACCCGAGGGCGAGCTGGCGGTCGCGCAGCTGGTGATCTACCTCGCGACCGCGCCCAAATCGAACGCGGCGTACGCCGCGTTCGGCCAAGCGCAAGCCATGGCGCGCGAAACCGGCTCGCTGATGCCGCCCAAGCACATCCTCAACGCCCCGACCCGGCTGATGCGCGAGCTCGGCTACGGCTCGGGATATGTCTACGACCACGGCGCCGAGGAAGCCTTCTCGGGCCAAAACTATTTCCCCGACGGGATCGCCCGGCGCGAGTTCTACCAGCCGACCGAGCGCGGCTTCGAACGCGAGGTGAAAAAGCGCCTCGAATATTGGGACAAGTTGCGCCGCCGGGGAGCCGAAGCCGCCAAATGAGCGATACGGTCACGGTCGGCGAGGCCGACGGCACCTTGCGGCTCGACCGCTGGTTCCGCCGCCATTATCCGAGCCTCGCGCACGGGCGGCTGGAAAAGCTGCTACGCACTGGGCAGATTCGGGTCGACGGCAAGAAGGCCAAGTCCGGCGACCGGGTGTCGCCCGGGATGGCGATCCGGGTGCCGGCGATAGAAGAGGCGCCGGCGGCAGAGCGCCCCGCGCCGCATGCAAGGCCGCAGGACGAAGCGCTGCTGCGCGACTGCGTCATCCATCGCGACGAATTCGCCATCGTCATCAACAAGCCGCCTGGTCTCGCCGTGCAAGGCGGCAGCGGCACGACCCGCCATGTCGACGGCATGCTCGACGGGCTGCGCTTCGGCCATGCCGAGCGGCCGCGCCTCGTGCATCGACTCGACAAGGACACCAGCGGCGTCCTGCTGATCGCCCGCACCGCGCAGCCGGCGGCGTTCTTCACCCGCGCCTTTCGCGACAAGACCACACGCAAGATCTATTGGGCGATCGTCGCCGGGAGACCAAAACTGCGGCAGGGAAAGATCGACCTCGCGCTGATGAAGCGGTCGGGAGCGGGCGGCCACGAGCGCGTTCGTGCCGATGACGAGGGCAAAGACGCGGTCACGTACTACACGGTCGTCGACTCCGCCGGAGATAAAGCAAGCTGGCTGGCGCTCTTGCCGCTGACCGGGCGCACCCATCAGCTGCGGGCACATTGCGCCGCAATCGGCACACCGATCCTCGGCGACGGCAAGTATGGCGGCGCGGCGGCGCACCTGCCCATCAGCGCCGCGCACCGCCTGCATCTGCATGCGCGCAGCCTCGAGATTCCGCATCCAGCGGGCGGGATACTGAGCGCTACCGCGCCGCTGCCGCCGCACATGAAGCGGATGTGGGAGTTCCTCGGCTTCGCCGCGGACGCGCCCGACCCGTTCGCCGAGTTGGAGCTGCCGGCATGAGGCGGGTCTACAAAGAAGCCACCGCGCGGCCGGTCGAGCGCGGCTGGGGAGTTTTTCTCGACGGCAGAAGGCTGCGCACCCCGGCGAGACGCGAGTTGACCGTGCCGAGCCGGGATCTCGCTGAGGCCATCGCCGCCGAGTGGGACGCGCAAGAAACAGACATCCGCCCGCACACGATGCCACTGACCCGACTGGCGGCTACGGCGCTTGACCATACCGCCGCCAGGCGCGACACGATCGTCACCGAAATCGCCAACTATGCCGGCACCGACCTCGTCTGCTACCGCGCCGAGCAGCCGCCGGCGCTGGCGGCGCGCCAGCACGCCGCCTGGCAGCCGCTGATCGACTGGGCTGCCATGCGGTACGATGCCGGGCTCGCCGTCACCGCGGGGATCGTGCCGACGCCGCAATCGCCGGCGAGCCTCGGGGCCTTCGCCGCAGCCGTCGCCGCGTTCGACGATTTCTGCCTGACCGCGCTGCAGGCCCTAACCGCGGCGTGCGGCTCGCTGGTGATCGCCCTGGCGCTCGCCGAGGGCCGGCTCGACGCCGAGGCCGCCTTCGATGTTTCGCAGCTCGACGAGACGTTCCAGATCGAGGCCTGGGGCGAGGATTCCGAGGCGATGAAGCGCCGCGAACTACTCGCCCAGGATATCAGGGCAGCAGCGCGGTTCCTCGAATTGCTTAGCGCGGCTCCTTGAACACCTTGGAGGCGACCTGCATGCACTCGCGAATGATCGGCACGCCGATATAGCCCGAGAGGTGCAGGAACACCTCGATCAGCTCCTCTTCGGTCCAACCCTGGCGCAGCGCCATGCGCAGATGCAGCGCCAGCTCGGGCTCACGTCCCATGCAGGTGTCGGAGATGACGCAGATCAGCGCCCGCGTCTTAATGTCGAGGCCCGGCCGGGTCCAGAGCGTGCCAAAGACGTTCTCGATCGCGACATCGAGGAATTTTTGCATCACCGGGTCGGCGTAGACCCCTTTCGCCGCCGCATCGACCGCCGCTTCACCCATCAGCTTGCGCCGCATCGCCGCGCCTTTTTTGTAGTTCTCGCTCTCCGGCATCGTTCCCTCGCTTTCCCGCGGTTGCTCGCTTGCGATCTTGCCTTGCAAATAGGCAGCCAAACAAGGCGGCCGCTGGCCTTGACCACCGGTTGATGCTATTGCCGTTTCATGACCGATATCCTCAAGCGGCTCGAGGAAAAGCGGGCGGCGGCGCGCGCGGGCGGCGGCAAGCGCCGGGTCGAAGCACAGCACGCCAAGGGCAAGCTGACGGCGCGCGAGCGACTGGAAGTCCTGCTCGATCCGGACTCGTTCGAAGAATGGGACATGTTCGTCGAGCACCGCACCGAAGATTTCGGCATGGGCGAACAGAAAGTGCCGGGCGACGGCGTGGTCACCGGCTACGGCACGATCGACGGCAAGCTGGTCTTTGTCTTCAGCCAAGATTTCACCGTATTTGGCGGCTCGCTCGGCGAAGCGCACGCCGCCAAGATCTGCAAGATCATGGACCAGGCGATGAATGTCGGCGCGCCGGTCATCGGCCTCAACGATTCCGGCGGCGCGCGCATCCAGGAGGGCGTCGAGTCGCTCGCCGGCTATGCCTACGTCTTCGAGCGCAACGTGCTGGCCTCGGGCGTTGTGCCGCAAGTGTCGCTGATCATGGGGCCGTGCGCCGGCGGCGCAGTCTATTCACCGGCGATGACCGACTTCATCTTCATGGTGAAGGACTCCTCGTACATGTTCGTCACCGGCCCGGAAGTGGTGAAGACGGTGACGCACGAGACGGTGACGCAAGAGGAATTGGGCGGCGCTGTCACCCACACCACTAGATCCGGCGTCGCCGACCTCGCCTTCGAGAACGATGTCGAGGCGCTGATCGAGCTGCGGCGGTTTATCGGCTTTCTACCAAGCTCGAACCGCGCGCCGCTGCCACCCCGCCCCTATGCCGACAAGCGCGAGCGCGACGAGCCCTCGCTCGACACGCTGATCCCGGCCAACCCGAACAAGCCCTACGACATCAAGGAGCTGATCGAGAAGGTCGTCGACGACGGCGATTTCTTCGAGCTGCAGCCGAATTATGCCGGCAACATCATTGTCGGCTTCGCGCGCATGGAGGGCGCGACGATCGGCATCGTCGCCAACCAGCCGATGGTGCTGGCCGGCTGCCTCGACATCGACAGCGCGCGCAAGGCCGCGCGGTTCGTGCGCTTCTGCGACTGCTTCAACATCCCGATCGTCACCTTTGTCGATGTACCGGGGTTCCTGCCCGGCACCGCGCAGGAATTCGGCGCGATCATCAAGCACGGCGCGAAGCTCCTCTTCGCCTTCGCCGAGGCGACGGTGCCAAAGGTCACGCTGATCACCCGCAAGGCCTATGGCGGGGCCTATGACGTGATGAGCTCGAAGCATCTGCGCGGCGACGTCAATTTCGCCTGGCCCTCGGCCGAGATCGCGGTGATGGGGCCGAAAGGCGCGGTCGAGATCATCTTCCGCGCCGACCTCAAGGATCAGGCCAAGATCGACGCGCGCACCGAGGAATATCGCGAGAAGTTCGCCAACCCATTCGTCGCCGCCGGGCGCGGCTTTATCGACGACGTGATCCAGCCGGCGACGACGCGCCGCCGCCTCTGCCGCGCGCTCGCGATGCTGCGCGACAAGCAACTCGCCAACCCGTGGAAGAAGCACGATAACATCCCGCTGTGAGTGCTGCGCTCTGCCACAAAAACTCCGTCATGGCCGGGCTTGTCCCGGCACTTGTTAATTTGCCTTGCCCGGATTTGATCCGGGCATCCACGTCTTCTGAATGCGGCGCCGAGGCTGAAGCAAGACGTGGATGGCCGGGTCGAGCCCGGCCAAGGGGCTGAGGCGTTCGGACCGCGTGTTCAAGAAAATCCTGATCGCCAATCGCGGCGAGATCGCCTGCCGGGTGATCCGCACCGCCAAGCGCATGGGTATCAAGACGGTCGCGGTCTATTCCGAGGCCGACGCGGAGGCACTGCACGTGCGCATGGCCGACGAGGCAGTGGCGATCGGCCCGGCGCCCGCAGCCGAAAGCTACCTGCGCATCGACCGCATCGTCGACGCCTGCAAACAGACCGGCGCGGAGGCGGTGCATCCGGGCTACGGGTTTCTGTCCGAGCGCCCAGCCTTTGCCGAAGCGCTCGCCAAGGAAGGCATCGCCTTTATCGGTCCGACGCCCGAAGCCATCGCCGCGATGGGCGACAAGATCGAGTCGAAAAAGCTCGCGGCGGCGGCCGGGGTTTCGACCGTGCCCGGCCATCTCGGGATCATCGAGGATGATGCTGTCGCCGCGCGCATCGCCGAGGGCATCGGCTACCCGGTGATGATCAAGGCCTCGGCCGGCGGCGGCGGCAAGGGCATGCGCATCGCCCATGACGAAGCCGAACTGCGCGAGGGGTTTTCCAGCGCGCAGCACGAGGCAAAAGCGAGCTTTGGCGACGACCGGGTGTTTCTCGAAAAATACATCGAGGAGCCGCGCCACATCGAAATCCAGGTGCTGGGCGACGGTCACGGCAATGTCGTGCATCTGGGCGAGCGCGAATGCTCGATCCAGCGCCGCCACCAGAAGGTCATCGAAGAGAGCCCGAGCCCCTTCCTCGACCCGCAGACCCGCGCCGAAATGGGCGCGCAGGCGGTAGCGCTGGCCAAGGCGGTCGGCTACCGCTCCGCCGGCACGGTCGAGTTCATCGTCGATCGCAACAAGAACTTCTACTTCCTTGAAATGAATACGCGGTTGCAGGTCGAGCACCCGGTGACCGAGCTGGTGACCGGGCTCGACCTCGTCGAGCTAATGATCCGCGTCGCCGGGGACGAAACGCTGCCGTTCGGCCAGGACGACGTGAAACAGACCGGCTGGGCGATCGAGGCGCGGGTCTACGCCGAAGACCCGACGCGCAACTTCCTGCCGTCGATCGGACGGCTGGTGCGCTACATCCCACCCGAAGGAGACGGCATCCGCATCGACAGCGGCGTCAGCGAGGGCGCCGAGATCTCGTTCTATTACGACCCGATGATCGCCAAACTCTGCGCCTATGGAGCCGACCGGAACGAGGCGATCGAGCGGATGCGCGGCGCACTCGACGGGTTCTATGTCGGCGGGCTGCGCCACAACGTCGCCTTCCTCGCCGCCATCGCCGGCAGCGACCGGTTTCGCCGCGGCGCGCTGTCGACCGACTTCATCGCCGAGGAATTTCCCGACGGCTTCATGCCGCCCGCCGGTTTCACCGCCGCCGACCAAATCATCCTGCTCGCCGCCGCGCTCGCCGAGCGCCGCCTCGCCGGAAGGCACGAGCCTGCCGCACTCACCGTGCTGCTCGACGGCGCAGCGCACGAGGTTACCCTACGGTCGGAAGATGCCGGCTACGCCGTTGAGCACGCGGGCGAGACCTGGCTGGCCGCGACCGACTGGCTTCCCGCCCAGAAGCTGCTGCATCTGCGGATCGAGGAACACGTCTCGACGGTGCAGATCGACCGGCTGCAGGGCAGCGCGTTCCGGCTGACCCATGGCGGCATCACCCGCCGCGCGCAGGTGTTGCCGAGACGCACCGCTGCGCTGCTGCAAATGATGCCGCCGAAGGTCGCGGCCGACACCTCGCGCAGCGTGCTGTCGCCGATGCCGGGGCTGCTGACCGCGCTGGTGGTGAGCGAGGGCCAGGAAGTGAAGGCCGGCGAGGCGCTCGCCATCGTCGAGGCGATGAAGATGGAGAACGTGCTGCGCGCCGAGCGCGACGGCACCATCGCCAAGCTGTGCGCCAAAGCCGGGGACAGTCTCGCGGTCGACCAAGTGATCCTGGAATTTGCATGAAGAGCGTCCGGCTCGTCGTCACCGGACGGGTGCAAGGGGTCGGCTATCGCATCTGGGCCGAGCGCACCGCCATGGCGCTCGGCATTCGCGGCTGGGTGCGAAACCGCGCTGACGGCAGCGTCGAGCTGCTGGCGATCGGCGAGGACGATCAGGTGTCGCGGTTGATCGAAGCGTGTCGGGAAGGCCCGCGCGCCGCTGTCGTCACTGATGTCGTGATCGCCGATGCCGAGGACGACGGGAGTATCGGGTTCAGCGCGCGGCCGACGGTTTAGCTGGAATAGCGAAGAGCGTCCTTCGAGGCTTCGCTACGCGAAGCACCTCAGGATGAGGATGGTTATTAGACGCCATCCATGACCCTCCTCATCCTGAGGTGCGACCGAAGGGAGCCTCGAAGGACGCACAAACACTGTTGCAGCCGATCAACCCGTTTCCATCGGCAGGCTGTCGTCGATGGCCCATTCCGACATCGAGGCGTCGTAGAGCCGCACGTCGGGATGGCCGAGCATGACCAGCGCATGCGCCGTCGCGCTGGCGGCGATGCCGCCGCCGCAATAGGTGATCACCTTCTTGTCGAAGGCGTGAACCTTGTCGAATTGCGCCCGGAGTTGCGCCGCCGGCAGGAAGGTGTTGGTCGCCGGGTCGACCAGCCCGACGGTCGGCACGTTGACGCTGCCCTTGATGCGGCCCGGGCGCCCATAGGTATTGCCGCCGGTGCCCGCGTGTTGCGGCGCCTGCAACGCGTTGATCGTGCACACCGCGCCGTCGTCGATCGCTGCCAAAACGTCGTGCTTGTCGGCCATCAGCGGCTTGGCGGGACGCTCGGTGAAATTACCGGCCGGGCGCGTCTTGCCGGCGCCGGTCTCGACCGCCCGCCCCTCGCGGTTCCATTTCTGGAAACCGCCGTTCAGCACCGCCGCGTCGAAGCCGAAGCAGCGCATGACCCACCACACCCGGGTCGCCCATTGCGGGTTGGCGGTGCTGTAGGTGACGACCTTGCTGTCGTCGGAAATGCCGAAGCGGCGCATCGAGGCGGCGAACCCCGCCGCGGTTGGCAGCATGAAACGCAGCGGCAGCTTGCCATTGTCCGAGAGATCGGCCTGCACGTCGATAAACTGCGCGCCGGGGATGTGGCCCTTCTCGAAATCCTCGCGGCCGGACTTGACCGTGTAGGTGATCTTCGGCTCGGGGATCAGGTGCACCGTGCAATCGAGCACGACCAGCTTCGGGTCTGCGAGATGCGCGGCAAGCCAGTCGGTCTCGACCAGGTATTCAGGGTGGGCGTAGCCACTATCGGGCATGGGTTTCTCCACGGTTGGGTTGCCCAGAATACAGCAAGCCGCGAGCCCGCCGCCCCAGGCCGAGCAAAAAACTACGGGGCGGCGAGAGCGTCGGCGAGCGCTTGGGCCTGTCGGGTGACGGCCGCGAACGCGGGGTCGCGGCCCAGCCGCGCGGCCCAGCATTTCTGGAAAGCCTTCTCACCCTCGTTCTCCAACAACAAAAAGGCGTCGACGTTCTTTCCATAGCGGGCGGCGACGTCGGGATTGCGCGTCGCTTCCGCCTTGGCCTCGAACGCCTGCTGAACGGCGGTGCACGCGGCGATCGGGGCAAGCTTCGTGGTGGCGACGGCCGCGATGAAGACCCGCCCCCGTGCGATAACCGACACGGCGAGCTCGTCAGGCGGATCGGTGGCCAGGTCCTGCGACTCCTCGACCAGCAGAGCGACGGCCGCGTCCGCGCCTTGCGGTTTGCGAATCGGCACCGTCGCGAAGATCGAAAAGGCGGCGCCGCCGCCGACCGCCTGGGTATAGAAGGCCGCGGTGTGGAAGGCCGCGACCGGATCGGTCGGGGGGTTGGAAGGACCTCGCTTCCACCAGCTCCTGTGTCCCTGAAGCCAGCGCCGCAGCAGACCCTGCGTGCTCACCAGCACGCGACCCGACGCGTCCGCGGCGGAAAAGCTGAACCCGTCAAGCAGGCCCGCCTCTTCGTCCTCCTCGGGCGGAAAGACCGTATTGGGGCGCATCGCTGCCGGGCCGTGGAAGCCCGCCGGGGCCGCGGGGTCCAACACGCGCCGCAATAGCGGCTCGAGGTCGGCATGCAGCCGCTCTCCTTCCGCGTCCAGCTGCTTTATGTTCGTGCCGGCCGCCGATTTGGCTTTCATCTCCGCGATCGCCTTGTCGCGGGCCGCGATGTAGGCGTCCTCGGGCGATTCGGCGCGAGCCACCAGACCGGCGAAGAGCAACGCGATCGTCACCCAGGCGGTATGGCCGGTCCTCATTTCTCCCGCCATGCGCCGCGATGTTCAGGGCCGAGCGGACGCAACCGGATGCCCTCGCGCAGACGCCGGTAGGGCAGTTCGACGGGGTCGCTGACATGTGCGCCGGGCGAGACGACGCACAGCACGGTCTCGGCGATCGGCTGGAAATCGGCTCGGAAATGTACCGTCGATTTGAGGCCGAGGATCGGCACCTCCGATGGTTCGACGCCGACATGGCGAAACATCTCCTGGTCGGCGGCCTGGATGCGTTTCGCGGCGAGCACGGCCGAGACGCCGCTGTCCTCGTCGGTCACGAGCGCCATCGGGCCGATGGCGAATTTGGCGCCGCCGTAGAACGGGCCGGTGCCGGTGAAGCGGCCGTCGCCGACCCGCACGATGCGCCATCTGGCCTCGACTGGGGTCTCCCCGGCATAGCCCACCTTGGCACCGACGCCGCGGGGAAGCAGCGCGCCCTCGCCCGCCTCGTGCGCCGCCGCGGCCGCCTCGGGATCAACGATCATGCCGATGACCGCGCCCGCCGCCTTGTGCGCGATCAGCGCGCGCAAGAGACCGACCGTGTCCGAGGTGCCGCCGGCGCCGGGATTATCCTGGATATCGGCGAGGACGATGGGTTTTGTCGCCGTCGCGGTCAGCCGGATCGCCTCTTGCACCGCCTCGTCGGCGGTGTAGAGCCGCCCGGCAAATTCGCCTTCCTTAGCTTTGATCGCGGCGAGGATGCGGTCGGCCGCAGCGTCGGCGGCCTCCTGGTCGTGGCCATAGACCACCAGCGCCGGGCCGCATTCGGCGATGTCGGCCGGCGGGAAACCCGGCGTGTGAGCGATGGCGACGATGCCCTGGTTGTGAGACGCCTCGCCGCGCTCGATCTCGTCGATCAACGCGAAGACGCCCTTGGTCGGCTCGGCCATCGTGCATTGCCAGACCAGCGGGATGAGGAAATCGGCCTGACGGAACGCCTTGGCGAGCGGCCGCTTCTCGCGGATCAGCCGGTCGAGCAATGCGGCCGCGCGGCTGCCAGTCGCCGCCATGTCGACATGCGGATAGGTACGGTAGCCGACCATCGCCGAGGCGTGTCGCACCATCGCCTCGGTCATGTTGGTGTGGAAATCGAGGCTGGCGACGATCGGCAAGCGCTCGCCAACCAGCGTCCGGATGCGGCGCAGCAATTCGCCCTCGCCGTCTTCCAGATGCGCCGCGACCATCGCACCATGCAGATCGAGATAGATCCCCTCGAGCGGCGACTCTTGTCCCATGGCAGCGGCGAGGTCTTCGAGCATCCCACCGACGACCCGCTCGTAGGCGTCCTGGTCGACATAGGACGAGGGCGGCGCCGAGCACCATGACAGCGGGACCAGATCGTGGCCGAGCCCGCGCAATGCGTCGACCGCGCCGGCGATCGGGATGTTGTAACCGGCGACAGCGTCAAATAGCTCGGCCCCACGCACATAGCCGGGCCAAGCGTCGGCGCGGGCGAAATCGTCCCAGGTCGCGCGCTGCGGCGCGAAGGTGTTGGTCTCGTGCTGGAAACCGCCGACCGCGATGCGTGGCATCACCCCATCCTCAGCCGACCAAGCGCCGCAAAGACTGCTATGCCTTGACCTTGACGGGATGCACCCCCGGCCGCTGCGGCAAGAGCAGAATGCACACCAGGATTAGCGCAGCAATCACCGCCGAGGCAATCGGCCGGCTGAGGGCGAGCCCGCCGTGGCTCCGTGGCTTGTCGAGAAAGTCGCCGACCGTCGCGCCGAGCGGCCGGGTCAGGATGAACGCCGCCCAGAACAGCAGAACCCGCGACACGCTGGTCCGGAAATAAAGGAAGGCGAGCACCACCAGTCCCGCCGCAAACACCAGTGCGCCACCGGCGTATCCAAGACCGCTCGTATCGGCCATCCAATCGCCGAGCGCGGTTCCCAATGTTTGCGAAAATGTGATCGCCAGCCAGTAGAACGCTTCCGCCTTGGGCGTGCTGACGGTGTTCACCGATATCGAGCCAAGCGACCAGTACCAAAGCCCGAGCACGAACAGTAACGACAGCAGTAGCACCGTCGAGCCGCCAGTGTAGCCGATGCCCAGCGAGCGATCGGCGAAGTCGGCCATCGTCGTTCCCGCCGTCGTCGAGGCGACGATCGTCGCCCAATAGAGATAAGGGTGGAATTTCTTCGCCAGGGTCTGGGCTACGATCAGAACCAGCAGCAGTGTTAGGAAAATTGCCGTTCCCGCCAGATAGCCCCAATTCAGCGTCATGGTCACCGTGTCGCCACCGGTTTCGCCCAGCGTGGTAGCGGCGATCTTGACGATCCAGAAGGCGAGGGTGACTTCAGGGACCTTGCTGACCGTCGTTGCGAACCGGTCCATGGGAATGCGCGCCGCGTTGTTGTCGCGCCGGTGATATATCCGGAACGCGGCCGCAATGCGGCTGGAATCTGTCTAGAGGGTAATTTCGCCCGCGCTATAGTCGTGCGGCTCAATGCGGGGAGGGATCGCATGGAAACGCGCGCGGCGGTGGCGTACGAGGCAGGGAAGCCGCTCACCATCGAGACGGTACGGCTCGACGGGCCGAAGGCCGGCGAGGTGCTGGTTGAGATCAAGGCGACCGGCATCTGCCACACCGACGCGTTCACCCTGTCGGGCGGCGACCCCGAGGGGCTGTTCCCGGCGATCCTCGGCCATGAGGGCGCGGGCATCGTCGTCGATGTCGGGCCGGGAGTGACGACGCTCAAGAAGGGCGACCACGTCATCCCGCTCTACACCCCCGAATGCCGGCAATGCGAAAGCTGCCTGTCGCGCAAGACCAATCTCTGCACCGCGATCCGCGCGACGCAGGGCCAGGGGGTGATGCCCGACGGCACCAGCCGGTTCTCAATGAGCGGGCAGAAAATCCACCACTACATGGGCACCTCGACCTTCTCGAACTTCACCGTGCTGCCGGAGATCGCGGTGGCGAAAATCCGCGAGGACGCACCGTTCGACAAGATCTGCTACATCGGCTGCGGGGTGACCACCGGGATCGGCGCGGTGATCAACACCGCCAAGGTCGAGGCCGGTGCCAAAGTGGTGGTGTTCGGATTGGGCGGCATTGGACTCAACGTCGTGCAGGGCGCGCGCATGGTCGGCGCCGAGATGATCGTCGGGGTTGACATCAACCCGGGCCGCCGCGCCCTCGCCGAGAAGTTCGGCATGACCCATTTCGTCAACCCAAAGGAGGTCGCAGCCGACCTGGCGCCCTATCTCGTCGATCTCACCAAGGGTGGCGCCGATTACAGCTTCGAGTGCATCGGCAACGTTCAGACGATGCGGCAGGCGCTGGAATGCAGCCATCGCGGCTGGGGGGTCAGCGTCATCATCGGCGTCGCCGGCGCAGGGCAGGAAATTTCCACGCGGCCCTTCCAGCTCGTCACCGGGCGCATCTGGAAGGGCACAGCGTTCGGCGGCGCGCGCGGCCGCACCGATGTGCCGCGCATCGTCGACTGGTACATGGACGGCAAGATCAATATCGACGACCTAATCACCCACACGATGCCGCTTGGCGACATCAACCAGGGTTTCGACCTGATGCACGAAGGCAAGTCGATCAGGAGCGTGGTGATCTACTGAGCTGCCCCGGTCGCTCGGAGTGCGACACCCGCGATTTGCGGGCGCAACAGCGGAGCTGCTCGTCGCCAACCGGGCGGCGCGTTGATGTAGGTCAACGCAGACCCGGCAGTTCTCGGCCAAGATGACGGTAGTCGCGAGCTGCGGCCTCCAGACCGCGCGCCCGCTGCTTCCTTTAATTTATTAATTCGAGGTCGCACATGCCGCATGAGACCCCAACCGAACTTCGCGCAATGGCCGCATGGTACCGAGGTTGGGCCGCGCTCGCGGCCGTCGAGGTCGAGCGCGAGCACCGCCTCTCGCTTGCCGAATGTCTCGAGCGGATGGCGCGCGAGCGCGAGGAGCTTCTCGAGGCGACGGCGATCGAGTGCCGCGACACACCGGTCCTCTGAAGCGCCAGGTACACTTAGTCCGGATAGGAAGGCGACCCGTCGAACCGCTCCTTCCCATCATTTGCAATGGTGACTGGCCGCCGCATCCAAGCGCGCCTAACGCGGTGGGTTCACCTTCCAGCCGAGAAGGCCCGCCCACCAGCGCTCCCTCGATCCGTTGGACAATTTCGCATGCCCTTGGTCGGCGCTGCCAATGATGGCGTCGAGCAGGGTTGTCGTGCCGACCATACCAACCAACTCCCCGCGCCACGTCACGATGTAGCGCAAGAACGCGGTCTGACTGGAGGTGAGGTCGATGAAACGCCCGCTGAGGCGGTCGCGGTAGGCATAGACGATGCGTGCATTGAGCCGGGTCGCGACCTCGACCCCGTCGATATTCATCCGCAGGAGCACCGGCACAAGCTTGTTGGCGGCGAGATCAGCGACACCGGTTGCCGCGAAGCCGCCGATCGAAACGTCGATAAGGCTGCTCGGCACGCCATCGATCTCGATTTCCGCGCTAAGGCGCACGCGGCGATAGAGCCGGCGGTTGCGCGACAGCGGTTGGCGACCAAGGCGATCCATCGGCGGGCCCGGCTCGTGTGGGGGCTCGATCGAACCATCCGGCGACGGCGGCTTCGGAGCTTGCTGGGGTACATCCTGAGGCGCTCGGAGCGGCGCTACCCGACCCGACTGGCCGCTGAGCGGCGCAATCACGATCTCAGGGTCGCGCGGCGGCTCCTCGGGCAGCAAGGCGAAGCGCTGCTCCGCCGGTCGCCGCGCCCGCTCGGGCCCCGGCGTTGGCACGGCGGCCGGCCCCTCCTCGGCATCGACCAGGCGCGCCACCTCGGGCTGTTCGGCGAGCAGCGCGACAATGTCCTCTGCGGCGGGCTCGGGCGCCAACTTCGAGCCGGTCGCAGCCGGCTCGTCGAACCCGTAAAGCTTGGGTCCGCTCCCGCCGAAGAACGGCGCTTCAGCCGCAGAGGATGGCGCCCGCGGCTCGTTGGAGATCCGCCGGAGAACAGTGGATAAGGCGGTGGGTGAGGGAGCGGACACGGGCTGTCGGAGGGAGGCTTTCGTCGATGGGGGCGACAGTCCATCATAGCCGATCGGAGAAGCCTGTCACCTGCCTGCGGGTTCTGTGGGAATAAGGAATGTATGGCCTTTTAGACATTGAATGGCGGCGATGAGCACCGCGGACTATCTGCTGGCGATCGATCAGGGCACCGCGAGCACCCGCGCGATCCTGTTCGATGCGACGGGTGCGGTTCTTCACATCGCGCGCCGCGACCTGCGCCAGATCTACCCTCGGCCCGGCTGGGTCGAGCACGACCCGGAAGAGATCTGGCGCGCCGTGGTCGCGACCTGCCGCGAGGCGATTGCGGCCGCCGCGGGGCCGATCGCGGCGCTCGGCATCACCAACCAGCGCGAGACGACGGTACTGTGGGACCGTGCAAGCGGAAGGCCCGTGCACAACGCCATTGTGTGGCAGGACCGCCGCACCGCCGATATCTGCGAGCGCTGGCGCGCGGAGGGGTTTGCCGCGCCGGTGACCGAGCGCACTGGCCTCATCATCGATCCCTATTTCTCAGCATCCAAGATCCACTGGCTGTTGGATAATATCGACGGTTTGGCGGTGCGTGCCGCCGCGGGCGAGATTGCCTTCGGTACGATCGACAGCTTCCTGTTGTGGCGGCTGACCGGCGGCAACCAGCACCAGACCGATGTGACGAACGCATCGCGCACAATGCTTTACGATTTGCACCGGCTTGCCTGGGACGACGATCTGCTGCGCGGGTTCGGCATCCCGGCCGCGATCCTGCCGGAGGTATGCGACACCGGCGCGGATTTCGGCATCACGCTTCCCGAGCTGTTCGGCGGCGCCGTCCCTGTCGCCGGGATCGCCGGGGACCAGCAGGCGGCGCTGATCGGCCAGGCCTGCTTCCGGCCCGGCATGGTCAAATCGACTTACGGCACAGGCGCGTTCGCGCTGGTCCATACCGGCGCCAGGCCGGCCGCTTCGACCCACCGTTTGCTGACCACGATCGCCTTCCGGCTCAACGGCGAGACCACCTATGCGCTCGAAGGCAGCATCTTCATCGCCGGCGCGGCGGTGCAGTGGCTGCGCGACGGGCTGGGCGTGATCGCGGCCGCAGCGGAGACCCACGCGCTCGCCGAGCGGGCCGACCCAAGCCAGCGTGTGTATTTCGTACCGGCCTTCGCCGGGCTCGGCGCTCCCTATTGGGAGCCACGGGCGCGCGGCGCGATTTCCGGCCTCACCTCCGAGTGTGGGGTGCCTGAGCTGGCGCGCGCGACCCTCGAGTCGGTTGGCTATCAAACCCGCGACCTGATTCAGGCGATGGAAGCCGATAGCGGGCTCAAGATCGACACGCTGCGCGTCGACGGCGGCATGTCGGCGAGCGATTGGACCCTGCAGTTTCTCGCCGACATCCTGCCGGCGCGAGTCGAGCGGCCGCACTCGATCGAGACGACGGCGTGGGGCGCGGCCTATGTGGCCGGCTTGCAGCGCGGCGTATGCCCACCGCCCGGTGAGATGATGACGCGCTGGCGGTCGGAGCGGGCTTTCGCGCCGGCCATGTCGGAGAGCGAGCGGGACGAGCGGTATAGGGGCTGGCGGCGGGCGGTCGATTCCACACTGGCAGGCGCCGCACGTGTACTGGCCCCGCAATGAACCTGTTGCGCGACCTCCCCTATGCCGGCACCGCCGAAATCGTCGAGCGGCTTGCCGGCTGCGGGGGCGTGCGGATCGAGCGCATCGTCTCGCACGGTCAAGCGAGCCCCGCCGGCTTCTGGTACGACCAGGACAAAACCGAATTCGTGCTGCTGCTCGCCGGGGCCGCGCGGCTCGGCTTCGCCGACGGGGAGACGCTGGCGCTCACTCCGGGCGATTGGACCGAGATTGCCGCCCATCGCCGACACCGCGTCGAGTGGACGGCGCCGGATAGCCCCACCGTGTGGCTTGCCGCTTTCTATCCGTGAGGGCTCGTTGATGGCGAAACAACTTCCGGGCCCTGGCGAGATATTCCTCGACCACACCGCGTTCTTCGTGCCGGAAATGGACGGCGCGGCGGCGGCGCTCGAAGGCTGCGGGTTTCGTCTGACCCCGTTCACCATCCAGACCAACCGCGTAGGCGATAAGACTGTGCCCTCGGGCACCGGCAATCGCTGCGCGATGTTTCGCGAGGGATATGTCGAGCTGCTCGCCGCGACGTCCGACACGCCGCTGGCGGAGCAGCTGCGCGAGCGGATCGCCGACCACCCCGGCCTCCACCTCGCCGCGTTTAGTGCCGCTGACGCCGCGGCCGAGCATCGCCGGCTTGGCGAGGCCGGGTTCCCGACCCTGCCCCTCGTGGACATGCGCCGCCCAGTGGGGGACAATTTCGCCCGGTTCTCGATCGCCCGGATCGCGCACGGCACGATGCCGGAGGGTCGCGCACAGTTCTTGACTCACCACAGCGAACCCCTGGTGTGGCTACCGGATATGCTCGACCACCCGAATGGGGCGGAAGCGCTGACAGCATTGTGGATCGCCGCCGCCGACCCGGCCGAAGTGGCCGCGCGCTATGCCCGATTCACCGGCCGGCCGGCGTTCCCGAACGGCCCAATGACGACGATCGATCTCGCCCGCGGGCGGCTGATCGTCATGCAGCCGGATTTCCTGAAGCAGACGTATGGCATCGAGCCGGCGGGGAAACTGCCTTGCTTCGTCGCGGCCTCGGTGCGCGTGCCCTCACTCTCGACGGTCAAGAAATGCCTCGATGCTTCGGCGACCGACCATCGCTTCTGCCACCGCGTTCTTGTCGTCGATCTGCCGGCCGCGCTCGGCGACGCGCTGGTTTTTCACACCGCCTGAGCCACCCCTTTAGAACAGCGCGTCGCGCAGCACCCGCGCCAGGTAATGCGTGGTCTCGAGCGGCAGGCGTTCGAGCGGCCGGCCGGCCGCGATCCAATTATCGACGTTGCCCGGCCCCCAGTTGTAGGCGGCGATCGCGTCGGGCCAGTTACCGTAGCGCTGGTAGAGACGCGCGATGTAGGCGCGGCCGATTATCCGGTTTTCGTTGATGTCGAAGCGATTGCCGCCGCCGACATCGAGCGCCGCAGCGGCCGAGACTTGCATCGGCCCTTGCGGCCCGGCGAGGTCGTCCTTCCACATCAGCGGCGTGCGCCCATGCCCCAATTCCACGCCGTCGATCGCGAAGGCGACGCGGTCGAGCTCCGCATTGCTCGCCGGGCCAAAGAGCGACAAGTCGGGGCCAGCCGAGACCGTGCCGCGAACTACCGCGACCGCTTGCATCAGCGGATCGGTGAAGCGCACGGTCTGGACCCGCAGACGGCTGTCAAACGGCGCCGCCAGAGGATGCGGGGCCGGAGCATCGTCGAGGCCGCTGCCGCGCACCACGGAGACGGTTTGCCCGGTACCGTCGCCAAAGCTGACTAACTCGGTGTTTGTCGGCGTTTTGTGAAATTGTGGCGCGGGCAGCGCAGGCGGGGACGGAGTAGCGAAGTTGGGCGCACCGCGCACGACCTGCACCGCCCGCCAATGCGGATTGGCGAATTGAACGGTTTCCACCTTGTTGGTCGGGGCCGTCAGCGCCATTCGCAGCCTAGCTGCAGCCTTGGCGGCGCTTTCGGCGGAGGCGGACGGCAGACAGCAGCAGAGCGCCACGGCGAACGCGGCCGCGCTCATCAAGCAACGCAATCGGCTCTCCGACGAAGCGATGGCCCCCGCCCCTCGCTTGGTTCCCCCAACCTCAGGTTTGGATTCGCAAGCGGAGGTCTGTCAACCTTTTTGGATGCTTTCGGCCCAGAGCGGTGCCACGATCGGCCATTCATTGAGGGAGCCGCCCATGCGCCCGTTCGAGGGGATTCGCATTATCGACATTACCCACGTGCTCGCCGGCCCGTTCGCGGCCTATCAGCTCGCCGTGCTCGGCGCCGACGTGATCAAGATCGAGCATCCGGACGAGCCGGACCAGAGCCGCGACAGCGGCACCGACCGCGCGCTCAACCGGCGCAACATGGGTACCTCGTTCCTGACACAGGGCTCGAACAAGAAGTCGATCACGCTCGATCTCAAGACCGAGGAAGGCCGCGAAATTCTGAAGAAGCTTGCCGCCAAGTCCGACGTACTGGTGCAGAACTACCGGCCGGGCGCGTTCGAGTCGCTGGGCCTCGGCTATGAGGACATGCTCAAGATAAACCCGCGCCTCATCTATTGCTCGATCTCGGCGTTCGGCCAGGACGGGACGCGGCGCGAGCAGACCGCCTACGACCATGTGATCCAGGCAACCTCGGGGATCATGGCCTCGACCGGCACCGAGGAGGTCAACCCGATCAAGATCGGCGCGCCGGCGGTGGATTACGCGACCGGCACGATGGGCGCCTTTGCGCTTTCGGCAGCCCTCTTCCAGCGCGAGCGCACCGGCAAGGGCCAGCACATCGACCTGGCAATGCTAGGGGTCGCGATGATGATGCAGGCCTCGCTGATGGCCGGGTATTTCCGCAACGGCGTCGAACCCAAGCCGCACGGCAACAAGCAGCCTTACGCCACCAACAGCGCCTACGACGCCAAAGAGGGCATGGTGATGATCGGCGCCAGCAACATCCGCCAGCAGGCGCGGTTCTGGCGCGCGGTCGGCCGCGAGGACATGATCAAGCCCGACAATGAGGCGCGGGTCGACGACCGCGAGCGCGAGGCGGCGATTATCGCCGACATCATCAGGACCAAGACCGCCGACGAGTGGGAGGTCTATTTCCAGGCTCGCCACGTTCCAGCGGCGCGCGTGCGCACCATGGCCGAAGCGCTGGCCGACCCGCATTTCCAGACCCGACGTGTGTTTCATCATTTCGCAAACGGCGTACCCGGCATCGACGGGCCGGTCGGCGTGCCGCTCGCGGCATTCAAGTTTGCCCATGGCGGACCCTCGATCGAGGAGCCGCCGCACGCAATGGGCCAGGACACCGACGCGGTCTTGTCGGAGCTCGGCTACGACCAGGCGGCGATTGCTGCGCTGCGCCAGAGCAAGGCGATCTGAGATCGCCTCCATGTGGCCCGATCTGCCCTATGCCGCCTGGCGCGACACGCTGCAAACCGTGCATTTGTGGACGCAGATCGTCGGCAAAATCCGCCTGACGTTGACGCCGTGGCTCAACCACAGCTGGCACGTGCCGTTCTACGTCACCACCCGCGGCATCGGCACCTCGCCCATCCCGATCGGCACGGAGAACTTGGAACTCGACTTCGACTTTATCGGCCATCGTCTCATTGTGCGCACCAGCCGGGGCGAAGAGAACGGGTTTCCGCTCGAACCACAACCGGTGGCCGATTTCCACCGTAAGCTGTTCGAGCGTCTGAACCGTCTCGGTGTCTCGGTCGTCATTGACGACATGCCAAGCGAGATGACCGGCGTGCCGCCTTATTCGCAAGACCGCGCCCACGCCAGCTATGACGCGGAGGCGGTGCATCGCTTCTGGCGCGCGCTGGCCCAGGCCGACCGCGTCTTCAAGCTGTTTCGCAGCGGGTTTCTCGGCAAGGCCAGCCCCGTGCACTTCTTCTGGGGCAGCTTCGATCTCGCCGTCACTCGGTTCTCCGGGCGGACTGCGCCGAAGCACCCCGGCGGCGTGCCAGGCCTGCCCGACGCCGTCGCCTGCGAAGCCTATTCGCACGAGGAGTGCAGCGCCGGGTTCTGGCCGGGCAACGACGCGTTTCCGAAGCCCGCCTTCTACTCCTACGCCTATCCCGAGCCGAAGGGCTACCGCGACCGGGCGGTGACGGCTGGCGGTTATTTCGACACGACGCTCGGCGAGTTCATCCTGCCCTACGACGCGGTGCGGACGGCCAGCGACCCCGATGCGCTGCTGCTCGATTTCCTCTCGACCACCTACGCCGCGGCGGCCGATTGCGGCGGCTGGGACCGGGCGGCGCTGGAATGTCCGCTGGGCGTGCCGGGCAAGGTGCGCCCAGTATGACGGGCGAGCCGCGCGCGTTCCTGTTTTTGCAGGGGCTGGCGTCGTGGTTTTTCGACCGGCTCGGGCGGGAGCTGATCGAGCGCGGTCACGCGGTGCACCGGATCAATTTCAACGGCGGCGACCGGCTGTTCTGGCGGCTGCCAGGCGCGGTCGCCTATCGCGGCCGGTTGCGCGACTGGCCGGCGTTCCTGGAGCAACTGTTGACCGTGCGCGGCATCACCGACGTGATCCTGTTCGGCGATTGCCGGCCGGTGCATCGGGCGGCTATCCCGGTTGCCCGCGCCCGTGCGGTTCGCATACACGTGGTCGAAGAGGGCTACCTGCGGCCGGGCTGGATGACCTTCGAGGGAAACGGGGTCAACGCGAATTCGCAGCTGCCCCGCGACCCCGATTGGTATCGCGACGAGGCGGCGCATCTGCCAGCGTGGTCGCCCTCGGCAGCGCCCGCAGAGAGCTTCCGCCGCCGCGCGGCGGAGGATGTCGCCTACACCGCGGCCCGGCTGGCGGCAGCAGGCCTCTACCCGCACTATCGCACGCACCGGACCCGCCATCCGCTGGTCGAATACGCCGGCTGGATTGTCCGGCTCGCCAGTCGGCGACAGGCCGAGCGCCGGGCGGCCGCGGCGATCGCGGCGCTATCCGACGCTCCGATATTCTTCTTCCCGCTGCAGCTCGACGGCGACTACCAGATCCGCCACAACGCGCCGTTCGGCGGGATGCGTCCGGCGATCGAGTTTGTCATCGCCTCATTTGCCCGGCGCGCCCGGCCTGGCGCGCGTCTGCTCGTCAAATTGCACCCGCTCGACGACGGGCTGATCAATTGGGCCCGAGTTGTGAGGAAGACGGCGGCAGCCTGCGGCGTCGCCGAACGGGTCGTCGTCATCGACGGCGGCGATATCGGTATGGTGCTGCAACGCGCCCATGCCGTCGTGACGATCAACAGCACCGTTGGGATGCAGGCGCTCGCCCGGGGCGTCCCCGTGATTGCCCTCGGCAATGCGATCTATGACCTGTCTGGGCTGACCTGTCAGAACGGGCTTGACGCGTTCTGGCAAGCGCCGGCGCCGCCCGACGCGCAACTCTACGGCGCGTTCCGCCGGGTGCTCGCCGCCCGGTGCCTCATTCCCGGCGGCTTTTTCTCCGAAGCCGGCCTCCGGCTCGCGGTCGAAGCAGCGGTGCAGAGGCTGGAAAGCGCCGAGCCGCCACCGGTCAAGCGTGCAGCCGTTGCAGAGCCCGCCGCATTGGTCGAGACTGAATTGGCCGAACTTTCAACCTGATACGATAGGCAAGAGATGGCGTGGGATCCCGCCCAATATTTGAAATTCGCCGGCCCGCGGCTGCGCCCGGCGATCGACCTGCTTGGCCATATCGAGGCTGAAGCGCCGAGGGTGGTCTACGACCTCGGCTGCGGCGCCGGCAACGTCACCCGGTTTATCGCCGAGCGCTGGCCGCAGGCGCGCATCACCGGGATCGACGGCTCGCCTGAGATGCTGGCCAAGGCCCAGGCCGAGCTGCCGAAGATCGACTGGCAGCGGGCCGACCTCGCAACCTGGCTGCCGCCGCAGCCGCCCGACGTCATCTACTCGAACGCGGCATTGCACTGGATCGAGGACCACGCGCCGGTCTTTGTCGCGCTGTTCAACAGCCTGGCGCCGGGCGGCACCTTCGCGGTGCAGATCCCGCGCAATTTCGGCGCGCCGTCGCACACCTCGATGGGCGAGGCGGCGCGAATGGGGCCGTGGCGGACGATCCTCGAACCGCTGCTGCGCCCGGCGCCGGTCGCGCCGCCCGATTTCTACTACAACTTGCTGGCGCCGATCTCGGCGAAGCTGGACATGTGGGAGACCGAGTACCTGCAGGTGCTCGACGGCGAACACGCGGTCAAGGAATACACCAAGTCGACCTGGCTCTCGCCACTGCTCGGCGCGCTCGACGAGCCGATGCGCGGCCAGTTCGAGGACACGTACACAAAGCTGGTCGACGCCGCCTATCCGCGCCGGCCCGACGGCAAGACGCTGTTCCCGTTCCGCCGCATGTTTATCATCGCGAGCAAGGCATAACCGCAGGGAGGCCGACATGGAGACCAAGGGTTTTGTCGTGCCGCCGGGCGGCGGCAAGCACCTCGACATGGCGCCGGGCCGGTTCTCGGCGTTGAAGCTGCTGGGCGGCGAGACCGCCGAGAGCCTCATGCTGTTCGAGGAAACCGCGCCGCCGGGCACCGCGACGACCTTCCATTTGCACCGCGACAGCGACGAAGTCGCCTATGTACTGGAGGGCGAGGTCACGATGAAGATCGGCGACGAGGTCACCGTCGGGAAGACCGGCTCGTGCGCCTTTTTCCCGCGCAATGTCCCGCACGCCTGGAAAAACACCGGCAGCGAGACCGCGCGCATCCTGTTCCTCTACACCCCGGCCGCGGCCGGCGGATTCTTCGAGGAATTGGCCGGGCGCCCGGCCGGCGAGATCAACGGCGCCGAGGCCAACGAGATCCGCCAGCGCCACCGCTGGGAAGTGGTCGGTCCGCCGCCGTTATAGAGGAGCGCCATCCCGGCGAAAGCCGGGATCCACATATCAGCTTCTCGTGCGGTTGAATGTTGAATAATGGGCCCCGGCCTGCGCCGGGGAGCGAGAAGATGCGCCTAAACCCGTCCCCGCACCAGCGCCGCGCCGGCTGAGAGCGCTTCGAGCTTTTTATATGCAAGCCCTTGATCCAACGGCGCCATGCCGCAATTGGTGCAGGGGAAAAGCCGTTCGGCCGGGACGAATTTAAGCGCCCGTTCGATGGTGGCGGCCACTTCTTCCGGCGTCTCGACACGGTCGGTCGCGACGTCGATCGCGCCAACCAGCACGTCCTTACCCTTGAGCAGACCCATCAGCTCCGCCGGCACGTGCGAGTTCGCGCATTCGAGCGAGACCTGATCGATCCGGCTTGCCGCCAGCGCCGGGAACACCATCTCGTATTGCCGCCACTCGGCGCCGAGCGCGGCCTTCCAATCGATATTCGCCTTGATGCCGTAGCCGTAGCAGATATGGACCGCGGTCTTACACGAGAGCCCGGCGGCGGCGCGGTGCAGCGCCTCGATCCCCCAGCCGGCCGCCTCGCCCATGTAGACGTTGAAGGCCGGCTCGTCGAACTGGATCACGTCGACTCCGATGGCATCGAGTTCGCGCGCCTCCTCGTTGAGTAGATCGGCGAAGGCCATCGCCATCGCGACCCGGTCGCCGTAATGCCGGTCGGCGATGGTGTCGATGATCGTCATCGGCCCCGGGAGGGTGAATTTGAGCGCATGCGCGGTGTGGGCGCGGGCGATCCGAGCTTCGGTCGCGTGGACGCTGCCGCGACGCCGTAACGGGCCGGTGACGCTCGGGCAATCGGCCTCGTAGCGGTTGTTGCGGATGCCCATCCGCACCTTGGCGGCAAAGTCGATGCCATCGAGGTTTTCGAGGAAGCCGTGGACGAAATGCTGGCGCGACATCTCGCCGTCGCTGACGATGTCGATCCCGGCATCCTCCTGCAGCTTCAGCGCGAGGATGGTGGCGTCGCGCTTGGCCTCGGCGAGCGCCTCGCCCTCCTGCCGCCACGCCGGCCATAGCTTCTTGGTCTCGGCCAGCCAAGACGGCTTCGGCAGGCTGCCGGCGATGGTGGTCTCGAGCACGGCGTCCCCCTCAGAAATATTCCCTCAGATTCTCCCGGATGCGCTCCAGCACCGGCCGGCCCGGTGGCGGCACGGTAAAGTGCTCGCCGGTGATCCGTTCGTAAGCGTCGATGTAGACCGCCGCGGTCTCGCCGATCACCTCGGGCGGGATCGGCGGGATCGCGTCCTTGTAGGGGTCGCAGCGGGCGGCCACCCAGCGGCGCAGCACATCCTTGTCGAACGCGTCGGGCGGCTCGCCCGCCGCGAAACGTCGCGGATAGGTCTCGGCGAACCAGTAGCGGCTGCTGTCGGGGGTATGGATTTCGTCGGCGAGGATGATGTCGCCGGCCGCGTCGGCGCCGAATTCGTATTTGGTGTCGACAAGAATGAGCCCGCGCCGGGCGGCGACCTCGCGCCCGCGCGCAAACAGCGCCAGCGCCGTCGCGGTCAGCGTCTCCCATTGCGCCGCGCTCATCAGCCCGCGTTCGACGATCTCGGCCGCGGTCACCGGCGCGTCGTGCTCGCCATCGCCGGCCTTGGTGGTCGGGGTGATAATGGTCTGCGGCAGCTTCTGGTTCTCGCGCAGGCCATCGGGGAAGCGGTGCCCGTACATCACGCGCCGCCCGGCCTTGTACATCGACCAGATCGAGGTGCCTGTCGTGCCCGCCATGTAGTCGCGCACGACGATCTCGACCGGCATGATCGTGAGCCGCCTGCACACCAGCACGTTGGGATCGGGATATTCGAGGACGTGGTTATTGCAGATGTCTCGGGTCTGGTCGAACCAGAACCGCGCGACCTGGGTTAGCACCTCGCCCTTGCACGGGATGGCGGCGATGTTGCGGTCGAAGGCCGAGAGCCGGTCGGTGGCGATGATGATGCGGCGGCCGTCGGGCAGGTCGTAATTGTCCCGCACCTTGCCGCGATAGTGATTGGGGAGTTCCGGGATCGTCGCGTCGTCGAGGACGAGGTCGAGGCGCGAGGCGAGCAGTGACGGGTCGAGCATCGAGCGGCATCCAGGGGTGGCACGCCTGGTATAGCCCGCCCCTGCCAATGGCCGCAAACAAAGACCCGGGCGGCTGGTGCACCGACCGCCCGAGCCCGCAGGGCCCGACGAAGGCGACGTCAGCGCCTAGTGATGGTGCCAGCCGCCGTGCCAGCCATGATGCCAGCCGCCGCGCCACCCCCAGCCCCAACCGAACCTGACGCCGACCGAGTAGCGGTAGTAAGGATATGAGTAATAGTAAGGATAAGCCGAGTAGTACGGGTAGTAATACGGATACCCGTAATACGGGTAGTACCACTGGGCTTGAGCGGGCGTGGCACCAAGGGCGAGAGCGCCGATCCCGACAAACGCCGCCGCCGTTAGTGCGCGCCGGAACCAGGGGAACTTTTGGGAGTAGAACATCTGAGGCTCCGTTTGGGTTACCATCCGAAGACACGCCAATTATACGCTACCGGTTCGTTTTCGTCTCCCCGATTTCCGCAAAAAAAAGCGCGCTCGGGCGGAGCCGGCACGAGGAGGGCTCAGCTTATGGCAGCACTGCTACGCGTCACCTGCTGCATCGCCGGCGGCGGCCCCGCCGGGGTCATGCTCGGGTTTTTGCTGGCGCGCGCGGGGGTCAAGGTCGCGGTGCTGGAGAAGCATAAGGACTTCTTCCGCGACTTCCGCGGCGACACGATCCATCCGTCGACTCTGCAGGTGATGCAGGAACTCGGCCTGCTCGACGATTTCTTGAAGGTCCATCACGAAAAGATCAGCCAGTTGGAGGTGCGGATCGGCGAGACCCAAATCCACATGGGCGATTTCTCGCACCTGTCGAGCGTCTGCAAGTTTGTCGCGCTGATGCCGCAATGGGACTTCCTCAATTTCCTCAGCGAACAAGGCAAGCGGTATCCCGGGTTCGGCCTGCTGATGGAGACCGAGGCGACCGATCTGCTCCATGAGGGCGACCGCGTCGTCGGGCTAAAAGCGCGCGGCCCAGACGGCCCGATCGAAATCCGCGCCGATTTGGTGGTCGGCGCCGATGGCCGCCACTCGGATGTGCGCGCGCGAGCCGGGTTCGCGGTCGAAAATCTCGGCGCACCGATGGACGTGCTGTGGATGCGAATGTCGCGTAAGCCCAGTGACCCCGGGCAAATCGGCGGCTACGTCAATTTCGGCCGCATGATGGTAACGCTCAACCGCGGCGACTACTGGCAGTGCGCTTATCTGATCCGCAAGGGCGGCTACGACCAGTTGAGGGCGCGCGGGCTCGACGCGTTCCGCGCGGACATTGTCAAGATCGTGCCGTGGCTCGCCGACCGGGTCGGCGAGCTCCAGGATTGGGAGGACATCAAACTACTGACCGTCGCGGTCGACCGATTGACGCAGTGGTGGCGGCCGGGGCTTTTGTGTATTGGCGACGCGGCGCACGCGATGTCGCCGGTCGGCGGGGTCGGGGTCAATCTCGCGGTGCAGGACGCGGTCGCGGCGGCCAATATCCTCGCCGAACCGCTGCGTCTCGGGCAGCTGACGAACGACCACCTCGATCAAGTGCAGCGTCGGCGCACCTTCCCGATGAAGATCATCCAGCAGATGCAGCTGACCGTGCAGAAGCAGGTGATTGACCGGGTGCTCAACTCCGACGGTCCGGCAACCGCCCCGCTGATCTTCCGCATGTTCAACATGTTTCCGTTTCTGCGGCGGATCCCGGCGCGCATCGTCGGCCTTGGCGTGCGCCCGGAGCACGTGCGGACCGCTCCCCACCCGGTGGCCCAGACACGCTCTTGAACTTGATTCACGGCTTCTTTACGTAAACGACGTTACCCATCGCCACCCGCCGATGGGTAACAATGACTTATAATTATCGCGACGATCCGATCCTCGGGCCCGCCCTCACCTATTGGACGCAGAAGCGCGGTGCGCGCCCGATGCCGCGCAAGCGCGACATCGACCCGGTCGAGCTGCCGCCGAGGCTCTTGCCCAATATCCAGATCATCGAGGTCATCGACGGCGGTGCGCGCTTTCGCTATCGGCTCGTCGGCACCGCCTCGGTCGACGCCTTCGGCAGCGACTATACCGGCCGCTATCCCGACGAGATGTTCACCGACGACCGGCTCAACTTCATCCAAAGCATCTATCGGCGCGTTTACGAGACCGAGACTCCCGCTGTTCTCGCTCAACCGCTACCACACGACCAAGAACGTCGATCTCTTCGCCTATCGCATTTACATGCCGCTCTCAGAGGACGGCATTCAGGTCAGCCACATTCTCGGCATCTTGCGATATCAGTCCGGCGTCGCGGCCGACGCCGGCTGGCGCGAAGGCGCCAAACTGGACCCGTTCGGCCAGCACATCGAGTCGATCGAGATCGACCACCGGATCGCCGAACTGGCTCCCTAGGCCGCCTCCTCCAAGGTCGAGCCGACATCGAGCGTCGTCGCGCGGCGAAGATCGCGCGGCGCGGCTTCGTCATGCGGGCGGCCGCGATGCATCGTGCAGCGATTGTCCCAAATCACCAGATCGCCCTCGGCCCATTTGTGGCTGTATACGAACTGGCGTTGCGTCGCGTGCGTGTTGAGGTCGTGCAGCAGCAGCCGCCCGTCCGCCACCGGCCAGCCGACGATGTGCGAGGCATGTGCCGAGAGGTACAGGGTCTTACGCCCCGAGCCGGGATGGCGCCGCACCAGGCGCTGCGGCGACGGCGGATATTTCTCGCGCTCGCCGAGCGGGAACTCGGTGAAGCCGATCTGGCCGCGCGACCAGAAGATGTCGTGCTCGACGACGAGCCCGTCGATCGTGGCCTTCAGGTCGTCGGGGAGCGCGTCGTAGGCGGCGCGCATGTCGGCGAACTCGGTCTCGCCGCCGCCGAGCGGGCTGGCCGGCGGCACCGCCACCGCGAACAGCATGCCCAGCACCACCGGGGTCGGCATATAGGACGCATCGGTGTGCCACAGCCGGTTGCCGAGCATGTCGAGCCGGCGGCGATCGTCACGGGCGCGGATGTTGTTGTCGACATCGAGATTGGAGATGTCGCCGATCTCGGGGATATCGAGCCGTCGCTTGCCGGGCTGCAGCGCGGCGCGGCCGATCTCGAGCGGCCCGAACCGCCCGGCGAAATTTTTCAGCTGCGCGTCGGTGATCGACTGGTTGTGCAGCACGACGACGCAATGCTGGTCGATCGCCGCCCACAGCTCGTCGAGCGCCGTGTTGGCGAGCGGCTGCGCTACGTCGATCCCCGAAACCTCGGCGCCGATATGGGGGTGCAGCGGTTTAATGGTGATCGACATCGATGCTCTCCGATTTCAAACCTACATTTTAGCTTTGGCTAGCCGGTGCGCCACGGCAGCGCAGGTTGCGACGGAGGCCCGCGCACAATCGGTTTGAACAGGGCGCCGTACATATCCGTCATCTCGCCTGATTTGCTGAACACACGTAGCCATAGGGTAACCCTCCCACCCAGGTCTAGCGAGCCACCAAACGGTCACCACCCGGTCGCTGGACTAGATGACTGTCTCTATGTGTGGGTCGGTATCGAAAACCTGTGCAGCCGGCTTAGAACGTAGGATCGCGCCGAGATGGTAGGTGTCCGGGTAGGTTGTACCGCACAAAATCCGAGCTTCCCGGACCCGACGAACCCGATTGCCAGAACGAAACCCAATAAAACGACGTTCATTCGTAGGCAGCTCTCCGTCCGCAGAGCGGCGCTAACAGCTTAAAGCGCATCCGCGGCCGCATTCTGAAATCGCTTCAATGCCGCAATGTGGTCCGACAGCGTATGCCCGGCGAGGCGGTGGTGATGGCGGCGGTGGAAGGTCGTCGTCAGGCAGAGATGTGTCGCCCCGGCCTTCTTCCAGAACGCGGCATCTTTGGCCCAATCAGCCTCGTTGCCCGAGCCCATCGAAGTCCACACCTCGATGCCGATATCCTTTGGGTCGCGGCCCGCCTCCTCGGTCAGCTTGCGCAGCTTCGCCAAAATGTCGAGCGCCTCCTGGCCGGGTGGATAGGCGTTGGGCATCCAGCCGTCGCCCCATTTGGCGACGCGCTGCAGGGTCTGCTCGACATGGCCGCCATACCACACCGGCACCTTGCCCGACGCGGGGCGCGGGTTGATCCCGGCATCGTCGATATGGTGCCAACGCCCCTCGAACTTGACATGTGGCTGCGCCCACAGCCTTTGCATTACTTGCACCTGCTCCTCGGAGCGGCGGCCGCGATTGTGGAAATTCTCGTTGAGGCCGACATACTCGACCTCGTTCCAGCCGACCCCGATGCCGAGCCGGAACCGGCCACCGCAGAGCACGTCGAGGCAGGCCGCCTGCTTGGCGACAAGCGCAGTCTGGCGCTGCGCCACGATCAGGACGCCGGTCGAGAAGCCGAGCTTAGTGATGCCGGCAAGATAGCCGAACAGCACGAACGGGTCGTGATAGAGCCCGTCTGAGATGCGGTCCCCGCCACTCTGTCCGGCCGGGTTTGCGCCGAGCACATGGTCGGGCGCCTCGATGAAATCGTAGCCCGCGGCCTCGGCGGCCTGCGCGTATTCCTTCATCACCTGCGGTGAGCCGCCGATATCGCCCAGCGGCAGCAAGGTGCCCAGTTCCATGGTTCTTCCTCCCGAATTCGCGTCTGCGCCACCCTACATCGGCCAGACCAACTCTGTCATTCCGGGGCATCGCACGAGCGATGAACCCGGAACCCATGAACACCACCCTTCAGAAGGGTCTAGCACCATGACAGCCCTCAACTGGCAGAACTCCGTGTGCATAGGTTCCGGGTTCGGCCTGCGACCGCCCCGAAATGATAGAAATTAAATTTATGGACCTCTTGACCATCCGGATGGATCACCCATCTCCGACTTACATCGGGAGTTCCCGGTTTGTTTCCAGGCGGCGGCCCACCGAGCTAGACCGGGCCCGAAGCCATCGTCAGGAGCGCAGCGCTGCGAGCTGGTCGATAAATCGTGTCGGCAACCTTCGCGCGCGGGCGATCTCGACCGCATCACGGCCCCTGTCATCGCGGATCGATGGATCGGCGCCGGCCTCGATCAGCAGGTCGAGTGTCTTCAGGCGTTGCAGCCGTGCGGCGTAAAAGATCGGCGTCTCGCCGTGCGCTCGCAGGTTGAGGCGAGGCTTGGCCTCGAACAAGGTGCGCAGCAGTACTGGATCATCTCGCCAAACCGCCGCCCACAGCGAATAGCTTGCATCGGCGCCGCGGCCCAGCAGGAAGCGGACCAGTGGCAGGTTCTCGCCTCGTGCGACTGCATACCACACCGGCGTCGCACGAAAATCGCCTTCCTCTGCCGGCATAGGCACTTCGGCTTCGAGGTCAGCACCAGCGTCGAGGAGTGCCGTCGCCGTCGCTATTCCGTTCGGTTCACCGAGGCCTGCCCCGCCAGGTTTGACCGCGCACGAGAGATGGATCGCGGCGCGGCGTTTCGGCTCGGTCGCGTCGACGAGTTGCGGCTCCGCCGCGAGGATCGCAGCCACGCTCGCAGCGTCCCAGCTCTTGGCCGCCGCGAACAGTGCCGTCTTGGTCGGCCGGATCATGGGCGACGACCAATCACCGCGTACATCGGGTCCTGCTCGTCCTCGATATAGGGCGCGAGACGGCGGGTCTCGATCCCCTCGAAGCCGGCATGCTTTAGGTAAAGCTCCACGAGGCGCGCATGGCCGTTGTCGTCGAGGCCGCGCCACACCGCCACTGCCTTGGTCCAGAAACAGCGGTTCGAGAAGCTGATGACGATCGGCCCGCCCGGCCGCAAGACCCGCGCCGCCTCGCGCAGCACGGCGACCGGCTGTTGCAGGTACTGGATCGAGACGCAGATCATCGCCGCGTAAACGCTGGCGTCGGCGAGCGGGAGTTTCGGGTCGCGGTTGAGGTTTTGCACGAACCAACGGCTGAGGCGCGGGTTGGCCGCCAGCTCCTCGGCGTTCATGCCGTGGCCGATCACTTCGGCATACTGCACGTCCGACGGCAGGTGGCTGACCCAGCTCGACATCAAATCGAGCAGCACCCCGCCCGCCGGCAAAATCTCGCGATAGAGGCCGCGCAGGACGCGGATCGCATTGTCGTCGATATGCGTGACGAGGCGCGCCGGCTCGTAAAAGAACGCGTCGTCCTCCTCGTCGAGGCGGGCGAACGCGCCTTGCGGCAAACCGAGATCGTCTCCCATTTGCCGCATCATGGCGGCGACAGGAAGCTGCACAAGCTTTTTGCGTCCTTCGAGGCCTTGCCGCGCAAGCCACCTCAGGATGAGGATATGTCTTGATGGCGTTCTAAAACGAACCTCATGCTGAGGAGCGCCGCCAGGCGCGTCTCGAAGCACGCACCACTCCATTCAGGCGCGGAGAAGCAAATGGCACTCGCCGCAACAGCTCCATTCCAGGCACCGACCGTATCGTCGCTTTCGGTCCGGCTCGTGGTCGATTCCTACCATGACATCTTCATGCCCAAGGCCGAGCATCCGCACGTCAAGATCGAGCATGTCGCGCGCATGCCCGGGCGCGAGCGCGAGACCTTTGCCTGCGAATGGGGCCTGTCGCTGCACCTCGAATCCGAGGCAGCCGGCGAGCGCAGCCAGTATCTGCTCGATTTCGGCTTCACCCCTGAGGTGCTGAACCGCAATTTCGACCTGCTCGGGATCGCGCCGGAAAAGCTCGACGGGCTCATCCTCAGCCATTCGCACCGCGACCATTACGGCGGCATGGTCGGGTTTGTCGAGCGCTACCGGCCCCACATGCGCGACGACATGAAGCTCTACACCGGCGCCGGCAATCTGACCTTTCGCCAGAAATGGACCGGGGCGCGCGGCGGCGACCCGGTGCCGATGGGCGCCCTCGACGAACAGGCTCTGGCGGCCGACCATGTCGAGACCGTGTGCTGCGATCATGCGCACGCGCTGGCCGGGCCGTTCACCAGCGGGCCGATCGCCTGGCAGTCGTTTGAGAAGGTGACGCCGACCACGTTGGTCGAGCCGACCCCGCTCGACCATTTCACCGAGGCCGAGCGGCGCGGCCGCCTCGTGCTGGACAAGCACCCCGACGAGCACGCCACCTGCTATGTCGTGCAGGGGCGCGGGCTGGTGGTGATCTCGTCTTGCGGTCATTGCGGCGTGATCAACACGGTCAAGACGGCGCAGGCGGTGTCGGGCGTCGAGAAGGTGCACGCGGTGATCGGCGGGTTCCACCTCGGGGCGGCGCCGGGAGACTACATCGAGCACACCGTCGCCGAGCTGAAGGCGCTCAACCCCGATGTCGTCGTACCGATGCATTGCACCGGACGCCCGTTCATCGACGCGGCGATGCGCGCGATGCCGGACCAGGTGGTGCAGTCGAGCACCGGCAGCCGGTTCACCTTTGGGGTGTGACGGTGCGGCTCTTCTATCAGAGCCTCGGCGCGAGCCGGCGCGGCGCCGCTGGACCCTACGCCCAGAAGCTGGCGGCGATCCTGCAGAACGCCGCGGCGCCGGCCACCACGGTCGAGGTGCACGGGCTGGGGCCGGGCAAGGCGATCGCCGACCAGTACCGCTATCTCGAATTCCGCGATACCGGCGAGATCATCGACAACGGGCTCAAGGCCGAGCGCGAGGGCTACGACGCATTCCTGATCGGCAACATTTTCGAGCCCGGCCTGCATGCGCTGCGCGAGTTGGTGAACATCCCGGTTCTCGGCCTGTGCGAGTCTTCTGTTCACCTTGCCTGCCTGATGGGTGCGAGCTTTTCGGTGGTCAACGTCAACCCAAAATTCGCCCGGCGCGTCACCGAGAATGTCACCTCCTATGGCCTTGCGAACCGCCTCGTCTCGATCGACCAGATGGCGGTGGAGCGCGCCGGGCAATTCGATCTCGCTTTTGAGGACGAGGCCGCCAGGAACGCGGTCATCGAGCGGTTCCGGGCCGCGGCGCGGCAGGGCCTCGAGAAGGGCGCGGAATGCGTCATCCCGGCGGGCGGCATCGTGATGACGATCCTCGCCGACGCCGGCATCCACGAGGTCGACAGCGCGCCGGTCGTCAACGGCCTCATTGCGCTCGTCAAGATGGGCGAACTGGCGGTCAACGTGCGGGCGCTGACCGGGCAGTTTACCAGCAAGCGGCTCACCTACGCCCCGCCGACCGGCCGCCTGCTCTCCGACATCCGTGACGCCTACGGCGCCGACATCTACCCCGGCGCGCGCTGAACTGCGGCAAATTGCCTAAACTCGATGCCGTGGCGGGTCCAGCGGATGGCGAAAACGGCGGCGTGATTGACACCCTGGCATGGCAACCGCTACCAACGGCGCAACAACAAAATTAGTGTCAGGCTGATTTAAGGTTTGGGGAGAGAACCGCCGTTGCCGCCGCTCTTGGAAGTCCGCAACTTGCGTACCGAGTTTCGCACCGGCGCCGGGATCGTGCGCGCGGTCGACGGCATCTCCTATACGGTCGATCCGGGAGAAACAGTCGCCATCGTCGGCGAGAGCGGCTCGGGCAAATCGGTCGGCGCGCTGTCCATCCTGCGGCTGATCCCGAGCCCGCCGGGGCGCATCGTCTCGGGCGAGGTTATGTTCGACGGCCGCGACCTGATGAAGCTTTCCGACGACGAGATGCGCGAGGTGCGCGGCGGCGAGATCGGCATGGTGTTCCAGGAGCCGATGACCTCGCTCAACCCGGTGCTGTCGATCGGCCGGCAGATCACCGAGACGATCGAGCAGCATCGCGGCAGCGACCGCGCCGGCGGCCGAAAAGCGCGCAGTCGAGTTGATGGGGCTGGTCGGCATCGCCGACCCGCAGCGCCGGCTGAAGCAGTATCCGCATCAACTCTCGGGCGGCATGCGCCAGCGGATCATGATCGCGATCGCGCTGGCCTGCGAGCCGAAGCTGATCATCGCCGACGAGCCGACGACCGCGCTCGACGTGACGATCCAGGCGCAGATCCTCGAACTGATGCAGAGCCTGACGCATCGGCTCGGCGTCGCGCTGATCGTCATCACCCATAATCTCGGGATCGTCGCGCGCTACGCGCACCGGGTCAATGTCATGTATGCCGGGCGCATCGTCGAAAGCGGCAGCGCGGCCGCGATCTATCACGACGCCGCATCATCCCTACACGATGGCGCTCTTGAAGTCGGTGCCGCGGCTCGACCGCCCGCGCCAGGCGCGGCTCGACCCGATCGAGGGCCAGCCGCCGGACCTCACCCGGCTTGGCGCCGGCTGCTCCTTTCGGCCGCGCTGCCGCTTTGCGGTCGAACGCTGCGCGACCGAGGCGCCGCCGCTGGAGCCGGTCGGGCGACAGCGGTCAGCTCGCCGCGTGTTTCCGCAGCCGCGAGGTGTCGCTCGACGTCGAACCGGAGGCGGTCGCATGATGGCGATCGACGCCGGGGAGCAGGCCGCTTGTCGAGGTGCGCGGCCTCAAGATGCATTTCCCGATCACCGAGGGGATCGTCGTCTCGCCGCAAGGTCGGCGAGGTCAAGGCGGTCGACGGCGTCGACCTGACGATCCGCCGCGGCGAGACGCTGGGACTGGTCGGCGAGAGCGGCTGCGGCAAGACGACGATGGGCCGCTGCATCTTGCGCCTCGAAAAACCGACCGCGGGCGCGATCCTCTATGACGGGGTCGATATCGCCGACCTCGACCGCCGCTCGCTGGTCGGGCTGCGCCGGCGCATCCAGGTCATCTTCCAGGACCCTTACAGCTCGCTGAACCCGCGCCAGAAGGTCGGCTCGATCATCAGCGAGCCGATGCGGGTACACGGCATCGAGCCGCGACGCCAACCGCCGCGAGGCGCGGGTCAAGCGAACTGCTGTCGCTGTGCGGCCTCAACCCGAATTTCGCCGACCGCTATCCGCACGAGATGTCGGGCGGCCAGCGCCAGCGCGTCGGCATCGCCCGCGCGCTTGCGCTCGACCCCGAATTCATCGTCTGCGACGAGGCGGTGTCGGCGCTCGATGTGTCGATCCAGGCGCAGATCATCAATCTGCTCGAAGATTTGCGTGAAAAGTTCAACCTGACCTACCTGTTCATCGCGCACGATCTCGTCGGTGGTGCGGCATCTCTGCCAGCGCGTCGCGGTGATGTATCTCGGCCGCGTCGTCGAACTCGCCGAATGCGACGAGGTGTTCGACAACCCGCTCCACCCCTATACCAAGGCACTGCTCGCGGCGGTGCCGGTGCCCGACCCGACGGTCGAGGCGAACCGCAGCTTCCAGCCGCTTGCCGGCGAGGTGCCGAGCCCGATCAACCCGCCCGCCGGGCTGCGTCTTTCACCCGCGCTGCCCGATCGCGGTCGAGGAATGCCGGCGTGTGATCGCCCCGAACTGCGCGAGTTGCGGCCGGGCCATTGGGTCGCCTGCAGGCCAAGTTGCCTGAGCGTTCGTTGAGAAGATGCGAGTTGATAGGGAGTAACCGGAATGAAGACACAACGTCTACTTATTGCGGTCGGGCTTGGCCTGGCTCTCGCCGCCCCGGCGCTGCCCGCCGGCGCCGACGAGACGCCGAAGCGCGGCGGCACCCTCACCTACATGATCCCGGCCGACGCGCCGCCGAGCTTCGACGGGCACCGCGAGGAGACCTATGCGACGGTGCATTCGGTGTCGCCGTTCTACAGCGTGCTGATCCGGATCAACCCGGAGAACCCGTCCTCGACCACCGATTTCGTGTGCGATCTGTGCACCGAGATTCCGAAGCCGACCGATGACGGCAAGACCTACACGTTCAAGATCCGCACCGGCGTCAAATTCCAGGACGGCAAGCCGCTGACCGCTCAGGACGTCGCGGCGAGCTGGAACGAGATCACCTTCCCGCCCGAGGGTGTCCTCAGCGCGCGCGGCAGCAACTACCGCGATCTGATCGAGAAGATCGAGGCGCCAGACGACGACGACCGTCGTCTTTCACCTGAAATTCGCGACCGCCGCCTTCCTGCCGGCGCTCGCCGACCCGTTCGCCTACATCTACGAGAAAAAGATCCTCGACGATCCGAGCAAGGGGCCGCATTGGTACGAGAAGAACGTCATGGGATCCGGCCCGTTCTACTTTGTCAGCTATGAGGCCGGCCAGTCGATCAAGGGCGAACGCAACCCGAATTACTATCACAAGGGCCTGCCATACTTGGATGGGTTCGTCGGCATCTACGCGCCGAAGCAAGCCACCCGGGTCGACGCGATCCGCAGCGACCGCGCCGCGATCGAGTTCCGCGGCCTGCCGCCTTCCGCCGTCGACGAGTTGAAGCAGGCGCTCGGCGACCAGATCACGGTTCAGGAAAGCGACTGGAATTGCGGCAGCGACATGTTCTTCAACGAGAAGAAAAAGCCGTTCGACGATCCCCGCGTGCGCCGCGCGCTGACCTTGGCGATCGACCGTTGGGGCGGCGCGCCGTCCCTGTCCAAGATCGCCATCGTCAAGACGGTCGGCGGCATCGTTTTCCCGGGCTCGCCGCTCGCCGCGAACAAGGAGAATTGTCGTCGATGGCCGGGTTCTGGCCCGACATCGAGAAGTCGCGCGCCGAGGCCAAGCGGCTCTTGCACGAAGCCGGCGCCGACAACCTCAGCTTCGAACTGCTTAACCGCGACGTCGACCAGCCCTACAAATTCATCGGCATCTGGCTGGTCGATCAATGGTCGAAGATCGGCGTCAAGGTGACCCAGAAAGTGGTGCCGACGGGGCCCTGGTTCGCCGCGATGCGCTCGGGCGACTTCGCCGTCGTGCACTATCCGATCTGCCATAGCGTGGTGAACCCGATGCTCGACGTGCAGCCCTATCCTACCCGGCAGCGCCGAGAACATGGGCAGCTTCCCGATCCGGACGAGGCAAGCCCTCTATGACAAGCTGCTGCACGAGACCGACCCGGCGAAGCAGCACGCCGAGATGGTCGCGTTCGAGAAGTACGTCATGGATACCCAGGCGCACGCGACGCAGATCATCTGGTGGAACCGGATCATGCCCTACCGGTCATATGTCAAGGGCTTCAAGATCAGCCCCAGCCACTACATCAACCAGGATCTGGCGACGATCTGGCTCGACAAGTAGCCCGCGGCTGAAAAGCGGCTGAAAACGAGAACATAGGGGAGATGAAGATGGGGTGGCGAGTATGGAGCGCGGCGGGCTTCGTCGCCGCCGCGCTCCTAGCGTCGGGCCTGCCGGCGCAGCCGACGAGGCGCCCAAGCGCGGCGGCACCCTCACCTACATGATCCCGGCCGACGCGCCGCCCAGTTTCGACGGGCACAAGGAAAGCACCTTCGCCACGGTGCATGCCTTCGCGCCGTTCTACAGCCTCCTGGTGCGGATCAACCCGGACAACCCGAGCTCGACCACCGACATCGTCTGCGATCTTTGCACCGAAATGCCGAAGCCGACCGACGACGGCAAGACGTGGACCTTCAAGATCCGCCAGGGCGTCAAATGGCATGACGGCTCGGTGCTAACCGCCGACGACGTCGCCGCGAGCTTCAACGAGATCATCTTCCCGCCGGCTGGCGTGCTGAGCCCGCGGGTCAGCAACTTCATGATGGTCGACAAGGTCGAGGCGCCCGATCCGCAGACCGTCGTCTTCCACCTCAAATTCGCGACCGAGGCCTTCCTGCCGGCGATCGCCAGCCCGTTCAACTGGGTCTACAAGAAGGCGATCCTCGATAAGGACCCCCACTGGTACGAGAAGAACGTGATGGGCACCGGGCCCTTCAAGTTCGTCGCCTACGAGACCGGGCAATCGGTCAAGGGCGTGCGCAATCCCGACTATTACGACCCGAAGCTGCCCTATCTCGACGGCTTCATCGCGATTTACGCCGACAAGCAGGCGACCCGGGTCGACGCGATCCGCAGCGACCGCGCCGCGATCGAGTTCCGCGGCATGCCGCCGTCCTCGCGCGACGAGCTGGTCGCGGCGCTCGGCGACAAGATCACCGTTCAGGAAGGCGACTGGGATGTCGGCAGCGCGATCACGGTGAACCACCAGAAAAAGCCGTTCGACGATGTCCGCGTGCGCCGCGCGCTGACCCTGGCGATCGACCGCTGGGGCGGGGCGCCGCCGCTGTCCAAGGTCGCGATCGTGCAGACGGTTGGCGGCCTCGTCTTTCCCGGTTCGCCGCTCGCCGCCACCAAGGACGAGCTGCAGCAGATGGCCGGCTACTGGCCGGACATCGAGAAGTCGCGCGACGAAGCGAAGCGGCTGCTGAAGGAAGCGGGGGCGGAGAATCTGAGCTTCGAACTGCTCAACCGCAATGTCGACCAACCCTATAAGTATGTCGGCACCTGGCTTATCGACCAGTGGAGCAAGATCGGTCTCCACGTCACGCAAAAGGTCGTGCCGACCGGTCCGTGGTTCGAGGCGATGCGCAAGGGCGATTTCGACGTGGTTGTCGAGGCCCCCGGCTACGGCATCGTCAACCCGGTGATGGATATCCAGAAATTCCTGCCCGATCGATGCCGAGAATTACGGGCGCTACGAGGACAAGCATGCGGTCGATCTCTACGACGCGATGCTGCACGAGACCGATCCGGCGAAGCAGCGTACGGCGATGCGGGCGTTCGAAACGTACATGCTCGACACCCAGGCCCACGCGATGTTTGGGCTCTGGTGGCACCGGATCGTGCCCTATCGCTCCTACGTCAAAGGCTTGAAGATCGCGCCGACGCACTTCATCAATCAGGATCTGGCGCGCATCTGGCTCGACCAGTAGTCCAAGGCGATAGGGGGAGGACATGCGGAGCAAGTTTGCCAGAGCGGCATCGCTCGTGTTGGGGATGGCGCTCGCCACCGCCTCGCCCGTCCTGGCGGACGAAGCGCCCAAGCGCGGCGGCACTCTTACCTATCTGATCCCGGCCGACGCGCCGCCGAGCTTTGACGGCCACCGCGAGGCGACCTACGCGACGATCCACGCGATGGCGCCGTTCTACAGCGTGCTGATCCGCATCAACCCGGAGAACCCGTCATCGACGACCGATTTCGTCTGCGATCTGTGCACCGAAATCCCGAAGCCGACCGATGACGGCAAGACCTACACCTTCAAAATCCGCGACGGGGTCAAGTTCACCGACGGCACGCCGCTGACCGCCGCCGACGTCGCGGCGAGCTGGCAGGAGATCATCTTCCCCGCCGCAAGGCGTCACCAGCGCCCGCCAGGCGTTCTACGTGATGGTCGACAAGGTCGAGGCCACCGACCCATCGACCGTCGTCTTTCACCTCAAATTCGCGACAACGACCTTTCTGCCGGCGCTCGCCGACCCGTTTGCCTTCATCTACGAGAAGGCAATTCTCGACGATCCGGCGCGCGGGCCGCACTGGTACGAAAAGAACGTGATGGGTTCCGGCCCGTTCAAGTTCGTCAGCTACGAGGCCGGGCAATCGATCAAGGGCGAGCGCAACCCGGACTACTACCACAAGGGCCTGCCATATCTTGACGGCTTCGTCGGCATCTATGCGCCCAAGCACGCGACCCGGGTCGACGCCATCCGCTCCGACAACGCGGCGATGGAGTTCCGCAGCGAGCCGCCCTCGGCGCGCGACCAGCTAGTCAAAGAGCTGGGCGACAAGATCACCGTGCAGGAGAGCGACTGGAACTGCGGCAATCTGCTCACCTACAACAGCCGAAAGAAACCGTTCGACGACCCGCGCGTCCGCCGCGCCCTCTCACTGGCGATCGACCAGTGGAAGGGCGGGCCGGCGCTGTCGAAGATCGCAATCGTCCGCACCGTCGCCGGCATCGTCTTTCCCGGCTCGCCGCTCGCGGCGACCAAGGACGAACTGCAGCAGTTGGCCGGCTTCTGGCCGGACATCGAGAAATCGCGCGCCGAGGCCAAGCGCCTCCTGCACGAGGCCGGCGCCGACAACCTGACCTTCGAACTCCTCAACCGCGACGTCGACCAGCCGTTCAAATACGTCGGCACCTTCGTCGTCGACGAGTGGAGCAAGATCGGTGTTCACGTGACGCAGAAGGTCGTACCGACCGGCCCGTGGTTCGAGAACATGCGCGCCGGCACCTTCGACGTAACGATGGAGGCCAACTGCCAGAGCGTGGTCAACCCGGTGCTCGATGTCAGCAAGTACCTGCCGCACACGGTATTCACCGAGAATTACGGCGGGTACGAGGACCAGGACGAGATCGACCTCTACCAGAAAATGCTGCACGAGACCGACCCGGCAAAACAGCGAGCGCTGATGCGCGATTTCGAGAAGTACGTGATCGACACGAAGGCGTACGAATTGCCGATTACCTTCTGGTACCGGATTGTCCCGTATCGCTCTTATGTGAAAGGCTGGAAGATCAGCCCGAGTCATTTCCTCAACCAGGATCTGGCGACAATCTGGCTCGACAAATAGACTTCGGAAAAAAGCGGCCAACACCAAACAGGGGAGTGGGGAGATGCGAAGGACGTTGTGGTGGCGCTGGGCTTGCGCCGTCGTGTTGGCTGTCACGATTGCGTTGCCGGCGGCGGCCGAGGATACGCCAAAACGCGGCGGCACCCTCGTTTACATGATCCCGGCCGACGCGCCGCCAAGCTTCGATGCGCACCGGGAGGAAACCTACGCGACGATCCACTCCGCGGCGCCGTTTTATTCGACCTTGATCCGCGTCAATCCGATGGACCCGGGCTCGCCAAATCTCATCTGCGATCTCTGCACCGAGATGCCGGCGCCGACGGACAACGGTAAGACTTGGACTTTCAAGATCCGCACCGGCGTCAAATTTCATGACGGCACGCCGCTGACCTCCGCCGACGTGCTGGCCTCATGGAACAAGATCATCTTCCCGCCAGCGGGCGTCGTCAGCCCACGCCAGAGCAATTTTGTGATGGTCGACAAGATCGAAGCGCCCGACCCGCAGACCGTCGTCTTCCATCTCAAATTCGCGACCGACGCATTTCTGCCGGCGCTGGCCGATCCCTATGCCTGGATCTACAGCAAGGCGAAGCTCGACCAGGACATCCACTGGTACGAGAAGAACATCATGGGCTCCGGCCCGTTCAAGTTCGTCAAATACGAGACTGGGCAGTCGATCGAGGGCGTGCGGAACCCGGACTACTATCACAAGGGCCTGCCCTATCTCGACGGCTTCAAGGGCATTTACGCCGACAAGCAGGTGACCCGCGTCGAGGCCATTCGCAGCGACCAGGCGGCGATCGAGTTCCGCGGTTTCCCGCCGACAGTGCGCGACGAGCTGAAGCAGGCGCTAGGCGATCAAGATCGCCGTGCAGACCAGCGACTGGAACTGCGGCGGGCTGATAACCCCGAACCATAAGAAAAAGCCGTTCGACGACGTGCGCGTCCGCCGCGCACTGACTTTGGCGATCGACCGCTGGGGCAGCGCCGCCGATCTCTCCAAAATCGCCATTGTGCACACGGTGGGTGGGCTTACCTTCCCGGGCTCGCCGCTGGCGCCGAGCAAAGACGAACTCCAGCAGATCGCCGGCTACTGGCCCGACATTGAAAAATCGCGGGCCGAGGCGCGGCGCCTGCTGAAGGAGGCGGGCCAGGAAAACCTCACGTTTACCTTGCTGAACCGCTCGACCGACCAGCCCTACAAGTATTACGGCATCTGGGTGGTCGACCAATGGGCGAAGATCGGCGTTCACGTCACCCAAAAGGTGCTGCCGACCGGACCGTGGTTCGCGGCAATGCGCGCCGAGGATTTCGACGTGACCGTCGAAGGCAATTGCCAGAACGTCGTCAATCCGCTCGCCGATGTCGGCAAGTACCTGCCGCACACGGTCTCCGAGGGAAATTACGGAAATTTCGAGGACGACCACGAGGTCGACCTCTACAACCGCATGCTGCGCGAGCTCGATAAGGCGAAGCAAAAGCAGCTGATCCTCGAGTTCAACAAATACGTGCTCGACGAGCAGGCGCACGGCATCTTCCTGCTGTGGTGGCAACGCATCGTGCCCTACCGCGCCTACGTCAAAGGCTGGAAGATCGGCCCCAGCCATTACCTCAACCAAGACCTTGGGACGGTGTGGCTCGATCAGTAGGAGATCGAGCCAATACCAAACACAAGCAGCACCGGTGGGATACGCATAGGGAGGCGACGATGAACTTTCTCGCGCGAGTAGCCATGGCAGGGACGGCGCTTGCCCTCGGCATCGGACCGGGACACGCTGCCGACACGCCAAAGCGCGGCGGCACGCTGACCTACATGATTCCCGTCGGATGCGCCGCCAAGCCTCGACGGCCACCGCGAGACGACCTACGCGACGATCCACACCGCGGCGCCGTACTACAGCGTCCTCATCAGGATCAACCCAGACAACCCGTCTTCGACAACCGATTTCGTGTGCGATCTGTGCACCGAGATGCCGAAGCCGACCGATGACGGCAAGACCTACACGTTCAAGATCCGCACCGGCGTGAAGTTCCACGACGGCACGCCGCTCACCGCCGCCGACGTCGCCAAAAGCTGGCAGGAGATCATATTCCCTGACCAGGGTGTCCTGAGTCCGCGCCAGGCCAATTTCATGATGGTCGACAAGGTCGAAAACCCCGACCCGACAACCGTCGTGTTCCGCCTCAAATACGCGACCAGCGCCTTTTTGCCGGCGCTGGCCGACCCCTTCGGGTGGATCTACGAGAAGGCGATCCTCGACGATCCGGCCCGCGGGCCACACTGGTACGAAAAGAACATCATGGGCTCCGGCCCCTTCAAGTTCGTCAAGCTTGAGACCGGCCAGTCGATCGAGGGCGTGCGGAACCCCGATTATTACCATGCGGGCCAGCCCTATCTTGACGGCATCAAGGGCATTTTCGCCGCCAAACAGGCAACCCGGATCGACGCGATCCGAGCGGACCAGGCCGCGATCGAATTCCGCGGCTTCCCGCCCTCGGCGCGCGACGAACTAAAGCAGGCGCTCGGCGACAAGATCGCAGTGCAGGAAAGCGACTGGAACTGCGGCAGCGTCATTACCATCAACGAGACGGTGAAACCGTTCGACGATGTGCGGGTTCGACGCGCGCTGACGCTGGCGATCGACCGCTGGGGCAGCGCGCCGGCCTTGTCGAAAATCGCCGACGTCAAGACCGTCGGCAGCATCATCTTTCCCGGATCGCCGCTGGCGCCGAACAAGGACGAGCTGACAACCATTGCCGGCTTTGGGCCCGACATCGAGAAGTCGCGGGCGGAAGCGAAACGGCTGCTCAAGGAGGCGGGACAGGAGAATCTGACCTTCGAGCTGATTAACCGTGCGGTCGACCAGCCCTATAAATTTGTCGGCATCTGGGCGGTCGACGACTGGAGCAAGATCGGCGTCAAGGTGACCCAGAAAGTGCTGCCGACCGGTCCCTGGTTCGAGGCCGAGCGCAGCGGCAATTTCGCGGTCGACCTGCAGGCCAATTGCCACAGCGTCGTCAACCCGCTGATCGACGTGCAGCCCTATCTGCCGACCTCGGTCAGCGAGCAGAATTACGGCAACTATGAAGACCCCGAGGAAATGGATCTGTACAACAAGGCCCTCCACGAAACCGACCCCGCCAAGCAGCACGCGGCGATGTTCCAATTCGCCAAGTACGTCATGGATACCAAGGCGCACAAGGTTATGATGGCGTGGTGGTATCGGATCGTGCCATACCGGTCTTATGTCAAAGGCTGGAAGATCAGCCCGAGCCATTACATAAACCAGGACCTGGCGAACATCTGGCTCGACCGATAGAACGCCAGGACGGGACGGAACACGGAGACAGAACCAAGCCAATGCATCGCTATATCGTGAGCCGCCTCCTGCTGGTGATCCCGACGCTCGTCGGAGCGGCGGTGCTGGTGTTTATCCTGATGCGGCTGATCCCAGGCGACATCTGCCTGGTGCGGCTCGGCTCCGGCGGCACCAGCTTCTCGGCCCAGGCGCTCGCCGCCTGCCATGCCGAGATCGGCATCGACAGGCCCTGGCTGCGTGCAATTCTGGAACTTCATCTGGGGTCTGGCGCGCGGCGATCTCGGCATCTCGATGTGGTCGGGCAAGCCGGTCGTCCAAGAGATCGCCACCCGCTTTCCGGTCTCGCTCGAGGTCGCGACCATGGCGACGATCATCGCGATCACCATCGCCATCCCGCTGGGCACGATTTCGGCGTTGAAGCAGAACACCTGGATCGATCTTGTGGTCCGCACCTTCTCGATCGCCGGGATCGCAACCCCGGCCTTCTGGCTCGGCATCCTCTCGATCCTGTTCGTGCTCGATTTGACCCAGGCGATCACCGGCCATCCCTGGATGCCGCTCGATCGACTATGTGCCGATCTGGAAGGACCCGATCCGCAACCTATCGATCGTCATGCTGCCGGCGATCACGGTCGGCTACCGCTACGCCGCGGTGTCGATGCGGATGACCCGCTCGGCGATGCTCGAGGTGCTGCGCGAGGATTACATCCGCACCGCGCGGGCAAAGGGCCTGCTCGAAAAGATCGTCATCAACCGGCATGCGCTCAAAAACGCGCTGCTGCCGGTGGTAACCGTGATCGGCATCGAGTTCGCCTTCCTGATCGGCGGGCTCGTCGTTACCGAGCAGGTGTTCAATTTGAACGGCATCGGCCGGCTTGATGGTGCTGTCGGTGCAGAACCAGGACTACACGATGACCCAGGCGCTGGTCATGCTGGTCGTGACCCTCGCCGTGCTGAGCAATCTCGTTGTCGATCTTTTCTATGCGTGGCTCGACCCGCGCATCCGCTTGAGATAGGGCATCACGATGACCGACATCGCCCCGACCCCGAGCCGGCGCCGCCGTTTTCACCGACGATACCTACGTCGCGCCGCGCGGCGTCTGGAGCGCGGTCAAGCGCTTCGTCGTCCGCCAGCCAGTCGGCGACGATCGGTATCGTTCTGGTCGCCGCTCTTCGGGATCGCCGGGCTCACCGCCGATTGGATCGCGCCCTACAACCCGACCTCCAACGACTTCGCGCGATGACCGAAGCGCCGAGCTGGGCGCATTGGCTCGGCACCGACCAGCTGGGACGCGACATCCTCTCGCGCATCCTGTTCGGCGCGCGCACCGCCTTTATCGTCGGCCTTACCTCGGCCATCGTCGGCGGGTTCAGCGGGCTCGTCGTCGGTGTCGGCAGCGCCTATTTCGGCGGGCGCATCGACCTCTTCCTGCAGCGCATTCTCGACATCGTGATGGCGTTCCCGCTGATCATCATGGCGCTCGCGGTGGTGTCGATCTTCGGCACCGGCGTGCAAAACGTCATCATCGCCATCACCATCCCGCTCATTCCGCGCTGCGCGCGGGTGGTGCGGTCGAGCGCGCTGGCGATCCGTGAAATACCCTATGTCGATGCCGCTCGCGCGCTCGGCTACAGCCATTCGCGGATCATCCTCAACCACATGGTGCCAAACGTCGTGGCGCCGTTCCTGATCATGCTGACCTCGTTCGTCGGCCAGGCGATCCTCGCCGAAGCCTCGCTTTCCTACCTGGGCCTCGGGGTGCAGGAGCCGGTTGCGGCGTGGGGGCTGATGCTGCAGGGCGGCGCCGAGGAATACGCGTCGACCGCACCGTGGATCGCGATCTTCCCGGGCCTGGCGATTATGCTGACGGTGTTCGGCATCAACCTGTTCGGCGACGCGCTGCGCGACGTGCTCGACCCGAAGATGCGCGAGCGGTAGGCCGGCTCCCCTAGGAAACGCCGCGAAGAATCTCCTCGACCGCCTTCAACTGGTTGCCCGAAGCCGAGGATGGGACGATGACCGGGGTCGTGACCCCAGCCTCGCGCCAGGCCTCGATGCCGTCGCGCACCGCGGCAGCGGAGCCGAACAGGGTGGCGTCGGCCAGCCATTGATCGCTCATCAAGCTCGGAATATCGGATTGGCGACCCTCGGCGGCGGCTCTTTCGATGGCGTTCATCTCGTCGACGTAGCCTGCTTCCTTCCAGTAATTGCGGTAATTGGGCAGCATCGTGTAGCGCGTCAGCGTGCGGCGATTGACCGATTTCGCCGCCTCGACGTCGTCGGCGATGCAGGTCGGGATCATGTTGGCAACGAGGAAATCGGGGTCGGCGCGCTTGGCCGCCGGCAACACCGACAGCGACTCCCGCATGTGCGAGCGGCTGGCGTTCGCGAAGATCAGTCCCTCGGCGATCTCGCCGGCGAGCGCGACCATGCGCTTTCTGAGCGCCGCGAGGATGATCGGCGGGAAGGCGCCGATGCCATCATAGGAATGCATCTTCGCGACAAACGTCGCGGATATCGCCGAGCGGTTTGCCCGGGGTCACCCCCATGCGGATATGCGAGAGGCCGTGCGCGACCCCGATACCGAACGCAAAACGCCCGCCGGATACCTCATGGATATACGCCGCGCCGTGCGCGAAATCCTCGGCGGTGCGGGCGTAGATCGGCGCGATCGCGGTGGCGATCTTGATGCGCGAGGTGGCAAGCGCCAGCGCGGTGCACTGCGCCATGTTGCCAAAGATGCTCGGCACGTAGAGGCCGGCGAAACCGCGGCGTTCGATTTCGCGCGCCAGCTCCAGGGTCGCCTGGCGCCGACCGGGCACGGCCACGAGGCTGAGGGCGGGAAGCGTCATTCCGCCGCCTGCGGCCCGATCGCCGGCCGCAACTGCACCGAGTTGGGCCCGTAGCGGTCGCGGAACGGTTTGGTGTCGATCTCCTCGAGCTCGATCTCGCCGGCGAGCACCTTGGCCTTCCACGCGTCTTGCGCGGGGATGTTGGCGTGGAACTCGGGCATCACCTCGCGCGCGAAGAGCTCGAGGCTCTCGCAGATATGTTCGTGGGTGTTGTTGCCGGCCTGGTTGAGCAGGATAACCTGGTCGATATGCGAGGTCTCGAACCGGCGCAGCTTGTTGCGGATCGTCTCGGGCGAGCCGATCAGGCCGCCACGCAGCGCGCGCTGCAGTCCGTCCGGGTTCTCGCGCTTCCACTTCTCGTATTCGTCCCAGAGGTTGACCGTGCCCGGCGCCGGCCGCTCGCGAGTCGCGCTTTGGCCGTAGAAGCGCAGCGCGAACTGGAAGAACGGGATGCCGTCGGCGCGGCGGCGCGCCTCCTCGTCGGTCTCGGCGCACATGAAATAGCTGGTCAGCGCGATGTTCGGATTGGTCTGGTAGTCGGCGAGCTTGTCTTGCCGCTTCACAAACGCGTTGTAGTAGGCGTGCACCCAGGCATGCGCCGCATCGGCCGAAAGGAACTGGAACGCCAGCGCGCCGAGGCCGCGCCGCCCGGCCATCTCGATCGTCTCCAGCGCAGAGCAGGCGACCCAGATCGGCGGGTGCGGCTTCTGGATTGGCTTGGGCAGCACGCGTGCGCAGCGGCATGTCGAAATACTTGCCGTGATGCTCGCTGGCGCCGTCCTTGAACATCGGCATGATGGCGCGGATCGCCTCCTCCCACATCGCCCGCTTCTCGTCATAGGCGACGCCGAACGGCTCGAGCTCGGTCGAGCTGGCGCTCTCGCCGGTGCCGAACTCGACCCGGCCGCGGCTGACGAGATCGAGCGCGCCGATGCGCTCGGCGCAGCGCGCCGGGTGCGTCGTGGTCAGCTGCATGATGCCGTGCGCGAGGCGGATGTTCTTGGTGCGCTGCGACGCCGCGGCGAGGAACACCTCGGGCGCCGGCGAGTGGGAATATTCCTCGAGGAAATGGTGCTCGACTTCCCAGGCAAAGTCGTAGCCGAGCCGGTCGGCGAGTTCGACCTGGTCGAGGGCATTCTGGTAGAGGGTGAGCTCGCCATCGGCGACCCAGGGCCGCGGCATCTGCAGCTCGTAGAAAATCCCGAACTTCATATCCTGCACGCTCCTTGCAACGGTACGATCATGCCGGGAGGCGCTACACTCCACAAGCTTACGAGGGGCATGCTGCTTCATGGCCGAACTGCGCGCCGGCGAGACCGAAGAGCCCGCCCCCGAGGAGAGCGGCGCGGCGGCGCATTGGCAGCAGACGCTGTGGGCGATGGTCGCCATCCAGTTCGTGATGACGATGGCGTTTTCGATGCTGACCCCGATCATGCCGCTGTTCCTGCCCGAGCTGGGGGTCAGGACCGAGGCCGGCATCGACATCTGGGCGGGTATCCTCTCCGGCATCACCTCGTTCATCGCCGCCTTTGCCTCGCCCTTGTGGGGAAAGGTGGCCGACACGCACGGCCGCAAGCTGATGTTGATCCGCTCGAGCCTCGCGGTCGGGTTTTTCGCCGCGCTGATGGGGCTGTCGGCGAATGTCTGGCAGTTTTTCGGGGCGCGGGCGCTGATGGGCGTCTTCGCCGGGTTCTCATCGTCGGCGATCGCGCTGGTCGCGAGCCAGGTGCCGGAAGGGCGGCTTGGCTATTCGCTGGGGTGGCTATCGACCGGGCAGCTTGTTGGCTCTCTTGTGGGTCCAATCATCGGCGGCGGGCTCGCCGACCTCACCGGCAGCTACCGCATCCCGTTCTACCTGACCTCCGCGACGATCCTCGTGTCCCTCAGCTTTGTCTGGTTCGGGGTGCATGAGGAATTCGTGCGCCCGACCAAGAGCGGGGGCGGCCGAACGGTCACCGCCGGGCTCGTCGCGCTAATCCGGTCGCCGGCCCTGCTCGCGCTGTTCTTCGTGCTGTTGATGGCACAGTTCGGCGTGCGCACGGTACAGCCGATCGTCACGCTCTACGTCAAGGAGATGGTGGGCAACCTGCCCAATGTCGCCACCCTCGCCGGCATAGCGTTCTCGATCACCGGGGTCGCCAACGTGATCTCGGCGCCGTTTCTCGGCAACCGCAGCGACCGGATCGGCTATCGCCGGGTGCTGCTAATCGCGCTACTCGGAGCGACGCTGACGACGCTCCCGCAGGCCTTCACCCATAATTACTGGGTCTTCACCGTCGAGCGTTTCGCGGTCGGGCTTTTTATCGGGGGGCTGTTGCCGACCGCCAACGCGCTGGTCGGGCGGCTCGTGCCCCGCTCCGAGCGCGGTACGGTCTATGGCATGACTTCGTCGGCGATGTTCCTCGGCAACTCGCTGGGGCCGCTCTTTGGCGGCTTTCTCGCCGCCGGCTTGGGGTTGTCCTGGGTGTTCTTGATGACCGGGCTGGTGTTGGCGCTCAACCTCGTCTGGGTCTATTACCGGGTTCCGGAATACCAGCATCCGGCGGCAAGCTGAGCGCGAATTGTCAGTAGTAGGCAGTTAATTATTAACCTGTACGAATTAACCTCAAATGTTAGAGAATTCCCCATGGAAGTTGCGCAATAATCGCCATCTATAGTTCTTAACCTTGCGGTCCGGGTGGACGGCGATGTCGAAACCGATGACTGAACTCAAAATCCAGCGCGCCATTTTGTGGCTGGTGATGTTGATGGGTGTCGCCTGTCTGCCGCTCGGCGTCATGGAATTGGCCCTTTGGTGGGCGACGATACTGGGCGCCGTCATGGCTGTCGGCGGCGCCTTCGGCGCCTGGCGGGTGGGCCGGGAGATCAAGGCCACGCGTGCGCTCGAACAGACGGTGCTGAGCGAAACAATCTTTCGCCAGGAGATCGCGCGCACCGGGCGGCTGGATTTGGCGCAACAGGCGATCGATCGCGCGAAAGCACAGCGCAAGCACCATTTCGGAATGAAACTGAGCGCCTAAAGCGCTACGGCGAGGTCCGATCGGGCGCAAACGGGTCTATCATCAAGGCCCATGCCCAGCCCCTTTCCCAAGCCGCCGAAAATCGTCGTCTTCACCGGGCCTGGCCTGTCACGTGAATCCGGCTTCGCGCCGTTCGACCCGGCGGCGATGCCGCCCGGCGTGTCGCTCGACGACGTGGTGACGCGCGATAGCTTCGCCCGCGACCCGGAGCGCGTATTCGATTTCTACAACCGGTGCAGGCGCGAACTGCACGCGGCCAAACCCAACCTCGCGCATGACGGCCTCGCCGCGCTCGATCTGACCCGGCCCGGCGAAGCCCTGGTCGTCACCCGCAATATCGACGATCTGCACGAGCGCGCCGGCGCACAGGCGGTGATCCACACCCATGGCGAGCTCTTGAAGGCGCGCTGCACCATTTGCACCAAGGTCAGCGACTGGTTCGACGATCTGAGCGACGCTGACGATTGCCCGATCTGCGGCAATAACGGGCATCTGCGCCCCCACATCGTGTGGGTTGGCGAGGAACCGTTGCGGGTCGATACGGTGTATATCGCGCTCGCGACGTGCGAGACCTTCGTCTCGATCGGCAATGCCGGCGGCGGCGAGCCGGGCCGCTCGTTCCTCGCCGAAGCGAAGCGCGCCGGCGCCCGCACCGTCGAATTCGCCGCCGAGCCGACCCCGCTATCGCCCGAGTTCGGCGAATGCACCTACGGCCCGCTCGCTGAAATGGTGCCAGGCTGGATCAAGCGAACAATCGGGCAGCGTTGAGCTCACGCGTGCGGCACGTGACTTGCGCGGCTGGAGAGACTGATAGACGACCTACGCGAGAGCCGTCAATTGCGCTTGGCTGGTGCGGGTCGCCTCGCCGGTTGAGGAGGCGGCGACGTCTCGGTGAACATTACGGTCGCCACTGTGCTCGTGGAATCCGTAATCACCAAAGTATATTGCCCCGCGCCAATTTGTTTTGAGTTCTTCAGCGTCGTGGTTGTACCGGTAAAAGTCTGGGGAACGCCAATATCGCCAGACGTATAGGGCGTCGTGTTCTTGGGATCAGCGGTGACGGTCGCGAAATAAGGCGCGACACCACCGCTCACCGTTGCCGTAAACGTGGTGCCGGATTTCGCGCTGACGCTCGAAGAGCTGAGCGATACTTTCAGCGGTGCAACGGCCTGCAGCGGACTCACCGGACAATTGAAGCTCTGTAACTGCGAGGGCTGGTTAACGGGCCCGGGCGCTATTGTAATGCTATCAGCTGCGTCCTTATCCGCCCGCAGCGTCGCGATCAACGCATTGATAATCGCCACGGCAGGATCAATGGGACCGGCTTCGCTCGGCGCCCGCGCGGGTGCCATTGCAGGAGGCGGGGGTGGCGGCGCCGGGCCTCCCGCTTTCTGCTGCGGCGCCGGCGTCAGGGTCGGAGATATCGAGATTTTTGCGAATGCCGAGCCGTCGGGCAAAGCCGAGTTCAACTGCTCTACCGTCGTTTGAAGAACGGCGTCGACGCCGACTTTTACCGAGGCGTCGACATTGGCGACAGGCACGCTCTTCACCGATAGCCAGGTTTTCGCGTTGACAATCTCCCTCTGCGCCGACGTCACCACGGGTAACAGGTCCGGCCGGATTGGCACTGCGAGCGAAGCTAATTCGCTTTCCAGATTTTGGACGTCGCCCCTGACCCGTTCCAGCGCGGCATCGTAGGGTTTTACCGCGAGGTAGTATCCCTCGGCCTGCGCTTGCACACATTGCAGTGCGCCGAGGCCCTTCTCGATAATCATTTCTTGCTGCTTCAAGGACAGCGTCGAATCCAAGCCGATCACCGCGGTCGTGAGGATGCCGGCAATTATTGTTTTGTGACCACCCCAATGAAATGCGGTACCAAGTCCCGTTGCTACTAACCGGGATAATTCACCGGGTAGCCTGAGGAGGTTGGCGGGAACGACATAAGCCGTTGGATTCGTGTATGATTTGGTTGCAAGACCGGATCAACCGAAGGCAACGGAGTTCGCGCCCGCCATGGACGAAGGTACGGGGATTTTGCCAGGCTTGCCAGCGGTGGCGGGCAAGCCCGTGCACATCGGCTTTGATGGCGGCCGGCTGACCTCGGACGCCGGGATATTGCTGCTGGCAGCGATCGAGCAACGGCTGGGGATTGCCGATCGGCTGGCGGCCTGCATCGACGACCGGCGCGATCCGGAGCGGGTCGTGCACGGGCTTGCCGAGATGATCCGCTACCGCGCTCTGCTGATCGCGGCAGGCTATCCCGACGGCAACGACTGCGACGCGCTTAAGTCCGATCCGGCCTTCAAGATGGCCATCGGGCGGCTGCCCGAGAGTGGTGAGGATTTGTGCTCGCAACCGACCATCAGCCGGCTCGAGAACCTTCCCGGTCCGACTGCGCTCAAACGCATGATGGCAGCGATGGTTGAGTTGTTCTGCGACAGCTTCGACCAGGTCCCCCGGCGCATCCTGCTCGATATCGACGACACCGAGGACCGGGTGCATGGCGGCCAGCAACTTGCGCTGTTCAACGCCCACTACGACAGCCGCTGTTTCCTGCCAATCCACATTTACGAGGCGACCACCGGCAAACCGGTCGCCATCATCCTGCGCCCCGGCAAGACGCCAGACGGGGCCGAGGTGGCGCTGGTGCTGCGCCATGTTATCGGCCATATCCGCGCCCGCTGGCCGGCGGTCGAGATCATCGTGCGCGGCGACAGCCATTACGGCCGGCCCGAGGCGATGGCGTGGTGCGAGCGTCGGCGCATCGGCTACATCTTCGGGCTTGCCGGCAATCCGATGCTGCTGCGCCAGGTCAGCCCGCTGGCCGAGGACGCCGCGCTGGGCCGCATCGCCGGCCAGGGCGAAAAGGTCCGCCGCTACGGCGAGTTCCGCTATGCGGCCAAAAGCTGGACCGTCGAGCGCCGCGTCATCGCTCGCGTCGAGGCCGGGCTTCAGGGCGCCGACAGCCGCTTCATCGTTACCAATCTGCCGGGCCTGCCCAAGACGCTCTACGAGAAGGCCTATTGCGCCAGGGGACAGGCCGAAAACCTGATCAAGGCGCACAAGCTGCATCTCGCCTCCGACCGAACCTCCTGCCGCAAAGCCACCGCAAACCAGTTCCGCCTGTTGATCCACACCGCCGCCTACTGGCTGATGCTGACCCTGCGCGGCCTGGCACCTCGCACATCGTTCTGGCGCGATGCCCAGTTCGACACGATCCGCCTCTGCCTGATCAAGGTCGCCGGGCGCGTCACCGAGATGGTCACCCGTATCAAGATCGCCCTGCCGACCGCCTATCCCTACCAGGCCAGCTTCACCGATCTCGCCGGCCGCATCGCCACATTACCGCCGTGAGCGACGGGGCCGTACGCCCCCAGACAAACCCTTCCGCGCAACCTCAAACCCCGATCACTGCGTCTCCGGCGCCGCCAAAAAGCGCGGCCACAGCACGCCCTCGAACCGCCCGCGCCGAGCCCCCCATGAATAATCCGGGCTAATCCGCCTAAAATACCTGCGTCCAACGCGAATTCAACATTTTGAAGATATTCTCTCTTGTCCTGTAATTCATTCCGAACAACGGATAAATAGGCCCGACCATCGGTAATAGATTCCAGTCTTGGTACATTGTTACTCTCTTGTTCCACCTGTATCTGCGTCGGATAGCGCGGCAGCGAACACCCCGCGAGGCTCACGATAAGAATGTGGGAGATTATCCGTTTGGCCAGGCTCGGCTTGCACGGGCCAGGCGCTGAATTGGGCTTCAACGCCCTTGCCGACGCCCCGATACCCAGGCCCCGTCGCGGCATGAGAAAGTGCATCTCCCGGCTCCGTGCTGAACACCACTGACAGCGCGCGGTTTGATTGTTTTCTATCTTCGATCACTTCTCCCTGGTTGCGCAACTAAAAATCTAATTAAGTCCGATTAATGAGCGCAATCGGAAATCCACCGGCCATAGCATGACTCCGTCTATCGCACGGATGCGCTAATGGCCGCGCACTAAGCCGCCAGCTTCTCGCGCGCCGCCGCCTTGATCAACGCCGCGCCTTTCTCGGCGATCATGATCGTCGGGGCGTTGGTATTGGTCGAACTGACCGCCGGCATCACCGAGGCGTCGATGACCCTGAGGTTTTCGAGCCCATGGACGCGCAGCTGGTCGTCGACCACGGCCATGCCGTGATTGCCCATCATGCACGAGCAGCTGGCGTGGTAAACGGTCGAGCCGTTCTGCCGCGCGTAATCGAGCAGCTCGTCGTCGCTCTGCACCGAGGGGCCGGGCACGTTTTCCTCGATGACGTGCTTGGCGATCGCCGGCGCGGCAAACAGGCGGCGCAGGAACTTCAGCCCGCCAACCATGGCGCGCTGGTCGGTGTCCTCGGCGAGATAGCGCGGGTTGATCGCCGGCTGCTCGCGGGGGTCTGGTGACTTCACCAGCACATAGCCGCGCGACAGCGGCCGCATCTGCCACGGGCCGCCGGTGATGCCGGGCCGGTCGTCGAGCTTTCTGATGAGGCCGGGCTTGTAGCTCGCCGGGGCGAAGACGCATTGCACATCCGGCGTCGCCAACTCCGGCAGCACCTTGACCGAGGCGGCGCAGAGCGAGGCGCCGAAGGTCATCATGCCCTTGCCCTGCACGAAATAACGCATGATCTCGTTGGCGAAGCCGAGGCCGCGGGCGCGCTCGTTGAGGGTTTCGAGATCGCGGACATAACACGACATGCGCGCGATGTAGTGATCCTGGAAATTGCGCCCGACCCCGGGGAGCGGGTGATGCACGGAGATACCCGCCTTTGCCAGCACCTCCGGATCGCCGACCCCGGATAGCTGCAGCACGTGCGGCGAGCCGATCGCCCCCGCGGAGAGGATCACCTCGCGCGCCGCATCGGCCCGCTCCACCTGACCGCCACGCGAATACACGATTCCGGTTGCACGCTTGCCGTCAAAGACGACGTGGCGGACCAGCGCCTGGGTAACGATTTGCAGGTTGGGGCGCTTCTTGGCCGGGCGAAGATAGGTCGCGGCGGCGCTAGCGCGCCTCCGCCCGCCGCGGGTCTGCTGGCACCAGCCGATGCTGTCGCCGGCGCCACGCGGCAGGTTGTTGACGTCGGGCCGGAATTCGAGACCGAGCTCTTGGGCAGCGGCGATGATGGCGTGGCAGGCCTCGGGCTGCTCGGTCATTGGCGACGTCGTCAGATGCCCGCCTTTGCCATGAATTTCAGCCTCTTCGCCGGTCCACCTCTCGGCCTGCTTGAAGAAGGGCAGCACATCGTCCCAGCCCCAGCCGCGATTGCCGAGCTGCGCCCAGTGATCATAGTCCTCGGGCTGGCTGCGGATATAGATCAGCCCGTTGATCGACGACGAGCCGCCGAGCACGCGGCCGCGCGGGTAGGCGATGGCGCGGCCCGCGGTGCCGGGATCGGCCTCGGCCTTGAAGCCCCAGGTCAGCTGCTTGTGGTCGAGCAGCTTCATGTAACCGACCGGAATGTGGATCAGCGGGTTCCAGTCCTTCCCGCCGGCCTCGATCAGCACAACCTTGACGCTGGGGTCCTCGGTCAGCCGGTTGGCGAGCACGCACCCGGCCGAGCCGGCGCCGACGATCACATAATCTGCTTGCATGAGCCTTGCTCCCTAGGCCGCCAATCTCTGCCTCGCCGAAGCCTTGATCGCCGCGGCGCCCTTCTCGGCGATCATGATGGTCGGCGCATTGGTGTTGGTCGAGGTCACGGTCGGCATCACCGACGCGTCGATGACCCTGAGGCCCTCGATCCCGTGCACCCGGAGCTGGTCGTCGACCACCGCCATCGCATCCTGGCCCATCTTGCAGGTGCAGGTGGCGTGGAACACGGTCGAGCCGGTCTGCCGCAGATAGTGGAGCAGCTCGTCGTCGCTCTGCACATCCTTGCCCGGCAATATCTCGCCAACCAGGTAGGGCGCCAGCGCCGGCGCGGCGAACAGCTTGCGCACCGCCCTTAGCCCGCCGATGGCGCAGCGCCGGTCCGTGTCGTGCGAGAGATAGCGTGGGTTGATCGCCGGCGCTTGGCGCGGGTCGGGCGATTTGGCTTCGACATAGCCGCGCGACAGCGGCCGCATCTGCCACATGCCGCCGGTCATGCCGGGTTTCGAATCGAGTTTGCGGATCGGCCCCGGCGCGAAGCTGGCGTTGGCGAAGAGGATCTGCACATCCGGGGTGGCCGACTCTTCCAGCACCTTGACCGAGGCGCAGACCAGCGAGGCCGCGTAGGTGAGCAGGCCCGAGGCGCTGAACACATAGCGCATCAGCTCGCCGACAAAGGGCAGGCCGTGCGATTTCTCGTTGGCGGTCGGCGCGTTCTGCACCTCGGCGGTGCAGCGGGCGAGGAAATGATCCTGGAGGTTCTTGCCGACCCCAGGCAGCGCATGCACCACCGGCACGCCGATGCGGGCGAGATGGTCGGGGTCGCCGACGCCCGAGAGTTGCAGCACCTGCGGCGAACCGATCGCGCCGCCGGAGAGGATCACTTCGCGCGCCGCGTCGACACGCTCTACTTGCCCGCCGCGCGAGAACTCGACCCCTGTCGCGCGCTTATCCGCGATGACGACCCGATGCACCAGCGCGTTGGTGACGACCTGCAGGTTGGGCCGTTTCAGGGCGGGCCGCAGATAAGTGCGCGCTGCGCTCTGCCGGCGCCGGCCGCGACGGGTCTGCTGTACCCAGCCGATATTGTCGGGCGCGCCGGGCGGTAAATGATTGACGTCCTCATGATATTCGAGACCGATCTCGGTGCCGGCCTCGATGATCTTGCCGCAAAGGAATGGCTTGTCCGAGGGACGCGACGTCAGGAGCGGCCCGTCCTTGCCGTGAAATTCGTCCGCGCCGCCTTCCCAGCTTTCCGCCTGCTTGAAATAGGGCAGCACGCCGTCCCAATCCCAGCCGCGATTACCAAGCTGCGCCCAATGATCGAAATCCTCGGGCTGGCCGCGGACATAGATCATGCCGTTGATCGACGACGAGCCGCCCAGCACCTTGCCGCGTGGGTAGAGGATTTCGCGGCCGTTCACGCCTTCATCGGCCTCTGCGTAATACATCCAGGTCCATTTCTTGTGGTCGAGCAGCTTGATGTAGCCGGCAGGGACATGGATCAACGGGCTGGTGTCGCGCCCGCCGGCCTCGAGTAGCACGACCTTGACCGATGGATCGGCGCTCAGCCGGTTGGCGAGCACGCAGCCGGCCGACCCGGCGCCAACGATCACGTAGTCTGCCTGCATCGCGTCCCTCCCGAACTTAGATCGTCATTGCGAGCGTAGCGCAGCAATCTCGCGCCGTAGGTGTCTCCATACGATCGAGATTGCCGCGTCGCGCAACGCGCTCCTCGCAATGACAACCATGTTGCGGCGATACTCTAGCGCACTCGACCGCCGATGCCAGTCAGGGCCGCCATGCGCTATTCATCGCTCACCGAACGTGTCGCCGGCCGCGGCGCGGGCGCCTGGGCGGTGCATCGCCGGGCGATCGAGTTGCGCGAGGCTGGCGAGGACGTGATCGCGCTCACCGTCGGCGACCCCGACCAGGCGCCGCCCGAGATGCTGATCGAGACCACCGTGGCGGCGCTGCGCGCTCACCGCACCGGGTATTCGCGGATGATCGGCACCGAGGCGCTGCGCGAGGCCATCGCGGCACGGCACGCCGCGCGCAGCGGGATGCCCTGCACCGCCGACAATGTCGTCGTCGTGCCGGGCGCGCAGGGCGGGCTCTATTGCGCGCTGCAATGCCTCGCCGGCGCCGGCGACGAGGTCGTGGTGCCCGAACCGGTCTACGCCACCTACGAGGCGGTGATCGGCGCCAGCGGCGCGACGATGGTGACAGTGCCGCTGGTGCCCGAGCGCGGCTTCCACCCCGATCTCGACGCCATGGTGGCGGCGATCGGACCCAAAACGCGGGTCATCTGGATCAACTCGCCGCACAACCCGACCGGCGCGGTGTTCACCGCCAACGAGATCGCGGCGATCGCCGAACTGTGCCGGCGGCACGATCTCTGGCTCGTCTCGGACGAGGTCTACGAAGACCTGGCCTTCGCCCGGCCGCATGTCAGCCCGCGCTCGCTGCCCGGCATGGCGGAGCGCACGGTCGTCGTCTCCAGCCTATCGAAATCGCATGCCGCGCCGGGCTTCCGCATGGGCTGGATCATCGGCCCGCCGGCTCTGCAGGGCCACCTCTTCAACCTGCTCTTGTGCATGACCTACGGCAGCCCCGGCTTCATCCAGGAGGGCGCGCTGGCGGTGTTGCGGCAGGAGGCCGCCGCGGTCGTAGTGCTGCGCGAGGACTATCGGCGGCGCGCGGCGATGATGAGCGCGCTCCTCGCCGAGGCACCAAATTGCCGGGTCGTGCCGCCCGAGGGCGGCATGTTCGTGCTTCTCGATTGCCGCGGCACCGGCCTTGGCTCGGAGGAATTCGCCATCGAGCTGCTGGAGCGCGAGCACGTCGCGGTGCTGCCCTGCGACGGGTTCGGCGCCAGCGCCGCCGGGCATCTGCGCATCGCGCTCAGCGCGCCGGACGCGCGCCTGGAAGAAGCCGGGCGACGGATCGTCCGTTACGCCCAGCTTCTGGCGCAGCGACCGGCGTGAACCCGTTTAGTCGGCCGCGGCCGCGATCTTGTCCGCCGTCTTGGTCTCGAAGTCGCTGGCGTCGTGGCGTTCGTGCAGCTGCTCCGACGGCTCGCCCGAGAGACGGTTGACCATGCGCCCGCGCCGCACCGCCGGCCGCGCCAGCATCGCATCGCACCAGCGTTGCACGTTCTTGTAGTCCTGTACCTGGAGGAATTCGGCCCCGCCATATTGGTTGAAGCGAGCCAGCCCGCCATACCACGGGAAGCACGCCATATCGGCGATCGTATAGTCGGGGCCGGCGACCCATTCGCTCTCGCCAAGCCGGCGGTCTAGCACGTCGAGCAACCGTTTTGCCTCCATCGTAAAGCGGTCGATCGCGTATTCAATCTTGACCGGCGCATAGGCATAGAAATGGCCAAAGCCGCCGCCGATATAGGGCGCGCTGCCCATCTGCCAGAACAACCACGACAGGCACTCGGCGCGAGCCGCGGGGTTGGCCGTGGTTGGCAGGAACTCGCCGAACTTCTCGGCGAGGTGCATCAGGATCGCGGCGGTCTCGAACACGCGGATCGGCTTCGGGCCGCTACGGTCCATCAGCGCCGGGATTTTGGAGTTCGGGTTGATCGCGACAAAGCCGCTGCCGAACTGGTCGCCGTCGCCGATCTTGATCAGCCAGGCGTCGTACTCGGCGCCCTTGTGGCCTTTCGCCAGCAGCTCCTCGAACATAATCGTGACCTTGACCCCGTTCGGCGTGCCCAGCGAATAGAGCTGGAACGGGTGCTTGCCGACCGGCAGCTCCCGCTCGAATTGCGCGCCGGCAGTCGGGCGGTTGATATTGGCGAACCGGCCCAGGGCCGGCTTGGCTACCCAGATTTTGGGCGGGGTGTATTCGGTTGTGTCGGCCATTCCGGAAGCTCCAGGGGGTTAGGGGCGCACGCGGACCCGGTGCGCAATCGGTTCATCCTACACGATACGCGGGCGCGGGTATCAAGCCGCCAGCTTTTCCCGCGCTCCCGCCTTGATCATCGCAGCGCCCTTCTCAGCGATCATGATCGTCGGCGCGTTGGTGTTGGTCGAGCTGACCGCCGGCATGATCGAGGCGTCGATGACTCGAATCCCCTCCATCCCACGCACGCGGAGCTGGTCGTCGACGACGCACATTGGGTTCTGCCCCATCATGCAGGTGCAAGTGGCGTGATAGACCGTGTTGCCGTATTGGCGGGCGTAATCGAGGATCTCCTCGTCGCTCTGTACTTTCTCGCCCGGCAGGCTCTCGATGCCGAGGTATTGCGCCAGCGCTGGCGCCTGGAACAGCTTGCGGATATAGCGAACGCCGCCGAGCACCGCGCGTCGGTCGGTCTCGTCCGAGAGGTAGCGCGGGTTGATCGCCGGCGCGTCGCCGGGCCTGTTGGTCTTGGCCATGACGTAGCCGCGCGATAGAGGGCGCATCTGCCACATCCCGGCGGTGAGCCCCGGTTCGCGTTCGAGCTGACCGACCGTGCCGTTGACAAAGCTCCCCGGCGCGAACGAGCACTGGATGTCGGGGGTCGCGGATTCCTCCAACACCTTGACCGAGGCCGCGACTAATGACGCGCTGTAGGTCAGCATGCCCTTGCCGGTGAACAGGTATTTCAGTACCTCGCCGGCGAGCGGCAGGCCGCGTGACTTCTCGTTGGCGGTCTGCGCGCCATGCACCCGGCGGGTAACACGGACGACATAATGGTCCTGCATGTTCTTGCCGACGCCCATCAGCTCATGCACGAGCGGGACGCCGATCTTGCCGAGATGCTCGGGGTCGCCGACGCCGGACAGTTGCAACAGATGCGGTGAGCCGACCGCGCCGGCCGAGAGGATCACCTCGCGTCCGGCATCGGCGCGTTCGACCTGGCCGCCCCGCGAGAACTCGACCCCGACCGCGCGCTTGCCATTGAAGACGATACGGTGCACCAACGCCTTGGTGACGAGCTGCAAATTGCCGCGCTTTAGCGCCGGCCGCAGATACGTGCGCGCGGTGCTGGCGCGGGTACGACCGCCGCGGGTCTGCTGGCACCAGCCGATGCAGTCATTATGCAGGCGCGTCAAATCGTTGACGTCCTCGCGGTATTCGAGACCGATCTGCTTGCCGGCCTCGATCGCCGCCTCGCAGATCGGCGGCCGGTCCATCTTCGAGGTGAAGAGCGGGCCGTCCTTGCCGCGCACCTCGCTGCCTTCGCCTTCCCAGCGCTCGGCCTTCTTGAAATACGGCAGCACGTCGTCCCATCCCCAGCCGCGATTGCCGAGCTGTTGCCAGTGATCGTAATCCTCGGGTTGGCCGCGGATGTAGATGAGCCCGTTGATCGACGACGAGCCGCCGATGACCCGTCCGCGCGGATAGAGGATCGCGCGGCCGTTGGTACCGACGTCGGCTTCGGCGTGAAAGCCCCAAGTCAGGGTCTTGTGATCGAGCATCTTCATGAACCCGGCGGGAATGTGGATCAGCGGATTCCAGTCCTTCCCGCCCGCCTCGATGAGGATGACCCGGACGCTGGGGTCCTCTGTCAGCCGGTTGGCGAGCACGCATCCGGCCGAGCCGGCGCCGACGATCACGTAATCCGCTTGCATTTCCTTACCCCTCGCACCCGGTCTGACATTTTCGTGAGCTTACTCTAGCGCAGCGCGGCGGGATGCAAATCCGCTTCTTGATGCCTACCTTCATGAGTTGAGAGGGGAACAGCGCATGACGGTCGCGATCACCAATATCTATCGCTACCCGGTCAAGGGACTGTCAGCCGAGCTACTTGGCCAAATCGGGCTCAGTGCCGGCAAATGTCTGCCGCACGACCGCCGCTTCGCGATCGCGCTCGGCACCACCGAGTTCGACCCCGAACGCCCACGATGGTTGTCGAAAAACCACTTCATCATGCTGATGCGCGACGAGACGCTGGCCCAGTTGCAGACGAGCTTCGATACCGAGACCGGTCTGCTGACCATCTCCCAAAACGACCAGACGGTGCTCCGCGAAAGCCTGACGACACCGGACGGCGCGAGGCGCATCGCCGACTACTACAAAGATTTTCTCGGCGATCCCACAAAAGGCGAACTGCGCGTCGTCGAGGCGCCGGGCCACGCCTTCGCCGACGCGCGACCAAAGCCGAACGCCTCCACCGGCCAGTATGTCTCGCTAATCAACCTCGCCAGTATCCGCGATCTTGACGCCAAGATCGGCACAACCGTCGCGCCGATCCGCTTCCGCGCCAACATTTATTTCGACGGGCTGCCGGCTTGGGACGAACAAGGCTGGATGGAGCGGGAGATCACGGTCGGCGGCGCGCGATTGCGGGTGATCTCCCCAATCACCCGTTGCGCCGCGACCGAGGTGAACCCAACAACCGCCGAGCGCGACATCCCGATGGTGGCCGAGCTGATGCGCCACTTCGGCCACAACATCATGGGCATCTATGCCGAGGTGATCGCCGCCGGCAAGATCGCGATCGGTGACAATCTGGCCCTCGCGGAGCAGTGAATTCCCGATCGGATTTTTATCGCGTCGGACACTTCGATGACGGCCGCAATGACCTGGAATTTGGCGCTGCAGCTCCCACATTTTAGCCTGGCGAGGCGGGCTGGAACCCGCCTCGCTTCGCCATAGGGTGCAGGGATGACCGACGAAGCCGAAGCCCTCTTTGCCACGTTGCGCCAAGCCACCGATCCCGAGGTGACGGCTGCGATCGAGACGCTGGTGCGCGACGCGCCCGACCGCGCATTATGCCGCATCAACGTGCTCAAATTCGCCGAACAACGCGGCCTCGACGAGGAGACGACGATCGCGGCCTTTCTCCATGCGTCGCGGCTCGGCATCTTCGAGCTATCGTGGAACGTCGTGTGCCCCGGCTGCGGCGGCGTGCTCGGCGAAGGCGCAACGCTTAAGACGGTCGGGCACGACGACTATGTCTGCGCCCTGTGCGCGCGCGGCTATGAACCCTCGCTCGACCAGATGGTCGAGGTGACCTTCACCGTCACCCGCCGGGTTCGGCGGATCGCGGCGCACGACCCACAAGAGCTGCCGTTCACTGAATATTTCCGCCAGATCTTCTGGGCCTCTGCGATGGACTTGCCGGACGATCTCAACCCCGTCGTCGAGAGCATCACGCTCGACACGCTGGAGCTGACGGCCGGCGAAAAGGCGCAACTGTCGCTCCAGTTGCCGGCGCAGTTCTTGATCGTGTTCGAGCCGGTTACGCACGCCGCGCAGTTCATCGACGTCAAGGGGGAGCCGACCCGCGAGCGGCAAAACCTGTCGATCGTGTACACCGGCCTCAAGGCGCCGACGACGACGATCGAGATGCGGCCCGGCCCATTGCGGTTGTCGTTCGAGAACCGCACCGACGAGCGGCTGCTGCCCGGTCTGTGGATCGCCGGCGATGAATTGCACCATCTGCTCGATCTGCGTCACCCATTCCTCAGCGCCAAGCGGCTGCTCGCTAACCAGACGTTCCGCGACCTTTACGGCACAGACACGCTCGACCCCGATCAGCGCCTCAAGATCACCAGCCTGACCTTCCTGTTCACCGACCTGAAAAGCTCGACCGCGCTCTACGAACGGGTCGGCGATCTCGCCGCCTACGATCTGGTGCGCCAGCACTTCCATGTGCTGCACGAGATCGTTGCCGCCGAGGCGGGGGCCATCGTCAAGACCATTGGCGACGCGGTTATGGCGACCTTCGACTCGCCCGACCGTGCTGTCGCCGCCGCGCTCAGAATGCGCGAGGCGATGCAGCAGCTGAACGAGGACCGGGGCAGCGAGGACCTGTTGCTGAAGATTGGTATTCACGAGGGTCCGTGCCTCGCGGTGGTGCTCAACGACCGCCAGGATTTCTTTGGCTCGACCGTCAACATCGCCGCCCGGGTGCAGGGGCTAGCGACATCGCGCGCGATTTTTGCCAGTGGGCCGGTTGTCGAGCATTCGCAGACGTCGAGCCTGCTCGCCGAGAAGGGCCTCGCGCCGGTCGCGCAACAGCGCGCGCTGCGCGGCATCGCCGACGAGTACGCGGTCTACGAGATCCCCTGACCGCGGCTGGCGATGATTGCCCGCCCGACGCGTTGAAGCTCGAAAGACACCGGAGATTTTCGATGTTGAGATTGGCCTTGTTCTTTCTGGTCGTGTCGCTCGTGGCGGCGCTGTTCGGCTTCACCGGTATCTCGGCGGCAACCGCCGGCATCGCCAAGCTGCTCTTCTTTCTGTTCGTCGTGATCTGCGTGGCCCTGCTCATCGGCGGACTAATGATCGGATCGACGCTGTGGTGACGGCTGAACGCTTCGGCGGTAAACTGTAGGCAAGCATCGCCACCGAACTCGCAGGGCACAGCCATGGCACAGAGCAAAGCAGCGGCACCCGATCGCGCGGTCACCCCCGCCGGGGTCAACCACATCGTCCTCAACGTCCGCGACATCGAGGAATCGCACAAATTCTGGACCGAGATCGTCGGCATGCAGGAAGTCGGGCGGCTGCAGCCCGGCACGCCCGAGCGGCCGCGCCCGACCATGCGCTTCTACAGCGCCGACCATGACGGCAAGCTCAACCACCACGACATCGCCCTGGTCGAGAACAAGGAGCTGCCGCCGCGGCCCAAGGATTGGGCGATGTTCGGCATGCCGGTCGCGGTCAATCACATTGCGATCACCCTGCCCGGCCGCGAGGCGTGGCTAAAGCAGCTGGCGTTCCTGCAAAAGCGCGGGGTCAAGTTCGAGCGCCGGGTCAATCACGGCATGACCCGTAGCCTCTATATCAGCGACCCCAACGGCTACGGCGTCGAGCTGCTCTACGAGTTGCCGCGCGACATGTGGGAAGGCGACATCGACGCCGCGCTCAACTGGGCAGAGAACCTGCCGACCGAGGGCGAGGCCGCACTGGTCGACGAGATCGACAAGGCGCCAAGCTTCGGCAAGGCGGCAGCGGAATAACTAAACAAGGGGAGGCTGAGATGACAGCACCGGTCGGCATCAATCACGTCGTGCTCAATGTTCGCGACATGGACGCGTCGCACAAATTCTGGACCGAGATCGTCGGGCTGAAGCAGGTCGGCGAACTCCATCCACGGCCCGAGATGGGCAAGACGCCGCGCATGCAGTTCTACAGCGGCGACCATGACGGCAAATTCACCCATCACGACGTCGCTCTGGTCGAGAACCCGAATCTGCCGCCGCCCGCGGAATGGGGCCTCTTCGACAAGCCAGTGGCGATCAACCACGTCGCTATCGCGATGCCGAGCCGCGAGGCTTTTGTCGAAAAGCTCGCCGAACTGCAGAAGAAGGGCGTCAAGTTCAACATGCGGGTCAATCACGGCGTGACCCACAGCGTCTATATCAACGACCCGAACGGCTACGGCGTCGAGCTGCTCTACGAGCTGCCGCGCGAGATGTGGGAAGGCGACATCGACGCCGGGATCAACTACTTCGAGCCCTTGCCGACCGAGGGCGACGCGGCGCTGGTCGACGATCTCGAACACGCCCCAAGCTTCGGCAAGGCCGCGGCGGAGTAACCCCGCCCTTTTCATCCGCCCGCCAGAGAAGCCATGCCCACCGGACATGGCTTCGCCACGCGTCCACCCGGCAATCGATGGCTTGCCGCTGTCGGCGGGTGCTATAGTTTTCCCACAACAGCCGGTTGAACCGCATCCCGCACAGGAGGAAATTCGATGGCGTATGACGTCCTGATCAAGAACGGAAAGGTCATCGACGGCTCGGGGATGCCCGCCTTTGCCGGCGATGTCGCGGTCAAGGACGGCAAGATCGCCGAGATCGGCAAGCTGTCGAGCGCGGCGGATCAGGTGGTCGATGTCGGCGGACAGGTGATCGCCCCCGGCTTTATCGACAACCACTGCCATTACGACGCCCAGGTCACCTGGGACCCGATGTGCTCGTTCTCGTGCGACCACGGCGCGACCAGCGTTGTCATCGGCAATTGCTCGCTGAGCCTGGCGCCGGTGAAGAAGGGCAAGTCCCAGCGCATGGCCGAGTTCCTCTCCTATGTCGAAGCGATCCCGATGGAGGTGCTCAACACCATCGAGGTCGATTGGGAAACCTTCCCGCAATACATGGACAAGCTCGACAAGAACCTCGGCGTCAATGTCGGCACGCTGATCGGTCACACCGCGGTGCGCTATTACGTGATGGGCGACGCCTGTCAGACCCGCACGGCGAACGACGCCGAGCTTAAGGAAATGCAGGCCGTCGTGCGCGACGGCATGGAAGGCGGCGCGCTCGGGCTCTCCGTCTCGCGCAACCAGGGACATTACGACCCGCAGGGCATGCACATTCCGGCGCTGTGGGCGGACGAGAAGGAAATCTTCGCGCTCGCCGACATGCTGCGTGAGATGGGCACCGGGATCATCCAGTCGGGCGGCGGCCGCGACGCCGAGATGAAGAACGGGCTGATGGCACGCCTCTCCGAGGCCACCGGCCGGCCGGTCGTCTACAATAATCTCGGCCAGTCGGTGCGCCGGCCGGGTGAGTGGAAAAAACACATGGACCGGGTCGACGAGACCTCGGCCAAGGGCATTCGCGCCTACCCGCTGGCCTCGCCGAACACCACGACGCAGACCTTCAATATGTCGAATACCCAGGTGTTCCGCGGCTCGCCGACCTGGCACCCGATCCTGTTGATGTCGGACGCCGAGAAGCTGCGCGCCTATGCTGACCCGGCTGTCCGCGCCAAGCTCCACGAGGAGATGGTCGAGTGGAAGGTCGAGATCCCCGGCAACACGATCTCGCGCGAATGGTACAACTACATCTGGGTCGAGGAACCGAAGCTCGAGATGAACAAGTGGATGGTCGGCAAGACCCTGAAGCAGATCGCCGAGAAAGAAGGCAAGCGCATCATCGATTCTTTCCTCGACCTGGTGGTGGAGGAAAAGCTCCAGACCGTTTTCATGCAAGCCGAAAACAACATCGACGTCGAGGCGATGAAGGAAATTCTCAACTACCCGAACGCGCTGATCGGTCTCAGCGACGGCGGCGCGCACGTGCAGTATCACGGCGGCTACGGCTTCTCGACCCGGCTGCTCGGCGAGTGGGTGCGCGAGAAGCAGGTGATGACGCTGGAGAACGCGGTGCGGCGCCTGACCTTCGATTCGGCCTCGACCTTCGGGCTTTATGACCGCGGCCTCCTGCGGCCGGGCATGACCGCCGACATTACGGTGTTCGATCCCGACACCGTGAAGCCGCTGCCCGAATTCATCGTCCACGACTTCCCGGCCGGCGGCTGGCGCTTCAAGGAACCGGCGGCGGGCATCTATGCCACCTTCGTCAACGGCCGCATGCTGATGAAGGAAGGCAACCACACCGGCAATTTGCCCGGCCGCGTGCTGCGCAACTCGCGGTATCAGGCGAACCACCGGTAATTTCGAGCTCGTGTTGAAAGCCCCTCCGTCGCGCGGCGGAGGGGCTTTTCGCGTTTGCGGCTAAAGGAGACGACCCATGTCGCTGAACCAATCGGATTTCAACGCAGCCATCAGGAAATCAATCCGCGAGCATTGGCGGATGTTTCTCATCGAGGGGGTCATCCTGTTGATCCTCGGATTGGCGGCGATCGCCCTGCCGCCGCTCGCCGGGCTGGCGACAGCCCTGGTGCTCGGCTGGCTGTTCCTTATCGGCGGCATCGTCGGGTTGATCGCAACGTTCAGCCAAAAGAATGCGCCCGGCTTCTGGTGGGCGTTGGCCTCGGCGGCGATCTCGGTGCTGGCGGGCGGCATCCTGCTGGCCAACCCGACGAAGGGGGTTGCCACGCTCACCTACGTGCTGATCGCGTTCTTCCTCATCGACGGGATTCTAATCATCGTGATGGCGCTCGAACATCGCCGCGAACTGAGCGGACGCTGGGAGTGGATGATGCTCGGCGGAGTGATGGACCTGATCCTCGCCGGTATCATCATCGCCGGGCTGCCCGGGACACTCGCCTGGGCGCTTGGCCTCCTGGTCGGGATCGACCTTGTGTTCGGCGGCATCGCCTTGATCGCCATGGCGATGTCGGCGCGCCAAAGCCAATGAGTGTTGCCCTTGCGCAACAGATTTTGGCGGTTGAGTGGGTTACAGTGGTTAATTGAGTAATGGGGGAATTTATCGATGCGGAAGGGTCTTTTCACTAGTGCAGCGTTCAGCGCGGCGCTCGCTGCCGCTGCGGTGACGCCGGCACTGGCTGAGAATGCGCCTGCCGGCAATTTGGTGCCCGGCGCACAGCTGTCGCAGGTCCCGTCGCCTCCGATGGCAACGGGGATCGATTGGACCGGCGTCTTTCTGGGCGCTGACGTCGGCGCGGCGTGGACAAGCCAGGATTACCAGACCAGCGTTCCCATCACTTCTGCCTTCGGAGCCCCCAATACGCTATTCACGGCGCCCTTTTTTGGCTCCACGAACTGGGGAACGTCCTTGCCGGGGAGTGCCGGCGCCGGGTTCACCGGCGGCGGCCATCTTGGCTACAACCTGGACCTGCACAACCGCATCGTTGTCGGTGTAGAAACCGACGTCCAGTACAACGGGTCGGACTCCACGAGCAATTCGATGTTCACCGCGGCGGCTGTTGATCCCACTGGACCCGGCACGGTGACCAATGCAGCCAAAAGCACCGTGCCGTGGTTCGGCACGGTCCGCGGCCGTATCGGCACAACAGCGTTCAATCCCAACCTGCTGATCTATGGCACGGGCGGTTTTGCCTATGGGCGCAATGACACTTCCGACCTGATGACGGTGACGCTTCCCGGTACGACGACCTTGATCGAACGTTTCCCGTTCAAGACCTCGACGACGCAGACGGGCTGGACCGCCGGGGCCGGGTTAGAATGGATGATGAGCCCGCATGTTTCGGTCAAGGCTGAGTACCTGCATGTCGAGCTCAGCCCGACTCACGGCCAGATTGTGCCAACGAATTTCTTGGGAGCCGTCGCCGGCCCGCCCCTTGCGAGCGATGCGATGCATTTCAAGCTGCGGAGCGCGGAGGTGGATGCCGTCCGGGTCGGCATCAGCTATCACTTTGGCGCGCCGCCTCCACCGCCGCCCGCGCCTGCTGCGATGCCGGCTCCGCCGCCGGCGGCGCCGCAGGTGTTCATCGTGTTCTTCGATTGGGACAAGGACACGATTACGGCTGAAGGCCGGCAGATCATCGCGCAAGCGGCCGATGCCTATAAGTCGGGAGCGCCGGTGCAGATCCAGGTGACCGGCTACACCGACCGGTCGGGCTCGCCCGGCTACAATCAGCGGCTTTCCGAGCGGCGCGCGAACAACGTCGCCAAGGCGTTGGCAGCCCAAGGCGTACCGCCGGCGCAGATGGTTGTGTCTGGCCGCGGTGAGAACGACAACCGGGTGCCGACGGCGGATGGCGTGCGCGAGCCGCAGAACCGCCGCGTCGAGATCATCAAACCCTAAACAAGGCGTCCTAAATCAAAGAAGCCGCCGCGGTTCGCCGCGGCGGCTTTTCGTTGCGCGCTCCAACCCAACCCACTTTGGGGCGCAGATCACATTAAAGACAGCAAGCGTTGCTTTCCTGCAACAGACTTAAAAGGTTGAATAGGCTAGACTGCTCTGTCGAGTAAACGGGGGAATTTGCTCATGAAGAGGCAGCTTGTCATTGGCGCGACTGTTGGCGCGTTGCTTGGGGCCGCCGCTCTGGTGACGCCGGCGCTGGCCGAGGATGCGCCGGCGAGCAATTTGGTGCCTGGGGCCCAACTGGCGCAAGTTCCGCCGCCACCCCCGATGCCGTCGATGAGTTGGACAGGTTTTTACGCGGGTATAAACGTCGGCTACGATTGGGGCGGGAAGACCAACCCAAAGGTGAATTTTACCGATCCGACGGGAGCCATTGGCTTGGCGCCGTATGCCGCGGCTGGTGGATTTCGTTTTCCCAACCAGAGCCCGTCAGGCGCGTTGGGTGGCGGACAGGTCGGCTACGATCAGCAGTTTGGCAATTTCGTGCTTGGTCTCGCCGCCGATTTCCAAGGCGTGGGCGCGACGGCCAGACGGACGAATTTTGCCCCTCCCGTTTTCAGTCCTGTTGCCGGCGTTTCTGTTGGAAGCCTCCAGGGCTTGGAGGCCAAGACCGACTGGCTGATGACGGCCCGTGGCAGGCTTGGCTGGACCCCTGGTCCGAATTGGCTGATCTACGGCACTGGCGGTCTGGCTGTGGGGCATGTCAAGGCCCAGCAGACCCTGTTATTCCCAACTCCCGTTCCGGCGGTTTCCTTCGGCAGCCAGGAGATATCGAGGACCAATACCGGCTGGGCCGCGGGCGCTGGTGTTGAATACAAGTTCACGCCGTCTCTGGGCCTCGATCTCGATTACCTCCACTACGATCTTGGCAGCGCAAGAACTAGCGCGACTCCCACTACATTCCCTGCCGGCGCACCAATTGGCGTACCCGCAGGCGTGTCGGTGAGGCAGCAATTCAATGGCGACATTCTGCGCGTGGCGCTCAATTACCACTTTGCCGCGGCTCCCCCGCCTCCACCGGCGCCGGCTGCGATGCCGGCCCCGCCACCGGCGGCGCCGAAGGTGTTCATCGTGTTCTTCGATTGGGACCGGGACACGATCACCAGGGAAGGCCACCAGATTATCGCGCAGGCGGCCGACGCCTATAAGTCGGGCGCGCCGGTGCAGATTCAGGTGACCGGCTACACCGACCGCTCGGGCTCGCCCGGGTATAACCAGCGGCTCTCCGAGCGGCGTGCGAACAACGTCGCCAAGGCGTTGGCGGCGCGCGGTGTTCCGCCGGCGCAGATGGTTGTGTCTGGCCGTGGTGAGAACGACAACCGGGTGCCGACGGCGGACGGCGTGCGCGAGCCGCAGAACCGCCGGGTCGAGATCATCGCTCCGTAAGCGGGGGCGGCTTGGACGTTTAAACCGCCGCGGCTTGCCGCGGCGGTTTTTCATTGCGCGCTCCAATTGGGGCGTAGAATCGCATTAAAGACAGCAAGTGTTGCTTTTCTGCAACAGACTTAAGAGGTTGAATAGGCTAGACTGCCCTGTCGAGTAAACGGGGGAATTTGCTCATGAAGAGGCTGCTTGTCATTGGCGCGACTGTTGGGGCGTTGCTTGGGGCCGCCGCTCTGGTGACGCCGGCGCTGGCCGAGGATGCGCCGGCAGGTACGCTTGTACCGGGGGCACAGCTGGCGCAGGTTCCGCCGCCACCGCCGATGCCGGCGATGATCGATTGGAACGGGCTCTATGGCGGCGTATTGGCGGGTGCTCGGTTCGGCACCGCCGATTGGAGGACCACGTGCCTGGAGCAGCCATGCATTAACGCCGCGTTTCCTGTCCAATTCGCGAAATCAAAATCCGAGCCATTTCAACCTGAGCAGCGCCGAGCTCGGCGGCCTGGTCGGCTGGAACTTCCAGTTTGGCCAATGGGTGGCCGGTCCCGAGGCTGATTTTCAGTGGGCTCAGTCGAGCACCACTCATCCTGGTATTCCGGGTGCAGAGAACCCACCGAATGTGGTCGCTGGCGCTCCGGGCACCAATTCCTCGAACGTCAGGCAAGACTGGGATGCGAGCGTGCGCGCTCAACTCGGCTACCTGTTCTCGCCGAAGTTTCTGGGATTTGTGACTGCGGGCGTTACCTTCACGGAGGCGCGCAACTCGGTGTATTGCGGCTCGCCGGCGTTCCCGGTCGGGTGGTGCGCCGTCGCGGCGAATGTGGCCGGCAGGAAATCGGGGAATACGCAGTCGCTAACCGGTTTTACGGTTGGCGCTGGCGGCGAGTATGCGATCGATTCGAACTGGCATCTCCGTCTGCAATACCGTTATAGCGATTACGGCAGCTTCAAGAGCACGCTGTTGCCGGCGACGCCGGCGACTGGGCCGGTCGGCTCGGTCGATACAGTTGGGACGAAGGTCTCACTGGTGTCGCATGAGGTCCAAGCGGCGCTGATCTACAAGTTTGGCGCGGCGGCGCCCCCGCCGCCGGCACCGATGGCGATGCCAGCCCCGCCGCCGGCGGCACCCAAGGTGTTTATCGTGTTCTTCGATTGGGACAAGGACACGATCACGGCTGAGGGCCGGCAGATCATCGCGCAGGCGGCGGCCGCCTATAAGTCGGGGGCGCCGGTGCAGATCCAGGTGACCGGCTACACCGACCGGTCGGGCTCGCCCGGGTACAACCAGCGGCTGTCTGAGCGACGCGCGAACAATGTCGCCAAGGCGTTGGCAGCCCAAGGTGTGCCGCCGGCGCAGATGGTGGTCTCCGGCCGCGGTGAGAATGACAACCGGGTGCCGACGGCGGACGGCGTGCGTGAGCCGCAGAACCGCCGGGTCGAGATCATCGCCCCGTAAGCGGGGGCGGCTCGGACGCTTAAACCGCCGCGGCTTGCCGCGGCGGTTTTTCGTTGCGCGCTCTGATCCCGAACCCTGGGTCTGATCGCTAAGCCGCCGTCGCGGTAATCGCCTGCAGCGGTATCGCCGACCCGGCCGAGCCTGCCGCAGAATCGATCCCGGCGATCTGTTCCATAACCCGATCGGTGACAAAGCGGGTCAGCGGGCCGAGGTAGAGGTAGAACACAACCAGGGCCACCGCGTGCCGAACCGCGCGCGGGTTCCGCAGCATGCACTCGGCGATGAGCCACCATGAATGCCAGCGCATGTCCGGACGGTGCAGCGTGACATGCTTCATCACGCGCCAAAACCGTCCAACTTCGCGCAGCGAGTCGCGGATGAGGATCGGCAGCCCTAGATTGACTCGGTCGAGCGCCAGCGCCATCCCCCTCGCCCGCCGGAAGAACGCTTCCGGGCGATACAGCGAAGAAACGACGTTTACATAATCGCCAAGGATGTCGCGACGTGGCCGCGCGGTCTCAAAGTTGAGGCCGGCAAGCACAAAATCGCCAGCATTGCCCACGGTATCTCCCTCGTAACCGTCGTGGATACGGCCCTCGCGCTCGAGCCTGCGCGTTAGCTGCGTACCGGCAAGGGCATAGAGAAGGCTAACATTGGCTACCGGGATCATCGATTCGTCGATGCAGCGAACCATCGCATCAGCAATCCCGTTCTTTTCGGAATCGAAGCCGAGGACAAACCCCGCCGCGACGAGGATGCCGTAATCGTAAATGTGACGGACGCTCTCGGGGATGCTGCGCTTGGTATTTTGCTTCTTCTGCGTCTAAATCAGGATTTCCTCTTCAGGTGTCTCGATGCCCACAAAGATGCCGATGAAATTGGCGTCTCGCAGTAGCCGCAACATCTGGTCATCGTCGGCTAGGTTCAATGATGCCTCGGTTGTCAGCATGAACGGATAGCGGCGCTCCTTCTGCCAGGCGATCAGGTGCGGCAAGAACGCTTTGACCGCCTTCTTGTTGCCGATCAAGTTGTCGTCGACGAAGTCGACATGGCCGCGATAACCAAGCGCGTAAAGAGCGTCGAGCTCGGCTAGCATCTGTGACGGCGTCTTGGTGCGAGGCGAGCGCCCGTAGAGCTCGATGATGTCGCAGAACTCGCACAGAAACGGACAGCCGCGCGAGAACTGCACTCCGATGTAGAGATACTGCTCAAGTTTGAGCAGGTCGAAACGCGGGATCGGCGTGTTTGTCACGTCGGCCTGAAATTTAGGTGCCTCGAACACCCCCTTCCGCTCGCCGCGCTCCCAGGCGGCAACGAAGTCATCGATAATGCTTTCGGCTTCGCCAAGAACGCAGATGTCGGCTTGGGCATACATATGCGGGCTGGACGTTACGTCCGGCCCGCCGACGACCACCGGCTTGCCCGCCTCCTGAGCCAGCTTGATGACTTTGTGAGCGTCAAACTGCTGGTTGAGCATGCCGCCCGTCATAACCATGTCGGCCCAGTGGAGATCGGCAGGCGCGAGCTCTTCGGTGTTACGGTTGACGAGGCGAATGTCCCAGCTTTTCGGAAGCATTGCCGCCAGAGTGATCATGCCAAGCGGCGGCAGAGGGTAGCGGACCCCTAAGATTTCGCAGGCGCCCTCGTAGCTCCAAAACGACTTTGGATTGAAGCGCGGGAAGATCATCAACACGTTGCAGGAATCGGCCATCGCGGCTTTCCAAATCGCAGGTACGATTCTTCAGTAGCTTTTCGTGCTTAACCAAGCAAGCGCGTCGCGAGAGGGTGCTTCTGGCGCACGCAACCTGCAGGACAGAGCCATGCCAGTGAAGCCGATGAACGGCCAGTTGATTAGGATCGGTGCCATCTATATAAATTGGTCAGAGCACGTTGGAGGGCACCATGGCCGCAAAGAACCCTACACGCCGCACGTTGTTGCTGACCTCAAGCAGCCTGTTCGCGCTCGCTCTCGCGGGTGGCGCCCGAGCCGGCTCCTATTCAGTGATCATCGACAACGATGTCCGCTTGATCGCAACCAACATCAGCGACCTTACCACCGAGATCGGGAAGCTGTTCCCGCGCATCCTGACCCTCACCGACAAGGAGATGCTGATCGCGTTGGTGAAAACCGCCAATGATGTTTTCAATACAGCGAATGCCCTTTGGGCGCCGGCGGACCCCGTACCGGCCGAGGTCCCCTACCAGCCTGAGATGGCCCCGTTCATCAAAGCGGTCTACGCCTATCTCGCCGCGCTCGACACGATCTCCGAGATTTTGCACGCGGTGCTCTACAGCAAGATCGTCGCCGTCTCTATCGAGGTGTGCGGCATGGTGCTGGTGGTGACGCGGGCACTCGAAGCCGGGTTCGGCATCGGACGGCCGCCGGAACTCCCAGCCGGGCTGATCCTCACCAGCGCCAGGCATTATGCCGACCAGCACCGGCTCGAGGAGGCGCTGACCGCACTGCAAACGCCCGTCGCGGCGCGCATGGCGTAACTCAAGGGATCCAGAACAAGAATCCGCCGCGGCTTGCCGCGGCGGTTTCCTTTTGGAGCTTCGCGAACTTCTCTACTTCGCCGCATCGCGCACCGCCGGCCGCAAGCGGAAATGCGGCATCACCTCCTCGGCGACGATCTGGAACTGCTCAAGCATCACATCCTTGGGCGTCGTCAAGGGAGGCGACAGGCTCATCAGCTCCATGCCGGGATAGCTTTCCTCGATCTGCTTTAGCCGCGCAACTAGGTCGTCGGGCGTGCCGGCGAACCATGAGCCGAGGTTGACGTAATGCTCGACGCTCGGCACGCCGGCCGCGTCCCAGCCGCCGCGTTTCGCGACCGCAGCAACTTGCGCCGGCGTCAGGCCCGGAACAAATCCCAGCGGGGCGAACATCTTGGCGTGTTCTTCATAAAGCGGCTTTAGAGCCTTGAGCGCCGCCTCCTTGGTCTGGCCGACCATGAAATGGATGCCGATCGTGAGGTTCTCGCCGAGCTTCCAATTCTTCCCGGCGCGGTGCGCGGCGTCCATGTAGCCCTGGATCGGCCCGGACGACATCGTCGCCGCGCCGCCACCGACCGCGCCCTTGATGTTGTGCCTCACCATGAAGTCGAGCCCGCGCAGGTTGGCGCTGACGATCGGCTGCCAGCATTCGACCGGCATGTTCATCGGCCGCGGCACCAGGCTCAATTCCTTCAGGTCATAGCCGCGATACGGCACCTCAGGCGGCAGCGTGTAGTGCTGTCCCTTGTGCGAGAAGCGCTCGTTGTTGAACGCCTTCATGATGATCTCGACCTGTTCCTCGAACAGTTCGCGATTGGCCTCGCCGTCTATCATCGGCGAGCCGAAGGTCTCGACCTCGCGGGTGTGGTAGCCGCGGCCGACGCCGAACACGGTGCGGCCCTTGGTCAGGATGTCCGCCACCGCGAAATCCTCGGCGAGGCGTAGGGGGTGCCACATCGGCGTGATGTTGAAGCCGCAGCCGATTTTGATCTTCTTGGTCACATGCGCGAGGTGGACCGCCAGCATCAGGATGTTAGGGATGCACTCATAGCCCTCGTGCTGGAAATGGTGCTCGGCCATCCACATCATGTCGTAGCCGAGATTGTCCATGGTCTTGGCGATCGCCTCCGACTTCTCGAAGACCGAGGCGAGCTGGTCATTGGTGAAGCGGCGCTCATTCGCCGGAGTCGCGTTCTGCCCGTGATCGGGAAAATCGATGTGGCCGGCATAGACGGTGGTGAATTTGCTGATCGCCATGGGGTTTCCTCCTGCCAGCCCTCAATCCACCAGCTTCTCGAACAGATAGGTGAATTCGAGGGCGTTGCGCCGGGCGCGCTCCTTGAGGTTGGCGGCGGCCGCGTGCCCGCCGTCGATATTCTCATAGTAAAGGAAAGGCAGCCCCATCGAAGCCATTTTCGCCGCCATCTTGCGCGCATGGCCGGGATGCACGCGATCGTCCTTGGTCGAGGTCAGAAAGAACGGCTCGGGATAGGCCGTGTCGGCGTGCAGATTGTGATAGGGCGAGATGCGGCGCAGGAACGCGGCTTCCTCGGGTTTGTCGGGATCGCCGTATTCGGCCATCCATGACGCACCGGCCAAGAGCTTGTGGTAGCGCAGCATGTCCAACAGCGGCACCTGGCACACGATCGCACGGAACAAATCCGGGCGCTGGGTCAGCATTGCGCCCATCAAGAGGCCACCATTCGACCCGCCCATGATGCCGAGGCGGCGCGGCGAAGTGATCCTGCGGGCGATCAGGTCTTCGGCGACGGCGATAAAGTCGTCAAAGGCGCGCTGCCGGTGTTCCTTGAGCGCGGCCTGGTGCCATTCCGGCCCAAACTCGCCGCCGCCGCGGATATTGGCGACGACATAGACCCCGCCAGGCTCGACCCATAACTTGCCAAGCGCGCCGGAATAGGCCGGGGTCATCGACACCTGAAACCCGCCGTACCCGTAAAGCAGGGTCGGCGCCTCGCCGTCGAAGGCAAGGTCGCGCGGGCGGGCGACGAAATACGGCACAGCCGTACCGTCTTCCGAGGTGGCCTCGAACTGCTCGACCATGGCCTTTGACCCGTCGAACCGCGCCGGCATCGATTTCACCGGCTCGGCGGTGTTCGCCGCGAGGTCGGCCAGATACAGCGTGTTCGGCAGCAGATAGCTGGCGACGTCGATAAACGCGCTGTCGTCACGATCATTGGTCGAGATCAAACCCACCGATGCGGTGCCTGGCAACGCCAGCGGCGCCGGCTGCCACGCGCCATCGGCAAAGCGAAAGGAGACCACGCTGCCGCGGACGTTGCGGTAGACGGTGACCACCAGGCGCGCGCGGGTCGCGGCAACATGCTCGATGGTCTCACGCGGACCCGGCGCATAGATCAGCAGCGGCGACGCGTTCCCGGCGTCGGCTGCACAGGCGTCGAGGTCAAGCGAGATCAGCGCGCCGGCCGGCAGCGAAAATCGAGTCCACGGCTCTTCGAGAGTAAAGACCAGCTGGCCCGAGACAAACGCTTGGAAGCTCGCCTTGGGCGGCAGCGGCAGCTTTATCGGCCCCCGCCCAGACAGGAGATACCGCTCGCTCTCGAAGAAATTGACCGATCGGTGCGCCAAAACACCACGCACCGTGCCGTCGGGGTCGCGCAGCGCGCCGGCGCCGGCGCTGACATCGTCGGGGGCGCCGCGGAAGATTTCCTCCGCCCGGTCGAGCGGCATGCCGCGCCGTAACCGTTTAGCGACGAACGGATACCCGGAGGCGGTCATTGTCCCCGGCCCCCAGTCGCGCGAGACCAGCAGAGTATCGAGGTCGAGCCACGAGGCACTCTGCTTGCCCTCCGGCAGGGAAAACCCGCTGACGACAAATTCGCCGGCATCGGCGTCGAATTCGCGCCATTCCGAAGCGTCCTTGCCGCCGTCCGACAGCCCGACGAGATAGCGGCGATAGTCCGGCGGCAGGCCGACGCCGCCGTGGTAAACCCAATTCTTGCCCTCGGCGGCGGCAAGCGCGTCGAGGTCGAGAATGCTGTGCCAATCGGGTTCCGCCGAGCGGTATGATTCCATCGTCGTTTGCCGCCACAACCCGCGAACGTGCGTCTGGTCCTGCCAGAAATTCGATAGCTTGCCGGCGCGGAACGACACGTAGGGAATACGGTCCTCGGCGGTGATGATTTTGAGCGCGGTGTCGTAGAGGCCCTGATATCGCGGGTCGGCCTCGAGCCCGGCGAGGCTGCGCGCGTTCTGCGCCCGTACCCAGTCGAGCGCCTTATCGTCCTCGACCTCTTCGAGCCACAGAAACGGGTCGGCTTCGGTCCCGGCCATCACTACGGCGCCGAGGGCAGATCCTGGTGCGGGTGAAAGACGAACCCCGCTGGGCGGCCGGCAAGCCAGGCCGCCTCGTTCGGCGGCAAGCGCGCATTCCACAGGTTGGCGTCGAAGCGCCAGCCATTGACATCGTCGGCCGCACGCGACACGACGAAGAGCAGCGGCGGCACCATCTCGTCGGGTTCGACTAGGCGGGAAACCCGTCCCTCGGCGCTGGCCTTGCGCATTTCGTCGGCCATGCCCGGCGTGTTGGCCCCGGCACCGGGATTGACGATGTTGACCGTCATTCCCGTGTCGACCGCATCCTTGGCCCATACTTCGGTCGCCATCTCGAGCGCGGCCTTCGACGCGCCATAGGGATGCGTCCCGACCCGGTTCATCGTGTCGAGCTTGGTGGTGACATTGACGATGCGACCCCAACGCCGCTCGATCATCTCGGGCGCCACCCGCCGCGACAGCCGATCGGCGGCGAGGTAATTGGTTGTGATCACGTTGTCGACGATCTCATCGCCGACCATCCAGAAGCGCTGCAGGCTGTTCCGGCGGAATCGCGCCGGGTCGATATAGGTAAAGGTTAGCCCGGCATTGTTGACGAGGATATCGACCCGGCCGAAGCGCTCACGGGTCGCGGCGACGACGCGGTCGCATTCTGCCGTCTCGCGCAAATCTGCGACGATCGGGCGAAGGCGCTTGCCAGCACGGAGCTTCTCGGCCTCGGCGGCCATCTCGGCGAGGTCGCTTTCGATATGGCCGACCGCGACGACCGAGTAACCCTCCCTCGCCAGGCCCAGGCTCATCGCCCGACCGAGACCTCGCAACCCGCCGGTGACCAGCGCGACCCGGTTTTCGCGATCGTGGGACATGAGCGCCTCCCTCACTACACCTGGGCCAAACCCATCGGGTTGCAGCCACCGAGTTCCGGCATGATCTCCTCGGCGAAGGTACGCAGATGCGCGACCGAGGCGCCGGGGGCGGCGAACAACACGTTCTCCACTCCGCCGGCCTGCAACCGCTTCAACTGCGTGACTATTTCCTCAACCGTGCCGAGCAGCGGCGCGTCGTCGAGCACGAACGAGTTGGCGTCATCCTTGATGTGGTGGTAGCGCTCGGCGCCCGGGCCGCGCGCGAGGTCGCCGATGTTCTGTAGCACCGCGCGGCGCGTACGGATCGCCTGCTTGCGCTCGGATTCCTTGCGGATGATCTGCAAACCGCGGGTAACGCCGACCATCGCCGGGTCATAGGGCCTGCCGATGGCCTTGCACTCCTCGCGGAACACTTTGACACGATCGATGATCACATCGGTCGGGGCGATCTGGTCGAGCAGCAAATTGTAGCCTTCGCGCGCGGCGCGCCGGATCGACTCGGCACTGCCGGCGCCGAGCCAAAACGGCGGATGCGGGGTTTGAATCGGGCTCGGCTCGACCACGACATTGTCGTAGCTGTACCACTTGCCCTTGTACGAAAACCGATCGCCGCCGGAGCGCCAAGCCAGCCGGATTATCTCCATCGCCTCGTCAAAGCGTTCGGTCGCCTCGTCTTGCGGAACGCAAAAGCCAGAGAACTCATAGGAGCGATAGCCTTTGCCGACACCGAAATCGAGCCTACCGTTCGATAGCAGATCGAGCGTCGCCGCCTGCTCGGCGACCAGCACCGGGTTGTGCCACGGCAGCACCACCACCGCAGTGCCGAGGCGGATGCGGTCGGTGCGCGCCGCGAGGTAGGAGAGCAGATTGAGCGAGGCCGAAACCTGGCCGAAGCCGGTGAAATGGTGCTCGACGAGGAACACGCTCGAAAAGCCGAGCTTCTCCGCCTCGACCACGTAATTGATGAAATCGTGGTAACCCTCGCTGTCGCCGGCCGGGCCGCCGCGCGCCCGCGCGCCGCCGAAAAGTCCGAACTTCATCATGCCCCCTCTTCGCTACTTCGCTGCCCTGCCGTATTTGCGCTCGCGATCGGCGGCAAGCAAGTGGCGATCTTCCAATTCGCGCAGTTGCGCCAATCCCATCAGGTCGTTTAGCTCATGGAAGGAGACGAGCAGGTCGGGCAGGTCGATGACCCGACCCTCGTCGAGCGACTGGCGCAACACGCCGAGCGCATTTTTGCATGCCCCCGGTCGCCGCCGCCGTCAGGATGCGCGGATAGGTGACGACCGCAACTCCCGTATCCTCATGCGGGCAATCACCGCCGCCAGCGCCCACCAATTGATCGGGAACTGCGCCATCAGCCCTCCGCAGTGATCGGAGCGGATTTACGGAATTGCGGCGCGACCTCGCGCATGAACAATGTCAGGCTCTCCGCCGCGACCTCGTGCGGCATCGGCCCCAAGCGGAATGTCCCAATGATGCCGCCCACGCCCAGCCGGTCCAACGCCGCGACATCATCGGCGACGCGCGCCGGCGCGCCATGGATGAGCCCGTCGCCGCGCGCGGTGCGCGCGCCCGGCAAATCATGTTTCGGCACGGCGATACGCGCTCCGGTCGCGGCGAAAACTCGGTCCCGCATTTCGGCGCGCGCGCGGGTCATTGTCTCGAAGGCCGGGATACCGATCTGCGCCGCCTCCTCGTCACTGTCGGCGACATAGAAGTTCCGCCATACCCAGCTCGCCGCGAGGTTAGCCGCGACCACTGTCTCGCCAAACTCCGCTTCGCGCATCGTCCGGCGATACAGCTCTACCCGCCGCGCGGTCGTTTCGAGCGACTGCACATTCATCATGAACGGCTTGCCCTCGCGCGCCAGTTCGATGAGCGAGGCATCGCCCGATGAACCGCGGATCACCGCCGGATGCGGCTTTCTATAGGGGCGTGGCCGCAACATCGGCACCTGGAGCTGCCAGAACCGCCCGTCGTGTATGAACTCGCCGCCGCTCCACGCCTTCAGCATGATCGCCTCGGCCTCGTCGAGCCGCGCCTGCGCCTCCCGATGGTCGATGCCGAAGCCCTGATAGTCGTAAATGTTGTACGAGCTGCCGCGGCCTAGCCCGACGATCAGCTTTCCCCTCATCAGCTGGTCGAGAAAAGCCATCTGCTCAGCGAGGCGGATCGGGTGGTGCAGCGCGGTCTGGATCACCGCGAAGCCGAGGCCGGCCTGCTGCAAGGAGGCGGCGAGCGCACCCGCCAGCACCATCGGATCGGCATAAACAGAGATGCCATCGAAGTGATGTTCGGCGAGCCAGACCATATCGGCGCCGAGTTCGTCGGCAAGCGCGGCTTCACGCAGGGTCTCGTCGATAACCCGGCCGTCGCGCGCCGGATCGCGGCTATCGGGAAAGAGAAACGTGCTGAATTTCACGATCGGCTCCAGCATCGGTCGGTGCGGTGCGGCTGGCTGCGCTCCACTTCCCAAGCACGCTATAGATTTCGTCCGACGGGGTAAAATCGATGCGCGGGTGGTGGAACGGCACCCAATGAAACCGCTCGCGGAACAGGGTCCCCGGATGAGGCGGGGCAGCGTAATCATGCCGCGGCATCGGCCGGTACATCTCGCGATCGAACCGGATGTGCAGAAGATTGCCGCTCTCGGAAGCGTAAGTCGCGAGCGCTTTGCGCTTCAAGCGCGCCTCTTGACGGCTTGGGTGCTCCTCTATGGCGCCACGCCGGACATCGAAAAACCAGTTCGAGTTGACTCGGCCGCCGGCATAATTGTACGCGGCAAATTCCCACACCTGCAGACGATCTCGATAAGCGGCGGCGAGAGCATTGGCCGCGTCGTGATCCTGATGCGCGCCTTCAAATGCCGGAACCCAGAGCGCCGTTGCCGGAGTTGCCCTCAGCGCGCGGTCGATGGCGGCGGCGGCCTCATCCAGGTGAAGCCGCAGGGAGCGCGAGGGGATCGCCAGGAACTCGACCGGTGTGAGGCCAAGCATCGCCGCGGCGGCCACGGCCTCCTCGCGGCGCCGCGCGACGCGCGCCGAATGGCCTTTGCGGCGCCACGGCCAAAGCGCCTCGCCAAGCGGCACTCCGGTGGTCAAGTAGAGCACGTAAAGCCGCGCGCCGTCCTGGCGTGCGCGCCAGGCGCTGAGCCCGCAGGCGACGACCTCGTCGTCCGGGTGCGGCGCCAGTATCAGGATGTGACGCGATCGGGTCAGCGGCGCCATCGCCTCGCGGCGGCTTGCTGCCACACCGGCAGCAGATCCTCGTTCACCACCTCTTCCCAGCTCGGCACCTCGGCCTCGATATAGGCGCGCGCCATCGCGCCCAATTCGCGGCAGCGCGCCGGATCGGCCGCGAACTCGGCGATCGTCGCCGCCCAGGCCGATGCGTCGTCGCCAGGCAGCACCCGCACCGCCGGACAATTCGCCATTCGAGCCGCGACCCCGCTGCCCGCGGCGAGCAGCGCCGGCAATCCAGCCGCGAGCGCCTCAACCGCAGCGTTGCCGCTTTCGTCGATAGTCGACGGGAAGAGGAAGAGATCGGACGAAGCCAGCGCTCGGGCGAGCTCGTCCTGCCCCAGGACGCCCGGCAGAGTCACCGCGCCCCTAAGTTGCGCGAGCAAGCTGTCGTGAAGATCGCCCTTGCCCGGGCAAAGCAGGTGGATCGGCAGCCCGCGGCGCCGTGCCTCGGCAATCGCCGGGGAGAGGAGGTGCACATTCTTGCCGGTATTGAGTTTGCCGGCATAGATCGCGACAAACTGGCCGGGCGGCAGGCCGAAGCGAGTTGCGAGCCAAGCGCGGTCGCGCCCCGCCGGGCTAAAGAGCGCGCGGTCGAGCCCGCGCCGCAGCGACACGCCACAATGCCAATCAGCGGCTGCGTCCTCGCCTCCGTAGCTCGCCATCGCCATCGTCACCTGGCCGAGATGCCGTTGCAGGCGCCGCTGCAGCCGCCGGCTGACGACCCCCGGTAGATCAAGGCCCTGGCTAGCCAGCCGATAGGCGGCGCCGTCGCCAAGCCAGCGGCCAAGCAGATGGTCCATCGTGATGCGCGCGTATTCGGGGGTGTTGGTGTGAATCGAACTGACCACTGGCACGCCACTCCGGTTTGAAAACCGCGTAGCCGTGCGCGCGTAGCAGAAGAACGCATCGGTGGTGTGGATCACGTCATAGTCGGTCAACATCCGCGCCAGCCCGGGATGCCACGGTGCGAGATCAGTGTGATCGGGGACCCCACGTACCAGCCGCTTTGTGCTCAAAACCGGCGGCAGGAGCACATAACGCACCGATGGCGACAGGTCGATCCGCTGCAACGCCGGGCCATTGAAGTGCACCGTAAGGTCGAGCCGGTCGCCAAACCCGGTGGCCGCCTCAGCGATCCGCTCCCAGCACTTGACGTGCCCACCGGCATCTTGGCTCCACATGAGGTCAACCAGAACCCCGACCTTTAGCGGAGACGGGGACAAGCCGGCGAAGCGCGCCGGTTCAATCTTGCCCTCGATGACCGCCCCGTCCATGTCTCCCACCCTGCTCGAAAATGCTCGACCGTAAGTTATACGCAAGGTTGGGGCCGAGCGTAGCCTTTAACACCACGTAGTCGATGCATCGCTGCCCTGAAACCTTTTCCCGCCGTTGCCGATTGCTCTAGTGTCGCCCACGACGCAAGAGCGACAGGTTCGTAGCGCTCATGCACTTTACCAACGAGGGCTTCGCGATGATCGATCTGCACTATTGGCCAACTCCCAACGGCAAGAAAGTCACCATCCTGCTGGAAGAATGCGGAGTTGAGTACAAGATCGTTCCCTGCAATATCCAGCGGGGCGACCAGTTCACCCCCGGATTTCTCAAGATGAACCCAAACCACCGCATGCCGGTGATGGTGGACCATAACCCAAAGGGCGGCGGCGCGCCGATCTCGGTCTTCGAATTGGGCGCGATCATGATGTACATCGCTGAGAAGGAAGGAAGATTCTGGCCGCAGGACTTGCGCGGCAAGTACGCGGTCACCGAATGGGTGGTCTGGCAGATGGCCAACCAGGGGCCGAAGCTCGGCGAGTGCGGGCATTTCCGCCGCGCTGGACCTGAGGCGGGCGACCTGACCTACGCGATCAACCGCTTCACCGACGAGGCCAACCGGCTCTACGGCGTGCTCAACAACCGGCTCTACCGCAGCAAATACGTCGCCGGCGACGAATACACCATCGCCGACATGATCTGCTATCCGTGGACCGTCAACTGGAAGGCGCAGGGACAGGACATCGACGAGTTCAAACACTTCAAGCGCTGGTTCGAGGAGATGGGCGCACGGCCGGCGGTACAGCGGGGCATGGCGGTCGGGGCGAATCTGCCCCCCGACCCAGCAACCCTGTCGGACGCGGAAAAGGCGGCGATCCGCAAGCGCATGTACAACCAGCGCGCGATGCCGGTTCCGGCGTAGTTTTTTGGAAGCGTCGCTTTATTCCCCTCCCACCGGCATGACCCGTGGGTCCGCGTCTTTGTTCTCAAGCGAACGCGCAGAAGACGTGGATGGCCGGGGCGAACCCGGTCAAGGGGAAATTAAAAACAGCTGTCAGCAAGCGGTATGAGCAACTCGCGCCCGCCCCCTCCACCGCCGCATCCGTTCGCGCGCACCGTCCCCGAAGGTGATGACCGCGAGCGGCTCGTCTGTGGCGATTGCGGGTTCATCTTCTATGACAACCCGAAGATCGTCGTCGGTTCGGTCGTGCGGTGGGGCGACAAGATCCTGTTGTGCCGGCGGGCAATTGATCCGCGCAAGGGGCTCTGGACGCTGCCCGCCGGGTACCTCGAACTCAATGAATCGACCCGCGCCGGCGCCGAGCGGGAGGCTTGGGAGGAGGCGCGCGCCAAAATCGCGATCGAGACCCTGCTGGCGATCTACGACATTACCCGCCTCAGCCAGGTGCAGCTCATCTATCGGGCGAAACTGCTCGACCCCGCGGTGTCGGCGGGCCCCGAAAGCCTCGAAGTCGGGCTCTTCGGCTGGGACGAGATACCGTGGGACGACATCGCGTTTCCCTCGGTGCATTGGGCCCTGCATCACGAGCACGAGGTCGAGCAAGGCGGCGACCCGGCGCCGCGCGGCAACCCACCGCCTGACAATCCGGCGGCGGTGCAGGGGCTCTAGCCCCTACCCCTCCAACCCGACCAGCCCGCGGGCAAAGGCGTAGGCCTCGAACGGGCGCAAATCTTCGGCGCCCTCGCCGATGCCGATGAGGTGGATGGGGATGCCGTATTTTTCGGCGAGCGAGACCAAGACGCCACCCTTGGCCGTTCCGTCGAGCTTGGTCATGACGATGCCGGTGACTCCCACCATTTGGCGGAATATCTCTGCCTGGGCATGCGCGTTCTGGCCGACCGTCGCGTCGAGCACCAACAGCACAGAGTGCGGCGCGGCAGGGTCGAGCTTTTTCACCGAGCGCACCAGCTTTTGCAGTTCGGCCATCAGATCGGCCTTGTTCTGCAGCCGCCCGGCGGTGTCGATCAGCAGGATGTCGGCGGCTTCATTCTTGGCTTCGGCGAAGGCGTCGAAGGCGAGGCCCGCCGCGTCCGAGCCATGCGGTCGGGTGACGACGCGGCTGCCGGTACGCTGGCCCCAGATCTGCAGCTGCTCGACTGCAGCGGCGCGGAACGTATCGCCGGCGGCGAGTACGACGCGGAGGCCCTCGTCGTGATATTGCCGCGCGAGCTTGCCGATCGTCGTCGTCTTGCCGCTACCGTTGACCCCAACGACGAGGATCACATGGGGCCTCGCCGTCGGATCGTAGCGCAGCGGCTTCGCCACCGGTTCGACGAGCCGCGCCACCTCGGCGGCGAGCGCCGCACGGACCTCCTCGGGCGAGACCTCCTGGTTGAAGCGCGTGCGGCGCAGCGCCTCGACCACCTCCTCGGCGACCCCAACCCCCATGTCGCTGGCGATCAACAGCTCTTCGAGTTCGTCGAGCGCGGCTGCATCAAGCCGGCGGCGGATAAAAATCTGGTTGATGCCCTCAGTGAGCGCCGATGAGCTTTTCGCCAGGCCGGCGCGAAGCCGGGCAAACCAGCCGCGACGCTCCTCGCTCATGCCACCACCCCGACCAGCTTGCCACCGGCGACGCCGGTGAAGCGCATCTCTCGGATATCCACCGCATCCGGCGGACATGAGACGGGAGCGTAGAACGCCGCGCGGCCACTGCCCGGCTTTTCGATCAGCACATCCCCGGTCGTGCCGACCCGCCGCGCCAGATCAGCCGCCAGCGCCTGGGCGCCCACCTCGCGCAACCGCGCCGCGCGCTCGCGGACGACTTGCGGCGCCACCGCCGGCATCTTCGCCGCCGGGGTGCCCTCTCGCGGGCTGTAAGGAAAGACGTGCAGAAAGGCGATGCCGCATTCCTCGACAAGATCGAGGCTGCGCTGGAACATCGCCTCGTCCTCGGTCGGGAAGCCGGCGATGAGATCGGCCCCAATCGCGACATCGGGCCGTAGGTCACGCGCCCGATGCGCCGTTGCGATCGCCTGAGCGCGGCTGTGGCGGCGCTTCATGCGCTTCAGGATCAGGTCGTCACCCGCCTGTAGCGACAGGTGCAGATGCGGCATCAGCCGGGGCTCTTCCGCGAACAGCACCCAGAGCGCGTCGTCGATCTCGCTGGCATCGAGCGACGAAAGCCGCAATCGCCGCAGCTCCGGAACCGCCGCGAGGAGTTGCCGCGCCAGCGCGCCGAGGCTCGGCCGCCCGGGCAGATCGGCGCCGTAGGCGGTGAGATCGACGCCGGTCAACACGATCTCGCGCGCGCCGGCCTCGACCAGCGTCCGCGCCTGCGCGACGGCGTCCAACATAGCCACCGACCGGCTCGGACCGCGCGCATACGGGATGATGCAAAACGTGCAACGATGGTCGCAGCCCTGCTGTACCTGAAGGTACGTGCGGGCTCGCGACTGCGCCTCGCTTGCCTCGGCATGTGGCCCGCCCTCCTCTCCGGGTGAGCGCGGCGGCGCGAGGGACAGCGTCCAATAACTCTCCGCCTTAAGCTTGGCGTCATTGTCGAGCACCAGATCGACCTCGGGAAGCTCGGCGTAGTGCGCCGGCGACAGGGTCGCGGCACAGCCGGTGACCACGATCCGCGCCGTCGGATGCTCCCGCCGGGCGCGTCGGATCGCCTGCCGTGCCTGGCGCTCGGCTTCGCTAGTGACGGCGCAGGTGTTGACGATGATGGTATTGTCGAGCCCCGCGGCGGCACGGCGAATGAGCTCGCTCTCGAAGGCGTTGAGCCGGCAGCCGAAGGTGACGATCTGGAGTGCCATCATCGGCCTCCGAGCAGAGCAGCATCGAAACTGCCGTCGAACGGCTCCGCCACCGGACCCGTCATCATCACGTGCCCGTTCTGGCGCCACTCGATATCGAGACAGCCGCCATCGACGACAACAGTCGCCCGCCGCCCGATTAGCCCGCGACGGCACGCCCCGACCAGCGCCGCACAGGCGCCGCTGCCGCAGGCCAGGGTGAGGCCGGCGCCACGTTCCCAGACCCTGAGGCGGATCGCGCCATCGCCGCGGACGGTGGCGATGCCGATGTTGGCGCGCTCGGGGAACAGCTCGTCGTGCTCCAGCGTCCTGCCCAGACGGCGCAGTTCGTCGGCGTCCATGCCCTCGACGTCAGCCACAAAGAAGGTCGCGTGCGGGTTGCCCATGCTGGTGCAAACGGGTTCCGACAAGCGCCCGAGCGTGAGATCGACGCGCAGCGTATCCATCTCGCGCGCCAGAGGAATCTCGCGCCAGCCGATCTTGGCTTCGCCCATATCGATCGTGACGCGACCGTCGCCCAAAATCTCCGCATCAAGCAGGCCGGCCATCGTCTCGATACGCAGCCTGGCGGCGCCCGTCTCTGCGGCGAGCAGCGCGGCGACGCAGCGTGTGCCGTTACCGCAGGCTTCGGCCTCGCTGCCGTCAGGGTTGAGGATGCGCAGGAAGACCTGCGCGCGCGGGTCGTGCGGTGGTTCGAGCAGCAGCAGCTGATCGCAGCCGATCCCAGTGCGCCGATCGGCGAGAGCGCGCGCGCTGGCGGCGCCGATCCGCACCGGATCGGCGCGCTGGTCGAGCACGACGAAATCATTGCCGAGCCCGTGCATCTTGTGGAACTGGATGCGCGTCATCGCGCGCTTATATGGCGGCGCAGCAGGCCCTGTCCAACGCGCTGCCGCTGCTCATCTCATCCCGGCGCGCGGTGATGAGTGCTGCTGACCCGCGTCGTGTGCCGCGTTCCCACATGCTTGGCATGACTTGGCGGCCCGCCGCGCGCAGCGACATGAGTGCGGATGGGACCCCGCGCGGCAATGTGAGCTCGGAAGTGACCGCGCCCTGCAATCGGCAGACGGCCGCCCCGAGTATGCGCGGCGAGGTGCGTGCGGCGATGGCTCGTTGCGATATGTCGGGTCCGCGCCCAAGGGGAGGCCGTAACGGTGTCGAGCTGGCGCTTCGCGGTGGCTGGATTGGGATAGAGATCGCCCCGGCGCGACTCGGCCGGGCCACCGAGCATCGGGCCAGCCTCGTTGCTGAAATAATTCGGCACCGACGCCGGCGGGCGGAAGTTTTTCGTGCCGTTGCCAGTTTCGGCGAACGCCGGTTCGCCCGCAAGGACAACCATGACGCTCAGCCAAACGGCAATCGGCCCAAGGGTGCTTTGAACCACCCGCATGACCCTGCGCATCAGGCTCTGTAGCCCAAGAGCGGCAAAAAGGGGAGCAAAACCGGTTTCGCTACCGCCCTAATCAACCTGGCGGCGACGCGCCTGCCACTCCGCGAACGTCATGCGGTCCATCAGGAACAAATCGGTGGTGCGCGCGTACCAGCCACGGCCATGCATGCGGCCGATCAGTCCGATCTTGTCAGTTTTGACGTAAAGCTTTTCCATATCCATCAAATCGTCGCGGATATGGATGTGGATCACCCGGCCGACCTCCATCGTCGAATTGCCGCCCAGCGACAGCCCAGTGATGCGCTCACATTCGAAGCTCACCGGCGCTTCGGCGATGCGCGGCGGCTTGACCCCGACCGACGGCACTGCCGTCAGCTTCGCCACTTCGAGTTCGCCGATCTCAGTCGGGAAATCGACCGCGCAGATGTTCATCCGCTCAGCCAGCGCCTCATCGACGAGGTTGACGACAAACTCGCCGGTGTCGCGGATATTCTGCTCGGTGTCCTTGTAGCCGCTACCCTCAGGGCCGGAGCCATTGATGCCGAGCACGACGACCGGCGGGTCCGAGCTCATCGCGTTGAAGAAGCTGAACGGAGCGGCGTTCACATTACCCTTTGCATCGACCGTAGTCGCCAAGGCGATCGGTCGCGGCACGACGGTGCTGATGAGGAGCTTGTAACCGTCCTGCTTTGGCATCTTGGCGAGATCGAAGTGCATGGAACGCGTCTCCGGGGGTTTCAACTGTGTGGCCGGCATACTGCCAAGACGCTGGTTTCGGCTCAATCGGCGGCGGCGGGCTGCGGCGCCGCGCGGCGCGGCGGCCGCAATAGCAGGACGAGCGGTAGCGAGGCGGCCGAAATCAACATCATCAGCTTGAAATCGTCGAGATAGGCTACCATCGCCGCCTGCCGTGTCACCTCGGCGTTGAGCGCCGCGATTCCGGGTTGAACGACTAGACTGTAATGCGGATCGAGAAACGGCGCGCGCGCAAGCGGGTTATCGGGATGCAAGAACTCGACCAGGCGAGAATGCACCGTCTGGGTGTTTCGCACTAGTTCGGCGACCAGGATGGGAATACCGACGCTACCGCCAAGGTTGCGCATCAGCCCACGAATCGCGGTGCCCTGGGTCAGGATGTGCCGCGGCAAATTCGATAGCGCGATGATGTTGAGCGGCACCGCCGTGCAACCAAAGCCAAAGCCCTGGATCAGCCCCGACACAACGATCTGCTGCGTATTCATCCACAGCGAGAAACCGGTCATCTGCCACATCGCGATCGCGATCATCACCAGCCCGGCAGTGAGGATCAGTCGAACATCGACGCTGTTGATGAGGCGTGCGACGACGAACATGCCAATCATCGTGCCGATCCCGCGTGAGGCCATCGCGAGCCCCGTGGTCAGCACGGGATAGTTCATCAGCTCCTGCATCATCAGCGGTAACAGAGCCAGCGTGCCGTTCATGGTGATGCCGATCAAAAAAATCAGCACGGTGCCGGCGACGAACGGCGTGTTCTTCAAGAGGTCACGATTGACGAACGAGCGGTCCGTCGCCGTCGCGGTGTGAACCACCAAGAGATAGAGGGCGAGCAGGCCGATCGTCGCTTCGACACAGATCTCCGCAGAGCTGAACCAATCCTTGATCCCGCCGCGATCGAGCAGCAGTTGCAGCGAACCGACCGCGACGCTCAACGCAAGAAAGCCGAACGAGTCGAAGGGTTCACGGTGGGCCGGCCGCGACTCGTGCATGAATAGCGCTATGCCGAGCGCCGAGAGCACACCTACGGGGAGATTGATATAAAACACCCAGCGCCAGCCAAAACTGTCCGTCAGCCAACCGCCCAACGCCGGGCCGGCGATGGGACCAAGGATCGTCCCCATGCTGAAGACGGCCATCGCCGTGCCGTGGCGCTCGGGCGGGTTGATCTGCAGCAGCGTTGCCTGCGACAGCGGCACCAGCGCGGCGCTGCCGAACCCCTGGAGGATGCGGAAGATAACGAGCTCGCCGAGATTGGTGGCTGCGCCGCACAGCGCCGAGGCGATGGTGAAGATGACCACCGAGACGAGGAAGATTTCCTTGATGCCAAACCGGCCGGCGAGCCAGCCGGTCAGCGGCATGGCGATCGCCGTCGAGACGATGTAGGAGGTCAGCACCCAGGCGACCTGTTCCTGGCTCGCAGAGAGGCTCCCCTGGATGTGCGCGAGCGCGACGTTGGCGATGGTGTTGTCGAGCCCGCGCATGATCACCGAGAGCATGATCGAAATGGTGATCGCGCCGCGGTTGGCCGTGCCGCGGCTCGCGCTTTCGATGAAACCTCCCCTCATCAGGGGACGCCACCTGTCAGATTGCCCGCGCCCAGCTCACGCGCCTCCTCCCGCCGCGCCAGTATACGCAGGATCGGCGAGAGGCGAGGGTTTCCTCACGCAAAGCGGACACCCGCATTTGCATCGATAAGAACGGTCAGCTTTACGTCTGGGTGGCCGGCCAACTCGAAGGTCACCTGCTCGTAGCGCAGGAATCCGTCTTTCGGGTGGTTGAATGTGCGCTCGCCGCCCTCGCGGCCGAGCACGCCATGCTGTTCCCACATCCGCGCGAATTCAGCGCTGTCGCGGCCGAGTTCGTCGATGAGACGGCGCAAGGCACGGTCTTCGAGATGCGCGGCGCAATGGGCGCGGAACTCGGCGACGACCCGGCGGGCGCGGTTTTCCCAGTCACAGATCAGCGAGCGCGCTCCCAGCTCGAGGAAGATGAAGCGTAGCAGGTTGCGCTCGCCATCACCCTTTATCGGCCGATCGAGCCACCCGGTGAACAGCCGCTCCGCCGCCGCGCTCCAGGCGCGCGCCTCCCAGTGACGGTCGAGGATGTAGGCGGGCGTCGCGATTGACGCGACGCAAGCGAGCGCCGCCGCCGGCAGAGCGTCGTCGTCGCTGCCGCCGGGATCGGGATCCCGCTTTCCCGCAAGCTCGAACAAATAGGTCCGTTGAGCACGGTCGAGCCGCAGTGTGCGAGCAAGCCGCGCCAGGGCGTGCGGCGACACCGACACATCGCGCCCCTGCTCAATCCAGGTGTACCAGGTGGTGCTGACCCCTGCCAGCTGCGCCACCTCCTCGCGGCGCAGCCCGGGCGTCCGCCGCCGCACAGCAACCATCCCCGCCTCCGGCGCCAGCCGCTCGCGCTGCGCGCGGATGAAGTCGCCCAATTCGCGCTGCCGCGCGAGTGCTTGCGCCTCGATCATGGTGCGATTTATACCAGGATGATACGACCCCTTAAACGGGTATTTAAATTCGACATATGTTGTGGCGATGGAACCTTGGCGACGCCTACAATTGACAGCGCCCGGCCCGAAGACTAGCGTCCGGGGGCGCTTCCGACAGAACCGTCGGAACCCTCCCGCTGGCGGGAGGCGGCTGGCCCGCGAGTTTCGCGCGCCGGCCCGTTTTGCGTCATAGGCCAAAGGAAATAGCGGAAGCCGCATGTTCGACACCCTCACCACTCGACTGGGCGACATCTTCGACCGGCTGCGCCGGCGCGGTGCGCTCAGCGAGGACGACGTCGGCGCGGCGATGCGCGAGATCCGCGTCGCGCTGCTCGAAGCCGACGTGGCGCTCCCGGTGGTGCGCGACTTCATCGCCGCGGTGCGCGAAAAGGCCGTCGGCCAGGATGTCATCCGCTCGGTGACGCCCGGGCAGATGGTGGTCAAGATCGTCCACGACCATTTGGTGCAGACGCTGGCCGGGGACGGCGGCGCGGGCACCATCGACCTCAATGCGCCGGTTCCGGTCGGGATCATGCTGGTGGGGCTGCAGGGCTCCGGCAAGACCACCACCGCGGCCAAGATCGCGCTGCGCCTCAAGACCCGCGAGCGCAAGAAAGTGCTGATGGCCTCGCTCGACGTGCAGCGGCCGGCGGCGCAGGAGCAGCTGGCCCAGCTCGGCAAGCAGATCGGCGTCGAGACCTTGCCGATCGTCGCCGGGCAGCGGCCGGTGGAGATCACCCGCCGCGCACTCGATACCGCGCGCCGCGAGGGCTACGACGCGGTTATGCTCGACACCGCGGGGCGGCTCCACGTCAACGAGGAGCTGATGCTGGAAGTCGCCGCGGTGCGTCAGGCTGCGCTGCCGCACCAGACGATCCTCGTCGCCGACGCGATGACCGGACAGGACGCGGTCAATGTCGCGAAGGAATTCGGCGAGCGCGCCGGCATTACGGGGATCGTCCTCACCCGCGCCGACGGCGACGCCCGCGGCGGCGCGGCGCTGTCGATGCGCGCGATTACCGGCAAGCCCATCGTCTTCATGGGCACCGGCGAGAAGATCGACGCGCTGGAGCCGTTTCACCCCGAGCGGATAGCGGGCCGCATCCTCGGCATGGGCGATATCGTCGGCTTGGTCGAAAAAGCCGCCGAGACAGCCAATCAGGACGAAGCCGAAAAGCTCGCCCGCAAGCTGGAAAAGGGCAATTTCGACCTCGACGACCTCGCCGGCCAGCTGCGCCAGCTGCGCCGCATGGGCGGGATGTCGAGCATGCTCGGGATGCTGCCCGGGATCGGCAAGATCAAGCGCCAGATCGACGCCGCCAATATCGACGAGAGCATCATCAAGCGCCAAGAAGCGATCATCGGCTCGATGACCAAATCCGAGCGCAAGAACCCGAACCTGCTCAACGGCTCGCGCCGGCGCCGCATTGCCACGGGCTCAGGTACGACGGTGCCCGAGGTCAACCGGCTGATGAAGCAGTACCAGGACATGTCCGGAATGATGAAGCGGATGAAAAAGCTCGGCCAGAAGGGAATGATGCGCCACGGCATGTCGGCGCTGATGCCCGGCGGATTCCGGTAGCGGCTTTTGATCAACCAGTTACGGCGAGAGGCTGACACGAGATGAGAGGTTTCGCATGGCATTGAAAATCCGGCTGGCGCGCGGCGGCGCGAAAAAGCGGCCGTTCTACAGCATCGTCATCGCCGACGGGCGGAGCCCGCGCGACGGCCGCTTCATCGAGAAGGTCGGGACCTACAACCCGATGCTGGAACGCGACCACACCGACCGCATCACCCTGAAGGAAGAGCGCCTCAAGCATTGGCTTGGCGTCGGTGCACAGCCGACCGAGCGGGTCGCCCGCTTTCTTGGCAATGCCGGGCTGATGGCCAAGCCGGAAATCCGTCAGACGCCGCTGAAATCCGCGCCGAAGAAAAAGGCGCAAGAGCGCGCCGCCGCGGCCGCGGAGGCCGCCGGCGAAGCTGCGGGCTCGGCGGCTTAGTCGGCCGAAGACACGATGACGATCGAGGCTCACGATAAGCTCGCGGCGGTGAAATCCGCCGAGCCGCGCGTGTGCCTTGGCGTTGTCGGGGCGCCGCACGGGGTGCGCGGCGCGGTGCGGATCAAGAGCTTCACCGGCGAGCCGGCCGCGATAGCCGGCTACGGCATGCTCGAAGATGAGTTGGGCACGCGGCACTTTACGCTGAAGGTGATCGGCCCCGCTAAAGGCGACGGCATGGTCATCGCCAGGCTCTCCGGGATCGCCGACCGCGACCGCGCGGAGGCACTGCGCGGTTTACGACTTTACGCGCCGCGCACAGCCCTGCCTGCGATCGGGGATAAAGACGAGTTCTACCATGCCGATCTCGTGGGGCTTGCGGCGCTCTTGGAAGATGGGACACGGCTCGGCACGGTGACCGCAGTGCACGATTTCGGTGCCGGCGACGTGCTGGAGATCGAGCGCGACGCCGGTCAGCCGGTGTTGGTTCCATTCACCCGCGCCGCAGTGCCGGTCGTCGATATCGCCGCGCGCCGCGTCTTTCTCGACCCGCCCGCTGGTCTCATCGAGTCGCCGCAGCGCGAGCAGATTCGGGAGCCGGCATGACCTGGCAGGCGACCGTGCTCACCATTTTCCCAGAGATGCTGCCGGGACCTCTGGCGCATTCGCTGGCCGGAAAAGCGTTGCGGGCGGGCTTATGGCACCTCGAAGCCATCGATATCCGCGATTTCGCCACCGGCAAACACCGCTCGGTCGACGACGCGCCATTCGGCGGCGGGCCGGGAATGGTGCTGCGCGCCGATGTGCTCGACCGTGCCATCGCCGGCGCCGGCGGGACCGGTCCGCTGATCAATCTGTCGCCGCGAGGCAAGCGGCTCGACCAGGCGCGAGTGCGCGAGTTGGCGGCCGGCCCCGGCGTGCGCCTTATCTGCAGCCGTTTCGAGGGGGTCGACGAGCGCGTGCTCGATGCCCGCGAAGTCGAGGAGGTCAGCCTCGGCGATTTCGTGCTGTCAGGAGGCGAGCCGGCGGCGATCGCGCTCATTGACGCCTGCGTGCGGGTACTGCCCGGCGTGGTCGGCGATGCCGAAGCCCTCGCTGAGGAGAGTTTCGCCGAGGGCCTCCTCGAATACCCGCACTACACGCGGCCGCAGGTTTGGGAAGGCCGCACCGTGCCCGACACGCTGGTGTCGGGCGATCATCAACGGGTCCGCGCCTGGCGCCGGGCACAAGCGGAGCTGCTGACCAAGCAGCGCCGCCCTGATTTGTGGGAACGCTATTGCGCCGCGGAGCCGGAGACCACCGGTGGCGGCGGGGAGGTTAGACGATGAACCTGTTGCAAACCCTGGAAGCCGAGCAGCTGGCCAAGCTGGCCGAGGCCCGCCCCATCCCCCGCTTCGATCCCGGCGACACCGTGCGCGTCAGCGTCAAGGTCGTCGAAGGCGAGCGCGAGCGTATCCAGGCCTTCGAGGGCGTGTGCATCGGGCGCAAGAATGCCGGGATCAACTCGAACTTCACCTTGCGCAAGATTTCCTACGGCGAGGGGGTGGAGCGCATCTTTCCGCTCTATTCGCCGCGCATCACCGCGATCGAGGTAGTGCGGCGCGGCGCGGTCAGACGCGCCAAGCTTTACTACCTGCGCGGCCGCACCGGCCGCTCGGCGCGCATCGCCGAGCGTTCACGCGACCAGCTGCAGCGTGAGGCCGCTGCCGAGGCCGCCGCCGACGCCAAGTCCTGATTTCCCGGGAGTAGCACCGATGCCGCAACCCATGACGCTGTTCGACAAGATCTGGGACGCTCATGTCATCGCGCCGCAGGGCGAGGGCACGTACCTCATCTATATCGACCTGCATTTGATCCACGAGGTGACGACGCCGCAGGCTTTCGAGGGGCTGAAGCTCGCCGGGCGCAAGGTGCGTCGCCCCGACAAGACGATGGCGGTCGCCGACCACAACATCCCGACCACCAATCGCGCGGCCGGCGTGAGCGGTATCATCGAGCCCGACTCCAAAATTCAGGTCGAGTTGCTGGAGAAGAACGTCAAGGAATTTGGGGTCCCGTATTTCCCGATTACCAGCCTCGACCAGGGCATCGTCCATGTGATCGGCCCCGAGCAGGGTCTGTCGCAGCCCGGCATGACCATCGTCTGCGGCGATAGCCACACCGCGACGCACGGCGCGATGGGCGCTCTTGCCTTCGGCATCGGCACATCGGAGGTGGAGCATGTGCTCGCCACCCAGACGCTGATCCAGGCCCCGGCCAAGAACATGCTGATCGAGGTCAACGGCGCGCTCGGCGCCGGGGTCAGCCCCAAGGATGTGATCCTGGCGATCATCGCCAAGATCGGCACCGCCGGCGGCACCGGCCATGTCTTCGAATATGCGGGCAGTACCTTTCGAGATATGTCGATGGAAGGCCGCATGACGGTATGCAATATGTCAATCGAGGCCGGCGCCCGTGCCGGGCTGGTCGCGCCCGACGAGAAGACCATCGCCTACGTCAAGGGCCGGCCCTTCGCGCCGAAGGGCGCGGCCTGGGAGCAGGCGGAAGGCTATTGGCGCACCCTGCCCTCCGATCCCGGCTCGAAGTTCGACAAGGAGGCGCATCTTGCCGCCGCCGACATTGCGCCGCATGTCACCTGGGGCACCAACCCCGAGCAGGCGGCGCCCGTTACCGGCCGCGTGCCCGACCCCTCGCAGATCGACGACCCGCTAAAGCGCGCGGCGGTCGAGCGCGCGCTGCAATATATGCAGCTCGCCCCCAACACGCTCCTCACCGACGTGCCGGTGCAGCGCGTCTTTATCGGCTCATGCACCAACAGCCGCATCGAAGATTTGCGTGCCGCCGCCGCCATCGCCAAGGGCCGTAAGGTCGCCGACGGTGTCACCGCGCTTGTCGTGCCCGGCTCGGGCCACGTCAAGCATCAGGCGGAGGAAGAAGGGCTCGACCGCGTCTTCGTCGAGGCCGGTTTCGAGTGGCGCGACGCCGGCTGCTCGATGTGCATGTCGATGAACGACGACAAGGCGATGAACGGCGAGCGCGTCGCCACCACCTCGAACCGCAATTTCGAGGGCCGCCAGGGCAAGAACGCCAAGTCGCATCTGATGGGACCGGCAATGGCCGCCGCCGCCGCGATCACTGGCCATCTCGCCGACGTGCGGCAGATGGGTTGAGAGGAAACTCCGATGGACAAATTCACCACCCTGACGGGGGTCGCCGCACCGCTTCCGATTCACAATCTCGACACCGACAAGATTTTCCCAGCGATCTATCTGAAGACGATCAAGCGTACCGGACTGTCACAGTGGCTGTTCCAGGAAATCCGCTTCAAGCCGGATGGCTCGGAGAACCCGGATTTCGTGCTCAACCAGGCGCCCTATCGCAAGGCGCAGATCCTGATCGGCGCCGAGAATTTCGGCTGCGGGTCGAGCCGCGAGCACGCGCCCTGGGCGCTCCTGGATTACGGCATCCGCTGCGTCATCGCGCCGAGCTTCGCCGACATCTTCTATAACAACTGCTTCAAGAACGGCATCCTGCCGATCAAGGTGCCGAAGGAAGTCGTCGACGAGCTGATGGAGGACGCCAAGAAGGGCGCCAACGCAGTCATGACGGTCGACCTTGAGACGCAGACCATATCCCGACCCGACGGCGAGAAGGTGCATTTCGAAGTCGACGCATTCCGCAAGCATTGCCTGCTCAACGGGCTCGACGATATCGGCCTCACCGAGGTGAAGGACAAGGACATCGCCAGCTACGAGACCAAAGCCGAACTTCAGCACCCCTGGCAAATCGGCCTGACCCAGAAAGGCGCGTAGGCCGGTTTCGGCGATACTGCACATCATTGCCCGCCCCTCACCCTCCCGCTCCCCGTGGCCACGGGGAGCGGGAGGGTGAGGGGCCGCCGCTGCGCGGCTAGATGGCTAGGAGCGATCTTCACATGGTCCAAACCCATTCCAACCGCAAAGTCCTGGTCCTGCCGGGAGACGGCATTGGCCCTGAGATCATGCGCGAGGTGACGCGCGTGATGGAGTTTTTCGACAAGCGCCGCATCGCCAGCTTCGACGTCAGCGAGGGGCTGGTCGGCGGCTCGGCCTATGACGCCGACGGCGTGCCGCTGACCGATGCGACGTTGGCGCGTGCGCAGGCCGCGGACGCGGTGCTGTTCGGCTCGGTCGGCGGGCCGAAATGGGAGAAGCTGCCGTTCGAGCTGCAGCCGGAGCGCGGCCTCCTCAAACTGCGCAAGGAGATGGACCTTTTCGCCAATCTGCGCCCGGCGCAGGTGTTCGAGGCCTTGGCCGACGCATCGAGCCTCAAGCGCGAGCTCGTCGCAGGCCTTGACCTGCTGATCGTGCGCGAATTAACCGGCGGTATCTATTTCGGCGATCCGCGCGGCATCGAAACGCTGCCCGACGGCACCCGCCGCGGCATCAACACCGAGGTTTATACCGAAGCCGAGATCGAGCGCGTCTGCCGCGCCGCCTTCGAACTGGCGCGCAAGCGGCAGAAACGGCTCTGCGAGGTCGACAAGGCCAATGTCATGGAATCGGGCCTCTTGTGGCGCGAGGTCGCCAACCGGATCAAGCCCGACTACCCCGATGTCGAGCTCTCGTTCATGTACGCCGACAATTGCGCGATGCAGCTGGTGCGCGCGCCGAAGCAGTTCGATGTCATCGTCACCAGCAATCTCTTTGGCGATCTGCTGTCGGATTGCGCGGCGATGCTGACCGGATCGCTCGGCATGCTGCCGTCCGCCTCATTGGGCGCGGCCGACGCAAGCGGCCGGCGCAAGGCGCTCTATGAGCCGGTGCACGGCAGCGCCCCTGACATCGCCGGCCAGGGCGTCGCCAACCCGCTCGCCTCGATCCTCTCCTTCGCGATGATGCTGCGCTATTCGTTCGACCTCGGCGACGAGGCCGACCTGGTCGAAGCGTCCGTGCGCAACGCGCTCGGCTCCGGCGTGCGCACCGGCGACATTGCCCGCACCGGCGAGACCCGCGTCTCCACCCGCTCGATGGGCGACGCGGTGCTGCACGAACTCGACAAGGCGGTTTAACCGCCGCCCTTCGCGTAGCCCGCCCTCCGTAAACTCTCAGCGATCTCGGGCAAGATCGCCGGATCGTCGATCGTCGCCGGCATGCGGTACTCCTCGCCGTCGGCGATGGCGCGCACGGTGCCACGCAGGATTTTGCCCGACCGGGTCTTCGGCAAGCGCTCGACGACAAGCGCCGCCTTGAAGCTGGCGACCGGACCGATTTTGTCGCGCACCAGCGCCACAGCCTCGGCCTCGATCTCTTCCGCGGGCCGCGTCACCCCCGATTTCAGCACCAGCAGCCCCAGCGGCACCTGGCCCTTGAGCGCGTCGGCCACCCCCATCACCGCGCATTCGGCGACGTCTGGGTGGGCGGCCAGCACCTCCTCCATCTCACCGGTCGAGAGCCGATGCGCCGCGACATTGATAATATCGTCGGTGCGGGTCATCACCTGGATGTAGCCGTCGGCGTCGATAAAGCCGGCATCGCCGGTCTGGTAATAGCCGGGATAGGTGGCGAGGTAGCTTTCGACGAAGCGGTCTTCGGCTTGCCACAAGGTCGGCAGCGCGCCCGGCGGCAGCGGCAGCTTGACCGCCAGAGCGCCGATCGCGCCGGGCTGAACCTGGCGTGCTTCGCCTTCCGCTTCCGCTTCGAGCACGCGAATGTCCCAGCCCGGCACGGCGCGGGTGCACGAGCCGGGCTTTACCGGCAGCTGCTCGATCCCGAGACAATTGGCGCCGATCGGCCAGCCCGTCTCGGTCTGCCACCAATGATCGATCACCGGCACCTTGAGCATTTCCTCGGCCCAGGCCACGGTCGGCGGGTCGGCGCGCTCGCCGGCGAGGAAGAGCGCGCGGAACTTCGACAGATCGCGGGCGCGGATCAAATGCCCGTCCGGATCCTCGCGCTTGATCGCGCGGAACGCGGTCGGCGCGGTGAAGAACACCCGCACCTGATGCTGCTCGATGACCCGCCAGAACGCGCCGGCATCGGGCGTGCCGACCGGTTTCCCCTCGTACAGTATCGAGGTGCAGCCGTAGATCAGTGGCGCGTAGACGATGTAGGAGTGGCCGACCACCCAGCCGACATCGCTGGCGGTCCAGAACACCTCATCCGACTGAACCCCATAGATGTTCGGCATCGACCAGGCGAGCGCGACCGCGTAACCGCCATTGTCGCGCACCACCCCCTTGGGGATGCCCGTCGTGCCCGAGGTGTAGAGGATATAAAGCGGGTCGGTCGCCAGCACCGGCACGCAATCGGCGGGCTGCGCCGCGGCCTCGAGTTCGTCCCAATCCTTGTCTCGGCCGCAGATCAGCTCAGCGCGACACATCGGCCGCTGCAGCACGACGCAGCTTGCGGGCTTGAACTTAGCCTCCTCGATCGCGGCGTCGAGCAGCGGCTTGTAGGGAATGACGCGGTTGACCTCGACCCCGCAAGAAGCCGAGACGACGACCTTGGGTTTGGCGTCGTCGATGCGCGTCGCCAGCTCGTGCGCGGCAAACCCGCCGAACACAACCGAATGGATCGCGCCGATCCGCGCGCAAGCGAGCATCGCGACGGTGGCCTCTGGTACCATCGGCAAATAGATCAGCACGCGGTCGCCTTTCGCGACCCCCAGTCCCTTCAGCGCCCCGGAGAAGCGCGCCACCCGGTCGCGCAACTGGCGATAGGTTAAGGATGCAACCGTATCGGTGACCGGGCTGTCGTAGATCAGCGCCACCCGCCCGCCTCGGCCGCTGGCGACGTGACGGTCGAGCGCGTTCCAGCAGGTGTTGAGCCGAGCGCCGGCGAACCAGCGGTAAAACGGCGGCCGGCTGTCGTCGAGCACCTGGTCCCAGCGCTGGTCCCAGTCGATGGCCTCGGCGGCCTCGGCCCAGAATTCTTCGGGCCTCTCAAGCGAGCGGCGGTAAACCTCGGCAATGCCCGTCATTGCGTATCTCCCTGCTGGGGCAAATTCTCTGCCTCAGGGAACGCCTTGCCAAGCGGCTCGACACCCCGCGCCCGGCGGGGGAAAATGCGGTGCGAACCTTGGGAGGGATGGCATGGAACGCGTCGCGCAGTGCCATTGCGGTCAGTTGAAGGCGATCGCCACAGGCGAGCCGGGCCGCGTCTATGTTTGCCATTGCAAATCGTGCCAGCGCCGTACCGGCACCGTTTTTCATTGGGGTACGCGCTGGGAGAAGAGCCAGGTGCGGCTCGAAGGCCCCGAGAAGATCTACGCCCGCATAGGCGACAGCGGCTTCGAGCTGCGTTTCCATTTCTGCCCGAATTGCGGCACCAGCATCCTGTGGGAGGGCGACCGCACACCGGAATTTTGCGGGATCGCCGCCGGTTGTTTCGCCGATCTCGATTTCCCGGCGCCAACCGGCTCGATCTACGAGGAGGCAATGCACTCCTGGCTCGCCCTGCCCTCGGTCGCCGAGCATCACGAACAGGCCTTTTCGCCGCTGCCGGCGAGCTAGTCGATGAGCAACCCCTACGCCACCGGGCTCGACAAGAACGCGGCCAACTTCGTGCCGCTATCGCCGCTCGGCTTCCTGCGCCGCACCGCCGAGGTGTACCCACAGCGCACCGCGATCGTTTACGGCGACCGGCGCCAGACCTGGCGGGAGACCCAAGCGCGCTGCCACCGCCTCGCCTCGGCTCTGGTGAAGCGCGGGATCGGCCGGGGCGATACCGTCGCGGTGATGTCGCCCAATTTGCCGGAGGGGTTCGAGGCGCATTTCGGCGTGCCGCTGGCGGGCGCCGTGCTCAACATGCTCAACATCCGCCTCGACGCCGACACCATCGCCTTCATTCTCAAGCACGGCGGCGCCGAGGTGCTGATCACGGACACCGAATTCGCACCGGTCATCAAGGCGGCGCTAGCCCAGCTCGACGACAAGCCTCTGGTGATCGACATCGTCGATCCCGCCGCGCCTGGCGAGCGGCTCGGCGAAATCGACTACGAGGCCTTCATTGCCGACGGCGATCCGGATTTCGCCGGCATCATGCCGCGGGACGAATGGGACGCGCTGGCGCTCAACTACACCTCGGGCACTACCGGCAACCCTAAGGGCGTCGTCTATCACCATCGCGGCGCCTATCTGGAAGCATTCGGCAACATCCTCGTCTGGGGCATGCCGCAGCATCCGGTCTATCTCTGGACGCTGCCGATGTTCCATTGCAACGGCTGGTGCTTCCCGTGGACGGTGACGGCGTTGGCCGGGACGCATGTCTGCCTGCGACGGGTCGAGGCCGGCGCGATTTACGATGCGATCGAGCGCGACGGCGTCACCCACCTTTGCGGCGCACCGGTGGTAATGAACATGCTGTTGAACGACCGCGCCGCCGAGGGCCGTCGGCTGCCGCGCCCCGTCAACATGATGACCGCTGGCGCTGCACCGCCCGCCGCGGTGATCGAAGGCATGGAGAAAAAAGGTTTCAAGATCGCCCATGTCTACGGCCTCACCGAGGTATTCGGCCCCTCGACAATCTGCGCCTGGCATGACGAGTGGGACGCGCTGACGCCCGAGGAGCGAGCCCGGCGCAAGGCCCGCCAGGGGGTCAACTATCCGGTGCTCGAAGGGCTGATGGTCGCCGACCCGGAGACGCTGAGCCCCGTGCCGCTCGACGGCGAGACGATGGGCGAGATCTTCATGCGCGGCAACATCGTGATGAAGGGCTATTTGAAGAACCCGAAAGCCACCGAGGAGGCTTTCGAGGGCGGTTGGTTCCACACCGGTGACCTCGCCGTCGCTCACCCTGACGGCTATATCGAGATCAAGGACCGCTCCAAGGACATCATCATCTCGGGCGGTGAGAACATCTCGACCATCGAGGTCGAGGACGTGCTCTACCGCCACCCGGCGGTGCTCGAGGCCGCGGTCGTCGCCAAACCCGACAAGCGCTGGGGCGAGACGCCCTGCGCCTTCGTCACGCTGCGCGACGGCGCCACCGCCGGCACAGGCGATATCATCACCTTTTGCCGCCAGCACATGGCGCACTTCAAGGCGCCGCGCGATGTCGTGTTCGGTCCGCTACCCAAGACCTCGACCGGGAAGATCCAGAAATTCGTGCTCCGGGAGCGGGCGAAGAGCGGCTGACACCTTGGCCATTCACAGCCTCTTCGATCTGCTGGCGCTCCTCGTGGCCGTCGCCGTCTACCAGTTACTGCCAGTTGCGGCGGATGGAGCGCCCACCGAGCCGTGGCAGGTCCATCCGCTCTACATCGCCGCCGGCGCCGGGGGCGCGACGATCGGCGCTTATCTCTTCGGCTCCGCCAATCTGTGGCTTAGCGGCATGCCCGCCGCCATCTCGCGCAGCATCGAGGGCGCCATCGCGGGGGCGATCGTCGGCATCGAGCTGCTGAAATGGCGCAGCGGCATTCGCGGCTCGACCGGACTTCGTCTGGTGGCTCCGTTGGCGGCGGCGATTGCCATCGGACGGCTCGGCTGCTTTTTCGCCGGGCTCGACGATATGACCTATGGGACACCGACCGCGCTCCCGTGGGCCGTCGATTTCGGCGACGGCGTGCGCCGCCATCCGGTGCAGCTTTACGAGGCGGTGACGATGGCGGCATTTTTGTTCGCTTTCATATTCTTGCTGCGCCATGAAGGGGAGTGGGTACGGCGAACCGGATTCTACTTGTTCGTCGCGGTTTATGCGCTGCAGCGGTTCGGCTGGGAGTTCCTCAAGCCCTACGGCACGATCATCGGGCCGCTGAACCTGTTTCATCTGCTGTCGCTGGCGCTGATCGCCTACGCCGCCGTCTTTGCCTGTCGGGAGTTATCCCAGCCATGTCGCTATCGACCGAGCTAGCCGCGCCGAGCCCTTTGACGACCGCTCCGCCGCGCAAGCCACGGCCCTACATCTTCCTCGGCCAGACCACATCGCTGTGCGAGGAGTGCATGGTTCTCGTCCCGGCGAAGATCGTCCAGGAAGGCGAGGCGGTTTTCTATCTCAAGCGCTGCGCCGAGCACGGTGTCCAGAAGACGCTGATCTCGACCGAGGCAAGCTATTGGAAGCGCTGCCGCGATTTCCTCAAGCCCGGCGACGTCCCGCTCAAATTCCACACCCGGATCGACAAGGGCTGTCCCTACGATTGCGGCCTTTGCCCCGATCACGAGCAGCACAGTTGCCTGGCGCTGATCGAGGTCAACGAGCACTGCAACCTCATCTGCCCGACCTGCTTCGCCAGTTCGTCGCCGGCCAGAACCGGGCAGCGCAGCCTAGCCGAAATCGAGCAAATGCTCGATCTGCTGGTCGAGAGCGAAGGCCAGCCCGACCTGCTGCAGATTTCCGGTGGCGAGCCAACCTTGCACCCGCAGATCCTCGACATCATCCGCGCGGCGCGTGCCCGGCCGATCCGCCACGTCATGCTCAACACCAACGGCATCCGGTTCGCCAACGACCCGAAATTTGTCGCGGCATTGGCCGAGATGAAGCGAGCATTCGAGGTGTACCTGCAATTCGACGCGCTGTCGGCGAGGGCGCTGCAGACGATCCGCGGGGCCGATCTGCGCCGGGTCCGCGAGCGGGCGCTCGACGCGCTCGACGCGGCGGGCATCTCGACGACCTTGGTCTGCGTCGTGCGCAAGGGCGTCAACGACGGCGAGATCGGCGACGTGCTGCGCTATGCGCAGAGCCGGCCCTGCGTGCGCGGCGTCACCTTCCAGCCGGTCCAGGACGCCGGCCGCAACGACGGCTTCGACCCCGGACGGGACCGCATCGTGCTGTCGGAAATCCGCCGCGCGATCGTCGACCAGTGGGGCGTCTTCGCCGACGACGACATGATCCCCCTGCCGTGCAATCCCGATGCGATCTCGATCGGCTACGGCATGCGCACTGGCGATGAGATCATGCCGCTGACCCATCTCTTCCCCCAGGAGGTGCTGGTGAAGTCGGCGCCCAACTCGGTGACCTTCGAGGGCAAGCCGGAGATGCGGCAGCTCTTGATTGAGCTGCTGTCGCTGTCATGCGCCGGACAGCAATCAGCCAACGTACTGCACGAGGTGCTGTGCTGCCTGCCGCTGGTCGAGGCGCCGGCGCCAATCGGCTACGACCGCATCTTCCGGGTGACGGTGGTGAGCTTTCTCGACCGGTTCAACTTCTGCCTCGCCGGGGTCAAACGCTCCTGCATCCATTTCGTCACCGGCGACGGCCGCGTCATCCCCTTCGACACCTACAACATGTTTCACCGTCCCGGGCTCGCCGCCCGCACCGCGAGGGCAGACGCATGAGCGGCGGTCAGATCGCCGCGCTGATCTTCGCCATCATCCTGCTGTTCCCGGGCGGCTGCTTCCTGTTTTTTGGTGTCGTAGTGGCAACCGACCGCCAGTTTTATGACGCCGCATTTGTGATGCTGCCGGTCGCAGCAGCGATACTCGCCCTGGCGGGCTTCTTGTTCTGGATCGCGTTTCGCCGACGTCCGCGCGCCGGCCAGCCGCCGGGCGACAACCGAGCTTAGCTTAGCCCCATCAGGAAGCGGCGCTCGTTAAATTCGCCACATCGTCGCGTGGCCGTGGCCGTTTTTATCGTCGACGGTGTCGCCTTCGGCCTCAGTCGCCGATTTCGCCGTAAAATCAAAATAATCAGCGGTATAATTTCCACTCCCCTTCAAGTAAGATACGTTTGAACAAGCGATAGTTATCTTATTTTCATTAACTGTTATCACAGTATCTTCACGAATTGTTTCAATATTTCCATCTTTCCCTTTGTACGAAACTTCAAGACGTCCGGTGAAACTGTTGTAACCGGCAATTTGCACGACGGTCAGCGTCCCGGAGTATGGGTTGTTGTCGCTGTCAAAGAAGGAAAGGCTCCACAACTGCCCCGGCGAAATCGCCGCCGATGCCGACTGAGGCGACGGTGACGGCGCTGGGCTCGCCGGCGCGGGCGACGGCACAGGGGCCGGCGAAGGCGACGGTACAGGCGCTGGAGCGGGCTTGGATGGTCCGGCTATGGGCTTAGGAGCGGGACTGGGCGTGGGGGTCGGACCGGGTGTGGGGGTGGGGGTAGGCACCGGGCCGGGGTGCGCGATCACGAGAATGGCTACCACCGCGGTTACCAGCAATCCCGCCACGCCGGCACCGATAGCGATCTTGTACTTGGGCTCAAGCCCGGTGGTTTTTGCGGTCGCCGATGCCGCCGCTGCCGCGCCTTGTGGCTCCGCCGCCGTCAGCCCTGCTTTTTCCTCGCGCGCGCTCTGCTCCGCAGCTTGGCGGGCCGCCGCCTCCTGACGTTGCCGTTCTTCTGCAGCGCGCTGTTCGGCCTGGCGCGCCGCCGCCTCCTGACGTTGCCGCTCTTCTGCGGCGCGCTGCTCGGCCTGGTGCGCCGCCGCCTCCTGCCGCTGCCGCTCTTCCGCCGCGCGCTGTTCAGCCGCTTGCCGTGCCGCTGTCTCCTGACGTTGTCGTTCATCCGCCGCACGCTGCTCCGCCAATTGTTGCTGTCGCTGCTCCTCTTCCTCACGGCGACGCGACTCGGCAGCTTCACGCAGCCGGTCTTCTTCGAGTTGACGCTGGCGATCTTCCTCTTCGCGCTTGAGTTGCTCGGCGAACCGTTGCCCCTCGGCTTCTTCCGCGGACGGCGCGGCCGGCTCTGGGCTGTGCTCCGTGGTAGCGACAGCAGCGCCAGACGCAGCGCTCGGCGATTTGGCTCTCTCCTCGAGCAAATTGTCGATGGCGCGGATTAGCCGCGCCATATGCGTGTCGAAATCCTGGCCCGCGTCGATCGTCGCGGCGTTGCGGTAGGCGAAATCCTCAAGGCTAGGCGGCAACTGATCGGCGCGCGGCATCTGCGCGCGCAGCACCAAAACGGGGATCAGCGGTACGCCCTTGTGTAGCGCCGCGTCGATCTCAACCCGCACCGGGTCGGCGGCATTGTCAAGCCGACTTTGCCCCGGGCGCGGGCCGATCCACTTCGGGCCGACCACCGCTATCATGATGTCGGTGTCGTCGATCACCGAATTGACATGCTTACGAAAATCGACGCCCAGCGGGATGCTGTCGATGTCACGAAACACGGTTTCTCGGCCGTAATGCGCCGACAGCCGGTCAAAGATGCGGCCGGTGATGACATCCGAGTCGTCGCGCCGATAGGAGATCGTAATTCGCGGCATCGCCCGGTTCTCTTGCACTCCCCTCACCCGCGGCACGGTCGGAGGCCCGGCCACGCAGCTGTGTTTTCGTCGATACACTACCGCTCGCGTTAGCTATCCAACAGCATTTCGCAAAACCTGCGCATCCTAGTACCTGGCGACGCTTAAAGCTACCTGGCCAAACGAAACGCGCAATTAGTCGCCGATGTGGGTGAAAACACGGCGCCTTGCAGGCCGGTTGCGCGCAGTTTCGCATTGCTGGCATTTTCGCCAGCGCGCAGCTCAAGGAGCGAGAATGACGGCACCTTTGGCGACCTGCCTACCCCGTTGCCTTTTGTGGGCTGTCGTCGCACTCGTCGTTCCGGTTTGCGGGCAGGCGCAAAATCGGCCGATCACCATCCCACCAGCAACCCAAATCACCCCACCCTCATTACCGCCGGTTGTCGCATCCCAGGGCATCCCGCCAGCGCCGCGCGAGGTGCTACCAACCAGCGTCGAGATCGTACGTGACCCAGAGGGCGCCGGCATCGTTATGTACGGTCAGTTGGCCGGCAAGGCTGACTCTGCGCTGGCTGTGATTTCCGCGATTTTCGCCTATTCAGGCGCCTTCGATCCAGCGCCCTCCCCGCTCTTCTCGGCCGTCGACAAGAGCGGCCAGTCGGCGCAAACCTTGTTCACCGCCGCGGTGCACGGCACAAGGGTCCTCGGTATCGCTGTCGTCGCGCTCAGCAACACCGGCGGCAACGTCAGCGTTTTTTACGACTATACCGAACTCGTTTCCGGGGTCGTTTCCACGCCTGCAGCAGGCGTTGGGGCCAGGGGGCGCCAGCACTGGGTTAACCTCGCTGCACTTGGTCGATGGCAGCCAGATCAGCGTCCCACCGGAGTGGCGCGTGCTCGCGCAGGGCAAGGGCCTGGTCGATCTCGGCGGCGAGCAAGGCGAATTGATGTCCCTCGGCAACGGTATTCCGGTCTATAGCGGCCCAACTGCGCTCGCAGACGCTGTTGCACAAGCCCCTTGCTGCGATCCGGTCGCGGCGTTTCAGGCCGCTTTCCCGCAAATCGCCAAGATCGCGCAACGGCGCGGATGGCCGTCACAGATCCTCACGGGGATCGTCGATTCCGCGGCTACGACCACCGACAGCAGCAACCAAGGCGCTTTAATCCTTGCCACTCTAAGCGTCGCCGGGAGGGCGTATTCGAGCCTCGCGCTGGCAGAGGCGATCAGCGGCTTTACCGACCCCTGGACCCTGCGCCTCTCGGGCGTCGTCGCGCCGCAACCGGTCTTCGCCGCCGAACTGCCGGCCCTGTTGTCGATATGGACCTCTTATTCGGCGCATCCGCAAGGCTACGTTGAGCGGCTGACAGCGGCAGCGCAGAATATCGCCGCGCTGCAGCCAATGCTCAAGCCAGCGCCCGACGCCACCCAATACCGCGCCGATGGCGGCTGGAACGGTGTCATCAACATGGTCGTCACGCATCCGAACGCCACCGGCGGTAACGCGATCGACGACGCGACCGAACGCACGTTGCTCGACCGGCTGGCAAAGGATAGCGGCGGCCCTTGGCACCTCGCGCCGTGGCCGTCCCGCTAAGCCGACAGCGCGCCTTACCACGCTGATATCCCGTAAGTTATCAGGAGGAGCCGGTTATCTTATTGAAAGTTATAAACCCGTCGTAGCGGGTTTCGGTCACTGGCGTTCGAGTTGGACGATTTCGTCCTTGATGCGGAGTTTCTGGCGCTTCAGGTCGTAGATAGCCGCTTGATCGGGCAAGGGCCGGTGGGTTTCCTCATCGATGGCGCGCTCGAGCGATGCGTGCTTTTCTTTCAGCGCCTCGATGCGATCCTGCTGCGACATGCAGTTCCTCCTGGCAATGGTCAAGGCAGCCGAATGTAGCGCCGGATCGGCCTTGGAACCAGATATGTGATGACGAGAGGCCGGGATGAAGGGGGCCTGATGCGACAAAAACCCGATCGGCCGCGGCTGATCGTCGGAATCAGCGGCGCCTCCGGCGTCATTTATGGCGCGCGGCTGCTGGCGCTGCTGCGCGGGCTGCCGGTCGAGACTCATCTCGTCGTCACTCGCTCGGCCGAAGTGGCGCTTGCCCTGGAGACCGAGCTGAAACCGGTCGACCTGCGCGCCCACGCCGACGTCGTGCATGCCGTCGCGGACGTGGCGGCGCCGCTCTCGTCTGGCTCGTTTCAGACACTGGGCATGATTATCGCGCCGTGTTCGGTTCGCAGCATGAGCGAGATCGCCACCGGGGTGACGACGACCCTTCTCACCCGGGCCGCCGACGTCGTCTTGAAGGAGCGCCGCCGCTTGGTGCTCGCGGTGCGCGAGACGCCGCTTCATCTCGGGCATTTGCGGACGATGACGGCGCTCGCCGAGATGGGCGCGGTGATTGCGCCGCCAGTACCGGCGTTCTATGCCAAGCCCAAGACCCTCGACGAGATGATCGACCACAGCCTCGGCCGGATGCTCGATCTCTTCGGTCTTGATAGCGGCACCGTCAAACGCTGGGGCGAGGCGGCGCCGCAAGCCGCGACGAAGCCCTAGAGGCCTGCCAGCGTCTCGCGCAACAACTCTCCCTCCGGCGAGAAGAAATCGGCGCCGAGGATCAGCCACAAATTGGATTCGGCAAGGCCGATGCGGTTCCCCTTGGCGGCGCGGCCGGCCGTGGTTGCCGCCAACTGCGCCTGGATGCGCCGCTCCGCGACCAGCTCCAGCGCCAGCACACGCTTTCGCAGATTTTGGATATCCGGATCAGGGTCGGGCTTAAGGTTGCGCCGCAAATCGCGCAGCGGCGCAACGACATTGCGGTCGAGCTTCACGATCTTGGCGCGGGCGCCCGCCAACCCTGCCGCGTCGAGCCGACGGCCTCGCCCAATCGCCAACCATAGTCCGAACAGGATCAGGTTGACATTATGGCCAGCGCGGTCCTGCAAGCCGACCAGCGCCACCGACACACCGGGGCGGCCGTAGACCATCAGCGAGAACCGCCAGAACGCCTCCACCGCGGCCTTTTTATCAGCTCCCAAGGCGATCACGGCGCAATGATTCCGACACGGATCGTGCTATACTTGACCCAAGCTCGCCAGAGGGGCTTGGGGCCCGGCGCGCCATCGTATTCGCCAACATGCATCGCTTGCGATGGACCTTGATGTCGAAGCCTTAAAGGCCAAGCTGGCCGCCCTCATGGTCGAGCACCGCGACCTCGACGACGTGATCGCGCGCATTGCCGAGCATGCGCCGTTTGACCAGCTCCAATTGCGGCGCCTGAAGAAGCGCAAACTCGCCCTCAAAGACCAGATATCGAAAATCGAGAGCGAGCTCTTACCCGACATCATCGCCTGACGACCCCAAGGCGGCGCGTCAATGCGCCGCGACGACGCGCTTCTGCTGGTACATTGCCTTGTCCGCGGCCTCGATCGCGACCTGCGCGTCGTCGCTGCCGGCGAACGAATAAACCCCGTAAGCGGCGCTGACCGTTAGCCTTGCCTTGCCCCAGCGCACTGGCCGCTTGCAGATCTCCCGCGCCAGTGCGGCAGCCTTTGCCATGGCCTGCTCCTGGTTGGTCTGCGCCAGGATGACGCCGAATTCGTCGCCGCCCAGCCGGCCCACCAAGTCGCTCGACCGCACGTTCTTGCAAAGGGTCTCGGCGACATGCCGCAGCGCCGCGTCACCTGCCGGATGGCCATGCGTGTCATTGATCTGCTTCAAGCCGTTGACATCAAAATACACGACGCTCGACGGTGGCCCATACCGCCGAGTGAACGCGATCATCCGCGATAACTCGCGGATGAAGGCGCGGCGATTCGCGATCGTGGTCAGCGCATCCTCGTCGGCGAGGCGTTCGAGTTGACTGATTCGCATTCGCGCGCCATCGAGTTCGCGGCGTAGCGCTTCGTTTTCGGCAAGAACACGGCGTAGCGCACGGCGCGCCTGCGGCGTTAGTCCGCTGTCGGAAATCTGGGCTAATTCTGTCGCCGTTTCGCTGGTGCGCGATGCGGCGGGCAAGTCGGAAGCGCGACGCTCCCGCCGCGCTTGGCTCGCCGCCAGCCCTAACCGCCTCGTCGCCATTCCCCAGCCCCCGCCCGGGAGAAACGGATCAACCCACCCGTGTCTATAAACCAGTGGGACGCGTTAGCAAGCCGCGAAATTTCGCCGCGTTGTCGGCTCCGCCGCCGGTATACAATGGGGTCTCGTGGCGTCTCGCTTGCGGAGGTATGGCATGGCCGATTTCGGCCACGTAGTCGGCATCATCATGGGAAGCCAATCCGACTGGGAAACGATGCAGCATGCCGCCCAGACGTTGGACAAGCTCGGCATCACGCATGAGACGCGCATCGTTTCGGCCCATCGTACGCCGAAACGGCTCTACGACTACGCGACCGGCGCCAAGCCGCGCGGCCTCAAGGTCATCATCGCGGGAGCCGGCGGCGCCGCTCATCTGCCCGGCATGGCGGCGGCGCTGACTCCGCTGCCTGTCCTTGGCGTGCCGATCGAAAGCCGGGTGCTGAAGGGGATGGACAGCCTTTATTCGATCGTGCAGATGCCCGCCGGCGTTCCGGTTGCGACCTTCGCCATCGGCCAAGCCGGCGCGGTCAACGCCGCGCTTTGCGCCGCCGCGATCCTCGCGCTGAGCGATCCGGCTGCAGCCGAGGCGCTCGACCGCTGGCGCCAAACCCAGACCGACGCCGTCGCCGAACGTCCTGCCTGATGCTGGCCGGCTGATGTTGGCGCCAGGCGCCACGATCGGGATTCTCGGCGGCGGCCAGCTCGGCCGGATGACCGCGCTGGCCGCGGCCCGTCTCGGCTACCGCGTCCACATCTTCGCTACCGAGCAGGATAGCCCTGCTGCGCAGGTTTCGGCTGGCGCGACTGTCGCGCCTTACGAGGACGATGCCGCACTGGCGCGCTTCGCCGCCGCGGTCGATGTGGCAACGTTCGAGTTCGAAAACATCCCGGCTGAGGCGGTGCGCCGGGTCGCGGCGCTGAAGCCGGTGATGCCGCGCCCGGAAGTCTTGGAAATCAGCCAGGATCGCCTCCGGGAAAAGGACTTCCTCAATCGCATCGGCGTGGCCACGACCGAGTACCAGGAGATCGGCGATGCGACGGCGCTGGCTGAGACGCTCGCTGGCCTGAAAGGCCGTGCCGTGCTCAAGAGTTCCCGGATGGGCTATGACGGCAAGGGCCAGGTCGCCGTCGACCCGGGCACGCGCGCGGACGAGGCTTGGCGGCAGATGGGCGGCGCGCGCGGGATTCTCGAAGGCTTTGTCGATTTTCGCTGCGAGGTGTCGGTCGTCGTCGCCCGCGCCGCGGGCGGCGCGATGGCCGCCTATCCGCCGGTCGAAAACCGCCACGTCAACCACATACTCGACACCACGATCGCGCCCGCGACGCTACCAGCGGAAACGGCGCGAGAAGCCGAGCAGATCGCCTACGACGTCGCCGCGCGTCTCGAGCTCGTCGGCGTACTCGCGGTGGAGATGTTCGTCACTCGCGATGGCCGCTTGTTGGTCAATGAGTTGGCGCCACGGCCGCACAATTCGGGGCACTGGACAATCGACGCCTGCGCCACCAGCCAGTTCGAGCAGCTGGTGCGGGCGATCTGCGGCCTGCCGCTGGGCTCTACCGAGCGCCACGCGGACGCGGTGATGAAGAACCTCATCGGCGATGAAGTCGAAACTTGGCGCGACGCCGTCGCCGACCCGACCGCGCGGCTGCACCTGTACGGCAAGCACATCGTCCTGCCGGGCCGCAAGATGGGCCACGTCACGCGGCTGCTGACGCGGAAATCCTAGCGAACGATGTCGAGGCGGGGATTGGGGAGATTGCCGCGCAGCACCTTCCACACGCAACCAATCAACTCGTACGGCTGAAACGGCTTGGCCATGAAGTCATCGAGCTTGGGATCACAAACAACCGGTGCACGGCCGCCGGAAATGAACAGGCACTTCAACATGGGGTGGCGGACGCGCGCGCACTGTGTCAATTCAAGTCCATTGATCCCGCCCGGAAGCTGGATATCCGCGATCAGCATATCGAGCCGATGCTGGTCAATGAGAACGAGCGCTTCGGAGCCTGTGGCGGCGGTCCACACCTGGAACCCACCGCCGAATAATACCTCGCGGATCGTGTCGCGGATGTCGTCGTCATCGTCGACGACGAGTATAGCGGGAGCCTGCTCTGACATATTCGCGCTTCGACCTTGACGGTACCTGCAACCGCCGGCAGCGCTAGAAAGTTCCATGGCAAAAGTTCGAATACGCCTAAAACTTAGCGATCGAGCATTTCCAGATCGATCCAGCAGCGCTCGCGGTGGCTGCGATGACACGCCTCGGCCAGCTGGACGCCCTTTGCGCCCTCGATGAGCGGAGATGGAAATGGCCCGTCTTCGGTGACGTGGCGCAAAAACAACTCCCACCCCTCACGGTAAGGATTCAGATATGGGAGCAGCGTCGGCATCTCCTGCCACTGACTGTCGAAGATCATGGGTTGAGAGTTCTCGGAATCCATAAACGGACGCGGCGTCGCCACCAACGGCTGAATGAAACAGCTGTGCAGTCCGCACACCGCCGACCCCGCCGTGCCGTCGACCTGGATCTGCAACAGGTCGTCGCGCTTGACCCGACTCGCCCAGGACGAACCGACCTGCGCCAGCACGCCACCATCGAGTTCAAAGATCGCGAACGCGTGATCCTCGACATCGACCTCGTACGCCTTACCCGCTTCGTCGATACGGCGCGGCTGCGCGGTTGTTTCGCGGCACGAGACCGATCTGATGGGCCCCAGCAACCGGTCGAACACGTAGCGCCAATGCGCGAACATATCGAGGATCAATCCGCCGCCCGCCGAGCGCTGATAATTCCAGCTTGGCCGTTGTGAGGGATAAAGATCTCCGTCAAACACCCACCAGCCGAAATCGAGTCGGATCGACACGATGCGTTCGAAGTAGTTGTTTTCATACAGCTTACGCAGCTTCTTGAGCCCCGGCAGGAATAATTTGTCCTGCACGATCCCATGCTTCACGCCAGCCTGCGCAGCGGCGCGGGTCAGCGACAGCGCCTCGTCTAGCGTCGGGGCAACCGGCTTTTCGGTGTAGACGTGCTTCCCGGCGGCGATCGCGGCCGAGAGCCGCTCGGGACGGCCGCCAGTGGCAGTGGCGTCGAAATAGACGGCGATGCCAGGATCGGCGAGGCACGCGTCGCGGTCGAGGCTCCACTTGAGGCCGCCACTCGCTTGCGCTAGCGCACCGAGCTTTTCCGGATTGCGGCCGAGCAACACGGGTTCCGGCATCAGCCGATCTCCGTTCTTGAGCGGCAACCCACCCTCGCCGCGGATCGCCAGAAGCGCCTTCAGATGCTGCGTCGTGCCGAGCCGCCCGGTGGCGCCGTCGAGGGCAATCCTGATGGTGCGGACTGGCATCAAGCCGCTGCGGCGATCAGAGCCTCACGAACGATCTGCGGGATCCTCTCCAGCGTCTCGTCCGGCGTCATTAGCGGCGGCGAGAAGCACAAAGTGTCGCCGATCATCGGATCGGGGCTGCCGGGCCGGGCGCGGATCAGCAAACCGCGCGCGTTCGCCTCGCGCGCTACGCGCGGGCCCAGGCCAATCGCGGGCGCCTTCGACGATTTGTCGGTCACCAACTCGACACCGCACATCATACCGAGCCCGCGCACATCGCCGACATTGGGCAGGTTGCGCAACTCTTCCAGCGCTTCCAGCAATTGCTTGCCCTTGACCGCGGCGCGCTCGACCAGCCCCTCCTGCTCGATGATCCCAACATTGGCGACGCCGACCGCGCAGCACACCGGATGCCCGCTATAGGTCGCCGCGTGCATGAAGCGGCGCTCCATCGGAGAATCGAGGATCGCGTCGTGGATCTTCTTCGAAGCGATGACCCCGCCCAGCGGCAGATAGCCGCTGGTCACGCCCTTGGCGAACGACACCAGGTCGGGCTCAATCCCCCAATGGCCGAGCGCGAACCAGCGTCCGGTGCGGCCAAACCCGGTGATTACCTCGTCCGCGATCAGCAGCACGTCATACTTGTCGCAGATCTCGCGCAGTTTCGGGAAATAAGTCGGCGGCGGCACGATCACCCCGCCGGCCCCCATCACCGGCTCGGCGATCACCGCCGCGACGGTGTCCGGCCCCTCGGCGAGGATGGCCTTCTCGACCGCCTCGGCGGCAGCGATGCCGGGGTCCTCGTTACCCTGGTAGCGATAGGCGTAAGGCGGCATCACCTGCACGAAGCCGGGCACCATCGGCCCGAACATCTTCTGGTAGGCCGCCATGCCGGTCGCGCTCATCGCCGCCATCGTCACGCCGTGATAGGCGTGCCAGCGTGAGATGATCTTGGTCTTGTCGGGCTTATCCTGGGTTTTCCAGTAGAAGCGCGCGAACTTGAACGCGCTTTCATTCGATTCCGCCCCGGCGGTGGTGAAATAGACGCCCGAACTGCTCGGATAGGCATGGCCGACGATCTTCTCGGCGAGCTTGATCGCCCATTCGTTGGTCTGACCGACATAAGCGGAGGCGTAGGCGATCTTGCGCATCTGCGCCGCCGCGGCGTCGCCGAGTTCGCCGCGCCCATGGCCGATATTGACGTTCCACAGCCCCGCGAGCCCGTCGATCAGCCCCTTGCCATTGACGTCGTAGAGCATCGCGCCCTTGCCGTGGTCGACAAAGAACGGCGCCTTGTGCTCCTCCGGATGGTGCAGCGGGTGGACCAGAAACTGCCGATCGGTTTCCAACAGCTGAGTTGTGCCGTCCATCAATGCCTCCTATGCTGCCCTACCCTACCGCGCCCGCGCGCCGGAGGGAATCACCGAACCCGGTAGGCGCGGCCCGTGAGTTAGACGCCGCCCCTGTTAAGGAAATGACAAGCCGGCCTTAAGGGAAAAACAGGGTCGCGGTAAAGTCTCCCAGGAGGCGTGAGGCTAAAACTCCTTTCGGTCAGCCTTGATTTTTCCCGCCGAGGAAGGAGTTGGTCATGGCGAACATCGCGCGCATTCCGATCACCAACGTCTATATGGACGGCGACTATACGGGCCAGATTCTGGTCGGCCCGGAGCAGAAGCCGATGAACGTGATTCTCGACACCGGCAGCAGCGCTCTGGCGCTCGATGGTCACAAATACCAGCCGGCGGCCGGCGACGAGCACACGAAACTGGCTCAGACCGACAGCTATGGCGACGGCAGCAGCTGGACTGGCGCGGTGATCAATACCAGCGTCGTCATTGGCTCTGGCGGTTCGCAGGTGACCCTCCCCAACGCCAATGTCGCGGTGGCCTATGACGCGTCGTCGAATATGTTCCGCCAGGCCGACGGCATTCTCGGCCTCGCCTATGCGGCGCTCGACGATGCCTTTCAGATGCCGCAGGACACTTGGGCTCATAAATACCCGGCAACGCAAGTCGCTCAGGGTACCCGAACAGAAATCCCACCCTATCTGACGCAACTCGACGGCGCCGGGGTCACCAGCGACATCGTCTCGTTTTACACAAAGCGCTCGTTCATCCACGCCGGCGGCGCCAGCGATCCGCTGAACCAGGGCTGGATGATCGTCGGTGGTGGCGCGGAGGCGACCGACCTCTACACTGGCTTGTTCCAGGTGGTGAAAGTGCTTGCCGACGAGTGGTACAACACCAACCTCAAGGCGGTCATTGTCGGCGACACGTCGCCGATCCACGTCAAGGCTCGGGGCCCACAGGGCATGCCGTCAAACTCGATCGTCGACAGCGGCACCAACAGCCTCAACCTTCCGCAATCTCTGTTGAAGGCGATCTTTTCCAAGTTCAGCGCCAGTCAGCAGCAGCTATTGAACACCTCGGTCTTCGCCCAGCACATCGTTGCGACATCGAGCCTGCAATTAGCGGAGTGGCCCGACATCACCTTCGTCCTGCAGGGCGAGAGCGCCGATGTATCGCTCCGCGTCGCCCCCCGCGACTACTGGCAGGTCGATGTCGGGAAGGCGGGCGCCGCGATGGCGGCGTTTACCCAGGGCGACCCAAACCTGTCCATCCTCGGCCTGCCGCTGATGAACGGCTACTTCACGATCTTCGACGGCGAGGCGGACGGGGGGAGAGGCGTCATCCGGTTTGCCACCCGAACTTAGACGGTCCAGCCGATCCGGGGCGGTTTGCCCCGGATCGGCGCTCGCGGATTTGTGAAGGACGCGGCCGCGCCCCAGCCTGTATCGTTGCCGTGGACAGTCGGTCTTCCCTAGCGGAGACGAACCATGCGGCTGATCGCTCTCCTCGTCTTGTTGCTGATGGTCGTCGGTTGCACCGCCGGGCCGCCGCAGACCAAATGCCCCGACCCTGATCCCGATCCGACGAGCCCTTGCGCGACCTCGCACAGCCACACCTACGACGGCGGACGCCCCTAGCAGCCGCCGCATCTGATTTCCGGCACCGGTCACGCAAGCGCTTCTTACTGACGTGAGGCGAACATGCGGTTCCTTTCGCTCCTCATCCTTGTCTTGATGCTCGCCGGGTGCGGCGACACGACAGGAAAGTGCCCGGATCCCGACCCCGATCCGACGAGCCCTTGCGCTACCTCGCACAGCCACACCTACGACGGCGGTGGATGGCAATAGCCACTTGCCGGCGCCAGGACCGAATTATTCTTCGAGGCGGGTCGCGCGCCGGATTGCGCAGTTTCTTCCCGATCCCCACTTACCGCCCCAGCATACGGCTGGAGCCCGGAGAACCTTCCCCGAGCGCAGCCTAGGCCCGATCGGCGGAGCATCTTAATCCCGCCTTCGTCTCCGGACGGCGGCGACGACGCAACCCGGGAGGCTGACATGCCCACTCTTCAATTTGGCAGCAGAGGCAAGGACGTAAAAGCGATCCAGGAAGCGCTGAACCTCTATTTTGCGCAGGTGCCGGAATACCGCGAGCAATTCCGCAAGCAGCTCGAATGGGACAAGGTGATGCCCGCGGGCGGGCCGCAGCCGCTGGTGACCGATGAGCAGTTCGGGGGGCAGACAAGAGCGGCCGTCGAGGCCTTTCAGGCGTACAAGCACGTAAAGGGCGGCGCCGATGGAATTGTCGGGCCGAACACACTTGCCGCGCTGTACCCGTGCGGCGCGTTCCGGATCGGCTGCGTGCTCCAGCAAGGTCAGCCTCAGCCCCGCCCGGGCCTACCGGCATGGGGTCTGCACATGCGCCCGCCCGACGAGCGGAACAAGCCGGCCGCTCCGACATCGGGCGTTGTCGTCACCCCTCAGTCAGCGCCGGTGACGATCGCACCGACCCAGGCGCCGCCTGCCGCTGTGGATCTGCACAACGCCCCCGATGTCGGCATGGTCCCCGTCCCCAAATCTTTGCTGCCCGACAAGAACAAGCCGCGGACCGGTTACCTCCAGTGGAAAGGTGCCCTCAATCATACCTTCGGCAACTGGGACAACAAGAAGGCGTACAATGCCATCGCCTTCGATTGGATCGGTGTCGTTCTCAATCCGCATTGGCTCGATTGGGGGTCGATAACGATGGGGCCCGACTTAAATGTCACCGCGCCCCTGACCAATCACGACATTGCCCAGGGCGCGAACCCAGGAGTGACGGTGTACTGGTCGGTGTCGCTCGCGGCGCAGCACTTCTACCTCGGGCGCTACGACCTGCTGGCGCGCCTCGCTAAAATCGGCGTCCATCTCTCGACGACCATCAAGCTAGGCACCACGCTTTCCGGGTCCGATCCGACTCCGAAATACGGTTTGGCCGCGGGCGCGGCTCTTCAGGTGAGCTACGACCTCATCAAAAGCCAGCCTGGCAAGCCGCCGAACTTGTCGCTGTTCGCCCAATGCGCCGGCGCCTACAGCGAACTGTCAGTGGCCGACGGCTTCAATTTCTCCGGCAAAGGCACGACCTCGTGCTCGCTGGGGGTTTCCGGCAACGTCGGACAGTGATCCCCCTGGGGCTTACCGGTTGGGCAGGTCGAGCGGGTAGATGGGCCGCCGCACGTTCTTGAAGGTGAGCTGACTGTAGTCCGAGGTGCACACGCCGATCCCGGCGCAGTCGACGACTGCCTTGGCGAGCGAGCCGAGGCCGGCGCGCCAATGCACCCGGCTCTTCAGCATCACATAGCGTTTTTGCAGCGGATCGATGCCGAGGCTGTAAAAGCAGTTGAGATCGCTGGGCTCGACGTGGCGCGAGATCAGCGCGACCTCGACCTTGCCGGTGTCGATCACCACCGACGGGCCCATATCGGTGAGAACGCCGCGCCCCATTGGCCCCTTGTTGCGGAATTGACCGTTCGAGATGGTCTTAACCGTGCCGTTCAGCATGAGCGACGGGCTCTCGCCGGGGATTTGCGGCATCGCCATCTTGCCGCCGACCGAGAGCGTTACCGGCGCACCGATCCCGGCGGCGATCGCCTGCTGCACCGCCTCCGGGTCGAAAATCGCGAAGACGGCGACATTGTCGAGCCCGGCCTTCAGAATCTCACCAAGCACCACAGTGGTGTCCATCGTCCCGCCCGAGGCGCAATTGTCGTAGTGGTCGAGCAGCACGATCGGCCCCCCGCCCGGACCCGGCGCCGGCATCGCCTTAGCCCGCCCCAGCGCCTCATTGAGCGGCTCGATCTTGTAGACGAAGGCCTCGCGCTCGACCCAGGCGCGGTCCAAGAGTTCGTCGCGCAGCCGCTCGGCCAGATCGCGGTCGCCGTCGGTGACGACGACCGCCGACAACCCGGCATTGGCGATATCGGCGTGCGGGAACCCGGTGAAAAGACTGGCGATCAGCGCGCCGTCTTCACCGGTCATCGCCGCGCAGCGCGCCTGCAGCTCCTTGTTCGGATGATCGTCCGAACCCTGTCGCATGACATGCGGCAGCATCGGCACATTGCCCCAGGCGATGACCGGCCTCACCTCGCCGCGGACCGCCTTCATCAGAATATCGCCGGCACGCTTCGCGGTCTCATATGTGTCGATATGCGGATAGGTGCGATAGCCGGAAATGACCGTCGCGTTCTCGATCATCTCCGGGTAGAGATTGGCGTGCATGTCGTACGAAACCGCGATCGGCGTCTTCGGATCGAGCGCGCGGATGCGGCGCAGCAGCTCGCCCTCGCCGTCCTCGTGGCTCTCGGTGACCATCGCACCATGCAGGTCGAGGAGCATGCCGTCGAACCCTCCTTTCGCCACCGCCTCGCAGATATGGCCGGCGATGTGCTCGAAAGCGGCATCGTCGACCGGGCGCGACGGAGGCGCACCGGCGGCTATTGGCAGCACGATCTCGGCTTTCTCGCGCGCCGCGATGTCGAGATAGGCGCCCAACCCCGATCCCGTCCCCCGATACGCTTGGATCGCCGCCTCACCGTATAGCGGCCCCGGGCCCTTATCCGCATTACTGGGCCCGAACCGCACCAGCGGCGTCGGCACCGGCGAAAAGGTGTTGGTCTCGTGCTTCATCATCGCGATCAACAAGCGCATGATCGGCCTCCACTGTCGCGGCGACGATAACGGCCCAGGGGAACGCCATGCAACGGAGCACCGACCGCATCCTGACGACCCATGTCGGCAGCCTGCCGCGCCCCGCCGACCTCTATGACATGATCAAGACAAAGCAGGACGGCGGCACGATCGATGCAGCCGCCTTCGCCGCGCGGGTCAAATCCGCCGTCGCCGAGATCGTAAAGCGCCAGGCCGATGCCGGAATCGACATCGTCGCCGATGGCGAGATGGGCCGGGTCGGCTTCATCCCCTATGTCAACGAGCGCCTCACCGGCATCGAGCCGAGCCCCGGCGAGATCGCTTCTTATTGGAACGAGTTGCGCGAGTACAAGGCGTTCCCCGAATTCTACGCCTGGGCGCAGTCGCAGCCCGGCGCCGCCGGCAGCGCCGGCCGTACCCGGTGGATGTGCACCGGACCCGTCGCATACAAGGGCCACGCGGCGCTCGCCGTCGACATCGCCAACCTGAAGGCGGCGATGGCGGGGCTCAATGTCGTCGAGGCCTTCATGCCGGCCGTGTCACCTGCCAACCTGGTCAACTGGAACCGCAACCTGTTTTACAAGGATGAGGAGGAATATCTCTACGCGGTCGCAGACGCGCTCAAGGAGGAATACAAGGCGGTGATCGATGCGAGCCTCGTCCTCCAGATCGACGACCCGCTGCTCAGCTCCTATTACGTGATGCACCCCGAAGTGAGCCTCGACGGCTGGCGCAGATGGGCGGCGACGCGGGTCGCGGCGCTCAACTATGCGCTAGAAGGGCTGCCGCAAGACCGCATCCGCTATCACACCTGCTACAGCATCAATATCGGGCCGCGCGTCCACGATCTGGAGCTCAAGAACATCGTCGACACGATGCTGTCGATAAAAGCCGGGGCCTATTCCTTCGAGGCCGCCAATCCGCGCCACGAGCACGAATGGAAGGTGTGGGAGAGCGTCAAGCTGCCCGAGGGCAAGTCGCTGATCCCCGGCGTCATTACCCATTCTTCCAATATCGTAGAACACCCTGAGCTGATCGCCGAGCGGATCAGCCGCTTTGCCAAGGTTGTCGGCCGCGAGAATGTCATCGCTGGCGCCGATTGCGGTTTCGCCAGCTTCGCCGCGACCAGCGAGGTCCATCCGTCCATTGTCTGGGTCAAGCTCGCCGCGCTCTCCGAGGGCGCCCGCATCGCCAGCCGGGAGCTGTGGCGCTAGCTTTCTGTCACGGCACCCGCTTCAAATCGACCGCGTAGGTGCAGATGATGCTCCACACCTTGCCGGTGAACCGGTCGCCCTCGATCTTGCCAACGAGCGCGACCCCGCCGGCCGATGTCGGCTCGCTACCGGTAACCTCGCCATTCTCGGCAACGATGCCGACGACCTGTCCCTGATAGGTCGGGTTGTAGGTGTAGGTAGCGGCCCCGTCCTTGACCACCAATTGGCGCTTGAACGGGCCCTTGAGGCATTTCGAATAATTGTGGTCGTTGGGATCATCGGTCAGCGTCTGCGTTCCCTTGTAGACGCCGTCGTATTGCGCGGTTTGCGCCGCCGCGCCCGCCGGCCCCAAGATGGAAGCTATGCCCATTGAGCCGAGCATCACCGTGAGGCGGACAACGCCGCTTAAGTTTCTTCCCGCCCTCATCTCCCTCCCCTGGCCAACAAGGCTGGATCGTCCCGCATCTTAGAGCATGATCCTGCCCGAGGGCAGCGTCTGCGCCACGCCCTGCTGACCGGCGGCCCTTATGACGGGCGCAGCCCCTTGATACCGCGGAGGTGCCCGGTCTTGATCCACAAGGCGCAGCCGCGCGGGCCGGAGCGCACGCGTAACTCGCCTCCGCAGGGTAGCCGCAGCCAGGATTGCGGCTCGAAATGCTCGTCCCCGTCGTGGAAACCGCCTTCGAGCACCAGGAACTCGCCGCCACCCGGAAGCGGCAGCACGATTTCGGCACCCGCCGCCCAACGCTCCAGCCGCACTTCCTCATCGTCGTCTCGAAACAGTGGCGCCGTCTCGACCCCGGGGCGGCCGGTTGCGGGCTGATACGCCAGGCTCCCGCCGTCGATCCTCACTGGGGTGCGGTCAGCGGAGTCGAATTGCCACAGCTTGACAAAGAGCACGCAGCCGGGCTTTGAGCCCGGCGTATGCCGGGTCGTTGGCGGGTTGCGGATATAGGACCCCGCTGGGTAGGCGCCGTGCTCGTCCTCGAACACACCGTCGAGGACGAGGAACTCCTCGCCGCCGTCATGGGTGTGCGGCGAAAACCGGCTTTCCGGCGCATAGCGGACGATCGAGGTCGCGCGCGCCACCTCGTCGCCGATCCGGTCGAGCATGCGGCGGTCGACGCCGGCGCTCGGCGACGGGACCCAGGCGATCCGCGCCGCGTGAACCGACGCGCGCTGTGAGAAGTCGGCGTTGAGCTCCATCGACTGAAAGGAATGGTCGACGAGGGCTTGATATGCAACCAGCGAATGCGAATTTCTTGTCCCATCGCTCGCTCCCGCAACGGATGGGCGGTGCTGGCGCTAGGAGAGACAGCCATGGTCTTTGTCGATTCTTGGGTCACGATTGTCGACGGTGTCCAGGATACCGTGGCGCAGGATTTCCAACGGGCAACACGGGTCTTCGCCGCGCTTTCGATGGATTTCCGGATCTCGAAATTCATCCTCACCAGAGACCAAACGCGGGCGATCCTCGGCAGCGACGGTAAGCTGGCGCTCACCGGCGGCCCGACCCAATTCACTCACAATCTGCCGATCGGTGCCGCCAATTCGCGTGAAATCCCGCAACCTGTGAGCGACCAAAACGGGCGCTTCACACAGGAGGTGTGGGCGGCGATCCGGGATTGGACCGACATCGGCGGGCTCCACATCTTCTACGTGCCGGATTTCGACCCGCCGACCGGGGAGGGCGGAATCACGCTGCGCGTCGGCGACGAAATCGACCCGATCATCTTTGTCAACCAGACGGCAAACCTGGATATGGTGCGCAATACCCGCGGCCGCCGGGGCGTTCTGGAGCACGAGATCGGCCACGCTTTCGGGCTCCCCGATGTGTCGCGCGCCAATGTGCTGATGACGGGGATCATCAGCAGCGATGCCTCGGACGCTGGCACCGCCCTGTCGCACGCCGAGCTGGACACAATCCGCTCCTCCCGGCTCCTCGACGTGGTGACGACATGGGGCCAGCGGCAGTGAACAGCGCTTCGCCGCGGCCGGGCATGTCCCGCCATCGCAAAGGTTCATAGAAAATTCACCGCGTGTGAGGTGGATCACGTTGGCCGAGCGCGATCCGGCCCATCTGCTGTCGCGGGGGAATTGGTTCGAGGACTTCCGCCATGACGCACAACACGATGACAGGCTGGATCGAGATCGCCGACGAGCGGCAGTTCAGGGAAAGCGCGATGTCCGACTGCACGCCGCGGCCAAGCGAATGCCAGCGCTTTCATCTCGGGACCACAATCCTCAGCCTGCCGAGCCGCATCATCGACGCGCTGACCCATCACCAACCAGACGACGGCGTCCGCTAGCGTCGAACGCTTCCGCCGACAGCCGGAAGGGGCTAAAACGGAGGCCTGCCCAATCCCATAGGACTTTGGATGCAGGCCCCGACAGCGATCGAGAAGCGCCGGCTTTTCGAGGGTCACGCGCTTTTCGGCAAATTGCCGCCGGACGACCTCGACACGCTGCTATCGCACGCGCGCGTTGAGCACTACCCGGCCGGGCGCGAAATCTTCGCCAAGGGCTCGCCGGGCCGCAGCATGATGGCGATCCTTGCCGGCAGCGTGCGGATTAGTACGCCCTCGCCCGCCGCTCACGACATCGTCCTGGCAATCCTCAATCCCGGCGAAGTCTTCGGCGAGATCGCCGTCCTCGACGGACAGGACCGCACCGCCGACGCTACCGCGATTTCGGATACCTATCTGCTGGTGCTCGATCACCGCGATTTCGTGCCGTTCCTCGAGCGCCGCGCCGATCTCTGCATTCTCTTCCTGAAGCTCCTTTGCCAACGCTTGCGGCTGACCGACCGGCAGGTCGCCGAGGCGATGTTCGGCCGGCTCGAAAACCGCATGGCGAAAGCTCTATTGCGGCTCGCCAGCGGCTCCGCCCGGCCCGGCCGCGGCGCGACCCTGAGGCTGTCGCAACAGGAATTGGCCGGCATGGTCGGCGCGACCCGCGAAAGCGTCAACAAGCAGCTTCAGGTTTGGCAGGGAGCCGGCAAGCTGCGCCTCGGTAAGCGGCTCATCGAAATTCCCGACCTCGCCGCGATCGAGGCGCTGACATAAGCTCGCTAACCACCGAGGGAGCAGTAATGGATCTTACTCAGCTCAAGGAAGCGGCCATCGAGGCAACGACACGCGCGCTGCAGCAGAAATTCGATGTGATGCCGAGCGAGGAAAGCGACGAGTGGGAGGACGAATACCGCCGCCAATTCGCACTGATGAAACAGCGCTACGCAGTCGACACCAAAGCGATCGTCCGCCCGCCGGTCAGCGCCGGCCCGGCGCTGCAATTGCCCGAGCTGACCGGCGACCGCGAGCACATCCATTGGGCCGAGCAGGTCCGCGCCGATCGGATGCGCGAAGTCACCGACGCTGCGCGGCGCGCCTGGATGGTCAAGACCTGGACCCGCGCCAAGCTCTGGGTCGACACCCGCGACGTCCCGGTCGCGACGCTGCTCCAGCGCACCCAAATGCAGTACGACGACTACCGCCGCAAGACCGCGGAGCAGCAAAAGGCCACTGCCGTGGCGGCCCAGCAGAAAGCCGCCGCCCTCGCCGCGCATCAGGCGAAGCTGCAAAAGGCTGGGATCACGGAAGAGGGGCTCATCGAGCTGATCGACGCCAGCGAGCGCATGAAGTCGGCCCAGCTCACCGACAAGCTCGCCGACCTCGCGGGCGTCGACCGCAACCTGCGCATTTTCGCCACCGCCGACCCGAAGACGCTCCTGGTCAAGGAAAAGAACCTGACCGGGAGCCACGATTACGGCATCGAGCGCGACGAAGGCCTCGTCGCCGACCTCAAGCTGTTCGCGTCGGCGCCCACACCCTAGCGATGGCAGACACCGGCACCATCCCGGTCATCGATCTCGCGCCGTATTTCGCCGGCGAACCCGGCGCACTCGACTGGGCCGCGGGAAAACTCCGCGTCGCGCTGACCGAGATCGGCTTTTACTTCATCACCGGCCACGGCGTGCCGCCGGAGCTCACCCGCGACACCTTTCGCCAGGCCGCGCGCTTCCATGCGCAGCCGCTCGACAAGAAGCTGATGATCAAGATCGACAAGCACAATGTCGGCTATCTGCCGCTTAAGGGCGACACGCTGCGCACCTCGACCGTCGCCACCGTCACCAAGGCCAATCTCAACGAGGCGCTGTTCGTCGCCCGCGACCTGCCGCCCGACCACCCGGACGTCATCTCCGGTCGCCGCTTCCGCAGCGCCAACCAGTGGCCGGCCGATCTGCCAGACCTGCGCGAGACCATCGTCGCCTATTGCGACACGCTGGAGCGGCTGGTGCACCGGCTGGTGCGCGTTTACGCTCGCGCGCTCGACCTGCCGACCGAATATTTCGACGCCCCGTTTCGCGAGCTGCAATACAAATTGCGGGCGACGCACTACCCCAAGCAACCGCCCGGCGCACCCGCCGACGAATTCGGCATCGCCCCGCACACCGATACGAGCTTCCTCACGCTGCTCGCGCCGAACGAGGTGCCCGGCCTGGCGATCCGCACCCAACGCGGCGAGTGGATCGAGCCGCCTGCGATCCCCGGCGCGTTTCTGGTCAATGGCGGCCAATTGCTGCGGCGCTGGACCAACGATCGCTTCCTCGCCACCCCGCACCGCGCCGTCAACCGCTCGAGCGGCGAGCGCTATGCGCTGGCGTTCTTCTGCGACGCGGCTGCCGACTGGCCGGTGGCCGCGGTGCCCACCTGCATCGGCCCCGACAACCCGCCCAAATACGAGACGACCACCTATACCGACTACATGATCCGCTACCAGGCACAGACTTATAACGTCTTTGGCGACACCAGGGACGCCGCGGAGTGACATTACAGTTGTAAGAGCTCTGCGGCGTGCGCGCGGGGTACGCCATGCGTAGGGCGCATTGCCGCCCGACGCCGCGCCCGGCAGCGTTGCCGCTGAATAAATTTCGGCGCATTGTTTTGGCACGACTCAAGGAAGGAAGATCGGCATGGCCGCGCAGCCGCAATCGACGCTCAGCAATACCGGCAAGCCGCGGGCGCTTTACGACAAGCTGGAAGATCGCATCCTTGCGCGCGACCAGAAGGGCGCGAGCGACGTCTATTACGATCTGGTGCGCGCCGGGCCGGCCGATGACCGAAATCATCGGCGAGGGAGTGCGCATCCATGCGCCCTATACCCACGTGCCGTATCACGAGCGGATCGACGACGGCTACGTCAACTTCGTCAACAATGACCATTGCCTCTTGTCGGCCCGCGCCTCGCTGCAATTGTCGAAGCTGGTGCCCGAGGATTGCGCCGCGCTGCCTTATGCGCAGACCGATCTGGTACATTCCGACCGGGCTTGACATCTGGAACCAGAAAATCTTGAAGGCGCCCGGCCATTACGCCCGCGCACCCGGCTGGTCGATGCCGCCGGGCCCGCCGCCGATGCCGGAAGTCGCCTGGCCCGATCAGCAGCCCGAACAACTCGACGGCCCGCTGCAGGAGCGGCTCGACCATTGGATGACGCTGGTCCAACGCGGCAACGTGCTTGAGGCTTACCGCGTCTTCCTCGGCCTGATGGAAAACCCGGCCGAACGCAAGGCGGTCTTGGCCCAGCTGGTTCATGCCGGCTTGATGGATGTGCAGGACCGCGCACTCTACAACCGTTCCTACACCACTGGGCATAAGGCGTTTCGTGCCCGAGCCACGGTCGACCTCGGCAACTTCCTCGGCTGGGACGACGCGCATAATGTCGTCTATGCGGGAGCGCTCGATATCGCAGTCGGGCCGCGCTGGTACTCGACCTACGAGATGGCCTGCAACGCGGTGCAGATCTTTCTTGAAAAGGCGACGATCTCGGCCATCCCTTACGCCGGCGTGACCAACGCCGAGGTGGCTATCCTCGCCAGCAACAAGGAGCCACTTTCGGCCGACGAGCAGAAGACGTTCGAGAAAGCGGTGATCCGCGACGCCGAGCCGGCTTATGTCGAGGCGCTGTCCAAACTGCTCGAAGCGGGCAAGAGCCCGCGCCGCATCCTCGACGCGCTGCAGGTTGCTTCGGCGCAGGTGATCCTTGAAACCCGCGGGGTCAACAATTTCTCGTTGCCGCAGCACTGCTTCGAGTACCTCAACACGATGGCGTGGTACTTCGACAACTTCCAGCACAAGCAGCAGCTAAAGCTGCTCTACACTGCGACCGCGTATCTCAACCGCGCCGCCTGGCACCAAAAGGGCATCAATGACGCCGAGCCCAACAAGCCGAAGGCGCCGGCGGGTGCGGCAAAGCTGAGCGGTGGCGAGATTCTCGACCGCATCGACCAAGCGGTGCTGGCGCTCGACGGCAAGGCGAGCGTTGATTGGACCCAAGCCTATCTCGGCAAGGAGAAGGATCGCGCGCCGTTGATTCAGCGCCTTGCGCTGCTGTCGTCACGGATGGGCAATGACCCGCACAATCAAGAGATTGGCCAGGTTCTCCTCGAGGACTACACGAAGAGCCAGGGCCATTATCGCGACCGGCTGCTGCTTGCCTGCGCCCACCACACCGCGGTCCACCGCAAGTACGGCAACCCGCTCGATTGCGCCAACCACTTCGGCGCCGCGCTGGGTATCGCCCGCCTGCAGTAGTTCGATTGCCCCTCTCCTCTTCCCAGGGAGAGGGAGCATCTAGCGAGCGAGACGCGTGGTGACAGGATCGCCAGCGGGCGCGAACCTGCTCAGGTTCTTCGCGGTGCTAGCGGCGAGCTTTACCGCCGCAGCCGCGGCGCAGGCCGACGACGCCGTTCTGCTGTATCGAGCGACATGGGGAGGGCTGCCGGCGGCGCACATCCGGGTCGTGGCGCACGTGACGGCCGACTCCTACCACGTCGAGATGGAGATCGCCAGCGAGGGGCTGCCGCAACTCGTCACGCATTTCCGGGCGACCGCGATCGTCGATGGCCAGTTCATCGCTGGTAAATCGCCCGTGCCCGCGCACTTCTCCGCCAATTACGACCTGCGCAAGAAGAAGGACGGCAAGTTGCGCATGATTTTCGTCGCGCGCGATGCCGAGATCGTCGCCGAACGCGGGGCCGATGATGACAGCCACCAAAAGCTGCTGGCGGAGCAGTTCCGCCGCAACGTCATCGACCCGCTGAGCGCAATTGTCGCGATCGAGGCGGCCGTCCGGCGCGGCGATGCGGCCTTTACCGTTCCGGTCTATGACGGCACCCGCCGTTTCGACACGGTGGGTCGGGTATTGGCCCGCGACCCGCGCGAACCCGGCATTCACCTCGCCATGACGCTCAAAGCGATCGCCGGCTTCAAGGGCGGGAGCGACGGCGACCCAGATGACGCGCCGCGGCCGGTCGCGTTGACCTTGTCTGACGACACGCAGCTTCTACCGCTCGCGATGTCGTTTCCGATCTGGTTTTTGCCTCTCGACGTAGTGCTGGTCCGCAGTTGCGCTCTGAATACGCCGTGCAACTGGTGATGACGTCCCGACGCAAAGCCCCGGCCGGAGGGCCGGGGGCTCGATGCTTCCCAAAAGCTACGGCGTGTGCTCCGTGGTCGGGTCGATCATCTTGCGCACCTCGGTGATCTTGGTCGCCGGGAAGCCGCTGATCTCAGCGTGTTTTTTGATAATCGCCTCGTCCTTGGCGAGGTAGACGCAAAAAGTCTTGTCGGCGGCGACATAGCTTTCGACCCACTGAATGTCAGGGCCAAGCTCGCGCAGCACGCCGTTGGACTTGCCGGCGGCGGCACGCAGCTCCTCGCGCTCCAGTGAGCCAGCGCCGGGGATGTCGCGTTCGATGATGAATTTGCGCAGTGCCATCGTTTCGTCTCCTCGATGTGATTTGAGGACGCGGGCGGTACCCTAGCTCGGCGAGGACGGCAAATCACCATGTCTTGTCTTGACCGCATCGCCACAAATCTTGTCTTGACCGCCACAAAGCAAAACCCCCAGCGGAGAGCCGGGGGCTTGCATGGCCTTCCAGGCGGCTAGCGCCAGTGGTGGCCCCAGTAGTCGCGATGGCCCCAATAGGCGTGGTGGTCCCAATGGCCCGCGCCGGCTAACCCGGTGAAGACCCGTTGGAAAATGAAGGCCGGATTGACAACCGCCGGCGCCCGATACCCGTATTCGTGAGCCTGCGCCGGGACAGTCGTCATCGTAGCGGCAACCAAGCTCAGCGCCGCGACGGCACCGAGCCCAAACCGACGGAACCACCGATTTTGCGTGAGGGACATCGTACCCTCCTATCCTCATTCTGATTGACCATAAGCGGTCATGATGATAAGTAAACGGTACGGTATCGTTTACAATAGCCCAATGGAAAAAAATTTCGGAATTATCCGGTTGACAAACCAGCGTCACAATATAGAATAGCGGCATTGGAGGAACGCCGCGATGCTCACGATCAATCTGGCCCAGATCGGGCGACTCACAGAGGATGAGGCGCGGGAGTTCATCGAACAAATCCGCTGGCCAAGTGGCGTGATATGCGTGCACTGCGGATCGCTGGCCGCTTATAAGCTCGGTGGCAAATCGGCTGAAAAGGGACTCTTCAAGTGCCGCGACTGCAAGGGCCAGTTTACGGTGCGCGTGGGCACTATCTTTGAGGACTCGCCGATCCCGCTGCACAAGTGGGTTATCGCGCTGCACCTGATGTGCAGCAGCAAAAAAGGCGTTTCGGCGAAACAGCTTCAACGCAATCTCGGCCTCGGCTCCTATCAATCCGCTTGGCATATGGCGCATCGCATTCGCCACGCGATGTCCGATCCCGACAAGGGGTTTCTGACCGGCGGTGTCGAGGTAGATGAGACCTACGTTGGCGGCAAACCACGTCCGAAAGCTGGCGAGCCGCGACAAGGCAAGCGTGGACGAGGCACCAAAAAGACACCAGTCGTGGCCTTGGTGGAGCGCAACGGTCGCGCCCGCGCCAAGGTCGTTGAGCATGTCAATTCAAAAACCCTCAAGGGCGCGATCCGCGATCACGTAAATAAGAAAGCAACAATCTATACGGATGAGTGGAGCAGCTACGTGGGTATCGGGTCAGAATTTGATGGTGGGCATAAGACCGTAAATCACGGAAAGGGCGAATACGTCAGCGGCGACGCCACGACGAATACGGTTGAGTCCTATTTCGCGCTATTGAAACGCGGTGTCTACGGCACATTTCATCATATCTCGAAACAGCATCTTCAGCGGTATTGCGACGAATTTTCATTCCGTTGGGATCGGCGGTCACTGGCTGACGGAGAGCGGACTGCTGATGTCATCCGGGGCGCGGAAGGAAAGCGTCTCACCTATGCCTGACTGGTGGGGCGAACGATGGAATACCGGAACGAAGTTGAAGTCGAACAGAAGCTAATCGGCCCGCTGTTCACGGATATTTTGGGCTATCCACTTGCCGATCTTCAATGGCGACCGCCAGTGAAGATGCATCTTGGTCGGCAGATCGCGACCAAGGAAGCTGATTTGCTTGCCAAGCATCATGGCCAGCCGGTCATCACGGTTGATGCTAAGCATCCGAGGGAAGCGGTCGAAAGCTATATCGGCCAGTTGGATTCGTATGCCTTCAACCTGCGGACGCCCTTCAGCATCATCACGAATGGTCGGCGCTTCATCCTTCGCGGTTATTATTCGGGCAATAATCGCATCAATATCCTCGACCAAAGCGTAGACGATCTTGCCCGCGAGGAATGGAAAAAGCTCCGTAATCTTATCGGCTTCGACAATGTGGCGACCGCAATTGCGCCCGCGAATGAAATCCCGGCGGTCGATGAACGAAAGATAACGGACTATCGACGTTTCTTCCGCAAGTTGCACAATATCATCCGGGATGGCGATAAGCTTGATCCCTCAGCTTCATTCGATCAACTCAGCTTTCTTTTGTTTTTGAAGGCGGCGGAAGAAGGCGTTTTGCGTGGCGCAGCGGCGACGATGCCGGTTCTCACACCTGCTCGCGTTCGGGAATGGGAGGCGATTAGTCCTGGTACAGCCAAGGACTTCGTGAACAATTGGTTCCACGCCGCGACTGCGGAAGCCTTCCCGGACGTTTTTGATGAACCCGCGCAGATCACCTTGTCACCGAGTACGCTCATAGCAGTATTAGAGGAACTCCGTAATTTTCACGTCAGAAATGGTGATGTCGATGTAAAGGGGCGCGCCTTCGAGGAATTTCTGCCGACCCAATTACGCGGGAAGGGTCTCGGTCAGTATTTCACGCCGCGCCCGGTCGTCGATTTCATGGTAAATCTCGCAAACATTACAATTCATGATGTTGTGGAAGATTTTGCGTGTGGCTCCGGCGGTTTTTTAATCAAAGCATTCGAGCAGATGCAGCGTGGTGTTGAGCAATTACCAGAAGGCACGCTGCGGCGGTTGGGGAATACGCGCGACGATCTCTTGGAAGATATCAAGGAACAGCAGGTTTTCGGGATCGATGGGGAGCCGCGTGCGGCCCGCACCGCAAAGATGAATATGCTCATGTGGGGCGATGGGCGGCGAGTTGTTCGGGGCAATGGACTCGACTGGAAAGACAAAATGGGGCGACCTTATGCGGTCGCCAACTATGACGAGCGCAATCAAGGCTCCGGCTGCACGCTGATCCTTGCTAACCCGCCCTTTGGCGTAAGCGAAAAAGACCCGGAAATCCTCAAGCAATTCGCGCTCGGTTCGCGTGACAAAGAAAAAGCGTCCGAAAGCACTCAATTATTGTTCTTAGAGAAAGGTTTGCAACTTCTGCGTCCCGAAGGGCGGATGCTCATTGTCTTACCGCAAGGATTGTTTAGCACCAGAACTAACAATCCAGTTCGCGACCTAATACATAGTGAAGCTGAAATCCGTGCAATAATAAGCTTACCCGACCACACTTTCGTTCAATCCGGCGTCGCTACGGTAAACGCTTGCATCTTATATTTGCAGAAATTCACAAGGGAGAAGAAGGCCCTCTACGACGCCAAGGCGAAGGGACGCACCACGACCGCTATACGGCACATGCTACGGAGTGATCGAGACTTCGATTATACGATCTTCATGGGAATTGCTGAATATCTGGGTTATGAGCCAAGTGGCAGAATGATCGTTGAACCCGGTGAAAAAACCGACCTTGATCTGTTGGCGGAAGATTTTGCCAATCAGGACGACATAAAGCGTCCTGAAATCGATATTGTGGAGTTCGCGGCCCGCTACTATGGCGAAAAATCCTTCCGGCGCAGGGATCAGGTTATTCGCGGCACTACCAAAGGGCTCAAAAGAGCTTTCACTATAAATCTTAGCGAGACTAAGGAGCGATTAGACCCGCCATTTTATCTCCTCCACCATCAGGAGCGCGCTTTCCTTGACCTGCTTGTTCCACTCGGAAACCGGATCACCCAAACCGGGAAAGAGCGGTTCGCTCCCGCAACGGAAGAGGAGCTTGATAACGAATATGCGATGGTCGGGGTGTCAAGCGATGGAAAGGTGACGCTTAGCGAATATCGGGAGGGAGGATCGTTCGGCCCGCATTATCGACCGAAGCGGGTTTACCATAATGATTTTGTCTACAATCCGATGCGCGTGAACGTCGGAAGTATTGGTTTGGTGCCAAAAGAATTTGATGGCTTTCTGACCAGCCCAGAATATCAGGTGTTCCGGGCACATGACTTAAATCCCGAATTTTTGTTGGCTCTTTTACGCTCGCCCTTCTATCGAATGTATATTGATTGGGGAACGACAGGCTCGATCCGAAACCGTCTCTATCTGCCAGACTTGCGGGGGATCAGAATACCCGCCGAGGTCAGCCCAAAACAGCAAGCACTCATCGCGGAAACCGCCCGGCGGAATGAGGAAGAGACAACTGACCTTCTGCGCCGGATCACCGAAGGAAGACAAATAGTAGTAGACGGTATCCACGCCTTGATCGAGGGCGCGGAGACACGTCAGCCCGCGAAGGCCGACGCCGACATTCGCGAATGGTTTGCATCTTTGGCGGAGCAGTGGAGGCGAGAGACCGGGCCATATTCGTCTATCTCTCGAAAGGTCAAACATCCCGCCTATCAGAAAATCATCGCAATGGGAGAACCGGCTATTCCGCTGATCTTACGAGAGATGCGCGAGCGACCGGGCCACTGGTTCACCGCGCTACGCGCAATCGTGAGAACCCCGCCACCAAACGAGGGAGCAGACATAGGCCGGGCGACCGGCGCTTGGTTGGAGTGGGGCAAGGAACACGGCTATCTCGACTAATGGCCGATCCCTACCTGTCATTTGACCGGGAAGCGACATTCCCGCAGTTGCGGCGCGGCGAATATCGCAAGACCAGTTGTGAGGATACCCATTACAACTGTATCGCCCACGCGGCGGGAAAAGCTGACAACTGGTGGTGGCCTACCGATGGTGAGGTCGAAGGAGTGTATTGGCCCTCCGGTGTTGAAGCCGAAGAAACTGTTGCGGCATTCATCCAGGCTTATGAGACCGAGGGCTATGAGGTTTGCCCAACACAAAGCCGGGAATTGGAGGCGGGATTTCGAGAAAATCGCCATTTATGTCGATACTGATGGAGTGCCCACACACGCCGCACGGCAACTGCCGGACGGGTCATGGACAAGCAAGCTCGGCGATTGGGAGGATATCCAGCACCAAACGTTAGAGGCTCTTGAAACCGGCAACGATAAGGCTCATCAGGAATTGGGCTACGGCAAGGTCGCCAAAATCATGCGGCGGGCGAGCCGATAGGAGATGGCCGATGGCTGACGAGAAGCGCAAAGGATCGGGCAACGCTAAGCCAATTTCGCTCTATCCAATGACGCTTGAGGAAGCGGTGCGCCGCGCGGTGAATACTCCGCCGCCTCCGAAACCCGCCAACAACCGCCGCCCGCAGTCAACCCGCACCAGCGGCGAGGCGCGTAAACCCAAGTGAACGCCAATCAAGATTTTGTGCCCGGTTTGTCAACCGGATAATTCCGAAAAATTTCACTCGGTTCGCGGACCGCGCGAGACCGAGCACCGGGTCTTGACCAGCAGCGGGCAAGCGGATCAGGCTCTCGCCTCCATGAGGAGGAGGGGAACGCATGGCTAAGACGCCGCCCGCCTATGCCCGGCACCGCGAGGGAACCCAGCCGCCCTACCTCTACCCGGACTATGGCAGCACCGTAAGACGCTCGCCGACCCGGCCACTCGTCCCCTTCCAGCACACGCTGTCGGAGATCACCGGCCCGAGCTTCACGAGCGGCTGGGCGGGTCCGACAGCGACCGACCTGACCAAGCAGCACAAGGGCGAGCCGCTCGGCGAGCGGATCATCGTCACCGGCCGCATCCTCGACGAGGACGGAAGCCCGATCCCCAACACGCTGGTCGAGTTGTGGCAGTGCAATGCCGCTGGCCGTTACCACCACCCGGTCGACCAGCACGACGCGCCGCTGGACCCGAACTTCACCGGCGCCGGCCAGGCAATCACCGATGCCGACGGGCGCTACCGCTTCGTCACGATCAAGCCTGGCGCCTATCCGTGGCGCAACAGCCCCAACGCGTGGCGGCCCGCGCATCTGCATTTCGGGGTCTACGGCGGCGGCTTCGTGACCCGGCTGATTACCCAGATGTATTTCCCCGGCGATCCCCTGCTGCAATATGACCCAATCTACAACAGCACGGCCGATGTCGAAGCTCGGGAGCGGCTCATTGCCGCCTACGACCCAAATCTGAGCGAACCGGAATGGGCGCTCGGCTATTCGTTCGACATGGTACTGCGCGGCCGCGAAGCGACCCCGTTCGAGGCAGCCTAAATGGCCGCGAAGCTGATCCCGACGCCGGGCCAGACAGTCGGGCCGTTCTTCGCCCTTGGTCTCGACCGCCCGGAATGGAGCGACTTGACCCGCAACAACCCCGAGGGCCGGCGGATCGTCATCGAGGGGCGGGTGATCGACGGCGACGGCACGCCGGTGCCCGACGCGATGCTCGAACTGTGGCAGGCCAATGCCGCCGGCCGTTACAGCCATGTTGAGGACGGACAGACCGACAAGAAGCTCGATCCAAATTTCCTCGGCTATGGCCGCGTCGCGACCGACGCGCAAGGCCGATTCCGTATCACAACGATAAAGCCCGGACCGGTTCCGGGCCGCGGCAACGCGCTTCAGGCGCCGCATATCAATGTCGCCTTTTTCGCCCGCGGCCTCCTACGCCAGTTGTTCACCCGCATCTATTTCGCCGATGAGGCCGCAAACGCCGCCGACCCGCTGCTCACCGCGATCGAGGACGAATCCGCGAGGCAAAGCCTAATCGCTCGGCGAGGCGAAGACGGCGCCTATCGCTTTGACATCGTCCTGCAAGGCGACGGCGAAACGGCGTTTCTCGATCTCTAAGTGTCGCATTGCGGCGATCGAGGCGGTTTACCGGACGGCCCATAAAAGAACGCGCCGGTTGCGTTTGCTGAAGCATCGGCTAAGATTCTAGGCCACACAGCCACGGGGAGATGAGTGTCAGGTTCCGTCGACGAAATAGCCCGGGAGACGCGCGGACGCGGCGGGCGGCCGTCGCGGCAGCAATCGGCCCAACTCGCCGTGCGCATTCTCGACGTCGCCGAATTGCTGTTTCTCGGCCACGGTTTTGGCGCGATCAGCATCGAGGCGGTCGCCAAACGCGCCGGCATCTCGAAGCGCACCTTCTATCATCGCTTTCCCGGCAAGGAGCGACTGTTCGAGGCAGTCGTACGACGGCTGATCGAGCGGTGGCTGCCACCGTTGGACGCGGGGACGGTCGAATGGCCGAATCTCGCCGATGGCTTAGGGCTGATGGCCGAGCATCTGCTGAGGATAGCGCTAACCCCGGAAGCGTTGGCGCTGCACCGCATCGTCATCGCCGAGGCGCGGCAGTTTCCAGGGCTCGCTCGCATGATGCACGAGATCGGCGCGGCGAGCGGCATTGAGCGCATCGCCAAGCAGCTCGAACCGCGCATCGAGAGCGGCGAACTGCGTGCGGTAGACCCGCGTTTCGCCGCAGAGGAGTTCATCCTGATGGTGGTAACCGGACCGCAGCGGCGCGCACTTGGCCTCGCCGCCCCGCTGACCCCCGCCGAGCTGTCCGCTTGGGCGCGGGATGCGGTCGCCTTGTTCCTCGACGGCTGCCGCGCGCGATAGGGAATTCCATGATCAAAAGCATCTCGCTGCTCACCCGTCGGCCCGAGCTGACCCACGAGCAATTCGTCAAGCATTGGATCGAGATCCACGCGCCGTTAGCGCATGCGGTGCCGGGGATGCGCCGCTATGTGCAGAACCACATCCAGGAGACGCGCACGCGACCCGACATTCCCGAGACCGATGTTAAGGTCGATGGCATCGCCGAGACTTGGTTTGACGACCGCGAGGCGATGGCCCGCGCCAACGCCTCGCCCGAGGCCAAGCGCCTGCACGACGACGGCGCGCTCTTTATCGGCCGGATTAAGACGTTCACGATCGAGGAAAAGTTCATCATCGGCGCATATTGAGCGCCGGTATCCACCGCTACGGCGTGACGATGTCGACAACGTTGCCGTTGAGATCGTAGACAACGCGGCCGCCGCGCCGTCCCTCCTCGGCGCGTATCTCGATCACGACGCGGTCGTTGCGCGGCATGAAAATTTTCTGCTTCGAGATGGTGATGCGCTCGATCTTGCCATCGGCGAGACCGAGGCGGGTGAGCGTGTCTTGCTCGAGCTGGGCCAAGCGCCCGCCGATCGGCTGCGCCTGCGACAGATCGAAGAACCAGTCGGGACCGAATGTCGGCCAGATCATCGGCGTCATAATGCTACGGCTGAGGCTTTCGCCGTGATACTCGAAGACGACGAGATCGCTGGGTTTTTGCGGGTCCTTGGCCGTGATCATGACCTTATCGGGCCAGAACTCCAGCTCGGTGACCGGCGCCTGGGCACCGAGACCCTGGCTCAGCCCATCGAAGGCCGCGCCGTAGTTCGCCGCGGCGAGAAAATCGAGCTTTGGACCTTTGCCGGGCGGATATTCGGTGCGTAGGATGTTGCCCTTGACGTCGAAGGTGACGTAGCCCTCGGTCGCCCGGTCGCCGGCCGCCTCGATGTTAACCTCCCACTGGAGCACCGGCCCGTTGACGCCGGCAGGCTTGGTAATCTTGACGAGGCCCACCTTTCCGCCGGGCAGCTGCAGGCGGTCGCGCGCCGCTTGTTCCAGCTTCGGAAGCAGCGACCAGTCGACATCGGTGATCGTAAACCGGCCGGGCGGCTGGCCGGGCATGTTGATGTTCGGGAACATATCCGCCAGCAGGTCGCGGTAGACGCCATTGAGGCCGGCGGTGAAGCGAGCGTCTCGCTCCGGGTGGTCGGGGTTCTTGGCCTCGATGATCAGATAGTGGTCGTAGACGATGACCGATTTGATCGTCGGCTCCTTGGGCAACACGTTGGCGATCGTCGTGACCAGATCGTCGAGCTCCTTGCCGCCATCCTGATAATTGAGCGCCTGCGCCCGACGGGTCCCGTCGAGATTGGCGTGGGTGATGCGGCCGGCCAGATCGGCGTAGATTTCCGCCCGTTCGCGCCCGCTAGTGACCTCGATCGACCATTCCGGCGGGCCGCTGCTCGGTTCCGGCACAAGGTGCAGCTGCCGGCGCAGCTCGAGGCGCGCGACCCCGGCGGCATCCTCGAGCTGGGCGCGCTTGATCGCGGCGGCGATCATTGTCGGGATCACCGCGGCGTCCGCGGGTTTGAACTCGAACAGATTGGCGTCGAGATTGGGGTTGGGCAGGCTCGGATCGACGGGGCGAGGGCCGGAGATCGAACTCGGCGCCCAAGAGGAGACGGCGAAACGTGCCGCCGACGATCGTGTCGGTCCAGGCATCGATATGCCTCGGCTGAGCCGGGTCTTGGAGCTCGACCTGGAGTTCCTGAAGACGCAGATCGAGGCTCAGGATCTTGGTCGGATGATTGGCCTTGTCGAAGATTTTCTCGAGCGCGGACTGCGCTCGGCCCGCGTCGAAAAAGCTGTCCTCGGCAACGGCGGGCGCGGCTAACGCAAGCAGCGAGGCGATGGCGAAACAGAAGCGGATCATCCCGGCGCGCAATACGTTCCGCCGCCGGCCGGGAGGAAAACACCCTCCCGGCCGGCGGCGGTTGACTACTTCACCGACGAGAAACTGGTCGGCACGAGGAAGGAATTCTCGACCCGGGCGTTGATCGGCCCGTCTTTTTCCGTCTCGGCGCGTTTGGCGATCCATTCGGGATCGGCCTGGAAGGCGTCCCACTTCTTCTCGCGCTCGGCGAGCGATTCCCATTTCAGCATGTAGGTGAGGTCGGCATTCGACTCGCCGACCAGCGTTGTCCAGAAGCCGGCCTGCTTGATGCCATGCCGCTCCCAGATTTTGAGGGTGATGGTATCGAAGCGCTTCAAAAGCGCCGGCAGCTTGCCGGGCATCGTGTGGTAGACGCGCAGTTCGTAGATCATGGCGTTGGCTCCATTGGGGTAAGGCTACTTCACCGATGAGAACGACGTCGGCACGAGGAACTGATTGCTGATCGAGGCGACGATCGGGCCGTTTTCCTCGGTCTTGGCGCGGGCGCTGAGCCATTCCGGATCGGCGCCGAACTTGGCCATCTTCGCCTCGCGCTCGGCAAGCGTCTCCCATTTGAGGAAATAGGTGAGGTCGTTGTTTCCCGGGCCGACCAGCGTCGTCCAGAACCCGGCCTGATGGATCGCATGCTTTTCCCAGAGCTTTAGGGTGATGGTGTCGAAGCGCTTGATCAGATCGGGCAACCGCCCCGGCACGCAGTGATAAACGCGCAATTCGTAGATCATGGTTTCCTCCGTCAGTTGAGATGCCGTTCCACCCATGCAGCCGCGTCGAGCAGCTTTTCGTCGGCGAAGCGTTGGCCGATGAGTTGGACGCCGAGCGGCAGACCCTTGGCCCCGGTACCGGCCGGCAAAGTCACGCAGGGAACCCAGCCGAGGGTCCAGATCGAGTTGAACGCGGGGTTGCCGGTCGATCCCAGACCCTCAGGGGCCTCGCCGGCCGCGCTCGGGGTCAACAGGATATCGACGCCGCCGAAAATGTCGTCGAGATGAGCACGGAACGCTTCGCCGGTTTCGAGCGCCTCGATGTATTCGGCGAGCGGCAGCTTGCTGCCGGGATCGAGCACGGTGTCGAGCAGCACCTTACTGACTTGCGCGCGGTGCTCCCGATGCTCGTAGGCGTAATTATGCGCCGCCTCGTAGTTGAAGATGCGGCGGTGATGGCTGGCGATATTGCGGAACGGTGCGGCGAACTCGACCTCGGCGACCTTCGCGCCGGCCGCCGCCAGCCGCGAGGCCGTTGCCTCGATCAGCGCCTGGGTCGCCGCTTCAGCATGTTCCCAGCCGGGGGTGCGGCAAAGCCCGATGCGCGGCGCGCCCACGGCGCGGTCGACCTTGCGGTGCGGCATCTCGATCAGCACCGCGCGCATCAGGGCGATGTCGTCGAGACTGCGGCAGATGAGGCCCAGCGTATCGAGGTTCTGGCACTGCAGCTTGATGCCGACTCGGCTGAACTCGCCAAAGCTCGGCTTGTAGCCGACGACGCCGCAAAACGCGGCGGGCCGGATTGTTGAGCCGCCGGTCTGGGTGCCGAAGCCGAGCGGCACCTGAAAATCGGCGACCCCTGCGGCCGAGCCGCTCGACGAGCCGCCGGGCGTATGCGCGGCGTTGTGTGGATGCACCGTCGCGCCAGGGAAGCGATTGGCGAACTCGGTCGTCACCGTCTTGCCGAGGATCGTGCCGCCGGCCATGCGGGTCAGCGCGACGCAGGCGGCGTCAGCGAAGGGCCGGTTGCCGGCATAGATCGGCGAGCCGTGCTGGGTCGGCATGTCGGCGGTGTCGATCACGTCCTTGACGCCGATGGGCAGTCCGGCAAGCAGGCCCCGGCGACCGGCGCGGTCGGCGGCGCGGGCTTGCGCCAGCGCATGCTCGGGATCGAGGTGGATCCACGCCTTGACCGAGGCGCGCTCCTTGATGCGGTCGAGGCAGTCGCGGGTCAGCCGCTCGGCGGTCAGCGAGCCGGCCTGAAGTCGCGCGACGGCCTCGGCGGCGGAGAGACGGTTGCTGTCGCTCATCGCCGGGCCCTCAGCTTGTTTTCGACCCAGAGGCCGGTATCGAGGAGCCGCGCGTCGGCGTGGCGCTTGCCGACCAGCTGGATTCCGACCGGGAGCCCGTCCGGCCCCTCGCCCGCCGGCAAGGTCAGGCAGGGCATATGAAGGAGGGTCCACAACCCGTTGAAGATCGCGTCACCGGTCGAGGCCAGCGTCTTCGGCGCCTGGCCCGGCGCGGGCAAAGTGAGGATCGCATCGAACCCGCCAGCCCAATTGCTGGCCGCCGCGCGCATGGTGTCGGCTTCGCGCCAGGCGCCGCGGAATTCTTCCAGTGTGAGCCTCTTGCCGCCCGCGATACGGCCCTCGCGCAGAGCCAAGCTCAGTTGGCTCTCGTGCCGATAGCGCTCCGGCGCGTGGTTGCGCGGGGCCTCGAAATAACTGTGGCGGCTTTGGATGTCCGACACATGCGCGCAAGAATTTGGCAGCTCCGACTCGATTACCTCGGCCCCGGCGGCGCGCAAACGGTTCGCGGCATCCTCCAGCATCGATTTGCCTTCCGGCTGCGCCTTTTCCCAATGCGGCGTGCGGCACAGCGCCAGGCGCGGCGGTCGGTCCGGCATTGCCGGCTTCTCGTGGGGAATCGCCATCATCGCAGCGCGGAACAGCGCGATGTCGTCGACCGAGCGCGCCATGATCCCGATCGTGTCGAGCGTCTCGGTATTGGGGTGCATGCCCGCCGGCGCGAACATGTTGAAGCTCGGCTTGAAGCCGACGACGCCGCAATAGGCCGCCGGGCGGATCACCGAGCCGCCGGTCTGCGTGCCGATTGCCAACGGCACCATGAAATCGGCAACCGCCGCCGCCGAGCCGCTCGACGAGCCGCCGGGCGAGAAAGCAAGGTCGTGCGGGTTGCCGGTCGGGCCAGGGTGGCGGTTGGCGAATTCGGTGGTGACGGTCTTGCCAAGCAGCACGCCGCCCGCAGCGCGCGGCAAGGTGGCGGCACTGGCGGTGAAACTGGGCCGGCAGCCGGGATAGATCGGCGAGCCGTAGCCGGTCGGCATGTCGGCGGTGTCGAAGATGTCCTTGATCCCGAACGGTACGCCCTTCATGAGCGAGTTTCGGTCGGCCCGGCGCGCCGCGGCGAGCGCCTCGTCGGCGGCGACGTGGACCCAGGCGCGCAGCATTGGCTCGCGGTCGCGGATTCGCTCGAGGCAGCTTTGGACGACGGCCTCGGCGGTGAGGCTGCCGGCCTCGATGCGGCCGACGATCTCGGTGGCGGACAGGCGATGCGCCTCGGCATTTGGCATAGGGGAACTCTCGCGCCGCTGGTCTGCTCTATCTAGCCACAGCCTCGCGCCAAGCGCATGCGCGATCTTTCGGGTATGGTCATCGGGTGACCACCGCGATCTCGATCAAGGGCGTGTTGATCGAAGACGGCAACGTCGCGCTCTTGGAAAACGAGCGCGGCGAATGGGAACTGCCGGGCGGACGGCCGGAGCCAGGCGAGGAACCAGCCGCGTGTCTCGTCCGCGAGTTCGCCGAGGAACTTGGCGCCGAGATCGCCGTCGAAGCGATCGTTGACTGCTGGAATTATGAGGTGCTGCCGGGCCAGCACGTGATGATCGTGACCTATGCGGTCCACCGCGCCGCACACAGCCCGTTGCGGCATAGCGCCGAGCACCGTGGCTTTAGCTGGCGCGCGCTCGACGCGCTCGACGGTCTTAATCTGCCCGATGGCTATCGCCGCTCGATCCACGCGGTCGCCGCCGCCATCGACCGCTAGCGCGGCGATGCTCCGGCGGATCGGCCGAATTCTGGCCTGGCTTATCGGCGTCTTCCTGATCGGCTCGGTGTTCCTCGTCGTGCTCTACCGCCTGCTGCCGCCGCCGGCGACCCCGCTGATGCTGATCCGGGCCGCCGAAGGGTACGGCATGACCAAAGACTGGCGGCCGCTCGGCCGCATCTCGCCGCATCTCGTGCATGCGGTGATGGCCGGTGAGGACGCCAGGTTCTGCGAGCACCACGGGTTCGATTGGGATGCCATCCGCGAGGCCTGGCGGCGCTACCGGCGCGGAACGGGCAAGCTGCACGGCGCCAGCACGATCTCGATGCAGACCGCGAAAAACGTCTTTCTGTGGCCCGGCAGGGACTGGGTGCGCAAGGGGCTGGAAGCCTATTTCACCGAGCTGATCGAGCTCGCCTGGGGCAAGGAGCGGATCATCGAGACCTATCTCAACGTCGTCGAATGGGGGCCCGGAATTTTCGGCGCCGAAGCGGCGTCGCGGTTCTATTTCCACAAGCCCGCCAGCGCGCTGACCCTCGACGAGGCGTCGCGGCTCGCCGCGGTGCTGCCCGACCCGCTCAAGTGGTCGGCGGGCCGGCCCGGCGGCTACGTTCTCGAACGCGCAGCCTTCATCCGCGCCCAGATACCCGACCTGCCACTCGCGACCCCCGCCTGCCGCGACTTGGCGGGGCGCTAACCTTGCCGTCGGCGATGTCGGCAGCGACGCGATCAGCCGAGCGCCGTGCCGGGTCGCCATAACCGCCGCCGCCGGCGGTTTCGACCACAACACGGTCGCCGGGTCGCAGCACGGCGGCGATCTTCGACCGGATCACCTCTTCGCGGCCGTCGGCGCGGTGGATCAGCGAGCGCGCCATCGCGCCCTCGCCGCCGTCTGCGAGCCCCGACGCGGCGCTGAAATGCCGCTCGCCACGGTGCGAGAACGAGACGTCACCCTCAAGCACTTCGTATTCGCGGACGACGCCGAGCCCGCCGCGCCATTCGCCAGCGCCTCCGGAGTCCCGGCGCAACGCGACCCGGTGCAGGCGGATCGGTGCCTCCATCTCGAGCGCCTCGGCTGGCAGGTTCATGCAATTGGTTGCGTCGGTCTCGATCACATCGACTCCATCGGCACCGGGGCCGGCGCCGCTGCCGCCGGCGATCAGTTCGCCGACGACGTAACTGGCGCCGTCGCGCCCCTTGCCGCCGAAGGCGAGCACGTGCAGCTCGCCCCCCGAGGCGGCCGGCGACTTGCCAGGGAGCACCGGCGCCAGCGCACCGACCATGCAGCCGGCGATACGCTTGATCGTCGAGGTGCGCGCGTTGACCGGCGCCGGCGCCTGCGGATTGACGATGGTGCCCTCGGGCAGCTTCAGGGTAATCGGTCGGAAGCAGCCGCCGTTGGTCGGGATTTCGGGGTCGGTGAGCGCGCGCACCGCCCAGCACGCCGCCGCCAGCGAGCCGGAGGGCACGCAGTTGAGGGGCCCCTTGACCTGCGGGCTGGTGCCGGCGAAGTCGAACTCGATGGCGCCGTTACCGACCGTGGCGGCGACCTCGACGCGGATCGGTCTGTCCAATTCGATGCCGTCATTGTCGAGCCAATCGACATAGCGGTAGGTGCCGGGCGGGATGCGCGCGAGCGCGGCGCGGGTCAACGTCTCGGAGCGGGCGAGCAGCTCGGCGCAGAGCGCGGCGAGCTGGTTGCCGCCGAAGCGCTCGGCCAATTCGGCGAAGCGGCGCGCGCCGATCGTGCAGGCGGCGATCTGCGCGTTGAGATCGCCCATCACCGTATCGGGGATGCGCACGTTCTGGCGGACGAGCGCGACCAGCGTCTCGTTGTAGACGCCCGCCTCGCGCAGCTTGAGCGGTGGGATGCGCAGCCCCTCCTGGTAGATTTCGGTGGCGTTGGTCGGCACCGAGCCGGCCGACATGCCGCCGACATCCTGGTGATGTGTCATCGCCGCGGTGAGCGCGATCGGCCGGCCACGATGCATGACCGGCTGCACCACCGCGATGTCGGGCAGATGCGTGCCGCCGCAATACGGGTCGTTAAGGATGTAGGTGTCACCATCGCGCATCTGGGCGACGGGGAAGGCCTTGAGGATTGCAGCGACAGCCGGGATCAAGGTCGCGAGGTGGATCGGGATCGAGCAGCTTTGCGCGAGCGTCGTGCCGTCGAGCGCGAAGAGGCTCGCCGAGGCGTCGAGCCCCTCCTTGACGATCGGCGAGAACGAGCTACGCAGCAGGGTCGACTGCATCTCATTGGCGATGCCGTCGAGTTTATAGCGAGTGATGTCGACCGTGATGGGGTCGAGGGCGGAGCCGGTCATGTCATCGCCGCCGCAATCGCCCGCATGCGGGCTTCGCGGGCAGCGATCGCCTCCTCGCGCTCGACCAGCAGGCTGGCGCGTTCAACGACGGGTACATCGATCATCTTGCCGTCAACCGTGACCGCGCCGACCCCCTCGGCGAGCGCCTTGTCATAGGCGGCGACGACGCGGCGACCGTGCGTGACCTCCTCAGGGCTGGGGCGGAATTCCTCGTTGAGGATGGCGATCTGGCTCGGATGGATCACCGAGGCGCCGAAAAACCCGAGCCGGCGCGAGCGGCGGACGGTCTCGCGGAACCCGTCCAGATCACTGAAATCGGCGACCGTGCCGATAAAGCCCATCGGCATGATGCCGGCGGCGCGTGCCGCGAAAATCGCGGTCTGTTTCGGCATGAACAGCCCCTCGGCGGTCGGCAGCATCCCGGCCGAGAGGGCAAAATCCTCGGCGCCCAGATTGAGCGCGACGAGCCGCTCCGACGCCTTGGCGATCTCGGCGATGCGGAAGAACGCCGAGCAAGTCTCGACCATCGCCAGCATCTTGGTCGTGCCGACCACCATGCCGCGCTCGGCCTCGATCTCGTCGATCATCTCCGAGACTAGCTCGACATGCTGGGCGCTTTCGGCCTTGGGCAGCGCGATCGCGGTGATCGCCGGGCTGATGACCGCTTCGAGGTCACGCACGGTCATGCGCATCGGCCGGTTGATGCGGACCACGACATCGGCGCCGCCGCGCGACACGATCTTCGCCGCGTCCTGCACCAGGGCGCGGGCGCGTTCCTTCTCCGACGCGGCGACCGCGTCCTCGAGGTCGAGAATGATCGCATCGGCGCCGCGTTTCGCCGCGCCGTTGACGAAGCGCTCGGCCGTCACCGGGACGAACAGCATCGAGCGCCAGACGGGAAGGTTCGGTTTCATGATTGCTCTCCCTTGGGCTCCACAGTCTCTTCTGAAAGCGGGCCGTAAATGCAGAGACCAAGCTACAGGCCGCGCGAGCCAAGCATTTCCAGTGTTTCGGGCCGCAAATCGAGCCCCTCGTCGCTTTCTTTCATGAAGAGGCCACAGAAGATATCGACTTCGAACTGAGCGACCAGTCGTCGCCACACTGCGATATCGCCAGTCAGCGGCGACAGCAGCTCGGCGATCTGGCTGTCGAGGTCGCCTGGCTGGCGGTAAACCGCTTCAAGCAACCATCGGCCTGTGCGTTCGGTTCGTTCTCTACCCGACTTGCTGACACGAATTTCTCCTTTCCTCGCGCTCGACGTCGGCGAAGCACCAAGCAGCGCGGATATCTCGTCGGGATCCAGGTCGTCTCCGAAGATGCGAAGTGACGCCACAGTTTCGTAGACGGCAGCCATGTGCCCCCTACCTTGAAATGCCGACAATGCCTTCGCGGGCCAGCGCCTCCAGTTCGACTTGGTCGATGCCGAGCTGACCCAAAATTTCGGCGGTGTGCTCGCCGATCTCCGGCGCCGGAGTGCGCAGCCGGCCGGGTGTATCGGAGAGACGCGGGATGATGTTGTGCATGGTAAGCTGGCCGACCTGGGCATCAGGGACATCGACGACGATGCCGCGCGCACCGACATGCGGGTCGGCGAGGAACTGGTCGATGTCATAGACCGGCGAGGCGGTGACCTCGGCCGCCTCGAACACCTTCATGTTCTCCTCCAGTGTGCGCGCGGCGATAAAGTCGACGATCGGCGCCTCGCATTCCTCGGCGTTCTTGACCCGGTCGGTGTTGGTGCGAAACCGCGGATCGGCGATCACGTCCTCGCGGCCGATCGCACGGAACAGGCGCTCGGCCATCGCCTGGATCGAGGCCGAGATGCCGATATAGCGGCCGTCCTTGGTGCGGAACACGTTGCGCGGGCTGGTCGTTTCCGAGCGGCTGCCGGTGCGCGGCCGGATTTGCTTGGTAAGGTTGTAGATCGGCGCCTCGGTGGCGATGAACGAGAACAGCGGGTCGATCAGCGGCAGGTCGATGACCTGGCCCGCCCCACCCTCGACCTCGACCCGGCGCAACGCCACCATCACCGCGAAGGCGCCGTAAAGCCCCGCGACCATATCGGCGAGCGCGGTCGGCGGCAGCACCGGCTCACGGTCGGCGAAGCCGGTCCGCGAGGCATATCCCGACATGCTTTCGACCAAGGTGCCGAAACCCGGCCTGTCCTTGTAAGGCCCGTCTTGGCCCCAGCCGGAGACGCGCACGATCACCAAACGCGGGTTGCGTCTGTGCAGCTCGGCCGGCGCGAGGCCCATCTTTTCGAGCGTGCCGGGGCGGAAATTCTCAACCAGCACCTCGGCGGTCGAAATCAAATCGGCGAGGATTTCGCGGCCGCGCGGCGGGCGCAGACTCAACGCCACGCTCTTCTTGTTGCGGGCGTAAAGCTTCCAATGGACGCTGACGCCGCCCGTCTGCCAGGCGCGCAGCGGGTCGCCCTTGCCCGGGTCCTCGATCTTGATGACCTCGGCGCCGAAATCGGCGAGTTGCGACGATACCGCGTTGCCGGCCACCAGCCGCGACATGTCAACCACCCGTATGCCGTCGAGCGGGGCGGCGGCATCGGGCTCGAAAGATTTTTTCGGTACGCTCATCAACAATTCCACCGGCGGTAAATCAACGTGCGGGGCACCCTATCGCCGCGCGCAAGCAAAGCAAAGCGCAGCCGGCATCGATATAAAGTCATCGCCACATAAGTTTCACACGATTACCACAAATCAATCACGGCGCGGATTGTAGGTTGCGGCGCCGAACGCCTACCGGAGCCCCCGAATGACAACGACGACGGTCATACAGAGTCCCCTTGGCGAGCATCATGCCAGCAGCGGGATCTTGACTTGGGGCATCGTCGCGCTGCTCGCGGTCGGCGTCGTTTACACCGGCGTCTCGCTTTACAACGACCTCATTTCGGCCCCGATGCAGTCGGCGCTGCCCTACATCCTTCTGGGCGTCGCGCTGCTGATCGCGCTCGGCTTCGAGATGTGCAACGGGTTTCACGACACCTCGAACGCGGTAGCGACGGTCATTTATACGCACTCGCTCGCGCCGAACGTCGCGGTGGTGTGGTCGGGCCTGTTCAATTTCTTCGGCGTGCTGACCTCGACCGGCGCGGTCGCCTTCGGGATCATCTCGCTGCTCCCGGTAGAGTTGATCCTGCAGGTCGGCAGCCATGCCGGGTTCGCGATGGTCTTCGCCCTGTTGATCGCGGCGATCATCTGGAATTTTGGCACCTGGTACCTGGGTATTCCCAATTCCAGCTCGCACTCGCTGATCGGATCGATCATCGGAGTCGGGGTGATGAACCAAGTGCTCTCGACCAAGAGCGGGACCAGCGGCGTCGATTGGATGCAGGCGGTCGGCGTCATCAAGTCCCTGCTGTTCTCGCCGGCCTGCGGCTTCATCCTCGCGGCAGCGCTGCTGCTGCTCGCCAAGCTGCTGATCAAACTCCCCGCGCTCTACAAGGCGCCCGAAGGCAACGCGCCGCCGCCATGGTGGATTCGCGGCTTGCTAATCTTGACCTGCACCGGCGTCAGCTTCGCGCATGGCTCGAATGATGGGCAAAAGGGCATGGGCCTCATCATGCTGATCCTGATCGGCACGGTGCCAACAACCTATGCGCTCAACAAGGCACTGCCCGACAGCCAGATCCCGGTGTTCGAGCAGAGCTCGGCGGCAGCGGCTTCGGTCATTACCGCCAAGGTGGCGGGCTACAACATGACCGGCGATCCGCGCCCGATTGTGACGCTCTACGTGGCGCAGCACCAGGTCAATGACGGAACCTTTCTCGCACTCGCGGCGCTGATCGGCAACATCTCGAACCAAGTCAAAGAATATGGATCGCTGTCGAAGTTTCCCAACGATGTCGTCGGCAATACCCGCAACGACATGTATCTGGTGTCGGAGGCGCTGCGGCTTTTGGCGAAGGACAAGGCGGCGGAATTGTCCGCCGACGATGTCGCCAAGCTGAACGCCTACAAGAGGTCGCTCGACAGCTCTACGAAGTTCATTCCGCCCTGGGTCAAGGTCGCTGTGGCGATCGCGCTGGGCCTCGGCACGATGATCGGCTGGAAGCGGATCGTCGTCACCGTCGGCGAGAAGATCGGCAAGGATCATTTGACCTACGCGCAGGGCGCCTCGGCGGAACTCGTCGCGATGGGAACGATCGCGGCGGCCGACATGTACGGCCTACCGGTCAGCACCACGCACATCCTGACTTCGGGCGTCGCCGGCACGATGGCCGCAAACGGGTCGGGGCTCCAGTGGGGCACGGTCAAGAACCTGGCGCTGGCATGGGTGTTGACGCTGCCGGCGGCGATCATGCTGTCGGCGAGCCTGTTCGCGCTCTTCACCTACCTGTTCTAGACGCCGGCCCGACTTGCGGAAGGAAGCGGACATGCAGGCAGCGGATGTGATGGTGCGCGGCGTCGTCACGGTGCATCCCGACACCGATGTCGCGGACGCGATCAAGCTGTTGGCCGAGCGGGACATCAGCGCGCTTCCGGTCGTCGATGCACAGGGCGAGCTGGTCGGTATCATCAGCGAAGCCGACCTGCTGCACCGGGTCGAGATCGGCACCGAAAAGCACCGGCGCTGGCTGCAAGAGTTGATGACTGCCGCGACGACGCTGGCCGAGGATTTCGCGAAATCGCACGGCAAGAAGGTCAGCGAGGTGATGACGACACACGTCGTCTCGGCGAGCGAAGACACGCCGCTTGCCGACATCGCCTCGTTGCTCGAACGCAAGCGAATCAAACGCGTGCCGATCGTGCGCGACGGCAAGCTCGTCGGGATTGTCAGCCGCAGCAACCTGATCCAGGCATTGGCCTCGACCGCCAGCGCGGCGGAGGGGCATCAGGACACGGACCGCCGGGTTCGCGATGAGATCATCGCGCGCCTCGAGCACGAGCAGGACTGGACCGATTTCGGCGGCCGCAACGTCATCGTCCAGGGCGGCGTCGTTCACCTCTGGGGGTTGATCACCTCGGACGCCGAGCGCCACGCGCTGGTCGCGCTGGCCGAAGGCGTGCCGGGCGTGACCGAGGTTCGCGACGAGATGTTCGCGATTTATTGAGCCCGCGCCCCGCGGGGGCTGGCTACGCCGAACGGCGAGAACGCCGGGTGCGCCGGTCCTCGAAAGCGAAGCCGCGATAGGCGCCCGACGCGTCGACCACCTTCACCTCTTGCTGCGATGTGGCGACCGCATCGCTTGCCTCGGCAATCTGCACTTCGATTTCGGCGATCGTCCGCACAAGCTTGTCGCGGCGTTCGACCAGCGGGCCGACAAACCGCGGGTAGACCGCCTTCATTTCGGCGCTCGCGTCAGGGCCGCCCGCCTCGTCAATCTCGCGGGCCAAGTTCTCGACATCGGCCCGCAACCGCGCCGCGAGCGTTTCGAGATCCTCGAGATAGCGCTGCCGCTCGGCAAGTAGCCAATGCTGGAGACGGTACAGGTTCTGCCGGCCATTCATTCGACAATTCCCCGGTTGCGAGCCGTGTGCGCCAGCGAACGAACCTGCCGGGCGCGCGTTAGGGAATGTTCCGCCTCCGTGCTAAAATCCGGTTAAGCGAGCCCGATTTTGCTCGCGACGCACCTCCCATAGCGCGGGAAACAACCTTTTGTTAACCGCTCGCGGTAATACTGGTTAACGAGGACGGCGACGCCACGCCGCCCGGTCTCCCCGGAGGCTTTGCCATGCGCGTATTGCTTGTTGAGGACGATGCGGCAACCGCCGCCAGCATCGAGCTGATGCTGAAGAAGGAAAACTTCATCTGCGACACGACCGATCTTGGTGAAGACGGGTTAGAGATCGGCAAACTTTACGACTACGACATCATCATCCTCGACTTGATGCTGCCGGACATCGACGGCTACGAGGTATTGCGCCGGCTGCGGGCCGCGCGGGTGCGCACCCCGATCCTGATTCTGTCGGGCCTGGTCGAGCTCGACCACAAGATCAAGGGCCTCGGCTTCGGCGCCGACGATTTCCTGACTAAGCCGTTCGACCGGCGCGAGTTGATCGCCCGCATTCAGGCGATCGTGCGCCGCTCCAAGGGGCACCCGGAGTCGACGATCCGCACCGGCAAGCTGCTCGTTAACCTGGACAGCCGCGTCGTCAGCGTCGACCAAAACCCGCTGCACCTTACCGCCAAGGAATACGGCATCCTCGAGCTGCTCAGCCTGCGCAAGGGCACGACCCTGACCAAGGAGATGTTTCTCAATCATCTCTACGGCGGTATGGACGAGCCCGAGCTCAAGATCATCGACGTGTTCGTCTGCAAGCTGCGCAAGAAACTCGCGCAGGCGACGGGCGGCGAGCACTACATCGAGACCGTATGGGGGCGCGGGTATGTGCTGCGCGACCCTGTCGAGGGCATGGCCGAACTCAAGTCAGCCTGAACCGACAAGGTTCGCGAAAGAGTCTAACGGGCGCCTCTAGGCGCCCGTTTGGCATGTTACTCGAAATCGTCCCGGTTCGGCCGCGATGACCAGCCGCAGGCCAAGTCCCTGAGCCAGCAGCCCGGCGAAATAAGCGCAGACGCTACGTGAAGTCAGTTCGGCGACCGGGGTAATCTGGGTCAGCGCATCGCGGCTCTCCGATGGTAGACCATCGCCCGGGCCGGCCCCGGCCAGGATTAGCCCATTGGCGGTTTTATCCAGGGTCAACCGGCCGCCGCGCGGCAGCCCATCGGCACCGGGAAACAGCAAAGCGCACGCCAATCGCTGCCGCTCCGGCTCGAGTTCACGCACTGAATCAGGGTAGTCGCATTGGATCGCCGATCCGGCGAAGTATTCGCTGGCCAAGACGTGCGGCGGCGGCCCGGCATGGGAGCCGCGGCTAAAACCGAACACGTGGCGAAACAACTGCAGCCGCCTCGTCGCAGAGCGTGCGCTGTCCTCGATCAGCGTGGCGGCCTGCTTAGCAAAGTCGGGATCGTCGTCGCCAAGCAGCTCGGCTCCATTGGCGATCGCTGCGATCGGACCGGCTAAATCGTGGCACAACCGGGCGGCCAGCAGCTCGCAAACACGTATATCTATCATCATGACGCCGGCGATCGTGACACGAGAGCAAAACCAAGACAACCTGAGTGCAAGACAACTGCGCATAGATTAATTAACTGGACGAAGAATCGGTCGTTTGGGCACTCGCCTTTGATAATCAAGAACAAAAGTGACGAGTTGACAGTCAAATTGCTCTAAAATAATCCTTGAATTGCCGGCATGCCGAATGCGGCCGGGCCGACCGAGCGTAACTGCGACAGCGGCGCTTGGGCGAACCGAATCAAAATCATCGGGAGGGGACGTGGCTGCTTCATCGTTTCTCGCGCGCGAGCGCACCATCGCTCCGCCCGGCTATAGCCGCTGGCTGATTCCGCCAGCGGCCTTGTGCATTCACCTGTGCATCGGCCAGGCCTATGCGTTCAGCGTCTTCAACTTGCCGATGACGAAGCTGATCGGGATCACCCAATCGGCCCCAGACGACTGGAAGCTGACCGACCTCGGCTGGATATTCAGCATCGGCATCTTCTTCCTCGGCGCCTCAGCGGCGGTGCTTGGGCGCTGGGTCGAGGAGGGCGGCCCGCGTCGCGCGATGTTCACCGCCGCGCTGTGCTTCGGCACCGGGTTCGTCGTCTCGGCAATCGGCGTCTATACGCACAATATTTGGATTGTCTATCTTGGCTACGGCGTGATTGGCGGGTTCGGGCTGGGGCTCGGCTACATCTCGCCGGTCTCGACGCTGATCAAGTGGTTTCCCGATCGTCCCGGCATGGCGACCGGAATGGCGATCATGGGGTTCGGAGGCGGCGCGTTCATCGCCTCACCGCTTTCGGTTTGGCTGATGACGAAATTCTCGACCCCGACCCATGTCGGGGTCGCTGAGGCGTTCATCTGCCTCGGCGTCATCTATCTCTGCTTCATGATGGTCGGGGCGTGGATCGTGCGGATCCCGGCGCCCGGCTGGCGTCCTGAAGGCTACGCACCGCTGGCGCAGCCGAAGAAGCTTGTCACCGACCGCGACGTCTACGTCTATCAGGCACTGAAGACGCCGCAGTTTTGGCTGATCTGGTGGATTTTATGCCTCAACGTCACGGCCGGCATCGGCGTCTTGGGCCAAGCTTCGGCGATGAGTCAGGAAATGTTCCCGGGCCGCGTGACGCCGATCGCTGCAGCCGGCTTTGTCGGGCTGATGAGCCTTTTCAACATGATCGGCCGCTTTTTCTGGGCCTCGACCTCGGACGTGATCGGGCGCAAAAATACTTATTTCTGCTTCTTCGTGTTGGGAATGCTGCTCTATGCCGCGGTACCGCACACTGGCACGATCGGCAGCGTGACGCTGTTCGTGCTGTGCTTCCTCCTGATCATCAGCATGTATGGCGGCGGTTTCGCCACTGTGCCCGCCTATCTCAAGGATATGTTCGGCACGCGCTATGTCGGCGCGATCCACGGCATGTTGATCACCGCCTGGTCGGCGGCCGGCGTCTTCGGCCCGGTGATCGTCAACTACATGCGCCAGTACCAGATCGACCACGGCGTACCGAAGGCGCAGGCCTACAACACGACCATGTACGTGATGGCCGCGCTGCTGCTCGTCGGCTTCTTCTGCAACCTGTTCGTGACCGCGGTCAACGCCCGGCACCACATGAAGCACGAAGCCGCCGATGCGATGGGCATGGCGGATTGAGGGAGGCGGATATGGCCAGCAATAACGGTCTCAAGCTTCTGCTCGCGTGGGGCTTTGTCGGCATCCCGCTCGCATGGGGCGTGATCGAGACGATCATCAACGCGCTCAAGCTGTTCCAGTGAGGCTGGCGATGGACCGGCGCGAGGAACGGCGGTGAACGCGAAGACGTAGAAGGGAGGGCCGCGACTACCGACCCGCCGCGTCAGCCCTCCCGCCAATCAGAGCGGCGCGGGCGAAATCGCGATCATCGTTGCTGAGCAACTCGGCACCCTTGGCGCCGACACGGTCAAGGCTTTCCACTAGGCGCCCCGGTACCCACACCGGGTGTGGCCGGCGGCGGCTCGGGCGGTTGCGGCGCTGCGGCCGGCGGCGTGGCGGGTGGTGATTGCGGCGCAGCCGGCGGCAGCGGCGCAGCGGGTGGTTCCGGCGCGGCAGGCGGCGGCGTGGCCGGTGACTGTGGCGTAGCCTGCGGTTGCGGCGTGGCCGGCGCCTGGGGCTGAGGCGCGCCGGAAGCCGGCTCGCCAGCCAAGGTAATTCCATAGCTCGCGAAATCGTCGGCGACATTCGACTGAATTGCCTTAGCCGCCGCAATATCGGCGTTGCCGCCGTCGGTATCGCCCTTTCTCAGTTTGGCAACACCCCGCCCAAAGAGCGAGCTTGCCAATTGCGGCTCAACCTGCAACGCCGCGTTGTAGTCTGCGATCGCCTCGTCAAAGCGGCCGAGTTTCAAATAGGCGAGCGCGCGGCTGTCCAAGGTATTGGCGTCATCGGGCCGCAGCCGCAGCGACTCATCGCAATCGGTCAGTGCCGCGCCAAGTTGACCGGCGAGCGCCCGCGCCCAGCAGCGGCTGTTATACGCCCCGGCGTCGTTGGGCTTGAGCTCGATGAGTTTGGTGAAATCGGCGATGGCGTGGTCGTAATCCTTCTTGTCCTCGTAGGCATAACCGCGATTGCTGTAGGCAACGGCATAAGTCGGGTCCAGGCGGATCGCCTCGTCGTAATTGCCGATCGCGCGATCGTCGTCCTTCTTGGCCCGATAGGCGAGACCACGGTTGTTGAACGCCCGCACGTAGGTCGGGTCAATATGGATCGCCTCATCGTAATCGGCGATCGCGCGGTCGTAATCGCCCTTGGCCTTATAGGCCGCCCCGCGATTTACAAGCGCTACGGCGTAGCTCGGATCGAGCCGGATCGCCTCGCTGTAATCCGAAATGGCGTGATCGTAATCCCGCTTGGCCTCATAAACATTGCCGCGATTGTTGTAAGGAAACGGATCGGTGGGATCGAGACGGATGGCCTCGGTGTAATCGGTGATCGCGCGGTCGTACTCCCCCTTGTCGTCATACGCGATACCACGGTCGTTATAGGCGGGCGCATAGCTCGGATTGAGCCGGATCGCCTCGGTGAAATCGGCAATCGCTAGGTCGTATCCTTTCTTCGCGACATAAACGTTGCCGCGATTGTTGAGCGCCAGGACATAGCGCGGATTGAGCCGGATCGCCTCGTTATAATCACCGATGGCCCGGTCGTAGTCCTTTAGGTCTTCGTAGACGAGACCGCGATTGTTGAACGGCACGGGATCGCGCGCGTTGAGGCGGATCGCCTCGTTGAAGTCAGCGAGCGCGCGGTCATAATCCCTCATGTGCCGATAGGCGTTGCCGCGATTGTTGAAGGCGTCGGCGTAGCGCGGATTGAGCTGGATCGCCCGGGTGAAATCGGCAATCGCATGCTCGTCATCGTGCTTGTCCTCATAGGCGTTACCGCGATCGTAAAACGCGATCGCCAGGTTCCTCTGCGTCTCGCGGCCGCCCTGGATGATCGCGGTGCAGCCGTTGATCGCCAAATCGAGCGAATACCGGTTGTCCTTGTTAACGCACCACTGCCAGTTTTGCGACGATTGCGCGCCGGCAGGCGATGCCGCAAAGACCAGACCGACCATGACCCCAAGCCACAACCCGAACCGCATCGCCGCCCTCCCCAAAACCGGCGATTGAAGACCGCCTGTTATTAGTCGGTTCTAGTTCGGAGTGCCACCGCCGCCGAGCAAACCGGCGGCGACGTCGAGGTCTTCCGGCCGGTTGGCGTTGAAGAACGCGTCGATCGGCTCGGTGGAAAACGCCACGGTAGCCAGGCGGTAGCGGGCAGTCCATACATCGACCTTGCGGATCCCCTCTTCGGCCAGGGCGCGGCGCAAATCATGGCGCAGCCGCACCGGCCAAAGGCCGACCACGGGATGCGCCTGTCCGCTCGACGCGGCGCAGGCAAGATCGCCGCCCTCGGCCGCCATTTGGGAATTCAAGCGGGCGACAAGATCGGTCGGCAGAAACGGCGCGTCGGTCGGCACGCTGACCACCAGCGGGCAATCAGGCCGGTACTCGGCGGCCCAGTCCAGGCCAGCCAGCACCCCGGCAAGCGGACCGGGATTGCCGGCCACGCTATCGGCAACGACAGGCAGGCCATATGCCGCGAACCGCGCCGGATCACCGTTCGCATTGAGCGACAGCGCCGCGACCTGCGGTCGCATTCGCTCGATCACCAAATCGAGAATCGTCCGCCCGGCTATCGTGCGCAGCGGCTTGTCGCCGCCGCCCATACGCCGCGCCAGCCCACCCGCGAGCAGCACGCCGGCGATATTCATGCTGTTTCTTCGGAAAGGCTCGCCTTGCGCGACGAGCCGGCGGTTTCCTCGATCGCCTCGCGCCCGTCGCTGTCGAAGACGATACGCTTGGCGCCGGCCAGCGCGATAAAGCGCCGGCCCTTGGCGCGGCCGATCAGGGTGAGACCAGCCTGCTGCGCGAGATCAACCCCCCAGACGGTGAAACCCGAGCGCGAGATCAGGATGGGGATCCGCATCTGCACCGTCTTGATCACCATCTCGGAGGTGAGGCGACCGGTGGTGTAGAAGATCTTGCCGACGGGCGAGACGTCGTTGAGGTGCATGTAGCCGGCGATCTTGTCGATCGCGTTGTGCCGGCCAACGTCCTCCATGTAGAGCAGCGGCCGGTCTTCCTCGCACAGCACGCAGCCGTGGATCGCGCCAGCGGTGAGATAGAGGCTCGGCGCGGTATTGATCTTGCGGGTCAGCGCGTAAAGCCAAGAGGTCCTGAGGATCGCCGAGGGGTCGAGGCGGATATCGTCGAACCTCTCCATCAGGTCGCCGAACACGGTGCCCTGGGCGCAGCCCGAGGTCAGGGTCTTCTTCTTGAGCTTGTCCTCGAAATCGGTCTCGCGCTCGGTGCGAACGACGATGAATTCGGGATCGTCGGGATCGTCATAATCGATGCCGGTGATCCGATCGTCGGGCAGCAGCATGTTCTGATTGAGCAGATAACCGACCGCGAGATAATCGGGGTGATCGCCGATCGTCATCATCGTGACGATCTCGCGGCCGTTCAAAAACAGCGTCAGTGGCCGCTCCATAACGACCGCGGTCTCGACGGGCCGACCTTCGTGGTCAATTCCGGCGACGGTACGGGTCAGGCGCGGATCGTCCGGCTCGGGATGGACGGCGAACTCTTCCATACTCCGATGATGGGATGCACGGGGTGCCGCTTCAAGCCGCACGATGCGGCGCTACTGCGCGGCGGTGCGGGCGGCGATCACCGCGGGCACGCGTTCGAGACAGGATTTGAGATCGTGCGGCCGGATCGGCTTGGCGAGAAAATCGTTCATCCCGGCCGCCAGGCAACGCTGCGCGTCCTCGGCGAAGGCATTGGCGGTAAGCGCGACGATCCACACGTCGCGGCGGTCGGGCTGATGAAGCGCGCGGATGACGCCGGTCGCGGCGAGCCCATCCATCTCGGGCATCTGCACATCCATGAAGACCAGATGGTAGGGCGCGAGGCGCACCGCCTCGACCGCCTCCAGCCCGTTGGCAACCGCATCGACCCGGCAGCCGAGCTTCTCGAGCATCTGCTTGACGACGGCCTGGTTGACCTTGTTGTCCTCCGCCACCAGCACGCGCAGCCCCGCGCCGATCGCAGCACCCGTCGCCGCGTCCGCTACTGGCGCGACCATTTCCCTGGCCGCGGCTAGCGCCTCGGGCGGGCTCGTGATCGCGGCGAGGAGCGACGAGGGCGAGCATGGCTTGACCAGAACGGTGGCGATGCCGGCAGCGGTGGCGTCGCGCTGCAGTTCGGGCGCGGTTGAGGAGGTTGCGAGCACCAGCCGCATCCCGGCGAGCTTGGGCTCAGCGCGAATCAGCCGCGCCAGCGTCAAACCGTCAAGCCCCGGCATCGTGTGATCGAGGATTGCCACGCTAAAGGCGTCGCCGGAATCCACCGCCCGAAGGGAAGCGGCGACCACGGTCCCGGGTTCCCCGATCAAGAGGGGTCCGGCATGCCAAGATTTAAGCTGCTTCTCCATGATCTCGCGGTTGATCGCGTTGTCGTCGACAACCAGCACGCGCATCCCGCCAAGGTCCGGGGGCGGCACGGCATCCGGCGCGGCGCGCGCCGGAGCCAGCGCGGCGGTGAACCAGAACTGACTTCCGCGCCCCTCTTCGCTGGCAACCCCGATTATCCCGCCCATCAGCGCGGCAAGCTTGCGTGAGATCGACAACCCAAGGCCGGTGCCGCCGTAGCGGCGCGCGACGGTCGCGTCACCCTGAGTAAACTGCTCGAACAGCGTCGACAGCGCCGCCGGCGGGATGCCAATGCCGGTATCGGCGACATCGAAACGCAGCAGGAAGCGAGAATTGGAGGAGCCGCCGCGCTGGGGATGGACCGGAGCCACCGAGATCGCGACGCCGCCCTTCTCGGTGAACTTGATCGCGTTGCCGACGAGATTGTAGAGCACCTGGCGGATGCGGCCGGCGTCGCCATGCGCCGAGGCCGGCGTGCGCGGAGCCACGTAGAGGCCGATATCGAGCCCCTTGGCGTGGGCGCGCGGGGCCACCATGTCGCAGACACTTTGCACCAGAGGCTCGATCTCGAAGTCGCCTTCGTCGAGTACCAGCCGGTCGGCCTCGAGCCGCGACAGGTCGAGGATGTCGTTGATCACCGACAAGAGGTGGTCGGCCGAGTCGCGAACGATCTCGGCGTAGCGGCGCTGGTCGGGCGAAAGCGGGGTGTCGAGCAGGAGCCCGGTCATCCCGACGACGCCGTTCATCGGAGTCCGGATTTCGTGGCTCATCACCGCGAGGAATTCCGATTTGGCGCGGTTCGCCTGCTCGGCGCGCTCCATGCTGGCGACGAGCTCGCGTTCGGCGCGCTCGCGCAGATCCAGCATCTCCGACAATTCGGCTTCACGTGAGGCTAGAGCGACCTCCGAACGCTGGCGCCGCGCCATCTGGCGCACGAGCAGCGCGGTGAAGGCGATAACGAACAGCGAAACGACGATGGCCGCGCCGACCAGGCGCGAGCGGCTGGCGTCGTATTCGGCAAAGAGATCGCTGTCGGAAAGCCCGACCCCGACAATCAGCGGGTAGTCGCGCAATTCGCTATAGCTGACGACGCGGCGCACATTGTCGAGGCCGCTTTCGACATGGAAGCTGCGGCGGCCCTCGCCGGCAAGCTGCAGCATCACGGTTTCGCCGACGGTCAGTTTCGGCGTCAAGTCGTGGGGGTTGCCCGCCTCGGGATGGGTGAAGGAGACGCGGGCGCGTACGACCCCGTCGCGCCCGACCAGCATCACCGTGCCGCCGGCGCCAAGGTCGACGGCCTCGTAGAACCGAGCCAGATAATAGGGGTCGAGCGAGACGATCATCACCCCGGCGAAGCTGCCGTCGGGGGCATTGAGGCGGCGCGACAGCGGGATCGCCCAATGCCCGGCGGCGCCGGCCTTGACCGGCTTGCCGATAAACAGCGAATTGGAGGAATGATCGATGTGGTAGAGGAAGTAGTCCTCGTTCCGGACCGAGACGGTGACAGGCGCCGGCCCGTCGGTCGTGCCGACAATGACGCCATTCTTGTCGGCCATGGCGATTTGAACCGTCAAATCCTGGAGCAGCAGCTCCTTGCCGGGCCATTCCCACAGCTTGAAGTTCTGCGGGTCGCTTTCGTAGCCCCGCTTCAGCACCAGGAGCGCCTGGTCGACTTCCTTGAGCGTGCGCCTGATGTGCTCCTCGAAGGCGCGCGCGAGGTTCGAGGTGTGCTTGCGGGCCTCTTCGATGATGGCGCTCTTTTCGCTCGACAGCTGTTCGGCGACGCCGCCCGCGATCAGCAGCACCACCAAGGCCCCGAACAGCGCCGTCGCCAAGGGCAGCCAACCGCGGCGGAACAGGCTCAGCGCCGGGTCGGGCATGGCGTAGCGGTCGTCGCTATTGCGATGTTCGCTCAGGCGAGCGCCCTTTTCGAAAGCACAGTCAAAAGGGTCGAGAGCAGAGGCTTATCGAACAAGGTTACTTTTAAGCTAATTTGCGCCGGTTGGCTGCGGTCGCGGCAGGCGCCAACCGCCTTATAATGGTGTTGCCGAGGATGTTCAGTCATTAGAAACCAAACGAGGTTAATGTCTGTGCCCCGCATGGAGAGCGCATGACGACAAAACCGCGTCTGCTGCTGGTCGAGGACACGCCATCGATCCTGCGCCTCTATCACGAGGTGCTGAAGACGCTCGACGTCGAGCTAATCGACGCCGAAACCGGCGCGCGCGCGCTCGACGCGCTGGCAGAGACCATCCCGGATGTCGTGTTGCTCGATGTCGAGCTGCCGGACGTCAACGGCATCGACATCCTGCGCCGTATCCGTGCGCGCAACCTGCCGTGCACGGTCATCATCGTGACCGCGCACGGCTCGGTCAAAACCGCGGTCGAGGCGATGCGCGAGGGCGCCTACGATTTCATCATCAAGCCGTTTCCGCCCGACCGGCTGATGGTGACCGTGCGCAACGCGCTGGAGCGCCGTCAATTGCAGACGCTGGCGGTGGGAAACGAGATCGCCAAGGAAGGCAGGTTCTGCGGGCTCATCGGCGCCTCGCTGCCGATGCGCGCCGTCTACAACGTGATCGAAAACGCGGCCTCGAGCCGCGCCACCGTGTTCATCACCGGCGAGAGCGGCACCGGCAAGGAACTTTGCGCCCAAGCGATCCATCAGCTGAGCCCGCGGCGCGACGGCCCTTTCGTCGCGATCAATTGCGGCGCCATCCCGCGCGAGCTGATGGAAAGCGAGATGTTCGGCCACGTCAGAGGCGCTTTCACCGGCGCGGTCGGGAACCGCGAGGGCGCGATTGCCCGAGCAAGAGGCGGGACGCTGTTCCTCGACGAGATCTGCGAGATGGACTTGAGCCTGCAGGTCAAGCTGCTCCGCGTCATCCAATCGGGCGAGTTCCAGAAGGTCGGCGGCAGCGAAACCGAGCGCGCCGACGTGCGCTATGTCTGCGCCACCAACCGCGCCCCGTGGGGCGAGGTGCAAGCAGGCCGTTTCCGCGAGGACCTCTATTACCGGCTGCACGTGGTGCCTTGTGCGATGCCACCGCTGCGCGAGCGCGATGACGACGTGCTGCTGGTGGCGCGGCATTTCCTGGCGCTTTACGCGAAGGAGGAAAGCAAGGGATTCACCGATTTCGACGAGGGCGCGATGCGCGCGCTGCGCCGCTATCCGTGGCCGGGCAATATCCGCGAGCTGCAGAATGTCCTGCGCAACACAGTGCTGTTCAACCAGGGGACGGTCGTCACCGAGGCGATGCTGAGCCGGCTCGACCACGCCGCGGCGACGAGGCCGGCCGCGATCGCCACGCTAGCCACGCCCCGGGCTAACGCCGCCGCCAGCGGTTCGATCAAGCCGCTCTGGCTGATCGAGAAAGAGGCGATCGAAGAGGCGATCGCGCTATGCAACGGCAACATCCCGCGCGCGGCCGCGCTGCTCGAAATCAACCCGTCGACGATCTATCGCCGCAAAGCGGAGTGGGAGAAAGAGCGGCTGCTTTCAGCCGGCTAGGCGCGCCGCCAGCACTGGTTCGGTAGCCGCGGCAGCCTCCAATAACGCCGCGATACGCTTTCGTAGCTCGGGAGAGTTGCCGCTCGCGGCGATTTCGACCGCCAGCGCCGCCTCCGCCAGTGCCGCGGCGCCGAGCTGACCGGCGCTGCTCTTCAGCGAGTGCGCGGCGCGGCGCGCGTCCGCCGGGCTCGCCGACGCGCTCATCGCCGCCGCCAGCTCATGGCATTCGCCGATGAAGATCTCGACGATCGCACGCACCGCGTCGGCGCCAATGTGCCCCACCAGATCGTCGAGCACCGCGGTATCCAGCACCGGCGCCTCGCTCATGCGGGGCCGGGAGCCATGGCGATGCTCAGCACCCACCGCCTCTTATCGCAAAGATTACAAATTTGAACCAGCCCAAACTATCGAGCACCTCCCTTGAAGCCGCCATTTCAATACGAAGCCAACCCGCCAGCACACCCTCCGATAATGGTTCCCCCACGGCGGAAACGCTTGGCTCTAACCGGCTCGTCGGACTGTACTCTACACCCCACTTAGCGAGCGATGTACTCGCAAGATGTACGGTGGACTTGTAAACTGATGACCAACCTAATGCATTACCTATGTCGGAAAAGCTCACAGCATGGTGCTCATGTTCTTCAGGATATACCCACATACCGTTAGTGTTGCCCAACTCCGCCGCCTCCATTTGTCTGAAAAGAGGGCTATTTACGTTTGGAACGCATATTAATACATACTTCTTGGAAAGACTTTTTATAAACCTTGCAAACACCAACTGGTCATTAAAACATAGAGCTCAAGAACTGATATTGGAGACTAGGTCTGCGGGTAAAAGGGGCGGCGACCACTTGCTTAACGCGTCACCGTGCACCAGGGTGAAATTCTGCGATCCAAATTTATGGATAAATATTGAGCAAAAAGTAACGCATTACCAGAGATATCTATACCGCTGGCCATTATGCCTAAACGGATTGCTTCGTGAAGCATCATTCTGCTGCCGCATCCGACGTCGATGAGGGATTTTGAAATCAATGTTGTTAGACAATTTTTGAATAAGTGCTCGATACGTATACACCCTCCCCGGAAGGTATTCTTGATATGGCAGACCGTACTGGTTCTCAAAAATGCGAGCGAGCGCGTGCTCCTTTGCCGAATATTCGTTAAGCACTCGTACCCTATCTGAGGCCGTTGGGATTAAAATAAATTTAGATATTTCTTCAGACAGGATAGGAAATGCTTCCATTATCTGATACTCGAAGGATTTCCTGATCAAATCGCCCCTGAGCAGCGCACGTCCGGCGTAATTGCGAACAGAGCGCTTACTTAGTGATTGCGTCTTATACCGCACGCGAGAACGCATGATCCCGTTCTGAGATACTTGGCTAGGTTGCGCTTAACGCTTACATATTTCTGGTCAATCGATAGCCATTCAACCTTTAGTCTGGGCAGCAAGAACCGCCTGCCGCGAAAGGACTTTTCTCATTGCTTTCAATTCTGTCCGCTCCACTCGAAAAATCCATCTGAAGGATACCGCATCAAGGACTTTCCGAACCACCCCTACTTCCGCCGCGTGCCCACCAGATAAAAGCGAGAGGAGGCCTGATAGGACAAATGAAAACCCTCGAGACATTTCATCTAGAGACAAATCGGATCGCCTTTTGACCGCCAACCCAATCTCAGTTCCAACGTTGGCGCCACCGGGATGCAAGCGGTCAATTTCGTTGCAAATAACTTTTCCAATAACTAGAAAGGCTCAACGATAATTCCGTAAGATCATTCTCGCTAAGATCTCTCCGACTAGCCAGAGTTTTTACCAAATCAGGTAAAAATGATCCCTTCTTTTTAATGGCGACGATGTCATCGTAAGTTAGCAATTGCGACAGCTCTAGACCCTGCACGTTGACGAATTTGAACTGCCTGGAAACTATTTCATTTATGTATTCAACCGCTGCTTCATCTTCGTCCGTGCGCCCCCGAGAAACAAACCATGATGAGTTGATCGCCGCCATACCCGAGTTAAAATACTCTGCGTAGGCCGCCTCGTCCACTAGGCCAAAGCGCTGTGCCCACTTTCGACTCATTTCGTCGTTATTGTTCAAGACCGCATACACGTGAGAGTGCGAAAACAAGGCATGTCCAACACCTTGCACAGGGCCAAATATCGCTCTGATCCCAATTGTTTTAAATCCACTTCAAGTACTATTTGACGAGCACGGGCTTGAAATGATTTCTTAACCTCCAAATAATCATAGGAAAGAACGAATTGCCTTGGGGTAACCTTATTCCACGCGTCGATATACCGGTCACGATTAGGTGCGTCGTTAGGAACCACCCAAGCAGCAGGCATTCCTTGCATTCTCCAACCACTGTAGACGTCTATTAGCTCCGCGCAATCCATAGAATGCGTTTCGTAACAACAATCGCGCCTCGCCATTAATAAGGCAGTCTTTGATCAGGGGGGTAAGGCTTTGCCGTCCTGGGTGAATGAATTCTCGAAAAAGATGGGGGCTGTCACCAATTTGCGTATCCGAGAATGTCGGTTTTTGCCAAAATAGAAGTGCCAATACCAAAAGGGACTTAACATGAACTGGTGAGTACTGCGTCGAAAGTAAGGGTTGCAGGGCTGAAAAATGAGAGGTCGAAAGAGGTTTTATTCCAACCTCTGCCGATGCAAGATCGATAGGAAACATTGCAATCTAACTTGGGTTTTGCATCAAGGCACTTAGTACGACATAAATTGATGACCCACCCCACGAATTCCGAGGGGACGAACTATAACCTCGCCTTCTGTCTCAGACGATATAACCTGGCCCACGACGTCCGGCTGCTCACCTTCTGCGGCTAGCATCACCAACGCTGCGTCAAGATTCTCAGGGCTGACGGCCAGCACCATGCCCATTCCCATGTTAAACGTTGAAGCTAAATCGGCTGGTGAAAGTCCTCCTTTGGCCCGGATCAACTCGAGGACCGGCATGGGCTCTGGTAATTTTACTAATTCAAAAGCCTTTTTAGGATTAAGCCGAGCAACGGTTAGCAAACCGCCACCGGAAATGTTGGCTATGCCCGAAATCAAACCTTCATGAGCGCCGGTAGTACTGTTTTCACGTAAATGCGCGTGGGTTCTAACAGAGCATCGACTAACGTTGCGCCGCAAAGCTCTACTGGCGCGGAATCAAGCGAAAGGCGAGCTTCAGATAGCAATACTCGCCTAGCCAGACTATAGCCGTTGCTGTGAAGTCCGGAGCTTGGAAGAGAAATAAGAAAGTCACCAACTTTTACATTCTTTCGGTCCAAAGCCTTTGGCCACTCGCCTCCCGAATATCTTCCAACAAGACGGCAAAGGCCGACCGCGGTCGCGATTAAATCAAAGCGGGGTGTTCCGTGACTTGGGTTTAGCATTTCTCCGATTTGAGCGATTTCTCCTCCAACGACGGCCACGCCTGCCTCGAGAGCAGCATCGGCCAACGCACTTGCGAACTGCACAAGAAACTCCTCTTCGGCGACGTCTATGCCGATGTAGTCTACAAGCGCGACGGGAGTGGCCCCCATGCAAAGGATGTCGTTGACATTGTTGGCGACGAGATCTTGCGCCACCTCTCGGAATTGTTTGGCCTGCTGGGCAACTAACAATTTTGTGCCGACACCATCGGTAGAGATTGCTAACGCCATTCCTGCAGGGAGACGAATAAGACTACCAAAATGATCTTTTTCAGAGACTGCGGCTCCAACATCCTGTCGCACGTTTAGTGTCCGAGAAAACGCGCTCAGCATCCGTTGCAGTACTCCTGCTCACGGGGTTCGTCGACGCCGCTGTCCGCATACCTTCCGAGCACCATCTCATTTGCCTTGTGCTGGTTTACCGCGATGCGGCTGTGGGCCAAGCACCCTCCCGGGCGTGTCCGGAAAAAAGAAAGCCCGCCCGCCCCGCTTGATAGCGGGTTGGGCGGGCCGTCTCAACAGCTCGGTCTTACTTCACATGCTTCTGCATGAAGGCGTAGACCGGCGCATGCGTAACATCGGTGTTTCGCGCGGCGTTATCGAAATAGGCGATCTCGATGTCGCCGCCGGCCTTGCGATAATTCGAGACGAACCGCTCCGGCTCGTTGCCGGGGAAGTTCGAATCCTCGTCGTGATAGTCGTGCACCATGTCGGGGCGGCCCTGCAGCCATAGGGCCGGCGGCATCGGCACCTTCTCGCCGCGCTCGAGCAGCAGCATCGGGTTGCCCTCGGCCATGTTGGCCTCGGTCTTCCAGTAGGTGTCGTGCTTTTCCTCCATGCCGACCGCGAAAGCAGGCGGGTTCGGCTGCTTCATCGCCCGCTTGGCGTGGCGATAGCGCGACAAGGGGTTGATCACCGGCCACGACATCACGACCGCCTGCACGCTGGCGTCGGCCGCGCCCGCCGGGCACGGCGCCGCGGCGTAGCGGGGATCGTTGGGCCGCATCGCCACCAGCATCGCCAGATGGCCGCCGCTGACTGGCCGGCGATGCCGACCCGGTCGGGGCCGATCTTCAGCTCCTTGGCGTGCGCCTTGACCCAGCGGACGGCGTAATTGATGTCGACGAGCGAGGCGGGATAGCCATCGGCGGCGTGGCGGAATTCGAGCGAGGCAACGACCAAGCCGTTCTTCGCCAGGTTCTCGTCGAGGCCCTGCGTCCGTCGAGATCGCCGTTGTTCCAGGCGCCGCCGTGCAGGTCGACGACCGCCGGGAACGGGCCGGCGCCCTTCGGCTTGTAGAGCCGGGCGATCAGCCGGCGGTCGCCGTGGCGCAGATATTCGACGTCTTCGGTGATGAAATTCGCCATGAAACACCTCCCGGATGACGCGGTCTTGAGACCGCGAGCTTGTGATGTCGATAGCGTAAACCCTCGACGTCACCGCGACCAATGCTTTCACGGCATGTGCCGCAATCGCGCGCGCCGTGTCGGCCACCGACCCCTCCCCGCGGCGCCCGCGGGCTCAATCGGCATCTTCACCCGGCCCGTTTGCCGGCCCCTCGGATGATCGCTAGACGTCGCTATACACGGATGGCGCGATTGCCATAGGGTGGCATACAGGGTCGTTGCCGTTCCAGGAGATCGACACCGTGACGCGCCGCCGCATCGCCCTGCTGTCGGTTCTGGGGATTGTCGCCACGCTCGGCGTCGCGGTTGTACTGGTCCCCTTGAGCGCCTTCCGCGGCCCACTGGAGACCGCCGCCAGCCGCGCGCTCGGCCGCGATGTCAGAATTGGCGGGTCGATCCATCTGGCGGTGTTTCCGCGGTTCGGCGTCGCTCTCCACGACGTGGTTGTCGCCAACGCGGCCGGGAGCCGCGACCCGCAAATGATCACGGTCGGCAAGATGATCATCGGCGCCGAGCTGATGCCGCTGCTGTCCGGCCGCCTGCAGGTGACCAAAATCATCCTGAAACAGCCCGTCATCCATCTCGAGGTCAACGGCAAGGGCGCCGGCAATTGGCAGTTCGCGATAGCGGGACCGGGCAACACGTCGGACGGTGTGAGCCTCCAGGTCGAGCGCATCCGCATCGAGAATGGCGAGGTCACCTACTTCGACGCGCATACGGGAAAGGCCAAGACGCTGAGCAATGTCGCCGTGCTGCTGACCACGCCTGTTTCAAATACCGGAGCCCGCGAGCTCAGCCTTGAGGGAACCGCGACCTACAACGCGGTCGCGATGACCTATGGCGCCAAGCTCGACGACATCCGGGCTTTCTTGAATGGACAACGAAGCGGCGCAGGGCTGTCGTTCAGCTCGAACCTGTTCCAGATCGGCTTTTCTGGGCAGATGGATACGCCCGGCTCGATGAACGGGAATTGAAAATCGACGCCAAGTCGCTGCGCCAGCTCGCCGCGTGGGCAGGCCGGCCGCTGCCCCCAGGCAATGGCTTTGGCGCCGTGTCGATCGAGGCCGCCATCTCGGCGAAGGACGGCGTCTATTCGCTGACCAACGCCAAGATCGCACTCGACGGGATGACCTTGCCGGCGACCTCGCTGTCGACATGAACGGCAAGGTCCCCGGGCTCAAGGGCACGCTGACAATCGACGACGTCAACGTCACCCCGGATCTCGCTCCAGGGACATACAGCACCTCGCGCGGCGGCGACAACCACTCCAGACACGGCACTTGCGCTCGGCGGGCTGAAGGGACTGGACGGCGATCTGGCGCTGAGCGTGAACGACCTCGTGCTACCCGATTTCAAACTCTACTGGGCATCGCTCGTCGCCAAACTGCAGGGTGGCGTGCTGAAGTCCGATGTCGCCAGCATGGCCGCCTATGGCGGGACCGGCAAGGGCGCGCTGACCGTCGATGTCACCGGCCCCGCGCCGAGCCTCCACAGCGTGCTCGACATGAGCGGGTATCCGGGCCGAGCGGTTTCTTGGCGAGCTGATGGGCATCGTGCGGGTCCGGCGAGCGGCGTGGTGCATCTCGACGTTACCTCGCGCGGCCAAACCAAGGCCGACATGATCAAAGCCCTGACGGGCAAGGCCTCGATCAATCTCAGCCGCGGGTCGATCTCGGGCGTCGATCTCGGCGCCGTGGCGCGCGTCCTGCAGACCGCGTCGGGGATTTTCGGTGGGGCGCTCAACGACGCCGCGACCACGGAATTCAGCTCGCTGGGCGCGACCTTCACGATCCAGAACGGCGTCGCTCGCACCGCCGATCTGCACATGGCCGGCGCCACCGAGATGACCGGCGCGGGGACGGTCAACCTGCTGACCCACCAGATTTGTTTTATCTGACCCGAAGGCCAACGTGGGCATCGCCGGGATCAAGCTCGCCAATATCGGCATTCCGTTCATCGCGTCGGGAACCTGGGACAATCCCAGCTTCGCCCCGGATACCGCGAGCCTCGCGACCGGGATCGCTGGTACCGTCGCCGGGACGACGAAGGAGTTATTGAATGCCTGGGCAACGTGTTGAGGTCGCTCCTAGGTGGTCACTAGCGACTAGCGGCCCCGTTGCGCCGCGTGGCTTCGCAGGCGCCAATGCGAGCCGCGCGATCTCGGCTGGCGCCTGATCCGGTATGGAATCACCGAGCTGACATTGATCTCGCACAGCACGTAAGTGTCCTCGCCCGCATCCGTGCGCGGACCATAGAGAAAGTCGGCGTCCCAGATGATCGGCAGCGCGCTTCAGCCCGATGCCGAGGACCCTGCATCATCTGCGGCGTCCATTCCAATTCCATCTTCGCCTGAGCGCCTGGAACTGCGGGCGCCTCGCCGGATGCATGATGCGTGGGCCCGGCTGGGCCGCTGGTAAGTCTGGCCCTCGGGCGGCGGCGGAATAAGCGCCTTGATAAACTGATGTCCGAACCCGACGACCTTGTCGTCGCCATGTAGCAGCGGATCATTCCCTCAGGTAGCCGCGGCTGGAACGGCTGATCGATGATGCAGCCGCCGTCGGCGAAATAGGCCTGCACAGCGCTGACAGAACTCCGAGCGGCAGGTCCTCGCGGCTCGCTGCCGCGGCGGGCCTGCAGGACGCGGACACTCAGTCGCCGGCCCGACACCGAGTTCGACCTTCCACACGCCCTGGCCGCCATTGCCCCGGTTCCGCTTGATGACGCGCGGTCCCGCCGCGTGTAGCCGCGCCGGTAACTTGTTGCGGAGGCGTTCACGTTCGATAGAGATGCGTGTCGGTGCCCCATCCGAGATGCCTCGTGCGCGTGCAGCACCTCCTTCACCCCCATCTTCAGCTATCACGTCGGGATGGGCGCTGACCCATACACCGCGTGATGCGACATCGCGCAGCATCGCATCGAGCATCGGCGCGCGTCCTGCCCATCGGACATCGGATCGACCCAGACCAGTACCCCATCCACTTGCAGGAGCTGCTCGTGCACTTCGTCGGCGAACTCATCGCATAGACCGCAGGTTCCGCATGGATGCCGACTGCGGCCAGTGCCTCGAAAATGCGGTTGAATCGATTGTTCTGCGGCGTCGCCGTTTGACGCGCCGCGCGGTCGCCGCGCCAGACGATCGCGACCTTTGGAGGATTGGTATTGGATGCTGCGTCCATCAATGCGCACTCCTCGCTTGGCGAGTGGCGCAGAACTTGGACGGATTGTCTGATGGGGTGTCTGTCTTCAACCCCGGCGGCTAAGGTAGGGATTAGGGCGCCGCGTGGCAACCCCGTCAGCTTGCGGCGCTTTGTCGAGCGCTTGCCACGTCGTATTCCGCGACCAATGCGCGCAGACGCGGGATCAGCTCCTCGCCATATTGGACGGCGTCGGGGCGCGGGTCGTAGCCGCGGATCAGCAGGCTGGTGGCGCCGAGCTTGTAGTATTCGAAGCATCGCCTTGGCGACGGTCTCGGGCGTGCCGACGAGCGCGGTCGAGTTGCCCTGCGCGCCGGTCGCGGCGGCGAGCGGCGTCCATAGGCAGGTGTCGTGCACTTCGGCCTCGGCCGGCCGCCTTCAGCAGCCGCTTGGAGCCGACATTCTGGCGGGTTGGCGCGGGAGCGCCGCCGCGATTGGCCAGCACACGGTCGAGTATGGCGCGCGCGCGATCCCAGGCCTCCCTCGGTCGCGGCGAGGATCGGCCGGGTCGAGAGGCTGAAGGTCGGGCTGCGGCCGGAGAGCGCCGCCTCGCGGCGCACGCGGTCCATGAACAGCGCGGTGTCCTTGAGCGGCTCGCCCCATAGCATGAAGACATCGACATGGGGCGCCAGCGCGCGGATCGCCGCGTCGGACCCGCCGCCGCCGTAGATCGGGATGTGCGGTTGCTGCCGGCAGCGAATTTCGGAATAGGTCCCGCGGGTGCGGTAGAATTCGCCCTCGTGGTCGAACGGCGCCGGCTCGGTCCAGGTCCGGCGCAGCAGAGCGACATATTCGGCGGTGCGGCGATAGCGGGTCGCGGCGTCGGTCCAGTCGCCGTCCTTGGCCTGGTCGGCGTCGCTGCCGCCGGTGATGATATGCACCGCGAGGCGCCCGCCGCTGAACTGGTCGAGGGTCGCGAGCTTGCGGGCGGCGAGCGGCGGCGCGACGAAACCCGGCCGGTGCGCCAAGAGAAACCCCAGCCGCTCGGTCACCGACGCGGCGTGCGCGCCGACCAGGAAGCCGTCCGGCGCGTCGGAGAAATAGCCGATCAGCACCCGGTCGAAACCGGCCCGCTCGTGGATGCGCGCGGTCTCGGCGACGACCTCGGCGGAGAAGGGCGGGCCGGATGGCGGGATGATCTCCGACGATGACCCGCGGCGCGATCCAGCCGATCATCTCCACGGGCATGGGCAACGATATTTTCTGTGAAGCGCCGCCGCACGATCAGAACGAGCCATCAGCCGATCGATAAACGACGGCTCGGGCGACGGCGCTTGCGGAGCGGCGCTTGTGTCGGGCGCGGGGCCCCGTGGCGACGGCGGACACGGCATCAAAGCCGCCCTTGGCGAAGCGGAACCCGCCGTAATCCTCGCGGGCCTCGTTCACGTCGTGGTCGAACGACAAGCTCGGGTAGCGCATGCCGAGCGGAGCCTGCTTGATGTTCCAGGCCGTATAACCCGAGGTCCCCGCCCACGCCGTCGAACCCGACAGCCAGCTGTACTCGGCCAGCCGCTCGCCCTTGATCAGCGCGCACACCGCGCCGGAACCGTAGACGCCGACCTTGTACTCCGGACGCCCGTTGCCGGCGGCGGCGAGCCCGGCACGTACGCCGCGGAAGTATTGGTCGACCCAGTACAAATCTTGCTGCGCGCATTGAAATCGACCGCGAAGTAAATGGCGCTGCCCGGCGGCTGACCGATCGACTTGGCTTGCCGATAGGCGCTCTGCGCTTCGTTATAGCCCGTGGCATAGTTGAAATTCGCCGGATTACGCGAATGCCACTCCCACACCGCGACGACGTTCGCGTCGAATGTCGCCAGCGATTGGATCTCGCGCGGCGACAGCGCCGGCCAGCGCGAGGCAGGATCGCGATAGTAACGGGCGACGAAATTCAGCCGCGCGTGCTTGATTTGGTTGACCATATCGGTGGAATCGATCGCCAAATCGACGCCACGGATCGGGATTGGCGATTGGTTGCGGCGCCATCGCGACGGAGGCGGCGGCGCACTCTGGCAGCCGGCTAAGATAGCGCTCCAAGCAACGATGACAGTTTCCGAAATTCAACGCTTCTGCTCCCCCAATGCCTGCACCCCCGACCCCTTATTTACCCGCTGCTCGGCGAATTGACCACTACGAAATACTCATGAATACCCAACACCCGGCGAATTGCTGCCTCCGCCCGGTGGATAGGACGGCCAACGCAAGGAGGCACGGCTGCCGCGGCTTGACAAAGCCGCGCCGGAAGCGCGCGATTTCAAGACCGGTGAGCATTTGCGGAGGATTGACCGATGATGCGCTCCTGGATCCATTTCACCCGTGGCCGTTTTGTCCGCCAAGCCCGGGTCGGGCTCGGTGAATTCAGGAAGAGCATTTGAGCCGCCACGGCTTCCGGGCCGGTGGCGATGATCTACCGCACCGAGGGGCCGAACGAGGTCCTGCGGGTCGAAGGCGAATACCGCCGCCGCGAGATCGACAGCGCCGATGTCGTTTCCAGCGACGCCACCGACCCGCGCGGCGGCCTGGCAGGTGCTGCTGTCGAACGACGACGTGTCGGTCGGGATCAGCCGGCGGCGCGCGGCGATGCCGTACCGGTTCCGCAACCTCGACGGCGACCTTCTCTATTTCGTGCATCGCGGGACCGGTACATTCGCGACCGAATTCGGCCCGATCCCCTATGAGCCCGGCGATTATGTGTTCCTGCCGAAATCGACGACGTACCGGCATATGCCCGACCCGGGCGATTCTCTGCTGATGGTGGTCGAGTCGCCGCCGCCGATCCGCCTCACCGAGCACGAGCAGGTTGGCCGGCATACGCCGATCGACCCGACGATGCTCGACGTGCCCGAGCCCGCCGATTACGGCTGGCCCGAGGAGGCGAGTACGAGGTGCGGATCAAGGCCGGCGGCGAGACTTCGATCTGGTACCGCAACGACCCGCTCAAGACGGTGGGCTGGAAAGGCGATCTGTTCCCATACGGGTTCAACATCCAGAGCATCCTGCCGATCATGTCGAACCGCATCCACCTCGCGCCATCGTCCTGGGCGACGTTTGAGGCGGCGGGGTTTGTCGTCGTCAGCTTCGTTGCCGCAGATCGCGGTCGCCGACCTCGACGCCGAGGAGCTGCCGCCCTACCACCGCAACATCGACATGGACGAGGTGATCCTCAGCCACGCCAACGACGATCCCGGCGGAAGGCGGCCCGGCGGCTTCTCCTTCACCCCACAAGGCATCCTGCACGGCGCCACCGAGGGGGCCCGCGCCGCGTTCAATGCCAGACGCAAGCCCGGCGATACGCGCAAATGGACCGGGGTCGGGGTCGACACCTACCGACCGCTCAATGTATCGCCTGAATTCGCCAAGATGACCAGCAAGTAATGAGCCCGGCGGACGCCGCGTGGCGGCAATTGATCTCCGCCTTGCACGGGTCCGGCGAAGGGCCGCGTCTGTGATTACCGGGGGCGGCAGCGGGGCGATCGGCGAGCTGCTTCGCGTTCCCGGTGGTTCGCGGCTGCTGATCGAAGCGCAGGTTCCCTACGACGAACAGGCGCTAGCGGCGTATCTCGGCTTTACGCCGGCACAGGCGTCGAGCGCCGACACCGCGATCGCGATGGCGCGGACTGCGCGCGTGCGCGCCGCCGGGGCGGTCCCGCCGCGGGCGCCGATCTGGTGGGCCTCTTTTTTTTTTTTTTTTTTTTTTTTTTTTTTTTTTTTTTTTTTTTTTTTTTTTTTTTTTTTTTTTTTTCGACATCTCGTGACCAATGTCGAGAAGCCCGCCGCCGTACGGTGAAACGGTGCGCGCTGCCGGATTGGGCAGTTCGCCTGGAAGTCGCCGGTCGAGCTTACGCGGTGCTGACTTTCGTCGAAAAGTCGCGCCTGTTTCCGAGGGCGACGTTTGTCATCGGCGCCGACACGGCAGAGCGGCTGTTCCTTTTTTTTTTCGATAGCCAAAGCGAGGAACAAGCCATGAAGCTGATGTGGTTCCATCTGATGCCCTACACCGAGCTGCCCGACGATTTCCGCGAGAAGCATCCCTCGGTGTGGGTCGACATCCATTCCTCGCTGTTCGATCCGCGGCGCGCGCATCACATGTACAACGACTTCATGGACGAGCTCGAATACGCCGCCGAGTGCGGCTTCGACGCGGTCTGCGTCAACGAGCACCACTCCAACGGCTACGGGCTGATGCCGTCGCCCAACCTGATCGCCTCGTCGCTGGCGCGGCGCACCACCGACACCGCGATCTGCGTGATGGGCAATTCGCTGGCGCTGTACAACCCGCCGACCCGGGTCGCCGAAGAATTCGCGATGATCGACGTGATCTCCGGCGGGCGGCTGATCGCCGGCTTCCCGGTCGGCACGCCGATGGACACCTGCTACGCCTACGGCCAGAACCCCGTCGATGCTGCGCGAGCGCTATCTCGAGGCGCACGACCTGGTCATGCAAGGCGTGGACCGGAGCCCGACACCTTCGCCTTCAACGGCCGCTTCAACCAGCAGCGCTACGTCAACATCTGGCCGCGCCCGGTGCAGAAGCCGCATCCGCCGATCTGGATCCCGGGCGGCGGCTCGGTCGAGACCTGGCAGTGGTGCGCCCAGATGGACTACGTCTACTGCTACCTGTCCTATTTCGGCTACAAGGCCGGGCAGGCGACGATGGACGGGTTCTGGGACGAGATGGACCGGCTCGGCAAGGACCGCAACCCGTACCGCGCCGGCTTCCTGCAATTCGTCGGCGTCGCCGAGAGCCGCGAGGAGGCGATGGAGCTCTACCGCGAGCCGGCCGAGTATTTCTACGGCCGCTGCCTGCATGTCGATCCGCGCTTGGGCGAGCCGCCCGGCTACGTCACCGAGGCGACCCAGCGCGCCGGCATCCAGAGCCAGGTGCAGCAGGCCGCCGCCAGCCTCAGCGCCACGGACCAGGCGGCAGCGTGCTGGCGCGCGAGATGGATGCGATCGTCGACAAGGGCTACGTCATCATCGGCTCGCCCGACGAGGTCGCCGCGCAGCTGAGCGAAGTGGCGCACCAACCTCAATGTCGGCCACCTGATGCTGCTGTTGCAGTTCGGCAACATGGGCAAGGACCTCGCCAAGTACAACACCAAGCTGTTCGCCGAGAAGGTGATGCCGCAGCTCAGCCACATCTTTCGGAGTGGGAAGACCGCTGGTGGCCGCAGCCGATGGCGCGGCCGAGCGGGCCGAGTTGCCGGCCTTCACCGCGGCGCACGCGGCGGAGTGAGAGAGCGGCGCCACGCCCGCCAGCCGCGAACGAGGGAGGAGCAGATGGAGCGCGGGTTTTGTCGATCTCCTCTCCTCTGCTGCCCTCCGCCCGTCAGCGGTTTGCCCGCCGGTTTCGGGGGGCGGAGCCTATGACCCTGAGCTCTTCCGCCTATCAGGACGGCGCGATCTGGACGTCAAGATTGCCGGCGACCTCAAAGACATGCCGAGCTGCCCCGCCGACGCCGGGAACGTCTCGCCGCCGCTGGCCTGACCAACACGCCGATACCGCCAAGAGTTTTGTTCTCACGATCGTCGACCCGGAAGGAGGCGGCGGCGCCGGCTTTATCCATATGGTCGTCTATGGCATTCCCGCCTCGGTCACCGGCTTCGCCGAGGGCGAACTCAGCAATCCGTCGGACAAGTTCATCGGCGGCAAAAACGCCAAGGACATGGCGACCTATTTCGGCCCCTGCCCGCCCGCCACGTTCGGCATGCACCACTACGCCTATATCTTGTTCGCCACCGACATCGACCCAAAGGCGCCCGAACTGAAGCCCGGCATGACGCGAGACGAACTGCTCACGGTACTGAAGGGACACACCAAGGCTACGGCAGGCCTGGTTTTGCGCTTCAAGCACCCCTAGACGTGGCGGCATGTCCGGGGCGGCAATTTCACAACCCGGATCGGCCGCAATTGTGCAGTGCAAAAAACGCTGATCAGATCGTAAGCTGACCTAACTATATTCCACCATCGCGTGAAAGCCGCTCGCGGCCAAAGGTGGAGTGGGTCCGGTGAGTTTGCTGACCTGGGAACGGCCGTCTCTCAAGCTGTCAGGGCGGTTTTGGCGCCGACGGCACGGCGGCGCCGAGCTCACGCCGCTTAGAATGACGATCGTCGGTGCGCTGTTGATCGCGGTCGGCCCGCTGTCGATCAGTCTCTACACCCCGGCGATGACGCTGCTGATCGATGCGCTGCACACAGCGAGCACGCGATCCGCGCGACGATCACCGTGTATCTGTTCGGCTTCGCCGGGGCACAGCTGATCTGCGGGCCGCTGTCCGACCGGTTCGGCCGGCGTCCAGTGATGCTCATCTGCCTCAGTCTTTACGTGCTCGGTTCGCTTTTAAGCGCGGGCGCCGGTTCGGTGACGTCGCTGATCGGCGGACGCTTTGTGCAGGGCGTCGGCGCCTGCGGCCGGGGTCGCGCTGTCGCGAGTCATGGTTGTCGACCGCTTCGCCGGCAACGGCGCGGCGCGGATCATCTCGCTGATGAGCCTCATTCTGAGAATCGCTCCCGCGGCGGCGCCGATGCTCGGCGGCACGCTGATCACGATAACGAGCTGGCGAGTCCTGTTCCTGCTGCTGGCGGGATACGGGGCGCTGTTGCTGGGCCTGGTTTGGCTGTTCCCGGAGACCAACGAGCGGCGCGACCCGCGCGCGACGCGGCTGCGCTCGCTCGGCGTCAACTACGCGATGCTGCTGACCTCGCGCGACTTTGTCGGCCAGGTGGTGCTGACCTCGTTGGCGATCGGCGGGTTCTACGCCTCGCAAACGCTGGCGCCATTTGTGTTGATGGGAAAGCTCGGGCTGTCGAGCCCGGTATTCGGCATGGTGACCGCCTTGCTGATGGTGTCGTATCTGCTCGGCTCGCTGGCGACCAACCGACTCTTGCACTTCTTCACGATGAGCCGGCTCGTGCTGGCCGGCGCGCTGATGGTCCTGGCCGCCGCGCTGATTCTGGCGGGAGGATTGCGCTTTCTCGGCCTCGGCGTAGTACAGATAATGGCGCCAATGTGCCTGTGGATGATCGGCTTCGCGTTCATCATGCCGGGCGTGACGACGACTGCGCTGGGCCTTTTCCCGCGCAATGCCGGATCGGCGTCGGCGCTGATGGGTGCACTGCAGATGGGTATGGGGTTTGTCGGCGCCTCGCTGAGCGCGTTGTTCACCGACGCGGCTCAGGCTTTTGCGGTTGTCCCGCCGGCGATGGGAACCCTGGCCGTCACCGCCTACCTAGCCGCCAACTGGCGGCGCATCAGGACTTTGCCCGCCGGTCGATGATTCCACCAGCCTTCAACGCCGCGATCTCCGCCTCGCTGTAGCCGAGCTCTTCGTGCAATACCTGTTCGGTGTGCTGGCCGAGGGTCGGCGGCGCGGTCACCGGCGGCTGCTTGGCGCCGGGAAACTTGATCGGCCGGCCGACCACTTTGATCTTGCCGATCGTCGCATGCTCGGCCTCCACCACCATCTCGCGCGCCAGCGCGTGGGGATGGGCGAGCGCGGCGGTGACCCCCAGCACCGGCGCGTGCGGCACGTCGGCGGCGGTGAGACGCTTCTCCCATTCGGCGACGGTGCGGGTGCGGGTCACGTCGGAGATAAGCTGATCGACCTCGTCGCGCCGCTCGCGGCGCAAGGTCGGGGTCGCGAAACGCGGGTCGGTGGCGAGTTCTGGCCGCTCGAGCGCCTCGCACAATTTACCCCAGAAGCTCTCCGACAAGACGGCGATGATGATCGACCCGTCCGACGCCGGAAAACTGCCGTAGGGCACGATGTTGGGATGGCTCGAGCCCATGGTCGGCGGGTCCTCGCCGGTGATAAAGGCGAGCTGGGCGAAATAGCCGAGCATGCCGATGAGGCCGTCATAAAGGCTGATATCGATAAGGCGGCCCTTCCCGGTCTGGTGGCGCTCGTGCAGCGCGGCGAGGATCGCCATCGGCCCGAACACGCCGCCGACCATGTCGCCGAGCGGGATCGCCAGCTTGATCGGCATATGGCCGCGCTCGCCGTTGATGCTGAGTGCGCCGGAGAGCGCTTGCGTCACGATGTCGAAACTAGGCTTGTCGCGCAGCGGCCCCGAAAGCCCGAAGCCGCTGATCGCGCAATAGATGAGGCGCGGGTTGATCTCGGCGAGCACGGCGTAGCCGAGGCCGAGCCGGTCCATCACCCCCGGCCGGTAGTTCTCCACGAGGATGTCGGCCTGCGCGACCAGCTTGCGCAGGATTTCCTTGCCGGCCTCCTGCTGAAGGTCGACAACGAGGCTCTTCTTGTTGCGGTTGATACCGAGGAAATAATGGCCCTCGCCGTCGAGAAACGGGGGAAAGCGGCGGGTCTCGTCGCCGCCGCCGGGCGGCTCGATCTTCAATACCTCGGCGCCGAGATCGCCGAGGCTCTGGGTCGCGAAGGGGCCGGCGAGCACCCGAGTCAGGTCGATGACCTTGATGCCTTGCAGAGGACCGGCCCAGGGTGCGGCGGCGTTGCTGTCCGTCAACGGATGGTCCTTAAACCTAGTGGCAGGTGGCGGCGAACTGCTTGAGCTTGGCGGCGTTTAGATCTGACTCGAAATTGAGGACGTGCAGCGGCAGCTTCGCGGCCGGATCGAAGGTGAAAGCGAAGCCGATATATTTCGCGGTCGTAAGCGCCGCCAGGCCTTGCTTCGACACGTTGATCGCTGCGGTGAGCCGGTTCTCCGGGCCGGTGATGGCAGCGGTTTTGGCGATCACCGGCCCGGACAGAGTTGTCCAGCCATCGTCCAGTTCCAGCACATAGGACTGTACGGCGTCGACGAGTTCCGGCGCCTTCGCCCGCGTTCCGGGATCGATCGAGAACCAGATCTGCACTACCGCCGAAGCGGGTGCCGGGGGGGAGCCGGGCTGGCCAGCTTCCGGCGCGGCGGCGGTCTGGGCCGCGACTGTTTGCGCTGAGGCCGTTTGCGGTGCGGGCTTCGGCGCACAGATGACGGCAATCTGGTGTGTCCCCCAGAAATCGGTCGCCTCGCCGTCGAGGAAGAAGCCGCTATTATCGGGAAGGGTGTCGATCCGCCATTTAGTGTGCCAGCGCGGGGTGATGATCTTCAGCCGCTGCAGCACCTTCAGGCTCAGATTAGTGACGTCGTTGCCGCCCCGCTTGACCATCTCGACCATGTAATCGGGCGAGATCCCCATCTCGTTGACATATTGCACCAGGACCGCTGAATTGATCTGCGCCTGGTCGACCGGGTTGTCGATCTTGTCGGTGAACTCGAAGCGATGTACGCCGTAATTCGAGCCGTAATCGATCGTGCGATGAACGCCGCCCATGAAGGTAAACGTGCACGAACTGTAGCAATAGCCCGGAAAGGGCGGCGCCGCCGGGCGCGGGATGTACGGCACCACATCGGCGGGAATGTTCTTGTTGCCGCCGATCATCAGCGGATAGCGCGACCCGACCTGGGTCCACATCTGCGCCTGGCGGATGATCTCGCCCATGTGCAGCGCGGCGGCGACGTCGCCGCCGCCCGAGTTGAGCACGACGATCCGGTTTGGCGCCTTGCCTGGATGCTGGTCGAGGAAGTCCTGAAACTTCTGGTCGGTATCGGGGCAGATATAGCCGTCGGCGAAGATGTACTCGCGCTGGCCGCTGCCGAATTCCTGGCCGGTCTCGTCGGTCCACAGGGTAAAGCTCATCGGCGGATCGGAAGTACACTCGGCCTGCGAGTTGTCGGCCATCGCCGGCCGCCATACCGCCAGCAGCGCCGCCGCGACGGCGGCGGCGCACAGCAGCAACCGCATGTTCTACGCTCCCCCGATCGGACGTCCCGGTGATGCTTATTTGGCGGCGGTCACCATGATCTCGACCAGCACCTCCGGCCGCGCCATCTCGGCCTTCACGCAGGCGCGCGCTGGCGGGTTGGCGGGATCGACCCAAGCATTCCAGATTTCGTTCATCGCCGAGAACATCGCCATGTCCTTGATCCACAGATTGGCGGTCAAGAGGTTCGATTTGCTGGTGCCGGCCTGCTTCAGATAGTCGTCGATCTTGTCCAGAATTTGCTTGGTTTGGCCCTGGATGCCCTGGCTGGTGTCGGAGGCCGTGAGGCCGGCGAGAAAAACGCGGTTGTCGTGGATGACGGCGCGGCTCATGCGCGGGCCCGGCCCTTGCCCGACATCGATACGCTGGATAGCCATGGGTTTCCTCCTCGCTTGGTTGGTGGGGATCAGCCGGCAGCCGGCTCTTTGTAATTGACGATGCGCTTGCCGAAGGTGTGGATGCCGTAGGTGACGAGCGGCTTGTCGCCGAGCACGCGGAAGCCGTGCACGCGCCCGGCGGGGATCGAGATGGTGACGCCGGGTTCCATGGCGATCGTGCCCGGCTCGCCGTCGAGCCAGGCTTCGCCCCTGCCCTCCAGCACGGTGAGCACCTCGACATAAGGGTGTGAATGTTCGCGCGTCGCATAGCCGGGCTCGGAGGTCTGGATGCCGGTGCGGAGCGGGATATCGGCGCCGTTGTCGTCGCCGATCAGGGTGCGGTAGGTGGCGCCGCCGGGAAACGGCACGACCGGGCGGTCGCTCTCGCGGATCACGGTCACGGGCACCAGGTTGGAGTCGGGCATGGCGCGCTCCTCAAGCTGCGTGGGGAAGAATATCGTGTGGGTCATGGCGTGGAAAGAAACCCGGCGAGGGCTCTTGCGGATCATTGGCGCCGCGCTCGCCCTGACCGGGCTGCCGGCTTTCGCGGCGGCGGCCGAGGCCGCCGACCCGGCGCTCTACACCGCCAACGCCATCGTCACCGGCACCGACATGCGCCAGCGGCCGTGGGGTTTCGCGCAATGCCTGAAGGAGGTGCTGGTCAAGGTCGCCGGCGACCCGCGGCTGCGCGACGACCCGCGCGTTGCCGCGCTCGCCGATCATGCGGACCAGTATGTCGCCGCGTTCGACTATCTCGACCTGATGGCGCACCTCAAGAAGAGCGACGACCAGGGCAGCTATGACCGGCCGCACCGGTTGACCGTGCATTTCGTGCCCGAGAAGATCGATGCACTGATCGCCGAGCTTGGCGGCACGCCGTGGCGCGGACCCCGGCCGGTGATCGTGCCGGTGCTGATGATCGAGGGACCAAAACCGCCCTCCTACATGCTCAGCGCCGAAACCCCGCGCGGCGCGGAGCAGCGCGGCGCCTTTGCCGAGGCCGCCAGCGAATTCGGCATGAGCGTACGCATCCCCACCGAAAAGGAGCTTGGTGCCTGGGTCGCGACGATCGACAACTTCCAGCCGAAGCCGCCGTCCTCGGACGGCAGCGAGGCGATCGTCACCGGCTCGCTCGAGTGGAGCGAGACGCTGCCCGGCTGGATCGGCAAATGGCAGACGCGCTGGAATGGCGCCGATTACCGCTGGGGCATCAGCGGCGTCAACTACGACGCCGCCTTCCGCGACATCGTGCGCGGCGTGGTGCTACTCGCTTCGGGGCGCGGCTCGCCGGATTGAGGCTAGTTGGCGCTGGTGTTGACCGCAGCCTCATGGCTCGCTCAAGCGAAGCTGACCTTCGCGGAAGATATCCTGTCCCTTCGGAAAGGGCGTGCCGTCGAGCTGCTCAAGTTGGTATCGATCGTCGCCATAAGTCCGAACAATCCTCGCTTTGCCGACGAATTCACCGTTAAGCGACCATCGATTGGTCGTAAAGCTTAAAGGGCACAGGAGTCGCCGATGCAAAGCTTTTTCAAAAATTTCATCCTCCCGCTCTTGGCAATCACCATGTTCATAACTTCAAATAGAGCAAGAGCAGGAGAAATAAACGATCTGATAAAGGCAGGGTACGAAATTAAAGGCATCACATCCAACCCTCAGATGGTAATCCTTTTACAAAAAGAGGATTCTGTAATGTTGTGTTTCCTGAATCATGTGGAGAATGGGGGATTTCGAGCCGGTTGCGAAAAGCTCAACTGAAACCGATCTGCTAAATGCCATCGTCGCGCGCCGTCTACCCCGCTCTCCGTGCGCGGCATCGTGCTACTCGCCACGGGGCGCGGCTCGCCGGACTAAGCGCGGTTATTTCGTTCGCGGGCGAAATATCGATTGGTGTATCTGAGCGTGTCGCCCTTTTGCTCGGAACCCTTCGCCCATGAAAAACGACAACCGGCCGCGCCATTACCGCAAGGACACGCTGCTCACCCATGTCGGGCGCAACCCCGAGGCCAATTTCGGCGTCGTCAACCCGCCAGTCTATCACGCCTCGACAATCCTCTCGAAAAACATGGCCGAGTGGGAAGCCAAGCGCGCCGCACCGCCCTTCACCGGCGTGCGCTACGGCCTCCACGGCACGCCGGGCACGTTTCCTCTGGAAGAGCTGCTGGCGACGATCGAGGGCGGCTATCGCGGCATGCTGATGTCGTCGGGGCTGGCGGCGGTGACAGCGCCACTGCAGGCGCTCCTCGGCGCCGGCGACCATTGTCTGATGGTCGATAGCGCCTATGGCCCGGCGCGCAATTTCTGCGAGGGCATCCTCAAGAAATGCGGGGTCGAGACCACCTATTACGACCCGCTGATCGGCGAAGGCATCGCCCAGCTAATGCGGCCCAACACCAAGGTCGTCTATTGCGAGTCGCCGGGCTCATTGACCTTTGAAATTCAGGACATCCCTGCGATTGCCGCGGTCGCGCACCGCCACGCCGCCAAGGTGCTGATGGACAACACCTGGGGTACGCCCTACCTGTTCCGCTCGTTCGATCACGGGGTGGACGTCTCGATCCACGCCGCGACCAAATACATTTGCGGCCATTCCGACGTGATGCTCGGCGCGGTGATCTGCAACGAGGAGAGCTTTTTGCCGGTGCGCTCGGCGATGGCGCAGATCGGCCACTCGGCGGCGCCGGACGACGTGTTCTTCGCGCTGCGCGGGATGCGCACCCTGTCGGCGCGGTTGGAGCGGCACCAGAAAAACGCGATGACCGTGGCGCAATGGCTGCAGACTCGGCCCGAGGTGTCGCGGGTGCTCTACCCGGCGCTGCCGGAAGACCCGGGTCACAAGATCTGGAAGCGCGATTTTCTGGGCGCGTCAGGGCTTTTCGGGGTGGTGCTCAGACCGGCGTCGAAGGAGCAGGTCTACGCGATGATCGACGCGCTCGACCTATTCGGCATCGGCGCGAGCTGGGGCGGGTTCGAGAGCCTGATCCAGCCCGCCTATCCCGAGCGCATCCGCACCGCGACTAAATGGGACGCCAAAGGGCCGCTCGTCCGCATCCATATTGGCCTTGAGGATCCGCAAGACCTGATCGCCGACCTGACGCAGGGACTGGAGCAATTGCGCAAGGCAGCGTGATCCGAGGCTGCCGCCAGACATGGGCCCGTGGCGCTCCAGCCGCACTGAAATGTCGGCTTTGAGGTGATTATGTTGAAAAACTCTGCAAGTAGAATTCGCCGGTAATATTCTTTCGCGATTTCGCGATTTCGCGATTTCGCGATAAAGAGCGCCCGCGCACAAATAATTCACGCCATCGGCGCCGATTAAATCATCGTTGCGTGAACTCGGTCCCGGTCGGCTGAAGCGAGACCTTTTCAACACAATCGGGTCGAATCGATCTTTACCGGCTTACCCACGGTCAGCGGCTGCTGCCCAAAGCCGCCTAACCCTCGTATCCAGCCCCCGAGGCCGGCCATCGCTGCCCCTACGGGACGTGTTCAGCAACACCGAGGAAGCCGGCGTGACAATTTTGTAGCCCTACGTGGGTGCGGTCCCGTCCTTGCCGAATAAACTTGCGATTCCTCGTCGAATACGAAACATGACGAGGGAGCCTGCCGCGGGCAGCCGGGCGGCAAGGGCTTGGGGAGCGGTTTTGACGACGGTCGTGCGATATATGTACAGCCGGCTTGCGCTCGCCTTCTTGGGCGTCATGGTCGCGCTCGTCGTCAATGAGATGCTCTACAAAACCAAGGAATTATTTCACTTGGTCTTTGCCAACGTTATTTCGGTAACGGAGCTCTTAATCGTTTGGGCGACGTTGATGCCCGTCGTTTTCTATCACCTTAGCCCGGAGATGGTGACTGTCGCCTTGTTGATCCGGTTCTACCTGTGGCGTCAGCACAACGAAATCTTGGCGATGCGCGCCATGGGCCTCAGCTGCTTCCAGATCGCGCTACCCGGAATCATGGTAGGCGTCTGCGCCGCCCTCATTTCCGCCGTGATGTCGCTCTATGCCCTGCCAGGAAGCTTCAGCAAGGCGATGGAGATCCGTTCCGTTGCCGAGACGCGGGTCGCTCCCGGCATGCTGGTCGAGGGCGTCCCCAACACCATCCTGCCGCAGCTGTCGCTGTCGTTTCAGCGCTGGCTCTCCCCCGAAATCTTCGCAGGCGTGGTCGTTACCGAGGACCGCAAACCCGGGGATTTCAGCTTAGTGGTCGCCGACCGCGGTCAATTCGTCGAGCGGAATGGCGACTATATCCTGGTGCTCGAAAACGGCTCTCAAGTCATCCACAACTCGGCCGACGACGTGCATGATGTGGCATTCAATCAGCTGTCGATCCCGCTCACCGTTCCGAAAGTCGCGATCGGTCAGAACGGCGGGTATTACGTGCAGCCGATCGGCAACCTCCTAAACCCGCCCGCCTGGGTGCGTCAAAATCCGCGTGAATTGGCGATTTGGCTCAACGAGGGTCACCATCGCATCATCAATCCACTGCGCTGCATTAGCTGCGCGCTCCTTCTGCTCGGTGTGTTGATCCCCGGTCTACAGAGTTATACGGAGCTCATTTTTCGGCTTTTGCTGGCCGTCGCCCTGTCGTTCGCGGATAGCGCGGCAGTGACCTTCGCCTTCGTCCTGACGCAGCAGCATGTCGACGCGATGCCGCTGCTTTATTTGTTGCCGGTGATCCCCGGTGCGACTGGAGCGCTGCTCCTCTTCCTCGGCGACAGGTACCATCCGAGGTGGATACTGCTGCCGGCTTTGTGGCGCGGCAAACCGCGCCGCGGGGACGGCAGCGGCTATGCGATTGGCGTCACGTTCGCCGAGCGTACATCGGTCGATTAAAACGGCTGTCGTGCCGTCGAGGCCGATCCCATTATCCCGTTCTCGATCGAGCGCGCAGTGGATCGGTCCACCTCTCAAGCGTTCCGATGGCGGGGGAGCACCAGCTCGATGGGCGTGAAGCGTTTAGCCGCCCGCTTTTTTACCATTATCTTTGTTACAGCGTTTGGCGCGGCTTACATATTCGACGCGCTGGGCAACTATAGTCACGATGATCACATGAATGCGGTCGCTCCCGCGGTCATGCAATATTATGCTCCTTATTCAATTATGGGATTTGACAAACCACCGCTAAGCCTTTTGCTTTTTTACCAAACTGATCATCTCGTCGGCGACATCAATTTATATACTATCTTACGGGTCCTCTCGCTCGTCTTGAACTTGGCGATATTAGGTGGCGGGATCATTCTTTGTCGCCGGAACGCACGATATAAATCAGTTGTTACTGTGGTCTTTGCCGGATTATATTTGTGGTATAGGCCGACCGAAGCAATCGGTGAGGAGGTCGGTGATTATACCCTGTCGTTATTCTGCTTCGTGTTGACCATATTATTTTATCGAGCATGGGGAGATAGAAATATCGGCGCGGTCATGGTTGGGTTGTTTGCTGGCCTAGCGATTTCGAGCCGTATCAGCTATATCTACCTGGCTATATCCTTCGCAACTCTTTACGTTCTTTCTGGCAAGAGGCCCATCCGTAACCTGGCAAGCTACTTCATCGGCGGCCTGATCGGCACAATTCCGATTTTTGTCTATCTGATCGCCGATTTCGACTCATTCATCTTCTTGAACATTCATTCGCACTATTTGCAGAACGTCTACCGAGAGGTCGACTCGGTGAATTCGGAGCCTCAGCTTCTCTTGTTTTCGCTCAAGTCGTCTGTCTCCTGGCCGCTCGTTGTCCTCACGGCACTTTCCATCGTCGTACCATATCTGGTGTACCGCGCCGTCCGCTCGTGGCCGTGGCTGCGCGACCTCGTCAGCGGCCAGCCATTGACCCGCTACGAGACGGAGCTGCTTGGCCTTTATCTCGCGGCGCTGTTCGGTACGGTGACGCCGGGTGTAATACTTTATAAATACTGGGCACCGCCGGCGTTTATCCTGTTCCTGCTCGTGTGCCGACTCGTCGAGCGGGTTCTCGCCTTGCCGTCGCTCGATGAAACCCGCCAGCGACAGATTTGCGTTGCGACGGTATCGATCATCGTCGCGGTGGGCATCTGGCAGTCCTCAGACTTGATCGCGAGGGCGATGCAGCGGATCAAGGATGGGGTTTACGGCATTACCGCGGTCGCCCGTATGCGCGAGACGCTCGCCGAGACGATCGCGGCAATCGACCGCGCCCGACCGGGCTGCCATGGCGAGATGGTAACGGCCGTTGGCACTCCAGCGATCGGCGCCGGGGTGGCGATGTCCGCAATCAGCGGGTCCGGCCCGTTCATGATGCGGCTCGACAGCGTGTTTATCCGCTTGGCGCCGAATTACCGTCGATACTCCGACCTCACCCGATATCTATCGCCAAACACATTGATCCTCTCCGGCTTTTACGATGACGCCACGTACGAGCCGCAGAGCCCATTCGCGAAAATTATGGACGATTACGCCGCGGCCAACGGGTTCAAGGCGATCGAGTTGGGAACATTCATGTACAAGCCCCTGGTTCTGTACGTTCCGGCAGCCTGCTGGTCGTCGGATTGAGCGGGCGGCGCGGCGTCGGCTACCGCGAGATGCTCGGCCGGAACCATGGTGAACGGCATTGGTCCGCTCGTCCGCATCCATATTGGCCTCGAAGACCCGCAAGACCTAATCGCCGATTTGGCGCGGGGGTTGGAGAAGATGAAGTAGCGACAGGCGCTTGGAAGCCACCTTCGATGTGGAACTCTCTCTCTAAAGGTCGAATTAGAAAATCCCCCAAAGGCTCCAACTGGCCGATGCAGATAAAATAATCTGATAAATGAACTTAATATGCGAAGGGAGGTGCGATCAGTTCCCGCTAAATAGCAAGTCCACAGAGGTTTCCAATTTAGGAAGCATGCCATGGCCGATCCAGCGTCAGCGGTACGACAGCTCGCTGCCAGCCTGCACGCGCGGGATGCGGCGACATTGCTGCGATCGAAACTACCCTACGTGCTCGATGCCCTGAAGCCCGGGGACATCGCAAAAATTCAAAAGATGCTCGATGCGGGTGTCGTAGACCCGGTACTCCGTCAGCAATATGCGGCGGCCACACGCAAGGAAATCGCACGCGAGCACGCCCACGGCATTTATCGCGATCCCTCGGAGGAGCCGGTGCGCTTCTCACCGGAGATGCGCAGGATCAACGACGAGGAAAACTATATCCACGGCGCTCAATATGGCGTGGACATTTCGGTCGACTACCAGAAGCTGCTGGCGCCCGGCGCCCTGACACCGGATTCGGATCATCCAGCAGAGGGGACTTTTCTCCAACAGATCAGGCAGGAGCTCGATCGGAACGGCGTCACTCTTCATATCGGGCCGACAGGACAACAGCCACCGAACGACTTTGCGCTGGCGCTTTTCGGCCCCGGCAAACGTGTTGTTAATACCGACGATGGCCGCCTGACCACCGACAACCTCTTGGAGTGTTGGCTCAGGCCGATCGCCGGAGAATATCAAGCTCTGCGCGCTCCGGTCTCCAATCCGACCGTTACCAGTCCCGACGGGACCTGGTTTGGCCTTGGTGTCGGTGGAGGGGGAACGTTTTTCGTCGCGGGCAGGGATGCGCTGTACGGGTTTATGTATTCATTTGACAAATACGAGGATTCCTTCCCGTTGCAGGTCACGCACTGGCGCGTCGGGTTGGGGCTTGGAGGTTCATTCGGCGGCGCTTTCATCGTTGCAGTAGGTGGTAAAACACCCCAGAGCTTCGACGGCCTCAGTGTGGGTGGTTTCGATTTCAAGGCGGCTCTGGGCGCAAAGTGGGGTGATTTCGCCAAGGGCGTTCAGGATCTCGATTTTGCGAGCAAGATCGCATCGTCAGGCGGGAGTTTCTTCTCGAGAAGCAAAATGTCCGCGAAGCTGTGGCAAGCCACAGCGGTGGCCGTGCGAGACGGAGTTAAGGCTTCCCTCGCGAACGTTAGCGCGCCAGCGGTCGTCATCATGCCAATTCCCCTTGCAGGCGCGGGGGTCGAGCTCAGCGTTTACTACGCGTGGGGTGATTGCTCAGTACTGTAGTGTGCCCCGTCCGCATTTGGTCTGTCACGACTTGATAGGTCTGCCCGGCCGCCCATGGCCCTTTTGCCGTTGGTCGATGGCCGAAAGGGCGCAAACCCGGCCAGCGGCAGACCGTCGTCGATTTTTGTGAGCAGGCTGCACCGCCTGTTAAATGCGATCGGGCGGCGACGCCGAGCGCGCATGGCGGTGCATGTGCGCTCGGCGATGCGAGGCCGTCAGGCCGCGAGCTTGAGCACCGGGCGCTTTGGCGCGGGCCGCGCGTGGGTAGCGTACAGCGTCAGTCCGGTAAAGGCGATACCGCCGACGAGGTTGCCCAGCACTGTCGGGATCTCGTTCCAGATAAAGTAATCCATGATCGAGAATGGCGCATGTAGCATCAAACCCGCCGGAAACAGGAACATGTTCACGACCGAGTGCTCGAAGACCATGTAAAAGAACACCAGGATCGGCATCCACATCGCGATGACCTTGCCCGGTACCGTGGTCGAGATCATGGCGCCGACGACGCCGGTCGACACCATCCAATTGCACAACATGCCGCGGACAAACAGCGTCACCATGCCGGCGGCTCCGTGCGCCGCGTAGCCGAGGGTTCGGGCCTCGCCGATATTGCCGATGACAGTGCCGACCTTGTCGGGCGCCTGCGTGAAGCCGAACGTCGTCACGAACGCCATCATGAAGGCCACCGTGAGCGCGCCGGCGAAATTGCCGATAAAAACCAGCCCCCAGTTCCGCAACACGCCGACGATGGTGACGCCCGGCCGCCGGTCGAGCCATGCCAGCGGCGACAGGACAAAGACACCGGTCAGCAGGTCGAAACCCAGCAGGTATAGCATGCAGAATCCGACCGGGAAAAGCAGCGCCCCAACAATCGGTTGGCCGGTATTGACATTGATCGTTACCGCGAACCACGCGGCCAATGCCAGGATGGCGCCGGCCATGTAAGCCCGCACGACGGTGTCACGCGTCGACATGAAGATTTTCGCCTCACCGGCGTCGATCACCTTGGTGACGAATTCGGAAGGAACGAGGTAGGACACGGGACCTCCTTTTGGGCATCGCAAAAACGATGCCGTCACAGGGCAAGAGGCGTGCCAACCACCGCGGCCAGCCAGAGGCATCGTATCCCGGCAGATTGCCGCGTTCTAAAAGTGCCTACGGCGGAACAGCGGCCGGCGTAATCACTCGCGCGTATGGCAGCACATGCGTGCTCGGCATTTCACAATGCGCCGCGATGCCGTCACAATAGGCGGATTCGTGGGAGGAAGCGGCGATGGACGGCAGCAGCGTTACCGATGCGGCGCTAAGGCAAGACTATATCGAGCGCGCGCGGGAGCTGAAGCCGATGCTCCAAGCGGACGCTGAGGAGTGCGAGAAGCATCGCCAGGTCACCGAGCGATGCGTCGCGGCGATGGTCGAGCGTGGCATCTTCAAGATGCTGCTGCCGAAATCGATCGGCGGCGGCGAGCTTGACCCGCTGACCTACACCGCCGTCCTTGAAATTCTCGCGCAGGGCGACGGCAGCCCGGCCTGGTGCCTGGGGCAAAACTCGGGCTGCTCGATGACCGCGCCCTATCTCTCGCACGAGATGGCGGTGGAGATTTTCGGCGGGCCGCGCGGCATCCTGGCCTGGGGGCCTGAACTGCCGGGCGCGGGCAAGTGCACTGCGGTCGACGGCGGCTACCGCGCCACTGGGCGCTGGGGCTTCGCCACCGGCAGCCGGCACGCCAGCTGGCTTGGCGCCCACTGCCCGGTGTTCGAGGAAGACGGCAGCCCGCGCCTTGACAAGAACGGCCGCCAGATCACCCGCACGATGGTCGTGCCGAAGTCCGAGGCGACGATCATCGACAACTGGCAGGTGCTGGGCCTGCGCGGCACCGGCAGCGACAGCTACGAGCTGAAGGACCATTTCGTGCCGGAGGCGCGCACCGCGATCCGCGACAACGCGGAAGAGCGGCGCGAGACCGGACCGCTCTACCAGTTCACCAGCGGCATGATCTACGCGATGAGCTTTTCGCACGTGTCGCTCGGCATCGCCCGCGGCGCTTACGACGCGTTTATCGAGATCGCCCGGGACAAGATTCCGCGCGGCGCCAAGAACGTGCTGCGGGAGAACAACGTGATCCAAAGCCAGGTCTCGCAATGCGAGGCCAAGCTCAAATCGGCGCGCGCCTATCTGCGCGGCGTCATCGCCGAGATGTGGGACGACGCGCAGCGCAACGGCAAGATCGGCGCCGAGCACCACCCGCAGCTGCGGCTGGCCTCGACCTGGGCGATCCACCAGGCGCGCGACGTGGTGGCGACGGTCTATCACGCGGCCGGCGCCGGCGCGATTTTCGAGTCGAATCCGCTGGAACGGCGAATGCGCGACATCCACGCCGGGACCCAGCAAGGCCAGGGCCGCCCGATCCATTTCGAGACGGTCGGCCAGATGCTGATGGGCCTGCCGCCGCAGGGCCGGATGTTCCGCTAGAAGACCAAGCTCGCGAGAAAGCGGGCGCCGACAATTAGGAGGTAGGCACCGAAGCCGAGTTCGAGCCAGCGTTTCGGCATGGCATGGGCGAGGCGCGCGCCGAGCGGCGCCACATAGCTCGAAATCGGCGCGATCGCGACCACACCGATCACCGAAACGAAGCCTAGCGACAGCGGCGGCAGAAGCGACCGATGCGGCAAGCCGGCCGCTATATAGCCCAGCGTCCCGACAATCGAGATCGGCACGCCGATGCCGGCCGAGGTCGCCACCGCGTTAAGGATCGGCTGGCCGTGCACGGTGAGCGCCATCGTCGCCAGCGAACCGCCGCTGATCCCCATCAGCGACGAGCCGAGCCCGATAATGAAGCCGTAGAGCCGCATCAGTGCCCGGCCAGGCAGCGTCTCGCTCACCCGCCAGCGGTCGCCGCCGGCGAACAATCTCGCGGCAATGATCCAGACGATGAAGACGAAGGCGATCTTGAACACGGCCTCGGGCGCCACCGCGGCGATAGCCGCGCCGAGCACGACGCCGACGACCGCCGGAACGGTCCAGACCCGAACGACCTCGGGGATCACCAGCCCACGCTCGCGGTGCGCCCGGTACGAGCGTATCGCGGTGGGGACGATGACCGCCAGCGAGGTGCCGATGCAGAGCTGCATCCGCACCGCTTCCGGCACGCCGAGAATGCGGAAAATCTCGAACAGCACCGGGACGATCACCGCGCCGCCGCCGATGCCGAAGAGGCCGGCGAGAAGACCCGTGACGATGCCGGCGCCGACAACCGCGAGGCCGAGCCAGGCGAGTTCGGTCCAAGACGCGTCGAGCATCAAGGACGCGAATTCTACTCAGCGCGATACTTTTGGAATGCCGCCTCGTCGAATTTGAGGCCGAGGCCGGGTTCGGTCGGCATGTCGAGGAGGCCGTTCTTCGGCTCGGGCACGGACTCCCACAAATGGAAGAGGCGCGGCATGTACTCGACGGTGAGCCCGTTCGGCACAGCGCCGACGAGGTGCACGTGGATTTCGGGCACGCCATGGCTGACCACGGGCACGTTGAACGCCTCGGCCATGCCGGCGATCTTGAGCCACGGGGTGATGCCGCCCGAGCGCACCTGATCGATCATCACGATATCGACCGAGCGGTGCTCCAGCATGTGGCGAAACGGCACGATGCCGTAGAGGTATTCGCCGCCGGCAACGGGTGTCGCCAGCGCGTCGGCGACGCGCGCGAGCCCGGCGTAATCGTCATGCGTCGTCACGTCCTCCAACCAGAACAGGCCGACACCCGCGTCTTCCACCCGGCGGCCGATATCGATCGCCTGCTCTGGCCGCCAGCGCTGGTTGATGTCGCACATCAGATCCATATCGGGACCGCAGGCCTCGCGGATCAGCTTGGCCTGCTCGACCTCGCGGGCCGGGTTGGTGACCCCCGGTAGGCCGAGCTGCATTTTGGTTTGGCGGTGGCCCTTTTCGCGCAACCTCCCGGCGGCGGTCACCGCCTCTTCCAGCTTGAGGCCGCGCCTCAGCGCGCCGGACGCATAAGTGGCGATCTTGTCGCGTCCGCCGCCAAGCAGCTTCCACAGCGGCTGGCCGAACGCCTTGCCCTTGATGTCCCACAGCGCGACGTCGATCGCCGACATCGCCATGGTCAGGATGCCGGCCGGCCCGGCCGAGCCCGCCGCGGCGCGCAGTTTGGCGGCAATACCCTCGACGCTCAGCGGGTCGTCGCCAACGATCAGCGCGCCCAACTCGTCGATCGTATGGCGCAAGGTCTTGGTGATGGCGCCGCCGAAGTAGGCTACCCCCAGCCCTTCAGCGCCATCGTCGGTGCGCAGCCGCAGCGTGACGATCGGGTTCTTGGCGTTCGGGTTCTCCGAGAACCCGGCGAGCGGCTCGTCATTGGGCAGCAGCACGATATCGGTTTGCAGCGAAGCAATCTTCATGGACCGACCCTCCCTGAGGTTTTGTGTGGAGTTTCGGCGCCGGTCAGACGACCAGCAGCAGCACCCCGGTTCCCGCCGCCAGTGCGGCGAGCCGTACCACCGGACGGATGCGCGAGGTCAAGGCGAAGGACACCCCCGCAATCCAGCCGAGCGGCATGATGAGCACCGGGAAGACGCCGAAATCGCGACCGACGATCAGTTCGCCGACGGCGACGCCGATCAGCCAGCCGAATGGAGTCGCGGCGACGACCGCCCCCATCACAATCGCCCAATCGGGGATTTGCATCGCCCTCACGCCACGTAGCGTTCGAGCACCGCGTCGTCGAATTCGATCCCTAGCCCGGGCTTGGTTGGCATCGCTAGCTCGCCGTTCTGCTGCACTGGCACTTCCTTGAACATCATGCCGAGCCACGGCATGTACTCGACCGTGAGTCCGTTGGGGATGGCGCCGATCAGGTGGACATGCACCTCGGGGATCAGGTGGCTGACGACCGGCAGGTTGAACGCCTCGGCCATGCCGGCGACCTTGAGCCATTGAGTGATGCCGCCGACGCGGACCAGGTCGATCATCGGCACGTCGACTGAGCGCGCTTCCATCATGTGGCGGAACGGCACGATGCCCCAGACATATTCGCCACCGGCGACCGGGGTGGACAGCGCATCAGAAATGCGGGCGAGACCGGGATAATCGTCGGCCGTGGTAACGTCCTCGAGCCAGAACAGGCCGACTCCGGCATCCTCGACGCGCCTACCGATATCCATCGCCTGCTCCGGCCGCCAGCGCTGGTTGATGTCGCACATCAGCTTGATGTCAGGACCGATCGCCTCGCGGATCTTAACCATCCGCTCGACCTCGATCTTGGGCGTCGTGTGGCCGGGAAGCGCGAGCTGGGTCTTCATCTCCTTCCAGCCCCTCTCCTTGAGCGTCGCCGCCGCCTTGACCACGCGGTCGAGCGATAGTTCGCGCATCAGCGCGCCCGAGGCATAGGTCGGCACCGTCGGGCGGCCGCCGCCCAGCAACCGCCACAACGGCTGATCGACCGCCTTGGCTTTCAGATCCCATAGCGCGATGTCGAGCGCCGATAGCGCCAGGTGATAGATTCCGCCCGGGCCGGCGGCGCCGCCGGCGGCGTTTTTGAGCTTGGCGTGCGCCGCCTCGGTAAGAGACGGGTCGTCGCCGACCAAGAGCGCACCCAGTTCGTCGATCGCATGGCGCAAGGTGCCGGTCAGCGCGCCGCCGAAATAGGCGACGCCGATCCCCTCGGCGCCGTTATCGGTACCAATCCGCACCCAGACGATCGGGCGCTTGCCGTTGGGGTTGGCAGCCGCGTCGGCGAGCGGTTCGTTGGCCGGCAGGTTGACGATGCCGGTGCGGATGGAGGCGACTTTCATCGGAGAACCCTTTCGGGATTGGGGAAACTAGAGATCGGCGAGTCTAATCCAGGTGCCGAGCGCGACCGAGAGCACCGCGCCGAGCGCCACCAGCGGGATGCTGCCGGTGCCGAACAGCAGCAGCCAAATTACGAAGACGACGATCGCGGAGAAGATGCCACCGATCAGCGACGGCATCGAGCGCTTGAGGTGCGCCTTGGCCATCTAGTCAGCCTGAGCGGCGCCGGTGAGGCGCGAGTCGGCGGCGGTGGCGCGCGCCTTCTTCAAGTTCCGTTTCACGAAGCGGGTGTCATAGCAATTGAAAATATGGCCGATGAGGCCGCGGTCGAGATCGCTGGTGCCGAACAGCCAGTCGGCGATTGGATACGTGAGGTTCATGTTCATGCCCATCATGATCGACTGGTTGTGATGGGCGATGTGATGGCGGCGGATCGTGTTCATAAACGGGATGTGGCGGACGATGCGGTCGTCCTTCACGTGGCAGCCCCAGTGGAACAGCTCGTAATTGAGGTAGACACTAGCGGTGGTGCAGACGAGCAGCCATCCGGCATTGGCCGACCAAATGAGGCTCAGCACAAACGCCCCCGCCGCCGACATGCAGATAAAGGTGGTGTAGGCGTAGGGCGGGAAGAACGTGATACGGAAATCGCGGGTGTTGTCGATCGTCGGCTCGTTGTCGGTGAAGAACTGGTGATGCGCCAAAGTATGGCGCTTGTAGATGCCCATGAAACCCGGCACTGGGCGATGCAGCAGGAAGCGATGCAGCGCCCATTCGAAGATGTTGCAGCCGAGGAAGGTCGCCGGCACCACCAGCCACTCCGCCCAGCTCGGGCTGTGCACATGGCCGACGGCATAGACGATGGTCAAAATGCCAATCGCGGCGATAACAACGACATGGCCGAGGCCGGAATACCATGGCGAGATGCGGGCTCGGTAATCGGCGCGAAAGGCGACCTGGCGCGGGGTCATCATCGGGCGGCTCCTCCCGAAAGCGAAATTTCCCCAACTATAAGCAAGCGGCGGCCGAGCGAAAACCCGCTCGACGTCGGGTCAGGGATACTCGGCGCCGAAGACGCGTCGGATCGGAATGGCATCGATGTCGACGCCTTCGAGGCAGCGGACATTGATCGTCCACACGCCGGGATCGGTGCGCGGTCGGCGGAACGGCTGGATCCCGCAGGTCGGGCAGAAATAGTCGCGCGCGGTGTGGGTGTGGAAGGTGTAGAGCGACAAATCCTCAAGCGGGGTCAGCAGCCGGAAATCACCCGGCGGCACGCGGAAATTGAGCGCGCCGCGCCGCCGGCAAATCGAGCAATCGCAGACCCGGACATGGTCGAGCTCGGCGTCGACCTCGAACCGAACCCGGCCGCAATGACAGGAGCCGCGATAGGTTTGCTTCATTGGCCCATGCCTTCCAGCGCCGCGTCGATCTCAGCGGAGGTCAGCTCCCAGGAATTGTCGAGATCGGCGACGACCGCGCGCATGAACGGCTCGTAGAGGCGCAGCGCTTTCGCATCGTCACCGAGATGGTCAGCCAAGAGCGCAAGCGCGAGCTGCGCCGGGCCGTTGCCCTCATAGGTCCATTCGAACCCGGTCGGCGACAGCCGCTTCAAGTCGAAGCGCGGGTCGAGTGGCTTGCCGCCGACCGTGACTTGGGCGCCGGCAAGACTGCGGCCGCCGACATAGGTCTTCACCGCGCTATCCCCTGACGGCGCGCGGGTCGTTGAAATTATCGACCCCGGTGCCGCGGTAAAGGATTTGCGCGGCGCGCTCGGTGAGGCGCTTGTGGAGGGCGAGCATATCTTCCTGCATATCCCGCTCGGGCCGCGGTTCGAGCTCGAAATGGCCAAAGCGGTCTTTGCCGCGCACCAGCGTGGCGCTGTCAGTACCCTCGAGCTGGTAGATTGAGGTCGGGATGTAGCGGATCGCGAAACCGATGCGCCGGTCATGCGACGGGTTGGGCGGCGAGCCGTGCACCAGCCGGACATGATGCAACGACATCTCGCCCGCCTTGAGCACCAGCGGCACCGCGTCGCTCTCGTCGACCGCGACTGCGACCTCCTGGCCACGGGTCAAGAGGTTGTGGCGGTCGAACGTGTCGCGATGCGGGATCTGATCTTGGGTATGGGTCTTCGGAATCACCGCCATCGCGCCGTTGTCGAGATTGCTCGGGGTGAGCGCGACCCAGGCGGTGCAGACATCGGGCGACGACAAGCCCCAATAGGTCGAATCCTGATGCCAGGATACGAAAGACGGGGTGTCGGCCTCCTTGATGAAGAAATTGGTGTTCCAGCACAGGATATCCGGGCCGAGCACATCCTCGATCGCGTCGAGGATCGCTGGATGGCGTATCAGATCGGCCAGGAACGGGAATAGCAGGTGCGCCTTGTGGCGAATGTCACCGCGCAGCGGCCCGCCAGTGCCAGCTTCGATGGCTTCGAGCGTGCGGCGCAGCGCGCGCGCCTCGGCCTCGCTCATCACCGGAACGGGAGCGAGATAACCTTCGCGCTCGTAGGCGGCGATCTGGTCTTCGGTCAGGGCTTTCGGCATCGGCGACACTCCGGCGGACGAGTGCGATCATACCATGTCGGCGCGCTCGGCCTCCGCGCTATCGAGCCAGGCGGCGACAGCGCGCCGATCGATCTTGCCGTTTTCGTTACGCGGCATCTGCTCGATGAAATGAATGATCTTGGGCACCGCAGGGTTCTCGAGCCGGAGCGTCAGCGCATCGATCATCACACGGCGATCGAACCTTGCGCCGGCGCGCCGCTCGACGACGGCGACAAGCGCGTCGTCCTGGTTCAACACGCAGACCACGGGCCAGCCGATATCGCGCAGCGCCGCCGCGACCTCGTCGAGCTCGATGCGAATCCCCTTGATCTTTACCTGAAAATCCATCCGCTCCTTGAAATAGACCTGCCCGTCATGGCGCTCGGCCCAGTCGCCGGTGAAATAGCCAGTGACGGTTTCGCCGGCGATTTCGACGGGGCGGAAGAGCTCGGCGGTGCGCGCTTCGTCGCGCCAATAGCCGGAAGCAAGCTGCGGGCCGGTGATGACAATCTGGCCCTCGTCCGGGTGGCCGCCGCCGACGAGATGCAGGCCCATCCCCGCGATCGCATCGCCGAGGGCGACGCTCGCGCGGCAAAAGCGCGAGTAGTCCGCCGCGGTCATCGGCAGCGAGGTCATCGACACCGTCGCCTCGGTCGGGCCGTAGGTGTTCTGCACGACGGCACGCGGGCAGGCGGCGAAGATCGCGGCGAGATGCTGCGGCAAGAGCGGCTCGCCACAGAAATTGAAGAGGCGCAGCGAGGCCAGGTTTTCGGCGGTGAGGCTGTCGGCGCGCATCATCAGGCTGATGACGCTGGGCACCGAGCTCCACACGGTGATCCTTTCGTCGGCGATCAGCGAGGCCGGGAACAGCCGCGTGCCCTGCCCCAGAACCGGATAGAGCGTCGCCCCGGCGCAGAGCCCGCCGTAGATCTCCATCACGCTGAAATCAAAGCCAATACTGGCGTATTGCGAGACCCGGTCGGCGGCCGTGAACATGGCCGACCGGCGCATCCAGGCGACGTAATGGTCGAGCGCGGCACGCGGGATCACGACGCCCTTGGGCTCGCCGGTCGAGCCCGAGGTAAACATGACATAGGCGGTGCCGTGACGAGGCTGGCCGTGCGCGGCGGCGAGCTCGGTGGGGGGCAGCGCGCCGGGCGCGACCAATAGCGCCTCCGGCACCTCCTCGCAGAGCGCGGCGCCGAGCTCGCCCTCGGCGACGACGATATTGGGCCGCAGCAGACGCGCGATGCGGCGCAGCTTCAACGGCGGCGAGTCGATGTTGACCGGCGTGTAGAACCCGCCCGCGAGGCCGGCGCCGAGCATCGCGGCATAGGCCTCGCCCCCCGCCGGCAAGGCGATCAGCACGCGCGGCTCGGCGGCCCGGGCGAACACCGAAGCGAAACGCCGCGACAGCCCGGCCAGCTGGCCGTAGCTCAGCGAGCGGCCATCGACCACAACTGCCGGGTGCGCGGGCGCCGCCGCGGCCCGCGCGAAAAACAGATCGATGGCGTCGTCGCGCACCACACCGCCCCCGATACCGGCGAAGCCTCGGCCGGCGCCGTCCCCGTTCGCCGGACGGTACCGCGCCGCCGGCACGGCGACAAGGACACGAGGGCGTTACCCGCCCGTCCGCGCTCCTCCATGTGGCGCGCGGAACGGAACTTCAATGCGCGCGGCGGGTTAATCGTAAGGCGCCCGGGCCACCCGGAGACTAAGAAACGGAGGCGACAATGGGCCTTATCATCCTGATTCTTCTGCTCATCCTGCTGTTCGGGGGCGGCGGCTGGGGCTATTCACGCTACGGCTATGGCGGCGGGATCAGCGTCGGCGGGTTGCTGCTGCTGATCCTCGTCCTGTTCCTGGTGTTCGGCTACGGCAATGTCTAGCTACCGGTCTAGACACCGGTCTAGACGCCGCTTTAGACACCCTGCGCGGCGATGATCTGGCGCATCTGCGCGAGGAGGCTGGCGATGGTGCCGCCGCCGCGCGCGATCATCGCGGCAAACTCCTGGCGCTGGGTCAGCGCCATGCTGACCCCGTCGAGGTTGATGTCGCCGATGCGGTAGGCGCCGGTCCGCGAGTTGAGCACCCATTCCAGCCTCATCGGCGGGCCGCCCTGGCGCTGAATCTCGCTGATGACGATCGGCTCGAACTGGGTGCCGCGGCTGCCGGTGACGCGCAGCGCCACCCCGCCGGCGTCGTAAAGCCGCCGCCCGAAAGTGGCGACGATGTAATCCTCGAGCAGGCGGACGAACTCGGCGCGCTCGGCCTCGGTGGCGACGCGCCAATAGGGGCCGAGGACAAAGGGCGCGGTGCCGGCGAGGTCGAAATCCTGGCGCAGCATGGTGTGGAAATACGCCATCTTGTCCTGGAGCGAGGCGCCGCCGGCGATGACCGCGAGGGCCTGATTGCCGAGCTGGGTGATGAACGCGACCGGCGCGGCGAGGGGCGCGACCTGGGCGGACACGCCCGGGGCGACGGCGCAGGGCGCCAGCACCAGGGCGGCGAGCAGCAGAGAGCGACGCGGGTACATCTCGACGACAAACTCATTCGGGCCACAAGCGAGGCGCCGCAAGGGGACGATTTCGGGAACCGCCGGGCCGGACGCCCCGTCATCGGCAACGCCAGGCAATCTCGCGCCCACCCGGCGGCGGGTCATTGATCCAGATCAGCCACCGCCGGTGAAGGCAACCCGGAGAGCAAGGGCGCCGGCGGCGGTGCCGCTATTTCGATGAGCCGCCCGGCCGCGCGAGGCCGCGGGATGGTCGCCAGCGCCGCGGACTGATCCAGCGTCTCGCGCTCGGCGAGGCGGTCGAGCTCGTCGATCAACCGCTGGCGGGCGTCTTGCGGGTCTTTGGCCTTTTGGGCTGGCGGCGGCACCGCGGCGAAGACGCGCGGCAGGCCGTCGAGCATTTGCGAGAGGGCGTGCCCCTCGTCCGGAGTGACGCGGCCCTGGGCGACGGCGCCGGTGATCGCGGCGACCGCGCGAGAGAGATCGGCGGGCGCGGCGACCGGCTTCATGCCGAGCTCGATGGGCTGACCGCGCCTCACCCCGAGGAGGCGGCCAAGGCAAAAGCGCACCGCGACTGCGTCGCCACCCAGCGCCAGCTCGATCGCCTTTTCGGCGAGCGCCGGGCCCCGCGCGTCGAGCAGCGCCGCCGCCGCCCGCGTGCCCGCGCGGAACCTTCCTCTCGGCCGCCCCTTGGGATTGCCGGAGCGGCCTTTCTTGAATCGCAGCGCCGGGCTGCCCGACGCACCCCTGGCGAACCGCCCGCTTTCGTCGCGTGCGACAATCACAAAATTATCAGGAGGCTTACCTCCTGTTATCCTGCTGTTATCGACATCAAGAACAGCAGGCGCACCTCCTGTTTCGCCGGGGTTCTGCGGCATTTTATCGAGCAGGTCAGACACCCACATCCTCCGCTGAAAGCGCGCCGCGCCCTGATCAATCTAGGCGCGGAGCCGTTGCGGAGACTACAATACGATTATGGCGATTTTAGCGTTGACCTGCCTGTTGGGAATCGCAGCCAAGTCGGACGTTGCGGCAAAGACCGCCACGGCGCTGAGCTACCTCAATAAATAATCAATAGAAATATTCGTTAAGTCAACGCCGAATAGGCATGAATCAACTTGGTTACGAAAAATATTCATAATGAACACATTCCTGACACAAACATGATCCAGAGTCCAATTGCCTCAGACACATCATTGAGGCGGCGACTTTTGAAAAGATTGGCGATTTTTTTCTGGGTGAAACCCGAGGTTTCCTGTCTTTTCATTGGTATTATTCTAGGGAGATACAACGATGGTACAAGCTTCGCAGATCAGGAATCAGATGCAAATCGTCGGTTCCGACGGGCAACAGCTTGGCTCGGTCGAGCAGGTGGACGGATCCTCGCGGATCAAGTTCGCGCCGAGAACCGCCACTTCCCGCAAGGGGGATCATTTCATTCCGCTCGCCTGGGTCACGTCGGTCGAAGGGCAGACGGTCCGGCTGAGCAAGTCGAGCCATGACGTCCAGCAGGAGCTGGAGCGAGCCGGGACCGCGCACAAAGCGTAGCCCCGCGTCAAACGACGGGAGCGTGGCCGCGTGCGGCCACGCTCTTTTCGTTTCAGGGCGCCGCCTGGACGCCACAGATCCCCTCACCCGGCTCCGGGCGCCGCCCGGAGCCACCCTCTCCACGCTTGCGGGGCGAGGGGATAGTTTTTGGTCGCGGCATTTTCGTGTCATTGCGAGCGCAGCGAAGCAATCTCGTCACCAAGGCCCCTTTCCGACCCTTCGCGACACTTTCTGACACCTAAATAGTGATATAATGCAATGGCTTAATCAAAAAAGTCCTTGGTTCCTGCGGCGTTCACGCCCATGTTTTTCGGTGGGAATGACGGTAGGAACAGATGCCAAAGACCATTGCTAAGATGCCTCTTCGCCAGATCGATCGCTTGCCGCCCGGTCTGCATGCCGTCGCGCCCGGCGGCCTTTATATAGCCATCGGCGCGACCGGCTCGCGCAGTTGGATATTCCGCTACAGCGTTGCGGGCCGCAAGCGAGACTTCGGGCTAGGTAGCTGCCGCGACCTTTCTCGCGATGATGCCGAAATCGAAGTTCAAAAGCTGCGGGTAATGGTGCGACGCGGCGAAGACCCGATCGACGCCAAGCGGGCAAATGCGCTGGGCGAGGCGCTGTCGATCACGTTCGAACAGTGCGCTCGGCGCTTCTACAAAAGTCAGGAAGCCGGATGGTCGGCCTCCCACAAACGGGCATGGCTCGCCGATCTCGAAAGGCACGTGTTTGCGGTCATCGGTCAAATCCCCGTCGATCGGATCACGGTCAAGGAAGTGCTGATGACAATTGAGCCGCATTGGATCACGAAGCACGAAACCGCGAGCCGCAACCGGGGCCGCATTGAAAAGGTGCTCGATTACGCCAAGGCCATGCGGCATCGCACGTCGGAGATCAATCCGGCATCCTGGCGCGGGAACCTGTCGGCGATCCTCGCCAAGCCGAAAAAGGTCAGGGGAGAGAAGCAACACCTAGCAGCCATGGATTACCAGGAAGTCCCGGGATTCGTTGCCAAGCTGCGGGAGTGCGGCGCCGCCGCGGCGAAGGCGCTCGAATTCTTGATCCTGTGCGCCAGCCGATCGGCCGAAGTGCGCGACATGCAATGGAGCGAGATCGATTTCGGCGAGAAGCTTTGGACGATCCCCGCAGCCAGGATGAAGGCCCGACGCACGCATTATGTTCCTCTTACCGATCGGGCCGTCGAGATTTTGCGGAGCGTCGAGCGGAGGGGCGGTTTCGTGTTCGACCTTGGCCGAGATGCGATGATCGACCTTGTGAAATCGCTTGGTGGCAACGTCACGACGCACGGCCTGCGGAGTAGTTTCAGCACGTGGGCCGGTGAGAAATCGAGCTTCCCGCGCGATCTCGTCGAGCGTGTGATCGCACATCAAACGGGGTCCGCAGTCGAGCAAGCCTATCGGCGTGGTCAAGAGCTTGAGCGTCGCCGCGCGGTGTTGGACGCGTGGGGTCGGTTTGTGGTTAACGGCGGCAATACGGGGCAAATTGTTGTTGCTTTCGAGGCCGCTTAAAGCCTAGACCAGGATCGAGCAACAACAAGGTGGATGCTCTCTTCCCGAGAAGTGACGCAGCAAGCTGTGGTCTAATGGCGGAAGCTCTGTCGAGCGCGACTATCCCGGTTGTCAGGATGCGCCTCGGGCACGAAGGTCTTGGAGAAAGGCGAGACAACCGACGCCAGTCGGAGTCCGCCTTCAGTGTCAGAGCACAAACCTGTCTATCGCTACAGCGAGCGCAAGTTCGCCGAAGCGCTCGATCTCGATATCCGAACCATCAAGCGTTATGTCGCCGCCGGTAAAATCCGTTCGGTGAAGCTATCAGCGCGCTGCCGTCGAACTCGAAGACCCCGCCGATTTCCAGGCCCGGCAAGCCGGGGAGTCGGCGCGATGACCCCCCGGCGAAGCGGGCCACGTAAGGCGTCGTAGCCGAGCCAGACAAGCTAGACCTCTCCCTGAAGAGGCTCAAAGTGGTCGGGCCGCGGATGGTGGGCAATTCCGAGGTCGGCGCGGAACATGCCGCTCAGAATCTCGACCAAGATCTCTTCGAGCGCGCACGATGCCGAGCCGAAGCGCCCGCTGAGATCGCGATCGAGACGATGCTTTGCACCCGAGGAATGGCCGGTTTCGCGAATCCAGGTTTTGTAAAAGCCGGCGGTTTCACGGAAATGACCGAACTCGGGCATGTGCACCGTCTCGGTCGCAGGCTGATAGTAGGTGCCCGAGCCGCCAAAGATCGTGGTCACCCGAGATTGGCGATGAACGCCTCGGCATCGGCGATGCGTTCGTCTCCGGCAGCAAGCGCGACCTGCTCGGGCTGATAGCCATCGATGGCCGCTCGGATCGCGGGCTCCAGTTCTTGCGGGCCGGTGGCCCGAAGCAAGCCGCCGGCAAGGTGCGCGGCGAGAGCCGATAGCGTCATGATCTGCAGGCGCGCTTCGGCATTGCGCGCCGCCGTCATGGTCGCCTCGCACCCTGAAGCGCGCGCCAACGGATTCGACGCCGACTTGCTGATGCCGCTACCGCTGTTCATGCCGCGCAACAAGCCGGTAACCTTGAATCCGGTGGACCGGTTGAGAAACATTTTTTCACGTCAGCCGCACCGCTGGTGCGATTCCGGTTCGTAGAGACCAGCGATGCGGACTGCATGCTGGTCTGCCATGGCTCGGACGGGCGCCGGTGGTTCGTCGGCAGCCGGCGTGGTCACTTTTGGCCCCACCGGCAGCCTTCGGAAGCTTTGGAAGCCTACTCATTCTGCGCGTTGAGGAAGGAAGTGACAGGAGCCGGACGGTCGATGCCGACGATTGGATCGACCACTGGAGCGCCGGCCAGTACGAGATCAGAGAGGAGCAGGCCAGGTCGTGTTGAGCCTGCTATGGTGGAAGGACAGCACCATGGTCGAGCGATTCGGCCACTGGGCGAGCCACCAACCGTTGGCGTATCCTACTTCGACCGTCAGTCATTCCCTGATTCATCCTGACGACACCCGCCCTGCACCTATTCGTTACGCTCTGTTCACGATAGACCTCCGCGGCAACCGGGCACGTAGTCTGCGAGGGATTGTACCCTGGCTCCATCTGCAAGAATGCAGGCACAGCTGGCCTGGCGCGATGCTCCAATGAGCTACCCTCTTCGATGGGGGCGGACCGACCGTTCTCTTATTGAGGTGAAAAGCTTGAATGTCTCCGCTAAGGAGCGGAGCTCCCTCGCCAGGCTGGGCATTTCGAACTGTTTTCGTAATTTAAGGAATACCTGGTAAGGAACGTGATATTCCGCAGCACAGTATTCGAGCATTTCAATAATTAACTCGCGATTCTGTACCTTAGTCATGTGCTGGTCTAGCAACATTGCCAGAGCCGACTCGCCGAGCTCAGCAGCTCCTGGGTTGGGCTTTGTAGGATCCCGGAGATCGATGATTTCGGGCGGCACCGCGCGCTCGTGACGTCGCCAGGGCTGCCAACTAGGGCGCTCTGCGCGGCGTATTCTTGGGATCGGCCGCGCTATCCGCGCGCGTTCGGGGCGCGCCCAACCTTCCTTCTTGGCGCGTTTGCGTACTGCACCTTCCGTAAGCGGTGCGTACCGACGCGCGAGGTCACGGTTGGACAGCTGACCTTGTTCATAAATCGTTCTAATTGCGACCCAATCTGTGGCCTGTCGGGACATCACTGTACCTGTTTCGTGTAAGTACGCATCATTAGTACGCGCCATATTTTTTGAAAAGAAAAGTTTTCTCCGCGAATTTTATCGGGCGAAGTCGTAGCGCCTAACGATCGCAAAATTTTTGACTCCCCCCCGTCACCTATAACTTTTCATCGAAGGTTGGCCAGCACGAACCGCCACTTCCGAACCGCATTCGTCTTGACCTTGTGACAACTTCGACACCTAAGCATCACGTTGCCTATATCGAACGGTTTGCCTCCGTCTGCTATCTCCCTTATGTGATCAAGATCGATCCGACTAACCGGCATGTCCGGCTTGTGATACGGATCACAACGGTCGTGTCCCTGGTGATGGTGTAGGAGGCCGTTGACCGGCCCGCCGGAGTGACCGCCACGAGTCTGGCGCAGGTGGGCCGGTCAGCGGCCACCGCGGTGATCCTGAGTAGGGTTGGGTTGCAACACGCAACTCTGACCGAGGATCACCACGATGACCGACGACAAGATCGCCCTTCGTGAGCTTTTGGAGAAGGGTTCCGACGCGACATTCCTGCGCGAGATGATCGGCTTTGCCGCCCAACGTCTGATGGAGTTGGAGAGCGAAGTCCTATGCGGCGCTGGGCACGGCGAGCGCAGCGCGGAGCGACGCAACCAGCGCAACGGCTACCGTGACCGCGACTGGGAGACCCGTGCGGGTACGGTCGAGCTGCGCATCCCCAAGCTGCGGCGCGGCAGCTACTTCCCGACCTTCCTCGAACCTCGTCGCCTGGCCGAGAAGGCGCTGACCGCCGTGGTCCAGGAAGCCTACGTCCAGGGCATCTCGACCCGCTCGGTCGACGACCTGGTGCGGGCGATGGGAATGGAAGGTATCTCCAAGAGCCAGGTCTCGCGCCTGTGCGGCGAGATCGACGAGCGGGTGCAGACGTTCCTCAGCCGCCCGATCGAGGGCGAGTGGCCTTATGTCTGGCTCGACGCCACCTACGTCAAAGCCAGACGCGACCACCACATCGTCTCGGTCGCGGTCATCGTCGCCGTCGGCGTCAACACCGACGGAAGGCGCGAGGTGCTCGGCATGACCGTCGGCCACAGCGAGGCCGAGCCCTTTTGGGTCGAGTTCCTGCGCAGCCTGGCACGTCGCGGCCTGCGCGGGACGAAGCTAGTGATCTCGGACGCGCACGAGGGGCTGAAGACCGCCATCGTCAAGGTTCTGGGGGCCACCTGGCAGCGCTGCCGCGTCCACTTCATGCGCAACGCGCTCGCCTATGCCGGCAAGACCCAACGGCGCATCGTCTCCGCCTGGGTCGGCACTGCCTTCGCCCAAGACGACGCGCCGGCGGCTCGAAAGCAATGGCGCGAGGTCGCAGACCAGGCCAGGCCGCGTGTCCCCAAGCTCGCTGCGCTGATGGATGACGCCGAAGCCGATGTGCTGGCCTACATGGGCTTCCCCGCCCAGCATCGCGCCAAGCTGCACAGCACCAATCCGCTCGAGCGGCTCAACGGCGAGATCAAGCGACGCAGCGAGGTTGTCGGCATCTTCCCCAACGAGGCTGCCGTGATCCGATTGATCGGTGCTTTGCTGCTGGAACAGAACGACGAATGGGCCGTCCAGCGCGCCCGCTACATGACCCTGGAAACCATCGCTCCGCTGAGCGATGCTCCCGTCGTCAGTCTGCCGACAGTGGCGGCCTGATCAAGCAGCCAACGCTGCTCAGGATAGCCGCTCTTACACCACGCCCTGGGGCACGATCATCACAACAACGCTCGCCATGCTTCGCTATCATGGCATCCCGTAATTGCTTCCACCTAGGATCTACATAAATCCAATGGTTCGGGTTTGTTGATGGTCGCCGAGCTGGATTGACATAGTTGTTGGGTTGTCGATCGTGCGGTGCGTGTCTGTCGTGATCGTGTTCCGCGATAGATCATCGCGGTTTCTCAACTCAGGTTTTTCGCGTAGCCGGCAAAACCATTCCGAAAATGCCAAATGGGAGAGCCGTCTGGAATCATTCGTCAGCGCCGATCCACTAGGAGTGGCCGAATGACGCATACGCTCGAACAGTTCTCCACGGAATGCCGCGGCATTCTGAAGCAAGACCCAGGCCCCACAGGGCGTCAGTAGGTATGCGACTTGCTGCGCGAGGTGCTCAAGGACGAGAAGTTCATCGCGGCCACACTGACCGACGATATGCCCGAGCGCCAGGTTCTGTACGAAGATCCGGAACTTGGCTTCTGCGTCCTTGGCCACGTCCATCACGACGCGAAAGGCAGCAACCCGCATGACCACGGGCCGTCCTGGGCGATCTACGGGCAGGCGCGCGGCGAGACCATCATGACCGATTATTTCCCGGTGGCCCGGCCAGGCGAAGGAAAGCCTGGGAAGGCGCGGCCGGTCCGCGACTACAAGCTTAGCCCGGGTGAGGCCTATCTGTACAATGAAGGCGATCTGTATTCGCCACGGCGCGAAGGGCCAACACGCCTGATCCGCATCGAAGACAAGAACATGGAGAAGGTAAAGCGGTATCCCTACGAACGCGTCTCGTGAGCGCTTTAAGCGGCAGCTGATCGACTTTCACCGATGGCCGGCCCCGTTCACCGGACCGGCCATTTCCCTCCGGCGAAACGGCGCTCAGCGCCGTGCGACATATCGGGCGCCGGTCACACGCCGGCAACGGCTTCGAGTGGTTCACCAGCCCAGGCCGGATCGTCGAAGACGCTTTTCGGCCAGGGAAGGCCGTAATGCTCGCGGAGCATGGTGCCGGCGTATTCGGTGCGGAATAGACCGCGGCGCTGCAACAACGGTACGACCTCGGCGGCAAACACGTCGAACTGCACCGGCAAGAGCGGCGGCATCACATTGAACCCGTCCGCCGCGCCGTCGGTAAACCAGCCCTCGATCAAATCGGCGATCTGTTCGGGCGTGCCGGCAGTCACGAAATGGCCGCGGGCGCCGGCGAGGTAGCCGAGCAGCTGCCGTAGGGTCGGCTTATCACGCCTTACAAGGTTCAGAATAACCTCGGTGCGGCTCCTGGCCGCTTGGACCGTTTCAGAGGCAGGAAAATCTTCGGGCGTGAGCGCCCGGTCGAGCGGCAGATGCGAAAAATCATGCCCGCCGAAGCGGCCGGAGAGCCGCTTGCGGCCGACCTCGGGGTCGCTCAGGTCGTTGACCTCGCGAGCCAGGCGCTGCGCCTCGGTCTCGGTCGACGCGATTACTGGGCTGAGTCCGGGCAGGATCAGTACATGTTCCGGGTTGCGACCCTCGACCGCTGCTAGCCGTTTCAGATCGGCGTAGAACTCCTGAGCGGTCGATTTCGCCAGGTGCGCGGTGAACACAGCTTCGGCATGCCGCGCGGCGAAGCGGCGCCCGGTGTCGGATGATCCGGCCTGCACCAGCACTGGCCGCCCCTGCGGGCAGCGTGGCATGTTGAGCGGCCCCTTCACAGTGTAGAAATCACCCCGATGATTGATCGATCTGATGCGGTCGGCACGCGCGTAGACGCCGCGGGCTCGATCGTCGACGACCGCATCCGCTGCCCAGCTGTCCCAGAGATCGTTCACCACCTCCATAAATTCCTCACCGCGAGCATAACGGTCGGCGTGGCTCACCTGACCGACCCCACCGTAATTCTCCGCTGCGGTCGCCAGCCATGACGTTACGATGTTCCAGGCAGCGCGGCCGTTGCTGATGTGATCGACAGAGGCGAACTGTCGCGCCAAGTTAAAAGGCTCTGTGTAGGTGGTCGAAGCGGTGGCGATCAGCCCGACCCGGCTCGTCGCCCCGGCCACCGCCGCCAACACCGTGATCGGCTCGAGCCAGGTGCGCGGCGCCTGGGCGACATCGCCGCCCAGCGCCAGCTGGTCGGCGAGAAAGATTGAATTGAACAGGGCAGCCTCAGCCCGCCGCGCCAAGTCCTGATAATAGTGGATGTCGGTCAAAGCCAACGGCGAGGACGCCGGATGCCGCCACGATGCCTCATGATGTCCCCGACCATGGATGAACAGATTGAGGTGCAACTGCCGTTTCATGATGTCGCCTCGCCGCTGCACGCCTGATCTGGCCCCAGTCGATTATCGATAACTGTCGATTATCGAGAACTATCAAGCCGCATTGGCTTCCTCGAACATGCGGCGGTGCAGCGCAAAATCGTAGTCGCGCTCGAGCAGGTTTTCCGGGTCCCAATCGCTGCGCTTGGCACCGTAGAAATCGCCGCCATAGACATGAATAGCCGCGGTCAGGCGGCCGAGTGGGTTCGTCACTGAATGGATCACGTCGCGGCCCAACGGCTCGGCGCAGCCTTCGCCCAACGATTTGGCACCGGCCGCCTCAACCAGCCCGCGCGGATCGCCCGCAACGCGTCGCCAGAAGATATTGTCCTCTCGGCCGGTGTAAACGCCGATCACGGCCCACATACGGTGGTCATGGGGCATGATCGTCATCTTCTTGCCCCAGACGACGTTGAGAACCGTCAAGGTGTCCGACTTGTACAGCGGGGTGACTCCGGCCCGCGTCGGCTCGCCGAGCGCTGCCAAGATCGCGGCCGGGTCTGAGTTGGCTCGCGCCAGAACCTCGCGGGCCGCCTTATGGCTTGGATCCTCGCGCACGGCGGCGCGGCAATCCTCGATGAAGCGATCGATAACAAACACAGGACCCTCCAAGATCAGGAATCTCGATAAGCGCCATGACGGCGATCGGGTCAGCTACCGGTGCCGTAGTTCTTGGTCAAGTAATCGACGATCGCAGCAGCGTCTTGCGGCGCGATGTCGGCACCGTACACCTTGATCATCTTGTCGACCTCGGCCCGCCACCCCTTGCCGTCAAGAAAGCTCGAATTTGTCCGTGGATAGTCGAGGCTATGACACGCGGCGCAGTTGTTCTCGACGGCCTCATGGCCTGGGGCATTCTTGAGCGGCACCGGCTGCTCATCGGCAAGCGCGATCGAAGCGACGCCACAGACGAGAGCGAGCGCGAGAAAAGTGAGTTTCATCGCAAGCCTCCCCTAAGCCGCCGTGATCGTGAGCGGCAGCGGGACGTTGTTGTGATAACCCGCCGGGTTGAAAATCAGGCTCTCCGCCTGCGTCTGGCCGATCGCGTTGCTCGCCCGGGCGACGACCGTATGCGTGCCGGCGCTGGGCGGCGTGAAGCGGAAGCTCCAGGCGCGGAACGCGAAGCGCCCAAGGTCGGCGCCGAGCACCGCCTCTTGCCAAGCCTTGCCGTTATCGACCGACACCTCGACGCGTCGGATGCCGTAGCCGCCGTCCCAGGCGACGCCGGCGATCTCGACCGGCTGATTGACGCGAACCTGCTGCCCTTCGGCAGGGGAAGCGATCAGCGAGTTCACCACAATTTCGGTGATCGGCTCGTTCACTGCCGTCACTTGTGTCTCGAAATGCTGCACGATCGGGAACTTGCCGGTCGGTATCCGGTAGGCGCCCTTGACCCAGAACCCGTCGAACGGTTTGGTCACAGCATCGATCGTGACGATGTGCTTCATCCAATAGGTCGCGGTCCAGCCTGGCACGATCAGCCGAGCCGGAAAGCCGTTAAAGTGCGGCAGCGCCTGCCCGTTCATCTGATGGGCAATGATCGTATTCTCGTCGAGCCCCTTCGATACCGGGATGCTCTTGACGAAGTCTGGGGTCTTGTCGAGCACCGGCCCGTCAGCGCCATTCAGCACCAGTTCGACCGCCTCCTTGCGCAATCCGGCCTTTGCCAGCACGTCCTTGAGGCGAACGCCGCGCCACACCGCATTGCCCATTGCGCCGACGCCCCATTCGACCCCGGCGACGTGCGGCGTCGACAAGCCACGGCGATTGCCGGAGCACTGGCACACAGCGGTGATCTCGACCTGCTCGAACCCCGATTGCAGTTCCTGGAGCGTCAGCTCGAACGGGGTCGTCGCGCCTTCGCCGCCGATCTTCAGCCGCCAAGCCTTCGAATTGATCTCGTCCGGGATGCCCGCTAGGTGATAGCGCACGAAGAAGGCGTCATTGGGGGTGATGGCGTCCTTGAAATACGCCACCGGCGTCTCGTAGTTGGGCGGCCGGTAGCTGAGCTTGATTAAAGGCTTCTTGCCGGGCAGGGCGTCGAGGATCGCCGTGTCGTAGACCCCGCCCGGTAGGCCCGGCACCAGCGCGGGCTTCTGCGCGGCCAATGTGAGCCGCGACAGCGCGCCCGACCCGGCGAGCGCCGCCGCGCCAATGCCCGCGCCCCGCAAGAGCTGTCGCCGGTTCACTCCTGACATTGGCTATCTTCCTATCCCGGTATGAAGTCTTACCCCTCCTTGCGGAGGCGTCCTGCTGTCATAATATCCGGCGTCAGCCGCAAGTTAATATGCTATTTAGAGAACCCGCCGCCGTAGAATGGCCCTGGAATTTGAAAATGATTGATTTGTAAAAATACGTGGATTCAGAAATTCATCCTGCTTCAGATTGTAAATTTTAAAAGCTCTAACATCACAAACATACCAAAACTCCCATCCCGCCTCACGTTTGTGCCATAAGGGCACTGGCTCTGTCGCGCGCAGCCGCTTCTCCTGTATGATCACCGACCCGGCCGAGCGCTCGCGCGAGGTGCTGCCAGCCCCAGATATCGCGGGGCCGGTGCTTTAGCCGCTCATCGAGGAGGTTTTCAGCCTCGCCGAGTTTGCCGGCGCGCAACGCGGCGTCTATCAGCATCTCGTTGAAGAGGTCGCGCTGTGCATGGCTGCCGCCGATCCGCCATATCGTTTCCCGTGTTGCCGATAGCTCGCGGAATGCTTCGTCGTGATCACCACGCCGCGACGAGAGAATCGCTCGCGCCAATGCCAGCCCGGGATTGCCGGCTACCGCCGCCTCGCTCTCTGCACTTTGCGCCGCGTAACGCGACAGGCTCTCGACGAAGCGCGATGCGTCGTCGGTACGCCCCGCAGCGGCTAGGGCAAGCAGATAGTGCACGTCGCCGAATGTGAGCAGGTGGTCGTCGATATGCCCGTGCGACCGCTCAGCTAGCTCCCGCCAGCGATCGCCGACATTGACGCCCGCCTGTTCCAGCCGCCAAAGCAGCGAAACAGCGTTCGAGATGTCAAGCAGGTCGTCGGTCGGCTCCGGACGCACCTGGCGGTCATAGAGTTCGAGCACGCGGTCATGCGCGCCGAGCTCCAACTGGAACAGGCAGCGATGCCACAGCGCGTGATAGGCGAAGTTGTTGCAGTCCCCCCAATTCGTTTCGAGACGCTCGGTCCAGGCCACACCATCGCGCGGCCGACCAGTCATCTCGAAGACATGCTGCACCGCGTGCGCAGCCCAGATGTCCGCCTCATTAAGCTCGATCGCCTGTCGACCCGTACGCTCGGCAGCTTCGTACTCGCCGGCTTCCTCGAGGCCGAAGGCATGGCAACCGAGGACGAAGCCGTAACCGGGCATCCCGGCGTGCCACACCGGCAGAGCGCGCGCGACAACATCGCGCATCCGTTTGCTCTCGCCAGCGTAAAAGCATCCATATTGCGCAAGCTTGAGGGCCAGCACGTCATGCGGGTGCTCGGTGAGGATTGCCTCCCAGCGCGCCGTGGCACCAACGAAATCCCCGGCGACCCAGGCGCCGAGCGCTGCGATATGCGCCGCTTCGCGTGGTGTGACGCCAGCTATTCGACTGGCCTTTTCGGCCGCTTCCAGCGAGCGTTGGGCGCGAGGAACCATGGCGCGCTGGCCGAACAACATCATAAAATAGCCGCGCAAGCAGTGCGCCATCGCATACTCGGGATCGGCCGCGAGGGCCGCCTTGAGGCGGTCGCCGGTGTCCTTTCGGAAGCCGAGATAGGCGTTGATGGTCTCGTCGAGTAGCGTGACAGCTTCGCGAGCAGAGGCGGTTACCGGATTGCCGTGTCCGTCTTCGACGATCATGGATCCTCCGCTTGCCTTGCCACTTCGTCAGTGCCGCTCCCATACTCTCCGACGTTCACCGGAGGCAGCATGCAGTACGACCTTACAGCAACGCAGCGAGCGGTGCAGGCAAAGGCGCGAGAGCTCGCGCGCGGGCCGATCGCGGAACGCGCGGCCGAGATCGACCGCAGCGAAGAATACCCCTGGGACAATGTCGCGCTGCTGAAGGAAGCCGGCTATTTCGGGATGACGATCCCTGCCGCCTATGGCGGTAAGGGCGCCAGCTATCTCGACGCGGTGCTGGTGATCGAAGAGATGGCGAAATGCTGCGGCATCACCGGACGCATCGCCGTCGAGGCGAATATGGGCGCGATCGGTGCGATCATGAAATACGGCAGCGAGGCACAAAAGCGGCTCGCCGCCGATCTCGTTCTCTCAGGCGACAAGCCGGCGATCTGCATCACCGAGCCCGGCGCCGGCAGCGCCGCGAGCGAGATGACGACGCGAGCCGACCGGCGCGGCAACGGCTTTGTCCTCAACGGAAAGAAGCACTGGATCACCGGCGGCGGTGTATCGCGACTGCACTTGGTCTTTGCCCGGGTGTTTGATGAGAGCGGCAACGAAGAAGGGATCGGCGGCTTCATTGCGATCCGCGACGAGACAAAGGGCCTCAAGATCGGCAAGCGCGAGCCGGCAATGGGACTGCGCGGCATCCCCGAAGCCGAGATCATTTTCGAGGACATGGAGCTGACGGCTGACGCCTTGGTGCTTCCTCCGCGCGGTTTGCGCAAGGGCTTCGCCGATCTGATGAATGCCTATAACGGCCAGCGCATCGGCGCCGCGACCGTGGCGCTCGGCCTCGCCGAGGGCGCCTACGAGCTCGGGCTGGCCTACTCCAAGGAGCGCAACCAATTCGGCCGACCGATCTGCGAATTTCAGGGCGTGCAATGGATGCTCGCCGATATGGCGACCCAGATCGCCGCCTCCCAGGCGCTGATTTACAAGGCCGCGGCGGGTGCCGGCGATGGCTTCCCGGACGCGACAGAGGCGGCGCAGGCCAAAATCTTCACCTCCGAGATGGCGATCAAGGTGACCAACGACGCGCTGCAGTTATTCGGTGCGGCCGGTTACTCGCGTAACCGGCCGCTCGAACGCATGGTGCGGGACGCACGCATGTTCACCATCGGCGGCGGCACCGCGCAAATCCTGCGCACCGTCGTCGCCTCGCGGCTGCTCGGTCGCCGGCTTCCGCAGACCCGCGATGGGTACCTCGTGGAGCGCCCGGAGTAGGCGCTCACGCGGCGATCGGCTGCTCTCCCTCCAGCAGCACGCGGTAGAGATAGCGGTATTCGGTCATGTCGTAGTCGCTGGTTGCCTGGTGCAGCACGCTTCGGTTGTCCCAGATCACCATGTCGCCCTTGCGCCATTTATGGCGGTAGACGTACTTGCGCTGCGTCGCGTGGGCGAACAGCTCGGCGAGCAGGTCGAACGCCTCGTCGTCGTCCACGCCCACGATGCCGGTGACGCGGTTGGGGCTGAGATAAAGGCCGATCCGGGCATTGTCCGGATTGCGCCGGGCGACTGGGTGTGCCGCTGACGGGGTCGCCGCGAGCAGCTCGGGCGTCAGCTGCGTGATCTTGCGGTCGAACCGCGCGCCGCGATAGGCGTGCACCGCATTCAACCCGGCGATCCGGCGCTTTGTCGGCTCGGGCAGGTCGTCATAAGCGGCCTGCACCGAGGCAAACTCGGTGTCGCCGCCGCTCTCCGGAATGACGATGCCGTACAGCACCGTGGCTTTCGGCGGCGCTGCATAGTTGGAGTGGTCGGTGTGGAAATCCTCGCCGCGCACCGCACGGCGCGCGCCACCCTGCTCGAGGTCGCGGTTGGACAGCGAGCTGACCAGCGGATATTCCGGCAGACGATAATTGCTGAACTGCTCGGGGAGGATCTTGCCAAACAGCTGCGCCGCGGCGGCGAAGCGCGGCGGATCGAACTCCTGGCCGGGGAAGACCAGTACGGCAAAGTCGGCGAAACACCGGTAGAGACGCGAGCGGGTTTCCGCGTCGAGCGGCTCGCCGAGGTCGACCTCGGTGATCTCGGCGCCGATCAGGTCGGTAAGCGGCCGGATTTCCATGGCGATGTCTCTGGTTCCGATTGGTCAGGCGCGAGCCTAGCAGCGTACGCTCGCCGCGAAAAGCCGTGACCCCTCAGTGGGCAACGCTAAGCTACGAACCGATCCGTGAAGAGGGTTGAGGCCGTCGCCGCACGCGGGAATGATGCCGCGAGAAAAACTCGAGGAGCCGGCGATGAACAAGCAGGTCAAGCATGTCGACGCGCGTGAGCTAAAGCGGCAACTCCATGACGGTGGTGAGGTCGCGCTGTTGGACGCGCGCCAGGAAGGCGTCTTTGCCCGCCGCCATCTGCTGATGGCGTCGTGAGTGCCGGTGAGCCGCCTCGAATTGCTTGTCCACGATCTGGTGCCGCGCAGGGCGGCGCGTGTCGTGTGGAGCGACGACGGCGACGGTTCGGCGCTTCGCGCCGCCGAGCGGATGGGCGCTCTGGGTTATCGGGATGTGGCTGTGTTGGACGGCGGTATCGGTGCCTGGGAAGCGGCCGGCTATCGCATCTACAGCGGCGTCCACGTACCAAGCAAGGCGTTCGCGGAGGTCGCCGAGCACGAGGCCAGCACGCCGTACCTCTCGGCGCCGGAGCTGAAGTCGCTGATCGATGGCGGCGCCGACATCGCCATCTTCGACAGCCGCTCGTACGAGGAGTATCACAACAACAGCATTCAAACCGCGATCAGCGTCCCGGGCGCGGAACTCGTCTACCGCTTCAAGGACCTGGTCCCGTCGCCGGACACGACGGTGATCGTCAATTGCGGCGGTCGTACGCGCAGCATCATCGGCGCCCAGTCGCTGCGCAATGCCGGGTTTCCGAACAAGATCATGTCGCTGAAGGACGGCACCATGGCCTGGCATCTCGCTGGCTACGAGGTCGTCAACGGCGCGACACGGCGGCCACCCGCGGTTTCCGATGACGGGCGACAGGTTGCATCCGAGGCGGCGGCACGGGTTGCCGCGCGCTCCGATATTCGCCGCATCGACAAGACCGCCCTTGCCGCGTCGCGAGCCGAAGCCGACCGCCGCACCCTCTATGTGCTCGATGTCAGGACCCCGGAGGAGTACGAGGCAGGACATCTCGCCGGAGCGTGCTTGGCGCCCGGCGGCCAGCTCGTGCAGGAGACCGATGCGCACATCGCCACCTGGAACGCCCGCGTCATCCTGGTCGACGACAACGGCGTGCGGGCGACGATGACCGCTTCGTGGCTGAAGCAGATGGGTTGGGACGACGTGGCGGTGCTCATCGCCACGCCAACGGACGGCGACTGGATCGCCGGACCGCACAAGCCGCACGTGCTCGGGCTCGATGACGTCATGGCCGATACCATCCAGCCGACCGAACTGCAGGCCCGGCTGGCCGTCGGCGGGGTTATTGTCGTCGATCCCGATACCAGCCGCCGCTACGCACAAGGCCACATCCCCGGCGCCTGGTTTGCGATCCGCTCGCAGCTCCCTGGCGCGCTCGCAAAGCTTCCGACGGCCGAGGCGATCGTGCTGACGTCGCCGGACGGCGCCCTCGCGCAACTGGCCGCCGCGGATCTTATGGGACGCGCACCGGCCCCCCGTGATGGTGCTGGCAGGTGGCACGCAGGGCTGGACGGCCGCCGGCCTGCCGCTCGAGACCGGCCAGACCCACATGGCGAGCGAGCCGGAAGACGTCGTGCTTTCGGCTCGCGAACGCGGCCAAGGCCGCGAGGAGGCGATGCGCGAATACCTCGCTTGGGAAATTGACCTCGTCAACCAGATGGGCACCGACGACGACCAGCGCTTCCGGGTGGTCACGGCCTGAGCCGGCGACCCGAGGATGCCGCGGTCGCCGCGGTCAGAAGGCAGCGAAAGCTTGCGCGCCGATCTGGCCGAGCTCCTCGTCCTGGGCCGGCGTGCCGCCGCTTTCGCCGACGGCGCCCAGGACCTCGCCATCCGCGTCAACCAGCAGGATGCCGCCCCACACGGCGGTATAGCGAGAGTCTCCGAACCAGGCGATGTCGCGTCGGTCGTCGCCCAGCCCCATGTCGAACAGCCGGTCCTTGATCGCCTTGGTGTTCTGCCGCCACTTTGTCGCGGTATAGGCCTTGTTGATGGCCATGCGCGCGTTGAGTGGGCTCGCTCCATCCATGCGGGCGAAATAGACCAGTTCACCGCCGCCATCGACGACGGCGGCAGCAAAGCGCAGATCGCGCGCCGCCGCAGCGTTCAACACCGCCTCGACGACCGCACGCGCCTCGTCGAGCCCCAATTTGCTTGCCATGATCGCCTCCTGCCAGCGAGACATTGTTTCCGCACACTACGCGACTGGCCGCATTGGATGACGCTTTCCGGAAGCGAACATTCGTAGCAGCGGCGACATCGGCCAATTGTCCTTGCCCCCGAATTACCGCGCCCATCGGTCAAGCTATCGATTAGATAAGAATAGAATTCGACTTCCGGCCTGCCGGCGGCCTTTGATATCCCTAAGGGCAGCCCAAGGGCGGACGCTGGGAGGAAACATTGCCGTTCATCGTCAGCGGCGGCCATCGGCTGCATCATCAGGTAATCGACATCGCCGCGCCGCCGGAGCGGATAGCGGCAGCTGGACCGACGGGAGCCACGCGCTTGCCGGGATACTGCGCCGCTTCCTCGCCCGGCGCTTTGAGGAGCCCTAAGGAGCCACATCCATGACCGACCACGGCAAGATCATCGACCTGCGCGTGCGCCCGCCGGCGGCGGGGTTCGAGACCATGGCACTCTACTGGGACAAGGAGCGCGTCGCGCAGATGGGCCGCGACATCGGCTTCGAGCCGGCGCCCTCTTACCAGTCTGAGTCGGTCGACACCTGCATCGCCGAGATGGATGAAGCCGGTATCGCCGTCGGCATCATCACCGGTCGGCAATCGGGGAAACGGCTCGGCCGTGTCGAAAACAGCGCCATCATCGAGCTAGTCAAGTGCCACCCAGGAAGGTTCTGGGGCATGGGCGGGGTCGATCTCGACGACCTCGCGCTGGCTAAGCGCCAGGTCGAAGAGATCATCGACAGCGCCGATCTGTGCGGTGCGGTATTCGAAAGCGGTTGCGCCGACAATCCGCGCTACACCGACGACCCCGAACTCGCACCGCTGTTCGGCGCCTGCGAGGACGCCGGGCTGCCGGTGCTGCTGATGGCCGGCGGTAACGCCGGACCGGATCTGAGTTATAGCAGCCCCGTTCATCTCGACCGGCTGGCCGCGCGTCATCCAAAGCTGCAGATTGTGTCGGCGCACGGGTCATGGCCCTGGGTCAACGAAATCCTTGGCGTCGCCTATCGCCGCAAGAACGTCTGGGTGTCGCCGGACATGTATATTTTCCTGCCCGGCGGCCAAATGTATGTCGAGGCGGCAAATACCTATCTACAAGACCGCTTCCTGTTCGGCACCGCCTATCCGGCACTGCCGTTCAAGCCGGCGGTGGAGCGCTTCCTGGCCTTGCCGCTGCGCGACGCGGTCGTGCCGAAGCTGCTCTACGGAAACGCAAAGCGGCTGCTGGGGGGCGGTGTATGAAACGGACAAAGCGTGCGGACGCTCCGCGATTCATGCTGGCGCTAGTCTTGGCGGCAGCGCTCCTCCCGGCCAGCGCCCGCGCGGACAGCTTTCAGTTCAATATTGCGCTAGTAACCGGTCCGGACAGCCCGCAAAACGTGGTCGCCAAGGAGGTCGCGGCGGCGATCGTTAAGGATACCGACGGCCGCGTCGCCGCCAAGGTGTTCGAGAGCGGCCAGCTCGGCCAGACCGATGCGCTGCTGCAGGCGATGATTACCGGCGGCGGTGTCCAGGCGACGGTGACGGTGGTCACCGACACGATTTGTCCGCCGACGAAGCTGTTTCTCGCGCCGTACGCGTTCCTTAACCGCGCCGCGGCATTTGCCGCGCTCGACGGCCCGACGGCAAAGCGTATCTATGCGGAGTGCCGCAAGAAGGGATACGAGTTCGCGGCTGCGTGGGACAGCGGCTTTCGCCAGCTCAGCACCAACAAGCCGGTTAACGCACTAGCCGATCTTAAGGGACTGAAGGTCCGCGTGCCGAACGGAGCGCTGTGGATCGACACATTTCATAACCTCGACGCCAACCCAACTCCGATGGGCATCGCCGGACTCTACAGCGCCCTACAGCAAGGCGTAGTCGACGGACAGGAGCAACCAGTCGCCAATTACTACGCCGCTAAGTTCATGGAAGTGCAGAAGTACTTTGCCATCACCAACCACATGTACGGCGCAGCGTTCTTCATTGTCAGCGATCAGTGGCTCGGGACGCTACCAGCCGATCTGCGCGAGATCGTGCTTCGCGATATTCGCGCCGCTACCGCACATCAGCGGAAACTATCGGAAGACGACGAGGCCGCCGAGCTGAAGGAAATTCAGGACAAGTACAAAGTCGCCGTGACGCACCCCGATCTTGCGCCGTTCGAGAAGGCGACTGGGCCGACGCGCGACAAGATTGCTAGCGAGTTCCCCGAGTTCGCCGCCGCGCTGGCGGTTGATGCCGGGAGACGTTAGCTATCCGCGTTCTCGCCGCCGTTACGCGGCTGACTGAGCGGACCTGCGCGACGCTGCTGGCGGTCATGGTCATCACCATGCTGCTGCAGGTGTTCTTCCGCTATGTCTTGAACGCGTCGCTGAGTTGGAGCGAGGAGCTGACGCGGCTGCTTTTCGTCTGGCTCACCTTTCTCGGATTCGGCCTGGCAGCACAGCGTGGCGCACTGCCGACTATCCTGGTGCTCGGCGATCGTCTCTCGAACCGCGTGGCCGCCGCAGTGTCGAACGCGGCGCGCGATGTTTTGAGCCTTGCCGTCGCGATGCTGATGGCGTTCTACGGCTTCCAGCTCGCACGCAAGATCGCGGCCATCCCGACCCCGGCGCTTGGCGTTTCTGCCGCCTGGTTTCCGCTAGCGGTCGGCAGCGGCGGCGCCTTGCTGGTGTTTCAGCTTGCCGGCGTGGCGATCGCGCGGTCGGGTTCACGCTGCTTCGCTTGCGGACTTGTCTTTGCGGCCGGGACTCGTCGCGCTCGGCGTGGCCTTTCTGCCGTCGGGTCAAGTTCCGGTCGAGGTCGCGATGGCGGCGGTCTTCGTTGTCTTTTCGGTGGTCGGAGTGCCGATCGCACTGTCGCTGTCGGCAGCGGCGTTCATCGGTCTCGCCGATTGCGGCCTCGCCAGCCTCGAAGCGATCGCCCGGCAGCTGTCAGAAGGGGTCAATTCGTTCCTGCTGCTGGCGATCCCGTTCTTCATGCTGACCGGGGTCATCATGTCAAGCGGCGGGTTGGCTGAGCGCCTGGTGGCCTTCGCACAAACGCTTGTGGGCTGGATGCGCGGCGGTCTGGCGCAGGTGGATATCGTCGTAAGCGCGCTCTTCGCCGATATTTCGGGCTCGGCGGTCGGCGATGCTGCCTCGGTGGGCAGCGTGCTGATCCCGCAGATGATCCGCCGCGGCTATCCGCCACCCTTCGCGGCGGCGGTGCAGGCGGCTGCCGGCACCCTGGGGTTGCTGTTTCCGCCCGCGACCTCGCTGATCATATATTCGTCGGTGACGGACGTGCCGATCTCGTCGCTGTTCACCGCGGCGCTGCTGCCCGGCCTGATCGTCAGCGCCGCCTTCATCGCAGTGAACGTCGCGATGGCCCGCCGCCTCGGCCTGGCCCCGGTGGCACAATTTGCCGTCGCGGCGATACCGCGCGCTTTCGGCTCTGCGGTCCTGCCGCTGTTTGCGGTCGTGATTATCATCGGTGGCATTCTCGGCGGGGTGTTCACGCCGACCGAGGCTGGTGTGGTGGCAATAGCTTACTCGCTGCTCGTTGCGCTAGGGGCGATGCGCTCGCTGCGCTGGCGCGCAGTGCCGGATTTGCTCGTCGAAGCATCCGTCAGCACCGCGCGGGTGACCTCGATTCTGGCTGGGGCGATGGGCGTCGGCTGGCTCTTAACCTTGACCGGAATACCGGCGGCGATTTCGACCGCACTACTCGACAACGTCTCCAATGCGACCGTCGGACTGCTGGTGATCAACCTGATCTTTCTGCTCGTGCATACGGTCATGGAGGCGGCGCCGGCAATCGTCGTCGTTACTCCCATCTTGCTGCCGGCCATCGCCGCACTGCACATCGATCCGATCCAGCTTGGCATCCTTATCATGATCAATTCGGGGATCGGGATGATCCTGCCGCCGATGGGCATTTTGACCTTCCTCACCGCCTCGATCGCCGAGGTTGGTTCGGGCAAAGTCTTCCGCGCAGTAGTGCCTTATGCGATTGCCCTGACCCTGGTCTTGCTGCTGATAGTGTTTGCACCGGGCATAGCCCCACATCCAAATATCCCTCGCTGAAAGCGCGACCTCATCCCATAGCCGATCAGGATGTCGGATTGAGCTGCCGCCCGTAGGCGTCGAGCCGTCCCCTCAGCGCTCAGCGCTAGGCCAAGAGGCGATCCCGCCTCCACTTCGAGATTGGATTGCACTTCAGTTCCCTGATACCGATTTGAAAAGTATCCGGTATTATGTAGCAAGCGCCACCACGCCAAATCTGGCGCGCGGCCAATGAAGGGCCACCTTAAAGCCCCTCAGATTTTTCAGACCCGCAAGGGTCGGAGTGACGCGCCGTGAGCGCGCGGTCTGTTTTAAGTTCGGTAGTTGTACTTTTCGCCGCCGTGCTCTGCGAAGGTTCTACCGCGACCATCGTAGATGCGGCAGGACGCGGTCTCGTGCTGCCGGTCAAAAATATCGAGATAAACCGCACGCGCCAACAGGACGCAAAAGGTTTTCCCCGCGCTGATCTTTTCGCTTTGTTCAGCGCTGATTTCGATAGTGGCGACGTTCGGCTCTCCATGTTCAATCTGATATTGGGGAGTCAACGCATTGTAGACGCCCGGAGTATCTTCTGGGAAAGTACCGCTGCCAGGTATTATGATTTCGGAATCGGTATAGGATGCGGAGTATTCAAGAATATTAGGATCGTCGGCGATAAAGAAGCGGTAATGAATCGCCTTAACTATAGCTGGCGTCTTGCCGTGGTTCATAAGCGTCAGTTTTGTGCTCATCTTGTCGATGGTGTTTTGCCCACGCGTATGGGTAGAGGCGACTTCAAGCTGAGTAGCGATAAAAACGTAAGCTCGTTCCAATATCGGCAGCACGCCGATGCTTTTCTCGGCGACGCGTACCGATCTTTCCGTATGCTGGGCTTGTTCCTGAGAAGTACGCCACAATCGGTCAGTAGCGCGCCAAAGGGTGAATGTGAACAGGGCGACGAAGACGGCAGATATCGCCGACACCGCCCCATTGTGAGCGTCGAGAAACCCGCCGATTTCTGTAGCCCAGTCGATAATCGAACGGCCCCAGTCGAGAATCGAGCGGAGAAAACCCGTCATTTCGTAAGCGGACTGCTATTCATCGTTGGCGTGATCGCGGCAGCAATCGCCGCCCTGGTCATACATCTGCGAGATTTACGGCTTCGCGACCGATCGCTTTCATCGCGGCGAAAAAGAACCAGGCCGGGAACGCGCCTCGGTTGACCTTTACGGTCACCGATCCTTTGGTTTCCTCGATCCCCATAGCTTTCAGTCGTTTCGCTAGTTCCTCGTAAGTGACTGCGGCCCGCTTAAGCTCAGCCTTGAGGAACCGGCGTGACCGATCTGCCCACTCGTCTCTACCGTCTGCCATCGGTTAGCCTCACGAAAACGAACGTGAGCTAACATATATGTCGTTTTTTCTGTTGACAAGGAAACCCTCAAAGCATACATATTCGTTATCTACAGAACGAATATGTCGCCGTGACCCAGCACTTCCTTCTTTCCAGCGCCGCGAGGACACTGACCATCGGTCAGGTCGCACGCATGAGCGACGAGGAAGCCGAGCGCGTCTTTGTCACGCTCCGCTGGGCTGACAACAACGGCGACGCGTACTGCCCACATTGCGGCTGCGCCACTGTCTATAACGCCCGGCGTCCTAACGGTGCGCCGCGCTGGCGCTGCAAAGGCTGCCGCAAGGATTTCAGCGTCACGTCGGGCACACTATTCGCGTTCCACAAGATGCCGCTGCGGTCGTACCTAATGGCAATCGCGATCTTCGCGAATGAGGTCAAAGGTAAGTCCATGCTGGCTCTTAGCCGCGATCTCGGCACTCAGTACAAGACGGCCTTCGTGCTGGCCCACAAGATGCGCGAAGCGATGGCTGCGGAGGTCAAGGCAATCGGCACGGTCGGCGGTGAAGGCAAGCGCGCGGAGGTCGATGGCGGTTACTTCGGCGGATACGTGAAGCCCGCTAACAACCGCGAGGATCGCAAGGATCGCCGCCTACGCCATAACCAGTCAGGCAAGCGCAAGGTGGTCGTGGTGATCCGCGAGCGCGGCGGTAAGACGCTCCCCGGCGTGTTCCGTAACGAAGCCGATGCGATGACCTTCATCAGGCATCGGGTCGCGCCACAGACCACGCTATATGCCGATGAAGCCGCAAGCTGGAACGCGCTAGCCGGTCGGTTCACGCTGCATCGGATCAATCATCAAGAGAGCTACAGCCTTCTCGACGAAACGCAGACGCACACCAATAACGCCGAGGGCTTCTTTAGCCGGATGCGCCGGGGCGAGATTGGACACCACCACCACATCGCAGGACCTTATCTGCTCCGGTTCGCGCAAGAAGCGGCGTGGCGCGAGGATCATAAGCGCGCGGCTAACGGTTCACAGGTTGACCGGATCGCGGCCCTCGCGATGGCGAACAAGCCAAGCGTCGATTTCTGCGGCTATTGGCAGCGGAACCGGGCGGCTTAATTCTCTGCGCCGGGGCGACGCCGAACCGAAATGATACCGCGCGTGAGCGCCTCACGTATGCCAGATTCGATCAACGTGCGGGCTACATCCGAGGGATTTTTGCCATAGGCCCCCGTCTCCGCTAAATCTTGAAGGTAAGCGAGAGTTTCGGGAGCAAGCCGGGGCTGGGGTTTCTTGTTCGCCATCGTGGCATCCAAATGGATGCCAATTGGATGCCAAAATCGGCTTGCATGTCGAGTTGGTTCGTGTCACACAAGATGTTGTGCACCAAAGTTATCAACCGCTAGCAATAGCGGGGATACCGAGGATGCCGCAGAAAGTTGGCAGACTCGCTAAACAAGTCTGCGATAGGATCGAATTGGTGGTCCCCCCAACGGGACTCGAACCCGCACTCCCCGGTTTACAAGACCGGCGCTGTGTGACCCGCGGACGGACTTTTCGAGGGCTCGGCCGCTATCTTCCAGTCCAGCTCTGGAGGGACCACCAACTTACCAGCCGAGTTGGCGACACGCAACCTATTGATGGTATGACTAACTCCTATACTAAATAGGCCATACCAAGGCATACCACAGAGTACGAAAGTTAAATCAAATCTGGTTCCTGCGGCGTTAGTTTCCAACGCACCCCGGGCCCCTTTCCGATGCGTTCAATGATGCGCCGTCTGCCGAAGTCGTGAAGCTGGTTCGAGAACCGACCGACGAAATCCTTGCGGATTTTGGCATCGCCTTTATCGATCTCTCTATCGGCCATCGCTGCTACGGCTAGATCAATGGCGCAGGTCGTGCCGTTCTCGCGGAGGGCCGCATAGATGCGCCGGGCTAGTTCTCCCTTTTCAAAATAGTGCGTCCGTGTCGCGCGATGCTGACGAGCGCCGATATTGTCGGGATCGGTCGCAGGATCGAATAGGCGCAAGGTCGCGTCTAGATGCACCAAGTCGGTGCGCAATTTTCCGATGCGAACTTGGTGAAACTCGATTTCGCCCACGATCTTCGCCCGCCTGTTGCGTAGCGCATGGACCGCGATGGGCTGTTCGTCGGGCAGCGGGAGCTTAGCAATAGTCAACTCTGCCGCCGAAGTAGGATGATCGCGACCCCGGCTATGGGTAGATCGACGAATAAGAAGGTGAGCGGTTCGGGCCATCCAATGCTCACAAGGATGGCGATTGCCGCAAGAACCGCAACGAACGCTGCTTTCGCCCAATATCGCCAGTCGCGACGCCTTCCCATGCCTTCAGTTTAGGCTAAAATCCGATGGGCGCGCCTGTCAGTTTAGTGGCGCTTGCTACATAATACCGAAAGTATCCCCACTGTTCGTGAAGAACTTTCGCCATGACTACGCCCTTTGAGCACTACGGCCGCACTCCGCGCGAGGACGCCGGCTGACCGCGATCATCAATGACCCCTCCCGTTACCCGGAGTATCGAGCCTTTTCGCGTGAGGGCTTTCCCTCGGTCACGGCACTCGTCTCACTGGTCAGATCCGAGTTGGAGGGCCTTCGGCTTCCCAACCGGCGGGAGTTTGACGCAGCGAAACAGTTCGTTGGCTGGGCCGTCGGCGCCGTGATGCGCAGTCACGGCCACAAGATCGTCGGCAAGAAGCGTGTCCCTGGGGGGTTGTTCACCGTCGGGACCATCTGGAGCGGCGAACCAATGGCCTAACCTGCACCCAAGCAGGCCACCTAGATCAAATCAAACGGTGGTGCCCGCGGCGGTAGGTCCGCTGTGGCGCGATAAGCGGTCATGACGGAAGGTCACAGTTGGCTGGAATTTGGTTCTTGACCGAGACCGCGCGCCGATTGACGAGCAGCGCCGGCAGCCATTCGAAGGCGACGATTAAGCGGCTTTAGGGGCCTGGGCGACTTTTTGGAATCGGCCCCGAGGCGTCTGCTCTCGGCGGCCGACGACGATCTTGGGTAGGCGCTTACCCGGCGATGGGTATTTGCCCGGCAAACTGAGTGCGGAACATGACGCGGCGCTGTGTGTCGTCGACCTCTTCGCGATAATGCATCGCGCAGCGATTATCCCAGACGAGGAAATCGCCGGGTCTCCACACGTGTGTCCAGCTGAGTTCCTCGCGCGTCGCATGCTCCCAAAGTTGCGCGAGCAAAGCCTCGCTCTCGACCTCGTTCATCCCTTCGATAAACTGCGACGGATAGATGCGCCGCCGGCCGAGATATAACGCCGTCTTCCCGGTATCAGGGTGTTTTCGGACGAGCGGATGCATGGGCCCCGGCACCTCCTCGGGACGCTCGGGCACCTTGAGTCCAGGCCGCAGCACGCCAGCTGAATTGCGGCTTGCATCCTGTTTCGAGCGCTTGCCGGCGACCGCCGCTTTCAGCTCGGCCGACAGCGTCTCATAGGCCAGATACTGGTTGTTGAAGGACGTGTTCCCGCTAGAGGTTGGCACTTCGAGCGAATAAAGGCAGCTCCCGGCTGGCGGCGCCTCGACATAGGAATTATCGGAATGCCAGACGACCTCATAGCTGCCGAGGCCGCCATTGTCGCGCACCGGGTTGCCGTGGTCGTCGAGGTTCGACAGGATCGTCAGCTCCGGAAACCGGTCATCGAGTTCCATCCCGGCCGCCTTCATGTAGCGCCGGGCCCCGCCCTCGACCGGCTCTCCAAAAATGCGGGCGGCGTTGAGATAGTGCCCGGCGCCGAGATACTGGCCGCGGAACAGCAAGACGAGATGCTGAAGCCAGGCCGAGCGCAACGCCGCTACCAAGTCTGAGGGGACCGGCTGAGATAGATCGACGCCGCGGATCTCGGCGCCTACCGGCCGGCCGGTAGGCACCACCTCGAGCGCCTCCAGCGAGTTAGGCGGTCTGGCCGCCGGGCCGGCGTGTGCGAGGCCGCCGAAGAAATCTGAGTCGGGCATGGTCCTCCCCCGTTGCGGTTTCCCGGTTGACAGCACTTTGTGCAATGCCGCGGAGAGAGGCAAGCGGCCGCGACAAACTGGTGCCTTACAGTTGCGTCGCCATCGGATCAACCTCGATCCGCGCGGTTGGCGCCCGATTTCCATCTTCAGGGATCATCCGAAGGCGCGGCAAGCGGTCCCGCTCGGACACAATCGAACTATGATGTTGCATGCTCGGCGGCGGGAAACGTAGCCCTCATTGCCGGGCCGTATTCTCTTTGTTTTTGTCCTCGCGCGAGGAGGCGACTGAATGGTCCGAGAACTTCCCCCGTTGAATGCACTGCGCGCCTTCGAGGCGGCGGCCCGGCGGCTCAGCTTCACCCGGGCGGCCGAGGAACTCGGCGTGACCCAGGCGGCGATCAGCCATCACGTCCGGGGGCTCGAGGACCACCTTGGGTTCCGGCTCTTCCGCCGCCTCAACAACGGACTGCTGCTGACCGAAAAGGGCGAGGCGTATTTGCCGTCCATCAGACAGGCCTTCGATGTTCTCTGCGAGGCGACCGACGCCGTGCAAGGCCACGGCGAATCCCAGGTCCTGACCCTGAGCGTACTGCCGAATTTCGCGCTGCGCTGGCTGGTCCCCCGGCTCGCCGAGTTTCAGCGGCGCAGCTCGATGATCGATGTGCGCCTGCTTACCGCCTACCGCGGGACCGAATTCCTCCGCGAGGATATCGATGCCGCGATCCGGCTCGGCGCGGATTGGCCGAGCCTCAACGCCGATCATCTTTTCGGCTCCGATATGTTTCCGGTCTGCAGCCCGATGCTCGTCGCGCAGCGCCCGCTCAACGAGCCGCTCGATCTCGCGTACCACTTGTTGTTGCACGTTTACGGCGCGCTCAATGATTGGCCGCTGTGGCTGGCTGCCGCCGGCGCTCGCGACGTTGCCGTCGATCGTGGGCCGAGCTTTGATTCCTACGCGCTGGCGCTGGAAGCAGCCGCGCACGGTTGCGGCGTCGCGATGGCGCGCAGTGCCTTCGTCCAGGACGATCTTGCAAGCGGCCGCCTCATCGCGCCGTTCGCGCTGTCGGTCAAGCGCAATGAGGCCTGGTATTTTCTATGGCCGAAGACCGGAGCCTCGCGCAAAGTGCTCCTGTTCCGCTCATGGCTGCTCGCACATGCGGCCCAAACCCGTACCTCGATCGGAAATTCCTTTGCTTCGGCGGTCGCGGGATAAGCCCGCCGGCGGACGCCTGCCCTAAATTTCTTTGGGACGGGCCAATTTTTTGCCGATTGAACCGACCGCATCCCGCCACTACCCTCCGGGAAGATTGGACCTCAGGGAGGCGGCTATGGCGCGCAATGGCTATCTGGTCATGGACAGCGATCTTCACATGATGGAGCCGGGCGATCTGTGGGAGCGCTACCTCGACGAGCCCTATCGCAGCACCAACGCGCCGAAATTCTTCGGCGGGCAGCAGGAGAAGCTGACCGAAAGCGCCGAAGACAAGGGTAGCGCCGATTCCATCATGGGGATGGAGGTGCAGGGTCTCGCGATCCCGGCGCACAGCATGCAGCAGGGCGCCACGGTCTCGCAGCGCGAATTGAACCGCCGCAGCCGCGCGCGGCACCCGCATTTCCAGATCGCGAAGGGGCGCGGCTACGACCCGGTCTCGACGTTGCAGGCGATGGACATCGAAGGGATCGATGTCGCGGTGATGTACGGCACGCGCGGCCGGCAGATTCTCTGCCACGACGACCTCGCGCCCGACTACGCCGCCGCGTTGGCGCGCGCCTACAACAATTGGGCGGCCGATTACTGCAAGACCGATCCGCAACGGCTCAAATTCGCCGCTCAGCTGGCGATGCACGACGTGAAAGGCGCAGTCGCGGAGGCGAAACGCTGCATCAACGAATTGGGCGCGGTCGCGGTGATCGGCACGCCGAACCCGGTCAACGGGCAGCATTTGCACGATGAGGCCTGCGAGCCGTTATGGGACGCGCTGGAGGAATTGAACGTTCCGGTCGGCTTCCACCCGACCGGCAATACCGCGCTCAAGGACGATGCTGGGCGGCGCTATGTCGGCCACGCCAATTTCCACCCGATCGCGCACGCGATCCGCAACCCTGTCGAGTTGATGGGGGCGATCGCCAGCTTCACGACTGGAGGCGTACTGGAACGCCACCCGAAACTGCGCGCCGCGTTTTTGGAGGGAACCGCTGGCTGGCTGCCATGGTGGTTGTGGCGGCTGGATGACCAGTGGGAGAAGTTTGGTCCCGGCTGCGAGCGCCAGCTTTCGATGCTGCCGAGCGACTACTTCAAACGGCAATGCTACATCGCGCTCGATGTTGATGAAGAGCCAGCCATCCACGCGGTCAACGATATGGGTGCGGAGTATTTTGTCGTATCGAGCGACTATCCGCACGCCGACGGCGCGTTTCCGGACGCGATGAAGGAATTTTTCGGCATGGCGCTGAGCGACGAGCAGCGCAAGAAAATCCTGTGGGACAACTGCGCCCGGCTTTACGCGATCGCGCGGCCGGCCGCGCCACTGACCCGCGAGGCCCCGCAAGCCGCAGCGGAGTAGCGGCCCTCGGTTCTCGGGGGTGGGGTCGCCTTGACGGCTCTACTGCCGACCCATCCCGTGCCTTGAGTGGATTGCCCCGTCCGGTTAGGCACGGCCTCCCCGCGAAGCGCCGGGGAGATCAGCAAGACAAAATCGGGGGTGGGAAGCGCCATGCGGATTACCGCTGTTGAACCGATCATCGTCGAAATCCCGACGCGCGAGCCGGTACAAGGCGTGCACGGCGTGACTAGGGCACAGCGCAGCGTCTTGGTGCGGCTCGCGACGGATCGCGACATCACCGGCTGGGGCAACGTCGACCCGAGCCCCGGTTACACGTTGATGTCGGCCGACGAGATCCACGTCGCGATCCGGTCGCTGGCTCCGGCGCTCGTGGGCGGCGACGCGATGAACCTGACCGTCGCGTTGGCGACGATGGATGCGAGGTTGCCGGCTGCCTACGAAGCAAAGGCAGCGGTCGAGATGGCACTATGCGATGTCAAGGCCCGCGCGCTCGGCATCCCGGTGCACCTGCTGCTCGGCGGTGCCACCAAGACCGAAATTCCGTTGAACGCCTGGATCGGCACGGTGCCGCCAGAGCAGGCGGCGGCGGAGGCGCTGGGTTGGCTCGAGCGCGGGTTCCGCTCGGCCAAGATCAAGCTCGACGGCGCTCACCCGGAGGGTATCAGTCGCGTTGCTGGCGTGCGCGACGCAGTGGGCGACCTCATGGCTTTGCGCGTTGACTTCAACGAAAGCCTGCCGATGGCCGATGCCGTGGGTTTCATCCGGCAACTGGAGCCGTACGACCTGACGCTTGTCGAGCAGCCGGTAGCACGCGACCGCATTGCCGATCTCGCGGCAATCCGCAGAGGCATCGGCATCAAGTTGATGGCCGATGAAAGCGTGACGGGTCCGGCTTCGCTCATCGACATAATCCGCCAGCAGGCCGCCGACATCGTCAAGGTCAAGGTGATGAAGCACGGCGGCCTGACCCGCACCATCGAAATGGTGCAGACCGCCGCGGCGGCCGGTCTCGGAGTGGTGATCGGGCACGGCTTCGGACTCACCTTATCGACGCTCGCCGAGGCGACCGTCGCCGCGGTGTGCCCGGCCGTGCTGGACGGCTGCGAGGCGGTCGGGCCGCTGAAGATGGCAGCGGATGTTGTCGATGAGCCGGCGGTGCTGGATCACGGCGTCATCCGTTTGGGGAACCGCCCAGGCTTCGGTGTCAAGATCGATCCACAAGCGCTGGTGCAGGTGCGGGGGGTGTGATGGTACGAATATCGAGGCGGCTTCTTTGCACAATGGCTGCGCTGCCCCTAGTGGTCGGCCTTACACGCGAAGCGACAGCGCAGGCGACCGAGGACGCAGCGAAGCTCGCGGAAGCCAAAAAGGAGGGCAAGGTCGTCTGGTATGTTTCGATGTTCGACATTGACACTGCCGAGAAGGTCGGACAGGCGTTCGAGAAGCGCTATCCCGGCATCAGCGTCGAGGTGGTTCGTGCCACCGCTGGCGTCATCTATCAGCGGGTCTTGCAAGAAGCGCAGGCGGGCGTCACGGCTGACGACGTGTTTTCCTCGACTGAGGAAGGTCACTACCTGCACTTCAAGGATCAGAAGTTGATCCGGCCCTACGTCCCAGCCGGCGCCGACCAGGTGTTGCCGCGCTTCCAGCACATGGACCCCGACAATTGCTACCAGGTTGCCTCGGTCGGTCTGATGTTATTGTTGCACAACACGCAACAGGTTCCGGAGGACGCCGCGCCGAAGCAGTGGAAGGATCTGCTCGATCCGAAATGGAAAGACAAGATCGCGTTCGGACATCCCGCGTTCTCGGGCTATGTCGCGACCTGGGTGCTGTCTCTCAACGACCTCTACGGCTGGGATTATTTCGATAGCCTGGCCAAGCAGAACCCGCTCATAGGCCGCTCTGCCAACGATGCGATCGCCCAACTCAATGCCGGCGAGCGGCTGGTTGCCGCCGGACCGGATGCCATCACGCTAAAGAGCAAGAACAAGGGCAATCCGATCGATATCATCTACCCAAGCGACGGTTCGGTGTTCATGACCGCGCCTTCGGCGATCCTGACAAAGGCGCCTCATCCGCACGCGGCCGAACTGTTCATGGATTTCTTTATGACCAAGGAATATTCGGAAATCCTCGTGCAGAACGGATTTTCGCCGCTGCGCCCTGACGTTGCACCGCCGAAGGGATTAAAGCCGCTGTCCGACGTGAAACTGATCCGGCCGCCGGCCGAGGAATTGAAGGCGCAGATACCGAAGATCATCGAAAAGTTCCGCGCCTCGTTTGGAGTATAGCCGAGTCGTAATGGTTACGGAGGTTCTCAGAGCCCAGGCTGGCACAAGCGTGTTCAGCGCTCAGCGTTGGCGCGTCGGCAGCACCCTAACCTGGGTGGCGATTGCGGCCGCGTTGGGCTTGCTGATCGTCTATCCCCTCGCCTGGCTTGTGATCCGGGCCTTAAGCCCGGAAGGCGTCGTCGGCGGGTTCACCCTCGCGAACTTCGCTACTGCCTTCACAACGGAGCGCTACCTTGCTGCGATCCGCAATTCGCTGATCCTCGCGACATCGGTTGGTCTGTTCGATGTGTTGATTGCGGTGCCGATGGCTTGGGCTGTCGTGCGCACCGACATGCCGCTCAAGGGGCTGATACGCGCCAGCGTGATCGGTGCCTTCATCACACCCGGCTTTCTGGGTGCGATTGCCTGGACCTTGCTCGCCAGCCCGCGGGCGGGCTGGCTCAACAAAGGCTGGATGGCACTTACCGGTGCCGGTTCGGGGCTGATCAACATCTATTCGATGGTCGGCCTTGCCTTCATTGTTTCCCTATACACCTACCCCTATGCCTTCCTGTTCACCACGACATCATTAGAGCTGATGTCGTCAGAGATGGAGGATGCCGCCGCGATCCTCGGGGCCCGGAAATGGCGGATCATGCGCGCGGTGACGGTGCCGCTCGTGTTGCCGGGTATCGTGGCGGGCTTCATCATGGCGTTTCTCGAAGCAATGGCCGATCTCGGCGCACCGCTGCTGATCTCAGTACCAGCGCGCTTCCAGGTTATCACCACACAGCTGTTCCAGTTCTTCGAGTTTCCGTCGAAGGTCGAGGTAGCGGCAGCCTACTCACTGCCGCTCTTACTGATCACCGGTGGGCTGCTGATCCTCCAGCGGCGCCTCCTGGCGCGCAAGACGTTCGCCACCCTGACCGGCAAGGGCGGTGCGCAGCGCATGATACGGTTGGGGCGATGGCGTTACGTTGCGCTGGCTTGGTGTCTGGCAATCGCGACTCTGTCGCTGTTCTTACCAGGTCTGACGCTTTTGTCGGCGGCGACGGCCAAGGCGTGGGCACGCGGTTGGAGCGTGCACAATTTTACGATCGACAACTTCCGCTTCATCCTGTTCGAACACCCGACGACGCCGGGTGCCATTTTGAACAGCTTTGTGTTCTCGACGGCAGCCGCGACCGCAGCTGTGCTGATCGCCTTCATGACCGCCTACATCGTCAACCGGCGCCTTGTGCGCGGCGGCTGGGTGCTCGGCTATATCGCGATGATGCCATACGTGATCCCGGGGATTGTGTTGGCGATCGGCTTCCTGGCCGCCTATTCGCGGCCGCCTTTCGCACTTTACGGCACCGCGTGGATCATGATTTTCGCGTTTACCTCTCGCTTTCTGCCGATCGCCTATACGAACAGCGATGCCGCCCTGAAAAACATCCATCCGGAACTGGAGGACGCCGCTCGGATTGCCGGAGCCGGCCGTTTTGTCACACTGTCCGAGGTGACGCTGCCGCTCATCAAGCGCGGCATTCTCGGCGGCTGGCTGCTCGTGCTGATCGCCGGCCTGCGAGAGTTGTCGACCGCGATCTTCCTGTTTTCTGCGAACACCAAGGTGATGTCGACCGTGCTGATCGACCTGTCGGAAGAAGGCGACTTCGAGCGGCTGGCGGCGCTCGGGATCATCATGTTTGTGCTGACGCTAGGACTGGTGCTGATCGGCTACGCGATTGTCGGGCAGCGCATCTTGACGCGGACGGAGTAAGCAAGTGGCCCGCGTTGTGCTTGAGCATCTCAGCCGCAAGTTCGGCGATGTCGCCGCGCTGTCGGATGTCGATCTGACGATCGCGGACGGCGAATTCCTCTCCTTGCTGGGTCCTTCGGGGTGTGGAAAGACCACGACGCTGCGTCTGCTCGCCGGGTTTCTTGCTCCCGATAACGGGCGGATCGTAGTCGGTGAGCGCGTTCTGTCGGCCCGCGGTGCGGTCGTGCCGCCGGAGGAGCGCGGCATGGCAATGATCTTCCAGAGCTACGCCGTGTGGCCGCACAAAACGGTTTTCCAGAACGTCGCGTTCGGTCTCAAATTGCGCCGGCGCCCGCAAGCCGAGATCAAAGAACGGGTCGGACGCATGCTGGAGCTGGTCCGGCTGGGCGAGTTCGGCGCGCGCTATCCCGGGGAAATGTCAGGAGGGCAGCAGCAGCGTATCGCGCTGGCGCGGGCTCTCGTCGTTGAGCCCGACATCTTGCTGTTCGACGAGCCGCTATCCAATCTCGACGCCAGCCTGCGCGAGGAGATGCGGTTCGAAATCCGCCGGCTGCACCAGGAGATGCGCATCACCAGCATCTACGTGACCCACGATCAGGCCGAGGCGATGGTCACCTCCGACCGGATCGCGGTCATGAACCACGGCCGCGTCGAACAGGTCGGCACACCGGAGGAGATTTACGAGCACCCGCGCACGCAATTTGTCGCAAGTTTCATCGGCCGTACGAACTGCTTGGCCGCCGTGGTCGCCGATGGGCGGTCCGTGCGCTGCAACGGCCTGCCGCTGAGCGTCGCCGCTAACGGAGGGATCCCGGCCGCGGGATCGCCCGTAGCGTTGTCAATCCGCCCGCAAGATATCCTGTTGACAAATGACGGCTATACCTTGCCCGCGGCGGACGGCTGCAACGTGCTGGACGGCCGAATCCTGAGGCATGCCTATCTCGGCGAGGCGCGCGATTATCTGGTCGGCGTTACCGGTACCGACTTGGCCCTACGCGTGGTCACGAGCACGACCCAGGTTTTCCGTCTGGATGACAGGGTCCGCCTGACCATCCGAGCCGATGCGTGCCGTGTCATTCCAGAGGGTCCTTGAGCGAAATGCTAGGAGAGCCATTGTGACGTACGAGACGATCGAAGTTCGCAAAGTGACGCCCAGTATCGGCGCCGAGATCCACGGCGTCGACCTGTCGCAGCCGCCCGGCAACCAGCAGTTCGAGGAAATTCACGACGCGCTGATGGACAACCTAGTGGTGTTCTTTCGCGACCAAAAGATCACCGTCGAGCAGCATATCGCCTTCGGCCGTCGCTTTGGCGATCCGATTGTCCATCCCGCCGCCAGTTCGTCGGTTTCCGGGCATCCCGAGATTCGCGTCGTCAAATCCGATGAGAATACCGTCGTTGCGACGGGCGAGGTCTGGCACTCCGATCTGAGCTGCCAGCCTGAGCCGCCGATGGGGAGCATCCTTTACCTAACCGAGGTTCCGCCCAATGGCGGCGGCGATACCGCATTCGCCAACATGTATCTGGCGTACGAAAGACTCTCGCCGCGCATGAAGGCGCATATCGAGGGGCTCACGGCGATCCATGACGGCGGGCACGTCTACACCCAGCCGACCTATGACACACGGCCAGATCGGGAGCTGCCGCGGGCCGAACACCCCATCGTGCGCACTCACCCGGTGACCGGCCGTAAAGCCCTGTTCGTCAATCGTGGCTTCACGACCCGGATCGTCGGATTACCGGCTGACGAAAGCGCGGCCATTCTCGAATATCTGTTGCGGCACGTCGAGACGCCGGATTTTCAGTGTCGGTTCAATTGGCGAGCCGACTCGATCGCCCTCTGGGATAACCGTTGCGCGCAACATCGGGCCATTTACGACTACCACCCACATCGCCGCTACGGTCACCGTGTAACCATCCGCGGCGATAGACCGTTTTACCGCGCTTGAAAGCGCACGCGTCGCCCGGGAACGTCTACCCGCAGCGTTTTTGTTGAGGCGCGGTCATCGCTCCAACCCGTTCATGTGTCGCGGCGGTGCTCTACGTGTCATCCGCACCAAGCCCTTTTCAGCGGCCGAAGGCCGCTTCGGGGTAACCCAGTCGAACATCGCCGCATGGATGTGCGACAAGCTAGCCGGCGCGGCGTGCTCGCCACCTACGCAAAACTCACCAACGCCCGGAGAGCGCAAAGGCTCGCGGGAAAACGAAGCGCTAATGCGGAATCATGCATTCCGAGATTGCGAGCGCTTCTCCCAGTAATGCCTCCAATCGTGGAGCAGCATTCTGCTTGTGGCAGATATTTGACCGAGCGGTACGGCGGCTCGCAAAGCGCGGTTAATCGCCGCGGATATACGACGCGACATCGCGCTACTCTGCGCGATGCCGCGGCGCCTGCCGGTCGTGAAAGTCGGCTCACGGCGCGGCAGCGGACCTTCCGTTAGCATTCAGCCGATTGGTGGATGCTTCTTGTCTGTCCCGGCTGTTCGCTCCCAGGCCCGTGCGGCCTGGAACAGCGTTGCTTCGGCAAAGTTGCGGCCGACGAACTGTAACGACAACGGCAGGCCGCTAGAGGAGAGGCCAGCCATCATCGCCAGCGCCGGGTGGCCAGTAACGTTGAACGGAGTGCGTGCCTGCCGGGGATAGGTGCGCTCGGTTTCGACCGGGTCGTCGAGCCGGCTCGGCGGGTCCATCGCGCTGGCGCAGAGCAGCACATCGACCTCGCGCAAAGCGTCTTCGACCGCTGCGACCATCTCGAGGCGCCGGCGGGCGGCCTGAACGTAATCGCCGGCGGCCATAAACGCTCCGGCCATCAGCCGGCGCCGGGCAAGCCGACCGTACTCGCCCGGTCTCTCCCGCAACCAGGGCCCATGGATCGCCCAGGCTTCGCTCTGCAGGATCACCCGGTTAACAGCAGCAAATTCTCCGAGTGTCGGCAGGCGAACATCGCGGATGTCGGCTCCCAACTTTTGTAGAGTGGCGGCGACGTTTTCCAGCCCGGCGGCGACCTCGGGGTCGGCGGGCAGATCGCTTTCGTGGAAGTGGCGGATGAAGCCGATGCGCAACCCGCGTACGCCGCGATCGAGACCGGTGCCATACCGGCCCGAAGGTGCGGCGGCACTGCCGGGATCGAGCGGGTCGTGGCCGGCGATGATGTCGAGCATGAGCGCGTTGTCCGCGACGGTCCGCGTCAGCGGCCCGACATGGTCGAGCGTAAAGGAAAGCGGAAACACACCGCGGCGAGAGACCAGCCCATAGGTAGGCTTGAGCCCGACAATGCCGCAGGCGCTGGCCGGGTTGCGCACGCTGCCGCCGGTGTCGCTGCCTAGCGCCATTGGGAAGAGGCCGGCGGCAATGCCCGATCCGGAACCCGATGACGATCCGCCGGGGTGGTGATCGGGGTTCCAGGGATTGCGCGCGGGCGGCCATGGGAGATCGAAGCTCGGCCCGCCGATGGCGAATTCGTGCGTCGACAACTTGCCCAGAACGATCGCGCCGGCTCCTCGCAGGCGCGACACGCATACCGCATCGGCTGCCGCGACATTGTCGATCAAGATTTTGGAATGGCAGGTCGTCGGCAGGCCTGCGACATCGATAATGTCCTTGATGCCGACCGGCACGCCATGCAGCGGCCCGCGCAGGCGGCCCGAAGCGACCTCGGCCTCGGCGGCCCTTGCCGCATCCATTGCAGCGTCTCCGTCGAGGTGGATGAAGATGTTCAATTTCGGATCGAGCCGAGCAATGCGCTCGAGCAGCGCGTTCATCAGCTCAACCGGCGACAGCTTTCGGGCGGCAATCGTTTGCGCCGCTTCCGTCGCCGTCATCCAGTGCAGGTCGCTCATAGGCCGGTTCCGGCCTTCATCGGCGGCCAGGGTTCGGCCCGCGGATCGATCGGCGCCTTCATTCTCGCGATGGAACCGCTCGCCTGCTCGGCAGCGGCGGCGACATCCTCGGGGAACTCCGTCAACGCCTTATCCAGTCCGGCGCGTCGCGCCAGCAGTTCAATCATTGCCTTGTTCATGAGCTCCGCACCTCCAAGACGACCCCAATTGGCGGTTGCCGATGGCGGTGGTCAGCCTCTCCGGGCGCCTGCGGAGATGTCTTTGCCAGCGCTTAACGGGATGTTACCTCGCTGTCCAATGGCGACGAACCAGCATTTTGAAGATCGCACCAGCCGCCGCCGAAACCCCAGTTGGTGACAGCGCGTCATCAGGGGCTGTACCGGCGAAAAATGTTAGAACGCCCACGGCGAAGAGCGGGAGGCAGCAATGCGTGCGGTTTGGTACGACCAGCAGGGAGGAGCAGACGAGGTCCTGGTTTGCGGTGAGCTGCCGACGCCCGAGGCCGGCCATGGTGAGGTGCGGGTCAGGCTGGAGGCCTCCGGCGTCAACCCGTCGGATACCTACCGGAGGCGCGGTCCGCCGGCGATGGAATACCCGCGCGTGATTACCAATAGCGACGGTGCCGGGGTGATAGACCAAGTCGGCCCCGGGGTGCCGGAGCGGTGGCTGGGCAAGCGCGTCTGGCTCTACAACGGCCAGCGCAACGGCCGCTGGATGGGAACCGCGGCCGAATACATCGCGCTCTCCGTCGATCTGGTCACCGAGCTTCCTGATCACGTGTCATTTGCGGAAGGCGCTACCCTAGGCGTGCCGGGTATGACCGCGCATCGCTCAGTCTTCGTCGCCGGGCCGGTACAGGGCAAGACGGTGCTCGTTACCGGCGGTGCTGGAGCTGTCGGCCATTACGCGGTGCAGCTGGCGAGTTGGGCTGGCGCTCGCGTGATCGCCACGGTCAGCTCCGCGGAGAAAGCCGAACGCGCTCGTGCCGGCGGCGCCGTGCATGTCATCAACTACCGAAGTGAGGACGTCGCCGCGCGGGTTCTCGACATCACCGATGGGGTCGGCGTTGATCACATCGCCGAAGTTGATTTCGGCGGCAACCTTGCCGCGGCCCTCAGCTGCCTGCGGGTCAATGGCAGCATGATGATCTACGCCACCAACGGGGACCGCGAGCCGAAGGTGCCCGTGCGCGACTTGATGCAGAAAAACCTCGCGGTTCATGCGATGTCGCTCGCAGGCGTACCGCATCAGGATCGGCGCCGGGCGCAATCCGATATCGCCGCTTGGACCGCGACGCCGGGCCGTATCCTCTCGGTAGCGGCGCGCTTCCCGCTGTACCAGACCGCCGCGGCGCACAAGGCGGTCGAAGCCGGAGGCAAGGTAGGGACCGTCGTGGTTGAACCTCGGCTATAGCCCTGCATTCAAGTTGCAGCGACGTTAGAACCGTACCAGACCTGACGTTGGACGCGCGGACGGCCCGTTGGGAGTTAGCCTCGGAAACGGTTTGGCCCGAGCCGGCGTTGGTTGCGTAGTCTCGGGAGGCACTGCCACGGCCACCGGGTCCGAGGGCGGCAGCTGCTCAGTGATCGGCGCTAGTCCAACCGCGTAGTGGGATGATCACGACGAAGTTCGACCGCATTCAGGCCTGAAGTTTCTCTCTCCGAGAAATTTTCTTCGCCTCAATGCTTATCAAATCAAGCCGCCTATCCGGTCAGACAGGGTTCACCCAGGAGGCCGAGCCTCTGAATTACCGAGCACCGCGCGTATCCTGTGGGCCGTACCGTCGTCGCGGAGGGGCACCCGGATCGGTCCCTCGGATAAAGGTTGGCCATCCAACTCCGCATGGGTGATCCCACGGCAGACCCCTTGGGGATTCTCGACCACGATTTCGTAGCGCGTGGAGCCGTAGCGAAACACGACTTCGAAGTGAGGCCAGTGCTTGGGAACGCAGGGGGTAAAGAGCAAGAACGCTCCCTTAAAGCGGAGGCCAAGAATAGATTCGATGCCGGCTCTATACATCCACCCGGCCGAGCCAGTGTACCACGTCCATCCCCCGCGCCCAACATGCGGCGCCTCTGAATAGACATCGGCGGCGATGACGTAAGGCTCGACCTTGTACCGCTGGACGCTCGCCCGCGTGCTGGAATGGTTGACGGGATTGATAAGCGAGAATAGGTCAGCAGCCTTATCTCCATCACCCAGGGTTGCGAAGGCAATCACCGACCAGGCAGCGGCGTGGGTATACTGGCCACCATTTTCCCGGATGCCGGGCGGATAGCCCTTGATGTAACCCGGATCAAGCGGTGTGTGGTCGAAGGGCGGCGTAAAGAGCAGAGCCAGCCTGGCCTCACGCCGAATGAGCTGATCTTCCACGGCCTTCATCGCGCTCGCAGCGCGGGCGGGATCGGCTGCCCCAGAGATTACGCTCCAGGACTGGGCGATGGAGTCAATCCGGCATTCGTCGTTCGCGGCAGAGCCGAATGGCGTCCCGTCGTCAAAAAACCCACGCCGGTACCAGCTACCATCCCACCCGTCGCGCTCAAGGGAAGTTTGCAGTGCCATAGCGTGAGTTCGCCACGTCGCGGCGCGGGCTTGCTCGTTGCGCGCGGTTGCCAAAGGCGCGAAGGCCGACAGCGTCGTGTGCAGGAACCAACCGAGCCAGACGCTTTCGCCCTTGCCGAGCTCGCCGACCCGATTCAAGCCGTCGTTCCAGTCGCCCGTGCCGATCAACGGCAAGCCGTGTTCGCCGACGCCAAGACTTTGATCGAGCGCGCGCGCGCAGTGCTCGAAGAGAGACGCGGTCTCGTCTGCGATCGCCGGCTGGAAGTAGGAGTCGTCCTCGCCGGGACGCAGCGCGTGGCCTTCGAGAAAGCGCACAGGCTCGTCCAAAACCGCGATGTCGCCCGTCGTCTCGACATAGTGTGCAACGGCGTAAGCCAACCATATCCGGTCGTCCGAAATCCGCGTACGGACACCTTGGCCGAGTGGCGGCAACCACCAATGTTGAACATCGCCTTCGACGAATTGCCGAGCGGCGGCGCGCAGGAGATGTTCGCGCGTCAGCGCCGGTCTCGACGTCGTGAGTGCCATCCCGTCCTGAAGCTGGTCGCGGAAGCCATAGGCGCCGCTTGCCTGATAAAACGCTGATCGCGCCCATATCCGGCAAACCAGCGTTTGATAAAGCAGCCAGCGATTGAGCATGATGTCCATCGAGCGGTCGGGCGTGGTCACCTGGACGGCTCCGAGCACGTCGTCCCAGTGGCGCAGAACATCACGAAAGACCGCTTCCAGATCGGCCGCGCGGTAGCTTAAAATCAAGGCCTGTGCGTCTGTTGCAGTAGCGACTTCGCCTAGCAGGAAAACGATCTCGACTGTCTCCTCCGGCCCCACCCGCAATGGGGCCTGGAGAACACCGCAAGGATCGAGCCCGCCGCCCACCCGCTTGGAAAGCGAGGGCGCTGCTGTAGCGAGCGCCGCCGGGTTGTTGAGCGTGCCGTTTCGCCCGAGGAACTCGCGCCGGTCGCCAGTCCAGCTCGTCTGCCGACCGGCCAGGTCCATAAACGCGACACGTAAACCGAATGCCGTGTTCCAGGGATTGCGCGCAAAGAGAGCGCCCGTATTGGGCTCCATCTCCGTCACGATGAACGGTGCTGATGTGCTTTGCGATGAACCCAGCACCCACTCCACATAGGCCGTGACCGAAAGCCGCCGCGCCCGCCCGGACGTGTTGCGGATCGTCAGGCGCGAGATCTTGATCGGATCATCGAGGGGGACGTATTGCAGGAGATCAAGTTCGACCCCGTGAGCTGCGTGCTCGAACCGGCTGTATCCTTGGCCGTGCCGAGCGATATAGGGGGTTTCTACATCCCGGATCGGCGACGCGGTGGGTCCCCACACCTCGCCGGTATCTTCGTCCCGCACAAAGATCGCTTCACCCGGACGGTCGGTCACCGGGTCGTTAGACCAAGGGGTCAGCTGGTTTTCCCGACTATTGACTGACCACGTGTAGCCACCACCCTCGACGGCGACCTGAAAGCCGAACGAGGCGTTTGAGATGACATTGATCCACGGCGCTGGCGTCGACTGCGCTGCGCCAAGGATCGTCACATATTCCCGCCCATTTGCAGCAAACCCACCAAGCCCGTTGAAGAACTCGAGTTCCGGCATTCCGCGAAGGGATGGCTGTACCACGGCGGGCTGCAGGCGTATTGATGGCACTGGCTTGGCGGTGGTCGCTTCCCGGAGGCGGTCGAGCTGGTCCGAAAGATTTCCGTCGGACGCGGCCAGCACGACCCGAGCAACCGCTGGGAGAAGACCACGCGTCTCTTGCGACAGGAGATCGGTGCGCAGGACGAATAAGGAGCCGCGCGCCCCGTCCAAATAAGATTGGCTCGTCCGCACCGATGTCTCGAGGGCGCTTTGGAGGTCCTGAACATAGGAGGATGCCCGTTCATTCAGGATCACGAGATCGACGGCGAGTTGCTTCATTCGCCAGTATTCATGCGCGCGCAGCAACTGGTTGACGAGGGCGATATCCTCGATGTCGGCAATCCGCACCAGAACGATGGGGATGTCGCCAGAAATGCCTTGGGCCCAAAGTCCCGCGGGGCCTCCTCCTCCCCGACGGATGACTTCGGACGACGGGCGCGTCGACCGATCGACGTAAACCACATGGCCAGCAAGGCGTTGGAACAGACTCGCCTCCTCAGCATCGACCTCGAGATGCCTCAGCTGGACCTGCGCCTGGGTCCACGCCAATGTTGCGGCACGCTCAAAGGCGTGGGCGTCGTGATGCTTGTCGACCAGGTTCAGGACATCGGCGCGAGACGATGCGACGACGGTCCAGAAGGCGATGCGCACTGTCGCGCCTGGTTGAATCCGCACCCGGCGTCGAAGCACCAAAACGGGATCCAAGACGGTTCCGACGGTATTCGAAAGAGGTCGGCCATCCATGACCGCGATCGGCCCCCGAGCATCGCGGCCACGGCCGAGAAAGCGGGCTCTATCGGTCTCGATCTCTGTCTCGCCAACCGTCTCGCCTTCGACGATGGCGAGATGCGCTGCCCAGATCTCCGGCTCGCTCGGGGACCTGCGTCGCCGCGTCGCTAAGATGGCGCCGACCTTGGCGTCATATTCGGTCTGCACGAAAAGTTTTGAAAACGTCAGGTGTGCTGCGTCGGCTGCGGGCGGAGCCAGTGCAAGTTCGGCATACGAGGTGATTTCGATGTCCCGGACCCGGTTATCCGTATTCCATACCGAAAGGCGGCGAACTTCGGCGTCGTCTTCCGGTGAAACCACGATTTCAAGCACCGTCGTGATCGTGCCATCGCGCCGCTTGAACTCGGCTCTATCCTCGCTGAACCTGACATCGTAGCCGGCCGGTTCGACGCCGCTCGGCTGGTAACCCGCGGACCAGAGGTCACCGCTATGGGTATCGCGTAGATAGATGTAGGAGCCCCAATCGTCGCGAGTGGTGTCTTCGCGCCAGCGCGTGATCGCCAGATCGCGCCATCGACTGTAACCGGAGCCGGCTGCCGTGAGCATCACCGCGTATTGGCCGTTGGAGAGCAGCTGGACTTCCGGTTTCGCCGCGTGGGCGGAGCGCAGCCGGCGCACCGTTGGCAATTCTTCCAGGGGGCGGACCGTGGCGCGCCCCTCGACTTCGTCCGCCCTGGGAGGAGCGGCCGCGATATAGCGTGGTGTTGGCTCCTGCAACAGGAGTTCCGTGGCCTGAACAATTGGCTCGGAGTGAAACCGGGTGCGCATCTCTGCGTCCAAGAGAGCGTTGGCGATGGCGACCACGGTCATGCCCTGATGGTGTGCCATGAAGGCGCGAACGACCACGTAGTCCTTGCCTTCGGGAAGGCGTGAACGTGTGTAATCCAGCGCCTCGTAATAACCGTAGCGACCGCTCGCGCCTGCCGCTGCGAGCCGAGCGAAATTGCGTATCGAAGCCGCCGGTTCGACCATCGCCGCGAGAGCCGTCGCATAAGGGGCCACGACGGCGTTTTCGCTGAGGCCCCGTTTCAGCCCCAGCCCCGGAACACCGAAATTCGAATACTGGTAGGTGAATTCTAAATCGCGGACATTGTATGCGGATTCTGAGATTCCCCACGGTAAACCGAGCGTGGCGCCATAGGTAATCTGCCGGCGGACGATGAGATGGCTCGTCTGCTCGATCAGGCTGCCGGCCGGCGCGCGCATCACCAGAGCTGGCATCAGATACTCGAACATTGACCCCGACCAGGAGATTAGCGCCGCGCCGTGCTCGATCGAGGCGACGGGTCGTCCGAGCCGGAACCAGTGCCGAGACGGGATGTCATCCTTGGCGATCGCCACAAAGCTCGCGAGACGCGCCTCGGAGGCGAGCAGGTCGTAACAGCTCGGGTCGAGCTTGCTTTCCGGGACGAGATAACCAATGGAGAGGAGCTTTCGATCCGGGTCCAGAAGGAAACCGAACTCCATCGCTTCGGCCATCGACCGCGCCGCCGACTCCAGCGCCGCAAGGCGCTGGTTCAGCGTTTGGGCAATTGTGGTGGTCTGGGTCACGTCGCGCCGGTGACTGTCGATTGATCTTTGTGTCGCCTGCACCCAGAACAGCATCTCAACACCGACTGCGTCCCCGCGTTCGGCGGCCAGTGCTTGAGCGATATCGACTACGGTCGCGGCCTGTTGCGCGAGGTCGGTCAGCCGCGCGGGAAGCTCCTCGGGCAGGGAATGTTCTCTGCCGAGCGCCGCGTTCAGGGCACCGATTGCACGGTCAAGTTCCTGTGCTGTGGCGAACTGCGTTCGCCGGTCGTCGGGAAGTGTTCGAATGGCGTCACTTGCCAGACTTAACGTATCGTCGATGCCAGCGAATAGCCGGGAGGGCGCAAGCGGGCGGTCGACCCACTCGCGGCAGGCATTTGCGAGGGCGATTAGATGTCCAGCGAGGTTACCGCTATCGACTGAGGAGACGTATCGCGGATCCAGCGGACGAAGATCTCCCGTGTCATACCAATTGTAAAAATGGCCACGGAAGCGCTGCAGGCTGCTCATTGTTGCGAGCGTTGCTTCCAAGCGCTCGATAGTCTCGGTTGTTCCTGCCCAGCCCAGGTCGCGAGCGCTGACTGCGGAGAGAAGATAGAGGCCGAGATTGGTGGGCGAGGTCCGGCGGGCGAGTACCGGCGCTGGGTCTTCCTGGAAATTATCTGGCGGCAGCATGTGGTCCGCCGCCGTGACGAAGGTCTCGAAGTAGCGCCACGTCCGGCGCGCGACCCGCCTCAAGGCGCGCGCGTCAGCCTCTGAGATCGATAACCGACCCGCCACCAGCGGAGATAGACTTGTCCATCGAGCGACAGCCGGTGATGCGATCCATAGCACCACGAACGGCGCCGCCACCGGCCAACCGGTGTCGCCGGCGCACCAGACGACGATCGCGGCAACGATGCCGATGACGACGCCACCGGCCATCAGGCGGTAAGAGCTGAGGAGGCCGAGCCTTAGGCTGAACTTCGCGCGAGCAGCTGTGACCCATTCGAGCAAATGTCTTCGTCTCACCAGACGAAACAATGTCCTGCCAATCGCATCGGTCATCGACCATGCTTGATGTGCCAGGAATGTCACCGCCAATGCGGTCTGGGAAAAAGCAAGCCAAAGATCCGCGCCGAAGGTGCGGAGGTGGCTCAAAGCCATGACTCGGCAATGCTGTGGTACGACCGCGGCGAGCACGGGAAGCAAGGCCGGCACGGCGATCGTCGACAGGATGAAGCAAGTCCAGACGGCGGCGGAATGGAAGGACAGGGTCCATCCCGCCAGCAAGGCCATGACGCTTACCGGCGCAGATAGCGTCCGTCGCAGATTGTCGAGCATCTTCCAGCGGCCGATCAGCGGAAGCGCGCTCATGCCCCGATTAGCGACAGACGCGTCGCCACGACCGAATATCCAGGGCAGCAATTGCCAGTCGCCGCGGGCCCAGCGGTGCTGGCGCGCGGCGGCCACGTCATATCGTGACGGAAACTCTTCGACGACCTCGATATCGGAAGCCAGGGCGGCGCGGGCGAATGTCCCCTCGAAAAGATCGTGACTGAGAAGCGTGCTCTCCGGTACGCGGCCGGCAAGTGCAGCTTCGAAGGCATCCACCTCGTAGATGCCCTTGCCGGTATAGGAGCCTTCGCCAAAAAGATCCTGGTACACATCGGACGCGGCAGACGCGTAGGGATCGATGCCGCCCATGCTGGAGGAGATGCGTTGGAACAGCGAGCCTTCGCGGCCGATCGGTAAAGAGGGTGTGACGCGCGGCTGCAGCACCGCATATCCTTCGACGACACGTCCAGTAGTGGCGTCGAAGCGCGGGTGGTTGAGCGGATGCGCCATCTTGCCGACAAGCCTTCGGGCGGTTTCCCGAGGGAGCCGTGTGTCGCTGTCGAGCGTGATGACATAACGAACGCTGGGCGGGACGACGGACTGCCCCCCGATCGCTATGAACGTCGTATCACCCGCGCCTCGCAGCAGCCGGTTCAACTCGTGGAGCTTGCCGCGTTTGCGTTCCCACCCAATCCACTGTTTCTGCCCCTCGTTCCAGACCCGTCGACGATGGAGCAGGAGAAAACGGTTACCCCCCTGTGCTGGCCCGTAGCGGCTATTCAGACGGGCGATACCCTCGGCGGCAGCATTGAAAAGAATGTCATCTCCCTCGGCGTGCTCGGTAGAGGCATCCGTCCAATCCGAGAGAAGCGCGAAATAAAGGTCGCCTTCCGGACTCGCAAGCTTGTGGACCTCCAGGCGCTCGATCTGCTCTGCGAGTGCGGCCTGCGTCGTGAGCAGGGTCGGGACGACGACCATCGTCCGCAGGTTCGCCGTCACGCCTTCGCGAAGTTCCATGCCCGGCAAGATCGTCGCACCGAACCCGCTGGTCACGACCCGGTTCACGATTGCGATCGCCATATCCATCGCCGGGATCACTCCGAGGAGCGCCAGGAGACCCAGCGCCCAGCCGCTGATCGGCGACTCGCTCAGCGCGATCGTCGGCAACAGCAGAACGATCGCCGTGACCATGAGGACGCCGCCGACATAGCCGCCGATTCCGATTTTTGTTCGGCAACGCATAAGCCAATCCCGCATCGGCGCCCGAAATCCGACCGTTTTCTCAAAGGCAGGGCGCCCGCCGGCGATCAGGTGATAACCGGGATCACGCTCGCGACTATCGATCCGATCGCCCGCTCGGCACGTCTGCCGCGGCGGATCGGCGGCGGCGAGAAGGGCTGCTCGCGCAATTTCTAGTTCCGTCAGTTTCGAGCCGCGTGCCAGCTCCTCGATCGCCGTGCGGTAGAGATTGCGCGTCGGAAAATCCATGCTTGTGAAGTCGGTGCCGGACTGCAGCATGTCGTCAACGAGACTGATGCTCTCGACCAACTCCGTCCAATTCACGTCGGAAACCAGGCGCATGCTGGTGATGATGTTTCGCGTCGTTACGTTTGTCGCAGCCTGCCGTTGATGCTGGACACGCACGATCTCGTCAGGGGTCGTTCCCTGCGCCGTCAGGCGCTCTCCCAGCCACATCAGAGCCGGCACAACATCCGGATCCTGATCGCGCAGCCGTTTGATCAGTTGGACCGCGAAGGCCTCCGGCAAAGGGGCGTGCTCGTACCTCTGCAGAGCCCGGGCGGCCGGCTCGGCCGCGTGCCCGTTCACGCCTAGAAGGCGGTCGGTCAAGGTATCTGCTTTTTGGCGCGCTACCCGGTCGATTAGGATCAGCTTAGCCGCCCGTCGCAGATTCTCGACGAGCACAATTCGTAGCGTGATCGCGACCGCCCACAACTCTCCGATCGTCAGCGGTTGGACGCGCTGGTAGGCGCGCACGAACCGACACAGCATGTCGGGGTCGAAATGGCCATCCGTATGCGCAACGAAGGCCCACGCGATGCCGAACACCCGCGGATACCCAGAGAAGGGTCCATCCGCCAATTTCGGCAGTTGTCGATAATAGCCCGGAGGCAGATCGTCGCGAATATCGCGGATCTGCTCTTCAACGAGGTGGTAATTGTCGAGCAGCCACTCGCCAGCCGGCGTCACGGCGTGCCTCACGCCGGCGGCGCTACCGATGGTCCGGTATGCTTCTAGGAGAACCGCCTCGTTGTCCTTCAGCCGGAGCGCGAGGGATCGGCGTGGCATTGGCCTCGCGGTAATTTGTTGGGCGGTTGCGAGGCTCTCGGCATGCTCCTCCAGACGCTCGATACTAAAAAGCTCCTCGCGGATGGCGTCTTCAGTATCCCAAGGGGACGCAACGGGATGTCGTCCGAAGGCGCAAAAGATCGAGGAGGTCAAATTGGCCTTTCTTCCGCGGCTGCGCGGATTTTGAGCGTGCACCTCGCCTGAGTGCGGGCGAGATGCCGGAACTGCGGTCCGGCCCCACGCCTTCTTAGACTGGACACCGGCTAGCGCGACGGACTTGATTAGGAACCGTCCAGACGGCACGACGATGGGTACTGAAATATCATCGTCGACATCTTGGGTCTTGCTCCCGTCAGTGCGCTAACCGCCGGGAACGCCTTGATGGCCAGAAATTTTCCTGATTGAAATCCGAAAATATATCGGCTCGAGTCGGCGCTCTTCGCCGTGATGGATCGCTTTGACGTAGCCAGGCTCCCACCACATCGCTGTCTTAGCCAAGAGGTCGTGGGCAACCAATCGTGGCCCATGGAATTCTGGCGTGTCGGGGAGCTCTTGATATCGACCGAAAATCACGACTGTTTGCCATTCTTGACGGCTGACAATTTCGTCAACTTCGACGCAAACCAGGGGGTTGGCTCGCATCCATTCGATCTTTTGTCCAATCGTGGCGAAGCTATAGATGAATTCCTGATGGTGCGCGAATGCCATAGGAGTGACATAGGGCTGTGAACCCTGGGCACATCCCAGGCGACCGATATGCGTGCGCTTCAACAGATCGATACTCATTTCGCGAGTCAGATCTTTGATCAGCATATTGGTTCCAAAGGTTGCCAGACAGGTTCGCACCAATTCCTTCTGGCCCATCAAATATGCTAATGGACTTCGGTTGTCGGTGCGTTGATTCAGATCAACTCGAGCCCCGATGTCGACCGTTCGCTGCCGGTCGCTTGCCGACCCTGCCTGCCGCGGTACCCGGCGAGGCTCTATCGGCCGCTCGTATTGCTTTCTTCGACCGGTCTGTATTCCGCGATTAATCGGCCTTCAGCCCACAACTCGTAACCAGAGAAGCGTCCCACCCTCATCATAAGGTTTATAGCTTCTCGGCGCGCTTCGAGTTCATCGTGGGCGCCAAGAATTTGAGTTCTCACGGGTTGATTGTCCTCACCGAGGAAGCAGCATTGATATGTGGCCATAAGTCCCTCCGAGCGACATTGGGGGTAGGTGTCTCTCTGTGAAGGTTAGTCAGTAGCGTTTACGCGTCGCCAAGCATCCCATCGATGATTTTCCTGTGGGCTTTATTGGCGCCAGTTCGCATGCGACGTCGACAGCGCCTAATATCCATTTCGATGATTTCGGGTTTGTCCATGAGTTTGTAATTACCTCGGCGCGCTCGGATAATTGAAGCGCGCGTTCGGCTAATTCTTTTTTCAAATGAGCATAAGAAAGGCTATGCGCCGTCTCAATCAAATGGCGCACTTCGATCTCTAGTTCTTCTACTGATGCGTTCATGCCCGGTATCCTTTGGTAACCGGGTGGAGAAAGGCAAGTTTCCTGCAAAAATTAAGCTCTGTAAACTGTCATTAACCTTTTTCCTCATCCACGAGGTAAGCTGGCTATCAATCCAAGCCAACTCCGCCCGGCCCCTCATCACGGACAGCTTCTCTCTCGCCACCCGTATTAGCGGCGTTGACGCTGAGGGTTGACGTTACGCGCCGCCGCCACTCCGCCCCTGCTGGCATGACCTGATCGCGGGGGGCCAAGATCGCGCGCAACCGCTCATTCGAACCTGCGGCAGAAGTTAACGGGTCAAGCAACTCGGGAAGCTCACCAAAGTTTCCTCACTCCCCAATGACCCGATCTCGTTTCGTAGCCTTGCGGAACATGGAAGAGATCATCCGTCTGTAGTATTCCGCAAACAGTATTATATTGAGACAGGGCGTCAGCAACGATAGGTCCCGAGAAGCCTATCCCAGAAGAAATCGATCACTGCGAAATTGCAGGTGCCGCAGCGGTGGTGGATGAAATGTAGCTGCTGCTTTCGCCTGAACCAGGAAAAACGGCCAAGCCATGAGCCGGCTACGTGATAATGATAGTCGATATAATAATGGCCACCAAATGACAGTGACATCACCGCAAGCTGAACGGCTAACAGGTCTAATCGGAGAAAAAAATAACCGAAGCCGACAACCACGCCCACGGGCATCAAAAAGTACAGCGTATTATTGTCCCCATTATCGAGGTAATGGCCAGAAACAACGTGATCGCCGGAATAATGGGCATGGTGAAAGTGGATATGATTCTTGAAAAATCTTCCGCCAAGGCGGCTGTGTCCGAGATATCGATGAAATAAAGTCTGCCCCAGTGACATGAGGAAATGGGCACACACCGCAGTAAGGCCGTACAGGAGAAGGCTATCCACTCCAGCCGCGGGCATCGCCATTGACCTCATGTCTCGTGACCGATCAGCCTCTCGGACTTAGTCGCCGTCCCCGCCACTCAAGGGCCCCGAGGGGCCTCTGCCCGGCCTTGCCCGACAACCATGCGAGCTTCTCCAGTTTGGTCTCGTCCATGCCCACCACTCCAACTATAGCGCACGCATTCGCACCTGAACGTCCTCTCCGCGCCCGCTCGCTGCTGGCACTCTCTCGATCGGCTATCTGTTTAGAGCGGCAATTCCATGCAATCCTTCCCCGAATTTCGCGACGCTATGCCGCTCGCGGGTTCGCGGTGAGGAGCAATCACGGCAGCGAGATCGACTGACGGGAGCGCTACTGGCTTTTTGTTCGGCTTGTGCTGTGGGATCCGGATCAGGGCTGTTGGTGTCGTTCCGTCGCGCCTCCGGTCGCGGGCAGGCATCGCTGGGCGAGCGCCGGCGACAAACGGTGGTCAAATCGATCAAAGCCCGAAGGGGGGCCGGCGCAGATTTCTCGTCGAAAGACGGCGAAATCGCGCGAGCGCCCACAGCGGGAAGAAGGCGCGGTAGCCGTGGTAGCGCAGGTAAAAGACGCGCGGGAACCCGACCGCAGTATACCAAGGCTCATCCCAGGTACCGTCTCGATCCTGGTTCGCGATCAGGTAGGCGATGCCCCGCGTGACCGCCGGGTTTTCGATCTCGCCGGCAGCCATCAGCCCGAGCAGGGCCCAGGCCGTTTGTGACGGGGTGCTGTACGGCGCCTCGCCATGCGTCACTTCGGGCCAGTAGGTCTCGGCGCCTTCGCCCCAACCGCCGTCGCGATGCTGTCGGCTGAGCAGCCACATGACCGCATTGCGAATTTCCGGTGCGCCGCGATCGATGCCGATCGCGTTGAAGGCCGCGAGGACCGACCAGGTTCCGTAGATGTAATTGGTGCCCCACCGGCCGAACCAGCTGCCGTCGCCCTCCTGCTCGCACCGCAGAAAGGCGAGCGCCGCGCTGACGGCGGGATGGCCTTGTTCATAGCCGAGCTGCGCCAGAAAACCGAGACAGCGGGCGGTGACGTCGGCGGTCGGCGGATCGAGCAACGCACCATGGTCGGCGAACGGGATGTGATTGAGCAGGTAGTGCGTGTTGTCGGCGTCGAAGGCGGCCCAGCCGCCGTTCCGGCTCTGCATCCCGACGATCCATTCCGCTGCCCGATCGAGCGCGTGGCGGTAGCGTGCCGCGTCGAAGCGATCGAGCGCCAGCCCCGCCGCGGCGGTGTCGTCGAGATCGGGATAATGCGGGTTCTCGTATTGGAATGCCCAGCCGCCCGGCCGCAGCCCCGGGCGTGCGGCGGCCCAATCGCCGACCACGTCCAGCACCTGCTTGCCGGCGACCCAATCAAGCCCGCGTCGAATGGCCGGCTGGAGCCGTCTGTCGTCAACTTCCATTAGCGCGTGACAAGCGAGTGTCGTATCCCAGACCGGAGACAGGCAGGGCTGGCAATAGAGGCGATCGCCGTCGCCGGTGAGCAGCTTGCGGGTTGCGCGAAGGGCGGTCGCGTAATCGGGATGATCGGGCGCGTAGCCCAGGCAGTCGAACATCATCACCGTATTCGCCATCGGCGGGAAGATGCTGCCGAGACCGTCCTCGCCATTCAGCCGCTCGGTGACAAAGCTGACTGCTCTTTCGATCGCCCGCTTCCGCCGCTTCGCCGGAAAGAATGGCTCGATCTTGCGCACCACCCGGTCGCAGACCGCAAAAATGCGCGACACCAGTGACGGGGTCGGCGGCGCGATCCAATCGCGCACCGACTCCGGTGGCTCGACGAAGAGTTCCCGGACGGTGATGCCGTGCGGATTGCGCGCCCGCGGCCGCAGCGCCATCAGCACCAGGACCGGAACGAGAAAGACGCGCGACCAATACGAGATCTTGTTCAAGTGAAACGGGAACCAGCGGGGCAGCAGCATGATCTCTACCGGCATGACTGGCACGGCGCGCCACGGGACTTCGCCAAACAGGGCAAGGGTGATGCGGGCGAAGACGCTCGCCCGACGGGCGCCGCCGCGCGCCAGTATTACCGCGCGGGCGCGCTCCATGTGCGGAGCATCGGCCAGGTCGCCCGCTGCCTTCAGCGCGAAATAGGCGGTGACCGAGGCGCTGAGATCAAGTTCGCCTCCGTGGAAGAGCGGCCACCCACCGTCCGCCCCCTGGGTCTCGCGAAGATAGGCAGCGAGGCGCCGTTGCAGGTCGGACTCGACGGCGCCGAGATAATGCTGCAGCAGAATGAACGATGCCGGCATCGTGGCGTCGGCTTCTAATTCGAATACCCAATGACCGTCATCGCGCTGCAGCGACACCAGTGATTCGACGGCCCGGTTTAGGGGCTTGTCCAAATCCCGGTTTGTCGATGGGATGCCGACAGTTGAATAGGCTTTATTTTCAGGCCGGGGTCGGAAGCGGTTGAGGCCTTCGATCGAGGCCGCTGTCGCGTTCTTGAGGCCTACACCGCCGGCTCTCAATGCTTGCGTTGCGGGCATGCTGCGCCTTTCGAAGTCGGGATCTCCAGGCTACCAACGGCTGCCCCAACGGCGCCCCCATCCGTTGCCCCAGCCGCTGCTCCAACGGCCGCCACCTCGAACGAGCCTGATGATGAGCAGCGATACGATGGCACCGATGGTGGCGTTGATGATCGCCCCAACAAGCCCGGCAGCAAGATAAAGACCGAGTTGAGGCAGCAACCAGTTGCCGATGAACGCGCCGATGACACCGATAATCATATCGCCAATGAGCCCAAAACCCGTTCCCTGAACGATCTGTCCGGCTGCCCATCCCGCGACAACACCGACAATCAAGATGACAAAGAGACCCTCAGTCGACATGTCCATGTTCCTCAAAGACGATTATTCAAGGCCACAGGCTTCCCAGGCCACCTGCCATTGTTCGCAGGGTTGTCTCATAGCGGGAAGGCGATATTGCCGATAGATTCGGAAAGTACCTACTTCGTCGCTTCGCCCATTTCGCTTCTTGAACTGGCCGCTGCCTTGATTACCAGCCGCAGCAGCGAAACGTCCGACATTGCTATCGGCTGTTTCCATGTCGGATTGGCGGGAAGCCTGTCAAACGACGAAGGCGCTAATGCGATGTACGACCGTAGCCCGGCTCGCCTACCGCCCGCGCTTCTATAATCGGGGGCCTGGAGAAATCGCTGCATCGCATCGAGGTGCCAACCCTGCTAGTGCGGAGCAACAAGGATGGCTAGTGCCGGTCGCGTTCGGTGAAGGGCGGATCTCCAAACATGGAAACAAAATGACACGAAAGCACCTCTACGAGGCGGCGACCACGATGCTGACCAGAACGACAAGGTTCTGTTCCCTGAAAGCCTGGGGCTTGAGGCTTGCCAAAAAGGTTGGCTTCAAGAAGGCCCGCGTCGGCGTCGCCAGAAAGCTGGCAGTCATTCTCCATGCTATGTGGAAAACAAATACCCCGTTCCGTTGGAGCGCAGTCGCCGCCTGATCGGGAACAAGGCAGCACCGACCCGCTTCTAACGGCGCGTCCCGGCCGGGACGCATGGCGCGGATCAGGCCGACCCGTCGAATGCCGATCGTTGTTCAAGTAGCGATCAGCGCGTGGACCACTTCGGCCGATCCACCATCCGACGCCAACATGCGGCGCCCGAGCGGCAGACCGCGGAGAGAACTCTGAACCCGGCGAGACGACGCCAACGGAGACAATGGGCCTTGACGACCGCGATTAGAGAACTTCAACGGGGATGGATCAATCTGCGCTGGTTATGCGAAAGTGGCATTATTGTCACGGGTCTATCCGTCAGAAGAAATAATAAATATAAATCATCATAACGCGATTTGACTAATTTCAATATTGAATAAAACGATGCGATATTTCTCTATGAGTATTTCCCGATGGCTGACGTTAGAGGCACTCATCCCTAAATTGATACATCGTCGCATAGCCGCTCGCAAATGGCTCTGCGGCGAACGCGTTACCCAATTTCCAGAAGGGATGCCACCATGCCATTCTTGACAAATCCGGTTGCCCGGCGCGCTCCGTTCGTTCGCACCGTTGCAATCGCAGCGCTGATGGGCGCCACGTTTCTCGCCACCCCGCTGACCGCGGCTTGGGCGCAGAATGCTCAGGTCAAGACGGCTGCCGCGAACGCCACAGATACAAAAGGCGAAACGGTCGAGCAGCGGATCACCGACCTTCACGCCGCGCTGCAGATTACACCTGCCGAGGAAACCCAATGGAACGGCGTGGCCCAGGCGATGCGTGAAAATGCTGCCGCCATGGATAAGCTGGTTGCGGCAAATCGCACGTCGCCGCCGCAGAACATGACCGCGGTGCAGGATCTGCAGACCTATGAGCAGGTCGCTCAGGCGCATGTCGACGGGCTGAAGAACCTGACGGCCTTCTCCACGCTCTACGACGCGATGCCCGATGACCAGAAGAAGGTCGCCGATCCGGTTTTCCTGACTTCCGGTCGCGGAACTCCGGCACCCAAAAGCTAAACAATCGGGCTAACGGTCGCGCTGCGCGACCGTGACACCCACGTTTAGTAAAGGAGGTCGCAATGACCTGGAATATCAGTACTACCTCGAAGCGCCGCCTGTCTGTGAAGCTCGCGGGAGGCATCGCTATCTCGCTGCTGCTCGCCCTCGGCGCCTTCGCCACGCCGGCCAGCGCAGATTGGCGGCACGATCGTGATGGACGCGGGTATTATTACAATGCTCCGCCCGTGGTCTACGGCTCGCCCTATAACAACGGCTATTACGGCTCACCGTACTACGCCCCGCCAGTAGTTTACGGTCCGGGCATTGGCATCAGCCTGCCGGGTGTCAGCATCGGCATTCACTAGGCTTCACGCAAATCCGTAACGGCAACGGCCGGCAACGACGCCGGCCGTGTGCCAACAACGGATAAGCCGAGCCTCGCTCGGTTTTATAGGAGGTAATCATGTGTTTCGATTTAGCATGGTTTGAAAATCTCTTAATTTGGCTAGTAGTAGTTTGTGCTATCGTAGCTGTTTTAAAGCTGCTTTTGCCTCTGATATTTGGTAGTGGTATCATACTGCGCATTATAAACATCATTATTTGGGCGGTAATCACGATATTTGTTATAATAGCCGTATTCGATTTGATCTCTTGCTACTCGGGTAGTTTAAGTAATCTTCATTTTCGTTTACTAAGATGATGTCCTTTATTTCAGGTTCACCGCGACGACGGCGACCGTTCCGCACGTGCCAAGATCTCTGTCCATGAACCCTATCCCTCGGATAACGACATCGAAAACGATCAACATTTCTCAGGAGGATATTATGGCAGTTCGCATCAAGCATCGCTCGTTAGGCAGTGCGGCTGCGCTAGCGCTCATCTGTCTGCTAGCGGCCTGCGCGGCTCCGGGCCAAGGTCCGGAGCCAGGTCCGGACGGCCGTTACGTAACGACGACCGCCGGCCTGAACATGCGGGCCGCGCCGGACGACTCCGCGGCCGTCATCGCCGTGCTGCCCCAAGGCACGGCGGCCCAGCCCGACGGCAATGTCAGCGGCAACTGGGTCGAGGTTCGCTCCGACCTCGGGACCGGCTGGGTGTACCGCCACCAGTACCTGACATCGCTCTGACACGTCTGAATGCTCTCTAGTACCCTCGCGCCAGAGGTGCAGCTCGGCTAGTGCGCGGGTGAGATTCTTGAACGAGGTCGTCCGCGGCCACGACATCGCCTACCAGCGCCCGGGCATAGCGCCGCAGACTAGGAATATGGGCTGCGATCTCCTGACGAATGTCACTCATGCGCGGCACCACCCGCTTTCCCTGTCGGTTCCAAGCTGACGGAACCGATGTACAGGACCATAGCCACTGGTGGAGCGATCGGAGGAGCTTCAGAAACTACCTAACCGCGCCGCATTCATTCGGGTGGAATTAGCGCAGTAAAAAGTGGCTTAGGATCGGTGAGCGATCTCGCTAAACGCGACGCAGTCGCATTCAACGACGCAATCTCGTATCTGATTCAGTTCGACATTTCTCCGCATTCGTAGGTCAGATGCCCGCCGGACCTAATCGGCTGTCCGCGTGCGACCTTCAGAACTGCGCGCCACCCTGTCCGAGCCAGTACCTCTGAAATGACTGTCAACCGAGCCACAACGGTTCCCCAGCTTTTTCTTCCTCGGGGTCAGCGGCTCCGCGAACTGTCGTTTGTATTGCTCCCACATTGCGCGAGTGTAAGTTTGGTCGATATAGGTCGCCAATTTAGGCGGAGGGCATCGTCTCCACCGACATTAGTTCCCGCTCGGTCGGGGTCCTGCGCACGCGTAGGTAGATTCCGCGGCTGCCCATCCCCGGCGACTACGGGTAAGCAAGTGCGAGCCGATTGGCCGCTAACTTCATTCCAGATCGTGCGGTAATTGGCAAATCGACCAAGGAGAAGACCAATGTCCAAATACGTGAGATTGCTCGGCGCGGCCGCGACCATCGGCCTACTAGCCAGCCTGCCGGTGATGGCGCAGCCGATGCGCTACAGCTACGAAACCCGGGAGCAGAACGTCATCAAGAGCGCCCAGTACGACCAACTGCTCGAGACGAAAATGGGGTTCCGCGACTATCGGACGCGCAAGGAATGCAATCCGATCGATTTCGTGCAGGCCCTGCGGCAGGACTGCTTCGCCTCGTTCGACCAGTACGAGCCGGTCGGCTATTGATGACAGCCGCCTCGCCCCGTGCCTAGCCCGGTCTGGCACGGGGGTTGCGCTTCCTCAGGTATGCAGGCCGCAGCCGAGCTCACCTCGGCTAACGGGTGCGGTGGGGGTTTTTCGTCTGTTTACGAGTCCGGCCCATCGTTGCGGCGGCTAGCTGCCGGTGAGGTAATTTCAACTAAGTATATTTCACCTATCGTCCTGCAATCGATCCGCGCCAATATCTATAATCAATCACTTAATCCAACTGTGGAGGTAATAGTGACCATTATCCTGATCGTCTTAGTCCTTGTTTTACTGTTTGGCGGTGGCGGTTATTACGGATATCGACGCCGGTGGTAGGATATAAATCCGTTAAATCTTAATAGGAGGAATACAATGAGCATATTCTACGTCATTGGCGTCGTCGTCGTGGTAGTTGTCGTGGCGGGCTTCCTTGGGCTGCACATCTAAGCTTCCCCAGGAGGAGGGCCTGATGCGTTTACTCGGGCGCGCCGGTGGCGATACGGCCTCGAACAAGAAGAGGGAGGCTCCGAAGAGCCGCCCTCTATCCCCCGGCCATACCAAGCGCCGCCGAACGATGCCCGACCTCGACCGCCATGCCGAGGCCGCGACCGCCTTGCCTTGGCTTTACACCCCCAAGCGCTGCCGACGCAAACCCTAGGGTTCATAGCCGAGGCGGACAAGGATCGGCGTGAAATTACCCACACTGAGAAGCAACCGCACTGTGGGTAACTTCGGTCCCGCTGGCACGATTCAGGCGGCCGTATGGGTATATTCCGGCGCTCCGCACGCACCGCGTTTGCGCGCAACATCAATCGTCCCGAGCACTTCCCCCCCAAGCCCCCAGCTCGGGCGACTTGGCCGGGCGGCACCTGCTCCCCCTGGTAATACCGCCCGGCCCACTTTTTCGCATGCATCATGTTGTCAAACATCGCACGACGGCACACGACCAAGGGCCAGCAGGCCGTTTGTAACGTGATGGCGGCTGGTTCCAACATTACCTGCGATACTGTGAGTAGTTTCCGAATCTATCAGCTCGGACTCACTGAACCGTATCCTTTACGCACGAAGGACCCCTTCTCCTAAACCACAACCATGGCGGCAAAAATGAGGTCGTATCCGGAAATAAAACCAGCATTGTGGGGTGCGGTCATCGGCGCCGTCGCCATGTCCATCTTCGGCTTCTGGGCGCTCGGCTGGACGCTCGGAAGCAGCGCCGAGCGTATGGCAAGCGATCGGGCCGAGGCCGCCGTCGTCGACGCGCTGACGCCGGCGTGCGTCGCGAGGTTCGAAGCGCAAGCCGACGCCGCGACGCAGTTGGCGGATTTCAAGAAGATTTCCACATCCTGGGACCAGCGGTCTTTTATCGAAAAGGGCGGCTGGGCGACACTTCCCGGAAGCGCTACACCGAACTCGGCGGTGGCCAGTGCATGCGCGGCAAGGCTTGGCAAGACGACGTGACCTTGATCCGCCTCGAATGCCTCAAACTGGTGCAGCAAACGGCCAATGCGAGTGGCCCGCTGCTTGCGCCGGGCGAGATCATCTCGCGCGCTCGCGCCGACGCTGACTTTGCGATCGATCGCTACGGCCAAGGCAGCATCGCGAAGGCCAACGGCGCGCTTAACCTGGCGTTGGAGGAAGGGCTTCGAATACCTGCTCGAACGGTCTCACAGTTTGAACTCGGCGCTGAACTCGGCGCCCTTGCTGAGCAGGCCGGCCCATCGCGTGACGGAAAAATGAGCTCGCCGCCCCGGCGCTAAGATCCGTGATATCATCGCGACGCCGCGAGTATCCCCGTAGGGGGACACGGCAAGAAAGAACCGGCATGGCAAAAGGAGATCCGCCAGGAAGGGGCGCCGCGGCTCGTCGACAGCCGGGCAAGCGGGGAGTGGCCAAGCATGCTTCTCCCTCGCCGACCCTGCCCGTAAAGATCGACTTTCCAGTCATCGCGCTCGGCGCGTCGGCGGGCGGTCTCGACGCGTTCCGCAAGCTCTTCGACGCGCTGCCGCCCAATAGCAGGATGGCCTTCATCCTGATTCAGCATCTGGACCCGACGCATGCCAGCATGATGGTCGATCTGCTGGCTGGCCATACGACAAAGAAGGTCCAGCAGGCGGAAGATGGAATGCCGCTCGAACCGGGGCATGTTTACGTCATTTCGCCGGGGAGTTATCTCTCGATCAGTGGGGGTGCACTACACCTTTCGGAACCGAGCGAGCGCCACGGCGCGCGCCTGCCGTTCGACTTCCTCCTGCGCTCGCTGGCCGTCGAATACGGCGTTCGTGCGATCTGCGTGATCCTGTCGGGAACCGGAGCCGACGGCAGTCTTGGGCTGAGGGCGGTCAAGGAGAGAGGGGGGCTCGTCGTTGTGCAGAGCCCGCTCGAAGCGGCTTACGATGGAATGCCGCGCAGCGCGATCATGACTGGCCTCGTCGATTTTGTGGTCCCGGTAGCAAAGATTCCCGAAATTCTGATCGATTACGGCGCTCAGACGCGGGCTGCCGGTGAGCACATCGCCGCAGGTGACGACACCCCGAGTTGGCTGGCCGCAATCGTAGATCTCTTGCGGAAGCGGACGGCGTACGACTTTACCCTCTACAAACCAGGCACGCTGCAGCGGCGCGTCGAGCGGCGGATGGCGATGGCTGCGATTGCCGATCGCGACCGTTATCTCGACATGCTTGGGCAAGATCGCGGCGAGGCCGAACTCCTCGCCAAGGACCTCCTGATCAACGTCACCGGCTTCTTTCGGGACCCCAAAGCCTTCGAAGTGTTGGCAGAGAAGATTGTTCCCGATCTGCTGCGTCGACAGTTGCCAGGCCAGCCGCTGCGCGTCTGGATGGCCGGCTGCAGCACCGGTGAGGAAACCTATTCCATCGCCATGCTCTTGCTGGAGGAGATCACGGCGACCAAGAAGACGATTGCGCTGCAGATTTTCGCCTCGGATGTCGACGGCGATGCGGTGGCGTTTGCGCGCGAAGGGATTTACCCAGATTCGATCGCGGCGGACGTCTCGCCGGCGCGGCGTGCTCGCTTTTTCACCAAGGAGGATCGCGGCTATCGGATCGTGCCCGAACTGCGCGGGCTGGTCGTCTTTACGACCCAGAACGTGTTGGCAGACCCGCCGTTCTCACGGCTTGATCTGATCTCGTGCCGCAATCTGCTGATCTATCTGCGCCCCGAAGCGCAGGAGCAGGTTCTTCTGCTGTTTGATTTTGCGCTCCGCGACGGCGGCGTCCTTTTCCTCGGCGGCTCCGAGACGGTGGCCGACCTTGGCGACAGGTTCGAGGCAATCTCCAAGGCGCACCGAATTTTTCGGCATGTCGGTCGCGCGCCGACGGCGGGAACCGAAATTCCGTTCAGTGCTGGCGCAGGCACACGAGTGCCGGGCGGACGGCGGACGCTGCGCGGCGTCAGTCCGCGCGAGCTGACGCAGCGGGCATTGCTAGAGGCCTACGCGCCGGCTTCGGTTCTGATCAATCGCAAAGGTGAGTGCCTTTATTTCTCGGGCGCGACCGACCGCTATCTGCGGGTCGCCGCGGGTGAGCCCAGCCGCGACCTCTTGGCCATGGCGCGCGAAGGGCTGCGCAATAAGCTCGGGACGGCGATCCGGCAAGCCAGCGAGGGAGGCGCGCGCGTCAGGAACACCGGTGCGCGGCTTAGCCGCGGCGCAGACTCGGTCGCGGTCAGCATTGAAGTGCAGCCGCTCCAGAGCGAGGGCGAAGCCTCGCTGCTGGTCAGCTTCGTCGACGAACCTGAGCGCGTGAAGCCGTCCGCTCGGTTTGCTATCCCGACCGACGGAGGCTCACGCGTCGCCGAGCTCGAGCGCGAGCTCGACGCCACCCGCAAGGAACTGCAGAACGCCATCCGCGAGCTCGAGATCTCGAACACGGAGCAGACGGCGATCAACGAAGAAGCGATGTCGGTGAACGAGGAGTTCCAGTCCACCAACGAGGAACTGGTGACCTCGAAGGAGGAATTGCAGGCGCTCAACGAGGAACTCACCGCCCTCAACAGCCAGCTTCAGGAGACGTTGGAACGACAGCGCGATACGTCCAACGACTTGCAGAACATCCTCGACAGTACCGGTGTTGCGACGCTGTTCCTGGACAACGATCTCAACATCCGCTTTTTCACCCCGGCGGCGACATCGCTGTTCCGGGTCATCGCCAGCGATATCGGCCGGCCGCTCGCCGACCTCACCTCGCTTGCCACCGACCCTGACCTGATCACCGATGCCCGGGCGGTCCTTACCAGCTGCGTGCCGCTCGGTCGCGAGATCGAAGCTGCGAACGGCGCTTGGTACATCCGCCGCATCCACCCCTATCGAACCCAGGAAATGCGGATCGAGGGAGTGGTCATCACCTTCGCCGACATCTCAGAGGTGAAGGCGGCGGAGCGGGAGATCCAGGCAGCACGCGCCTATTCCGACAGCATCATCGACACGATCCGCCAGCCGCTGGTCGTGCTTGACGATGAATTGCGCGTTGTTTCCGCCAATCGTTCCTTCTATCGCACCTTCGCTATCGAGGCTGCGGAGGCCGCCGGAAAGCCGCTCGGAACGATCGCCGACCATCACCCCGGTGCTTCGGGGCTGCGCACGTTCCTCGAGAAGGTGCAGGTCGAGCCGTCTGGCGTCGAGGATTACGAGATTGAGATCGAGCTCCCGACACTCGGCCCGCGGCTCCTTTTGCTCAATGCCCGCCGGCTGCGCGACGGACCTCGTGGGAAACCTAAAATCCTGCTTTCGTTCGACGACATTACTGAGCGCCGGCGCGCGGCCGAGGCGCTGGGTGCCGCCAAAAGCGAGGCCGAGCAGGCAAACCTCGGCAAGTCACGCTTCCTCGCCGCCGCCAGCCACGATCTCCGCCAGCCGCTGCAGACGCTGAGCTTCTTGCAAGGGCTCATGGCGAAGAAGGTCACTGACAAGACCGTCCTGGGGCTGGTCGACCGGCTGGCTGAAACGGTAAGCGCCATGTCCGGGATGCTCGACACGCTCCTCGACATCAATCAGCTCGAGGCTGGGATCGTCCGCCGCGAGATCATCGATTTTCCGATCAACGCCGTGCTCGACGAACTGAACAGCCAGTTTGCCTACCACGAGACGGTCGATCGCCTCGACTTGCACGTGGTCCGGAGCAGTCTGAGCGTGCGCAGCGATCCGCGGCTGCTTGCGCAGATGATCTGCAACTTGGTCTCGAATGCGGTGAAATACACCGCGGCGGGAAGAATTCTGATCGGATGCCGCCGGCGCGGCGACAAGCTGCGCATCGAGGTCTGGGACACCGGCATCGGTATTCCCGCCGACCAGCTTTCGGCGATTTTCGAGGAGTTCCACCAGCTCGACAATCCGGCCCGCGAACGCATCAAGGGTCTCGGTCTCGGTCTCGCGATCGTCCAGCGTCTGGCGGAGCTGCTGGGCCACGCGATCGACGTGCGGTCTCGCCCGGGCAAAGGCTCGGTCTTTTCGGTCGAAGTGCCGATCGGGGCGGACGCGCCGGCGGCTCGGTTCCAGCCTGGTGTGCAGGAGACCGGGACGGCCGCGAGCCACAGCGAAACGATCCTCGTCGTCGAGGACGAGCCGGCCGTGCGCGAAATGCTCAAGCTCCTCCTCGATAGCGAAGGCTATCGTACGGTCACCGCGGCGGACGGCAGGCAGGCGCTGGCATGGGCGGAGCGCAGGGCGGTACGGCCGGACCTGGTTCTCGTCGACTATAACCTACCCAACGGTCCGAACGGGCTCCAGGTCGTGTCCGGCCTGCGGCGGACATTCGGGCACGATATCCCAGCGATCATCCTCAGCGGGGACATCTCCACAGAAACCTTGCGTGAGATCGCCGGCCAGGGCCACGCGCGCCTCGGCAAGCCGGTGACGGCAGCGGCGCTGACCCGTTTGATCCAGCAACTGCTCGCCAATCCGCGGCCGGCGGCCCCCGTCGACGATCGCCCGCCCGCGATCTTCGTTATCGACGACGAGCGCTCCGTGCGTGAGGCGCTGCGCGACCTGCTCGAAGCGGACGGCCGGACCGTCGAAGTTTACGACAGCTGCGAGGCGTTCCTTGACGTCTACCGCCCCGGCCGGCAGGGTTGCCTCGTGGTCGATGCTCGCATGCCCGGCATGGGCGGGCTCGAACTGCTGCAGCAGCTCAAGCGCGACGGGCAGGTTCTGCCGGCGATCATGATCACCGGTCACGGCGATGTGCCGATGGCGATCCAGGCGATGAAGGCCGGCGCCGCCGACTTCATCGAGAAGCCGGTCGGCTACAGGGAACTGCTCGCCAGCATCGAGCGCGCCCTCGAGCAAGCAGGCGACTCGGCAAAGGCATCCGCTTGGAAGGAAACGGCAACGAATTCGCTCGCTGGACTCACCGCCCGCCAGCGCCAGGTCATGGACCTGGTGCTCGCAGGCCACCCCAGCAAGAACATCGCTGCCGATCTTGGCGTCAGCCAGCGCACGGTCGAGAACCACCGTGCCGCGGTGATGAAAAAGACAGGATCGCGCTCGATCCCGGCGCTGATCCGCCTGGCTCTTGCCGCGGCACCCTGAAGCCACCGCGGCGGTTCCCGGGTGCTGTGGCTGGCAACCCCGTTTGGGTAGTTTCCGAGGCTGCTGCGACCCCTCGACTCCCGGGTAAATTCGGCCTTATCGGCCCCCGCGACCGGCCGCAGCAAGCGGAAGGAGCCCCCTATGACGGACATTCAACGGAAGATCGAAGCGGAGCTTCCAAGCCTACGACGTTACGCACGGGCGCTGATCCGCGATGTCCTCGACGCCGACGACCTGGTTCAGGAATGTCTCACCCGCGCGCTTACCAAGCTGCACCTCTGGCGAGACGGCAGCAACCTGCGGGCCTGGTTGTTTACGATCCTGCACAATCAATACGTCAACTATGTCCGCCGCTCGATCCGTGCCGACGCGCCAGTCGAATTCGACGCCGCCGCTCCGCAACTGAGCCAGCCGGGCAATCAAGAGAAGCGCCTCGAACTGCGTGATCTCGACCGCGCGCTGGGCCGACTACCCACGGAGCAACGTACTGTGATCCTTCTGGTCGGATTGGAGGGCTTGCCCTACGCCGAAGTCAGTGCGGCGCTCGGGATCCCGGTTGGGACTGTCCGTTCGCGTCTCTCGCGAGGGCGGGCTACGCTGTGCCAGCTGATGGGGGTCGATCCTGATCGGCGCTCTGCGACCGAAATTCGCGCCCCTCGCCGGGAAGCGGCGCACCTATCGGCAAGTGCAGAAGGGTCGGCGCTGCCGGCGATAACCGGGTAGGTGGTGTCAGCAGCCACCGACGCTGCGGCTCCGAACTAGGAGACTTCCCAAAATGACTGAAGATCCGCAGATCATTCGCCTTAATATCCGGCATTATCAGGAGCTTCTGAAGCTCCACCGCCACACGGCCGAAACGCGCCAACGGGTGAGTGAGCTACTCGCCGAAGCCCAGGCGCAACTTCGCGTCGCCAATGCCCCGGCGTCGAGCTGAATCGTTGAGCCCATAACGTATTAAATATCAATATAATACTGTGATAGAGGTGTTAAATAAACGTTATGAGTAGTTTCCGATAGCTGACGATATCGATTTTCGTATCTAAATTGATGCATCGCCATTTAGTCGTTCGTTAGCGGCAAAGCGGCGACATGACCACCTGTTACCCAATATACAGAAGGGATACCACCATGTCATTCTTGACAAATCCGGTTGCGCGGCGCGCGCCGTTCGTCCGCACTGTCGCGATTGCGGCGCTGATGGGCGCGACGTTTCTCGCCACGCCGCTGACCGCGACCCGCGCCCTGGCGCAGGCCGCCGTCACGCCCACCCCGGCCGCCGCGACCGCCGCCGAGACGAAGGGTGAGACGGTCGAGCAGCGGATCACCGACCTTCACGCCGCGCTGCAGATCACGCCCACCGAGGAAGCCCAATGGAACGCCGTGGCCCAGGCGATGCGCGAGAATGCCGCCGCCATGGATAAGCTGGTCGCGGCAAATCGCACGACGCCGCCGCAGAACATGACCGCGGTGCAGGATCTGCAGGCCTATCAGCAGGTCGCTCAGGCGCATGTCGACGGGCTGAAGAACCTGATCTCGGCCTTCTCCGATCTCTACGGCGCGATGCCAGATGCGCAGAAGAAGGTCGCCGATCAGGTGTTCCTGACTTCCGGTCATGGAACTCCGGCGTCGAAAAGCTAACCAAATCGGCTAACGGTCGCGCTGCGCGACCGTGACACCACGCTTAGTATAAGGAGGTCGCTATGACCTGGAATATTGACACTACCTCGAAGCGCTGCCTGCCGGTGAAGCTCGCGGGAGGCATCGCCGTCGCGGCGCTGCTCACCCTCGGCGCCTTCGCCACCCCGGCCAGCGCCGACTGGGACGGCCAGCACCACCACTACTATAATGGCGGGTATTACCGTGCTCCGCCGGTGGTCTATGGCTCGCCCTATGGCAACGGCTATTACGGCTCACCCTACTACGCCCCACCGGTGGTTTATGGTCCGGGCATTGGCATCAGCCTACCGGGTGTCAGCATCGGCATTCGGTAATCCGTCTCTCCTCGCGACGAAAAAACGGCCGGCAGCGATGCCGGCCGCTTTTCTCTGAGGACTCCCAAGCAAGGAGGGTTAAACCCCAACACTAGGTATTTTCCGAACCTTGCTGCGATCGGTTACGCCGATTAGTTCGAGTTCGACAGGCGCAAGGAAGTTCCGGGTGAGTTTGACCATTCTATACCGGCATCCGCGGCGACCCGACGAAGCCGGCATGACTGTCGTCAGCGACCAGACGAAGGCCGCGGCGATGAAGGTCCAATTGGAACAACGCGGCTATCTGGTGATCAAGATCGCGACCGCGACCTTCGCGAAGGCCATACCGGCAACCTGATGTCGCCCATCGGCACCTGCGAGTGGGCGGTCCGCACAAACCCCACTTCCGCGCTGTTCGTAGCGAAGGAATGCGGTGCGATCGACGAGACCAGATACTCCTGCTGCGCGGGGACTACTCCGGGACAGGCTCGCCGGTCTCGATAATCGGAAGCTCGTCCCGTTCCGCCTCAGCGAGGCGCGCCCGAGCCCGGGCAATTAGCGCCTCGGCGTCAGCCCGACGCTGTTCCGGAGTCATGGCCGCCAAACGTTCCGCGAGAGTCTCAACCTGGTCAGGTTGTCGAGTGTGCGGCTTACCGAAGGCTCTATCGAGGACCGCCGTACAGGCTACCGCGGCCACGCGCTCGTCTTCCGACTCGATTAGCTCGCCAAACCATCACCCGAGGCGCGTTGCTCTTCCACTCGGCCGCCGAATACTCGCGATCCTGGATGTCGAGGAGCGAAGAACATGGACAAGCACATGATTCAAGCAGCCGAACGCGGCGATGCAGCGGCACAATTCAATCTCGCCATCACGTACGCAAACGGATTGCTCGACAGCCGCTCTATGTCCCTGAGGGCAGCCGGTCCGAGGCCATAAGATGGTTGTTGGCGGCCGCCGAGCAGGGCCTGCCCCGCGCGCAAGTCAAGCTCGCGGAATTGTATGCCGGAGAGCCCGACGTACCTGGGAACTCGATAAAAGCATGCGGGTGGTTCCTCTTGGCGACGACCAGCTTGCGCGGCGCAAATCTCCAAAGTGTGCAGTCCGCTTACCAGCGGGCCTCGTTGCGTCTGACGCAGGCTCAAATCGAAAGGGCCAAGTGGTTCGCGCAAAGCTGGAAGCCGGCGCAGCCGCTTCGTGCTGCAGTCTCAGAACAAGCAAATTCCGATGGAGGACGCACGTGACCAGGAGTTGGTTCGTTCCGCCGATCGTCATTCCCCTCGCGCTCTTCCTGAGCCTAATGGCATACGCGACGCTTCTCGCATTTCATTGAATTGGTCGAGGAGAGGGCTGGAACAGCATCTCGACCTTTACCATTGGCAACGCGAAGCCTGATGCGCGTCCGTCTTAATGATCTGGCGGGCCAGGTCCCGCGCCCTTCATCGATTGAGCGGGGAGCCTTGGTCGCCGCAAAAAACGGGGTGTAATCCGGCGCATCAGGCACCTACACGCAAGTAAGAAGCGCAGGTCAACAAAAAATACTGTTTTCTTTCATTGTAAAAATTCAATTACACATTATATGATTAACATGGATATTACCTTGAAGGATTCTCTGATTTTTCGTGATACATTTTAGCTTCGGGCGGTAATCGTGCCGATCTTCTTTATCTCGATTGCCGGTCTGGGTACGGTATCATTGCTGCGCGGACAGCCAGCCGCCTGGGTTGGCGTCATCAATCCTCGGCACGATCCCGCGGCGATCCACGGAATGGAAGATGTAGAGCAAGATGCATCGTGAGCACTCAGCCCACTGCTTGGTATGCCGACCAGAAATTCGGAGCCGAAAACCGGTTCTTCCGGGCTCAGCGCAAATTTTGATGCTGAGGGGAGCCTATTAGGAGTTATTTCAATGACGCTTCGCAGCGCCTATGCGCCCGAGCTTCCCGAGATGGACTCGTTTCTGTTTGCCTCCGTGGGCGAGGAGGTAGATGGAATTCCGCTCAGCGTGCTGTCGGCGCTGGCTCGATTGGGTCTTGATCCACGAGCCGAAGCGGCTCGGTTGTCCCATCTGACGAGCAAGGCGGCGACCAACCAACTTGCGCGATTGTTTGCCCGATTACCAGACCGCCCTTGGACCTCACCGGAGGTCCGGAGGATAGCGAGCAGACTCGTGGAGTTACTCCCCGCAGCACCAAAGGCCGGTGAAAACGATCATATTAAAAGCTCTACTGACCAGAAGCACAGATCCCTAGCGTCGCGTCATCCGATCTATTTGGCGTTGGCCCTATCGGGAGGCTTGGTGTTCGGCCTGATTGCGCATGGCCATGTCACCTCGCACAGTCACGATACCACGCCGCCGGGGTCCCAAGCTGATCCACCCACCTCGTCCGCCCCGATGATGCGCTAGCTCAAATTGCTCTCATTAGCCGTGGGACACCCAAAATAAAGGACCGCCCAATGACGAATTTAGAGGAATGCGAAGTGACCTTTCCCGTGGGTGGAATCTTCGGAGTTGGTCGGCTTGCGACGATGCTGAAGACGCTTGCAGACAGGGGGCAGATTGGCCCTTGGCACATCGGACAGTGGATTGACTTCAGGCATACCGCAATACGGATGTTCAACTCCGTTGTGGATAGTGAACTTGCCCAGGGCATCTGCATCAGCGCCGCCGGGTGATCATCGCGACCGGCCCGCCGGATGGCCGTCTACGCCGATCGGGTTATCGACCTAGGTGGCGTCAACGGCACCGGTATTGGGGAGGACCGCTGCACCGTCGTGTAGGGTGGAAAATCTTTCGGCAGCATGCGCCACTGGCAACCGGTTTGGGCGATGTAGAAGATCGCGTTCACCACCGCGCGCAAGTCGGTCGTGCGCGGCCGGCCTCGGCCCTCGTGCGGCGGCGGCAGCAACGGCGCAATCACCGCCCATTCCTGGGTCGTCGTGTAGCGCAATCCGTCTCGCAGATACTTCGGTCGGGTGATTTCAGTCCACATTTTGTGCCTCAGTCGCTGTTCGCAACTACGACCGAATCACAAGTCACTGAAATCACTCAATTCATTTTCGGGTCAGATGGGGTGATTGGGGTCTCACCCCCAGCAATCGGGCGGCTGCTCCTCCGGGATGGTAGAGCGTGGTCCGGTGTGGATCGGCCACAAGCATCGAGGAGGAGCAGCCGTGGGTTACTTTGCCGGGTTGGACGTGTCGTTGGAAGAGACCGCCATTTGCATCGTCGATGATGCTGGTCTGATTGTGCGCGAGGCGCGTGTCGTGAGCGAGCCGGAAGCGCTGGTCGCGTTCTTCAAGGCGGCCGGAATGGCGATTGAGCGGGTTGGCCTCGAGGCATGCTCGCTGACGGCTTGGCTGCATCAGGGACTTACCGAAGCGGGGATCGCGGCGATCTGCATCGAGGCGCGCCAGGCGAAGGCGGCGATGGGTGCGATGCCAAACAAGACCGATCGCAACGACGCGCGTGGGATCGCGCAGATCATGCGAACCGGCTGGTATCGCGCGGTGCATGTGAAGAACCCATCCTGCCGGTCCTGGCGTGCGCTGCTGACCGCCCGACGAATGGTGCTCAACAAGCGGCGCGACGTCGAGAACGGCGTGCGCGCGCTGCTGCGCGAAGCCGGGCTGAAGATCGGCACGCCGAGCCGGAAGAACTTCGCGGCACGGGTGAACGAACTGGTCGCTGACGATCCGGTACTGGCTGGTTTGGCCGAGTCATTGCTGTCTGTCATCGACATGATGACCCGAGAAGTCGACAGGCTCACCAAGCGTGTCCTCGACGAAGTGCGTGTCGAGCCAACATGCCGGCGGCTGATGACCGTACAAGGTGTTGGGCCGTTGACCGCCCTAGCATTTCGCGCAACGATTGATCGGCCGGATCGTTTTCGCAGATCGCGCGACGTTGGGGCACACCTCGGTTTGACACCCCGGCGCTACCAATCCGGTGAAACTGATGTGCAGGGCCGCATCAGCCGGTGCGGCGACGAACTTGCCCGCACCGCGCTCTATGAGGCGGCCCACTCACTGCTGATCCGCAGCACCAAATGGTCGGTGCTGCGAGCCTGGGGCATGAACGTCGCCAAGCGCCGGGGTATGGCACGTGCACGCGTGGCAGTCGCCCGAAAACTGGCCGTTATCCTGCACCGCGTTTGGAGCGACGGCTCCAAGTTCCGTTGGGGCAAGCTGGTCGCAACGCCCGCAGCAGCCGCATGACGAGAGGAGCTCCAGTTTCCGCCTGACGAAGGCGGATCCGCGTCGTTCCCGTGGGGACGATGGGCAAGGCGATCTCGTTGAGAGTTCTGGAGCCGGAGGGCAGCAATGCCCCGAAGGTCGCGGGTCAGATTGAGACGCCTCGCCCTCCTGACCCCATCATGCGGCGGCCACGCGCCGACCGCGAAGAGAAGCGAGTGACCCACGGGTACGAATGAAAAAACGAGGAACAGCTTGACCCTGTTAACCCCAATCAGAGAAGCCTCTTAGGGCGGAGGTCGACCAGATGGCGAGTTTCACCGCATCAGCCTCCGCCAGGTAGCGCGTTATGGTCTCACGGTCTTCGACGCGATTACAATAGCAGCTGGACACGGGTTGCAGAGGGGGCGGACCTCATGCCGGCGCAACTGACCGATCTCAAGATCCGGGATGTGACCATCAAGCTACACCGCGCCGGGCGGGGCCCGACGGTGCTGTTCCTGCATGGCGCCGGTGGGGTGCCGCAATGGCTTCCGTTCTTCGACCTGTTGGCGGAACACTACGAATTGTTGGTACCCGAACATCCCGGCTTCGGCGGTTCCGACGATCCGCCGTGGATCACCTCGATGTCGGACCTCGCGATGTTCTACCTCGACCTCGTCGAGGAGGCGGGCCTCGACCGGATCCATCTCATCGGCAACTCGCTCGGCGGCTGGCTCGCCGCCGAGATCCTGATCCGCGACTGCGCGCGCTTTAAGAGCCTCGTGCAGCTTGCGCCGGCCGGCATCCGGGTCAAGGGTGTGCCGTGCGGCGATAACTTCATCTGGGGGCCCGAAGAGGCCCTGCGCAACCTCTATCACGACCAAGCCTTTGCCGACCGCATCCTGGCGCTGACCCCGAGCGAAGAGCAGCTGGACGTGATGCTGCGCAACCGTTTCACCGTCGCGAAGCTCGGCTGGCAGCCACGTTGGTTCAATCCCGATCTCGAGAAGTGGCTGCACCGCATCAAGCTGCCGGCGCTCGTCGTCTGGGGCGACGACGATAAGATCATGCCGCCGGAATTTGCCGCGTTGTGGCGTGAGCGCCTGCCCGATGCCCGGCTCTCGCTGCTGGAGGGGTGCGGACATCTTCCGCATGTGGAGAAGGCGCCGGAGCTCACGCGTCAGGTTCTCGACTTCCTGGAAGGAGTCGCGCCATGAAGCTCGTCTCCTTCCATCTGATGCCATATCGGCCGCTCGATCTGGAGGAAGCGGCAAAGCACCGCTCGCCCTGGGTGGTACTGCCCAACCGCATGTACGACCCAATCAAGGGTGCCGAGGAATATGCCCGCCACATCGACGCACTTGTCTATGCCGAGGAGCTTGGCTTCGATGCGATCGGTGTCAACGAGCACCACCAGACCGCCTACGGTCTGATGCCGGCGCCCAATCTGATCGCCAGCGCGCTGATCCAGCGCACCAAGAGCGTCAAGATCGCGATCCTCGGCCGCGCGTTGCCTCTGGTAAACAACCCGATCTACATCGCCGAAGAATTCGCGATGCTCGACAATCTGTCGAAGGGCCGCATCATCGCTGGCTTCGTGCGCGGCATCGGCTCGGAATATCACTCGTCGGGCACCAACCCGTATTTTTCGCACGAGCGCTTTCACGAAGCGCATGACCTGATCATCCGGGCCTGGACTGAGCCCGGCCCGTTCGCCTTCGACGGCGATCATTTCAGCCTGCGTTACGTCAATCTCTGGCCGCGGCCCTATCAGACCCCGCACCCGCCGGTGTGGATCCCGTCGCAGGGGTCGAGCGAGACGGTCGCCTGGGCGTCCAATCCCAAGCGCAAATATCCGTTTCTTGTCACCTTCTCATCGGCTGACCTCGTCGCGCGCTACCACAACACCTATCGCGACAAGGCGCGGGAATATGGCTACGAGGCAGCGGCGGAGCAGCTCGGCTGGGCCTGTCCGATCTATGTCGCCGAAACCGACGACCGCGCCCGTGCTGAGGCGGGCAGAGCGGCCGAGACGCTGTTTAACGATTTCCTGCGCCAGACCTTCGAGATGCTGATGCCGCCAGGCTACACCTCGATGAGCTCGATGAAGAATTTCATCGCCATGCGCCGGGGGCTGGGAGGCGGCAAGGCGACCGCAGAGGGGCTTATAGAGAGCGGCACCGCGCTCATCGGCAGCCCCCAGACGGTGCTAGCAGGGATCGAGCGGATGCGAGAGCGTACCGGCTTTGGCATCCTCGTGGCACTCCTCCAGTTCGGCATCCTTTCCGACGAACTGACGCGGCGGAACATGGATCTTTTCGCCGCCGAGGTGATGCCTCACCTGAGGAGCTGAAGTACCGCTCAGATGAGGTGGTCTGCTTGGCACGCAGCGCGATCCGGACCGGGCACATGGCAAGCCCGAAACCCGATGGCCCGAGGTATCGGACGATCCCACGAGGCTAGCGCGGACTCCGGAGGAGCGGGCTAAGGATGCGCGAAGGTTGGCGGCTCGGATACGGGAGCAGATCGAGCGTTACGAGCTGATCGAAGACGGTGGGTGTGACGCCAGAGGACAAGGCCGATCGCTCATGTGGAACAGCAATGGGCGGGTTCACGGCCTCCGTGGAACGGCTGCTCTTGGATCCTGATAGCGGTCGTTCGCTGTGCCCGCGTTGAATGTGTTCAGAGCGCCGATAGCGGACCCCGCGAAGGCCGTAGGCCGATATTCCCGCCGTTGGAACCCGCGCCTGCAGAAGCGCTTCGACAGAGCCTGTGGAACGCTTAGCGCGGGCGCTCGGTTCTGCTGCCGCAGTCCGCAGCTCCAGACAGATTACCGTTGGCGGCGTCGGACTGCCGCTACCAGCATTTTCTCATGAGCCACACAATAAAGGGCGTCAGCGGTCGCTGAGCGGTGCTCCCGAGCGCAATATTCTTCAAGCGCAGCCGGGTCGATAGGCATCGAGACGAGCTTATTGTCGGAGCGGCGATGGCGACGATGATATTGCCGCTGATTAAACTGCCATTCTGCATATGTGGGTGGTAGACCAGCGCAGGCACGGCAGAATTGTGGATAGTCCTCGGCGCAAAGGAGAGGTACTGCAATGTTGACAGGCTGGGCAACTTGCATGGCACGTACTTTACTTTGGTTGCGACCTAGCCGCCCTTTTGTCGATGACCTGCTGAACCGCGAACGCCGGGACTGCGATTGACCGGCTAGCGGAGCGCCCTCGCTAGCTCAACGCTCCGGGCTATCGCCTCGAAGCGGGCAGCCAGTTGTCTATACTTCTCGGCAACTTCGGGATCGTCCGCTTGGTCCGCGAACTCGCGAAGTTGCTCTGCTTCCGCGTGGAAGTCGTCGGCTGTGGGGAAGCTCATCGTCGGCTCGAACCTGCGTTACATCCGCTCAATTGAAGGGCGCAGTTACGTCGTGGGTCAGCAGGGACAGAAGACCCAGGATTGCGATCACACTCACCAGCACCCAGCGCATGGCGGCGATCCCTCCGCCTCGGTTGGCGGCACATCACAAGATGCCTGAACTCGTTTAAACAGCGGTTAACGGTATGGCGGGGTGTCGCAGCGGTTGATAAAGTTCGCCTCCACGATCCTGCTACGGAAATCTCGATATGAACACCGTAGAGAGGGTAGTCGCTGGTGGCATCGCGTGACGGCACTTACCCTGGGCACAATCATCGAGCTGTTCGTCCTCCTTTGAGGATCAACAGCAGTACCCCTCCTTGCCTACTCCAGCCCCGCCAACCCCCGGACGCGACCGATGGTGGAGTACCTCCCGATGTGCCTCACTGCCAATCTCACTGACACTACGCATGAAGCTCAGCAACACCCGCTGCTTGGCAGGTAGCTCCGTCGAGTGATGGTCGTCAATGCCCTCGAAAAAGTACTCCGGCGAGGTGTTTAATAGGCTCGCGATCTCATACAGCAGGGACGCGGGCCGCCTCCCACATCCGGGGTGTGCGCAAAATAAGAACCAGGGGAGAGAACCATGAGGTCAGGGCAACCACGGCCGATGCGCTTGGCATTGGCAGCGGTGTTGGGGCTTCTCATCACGGGCTGCGCCACATCCCTGCCCCTGCAAGGGCAGACCGATAAAGAGACGTTTTCCGGCTCCGCGACCGGCTATCTCGACCAGTCGGGCACCCTCGCCATCCGCGGCGATAAGGGGACCACGTGCACCGGAACCTTCGCGTATGTGACACCCGTTGACGGTCAGGGGACCATTACGTGCTCTAATGGCAGGAGCGGGCCGTTTATGTTCATCTCCAACGGCACCTATTGGGCGGGCACTGGGAAAATCGGGGATGCGCGGTTCACCTTCATCTTCGGTTAATCGGAAACCACGATATCGTGCCGAGTGAGCCCCACAGATTGGCAACTTGACAAAGAGGAAGAGAGAGTAGGGCTAAAGCTGGCAATGGGGCGAGCGTCGCTGTAACGAAGGTGGGAATTGAGGCGTCTTGAGGCGCTCCCGCCGCCGAGGGTCAGCGGCCGCTATGTGATCAGTGAGATCGGCGGTGGAAAAATCTGCCACGGAAGCAGCGGGATAGTCCCGCTGTGATGGCGGATTAAAACTCTGCCACTTATGCCCTTTCTGGCAGCAGGGAGGGCGGGGGCATTTTCACCGTGGAACTGTATCCGAAGGTTCGTCTCGCTCCCCAGGTGAATGTCGCAAAAGGGGCATGACCAGTCGGCTAAGACTGCAAACAACGAGTGGCAGTTCACGGATCGCAAACCGGTCGTTCGAAGCGAGGCGCGTCGACGGCTGCATAGCGCCTATTGTGTTGAAAAAGTCGGCCAGCGTTTTTCTGTAGAAATCTTATGTCCCGATTAGTGATAAGATCAGCAGTATTTATTCAATGATGCGGAAGACCCTGAATTATTATTGCTCAAACCGGTCGCAAATTTGTCTACCGGCGACTTTTTCAACATCGGGTAATGGGCGGCGGCTCTTCCCGGAGGCCGATAGGATCGGTCTCGGCTTGGAAGAGGAGAACCGCACATGGAGTATTTTGCTGGGCTGGACGTGTCGATGGCGGAGACGCAGGTGTGCGTCATGGACCGAGACGGTGTCGTCGTACACGAGGTAAAGGTGCGGTCGACACCTGCCGACATCGCGGTGGCGCTCGCGCAAGCTCCGGCTTGCGTGCGGATTGTGTTCGAGACCGGCCGGATGGCGCCGATGCTCTACCACGGCTTGAGCCAGTTGGGACTGCCCATCGTCTGTATCGAGAGCCGACAGGCCTATCAGGCGCTGAAGTCGTTGGCGACGCACAAGACCGACCGCAACGATGCCCGCGGCCTGGCGCATCTCGCCCGTACCGGCTTCTTCAAGTCCGTTCATGTGAAGTCTCTGCCGGCGCACGCTCTGCGATCGCTGATCGTCGCGCGCAAGAAGCTAGTCGGCCAGCGGGTCACCTTGGAGAACCAGATCCGCGGCCTTGCCGTGGTGTGCGGTGTGCGGCTGCCGCGTGCGGTAACCGCCGCCTTCATCAGGCAGGCTCTGCGGGCGAGCGAGGGGCATTACCGGTCTGTCCGCTGCCATGCGCGGCCTGGTCGCGGCGCGCACCGCCGTGCTCGCAGCCGTCGCAGCGATCGATGCGGATATCAGACAACTGGTGCGAGCATCCGCCGCTTGCCGCTGTCTGATGACCATTCCAGGCGTTGGCCAGCTCACCGCACTCGCCTTCACAGCCGCGATTGACGATCCGGGCCGCTTCCGGCGGTCCCGTGACATTGGCGCCTATCTCGGCTTGGTGCCGCGGCACTATCAGTCGGGCGAGGTCGACTACACCGGCAGCATCTCGAAGTGCGGCGACCGGCGGGTGCGCACGCTGTTATACGAGGCGGCCAACGTCATGCTGACGCGCTACAAGGGTCCACTGAAGCTCAAGGACTGGGCCTTCGCGATTGCCAAACGATCCACCATGCGCAAGGCGCGGATTGCGCTTGCCCGGCGCCTGGCCATCATCATGCACGCCATGCTGCGCGACGGCACACAGTTCAACCCGGCGTAACCAAGCAGGAGGTCGAACCTAGCTCCCGAGCGGAGCGACGCCTGAGGGAGGGAGCAGATGACGGCGTGGATTCTGTAGCATGCGGCGAACGTGGCCGACTGCGATTTCAACCGAGCCGCTCTGTACCCAGCTGACCCCATTAAGTGCCACTATGAGCACGTAGAGAACGCAGACACCCGACAGCGTCGATATCGCTCATCACCGAGCCATCACCCTTGACCCATTAGAGAACAACATCCGCCGAAACCCGTCATTCCCGATTTGTGTGGCGAATGACGCTTTCGCGCCAGCAACGGTCTGCGATTGACCGATATTTCGTTATCCGATTGATTGACCGAGTGTCACCGCAGCACTTCGAGCGTGTTGCACGGAGCCGATGTACTGCGGGCAACCATCCCTATATCGGCTCCTGTGCTACTAGAGCATTTTCAGATTGAGTCTGCGTAGCCCGCAGCTCGGAGATAGTTGGCGCATTCATCTGGGGTGAACTGGTCGAGCAGGTCGCCGATGCGCCGCCACAGACCATCGCGGGTTCGTTCTGGGGCCTGGCGCAGCAGCGTCTTGAGTTTGGCGAAGGCCATTTCGATGGGATTCATGTCGGGTGAGTAGGGCGGCAGCAGGAAGAGTTGAGCGCCGGCGGCAGTGATCGCGGCACGAACCGCGGCAATCTTGTGGGCCGGCAGGTTGTCCATCACGACGATATCGTCGGGTTGAAGCGTCGGGATCAGCACCTGCTCGACATAGGCGAGAAAAGCCTCGCCGGTCATCGGTCCGTCGAGCACCATTGGCGCGGTCAAACCATCGCACCGCAGCGCGGCGACAAAGGTCGTAGTCTTCCAATGGCCGAACGGCGCTTTGGCCAACAGGCGCTGGCCACGCGGGGCGCGACCGTAGAGCCGGGTCATCTTGGTGCTGGCGCCGGTCTCGTCGATGAACACGAGCTTGTCGGTATCAACAAAGGGCTGCGCCGCCCGCCAGATGCGGCGCCGAGCAGCGACGTCCGGCCGGTCTTGTTCGGCGGCGCGGAGCGTCTTTTTTTAAACGACAGCCCGAGACGGTCAACCGCCGACCACATTGCCCCGTTGCTCAACCGTACCGCATGCTCGGCCAAAAGCCAGGATCGCAAAGCCGCCAGAGTGATGTCCGGGTAAGCGGTGATATGGGCCGCCAAGGCGGCCTCCTGCGCCGGCGTCAATTTGCGCGGCCGGTGACCGCGCCGCATGCTGGCGCTCACCTCGCCGGTCCGCCGCCGGCGGATCAGCGCCTTGTAGATGTAAGACACGCTGACCCGGAAAACCGAGGCCGCCAACCGCGCCGCCATGCCACCGTCGATCGCCGCCAGAACCCGCGCCCGCAGGTCCTCCGCATAGCTCTGCCCCTGCCGCCAAGCCATCACTGCCCCCCACATCTTGCGGTCAGGTCAGCGAATCACACTTTATCTGCTCTAGAAACCCCTTTCAGCGATTCCAGCCAATGCGGCTATGCTCTAGTGTAAGAGCCCGGTGATGGTCGACGACTGCGCTACCGACAGCGACTCGTATAGCGTCGAGCTGGTTTCACCTACCGTCTTCGTCGCGACTGGAAAAACCTCTGAGAGCGTTGCCGTATTGGTGATGACAATCATGCCTTGGCCGGCAAGACCCTCTGCATCGGCGATCGAAATTGCGCTGAACCCGGCGGTCACCCGGTCCATTTGTTGGTTCGACAACGGCTGACCAGCCGCGGCAACACCGGTCAGCAGCGGCAGGGCCGCCAAGCCCATGATCACTTTCCTCATAAGTTCCCCCTGTTCACACTACACTCCGGGCCATTCCCCTGAGTTCCTGCTATGGCTTTTCGCTCGCGACAGACGCGGCGCTTCCTGGCGGCAAGTCGGTCAACCCCGGGTCGATAAAACCCCAAAGTTTTCCGGCTCCTGATTTCCCGGAGCTTTATGGAAATCGGGGGCTCGGTCCATGGCAGCAGCGTTCAGCGTGATCAGCTCGGCAGATACCGCGCCTGTCTTGGCGATAGGAGCGAAGGCAGAGATCGCCTTCATGATCCCCCCGTATTATTAAGTGTGTGACCTACACGGGGTCACCGTAGCTGAACTGCGAAGGATTGATCCACGCCTCCTGTATTCGATTGTTTTAGATGGCCTTGTGGATTGACCCATGCCGGCCGACGGGTTCTCCTAGAACGAATCGGTTTTGACGATCATGGGCCCGAACAACCGGTGGTGCTTCCTCGAAACTCATTGTCAGAAGCCGTAGAACGTCGTCCGTGAAGAACGGGTGACTGGCTGTTTTTAGGCGATTTGGACTCGTTGTGGGACGGTGAGGAGCGCCTGAACGAGGGCACATAAAAGTCTCGCCAGCCAGCGCAAGAGAAGGCCGAAGTTGTAACCGGCGGCGGCGAGCACGGCATTGCTGCGATCGCCGTCGCGCCCTTTGAGATAATTGCGGCTCATGCGGTGCTCGGCCTTGACGTGGCCAATGACCGGCTCGACCGCGGCGCGCCGCTTCATCTCGCGGCGGAGCGGGGCGGTGACGTGACGGACCTGGCCGGTGATCCAGACCCGGAACTTCTCTTTGTGATTGTGGCCGCGATAGCCCTTGTCGACATGGATGCGGCGGGTTTCGACGCCGGTCAGCTTCTCTAACTCGGTGACGACAGGCCCCAAGGTGTGGCCGTCGAACGGATTGCCGTGCAGTGCCTTGGCGTGGAGCACGAACTGACCGCCCTTGGGCTTGGTCGCCGGCGTGGCGATCGACACCTTGCAACCAAACTCATAGGGGGCTCGGGCCTTGCCTTTACCGATGCACTCGACCTCGGGGGCGTGCAGCGCATAGACCTTGGGGCCGCGCTGGCGGTGGTCTTGGAAACGCACCCGACCGGCCAGGGCGAGCAGGTTGGCGAAGCGCTCTCTGAGCGCATCGTTCCCGGCGATCTTGCGGCGGATGTCGCGGATCACCCGGCCGAGCCGGGTGCGCAGGAACTTCAGTTCGCGCCGAGCGCGCTTGAACTGGTGGGCGTGGGTGTAGCGGCCCACCATAATGGCCGCACGCTTGGCCACCCGCCGGTAGCTCTGCCGCAGCGGCACATCGTTGCGTCGTGCCAGATTAACGAGCTGCTCGATCGCACGATGGCAGAGCCGCGCGTCGGTCGGATGGGCGATTGCCTTCGGCTGCACCGTGGTGTCGACCACCACACGCTCGAGATCGCGGATCGCCAGCGCGCCGGTTTTGTGCGCCACCGACAGGCTCTCCTGGATCAAGGCCACCAGCTGCTCCTCGCCCAGCCGCTGGCGCCAGTGCGTCAGCGACGAGCGCTCGAAAGGCAACCGGTGGCAGAAACTCAATTCGCCGCAGAAGAACTGGTAATACGGGTTCTCCAGCCAGCGCGCGCACAACACCTCGTCCGACAGGTCGTGCATGTGCTTCAGGATGAACAGACCGGCGACCAGCCGCGTCGGCAAGGGCGGCTGACCCCCACCCGACGTGCAAACGCTGGCAAACCGGGCGTCGAGAAACCACCAATCGATCTCGCGCGCCAGCCGTACCAGCGGATGGCCGTGATCGATGATCACCTCCAGCGCCGGTCTCAGCAGATCCTTTTGACGATCGTCCCGTGGCTTCGCCATCGCGTCCCCCAACGCTGATGACCCACCCCCCGGAATCGCACAAATCGCCGAAAATCGGAATCCCAAATCGCCAGAAAACTAGCCCCGATACCGCCGTTTCTTGCGGAATCCATTACTTCAGGACTCCCGCCAGCCAGCCCCGTTCAATCACTTAGCCGTTCTTCACGGACGACTAGAACGGCCGATTCTGGACCTCAAGGCAGTCGTTCGGAGTGCCCGATTCGAACGTTGTAGAAGCGCCGAAACCGGACTTCCCGTGAGCCTGAGTGTGATCAGTCATCTTCGGCCGGCCGGCGGGTGCTCCCTTCGGCATTAGAGCGGACATTCGGGCCGCCGATCTCCTCAACTCAGGCAGCCGCGATATCGCTAGCTGAATTGGTCGGTGTGCTTAGGGGGCGTGCTCGGTGGTCGGGTCGATCATCTTGCGCACCTCGGTAATCTTGGTTGCCGGAAAGCCGCTAATCTCCGCGTGCTGTTTGATGATCGCTTCATCCTTGGCGAGATAGACGCAGAAGGTCTTATCGGCGGCCACAAAGCTCTCGACCCATTGGATATCGGGGCCGAGCTGGGCAAGCACCTCGTTCGATTTGGCGGCAGCACCGCGTAACTGCTCACGCTCGAAGCTACCGACCGCCGGAATGTCCCGTTCGATGATGAATTTGCGCAAAGCCATGTTGACCTTCCTTGGGTTAGGTGTTCACTCCGTCCGCTGCCGGAGGCAACTGACGTAACTGCCCCTTCAGCTGTTCGAAATCGCCGGTTTTTGCGAGGAACTCGGATGCGCCAAGGTCGCTGGCGCGGCGTCTTCGCTCGTCATCGCCATAGTGGATTTGCATGATCGCTTCGAGCACCTGCAGTCCATCCATCCCCGGCATGTTGATGTCCGAGAGGATCACGATCAGCGTAGGATCGATGCCCGCTGTCATTTGCTCGAGCGGCATCTCGCCCGAGTTGGCGACGTGTGTGCCCCCGCGCACCTCGCGGCGAAACCGCTGACGGAAGAGGTCGGCGACATCGGATGCGTCGTCGACAACCAAGATGCTGACGCTCATACAGGCTCCATGTGTTGCGGCGCCTGTTGGCGGCGCGGCAGGCGAACAGTGAACTCGGTGAACGAGCCGGGTTCGCTCTCGACCGTGATGGTGCCGCCATGCTGTTGCGTGACGATGTCGTAGCTGATCGAGAGACCCAACCCCGTCCCCTCACCGGTGGGCTTGGTAGTGAAGAACGGCTGGAACAGCTTGTCCTTGATCTCGGGCGGTATGCCGGCGCCGTTGTCGCGTACCCGCACCTCCGCCATGTTGTCCTCCTCGCGTGTCGCCACCGTGAGGCTGGGCTGGAATGACCCATAGCCCGTCTCCCGAGCGCGCTTAGTGGCGGCGTAAAAGCCATTGCCAAAGAGGTTGAGGAAGACCCGAGTCATCTCCTGCGGGGCAAGCTCGATGGGTTTGAGGGTTGAGGCGTAGTCGCGCTCCAAGGAGATGTTGAACGTTTGATCCTGGGCGCGGGCGCCGTGATAGGCGAGGTTCAAGGCTTCCTCGATTACCCCGTTGAGATCGACCTCACGGCGCTCGCCGCTGACGCCGCGCGAGTGCTCTAGCATCGACTTGACGATGTTGTCGGCGCGCTTGCCGTGCTCGGCGATCTTCTCCAGGTTGCCCGTCAACAGCTCCATCGTATCGTCGACGTCGGCCCGCTTGTCCTCATTGAGTGTTGCCAGGGCCGGTGCCGCAGTCTCCTTCAACTCGTCGAGCAGTTCGACCGACAGGATGGCGAAGTTGTTGACGAAGTTGAGCGGGTTCTTGATCTCGTGCGCGATGCCCGCTGTGAGCTGACCCAAGGAAGCCATCTTTTCGGCCTGGATCAGATTGGCTTGCGCTGCCTTCAAGTCATGCAGTGCCTCCTCGGCATCATCACGGGCGCCCTGGGTTTCGGTGATCAGACGGACATTCTCGATGGCGATCACCGCCTGGTCAGCAAAGGTGCTAACCAGCGCAATTTCCTTGTCATTGAAAAGCTCGACCCGATCGCGCGCCATTGCGATGACGCCGATCGGGGCCCCATCGCGCAGCAGCGGCACCCCCAGCATAGTGTGGGCGCGGGTTATGCGCGCCTCATCCTTGACCGCGTATTGAGGGTCGGCATCCGCATCAGCGATCTGGACCGTGCGGCCTTCAAGCGCGACCCGGCCCACAAGAGTACCCGTGCCCGGCGAGATCGGGGTCCGCATCTCGATCTCACGGTATGACGGTTCGAGCCCGCAGCCCGCGGCCCAGCGATAAACACCATCCTCCAGACGGAAGACGCTACCCATATGCGCACGGCACAGCCTGATGGCGGTTTCGATAACGTGTTCCAGAACAGGGGTAAGGTCGAACGTCGATCGGCTGATGAAGTTGAGCACGTCGCTGGTCGCGGTCTGGTATTCGAGCGCTTCCTGCAACTCGACGGTACGCTCGCGGGTCTCGGTCAAGAGCCGCGCGTTCTCCATCGCGATCACCGCCTGCGCCGCGAAATTCTGCAACAGCGCAATCTGCTTGTCGGAGAACGGGCGGACTTCCTGACGATAAACCTGCAATGCGCCAAATAGGGCGCCGTCCTTTTGAAGCGCTACTGAGAGCGCGGAACGACCACCGCCTAGATCGACAAAGACGCGCCGGGTGGAATTGGTCCCGTACACCTCCGTCTCGGACGCCATATCCTCGATGTGGACCAGTTGCTCCCCGGCCGCGTGCCGATAGAGGGTACCTCCGTTGGCTGGTGGCCGTGGCTTGTCTTTGATGGCGTCTATAAAGGCTTGCGGTCCGTGGATGGCGCCGGGGAGGTAGTGTGTGCCGTCAAACGTCCAAAGTACCCCGAATGCCGTCTCGCACAGGTAGTTGGCTTTTTCCAGGATAGCGTCGAACACCGGCGCGAGATCGCCGGGCGAGGAATTGATGACCTGGAGCACCTCAGCGGTCGCGGTCTGCTGCTCCAACGCCTCACGGGTCTCGGTGATCAGCCGGGCGTTTTCGATCGCGATGACCGCCTGGTTCGCGAAGGTTTTGAGGACGGCGAGCTGTTCGACCGAGAGGGGTCCAGGCGCCGGCCTAACGACGCTGAGGACGCCGATTGCGGCATCGCCGCGTTGCATCGGCACGATCGTAATCCCGCGGTAGCCGCTCACCAAAAAGTTTTGGCGGCCGGCCCCAAATCCCGGGGGCGCGTCACGGACATCGGGAATATTGATGACCTGTTGGTCGAGGATCGCAGCGCTGTGGATATATTCGCGCGTCAAAGGGAATGGGAATTTGCGCCGCCATGCTTCTGCGCGGGCGGGATCCGTTTCGGCGACGGCCACCAAGTGTGCCTCGTCGTTCATGGCCAGCACGACGCTGATGGCGGCGTGGGGGAAAAGCCTCAGCCCGCTCTGCACTATTGCTTCAAACACCGGCTGCGTGTCGGTGAGCGAATTGCTGATGACGGTGAGGATCTCGGCGGTGGCGGTCTGCTGCTCAAGCGCCTCGCGCAGGGCTAGATCAGTTTCCTTGCGCGCCGTGATATCGTTCACCGCTCCTACAAGCCGGATTGCGCGGCCCGCCGCGTTGCGGACCGGAAGCCCATGGTCTTCGACCCAACGATACTCGCCATTTTGTACGAGGATGCGGTATTCGCAATTTACCTTAGGGGTTGCATTTTTGAAGCAATCCTGGATCCCGGTCCGATACGCCTCACGGTCAGCCGCATGGACTAGGTCGAACCAATCTTCAGAATTGAGGCCAGCGCCGTCGAACCCGAAAATCTCCATCAGCCGAGGCGAGACGAAGAGGATATTCTGCTCAATATCCCAATCGTAGATGCCTTCCGCGACGGCTTGGCTCACAAGCGTGTAGCGCTCATTTTTTTCGTTCAATTCAGCGGTACGCTCGTCGAGCTGCCGTTGAAGTTTCGCGATGGTCTGCTGGAGATCGGCTATCGCGCTAGCTTCGACGTTCGGTGAGCGCGCTTTCATTCGCTCACTTCGTCGGTGCCAGCGGTCAGCTGATCGTAATCGCTACTACGAAAGCGCGCCTTGATTTTCCTGGTCAAGGTAGCGCCGTCGACCGGATGCGACAAATTGCCATAACCGAAGATATACCCGTATCCGCTCCCCTACCAGCGGCAGTCCCGGAACATGCGAAGTGTCCGACCGTCGCGGCTTCGGGCTATCAATGACGCTTTTCGAGAGGTGGCAGGCAGACCGAGGCAAAGCGTACCTTCCGATGCACTGCGACGTTCCGCTAATGGGATGGACCGGCTGCTTCCCCTGCCGCTTTAGCCTCTGACGGCTAGCAGCGATCAACAGGAGAAGCAGCGATGAATCCGAAGACGGAGACCAACACGACATCCCTGGCGGTCATCGGTGTCGACATCGGCAAGGACGTGTTTCACCTCGTTGGCTTTGGTGTCGACGGAAAGATCGCCTTTCGAAGGAAGATCAGGCGTCTGGGTCTCAGAGATGTCTTCGAGAAGCTGCCGCCGTGCATCGTCGGCATGGAAGCCTGCCTGAGCGCCCATTTTGTCAGCCGGGTGTTACGCGGGCTGGGGCACGAGCCGCGGACATTCCGGCGGTCTACGTGAAGCCCTTCGTGAAGGGGCAGAAGAACGACTACAACGATGCGGAGGCGATCGCGGAAGCGGCGTTGCGCCCGAACCTACGGTTCGTCCGGGAGAAGAGCCAGGATCAGCTCGACCTGCAGGCTTGTCACCGCGTTCGGTCGCGACTGGTCTCCCGCCGTACGGCGACGATCAACCAGATCCGCGCGTTTCTGATCGAGCAAGGCATTGCCGTCAGGGCCGGCCCGCGCGCCCTTCGCAATTCCCTCTTCGCCATATTAGAGAACCGAAAGGACGAGATATCGCCGCGAACGGCTAAACTGATCTGTGGCCTCTATGAAGACTGGTGCGGCTTGGACGAGCGCATCGAGACCGTCACCGACGAGATCGAAGAGCTCAGCCTGACCGAGGCCAAGTGCCGGCGGTTGCGGAGTGTTCCCGGGATCGGGCCGCTAACGTCGACCGCCATGGTGGCAGCGATCGGCACGGGAGAAGCTTTTGAACGAGGGCGCGATTTTGCCGCCTGGCTCGGCCTCGTGCCGCGACAATACAGCACCGGCGGGCGTTCGGTCCTCGGCCGCATCTCCAAGCGCGGCAGCAAGTATCTGCGCACATTGTTGATCCAGGCCGCGAAGGTCCTGTTGATGCGACCGCACAACTGGTCGCGCTTTAGCTTCGGTGCGTGGCTCAAATCGGCGTCAGAGCGGTTGCACCGGAACAAGCTCGCCGTCGCCCTGGCCAACAAGCTCGCCCGTATTGCCTGGAGCGTCCTGCGCCATGACAACGCCTTCGATACCCACCTCGAGACAGCAGCGATTTAGGCTGCCGTCTCACCAAGTTCGCGATTGAGGAAATGCATGGAACGGATCGATAGACGCGCCCTGAATCTGGTGCCCCGAATGGCTGCCCGGCGGCCTGTCCGCTAATGAGATCAAAGGTGCGTGCGTATTCCCATCCGCGTTGCACAACGCCGTCCGGCCGCATGCCTCGATCGGCTACCGCGCTCCAGCTCCCTAGGTGTTCGTCCCAGCCTTCGCCGCATGGCCGGCTGCGCAACCCCGGCCAGCTCCGCCGGCCATGCTCTCGCTGGTGCCAGGACCGGCCCTAAACTACATCAGAACCGGACCACCATCCGGGGCCCGATCAGTGGTCTATGGGGTCCGTTACAGGTCCGCTAATAGCTATAAATTATATGTCTTTATCGATTCTATCTTATCACATTGAATTAATTAGGTAATATGGTGAGCCCGTCGGGATTCGAACCCGAGACCTACTGATTAAAAGTCAGCGGCTGGTGATTTTATGCATAAGTCCGAAAGAAGTGGTTCATGAAAGCGGGCGACCGGAAGGTGGTAGCTTAGGTGGTAAGATGGCAAGATGTACCCATAGCGCCTTGCATTTATTAAAAAAGTGAACGAAGCAATCTCGTGCGGGGTAATCGTCAACAGGATTGCCGCGTCGCCCTTCGGGCTCCTCGCAATGACAAACCGCGTCACACTGCCCCGCTCCACCGCTCCTTCTTGAACAGGCCGCGGGCGAAGGCGAGGTAGGAGTCCTTGGTCATCGCCGGCTGGAACTCGCCGATGATCTCGCGGGCCTGGGCGGCCTCGTCGTAGAGCAGATCGATCGCGGTCATCGCCAGCAGCTTGGCCGGGGTCAGGTAGGCGTGCTCGGGCTCGTGGATGTGGAAATCGGCGCCGTGGGTTTTGCCGCGCGCCGAGGCGACATACGGATGGATCACCGGCATCAGATGGGCAATGTCGCCCATGTCGGTCGAGCCGGTGCGGTGGCCGCCGATCTCGAAGCTCTGGGGACCGAACAGGCTCTCGACATTGGCGCCGAAGAGCGTGCCCATCGAACGGTCGTTGCGCTGCGGCAGGTAGCCGGGAATGGTCGAAATCTCGACCTCGGCGCCCATCGCCATCGCGCCGGCGCGCAGGCACCGGTCGACCTTCATGTTGGCGTCGGTGATCGCCTCGAGACTGCCGCCGCGAACAAAGGTCTCCATCGTCACGTCGGCGGGAATGACGCTGACCGCGTCGCCGCCCTTGGTGATGATCGGATGGATGCGGATGGTGTCGCGGTCGTAAAAGGTCTCGCGCTGGCAGTGGATCGCGTTGAGCGCGATCTGCGCCGCGGAGAGCGCGTTGATGCCGAGCTGCGGCGCGCCGCCGGCGTGGCTGGCGCGGCCCATGAACCTGATCTGCTTGACCAGCGCGCCGTTCGACGAGTTGGCGATGAAGCTGCGCCGGTCCATCTGATCGTGCGAGCCGGCATGGATCATCATCGCCATGTCGATATCGTCCCAATGGCCGCGGGCGAGCAGCTCGGGCTTGCCGAGGAGGAACTCGAGCTCGCCCTTGTCGCGGCGGCCGAGCCGCTCCTCGACATCGATGAACTCCTCGGCCGGGACCGAGAAAAACACCACCTCGCCGGCGAGGTGGCTGGCGGCGCCGATGGCGTTGAGCCCCATCGCCGCGCCGAGCATGCCGGCGATCTGCGCGTTGTGGCCGCAGGAGTGAGCCGCGCCGGTATGCGGGTCGGCGAGCGGGTGGTCGCTGGTGCGCAGACGAGTCGAGCTCGCTGACGATGGCGACGCGCGGGCCGGCGGAGGCGCCGGCGATGCGGCCCTTGACCCCGGTCAAGGCGAGCCCGGTTTCGGGGCTGAGGCCGAGCGACTGCATCTGCTCGGCGACGAGCTTCGCGGTCTTGTGCTCGTTGAAGCCCGTCTCAGGGTGGTGGAGGATTTCCTCGCCGATGGCGATGATCGCGTTGCCGTGACGGTCGATCGCCTCGCAGACCAGCCGTTTGAGTTCGTCCTTGGTCGAGTTGGGCATGGGTGCTCCCCCGTTTGCGTCGTCTGGTTGTGTCCCGTGGGCGCGCGTGTAAGCTGCGCGCGATGATACAGGAAGATCGGGGCGCGCGATGAGCGGGTTGAGCGCGATCCACGGGTTCGACCGGCAGCGCCTCATCCTGGCGTTGATCCTGGCGGCGACCGCGCTCTACCTGGTGGCGGTGGCGCCGGGGTTCCGCTATCGCCGCGCGGCGCGGACGATGGCGGTCACGGTCTACGCGGCCGTCTTTATCGGCGTTTGCGCGTGGATCGTGCTGTGGTTCACCGAGAGCGATATCGGACGTTGAATCCGTTCTTAGAAATATGCTTAAAGTTTAAGACTGCGTATTGACGGGCGCATCCCCAAGTCGTTTACACTTATTTTACTAAAAGGCGCTGGAGCCCGGCACCGCTCGCATGAGCGTCGATTTAATTAAGATCAGGTAAAGATTCGCGCCGTTTTCACGTCAAATTCACGAAACATTATCTCGAATTGTAGAGAGTGGTTCCCTGAACAAAGCTCGGAGGCCCGAGGGAATCCCCCTCCTCGGAGAGGCTGAGATGTCGCTGATTTACCCAAACATCGTTCCCGAAAACAATCTTCGCCTGCCCGACGCGCTGACCATCAAGCACGGGCCGGCGCCGCTCTTGTCGGAGTTCGTGCTGGAGAGCGACCGGCACGCCCGCGACCTCGGCGTGCGGCTCCGGATCCGCTACGATTTCGACGCGCTGGTCGAGATCAACGAGCGCGAGAGCCGCCCGGGCGGAAGCTGGTACCGGCTGCCGATCCAGTTCGACCCGCGCCTCACAGACTTGACGCCGCAGAACTCGTACTGGATCTCGGGCGAGAATGAGGACAGCGAGATCGTGCTGTGCCAGGCCGGGCGCATCTATTACTGGCCGGAAACGAACCTGGCCGAGGAGGCGCGGCTGATGTTCTTCGGCGGGCACGAGGAAGGCCAACGCTGCATCGTCACCGCCGAGAGCGCGCATCAGATCGGCGGCGTGGTGTTCTACGGCGGAGCGTTGTGGCTGCACCCAAGCCTGCGCCGGCGCTTCCCGCCCGGTCAGCCCGGCCGCATCGGCCGCGCGTACGCCGCGGCGCGCTGGCCGGTCGACTATTCGATCTCGTTCATGGCGCCGGCGCTGATCGAGAAGGGCCACGCCAAGCGCTGCGGCTTCAAGCACACGAGCTATTCGGTGTTCTATCCCGGCTCGCCCTGGGGCGATCTTGAATTCGGGGTGACGAGCCTCTCGGCGAACGAGGCCTACGACGACTTCTCGACCTTCTTGGCGTCGGATTTTGCCGACGCGGCGCCCGCCGCGGAAGGCGTCGTGGCGGCATCCAGCTTGCGCGCGGACAGGGTGATGAAGGTCTCGCCGGTCGACGCACGCCACGGCAGCAGCAGCCGCTCGTAGCGGGTCTCGTAGGTCAGGCTCTGACTCCGGCCGAGCTTCATCTGCGCCGCGACTTTTTCAAAGCGCGGCTCGCCCGACTGCCCGACCGATTTGTAGAAGTTGGAGAGCCAGGCGCCGTAATTCTTGTCGGGCAGGCTCTCGAGCTTCTCGCCGATCGCCCGCTCCTGGTATTCGGTATCGAGCCAGGGAAAGCCGGCGCCGATAAAGCGGAACACCGGATCGCTGTCGTGCGGGCTCATCCCCGCGATCATCAGCCGCGCCAACAGGCCGTGTTGGATCGCGAACGAGATCACGCTCGAATCGAACTGGCCGAACGAGGCACGCCATTTCTGGGTCAAGAGGCGTAGCGGATTATCCGGATCGCGGATTAACGCGTTGGGATCCAGTGCCTCAACCCGGAAGCGCTCGTTCGGACTCGGCTCCGCCGGCGGCGGCGCGCACAGCTCGCGCAGGCGGGCAACGGTATGCTCGGCGGAGGCCGAAATCTCCGAACGCCATTCGGTATCGAAATGCTTGATGCGGAACAGCTTGGTCGGCGGCTCCTTGAGCTGATGTTCGACCGCGAGCAGCGCCGGCAAGGCGACATTGCGCGGGTGCAGCTCGATCTCGGTCACCAACCGATCGAGGATCTGGTACTTGATGAAGCCGAGATTGCGCACGGCAAAACCGACGGCGTCGTAGTCGGGGTTAGGATCGCCAAGCGCGGCGAGGAAGTCGTCGCTCCCCGGCAGCACCCACCCCCCTTCGGAGGTGACCAATACGGTCAATTGCTCCACCAACGCCTCCAGGCAGTTATCGTGCCCTGAGGGAGAATGATCCCGTCACGAGCCCATCCTTGCGCCGACGCGGTAAAGAACAGCTTAAATGCTGCTTACCGCGCGTCGATGAATGAGCGGTCTTGCCCGGGCATGAACTCAGTTTTGGCATTGGAGAACGAGAGCGCTTCGCCTGTCTCTGTTTCGGCAAGATGACAGGCTCGATCGAACGACATCCGGTATCGCGGGCGCTAGTCGCCGACCTTAATCCGATGTGGACAGGCTTGCCGGGCTGGATCGCGCTCGGCAAGCGCAAGGGCACGGTCCTCCGCGCCAGGCGGGTCCTCGCGGGAAGCGCCATCAGCAGCCAATCTGGAACCGCGAGACTGCCCGCGTAGCCGTTTGCGGGTCTCGACTGCGTAATGGCCGAGCGGTCTCGTTGCGTCGGTATTGGGACGCATGGTCGCCTCGAAGCGCTCCCAGTCGGCGGCCTCCAGATCCTTCAGCTCCACGACGTCGAAGGAAGGATCGGAGTAGCATTGCCGCAATAGCGGCTGCACTTGGAAGAGCGGGTAGCGAACGTTGAATTCGACGGGCGCGTTGGTCCGGGTCAACCGAATATTGGTGAAAAGCGGACCGAACCAGGTATCCGTCTCGGCGATACCTTCGAAATGCTCGTAACCCTGTATGCGCGGTATGTTGGCGGGGCCGCGGGACAGCAACGACCACCCGGGCGCCGTGCGCGCCAAATATCCGCTCCAAACCTGGATCACCCCCGGCTCGCGCGTCGGGGCGAGAAAGGTCGGCGCGAGCGGCTTTACGGGATCAGGCGCCTCGGCCTCGAACAATTCACGGAAGCCCGGATATTGGGCGCCTCTTAGCGCATACCAGCCGTCGGCGCCCTCATAGGTCCAAGCGACCTCTACCCCGTCCCACACCAGGCTGAAATTGAGCGGCGGGTAGATGTACCAGCCGAACGCCGAGGCGCTGGTGAGGGCCTCGCAATAGCGGTAGCCGCGGACAGGCAGCGCGCCGTCCGCCGACCGATCCGCCCGCCGCGGAACCGGGGCGGACGGGATCAGGCGGTAGAACCGGCAAACCGGCGGGGAGGCGCTATCGTCCATCCCGAGCCTGCACGGACTTATGAGCGGGGGGCGCGGCGCTTCCGAGCCGGATTGCGCGGGAATGCCCCGGTGATGAACCCGTTGCCGAGCCGAACGATGCCGCTATCGGCGATTTCCTGGCTGGGCAGACGCAATTCGGGGAAATCGGCGCTGATGAACCCATTGCCGAGCCGCACGATGCCGGTGTCGGCAATTTTCTGATTGGGTAGACGCAATTGCGGAAACTTGGAGGCGGTGTCATCGCCAGGCTCCAAACCAATCCGCTTATCGACCTTCGCCATGTCCTTCTCCTCAATCGACCCGACGACCTGCGCGGGACTGCGAGGAGATTGGCGAGGGACTGGTTTACGGACCCTCTATCACGGCTAAAATGCGAGATATCTGTTGGGAACTTTTTTGATTTACGACACGAGCGCGATGCCGTGGCGCTTTGCGCCCGTCGGTATTCCGGCGCGGGCAAGAGCGTCGCAATAGAGCTCCGTACGGGGGCCGCGGCTCGGGTGCCGCTTGCGGAATTGCTCGACCGTCAGTTCCGGTTCGAGCTTCAGCAACTCGGCGGCGGCCTCGCGCGCCTTGTCTGCGTGCCCGGCGAGTTGGTAGGCCACAACGAGCAGCCGGTGCGAGCTCGTGTACGTCTTGTTCTCCCGCAGCGAACGCAGGGCATATTCTATGGCGCGTTCGTATTGCCCATCGGCAAGGTACGCCACACCGGCAATGCCGCTAAACGCGTACATGCGTGGATCATAGGGCGAGAGAGCCATCGCCTTTTGGATCTCGTGGACCGCGCGCGCTCCGTCGCCGGTATAGGCCCGCGATGCGGCACTCCACAGCCAAGCGAGAGCGCAATTCGGGTTGAGCTCGAGGGCGGTCTCGAAATGGCGGAAGGCAGTATCGAAATCCTTGCGCAGAAACGAAGCTATGTGGCCCGAGACCACGTGGGCCATGGGTTCCAAGGCATCGCATTCGATCGCACGCCGCGCAAAATCCTCGGCCTGCGCCGTATCGTAAGCCGGGTCCGGTGACCAGCCCTGGCCGATCCGCAACACATGCCACTGCGCCCGCCAGGCGAGCGCGGCCGCATATCCAGGGTCGCGCTCAATCGCCTTGTCGAGAAGTTCTTCCGTCGCGTCGAAAACATCGCGCGAAGAATTGTTCATGTTTTCCTGGGCACGCAGCAGCAGCTCGTAGGCCCCCAAATCGGTGAGGCGTTTACTCTGGATCCGTTTCAGCTCGACCGCGTGCAGATAGGGCGCGACGCGCCGCACAATCGTGTAGGCAAGCCGTTCCTGGATTTCCAGAAGGTCGCCCAATTCCTCGTCGAACGTCGCCAGCCAGAGCGCCGCCCCGCTGCCGGTCTCCGTCAGCTCGGCGGTAACCCGCATGCGATGCGCGCCGAGCCTGATGCTGCCCGAGAGGACATATTTGACGCCGAGAACCTCCCCGATCTCTCTCGGCAGGCGGGCCTGATCCCGGAAAGCCAAGGTCGACAATCGCGAGATCACAAAGAAATTGGGAACGCGCGAGAGAACCTGGATCAGATCCTCCGCCAACCCATCGGCGAGGCCGGCCGGCAGCCTGCCGTCGGCGAGGTCCAGAAACGGCAGCACGGCGATCGAGGGGTGCTGCTTTGGCGCAGCAGTCTCGCCTCGACCGCTGGGAGAGGGAATAGCGGCATTCTCGCCGAGCTCGGCGCCGGGAGCCTCGATTGGAATGGCGCGAGTGCGCTTCGAGGCCAGCAGCCGGACCGCCTCATACAGGTCCTGCGTCTCTTTCGACGGCGGCAAATCCAACTTCGTTTGAAGCGCCTCCCGGCACCGCTCGTATTCGCGGATGGCTTGTGGCCGATCTCCGGATTTGACGAGGGCCTTCATCAAACTGCGCACTGCGCCTTCGTGCGTCGGCTCGAAAACAATGAGTCTGCGGGCGGCGGCGATCTGCAGCTGAAGGGGTGCGTTTTCCTGGGCGAGCCGTTCGATGTCCCGTTCCAGACTCTCTCGCCTCCCATCGTCGAACTGAGCTCGCTCCGAGGCGAGCCACTGGTCGAAGGCGGCGGAGATGCCATCCATATCGTCCAAGAGTCGCTCCGGCCGATCCGGAGCAGCCAGGACGTCGATCCAACAAAGCGCGGTATTGAGGCGGGCGCCCTCCCGGTCGATCTCAATCAGATCGGGACTGTGGCGGTTGAAAAGCCCGTTCAATTCGGACAGCGCATGGCGCAGACTCATGCGCGCTTGGGCATGCGCCGATAGGTTCCAAAGCAGCCCGACGAGGCGGCTGCGGGAAACTCTCTTGCCGCCTGCGAGACACAATACCGCAAGTATGGCCCGCGTCTTCCGGGAGCGGACGATGAGTTCCGTGCCATCGGAGGCGACAATTTTCATGTCGCCGAGCAAATGAAATCTGACGTGTTCCGGCACGCCCCGACGATCCGAGCGTCGACCCAGCACCGGCGTCGCCTCGGTCATTCTACTGGCCTCGTAGTGCGAGCCTTCGGCGGTCTCGCGATCCAACCATACATCTCAGCGACCGATAGCCGTTCTTCAAGTCCTGCCCTTCGTGGCGCGCACGGCAGCCACGCTCAACAGGGTTAATATAAATTAGAATTCGCATTGAATTCACGCGAAATTCACGAAGCATTACCGCGCATCATAGAGACTTGGCCCCTGCTCCAAAAAAATCCGGAGCGATAAAGAGGGGCCAAACGGCCCCGGTATCTGAGGGTAGGATTATGGTAACCGAGAGTCGCTCGGCGCCGCGGGAGTACCTGCCCGCTCGCATCGATCCGGTATCGCCTGGCGCGATCATCGGGAGATCCGATGGGTTGGTGTTGCGCTATGCGCGCGACGATGACGCCGCCGCGATCGTCGCGCTGGTATCCAAGGTTTGGTCCGAGTACCCGGGCAAGACCCTGGTCGCTGCCAACGACATGCCAGAGTTGCTATGTCCGGCGAGCGCCTATGCGCGAAACGGCGGCCGATTCTGGGTGGTCGAGGCGAATGGCGAGATTATCGGCACAGTCGCGCTGACGCAGAGCGTCGAGAACGGCGTGGTCGAGCTGCAAAAGCTGTATGTCGCGCGCGGGATGCGCAAAAACGGGCTCGGCACTTTTCTCTGCCAACTGGTCGAGCACGAGGCGCGCGAGCGCGGCGCGCATGCAATCGAGTTATGGTCCGACATCAAGCTGTTGGACGCACATCGCCGCTACGAACGCCTGGGCTACCGGCGCGGCAGTTCGCTCAAGACCTACAACGACACCTCGGCGACGGTGCGCAGCTATTACCGCAAGGAGCTCGAGCCCGATCAGCCCGTCGCGTTCGGCGGCGGCGCGGCGGAAACAGCATCCGTGCCTTGGCAGACCCTCTTTCACCTCGCCGCCCAAGATGGCGCCCCACAGGAAGCAGCAAAGCCATGAAAGTATCTTTCAGCGAACACCCCGCCTCGGTCGGGGAGAGCTATATCGAGCACCTGCAGAAGGCATCGGGCTTTGCATTCAGCATGATCCGCGGCGGTATTGCCTGTCTCGTTCACGCCGTCCTGCCGTTTCTCTTCACTCACACCGGCTCGGGGGTGATCAGGTCGCTCCACGACAAGATGGTGGTCAACCGCCGCGCGCAGATGGTCCCGAGCCGCCGCCAACGCTCCGTTCCCCAACGCAGCAACCGGGTCCGCGCCGCATGACCCGCGTCACCAGCAGTCCGCGCCTGGTGGCGCTGATGTGCACGGCGGAGATCCTGTGCATGGCAGGGTTCGCCACCTATCCCGCGCTGCTCCCGGTGCTGCGCACCGACTGGGGCCTCAGCAATGCCGCGGCGGGGTTAGTCGGCGGCATCCTGTTTTTTGGCTATGTCGGTTCGGTGCCGGTGCTGACAAGCCTCAGCGACCGCATCGACGCGCGCCGCATCTATCTCGGCTCCACCCTGCTCGCGGCCGGCGGCTCCGCGGCATTCGCGCTGTTCGCCAACGGCTTCGTCGGTGCGATGATCGCGCAGGCGCTGTTCGGGATCGGCTTCGCCGGTATCTACATGCCCGGCCTCAAGGCGATGTCCGACCGCATCGACGACGCGCTGCAGTCGCGCGCCACGGCGCTTTACACCTCGCTGTCCGGGTTCGGCCTCGCCGGCTCCTATTTCCTCGCCGGCATCGTTTCCGCGCATGCCTCATGGCGGCTTGCCTTCGCCTTCGCGGCGTTGGGCCCGCTGCTCGCGGGGCTTCTCGTGTTCCTGCTGATGGCGCCGAAGGCCCCCGCCCCGGCCGCCAACCGCCTCGGCTTTATCGAGAGCTACCGGCTGGTATTCCGCAACAAGCCGGCGCTCGGCTATATCAGCGGCTATGTGGCGCATTGCTGGGAGCTTTACGGCTCGCGCGCCTGGATGGTCGCGTTCCTCACCTTCGCCGCCGGTTCGGCGACCGGGGGCACGGGCAGGCTAGACGCGCCGACCCTGGCTTCCATCATCTCGCTGGGCGGCATCGCCTCGAGCATCGGCTGTAACGAATTCGCCAAGCGGTTCGGACGCGCCAATCTGATCACCGCGATCATGCTAGTCGGCTTTGTTTTCGGGGTCGCCACCGGCCTCTCCTGGCAGATCTCGTTCGCGCTCTCGGTAGGGTTGCTGGCCTGCTATTACGCGACGGTAATGGCGGATTCCGGCGCGCTGACCGCCGGCACGGTGGCCGCGGCGAAGCCCGAGCAGCGCGGCGCGACACTGGGTGTCCATTCGATGCTGGGCTTTACCGCCGGCCTCGTGGCGCCGACTGCCTTCGGCGTGATCCTCGATCTCGCCGGAGGCGCGCAAAGCGGCCGGGCCTGGACTGCCTCGTTTATCGTGCTGGCGTTGCCGAACTTGGTGGCGATTGTCGTGCTGCGCTGGCTGACCGGGACGCGGCCGCCACAAGTCGTAACCCGCTTCGCCGCCAGCCTAGGCGCGGACGGCGAACTGAGCGGCGGGCGTCGTCCGGGTGCGCTCGGCCGGTAAGGTTATCGACACGGTGGTCCCAGTACCCGGACTGCTGACGATCGACAAGCTGCCGCCATGGGCCTCGGCGAGGCCCTGGGTGATCGGCAGACCGAGCCCGGTGCCGCCATAGGTGCGGGTGGTCGAGCTGTGGGCCTGACCGAACGGTTGCAGCGCCCGCTCCTGCTCTTGCTCCGTCATTCCGATGCCGTCGTCGGCAATGGTGATCACGGTGCGGTTCTCGGCATCGACATGCGCGTCGACGGTGACCCGTCCACCGGCCTTGGAAAACTTGACCGCGTTCGACAAAAGATTGAGCAGACATTGTTTCATCGCCCGCTCGTCAGCGAAGATCGCGAGGTACGGGTCGTCGGCGTGGCACACCAATTCGACCTGCTGCTTCCGGGCGCGCTCGCGTACCATGCGCAGGCTGCTCGCTAGAAGCTGGCGGACGTCGATCTCCTCCTCATGAATGTCGAGCTTGCCGGCCTCGATCTTCGACATGTCGAGCACGTCGTTGATGATCGACAGCAGATGCAGTCCGCTCGAATGAATGTCGCTCGAATATTCGAGGTAGCGCGGGTTCTTTAGGGGACCAAGATGCTCGCCGCTGAGTATCTCCGAGAACCCGATGATCGCATTCAGCGGCGTGCGTAACTCATGGCTCATATTGGCGAGGAAATCGCCCTTCGCGCGATTGGCGAGTTCGGCCTGCGCCCAGGCCTGCGCCATCTTGATCTCGGCGGCCTTGCGCTCGGTAATGTCCGAATAGAGCGAAACAACCGCCCCGCCGGGCATGGCGCGACGGCGGATCTGGAAGGTGCGGCCGTTGCGCGTCAGGCGTTCGCGAACATAGGGGATGTCGCGGAAGAACGCCTCGAACCGCCCGTTGGTCTCAGCCGTGGTATCGACCGGTCCGAAGTCGCCGCGTTCCGCCTGCAGTCGCAACACGTCCTGCAAAGTCGTCTCGCCGGACAAATCGGTCGGCAGATCGAGCATCTCGACAAAGCGGGAGTTCCACGCCATGAGACGGCCGCTGGGGTCGAACACGCTGAGGCCCTCGCCCATATTCTCGAGCGTGCTCTGCAGCAGATCGCTTTGCCGCTTCAGTCTCTCCTCGCCGGCGCGCAGCTCGAGCGAGGCGTGCTGCTGACGGTCGAACGCCCGCACCATCATCCAGGTCAGGCACCCGGCGGTGAGCGCAAACAGCACGAAGGCCACCACCGAGCCGACGCATTCAGAGCGCCACTGAGTGAGGATGTCGTCGCGCCCGCGCGAGGCGGTGAGGATCAGCGGGCGCGCCGGTATACGTTCGAAGCTGACGATGTTGACGTCGTCGGCGTCACTTGCCGAGGTGGCGATGACCCCGGCGCGGCTTTGCGCGGCGGCATCGAGCACAGCGGCCATATCGGTCTGGGGGTGGCCAATCGCCTCCTCGCGATGCGGCTCGCTCGCCACCAAGGTGCCGTCGTCCATCAGTAGCGCGACATGCGCGGCCCCGTTCGCCACCACGGAATTATAGAAATCGGTGAAGACGGTGATCGGGACCTCGGCGGCAATCACGCCGACGGTTTTTTCGTGCAGCACCAGGGGGCGGCTCATCATAATCGACCAGCCACCGGTGGCCCGGCTACGCTCTGGCCGACCGAGATAGAGCGAAGGCAGGCCGCCTTTTTGATGCACGACAAACCACGGCTTGTTCGCGACATCGCGCGCCGGCGTGGTGGCGGTCGATCCGGCGTTATTGAGCAAATGACCATCGCGATCGACGATCAGGATGTCGCGAACGATCAGCGTCTGGTCGTTGACCTGATTAAGCAGCTGCTTGACGGCAGGATCGCCGAGAGGCGTGGCGGTAAGCATGGTGTCGAGCATGCGCTCGACACCGAGCAGCATGGCGTCGATCTCGAAGATCGACCGGTTGGTACCCACCTCGGAGGAGCGGGCGATGCTCTGCAGCGCGCCGGTCGCATCGCCGAGAGTCTGACGGTATGACCGGTGCAGCGAACCGTACATGCTGGCGCCATAGGCGCTGACGAGGATCGTGCACAGCACGATCATCGCGTTCTGCAGGCGAACGTGGCGGGTGAGGCGGGTGATGCCCGAAAGCCACGATGGTCGCGCCATCAGTCCGCTCTTTGCCTCAGTGGCTCGCGGCGACGGTGATGTCGAACTGGCGGCCGATCGTTTGATTCCAATTGGTGACGCAGGCGGGGCCGCAACGGTCGGACCAGCGCGGAGACACCACCTTGATAAAGGACTGCCGCACCAGCTTGCGGTCATCCGCGGTGGTCGGGACCAGCTTCATGCTCCCCGGCGGACCGGCGGTGCAGGTTCCCTTACCGGTAAGGCAGGCGACGCCTTCCTCGGTTTCCTGCTCGGCGGCGTCCCAGAGCCTGCCGCCGAGCTCGGCGATCTGGGCCGTCAGGAAGTCGCGCACCCGGGGATCCAAGTGCTCCCACGCGGTGCGGTTGGCGAAGAGGACATAAGGACCCCAGCTGACCGTGGTAGCGTCGAGATGCGTCGTCGCGTTTTGCAGACCAAGGCGGTACCCGGACATCGCGCCGGTGATGGCGCAATCGGCGACGTGCTTCTTCAACCCGTCCATCAGCCCGTCGAACGGGATGGTGACGCCGACGCCACCCAGCCCCTCGACGAAGTCCGAATGCATCGCGCTGGCGACACGGACCTTGACGCCCTTGAGGTCGGCGAGGCTGCTGATCGACTTGTTGCAAAAGATGACCTGCGCCGGGTAGCTCCACACCGCCAAGAGCTCGAGCCCATACCGCGTGCGGTAGACGTCGCGCAGCGTCGGCGTGTACGCGTCGATGCTGCGGCGCAAGGTTGCGATGTCGGGGTTGAGGCCGGCGAGATCGACCGCCGCGGCCTCCGGATCCTCGCTGGCGATCTGGCTCAAGGACACCGTCGAGAGCATGATCGCGCCAAGGCGGGTGAACTGCAGCAGCTCGCCGCCCTTGATCCCGAACTGATCCCAGGGCGTCACTTCCGCGGTAATGTGCCCATGGGAGCGTTCGGCGAGCTGCTTGCTCCAGAACGGCTCCTCATAGTTCTTGAACTGGATGGTCTGCCCGAGGCCGCCGACCACCTTGAGATGGATGTCGGGGAGCTCTTGACCGGAGGCCGGAAGAGCCATCAGCAGGAGGAGCGTAAATAGCCAATACCGCACGACGCCGATTCCTTCCGAACTGTCGGCATGGCCTAAACCTTTGGCGTTAATTTTCCGTTATGATCGGGATCCTCCGACCCTTCGCGACAAGCCGGATCACCGCCCCGTTACCGGCTCCAGCAGCAAGATTTCGCCGGCTGCGACGCGGCAGCGCCAGCCGCGCGGCACGAGGGTCGTGGTGTCCGGTTGCTCGACGATCGCCGGACCGGCGAATTCCCGCCCCACGGCGAGCGCCGCGCGATCATAGATGTCGGCGGTCTCCACCCCCGATGACGGATCAATCAACACCTGGCGGCGGGATTTGCGGTTGCTCGGAGCTACCCGAAGCAGGGGCCCCGCCGTCGCCAAAGCCGGCGGGGCGACGCGGTGCTGGGCGCGGAGGTTGACGATGCGGGCCGGCGCCTCGGTCGCGTGACCGTAAACCCGGTCGTGCGCGGCGAGAAAATCGCGGTAGAGCGCGGCCAGCGGTTCGGAGGCGTCGGCGCGGATTGGAATTTCCAGGTGGTAGCCCTGGCCGATATAGCAGATATCGGCGAAGTGGCGGATTTCCGCCGCGTCCAACCCGACCCCCTCCCCCGCCATCAGCCGGGTGCAGCCGCCGTCGAGGCGGGCCAGCACCGACTGGACGTCGCCCCAGTCGGCACCGTCCAGCGGTTGCGGGTAGGCGGCCGACAGCTCGTGCTCGATCGGGGCGGCGAGCAACCCCGCCGCCGACAGCACACCAGGATGCGGCGGGACGAGAATGCAGGAAATGCCGAGTTCGGCGGCCAGCGCGGCGGCGTGCAGCGGCCCGGCGCCGCCCAACGGCACCAGCGTGTAGCCGCGCGGATCGATGCCGCGGCCGATCGAAACCAGGCGCATCGCCTCGGCCATCTGCGCGTTGACGACGCGATGGATGCCGAGAGCGGCGGTCTCGACCGAGGCGCCCATACGCGCGGCGAGCGGAGCGAGCGCAGCGCGGGCGCGCTCAAGGTCGAGACGCAAGGTGCCGGCGGCGAAATAGCCGGGATCGAGATAGCCGAGGACGAGCGAGGCGTCGGTGACGGTGGGCTCGACGCCGCCGCGGCCATAGCAGGCTGGGCCCGGCTCCGACCCGGCGGATTGCGGCCCGACACGCAGCGCGCCGGAATTGTCGATGCGCGCGATGCTGCCGCCGCCCGCGCCGATCGCGGTGACGTCGACCATCGGGACGCGCACGGTGTAGCCGTCGATGACGCCCTCGCCGCGCACCAGCGGCTCGCCGCCGCTGATCAGCGCGATATCGCAGCTGGTGCCACCGATATCGATCGAGATCAGGTCACCGGCGCCGGCCGCCTTGCCGACCGAGAGCGCGCCGACCACACCGGCGGCGGGGCCGGACAGGAACAGGCGCACCGGGCGCCGCGCCGCGTTGGCCGCCGAGCTGATGCCGCCGCGCGACTGCATGATCTGCAGTGGGGCGGCGACCCCAGCGGTCGCGAGGTCGCGCTCCATGCTCGCCAGATAGCCTGCGACGACCGGCTTCAGATAGGCGTCGAAGGCGGTGACCGCGGTGCGCTCGTATTCGCGGAAGGCGGGATCGACCTCGGACGACAGCGAGACGGCGATGCCGGGGTGGGCGGCGGCGACGATCTCTCGTGCGCGACGCTCGTGCGCGGGGTTGAGAAACGAGAACAGAAAGACGATGGCGATCGCCTCGACTCCATCGGCGGCGAGTTCAGCGGCGACACGGCGAACATCATCCTCGTCGAGCGGGGTGACGATTTCGGCCTGCGCCGAGACGCGCTCGCGCACCTCCTTGCGGCGTGAGCCGGGGGCGAGAAAGACCGGGGTCTCGGGCCGGAGGATCAGGTCGTACATGCGGTGGCGCATCTGCCGGCCGATCTCGAGCACGTCCCTGAAGCCGGCGGTGGTGACGATGCCAGTGCGCGCGCCCTTGCGCTCGATGACGGCGTTGGTGGCGACGGTCGAGCCATGCACGAAGCGGGCGATGGAAGCCGGGTCGATACCCCATTCGCCGCGCATCGCGGCAAGCGCGTCGCGCACCGCGGCGGCTGGGTCGCCGCGCGTGGTGGGACGCTTCATCAGCCGCAGCGAGCCGTCCGACCCGGCGCAGACGATATCGGTGAAGGTGCCGCCGATATCGACGCCGACGGCGTAAGTGGTCATGGCAGCGCTAATAGAAAGCCGACAGGCTTACTTGACATATTGTCTCATCATCAAATATGTCACGACATATGACAGCACGAACCACAGTCCGCCTTCCGGAGGAGTTGGTCAGCCGCGCCAAGCGCAGGGCGGCGGTTGAAGGCCGTTCGTTGACGTCGCTGATCGAGGACGGGTTACGCCGCGTTCTCGATGATCGCGGTTCTGCGACTAAGGTTAAGCGGACTATGCCGCGCGTCAGTACAGCGACCGGCGGTCTGATGCCCGGCATCGACCTCAACGATTTTGCCGGCCTGCAAGAAATGGACGATATCGAGTTGATGCGCCGGCTCCGATGATCCTGCCAGACGTGAACGTCCTTATTTGCGCATTTCGCGCGGACGCTTCGCATCATGCCGTTTGCAAGGCCTGGCTTGATACCGTGATCGCAGGCGAAACGCGCTTTGGCGTGTCTCCGCTTGCTTTGAGCGCACTTGTTCGCATTACGACAAATCCGCGCATACACCGGCAGCCGAGTTCCCTCGATGACGCGTTTGGCTTTTGTGAGGACTTGCTGGAGCAGCCGCATTGCGAGGTCGTGGAACCAGGTGAGCGGCATTGGACGATTTTCCAGCGCTTGTGCGTCGATACAGACACTCGCGGAGCGCGCGTTACCGATGCGTGGTTCGCCGCGCTCGCGATCGAACACGGCTGTACCTGGATCACCTACGACCGAGATTACACACGCTTTCCTGGTCTCGACTGGCGATTGCCGGAAAGCTGACGGAACCGTCAATGCCCGGCCGGCGTCGCTTCGGTGACGATGAGGGCGTCGAGGGCGACGACGCCCTTGCCTTGCGGGCGGACCAGCAGCGGGTTGATGTCGATCGACGAGAACTGGCCCTTTTGCGCGGCGGCGAAGAGCGACAGCTTCGACAGGGTCTGGGCCAGCGCTTCGAGATCGCCGGGCGGCTTGCCGCGCGCGCCCTTGAGGATCGCGGCGCCGCGCAGCTCGCCGATCATCGCGCGCGCCTCTTCCAGGCCGAATGGCGCGACGCGGAAGGTCACATCGCGCAGCACCTCGACAAAGATGCCGCCGAGGCCGAGGAGCACGGTCGGGCCGAACACGCCGTCGTGCTGGACGCCGAGGATCATCTCGACGCCGTCGGTCAGCATCGGCGAGATCAGCACGCCTTCGAGATTGGCGTGCGGCGCGCGCTGCGGCGACGCGGGCCATCAGCCCGGTATAGGCGGAAGCCAGCGTCTGCGGCGGCGACGTTGAGCATGACGCCGCCGATTTCGGTCTTATGGGTGATCTCGGGCGAGACGATCTTCAGCACCAGCCGCTCGCCGAGATCGGCGCAAGCCTTGGCCGCGGCCTCGCTAGTGGCGAGCCGCTCCTCGAGGATCGGCACGCCGGCGGCGGCGAGGATCGCCTTCGCCTCGTGCTCGCCGAGCGCGTGCCTCGGCAGCGGCGCGAGGCCGGCCGGCACCGGCGGCACCGGATGCGGCGGGGTGGCGATGCGCTCGGCGCAGCGGGTCGCCGCGGCGACCGACTCGACCGCGCGCCACGGGTCCTCGTAAACGCCAATGCCGGCCGCCTCGTAGCGCCGCTGCATCTTCGGGCGCGGCGATGGCGGAGAGAGCGATGTAGCTGTCCGGATAGCGCGCGGCGGCGCCGCTCAGCGATTTGTAAAGCGGCTCGGCCATTTGCGGCGATGACGCCCAGGTGGTGAAAAAGCCGACCATCGAGGGGAATTTCTCCTTGCCGAGCAGCAGGTCGAAGCTCTTGTCGAGGATTGACGGGTCGTTGAGCGCCTGGGCGGTCACATCCACCGGGTTGCGCGGCGCGGCGAACGGCACCCATTCGAGCACCGTCTTCTGCGAGTCGGCGGCGAGCGGCGCGAGGTCGAGCCCCTGCTCCTCGGCGGCGTCGGCCATCAAGACGCCGGCGCCGCCCGACATCGTCATCACCGCCAGCTTGCGCGAGCGCGGCAGCCGGCCGCGGGTGCAGGCATAGGCGATCTCTGACCAAATCTTCCGGCGTCTTGGCGCGCTCGACCCCGAGCTGGCGCAGCGCCGCGTCATAGACGGCGTCGCTGCCGGCGAGCGAGGCGGTGTGCGAGGCCGCGGCGGCAGCGCCGATCTCCGAGCCGCCGACTTTCATCGCGATCACCGGCTTGCCGTTCTCGCGGGCCCTCTTCACCGCGGCGGCGAAGCGCTCGCCATCCTGGATCGCCTCCATGTAGCAGGCGATCGCCTGGGTCTCGGGGTCGTCGGCGAGGAACGAGATGCCGTCGGCGACCTGCACCTCGGCCTCGTTGCCGGTCGACATCCAGACGCCAACCGCGATGCCGCGCCGCGCGGTCAGCGCCAAGAGGTGGGTGCCGAACGCGCCCGATTGGGTGACCATGCCGAGCGGACCAGATTGCGGGCGGGCCCTCCTCGAGGAAGGACGAGAAGGTCGGGCGTGTGGCCGATGCGCATGTTGAAGAGGCCGAGGCAATTCGGCCCGCAGAGGCGGATGCCGCTGTCGAGCGCGATCTTGGTGATCTGCTCCTGCAGGGCGCGCCCCTCGGCGCCGATCTCGGCGAAGCCAGCGGTGAACATGACGACCGCCGCGCACGCCCTTATTGACGCAGGCCTCCATCGCCTCGACCGCGAGATTGGCCGGAACCGCGATCAGGCCGAAATCGACCGCGCCCGGGACCGAGGCCAGATCGGGATACGCCTTCAAGCCCTGGACCTCGTCGCGGGTCGGGTTGATCGGGTAGATGGCGCCCTTGAACCCGGCCTCGCGGTAATAGCGCAGCGAGCGCCCGCTGATCCGGGTCGGATCGTTCGAGGCGCCAAAGATCGCCACCGAACGCGGCGCGAGAAGCGGGGCAAGCGGATGATCGGGCATGGCGGGCATCACGATTAGAGAGGGATCGCGCATCCTTTGGGCAAATGCGGGGGAGCGCAAGGCCCAGGCACGCAAAACCGCTATTCGAGGCCGGCGAGCGCGCCGAGGGTGATCGGCTTGTAGGGCGCGCGCGGGCGGTACGCACCGATGTCCTGGATCGGTTTGCCGAGCGTGTCGGCCATCACGGCGGAAACGGTCGGGCCGCAGAGGCGGCCCTGGCACGGGCCCATGCCGCAGCGGGTAAACGCCTTGGCCTGGTTGGGGCCTTGCGCGCCAAGCCGCGCGGCGCGGCGGATTTGCGCGACAGTCACCTCCTCGCAGCGGCAGGCAATGACGTCGTCGGGCGGGACCAGAATTGTGGGCGCCGGACGGTAGAGCCGGTCGAGCAACGGGCGGATCGCCAACTCGCGGCGAAGCCCAACGCGCAATGGGGCCGCACGGCGATCACGCTCCGCCGGGTCGAGCCGGTCGAGAAACGAGGCTGCGTCGAGCGCGGCGAGCCGCCCGGTGAGCGCCGCCGCCTCGGCTCCGGCGATACCCGCGCCGTCGCCGGCGATCGCGACCGTTTGCAGGTTTGTGGCGCCCCACTCGTCGACAACCGGTCGCCAGCACAATTGGACGTCGTCCCAGCGGTGTTCCAATCCCAATGCCAAGCTTATCTGTGCATTGGGGATCACGCCCTCATGCAGCAGCAGAAGATCGGCCGGCATCTCGCCGGAATCCCACGCGACGGCTTCGAGCCGACCGCGGCCGACAGCGCGCAGGCCGGTAACTTCGCGGCGGATCGGAATGCCGGCGCGGCGCACCTCGTAGATCAGGCCGAGGCCTTTCCGCAACATGTGGCGCGCCGGCCACAGCGCGCGCGGGAGCAAGCGCGCGGCGGCGTGGTAATTGGCGTGCGGCGCGGTGAGCAGCATCGCCGCCGGCGGGGCGCCGGCGCGAATCAGCTGAGCCGCGATCAACCAGAGGAGCGGCCCCTGCCCCGCCAGCACCGCGCGGCCGGCGGGCACCAGGTCGCCGGTCTTGAGCATGATTTGCGCCGCGCCGGCGGTGATCACCCCGGGTAAGGTCCAGCCGGGGATCGGCGCCGGCCGCTCGATCGCGCCAGTGGCAAGGAGGATTCGTCGGGCGCGGATCGTCTCGGTTCCGCCGGCGGCAATGAGCGAGAGCGTGCCGTCGGAGTCGATGTGCCAGACCGTTGCCGCCGGGCGGTAGCTGGCACCGCTGGCGCGGAAATCGGCGGCGAGCAGCTTCCCCGCGAGGTAGTCGGCGCCGAGCGGCGCGGTATGCCCCGCGCTTTCGATACCGCGATAAATCTGGCCACCGGGTGCGTTTTGCTCGTCGATCAGCACGGTCTCAAGGCCGAGTTCGGCGGCCAAGGTCGCCGCAGCCATCCCGGCCGGCCCGGCGCCGACAATGGCGAAGTCCACGCGGTCAGGCGTCATTCGAAACCGCCGTCATTGCGAGGAGCACGCAGCGCGACGCGGCAATCTCGAAGAGGGTACGCGCTTGGCACGAGATTGCTTCGCTTCGCTCGCAATGACAGCGACATCATTCCGCCGCGACCGCGCGCTTGCCGCGCTGGCGCCGGATCGCCATGCCGGGCGCGACGGTGACCATGCAGCTCTGCCGGTTGGGCTGGCCGTCGATCTCGGCGAGGCAATCGAAGCACACGCCCATCAAGCAATAGGGCGCTCGGGGAGCGCCGGTGACCGGAGTCACGCGGGTGCTGCCGAGGCCGGCAAGAAGCATCACCGCGGCGGCCGAAATGCCCTCGGGCACGCGCATGTCGATCCCTTCGACCGTGACCGGCACCGTCGCGGCCCGGCTCTCAGGCCGCTTGCGGAACATCGAAGCGCTTGGCGGAGAACGCCGCCAGCTCGGGCGCGAGCGCGCCGGCGGCGACCATCGGCGCGAAGGCGTTGGCGTGCGCGCCGGCGAGGGTCACCCCGCTGTGGCAATTGGCGGTGAAGGCGCCGGGAAACTTCTCGCTCTCGTCGTAAATGGGGGTGCCGTCGGGCGGCATCACGCGCAGCGCCGCCCAGGCGCGCACCACCTGCAACTCGGCAAGCCAGGGGAATGATTTGACCGCGCGTTCGGCCATCGCCGCCATCACGTCGGGGCGCTGCGAGGTGTCGAAGCCGACATCCTCCATGCTGTCGCCGATCATGATGCCGCCCTCGACCGTCTGCCGCACAGTGGTGGTCGGCATCGCGAAGACTCGGCGGGCGCGCTCGGTGACGAGGATCTGGCCGCGCTGCGGGCGGACGGGGGCGCTGAGCCCGAAGAGCGGCGCGAGCTTGGCGTTGCCGAGCCCGGCGGCGAGCACGATTTTCGGCGCGCAAATCTCGTCGGCGCCGGAGCCGAGCCGAAAATCGCCCGGTGCGACGCCGGCGTAATCGACGGTGCGGTTGGGGAGGTAGGCGCCGCCGCGCGCGACGAAGCCCCGGTGCAGCGCGTGCAGCAGGTTGAGTGAATTCGCGTGGCCATCATAGCGGGTCCAGGACGCGCCGACGACCGCCGGGCCGATGCCCGGGAGCATGTCCTTGAGTTCGGCGGGGCCGAGCATCTTGTACTCGAAGCCGAAATTGCCGGCCTGCGCGCCCATCTGCTCCATGCGGGCGCGGCGCTCGTCGAATTCGGCATCGCTGAGGCAGAGATGCACGCCGCCCGGCTGCTCAAGGCCGGTATCGATTCCGGTACGCTCGTTGAGCTCGGCGGCGAGAGACGGCCATTCCTCGGAGGAGAGCCGGGTCCAGCGCTGGTAGTGCGGCGCGCCGAGCCCCTTGGACTGCACCCAGACGAGGCCGAAATTGCCGCGCGAGGCGCGAAACGCGACGTCGCCTTCGTCGAGGAGCGCCGGCTTCAGCCCCGCGCGCGCCAGGCCATAGGCGATGGCGGAGCCGACCAGCCCGCCGCCGATGACGATCGCATCGAAACGCTGCATGGCACGATCATACGGCGCGGCCGCCTCGATCAGAAGCGGCGGCGCCCGCCCTTCTTGCCGCAGGGGCGTCCGGTTTCAGCTCGCCAGCGGGTGGGGGCGCGGGTTCGAGCCGTCGGTAAAGCGCGACAGGCGGAACGGCGCCGGGTCGACGATAGTCGGGCCGCCCGCCACCATGTCGGCGACCAGGCGACCGGCGCCGGGGCCGACGCCGAAGCCGTGGCCGGAAAAGCCGGTGGCGATAAAGAAGCCCGGCACCTTATCGACCGCCGAGATTACCGGGATCGCGTCGGGCATCACGTCAATCATCCCGCCCCAGCTTTCGGCGATCTTGACGTCGCGGAAGGCGGGAAACGATTCGGCGATGCTGGCGCGCGCCCGCTCCAGCACAAACGGGTCGCCGGCGGGATCGAGCATGCGCACCGCCTCGAACGGGGTCGCCTCGTCGAGCGCCCATTTGCGCTTCATCCGCCATTCCTCGGCGAAGCGGCTGCCGAAGCGGAAGCGCAGTTTTTTCCAGTGCAGCCGCGCCGCCGGCAGGTAATCGAACATCAGCCGGAAATTGTCCGGGACCAGGTCGATCGTCCGCACCCCGAGCGTGGCGATGGTGTAGCCGCCGTCCATCCGCTTGCGGTAGCCGAACAGGCCGCCCGAGGAGGAAATCTCCGGGCCGCCGTCGAGCTTTTCGGTGCGCATCACCGAACCCAGCACCTTCAATTGCGGCAGCTCGACCCCGAGATTGCCGCAGAAGAGGCGCGACCAGGCGCCGCCGGAGAGCACCGCCGACTGGCAGGCGAGGCGCCCCTTCTCAGTGACCACGGCGGCGACCCGGCCGCCCGCGGTCTCGATCCCGCGCGCCGCGCAGTTGGTGTGGATGCTGGCGCCATGTCGCCGCGCGGCATTGGCGATGGCGGGCGCCGCCAGTTGCGGCTCTCCCTTGCCATCGCTCGCGGTGTAGAGCGCGCCGGCCCATTTCTTGGCGAGCCCGGGCAGGCGCTCCGCCACCTCGGCGCCGCCGATGATGCGTGTGTCGAGCTGGTATTCGCGGGCGTGCTCGAGCCAGGCATCGAGACGGGCGAGATCGGCCTCGGTCTCGCCGAGATACATGATGCCGCAGGTGCGGAAACCGGTCTCGGCCTCGACCGTCTCGTTCATCCGTTCCCAGAGACGGAGGCTTTCGATGACCAGCGGGACTTCGCGCGGGTCGCGCGCCATCTTGCGGCACCAACCCCAATTACGGCTCGATTGCTCGCCGGCGATGTGGCCTTTCTCGCACAGGACGACGCTGATGCCTTTTTGCGCCAGGAACAGCGCGGCGCTGGTGCCGATGATGCCGCCGCCGATAACGACGACGTCGGCCCGCGCGGGAAGCGCCTCGTCCGACGCGACCGGATCGACCCGCGGTGCCATGGCGCGCCCCCCTTTCTACTGCTGCGTCAGCCAGCCGCGATAATGAATGATCGGGCCTATAATGCGAAACGCCGCGTCGATGTCGAAGACGAAGCGGTCGGCGTCGCCGCTCTCGAAGCAGACGGCGATCGGCATCAGCCAGCGCGGCAACGGCAGAAACAACAGCCGCCAGCGCACCAAATCCCAACGCAACCCCTCGGGGCTCGCCGTCAGCTTGTGGAAAAAGACGTAAGGGAAGAAGCGTTCGCACAGCAGCCCGGCATAACGGCCCTGCCCGGCGGTAAACCCGCTTTCGTAGCGGCGCCGAGCAAACCGCCGGCGCCAGAACTGGCTGCCGTCGGGGTTGATCTGGAAGCCCACCGTCACCGGCACCTCCCTGCCGGGCGCCGGCAGGCCGGAGACCTTGCAGATCAGCCACGGCAGGAACCCGCGCGGCGAGGTGATGTCGGCCATGCCGGCCGTCGCCGTGTCGGCGCGAAAGCTGTGGAACCGCCGCACCGGCTCGGGCAGCAGCGCGAAGTCAGGGCCGAGGAGCTGCTCGAACGGGGATGGCGGCATCAGCGGCACTAGTCGTGATTTGGGTGGCGATCCGGTAGCGGGCGAATTCGCGCTCAAGTGAGGCGAGGTCTAGCACGCCGACACAGGCCCGGGCACCGGGTTCGCTCAGCCGCCCGTCGGCCAGCGCGCGGATCGCGGCTAGCGCCGGCAAGGTCGGCACCGCCGGTCCGTCGCCCGCCTCCGCGACCAGCGACCAGGCGGCGCGGACCAAACGCCCCGCGGCGTCCAGCCCCGTGACCTCGACCAGCATGCCGCCGCGTTCGCTGCCGAAACCCTTCAGCCGCTCGGCGATCCAGCGGAGTGGCGGCGCGAAGGGCACGAGCGAGCGCAGCACCCTCAGCTGCACGAGCAACCCTGCCGCGCACAGCCCGAGGTGCATGACCGCTAGCTCCAGTCCGGCGCGAAAGATCGCGGCTTGTATCGGGGCAAAGCGCGCCGGCACCAGGTCGAGATCGGGCGTCTCGCACAGCGACAGCCAGCGCTTGCCGAGCCCGGGCATGTCGCGGCGGATCGGGCGTCCCCAGCCGCGCCGCACGGTCCATGCGCCGCCGGCGAAAACGCGCACGGGCTGGCCGGCATAGCTGAGGATCGCCCGGATCACCGAAAGCCCGCGCGGCGAGTTGCGGTTGCCCGGCGAGATGGCGATCTCGACGGTGTCGATGCGGCGCCAACCGGCGGTAAGCTTGTCGAGCACTGCATGCGACAGCGCCGGGGTCGAGCTGGCGCCGGTCAGCGCGACAACCCCGGCGACGCGCGCCTCGGCGTCGAGCGCGGCGAAGCCGGCGACGAAGTCGCGGGCATCGGCGAGGTCAACGTAGTGCAGCCCCGCCGCGATCGCCGCCCGCGCCACCCGGTAAGCGGCGCCCTGAAATGGTCCCGCCGCGTCGACGACGATAAAGGCCCCGGTCGCGGCCAATGCTTCTGTCGTCACCGTCATGGTGTCGAGCCGCTGCGCCCGCGCGCGGGCACCGAGCGCGGCGAGTTGCGCGGTCGCCTGCTCCGGGTGGCGCCCGGCGATCACGATGTCGAAATCGGTGGTTGCGAGGAGCCCATCGACCAGCCGCCGGCCGAATGCGCCGCTGCCGCCGACGACGAGGACGGTTCGCGCCACCGTCAGCCCGGTGGCGGGGCGGCGAGGAAATGCCGCGCCAGCTCGGGCGTCGGCAGCAAGCATGATTCGGTTCGGCCGAACCAGCGATAGCGGTTACGCGCGACAAGGTCGTAAACAGCGTCGCGTAGCCGCCGCGGCGCCAGCCGGAAGACACGCACCCACGACCAGCCCCCCAGCCGCGACAGCACCTCGATCGCCGCGTCGGACTTGAAATAGGCGCGGCCGCCGAGGATCGCCGCGTTGGTCTCGGGAAAGGCGGTGTCGATGCCGAGCCGCCGCGCCAGCGCCTGACCGAGGGGGTCCTGCACCGTGACGAAGCGGAACGTGGCTTGGGGATCGCGCGTCATCACAAACCGCGCTCCGCTCGAACAGAGCACGCAGACGCCGTCGAACAGGATTACCCTGTCGGGAACACCATCGATGGCCTTGGGACGCCACGATTTCGCCATGCCGTAGAAGTAGGCCCACTCCCCGCCGATGGCGAGCGAGATGCCGCGGCGGCTCGCTATCGAAATCTTGACGCCGACGCTGTAGGAGATACGCCCCGCGTGACGATCGAGCGCCGCCGATGCTGCAACGCCTCTACGACCGCCTGATCACGATCGCCGCCGGCCCCAACGCGTTCTGGGCGCTGCTCGCCGTCGCCTTCGCCGAAAGCTCGTTCTTCCCGATCCCGCCGGACATCATTCTGATTCCGATGATGCTCGCGCGACCCAACACCGCATGGCGGCTCGCGGCCTATTGCGTGCTGGCCTCGGTCGCGGGCGGCATGCTCGGTTATGCGATCGGCTATTACGGGTTCGACCTGATCGGCCGCCCGATCCTCGAATTCTACGGTGCGATGCCGCGCTACGACGCGCTCAAAGCCGGGTTCGACCGCTGGGGCGTCTGGATCATTATCATCAAGGGGATGACCCCCATTCCCTACAAGCTGGTGACAATTGCGAGCGGGGTGGCGCATTTCGATTTTGCGGCGTTTGTCGGCGCCTCGATCGTCTCGCGCAGCATCCGGTTTTTTCTGCTGGCCTTGCTGCTGTGGTGGTTCGGGCCGGCAGTGCGCGACTTCATCGAGAAACGGCTGATGCTGGTGACCAGCGTTTTCGCGGTCTGCCTCGTTGGCGGGTTTGTCGTCATCCGCTATCTATGAACTCATGGCGTTGACGACGCGGCGGTTCGCCGCCCTGGTACTGGTAGCGAGCCTCCTGGTGCTCGGTACGGCGCTGTTGTCGCAATATTGGGGCGGGCTCGTCCCGTGCGAGCTGTGCCTGCTGCAACGCTGGCCGTGGCGGGTGGCGATCGCCGTTGCGGCGCTGGTATGGCTCGCCGGCGAGCGTCTTCCGATGGCTTCCGCCGCCCTGGCGCTGGCGCTGGTGTTTTTCGTCAGCGCGGGGCTGGGCTTCTATCATGTCGGGGTCGAGCAGCATTGGTTCGCCGGCCCGACCGCCTGCACCGCGACCGAGGGCATCACGGCGACAACTGTCGAGGAGCTGCGGCGGCAGCTCGAGGGCGTGAAACCGGTAATGTGCGATCAGGTGCAATGGGCGCTGTTCGGCGTCTCGCTCGCCGGCTGGAACATGATCGCATCGCTGATCATGGCCGCATTTTGCGCCGCTTCGGCCGCCTGGCTCGCGCCGAAACGGGTCCCGACGTGAGGAGCGAGCGCCCACCCTATTTGCCCGGCGACCGCGCGCCCAACGCCGATGTGGCGCGGATGATCCGCGTCGACCAAGCGGGCGAATACGGCGCGACGCGGATTTACGCCGGCCAGCTCGCGGTGATCCGCCGCGGCCGCGCCGCCGGCGCGATCCGCGAGATGGCCGAGCAGGAGCAACACCACCTCGCGCAATTCGACCGGCTGATGGGCGAGCGGCGGGTGCGGCCGACCGCGCTGTCGCCGCTGTGGCACGTCGCCGGCTATGCGCTCGGGGCGGCCAGCGCGCTGCTCGGCGAACAGGCGGCCATGGCCTGCACCGTCGCGGTCGAGGAAGTGATCGACGGGCACTATGCGCGCCAGGCGGAGCAACTCGGCGCGAGCGATCCCCAGCTCGCCGAGACGATCGCCGCGGCCCGCGCCGACGAGCTGGCGCACCGCGACACCGCGCTCGCCTATGAGGCGCACGAGGCGCCCGCCTATGAATTGATCTCTGCCACGATCAAGGCGGGCGCCCGCTTCGCGATCTGGCTGTCGGAGCGGATTTGAACTTTGCCGGGCCGTTGCCGTTGGCTGGGCAAGCGGCAAGGGAAACGGGCATGCCGGCACGGATCGTCCTCGGGCTGTTTGCATCGCGCGGCATCGCGCTCGACGCTTACCATCGACTGAAGACCGAAGGGGTCGCGGAAAACGCGATCTCGCTCAACGTGCTCAACGAGACGGCACCGCTCTCATCGGCGAGCGAATCCGAAATGGCGATGCTCGCGCTCGATCCGATGGTCCTCGGCGACGTGCGCAAGAATTACGCGAAGTTCATTCACAATGGCGAAACTGCTGTGTTCGTCCACGCCGCCACCGACGAGGACGCCGCTTTCGCGGCCGACGTGCTGTGGCTCTACGAGCCGCTCGCGGTCAAGGTGCTGGAGCCGGCGTGCCCGAAGGCGATCTAGAATGCACCGGCGGCGCGCAGCCGCGCCAGATCGTCGTGCGAATAACCGAGCGCGGCCAGCACGGAATCAGTGTCGGCGCCGAGCTCCGGCGCGGGGCGGCGCAGCTCGCACGGCGCCTCGCTGAACTTGATCGGAAAGCCGAGCATTTTGACGTCGCCATGACCGGGATGGTGCTGGGTCAGCACCATCTGCTGGTCGGTGACCTGCGGATCGGCAAAGACCTCGGTGAGACCCATCACCCGCCCGCACGGCACGCCGGCGGCGTTCAACACCTCGATCCAATGCGCGGTGGTGTTGGTAGAGAGCCGCGCCTCGATCGCCGCGTTCATCGCCGCGCGGTGCTTGACGCGCAGATCGTTGGTGGCGAAGTCGGGGTTGGCGCGCAGCTCGGGCAGCGCGAGTGCGTCGACCAGACGCTGGTAACTCTGCTCCTGGCTGGGGGCCAGCGCGACCTCGCCGTCCGCGGTGCGGAACATGCCGTAAGGGCAGACGATGGCGTGATCGTTGCCGGTGCGACCCGGCTCCTCGCCGGTGGCGAAATGGTTGGCGGCGAGAAAGGCGAGCAGGCTGATCATGCCGCTATTGAGGCTGGCGCCGACACTGTCGCCCTGGCCGGTGCGACCCTTGCGCACCAGGCTGGCGCAAACGCCGATCGCGCCGTAGAGCCCGGCGACGAGATCGGCGATCGGCGGCCCGGCGCGCAGCGGCGGCCCATCGGCCGTACCGGTGACGCTCATAAAGCCGCTCATCGCTTGGGCAATGAAGTCGAATGACGGGCGGTCGCGATAGGGGCCGGTGTTGCCGAACCCGCTCAGCGAGCAGGTGACGAGGCCAGGGTTGAGCGCCTTCAGCCGCGCCGCGTCGAACCCCATCGCCGCGAGCACGCCCGGCCGGTAGTTCTCAACCAGCACGTCGGCGGTCTCGATCAGCCGGGCAAGCGCGGCGCGTCCTTCGTCGCTGCGCAGGTTGAGCGTCACCGACTTCTTGTTGCGGTTGAACGCGGCGAAATACCAGGAAAGCCCATCGCGGATCACCCCCTGCCCGCGCAGCGGATCGCCCTGGCCGGGGGTTTCGATCTTGATCACCTCGGCGCCCATGTCGGCCAAGAGCGCCGTGCAGAACGGGCCGGCCAAGATGCGCGTCAGATCGACGACCCGGATTCCCGATAGCGGCACGTCTTCCTCCCGGCGAACCAATAGCGGCGGCGAGCATAGCGGCTGGGTCGTGCAATTCGCCAGGAAGCGGCTTGGCGCCGCCCCGCTCGTCATCGCGTTTGGCTTGGTGCCGTTCACAAATTTGCCTCGGGGTCGCGCGGCCGGCGCCGCGGATTAAAAGAATTCGCGTGCGGTCAATGGAGTGGCGAGTGCCAGCATCGCGGCCGATCCCGGTCTATGAGGTACCGAGGCATCGAATTGCGCTTTCCGACGTGCTCTGGGTGGTGTTTCTGGTCGCCTGGACCGCGTTCGGGGTCAACCGGATGATCCACGACGTCGCCGAATACCGCCTCGAGCAAAAATTGTTCGCGGAGCGGCATGCGCCGATCCCGCCGATGGCCGGCGAGGTGGCCTATGCCTCGGCGGTCGACCAGCGGCTGATCGGCGAAGCGGCGGGCTGCGTGATCACGCTCGCGGTGGTGTTTTTCGGCATTCGGCGGCGGCAGCGTATCGTCGAGGCCAGGGTGAAATGGGTGTCCACCCCGGCTCGGCGCGCCGCATCCGCCCCACCGGCGCGCGCGGCGGCTGTACGAGAAGGGATGGCGCGAAGGGCGAAATCCGGAGCGCTGGCGGCGGATCGCCTATCGGCCGTGGTCTGGACCGACCACGTCGCCCGCCTCGAAAAGGAACACGCCTAGCGGAAGCGGCGGGGCCGGCTAGGGCCGGTTCCCCGGCGGATTTGGCAGCGCACCGCGCGGATCGAGCGAGACGCCGAGCGGCGGGGCGACCGGCGTGCCGCCCGGCGGCGGGGGCGGCAGGGTCGAGGACGGCGGCGGGAGCGTTACGGTAGCTGGCGAGTAGGCGCTGCCGGAGACCGGCGTGGTCGTGCCGCTGGCCGTCGGGCTTGCCGCCGTTCGGGGCTGCGGCGGCGGCGCTGACGGCATGCTGGCGACGACGCCGCCCAGTATGGCGAGGGCGACGCCGAAGATGATCGCGCCCCAGACGTAGAATTTCATGGCGCCGCCGGCCGCCTATGTTCGCTGCGAGTGATAGCGCCGGCGGAGCGTCTGCATCCCCGGCGATGCACTTTGCCGATCTGGCGACAATCGCCGTTGTCGTGGTCGAAGACCAGCACGACGCGCAAGTTGCAAGAAGTGGGGAGATCAGCTCTCCAGCTCGGTATCCCAGTAGAGATAGTCGCGCCAGGAATCGTGCAGGTAGTTGGGCGGGAAGGCGCGGCCGTTTTCCTGGAGCATAAAGCTCGACGGCTGGACCGGGCGGTGGCGCGGGTACATGCCGCTCTGCTCGGGCAGGCGGTTGCCCTTCAACAGGTTGCAATAGGAGCAGGCGGTGACGACGTTGGCCCACACCGTGCGCCCGCCGCGCGAGCGCGGCACGACATGGTCGAAGGTCAGGTCGTGCGAGGGGAACGGCTCGCCGCAATACTGGCAGCTGAAACGGTCGCGCAGGAACACGTTGAACCGGGTGAAGGCCGGGTTGCGCGCCGCATGAACGTATTCCTTGAGGGCGATGACGCTGGGCAGGCGCATCTCGATCGACGGGCTGCGGACATAGGTGTCGTAATGATTGACGATCGTAACCCGTTCGAGAAAGACCGCCTTGACCGCGTCCTGCCACGACCACAGCGACAGCGGGAAGTAGGAGAGCGGACGGAAATCCGCGTTCAGCACCAAGGCCGGGCAGCTATCGAGCATTCACTCACCGTCACGCTCGTTTCGGTCCCGTAACAAGGGGCCGATACCACACGATTATGACGGATTGTTAGCGGATCGACGCAAGGGCGACAAGATTTCGCGGGCACCTCGTCGCGCTAGACAGCGGTGGTGCGCCCTTTGAGGCCTCGCTGTGCGAGGCACCTGAGGATGAGGCACGTTTTTGATGCAACCCGAGATCTATCCTCATCCCGAGGAGCGCCCGAGAGAGCGCGTCTCGAAGGACGCAGAACGTTGATGCAGCTTGCAAAAAAAGCTAGCGCGTCGGGACCGGGACGTCGCCGCGATAATCGTAGAAGCCGCGCCCGGCCTTGCGGCCGAGCCAACCGGCCTCGACGTATTTGACCAGCAGCGGGCACGGCCGATATTTCGAATCGGCGAGGCCCTCATAGAGCACCTGCATCACCGAAAGACAGGTGTCGAGCCCAATGAAATCGGCGAGTTCGAGCGGGCCCATCGGGTGATTCGCGCCCAATTTCATCGCGGTATCGATCGCCTCGACCGTGCCGACCCCCTCGTAGAGCGTGTAGACCGCCTCGTTGATCATCGGCAGCAGGATGCGGTTGACGATAAAGGCCGGGTAATCCTCCGAGGCGACCGGGGTCTTGCCGAGCTTCAGGGTAAGCTCGCGGGTGGCCTCGAAGGTCGCCTCGTCGGTGGCGATACCGCGGATCAGCTCGACTAGGCTCATCGCCGGCGCCGGGTTCATGAAATGCATGCCGATGAACTTGCCCGGCCGATCAGTCGCCGAGGCGAGCCGGGTGATCGAGATCGACGAGGTGTTGGTGGCGATCAGCGCCTCGGGCTTGAGGCTGGGCACCAATGTCTTGAACACCTCGCGCTTGACGTCCTCTTTTTCAGTCGCGGCCTCGATGACCATGTCGCGATCGCCGAACGCGGCGTAGTCGGCGGCCGCGTGAATGCGAGCGAGCGCGGCGGCTTTCTCCTCCTCCTTGATGCGGCCGCGCGCAACCTGGCGCGCCATGTTGGCATTGATGGTCTCCATCCCGCGGGCAAGCGCCTCGGGGCTGACGTCGGTGAGCACCACATCGAGCCCGGCGAGGGCGCAGACATGGGCGATGCCGCGGCCCATCTGGCCGGCGCCGACGACGCCGATACGGGTGAGGTCGCTCACTTCTGGGTTTTCGCCAGCTCGGCGTCGAGCTCGGGCAGGATCTTGAACAGATCGCCGACGAGGCCGTAATCGGCGATCTGGAAGATCGGCGCTTCCTCGTCCTTGTTGATGGCGACGATGACCTTGGAATCCTTCATGCCGGCCAGATGCTGGATCGCGCCGGAGATGCCGACCGCGATGTAAAGCTCCGGTGCAACAATCTTGCCGGTCTGGCCGACCTGGTAGTCGTTAGGGACAAAGCCGGCATCGACCGCGGCGCGCGAGGCGCCGACCGCCGCCCCCAATTTGTCGGCGACCGCCTCCAACAGGTGAAAATTGTCGCCCGACTGCATGCCGCGCCCGCCCGAGATGATGACCCGGGCGCTGGTCAGCTCGGGCCGTTCGGATTTCGACAGCTCGGCCCTGACGAATTCGGAGAGGCCGGCCGAGCCGGCGCCCGATATCGCCTCGACCGAAGCCGAGCCGCCCTCGCCCGCCCCCGGTGGAAAGGCGGTGCCGCGCACGGTGATGATTTTGACCTTGTCCTTCGACTGCACGGTCGCCAGCGCGTTGCCGGCGTAGATCGGGCGCACGAACGTGTCCGGCGAGACAACGCCGCTGATGTCGGAGATTTGCATCACATCGAGCAGCGCGGCGACCCGCGGCATAAGGTTCTTGCCTTGGGTCGTGGCCGGTGCGAGGACGTGCGAGTAGTTGGCGGCGAGGCGGACCAACAGCGGCGCGATGTTCTCGGCGAGACCGTGGCCATAGGCCGGGTCGTCGGCGATCAGCACCTTAGCGACGCCGGCGATCTGGGCGGCGGCATCGGCGGCGGGCCGGCAAGCCTCTCCGGCGACGAGGACGTGGATGTCGCCGGCGCCGGCCTTGCCGAGCTCCGATGCAGCGGCGACGGCGTTGAGGGTGGCGGGCTTGACCGATTTATTGTCGTGCTCGGCGACGACGAGAATGCTCATCAGATGACCCTCGCCTCGGTCTTGAGCTTGGCAACCAGCTCCTCGACCGAGCCGACCTTGACGCCGCCCTGGCGCTTCACCGGCTCCTCGACCTTGAGGGTCACGAGGCGCGGCGTGACGTCGACGCCGAGATCGTCCGGGGTCACGACGTCGATTGGCTTTTTCTTGGCTTTCATGATGTTGGGCAGCGACGCGTAACGTGGCTCGTTAAGTCGAAGGTCGGTGGTGACCACCGCCGGCATTTTCAGCTTCACGGTCTCGAGCCCGCCATCGACCTCGCGGGTGACCTCGGCGCTGCCGCCCGCGATGGTGAGCTTGGACGCGAAGGTCGCCTGCGACCAGCCCAACAGCGCGGCCAGCATCTGGCCGGTCTGGTTGCAGTCGTCGTCGATCGCCTGTTTGCCGATGATGACGATCTCCGGCCCTTCCTTCTCGATCACCGCCCTGAGGAGCTTGGCGACCGCGAGCGGCTGCAGCTCGATATCGGTCTGAACGAGGACGCCGCGATCGGCACCCATGGCGAGCGCGGTGCGGATCGTCTCCTGGCATTGCTGGATGCCGCAAGAGACCACGATGACCTCCTCGACCGTGCCGGCCTCACGCAGGCGCAGGGCCTCCTCGACGGCGATCTCGTCGAACGGGTTCATCGACATCTTCACATTGGCGGTCTCGACGCCGGTATGGTCCGCCTTGACGCGAACCTTGACGTTGTAATCGACCACCCGCTTGACCGCGACCAGCGCTTTCATTGTTAGCCTCTAACAGTCAGGGGCCGGATTGTGCATGTGCGCCGGTGGAAGGCAAGTGCGGCGGGACAACGACCTTCCATGCGCTCGCAGGGCTAACGCATTATGGCCTTTCGTGCTCGTGCGATGCGGTTTCGCGAAAAATAGTTAATCCGTTGTTCAACCTATAATTTCATCGAACCTTAAAAGAAGACCGCCTTTTATCGACATTGTTCGCAACGAGTTCCGTACGAGGTTTTGATGGCACAGCACATCGTGACGGCCAATCCTTCAGAGGTTGCCCTGGACGACGCTCCGTTCCCGCGCGAGTGGGTTCTGGAGGGAACTCCGCGCGCTCGGGCCAAGGAGATCGCCCGCAGCGACGACGCCAGCATGAAGGTCATTGTGTGGTCGTGCACGCGGGGCCGGTTCCGCTGGCAATACGATGTCGACGAGATGGTGCAGATCCTCTCCGGCGCGGTCGTCATCACCGACCGTAACGGCAGGGAGCGGTGCCTGGCCGAGGGCGACGCCGCATTTTTCCCGGCCGGCACCTGGAGCGTTTGGCACGTCACTGAGGACGTGCGCAAGGTCGCGGTCTGCCGCAACACGATGCCGAAAGTGGTCACCTTCGGGCTGCGCGCCTGGGGCTGGGGCGCGCGGCGGGCACAAAGCCTGCTGGCAGCCAACGGCGCGACTCCCGCGTTCCGCGGCGGCAGCCTCGGCGCGGCCGCGCGTTAAGCCTCGAAATCTGGCTGGGGCCGGCCATGAAGAGCGGGCCCCAGCCGGGCTACAGCAGGTCGCGCTTCTGGACGATCTTCCAGAACGTGTTCTTGTGGACGATCTTGTCGTCGGGGCCGAAGGTGTAGATGTCGCAGCCCTGGTAGTTGAGGGTTTCGCCGTCGGCGCCCTTGCCCCGCACTGTCCATACCGAGATCGCCCGATCGCCGGCGAGGATATATTCCTCGTTCTCCCAGCGCATGTCGGGGATCTGGACGAAACGATCGGCGAGCGCCTTGCGGATAGTCTCCCTGCCCCGCAGCGTGCGGCCGACGGGCTCAGGCCCGCGTGACAGGCAGAACACGCCGTCCTCGGCGAAGAACGCGACGATGCGGTCGACATCGCGGCTGTTGAACGCGGCCGAGATCGCTTTCATCAGGTCGAGGGTGACCATTGCTTTTCTCCCTAACGCGTGGCGCCGGGCCGCCACAGCACGTCCTTAGCGCCATTGTCGTTGAGGCGGCGGCCGAGCACGAAGAGGTGGTCGCTGAGCCGGTTCAAGTATTTGACCGCCTCGGAATTGACCGTCTCGGTGGTGGCGAGCGCGCAGACCAGGCGCTCGGCCCGGCGGGTCACCGTGCGCGCGAGGTGCAGATAGGCCGCCGCCGGCGTCCCGCCCGGCAGCACGAACGAGTTCGAGCGGCTTGAGGTCTGCGTTCATCGCGTCGATCTCAGTTTCCAGCCGCTTCACCTGCGCGGCGGTAACGCGAAGTGCGCCCGCTCCGCGCTCGCCCCCCTCGGGCGTGCACAGATCGGCGCCGAGATCGAACAAATCGTTCTGGATGCGCGCCAGCATCGCATCGTCGTCGCCCGCGACGTGGAGGCGGGCCAGGCCGATCGCGGCGTTGGCCTCGTCGACCGTGCCGAACGCCTCGACTCGCAAGGATTGTTTGGGGACGCGCGAGCCGTCGCCAAGCGAGGTCTTCCCCTTGTCGCCGCCGCGCGTGTAGATGCGGGTGAGCTTGACCACTGGCTCGCCGAGATCAGCGGTTGGAGGCCATCGCCATCAGGATGCCAAGCACCAGCAGCGCGACGGCCTGAAAGATGACACGCATCTGCATCATCTTGTTGGATTGCCGCGGGTTGCCGCCCTTGATCATCGTCGCCACGCCGACGCCGAGCGCGATCAGCACGCCGACCATCGCAAGAACGAGGATAACGGTCAGAAAAACATGCATCGCCCACCATAACCTACCTTGGGGCGATTTACCCTAGTGCGTTGACCAGCCGCTCGATGCGGTGCAGTGCAGTGTCGGCGATACCGAGTTCTTCGAGATGACGTACGGTATTGGCGAGATAGTCGCGGCCGGTGCCGCGGTCGCCCTTCGAGGTCGCGATGATCCGCGCCGCGATGTCGTGGGCGAGGCGGCCGGCATAGTCGCGCGAGTCGCGCCGCACGGTGAAGGCGTAGCCTGAAACCGGGCCGCGCTCAGTGGCGAGGTTGAGCGGCGTCATGTGATAGACGAAGCCGGTCATCTCGCGTGTCCAGATGAGGTCGATTTCGGCGGCGAGCGTCGCTTGCGGCAGGCGGTAGGCGATGCCGCGGCACGAGCCCCCGCGATCGAGGCCGAGCACCAGCCCGGGCTTCTCGCGGGTCCCGCGATACTCGGGCGAATAGAGGCAGAAGGCGCGATGATAGCCGTGGATGCGCGCCGGCAGCCTCTCCGTGAAACGCATCTCCGGGTTCCACATCAGCGAGCCGTAGGCGAAGATCCACACCGGCTGGGTGCTGGCGCGCAGATCGACGACCCAGCCGGGCATCGGGTCGATCGGATAGGGCGACTCCAGTCGTGGGACGAGGCGGAAATCCGCGGCGCTGCTCATGGCGGCGGCAAACTGCCCTGGGCCGCCGTCCATGGCAACCGCGCAAGATTGGCGAAAGACGCCTATTTCGTGTTGAAACGCCAGCGCGCGTGACCCAAGCGCATGCGATGGCGGCGCCCGCGTCGCGTGTTCATATAAGCCATCATGTCCGGCGTAATCTCCGACCCCCAAGCGTTCTGCCAGCCGCTGCCGTCCCACCACTCGACCCAGCCGCCCTTGGGGATTTGCGGGATCGGCGCGTGCACGTTGCCGAGTAGATCGAATTGCGAATCCGCGCCAGCCATCTGATTGAACCAGGCTGGGGTCACCGCGTTCGCGGCCAGGAAGCCATTGATGTCCATGCGATCACTGGTGACCGGGTCGCAGATTTCCTTGGGGTAGGCGAAACTGCCCACGTAGATGTAGTCGGCAAGCTGGGGGTTGATCAGCATCTCGCCGATTTCATGCGTTCCCGGGATCGTCCACGGCTGGTTGTAGGTCCGGCACGCATCCATCTCGACAATGCCGGTGGGTTGTCCACTGCCGGTCCAATCATGATAACCGAGGCTGTTTGCGAGGGTCGTGTTTGGCGCGATCACCAGCTGCGCCTCGTCGTCGTTTGGCGGAGCCGTGGGCGTGGCCGCGCGAAGCGTCGTGCCGGCGACTTCGGGCCAAAACTGCGCCAGCTTTCCTGTTACCCACGCGGCGGCCCCCGCGACAAAGGCATCCACCTCGGCCTGCGCCAGGGAGGCTTCGTTGATCACGACGATTTTCAACGACGGCATGGCTCCCTCCCGCGCTGAGATTACAACCTCAGCGATTATAACGAGAGTCGGAGACTACGTATAGGAAATGATAGTCTTATGCCGCGCGAACCAGCGTCGATCGCGCTCAGCCGTCCCAGACCTGTTTCGGCATCGGCAGGTCGGCGAAATCGGCGTCGCTGAGCGGGCGGTCGGCCGCGATCCCGTGCATGCCAAGCAGCATCACCCATTGCCTGGTGTGCTGGCCGATATGCCAGGTTGCGCGCTCAAAGACCTCGTGCAGCTTCTGCCTGCCATAATAGGTGTCGACCTCGGCCTGGGCGTCCTTGTCCTGGGTGGTTGCCCACCAGTTCTCGACCTTGGCCTTGACGCGCGTGCCATAGGCGGCGAGCGCGGCGGTCGAGACCATCTCGGCCGGGTCGTGCACCTCGCCCGGCATCGCGTTGGCAAAGAACTTGCCGCCTGCGACCTCGGTGAACGCCTCGCAGATGCGAAACATGTGATGCGCGAGGCGGGCGTAGGTGCGCGGTCGGCCGGGGGTCAGTGTCTCCAGCTGCTCATCGGGCATTTGCGGGATCATCCGCAACGCCGCGTCGATATAGAGCTGCATCCGCCCGTAAAGCTGCACCGGCGTCAATACCGGCCCCGCCTTCTCGTTGAGCTTCAGGAAGGCGACGACCTGAGCGATGTTCTGGGCGAAGACAAACTCGTCGCCGCGCGACAGGATCGGAATCGAGCGCGCACCCAAACGCTGCAGCTCGGCCCGGCCAACCGCATCTTCGAGAATATTAATCGATTCGAACTCGATCCCACGGACCGAGAGAAACTCCTTGAGTCTCAGGCAGCTGGTTCAGCCAGGCTGCCAGAACGCCTTGAGAGGCGCGGTCTCCGCCATTGCTCATCCCTTCGCCGATGGTGGAGCCATGTTCGCCGCGAGGCGCGCCGCCGTCAATCGCCGCTTCTGGCGCGGGGCACTCCGCGTCGCTATATAGCCCGGATGCGCCGCGCGACGATCGTCGTCCTCATCGGCATCCTCGTCGTCGGGTTCGGGGCTTACAGCGCCTTTTGGTGGATCGCTTCCGGCAAGATCAAACTCGCCGCCGGCGATTGGGCGCAGGCGGCGCACGACAAGCACATAGACGCGTCGTGGCAGGACATCCACGTCACCGGATATCCCTTCAGCTTTCGCCTTGAACTCAGCGACGCGGTGCTGAGCGACAAGGCGGCCAGCACACCCGTCGAGCTGCGCGCGCCGCTGCTGTCGGCGAGCGCGTGGCCGTGGAATTACCATACGCTCTGGCTTAGTGCGCCGGGCGGGATCACCGTCATCGCCGGCCCCGACGGCGCGCCGGTCGCTAAGGTTGCCGCCAGCGCCGCGGAGGGCGCCGTCGCCTTGGCCGCCGGGAACCGCCCGACGGTGTGGCTCACCCTGTACCAGCCGAGGGTCGACGCCGCCACGACGCTGTCGGCTCGCATTGCGGATTTCTGGCTCGTCATGCCCGAGCATGCGCCGGCCAGCCACACCGACCCCGACTTCGCCGGCGCGATGCTGGTTCGCGACCTAGCGGTGCCCATTGCCCCGCCGGAATTCAGCAAGACCATCGACGAGCTCGGTCTCGCCGTTACGGTCATGGGCGACATGCCTGCCGCGCCCTTGCGTCAGGCCCTGGCCGCATGGCGCGACGCCGGGGGCACGCTCGAACTCGAACATTTCGATTTGCGCTGGGGCGCGATCGGCGCCACCGCCTCGGGCACGCTGGCGCTCGACGGCGACCTGCAACCGATCGCCAGCCTGTCGGGCGCGATTTCCGGCTATGACAAGCTGTTGAACGCGCTCGTCGCCGCCGGGAAGGTCAAGGCAAGCGACGCACGCGCAGCGCGGCTCGTGCTGTCGATGCTCGGCAAGCCTGGCGCGGACGGGCGGCCGCAAATATCGACCTCGTTCGCGATCCAAAACGGCGAGATGCAGCTCGGTCCCGCCAGGCTCGGCAAGGCGCCGCACATCGATTGGTGATTACGCCTGCTTCGCCTCGATGATCGAGCGACGGATCGCGCGGGTGCGGGTGAACCAATCCTCGAGCGTCTGCGCTTCGCCGCGGCGAATGGCGCGCTGCAGCGCCGTCAAATCCTCGCTGAAGCGCTGCAGCACATCGAGCACCGCCTCGCGATTGTTCATGAAGATGTCGCGCCACATGACGGGATCGGACGCGGCGATGCGGGTGAAGTCGCGAAAGCCGCCGGCGGAATAGGCAATGACTTCGGAACGAAGATCGTCGCCCAGCGCGGTCGCGGTGCCGACGATGGTGTAGGCGATCAGATGCGGCAGATGCGAGGTCACGGCGAGCACCCGGTCGTGGTGCTCGGCCGGCATGGTCACGATTTTCATCTTCGCCAGCTGCCACAGCGCGGTGACCCTGGCGACGGCCGCCGGATCGCTCTCCGGCGGCGGGGTCAAGATGCACCAGCGGTCGGCGAACATCTCGGCGAACCCGGATTCCGGGCCGGAATGCTCGGTGCCCGCCACCGGGTGACCCGGCACCAAGTGGATGCCCGCGCGCACGGCGGGCAACAGGTCGCGGATCGCCGCTTCCTTGACCGAGCCGACATCGGTGAGGATCGCGCCATCCTTGAGCGCCGGCGCGATCGCCGCGGCGATCCCCGCATAGGCGGAGAGCGGCGTGGCGATCACGACAAGGTCGGCGCCCTTGACCGCGACCGCGGGGTCATCGGTCGTCTCGTCAGCAATGTCGAGACGACGCACCGCCGCCAGCGTCTCAGCGCGGCGGGCGCAAGCGACGATGTGTGTGTCTGGGCTGTCGCGGCGCAATACCCGCGCGAGGGACGAGCCGATGAGGCCGATGCCGATAATGGCAACCCGGTCGAACAGCAACTGCGCCATCAGGATGCCATGAACTCGGCGAGCGTGGCGGCGACCTTCTCATTCTCCTCGCCGGTGCCGACAGTGATGCGGATGCGGTCGGGCAGGCCGTAGCCGCCCATCTTGCGGGCCAGGATGCCCTTCGACTGCAGGAAGTGGAACGCGGCGTCCGCGTGGTGGCGGCCATCGTCAGGAAAACACGGCAGCACGAAATTGCCGACGCTCGGCGTCGGGTGCAGGCCGAGCGCCGCCATCCTCTCGTTGAGCCAAGGCTGCCAGCGGTCGTTGTGTGCGCGCGCCTTCGCGAGCGCCTCGGTGTCTTCGAGCGCGGCGACCCCGGCGGCGAGCGCGGCGGCGCTGACGTTGAAGGGTCCGCGCACCCGGTTGAGCACGTCGGCGACTGCCGGCGGGAAGTATCCCCATCCAAGCCGCAGCCCGGCCAGGGCGAAAATCTTCGAGAATGTTCGTAGCATGACCACATTGTCGGCCTTGTCGACAAGGGCGATGCCCGGCTCGTAGTCGTTGCGGTTGACAAACTCGGCATAGGCCGCGTCGATCGCCAGCAGCACGTTCGGCGGGAGCCCGGCATGCAGCCGCGCCACCTCGTTCGCCGACAAATAGGTGCCGGTCGGGTTGTTGGGGTTGGCAATGAAGACGATGCGCGTCTTCGGCGTGACGCGCGCCAGTATCGCGTCGACGTCGGCGGTGAGGTCGCGCTCCGGCACCGCGACCGGGGTGGCGCCGACCGACATCGCGCCGATCGGGTACATCAAGAAGCCGTGGCGGCTGTAGAGCACCTCGGTGTCCGGCCCGGCATAGGCGCGCAGCAACAGGCCGATCAGCTCGTCGGAGCCGGCGCCGCAGACGATTTGCGCCGGATCGAGTTTGTGGTGCTCACCAAGCGCGTGGCGCAACTCGGCGGCGCTGCCGTCAGGATAGCGGTGGATATCGCCAGCCAGTGCGCGATAGGCGGCGACCGCCTTGGGGCTCGGGCCCAGCGCGCTCTCGTTGGACGCGAGCCGGATCGGTCTTTCCACGCCTTCGAGCTTGGCATCGCCGCCGACATAGGGAGCAATGTCGAGAATGCCCGGGCCGGGGACCGGGCCGCGGCGGTCGGTCATCTGTCAGCCTCGAGCCGCGGTGCGGCGTTCTTCGAGTGGCGCGGCCGCCGGCCGCGGCGCGCCGATGTCCAGCGGTGCAGCGTAAACCCCCATCGCAACCAACCGGTAGAGATCGTCGCCGAGGCGCTGACGCAACGCGACGAGGCGCGAATCGTCGAGCGGGACAAACCCTTCGATCTCTACGAGCGTGTTGGCCGCCTGGGCATCCTCGAAGGACACAAGGAAAGTGCAGGTGAGGCCGGCAGCCTGGAACGCGGCGACCAACCGGCCGCGGCTGATTTCCACCGCGTTCTCGGTCGCCACCAGGGTGCGGTCCCGGCCGCTCGGTTGCAGCGCACCGTAGCCGATGACGAGCGCGTCGTCGTTATCGGAGCGGGCATTGCCTCGCGGTCCGAACGGCAACCGGGCCACGACCCGCGGCGCCTCAACCTGGAACGACAGCAAGTGGCGCCACCATGGGTCGGCGTCCCCGTCCCGCGGCATCGGCAGCACGCCGAGCGCGACGCTCCGCTCGGCGACCGCGCGGATCACCTGGAATGTCGAGTGAAAAGCGGTCATCGGCGTGTGGCTGCTGTAGTGATCCCGCGCCAAATCCCACACGCCGGGGGACTCCCGCGGGGCGTAGGCGCCGACCGCGAACGGCCCCTGCGCCCGCGTTGTCGCGCCAAGGAGCTCGCGCCAAATGCGCACCAGCGTGCCGGCAGGGAACGCGCCACCCTGGCGGGCGACGAGCCGACGCAGCATCTCGGCCTCGCGTGACGGGACATAGGGGCTGACCGTAGCAGTGCGCTTTTGTGCCGCGACCCGAGCCACGACCTCCAGGCGTTCGATCAATAAATCTTGCAAATTATCGTCGATGCGGTCGAGGCGACGACGCAATTCGTCAAGATCAGCCTGGGTAGTCAACATGGTTTCGTTCGCTTTCCCCAGGCCGATAGTAGCAGAGAGAGGTCTCGGCGAAATCAAAGAAAACTCGACGCGCGCCTGCCCTGCAATTCCGGCCCAGAGCCCGACCACCGCGATCTTTCACCCTCGCGGCGCATTATCGGCTGGCGGCGGGCAAACGGCGTTATGATATAGAGAGCCACCATGGCCTCCGCGATTTCCCCACGTACCTTGAAACGGCCCGATGCCGACTGGCCGGGTTACCGGCTGACCGTCGGCGACCCCCTGCGGCTCGACTGCGGGATCGATTTCGGCCCGTTCACCATCGCTTACCAGACCTACGGCAGATTGAACGCCGATCGCTCGAACGCGATCCTTATCTGCCACGCGCTGACCGGCGATCAGTACGTCGCCGACCCCCACCCGATCACCGGCCATCCGGGGTGGTGGTTGACGATGGCGGGGCCGGGCCTGGTGCTCGACACCGACCGGTATTTTCTCATCTGCGCCAATGTGCTCGGCGGCTGCATGGGGACGACCGGGCCCAAGGACGTCAACCCCGAAACCGGCAAGCCATGGGCGCTGTCGTTCCCGGTGATCAGCATCCACGACATGGTGCGAGCGCAAAAGCGCCTCGTCGAGCATCTCGGCATCGACCAGCTGTTCTGCGTCATCGGCGGCTCGATGGGCGGCATGCAGGTGCTGCAATGGGCGGCGAGCTATCCCGAGGCCGTCTTTTCCGCGATCCCCGTCGCCGCCGCGGCGCGCCATTCGGCGCAGAATATCGCGTTCCACGAGGTGGGCCGCCAGGCGATCATGGCCGATCCCGACTGGTGCGAGGGCCAATATCTCGATCACGGGCGCGTGCCGGCGCGCGGCCTCGCCGTCGCCCGCATGGCGGCGCACATCACCTATCTCTCGGAGGCGGCGCTGCATCGCAAATTCGGCCGCAACCTGCAGGACCGCAAAGAGGTGACCTGGGGGTTCGACGCGGATTTCCAAGTCGAGAGCTATCTGCGGCACCAAGGGAGCACCTTCGTCGACCGCTTTGACGCCAATTCCTATCTCTACATTACCCGCGCGATGGACTATTTCGACCTCGCCGCCGAGCATGGCGGGTCGCTGCCGGCGGCCTTCGCCGGGGCGAGCTCGCGCTTCTGCATCATCTCGTTCACCAGCGACTGGCTGTTCCCGACGAGCGAGAGCCGCGAGCTGGTGCATGCGCTGAACGCGGTCGCCGCCAATGTGAGCTTTGTTGAGATCGAGACCGACAAGGGCCACGACGCCTTTCTGCTGCACGAGCCCGAGCTCTTTGCCACGTTGCGCGGGTTCTTGAACGGCTGCGCCGAGCATCGCGGCCTCGGCCGCGCCTAGGGCCGCCGCATGAGCCGCAGCGCCGCCATCGGACTCGGCGGGGTCGATGCGCCCCCGCAGACCGCGCCGGCCGACCGGCTGCGCCGCGACCTGCGCGTCATCGCCGACATGATCGAGCCGGCGGCGCGGGTACTCGATATCGGCTGCGGTGACGGCGCGCTTCTCGGCTACCTGGTCAGCGAAAAGGGCGCCGACGCCCGTGGGGTCGAGCTCTCTCAATCGGGGGTCAATGCCTGCGTCGGGCGGGGCCTGTCGGTAATCCAGGGCGACGCCGACCGCGACCTCGACGCCTATCCGCTGGGTGCGTTCGACGTGGTGGTCCTGAGCCAGACGCTGCAGGCGACGCGCAACCCGCGCCGAGTGCTCGAGACGCTGGTGCGGATCGGCGACCGGGCGATCGTCTCGTTCCCCAATTTCGGCTACTGGCGGGTGCGGCTCGGCCTCCTGGTGCACGGCCGCATGCCGGTAACACCGCTGCTCGATCATCAATGGTACGATTCGCCCAACATCCACCTGTGCACGATCCGCGACTTTGTCGCGCTGTGCGGCGAAATGGGTATCCGCATCGAGAAAAGCGTCACGCTCGACCGCTACGGTAACCCCTATGCGCTCGACCCGCGCGGCTCGCTCGCCAATCTCCTCGCCGAGCAGGGCGTCTTCGTGCTGTCCCGAGGTAACGCGTGATGCTCATCGCCCAGATCACCGACACCCACATCCTGGCCGCCGGCAAGCTGTTCCATGCGCCGACCCGGGCGATCCCGCCCAGCGCCGAACGCGGCTGGAGCCATATCGACACCGCCGCCTGTCTGGCGCGCGCGGTGGCCGAGCTCAACGCGCACAACCCGCGCCCGGACGTGGTGGTCGTCACCGGCGACCTCACCGACCACGGCGGCGCCGAGGAGTACGCCAACCTGCGGGCATTGCTCGCGCCGCTGGAGATGCCGGTCTACCTGATCCCCGGCAACCACGATTCCCGCGAGGGGATGCGGGCGGCCTTCCCCGATGCCGAGTACCTGCCGAAAGACGGGTTTCTGCACTACGTCGTCGACGATTACCCGCTGCGCATCGTTGCGCTCGACACCCACATCCCCGGCGAGCACCCCGGCGAGCTGTGCGCCGAGCGGCTCGCCTGGCTCGACAGCGCGCTGGCCGCGGCGCCGGACAAGCCCACCGTGGTGATGATGCACCACCCGCCTTTCGCGACCGGGATCGAGCACATGGACCGCTCGGCGTTACGCCAGCCCGAGGCCTTCGCAGCCGTGGTCGCCCGCCATCCGCAGATCGAGCGTATCCTCTGCGGCCATCTGCACCGCACGATCAGCCGCCGCTTCGCCGGCACCATTGTTGGCACCGCGCCGGGCACCGCACACCAGCTGGTCATGGACATCAACCCCGGGTCGCGCGCGCAATTCGCCTTCGAGCCGCCAGGCTACCAGTTGCATTTGTGGCGCGAGGGCGACGGTCTCGTCACCCATACCTCGGTGTTCGGCGACTGGCCCGGCCCCTACCCCTACCACGCGCCGGACTAAGCTAGCGTCCTACCGTCGCCGGGGTATAGACGAGGCGCCGCTTCGGGGCGCGCGCCGCGATGGGCTTGGCGTAGATCTGCTTGGTTGCCTCGACGATCACGACCCCGGCGAAGGTCGGGAACCAGCGCGTCCCGAGCCGCTCCCAGAACCGTGCCGAACGCAACACCATGCGGCTCCTGACGGGCGGCACGAAGAGCGCCGTCGCTGTGGCGACCGGGGTAAACAGCTCATCGCGCAGCAGCTGTGACAGTTGCGACATCGTGTAGGGGCGTCCGGAACCAAACGGGGTGCGGTCGAGGCGGGCCCAGATGCCGCGCCGGTTCGGGGCAACCACCATCAGCCGGCCGCCGCCCGCCAGCACGCGCCAGACCTCCTTGAGGAGCGGCCCGACCTGGTCGCTGGTCTCGAGCGTGTGGATCAGCAGAACCCGGTCGATCGAGAAGTCGGCGAAGGGCAACTCGCCCTCATCGGCGAGGGTCGCCAGATTCGGGCCGTCCGCCGGCCAGGCAAGCACGCCGAGCGAGGCCGGCATCAGGGCGATCGTGCGCTCGCTTTCGGGCGAGATCGCGGTGAGGAACGGCGCCGGATAGCCGATGCCGAGTGCACGCATGCCGCGCATATCGGGCCACATGCGCCGCAGCGCCTGGCGGATCATGCGGCGCGCCACCTGCCCCAGCGGGGTGCGGTAGAAGTCGCGCAGATCGACCACGTCGGACGGCATGCGACTATTTTAGCATGGGCCAGGTTGCGGCTTGGTAAGGATGACAGTGCGGCCCAACCGCACTATCGTTTCGGCACGATTTTGCGCCGGAGTTCGCACCCGATGGCCCTGTCAATCCACCCGATCGATCCCGTCAACCACCCCGATTTCGCGGGCGAGGTTTCCGGCATCGATCTGCGCGAGACGATGACCCCGCAGCAGGTCGCGGCGATTGTCGAGGGCATGGACAAGTTCGCGGTACTGGTCTTTCACGACCAGAAAATCGACGACGAACAGCAGCTCGGCTTCAGCCGCAATTTCGGCACGCTGGAGATCGCCAACGCCGATATCCGCCGCGACGAGGACCGCCGCCTCGCGCCCGAGGTCGCCGACATCTCCAACCTCGGCAAGGGCAACGGCATCATGTCGCGCGAGGACCGGCGGCGGCTCTTCAGCCTCGGCAACATGCTGTGGCATTCGGACAGCTCGTTCAAGGCGACCCCGGCCAAGTATTCGCTGCTCCACGCGCGCATCCTACCCAAGCCAGGGCCATTGGGTAACGGCAACACCGAATTCGCCGACATGCGCGCCGCCTACGACGCGCTCGACGACGACGTGAAGGCCGAGATAGAGGGCCTCGTCTGCGAGCACAGCCAGATCTATTCGCGCGGCGTCCTCGGCTTCGATTTCACCGAGGAGGAACGGCTTCGCAACCTGCCGGTGCCGCAGCGGCTGGTGCGCCGGCATCCGGGCAGCCGGCGGCGCTCGATTTTCCTCTCGGCCCATGCTGGCGCGATCCGGGGCATGCCGGTGCCCGAGGCGCGCGCCCTGCTGCGCGACCTCACCGAGCACGCGACGCAGCGCAAATTCGTCTACGCGCACGAGTGGCGGATCGGCGACCTGGTGATGTGGGACAACCGGGCGATGATGCACCGCGCCCGTCGCTGCGACCCGAGCGAGGTGCGCGAACTGCATCGCACCACCGTCGCCGACGACCGCCCGACCTTGGAGCAGGCGGCGTAAGACCCGCCGACAACAGGAGACATGACCATGCTGTTCGGCGCGTCGATGTTTTTCACCGACTATTCGATGGGCGCGGGCGAGTTGGCCCGGGCTTTGGAGGAGCGCGGGTTCGAGTTGGTGTGGGCGCCGGAGCATTCGCACATCCCGGTGTCGCGGCAATCCACGTTCCCGCAAGGCGGCGAACTGCCGAAGCAGTATTACGACGTGATGGACCCGTTCGTGTCGCTGACCTATGCGGCTGCGGTAACCAAGACGATCAAGGTGGGCACCGGGGTCTGCCTCGTCGCCCAGCGCGACCCGATCCAGACCGCCAAGCTCGTCGCCTCATTGGACCAGGTTTCGGGCGGGCGCTTCCTCTTTGGGGTCGGCGGCGGCTGGAACGCCGACGAGATGGCCGATCACGGCACCGAGTTCAAGTCCCGTTTCAAACTGATGCGCGAACGCATTGAAGCGATGAAGGAAATCTGGACCAAGTCGAAGCCGGAATACCACGGCGAGATGGTTGATTTCGCGCCGATGATGACCTGGCCGAAGCCGGTGCAGAAGCCGCACCCGCCGGTGATTATCGGCGGCATGTTTCCGCACGCCGCCCGGCGCGCGATCCGCTATGGCGACGGCTGGATCCCGCATTCGCGGCGGCCGCAATACGAGGACGTGACCGACTTCCTGCCGCAGTTCCGCCAGATGGCGGCGGAGGCCGGGCGCGACCTCGCCACCTGCCCGGTGACGGTGTGGGGCATCCAGCCCGATATCGATCGGGTGCGCCGCTACGAGGATCAGGGCGTGGCGCGCGGTGTTGTCCAGTTGGCGGCGGAACCGGCCGACAAGATCCTGCCGCTGCTCGACCGCTGGGCCGAGATCATCGCCAAGCTGAAGGGTTAGATCAGCCGACAGCCGTCGGCAAAGACCTGACGCCATTCGAGCACGCGGATCGATTGGCGCAGCCCGGTCGGCCAAAACGGATCGGCTTCGTAGAGCTCCCGGACTGCATCCAGCGTCTCCGCCTCGACCAGCCACAGCCCGCCCGAGCCCTCTTCGCTTGCCGGGTCGCTGAGCGGCCCGGCGGCGCGAATGGACGACGCATGGCGCCCTAGAAACGCCAAGTGATCCGGCATCAGTCGCGCCCGAACGGCGGCGAACTCCGGGTTGTCGGTAAACAGGACCGCGAACAGCATCTTCCCTCCGAGGATGGCAAGGTCGAGGCGAGGCTAAACCCTATCGGTCTGCGTAAAAGTCTGTATTGCTGCCGTCACGATCTGCAAAAATGCAGAATATGGACTGGGACGATCTGCGCTTTGTGTTGGCGATCGCTCGCGCCGGGACGCTGGCTGCGGCGGCGCGCCGGCTCGGGGTCAATCAGACGACGGTTTCCCGCCGGCTCGACGCTGCCGAGACATCGCTGGGCGCGCGATTGTTCGACCGCGTCAACGGCGCGCTTCGTCCGACTGCGGCCGGAACCGTGGCGATTTCCCGCGCCGCTCAGATGGAAGAACAGGTCCGCGCGCTCGAAACCGGGATCGCCAGCGATGACGAGGCGGCGGGCCGCGTTCGCCTGACCGCGGTGCCGATCCTGGTCAACCGGCTGCTCGTGCCGAACCTACCGAGATTTTACGATGCCTACCCGCGTATCGAGATCGAGCTGATCGCCGAGCCGCGCAATGTCAGCCTGTCACGACGCGAAGCGGACATCGCCTTGCGCCTGTCCCGCCCCGAGCACGGCGCGGCGACGCTCACCCGGCGCATCGGGCTCTTGGGCTACGCGGCTTACGGGCCGCGTGAGGGCGACGACGATTTGCCATGGATCGGCTATGAGGAGAACCAGTGGCACTTGCCGCAAGCCCAATGGCTCATCGCAGCTCAGGGTCGACTTGCCGCCATGTCATTCAATGACGCCGACGGGATCGTCGAGGCCATCCATGCCGGATTGGGGAAGTCGCTGCTGCCGTGCCTTATCGCCGATCACGACATGCGGCTGAAACGGCTCAACCCCGACATCGTGCTGTCCCGCGAAGTGTGGCTTCTCGCGCATCGCGACCTGCGCCAACAACGCCGCGTCGATGCGGTCGTCACCTGGCTGCAAAACCTCTTCACCAATTCCGCGCGAAATGTAATGCATCGCTGAGACGTTTAGTTATCGTTCGTCGCCGGATCTGGTCCACAAAACGCCGATGCGTTGTGCGGAGTGAGCAGGAATGACTGCGGTCGAGGTGGACGCAAAAGAGGCCGGGCGCGATTTTATTCGCGACATCGTCCAGGCCGATATCGATTCCGGCGTGCATCTGTGGCCGGTGACGCGGTTCCCGCCCGAGCCCAACGGCTATCTGCACATTGGCCACGCCAAGTCGATCTGCCTCAATTTTGGCATCGCCGAGGAATTCGGCGGCCGATGTCATCTGCGCTTTGACGACACCAATCCGACCAAGGAGGAGCAGGAGTATATCGACGCGATCGAGGCCGATTTACGCTGGCTCGGCTTCGATTGGGGCAAGCACCTCTATCACGCGTCGGATTATTTCGAGCAGCTCTACAAATGGGCCGAGCACCTGATCGAGCACGGCCTCGCCTATGTCGACGACCAGTCGCCGGCCGAGATGCGCCAGAGCCGCGGCACGCTGACCGAGCCGGGCCGCGACAGCCCCTACCGGAACCGGCCGCCGGCCGAGAACCTCGACCTGTTCCGCCGCATGCGGGCCGGCGAGTTCCCCAACGGGGCGCGGGTGCTGCGGGCGAAGATCGACATGGCCTCGCCCAACATGAACCTGCGCGACCCGACGCTCTACCGCATCCTCCATGCGACGCACCCGCGCACCGGCGACACATGGTGCATCTACCCGACCTACGACTACGCGCACGGGCAGTCGGACGCGATCGAGGGGGTGACGCACTCGATCTGCACCCTCGAATTCGAGGATCACCGGCCGCTTTATGACTGGCTGATCGAGCACCTGCCGGTCCCGTCGCGGCCGCGGCAATACGAGTTCGCCCGGCTCAACCTCACCTACACGGTGATGTCGAAGCGCTTTCTCAAATCGCTGGTCGACGACGGCCGCGTGTCGGGCTGGGACGACCCGCGCATGCCGACGCTGGCGGGCTTGCGGCGGCGCGGCGTCCCACCCGAGGCGATCCGCAATTTTGCGAAGAGCGTCGGGGTCGCGCGCGCCAACAGCGTCGTCGATGTCGGCATGTTCGAGCACGCGGTGCGCAACGAGCTGAACCGCATCGCGCCGCGCCGGATGGCGGTACTTCGGCCGCTGAAGCTGGTGATCGAGAACTACCCCGAGGACCGCACCGAATGGCTCGACGCGGCCAACCACCCGGACGATCCCGGGGCCGGCTCGCGGCAGATCCCGTTCGGCCGCGAGCTCTATGTCGAGCGCGACGATTTCATGGAGGACCCGCCGAAGAATTTCTATCGCCTGTCGCCGGGGCGCGAGGTGCGGCTGCGCTACGCCTATTTCGTCACCTGCCGCGAGGCGGTGAAGAACGAAGCCGGCGAGGTCGTCGAACTGCGCTGCACCTATGACCGAGCGACCAAGGGCGGCGACGCGCCGGATGGCCGCAAGGTGCGCGGCACGATCCACTGGGTCTCAGCCGACCATTCGTTCGCGGCCGAGGCGCGGCTTTACAACCCGCTGTTCACCCGGCCCGATCCCGGGGCCGGCGGCGACCTGCTCGCCGACATCAACCCCAATTCACTGGAGGTGCTGCAGAATTGCCGCTTCGAGCCGGTCATCGCCGAGGACAATAGCGGGGCGGCGGTGCAGTTCGAGCGGCTCGGCTATTTCTGTCGCGACCCCGACAGCGCGCCAGGGCACCTGGTGTTCAACCGCACCATCGGCCTGCGCGACAGCTGGGCGCGGCAGCAGGCGGGCGGCGCCTGACAGCTTGGAAGACTCGGAAGACCCGTCACCGACCGAAGATCGCCACGGCAAATCGCTCAGCCTCGCCTTCCGGGGAGCCGTGCTCGGCAGCGTCGCTGTCGGCGTCATCAGCGGGGCGATGGGCGTGTGGCCGCTGTTCTTCGCCTTTCCGCCGTTCGCCGTCCACCTTGCGCTCGCCACGCTGCTCGGCGCGGCGCTGACCTCGGCATTGGAGCGCCATTGCCCGCGGCCGCTGTCCCCGATCGCCATCGTGGCAATCGCGGGGATGCTGACATTCGGGATTTTCGCGGTGTTACCGCTCTATCTCTTTTTCCACCGGTCGATCTGGCCGGCCCAGCTGTTGTTCAGCTAGTGAAGGCCACGAGGAGTTGTTCAGATGTCCGACGCCAAAACCTACACCGGCGGATGCCATTGCGGCACGGTGCGCTTCGAGGTGACGGGATCGCTCGACAAGGTGATCTCGTGCAATTGCTCGATCTGCGAAAAGCGCGGGTTGCTGCTGATTTTCGCGCAGCCGGACCAATTCAAGCTGCTCTCGGGTGCCGACAAGCTCGCCGACTATCAGTTCAACAAGAAGGTGATCCACCACCAGTTCTGCCGCGATTGCGGTGTGCAGTCCTTTTCGCACGGCACCGCCCCCGGCGCCGGCGAGATGGTCGCGATCAACGTCCGCTGCCTCGACGGGATCGACCTCGGCGCGTTGACCCTGACGCCGTATGACGGGAAGAAGCTTTAGGCAACAACCGCAGGCGCAACACACCGAGAGAGCATGCCTTCGCAGCGGATGATCTGCTACGCTCGCGGTAAAGCCGGATCGAGGAGACAGCCATGAACGACATCATGACCCTGAGCCAAAAGGCCGACGCGCTCGAAGCCAAGATGGCGCGCGAGCTCGACTACATCGTCGTCAAGTCGCGGCTCTATCAGATGGCGGACGGCGACGTGGGGCCGGGCCCGAATATGGCGGAGCTCCGGAAGAAGAACCCGAACGCAAAGGTGCTGATGGGTGACGACCCGCGCCTGCCGGCGATGCCAGAGAAGCCGACGCTGATGGATTTCTTCAAATACCGCTTCGGCCCGTCGATGCATTTGCTGCAAAGCGCGCGGCACGCGGTCAAGGGCGGGCTGCCGGAGAAGATGGTGCTCGCCTGCCTGTTGCACGACATCTCGACCGCCGGGTTTATCCGCGGCGACCACGGCTATTGGGGCGCGCAACTGGTCGAGCCCTATGTCGACCCGGAAGTGACCTGGGCGATCCGCGCGCACCAGGTGCTGCGCTTCTATCCCGACGAGTTGGTCGGCTACGAATATCCGCAGTCCTACATCACCGGGTTTGGCGAGGATTACCGGCCCGACCCGTACATCGAGGAAGACTACAAGCGGATGCGGAACCACAAATGGTACATGTCGGGCCGGCAGATAACCGTCCACGACATCTATTCGTTCGACCCCGACGTCCATGTCGAGCTCGAGGAGTTCGAGGACGTAATCGGCCGCAACTTCAAGCAGCCGGAAGAGGGGCTCGGCTTCGACAACTCGCCGGTCGCTCATATGTGGCGGGCGATGATCCGCCCGGCGAAGTACTTATAGGAGTGCCGCGATGAATGACGTGATGACCGCGTCGCAAAAAGCCGACGCGCTCGAAGCGAAGATGATGCGGGAGCTCGACGAGACGATCATCGTCAAGTCGCGCCTGTTCATGCTGGCCGACGCCGATATGAGTTTTCCCAACGGCGCGGCGCTGCAAAAGGCGAAACCCGGCGCGAAGATGCTGATGGGCGACGATCCGCGCCTGCCGAAAATGCCGGCCAAGCCGACGCTGGTGGACTTCTTCAAGTACCGCTTCGCGCCGGCGATGCACCTTTTGCAGAGCGCGCGGCACGCGAAGACCGCTGGGGTGCCGGAGAAGATCGTGCTGGCGTGCCTCTTACACGATATCGGCGTGCTGGGCTTCATCCGCTCGGATCACGGCTATTGGGGCGCGCAGATGGTCGAGCCCTATGTCGACGAGGAAGTCTCATGGGCGATCCGCGCGCACCAGGCGCTGCGCTTCTTCCCGGACGAGGCGATGGGGTATCCCTACCCCGACAATTATCGCCAGTATTTCGGCGAGGACTACCGGCCCGATGATTACATCGTCGAGGAATACAAGCGCGCGCGGGCGCATAAATGGTACGGAACGGCGCGGCTCATCTGTGTGCACGACCTCTATTCATTCGATCCCAACGTCCATGTCGAGCTCGAGGAATTCGAGGACGTGATCGGCCGCAACTTCCGCCAGCCGGAAGAGGGCCTGGGCTTTGACAGCAGCCCTTCGGCGCATATGTGGCGCACGCTGCGCCAGCCGACCAAGTACCTCTAGGCCAGCAAAAAGGGCGAGCGGAACCGCTCGCCCTTTGCCAACCGGAACCCGTCGCCTAGCAGGCGACGTAGGTGCGGTAGTATGGGCTCCAGCAGCTGCGATACGGATACGCTGGCGGCGGGTAATAGGCCGCGGGCGGCGCGGCGTAGTAGGGCGCCGGATAGCCGTAATACGGGGCAGGCTGGTAATAGTAAGGCGCGGCCAGCGCCGTTCCGAGCGCGAAGGCGCCAAGCCCGATGCCCACAGCTGCGCCAGTTCCTAGCGCATGAGCCGGCTGCGGCGCGGCGGCGAAACCGACCGAACCAAGGATTGCTGCTGCAGCCGCTAAGCGTCGACCAATCATGGGGAACACCTCCAGATTCAGGTGCGCCCACGGTGCGGCGCGACCTCGCCCCTAATGTGAGGGGGTCGCCCGCAACTTACAATACCGATTGAAACGGATACGGTGAGATTCACCACATCTCAACATGCGCACATTCGGCGGCAAAGATGCCGACTCAAACGGTCGAAGGCGGTGAGCGACGGATCGCTCACCGCGCGAAGCCCATGCGCCCTCAGCAAGGCACATAGCGACCGTAATAGGGGCTCCAGCAGCTGCGCGGCGCATAATACGGGCTGCCGTAACCGTAGTAGGCCGGATAGCCGTAATAGCCGTAGTAACCGGGGTAGCCATACGGGTAAGCAGCTCCCGCGCCGAGAGCCGTCCCAAGCGCGAAGGCGCCCAGGCCCAGACCGATCGCCGCACCGGTACCAAAGGCATGCGCTGGCTGCGGGGTCGCGGCAAAGCCGACCGCGGCGACAAGCGCGGCGGAAACGGCTAACGTCTTGGTCAACGTCATAGCTTTGCCCTCCACTTTGCCTGGTTGCGGCGAACGATGGGTTCGACCCGCATTCCATGTATGGGATAACGCGCCGGGAGCGTTTCAATTCCATCGACGCCCAACATCAGGTTCCGGAGACCCCGATGGCACGATTAAAGATTTATGGCATCGCGCGCACCCGCGCCTTTCGGGTGCTGTGGATGGCCGAGGAGCTCGGGCTCGATTACGAGCACATTGCAATCGAGACCGGCCCGGCCGGCGCGCGCCAACCCGGCTATCTCGCGGTAAACCCCAATGGCCGGCTGCCGGCGATCGACGACGACGGGTTCATCATGTGGGAGTTGCTGGCGATCAACATTTATCTGGCGAAGAAGCACGCCACGGGAACGCTGTACCCGGCCACGGCGCAAGGCGAGGCCAAGGTCGTGCAATGGAGCCTGTGGGCCGCCAACGAAATCGAGCGCGCGACCAATGTCTGGTCGTTCCACGCCGAGCGGCTGCCGCCCGCCGAACGCGACCCGAAGATCGCCGCGGCGGCGCTCGAACTGCTGGCGCCGCCATTTCGCGTGCTCGACCGCGCCTTGGCCCAACAGCCGTATCTGCTTGGCGACGAATTCACGGTGGCCGACCTCAACGTCGCCGCCGTGGCCCTGCGTTCGATTGCGATGGATCTGTCGGCGACGCCGCATTACCGCGACTGGCTGCGTCGCTGCTATGACCGCCCCGCCGCGCAAAAGGTGTCGCGGATGCGCCGGGAAGCCGAGGCGGGCGCCGCGATCGACACCGTCCGCGAGGCGGCAAAAAGAAACCGGCTTTAACCATCTATTTGCTCTTTGGCTTGCCAGTTTAAGTTTTCGTAAACCTCACTCTCGCAAAGTCTCGGCCGTTCTGGGGCTCGCCCAGAGCCAAGGAGGCCGGGGTGAACGATCTTTCCGTGGCAACGATGCTTAATCCGACCGAAGTCGAGGTGCTCGAAGCGAAGGAAGCTTGGAGCGAATACCGCCTCGCCGACGGAACCGTGCTTCGCGTCAAGCCGATCATGATCGCGGTGACGCGGGTTGACGGCCCCGAAGGGGCCAATGCCGAACCCATCTACAACATGAAGTCGACCTTGGTCACGGACGTGAGAGGCGCGAAGGCGCCCAACGGTCTGGGGTGACCACCAACATCACCCAGCGGACGGGGGCGAACGGCTTGCAAAGCGCGTTCGCGGCGTCGTCCGCGGCGACATTTTCCATCAGCACCGCCGACCCGTCGCTCAGCACGACGCTGGCGCCGGTGCTGACGGTCATGCTCGGTTTCGGCAGGCACGCGGGCCTCCAGGCGGTGCCGAGAGGCCCGTCAATCCCGCAACGCCGGCCCGACCCGCCGCAAGTCGCGGATCGCCCGGCGGACGCCGTTGAAACCGAGAGTGACGCTCCCCATCCCAGCGACGCCGAGGCCAGCTCTGCTGGGGTCCCCGAGGCCGAGAACGGCCCTCCCGAGGTCGCCGGGACCGAGAGCGGTTCACCGGAGGCCTCGGCGACCGAGAGTGATCGGACGGAGCTTCTGGCCGAGAATGGCTCCGCCTCGGAAGACAGCGAGGCGGAACCTGCATCGGAGAGCGGTGCGGCGCGTCAGCGCGGCGAGCGGCGCCTGCGCCATGCCGACGCGGCGGCGGAATTGTCGGAGTCCGGGCCAGCGGCCGCCGACACCGAGACAATGTCGTCGGCGGAGCCGGCGGGCGAAGCTGAAGCCACGGCCGAGGCACAACCGGACGAGCCCAAGGCCGAGCTGCCGGCCGCCAAACCGGCGCCGTCAAACCGGCTGGAAATGACCATCGACTCGTTGCCTCACCATGATCTCACCGCGCCGATCCCGATCTATATCGACCCGCTCGGCGACGCGGTGTTCACCGCGACGGTGGCCAATCTCGACATCATGGCGACCGGCAACAGCATTGGCGAAGCGCTGCTGCTGCTCAAGGAACAGATCGAGTTCATCTACGGCGATTTGAACCGGCGACATAAGCTCTCGCCTGAGCAGACGACGATGCTGAAAATGCTGCACACCTACATCGCGCCGAAAGGCACCAAGCCCTCTTGGCTGTAGCGGCCGGGCAGATAGGCACCTAAAGACATCGCGCGGGACGCTGGAGAAGCGTCTCGCGCGTTTCCTCATCGAGCTATGAAGTTATCGCCATGCGGGAGCGGCTGTATCCGCCGGGTAAATAGACCCATAAGCATACCGGGCGGGACGCTGGAGAAAGCGTCTCACCCGTTTCCTTATCAACCTACAGCGCAACAGGCTGCGGCGCCGTAACGGCGCCTCAGCCCGATGCCAATTCGAGAAGCGGCTTTAGGCCGACTCGGCCTCGGCGTTGTTCTCCAGGCGCATGCGCCAGCGCGACAGCCCACCCTTGGGTTGGCGCTCCGGCTCCGACGCCATCTCGGGCTCCGGGCTCGCGACCTCCACCGGCGCGGGCTGCAGCTCCGCGACCTCAACCGCCGGCTCACTGACCGGATCGGCTTGTTTCGGCTCGGGCAAATGCTTCACGGCAAAGGCGTAGGCGACGCGCTCAAGCTGTTCGATCTCTTCGAGATCCGCCACGATCCCCTTGAGTTCGTCGGCGTAGCGCGCCTCGATGGCGGCGCGACGGCCCTTGAGCTCTTCCTTCACCTGCAGGATATAGTCCGGTGTCAGGTTCCACATAGCGCACATCGTCTTCGCTCAGTTTGCGGTGAGGCAATATTCGCCGGACTGAGTTAATAGGTCCCTAATGAGCAGGGGTCGTTCGCGAGATTTTAGTATGTATTCGTCAGATCAGGTGCCTGACTTAGCTTTCCTTTTTTGCGCGGATACGGGCGTGCAAGTTGTTAATAATCATCCCGGTGAGCCGTTCATCGTGAATGAACAGGCGTTGCCCGATCGGATAAGGATCCTGCTCGGTCACCGGCACTTTCTCCCGCAGGATCTCTTCCGGGGTGACGCCGCGGTCGACGAAGCCCTCGACATAGCCGACCCAGTTTTCGACGATTTGCGCCTGTTCCCTGAGATATTCCTTACCGCACGGCTCGCCATGGCCGGGGACAATGATCTCGGCGTCGAGCGCGTCGATTTTCTTAAGCGCATCGAGCCATTCCCACGGGTCGCATTCCTGCAACCATGAACGGCATTTGTGGAAGACGTTGTCGCCGGTGAATACGGCCCCTTCCTCGGGCACGTAGACCGAGGTCTGCGGCGCGGTGTGGCCGGGATGATGGATGACCTGGAACGTATGGTTGCCAACATTGAGGGTGAGGCCCTCGGTGAAGGTCACCGTCGGCCCATGCGGGTCGGCGTAATCGGGATGACCGAGAAGCCACACGCTATCCGGGTCGCTCTGTTTCAGCCGCTCCCGCTTTTCCTCCATCGTTCCGAAGGCGCTGAGATAGCGCTCGAAGCACTCCTGCAGCTTGACCTGGCCGACCACCGGGACGTTGGGGAAATAGGCATTGCCCGAAATGTGGTCGCCGTGCGGCTCGGTGTTGATGAGGTACCGGATCGGCGCCTTTTCCTCGAGCATTTCGCGCCAGCGGACGGCGTCGATCGGCTGCTGCGGCGTGTCGATCATCACATAGCCGTCGCTGGTCTCGACAAAGCCCGGGTTGCAGCCAGGGAAATAGATTTCGGTGAAACTGTGCGGTCCGACCCGGCGCATGATGGCCTCCTGTAACGCCCGCGATTGGAGCTCGGCGGTATTATGAAGGAACCGCCGAGGGCGGGCCATACCGGCTAGCGCTGGAGATCGTTTTAGAGAACCCGCGAAAGGGCCGTCACAAAGTCGATCGTTGCGTCGATCCCGGCGATTTCCCGCCTCAGTTCGTCGACCCGTTCGTCGGTGACATCGTGGGGGTGAGCGAGCGATCGCCCTCGCCAAATGCGCATGACGCCGACCGGCTCATAGGACTGCAACTCTCTGATCATCCGGGCGCGGTCGGCCTTACATTTCTCGACGAAAGCACGTGCATCGAGGTTCATCGGAACCGCTGCCCCATCGTATCTGGCGCATCGCGCGGCTTGCGCGGGAGAAAATTTTCGCCGGGTGGGCTCGGGGAGAAGCATCCACCCGGCAGTTGGCCCCCAGCCAGGGAAGCAAGCGCGCGGGGTTGCAACGACAACTATTGGTGAACGTAGCCGGCATTCGCCAAGCCGAGTGTGAGCTGTGTCACACTTTGTGCGTTTTTTGAAATCCTCCGGAACCGCCACGCCGGCGAGCGAGGCGGTGCTTGCTGCCCGTTTTGTCGGCAATACCTGCGCGAAACGAATGCTGCCCTGCGGCAGAGGGTCTTTCCCGGCCCGGCAATAAATGCGTAATCTGCGGCGCAAGCTTCGCACTGGGCCTCACCGCACCCCCGCGTCCGGGCCCGCTTTATCATCCCAGGGGAGGAGATTATGGCTGAGATCAAGGGCGCCGACCTACTGGCGAAGAGCCTGAAGGAGCAGGGCGTAGAGTACATGTTCGGGGTCGTCGGGTTTCCCGTCGGGCCGATCGCGGAAGCCGCGCAGAAAGTGGGCCTTCCCTATATCGGCATGCGCAACGAGCAGGCGGCGTCCTATGCCGCGGGCGCGGTTGGCTTTCTGACCGGGCGGCCGGGCTCGTGCATCGTCGTGACCGGCCCGGGCGTGATCCACGGCCTCGCCGGCCTCGCCAACGCGCAGCAGAACTGCTGGCCGATGCTGCTGATCGGCGGCGCGTCCGAGACCTACCGCAACGGCATGGGCGCCTTCCAGGAAGAGCGCCAGGTGCTGTGCGCGACCCCGGTGTCGAAATGGGCGCACGCCATCGAGCACGTCAACCGCATCCCGTTCTACGTCGAGATGGCCGTCCGGCAGTCGATCTACGGCCGTCCCGGCTCGACCTATCTCGACATCGCCGACGACCTGATCACCGGCTCGTGCGACGAGAAGGACGTCGTCCAGGCCGCGAAGTGCCCCGACCCGCCGCGCACGCAGGCGATGCCGATGGACGTCGAGAAGGCGCTTGACGTGCTGCAATCGGCCGAGCGCCCGCTGGCGCTGATCGGTCAGGGCATGGGGTACTCGGGCGCGACCGAAGAAGTGCGCAAATTCATGGAGCGCGCCCAGATCCCGTTCGTCCGCACGCCGAAGGGCAAGGGCGTGATGCCGGACGACCATCCGCTCTCGGCCGGCGCCGCACGCACGCTGGCGCTGCAACAGGCCGACGTCGTCTTCCTGATGGGCGCGCGCTTCAACTGGATCCTGCATTTCGGCCAGGCGCCGCGCTACAACCCGAACGTCAAGGTCATCCAGCTCGACATCAACCCGGAGGCCATGCACCAGAACAAGCCCGCCGAGGTGTGCCTGCTCGGCGACGGCAAGGCGATTATGCAGCAGATGAACTCGGCGCTCGCGGGCCGTCAGTGGTTCCACCCGCAAGGCTCGCCGTGGCGGCAGGCGCTCGCCGCCAAGGCGGCGGAGAACGCCGAGATGATCCGGCCGCAGATCGAGGACAACTCGTCGCCCGGCACATACTACCGGCTGTTCAGGGACATCCGCGAGTGGCTGCCGAAGAACGTCGTGCTGTGCAGCGAGGGCGCGACGACGATGGATATCGGCGGGACGCAAATGCCGCTCGAGAACCCGAACTCCTACATGAACGCCGGCAGCTACGGCACGATGGGCGTCGGACTCGGGCTGGTCGTCGCCGCTTGCGCGGTGCATCCCGACCGGCCGGTCGTCCACGTTTCGGGCGACTCGGCGATCGGCTTCTCCGGCATGGAGATGGAGACGCTCTGCCGCTACAACATGCCGGCCAAGATCGTCATCCTCAACAATGGCGGCATCGGCCCGGGCATGCCGGAAATCCCGGAAAACCCGATGCTCAACATGCGGCCGAACACGCTGATCTACGGCGCCCGCTACGACAAGATGATGCAGTCGTTCGGCGGCTACGGCGCCTATGTCGAGGACACCAAGGACGTGCGCGGCGCGCTTGACGAGCTGATGAACTTCCCCGGCCCGGGCGTGGTCAACATCAAGCTCAGCCAGGGCTCGCAGCGCAAACAGCAGGCCTTCCGCTGGCATACGTGAGCACCGTCGTCATGGCCGTCCCCGGACTTGATCCGGGGATTGCCCGGCCACCCACGAACGAAGGGGCCGCTCCGCAAGAGCGGCCCCGATCTTTTTTCCCGATCGAAAATTTTTTCGCCACCGCACTTGATGCTGTCCGGATCGTTTCTAAATATTTGCCTATATCGCAATTGTTGTATTCAATAACCAGCCAAGTTCGATCTCTTCCGCCAGCGTCGGGCGGCTGATGTCCCAAAGCGGACGGGTAGCTCCGGGCCCACGGGCGACGCCACTCACGAAATGTTCCTCCGAACTGGATCAGCGCGTGGCGCATGGCTCAGCGCCGCGCGCCGGGGTTGATATGAAAGTCCGAATCCGCTGCCATACGTTTCGGGCAACCGGGATCACCCCCGAAGCGGGGAACTGAGGAGATTACCTTGAGCGACAACCCGATCGGGGCTTCCTATCTCTATTTGCTGGAGCCCGAGATTCGCTTTCTGGAAGCCGCCGTCGAGCATCTGATCCCCACCGACGAGCTGGGTCCTGGGGCTCGCGATGCTGGTGTGGTGGTCTATATCGACCGCCAATTGGCCGGCACCTGGGGGGTCCACGGCCGTCAATATCGCGGCGGCCCCTGGCTGGAGGGCACGCCGCAGCAGGGCTACCAATCGCGCTTCACGCCGCAGGAGGTCTATCGCATCGCGATCCGCGAGATCAACCAGCACTGCAAAGCCGCGTTCGACCGGCCTTTCGCGCAGATTGCGCATGACGCCCAATTGCGCCTGCTCGAGCAGTTAGAGAAGGACGAGATCGCGTTGCCGTCGCTGTCATCGAAATTCTTCTTCGACATGCTGTGGCGCAACACCGAAGAGGGGTACTTCGCCGATCCGCTCTACGGCGGTAACCGCGACAAAGTCGGTTGGAAGCTGCTGGGATTTCCTGGCGTGCCCAGCGGCCAATACCGAGAACTGCTCACCAGCAGTGAGCCGTACCACGCCGAACCCGTCAGCGTGCTCGACATCCAGACCGGCAAGGCGCCGGTCGATGCGGAAGGCTTTCCAAGGCATGTCATCATCAAGCGCAACAGCGACGGGGAGCGCTGAGATGTCGGCTACGAAACTGAAATCCGTCGATGTCGTCGTCGTGGGCAGTGGCGTGGTCGGCTCGATCATGTCCATGGAGCTGGCCAGCGCCGGAATGAGCGTCGTGTGCCTCGAACGCGGCAAGCAGTTCGATGCGAGCACCGACTTTCATAAACCCAATGTGTACGACGAGCTGAAGTTCGACCGTCACAGCGACATCTTCCAGAACCTGGCGCGCGACACCATCACGTTTCGCAACAACGACGCGCAGACGGCGCTGCCGATGCGTGAGATGGGTGCGTTCAAGCCCGGCGAGATGGTTGGCGGCACCGCGGCGCACTGGGGCGGTAATGCGCGCCGCTTCTTGCCGCATGATTTCGAGATGTATTCGCGCATCAAGGAGCGCTACGGCAAGTCGTTCATTCCCGAGGACTGCAACCTGCAGGACTGGGGCATCACCTGGGACGAGATCGAACCTTATTACGACCAGTTTGAGGAAATCTTCGGCGTCGGCGGCAAGGCCGGCAACATCGATGGCGAGATCCAGGCAGGCGGCAATCCTCACGAAGGGCCGCGCTCGCGCGAGTATCCCAACCCGCCGACAAAGCGCACGCATGAAGGCGCGCTGTTCGCCGACGCGGTGACCTCGCTCGGTTACGTGCCATTCCAGGGCCCGACCGCGGCGATGACCCAGGACTACCGCAACCTGTACCGCGTGCAGATGCTCGAATGCGCGCGCGGCGGCTTCTGCTCGAGCCATGTCTGCGCGCAAGGCGCCAAGGCCAACCCCGGCAGTGCGGTGCTACCCGCGCTCGTCAGGCAGCCGACCTTCGAGTTGCGTCCGCTGTGCAACGTACTGCGCGTCAACACGGACTCCACCGGCAAGAAGGCTACCGGCGTCACCTACATCGACGCCCGCGGCAACGAAGTCGAGCAGCCGGCCGACATCGTGATTCTGGGCGCCTATTGCTTTAGCAACGTACGGCTGCTGCTGCTGTCGGGCATTGGCGCGCCCTACGATCCGCTCACCGGCAAAGGGGTGGTCGGCCGCAACTACTCGTACCAGCAAGGCGGCTCGGTACAGGTGTTCTTTGACGATCGCGAGTTCAATCCGTTTATCGGCGGCGGTCAGGTCAACACGTCGATCGACGAATTCAACGGCGACCTGATCGACCGCGGCCCGCTCGGCTTTATCGGCGGCGCCTATATGAACACCTCGACGAGCGGCGCGACGCCGATCAAGGGCAAGAAGGTGCCGCCCGGCACGCCGCGCTGGGGGGGCGAATGGAAGAAAGCCGTCGCCCATTACTACCGCCGAAACATGTCGGTCACCATTCACGCATCGTGCCTCAGCTATCGGCACAACTACCTCGATCTGGATCCGACCTATAAAGACGCTTACGGCCTGCCGCTCTTACGCATGACGTTCGACTGGAACGACAACGACCTGCGTATGATGAAGTACATGAACGAGCGCTGCACCGAGATCGGCCGGGCGCTAAACGGTTCGCGCCTGGGCGGCACGAACAAGGGCACGCACTTCCAGATCACCGGATACCAGAGCACCCACAATGTCGGCGGCGCGGTGATGGGCAGCGATCCATCGACCAGCGTCGTCAACAAATACCTGCAGTCGTGGGACGTTTCGAACCTGTTCGTGGTGGGCGGCAGCGCGTTCCCGCAGAACCCCGCGAACGGCCCCACCGAAACGATCGGCATGCTGGCCTGTTGGGCGGCCGATGCGATCAAGGACTACGTGCGCAAACCCGGGTCCCTGGTCTGAACAGCGACACGAAACCTTGCGCTACCCTTGACGCCATCGAGCAGGTCTAGGGACGATTTATGGGTTCCTGACCTACTCGGCCGCTTGCGTCTGGCGGGCGAGGCGCTCGACCTTCGCCATCGCCGCCGCACCCGGCCAGTCCTCAAGGAGCCACTGCGGCAGCGGCTCACCGGCGGCGGTCAGCGGCAATTTTTCGTCCTCGTCGCCGCGGCCGTTGGGAAACAGCGCGAGCGCGTTCGGCATCTCGTAATAGATTTCGAGCCCGTTGCCGTCGGGGTCGGTGAAATAGACGCTGCGCTGGCAGATATGGTCGACGGCGCGCAGGATCTCGACCCCGTTCTTCAGCAAATGGGAATAGGCGTCGCGCAGCGCCCCATAGCTCGCGACCTTGAAGGCGACGTGGACGAGGCCGATCTGCCCGCGATGCGGTTGCTCGGCCGCCCCAGGCGCCGAGTGCTGGGTGATGTCGAGCGCGTGGAACCCGTCGCCGAGCGTCATGAACACGCCGCCATGCTCCGGGTCCTGCTCGGCAACCTGGAAGCCGAGGACGTCGCGATAGAACCGCTTTGATCTTTCCTCGTCGGCAACCCGCAGCAGCACGTGCCCGATACCGGCCAGCTTGATCATTGTCATCCTCCCCAAGATCGTTGCTCCCATGTTAGCGCAACGGCACGGCGGGCGGTATAACCCACAGCGATGAGCTACGAGACCTACCGGGTTGAAATCACCCGCGACGAGTGGAAGCCGGACGAGCCCGTCACCATCGAAATCACCGCCTATCTCGACCGCGTGCCCGAGACCAATGTGCCGACGCGCGGCATGCTGACCCGCGCGGCGAAAGGCGTGTGGAACAGCCGGCTGCAGATGACCGGCGACTTCGAGACGCTGGGCGAGGCGCTCGCGGCGCTCGACGCCGCCTATCCCGAGGCGGCACAAATCCGCTGCTACGAATATACGGTCGACGACGAATTCGCCCGCGAGGCCGCGCTGCTGATAAAGTCCGGCGGCAGGTGGGCGCCCCGCTCATAACAGCGATCCAGGACGACGCGGCGATCAACCCTCGACCGGCGGCGCGCTTTGCGCCATCGTCGGCACAGGCAATTCAGAGGAAGCACAATGGCTGACAACAAGCTGAAGGAGCGCTGGCAGGCCGGCAAGGCCGCGGTCAACGGCTGGCTCGCGATCCCGTCCGGGTTCGCGGCGGAAGTGATGGCGCAATGCGGCTGGGACAGCGTCACCGTCGACATGCAGCATGGCGTCCAGGACTACCAGACCATGGTGCAGTGCTTTCAGGCGATGGACCGGTTTCCGGTCACCAAGATGGTGCGGGTGCCGTGGAACGAGCCGGGGATTGTCGGCAAGGTTCTCGACGCCGGCGCCTACGGGGTCATCTGCCCGATGATCAACACGCCCGAGGAAGCGCGCGCGCTCGTGCAATACGCGCTTTACCCACCCAAGGGCACCCGCAGCAACGGCCCGATCCGCGCGGCCACGTACGGCGTCGCCGGCACCTACCAGAAGACCGCTAACGACGAAGTCCTGGTCCTGCCGATGATCGAGACCCGGCAGGCAGTCGAGAACATCGACGCGATCCTCGACGTGCCTGGCATCAGCGGCATCTATGTCGGCCCGAGCGACCTCGCCTTCTCGATGGGCAAGACGCCGGCGCTCGATTCCGAGGACTCCGAACAGCTCGGCATGTACGAGAAACTCATCGTCGCGTGCAACAAGCGCGGCATCTATCCGGGCATCCATTGCGGACAGCCGGCCTATGCCGCGCGGATGATCAAGATGGGTTTCCGGCTAACCACGATCGCCAACGACGCCGGGCTCATGTCGAAGGCGGCGCGCGAGGCAGTCGCGGGCGTGTGGAGCGAGGTCGGTAATTTCCGCTAGGTACGAGTATCCCCGTGTAAACCCTGCAGGGAGGTTACGATGGCGATGTTCACCCACGTCACGGTCGGCACCAACAATCTGGAGAAGGCGCGCGCGTTCTACGACGCCGTGCTGACGCCGCTCGGCTACAAGCGGCTGAAGGACCTCGGCGATCGAGGCTCGTGCTGGGGGGTCGACAAGGAGGAGTTCATCGTCCTGACTCCGGCCGACGGCAAGGCAGCCTGCCCCGCCAATGGCGGGACGGTCAGCTTTGTCGCTCCGAGCCGCGCCGCGGTGGCGGCCTTCCACAAGGCGGCGCTCGCCGCCGGGGCGCCGGATGAAGGCGCGGTTGGGCCGCGCGGGTTCTGGCCCAACGCCTATGCCGGCTATACCCGCGACCTCGACGGCAACAAGCTCGCCGCCTACTGCACCAAGGCCGAATAGGCCGGACGGCACACAGCTCGCCTCGTTCCGCGAGGCCCGCAACGGACGCGGGCCTCGCTCGAACGGGTGCGCGCGCCCATATCGCCCCATGCAACAGACCGCGACCGCCAATCGACAAGCCATCTCCGCGGCGCTGGGCGGCCTGATCGCGATGGCCGCGGCGATCGGCATCGGCCGCTTTGTCTACACGCCGATCCTGCCACCCATGATGGAGGCGCTGGGGCTGAGCAGGTCCGAAGCGGGGCTGATCGCCTCCGCCAATTTTCTCGGCTACCTGCTCGGCGCGCTCGCCGCCGCGATGCCGAGATTGCCGGGAGCGCGGCGCGGCTGGCTGTTCGGCTCACTGGCGATCAGCGCGCTGACGACGGCGGCCATGGGTCTCACCGAAAGCCTGCCGGCGTTTCTTGTGCTGCGCCTGGCCGGCGGCGCGGCGAGCGCCTTCGTGCTGATCATCGCATCGACCCTGGTGCTCGAATACCTCGCCGAGGTCGGACGCGGCGGCTTGTCGGCGCTGCACTTCGCCGGCGTCGGCGCCGGAATCGCGGTGTCCGCTACCCTTGTCGCGGCGATGCTGGGGTCAGGTGAATCACGGAAGGCGTTGTGGCTCGCGAGCGGGCTCGTATCGCTCGCGGCGATGATCGCGGCGACGACGCTGCTACCCGCTCACGAACCGCCGCTGCCGCCCGGCGGCGGGCAGGCCGTGAGCGCCACCAATCCGCTGCTGCGCCGCCTGATCGCCGGCTACGGCCTCTTCGGGTTTGGCTATATCATTACGGCGACGTTTCTTGTCGCCATCGTCCAGACCACGCCGGCGATCGCCTCGCTCGAACCGGTGATCTGGATCGTCTTCGGTCTCTCCGCGGCGCCTTCGGTCGCGTTGTGGACGGCGATTGCGGCGCGGTGGGGCATCTCTCGTGCGTTCGCCCTCGCCTGCGTCATCGAGGCGGCGGGGGTACTGGCGAGCGTCGCCTGGCGATCACCCGTCGGGGTCGTCGCCGCCGCGGTGCTGGTCGGGGGAACGTTCATGGGCCTGACCGCGCTCGGCCTGATCCGGGCGCGCGAGCTGACGGAAGGCGATCCCCGCCGAGTCTTGGCGCAGATGACGGGAGCCTTTGGTCTCGGGCAGATCGTCGGTCCGGTCTTCGCCGGGTTTTTATCGGATTGGCTGGGCAGTTACTCCGCACCCTCGATGGTCGCGGTCGCCGCCTTGCTTATCTCCGCGCTGCTGGCGGTTGGCTAATAAGCGCCGCGGCGCGCTAGTCCTGCGCCAGCCGGTAGGGCTCGCACGTTTTGGCGCCTGGTCCATTGGCGATCTCGCAGCGGTCGTAGAGACTCTTGGCAAACGACAACGCGTCGCCCTTCCAGGCCTGGAAGGCCTGGCGATCCTGTTGGGTCAGCACGGGATCGAGCCTGCTGATAACCTGATTGCGCTGATAAGCGTCTCGGGCGATGGGAAACACCATCGCCACCAGCAGGATAACAGCCGCCCCAGCCAAGATCCGTCGCAACATGGTACCGCCCCTCGGCATGAAGCGGCAGCAACGCCGCTCCTGATTTGGCGCCACGTTCTAGTCTCGATCCCACCGTTTTCAAGAAAATTTAAGGTTAAAGCTGATTGTGTTTTCGCGATCACGCCGCGGGCGGGATCGGACCGGTTTCCCAGGGCCAATGTCTCCTCAACCAGTCGAGTTCCTGGCGATCCGGATTGTCGGAATACCAGCCATCACCATCGACCATATTTCGAATACTATAAAAGTATTCGTCGTACATCGCGCCGACCCGCTCCATCGAGAAATTGTTCGCCGCCCAGTCCCGGCACACCGACGGCCGGATGTCGCCGATATTCCGCGCCGCCCAGACGAAGTGCTCGAAGGTGCGGCAGCGATAGCCAGTGACGCCATGGATGTTGTATTCGCTGAAGGCGCCCCAGTCGGTGGTGATGACAGGCGTCCCCGACAACATCGCCTCGACATGAACCCCGCAAAACGGCTCGACGAAGATCGAGGGCAGCAGCATCCCCTTGGCTTTCGAAATGAGGCGTTTGCGGGTCTCGACATCGGCGACGCCGACATGCTCGATGAACTCTGAACGCGGCCTTGTGCCCCGCGTCCCCATGCGCTCAATCGAGCCGGGGCCAGCGACGATCAGCCGGTCGCCGGTCGCCTCGGCGATCTGCATCGCCAAATGAACACCCTTACCGTCGTTGATACGGCCGAGATAAAGAAAATAATCGTCCTTATCTTCACTGTATTCGAAATCGTCGAGATCGAAGTAATTCGGAATGACGACGTCGTACCACATGCGATTGTTCATGCGTCCGACGCTTCTGAGACCGAGGTAGGCGTGCAGAATGGCGTAGGATTCGAACACTTTGTACGGCGCGAAGTGCCCGCTGGGATAGCCAATCCCGGGCTCGCAGACGATCATGTCGCGATGCGCCGCCGCGACCGGCTCATGCCCCGACCCGAACATGCACATGAGGAAATCGCCCGGCTGCTTACGCCGCCCGAGTTGGGGGATCGCGTTGTCGTAAAACGTCCGGTAGGCAAAGTCGCGAGGCTCGAACCGCGGGAACCCCTGCGTGCGCCAATCGTGCTCGCCGTAAGCCCGCCGCAGCACATCGTCGTCGGTGACGGTGACATGCTCGTCGCAGGCGACAACGGAGTCGCGGTGGCCGTAATGAACCACCTGATGGCCGCGCGCCTTCAACATCGCGCAGAGCCGCACGACCTTCTGCGTGAAGGCGCAGACATTGTAGTCGCGCGTCGAAATCGTGTGCGGCAACCCAAGCACATGAAACCGCGACCGCGTCTCGCGCGAATGCCCGTTTGTCATCTATCGATGTCCCGATCGGCGCCGTGGGCCGCCTTGCCGCTAAAGCCTAGAAGGTGCAGGCTGACGCGGCAACGCCGAACCAAATGCTGCAAGGAGATGCCGATGGCCGCCGTCCGCAATGTCGCGCGCGAGAAGCTCGAAGCGGGCCAGTTGTCGCTCGGCGTCGGCATCCGCATGACGCGCAGCGTCGAGATCGCCAAGGCGATGGCGGTCGCGGGGTTCGACTGGCTGTTCCTCGACATGGAACACGGGGTGATGTCGCTCGAAGCCTGCGCGCAGATTTCGACCGCCGCGCTCGATGCCGGGATCGCGCCGATCGCCCGCGTGCCGAACGGCGAATATCCGATCGCGACGCGCGCGCTCGACAACGGCGCGCTCGGCATCGTCATGCCGCATGTCGATACCGCCGACGAGGCGAAGGAGGTGGTCAACCGGCTCAAATACCCGCCGGTCGGACATCGCTCGATGGGCGGGATCGGGCCGCATTACGGGCTGCGCTCGGCCTCGTCGAGCGAGGCGGCGGGGGCGCTTAACGCCGCGAACCTCACCGTCGTCATGCTGGAGACACCGATGGCGATCAAGAACGCCGCCGACATCGCCGCGGTGCCGGGGGTCGACGTCCTGCTGATCGGCACCAACGATCTGTGCGCCGAAATGGGCATCCATGGCGATTTCGGCAATGAGAAGGTGGCCGAGGCCTACAAGGCGATGATCGCGGCCTGCAAGCAGCACGGGAAGTTTCCGGGGATGGCCGGGGTCTACAACGAGCAGATCATGCCGCGCTATATCGAGATGGGCGCGCGTTTCATCCTCGCCGGGCAGGACGCGCAGTTCATGAGCGCCGGCGCGGCGCAGCGCACCGGCTTTCTGCGCAAGCTGCACGGCTGAGGCCACGCCGGTGGGCGCGGTCATCGGCGAGGCATTGTCGGAGCCGATCGGGGTAGCGATCGACGATGTCGACCTGTCCCGGCCGCTGACACGGAGCGAGCACACGCGCATCGTCGCCGCGCTACTCGACCGTCACGTGGTGGTCTTTTCGAACCAGGGGCTGAGCCGCGAGCAGCAATACGCCTTCACCGCGCAGTTCGGCGAGGTCGAGAACCACGGCGGCGGGCGGCCGGGGAAGCGCCAGAACGTGGCGCACGTCACCGCCAATCTCGACGCCGACGGCAATCCCAGCGACCGCTTCGCCAAGGGCGCCAATTACCGCTGGCACACCGACAAGCCGTACTACGCCAAGCCACCCGCGATCACGACGCTCTACGCGGTCGAATTGCCCCCGGCCGGCGGCGACACAGAGTTTGCCAATTGCGCGCTCGCCTACGAGGCGCTGCCCGACGCCACAAAGCGGCGGATCGCCAGGTTGCGGGTGGTCTTCCAGTGGGAGCACGGGCGGCGGCCCGGCTACTACGCCAACGAGCTGCCGCCAGTCGATCACCCGCTGGTGCGCACCCACCCCGAGACCGGGCGCAAGGCGCTCTATCTCGGCAACCACGCGACCGGTGTCACCAGCCTGGCGGAAGCAGAAGGCACAATGCTGCTCGGCGAGCTTCTCGCCCACGCCACCCAGCCCCGCTTCACCCACGCGCATCGCTGGCGGGTGGGCGACCTGGTGATGTGGGACAACCGGTGCCTGCTGCACCGCGCCGTCGCCAATTACGAGATGACCAAATACCGCCGCATCATGCACCGCAACGTGGTGAAGGGAACGGTGCCGGTGTGAGCCTTACGCCAGCACGGATTTCGCGGTTGGCACGATGCGGGTGATGACCATCTTCTCGCGGTCGAGGCAATCGGGTACGCGCGGCGCGATCTTGGTTTTCCAGTAATCGGTCTCGTAGACCGCCTTGTAGAGCGCCTCGCGCTGCGCCTCGCTCTCGAAGCGGCGGATCCAGACATACTTGGAATCGTCGGTCTCGCCCCGGAAGCTGCCGCTGATCACCATGCCCTTCGACACCTGGAAGGGGATGATCTCCTCCTCCATGATCTTGACCCATTCGTCCATCTTGCCGGGGCGGACGTGGTATTGCCGCAGTTCGTAGAAGGCCATGGCGCTCTCCTGGGGTGAGGGTTCGCAGTCGATGTTAGCCGCCGCCGGGCAGGACGCTCAAGCGCGGCCGTGGCGCCGCAGCACGCCGGTGAGTTCGCCGACGTCGTGCCAGTCGTCGATGCGGTCGATCGCGGCCTCGACGGCGGCGGCGCCCTCTTCGCTCAGGACAACGCCGGCGAGCGCGCGGAACTTGCCCCGCATCTCGGCTTCGGAGAACGGAGCGTTGAAGTCGCCACGGTGGCTCTCGACCGCGTGGGTCGCGCTGCGACCGTCGGCGAGGGTAACGCTGACCTTGGCGGGGCGCAGCCGCGGCGCCAACGCGCTCATTGCCGGGTCTTCCTCGATATGCACCTTGTGGCGCAGCGCGGCGATCTGCGGGTCGGCGAGCGCGCTGTCATCGAGCTGCGCAAAGCCGGCGCCGCCGCGCACCGCCATCGCCGCGGCGGCGTGCGGCAGCGAGTATTTGGAGGCGAAGTAATTGGGCGGCTCGGGGTTGCGCATCACCGAGGCGAACCGATAGGTCGCGATGTCGATGCGCGCGACCTCCTCCGGGCGCGGCTGCAGCTCGGCAAGCGCCGCGGCCAGGCAATCGAGCGCCGGGTGGATCGGGTTGCAGCAGGCGTAGAGCCGGAAGTAATTCTTGGTGATCTGCCACTCGCTGCCGAGCTCATCTAGCAGATGCTCGGGCGCGAACCCGCCGCCGACAAGCTGACCTAGCGACTCCTCGACCGCATCGGGCTGCGCGGCGAAGCCGGCGAGCGCGAGATCAGGGGCAAGCGCGGCGGCGAAGCCGCTCATCCCGCCGGCGACATTGAGCGCGGTCGCGCCGGCAACGGCGTTGGTGTAGCTGGGGGTCAGCACCAGGGTCGTGGCGATGCGCATCGCCAGGCTAAGCCCGGCGGCGTCGAGACCGCGCAGACGCGCCCCCGCAGCCGCCGCGGCGAGCAGTGACACTTGGCCGTTCTGGTGTGCCAGCGGGCGCGGGGTGAAGGCGCCAGCGAGCCTTCCGGCGACCTCGTACCCCAGAATAAGCGCCGCCATTATGTCGCGGCCGGAACTGCCTGCCGTCTCGGCCACCGCGAGCACGCCGGGCAGCACCTGCATCGCCGCCTGACCGGAGACGAGCCGTAGCCCCTCGCACAATTCGATCGCCCGCCCGGCAATGCCGTTGAGCAGTGCCGCAGTGCGCGCGTCGCTGCGCGGCCAACCGGGGGCGTAGACCGTCACATTGCCACCGGCGGCCAGTTTCTCGCGCAGCGCCGCGACCTCGGGCCGGGTCGAGCCGGCGAGTATCACCCCGAGCGTGTCGAGAAGCGCAATCTTGGCGTGCGCGCGTACCGCAGCGGGGATGTCGTCGTAGCGCGTCTCGGCGACAAAGCGCGCCAGTTCCTCGATCTGTCGGCCCATCTCTCCCCCTCCCCCCAAGCGCGCGTTACACTCGGCCCATGACGCTACCAGAGGCCGCACGGTTTGCCTTCACCCCCGACATGACGATCTGCCGCCTGCTGAACGGGATGTGGCAGGTCTCCGGTGGGCACGGGCGGATCGATCCGGCGCGGGCGGTCGCGGCGATGCTCGCCTATCACGATGCCGGCTTCACCACCTGGGACCTCGCCGACCATTACGGTCCGGCCGAGGACCTGATCGGCGCGTTCCGCCAGGAAATAGCCCGCCGCCACGGTGAAGCGGCGCTCGCCGACATCCAGGCCTTCACCAAATGGGTGCCGGCGCCTGGCCCGATGACCCGGCAGATCGTCGAGGACGCGGTCGCGATGTCGCGGCGACGGATGGGGGTGGACCGGCTCGACCTGCTGCAATTCCACTGGTGGGATTACGACGACGGGCGCTATCTCGACGCGTTGAAACACCTTGCCGATTTGCGGGACGAGGGGCAAATCCGCCATCTGGCGCTCACCAACTTCGACACCGAGCGGCTGGCGGTCATCGCCGACGCGGGCATCCCCGTCGTCTCGAACCAAGTGCAGTATTCGCTGGTCGATCGGCGGCCGGCGGCGCGGATGGCGGGTTTCTGCGCCACGCGCGGGATCACGCTGTTGACCTACGGCACCCTGCTTGGGGGGTTGCTCTCCGAAGCCTGGCTCGGCCGGCCGGAACCGGGCCGCTTCGACCTCGAAACCGTGTCGCAGCAGAAATACAAGAACATGATCGACGCGTGGGGCGGCTGGGCGCTGTTCCAGGAGCTGCTGGCGGCGCTGAAGCCGATCGGCGAAAAACACCGCGCCGGGATCGCAGAAATCGGCGCGCGCTATATCCTCGACCGGCCCGCCGTAGCCGGGGTCATCGTCGGCGCCCGGCTTGGCATTGCCGAGCACATTGCCGCCAACGCCCGGGTATTCGACATCAATCTGGATGCCGACGACCTCGCGGCGCTCCACCCGGTACTCGCGAAAGGCCGTGACCTGATGCCGGCGATCGGCGATTGCGGCGACGAATACCGCTAGCGGCGGCTACTTATTGAATTCGGCTCTAGCGTCGCTGGGCCTCGCGTCGTTGACAATATGTAACTAATTGGTTACTGTAACCGAATGGTTATGTTAGATCCTCAAGTCGACGAAGCTGTATTCCGAGCCATTGCCGATCCAACCCGCCGCGGGATCTTGCGCTTGCTGCGCGGCCGGCGACGCACCGTCGGCGAGATCGCGCAAAACTTCCCGACCAGCCGGCCGGCGATTTCAAAGCATTTGCGTCTGTTGCGGTCGGCCGGGCTCGTCATCACCCGTCAGCAAGGAACAGCGCGGATTTGCGAGCTGAACGCGGCGCCCCTACGCGCCGTCAGGGATTGGATCAGCGATTACGAAGCCTTCTGGAGCACAAGCCTGGGGAACCTCAAGCGTTTCGTGGAGGAGGACTTGATGAGCATCACCCCCACAGCCGACACGATCACTCAGGAAATCACCATCAGCGCGCCGGCGGCCCGCGTCTTCGCCGCGCTAACCACGCCCGAGCAATGTGTTAGGTGGTGGGGGATCGAAGGGCGGTTCCAAAGTACACGGATGGACAGCGACCTACGCCCCGGCGGCAAATGGCTCATGCGTGGTACACGCGCCAGTGACGGAGGGGATTTCACCGTACGCGGCGAGTATCGCGAAATCGACGCCCCACATCTGCTGTCGTTCACCTGGCTGCCGGACTGGCAGGACGCCGCGACTGAATCTCTCGTCCGCTTCGATCTTGAGGAAGCCAACGGAGTCACGACGTTGCGTCTGACTCACACCGGCTTGTCCGGGGACGCGGCGAAGGCGCACCACCAGGGTTGGCCGGCAATCCTCGACAAGCTGCGGAGCTTCGTCGAGGCTCGCTGACCTTATTTGTAGAACTCGACTTTGGCTTCGCGGAACCACAGGAAATTCAGCGGCGCCGCCGAGATCGGGCCGTTGATCGCAAAGACCGCGACAGCGAATTTCTGGCCAGGCGACACCGAAGCGCCAAGCACAATGCGGTTCGGCATGTTGAAACCTTGGATCAGATTGGGGCTCGGCCGTCCGGCGAGCCGCGGCAGCTCATGGTCGATCCAGATCTCCGCATAGTCGTCGATGTTGATGCGCAGCACCGCCATCGCGCCTCCGGTGGCGAAACCGGTGGCCTCCCGCGGGATGGTCAGGCTGGTGCGGTACCAAAAGAACGATATTTGGCCGCCGCCGCGCCGGCCGCCGAGATCGTCGGGCGGAACGACTTCCCAATCGGAATCGTCGAAGCCCGCAACTTCGGCATGCGGCTCGATGTCGTAGGTGGTTTTGAACTCGGGCCGCGAATCGGTCAGCGACGGAATCTCGATGATCTTGGCTTCCCTGCCGCGCCAGGTGGCGCCAAACGCCGCCGAGCCAGCCGGGGTCATCAGATCGACGATATGCACCGGCGGAAGTTGCGGCGCGAGCGGCAGCTGCGGGTTGAGCAGCGGCGGGCTCGGCGGTGGAGCCGAAGCGCGGCGAGGCCGGTCGACAAAATCGGGCATGGCGTTCCCCCTTGTATGGTTGCGTGAGACTAGAGCGGCCCGAAAGCCGGTGGCGGAATGCGGCGGCGCGAGGCGGCCTCGTAGGCGGAAGCGATCTTCAACGCGACATCCTCGCGGCCGGGCTCGGCGCGGAAGACGAGCGAGAACGGCAGTCCGGGCGCGGGCAAATTTGTCACATGTTCAGCCGGCGCAGGCACATAGCGCATGCCATCGTCACTGAGCTTGAAGACCGGGTCGTAAACCTCTGTGACATACCCGGCGGGCACCAGCATTTCGGTGAGACCCGCGTTGGGGCCGTACATCGACTCCGGGCGCAGATTGTTCGGCCCGCCGCCGAACGGGTCGTGAGCGCCGCCGATCTTGGCCGGCGGCAGCGGCGTGTGCAGCCGCACCAGCGCGTCGAGCCGGTTTTCGAGGATCACCAGCATATCGAGCCGGCGCAGAAGCTCGCGCAGCATGATGCGTTCGTCGACGCCCTGGCGGCCATCGAGCGGGTTACGCGGGTCCTCGACCTCCTCCCAGTTCTTGAAAGCGGCGCGGCCATCGTCGCCCCAGAATTTCGAACGGCGGTTGAGCGCGGCGAAGTCGTCGAGCCCCTCGTGGAAACCACGCGCCGCCCAGTCGGCGGCGCGGCGCGAGAGATATTGCGGGATATGGAAGCGGAAACTCATCGCCAGCTGCTGGTCCTGGACCGTGGCGATGTCGAGGTTGCGGGGTGGCGCGATGCGCCCCTCGGCGAGGGCGACACAATAATCGATCGGCGCCATCTCGCCGGTGCCGAAAAACTTGTCCGGCGCGAACTCGGTGCGGCGAATCGCGGCGGCAAATTCCTTGAAGACGGGCTGCCCGTCGCGGCCGAGGCGGAACAGGATATCGGGCATAAACACCGGCACCAGGCGCGCCAGGCCCTGACAAAAATCGACGCTCATCGCCTCGATGTCGGGGTCGCGCCGCCAATCCGGGTGGCCGGACTCGACAAGCGTCGCGCCAAGCTCGCCACCGAGCATGGCCTTGATCTCAGCTGCGGCGGCGCGGGAGATCGGCTCGGCGCCCTTATCGCGCGGCCGTAGCAGCATAGACTCGCGGACAATGCCGATCCGCAACCCTTTGAGGCTCGGCGCCGCGTTGGTATGGCTCGCGTAATTCGGCAGCACCGAAGAGCGCGGCACGGTCGTATAGACGTCGCGCGGGTCGTAATAGAGCCCGTCCGGGTTGCGCAGGGCATCGAGCACCTTGGCGCAATCGGGCAGCGTGCGGGCGAGGATACCGGCGCGGTCGCAATAGATGTCAGCGCCGATCGCGCCGCCGTCGAAGCCGAGCATCGCCTTGTGCGGCAGGATCAGCGCGACCGCGTTGTGGTTCGCCGGGCCGCGGCACGAGGCCCGGGTTTCCTCGCCAAGGCTCGCCATCACCAGATTGGCGCTGACCGAGACCCCGGAGCCCGAGCTGGAGCCGAGCGAGGCAGCGCGGGTCGTGTCGTAAGGGTTCGAGGGGTTGCCGCCCCAGCTGCTGCGCTGATAGCCGAGCACCGAGGGCAGCACCTTGTCCGGCTTGTGCCGGCCGCCGGGATTGCCGGCGCGCCCATTATATTCGGTGCAGACGGCCTTGGCGTAGATGATCGCGCCCTTCTCGCGCAGCCGCTCGACGAGGATGTGGTCGCGCGCCGGGAAATCGATGTCGTAGGCCGCGTCGCCGCCGGCAGTCGTGCGCATGTCCTTGGTGTCGAACGGGTCTTTGAACGAAAACACCACGCCGTACATCGGCATCTCGTCGAGCGGCGGGTTGCGGCCATATTTGACGTCGAGCTCGGCGGCACGCTCCAGCGCATCGGGCAAGTGGCGGAACTCGTCGCAGACCGGCGGCGCCCCGGGCGGCAGCGGCCCGAGCGAGGGATGGCGATCGAACTCGCCCTTGCACGTGACCGAACGCTCGCCGCGGATATTGAGCGTGGCCAACGCGTTGAGCTGGCCAGCGCTCGGCATCCCCACGATCATGCCGTATTGCTGCTGCACCGACGGATCGGAGACGGTCGGCTCCATGCGGCCGAATTCGAGCGGCGGGCCGCGATACTTGTCGAGATCCGCAAAGAGGGCCGCGGCCGCGATCGTTTGCGTGGGAAAGCCGAGCGAGGCACCGGCGCGAACCGTCCCCGCTGCCTCGGGCACGCTCGCGCCATCCTCGGTAACCAGCAGGCTGGCGACGCCGTTATAGGCGCGGGCTCGAGCCAGATACTGCTCCACCACCGCGACACACGTGGTTTCGCCGGCTCGGATCGCCCGATGCAAGTCGTCGATCGTCGCTTCTTCGATGCGGAATGCCATGACACCCCCTAATGGGGGCGATGTTAGACAGTCGCGGCGAAGCGCGCCATGTCGCGGTCGCGGAAGTCTAGCGTCAGGCGGCGATGCCGACCGGCTTTGCGGATTGCATCTCGATCCGCCACGGCGGGAAAACGATCGTCACCTGGGTGCCGACCCTGAGCGCGCTCGTCAGTTCGAGTTTGCCGCCGTGAAGCTCAATCATTGCCTTGACCAGCGGCAAGCCGAGCCCGGTGCCCTGGTGACGGCGGCTCAACGAATTATCGACCTGCTCGAACGCTTCGAGCACGCGGCCCAAGTCTTCCGGCGCGATGCCGATGCCGTTATCGGCGACAGTGACCGTCAAACCGCGGATCGGGTCAGCCCGGCAGGTAATGGTTATCTCGCCGCCGTCGTCGCTGAACTTGATCGCATTGGTGACGAGATTGAGCAGCATCTGCAGGGTCTTGCGCTCGTCGGCGAGCAGCAGCGGCAGATCGGCGGGGATATCGACGGTTTGCGTCAGGCCATGCTCATCGAGCCGCACCTTGACCAGCTGGGTGACCGCGCGAAGCGGCTCGCGCAAGTCGAAAACTTCTTCCTCGAGCGTGAGCTTGCCCGCCTCGGCCTTCGACAGATCGAGAATGTCGTTGATGATCTGGAGCAGGTGCGCACCGCTGCTGTGAATGTCCGAGACATAGGATCGGTACTGCTCGTTGCGAAACTCGCCCATGATTTCCCGCAGCATCATCTCGGAAAAGCCGATGATCGCGTTCAAGGGTGTGCGCAATTCGTGGCTCATCGCTGCCAGGAATGACGACTTCGCCAGGTTCGCCGCCTCGGCCTGCTCGCGCGCGGTTTCGCGTTCGAGATTGTGCCGGTAGTAGCCGACCGTGATCCATAAGCCAACGCAACCGATCACACCAAAAATAAAAGTGCCAATAACGATGCAGTCTCGGTGCAATTCGCTGAGGAAGGGCCCAATCGGCACATCCACCGACAAGGCGCCAACCACGGCGCCATCCATGACCGCCGGGTAGAAGGTGCGCAGCACCTCCCCGTCGTCGATCGCAAGAAACCGCGAGATCGGCGTTCGATCGGTATCCGTGGCGAGGTCGTGGATCAGTTCGCTCGTCGCCGATCCGCGGAGCGAAGCGGACGTCGCATTGCCTTTAAGATCGACCCATCCAAGGCGCAAGACGTTGCGCCCCAGCGTTTCGTTGAACCGTTCAAGCGATTGGGAGCGAAATGCGGTGGCGGAAGGCGCCCCATCGACATCCAGTTTCTGGCGCAGCTCCACGTAATGGTCGGTGAACGCGTCGACCAGTTGCGTCGCGGTCAACCGCTCATCGAGCTTGTTGCGGACGAAGGATTTGAGGCTGGCCTGGAAATAGCCAAACGCCGCGGCGAAGGCGAGCGCCGCTGCGAATAGGAGGATTCCGATCCACCCATTTCCTTCGCGCGAGCGAAGAAAATCCCGGACGGCAGCGCGCCGCTTCATCACCCTGCTCTCGCCAACACGCCGCCATCGATACAGCCCAAATCCTAAGATTGGTTGAAAGCAACAACCAAGGCAGCGCGCGAACGCACTTAACGAGGGTTTAGAGGCCGGGCCCGCTTCCCATCGCGAGGAATTTCTGCCGGCGCTGGCGGCGAAGCGCCTCTCCGTCCTGCCCGGAGAGCGAGCGCAGCGCCTCATCGATCGCCTCGCCCAATTTGGCAACGGCTTCTTGTGGCGCACGATGGGCGCCGCCGAGCGGCTCGGCGACGATTTGATCGATGATCGCGAGACGCAACATCTCCTGCGCGGTCAGACGCAGCGCCTCGGCCGCATCCTTCGCATTTTCGCCGTCACGCCACAGGATCGAGGCGCAGCCTTCGGGCGAGATGACCGAGTAGATCGCATGCTCCAACATAAGAACCGAATTGCCGGCGGCGAGCGCGATCGCGCCGCCCGAGCCGCCTTCGCCGATGACGCTCGCCACCACCGGCACGCGGATGTCGAGGCAGGTCTCGATCGCGCTGGCGATGGCCTCGCTCTGGCCGCGCGCCTCGGCGTCGATCCCAGGATACGCGCCGGCGGTGTCGACAAAGCTCAGCACGGGCAGCTGGAAATGCTCGGCGAGGCGCATCAGCCGCTTGGCCTTACGGTAGCCCTCCGGCCGAGCCATGCCAAAATTATGTTTCACTCGCGCCTCGGTGTCGGCGCCCTTTTCGGTACCCAGGACAACGACGCTCCTGCCGCGAAATCGGCCGATCCCGCCGAGCACCGCGGCGTCCTCGCCAAAGGCGCGGTCGCCGGCGAGCGGGGTGAAGTCGTCGATAAGGCCGGCGATGAAATCCCGGCAATGCGGCCGCTCCGGGTGGCGGGCGACGAGCACCTTCTGCCACGAGGTCAGCTTCCCGTAGGTCTGCCGCAAGAGCCGGTCGACCTGACCGGCAAGGCGCCCGACTTCCTCGGCGATGTTGAGCCCGTTCTCGGCAGAAAGGTGGCGCAACTCCTCGATCTTGCCCTCGAGCTCCGCGATCGGTTTTTCGAAATCGAGAAAATGCCGCATCGCTCGGCGGTCGCTCACTTGCGCCTCGCCAGGGGGTGCGCCGTCTCGATCAGCCGGCGTAGCCGGTCGCCCTGGACGTGCGTGTAAATCTGTGTCGTCGCGATATCGGCGTGTCCGAGCATCTCCTGCACGCTGCGCAAATCCGCGCCGTGGTCGAGAAGATGGCTGGCGAAGGCATGGCGCAGCACGTGCGGCGACAGGCGCGCCGGGTCGAGGCCGGCCGCCAACGCCAGCTCCTTAAGCAGCTGGCCACAGCGCTGGCGGGTAAGATGGCCCTCGCGGCCGCGCGACGGAAACAAAAAACGCGACGCGCCGCCTTCCGGCAGGAAACGCGAGCGGCAGGTGAGATAGGCGGAGAGCGCCTGACGCGAGGGCGGGCTCAGCGGCACCAGCCGCTCCTTGCCGCCCTTGCCGCGAACCAAGAGAAACCGCGGATCGCGCTGTGCCGAAGCGAGCGGCAGGGTCGTCAGCTCACTGATCCGCAGACCGGTCGCGTAGAGCAATTCGAGGATTGCCCGCAGCCGCACCCCCTCTTCGTCAGGCCAGGCTTGCGCGACCTCGATGAGGCGCGCCACCTCAGCCTCGCTCAGAATTTTCGGCAGCGGCCGGCCGAGCCGCGGCGCGTCAAGCCCGCTCGACGGATCGTCGCTGCGAATTCCATCCGTCAGCAGGAACCGAAAGAATTGGCGGATTGCCGATAGCCGCCGCGCCAGGGTTCGCGGCGCGAAGCGCCGTGTCGCGGCGGCCGACAGGTAGTCATGCAGCGACGCCGAGCCGGCGCCGTCAAGCGTCTCACCCCGGCCGGCGAGGAAACCGGACAGATCGAGCAAGTCGTTGCGGTAAGCTGCGAGGGTCAGCCGCGCCGAGCCGCGCTCCGCCGCCAGCATTTCGAGAAACGCTTCAAGTCGCGGCGACACCGCGACGACCGCCGCCGTGCTACTTCGGGAAGCGAGCATCCGGCAAAACCCTCTCGACCTGTGTCCGCTGCGCCTTGAAATCCCAATTGGCGAGGAACAGCCCTCCGGCGAGGGCGGCCAGCACGACCACCAGCACGAGGACGAGCGTCACCTTACCCATCCGACGATTGCCCTTCTCCCGCCCGGTTCCGCCGCGCCGATTGACGATCCCGACTCGGGATATGGTACTACGCTGTCGGAGCGGCGTCAGAAACTACCGCGACAAAGGGTTGCGTGACATGGCGGTTCCAGCACGAAAAGCGGCCGCTCCCGACTTTGCGCCGGGCCGCACGGTCGTGCTCGTCGGGCTTATGGGCGCGGGCAAAACCAAAATCGGCCACCGGATCGCCGCGCGGCTCGATCTGCCGTTTTTCGATTCGGACGAGGAAATCGAGGCGGCGGCCGGCGAGAGCATCGAGGAGATTTTTGCCAACCGCGGCGAAGCGGTGTTTCGCGACGGCGAGCGCCGGGTCATCGCCCGGCTGTTGCAGGGGCCGGTTCATGTGTTGGCGACGGGCGGCGGGGCCTTCATGGATCCCCAGACCCGTCGGATCATCGCGAGCCGCGGCGTCTCGGTCTGGCTGCGCGCCGATCTCGACGTGCTGTTCGCCCGCGTATCGCGACGCACCAACCGACCGCTGCTGAAAACGCAGAACCCGCGCGCCGTGCTTGCCGAGCTGATCGAGCGGCGCTACCCGATTTATGCCGAGGCGGATATCACCATTGACAGCGGCGAGGGCCCGCCCGACGCCACCGCTGGCCGTGCGATCGCCGCCCTCGCCCACTGCGAGCGGGCAATATCGCCGCCCGAAGAAGAGAGCGCGAAGTAATGGAGCGGGCCGAGACGCTGCGCGTCGAGCTCGGCGAGCGCGCCTACGACATTCTCATCGGTCCAGACCTGATCGCCGCGGCCGGCGAACACATCGCCCCGCTAATGCGGCGCAAGCAAGCGGTCATCGTCACCGACGCCACCGTCGCGCGACCGCTCCTGGCGCCGCTGCAGCAGAGCCTCGACGCGGCCAGCATCGCCCACCAGACCATCACTTTGCCGCCCGGCGAAGGCACCAAGGACCTTGCCCATTTCGGGCGCCTGGTCGACGACATCCTAGCCTGCAACATCGAGCGCGGCACAATGCTGGTGGCGCTGGGTGGCGGGGTGGTCGGCGACATCGCCGGGTTCGCCGCGGCGACGCTGCTGCGCGGCATCGATTTCGTGCAGATCCCAACGACGCTCCTGGCCCAGGTCGACAGCTCGGTCGGCGGCAAGACCGCGATCAACACCAAGGCCGGGAAGAACCTGCTCGGCGCCTTCTACCAGCCGCGCCTGGTGCTCGCCGATACCGGGGCAATGGCGACGCTGCCGCGCCGCGAGCTGCTGGCCGGTTATGCCGAAGTGGTCAAATACGGGCTCATTGCCGACGCCGAATTCTTCGACTGGCTGGATGTAGAAGGCGACAAGGTTTGCGACCTCGACCCCGCCGCGCTCAATCGCGCGGTGCTGACAAGCTGCCGGATGAAGGCCGAGATCGTCGCCGGCGACGAGCGCGAGACCGGCGATTCCCGGGCACTCCTCAATTTCGGGCACACGTTCGGCCACGCGCTCGAGGCCGAGACCGGCTTCGGCGACGCGCTGCTGCATGGCGAGGCAGTCGCGCTCGGCATGGTGCTGGCATTCGATTTCGCCGTGCGACTGGGTATCGCCTCGGGGCAGGACGCCACCCGGGTGCGCCGCCATATCGAGCGGTTGGGGCTGCCGAGCGAACTTGGCGCCATCGGTCTCGCCGGCAAGGCCGACCGGCTGCTCGCGCATATGGGCAAGGACAAGAAGGTCCGCGACGGCCGTATCACCCTGATCCTGCCGCGCCGCATCGGCGACGCTTACGTCATGCGCGACGCCAAATCCGAGGAGTTGCGGGCGTTTTTGGCCGACGCCGCCTAGAGCATAGCCGCATTGGCTGGAATTGCTGAAAGGGGTTTCTAGAGCAGATAAAGTGTGATTCGCTGACCTGACCGCAAGATGTGGGGGGCAGTGATGGCTTGGCGGCAGGGGCAGAGCTATGCGGAGGACCTGCGGGCGCGGGTTCTGGCGGCGATCGACGGTGGCATGGCGGCGCGGTTGGCGGCCTCGGTTTTCCGGGTCAGCGTGTCTTACATCTACAAGGCGCTGATCCGCCGGCGGCGGACCGGCGAGGTGAGCGCCAGCATGCGGCGCGGTCACCGGCCGCGCAAATTGACGCCGGCGCAGGAGGCCGCCTTGGCGGCCCATATCACCGCTTACCCGGACATCACTCTGGCGGCTTTGCGATCCTGGCTTTTGGCCGAGCATGCGGTACGGTTGAGCAACGGGGCAATGTGGTCGGCGGTTGACCGTCTCGGGCTGTCGTTTAAAAAAAGACGCTCCGCGCCGCCGAACAAGACCGGCCGGACGTCGCTGCTCGGCGCCGCATCTGGCGGGCGGCGCAGCCCTTTGTTGATACCGACAAGCTCGTGTTCATCGACGAGACCGGCGCCAGCACCAAGATGACCCGGCTCTACGGTCGCGCCCCGCGTGGCCAGCGCCTGTTGGCCAAAGCGCCGTTCGGCCATTGGAAGACTACGACCTTTGTCGCCGCGCTGCGGTGCGATGGTTTGACCGCGCCAATGGTGCTCGACGGACCGATGACCGGCGAGGCTTTTCTCGCCTATGTCGAGCAGGTGCTGATCCCGACGCTTCAACCCGACGATATCGTCGTGATGGACAACCTGCCGGCCCACAAGATTGCCGCGGTTCGTGCCGCGATCACTGCCGCCGGCGCTCAACTCTTCCTGCTGCCGCCCTACTCACCCGACATGAATCCCATCGAAATGGCCTTCGCCAAACTCAAGACGCTGCTGCGCCAGGCCCCAGAACGAACCCGCGATGGTCTGTGGCGGCGCATCGGCGACCTGCTCGACCAGTTCACCCCAGATGAATGCGCCAACTATCTCCGAGCTGCGGGCTACGCAGACTCAATCTGAAAATGCTCTAGCGCCCACCCTATATCGGCAGCGGCACTCGCGCCGTCTCGGCGCGATCGGGTCTGGCGGCGTTCCGGTAGAAATCGACGATGTAAACGCGGATCGCCGCGGTGAGGCTCGGCGCGCCACGATGGCGGTCGATTTCCGTGACGAGTTCGTTGAGCGGCATGTCTCTGTCGCGGGCGATGTCGCGGAGCGCATCCCACATCACCGGCTCAAGCCGCACGCTCGTCCGGTGGCCGGCAACGACAACATTGCGGACCGGCAGCGACGACGGGGACGTATCACGCGGACGCGGCGAGCGACGCGACGATGGCGACTGCATGGCGCAAGTCTATACGCCAGCTCTTCGAATGCAATAAATACGTGTGTATGAATAGCGAATACATACTATAGTAGTGTCACTTCCGCTCCTCATCCGGCGCGAGCGTCGTCAACGCCAGCGCATGGACGCCGCCGGCAAGTTCTGCCGCCAGCGTCTCATAGATCAGGCGCTGGCGTGCGACCCGCCCGAGCCCAACAAAGGCCGGAGAGACGATAACCACGGTGAAATGCGTCTCGCCGCCCTGCCCCGCCCCGCCGGGGTGACCGGCATGCCCAGCGTGCCGCGCCGAATTGTCGGTGATGTCGAGCCGAGTTGGGGCGAGCCGTTCGGTGAGCTTTTGCCGGATGGTGTCGGCAATTGTCATTGGCGTCCCGCCCGCTCCAATTCGGCCGCCGCGCCAAGAAAACCGGCGAGATCGTCGACCACGTAATTGATGTGGTCGGCGTCGGACGCGATCGCCGCCCAGTCGACCCCGGTCTTGACCCAGGCGGTGGTCATGCCGAGCTCGGCCGCCGGCGCAAGGTTCTTTGCCATGTCCTCGATCATCAGCGCGCGGGTGGGCTCGACCCCATAGCGCCGAACGAACTCGCGGAACGGCGCCGCCGCCGGCTTCGGCGCGAAATCCGAGGCGACAATGTCGAAAATGTCGTCAAAGAAATGACTTATGCCCAGATGTTTGAGCAAATTCTCGGCATGCGGCACCGAACCGTTTGTGTAGATGAGCTTACGCCCCGACAGGCCGTGCAGCGCCGCCACCAGCGCCGGACTGGCGGGTACGCAGGAGAGATCGACATCGTGGACGAAGGCCATGAATTCGTGCGGGTCTACCTGGTGAACCGCCATTAGCCCATGCATGGTGGTGCCGTGCTCACGGAAATATCGCGCCCGCAGTGCCTTGGCCTCGTCCAAAGACACGCCCAGCAGGCGGCAGATGTACTCATTCATCCGCTCCTGAACGAGCGGGAACAGGCCGCAAGACGCCGGATAAAGGGTGTTGTCGAGGTCGAAAACCCAAGTTTCGACCGCGCCGAGCGGGCAGCCCTCGCGGCGCACCGTGTACGCCATGTCAGCCGCCGCGGATCAGCGTGCCGGCGCCCGCGGTAAAGAGCTCCAGCAGCATCGCGTGGGGCACCCGCCCGTCGAGGATGACCGCGGCTTCGACGCCCCGATCCACGGCGTCGAGGCAGGTTTCGACCTTGGGGATCATGCCGCCCGAGATCGTCCCGTCGGCGATCATCCGGCGCGCCTCGGCGGCGGACAGCTCCGGGATCAGCTTCTTATTCGCGTCGAGTACGCCCGGAACATCAGTCAGGAGCAGGAAACGCGCGGCCTTGGCCGCGGCGGCGACCGCGCCGGCGACCGTATCGGAATTGATGTTGTAGGTCTCGCCGCCGACGCCGACGCCGATCGGCGCAATGACGGGGATCATGCCGGCCTTCTCGAAACCGGCGATGACCCCTTGCGCGATCTCGGTCGGCTCGCCAACAAACCCGATGTCTCCATTGCGCGTCACCTGTTCGGCGCGAATGAGATTGCCGTCCTTGCCGCAGAGGCCAATGGCGCAGCCGCCGGCAGTATTGATCGCCGCGACGAGTTGCTTGTTGATGGTACCGGCGAGCACCATCTCGACCACTTCCATGGTCTCCGCGTCGGTCACCCGCAGCCCGTTGACGAAGGTGCTTTTGATGCCGAGCCGGTCGAGCATGCGATTGATCTGCGGCCCGCCGCCGTGGACGACGATCGGGTTCATCCCGAGCTGACGCAACAGCACGATGTCCTGGGCGAATGTCTCGCCCCCGGCACCCATGGCATGGCCGCCGTATTTGACGACAACGGTTTTGCCGGCATAGCGAACCCAGTGCGGCACCGCCTCGGCCAACACCTTGGCGAGCAGCGACGGGTCTACGGTCGGCGGGGATAGCGTGGCATCGTTCATGGCGCCGGCAATCTATCGCGAGAGCTGACGAGGCGCCACCTCGGCAAAGCCGGCCAAAGTCGCGCGCAAAGCAGCAATGCCAACGCGCTTTTCGGCACTGGTCAAATGGATCTCAGGGTGGGCGGCGCGATGGCCCTTGAGCTCGGCGGCCGCCGCCGCGGCGGCCTCGGCAAGCGCGGTGGGCCCGACCGCATCGGTCTTGGTCAGCACGACCTGGTACGACAGCGCGGCCTCGTCGCACAGCTTCATCGCGGGCCGGTCGACATCGGTGATGCCGCGCCGCGCGTCGATCAACAAACAGGCGCGGCGCAGGCTGGCGCGGTGGCTCAGATAATGGCGGATCAGCGCGGTCCAGTCGCGCACCGCCGCTTTCGACGCCGCCGCGTAGCCATATCCCGGCAGATCGACCAGCATCACCCGGCCACCGAAAGCGAAGAAATTGAGCTGCTGCGTGCGCCCCGGCGTACGCGAGGTCCGCGCCAGCATACGCCGCCCGGTGAGCGCGTTAACGAGGCTCGACTTGCCCACGTTCGAGCGGCCGATGAAGGCGATCTCGGGGAGTGTCTCGGGCGGCAGAGAGTCAGGATTAGCGGCGCCGGCGACGAAGCGGCACTCGGCGGCGAACAGCTTGCGCCCCATCTCGATGAGATCGAGATCGAAGTCGCGCGGCGGGAAGATATCGCCTGCGGACGCCGTCAGGCGGCGCCCTGGCGATGCATGATCGCCCATTGCTGGGCGATGCTGAGAAGATTGTTCCACGACCAGTAAATCACCAACCCCGCAGGGAACGCCGACAGCATGTAGGTGAAGACGACCGGCAGCGCCATGAACATCTTCGCCTGGACCGGATCGACCGGCTGCGGGTTCAACTTCTGCTGCAGAAACATGGTGACGCCCATGATCAGCGGCCAGGCGCCGATCGCCAGGAAATGGCCGATCGTCGGTACGGTCAGGGGGTTGAAAGGCAGCAACCCGAACAAATTGGCGAACGAAGTCGGATCGGGCGCCGAGAGATCATGGATCCAGCCGAAGAACGGCGCGTGACGCATTTCGATGGTGACGAAGAGCACCTTGTACAGCGAGAAAAACACCGGAATTTGGATGACAATCGGGAGACAGCCGGCGAGCGGATTGGCACCGACCTTCTTGTAGAGCGCCATGATCTCTTGCTGCTGCTTCGCCTTGTCGTCGGGGTATTTCTCGCGAATCTTGACGGTTTCCGGCTGCATGAGCTTCATCTTGCTCATCGCCGAGTACGATTTGTTGGCGAGCGGGAAGAAGGCGAGCTTGACCATGAAGGTGAACAGCAGGATCGCGAGCCCAAAATTGCCCAGAAGTCCCTCCAAGAGGAGCAGGATCCGGAAAATCGGCTTGGTGAGAAACCAGAACCAGCCAAAATCGATCGAGTAGTCGAGCAGCGGGACACCCGAAACCGCATAGGCCTGGAGCAGGTTGAGTTCCTTGGCGCCGGCGAACAAACGAGTCGAGGTCGAGGCGGTGCCGCCGGCAGGCACCGTGATCGGGGCGCCGAGATAATCGGCTTGGTAGCGATCGACCTTGTCTGGGTCGATCGCTTTGCGAAACTGCGCCTTGATCTGCCCGCCTTGCGGCGGCACGAGCGCGGTCAGCCAGTATTTGTCGGTAAAACCAAGCCACCCCCCGTCCGACGTGTACTCGACCGGCTTTTCCGGGTTTAGCGAGGCGTATTTGACATCCTGGATGGCGCCGTTGAGATAGCCGATCGGCCCCTCGTACAAAATGTAATAACCCGACACGGGCGGTGTGCCGGCGCGGCTCAAGACCCCATACGGCGTCAGGCTAAGCGGCGCCGCGCCGGTGTTCTTCACCGCATCCTCGACCGTGAACATGTAGTTCTCGTCGATGGTAAAAGTGCGGGTGAAGACGAGCCCCTGGCCATTATCCCAGGTCAGCGTCAGCGGGTGGCCCGGCGAAAGCACGCTTCCCGAAGGGGTCCACTTGGTCTGCGCGCCCGGGAGGGCAGGATCGGGCGTGTCCTTGCAGCCGCCGCTGGGGCACCAGCCGAACGCGGCGAAATACGGTTCCTTGGTTCCGGTCGGCGAGAGAAGAACGACCTCCGGGCTCTTCGGGTCGACGGTGTCGTGATAGGTGGCGAGGGTCAGATCGTCGATCCGCCCGCCGATAAGGGCGATCGACCCGTGCAGACGAGGCGTGTCGATCTTGACGCGCGGCTGGTCGGCGATCGCCGCCTCGCGGCTCTCGGCGACGGCCGCCGGCGGCAGGGTCCCCTCTTGCGGCGGGGTACCGCCAGGCTCCTTGCCAGACGGGCCCGCCGTTGGGGCTTGGGTCGCGGTCTTCGGCGGGGGCGGCGGAGGATGCGGCAAGAAGCGTTCGGCCAGGTACTGAAAGCCGAACAGGATGGCCACCGACACCACGATAGCGATGAGGAGGTTTTTCTGGTCCATATCGGGCGCGTCTCGACCCTAGCGGCGCGGGCTGTCAGGCACGGGATCGTAACCGCTGCCGCCCCAGGGATGACAGCGGCAGACGCGGCGCAGCGCGAGCCAGGAGCCACGCGCCGGGCCATGGCTAGCAATTGCCTCCTCGGCATAGTGCGAGCAGCTCGGCTCGAAGCGGCAGGACGGCGGCAGCACCGGCGCGAGCAGTAATTGCCACGCGCGAATCGTCACGCGCAGGACTACGTTGACAATTGCCGTAGCCGCGCCGACGAGCGTCATCTCACTCCTCCCTGCGCCCCGGCCGCGACACCTGCCGCAGCGCTCCTTCAAGATCGCCGACCAACTCGGCATAGAGCCGCTCGCCGGTGCCGGCCCGAGCGATCAGCACGTAATCCATGCCATCGCGTCCCTTGACCGGCAGCACCGCCGCCGCCACGGCGCGCAGCCGCCGCTTTGCCCGGTTGCGCGCCACCGCATTTCCGACCCGCCGGCTCGCGGTAAACCCGACCCGCGGTCGCGCACCCCTGTCGCCGGGCTGCGCCGACGCCTGCAAGACCAACCCGGTCCGTACCGCGCGCGCGCGCGCGGCGGCGACACGGAGAAAATCGGCCCGGGTCTTGAGCCGGACGAGACGTTCGGTCATATCGATTGCCGGACGCTGTCGTTTTGGCCGCTTGGCGCTCGGCCGCTGTGGCGCAACCGGCGGTGCCGCCCGCGCGCTCAGGCAGACAGGCGCTTGCGGCCTTTGGCGCGGCGCGCGGCTAGAACCCGGCGACCGCCGGTGGTCGCCATTCGCGCACGAAAGCCATGCCGACGCTTGCGGATGAGCTTGCTGGGCTGGTAAGTGCGCTTCACGGCACCGGCTCCGACGGAATCTGCCTGGTTTTGGCGGAGCGCGCTGTATACGAGAGCGACCCGGCCAAGTCAACGATGGGTCGGGCGCGATGACGAAGGAGCTTAGGATCTTGAGCGATCAAGCGACACTGGAGGCGGCCGATTTTGCCTTTCGCCATTGGTCGGCACCCTTGAACGGAAAGATCCCGCCCGGCAGCGACGAGCACAAAGTCGCGTTCTGCCGAATGCTGCTCGATACCCACAACCCCTATAGGCCCACCGTGATCGACTGGCCGAAGCTAGACGACGAGGCGCGCGGCCGGCTTACCAGTTTGCCGATCTGGGACATCGCGGTGCAGACGGAGGGCAAGGCCAAGCTGCGGGCACTGGCCTATGCCGAATCTGTTTCAGATCCGCTGTTGCGCGAGGCGATCAGCCTCGATGCGTTCGAGGAGGGCCGCCACAAGGAAGTGCTGGCGAAACTTGTTGCGGCCTATGGGATAAAGCTCGAGCCCGAGCCAGAATATCGGCGGCCCCGCCGCCGCGAATGGGCCTGGATGACGCTCGGCTACAGCGAGTGCATCGACAGTTTCTTCGCCTTCGGCCTCTTCGCCGTGGGCAAGCAATCCGAATTCTTCCCGCCCGAACTGGTCGAGACCTTCGAACCGGTGATCCAGGAGGAAGCACGGCACATCATGTTTTTCGTCAACTGGGCGGCCTGGCACTACCGCAACCTCGCCTGGTGGCAAAAGCCGTGGTGGTGGGCACGGATGGTCGCGGTCTGGGTGCGGCTGGTGCGCGAGCGCATCGGCTTTGCTCGGGGCATCGGCGCCGACAAGGACGAAAAGCCGCAGGACAACAACTTCACCGTGACCGGGAGCAAGGCGGTCAGCAATGTCGACCTGCCGCTGGCGACATTGTTTGACATCTGCCTCGCCGAGAACGACCGGCGCATGGCGGGATACGATCCACGCCTGTTGCGGCCGATGGCAGTGCCGCGCCTCGTGCGCCTAGTCCGCAAGTTCATGCGCACGCCGCGCCCCGCGGCCGCATGAGGTTCTTTCCGATCCTTGCCGTCGTCGCTGGCATCGCGGCGATGGTGGCTCTGGTGTGGCGATTGGGCGCCGCAGCGGTGCTGCATTCGCTGATCGCGATCGGGCCGTTCGGCTTCGCATCGGTGTGCCTGATCCACATCGCATTGATCTCGCTGATGGGTCTCGCCTGGTGGGCGCTGCTCCCGGGGACGAAGCCGTGGGTGGCGATCTGGGGCCGGTTCGTGCGGGACGCTGGGTCAGAGGTTCTGCCGCTGTCGCAGGTCGGCGGCTATGTGCTCGGTACCCGCGCGGTGGCGATCTCCGGCGTGGCGGCGACGTGCGGCGCCGCCAGCACCATTGTCGACGTAACGCTCGAATTCGTCGGCCAACTTGCCTATGTCGGGCTCGGCCTGGTTTGGCTTCTGCATCTTCACACCGCGGGGATCGCGCCGGGCCTGGTTGTATCCGGCCTCGCCGGGGCCAGCCTGCTGGCGATCGCGTTTGTCATCGTTCAGCGGCGCGGCGTCCGCTATGCCGACCGCATCGCAGGCATTCTCGGCCAGGGCTGGGCCGAGCGGACCGCCGCGGGAGCGGCGGCGCTCCACAACGCGCTCGAGGCAATCTATCGTCACCACGCCGGGTTGTGGTCGAGCTTTCTACTGCATTTGCTGTGCTGGATCCTGAGCGCCAGCGAGATCTGGGTAGCTCTGGCCTTTGCCGGGCAGCCGATCCCGTTCGGCAGCGCGCTCATCATCGAGAGCCTGGTCTATGCGCTGCGCACCTCCGCATTCTTCGTGCCCAACGCGATCGGCGTTCAGGAAGGCGCCTATGTGCTTCTGGGCGGCGTTTTCGGCCTGAGCCCCGAGATGGCGCTGGCTCTGTCGCTGCTAAAGCGGGCGCGTGACCTGACAATTGGGCTGCCGGTGCTAGCCTGGTGGCAGATCATCGAAGGCGGACGCTTGTCGCGGCGGATAGCGGCCAAAAACGTACCGCCGCTGCCGACGCGCGACTGAGGCGTTGTCACATTCGCGTGTAACGATTGGCCGCCACCTAAGACTGGGCTACCGTCGGCGTCATTATGATCGGACTGCGCAGCAAATCGTGGCGCCGGTTAGGGGCATCCCTGAGTGGGCTAGCCCTCGGCCTGCAGCTGATGCTGTCGAGCCTCGGCCCGATACTTGCCGCCGCCTCCACGAGCCCAGCGGACGCCTTCTCCGGTCATGCGCTGTGTCTCGGCAGCGAGAGCCCGCGGTCTGATGCGCCCTCCGCCCCGGTGCATGCCCACATCGGCTTCTGCTGCCTGTGGCATCAGATTCCGGGTGTCCAACCAGTTGCAATTGCGGTTCCCGTTCCAGTCGCCTTCGCGTACGTCGCGCCGGTCGAGCGCGGCATGGCAGCGTTCACTCCCGGGCCTCGGCGCGGCCCGGCCAATGCCCGCGCCCCACCCAGCCTGATCTGAGCCGCCTCAATCCGACGTCTCCGCCGGTTCGCCGAACCGGCGGCAGGCGCCATGCTCAACGCTCGATCAGGTCATTCAGCTATGAGATACGCCCACTTTGGCGTGGCCGCCGCTCTTGCGACGCTGCCCGCGCTTACACCATCATCCGCTCACGCTCACGGCTTTGCCGGCGAGCGTTTCTTCCCGGCGACGCTGCTCACCGACGATCCTTTTGTCGCCGACGAGATGTCCGCGCCGACCGTGACCCTCGATCCAAAAGCAAGCGACGGATCGCAGACCTTCGACCTCGATTTCGATGTGTCGAAGCGCCTGACCCCGGATGTCGGCATCCAAATCGGGCAGGGTTGGCAGCATCTCAAAACACCCGGAATGCCCGGCGTCACTGGGCTGACTGGCCTTTCCACCGAGCTCGACTGGCAGTTCTTCACCAACGGCCCGCACGAGGCGACCGCGATGGTCGGCCTCAATAGCAGCTGGGCTCATACCGGCCGGGTGCAAGCGCTGGGCGCCGACGATTTTACCACGCTGTCGCCGCTGCTCGATTTCGGCAAGGGCTTCGGCGATCTGCCGGACAGCATGCCATGGCTGCGGCCGATCGCGGTCACCGGCAATCTGAGCCTCGACTTTCCGACCAAGACCGAAAGCGCCGGCAACCCGAACCCGAACAATTTCAACTACGGCTTCGCCTTCGAATACAGCCTCGAATATCTCGAGCATCACGTGAAGGATGTCGGCATCTCCGCGCCGTTCGATCATATGGTGCCGCTGGTCGAGGTCGCGTTTTCGACCGCGCTGAATCGAGGCATGAGCGGGCAGACCGTCGGCACAATTCAGCCGGGCATCATCTGGTCCGGGCAGTACATGCAGATCGGCGCGGAAGCCATCATTCCAGTCAACCGCCAAACCGGCCATGGACTAGGCGCGCTGGTGCAGCTGCACTTTTACCTCGACGACATTTTCCCCAACAGCTTCGGCAAGCCGGTTGCGGAGTGGTTCAAATGATCCGGTTCACTCTTGCTCTCATGTTCCTCGCCATCGCCGCACCGCCGGCGAGTGCGCACGCGTTTCTCGACCGTGCCGTGCCGGCGGTCGGCAGCGTGGTGAGCACGCCGTCATCGGAGCTGCAGCTGTTCTTCACCCAGGATCTCGAACCGGCGTTCTCCGGCGTCACGATCGCCACCGGCGACGGGCAGCCGATCGCCACCGGCGCGCCCTCGATCGACCCGCAGAACCGGGCCGAGATGGTGCTCAAGCTGCCAGCGCTCGCTCCCGGCCACTACAAGGTGAGCTGGCACGCGGTCTCGGTCGACACCCACCGCACCGAAGGCACCTTCAGCTTCGACATCCAGCCCTGAGCTGATTGTGACTGAGCTCCTGGAGGCGGTCCGCTTCGTCCATTTCGCTGCGGCGATGGCGGCTTTCGGGACCGCCGCGTTTAGGCTCTACGCGTTCGCCGGCGACCTCGCGTCGGCGAGCGCGTCGGCCCGGCGCGCACTCGACCAGACGCTGGCGCGGATTATGATGGTGAGCGCCGCCGTCGCGCTGCTCTCCGCGCTCGCGATGGTGCCCTGTGTCGCCGCGGAGATGGCGGCGATGCCGCGCGCCGCGCTCGACCCTCTCATCCTCAAGGTCGTTCTCCTCGCCACCGAGTTCGGTCACGCCTGGTGCTGGCATGTTGGGTTCGCGGCCGCGCTGCTGGTCCTGTGCCTGCTGCCGGCAAGTAACATGCAGGCCGCCGCCTCGACCGCGCTCGCGTTACTGCTGCTGACCAGCCTCGGCTGGGTCGGTCACGCGGTGATGGACATGGGCGGCGTGGCGATCCACGAGGTCAACCAGATGGTGCACCTGGCCGCGGCGGGCATCTGGCTGGGCGGGCTGGTGCCGCTGGGCATCCTGATGCACCGAGCGACGCGGCCGGGCGGCGGCGACTACGTTCCACTGGCCCGAGCCGCCCTACCTCATTTCTCGCAGATGGGATACGCCGCGGTGGCGCTCCTGGCGCTGACCGGGCTGGTCAACTGCGTCTTTCTGGTCGGCACTTCCAGGGCCCTTGTCGTGACTCCCTACGGAAAGCTGCTGATCGTGAAGATCACATTGTACGGCGCGATGGTCGGGCTGGCGCTCGTCAACCGTTTTCGGCTGACGCCCCGGCTGCGCGAGGCGGCGAATGCCGGAGCGGCGCTGCACGCGCTGCGCCGCTCCGTCGCGGCCGAACAGGCGCTCGGCCTTGCGATCCTTGCCGTCGTCGCGGTGCTCGGCACCTGGGAGCCGGCGATTCACCTCACCTACAAGATGCGATAACGCAAGCCGATTGCGCAAACCGCTTGCGCCATACCGGGTGGCACGTCATTCTCGCCCGATGGCGCGCAAATCGCTGATCGCCGCCGCAATGCGGCGCCTGATGGAAGGGCGGAACCACCACGCCTGGACCCTCGAGGATCTTCAAGCGGGGCTGGCAGCAGCAGGCGCGCCCGCTGATTTCTCGACGATCTTCCGTGCCGCCGAGAAGCTCGTCGCCGTAGGCGCCGCGCGCAAAATCCAGCTCGAAGACGGCCGGGCCCGCTTCGAGCTGGCCGAGGCCCACCACGACCATCTTCTCTGCACACGTTGCGGCGAGTTGCTCGCCATTCCCTGCGTCATCGGGCAGGACGGCTTCGCCACGCTCGAGCGCGAAGCCAAAATCGCGATCACCGACCATCATCTGGTGCTGAGCGGCGTCTGCCGCCAATGCCGCGACCTGCCGCCGGAGCGAGAGAAGCGCGGATGATCGGCGGCATTGATCTCTGGGATCCCGGGCATGTCAACGTCACCGTCGATCTGTTGACCGCGCTGCTGCTCGGGTTGGTACACGGCATCACGCCGGACGAGCACACCTGGCCGATCACCTTCTCGTATGCGGTCGGCGGGTATTCGACCCGGCGCGGCTTGCAAGCCGGTCTCATTTTCTCGGCCGCGTTCACCGCACAGCAATGCCTGGCGAGCGAACTGGCGCATCTCGGCCTTGCCGGTTGGTTCAGCGCCGAGGGCTTCGACGGGATCGTCTACATCGTGGTCGGCATCGTCATGGCGGCCGCCGGGTTCTACGTGACCGGGCGCGGGATGCTGCCGCACTTGCATTTGCCGGGGTCGGACGGGACAACGCAAGCCCGCGAACTCCAGCCGTGGATGCCCGCCGTGCACGGCTTTATTGCCGGATGGGGCCTCGATGCGTTCTCGGCGATCATCTACACGACGCTGGCGCCCGCCATGCCGTCGGCGGCGACCGGATGGCTTCCGGGGCTGTTCTTCGGGATCGGCACGCTGATCGTCCAGGCGGCCGCTGGAGCGGCCTTTGGGCTATGGGCGGCGCGGCGCCAATTGCCGGGCGAGGCGATCCGGCAGATTGCCCTGCGAACCGCCGCGCGCACGCTCACCTGGGGCGGCATGGCGTTCTTCTTGTTCGGGATCGTGGACCTCGCCTTCCCCGAAGTCGCCGATTTCGGGTTCGCCACCAAGCTGCACGTGCACAATCTCGACACGATCGGGTTGCCGTTCCTGCTGGTGATTTTCAGCGTCGTCGGAGTCGGGGTGACGACCTTCGTGACCGAAACCCAAAACTGGCGCAGGCGCGCGGTCGCCGTCCCGGTATCGGGCTGGGGCAAATGAGGCGCCGCCGCACCGCTTCCGGCGGTGGGGTGCTGCTCGCCGTCTTCGCCGTCCTGTTTCAGGCGATCCTGTTCGGCTGGCATCACCACGACCCGGTCGGCGGCGGCCGCCTCCCCGCCACCGTCCTCGCAAACCCCGCCTCGCCGCCGCAGGCGCTCGACGACGAAGACGGCTGCGAGATATGTCAGGTTCTGCACCACCTCTTCGCCGCGCCGGCGACGTTCGCATCGCCGCCGCCGCCGCGCACGCTCCGCGCGGATCGCATCGCGGGCCGACCCGTCTTCGCGGTCCGTTCGCGCCCCCTCGCCTTCCACGCCAGAGCCCCGCCCCTCGCCTGACGCTGCTCACGGTTGACTGACCCGAGCCGCGGCGCTGCCGCGGCGCAGCTTCACGACGAGGTTTTGTAATGGACAGGTCCCATCTCGCGGGCCGGCGCTGCTACGCTGTCCCCGCATGCGCCGCCGCGGCGCTCCTTCCCACCGTTCTGCTGTCCGGTTGTACAAGCGCGCCGCAAGCTCGGGCGGCATGGAACCGCTATGTCGTGGCCGAGGCGGCTTATGAGGATTGCCGCTCGCGGCGTCCTCCCGATCCGTCTTCCTGCCACGCGGAAGAGGGAGTCCTTGAAACCGACAGGGCGCGCTATCACGCCGCCGCGGATGCGCAGCGATGAGCCGGCATTTCCCTTGGCGCGCCGTCGCGCCGCTTTGCCTGCTTCCGGCCTCGGCCGTCCCCGCGCTGGCCGGAGATGCGCAATGGCCCCTTCAGCTCGCCCAGTCGGCGCCCGCGCCCGACATCGATGCGGCGCCCGGCACCAATTTCAATATCGACGTCATCGCCAAGGCGCTCGATCTCGCCCGCGGGCAGATCCAGCCGAGCCTCGGCGCGACGGTCTATCAACTCGATCGGCAAGCGATCGAAACCCAGACCCAGGGCTACGACGCACCGTTCAACCAAGTGCTGTTGCAAGCACCGGGCGTGGCTCAGGATTCGTTCGGCCAAGTCCATATCCGCGGCGACCACGCCGATCTGCAATTCCGCATCGACGGCGTGCAACTCCCCGAGGGGATCAACGTCTTCGGCCAGGCGCTCGAAACCCGGCTGGCGCAATCGGTATCGCTGATCACCGGGCGCCTTGCCGGCGCAATACGGGTTTCGCACCGCCGCGGTGGTCGATATCCAGACCAAGAGCGGCGCTCGAACCCGGCGGCTCGATCTCGATGTATGGCGGCAACCAGGGCTGGCTGCAGCCGAGCTTCGAATATGGCGGGCATGTCGGCCAGGTGAATTATTTTGTCAGCGGCGACTTCCTGCACAATTCGATCGGCATCGAGAACCCGACCCCCAGCTTCAACCCGATCCATGACCAGACCGATCAACATCGCGGGTTTGCTCTTCCTCTCCGGCATCATCGACCCGACGACGCGAGTTTCCACGATCCTCGGCACGTCGCGCGGGCAGTACCAGATCCCAAATGTTCCGGGGCAAAGCCCGGGCCTCGGCCTCACCGTCAACGGCGTCAGCGATTTCGACTCGTCGTCGCTCAACGAGAACCAGCGCCAGATCACCCATTACGGCATCGTGTCGCTGCAAAAGAAGCTCGACGACATCGATTTCCAGGTTTCGGCCTTCAACCGCTATTCGAGTGTCTATTTCAGCCCCGATCCGCTCGGCGATCTGTTGTTCAACGGCATCGCCCAGACCGCGTATCGCCGCAGCATCGCCACCGGCACCCAGGCCGACGGCAGCTACCGCATCTCCGACACCCACACGTTGCGTGCCGGTTATTTCATCCAGGGCGAGCGGTCGATTTCACAGACCAATTCGCTGGTGCTGCCGACTGACGACACGGGCACGCAGACCTCCGACCAGCCCTTCTCGATCACCGACAACAGCGGCAAGACCGGCTGGCTCTACGGCGTCTATCTTCAGGACGAATGGAAGATCGTGCCGCGGGTGACGCTGAACTTCGGCGGCCGTTTCGACCTCATCGATGAGTTCACCCACGAGAACCAGTTCAGCCCGCGCGTCAACGTCGTCTGGGAACCGACGGACTCGACCACGATTACCGCCGGCTACGCTCGTTACCTGACGCCGCCGCCCTTCGAGCTGATCGCCGCGACCGATATCGCGCTGTTCGCCAATACCAGCGCCGCGCCGGCGGTTACTGCCGATACGGTCGCCAAGGCCGAGCGCGACCATTATTTCGACATCGGCGCGACGCAGATCGTCCTGCCGGGTCTCAAGGTCGGCGTCGACGCCTACTACAAGATCGCCACAAACCTCATCGACGAGGGTCAGTTCGGCGCGCCGATCCTGTTGACCCCGTTCAACTACTGCGCGGGGCCGGGTCAGAGGGGCCGAATTGTCGGTGAATTACGACAAGGACAACTGGTCGCTCTACGGCAATTTCGCGGCGTCGAAGGCCGAAGGCGAAGGCATTCGCTCGGCCCAATTCAACTTCTCTCCCGACGATCTTGCCTACATCGCGACCCACTACATCCATCTCGACCACGATCAGACGTACACGGCCTCCGCCGGGATCGCGTATACCTTTCCAATGACCCGAACGCGCGTCTCGACCGACCTCATCTACGGCAGCGGTCTGCGCGCCGACGGAGCGGTGCCCAACGGCCACAGCCTGCCCGATTACCACCAGGTCAATCTCAGCATCGTCCAGAAGCTCGACACCGGCGTGTGGAAGGGGGCGGAACTGCGGCTCGACGTGATCAATTTGCTGGACGAAATTTACGAGATCCGCGACGGAACCGGGGTTGGCGTCGGCGCGCCGCAATTCGGGCCAAGGCGAACCATCCTCGCCGGTTTGACGCAGCAATTCTAGGATGCAACTGAGAGCCGCGCTTCCCGTTTCCGCCGCGGGCCACGCCGCGATCATCGGGCTTCTGTTGATGCTGCCGGCGATGATGCCGGCGCCGCCGAAGATCGATCTGTCTCACGCGGTCGAGGTCGTGTTCGCGCCGCCGACCCCGCCGCCCGTCGCGGCGCAACCTCCGATCCCGCCGGTGGCCGAACAGCCACCTCCGCCGCCGGTCATCGAACATCCGCCGCCGCCCTCGCCGCCGGTTGCACAGGCCGAGCCGTTGCCCCCGCCGAAACCCGCGCCGAAGCCGCGCCCGAAACCGGTGCAGCCGGTCAATCGCCCGCTGCCCGAGATGGCTTTGCCGCTGCCGACGGCGCCGGCGCCGCCACCTCAGGTGGCTTCGCTGCCGCCACCGGTTCAAGCGCCGGTCATCAGCAGCGACTACCGGACGATGCTGAGCCGGTGGCTCGAAGGGCATAAGCGCTACCCCGAGGACGCCCGCCAGCGCGGGGAGGAAGGCCGCGCGGTGCTGCGCTTCCGCGTCGACCGCAGCGGCCGGGTGCTCGACTACGCGGTCGTCAGCAGCACCGGCTTCGCCGACCTCGACGCGGCGGTGGAGTCGATGATGCGCGGCGCGACCCTGCCGCCCTTCCCGGCAAGCATGACCTCACCCGAAATCGAGGTGTCGGTAACGATCCGTTTTGGGCTGAAGCGGTGAGATATAGCCAGGGCTCACGCGAAGGTGAGCCGAACATCGACGCAAGAATTGGCAATCCCGCGGGATTAGCCCGCACAATGCGGCCATGGTCGCCACCGGATCACGCAGATTTTCCCTCTACCGGGTGATCCCGCTTGGTCTGTTGCTCGTGGCCGGCCTGATCTTCGTGCTTTGCGGCGGTCGCCGTTATCTGACATTCGCGACTCTTGCGGAGAACCGGGATGTTCTCGCGACCCTCGCCGCCCATGGTGGGGCGCTTCTCGCGGCTGAGTTCATTCTCGTCTATTTTGCGCTGACAGCGCTATCGATCCCAGGTGCGTTGGTAGCAACGCTAGTCGGCGGGTTTCTATTCGGCCCTTGGCTCGGCGCGGTGTACTCGTTGACCGGCGCGACGCTCGGCGCCACGACGGTCTTCCTCGCCTCGCGCACAGGGCTAGGCGGCCTCGGCGAGCAAGCGATGCCTCGAATACGCCGTCTCATGACCGGCTTCCGCGAGGACGCATTCAACTACCTCCTTGTTCTGCGGCTGATCCCGGTTGTGCCGTTTTGGGCGGTCAACCTGGCCGCCGGTATTGTCGGCATGCGCCTGACGAGTTTCGCAGTCGCGACGTTCATCGGGATGATCCCAGCCGCCTTCATCTATGCCGGAGTCGGCAACGGGCTCGGTATGCTACTAGGCACCGGGCAGAAGCCGGAAATGCACCTGATCTTTCATCCCAACATCCTGCTGCCGCTGATCGGCCTCGCCGTCCTGGCGCTCGTGCCGGTGGCTTACAAGCGCCGGCGCGGGGGGTCGCGCCGCGAGCCGGCCTAATGAGGGTCCTGGCCCCCGATTTATGCGTTATCGGCGCCGGTGCGGGCGGGCTGGCGGTGGCGGCGGGCGCGGCCCAAATGGGCGCGAGCATCATCCTCATCGAACGTGGCGAGATGGGCGGCGACTGCCTCAATTCCGGCTGCGTGCCTTCGAAATCGCTGCTGGCCGCGGCGAGGCTCGCGCATGCGTGGCGGCGTGGCGGCGAAATGGGCGTCGTCTATGGACCGCCCGCGATCCATTTCGGCGCGGTTGGCGACAGCGTCGCACGCGTCATCGCGCGTCTCGCGCCAAACGACTCGGTCGAGCGGTTTGAAAGACTTGGCGTCAAAATCCTGCGTTCCGAGGCGAAGTTTGTCGGCCCGCGGCGGGTACGGGCCGGGGACGTTGAGATCGCCGCGCGGCGCTTCGTGATCGCCTCCGGCTCGCTGCCAATCATCCCGCCGATCCGGGGCCTCGGCGATTGTCCCTATTTCACCAACGAGACGATCTTCGCCAACCGGGCGCTGCCCCGGCACCTCATCGTGATCGGTGGCGGCCCGGTCGGTGTCGAGCTAGCGCAGGCGCATCGCCGCCTGGGAGCCGAGGTTACTCTGGTCGATGCCGGGCCGCTGCTGGCGCGCGACGACCGCGAGCTGGTCGCGCTGCTGGCCGGGAGGCTGGCGGATGAGGGGATCGTGCTACACCCGTCCGCGCCGGTCGCGGCCATCGAGCGGGATGGCGATGGCATCGCCGTGAGGCTCGCCAGCGGTGCGCGGATCGCCGGGTCGCATCTGCTTGTCGCCGCCGGGCGGCGGCCGAATATCGAGGCACTCGACCTCGCCGCCGCCGGCATACGGGCCACCGGACAGGGCGTCACCGTCGACGCCCGGCTGCGCAGCAGCAATCGCCGCGTTTTCGCCATCGGCGACGCCGCCGGCGGGCCGCAATTCACCCATGTCGCGCTCTACCATGCCGGGATCGTCCTGCGGAACGCCTTGTTCCGTCTCCCTGCTCGGGTCGATTATTCTGCGCTGCCGTGGGTCACCTATACCGACCCCGAACTGGCGCAGGCCGGGATGAGCGAAATGACCGCCCGCGACGCGTATGGCGACAAAATCCGCGTCTTGCGCTGGGATTTCAGCGAGAACGACCGCGCCCATACCGAGCGCGACACCGCCGGACGGATCAAGGTCGTGACCAAACCCAATGGCCGCATCCTCGGCGCCGCGATCCTCGGCGCCGGGGCCGGCGACCAGATCATGGCGTGGGCGCTGGCCATTTCGCAGCGCCTCAACGTCGGCGCCATGGCCAGCCTCGTTGTGCCCTACCCGACCCGCGGCGAGGCCGGCAAGCGCGCCGCCGGCAGTTTCTATACATCGACCTTGTTCGGCCCGCGCACTCGGCGGGTCGTCCGCCTGCTCGCGCGTCTCGGCTGATGGAGTGACGGCAATGTTCCTGCGCAGCCTGTCCGCACGCCTTCTGTTGCTGACGATCTTCTTTGTGATGCTGGGTGAGGTGCTGATCTTCGTGCCGTCGGTCGCGCGTTATCGCATGACCTATTTCGAAGATCACATGGCCGCGGCGCATATCGCGACCTTGGCGCTGCTCGCGAACCCAACCGGCAAACTCGACCAGGCCTTGACGGACGAGTTGCTCGCCGAAGTGGGGGTCCATGAGATCGTCCTGCATCGACCGAACGGCGATGTGTTGATGCTCGATGCGCCCGAACCGCCAAAGCCCGACGTCACGTTCACCATGGGCGGCGGCAATGTGCCGATTTGGATTCAGCGCTCGTTCGAGACCTTGTTCAGCTCCGGCAACCGCGTGATGCGGGTGTTCGGCGCCTCGCCGTTCGAGCCCGATACCAAGGTCGAAATCCTGCTCGACGAGAAGCCGCTGCGCGAGGCGATGTGGCAGTTCGGCGGCCGAATCTTTCAGCTTTCGATCGTCCTATCGCTGATCGCGGCGGCGCTGGTCTATCTGAGCCTGCAGTGGCTGCTGGTGCGGCCGATGCGGCGGATCACCGCGAGCATGGCGCTGTTCAGCCACGACCCCGAGGACGCGTCGCGCGTCATCGTCCCGCGCGGCGGGCGAGACGAGATCGGCGTCGCGGAGAAGGAGCTCGCGGCAATGCAGGAGACCGTGCGGCAAGCGCTGGGACAGCGCGCCCGCCTCGCCGCGCTGGGCACGGCGGTCACCAAGATCAACCACGATTTGCGCAATATCCTGGCGACGGCGCGCCTCGTCACCGACGGCCTCTCGACCAGCGCCGCGCCGGAGGTACGACGCGTCGCGCCGCGGCTCATCGACGCCATCGACCGTGCCATCGCGCTGTGCAGCCAGACGCTCGACTTCTCGCGCGAGGGCGCGCCGCCCTTCGCGCCGAGCCGCTTCAAGCTTCGTCCACTGCTTGAGGAGATCGAACCTGGGCTACCCCTTTCCGAAGACGAGTTTTCGATCGAACTCGACGCGCCGGCAGAGCTGACGCTCAAGGCCGATCGCGACCAGATTTATCGGGTACTGCTCAACCTGTCGCGCAACTCGGTCGAGGCTGGTGCGCACCGCCTGCGCATCAGCGCCGCGAGCGAGGACGGCATGATCGCGATCGATGTTGCCGACGATGGGCCAGGTTTAGCGCCGCGGGCGCGCGACAACCTGTTCCGTCCGTTCAGCGCCTCGGCCCGGCCGGGTGGCAGCGGGCTGGGACTGGCGATCGCGCGTGAATTGATGCGGCTGCACGGCGGCGATCTGGTGCTGGTCTCTTCGACCGGCGCCGGGACGATTTTCCGGATTACCATGCCGACGCCGAGACCGGCTGTAAGAGCCGCTAGTCGAGCGAAAGAACCTGCGACTTGAGGTACGCGGTCTCCGGCAGCGCTGGGTGGATCGGATGGTCGGGCCCAGCGCCGGCCTCGCGCAGAATGCGCCCGCTGCGCCCGGCATCGGCGAGGCCGCGGCGCACCGCCTCGGCGAAATCGGCGGCGGCGACATTGTGCGAGCACGACGCGAGGAAGACGAACCCGCCGGGCGCGGTGAGAGCGATGGCGAGCCGCGCCAGCTTGCGGTAACCGCGCAACGCCGCCGCCACGTCGCGACGCGAGCGGGCGAAGGCGGGCGGATCGGCAATCACCACATCGAAGCGCTCGCCGGCACCGGCAAGCGCAGCCGCCTCGGCGAAGACCTCGGCGCGGCGAAACTCGCAGATGTCAGCGACGCCGTTGCGTCCGGCAGCTTCGCCGGCGAGCGCTAGCGCCGTCTCCGAGCGGTCGATGCCGACGACCGACGTCGCGCCGGCCCGAGCGGCAGCGAGCGCGAACCCACCCGAATAGCAATAAAGGTCGAGCACGCGCGTACCGGCGCACAACCCGGCGACAAAGGTGCGATTATCGCGCTGATCGAAGAACCACCCGGTCTTCTGCCCGGCGAGCACATCGGCGAGAAAAACGCCGCCGTTTTCCTCGACCGGCACCGGGCCGTCGACCGTGCCGAGCGCCATCCGCACCTCCTGCGGCAACCCTTCGAGCGCGCGCGCCGGGCTGTCGTTGCGCAGAACGATGGCGCTGGGCGAGACCAGCGCGGTCAGCGCCTCTACGACGAGTGGACCAAGCCGTTCCATGCCGGCGGCGTTCTCTTGCACGACTAACACGGGCCCGAAGCGGTCGACGACAAGACCCGGCAGCCCGTCCGCCTCGGCATGGACGAGCCGGTAATAGGGGGCGGGGTAAAGCCGCTCGCGCAGCTTGAGCGCGCGTTCGAGTCGGCGCGCGATAAAGCGCCGGCCGATCGGCCGCGCCGCGTCACGGTCGAGCAGGCGCCCCGCCAGCAGCGTGTGCGGGTTGAACATCGCCACGCCGAGCGGGCGGGTGTCGGCACGCTTTACAGTAACAAGGCCGCCCGGCGCGATCGCCTTGGCGGCGGCATCCATTTGCACCTCGTTCGAATAGATCCACGGGTGCCCGCCCTCGGCCCGGCGATGCCCGCCCGGCGATAGGGTCACGACCGGGCGCGCCGCCGGATCGTCATCCGGCGCCGCCACCGCCGCGGCAACCGGCATCTCGGCCGCGTCCAAACCCGCCATTTCGACCCTTCCCAGAGGTGCGCGGCATTAGGCCGGCCGGCGGCCGCAAGTCAAACCCTATCGCGGGCGGCCCCGGTTCGATCTTGCTTTCGGTGCCTCCGGTAGAGTAGTTGTTCCCGCCCCCGCGGCTGCCTGTCAGCCCCATACGCGCCCGTAGCTCAACTGGATAGAGCGCCTGACTACGGATCAGGAGGTTAGGGGTTCGACTCCTCTCGGGCGCGCCAACTACCTCAATGGAATACAATTCGAATTTCCTCAGGACCGGCACCCGAGACCATTTAGCTTTCAGCTCCAAGCAACCCCTTTTGGGCCTAAAACCCGCCCCCGTGCAAAGGCCGGGTTCGGCCGGTCGGAATCACATCGGCCGGAAAATTATCCGGCCAGCACATCAGCGTGCCAGCAAAGCGGGGCGCGTAGCAAACAGCCGCGTGCGCGGGCGTCGCTACGCCGCCCCTACCTGCGCAGGGCACAGCCCGCACGTGGCGGGCCCATGCGCAGGATTGCGGAAGTCTAGACCGAAGGGGCTGCGCATCCTTGATGTGGATCAAGGCTCGAAACTCTTTCGCTGACAAGAGCGGAGCCGTGGCCAAATTCGACACCGCGGCGCGCGCCTTCCAGCAGCACTCCTTGAACTTGAAGCTCCGCTGAAGACCGGCATCGACCCGCCAGGGCTCTATAATAGCCGTCCGCAAAAAGCCGGCGGCATGGCCGCGGCCTTCTCCTTATAGTTGCGGGGTCATCGATTAACCGAGAGTCGGCGGAACCATCATGGCAGGCGACACAGGATCGGCTTGGATCGCCGCCGTGGCATCGCTTGCGGTCGCGCTGATCTCCGGCGGTTTCACAATCTGGAACACCTATCGCACGGCCAAAATGCAGCGCGAGCAGGCCGCGACCAACGAGGCGACGCAGGCCGCGCAGGCCGCTGCCGGCAGACAGCTAGCGCAACTCACTGCGCAGCTGAGCGCTGAGAACGACGCGGCGACGGCGCGGCGGGACTACGAATACGAAGCCCGCAAGCGGCTTTACGGCGAACTCTATCCGCTGTCCTTCCAATTGCAGGAGCGCGCGGCTGGAGCCACCAACCAGATCATCAATCTCGCCCGGGCAACCCGAGACGGCCACTTGGCGCCGGGGCCCGGCAATTGGCTGACGGGCAAGGCCCCCCCGCGCCACTCAACCGATCGAGCGCCGGACCAGATCGACGAACTCAGGGAGTCGGATCGGCTTCATCAGCGTCTCATGATCCGATGAGCGGCCACCGGGCATATGCGAAAGATAGCCGCTCATCACAACGGTCTTGGCGCCGAGTTGGGTCGCCCAGTCCGCGATCAGCCGCCCATCGCCGTCGGGCAGCTTCCAATCAGCGATCACCAAATCGTAGGTCTGCGAGGCGAGACAATTCTTCGCCTCGCTCACCGTCGCCGCGAAATCCACTGCATAGCGCTCGTCGCGCAAGGCGTCAGCCAAGACCGCCTGAATCTCCGGCTCGTCCTCGACCAGTAAGATGCGCTTGCCGCTCACCGGATCACCAAGAGGTCTGCGGCCGGTAGCGCTGGTTCATCAAGCGAAGCCGGCGGGCCATCACGCGCATGACCATCAGCGCGAATTCGGGCTCATCGCCAATGAGCCTAGTGAATTCGCCAGCGCCGATCTTGATGAGCTCGGCGTAAGTGCCGGCAATCACCGAGGCGCTGCGCGGCATGCCCTCGTCGATGATCGCCATCTCGCCGACGATCCCGCCGGGCTGAACGGTCTCGTAAACGGTGCTGCCGCTGATGATCCGCAAAACGCCCCGCTCAACAATGTAAAGCGCGTCGGCATCATCGCCTTCGCGGAACAGAAACTCGCCGCAGCGAAGCGAAACTTTCGCATCGAAGCCGCGCTGCGAAGCAATCGTTGCGAAGTCAAATTCACACGACATGGCGGGGGCACCTTCGGCTTTCACCATCCCACGATCGCATCGTTAATCATCGGTTAAATTAAGCATACTGGCGGACGTCTCCGTCAGTCGCTTCGTCGCGCCACTTCGTCGACAAAACCCGCTAGAGTGGCAAGCCGGCAGGCGGGAGGAGCGAATGCACGACGCGGCACATGGCACCGGAATAGGCCAGCCGGTACGCCGACGCGAGGATTTGCGCCTAGTCACAGGCCGCGGCCGCTACAGCGACGATCTCAGCCTTCCCGGCCAGGCCTATGCGATCTTCGTCCGCTCGCCGCATGCCCATGCGCTGATCAAGAAACTCGAGGCGAGCGGTGCGAGGGCCGCGCCTGGCGTGCTCGCGGTGCTCACGTCGGACGAGGTGCGCGAGGACGGGCTCAACCCGCTGCCGCATATCAGCAATAACCACCCAGCCGATATCCGCATCCAGAACAAGGACGGCTCGCCGGTCGTCCGGCCGCAGCACCAGCCGATCGTGTTCCCCGAGGTTTGCCATGTCGGCGAGATCGTCGCGGTGGTGGTCGCGGAGAGCGTCGCCGCGGCCAAGGACGCGGCCGAGCTTCTGGCGGTCGATTGGGAGGTGTTGCCGGCGGTGGCGCGTGGCCTCACCGCAGCCGAGGACAACGCGCCGCGCGCCCGGCTCGACAGCCCTAACATCATCCTCGACGGCGAGATCGGCGACGAGACGGCGGCCGCGGCGGCGTTCGCCAAGGCAGCGCATGTCGTCACGCTCGACACCTGGGTCAACCGCGTGTGTGGCGTCCCTATGGAGCCGCGCGCCGCGGTCGGTGAATACGACCCGACGACCGGCATGCACACCTGCCACGCCGGCGCCGGAGGAGCGGTCAGTCCCCGGAGGGATCTGGCGATGGTGTTCGGCATCCCGCCCGAGCAGGCGCGCATGGTTATGCACGATATCGGCGGCAATTTCGGCACGCGCGGCTCGTTCAATGTCGAGTTCGCTCTGGTCGTGTGGGCGGCCAAGCGCCTCGGCCGTCCGGTCAAGTGGACCAGCGAGCGGCAGGAGTATTTCGTCGCCGACTACCAGGCGCGCGACCTCGCCTGCCACGCCGAGCTGGCGCTCGACAAGAATGGCACCTTCCTGGCGATGCGCGGCTCGAACCTGGTCAACCAGGGCGCCTACGCGATCGCTTTCGGCTCGCTCAATAAGGGCGTCGAGATCATGTCGAGCATCTATCACGTGCCGGTGGTGCATTTCCGCGCCCAGGCGGCGCTGACCAACACGCTGCCGACCCGTCCCTATCGCAGCTCGGGGCGGCCCGAGGTGATGTTCGTCATGGAGCGGCTCATCGACCTCGCCGCCAGGCAGACAGGGATCGACCGCATCGAACTGCGCCGCCGCAACCTCGTGCCGGTCGAGAGGATGCCGTACACCAACCCGTTCGGCATGGTCTATGACAGCGGCGAGTACCACGACTGCATGGAGCGCGTACTGCGGCTCGGCGATTGGGCCGGCTTCCCTTCCCGCCGCGCCGAGGCGAAGTCGCGCGGCAGGCTGCGCGGGATTGGCGTCGCCAATTATGTCGATACCGCGACCGGCGCGCCGCGCGAGAAGGCCGAGATGGTGGTGAAACCCGAAGGTATCGTCGAGGTGACGATCGGCACCGTATCGCAAGGTCAAGGCCACGAGACCAGTTTTGCCCAGCTGGTGACCGAATTCCTCGGTGTACCGCTCGACAGTATCCGACTCATTACCGGCGACACGGCGCGCGTCTCGGTCGGCGGTGGCGCGCATTCGGGCCGGGCGCTGCGCCTCGGCAGCATCGTCATGCTCAACACGTCGAAAGCGATCGTCGAGAAAGGATTGCAGATCGCCGGCCACGTGCTCGAAGCCGACGTCGCCGATCTCGAATTCATCGCCGGCAATTTCACCGTCAAAGGCACCGACCGGGCAATCGGCATCTTCGAGGTCGCGGCCGAGGCGCTGCGCCGCGACGACCTGCCCGAGGAGCTGCGTGGGCCCCTCGGCGCCGAGAGCGACGAGACCGTCAACCTCGCCGCATTTCCCTACGGCTGCCATGTCTGCGAGGTGGAGATCGACCCCGAGACCGGCGTGCTCGACATCGTGCGCTACAGCGCGGTCGACGATGTCGGTCGCGCGGTCAACCCGATGATCGTGCACGGCCAGGTGCACGGCGGCATCGTCCAGGGCGTCGGCCAGGCGATCATGGAGAACGCCTACTACGACCCGGACAGCGCCCAGCTCCTCGCCGGCTCGTTCATGGATTACGCGATGCCGCGCGCCGACCGCATGCCGTTCTTCGATTGCGAGATCAGCGAAGTGCCGAGCCCGACCCATCCCCTGGGCATTCGCCCCGGCGGCGAGGGCGGCACCACCCCGGCGCTCGGCGTCGTCATCAACGCCGCGGTCGACGCGCTATCCGAGTTCGGCGTCGACCATATCGAGATGCCGGCGACCTCCGAGCGCATCTGGCGGGCGATCTACGGCAGAAGCTCGGCCTGATCCTTCCGCTCTTGCCCCTTTTGCGACATTCAAACTCACGACGACGACGCCGATAACCGCCGGTAACGCTGCATCGGTTTTAGTATTGGGCTTATCCCTGCTCCTCCTCCGCCCAAGACGCGGCTCTTGGCACATCATCAAGGATCGGGAGCGCTGACGCTTACGTTGAGATCGGTAATTAGTCCGTCCGAAACCGAATATATCCATCCATGTACGCAGAGCGGCTGGCCCCGTGCCCAGGCATCTTGAACGAACACGTCGGTAGCGACGTTTTTCACTTGCCGCATGACGCTTAGTTCCGCAAGGCGGTTCAGCCGCGCGCTTGTCTCGGCAATCGCGTCAACCTCGTGGCGGTGTGCCTGATATGTCTCACGAATAGGATGAAGCCAGTGATCGACGAGTCCGCGACGCTTTCCGTCGACGGCGGCTGCGACGCCGCCACAGCCATAATGGCCTACCACCATAATGTGCTGCACCCTCAACACATCCACGGCAAACTGGAGCACGGAAAGATAATTAGCGTCCTGCGGTGAGGCGAGATTGGCCACGTTTCGATGCACGAATAACTCGCCCGGATCCAGCCCAACGATTTCGTTGGCAGGAACTCTGCTATCCGAGCACCCAATCCAAAGATAGGCGGGAGCCTGCTGGCCCTCCAGCCGCTTAAAAAAACCGGGATCGGCAGATACCTTTCGCTCGGCCCATCGCCGGTTGTTTGACTTCAGGTGGTCCAGCATTTCGCCATAATAGAAGCTATCGCGGCGTCCCGGGTAGTCGCGCTAGATCTGGACGCAAGAACAACTGGGAACCCGGTCACTCGCAGCTACGTGCGCCGACGGCGAGGTGACGCCGGCAGGGGCATCATCGCGTCAAGATACGCCGGCATGATCTAAATCAAATCCCTCTCGTCCTGGTCGCGCTATAGGGGAGCGATGGTGCGAGTTGACTTTAGCTGAGGCCACATCGAGGAGCGCATTTTCATGAAGGTGTTGCGCGATCACCTTGGCCTTATCGCAGCCGCGGCGAGCGCATTTCTACTGAGCGCCAGCCCGGGCTTTGGGCAGGACGCTCCGGTGCCCTGCTCGGCCTTTGCCCGCCACGCCTATGGCGACTGGAAAGTGCTCGCTCCGGTCGTACTCTCTCTCGACGGTCGACTGCTTGCCCCGATGGTCGGCACCACTTTTTTCGCCGGTTCGATGGTAAACGGCCTCAAGATGAGCGAGGTTCTCGATCGTCGATGTGGGACTGGGCGCCCCGCCCTCTCAACTGTCCGATATCGCGCAAAATATTAACGATCTCGATTAGTCTTTGACACCTCGCATTGTACGGTAGCGGACCAACGGCCACGATATCCGGGCACCGCTGGCTGAGAGCAAATCCACTCCGTGAAAGAGGCCGCGCCGCCAGCGCCCCCTCCCTCTCCCACGGAGGTGCGGTGATGACGGACGACGAGCGGTACATCATCAAAGTCAAACATCGCTCATTACCAATCGCTGCTGGAGTTCGACATCGACGAAAAGCGTTCGGTGACCGAGTAATTGCTCGCCGAAGCCGAGGAGGTGTTGGCGGCGGATTAGAAGGATGACGCAGCGCCAGTTCGTTCTCGTGGTGGTGGACCAAGACACCGACGAATTTACCGTGGAAGGCGCGATGAGCGACGATCGGCTGTGGAACAGCGCAGTGGTCAATGCTCAGAAGGTCGGCCGCAACATTCGGTGCTTCGGTATGGGGGAACTCACGCCCGATATTGCCGCGGCCGAATGGCGCTCCTCGCATGGGGGGTCGCCGAATTGCGGCGGGCGCCATCGTCTGGGCCTCCAATTACGTCATGCATTGATCGAAGGTACCGGCCCCGCGCTCGTCCGAGTACCCGGTGCTTGGCCTACGTACGCGGGGTTTTGATCCCGCCGAATATGATATCCACGGTTTGACCGTCGGATGATAGCGGCAGGAAGCACCCTTCGTAGTCGCGATACTCGCGATTGGGCTGCCAGTACGCCTTGCCGGCGCGAAACTTCGGCACCCGTTCGGTCGCCACCGCATCGAGGACTTTGATGAGCATCGCAGCGCCGCGCGGAGTCATGGTCGAGCCGGCGGGCTGCCCCTTCGGATTAGGCCCAACAAAGCGCACGAGCTCTTCGCCAGCAAGGCGAATGGTATAGCCTCCACCCTCCGCCACGACGTCGTACATAAAGATGTAGGGCAGCAGCTTCGGGATCGCCGTTGGGTCGATGTCCTGGCGCGACGGCATCGCACGGTTCCCACGCACGGCGTCCCAATACTGATAGAGCGCCCGGAGGTCGGCATCGAGCGGCGCATCGATAAAAGCCGCCTCGGTAATCGAGTTAGTTGGCTGGGTCATCGCAGCTCAATACAGGCTCGATCAACGGCTAGGCCATAAAAACTGATGAGGACCAACAACCCCAACACCCCACAGGCAGCAATCAGGCCTCCGATCAATGTCATCGCCAATACGCCCATTAGTTAGGCGGCCGGGCAAGAGCCGTCGTGGGACACATCCGCCCGGCCAGGATGGAGGAGGGTGCTGGTCATTAATCCACGCCAAGCGCACGGTTCATGCACGACACCCGGCAATAGCGACATGATCCAGATCAAAACAGAGCCTGCGCGGATCAAAATCACGCTGAGAGCCGAACTTCGGGCGGGTAGTTGTCTCCCGGCGAATGGCGGCTCTCGGGCGCTTCTGCGATATCCAAATCGGCCCAGCAAACGACCGAGAACGGTGTTCATTTTCACGGTGATGCAGTTCTACTACCAGCACCTTGCGCTTCTTGAGCGCCCGGGCGGCTCCGTCAAAGCCAGATAAGCCCTGACCAATCAAGCCGTCGACCCGGGAGGACCTGTGCCTCGCGCGGTCGCCGAAACTGGCACTCAAGCGGTTCAGGAGCGGTCGCCCCAATGAGCTTTTTGACAGCGCGGAGGTCCGGCGAACGCCCGCTTCCAATCGACCGGAACATTCCGGGAAGCGACCGCGAAAATCAGTTCAGGGGTAATTTCGGCGGTTCTCTTGCGGCTCCGCGAACGCACGCTCACGGCGCAAAGCGGCCTGAGATCAGCGGCGCTAATACTCCCGCGCCAGGTCGATCTGCTGCAAGAGGCCGCGGCCGGCCTCGATGCTGTTGATGTTGGCGGCGATCTCCGTGACGAGCTGCGCGACCGTCGGGCGGCGCGCAACATGCGGCATTACCGTGACCTTAGGGTGCGTCCAGAGCGGGCTTTCCGGCGGCAGCGGCTCGGGCTTCAATGCGTCGAGCGCGGCGTAGGAAAGCTGCCCGGAATCGAGGGCGGCGATCAAATCGGCGTCCACCACATGGCCGCCGCGGCCGATATTGATGACCATCGCGCCCTTCGGCATCATCGCGAAGGTGCGGGCGCAGAGGATGCCCTCGGTTTCCTTGGTCAGCGGCAGAAGGCAGACGACGATGTCGGTCTGGTTAAGAAACGGCTCAAGCTGGTCGTGGCCGTGGAAGATGCGGATGCCATCTTGCGCCGCGCGCGGCGAGCGCACCCAGGCCGAGACCGGAAAGCCGAGTTGCTTCAGGATCAGCGCCGGCGCCGTCGCCATCAGCCCGAGCCCGAGAAAACCGATCCGCCGCTCCTCCGGCCGCACGATCCGCGTGCGCAGCCATTCCTTGTTGGCCTGCGCCGCTTGGTATTTCGGCATCTCGCGGTGAAAGCGCAGCACATGCATCACCGTGTACTCGGTCATCATCGGGTCGCCGCCCGATGGCTCGATCTTGCCGAGGGGCACTTTCGGCAGCTTGGGGTGGTTGATGAACGCCTCGACCCCGGCCGAGCGGCTAAACATCGCCTTCAGATTGGGCAGCGGCGGGATGACGTCGAAATCCGGCCGGATGAAGGCCAGGTATTCGATGGCGTCGAGGTCGTTGGCCTCGGGAAAAATGCGGATGTCGAGATCGGGCAGCTGCTCGGCGAAATTGTCGCGCCACATCTGCGCGTTGCCGATTTGCTTGTCGAGATTGACGATGAGCAGCGCCATGTCCCCTCCGGCGGTTTGGGTTCCGGAGGTTTGTAGTCCGCCGCCGGGCGGCTGAGCAATTAAACTGGTGGTGCGGCGCGGTCAGCCGGCACTGGCTAGCGCGACCGCGATCAGCACATAGGCCACCGTCCCCAATACCGTGGCAACGACACCAAAGGTGATGCCCCTCATCGTATTGTTCCGTTCCTTCTCTTGGCGCGGGGGCGACGCCGGGAGCCAGCTTTTGCGTCGAATATGGTTAACAAATGATTCACGCCGCGCCTCATGGCCGATTGCCGCACCAACGCTCGGGTAGTGGAGAGCGTTCCAGTCATGCACGCTAAGCTTGGCTTATGATTAGCACATGCGCAGAGCGCGGGTAGGCAACATGGGGGTGCGTGCTACACTCGCCCAGCAATCGAATTCAGGGAGACGCGCATGGCATACGATCTGTTGGTGAAGAACGGGCTGATCGTCGACGGGTCGGGCATGCCGGCATTCCGCGGCGATGTCGGCGTCAAGGACGGCAAGATCGCCGAGATCGGCAAGCTGTCATCGCCGGCCGAAAAGACCATCGATGTCGACGGCCGCGCCGTCGCCCCGGGCTTTATCGACAATCATTGCCATTATGACGCGCAGGTCACCTGGGACCCACTGTGCACCTTTTCGCCCGAGCACGGCGCGACCACGGTGATCTTCGGCAATTGCTCACTCTCCTTGGCTCCGGTCAGAAAGGGCACCGAGGAGCGCCTCGCCGAGTTCCTCTCCTATGTCGAAGCGATCCCGATGTCAGTCTTGAAGACCGTCGATTTCGACTGGGAGACGATCCCGCAATACATGGACAAGCTCGACACGCGGCTCGGCATCAATATCGGCAATTTAATCGGCCACACCGCGGTGCGCCATTATGTGATGGGCGACGACTGCCAGAAGCCGGGCGCCACCGACGCGCAGATCAAGCAGATGCAGGACGTCGTGCGCAGCGGCATGGAAGCCGGCGCGCTCGGCCTCTCGGTGTCGCGCGAGAAGGGTCATTTCGACCCGCAGGGCGTGCCGATCCCGGCGCTGTGGGCCGATGAGAAGGAGATTTTCGCGCTCGCCGACGTGCTGCGCGACATGGCCACCGGCACGATCCAGGCCGGCGGCGGCCAGTATGTTGAGCTGAAGGACGGCATGATGCGCCGCCTTGCCCAGGAGAGCGGCCGCACGGTCGTCTACAACTCACTGTCGCAGACGATGCGCCGCCCTGACGAGTGGAAGCAGCACATGGCGCGGGTCGACGAGACCGCTTCGATGGGCATTCGTGCCTATCCGATGTGCTCGCCCAACCGCGTCACGCAAGACTTCACGATGAAGAACAGCCAGGTCTTCCGCGGTCTGCCGACCTGGCACCCGATCCTGCTGATGAAGGACGACGAGAAGCTGCGGCTCTACGCCGACCCGGAAATCCGCGCCAAGCTGCATGAGGAAGCCGTCGTCAACAAGCCGGACAGCGCGGTCGGCATCTCCAAGACCTGGTGGAACTACATCTGGGTCAACGAGCCGGCGCTCGAAAAGAACAAGTGGATGCAGTTCAAGAACATCGGCGAGATTGCCGAGGCGCAGGGCAAGAAGGTGATCGACGCGTTCCTCGACCTCGTCGTCGAAGAGAAGCTCGAGACCCGCTTCCTACAGGCCGAAAACAACATCGACGACGAGGCGCTGAAGAAGATCCTGACCTACCCGAACGCGGTGATCGGGCTCGGCGACGGCGGCGCGCACGTCCAGTTCCACGGCGGCTACGGCTATCTCACCAAGCTGCTCGGTGAGTGGGTACGCGAAAAGCAGGCGATGACCTTGGAGCAGGGCGTGCGCCGGCTGACCTTCGAGTCGGCCTCGACCTTCGGCATTTACGACCGCGGCCTCTTACGCCCCGGCATGAAGGCCGACATCACGATGTTCGATCCCGCGACCGTCAAATGCGGCAAGGAGACCGTGGTACGCGACTTCCCGGCCGGCGGCTGGCGCATCAAGGAAGCGGCCGAGGGCATCTTCGGCACGATCGTCAACGGCCAGGTGCTCTACGAAGACGGCAAGCACACCGGCGCGCTCCCCGGCCGCGTGCTGCGCAACTCGTATTACGAGCAGAACCGCCGCAGCAACGCGTAGATCACGCCTTGCCCTTCTCCCGCAAGCGGGAGAGGGTGGTTCGCGCCGCCGATGGTGCGAACCGGGTGAGGGTCAACCAAGCGGCCGGCTAAATCCCTCTCCCGCCGCCCGGGCGGGAGAGGGATTTTCTTTCCGCTATGCGCGTCAGCGGGCGTAAAGCCAGAGATAAGATCGATAACAAACCGGGAGGAAACTATGTGGCCGAGCAACGCCGTCACCGAGCGGCTCAACCTGAAATGGCCGATCCTGCAGGCCCCGATGGGCAGCGCCAGCACGCCCGGCCTCGCCGCCGCCGTCACCAATGCCGGCGGGCTCGGCGGCCTCGGCATGTGGAACCGCACCGCCGAACAGGCCGGACGGCGAATCGCCGGCTTTCGCCAGCAAAGCGGCGGCACCCTCAACGTCAACTACCCGATCTGGCCCGACCCACGCAGCACGCCGGAGGTAACCGAGGCGATGCGCCAGCATCTGCAAGCGCGCTACAACGCGTTCGGCCTCGGTGCGGCGCCCCAGCCGCAGGGCAACGTCAGCGACGTCGGCCCCGACCACATCGCGCTACTGCTCGACACCAAGCCTGAGGTCGTCAGCTTTCATTTCGGCATGCCCGAGCCCGACGCCGTGCGTGCGCTCAAGGCCGCCGGCATCTTCATCATTTCCAGCGCGACGACGGTCGCCGAGGCGCGCGCGCTCGAAGCCGCCGGCTGCGACGCGATCATCGCTCAGGGCACCGAGGCCGGCGGCCACCGCGCCACCTTCACCGGGGTCGATATCGGCATGCAGCCCGGTCTCTTCGCGCTGCTGCCGCAGATTGTCGATGCGGTCCGCGTCCCGGTCATAGCCGCCGGCGGGGTCGCCGACGGCAGGACATCGGCGGCGGCGTTCATGCTCGGCGCCAGCGCTGTGCAGCTCGGCACCGCCTTCCTGCTCTGCGAGGAGGCCGAGGTGCGCGACGCTCATCGCGCCGCCCTCGCCCAGGCCGACGATGCCTGCACCGTGGTGACCGACGTGATCAGCGGCCGGCCGTGCCGCTATATCCGCAACGAAATGATCGACGATTTGGCAGGATCAGGGCTGAAGCCACTCCCGGTCCCAGCGCAACAAAGCCTGACCTCGCCGCTCGCCACCTCGGGCGAGCGCGGCTGGACGGCGCTGACTGCGGGCCAATCGGCGGCACTGGCGCGGCACACCACCGCCGCCGAACTCGTCGAACGCCTCGCCGCCGACACGACGCAGCGGCTGCGGGCGTTTGTTTGAGCGTGCCGAGGAGGGCGCGGCGGCGCTCAGATGCGCGTCAGCCGCTTGCGAAAATAAACGACCCTTTCGGTTTCTTCGAACCCCCAGCGGCGATGCGCCGCTTGCGACCGATCGTTTTCGATTGGTGTATCCGAACCCAATTCGTTGAACCCGCGTGCTGTCAAGAAGGTTTCGACATGAGCGATCAGGCGCGCGCCGACGCCTCGGCGGCGTACCGCGGGGTTGACCCAGATTCCCTCCAGAAACGGGATCGGGCGGCTGTCGCAGCCATTGGCGTAAGGCCTAATTGCCAGCTCGGCAAAGCCCAGCGGCTCTCCTTCGGCGGTTTCCGCGATGAAGGTCCAGACCCCATCGCCCTTGAACAGCTCGTCAATTTCGGCGGCGTGCGCGCGCAGATCGTCCTCCGGCCACAGCGTAGCGCGCATCTCCGCCCAAACGTCGCGGTCGGGTCGTGCCGCAAGCCGGATGGCGACGATCAGTTCGGGACCCAACTCACCGCGCGGATTTCGGTGAACTCGCGCGGCAGTTTCTGCCAGCTGTCACCGGCATTTTCGGTCGCATAGAGCTCGCCGTAATGGCTGCAGGCGACGATCCTGTCGGGGTCGGCCGGGTGGGTCGCAAAGCTCCAGATCGGCGAGTTCGGCGCGACGGGCAGCTTCAGCATCTCCCATTTGTTGCCGCCATCGGTCGAGCGCTGGATCGCCCCAGCGCAGCCGACCGCGCCGTCACCGGTGGCGACGAACAGCGTCTTCGGGTCGCCCACTTTCTGGGTCAGCGCGCGGCAATAGGGCAGCTTGAACCGGCCGTTGACGCCGATCGGCATCCAGTGCTCGCCGGAATCGTTGGTGGCGAAAATCTCGCGCGGCGTGGTGGTCAGCACTTTGGCGGAGCCGTTGAGGTTTATCGTGACATCGTGGATGTCGGGGTCGGGCACGCCCTCGGTGATGCGCGTCCAGGTGTCGCCGCCGTCGAGGCTGCGGCGCACGCCGTCGACCTCGACCCCGGCCCAAACGCGCTTCGGGTTTGACGGATCGACGACGAGCGCCGTCACCCGCGGAATGCGGACATTGGGGCACTCCTCGGCCATGTCGACGCTGAGCTTCTGCCAGTTTCGGCCCGCGTCCTTCGAGCGGTAGAGCGCCGCCGGCCGCGTCCCGGCGAAAATGATGTCGGGATTCGACGGATCTACCGCGATCTTCCACACATCCATCTTGTTCATCGGCGAGTCGAGCCGGGTGAAGCTCTGCCCGCCATCGATGCTCTTGTGGATGCCGTCATCGGCGCCGGCGAAGATGGTGCGCGGCTCGGTCGGATGAACGGTGAGGCCATAGACGCGGCTCTCGCTCCACAGCCCGCCCTCGTTCTGCACGCGCTTCCAGCTGTCGCCGCTATCCGCGCTGCGCCACAGCCCGCTGCCGATCGTGCCGATGCAAATCGCGTAGCTCATGTCATCCTCCCTGTTCGTAGCGTGCTTAGTGTGTCCCTTCCCAGCCGGTGTGCGAGACGTCGATCACCACACCGTCGGGGCCCGACCATTTCATCTCGAAATTCGCGTGCCCCGCACGCACCTCCGCATAGGCCGCGGCCTCCTCGCCGGTCTTAGCGGTAAGCCGCTCGGCATCGGCATCTTCGAGCTTCTCGCAGGCCTCGCTCAAATCGTCGACCTCGAAGCCGAAATGATGGATGCCGGTGAAGTCCCGGCCATGCGCGCCCATGTCCGCCGACCGCTCGTCCTTCAGGTTGAGCACCGCGACGTGGATGTAGCCGTCGGTGAGGAACACCGCACCGTTGGGGCTGCGGCGCAACTCCTTGAGGCCGAATGCCTCCTTGTAGAACGCGGCGGTCTTCGCCGGGTTTTCGGTGGTCAGCGCGATGTGCCTGATCCGCGCCATCTCAGTACCCTTCCCAGCCGGTGTGCGAGATGTCGATCACGACACCGTCCGGCCCCGACCATTTCATCTCGAAATTGGCGTGGCCGCCGGCGGCCATGGTCTTGTCGACGTGGTCCTTGCCGGTCAGCTGCTCGGCATTGGCGATTTCGAGCTGTTTCACCGCGTCATCGAGATCCTCGACCTCGAAGCCGAAATGGTGGATGCCGGTGAAATTCTCGCCATGCGCGCCGACATCGGCGGACCGGTTGTCCTTGAGGTTGAGCACCGCGAGATTGATATGCCCGTCGGTGAGGAAAACCGCGCCGTTCGGGCTGCGCCGGACCTCCTTGAGGCCGAACGCCTCCTTGTAGAAGGCGGCGGTTTTCGCCGGGTTCTCGGTGGTCAGCGCGATGTGCCGGATGCGAGCCATATCAGTCCCTCCTGACGGATGCGACATTCTGTCCAGATTACGTCCAACGACCACCGGTTGTCACTCGCCGCGCCGCTGCATCGGCGCTAGAGTTAGCACAGCCACTCCGGGAGGAACGACATGGCGCGCGACGGCTATCTGATCCTCGACAGCGACCTGCACATGATGGAGCCGGGCGACCTCTGGGCCCGCTATCTCAAACCGCCATTCAACAAGAACCCGCCGCAGTTTTTTGGCGGCCAGCGCGAGCAGCTCAAGGAATCGAAGGAGGACAAGGGCAACACCGACTCGATCATGGGAATGAATGTGCAGGGGCTGGCGATCCCGGCGCACAACATGGAACAGGGCGCGACCGTTTCCAGCCGCGAGCTGCGCCGCCGCAGCCGGGCGCGGCACCCGCATTTCAACGTCGCCCGCGCCAACGGGTACGACGCACCGTCGACGCTGACCGCGATGGACATCGAGGGCATCGATGTCGCCGTGATGTACGGCACTCGCGGCCGCCAGATCCTCTGCCACGACGACCTTGAGCCCGGCTATGCGGCGGCGCTCGCGCGCGCCTACAACGACTGGGCGGCCGACTACTGCAAGACCGATCCGACCCGGCTCAAATTCGCTGCGCAGCTGGCGATGCACGATGTCGGGCTCGCGGTCGAGGAAGCCAAGCGCTGCGTCAAGGAACTTGGCGCGGTCGCGGTGATCGGCACGCCCAACCCGGTCAACGGCCAGCACCTCCACGATGACGCGGTCGAGCCGCTATGGAGCGCGCTCGAAGAGCTCGACGTGCCGATTGGCTTCCACCCGACCGGCAACACCGCGCTCAAGGACGACGCCGGCCGGCGCTATGTCGGCCACGCCAATTTCCACCCGATCGCCCACGCGATCCGCAACCCGGTCGAGCTGATGGGCGCGATCGCCAGCCTCACCACCGGCGGCGTGCTCGAACGCCACCCAAAGGTTCGTGCGGCATTCCTCGAAGGAACCGCCGGCTGGCTGCATTGGTGGTTGTGGCGCCTCGACGACCAGTGGGAGAAGTTCGGCCCGGGATGCGAGCGGCAGCTCAAGATGGCCCCGAGCGAATACTTCAAGCGGCAATGCTACATCGCGCTCGACGTCGACGAGGAGCCGGCGGTGGTGACAGTCAACCAGCTGGGCGCCGAGTATTTCGTCGTGTCGAGCGACTACCCGCACTCCGACGGGGCGTTCCCCGAGGCGATGGAGCAGTTCCTCGGCCTGCCGCTCGAGAACGAGCAGCGCCGCAAGATCCTGTGGGACAATTGCGCCCGGCTCTACGGCATCCCGACGCCGGTCAGTGCGCTGAGCCGCGAGCCGAGCCAGGGCGCCGCGGCGGAGTAACGCCCGCATCACTCCGGGCCTTGCCCGGAACTTCCGGCGATCGCCGGCGTTCCGGGCCTATCGGAGCAACGGGGGGCTTCAAGCGATGAGAGTATTTCTCGCCGGCGCGTCGGGCGCCATCGGCCGGCGGCTGATACCGCTCTTGAACCGAGCAGGGCACGAGGTCACTGGCACCACGCGTTCCCGCGAGAAGGCGGCCGCCTTGCGGCAAGCGGGCGTAACCCCGGCGATCCTCGATTTTTACGACACGCCGGCGGTAGTCGCGGCGATGCGCGCCGCAGCGCCCGAGATCGTGATCCACCAGCTGACCGATCTGCCGCAGGAAGGCGACCAGGACAAGATCGCCGCATCCTATGCCGCCAACGCGCGCATCCGCACCGAGGGCACCCGCAACCTGATCGCCGGCGCCGCCGCAGCCGGCGCGCGCCGGCTGATCGCGCAGAGTATCTGCTTCGTCTACGAGCCAGGCGGCGAGCCGCATCGCGAGACCGACCCGCTCAACCAATCCGATCCGGTGCGGGCGGTGACGGTCAAAGGTACCGTGGATATGGAAGACCAGGTGCTCGACGCGCCGGCGATGACTGGCGTTGTGCTGCGCTACGGCTTTCTCTACGGGCCCGGCACCTGGCACGAGACCGCAACGGCGCCAGCGCCGGCGGTTCATGTCGACGCAGCGGCGCAGGCGGCACTGCTCGCCATCGACCGCGGCAGCGGCGTTTACAACATCGCCGAGGACGACGGCGCGGTGGTCATCGACAAGGCGCGGCGGGAGCTCGGCTTCGACCCGGGGTTCCGGCTCCGCTAGATCGCCGCTAAGCCGGGAACGACAAGAAGCATTTGTCCGACGCCAGAATGTAGGTCTCCATGTAGTCCTGGATGACCGGCTTCGGCTTGTCTAGCGCTTCCATCGCGCCGATCAGGCACATCCAGTTCAGCATCTCGTGCTGCCCGGAGAACTCCATCTCGTCCAAGGTGCGCTTGCGCCAGGTGCCGTAATCGGCTCGGCTGACCGCATCGAACAGCAAACGGTCGCCCTCTTGGTCGGGCCACAGATAGCCGTTCTTCGGCGACAGGAAGGCGTGCGACCAACTCGACGAGGCGATCAGCGCCACGCGATAGGGCGACTTGGCCAGCACTTCGGCAACCTTGGCGCCCACTTCCATGCAGCGCCACGGATGCGGCGAGGACGGGTCTTCGCCCTCCTCCTCCGGCCGCGGCGGCGCGAACAGATGGCCGAGCCCGCCCTTGGCGTAAAGCAGGTTGCGGCCATAGCAGTTCACCGCGAACGGGATCACCGGATAGGGGAAGCCCTTCCGGTCCCAATCGAGGTAGAGGAAGGTGTTGGTGAAGGCGTGCGCCATCGGGTGGTGCAGCGGCTTATAGGCATAGGCCATGTCGATGCCGGCCTCGATGAGGCCGGTCGTTAGGTATTTCGCCGCCTCGCGATGGCCCTTCAGCTTCAGCGTCCAGTCGCCCGGCTCCGACCAGCGGTTGGCCTTGCCGTGCCCGTTCGACCCGTTGGCGACCGCCCACGGTTGCAACGAAATCTCGTCGTCGTAGCCGAGCACGCAGAAGGCCGGGACGATGTCTTCCTTGAAGTTCTCGTACTGGTCGTCGCCCCAGACCAGAACGAAATCCGGGTTGAAATCGTCGAGGATCTTGCGGATCGCCCGGAAATCGTTGCCGAAGCGCTCGCCGCAGCGATTGGCGGCGCCGAGCCCGTCATCGTTGCCAAGTTCGGCGAGCATTTCCTTTGGCCAGTTGGCCGGGTCCTTGCGCGCCGGATCGACATTGGGCGCCTCGAGCGTGCGCTTGAACACGCCCGTCAGCCCCTCGTTGGGCAGGCACAAAGTCGGCCAATGGGTGACGCCGAGACCGAGAATTTCCGCCATCGTCCTGTTCCTCCTCGATCGTTGCGCCGATCTTACCCGATCTGCGCGTCTTGCTAATACTGCCCCTTCGGCTCCAGGCCGAAGGCATGCTGGCCGTACATGGTGCCGACCGCGTCCCAGTTAAGGCTGACATGGCGCGCCACCGCGTTGACGTCGCGCCAGGCGCGCTGCACCGGGTTCGACAGCAAGAGCCCGTAGCCGCCGGTCGAGGCGTTGAGCGCCTCGACCGCCTGCACCGCGAGCCGCGTCACATAGGCCTGGTCGCGGCGGCAGCGGATGCGGTCGGCGACGGTGATCTCCTCGCCGGCGTAAAGCTTTGCGGTCATGTTGCGCATGTCGGTGAGGAGGATCAGCTCGGCCGCGTCGACATTGGCGGCGGCCTCGGCATAGCGCAGCTGGATCGTCGCGAACCCGGTCATCGGCAGATTGCCCGCCGGCGAGCGCGCCGCGGGTTTTGCGGCCGGTCGTCATGTCCAGATAGGCGTCGAGCGCGCCTCTCGCCGCCCCTATCGCGGTCGAGGCGAGCATCGACGCGCCGTGGATCAGCAACGGCATCCTGTAGAGCGGGTTCTTGTGATGCTTGCCGCCCGGGGTGGTGCCGGCGCGGGCGTCCGCGAAGGTCAGCACGCGGTGCGTCGGGACGAACACGTCATGGGCAGCGATGTCCTTGCTGCCGGTGCCGGCGAGCCCGTTGACGAACCAGTTGTCGATGATCTCGACATCGCCGATCGGCAGCAGGAAGAAGGCGCCCTCGTGGGGCGGCGCGGCACCCTCGGGCGCGATGAAGCCGCCGAGCTAGATCCAGCTCGCATGGTCGCAGCCGCTGGCGAAGGACCAGCGTCCGGTGAGGCGATAGCCGCCCTCGACCGGCACCGCCGTTCCGGTCGGCGCAAAGCAGGCGCAGGTGAACGGTTCGCTCGCCAGTCCGCCCAGACCTCGCGCTGAGCCTCGATCGAGAAATGCGCGATCGATTGGCCGTTCGAGAGCGCGCCGTTGATCGTCCACCCGGTCGAAGCGCAGACCGCCGAGATCGTCATCGCGATTCGCAGCGCGGTCTCGCTGTCGTATTCGTAAGCCGCCGAATTCCTTGGGCCGGCAGGTGCGCAGCAACTCGGCGTCGCGGACCCGCTCGATGATCTGCGGCAGGACGTTGCGGTTGCGCTCGGTTTCTTCGGCAAGCTCGCGGATTTCCGGCACCAGCGAGCGCGCCCGTGCGACCAGTTCGTCCGGCGTAGGGATGCTGAAACGACGTATCGTGGCGGCGGTCATGCGCCGACCTCCCTGGCGCGCTCGGTAGCGAGACGGCACAATGCGCTCTGGGAAAGGCCCAGACAATTTGAAATTGCTCAACCGGGGAGAGGCGGCATGGCAGTGCGTTACGGGTCCTATCTCGGCATCGCCGCGATACCGTTCTGTTGCTGGATAACCGCCGCCAATGCACAGAGCGGCCCGGCATTGCACCCGATCCCGGCCGCCGAATGCCAGTCCTTCGCGGTGCAAATTCAGAACGCGATCGGGATGGCCGCCAAGGCGTCGGAAGACGACTTCACCGATCTGAGCGACCGCAGCGAGGGGCGCTCCTGTCACATCTCTGCGACCGCATCAGGCCAGGCCTTTGGCGCGCCAACCGAATTGATCGCCAAACTTGACCCCGTCTTTTCCGGCTGGCAGGACGACCCTACGCGTGCCAACTCCGGGCCGGCCGAGGCCGATAAGGGCTTCGTTAAGGGCAACCGTGTCGCCACGGTGGACGTGAGCTGGGAGCCCGGACCCGGCGCCAGCTGCTCCGAAAAGGAGCCGCTATCGGCCTGTAAGATCACGCCACAACAGAAGCTGTGGACAGTGACTGTCGACATCGTCGAGAAGGCCGGGAAGTAGCCTCATCTTCCCGACTAATTGACCTGTATCAACGCGCGCCCTGGCGACTTCCCGGACTGTGCGCCGACCCTAAAGGGAGCGCGAAATGTTCGGGATGATGAGAGATGGCTTCGCCCATGGCTCGATGGGTTGGGGAATGGGGCTGGGAATGAGCCTCATCGCCATTGTCCTCGTGCTCGGCGCCGTCGCGCTGCTCAAATATCTCGTGACGCGCTAGCGCGTCCGGCGCTTACGTCGCGGCGTGATCCAACTCGCGAATCGCCCGCCATAGGCGCTCCGGAGTCGCCGGCATCGGCACTTCGGTGACGCCGAGCGGCTTCAACGCATCGATCAACGCGTTGCCGACCGCCGGCATCGCCCCCACCGCGCCGGCTTCGCCCGCACCCTTGACCCCCAGTGGGTTGGTCTTGGTCGGCACCGGGTTCAACTCGCAGTGAACGTCGCAGAAATTATCGGCACGCGGCATCGCGTAGTCCATGAACGAGCCGCTAAGCAGCTGGCCGGACTCCCCATCGAAGCGAATGTCCTCGAGCAAGATCTGTCCCACCCCCTGGGCGATGCCGCCGATGATCTGGCCTTCGAGCAGCAGCGGGTTCATAACCGTACCGACATCGTCGACGACGCTGTAGCGGCAGAGTTCGACCGTGCCGGTCTCAGGGTCGATCTCCAACTCGCAGATATGGCTACCGTTCGGAAAATTCTGGTCGCCGGCGGCGTACGAAGCCTGTGAGATCAGCCCCGGTTCCATGCCCGGCGGCAGGCTGCGCGGCTCCCATGCCGCGGCGGCGATCGCGGGAAGCGCCAACACACGGTCGGTGCCGGCAATCTTGAAGACGCCTTCCTCGAATTCGACGTCGGCCTCAGCCGCTTCGAGCATATGCGCTGCGATGGAGCGGGCCTTAACGACGATCTTCTCGGTCGCCGCCTGCACCGCCGAGCCGCCGAGCGCCGCCGAGCGCGAGCCGCCGGTGCCCTCACCGATCGCGACCTTGTCGGTGTCGCCCTGGATGTAGGTCACCTGATCGGGGCGGATGCCGAGCCGGTCGCACAAGAGCTGCTTATAGACCGTCTCGTGCCCCATGCCCTGGGTGATCGAGCCTGAGAGCAGGGTCACGGTGCCACCCTTGTCGAACCGCACCTCGGCTGCCTCGAATCCACCGGCGGCGGCGCGCTCGATGGTGTTGGAGAGGCCTATGCCACGCAGCTTGCCGCGCGATTTCGCCTCGGTGCGGCGGGCCTCAAAACCGGCGAAATCGGCGAGCTTCAGCGCCATGTCGAGGTTCTTGGCGAACTCGCCGCAGTCGTACCTGAAGGTCAGCCCCGATTGAAACGGCATGGCCTCGGGCGGGATCATGTTGCGCCGGCGCAATTCTACCGGGCTGATGCCGAGCTCGGCGGCAGCCTCGTCGACCATGCGCTCGATGACATAGGCGAATTCGGGCCGCCCGTTGCCGCGGTACGGCCGCATCGGGTTGGTGTTGGTGAATACCGCGGTGACCTCGGCGAAGATCGCCGGGGTGCGGTAGACGCCGGCCAAGGTGCCGAGGTTCATGACGAACACGTTGGAATTGGCTTGGGCGTAGGCACCGGTCGCGGCGGTCACCTTGACCCGGAAGCCGAGGAAATGACCGTCTTTGTCGAGTCCGAGTTCGGCCTCGGTGACGTGGTCGCGCGCCTGCGCATCGGAGAGAAACGCCTCCGAGCGCGTGCTGGTCCATTTGACCGGGCGGGCCAGCAGCTTCGAGGCGAGCACGGTCAGCGCCACCTCGTTATAGACCGCCGATTTCATCCCGAAGCTGCCGCCGATATCGCCGGCGACGACGCGGATCTTGTTCTCCGGCACTTTCATAATGGCGGCGAGGTCGGCGCGGTAGCCGTGCGCGCGCTGCAGCACCGTGTAGACCGTGTAGCGATCCTCGGCCTTGTTGTAGTCGGCGACCGCGCCGCGCGGCTCCATCGCCGCCGCCGTGACGCGGTTGATCACGAAGCGGCGCTTGACGATGCGATCGGCCCTCGCGAGAGCGGCCTCGGTCGCCTCGCGGTGCCCCTCGGGATGGACAAAGCAGACATTGTCCGGCCGGTCCTCCCAGACGAGCGGGGCGCCGGGATCGAGCGCGTGGCCGGTCGAGACCACGGCCGGCAACTCATCGTAATCGACTTCAATGAGTTCCGCGGCGTCCTGCGCTTGAGCCAACGTCCCGGCGACGACAAAGGCGACGTAATCGCCGACCCAGCGAACCTTGTCCTGGGTCAGCGCCGGAAAACGGATCTTACCCGCGGGAGCACCGCCACGGCGGCGCAAATTGCCCGGTGTCGGCAAGTCGTTCCAGCCCGAGGCGGCCCAATCCGCGCCGGTCAGCACCAGCAGCACGCCGGGCGCCGCCTTAGCCGCGGTTGTATCGATCGAGCGGATTCGGGCATGCGCATGCGGCGAGCGCAGCACATAGCCATAAGCCATGTGCGGCAATGCCAGATCGTCGATATAGCGGCCGCCGCCGCGAATGAGCCGCGGGTCTTCGAACCGCGGCACCGGCTGGCCTAGCGCAAACTCGCCCATTCCTTGCTCCCGATTGGCGGTTTTGCGTTAGCCTAGCACGAGCGAGGGACACGCTGTCGCGGAGGCATGGGCCGATGGCGGCAAAATCTTACGACTACGTCATCGTCGGCGCCGGATCGGCGGGATGCACCCTGGCGCGCCGCCTGACCGAGGACTCAGGCACAAGTGTGCTGCTGCTCGAAGCCGGTGGCTGGGATCGCGACCCGTGGATCAAGATCCCGATCGGCTGGGGCCGCATCCTCGAAAAGCGGCTACACGACTGGATGTATTTCACCGAGCCGGAAGCTGGGCTCGACGGCAGGCGCATCGAGTGTGCCCGCGGCAAGGTGATCGGCGGCTCGTCGTCAATCAACGCGATGGCCTATGTGCGCGGCAATCCCGGCGACTATGACCGCTGGGCGCAGAGCGGCTGCACCGGCTGGTCATATGCCGATGTCCTGCCCTATTTCCGCCGCCAGGAGTCGTGGGAAGGCGGTGGGGGCGACTATCGCGGCGGCGACGGGCCGCTCACCGTGCAGACCACGACCTTCCGCGATCCGCTTATCGAAGCCTGCCTCGCGGCTGGCGCGGCGCTGCAGATGCCGCACACGCCCGACTACAACGGCGCGCAGCAGGAAGGCCTCGGGCGGATGCAGCAGACGATCCGCCAGGGCCGCCGCTGCAGCGCCGCCGAAGCCTATCTGCGCCCCGCGCTCGGCCGCCTGAACCTGACGATCGAAACCGGCGCGCTCGCCAACCGCATCGTGCTCGAGCGCAGCCGCGCGGTGGGGGTGGAGTACGCGCGATACGGCGAAACGCGTATCGCCCGCGCCGAACGCGAGGTGATACTCTGCGGCGGGGTCATCAATTCGCCGCAGCTGCTGATGCTGTCGGGCATTGGCGACCCCGAACGGCTTGCCGAACATGGTATTCCCGTCGCGATCCCGTTGCCCGGCGTCGGCAAGAATTTGCAGGATCATTTGTCGGTGCTGGCCGACTTCGCGCGGACGCGGCAGGGGCCGTTTGTCGCGACCTTGCGGTTCGACCGGGTAATCGCCGCGCTTTTTCGCGCCTATTGCTTCGGCACCGGCCCAGCGGCCGAAACACCGAGCGGCTGGACAGGTTTCGTCAAGAGCAGGCCCGATGTCGAGCTGCCCGACATCCAGTTCCTGTTCCGGGCGGTGGCGACGGGCGCCGCGCCCTATCTGCCGCCGTTCAAGCCGGCCTATGCCGACGGGTTCTCGCTCCGCGCGGTGATGCTACGCCCGCAAAGCCGCGGCGAAATTCTGCTGTCCTCGGCCGATCCGCGCGCACCGGTGCGCATCCGGCAGAATTTCCTCGCCACCGACAACGACAAACGCACGATCCGCGACGGGCTCAAGCTGGCGCGCCGCATGGCGCAGACCCCGCCACTTTCCGATTTCGTCGCGCGCGAGCTCAAACCTGGCGCCGAGGTGCAAAGCGACGATGCGCTCGACGCCTATATTCGCGCCACTGCCGCGACCGCGCACCACCCGCTCGGCACCTGCAAGATGGGGCCGGACAGCGACAAACTGGCTGTGGTCGATCCGAAGCTCCGCGTGCGCGGCGTGGCCGGCCTACGCGTCGTCGACGCCTCGGTGATGCCCGATCTCGTCGGCGGCAACATCAACGCGCCGGTCATCATGATCGCCGAGATGGCCGCCGATCTGATCCGCCGCCGCGCGCCGCTCGCAGCGGCAACGTTTCATTAGCCAAATCCGTTAATCGGACCGCAATCACCGCGCTCTATTCCTCTGTCGGTTCGCGCCTTATGGGCGAAAGGAGACCGATGTCATGAAGGTGCTTGTGGCGACGGTGACCCTCATTCTGTCGGCCTCGGCAGCGATGGCCGAAGCCCCGTGTCAGAGTCCCCCAGGCGCAGAGTGCCAGAAGGCCTGCGCGGTGATGGGCGCGAAGTATGTGCTGTGGCGGCGCGAGCAGGACCGGCCGGCGGCGGCGGAACTGCAGACCGTCAGCGCCAGCAGCGATAACCCGCTTGCCGCGGCGCGGCGCCTCGCGAGCTTCGCCGATCTGTCGATCGAGGATGTCGATCACCTGTCAATGCGCGAGGTCAGGCAGGCGGTCGAGGCATCCTGCCCGCGTTAACTAAATCAGTCGGGGCTTGTCGCCCTCGACCAGGATGCGCCACAGCACGCGGCTCTCGCTGCGGTCATAGTCGCCATGGGCGCGATGTAGCGTGGCGCGATCGTCGAATATCAGCACGTCGCCCTTGCGCCATTTGTGGTGGTAGGTGATCTCCGGCTTCACCATCCGCTGCAGCAAATCCTCCATGTAGGCGCGGCTGAGGTCCTCGCTCATCCCCTCGATATATTGCACCTTGGTGACGTGGAAATAGACCGCCCGGGTGCCGTGCACCGGGTGAGTACGCACCATGGGATGGACCACCGGCTTGCCGTAGCGCTCCTCGTCCTCCTGCCTAGTGCCGACGCGGTCGACGTCGAGCATATTGACCGACTTCATGCCGCAGAGTTTCAGCCGTTCGTCCTCGTCGAGCGCGTCATACGCGGCCCGAGTTCGAGCAGATGCTAGTGCCGCCGCCCGCAGACGGCACCTCGACGCCGTAGAGCATCGTCGCCAACGGCGGCTTTTCGTGATTGGTGTGATCGGTGTGCCAATCCTCTGCGACCTTGCGGCCCTCGGTGTGGAGCACGAGGCCGATCAGCTCATGGCCCGGCATGTGGTTCTGCGAATAGTGCTGACGCATCACCGGGCCGAATGCCGCCCCGGCATTGAGATACTGCTCCGGGGTCAGATCCTGGTTCGGGAAGACCAGCGCCAGATGCTCGGAAAGCGCCTGCGACAGCGCTTCGTGCGTCTCATGATCGACCGGTTCGCGAAAATCGACGCCGGTCACCTCCGCCCCGATCACCGGGTGCAGCTTGCGGATCGTCAATTCCGGCATCGTTTCCTCCTATCGGCTTGTGCCGATGGTAGCGCCAGGCTGGCCCGATCAAAAGCGGCGCCGACGCAAATCACGCCTGCAACAGCGCCGCCATCACCCGTTCGCGGGTGAGCGGCAGGTCGCGCAGCCGCGCGCCTAGCGCCTTGGCGACAGCGTTGCCGATCGCCGCGACGGTTGGCCCGCCGGTCGCCTCGCCGACCCCGAGCGGCGGCAGGTCCGCCATCGGGTTGACCAGCTCGACCGTGACCTCCGGCACCTCACTGAAACGCAGCACCGGGTAGGTCTCCCAGTCGCGCGAGCTGATCCCGGCGCTGTCGAGCCGGACGCCTTCCTTGAGCGCCCAGCTCGCGCCCTGGATGATACCACCTTCGAGCTGGTTGATCGCCCCATCGGGGTTGATGATCAGCCCGCCATCAACCGCGCACCAGACGCGCGTCAGCCGCACGCTCTCGTCGATCTCGACATCGGCGACGACCGCGGCGTAGGCGGCCATGTTCTTGTAGCGGGCAAAGCCGATGCCCCTGCCCCGCCCCGCACCCGTCGGCCCGCTCGGCCAATCGGCCATCGCCGCGACCCGCTCGACCACCGCACGGGCGCGCGGGTCGGTCAGGATCGAGAGCCGGTAGGCGACCGGGTCCTCGCCGGCCTTCTCCGCCAACTCGTCGATCGCCGACTCGATGGCGAAGACATTGGCCGTCGCGCCCAGCCCGCGCAGCGACGAGGTGCGCACCGGCGTCTCGGCGACGAGGTGGTGCGAAATCCGCTTCGCCGCGAAGGCGTAAAGCGGCTCGCCGTTGCGGGTCCCCGCGCCAGGCGGACCGACCGCCTCGACCGCGGGCGGCGGTGGCGGCGGATTTGGCAGCGCCTCCGCGGCAAGCAGATTGCCGCCACCGCCGGGGCGGTTGGTGTGCTTGCCGCTCCAAATTTCGGTGGTCCAGTCCGACGGCCGCCCATCCTTGTCGAGCGTCGCCTGCACGCTCACCACCATCGCCGGGCTGACCGGCTCGAAGCCGAACTCCTCGTCACGCCGCCAACGTACCCGGATCGGCTTGTCCGGCGAGCGGAAGGCGATGACCGCGGCGTCGGCCGCGGCATCGTCGGCGCCGTTATGGCCATAGCAGCCCGGCCCCTGCGCGTGCCTGACGACGATCTTGGCGGGATCGAGCTTCAGGGTGCGCGCCAGCGCCGCGCGCAGCGGATAGACCCCTTGCGAGTGGGTCCACACTTCGAGCTTGCCGCCGCGATAAACCGCGAGCCCGCAAGACGGACCGACGGAGGCGTGCGCAACATGCATCCGGGTGAAGGTCGCCTCGTAGCGCTGGGCTGTTGGCGCCGGCGCGGACGGCGGGGAGCCGAGCGACTGATCGATGGTCGGCCGCTGCAGCAGCCAGCGGCCCTCCTCCTGCGCCGGATTGAGCGGTTCGAGGCCATCCCAGGCGACGTGGCTGGGCGCGACCGCAGCGGCCGCCTCGACCGCGGTCTCGTCGTCGCCGATGATGGCGAAAAAATTGCCCTCGCGCAGGAACTCGATCCTGCCCTTCGCCGCGCGGCGGATCGCCGCCTCGTCGACCGCAACGATCGTTCCACTCCGCTGCGGCTGGCGGACGACGCGGGCATGCGCCATCCCCTCGAGCTTCATGTCGTGGACAAAGGCCGCGCCGCCGAACACCTTGGCGGCGAGATCGACCCGGCGCGCATTGCGGCCGACGACGCCCATCTCTGCCACCCGCTTGAGCGGAGCGCTCGCCGTCGCGGGGCGGGCAAAATCGACTTCGGGCGCGAGCGCCCAGTAGTCGAGCCCGGTCGGTTGGCCGCCGGAAAAGATAGCCCCGTCACGCACCTCGAGGCCGTCGCGCTTAGCGCCGCGTTTTGCTGCCGCCGCCGCGAGAAGCAGCTCGCGCACCTCGGCGCAGGCCAAGCGCAACGCGACGCCGCCGAACTGGATCGACTGACTGCCGGCGGTATAGCCCTCGTTCGGGGTCGCCTCGGTGTCGCCGGTCAGCAGGTCGATGCGCTCGGGCGAGACGTCGAGCTCGTCGGCGGCGATCTGCAGCATCGCGGTGAGCACGCCCTGGCCGATCTCGACCCGCCCGGTCGAGACGCGCACCCGGCCTGGCGCTGGAAAACCCACCCACTGGTCGAGCCCGGGATTCTGCTCCAGAAGCGCCATCACCGGCGGCGGCGCGCTCATGCCGTCGCTCCCGCGCGCATCGCCGCGGCGGCGCGGTCGACCGCGCGCAGGATGCGCAAATGGCTGCCGCAACGGCAGATATTGTCGTCGAGCGCAGCGGCGATCTCGGCCCGCGACGGCGATGTGTTGCGATCGAGCAGCGCCTTTGCCGACACCAGGATGCCCGGCAAGCAATAGCCGCATTGGCCAGCTTGCTCATCGAGAAACGCGATCTGCAGCGGGTGCGGGTTCTCTGGCGTGCCGAGCCCTTCGATGGTCAGGATAATTTTGCCGGCGACGGTCGAAACCGCCTTGCCGCAGGATTTCTCGGGCTTGCCGTCAATCAGCACCATGCAACAGCCGCACTGCTCAAGGCCGCAACCGAATTTGCTGCCGATGAGGCCGAGATGGTTGCGCAGCACGTCGAGTAGCGGGGTGTCCGGGTCGGCGCTGACGCGAGCCGCCTTGCCGTTGACGTTGAGGGTGATTTCTTCCATGCCGTCCCTGCCGTGAAGCTGTGATCACGATAGCAGACGGAACAGCGGCCGGGCATATGGCGTATTATGGAAATCCCCTTCCTAAAGCGAGACAGAAGACGATGAGCGTCAGCCCGAACGCCGGAAAGCGGCTCGACCCGTCGATGCTTGTCGACGTACCGCGCCTCATCGCCGCCTATTACCGCGAAAAGCCGGACCCGGGCATCGCGGCGCAGCGGGTTTCCTTCGGCACGTCGGGCCATCGCGGCTCGTCGTTCGACCGCGCGTTCAACGAAAACCACATCCTGACGATCAGTCAGGCGATCTGCGAATACCGCGCCGCGCAGAATATCACCGGCCCGCTCTATCTCGGGATCGACACCCATGCCCTGTCGGCTCCGGCCGCGTCGACCGCGCTCGAAGTGCTCGCCGCCAACGGCGTCACAGTAATGCTCGCCGCCGGCGACGAATTCACCCCGACTCCAGCGATCTCGCACGCGATCCTCACTTACAACCGCGGCCGCAAAGACGGATTGGCCGATGGCGTCGTCGTCACCCCGTCGCATAACCCGCCTGGCGACGGCGGCTTCAAGTACAACCCGCCCAATGGCGGGCCGGCCGACACCGACGTCACCGGCGCGATCCAAAGGCGCGCCAACGCCCTGCTCGAGGCCGGGCTCGCCGGAGTGAACCGCATCCCAATCGAGCGGGCGCTCAACGCCAATACGACACACCGGCACGACTACGTCGCCGCCTATGTCGGCGACCTCGACGCGGTCATCGACATGGCCGCGATCCGCAACAGTGGACTGAAGCTCGGCGTCGATCCCTTGGGCGGCGCGGGGGTGCATTACTGGCCACGCATCGCGGAGCGCTATGGGATTGACCTGACAGCGGTCAGCGATACGGTCAACCCGACTTTCGGCTTCATGACTGCCGATTGGGACGGACAGATCCGCATGGACCCGTCTTCGCCGTACGCAATGCAGCGACTTTTGGCGCTCAAGGACCGCTTCGACGTCGCCTTTGCCTGCGACCCCGATTACGACCGGCACGGCATCGTCACCCGCAGCGCCGGGCTGATGCCGCCCAACCACTACCTATCAGTGGCGGTATCCTATCTGTTCCAGAACCGGCCGGACTGGCCGAAGCATGCCGCGATCGGCAAGACGGTCGTCACCAGCACCATGCTCGACCGCGTCGCCGCAAAGCTCGGTCGCAACGTTTACGAAGTGCCGGTCGGGTTCAAATGGTTCGTCGGCGGCTTGCTCGACGGCGCGCTCGGCTTCGGCGGCGAGGAAAGCGCCGGCGCCTCGTTCGTTCGCCGCGCGGGCGGCGCGTGGAGCACCGACAAGGATGGCATCGTCCCCGCGTTGCTGGCGGGGGAGATCACCGCCAAGCTCGGCCGCGACCCGGGCGAGGTTTATCGCGAGTTGACGCAGGAGCTTGGTGAACCCGCTTATCAGCGCATCGACGCACCGGCGACGCCGGAACAGAAGCGGGCGCTGTCGCGGCTGTCGGCGGAGCAAGTGCGTCTCACCGATCTCGCCGGCGAGAAGATCACCGGCGTGCTGACGCGCGCGCCAGGCAACGGCGCGGCGATCGGCGGGCTGAAGGTGGTGTCAGAAACCGGCTGGTTCGCCGCGCGCCCCTCGGGCACCGAGGATGTATACAAGGTCTACGCCGAGACTTTCCGCGGCCCGGAGGCGCTCAACCGGATCGTCGCCGAGGCGCAGGCGATCGTCGCCGACACGCTCGCTGCGTCTGCATAAATGATGCTAAGCTAGACGCATGACGGGGGGAGATAAGTCCGCGCCGCCACCCGGCGGCGCGTTGCACGAGACGCTGCATCGCGACGAAGCGATCGAGGGGCCATCCGACCGCAAGTTCGGGTTGACCATCGGCGCCGTGGTGACGGCGATCGGCGTCGTTCGTCTCGTCTTCCACCACAGCTATTGGGAATGGTGGCTTGGCGTCGGACTGGCCTTCGTGCTGTTCGGGCTGATGTGGCCGACGGTGCTGCACCCGCTAAACCGGGCTTGGATGCTGCTCGGGCTGGTGCTCTACAAAATCGTCAACCCGGTGGTGATGGCGCTCTTGTTCTTTTCGACGATGACGCCCGTCGGGTTCCTGATGCGCCTGAGCGGGAAGGATCCTCTGCGGCTGCGCCGCGACGCGACGGCCGCTAGCTACTGGATCAAGCGCGAAACGCCCAGCCCCGGGGCCACGTCGATGCGCAATCAGTTCTGACGAGGTGATATGTCGTTCATTGTCGAGTTGTGGGCGTTTATGCGCGTGCGCAAGAAATTCTGGCTGCTTCCGGTCATCGTAATGATGGCGGTGTTTGGCGGGCTCGTCGTGCTGGGCAAGGGCTCCGTGATCGCGCCGTTTATTTACACCTTGTTCTAGGAAAAGCCGTGTACATCCTAGGTATCTCAGCGTTCTATCACGACAGCGCGGCGGCCCTGGTAACCGACGGGCGGATCGTCGCAGCCGCGCAGGAGGAGCGCTTCACCCGCAAAAAGAACGATGCGGGGTTCCCGCGCAACGCTATCCAATATTGTTTGGACGAAGCCGAAATCGGACCCGGCGACATCGATCACGTCGTCTTCTACGATAAGCCGTTCCTCAAGTTCGAGCGGCTGCTCGAGACCTATCTCGCCTTCGCGCCGCGTGGTTTCACCTCGTTCCGCATGGCGCTGCCGATCTGGCTCAAGGAAAAGCTGTTCCAGAAGCGGCTGCTGCGCCAGGAGCTGGAACGCTTTGCCCCGGACCACGATTGGGAACGGCGGCTCCTCTTCGGCGAGCATCATCAGAGCCACGCCGCCTCGGCCTTCTTCGCCTCACCGTTCGAGAATGCCGCGGTGCTGACGATGGATGGGGTCGGCGAATGGGCGACCACTTCACTGGCCCTTGGCAGCGGCAACACGCTCGAAATGGTCAAGGAAATCCATTTCCCGCATTCGCTCGGGCTGCTCTACGCGGCGTTCACCGCCTATACCGGCTTCCGGGTCAATTCGGGCGAATACAAGATGATGGGGCTCGCCCCTTATGGCGAGCCGAAATACATGCAGAAGATCCTCGATAACCTGATCGACGTGAAGCCGGACGGCAGCTTTCATCTCGACCAGAGCTATTTCAACTATTGCACCGGGCTCAGCATGACCAGCCCGCGCTTTCACGCGCTGTTCGGCGGCGAGCCGCGGGCGGAGACCGATCCGCTGACCCAGCGTGACATGGATCTCGCCGCGTCGATCCAGGCGGTGACCGATGATATCGTGCTTCGCCTCACCCGCTCGATTGCCGCCGAAACCGGGGCGAAAGAGCTTTGCCTTGCCGGGGGTGTCGCGCTCAATTGCGTCGCCAACGGAAAGATTGTCCGCGACGGCAAGTTCGACACGGTGTGGGTACAACCGGCGGCGGGTGATGCTGGCGGCGCGCTCGGCGCCGCGCTCGCCGCCTACCATCTCTATCTCGGCCAGCCTCGGCTACCGCTCAACACGCTCGACGCGATGCAGGGGTGTTATCTTGGCCCCGGCTTCGCCCAGGACGAGATCGAGCGCCGGCTGGCCGCCGCCGGCGCGGTATTCGAGGTCATGGACGACGACGCACTGATCGAGTCGACCGTCGACGCGCTGACCAGCGACAAGGCGGTCGGCTGGTACCAGGGCCGCATGGAATTCGGGCCCCGCGCGCTGGGCAACCGCTCGATCCTCGGCGATCCGCGCAGCCCGACAATGCAGAAGACGCTGAACCTGCGTGTCAAATATCGTGAGAGCTTCCGCCCGTTCGCGCCCTCGGTTCTGCGCGAGGATGTCGCCGACTGGTTTGAGCACGACGGCGACAGCCCCTATATGCTGGTGGTCGCCGACGTTGCAAAAAAACGCCGAGTGTCGACAAGCGAAGCGGATGCAAAGCTGGTCGGCACCGACAAGGTCAACGGCGTCCGCTCGGAAATCCCGGCGGTGACGCATGTCGATTACTCGGCGCGGCTGCAGACCGTGCACCGCGAGACTAACCCGCGCTACCACGCGTTGATCTCCGCGTTTAAGGCACGAACCGGCTGCCCGGTTCTGGTCAACACCAGCTTCAACGTGCGCGGCGAGCCGATCGCCTGCACCCCGGAAGACGCGTTCAAATGCCTGATGGGCACCGAAATCGAGGTGCTGGTCGCCGGCAATTGTCTTATGCGCAAAGAGGCGCAAGACCCGGCGCTGAAGCTCGACTATCGTGACGTTTTCGACCCGGACTGAACGCCGCTCAAACGCTCTCGGCGCCGTAATAGAGCATCACCGTATGCTTTGCCTCGGCGAAGAACAGCCAGCGCTCAACGACAAGCCCGAGCGCTGCGCTCAGCACGGCGACGAGCGCGGCTAGCAAGGGCACAAGGCCAAGCAACGCCGCCAACGTCGCGAGCAGCGGCACGAAGAACCCAGCGATGCGCGCGATGAGGCGCAGCCGCAACCGGTGTTTGCGCGCGATGTGGAAACCCATCTCTTTCAGCAGGTAGTTTTCTTCGGTATTGGGCGGCTCGAGCATGCGCACCGCGCCGCGCCGGCCAAGGCCGGTCGCGCTCGCCACCGTGCTTGGCGCCGATGCGGTGTCGATGAACCGCCAATAGCTCTCCTTGAGCCACCACGCCGCACTGATGACGACCAGCGTCGCTAGCGGGACCGCATGCGGCTGCGCCCAGATGCGCACGATCAAGTCGAGCAGCAGCAGCCCGCTCATCAGCCCCAGCGCCAGATAATTCGGCACGACCCACCGGTTGTGCCATTGGCGGATCGGCTTCAGCGAACGGTATATCATCGCGGTGCAATAGACCGTGCCCGCCGCCAGCATCGCGGCGAGGATGCCGCAAAGGCCGGCAAAGCCGCCCACCCGACCGAAGATCACCCAGCCAATCGCGAAGACCGCCGCGGGGAGGAAAGTCGCCGCCGACAGTACCCCCTCGCGCGACAGCCACGACGTCCGCCACTGCGAGAAGGCGCGCCAGGCGCGCTCCGGCCGGCCGAGATGCAGGGTCGACGAGAGGAGACCGGCGACGGCGAGGAGCCCAGCAGTCAGCAGCGTCACGATTCCAAACCCCGGATTACTCGGCAGCAATCCCAGCGGTACGGCGATGCCAGTCAGCATCAGGAGCCCAAAGCCAGCGCCGGAGGCGCTGGTGAAAAAGATGATCGATAGTGCTGGATGCATGAAAACTTTCGTGTCTTACCGCGACAGCAGCCGGTCGACCCAGCGCAGCAGCTTGTTGTCATCGGGGAGGGTCACTACCGCTGGTGCTTCCGCGCTTGCCGGCGAGGCGATATGGGAAGCGTGACGCGGCGGCAAATATTTGTTCACCGGCCGGTAGCCAAGCTCTGGCATCAGATCCTTGCCGCCACGCGCGGCGACCATCTCCGAGACGGCCGAATTCGGATCGCCGAGATCGCCGAAATGCCGCGCGCTGGTCGGGCATACCATCACGCAAGCCGGCAACCGTTCGTCTTCCGCCAAGTTCTCGTTATAGATGCGGTCGATACAAAGGGTGCATTTCTTCATCACCCCCTCGTCCTGGTCGAACTCGCGAGCGCCATAAGGGCAGGCCCAGGAGCACAGCTTGCAGCCGATGCAGATGTCGGCGTTGACCAGCACGATGCCGTCCTCGGCGCGCTTGTAGGACGCGCCGGTCGGGCACACCGTCACGCAGGCCGGCTCCTCGCAATGCAGGCAGGAGCGCGGCAAATGCACCGTCCGCGCAGCCTCGCCGTCGCCCTCCTCGAACGAGTGGACCCGGTTGAACCACACGCCCCAGGCGTCTTCGCCGTAAGGATTGAAGTCCGGAAGCGGCGCCGAATGGCCGCCGCTGTTCCATTCCTTGCACGCGGTCGCGCAGGCATGGCAGCCGACGCAGACGTCGAGGTCGATGACCAGACCCAGCTTCTTGCCGCCGGGATGCTGGGCGGGCAGGTCGGTCATCGCCCGCTCCAGCCATAGCGCAGGATTTCGGGCACCCGCATCAGCGAGGGCGGCCGGGCGAGCGCGGGAAAATGCGGCGCGCTCTCGCCGGCTTCTACGGCCGGCGCTTTCTCGAGCCGCACCCGAAGGTCGTACCACGCGGCCTGACCGGTGATTGGATCGGCGTTGCTTTCCGGCGCGTCCGGCAACGTCTCGCCGATCAGGTGGTTGAGCAGAAACCCGCGGCTGGATTCGGGCGAGCCGGCGGCGAGGTTCCAGGCGCCCGCGCGCTTGCCGATTGCATTCCAAGTCCAAACCGTGTGCGGGTTGACGCCGTCCATCAGCTTCAGCTGCGCCTTGATGCGGCCGGCATGGCTGGTGACCCAAACCCAGTCGTCATCCTGCAGGCTGAGGCTGCGCGCCGTGGCCCGGTTGATGAACAGCCGGTTGGCGCCATAGATCTGGCGCAACCAGGCGTTCTGCGATCCCCAGGAGTGGTACATCGGCATCGGCCGCTGGGTGACCGCGTTGAGCGGAAATGCCTCGGTGTCGACCCGCGCGCCCTCAAACGGCGGATACCAGATCGGCAGCGGATCGAAGTGCGTTTCGATCCGTGCCTTGAGCCGCTCCGGCGGCAACACGGCGCCATGCCCTTGCGCCGCGAGCCGGAACTTCTGCAACGGCTCGACGTAAAGCTGCAGCACGATCGGGTCGGCGTTGCCAATGAGGCCCATCGCCACCGCATTGTCGAGGTAGGCCCGGTTGGCGTGCTTGTAGTAGTGCTGTTCCTCGGGCAGGTCGTATTTCCAGAAGCAGCCGTTGTCGATGTAGCGCTGGAGCTGGTCGGGGTTTGGCGCACCCTTGCCATGCGCCTCGCCGTCGGCGCCGCGCCAGCCGGCGAGCGGGCCGATGCCCGGCGCGCGCTCGTGATAGGTCAAGTAATCCTTGTAGCCGCCGGGGTAGCGCGGCCCGCCGTCTGCGTTGACGAAGGCTGGAAGACCGAGCCGCGCGCCGAGCTCGATCAGCACGTCCTGAAACGGCCGCACGTCGCGGTCGGGGGTGAGGATCGGCTGGCGGATCGAATCAGCCGGCCCGTCGACCTTGCCGATCGGCCGGTCGAGGATCGAGATGCAGTCCCAACGCTCGAGATAGGTCGTGTCGGGGAGGATCAGGTCGGCGTAGGCGACAGTTTCCGAGTAGAACGCGTCGGAATAGATGATGCGCGGTATCTTGTAGCTGCCGTCGGCCTCCTTGTCGGTCAGCATCCGCATGGTCTCGGCGGTGTTCATCGCCGAGTTCCACGCCATGTTGGCCATGTACATGAAGAGCGTATCGATCTTGTAGGGATCGCCGGCCCAGGCGTTCTTGATCAGCATGTGCATCATGCCGTGGTTGGCGAGCGGAGCCTCCCAGGAGAACGCCTTGTCGATACGCTGCGGCGTGCCGTCGGCGTCGATGATGAGGTCCTCCGGCCCCATCGGGTAGCCGAGCGGCGCGCCGCCAAGCGGCTTGCCTGCTTCGACCTGCCCCGGCTTGCCCGCGGGCTTCGGCCCCGGCGGGCATGGTTTCGGGTGCGGTGCCTTGTAGCGCCAGCCGCCCGGCACGTCGATCGTGCCCAAGAGCAGTTGCAGCAGATGCAGCGCGCGGCAGGTCTGGAAGCCGTTGGAATGGGCGCTGATGCCGCGCATCGCGTGCATCCCCACCGGCCGGCCGCGCATCGTCTCGTGCCGCCGCCCAGCCCAGTCGGTCCATGGCACCGGCAGCTCGATCGCCTCCTCGAACGCGACGCGGCCAATCTCGGCGGCCAGTTCCCGGATGCGCGCCGCCGGCACGCCGCAAGTCGCGGCGACAGCCTCCGGTTCATATTGCGGGTCGAGATAGCGCTCGGCGATCAGCTGGAACACCGGCACGGCCTTGAGACCGTCGGCGAGCTTGGCCTCGCCGACCATCCGCATCTCGACATCGGCGGCGAGCGCGCCGACGACGCCACCCTGTTTGTCGAGCACCAGCGGGTAGCCCTTGTCGTCGCGCGCGAACAACCCGTCCTCCGCGGTGCCCGGCGCCTGGATCACCAGCCAGCCGGCATTGGTGTAGCGCGCGAGGTAGTGGAGATCGACCCGATCGGCCTTCAGCAGCTCGTGGATCAGCGACAGCACGAAGAGCCCGTCGGTGCCGGGCCGGACGCCGATCCACTCGTCGGTGATCGCCGAATACCCGGTGCGCACGGGGTTGATCGAAATCGACTTGGCGCCATGGCGCTTCATCGCCGACAGGTGAATCTTGATCGGGTTCGAAGTCGTGGTCCTCCGCGACCCCGAACATCAGCAACAGCTTGGTGCGCTCCCAATCCGGCTCGCCGAATTCCCAGAAGCTGCCACCGATCGTGTACATCCCGGCCGCGGCCATGTTGACCGAGCAGAACCCGCCATGCGCGGCGAAATTTGGCGTGCCGAACTGCGTCGCCCAGAACCCGGTCAGCGATTGCGACTGGTCGCGGCCGGTGAAGAAGGCGAGTTTCTTGGGGTCGTCGGCCCTGATCTTCGCCAGCCATTCGACCGCGGTCGAGATCGCCTCGTCCCATTCGATCTCGCGGAACTCGCCGCTGCCGCGCTCTCCGACCCGCATGAGCGGCTTCCTGAGCTTGGCCGGCGACTGCTGATGCATGATCCCGGCGGCGCCCTTGCCGCAGATGACGCCGCGATTGACCGGGTGGCGGGGGTTGCCCTCGATGTAGCGGATGCCGCCGTCCTTCAGGTGGACTTTGATGCCGCAACGCCCGGCGCACATGTAGCAGGTGGTGTACTTCACCTCGTCGGAGACGCGCGGCGAGGTGTCCACAATCTCGGTGGGTGACCAATAGTCGCGCAGACGCTGACGCCAACCCGTACTGTTCATCGCGACGGCACCTCATCGGGCGGGTTCGGCAATCCTTCGAGCGACAAGCCCTGTTCGCGGTAGAACCGCGCCGCGCCGGGATGCAGCGGCAGTGACATGCCCTTTAGCGCATTCGCTAAATTGATCTGGCGCCCGAGTGGGTTGAGCCCGGCGTAGAGCTTGGCCGCGCCCTCGCCCCACGCGGCGCGCGTGATGTCGTGGATCAACGCCTCATCGGCATCGTCGCGCACGACCCACAGCGCGAAGAACCCCACCGTCGTCGTGTCGGTATCGACATTGCGGTAAACCCCGGCGGGGATCGCCGCCTGACCGTAGGACGCGTACTGCGCCAGCAGCTTCGAGGCGACGCGGCCGGCGATCGGCACAAGCCGGACTGGGGTCGCCGCCGCCAGTTCCTGTATCGCCGGCACGGGATAGCCTCCGGCGAGGATCAGGGCGTCGAGCGTCCCTGCCTGCAGCTCCTCGGCGGCGAGGGCGGGGCGCAAATATTTGCGCACGACGTCGTCCTCACCGAGCCCGGCGGCGGCCAACAACACCCGTGCATTGGCCGCAGTGCCGAAGCCCTGGTCGCCGACCGCGACGGTCTTGCCCGCAAGATCGGCCACGGAGCGGATCGGGCTATCGACGCGCACGACAATGTGGATCGCCTCTGGAAACAGGCTGGCGATCGCGCGTAACCGGTGCGAGGGCGGGTTACCGGCAAAAGCGCCAATACCCTCGAAGGCCATCGCAGCCAGATCGGCCTGAACAAAGCCGGATTCGATCTGCCCGTCGGCCACCAGGCGAAGGTTGTCGACTGAGCCTTGCGTCGCCTGCGCCACCGCGACAAGACCCGGCACGCCGCACGTGCCGCTCTTCGCGCAGACCGTGCCCTCTACCGGGCTGGAGATCGCACTGGCCACGACCGCGCCAATCTCGAAGAAGCTTCCTCCGGTTGCCGCGGTGCCGATACGGAAGAACCGGGCCTCGGTATCGGCCAGCGAACTCGTCACCGAGGCGACAAAAAGCAAACTGGCGCAGGCGAAGCCGCGCCAGCTGGTTCTCATCCGCCACCCTCGCGTCTCACCCTGTGAGACAGTCATGTGAAATGACACCATGACTGCCAGGCGATTGCAACCCGCGATCCGCCTCGATTAGCCTTTGTTCAAGCCGCACCAGGAGCCAGCGAATGCCCCACCCCGCTCCCCTGATCGATCTGCGCTCCGATACGGTTACCCAACCATCGCCCGCAATGCGCCAGGCGATGGCGGCGGCCACGGTCGGCGACGACCAATACGGCGAGGATCCGTCGGTCAACCTGCTGCAACGGCGGATCGCCGTGCTGCTCGGCAAGGAGGCCGCGCTGTTCGTGCCGAGCGGCACGATGGCGAACCAGATCGCGGTGAAGCTGCTGACGCGGCCCGGCGACGACGTGATTGTCGGCCAAGGGGCGCACGTGATGTGGCACGAGGCGGGCGCCGCCGCGGCCAATTCGGGCGTGCAATTCACTGCGGTCGGCGCCGGCGGCAAGTTCACGGTCGAGGAGTTCCACGAAGCGGTGAAGCCGCGCGGCCATATCGTCCTTCCGCCGACCGGGCTCGTCGCCATCGAGAACACGCACAACATGGGCGGTGGCATCGTCTTCCCTCAGGCCGACGCGGTGGCGATCTGCGCGGCGGCGCGCGAGCATGGCATCGACAGCTATCTCGACGGCGCGCGACTCTTCAACGCCGCGATTGCCAGCGGATTGCCGCTGTCCGAGCTGGCGCACCCATTCGATCTGGTGTCGGTCGCGTTATCGAAGGGGCTTGGCTGCCCGGTCGGCAGCGTGCTCGCCGGGAGCGCGGCGCGAATCAGTCGCGCCGTCACCGCGCGACGCCGCTTCGGCGGGGCGATGCGCCAGGCCGGCATCCTCGCCGCCGCGGGCCTCTACGCGCTCGACCATAATGTCGCCCGGCTCGGCGAAGACCACGCCAATGCGCGGCTCATAGCCGAGGGCATCGCCGGATTGCCCGGCGTCCACCTCGACCTCGACGCGGTGCAGACCAACATCGTGATCTGGCAGATGGCAGCGGACGAACCCGACGCGGCAACAATCGTCGCCAAGGTGAAGGCGGCCGGGGTGCTGATTTCGGCGCTCGGGCCGCGCACCTTGCGCGCCGTTACCCACATGGACGTCAGCACCGAACAATGCTTGCGTGCCGCCGAGGCGCTCGCCGACACGATCGGACGCGGCTGACCCGCCTCCTGCCTCGTCAAAATTTCGGATTGGCTCTCTTGACCTATCCGGATCGAATATTATGTTCCCGTTATGTTCGATGGCCTGTGAGCGAGCCGGGATGCTCAGAGCCCCGTTAGGCCGATCGCTTTCGCAGCAGATATCTTTGCTCGCCGCTCAGCACCAGCTCGTTCTTCTCGTTGTGGACGGTGACGGCGACGGTCACCACCCCCGTCGTCCGCTGCGGGGTCAGCGCGGCAACGGTCAGCGACGGGTAAAGCGTGTCGCCGGGATAGACCGGCTTCAGAAACTTCGATGACTGCTCGATAAAAGCGATCAGCGAGTCGCCGATGACGTGCGCGAAGGTGCCGGCGCCGGCGGCGGTGAAGCACAGCACCTGGAAGCCGTGCGCGAGCGTCCCGGGATGGCCGCGCTCGCGGCAATATTCGACGTCGTAATGGATCGGGTGATTGTCGCCCGACACGGTCTGGAACGCGGCGAAATTGGCGTCGGTGACGGTGCGGCTCGGGATGTAAAAGCTGTCGCCGACCTTGAGGTCTTCGAAGAACTTGCTCTCCGGGAAGCGATGCTGCTTGCGGTCGAACTCGCTCATGGCAACCGCACCACGCCTTCGGCGGCGAGCCGCGATTGCGCCGGGTCGTCGAATCCGAGCCCGGCGAGGATCGTGCGCCCGTGTTCGCCGATCCGCGGTGCCGGCGACAGCGCTGCATCGGCCTCGGCGGAAATCCCTGGTGTCCGCGGCACCTTGAACACCGGCATGTCGCCGGGCGCGACCGTCACCGCCCCGCCAGTCGCGGCGATATGCGGGTCGGCGAGCCAATCGTCAAAGCCATTGATCCGGTCGGCGAGAATGTCGGCGGCGCGCAGTTTTTCGAGGCACGATGCGGTGGTCTCGGCGCCGATCAGCGCGCGCAGCGCATCGAACAGCGGCGCGGCGTGCTCAGCACGGGTCGCGAAGCTGGCGAAGCGCGGGTCTTGGGCCAGTTCGGGCCGGCCCAGCGCGCCGACCAGCCGGGCGAACTGGTCTTCGCGAATGAGCGCGATCATCACCCAGCCGTCCTGGGTCCGGTAGGAGCCGGTCGGCACATTGAGCACGCGCGGGCTGCCGTTTTCGAGGACATGCTCGGCGAGGCGCTGGCCGAGGATCGCGGCGCCGCATTCGGCGAGGCTGACGGCAATGCGGCCGCCCTTGCCGTGCCGCTCGCGGGCATAGAGCGCGACCCCAAGCGCCTGGGCCGCGTACAGCCCGGTCAGCGTGTCGATGATGATCGCGCCGATGCGGTGTGGGGTGCCGTCCTCGCCGCGATTGAGCGCGACCATGCCGGAATAGGCCTGCGCCACCGAGTCGGTGCAGGGCAGGTTGGCGTAGGGCCCGTCCTGCCCGAAGCCGCTGATCGAGGCATAGACGAGGCGCGGGTTGACGGCACTGAGTGCTTCGTAGCCGAGGCCGGCTCGCGCCATCGCACCCGGCCGGTTGTTCTCGATCAGGATGTCGGCGCGTGCGGCCAGGTCGAGCGCGATCTGCCGCGCCGCTGGCGTCTTCAGGTCGAGCGCGAGGCTTTGCTTGCCGCGGTTGTAGTGCGCCGACATCGCGGTGTGGTCGCCATAGGCGGTGCCGAGCCCGCGCGACCAGTCGCCGGCGATCGGCTCGACCTTGACGACCTCGGCGCCGTGCATCGCCATAAGCATCGCGCAATAGGGCGCGGCGATGCCCTGCCCCAGATCGAGGACGCGAAGGCCGCTATAGGCGCCATCAGTAATCATCTCGGCTCGCCTCTTTGTTGCGAGCGGCGTCCGTTACCGAGCGGCGCCGCAAGCCGGTTTCCTATTACGCCGAGACAATGCCGGCAACGACTGATCGTGGTTCCGGCTCCTTGACCTGCATCAAGGCGAAACCCTCGGCAACAAATAGGCTGCGGTCAGTATCGGCCTTAGGACGGTGCCGACCTTCGACGGTGAACAAGTCATGGAGAACTTCACGCCCCTATCGGCCTTGGTCGGAGGCGTCTTGATCGGATTGTCGGCGTCGCTGTTGTGGCTGACGACAGGACGGGTTGCCGGCATCAGCGGCGTTCTTGGCGGCCTTCTTGGACCCGAGAGGGGTGACGTAAATTGGCGCCTGGCGTTCCTCGCTGGGCTGATGGCCGCGCCGCTGTTCGTCGCCGCCGCGACCGGAGCCCTGCCGACCGTGACGATAGCCGCCTCTTGGCCAACGCTAGTGCTTGGCGGCCTTCTCGTCGGATTTGGCACGCGTCTCGGCGGCGGCTGCACCAGCGGGCACGGCGTTTGCGGCGTCGCGCGTCTCTCGCCGCGCTCGCTGCTGGCGACGCTGCTGTTCATGTCCGCGGGAGCCACGGTCGCGATCATCGTTCGACACGGTTTCGCGGGATGATCGCCATGCGCCGCACCCTTGTATCGGCACTCGCCGGCCTCCTCTTCGGCCTCGGCCTAACCGTCTCGAAGATGATCGACCCCGCGAAAGTGCTGGGCTTCCTCGATCTTGCCGGGAACTGGGATCCGAGCCTTGCTTTCGTCATGTTTGGAGCGATCCCCGTCGCGGCCGCCGGCTACTGGGCCAGCCACAACCGCCCAGCTCCGCTGCTGGACACGCGGTTCCATCGGCCAACCCTCACGCGGCCGGACCTGCGTCTCGTCGCCGGCTCCCTGATATTCGGCGCGGGATGGGGGCTCGTCGGCTATTGCCCCGGCCCCGCCCTAGCGTCGCTGACCCTGGGTCACAAAGAGACCTGCATCTTTGTCGCCGCCATGCTGGTCGGAATGCTGGGCCACAGCGTCGGAACCCGGCTTATCGCCGGGCGCGCTCGCCAGCCGGCAACTGGGCGAAGCTGAACCGCCTCCTACCGGCCGAGCCACACTTTCGCCGATTGTTCCGCCGCCTGCGCCGCCCGCTGCGCGATCTCGGAATCCGACAAGGTCGAGAGCGGGTGGTCGATCACCACCGCAGCCAGATCGGGCATGCCGAGCGCGTCGCGCTGCATGTTGGCTTCGTGCAGAAACTCGGTCGTCACCACCACCGCGGTGGGACGGCCCAGCACCTCGAGAGCAATGCCGTCATGCGTACAGCACGACGTACACGACCCTCAATCGCCGATCGCCGTCAAGACGATGTCGTTATTGGCCGCGATCTCGGCGATGAGCGCCGGGTCGGCGTATTTCGAGAAGCTTTCCTTCTTGTAGTAGGTAACGGCGCCGATGCCGTGTTCGGCGACCAGCAGCTCGGCGGTCTTGCGCAGCAGCCGGTTGGCGTTCCACTTGGTGTTGTCGAGGATGCCGAGGCGCAGGCCCTTCAGCGCCGCCACGCGCGGCGCCAACGCCACCCGCTCGGCGTCGACGCGCCCGCGCGGATCGAAGATTGTTTCGCAACTCATGGGCCTTAACCTCCTCACAGATAACACGTCCCATCGACGCAGACCGGGCCGGAGGGTCCGCCGCCCTCGATGCCGCGCAGCACCGGCGACGACATGTGCCCCCAGCCGGGGATGAAGGCGGAAAACCGGCCCGCGGTGCCGCCAATGATGAACAGATGGATGTGGTCGGGGCTTGGCACGATCGGGATGCGCGAATCCAGTTCGCGCTTGTACCAGCGCGGCAGATTGCGGTTGTAGATTTTGCCGTAGCGGTGATTGAAGGCGAGGTCGCCGAAGCGGTTGCCTGAATGCAGATGCAGGTAGTTGCGGATGTCGTGCCGGGTCCAGCCCTTGGCGGCGATGGTGCGGGCGTGCTCGGGACCGATAACGACGGCGCAATGGCCGCTCGACACCGCGTTGTTGTTGGCGATCGTGCTCATCGCCGAGCAGATGGTGTCGAGGATGCCCTCGGGGTCGTCGGCGACATGGTTGGTGCACGCTGTGCGGCGGTTCGGCGGCGATGACGAAGACGGTCGAATCCTCGGCCGCGAACCCCTTCTCGACATGGTAGGGCGCGAACGGGCTCTCCGCCTCGTTCTCGGCGACGCAATAGGTGTATTTGCCGGGATGGCCGAGGGTCGATTTGTCGAGGTCGCCCGGCGTGCCGCCGCCGACGTTCAGCAGAATGAGCCGGATCGCTCGGCCGATCGTCGCATTGGCGCGGTTGCCCGAGCCGAACGCGTTGACCCCGCCATTCATGCCGATCTCGCGCGCGACCGGCCCGTTGACGACGAGCAGCGGCCCCGCCATGTGCGTCGTCGCCTGCACGCCGTTGAGGTTGAAGGCGTTGGCGGTCAGCGCCAGCATTGCGGCGCGCACCACCGGCGCGTAATCGGGCTTGCACCCGGCCATCACCATGTTGATCGCGAGCACCTCGCGCGTGAGACCGCCATGGCGCGGCGGCACCCGGCATTCGAGAAACCCGGGCTCGCCGCCGAGCGCGTCGATGCAGGCCGCGACCTTCTCGGCCGTCGGCGGCACCACCGGCAGGCCGTCGGTCCAGCCCTCGTTGAAATACCATTCGACGAGATCGGTGCCGGCCGGCACGCGGGAGATGGTGGATGCGGTGTCAGGCATCTCCCTATCGCCGCGAATAATGGCTGCCCATGCTGGTCGCGTAGCCTGGCTCGACGCGAACGTCGACGAGGGCGACGCCGCCGGCTTCGACCGTCTCGATCGCCTGACGCAGCGTGCGCACCAACTCGGCGGGGTCGCGCACCGGACCAAAGCCGGTGGCGCCCTGGCCGCGCGCCAGGGTGGCGATATCAGGCTCGGGGTCGGCGATGCGCTGACCGATCCAGCGATTGGCTACCGGCCGCTCGCGCTGGCGCGCCATACGGTCCTGATGCAGTTCGTCGTTGAAGAAGGAGTTGTTGTTGGCGACGACGATCAGCACCGGGATGCGGTAATGCACCGCAGTCCACAGCGCGGTGATGCCCATCAGCGTATCGCCGTCGCCCAGCACCGCGACCGGCAGGCGGCCTGAGCCGCGCAGCGCCAGCGCGGCGCCGACCGCCATGCCCGGCCCGCCGCCGATGCCGCCGCCGCCATCACCGCCGAGCATGTCGAGCGGATGCGCGGTCTCCCAAGCGTGGCCACCCCAGGCGAGCGGCGTGCGGATGAGACAAGCGGTGCGGCCGCCAATCGCCTCGCGCAGCGCGCCGGCGAGCGAGACCGGGGTGATGACGTCTTTCGGTGGCTCAGGCGCGGCCTCCGCCGGAGCCGGCGCGGGGTCGGGGCGCGGCCGCTTTCGTGGCTTCAGCAGCGGCAGCAGTGCGGCGACCGCGATATCGGGCGCGACCGCGAGGTGGATGTCGGCGGGCGGCAAGCCCTGGTAGTCCATGCTCCAGCCGTTGTGCAGCTGGTGGTCGAGCGAGGCGAGGACCACCTTGGCCTCGACCGGGTTGTCGCCGCAGGCGGTCTTCAGCGCGCCGGCGAGATCGACCCAATCGAGGCTGAGGATCACGTCGGCTTCGCGCAGCACAGCCAGCGCCTCGGGGCTCGGCTGGTTGCCGGCGGGTGGGCCTTGCAGCCGGTGCGCGGTCGGAAAGCCGGAGCCGGTCTTGGCGTCGGTGAGCACCGTGGCGTCGAGCGCTTCGGCGAGCTGGACACGGCGCGCCCAGGCATCTTCGCCGCGGGTAAAGCGGCCGACCATGACGACCGGCCGCTCGGCCTTGTTCAGGAATTCCGCAGCGGCGCCAAGCGCGGCTGGATCGGGCGCCGCGGCGGCGGGCGCCTTGAAGCGCGCCGCGTCGGGGAGCGCCGGCAGGTCGCCGATGCGGCTGCTCTTGGAGCGCCGCGTCAAAGCAGACATAGACCGGGCCTTGCGGCGCGGTCGTCGCCATCTTGTAGGCGCGCAGCACCGATTCCGGCACCGCGCCGACCGAATTGGGCTGGTCGTCCCATTTGGTGTAGTTGCGGATCAGCGCGCCCTGGTCGGCGGCGGTGTGGATCCAATCGATCCACGGCCGCCGCTTGTCGGCGGCGACCGGGCCGGTGGCGCCGAGCAGGATTACCGGCGTCCGATCGCACCAAGCGTTGAACACCGCCATCGTCGCGTGCATCAGCCCGACATTGCTGTGGACGATCGCGCCCATCGGCCGGCCGGCGACCTTGGCGTAGCCGTGCGCGATCGCGACCGCGTGCTCCTCGTGCAGACAGAGGAGCATCTGCGGCGCCTGGTTGCCGAGCAGGTTGACGAGGCTGTCATGCAGCCCGCGATACGAGGCGCCGGGGTTGAGCGCGACATAGGGCAGCCCGATCTCGCGCAACATCAGCGCCATTACATCGCTGCCCCAGTAGTCGCCGGTCTCGTTGGCCAGCGCCGGGCGCTCGATCGCGCCGGGTCCACCACTCGTGTCGCTCACCGCTGCCCCTCCGCCGCGTTGTCGTTGCGGACACGATAGCCGTCATTGAGGGTCTGCAGGAAGGCGATGATGTCGGCGCGATCCTGCTCGGTGAGTGCGGGCGCATCGCCGGGGTGCCGATCGAAGGGCGGCTCGACATTGACGTTGCCCCGGTACTTGGCCGGCAAATCGTCGAATTTGGTCACCGTGCCGTCGGCCGTCGGGAAGTAGTACTTGCCGGGATCAGTGTCGCGCTCGACGTAGAAATCGAGCACCTCCTTGAGGCTGTGCATCACGCCGTTGTGGAAGAAGCTCTGGCGTAGCGCGACATTGCGCAGGGTCGGGGTGCGGAACAGCCCACAATACTCGGCGCGATCCTTGAAATCGGTGCGCAGCGGCCCGCACAGGCCGAGATCAAAATAAGCCGGGTCCTTATTGGCGGGGATTTCGGGGTTGCGCGGTACCCCCAGCGCGTTGAAGCCGAAATCGCTGAATTGCGGCGCGGTGCCGTCCGCGTCGCGGGCGCTGCGGTGGCAATGCGCGCAATTGCCCTTGGCCGGATCGTCAAACAGCGCGAGGCCGCGCGCTTCCTCGGCTGTCAGCGTCGCCCTGCCGGCGAGATAGGCGTCGTACTTGCTGCTGTAGGGGTAGAAATCCGCCGGGCTCTGCTCAAAGGCCTCGAGTGCTTCGAGGATCGCCGTGAAGGCCTTGGCGTTGTCGTCGAAGATCGCCGCGCCGAAAATCTTGCGCATCGCCGCGGACTGGGGCGAGTGCGCCACCGCCGCGACAATTGAGGCTTCGTCGGGATTGGCCATCTCGAACGGCGACAGTAGCGGGATGCGCGCTTGATCGCGGCCGCGGTCGACGCGGCCGTCCCAGGTCAGACCGCCGGTGGGGCCGTTATCGATGCTGGGATCGCCCTCCTCCTCGGAGTTGAAATAATGCTCGGTGAACGCAGGCACGGTTTGCAGGTAACGCAACGATGGGGTCGCACGCAGGCCTGGCTGCTTGAGATCGACGCCGCCGAGTTGCACCGGAAGATCGTTGGCCGGGCCATAGGCGTGTTTAGGATCATGGCACGAGGCGCAGGCAAGCTTGCCCGACGCGGACAAGGCCGGGTCGCTGAACAGCGCCCGGCCGAGCTCGGTCATTGCGCGCACCTGGGCGAAGACGTCGGCGCGCGAGCGGCCGCTATCGGCTTGGGCTGAGCAGGGCGCCGCCACCCATTCGGCGGCAACGACGCTGACTAAAATCGTGGCGGATGCTACCCATCGCATCGGGAGAGGATGGCCGAACCCGGGGCTCAATTCCAGGTCCGGGCATATACGAAATACGGTCCTGGCCTGTCACAAAAGTGATACAGACCGCAGGTTAAATCGCCCGATCTTCTCAGCCGATGGTTGCTCCCGATGAAACACGCCACCACTTGGGCGGCAATAGCTGCGATCTGCTCCCTTTGCTGCGGCGCCCGCGCTGCCGACGCGCCGGCAAAACCGCCTGGCGTGATCGGCCAGATCGACACGGTCGTCGTGATCTATGCCGAAAACCGCAGCTTTGACGACCTTTACGGCTTCTTCCCCGGCGCCAACGGCATCGCTAATGCCTCCAAGGCGAGCCTCGCGCAGCGCGACCGCGACGGCAGCGTGCTGAAAGAGCTGCCCCCGATCTGGGGCGGGCTCACCGGCAAGGGCGTGACCCCGGTGATCAACGAGGCGCAGACCGCGCATCTGCCCAACAAGCCGTTCGCGATCAATGACCCTAAGGGCTTCAACCTGCCGATCAGCGTCGTGACCCGTGATCTGTGGCATCTGTTCTGGGAGAACCAGATGCAGATCGACGGCGGCAAGAACGACATGTTCGCAGCCTGGGCCGATTTGGGGGCTCTCACCATGGGCCACTACATCAATGGCGCGAGCGACCTGCCGCTATGGCAAGTGGCGAAGAAATACACGCTTGCCGACAATTTTTTCATGGGCGCGTTCGGCGGCTCGTTTCTCAATCATCAATGGCTGATCTGCGCCTGTACGCCAGTCTACGAGCACGCCGACCAGAGCCCGGCGAAGGACAAGATCGCCGTGGTCGACGCGGCGGGAACGGCGCTCAAGGTGGCGGACAATTCGCCAAAATCGGCGATCGATGGGCCGCCGAAATTCGTCCGCGACGGCCAGATCACGCCCGATTTCTTCGCGGTCAACACGATGCAGCCGCCCTATCAGCCTAGCGCCAACAAGCCGGCCGCCAATGGCGACCCCGCCTATGCCGACCCGGCGAACCCGACGACCCTGCCGCCGCAGACCCAGAAGAACATCGGGGATTTGCTGTCGGACAAGGGGGTCGACTGGGCCTGGTACAGCGGCGCCTGGCAGATGGCTCTCGATCATGAACCCGACCTGAAATCCGCTGTGTTTCAATACCATCACCAGCCATTCAACTACTTCGCCGACATGGCGCCCGGCACCGAGGCGCGCGCCAAGCATCTGCGCGACGCCGGGCGCGACGGGGCCCTCCTCATTCAGGCGATCGACGCCGGCAAGCTGCCGGCGGTCACCTTCTACAAACCGCAGGGCAACCTCAACGAGCACTCGGGCTACGCCGCGGTGCTGGCCGGCGACCAACACATCGCCGACGTCATCGCGCACCTCGAAAAGAGCCCGCAATGGGGTCACATGCTGGTGATCGTGACCTATGACGAGAACGGCGGCATCTGGGATCACGTGACGCCGCCCAAGGCCGACCGATGGGGCCCCGGCTCGCGCATTCCGACCCTCATCGTGTCGCCTTACGCGAAGCGCGGCTTCGTTGACCACACGCAGTACGATACGACGTCGATCCTGACCTTCATCACCGAGCGGTTCGGTCTGCCGGTTCTGCCCGGGCTCGCCGCGCGCGCCGCCGCGCTGAAGGCGCACGGCCGCAAGCCCAACGGCGATCTGACGGCCGCTCTAACGCTAACGTCGCACTAAACACAGTTCGGGCGGGTCGGCACGACGCCGACCCGCCCGATACCGGCGAAATTACAATGTGCGTCTCAGCAGGGCGTGCACCAGCAACGTAGACCAGCGGGCCCGCAGACCCAGTGCATGCCCGGCCGGCAATGGACGTTGGGGCCGACGCACGCGGCATGCTGGATCGGGCTGTACGGCCCGGCCAGCGGTACGGGCGACGCCGGCGCAGCGGCGCTGGCCTGGAAGGCGAGCGCGCCCAATGCCGCTGTCACGGCAATAGCGGCGGCGATAAGGAGCCTGTTCATTGGTCTTACCCCTCACGGTTGCCTCGTTCGCGGAGCAAGATTCTCACTGTTCGGTCGATTTTGCCAGCGCGATTCGCAACCGGAGTAGCGAGCGCGCGCCGGTCTAGACGGTGAGGTAGGCGCGAACGGCGGTTTCGTCCATCGCGTCGCCGCGGCCGGAAAGCACGACCTCGCCACGCTGCATCACCACATAGGCGGCACCAAGGTCGCGGGCGAACTCGAAATACTGCTCGACCAGCAGAATCGCCATGTCGCCGCGCTCAGCCAGGCTTTCGATCACGCGGCCGATATCCTTGATGATCGACGGCTGGATCCCCTCTGTCGGCTCGTCGAGAATCAATAAGCCGGGCCGCATAATGAGCGCCCGGGCGATGGCCAGCTGCTGCTGCTGTCCGCCCGACAGGTCACCGCCCTGCCGCCCGAGCATCTCCTTCAGCACCGGGAACAGCGTGTAAATCTCGTCAGGAATGTGCCGGAGATGGCGCGGCAGCATCGCGAACCCGGTCTGCAGGTTCTCCAGCACCGTCAGGCGCGGAAAGATTTCGCGTCCCTGCGGCACCAGCGCCAAACCCGCTCGCGCCCGATCGTAGGGCGCGAGATAAGTGATCTCTTTGTCTTCCCAGAAGATGTGCCCGGAGCGAATCGGCTGCAGCCCGAAGATCGCGCGCAACAGGCTGGTCTTACCCACCCCGTTGCGGCCGAGAATGCAGGTGACTTCACCCTTCTTCGCCGACAGCTCGACCCCGCGCAGAGTGTGGCTGGCGCCGTAGAAGAGGTCGACCCCGTGAACCTCAAGCATCGCTCAGCGCCCGAGATAGACTTCGATGACACGCGGATCGCCCTGGATCTCGTCGATCGATCCCTCCGCCAACACCGATCCCTCGTGCAGCACCGTCACCCTGACGCCCAGCGCGCGGACGAAGGCCATATCGTGCTCGACGACGACGAGGCTGCGGGTGCGGTTGATGTCGCGCAACAACTCGGCGGTCTCCGCGGTTTCCGCGTCGCTCATCCCGGCGACCGGCTCGTCGACCAGCAACAGCTGCGGCTCCTGGGCCAACAGCATCCCGATCTCGAGCCACTGCTTCTGGCCATGCGACAGGTCGCCGGCGCGGCGGTCGCGATCGTCGACGAGCCGGATCGTCGTCAGCAGCTCGTCGATACGCTCGCGTTCGGCCGGCATCTCGCGCGCCCACAGCATGAAGCTCGGATTGCGGTCGCCGGCCAGCGACAACAACAGGTTCTCGCGCACCGATAGCGGCTCGAACACGGTCGGCCGCTGGAATTTGCGGCCGATACCGAGCCGGGCGATTGCCGGCTCGTCGAGCCGCGTCAGATCGTGCAGCCGGTCGAAAATGACGACGCCGCTGTCTGGCTTGGTCTTGCCGGTGATCACATCCATCATCGTCGTCTTGCCGGCGCCGTTGGGACCGATCACCGCGCGCAGTTCGCCAGGATCGAGGGTCAACGACAGCGCGTTCAGCGCCTTGAACCCGTCGAAGGTGACCGTGATGTCCTCGAGCACGAGCAACGGTTCGAGCGGCGGTTCGTCGCTCATCCGGCGAGCTCCCGCGCAGCCGACTCGGCTGCCGCGGCACCGGGGGCGGTCTCCGGCGCCGGCTCTACCTCGGCGGCCGGGCCGCGCAGCATCAACAGACCGATGATGCCGCGCGGCAGCAGCAGCGTGACGAGGATGAACAGCCCGCCGATCGCGAACAGCCAGATCTCCGGAAGGGCGCTGGTCAACCACGTCTTACCGAGATTGACGAGGATCGCGCCAAGGATCGCGCCCGCCAGCGTGCCGCGCCCGCCTACCGCGACCCAGATTACCGCCTCGATCGAGTTGCCCGGCGCGAACTCGGACGGGTTGATGATCCCGACCTGCGGTACATAGAGCGCGCCGCCGATCCCGGCCAGCACGGCCGAGACGACCCAGATTACCAGCTTGTAGGATTCCGGACGGTAGCCGAGAAACCGGGTGCGAGCCTCGGCGTCGCGCACCGCGATCAGCACCTTGCCGAAGCGCGAGCTGGTCATGCCACGTGCGAGCAGGAAGGCCACCGACAGCACCGCCGCGGTGATCAGCATGAGCGCCGCCGACGTGGCCTCGCTGTTGAGCGGGTAGCCGACGATGTCCTTGAAATCGGTCATCCCGTTGTTGCCGCCAAACCCCATGTCGTTACGGAAAAAAGCGAGCATCAGGGCATAGGTCATTGCCTGGGTGATGATCGAGAGATAGACGCCCGAAACGCGCGAGCGAAAGGCAAACCAGCCGAAGGCGAACGCCAGCAACCCCGGCACGATCATCATCATCGGCAGCGCAAACCAGAAATGATCGAAGCCCTGCCAGTACCAGGGCAGCTGCTTCCAGCCGATAAACACCATAAAATCCGGCAGGATCGGGTTGGCATAGACGCCCCGCGCGCCGATCTCGCGCATCAGGTACATGCCCATGCAATAGCCGCCAAGCGCGAAGAACGCACCGTGGCCGAGCGTGAGGATGCCGGCGTACCCCCACACCAGATCGATCGCCAGCGCGAGGATCGCGTAGCACAGGTACTTGCCGACGAGGGACACCGCGAAATTCGGCACGTGCGCGGCGCTGGTCGGCGGGGTGAACAGGTTGAGCGCGGCCAACAGCACGGCCGCGCCGAGAACGCACCCCAAGGTCAGCGCCGTAAGCCGGTCGTGGCGGATCATGCCTCGGCCACCCGGCCCTTGAGCGGGAACAGCCCGCCCGGGCGGCGCTGGATGAAAAGGATCAACGCCACCAACACGAAGATTTTAGCGAGGACCGCGCCGGCGAACGGCTCGATGAACTTGTCGACGACCCCGAGCAACACCGCCCCGACCAGGGTTCCCCAGAGATTGCCGACCCCGCCGACCACGACAACGATGAAGCTGTCGATGATGTAGTTCTGGCCGAGATTGGGACTAACATTGTCGATCTGCGACAACGCCACCCCCGCCATGCCGGCGATGCCCGAGCCCAGCCCGAAGGTCAGCGCGTCGATCAGCGGCGTGCGGATTCCCATCGCCGCCGCCATGCGCCGGTTTTGCGTCACCGCGCGGATGCTGCGGCCGAGCCCGCCCCAGCGCAGCGTTGCCATCAGCGCGCCGAGCACCAATACCGCAAAGAGGATGATCCACAGCCGGTTGACCGTCAGGGTCAACCCGCCGAGTTGAAGCGAGCCGCTCATCCAAGCCGGCGAAGAGACATCCTGGTTGGTCGGGCCGAAGATGCTGCGAACCGCCTGTTGTAGAATGAGGCTGAGGCCCCAGGTGGCAAGCAGCGTCTCAAGCGGCCGGCCATAAAGAAAGCGGATCAGCGTGCGCTCGATAATGACGCCAAGCGCACCGGCCACGACAAAAGCCGCGGGCACCGCGATCAGCAGGCCGAACTGGTCGAGCGCCGGGGCGAAGGCGGCGATCAGGCGCTGGACGACAAAGGTCGTGTAGGCGCCGGTCATCACCATCTCGCCATGCGCCATGTTGATGACGCCCATCACGCCGAAGGTGATCGCCAGTCCCGATGCCGCGAGCAGCAGCACGGCGCCGAGGCTGATGCCGTAATAGACGTTCTCGGCAAGCCCCCAGAGCTCCATTCTGCGGTCGATTCCGGCGATCGCCGCAGCAACCGCCGCGGCGACCGGCGGCGGCTGGTTCTCCAGCGACTGGAGCAGATTGCGCGATTGCAGGTCAGCACGGCCGGCAAGCTCGTTGACAGCGGCGATCAGATCGGCGTTCGAACCGGTACCGGATTTGAGCAGCGCGGCCGCCCGCGCTTCCCGCAGTACGCGCACCACGCTCGCGTCCCGCTCGCCGGCCAGCGCCTTCTCAATCAGTGGCAGCGCGCCGGGATCGGCCGAGAGGAACAGCGCCTCGGCTGCCCTGCGCCGAGCCGCCGGCTCTTTGGAGAAGAGGTCCAGAGCACCCTCCGCGGTCTCAATGGCGGCGCGAACCGCGTCGCTAACGATGACTTTGCGGATGTTGTTGAAGGCTGGCGCATCAACCGGATCACCGGTCCGGGCGTCGACGTAACCCTTGTCGGTACGGATATAGAGCGGCGGATCGGGGCGCGGCCATTTCCAGGCATAGAGCTTGCCGTCGCGCAGCGCGTCGAGAACCGCGGCAGCGCGCGGACTGCCCGAAATCGCGAGCGCGGTCACCCCGCGCGCCTCGACATCGGCGGAGGTGGCGGCGATGTCGGCAAACGGATCCTGCTGAGCGCGCGCCGCCCCCGGCAATGCCAGAAGCAGCGCGAGCAGCACAGCGACAAGGAGGGCGTGCGGGAGAGCGTCCTTGCGACGAATGCCTTCCCGCAACGCTAGGCCCATAGTCCTCAGGCCTTTTTGGTCCCGAGACACTTTCCGGCGACGACGTCGTAGCTGCCGCACGACATCGGCGGCAGCCAATCGCCGATCAGGTTCTTGCTCTCCGGCAGATAGGGCGACCAAGGCTGGGCGACGACGAGGCCCGGTGTCTCCCAAACAACGTTGAACATGCCGTCGGCCTGCACCTCGCCGATCAGCACCGGCTTGGTCAGGTGATGGTTCGGCATCATGGTTGCAAAATCGCCGGACAAATTGGGGTGCGAGACACCAACCATGGCGTCGATAACTGCGTCATGATCGGTCGTGCCCGCCTTCTCGACCGCCTTCACCCACATGTTGAATCCGATGTAATGGGCTTCCATCGGGTCGTTGAAGACGCGCTTGTCGTCGTTGACCGCTTTCTTGAACGCGGCGACCACTTCCTTGTTGAGGGGCGTGTCGACGCTCTGGAAGTAGTTCCACGCCGCCAAGTGGCCGACGAGTGGCTTGGTGTCGATGCCGGCCAGCTCCTGCTCGCCGACGCTGAACGCCACGACCGGAATGTCGGTCGCCTTGATGCCCTGGTTGCCAAGCTCCTTGTAGAAGGGCACGTTGGCATCGCCGTTGATCGTGGACACCACCGCGGTCTTCTTGCCGGCGGAGCCGAACGCCTTGATTTTGGCGACTTCGGCCTGCCAATCGGAATACCCGAACGGGGTGTAGTTGATCATGATGTCGGCCGGCGCAACCCCCTTCGCCTTCAGATAGGCTTCGAGAATCTTGTTGGTGGTGCGTGGATAGACGTAGTCGGTGCCTTCGAGCACCCAGCGCTTCACGCTGACCTGATCCATCAGGTAGTCGACCGCCGGGATCGCCTGCTGGTTCGGTGCGGCGCCTGTGTAGAATACGTTGCGGCTGCACTCCTGCCCTTCGTACTGCACGGGATAAAGCAGGATGCCGTTCAATTGCTCGAACACCGGCAGCACCGACTTGCGCGACACCGAGGTCCAGCAGCCGAACACCGCCGCGACCTTGTCGACCGAGATCAGCTGCTTGGCTTTCTCGGCAAACAGCGGCCAATTCGACGCGGGATCGACGACGACCGGCTGCAGCTGGCGACCCAGCACCCCCCCCTTGGCATTCTGCTGGGCGATCAGCATCAGCATGACGTCCTTCAGCGGCGCCTCGCTGATCGCCATCGTGCCCGACAGCGAGTGCAGGATGCCGACCTTAATCGGCTCGCCCCCGCTGGGCGGGGCCGTCTGCGCATGCGCCTGCGGTATCAGGCTCGGCAGCGAGCCGATGCTCGAAGCGCCAAGAGCCAGCCCGGCACCGAGCAGGCCAAGCCTGCGGCGATCGATCTTGAAACCGTCGGATGACATTAGGATCTCCCCATTCTCGCAGTCGGCGCACGGCGAGGAGGCCGGCGTCTCGGGGAGGTTCAGCAAGATAGGGGCCAAAGCGGACAAAACCTGCAATTCGCCGTAGCCGCCTTTGCACAATTCTTAGTCACGCCTAATTTCTAGGCGGCTGGCGGATTCTTGGGCGGGGAATGGTAGGCCCGGCAGAAGTGCGGGGTCTTAGGCAACTCAGATAGATAGGGTCAGGTTTGACATTATCGGCGCCCATTGACGCTAAAGGGTTTCTCGACGCGATTGTCAAACCTCCGGCTTGACGTTTCCCGGCCTTGCCCGAAAGGTTGCTCTTATGGCCTTCCGCTTCTATCGCCGCGTTTCGATCGCGCCCGGCCTGCGCCTCAATCTGAGCAGAAGGGGCATATCGACCTCCATCGGCCGACGTGGCGCACATTTCACTGTGGGCACGCACGGAACGCGCAGCACCGTGGGGTTGCCGGGCACCGGCTTGTCCTACACCACGATCAGTACCAAGCGCCGCCGAGGCAACAAGCAAGGCTCCGCGCTCCTCGGCCTCATCGTCCTCCTGATCATCGGCTTCCTGGTCTGGAAGCTGCTCTAACGAGCGCGCGCCGCTTATTGCCTCTTGCCGCCGATCGGCGCATGCTGCGCGTGGCGCTAGAAACGCCTCGTTGTCTGTGAGCGGGAACCGCCTCCGAGAATGGCGGATTTGTTGTGTCCGGGAAAACCGGGTCCGGCAACCTATGCCGGGAGTGCGGCGGATAGAAGACCCGAGAGGGGAAGAAGCCCGCGCGTCTCACAGCGCGTTTCTAGCTCCCGGCGCCCGCGACGGTTGCGGGCAAGGCCCCTTCGGGGGCCGCTAGGGAGCACAGAGCATGACGACCAACGACGACACCATCGCACCGATTGACCTCCAGCCACTCGATAAAGCCCGGGAAGAGCTGGATTCGGCGCTCACCAAAATTTACGGACTCGCCGACGTCCTTCAAACCATCCGAGACCCCGATCTCGGGGAGACTTTGGCTTATCTCGCGGCGCAGCTGCAATCCCACCAAGAGGAGGCATCTGACGCCTTCGGCCGCATCTTTGGTCTGAACGAGTATTCGGAGCAACGAGGCGGTCCTGGGCCATTGTTAGAGAGCGCGTGAGCGCTGCCCTTACCGACGACGACGCCTTCCTTGAGGCCGAGCGGGAGATTCCTCGGGTGCGTCAAGAAAGGAAACGGGTCTCGGACGGGTCCGATGCGCAAAACAAGCCCTTCTTCGACCGCCTCGATTCACTCGAAAAGAGCATCGACGTGTCGCCCCCGGTCAGCCTCACGAGCGCTGCCGTAAAGCTCCGGCATCTACTCGATCCCAACCTTGGACTAGATGGCCTCAACCCGCCGGAGGAGACCTCGCTCAAGCAGATTCTCGCTTTCATCGAGCGGGAAGCGCAGCGAGGTGCGAAATGAGCGCCCCCGATCCCTTCAAGGTCTGCGAGGTTCCCGGCGAACGAGACGCGATCATCTGAGAGCCGTCTCTATTACTCTCCCCGGCGTCGCCCAGCGGCGCCGGGTTTTTCATCGGTAGCGGGCGGGGATGCTTCTGCCCAGCATCGGGCCTTCGACAAATCCCCAGCGCGCGAGCAATTGCTCCCAGGTCGCTAGAGCTTCTTCAAAGACCTGCACAGCGGGCCAGGTTCTATCACCATCTCGGATCGATAGAGCACATTGATAGGTCGCGAGGCGATCACCGCACCGAGCTTCGCCGGCGCGTGCGCGCTTAATGGTCCAGTCTGTTTGCGCGATCACGGCGGGATCGACGTGCTTCCCTCTGACAATTTTGTGTTTTGATCCCGTGGCAATCTGGCGGCAGATGCGGAGCGCCGGGTATCTCATTAACGCCTTCCCGAAGGCGGTCAAACCTCCGGCGGGCGCTGCGCCAAGGCTCTCAAAAAGCTCGGCTCGGCCGTCCTTATCGATGCTTTCCCAAACCCAGTCGTGAAGGTGCCAGGCGGTGACCGCGCAATTGAATGCGTGATAGGCCGGCGCGTGCATATAGCCGATCTTTTCGGGCGGCTCTGACAGCGCCTCCCGCAGTCGGTCGATCTCCCACGAGAGTTTCATCAGCATGTGAGCCGGCGTCGCCAAGGTGAACACCTTGTCGGGCGGCTGCGGCGGGTCGGTAAGGGTGAGATCGTCCATACCTGGTATTTTGATCGCATAGAACCGCAGAATTCTAGTATCATCACGGTTGGCGCGGCTCAGGCTTAGCGGCTGAAAACCGGGACCTCATCCCCGGGATGCCGCGCCCACTTTGCTAAGGTGAGGTTGCCGAGATGAGGCGGCGCGATGATGCCAGGACTAGAGATCGAGGGCTCGCTCTTCACCGGCGCGCCCGCAGCTCCTCAGGCGATGCCGGATGGTTGGCTGCCGCAGTGGCATCCCGATGCGCCTCGATCCGGCGGCGAGCCTCGGATGCCGTTCATTCTGAGACGTCCGTCTCTATACGACTTCAGTCTTCCACAGGAGCGGTCGAGCCCGATCGATTGGGATTATGTCGCTTTCCTCTACTCGGTCAGAAGCCGCGTCGCGCAGCTCGGCCGGGGAGAGTTGATTGCGTGGTACGCTGGCAAAGCCCTGCCGCTACATTGGTGGAAAGGGTGGATCAATTTGATTTTGGAATGGAAGGACCTCTCAGGCGATCCGCCGACGTTCGACCTGAAGCAACATGACGTACTGCTGATGGTTGATCAACGTGTGCAATCGTGGCGCAGCACGGCTGCGTTGGAGACCTGGAAAAGCGCGCTGCCGCCGCAGAGCGATGGCTATGGTCATATCAACGTCAATATGCTCGCGGAGCCTTTTCGCGGCCCGGAACGGCGTTACCTTCGGCCGTGGCGCCTTATGTTCGGGGACGATCCGGAAGGGCGCCCATACGAAACATTGGAACTTCGTCCAGGGACGCGGCGACCTGGCAAGTTATCGCCGACACACCAAAAAATACTCGATCACCTGACCGATCGCGGCTTTCGCGCGCCTCCGGGCAGGCGTTCGGAAGATGCGCGGCAAATCGCTGCTGCGCTGGACGAAAAATTCAACACTGTCGAGACGGCCATTAAGAGAGACCCACCTAGAGGCATCAAGCCTCAATACGAGGCCCTTCCGATACAAAAAACGGGGTAAATTCGGGGCACCTTTTTGTTTGAATACCCCGATTTACGTGCGTAGTGGTTGGAGCCCTGAGTTCGCGCCAAGCGATGAGGGCTGCCAATGGACGACAAACTCCGGACGATCCTTACCGAAGCGCAGAGAGCCGCTGAGCCGCTACAGCCATTTCTCCGCCGTCTCGACGAGACCGGCCTAACCAGCGCATTCGACCGGTTCGCCGAGTGGCAGCGCGGCCAGCCTGTCTGGCTGTTCGATTTCGCCGCGACGCCGGAAGTCCGGCTAACTATCGATCTCGCCGCCCTGCCGGGAACGCAGCGGACCCCTGCTATGCCGTGAGGACGACGCGGAGGGTCTGGTCGCGGGCCATCTAGGCAGCCCGCCAGAACAGGCGCGAAGTTTGTTGCTCGATCAGACAAAGGAGATCGCGGGATGGCCTTCGATCAGCTCCTGCGCGCCGTCCTGACGGCGGAAGACAAGACGGCCGCGATCTTTCACCAGGCCGGTACGCGAGCCGACGCGCTGGGCGCGCAATTTCGCCATATCGGCGATCGTGCGCGGGTCCTCGGCGAGGAAACCGGACTTACCGATATCGCCGAGCATGCCAAAACCGCACTCGGCCACGTCAAGGGCCTGGTCAGCGGTGTGCTCGAACTCGGCGGCGCGCTCGTCGGCCTCACGGGCATCGCCTCCGTGGGCGGCCTTCTCGAGTGGGTCAAGGGTACCGCCGAATTTGAGGGCGCGCTCTACGACCAATCAATCAAGGCGGGGATCGCCGGCCAGCAGCTCGCCGGCTGGCAGTACGCGGCGAAGCTCGCTCATGTCGATCTAGAACAGCTCAATCGCGGTCTCGTCTACCTCAACAAAAACATCGACTTCGCCGCGACCGGAAAAGCCCGCGATGTCGCGGCCATTTTAGGAAAGATGGGTTTCCACAATGCGCAGGGGCACCTCGTCCCAACGGCCGAGGCGCTGAAGGCGGTCAGCGCTGAGGTCAAGCAACTAGTCGACAGTGGGCAGATCCAGCTCGCGACCGCGGCCCTATCAAAGCTCTTTGGCGCCCGTTCCGGCGCGCAGCTCCTTCCCCTCTTCGCGCAGGGGCCGGACAAGATCGCGGCTCAGATTAAAGAAGCGATCGAACTCGGCGTCGCTCCCAGTAACGAGCACATCAAGGCCGGCAAGGAATTCGACGACAATCTCAAGGCGATGACCGCCTCGGTTGAAGGTCTCAAATTCGCGCTCGGCAACGGCCTCTTCCCGGCACTCAAAGATACCGTCACGGAGTTCACCGAGTGGCTAAAACTGAATCATGAATGGTTGGCGCTCGAGATCGGCGATGCGGTTCGGGATCTCGCGACCTGGCTCAAAAGCATCGACTGGTCCGCGGTCAAGCGCGGCTTCTGGGACCTCGTCGACGCGGCCAAGTGGGTCATTGGCGAGATCGGCGGAGTGCGCAACGCGATCCTAGCCGTCGTCGCGATCAGTCTCGCGCCGACGATTGCGGCCTTCTGGGGGCTTGCCGCATCTGTCGCCAGCGCGGCCGCGAGTTTCATCATCATCCCGCTCGCCGGGTTTATCGCGACGCTCGGCTCGCTCGTCCCGGCGATCGACAGCGCGGCGGCGGCGATGGTTGCCTTCGACCTGGCCGTCGACTCCAACCCGATCGGCGCCATCGTCGCGGCGATCGGCCTCCTCATTGGCGCCGCGATCCTCCTCTACGAGTATTGGCAGCCGATCTCGACCTGGTTCGAGAATATGTGGGCGACGGCTCCGTCCTCATCGATCTCGGTGCCTGCGCCAATTTGCTGGTCAAGATTTGCGCGATTCCCACGTCCTCGGTCGACGATCTGGCCGCTCCTGATTTCGACCGCGCGTGCTTGACCCTCGTGGGTTTTACGAGGGGCGCGCCCATCGCGGCAGGCGCGAATGGATAACCCTGCGCAGCCTGGTGGAGCGCGCCGCGGCGATCGCGCATTTCTGGCACATGCCGCCCTTCGAGGTCATGGCCCTGCCAATCGAGGACCTACTCCTCCTCGAGGACCTGGCGGGCCAACTGATCGATAAGCAAAAGCATTGAAACCAGCCGGGCGGAGGCTCGGTAAACACGGAGGATCAGATCACATGGAGAAGAAAATCCCGATCCGCTTCATCAAATCGAGCATGCCCTACCTCGAGGGCGAGACCGCTTGGTTTCCCGTACTCGAAGCGGAGAACTTCATTAAGCAAGCCTTCGCCGAGCGCGCCGAGGATTTAGGCGAGTTTATCCCGTACAAAAAGCCGGACAGGCTGATCATCTAAAATGGTCGGGAGCGCGTCACCAGCATCCCGCGCCGCCGGTACGGCAGTCCCGGCGCCGCCGGTGAGCGGCGGCCAAGATGTGTCACCTCGCGCCTTGGCCGCCGCAACGCCTGGACTTGTAAGATCGCGCGCCGTGCCTCCGAGCGCGGCGAGCGTGAGCGGCGGCGGGGCGGGTTTTCGAGCTGGGGCCGGCCCGGCCGCCGCAACGCCGTCCGAATTCAATCGGGCACTCGCGATGCTCTGCGCGACTGCCATGATCCGCAACGACAAGCGGTTGTTCCTCCGCACGCCAATATCAGCGCGCGGCGAGCAGGACCAGCTGCTGCTCGATGCCTATTTAGCTGCGTATGCCTTGCGCGAGGCAGCGCTGGACGCTTGTTCCCTACTCCCTGCCGACCGCGCTAGCGAGATCAACCGCCTCTGTGACGACCTCGGCAACAAGCTCGCCGCCGTCTTCGCGCTGGCCCTCGCCGCCACCAAAAACAAAGGAACGGCGGCATGGCTGCCGTAGTCCCGCTCCGCACCACTCCCGAGGACCGCGCCGATCGCCATTGCCTGGCGTGGCGGCTGCACCTCTTGCTTACCCTGCGAGCCGCGCTCAATGGCTGGCACGACAGGGATGAAAACGGCTGGTTCGAGCTCGGCGACGACGAGCCGTTCTTACGGCTTCGGTACGCCGCTCTTCGCGTCTCACATGGTTTGACCGTGATGATCGAGTATCTCACCGGCGCCGGGGGCTTGACCGAGATGATCGAGGGGCTCGCCCACCCCGACGCCAAAGCGGGAACGGCCTTATTCGATGAGCTCGGCAATTTTGCGAACGAACTCCTTTTGCTCATCGAGGACGCGCGCGCGGCTCAGGAACGGCTTCGCCGGCGAGCGCGTGGCACATGAGCGGCGCTAATTCCTCTGGCCGCTGGGCGATCGTCCCCGCGCCCGCCGTCGAGGACAAGGCTGTGGGCGATGCGGCATTCCGCGTGCTCGCTTGCCTTTCGACCTATTCCGACACCGAGGGCTGGTGCTGGCCCAGCAATGAGACGATCGCTCAGCGAATAGGGAAGACGCGCCAGGCGGTGCAGCAGAGCCTGCGGCTCCTTCAAGCCCGTGGGCTGATTGAGGTCCATCCGAGGCGCCGGAGCGATGGCGGCGACAGCAGCAACAAATACCGCATCGTCTGCGATATCGAACGCCTCCCCCAGCCAGCTCACCTTGCAGGGGGGGCAAGCTCACCTTGCAGGGGGGGCAAGCTCACCTTGCAGGGGGGGCAAGCTCACCTTGCCCCCATTCTTGAACGAACCCAGTTTAACGATTTAGAAGCTACCGCTTCTGGCGCTGGCGCGCCTGGCGCAGCCGATCCGGTCAAATCGATCTTCGACCGAGGGCTCACGATCCTTGGCCAACGGCAGCGCAGCCTCCTGGGCAAATACCGCAAGGATTACGGCGACACGGTCGTCTTGGCCGCGATTGTCGAATGCGAGAACGAGCAGCCGAGCGATCCCCCCGCTTATTTCGTGGCCTGCTGTGAGCGGAGAGGAAATGGAAGACGATCCAGTGCCGAAGCGGGGCACGCAAGGGCTCTCGACATTCTCGCCCAGGCCGCCATCGACTTCGACGAGCGGCAAAGCGGTGGCGGTGATCTTGAAACCCTTAATTGACCTGCATGGCGAGCCCCGCAACTGGGCGACGGCGGCGCCGCTCTACGTGGAGGCGCTGGCGGACATTCCGCCACAAATCCTCTCGATAGCGGTGAAACACGCGATCGCCTTCAATTCCTTCTTTCCCAAACCGGCGGAGCTGAGGGCCTCGGTCACCGGGGAGCTTGCAAATTACCGACGCCGTCGCGACGAGGCCGCGCTGCGCGCCTCCGCGTTGCCGGAACCGGAACCCGCTCCGCCGCCTTCGGACGAGGACAAAGCCTACGTCGAAAATCTCGTGAAGGGCGTCGTCGCAGCGCTGAGGATGGCATGACGACCTTCCCCAGAGAGCCCCACGGGACCCCCCTGGAGCGGCCGGTTTCCGATGACGGCCGACTGAAGCGGCGGCCAGTGCACGCACCTTCGGCCGTCCTGCGCCGGGTTGCTCGGGACCACATAGCCCAAGGCGGCGGCTACTCGTCGTGGCGGGCGCTGATGCAAGAATGCCATTTCGATCGTGAGGAACGCGCAGAGCTACGGCGATTGGTCGACGAATTTGTTACCGAGCACAGAGAGCTCGGCGCATGACCGTGAGCCTTCTTGGTCCCGGTTCCCAGGGCATGGGTCCTTCCAGGCCATACCCCCATTGCGGGCATTTCGCGCGGCTCGAAAAATCCAATGACCCTCGCGAAATTTGGCGCACCCCTTGGTGCACGTCTTGGCGCATTTGGTGCACGTCGCGATGAACCTGGTCGGCGTCAGCGAGGCGGCGGCCCAGCTTGGCGTGCACCCGAGCCAGATACGCCGCAACATCAAATCCGGGCTCATCCCAAACCGGGGCTTGCCTGGGCGCCCGCTCGTCGACGTCGACGAGGCCCGCTATGCGCGGGCGAAGGGGCTCGATCACTCGAAGCAGCGCGGCCCGCGTGCCCCGCTCTTCGCCAGCAACGGGCACGTCTCCGTCAACGGCGCCGACAACCAAGACGCCAGTCCGCACGATGAGGGCGAGACCGGAACCTACCAGGATTTTCGCTCGCGCCGCGAGGCGGCGATGGCTGCCAAGGCTGAGATCGAGCTGGCGCAGCTTCGCGGCGAGCTCCTCGACCGGCGCGAAGTGGCAGACGCGCAATTCAAGCTCGGCCGGATGCTACGCGATGGGCTGGAGATGCGTCGCCCAGCGCTGGCGCAGCGCCTGATGGGCCTGGTGGGCCTCGAATTAGGCGCCGTCATGACGATCCTCGCTGATGCCGATGAGGCACACCTGACCGCGGTCGCCGACGAATTGGGCAAACGCGCCGACGCTGAGGGGGAAGGACTATGAATTTTATCGACCGTGTCCGCCGTCAGCTTGAGGCCCGGCGCCCAGCGCTGGCGCAGCGCCTGGTCGGGCTAGACGTCGACGCGATCGGCGCGGTCCTTCGCGAGACCGATGAAGCGGATCGCGGCGCGATCATCGCTGAGTTCAACCGTGCTTTTTCAGATGAAAAGGGGAAATCCAAATGAGCTTGATCGAAAGCATCATGCCACGCCGGCGTCCACGAGCAGAGGCGCCACCCGAGGCCACGTTACTACATTGGTCGCAGTCACCTGGCGTCATCGCCGCAGCCGAAGCGCGGCGCCAGGCGGTTGCCCGCGTCGAGGAGCGCGCCGGCGAGCTGCGAGAACTGCAGGAAAAAATCCAACGGCTGGACCAGCAAGTCGGAGAAACCGGCGTCGGCAGGGCTGACCTCGCAGACGCCCAGGCCCAGATCGCCCTTGTCATGGATGAACTACGTTGGGCGCGGAGGCGCGAGGACCGGTCGCACGATGACCTGGGTGCCGCGCGCGAGGCGGCGCAGAGCGACTTGGCGGCGCTCGCGGTACGCCTCCTCGGTGCGGCGCAGGTGCGCATCCGCGACCGGGCAATCGACCTGCTGACGGCGAACATGGAATTGTCGGACCTCATCAACGAGGCCCAGCTCGCCGGGCTGACTGTGGGCCGGCTCATTGAGCAGACTTGGCCAGTCATTTCCGTAGATATGATCGAGAAATGGGAAAAAAATGCGCGGTGGCTGCCGAACGCGGGCCCGGCGCAACCCGACACGAAAACGCGCGCCGAGGTCATCGTCCGCCGTACCGGGCCGCGGCCCACTGCCGGTGTAATGGTCGGGGAGAGGTGTTGGATCGCCAAGACCGACATACCCGGCCTCCTGAAACAGAACGCAATTGAGGTCATCGGCACACCCGAGGGCGTTTTTATCCCGTCCTCGCCGCCCCAGCCAGACGCAAGCGGCGATGTTCTGGTGCGGTTCACTGATTACTACTTCAAGCCCCTCGCCGGCGGCGCTGGCCGCGCGTGGTTGGCCGGCGAAACTGACCGCGTCAATCACAAAATCGCGTGGGAGGCGGTCTGCGATCAGGCTGCAGTGTATGTGACGCCTCCGGAGGGCGCGTGCTAGCCGCCGCGAAACTTGCGGGAGTGCCGCAGGAGGGCCTACTGCCGACCGCCGTGCGGGTACCGCTCGCAGTTGTCGAGGATGGCGCCCGTCGCCTCGCGCTGGCGACAACGGTGATCAGCGGGATCGTCGATCACGGCGAGTTTTTTACGGAACTACGCCCTTGCGCGACAGCTTTCGATCAGGTCGCGGCCGGACATGTCCCGCTTCTCGTCGCCCACTACAGCGACCACTGGCGCGTCGATCATCAGCTCGGCGCCGTTCGCGAAAGTCGGTCTTCCAGTGATGGCAACTCGGTCGAATTGCTGGTCGAGTTTGGCCACAACCCCGTGGCGGAATGGATCTGGCGCGATCTGTGCGCCGGCCTCCCCTTCGGGTGCTCGATCGGCTTCGCGCTGTACGGCCACATTCGCACCTTGCCGCCGGCGCCGCTCTCTAAACCTTACTATGTGACGCCGGAGTGGATGCTCAAGGAGTTGACCGTGCTAGGCGCGGGCTGCGGCCAGGACAGCAGTGCGAAAATCATTCGGCCCCAGAATGTCGCCGAGCTGCTGGACGAGATGCGGGTGCTGCGCGAGGTGCGGGAAGAGTCGGCGCGCCGCGCGCTTCCGTCCTGGCATGCCGATCCGCTGCGCGGCCGGCTGCCGGCAATCGCCGCAGCCATCGCGGCCGACACTGGTGGCGATGCTCAGGCGATCGAGCTATCGCTCGCGCGGGAAATCGAGGCTTACATCGCCGATGCGGTACCCCGGTGATGACGATGCGATGAAGGAAGCTGCGTAGCCACAAACGGGACGGCGCGGGCTTCGGCTCGCGCCGTCTTCGGAGATTGAACATGGACGATAACATTGCCTACCTGCCGCAACCGCTCGCTCAAATTGCCGAGCGCATCCGCGCGGCGTATGACCGCGCCGCCAAGGGCGAGCGCGAATGGATCGCCGGAACGCTTGAACTGGCGGAGGCCCTTGCCGAAGGGCGCGAACGATTTCCCGACAACGGCCATTTCTCGCACTGGCTGATAGATCAGGATTTGGACGCCCTTGGCGCAGATGACCGTGCGGCGCTGATCGGCATGGGGGAAAATCTAGAGCTAACCAAGGCGGTATTGCAAGAAACCCAAAGCCGATCCTGGCAATTGATTTGGCGTAACGAAATGCAGCCGCGTCTTCGTAGCGTTACGAAGACAGAAGAAAAGCAGCCTTTTCAACCAATTGCTGAAAAAGAGCCAGAAAAACCCGAGATTCAGCCCGAACCGATTTCGGAAGATGCCGAGAATGGCAAGGAGCCGACGCCTACAGCCAAGGTGACGAAGGCCAGCAAGTTTCATGGATTGGAGCGCGCCGAGGAAGTTGCCGCGATCTACACCAATCAACAGGCCGCTGATTGGTCGGCGAAATATCTGCTGCCGCCGAATGGTCATGCGGCCATTGCGGCGCTTCAGGGCGCCGTAGACGCCATGCGCGAGAGAGGCGCGACGTTCATGCGTGCGACGAGCACAGAGGGCTTCTTTGTGATCGAGGGCTGGGAGATGCGGCCCGACGATCAAGGCGCCCTGCCCGACATCGCGCTTGTGCCGCTCGCCGGGCTCCTCTCTGCCGATGCTTTCTAGGCACCTCTGATGGCCCGTGGCCCCTTGACATTCCGCCAGCGCGATGTAGTCGCTGCGGTGAAAGCTGTCGAGCGGGCCGGGCATCAGGTTGGCCGGGTAGAAATCGGCCGAGACGGCAAGATCGTCGTGGTCCTCGCGCAAGGCGCGCCCGAGGCCCCGAGCAACGAATGGGACGGCGCGAAATGGTGAGGCTGCCGGCGCAATACATCCAGGAATTCCGCGACCGACATGGCAAGGTGCGGCGCTACCTGCGAATGCCCGGCCGGCCACGGGTCGCGCTTCCAGGCGCGCCGGGAAGCCCCGCGTTCATGGAAGTTTACAACGCGGCGATCGCCGGCGCGCCAAAGCCCGACACCGGCGCGCCTCGTAGGAACCGGCCCGGCACGGTCGCGGCGGCTGTCACGAGCTACTTTAACTCGGCGACCTTCCAGGCCCAGAAGCCAGATACCAGGCGCACTCGGCGAAACATCCTCGAGCGCTTCCGGGCCGATCACGGCGACAAAAGAATTGCGCTGCTGATCCGTTCCCACGTCGAGCGTGCCGTCGCTGCCAAGGCCGCCACGCCCTCGAGCGCGCGGAATTTCCTCAACACGCTGCGCGCCCTGATGCGGCATTGCTTATCCGAGGGTCTGATCAAAGAGGACCCGACCTTTGGCGTGAAGTCGGTGAAGATCAAGACCGCGGGCTACCGCACCTGGGACGAGGACGATATCGCCGCCTTTGAGGCGGCGCACCCGATTGGTAGCCGCGCGCGCCTCGCCCTGGCCCTCCTCCTCTACACCGGGCAGCGCCGCGGGGATGTCGTCCGGCTGGGCCGACAATACATTCGCGGCGGCGCATTGCACCTGCGCCAGGGCAAGACGGGTGCCGCTTTGGTGATCCCGGTGCACCCCGAACTCGCAGGTATCCTCGAGGCGACGCCAAGCGACCATTTGACCTTCCTCGTCACCGCGACGGGGAAGCCATTCTCGGCCGCGGGGTTCACCAACTGGTTTCGCGATATGTGCAACGCCGCGGGGCTGCCGAAGGGCACGTCGGCGCATGGCCTGCGCAAAGCAGCCTGTCGACGGCTCGCGGAAGCTGGCTGTTCGGCAAGCCAGATCGCGGCCATCAGCGGCCACGCCACCCTAAGAGAAATCCAGCGCTACACCGCGGCGGCGGACCAAGCGCGCCTTGCGCATGATGCGATGGCCACGGTGGCATCTGCGTTCCCCCCTAGGAGAACATCGATTGTCAAACCTGGTGGAAAGGTTTGACAAACTGTGGCCTAACCAATTGATAAATTTGGCGACGGGAGCGCGGGTGGTAGGCCCGGCAGGACTCGAACCTGCGACAGCGCCGTTATGAGCGGCGAGTTCTAACCAGCTGAACTACGGGCCCAGACCCAACCATTTGTCGGGCTCAACTTTGATGTTCCGATCGGCGAATGATCCAGGGAAGCTCATTCTCCCCAGCGATATTTTGGAAATCAACAACTAACGAAGGCGCCTCATCCACCAGCATCGTGTATATAAGTCCGGAAACTTGGCGCATTTCCGCATCCCCTTGGATCGCGCCCCGCAATACTAAGAAGTGGCGCAGCGAGCGGGCGTTCGCGGTTACGACGATTTTCGTTTCGGTTGCGTTCGGGAGCACGCTGCGGGCCGCTGACCTGATCGCGCGCAGGCGTTCTTTGCCCGCTTTGCCGCCGCTATTCTCGCTATGCAGCCGCGACTGAATCGTCTGATACGCATTGCGCGCGGCATCGACTGCGGAACGCCAAGCGGCATGGGCAACGGGATCTTGCTCAAGGCCAACAGGCGGCACAAAGTCCGCTGTCGTCTGATCATAGTACTGCTGCGATAGCTGGCTGTAGGAAAACCCTACCCTATGCCGCACCAGCTGGTGCGTGAAAGCACGGGAAACGCCCTCCAGCAAGAACGTCCAATTGGCATGTTCGAGGACACTGTCGTGTCCCTGGTCGATCAAATTCGCGATATAAGCGGCATTGTCGCGCGGCGATTGCCGCGCGCCGAATGACATGTAACAAACCCGCCCTGCAAATTCGACCAACCGCTCCGCATCGCTAGCGTCGCCCTCTTTCCAGGCGACGCCATTGGCGGCGAGAAATCGTTGGTAGTCAGCCGTAAATTGGGGTCGCGTCAGCAGATAAAGCGTCGGCATCAATGCTTTGTGCCTCCAAGCGGTGCCGAGGGAAAATGCGCCTCCAGCGACTTTAGGCGGTCGTCGATACTATGAAGATCCAGCGTAGATCCGAGCCCATTAACTTTTGTCTGCAGATTGGCGATATCAAGTTTCATCTGTTGCGTGCTGATCAAATAATTGAGGCCGAAGGCGAGGACGCCGCCGATGATGGCGGTTCCTAGCGGAATCAGCGCATTCAATGACTGAATGCGCCACCCGGCCTTCTCAATCGCTCCTGAGACGCGATTATTGACGTTGAGGAAGTCGGGCGATAGCTTGGCCAGCAACTCTTCGTCGATTGGTGATACCGCCTCCTGCGCAAATGTCGGTCCGGCCGCCTGCAAGCGAAACAAACTGAGGCGCAGGATGCGGTCGCCTTCGCCGAGTGTGAAGACCTCTCTCCCCATGTTGATTACGGTTAGGTGGAGCTTGCCCCAGTAGCCGGGATCGACGAGACCCGGATTGGTCGTCAGCAAGCCTGCAAGAGAAACCTTGGTCGACGGTGGGAAGCCTACCGCCGCGATGTCTCCGGGCAGTCGTAACGTCTCCGCCGTACGAACGACGGCGGTCTCGCCGCTTGCCAACCCATGCGCCCGCTTTCCCCGTTTGGAGCCGCCGAGTTCGAAGCCGCCGAGCTTTCTATCAGCGACTCCCGGTAGAAAAATCCGGCCAACTGTCAGTTCAAGAGACGCATCGCGTACAGGTGACTTTTCGGTACCGAGCCAAGCAACGTTGAAGCTTTCGATCAAGGAGGGATGCGCACGCAGCAAATCCTCAATTTGTTGCCGCCGAAGGAGTGACATCTCAGCCCCTTTCCGACATCTCGCCAAGTGCTCACGCAAGCACGCGATGCACCCCGCAATCGCTCTTTAGGTTAGCTAGCGAGGACAAGCCTCGACGAAAAATGCGCAAGACCAATCGCAGTCTCGCGATTGGTTGGAGCTACGCCTGCCAAAAATGCAGAACGCTCTACGTATCGAGGAAGCTGCGCAGCTTGCGCGAGCGGCTCGGGTGCTTGAGCTTGCGCAGCGCCTTCGCCTCGATCTGGCGTATGCGCTCGCGCGTCACTGAGAATTGCTGGCCGACCTCTTCGAGCGTGTGATCGGTGTTCATGCCGATGCCGAAGCGCATGCGCAGCACGCGTTCCTCGCGTGCCGTCAGCGAGGCTAGGACGCGCGTTGTCGTCTCACGCAGATTGGCCTGGATCGCCGCGTCGACCGGTAGCACGGCGTTTTTGTCCTCAATGAAATCGCCGAGGTGACTGTCTTCCTCGTCGCCGATTGGCGTTTCGAGGCTGATCGGCTCCTTGGCGATCTTGAGAACCTTGCGCACCTTTTCGAGCGGCATCGCTAGCTTCTCGGCGAGCTCCTCGGGCGTCGGCTCGCGGCCGATCTCGTGCAGCATCTGGCGAGAGGTGCGCACCAGCTTGTTGATAGTCTCGATCATGTGCACCGGAATACGGATGGTACGCGCCTGATCGGCGATCGAGCGGGTGATCGCCTGGCGGATCCACCATGTCGCATAGGTCGAGAACTTGTAACCGCGGCGGTACTCGAATTTGTCGACCGCCTTCATCAACCCGATGTTTCCTTCTTGGATCAGGTCGAGAAATTGCAACCCACGATTGGTGTATTTCTTCGCGATCGAGATCACGAGGCGGAGGTTGGCCTCGACCATCTCCTTCTTGGCCCGGCTGGCCTCGCGCTCGCCGCGCTGAACGGTCTGCACGACCCGGCGAAACTCGGGGATCGGCAGCTTCGACTCCATCGAAACGCGCGCAATCGCTAGCCGGTGCTTGGCGATTTCAGTCGCATATTTCTCGGCAAAGCGAGCCCAGCCGCGGCCCGGCAGCACCGACACCCGCTCCAGCCAATTGGTGGAGAGCTCGTCGCCGATATAGTTTTGCAGAAACTCGGCGCGCTTAACCCCAACTTCCTCGGCCAGCCGCAAGAGCCGGCCTTCCTCGCCGACCAGGCGGCGGTTGATGTCATAGAGCTGCTCAACCAGGTGCTCGATCCGGGTGTTGTTGAAGCGGATCTTCTGGAGCAGCTCGATCGCCTCGTCCTTCAGCTTGTCGTAACGGCGGTCAGTCGCGCGAGGCAGGACCGTCCCTTTGGCGATTGCCGTGATGCGCTGGTCCTGGAGTTTGTTGAGCTTTTTGTGAATGTCGGCGACCGCGTCGAAGATACCGACGACGCTCGGGCGAAGCTGTGCCTCCATCGTCGCCAGCGAGACCGAGTTCTCCTCTCCCTCGCCGTCCTCGCCTTCGGCGCCTTCCGCGGCGGCCGCTGGTTCTTCTTCCTCGCCCTCTATCTCTTCTTCCTCCTCGGCCTCGACCTCGCCCTCAGCAATCGGCGGGACCAAGACAACGACCGCGCCGGGCTCGGCCTGGTCAATCACGGTGTTGTTGTAGGTTGCGTCGAGATCGATGATATCGCGCAGCAGCATCTTTCCTTCGTTGAGCGCGTCGCGCCACAGCATCAGCGCGCGCACCGTCAACGGATTTTCGCAAAGGCCGCCGATCATCATCTCGCGGCCAGCCTCGATGCGCTTGGCGATGGCGATTTCGCCCTCGCGCGACAACAATTCGACCGACCCCATCTCGCGCAGGTACATGCGCACCGGATCGTCAGTGCGGCCGATATCATCGTCGTCGAGATTGCCGCGAACCTCGGCGTCGGCCTCGTCAACTTCGGCGGTTGCCGGCTCCTCGGCGTCCTCATTCTCGATGACGTTGATGCCGAGCTCGGAAAGCTGCGTCATCACGTCTTCGATCTGGTCGGGGGAAAGCTGGTCGGTCGGCAGCGCCGCGTTGAGCTCGTCGTAAGTCAGGTAGCCGCGCTCCTTGCCGCGCGCCATCATCTTCTTGATTGCGACCGCGGTCTGGTCCAAGAGCGGCGTCTCCGCCGCGTCTTCGCGGGTTTCCGCCGTTTCCGCCACGCTTGCCACCTTGCTTGCCATGCCGTCGTCCCTAGGGAATGGTGCCTCGCGAGCCCGGTCGCTCTCGAGGACACGCTGTTGAATTCCATGAGACTTACCGCGGACTCATGCCCTCTGCCCGGCTAGGCGGGAACTCGTCCTCGGAAAAGCCCTCCTGCTCCTCCCGCCCCTGGAGCGCCAGAAACCTCTCCCAGGCCTCCGGCGTCGTCAAATCGTCCACAGGATCGCCATCCTCGCGAACCATCCGAGTCACATGCGTCCAGCTCAGCCGAACCGTCTCGGCGTCACCCACACGCGACAGGAACCCGGCATGGTCGGTCAATGACGACACGACCGCGTCCACGGTACTGGCGAACCCGTTGTGACCTAGGTGTAGACGAAGCGCCTCGGCGTCAAGCCCTTTGGAGGTCGCATCAGCCTCTAAAATCGCCCGCCGCAGGCTATCAAGCTCGGGTTCGGGGAAGTCGAACGCGGCGATCTCCTCATGGGCCTCGCCGATCAGGAACGGATGATCGAGCAGCATGCCGATCAGCACCTCGCGCTGACGCCGCCCGGCCGCCGCCGGCGGCGGCGGCGTATCGCCGCGCAAAGCCGGCACCGGCAGACGTTGTCCGCGCCCGGGAACGCGGCCCGGAACTCGCCCTAGCGAAAACAACTTGTCGCGCAAGAACCGGCGGTATTGCTCCTGCACCGAACGGTCGGCGATTTGCTCGCAGTCAGCCATCAGCCGGCGCTCTAGATCGGCGCGTCGCTCGGGCGTATCGATCGATTTCGCTTCGAGTTCCGACCTCCATAACATCTCGGCCAGCGGCTTCGCCCCGCGCAGCACCTCGGTAAACGCAAGGGCGCCCGAATGGCGGATCAGCGAGTCCGGATCGTCGCCGCTCGGCAAGGTGACGAAGCGCAGGCTGTGGCCGGGTTTCAGCAGCGGCAATGCCCGATGGAGTGCTCTGACCGCAGCGCGCTGGCCGGCCGCGTCGCCGTCGAAGCACAGCACTGGCTCGGGCGCTAGCCGCCACAACTCGGCGAGATGCGCTTCCGTGAGTGCCGTGCCAAGCGGCGCGACGGCGGTCGAAAATCCGGCGCGGTGCAGCGCGATCACGTCCATGTAGCCTTCGGTGACGATTGCGCCCGGGCCGCCCGCCTCGGCCTCTTTCGCGGCGTTTATCCGCGCCGCCGACAGGCCATAGAGCACCCTTCCCTTCTCGAACAACGGGTGCTCCGGCGAATTGAGGTATTTCGGCATCGCGTCGCCGAGCGCGCGGCCGCCAAAGGCAATGACCCGCCCGGCACGGTCGCCGATCGGGAAGATCACCCGCTCGCGGAAATAGTCGTAGGGCTCGCCGCCAAAGTCGGAGGCGTGCAGCAGACCCGCCTCCATCAGGAGCGGTAGCGGGAATTCGGGCGTGAGCGCGCGGCGCAGCGCCGAGCGGTCCTCAGCAGCCCAGCCGAGCCGGAAGCGGCGCATCGTCTCATCGTCGAGGCCGCGCGACGCTAGGTACTCGCGGCCGCGCGCCCCGCCGTGCGACCACAGCTGCTCCTCGTAGAATTTGGCCGCCGCCGCCAGCGCCTCGAGCAGCGTCTTCTGGCGCTGCGCCTTTTCGCGCTCCTGCGGCGTTTGCTGCGGCACGGCGATCCCGGCGATGCCCGCCAGCCGTTCGATCGCCTCGATAAAATCGAGGTTCTCCGATCTCATCACCCAACCGATCGCGTCGCCATGCGCGCCGCAACCGAAGCAATGGAAGAAACCCTTGTCCTCGACGACATAGAAGGACGGCGTCTTCTCGTTGTGGAAGGGGCAGAGCCCGCCGAACTCGCGGCCCTTGCGCGCTAGACGCACGCGCTTGCCGACCAGATCGGCGAGCGACACGCGCGACCTGAGCTCGTCGAGAAACCCGGGCGGGAAGGCCATGCCTAGCTTCTCCGAGTCATTGCGAGCACAGCGAAGCAATCTCGTGCCGTATGCGCGCTCCGATCGAGATTGCCGCGTCGCCTAAGGGCTCCTCGCAATGACAACTCTCTCACCCCAACAGCCGCTTGACCACCGTGCCCGCTTTGGCCATGTCGAGCACCCCCGCGTGGCGCTCGCGCAGTGCCGCCATCACCTTGCCCATGTCCTTGATCCCGGCCGCGCCCGATTTGGCGATCGCCGCCTTGGCCGCCGCCTCGATCCCGGCCTCGTCCATCTGTTGCGGCAGAAAGCTCTCGATGACCGCGATCTCCTCGCTCTCCTGCTGCGCCAGTTCCGGACGGTTACCCTTCTGGTACAGCTCGATTGATTCGCGGCGTTGCTTGACCATGCCCTGCAGCATGCGCTGGATTTCCGATTCGGGAATCTCTGCCTTGTTGCCATCGCTGCGCGCCGCGATATCGCGGTCCTTGAGGGCCGCCATGATCAACCGCACGGTCGACAAGGTACGCGTATCCTTGGCGCGCAGCGCGGCTTTCATCCGCTCGGTTAAAGCCTCGCGCAACATTGGGTTACTCCTGCGCTCGCGGCATCCTCAAAAACTACCCGGTTCCAGGCGCCATTGCAGCACTTTCGGCGAGCCAGACTAACCTATTGAAACTCCCAAATCTTCGCTTTCGACCCGGTTGACAAACAACCGCTTGTGTCTATGTTCCCCAAAATTGGGCGCCGCGCCTCGCCGAGCGGCCCCAAAATCCGGCAGGATCAGTCTTCAATGTCCGACCCGAACGCGGCCAAAGCAACGCCGCGACCGCCCGACTGCAACGCGGCCCTGGTGCTGGCGGACGGGACGGTGTTCTGGGGCAGAGGAGTGGGCGCACCGGGCAAGGCGGTCGGCGAAGTATGCTTCAACACCTCGATGACCGGCTACCAGGAGATTCTCACCGACCCCTCCTATGCCGGGCAGATCATCACCTTCACCTTCCCCCATATCGGCAATGTCGGCACCAACCCCGAGGACATCGAGACCACGACTCCGGCGGCGCGCGGTCTCGTCATCCGCGAAAACATCACCGGCCCCGCCAATTACCGCGCGACGCAGTCGCTCGACGCCTGGCTCAAATCGCACGGCCTCACCGGGCTCAGTGGGGTCGATACAAGGCGGCTGACGAGGCGCATTCGCGACAAAGGCGCACCGAACGGGGTCATCGCGTACGATCCCGCCGGCAAGCTCGACATCGGCGCGATGCAGGCGGAGGCGCAAGCCTGGCCGGGGCTCGAAGGCATGGACCTCGCGCTCGAGGTGACCTGCCGCCAAAGCTATGAATGGACCGAGACAACGTGGCAGCGCGAAAGCGGCTACGGAACTCAGAAAGCACCGCGCTTTCATGTCGTCGCCATCGATTACGGCGCCAAGCGCAACATCCTGCGGATGCTCGCGGCGCATGGCTGCCGGGTGACCGTGGTGCCGGCAACCGCGACGGCGGACGACATCATGCGCCACAAGCCCGATGGGGTGTTCCTGTCGAACGGACCGGGCGACCCGGCGGCGACCGGCGAATACGCCGTACCGGCATTGCGCGCGCTGATCGACCAGGGGGTGCCGATGTTCGGCATTTGCCTCGGCCACCAGATGCTGGCGCTGGCGCTCGGCGGCACCACCAAGAAGATGGAAAAAGGCCACCGGGGCGCGAACCACCCGGTCCAGGACAGCGCTACCGGCAAGGTCGAGATCACCAGCCAGAACCACGGCTTTGTGGTTGATCCCGCCACCCTGCCGGCTGGGGTCGACGCGACGCACCTGTCGCTGTTCGACAAGACCAACGAAGGATTGTCGCTCGCCGGCAAGCCGGTGTTTTCGGTGCAGCATCACCCGGAGGCCAGCCCCGGCCCACAGGACGCGCAATATCTGTTCGCGCGGTTCATCGCGATGATGGAAGAAACAACTCACGCGACGAAGCTGCATGCTAGCTCGCTCAACAGTTTGCGGACCGCGTTGAGTGACCTTGTCAGCCGCGTCCCTGATGATGCTGCAGCGGCATGGCGGCAGAAACAGGTAGATGAAGTAGCCAAACTCAAGGAAAAATTCTCCCATAATATTGTTTGCCACGGCGTTTGGGGCCCATATCAGAATGATATCAACTGCTACATGTATGTATTTGATGTTGAAACACAAGATATTAAAGAATGGAAACAGCCTGACATCAATTTCGATAGTGAATTTATCAAAGATAAACTTATACCCATCCTTGTTGAAAAAGAAAAATCATATGCAATAGAGAATGATATTATTATATATTTTAAAGATAGCAAGCCAACACACGCGGGCACGCTCACGTCAGATGGGTTCGTTATTTCAAAGTGGGGTAATGGCAATACAAATGTGTGGAAACACCAGATATGGGAAGTGCCAAAAGAATACGGAGATGCTGTTCGTGTATTCTCGCCGACGAATAAGGACAAGGTGATCGCCGCGTACATCGAATGGGCGAAGTCGGTGTGGAATGCCTAAGCGCACCGACATCAAATCGATTCTGATCATCGGCGCCGGGCCGATCGTCATCGGCCAGGCGTGCGAGTTCGACTATTCGGGCGCACAGGCATGCAAAGCGCTCAAGGCCGAGGGTTACCGGATCGTCCTGGTCAACTCCAACCCGGCGACGATCATGACCGATCCGGAGTTGGCCGACGCCACCTATATCGAGCCGATCACCCCGGCCTTCGTCGAGAAGATCATCGCTCGCGAGAAGCCGGATGCGCTGCTGCCGACCATGGGCGGGCAGACCGCGCTCAACACCGCGATGGCGCTGTCGCAGGAGGGCGTGCTAGCGGCGCACGGGGTCGAGCTGATCGGCGCGAGCGAGGCGGCGATCGCCAAGGCGGAGGACCGCCAGCTGTTTCGCCAGGCGATGGACCGGATCGGCCTGGTGTCGCCCAAAAGCCGGCTGGCGAAGTCGCTGGAAGAGGCGCTCGAGGCGCTCGACGTGACTGGCCTGCCCGCGATCATCCGGCCTTCTTTCACCCTTGGCGGCACCGGCGGCGGCATCGCTTACAACACCGAGGAGTTCGAGGAGATCGTCCGCGGCGGACTTCGCGCCTCGCCGGCGCACGAGGTGCTGATCGAGGAATTGGTGCTCGGCTGGAAGGAGTACGAACTCGAGGTCGTGCGCGACCGCAACGACAATTGCATCGTCATCTGCTCGATCGAGAACATCGACCCGATGGGCGTGCATACCGGCGATTCGGTGACGGTCGCGCCGGCACTGACCTTGACCGATAAGGAATACCAGCTGATGCGCAACGCCGCGATCGCGGTGCTGCGCGAGATTGGCGTCGACACCGGCGGGTCGAACGTGCAGTTCGCGGTTAACCCGGCCGACGGACGGCTGGTCATCATCGAGATGAACCCGCGCGTCTCGCGTTCCTCGGCGCTGGCGTCGAAGGCGACCGGGTTCCCGATCGCCAAGGTCGCGGCCAAGCTCGCGGTCGGCTACACGCTCGACGAATTGGACAACGAGATCACCGGCGTCACCCCGGCGAGCTTCGAGCCGACGATCGACTACGTCGTCACCAAGATGCCGCGCTTCACGTTCGAGAAATTCCCGGGGGCGCAGCCACTGCTTACCACCTCGATGAAGTCGGTCGGCGAGGCGATGGCGATCGGCCGCAGCTTTGCCGAGTTGGTGCAGAAGGCGCTGCGCTCGCTCGAAACCGGGCTCGACGGGTTCGACGAAGTCGCGATCGAGGGGGTCGAAAGCGGCGGCAAGGAGGCGGTGCTAGCCGCGCTCGCCAAGCCGTCGCCCGACCGGCTGCTGCTGATCGCGCAGGCCTATCGCCACGGCCTGACCACGGCGGAGATCAACGCCGCCTGCCATTTCGAGCCGTGGTTCCTAGACCGCATTCGCGAGATCGTCGAAGCCGAGGAACAGGTGCGGCGCGGCGGCCTGCCCGACGACACGACCGCTTTCCTGCGCCTCAAGCAGATGGGATTTTCCGACCGCCGGCTGGCCCGGCTGACCGGCCTCGGCGAGTCCGAAGTCGCCCAAAAACGACGCAAGCGCGGGCTCACGCCGGTCTACAAGCGTGTTGACACCTGCGCGGCCGAATTCGCCTCGCGGACGCCCTATCTCTATTCCGCTTACGAGGGCGACGGGATCGGCCCGCCCGAATGCGAGGCTGATCCGAGCGCGCGCAAGAAGGTCGTCATTCTCGGCGGCGGCCCCAACCGGATCGGCCAGGGCATCGAGTTCGACTATTGCTGCGTCCACGCCGCCTATTCTCTGCGCGAGGCCGGCATCGAGACGATCATGGTCAACTGCAACCCCGAGACTGTCTCGACCGATTACGACACCTCGGACCGGCTCTATTTCGAGCCGCTGACCGCCGAAGACGTGATCGAAATCGTGCGGGTCGAGCAGCGGCGCGGCGAGTTGCTCGGGGTCATTGTCCAATTCGGCGGACAGACGCCGCTGAACCTCGCGGCGGCATTGGAAAAGGCCGATGTACCAATTCTCGGCACGTCGCCAGATGCCATCGACCTCGCCGAGGACCGCCAGCGCTTCCAACAACTGCTGCACGGGCTCGACCTGCGCCAGCCCGAGAACGGCACGGCGTATTCCGCCGAGGAAGCCGAGGAAATCGCCCAGCGCATTGGCTATCCGGTGGTGATCCGCCCGTCCTATGTGCTCGGCGGAAGGGCGATGGAGATCGTCCACGACACGGCCGGGCTCAACCGCTACATCCGCAACGCAGTCCGCGTCTCGGGCACGAGCCCGGTGCTGATCGACCGCTATCTGCAGGACGCGATCGAGGTCGATGCCGACGCGGTCGCCGATCGCGAAACCGTCTACGTCGCCGGGATCATGGAGCACATCGAAGAGGCCGGCATTCATTCGGGCGACAGTGCCTGTTCGCTGCCGCCTTACAGCCTGGCGCCCGCCACCGTGGCCGAAATCGAGCGGCAGACGGTTGCGCTCGCGCGGGCGCTCAACGTGGTCGGCCTGATGAACGTGCAGTTCGCGGTCAAGGACGGCGACGTTTACGTGCTTGAGGTCAACCCGCGCGCGTCACGCACGGTGCCATTCGTCGCCAAAGCAACTGGGGTGCCGATCGCCAAGATCGCCGCGCGGGTGATGGCGGGCGAGAGGTTGGCGGATTTTGTCACCGGTTCCCGCCCCTGGACGCTTCACGTCGCGGTCAAGGAAGCGGTGTTCCCGTTCGCCCGCTTCCCCGGGGTCGACCTGATCCTTGGGCCAGAAATGAAGTCCACCGGCGAGGTCATGGGTCTCGACAGCGATTTCGGCCGCGCTTTCGCCAAGTCACAGCTCGGCAGCGGCACCGAATTGCCGCTTTCGGGAAAGGTCTTCGTCTCGGTGCGAGACGGCGACAAAGCGGCGCTGGTGGAGCCGTGCCGGCGGTTGGCCGAATGGGGCTTCGAACTGGTAGCCACGCGCGGCACGGCCGCCGCGCTCGTCGAATTGGGCATCGACGTCGCTATCGTCAACAAGGTGCGCGAAGGTCGGCCCGACATCGTCGACGAGATGCGCAGCGGCCGCATCCAACTGGTGTTCAACACCACCGAGGGGGCACAGGCGATCGCCGACAGCTTCAGCTTGCGCCGCACGGCATTAACGCACAACATCCCCTACTACACGACCGTCGCCGGGGCTCGCGCCGCGGTCCAGGCGATCGGGGCGCTGCGCCGGGGCAGCCTTGAAGTAGCGCCGCTGCAATCCTACTTCTAACCGCTGTTTTTCCGACATCCGGGGTTTAAGGGCCGCATGAACAGACTCCCGATGACATCCGACGGGTACAACCGGCTGCAAGAAGAGATTAAACGTCTCAAGACGACCGAGCGGCCGGCAATCATCCGCGCCATCGCGGAGGCACGCACCCATGGCGACTTGTCGGAGAACGCGGAATATCACGCGGCGCGCGAGCGCCAGAGCTTTATCGAGGGCCGCCTCGCCGAGCTGGAGGACAAAGTCGCGCGCGCTGAAGTCATCGATACCTCAAAGCTGTCGGGCTCGGTGATCAAATTCGGCGCGACGGTCACTCTCGCCGACGAAGAAACCGACGAGGAGCAGACATTCCTCATCGTCGGCGAGGACGAGGCCGACGTCAAAGGCGGTAAGCTTTCTGTCACTTCGCCATTGGCTCGCGCGCTGATCGGCAAGGGCAAAGGCGACAGCGTCGAAGTCTCGACCCCGCGCGGCAACAAATCCTATGAGGTCGTCACCGTCGCGTTCGGCTAGGCGGCTTTCTCGGTCTCGCTTACCGAGGCAGGTTCCCCGATTGGCACGCCGGGCTCGGCCTTCGACACCCGCAGGGTCATCGCTGATTTGACGTGGGCAACGTTGGGCGCCGAGGTCAGCTTGGCGGAGAGGAACCGCTGGTAACTGTCCCAGTCGGTGGCGACGATCTTGAGCAGGAAATCGGTCTCGCCCGCGAGCATGTGCGCCTCACGCACCTCGGGCCAGTCACGAATCAGGGCCTCGAAGGCCAGGAGATCGGCCTCTGCCTGACTGGCGAGACCGACCTGGGCAAAGACGGTCACCGGAAAGCCCAGGGCTTCTGGAGCCAGCGCAGCGTGATAGCCGCGGATCAGCCCAGCCTGTTCAAGCGCCCGCACTCGCCGCAGGCAGGGCGGCGCGGTGATGCCGACGCGCTTGGCGAGTTCGACGTTCGTCATTCGCCCGTCCGCCTGCAGACATTGCAGGATGTGGCGATCGATCCGGTCGAGTTTGATACGCCGCATCGCCGGCCCTCACAAAGTCCTCTAATCATACGAACCACCACGCTACGGCGCAATTTTATTGCGCGACAGATAGGGCCGCTTGCTCCATAGCAGGGGTTTCCGTAAACCGAGACCGATGGTCGCCCTGCCCGTCAGCTCCGATCCCACGCCCACCGCAGGCGACGGCAGTCCGCTCGTCTGGGTCCTGCATGACGGCAAGGCGGGTATGGCGAGCCAATCGCTCGGTCTGGCCGAGGCTTTGGGGTTCCCGTTTATCGAGAAGATACTGACGATCCATCGGCCCTGGGCCTGGCTGCCGCCGCAGCTCTGGACCGCTCCGCTCGCCGCGGTCAGCGACGCCGGACGGACGCTCCGTCCGCCGTGGCCGGACGTCGTGATCGCATGCGGACGCAACACCGCAGCGCCCGCGCTGGCGATTCGCCGGCTGAGCGGCGGGCGGACAGTCGCCGCGCAAGTGCAGGACCCAAGGGTCGGGCGCCGCGAATTTGACCTGATGGTGGTGCCCGAACACGACCGACTGCGCGGCGCGAACGTCATCACCACCAAGGGCGCGCTCAATCGCGTCACCGCCGAGAAGCTGGCCGCCGAGAGCCGCCGTTTCCCGGAACTGGCGGCCCTGCCGCGGCCCGTTCTCGGCGTGCTGATCGGCGGCTCGAACCGAGCGTACAGCCTCACCTTGCCGCGGCTCGCGGAGATCGCCGAGATGATAGCGGCGTGCCTGGAGCAAAGCGGCGGCTCGGCGGTGCTGACCCCGTCGCGGCGCACCGGCGCGGCGGGGATCGCGCTGCTCCGCCAGCGGCTCGCCGGTCTTCCGGTGTCGATTTGGGATATGACCGGCGACAACCCTTATTACGCCTATCTCGCGGCCGGCGACGCATTCCTGGTGACCGCCGACTCGGTGTCGATGATCAGCGAGGCGGCCGCGACCGGAAAGCCGGTCCATATCGTCGAACTCGCCGGTGGCGACCGAAAATTCGACCGATTCCATGAAGCGATGCGCGAAGCGGGCATCACCCGGCCGTTCCACGGCCGGCTCGAAAGCTGGAACTACACGCCGCCCGACGACACCGCGAACGCGGGGGCGGCCTTGCGTGCCCTCGTCCTCGAGCGGATGCGGGCGCGGCGCGCGGCATGAAGGGCCCGGTCCTCTACGGCGCGGCGCTCGTGCTCAGCGTGGCCTTGTTCGCCTGGGCGCCGGGAATCGATCTGTTCGTCAGCAGACTGTTCCACAGTGCGAGCGGGTTCGCGCTTGCCGATTGGCGACCGCTGCGCCTGCTCGAAGGGACGATCCCATGGATCAGCTATGGGATCGGCGCGCTGGTGCTGATCGGAGCGATGTGGCTGCGGTTCGTCCGGCGACCGCTGTGGCGGCTCGACCGCAACGCGTTGATCTTTATTGCCGCCGCCACGGCGCTCGGGCCCGGGCTGATCGTCAACGCAGCGCTAAAGGACAATTGGGGCCGGGCCCGCCCCTACCAGGTCGAGGAGTTTGGCGGCAGCAAGACGTTCACTCCCCCCCTGGTTCCATCGGACCAATGCGCGCGCAACTGCTCGTTTGTTTCGGGCCATGCCGCGCTGGCCTTCTCGCTGGTGAGTTTCGCTTTCCTGCTGCCCGCTGGGCCCCGACGCCGGATCTGGCTGACGACAGCGCTGGGTTTCGGCGCGCTCGTCGGCCTGGGCCGCATCGCGGCGGGGCATCATTTCCTGTCGGACGTGATCGACGCGGCGCTGATCTCGATCGCGACAAGCTGGCTTCTGCATCGATGGCTTGTCGTGCATGACGGCGCGACCCCGATCATCGCCTGGGTTGGGCGGCTCGCCGAAACCCAATCCGGGCGGCGTGTCTTATGGGTGGCGGCGATCGTGCTGATTGAAGCGCTCTGCATGCTCTGGATCGACCGCCCGCTCGCCGATTACGTTCACGGCCATGCGAGCGCGGCACAGCCCTTCTTCGACGTCGTCCAGCGCTTCGGTCTCGGCTACCCTTATCTGGCAGCCAGCGCGATTGCGTTTGCCGCGCTACGCTGGGGAGGCCGGATCGAAAAGCTGCGGGGCTGGGACACGAGGATGCAGACCGCCGCGTCCATCCCGCTGTTTCTGTTTACAGCCGTCGCCGTATCAGGGGTCACCGCCGATGTCATCAAAGTCGTGATCGGCCGCGCCCGGCCGAAATTGCTCTTCCTCAATGGCACGTATGACTTCACCTGGTTCGGCTGGCACGCCGACCATTGGTCCTTCCCGTCGGGCCATGCGGCGACCGCGGCGGCGCTGATGACCGCGTTGTGGTGCCTGTGGCCGCGGCCGCTATGGCTTTACGTCGGCGCCGCCGCACTGGTGGCCGTTGCCCGCGTTGCCACCGGGCAGCATTTTCTGAGCGACGTCATCGCCGGAGCCGTGATCGGCGTCCTCGCGACCCGCGCACTCGCGCGGTGGCTGCTGCAGTCGCGACCCTCCGTTACGCGCGCGCGGGGCGCCCGCGCCGCGCCCGATTACCGCGGGGTGTAGGCTAAGGCGATGGGTTTGCGCATCGACACATTCGACAACGTTCGCGGCGGCAACACGGTTTACAAGGCTCTCGCGCATCCGGCTGCGGCCGAGCCCGGGCGGCAGCTCCTCGACCGCCTGTCGCAGTTTGGCAAGGTCGCGATCGTCGATCCGCAAGGGGCCGCCGAGGGCTTCGCCGAATTGTTCGACCTCTCCCGGATCGACGTTGCCGGGGTCTTTGTCCAGGACATCGCCAAAATCGGCAAGCCCGTGATCGGCCACGCCGCCGAGCCGCTGCCGGCGCTGGCCAAATCCAATGCGCGAGCTGTGCTGGTCGCCGCGTTCGACGCCGACCGGCTCGCCGGTCAGCTCGCGGCGTTCCTGCCGTCTGGCAGCGAGGTTTTCAGCCTTGATGCGATGCGCATCCCCGAGGAGCGGTTGACCAATCGGGGCGCCTATCTCGACCCACTCAATTTCGCCACGAATTTCGCGCTGTTCCGCGACAACACGGTGCTGCATACGCGGCTGGTGACCGCGAATTATTGGGCCGGGTACGGATCCAAGAACATCACCTGCTGGCTTACCCTGTTCGACGCCGCCGGATCGATCCTCGCCGAATGGTCGCAGAGCGCCGGCAGCGAGGCCGGCACCATCACCATCGACAGCCAGGAAATACGCAAACGCTTTGGCCTTGGCGCGTTCGACGGACAGCTTTTCATCCACGTCGCCGGCGCGACGCGGCACGACATCGTCAAATATGCGCTCGACACCTATGGCGACGGCGATGCCAGCCTTTCCTGCACCCATGACGCCAACGCTTGGCCGGCGGAGCGCTACGCCGGGTTGCCGGCACCCGCACCCGGCGAGCGCGTCCGGTTGTGGATCCAGAACAGCCATGCGACGCCCATCCCCGCAGGCGCCATCGGGCTGTCGGCGATGGGCAGCCAGCACGTCGTCTTGCTCGACAAGCCGGTTCGCGGGTTTGCGACGCATGTGGTCGACGTCGCCGACCTGCTGCCAAATCTCGCGTGGCCGGCGCAAATCGAAGTCCACGCCGGCAAGCATGCCGTCCGCCCCCGCTACGAGATCGTCGAGAACGGCCGACGCCGTCTCGCCCACGTCAATGTCGAGCGCGGCGACCTCCAGCCAAACCCGGAACTGCCGAAGCTCGGCGAGATGTTGGGCAAGGGCTATCTGCTGCCCGCGCCGATCCTGCCCCGCGGCGAATGGCAGAGCCTCCTGCTACCTACGCCGATGGCCTACATGCAAAGCGAGCTGCCGATCGCCGCGATCGTCTACGATCCGAGCGGCAACGAGACGGCGCGCCATCGCTTCGGCCGGCTGCCGCGAAACCATTGCGTAGAACTCGATCTCGGCAAGCTGGCGACCTCGCTCGGCGACGGCTACGGCCATGTCGAGCTGGTCTACGACTTCGCCGATGGCGGCGACGGCGACGGCTGGCTGCACGCGCTATTCCGCTATCGTCACCGCAGGAGCGGACACGCGGCCGAAACCAGCTTTGGCGCGCACGTCTTCAACACGATTCTGACCTACCGCGACGAACCGCAATCGTATTCCGGACGCCCGCCGGGACTGTCGACGACTTTGTTCTTGCGGCTCGGCAATGGCGATCACGACACGCTCTGCCACTTGATCTATCCGGCCTCTCTGCCTTGGAGAAAGGAAAGCGCCACCGACATCATCCTGCGCGACGGCGGCGGCGGCGAGATCGCACGCAAGTCACTCGCGATTCCCTGCTCGGGGTCACGCCTGTGGCGCTATCACGAGCTGTTCGACGCGGATATTCGATCCGCCGCGGGACCGGGCGCCTATGCGGTGATTCGCGACGCGACTTGCCGCCTGTTCGGCTACCACGGTCTTGTCGGAAGCGGCGGCGCCTTCAGCCTCGACCATATGTTCGGGTACTAAGGTCGCTGAATTTATTGGCGCGAAGCTCTCGCTAGGCGCAAAATTGGTATAGTACGCTGTCCAATCGATCGCGAATGGGATGCCCGAGCACCATCACAGCAAAGTCCTGATTATCGGCGCCGGCCCAGCGGGGTTCACTGCCGCGATCTATGCCGCGCGGGCGAATCTCCATCCGATCCTGCTGTGTGGTTTGCAAGCGGGCGGTCAGCTCACGATCACCACCGATGTCGAGAATTACCCGGGCTTCGCCGACGTGATCCAAGGCCCGTGGCTGATGGAGCAGATGCAGGCCCAAGCCGAGCATGTCGGCACCAAGATCGTGCTCGACCTCGCGGTGAAACTCGACCTCGCGCGCCGGCCGTTCCATATCACCGGTGATTCGGGCGACACCTACTCGAGCGACACGATCATTCTCGCCACCGGCGCGCAGGCGCGCTGGCTGGGAATTCCGAGCGAGGAGACCTATCGCGGCTTCGGCGTCTCGGCCTGTGCGACTTGCGACGGGTTCTTTTTCCGCGACAAGGAAGTGGTTGTGGTCGGCGGCGGAAACACCGCGGTCGAGGAGGCGATCTACCTGACCAATCACGCCAGCCGCGTTACGCTGATCCATCGCCGCGACACGCTGCGCGCCGAGAGGATTTTGCAGGACCGGCTATTCCGCAATCCGAAAATCGCCGTCATCTGGGACAGCGTCGTCGAAGAAATCCTCGGCACGCCAGAACCGCCCGAGGTCACCGGCGTTCGGCTGCGCAACCTTAAGACCGGTGCGACGCGCCAACATGCCTGCGAGGGCGTGTTCATCGCGATCGGCCACACGCCGGTCACCGAACTGGTCGCCGGCCAGCTCCGCCTCGATGCCGAGGGCTATGTGCTGACCCGGCCGGATTCGACCGCGACCGACATTCCCGGCGTGTTTGCCGCCGGTGACGTCAAAGACAAGGTTTTCCGCCAGGCGGTTACCGCCGCGGGCATGGGCTGCATGGCCGCACTCGAAGCGGAGAAGTTCCTCGCGGCGCAGGAAGACGCGGCACCCGCGCGCGCCGCAGAGTGAGTTAGGGGGGGCGGTCCCGATGGCGATGGATTGGGACAAGTTGCGCGTGTTTCACGCGGTCGCCGAGGCAGGCAGCTTCACCCATGCCGGCGAGTCGCTGAACCTCAGCCAATCGGCGGTCAGCCGCCAGATCAGCGCGCTCGAGGAAAGCCTCAGCGTGCCGCTGTTTCACCGTCACGCCCGCGGCCTCATCCTGACTGAGCAAGGCGAACTGTTGTTCCGCACTGCCCGGGAGGTGTTCGCCAAGCTGGCGATGGCAGAGGGCCTCATCTCCGAATCTAAGGATCGACCAAAAGGACCGCTAAAGATCACCACCACGGTCGCGTTCGGCTCGATCTGGCTCACGCCGCGCATCCGCGAGTTCCTCGACCTATATCCGGAGATCCAGGTCAGTCTCGTCGTCGATGATTCGGAGCTCGATTTGTCGATGCGCGAGGCCGATGTCGCGATCCGCATGACCCCGCCGCGCCAACCCGATTTGATCCAGCGGCATCTGGTCAGCGTCCAGGTACACATCTATGCCTCGCCCGATTACATCCAAAAACATGGCCAGCCAAAGCGGCCCGAGGAGCTCGAGGAGCATCGCATCATCGTCTATGGCGAGGACGCCCGTCCGCCGGTGCCCGGGGTTAACTGGCTGCTGGAGGTGGGCAACAGGCCCGGACACGACCGGCGGCCGATTCTGACGGTCAACAACACCTACGGGATGCTGCGCGCGATCATGAGCGGGCTCGGCGTCGCTGCCCTTCCGGATTTCGTGGCCAGCGAACAGGCGGGGCTGGTTCGCATCCTGCCGGAGCTCAGCGGTCCACCCAACGAAGCATACTTCGTCTATCCAGAAGAGCTGCGCACCTCGAAACGGATCAGCGTTTTCCGGGATTTTCTCTTGCGCAAGGTCGCCGAGGGCCGGCTCGGCGGATAGTCCGTCGAAACACGACAGCGGGTCTGACCCATCCGGGAGCTGCGACCCGACGCCGCAGTAGATGCGTGTCATTTGATAGCATTGCGCTTTTTGCAGACGAGCCAGGACGATTTCTGGCTGGTAATCGACCGTGCCAACGGCCATGTTCTGACCACGCGATAGTCGTCGCGGCAAGTTTTCGTGGAGTTGAGTAGCTCCACAAGAGTTTCCGGGACTTGTTCCCGGGAAGAGGGTCTTCGGATCCTTACGTCTCCTAGACGTGAAGCCTCCCTGTTCAAACTTGGCCGGAACCTTGTGTTCCGGCCATTTTTCTTTCGGCTGATCTTACTACTTGCGATTACTCGGCGCCGCGATCGGTGATCGTTATGCGCACGGCCTCAAGTGGATCGTCGGCAACGGTCGACACACAAAGTTCGCCGTTGCGCTTGGGTCCGACGACGCCACCCTCGAAAAACGACCCTTCGTAAGCGATGTCTAGCCGGTCGCCGAATTCCTCCGCCGGGCGTATGGCAAAGCCGGTCAGCGGCAGGTTGCGCCCGCGCGTGCCGGCGTAGTTGCCGTTGCTAACCCAAGCGGTAGCGCGGCCCTCCTGGGCAAAGACGCGAAATTCGAGCGCGCTCGCCCCGAGCCCTTGGCGCGGGCGCACGCTCAACGCCTCAATTTGGCGTCGGCTGCCGGGACTGCCGGCCCAACCCGGTTCGACATAACGTCGGTCGCCAAGCCCCATGATGTGCAGCAGAATCTCTGCGCCGATATCATCCTGCTCGCTCTCGCTCGCCTCCGGTTGCGGCGCGGGCGGCCGCGGCGGCATCGCCAGCGTGGGTTCGGGTGCCGGCGGAGGTGGCGGCACTGGCCTCGGGCGCGGCGGTGGCGGCACCGCGGTCGCGCGCGGCGAGGGCGGCGGCTCCGCCGCGACGGCTGGCTCAGGAGCTGGCGGCGCGGGAGGAGGAGGTTCCGGTGCAGGCTGCGGAGGTGGCGGCGGTACGGCAGCGGCGGGCGGCGCTGGCTGCGAAGGAGCCGCAGCCTCCGGCTCAGGCTCGGGCGGCGGAGGCGGCGCCGCGGCGGCTACGGGCTCCGGTTCGGGCGGCGGCGCCTCGGGCTCGGGCGGCGGAGGCGGCGCCGCGGCGGCCACGGGCTCCGGTTCGGGCGGCGGAGGTGGCGCCGCGGCCGCCACCGGCTCCGGTTCGGGCGGCGGCGCCTCGGGCTCGGGCGCCGGCGGCGCGGCTTCGGGCGGTGCAGCTTCGGGAACGGGTGCCGGTGACGTCGAGCGGCCGGCGCTTGGCGGACGCCGCGCCGCGGGAGGCGGCGCCGGCGCGTTGCTGGCCTTCTGTTCGACCAACTTGCGCAGATCGTCCTGGAAGCGGTCGCGCAGTTGCCTCGGATCAAACTCGCCGGCGCGACGGGCGATGATCGCCTCGGCGATCTCGACCATCTCGGCCGGAATGTCTTCCTCCGGCCGCTCATCGGACTTAGCGACGACCAGCTCGTCTTCCGTGTGCAGCGTTGACATCATCAACCCAGCGCGATGCGGCTCGATCAGCGCCGGGCGCTCCCGCTCGCCAATCCTGACATGCCCGAGCGCCACGCGCCCGCTGCGGCGCATCGCCAGCCGCAGCGCGTGGACCGTGTCAGAGGCCAGCTGACCCTCCGGTTGGAGGTAATAGGCAGCCTCGACATACAGGTGATCGATCTGCTCACGCGGTACGAAGCGCTCGAGATCGATGATATTGCCCCCGCCGCCGCCCAGTTTCGCGAGTTCTTCGTCGCTTACGGTGACGTAACGCCCTGGAGCAAATTCGTGACCCTTGACCAGCGCTTCCTTGGCGACGACATCGCCGGTCTTGGTATCGACATATTGCTCGGTTACCGGATTACCGGTTCGCGCGCTCAGCAGGTCGAGCGTGATCCGCCGAGCATCGCTTGTCGCGGGATTGAGGGTGATCGGACAGGAAACCAGCGAGAGGCGCAGAAACCCGTTCCATACCGCTTCGGCCATCGGCCTTTTCTCCGCAATCGCGAGGGGTTGGCGGTTTATAACACGACACTTAGGGGTTAGCGCACGTCCTCGATCACGACCGCGCGGTGGTGCCGACAAGCCGTTGCCAATCGACCGAATTGCCGAGCTTGAGGTGCGTGCCAGCCTCCCGCATGGGGTATTTTAACCCACTAGCGCAATTGAATAAAATCACTCTGTCGGTGGGCGCCACGCGACCGTCGGCGAGCGCCTGGCGATACGCGGCAAAGGTCGCCGCACCCTCGGGACAGAGCAGCAGTCCCTCGTCGCGGGCCACCGCGGCCCAGGCGTCGGCGATCGCCGAGTCGTCGACCGCGATCGCGAAGCCCTGACTCTCGCGCACCGCGCGCAGGATGAGGAAGTCACCGACCGCTTGCGGCACGCGGATGCCGGCCGCGAAGGTGTGCGCGTCCTGCCAGCGCGGCGCATGCTCGACGCCGTCTTCCCAGGCCTTGACCATCGGCGCGCAGCCGGCGGCCTGGACCGCCACCATGCGCGGTCGCTTCGCGCCGATCCAGCCCATCTGCTCAAGCTCGTCGAAGGCCTTCCACATCCCGATCAGCCCAGTGCCGCCGCCGGTGGGATAGAAGATGACGTCGGGCATTTCCCAGCCGAGCTGCTCGGCGAGCTCCAGGCCCATCGTCTTCTTGCCCTCGATCCGGTACGGCTCGCGCAGGGTCGAGCAATTGAACCAGCCGACTTCCTTTTCGCCCTCGGCGACGAGGCGGCCGCAATCGTCGATGAGGCCGTCGACGAGGAACACCTCGGCACCCTGCATCGCGATCTCGCGCACGTTCACCGCCGGCGTATCATCGGGGCAGAAGACGTAGGCCTTCATTCCGGCTCGCGCGCAATAGGCCGCCATCGCCGCGCCGGCATTGCCGTTGGTCGGCATCGCCATGGTCTTGATGCCCAATTCCTTGGCCATCGAGACCGCCATCACCAGCCCGCGCGCCTTAAACGAGCCGGTCGGCAAGCGGCCTTCGTCCTTGACGAGAATTTCGCCGCCGGGGGCGATCTGCTTGGCGATGCGCGGCAGCGCGATCAGCGGCGTCACGATCTCACCAAGCGAGACGACATTCTCCGGCCGGCGCACGGGGAGCATCTCGCGGTAGCGCCACATTGTCTGCGGGCGGGCCGCCAGCATGTCCTTGGTCAGCGCCCCCACGACCCCAGCGAGATCGTAGCGGACGAGCAGCGGCCGCCCCGCCTTCGACAAGCCCTGGACGACATCGGCCTCGTAGCGCTCGCCGGTCAGGCCGCATTCGAGATGGGTGACGAAGTTCGGCAGATCGCCGCCGGTCCAGTCGTAATCGGGCATTTCCCACTCCTGACGCACTTGACGCGCTGGTTGCTTAGCGCACCCGGCGTGACGGGTGCTGCTCGCATCTGGTGCGAGCGAGACTATCAGGAGGCTCGCCTCCTGCTACCCCCGTCGCTTGCGGCAAATAAGCAGACCGGCACAGCATGAATATTTCTAGAAAACCGCTTCGGCGACCACGCGCATCGCGGCGGCGTCGGCCCCGGCGAGAACCAGTGAGCCGACCCAGTTGTAGTCGGCAAGTTCCTTCCACGCCTGCAGTCGGTCCTTGATCCGATCGGGCGGGCCGACCAGCGAAATCTCGTCGATCAGCGCGTCGGGCACCGCAGCGGCCGCCTCGCCTCGCCGCCCGGCGAGGAAATGATCCTGGATCGCCGCCGCTTCCGCCTCATAGCCGAGGCGCCGGGCCAAATCGTTGTAGAAATTCTGCTCGCGCGCGCCCATGCCGCCGATATAGAGCGCGAGGCCGGGGCGCAAGGCATCGCGGCAGGCGGCGAGGTCATCTCCCATGCTGATCCGCACATAAGGCGCGACGTCGAAATCGGCGAGGTCGTCCGAGCGTCCGGCCTTGGCGCGGCCCTCGAGGATCGGGTCGACAATGACCTGCGCCTTCTCGGGCGACATGAAAAAAGGCAACGCGCCGTCGGCGATCTCGCCAGCGGTACGCAGACCGGCGGGGGAGATTGGCGCGGTGTAGATCTTCAATCCCGGCTGGCCGTGGACGGTGCTGCGCAGCTGCCGTGCGAGCCCGGTCGAACCCGGCCCGGTATAGGGGATGTCGTAATGGTAGCCGTGATGCTCGAGCGGCGCCTCGCGAGCGAAGACCTGACGGATGATCGCGGCGTACTCGCGGGTGCGGGTCTGCGGCCGGCCGAACGGCACACCGTACCAGCCCTCAACCACCTGCGGACCCGACGGCCCGATACCACACAGGAAACGGTTGCCGGACAGCGCCTGCAACGACAACGCGGTCATCGCCGCGCAGGTCGGGGTGCGTGCCGGCATCTGCATGATGCTGGTGCCGGCCTTGATCCGGCTGGTGCGCGCCAGCACCCAGGTGACCGGGGTCACGGCATCGGCGCCGTAGGCCTCGCCGGCCCACACCGCGTCGAAGCCGAGCCGCTCGGCCTCCCAGACCAGGTCCATGCCGATCCCGCCCTCGTGCGGCGAGAATTTGAGGGTGGTGGCAAGCCTCATCCGCGTATCCCCTCGCCGGCGCGGGCGATGCGCTCAACCGAACGCAGCCAGTCGTCGAGCTCGCGGTCGAACGGCTCGACCATCACGTGCCCGACGCCGACCGCCTTGAAGCCTTCGAGGCGCGCGGTCAGCTCTTCCTCGCTCTTGCCGTCCCAGGCCGCACGCAGCGATATCGTGAACTCCGGCTCGGGCCGCGCCTCGCGCAATCGCTCGACGAGCGGCGCCGCCTGCTCCGGGTTGGCGCGCGAACCGTGCCAGCCGTCGAGCCGCAGCGCCCGCTTCAACGCCGGCTCCGAGGTGCCGCCGACCCAGATCGGGATCGGCTTCTCGGGCTTCGGCAACATGCGCATCTGGTCGATCATCGCCGGGATCCATTTCGCCTCGAAGCTCACCGGGTCATCGGTCCACACTGCGCGCATCATCGCGATGCCCTCGTCGGTGCGGCGACCGCGCTCCTTGAAGGGCACCCCAAGCGCCGCGAACTCGGCCTCGAGCCAGCCGACCCCCGCGCCGAGGATCAGCCGGCCGCCCGACAGGTTCTGCAACGTCGCCAGTTCCTTGGCGAGCGGCAACGGGTGCCGCATCGGCAACACCAGCACGCTGGTGCCGAGCCAGACCCGTTTGGTATAGGCAGCGGCCCAGGTCAAGGTCAGCACCGGGTCGTAGAAGATCGGCGAGGGCGGGTACATGGCGCCCGCTGGGACGATGATGTGCTCGCTGGTCCAGACATCGTCAAAGCCTAGTTCTTCGGCCTGGACCGCGGCGCGGCGAATGCCGTCGGGCCCGGCCTTACGCCCGATTTGAGGCAAATAAATCCCCAGCCGCATGTCCCCTCCAGACCGATCAGTCCCGATGCGGCAAATTGAGCCGGCGCGCCCCCTCGCGCAAGGAGTTGTGCGCGTGGGGATAGCGGTTCATGCTGCCGCGAAGAATAGCGGAGAGGCGGCGCTCGCTGCGCATGCCATCCGGGGGAGACGGCACATGAGACGAACGATCGCGCTAGCCTTCTTGCTGATGTCGCTGCTGAGCATTGCGGCCACGGCGTGCTCCGACGCGGCGAGCGATGTCTACGACAACGACATCCACGGCGGCTATCCCGGCCCCGGCACCCGTACCACCAATCGCGACGGCTAGCCGGCCCGCGACATCGTACCTTCTCGCCGCGGCCTCGCGGGCGGAGGTGCTGGCGATGCAGCCGCACTGGCAGGACGCTGAACCGCTATCATCACAGCGATGTGGAAGGCTCGCTTGCCGCGATGGCGGCTGATTTGGCTCTACGCGACCAACCGGGGCGTGGCGCGCCGCGCCCTGGGCGTGATGATCATCGTCGGCACCGTCCTCAACGCGATCAATCAGGGCGGCGCGCTATTCGGTGACGACAGAATTGATTGGTTGAAACTCGCGCTGACCTACCTCGTCCCGTATTGCGTCGCGACCTATGCCGCGGTGTCGGCCCAAATGGCTGGGGCGGCGACCGCCCAAGTTGACCGGCAGCGGCGGGCAATGCTTACCTCCGGCCCCGGAAGCAGGGAGGAAGATCATGGTTGAGGCGAAGCCGCTTGCGGGCAAGGTCGCGATCATCACCGGGGCCGGGAAGAATATCGGCAAGTCGATCGCCGAGCTTCTCGCCGCCGCCGGGGCGGCGGTCGTGGTCAATGGCCGGGGAGACCGGGCGATCGTCGAGGAAACCGCCAAGGAGTTGCGCGCCGCCGGTGGACGCGCGATACCTTACCTCGCCGATATTTCGAAGCCCGATGCCGTCGCCGCGATGGTCGAGGCGGCGGTCAAGGAATTCGGGGGCGTCGATATCGTCGTCAGCAATGCCGGGCTGCGGCGGCAGACGCCGTTCCTGCAGATGAACCTCGAGGAGTGGCGCGAAATCCTCTCGGTGGCGCTCGACGGCGCCTTTATCCTGACCAAAGCGGCCGTGCCCGAGATGATCAAGCGCGGCGGCGGCACGATCATCGGCCTCAGCGGCATTTCGCACCACGCCGGCTCGCGCGGGCGGGTACATGTCAACGCCTCAAAGGCAGGGCTCGAGGGCTTCATTCGCGGATTGGCGATGGAGCTGGCACAGTACAACATCACCGCCAATTGCATCGCGCCCGGCTCGATCGACACCGTCCGTGGGCCGTCGGCCGGCGGCGCGCACGGCCGTGGCATGGAGCGCGAGATCCCGCTGGGCCGACAGGGCCGTCCCGAGGAGATCGCGGCGATGGTGCGGTTCCTATGCGGTCCCGACGGCCGCTACATCACCGGGCAGACGCTTCACGTCAACGGCGGCCTTTTCTTCGGCAAGTAGCTGGCGTTTCGTCCTATTTTATTGGGTTTTGTATAACCGCGCGGACACTTGCTGCGGCGCAGGAACGCACCGACTCGACCGATCGATCGAAAATAGGTAGATTTTTAACTAACTTTAAAATTGCCTTCCCCCCACGCCGTCAATACATCTTGCCCACGCCTCATCGGACGCTGCACCGGCGATTACTTATAGTTACTAGATTATTACTTTGGTGAGCGAACCGAGTGTGGCGATGGCTGTATGGGGCTAGCAATGGACGGGATCGATAACTTGACCTTCCCAGCGGAATATCGCGGTAACGCCACCAAGGGCTATCAGGCGATCATCGACGAAATCTGCGCGATGCCTTGGGAGCACCTCGACGGCGATGAGGTGATGCAGGTCGCCAAGGCATATTACTATTTCTCGATCCAATTCCGCGAAAACCTCGAAATCGCCTGCCGGCAGCGCCCGGACGACGCCAAACTGGCGGCGCTGCGCCTGGGCGAGTGCAACACCGACAATCTGTCGCCCTGGCCGCAGGTCGCTTTTCCCGGCGAAAAGCTCGACCACGACGAATTCATGCGCCGGCTCCTCGCGCTGCAGCCGGTCCGCGACAACGAGTTCCTCGACGCCTTGGGCGCGAGCTATCTGAACCGCGTGCGCGCGGTCGACGATCATGCCCGCGCATGCAGCATCGCCAGCTATGAGGATGGCGGGCTCTCCCGCGTGTTTTCAGCGATGCTGCGGGCGCCGCACTGGCCCGGGGATGGCCAGCGCGCCTTCCATCACTTCCTCGAACAGCACATCCTGTTCGATACCGACGACGAAGCGGGCCACGGATGCCTGAGCCGGCATCTGACCCCGGACGCTTCGATCCTGCCGCTGTGGTCCGCCTTCGCCGCGTTGCTGGCATTGGCGGTGCCGCGCCTCGCGCGGAAGACAGGGACGGGAGCGGCAGCGCGGACCGAAGAGCGGCAGAGCCTGGCTTGGCCCGTGGCGATCTCGGCGTAAGACACAACTCTGCAGCGCTAGCAGAGGGACAGGAAACTAACCATGCTGAGGGAGAGATGCGATGAAGCTGGCGGCGCCCCATTAAGTTGAAGGATTCGGTCCGGTGCGAAGCGAAACGCTGGCCATCCACGGCGGTTATGACGGCGACCCCACGACGAAGGCTGTCGCGGTGCCGATCTACCAGACAGCCGCCTACGAGTTCGACAGCGCGGAGCACGGCGCCGCGCTGTTCAACCTCGAGGTTCCGGGGTTTCGCTACACGCGCATCAACAACCCCACCGTCGATGTGCTCGACCGCCGCGTCGCCTTGCTGGAGGGCGGGGTCGGAGCGTTGTGCGTGGCCTCGGGCCAGGCGGCGCTGCACTACGCACTCCTCAACCTGACCCAAGCCGGCACCAACATTGTCTCCGTGCCGCAACTCTACGGCACGACACACACGCTGTTCTCGCATCTGCTGCCGGGCTTTGGCATCGCGGTGCGCTTCGCTAAATCGGACCACCCTCGCGACATCGGGGCGCTGATCGACCGCGACACGCGCGCCGTGTTTTGCGAGAGCGTCGGCAACCCCGCGGGCAACATTTGCGACATCGAGGCACTGGCCGAGGTAGCACATGCCGCCGGCGTGCCGCTGGTCGTCGACAACACTGTGGCGACGCCGATCCTGCTGCGCCCGATCGAGCACGGGGCGGATATCGTCGTCCATTCGCTGACGAAGTTCATGGGCGGCCACGGCACGACCCTTGGCGGCGCGATCGTCGACAGCGGCAAGTTCCCCTGGAAGCAGCACGCCGAGCGCTTCCGGCAATTCTGCGAACCCGACACGTCCTATCATGGGCTCGTCTACGCCGATCACTTCGGCCCCGGCGCCTATATCGCGCGCTGCCGCAGCTTCTATCAACGCACCACCGGCGCGGTGCTGTCGCCGCTGAGCGCGTTCCTGCTCCTGCAGGGCATCGAGACCGTGGCGCTGCGGGTCGAGCGCCATGTCGAGAATGGACGCCGCGTCGCCGAGTTCCTGCGCGACGACAAGCGGGTCGCCTGGGTCAATTACGTCGGCTTTCCCGACAACCCCTATCATCATCTCGCCGAAAAATATCTGGGCGGGCGCGCCTGCTCGTTGCTGACCTTCGGCGTCGCGGGCGGCTACAAGGGCGGAACCCGGTTCTACGACGCGCTGAAACTAGTGAAGCGCCTGGTAAATCTCGGCGACGCCAAGTCGCTGGCGTGTCATCCCGCCTCAACGACGCACCGGCAAATGCCCGCTGCGGACCAGAAGAAGGCCGGCGTCACCCCCGAGATGATCCGGCTCAGCGTCGGCATCGAGCACGTCGACGACATCATCGACGATCTCGACCAGGCGCTGGCGCGAGCGGCGGGCTGATCATGGCACATTTCGCCCCCGATCATTCCCGGCGGAAGCGAGCCCCCGCCAGCGGCGCCGCTCCGATCACCATCGGCCTCGTCAACAACATGCCGGACCCGGCGCTCAAGTTCACCGAGCTGCAAGTTCGCGATCTGCTGTCGCGGGCCGCCGAAGGGCGCGAAGTGTCGTTTCGGATCTTTTCGCTACCCGAGGTGCCGCGCACGCCGGAAGGCCGACGCTACGTCGCCGAGCACCACGAACCGGCCGATCGGCTGTGGGACGGCCGTTTCGACGGGTTGATCGTCACCGGCACCGAACCGCGCGCTGAGCGGATCGAGGACGAACCGTACTGGCCCGCCATGGCCCGGCTGGTCGACTGGGCGGACGACCACACGATTTCGAGCGTCTGGTCGTGCCTGGCCGCGCACGCCGCTGCGTACCGGCTCGACGGGATCGCCCGTCGCGCGTTCGACAGCAAGCTTTTCGGCGTCTTCGATTGTACGAAGGTCGAGAACCACCCGCTGGTCGCCGCCGGACCGGTCGTATGGCAGGTGCCGCACTCGCGCTGCAACGAATTGCCGGAACAAGCGCTCGCCGCGAGTGGATACCGCATCCTGTCGCGCTCGGACGCCGCCGGCGCCGACCTTTTCGTCAAGCAGAGACGGAGCCTCTTCGTCTTCCTGCAGGGTCACCCGGAATACGACGCGACAGCCCTCTTCGGCGAATACCGCCGCGATGTTCGGCGCTATTTCGCCGGCGAGATGGAGCACTATCCCGAGCTGCCGCTCGGCTACTTCACCGATGGCGCAACTGAGGCGTTGCTGGCGTTTCGCGAGCGAGCCGTCTCGCGTCGAGACATCGCGCTGCTCCAACAGTTTCCCGCGGCTGCCGTGGGCCGCGAGCTGGCCGCGCCTTGGCGCGAGGCCGCGACGCGGCTCTATTCGAACTGGCTTGGCTACCTCGCCGACAACCGCGCGCGCCGGCGCGGACGGGTGGGGCCTGGGTTACCTCCGGCCGGGCACGCCGTCAGCCCAACCTACGCCTGAGCATGGCCGCGATCGCCGCGCTGCGGCCCGCCGGGTCGCCCAGCTCGCCGCTTTTTCCCAGCCCTGCCGAGCGCGAGCAATCAGACGATCTGCTGACCCAGGCGCTGCTCGCCGCCGCCGCACGGATCGCCGATGGCCCGGTCCCGCCGACAATCGATCTCGACGCGTTTCGCCACGAGCTTGCGAGCTTCGATTTCCGCGCGCCGGTCCAACTCGACCGGGTGATCGGCTGGACCGTCGCGCAGCTCGAACGGGGGGTCACCCAGATGACCAGCCCGCGCTATTTCGGTCTCTTTAACCCGGCGCCGGCCTATCCGGCGCAATGCGCGGACCGCATAACCGCCGCATTCAACCCGCAACTGGCGACGGCGACGACGTCGCCAGCCGCGGTCGAGATCGAGACGCATGTCATCCGCACGGTCGCCGAGCGCGCCGGACTGCCGCCCGAGACGGCCGGCCATTTCACCAGCGGCGGCGCCGAGGCCAACTACACCGCGCTGATCTGCGCGCTGACCCGGGCTGAGCCGCGATTTGCGGAGAGCGGCGCCCGCGCCTTCGCCGGCGCGCCGGTTTTCTACGTGTCGCGCGAGAGCCATCTCGCCTGGTTCAAGATCGCGCACCAGGCGGGGATCGGCAGGACGGCGGTGCGACTGGTCGCGACCGACGGCACCGGACGCATGGATCCGGGAGCGCTCGCCGCGGCGATCGGCGCCGACTGCGTGGCGGGGATGGTCCCGGTGATGATCGCTGCCACCGCCGGCACCACCAATGCGGGGATGATCGATCCGTTGGCGTCGTGCCGCGACATCGCCGACCGGTTTGGCTTATGGTTCCATGTGGACGCCGCATGGGGCGGCGCGCTGATCGCCTCCGACCGGCTTCGGAGCCTGCTGACCGGTATCGAACACGCCAACTCGGTCACGGTCGATGCCCACAAATGGTTTGCCGTGACAATGGGTTGCGGCATGTTCTTCACACGCGACGCGAGTATCCTGTCGGCGACGTTTTACGCGGCGAACGATTATATGCCCTCGCACCACGCCGGGCGCGACCCGTACCTCAATTCGGTGCAGTGGTCGCGGCGGTTTCTCGGGCTGCGGCTATTTCTGTCGCTGGCGGCCGCCGGCTGGGACGGCTACGCGCGTCACGTCGAGCATGCGATCGAACTGGCGGCCTTGCTCGAAGCCAAGCTTACGGCGCGCGGCTGGGCTATTGCCAACAATTCGCCGGTCGCGGTGGTCTGCGCCGAGCCGCCGCCCGGATCGCCCGACATCGAAACCATCGTGCGGCGCGTGCTCGCCTCGGGCCGCGCCTGGATTTCGGCCGCCAAGTTCGAGACCCGCCCGGTTGTCCGCGCCTGCGTGACCCACGGCGAGACCACGCCGAAGGATGTCGCGGCGCTGGTCGAGGCCCTGGAAGCGGCGAGGGTCTAGGCTTGCAACGCTATCGCCGTCAGCACGAGCCCGTCCTCGACGAGAAATCGCCCGGCGAACGCGCGAAGGAATGGCGGGCCGTCGACCAACACCCTCGCGTGAAACAGCCCGGCTTCGGCATCGATGCCGACGATCGCGTCCTCGAAGCCGAGCCAACGGCGGGTCAGGGGAAACCACGCCTTGTAGATCGCCTCCTTGGCGCTGAAGATCACGCGATCCCAGGGAATGTCGCCCGGCGCGCCGGACAACCATTGGCGCTCCTCGCCTCGCAGGACACGCCGCCCCACACCATCGGGCAGCGGCCCGGCAGGCTCCGCGTCGATGCCCACCGCCATCATGTCCTTGGCGAGGGCGACCGCCGCGGCGCGATAGCCGCGACAATGGGTGATGCTGCCGACGACACCCTCGGGCCAAAGCGGTTCGTGCTTGGCGCCGCGCAAGATCGGCACCGCCGCGATGCCGAGCCGCGCCAGCGCCGCGCGCGCGCAATGCCGCGCCGTAGCGAATTCGCGCCGCCGCCCTTCGGTCGCGCCGCGCAGCAGCGCCGCCTCATCCGGGAAGAGCGTCGCGTCGGGGATGTCTTGTCGCGCGGCTTCCCCGGACACCGCGGGCGGCAGCAGGCGTTCGATCATCTCACCATCATGCGTGCGATCCTCGCCAATCAATTCACAATGACCAATCGCCGGAATTTGAGGTTTATTAACGCCAAGCGGCGAAGGTTCGAGCCAGCCCAACAGGAGCCCCGGGATGTTAGCAAGGTCTGAGATCGTTGCCGTGGTCGAACAGGTCGCGGCCGAGCAGAGCAAGAATTTGGCGCCGCTGACCGATCAGCTCGGGCTGCTCGAGACCGGCCTCGACTCCTTGTGTTTCGCCATCATCGTCGCCCGGCTGGAAGACCGCCTCGGTTTCGACCCATTCAGCACCGCCGAGGATGTCGATTTCCCGGTGACGGTCGGCGACTTCATCCGGCTGTACGAGCAAGCATCGCCTGGCGATGTCGCAGCGTGAACCAACCTCACTCTGGCAGAAGTTAAGCGAGGCGGGGCCGCCCGGCGAGCGCTGGCTGCGCGGCGCCACGGCCGACGTCAACCTCGGCGCGCTGTCACGCGGGTCTAGCCTCGGCGCGCCGCTCGACGAGTTGCGCGGCGCCTCGGTGTTGATTGCGGCGCGCGACCAGCTGCCTGCCGCGCTGGCGCTAATCGAACTCGACGGGGTCGCCCGGCGCATCGCGCTGTGCCCGCCGGACGTGGCGGACGAGCACCTGCCGGCGGTGATCGCGACCGGTGAGGTCGATGCGGTGGTTGGCGACCGTTGCGCGGCCAAGGCGGCGCGTTTCGTCCGCTGCACGGCGGACATCGCGCCGGCGCATCGCATTCGCCGCGCCAGCGAGCGGACCGAATGGGTCTTGCTCACCTCGGGCACGACCGGCGCTCCCAAACTGACCGCGCACGCGCTGTGCACCCTGTCGAGCGCGATGGCCGGGCGCGATCCGCTGGGCGCCGGCGCGGTGTGGAGCACGTTCTACGACACGCGCCGTTATGGCGGGCTGCAGATCTTCCTGCGGGCGATGCTCGGCGGCGGTTCGATGGTGTTTTCGAGCGCCGCGGAGCCGGTCGGCGACTTCCTCACACGCCTTGGCGCCAGCGGTGTTACCCACATCTCCGGAACGCCGTCGCATTGGCGCCGCGCGCTGATGAGCACCAACCTGCACAAGATGGCGCCGCGCTATGTGCGGCTGTCGGGCGAGATCGCCGACCAGGCGGTACTCGATCATCTCCGCGCGGCCTTTCCCGATGCCGATATCGCGCACGCTTTCGCCTCGACCGAGGCCGGGGTCGCGTTCGCGGTCGGCGACGGGCGCGCCGGGTTCCCGGCGAGCTATATCGGCCGGCCCGGCAATGTCGATCTGCGCGTCGTCGACGGGTCGTTGCGGATCAAGTCGAGCGGCAACGCGCTCGGCTATCTCGGCGGCGTCGCCTTCCCACGCGACGAGGACGGCTACGTCGATACCGGCGACATGATCGAGCTGCGCGACGGGCGCTACCACTTCGTCGGCCGGCGCGGCGGCATCATCAATATCGGCGGGCTCAAGGTTCACCCCGAGGAAGTCGAGGCGGCGATCAACCGCCATCCGAGCGTGCGCATGTCGCTGGTCAAGGCGCGGCGCAACCCGATCACCGGCGCCGTCGTTGTCGCCGATGTGGTGGTCAATTCGCCCGCCGCCGCGCCCAGCAATGCCGACGCGCTGAAGAGCGAGATCCTGGAGTTCTGCCGCGGCACGCTGGAACGCCACAAAGTGCCGGCGGCAATTCACTTTGTGCCGGCGCTCGAGGTCGGCGCCGCGGGCAAGCTCGCGCGCAATGCGTAACGTCATTGTCACCGGCGCTAGCCGCGGCCTCGGCCTCGGCATCGCACTGCGGCTGCGCGAATCGGGTTATCACGCCATCGCCGTCGCCCGCAAGATGAGCGACGAACTCGCCGCGGCGCAAGGCGACGCCGGCTCCCTGCCCTTCTGGCCGTGCGACTTGGCGGAGTTCGACAAGCTCGGCGAGCTGGTCAAGTCGATCCGCGCCGAGTGCGGGCCGATCTACGGTCTCGTCAACAATGCCGGGATCGGCACCAGCGGCGTGCTGGCGACGATGCGGGATTCGGCCATCGAGCGGCTGGTGCGGCTCAACACCGTGTCGCCGATGGTACTGTCGAAGCACGTGGTGCGGGCGATGATGGCGGATGGCGCCAAGCGATCCGGCGGGCGGATCGTCAACATCTCCTCGATCGTCGCCAGTACGGGCTTCTCCGGGCTGTCGGTCTACAGCGCGACCAAGGCGTCGCTGATCGGCTTCACCAAGTCGCTGGCGCGCGAGGTCGGACCGCTCGGCATTACCGTCAACGCGGTGGCGCCGGGCTTTGTCGACACCGCGATGACCGAGGAGATGGACGAGGGCAACCGCGAGCGGGTGCGGCGGCGCAGCCCCTTGGGCCGGCTCGCCACGATCGAGGACATCGCCAACGCGGTCGAATTTCTGGTCAGCGACAAAGCCGGCAACATCACCGGCACGGTGATGACGGTCGACGCCGGCAGCACCGCCTAGAGGCGTAGCTCTCCAGCCGCTATGCGCTGGTGAAGCGCCGGATCAAGCGCGACGTAAGCGGCGCTGGCTCGATCCTCGACATAGAGCGCTTCGGCGATCCCGGCGGGATCGAACCCTTGCGCGGCGAGCTGCTGCTTCTGCGGCTTGAAGGTGCCGGTCGTGCCGATGTCACCGCACAGCCGCAAAAAAACCGGGCGGGCGTAATCGGGGAGGCGCTCGGCAAGGTGACGGTGCAGCTGCATCAGGTCGAACCCATCGCCGGGCACGATCGCCGCCATGCCGGCGCGGCCCTCGGTTCCGGGAACCGGCACGCCGTAGACCACGACCCCCGCGACCCCGGGGCACGAGGCGATCACCTCCTCGACCTCGCCCGTCGAGACGTTTTCGCCCTTCCAGCGGAAAGTGTCGCCGACGCGGTCGACGAAATAGAAAAATCCGGCGCGGTCGCGGCGCATCAGATCGCCGGTGCGATACCACGCGTCACCCTCGGCGAAGACGTCGCGGAGCACCTTCTTCGCCGAGGCTTCGGGGTCGGTGTAGCCTTCGAAACGGCCGGCGCCGGCAGCAATCTTGCCGATCGCCTCGCCTGGCTCATCGGGCGCGCAGCGCAGGCAAAACCCGTCGGGTCCGCGCGCCGGCTCGCCGGTTTCGATGTCATGCCGGACCAGCGCCACCGGGAAGCGGTGGCTCAAAAACGGCGGAATGCGGCCGATCGCGCCGGGTTTCCCCTCCGCGTTGTAGAGCGAGAACGAGCCTTCGGTCGCGGCGTAGAATTCAAGGATTTGCGGGATCGCGAAACGGCGCTGAAACGCCTCCCAGACATCGCCGCGCAGCCCGTTGCCGCAAGCTAGCCGCAGCTTGTGCGCCCGCTCGCGCGGGTGCGGCGGCGCGGCGAGGAGGTAGCGGCAGAGCTCACCGATATACTGGAACAAGGTGCAATCCCGGCCGGCGACGTCGTCCCAGAAGCGGCTCGCCGAGAAGCGCTCGCGAATGAACACCGACGCGCCGGCGACGAGCGGGGCGCCGATCGTCACCACCCCGCCGATGCTGTGATACATCGGTAGGCAGCAATACATGCGGTCGCCCGGCACGATGTCCATCATCCCGGCGAACCAGTGGCTCCATTGCATCAGGCGATGGTGACTGACCGCGGCGGCCTTGGGCAGCCCGGTGGTGCCCGAGGTGTAGATGTAGAGCGCGCGGTCGTCGAGCACCGGCGGCGCAAAGCTTAGGCCATCGAGGCTGTCGTCCGGCAGCGCGGTCTCGATGCGCGGCAGGCCCTCGACGTCGCCGCCATGCGCCCAAATTTGCATCTCGGCCGGGAGGCTAGGCCGGATCGCGGCGACCGCGGTGGCGAGCGGCTGCGCGACGACAATGTGCTTTGGCGCCACGGTGTCGAGCGAGTGCTTGAGCGCGGCACCGACGAGGTTGGTGTTGACCAGCGCGACAATCCCGCCGACGCGAACGATGCCGAGCCAGATCGCCAGGTATTGCGGGCAGTTCGGCATCATCAACGCAACCACATCGCCCTTGCCGACGCCGTGGCGCAGCGCCCATTCCGCGTAGCGCCGAGACAGCGCCGCGAGGTCACTGAAGCTGAGGGTCTCGGTTTCCGAGAGCAGCGCGGGCGCAGCGGCGTGATGCTCGGCAAGCTCGTCGATAACCAGCGGCAGGGTGCGCGCCGGATCGCGCCCGATCCGCGCGGTCATCTCCAGCGCCCGCTGCCACGCCCTGGCCGCCGGCGCGGCGCCGCCCTCGGGCCGCCGCGTCACATCCGCCTCTTCGATCACCGCCATGATCCAAGCATCGCGGCAATCCTTCGAGAAGTCGTTAACCGGCTGTCAGTTCAGCCTGAGTTCGGCGATGTGCCGCGGGTCTTGCTTGAGCTCGCCGCGCTCGACCTTTTTGACGATGTCGACAAGGCGCTCGTTGGCGGCGGCGCGGATGCCGACCTGATTGCCCTCGCGCACGACAAAACCGTTGAGGAATTCGATCTCCGTGCGGCGGCCCTTGGCCATGTCCTGGCCCATCGACGGGCGCTGATCTGACGCGCCGCGCGGCGAGTTGAGCCGGTGATGATCGTATTTCGCGAGCGCCTCCGCGTCGCCCTCGCCGGCCCGGGCGATGGTTTCCGGCTCCTGGTGGTCGATCTCCTCGAGCTTGTAGCCGCGCGCCTGGCCGATGCGGATCGCCTCGCTGCCGAGCCGCGCCTGGAAGTGGCGGATCGCCTCGTTGTCAGCGCATTGCGCGCCGGAGAGCCCGGTACAGGCCGAGACGCCGTTGGCCATGGTGTTTTGCACTAGTTTCGTCCAGCGCTCGCCCCAAAGGTTGTCGGTGACCTTGGCGCTGTCGGCGGTCGAGACAAGGCGGCAGACTTCGTGGGCGCGATCGGTGACGCGGCCGTTCGGCTCGCCGGTGCGGTAAACAATGTGCCGCGTGCCACCGATCAGGCCGCCGCGATGCACCTGACCCGGCGCATGCAGCGCGACGCTGATATGGCTGGCGATGCAGCCCATCACCTTGCCCCAGCCGACGACCCCGGCGATCGTCTCCTCGTTCATGCAGTTCTGCAGCGAGACGATGTAGCCGCCCGGCGCCAAGTATTGCTTGATGAGCCGCGCCGCCCACTCGGTGTCGTAGGATTTGACGCAAACAAAAGCGATGTCGACCGGCGCCTCCTTGGCGAGATGCTGCGCCTCGGTGAGGTGCAGGGCGCGCGCCTTGACCGAGAACGGCTCGGGCCCCTGGTGATGGGTGACACGGATGCCGTCGCGGTTGATCGCCTCGACGTTCTCCGGCCAGAAGTCGAGAAAGGTGACATCCGCGCCGGCCTTCGCCATGTGCGCGCCGGTATAGCTGCCGACCGCGCCGGCGCCGACCACGACAATCCGCTTGCCCATTCTTCTCTCCCGCCGAGTATCGCCGAGGATCGTAGCGCCCTGCGCGACCCGCCGGCAATCGACGCGCACGGGAGATCTGCCCGATAGTCGGTTGCCGCCATCCCCGGATCGAGGCTATCAGTCAGCGGTTCTGCCCAAAATCCGGGCAAAGGCGAAGAAGCAGGGAGGGGCCAGCCGATGCCGGACGCCGGCGGGATGACGGCGAAGGAGCTGGGGCGCGTCGTCGAGGGACGCGGCGCCTGGGTCGCGGCCTGCGTCGCGCTCTTGCTGCTGTCGATCTCCTACGGCTCGCCGCTGCTGATCATCGTCGGACTGAAACCAATCGCCGCCGCGCTCGACGCGCCGCGCCAGGTGATTTCGCTCGCCGCCGCGATGAGCTGGGTCGGCACCGGGCTGGGCGGTATTCTGATGGGGTGGCTCGCCGACCGCATCGGCGTGCGGCTAACGGTGATCTTCGGCGCGGCGATGATCGCCGCCGGGCTCGCCGTGTCGGCGATCGGCTCGGTCTGGGCGCTCTATATCGGCCACGGGCTGCTGCTCGGGCTGTTGGGCAACGGCGCAATGTTCCCGCCACTCCTCGTCTATGTCAGCCGCTGGTTCGAACGGCGGCGCGGCACTGCGCTCGCCTTGATCGCGTCCGGCCAATACATCGCCGGCATGGTGTGGCCAAGCGTCTTCGAGCACGCGATCGCGGCTTATGGCTGGCAAAGCGTGATGGTCGCCTACGGCATCTTCGTGGTCGCGGCGATCCCGCCGATCGCGGCGCTGTTCCTACATCCGGCGCCGCGACCATCGCATGCCGAGACTTTAGCGTCCGGCTCGCGGCGAAATGGCCCAATCCTGGGCCTGCCGCCCAATTTGGTGCTGAGCCTGCTCTGCGTCGCGGGATTTTGCTGCTGCGTCCCGATGGCGCTGCCGCAGAGCCATCTCGTCGCGTTTTGCAGCGATATCGGCATTCCCGCGGCGCAGGGCGCGGCGATGCTGTCGGTGCTGCAGGCCTGCGCTTTCTGTAGCCGGCAATTCTGGGGCTGGCTCGCCGATAGGGTCGGCGGGCTGGTGACGCTGATCCTCGGCTCCGCCTGTCAGGCGCTGGCGATCAGCGCCTTTCTCCTCACCCAGAACGAGGCCGGCCTGTTCGCGATTTCGGCTGCTTACGGGCTCGGCTTCAGCGGCATCGTGCCCGCCTATGTGCTGATCGTGCGCGAGCTGTATCCGTCGGCGGAGGCATCGTGGCGGGTGCCGATGGTGCTGTTCGTCAGCATGGGCGGGATGGCGTTCGGCAGCTGGTTCGCCGGCGCGCTCTACGACCATTTCGGCTATTACGCGCCAGCGTTCGCCATCGGTGTCGCGTTCAACCTCGCCAACCTCACCGTGGTCGGCTTCCTGCTAGCCAGGCAGGGGCTGCGCGGCGGCATGCGGCCGGCGATGGCTTAAGCCGGAGCACCCGCGCCCGCGCCCGCGCCGCCGCCGGCCGGCGGATGACTTGCGCGGACAGGCTCCGCGTGTCATCCGCCGAGGCCTTTCGGCGGACGCTCATCTAGTCTTATTCACTGCCTACTTTCCGGTTTGCCGAGTGGCCTTGCTTCCGTGCGGCTTGGGCTTGTTATCGGTGGCTTATGGCCTCAACAGCGCCCGCGCCGATGTTGGTTGTTATTTCGGTCGCGGACGACAGACGGCTTTTATTGTTGTGCCTTATCGTTGTGCCCGCGCATGGAAGAAGAGTTCGCTCGTCAAGCTCCGGTTTCGGACTGTCAATCAGCGAGCCGCTTTTGACGGCGGCGGCACCGGCCCACGCATGAGCCAGCGCTGTGCGTCAGATGGTACAGAACAGGAACAAACTGAATATGCATCATCGCAATTCTGAATCGCAATAATTGCATATATCGATACCGAGGCGACCCGGAGCCGGAAAAGCTCCGTGCCGGGCACCCGGGATCGGCAGGTTATTGGTTGCGCTGCCAGTCTTCCTGCCAGAGGAAGTCGGGGCCGAGCTGATCGAGGCTCGGGCAGCCGATCTGGCCCATGACGAGATCGATCTCGCCGCGGAAAATGTCGACAGCCTTCTTGACCCCGTCGAGCCCGCCGGCGACCGCGCCGTAAAGCGTCGGCCGGCCGAAAAAGCAGAAATCAGCGCCGAGGCACATGGCGATCAGGATGTCGGCGCCACGGCGGATGCCGCTATCGAGCATGATGGTCATCTTGTCGCCGACCGCGCGCTTCACTGCCGGGAGCACGTCGAGCGATGCCGGCGCCTGGTCGAGCTGACGCGCACCATGATTCGAGACGATGATGCCGTTGCAGCCGAGCTCGGCACAGCGGATCGCGTCGGCCGGGCTCATGATGCCTTTGACGACAAGGTTGCCGGGGAAAAGCTTGCGGTAGTGCTCGAGCTCCTTCCAGGTCTGCGCGTGCGCCGGCACCTGGGCTCGGTTGAACTTGATGGTGTCTTCCGGTGTCGCATCCGCCGGCAGATATTTCAGCCAGTTGCCGAGCGGCGGGGTGCCGCCATGCTTGATGTATTCCATGATCCAGCCGGGGTGGGTCATCGCCTCGGCGAGCAGCGACGGCTTGAGGCTGAGCGCCGCGCGCAACCAGTTGCCGCGGATATTGGCGTAGCCGTTGCGGGTGTTGCGCTCGCGCTTCGAATGCACTGGAACGTCGACCGTGAGCACCAGCGTCGAGAGCCCGGCATCGGCGGTCCGCTTGATCAGATCGTCGGACACCTTGCCGTCGCGCGCGGCGTAGAGCTGGTACCACGAATTCTTCGGCGCGACCCGGGCGGCGTCCTCGATCGTCTCGTTGCTGGCGCCCGACTGAATGTAGACGATGTTGGCCTCGCGCGCCGCTTCGGCCAGCATCATGTCCGCGCCGCGGCGGAACAAGCCGGCGCTGCCGGTCGGCGAGATGCCGAACGGCGAGTTGAGCTTCTGCCCGAACAGCGTGGTCGACTGGTCGCGCTTCGACACGTCGACCAGATAGCGCGGCAGCAATTTATGCTTGTGAAAAGCGGCACGGTTGGTTTCGAGCCCGCGCTCGTCCTCAAGTCCCCCCTCGATAAAGTCGAAGGCGACTTTGGGCAGCCGCCTTTTGGCCATCTGGTGCAGGTCTTCGATATTGATCGCGTCGTTCAATCTCATCTCGGCGTCGCTCCCAGCCGCGCGGAATCCCAAGCGCAGCGCAAGATGGCGCATTTTCCGGTGACCCGACAACGCGGAAGTGCAGCGCGCCTAGCAGCTTCGCGCCAAACGCAGCCCCGTTTCGCGCGATTGCTGCGACGGCGTCCGCAACCGGATACTGTCGAGCAAGGAGGTCCGGCGAGTGGATTTTGGATTGAACCCCGAGCAACGGCGCTTGCAGCAGCAGTGCCGCGAGCTGGCGGCGGATTTCGCGACGCGGTCGGCGGCGCACGATCGCGACGCGAGCCATCCGGTCGAGAACTACGATCGGCTGCGCAAAGAGGGCTTTCTGGCGCTGACCGTGGGCAAGGAATGGGGCGGCCAAGGCGCCAGCTTTCTCGACCATACCGTTGCCTACGAGGCGCTGGGGGCCGGGTGCCCATCGACCGCGCTCGCCTTCAACATGCACGCCTCTGTCGTGATGCCGCTGCTGCAAAGCCCCGAGGTGGGCGGCGAGACCAAGCGGCGCATCGCCGACCTCGTGGTCCGCGAAGGCAAGCTGATCGGCGGCAACTTCTCCGAGCCGGTCACCACATCGCTGATCGGCGAGCGGCCGCTCAAGTCGCGGGCACGGCGGGTCGATGGCGGCTATTCGATCACCGGACGCAAGATGTTCGCCTCGATGCTCGAGGCGGCCGACTATGTGCTGGTGATGGCCTATCCGGACGAGGCTACGAGCCCGTCGGCGGGAATCATCCTGATGGTGCCACCGGACGCGCAGGGACGCCGCGTCGACCCCAATTGGGACGTGCTCGGCATGCGCGCGACGCGCAGCGACTCGCTGATCCTCGACGAATGCCGGTTGCCGGAGAGCGCCGCCGTCTATCGCTCGGACGACATGCGGCGGTTCCGCCACGACAATCTCAACTGGTTCTGGGGGTCGTACACCCCGGTCTATCTCGGCGTGGCACAGGCGGCGTTCGACGAGCTGCGGCGGGTGATGCATGAGCGGCAACCCGAGGGCTATGCCCAGCCGCTCGCCTACCATCCCGATGTGCGCCGCCATGTCGCCGAGATGAGCGCCGATCTGGAAGCGGCGCGCCTCATCACCTATCGCTCGGCCTGGCTCAGCGACCGCGACGGCCCCACCGCGGAGACCACCGCCGCGCTCTATCGCGCCAAATACGCGGTCGGTGAGGCGGTAAGCCGCATCACCCGGACGGCGCTGACGCTCGGCGGGGCGCACGGCATCTTCAAGACCGCGCGGCTGGAACAATTGTTTCGCGACGGCGCGCTCGGGCCGCTGCATCCGCCGCCAGCGGATTTCTGTCTCTACAACATGGGCCTCTACGAGCTGGGGCTCGACCCCGCGGACGTGACGCCGCCGCTGAAACCCGGCTAAACCCGCTCACTTCGCTCGTCGCATGACCACCCCGACCGGTTGGCACGCCGATTGCGGCGATGCCGACCGAAAGCTGCATTCAAAGCACTGGAGGAGATCGCCTCGGAGCCTCAGCGAGAGGGGTACCCTATGGACCTTGGCGTCTTTATCCCGATTGGCAACAACGGCTGGCTGATTTCGACGACATCGCCGCAATACAAGCCGAGCTTCGATCTCAACCGCATCGTCGTCGAGAAAGCCGAGCGCTTCGGCTTCGACTTCGCGCTGTCGATGATCAAGCTGCACGGGTTCGGCGGGCCGTCGCAATACTGGGATTATAACCTCGAGTTGTTCACGCTAATGGCCGGCCTCGCGGCAGTGACAAGCCGCATCCAGCTTTTCGCGACCTGTGCGGTGCTGACAATGCCGCCACCCATCGCGGCGCGCATGGCGGTGACGATCGATTCGATCTCGCACGGGCGGTTCGGGATCAACATCATCTCCGGCTGGCAACGCCGCGAATACACGCAGATGGGGATTTGGCCGGGGCCGGAGCATTACCGGCGGCGCTACGATTACTGCGCCGAATACGTCTCGATCATGCGCGAGTTGTGGGAAACCGGCCGATGCGACTTCAAGGGCGACTTCTTCCAGATGGACGATTGCCGCTGCCTGCCGCTTCCGATGGCCAATATCCCGATCATCTGCGCCGCGCAGAGTGACGCCGGAACCCGCTATGCCGCGCGCTACGCCGACTACAATTTCTGCAGCGGCGGGCAGGTCAACCAGCCCCTCGCCGCGACCGCCAGCGTGGCGCGGCTGATCGAGGCAAATGCGCAAGCCGGGCGCGATTGCGGAGCGCTCTTGCTGCAGATGATCATCGCCGACGAGACCGACGAGGCCGCGCTGGCAAAGTGGGAGCACTACAAGGCCGGCACCGATCTGGAGGCCATCGCCTACCGCGACGCGCAGGCCGAGGACGACCCGAGCACCGACCCCTACTCCCAGCCGCTGCGGCGCAAGACGCTCGGCGTCGACAAGCTGCCGACCAACCAGGGCGTGTTTGTCGGCTCCTATGCCACAGTTGCGCGGATGCTCGACGAGATGGCGACCGTGCCTGGGGTGCGCGGCGTGATGCTCACCTTCGACGATTTCGTCGTCGGCATGGAACAGTTCGGCACCCGCATCCTGCCGCTGATGCGCTGTCGCGGCGGTGCGCGGGAGGCCGCCTGAACGGCACTCGTTCGGCCAAGGATCGTGGGATCCCGGCTTCCGCCGGGATGACCCTGCGGGTCACTTCGCCGCGTCGCGGGTTTGTACCTTGCTGAAGTCGATCGCGTTGCTGGCCGAGGCGACGTCGCCGAGCCGCGAGCCCTTGGTCTTGGCGAGAGCTGCGACGGCGTCCTCGTTCTCGCTGATCTTGGCCATGATCGCCTCCTTGGCGCGATCGAACACGCCACGGTTGGTGGCGACGAAATCGCGCGACTCGCGCAGCTTGGCGATATAGCCGTTGATCTCCGGGATGACGTAGCGGGCGACCATATCCCAGCTGCGGAAGGTGTTCTCCGGGTTGGCCCAGTCGTGGACGAACCCGACGACGGTGCCGAAGCCGCCGCTCATCTCGACCACCTGTTTCAAGCGGGCGACGAGATCGTCGGGCGTGCCGATCGTCGCCGCCGCGCCGGGGCCGAAGGCGGTCTTCTCGATCGCCTCGTCGGGATCCTTGAAGGCGGTGGCACCGGGGCGCTGCAAAGTGCCGACGATGTACTCGTTGTGATGGCGCAGAAGGCCTTTGCGCGCCTCGGCGATCGCCTGCTCACGGGTCTCGGCGATGTGCCAAGAGAGCAGCACCCGCCAATCCTTTCGATTGACGGTCTGGCCGTGCTTCTTGGCGGCGGCCTCGGCGAAGCCCCATTGCGTCGGCAGGGCGTTGAGCCCCTCCTCGGCCAGCGAGCCGATCGAGATGACGCCGCAGCCATGCTTGCCGGCGAGGGTCATGCCCGACGGGCTGATCTGCGAGGCGACCGCAAACGGCACGTCCTCCTGCAGCGGCAGGAGCTGCAGCGCGGCGTCCTGCAGGGTGAACCAGTCACTCTTGTGGGTGACGCGCTCGCCGCGCATCAGGCGGCGGATGACGCCGATTGCTTCGTCCTGCTGGTCGCGCTGCACCATCGGGTCGATGGCGAGCGTGTGCGCGTCGGAGGCGAGCGCGCCGGGGCCGGAGCCGAAGATCGCCCGCCCGCCTGTCATCCAATCGAGCTGGACCATGCGCTGCGCGACATTGAACGGATGGTGGTAGGGCAGCGAGACGACGCCGGTGGCGAGCTTGATGCGCTTCGAGCGCTCGCCCGCCGCGGCGAGAAACATCTCGGGCGAACCGATCATCTCCCAGCCCGAGGAATGATGCTCGCCGCACCAAAACTCGTCATAGCCGAGCTTGTCGAGATGCTCGACCAGATCGAGGTCGCGGCGGAACTGCAGCAACGGGTTCTCGCCGACCGGATGATGCGGGGCGAGGAAAGCACCAAAACCCAAGCGGGACATGCGAGGCTCCTATCCGAGATGGCGCGAAGCGCCGGTATTCACCGCAGAGGCACAGAGGCGATGAGATCGCCGCTCGCTCTCCAAACTCCGCGCCTCACTGTCTCAGTGGTTATTCTTTTAGGCCGCTGCGCGGCCGAATTGCCTAAACCCCTTCGACGATGCGCATGTCGCGGTCGGCGCCGTTGCCCAGCGCCTTGAGCGCCGCCTGGTAACCGGGGCTGTCATGCGCGGCCTCGGCCTGCGCGACGCTGTCGAACTCGATCAGCACGGTGCGCTGTAGCACACCGGATTCGTAGGCCTTGGCCGCCGTGCCGCGGGCGAGGAAACGGCCGCCGCCGGCCTGGATCGCCGGTCCAGCGAGCTTGGCGTAAGCCGCGAGCGCCTCCGGGTTGGAGATCGATTTGTAGGTCGCGATCCAATAAGCCTTCGCCATCGTCGTCTCCTCGATTGATCGTGAGCGCAGCCTAGCTCGCCCCGCACCGTTCGCCAAACGTAACGACCTTCAACTTTATCAGGTGGTCCACCTCCTGATATCCACCTGTTATCGCGAACATAACAGGAGGTAGGTTCCTCCTGTTAAGCGCGGCTTTCCCCCTGTTTTCCGTAATCCGCAGCGTTCCTGTAGAGCCAAAGTCCTCGACCACCCGGTCGACCACCAAGTGTTTCCTATATGTTCCAAAATCCTTGACGCGCAAGTGGGCAGGCTCTGACTAGTGATTTCAGAGACGCGACGAGAGCCCGGTCGTAGCCCGAGCGGTAACCGATTGGCGACGATTAACTCTCAAAATGGATCGGCCGGACTTACTAGACGAGACCGCCTGATGAGGTCTTCTGAGCTCTTTCGACCGATCGTGATCTGGGCAGCAGTTGTCGCCACCGTATTGGCGATCACGTTTCCAGTCGCCTGTCTACGGGCCGACGAGCGTCCGGCTCTGTCGCCAGACGAGTTGAAGAAGGCTCTCGTTGTTGATCCCGATCCGCAGGCTCAGGCCAAAATTCTTGCCACGATCGCCCACCAGCCAATGGCGGACAACGACATCATCGTCCCTTGGATCGAGCAAAATGCGGATATGCTCGAGCCATTGTTATTGATGGAGTTATCCCGCCGAACTCTTCGAGCAATCGCACGCCGATGCGCTCGAATGGTTCGCCGTTGCTCTTACGCGCGCGACTTACGATGCGCGACGATGCGAAGACCCTTCAGTCAGCGGCGGCCTCGCATTTGTTTTGGGTCTCACAGTCCGGCCCTTCACGTCTTACTCGCAAAGTCATCCGGACGAGTACGCAACAGCGCAACAGCGTGCACTGGCGCGATCCGACTTGTTCAGCGACAAGGTCTCGCCGTTGTGGGTGTGCGGCCATGGAATGCAGGTAAAACCTCGCGAGCAGTGGGCGGCAATCCAGGAAAGCCTGCGCGCAGAAATGCAACTTACGGTACACCGAGCACTTGCCCGCCAAGCGACGCGCAACGCGTTACCCAAGGGCACGGTCGAATTACATCTTCCTCTTAAGGGTTCTCCCTTTTCGCTCGCATGGAGCCCGAATAGCGAATTGCTAGCCATGACGGTTGGTGGCGACGTTGCAATCTGGGACGTTGAAGCACATTCGCTCTTGCGGAAAATTGAAGTAGGAACAACGAACATTTCGAACGTTGGATTTCTCGATAACGCTCGGGAAATTATCACTTCTGCTCAACAAGATAGCTCCCAACGGCTTAGCGTCCTCACGACGTTTAATGCTGACTTGGGGACAGCAATCCAACGTTTCGGTCAAGTCGATCTCCGCGGCGAATTCGCCGTTGATGAAACTCGGCAAGTTATCGCTTATCTCGCCCGAGGAATCCCAGGAGTCGCGGTTATAGTTGCTGATCTCAAAAATCCGCTAGATGCAGCGCCGGTAACTATCGTTAAAGGCGTTCCATCTGCGCTCGCCTACAGCGCTGACGGGATTCTTGCCATAGGAACTTTAGACGGCCAAATCCTTCTTTTGGACAGTACGCATCGGCTCTTGAGGACAATTCAAGCGTTCGATCATGACTGGGTCGAATCTCTTGCCTTCAGCCCGGATGGCCACTACCTCGCCTCGGGCTCGAAGGGGGGCCGGTCAGGCTATCGTGGGGAAGACGGATCGCAACATCAGGTCAACCACACCGATACGCTGAAAATCTGGTCTGTGGCAGATGGCACTCTGACGGCCTCGTGCTCGGAGTTGGTTCGGAATATGGGAACATCGATCAACAGCGTTGCATGGAGCCCAGATAGTCGGTGGTTGGCGTTCACGGGATACAACGATGTCCACCTGCTCGACATTAGGGCGCCGCAGAGTGTGAAAATGCTGATGCAGTTTTCCCAAGGCTCGGGCCAATGGCAGTACAGCAGTCAAGGGATCGCCTTCAGCCCAGACGGCAAGCGCCTTGCCGTGACCGGGGACAAGCTCGCATTCGTTATTCCATTCGGCGAGGATGCGGACTTAGGCACGAGCGATGAAGCGTCATGCAAGTAGACATTTCTGCTCCGTACGCTCACTCGCCCACGGCGAATTCGCGTCATTGCACAGCGCAGCGTAACGTACGCTCTCGATCTCAAAGCCGAACTTCGAACCGAGGCTTATCCGGCGATCGGTGGGCTAATCGTTGAACCAATAGTCCGCCGCGGCGGGGAAGACCGTTTGGCAGCGCGTGGCTTGCGCGGGTCCGTCGAGCGTGTCGGCCGCCGCGCGCCAGACAGCGTAATGCGGCGCCGCGCGATGCGCCTCCAGCGCCGCCTCGTCGCGGTAAACCTCATAGAAGTAGTAGGTGTTCTGGTCCTGCGCGTCCTGCAGGACGTTGAAGCGGGCGCAGCCCGGCTCGTCGCGCTCGGAGCCGAGGGCATCGACCTCGATCGCCTTGAGGAAATCGTTACGCCGCTCCGGTTTCACCTTCACCTTCACCCAGATCGCGATCATGGCGTCTCCTTTCCGGTTCAGCGGTTGCGGCCGCGCTCGTCCTGCCAGAGGAAATCGGGGCCGAGTTGGTCGAGGCTCGGGCAGCCGATTTGCCCCATCACCAGATCGATCTCGTTGACGAAGATGTCGATCGCCTTCTTGACCCCGGGCAGGCCGTAAGCCGCGGCGCCGTACAGCGTCGGGCGGCCGAAGAAGCAGAAATCGGCGCCGAGGCAGAGTGCGATCAGGATGTCGGCGCCGCGCCTGACGCCGCTGTCGAGCAGCAGGGTCAGCTTGTCGCCGACCGCGGCGCGGATCTGCGGCAGCACGTCGAGCGATCCCGGCGCTTGGTCAAGCTGGCGGCCGCCGTGGTTGGAGACGAGGATGCCGTCGCAGCCGACATCGATGGCGCGCAGCGCATCCTCCGGGCTCATGATGCCCTTGATGACAAGGCCGCGCGGGAAGAGCTTGCGGTACTGCTCGACGTCCTTCCAGGTCTGCGCATTGAAGGGACGCACGGACGAGGCGAATTTGTAGACGCCCTCGGCGTCCGAGCCCGAGGGCGCATAGGGCTGCCAGTTGCCCAGCATTGGCGTACCGCCGCCGCGGCGGAAGTATTCGACGATCCAGGCGGGATGGCTCATCGCTTCGAATAAGATCGATGGCTTGAGGCTCAGCGCCTGCAGCAAGCCGCCACGAACATTGGCGAAGCCGTTGCGGATGTTGCGCTCGCGCTTCGAGCCGACCGGGGTGTCGACGGTCAGCACCACCGCGCCAAGCCCGGCATCGTTGGCGCGGCGGATCATGTCTTCGTTGATTTTCGGATCACGCGCCGCATAGAGCTGATACCAGTGGTTTTTTGGGGCGATTTTCGCCGCCGCCTCGATCGAATCGTTGCTGGCGCCCGACATGATGTAGGGGATGTTGGCGTCCTTCGCCGCCTCGGCCAGCATCAGATCGGCGTGATAACGGAACAGACCTGCGCCGCCGGTCGGCGAGATGCCGAACGGCGAGTTAAAGGTCTGGCCGAAAATGGTCCGGGTCTGGTCGCGCTTCGATACATCGACCAGGTAGCGCGGCAGCAGCTTGTGCTTGTGAAAGGCGGACGTATTGGTTTCGAGCCCGCGCTCGTCCTCGAGCCCGCCCTCGATAAAGTCGAAGGCGATCTTCGGCAGGCGCCGCTTTGCCTGTTGGTGCAGGTCCTCGATGTTGACGATGTCGTTGAGCCGCATGGCGTTCTCCCAGGTCTTGCCGCAAGCATGAAACCTTTTTGCCGCAGCCGACAAGCGCGGTACGGGTGTTGCAGCCATCCCGAGCCGTCTAGGCTAGAAAGCGCGACACAAAGGGAAACCTGCGATGGACTACACCACGCTCGGCCGCACCGGCCTCAAGGTCAGCGTCGCCGGGCTCGGCTGCGGCGGGTTCAGCCGGCTGGGGCTCGGCACCGGCGGCGACGAGGCGGGCGCGATCCGCATCGTACGCGAGGCGGCCGAACTCGGCGTCAACCTGTTCGACACGGCGGCCGCCTATGGCACCGAGCCGGTGCTGGGCAAGGCGATCAAATCGCTCAGGCGCGACGAGATCGTGGTGTGCAGCAAGCCGCCGTTTTCGTGGTCGAGCGGCCGCGCCGACCCGGAAGGGATCGTCGCCAGCCTCGACAACTCATTGCGTCAGCTCGATACGCCGTACATCGATGTCTACGAGCTGCACGGCGTGCCGCCCCGGAATTACCGGCATGCGCTCGACGAACTGGCGCCGGTGCTGATCAAGGAGAAGGAGAAAGGGAAGATCCGCTTTCTCGGGATGACCGAGACCGCGCCGCACGATCTCCAGCACGAGACGCTGCACCAGGCGGCGCAAGACAGCGTCTGGGACGTGGTCATGGTCGGGTTTTCGATGATGCACCAGAACGCGCGCGAGCGGGTGTTTCCGCTGACGCGGCAGCACAAAGTGGGGACGCTCCTGATGTTCGCGGTGCGCAACATCTTCTCGCAGCCGGGCCGGCTGCAGGCGACGCTGCGCGAGCTGGCGGCCGAGGGCCAAGTCCCCGCGTCGCTGGCCGAGAACGACGACCCGCTCGGGTTTCTCGTCCATGAGGGCGGGGCCAGCAGCGTCGTCGACGCGTGCTACCGCTATGTGCGGCACGAGCCGGGGGTCGATGTCGTGCTGTTCGGCACCGGCAGCCCGGCGCACCTCAAGACCAATATCGACTCGCTGCTGAAGCCGCCGCTACCGGAGGCCGACCACAGGAAGATCGGTGAGCTGTTTGGACACCTCGTGGGTGTCGGGCTCGACGCGCCGCATCTGTCGAACCCGCGGCCGAAGAGCTAAGCGCTTAATTTCTGGCCGATCACCCGGCGCTTGGCGTTGATCGCGCGCAGGTAGTCGATGCCCTCGGCGGCGATCGCGTCGCCGACCATCGTCTCGCCCTCCGCCTGCAGCCCCTCGACATCGACCCAGGCGGCGTAGATGTGGATGGTGCGGTCGGTGACGATGCCGGCCTTGAGCAAGGTCTTCACCAGCACCCGGAAGATGTTGGTGCCTTCGCGCAGCGAATTCTTGCGGCCGCCGGAGAAGCTTTCGCGCACCGACTCGCGCAGCACCTTAACGTCGAGCCCGAAACTCTCGTAGATGTAGGCGCGCTGCGCCAGGCTGGAGAGGTTGAAAAGCAGCATCTCGAAGACTTCGGCGGCCCAATCCTCGACCCGGTCGTGTTCCTCGCGGCTGAGCTTTGGGATGGTGCGGTCGGCCCAGATCTTGCCGAATTTGTGGTGGAACGCCTCGTCGGTCATGACCAGCTGGACGAGGCGCTTCAATAGCGGGTCGTTTGTGTGCGCGTGGATGCCGGCGAAGGCGCCCATCGCCAGGCCCTCCAGCAGCATCTGCATGCCGATCAGCTTCTTGTAGACGATCGGCGAGGCGACGATGTCGGCGAGGAAATCGCCGAGCACCTTGCCCACCGGGTAGGGCGTGCCCCAGCGCGCCGCTATGTAGCGGCTGAAGCCGGCGACATGACGCGCCTCCTCGCGCGCCTGGTTGGCGGCGTATTCCTGGGCGCCGGGGTCGAGCAGGATGTCGCACAGCGATGCCGACAGCGACAGCGCCCCCTGCTCGCCGTGCAGGATGTTCGACATGGTCCAGCGCTGGATCTGGTTGGCGAGGCGGATTTTCGCGGCGTCGTCGAGATGCGCGGTGGCGGCGCAGTTCAGCTCCGGGAAACGCTCGAGCGGCATGACGCTGTCGCGCTCAAGGTCGAAGGGCGCCGTAAAATCGAGATAGGCCGGGTTGTGCGGGTCCCAGAAATGGTCGTGGGTCTGGCCGATGATCTCGTCGAACGCGTCGGAGCGGCGCGGATAGCGCTCGGTCGCGACCATCGCCATGAAGTCGTCGGGCGCGACGGTCTCGTAGGCGGGGTCGCGGGTGATATGAGTGTTGGCCGGATATTCGGTCATCTCCGCGCCTCCCTCGGATCAGGGTGAAAGCCTATCACAATCGCCGGGCCACTTCTGCTATCAGAGAAGCGAACCCGATTAGGGAGCTGCCCATGCCCCGTATCAACCGAGCGATCGAACTGCTGGCCCAGGGCCAGGCGATCTACTATGTCGGCGCCCATACGGGTCATGTGCTGACCGCTGCACAAGGCGTCGAAGATTCAAAAACTTGGGCCGACTACATTAATGTCGGGATGGAGCACGGCGCGTTCGACATGACCGGCCTCGCCGAATACCTGAAGGGCCTCGTCGATGGCGGGCCTACCCGCTCCGGCCACCGCGCGCCGACGGTCATCGTCGAAGCGCCGGTCAACGGTATCGACGAGAACCATGTGCGGTTCAATGCCTGGCAATTTCGGCAGATTTTGGGGCGCGGCGTGCATGGCGTGCTGCTGTGCCAAGCCGAGACCGCCGGCGCGGCGCGCGCCTTTGTCGAGAGCTGCCGATATCCGCACCACCTCGAAGGCATCGACCCTGCGCTGCCGACGCCGCTGGAGCGGATGAAGGGCGCGGCGAGCAAGCCGAGCAAGGGGCTCGGGGTCGGCACGCGCGGCCGCGGGTCGGAGGCGACGGCGGCGACGATCTGGGGTGTGTCGGAGGCCGAATACCGGGAGCTGGCCGACCCCTGGCCGCTCAACCCGAGGGGCGAATTGCTGCTGGGGGTGAAACTGGAAAGCCCGGAGGGCATCGCGCATTGCGAGGACATCCTGGCGACCCCCGGGCTGGGTTTTGCCGAGTTGGGGCCGGGCGACCTCAGCCTGGCACTCGGTTACACGGAGATGCCGCGCGACAAATATCCGCCGGAGATGGCCGAGGCGCGCGAGCGGGTGCTGGCGGCGTGCAAGAAGAACGGCATCGCCTTTCTTGAAATCGGCACGCCGCAGAACATCACGACCAAGGTCGACCAGGGCGTGCGCGTCTTCGCCGGGCACAGCGAGGAAGCCGCCCGCATCGGCCGGGCCTATCAGAAGCGGACGATGCCGGTTTGAACCGCCGGCGCCAGCGACCCAGCCCCCTAGACACGAACCCGCCGGGGTCGCCAAACTCACGGCGCAGAGAGGAGCGCCCCCATGCCCATCATCGATTCCCAAGTCCACGTGTACGAGGCGAACACACCGAAGCGACCCTGGCACAGCGTGCCGAACTGGCCCGACCATGTGACGGGTGACGAGATGGTGGCGGCGATGGACAAGGTCGGCGTCGACGGCGCGATCTTCATCTCCGCCTTTTCGATGTACCAGTACGACGCGAGCTATGCGGTGGAGGTACAGCGGGCCCATCCCGGCCGGTTCGCGCTGGTCAAGCCGGTCAACCCCGATGATCCGGCGGTCTCTGACGTCATCGCCGAGTGGAAGAAGACGCCGGGGACGGTCGGCATCCGCATCATGCTGACGCCCGAGGCAAAGCGCGCCCCGGACGACCCCGGCCTCGACCGCATTTGCCGCGCCGCTGTTCGCTACGATTTTCCGGTAAACGTCCTGTTCTGGGGCAATGTCGACGCTGGCGCGGCATTGATCGACCGCCACCCCGACACGCGCTTCATCATCGACCATCTGGCCATTCTGCAGCCGCGCGTGCCGCCCGCCCCTCCGCAACCCTGGGCCGACCTACCGAAGGTGTTGGACCTCGCTCGGCGCAAGAACGCGGTCATCAAGGTGAGCGGCGCCTGCACCCTGTCCAAAGAGCCCTATCCCTTCCCGGATATCTGGGATCCGCTGGCGCGCGTGTTCGACGCCTGGGGGTTCGAGCGCTGTCTCTGGGGCACCGACTGGACGCGCGCCTTCGCGGTCGTCAACTACGAGCAGGCGGTCGAACCGTTCCGCCTGACCGATCGGCTCACCGACGGCGAGCGCGCGATGCTGATGGGCGGTGCGACCGCCAAGGCTTATGGCTGGTCGCCGACGAAAGACTAGCAAGCCCGCGGCGGGCGCAGACGGTGGCAAGCTCCCGTCTTGGAAAGCTGTTACGTGCAACCGGTTACGATCGGACAGCGCCGGCCAGCCAGACGAAGCACCAGGGTACCTAAGAAGACCGCATCACTGTCACCCCCGCCTCGGCCAGCGCGGCGATCTCGGCGAGCGTATAGCCGGCCTCGGTCAGCACCGCCTTGCTATCTTCGCCGAGCGCGGCGACGTGCGGCACCGCAGCAGCGCGCGATTGGGTCATGCGGAACGGCGGGTTGAGAGCCAAGAACGCGCCGCCCTTGTCGTGAATTTCGGCGAGTGAGTGGCGGTGCGCCAGCTGCGGGTCCTGCATCGCCTCCGCCACGGTGCGGTAGGGCGAGGACGGCACCCCGTGGCGATCGAAGATCGCCTGCACCTCGGCGGTGGGCAGCGTTGTCGACCATTCTTCGAGTTCGTCCATCAAGGCGCCCCAATTGACCCGCCGGTCGATGTATTTGGCGAAACGCGGGTCGGTGAGCCAATCCTGGCGCCCCGCGGCGGCGGCCATGTTCTGGAAGGTGCGCTCGCTGGCGACCGACAGGTTGACGTAACCGTCCCTGGTCGCGACCGGCCCGAAGATCGGGCGCGGCGGCAGCGGCACGTCGAACTGCGAGTTCTGCAGCTCGCCCAGGGTCAGCGACAGCATGCTTTCGAGCATCGATACGTCGATCATCTGGCCCTCGCCAGTCGCCTGGCGCTGGTGCAGCGCCGCCATCACCGCGCCGAAGGCGTAGGTGCCGCTGAGCACGTCGGCGATGAAGATGCCGCAATAATCCGGACGGCGCGGCTCGACTTGATGCGCGATCTGCGCCAGGTCGTAGCCGGAGCTGGCATGGATCACCGGCGCGTAAGCGGGGCGGCCGGCCGAGGGGCCGGTCTGGCCGTAGCCGGAGATGGCGCAGTAGAGGAGCGCCGGATTGACCGCGCGCAGCTTGTCGTAGTCGAGGCCGAAGCGCGCCATGACGCCGGGGCGGAAATTCTCGACGACGATGTCGGCGGTCTTGACCAGGCGGAGGACGATTTCGACCGCCTTCGGCTGCTTCAGGTCGAGCACCAGGCTCTTCTTGCCGGCGTTGAGCTGGCCGAACGACGTGCTGGCGCCGTTCCGCAGCGGCAGGCGCGAGCGCATCATGTCGCCTTCGGGCGCTTCGATCTTGATCACCTCGGCGCCGATATCGGCCATCAGCCGGGTGCAATGCGGCCCAGCGATCGTCGTGGTGAAATCGAGCACACGGACCCCGTCGAGGGCGTTCGGCATGGCGTTTCCCGTCACTGTGAGCGGCGCGAACCACCGGCGCCGGCTATCATGGCCAACGAGATTGCTTCGTCGTCACGCTCCTCGCAATGACAAGCTGAGGAAGAACAATGGAAATCCGCCACAGCGCGCACGGATGTCACATCGCGGTGGTGACGATCGACAACCAGCCTCGGCGCAACGCGATGACGCGGGCGATGATGGCCGAGCTGGCGAATTTATGGGACCGGCTCGACTCCGACCCGGCCTGCCGCGCGGCGATCCTCACCGGCGCCGGTGATAAGGCGTTCTGCGCTGGAGCCGACATCAGCGGCGATCTTTCCGCCAGTCCGGAGACGGCGCGGATGATCAACCGGGCGCTGCTGAAGGACAGCGTGTTCACCAGGCCGATTATCGCCGCGGTCAATGGCGATTGCGCCGGCGGCGGGGTCGAGCTGCTGCTGTCGACCGATATACGCGGCGCCGACCCCGCGGCGCGGTTCGGGCTGCCCGAGGTGCGCTATGCGATCTACCCGTTCGGCGGCGCGGCGGTGAAGCTGATCCACCAGATCGGTCACGTCCACGCAATGGATCTGCTGCTGACGGGGCGATTGGTCGACGCCGCGTTCGCGGCGCGGATCGGGCTCGTGAACCTGGTCGTCGAGCCCGGCCGCGTGATGGAGTGGGCGATCGGCGTCGCCGAAACCATCGCCGCGAATAGCCCGGCCGCGGTGCAAGCGGTCAAGCAGCAAATCAGCAGCGGCATCGCCGATACGGTGCGCGAGCGCGAGGCGCTCGAACAGGAATTGGGCGACCGGGTCCGTGCCAGCGCCGATTTCGCCGAGGGCGTCGCCGCGTTCCGGGAAAAACGGAAGCCGGATTATTCATAGCGAGGAAGACGAAAGATGCGCGCATTCGACTGGCACAGCGACAGCATTTCGCGCGCAACTCCGATCAACAAATCCTATCGGAACACGCAAAACGTGCGGCGGTTCTTCAGAGCAGAATGCGGCTCCGACTTTGTCTTCGACCGACCATTCATGGCCTGGCTCAAGGATGGCGCAACAAAGACCATGGGTGACGCGGCCGACGAATGGATGCGGCGCAAAGCGGCCGGAGTCATTCGCAGACGATAAGGGTGGAGGCTCGCTCCTTGAGGCCGCGGCGGAAGAGCTTGCCGGTCTCGGTGACCGGCAGCGCCGCGCAGATCTCGATTCGGTCGGGGGTCTTGTAGGACGAGGCGAGCGCGCGGCAGTGCTCGCGCAGCGCGGCTGCATCGGGTGCGGCGCCGGGCGCCGGCACGACAAAGGCGACGATCGCCTCGCCGAGTTCGCCGGCCGGAACGCCGACCACCGCCGCTTGCGCCACCGTCGGATGCCGCAGCAGCAGCGTCTCAACCTCGGCGGGCGAAACGTTGATGCCGGCGCGCTTGATGACGTCGCTGCCGCGCGCGACGAAGTGGAAGTCGCCGCTCACGTCGAGCGTCGCGATGTCGCCGGTGCGGAAATAGCCGTCGGCGGTAAAGGCGGCGGCGTTGTGCTTGGCGCTGGCGCCGCAATAGCCGGGGGTGACGTGGCCGGCGACCTCGACCGCCCCCGCCTCGCCCGGCGGCAGGACGCGGCCGGTGTCAGGATCGACGATGCGGATGGTCATGCCGGGCAGCGGCGGGCCCTGGCTCACCATGCGGCGGGCGAGCGGCCAGATGCATGGCATCACCGCGCAGTTCCCGTAGGTCTCGGTCGCGCCGTAGATGTTGCAGATTTGGGGGACGCCGAGCTCCTCGGCGGCGAGGCGCACTTCCTCGGACGAACCGATCATCAGCCCCGTGCGGAGGCTGGCCGTGCGCTCGCGGCGGAATTCGGGATGGCGCAGCGCCGCGCCGGTCATGCTCGGCAGCGTATAGACCGCGGTGCAGCGCTCGCGCTCGATGAGGTCGAGCCAGCCGCCCGGCTCGAAACGCGGCTGCAGCACCAGCGCGGCGCCGTGGCCGAGGGTCGCCGGCAGCGCGTTGACCGCGCCATAGGCCCAGAACAGCGGCGGCGCCAGCAGCACCCGGTCGGCTTCGGTGAGCGCCATGCGCTCGCCGATATTGAAACCGTTCTCGATGATCGAACGATGGATAAGGCGCACCGCCTTGGGCCGCGCGCTCGACCCCGAGGTGTAGAGGATCAGCGCATCGCCGTCTGGACTCGCCGCGTCGGCAGCGACCGGCGCGGCGCCGGCGACGAAGCGGTCGTATTCCAGGCCGAGCATGACCCGAGTTTGCAGATGCGGATGCTTCGGGCGCAGCGCGGCAAGCGCGCCGGCAAAATCCTGGCCGCCGAAGGCGGCGACGGCGACGAGTGCGTCGAGCTCGGCGTCGCCGATCAGGTAGTCGAGTTCGCCCTCGCGCGACCAGGTGCTGAGCGGCACCGCGACGGCGCCGAGCGCCGTCGCGCCAAACACCGCCTCCAGCCATTCCCGGCGGTTCTCGGCGAGCACGCCAACCCGGCTGCCGCGCCCGATACCGCGCGCCGCAAGCCCGCCGGCGACGCGGGCGGCGGCGTCGAGGAGCTGGCGGTAGGTTGTGGTCTTTCCGCCCGCGACGACCGCTGGCCGGTCGCCAAAGCGCTCGGCCTGGGCGCGCAGCAGCGAGAAAAAGGTCCGGGCTGGCGGCGGTCGATCACCTTCGGTCATGCCCCCTTTTAACAGGAGGTGGACCTCCTGTTATCCACCTGTTATCGGCAGCGATAACCGGTGGCGTTACCGCCTGTTGTACGGGACATTTTGCCGGAACGCGAAGCTTGATCCAAAGACACGCGATTGCGGCCATTTTAGCGGCGGTAGTCTGGGGTCGCGGGGGCGGACGAATCCGTCAAGGCCCGGCGTGATACTGTCGCGCGGCGGCCCGGTTATTTGACGAGCAGGGCGACACCGCTGAGGAGGACAAGCCCGCCCACGAACCAGCCGAAGACCCGCGGATTGAGACTGACCGCGAGCCAATTTCCCAGCCAGGAACCGATCGCCATCATGGGCAACCCGACCGCCACCAGCGCCAAGGTCGAGCGGCCGTAAAATCCGAAGCTCGCATACCCCGCGATGCGCGCCAGGCCGCCGACCAGGGCGACCGTGGTCAGGGTCACCCGAAAAACGTCTCTCTCTAGCCTCAGAGCATTGAAGTAAATGACGTAAATGGGGCCGACACCGCCCCCGAACAAAGCGCCGACGAAGCCTCCGGCGATCCCGGCAGCGGCCGCTAAGGCGTTGTGCCAGCGGGCGCTGAACCTGGGCGGCGCCCCGCTGGTCCACAAGGCATAAATCGAATAGACGATCAAAAAGATGCCCAGGCCGCGCCGCAACGCGTTTTCGTCGAGGACCTTGATGAAGCAAAACCCCACCCCGATCCCGATCAGCGAGTAGACGGCCAGAAGCGCGAACTGACGCAGGGCGATCTGGCGCCAGTCGCGGCTGATGTGGCGTACCGACGTCAACGCGGTGAGGGCGGTCGCCACCGACACCGCCGACGACACCGGCAGGATGAAGGCCAGCATCGGCACAGCGATCAGCACCGCGCCAAAGCCCGCCGCACTGCGCACGGCGAAGGCGCCGATCATTACCACCGCGTAGAACGCGAAGCCGAGGAACGACAGCGACAACATTTTTCCCCCGAGCCGGCGCACCGGCAGGGGCGCGACCGCGGAACTTCGCCGGACCCGAAACCGTTGATCGGCCGGGCGCCGGCGCGAGCTGCAGACGAAGCGTTGGGTCTAGACTGCGCCGCTCCGATGAAACCCGGCGATCGCCGCGGCGTCGTAGCCGTACTCGTGCAGCACCTCGTCGGTGTGCTGACCCTGGTCGGGGGTGGGCTTGAGCCGCGCCGGCTGCGGGTAGGCGCTCATGTGGATCGGCTGGCCGACGATGTCGAAGGTGCCGAGCTTGGGGTGATCCGTCGGGCGGCGGATGCCGAGATGCTTGACCTGCGGGTCGGCGAAGACCTGGTCGATCGTGTTGATCGGCCCGCACGGCACGCCGGCCTTGTGAAAGCTCATCCACCCAGAACTGGCTCGGTTTGCTGGCGACGACGTCGTTGAGATGAGCGATCAGCGCCGCCCGGTTCTTGGCGCGCGAGACGACGGTGGCGAAATCGGGATTGGTCGAGAGGTCCTTGTCGCCGGCGACCTCGCAGAATTTCTTCCACAGACTGTCGCCCGAGGCGGCGATGTTGATGTAGCCGTCGGCGGTTTTGAACATGCCGGTGCCGGGCGAGGTGGGGTGGAAATTGCCCTCCTGCTTGGCAACCTCGCCCTTCATCGTGTAGCGCGAGGCCTGGAAGTCGAGCATGAAGATCTGCGCCTCGAGCAGCGAGGTGTGCACCCACTGCCCCTCGCCCGTGCGCTCGCGCGCGAGCAATGCGAGAGTGATGGCGTTGGCGAGGAGGATGCCGGCCGAGGTGTCGTTGATGGCGATGCCGACGCGGGTCGGCCCCTGGCCCGGCATGCCCGGTGATCGACATGAGGCCGCCCATGCCCTGGGCGATCTGGTCGACCCCGGCGCGGCCCTCATAGGGGCCGTCCTGGCCGAAGCCGGAGATGCTGCCGTAGACGATGCGCGGGTTGACCTTCCTGACCGCCTCGTAATCGATGCCGAGGCGGTGCTTCACGGTGGATTTGAAATTCTCGACGATGACGTCGGCCTTCTTCGGCCATCGTCATGAAGATTTCGTGGCCCTCCTTGCTCTTCAGATTGAGCGTGATCGAGCGCTTGTTGCGGTGGAGGTTCTGGAAATCGGGACCGTCGCGGCGACTGCCGGTGGCGTCGGTCTGCTCGCCCGGCTGCTCGATCTTGATGACGTCGGCGCCCCAATCGGCAAGCTGGCGCACCGCGGTCGGGCCGGCGCGATGGGCGGTGAGGTCGAGCACGACAAAGCCGTTCAAGGGCAGTGCGGTCATCTGGTTCTCCCGGCAAGCGCGTTTGCGATTATGGTACAGCATGTCTTTCGCTTCGTCATACCGGGGAAGGCCGGTATCCAGACATCCGGAGCACGAGTGCTTGAATCCTGGGTCCCGGCCTCCGCCGGGACGACGATTGTGTACTGCATGAGCACCGACGTTCCGGAAGCCATCGAACTGGAGCGCGCCGCCGACTGGCGGATCAAGAAGCTCGGCGAGAACCCAGACGACCGCGAGAGCGCGGCGGCCGCCAAGCTGCTGCAAAAACTGGCGGACGAGGTGCGCGGGCTGATCGGGTCGCCGGTCTACCGCGAATACCAGGCGATCTGCGGCTGGCTCGACGAGTTCGACGGCATGGCCGAGCTGGGCGAGTACGCGCAGGATTACCGGGCGCGGATCGGGATCGACAAGTTCCCGGCGGACGGCGAAGAATATCTACGCGTGCTGATCGGCTTCGCCAAGGACACGTTCGGCGCACCGTGAGCGAACTGAGATTTAAGATCGCTCCCCGGCGAAGGCCGGGACCCACTTCTCCGCCGCCGAGACGCTGAAAGATGGGCCCCGGCCTTCGCCGGGGAGCGGGGTTTGGGAGAGGCCCGCGCCCCGCCATCGCGTCAACTCCTTTGCGGTGTGAGCGCGACGTCTGTCAGAGTAAGACCTGACCTCGGTGCAAACGAAAGGCCCGGCCATGACCCGCCATTTTGGCGCCCTGATCCCCTCGACCAACACTACCGTCGAGATCGAATACAGCCATCTGCTCTCAGCCGAAGTATGCCAAGCGCATTACGGGCGGGTGCTGTCCGCGAGCAAGGACAAATCGCCGTTCTCGCCGCCGCTTGAGGCCGACGTCGCCTATCAGTCGAAGCTCCTGGCCACCGCGCGGGTCGAGATCATCGGACTAATTCAGACCTCGGCGTGCCTGTTCGCCGACGACTATGACGAGACCACCTGCGCGCGGATCACCGAGAATGCGGGCGGCATTCCGGCGATCACCTCGGCGATGGCGATCGGCGAGGCGCTGCGGGCGCTCGGCGCCCGGCATGTAGCGCTGGTGTCGCCCTATTCGGAAGAAGTGAACGCCCGCGCCCGGCGTTATTTCGAGAGCAAGCACGGGCTCAAGATCGCCGCGCTCGAAGGCTTTGCCGCCAAGGATTCCTACATGATCGGCAAGCTCGGCCCGGAAAACGCGCGCGACGCCTTTGCCCGCATCGACCGGCCCGAGATCGAGGCGTTCATCGTGCCCGGCGGCAATTTCCCGACCATGGTCTCGATCCCCGCCTGGGAGCGCGAGTTCGGGAAGCCGGTCGTCACCACTAACCAAGCGGCGCTATGGGCGATGCTGCGCCGGATCGGAGCCAAGGACCGCATCCAAGGCCTCGGCAAGCTGCTGGAGATGCCGGCTTGACGGTGTAGGATCGAGAACACGCGGGAGGGAGTGGCGCATGCTGTTCAGATGCAAGCCTCTTCTTTCGATTCAATGAGATAGAAGGGTTAGTGGCGGATTAGTGGCTAGGGGCCGGCGTATGAGTTCCTAGGACGTTCGCGCCGGCCATTGTTGGCTCATCGTTGCTCGCTCTGGCTTCGCGAATTGGGTTTAACGATTGCCGCCCGCTCAAGGGCTAGTTCGCCCGCTGTACGACGCTCGGCTTCGCGACCTCGGGCCGCGCGATCTTATCAAGATCCAGTGCACTGCCTGCTCGCACGTCGTCCGCATGGGCCGATCAGCGGGGTGGCAAGGAATGCCATGGTGTGGGTCACGGTTTCTGCCGGAGGCCGAAGAGCTGCCCACTACATTCTATCTCAGCAGATCGTCGTATCGCGCTGTTTTCCCGTTGACATTTCAGCCCTCCACAGAAGCTGTGGACAACTCTGTGGAAACCGCTAACCACCGACAGCCTAGGCGGCAGTTACTCTACCGCTGCAGTGCGCCGCCTAAAAAATAAGCAATATCCCTAGACCATTGAAAATGTTCATTTGGCCGTAGGTTCGGATAGAGAAATGGGCCGTCGCAATCTTTCAATTTGTAACAATTACGTAACAGACTGAAGTTTCAGGGTTCTTTGCACGTTGCCAGCGAGCCTGTAGATAAATCGGCTCCTCTCCACCGAAATCGCTGTACGCGTTCCCACGCGCGCCGATAAATTCAACCCTACGTCGGGATCTGCGCGGGGGAGCGTATGCGCGGCGATAAGCTCCTTGCCATCAGCCCCAAGCGGAACTGGACGCGGGAGCAGTGGGACATCTATCGGAGGATGTCGTGGATCGGTCGCATGCTGGTCGACATGATGGTGCTCACGCCCGGCATGTCTCGGTGGCTTGCCGAGCGTGCCCTTAGCTATGACAACAAACGGAAGACGCGGGGAAGGAACAGCCCGATCGCTACATCGTCGCGCCACAGCTCGTCCGCCTCAAGGCCAAGCCTCCGGTTGCGCCGCAAGCCTTGACCCGTCCGATCTGCCGCGCTCTGTCGATACGTGGCCGGGACGGAGGAACGGCATCGCAACCGAACCGAGGAACGATTTATATAGTCATACGGCGGGTAGACCGCCCCCAGATACCTTGCCTTTGATCCATTCGGCGACGGATCGTCTCCAGAAGGTTGTAGCCCTATCGGGTCAATCTCCGCGACAGGCATACGAGCACTCAGGTGTGACCCGCGATGGTACGAAGAGGCTCATGGAGCGACGGTGACTGGGAAGAGTATTGGAGACTTCCGTGGCTGGCCGCCGGATGGCGGACGTGGCCCGACTTCTCCCAGTGACGGAGCGTTGGTTCGCGCCGTTAATTGGTTTCCACGTGGAGCATGTGCAAAAGCAAAGATACAAGGCTCATCGCAGAGCGGCGAACCCGACAACAGCCCCGGCGCCCGGTCTTTTGCTCTGGTCCGATGCCTCAGCTTCATTGATGTTCGCCTCGGTTAGCAAGCTGGCTGCTCTGATCATCGTGCCTCGGGGTGGGATGCTGTTTTCGGCCACTCTATCGTCCTATCGGAACTGACCGTCGGATAGAGTCTCGGACAAATGCTCATTCTGACTCCCCAGGCTGCCCGCGAGTTCCATCAGCCTGCGGAGCAGTGGGACCACTCCGGGCTCTTCGATAAGACCGATCGCTTCCTCGATACATACCCACGATAGCTTCCGTTCGCGTTTCTCGAGCCACTTCTTAAGCTGCTCAGTCACGCGAAGGAGATAGACCTCTACGGTCGCGGGGGAGCGCGGACCCGATGTCGGCCTCTTGAAGTAGGTATAGAAGCCCAGCGGCCATGCGGCGCTGATGGTTCATTTTACCCCTGCCTCTTCGTCGGCGGCTTTGGACGGTGTCGAGCCTGGGTCAATATTGCCCTTGGGAATGATCCACCGGCCTGAGTCGCGCGAAGTGATTAGCAGCACCTGGATTTTATCATCCAAGACGCGATAGGCGATTGCGCCGGCTTGATGAAGGTTTGTGTCCGTATCAGCCTCCCTCCAACACTCGCGCGGCCCGTCAGGGCATAGCAATCTGGGGGAGTCCGGTAATTTTACTCTTAAGCGTCGGATCGTACGATACTTATCCGCGCGGCGCGTGCCGAGTTCTCAGACGGCAACTCGATCGCGATGCCGCGAACGGCCGGAATCGGCGCTATGCAGGCATCGGCGCGCCGTGCCTCGAACGACCGGTTTGCGAGCGCTTAACGGCCATTCGTTGTTGCTGTCGCGGTCGGCTGGTCATGCCCCGAACTGGAGCTTTGCATCGCTAGCACACCGCGCTGAGGGACTTATCCTTAGTCGGTTTTCCGGCGCATGGGACTGGGCCCGCCTGGGGGACGTGGATCCGGCCAATCGTGCCCATAGCCGGTATTGTCAACAAACGCGACCAGGCTGCGGTGATTGACCGCCGCGGCGCACATCAGCCCGAGCAGATAGACCGTTCGCCAGGTTGGCGACGGCGCGGCGTTCGCGGCCTCAAAATAGCGCTTGAAGGCGACCATTTCGTCCATTTCCTCCAGTCAATCGGGCACTCCTCAGACGAAGCAAGGTAATTTATGGTTAATTGAGCCAAATACGGTTGAACAGCACCGAGCTCTGGTTCGCAGACCAGACAAAACTCTAAGTCACTGACAATTCGTCGATTCAAAGGTCGGCCTGAACCAACTGCTGACGTTCAGTCAGCGCGGGAGCGGGTCTTCCTGCCAAAAAAAGACCTTGACCAGAATGCCGCCCGTGACCGGTCGTTGGAAACCTGTCCTTTACCCTTCAGTGACCCGCACTTTCCCGCCGCTCCAAATCAAAGAACCATTCCTGCGTCAGTGCTTGCGCCTCGTCGATTTGCGCAGGCGTCATCTTCGCGCCAACGAGGTCGCGGCCAGCCACGGCCGCATCGTGATCGGCCCCGGGCGGTGAGCGAGATGATGCAAGGTTGAACCATTTTCTCGCTTGCACACAGTCCTGCGGCGTGTTCCAGCCATTAAAGTACATGACGCCCAACGCGAGCTGGGCGAAGGAGTCTCCCTCTTCAGCCAGTGGTCTAAGGGCCGACAGTGCGGTCACGTACTCGCCGTGCTGATTATCTGTGTCTGGGTTCAGGTTTGGCTTTGCACCAATGGGACCAGCCAGGCCGAGTAACAGAATAATAATGGCAATGCGCCCCCGCACTGGAACGTAGCTGTCAACTTCCGCGATCTGACTGGGGTTGCCCGGCATTCCCTAAAGTTTACGAACAACCCTCGACGGCGCAGTAATTTTTTTGGGGGACCACCAGAGGGCGCTTTAGTTAACCTGCGCTATCCTCGTAGTTCCCTCAAAACACACCCTTTTGATCATCGCCATAGCGGCTCGGGCCGTTTTCGCCGGGGATGATCGCGAAGCGGCTATCCAAGATCGAATCGCCCAGTTCCACGAATTGCTATTATCGGCGCTACCCCGCCGACGACGGGCCTCGCTTCGAATGACCGGTTTGCGAGCTGCGAACGGTCATTCGTCGACACTGTCGCGGTCTTCCGGTTTTGCCCCATTTCAGCCACTGGCCCACGCCAGTCTGGGAAGCCTCAATGGCGTGGAAACCGCCGATTCGAAGCGTCACGCCATTGTTCTGACCGAGCGTTGCAGCATGTCGTCGTGCCTTGTTCGGATGTCGGAAACAGCGCAACCTGCGATTACTTCCGTAGGTGGCCGGACTTGAAATGGCGAACCGACACGTTCCTCGCAAGACGACAGCAGCGGGCGCACCCCGTCAGCAGCCCGTTACCCCTGCAACGCTACTGCAAGGCGATGCCGGTTACCGCCTCATGGTCGAGAGCATCCGGGACCACGCCATCTTCATGCTCGATGCAGACGGCTTGGTCACCAACTGGAACGCCGGGGCCGAGCACATCAAAGGGTATTCGTCCGAGGAGATCATCGGCCAGCACTTTTCGGTCTTCTATTCGCAGGAGGACCGACGCGCCGGCATCCCGCACCAGGCGTTGATGATTGCGGCGAAGGACGGAATGTATGAAGGGGAAGGCTGGCGCATTCGCAAGAATGGCAGCCGCTTTTTTGCCACCGTGGTCATCGAGCCGTTGCGCGCCGAGACCGGCGAACTGATCGGTTTTGGCAAAATCACCCGCGATATCACCCGACGGGTTCGAGACCAGCAGGCCCTTGAGGAGACACGAATAAGGCTTGCGCAGGCACAAAGGATGGAAGCCGTGGGCCAACTCACCACGGGGATAGCCCATGATTTCAATAATCTGCTCACCTCGATTATCGGCAATCTCGATCTGATCAGCCGCAGACCCCGCGATCAAGAAACAATCACCCAGCGGCTGGCCGCGGTGGCGCGCGCCGCCGACCGCGCTGCGTCATTGACCGCGAGGCTTCTCGCCTTCGCGCGGAGACAAGCCCTGGCGCCGCAACCGATCGATATCAATCGGTTGATCACCGACATGTCAGAATTGCTGCGGCGAACGCTGGGCGAAAATATTCACGTCGAGGCAGTCCTCGCGGGTGGTCTTTGGCGAGCCTTTGTCGACCCGGTTCAGCTTGAGAATTCGATACTCAATCTCGCCATCAACGCCCGCGACGCGATGCCGGATGGCGGCAAATTGACGATCGAGAGCGCCAATACCTATCTCGATGAAGAGTACGCGGAAAGCCGATCCGAGGTCACAGCCGGGCAATATGTCCTCATCGCCGTCACCGATAGCGGCACCGGCATGACGCCCAAGGTAATAGACCATGCGTTTGAGCCTTTTTTTACGACCAAGTCGGAAGGGGTCGGCACTGGCCTCGGGCTCAGCCAGGTGTATGGTTTCGTGAAGCAATCAGGCGGTCACGTCGCGCTCTATAGCGAAGTTGCGCAAGGCACGACGATCAAGATGTACTTCCCGCGATATAGCGGAATGGACGAGCCCCCGCCAGGACGGGCGCGGCCGGATGTGACGACACTAGCCCGCGGCGAGACGGTTCTACTGGTCGAGGATGATACCGGCGTACGGGATTTCGCGGCCGACGCGCTCAGGCTGCTTGGCTACCAGGTCATCGAAGCACCCGATGCCGTAACTGCGCTGAGCATCGTTGAAACCCATCCGAACATCGATGTTCTGCTCACCGACGTTGGTTTGCCCGATATCAACGGCCGGCAACTGGCCCATCAGATCATCCATTTGCGCCCGGCGGCGAAAGTTCTCTTCATGACCGGATACGCCCGTAATGCGATTGTTCATCAGGGCGTGCTCGATCCGGATGTCGACCTCCTCGCGAAGCCTTTTACGATAGACAGCCTCGGAAGAAAAATGCGGCAGGTCATCGATCGCGGGTGAGGAGCGAGTAAAGGCGTTACCGAGAGAGGATTTCGGCCGGTCTTTCTCAGAACTTTAGCGGTCAGCTGCAGCTTCGCCAGGACCTGGTCGATAAAAGAAACTCGCTGGCTACATCCTCCATATGAATTCCTAGGTTCCGAACCTTGTCGCGGCAGGTGCGTTGAACCTTACAAAATCAGGGTTCGAGTGGGGTGTATAAGTGTGGTTCATCTCATATCGGCACTCAGCACGACGAGACGAAGGCGGCGTCAAGTTCGTGCGGGATGAAGCGGAGGCGGTCGCTGCGAGGCAGATGCTGGAAGCACTCGGCTATATCATTGAGAGGATTGGGCAGACCTCTAGGGCCCGTATTGAAGCCTTATTGGGCCGCACTCTGACCGATCGTAACAAGGATTCTCTCAACTGATCGTCTGCCGGGTCAGAATTGGCCGCGTGCCAGTGTCGAGGTCGGGTAGGGAACGGCCGGCATCGGCGCAACCTCGCCATTGATACGCGCAGCAGCGAACGACCGTTGTGCCACACTGAACGGACCTTTGCGGCAGCCCCGCGGTCCGTTGGAATGATCGGACCACACCATCACTGACGCCAGCCGGCCACGCCCTGTAGCGCGAGTTCGTCCCTACCAATTCGCGCTCACCGGATTATCACGTAGAGTGCCTGGGCCCGGAACGCTCCACCGGCCCGCGCGTTGCCGTTAGAAAAACCGTGGCGGCACATAATCTCATGGCACGGCCTGAAGGAGCACTCATGAGAAAAATCGCACTTGCGACCGCGGTCGTGGCCCTGACCGCCGCCGTCCCGCTTACGATGGGATTCGCCGAGGGCGCAACCCAGCTGGTGCCCGCAGCCTACCCGCCATGGGGCATTACGACACCGACGACGACAACGGAGACGGAGACGAAGCCTGTTCCGACCCCAGCCGGGACGCTCGCCTCGCAGCGATTGCCGACTTCCGCCGAAGTGGGCACCACGATCCCGATCGAAGGCACCTCGACCTCAATCGAGGGAACAACGACGGTCATCCAGGCGGTTTCCCTCCGGTCCGGCCCCGGCACCGGCTCGTCGGTGATCGGCACATTGCGGCCGGGCATGGCGGTACAGGTGCTCGCCAGTGCCAATCACGGTTGGATGCAGGTGCAGACTCAAGCCGGCTCAGGCTGGACCTACGGCAGTTACCTTACCCCAGTCGACAGCACGGTCGCTGTTGAACATCCAGCGCCGCCGCAAAAAATCATCGTGCGGTGAGCTTCCTCACCTCCCCGACGGAAACGGAACCTGGCCCCACTTCAGCTATCTGAAGCGCGATGTCGGCGTTGCTGACGGTCCCGGTGGCGCGATCAGCTCTAACGTGCCGGCCGCAAGTCATCGCATCGTTCTGCACGCATATTCTGCACAGAGAAAAAGGCTTTGTTTCGGGCGCTTAGGTTTGATGCAGAATTCTTGATTAATGCACAGTCGCCGCATCCGAACGTCGCCTATGGGTCGGATTTCAGTCCTCGCCGTATATATGCGGGAATGGCGGGGTAGCGCCGATAATGGCCATTCCTGGTGTGGTGAAGCCGGGCCTCAAGACGATGCCGTGGGCAACGATCATGACCACCCGGATCAGACGCGCGACAACGTGGATTTCTCTACAGGTGCTGGCGACGACGGATTAAGCCGAAGCCCACCAAGGCTGCGGCGAGAAGAGTGAGCGAAGTGGGCTCAGGCACGGGTAGCGCATCGGCCGAGAAGTAGCCGTATGCTACCTCATTATATGCACCCTGCATATCAATGCCGGTAGAAACAAACAGAATCGACTCTGTGCCATCACTCGCCGTAAGCCCAGTGCCGTCAATGTATGTTGGGGGATTAGTGGTCACATCGAATTCCGCGCCCGCGTTGACTTGAAGGTCTGCGAGCGTGAATTCATCCGTCGTATTTGTGCCCGCCACATCCGTGACAAAAACAAAATCGAAAGCGCTCAGATTGGTGATCAAAGCAGTTTTAAAATAAACGAATTGATCGTTCGGGGGCGGCGTGGGGAACAACGAACTATCAATGGTGAACGATCCCGTCGCGCTAACCAAGGGGTAAAAGGACCCAACAAGGCTTGTCGCGGTAAAAGTATAGGTTATAGGCGTCGCTGAAGCAGCCAGTGGCAGGAAGCCTAGGATGACAGCGGCACCAAAAACCGCACCAATATTGAATGGGAAGATTTTCATGAAATCGGACGGTGCAAATCTTGAGCCATTCTCTAAGGCATTGTTTCATCGATATTTTTGATACTTATGCAGAGGATATTGTAAAAATATCCGACGCTTTTCCGTGAGCCTCAAAGAATCAAAGTCGCGGTCTCGGCAAGTCTTTGATGCGTGCGTGCGGCGTATTACGTGAAAATCTTTCGCCTCGATGGTCCGCAAAATCGTTTTTACACGGCCTCGGGCAAGAAGCGTCGACTGAAACGAGCGACCGTTCAGGGGCAAATCCGGCCGACCGCCTCAGGCGCGACAAGCGGCCGTTGTGGGTCCGTCAGCGGTCTTTTGACGCTCTTCGTCGTCGAAACCTCGATGGCCGATAATTCTTTATTATGCCAATTTTTTTCAGGTAAATCTAAAGTTCTCCCGGGCATCTTTCAGTCGTCATCGCCCGACCAGCGAATTTGACCTGGCTTCTGAGCGGGCTCGATGCTCCTTTAAAATTTGGCTGTCGGCTAATATTTGCCGCGGCTGGCCCGCGATCCCGAGCGTCATGTCCGAACCGTCGTCGCTCAAAAGCAAAAAGTCCTGCGCATTCACGGCGAGCTGGCGGATAATTTCCGGCGCCGCGCATATCAAGCCCGTGAACAATCGGTTCACATTCAAAACAAAGAAGAGCCCCGCGCACGGCGGGGCAAATGATCAATACTCGCTCGCGAGCATGATCGTCAGGACGCGAGTTGTTGTGCGCCAGGCAAGCTGCGCGCACTCCAGCAGGGTGGAAGATCCTGCGATTCCACGCTGCACAGAGCGGGGAAGTAAGCAGACGGGTGAGGTGCGCCGGGCGTCTCCGGCAAACCATACATGAGCAGAACCCGTCAAAGCCAGATGCGGAGGGGACCTCCAACCCCGACGCGATGTGGTGAGCGAGTCCGTGAAGGAGAGCGTAGCGAACCGATGCTGGAAGCCTCGTTAGAGTGTTCACCCCGCCGATGTGGAGGTGGGTGGGGCAGCGACAAGCTGGTGGAGCGCCGGACCGCGCTGACAACCGCGGAACAGGGAGATGCGGGTGCTCAAGCAACCGCATCTCAGCCTTCGGAAGAGAGCTGTGAGCGCCGAAGGCCCGAATCCACACGGGGTAAAGTCGGCTCCTAAGACGGACGATGGAGTGGGTGCGGAACCTGGGAACCTCATTGCAGCCTCCACGGCCTTCATGCCGCGGATGATCGAGACGGCCGGTGAACACTGCGCTGAGGGGCGGAGCCTTCGTAGTAGTCCGCGAGCGGGAAAGCCGCTCACATGGCGAAGGGAGGCAGTGGATACAGTCTCACGGCAGGAGGCGGGCAAATGCCCAACGCGGTGAATACCGGGTTCGCCCTCGACATGCAGCGGAAATTGTATCGGTGGAGCTTGTCGGACAAAGGCAGAACCTTTTCCGACCTGTTCAATCTGGTGTGCGATCGGCGAATCCTCACTCATGCGTGGCAACGGCTTGCCGGCAATGCCGGCAGCAATACACCGGGCACGGATGGGATGACCCGACGCAAGGTCCAAGAGCGCGCGGGCGGCGCGGCCGGTTTCATCGAAGAGGTCCGCAAGGAACTCAGGGAAGGAACCTACCGACCCGAACCGGTACGGCAACGGCTTATCCCAAAGCCGAACCGGCCAGGACAATTCCGCCCGCTGGGGATACCCACGCTCAAGGATCGCCTTGTGCAAATGGCCTTGAAGTACATCCTCGAACCCATCTTCGAGGCGGATTTCTACCCGACCTCGTATGGCTTCCGGCGTGGTCGAAACACTCATGACGCGCTGGCCGCGGTGGTAAAGCAGCTCCACCCGACCAGGTTCGGTCCGTCGACCGTGACCTTCGTTATCGAAGGCGACATCAAGGGTTGTTTCGACGCCATCGATCCCCATCGGCTGATGGATCGCGTGCGACGGCGCATCAGGGACCGCAAGGTCTTGCGTCTCGTGCGCGCGTTCCTGAAAGCCGGCGTCATGATCGAAGGTGCCATCCGGCACCCGGCGACCGGCACACCGCAAGGCGGGGTGATATCGCCGCTGCTGGCCAACATCTACCTCACATCTCTCGATGAGAGATATGGGCGTTGGACGCCGCGGCCGGGAGAGCCACTGACGAATGCCGCGAACCGACGCTTGCGCGATCGCAAGCTTGGCAAGCCGACATTCTACATGGTGCGTTACGCGGATGACTTTGTGCTGCTCGCGACGGCGGCGCGAGCAGAGGTGGAGGCCGAACGCGACGCGTTGGCGCAGTTCCTCGACGGGGAGCTGCGCTTGGAGCTGTCCCAGGAAAAGACTCTGATCACCGACCCGCAGGAGGGGTTTGGCTTTTTGGGCTATCGAGTGGTTCAAGCCAAGTCGTATCGCAAGGCACGACTGGTTGGCACTCTGCGTATTCCAAAGGAAAAGCTCAAGGACTTGCGGCGGGAGATCAAACAAAGGACCGCACGAGCAACACTCGTGCGGCCATTGAAAGAGCTGATCGGGACACTGAATCCCCTCATTCGTGGGTGGCGTACTTACTACCAATACGCCACCGGTGCCTACCAGGAGCTCCATAGCCTGGACGACTGGCTATGGATGCGCATCTTGCGATGGCTCAAGAAGAAGCACCGCAAGGTCGGCTCCTGGGAACTGCGGAGAAGCTTCTCGGCGGGTACAACGGCGCCCCTGCGGGGTCGTTGGCGCGACGGGACCACGCTGCTCCGACAGTTCTGCGATGGGGGAACCAAACGCTACCGCAATCGAGGCATCAGAATACCGAACGGATGGAATGCCGCGCCCGGCGAGTGGTTCCTCTCCGGAGCCACCGCCGAGTTCTGGGCGGGCAACCGCGCCACGGCAACAATGAGCACCACCCGCAGCCCGTGAGCTGCGCATGGAGAGCCGGATGCCGGGAAACTCGCATGTCCGGTTCGGAGGGCGGGATGGCGAAACCGACCCCAGCGATGGGATACGGCGCGCCATCTCGACCTTACCTTGTTGAGTCGGCGGGGTCCTCCGAGCCGAATTCCATCGCCGCGTCGCAATAGTTGATTTTCCAAAAGAGCTTGTGGCCGCCGAGCTCGAAGCTACCGAAGTCGTGCTCCGCGTGCGGGTCGTTATCAGCGGTAAAATCTGAAAATTGCCACCCGACGAATTGCCGTTGCTTTCGTGTCCGAGGGAAGGGCATCGACGCCGGCGGTAAGGAATACCTTGCCGCCGGCCATCGACGTTCGGAACGCGTCATTGAGGCCCCTGATCTCGGCAGACATCAGATAAGGCCCCCAAGAACGAGCGCGGAAACCATAGTTCCGCGTCGGCACTCGTCGCACCAGCCATCTCGGCTGTCCGGCTCCTTTGCCTCGACATAATCGCAGTCCGGGTTATCCGGATTACAGCAAATGGCCGGGCAAACGCTATCGGCTGTTGCCGCTTCGAACAGCTCGGTCTCGTTGTCGTAGCCCTCGATCGCGCAAAGCGTGAGAAGCTTCGCTCGTAGCAACTCGGGGCTCATCGCCGGCGTCCGGCCTGAACACCGCGGGGTGCTTCTTGGCGGCCCCTTGGCTGCGATGTCGTTTCGGCCGCGTCGTCCTCGCTGATCTCGCGGCAGACAATCTTGCCGTCGAGCGGGAAGGCTTGCAGGATGATGTTGAAGCCGCTTCCGTCCTTGTGTGGGAATACGAGTCCGAGATTGAGCCAGTAGTCATCCTGGCCTTCGCGTTGAATGACCGAATAGGCGCGATGCGTCGGTGTGTTCGGCTGTCTCTCCGCCATTGGAATTCTCCATTCGAGCTGTTGCGATGTCCTGCGTGAGCAGGCTCCGGGCACGCACACGCCTGGCGCCTGCCAGCGAGGCTCGCGGCTCAAAAAGATGCGGAGACTATGGACAGGGTAATCGAGACTGATGGTTCGTCAAGGAACGCCGGGAGAGAAGAGATGTTACTCTTGGGTCGGGTCCTCGAATTCGCGGCGCCGCATTTCTCTTTGCTGCTCAGCGCGGCGCTGCTCCGCAGCGATGCTCTGATCTAGGCGCCGCACAAACCTCTCGGCAAAGGCTTTCACTCTCGGGCGAGGGTCGGTCGCCCACGTTTCGATCTGTGCTTTCCTCGCCCGATACGCTTCGACAAATCCGAATTCGCCGCCGACTACGCCGGTGCTCTGAAGGCAAATCTCGGCGATCGCCAAGCGCTCGTCATCGTCGGGCAGGCGCGCGACGAGTTCCTTGACCACTGCATGCGTTGTCTGCTGGCCCTGATAGGCACGCAGGACTTGAAGGATGAACCCCACATTATCATCCGAACCGTCGTGGGCGAGTGCGGTGAGTTCCTGTGCCAAGTTCTCCGGAAAAGCCGGGAACATCGCGCTGAGTAGCCGCCCGCCGCGAAATTGAAAAAGCGTGTCGCCAGGCGTGTACAAGCCGCGCGCGACGCGAACGGCGGAGGTAGCGTCTTGCGAAAGAATTTTCGGCAGTTCGTAAAATTGATAGGGGATAGCCTCATACCGATCCTGGCGGTCTCGTTCTCGTTCGTCTTCCGTGATGCGGCGACCGAGAAATGTCCAAACAGCAGCCGCGTGGCCCCTGGCGATATAGGCCAATATCCGTTCAACATGCGTATCCAGCCGAGCGATCGACATCAGGTTGTCGAGCGCCAGATCGGCCGTCTCTGCCGATAGCCGCGAGAAAAATATCTTGGCTTCGTCAGTGAACCACGCTCCGTTGACCCAGCGGGCATCGTTCTTGGCGGTCAGATACCGCAGCCCCGGCTCAAAGCAGCTTTTGATCAGCGGATCGAGGTTCTCGGTATGCCGCGTGACAACCGCGACCACGCATTCCATGACCGCGATCTCGTCTTCCTTAGCAATGGCCTGGTCGAGGATGGCTTTGAGGAACGCCTCGTCTTCGACAGCCGAGAAACGCCATTGCCGAGCAAGCGCAGTCAAATGCGATCCGGCGTCCAGATATCGCCTGACTGTCCGGTCATAGGCGGCCCGATCACCGCTTTGGTACAATCCCGTCAGGAAAGCCGCCAGAAAGTTGAGCACGTCTTCGTTTGCCCGGAGCACGAACCGCTCCGCCATTTCCGGCTTGTGTTTGGCAAGGAGAACAAGAAAGTCGCCGAAGAGCGGAAAAGTCGCCATGTCGTTTGATTTCGTGGCGGCGCACCGCTCGATGGTCCCATACCACTCCTCCTCAGTTTCATCGGAGAGGGTCCCGATGTATTCGGCGATCCGCTCTCGCCGATAATGTTCGACTTCGGCGAAGTCGAAACTCTGATCCTCCCATTGCATGGGAAACACCGACTCGTAGCCGACAAGTGTCTTGTATCGGACGAAGCCGGTAACACCGTTGGCAGTATCCCGGAATTCCAAGATCGATGCTGCCACCGCTTGGGCGAGGTCCTTGCACCCCAACCGATCGTCCGGCGCGTCCGCGATATCCCGGACCCGACGATACTGGTAAAGGAGGCTGTGTTCGACGTGCTCCAAAACCTCGTACGGCATGTCCGCCGAGCGCTTCGTGACCTCCTCCACGATGCGCTTGGTGTCGCTCAGCACCATTGCGCACAGGTCGTTCGAATACACTGCCTGCGTCGGAAGGTGCGTCCCGTGAAAGAGCGAATTGAGGATCGCTTGCTTTCCGTCTGTGTCAGAAGCCCAGTCGTAGAACTCTAGCAAGCCAGCAAGGGATTTCTCGCGAATGGTCCGTAAATCCTTGATGGCGGGCACCGCACCGGTACTGATGGTCATGCTGTCGGCGGAAAAGGCTGCGCCGCGCAATTCAGTTCCCAAACACTCGCGCCAGATGATGCGGAGGAGTGGCCAAAAGGACGAACGCTCCTCGGCCGTCAACCCGTCTATGGCATCCACGAGCGCAAGCTGAATTGCCGGCCCGGCTTTTTCCCAAATGTGGAGGTCATATCGGGCCAGCTCCGTTGCGCAATTTTCCACCTCTTTGCGCACGTCGGCGTCGTCCACGACTTGGTGGATGTGAGCCAGCGCTCGAAGCGTTTCCTCCACATTGATGTACCGGAGGTCGCAGAGAATGCGGACAACGAGCCGCGCGACATCCGCGGAGGTCTTTCCTTCGAGGTTGCCGAATGGTGTCTCGACAAGTTGAGGCTCCGTAAGCCGTGCGGCATCCACTGCCCGCAAAAGGGCCGCATTCAGCTCCGGGTAGATCGCGGCAATGTCGTCGTAGTTTGGCAGCACGTATTCGTGAAGCGATGTCAGTACGTCGTGCCGTTCGTTGTTGTTGCCGGCCCCGTCGAGCGCCGCGAGCGCACCGCGGTCGAACAGCTCTTTGCCTTGAATGAGCCGTTCAAAGTCGTGCTGCACTTTCTGGAACTCGTACCCGGCTGGTAGCAGGTAGTCGTCCATGATTTTGTTCAGCCGCGCTTCGATGGACACCATCGCTCGCTGGCCAAATCCCCGGTGCTCGGACCGCTTATAGGTGATGTCGTGCGAGGTCTCGGCCCATGCGTGGATCAGAATGGTTTGAATCTGTATCTCGCACCGCAAGCCCTTGAACTTTGCGTACTCAGCGAGCCCGGTCCGCGTATCATTCAGCGTGACGGTGTAGTGGATCGCCTGGTAGCGCTGGTTCGCATTCTCGTCGGTGGGATGATGAACGCGCGTTTGATCCCATTCGATCTCGAAATTCTCTGAAACGAGCCGGGAGTTGAGGAACCGCTCCACCTCGATGTTGGTATAAAAGATCAGCCGTACGCCGGCGAGGTCCTTGATCTCCTCTTCAATTGTTGCCGATTCCACGAGCCCGCGAGCCTCCAATTTCGGCTTTAGGTGGCTCGCTTCTTTCGCACGGCACTGGATAGATTGCGGGCGAGGAACGCCTTCCGCTCCGGCGATCGACTTTTCCAAAATCTCGCGAACGACGCGGGCGTATTCGGCGTATAGCGCCTCGTACTTTTTCTCGTAATCGTCAAAATTCATTTGCGGGCTGACCCGAACATTACATCCCGAGCATTCAGATCAAATGGGTAACATTGGCGGCTCCGTCCAGCCACTGGTACGCAAGCGGATCGCCAGCGCGAAGCTCGTTAAACGTGGAGAACAGGAACAGTGATGCGCCGGGGCTGCGGGGAACGCGAAGCCCCTCCAACGCCTCCTTCATAGATCGCATCCGCTGCCGGTCTGTCGTGATGGTCAGCACGCGAAAATTCTTCCAGCCGAATTGCCGCTGGTGCTGCTGTGCGGCGTGCGCTGCGAGATACACCCGCATTTTTTGTTCGAAGCTCGTCTGATCTGGATCGGAGCGGCATATCGGCATCGTGCCGCGATCGATCTCCACCGTGAAATTCCTTCGCTTGCCGTTCGCAAGTTGAAGGCCGAACACAAGATCGGGAACCACGCTGACCTCACGCACCTTGCCGCGCTGAGACAGCTTTGCTCGGAGCGCGAACGGGGCGCGGCTGGAACGCATCGGCTGCCGCAAGGCTGGGACCATATCCTCCATTTGAATGATCCGGACATCGCTGCGCTGCGCCACCGCACGTTGGAGCGCCACCCGAAAATTGACAATCTCGATCTGGTGCTCGATGAACGGCCTGCCGGCTTCACGGTTCTTGCGGTTCCACTCTCCAGTACCGCAGCAAAGACCCTCGCGTTCGCAGAGTAGCCGCGCGCCTCGATCCGCTATGGCATAGACCATCGGGGCCGTACCGACCGTCGGGAAGCGGTCAAGCTGGGCGCGGGGCCTATCGACATACCCGGCATGGAAGAGCCGCAACAGACGGTCGTTGGTGCGGTCAAGCGATCGGCCGACAAGCGATGCAATGTGCGTCGATCGGATGAGCCGGTGCCGCGCGACCTGGCGGATGATCTCAACGTCATTATCGGTGAGGCGGAAGACCGGCGGTTCCGACGCACGGCGGAACCGCGGTAGGCGAGCTGGTCGTTGAACGGCGGCAACATCCATACTCGGTAATTATACCAATCCCCGCAGCTGGCGGCCGGCGCCGGCACGGTGGATAGCCGTAGCCACCTTGGTCGGTCGGCGCCGGCCGCAATGAGACCTTTGAGCGCCTGATAGCGGCGAGCGACGCGGCGGCACCTATCTCCGCCGCCGGTAGAGCAACCTCCCGACGAAGCGATTGACCGGCTTTGGTCGGTCGGTAAGCGGAACGTATCGGACGCAATCGCAGCGATGCAGCATGCATTGGCCGCGCACTCTTTGGACCTGCCAGTGGTGATCGGCTGCTCGGTGAGCGCAGGTTTTACAGCCCGGCATACGCTAGAGCGCCGGCGCGGCGAATAATTCCGCTTCCCGTAATGCCTCGGTGATTGCGGAGGCGAGACGGAGCCGCTCGGCTGGTACGTCCATACACAGACTGTCGAGCTGTTCGCAGACGGCGAGAACGATGGCGAATACGTCGAATTGGTCGGGGTCCATAGGGCTGTTCAGTTGATTGGTAAGTCGCACGCTGGCAGGAGAGTGCCGGAGGGCTCCAGGCCCGCCCCTTGCGAGGCGGGCCGGAGTTGCTAGGCGGGTCAGTATTCCCCGGCCAGCATGACGGTGAGCACGCGCTTGGTGACGGTCGGATCCGCCGGGTCAGGCGAACCGAACTGCTCGGCAAGATCGTAGTAGTCGATCTTCCAGAAGACGCGCTGTGCGGCGTAGTCGAATGCGCCGAAATCGTGTTCGGACCACGGGTCGTTCGCCGGGGCGAAGTCGTCGAATGTGCACACGCGATCGAGGATCGCCGCCTGGTCATCCGGCGGTAGAGCGGCAATGCCGCTCGTCATGACGACCTTGCCGTCGGTGAGATACCGCCGCGCGTTGTCATTGAGTGCGCGGACGCGGCAAAGCGCTAAGTCATGGAAGGATGTATCGATGTCCATAGAACGCAAGAGCTGAAGGCTGCTAAAGCTCGACCAATCGCGGACGGTCTCCGCGATGCCCTCGCCGGGGGAGCGGGGCGCCAAAGCACGCAGTCAAGGGGAAAAGCCCACCACGAACGTGGCCTCGACAACGGCGGGGAATGCGACCCTTGACGGCGTGCTGCGCCCGCTACCATGGGCGAGGGCGCGGAGACACCTATCGGAATGACCGCACACCACCTCGCCGGTATTGCGGCTAGTGCCACCGACGCGGACCGCTGCACCGGAGGCATACCGGACAGCCGCGGACTATCGGACGGCTGTGCTGTCCGATAGCCCGCAAGGGTGTCCGTTATCGGCGGAGGTGCAGGACAGCGGGCACGACCCAGACGCGAAGCTGGTCCGCGGTACTCCGCGGGCCAAGCGCCACGCGGCTGCGGTCGTCGCCCTCCACTCTTACTTATCAGCAGCAGGAGACGATCCAGACGCGAAGCCGGCCTGCGGTATTCCGCGGGCCGAGCGCTACGCGGCTGCGGTCGTCTCCTTCCTCTGTTATTCTCGGCACCTCGGAGCCCGTGGGAAGCATCACCACGGAACGCGAACGACGGCCTGCGGCTTTAGCCGACAGGCCGGAGGCAAGCGGAGCGAAGCGATCGCAGATCGGCCGATGCGCTGGGCTTAGCGCAAACGCCCTCCGGCGTCGAAGGCTCATCCAATCAACCAAACTCCACAAACCTCCAATCCCAAATCAATCAACACAAAGAAATCCATCAGAATTATCTCCAGTCGCGCTCGCAACCGCCGCTCCGCTGAATCGGAAGCACCTGAAAAGACGCTGAAATTCGGCCGCGCCCTACGCCTACGGGTTATGCCTACGGTAGGCATCATCGTAGGCACAGGCGTAGGCACACTCGTAGGCACAGTCGCCAAGCCCGGAATCAGGCGGCGAGAAACTTGCGGATGAGGTCCTCGACATCAGCACGCTTGCGACCGAACCGCTTGCGGCTGGCATCGATGAGACGGTGCGGCGAGCTGCGCCGTGTGGTCGGGGCGGGGGTGAGGTTGAGACGCAGCGGCGAGGTCGGGACGCCGTTCTTAAGCAGCCGCGCCCAGGCGGCGAAGTTTGGGAGGTCGAGGAGCGCATCGTTTCCTCCAAGCCCGATCTGCTCGGCAAGGATCGGTGCGTCTTGCGCGCCAGTGCGGCAGGCGAGCAGCGAGCCGACATTGCCGAAGACGGCGGCGCGCAACCGCTCGGGAAGCTGCTCGAGATATTGATGGGCCACGGTGAGCGTCAGTCCGTACTTGCGCGACTCCGAAAGAACCAACGCGAAGCTCTCGGTGGCAAAGGACTGGAACTCGTCGGCGTAGAGGTGGAACACGCGCCGCTTCGATATCGGAACATCGGCACGTGACAGCGCGGCTTGGGCAATCGCAGTCGTGAGTAACGCCCCGAGCAAATGCGCGACGCCTTCACCGAGGCGGCCTTTTGACAGGTTGCAGATAACAATCGCGCCTTCGTCCATTAGGCGGCGCAAGGTTATCGTGCTGCTTGGCTGCGCGAGCATGTTGCGCAAGCGCGGTTCGATGAGTGCCTTGCCGATCTTGTTTTGGATAGGGGAGATGGCTTCGCTTCTGAAGTGGTCGCCGTATCCTGCGTATTCGCTGAGCCAGAACGAGCGCACCATCGGATCGCGGACGTGCTGCTCGATAAGCCGTATGCGGAACGCCTCGTCAATCAACAAGCGGGGGAGCATCAGCAAGGTTGCTCCAGGCACGTCGAGCAGCGCGCGGATGGCGTTAGTCAGGATGTAATCGAGCCTCGGTCCCCAGCTCTCCGGCCAAACATGGCGGAAGGCGGAGACGACGCCATCGGCAACGATGGGTTTCAACTCCTCGGGTACGGCCGATAGGGGATTGAAGCCGATCGGTCGTTCAGCATCGGCCGGGTTCAGGTAGACGAAGCGGTTGGTGCGATCCTTTGGGATGTGCATCAGCACCGCTTCGGCAAGATCGCCGTGCGGATCGAGTAGTGCGAGCCCCTCGTCGGCGGCAAGGTCTTGCGCGATGAGGTTTAAGAGCAGCGTCGATTTGCCTGTGCCGGTCTGGCCGGCAACGTAAAGGTGTCGCCTCCGTTCCTCGGCGTCGAGCGTGACGAACTCGCCCGTGATGCGGGCGCCGAGAACGAGCTGCTGTGTAGGCAGTGTCATAGCCAGAAGGGAGCCGGTGTGCCGTGCGCATCGCAGGTTGGAATGATGCGGGCAGCGCCCTTTCCATCAGGCGCACCGGGGCTACATGGTGTCGGCTCCACTGTGCGTGGTGAGACGACTACCGAACCCCCCGCTCACTGCCGGCTCGTTTCCGGCCACGATCTTTCAAGATGGTGGCCTAACCGATTTTACCGCGTCGATTGCTTCAATGATCGCTGCACCGGTCGGGGAGAGCGGTCCCCAAAAATGTCGTCGGCGCGCTGGCGGCACCAGTGGGGATAACGAGAAAGGTTGGGCAGCGTCGGCGCGCTACAATGATCGCAACGCCTATGGATGCCGTCATCGACAAGGAGAGGGCCATCCGCGGCCTGGTGAAAACCGCGGTGCAGGCATACGCGGCGGGATTTGAAAGGCGGCATCTGCAAGAAGTCGACAATCCGAACGGCACCATCAATATGAAGGTGCACAACGTCTTCATCGCTGTCCTCGGCTCCGACATCCAGTACTACACGGCGCTCGTGCGTTCGCTCGACAGCTCGCTCGGCACGATGCTGGAGAAATTGGCGATTGGGATTGCCGAGCTGTCCTACCGGGTCAGCCGGCGCGTTGAAGGACATCTGACTCGGGAACAAACCAGCGAGATCGCGCGCTTGCTTGAAGCCTATAAGCGGCGCGAGCAGAAGCCAGCGATTGAGGATTATCTGAGGTTAGCGGACCTTGGCGGCAACGGTGAGCGGATCGTGCGCCACGAGAGCGATTATTGCCTCTACGACGAAACCGACGGCCGCCATTATCTGATCGAGCTAAAAATCGGCGGCGATCTCGACAACAAGAAAGCTCGCTCCGAGAAAGAGGCCCTTCTCGAACAGTATGCGATCCTCTGCAACACTTTAGGTGCCGCCGACAAGGTATCCTTGCGGTTTGCCACCGCCTACAACCGCTTTGGCGAAGGTGCCCCCTGGCGGCAGGAACGGGTGCGGCAGTATTTCGCCGATGACGAGCTGATGATCGGCAAGGCGTTTTGGGATTTCGTGTGCAAGTCGGCAGACGGCTATCAGATTGTCTTGGATGAATACAGCGCGCACGCCAGTCTGATCGTGGCGGCGCTCGACAATGTGAAAGGAGCTTATTTGCGATAACCTATTAAATTATATGGACGAAGTTGGAGCAATCTACACGGCGGACGCATTCGAAAAGATCAAAGAAGTCCCGGACAAGTCGGTGGACGTGATCCTGACCGACCCGCCCTACAATCTTGGCCAGTACTCGACCGGCAATCTGAAAATGAGCTGGCGGGCAGATTTTAACAACGACATTGCCGGCTGGGACGAAGAGACGTTCAAGCCGAGCGCCTGGCTCGAAGAATTCAAGCGCATCCTCAAACCCACCGGCAACATCTTCGCGTTCACCAGCTACAACCTGCTAGGGGAGTGGCATCGAGCCTTTGATCCGGCCTTCGATACGTTCCAATTCATGGTGTGGCACAAGACCAACCCGCCGCCGAAATTGCGCCGGGCTGGATTCTTGAACAGCTGCGAGCTGGTGGTGTGCGCCTGGAACAAGGGGCACCGATGGAATTTCGGAAACCAACGGGACATGCACAATTTTATCCAGAGCCCGATCTGTATGGGGCGCGAGCGTCTCAAGGACCCGAAGCACCCGACGCAGAAGCCGGTCAAGATTCTCGAACACATTCTCAAGATCGGATCGGCGGAAGGCGACCTCGTGTTCGATCCGTTCATGGGCGTCGGCTCGTCGGGTGTGGCAGCGTTCAACCTCGGCCGTCGGTTTCTCGGCTTCGACAAGGAGCCAATTTATGTGAAGGCAGCAGCGCAACGATTCCGCGATGTGTGCGGGATGAAAGTGGCGCCGATCGGGCGCGGCGAGCCGCACCCGTTCCTATTAACGCCGACGCCGTTCAAGCGCGGGGAAGAGCGGTTCGTACTGACGCCATCACCGCTCGCGATGGTCGGGCTGGGCAGGGCGGCGTGAGAGGGGAGTGGCCGGTCCTGGCTCAGTGCAGATGCCCCTTCATCCTCTTGCGGCGTTGCTGGCTATCTCCCTGCGGCGCTTCTTGTGAGTTTCTTCGCTCGGGCTCTACCGAAAGACCGCAGGGTGGTGCAAAGCGGACCTTGCGTGGGTGCGCGTCGAATGACGGCCTAGCGCCGATTCTGGCCATCCGTAGCATCGCAATCGAACCGCTGGGGCCGCCGACCCATCGCCGCCGACGCGTCGGCCCGCTTCCCGTCGCACGTTTCGGTTCGACAACACGCGTCGCGCCGACCAATGATGCTCGGCCCGCTCTGACGCGATCCACACCAACCAGACTGGCGATCCTCCCGAATGAAGGACCAATCCCGCGAGCGCTGTCTCATCGTCAACCGCCGCACTTTCAATCCCCTAAATGAAGGATATACCTGCTCATGCTGATCCTTGAGGTGAATGATCGAACATCAGTGACTTAGAGTTTATCAAAGAGCATCATTACCTGCGAATAGAAGGATCTTGAGGTGCGATGTGAGTACATCAATTGATCTTGTTTTGCTGCCTCGTGCCGAACAAGACGGCAGATTGTCTCTGCGGATCTGCGCGATAATTCTAGTTACACTCTCGCTTGTGGGCTGGGCCATTATTTCCTTCCCGATTCTATTTTTTCTGGGAACTATCTAGCCGGTGCTGGGATGGTCGGCCGGCTTCCATCGAGAACAGATTTTGGGCGCCGGCCGCGCCGATGAAACTGAAGCGCCCCACCCGTAAATCGAATTCAACCGTTCATCCTTCAAATGAAGGATGCCCCGCGGGCGCAGCACCAAGGGCTCTCAGCTCGATACGCACGGATTCCGCTTCGTCACGGACGAAAGCATCCTTCAAATGAAGGAGAAAATAAATATGAGTGAACATATCGTGATGATCCTCCAGATAGAGGAAACGAAGATGTACGTTTCCGTACATAATTAGTCTTAATTTAAGACATTCAGGATAACGTTTCCTGAAATATTTGTTGGCGGTGTGCCATGCCATTGGCCGCATTCAGTAAAACTGTCGCTAGCATTTACGATGGCGTATCAGACGATGCTCTAATACCAGCCGCGCTGAAAGCGGTGGCGGAATATGTCGGCGCGTCAGGCGCCGGCTGTCTGGTCGTCAATAAGCTGACCGGTCGGGTCAGCTCCAGGGTCTCGTGGGGAAGCCATACCGGTAGCGCTGTGGACTACCTGACCCATTACAGCAAGATCGACCGGTTTCGCATGATCCAGGAAAAGGCGCCATGCGGAAGCTTCGTTCGGCTTTCGGAATGCCTGCCGGATAGCGTCTTGCGCCACGATGAGTGGTATAACGATTTCGTTCTCAGAGGTGGGTACTCTGACCTTTTCGGCGGCAAGCTGGGCGAGAGCGCTTCGCACATCTTAATCTTCTGCCTTCACCGCGCCCTCGGCGACGCGCCTGCATTTCCCCGCGATATGGAGGCGTTTCAAAGGCTGATGCCTGCGCTCTATGGCGCGGCTCGTCTCCGCCTGAGGTTGATCGACGCCGGACTTGACCAGGTCGCAGCGGGGATGATGTTCGTCGACAGCGAAGGCCAAGTCATTGAGACGAACCACCAGGCGGAGCGCATCGTACGCCTTGGAGACGGCCTGACAATCCAGAAGGGCCTTATTCGGGCGCGTCGCAGCTTCGAAACCGCGAAGCTCAATTGCCTGATTGCCAAGGCTGTGACCGACAAAGGCCCATCCGACGGGTTCCTACTGATCGATCGTGATGGCGAACTGCCCGCCTATGTCGTCAAGATCGCCCCGGCCGACCGGCTCGTCGGCTACGACCTGCCGACGGCAGTGCTCCTTATCTCTGCTCCTGACGAGAACCACGTCGGCGAGCACGAGCTGAGCCAACTCTACGGCCTGTCGCGATCCGAGTGCCGCCTCGCGATCGCGTTGGAGCACGGCAAAAGGATGACCGCGCTTACGGATGAGTTCGGCGTGAAGATCACCACGTTGCGCACGCAACTGAGCTCGATCTTGATGAAGTGCGGGGTCGAGCGGCAGTCGGATTTAGTTCACCTGATATCAAACCTCTCGGCTTTCCCAATCAGAGGTCTGTCTCGGCCAGGGGGTAAAGCGGTAGACGACGCACCGACGAGCGCTGCCTCGGATTCGCTTTTTGGCTCGATCGATCCGCTCGCGTCCAAATTGCCTTGGGCACCCTTCGAATAGGAGGAACGCCGTGGTGTTCGAACTGGATGAGCTAAACCCTGCGACCGATGAGTATCTGGCAACCGTGATGCGCTGCGCCGCAGCCTGCCGCCACAAGATGACCGCTGACGAGTGGGTGATGGTATGTCAGCAACTGGATCGCATCAGCGCCTATTCGATCTTGTTTGAGTTGAGCATTATCGAGCCTAAATTGAAGCCGCCCCCGGTCAAGCCGGAAACGCCAGGGCCAGCAAGATCAGTTCGGGCTCCCGGCTCTGGGGCCAGCGGCGCCTAGCAGCCGATCGAACTCCCTCTTCGAAACGCCATAACATTCGCATGAGCGACGCTCCAAGCCGCGGCGATCGAGGATCGTGACGGTACCGCGGGTGTAACGGATGAGCCCCGCACGTTGCAGCGCGCCCGCTGCCACCGTAACGCCTGCCCTTCGCACGCCGAGCATCATTGCTAGAAACTCCTGGGTCAGCAGAAACTGATCGGAATACACGCGGTCATGCGTCATCAGTAGCCACCGGCAGCAGCGTTGCTCCAGCGAGTGAAAGTGCGCACAGGCCGCCGATTGGGCGATCTGATTAAAACCCGATCTCCCGGTCATGCCGGCGCGGGCAGTGCCCGCAGCCGGGCGATCAGCGAAAGAATATCCGCGAACATCTGCCGCGGCACCGCAACCTCGGCCATCTGGAAGGTCACATAGCGGCCGTGGCTGACGACCTTGGCGCCGATCTTGATCAGTTTTTCCCGCAGGCTTGTCAGCGACCACGGCTCCGCCGTCTTCGGCATCGCCAGCGTCCGCATGAAGTTGCCGAGGTTGTAGGCAAGAGCGTGAAGCTGTAGGCGCACAGCGTTGGCGGCGAAGGAGCGGCACGACAACCGGGTCCACTTGATCGCGCCCTTGCCTTCTTTGATGTACTGCTCGCAGGTGCCACGGTGGTTGTAGAAGGCGACGATGCGCTCCGCCGGTCGCGCCAGGTTGGTGACGATGAAGCCGACGCGCGGGTAAAGCTCGCCGGGGTGCCACTCGACCTTGGCCACCACCCGCCGGGGCTTGCTCCATGATCCGGCTTGGTAATGGAAGCTGGCGTAATATCGGCGCACCTCTTGCGGCGGTCGCCCCGCTGGACGCTTGAGCAGATAGCCGATCTTGCCCTGCAGAATGACGTTGGTCGGCAGCCGGATCGTATAGCCGTAGCCCTCGGCTTCGAGGAACTCGTAAATCTCTGGGTTAGCGAAGGCCGCATCGCCGCGGAAATAGCGCCGCTTCACGACGCCCCGATAACGGGCGATTACCGGCTCCAGCACCGCGCGCCAATCGGCGGCGCTATGGACGTTGCCCGACCGCAGAGCGCAGCGCTCCAGATCGCCGAGCTGGTTGAACACGAACAGCGGGTGATAACAGGTGCACCCGAAATGCCCGTTGTAGGCACTGCCTTCCTGCTCACCGTAGGTCGGGCTCTCGCTCAAATCCATGTCGAGCACGATCATATTCGGCGGTCGCCGCCGGTGCACGGCGTCGATCCACCGGCCGGGCAGGTCGGCGAGAGCGGCGAGGTTCTCCGGCCGTGCCAGCCACTCGGTCTCGAAGCGGCCCATCTGGCTGGCGGAAGCCGCAGAAGCTGCAATTGCCCGGTCGCCGACCACCCAGCGCATCGCCGGGTCGCGGCACAGCCTCTCGGCATCGTTCACGTCCTCGTAGCCGGCCAGCCGCCCGAACACCGATTGCCGCAACAATCCGACGAACAGATGTCGTCGGTTCCTGCCGGTGCGTGTCTCCGCCAGCCTATCGGCACCCCTGCCGGTGAGGCCCAGCGCGTCATCCAGTTCGCGGTAAGCCAGCAGCCCCGCATCGGAAGTGATCGCGGAACCGCGAAATCGCAGTAGCAGACGGCGGTCGAAATCGAGCCTCAGAACGCCCTTGTCCGATTCACCCGTTGGGTCCCCCATTGCCGCCCCATTCGATACCCGCCAAGCCATTGAATTTTAATTCAGAACTGGCGCAGGTTCGCTCAAAATCGCCACTTCATATGGGGAATACGGGTTAAAGAAGGCATGGGTGTAGCGGAGCATCGTCGCGCGCATTGCGCCGCTCCGCTCCAGTTCCTGACGAAACGTCTGAGCCGTCATCCGCTGGCCGGTGCCGGGTACCTGGACATAGACGCTGGTGGGCCCTCTGTCGTCGCCCAGCAGGATCGGCAGCCCAACAAATCCCTCATTGCCGATGGTGCCGACCTCCGCTGCCTGACCGTTTGCCATCGTGTGCACGAGAGACCCAACCCCCGTCTCAATGAAATGCACGAACTCGATGGGTTTGTAGGCGTCGTAGAGCGGTAGCTTGTATTCCAGCTCCACGGGTTCGAGATGCCGGCGAAGGAGCTCCCGATCCTCCTCTCGCAACAGGGTCAGCAGCCGGTTCGAGAGACCGTCTTCGGGACTATCTAACGGGGCCATCGTCACATGCTCCGTCGCCTGGAATTGGCACTGCTTGCGCACCATCTGCGCCTCACGGAGAAGAAATCCCGCGGTTCCGTCGTCCGCATTGACCTCGATCAACGCGGGGATGAATTGGTTACGCGGTCGCTCGGCAATTTTGAAACGCGCCTGGTTGGCTATGATTGAACGTCGTCGACCTTCTTGCGAGGTATGCACTGTCCGCGGTATGCAAACCGATACGACGTTGGCCTAATGCGATGCACTTTGCAAAACGGTGGCTTTGGCTCCCACGGTCTGCTCATTCTCGACGAGAAGTACATTCGGCATTAGCCAATTATGGCGTAAAGCGGCACTCAAGACGTAGTCAGCCGGCGGAGGCCACCGAACCCGAGCTTGACCATCGCGACGTATTAGGCGGCGATTTGACCCGGACGCCGCAACAGATCCCCAGCTTGAATCCAAGTGCGCTCGAGCCGGCTCAGCGTTTTGATCGCCGACTGCAGAGCTTCGTCGGTTACCGCGGCATTTGCGAGCAGCTCAAGGTGACGCTGATGCATCGCCAACATCAAATCGCGCAGCTTGACGCCCTTCTCGGTTAGTCGAATGCGAATAGAGCGCAGGTCATGTACTGAGCGCTCGTACAACAGGTACCCGTTCTCGACCATCTTCTTGAGGATGTAAGAGGCGTTCGTGCCGTGATAGCAACCCCGCAGGGTTAGCTCGCCGACAGTCATCTCGGCGCTGCCGATGTTGAACAGCGTCAGCGCCTGGATGTTGTTGATGTCATGGATGCCGAGCGCTTCTAGCTCGACTTTTGTAGCCTCAAGAAGCTGTGACTGAGTGCGAGCCACATGTGAGATCATGTCGAGGTATTCATGCCGATTGATCATATCGCAACTCCATTTAAAGTTTGAAAAGTTTAAGGCGTATTTAGTGGTGTTTCGAGAAAGCTGTTTAATTCAATTGAACGATACCCCCCGAGACGGATGGAAGGTTTGTCTTTGACGAACAACTCACGAGATTGTCTCGCGATCGCGCCTACCGACTCTGAAAAATTCGTTCATCCCGGATCGTCCTTCTGCCGAGCGGTGCGAGGGTCCGGTGTGGGGCACGACCTGCCGTCGTGGTGGGCTGAAGCGAGCGCCCGGTATGGGATCGGATAACGGACATTCGTCTGGCGAAGCTGAGAAGGGAAGTGAGGGGCTGATGGGGTGCCCCCTTTGGCGCTAACACGTTCTCTCTGGTGGGATTGAAAGCGGCATTCTCTCCGGATGTATGGTCCGGCCGTGCGTCGCAAGCGATTTTCGACGATTTGAGGGATGTGGGTCTTGCATCGATGTATCCGGCCTTTGATTGGAGCGCTTTGCTCCCGGCCACGATGGATATCCGCGCGCGTGCGACCTTATGAGCCGACAGGCCTCAGTTGGGCCATCCGGAGAAAGCCAGTGTTCGCATGCGCCGGGAAGACCGATCCTCCATTTCGTTTCAATCACTCGCAGACCTCGGCGGGAAAGCGGATACGGTTACGTCACCGATAAGTTCTGCATCTGGGTCGTTCCTTTGTTTGTGCCAAGCGCCGTTCCTTCGTCCCGGCCGGGATCAGAAGGGCGCCGCGCATAGGGGCGGTCAAGACTGGCCGCAGGCCACCGCCGAAGGCGGCACGCAGTGGTATTGAGGGCGCCGAGCACGGTGCAAGGGTTACGCAGGCTGGGCGACTGCAGCATCGATGCTCCTGCTCTCGTAGCCCCTGCCCTTGGCCAAGACCGCCCAGGCGATGCGCGCCAATTTGTTCGCCAGCGCGATCGCCAGCACGTTGTGATGCAGTCGTTTCTTGGCGGCCTCGATCCAGGGTCGGAGGCCATAGCGCTCCCAGCTCTGGGGCTTGATCAACACGACCCAGGCTGCCTGCACGAACAAAACGCGCAGGTAGCGATTGCCGCGCTTGGAGATCTTGCCAAGGATGGTGCGGTCGCCGGTCGACATCTGCCTGGGAACGAGCCCGAGCCAAGCGCCGAAGTCGCGCCCCTTCGAGAACACGTCGCCCGTGCCGATCGCAGCGACGGTGGCGCTGGAGATGATCGGGCCGATACCGGGCACGCTCATCAGGCGCTCGCAGCCGGCGTCCTGAAGCGCCAGAGCCTCGATCTCGGCCGTCATCGCGTCGACCCGCTCATCGAGCCGGCGCCAGTCAGTCGCCAGGTCCTCGATGATGTGAACCATGCGCGGTGACAAGACGTCGGAGGGGGCGGCGAGTACGTTCGGCAATGCGACGCGCAAGAAGCGAAACCCCTGACGAACGGCAATCCCGCGTTCCAGCAGGAAGGCACGAATTTGGTTGATGATGCCGGTACGCTGCGAGACCAAACGCTCACGCACCCGATGGAGCGCTTGCAGGTCCAGTTGCTCGGGGGTTTTCGTTGCAACGAACTTCATGGTGGGACGCTGTACCGCCTCGGCGATCGCCTCGGCATCGCGGAAGTCGTTCTTTTGTCCCCGCGAATAGGGGCGGACGTATTTCGCCGGCATCAACCGAGCATCGTGGCCGAGCGCTTTGAGCTTCCGGCTTAGATGATGCGCTCCGCAGCAAGCCTCCATCCCGATCAGACACGGCGGCATGTTGGCGAACCGCGTTTCGATCTGTCCACGCGACCATTTCTGACGCAGTGCGATCGCGCCCCGCTTGTCGAGGCCAACCACATGGAATGAGTTCTTGCCGATGTCGATACCAATGACCGCGAACCTTGTGTTGGATTTCGCAACCATGACGTGCTCCTTTCTTCGATGCCCTTGCCAGTTTGCAGCAGCGGCGGGGTAGGAGCACGGCCGGACCATTCCATGAGCCGACATGCGAACGCGCAAGCGCGCCGCCAGCGGGGGTCAAGGTCGGCCGAAGGCCGCCGCGTAGCGGTTGCCTTGACCCGAAGCGGGGAGCGACGCGCTAGGATCATCGCTTCGTCGATCAGTTGAACCTCGCGGAAAGCAATCCACTCAACATGTTGTCGCAGTCAGGAAAACGTGAGAGCGTGCGGCTGACCGACTAGCGCAGGTTGGCTAAGGTGTGGTCCCGAGCAGCGAGCATTTTACTCATCTACCTTGCTTGTGGTGGATTTGCTTGGGCGCAGTCGTGCCAGCAGATTTGCGACGAATATGTGAACTATGCTCGCGGCGCCGGGCTCATGAGCACGCTGGGGCCGCTGGAGCAGTTATATAACGCATGTATAAGCTGTTCGCAGGGCTCGCCGCTTCAGTCGGCCCAGCCAGCGCAATGTCCTGCGGGAACGCACCCAGCGCCACGACAGCTGCTCCCGGATGCCCTGCTTTGCCTTCCCGAAGGCTCGACAGACTGCGGCGCCCACTACTGCCTTCCTGGACAGAAGTGCGGGTCTAACGAGATTTGTATAGCGAGTGATGAAGAAGATTGCGGAAACGGTCAGCATTGCCCGGCAGGTATTACCTGCCTGTCGCACGGTCGTGGCTGCATGCCGATCGGCTATCTAGATTGTGATAATGGCACCGTCTGCTCGCCGGGCCAGATGTGCTCCAGGGGCAAGGGATGTGTGCCCTCAGGCACGGCCGATTGCGGTGGAGGGCATTACTGCGCATCAGGTCTCATGTGTTCGCCGGACGGCCGGCAGTGCCTTCAACAGACGGTAGATTGCGGCACCTACTCCTGTAAGTTGGGCATGAAGTGCGCGAGCGGAAACAAATGCATCGGCGAGGCCGATTTAGACTGTGGAAATGGTCGTTCTTGTCCATACCCACGACAGTGCGTAAACGGGGGAGCGGAGTGCCTGACGCTCGCGGATATCCAGGAGCGGCAGGTCCAGGAGCAGTTGCGACGACTGGCTCAGGAGCCGGCCGAACCGGGGAAACAGACTGCGCTGCAACCACCGGCTAAGAACCAGGTGGCACCGAACGTTACCGTCCCTCATGGGTCAGTGGGACAAATCACAGCGCCGCAGCAACCAAATCAACAAAAGAGCATTCAAAGTCATGCCACGCAGAATCAAGTCTTCGACACGTTAGCCGGGCCAGCAGTTATAAGCCGACCCGGTGTGCCGCCGGGGCCTGTTACGTTGCCGAACCTGCCACACCTCTCTGTTGGAGTTAAAGCCGCGATAGCCGTGGGGAGAGACATATTGACGGCGGCGAACCGTGCAAAGCTGGCCGACAAGGTGGGCACAGGCACCGGAATTTATGAAGGCGTGGCGGATGCGATTACAACTTATAATGACGTGGCACAGCACAAGGGCACGGTTCAGATCGCACACGACGTTGAAAATGACATGTGGGATATAGTCAATGCAGCTAGCCCAATAAAAAAAGCGGGGCCTTTAGCCTCCGTCGGCATCGACGTTGTTGAAAAGAAGGCAACAGCCACCGCCGAGGATGCTCTGAGCAATCTTATTTATAACGCCTTTTATAAACCATAGTTTCTAACTTAACCAAATCCCAACTTATCTGCTATCAGTGCGAAGAAATATACGAAGATGATGATGATAATCAGCGTTGGAAAGCGCCATTGTCGGGGTAAGTTGCCAAATGATTTTGCATAGGCTGTCGAGGAATATCTTGATAGGTAGGATTCTACGCGTTCTCGATTCCAAAAAATTCTCAAAAGCCAATATAGCGGTGAAAACGCATCCGGAAAGGTATTATTGTCTATGTATTTAGAAATGCGTACGCCTAACCCGTCCTCGTCATCGGTTTCCATGAGTTTAGTATACCGCACTTAGGGATGCGGATACGTGCGGCGACAACTCCCGAGGCACCTCGATGAAGCAGTTCCTCGCCTCTCCGACGACAAGAGCACTCCTGGGTAGCATTGCTGCGGGCGCGATCACGTGGGCCGTTGTCGGCAAGGCGAGTGATGCCGGACTCGCGCTTGATACCTATCGCTGCGATCAATTCCTCACTGATGCTGAGCACCCGTCAGCGGCAGATGCGCTGTTGCGCACGATGATGATCGTCTCCTGGGCGGCGGGATATGCGGCGTCGTATGAAAATTCTACGGCCCGATCGGACAAAGGGGCGTTGGAACTCACGGCCGCCGCCCTAGGCAGAATATGTCAGGCGCACCGAGATCAGCTGGTTACGGCAGCGTTCGTAAACGAAATGAACGATGTACTGGCGCGGGGGCCGTCGTCACCGAAGCCGCCCGACGGCAAAAGTGACCAGTCATTTGTCACGTATTTGCACAGGGATCTCCCCGGCAATGATCTCAGGATGATCAAGGATTCCACGGAGTTGGATTGCTCCACTGCGTGCACTGAGTTGACAGAATGCAAAGCGTATACATTCGACCGATGGAACCAGTTTTGTCTTTTAAAGAACGGAATAGGTTCATTGTTATTGAGTCCAAAATCGGTCAGCGCCGTTAAACGATCAATTTCCCAACCTCAAAATTCAACGCAGGCTGTACAAGTTGACCACTTCATTGGGAAAGCATTTACGCAGCTGGACTTCGAAGTTAATGGGGCAGTTAGCCTCCAAGACTGCGAAAACAATTGTCGAGCTATCCCAGCCTGTCTGGCTTATTCCTTCTTCGAGAATATTAAGATTTGCAGATTTTTCGAACACCCGGCTGAGTATGTAGGCTATCCAACTGCGGTGTCCGGCGCGAAGGTCCAGAAGCAGTGAGCGTGAACGTCTCGTAGGGGGAAAGCGGTAATCTCACTCGCTTTGGTGGGACGGGCATGAACATTCGCTTCGGAGCCGACGGGAACGGAACTGCGCGCCGGCCGCGCCGATCAAGGTCGGCCGGAGGCCGCCGCGCAGCGGTTGCCTTGACCGAGAGGGGAGTGAGGCGCGCTACGTCCGTTTCTCCGGCCGGTTTCGGCTCGGATGCCGGATGTTGCGAACAACAAGGACATCGCGCTCGATGGCGTAGAAAATCAGATAGGCATAGGGACGTGTGACCATGACCCGCACGCCGCCAAGATCGGTCTCGACACCAAGGCGGGGGAACGAACTCAATTGAGCGACGGTCGCCTCGATGGCGAGAGCAACATTGGCCGCAGCCGTTGGGTTGTCAGCGGTGATGCCTGCAAGAAGCTGATCGTTCTCATCGTTGGCGCTCTCGGTGTAGCGGACCCTCATGCGCCGCGATAGCGGGCGAATGTCTCTTCGACTTCTGCGCCGGAAGCGAACCGTCCGCGGCGAACATCCTCGGCGCTGCGCGCCAATGCCTCTCGTTCGTTGTCGTCGAGATGGTAAACGCCAAGCTGTTCAGCGCGCATATCGAGCAACGTGTCGACAAACTCAGCTTGCGCGTCGGCGGGCAATTCGGAAACCTGCTCGATCAGCGCCTCAACCTTCTCACGCGTAGTCATACGTCTACAGTGTAACAGGGGATAGTGGCTGTTCAATGAATAGAGCATAACAGAACACAGGCCAGTGAAATGACAAATCGTCATTCCTGGCTCTGTTGAGCCATATTCTGGCATCGCACAAGACTAAGGTTTCGGAGATGGCAGGAGGCCGCGACAAGTGCGCAACTCTTCTTGCGGACTCTGTTGCAGAAACATTGTTGTACTGAACCGCGGACAGCCGCCGCTTGCTCTGGGGATTGTTCGCTGCGATGGTGCCGATCGCGCATCGTTGGCTGTGGCCGTCGGAGATTTTGTCCGCCAAGATGCTGGCTGACTGGAGGGCCGGCGGAAGACGAGACCCGCGCGCTCGGGCGGTGCTTACACGGCGACAATCTTCGACCCCAATGGCCTCCTTGACGGACTGAAGAAGGCGCTGGCCGAGCGGGTGCTGAATGCCGAGATGGACCATCACCTGGCCGGCGAGGAGCCTGGTAACCGGCGCAATGGCTATGGCAAGAAGACGGTCGTCACCGATACCGGGCAGATCGAGCTGGAGGTTCCGCGCGACCGCCAGGCGCGCTTTGATCCGCAACTGGTCGCCAAGTACAAGCGCCGCTTTCCCGGGTTCGACGAGAAGATCGTTGCGACACGCAATCCTGACAGGGAGCCAACCGGCGCTAGCGACCACCTCCCCGTCGCCAAGGGTCGCAAAAGTAAGAATGTGCGACGTATCGGAAATGGCTCTGTTGAGCCATATTCGGGTATCCCCTTCTCCGACGTCGGTGAAAGTGCGACCTGTCTATGAATAGAGAGCCGCAGACTGTCCGGCCGGGCACCAGTCGCAGCACCTGGCGAATTCGACCCTGAACTGCAACAGGTAAAGCGCTGAAATTCTCGCTATTCCCTGACCGCACCCGGTTTTGGGGCAAAACCTTCCCTGCTTTTGGTCGGATTTGGAAATCGCGATTTCAACACACTGACCGACCGCCGGTTAAAAGTTTTAAATTATTTTATTCCTGCTTCGAGCGTCTGGGCATCCGAGATTTGAGCACCTGCCGCGAGCGCTGCATGGTGATGGTCCGGGATTCTTCCCCCCAGTCCAAAATGAGTTGTGTGTACGTCGCGTTGTCGAACGCGACGACCTCGAATGGCAACCGCTGATCGATGATCATCCGCCGCAGGAACAACTCGATCGCCTCGGTCATGTTGAGGCCAAGGCGATGCAAGACGTGCTCGCTGGCGTATTTAATTTCCGGGGCAACCCGCATCTGAAGCATCGCGCTGCGAACAATCCGAGCCATTTCCGGAGTATACCGCACGGCTTTCCACAGGGGCCAATTGCGCCGTATTGGAGTTCCAATACAGTATGAGACATAACCCGAGGATGGCTCCGAGTTGGTCGCGGATTACTACCATTCCTCCAGGCAAGTCGTCGCCACCGGGCCGCACGTTTTTCTACGCCTAAATATGAAGGGCGCGTGCATGTGCCTGACTGGGCCGGCCCCTTCAAAACTATGACGTCTGAAAAACAAATTTGCGCATCTGTCTTTGGCAGAACGCGAGATCATTCGTCGTCTCCGCACGCGCCGCCAGCGCTGCGCTGAGATCGCACTCACCTTAGGAAAACATCGTTCGACGATCTCTCGCGAGATACGGCGCAACACCAACGCTGCCGGCATCTACTACGAAAAGCACGCGTAAGCGATGATGCTGAGGCGTCGAAAAGCGGCGAAGGCGCCGGCGTTGATTATCGAGAACGATCTGATGCTGGAAACACATGTCGAGGAACTGCTGCGGACAGGGCTCTCGCCGGAGCAGATCGCCGGATACATCGAACGAACTGGCAATCTTCGAAAGCTCTGCCACAAGACAATCTATTCGTGGGTGCACCGGAAGTAGCAGAGCCGCAAGGCGTTCCTGCGCTTCAAGGGCAAGCCCCGTGTCCCTACGGCGACAAGAAACGCGTCTGGCAGCCACACAAGCGGCATATCAGCGAACGCCCGCTCATCGTTGCAAAGCGCCGTCGTGTCGGCGATTGGGAGGCTGACCTGGTGCATGGCACGCAGGCCGACTCGCGCCACAGCCTCCTCACACTCAATGACCGCGCATCCGGCTTCTGCATCATCTGGAAGATCAGTACGCTCCATTCCCTCGCCGTCGCGCACATCATGGCGGTTGCGCTTAGAGGCCTGCCAGTGCGAACCATCACCTGCGACAACGGCAGCGAGTTCGCGCGGCACAAAACCATCGAGAAACTCCTCAAGTGCCAGATCTATTTCACCGACACGCACAGTCCGCAGCAGCGTGGTTCAAACGAGAACCTCAACGGCCTGATCCGCGAGTATTTCCCGAAGGGCAAGTCGCTTGCCCACGTCACGCAGAATGATGCATCGCGAGTTGCGCGCATCTTAAACCGCAGGCCGCGCAAGCGCTTCGGTTATATGTGCCCACGAGATGTTTTCGCTGCTTTATGTGCGAAATCACTATATTCGGTGCAGCGGCCCACGAGCTAATGGATTTTCCGCACTAGTGATCAAGAAAAGGCATGTCAGCTAAATTCGTTACCCATTTCGCGAATCCAGGTGAAAAAAGCTCATATCTTTGTAATCCATTCCATAACTCCGCACACGCCTTGAGATACATTGGAGGACGTTGGCCGGGCATTCTGTTCGCTAGATGCAAGACGACCAAATGCGCGAATCTCTAATAGTTTGCGTAATGGTCTCGAAATTGTTTGGGCCTGCCTGTAAGAAACCACAACTGTTCCAACAGATTTAAGTGGTTCAGATGAATTGCTCTTGTAGCCCAATACAGATCACGATCACTGAGTCCATCCGGTGGTGGGGGTGAATGACCTTCGAAAATATCTACCGCATAACACCGGAAATCATTGTTCACGATTTGCCAGTTGTGTTCCATCAATCGGAATCGAATGGCAGTATGATTGTCGTACTCACGGTTCCGTTTCACCTGTCGTAAGTGATAAAACGCGACGAGGACGCCTAATATCACGACTACTTGCCAGATGGTCTGAATGAGCTTCGAGAGCGTGTCTATATCGTAGAAACAAGACATCCCAACTCCCCTTTAGCAAAACCGCCGGTATATCCGGCGGCGTACTGTTGATTTATCGGTTGATCCAATACCGGATCACCCGAGAAATAATCACGCATGTTATTACGATTACTATCGTCGAAAGAACAACATCTTTCAACATGACTAGTCCTCCTGCCGAATCAAAGCCAATCACGTTGACAGGCTCAATTTTCGGCGGGAGTTAATATCGCCATCACACTGGGAGCACACTAACACAGCTTGGAATTTCAACCTCCTCGGGTGTTTTTGTGAATACGACTGTCTTAACGGCGAATAAATGTGGTGAATTTATCGAGACCGTTTTCTGATCAATTATGGCCGCTCAAATGTCGTGTTCGGCGCACTTCAAGTTACAATTTGCACAGCGTCCTTCAACAGTCGGGCTCTGGTTCTCGCTCGGGCACTCAACCGTCGTCGTGCTGGCGTCCCTCGCCATCGCCGCGACGGCCGCTGCTGTGCCAATGCACGCGTTGCGGCGCGGTCTCGACTTTTCATCGTCTAGCGAGCGCTCCGGCCTACTCGTGCGCGGCCTGCGGCGATCACGTTCACCCGATGGCCGGGACGATCTTTCAGGACACCCGGACGCCGCTGCGCATGTGGTTCTATGCGATCTACCTATTCGTCACGACCCGGCACGGCGTAAGCGGCAAAGAGCTACAACGCCAGCTTGGCGTGACCTACAAGACGGCCTACCGGATCGGCCAACAAATCCGCAAGCTGATGGAAGCTGCCGACCTTGGCGGCCTGCTGACCGGCCATGTCGAGATGGACGAAGCCTATGTCGGCGGTCGCCGGTCGGGCGGCAAGCGCGGGCGTGGGGCAGAGGGCAAGACCATCGTCATGGGGATGAAGGAGCGCGGCGGCAGGATCGTGACACAGGTGATCCCGGACGTTCGCAAGCCGACGTTGCGGGAAGTGACCCTGCAAAACGTCGAGACCGGCGCGGTTGTCTCGACCGACGAACTGATGAGCTACGGCTTATTGACGGGCGATGGCTTCATTCACGGCGCGGTTAAGCACGGCGCGAAGGAATGGAGCTACTACGATTATCACACTGGCGAGACGCACTCGACCAACAACATCGAGTCGTGCTGGAAGCTGTTCAAGTACAGCATCCGCTCGACGCACATCCATCTTAGCCGTGAGAAGTTGCCGCTCTACCTCGCCGAGTTCTGCTACCGCTCGAACCACCGCGAGATGGGGAACCTGATGTTCGACGCGCTGCTGGCGCGGCTGTAGGGGCGCCAGCGCCGATCACGCGGTCTAGGCGCTCAGAGCCGCCTGTCTCGTAATCGCGCGCTTCGGCCTGGGCCACAAATTCCTGTAGCCGATCCTCGGATAAAGCTTGTCGCAGGGTTAAGCGATCGCCATCAGCCATGAGACCAATGGTAAGCGATACCCGCGATTGGCGCTAGTTATCCTCAGCGGAGCGTTTGAGAAATCGGGTGTCGCCATCACGGAGTTTTCTCGTGGCTAGCAAAAACCAAGCCCCCTCTTTGCTGCGTCCTATTTCCTCATCGTGATAAAGGCGAGAAATCTGCGGGCTTAGATTGGTACGCTCAACCTCACGGCCCCAAGCATCACGAAAGAAATCCAGTAGTTGGCGTGTGGTAGCGCCGTCATGGAAATGCTCTTCCAGTGCCTTCACTACAAGCTGCTTCATCGTAAGGTGGTCGTATGGAGACGTGCGACCGAGAGCGTTAAGGCCACTCAATCCTTGTAGGGATGGCGGCACTTGCTCTGGCGGAACGCTTATTAGGGCATTCCCGCCTCCGATTCCGCCGCCAAAGCCTCCGATTCCGCTCCCAAAACTACCAATGCCGCTTCCCAAACTGGGAACAAGCACCTGCCCAAGACTTCCGATACCCTCAGTACCAACGATACCGCCCGTACCGATGGCATTTTTCGCTCTGCGCACTTCGGCCAGTTCACCTTCGATGGGAACAAGATCAGCGCGCAGCTGCGCCATCTTTATAAAGATCAGGTCAGCCTCGTTGACCAACTCCTTTTCGCGCTCTTCTAGGTATTCACGAACACCCATTTCGCTTGTGATTCCAAGCGGTTTGACCTATATAAGAGTTCGCGGCGGCGCGCCGTTGGATTGCTAATCCTCAAGCGCGCCCGACCCGCTAGGCTCTTAAGCCACGGTCGATGAACCGCAGGGATATCACCCCCTCCTGGACGGCTTGCTAGGCCAGGTTGTGGGCGGCGCAGCAGCAACTGCGCCAGAGACGCCACCGGATAGCAGCCGGTGGCGTTTCACGTTATGACAGGATGCGCACCACGTTGCAAGTGGATTCTGTAAGCGTTATCAGCGGACTACGCTTAAGTATTAAAGAGAGTCTACTAAAGCATTGACAAGAATATCACGTAAGTCAAGGGGATAATTCCCTTAAATTATCCATCAGCGTTGTGTCCGTTTAGATCAGTCACGACTTTCAAAACGACTAAATACCGTTTTATTGAATCATGTGTTATTATCAAAAAGTGCTAATTTTTAAAATGGACGAAAATCAATCATCGCTCAAGTTTACTCTGAGGAGTATCAGCAAATTGATAACAATCCTATTATTATCAACCCTGCCGGTCTGCATGGTCGCTTCCCTGCTATTAGCCATCCTCGCGGAACAACCACTTAATCTTCTTGATGACGCGGCAGCCTCACAATTGTTTAGCGTTCTCGTCGGGCTCCCGCTTATAGGAGCTGTCATATGTACCCTGTACCTTACTGTCGGTATGTGCAGCGAAATTCGCTACATTGCTGCTGTGTGGCGTAACTTCTTTACTGGAAAGAGAGTGATTCAATACGGGGGTCTTCGAGGCATACTCACGTGGGGAACTGATTATGTCGTCGAGCTTGAAAAATGAAATTCAACCGAGTGGACTGCAAAATGAGAATGATACAGGCGGGCAGAAGAAACAGCCATATTGAGGCGGGCTCGGGGACGGCTGTAGCGCTCAGTACGGCAATAGACTCTGTATTTAACTGATCTGAAATGGTCCCCTGAAAAGCCGCTGGATCAAGCGCGAGGAACTCAGTGCTGATCGTAGAGATATCAGCGTCGGATAAGCCAAGTGATTCGAGAAATGACAAGGTGTCGGCGTCTAAGCCGTTTTGCAATAGGAGGGCTTGTATAGCGGCTAGTATGTCCGGTGAGTAAGCTAGCTGTCCGATCGAGTCGGCATTCAATTGAGATTGAAGCTGCTCGAGCAACGTTGCCAATAGCTGTGCTGACTGATTGTATTCGGCGAGATAATCGACAAAAGCCATCAGTTGCTCTAAAGCAGATTTCGTGTCCCCAGAAGCGAGAGCGGAGTTGTACCGGTTTGCCGATACCGATGCCAGTCGGAGATACTCTTCTGTTTGTGCGATCGCGTTTAAGACGTTCGTCGCCAATGTCAGACGATCAGAGGAGACACCAGAAAATGTGAGACTGGCAATCGGAGTAAAGGTGGATTGGGCGACGGTCTGATAATTGGGATCAAAGGGATCGATACCGATTATGTGTAGTTCGGCGGACAGGGCATTCATCCCCAAACTAACCCCATCAAGTACGGCACCCCACCAGCTGGTCGGTGTGATCGGGAGCGTTCTCTTCAAAAAGCTATAAGCAGAAAGCTCGAACGAAGCCAGCTGAGAAACCCCATCGGGCGCGGTCGACGCTAACTCCCCCATAGCAAGTCCGTCTAGCGCCCCCACAAATTTCAGGGCGAGACTTCCGGGGTCGGTCAGCGAGGCTATAGCCCCCAATACGGTCGATGTAGCACCTGCCACCCGCGAGCCAGCTTCGGCCTTTGTCTTGAAGCTCAAGGAAGGATCGAAGAGCGCACCGGCACCGCTGATAGCAGCGCTAAACTCATTATAGACAGATGCGTCCAGCGAAGCGCCAGCTGCTTGTAAGAAGTTAGCTACGCCAGCGAAGGGTGACGTTGGGAAAAGGTTAGCAGGTGGTACGAAGGTCGCGTCGGGAAAGGCTCGAAATCCAAAATACGACGAAGAGCGAGCTTCAATAGCATGAGTGTTGGGGTCAATTACATATCCACGGGCTTGTAAAAAATAATCCTGACCAAACTGCAAAAGGCCGCCCGGAACAAGTACGGAGGGTTGAGACACTGTCGGTGAGATGTATATGCCTTGTTTTTGGGAATTAAATATTTCAATACCATAAGCATTGGCGCCGGCGACGGAATTAAATAACAAACTAGGTCTGAGTCCGAAGTCAGAAACCCTCAGGTTCTGCGGGAGAGCAATCTGAATTGGTGATACCGGTTGTGAGGTTACCGGGCCAAAGGTTTGGCCGTTAGCAGTGTACGTGAAGTTGTAAGGTCCAGTTTGGCCAGTATAGACCGGAAAAGCGGCTACGAAGTTGAAACCACCTTCTACCGATGGGCGTAACGTATAAGTATCGCCCGCATTAACCCCCACGGCCGTTGCACTGTTGAAGCCGCTCAAGCTGCTGACAAGTTCCTGTACCGACAGGCGCAGGCCGTCAGTTCCGAAGAGATCGTTTGACGGACGGTTATCCGTAAATGCGTAAACTTGTTCAATTGGACTCGCCAATAAAGGCGCTTGAGTGATTAGAGTTGTTATGAGCGCAAAAAGTACTGAAACTATCCTCGATAAGCGGCCGGTTTTGCCACGAAGGAAAGGACCGGAACAAGCGCAATAAGCGTGTATCTTGCCCGCCACCACCATCATTCTGAACGAATAAAGTCCCATCGTTGCCTCCCCCTGGCGTCGCGTTCGCGATCTTCCTGGAATACAAGCAAAATTCGCACCAACCGGATACAACCTTGTTTTTGCTCAATCGCCGGTTGGCGGATTATCTCCTACTGTAAAAATCTCTGACAGATGCATGGCTTCGAGAGAATAGCACTAGGCCGCCCGCTCCTCCCTATCCCCTCTCGATCGTCCGTCTCGCCCGTCCGAACCGATGCGGGGCTTGTTCTCGGGCGGGTCACCGATTGGATATAGTTGCCGCCGGGTTGTGGCTGGTCATACGGTCGCGCGCGTCGGCGCTGCTTTCTGTCGCGCTGTCGCGGCCCTCCGCTCTCCTATCGAACCCGTCGGTCTCCTCGGCGTCCCCGCCCGACTCCGAGCGTGTTCCCAAGCTCTATCGCAGCGCGTGAGAGCGCAGGGCGAAGCGGCCGGCGAACGTGTCCCAGCACGTTCGCCGGCTGCTGAAGTCGGCGCCATGCCCACATGGCACCGAAATTCGCTCGGAGTCGGGCGGGTAGCCCGACGCGCGCGACTTGCTGTAAAGCCATATTCTCGATCGCTACCCCGCCTTACCCTAAAGGCGGGGCGTAAGGAGGGGTTGCCCACAATCCCGACTGCCGCTTGCGGCGCGATACGCCCCAGCGTTCGCGCCATCCCCTTCTTTTATAAAATGCATCCCAATGCTGGGTATTATCAATCTGGGTATTAATACCTGTATATAATTATAGAACACTTCGGCCAGTCGAACTCCGGTTTACGGCAGGTCGAATTCCAGATTTCGATATATCGAAATCAAGATTTCGACGGAGCGGGCTTTCGCTTGCCTTTGACCACGAAATTCACCTTGTAGAGATTAGTCTTCCCCTGCCCTCGACGGGTGATCTCGATGAGGCCGGCAGCTTCCAGTTCCTTGATGTACTCGTTCACCCGCGAGACGCTCATGCCCATGTGGCCGGCGAGCCGATCCTGGCCGGGAAAGCAACTGTCGTTGTTCCAAGCGAAGTGCAGGAACATCGAGTACGCGACCTTGGCGCCCAAGCCGATGTTGGGATCGCGCAGGATGAAATTGGGGACCTGAGTGAAGCCGCCGCGCGCAACCGGATCGTTCGTCGCCAGTTCAATGTTGCGCTCCCTGAGCACGTCGCCGATATGCCGCGGGTCGGATTCCATGTGCTTATTGTAGCGCGCGGGGGCGAGCGCGCTGCCGAGTTATCCCCGCGGATGTGCACGCGGCGTTAACTCTCGTGCGGCGCCGAAGTCAGTGGACGCGTGATCAGCTTCCCGATCGTCAGCGGCACCCACACCACGACGACGAGTAGTAGACGTAGCGTTTTTTGACCTCGATTGATGAGATAGTCGATCCCCCCTGTTCGCGCACGCCTAACCACAATTTGGGATCGGCCGTGCAAAGGGTCACCGCGTTCGCGAATGATGTCGCCGATATGTCGTGCCCGTCGATCTTCCACCGGATTATTGTAACGCGCGGGGCGATGCTCTCGCGGCGAGTTGCATATCAGGTGTCTAGCATGTCCCAGTCTTCGCCGAAAACCCATCGCAGCGCCGACAACTTTCCATTGATCATACCCCACTCGAATTTCGAGTACGGACCAAGGTTCGCCTTCCCGTACCTCCTCTCTACTTTGAGAGCCGACCTCAATGCGCCGGTCCAGATTTCGTCCACGACGAGCTTGCCATGGGCGCTATCACGGTAGTGTTGCGGGCCGAATTCAGCCTTGCTGATAATTTTTGTCCTGCCCATTTCAAGCTTATGGCGTGCGACCATGTGCCGATCGTACCAAACGCGTTCTGTCAGCTCCGCGATCGCCTCCGATATCTCGCTCGCCTTCCGCGGTTCCATCGTAAATTCGCTTTCATACATCGCTTCTGCGAACTCGCTCGGGCGCACCGCACGCAACGCATCAACGAGCTTGATAAAGTAGCGAGACTTAATCTTCGAGAATAACGAGGCGAAATCGGGGTGCGGTTCGCGTTGATCCTTGTCCGGGGCACTGAAGTCCTTGACGTTATGTGAGACGAAAACGTACCGGGCGGATCCGCTCGTCACTAACTGCCCATAGAGCTCGATGAGCACGGCGTCCGCGAAATTGTTCCGGCCGTTGTGGAACGGGGCACTTTTCTCCATGGCACGCGCTGATGCTGCAAGCACCGCTTTGTCATTGATTGCGCACTCAATCGCATTTGTGAACAGCGCTTCAATGCGCCTGATCGCTTGCGCTGCAACTTCGATAGATCCGCTGAGCCGATGGTCGATATCGTCGATGGCTTCGACTGCCCTCTTCCGTTTCTTCGGGTCGCCGTAGGTCCACAGGGCGACGCGGGCGCGCTTCAGTGCACCGGAAAGATTCCGGCCGCTTTCCCTAATGATACGGTCCCTGTTGCGGGTGAACTCGTCTCGGACGAGCTGCGGCACGATGAGGTCGATGACATGGTGCCGGCACAAGGATTCGAGTGCCGAAAGCAACGGCTCGCTCCCATGATTGCCCGCCAAGTCCAGCCACACACAGGTATCAAGGAGCAGGCCGACGGGCCGCGGCTCGCCCGCGGCCCTGGCCTTCCGTGTAGCCATGGCGTCCCTCCGGTTCTATGTGGCTCGTTGATCTATCGTGTGCGGTTCCACAAATCCATCGGATCAAACTACTCGTTTCCTGGTCCTGCCGGTGGACGGCCCAGGAGTGGCGTCAGCATCGTCTGCAAACCAGCGATCAGGTGGTTGGTCTCGCGGGCGCGTTCGGTAAGGTCTTTGATTTGACCGTCTTTGACGGTGTTCTGTTCGCGAAGGTAGGTGTTCTCCCCTTCAAGATGCGCGACATAGCGCGACATCATCTCGTCGGTTGTCGCGACCGGCCGCGGCTCGTCGCGGCCGGTCGGGGATTGTCGTGCCCCTTCTGATGCTAGAGGTCCTTCGTCGCGACTTGTCGCGACAAGCCGCGGCTTGTCGCGGCCGGCCGTGGCCTGTCGCACCTCCTCGATATAGGCGATGTGCCTCATTACCGATGACGGTGCGATCAGAAATTTCTCGCCGTAGGCGGTCTCGACACGGTGGGCGTCGATGTGCCCCTTCGCACAATAGCGCTGGATCGAGCGCAGTGTCCGGGGGAGCCCGGCGCGCTCGTAGAGAAGAGCAGCGTCGTCGATGGTGAGGGTGTAGTCGGTGTCGCTGCTTGCCGCGGCCTGTCGCGGCCTGTCGTCGCTCATTACCGCTGATGATAACGCGGCTCGTCGCACCTCTTGCCGGTTATCCCCACACCCGAAAGGGTAGTTGCTACTCCCGCAGGGGCGCCGGCAGCTTAGCGAGCTGCCGATTGGCGAACGCTTTGATGCCTTCCAGTTCGCGGATCAGCATGTCCGCGTCCCGCAGGATGTCTTGCGCTAACTCTCGCGTGATCGCGTCGAGGACCTCCGGCGATACCTTGTCCGCGGACCGGAACATCTCATAGAGCGAGTGCGCCCGCGCGTTCAGGTCGTGGCAGACGATGACATGCACACGGGTACGGCGGGAGGTGATCGAATGCTCCCGCGAGGCGGTGATGTCGGCTTTGCTAGCGCTGCCTTCTCCCATGTCTCGCTCAAGATGTCAGGAAATTGAAGGGGGGATAGCCGACCCGCTGCCAATCTTCGGTCAGCATATGTCCGGATGGCGCAATCGGCTTCTCGAAGGATGTAAACAGCGGCAGCGTCTTGAACAGCAGGAACCGAGACCCGGCGCCTTTGGTCATACGCTCCAACAGCCTCATCACCGACGCGAGGCGCGCTCCGTTGGTGGTGATGAAGGGGAGATAGAAATTGGGAAAGCCATAGTGCGAGCGGTGGATGCCCTGCGCGTCGACCGCGAGGTAAAGCGCGAGTTTCTTTGAGATCGACGAACGGGCGAAGTCGGATGCGTCCACCGGTTCGGTAGCGCAATCGGCTTCGATGCCGGGACAGAGAAAGAATTGGGTCCCGTTGCCACGCGGACGCGCGATGCCGAAGGGCTGGGCGTCGGCAACGACGTGGGTGTCGATGCGCTGGCCGTCGATTGCGAGCGAGACCGGGATGTTATGCGGCCTGAAAGATCGTCTCGTCTCCTCGGGTAGGCTCTCGCTTTGCAAGATGTCGCTCCAGGTGATCAGCCGCACGCTGGCCGCACGGGCACCGATCTCGAACGACGCCAGCACCTGACAGACCATCAGCTCGTGCGCGAAACTCGCTGGCGCTCGCACGCGCTGATACTCGATGCCGTACTGCTGCAACACGCGCGCGCCTTTCTCCGCGAGTTCATAGACGAGGTGTCGGTGATTGGCCGCAGCGCTCTCGCGCTGCTGATGCGGACGCGCGATATAGAGGTTCGGCCGGCGCGATAGGAGATTGAGGCGGTTGGTGAACGCGTCAAGGCTGCCGCCGGAGAGCGCATGGAGGTAGTCGGCCGGCATATAACGGTAGCGAGCGAGCGGCGCAAAAATTCGTTCAACGTCGCGCTCGGTAATCGCCGCAACTTTTGGTCGCCCGCGTGCGTCCAAAACTGGGGCATCGTCCCAGCGGGAGTTGCGCTTTTTATCACCGCCTTTTCTCATCGGCAGTGGAAGTGGCGAAAGCCTACTCCACCGTCAACGTTCGCTATGCTGCGCTGTTAGGCTTGTCGGGATGAAATGGCGCGCGATGTTACACGAAAAAATTTTCGTGATCAGCGCCACTCAGTTGTGCCTTCGTCGGGAGGCTCGTTGCGGCTTGTCGCGACCGGCCGGGGTGTGTCGGGGCTTGCCGGCGTTGGTCGCGGCTGTGATGGTCGTGCCTTTCGTTCAAGTTCGGGGATGATCCCGTTCTTGAGCTCCGACGCTCGCTCCCAATCAGATTTGGCGATCGCCTCCGAGAGCTCTGCATACGCTTTGACCAGCGCTGCTGTTGAAGGATCGGAGGGGGGTGCCCCTGGTGGGGGAGCGGGGATCGTCTTAGGAGATGCGGGTATCGGCGGCGCCGCAACGCGGGCGCGATTGCGCTCTAACAATGCTGCGTGCTCGGCGTCTCTCATCTCGGGCATGTTCTCCAACCGATAGAACGGCACGTTGAGCGACACCGCTTGGTCGGTGAAGTTGCGGACGTAGCAGGCGAACTGCGTCCACTTCGGCGGCCGGTCGCCGTCGCGCTTTTGCCGGAGGATGAATTCGGGATCGACCCGCATTTCTCGCGCGAGCCAGCGAGCATCGTTGTATCCGGTGCCGCCGGCATATTTGATGGCGGTCGACGACGCGATCGTCGAGCGCAGCTTCTCGCTTGCTTGCTCCAAATTCTGAAAGGCGATAACGACGCCGAGCTTATATTGACGAACGCGGTTTAGAAGCTTCTCGAACGTCTCATCGAAATACGGTGCCGCCTCATCCACGATGAGGAAAGCCTGACGGCGCTCGTCCGGCGAGATCGGCGCGCGCTCGAACGCCGCCGCCATCACGCGGGCGATGATGTAGCGGCCGAACGTGACCGAACCGTCTTTCAAAAGATTTTCACTCGTATTGACGAGGACAATCGCTCCGCGGTTTAGCTCGTCGTAAAAGTCGAGTTTGTTGACGTTCGAGAACATGCGCTCGAACGCGGGAACGCGAAGGATGTCGAACACACGCGCCCGTATCTGTTCACGCAAACCGTCCGAATTGCCCGTGTAGTACTGGGAGCGGAAAAAGTGCTGCGTCGTTCCATCGAGTTTGTCGATGTACGGCTTGAATTTAGCGCTATCGTATCCTTGAGCTTTTGGCGGCGCGTCATCCAACAAGTCCAACAATGTGTGAATGTCTGCGCCGTCGATCGACAGGAGCAGCCGTACCATGAACGCAAACGCCGTCTCCATCCTAGTGGTGAGCGGGTTCTTTATCGTCGAGAAGACGTAATTGAAAAGGTCGATGATCTCGCCCTGGGCTCGCTCGCGATCAGCGTCCGAATAGGCGGCAAAGCGGGGACTCGACAGGTCGAACGGATTGAGAGCAGGAACCGGGTTGAGTTCCGGATCGATGATGAGGATGCGGTCTTTAAGTTCATTGCTGAAGAGAGCCAGTCGCTGGATGCGTTTGACCATGGCGCCGGTCGAGTTGATGACCACCATGCCCGGCGGGGAATCATAATCCTGCAGGTCCGCAGCGATCATGTGCTGTAGAAGCTGGGTTTTTCCCCAACCCGAGCCGGCGACAATTGCGGTGTGCTCGCCGCGATCTTCCAGCGGGATATCGACGGGTATCCGGCCTTCGAAAAAAACTCTCGCGAACGGAGTACGGTCGAGATAGGCGTGTGCAATCTCCGTCGGCGTACCATCAAAATCCGACGGGGCCGGCGCTGCCCGCCGAGAGGAGCCGGTTTCGAGCTTGGCGAGGTTGCCAGCGTAGTACTGGCGAAACCGGCGAAATAAGCCAATCTCGTCGGCGCGAACATCGGAAAAGGGCATCAACGCCCGTTCGATGATCGTCCCAATCTGCGGCAAGACATCGAGCAGGGGTATGCTCAGGCATTCTTCTATCGACGGGTCGCCTTCGGGCGCTTCGAGCGCGATTGGAGGGAGGAGCTGCGTAATCGCGATAAACGAGTCACAGATGACGCTGTAAAGCGTTTCCAGCGTCTCGCTCGGATGGATCGCTTTACGCTGCTGCTCCAGCAGCATGTCGCGCATCATCCCAATCGCCGCGCTGTAATTACCGGAACTGTAGTCGGCAGGATTCGGGAGCGAAAACGAAAATGCCTCAAGGGCATACAATTCTGCGGCGGCTCCCATGAGGAACACGCAGATGTTAAAGCGCGGACTCCGTATCTTCAATTCCTTGCATCGATCGATAAAACGGACAAACAGCCGCTTTGCGAACCGTTGAGGATCGGGAAATTGCGCGGCCTCTATCAGCCGCTTCGTCTCTGCGAAAAGAGTAGCGTTGTCGGCATGCGGGCCAGCCGCCGCGCTATAGATCCTTTCCCAATAGTCCGCCCAGTCGTTGCTGGACATCAGAACTCGATCGTCTTGGGTCGGTCGGTGTGACCGCGGTAACTTTCAATCAGCTTTTTGATGTTCGGCAAAATATCGCGCTCCAGCTTGTCGCCATACAGCTTGGCATCGTGCCGCTCATCGAAGGTCTTTGTGTAAGGAGAAACAAGGAAGTCACCGAGCACCGTCTTCACACGGTGTACCTCCGCAATAGCTGCGACCACAGGTGCATTCTGTTTGACGATCTGTTTGGTTATCAGATCAAGCTCGCCGCGTCCGCCCATTGACTCGGCGCGTCGCTCCTCAGCTCGCTTGAGATCGGCAAGTTCACGCGCCGAATATCGCGGCTTGTCGTCGAGGACGATGGTTTGAAGGGAGTGCTGCTGGATGATACCCCGCTCTTCCTCGCTGAACTCCAAAACCATGTCCACGGCATAGCGCGTGTCGAGGCCGGTTTGCGCATCGGCAGACAAACCCTCGAAAAAGCGTGTCTCTGTTACGGGGATTTTGAACGTGTTGTAGTGGATCGTGGCACGCATTCCCCGCGCAGGTGAGGTCGGGACCGCATCATGTAAGGCGGTGAGCTGGGCCTGACGCTCCCCCTCGCTCTTTCGGTTTCTTTCGCCCCACACCGCTTCATTATTTGCGGCAACACCACGGATGTTGCTGTTTGCGCCGCTGTCTCGCATCTTCCGACCAATAGCATGTCGTGCGTACCAGAGGATTGTCGGAACAGTTACAAGTATGGGGAAGACAAAGAAACCTATAGCGCCATGGCTCACAAGATCATTGAAATTGGTGAGCGTGATAATCCAAATCACGACGAGGATAAGTATCCATACGACGCCGCCCATTTCCCTGCTCCGAAACAGATCGTGGTTTTGAGCAATTGAATAAATCACCTTGGGGTTGCGTCAAGAAAAAAGACCCCCGGTGTGGATGCCGGGGGTCTTGCCCCTCTAGAGAGAGGCGGTGGAACTACTCGCCCGCTCTGCCCGCCGGGCCAGATCCCATGCGTCTATCTCGGCGATGGAGAAACCGCACCGGCCGCGAGCAGAGCATGTAAAATGCACCCGTCTCGGAAACCAGAACTGCTGCTCCCAGCGCCGGATAGTCTCGCGTGAGACGTTGAACTTCCGGCAGACATCCTTGACCGTGTAGTACCCGTCCATCCGAAGTCCTCCTCAAAAGAGGCTGGCTCCGGAGCCAGCGGTTAAGCCGGCGAACAGGATGCTACGCGGCTGGCAACTATGCGGCAACGACTACGGTGCCTCGCGGTGCCTCACGCGGCGACGTATTTTCCGTCCTGCCGCACCACCTGCTTGCTCTTCGATAGAGCCGCGAGCGCATTCGAAACCGACATCGCACCGAGCTTGTCTCCCTTCAGGCCCATCTTTTCGATGATCTCGGCCCGATTGAGCCCGAACGGGTTCTCCTTGATGAGGCTCATGATCGCTGGGCGCTTACTGCCGCGAGGCTTACGGACTGACGCGGGACGCTTGCTCGAAACACCGGCGGGAGCTGATTTTTGCGGCTGCGCAAACTTGCCGTTCATGGTGATCTCGTATGCTGCGATTGCGGCACGTTCTAGGTCGAGATCGGTGAGCCTCTTATCGAGTTCACGCTGCTGCATGACGATTGCTTCGCTGTTCCTCGAGACGGACGCGCTCGTCCTTGATTAACTCCTGAAGCGTTTGAGTCACTCGTGTTCTCCGTATTGGATAGGAGAGTTTGTAGCTTGGCTTGCCATTTGAGCAAAGCTTCACGCATTTCCGGCATGTAAGAGGCTCTGTTGTACCTTGCCGCTACTCCGCCCATCGCATGCGCAAGCAAGCGTTCGATGACGTGCGGCGCAATACCCAGCTCCGCCATGCGCGTTGCTGTCGTTCTGCGTAGGTCGTGAAGCGTCCAGCCTTCGGTTTGGGATTGCCGCAGCAGGTCGCGTTTGCCACGGCCCTCGCTAAAGCCGTTGAAGAGCTGTCCGCGTATGATGTCCGACACAAGAGGTGTCAGCGGTATCGAGTGGGACTTCTTACCTTTCATCACCAACGCCGGAAATACCACCGACTCTCCGTCGATGAACCGGGGGCGGTATTGGAGCCACTGACCCTTCCGTTGTGCCGTAAGGATGAGCACGCGGATATACGAGCCAAAGATACCCTCAGCCGAGGCATTCCAGACGCGCACGAGTTCGTCGTCAGAAAGAATGCGTTCGCGAACGCGAGAGCTGGGCGGGGGCTTCAGACGAGAGAGGGGGTTTCGGTCGATATACTCGCGTCGATAGCACCAGTTCAAAAACAGCCGCAGCCAAATGAACGCATTCATTCGCTCGGAAGGAGCCTTGATGGCATCGAGCGCTGCCGCGAGGTCCGCGGTCCTAATGTCATCGAGCTTGCGTTTGTGTAGTCCTGCGAACTTCTTCGACAGAATGCGGACACAATGAAATTGCGTGCCCGGTCGCATCGTTACGATATGCGCCGCCTTGAATTGGTCAAACGCCGCTCCGAACGTGGTGGGGTGACGCTCCTCGTCCTTCTTCACGCGCGCTTCGGCCAAGAGGTCGCGGGCTTTCTCTCGAGCTTCCGAGAGCGACAGGTCCGGGTATTGGCCTACCTTGACGCGCCAGCGGCTCGTCGACGAGCGTATCGTCAGCATGAAGGTCTTGCCGCGCTTGCCGACACGGACGAATAGCCCGGTGACGGCATCGTCGGTATAGTCCCTCTGACCATCCTCGAGCGGGAGCGCCCGGAGTTTGAGGTCGGTGAGGTGCATGGGTCCGGTCCTGGATTCGAAATTAGTGGCGGATTAGTGGCGCGAATGTTCTGGGTTTGGACGTGGCACGGTACGTATCGGCGGGTAAGGGTAGCAGAGCAAAAGAGACAAAAATAGGCGGTTTATCAATAGGTTAAAGTGGCACGGTGCGCCACAACGAGGCACGATGCGGAGGGTACCGTAATATGCTGTTCAAATGCCTGCCGGAGGGGCGTCCGATCCCGGGCCGGTTTCCGGGGCCGGCGCACGCGCGCGGCAAGTGGTTTACGATCGACATCCACTGCCACCTCTTGACCGAGAAGGCCGAGAAGATGGTGGCCGATGCTGGGCTAACGATGGATTGGCAGCCGCGCCACCAATTCGCCAACGAACTGACCCGCGAGACCAACCGCGAGCAGGCGCGGCGGACGAGGGTGCAGTTCACCTCGATCGAAAAGCGGCTCGAAGACATGGATCTGATGGGGATCGACATCCAGGCGATCACCCCGTCGCCGGCGCAGACGTTTTATAGCGTGCCGGCCGATCTCGGCATCGAGACCGCGCGGGTTATCAACGACAACATCGCCGATATTTGCGCGAAGCATCCCGACCGCTTTGTCGGGCTCGGCACGGTGCCGTTCCAAGCGCCGGAGCCGGCGGTCGCCGAGCTGGAGCGGCTGCATAAATCGCTGGGCCTCAGGGGCATCGAGATCGCCACCAATGTCGCCGGCGCCGATCTGTCGGAGGAGCGGTTCCGCCCGATCTTCCGCCGCGCCGAGGAACTGGGCCTGGTGCTGTTCATGCACCCGACCGGGTTTCCCGAGGCGAGCCGCTTCCGCGACCATTACTTCACCAACATCATCGGCAACCCGCTCGATACGACGGTGGCGGTGCATCACCTGATCTTTGGCGGCGTGCTGCAGGACTGCCCGAACCTGAAGCTGGTGCTGTCGCATGGCGGCGGCTATTTGCCGGCCTCTTCGGGGCGGATCGACCACGCCGCCTCGGCCCGGCCCGACACCTGCACCTGCCTGCGCCACATGCCGACGACGTACCTGAAGCGGCTCTATTTCGACACCATCGTCTATACCCACCACCAGCTCGATTATCTGGTCGAGAATTACGGCGCCGACCACGTGCTGATGGGCACCGACTACCCAGCCGATATGGGCGAGGTCGATCCGATCGGGTTTATCGAGAGCGCTGCGGGCCTCGACGACAATGAGCGCCGCGCGATTTTGGGGAGGAATGCGGCGCGGCTGCTGAACATCGAGCTTTCTCCGACACATCGATAACGCGAAAAGAGACCTTGTCGTTCACCCAACATAGGCATATACTACTGATATATTGAAGAAATTTTCCGCAACAGATTTGACATACAACCGTCATAAAACTGCATTACTAGCATGCTCCGTTGTTAGAGTTCCTTTCGGGGCATGGGTCTATCTCTGTTTAAGGAGAAGACCATGCTTGAAACCCTTGCTTTCCTAGGCAGCATCGTCGCAGGGGCCGCAGCGCTACCGACGCTATGGCGGCACTCCCGTCGCGTAGCGCGCAGGATTAAGGAACGATCCGAATTGGCAATTGAGGTTTGGCGCGAGGTAAAGACGCGCCGCAAGATCAAAGCCCTTCCGCCCCCGTCGTCCGGATCTTGACTGTGGTATGGTTGCAGACCTCCTGAAGGAAGCACTGATATGGCTGAAATCCTGGGCATCGGATGTACTCACCGGCCGGTGATGCTGCGGCCGAACGAGAACTGGACCTTCATGATGAAGGCCTCGCTCGACGACCCGGATATGCCGGAGCACATGAAGAACCCGGCGTCGTGGCCGGAAAAGCTGCGCGAGGAACTGGGCAACGATTGGGGCGCTTCGACTGCGGCGCGCTACCGCGAAGTCTACCGGCAGCACTTCAAGGAAGCCCGCCAGGCGCTCGACCGGTTCAACCCTGACCTCATCATCACGTGGGGCGACGACCAGTACGAGAATTTCAAGGAGGACATCGTCCCGCCCTTCGCGGTGCTGGCTTACGAGGATCAGGACATCCAGCCCTGGGCGCATCGCCGCTCGCCCGACAACCCGTGGAACGAGCCGAAGGACAAGAGCTTCCGGGTGCGCGGCCACAAGGAGGCGGGCAAATACCTCGCCACCAAGCTGATCGAGAGCGGGATCGACGCCGCCTATGCCTACAAGCCGCTGCACAACACGATGGGGCATGCGTTCGAGAACACGGTGCTGCTGCTCGACGACGAGCGGCGCGGGTTCGACTATCCGCTGGTGCAGTTCTCGGTGAATTGCTACGGGCGGCGGGTCAACGCCGCGCGCGGGTTGCGGCTGCCGCTGGCGATGAAAGACGAGATCCGCAACCTCGACCCGCCCTCGCCCAACCCGCATCGCTGCATGCAGGTTGGCGCCGCGACCGCGCGGATCATGGCCGACAGCCCGTGGCGGGTCGCGCTGATGGCGTCGTCGAGCTGGTCGCACTCGTTCCTCACCGAGAAAAACTGGCAGCTGTGGCCCGACGTGGCGGCCGACCGCGCGCTGTTCGATGCGCTGGAGGCGGGCGACTACGCCAAGTGGCATCAATACAAGACCGACCAGATCGAGGAGTCGGGGCAACACGAGGTGCTCAACTGGTTCTGCCTCTTGGGCGCGATGGAGGCGCTCGGCCGCAAACCCGACAAAGCCTTCTTCCACGAGAACTGGGCCTTTGTCTCACCGGTGGTGTTCGCGCATTACCACGCGTAATGGGCTCGCCCCCCGGAGAGGATCGTGACCGACGACGTCGCAGGAGAAACAGGAAGCCCTTCTTTTCCAAAAGGGGTGATGTTACGCGACGCATGCCCAGAGATTTGCGTGGCTCTGTCAAATTTCCTACGGGAGTCCGGTGACGCTGAGCTCGCCGCGCAATGGAGCGAGTTGTCGTTCCCGTTCAAGGATTTCCCGGAACCACTGACGATTTCTCGTTTTTGGCTTGGCCTGTCCCGCGTCTTACGAAAGAGGAACGATACAGTATGGAGCTACAAGAGTACCGAGAGATAAATATCCCCGTCGGGGCAGCAGGTTTCAAAATCCGTACTGATGATTTTGGCCAGATAAATTGGTTCCAAATTACAAATGGGCGTGAAGTTTATTCGACACTACGATCTGCTTTAATCGAGAGGTATCAACGGCCGTAGAGTGACTTTAACTACACTCGTGTAACAACCCGATCGGAGCGAATCATGCCTGGCCTCAACGACCTGATCGACGGTGACGTACAGCGGCTCGCGACCGGTTTCACCTTTACCGAGGGGCCGGTCTATCACCCCGACGGTTTCTGGTATTTCGTCGATGTGCGCGAGTTGAAATTCTATCGCATCAAGCCGGGCGGGCCGGCGGAACTGCTGCGCGAGAACACCGGCGACGGCAACGGCACCACCTTCGATCCGCAAGGGCGGCTGGTGCTGTGCGAGGGCGCCAATCGGCGGGTGACGCGCTGGCCGGCCGACGGCAAGTTCACCTCGCACGAGGTGCTAATGGACAAGTTCGACGGCAAGCGCCTGTCGCGCCCCAACGACGTGATATGCAAGTCCGACGGCAGCCTTTATTTCACCAATCCGGGGCTGCGCGTGCCGTTGAGCCAACGCGAGCTCGACCCCTCGGCGGTGTACCGGATCATGCCGAACGGCGCCAACGCCCATGTCGCCGATTTCGAATACCCGAACGGGCTCGCGTTTTCACCCGACGAGCGCGTGCTCTACGTCGCCAATACACGGCACGCCGCCTACATCCACCGGCTCGAGATCGACAGCGCCGGCGCGATGATTCGGCGCGGCATTTTCGCCGACATGTCGTCGGACGAGAAGATCGGCGTGCCCGACGGGATGAAAGTCGATGTCGAGGGCCGCGTCTGGTGCACCGGACCCGGCGGCACTTGGGTGTTCGCGCCCGACGGGACGCGCATCGGCATCTTGAAGACGCCGGAGGTGCCGGCCAATCTGGCGTTTGGCGGGCCGGACATGAAGACGATCTTCTTCACCGCGCATACATCGGTCTACACCATGCGGGTCAAGACGCCGGGACTGGCGGGGCATCCATTTAAGAAGTGAAATTTCTGCAGCTAAAACCGATGGACGGCATTTCGCATTCCTTGTCCAGTACAGACGCTCTGCCACATTTCTTGCGCACAATCGAGTACGCGAGCCGTGAACTAGCCGAAGACTTCAACGCCTTAGCTAATTCGGGCGACTTTTGGTCGATAGCGCCGGCGGGAACGCAGCCTGAGCGACTGATCGAATTTCGCCGCGGCGGTCTGTTTCCTTCGGGCACGACATACGTCTCGGGCGGACGCCAGATCACCGAGGTTTCCATTCACAGCGCGGAACTCACCGCCGTGATCGCGCATCAAGCAGCCGGACTTCCAGAGCCGGTGCTACTTCTTCACGAGCCGTATTTGAAACAAGACAGTGCCTCAGAAATCGCGCGTAAATTAACTTTAATCGGTACAACGTTATACAAGATTGTCGATGTCAAGAAGTCGACAGCCGCAAGCCTGACTCACGATTTGGCCCAATTCACAGTCAGCTGGCACGCCTTGTTTATATTGGTGAACCAGGAACAAATATCGCCGGACCTTCGGATTATGCAGACAGCAGAGCTTATCGCGGTTGGTGCGTACGATGTAGAGAGCTACCTATATTGGGTGAAACAGACGCCTTCCGGTTCGTGATCCCGAATTGTCAGCCGCGCAGCTTCCGCGCCGCCAATTTCACCGCTTCCACAATCTGCGGGTAGGTGCCGCAGCGGCAGAGATTACCCGACAGGTAGTGACGGATCTGATCGTCGCTCGGGTCGGGATGCGCTTCCAGAAGCTGTTTGGTCATCAGCACGAAACCCGGCGTGCAGAAGCCGCATTGGAACGCGCCGGCCTCGATAAAGGCCTCCTGCACCGGGTGCAGAGTGTCGCCATCGGCGAGGCCCTCAACTGTGACGATCTCGGCGGCGTCGGCGAAGGCGGCGAGGTAGAGACAGCCCGACACCGCGGCGCCGTCGACCAGCACCGTGCAGCAGCCGCACAGCCCCTGGCCGCAGCTTTCGCGCGGCCCGTAAAGCGCGAAACGGTCGCGTAGCACATCGACCAGCGTCTCATGCGGCGCCACGGTACATTCGGCGGCAGCGCCGTTGAGGGTGAAACGGATGGTGCGCGGCGCGGCGCTCATCATTCCTCCGGGAGCGGGTCGCCCGCCGCCGCGCGCAGCGCGCGGAAGACCGCCTCGGCGGTGATCGGCAGCTCGGTGAGGCGCACGCCGACCGCATCCTCGATCGCGTTGGCGATCGCCGGCGACACCCCGAAGGTGCCGGTCTCGCCGACGCCCTTCGCGCCATAAGGGCCGGTTTCCGGGCGCGCGGCGACGCTCTCGCCGGTCATCGCCTCGGGCATGTCGCGAATGCCGGGAATCTTATAGTCGGCGAGGCCGGGGTTGCGCAGCTGACCGTCGCTGAAAATCATCTCCTCGCTCATGGTGAAGCCCAACTGCATCACCGCTGCGCCGGTCAATTGTGTCTCGACAATCCGCGGGTTGATCGGGGTGCCGCAGTCAGCAACGTTGACGAGGCGCAGAACGCGGACGCGCCCGGTCTCGATATCGACCTCGACCTCGGCGCCGCTCGCGCCAGTCATCCAATAGGGCGTGGCGTTCGGCGTCAGCCCGGTGGCGTGGTCGGGCGGCACGTAGTCGGGCACGAAACTGCCGGAGCCGACGACCGTCCCCGCCTGCATCCCGTAGCGGCGGCGGAAAATCTCGGCGACTGGGAGGTTGGTGCCGGCCGGCACGCCCGCCTCGGCGGCCATCGCAGCGAGCCTGGCCTTGGCGTCGGCGGCGGCAGCGCGCACCGCGTTGCCCATGTGGAAGGTCGAGCGCGAGCCAAGTGTGCCCATGTCGTACGGGGTCATGTCGGTGTCGGGGGCGACGACGCGCACCACCTCGGCGTCGATGCCGAGCGCTTCGGCGGCGATTTGCGCCAGCGCCGTGGTCGAACCCTGGCCCATATCGACAGTGCCGCAGTAGAGCGTGGCGCTGCCATCGGCGGCGAGCGCGACAGTAGCGACCGAGGTGGTCGGCGAGATGCTTGCCTTCATGCCGATGGCGATGCCGCGACCCCGTTTCACCGTACCACTGCCGCGGTCGAAGGGCTGGCCCCAACCGATCCGCTGGACGACACGGTCGAGCACCGCCTCGGTCGCGGTGTCGCGCAGCACCGTGCCGGTGGCCTGCGGCAGGCCGTCCTTGAGCAGATTGCGGCGGCGGAACTCGACCGGGTCGAGGCCGAGTTCGCGGGCGATCATGTCGGTATGGCTCTCGTAAGCCCAGACCAGCTGCGGACAGCCAAAGCCGCGCAACGCCCCGGCGGTCGGCCGGTTGGTGTAAGTCTCGTAGGAGTTGATCGCGACATTCGGGATGTCGTAAGGGCCGGCCGCCGAGAAGCCGGATTTCTGGGCGACGCGCGGGCCGATATCGGCATAGGCGCCGCCATTGTAGATGACCTCGCAATAGCGCGCGGTGAGGTGGCCGTCCTTGTCGACCGCGCTCTTGATGCGAAACGTCGAGCCGTGCTTCGAGATGGTGAAGAACTGCTCCGCCATCGACAGCGCAACCTTCACCGGGCGGCGGGCGATCAGCGACAGCGCCACCGCCAGCGCCTCGAGCTTGACATAGACCTTGGCGCCGAAGCCGCCGCCGAGGAACGCGGTGCGCACACGCACCCGGTTCTCCGGCAGGCCGAGCAGCCGGGCGATCTCGACCCGCACCGTGGACGGGGTCTGCGTCGAGCTGTGCACGACAACCTGCGCGCCGGCCGCGTCGGCGACCGCGACGTGCGGCTCCAGCGGCGCATGCATCTGCTGCGGCGTGCGGAAGACATGGTCGAAGACGTACGCCGCCTCGGCGAAGGCCTTGTCGACGTCGCCGCGGCGCAGATGGTAGTCGAGCGCGACATTGGTATCGCGCCGCCCGGCGAGGTGCTTCAGGTCGGCGAACATGCCGGCCGGTTTCAGTTCGTCGTGCACGTAGGCGGTCGAGCTCATCGCCTCGACCTCATCGTAGACCGCAGGAAGCTCCTCGTAATTAACTGTAATTTCTTGTGCTGCGGCTTCCGCGATTTTGGCATCCTCGGCGAGTACCACGGCCACCGGCTCGCCGGCAAAACGCACCTTGCCGAGCGCGAGGATCGGCTGGTCGTGAAAGGCCGGGCCGTAATAGGGCTCCGGGATAACCTTGAGGACGTCCTCGCCGGTGATCACCGAATGGACGCCGGGCATCGCCTCGGCGGCGCTCGCATCGATGCGCTTGATGCGGGCATGCGGCATCGTGCTGCGCGCGATCCTGGCGTGCAGCATGCCGGGAAGGCGAAGGTTGTGGATGTATTCGGCACGGCCGGTGACCTTGGCCCTCGCCTCGACCCGCGGCAGCGAGCGGCCGATCTGGCCGGCGGCAATGGTTTTCGTGTCGCTCATGAACCGAGCGCCTTTTGCAGCGCGCGGCGCAGATGCACCGCGACCAGCACCCGCTTGTACGCGGCGGAGCCGTGCAGATCGCCGGCCACCGGCGCCTCGGCGGCGGCGCATTTCCCGGCCTCGCGCAGCGCCGCCTCGTCGAGGAGCCGGCCGGACAGAAATGCCTCCGTCTGCGGCAGACGCATCGCGGTTTCGGTCGCGGCGCCGATCGCCACCCGCACATCCGCCGGCCCAACCGACACCGCGATGCCGAGCGCCGGCCAGTCGTCTGCGGCCCGGGCGGTGACCTTCTCGTAAGCTGCCTTGCGGCTGGTTTGCACCGGCACATGCAGCGCGGCGATCAGCTCGTCATTGCGGAGTACGGTGGTCATGTAGCCGGTGAGGAAAGCCTCGACCGGGATATCGCGCTCGCCGTTCGGCCCCACCGCGCGCACCGATGCGCCCAACGCGATGAGCACCGGCGGCAAATCCATATGCGGGTCGGCATGCGCGAGATTGCCGCCAATCGTGGCGACATTGCGCACGCGAACGTTGGAATGCGTCAGCAGCGCATCGGTGATGACCGGCGCGACTCGGCGCACCGCATCCGAGCGCTCCAACGCGGCGAGCCGCACCATCGCGCCGATAGCGAGACCGCCATCCGGAGTCGCGGCGATGCTGGTCGAGACTTGGCCCGAGCGCGCGCAAGCTGACCAGGCGGCGCGGCCGATAGAGCCCCGATTTCATCATCAGCATCAGCGCAGTGCCACCGCCGATCGGGCGCACGTCAGGATCGTCCGGGTCGAGCAGCGCGAGCGCCTCGCCGAGCGTCGCCGGCTCGATGAGTTCGAATGGGGTCATCGCCGCGCTACCATTCGCATCGCCGCGACTATAGGCTCCCAGAAATGCGGCTGGCGATCCCCGATCTGATCTCGAACTCGTATTTCACCGCGCTCGCGGCCGCCGAGCTCGGGCATTTCGCGCGACACGGGCTGGATGTGAAGGCCGAACTGATTTTCCCGGTCGACCGAGCCTACGAGGCGCTGCGCGACGGCGAGGTCGATTTTGTCGCCGGCGCGGCGCATGGCGCGTTGGCCGCCTTCCCAGCCTGGCGCGGGTGCAAGCTCTTGGGCGCGTTGGCGCAAGGGATGTACTGGTTCCTGGTGATGCGCAAAGAGCTGGGGATTGCGCGCGGCGATCTGGCGGCGCTGAAAGGCAAGCGGATTGGCGCCGCCCCCTGGGTCGAAATGGGGCTCCGCCGGCTGCTGATCGCGGCGGGGCTCGACCCGCCGCGGAACGATATCACCATTGCCCCGGTGCCGGGCGCGACCGGGACGACGACCAATTTCGGGCTCACGGCAGCGCAGGCGCTGGCCGACGGCAAGATCGACGGGTTCTGGGCCAACGGCATGGCGACCGAGATCGCGGTGACCGAGGGCGTGGGCGACATCGTGCTCGACGTGCGGCGCGGCGACGGGCCGGCGGGCTGCTTCAACTATACGTTTGGAGCGCTGGCGACGACGGAGCGGCTGATCGAGGAAACGCCAGAGGTAGCCGAAGCGGCACTGCGCGCCCTGGTCGACGCGCAGGCGGAGCTTCGCGCGAATGTGTCGAAGGCCGCCCTCGTCGGCGCTAAGCGCTTTCCGCCGCGCGAGACCGGGTTGATCGTGCAGATCATCGCGCGCGACCTGCCCTATTACGACGCGACGATCAGCGAGAAATCGATCGCCGGCGTTGCCGATTTCGCCCGTGATCTGGGTATACTCAAAGAATTCGTTGAGTATGGTGACATCGTGGCGACGCAGTTTTCTCAGCGTTGGCCGCGCACATGAGAACCGGCGCCGAATACCGCGAGGCGATCAAGGACGGCCGCGTCGTCTATGTGATGGGCGAAGGCCGCATCGACGACGTGACCACGCATCCGGCGACCCGCGCCATGGTTGAGGAATATGTCGCCTGGTACGACCGGCACCGCGACCCGGCCTGGGCCGACATCCTGCTCGCCCCGGCTGATGCGAACGGCAAGCGCGCGCCGTGGGCGTTCACCGAGCCGCGCAGCAGCACTGATCTCATCGGCATGGGCCGCTCCTTTGCCAGGACCGAGTTCGCCTCGGCCGGCAACATCACCCACGACCCGGGCTACGGGAACCTGATCGCGCTCGGCGTGCTAAACGCCGTCGCCGAGCACAAGGCCGGGGCGGAGCACGTCGCGCGCGCCGAGGCCTACCGCAAGCTGATCGCCGAGACCGGCCGGTTCCTCACCTTCAGCGCCGGCTCGGCGCCGATCGGCTACCGGCTGCGCCCCGACCCGGCCGACCGCGTGGCGGTGAAGCTGGTGCGCGAGACCGATAAAGGCATCGTGCTCACCGGGCGGATCGGCATGCACACCAGCCCGTGCTACGCCGAGGACGTCTATGTCGGCTCGCTGTGCGGGCTGCAGCTCGATGGGCATCCGGTGAGCTTTGTCGTCGATGTCGCGGCAAATGGCGCCACCACGCTGTGCCGCAAGATCGCGCCGCGCGACCCAAACCCGTTCATGGCGCCGCTCTCCAACCGCTTCGACGAACTCGACGGGACGTTGTGGCTCGACGACACGCTGATCCCGTGGGAGCGGGTGTTTCTGGTCGACGCCTCGCCCGAGCCGGTGGCGCGCTGGCTAATGTGGCATCACCTCTATAACTGGGGCGCGCGCGCCGAAGTCAGCCTCGGCATTGCGCTTGCCCTGACCGACGCGATGGGGCTCAAAGGCAACGACGCGACGGTCGAGTATTTGATCGACCTGACCGCGACGGTGCAGACGATCCGCGCTTGCCAGGTCGCCGCCACGCACGACCCTGAAACCACCGTGCTCGGCTACGCGGCGCCGAACCACCGGCACGTGATGGCGGGCGGCGTCCAGCTATTCAAGACGCGCCAGCTGGTCAGCGAAATCCTGCGTATCGTGCCGGGCTCGTCGCTGGTGGTGGCGCCGAGCGACAGCGATCTCGCCGCGCCGGGATTGGCGGCGGGCCTCGAGGACGCGTTTGCCGGCGGCGGCTATACCGCGATGCAGCGCGCGGCGATCCTGCAGCTCGCCTGGGACCACGCATCGTCCGCGCTCGACGGGCGCGAGTCGGCGTTCGAGCTGCACGCCAGCGGCGGCATGCCGGCGTGGCGCGGGCGGCTGCGCCAAAGCTTCGCGGACTACAACGCGCTGGCCAACGCGGTGCTGGAGCAGATCGACGGCGAGATGCCGGCGATCGATCTCTCCGGCATCCCGGCGCGGGCGATGGCGCCGCGCCGGGTCAATGCCCCTCCGGCGGCTCCCATCGCCCCGGCCGGAGAAAAAAAATGAGGACCGGCGCCGAGTACAAGGCGGCGCTGCGCGACGGCCGCAAGGTCGTGATCATGGGCGGCGGCGAAATCGAGGACGTGGCGACGCATCCCGCGACCGCGGCGATGGTCGAGCAATACGCCGCCTGGTTCGACCGGCACTCGGACCCCGAGTGGCGCGAGACGCTCATCAGTCCGGGCGGAACACCCTGGGCCTTCGTACTCCCTCGAACGATTGTCGAGGTGCGCGCGCTCGGCCGGGCGATCACCAAGACAATCTTCCTCTCGGCGGGCAACATCACTCACACGCCGCTCTACGGGCACTTGATTGCAATGGGCGTGCTGGTTGCGGCCGAGACGCGCAACGCCGAGCCGCACTACATCGCCAACGCCGAGGCCTACCGCCAGGGGATCGTGCGCGACCAGCGCTTCGTCACATTTTGCGGCGGCGCGGCGATCATCGGCCAGCGCCTGCAGCCGAACCCGGCCGACCGGGTGTCGGTCAAGATCGTGCGCGAAACCGATAGGGGCATGGTGGTGCGCGGGCGGCTCGGCATGCACACCAGCCCCGCCTATGCCGAAGAGGTCTATGTCGGTCATTTGACCGGGCTGCAGATCGACGCGCACCCGGTCGGTTTTATCGTGCCGGTCGGCGCCAACGGGGTGACGACGCTGTGCCGCAAGCCGGCGGCGCGCGAGCCGAACCCGTTTATGGCGCCGCTTTCCAGCCGCTACGACGAGCTCGACGGCCAGATGTGGCTCGACGACGTGCTGATCCCGTGGGAGCGGGTATTCGCGGTCGATCCGGCGCCCGAGGCGATCCCGCGCTGGCTGCGCTGGCACCACCTTTACGGCTGGTTGGCGAAGGCGGAATTCGCGCTCGGCGTGTGCCTCGCGCTCGCCGACGCGCTGGGGCTCAAGGAGCACGACGCGACAATCGAATACCTGGTCGACGCCATCGCCGAGGTGCAGACGGTGCGCTCCTGCATCGCCGCCGCCGAGTTCGACCCGGAATGGACGCCGACCGGGTATTGCGTGCCCAACCACGCGCATCTCGCCGCGGGTGGCCTCGCGCTCTTCAAGGCACGGCAGCGGCTAACCGAGCTGGTGCGGATCGTGCCCGGCTCGTCGCTGGTGGTGGCGCCAGGGGACAGCGATCTCGCAATTCCCGAGCTGGCACTAGGACTGGAGGAAAGTTTCGGCGGCGGCGGCTACACGGCGCGCCAGCGCTCGGCGCTGTTGCAGCTCGCCTGGGACCATGTGTCGTCAGCGCTCGACGGGCGCGAGTCGACGTTCGAGCTGCACGCCAGCGGCGGCCAGCCGGGTTGGCGGCATTGGCTCAGACGCAGCTTCAAGGACTACAACCAGCTCGCCAACGCTGTGCTCGATTTCATCACCATTCCGATGCCGGAGATCGACGTCAGCGGGGTCGGCACCGCTCTGCCCGCGGCAAGACGCTCGGTCAGTCTGCCAGCAGGCGGCCCAGCGAAGAAATAGGCGATGGATGTGCCCTCGCCGCTCACGCGGCTGTCGGATCACAAGATGATCCTTGGCCTGTTCCTGCCGATGCAGCAGGGCGCGTGGAGTCCGTCACGGGCGCCGCGCTCGACCTCTTGGACCTTCGACTACATCGCGCGCTGCGCCCGGATGGCCGAGGATTTCGGCTTCGACCTGGTGTTCGGCCTGGCGCAGTGGCTCGGCAAGGGCGGCTACGGCGGCGAGATGCGTTTTCGCGAGCACGAGGTCGATCCGATCATCGCCAACGCCGCGCTGTCGTCACTGACAAAGTCGATCGTGCTGATCAACACGGTGCATGTGCTCTACGCCTGGCATCCGCTGCATCTCGCCAAGTTCGGTGCGGCGATGGACCACATCAGCGGCGGGCGGTGGGGAATCAACGTCGTCACGGGGTACAAGCCGAGCGAATACCGCATGTTCGGGCTCGAACCGATCGAGCACGATTTGCGTTACGTGATGGCCGACGAGTTCACGACGATCATGAAACGACTGTGGGCCGAGGACGAGGAGCTGACCTTCGACGGGAAGTTCTGGAAAACCGAGAAGGCCTTCCTCGCCCCCAAGCCGGGAAGCCGGCGGCCGTTCCTCGTCAACGCGGCATCGTCGGGCGCCGGGCTCGACTACGCCGCGAAACACTCCGATCTGATCTTCATTACCAGCCCGGCGGGCGCCGACCCGGCCAAGGCCTGCGAGGCGCTGCCGGCACACAACGCCAAGATCAAGGGGCTCGCGCGGCAATTGGGGCGCGAGGTCAAGACCGTCATCAACCCGCACGTCATCTGCCGCCCGACCGAGCGGGAGGCCCAGGCCGCCTACCGCGCCATTCTCGACAACGAAGACCCGGTCGCCGCCGACACTTTCGTCCAGACCTTCCAAAGCGGCGACACCGCGTCGTGGCGCGGGCACAGCCGTGCGCAATGGGTGATTGGCGGCAACGTCCACCTAGTCGGCACGCCCGAGCAGATCGTCGAGTGGCTCGCCCGTTTGTATGCCGCCGGGTGCGACGGCGTGCAGGTCAATTTCTTCGATTACCTGCCCGACCTCGACTTTTTCGGCCGCGAAGTCCTACCGCTCATGCGACAAGCGGGATTGCGCAATCCTTGACGCCCCTCGCGGGAGTCCAGCTGCGGGCGCTTCGCCACGCGCCAAACCGCCAAGAGGCGGACCGCGGCCTCAATTAGAAAACGGGAAGCGCCTGTAGGCGGGGCGGCTTACCAGTTCCGCCACCAATTGCTCCAGTTGTTCCAATTGTGCCAGTTGTTCCAGGGGGTATAGAAGCCCCAAGGATGATATCCCCAGGGATGGTATCCCCAGTTGCCCCAGGCCAGCCGGCCCTCGGCCTTGGCGGCGTCGACACGATTGGCGTCGATGGCAGAGACGGCGTCGCGAACCGCGGCAAGCCGCTCCGAAACGCCTTCCTTTATGGCGGAAGGTGGGTTCGCGCTCGGCGGTTCGCTCGCCGCGGCCGGCGCCACGGCGCCGAGCGCCGCCGATAGCCCCACGGCCCCAGCCGGGGCGAGATGAGCAAGAATGGTCACATATCTCTGGCGCAGCGACACCGGTCCCTCCTCCACTATCTGAAAAGCCGAGCCTCTTCGGCTAGTGCGTACTCCGCGAATTTGACCGCTTTGCGGCAGCATACCCAGTTCATAACGTCGGCGGCGGCGATTTCAATCCCTGTCGCTCAGCGTTTGCTCTTGCGCGCGAGGAAGTCCCTAAATCCCTCGCGCGGATGACCCGCGAGCAGCCAGGTGGCGCGCGCCTCATCCTCGAACTCGTAGCGCTCTCGCAGCGACATGCCGGCGCCTTCGTGCAACAGGCGCTTCAACCCCTGCACCATGCGCGGGTCGTTCTTGGCGATCATGTGGCCCATCTCGATCGCGCTTTCGCGCAGCTTCGCCGCAGGGACGAGCATGTTCAAAAGCCCGATGCGCTCAGCCTCCTCGGCGGCGACGACGCGGCCAGTGAACAGCAATTCCTTCGCTTTGGGCCAGCCGACCAGGAGCGGCAGCGACCAGCTCGAATTGACCCGCCCATAGCTCGCCGCAAGGAAGCGGAACTGTGTCTTCTCGCAGCCGATGCGGATGTCGAGCGACGACGAAAGCAGCGCCGCGCCGCCATAGGCGAGGCCGTTGATCGCGCCGATCAGCGGCTTCGCGTAATTGGCGATATGCCATGAAATCTCGCCGCGACGCGCCTGACGCTGGGCCAGCTGGTCGGCGCTGAGATCGGCCATCTCGTGAATGTCGGCACCCGCCGAGAAGGCGCGCTCGCCCGCGCCGGTGATGATGACGGCCTTGGTGGCGTCGTCCCCCTCGAACCCAGTCAACGCATCGTCCAGTTCGCGCACCAAATCGTAGCTGAGCGCGTTCAATTTGTCCGGCCTGTTGAGGGTGATAAAGCCGACCCCGTCGAGGCTCTCGCTGATGATGAACTCGTAGGCCATGTCCGGCGCTCCTTCCCTGGCGACGATGCCGGGTCGATAGTATCAGCCTCAGCTAGCGGCGCCAGGGAGGCAGGTCATGCGCACATTAGCGGAAAAAACCGCAGCGTTTCGCGCGCTGCACGACGAACCCGGCACCTTCATCATTCCCAACCCATGGGATGCTGGGACGGCACGGTTGCTGGCGTCGTTCGGCTTCAAGGCGCTGGCGACGACCAGCCTCGGCCTCGCCAACATCCATGGCCGCGGCTTTGTCAGCGCCGACGAGATCATCGACAACGCTCGGATGATCGCCGCGGCGACCGATCTGCCGACCAACGGCGACCTCGAAAACTGCGGCGGCGACTTGCCCGAGGAGGCGGCAAAGCTGATCCCGCGCGCCAGTGAGGCCGGGCTGGCAGGCGGGTCGATCGAGGATTTTACCGGCGACCGGGCCAACCCGATCTACGGCTTCAACCTCGCGGTCGAGCGGGTGCATGCGGCAGTCGAGGCGGCGAAGAAGCTGCCGGTCCCCTTCGTGCTGACCGCGCGCGCCGAGCAACTGATCCACGGCAGCAGCGACCTTGACGCGACGATCCGGCGGCTGCAGGCCTTCGAGCAAGCCGGCGCCGACGTGCTGTACGCGCCGGGCCTCAAGGACCTCGAGACGATCCGCACCGTCGTCGCGTCGGTGTCGAAGCCAGTCAATGTGGTGATGACCCATGCCGACCCCTCGCTGACGCTCGACCAGCTGGCCGCGGCCGGGGTCAAGCGCATCAGCATCGGCGGCAGCGGCTCGCGCTTCGCGCTCAACGCCTTCATGGGCGCGGCGCGCGAGATGGCCGAGCACGGCACCTTCACCTTTGTCGGCGAGAACCCACCGTGGAGCCAGCTGCTGGAGGCGTTCGCCAAGGGCAAAGCTTAGGTGCAATATGGGCGCCTGAAACGGCGCATATCTTGGCGGGAGGAAGACAATGGCGGGATCGCTCGACGGCATCCGGGTGCTGGAACTGGCGCGTTACCAGGCGGGGCCGCGCGGCGGGATGATCATGTCCGATCTCGGCGCCGAGGTGATCAAGATCGAGAAGCTGGGCGGCGAGGAGACCCGCCGCTCGGAGCCGGTGGTGAAGGGCGTCAGCGTCTATTTCACCGTCTACAACCGCGGCAAGAAAAGCCTGTGCATGGATTTGCGCACGGCGAAGGGCAAGGAGATCTTCGCCGCGCTGGTCAAGACTGCCGATGTGGTGCTGGAGAATTTCCGCCCCGGCACGATGGCGCAGATGGGTTTCGCGTACGAAGATTTGTGCAAGATCAAGCCCGACATCATCCTGACCTCGGTGTCCGGGTTCGGCCAGTACGGGCCCTATCGCGAGCGCCCGGCCTTCGACCCGTTGGGCCAGGCAATGAGCGGGCTGATGGACCTCACCGGCAAGCCGGTCGGGACGCCGCTCGGCGCGGCGACCTCGCTGGTCGACCGCTACACCTCGCTGCACGCGACAATCGGCACGCTCGCCGCGCTGCATCACCGCGACAAGACCGGCGAGGGCCAGCTGGTCGATTGCTGCCTGATGGATTCGGCGCTGACCATGGTGGAAATCCCCACCGCCTATTACCTGCTGACCGGCGAGGAAGGCGGCGAAGGCGGGCGGCCGCCGTACAAATGCAAGGACGGGCACGTGGTGATCTCGGCCTCGGGCAGCGCCATGGCGACGCGCCTCCTGCAGATCGCCACCGGCGACAAAGAGGCGAGCGCGGCCGGGTTTACCAGCCGGGTCGGACAAGGCGACGCGCGCAAGCAGGCGGTGGCGAAGTGGTGCGCCGAGAACACCGTCGACCATGTGGTGAAAACGCTGCTCGACGCCGAAATCCCCGTGGCGCCGGTCAAGACCATTCCGCAAGTCGCGGTCGACCCGCATCTGTGGGAACGCGAGATGCTGGTGAAGATGCCAGACGCGGTCGCCGGCGAGGTCTTCGTTCCCGGCGCGACGATCAAGATGTCGAAGACGCCGGGCCGCGTCGGCCATGTGCCAGTGCCCGGCGAGCACACCGACGAGGTGCTGTCGTCGATCCTCGGCTACGACAAGGCGACGCTCGCGGCGCTCCGGGCGGAGAAGGTGATCGGATAAGCCCCGACATGACAAAATTCTACTCGGCAGCGTTGGCGGCTATTGGGGTCGCAGGCTTGGCGTAGATGGCTTCTACCGTAGCGCGAAATTCTGGATGCGCTTCCATAAATAGCCGAGCGATGTCCTCGTCGGTGAACTGAACGGTGACCCAGTAGCGACCGCTCAAGGTTAAAGAGATGGGCCCCGCACACATTTCCACTTCGTTTGGCTTCCGGTTGACGTAGAGCACTTCGGCTTTCGCTCTTGGATGAGTCTGATCGGGCGTTTTGCGGACTTCCTGATCCATAATGAGCGTATGTCCAGCGTTCCGACTGTAGCCTCGTGCCAAGATGCGCATCTTGATACTCCGAGAGAACGAGGATAAACTCAGCTTATTGCCTCAAACACGGAGTGTCAACGATGGCCCGCGTGATGGTCTATCGATTCGAGGTTTTGAACTATCTGCGTAAACAAAATCCGCGTTCCAGCCAGATGGGAACCCTAAAGGCCATCGGTGATCTCCACGGGGCAAAGCCCTTGATGGAATCCGGCATCGAAATTGACGAGGCGGAGTTTGATCCGGACTTTCCGGGGATGACACGAACTTGAAGCTGTAATGATGTCCGCGACCAAAACCGTCACCCTCTACACCGACTACAAAAGCCCCTACGCCTATCTGGCGAAAGACCCGGCCTACGCGCTTGAGGCGATACCGGGCGTCAAGCTCGACATCCTGCCCTATGTGCTGAACATCCCGGATTTCCTCGGCTCGGCGAAGCTGGACGACAAGGGCAACGTGGTCGAGGAGCAACGCAGCGCGCATCAATGGCGGCGGGTCAAGTACAGCTACATGGATTGCCGGCGCCAGGCGAAGAAACAGGGGCTGACGATCCGCGGCACGGTCAAAATCTGGGACACGGTGCTCGGCGCGTGCGGCCTGCTGTGGGCCAAGCGGCAAGGCGAGGCGATCATGCGCGGCTATCACGACCGCGTCTTCGAGCGCTTCTGGAAGCGCGAACTCGACATCGAGGACATCGCGGTGGTGACGGCGGTGCTGGAAGAGGCCGGGGCCGACACCGGCGGGTTCGCCGCTTACGCGGCCGCGGAAGGCCCGGCCGAGGTCAACCGCATCCGCGAGGAGGCGGAAGCGGCCGGGGTGTTCGGCACGCCGACCTTTGTCATCGACGGCGAGCTGTTCTGGGGCAGCGAGCACCTGCCCGACATCAGGGAGATGCTCGCCGCCTGAGCTATTCGCTCAGATCTGCTGTTGCGGCTTGTCGCTATATGGATGGGTGATCAGTTCCATCAGGTGGCCATTCGGGTCGTCGAAATAGACCCCGCGTCCGCCATGGAAATGGTTGATCTCGCCCGGCTTGCTGCGCCGCGGATCGGCATAGTAGCGAATGCCGCCGGCCCGGATGCGGGCGAAGGCGGCGTCGAACTCCGCGTCGCTGATCAGAAACGCGAAGTGTTGCGGCCGGAAGTCCTCGCGATTGTCGAAATCGAGCGTGACCCCGTTGTCGGTCTTCACCGGCACGAAATGGCCCCATTCTGGCCCCGCCTCGAGATTGAGGATATCGGCGAGAAACTTCGCCGAGGCCCATTTGTCCTTTGCCGGGATGATCGTGTGATTGAGTTGGACGCTCATCGCTGCCTCCCAATGCTCGCCGTCATTTGATATATGGGTCGCCTCACGCGATTTGCCCCCCGAAAGACAGCAATAAGCGACGACTAGGCCACCGCCGGCGGGCGAGCGCTAGGCCGGGCGGGGGTCGTCCACCAAATCCACAGCGCCGCGACGATCAGCAGACCAAAGGCGATCGGGCCGTGCGGGCTGGCGTGGCTGGTCTGCAATTCCCAGCCGAAGCCGACGAGCAGGATCAAGGCCGGCCATGGCGCCTTGCGCGCCAGCAGCAAGGCGAGCGCACCGGCGACCGTGGCCACGAAAATCGCCCAGGAGCCGGTCAGGCTGACAAACGAGCCGACCCCGCCGATCCAGCGATCCTGCCAGTTGGTGTCGAGCAAGAGCTTGATCCCAGCGACCTGATCGGCGGTGAGCTGGCCCGCGGCGGCGAGCCGCTCGGTGTTGATGATCGAGCGCGCCAGGCCGAAGCCGCCGATCGCGTCGAGCGCGGTGTAGTAGATCAGGAAGACAAAAGTCGCGCCGCGCGAGACGCAGGCCAACACCGAGGCAAGCAGGCCATCGGCGCGCTCGACCCGGCCGACGAGCAGCCACAAACCCACCGCGACAAACCCGACCAGCGGGGTCTGGATCATGTGCATGCGGAACCACCAGCCGGGCCCCGGGTAGGCGAGCGCGTGGTATTGCGGGTCGTAGGGCTGGGGCTGCGAGAGGAAGTCGTACATCCCCGGATGGGCGGTGAAGCCCGCCGGATGAAACAGCTCGATACCGAGGAGCACCGCCGGCGCGACGACCAGGCAGATCAGAAAGACGGGCTGCAGCCTCATGCAATCTGGGCGGCGAGCTTCGACAGGTGGTAGCCGGTGTCGCCAAAGCTGTGCTCGATGACCATGCAGCGGCGGAAGTAATGGCCGACCGCGTATTCCTCGGTCATGCCGATGCCGCCATGCAGTTGCACCGCGTTTTGCGACACGAAGCGCGCCGCCTGGCCGACCCCGACCTTGGCCGTCGAGAGATCATGCGCGCGCTGCGCGGCGTTATCGTCGTCGACCATGATCGCCGCCAGCATCGCCAGCGAACGGCCCTGCTCGAGCGACATCATCATCTCGGTCGCGCGGTGCTGCAGCGCCTGGTTCTCGCCGATCGCCTTGCCGAACTGGACGCGGGTTTTCATGTACTCGATAGTCATCGCCAGCATGGTTTCCATGTTGCCGACCGCCTCGGCACAGGTCGCCATGATGCCGGCCTCGTTCACCCGCTCGATCGCGGCAAGCCCCTGCCCCGGCTCGCCGAGCGCGTCGGCGTTCGCCACGTCGACATCGCTCAAGGCAATGTCGGCCGCGCCGGTGCCGTCGCGCATCTTGTAGGCGCGCCGCGCGACCCCGTTGGCCTTGGCGTCGACGAGGAAGAGACCGATCCCATCGGGATCGTGGCGGTCGCCCGAGATTCGGGCGCTGACGATCAGTCTGTCGGCGACGTCGCCATGCACGACGACGCTCTTGGCGCCGTCGAGCCGCCAGCCCGACGCCGTCTTCTTTGCCGTGGTCACCACATCGTTGAGATCGTAGCGCGCCTGGCGCTCGCCGTGCGCCACCGCCAACCGCAGGCTGCCCTCGGCGATTTGCGGCACGAGCGCGGCATTCTGCGCCGCGCTGCCGGCGTGGCCGAGCGCGGCGCCGGCGAGCACCACGGTCGCCAGATAGGGTTCGAGCGCCAGGACCCGGCCGAACGCCTCCATCACGATCATCACGTCCACGGGCCCGCCGCCGAACCCGCCATGCTCCTCGGCGAACGGCAGGCCGAGCAGGCCGAGCTCGGCGTATTGCGCCCACATCGCCTTGCTGTAGCCCTCGGGTTCGGCGAGATAGGCCTTGCGCTTGTCGAAGCCGTAGCTGTCGCCGAGCAGCCGGTCGAGGCTCTCGCGCAGAAGGCGCTGCTCTTCGGTGTATTCGAAATCCATAGGCGGATGATCCTAGAATTGCGAAGGATCGTCATTCCCGCGAAGCTGGAACCCAGGGGCCACTGGCACGTCGCTTGCCCTGGACTCCGCTTGCGCGGGGGTGACGAGGTGGCGGGATTACAGCCCCAAGACTGCCTTCGAGACGATGTTCTTCATGATCTCGTTGGTGCCGCCATAGATCGAGGCGGCGCGCAGCATCAGATAGTTGCGCGTGGTTTCGGTCGCCCAGGCGGGGCCGAGCTCCGGCTCGTTGGAGAGCGCGGCCAGCTCCTGCGCCCAATCCGGCATCGACAGAGGGCCACCGACATCCATCACCATCTCGGTGGTCGACTGCAGCAACTCGGTGCCCTTGATCTTCAGCACCGAGGTGAGCGGGTCGGGCTTGCCGTCGCGCGCCTTGTCGTGCGCCGAGACGACGCGCAGCTGGGTGATCTCGAGCGCCTTGATATCGACCTCGAATTGCGCGACGCGGCGGCGGAATTCGGGATCGTCGATCAGCGGGCGGCCGTTCTGCATCACATCGTGGGCCTTCTCCTTGGCGGTCTTGACCCGCTCCTTCGAGCGGCCGACCCGGGCGATGCCGGTGCGCTCGTTACCGAGCAGGAACTTGGCGACGTCCCAGCCCTTGTTTTCGGGGCCGACGCGCATCGACACCGGCACCTTGACGTCGTCGAAGAAGACCTCGTTGAGGTGATGCGTGCCGTCGATCGAGATGATCGGGCGCACGGTGATCCCCGGCGTCTTCATGTCGACCAGCAGGAAGGTGATGCCCATCTGGCGCTTTGGCGCGTTCGGATCGGTGCGCACCAGCAGGAAGCACCAATCGGCCATATGCGCGGTCGAGGTCCAGATCTTCTGGCCGTTGACGACGTAATCATCACCGACGCGTTTCGCAGCAGTCTTCAAGGCGGCGAGGTCGGAGCCGGCGCCCGGCTCCGAGAAGCCCTGGCACCACCAATCGTCGACATTGGCGGCGCGCGGCAGGAAGCGCTTTTTCTGCTCGTCGGTGCCGAACTGGATCAGCACCGGGCCGATCATGGTGACGTTGAACACCTGCATGTCCGGGGCGTTGGACATCTGGTTCTCTTCGAGGAACATCATCCGCTGCACCGGCGTCCAGCCTGGCCCGCCCCATTCCTTGGGCCAGCTATAGGCCGCCCAATGCTTTTTGTTGAGGATGCGCTGCCAGCGGATCGTGTCTTCCTTCTCGGCGCCGTAGCCGAGCCGCATCTTGTCGCGGATATCGGCCGGCAGGTTGTCGCGGATAAAGGCGCGCAACTCGTCGCGAAACGCGAGTTCGTCGGCGCTGAAGCGAAGATCCATGGTGCTCCTCCCTGCCGCCGCGGCGACAAACGCCGGGGAACACGCTGTCTACATCGGAATGCCCCTTCGACCAAGAGGGGCATCGGTGCTAGCCTCACCGCAACAACAGCGAGGGGCACGGAATGCGTGACCTTCCGGGGAAGGCGCTGGCGCAGGAGCTGATCGGCAAGAGCCTCGACGCCGCTCGCGCGACGCCGATGGAGGATGTGATCGCAGTCGGCAATGGCGGGCTCGACGCCGGCTCCGCACACCGCCTCGTCGGCCGGCTCTGGGCGCTCGAACGGATGTTCTATTACATCTATGGCGGCTGGGGTCAGGGGCTCGAAATGAACGACTTCCCGCCCTCGCTCAAATACCTGTTTTCCAAGCAGATCGTCGACGAGTCGACGCACGAGATGCTGTACATGGATGTGCTGCTGAAGAAAGGCTTTGTCAGCACTCAGAAAGCGGCGTTCGCCGATCCCGCCTGCGCCTTCTCGGTCAATTCGTCGCTTGCCTATTACGTCTTCTCGCTGCGCAATTTGGCGACCTACCCGCACACGATCCGCATCGCTGCGCTCAATCTTGGCCCGAAGATTTTGGAGATGGGATGGATGGAGGCGCTGGCCGAAGCGACGGCCGATCCCGACCTCAAGGGCGCCTTCACCAGCCAGGCGGTCGAGAACCAGAGCCACATCAATATGGGCCGCCGCATCGTCGAGGAATTCATAGAAAAGCCTGTCGAAGCCGAGTTGTGCCGCTGGGCGGTCGGCATCGCAACGCGCGACTATCGCCGCTACCTGCAGGAGGTCGCCGACATCACACTCGGCCGCCCGCTCACCGCGCCGACGCCGCCACGCGTGCGGGTCATGGATTGAGGGAGCGAGCCATGCTCAAGGTCGACCATGACCGCTGCACCGAATGCCGCATGTGCTACATCGTCTGCCGCGAGCTCGACATCAACGCGGTCTATGTCGCGCTGGAGCCGCTGCACCGCATCGAGATCGACCCGGATGCCTGCACCTATCCCGGCTGCACCGCCTGCCTCATGTATTGCCCGGCCGCCGGCTCGATCGTCGAGATCGAGACCGGCCGATCGATGGTCCCGCCGCCGCTCGAAGCGTGGCAGAGCTAGAGGAGGAACCCTATGCACGCGCTCCTCGAAGAATTCCTCGACAAATGGGTGTGGCCGACGATGCCCGGCGCGCCCGGCGCCGATTTCCGCCTCAAGATCACTCGCGATCGCTGCATCAAAGGTTGGGAGATCAACCTCGCTCGCACCTTGGGCGATATCGAGGAGGAGCTGAAGACCAACGACGAAGCCTGGAAAAAGGCGCACGCACTGCGCGGCTACGCGGCCGAAGGCGTGCATATGTCGATCAAGCAGATGTCGGCCCAGCTGCTGTCGGTCTCACTCGCCGATCAGGAGAAATACATCGACCTGCAGCGCATGCGCGCCCGCCAGATCTGGGACGAGTGCAAGCACTCGAAGCTGCACGCCGACGTGCTGCTCGGCAAAGGCTGGGTCAAGGACGAACGCGAGCTGATGGAAATCGCCGATGCCAACCAACAGCCGCTCCCGGCCTATTTCGGGCTGTCGATGATGTTCCCGCACATCCACCCGCTGGCCCGCGCGGCACAGAACTATTACACCGAGGCCAATGCCTGCATCGGCATCATGGCGTATCTGTCGCTGGTCGACGATCCGCTGGTGCGACACGAGCACTTGTCGCAGCAGGACGAAGAGCTGATGCACTTCATGGAAGGCAAGTTCCAGCTCGATTTCTACTGCACCGATGAGACGTCGCAGCGTCATGTCGAGGATGCGCTCGGCTACCTGACGTATCAGATCGGCGGGATTAAGTGAGGGCGTCGTGAAGGTCCGCATCGAGGCGCCGCCGTGCAATTCCTGCGGGCTGTGCCGCGAGGTGTGCGACGAGTTCGGCAATCCGGCCGACGTTGCTGGAGCCGCGGCACCTCTACGAGGTGATCCCCGAGAAGTGCACCGGCTGCGGCGAATGCCTCGACTATTGCCCGGCGCCCGGCGCGCTGATGGAATACGCCTCCTGAGGATTGAGGCGAGGAGAGAGCGATGGCGCGGCAATACAGATTGATGTCGTCGGACGGACATCTCGAAGTCCCGCCCGAGCGCTGGATTCATCGCGTGCCGGAGAAATACCGCGACCGCGCGCCGCACACGATCCACCTGCCCGATGGTGGCGACGCGCTGATGATCGAAGGGCAACCGCTGCTCGAAGCCAATTTCCTCGATCTGCGCGCCGGGCGTGCTGAAGGGACATGGACGCCCTTCGGCCTCAAGGTCGCCGACGCCGCGGGCACCGGCGGCCCCGCGCAGCGGGTCCGCGAGCAGGACCAGGACGGGATGGACGCCGAGGTGCTGTTCGCGGCGATGGTCGCCGGGCCGGTGTTCTGGCGCAACATCGCGCATGACGAGGTCTATAAGGCGGTCATCCGCGGCTACAACGACTGGCTCGGCGAGGAATATTGCGCGGTCGCACCCGACCGGCTGATCGGCATGGGGGTGATCCCGATCACCAATGTCGACGACGCGATCGCCGAGATGAAGCACTGCAAGAAACTGGGGCTGAAGGGCGTGCTGCTCGGCGCGCTGCCGAACGCCAAGGGGTATCCGACGCCGGAGGACGACCGGTTCTGGGCGGCCGCGCTCGACCTCGACATGGCGGTGACGGTGCACGTCCAGCTCTACCGCACCGGGGCGCGCGCCAACCAGCCGACGATGAAATACCCCAAGGAAGACCCGGTGGTGATGGCGCGGCTGCGCCGGCCGTTCCTCGAATGGCTGGTCAATTTCGGGCTGCCGCCGTCGATCGGGATGGCGCAATTGGTGCTCAGCGGCGTGTTCGAGCGCTTCCCCAAGCTCAAAGTGTTCTTCGCCGAGACCCGGCTCGGCTGGGTCCCGTTTTGGCTCGAACACATGGACCTCTGGTACAAGCGCCATCTCAACTGGGCCGAGGACATGCTCGGCTTCAAGCCGCTGAAGGAACTGCCCGCCACCTATGTGCGCGAGAACATCTATTTCAGCGTGCAATACGAGCGGGTCGCGGTCGAAATGCGCCACCATGTCGGGGTCGACCACATCATGTTCGCCACCGACTTCCCGCATATCGAGAACGAATGGCCGAACTCGCGCCCGATCATCGACGAGATCTACGAGAACGTCCCCGTCGTCGAGCGCGACAAGATCTGGGCCGGCAACGCGGTGAAGTTCTTCAAGCTCGACGCCTAGCGCCGCCGGCGCGGGCGGCGCGCGGGGCCCTGCGGCTTGGCGATGGGTTGCGGCGGCGGAGCCTTGGCCGGAACCGATGTCACGGTAAACCCGCGGAAGCACAGATACGCGCCGATCAGCAGCGGGACGGCCGCGTAGACATAGAAGTAATCGGCGACGTGCAGCGCGGCGAGCCAGCTGCTTAGGATATCGGCGGGCAAAAACAGGACCAGCACGCCGCGTAGCAGCAGCGCCCAGCCGCACAGCGTCACGACGAGCGGCCACAGCCCCTTGTTCCACACATTGTGGAGCAACACGATCGCCGCGCCGGCGACGACGCTGGCAATACCGAGAACCAGCAACAGGCCGCGGTCTTGAACGAGGAGGCCGAAGGTCGCCAACATCGACGGCTTATCGATCACCATCGGCACGGCGACAATGAGCGCCACGAGGCCGATCAACCGGCTGAGGAACACGGTCGGCTCTTCCATCACCCACTCCCCTACCCGTCGGGCAGCCTAGCAGAGCTCACGGAAATTTGATCGCGTTACCGGACGCTACGATGCCACTGGGAAATCCGAACGCGAAATCGCAGCTTCGTGATGACGGCCTTTTCGTTTCGAAAGCCATGGAACCGGCCGCACAAACGCTGCAAGATGACGGCAAGCGATGCGGTTGCGGCGGGCTTGCCTGCACGCAGGCTTCCACTGACAGGCCGCACGGCTCAGCAAGGGAGGCGCGCCGATGACAGACTATAAGCTGATCTCCGCCGATTCGCATGTCAGCGAGCCACCGGATCTGTGGACAAGCCGTGTCGACAAGAAATACCGCGACCGGGCGCCGCGCCTCGCGATCGACCTGCCGGACAAACCGGGCGCCTAGTTCCTCTACGAGGGCCACGCGCCGCATCCGATCGGGATCGGCCTCGGCGCCGGCAAGAGCCCGGAGGAACTGAAGGAGTTTCTCACCAAGGCGACCTATGCCGATGCGCGGCCCGGCGGCTGGAACCCGGAAGAGCGGATGAAGGACAACGCGCTCGACGGGGTCGAGGCCGACGTCCTCTACACCACGCTCGGCTTCCGCATCTTCTGGCTCAAGGATGCCGGCCTGCAAGCCGATTGCTTCCGCGCCTACAATGATTGGCTGGCCGAGTTCGTCGCTTACGCCCCGAGGAAGATGGCGGGTCTGGCGATGATCTCGCTTTACGACCCTAAGGCCGGCGCAAAGGAGCTCGAGCGCTGCGCCAAGATGGGCTTGAAGGGTGCGATGATCTGGTGCTCGCCGCCGCAGGACCGGCCCTACAGCTCCGAAATCTACGACCCGTTCTGGGCCGCGGCGGAAGAGATGAAAATGCCGATCAGCCTCCACGCGATCACCGGCATGGGGGTCGAGAGCCAGTGGAACTGGGGCGAGCGCTACATGCGCACCACCGTGCTCGGCTACGAGGTCGAGAAGACCTTCAGCGTGCTGATCTTCTCCGGCGTGCTTGACCGTTTCCCCAAGCTACAGATCGTCTCGGCCGAGAACAATGTCGGCTGGATCCCCTATTATCTGCAGCGCATGGACCGGGTCGCCGAGCGGTCGCGTGCCGCGGCGGGGTTCACCCAAAAGCTACGCCCAAGCGAATATTTCCGCCGCCAGATGTGGGCGACCTATATCGACGACTTTGTCGGGGTGGCGAACCGTGACTTTATCGGCGTCGACCGCATGATGTGGTCAAGCGACTACCCGCACCAGGCGTCGTCTTGGCCGCATTCGCAAGAGGTCGTCGAACGCGACTTCAAAAGCGCGACGCCCGAGGACCGCTTCAAGATCACCCGCGGCAACGCCGCCAGACTTTACGGCTTCGACGCGTAGCCGACATCGTCATTGCGAGGAGCCACAGGCGACGAAGCAATCTCGACGGAGCACGAACTCGGGGCCAGATTGCGTCGCTGCGCTCGCAATGACAGCCCGATTGAAGGGAAACGCATGCCGACACAATTGAACCGCGACGACCTCATTCGCGCCTATCGCTCAATGGCGACGATCCGCCGCTTCGAGGAGCGGGTACAGGAGGAGTTCTCCAAGGGCGGCATCCCCGGCTTTGTCCATCTCTACGCCGGCGAGGAGGCTTCGGCGGTCGGGGTGTGCCAGCACCTCGGGCCGAAAGACTACATTGCCAGCACGCATCGCGGTCACGGCCACTCGATCGCCAAGGGCTGCGATGTCGGGGGAATGATGAAGGAGCTGTTCGCCAAGAAGGGCGGGCTGTGCAGCGGCAAGGGCGGGTCGATGCACATCGCCGATCTCGACCAGGGCATGCTCGGCGCCAACGGCATTGTCGGCGGCGGCCCGCCGCTGGTGGTGGGCGCGGCGCTGACCGCCAAGACGCTCGGCAACGGGCATGTCGCGGTGTGCTTCTCGGGCGACGGCGCGTCGAACCAGGGCACCACCTTCGAGGCGCTCAACATGGCCGTGGTGCTGCAGCTGCCGGCGGTCTTCGTGTTCGAGAACAACCAGTACGGCGAGGGCACCGGCTTTTCCTATCACTGCGGCAGCCGCGACATCGCCGGCCGCGCCGCCGGGTTCGGCATGCCCGCGGTCAAGGTCAACGGCGACAATTTCTTCGAGGTGCACGACGCGGCAGGCGAGGCGATCGAACGCGCGCGATCGGGGGGCGGGCCCTCGGCGATCGAGGTCGATACCTGCCGCTTCTACGGCCACCATTCGGGCGACGCGCAGCTCTATCGCGGCAAGGACGAGGTCAAGAATTTGCGCGAGCAACGCGATTGTCTGAAGCACTTCCGCGCGCGGGTTTCCGAGGCGGCGCTGCTCGAAGCGGACGCGCTCGACGCGATCGACGCCGAGGTCGCGGCGCTGGTCGACCGGGCGATCGTGGACGCGCGAGTCGCCGAGTTGCCCGACGCGTCACAGCTCCTCACCGACGTTTACGTCTCGTATTAGGCAAGGTCCTCTATGCCACAGAAATCAATACGCCAAGCGCTGAACGAGGCGCTCGCCCAGGAGATGCGCCGCGACCCGACGATTATCGTCATCGGCGAGGACGTGGCGGGAGGCGCCGGCAGCGAAGGCCAGCGCGACGCCTATGGCGGCGTGCTCGGCGTCACCAAGGGGTTGATCGGCGAATTCGGCGAGGCGCGGGTGATCGACACGCCGATCACCGAGTTGGCGATCATGGGCGCCGCCGCCGGCGCCGCCGTCACCGGGTTGCGGCCCGTCGCGGAATTGATGTTCAGCGACTTTTTCGGCGTCTGCTTCGACCAGATTTTCAATCAAGCGGCCAAGTTCCGCTATATGTTCGGCGGCAAGGCCAAGACCCCGCTGGTGATCCGCACGATGGTCGGCGCGGGACGCAGCGCCGCCGCGCAACACTCGCAGAGCCCATACGGCATCTTCACGGCGGTGCCGGGGCTGAAATGCGTCGTGCCGTCGAACGCCTATGACGCCAAGGGCTTGCTGATCCAGGCGATCCGCGACGACGACCCGGTGATCTTCTGCGAGCACAAGCTGATGTACGATCTGCGCGCCGAAGTGCCGGACGAGCCGTACACGATCCCATTTGGCGAGGCGAATGTGGTGCGCGACGGCGACGATGTGACCGTGGTCGCGCTCGCGCGCATGGTGCATTACGCGAACACCGCGGCCGACGAACTCGAAAAGGACGGGATCGAGATCGAGCTGATCGACCCGCGCACCACCTCACCCTTGGACGAGGACACGATCTTGGAGAGCGTCGAGCGCACCGGGCGGCTGGTGATCGTCGACGAGGCGACACCAAGGTGCAGCATCGCCACCGACATCGCTGCGCTGGTCGCCGATAAGGCGTTCGACGCGCTGAAGGCGCCGATCCGCCGGGTCACCGCGCCGCACACCCCGGTGCCATTCGCGCCCGACCTCGAAAAACTCTACATCCCAAGCCCGGAGAAGATCGCCGCCGCGGTGCGCGAGGTGCACGGGTACGGGAAGTGAAAGACGCGCCCGGGGCCCATTCCTCAACCGGGCGCGCCTCGGATAAATGGGTCTCGGTTTTCGCCGGGGTGGCGTTATTGGGATTAGCCGAAAAATGAGCCAGATCACCGCGATCACCATGCCCAAATGGGGCCTGACCATGACCGAGGGGAAGGTCCTCGAATGGCTCAAGGCTGAAGGCGACGCGGTCGCGCCGAGCGATGAATTGTTGGAGATCGAGACCCCGAAGATCACCAATGTGATGGAAGCGGGCGAGACCGGCACCTTGCGCCGCATCGTCGCAAAGCCCGGCGCGACGCTGCCGATCGGCGGATTGCTGGCGGTGGTCGCACCGGCGGAAACCGCAGACGGCGAAATCGATGCCTTCGTCGCAGGCTTTGTGGTGCCGGAGGCGGCCGACGAGGACGACACGGCGAGCGATGCCGCCGGGCCGCGCGAGACGGAGGCCGGCGGCAAGCGGCTACGCTATCTCGACCTCGGCGCGGGCGATCCGCCGATCGTGTTCGTCCACGGCTTTGGCGCCGACCTCAACACCTGGATGTTCAGCCAGCCGGCGCTCGCGGAGAAGTACCGGACTATCGCACCCGATTTGTCGGGTCATGGCGGCTCGACCAAGGTCATGGACTTCGCGCTCGACGCCGCCGGGTTCGCCGCCGATATCGACCATGTGTTGGCGGCGCTTGGGGTCGACCGGGTCCATCTCGTCGGCCATTCGATGGGCGGCATGATCGCGGCGTCGTTCGCCGCTTCGCAACCCACCCGGGTGGCGAGCCTGACGCTGATCGCTCCCGCCGGGCTCGGGTCAGAGATCAACGGCGATTTCATCCAGGGCTTCGTCAAGATGGAGCGGCGGCGCGACGCGCAGGAGGTGTTGCGCATGCTCGTCCACGACCCTGAACTGGTCAGCCGCCAGATGGTGGAGGACGTGCTGCGCTACAAACGGCTCGACGGCGTCACGGCGGCGCTCGCGGCAATCGCCGGCGAATGGTTTCCCGGCGGCGCGCAACGCCAGAGAATTCGACATCGGCTCGCTGACAATGCCGGTGCAGATTATCTGGGGGCGCGAGGACAAAATCATCGCGGTTGCGCATGGCGAAGCGCAGGCCGGGCGCGTGCCGGTCCATATCCTCGACTCGGCAGGGCATCTCCCCCATATGGAAAAGGCGGCGGAGGTCAATCGCCTGATCTCGGCGTTAATCGAGGCCACTCGGACATAACCGCGCGTTCACCGATCCCGGCGATAGTGGCACCGGCGGGCAGTTCGTATTAAAAGACGCCCGCGACAAACCGGCGCAGATGTCGGTGCGCTGACCGGCGGCGGTTGTTGCCCCAATATCGGTATCGGGAGAAGTGCGGTGCGCGTCGCGACGGTCGAACGCAACACCAAGGAAACCCAGATCAAGGGCCGCGTCGATCTCGACGGCACCGGCGCCAGCAAGATCGCGACCGGCATTGGCTTTCTCGACCACATGCTCGACCAACTGGCGCGCCACAGCCTCATCGACATCATGATCGAGGCGAAAGGTGATCTGCACATCGACTTCCATCACACCACCGAGGACACCGGCTACGTGATCGGCGGCGCCGTGGCGAAGGCGCTCGGCGACCGTGCCGGCATTCAGCGCTGGGGCAGCGCGATGATCCCGATGGACGAGACCCTGACCCGAGTAAGCCTCGACTGTTCCAACCGGCCCTATCTGATCTGGAAGGTCAATTTCTCCAAGCCTAAGCTCGGCGAGATGGACACCGAGCTGTTCAAGGAGTGGTTTCAGGCCTTTGCCCAATCGGCCGGGGTGACGCTGCACGTTGAGAACATCTACGGTGAAAACAATCACCATATTGTCGAATTGTGCTTCAAGGGGTTGGCGCGCGCCTTGCGTCAAGCGGTCGAGATCGACCCGCGCCGCGCCGGGGCGGTGCCCTCGACCAAGGGGACGCTGAGCGCCTGAGATGTTGACCGCGATCATCGATTACGGCTCGGGCAATCTGCGCTCGGCGGCAAAGGCGTTTGAGCGTGCCGCGGGCGAGAGTGGCAGCCATGAGACGGTGGTCGTCACCAGCGACCCGGACGCTGTCGCAGGCGCCGACCGCATCGTCCTGCCCGGCCAAGGCGCCTTCGCCGAATGCCGGCGCGGGCTCGCCGCCGTGCCGGGGCTGGAGGAGGCGGTCGCCGAGGCGGTGACTGGGCGCGGGCGGCCGTTTTTCGGCATCTGCGTCGGCATGCAGCTGATGGCGACGCGCGGCCGCGAGTTCGAGACCGTCGATGGGCTCGGCTGGATCGACGGCGAGGTGGTGGCGATCGAACCCGCCGACCCAAGCTTCAAGATCCCGCATATGGGCTGGAACGAGCTGGCGCTGGAGCGCCAGCACCCGGTCTTCGACGAGATCGCGCCGGGCACCCACACCTACTTCGTCCACAGTTTCCATTTCGCCGTCGGCAACCGCGCCGATCTCATCGCCACCACCGACTACGCCCAAGATCTGACCGCCGCTGTGGCGCGCGACAACATGGTCGGGACCCAGTTCCACCCCGAGAAGAGCCAGGCGGCGGGGTTGCGTCTCATCGGCAATTTTCTGAAATGGCGACCATGAGCGATCTGAAGAACCACACCAAAGCCAAAGTGAACATCGAGCGGCTGACGCAATGCGTGGGCACCGATCTCGATGATCTGTGCGAGGCGACCGAGGCCGCGATCGTCGAGGGCGGCGGGTTCGGCTGGCTCAAGCCGCCGCCGCGACACGTGCTGGAGAATTACTGGAAGGGTGTGCTGCTGATCCCGGACCGGCGGCTGGTCGTCGGGCGGCTCGACGGCATCATCGCTGGCTCGGCGCAATTGTCGAAGGCCCCGCGCAACAACGAAGCGCAGAGCTTCGCCGGCACGCTGACTAGCGCCTTTGTCGCGCCGTGGGCGCGCGGACATGGGCTGGCGCGCGGCATCGTGCTCGAGATCGAGCGGCTAGCGCGCGAGGAGTTGGGTCTTGTCGTGCTCAACCTCGACCTGCGGGCCACGCAGCGCGCCGCGATCAGCCTCTATGAGGGGCTCAATTATCATCGCTGGGGTACGCACCCGGTCTACGCCCGGGTCGATGGCGAGATCGTGCCCGGCCACTACTACTATAAGCGGCTCGACGAGCAGGGTTAGTGATCCTCTTTCCGGCGATCGACCTCAAGGACGGTGTCTGCGTCCGCCTGGTTCGCGGCGAGATGGAGAGTGCGACCGTCTTCAACCGCGACCCGGCGGCACAGGCGCGGGATTTCGCACTGTGCGGATTTCGCTGGCTGCACGTCGTCGATCTCGACGGCGCCTTCGCCGGGGCCTCGGTCAACGGCGAGGCGGTACGCTCGATCCGCCGCGCGGTCGACCTCAGGATCCAATTGGGCGGCGGCATTCGCGAGCGCGCCGCGATCGATGCCTGGCTCGACCTCGGCATCGACCGGGTCGTGCTCGGCACCGTGGCGCTGCGCAACCCTGAACTAGTGCGGCGCGCGGCCGCCGACCACCCGGGGCGCATCGTCGTCGGTATCGACGGCAAGAACGGCAAGGTCGCGGTCGAGGGCTGGGCCGAGGTCAGCGAGATCGGGATCGTCGAATTGGCGCACCGTTTCGCCGATGCCGGAGTCGCGGCGATCGTCGCCACCGACATCTCCCGCGACGGCGCGATGCAAGGGATCGACGCCGACGCGCTCGCCGGGTTCGCCAAGGAGGTCGGCATACCGGTCATCGCCTCGGGAGGAGTGTCCTCGCTCGCCGACATCTCTGTTCTCAAGGCGCACGAGAGGGACGGAGTCATCGGCGCCATCATCGGCCGCGCGCTTTACGACGGCAGCATCGACCCGGCGGCAGCGTTGCGGATCGCGCAGGGAGCGCCGGCATGCTGAAGATGCGCGTCATCCCCTGCCTCGACGTCAAGGACGGGCGCGTTGTCAAAGGCGTCAATTTCGTCGACCTGACCGATGCCGGCGACCCGGTCGAGCAGGCCAAAATCTACGACCGCGAGGGCGCCGACGAATTGTGCTTTCTCGACATCACCGCGAGCCACGAGAACCGCGACACGATCTACGACGTCGTGCGCCGCACCGCCGAGCAATGCTTCATGCCGCTGACCGTGGGCGGCGGGGTGCGGACGGTCGACGACATCCGCAAGCTGCTGCTCGCCGGCACCGATAAGGTGTCGATCAACACCGCCGCGGTGGCGCGCCCCGATTTCGTGCGCGAGGCGGCGAACAAGTTCGGCAGCCAGTGCATCGTCTGTGCGATCGACGCCAAGCAGACCGGGCCGGGCAAGTGGGGTGTCTTCACCCATGGCGGGCGTAACCCGACCGGGCTCGACGCGGTCGAATGGGCGTGCCGCCTTGCCGATTACGGCGCCGGGGAACTGCTGCTCACCTCGATGGATCGCGACGGCACCAAATCCGGCTTCGACATCGCGCTGACCCGCTCGGTTGCCGACGCGGTCCGGGTGCCGGTGATCGCCTCGGGCGGGGTTGGCACGCTCGATCATCTGGTCGAAGGCATCCGCGACGGCCACGCGACCGCGGTGCTCGCCGCCTCAATCTTCCACTTCGGCACGTTCCGCATCGGCGAGGCGAAGGCACATATGGCCGCCGCCGGCATACCGGTGCGGCTATAGCGATGGCCGACCAACTCGGCGACGCGCTGGTGCGGCTGTGGGCGACCATCGAGGCGCGGCGCGGCGCCAGTCCGGACGCGTCCTATACCGCGAAGCTGCTGGCCGCCGGTCCGGCGGGAGTGGCGCGCAAGCTCGGCGAAGAGTTGCTTGAAGCGATCATCGAGGCGGTCAAGGGCGACAAGGCAGCGCTCAACCGAGAAAGCGCCGACGTGCTGTATCACCTGCTGGTGCTGTGGGCGGCGGCGGGGCTGTCGCCCGACGATGTCGCCGCCGAATTGACCCGGCGCGAGGGCACGTCAGGAATCGACGAGAAACGCAGCCGGAAGAACTGACAGAGCGTGCTTCACGACCTTCTTGGTCAGGGTCGGGAAGGCGTAATCCTTGAACTCTTCGGGACGCGCCCAGATGCCCTGCGGTGGATCGTCGGTCGTCCCGGCGAGGATCGTCAAGTCGAGGCGAAAATGGGTGAAGCCGTGCCGCACCGTGCCGGGCAGCGGCTGCCATTCGGCCGGGGCCGGGGCGTGAGCCAGCGCCTTGCTCATGTCCCATGCCTCCTCGCGCCACGGGGTCGAGGGCACCTCGATCATCCCGCCGAGCAGCCCCTTCTCCTCGCGGCGGCGTAGCAGCACCGCGCCGTCGCCTCGCTGCAGCCAGAACACGACACCTTGGCGCAGCGGCCGCTCGGGCTTTTTGGCCGGCACCGGCAAATCCTCGGCGAAGCCGCCCGCGCGCGCGGCGCAGCCCTTCTGCCACGGGCACAGCACGCAACGCGGCTTGCGCGGTGTGCAGATCGTCGCGCCCAGATCCATCATGGCCTGGGCGAAATCGCCGGTGCGCTCCGCCGGCACCAGCTCGCGCGCCAGCGCCCGCAGCTGGGCCTTTGCCGCCGGCATGGGCTCGCGCACCGCGAAGAGCCGTGCCACCACCCTCTCGACATTGCCGTCGACCGCGGCCTCGCGCCGGCCGAAAGCAATCGCGGCGATTGCCGCCGCGGTGTAATCGCCAATCCCGGGTAGGGCGCGCAATCCCGCGACATCATCGGGGAACACTCCGGAATGCCGCTCCATCACAGCGCCCGCGCAGGCATGCAGATTGCGGGCGCGGGCGTAATAGCCAAGCCCCTGCCACTGATACAGCACCTCGTCGAGTGAGGCGGCGGCCAGCGACGAAACATCGGGCCAGAGCGCCACGAATTGGCCAAAATACGAAGCGACGGTCACTACCGTCGTTTGCTGCAGCATAATCTCGCTGAGCCAAATCCGGTACGGGTCTGGCCGCTCGCCCGGTGGCGAGCGCCATGGCAGATTGCGGCGATGACGGTCGTACCAGGCGAGCAGCGCCGCAGAGTTGGGTAGGGAGGGCATGAGCGAGGCGAATTTACCGCGCGACGATGACGGAGGCGAGCGGCGGCCCGGGTTCCGCGCCGCCGGCGCCAGCCTGCCCCGGATCGTGGCGCCCATTCTCGCACGGCACGGCGGCGGGGTTCTCGCCAGGCTGAAGGCCGACTGGGCGGCGATCATCGGCCCTGAACTGGCGCCGTCGACCTGGCCGGAGGCGCTGGCGCGCGACGGCGTCTTGAAGCTGCACGTCAGCTCGGCGAGAGCGCTCGAAATCCAGCATCGCGCGCCGCTTCTCATCGAACGCATCAATCTGTTTTTCGGCCGCGCGGCGGTGAGCCGGCTGGCGCTGGTTCAGGGGCCGCTGCCCCTCCCCGACTCGCCGACGCCGCATGAGCCGGTTCGCCCGCTCGCGCCGAGCACGGCCGACACGCTCGGCAACCAACTCGCCGAGATCGTCGATCCCGAGCTGCGCGAGGCGCTCGACCGGTTCGGCCGGGCGGTGATCGGGAGCGAGCGATAAACCAACAAGCGGCGAGGATTGCGCACCCGGATCGGACTCTTTAACATCAACATCTAGTAGCGAGGTCGCCTTTGAAACGGGAAATCTGGTTTGCAGTGGTCGCTGTGTTGAGCTTGGCTGCGGCCGCGCCAGTCGAGGCGCAAGCACCGGCCACGCCGCCGGCTGCCGCCCCGGCGAAGCCGCTGGCGCTCACCCCGGACGATCGCATCCTCGGCAAGGCCGACGCGCCGATCACCATCATCGAATACGGCTCGCTGACCTGTCCGCACTGCGCCGCCTTCGACGCGGAGGTGATGCCGAAGCTCAAGGAGAAATGGATCGATTCGGGCAAGGCAAAACTCGTGTTCCGGCCGTTCCCGCGCGACGAGGTCGACCTGCACGCCTTCGCGGTCGCGTTGTGCGCTGCACCCGACCGATATTATCCCTTCACCGACGCGCTGTTCTCCAGCCAGGAACAGTGGGCAACGGCTTCGGATACCAAGGCGGCGCTCGCGCGGATGGCTCTGCTCGCCGGCGTCAACAAGACCAAGTTCGACGCGTGCTGGGACGACAAGTCGATCGGAGACAATCTGCTCGCCAGCAGGCTCGTCGCGAGCAAACAGTTGGGGGTCGATTCCACCCCGACCTTCTTTATCAACGGCAAGAAGTACGATGGCTCGCCGACGCTGGACGCGTTCGAGGCGGCGCTGAGCAAGCTGGCGGGCTCGTAACCGAACGATGCAGGTCGACCGCCTCCGCCTTGCCGGGTTCAAATCCTTTGTCGACCCGACCGAGCTGACGATCGAGCCGGGTCTGACCGGCATCGTCGGCCCCAATGGCTGCGGCAAGTCAAACCTGGTCGAGGCGCTGCGCTGGGTGATGGGCGAGGCCTCGGCGCGGCGGCTGCGCGGCGGCGAGATGGACGACGTGATCTTCGCCGGCTCGGCCAACCGGCCGGCGCGGAACGTCGCCGAGGTGTCGCTGACCCTCGACAACGCCACCCGCGACGCCGCCTTTGCCTTCAACGACTGCGACGCGATCGAGGTGGTGCGCCGCATCGAGCGCAGCTCGGGTTCCGCCTACCGCATCAATGGCCGTGAGGCGCGCGCCCGCGACGTGCAATTGCTGTTCGCCGACGCCGCGACCGGCGCGCATTCGGGCGGGCTGGTCAGCCAGGGCCGCATCGGCGCGTTGATCAGCGCCAAGCCGGCGGAGCGGCGGGTGCTGCTCGACGAGGCGGCGGGTACCGCCGGGCTCCACCAGCGCCGCCACGAGGCCGAGCTCAAGCTGACGGGGACCGAGGACAATCTGCTGCGCGTCGACGATGTGATCGTGACGATGACGCAGCAACTCGATGGGCTGAAGCGTCAGGCCCGGCAGGCACAGCGCTATCGCCATCTATCCGAGCAGATCCGCCGTACCGAGGCGCGGCTACTCGAGGCGCGCTGGCGTAATGCGCTCGCCGACGGCGAACACATCGCCGCTGAGCTGCGCGAAGCCGAGCGCGCCGTCGCCGCCGCGACCGAGCGCGCCGCTTTCGCCGAGCGCGGCCGCGCCGCGGCCGAGGAGGCGCTGCCGCCGCTGCGCATGAGCGAGTCCAGCGCCGCGGCGGCGCTGCACCGCATCACCCATGCCCGCCAGGCGCTGGAGCAGGAACTCGGACGCATCGCCACGGCACGCCAAGAGGCAACGCGGCGGCACGACCAGATCGCCGGCGACATTCGCCGTGAGGACGAACACGTCGTTGACGCCGAGGGCGCACTGACCCGGCTCGCCGAGGAACAGCGCGGCCTCGAACGCGCCGATGCCGGCAGCGATAGGGCCCGGGCAGCAGCAGCAGCCGAACGTGAACGCGCCGCCGCCGAGCTGGCCGCCGCCGAAATCGGCCTGCAGCAGATGACTGAAGCCGCCGCGACTGGCGAGGCACGCCGGGTTGCGCTGCAACGCCAGCGCGCCGAGCTGGCCGAACGACAGAACCAACTGCAGCGGCGCGTCGACGAGAACGAGCGGCAGCGGCGCGAACTCGCTGCGGCAGCGGTGCCCGAAGCAGCGCTCCCCGCGGCCGGAGCAGCGATCGCCAAGGCAGCGGTGGCTGCCGAAGCCGCCGGCGCGGCAGGTGTTGTCGCCGCCGAGCGCCTGCTCGCCGCGCGCGCCGACGAGGCCGCCGCCATCGACGCCGCGCGCAATGCCGAACGCCGTCTCGGGCGGCTTAACGCCGAGGCTGAGGCGCTCGCGAGCGTCTTGTCGCCGGCCCCGGCCAGCGGCGCCGCTGGCGGCCCATCGGTGCTGGCGCTGATCGAAGTGCCGCCGGGCCTCGAGGCCGCGATTGCGGCGCTGTTCGACGACGAATTGGCCGCACCGCTTTTCGGGCTCGACCGGGAGGGGGCCAGCGGCTGGGTCGAACTGCCGCCGCTCGATCACGCTGCCGCGCTGCCGGACGGCACGCGCCCGCTCGCCGCCGAGATTGCTGCGCCCCCGGCCCTGTTGCGCCGGCTGACCCAGGCCGGGCTTGTCGAGAGCGAGACGGAGGGCTGGCGGCTGCAGCCCGAGCTTGCCGCCGGCCAATGCCTCGTCGATCGCGACGGCAGGCTGTGGCGCTGGGATGGGTTCGCGCGGCGCACGCCGAGCGCGGGCGGCGCGGCCGAGCAGCTGCGCCAGCGCAATCGCCTGGGGGCGCTTACCGCCGAAATTGCCGTCGCCGAAACCGCTTTTCGCAAGGAAGAGGCAGCGGCCGCAGCGGCGATGAGGCAGACGCAAACACTGGCCGCCGCCGAGCGCGACGCCACTACCGAGCTGCGGCAGGCCGAGGCAACCCTGGCTGCGTGCCGCGCCGATGAGGCCGAGCTCGCCCGCCGCGCGCTCGGCGCCGAGACCCGGCTCGCCGCGCTCGGCGACGCCGCCGAAAAGCTCGCCGCCGACCTCGCGGAAGTCGCCGCGCAAGCGGCCGAGACGGAGCGCAGTCTGGCCTTGATGCCCGACCCGGCGCTGGCGCGCGCCGGGCTCGACGGCGCCCGCACCCAGGCGGCGGCGGCGCGCCGCCATGAAAGCGAGGCCCAGGCGGCGCTTGCGCGGCTGGCGCAGGAAGCGGAGTCGCGGCGCCAGCGCATCGAAGCGATCGCCGCCGAGAGCCAGTCTTGGCAGGGCCGCCGCGAGCGCGCGCTAGCGCAACGGCACGTGCTGTCGGACCGCCAGGCCGCGATCGAGGCCGAAATCGCCGGGCTGGCGGCGCGACCCGCGGCGATCGCGATCGAATGCGAGACCCTCGCGCAAACATTGGCGGAGGCCACTACGGCGCATCGTGGCGCCGCCGACGCGCTTGCCGCGGGCGAGACGCGATTGCGCGAAACCGGCGAGGCTGCCCGCCAGGCCGGACATAATTTGTCGGCGGCGCGCGAGGAACGGGCGCGCTGCGAGGTCCGCCGCGACAGCGCGGCGGCGGCCCAGGAGCGCCTGCGCGAGGAAATTCGCGAGCGGCTGGAAACCCTGCCCGAGGCGCTGGCCGAGCTCGCCGAGGCCGATGACAAGACGCCGGCCGATCCAGCGTCACTCGACGCGCGGCTGGAACGTCTGACACGCGAACGCGAGGCGATCGGCCCGGTCAATCTCGTCGCCGAGCGCGAGGCGCGTGAGGTCGGCGAACGGGTCGAGAGCCTGCAGAACGAGCGCGCCGAGCTGACCGAGGCGATCGCCCGGCTGCGCCGCGGCATCGCTGCGCTCGACCAGGAAGGGCGCAAGCGCCTGGCCGGCGCCTTCGACAAGCTCAACGTGCATTTCGGCGAGCTGTTCGAGCGGCTATTCGGCGGGGGGCGCGCGCATCTCGCGCTGACCGACGCGGACGATCCGCTCGACGCCGGGCTTGAGATCATGGCGAGCCCGCCGGGCAAGAGACTGCAGACCCTGTCGCTGCTGTCGGGCGGCGAGCAGGCGTTGACCGCGATCGCGCTGATCTTCGCGGTGTTCCTCACCAACCCGGCGCCGATCTGCGTGCTCGACGAAGTCGACGCGCCGCTCGACGATGCCAATGTCGAGCGCTTTTGCCGGCTGATCGCCGAAACGGCCGACACGACCGGGACGCGGTTCCTGCTGATCACCCACCACCGCATCACGATGGCGCACATGGACCGCCTGTTCGGTGTGACCATGCCCGAGCAAGGCGTGTCTCAGCTGGTGTCGGTCGATCTCGCCCGCGCCGCCGAGCTGCGCGAGACGCACTATGCAGCGGCTCAATAGGCTTCCTAAAGCGCTGCGGGAATACCTGCTAGACCGTTTAATAACTAATTGAATTCATGCGTGATTTTGCCCCTGGTCGAAACTGGCGCGCGGCTTGACAGCGGGCAGGTGCCTCTTTATTTTGCGCCCCGCCCTTGGCCGGTTTCGACCAGGGGTGGGATGTTGTTGGCTGTGCGATGAGCGAGAGGCGGCCGCCGGATGAATTGGCGCGGCTCGGCAAGCGGCTCGAAGCAGCACGGTCGCGGCGGGGCGAAGAGCCGTTCGCTGGCGGCGATGGAGCCGGGCAGCAGCAGGCTCTCGGAGTTGGCTTCCGCATCGGCATCGAGTTCGTCGTGGCGATCATCGTCGCGACCGGGTTGGGCTGGGCCTTCGACCGTGTGCTCGGTACCCGCCCGTTCGGGATGATCGTGTTGTTTTTCCTGGGGGTGGCGGCCGGCATGCTCAACGTCTATCGCGCGATCACCGGCCAGAGCGCGGCGGTCGGTTTCCGGCCAAGGCGGGACGCGGAGAGGAAAGACTAACAGTGGCGCTGGAGCTGCACCCGCTCGAACAGTTCAAGATCGAGCCGCTGATCCCGATCCATATTGGCGGGCTCGACGTGTCCTATACCAATTCCGCGCTGTTCATGACGATCGCGGTGGTGCTGATCACCTCGCTGCTGGTCCTCGGAACCAAGCGCGGAGCGTTGGTGCCGGGACGGTGGCAGTCGGTCGCCGAGATGAGCTACGAGTTCGTCGCCGATATGGTGGAGACCAACGCGGGGCATGGCGCCGAGCCTTATTTCCCGTTTGTCTTCACCCTGTTCATGTTCGTGCTGTTCTCGAACTTGCTGGGCCTAATCCCCTACAGTTACACGGTAACTAGCCAGATCATCGTCACCTTCGCGCTCGCCGCGATCGTGTTCATCGGCGTCACCATCATCGGCTTCATCAAGCATGGCGCGCATTTCCTGCGCCTGTTCGTGCCTGAAGGCGTGCCGATCGTCCTCCTGCTTCTGCTCGTGCCGATCGAGCTGCTGTCCTATTTCATCCGCCCGTTCACGCTGTCGATCCGGCTGTTCGCCAATATGCTGGCGGGCCATACGATGCTGGCGATCTTCGGCGGGTTCGCCGCGAGCGTCGGGCTGTTGGCGCTCCTGCCGGTCGCGCTCGATGTCGCGATCCTCGCGCTCGAAGTGCTGGTCGCGGCGCTGCAGGCCTATGTCTTCGCGATCCTCACCTGCCTCTACCTGCGCGACGCGCTCCACCTCCACTAACCGCCTCAGAAACCTAGGGGACTATCGATGGATCTTGCTTCCGCAAAAATGATCGGCGCCGGCCTGGCGTGCATCGCCCTTGTCGGCGCCGGCATCGGCATCGGCAACGTGTTTTCGTCGCTGATCGCGGCAGTCGCACGCAACCCGGCGGCGCAAGCGCAGGTGCAGCCCTTCGCCTTCCTCGGCTTCGCGTTGGCTGAAGCGACCGGCCTGTTCGGGCTGGCGATCGCGTTCCTGATCTTGTTCGTATTCTAGTTCCGCCGATCCGGCGCGATGCCGCAACTCGATTACCACACCTTCGTCCCGCAGCTGGTCTGGCTGGCGATCTCGTTCGTCGTCCTCTACATCCTGATGAAGACGCTCGGCCTGCCTAAGGTCAGAGAAGCGATCGAAGGCCGGCGGCAACATCTCGACGGCGATCTCGCCGGCGCGGCCGAGGCGAAGCAGGAGGCCGAGACCGCCCTCGCCGCGTACCAGAAGACCCTGGCCGACGCCCGCGCGGCGGCGCAGGACACGCTGCGGCAGACCGCCGCGAAGCTGGCCGCCGAGGCGGCGGAACGGCAGCGCCAGCTCGCCGCGACGCTGAGCGCGCAAATCGAGGCGGCGGAGACGCGCATCGCCGCCAGCAAGGAGCAAGCGCTGGGTGAAATACGCAGCGTCGCCGCCGAGGTCGGCAGCGCCGTGGTCGAGAAGCTGACCGGCGCGGCGCCCAGCGGCGTGGCGATAGCCAGCGCGGTGAACCGGATAGCCGGCGGGCGGGCAGCCTGATGGAATTGCTCCACGAGTCCGAATTCTGGGTACTGGTCGCGGCGGTGATCTTTGTCGTCGCGGTCTTCCGCCCCGCCAAGCGCGCGCTGGTGGGCGGCCTCGATGCCCGTGCCGCCCGCATCCGCGGCGAGCTCGACGAGGCGCGGCGGCTGCGTGAAGAAGCAGAGCGGCTCGTCGCCGAATATCGCGCGAAGGAGCGCGAAGCGGTCAGCGAGGCGGAGGCGATCGTCGCTCACGCGCAACAGGAGGCCGAGCGGATCGCCGCGCAAGGCACGCGCGATCTAGAGCAGGCCATGAAGCGGCGCCAGCAGCTCGCCGAGGAACGCATCGCCCAGGCTGAGGCAAAGGCCCTCGCCGAAGTTCGCGCCGCCGCGATCGACGTGGCGATCGCCGCGGCGCGGGACGTGATCGCCGAAAGCATCGACCAGCAACGTGGCGCGGCGCTGCTCGACACGGCCATCGTCGCCCTGCCGCAACGATTGCGGTGATCCGCTGCCCAGGTGCGCGCCACCGGGAAAATTGCCGAGCTTTTCTGGTTTGCGACAAGAGGTTATGAATTGCGCATCGCTGCCCTATAACGGGTAGCGTGCCTTCGTCCCTTGCCGGTCGCGGTCCTCGTGCATTTGCGTCGCTGCTTCAAATGTCTGAAACTCACGGCCGCGATCGCCGCGCTTACTAGTTTGGTTGCGGGCGCCGCCTCGGCCAGTACCGCCGTTGTCCTCAACTCCGACGACGACACGCTGAGCGTCGTCAGCAGCGACGGCTACCATGAAGTCTCGCGCGCCTATATCGGCCGCGGGCCGCATCACCTGATCGTCAGCCCCGACGGGCGCACCTTGATCCTCGCCATGTCGGGCAGCAACCAACTGGTCCTGGTCGACCGAACCAGCGGCGCCGAAACCAAGCGGATCGAGGCCAGTGACCCGTATCAGATCGGGTTCAGCCCGGATGGCAAATGGTTCGTCGCCGCGTCGCTCCGGCTCGACCGTATCGACATCTACGATGCGAAGACATTCCAGGTCGTGCATCGTCTGCCAGCGGCGACGATCCCAAGCCACATCGCATTCTCACGCGACAGCAGCACCGTCTTTGTTACCTTACAGGGCACGGGCAGCCTGATTTCGATTGACCTTGCCTCGGGCAAGGTCAACTGGACGGCGCCGATCGGCCCCACCCCCGCCGGCATCATCACGCGCCCGAACGGCACGCTGCTCGCCGGCATTATGGGCTCGGACTACGTCGACGAGATCGATCCCCGCGACGGCCATGTCATCCAGAAGATCCACACCGGCAACGGCGCGCATAATTTTCTCATCACCCCGGACGGCAAAACCCTCTATGTCACCAATCGGGTCGCCGGAACGATCTCGATACTCGACGCGAATACCCTCGCCATAACCGGAACGCTGTTGGCGCCGGGCGGACCTGACGACATGGCGCTGTCGCCGGACGGCAAAGAGCTGTGGGTCACCGATCGCTGGCACGCCTCGGTCGGGGTAATCGAATTGGCGTCGGGGACGTTGAAGGACGATCCCGGTCGGCCGCTCGCCGCACGGCATTTTCGTCTATTGAGCCGGCGATGTTCGACACGTTCCAGCGATTGATCGAGCAAGTCCAGGGCGCGATCTTCGAAACCGCCATCCAGCCGGTATTGTTTCGCGCCGGCCTGATGGATTGGTCAGAGAGCGTATTCGACGGTATCGAGTTCGCGCTCTACGGCGCGCTCGCGGTCATACTTACCTACGTCCTGTTCCGGCCGCTCGAGCTGTGGCGGCCAGTCGAACGCTGGGACGACAAGAAGGCGGTGTGGACCGACATCGTCTACACCTTGGTCCACAAGCTCGGCGTGGTGCCGGCGATCCTGTTCCTGATCCTGACCCCAATCGGGACGATGATCGACGGTTATCTTCGCTTCAAAGGCTATATCCCGCCCGAGATCGAGCAGATGGTGACGCCGCTGTTCAATCACCCGCTTGCCACCTTCTTCGTCTACATGGTGGTGCTCGATTTCGGCGAATACTGGCGGCACCGGCTGCAGCATCGCCTACCGTGGTGGTGGGCGCTGCACAGCCTGCATCACGACCAGCGCCAGATGACGCTGTGGAGCGACGACCGCAACCATATCCTCGACGACGTGCTGGCGATGGTGTGGAGCGGCACAATCGCGATGCTGATCGACGTGCCGCCGGACGAATTTCCGCTGGTGGTGATCGGCTTCAGGATGATCGAAAGCCTGTCGCACACCAATGTGCGCATCGGCTTCGGCCGGTTTGGCTCAGCCCTGCTGGTCGGCCCGCAATACCACCGGGTGCATCACTCGATCGAGCATGCCGAGCCGCCCTTCGACCGGGCACGCGGCTGCAATTTCGCCATCATCCTTCCGATCTGGGATGTCATCTTTGGCACCTGGCGGCGCGGCGCCTACTATCCGCAGACTGGGGTCGCGGCGCTGGCCGGACGCGCGGTCCGCTGCGGCTATCTCGCACATCAGCTTGAGGGCTTCCGGCGGCTCGGCGCGGCGATGCTGCACGCCATCGACCGCCGCCGGCCCGGATTCGCCGCGGCGTTTTCCGGCAATCAGCCGGACGCGGCCTGATAGCGCCCTTTCCACGCGCCGCCGCGGCCGCGCCAGAACTGCACCGCCGAAAATATCGTCGCCGACATGTAGAACAGCGCGATCGCCGGCAGGAGCGGCGCCAGCAGCGCGGGGCAGCGGTAGAACCTGAGGGTCGGCAGGAAAGACAGGGTCATCGCCAGCCAGGCCACCCCGCCCAGTGCGACCGTCGCCGTATCGCGCGACAGCAGCACCAGGAGCGGCGGCGCCAAATAGGTAACCGCCATCGCAACGACCACGCCAACGAGGATGCCGGCGGAATAGTTGATCTGGGCGAAGGCGCAGCGCGCGATCATGTCCCACAGCGGCCGCCACGAGCCGTAGGGGCGTACGCTGCGCGTCTCCTCGGCGACGCCGAGCCACACCTTGCCGACCGACTTGACCCGCCGGGCGAGCGCGCAATCGTCGATGATCTCGTGGCGGATGCTGTCGATCCCGCCGATACGTTCGAACGCCTCGCGCCGCAGCAGCATGCAACCGCCCGCCGCCGCGGCGACACCCCGGTCGGAATCGGCGACCCAGCGCGGCGGGTAGAGCTTAAAGAAGAAGAACACGAAGGCCGGCACCATCAACCGCTCCCAGAAGCCGCGGCAGTGCAGCCTGACCATCAACGAGACGAGGTCGTAACCCTCGCCCTCGGCGCGGGCGACCAAGCCGCGCAGATTATCGGACGCGTGGACAATGTCCGCGTCGGTCAACAGCAGATAATCGGGCGACATTATTGCTGCGACCGCGGTTCCCTGGCGCACCGCCCATAATTTGCCGGTCCAGCCTGGGGGCATCGGATCGGACGCGACCACCGTTACCCGATCGGCTGCGCCGGCATCGGCCGCGGCGGCGCGTGCGGCTGCGGCGGTGCCATCGCCGCTGTGATCGTCGACAACGACGATATCAAGCCGGCCGGCATAATCCTGCGCCAGCAGCGAGGCGATCGTCCCGCCGATCACGTCGGCCTCGTCGCGCGCCGGGATGACCGCGACGATCGAGCGAGGCGGCGCCAGAGCGGCACTCCGATCTCCTTTTTCGAGCCGCCAGAACCAGCCGCGAAACGCGAGCAGGTAGATCCACACCGCCGCGGCGGTCGCCCCGAGAACTGTGTGATGCACGAGTGCGCCTTTAGGCCCCGATTTCGCGCCGCCCAAGGCCCCCCGCGGGCAGCTTTGCGACATAATGTAAATGGAGTGTAACTCTGTCCGCCAGCGTTCTTTTCGCTCTAACCGCCTAGCGCTGCTCGATAAACTGACGGAAGGCGGCGAGAAACGCGTCGCGCTGCTCGTCGAACGGCGCGTGGCCGGCGTTTTCCAGCGCCACGAGCCGCGAGCCGGGGATCAGCGCGCGATAGGCTTCGCCGAATCGCACCGGCACGAGCCCATCCTTGTCGCCCCAGAGCAGCAGAGTCGGCACGGTGATCCGATGCAGCCATTTCACCAGGCCGGGGTTGTGAAAGCGCGGCTTGTAGGCAAGGCGCATCACCGTCGCGCGGTTCTTGGCGACGAGGTTCATGTCGACCTTCGCCATATCGCCAAGGCGGCGCTCGGCGCGCACTGGATCAGCGTAGAAACGCCGCAAATTCTCGTCGACCGGCATGCGGAAGATGTCGTCGATCGGCTGGCCCGCCGCGTCGGGAATGCCGACCGCGCCGACCAGCGTCAAGCTGGCGAGCCGCGCCTGGTTGCGCACCGCCAGCTCGGCGGCGATCCAGCCTCCGAGCGAGGTACCGATCAGGTGCACCCGGTCGAGGCCCAGCGACTCGAGGAAATCGAGATAGAAAAAAGCGAGGTCGCCGATGTCATCGAGCCAGGGCGGGTCGTCGGAGCGGCCGAACCCCGGATGCTCGGGCGCGTAGACCGCGTAATCGTGCGCCAATTCGTCGAGAAATCCCATCCAGCCGGTATGCCCGCCGGCGCCATGCAGGAACACCAGCGGCTGGGCCGACTCAGCTTTCTTAGGCGGCCCGCCGCGCAGCAGGCGGATTTGCGCGCCCGCCGCTGTCACGAATTCTTCGATGTGAGGCATCTCGTTGATTCTGCTTCGGCTCGACGAGAAATAACAGCGGAAAAACAACGGGTCTGTCGGCGAAAAAACAGCGCCGGAACAGCGAACTTATCAGCGGGGTTAATGAATTCAGTCGCTGCCGGCGCGGTCCCCGGTCAAACGCAATGGCATGAAGATTACTGGCGGTACCATTCGCTCTTTACCCTCTGATCTCCCGGTAGTATCGGCACGTCGCCCTCCTTCTGCCGCCGAAGGCGGCGCTTCTCTTTCTTCTCGTTGCGGCGCCGCCGCCACTCCGTCCAGCGAGTCCAATAGGTGCGTCTGCCTTCTGCTTTGTCGCGCTCGGTAGACACAATCGCTCCTCCGATCAGTTATTCTTCGGCCGAGATAGGAACGAAATGGGAACTCAATCCGGATCGTCAACACCCATGCGCAAAAAAGTTGCGGCTGGCCCCCGGGAACAACGTCTTGCCGGTGGCGCCGCCCGATGCGAGGCTCGGCGGCAATGCTGAAGGAGGAGACGATGGCGAAGCTGAGGATCTATGGCGTCCCGCGGTCGCGCGCGTTCCGGACGCTGTGGCTGGCCAAGGAGCTGGGGCTCGACTACGAGAACGTGCCCATCGATTTCGCCACCGGTGAGACGCGGCAGCCGGACTATCTCAAGATCAATCCGAACGGGCATGTTCCAGCGATCGACGACAACGGGTTCATCCTCTGGGAGTCGATGGCGATCAACCTGTATCTGGCGAAGAAATACGGGCTCGGCACGCTCTACCCGACCGGCCTCGAAGACGAGGCGCGGTGCTGGCAGTGGAGCCTGTGGGGGATGACCGAGATCGAGCGCAACGTGCTGACCGCGATGTTCAACCGCGCGATCTATCCCGAGGACAAGCGCGACGCGGCGGCGGCCGACCAGGCCGAGAAGGATTTGCAGCACCCGCTCGGAGTACTCGACGGCGCGGTCGCCAAGACCGGGTATCTGGTCGGCGCAGACTTCAGCGTGGCCGATCTTAACGTCGCGAGCATCCTTTCGTGGGCGCGGCCGGCGCGGATCGATTTCGCGCCGTTCCCGAAGGCCACCGATTGGCTCAGCCGCTGCGCACTGCGCCCAGCCGCCAAGGCCGCGCGTGATTTGCAGCGCTAATCAACAATCGCCCGGCGCAAGGCCGGACCAACTGGAGGAAACGATGGGACAAACAAGATTACGGCGACGCCGCGTGTTGCAGCTTGGCCTCGGCGCCGCCTCCCTTCCCCTGATCGGAGGAAGCAAAGCGATGGCGCAGAGCGCACCAGAAACAGCCGTCTATGTCTCGAACGCGGGCAGCAACGACATCTATTGCCTGGCGATGAACCGGGAGAGCGGCGACCTCACGCTAATCGAAAAGGTCGCGGTGCCGGGTGCCGACAAGCCGTCGCCCGCCAGCCTACCGATGGCGGCCAGCCCGGATAAGCGCTTCCTCTATGCGCAGCTGCGCAGCGAGCCGTTTCCGGTATCGAGCTTCACCATCGGATCAAGCAACGGAAAGCTCATTCTCAACGGCACGACACCGCTATCGGCGGCGATGGCCTATCTCAACACCGACCGCGCCGGGAAATGGCTGTTCGGCGCGTCCTATGTCAGCGGTAAGGTCGAAATCCGCAAGATCAACCCGTTGTATCTGGTTGAGGACGAGGCCTCGCAGATCCTCGACACACCGCCGAAGGCGCATTGCGTCATCACCGATCCGACCAACAAATTCGTTTACGTCGCCGTGCTCAGCGCCGACGAAATCTTGCAGTTCAAGTTCGATGCGGCGAAAGGCATGCTGACGCCAAACGACCCGCCCTCGGCGAAGACCAAGCAGGGCTCGGGGCCGCGGCATCTTACCTTTCACCCGAACAACAAATGGGCCTATCTGCTCTGCGAAACATCAGGGACGATGACGCTCTTCGCCATCGACAAGGACAAGGGCACGCTGAGCGAAGTGCAGACGGTCGCTCTGGACGACTACAAGGGCGAGAACGCCGCCGCATCCGACATCCACGTCACGCCGAACGGCAAATACGTCTATGGCGCGGTGCGCAAGACCAGCATGCTGCACGGGTTCAAGATCGACCCCGACAAGGGCACCTTGACCCAGATCGGCCATTGGCCGACCGAGACGGAACCGCGCGGCTTCAGCATCGACCCGCGCGGCAAGTTCCTGCTGTCGGTCGGCATGAAGTCGGCCAGCATGACCGTGCATGCGATCGACGATGCCAGCGGCGCGCTGAAGCCGCTCAAGCAATACCCGATGGGCACCCAGCCGAACTGGGTGGAGATCGTCGACCTGCCAAAACCGGCGTAAGTGCCGCCGTTATTCCGGGCACCGCGCGAGCGGTGACCCCGGAATGTCTGTAGCCTTCGATCCGACTTGCCAACCCGCATAGGCCCGGAACAGGTCCGAGGCCCTAAATGAACACTCCCGCCATGCCGCCCGCGGGATAGCGGGTGCCGGCGGCGCTGCCGGCGGGGATCACCTGGGCGATCGCGTCGAGCTCCTGCGGCGAAAGGGTGATGTCCATCGCGCCGAGGTTTTCGCGGAGGCGGTCGAGCGACTTGGTGCCGGGGATCGGGATCACGTCGTCGCCCTGAGCGAGGAGCCAAGCCAGACAGAGCTGGGCGACCGTGCAGCGCTTGTCGGCGGCGATGGCTTCGAGGCCTTCGACACGGGCGCGGTTCTTGGCAAAATTCTCGCCCTGAAAGCGGGGATGCCGGCCGCGCGTATCGCCCTGCGCAAGGTTGTTCAGATCGGGCACCACGCCGGCCAGAAGGCTGCGGCCGAGCGGCGCGTAGGCGACAAAGGAAATGCCGAGGTCGCGGGTGACCGCGCGCGTGGCGATGCCGATCTCCGGATAGAGCAGCGAATATTCGCTCTGCACCGCGGCGATCGGATGAACCTTGTGGGCGGCGGCGATGCGCTGCGGAGTCGCCTCACACAGGCCGAGGTGACGCACCTTGCCCTGCTGAACCAGCCGCGCCATCGCGCCGACCGTGTCCTCGACCGGGACATTGGGATCGACCCGGTGCTGGAAATAGACGTCGATGTAATCGGTCTGCAGCCGCTTGAGGCTCGCCTCGCACGCTTGCATCACGTATTCGGGGCGGCCGTCGACGCCGTTCTGCCCGCCGGGGTTCTGGGTTTGGCCGAATTTCGAGGCGAGCACCACCTTGTCGCGGCGGCCCTTGAGCGCGCGGCCGAGCAGCGACTCGTTCTGGCCCCAGCCATACATGTCGGAACTGTCGAGGAACTCGACGCCGAGATCGACCGCCTGCTGGACGAACCGCTCGCCGGCCGCCTCGTCGCTCGGCCCATAGACCCCCGATAGCGACATGCAGCCGAGGCCGATCGCGGTGACCTCCGGCCCGTTCTTTCCGACTCGACGCTTTTGCGCAGCCATCAATTCCTCCGTCTTGTTGCCCGCAGCATAGCGGAAGGGCCGAGCCGCCCGCGAGTTTTTGTGACAAACACGCTGGCGTGCCCTTGGGCGCACGCTATGATCGGCGGACAAATTTCGCGGATCGAGGAGGAAGCGATGGCGGGTCAGACGCATGTATATGCCGGCATCGCCGGCACGGTCGGCATGGACCATTCCGGCAATCCCCTGGCGGGCATCTTCCGCCAGGCGCCCGGCGACAAGGGTTGGGAGCACTTGAAGAACGGGCTGCCCGCCGATGCCGAGGTGCATGCGATCACAGTCCATCCGACCGACCACGACACGATCTACGTCGGCAGCACCAAGGGCATGTTCCGCAGTCATAATCGCGGCAGCAAGTTCGAGCACCTCGCGGTGCCCGGCGGCGACCCGGACATCTGGTCGATCCTGGTCCACCCGAAGGACCCGCAGCGGCTCTACGCCGGCGCGACGCCGGTCGACGTCTACCGCTCAGACGACGGCGGCGACAATTGGAAGAAGCTCGCCCATCCACCGCTGCCGGACCGGGTAATCATGGCCTTTGCCTGCCGGGTGATGCGGCTCGACGTCGACCCGAGCTCGCCGGACGACGTCTACGCCACACTCGAGGCCAACGGCGCGATGCGCAGCCGCAATGCCGGCGAAAGCTGGGAGGATTGCACCGCCGACCTCATCCGGTTCTGCGAGCAGCCCAAATACCGCAGCCGTATCGGCAGCCAGACCGAGATCGAGGGCATGCTCGACGGGCATGCGCTGGCGTGCAGCGCCGCGGCGCCCGGCACCGTATTCCTCGCCAACCGCATGGGGCTGTTCCGCAGCGGCGACCATGGCGACACCTGGGAGGACATGGAGATCGGGCGCTTTTCGCCGCTGACCTACGGGCGCGACATCCGCACATCGCCGCATGATCCGAAGGTCATGTACGCGGCGCTGTCACCGGCGGCGCGCTCGACCGACGGCTCGGTCTACAAGAGCGAGGATGTCGGCAAGACCTGGAAGCGCTTCGACCACGACATCAAGGCCGACGCGACCATGATGGGCGTGACCCTGCATCCACGCGACCCGAACCAAGTCTATGCCGTGTCGCGGGTCGGCCAGGTGTTCGGCACGCAAGACGGCGGTAAGAGCTGGAGCGAGAGCCGGCTTCCGGAGGGTGTGCGCGACGCGTACTGCGTCGCCTGCGGCTGAGCGCGGAGGGCCCTTCCCGGGGAGGTGAAGGGCCCCTACTTCCTGGGTAAGGGGGTCGGATTGAGGCGGCTGGCGTCGACCCTCCTCGTCGTCGTTCTGGTGGCCGCGTCGATAGAGTTCGCCTGCTTCGTGTGGGAGGATTTCATTTCCCCGAGCGGCTGGCGCCCCCGCTACGCGCAGAGGCCAGTGGAGGTGGTGGCGCCGTGGCTGACCGAGTCGGACCCGTGGGGCGCCTGGCACTTGCCCAACGTGACGTCCCACCAGGAGAAATCCTGCTTTTCGGTCACCCTGCGGTCCAACGCTTACGGCGCGCGCGACCGCGAGCGGGAGTTGGCCGGTAATCCTCACCGCACGATCGTGCTCGGCAACTCGTTTGCCGAGGGTTTCGGAGTCGAGGCCGAGGAGCGGGTCAGCGACCTCCTCGAACAGAAGCTCAAGCGGGAATTCCTCAATTTCGGGGCGCAGTACGATTTCGGACCACTGCAATATCAGATCATCTACGACAAGCTCGCCTCGCGCTTCACACACGACCAGGTTCTGATCCTGTTCCTCCCCGACAACGACTTCACCGACAACGACCTCGACTTCTGGCGCCGCTACCGGGTCGATTTCAGCCGCCGCTACCGGCCGTATTACCAAACCACGGCGGACGGCTATGCGCCGTATTACCCGGTGCCAAACCCAAAGGACCCGGTCGCGCCCGCCGCGCTACCGGGTCTCTTCGCGAGTGTCGTCAATACAGTCGCGGACAACTCGTGGGCGGTGGCGGCGTATCGCGACGTGCGCCTCTCGGATTCACGCCCGAAGCATTACAGCGGCTATTTCGAGTTCAGCGACGCCCAATTGCAGGCGGTGCTGTGGTCGTTCGGGCAGATCAAGAGACTTGCCGGCAGCCGCAACGTCACCATCGCGATCATCCCGCGCCGCAACGACTTCGCCCGCGTCGCGGCGGAGGGCAGAAACCGGCTCGGCGACATCATGCAGCGGTTCGGCGCCGAGAACGGCATCGACATCGTGGATCTGCTGCGGCTAATGCCGACGATCGAACCCGACACCGACAAATACTTCCTGCCCTGCGATGAGCATTGGAGTCCGCTCGGTCACCGGATCGCGGCGGAAGCCTTAGAGAAAACCTTGCAATTCTAGCGCCGATCGAGCTCGACGATGGCCTCGGCGAGCGCGACGGTGCGGCGCGCGGCCTCGACATGCAGGTTTTCGATGAGCCGGCCGTCGACGACGGCGATGCCCCGGCCCGCGGCGAGCGCCGTCTCGTGCGCGGCGATAATCTTGCGGGCCTGCTGCACCTCGTCGGCGGCAGGCGCGAATGCCGCGTTGGCCGTAGCGATCTGCTTCGGATGGATCAATGTCTTGCCATCGAAGCCAAGCGCGCGGCCGTGGGCGCAGGCAGCGGCAAAGCCGGCATCGTCGGCTAGGTCGAGGTGCACGCCGTCAAGCGCGGCGAGACCGTGCGCCCGCGCCGCCAGCAGCACCAGCTGCAGCGAGGTCAGCAGCGGCAGCCGATCCGGAGCCTCGCGGGCTCCGAGGTCCTTGGTGAGATCCGACGTGCCCATAACCAAGGCGGCGACACCCGGTGCGGCAGCGATCTCAGCGGCGGCAAGTACGCCACGCGGCGTTTCGATCATGCACCAGATCGGCAAATGCGAGCCGAGGCGTGCCGCCGTCTCGCGCACGGGTTCGGCGCTCTCGACCTTGGGCAAGAGCACGGCATCGAAGGGGAGCGCGGCCGCCGCGGCAAGGTCAGTCTCGCCCCAGGCGCTGCCGAGGGCATTAACCCGCAGCACCAGTTCGCGCTTGCCGTACCCACCTTGCCGTATCGCCGCGGCGACATTGGCCCGAGCGGCGTCCTTGGCATCGGGCGCGACCGCGTCCTCGAGATCGAAGATCAACCCGTCGGCGCCAAGCTCGCGCGCCTTCTCGAGAGCGCGGGTATTGGCGCCCGGCATGAACAGCAGACTGCGGCGGGGGCGGATCGGGTGAGATTGAAGCAGATCGACCATCGAGCGCTCAGTGCCTTCCGCGTTGCGACTTCGCCTTTGGGTACCGACCAAAACACTGTCTTTCGATTACCCAGCGATATTGGTTTAGCGACCAGTCCTGCTACCGGGTGCGGTCGATTCCAGTAGTCAACCCATTGATCGCGGTGCGGATGTCATCGCGCATCGTATAAAGGCCGTAGCAAATGAAGATTACCGATCCGCTGCGGGCGACCGATTGCGCTACCCTGTTCAAATTTCGCTCCGCGTGTTGGGCGAGGCCAGCGGATACGCGCCGGCTGATTTCATTGCTCATCTCCGATTCGACGACCGAGCGCCCCAGAACATCGGCCCGCGCCTTCAGGACCGCGTTGCGAACAATATCTCAATTCGCCACGAGGCGGGCCTCCTCCGCGATTTTAGCAGCAGCGCGACTTCTCACCGTCTCGACACCCGTTTGCACCAGGTTGCCGCCTCCGCCGACCGCAGCGCTCGTAGCGCCATCGCTAATATGCAGGCCAGTCGCCTTGGAATTTCGTACCTCGTCTTTATTAAAGGCCACGTCTGTCAAAAAGCCGTAGAGCGCGGCTGTACCCGCGACTTGACAAGCCATGACCCAAGGGCTCGCAGTGCTGGCCACTACGGTGAAAGAACCGGCGACCGCACCCGTGTAGCTGAAGCTGGCGACCGTTGCTGCCCCCGCCGCAGCCGTCAGCACCGGCAACGATCCGACGACCATGAACGCAACGCTTGCCGCGGTTCGGATGCGGTACGCGCGATCGAGCGCGTCATTGAGATAAACCGAGACGTCCTTGTTGATGCGACGCGCCATCTCGAACTGCTCTGAAACCGCGCTCCAGGCATAGCGAGTGCGAGTGACGAGGTTATTGAGATAGTCCAGCGCCTGCGACGATCCGGTCCCTTTGTCCGCGGCCATGCATTTCTGAAAGTAAGCCCAGAAGGTGTTGTAGAAATCCGTCTTGAAAAATTGCCGGCGGTTCATATCCACCTTGACTTCCTGTGCGCCGGAAGTCGTTTGCGTCCACTGCCAATGCCCCTGTCGGATCAGGTTTTTGACGCCACTTATCGGGTTGACCGCGCTGGCCAGCCACACGAGATCGCTTTGCCAACTGTCGTCGTCTTTCCAGCCGGAAGTCACGCCAAGCTGGGTCGCGCAGGCCAGGGCCGCGGCGCGAATTATCGTGTCAACCGCGTCATAATCGTAAATGACGCTTTGCGGCAAAGTATCCGGATCCGGCACAGCCCTCTCCTTTTCGTAGCAGCGCCACCAGACATGATCCAAAATAGACTATGAGCGTGCCCAACCGTAGCGATCATATGATCGGATATATTCCAGCTCCAAGAAAGTGGATTAGGCGGCGACATGGACCTTCCTGAAACGTCGCCCCAGCATTGGGGCCGGGAGTACTGGCGGTGGGTCGGGTTCTGGGTGCAATTCGTCCTGCTCGGGGCGCTGGCGCTTCTCGGCCTTGTCATCGCGGGAGATGGCGTCCCCGGAGACGACACGGCCGGGCTATTGCTGGCGGGCGCCGCCGTGGCGCTCGCCTTCATGCGGCTGAGGTTGTGGTTCGACGGCGGACCCGCCGGGTGGATGGCATTCCTCTTCGTCGAGACGCCAAGAGGGCTCCTGGTCGTCGTGCCGCTTTTCGCGGTGATCGCGCTTGCCGGGCTGTTCATGGGCGCAGGCGCGAGCGGCAGCCTGCAAACCGCCGGTATCGGCCTGTTCATCGCCAGCGGCGCCGTCATCTTCTTCAGCCTGAAGCGGGTGTTCGACAAGCTCGATACGCATGAGTAAGTCCGCGGTCGCGGCGCCAGCCCGTTCTTGAGCGACAACTGATGCCGACGGTTCTCTCGGTTCAGTCGCGGGTCGCCTATGGCCATGTCGGCAATGCGGCGGCGGTTTTCCCCTTGCAATGCCTCGGTGTGGAGACCTGGGCGCTCGATACCGTCGCCTTTTCCAACCACACCGGGCACGGCAGATGGCGCGGCGAAGTGGTCGCCGCCGAGGTTGTGGCGAGCCTGTTCGAGGGCATCGCCGATCTCGGCGTGCTACCCGACATTGACGCTGTGCTATCGGGCTATATCGGCACCGCGGAAACCGGCGCGGTGCTGCTCGACATCGTCGATAAGGTGAAGGCGGCAAACCCGCGCGCGATTTTCTGCTGCGACCCGGTGATCGGCGACATCGACACCGGTCCCTATGTTCGCGAAGGGGTGGCCGAATTCTTCCGCGACGCCGCGCTGGAGCGCGCCGACATCGTGACGCCGAACCGGTTCGAGCTCGAATTTCTTACCGGACGGCAGATCGCAGGCCTCGGGGATGCGGCCGCCGCCGCCGCCATGCTGCGCGGGCGCGGCCCTAGGATCGTGCTCGTCACCAGCCTCGATGTCGCGCCGGGCGCGCTAATCATGCTGGCGAGCGGGCCCGGTGGCGCCTGGGTTGTCGAGACGCCGCAGCTGCCGGTGATGCTCAACGGCTGCGGCGACGTCACCGCCGCTCTGTTCCTCGGCAATCTGCTCAACGGCGCGAGCCTGGCCGACGCGCTGTCCCACACCGCAAGCGCGATGTTCGCGGTGATCGAGACCACGGTCGGCCTCGGCCGCTATGAGCTTGCTCTCGTCGCCGCGCGCGAGGAGCTGGCAAGGCCCAGCCGTCATTTTGCGGCGCGGCGGATTTAGCCGGGGCGTCGCAAGCGATAAAGCACATGCCGCCGCAACGGGTGGCCCGGCGGCAAGCGGGGATGCTCGAAGTCGAAATCGTCGTTTGCGTCGCGGATCATGATGCCGAGCCGCTCCATGACCCGCCACGACCGCCGATTTCCCACGACCGTGATCGCGACGATCTCGTCGAGGCCGAGGCGGTAGAAACCATCATCGAGCGCAGCGCGGGCCGCCTCAAAGGCGTAACCCTTGCCCCAATACAGCCGCGCCAGCCGCCAGGCTGCCTCGATCGCCGGTGCGGCCGGGACCGCGGGGTGAAGATCGCCGAGGCCGACGACGCCAATGAACGGCGCCTCGCCGGGCAGTTCGACGACGAACTGGCCGAAGCCGCGCTCAGCCCAGCGGCGGCGCGCCCGAGGCACCCAATCCTCGTCGGGCGGCAGCAGGTATTCGGTCAACGCCGGGTCGGCTGACATCGCAGCGAAGGCCTCGGTATCCTCGTCGCGCCATTCGCGCAGCAACAGTCGCGGCGTCCTGATGCCGAAGGCCATTATCGTTTCCCCGGGCTATTTCTTGCCGGCGCCGCGCCCCATCTGCGAGAAGAACATCTCCTGCAGCTGCTCGAAGCCCTTGAGGCCCGCCGGGAGCCAGGTTTTCAGCATCGTCTCCGGGTCGAGTGCGCTGAGGTTAGCGCGCATTTTCTGTTCGAGCTCGGCCATGAGGCGATCCTGCATCGGCTTGACCTCGGGCAGGCCAAAGAAGCCGCGCAGCTCCTCGGGCGTGCAATCGATGTCGAATTTGAGTTTCATCGGGCCGCCTCCTACGATTGGCGGCGATTATAGAGGATCAACCCGATGGCCGTCGAAATCCCGTTCCGCCGCGACTTCACGTTCGAGTATGGAAGGCTGGAAGAAGTTGCGCCCGGCATCCGGCGGATTGTCGCGCGCAATCCGGGACCGTTCACCTTTCGCGGCACCGGCACCTATGTTATCGGCGAGGGCAAAGTCGCGGTGATCGATCCCGGGCCCGATCTACCGGAGCATATCGAGGCGCTGTTGATGGACCTCGCCGGCGAGGAAGTGACGCACATCCTCGTCACGCATACTCATCGCGATCACTCGCCAGCGGCGGCCGCGGTCAAGGAGGCGACCGGCGCGCCAACATATGGGTTTGGCCCGCATGCCGGGGGACGTCGCGGCGAACCCGGGGTCGAGGAAGGCGGCGATTGGGATTTCACGCCGGATATTGTCGTGCCCGACGGCGGCGAGATCGTCGGGGCGGGCTGGCGGTTCGAAGCAGTGCATACGCCGGGACACACCTCGAACCATCTCTGCTTCGCGCTCCCCGACCAGGGGATTCTGTTTAGCGGCGACCATGTCATGGGCTGGTCGACCAGCGTCATCGCGCCGCCCGACGGCAATATGGCCGCCTACATGGCCTCGCTCGACAAGCTCCTGGGGCGCCGCGATTCAGTCTATTGGCCGACGCACGGGCCGGCGATCACCGAACCGCACGAGCATGTGCGCGCCTTCATCGCCCACCGCCGCGACCGCGAAGAGGGGATTGTCGATTGCCTGCGCGCCGGCATCGGCAGCATCGAGGCGATGGTCGAGCGCCTTTATATCGGGCTCAACCCGAACCTGAAGCGGGCGGCGGGCCGCTCAGTGCTGGCTCATCTCGTCGACCTGGTCGAACGCGGGCTTGTCACCTGCGACGGTTCGCCGACGACGCAAGCAACCTACCGGCTGACGAGACGTTGACCGATTCGCCGGCTGAATCCGGCGATAGCGGCGGAACGCCGCAGAAACGAGTGCGTTTCACCTAGCGTATAGTTGCGTATTGGCAATGCGATATCGACGCTGTAGTCGAGACAGCCAAACTGCTATGTGCGCGGTCATTAAACCAACCCGTTCAGCCAAGGAGAGCCTCGTGGTCAATTTTGCTCGGCTAAGTCTTATCGCCGCCGGCATGGCATTGCTGGGCGCGTGCTCCAGCCCGCCGCCGCCGCAGCCAGCGGCGCCGATTGTGCCCGCTCCGGCGCCGCCGCCGGCCGAGGCGCCCTACACCGTGCCGCCTGCACCGCCTCCGGTGCATCACGTCTACCACCATTACCGGCACCACCATGTCGTGCATCACGTGTATCACCGCCATCACGTGATCCATCACGTCGTGCACCACCCGGCGCCGCCGCCGGCCTCTTCTACCGAGCCGGCACCGCCGCCCGCATCAACAACGCCCATGCCGCCGCCGGCCTCGACCACGCCGCTGTCGCCGCCGCCGTCGACGACCCCGATGCAGCACTAGGCGGCTTGCGCCGCCGTTACGGCGCACGAACGCAAACGAGCGCAGCCCACCGGCTGCGCTCGTTCTGTTTTCGGGTCCGGGCTGTTTGAGGCAGATGCCGATTGCGCCGCCGCAAGGGCGCGAACGCAACCGGGGCCTGCGCAACGGCAGCGCTCGTTTTGTTTCAGACCCCCGGCTATTCGAGGCGGGGCCGGTTGCGCCGCCGTCAAGGGCGCAAACACAAACGAGCGCAGCCTACCGGCTGCACTCGTTCTGTTTTAGACCTCCCGCTATTCGAGGCGGGGCCGGTTGCGCCGCCGTCAAGGGCGCAAACACAAACGAGCGCAGCCTACCGGCTGCACTCGTTCTGTTTTAGACCTCCCGCTATTCGAGGCGGATGCCGACGGCTTCGGGTCCCTTGCGGCCCTCGGCGATGTCGACGATGACCCGCTGGCCCTCGGCCAAATTGGTCAACCCCGCCCGCTGCAGCGCCGAGGCGTGGATGAACACGTCCTTGCCGCCGCCGTCGCGCACGATAAAGCCAAACCCCTTGGTCGCGTTGTACCACTTCACCATCCCCGCCTCCTGCGAGGACGCAACCAGCGGCGTCTGCTCATAGCCGCCGCCACCGCCCGGGCGCGGGCCCGAGCGCGGCCGCGCCGGCTCCGCCGTCGAACTATCGACGCTCAATACCTCGGTCACTTGCGGACCGCGCTGGCCGGGCGCCACCCGAACCTCCAAGGTCTCGCCCGTCTCAACCGCCTGAACCCCAATCCGGCCCAAAACGCTCGCGTGCAAAAACGCGTCGCCCCCGCCATCCGCTAGCTCGACAAAGCCAAAACCGCGATCCGCCCGAAACCACTTCACCACCGCCGTCACCGGCGGACCCGACGGCTGCTCCTCAAACCGAGGACCCGAACCGTACCGCGGCGCCGAGCCATAACCCCGACCCCCGCCGCCGCCGTAATCGCCGCCCCCACCGCCGCCAAACTCACCCTCGTCAAAATCGCGCCGACGACCCCGGTCGCGATGCCCTCTCCCGTTTTCCACGACGCAATTCCCAATCCCAGGCCCGAGGCACAAACACCCCGCAACAACCATAATGCAGGTTTTTTCGACCGGCGGAAACGCGGATGCAACTCAACTCGACATAAGTTTAACAATTGACCCTAGCGCGGCGCCCCGACATAGCGGCCAACCCAGGCGGGGCGCGGCAAATGGGCATGCGCCGCGGCGGCCAAATGCACACGGGCATAGAGCTCGGGAGGAAACGGCGTCACCCGGCGCTCTTTGAGATCGACATGCAGAAACATCAGCTCCTGCGTCGCCGCGCGCTCGCCGTTGTCGAGGCGGAACATCTCGTGCGCCAGATGCAGCCGTTTGTCGTCGGCAAGCAGGATCTGGATCGTTACCCGCACCTTGTCGCCGACCAGTAGCTCGCGCTCGTAGCGGTTATGCGTCTCGGTGACGAAGGTGCCGAGATCGGTGCGCCGGCGATAGGCGAGCCCGAGATCGAGCACGTCGAACATCTGGTCGGTCGCGTAGTCGAACAGCACCGTGTAATAGGCGAGGTTCATGTGTCCGTTATGGTCGATCCATTCGGGCCGAACCTCGCCCCGGTAACGATCGAACGGCGCCGGAAAAGGCTCGGGCAGGCTCAATGGCGGTTCCACAGCCGCTTTGTCGCAATCGCCGCGCCATCCGCCATCGCGCGCAACTTCTTGAACGAGATGTCGGGGTCGAGCTTGCCGTAACCGGCGAAGGTGCCGAAGCCGCAATCGCTGCCGGCGATCACCCGCTCGCGCCCGACAATGTCCGCGAAGCGGCAAATGCGCTCGGCGACGAGCTCGGGATGCTCGACGTAATTGGTCGAGGTGTCGAGCACGCCGGGGATGAGGATCTTATCGTCGGGCAGCTTTACCTCGTCCTTCCAGACCGCCCATTCGTGGGCGTGACGCGGGTTGGCGGCCTCGACGACGAGCGCCTGTGGCTTCGCCTTGACCAGGATCGGCGCGACCTTGCGGAAGTCGATGTCGTGGTCGTGCGGCCCCTCGTAATTGCCCCAGCAGATGTGGATGCGGCACATCTCGGCGGGGACATTGCGCAGCGCGTGGTTGAGCGTCTCGACGTGGAACTGGGCGCGCTTCAAGAAATCGCTCTCGCTCAGCTCCTGAAAGCTGGTGTGGCGCGCCATCGCCAGATCGGGGCAATCGAGTTGCACCACGAACCCGGCGGCGACGATCGCCTCGTATTCCTCCTGCATCGCCGCGGCGATGGCTTCGACATAGGCCTCGTGCGAGGGGTAATACTTGTTGGTCTGAAACACCGGGACGAGGCCAGGCGAGGCCGCGGTCATAAAGACATCGGTCACCTTGACCCCGGCGACCGCCGCCCTGAGGTTGGCGATGTCGTCGGCCAAGGGCTGGCGGTCCTGGACGGCAATCGGCCCAACGCAAACCGCGCGGCGGGCGATGTTCTCACCGGTCATCCGCCCGATCGCCGCCGAGAAGTTCGGGTGCGGGCCGGTATCGAGCCGCGGCTTCGCCGGCTCGTGCCCGGCGAAGCCCGACAGCCGATCGGCGACATAGGTCGAATAACCCGGCTTCGACATCTCCCCGTCATCGAAGATATCGACCCCGGCCTCGGTCTGGCGCCGGACGATCGCCGCGACGGCCGCTTTGGTCTGCCGGGCGAGCTCGGCCTTGTCGTAGGGCTCGCCCTTGTCCTTCTTGACCAATAGCTCGCGCAAGGCCGCCGGGCGCGGCAGGCTGCCGACATGGGTGGTGAGGATGCGGTCGGTGCTGGTCTTCATGGTGATGCCCTCCCATTCTTTTCGCACCCCGGCGCAAGCCGGGACCCATGTTTCCGCCTCTCGCGCGGTTGATGGATGGGCCCCGGCTTTCGCCGGGGTGCGGAGAATTTATGCCAGCCCGTAAAGGCGCGCGGCGTTGTCGTGGGTCAGCTTCTGGCGCATCTCCGGAGCGAGGCTCGCCATCTGGCGTTCGATGGCGGATCTCGAGTTTGGCCAGACGCCGTCCGGGTGCGGATAGTCCGACGCCCACAGCAGATGCCCCTCTCCGAAGAAGGGGATCAACGCCATCGCCGCGTAATCCTCCTGGAAGGTCGCGTAGATCTGCCGCTTGAATAGTTCTGACGGTTTGGTTTCGAGCTCCTTGCCGCCCTTGTCGGCCCAGAACTCCTTGGCCTCCCACAGCCGCCAGTGGCGGTAGTCGAGCTCCTGCACCAGCCAGGGCAACCAGCCGGTACCGGCCTCGGCCATCACCATCTTCAGCTTCGGGTGCCGCTCCAAAATGCCCCAGGCAAACAGGTCAATGAACGGTTCGAGGAAGTTGCCCATGAAGAACTTGATATTCTCGAACACGCTCGCGGCCTTGCCGGCGGCGCGGTCGCCGGGCTTGCCGACAAACACGGTGATGTGCCAGCCGATAATGATCCCGGTCTCCTCGAGCGCGGTCCACAATTTCTCCCAGGCCGGGTCGTCGAGTTTCGGATTGACGTTCGCGATCATCAGCGAAACCTGGCGCACCCCGCCCTTCTTGTGTAGGCGCATCAACTCGTCATACGCGGCGTCCGGCGTCTCCGGCAGCATCGGCGCGCCGATCAGCCGATCGGGCGCCGCCTGGCAGAACTCCAGCAGCCAGTCGTTGTAGACGCGGTAGCAAGCGACGCGGAGCACGGGATCGTCCGTCGAAATTTGGAAAATCGGGCCGAAGATGATCTGGGCCTGAACGCCGTCGCGGTCCATATCGGCGAGGCGCAATTCGGCGACCGCCGGGCGGCGGGCGCTCTGATCGTAGATGCCCGCGCGGTCGAACGAATTGTAAAGCGGCTTCACCGGCCGGGCGTTGCCGGTGGCGGGCGCCTTGCCGGTCCAGCTGCCCCAGACCTTGCCGTCGCACATCCAGACCGCCTGGCCGTCTTTCTCGGCGATATAGGGGGCGCGGTCGCGCAGCTCGACAGGTAGCCGCGTCTTCCACAGATCCGCCGGCAGGACACCGAGATCCATGTGATCGTCGCAGGAAATGAGCGTATTAGCCATTGGTGTCTCCCTCGCTCGCAGTTTGCCGGCGTCCGCGTCCTTCGAGGCCTCGCTGCGCGAGGCGCCTCAGGATGAGGACTATCCTAGGTCATACCTACTCAGCGGCGACCTGTTGCTGCTGCTCGGCGGCGATCATTCGGTCGACGTGCCGGCGCATCGTCATCCGGATCGAATCCGAAGCGATATCGACAAGGCCGCTCTCGCCGAATTCGCCGAGCCGCTCCTGTTGCGCCTGGACCATGGCGGCATCCTCGAGAAAGGCGGACGCGATCTGGCCGAACAGCAGTTCGGTCGCCTCCGGCTCGTTCTGGCGATAGCCGTTGGCCGCCGACCAGAAATAGAAACAGGTCGTCTCGGTCTCCGGCGTGAGGCCGTGAAACAGGCGGAATTTGAAGGCGAAATCGTCGGGCTCGACCCCGGAGCCGGCATCGGTCGCGCCGGTCCACTGCAGGACGGTCGCCGGCGCGACAAACTCGAAGACCTGCAGACGGTCGATGCGGCCGGCAAATCCAGCAGCCTTTATGTAGCTTGGCGGCGGCGGCGAATTTCGCATCCAGCGGGTGAATTTGACCCCGGTCGGCGTCCGCACCACCTTCATCTCGGCCTCGACATGCTGAGATGGGTTGCCGCCGATCGTCCTGGCGTGGAGATAGCCGAGATGGGTCAGGTCCATCAAATTGTCGACCATCAGCATGTAATTGCCTTTGATCGGATACATCGTGTGCTTGTGCGGCCACTTGGCCGGCTCGTCGTGATAGGGAAAATCGACGATCAGCGCCGGATCGGCCAGCGCCGCGTCGCCCATCCAGATCCAAAGGAACTGGTTCTTCTCGACGAGCGGGTAGCTCCTCACCGTCGCATCGGCCGGGATCAGCCGCTGGCCGGGCACTGTCACGCACTTGCCAGCCGCATCGATGATGAGTCCGTGATAGCCGCACTGGATGCCTTCCGCGACGACCGTGCCGAGGCTCAGCGGCGCGGAACGGTGGCAGCAGCGGTCGGCGAGCGCCGCGGCGCGGCCATCCCGGCCGCGGAAGAGCACGACCGGGTCGTTGCAGATGCGGCGAGCTAGCGGCTTGTCGCCAAGCTCGTCACCCCATGCGGCGATGTACCAGGCATTACGCGCAAACATGCGAAGCCTCCATGCGGGCCTTTTCCCCGCATGGTACGGCGAGCGCGCGGTGCGGAGAAGCGGCTTATACGGTGGCGGGGCGCGCGGCGCGGCGCAGATCGGGCAGGAAGATCGTCAGCAGCCCGATCAGCGGCAGGTAAGCGCAAACCTTGTAGACCGTGTCGATGCTGGTGGCGTCGGCGAGGCCGCCGAGCGCCGCCGCCCCGACCCCGGCCATGCCAAAGCTGAGCCCGAAGAACAGACCCGCCATCGTGCCGACCTTCCCGGGCACCAGATCGAGCGCATAGACGATGATCGACGACGAGGCCGAGGCCATGCTTGCGCCGATGATCACCGTAAGCACCGCGGTCCAAAACAGGCTGGCGAACGGCAATATCAGCGCGAACGGAATCGCGCCGAGAATCGATCCCCAGATTACCGCCTTGCGGCCGACGCGGTCGCCGATCGGCCCGCCGATCAAGGTGCCGCCGGCCACCGCGGCGAGGAAGACAAACAGGTAGACCTGCGCGGTCGCCAGCGACAGGTGAAATTTGCTGATCAGGTAGAAGGTGTAATAGGTGCCGAGGCTCGCCTGGTAGAACGCCTTGGAAAATACCAGCGACAACAGGATCGCCAGCGACCAGAAGATCTGCCGGCGCGACAGGTTCAGCGGTGGCGCAGCGGCATAGCGGGCGCGCCGCGACGGCGGATGCTCGCGCCGATACCAGTTGCCAACGAGGAAAAGCACGGCCATCGCCAGCAGTGCGATCCCCGAAAACCAGCTGACGCTGCCCTGGCCGCGCGGGATAACGATCAGCAAAGCGAGTATCGGACCGGTCGCCGAGCCGATATTGCCGCCCACCTGAAACAGGGATTGCGCGAGGCCGTGCCGCCGGGCGCCGCCCGACGCCAGCCGCGCCACGCGTGACGCCTCGGGATGAAACACCGCCGAGCCGGCGCCCATCAGCGCTACGGCGAAAAGCAGGGTGAGATAATGGGTAGCGCCGGCCAGCAATAGCAGCCCGGCCAAAGTGGAGCACATGCCCACCGCGAGCGAGTAGGGTTGCGGCCGGTAATCCGCCGCGAGGCCAACCAGCGGCTGCATCATCGACGAGATGACCTGCATGGTCAGGGTGATGACGCCGACCTGGACGAAATTTAGGCTGTAGGTGTTCTTGATCATCGGGTAGAGCGACGGCACCAGCGACTGCATCATGTCGTTGAGCAGGTGCGAGAAGCTGAGCGCCAGGATGATCGAGAACGCGGTGCCTTCGGCCAACCGCGCCCGCTCCGCCGCGGCCGGCGCCGGCAGAACCGCCGCCATCTCACCCGATACTTCTGTCGCCATTACACCGCCTCTGCCCGCACGCTTCGTAGCGCGGTGGAGATGATCTCAAATCGTTCGATTTGACTAACACGGATAGGGCGAGAGGCTGCCCGGTTTTTAGCCATGGCTGCTATTCTTTCGGCGGCCGACGAAACGTCCACCGTTGCCGACGCCGCTAGCGGTTGTGCCAGTTCGGTTTACGGCGTTCGGCGAAGGCTTTGGGGCCTTCGATGTAATCCTGGCTGTCGAGATTGGCCTGCACGGCGGGATAGGTGGTGGTCATCGCCTTCTGCAGGGTCGGTTCGTCGAGGCTCTTGTACACCGACTGCTTCGAGGCGCGGATCGCCATCGGCGAGCATTCGAGGATGAGCCCGGCCCAGCGCTTCGCCGCCTCGAGCGCCTGACCCACGGGCACCACCTCGTTGACGAAACCCAGTTCCTTGCCCTCCGCGGCAGAGACGCGGCGGCCGGTGAGGATCATGCCGAGCGCGTTCTTTTGTCCGATCATGCGCGGCAGGCGGTGGACGCCGCTGCCGGCGATGAGGCCGACGCGCGGCTCGGGCAGCGCGAACACCGCGTTCTCGGCGGCGACGATGATGTCGCAGGCGAGCGCGGTCTCGAACCCGCCGCCCATCGCGACGCCGTTGACCGCGGCGATCAACGGTTTGTCGAGGTCGAAGCGGTGACTGAGGCCGGCGAAACCGGTCGCGGGCCTGGGGCCACGCCGGCCGGCGGCCTGCACCTTCAAGTCGTTGCCGGCAGAGAAGGCACGCTCGCCGGCGCCAGTGACGATCCCGACCCAGAGGTTTGGATCGGCGGCGAATTCGTTCCAGATGCCGTCGAATTCCCAATGCGCCTCGCTGTGCAGCGCGTTCAGCACCTCGGGCCGGTTGATCGTGACGATGCGGATGCGGCCCTCGTCCTCGACTTTGCAGAAGCGGTAGTCGGCCATGCGCCCTCCCTCGACGGCGGCATGATGCCGCTCGCCGCGCGCGGCGCACAACCGCGATCAGCGAAGGACCGCTAGTCGAACCAGCGCCGGTGCCGGTCGGCGTGCTCCCAGCCTTGTGCCAGCGCGTGCTCGGCGGCCATTGTGTTGCCGCAGGCACCAAAGAACACGCTCGCAGCAAAGCCGATGAGCGACAACAAGAGGTACAGGTTCGCGGCCGCATCGGTGTCGATCCAGCCGACGATAAACGTCGTGAGGTCGAATACCAGCATCGCCGATCCCCATACCGTGAGGCCGCGCTTAAAGAGCGGCAGCCCGAGAACGGTGGCCCCGAAAAAGCACGACCAGCTCCAGCCTTCCGACACGGTCTTGACCCGGCCGGTGCCGGGATGTTGCAGGGAAATACTCATGGCGCGCCTCACTGCTGCCCGCGACGCTGATAGCAAAACCTGCCTAAGATTCCGCTAAACGGCCAAAACCGCGACCGGCATTGCAGCGGCTTCGGTTGACAGCGGCGGAGCCCTGCCGCGATCCTTTTGCGACGCAAATCCAAGGAGACGCGGCGATGGCGCTCGACCTACTCGTCAAGAACGGCACCGTGATCGACGGCTCGGGGCTGCCGCGCTACCGAGCCGATGTCGGGATCAGGGGCGGGAAGATCGTCGAGATCGGCCGCATCCGCGAACCGGCCAACCGCGTCATCGACGCCGAGGGGATGATCGTCAGCCCCGGGTTTATCGACGGCCACACCCATATGGACGCGCAGGTCAACTGGGACCCGCTCGGCAGCTGCTCGTGCTGGCATGGGGTGACCAGCGTGGTGATGGGCAATTGCGGTTTCGCGCTGGCGCCTTGCAAGCCACAGGACCGCGAGTGGTTCGCGCGCTGCCTGACCGCGGTCGAGGACATCCCAACCGAGGCGATGATGGAAGGGATCGACTGGACCTGGGAGACCTTCCCCGAATATTTGGCGACGGTCGAGCGCCTGCCGAAGGGGCTCAATTACGGCATGTATATCGGTCATTCGGCGCTACGCATGTACGCGATGGGCGCCAAGCGCGGGCTCGAGGAGAAGGCCAGCGAGGACGACCTCAAGCGCATGGAGCACGCGGTCGCCGAGGCGCTCAAGGCCGGGGCGATGGGCTTCTCGACCTCGCGTGCGACGACGCACGTCACCCCCGACGACACGCCGGTCGCCAGCCGGATTGGCGATTGGGCCGAGATCGAGCGCCTGGTCGGCGCGATGGGCAAGCTCGACGCCGGCATCTTCCAGATCGGCCCCGACATCTCCGGCGGCGAGGCGCAGAAGGCGTGCCTGGAACAGCTGCGCAAGATCGCGATCGACAGCGGCCGGCCGATCATGTTCGGGATGCTCGCCACCAGGCAGGGCATCGACCCCAACCCGTGGGATTTCCAGACAAGCTTTATGGACGAGACCGTCGCGCAGGGCGGCCGCATGTACGGCCAGGCGACGACCCGCTCGATCAACGCAGTGTTCTCGCTCAAATCGTATCTGCCGTTCGACGTGCTCCCGGCATGGAAAGAGGTGCGTTCGCTGCCACTCGCCGAGCAGAAGGCGCGGCTGCGTGACCCCCAGGTGCGTGCCCGGCTTGTCGCCGCCGAGGCGGCGATGAGGCCGCGCGACCGCACCTTGCAGGGCGGCGGCACCGCGACTACCGATCCGCGCAAGCCCGACTACGACAACCTCTTCCCGATGCTGTCGGTGAACTGGGACGACCCGAGCATCGGCGAGCTGTCGCGGCGCCAGAACAAACACCCGGTCGAGGTGATCATCGACCTGGCGCTGGAGAACGACAACTGCATGTTCGTGCAGCCGATCGTCAACGAGCGGCCGGCCGATGTGCTGAACCTACTCAAGCACCCGCGCACGCTCGCGACGTTCTCCGATTCCGGCGCGCATGTGTGCCAGGAGATGGGCTCGTGCCTGCAGACGTTCCTGCTCTCTTACTGGGTGCGCAACAAGCAGCAATTCACCCTCGAAGAGGCGGTGCGCATGCTGACCTTCGACAACGCCTCGGCCTGGGAATTGCCGGATCGCGGATTGCTGCGCACCGGCTATGCCGCCGACCTCGTCGTGTTCGACGAAGCGACGGTGAGGCCGCAACTCCCGACCGTCGAGACCGACCTGCCGGGCGGCGCGCGTCGGCTGGTGCAGAAGGCCGACGGTATTATGGCGACGGTGGTGAATGGCGTCGTCGCGACCGATAACGGCAGGGCGACCGGTAATTCCGGCGGCCAAGTGCTGAAGGGACGCCTCGCGGCGTGACCGACCCCGATGCCGGCGCCAGCGCGGCGCTGCGGCTGATCGGCCCCGACCCCGCCAACTGGGTGCCAGATCGCGAAGGCATCGACCACAACGTGCTGGTCGTCGGCGGCGGGCAGACCGGCTGCGCGTTCGCCTTCGCGCTGCGCCGCTCCGGCATCGGCAGGGTTAGCGTCGTCGATGCAGCGGCCGACGCGGCGCGCGCCGGCATCTGGGAAAACGGGGCGCGGATGAACGTGCTGCGCACGCCAAAGACGCTGGCCGGGCCAGAACTCAGCATCGCCGCGCTCGGCTTTCAGGCCTGGTACGAGGCGCGGCACGGCGCCGATGCCTATGCTGCGTTCGAGCGCATCCCAAAGCAGGCCTGGGTGGATTACCTGGCGTGGTACCGGGATTTCCTCGGTATCACGGTGCGCTACGGCACACGGCTGGAGCGCATCGAGCCGGTGGAGGGGTGCTTCCGGCTGCACCTCAACACCGGGGTCGAGACAGCGCGCAAGATCGTCATCGCCACCGGCTTCGAGGGCAGCGGCGGCGTCGCGGCGCCGGAATTTTTGCGCGAGCTGCCCAAGCGATTGTGGGCGCATGCCGCCGAGGGCATCGATTTTGCCGCGCTGGCCGGCAAAGAGGTCGCGGTGATCGGCGGCGCCGCCTCGGCCTTCGACGCAGCCGCGGTCGCGCTCGAAAGCGGCGCGAAATCGGTGCATTTGTTCTGCCGCCGGCCGCAACTCGCCGCGACCCCGATCAACCGCGTCCGCGGCTATCCCGGTGCCTACGACAATTACTATTCGCTACCCGACGCGGCGCGCTGGCACCAGGCGATCCGCTATCGCCGTACCGGCTCGACCGCGCCGCAAGACGCGATCGAGCGCGTGCTTAAATACGACAATTTCCATCTTCACCTCGCCGCGCCTTGGGTGTCGGCGCGGGCGGAGGCCGGCGGGATCGTCGCCGAGGCCGCCGACGGGACGGGTTGCCTGGCGGACGGCGCGATGACCTGGCGCTTCGATTTCGCCATCGCCGGGACCGGCTACGCCGCCGACCCCAATCTGCGGCCCGAGCTCGCCGATTTCGCCCGACACATCCTGCTGTGGCGCGACCGCTATACCCCGCCGGCGGACGAGGAAGACCCATTCCTCGGCGCGCATCCCTATCTGGGGCCGGGCAACGAATTCATGGAAAACGAGCAGGGCGCGGCGCCCTATCTCAGGGACATCCACTGCTTCAACCCGGCCGGTTTCGTCAGCTTCGGGGTGCCGGTGGGCGACGTGCCGAGCATGAAGCGCGGCCACGCCAGCGTCACCGCCGCAATCAGCCGCGATCTGTTCCTCGCCGATCTCGATCATCACCAACGGCGGATGACCGGCGACGTGCCGCCTGATTTCGGCCCGGAGCTCTACGCCAAGGCGGTGTGGGAACCGCGCTAGGCCAAATGCTTCAGATACTGCGCGACGAAGTCGCAATCGACGAAGCGCGCGTAGGCGCCGCTAATGCTTTTGGTGATCGGGCCGGGAAGCGGTGCGGGTAATTTGCGGCCACCGATGCTGCGCACCGGGCAGATGCAGAGGCTCGTCGAGGTCATGAAAATCTCGTCGGCGATGCCGGCATCGTAGAGGTCGAGATCGGCCTCGCGGCAGGGAATGCCGAGCTCGACGCACAATTCGATCACGGTCTCGCGGCTGATCCCGGGCAGCACGAATTCGCCGCGGGGGGTCAGCACCTCGCCGTCCGAGACGAGGAAGATATTGCTGCCGATCCCCTCGGAGAGATGCCCGTTATGGTCGAGCAGTACCGACCAGGCCTCCGGGTCTTGAGCTTTCGCCTGAAGATCGGCCTGTATTAGATTGAGATAGTTGTGGGTTTTCGCGCGAGGACTCAGCGCGTCCGGGGCGGTGCGGCGGATCGGTGGAACGACGATATCGATGCCGTCGCGGAAGAGGCGCGCGCGTTTCGCGAGCGGCAGCGGGATGCATTCGACGATCACCGTCGGGCCGGTTTCCTCCCAACCCTCGTCGCCGACCGCGTCAACCCCGCGCGAGACGCGCTGCGCGAGCCAAAAATCAGTGTCCGGGGTGAGGAAATGGGCGTTGCGCGCCAACACCTCCTCGCTGATGCCGATCATCTCGTCGGGCGTGAGGCCGGGGTCGATGCGGAGATATTTGAGCGAGCGGTAGAAGCGGTCGATGTGCTCCTTGAGCTTGAACGCGCGGCCGTGAAACGTGCGGGTCATGTCGAACGCGGCGTCGCCATACTTAAAGCCGCGGTCGCGGAACGGGATCACCACCTCGCGCTCGGGCACGATGCGGCCGTTGAAATAGGCGACGCGGGAGTTGCTGACCAGCTCGCTCATTGGATCCCCTCGAACAGCGGCGCGCGGGTGTCGGCGAATTCCTCGACCGCGCTGACCAAATGGTCGGCGTCGGCGTCGTCGAGCGCGATCGACAGCGCCATCATGCCACGCTTGGCGAACCAGATGCCGCGCGCGGTGAGGTCGAAATAGAATAGCTCCAAGAGCCCGGCGTGCCCCATCGCCGCGTCGGCGGCGTTGCGGATCGGGCGGCCGGTCATGTGCACCCCGATCATCGAGCCCTGGCCGGTGAACTGCATCGCGAGGCCGCGGTCGCGCACGACGGCGTTGAGGCGGCGGCGCAGCGCATCGCCCCAGTCGTTCAACTCGCGCGCCTTTTGCGGGGTGTACACCTCGGTCAGGCCGACATAGCCGGCGTTCATCGTCAGCACGTTGTTGTTGAAGGTGCCGGCGTGCTGGAAGCCGTTCTTGTTGCGCGGGTCGAACCACTCCATCAGGTCCGCGCGCCCGCCGAACGCACCAAAGCTCATGCCGCCGCCGACATATTTGCCGAGCGTCGTCATGTCGGGATAGATCGCCAGCTCCTGCTGGATGCCGCCCGGGCCGAGCCGCGAGGTCATCACCTCGTCGAAGATAAGGATCGCCCCGGTCTCGCGCGACAATGCGCGCAGATCGGCGAGGAAATCGCGGCTCGCCGGGAATGCAGCCGCTGCCGCCGAGCATCGGCTCGACTAGGATAGCGGCGAGGTCGTGAGCGTGCGGCGCGACCAGCGCGCGGGTGCCCTCGATGTCGTTGTAGGTGGCCAGCAGATAATCGAACGGCGCGTTGATCGGGCTGCCCTTGCCGCGGAAATAGAAGACGCCGCCGTGGTAGCCGCCGTGGAAGACGAGAATCTTCTTGCGCCCGGTAATCGCGATGGCGGCGCTGACCGCCATCAGATTGGCCTCGGTGCCGGAATTGGTGAAGCGCACCAGCGCGATCGACGGGAAGCGGTCGCAGATCGCCTGGGCGAATTTGGCTTCGGCCATGCCGTGCGCGCCGAAATTGATGCCGCCGTCGAGCGCTTCGTCGATCGCCTTGCGGATGACGGGATGCGAGTGGCCGTAGAGGCCGGCGGTGAACTCGGAGAGGAAATCGGCGTATTGATGGCCGTCAGCATCCCACAGATGCGCGCCCTCGCCCTTGACCATGGTGAGCGGAAACGGCTCGGCATAGATCGCCGAGCGGGTGTTGCCACCGGGCAGCGCCTCGCACGCCTGTTCGTAGAGCGCCGCACTCTTCGGGTTGCGCGCGCGATATTGCTCCTCGGCTTCCTTGAGCGCGGCGGCGATGTCGATATTGGCGGGGTGGTTAACAGCGCGAGCGTCGGGCATCGGACTTCCTTTCGGCTGCCCTCCTTTTATCAGATGGCCAGCCATCTGATATCCATCTGTTACCGGCGCCTCTTATCAGGAGGCCGACGTCCTGTTCTCCTCCTGTTACGGGCCGCGAGTCAGGAGGCCGAAGGGCCCTTACACGAGGCGCCCCGCCGGTTTCATCCGCGCGTTTCGCACTCGCGAGAGGATTGAACATTATCACGCCAAAACGGCGATATGATGGCGCGGTCGCCAGAAGGCACCGGCTCGACCTACCCCGTATACGCGCGCCGGCCGTGATCGCGCAGCCAGAGGCGCACGAGGTGGCGGCGGCGTTCGGGCTCGGGCCAGTCCTCGAACTCGGTACGGCTGTGCCCCAGGGTGCGGTTATCGACGAACTGGATCTCGCCGGGCTGGAACTCGAAATCGACCGCGACGCCGGGCTCCTCGAATATCTCCAGGGTGGCGGCGACGGCGGCGGCGCCCGCATTGTCGAGCGGCTCGCCCCTCAGCGCATAGCCGCCCCTGATCTGGTGGTGGCTGAAGCGCGAGCGCAGCTCATCGCCCGCCTCGAACACCGGGGCGCAGAAAGTCTCCTCCTCGCCCGGGAAAAACTCCTTCTGGCGGTCGAACCAGAACGGCTGGTAGAGCCGCGGCAGCAGCTCGGGATGCCGCGACAGCAGCGCATTGTGGACGGTGTGGAAGCTCAAGACGCGGCTGACCCCGCCCGATTTCGCGGTTTTGAGGCAGAGGAGCCCGACGATCTCCGGCGGCGTGCGGTTGTAGGCGTTGTCGATGTGGAAGCGGATTTCAATGTTGGTCTTGTCGGGCCGGATGCCCGAGCCGGGGAGTGCCTGCTGGCCGGTGTCATACACATCGTAGATCATCGTGCCGTCGAGCTTTTGCGCGACCGGGCGCATCACCATCGACGACAGCAGCCAGTAAATCGCCTCGGCCTCAGGCTTCGACATCTCCTCGACCGGCAGCCGGTCGATCACCGCGAAGCGTATCCCCTGTTTCAGGATACGCCGCGCCTTGGCCATCGCCGCATGGCAATGGGTCATGTCGAAATCGGCCGGACTGCGCAGGATGGTCGGTAGCGGATGGGCGCGCACCTCGTCGACGACACGGCGGATTTCGTCGAGGGACGCGGCGTCGAGCACGACGCGATAGTCCTCCGGACGGATATCGGCGGCGCGCCAGGCGCTGGGCCCTTCGATCGAGTGGTCGAGCATGCGAAGCCTCGCTCGCTGTGACCGGCTGAAAATAGGCCCGAGCCAGCTGCCGGGCAATCCGCGCCTCAGCCCGGGTGCGAGAAGCTCACATGGGCGGCGACAATGCGCCAGCCCTCGGGAAAGCGAACCCAGCTCTGCTGCTGGCGGCCAAGGCTCGGCTGCCCGGGGCGCAGAAACTCGGTCGAGGCGGTGGCGAAATCGCGCCCGAAGGTGGTGATGACCGTGTTGCGGATCGAGCGCCGCACCGGCGGCGTGCGCGCCGAGCGAAACGCGGCGATCTGCGCGTGGCCGTAAAGCTCCTCGCCGATCCCGAAACGCAGCGTGTAGGGCGCGTCGCGGAACAGCTCGTTGAGCACCGCGACATCGTTGGCGTTGAGCGCCTCCTCGTAACGGCTGAACGCTGTGGCGACTTCGGCATGGACTTCGGGAAGGTTCACGGCGGGCCCCTCAGCCTCGCTCGACATCGGTCACCTCACGATTGTTCGGCGACCCTTATCCACTATTTCGCAGCCCGGCGGCGATGCCGTTGATCGTCAGGTGGATGCCGGTGACGACATCCTCGCCGGCATCACCCGCCCGGTAGCGCTTCAACAGCTCGATCTGCATGTGGTTGAGCGGATCCATGTACGGGAAACGGTTGCGAATCGAGCGGGCGAGCAGCGGGTTGGTTTCGAGCAGCTGGTTCTGCCCCATGATCGCCAAGAGCGCCTCGATCGACGCGCTCCACTCCGCCCGCAACTGCGCGAAGATCCGATCGCGCAGGTCGACGTCCGACACCAGCTCGGCGTAGCGCGAGGCAATGGCGATGTCGCTCTTGGCCAGCACCATGTCCATGTTCGACAGCAGCATCTGGAAGAATGGCCATTCGCGGTACATCGCCTGGAGCGTGTCCATGCCGTCTCCCGGATGCGCCTCGAGCCAGGCTTTGACCGCGCTGCCAAACCCGTACCAACCGGGCAGCATCAGGCGCATCTGCGCCCAGCTGAACACCCAGGGGATGGCCCGCAAATCTTCGATCTTTTCAGAAGATTTTCGAGATGCCGGGCGGCTGCCGATGTTGAGGTTGGCGATCTCGCCGACCACGGTAGACTCGCGGAAGAAGCGGACGAAGCCGTCAGTCTCGTAAACGAGACCGCGATAGGCGCGATAGGCGTCGGCGGAAAGCTGCGCCATCGCGTCGAGATATTCCGGGCGCGGCGCTGCTTCCTCCGGGCGCAGCAGAGTGGCTTCCAGGGTCGCCGCGGCGAGGATCTCTAGGTTGCGGCGGCCAAGCTCGCCGTTCGAATACTTGCTGGCGATGACCTCGCCCTGCTCGGTGATGCGGATCGCGCCCTGCACCGCGCCCGGCGGCTGCGCAAGGATCGCCTGGTGGCTGGGGCCGCCGCCGCGCCCGACCGAGCCGCCGCGCCCGTGAAAGAGCCGGATGCCGATGTCGTGGCGGCGGAACACCTCAACCAGCGCGATTTCGGCCCTGTAGAGCTCCCAGCCCGACGTCAGGAAGCCACCATCCTTGTTGCTGTCGGAATAGCCGAGCATCACCTCCTGAATGCGGCCGCGGCTGTCGAGCAGCCGTGCATAATCGGGAAGGCTCAGCACCGCTTCCATCACCACGCCACAGCTCTGCAGATCCTCGATGGTCTCAAACAGGGGAATGATGTCGAGGTCGAGCGAGGCGTCGCGCGGGTGCAGGAGTCCTGCCTCCTTGAGCAGCACCGCGACTTCCAGCAGGTCGGAGACGCTGGTCGCCATCGAGATGACATAACGCGGCACCGATGCCGGCCCATAGCGGCGATGCGCGTCGGCGGTGGCGCGCAGAATTGCCAGTTCGCCGGCGGTCTCGGCCGAATAGGTGAGGAAATCCGAAGAGAGCGGCCGAGGCGAGGCGATCTCGGCGCGCAGTAGCGCGACGCGAGCTTCCTCGTCGAGGCCGAGATAGTTGGTGCCCGGCTGCGCCTGCTCGAACAACTCGCCGACGACCCGCTCGTGTACGACCGAATTCTGCCGCAGATCGATCGCGGCGAGGTGGAAGCCGAAGACGTCGACCGCGCGGCGCAAATCGCGGAGCCGGCCTTTGGCCAGCAGTTCCGACCGATTGGCGATCAGCGAATTGGCGATGATCGTCAGATCGGCCAGCAATTCGGCGCTATTGGCGTAGGGCGGCGCACTGCCGACCGGATGCGCCGGCGGCTCGACATGGTCGAGCGCCCGCATGGTCGCCGCGAGCCGTGCGTAGATCCCGGTGATCGCCCGCCGATAAGGCTCGTAGCGACGGTAGGCGGAGCGGTCGGGCGAGCGGGCCGCCAGCTCGGAGAGCGACGGCGCGACATCGATCAGCCGCCCGTCGAGCGACAGCTCAGCGCCCAGTGCTTGCAACTCGCTGAGATAGTGGCGCAACGCCTTTGCGCTCTGCAGCCGCAACGCCTCTTTCAGCACGGCGGCGTCGACAAATGGATTGCCGTCGCGGTCGCCGCCGATCCAGCTGCCCATGCGCAGAAACGACGGCAAGCCGCCGTTGGTGTCCGCGCCCTGCGTCTCCAGCTCAGCTTCCAGATCGGCGTAGAAACGCGGTAGTTCGCGGAGAAACGTATAGTCGTAATAGGCCAGCCCGTTATTGACCTCGTCGACGACGCGCAGGCGATTGCCGCGCAGCAGGTTGGTCTGCCACAAGGTGAGAATGGCCCGGCGCAGCGCGGTCTCGTTGGCGGCCGCCTCGCTCTGCGTCAGCAGATGGAGGTCGCGCTGAGCGAGCAAGCTGGCGACCTCCATCTCGCGGTCGATCATGCTCTTGCGGCGCACCTCGGTCGGGTGCGCGGTCAGCACCGGCACCACCATCGCGCCGGCGAAGAACGCGCGCAGCCGCTCCGGACCGATGCCGGCCTCGCGCGCTGCGCCGAGCGCGTGCGCCATCGTCCCGTGGCGCGGCGACACCAAGGTACCCGGGGGGGTGAAGGCATGCGCGCGGCCACGGCGGATATGGTGCTGATCCTCGGCGATATTGGCGAGATGCGAGAAGAAGCCGAACGCGCGGATAATCTGGATCGCCTCGTCGCGCGGCAGCGCATTGAGAGTGCGCTCGAGTTCCTCACGCGCCACGCCGTCCTCGTCGCGGCGAAAGCGGATCGAGCTCTGGCGGATGCGCTCGACGGTCTCGAACGCGGCGTTGCCCTTCTGCTGGCGCACGGTGTCGCCGAGGATGCGGCCCAAGAGCCGGATGTCCTCGCGCAGCGGCAAATCCTTGTCTTCGCTGTCCCTGGCCTCGGAGATCGACATGGGGGCTCTCCTGCGACGCCTCAACCGACTAGCAAAAGCCCGGCCAAAGCGAGGTGATCTCTCGATTTGCCGGTGGATTGTCCCCCATGTTGAGCCGGCAGGTGCCCAACTGCGAGCCTTCACAGGCGTTTTTGACCCGCAATTTTGGGACAGGCCGCCTTCTGATATCGATCCCCAGCGATTTCAGTCGGGAGCGATCGATGACAGACCCAATCTTGAAGAAGGCGATGGAAAAGCGCGACCAGGCTCTGCGCGAGGCCGAGCGCTGGGACCAGTGGATCAAGTCTTACGGCGAACTGACCGGGCCCGCCATCGAGGAGCTCGACATCCCGATGACCCGAGGCGCTACGCCCATGGCTGACGGCCCGGATGAAATGGACCTGGCTCCGGCACTGCGCAAGCCAATAGCGCCGACCGAGACCAAAAACGGCAAGGGTCTTTGGCTACGCGGCAGCGGCGCAGAATAGAGGCGGGCAAGACACACGCTGGAGCGGCATCAGGCAATCCGTTCCCAGAGCCCGGTTTCCTCATCGAGGCGGTCCTGCTCGATGCCGCGGAAATCTCCATGCGAGATGATGCCAACCACTTCGCCCTCGCGCACGATCGGGAGATGCCGGCAGCGGACGTCCTGCATCAGCCGTAACGCCTCGATGGCGTTGTGCTGCGGTGTCAAGGTGTGAGGATTGGGCGTCATTACCTCGGCAAGCGTGGTGAGGGCTGGGTCTCGCCCATCCGCCAAGACCCGATCGACGGCATCGCGCCCGGTGAAGATGCCGACAAGCCGGGTCTTGCCCTCCGTCACGAGGGTCGCGCCGACGCGGCGCTCCCGCATCTGCCGCGCCGCTTCCATCACCGTGGCGCTCGGCGGCAACGCCAGCGGGCGCTGATCGCGGACAAGATCGGACATTTTGCGCATGACGCCTCTCATCCTTCTGAAACGAATTAGCGCTCGAAATGGCCTGCTACGACGGCCCCATTTTCGGCAGCGGCGAACAGACCCGGGTTGGCCCTACGGCGCTACTAGACGGCGCCCGCGGCCTCGAGTTTGAGCTCTTCGCTCAGTTCTTTCTCATCTGCGGTGATTTCGGCTTCAGCCCGGAGCCAGTGCTCAACCTCCTGGCCCTCGGGTCGGCCCGCCTCCTCCCAAATCTGATAGGCGCGTTCCTGGATACGCCGTTTGTGCCGTAAGCTGGTCTTGGCCATATGACCCTCCTCAAAGATGGCTTCCCCTTCCATAGGACTGCTGCCGGCAAGGCTTCATGCCTGGCGACGACATTGTCGACATCAGATCACCAGGGTTGGACCGCTCGCATTGATCTTGATCAACCGTCGGACGCGGGCCGGCCTTTCCCGCCAGCGGTGGCAAGGTATTCGGCTGCGTAATCCTCCATCATCTTCCGGATGATGCGGCCGAGGCGGGCATAGCCCCGCTCGTTCAAATTGGCGAGCGACACCCGCGCCGAGGGATGCGGCATCCCGAAGCCCTTCCCCGGCAGCAGAACAGCGCCGGCTTCGTCGGCGAGGCGGAAGAGGATTTCGAGCGGGTTCTTGGCGGCAAGGAGCCAGTCGACAAAGCCGCGCCCGTAACGCTGTGCGCCGAGGCGTTCAAGATCGAGCAGGGCGTAATAGCAAACCCCGTTGGGGTCTTGCTTCGCGACGATCCCGAGCGCGTCATACAGAGCCCTGTGGCGTCCGCGGATGAGCTGCTTCATCGCCCGCTTGTAGGCGTCCCCTTGATCCATCAGCGCAAAGAGCGCGAACAGCGCCATCTGCACCTGCTGGGGCGTCGAGAGGCCGGCGGTGTGATTGAAGGCTATCGCCCGGCTGTCGGCCATCAGCCGGTCGACGAACTTGAGCCGGCGCGGCGCGGCGGCAAGCGTAGCGTAGCGGGCATCGAGCTCCTGCTGGTCGGTCCCGGGAAGGGCGCGGATCGCCGCGTCGATCACATTATCGCGGGCCAGCGCGACCACGCCCAGTCGCCAGCCGGTCGTGCCGAAGTATTTGGAGAACGAGTAGACGAGGATCGTGTTGCGCGGGCATAGCGCGAAGAGCGACGTGAAATCGTCGGCAAAGGTGGCGTAAACGTCATCGGTCAGGATGATGAGGTCTGGCCGCCGGACGATGATTTCCGCGATCCGCGCGAGGCCGGGCGCATCGATCTTGACCGAGGTCGGGTTGCCGGGATTGACCAGCAGAAGGGCCTTGACCCGCGGATCGGACAGCTTGGCGAGCTCGCTCTCGGGGTATTGCCAGCCGATGTCGGGGTCGGCGGCGATCGTCAGCTCGGCCAGGCGATAGTCATTGAGCAGCGGGATTTCGAGGTAGGGCGTGAAGATCGGCGTGCCGATCGCGACCGTGTCACCCGGGGCGATCAGCCTGTTCTCACGCAGCGCGTTGAAAACATAGGTGACGCCGGCGGTGGCGCCTTCGACGGCGCAAAGGTCGACGCCCAGCGACGGGTTGGGTCCGCCCATCTCCTTGATCAGATAGCGCCGAACGATCTCCTCGGCATACCGCAGCATGCGCACCGGTTCGGGGTAATTGCAGCCGAGCACGCCCTGCGCAAGCTCGTGGACGAACGCGTCGGTGGCAAAACCGAAGGTGTCGCCGACATAGGCCATTGCATCCGCAAGCAAGGCGCTGCCCGGCTCAAGTTGCCGCGAGGCCAGAAACTCTGCGAAGCGGGCAGCGATACCCTCGGCCGAGGGAAACCCGGCAACTCCGTCCGGCAAATTGTCGGCGCATCGTTCGGCTTCTTGCATCGCGAAGAGGCCAAGCAGGAAGAAGGCGTGACGAGGTGCGGTCGCGAGAAAATTCGGGTTCCCGCGCCCGGCATTGAGCATCACCCTCTCGGCGTGATTGGCGGCGAGCTCGATCAGGCTGTTCTTCAGCTCGAACGGGCTCAACCGGCTCAGTTTGGCAAGATCGAGGCGATCCACTCCGCACGGCCTGGTCGGGTTGTTACACGGTCGCCGAGGACTTCGGCGCGTCCCCGCGATGCTTCACGAGCGCGTCGAGCAAGTCGCTGCGGCTGACGATCCCGACGAGCTTGCCCCTACGCAGGACAGGCACGTGCTTCAGCTTGCGGCGCCGCATCAAGCTCCCGAGCACGTTAATCGGCGTCGTGTCCGATACCGTCGTGACCCGGCGCACCATAACGTCCGCGACCTTCAAATCGCGCGCTGTCGCGATGTCCTCGAGGCAAACGGCGTTCTCGTCGAAGAGGCGAAGCCACCACGCGCGTGGGCTATCGGAAGGCGGGTGTCGCAGCAAATCGTGATCGCTGACGATGCCTACGACACGCGCCTCATCATCGACGATGGGGATCGAGCCGATACGGTGGGAAAGCATCAGGCGGGCAATCTCGCTGACCCCTGCGTCAGGATCGGCCGTTATCACCTGGCGCGTCATGATGTCGGCGGCTTTCATCGCAGAACTCCTTGCGCCCGCGTCTTCAGCGCTCGTCGGGTTCCGGTTGTTGCCGCTCCAGAATCTCGCAGACGCGGAGGACGGCACCGCGCGGCCCGTGCTCGGTTTCCGTGCCGATCTGGTCGTTGGCGTTGGCCCAGGTAAAGGCTTCCAGCACCTCGGCCGCGGTCGCGCCCGACTGCAGGATTTCCAGCAGCACCGCGTCGTCGAGCGGGCCGATGATTTCGGCGATCTGCGAGGTGGTAAGTGGTTGCGTTCCGGTTTTCATCGGTGGTTCCGTTCATTGCGGGCTATGTGCGCGTGGTCTCGGTCGGCGGCAGGTGGTGCTTGCCGAGCGGTGTCACCGTGCTAGCCTGCGGTCCGGCGGCGCTTTCGGCTTCGCGTGCGACAAAGCGCACTTCGTCGCCGATTTCCAGCGCCTCGAAGCTGCCGTCGGTCACGCTGTTGCGGTGGAAATAAACCTCGTCGCCCGATGCGGTGGCGATAAAGCCGCCATCGCGGTCGGGGAGAAGCCGGACGACCCGGCCATGATCGGGCACCGCGTGGACCTTTACGTCGCCGCGCTCGTGGCGGACGTGGTCTTCGATACGGCGGCGAGCCGCATCGAAGGCGTCCCGAACGGCGACATGCGCGTCCTCATGCGCGTGGTTCACGCCGCGTTCCCTGCCGACGACGATCTCACGGCCGGGAACCACAAGATCGATGCGAACCTCGAACAAATTGCCCTGCCGCTGCCGGCGCCGCGATTCAACGGTGACGTGGCAAGACGTAATCCGATTGTAGAAATGCTCTAGCTCTTGCGCACGCTGGCGGATACGCGCCTCCAGGGCCGGCGACGTGTCCATATGACGAAAGGTGATCTGCAGCGGCACCTGCATCGAACATCTCCTCAGGTTATTCCCGTAGCCTACGCAGCGCGAAGCCGACAGCCATTGATCCAGCGCAATTGAGGCGCCGATTGTAAGGTTTCTGCCTAGCGCGCGATCAGCACCGAGCACGGGGCGTGGGTCGCCAATTTCTGTGAGACGCTACCCAGCAGCAAACCGGGAAGCCGGCCGCGGCCACGGCTGCCGACAACGATCAGATCGACGTCGTGGGCGTGGGCAAAGTTGGTTATTTCGAGAGCCGCGTCGTCGCCTGCGCATCGCATCCCGCGAAAACGCGCAACACCGGCGTGCTTCGCCGCCGCCTCACAACGCGCGAGATAGGGGGCGGAAGCATTGACCAGCGTCTCAAGCGCTTCGGCATCGGCCATTCTTTCGGCCCTGGCGAGGTCCGAGATATCCGCGGGGCGGATGCGGTTCGGATCGACCACCGCGAGAGCGACGAGTTCCGCTCCGGTCTTCGCCGCCAGCTCTGCGGCCATCTCCACCGCGGAAAGGGCGGCATCGGAGCCGTCGTCCGCAACCATTATGCGCTTCATGATGCCCTCCGTGAAAATTGTCATAGTCCCGCGTGGACCCTCGCGATTGCTTCGCAAGCAAGACGCGAGGTGTCGAGAATCGTCACATTCTCAGGCAGCCGCTGGGCGATCTCCGCCCCCGAACGCACCGTATCGCCAACGACGATGCCGTCTAACCCCGCCGAGCCAAGCACACCCGGCGCATCGCCGATAAATAAGCCATGGGTCGCGGCGGCAAAGACTCGGCTCGCACCAGCCTCGCGGCATTTTGCGGCGGCCCGGCAGAGGGTGGTTCCGGTGCTGATCAGATCGTCATAAAGGATTACCGCCCGGCCGCTCACATCGCCGACAAAGAGATCGCCGGTGACGACCCCGCCGGCGCGCTGCTTATCGACGAAGCCTGCGGTCGGCTCGCTGCCGAGCGCGCCGGCGAGGGCGCGGCGAAATCGCTCGGCGCGCTTTGCGCCGCCGACATCGGGCGAAACCACGGCAAGTTTTTCCTCGCGAAGGCGCGCGGCGAAATGCTCGACGAAAACCGGCATCGCCTCGACATTTACCGTCGGAATGCGAAACGCATTCTCGTAGGCGGCGCGGTTGTGGACGTCGAAGGTGATGATCGCATCGGCGCCGCACGCCTCGTACATGCGGGCAACATACTTGGTGGTGATCGGATCGAGGGGCTGGCTGCGTTGATCCTTGCGCGCATAGCAAAGATACGGCGCCACGGCGGTCACCCGCGCCGCGCCAGCGTCTTTCAGCGCACCGATGAAAAAAAGCATCCGGCACAGCTTGTCGCTCGGGCTGGCGCCGGGTCCGCCGTTGAGCGCGTGGATGACAAACACATCGCGCCTACTAACATCGACCAGCGGACGAATTTTGTGCTCGCCGTCTTCGAATTCCCGCTCTTCGTGCGCGCTTAATGGCCATTCCAGCCGTGACGCGACGCGCTCTGCATAGGGCCGTGAACCCTCCATTGCAAACAGCAAAGCGGCGGATCGTTCCATTGGAATGCCTCCCAAGTACGTTCGGAAGGATAGAGACCGCGCCACGAGCGGCCTTGACGTGGATCAATCCGCAATCCGGTCCGTCAGGAGTAAAACGCCGTACGCGGTCGATCGTTGACCTGCATCAATTCGGAACTCCCGCTTCGGGCTTAGAGTCAGACACCTGGGGCAACGAGGCTGACGACAGCCGGACGCCTCGCCGGACCCGATGATCCAGGAGGAGCCATGACCAGCGCGCCAATTCTCGACACTTCCGTGCAACGCGCCCACGAATGGCTGCACGAAATCGGCCATGGGCTCGGCTTCGACAACGAACGTGCCGCCCATGCCGCCTTGCGTGCAACACTGCACGCCGTGCGCGACCGTCTCCCAGTCGAGCTGGTCGCCCATTTCGGGGCCGGGCTGCCGACGCTGGTCCGCGGCATCTATTACGACGGGTGGCATCCATCCGCCGCGCGGTTGAAAGCGGCGCACGCGGAGGATTTCGCGGACTCCTTGCGGCGCGAATTGAAAGGGCACAACGAGCTCCAGCATGTTGAAAAGGTGGCGTCACATGTATTGCATGTCGTCTCGCACGAGCTCGATTCGGGGCAGATCGATCACGTCCTCGACGCGTTGCCGAAACCGGTGCGCGAGTTGTGGCGCAACGCGCGGCATTAGGAGCGTCCGGTGATGCGGTCGGCCCGATCAACCGACACCAAAGACGTCGCGATCGGGCCGCTGCGCCTGCCTGGGATGCTCGGGCTGCCACCGGCGGCGAGGGGTATCATCCTCTTCGCCCATGGCAGCGGCAGCGGCCGGTTTAGCCCGCGCAACAATTTTGTCGCGCGGGCGATGCGCGAGGCAGGTTGCGCCACGCTTCTCCTCGACCTGCTCACCGAAGAAGAGGCAAACGACCGCCGCAACGTCTTCGACATACCGCTGCTAGCGGAGCGTCTGCTCATGGCAACCGCGTGGGCCAAAGAGGAGCTGGAAACGGCGGCGCTGCCGGTGTGCTATTTCGGCGCCAGCACCGGCGCCGCGGCGGCGTTCGTGGCGGCCGCCTCGGGGGCGTTCGTGGCGGCCGCCTCGGGGGCGTGGCCGGTCGCCGCAATCGTCTCGCGCGGCGGGCGCCCGGATCTCGCCGGCGCCGCTCTCGCGGAAGTGACAGCGCCGACATTGCTGATTGTGGGCGGCGCCGATCCGGTCGTGCTCGACCTTAATAGGGAGGCGCTCGCCGAGCTGCGTTGCGATAAGCAGCTCGTCGTCGTGCCCGGCGCGACACACCTCTTCGAGGAGCCCGGCACGCTTGAAGCGGTCGTCGATCTTGCCAGCGACTGGTTCGCCTCGCATTTGGACAAGGTGCCGGCGTGACCTTTCGCGACCGCAACGACGCGGGGCGCCAGCTCGCCGAAAAGCTCCAGCATCTGAAGGAACGGAACCCGGTGGTGCTTGCCTTGCCGCGCGGCGGGGTACCGGTCGGGTTCGAGATCGCCCAAGCCTTGGAAGCGCCTCTCGACCTCGTGCTGGTGCGCAAGATCGGCGTGCCGTGGCAGCCGGAACTCGCGCTCGGCGCCGTCACCGACGGTGACGATCCTGACGTCTTTATCGACCGTCATCTGGTTGCGGAACTGGAGATCCCCGAAGACTACATAACCGCTGAAACCGCACGCCAGATCGAAGAGCTGGAGCGGCGGCGGCTGGTTTATCGGGCCGGCCGCGTGCCGCTCGACATCGCCGGCCGGGCCGCGATTGTCGTCGATGACGGAATCGCGACCGGCGCAACGATGCACGTGGCGCTGCAGGCTACTCGCCGCCGCAACCCCACCTGGCTCGTCCTTGCCGCCCCCGTCGCCGCACCGGACACGCTCGCCAGGCTGCGGCCGGAAGCTGACGAGGTTGTCTGTGTCGAGACGCCGGCCGGGCTCGGCGCCATCGGTTACTACTACCGCGATTTCCATCAGGTCAGCGACGCGGAAGTCACCGAGATCCTCGCGCGGGCCGCGCAGCCGAAGGAGTGAGGATGATGACGCGGCGCAGCATGTCTCTCGGACTGGCGGCGAGTGGCGCCGTCACGGCAATGTCCGGTGTCGTCATGGCAGCGGCAGAATTGCCGGCGATGAACCTACCCGCGCCGACGCGCCAGGGCGGCATGCCCCTGATGGAGGCGTTGATGTCGCGCCGCTCGACCCGGTCGTTTGCGACGACCCCACTACCGCCGCAACTCCTCTCCGACCTGCTCTGGGCGGCGAACGGTGTGAATCGCCCAGCGACGGGAGAACGAACCGCGCCCTATTGGCGGCATATCATGGTGATCGACATCTACGCGGCGATGGCAGATGGCGTCTGGCTCTACGAGCCGCAATCGCACCGCCTTCAACCGTATCTGACAGGCGACATCCGCGCCGCAACTGGATTGCAGGACTTTGCCGGCGTTGCACCGCTCGACCTGATCTATGTCGCGCACGGCGAGCGGATGGCCGATATCGGCCCGGAGGAGCGGCGCCTTTATGCGTCCGTCGATGCCGGATTTATCGGTCAAAACGTCTATCTGTTCTGCGCCTCGGCGGGGCTGGCGACGGTGTTTCGCGGAGCGGTGCCTTACGCCGAACTGAACCGCAAACTCGCGCTCCCGCCGGAACAATTCGTCACTTTTGCCCAGACTGTCGGATTTCACGCCTAGAACCAATCGGCCGGTTTCGATAGGCAATTGCTGAAAGGCTACTCGCGACGATGCCGCGCTACACACGCAGTCGTAGCTTCGCCCTCGCCGCCACGGGGGTTCCCATAGTCCTATTGCTTGCGGTTTTCGCCGCGAGCGCAAAAGCGCCTGTAGGGGCGGCTTCATCGGCCCTTGTTTTGCTGGGCACCCTAACTGGGATGTTGCTCACCGCGCGAGCGGGTTCGGCAAAATCCGTATGGGCACGCGGATGCCTGGTCAACGGCATGCTGAGCGCCGTGGTTGGCGTTAGCCTCCAGGTTCAGCACCGACCTTGGTCCGGGCGGCCAGGCTGCCCAGACGACCTCGACAAGGCGATCGGGCCGCTGACCAATTTGCTCTGGGCACTCGCGGCGCGGATTGGGGTCGCCGCGATCGTGCTCGCGGCGATCATTTCGTGATCAGCTACTGGCTGTTCAGGCCGCCGCGACGCGAAGCGTGATGGCGCAGGAAGCCGCGATCGCCATCGATGAGGCGGCCGACGACGACCGACGGCACACCGTGACCGACGGCTGGACGTTTCGCACGCTGCTCGACGAAATGAGCGCGCGGAGATCGCACCCCGCCCTGATCTGCTTTGCGGACGGGCAGCCGCAGACCTGGACTTATGCCGATCTCGTCGACAAGAGCCTGCGGCTGGCGAGCGGGCTGGTGGCCGCCGGTATCGAACCCGGCACGCCGGTAGCCTTATGGGCGCCCAATTCCCCCGAGTGGGTCATCATTCGGCTGGCGATCGGCGCGATTGGCGCTCTTGCGATCACGATCGACGACCTCGCCGGACCACAAGATGCCGCAGCGATCCTGCGGGACGCCGGTTGTGAATGGCTGTTCGCGGCGCCTGGGCATGCCATCGTGCTGAAGCAGTTGGAGAGCCGCCTCGCCATTTTCGTCATCGACCGATCCGACGGCGGCGCAGCAACGCCGAGTGACTGGCGAGACCTCCTTGCCGAGAAGCCGGCTCCCCTCCCGGTGGTCGGATGGGACGATCCAGCGATGCTGGTCTACACCTCAGGGACAACCGGGGCGCCCAAGGGCTTTACCCTGACTAGCGCGAACATCTGGGCCAATCTCGGCGCTCTGCGCGCAGAACGCCTGATCGGGCCGGCCGACCGAGTGCTGCTGCCGCTGCCGCTCCATCACGCCTACCCGTTCGTCATCGGATTGCTGATGCCGCTGGTCAGCGGCGCAACCGTGGTCCTGCCCGAGGCGGTGGCCGGCACCGAACTCGCACACGCATTACGGATGGCACGAGTGAGCGCGGTTGTCGGCGTGCCCCGACTTTACGCGGCGATCTTCGCCGCGCTCGACGCCGGGATCGCGGGGCGCGGCGTCTGGCTCCGTTACGGCTTTAGAACGCTTCTTGCGGGGTCCCTTTGGCTACGGCGCCACCTCGGCGTCCGGGTCGGCCGACGGCTCTTCCGCGGCTTGCACGGGCGGTTCGCGCCAGATCTGCGGCTTCTCGTTGCCGGCGGCGCCCGGATCGACCCGGACCTCGCGTGGAAGCTGGAGGCGCTTGGCTGGCTCGTCTTGAGCGGATACGGGCTGGCCGAGACCGCATCGATGTTCACTGGCAACCTGCCCCACCGCCAGCGCATCGGCAGCGAGGGGCGAGCGCTCCAGCATGGCGAGATTCGCATCGCGGCGCCTGATGCCGCGGGCGTCGGCGAGATCGAGCTCAAAGGGCCGAACGTTTTTTCCGGCTATCGCAACAACCCCAAAGCCACGCAGGCGGCTTTTACCGCCGACGGCTGGTTCCGCACGGGCGATCTTGGGACCCTCGATGCCGATGGGTTTCTCTCGGTGACCGGCAGGGCGACAGAGCTGATCGTCCTCGGCGGAGGCAAGCATTTCTTTCCCGAGGATCTCGAACGGAAATACGCCGACTCGCCGTTCATCGAGGAAATCGCGGTGCTGGAGCAAGGAGGGGCGCTCGTCGCGCTGGTCCGGCCCAACCTCGAGGCGATGCGCGCGGCCGGCCGGCCCTCGATCGAGGACACGCTGAGGGTGTCGCTCGGCGAGATTTCGCGCGACTTGCCCGCTTATCAGCGGCTCTCAGGGTTCGCCATCGCCCGAGCGCCGCTGCCGCGCACGCGGCTGGGGAAATACCGGCGGTTTCTCCTACCCGAACTTTACCGCCAAGCGCGCTCGGGCGTCGCACCTCCGCCATCCGAAGAACTTTCGGCCGAGGATCGCGCCTTCCTCGCCACCTCGCCGGCCCGCGAAGCGTGGGAGCTGCTGAAGACGCGCTATCCGGCGCGCTTCTCGTCGCTCGACGCGAGTCCGCTTCTCGATCTCGGCATCGACTCGCTGGAGCGGCTGTCGCTGGCCCTCGAACTAGAGGCCCGCTTTCACATTCGGGTCGGCGAGGCCGAACTCACCGAAGCCGAAACCGTGCGCGACCTCCTGCAGGTGATCACCAAAGCGGCCCAAATGCCGGCCAGCAGCGGGGAGGCAGGGCCGTCGCCGTCACCGCCACTGCCCATTGGCCCGGTAGGCAGGTTCGTGGGATTGGCCGCTTACGGCATCGCCTGGCTGATCATGCGCCTCGTCTTTCGGCTGCGAGTAGCGGGGCGGGGCGTGCTTCCGCCGCGTGGCGGTTATATCGTCGTCGCCAATCACGTGAGCGATCTCGATCCGCTCGCCCTCGCCGCCGCTTTGCCGTACCGCCATATGCGCAAAGTGTTTTGGGGCGGCGACGCGGCGTATTTGTTTTGGATTCCGCTGTCGGGGGCATTTTGGCGCGCGCTGCACGTCTTTCCCGTCGACGAGCGAAAGCCGGCCGAGGTGCTAGCGCGCGCGACGGCGATCCTCGCGGCCGGCAGTTCCCTGATCTGGTTCCCCGAGGGATGGCGATCACCGACTGGCGAGCTTCAACACTTTCTTCCCGGGATCGGCAAGATCGTCATCGAGTTGGGACGGCCGGTGGTGCCCGCGCATATCCGCGGCACCTTTGACGCGCTGCCGCGCGGGCGCTGGTGGCCGCGACGGTGCCCGGTTGCTATCCGGTTCGGCGCTCCAATCGAGTTTCATGCGCCGGCGGGCGGGAGCCCGGAGGAGCGGTACGCACGGATCGCCAAGACGCTGCACGACGCGGTGGCGGAGCTCGGCCGCGCGCATTGATTCAGCCCTGTCCGCTGACACCCGCGTGTGGAGTTGCGCTAAATCAAACGCCAAGGGCGTTGGATCGCCTATTGATGCCGCCGACCGCACCAGCGGGAGAACATATGGACATTGAGCGAACCCCGCTGCTGACCGACCTGTATCAGCTCAACATGCTGGCGGCCTATCTCGATCACGGGATGACCGACACGGCGGTATTCGAGCTGTTCGTGCGCAAATTACCGGCGCAGCGCGGTTTCCTGATGGCGGCCGGTTTGGAGCAGGCGCTGTCCTATCTCGAAAACATGGCCTTCTCCGAAGCCGACATCGCGCGCTTGCGCGGCCTGGCGAGCTTCCCTGACCAGCTGCTCGATTATCTCCGCGGTCTTCGCTTTACCGGCGATGTCGACGCGCTCCCCGAGGGGACCGCGTTCTTTCCCAACGAGCCGATCCTGCGGGTGGTCGCGCCGCTGCCGCAGGCTCAGCTGGTCGAGACCCGACTGATCAACCTCCTCCATTTCGAGACTGTCATCGCCTCCAAGGCGGCGCGGCTGGTACTGGCCGCCGATGGCAAGCCGCTGATCGATTTCGGGTTGCGACGCGCGCACGGCGCCGAGGCGGGGATGCTCGCGGCGCGGGCGAGCTATATCGCCGGGTTCGCCGGCACAGCAACGCTCGCCGCCGGGATCGAGTTCGGCATCCCGGTCAGGGGCACGATGGCTCATTCCTTCATCCAAGTGCATGACGACGAGTCCGTGGCCTTCGAGCATTTTGCCCGCTCACGCCCGCGCGATCTCGTCCTGTTGATCGACACCTACGACACAGAGCGCGCAGCAAGACGCGTGGCCGACCTGGCGCAGCGCCTCGCCGCTGAAGGGATTGCCGTCTCGGGCGTGCGGATCGACAGCGGCGATCTTGGCGCGGAAGCGCGCAAGGTCCGCCAAATCCTCGATGCCGCCGGTCTACCGCAAATCACGATCGTCGCGAGCGGCGGGCTCGACGAGAACCAAGTGCTCGCGCTGCGCGATGCGCCGATCGATTCGTTTGGCGTCGGCACCAGCCTGACCACGTCGTCCGATGCGCCGGCGCTCGATTGCGCTTACAAGCTGCAGGAATATGCCGGCGTGCCGCGGCGGAAGCGGTCGCACGGCAAGGCGACCTGGCCGGGCCGAAAACAGGTCTGGCGGTCGGTCCAGCCAGGCGGGGAGTTTGCGGGCGACATCGTGACGCTGGAAGCGGAGCGCGGCGAGGGCACCATGCTGCTGCAGCCGATGATGCGCGCCGGACGCCGGATTGCGCCCGCGCCGTCTCTGCAAGAGACCCGGGACCATGCTCGAGATCAGCTTGCGCGATTGCCGGCGGCGCTCAAGCGGCTGGAGCCGTTCGCCTACCCCGTCGAGATTTCCCAGCGCCTGCGCAACCTCGCCGCCGAGCTAGACCACAAGGACACGGCGGCTCCAGGTGCCTAGCCCCGACCCGATGATCATGCCGGACGGTCCGCCAGGCAACGCCGTCGTCGAGGAAGATGCCTTGGCAGGCGATGTCACGATAACCGAAAAAGTCCGCTTCCTGCGCGATCCGAGAAGCTATCCCGGTCGAGAAGAGACGATCGAGGTCGCGGAGACCCATTTTTCATGGGTCTTCCTGACCGAGAAGCACGCCTACAAGCTGAAGAAACCTGCGCATGGCGAAGGGTTCGACTTCCGCTCGGTTGACCGGCGATTACGCAACGCGCTGGTCGAGATACGCCTCAATCGACGTCTGGCATCCGACATTTATTTGGGCATCGTCGCGCTGACGCGGGAACCGGACGGCGCGCTGAAACTGGGCGGCTCCGGCACGCCAGTCGACTGGCTGGTGAAGATGGTTCGCCTTAACGCTGGCAGCATGCTGGACAGGCGCCTCGTCGAAGGCAATTGGCACTATGGAGAATTGGAGGCGGTGGCGCATCGTCTCGCCGGCTTCTTCGCGGGCGCGCCCCGGGCGGCTTTGACCGCACCGGCGCACCTCGCCCAAATCCGCGGCGAATTGCGGCAGCTGCTCGCTTCGCTCTCGCGGCTTGGCGAACCTAGGTTGCGTAGCATCGCGACGCCTGTCGTACGAAGCATCGATGCCTTTTTGTCGCGCCGCGCCGCGCTGTTTCGCAGGCGCATAGCTGAGCGGCGGCTAGTCGACGGGCACGGCGATTTGCGCCCGGAACACGTGTACATCGACGGCATACCGCAGATCATAGACTGCATCGAGTTCCGCCCCGATTTGCGCCAGCTCGATCCAGTCTGCGAAATCGCGTTCCTCGCTCTCGAATGCGATCGCCTGGGCAGATCGCTAATCGCGCATCGGCTGATGCGACGCTACCGCGAGCGCACCGGCGATAGACCACCACTAATGCTTCTTTCCTTCTATACGGCGCTGAACGCCGTGGTTCGCACCCGCCTCGCGGTCGACCATATCGCCGAGCCGGGAACGCGGAGCCGAGAGGAATGGCTCGCTCGCGCCGCCTCTTACCTCGCGATCGCGGCAAAGGCGTGCCGCCGGCTTCCGCTCGGGACGCGCTCCGGCCGGTCGGCCTCGCCTACTTCGCGATCCAGACGTCTCCAACCTTGCGGTAGCGCTTCTTGACGGCCGCCCAGGCAACGCGATGGGCGATTTCTTCCTGCGCTTGAGGCCCTCGATCCGCGTAGGACCGCCACGCCGCGTTGAATGCGGCGCGGAATATCTCCTGCGCGTGCCAGGGAAGACGCTGGATCGACTGCGGGAGATCGTCGAGCGTCGCGTAGGGCATCGGGGGCTATGCCGACGCCTCAGCCGCCGGTGTCGGACGGTCCGAGAACCTCAACGCGGTGCCGGGTGACCAACGCGCCACTGCGCAGGAGCTCCAACGTCGGCAGAAAGGCCTCGATCTTTGCGTCGGTGTCGATGATTTCCACAACGACCGGGAGGTCATACGAAAAGCCCCGCCAAGTCTCGTGGATATGGCCCGATCTGCCATACCCGGTGACCCCGCGCGTGACCTTGGCGCCGGCAAGATGCGCCTCCCGCGCCGCCCGGACGATCGCCTCATAGAGTGGGCGACCCTCGTGTGTGTCATCGTCGCTGATCAAGATTTGCAATGCCGTCGCGCCGGTCCAATTCGGCATCATCGCCTCCGCAAGGTTCGGCCAAGGCTAGGACCAAGTTCGCGCGACGACCTTGATTCATGTCAAGCGGCCGGCTGTTTCAAATTGCGGCCACGGCCCCTGCGCTATATCCCGGCTTCTTGCCCTGACAGGAATCCGTCGATCAGTGAGCCCAGCGTCGGCGTTCCCACATCGGCGAATTCGTAGCGCGCCCTGACCACCGGTGCCTGGAGCCGCACGAGGTGACCGATATCGATCGGCGTCGCGGCGATCACGACATCAACCGCCGCGGCGTTGATGGTCGCTTCGAGCGCGGCAAGCTGCGCCCGATTATACCCAACCGCCGGTAGCACTGGGCCGATATGCGGATAGGCCTCGTATACCCGGCGGATTTCCGGAGCGGCGGCCTGGCGCGGATCGACGATCTCCGCGGCACCGGCGGCACGCGCCGCGACATAGCCGGCGCCGTACGCCATCCCGCCATGGGTGATGGTCGGGCCGTCTTCGATGACGAGAACGCGCCGTCCGCGCACGGCTTCGGGATCATCTAGGCGCACCGGTGAGGCGGCCCGCACGATCGACGCCCGCGGATTTACCGCTCGCAATCGTTCGGTGAGTGCGTCGATATCCCGCGGAGCCGCCGCATCGACCTTGTTGACCACCAGGATGTCGGCCATTCGCGCAACCGTTTCGCCCGGATGGTGCATTGTTACTTGCGCCGGCCGCAGCGCGTCGGCGACGGCGATCTGCAGGTCGGGCCGGATGAAGGGGAAGTCATTGTTGCCGCCATCCCAGACGACGATGTCGGCCTCCGTCTCGGCCGCGGCGAGGATCGCCGCGTAGTCGACGCCGGCGAAGACGATATTGCCGGCGGCGATGTGCGGCTCATATTCCTCGCGCTCCTCGGCGGTGACGCTGGCGCGGTCGAGATCGGCCATCGCGGCAAAGCGCTGCACCCGCTCGGCCGCGAGATCGCCATAGGGCATCGGGTGGCGCAGCATCGCGACCCGCTTGCCGCGAGCGCGCAGATATCGCGATAACCAGCGCGCGATTTGCGACTTACCGCAACCGGTGCGCACCGCGGTGACGGCGATGACCGGACGCGTGCTGGTCAGCATCGTGCTCCGAGGGCCGAGCAGGGTGAAATCGGCGCCGACCGAGAGCGCGCGTGAGCCCAGGTGCATCACCTGTTCGTGCGGCACATCGCTATAGGCGAAGACGACCTCATCGACCGCCTCGGCGCAGCAGATGTCCTCCAACGCGCTTTCGTCTGCGATGGCGATGCCGTCGGGATAAAGGTCACCGGCCAGCGAGACCGGATACCGCCGCCCGGCGATGCCGGGGATTTGCGCGGCGGTGAAAGCAACCACCCGCGTCATCGGGTCGTCGCGATAGACAACGTTGAAGTTGTGGAAGTCGCGCCCGGCCGCGCCAAGGATCAGGACGCGGCGCCGCTCCGCAATCGGGGGGTCATACGCAATAGGTTTGGATCGGAGCGAAACCATTGAACTCCACCGCTGCGTAGCTGGCCGTGTAGGCGCCTGTGGAAAGAAAATCGATCCGGTCACCGATTTCCAGGTCGAGCGGCAGCTCATAGGGGTGCCGCCGATAGAGGATGTCGCTGCTGTCGCAGGTCGGCCCCGCCAGGATCACCGGGCCGCAGGCGCCACCGTCGCGCGGCGTGCGGATGCGGTAGTGAATGCGCTCAGCCTCGGTCTCCGGCAGGCCGTTGAACCGACCGGCGTCTAGATAGACCCAGCGGGCGTGCTCACGCGGCGATTTTCGCGAGATCAGCAAAATTTCGGCTCGCAGCGTCCCGGCATCGCCCACCAGATAGCGCCCCGGTTCGACCAGCAGACGTGGCCGGTTGCCGCCAAACTCGTGAGCAAGGCCCGCCTCGATCGCATCGACATAGGACTCGAGCGGCGGTACTGCGCCGCGATAATGCGCCGGCAATCCGCCGCCCAAATTGAGCAGCTCCAAGTTTAGCCCGCGATGGGCACAGGCACGAAAGATCCAGGCCGCATGGCCGATCGCGTTGGGCCATTGCCCAGGATCGGTCTGCTGCGAGCCGACATGGAATGATACGCCAATGGGATGCAGTCCACGTCGCTTCGCTTCGATCAGGAGGTCAGCGGCAACATGCGCGTCACAACCGAATTTCCGCGACAGCGGCCACTCGGCGCCGCGGTTCTCGATCAGCAGCCGGCAAAATACGCGAGAGCCCGGGGCGCGGCGCGCCAGCTTATCGAGCTCCGCCGGGCTGTCGAACGCGAAGAGATCGATGCCGGATGCGGCGGCATCGGCGATCTCGCTCTCGCGCTTGATCGTGTTGCCGAAGGAGAGGCGATCCGCATCGATCCCGGCTTCACGACAGCGCCTCAATTCGCCCTCGCTGGCAATGTCAAAATTGGCGCCCAGCGCCGCCAGCGCCGCGATCACCGGCGCCTCGGGGTTCGCCTTCACTGCATAATAGATCGACGCCGCCGGGAGCATTTGCCGAAGCGCTGCGTAACGCTGCCGCACCACCTCCAACTCGATGACGATATAGGGGGTTCGCGGCTCAGGCTGGAGCGACGGCGCGGGTCCGGGATCACGCTCTCCCTCGGGAGCTTCCCTCGGCGGCATCGGTTCAGTGGCCCGGCAGGAGCGAATACGCAGCGAGCGCCAGCTCGGCGACAATCAGGGCGACGATGTACCATTCGACCCGGAGGCTGCTGCGGGTCTGTTCCAGGCTGAGCAGCGTCTCCACGGTGCGCGACACGATATCGAGTTTGCGATCGATCGCGCGCCCGCGCTCGCGCAGCTCGTACTCCTCGGCAAGGCGCATATAGAACCGGTCGAGCTCGGGGTGCTCCCAGACCAGTTCCGGCTTTTCGCCGGTCTCGACGCGGCCGACCATCCTTTGCTGCATCAGCAGAACGTTGCCGATGTGCTGCAGCAAAACCTTCCCCGGAACGCCGGCACGGCCCTTCCGGCGCAACGTCGCGGCAAGCGGCTCGATCCGGTCGAATATCGCCGCTGCGCTGGTCTCGTAATGGGAAAGCACAAGGTTCTTGGCCAAAACATCGGCAACCAGCTGGAGACGCTCGATCGTCCGGTCGTGCAGCACGATATTGCCCGCCGCATCAACCAGCTGTTCGGTGTCGGCACGGACCAGGAGCTGGAGGTCTTCGCGCTCCGCTGCTGCGAACTTCTCGGTCAACAGTGGATCAAGGCCGGCGAGAAATCCCTCCGCCGCGGTTTTCGGACTGTCGAACAGAACGACCGCGCCATAGCGAAACACCACCGCGACCCCGCCGCCTTGAACGGCAAGGGAGAGGGGTCCCGTGGCGAGCGCGCCATCGCGCTCAAGGGTACGGGTGTCGAGGCGCTCGCCGAGCAATAACGCCCGAACGGCGATGGTTTGCACATCCGGTTGCGGTTCCGGCACCGATGGGCGCTCGGTTCTCTCGGCAACCTTAGCCCGATATTGGGCGCTCATTCATTCGCCCCGGCGGTCCGCCGGCCCTAGTGGCGTCGCCGCCCAATTCGCGCCGGCACCGGAACAGGCTGCGGCGGCGCCGCGAGAGCCGCAGCGGCGCACAACGCAAATAAAGAGACCAGCATTGTCGCGATAATCATGGGACCCTCACGAAGCTAGGCGCCCGAATTGCTTGGACACCAAAGCACCGGATCCCCGCCTCGGCATTGACCCAGGTCAATACGCTCGCTTGCTTGTCAGCTGCGTAAACGCTCGGCGCGACGCCAACTCATGACGCTTACGCCATTTGGAGCGGGTCGGTTCCCGAATACACCCGCCTGCTGACGCGATACACCGCCAGGGCGCCGACCCCTCGGAGGGGCGGCCGCCGCAGTGTTGGAAGAGCCGCTTACCGCGCCCGGAGCGCCATGTCGCGGGAGATATTCTCTGACAAGTGCTGAATGAGGCGGTCGCGCTCCGCGGTTATCGCGTTCATTTGGATTTCGAACGCGCGGGCGCGTTCCGCATCGCCTCGAGAACACGCCCAGTTGTAATGTTTCTTAAGACTCCAAAGCCTTGTCGATAGAGAATCAAGGCCTTCTCGCGCGCGAGCGTACATTGATTTCCCTCGAAACAGTCAGCCGCTTGCCCAGCAGGTGTTAAGAAAATTTCATCCTAAAGAAATCGTCAAGTAAGATCGCCGGTTATTTCCAGATCATTCAAATTTAATTGCAATCATTAAGGTTAATTTTCTATGAACGGGCGAAGCGTCATGTTGAATTCCGCGCCATGATGGTCTCTGCAGGCCAGTTTTCACCTGACGGCTCATCGATCACCAAGGTGTTCGAGCGGATCGCCGGCGTGACGATCGGCGGGGATGACTGAGACTGGAACCGGGCCGTCGCTCTGTAAGAATCCTGAAGGCGCTCTTCGACACCGCCGCACGGCACGACGGCAACGAAGGCGCCTTCAGCGTCAACTCTAGACCCTTCTAAACCGCTATGGCCTTAGGCGCACGATTACGTCACGCCTATGGCTGCTGAGTAGAGGTCAGGCGCGGAACATTCGTCCGCAGCAGTGGCAGGTAAAGACGCGGTACGTGCTCGGGCTCTCTTCGCCATAACCGACGCAACCGCAATAGGGGCAGATCTGGACCGCTAGATATTGGCCAACGACACCGCCACTCTTCGGCTGGGCGGATAGCGTCGTCGCCTTAGACTTATCGGCGTTCTTTTCCTCGTCGGCGCTCAGTTTCGTGCCGACATGTGCTTTGATCTCGTCTGCCATTTGACACTCTCCTCAGTTTGCTGCCGTGAACCAAGCGAAGCACGATGAACGCGATTTAACGAACATGCGACCGATATCCCGGCGCGATCCGCAATGTCAATGATCGTGCCCATCGCCGACCCCATGACGTATGTTGTCAAATACGGCTTCGATGAGCTTTGCTTCGCCACGATGGTGGAGGGCGTGGAGAAAACCGATCGTATTTGCCGCCGGTCCGACGAATTCCCAGCGACATTCGTTGAACGTGCTCCCGCGCAAATCGACAGGAAGCAAACCCGAAAAGAACAAGACACAGCCCGAAAACTCGCAGTCGCGGAACGTGCCGCCATCGACCGAGATCATCTGCTGATCAAACTTCTGTCCCACGGCGATCACGTTCGACCTCCCATCGGCATCACAAACAACGCGACTATGGCTCAACTCGTCACGGGATTGCGCGAGCTCGCAAGATGGATTTGATCTCGAAGGGCAAGAGACCGGGAAAGGCGCCGAGCAGCAGCGCGCACAGCCCGCTGACCGCCGGCGTCGCAAAGCTGGTGCCAGTCATGGTCGTCCAACCGCCGCCGCGAACCGCCACCGTCACCCCGTCTCCGCCGGCGACGACCTCGATCGGAGTACCCGTCCGAAACGCGAACTGAAACGGCGGCTCGTATGAGCCGAGATCGACACCGATGCAGGACGAGAATTCCGCGGGAAGCCCATCACCGCCGATCGGGATGTTCCGCTTCGCCGCCACAACGATCTGTCCCTGGTAATAGGCAGCCTCGCACGCCGCGTCCAGCTCGCCTCGCATCCGGTACCCCGCGGCCAGGCTGAGATTGAGAACCGGCCATCGCTTTTCGACACCATGATTGAGCGCAGCCGTCAGTATCTCCTCGCCGCCGGTGTTGTCGCGGCCGAGCACGCGGACATCGAACAGCCGCGCGTTTGGCGCAATTCGCGTGATAATCGAAGCAACCGCCGTCCCGTGGCCGAACTCGTCATTGTTCGAATCAGTTGGTAAAGTGAATACCGACTCTCGGCCATCGACGGTCGCTACGCCATAAGATTCGGCAATCCGCCCAGTCAGGGCCGGGTGAGTGCAATCGATGCCACTATCGAAGATCGCCACATCGACCGGCACGAGCTCTCTCTTGGCAAGCTCCTCCCACGACACATCCAGAGCCTGGCGAAGGATCGAAGTCATTTCGCGATCAGCGATGCGATGGGGAAAAGGGGACGACGCCGTCTGCCATCAAGCCTCCTTCACGGCCTACCGCGCGGATGCGCGCGACGATGTCGCATCGACTGCCCCTGAACCAAAGCTTCTATCGCCTCGAATAGCTGAGCGACAGCGCCCAGGACATTGGGATGATCCCCGATGATCCGCGAGAGGCGCGCGACAATCTCACGCTCGACGGCGGCGGAGCCGGTCGCCGCCGCGTCCGTCTCACTCCTCAGCGAGGCCACGGCGTCGAGCCGGCGCGCCTGCTCCAGCACCACGGACATCACCGCGGCAAACTCGCCATAGGCGCTTGCTTCCTCTCTGCCGAACCGTTGTCCGGGACGAAAGCTTACGGCGGTCATTACTCCCAGCAAACGGTCGCCGGCAATCAGCGGCGCGGCGACCACCGCCTCCGGTCCGCCGGCCAACCTCTCGGTCTGTTGGATGTCGGCATAGGTCGGCGCACCGACTTGCACGGCGCGCGTGGCGGCGGCAAGTCCCGTTACACCCTTCCCAAGCGGTACGCGCTGTCCTTTCAGTACCGCCTCGGACTCGTCATTGCCGACGGTGGCGACAAATCTGAGTTCCTCGATTTGCTCGTCCCACAACAACAGCGACCCTTCCTCGGCGTTGACGGCGCCGACGGCCAGGGTCAGCAAGCGTCGCGACGCTTGAACCTCCAAGCCAGCCCCGCCGAGACCGATGGCCTGGGACAACCATCGCGCTCCATGCTCGTCACTCATCGCCGGCTCCTCGGTCTGCCTCGGACATCCGCTGCCACCTTTAACTGGCCGCCGGAGCCGGGTAACTGGTTATGGTCATGGTCGCGGCGCTACCGCGCTGCTGCGCGTGCCACAGATCGCGAAACGGACTGGGGCGATCAAGCAACTCGGCGCGCGGCACGGTCGCCGCAATCGTTCCCTGGTCCATGCAGACAACGAAATCAGCGACATCAGCGACAAACTGCAGATCGTGGTCAACCACGATCACCGTCACGCCGGCCAGTCGCTGTTTGATCAGTTCGACGACTTGACCGCGCATGCCTGCGTCGACGCCCGCCGTGGGCTCATCCAGCAGCACAATGCGTCCGGGATGCGCCAGAATGCGGGCGAAGGCGAGCAACCGCCGCTCGCCGCCTGAAAGCGCCCCTTTATTTGGCTCCGCGTACATCGTCAGATCGAGTGGAGAGCCGGGCGACGCTATTTCGCGAAGGCGCGACAAAAGGCCGATGCTCTCGCACGCCTCCAGCAACGTCTCGTCAGGCGCCAACTCGGCGGCGAGATTGAGGTTGGCGCGGATCGTGCCGTCAATAAAGGCGGGGAATTGACCCATAAACGAAACCGCGTGGCGCAAGCTTACCAATTGGATCTGCCGCAGATCGGCGCCATCGATGGCGATCGACCCGCGGCTGGGGTCGGAGGCTCGCGCGATAGCCGAGAGCAAGGTTGACTTGCCGCAGCCGGACCGGCCCACGACGCCCCAAACTTTTCCGCCTTCAAACTCGTGCGTGATGGCTTGCAGGATTGGCGCGCCCGATCCATCTGGCCGATCGACGTAGACGTCAGCCACCGAGACGGTTCCCTTCGTGACGTTGATCGCGACGGCGCCGCGCGCATCGGCGACTTCCTCTTTGGTATCCAGGGCGCTGACCAGTTCAACAACCGGCGGGATCGACGCGGTCGTCGCGTTGTAGAACGAAATCGTTTGCTGGATCGGCGCCAATATCATGGGGACAAATTGCAGCACGGCGATGATCGCGGCGCCAACGGCGAATTGCTCGCTGCTCCCGGTGAGCCTCAAGAACTGTGCCACGGCAAACACGAGAATGCCTGCCTGAAGTAGCTGCGGCATGCCGCGCTGAATCTCGTTTGCGAGTTCCGAGCGACGCAGGGAGCGAATTCGGGCGGTCTCGGCGACGTGGGCGCGCTGGGCAAATGCCTCATTGCGCTGGGGCTGCGCGCCGAGAAGCTGCATGTCAATCGGCCGGCGAAGGGAATTAACGAGCTCGTCGTCCAAAGCAGCGTCCGCGGCGATCGACGACTGGATCGCCTGCCGCATCGCCTGCGACGCGCGCCATGCGATGAACGGCATTCCGATCAGCGTGCCGATGATGAAGGGCATCATCGCGGTGCCACCAGCGCCGCTCAATGGGGTGAGGTTCTGCCACAAATAGATGCTGGCGGTGACCAGGGCGATGCCGTTCACGACCGGGAAAGCGAGCAGCTCGCGCAAGATGCCGGCGCTTTGCGACACATATCGCGTAAACAGCATCTGCAGGGCGCCGATATTGTGGCTCGCGTGATATTGCGGGCCGACACGGAGCATCTTTTGGTGGAGCTTCTCCTGTAGCCGGTAAATGACCACGGTATCGATCGCCAACGTGAAGTAACTGTCGAGGAACTGCAATCCGAACAGGCCGATCGAAATGATCCCGAACAACAGCGCGGTCCAGAAGAGGGTCTTGGGCATCAAGCCCAGGAAATCTCCCGGTGGATTTCCCGCGGTGGCCGCGCTGCCTTGCAAGAGGTCGAAGGCATGAACGAGCAACGCGGCGTTAAACTGGAGGACTTGCACGACGAATAGCGAAAATGCCGCGGCGCCGGCGACGCGCCAGCGACTCCCCGCCAACAGGCTCCACGCCCAGCCGTAGAGCTGCACCACGCCCGCCGAGGGCAAGGCCGCCTCCGCGTGAACGTGCCTCTGCTCGCCGCCGAAAAATGACTTGACCCACCATGGCCGACTGGAGATCGAGGGGGCACCGGCTACAGCCGCCGCGTTGCTGTCTGTCACGTTCTTATCCCAAAAAAATCAACCCATTCTCGACCCAAGCCACCAGATTTAGCCTTGAGATCCGCCTCGTCGCTGACTACGCGTTAATGCCGAAAGCTGTTACCGTCGCGAGCTTATACCCTAGAGCCGGCAAGGATTGCATCGGCGCCTGTTCGGCCTGGTTCGCGGCGCTCCCATAAGGTGGAAATATGCCAGCTGATCCGCAAAGGTGGCTTGCTACCGCCAAGGCCCATGCCCAGGCAGGCGATCAGCTGCTCGCGTATGACGTCTGCGTTCAAGGCCTGGAGGAAAACCCCGACGATCCCGCATTGAAGCACGCGGCTGTTCTGGCTTTGGCGCGTTCGGGCGCGACCGCCCAGGCGCGCCGCCGCTACGAGGTACTGGGCCTCGACGCGGTGTCTCGCGATGCGGTTCCGCGGTCTCTCTATGTCGACATCGCCGCGCTCGACGCGCGCATCGCCAAGGACCTCGCGCTCGCGGCCGGGGGCCGAGAGCGAAAGGCGCTCCTCGCCAAAGCTGCGGGACGGTACCGGCAGATCTTCGAAGACACCGACGATTATTATCCAGGGATCAACGCCGCAACCTTGTTGCGGCTGGCCGATCGGACGGCGGAGGCCAAGACGTTTGCCGCTGCGGTGCGAACCATATGCGAGCAGCGTGTCTCCAACGGGGTCGAGGACGGATACTATATTTGGGCCACTCTGGGAGAGGCTTACCTTAATCTCGGCGACACGACGGCCGCGGCGAGCGCGCTCGCGCGCGCCCGGCGAACCGCCGATTGCACCCCCGACGCACTCGCTACGACACGGCGGCAAATTCGGCTCCTCTGCAAGGCGACCCGCACGCCGGACGACCTGCTGGACAGCTTGCCGGCGCCAATCGTCGTCTGCTACGCCGGCCATCGCCTTGGCGCGCAACTCGACGAAGCGCAGATCCGTCGCCTTTCACAATCCATCGATGCTGTTCTAGAGCGGCGCGAGGTTTTGACCGGTTTTGGCTCCCTGGCCGCCGGTGGCGACATCATCATCGCTGAAGCGCTACTGGCCCGCGGTGCCGGATTGGAATTGGTATTTCCGTTCCGCCTCGAGGAGTTTCGCGAACTCGCGGTCCGGCCCGCCGGCGAGGTCTGGTTAAAGCGGTTCGATCGATGCCTCGGGCGGGCACGCGTGACGACTTTCGCGACCGACGATCTGTACCTCGGCGACGATTATCTGTTCACCTACGCCAGCCAGATGGCGATGGGGTTGGCCTTGCAACGGGCATGGTCGTTGGACAGCGAGGCTCGGCTCTTGGCGATATGGGACGGCCACCATTCCCGCGCTGCGTCGCGCATCTCCGGGACCACGGCCACGGTTAGCCGCTGGCACGCGCTCGGGCAGCCCGCCGACATCCTGACACCGGACGGCGAATCAATCTCTGCGACGCAAGCACCAGCCCCAGAGCTGACCGATACCAAAAAATCCAGTGGACGCGTTCTTCGGGCAATGCTTTTTGGCGATCTAAAAGGATTTAGCAAACTGGATGAGACCCAGATAAAAATTTTCTCTGATAAAGTATTAGGTGCCATTGCACGTACCTTACACAGCTATGGTTCGGCCATACATCACGCCAATACATGGGGTGATGGTCTCTACGTTGTCGTCAGCGACGCCGAGACTGCGGCTGATTGCGCGTTGAAACTGCAGCAGGCGATTTCGCGGATACCGTCGGACGCTCTTGGTTTGCCGCCGCTCGGTCTCCGCTTGGGGGCTCATTTCGGGCCTGTCTTCCCGGTCTTCGATCCGGTCATTCAGCGGAAGGCGTTTATGGGTTACCACGTCAGCCGGACCGCGCGCATCGAGCCGGTGACGCCGGAAGGCATGGTATATGTGACCGACGCATTCGCCGCGGCACTCGCGGCGACGGCAAAACCGCGGTTCACGTGCAGCTATATGGGGGTTGTTCCTGCCGCGAAGAACTACGGCTCGATGCGCATGTTTGGGCTTTATCGCCGAGCCGGGGCCGGCCGAGAGCCGGCGGCAAGCCGAGCGACAGGCAAAAGGCGCGATGCGCCGGAGCCGGCGAAATCCCGAGCGGCGTCGTGGAGCAGGCAGCCGTCAAAGAGCGATTGAGGCCGGCCTTCTACAGGGCGAAACCGAAATACCTGTAGATCCGATCGGCGGAGATCAGCCGCGGAACCACGGAAAGCGCGACGGCGACACCCAGCGAGCGAGTGAACAGAAACGAAGTCTCGAACCAGCCGATGGCCGGCCGCTTGAAAGCAGACGTAATTTTTCGGCCATAAGCTAAGAGGTGCGCCAGCCAGAGCACCGTCACTCCACAAGCGGCGATGGCGACAACCAACAACAGCCGGGGCGCTTCGAAGCGGGCAACAATGGCGACCAATATCCAGGCGCCAAGGGCGGTTCGGAACGCCCATCGCATACAGACCGGGCAACTGCCAAAACCACCCAAGAAGCCGAGCACCATCGAAAATTCGTCCTGCTCCGCAGCGATCAGGAAATAAAGCCTGACCCTGATCGACCGGGGGCGCAACACCTTGGCGGAGAAAGCCATGCGGCGCCCGGCGATTTACCGGCGACATCACGCCGCGTTGCGACCGCGCCGCAAAAGCCGGACGATGATCCGCTTAGCGCAGGACTTGCCGATCCGGCAATAGCGAAGGGCTTACACGGTATCTAAGCCCCGGAAATATGGTTGCGGGGGCCCGCAACCACCGACAGTTTTCGATCTGCGTTGAGGTGTAGATTCAAATCGAAGGCTCGCAACCAGCGTTAACTGCAGGCACTCCGAGCTCGGATCCCTACGGTAAATCGCCTCACTCCGTAACTCGCGGTCGCCGTTTTGGACCATCTGTCTACGGATCAGGAGTGATCGGCCCCTGAGAGGTGGTCCGGTTGGAATGTTAGTTTAGGGCTGGTCTTGGCACCAGCGGGAGCATGGCCGGCGGAGCTGGTCGGGGTTGCGCAGCCGGCCATGCGGCGAGGGCTGGCACGAACACCTCCGGCGCAGGAGCCCTGTAACCGATCGAGGCATGCGGCCGGATGGCGTTGTAGTGCCGGCGCCAGCTCTCGATGACGATCTGGGCCTCGCGCAGCGTGTAGAAGACCTCACCATCGAGAAGCTCGTCGCACAGGCGTGCATTGAAGCTTTCGATGAAACCGTTCTCCCATGGGCTTCCCGGGGTGATGTAGGCGGTCTTGGCGCCGACGGCGCCGATCCACTCCTGCACCGCCTTGGCGACGAACTCCGGGCCATTGTCGGAACGAATGTGCCCGGGCACGCCGCGCAGGATGAACAGGTCGGAGAGTACGTCGATGACGTCAATCGACTTGAGCCGGCGGGATACCCGGATGGCCAGGCACTCGGGGTGAACTCGTCGATGATGTTGAGCAGGCGGAATTTGCGGCCGTCATGGGTGCGCTCCTCGACAAAGTCGTAGGACCAGACGTGGTTGGGACGCTCCGCCCGCAGCCGGATACACGATCCCTCAGCGGTCCATAGGCGCGCGCGCTTCGGCTGCCGGGCGGGGACCTTTAGCCCCTCGCGTCGCCAGATCCGTTCGACCCGCTTGTCGTTGACCAGCCAGCCGGCTCGGCGCAGAAACTCGGCGATCTTGCGATAGCCATAGCGGCCATATTGCTTGGCCAACGCGACGATGTCGGCGGTCAATCGCTCTTCGTCGTCACGGCCCCGCGGGATCTTGCGCTGCGTCGAGCGGTGCTGCCCGAGCGCCGCACAGGCACGGCGCTCGGAAATCGACAGCACGCCTCGAACATGCTCGATGCAGGCGCGGCGACGCGCGGGGCTTAGAAGTTTCCCCGCGCCGCCTCCTGAAGGATCAGCTTATCGAGCGTCAGGTCCGAGATGGCGCGGCGAAGCCGGGTGTTCTCCGTCTCCAGGTCCTTGAGCCGTCTCACCTGGTCGCTCTTCAGACCGCCGAATTCCTGGCGCCACCGGTAGTAGGTCACCTCGCTGACCCCAATCGATCGGATCGCCTCGGCAACGCCCTGGCCTTGCGAGGTCAGAACATCAACCTTCCGCAGCTTGGCGACGATCTCTTCCGCTTTGTAAATCTTCCTCGGCATCGCAGTCCTCCTCGAGAGCAAAAACCATAGCTCAGGGTGGGCCACTGCGCGGGGGGTGGATCAGCCAAAGAACTGAGTTCCGTGAAGCCAATCCCCAGCTTATGGAGCACATCGAAAGTAATTGTGAATTAGTCGAGGAGGACCGCGACTGGGCCATTTACCGAATTCGAGATCGATAGCAAGGTTTTGGGGTGCCGGCGGAAGGCTCTAAACTGACAGCAAGAAACGCAGCGCTGGCCTAGCCACGAACACTCGATCCTGCTTCAACGACGAACGTAGGCTTTGCGACGGCTTACGGGCTTCGGGCAGGGTTGGGATGGCCGCAAAGGGGGGCGTGAAGACGCGTTCCCGTTGCGCCGGCTGAGTGTCCGCTCTCGGTTCAGTTAGGGGACATTCGCTTGGTCGCGCAGGAGCGACGGGAACGCGCCGTTTGCAGCCATCCGGATCGAGCAAAGTCTCCCAGTGGCGGCGTGCTCAAACAGCACTTTCCAGAGCCCGGGATTATGCGGCCGTCGAATTCATGCCAATTCGACCTCCTCCCGACGAACTTCGATATGCCGGTTGCAGCAAACGGTCATTGGCGCGATTCTAGGCCTCCGACGACCCGAAATTCGGGCAGTGTCGCTAAAAACCAGGGAGCGACGAGGACGTGCGATACAGCTATGCTGTGTTCGCAGTGATGTTGGTCGTTGCAACCATCGGCGCATATGGCGGCGAGGCTGCGCAGCCGGTCCCGACGAGCGGACAATGCGCGGTACCCGCAGACCCGCAGTGGACACCTCAGGAAAAGTTTGTATGGGGCCGCGTCTGCATAGGCGAAATCGCAGATTTCAATATCGGGCAGGAATACGGCGGTGACCTTGATCCGAAAGGTACTGCCGGAAGGCCGGATCCTACGGCCGGTATTCCTTGAGACAATCCTTCTCAAAGAGAAGTATCGCCGAGCGTTAACACGCCTCGGAGTGCGGATCATAGGTGCCCGCTTTAGGGAACGAGGCGCGGCGCTGAGAAATCTCCGATAGCCGGCACAAGACCCTGGCGCGGCGTTTCGTGTGCCCCTTTCGCTGCGACAAGCGACGCCACCAACCCCGCCAGTTGATCCTGGTGGTACGGTTTGGACAGCCGAGGAAAATCGGGGTTCGCATCGTCCAATAACCCGACGTAGCCACTAATCAGTCCGACCGGCAGCCCGGGCCATTCGCGTCGGACCTGCGTCGCCAACTCCGCACCCGTCGTATCCGGCATCGCATGGTCGGTGATGACGGCATCGATGGCGCTGTCGCCGCGCAGAATCTCCAGCGCATGCTGCGCCGAGTTTGCCTCGATGATGGTATGGCCGAGTTCTTCGAGCATCGCCGAGGTGATCGATGCTACCATCGGGTCGTCCTCGACCAGCAGTACCCGCCAAGGCCCCTGCGCGCAGTGCTTCGGGCTGACGGGACTCGAAGGCATGGTCTCGGCAACCTCAGAGACCGGCAGTCGTAGCTCGACTCTGGTTCCGCCACTCATTTCGCTGAGGATTCGCATCGCCCCATGCGACTGGGCGACCAGGCCGTCGACCATGGACAGGCCAAGTCCCGTGCCATGACCCGGGTTCTTCGTCGTGAAAAAAGGTTCGGTAGCGCGCTTCAAGGTATCCTTGTCCATGCCGGTGCCGGTATCGCTAACCGCGATGCAGACATAGTCGCCGCAGGCCAAGCCGGGGACATCGCCTTCGCCGAGGCGTTCGCCGAACGCCGCGATGTTTAGTTCTCCGCCCTCAGGCATCGCGTCGCGGGCGTTCAGGGCAAGATTGAGAATTGCCAGCTCGAGCTGGTTCGGGTCGACCTGGGTTGGCGGCGCGCCGGAGTCCAGAGTGGTGCAAATCCGAACATTCGGTCCGAGCGAGCGGCGCAGCATCTCCACCATGCCCTCGACGAGCTCGGGAATGTGCACCGTCTCCGGCCGCAGCTCTTGCCGCCTAGCAAAGGCGAGCATACGGTTGGTCAGGGTGGCACCGCGCTCGGCACCCCGGATCGCATTGTCGACCAGGCGAAGCTGACGGGGATAGCCGGCTACCGACTTGCGCAATATTTCGAGATTGCCGAGCACCGCTGTCAGCAGATTGTTGAAGTCATGGGCGACCCCACCGGTCAGTTTGCCGAGGCTTTCCACCTTCTGCATTTCGTGGACCTGGGCCAGCGCGGCTTCGCTCTCCCTGGTGCGCGCCTCGACCCGGCGTTCGAGCTCGGCATTGGTGAGCTCGAGTTCGGCGGTACGTTCCGCGACGCGGCGTTCCAGCTCACTGTTCAACGCCTCGAGCTGCTTGGTCTTGCGATAGAGCTCGGCGAAGACGCGGACCTTGGCGCGTAGCAATTCCGGCACTACCGGGACCGGGACGTAATCGACCGCGCCGGCGGCGTACCCGCGCAGCAGATCGACATCGGTCACTTGAACCGCGGAGACGAAGATCAGCGCGGTCGCCTGAAAGCGTGGGTGGGCACGGATCAGTTCCGCCAGCTCGAACCCATCGAGATCGGGCATGCAGACATCGATCAGGACGACCGCTACCTCATGGCGCAGCAGCAATTCAAGCGCTTGGTTTGCCGATTGCGCCTTCAACAGGTTCTCGCCCAGATCGGCGAGCACCGCCTCGTAACTCAGCAATTTCCCCGGCTGGTCATCGACCAGTAGGATGTTGACCTTCTCTTCTGCGCCCATTGTCGGAATCCACGCTAGCGGTGCAGCCACATCCGCAATGCGGAAAGCAATTGCTCGGTATCGACTGGTTTAGCGAGATAGTCCGAGGCTCCCGCCTCCAGGCATTTTTCGCGGTCGCCCTTCATCGCCTTGGCGGTGAGCGCGATGATCGGTAGCCGGCGGAAGGCGGGATCGGCGCGGATCACCTCCATAGTTTGATAGCCATCCATCTCCGGCATCATGATGTCCATCAGCACAATCGACAGATCGGGAGTCGATTTGACTGCGGCCACCGCCTCGCTGCCGGTCGCCGCCGTCAAAACGTGCATGCCGCGCCGTTCCAGCACGCTTGATAGTGCGAAGATGTTGCGCGCGTCGTCGTCGACGAGGAGAACCGTCCGCCCGGCCAGCGCTTCGTCCGAGCTGTGCAGTCGTTCGATCATCCGCTGCTTTTCTTCGGGCAGATCCGCGATTGCCCGGTGGAGGAAGAGCGCGGTCTCGTCGAGCAGCCGCTCGGGCGACTCAACGCCTTTAACCACCACGCTTCGCGCGATCGTGTGAAGCCGCGCGTCTTCCTCCGGCGATAGCTCGCGACCGGTGAATACGACTACAGGAAGATCGGAGAGCGCCGGGTCGTTGCGGATTTCGTTGAGCAGCTCGAAACCCGTCATGTCGGGGAGTCGCAGATCGAGCACGACGCAGTCCGCGCCGCACTCGCGAATATCGGTCAGCGCTTCGCCGCCAGTCCCAACCGTGGCGATGTCGATATCGTCGTGACCGAGTAGCTCTGCGATGCTGAGCTGCTCCGCTGGATTGTCTTCGACGACGAGAAGCCGCTTGCGCCGGGGCTTGATGTACTCGGTGATGCGGTGAAGCGCGGAGCCGAGATCGCCGGTTGTACTTGGCTTGTTGACGAACGAGAAGGCGCCGCGAGCAAGTCCGTGCTGCCGGTCCTCGTCGAGCGTCACGACCTGCACCGGGATATGCCGCGTCAACGGATCCTGTTTGAGCTGGCTCAGCACCGCCCAGCCCAGCATGTCAGGCAAGAACACATCGAGCGAGATCGCGGTCGGCTGATACTCCCGCGCCAGGATCAACGCGTCGGCTCCCGTCATCGCGACCAATACTTTGAGGCCGGCGTCGTGCGCCAGATCGGCGATGATGCGCGCGTAATGCGCGTCGTCCTCGACGACCAGCAGTATATTGTCGCCAGGCTCCAACATCGATCGGTCGTCCTGCACCTGGGTAACGATCGGCTCGCCCGTCCGCACAGTCGGAAGCGAGTCGGCGAGTGCCGGCGGCATCTCTGTCGCGGAACGTGGCACCGCCAGCGTCCCGATGTATCGAAGCGGTAGGTAGAGCGTAAAGGTTGCCCCGGCGCCCGGTGTGCTGCGCAGCTGGATCTCACCGCCGAGCAGGTTCGACAGCTCGCGGCTGATGGCGAGCCCGAGACCCGTTCCGCCATACCGCCGGTTGGTGCTGGCATCCGCCTGCTGGAATGCCTCGAAAATAATACGCTGCTTCTCGGGAAGGATGCCGATGCCGGTATCCGATACTTCGAAAGCGACCACGTCGCCGTGACTTAGTACCCTGTGCTCTGGCGTCCACCCGGCGGTGGCGCGGAAAATGTTGAGCTTGACGCCGCCTTGCTCCGTGAACTTGAAGGCGTTCGACAGCAGGTTTTTGAGCACCTGCTGCAGCCGCTTGGAGTCGGTGGTGATGCTGCTGCCGAGCTTCGGATCGAGTGTCACGTCAAACGATAGCTTGCGGCTGTCCGCCTCGTGACGGAAGGGCCGCGCTACCATGTCGACGAGATTGTTGAAGAAGATCTCCTCGACGTCGACGGATACGGTGCCGGACTCGATCTTGGATAGATCGAGGATATCGCTGATGAGGTTGAGCAGATCGGTGCCGGCGCTGTGGATGGTGCGCGCGAACTCCACTTGTTTTGCGCTCAGGTTGCCGTCCGGATTATCACCGAGCTGCTGGCCAAGGATTAGGATGCTGTTCAGCGGCGTGCGCAACTCGTGCGACATATTGGCGAGAAATTCGGATTTATATTTCGAGGTTAGTGCCAGCTCGGTCGCCTTTTCCTCTAGGGCGCCGCGGGCTTGCTCAATTTCCTGATTCTTGCGTTCGACCTCGACGTTGCGCTCGGCGAGTTGCTGCGCCTTTTGTTCAAGTTGTTCGTTGGTCTGCTGCAGCTCTCGTTGCTGGGTCTGCAGCTCGCCGGCGAGTTGCTGCGACTGCGTCAGCAAACCCTCGGTCTGCATCGTTGCCTCTATGCTGTTCAGCACGATGCCGATGCCACCTGTCAGTTGCTCAAGGAATGATATCTGCAGGTCGGTGAAGCTACGAACCGAGGCGAGCTCGATGACCGCCTTCACCTGGCCCTCAAACGATACCGGAAGGACAATGAGGTTCGTCGGTGGTACTTCGAATATCCCTGAACGAATTGGAACGACATTCTGCGGGAGTTCGGTAATCACCATACGGCGCGCGTCCACCGCGCACTGTCCGACCAGACCCTGGCCCGGCTGGAGGCGATCGGGATGTCCGCTGATGTCGCTGTCTGCATAGGCCGCGAGGCGGCGCAGCGTCCCTTCCGGTTCGACAAGATAGATCGCGCCGTTCTGCGCCTCGACCAGCGGCGTCAGCTCGGACAGCAGCATACGGCCGACCTTCGCCAAGTCGCGCTGCCCCTGAAGCATGTTGGTGAAGCGCGCGAGATTGGTCTTGAGCCAATCCTGCTCGGTATTCTGATCGGTCGTGAGGCGCAGATTGCCGATCATGGTATTGATGTTGTCTTTGAGCTCGGCGACTTCGCCGCGAGCCTCGACCTGGATCGACCGTGTAAGGTCGCCCTTGGTCACGGCAGTCGCCACTTCGGCAATCGCACGCACCTGCGTCGTCAGGTTCGCCGCCAGCAGGTTGACGTTTCCAGTTAAATCTTTCCAGGTGCCGGCCGCCCCGGGAACGTTGGCCTGACCGCCAAGGCGCCCTTCGACCCCAACCTCCCGGGCGACCGTCGTCACCTGGTCGGCAAAGGTCGCGAGCGTGTTGGTCATGTTGTTGATGGTCTCGGCGAGGGCGGCAACCTCGCCCATCGATTTGACGGTTAGGTTCTGCTTCAGATCGCCGTTAGCGACCGCGGTCACGACCTTGACGATGCCGCGCACCTGCTCGGTGAGGTTGGCGGCCATGACGTTGACCGTGTCGGTCAGGTCCTTCCAGGTGCCGGCGACCCCAGGGACGGTGGCCTGGCCGCCGAGCTTGCCTTCGGTGCCGACTTCGCGCGCGACGCGCGTCACCTCGGAGGCGAACCCGTTGAGCTGATCGACCATCGTGTTAATGGTGTTCTTGAGCTCGAGGATTTCGCCTTTCACATCGACGGTGATCTTGCGCGACAGGTCGCCGCGGGCGACCGCCGTCGTCACTTCGGCAATATTGCGCACCTGCGTCGTGAGATTGGCGGCGAGCAAGTTCACATTGTCTGTCAGGTCCTTCCAGGTGCCCGCGACCTCGGGCACGATCGCCTGGCCGCCCAATCGGCCTTCGGTGCCGACCTCGCGGGCAACACGGGTCACCTCCGCGGCAAAGGAGCGCAGCTGCTCCACCATCGTGTTGAGCGTTTCCTTGAGCTCCAGGATTTCCCCGCGCACATCGACGGTGATCTTTTTCGATAGGTCGCCATTGGCGATTGCGGTCGCCACCTCGGCGATGTTGCGCACCTGCCCGGTCAGGTTCGACGCCATGAAATTGACGTTGTCGGTCAGGTCCTTCCAGGTACCGGCGACGCCCGGGACGGTTGCTTGGCCGCCGAGCTTGCCCTCGGTGCCAACCTCGCGGGCGACGCGTGTGACTTCGGAGGCGAATGCGTTCAGCTGATCGACCATCGTATTGATCGTGTTCTTCAACTCGAGGATTTCGCCCTTTACGTCGACGGTGATTTTGCGCGACAAGTCGCCGCGCGCGACTGCGGTCGTCACCTCGGCGATGTTGCGCACCTGCGCCGTCAAATTACCGGCCATCGAATTGACCGAATCGGTGAGGTCCTTCCACGTGCCGGCGACCCCAGGCACCTGAGCCTGGCCGCCGAGGCGTCCTTCGGTGCCAACCTCGCGCGCGACGCGCGTCACCTCGCCGGCGAACCGGTTGAGCTGGTCGACCATCGTGTTGAGCGTTTCCTTGAGCTCGAGGATTTCACCACGCACATCGACGGTGATCTTGCGCGACAGGTCACCATTGGCGATTGCGGTCGCCACCTCGGCGATGTTGCGCACCTGCCCTGTCAGGTTGCCCGCCATCGAGTTGACATTGTCGGTCAGGTCCTTCCAAGTGCCGGCGACGCCCGGCACCTGCGCCTGGCCGCCGAGTCGCCCTTCGGTGCCGACCTCGCGCGCCACGCGCGTCACCTCGCCGGCGAAGGCGTTAAGCTGATCCACCATCGTGTTGATGGTGTCTTTCAGCTGCAGAATTTCGCCTGAGACGTTGACCGTGATCTTCTTCGACAGATCGCCGCGCGCCACGGCGGTCGCGACCTCGGCGATGTTTCGTACCTGGTCGGTCAGGTTGCCGGCCATGTAGTTGACGGAGTCGGTCAGATCTTTCCAGGTGCCGGCGACGCCCTTCACTTCGGCCTGACCGCCGAGCTTGCCTTCCGTGCCGACCTCGCGCGCCACGCGCGTCACCTCGCCGGCGAAGGCGTTGAGCTGATCGACCATCGTGTTGATGGTGTCTTTGAGTTGTGCGATCTCGCCCGACACGTTGACTGTGATCTTCTTCGACAAATCGCCATTGGCGACCGCGGTGGTCACCTCGGCGATGTTGCGCACCTGACCGGTCAGATTGTTTGCCATCGAGTTGACCAACTCGGTCAGGTCCTTCCAGGTCCCCGCGACGCCGAGCACGTTGGCCTGGCCGCCGAGCCGTCCCTCAGTGCCGACCTCGCGCGCCACGCGCGTCACCTCGCCGGCGAAGGCGTTGAGCTGATCGACCATCGTGTTGATGGTCTCCTTAAGCTGGAGGATTTCGCCCGACACGTTGACCGTGATCTTCTTCGACAGATCGCCGCCGGCGATCGCGGTGGCGACCTCGGCGATGTTGCGCACCTGCGCCGTCAGGTTGGAGGCCATCGAGTTGACGTTGTCGGTCAGGTCCTTCCAGGTGCCGGCCACGCCGGGCACTTGTGCCTGGCCGCCGAGCCGTCCCTCAGTGCCGACCTCGCGCGCCACGCGCGTCACCTCGCCGGCGAAGGCGTTGAGCTGATCGACCATCGTGTTGATGGTGTCCTTGAGCTCGAGGATTTCGCCGCGCACATCGACGGTGATTTTGCGCGAAAGGTCGCCGCGTGCGACCGCTGTGGTGACCTGCGCGATGTTGCGCACCTGATCGGTGAGGTTGCCGCACATCGCATTGACCGAGTCGGTGAGGTCCTTCCACGTCCCGGCGACGCCGGGCACGATTGCCTGGCCTCCCAGCTTCCCTTCGGTTCCGACTTCGCGCGCGACGCGCGTCACCTCGGAGGCGAACGAGCGCAGCTGGTCGACCATCGTGTTGATGGCTTCCTTGAGCTGCAGAATTTCGCCCCGCACATCGACGGTGATCTTTTTCGACAGATCGCCATTGGCGACGGCGATCGTCACATCGGCAATGTTGCGGACCTGTGCCGTCAAGTTCGAGGCCATCGAATTGACGCTCTCGGTCAGGTCCTTCCAGACGCCGGTGACTTCGCGGACCTGGGCCTGGCCGCCCAACTTGCCATCGGTGCCGACCTCGCGGGCGACGCGAGTGACTTCCGAGGTGAAGACGTTGAGCTGCTCGATCATGCGGTTAACGATCGACGCAGAGCGCAGGAACTCCCCCTTCAGCGGTCGGCCGTCGACATCCAGCTGAACCGTCTGCAGCAGATCGCCGCGGGCCACCGCCGTGATCGCATGGGTGACAGCGGTTGTCGGCCACAAGAGATCGTCGATCAGCGTGTTGACCGAGCTTTCCATTTCACCCCAGGCGCCGTGCGACAGGGCGAACTTGACGCGCCGGCGCGTCTTGCCCTCGCGGCCGACGATCTGACCGACCTGTTCGAGCTGGTGCGCCATGCGTTCGTTGGCGGCGACAATTTCGTTGAAGACGTCGGCGATCTTGCCGGCGAGCCCGGTATGGTCGTCGGGCAAGCGCACCGAAAAATCCCCCATACGCATCGCTTGCATGGCATGCAGCAGCTCGTGCAGATCCTCGGGATGAACCTCGGCCGCGCCGTTGGCATGCCCGTTGGTGTGGCCGGCGGGTTTGCTTCGTCCGTTTTTCTTGAGCACGGCGGCGCCCGGAACCTCGTTGGCGGTCGGTTTGACCAAGCTTTCCGTGCTAGATGCCATGGTTTACTCCTTCGGCCTGCGCGCACGCGGCAGGCACGGGGATTGGCTGAGAAGGAAATGTGAACGGCCGTGGGCAGGAGCCGCCGCACCAGGGTGCGCCGTGGCTCGCGCCGGTCAGATTGACCCGGCTTTGTCGCCACGCATTATTTGGGGATCGCACTCCGCGGCCTCTCGACTTCTTCGCAGTTCTCATCGAGACCTAATACTGAGGGCTGTTTTGTTCTAATTCCGGCGCGCTATTAAGCCATCCGAAAGCTTTCGAGTGGCCAGCCACTGTATTAAACCTTGAAAAACGCTGCAGCAATTTGTTTGTAACGTTTTGTAAAAATAAGTAAATGTGTGTAACAGTCGCTTTATTGCGGGGTGGGAAGTTAATCTATGGTGTCATCGCGGTGGAGCGCCCGGTCTGAGCTAATTAATACACCGCCAGCGCGATCAATCCCAACTCGACAGCGCCAGCAATGCAGCCAGCTAATAACACGCGCTCCCACCGCAGCCGGTAGACAAGACGCCGGGCAGGCATACTGTTTTCAGCAGGACTATCGCGCATGCACTGCATGCGCCGCGGGTTAGGCTTCACGACTAATGTCTTTGTTTTCTCCTGCGCGCAAGTCGCCAGAGTAGGCTTCTAAAACGACCTTTAGGGACCTGGCCACGGCCAGCGGGGGTAAAAATCCCGGCGCCGTCGGGCGACGCCGGGAGTTCTGAGGGAGAACGTGTCAAACGTGGACAGCCGTCAATCACCGGCAGATCCGGTCAGTTCCGAGTGCTGGCCGCATCATCCTCGTCCTCGGACAAGGCCACTCGACCGAGAGCGGGGGCCTCAGCCATCAGCGGCGCCAGAGGGGTGCGCCGTGTCTCCTATCAATATGGGAAAGAAACCGGCTGCTTAAGGCTCTGCCGAAAGACTTCGCCCGTTTTCAGGGTTTGCGCTGGTTAGCCTGCCGCTCTTGAATTGTTGCATGCGCTCGTTTTCGAGGACGCCGGTGGCGGCGCCATAGGGGCGCTAGGACCATTCGCGGAGGTGACGCCGGTAGGCCGCAGTCTGGCCACCGGACTGTTGGTCATGGCGATGATCTACTCGCTCGGACCGGCTTCTGGCGCGCATCTCAACCCTGCGGTGACGATCGGATTCTCGTTGCGGGGGGCAGCGGATACCGAGTTATATCCTTGCCCAGATCTGTGGCGCGACCGCGGCGGCCTTGCTGTTGCACGTGCTATTCGGCCCAGCCCTCGAAGGGGGCGTGACAGAACCGGGCCACGGGATCGTCGCCGCTTTCGTCATGGAACTCGCGCTGACGACCCTCTTGATCACGGTCATCCTAAGCACCGCTTCACGATATCGCATGATCGGATCCGATGCCGCGCTCGCCGTCGGCGGAACGATTGCACTCTGCGGCTTATTCTCGCGACCGGTCAGTGGCGCATCCATGAATCCGGCGCGCTCGATTGGCCCCGCGCTGGTGAGCGGGCAAATGGCGAGTTTTTGGATCTATGTTGTTGGGCCACTGCTCGGTGCGGCTCTCGCCGCGCTTTTCGTCCGCCTCGTGCGGGGAACGCAAAAGCCCGACGAGGCAAAGGCCGCCGAGGGAGAGGATCAAGGGAATTAGCATACGGCGTCGCGGAAGCCGCTGGTTGGCGGGTGGGAGTGGCGCGTCAACCCACAGAGGCGATCGCTGTTTTGGCCCTGGCCATGCTGCAATTCCGCGCCGATCGACCCGGTATCCGATCTCTATTGGAGCGCCGTCACCAATAGCGTCGTCGCCGTCCCGATCATGGTCTTGTTGATGATGATTACAATGCGACGCCGCGTGATGGGCGAGTTCACGATAGGTGCGGGTCTGAAGACGTTGGGCGACGCTCGCCATATTGGGCTTAGTCGTCGGGATGGCAGTGGGAGCGTTCGTTTGACCTTGCCGATAGGCATCTCTAACAGATCATTTTCACGATTTATGTCGTCCGTTCTGCTTCTTGAAGGTCTTCATCCCCGCCTTAATAAGCTTCTCCGCAGCTTGTGGGCTTGCTTCGGCAATCGGCTTGAATTTTCGCCCGCGTAGTCGGTTGTAGTTGACGAAGAGCTGCTTGATCTCTTCGACTAGATGTGGGCGCAGATCGCTCAGCGATTTCGCGTCGTCATGGGTCTGTGAGTGAACTGCGATTGCGATAAGCCGGCCGTTTCGCTCCCAATCCTCGCCCTTTGCCTTCTGCTTAGCCTCGATTGCGCCGATTGGGCGCGCTTTGATCACACAGCCCGGTATGACCGGCGCATCCATCAGCACGAGGATGTCGAGCGGATCGCCGTCATCGCCGAGCGTCGAAGGAACGAAACCAAAGTCGTAGGGAAATTGCATGCCTTCCCGGAGGACTGTCCCCAATTCCATGCAGTCGCAGTCCGGGTCGTAGTCATATTTGTTCCGGCTACCTTTCGGGGTCTCGATGACGATGCGTAAACGTCACGATTGACGCCGCCGCAAGAGCCCCGGTGCTTCGGCCATGAAAACTCGAGCGAGAACGGCATGGTCGAGCAGGAAGTCGCTTCCTACGCGGACCTGGCGGCGTCGCTGATGATCAGGTCGACCCAGCAGGTCCACCCCGCATGCCATCTGTTCGCTACCGCGCCCAGGAACGGGCCTACCGCGACGACGTTCGCAGTCGTCTCTCCTCTCAGATGTAGAGCACATAATGAACGACGTTGCGACTGACGAAACCGTCAACCTGATTTCCGCTGACAAGGTAACCGGAACCAGCGTCTACAACCCCCAGGGCGATAAGCTCGGGTCGGTGTATGACGTGATGATCGACAAAGTCAGCGGCAGGGTTGCTTACGCCATCATGTCGTTTGGAGGTTTCCTGGGCATGGGCGAGAGCTACCATCCCTTGCCCTGGCGAGTGCTGACTTATGACACCAACCAGGGCGGCTATGTTGTCGATATCGACCGCGAGCGGCTGGAAAAAGCACCTTACTACTCGGCCGGCTACGAGCCTGACTGGTCCGATCGCAGCTACGGCCAGAGGGTCGACCGGTATTACGGCTTTTAGGAACGCAATTGTGGCATCCGCCACGGTGCCGGTGGCCCAGTGTCGGAGAGGCTGCTCCCCCGTGCCGCTCCGATTTGATGTAGTGACAACTGACCCGGCCGGACCACCGCCGGGTCAATTTTTATCGCCCCTCGTCTAACCCCGATTTGCAGGGAGTTTGAGTCCCCCGATTTAGGAGAAAAACTTTGGCGGCCTAAAACATGGAAAGCACCTCGCCCCTCACGGTGTTTATCCCAAGCCTGCCGCCATTTCATACGGCGAAGCGATGAGCCGGCTCCGCATATGGCTGGATAGTCAGAAGATGCAGCCGACCCGTTTCAAGCCTGCGCCGGTTGGCCGCATTGGCTTCGAGATCAACTTTCACAGCGATGAGGACGTGATGCGCTTTAAGGATGGGTTTGGCGGCCTCTAGCGCAAGGCTCCGGACTACGCTTCGGGGAACCGATACCCTCCCGGTCGAGCGCTAGAGCGCGCGGTGTTTACGGCTCAAGATGGGAAGCCCGCCCTTGCGAGGGTTCCACTCCTTTCGCACCTGGTCCTCGACCGGTCGGCCGGTGGGGGTGATGGGGCTGTGATTTGGCTGATCGTCAATTGAACCTTTGGGCTCGAACATCTTGTCCGCCAGGTGGTCGATGAGGGCGTTCTCGCGTGCTCGGCGGCGCTTCGCGCGGTCGGCTGGCATCATAGTTCCCCGGCGTCCCGGAGGATTTTCCTTCGCTCGGCTGCGACATCCGCGATTTCCTCGTGCAGCCGCTGCGCGCGGTCCAAATCGCCGTCGGTGACTGCATCATCCCGCCTGACGAAAAGGTCGAGAAGCTTGTCCCCGATATCGGTCAGGAGCGCCCGTTCCTCCGGTGTCAGCATTTCAGGCTCCAAAGGCCATTCAAATTCTGAACACTGCCAAGAAATTCCTGTTCCATACCGTACAGAGGTAAATTGTAACAAGGTCATCGACCCTGCCATTCTCCGGCCGCCTAAAAATTAAGCGGTTGGGCAATGCCCATTTGTTTTCAATAATGTGACAGATCCAGCTATTCGTTATTCTCACATTTTGGATTTTTGTTTTTTTTCAATTATCAAGTGGCTGCCTTGATTAGGCGCGAAGGTCGCCTTCGGGGCATGAAGAGCCGTCCAAACCGCAAAGGCTGAGTGACCGAGAAGCGGCGTAAACCGGACGTTCAGGGAGGCCAGGGGAACCGCCGACTGGAGTAAACGAAGGCCGTCCCCGGTCGACGCGAAGGCCTCCGAACCGCCGGAGTTGCGCAACGTCCTCGCTGTCGACTGTCCCCGGATGAAGCAAATCTCAATCTACGAACAGTGCGGGGTCCATTACCCGCACCTACCGGCCAGCATGTAGCGGTGCCGCCGGGCAACGTGAGCTTGGTCATAGCTTCTTCAAACCGATGACGAAAGGTCGCTCCCTCTCTTTTTTCGAATAACGTGCCTTGCCGGAGCGGCGTTCCCGGGACATGGGGATAACGAAGCAGAAGTCCTCCGTCGCGAAGGGGAACGGGAGCGTGGCGGTAGGGTCGGACGTTCCGGCGCTGTAGAGGCCGCGGAAGAGCCCGGCGCAATCCGGGGAGAGAGGCTGGGCTCGCTTCCGGGTCGGGAAGCGGCGCGAGCGAGGGGGAGGTCGTCTTCGCGCCGCGATCAAGATCGGGCGCGCTTGGACCCCCTGCCGGCGGGTCGCGCTGTGCTCGGCCCATGTCCACCGGCGCTGTTACCCTAGGCGATCTCGCGCGGTACCCGCACTTGCCCGGCTGCTGGTAGTGCCAAGGATCGATTTCACCGATGAGGAACGGCGGGCGCTGGCCGACCTCGCCCGTGAGTATTGCGCACGTAGAGGTACCCGCTTGCGCCGCGGCTCGCGCTAATCAAGGGGCCAACACTTACCCGTCACGCGGCCTCGCGCGTCCGTTCGGGACGGTGGGTTTCGCGCGCGTCCACTTCGGGCGCCGCCTCCCCGGGCTGACGGGTGCGCGGCGGGCCCATCAGCGCCGGCTGGAACAACACCGCCGCGGCGAGGGTGCAGAGGAGGGCCAATGCCATCAGCTTGCCCATGCTCGACATGCCGGGCGCGCTCGACAGCCATAGACTGCCGAACGCGGTGGCAGTGGTCAGCGCGCTGAAAAACACCGCGCGGGTCAGGGTCGATTGCAAGAGGTTGGTGCGGCCGTCGCGCCACGCCAGAACGTAGTAGATCTTGAACGCGATGCCGACGCCGAGGAGCAGCGGGAAAACGATGACATTGGCGAAATTCAGCGACTGGCCGAGGACGACCATCAGCTCCATCGTCACCGCGCCGGCGACGAGTAGCGGCACCAGGGTGAGGAGCACGTCGCCAAACCGGCGCAGCGCGATCCACAGCATCGCCGTGATCGCGACGATGGCGACGATCCCGGCCTCGATAAAAGCGCCAAGCACGGTGCGCTTCGATTCCAGGAGCTGCACCGGCCCCCCCGCCGCCTCGGGCGCCACCGCCAGCACGGCACTGGCGAAACGCTGCATCGTCGCGCTGTCGTTGGTGTCGCCCTTGGGCAGGATCTCGACGCGCGCGCGACCGTCGGCGCCGATCCAGTCGCTGCGGATCTCGGGCGGTAGGGTTGCGATCGTCGCCTGTTGCGGCCGCAGCATGTTGCGCAGCCGATCGAGGTCGCTTTGCAGCGGCACAACCACGGCATAGCCGGCATATTGGCGGAACTTCACGTCGCCGTCGGCGAGGCGGGCGAGCTGCCACGAAAGGCGCTCTGCCGCTTTCGCAGCGGCGCCGCTGACGTTGTAGCTGAGCGTGTCGAGGTCGGTTGCCGCCTGGCGCATCGCCGCGACGATCTCAGCGTCGGTTGGCGGCGGCTCGCTCGCGCCGCGGGCGAGCACCGGATCGAGCGCCATCGCCGCGCCGCGGATCGCCGTGCGCTTCGCATCCTGGTCGGCGGGGATGAGGTCGAGAACCGAGCGTGTTCCGGCGACATCGGGGAGGCCCGACAGCTTTTGCTCCAGCGCCGCGATATCCGTGAGCGATGGCGCGATCAAATTGATCGCGTCGACCCCGGCCTCGGGCACGGTGGCGGCGAGCTCGCGATAGGTCTGCACCGCCTCGTTCTGTTGGTTCTGCAGATGGATCGGGGCGAAATCGAAACGCATGCGCAGCAGCAGCGGGCTGGCGGCGAGGATGAGGACAAGAGTGCCGACGACGATGGCGATGCGGTAGCGGGCGAGGAAATGGTCGAACCGCGCCATCTCGGCGAACCCCATCCGGCTCGGCTCGCCGGGCGGGTTGAACGACGCAAGTAGCGCCGGCAGCAAGGTGATCGTCGCGGCGAAGGCGACGAGCATGCCGATGCCGGCGATGAGGCCCAATTCGGCGACACCCTTGTATTGGGTCGGCAGGAACGACAAGAAGCCAATCGCTGTTCCCATCGCCGCCAGCGCTAGCGGCAGACCCGCCTTGGCTGCAGCGCCCTCCAGCGCGGTGATGATGTTGTCGTGCTCGTGGCGCTCGGCGCGGTAGCGCACGCTGAATTGGATCGCGAAGTCAGCGCCGAGACCGACAAAGAGCACGGCGAACGCGATCGACAAAAGATTGAAGGCCCCGACCAGTAGCAGCCCGGCCGCGGCGGTCACGACAAAGCCGATGGTGAGGGTGAAAAACACCGCGAGGATGATCCGCGCCGAGCGCAGCGCCAGCCACAAGATCGCCACGACGGCGATGACTGTCCCGATAAAGCCAGGGATCGCGGTCTTGCCCAGCGCCGCGAATTGCGCGTCGTTGATCGGCGCGATGCCGGTCAATTTCACGCTCGCGCCCAAAGCGGGACCGAGGCGCAGCTCGTCGACCATGCTGCGGATCGCCGTGGTCGCGGCATGCCCCGGGCGCAGCGCATTATAGTCGAGCTTCGGGTCAACCTCGATGAACTGCCGCGACCGCGCCGGCAGGGTCGCGTTCGGGTCGAGCAAGCTCAGCCACGACACGCTGGCAAACTTGCCAGCGAGGATCGGGTCCAGCGCATCCGACAGCATGGTCATCGGCTTGGTCAATGTGTCGGCGGGCAGGCGCTGCTTCTGCACCGCATCGGCGCCGGCGGAGAGCACCCGCATCACCCCGCGCAGGCTTGGATCGGCGGCGAGCATCGCTAGTACCGGGCGAGCGCTTTGTAATTGTTGCGCGGTCGCCACGACCTGGTCGGTCGACAAATAGAGCAGCGCATTGCGCTCCATGAAGAGGTCGCCTTGGGGCTGGCGAACTGACGAAAAGAGGGTGGTCGCTTGTCGCAACCGCGCGACCAGGCGATCGCTGGCGATGCCGGCCAGTTCGGAGGTCGGCGCATCGACCACGGCGATGATCTGATGCTGCGGGAACTCGGTGGCGTAAGCGTGCTGGTGCTGTTGCCATGACAGTTCTTGCGGCAGCAACCGCTCGGTGTCGGTGTTGAGTTCGAAATGCGTCGCCGCATAGATCGTCGCCACCAGCGCGACGAGCGCGGCAATGGCGATCGTCGCGCGGCGCTTTCGAGCGCAATGCGCGGTGATTCTGACGATTGCGGCGCTGAGCATCAGGAGCCTGTTCGTGTTGCGCCGGGGGGCGCACTGGCGGTCTAACGCCTGAAGCGGGGCGGAAGTTGCAGCGGCTCAACGAAAGGTCGGGTAGCGGGGGCGATTTGTACCCGACGGAGTGAAGCTATTCGCAACCAGCAGTCAAGATCCAAGCGCCGCTTGGCCGGCGGCGCAATTAAATTCTATAATATTGCCGAGACAATAATTTATAATATTAAGTGTGAATGGGCAAAATTTCGATGACGCTTTTTTAATTGGTTCCCCGATGACTATCGACGACACAAAGGGTCACCTGCTTGAACACTGGCCAAGCATTCGGTCTCAGTTGCTCAAGGGGATCTACCAAACGCGGCCGGTCAAGCGGGTCGAAATACCCAAGCCGGACGGCGGGGTCAGAAAGCTCGGCGGGCCTTGCGTCGTCGACAGACTGATCCAGCGAGCCCTGCTGCAGGTTCTCCAGGAGAGTGGGACCCGACGTTTTCCGAGCACAGCTACGGCTTCCGACCAGGGCGCTCGGCCCACCAGGCCGTGGCCCAAGCGCAACGATATATTGCGGACGGCTACAGCGTCGTCGTTGACCTTGTTCTCGAAAAATTCTTCGACCGGGTCAACCATGACAACCTGATGGCACGGGTTGCCCTGCGGGTGGCCGACAAGCGCGTGCGCAAGCTCATCCGGGCGTTCCTCAATGCTGGGGTGATGGACGGTTTGGTCCGACCGGTGGACGAGGGGACGCCGCAGGGCGGTCCGCTTTCGCCCCTCCTCAGCAACTCGTGCTCGACGACCTCGACAAGGAACTGGCCCGACGCGGCCACCGCTTCTGCCCTTATGCGGATGACTGTAATATAACATCTAGGTCCGCAACCGCCGCGCCGGTGAACGGGTCATGGCCTCGGTGAGCCGGTTCCTGACCCAGAAGCTGCGGCTGAAGGTCAACGATGCCAAAAGCGCGTGGCGCGGCCGGAGAGCGCAAGTTTCTCGGGCTCAGTATCTCGAATGACGGGAGCAACGGCGCATTGCGCCAAATGCCCTCGACAAATTCGAGACGCAGATCCGGGGTCTGACACGCCGGACACGCGGGATCAGTCTGACTGCAGTTGATCAAAGAGCTGACGCCCCACCCTTAACGGATGGCGCGGCTACTCCCCGCAGCGGTCGCCGCCGGCTCTCCGACGGGGTTCTGGCACATGTCAGGACACCTGGTGGTTCAGCAGGCACTGCGCAACCACTACTCCGACTCCCTCGGTCTCCCCCGGCTCCATGTTGTAGCCCGAGCTTAACCCGGTCGAACCGCCGACGTACGCGACCCGTATGCCCGGTGGTGTGGGAGGGGCGGCGCCGTGATGCGCCCCCTATCCCGCAAGCCTCGCCCTGATGACGTCACGATGTCACCCTCTTGCGCTTAGGCAAATGATGCCACGCGGGGCTCTTGCTTCTCTTCGAAGTCGGCGCCAAGCCACCTCATGATGGTACAAGGATGGGGCGGTACGCTCTTGCCGCTGGTCAGCGGCAAGAGCGGCGGACATTACGAACTCACCCCAGCCGTCGTCCCCGAGAGGACGCCGATCAGCTGGTTTGCGTCGCGCGATTGCTGCCCGATTGGACAAATGTCGGTTGGCAAGCGGTTCCCGCCGCTGGTAGTGTCCTAATTTGACGACGGTCGCTTCTGACAAAATCTCTTGATGTCATCGAATGAGCGAACGATTACACCGTCGCGCAAAATCCTGGCATCGACGCTCTGATTAAGGAACCGGCATGCTGCGGCCATGGCGGCAAACTCGGTCGCGTATTCCTCAATCGGACTGGCCCACGAGTTGGTCATTTTGTACTCATATTTGAAAGCCATAGGCGTTTTCCTTACGCGGAAGTCCGCTCGACCAACTCGCCGAGCGACCAAAGATGCTTGCTCACGCCAGCCTGCATCGCAGGCGTAACGTTGAGGCTCCGGTGCAATCGCACGAAGTTATAGTGCGCGAAGTGGAGCGCCACGGCTGCGTGCAGGTTCTCGACCTTCTTTGAGAACGCATTCGTCAGCCGCGTGAACCGACGCATGCTCATCCGCATGGTCAGGTTCTGGCGCTCAACAAGGCTTGTCGAGATATGGGCTTGGTCGGGATCGCCTGCGATAACCAGACGCTCGCGGCTCGACACCTTCGGCGGCGAGTAGCGGCCCGGCCCGTTTGGTTCTGCCTCGTAAAATTTAACCTCTTGCCCGTAGTCCACATCCGCGCCGAAGGCCCGCTCGACAGCTTCGACGTAGGTGCTGAGCGCATCCGATGAAAGCTGAACGCGGTTTGCCAGCCGCTCGGAAAGGTCGCCCATGAACGCCACCGCGTTCGTTGCGGTGCGCTTGCCGACGCGATAGGTGGGGATCAGCTTCGTATCCGGGTCGAGCGCAACGAACGTCCACATATCACCGAGGCGCGCGCGGTTGTCGCTTGGTTGAAGGTGCGCCTGCTTCTTGCCGACATACGCCCAGATTTCATCGACCTGGATGCGGCGGCAACGCAGGTCGCGCATCTGTTCATCCATCAGCTTCGCGCAGCCGGAACCGACTTCGACCAGCAACCGCATGATCGTGTCGCGGTGCGTGTCGGTCATCCGCTCGGTGCTGCGGATCGAATTGCCCTCGACTAAGCAATTGATGAGTTGAGTGCGACGGGCGAGCGGCGTGCGGTTCATGGGGCTTCCCCTCTCTCTGTGTATGCAGTATGATTGACACATGCTCGGCTGTCAATAGGAGTGCATACAATGGACTTCAAAGAAGCAACCGACGAACTCTTTGAACGGATTGACCATGCCGAACTTGCGAAGCAACTCGGCGTTTCGATTGCGACTGTAAGGCAAGCACGGCTAAACCCTAAAGCCGCTGCGCGACGATCCCCACCAGCGACTTGGCGAGAAGGCGTAATCCGGCTAGCCGAACGTCGTATTATTCAATATCGCCAACTTATCGAAGACCTCCGTCATGGAGGGCAATAAAGTGACGATACCTCTTTCTGAAACCCCGACCGTTGGTCTCGGCCAATTCATCAAGGAATTTAGGTTCCACGTTCCAAGTCATCAGCGAGATTATTCATGGAAAGATGAGTATATTAATCAGTTTATGGACGACATCGAAACGGCCATGCGCGAAAAAGACGAAATATATTTCTGTGGATTGATGGTCTTCACTAAGGCCGATGCGCCAACGCTTCAAGTTTTAGACGGGCAACAACGCCTCGCCACTACGTTGATGATCTTCAGTGCAATCCGAAACTGGCTCCAGGGATACTCGGCATACCAACGCGCCGCGACACAAATTGAAGAGCGCTACATAGGTGATAGCGATCTTGGCGAAACAAAAATGGAACCGAAGCTAACGCTAAATGCAGCCAATAATGACGCGTTTAATCGTTATGTAATCGCTGCCACTCCTGTTTCTGACATTGAAAAAGCATTCAAAGCATCAAAACGAGGTAGTCGCAGCGCTGCGATATTGGAGGCAATTCTACTGGTAAACCGAAGGGTTTCAGAAAAAGCAGCGTCATTTGATGCGCCCGATAAAGCTAAAGATTATTTCCTCGAATTTGTCACCTTTATAACAGATACGGTTCAAATTGTCAGGTTGGTTGTCTCGGGCGACGAAGCCGCATACACTATTTTCGAAACATTGAATGATCGTGGACTAGATTTAGCACCTCTTGATCTGGTAAAAAACTATCTTTTCAGTAGAGCCGAGAAGTCCCGTAACGCTTCGGCGCTCAGGGACTTGGAAGAGCGCTGGACTGAAATGATGACGTTATTGGAAGCAGTGAAGGCAAACTCTTTTCTTCGCGCCTTCTGGGCTTCTAAGCACGGTGTTCTTGAAGGCCGAAAGCTGTTCAAAGCATTCAAGAAAGAGTATAGCGACCCCAAGACGGCATATCAGGTGTCTTTGGATATGCGCGCCACGGCCGAGCGCTACGTGGCTCTGACTGACCCGAACGACGCCATTTGGGCCGGTCTCCCGAGGGAGGCGCGGAATAGCATTGAGGCGTTGAAAATCATCGGCGCGACGCAGACCCATCCGGTCATTCTTGCAGCCATCGGCCGCTTTGAGGCTCGCGAGCTACAAAGATTACTCCGTTTGTTGGAGGTCATTGCAGTCAGATACCAGCTTGTTGCTCGTGGCAGGCCGGGCCGCATAGAAAGCTTAGGCGGCAGGACCGCGCGTGGTATCTCAGAGAAAAAAATAACTACCGCAAGCCAAGTCCTTCAGGAATTGCGAGAACTATATATTCCTGACGACATATTTGAAAGTGATTTCGCGACTAAGATTGAAAGAGAAAACAAGAAGGCGGCTTATCTCCTTAAAGGATTGGAGAGCCAAGCGTTAAAACGATCACAAGATAAGCATCATGGAGAATTAGCGCCAGATGCCGTAACCGTGGAACACATCCTTCCGAAATTTCCGGGAGCCGGATGGAAAGACGTAATTAATCTCGATACTGATATTGTTGATGAATGTACGTTGCGCCTTGGCAACATGTGCCTGCTCTCCGACGTAAACAGATCGTTGGGGAATAAGTCTTTCGACGATAAAAAGAAAGAATTTGCTGCATCGAGAATTATCACAACGAAGTCTGTATCCGAATATGGTCTGTGGAGCCGACCTGAAATTGAAGAACGGCAAAAGTATATGGCGAAGCTAGCTGTTACTGAATGGCGCTTCCAGTGAGCGCCTGCGCCGACACATTACGCGAGGCCGTCGAGAACATGCACGGCGGCACCGCGACGCTCGCCCAATCCGTGCCTGTCAAGGAGACTTTTGAAGGCCAGACGGTATGGGAAGGTGTGGTTCATGTGTTCGACTTGGCCGGGCATCCGAAGGCGACTCTCGCCTACGCCTGGTCATCGCCGATGGAGGGCAGCACGAAGCGTCGGTTCTTTGCCGTGCTGCATACCGAGCGGATCAACTCGCCGGTAGAGGCGGTGCGGGCGGCGATTGTCGCGCAACACAGGGGCACCAAAGATGGCTGACACAGAAGACGGCGCAGTAAGTCGTGATAAACAATATGAAGACATATCCAAACGGGTAGGCGATCTATACGCGGCAACCTATAACGGGATGAAATTCTTTTTGCAGGTTTTTACTGCCATTATTGGAGGATCATTCTGGTTAAATAGCAAGTTAGTGGAATGGGGCTCGCCAAAAATCGTACATGAAAAATATGCGCTCTTATCTGTTTGTCTCGTGATTTTGGTTACAGCAGCATCTATACTTATGACGCTTGAAAATACTGGCACATGGAGAATATGGCGGAAGTGGCTCTCGGAGATCACTGTCACCTCCCCCATCCCCATGCCGATGCGAACCACCCTCCAAAGCTGGTATGTCGAAACCGCTATCTGCATCGGAATGCTCGTAGCTGACGGTATGTTCTACTGGTTCAATCCCTTTACCATTTCAAATTAGGACACTACCCCGCCGCTCTGCCTGAACGTTCGCTTCTCTACAGGCAAGGAGATAACGCGTTCTGCTCCGGCAGAAAAACACGTTCGGCGCCTTGCGCCGGCAGGAACGCGGGCCCGACTGCCGTGTTTGCCAACTATATCGACGGTTACACGAGGCTGGTTCCATGTTTCGCTGGTTTCATACGATCGGCGCGACGCTGGGCGTCTGCGCTGTCCTAATGGCTCCAGGTAGCGATGCAGCGCCCGATCCACGCGCGTTCGTCGACGATCTTGGCAATCATGGCATCCAGGCACTGGGCTCAGGTGTCCCCCAAGCGCAACGGATCGCTCGTTTCCGAGAATTGTTTCAAAGTGATTTCGACATCCCCGGGATCGGCCGGTTCGCGATAGGTCGCTACTGGCGGGCCTTCACTCCCGAACAGCAGCAGGAATTCCTCAGTCTGTTCAAGGAATATACCGCGGTTGCCTACGCCGACCGGCTGAAGGAATACGGCGGAGCGCAATTTCATGTCACCGGCGTCCAGAATAGCGGCGACGAGGTGATCGTCTCTAGTGAGGTGGTTCGCGACAGCGACAAGCCGGTGCAAATCGACTGGCACCTGATCGAGGATGGCGGTCAGTTGAAGGTGAGCGACGTTTATGTCGATCGGATCAGCATGAAAATCACGCAGCGCGACGAATTCGCCAAGGTGATCGAGAACAATGGCGGGCGCGCTGACGCGTTACTCGCAGTGCTGCGCCAGAAACTGCGCGAAGGGCAAAACACACCGGCGAAAAACCCCTGATGAAAACTCTAATGGGCATCGTAGTTCTCGCCATCGTGCTTGCGGCCAGCGCGTCCGCTCTGCACCTGGAAATAGCGGACGGCACGGTAGCCCGCATCTTCCCGCAGGATCAAATCCAACGGGCGGCTCTTACCCAATGTGAACAAGAGAACGCCAGCTTCGACCGCCTCGATTCAGCCGCGCGCGAAGCGTGTGTTCGCCACACGCTTGCCCTCCCCATTCCGCACGGCGGCCCTCTAACCAATACCGCCCCGGCTCCCAATCAAGTCGATCTACGAGAAGCCGCGGGTCGTGCCGCCACGCCGGGCAACGATGTTCTCACAATTCAGCAATCCCACCCTTGACCCGCGGTCGGCATCGCCCTGACGCGGCCTGGTTCATGATCCAGGCAGTACCGTGCCGTTCTCAGGCCCATAGCGCGCGGCGCGCCGCCAGATGTCATGAAAGACATCGACGGTGAGCTCGTCAGCGATCTCGCGATTGGCCGTAATTCGTGACCTTGTTACAATTTAGACCTGTACGGCATGGAACAGGTTTTGTCTTTGCGGTGTTCGGAATTTAAATAGCCTCGAGAGGCTAAAATGCTGACACCGGAAGAACGCGCGCTTGTTACCGACATCGGAGACAAGCTCCTCTAGCTTTACGCCAGGCGGGATGACGGAATCCTCGAGCTGGTCTGACGCCGGGCCAGGCGGGCGATTGCCCGGTCGCCGATCATCTGCTCGGGTATCTGCGCGAGGGTACTATTGTGCTCGCCGACAAAGCCTATGACGCCGAGTGGCTGCGTCGCCAGATCGAAGCCGCCGGTGCCGCGCCCAACATCCCGCCAATGGTCCATCGCCGATGGAAACCCTGCTTCAGCCCGACGCTCAACCGGCGCGCAACCGCATCGAACAGTTCTTTGACCCTATCAAACATTTCCGACGGATCGCCACCCGCCTCTTTGGCTGTCCGGATATCTTTGCCGATTTGTTTGAAACTTCGATCCGGCGTAAGCGGTTGATGTGCGGCCGACCGCCCGCAGGCAAAGCCGACGGCAGCTGGGACGGCAAGAACCCCTGCGACGACCAGGTAGGCCCAATAAACGGCCAAGCCGAGGCTGACGAGGGCAAACACGGCCCCCTCCAGCGCGAAGGCGACGGACATAAAGGCGAAGAATCCGCCGGCAATCGGCCAACCGCTTGCCTGGACTTTAGCCTGAACGTTTTCGCTGAACTCGGCCTTGGCCAGCTGGATTTCTTTAGCGGCAAGGTCGGAAACATCCCCGACGAGGTCGACGATCGCCGACCCTAAAGTCGTATTTCGCAATCCGTCACCGGCCATTGAACGCACTCGACGGATTCACTCCGACCGTTCCCACGACGTACCAACTCCGCGGCCGCGGCGATGATTGCTTGGCCCGCCGCTTGATCTATCTCCTCGTTCAGGTCTCATCCTCACCAATCGAGGCAGAGCCTGGTGTATCCCTTATGTTCGGCCTGATGCTCGAGTTCGGCATTTAGCTTGGCGCCAATTAGGACCACGATCACTGAGAGCCACATCCACATCATGAAACAGATGACAGCACCCAGTGAGCCATAGGTCTTGTTGAAGCTGCCAAAATTGGCGGCGTACCACGAGAATAATGAGGAGGCTACTAGCCAACCGACCGCAGAAAAGGCGCCACCCCAGCTGACCCAGCGCAAGCGTGCTTCCGTGCGGCTCGGCCCAAACCGGAAAATAAAAGTAAGCGCGAGGTTTGCCAGCACCAACAAACCCGGCCAGCGCACGTATTCAAGGATCTGGCCGACGAAGCCGGGCAAATAGTTGAGTGTGACCGGGAGAGCGACAAGGCAGGCAAGCGCTACGACGAGAAAAACGATCATCGCGGCAGTGAACATCAGGCTGACCGCATTGAGCCCAAGAAAGCTGCGCTCTTCTTTCTCTCCATAGACCACATTGAGCGCATCGAAGAGGGCTTTGATCCCGCCGTTGGCGCTCCACAAGGAGACAAAGAGGCCGACAATGAAGCTGATACCCAAAGTCTCGGGAGGCTGGTCCGCGATCCGGTTCAATTGATCACGGATCACGTCGATGGCGCCGCTCGGTAGCACGCTGGAGACGGCATCAAGATGCTGGGCGATGCTGCGCGGATCGGCGAATAGGGCGTAAATCGAGACGAGGGCGGCAATCCCCGGGAAAAGCGCCAGCAGCGCATAGAAAGTCACGGCTGCCGCGTTCGCCAGAATGCGGTCGTCAGCAATGCTGCGATAGACACCCAGCAGCACGTCTTGCCAGCCCTTCAGCGAGGACTCGTCGGCGTTACAACCTCGGTCTTTCTCTCGGGCCGCGACATCAGGTAGCGCTTCGTTTCGTCCGCCGGTCGGCCGACGTTTTTCGTGTCGGCGATCATGTGAGCAAGGCTCACCACCAGCACCTTCGTCCTCCCCGAATTCCGGGACGCGAGTACCTAATCGATGAACATCATCAGTCGCCATTTGATCGGGTCCGTCAGCCCTCGATGAAATGGCCGAAGGGTCTCAGGGCCTCCACGCGATCGCAGACAATTTTGGTTACGGCGATCATTGGTGTCGCAAGGATCGCTCCGGCAACGCCCCACATCCAATACCAGAACACCAAACCAATAATGACGAGCACTGGGTTTAGCGTGAACCGACGGGCGAGCAACATTGGTGTAATCGTCTCACCTTCAACGATGTGAATGCCGAGATAAAGCACCGCCGGTAGGCACGCCAGCCACAAGCTTTCGATCATCACAAGGCCAGCCAGGAAGAAGGTCGCAACGCCAATCAGCGGACCCAGAATGGGAATGTAGTTCAGTAAGAACGCAACAGTGGCCCACAAGAACGGATCGCCTAGCCCGCATACCGCCGCCACGACCCCCGTACCAATTCCGACAGCCATATTCATTAATGTAATTGTTAAAAGAAACGCGGAGATGTCGCTCTCAACTTGTTGTGAAATCTCCACTGCCTTCCGTTTGTTTTTGAACCCCGGCAATACCTCTACTAAACGACGCAAGAATGTATCGCCAGCTATTAGCAAGAAGAACAGCACAAGCGCAGTTTCCAAGAATCCGCCGACCAAATAGCGGGTGCCTTCTATCAAGCGGTCAGAGAGTCCCGCGCCTGCTAAAGTCACGGGTAGCGGATGTTGTGTCGCGGTCAAGCTTTCGGCTCTGCTGGCCAGCTGTTGGATGGCAGAGATCGGAGCGCTCAAGAACCTCAGCCTCTCCTGAAGCTTTGGGATGACGGCAGGAAGCTTTTGCGCCCAGATTGCTGCGGGCCCCGACAGCGTCATTCCGATGCCGATCAGGAAGCTAAAGAGAAGCAAAATAATAAAAACCGCAGCGACTCCGCGCGGAACATGAAGGCGCTCTAAAAGCCGCATTGCGGGCTGCAACACCAGCAGCAACACAATCGCGACTACGATCGGCAGAAGGATCGAAGCGGCGAAATAGCAGGCGGCCAGGACGGCCAGTAGCAAGAGCGCACCAAGAAAGATATTAGCAATGTCCAGTGCCGAGGAGAGCTCCGGTTTCAAAACGGGCTCCACAACGTTCGTCGCAGACCTTAGCCTTCCCTCTTTCGAAGGGGCAACCAGGGGATAGACGTCTCCGTTGGACATTCGAACAGCCAGCTTATTTTTCGGTTCGCCAGCTCAATTTCTGCTTGGCGACATGCCAGTAATCGCGTCGGTGAGGATGACCCCCCGCGCCGCACTCAGCACACGCGGCCGTGGTCGCCTTTCAGCCGGCTTAATTGAAAAGAGACTTTCGGCAGTGGCTCGTGCCACGGCTAACCTATTATCGACGGTTTTTGGGTCCGGCTCGCCAAGCGGCAGGCTAGGCTTCCGTGGCGGTTTCATTGATACCTAACCTTTCCCTGACGCTCGGGGGGCCTGTCGACCTTGCAAGCAGTTTCGGGGCCCAAGCCGACAGTCTCCTTTCGACCGCTCGCGCGGTAGCAGACTTAGACTACATGGAATATCCAAAGAAGGAGCACGACCGAGAGGGGAACACCCAGAGCCCAAAGTATTATAGGCATAGCATATACCTTAGATGTTCTAGATGTTGAACAAACCAGACTTCGAGCCTGAAGTTCCTGTAACCTAATGTAATAATTCTTGTCCATAATGTTACCGAGAAACAATCATATTCTGCCCGGTGTAGGTCGCGCACTGATGTCCACGGAACTATGGGATTCGTCGCGCGGTTTGTGTGCACCACCTCAAACGGAAGGTGCAAGACACGCGCTAAGTAATCGTGATGGGCGCGGCTCTCGGACTTTTCGCCAGTGGGGCATTTGCCCAGCAGCCGCCTCCCGCTCAAAACGGACCTCAGAACAAGGCCATCAATAGCGCGGATACACCGCAGCCGCCGGCTCCGGTCGCTGGGCGTAACAGTTTTACGCAGGGCGAGGCCAAGTCTCGCATTGAGGCTAACGGCTTTACGAACGTGACCGACTTGCAGAAGGACGATAGCAAGGTCTGGCGGGGCCACGCCATGAGGGACGGGCAAACCGTCACGGTCAGCCTTGACTATCAGGGCCACGTTATCGCGCGTTAGGTGCAATAAGCATCGCCATTTCGGAGAGACACTATGGCAGTCATGGTCTCGGTACTTTACGACGACTAGGCAAGTGCCAGCGAAGCAGTTCGGGAACTTGAGCTCGCCGGTTTGGCCAGCGACGATATCCGTGCAATGTAATTGATCGGGATCGTAACGGTAGAGATGACCGAGCCGAAGGCGCGGGTGCTGGTGCGGGCATCGGAGCAGCGATCGGGGGCGCCGCTGGCCTGCTCGCTGGCCTTGGATAACTCGCAATTCCCGGGATCGGACCGGTAGTTGCCGCTGGTTGGCTCATCTCCACCGCGGCAATGGCCGCGGTCGGCGGGGCCGCCGGTGGGATTATCGGAGCGTTGACTCAGTCGGGCGCGAGCGAGGACGAAGGCTTCTGGCCTGGTGGCACACTCGTGACCGCACGCATCCCCAATTCCGACCGGCGTCGTTACGAGGCGATTCTCAAATCGATCGTCCGTGGCGATCCGAAAGCGCGAAGTCCCGACCTCCGACGCCGCGGCGATACGCGAGCGTCATTGGTTGCTCAAACTTGTAATAAAGCCAGCCGAAGCTGGCAATGCGCAGCCACCAATTGTGCCCTATCGCGCGCCCTCTCCTCGGATAACCACGGCGATAGTGCGGAGAAGAATTTTAAGATCTAAACGAAGACTGCGGTATTTTACGTAATACAGGTCATAGCGTAATTTCTCCGCACTTTCCGCAATAGAGGCACTATAGCCCGCTTTGACCTGTGCCCACCCGGTTATGCCGGGCTTGACGAAGTGACGCGCCGGGTAAGCTGGGTGTCCGTCGTCAGGGTTTTTGAGATAATGGGCTGGGTAAAATAAGAGAGGCTCTGGCTCATCGGATTGGTGATGTTAGGCGGCTTGCCGTTGATGCTGCAGGCGACGGTTGGCGATGGTCTGTCGTTTGATCCTTTCTCGTTCTGCCAGGATGGTTGAGCGCCGCGCGAAGTAGACGTCGGCTGGGGTGAGATTGTCGATGCTCTCATGGTAACGGCGGTGATTGTAGTCGGCGACGAAGGCCTCGATTTGGGCTTCGAGATCGCCGGGCATGAAGTAGTTTTCCAGCAGGGCGCGGTTCTTCAGCGTCTGGTGCCAGCGCTCGATCTTGCCCTGGGTCATCGGATGGTAGGGCGCGCCGCGAACATGTTTGATGTTGTGGCCCTTGAGCCATTTGGCCAAGTCGGCCGCGATATAGCTGGAACCGTTGTCAGATAGCAGGCGAGGCCGCCGCGTGAGCTTGGCCTCGTGCAACCCCGAGGCCTGCAGCGCCAGATCGAGCGTGGCGGTGACATCCTCGGCCTTCATTGTGGTGCACAGTTTCCAGGCGACGATGTAACGGGAGAAGTCGTCGAGCACGGTCGACAGGTAGAACCAGCCCCAGCCGATCACCTTGAGATAGGTGAAGTCGGTCTGCCAGAGCTGGTTGGGAGCGGTGGTCTTGTCCTTGAACGCATCGGCGGCCTTGATCACGATGAAGGCGGGGCTGGCGATCAGGTCATGAGCCTTTAGCAGGCGATAGACCGAAGCCTCCGACACAAAATAGCTTTCCGTGTCGGTGAAACGGACGGCCAGCTCGCGCGGCGACAGCGCAGGCTCGTCGAGCGCCAGCTGGATAATCCGTTCGCGCTCAGGGTCGGGAATGCGGTTCCACACACGGTCCGGCCGCGGCGAGCGATCATTCAGCGCCTCCGGCCCGCCGCTGCTGTGCCGACGGTAGAAGGTCGCCCGGGGAATGCCGAGCTTCGCCAGGGTGCGGCAGACCGGCAGGGAGGATTGCTCGACCAGCCGGATGATCTCCAGCTTCTCGGAGGCGGGGTATCTCATGCCCCGTCCTCCCCAACCCCGATCATGCTTTTTTTGAGCAAGCGGTTCTCGAGCATGAGCTCGGCCACCACCTCCTTCAATGCGCCGGCTTCCCGGCGCAGATCCTTGACCTCATCCGAGGTCGCCGCCCGCGCCGTGTCGCCGGCCAGGCGCTTCTTGCCACCCTCGAGAAACTCCTTCGACCAGCGGTAATAGAGGTTCTGGACGATCCCCTCGCGGCGACACAGCTCAGCGATGCTGTCCTCACCGCGCAGGCCACTCAGCACAATGCGGATCTTCTCCTCCGCCGAAAATTGCCGCCGGGTGGCGCGACGGACCTCCTTGATAACCTGTTCTGCCGGCTCCTTCTCCGGCCCGGATTTCTGTCCCATCTTCGCTCCTTGGAAGGCTACGATGGGCCAGAAATCCTCTCTTCCTCAACCCGCACAATCTGTCTCATTGGTGCTGATGCCGGACAGCGCGCCACACACATCTCCCAGACTTCTGCCCCAACGGACTCGATAAGGAACGTTAGTGGCTCTAGCCCAGTTCCCGTCAGGCGTGAATTTTCCGGTGGCTGATCCGCTTAATCGACTATCGTCCGCCGTCGGGCGTACCTGTCCGAGTCACCCAAGGCAGCCCGTCGCCGTGGAGGTGCCCATCGCCGAAATAAAACTGCTCAGCCGGGCGGATCATAGCTCGCATTTTTTTGGACGACGTAATCACATTACTAATCCGCATTAAAAAGTGTCCCCCTCACTGCACCGGCGCCGCAGGGAACATCGTCATCACATTTGGGGACCGCGCTCTGATCCCTTTCAAGTAAGTGCACCGTAACTGCAACGGTTGCTGATGCCTTCCCGCCGCTTCGATCGCCGAAAAGCCGCTAATCTCATCAGGAACCCGCGGCAGGATTTTCGAAGTGTCGCGGCGGCAGGCGGTAGCGTTCTTGCCGAGCTCAGAGACGATAGAGCGCGCGCTACGCAACCTCGGGCCCTGACGAGCGTTTGCCTACCGCGAACCTGTTGGAGGAGCTAATGAACAAAACCCTTTCAGCCGCCGCCATTCTTCTCGGAGCCACCGGCTTCGCCGTGGCACAAACCATGCCCGCGCCTATCATGACCTCGCCGCCGCCTGGCAAGACGGTGACTAAGTACTACAAGCAAAGTGTCTATGACCCAGCGAAGGACAAGCTCGGCACCGTCGACGACGTGATAATCGGTGATAACGGCCAGATCACCGGGCTAATTATCGGCGTCGGCGGTTTCCTTGGGGCCGGCGAGAAAGACGTTGGGGTGCCGCTCAACGCCGTCCATGCGGAGATGAAGGACGGCGCCTGGTACCTCACGCTCGATGCGACCAAGGACGCCCTCAAGTCGGCACCGGGCTTCACGTTTGACAAGCAGAAGACGGCTTGGGTACCCGCTAAATCCTAGCGCCGCATAGGCAGGACCCTACCACCCTGACGGCTGCCGGCCATGCCGGCGGCCGTTTTTGCACATAACAGGTGACCTCAGACGCATTTTGCATCTCGGCCGCTTGCGATTGCGTGGCCCCTGCAGCGCACGAAATGAGTTCCTGCTCACAGCCACCGCGCAGAACCTCAGAATGCTGGCAAAAACTGCGAGCACCCATTGTGAGCCGGCGGCAACGCGGCGAGGCGGGTAGTTGATGAGGCAATTCAATGCACGTTTAATTTGGCGGCCCGCGGACGAACGCGCCGACGCGACGTTTACCAGGAGCCTGCCATGACCCAATCCGCAACCATAACAGGCTCGGATGAGCCGCAGACAATCTCAACCGGCAGCAACGGGTTGGACGACATCCTAGGCGGAGGTTTCGACGCCGATCGTATCTATCTGATCGAAGGGCACCCAGGGACCGGGAAGACCACCTTGGCGCTCCAATTTCTGCTGGAGGGTGTGCGCCGGGGAGAAGCCTGCCTTTATGTCACCTTGTCGGAGAGCGAACGTGAATTGCGCTCCGTCGTTACTCGCCATGGTTGGGCATTGGCCGGCATTGACGTTTTTGAACTCGTGCCGCCGGAAGCAAGCCTCGATCCGGATCAGGAGTTGACGCTGTTCCATCCGGCGGAGCTGGAACTTAGCGAGACCACCAAAAGCATTCTCGACCGAGTGCGTGAGGTAAATCCGAAACGCGTCGTCTTCGACTCCCTTTCGGAGATGCGTTTGCTCTCGCAAAACTCGCTGCGCTATCGAAGGCAAATTCTTGCCTTGAAGAATTTCTTCGCCGGCCGACGGTGCACGGTGATGTTACTCGACGATTTGTCGTCGAACGACAACGATCTCCAGCTGCACAGCATCGCGCATGGGGTCATCACGCTGGAGCAGCTGGCCATCGAATACGGCGCCGAGCGTCGCCGGCTTCGCGTCGTCAAGATGCGCGGCATAAGTATCGCGGTGGGTATCACAATTTCACGATCCAAACTGGCGGGCTCGCCATCTACCCGCGCCAGGTGGCCGCGGAACACCACAAAGCGTTCCTAGGCGAGATCACCTCGACGGGCTCCTCCCAACTCGACGCATTGCTCGGCGGAGGCATCGAACGGGGTACGAGCATGCTGCTGATCGGCGGTGCCGGGGTCGGCAAATCGTCGATCGCTCTGACCTATGCGATGGCCGCGGCGGCACGGGGCGAGCGGGTCGGTGTGTTCGCGTTCGATGAGGGGCTGGGAACAGTGTTCGCGCGGGCCGAGGGACTCGGCATGCCGCTGCAAGTCCATGTCGATTCCGGCAAAATCCGGGTGCAGCAGATCGACCCGGCCGAGATGTCGCCCGGGGAATTTGCGTACAGCGTGCGACATGGCGTCGAGCTTGACGGTTACCCGCTCGCCCCTTCGCCTTTTTCGGAATGAGAGTTACGAGTGGAAGACTAAGTTGTAGGCGTGCGAAACCGCACGACGCGGCGCGTTTGGGCGTCTTCCAATGCGGCTTCCACGGCTTGCGCCAGATCGTATTGCAGGAACGGCTTGGCGAGCGTGATCTGCAATGGAGCGGCTCCCGGTGGGAGCTCGGCAAAGCCGCTCGCCAAAATGACCGGCAGGTCCGGCCAGCCGCTCTTGATCTCTTCGATCAATTGCAGGCCGGTCATCTGGGGCATGGCGTGATCGGTCAGCACGAGCTGGATCGCGCTCTCCCGATGAAGGATGGCGAGCGCTTCGCCGGCGGAGGCTGCCTCAAGAACGGTATGTCCGAGGTCATCCAGCATTGCGGCCATATTGGTAAGGACCATCGGATCGTCATCGACGACCAGCACGGTCAGGTTCGGGACGGGTGCGGATGGCGCAGCTGCGCTGGTCTCGGCGACCGCGACAGGAGATTTCTCGGCTACCGGCAACCACAACTCAGCGGTCGTGCCCTGCCCCTTTCGGCTTTTCAAAACCAATTCCCCACCCGACTCCTGAGCGAAGCCATGTACCATCGGCAGGCCAAGGCCGGTTCCCTTGCCCACTTCCTTGGTGGTGAAAAACGGCTCAATCGCTCTCGATAGCGTGCCCTCGTCCATTCCCTCGCCGGTGTCTGTGACCGATAGGCAGACGTAGGAACCTGGGCCCAATCGCCCTTGGCTGCCCGAGACCGTTTCAGGTCTCGCGGCCACGATGATAGGTCCGCCTCGCGGCATCGCATCGCGAGCATTGACCATCAGGTTAAGCAGCGCCATTTCGAGCTGGTTCGGGTCGGTCTTGACCCACTGAAGATTTAGCGGAAAGCGAGTTTCGATCAGCACCGAGGGGCCGAGAGATCGTTCGAGCATCTCGCCCATGCCACGAACCAGCGTCGGAATATCTAACGGCCGGACGTCGAGCCCCTGACGCCGCGCAAAGACGAGCATTCGCTGAGTCAGGGCCGCGCCGCGCTGAGCAGCGCGCATGGCGTTGTCAATAAGGCGCTTTACAGATTGATCGGAACCACGCCGGCCGGCGATTTCGAGGCTCCCTATGATAGCAGTCAGCAGATTGTTGAAATCGTGCGCGATGCCTCCGGTGAGCTGTCCGATAGCCTCCATTTTCTGCAACTGAAACAAGGCTTCCCGTGTCCGATCGAGAGCGGCTCGTGCGTCGCGTTGCTCGGTAATATCGCGAGTGATTTTGGCAAAACCGATAACCTCGCCCTCGCCCTCGCCCTCGCCCTCGCCCTCGCCCTCGCGGATCGCGTCGATGATGACATTGGCCCAAAATCGCTCGCCGTTCTTGCGAACCCGCCAACCTTCTTTCTCAAATCTTCCTTCACGCAACGCTGTCGCTAACGCGCGCTCGGGCTCACCGCTTCGCCGATCCTCCTCGGTGTAGAATTGCGAGAAATGCTGACCAATAATCTCTTCGGGCATATAGCCCTTAATTCGTTGTGCGCCGACGTTCCAGCTCGCCACCTTTCCGTCTAGGGTGAGCATGTAGAGCGAGTAATCAGTGACGCCTTGAACGAGACGCCTGAATTGCTCCTCGCTGCTCCGGAGCATCGCCTCGGCAGCTTTCCGCTCGGTGATGTCGCGGGCCGTCGCCATGATGCGGTAATCGCCGTCGTATCGCTCAGGTACCCGGACGAACATCACGTCGATCGAGCGGGTTACGCCGGCCATCGACCGCTCTGCGTTGTATCGCTGGTTATGCCCGGTCTCGATGCAGGCTCGCATTAGACGCAGCGGCAGTTGGGCCTGCTCGACCCCCAGAATTTCTTCTAGCGCGCGGCCAATGACTTGCTCGCGGTCGAGCCCGTAGGCGATTTCGGTCGCCCGGTTCATATCCTCGTAAACAAAGCGGCCATCCGCGGTGGCGCGAAACAGCGTTAGCCAATCCGGTGAATTGTCGAAGATTGCTTGCATTTGCGCGCGACTGGCGCCCAGTTGACGGGCGCGCTCTTCAGCACGAAACGCCATTTGCTCGTTTAGTTCGCGCAGTTGCTGCTCGCTTTGACGCAGTGCAGCCGCTGCTTCCTCCTCGTTTCTTCGTCGGCGCGTGCTGTCGATCGTAATTCCGAGCATCTCGGACGGCATGCCATCGCTACCGGTGACGACTTGACCAAGAAAGACAATCCAATGCGGTTCTTTGCTGGGCCATACCAACCTGACTTCGAGGCGGATCGGCCCCGGGCAAATGCGAAACCGGCGAAAAGAGTTATCGGCAAATTCTCGTTCGTTCGGGTCTATCGCTCCCAGCAGCCGCGCATAAAGATCTTCACCTGAGTCGGGAGACAGGCCGAGATTCCGAAACATCTGCGCCGACCAACTCATGCGGTCGGTTATAAGGTCCCAAGACCACGTGCCGATTTCGCCGGCTTCTAATGCGACCCGCTGACGCTCGGCGGCAACGGAACGTTCGCCGGAATGCGGTTTCCGTTCACGGGGCATTTTCGACCCAGTTCTCCAAACAAATAATATCGTTGGTCTGTTAACGCCGTAGGTTCCCGTAGCGCCAATTTAGCCCTGAGCACAGCCGCTTATCGGCAAGGCCGCGGCCGACGGGCTTGCGACCGAGCCTCTCTAACAGACGCCTCTCTAACAACCGTTCGCCTCCGGGGCCGAGTTTACGGTCCGCTCACGCCAAGTCCGCTAATGGGATGGACCGGCTGCCTCCCCCACCGCGCGCGCTAGCCTGCACTGGCAAGCGATGGTCATCAGGAGAAGCAGCTATGAAGCCAAAGATGGAACAGAACAAAGGGTCACTGGCAGTCATCGAAATCGACATCGGCAAGGAGGTATTTCACCTCGTCGGGTTGGGCGTCGACGGGAAGATTGCCTTCCGGAAGAAGATCAGGCGATTGGGTCTCAAAGATTTCTTCGAGAAGCTGTCGCCGTGCATCGTCGGCATGGAAGCCTGTCTGAGCGCGCACTTTGTCTCCCGGACGCTGCGCGCGCTGGGACACGAGCCGCGCATCATCCCGGCGATCTACGTCAAACCGTTCGTGAAGGGGCAGAAGAATGATTACAACGACGCCGAGGCGATTGCCGAGGCAGCGTTGCGGCCGAACCTGCGCTTCGTCCAGGAGAAGAGCCAAGATCAGCTCGACCTGCAGGCCTGTCACCGCGTCCGGGCCCTGCTGGCGTCCCGCCGGACGGCGACGATCAACCAGATGTCCGGGGTTGAGACGTTCTTCAAGACCCTGAAATCCGAGCTCGTCTGGCGCACCGTCTTCTACACCCGCCAAGAAGCCGACCAGGCCATTGGCCGCTACATCGACGGGTTCTACAATCCCGTCCGACGCCATTCTGCCCTCGACTTCATAAGCCCGGCGCAGTTCGAAAAACGGCCGCCGCATGAGCCAATGCCTCTCCACTAAAGCGGGGCAAGTCCAGTCGAAGGTCTTGCGGTTCCCAAGATGAGTTGGAACAGCACTTATTTCACGACGCTCGTTGCGATCGCTCGTACGACAATTTCGCCATACCTATTTTTTTGGCAAGCAGCTCAAGAAGCCGAGGATGTACGGGTCAAGCCAACCCGAGGGCCACTTCTGAGGAACCGATGGCAGGCCCTGCCGGCATTTGCTCGTATTCGGGCCGACACCATCGCTGGGATGGCGTTTTCCGACCTCATCGCGGTAGCGATCATGATCACCGCGGGCGCCGCGCTCCATGCAAACAACAATATCGAGACTTCGGCCCAGGCCGCCGAAGCGTTGCGACCCATCGCAGGCTGTTTCGCCTCGCTGATCTTTGCTTGCGGCATCATCGGCACCGGGTTACTCGCGGTGCCTGTGCTGGCCGGCTCGGCTGCATATCCGGTGAGTGAAGCTAGGCGGTGGCGTGTGGGCTTATCGCGAGAACCGAGCGAGGCAGTTGCGTTCTATGTAACCCTCGTTATTGCGACCCTTATCGGGATTGGGTTCAACTTCACACCGATCAATCCGATTTCGGCACTCTATTGGAGCGCGGTCATTAACGGGGTCGTTGCCGTGCCCATCATGGTTCTCATCATGTTGATGACGGCGCGTCGTCGGGTAATGGGTGTGTTCGCCGTTACCGGCTGGCTGAGGGGCCTTGGTTGGGCCTGCGCTGTCGGTATGGCCGTGACATCGCTTTTCTAAGCGGATGTTACCCAAGATTGTCGTACTTGTCTCGGCTTTCGGCCAACTCGGAAGGGAGACCTAGTCGAGTCCGGGCGAAATCTGTAAGTGCGACGGCCATGTCCTTCTTAGGGAGTAACCCTAACGTCCGCGGTGGCTGTGTGGGGAAAGTTGTCCCGGCCACTGGTTCGTCTCTTCATCTGGTTACAATTCTTCACCAAAGCGAACTGTCGGTAAATCGGCCCGTTACAGATCGCGCGTAGGGTCTCGATGACTGGTGAAGACCGGGCGAATAGAGGGAGGGCTGTGTGTCGGATTTCCATCTTCTACTGGAAGAGCAGCTTCCAAAATTGATGCGTTACGCAACCGCGCTCACCCGCGACCTCGACGAGGCCGAGCAACTCGTAGAGGACACGGTGCGCGAGGCCTTGGCCAGCCAGCGCCAGTACGCGCGCAGCTGCAATATCCGTGCTTGGCTACTAACTATCTTGCATGATTTGCGTGACAACCCGTTCCGCCAGGCGAGCGCCGCCGGCCTGCCGCCGCGCGACCTTGCGGCCGAGCTCACGCTCTCGGACCTCGACCGCGCCTTGGGCCAGCTGCTCGAGGAGCAGCGCGCGATCATCCTATTGATCGGCCTCGAAGGCATGACCTGCGAGCAGACCGCCGCGATCCTCCGCATCCCGGTGGGCACGATGCGCTCGCGCCTTGCCCGCGGCCGTGAGGGGCTGCGCCACGCCCTCCGCTTGGCCGCCACCCCACTCACCACGCGGCATAAGCGCGCTGACCCACCGTCAGGTGTGTACCGGCGGCTACCGTACAGGCCGGCGCGACAAGGCGGCAATTTGACTTTCGGTCGCTTGAAGACATGAAGGCCATGGCCGCTTTTAAAAGAAACGGCCGGCTTGCGCCGGCCGTTTCGCGAGGGGTTTTAGCGAATGCCGATGCTAACGCCCGGGAGGACGATGCCAGCGCCCGGAGGCGGGTAGTAGCCATAGGCGTACGGATCGCCGTAGACGACGGGGGGCGCGCCCCAGTACCCGCCACTCCACCCGTGGTGCCAGCCGTGCCAATCATGCTCGGGGTGATCCCAGCGCGCATTGGCGGCGCCCGACATCATGCCGAAGGCGACAACGCTGGAAATGGCGACCGCCCCAACCAGTCGCGCGGCGCGAACTTTGCTAGGCCAAGTCATTGGTTGCTCCTACGATAAGGCGGGGCGCGATCAGCCGTTACGGGCCGGGGTATTGCCTGGCGCGGCGCGGTTAAACTTCGCGAAGACCTCGTCGGCGTTCTTCTTCTGGCCATCCGACATCGCGCCGTAGAGCGACTTGAAGGCCGAGGTCAGGTTCTTCAGCCCGTCGAGATGCGTCTGGGTGAATTCCTGATAGATCTGCAGATCGTCGACCGCCGTCATGTTTTGCGGCCCCTTCTGCCGCTTCTCGGCAACGAGCTTGTCCATATTGGCGGCGTTGTCGCGCATTGCCTGTGCTACCGCGTTCCACTTCGACTCCTGATCGGGAGTGATCTTGAGCTGGGCGTGCAGCTCGGTAATGCGTTGCTCGACCGTTTCACCCTTGCTCTCGGCCGGGTTGACGGCGGCCGGGGTTGTCTGGGTCTGGGCGCGGACCACGGTGAGCGGTACCGCCACGAGCGGAGCGCTCATCAGCGCCACAAACGCCACGGAGCGCGTGAACAAAACGGCAATGTTGCGGGCTTGGTAAGACATCGGATCAAACCTTTCTGAAGACAGGCGCTGTTGTGCTAGTGCATTGACGCAGACGATCGATTCACAAGGCGACCTGGGTGTGCGATTCTGCGGAAATGGCCCAGGAAGTCTGCGTTACCGTCAGCGCGGAGGATCGCGCCCGTTTGGTGGCGATCATTGACGATCGGAACCGGCCGCTGAAGCACATCCAGCGCGCCCAAATCATCCTGTTCTCGTCGGATCGCTTGCCGGTGCTGCAGGTGGCGCACCGCGCTGGCGTGAGCCGCCCGGCGGTGTGGCGCTGGCAGAAACGCTATGCCGAAGCCGGGGTGGAAGGGCTGCTGCGCGACAAAACCCGGCCACCCGGCAGGAAGCCGGTGCCGACCGCGACAATCGCCCGGGTGCTGGCGCTGACCCAGAGTGAGCTGCCCGGCGAGGCGACCCATTGGACCGGCCGAGCCATGGCCAAGACCGTCGGCCTGTCGCTGCGCACCGTCCAACGCATCTGGGAAGCGCACCGCCTGCAGCCGCATCGCATCCGAACCTTCAAACGGTCCAATGATCCGGCCTTCGCCGAGAAGGTCGAAGACCTCGTCGGCCTCTACATGCACCCGCCGGCGCATGCCGTAGTGCTGTCGATCGACGAAAAATCCCAGATTCAGGCGCTCGACCGCACCCAACCCGGTCTGCCGATCAAACCCGGCCGGTGCGGGACCATGACCCATGATTACAAGCGGCACGGCACGACCACTCTGTTTGCCGCCCTTAACACGCTCGATGGCATCGTCCTCGGCCGCTGCATGCAGCGACACCGGCACCAAGAGTTCATCCGCTTCCTCAATGCCGTCGAGCGTGCGGTCCCGGCTGGCAAGCTGGTCCATGCCATTGTCGACAACTACGCCACGCACACCCACCCCAAGGTCAAAGCCTGGCTCGTCCGGCACCCACGCTGGACCTTCCACTTCACCCCGAAATCCGGTTCCTGGCTCAACGCCGTTGAAGGCTTCTTCTCCAAACTTACTCGCCAGCGCCTCAGGCGCGGCATCTTCCGATCCATCGTCGATCTGCAGGCCGCCATCAACCGCTATCTGTACCTTCCGTTTGAGTCAGTGCACTAGGTCGTGCAGTCAACGACAGATGCGCGCGACGGTTCCCGTCGCCGAGGTAAATAACTGCGTGCGGAACCATCCTCTTTAACGTCCGTGGATGACCGGCTGGCCTTAGAAACCGGCAGCCAATGAGAGGAGAACGTAATGGGCCGAGGACTTTTATTATGGCTGATCGGCATTCCGTTGCCGATCGTTCTTCTCCTTTGGGTGTTTCACGTCATCTGAGCGCCGAACGGAACGGTTTGCGCGACGAGGCCGTTCGAGTGTCGCAACTCTTAAAGTCGGAGCAATCATCATGGACAAGCAACGTGTCGCTGGCAGCGTTAAGAAGACCACCGGTGCGGTGAGTGACCGGCAATCGGCGTCTGGTCGCCCAGGGTCGCGCCGACAAAGCGGAGGGCCGTCTACGCTCGGCCGTCGGTAAGGTGAAGGACGCGGCGCGTGACCTCGTCGGCCGACGTTGGCAACTCGCAAAACAATCATTCAGGGAGGCAACCGTGCGTCCGCGAGCATCGACCCCTTTACCCCGTCGGGCCGCGATGATCCATCTGCCGATTTGGCGGAGCTCGGCTTCAGCTATTTAGAGATGATGGCGACTCCGGTTGGGCTATGATGGGGTCAATCAGTTTGTGCCGACGCTGATTTACGATCAAGCGAACGATCTGCTACGCCTCGTCGGCCGCGCGCGCTCTCTCGACCTCGCGCTCATTCTCGACGTCCCTTATGACCATTACGGTCCTGCCAGGACCCATCCCAAGACATTCGCGCCTTCTCTGGCAAGAGCTCCTTTTCAAGGCGAAGTACCTTGAGCCGCGATCAGCTCCTGACCCTGGTCATCCTCGGCTGCCTGATCGCTCTCTTCTTGTGGGACCGGCTGCGTTATGACGTTGTCGCGTTGTTAGCGCTGCTGGCTTCGGTCGGCGCCGGCATCGTTCCTACCGACAAAGCATTCTCGGGCTTTTCCAATCCCATCCTGCCGCTGATCGGCGCGGCGTTAATCGTCAGCGTCGCAATCGGCCAATCGGGCGCGATAGAGATCCTGCTGCGCTGGCTGCAGCCGATGATGCAGTCGAAGGAGCTACAGGTCGGGGTGCTCGTCGGCTGCGTCGCAATCCTTTCGGCCTTCATGAAAAATATCGGGGCGCTGGCGATCTTCATCACCGCGGCGATCCAGGTCGCTCGGCGCAACAACCGGCCTGCATCAGAGTTCCTTATGCCGCTTGCCTTCGCCTCGCTCCTCGGTGGTTCGATGACGCTGATTGGAACTTCGCCCAATCTGCTGATCTCAGCGGTACGACAAGACCTTACCGGCCAGCCATTCCACATGTTCGATTTCACTCCGGTCAGCGGCGGCATCGCTTTGACTGGCGTGGTGTTCCTCGCGTTCGGCTGGCGGCTCCTGCCGCGCGGCAGGCGCGGCAGCGCCAGCGATACTGCCTTCGCGATCGAGGATTACACTAGTGAAGTCCGCATCTTGGAAAACTCAGCCTTTGCCGGCCGCACGGTCGGCGAGCTCGAAAAACTCGCCGGCGGCGCCGTCGGAATTGTCGGGCTGATCCGCGAGGGCGGAAGACGGCAGGTCCCGACACGCCGGTGGAAGCTCTATGCCAATGACGTGCTGGTCGTCGAGGCCGATCCACCGACCCTCGAGCAGTTCGCGCGTGATGGCAATCTGGAGCTGGTTGGCAGCGAGAAGATACCGAAACGGATGCCCGAAAAGACCCTGGCAGAGGTCGTACAGGATGATCGGGTAAACGCCGACAGCGAACCCGCGGCGCGCGAGGGCGAAGCGCAAGTCACGGAGCGTCTCACCCCGGCGGAGCGTGAACTGAGCATCGTAGAGGCGGTCATCAGCCCGGGCTCCGACCTGATCGGGCGCTCCGCGGCGATGTTGCATCTGCGCGAGCGCTATGGCGTCAACGTGCTGGCGATTGGCCGGCAGGGGCGCATGCGCAGTACCCGGCTGCGAGGAACGCGGTTCAAGGCCGGCGATGCGATCGTGCTGCAAGGCCATACCGGGCAGCTCCCGGACATCGTGGCGGCGCTCGGCTGTCTACCGCTCGCGGAACGTCAACTCAATCTTGGACGGCGGCGCAAATTGCTGGTGCCGCTCGCCATTCTGGCGTTGGCGATCGTAAGCAGCAGCCTCGAACTGGTGCCGGTTGCGATCGCCTTTGTCGGCGCAGCGATGGCGTTGGTGTTGTTCCGTCTCCTGAGCCTCAAGGAGGCGTACGGATCGGTCGACTGGTCGATCCTCGTGCTGCTCGGCTGCTTGATACCAATCGGCGAGGCGGTGGAGCACACCGGGACGGCGAAGTTGATCGCCACCTCGATGTCGGGCGTTGCCACGATAATGCCAAGCTATGCGATCCTCGCTCTTGTCCTCGCGGTAACGATGCTGTTGACGCCGGTCCTCCACCACGCCGCAGCCGTGCTTGTCATGGGCCCCATCGCGGCGAGCCTCGCGCAGCAGCTCGGATACAAGATCGATCCGTTTCTGATCGCCGTCGCAGTTGGTGCCGGTTCCGACTTCCTATCGCCGATCGGACATCAGTCCAATACCCTAGTCATTGGACTGGGCGGCTACCGCTTCGGCGACTATTGGAAGCTGGGTCTGCCTCTCTCGCTCCTTGTTATTGCCCTGGGTGTGCCACTGATCATGATCGTTTGGCCACTTAATTAGTCTTCCACCGGCCGGCATACAGTGGAACCCAGCTTGCCGCCGCGGCGTCGGCTCGCTGTGACAGAAGCTGCGGCACGCGCTCCGTCAAAGGCTGGGCCCAATACCCGTGTCGCCGGCAGTGCGCCCGCCGATGGCCGCACCGCCGCCGCGGCGCGCGGGCTCAATGCCCGCGTGAAGTACCGGCTGATGCCGGCGTGTTGAACGATCAAAATCCGGCGGAGGCCACCCAATCTTCGGCTCGTTGAAGGGGAACTACGGCACCGCGCGGTGGTTTAGCGATAAGTTTCCTGACACCCAGGGAGGTACACTATGCCACGCGGCGACAAGTCGAAATTACCAACAAGCAAGAACGAATGGCCGATCACATTGCCGAGGGTTATGAATCCCGCGGGGTGTCGGAGAACGAGGCCGAGCGGCGCGCCTGGGCCACGGTGAACAAAGAAACAGGGGGCGGCAAGAAAAGTGGGGCGGGCCGCGGCCGTCCCGTTAGCCATGCCTCATCGCGCAAGGGTGGCAGGATCGGTGCTGTCGAGCTTGTAGGCAGCAGCCGCCTGCAATTGTTCTTTGGTGCGATTTTAGGTCAGTCGGCCGTTGTCCATCTTGAGATCGCTAACCCTCACCTCGACATACTTGCCAATCATGCCAAGGAACGCGCCAACATTGATGACGGCTCCGACGACATTACCTTGGCGATCGAGGACTACGTCTTTAACATCACCAATATTGCAATTTTGCACGTCATACACGGTGCCGCCGATGAGCTTGCTTGCTCGCAAATCACTAGCCTGAGTGGTAATGGCAGCCGAGGTCGCCGCGCGGTGCCGCGGCTGCGATGGCGCCGTAGTCTGGGAATAGGCGATCGTTGCGGTCGAGACCATCTAAAACGCGTCACTGGCGTTAATAGTTGGCGCGATAATTAGAGGATAGACGTCTTCAGCGGGTGGTGGATCGGCAATTTGCTGTCGCCTTGTTCTCATCCGGTTAGTTATTGGTCCTACTCGATTTCCTATCACGGCTGCAGACACCGACCTTGCGACGTTTCTCTTTTCCCGAGCCGGGCCTCTTTGCCTTGCTTGGCCATCGCTCAACACGCCGAAGCTGCTCGCTCGCCGGCTGGACGATAGCCAGCGCAGCGCGCCTTGGCGGGCGGGCGATGCCGTCTACGAGGCGATCTTGATCTCGGATTTCGCCCGGAGCTGCTCTCGCTCGGAGGAAGTCGTGCGGCGCACGGTTGGTGCATAGCGGGCAAACGCCATCATGAATTGCTGCGCTTGCACGATGTCCTCGAATGAGATCCGGTAGATGAGCCGATCGAGGCGGCGGCCCGCCTGAGTAAAAATCAGCGGCTCGCAGCGGTTGATGTCGAGCCAGATTCGTAGCTGCGAAAACCAAGCCGCTAAGGTCTCGTTCTCCGGTTTTTCTATTTCCACCAACAGCATCGCTTCGTCTCCCAGTTGCCACGGTGACCATCTTTGGCCCTCGCCGGGGTACCTAATCTGTCCAGTACCGAACGTTGTTACAATTTATTACCAAATCGCTCGATAGCTCAGGCGACGGCCGGTAGCCCATCCGTCGATGGTCGAGGTGGTAGCACTCGCACGCGGTTTTCTCGAGGCCCTCACGGTCGATGATCGTGATCTCGCCGCGCCGATAGCGGAGCAAACCAGAACGCTGCAACTCCCCAGCCGCCTCGCTTACGCCGGAACGACGCACGCCCAGCATCGCCGCAAGGAACTCCTGGGTCAGCGGCAGGGCTTTGGAATCCAATCGATCGCTTGCCATAAGTAGCCAGCGTGCTGTGCGCTGCTCGACCGAATGCAAGCGATTGCACGCCGCGGTTTGGGAGCTGAGATTCAAAAGATCCTCGATAAAACGCAGCAATGTCGCACGCACCGCCGCGTTTTGCTCGAACACGGCCTTGCAGCGCCAGGCCGAAATGTGGTGTGCGGCTCCGGGGAGCTGCATTACGACGTGTTGAGCCGACGCTCGGCCGCCCAATAGCGCCGAGACGCCGATCAAACCCTCGCGGCCGACCATGCCGACCTCACTGGTGGCGCCGTCCTCCATGATGGTTAGTACCGAGGCGACACCCTTCTCAATAAAATAGACATGATCGAGCGGTGCCCCCACCTCGTAGATCACCCGCTTCTTCGGCAAATCGACGAGCTGAAAATCCTCGGCGAGCTGAGCAAGATCTTCCGCGGGCAGGCTCGCTAGCAGCCTGTTCTTGATCATGGGGTTTGGTAGCGTCATTGGTCCTCCACCTCCATGGAGCACAAAAAAGAACTACGACGCCCGCACCGCTCCATCGGTGCGGCGGCATCCCGCGCGCGGATCTTTCACATCGGAAACCGCGCCCGGGAAAGGTGAATTTTTTTCAATTGGGCGGACGGCGCTAAAGCCGACCACCACGGCTTTTTCGCCCATCCCGGCAAATCCGCCCACGCCGATGACCAGCGCATGAGTGATCGCTGGCGCAATAGTTCCGAGCGCTTAAACAGATGCAGTGATGACCTTTTTCACGGTTTCCTCCCGAAGTTTTGTTCAACGACCAAAGCAAACACCGCAGGTCATTCATGGTTGCTTATGGTTCGAATTTTTCAAACTACGAGTTAGGGAAGATTGTCAGACCCCGCCGTAGCCAAATAGCAGGTAGACGACGAGCACGATCAGCAGGATGCCGCCGAGGCCGATCCCGCTCACCGTACCCGTACCGTGAATAACTGTTCCGAAGATCTGTATTGGGGCGTCAGTAAGCATTGCGAGCCCGCAACGGTGGCAGGATGCAACCGTCCGCCCCGCGCGCAGGCCCACTATTGGTCACGAACCACAAGGTGGCTAAGGATCATTCGTTATTATTCTGTCCGATAGCGTACGGACCGTCGTTTTCTTTTGTCGACGGGGCGATGTGGAGGAACCCCACCCGCTGCACCTGGTTAGCTCGGTACACTCAATTAGGAGGTAGATAATGACCAGGACGCATCGGTGCGAGAAACCGCACGTCTGATTTCGAGCGACAAGGTGGAGGGTACCGCCGTCCGCCGCAGTGATGGCGAAAAGGTCGGCACGATCGAGCACGTCATGCTTGACAAGCGCACCGGGCGGATCGCTTACGCGGCGATGAGCTTTGGCGGTTTCCTCGGGATGGGCTCCGAATACCGGGCTTTGCCGTGGAGCGCGCTCCGCTACAACGAGCAACTCGATGGCTATGAGCTCAAGGTCAGTGACGACCAGCTCCGAAGCGCGCCGGTCGCCACGGAGGATTTCCTCCAGACCGGTCTCGTCGACCGTCAATGGGAGGACAATATCCATCGCCACTACCGAGCGATGCCGTACTGGTAAAGCCAGGGCCTGCAAATTGTGGAATAGAGCGGCCTTCGGGCCGCTCTATTCTTGACGCGCTCGGCCAATCCGAGATGACAGACTTATCACGGCAACGTCGATTCCCACCGGTAATGACGGGTCCGAATGTTAGGGAGCGGCCTTAATCAGGCCGCGCAAGACTTCCGCAACGCTCCAGGCTTGGGCGATGCAACCGCGCGGCGTGAACGGCGGCTCGGCGTCGAACACCTCGCTAATCGAGCCGACACCGCCCTCGCCCAGATGTTCCTCGAATGCACCAAGAAAGTACCGCGCGGTGTCAACGTCACCAGGATGAACACGCAACCAAGCATCGATGAACGGCCCCATCAGCCATGCCCATACGGTTCCTTGGTGGTAGGCGGCATCGCGGGCCCGCAGGTCGCCGTCATAGCGCGGCTTGTAATCGGGCTCGCCCGGAGCCAGCGATCGCAGTCCGAGCGGCGTCAACAACCGGTCTCGCACGGCTTCCAGAACCGGAACCCAATGCGTTGAATCGAGCACGGGGTTTTCGAGCGATATCGCGAAAATCTGATTCGGCCGAAATGAAGTATCGTCCCCGGATTCTCCGTCGACGACGTCGTAAAGGTAACCCTTTTGCGCATGCCAGAAGCGACGGTTGAACGACGCCCGCGCCTTCTCCGCGCGACTGGCGATATCGTTGGCCTCGGGATCGCCGGCGTCGTTGAGCCAACAGGCGAGCAAGCGCAACGCGTTGTACCATAAAGCGTTGATCTCGACTGCTTTACCGCGCCGGGGCGTCACCACCCAATCGCCCACTTTAGCGTCCATCCAGGTGAGCTGGTAACCGTCGGCGCCCTGTATCAAAAGTCCGTCCTCGGGATCGACTCGAATGCCAAAACGCGTGCCCCTGACGTGATGCCGGACGATGTCCTTGAGCACCGGCAAAAGCAGCCGCAGCGTCGCGGTATCGCCCGAATAGGCCGCGTAACGGCCGAGGGCATGAAAGAACCAGAGGGTCGCGTCCGCCGTGTGGTAGAGGCCTTCGTTCTCACCTTCGGGAAACAGGTTGGGTATCAACCCGTCGCGCACATAATGCGCGAAGGCGCGCAGGATCGAGCGCGCTTCGCTCGTGCGCCCGGTCACGAGCGTGAGGCCTTCGAGTGAGATCATCGTGTCGCGGCCCCAATCGGTGAACCAATGGTACCCCGCGATCACGGTGCGCATCTCATCGCCTTCGGCGCGAGCGCGCGTCAGATCGGAAACCCGGCCGATCGGAGTAATAACAAACGCATCCGCCGCCATGACCAACTCGCCCGCAAAACCTGATCGTGCGGCAGCGGGCGCCAGGTCCAGCAGCCGTTGCCGGCGCTCGATCTCGAAAAGCCTGGCCTGATTGGGCTTCAGCGACAGGACCGAGTGCCAAGGCTCGGTGGCCGCGACAAGCGTTACCAGCGCATCGCGGCTCAAATCGCAAGTAAAATACCCCGGGCTCCAGGCCGGGCCGCGCGGCGCATAACCCCGCTGCTCCTCGCTCTCGAAAAAGAATTCGCGTGACGAGCCGCCATCGGCGGTGAAGCTGGTGCTCTCCGACCCGTCGATCACAAGCCGCAATGGCGGTAGCTCCGGGTCCGCGGTGATCTCATAGAGGGGGCCGCGCGCGGTGATCGCGTATGAATTCTGCAGCGGCGTATCGACGGGGTCCTCGAGGCGGCGGAAATGCACGAGCGGACGCAGCCGCAACCGTACCCGGTCGGCGCCGTCGATAAGGCGAAAGGTGACGTGGACGATATTGTGGTGCGACGGCATGACCACCGACTTCTCGATCGTCACGCCGCCGATATCGTAGCGCCAGCTCGGCAGCCCGGAAGTCAGCTTGAAATTCCGGAACCTCTCATGTGTGAAGCCAGCGATGCGACCATTCAAGGACTCGAGCTCGACGGTGAGATCGCTGAGGATCACCATACGGCCGATCGGGGCCGCGAGAGCCGAGATGAGCAAGCCGTGATAGCGGCGGGTGATTTCACCGGCGACGGTCGCCGAGGCGTAACCCCCCAGCCCGTTTGTCACCAGCCACTCGCGCGGTGCCGGCCCGGTCGTATCGCTATCGCCGAGCGTGCGGACAATGTCACCCATTCAATTCTCCGATCTCGGCGATTGACGGGGCTCAAATCAATCCCCAACAAACGCCCGAGGGTGCGTTTCGCTCACCGATGAGACATCGTGACCGGATCAAAAGTTACTGTTGCGGCGTTGACCGACGGCATTGGAGCTCGCTCAGGCAATGGATAACGGCGCCGCAGACCCGTCCTTCGACCCGGTGCGCTTTCGGCCGGCGCCGGCCCGGCGATTGCCGGTCGGAGCCGAGCCGCAACTGGGTGGGGGCGTTCATTTTAGAGTATGGGCCCCCGCTGCGCGCGGCATCGTGGCCGAAATCGACGGCGGTGGTTCGACCGCGCTGAGCGCCGAGCCCGGCGGCTATTTTTCCGGATATATCGCCGATATCGGCGCCGGGGCCGGCTACCGGTTTCGGATCGACGGAAGCGCTACGGCGCTGCCCGACCCTGCTTCCCGCTATCAGCCGGACGGTCCGCATGGCAGCTCCGAAATCGTCGATCCCGCCGGCTTTATCTGGACCGATGGTCTATGGACGGGGCTGCCGCAAGAAGTGCTTGTCATCTACGAACTTCACGTCGGCACTTTTACGCCCGAAGGCACCTGGGCGGCAGCGACGGCGCACCTGCCGGTTCTGGCCGAAACCGGGATCACCTGCATCGAGATGATGCCGATCGCGGACTTCCCCGGCCGCTTCGGCTGGGGGTACGATGGGGTCGACCTTTATGCGCCGACCCGGCTTTACGGCCATCCCGACGATCTGCGCCGCTTTATCGACCACGCGCACAGCCTCGGCATCGCGGTCATTCTCGATGTCGTCTACAACCATATCGGGCCGGACGGGAATTACCTGAAGGCGTTCGCGCCGGCGTATTTTACCGAGCGATATGCCAACGAATGGGGCGAGGCGCTGAATTTCGATGGACCCGACAGCGGGCCCGTGCGTGAGTTCTTTATTGCGAATGCCGGTTATTGGATCGACGAATATCATTTCGATGGCCTGCGGCTCGATGCGACGCAACAGATATTCGATCGCTCATCCGAATATATTGTGGCGGCGATAGGCCGCCGTGTACGCGAGATGGCGAGAGGGCGCACTACTTTCGTCACCGCAGAAAACGAGCCCCAACTCGCGCGTCTGGTGCGTCCGCTAGACAACGGCGGATACGGGCTCGACGCCATCTGGAATGATGATTTTCACCATAGCGCGCACGTGGCGCTGACTGGTCGCCGCGAGGCCTATTACAGCGACTATCGCGGGCACGCCGGTGAGCTTGTCGCGCTCGCCAAGCACGGGTTTCTGTATCAGGGACAACGCTATGCCTGGCAGAGGCAAAACCGCGGAACGCCAGCTTTCGACATTCCCGTGTCGCGCTTTGTCGTCTACCTGCAAAACCACGATCAGATCGCCAACTCGGCCACGGGCTTGCGCGGCCATCAACAGGCAAGCCCCGGAGCATGGCGAGCGATGACCGCCTATCTCCTACTCGCGCCGGCGATCCCGATGCTGTTTCAAGGGCAGGAATTCGCCGCATCGAACCAATTCCTGTTTTTCGCCGATCATCAAGGCGAACTGGGCCGGTCGGTGAAAAAAGGACGAGCCGAATTTCTCAGCCAGTTCCCGAGCATCGCGTCGCCCGACATGGCCGACAGGCTGGCCGATCCGGGCGATCCCGAGACTTTCCGACGGTGCGTTCTCGACCACGGCGAGCGTACGAGAAAACCTGAGGCGCTCACCCTGCATCGCGATCTTCTCGCCCTGCGCCGAGAGATTTTCGCCGGAGGCCCTCGGCAGCTAGATGGCGCGACGTTGAGTGACGAAATCTTCTTGCTGCGGTATTTCGGGAGAGCCGGCGAAGATCTACTGCTGATCGTCAACCTCGGCGACGACGAAGTGTTCGAGACGGTGCCGGAGCCGCTCATCGCACCGGTGGCAGGGCGAGACTGGCGCCTCAAATGGTCAAGCGAGGATTTGGCATACGGCGGCGGCGGGGCGCCGGCACCGGTCAGCGGCGGTGTTTGGCGCGTCCCCGGCCGCGCCGCATTGGTGGTGGTACCTAACGAGGCGAACCTATAAACCCCCGCTGCGTTTTTTTAATAGCAGAGATCATTTTCGGGGGCTCGATTAAGTGGCCGATGCCCCTCTACCGCACATGTAAGAGACGCCCTGTCACGGGAACTTTTTTGCAACAAAACGTGTTAGAGGAGCGCCAATAAACGGAATAGAGCCGATGCCCCTAGGCCAGGCACCCGAAGGAATCGCATACCTTGGTTTTCACGAAGGTCAATTCACCAGCACTCGGCCAAGACGCGCTCGTCTCCCGTCAGGCTTGTCACCTCGACTGCTCTATCGAGATGAAGCAGCGGCTTATTGTGGTATCAGCGGTGAGTTGTTTGAGAGATGCGTCAAGGTAGCTCCGATCAAGTTCGGCAGTAAAAGACGCTGGGATCTAAGGGCTATTGACCACTGGCTCGACCAGCAGATGAGCGCACCCGATCCGCGAATAAGTGGCGACTTCTCGGGGGCCGCTAATGAGCTGCGCAAACTACTATCTGAAATAGATTTTGCCGAACCCCAGGTGCCGGCGGAAGATCATGCCGATGGCCCGTGAGGGTCCCCACGTGCTGGTGGTCGACGACCAGCAGGAGGTTTGCGATCTCATACACGAGTATCTGACGGATGAGGGATTCCGGGTTTCGACGGCCAACGACGGTGCGGGGCTGCGGGAAGCGATAGCGCGCTCTAGGATCGATCTTGTCATCCTCGATTTGAAGCTCGGCCACGAGGACGGCTTGCAACTCGCGGGGGAACTGCGCAGTCAACCCGATATGGGGATCGTCATACTGACCGGTCGGGGCGAGATGGTTGACCGCGTAATAGGCCTCGAAATCGGTGCGGACGACTATTTGACGAAGCCATTTCATCTGCGCGAATTGCTCGCACGGGTCAGAAGCGTGTTGCGTCGGGCTGCGACGCGGGCCAAGGATCATTCGGCTGCGCACCGCTCGCTTGTGCGCTTCCACGGCTGGACCATCAATTTGGCAGCCCGCACTCTAACTTCGCCAACCGGTGAGGAAGTCCCCCTTACGACCGGCGAGTTTGAGCTTCTCGCGGTTTTCGTCACCCACCCCAGCCGAGTGCTGTCACGGGACCTACTCCTAGAGTTGACGCGACATCGCGACGCGGGGCCATTCGACCGTACGATCGATGTGCAAGTCGGCCGGCTGCGTCGCAAACTCGATGACGACCCGAAAAACCCGATGCTCATCAAGACCGTGCGCGGAGGTGGCTACATGTTCACGCTTCCGGTCGAATTGGCTGCACCGCACGAGGAACACCCGCAAACCGGCGATAGACGAGCTTTGGGTGCGCGAACGGTGGTTGGCCCAAACCAAGTGCCCCGAACTGGAAACAATCTCATACGAATGAAACCTTTTTGCCTCTTATGCGTTTAACTGTCGCCGGGCAAAGGTGAAATTCTAATATAAATTAGAAGATCGATAGGCGCTGTAAGGAATACGGGGTTGTATCTTCTCGCGTCCAAAAAAACCGCTGACTGACGGGGACAGAGGATGACACTATACCCGAAATATACGACGACCGTAATCGGCGCTTACAGCGTCCCTCGCTGGTATGAGTCGCTGGATGGTCCTGACCCGCGATTGTGGTCCGCGCTGAGCGAGATTTTTTCGGGCATCCTGATCCCTGAAGGAGGGGGATGCCATGAAGCGGAAACGCTATTCGGACGAGCAGATCGCGTTTGCCCTGCGGCAGGCGGAGAACGGGACCTTGGTAGAGGAGGTCTGCCGCAAACTGGGTGTGTCTGAGGCGACGTTCTACCGGTGGAAGAAGCAGTTCGCCGGGATGGGCGTGGTGGAGATCCGTCGGCTGAAGCAGCTCGAGGAGGAGAACGCCAAGCTGAAACGGCTGGTGGCGGATCTCAGTCTCGACAAGACGATGCTACAGGATGTCCTACGCCGAAAGTTTTGAGGCCCGCTGTTCGCCGAGATGTCGTGGCTCATCTTCGGGTGGCCTACGAGATCAGCGAGCGGCGGGCCTGCAAGACGACCGGGTTCGAGCGCTCATCTCAGAGATACAGATCGGCCCGCGACCCGCAGACAGCGTTGCGCATCCGGCTGAAGGACCTGGCGGCCGTGCGGGTTCGCTACGGCTACCGGCGGCTTCATGTCTTGCTGCGGCGGGAGGGCTGGGTGGTGAACCATAAACGTGTCTATCGGCTCTACAATGAAGAGGGCCTATCGATCCGCGCCAAGCTTCCCCGACGCAAGCGGGCTTGGCGCTATCGGGCGGGCCGGCCACAGATCATCTCGCCGAACGACGTCTGGGCGATGGACTTCATGTCCGACGCACTATTCGACGGCCGCCCCTTCCGGCTTCTGACCGTGGTGGATTGCTGTTCTCGCGAGGGGCTCGCAACGGTTCCGAGAGCCACCTTCAGAGCCTTCAATGTGGTCGAGGTCCTCGACCGCCTCATGGTGGAGCGCGGCAAGCCGAAAACCATTCGGGTCGATAATGGCCCGGAGTTCGCTGGTCGACTGCTCGACCAATGGGCGTATCTGAACGGCGTCGAGCTGGACTTCTCCAGGCCTGGAACGCCCCGGATAATGCGTTCATCGAGGCCTTCAACGCCCGCATCCGAGCCGAGTGCCTCAATGCCAGCTGCTTCCTTTCCCTCGCCGATGCGCGGGACCGAATTGAAGCATGGAGGATCGACTACAACACCGAGCGGCCTCACTCGGCCTTGGGCCACTTGACGCCCCAGGCCTTCGCTCGGCAAGCTGAAACAGCCCGAAAGGTCTCGTAGGCGCCGGGCCAGACTCCGGGGCAAGACAACGAGAGCAAGAACCATAGCTCAGGGTGGACCACTTCGCGGGGGGTGGATCAGTTGAGCGATGACCGCGTGCGAATACCGCGAGTGCTGCCAATCTCCCGGACGTTACCGGGTTCTTCTAAAGTCCAGGACATAGGGCCGATCAGCCCGAACCAGCAGATCCCGCCTAAAATTCCGAGGTCGCAATTTTCGCGTATCCGCGCGTAGCGGCGGTATGGAATGACCGCTCAGCAAGTGGCCGAGGTCTATGGGGTCGCCGTCGAAGAGATTGAGGGCATTCTCCGGTAGGGCACTCGCCACTTCCCTTGATGCCGTCTCGGCATAAATAGCCGACCGAACCGGAGCCGACAGACCTCGCACGAGCAATGAACCCGATGGTCATTCTTGCCGTCGCGGGAGAATACGCGACCGGGTCGCTTGACTAATGGCATCGACATTGGAGGCGTGGCGGCGGCGTATGGTCGTCAAGCCAGTCGTAGAACTTGTCGTATTCGATCTGCAAATTTACCGGCGCGAAATAGATTCCGTGATCGCGTAGATCACCCATCATGTAGCCTACGTTCCAAATATTGAGATCAAATTCAAGTCTGAACTCCAGCTTCCGCTTCGGGATCACTACTCGATACAGGGTCCGGCTCCAATCTCGCAGGTCGGCATAGCTCTCAATTGCCGACTCATCTTGCTCAACCCCTACGAATAAAGGTCCGATATTCAGCCAGAACCCCAGCGGTCCATCGTCAAAGCCAACCCCAATGGACCACCCGCCCAAACTGAACCCGGCAGCCACCGACCACCTGCAAGCAGGTTCATATCGCAACCCTATCACGATGAGAGCCGTCTCGACCGCCGACGAGCCACTAATCTGCTGATCCGCCAGCACGGCGACGAAACCCGGTTCGGGTATGAGCTAGATCAAGGATCGAGGACGCCATAGGCGATACGTGCGGGCGAAGGTGGCACCCCAGCCGCAGAAGGTGAGCATGGATTGTGTGTGCCGCACTCCGGTAATTGCTTCGCAATCAATGTGGATAACTTGATGGACGATGCTGAAAGGTGGCAACTTGCCGAAAGCCTTAGAGATCCGCCTATAAAAATGGCATATTTTTTAAGGCATTGATTTCGAGATTCATTTCGTCTGTCAAGTGTGAATGTTCTGTAACGGCTATCAAAACTTACATATTGTTATCTAATCGGTCATACGGGTGTGAATATCTGAACTGTCGGTCACCATTACCGTCCGGGCGCGCTTCAGTTTGCACCACGACGAGATGCAAATACCTCGCGGGCGTGAGACGACCCGGTCACCGGGAGGCTTCAGTTTTCCATGATCCTTGTCGGTAACCGCGCTCTTACCAATCAAGACGCTAGATTGGCAGTTGCGTCGTATGGCGAAATTTGTCCTTCGCGAACGACACGTTGTATGCCGCTAGCCTTTTCCGTGATGTGGTATAGCGGGTAGCCTTCTTCTGCGGGAAGCAACCGGACGATCACATACACTTCGGGCGGCGAACCGGCTTGATGCCGAAAGGGCTGAAATCTGACTTCCTGCCCGATCTGATATTTGTGCCCGAGCATGACAAGCCTCTTTCCGGACAAACCGCTTGCCTCCTCCCGAAGTTCCCGGCCCTCAATCCACGATCGATAACCAGCCCGAAATGTGATCCAGATCAAAGTCCACCTGGGTGGAAGCGGATATAGGAAAACGAACCGCTGAAAGCTCCGCGCTATGCCTGTTTATCGCTGCCGTTTCTTAGACCGCTATGGCAATCCCGTCATGATCAGAGTGGCTTCAGAATCCGACGCAGAAGCAATAGGGATGGCACGAAGCATAATTACGATAAGCGGTGCAGATGGATTTGAACTTTGGCACGACGAACGATGGGTCCATTCAGAAAATGCCGGTGGCCGCGCCCATCGGGACGCCAAATTACCCTGATTACAGGGGCCTACCCCGGACGGCCCTTTTTCACCGGATGTGCCATCTCCAGCCCACCAAATTAACCATTCCTAAGCGCGGGCCAGTGCAGCCTATCAACGCAGGACTGCTAAAGGCTGCGAGCATTGCCACCGATAAACATGCCGAGTGAGGCCGTAGTTCCCGGTCGGCACTCCACACGGCGCTGCGCTCGTCCGAATGGCGCGGTACAAGCGACCGGTATCAAAGCCCATTCAATTGATACGTCAGCCCGCCTTTCACTGGCCACGAGACCCGCTACTTCCGTGGATTACGAGGATCGTTGATCGCAGCGGGGATGAAATTGACCTCGGAACGTTCTCTTTTGACTATCATCGTTGATCGGAGGTTAGTTATGCGAAGACTTGGATGGCTACTTGCGCTCGTGATTGTCGCGGGTTTGCCCAATCTGGCTCGTGCCGAAAATGGTCCCTGGAACAATTGGGGTTGGGGTTGGGGATATCATCCTGTTGCTAGTGTCGGCCCCTGGAATAATTGGGGTTGGGGATGGGAACATCGCGATTGGGATCGTGACCACCATGATGGCGATCGGCATGATCACGACTATGACCGTGACCATGACCGTCGCTAAATAGGGAATGTGGTTCCTTAGCTCAGCTCATCACGCGCACATGGAACAAATTTACCAGAACATTGTTTACTGAGCGCTGTTATGATGAACGACAGTAAGGGAGGCGTAGCTATGCCGATCCTTCTTCTGATTGGTGTCCCCGTCCTTTTTGTGTTAGCGGGCGGCGGATACTATATCGTACACGTGATGCATTAGCGAAAAAGAGCGCGCTTTCCTTGAAGGTGCGCTCTTAATTCATCTGATTTATTATCTGCGTGTCTGCCGCAACCAACCATCCTGGACCTACGTTCCCCAAGCGGTCTACGTCCGTGTCCGCAAAAGGACCAATGGCCCCCTGCCGCGCGATTATGCCGCCGACTTACGGACAGCCGAGCTATTGGTCTCGATAGCTGCGAATTAGGCGAGCGTGAGCTGCTGATGCGCGCCCGCTATACTTTCGCGACGCGGCCTTGGGCAACGCAAAATATGGCCCCGGCTCATCCCACGCCCGGTCAAATACGCCGCGGCTTGACGGGGTTCCCTTCGTCCACATCGGCGATTTAGCAGGGATAGTCGGCCCATGCGCAGACGCGGAACGGCCGCGAGGATATCGCGTTAGCCGAGCGTGCAACTGGACTCGGAGATATCAAGATGAAAGCGAAACTTGCAATCGCAGGTCTACTGGTCCTCGGATACGTCCTCCCCGCTTCAGCGGAGAGCTTCTATATCGTGCGCGATCCCGATACGAAGCACTGCCGTATCGTGAGCGAGAAGCCCGTCATGGAAAAGACCACCGTGGTAAACCCCGATGGTACGACCTACACAACGCGGACCGAAGCCGAAGGTGCGATGAAGACCGTTAAGGTCTGCAACGAATAGGGCTCGATAGCCTCGGCCGGTTTATCTGGGCGGCCGGGACACCTAAGCCCCTCCAGGGCGTCCTATGAGACAGCCCGGCCTCCCAGGATCGGGGGCTCGATCCTCTCGGCTGAATGTCACGGGAACTTTCTTGCCGCAAACCTTGTTAGAGGGGCGCTATTGCCAAACGCGATCCATCAAATCACTCTTCGTGACGAGGTCACCGGCGGAGCGGACCAGAACCTCGACGATCTCGAACGCTCGTCCCCCGATCGGAACGGGCACGCCACGCGCCCGCAGCTCTCGTCGCGCGAGGTCGACCTCGCAGTCGCCGGACTCGTACACTGCTCCTCGGTTTTCCGCGGGCATCCTGGCGGGGCTCCCGGTCGCTTTTTTGTCACGGTAGCATATTCGTTGACCCGTCCGGCGCTCTCCCGCGAGAGCTTAAATCCTGTGACAATTTCCCGATTAGTTACTCGAGCCAAATTCGACGAAGTTTCGCTTTGCTGAAGCCATGGCCCCCTCGGCCTTGTTGCCTTGGGTCGTTTGGCGTGGATCAATGAGCCGATGCGCTTGGTACTCGTTGATAGGCTGTCCCCACGGAGGCACCTTCGATCGATGACTTCTCTCTTACCAGGAGCCGCGTTTATCGCCGCGCTTGCGATCGCAGCGCCGGTTTGGGCGCAGAGCATGCCAACGCCGGAAACGGCACCGGGCGGCACAGTGGTGCTGCGCGGCAGCCCGGCAAACTTAAACGCCAGCCCGCCCGCTACTGAAACGAGCGGCCGGTCCGGCTACTACAAGTCCTCTTTCCCGTACGCTCGCTACTTCGGTGTCGATCAGAGCTTCAGTGGCAACTTTGATAACAACGGCTTTGATCGGCGCTTCGATGGGAGCGGACTTACTCGCTAAAAGTCGAGCTCGATCAAATGACGGCGAAGGTCCCGTGAGCTGACCTTCGCCGAGGGGCAAGGGATTAAGCGCCCGAATTGGCACGGCGCTCGGAGATCGACAGCACTCTTCGAACATGCGCGATGCAGGCACAGCGACGTGCACGCTCGGTAGTTTCCCCGATGTCCGGTTCCGGCGCATGGTGGTCGGTGCCGCGCCCCCCGGTCGAAGGTCGCATTAGGCAGGCAATACTGCTCAATCAGAAAGGCGCGGATCTGGTTGATCGTCGCCGTCCGGCGGGACGCCAGCAGGGCCCGGACGCGGTGACAGGCCTGCAGGTCGAGCTGATCTTGGCTCTTCTCCTGGACGAAGCGCAGGTTCGGCCGCAACGCTGCCTCGGCAATCGCCTCGGCGTCGTTGTAATCATTCTTCTGCCCCTTCACGAACGGTTTGACGTAGATCACCGGGATGATGCGCGGCTCGTGTCCCAGCGCGCGCAGCGTCCGGGAGACGAAATGCGCGCTCAGGCAGGCTTCCATGCCGACGGTGCACGGCGGCAGCTTCTCGAAGAAATCTTTGATACCCAGGCGCCTGATCCTCCTCCGGAAGGCGATCTTTCCGTCGGCGCCAAACCCGACAAGGTGAAACACGTCCTTGCCGATATCGACGCCGATGACCGCCAGGGATGCTGTATCGAACTCCATCTTCGGCTTCATAGCTGCTTCTCCTGTTCATGGCCGCTAGCCGGTAAAGGCTAGCTCAGGTGAGGAAGCAGCCGGTCCATCCCATTATCGGACCTTCGCGGCGCCGGTACAGATGTTTTTGATTGAGCCCCTTAACGGCCCTTACTGAGCGTTATCTGTCCAGCCGTTGAGCGTCGAATGCATGGCGCGAGGAGTCGTCGCCACCTCAATGAAACTTGAGGAGGGCCATATCGCTCGTCTTTCATTGGGGCCAAATGGGCCTATCTCTCGCGGCTAACCTACACAACTTAAACAAGAAAGTCTCTCGACGTATTTCCTGAGCGTGCCCGCTCCCCGGCCGCGAGACGACGTCCGTAAGTATTTTGATAAGCTGGCCGGTAAAGACCTCCTCGCCGACCTGGACTTTCGGCCCCTCCGGGAAGCCTCAATCAACAGTTACGATCAGCTGTTACGCGCGTTTTTGTCTGCTCTCGTCCATCAGGGCCGCGATCCGTTGAGCCTCAAATCGCTCGGCGATGTGGTGCCGGTAGCTGTCGTGAAGGCTGGACTCCGGTTCTTCATCGACCGGGCGGGCGGCAACAAAAACAAGCAGACGTACAACATCGCTCGCGTGCTCACCGCCATAGCACGGCACTGGGTCAAGGTTGACGCCAGCCATCTCGAGCAATTGAGGGGAATTTGCAGCCGACTTGATGTGCATCAGAAGGGTCTGACTGCGAAGAACCGCGACAGACTTCGTCAGTTCGACGATCGTGCAAACGTGCGGGCGTTCGTCACGCTCCCTCAGCGCGTTCTGGCGCGGCGGGAGCGGCACAATAGTCTTACTCGGGGCGATGCCCTCGAAGTCCAGAGCGCCCTTGCCGTCGAGCTTCTGCAAATGGTCCCGATGCGGATCGGCAATCTAGCGAGCCTTGAACTCGAACATAATATCCTTCGTACCCGTGCCCGCGGCCTGGGAATCGTTCACCTCGTCGTCCCCGGCGAGCAGGTTAAGAACGGCTTTGCCATCGAGGCCAAACTGCCACAGGAGACGGTGAGATTGCTCGACGCCTATCTCGAGCGCTATCGACCTCTGCTCCTGAACCACCCTTCCTCATGGCTGTTTCCAAACAGTAATGGCGGGCCGAAGAGCCGGCATACACTGGGACTACAGGTTCAGAAGTTTCTGCTCCACGAGTGTGGCCTCAAGGTCAACGTCCATCTCTTTCGCCACATCGCTGCAAAGCTATTCCTAGATGCACATCCTGGCGCCTATGGGGTGATCCGCCTGGTGCACGGGCACAGTTCCGTCGACACCACGACGCGTAACTATTGCGGCACCGAAACCGCTGCGGCGATGCGCCATTTCGATGAGCATGTCCTGCGGCTCCGTGCGGAGACGCCGGTCACGCCCAAGCTCAAACCCCGTCGCGGTCGGTGAGAGGCTCCGGTATGCCAATCGATCCAAAGAAGGATGATCCAGCCCGCCGTTGCCGGCCAGTCGAAGAGTGGCCCGCTTCGGATCGTCGGGCGTGGGAAGCCGCGATGGAAAAAGGCGACATCCTGGAGCCGGGTGGCGCCGGCGCCGATTGGGCCCCTCACAGTCGGCGGAAGATCGCTAGCGGCTACGGCCGGTGGGTCACCTGGCTTGATATGCGCGGATTGCTCGACCCCGACGCGGTCCCCGCGGCACGAACCTCTCCAGATCGGGTGCGCGACTATGTCCAGGAACTTCGGGTTATCAATTCTCCATACACGGTGCTCGCACGTGTCCAGGAGCTCTACCAAGCGATCCGGGTCATGGCACCAGAGCGGGACTGGGCCTGGCTCCGCGGCATCGAGAACCGAGTGCGTCACGCTGCGGTCTCAGTCCGCAATAAGAGGCCGCGTATCACGCCGGCCGAGACCTTGTATGGCTTCGGGATCGAACTGATGACCGGTACCGATAATCCAGATAGCGGCAACCCGCTACAGCGAGCCTTGCAGCATCGTGACGGGCTGATGGTCGCGCTTCTAGCTGCGCGACCGCTCCGACGCCGCAACTTCGCCCGGATCGAACTAGGCCATAACCTCGTCGCCGAGGGAGACGCTTACTGGATCAGGTTCGACGGTTGCGAGACCAAGACCGGCGAGCCTATCGATGCTCCCTTGCCAGCCGCTCTTACCCCCTATTTTCGGAACTATCTTTCAGAACATCGGGCTTTGCTATTGGCCCGCAATGGGCGATGGAAAAGGGCCGATCACCCACTCCGACAACCGAATAACGCGCTCTGGATCTCCGAGCATGGAACTGCCATGACCGAGATAGGGATCTACTTTCGGATCCGCGCACGTACCCAGTTCCGCTTTGGGCATGGCATCAACCCCCACCTCTTTCGTGACTGCGCTGCGACGTCGATTGCTATCGAGGACCCTGAACACGTCCATATCGTTCGCAGTATTCTCGGCCACAGCACACTCCAGAGCGGCGAGCGCCATTACATCCAGGCCCAATCGCTCGAGGCGTCTCGACGCTACCAGCGCGAAATCATAGAACTGCGTCGCCAATCTCGACGCAAGGACAGCCGCTAATGGGCGTGTCGGTCATGCGCGCTGTCATCTACGCGAGATACAGTTCAGAGAACCAACGGGAGGCCTCGATCACGGATCAGATCGAGGTCTGCACGCGCTACGTCAACCAACATGGCTGGACAATTGTCGGCACCTATGCAGATGCCGCCGTTAGCGGCGCGTCGCGCTTCCGGCCTGAGTACCAGCGGCTCTTGAGCGATCTTGATCGTGGCATCTTCGACGTTGTCGTCGTCGAAGCGCTCGATCGCCTCGGCCGTAAGCTCGCCGATATCGCCGATCTCCATGATCGTTGCGGGTTCGCCAGCGTCAACCTTCATGCAGTTCACGTGGGTGAGATCGGCGCCATGCACATCGGCATGCTCGGCACCATGGCGCAGCTTTATCTCACCGACCTGCGTGAGAAGACCTGGCGAGGCCAGCTCGGCCGCGCACTCAAAGGAAAGATCCCTGGCGGCAATGGTTATGGCTACGACATTGTCGGCCCAAACACCGGCGAGCGCCGCATCGATCCTTCCGAGGCCGCGATCATCAACCGTATCTTCCGCCAGTTCGGCGAGGGGCGCAGCCCCCGTGCGATCGCCAGACAACTGAACCTTGACAACATTCCTGGCCCGGGGGGCAGACCATGGGGTGATACGACAATTCGGGGGCAAGCCAATCGCGGCACCGGCGTTCTCAACAATGCTCTCTACGCCGGGCGGCTCGAATGGAACCGATGCAGCTATATCAAGGATCCGCGCACCGGCAAGCGGGTGGCGCGGCCGAACCCTCGAAGCAAGTGGGAGATCATCGAGGTTTCGCATCTGCGGATTGTTGACCCTGAGCTCTGGGATCGGGTTAAAGCGCGGCAGAAGAAGATCGGCTTTGCGATTGGCCGTAATGAGCAGGGTAATGCCCTCAACCGCGCACACCGGCGCCGCTTCTTGCTGAGCGGTCTTCTCGTCTGTGGTTGCTGTGGTGGCGCGTATACCATTATTGGACCCGACCGCTATGGCTGTGCGACGCGCCGCTCAAAGGGGATCTGCTCGAACGCCTTCTCCATCGGCCGCGCAGAGCTTGAAAAGCGGGTTCTCAGCGGCCTATCAAAACGGATGATGGCACCGCAACTCGTTGCCGCGTTTGTGGATGAGTTCAACGCCGAACTACGCCGCCTCGCTAGAAACGCCGAAGCCGAACGCGCCGCTGCGCAGCACATGCTGGCAGACGTCGAGCGCAAGATTGCGGGCATCGTGAAGGCTATTGAGGATGGCGCCTATAACCCCAGCTTGAAGGAGAGGCTCACCGCCCTCGAGAAGGAAAAAGAAGCTGCCGCCGTCAGACTTACCATGACCAGACCCGAAGCGGTCGTCCGTCTGCACCCTGGTCTTCCCACCCTTTACCGGAAGAAGGTTGAGAACCTGGCTGCTGCGCTGAATGAATCCAGCACTGCGGCAGAAGCTGGCGAGATAATCCGTACTCTCATCGACCGCATCGTGCTCACCCCCTTGGAGGGGGTTCTTAAGGCTGAACTCTTCGGCGACTTGGCAACAATTGTGCGCTTCGCCGAAACGCGGAAGCGAACAAACAGTAGCGCCGGCCCCGAGGGAGGGCCGGCGCTACTGTCGGTGGTTGCGGGGATAGGATTTGAACCTATGACCTTCAGGTTATGAGCCTGACGAGCTACCGGGCTGCTCCACCCCGCGATATTGATAACTAAGGATAATTCAGACCATTTTTTGATGGGCAGAATTTACGTGCTAAAAGACGGGCTAATCCGATCCACCCTCTCCTGCGCTCAGAGACCGAATCACTGGGAAAACCACCTTTACGCTATATGGTAGACCGTATGCACCCGCTGTCAAATCCTGGTATTCTCGTGCCCTGCTGCTCTTCCATAGCAGCTGGTTTCAATCTTCCCTAGGGACGCCGACTTTGTGCCTTCGACGCAGGCGCCGGCGTTGCCAGAGGGCGAGGCCATTTTGGCCTCTTTGAGCGAGCCCAAGGCCCACGGCGATAACCACGCGACAGCGGCAGGCGGCATAATTACACATCCGGTGGCGGCGCCTTCTTGTCTGGCGACACAGGGCTCATGAGGCCCACGGCGATTCCGTCCGGGTCTTCTAGGATGGCGTACCGTGAGCCCCAGAAAGCGTCCCAGGGTTCCTGCAAGCCCCGATACCCGGCACTCGTCATATCGCGGTAGAGCTCGTCGACATTCGTTCGGGTCGGGACCCTGAACCCGACGACGACGCGGCCTCTCAGGTCGGCTCGACCCTTCCAGCCGCTGTTCCAGTATGGAGCGAATGCGGTGGAGTCGAGATCGAAGGCGATAGCCGGATCGGCTGATTCCTCGGCAGCGCTCACATGATGAATACCCGTGGGCGTGCGCCATATCCGAGCGTCCGGAATCTCCACGCCGAATCGGCGGTAGAAAGCGACTGACGCGTCGAGGTCGCCGCAGACGAGATTTATCTGGTCGAGGGTCGCCTTGATCATCAGCCTATTCTCCGTGGTCTGAGCCCACTCTTAGGAGGGAACCGCGTGATCGCTGAAACAATAGGCTATCTGCTCCGCAATCTTCCCGCGGTGCTATTCGTGGTCGCCCTCATCTTCGCGACGGCACGGCACCGCGGGAACACAGCCGAGCGGTATCTGTCCTGGATACTGCTTCTACCGATTGGCGTCACCGGTCTGTGGGCTGGTGTGGCTCATGTGTTCTTCCCGGCGACCGCGGCTGCCCATATCGGATGGCAGGCCAGCCCATTCCAGTTCGAAGTCGGCATGGCCGATTTAGCGATCGGGGTGACGGCTTGCATCTCCTTCTGGAAAGACCTGGGGTTCAAGGCGGCGGCGGCTGTTTGCACCGCCTCGATTTTTCTCCTCGGCGACGCCGTAGGACACGTCCGGCAAATGATGATCGCCGGCAACTTTGCGCCGGGAAACGCGGGTGTGCCATTCTACATGGATGTGATCTGTCCCGTGCTGGTCATTGCCTTGCTGATCAAGGCGACACGCGAACATCAGCTATAGACGTTCCGCTGATTCTACGGCTTCCACATCTAGACCGGCTTTGACCGGCGGCGGGCGTAGCCGCCCCGAAAACGAGGCGAAGCTTTCAACTTTCGCCTCCGTCGCCAGCGCCCGTGTGCCGGGGAGCTCGTGGTTGTCTCGGCGGCCATTTGGCGGCCGACTTCGAGCGCCTCATCAAGTGTCTCGACCATACGCGCTGTTCGGTCACTACCGTTGCGGAAGTTTACAATATACTCGCCGGGCAGGCGGCGCAGCGTGAGGCCAAGCCTTCGCAATTCGGCCGCAATACATTCGAAACGCGAAGTGACCTTGTCGTCGATCATGACCTTTTCTCGCGCCCACCAGAAATCGAGTCAAAGAAGACATAAAATTTATAAATCGTTACTCAGATAACCATTCCCTGTGGCCGCATCAATTCGAATACTTTCAGATGGGTCTCATGCAACGGACGGTAACGGTCCGGATTGAACTGATCGCGTTGCCCGGGACTCGCAAGCCTCCCGGCCACACCCTGCCCAGAGCGCAGAACAAAATATCGGTGAGGCTCCCTGAACAAGTTCATGCGTCACGTGCTGCCGCAAAGAACCTGCCCACGGAGAGGCTCCCGATGCCAGTGGAAAAACCGTGGGTTGGTTACGGTCGTATGTGAAAACGACCGCAAGCTGGCCGATGGCGGCGAATTGCCCACACCTCAGTACGGGGCGGCTGATTGTTCTCCGCAAAAGAATGCCCAGATGTCGCGAGATCACCTTGATGAAGGCGATGGCTCGGCATGCCGGAGTTTAACGCTCGGCCCCTCCTGACGACCGATACGATGACGGTCTGGGATGTCGTGTGCCAAGGCATGTGCAGGCACAAGAGCGCTGAGGAGTTCGTCGCAGCGACGCATCTGGTCTTCCCCTATCGCGGGGTCTACGTGCATCACGTCGGTCGTGCGGAGGCCGTCGCTGAGGCCAACCAAATCGTCTTTATCAATGAAGGCGAACCCTACCGGGTCAGCCATCCCATCGCAGGCGGCGATTCAAGCTTGTCGATCGGCGTCAGCGCCGCGACACTGCTTGAGCTGGCGCCGGCCAATTATCTTCAAGCCAGGAGCCGCGCGGCGTTTAATCGGCTGCATTTGCGCATCGATGCAGGCGTCCAGGCGCTCACGGCGCGGCTGCGTCAGCGTCTGGCTCACGGGGCGATCGAGGCCCTCGAAGCCGAGGCCCTGACGCTTGCGCTGTTGCGTCGAGCTTTAGGCGAAAGTATCTCGCGAGCCCCGTCAGGCAGTGTCGGGCGGCAGAAACTGGTGGACCGCGCGAAACTCGTGCTCGCGTCCGATTTAGGGCGCCGCTGGACCTTGGCGGCGATCGCCGCTGACGTCGGCGTCTCACCGGTTTATCTCACCCAGCTTTTCCAGCAGGTTGAGGGTTTGCCGCTTTATCGCTACCAGCTTCAACTCCGGCTGGCCCGAGCGCTTGAGCTGCTTGGCGACGATGTCGACTTGACCGACCTGGCGCTCGATCTCGGTTTTTCGAGCCACAGCCACTTTGCCGCCACCTTCAAGCGAACCTACGGGCAGGCGCCGTCGGCCTTTCAGCGCTCCACTCGCGTTCGTTCAAGTTCACCGACAGCAGCAAGTCGCTAAAGATCCTGACAGCACCGCTTGTTGTTTTCGGGTTTTCTCCGCCGCGACCAAACGGCGCTCTAGCGGAGGACGAAATGAACCAGGCCGATAAAGCCGCGCGATTTGCTGAGTTCCACATCAAAGGGACACCGCTGCTGCTGTACAACGCGTGGGATGCTGGCACCGCGAAGTCGATCCTGGACGCGGGAGCAAAGGCAATCGCCACCAGCAGTTGGGCGATCGCCGAGGCGCAGGGCTATAGAGACGGCGAAGCCATCCCGATCGTGCTCGCCGAGCAGATCATCGCGCGGATCGCGAGTACGATCGATGCGCCCGTGACCGTGGACATCGAAGGCGGATACAGCGACGACGATAGTGTGCTGGCCGAAAACGTTTCGCGGCTGCTCGCTATGGGCGTGATCGGCATCAACTTTGAGGACCGGGTCGTCAGAGGCTCAGGACTCTATGACATCGACCGGCAGGCGCGCCAGGTCGCCGTCATCCGCGAGGCGGCGGAGCGGAAGGGGGTCGCTCTTTTCCTCAATGCGCGGACGGACCTGTTTCTGGGCCAGGGCCGCGACGCGACGCAATCGCTCGGCGAAGCGCTGGAGAGGGCCAAGGCCTACGCAGCCGCGGGCGCCTCCGGCTTCTTCATTCCCGGCCTGCGGGACGATGCCCTGATTGGTCGGATCTGCGATGGCGTAGCACTGCCCGTCAACGTGATGGTCATGGACGGCGTGCCGGCAAACGATCGCCTGTCGGAGCTAGGTGTCGCACGCATCAGCTATGGTCCCATCCCCTACATCCGCGCCATGGCTGCGCTCCAACAGGAAGCGAGTAAGGTCCTTTCCTAGAAAGACGACCTGCGAGGTGGGCAGCGGCCGCGCCGAGCGGAGCGAACGTTCCAGCGGCATTGCGGGCGCGCCTTGACGATCCGGTCGTCGCCCCGGTCGGGCCGAGCGCAACCCAAAATTGGTGGGATACGCAGTTCGTCCTCTGAACGTAAGATTCGACATATAAAGAACTAATGATGAACCTAAAATAGAACCGCGCAACTTACATTGCGGACGTTGCGCTTCCCAGCATAATGATGATCATTTGACATTTTCGATACTTTTGGCATATTTGACACAGAAGCATAAAATACTTCTTCCGGGGTGTTGTAACCTCGTCTGTTATCGGCTAGAGCGTGCCGTCACGAACGCTGCCTTTCGACCCACTAGGTAGGGCCGAGAGGCGGCGGCGTATGTCCAAGCCTCGCGGCTAAAGGCCGTCGCAGTCGTCTAACAGCGATTTACAGACTCCCGCGCCACCAGAGGGCGGTTCCTCTGGCGGCTTCATCGAATTTTACGCCGAGAGTTTGATGCTGAATCGTGCGCGATTTCTGTGCGCCGTCGCGGGTGCTTTCGCTCTTGCTCTGTCTGCTGCGGTGCCGAGCCGTGCGGCCGACCAGGCCTTGAACAAACGGCTGGCACCGTCCGGCGGGCTGTCGTGCTTCTCCATTCCCGTGACGCCGCCTGACCGGCCGTCCTGTGACCGGCTCTGCGCTGAGAAAGGGGCCGCCTGCACCGCAGTCAACACCGGCGGCGCCGCCGTCACCGCGCCAGCACTTAATTGCGACGCCCCGAGCGTCCCATCCGTCTCGCTGTGCCGATGCTGCAGCGTGAGGCAATGAACCTGTCATTCAAGTACCGCCGGTCAATTTCCAGCTCAACCACGACAGGACAACTACTGCGGAGATGAATGCCGCGCCGCTTTTCAATCCTTACAGGTTTATTTCTATTTATCGTCCTGCCGGTAATACTTTTCCCGAGAGCGACCTTCGCCTGCACCAGCGGCAAGCTCACTTATAACACCAGCACCAATATCGTTGAGTGGTGTTACAACGGCGCCTGGGTCTCGGCGGATAATGGCAGCACCACTGGCGGCGCCTCGGTGCAGGCTTTCATTTTGACAGGCACTACGACCTATACAATACCGAGCGACTGGACCAACACCAACACGATCGAAGGCATCGGTGAAGGCGGCGCTGGCGCGGCGGGGGCATCGAGCAAAGGCGGCGGCGGTGGTGGCGGCGGCGGTTACGCCAAGATCGCTAATTTCTCCAGCAGCGCTGGCACCCTCATACCGGTCCATGTCGGCAGCGGCGGCGGCGGCACAAATACGACCTTCAACACCACTTCGCTGGTAGCAAAGTTCGGCGCAAGCGCCACAACGACCAATGGAGGCGCCGGCGGCAGCACGGGCATGACCGGCACTACAACCTTTGCCGGCGGCAATGGCAGCAACGGTTGCGCAGGAGGTTCCTGTGGCGGCGGCGGTGGTGGCGGCGCGGCCGGGCCAAGCGGCGCAGGAGGTCCTGGCGGCGCAACCGCTACCAATGGCGGCGGCGGTGGCGGTGGCGGCGCTAATGGCGGTGGTGGCGGCGGAAGCGGTGGCGGTACTCAGGGCGGCGGCGGCGGTGGCGGTTGCGGCGACGCAAACTTTGCCGGCGGCGCTGGCGGTAGCAGTTCCTCTGGTTCTGGCGGCGGCGGTGGCGGTGGCGCCGGCAGCGGTGGTAATGGCGGCGCAGGCGGTACTAGCACCAACGCTGGCGGCGGCGGTGGTGGTGGTGCTGGCGGCGCTGGCGGCGCTGGCGCCAGTTCAAATGAATCGGGCGGCGGCGGCGGCGCCGGCAGCACTGCTCCTGGTAGCAATGCTACTGGTTCCTCCGGTGGCGCAGGCGGGTTAACCGGCGGCGGTAAGGGCGCCGGCAGCGGCGGCGGCGCAGCCGGCGCTACCGCAACAGGCAGCAATGATGCCGGCGGCGGCGGCGGCGGCGGCGATACTGCTGCAACCAGCGGCATCGGCGGCGGCGGCGCATGGAATGGCGTGAGCGGCGGCGGTGGCGGCGGCGGCAGCGGCGGTGATCATGATGGTAACTCCGGCACTGGCGGCAACGGCGCCGGCAGCGGCGGCGGCGGTGGTACCGGAGGCGCCGATACAGCTCACAGCGGCATTGCCGGCAGTGGCAGCGGCGGCGGCGGCGGCGGCGGCAGTGGGTATGGCAATTCGGGTACGTGCGGCGGCGGCGGTGCGGGCGGCATGGATAGTGCGTGGCCGTCGCATGGCGCGGGCGGCGGTGGCGGCGGCAGCGGCGGCTGCTCCACTTCGGGCGCGGGCGGCGGCGGTTCGACTTATGGCGGCGGCGGCGGCGGTGGCGGCAGCGGCGCCACTGGCGGCACGGCAGGAACCGGCGGGGCCGGGCTCATTGTCGTCACTTATATTTCATCCACGTCGCCCGCCACATGTACAACCACCGCCGGAGTTCAATACGCCAGCGCGCGCGGCGAGTATGAATTCTGCAACGGCACCAACTGGCGTTCGATGAAGGGGACGGCCGCCAGCAGTAACGTCGCATTTATTACGAATACCACCGCCACGACCTGGACCGTGCCGAGCGACTGGACCACAACCGGCACGGTTGAAGTCATTGGCGGCGGCGGGGGTGCCTACGCGGCGTGGGACAGCAGCGGCATCCAGCCCTCAGCTGGCGGCGGTGGCGGCTATTCCAAATCGACCAATATCTCGCTTACCGCCAGTACGAGCGTCGGCATGCATGTAGGCGCCGGCGGCGCTGCATCAACGACCGGCGGCGACACCTATCTCTGCAATTCAACCTCAAACTGCGCATCGATTGCCGGCACGGCTGTTAAAGCCGGCGCCAAGGGTGGATCTGCGGCGACTTCTGGCGGCGCCGGTGGTGCGGGGGGCACCGCTGCTTCGGGCGTCGGAAATACAACCACTTTTTCAGGCGGTACCGGCGGAACTAGCGGCGGCGGCAGCGGCCCTTCCGGCTGCGGCGGCGGCGGCGCTGGGGGCCCTAATGGCAATGGCGGCGCCGGGGGAACCTGCACCGCCGATAATTGGGCAGGGACGGGCGCCGGTGGCGGCGGCAATGGCGGCGGCACGGCGGGTTCGCCAACTTCGACCACAACCACCAGTTTCCCCAACGGGGGTAACAATTTAGCCGGATATGGGGGAGGATCTGGCGGCAGTTACAATGGCGAAGGCATAGGCGGAAATGGAGGTAACGGTATAGCAGGTGGTGGTGGTGGCGGCGGCGGCGATCCTACTTTTGGTTCCGATAATGCAGGCAATGGCGGCAATGGCAGCAACGGCACGGAATGGGGTTCTTACGGTTCTGGCGGCGGTGGCGGCGGTTCCGGCATGTGCCAGACAACAACTGTCATGGCTGGCGCTGGCGGCAATGGCGGCCTTTATGGCGGCGGCGGCGCCGGTGGCTGCGTCACAGCCGGAATAGGCGCGCAAGGCATTATTGTCGTGACCTACAATATCTCAACGACGACTTGCTCGACCGCGGGCAATATGAGATTTGCCGATCCAAGTCTGCAATTCTGCGACGGATCGAACTGGTGGAATTTATTCAACGGCACGTTGACCAATGCTCAGGTCACCACGACAATCCTAAAAGGCACGACCAGCTGGCGCGTGCCGGGCGACTGGAACAATTCCAGCAATACGATCCAGGCCGTCGGCCCCGGCGGCAATGGCTCGCAAGGAACGAACGGCCTCGCGGGCGGCTCCGGCGGCGGCGGCGGCGGCTATGCCGCAACAACCAATCTCGCGCTGATCCCGGGCCAAATCCTTTCGCTGACTGTAAGTGGAGGCGGCAGCGCCGCCAACACAGTCTTTGGCTCTTATCTCGTGGCGCCGGCCGGCACCAACGCCAGTGGCACGACGGCCGGAACAGGCGGCAGTACGGGAATTCAAGGCACAACGACGCATTCCGGCGGCAATGGCGGCGCCGGCGCCGCCAGTGGCGGTGGAAACAATTCGGACTCCGGTGGCGGCGGCGGTGGCGGCGCAGGTGGCCCGAGTGGCAATGGCGGCACAGGCGGTATCGGTGCCCAAGGCGGCGGCAGCACCCGTTTGATGGGTGGCGGCGGCGGTGGCGGTGGCGCCAATGGCGGCGGCAACGGCGGCGCTGGCGCAAACGGATCGGGTGGTAGCCAGGATGAAGGCGGCGGCGGCGGCGGCGGCGGCTCCGGTGATGCGGCGCATAACGGAGGCAATGGCGGAAAACTTGATGGCGGCGGCGGTGGTGGCGGCGGTTCGACAGGTGCTGGCGGCAATGGCGGCGGTGGCCCCACCGGTACGGCCGGCGCGGCTGGTACAGGCGGTGGCACGGCTGGCACGGCTGGCAGCGCGAACGCCGGAAGCGCGACCGTAATGACGACCTCATCAGCCGTTGCAGCAACGACAAGCGGCGGCGGTGGTGGTGGTTCTGGTAGTGTAGGAAATACCAGCACGGGCGGCGCCGCGAGCGGGAATGGCGGCGCTGGTTCCGATGGCGGGGGCGGCGGTGGTACCGGCGCCGCTGCGAACAATTCAGGTGCGGGAACGGGCAATAGCGGCGCTGGCGGTGCGGGAAGCGCGGATACCAGCCTGCTCAACGGCTCCGGCGTTGGCGGCGGCGGTGGCGGTACTGGTGGTATGGCGACATCAACGGCCGCGGGCAGCAGCTCCGGCGCAGGCGGCGCTGGCGCGAGTTACGGTGGTGGTGGTGGTGGAACCGGAGGCGCCGGAACCGGCGGCAGAGGCGCTGCCGGCGGCGGCGGCGACGGCGTGATCATCATCCAGTACACCCCGTGAACAGCGTTGGTCCCCGCGCCACGGCACTGGGGCTCGCCCGCGCCCGTCTCCGCTCGCATTACCGCCGCGAAATCGGGGTCCTCATCTACGCCACAAAACGAAATCTCAGCCCGCGGAATGTCCCTAATCGCGCCAAAGCGACGTTGGTTTATCACGCTTTAGTACAGCTCTAGCTGCGGCGAACAGTGGGCCATGCGCCGGGAGCAGGGCAACAGAACGATTTTGGCCGTTCGGCGGTGATCCTCAAACCCCACATTGGCGGCGCTGGGTCGCGGAGAGGCTCGAGATCATGTTAGATCAAGCTAATTGGCTATTTCTGTTTCAAATGCTTCAGGGCGTGGGCCAAGTCGGCGCCGTCCTGGCGGCGCTGTACGCGGTACGGCTCGTGCAAAAGTACACGCGTGAAAAGGATGAGGCCGATTTCATCCGCAACCGTTGGAACGAGCAGACGCAACTGAACCTCGTCTGTATTCATAGCGACACCGCACTAAAATCTCATGAAGAAATCGTCTATGGAGAAGGTGTAACGGTAAACCTAGATCTTGCTCGGAAGTATTTCGTGATCTTCTCGATGCTGAATCAAATCCAGCATCTGTTCATCGCGATAAATCATCGCATTTTGACGCGCGCCGAGTTCGACACTTACGCGCTCCAGACCCTGCGGTTGCTGAAGCGGCAGGAAGAGACGGTCAACTATCTGCTCGACGAAAGGGGCTACTCCGACGGGTTCAAGGCGGCGATCCGCCCGCTCTTTGCAACCGTACACGCGCCTAACCTTCCGCCGGCATCATCCGTTGGTCCGCTTGCCGCACCGCCCATCGGCTCCGGTTAGTGATGCAAAGCCGCGACGATCAGCATGGCCGCCACGCCGCCTGCGAGAATGGCCAGCAGTTCGAGGACATCGACCAGTATATCGACGATGGCCGGCCAGCAAATGATGATCAGGAATAGCAGCGCGAGCAGGCCTGCTATTGGGGGTATCGCCTCCATCCGCAGCAGCGCACTCGATTACCGGGACAGCGCTCTGCAGCGCTCGGAAGTGCCGTTTGTATCTATCAGGACACCGCTGGTGAGATTGAGATGAGCGTTGCCCGTATGAAATCCGCCGTAGCTCTCGTTAGCGGTGCCGTAAGTCACGACGCCGCCCTCGATCGTGACGAGTTGGCTCACCGGTCCGGAGGAAAGCGCCCCCACGAGGCCGGAGCACAATTCGGCGGACGTGATTGGCCCATTGACCCCGTCGCGGAACCGGACGGTGCAGATTTTGTGACCTGCCGCGTTGTACGCATCCATGGTGACGCTGCGCTGGTCGGTGTCGATCGTGTAGACGCTTTTGCTTCCGTCGCTTTCGGGGCCGCACTCGAAGACGAACGGGCCGGACCGTACGGCGACAGCCTCAAGCGGACTATTCCAGCCCGCCTTGTATGCGGGCTCGCTCCGGCGGCGGTCGTCTGACCGGCCCAGCCGTTGCGCGGCTTGAAGACAACCCATCGCAAAGGCGGCATTGTTGCCTGACCCGGCGCATGACGGCGGGTTGGGATCGCTGCGATGGGCGGCCCAGAAGGCCGCCCCGTCGCGGAAGGGGCCAGAGATACTGTTAAACCACGCCTCGAAAGCGACGTGATCAGCATGGCCTTCGTCGAAGGCGGAGGCATCGGCGGCTGATGCCGCGGCGGTCATGACAATACCGAGCGCGAGCCCGCTTATGCCTCGCCACATCCCTATCTCCCGTTCTTTAGAAACACGTCCGGGACTGCCCTTTCGCTCGCTCGCCGCAGTGCGTTTGCTGGCTTCGAAAGCGACGACAATCATCCGGTTATACACGATAATCCGATATCGAATTATCGCATATCGGATTTTTCGATCTATTGGGACGGCTCCTCAACGGAGGAGCCGAAGCGGGTGTGGGTCACGCCAAAGGATTACGCGGCGCTCGGGCGATGCCTTGCCGAGGTTCGCCAAGGCGCGGGCGTGACGCAAGATGAGCTGGCGGTGCGGCTGCAGAAGCCTCAGTCGTTCATCTCCGCCTATGAACGCGGCCAGCGCCGCGTCGATGTATTGGAGTTGCTACTGATCCTGCGCGCGCTCGGCGCCGATCCAACGATGGTGTACGGCCGCATTGCGACCCTCAGCTTGGAATCAACTAGAAGGCCGTAAGTACGAGCCAAGCGTTAGGGGGAAACTCCAATGTTCAGTTGCATCAGAGTCGCAATTTCTCTGCTAACTGCGCTAATCCCGCTGGGCGCTGCTTATGCGGCCGAAAATCCATTCGTTGACGTTCCGCTCTACCCGGCGGTGAACAGCTGGACTGACGTGACAGATCCGTTCAACGGAGAGCGCCGCCTTCGCGGGCACGTTGATGAAAGCGACGGGCTAAAGATCTCATTACAGTGGTATTGCCCGAGAAATACCAATCGGCTTCATCTTGGAATTGACGTGGAAGGACGAAAATTAGACGTGATCCCTATTGGATCGAAGCGAGTATTGTGGTTACGAAAAAAGATCGATCAGCGCGATCCGGAAAATGGATATATAGAAGCCGAAGATGATTACCGCTTCACGATTCCTAGTAGCTTCGATGAACTTGCGAACGACAAGAACAACCATGTTGTTTTTGTAGGATTTTCCGTGTCCGGCCGCGAGAGGATATTTCAGGTCGGCGTAGACAGCGCAGTTGAGGAAATCCTGGCCTCAGGATGCCCGAAAACGAAGGAATACGACCCGGCCGCAGATACGCCACGCCCGCCACCGGAGGGCCTGCGCCCTCCCGCGCAAATGCGATAAGAGCCAATGCGGCAATCTGTCAGCGCTCTCGTCAGTGCCGCCAACGCTGACAATAACGGACGCCGAGCGCCGCCCGGCTGAGCCGGGCGGCGCAATTTTCCGGGGCGAAACCCCGTCGCCGGACTGCCGGCGACGGGGCGCGCTGCGCAGCCTATTCGGCGGCCATTGCCACCGGGTCGGCCGGTTCGGCTTCCATAACGGGCGCACGCAGGATTACCGGAAGCCAGCCGGTACCGGAGAGCCGCTTCTCGGCCTCGGCAACGAGCGCTTCCTTCTTCAGCGTGGCAAGGTTATCCGCCGCTTCGGGCGTGACACCCTCTCTCACTGCGTCGAGGATACGGGTCTTCGGCACATGCTTGAAGTAGGTCTCCGCAGTTGGCTGCCACCAATGCGTCATATCAAGCCCAATAACCGCAGCCAGACGGTCGGCGTGCGCCAGACGCTCGCTGTCGGCCCGCTCGTGCCGTTTCCTGACAGCGTTAATCGAGCAACCGACGCAATAGGCCAGCAGGTCAAGCCGAGTCTGACTGTCTTGTATGAGCAGCCAATCCCAAAGCTCTTCCGGCGCGGATGGCAGGCGGCGCTGCCAAGACTGGTGCATCTCATCGAGCGCTTTTCCTGCGGGACCGCTCTCGATGTTCGCCGCACTGGCAGACAGCGAGGCGTTTCGGAGTGAGATTTCGAGGCAGGATGCGGATTCATGGGGAAAGAACAGAGGTAGCGCCAGCGCATGCACGACCGCCGTCAGCGCGACATCGGTACGGTTGGCGAGTTCCATGCGCAGGGCGGAAGTACGCTGCGCCGTCAGTTCCTCGATCAGCCTGTCCGAGAGGCCACCGGCATCCTTCTTCGACCGTGCCGATGAAAGGCCATCAGCGGCAGGCTCCTGCTCGGCGGGCTCGTCCTCGGGACGGGTAAAGCCGCGCTCGACGGCGAGCCTGCCCTCATAGCCGATGCCGATCACCGCTCCCGCGCGGGCCATCTCCTCGGGCGACCAGCGCTCGATGCCTTCCGAAAGGCTGTCGACGCGTTCGGAGATTTGCTCCAGTTCGGCGGCTACTTCGTCGGACGGATCGTCGCCATGTTCCACGATGAGCGCGTCATAGCGCTCGCTCAAGGCATCGATCTCGGCTTGCTGCTCATCGGTCAGCGGCTCTCGCTCGGGGTAGACCCGGCCAAGGCCGCGCACCTTTTCGCGCTCGATGACCGGCATGATGACGACCCATTTCCAGCCTTCGGCGCGAATGGCTTCGGCCCCGGCCTCAAGCTTCCGGATCACGAGCCGTTCAAGCACGTCCGGATCGATCAGGTAGCCCTCATGCTCGGGCTGAAAGAGGTCGCGCACCACATGCCCGCCCGCTTTCTTGTAGGCCTTGAGGCCAACAAATTGGACACGGCGATCATCGGCCTCGACCGTCGAGACCATAAGATGACTGCGGATGGTGTCGGGGCTGCGGTTCCAATTCGGCAGGGCATCCCACACCTGTTCCTGCGCGGCGTGATCGTCGCTCACGGCGAAGGCCATCAACTGATCGAAGTCGATCTCGTCCTGGCGGTACAGCTCCATGAGGCGAGGATTGACATTGCCAAGCTTGAGCCGCTGCTTGACCACGGCGGCGCTGCAACCGAAGCGGCCCGCGATTTCCTGCGGCCCTTTGCCCTGATCGGCCAGCGCCTTGAAGGCCTCGTATTGGTCGGCGGGATGCATCGGCAGCCGGATGATGTTCTCGGCAAGGCTGATTTCGGTCGCGTCCTCAGCCTCGATCACATGGCAGGCGATTTCCTCGGCCTTGGCGATGGCCTTTGCCTTGGCGAGGCGCTGCAAGGCGGCGAGGCGGCGGCCACCCGCCACAACTTCGTATGTGCCGCTCGCGCCGGGACGCACTTGCAGATTCTGCAAAAGCCCATGCGCCTTGATGCTGGCGGCAAGCTCGTCGATGCCGGTTAAGGCTCCGGTCTTGCGGACATTGGCCGGTGACGGAACCAGCTTGTTGAGAGGGATCATCTGGATGTTCATCGTTGGTCTCCATTTCCTTGGGGTTGAGGTGCAGCAGCTGCTGCACCTCTGCCCGTCGGCGAGACCGGGGTAGCAAGCGGCAACGCGGCTTCTCGGGAGACCGACAAAAGCAAGGCCGTCTGCGCGACAGCGCAACGGCCTCTGTCTTTTTCGGCGGAAGCCGCTTGAGGCGCGCGAGGGCGGCGCCCTTAGCAGTCCTTCGCGCTCCTTATGGCTCGCTGCTTACATTGGAGATCAGCCATCGGCCATCGGGTTTTGCTGGACGACATGTCACATCGAAGTACCCAATATAAGGACCCCGCCCCTCAATTTTATTTTTGCTTCTATTTACCCCAGCATAGAAATACGTTATTTTTAATCTAGAAGATTCCACGGTTTTGTTTATAATAATTGTTTCAACAATCTTTATATCTTGAACTTCTAGAAGATACCACATCAATTCGGCCGAAATGATATCCTTATTCATCAAAATAGGCTGTTCTTGCTTGTCGGCCAATAATGGCTTGTGATCGCCTGGTGCGTTCGATTGCTCGATCCATTGAGCGGCATAATTATCCTTATCTTTTCGCTTGATCGCATCAACAAGCGCAACAACCGGTTGTTCGATGAGTGCATCTGTATTGCCGCCGCATAGGGCCGGAGGCGGAGGTAAAAAGATGCTCGCCGCGGCCCACGCCGCGCCGGCGAGCACAAGGATAGTGGCAACCGCCATAGCCGCGATCTTCGCGACGGACCGTGGCGGATCGCGCAGTGCGTCCTGTAATTTCAGGAGCCGATTTTGTGCTGCTTGCTTGGCCCGCTCCGCCAGGGTCGGCGGCGGCGGATAATCGGGATGCGGATCGAAGAAGCCGTCGCACCATCCCGACGCGAAATAATTGATCCGATGAGCCGGCAGAGGATGCTCGCCGGGTATGAGGACCAGGACGACGCCCGGGTGAGCGGGATGGCTCGGGTCGTCGGTGCGAGCGAGAAAGCGGCCAATCTCGTCCGGGTTGAGCAGAAGCCTCTTGTGGACGGTCTCGCCCCAGCCCTCTGTGAGGGAGCGCGATACGGATTCTGAACGGGACGAGGACGTCGAATCCGAGACCGAGTGCGACCAGGACGACGATTTTGAGGTCGAGTGCCCGTGAGATCTCGATCGCGCGCGCGATCGGCTGCCGCCGCCCTGATAGCTCCGGCTCTTCGGCCAGAAGCCAAGCAGTCCCTTGTAGGTGAATGAGTCGCCGATCGACCGGCCGCTTGTCCTGCTCAGCGACTCACCGGTGTTTTCGCCTTCAGTGCTTGACGAGTTGGTTCCCCTGGTTCCGGACGTGGAACGCCCGGCGGTGTTGGACGTGCTCTCGGAATCGGAACGCGAACCCGATCGCGTCTGCCGGACCACCTCCCGCTCGCCGAGTTGCTGCGCGAGGTAGCTGCGCGTGAAATTATCATCGACCTGGAAGAAGAGGCGCAACCCGGAATTGCCGAGGAAGGTCTCCCAGCTGTCGCCGTAGATCTCTTTCAGCTGCGGCAGGTTCTGCAGCACGAAGAAGAATTTGACGCCAAAGCCGGCGGCCTGCGCCGCAGCGGTCTCGACCGCTTCCATGCGCTGCAGGCCCGCAAACTCGTCCAGCAAGAAGAGAGTGGGGTGCCCGGTCGCCGGACGGCCCTTGATCTGCTCCATCTCACCGACGGCGAGGCTGATCATCAGCCGCAGCCACCGGTAATGCGTTGGCATGTAACGCTGCGGCAGGGTGAGATAGAGCGTGAGGCCTTGTGGGTCGCTCTTGATCGAGGCGAGATCGAAGTCCGACGCCTCCAGTAGGCGCTGCATTGGCGGCCCGTCGATGAACTCGGTCGCTGTCGTGGCCACCTTGAGGATGCCCGAGCGGGTGCGCTCGTGCATGTCGAGCATCTGCTCCCCCTCGCCCGCGACGAGGCCGCCATAGGCCTCGCTTCGCTTCATGCCATGCCACAGCAGTGTGAAACCGGACGGTATCTTTTCCTGTCCGGCCTTCCGGGCGCGCTCGACGGTTATCCAATCGCCCTGGCGCAACAGCCGCCAGACCGAGATGAGGTTGCGCCGCCCCTCGAAGTTGCGGTGCGTCAGGACGTGAAGGATGAGCGCCTTGATGAGGTTGCGCGCCGCCTGTTCCCAGAAGGGGTCGTGCTTGTTCTCGATGACAACGAGAGCCGCGGCGATGCGGCCGGCGTCATCGACGGCGAAATCGCTCTTGGGATCGATCGCATCGAGCGGGTTGTAGCGGGCCTTAAGCGAAGGATCGAGTTGCACCTCGCCGAACGGATCGAGGACGCGAACAGTCTGCTGCAGGCCATAGGAATATTCCGATCCCTCGCCGCGCCGACGTGCGGTGACCGTCGCGTTCTCGCCCTTGGGATCGATGACGATGGCGGAGCCGGGCCAGAGACAAAGGTTAGGGATGATGATGCCGGTGCCCTTGCCGCCGCGGGTGCCGCTGACCAAAAGGACGTGCCGGTCATCGCAATAGCCGATGGGGGTCGGCTCGCTGCCGAAGGTTTCGCCGATCCATATCTGGCCGTTCGACCGCCCTTCCCAAAGGCCGTCCGAATTAAGCGCGAAAAGCCGGTCATCAAAAGTGAACTTATCGAGCGCCTGCTCCGCGTCCATCCATTGTGCGGTTCCCAGCGGCGCGCTCGGCGCCGTACGCCCGGCCACGTGTTCGATGAGGGATGCCACGCGAAAGCCCCGGCTTTACCGGTTTCCCGCTGCGATCAGGGGCCGGACGGCTCGTGGACTTGAGACGGCGCGAGTTCCTGCTGCTGGACTTGCGCCGCTTCGGTGGCTCGCGCCGCCTCCAGCACTTCCCGGTCTTCGCTGGTCAGCTCCGTTGGCGCGGCTTCGACTTCCTGCGCCGCGCGCTCGCGCCTCACCTCGTCGCTATGCTCCAACCATTCCATCGCTGAGGCCTGCTGCTCGACCATGCCGCCCCTCTGGGTCCAATGTTCCGGCGCGACATGGTCACCAAGCGAGGCCGGTTCCGGCTCCGGGGCGGGCGAGCCGCCGTCTTCGAGATCAAGCGCGCGATCGATGTCGGATTGGTGGTCGTTGGCTCCGCGCATGGCGCACCTCTTTGCCGCTGGGTCATGATATCATATCAGGAATGGCTGCATGCCGTGTCTACACGAACAGGTGCTATAGAGCGGCTGGCTGTGTTGTGTACTCATTAGTGGCCATGGCTGCGTTCGACCCGAGACCGGCCGTTCGCCGGGGGGAACCGGATGGGCAGCGTCTGCCCCATTCCGGTCGTCCCGTCTTCAGCGCCGGGCCTCAGGAGGACGCGGGAAGCGGTCATTCCTGTCCGCGGTTTGATTAACTTGAATGGAAATGGATACGAGTTCAGACTGGCAGTGTCTCGACAGCCTTCCGTACCAGCGGATCGAGCCCGCTACCGTCCTCTTCAAGACGAACCAGGATCGCCTTACGCATTCGCGGGTCCCAGAACTTGACGAGATGGTCGGCGATGGCGGCAACCGCTTCGTCATCATGGCGATGGGCGAAGAATTTACCGATCTGATTGGCCATGTAGACGAGCTTGTCAGACGACATGTTCCGCGACCTTCAACTTCAAGCGGTGCGGATGGGCGAAAACCTCGAACCCGTCGTCGCGGGCGATGGCGGCGAGGGTGATACCGGCCGTCTCGGCAGTGCGCACCGCCAGCGCGGTCGGCGCCGAGACCGCGACAATCGCTGGCGCTCCCATCACAGCCGCCTTTTGCACTAGCTCGACCGAAACGCGGCTGGTCAACAGCACGATGCCGCGTGTCGCCGACACGCCCTCTCTGGCGAGGGCTCCGGCGAGCTTGTCGAGTGCATTGTGCCGGCCGACATCTTCGCGCAGGGCGACGAGCCCCTTGCCCGGCTGCCAAAATCCCGCGGCATGGACCGCCCTGGTTTCGCGATTGAGGCTTTGCGCTCCGGGTAGCGACGCTATCGCCACGCCGATCATGTCGGCGGAAATGCGCAGGTCGCTGGTCACGACGGGAGGCCGGCGCATCGCCTCGGCAAGACTTTCGATACCGCACAGCCCACATCCCGTCGGTCCGGCGAGATGGCGCCGCCGGTCGGTAAATGCGTCGCCGCGCGGCTCGGCGATCCACATACGCAATTCGATGCCATCTTCGCTCGACACCACTTCAAGCGCCTCGAGATCGGTGGAGCTCTGGATGACTCCTTCGCTCAAGCTGAAGCCGACGGCAAAATCCTCAAGGTCAGCGGGGGTCGCCATCATCACTGCGTGGGTAACGCGGTTGTACGTCAGCGCGACCGCCGTCTCCTCGGGGATCGTGCGTTCATCCGGACAAGGCTTGCCGTTGCGCCACGCGGCACTGGCGACGCGGTGCGCCGGCGCCGGTAGGTTCATTATTCGGCGGCTTCCACAGTGGCGATCCGACGGGTCTGGCGGCTCAGCTCCTGGTAGGTCTCCTGCCACGGAGAAGGGCCGTTCGACGGCGACACTTGAACTGCGGTCACCTTGTATTCGGGGCAGTTGGTGGCCCAATCTGAATAATCAGTGGTGATGACGTTAGCTTGCGTGTCCGGGTGGTGGAACGTGGTGTAGACCACGCCCGGCGCGACCCGATCGGTGACACGGGAGCGCAGGCTGGTCTCGCCGGCACGGCTTCTGAGCCGGACCCAATCACCGTCGCGGATGCCGCGCTCCTCGGCATCGTGCGGGTGAATTTCCAGCCGGTCCTCTTCGTGCCAGACGACGTTGTCGGTGCGGCGCGTCTGGGCGCCGACATTGTACTGGCTGAGGATACGGCCGGTCGTCAGCAATAGCGGAAAGCGCGGCCCGATCTTCTCGTCGGTCGGCACGTATTCGGTGATCAGGAAATTGCCCTTGCCCCGCACGAAGCTGCCGATGTGCATGATTGGGGTGCCTTCGGGCGCCTGGTCGTTGCACGGCCACTGGACCGAGCCAGCCTCATCGAGCTTCTTATAGGAGACGCCGGCAAAGGTCGGGGTCAACCGCGCGATCTCGTCCATGATCTCGGACGGATGGGGGTAATCCCATTCCATCCCCATAGCCTTGGCGATGGCAACGGTGATTTCCCAGTCCGCCAGGCCGGCGCGCGGCGCCATGACCTTGCGCACCCGGCCGATACGCCGCTCAGCGTTGATGAAGGTGCCGTCCTTTTCGAGGAAGGTCGAACCGGGCAGGAACACATGCGCGTAACGGGCGGTCTCGTTGAGGAAGAGGTCCTGCACGACGACGCATTCCATAGCTGCCAGCCCAGCGGCAACATGATGCGTGTCGGGGTCCGATTGCAGAATGTCCTCGCCCTGGATGTAGATGCCGCGATAGCTGCCATCGACCGCGGCATCGAGCATGTTGGGGATGCGCAGCCCCGGCTCGGGATCGAGATGGACGCCCCAATCCTTCTCGAACAGTTCGCGGGTCGCGGTGTCGGAAATATGCCGGTAGCCCGACAACTCGTGCGGGAACGAGCCCATATCGCAGGCGCCCTGGACGTTGTTCTGGCCGCGTAGCGGGTTCACCCCGACACCGCGCCGGCCGATATTGCCAGTCGCCATCGCTAGGTTGGCCATCGCCATGACGGCAGTGGTGCCCTGGCTGTGCTCGGTAACGCCGAGGCCGTAATAGATCGCGCTGTTGCCGCCGCCTGCGTAAAGCCGCGCCGCAGCGCGAACCTCGGCGGCGGGAACGCCGGTGAAGACGGCCGCCGCTTCCGGGCTGTTCTCTGGCCGGGCGATGAACTCCACCCAATCGGCAAAGGCTTGCGTGTCGCAGCGCTCGCGCACGTAATCTTCGGCTATGAGGCCCTCGGTGACCACGACATGGGCGATCGCGTTCAGCATCGCGACATTGGTGCCGGGCTTGAGTGGCAGATGGTACGCCGCCTCGACATGCGGCGTGCGCACGAGATCGATGCGGCGCGGGTCGACGACGATCAGCTTGGCGCCCTGGCGTAGCCGCTTTTTCATGCGCGAGGCGAACACTGGATGCGCGTCGGTCGGGTTCGCCCCGATCACCAAAACGACATCGGTCTCCTCAACAGAGTTGAAATCCTGGGTTCCGGCCGAGGTGCCGAAAGTGCGGCTGAGGCCGTAGCCGGTCGGCGAGTGACAAACGCGGGCGCAGGTATCGACATTATTGTTGCCGAACACCGCCCGCACCAGCTTCTGCACGAGGAATGTCTCCTCGCTGGTGCAGCGCGACGAGGTAATGCCGCCGATCGCGCCGATGCCGTGCTGCGCCTGGATGCGGCGGAATTCCGAGGCGACCCTGCCGATGGCCTCGTCCCACGATACTTCGCACCACGGGTCGGTGATCTTCTCGCGGATCATTGGCTTGAGGATGCGGTCCTGGTGGTTGGTGTAGCCCCAGGCGAAGCGGCCCTTGACGCAGCTATGGCCGTGATTGGCCTTGCCGTCCTTCCAGGGGACCATGCGCACGACCTCGTTGCCGCGCATCTCGGCCTTGAAGCTGCAGCCGACACCGCAATAGGCACAGGTCGTCACCACCGAATGCTCGGCCTGGCCGATCTCGATGACCGATTTCTCCATCAGGGTCGCGGTCGGGCAGGCCTGGACGCAGGCGCCGCACGATACGCATTCGGAAGCGAGGAAATCCTCGTCCATTCCCGCCGCGACATGGGAAGCGAAGCCGCGGCCGCCGATGGTCAGTGCGAAGGTACCCTGCACTTCCTCGCAAGCGCGCACGCAGCGCGAGCAGACGATGCACTTCGCCGGATCGAAGGTGAAATACGGGTTCGAAGTATCCTTCGCCACGCCGAGATGGTTGGCGCCGTCATAGCCGTAGCGCACCTCGCGCAAGCCGACCGCGCCGGCCATGTCCTGCAGCTCGCAATTACCGTTCGCCGAACAGGTCAGGCAGTCGAGCGGATGGTCGGAGATGTAGAGCTCCATGACGCCGCGGCGTAGCCGCTTCAGCCGGTCGTTCTGGGTCGAGACGACCATGCCGGAGGCAACCGGCGTCGTGCACGAGGCCGGCGTGCCGTTTCGCCCCGCGATCTCGACAAGGCACAGCCGGCACGAGCCGAAAGCTTCGACGCTGTCGGTCGCGCATAGTTTCGGGACCTTGATCCCGGCCTCGACCGCGGCGCGCATGATCGAGGTGCCTTCCGGCACCGTCACTGCAAACCCGTCGATGGTCAGTGTGACCTCCGCCTCGCTTTTCGAGCGTGGCGTGCCGTAATCGGTTTCCTGGACGAGCGGCATCGCGCCTCTCCTTATTCTGCGGCGGCGAGTGCAGGACCCGCGCCGAAATCCTCGGGGAAATGCCGGATCGCGCTCAGCACCGGATACGGCGTCAAACCGCCGAGCGCGCAGAGCGACCCGAGCTTCATCGTGTTGCAGAGATCGTCGATGAGAGTGAGGTTGGCGGCGCGGTCCGTGCCGCCGATGATCCGGTCGATCACCTCGACGCCGCGCGTCGAGCCAATGCGGCAGGGCGTGCACTTGCCGCACGATTCGACCGCGCAGAACTCCATCGCAAAGCGCGCCTGGCGCGCCATGTCGACCGTGTCGTCGAACACGACGATGCCGCCGTGTCCGATCAGCCCGTCACGCGCGGCGAAGGCCTCGTAATCAAACGGCGTATCGAACAGGGCGCGCGGGAAATAGGCGCCGAGCGGCCCGCCGACCTGTACCGCCCGCACCGGTCGGCCGGTCAGGGTCCCGCCTCCGATCTCGTCGACCAATTCGCCGAGGGTGACGCCGAACGCTGTTTCGAACAGCCCGCCGTATTTGATGTTGCCGGCGAGCTGGATCGGTATTGTGCCGCGCGAGCGGCCAAAGCCGAGATCACGATAGGCGTCGGCGCCATCAGCGAGGATCGCCGGCACCGAGGCCAGCGAGATCACGTTGTTGATGACGGTCGGATTGCCGAAGAGGCCGTGATGCGCCGGCAGCGGCGGCTTCGCACGCACCTGGCCGCGCTTGCCTTCGAGACTGTCGAGCAGCGCGGTTTCTTCGCCGCACACGTAAGCGCCGGCGCCGACCCTGATCTCCAGATCGAAATCGAGGGATGAACCGGAGATGCCCACGCCGAGGCACCGTTCGGCCCGAGCAATCTCGATAGCCCGGCCGAAAACCTCGATCGCATGCGGATATTCGGAGCGGATGTAGACGAAGCCCTTTGTTGCCCCAACGGCGATCCCGGCAATGGCCATGCCTTCGATCAGCACAAAGGGGTCGCCTTCCATGATCATCCGGTCGGCAAAGGTGCCGGAATCGCCCTCGTCGGCGTTGCAGACGACATATTTCTGCGCCGATGGGGTCTGCGCGACGGTTCGCCACTTGATGCCGGTCGGAAAACCGGCGCCGCCGCGACCGCGCAAACCCGATTTGGTGACTTCGTCGACAATCGCTTCAGGACCGAGCGCAACCGCGCGTTCGAGGCCGCGAAACCCGCCATGCGCGCGGTAATCCTCCGGCGACAGCCGGTCGATGATTCCGCAGCGCGCAAAGGTGAACCGTGTCTGCCGTTTCAGAAACGGAATGTCTTCCGGCCTGCCGAGGCACAGCTTGTCAGGGCGCCCATCGAGCCAGCCGATCGCGAATAGCGGCTCGACATCCTCGGGCGTGACCGGGCCATAGGCTATGCGGCCCTGCGCTGTCTCGACCTCGATCATCGGCTCTAGCCAGTAGAGGCCGCGTGAGCCGGTGCGGACGATCTCTACGTCCAGACTGAGGCGCCGCTCGGCGGCAATAATCGCGCGCTCGACCTCGTCCGCACCAAGCGCCAGCGCGCCTGCGTCTCGCGGTACAAAGATGCGGGGGCGGGTCATGGCCGTCTCGCTTGGTCAATCAGCGCGGCGAGGCGTGCCTGGTCGAGCCGTCCGATCACACGGCCGTCAAGCATCGCTGCCGGTGCGCAGGCGCACAGGCCGAGGCAAAACACCGGCTCCAATGTGACTGCGCCGTCGCGGCTAGTCTCACCCCAGCGAATGCCAAGCCGATCCCGGGCGCGTTCGGCAAGATCTTCGGCGCCGAGCGACTGGCACGCCTCGGCGCGACACAGCCGAAGGACATGCCGGCCGGGCGCTGACCAGTGGAAGTCGTGATAGAAAGTCACGATGCCGTGTAGTTCGGCGCGAGTGAGGTTGAGCGCCTCGGCGACGAGCGGCACCGCCTCGTCCGGAACAAAGCCAAATTCGCGCTGCAGGGCATGCAGGATCGGCAAGGCCGCACCCTCAAGGCTCAGATTTGCCTCGATAATCTCCTCAGCACGAGCACTGCTCCATGGGATCGCGCTGTGCATATTTGCCCGGCATCGTTAGCCTTGATCCCCAGAACGCTAGGAAAATCAAGCCGGACAATCAATAGATCATCTTCGTCAGCCGATAGAGATTCTCTATCGATTGCCGTCATCCAGACGAGGAGCAAGGCGTCGTGCCTCGGCGACGAGCGCCGCGGTCAACGGCGTCATCGGCTCACGGTAGGGTACGACGAGGCCGATGGTCGGGTAGAGTTCGGTGCCCGTAATCGGGATGGCGCGGATCGTTTCGGTCAGACCCAAGGTCTCCGCGAGCTTCGCTGGCATCACGCTGGCCCAGCTTCCGGTGCGCACATGCGCGAACAGCACGATCATCGAGTTCGATTCGAGCGTCGGTGCCGGTTCGGCGCCGGCCGATCGCAGGTAGCGGTCGATGATGCGGCGGTTCTGCATGTCCGGCGTCAGCAGGCAAAGCGGTATCTGTCCGACTTCGGCCCAGGTCACTTCATCGCGATTGCCAAGCGGGCTGTCGGCGGCAGTCAGCAGCCGGTAATGCTCATGGTATAGAGGGACAGTGCGGACCCGGCCGACTGGCTCGTTGTCCAGATAGGTGAGCCCAGCATCGATTTCGAGGTTTTCGAGTAGCCCAAGTATCTCGATCGAGTTGCGCGACAGTACGGTGAAGGACACGTTCGGGTGGCGTGCGCGGTAGGGTGTCGTCAGGCTCGCGACCATTGCCAGCGCCGTTGGCACGGCGGCGATCCTGATGTGACCTGCGAGGCCTTGCTTGACTGCCTGAATCTCTTCCCGCATGGCCCGGGCATCGCCGACGATACGCCGCGCCCATTCGAGAGTGCGCTGGCCCTCGGGTGTGAAGACGTGAAAGCGCGAGCCCCGTTGCACCAGCAGTACGCCAAGGGTGCCCTCAAGCTGCTTGATCCCGGCCGACAAGGTAGGCTGTGTCACGCCGCAGGCCTCAGCCGCCCGGCCGAAATGCTGCTCCTGCGCCAGCGCGATCAGGAAATTGAGTTTGTCGATCATAGGGGGGGTCGGACCGATTTAGAGCCTGAAGCCAGCGCCGTCAGCGCGTCCTGAATCGTCGGATCCCCTAGCGCGGCGCGAAAACGCTCCACCGCCGGGCGGGCGAGCCGGGTCTTCGGCACCACGAAATCGTAGTGCTCGTCCTGCGCCGGGATAAAGCCCAATCCGTATTGCCGGGCGACGGTCTCGATTGCGATGCCCCAATCGGCACGGTTTTGGGCCACCGCGACGGCAACCGCATTGTGCGATTTGGGCTGCGACCAGTAGCCCGGTGGCTTCGCGCCGCCGAGCAGCCGATCGGTCAGGATGCGGGTGCCGCTGCCGGCGTTGCGGTTGACCATCAGGCAATCCGGCGCGGCGAGCGCGGCGGAGATGGCCTCGTCGAGCGAACGCCCCTCGAAGCGTGGATCGCCTTTGCGGTAGACGATCCCTTGGAGGCGCCGGTAGCCCGGCACCAGCTCCAATGCCGGTGTCAGCAACGGGCGATTGTACTCGCCGGTCTCGGGGTCCATCAGGTGGATCGCCGCGACATCGCATTCGCCACGCTTGGCGGCGGCAAGGCCGCCGGTGCTGCCGACGTTGAGCGCCTTGACCGTGATCCCCTCGGCCTGCAGCCGGCCGATTAAGACGTCGAGGCCGACGCAATGGCTGCCGATGATGACGAGGTCGGCAAGGTGTGCGTGGCCGATCAATTGCACCTCGACGGGCGTCCCGGCGGCTACGCTTTCGACGTGCTGGCCGATCGTGATGAACCCGTCGGCCTGGCTGAACGCAGTGACCGCGCCCGAGCCCTTGGAATTGGGATAGGCGGCGAGCGGCCCGTCGCCGTCGCCGCGGACCAGCGACACCATCAGATATTCGGTGCGGCCGCGCTCGGAAGCGATGCGCATCGGCAGCATTGCCAGCAGCCGCTCGGCGTGCTCCGCCGGCAACCCGGCAAAAGCGCGGATTACCGGCGCGACGAATTCATGGAAAGTGAAGATCGCCGAGGTCGGGAACCCCGGCAGGATCACGATCGGCTTGCCGCCGGTCACCGCGAGGCATAGCGGCTTGCCCGGCTTCAGCGCGACGCCGTGAACGACGATGCCGGGATCGTTGAATAAGGCGACGGCGCGATAGCACAGATCGCCGGCGCCTTTCGAAGTGCCCCCCGAGAGGATCACCATATCGCAGGCAGCGAGCCCCTCGTCGACGAGCCGCGACAGCACCACCTCGTCATCGGGGCCGATGCCGAGCGGCTTTGGTGTGCCGCCGGCTTCTTCGACGGCAGCGGCAAGGATCGCGGCGTTCGAATCGTAGACCGCGCCGGGGCGGATCGGCTTCCCGGGGGCGACGATCTCGTCGCCGGTGGAAATAATCGCAACTCGCGGCCGCCGCCAGACTTCGACGGCAGCGCACCCAACCGCCGCCAGCATACCGATCTCGCGCGAGGTCAGCACCTGGCCGGCGCGCAACACGGTCTCGCCGCGTGCGAGGTCGCTTCCGGCAAAGGCGATGAACTGGCCGGAAGCGACAGTGCGGCGCACCTCGATGACCGTTCGGTCCTCGGCGTCTCGCGTCTCGGTGTGCTCGACCATGACGACCGCGTCGGCGCCGCGCGGCACCATCCCGCCGGTGGCGATCAAGGTCGCGCTGCCAGGAGCGACGGTCAGTTGCGGCACGGTGCCGGGGGTAAGTATCTCCGGGTTCAGCGTCAGCGCTTTCGGCTCGCGCTCGCTGGCGCCCGCGGTGTCGTCGGCACGTACGGCGAAGCCGTCGACGCTGGCGCGATCGAAGCCCGGAACATCGACCTCGGCGATCACCGCTCGCGCCAAGACGCGGCCGAGCGCCTGAGACAACGATACGGTCTCGGGCCCGAGCGAGCGCATCTTCAGGTGACGCTGGAAGCGCCTCGTCGCCTCGTCGCGGTCGACCACGTCGAGAAACTGTTCCTGCCGAGCAAGGCTCCGCAGAGCCGTCGGAATGTCATTCATGGTTCGCGCCCGGCCGCTTCAACTCCCCTCATATAGGTAGACCGTCACCCGTGCACCTTGCGGATAACCTTCGCTCGATTCCGGAACGATCACGAAACCATCGGCCGCGACCGCGGCCATTAACCCGGTCTCGGCGAACGAGGGCAGCGGCTCGATGGTATCGCCCGCTCCGAGCCGAACCGGACAGATCTCGGTTGTGCCGATCGACGAAACCATCTTGCGCGCGGCGGTCTTCTCGCGCGAGCAATACGGCAGTTCAGGATTGTGTCCGCCCAGCCGCCGAATAGCCCGTCCGGCTATTAGCTCGTAACTCCATAGACACGCCGCTGGCGCGCCGGGCAATAATACCACTGGCACCCCGTTCCGGCAGCGGCCGAGCCCGGTGGTCTCACCCGGGCGCAATGCCATGCCATAGATCGCCAGTTCACCGGCGTCGGCGAGCGCACCGGCGGCGTGATCGTCGACGCCTAGCCCGGTCCCCCCGATGACGAGGATGATGTCAGCCGTAGTCTCCACCAGCACGTCCCTGATGGCCGCCTGACCGCGCTCGCTTATGACGAACCCATCGAGTGTGCCGCCATCGCGCTCGGTCACGGCACGGATCATCGACGAGTTGCTTTCTTCGCCCGTCTCAGATTGTGTCGGTTTGACCCGGCAGATCTGCACACGTGGTTGCCGTATTACGAACACCCGGGCGAGACCAGCTTCTGCCAGCATCCCAATGTGGTGCGCGGCGAGCCGCGTTCCCGACGGGGCAAGCACCGTACCTCGCGTCGCCACCGCGCCCTGCCGTTCGACGTGTTCGCCGGGTGCGATGGGCTCGACGACAATGATGCGCCCACGACCGTCCGGCTCTGTGTTATCGAGCGGTACGACAGCGTCTGTGCCTACGGGCAAATCATCCCCAGCCGCTACCCCAATCAGCGGGAGTTCAAGCGGATTGTAGGCGCTGGCGCCGAGGCACTCGTCCGCTCGCACGGCGAAGCCGTCGAGAGCAGCACGGTCAGCGGGCGGGATCGGCCCGGCGGCGCGAATATCCGCCGCAAGCACGCGCGTCCAAGCTTCACTAATCGGGGCGTCTTCGCCGCCGAGAGGGAGGATCGCGGCATCAACCCACGCGGTCGCCACGTCGAGTGAGAGATGGCCCGGAGCCGGATTGGAACCTGACCTCATCGGCGGGAGCACCTCCTTGATCGCGTCGAGCGCAATCGGCGATCTAAAGCGCTTCACGCTGGAATGGGAAATCGCGAGCGCGAGATTACTGCGGGGTTACAAGTTCGGCGATTCGCAATCGGCGCTTGAAGCTGCCAATCCATGGCGAGAGAACAGCAGATGGTCCGCTTTAGTCGAGCACTTGCGATACTGTGGCCGTCCCCGACTGGCTGGAATTGGCGCGTCTCACCCATTTTTCTCGCGTTCGGGCGAAAGTCGCTTCACCCCGTGCATAGCGGGCGCTGAGGCTCGGCGGACGGAACGGGTCTTCATGTCCCATTGCAGACAGTGGCATGGCACCTAGAGGGATTGCCCATGGCCAGCGGCGTCCAGCCCATCCCGACCGGTCCCTGCGGCGGCATGGACCGAATTATACAAGCTGGCGCGCCTCGTTTTGGTCGCTACTGAGAGCTCCCATACGGATGCGGCCGCTTACACCTTGCCTGGGGTGTTATATTCAACAGCCTATATCGATAGCTTCACGAACGAGGCCACTGAATGGAGCGCATCAACATCGAGTTCACGTTGTTCTCGGCCTTCTACTCCCCGCTCATTTCGATGATGTCCGGTGGATTCCTGAAGGCCGAAGGCCTGGAAGGCGAATGGACGGTCTCGCCTCCCGGTGCCTCCGCGGTGAGGCATTGGAGGAAGGCCGGGCGGACATCATCCAGTCTGCTCCAAGCCAAGCCTTCACATCCCTAGCCGCAGGCCAGACGCCAATGGCAATTCATTTCGCGCCCGACCCGGACTTTGGGTGGAAGAGCCTTGAAGGCGCTGAGGTGATCCTCTTCGGAGGCGGCCAGCCCCTCGCAATGTTCAAGTATGCCTGCCACAAGGCGGGCATCGATTTTGCCAAGCTCAGAGTTATCAACATTGGCGGCGCTGAGGACATGGACAAGGCGTTTCGAGCTGGCAAAGGGCAATACGTCCAGCAGCAGGGGCCCTTTCCGCAGCAGCTCGAGGCCGATGGGGTTGGCCACATCGTTGCGCAATGCGGCCCGAAGATCGGACCTGTCGCTTTCTCGAGCCTGGCGGCGAGACGAGACTGGCTGCAATCCGACGTCGCCAAGGCGTTCATGCGCGCTTACACGAAAACACGCGCCTACATGCTGGCTACGCCGGCGAGCGAGATCGCGAGGGCGGAGAAATCATTCTTCCCGTCGATCGATCTCGATGTCCTCGCGCGGTGCATCGCGAGCTATCAGCAGCTGGGCTGTTGGACTCCGCATGTCGAGATTACGCGCCGGGCGTTCGAGGTCGCGCTCGATGTCTTCGAGCATTTCGGCTCCCTCAAGGAGCGATACTCGTATGATCAGGTGTGCGCGCCACCTCCATCCACTAGGTGAAGCGCACAGAACCGTTTCCTTTCCCGTTCCTGATCGATGGCGCGATGAAGGGAGCCGGCCGCGATATCCAATAATCGCCTGGTCTGTCCTCCTTTGCTCGCCGCCTTTTACGCGCTGCCGTGGGTAATTTAGTCGACGCGTAATCCAGAGGTACTGCTCCTTCGGTTCCACTGCGGTTCGAAGGTCACAGCGCATTACGCTGCTGGGGCAGGCTTACCCTGGCGTAGCATGTTGATGCCGACGAGTACCGCCGGCACGGCGCAGACCATCCAGCTGGCGCTATAGTCAGCGGTCAGCCTGAGCAACAACGAAAACACCGCGGGGCTCACCAGCGCACCGATCTGGCCGAATGACAGCACCCCACCGGTCACCGCGCCCACTCGTCCCGGCGGCGCGAGACGCGCGGCTTCCGACAATGTGATGCCGTGCCAGGACATCGCCGTAGCACTGACCATCATCGTCACCGCGCCGATCGCCAGCAACGGCCAATGCGGCGTGGACGCGCCAAGCAACGCAATGCTGACGGCCATGCCGAAAGCCAAGCCGCTCAGGACGAAGTGCGGCGCGACATAGAAGCCGCCGACCCAGGCCCATAAAATGCGGCCCGGCAACGCCACCGCAATGACGGTCGAATACACCGATCCAGCTACGATCAGCGGATGGCCCTGTGCGGTCATGTAGGTGACGAAATACGCGACAAACACGGCCTGCGTGCCGTTGAACGCAAAGCAAGCGAACGACAGGGAGCGCAGTTCGGGGACCGCCAGCACTGCAGTGATCGTGGTGCGCAAATCAGATAGGCGGATTGGGTGCCTGGGCAACGGCTCAGTATCGAGCCGGCCACGTAATGGCTGGAGCATCAGCGCGACGGCCCAGCACAGCGCCGCGCTCCCCAGCATCGTGTCACGCCAGCCAAAGGACTGTGCCGTCACCGGACCAAGATAGCCGGTAAGCAGAATGCCTGCCGGGATCGCGCACTGTGCAATCGAGAAGGCAAATGGCGCATAGCGCCTGACTGACCAGCGCCCAAGTAACTGAGAGCTTGCCGGGGTCGCAACCGCAGCAACACCGTTTCCAATCAAGGCCGAAAGGACGAAGCCGACGGCCCCGCCGAGCACTGCCACCGCTAAACCGGCGCCTGTAAACAGCAGAGCGATCTGGCTCATGCGAATAGCGCCGTGCCGGATTATGAAGCCACCCGATCCCAACTGGCCGATCAGCCCGGCAAAAGCAGTCAACGAGAAATAGACCCCGACCCAAGCGGCATCGGCATGCAGTTCTGCGATGATCAACGGCGCAAGCACCGCGGGCAGCGCACGGGCGATCGAGCCGCAGGTTTGTTGCAGAAACATCGCCGCGATCGCGATCAGCATCTGGGTCAAGTGAGTGCTTCCTCCGGATGGTCTGCTCCAACCTATCGATGTGCCTACTACGAGCAATTTTCTTGTTCAAATATTGAAGAGGCACTCGTTTGCACGATGCTGGCAGGTGTTCGATCTTGATCCGCTCGACCTCATCGAGCGTGATTTTGCCGCCAGTGCGATCAACCGCTTGGTCGTGCGGGCTCTTGTACGCTCCTGCTTGCGCGTTCACGAGCCAGTGTCCATCGTGGAGAGAGGCGGTGATGCGAGTTAGCCGCTCAGACTAAACGGCCGCTCACGTGGGGCATGTTCGAGGTCAAGGGTCAGGTTTAGGGGTTCATGGGCAGTTCTCCGGGCGTTGTTTCGAATCCAAGTACCCCGCAGCGGACTCACGCGCCGATGGCTTCGGATGGCTCGTTGGGTAGTTTTCTGCCAATCCCGTTCTGAACGGCCCGAGACGCCCCGCCTTCAAAGCGGTCATTGGTGGCCTGAAATCAGACATCTGGCGCTGTGCCAACCTCAGTTCTACCCCTGGTAGTCCGAAGGGCATAGGGATATCCTCCTCCACGAGGGGCTACCGCTCCTCGAAGCCGAGGAAGACCGCATGGACATGGCGGCGTGGCTGCAGGATTTGGGCCTAGAGCGCTACGCGCCGGCCTTCCGCGACAACGAGATTGACGCGAGAGTGTTGCCGAGCCTGACGGCCGAAGATTTAAAGGATCTCGGCGTCACCTTGGTTGGGCATCGCCGGCTGCTGCTCAACGCCATCGCCACGCTTGGTTCCGCGGGGACCGCCGCAACGGTTTCTGCTACCGCCGTGACTGTAGCGCCCCCTGATGCACCGGCTCCTTCCACCGACGCCGAACGCCGGCAGCTGACGGTGATGTTTTGCGACCTGGTTGGCTCGACCGCGCTCTCGACCCGTCATGACCCGGAGGATTTGCGCGAGCTGATCGGCGACTACCACCGCGCCGTCGCCGAGACCGTCATCCGCTTCGATGGCTTTGTCGCCAAGTACATGGGCGACGGGGTGCTGATCTATTTCGGTTACCCGCAGGCGCATGAGGACGATGCCGAGCGGGCGGTGCGCGCCGGGCTGGCAGTGATCGAAACGGTTAGCAAATTGCCGACGCGCGAGGATCTGAGCGTGCGGCTCGGCATTGCCACCGGGCTCGCCGTGGTCGGCGATCTGATTGGCGAGGGCGCGGCGCAGGAGCGCGGGGTCGTCGGCGAGACCCCGAACCTTGCCGCCCGGCTGCAGGCCCTGGCCGCCCCGCACACGCTGGTTATCGCCGAAGCGACGCGCCGACAGGTTGGCGGGCTGTTCGATCTGGAAGATCTCGGATCACAGCAACTCGCCGGCTTTGGTGAGCCGCAACGGGCGTGGCGGGTTATTGGCGAGAGCGACGCGGTCAGCCGCTTCGAGGCCCTGCGCTCAGGCGAGACGCCGCTTGTCGGGCGCGAGGAGGAAGTCGAGCTGCTTGTCCGCCGCTGGCAACAGGCGAAGGGTGGCGAAGGACGGGTGGTGCTGATCTCTGGTGAGCCGGGCATCGGCAAGTCGCGGCTCACGGCGGCGCTGTCCGAACACATCGGCGGTGAACCGCACACGCGCCTGCGCTATTTCTGCTCGCCGCACCACCAGGACAGCGCGCTTCATCCGTTCATCTCCCAGCTCGAACGCGCCGCCGGTTTCGCCCGCGACGATACGGTGGGCGCCAAGCTCGCTAAGCTCCAGGCGACGCTGGCGCCAGGGGGCGCCGATCATGCGCTGCTCAGCGAGCTGCTGTCGCTGCCGAGCTCAGCGGCCGAGCTCAACCTCAGCCCACAGCTCAAGCGCGAGAAGCTGTTCGAAGCCTTGCTCAATCAACTCGACGCCGAGACCCGGCAACGCCCGGTGTTGATGGTGTTCGAGGACGCCCACTGGATGGACCCGACCTCGCGAGAGCTATTGGATCTAGCCGTCGATCGGGTTCGGCGGCTGCCGGTGTTGCTGGCGATCACCTTTCGTCCTGAGTTCCTGCCGCCTTGGGGCGGGCGCGCCCACGTGACGAGCTTGGCGCTCAATCGGCTCAGCGAACGGGCCGGCGAGGCGCTGGTGCAAACCCTGGCCGGTAATGCGTCGCTCACCGCTGAAATGGTTGCTGAGATCGTCGAACGCACCGATGGGGTGCCGCTGTTTGTAGAGGAACTGACCAAGGCAGTATTGGAAAGCGCCGGACAGGGCGATCGGGTTGCTGCGGTTCTGGCGACGGAATCGCAGACCGCGCTGTCGGTGCCGGCGACCTTGCATGCCTCGCTCATGGCGCGTCTCGACCGGCTCGGGCCATCGGCCAAGGAGATCGCCCAAATCGGCGCGGTGCTCGGTCGGGAGTTTGGCTACGAATTGATCGAGCCGGTGGCGCATCGGCCGAAGAGGGAGTTGCAGGCCGCACTGGACCAGCTCAGCGAGGCGGGGCTGTTATTCTGCCGTGGCGTCTGCCCGCATTCCTCCTACCTGTTCAAGCATGCGCTGGTGCAGGACGCCGCTTACTCGATCCTGCTGCGCGGACGCCGGCAGGAGTTGCATGCGCGTGTCGCGGCCGCTCTGGAGGGGCATTTCGCTGATCTCGTCGAGCGTCAGCCGGAACTTCTCGCGCACCATCTGACCGCCGCCGGCGACACCGAGCGCGCAGTGGACCAATGGCTGAAGGCGGGGCAGCGCGCGGCGGGGCGCCTGGCTCATGTCGAAGCGATCGCCCATTTCGAGAGGGGTCTCAGCTTTTTGGCCTCTCTCGCCGAAACCCCGGCGCGGGATGCCCGCGAAATCGCGCTTCAGCTCGCGTTGGGCGTCTCTTCGATCACGGTGAAGGGGATGCACTCTCCCTCTGTCCCACAGGCTTACGGGCGCGCTCGTGAACTCGCCGAAAAGAGCGGCGACCAGCGCCAGTTGTTTCAGGCGACGTACGGACTTTGGCAGAACGCCGGGGGCTCGGGCCGGTTGCTCGCGGCGCGTCCGTTGGCCGAACGCTTGATGCAACTGGCGGTCCGGGCCGCCGATGACGGCCTGCATCTTCAGGCCCACCACAGCGCCTGGACGACGCGCTGGGCAGCTGGTGAGCCGGCCCAGGCGTACATGCACACCAAAGAGGGATTTCGGCTTTACGATGCGGAGCGGCACCGGTTGCACCGGCATTCCTATGGAGGGCATGATCCTGGGGTTTGCGCGCGCATGACCGGCGGACAGGTGGAATGGCTGCTCGGCTATCCGGATCGGGCGGCCGCAAGCGCCGAGGAAGCCGTGGCGCTTGCCGGGCAGCTTGCACACCCATTCACGCGAGAATTGGCGCTCGACTATGCTGGCTTCGTCCGTTTCAATCGAGGTGAGCTGGAACTAGGCTTGTTGCACTGGGCGATCGCGGCGGCTCTACGCGCCGAGCATCGGCTCGCCTTTGTGATCGACCCGCTGCTTTCTCGGGGCGCGGCACAAATCGCACAAGGTGCGCCCGCCGATGCTGCCGCCAGCATCCAGCAAATCTTTCAGCCGGGAAGGCCCGGAACGCTTTGGCAGCCTTATGGCCTTTGTCTCTGGGCGCAAGCGCTGGCGCAGCAGGGCTCCTATGGCGAAGCCCTCGGAAAGCTTGCTGAAGGATTCGAGCGGATCGAGACGACCGGCGAGCGGGTTTGGCAGGCCGAACTTCATCGCGTCAATGGCTTGGTACTGCTTGCGCAGAACGATCTCGACGAGGCGCAGACCTCGTTTCAGCAAGCGATCCGTACCGCCCAGGCTCAACAGGCGAAATCGCTCGAGTTGCGTGCCGCCCGCGATCTCGCCCGGCTGTTGGGCGAACAAGGCCGGCGCGGCGAAGCCCGCGATCTCCTGAAGCCGGTCTACGGCTGGTTCACCGAGGGTTTTGACACCGCTAACCTGAAAGAGGCGAAAGCGTTGCTCGACGACCTGGCGTGAGCAGGTCGTCGGCGTGGACCGACAGCCTGGCGCGAATGAGCGCTACTGCTGGTAGCATGGGGGATGGATGTCTATCGTGGTTCATAGGAGCTGGCGTTCCTCGGCGCCGAGGATCATCGCATGGACGTAGCAGCGTGGCTGAAGCGTTTGGACCTTGAGCGCTATGTGCCCGCATTCCGCGACAACGATGTCGATGCCGACATCCTGATAAAGCTGACGGCCGACGACTTGATTGGCCTGGGCGTGACCTCGATTGGCCATCGCCGCAAGCTGCTCGACGCCATCATCGCACTCAGTACCGAGACGCCTCCCGCCACGGTGGCCTCGCCGCGCGAGACTCCCGTTCCGGCCGGTGCCGAGCGTCGGCAACTGACTGTCATGTTCTGCGATCTCGTTGGCTCGACCTCGCTGGCCTCGAACCTCGATCCGGAAGATTTGCGGGAGGTACTCGGGGCCTATCACGCCGCCGTGGCCGAGGCGGTCACCGGCTTCGGGGGCTACGTCGCCAAGTATATGGGCGATGGCGTTCTCACCTATTTCGGCTATCCGCAGGCGCGCGAGCACGATGCCGAGCAGGCGGTACGGGCCGGCTTGGCACTTGTCGCCCGCGTTGGCCGGCTGGAGAGCGGTGCCGGCGCGCTGGCGAGCCGGATCGGTATTGCCACCGGCCTCGTCGTTGTCGGCGATCTGATAGGTTCGGGCGACTCGCGGGAGCGCGGGGTCGTCGGCGAGACACCCAACCTTGCCGCCCGGCTGCAGGAAATGGGCACGCCCGGTGCGGTACTGATCGCCGACAGCACGCGGCGGCTGGTCGGCGATCTTTTCGAATACCGCGATCTCGGGTTCGTCGACGTCAAGGGACTAGCCGAGCCGGTACCCGCGTGGCAAGTGCTGGGCGAGGGCACCGTCGAGAACCGCTTCGAGGCGTTGCGTTCGGCCTCGCTGAGCCCGCTGGTCGGCCGCGACGAGGAACTCGGCTTGCTGCTTCGCCGCTGGGAACGCGCCAAGGACGGCGACGGGCAGATCGTGCTGATCTCCGGCGAGGCCGGCATAGGCAAGTCGCGGATGACGGTGGCGCTGCAGGAGAGGCTGGCGGCCGACCAGCCTATCCGGTTGCGCTATTTCTGTTCGCCACATCATCGTGACAGCGCGCTCTACCCGTTCGTCGCGCGGATCGAGCGCGCGGCCGGTTTCGGCCGCGAGGATGCCGCGGCGGCGAAGATCGACAAGCTCGCTGCGCTGCTATCGCGCTCGGGTGACACTCCGCCGGAGACGGTCGCTGCTTTCGTCGATCTGCTGGGGTTGGCGACCGACGGGCGCCATCCGCCGCCGCCCGCCGACCCCCGACAGCGGCGCGAACTGATCCTGGGGGCGCTGGTCGAGCAGTTCGAAAGGCTCGCGCGGCACCGGCCGGTGCTGTTCATCTTCGAGGACGCGCATTGGGCCGAACTCGACCTCGCTCGAACTGCTGGAGCGGGTCGCCGAGCGCGTGCGGCGATTGCCCGTGCTGTTGATCCTCACCCACCGCCCGGACTTTGAGCCGCCGTGGACCGGCAAGTCGCAGGTGACTTCGCTGACCCTGAGCCGGTTGGGTCGGCGCGAGAGCGCAGCACTCAGCGACCGCGTGGCGGGCGGAAAAGCACTGCCGATGGAGATCCTCGATCGCGTCGTCGAACACACCGACGGCATCCCGCTGTTCATCGAGGAGCTGACGAAAACGCTGTTGGAGGGCGGCCTCCTCAAAGAGGGGGACGGGCGTTACCTCCTCGCCGATGTTCTGCCGACGCTGGCGATCCCTTCGAGCCTGCAGGATTCGTTAATGGCGCGGCTCGACCACCTGGCGCTGGGCAAGGAGGTGGCGCAAATCGGCGCTGCGATCGGCCGCGAATTTTCCTATGCGATCCTGGAAGCGGTTGCGCGCCGTCCGCCCGACCAGCTGCGCGACGCTCTCGACCAGCTTTCGCGTGCCGGCCTGATTTTCCGCCGCGGCATGCCGCCCGACGACGCGTTCGTCTTCAAGCATGCCTTTGTGCAGGACGCGGCGTACGGAACGCTGTTGCGCGGTCGGCGCCAGGAATTGCACGCCGCCATCGCCACGTTTATCGAGCAGCACAACGCGTTGCCGGCCGAGGGGAAAAATGCGGCGCTGCTCGCGCATCATTGGATCGTCGCCGAGGATTGGGAGAAGGCGCTCCATTTCACGCTCGAAGCTGCAGAGCGCGCAAGCGCCCTCTATGCTCGGACCGAAGCGATCAACCATTACTGGCAAGCGCTCGATTTGTTCGAGCGGCTGCCGGAGAATTCCGAGCGGAACCGCGTCCACGCCCGTGTTGTCCCCTCGACAATGTTGCTACCGGGTTTTGTGCGCGACGATGCCGAGCGAGCGCGGATGTTGCGGCATGTCGATCGTGCCCTCGAAAATGCGGTGAAGGACGGCAACGCGAGCGCCGCCATAAAGCTGCAGGTAAGCAAAGGGTCGTTTGTCCACGACGAGATGCTGCTGGTTGACGGCCTCGCGCGCGCCGAGGCGTTGGGAGATGTCCCGACCCTGGCGTTTGCCGAGCAGCGGTACGGGCAGTATCTCGGGGTCCGCGGCCAGTTCGAGAAGTCGCTGGGCCATGTGGCGCGATCAATCGAGTTGATGGGCGGCCAGGGAGAGTATTCGGAGGAGGTTGTCATCTGGACGTCCGGCGGCGGGCGGTGCTATAGCGCGCGAGCCGGCCAACTCGACGAAGCGCTGGGCTATGCGGATCGCGTACAGGAGGCTTGCGATGCGCTCGGTAGTCCGCGTCTGCGGGCATGGATCGCGATGAATAGCGAGCCTCATCTGTACCGAGGGGACTGGGAGGCCGTAGTCCGGACCGCAGAAAATGCGCTGCCGGAGGCCTGGAAGATCCGCGAGTGGCTTGTGGTTGTTTTTGCATCGGCGTGGCTGGCGATCGCTTATCTGAAGCTGGGAAGGACCGGTGACGCCAAGCAGGTTCTCGATAGAGTGTTCAAGGAAGTGCCCCTGCGCTCGTTTCCCGCTAGCACGATGCATGCCGTCGCGTTTGTAAATGTGACCCTCGCTCAGCTTCACCTCGCCAGCGGCAATACGGGCCAGGCGCTGAGTGCGGCGGGCGCGGGGCTACGCGTAGCGGAGCAATATCAGGTGGGTCTCGAACAAGGCGCGGCCCATCGCGTGCTTGGCGAGGTTTACCAGGCGATGGGTGATCGCGATGAGGCCGCCGCCGAGTTCCGCCGCAGCCTCGATGTTTTGGAGGCGATCCAGTCGCGGCCCGAACTGGCGCAGACGCTCCTTGCCTACGGCCGCTTCCGCGCCGGCGACAATCGGCAGGAGGACCGGGCGCTGATCGAGCGCGCACTGCGCCTTTTCGAGGAGATCAACGCGCCGGGCTGGGTCGAGGAGGCCCGCGCCGCGCTGGCCGCCGCCTGACGGTTGGGCATTGGGCAGAGCCCCCGCCCTTCAGACGGCGCTTGGTCATCGTGACCGTCGATAGGCCAACGACCGCTGTCGGCGTTTGGTCATCGTGACCGTCGATAGGCCAACGACCGCTGTTGGCGCTACCCGGGTATTGCGCGCGGTTTCGTCAAGGACTGAACTGCACCTGAAAGCGGCCTTCCTCATGGAGCCGAGAGCTGTGCCTTTATGAGTTCACGACCTTAGGGCGTTCTGTCCCATCCACGGCCGGGACTGCGATCGGGCGCTTGCCGTTGATCGGTCTCGCGCGCATCGCGCAAGAGCGCCTGCGTTTCAGGATCGAGCGCGACGCGTGCGCCCCCGCCGGCTGCGCGACGTGGCCGCGGGATCGGGGGCAGGTCGTCGGCGATGAATTGAGAGGCCGCCCGGCAATCGTCGACCCGCGCCATCTGGCGTGCGAGTTGTCCAAGATCGCGCGCGGTTTCCGTTGCCACGAACAGCGAGACGTCCTGCCGGTGGCGCGTCAGGGCGACGTAGCTCGACGCGGCTCGCCAGTGCTCGCTGTGATAGAGGTAGGTGCGGTCGAGCGTGCGGCCCTGGCCTTTGTAAATCGTGCCGGCATAGCCGTGGCGCAGCTGATCGAATTCGCCCGCCGCATGTTCCTTCCCCACCCTGAAGGAGACAAGGCGCTCGGGCGCGCCCGGCTTTGTGGCCAGGGCGACCGTCACCCGCCCATCCTCAATTGCCCGGATTGTCCCGGCGGCGCCGTTGACAAGGCCCGCCGCCCGGTAGTCGCGCTGCTGCGCGGTCCCGGTGAATTGCACGCGGTCTCCCGCCGCGAACGCTGCCGGTCCATGCGCCGTCTCAAGCAGATGGTCCTGCCCTAATCCTCCCTGTTCCTTGCGTACGGCGCGCAAGGCCGCGTTGAGCTTGTCGACATCGGCATTGGTATAGGCGAAGACGAAGCGGGTCTTTGCCGGGTCAGCCGCGGTATCATCGGCCCATTGCGAGACCAGCGTCTCAAAAGCCCGTTCCTGCCGGCCTTCCCAGCGAATGGCCCCTTGCCGCGCAAAGATCGCAAGCGCGGGCAGAAACTCACCCTGATGCATAAGGTTGAAGGCGCGCTTTTGCCCGCCATCCGAGACGCGGGTGACATTGTGAAGCTCGGCGGCGCCGTGCCGGTCGCGCAGCGCCCCGAACAGGCCGCCGCGCTCGATGCTCGCGAGCTGCTTCTCGTCGCCGGCGAGAATGAGCTTCGCGCCGGTTTCGCGGGCCTTGCCGATCACCTCGGCGAGATTTCGGGTCGAGAGCATCGCCGCTTCATCGATGACCAGCGCCGTGCGGCCATCCCACCGGCTCGCGCCCGTATCGAGCGCCCGCAGCTCCGAGGCGATTGTCGCCGCGTTGGCAAAGCCGCCGCGCCGCATGTCCTGCACTACCGCATTGGTCCACGCCATGCCGATGACGCGGTAGCCATCGGCTTCATAGGCGTCACGGATTGAGGCGAGGGTCGTGCTCTTTCCGGTGCCGGCTTCGCCCGCGATCAGCGCCAGGCCTTCGGCTCCCGTGGCGTGGCGCAGAGCCTTCCGCTGCTCGTCATTAAGTCGCGGCTGGCGGTAGAGCGCCGAACGCAGAGCGCCCGGCCCCACCGCGTGACGATCGCCTGCCGCCAGTGCCGCCGCATCTTCCAGTATGCGCTTTTCGTCGGCGAGCACGTTCTTCGTCGTATAGCGCGACACGGGGGCGTCCGCCGTCTCACGCAATCCGACCACGTCCGGCAAGGCGAGGATACGATCGGTCATGTCCGCGCGCTCGGCCGGATCGAGGATGACTTTCTGCAGCACGCGGTTGAGGTCGCCGCGGCTGAAGGTCGAGCGCTTCTCGGTGAGCGTCTCGAGGATGCGCGGCGGATTGTGCGAGCGCACGGCCGCGCGCAACTCCCGCTCCTCCTGCCGCCGCGCGCGCTCGGCGGCAAGGTCGACAATTTCGGCCGATGCCATGTCTCGCTCGGCAGCCACCCGCTCTCGCTCTGCATTGCGGGCCTGTGCCGCCCGGTTGCGATCGCCGAGATCGGTCTCTTCTCCCTTGCGCTCCAGCCCGGAGGCGACCGGCCCCAAATGGACGGTAGCCTCGCGGTCCTGGCCCTGATCGACGAAGCTGCGGCAGTCGATGCGGATATCGAGCCCGGCTTCCTCAAGCGCGCGATTGCCGATCCGTTCCCACATTTTGCGGATGGCCTCGATCTCGGCGGAGCCGTTGCGGAAACCGTCAAGCTCGCGTGTCTTCACCCCAAAACCGCCAGGCCCGATCCGCCGTGTCGTCATCAAGAGATGCGCGTGGTAGTTCCGCTCGTCGCTGTGACGGTCCGGCGCGTGCAAGGCAAAGTCGACGGCGATGCCGTATCGCGCCACGAGGTCCGCGGCCAGCTGCCGCACTGCCGCCAGCCGCTGCTCATCCGTCAACTCGTGAGGCAGCGCCAGAATGATGTCCCGCCCGACGGTGGCTGTCTGCCAGCGCGTCGATTTATCCTCCGCGCGCTCGGCGGCGTTCCATAATTCCGAACGATCCCGGGTCCAATCAGGGGCATCGGCGGGCACCATGATCTCGCCGTGCAGGACGCCGCGCTTGGCGGTGAAGTCCCAGACGACCCCAAGCCGGTCGTCGGCGATCTTTTCGGCGGCGCGATAGGCTGCGGCAGCGACAACGCTGCGGCCCTGGCTTCTCGATACCGTCTTCACCTGCAGCGAATAGATCGCCATGCGGCAGCTCCGCCCGCAGGGCGACGCGCCGGAAGGAGCATCGGCGCGATGGGGAAGCAGGGCACTCGCCCTGCCGCACCTGCATTACCAAAGGTAATGCCTAAGTGCGCCCTTCGCAAACGCTCCGGGATGTTTCTGCAGGCACCATACGATCGTAACACGGTTGCAGAGCCGCTGTGTTCTATGACATACGGCAACGGCTATCGCCGATTTACGAGCCGATCCATGCCTCGCAAATCCACGACCGACCGCCTTCAGTCACTCCGCCAGAAGCGCGAGCAGCTCGATGCCCAGCTTGCGCTCCTTGAGGCCCGCCACAAGCAAGCCGAGCGCAAGTCCGACACGCGCCGCAAAGTGATCGCCGGCGCCCTCGCACTTGAGCATTTCGAGGCCAATCCCGGCAGTGAGTTTGCCCGCGTCATGATGCGCCTCCTCGACGAGTATGTGGTGCGGCCGCATGACCGGGTGCTGTTCACGTGCCTCGCTCCCGCCGACGGTGAGGCGAGCGAGGATTTGATCGAGGAAACCTTCGCCCGCGCCGCCCGCGAGGCGGGCGGCGCGGAGCCCTCATCCCACGATTAGGGCTACTGATGCGCGGCCCGGCCGGGATCTTTGCCGCTGCTCTTTATCCTGGCGCCGGTTGCGCGCTCCGTGGAGTTGGCGGCTTCGGTCTGTTCCAGATCAGTTCGCCCGCCTGTGACAGCATCGCCTCGATCGGCGCGGGGAGCGCCGGGTCGTCGAGATGGATCGAGACGAATGGGGTGCCCTTATCGCGGCTGGTCCTTTTCCAGCCAGCGCCGATCTCGCGCCCCTCGGCCATGATGCGGTAATCGGGGCCGCGGGCGCTGCGGCTCGCATTGGGCTCGATAACGACGCTTCTCGGAAGCGCCGTTGAATAGAGCTCGCCGCTGTAGGTGTCTTTGCGTGCGTCGTGAGTAAAGCGTCCGATGAGCATGTGGCCTCCTGTTCGATTGAGCTTTGGAAGCCGCATAGCGCTCGTAGCCGCAAAGTCAACGAAAGTGTGGCCGGCGCGATGCCCGCGTATGCGCCTCCATACGCGGACATGCGGCTCGTCATGCGAGTGCAACCCAAAGAGGGCGGCCCTTGCGGGCCGCCCTCGGGTCGTGCCGCCGCTCAGGCGGTCTTAGACCGGGCCGTCTTGGACTTCGCGCCGGCCGTGACGGCTTTGCCGCCGTCCGGCTTCTTGCGCGTCCAGACGAGCAGGAACTGCCCGGCACTGTCCCTCGCCGCCACCACGCCGCAGTTGAACGGATGGGCGAAAGCGGGGTCGTCGAGGCGCACGGAAAGGTATTCCTGCCCCTCCTTGCTGCTCTTCTTCCACGCCGCGCCGAACTCGACGTCGCCGCCGTTGCTCGGATTCACCACCCGGTATTCGGGCGCGCCTTCGGCCGTGGCCTCGCTCGGCTCGAACGCCACCTTGCGGGTTCCGACGCTGAGCGTCGTGATTTCGCCGGTGTAGGTGTCGGCTTCGTGGTCGTATGTGAGGTTACCGATAATCATGGTCTGCTCCTTCGCTGTTGGAAGCCCCGGAATGAGGCCTCGATGGCGACCGGGGACGGCCCGAGGCTTCGGCGGCAGAGGGGCGAGCCGCGGAGGGGGATCACCCGGCTTGGCAGGGCGCGCAGCGACCGAAAGCCGGGGACACCGCGGCGAGGGCGAAGCCCTTGCCCCGGCGCGCCGGAGTGGGCCGTAGGGAGCCTCGCAAATCGAGGTCCTCTGCCGGGGCTCGCGAGAGGCTGACCGTATCGGTGATCCTCACCAGATCGCAGTCGAGCCCCGGCGAACATCCCGTCTCAGCGTAAGCGGGCCGTTCAGGACGAGCCGGGAGTATGCACTGGCTGCCCGATGCCGGTGGTCAGATGCAACGGACGAGGTGCCGACAGCGGCGTGAATACGGCGGCTGGTGGGCGGGAATTCTCCCGCTCGTCAAGAGCACGCCTACCTCCTTTCGTCTTGCGACGAACTGGGCGCGCGGGGACAGATGGGCGTATTTCTTCGCAGTCCATTGCGGCGCCGCATCGACCGCAGGGCTACGCGGCCGAAAGCCGCTGTTGCAGATGCTCACTGTGCGGGCAAGCCGGCCTTGTGCAGTCCTTCGGTGACACGGGCGGCGAGTTCCGGGACAACACCCTTTGGCAACGAGCGCATAACCGCGGCTATCGTCGGCTCGCATTGAAACTCTCGCACACGGCTCAAGCAGGCGTGCGCCTCGTCATGGCGACCTAGATGGCCGCACAGGCTGAGCTTTAGGCGAAGCGCCGGCATACCCCCGTTTTCCCGCAACGCCGCTTCGGCCCACGACAACCCAGCCTCATAGCGGCCCGCTGCCAACTCCGCGAGTGATAGCGCCTGGTAGAAAGAAAAGATGGCCGGATCGAGGGGGCTCAGGCGGATCGCCTGATGCGCCGAGTGGATCGCCTCGTCGGGTCGATCGAGATATGCCAGAACGACGGCACGGTGGCCGAACGCCAAGGCAAAGTTGGGGTTGAGCACGGTCGCGCGGTCGAGCGCGCTGAGCGCGGCATGATTATCTCCGGCAAGCTGCGCCAGCGCCAGGCCGGCAAAATCCAGCACCCAAGGATCATCCTCGGCGGCGGCGATCGCCTTTCGCGCCATCGCGATGCCTTCCTCGGCCTCCGGGCCAGCGGGTGCGATCCAGTTCCGCTGACGCTGCATTCCTCGACTTAAGGCAATTCGCGCCATTGCCGGGCCATAGGCGGGATCGATGTCGAGGGCGAGCCGCGCCAGCCTGATCGACTCCGCCAAGCTCTCGCTGCTTCTTTTGTACGCCTGCGCCTGGGCGCGCCAGTAGAGGTCGTAGGCATCAAGGTTCGCGGTGGATTTGCGGACGGCTCGTTCCGCTTCGGCACGTCGCAGGCGCGGCTCGATCGAGCCGACCACGCCGCCCGCCACCCGGTCCTGAAATTCGAAGATGTCGTCGAGGGTGCCGTCGAAACGGTCCGTCCAGACATGCGCGCCCGTCGTCGAGTCGATCAGCTGACCGGCGATGCGCACTCGGTTGCCGGCCTTTCGGACCGAGCCTTCGAGCACGTAGCGCACGCCAAGCTCCCGCGCCACCTGCCTCACATCGACGCTCTTGCCCTTGTAGGCATAGCTCGAATTCCGCGCGATGACGAACAGCCCAGGGCAGCGCGCGATTGCCGTGGTGATCTCTTCCACCATCCCGTCGGCAAAATATTCCTGCTCGGGGTCGCCGCTCATGTTCTGAAACGGCAACACCGCGATCGATGGCTTCTCGGGCGGGATACGGTCGGCGATTTCAGTGACATCGACGACGAAGCGGACGCCCTTGCGGGTGAAGGTGCGGATCATGATTTGCGCCGTGCCGTCGTCCCCAAGCGCCCGGCGAACCGCGTTGATCCGCGTTGTCAGCGCCGATTCCGAGACGCTCCGCCCATGCCATACCCCCTGCAACAGATCGTCCTTGCTGACCACATGATCGCGATGCTGCACAAGGAAGGCGAGCAAATCGAACGCCTTGGGTTCCAGTTCGATAAGCTCCGCGCCGCCGCGCAACTCACGACGCTCAATGTCGAGTCGGTATTGGCCAAACGCCAGAACCACGCGCAGTCTTCCCGTCTACATTTTGCCCAAAATCATAAGCTCGCCGTAAGGAAGAAAAAAGGCGCTGATAAAGCATCCTCCGCGCGTCCAGGGCATCATAGGGCCGGCTTGGGAGGATGCGATGAACAAGTTCGGCAGAAAATTTATGACGGCGATCGTCGCACTGGGCGCGATCGCGTGGTCGGCGTCTGCCTGGGCGCAGCAGCCACTCCAAGTCGCAGGTCAGGACGTCCCGCCTTGGGTTGTCCATGAAAAGAGCTCGAACGCGCTCTCAGGTATCTTCGTCGACTTGACAAACGCCATCGCCAAAGATGCGAGCCTGCCGGTCCAGTATCAGGTCATGACATTCGCCGACCTCATCCCTGCGCTGACCAGCAACAAGATCGATGTCATCGCCACTGAAATGGCGATTACGCCCGCACGAGCTGAGCAAGTCGACTTCAGTAACCCGGTCTACAATGCGCCGAGGGAAGCCGTCGTCGTCCTGGCAAGCGACACGACGGCATACCAAAATCTGGCGGACCTCAAAAATATCCCCGTGGGCGTACAAAAGGGGAGCATTCAACTTGCTCTTCTTCAAAAGACCGGCGGTTTTACCGAACTAAAAATCTATGACACGGTAACAGATGTCTGGGCGGCGGTCGCTTCGGGCCAGGTTAAAGCAGGGGTAACCCCCGGAGCGGATACAATATATGCCGCCAAACAAGGTGAGCTCCCGAATCTGCGAGTTGTGAATTCCTACCAATCGCCGTCGCCCATACCACGGGTCGGGATCGCGGTGCGAAAGGGCGATGGCGAGCTGCTGGGAAAAATAAATCAGTCTTTGGCCAAGCTCGAAGCAGACGGCACGGTCAAAGCGATCTTCGCGAAGTACGGTGTCGATGATTGGGCACCGCCGAAATAGTGCGTTTCGCAGGGGCAGCAACGAGGAGGATATCGATGCCGACAAATCGATCGCTGTCACGCCGCGACATTGCCCTGGCCGGTCTCGGTTTCTGCCTGCAATTCGGTGCAGGCCCGGTTCGCGCCGACGCGCCCGATGCGAGCCCGGTAGTCATCCGGTATCTGAACGACCGCGGCTACGTCCCTCCCTACGAAATCGCCGATGCTCTGGGCTTCTTTAAGGGAAAGGGCATTCGCTTCGAATCCGAGGGGGATTCGCCAGGCGGGCCGGAAAGTCTGGCCGCGCTGGCGTCAGGCTCGATCGACGTCGCCGGGGCCGCCACCCCTGCGATGATCAACGCGATCGCCGGTGGCGCCAAGATCCTCTGCATCATGCCGAGAGCGGGCGTCAGCAAAGATGTAAACAGCAAGTTCTTCGTGCTGGACAGCAGCTCGATCAAAGCCGCACCGGACCTCAAAGGGAAATCCATCGCGGTGAATACGCTCGGCGCTCACCTGGATTATACGATCCGGGAATATCTGAGGCTCCACGGCCTGAACAAGGACGACGTGAAGCTGGTCACGGTGCCCGGACAGCAGCTCGATCAGACATTGCGCGATCAGAAGGCAGATGTGGTGGCCGTCGGCGTGTGGCAGGGCCCTATCGCCGCGAAGATTGCCGCCGGGGGCAGCGTGCGGGTGCTGTTCACTGATCACGACGTTCTCGGCGACATTGTGCTCGCCAGTAACGCCATGCAAAAGGCCTTCATCGATCAACATCCCGAGGCCGTAAAGGAGCTCGTGACCGCATCGGCCAAGTCCGTCGACTGGGTCACGGAGCATCCCGACGAGGCGAGAAAGCTGGTCGCTGAGATATTGCAGAAGCGGGGTGAGGATGCGGCGGGCGCGGCTTCTTGGCCGGGCTATGGCCTGCCGCAGCACGCGCTGTACAAGGATCACGATACCAAATTCTGGCTCGACGTGCTGGTGCGGGAGGGCAAGCTCAAGCCCGACCAACTCAGTCCTGAAGATATCGCCACCAACAAATACAACGCCTACGCGCTGCTTTAAGCGTGGAGCAGCAAGCTTGACAAGATCGAGGTAGCGGGCGGGCCCTAGAGCTAAAAATGGCTCCATCCCTGCGATCCGTCGCGCCAGGTGGTTGGAGAAGCACAATTCCTCCGGTAGACGAAACTGCGCGCCGGCAAGCAAGGTCTGTTACGGCGGAAGGAAAGTAGTTCTCACGCAACGGCTACCCCGTCTCAGATCTCCTGGTCGACGAGGTCTGACGGCAGCGTGTCCTGGCCTTCTGAGATCGCGAATTCGCGCGGGTCGAGCCTGCCTCCAACCGCTCGAAAATCCGAATTGAGCAGCTTGCGGGGACTACGGCGCGATATTGCCCGGCCTCGAAGAAAGCCGGGCAAGTTCCCTCAGACTCGGTGTGCGTTGCAAAGATCGCCGGGGCGCAGCCCCGGCGAAAATCTGCCGATGCCAGGATCGATTTATGCGGCCGCCTGCTCCTGCCGCTGTAGAGCTTGCAGGCAATCGGCGGCTTTCTGCGCATGGGCGGCGGCGGTGAAGATCGCCCGGCTGTCGTTCTTCAGCACGTCGAGCCACGAGGCGAGGTAGGCCGCGTGATCCTCGCGCGGCTCGGGGGCCACCCCGAGATCGGCACACAAGAACGCCGCGCCCATCTCGGCGACGAGTTCTTCGGCGGCATACCCGGCGTCGCCCCAGCGCTTGCGCCCGAACTCGCGGTTGAGGCGGGTTTCGTGGCGCGTCCAGTGGGTCAGCTCATGCAGCAGCGTCGCGTAGTAGCTTTCCTTGTCGCGAAAGCACTCGAAGCGCGGCATCTGCACATAGTCATGCGTGATCGCGTAATAGGCCTGATTGCCGCCATGCCGGATGTCCGCGCCGGTTGCGGCGGCGAATTGCTCGGCGGCCTCGATACGCTCGGTCAATGCCTGCACCGGCGCGGCGACCGCATAGAAATGCGCGGGCAGGTCTTCGACCTGCTCGCAGTTGAACACGGTGTAGCCCTTCATGAAGGGAATTTGCCGGAGCGCTTCCTCGCCGTCATCGCCGGTCTCGGTGCGCGTGATCTTGTCGGCGTAGACGACCAGCGAGCCGTGCTCGCCCTTGCGCACATGGCCGCCGAGTTCCAGCGCCTGACGGAAGGTCATCCAGACCGGGCAGGCATAGCCCTTAAGCTCGGCTTCGCCCCACAGCATCAGCACATTGATGCCCTTGTAGGGCTGACCGTTGCCACGCAAGGGCCGCGTGATCCGGCCAGCGGCATGTTCGGCATTCCACGGCTTGAGCCAAGGGCGGACGCCGCGTTCGAGGTCGGCGATGATCTTGTTGGTGACGCGCGAGTAAACATCGGCGCGTGTTGCGGTGGCGCTCATGTTCAGCCCTCCCGTTCGGGGATGCTGAACAGCGACGGCTCCTGATATCGCCCTGCCGCCGTTCGGTCGGCGGGCGGTCGCCGGTCATTAAGCAACTCGAACAACGCAGGCTGAACCGCGTTCGCTGCCGCCTGCTTCGCCTCGCGCCTTCGCTGCAACAGATCGCGCCATAAATGGCGCTTGCCGCCGATCGTGATGAATTTCGGATTGGTCATGTCTCCTTCTCCGGGCTTGAGGTGCACGCAGCGCTGCGCTGCACCTCTGCCAGTCGGCGAGACCGGGGGAAGCAAAGGGATGGGCGGCGTCCGCGAGGGGGATCACCCGCCCCGATAGGGCCGCGCCCGTTAGCGGCGCGGGTCTGCACAACGCCGCTTCAGCGGCGGCGGAAGACCGGGGAGACGCGGACAAGCCGGTGCGCCACGGCGCACTTCACCCTTCCCCGCGCGAGGGGCGGAGCCCCTGAGACCGGCCGCGTCCGCGGCCTTATGAGGCTGCGTGCGGGATCGTCACCCGGCAGGGCGGAGACCTGGCGTAGCTGTGCGAAGCCGGAGCTCCGGGCGTCTCGCCGAACCGGGTGATGGCGAACGCCTAGAGCCCAGCCCGATAGGGCACGCCATCATTTATGGAATGACGTTCTGCGATCGAACGAAAAGGGCCAGACGGCGAAATTGAGTGGGGTCGTAATTGGATCGGGAGCCATACCCGACGAAGCCAGCAAATGGCCGGCGGCGCGGTTGCCCTTATATAACGTGTAGGAGCCAGGCAAGGCATTGGGCCATATAGAGTTTCATATCTTACTGAAATTCAATTGAAAATTATCTATGAATGTCGTATATTGACACACAGAGGTGGTGCTGTGAAACCCGAAACGCTCGAAACCCGGCTCTTAAAGCGTATAGACCGCAAACGCGGCGATGTCTTTCTGCGCGCCGATTTCGACGATCTCGGCGGCTACGATCAAATCGGCCGTGTGTTGCGCCAGTTCGTTCGCGATGGGCGGTTGGTCAAAGTAGGGCAAGGGCTTTATGCCCGCGCGCGGCCCTCGATGACAAGCGGCGAACCCGTACCGGTCGGCGGTCTCAACGCGCTGAAGGAAGCGCTGCGTCGGGTTGGCGTGGAGACGCTGCCGAGCCGGCTCGAGCGGGCCTACAATGATGGACTTACCACGCAGGTGCCGACCGGCCGCGTCGTCGGTGTGAGCCGCCGCGTTCGGCGCAAGATCGGGTATGGCGGTTTCTCGCTGAGCTTTGAACGTGCTGGACCCGCGCCTCGTTGAACAGGTCGCGGGCGATCTCGGCACATCGCCGGGCCTGATCGAAAAGGATTGGCATGTCGTCCGCGCGCTCGGCGTGATCGCGCAAACCGAGTCCGGCGGCATGGCGCCGGCCTTCTCCGGCGGCACCTCGCTCTCAAAAGGCTGGGAGCTGATCAAACGCTTTTCCGAGGACATCGATTTCAAGGTGCGCGAGCCGATAGCAGCGAGTGCCTCAGCCGCACGGCGCGGGCGCAGCAATTATCGGCAGCACATTCTGGGCGCGCTGACCGTGGCCGGCTTCGCGCTTGAAGACACGCCGGAGATAAGAAACGACAGCCGTTTCTTCGCGGCGAACCTGGCCTATGGCGCGCAATTCGGTGCGGGACTGGGGCTGCGGCCGCATATACGGATCGAGGTGTCGTTCCGGGCGCCAGCGTTAGAGCCGATCGCGCGGCCGATCCGCTCAATGATCGCCGCGGCGCGACGAGAACCGCCGGAGGTCGCGGCATTTCCATGCATCGACATTGTCGAGACCGCCGCCGACAAGCTGAGCGCGCTCGCCTGGCGGGTGCGGCTGCGCCGCCGGGGCGCACCGAAGGATGACCCGACCATCATCCGCCACCTGCACGACCTGGCCGCGCTGGAAACAGCCGTCATGTCGGCGCCTAACTTTCGTGATCTCGTGCGCGCCGCGGTGGCGGCGGATGTCGGACGCGGCGGAGAGAAAGACCCGCCCACCGAGCCCGCGATTATCTTTGCGGGTATGCTGGAGCGGCTCCAATCCGATCCGCTATGGGCGCGGGAGTACGAGGATTTCGTGCGGGCCGTGTCGTTCGCCGGCCCGCACGAGATGATAAGCTTCGCCGATGCCCTCGCGGCGGTTGCGCGGTTGCTGCAACTGCTTCCTCGGACCACGCCATGAGGTAATCTCGGGGCTACTGATTCACCCTCGCACTGCCCGTGGCGGCAATGCGTGACCCTGTTCACCGAGGAACTGCCGTAGCTGAAAGACCGCGACCGCCGCGCGATAGGAAGCGGTTCGACCGAAGGGAGGGAGTTGCCCAGTCACCCAACGAATGGAGCTTGACGGCCAAGATCGGATTACAAAAGGGATCGCCTCGGCGACGGTGACTCCGGTCAGACCGCACGCGGCGAGGGTAGAGCCCAGCACTGCCGCCATGCGACAGGCGCCCCCGACGCTACTGCGTTTATCGACCGCGACGGCGCGCCGACATCGCAATGAGCTCTGAGGATAGGACCAATTTTGTGCATTTGCCTCAATTAATTGCGAAGCAGTATGCCCACCGGGCGCAGTCGGCCGAAACCCCGCTAAGCTGGTTGCCGTTTCCTAGGCCAGAGCTGTCACATTCCGCCAGTATCCTCGGGAACCCGCCAAACTGGCCCGAAGCTTGCGTTTGTTCCCTGTCAGTGGTTTCCTCCAAATTCTGGCTTTCTGGAATGTATTCGCTTCGTTCTTGCTGAAACTTCGTGAATTCCCCGTAATTCCAGTCTATATGACAGGAGATTGACAACCTAAGATGGCGCTAAGCCAGATGCCCTATATCGATAACTATCAAACGCTCCGCGAACCGCGGGGTTGCGTAAGTCCGTAGTGGCACGAGAATCTAACCTCGACGCCGGTACGATCACACGTATCGAAAGTCATCATAACTCGGCGCGGACCACATTGATCGCCGCGGTCAACGCTCTGAACTCGCTGTACTACAGCCGAAATGGAGGCGCACTCGATCCGTTAGCACTTATCACCGATACGTCGCGGTTCGGTGGCAGTTCAAATACGAATGAATAAATAAACGAAAAATCGGGGGAGGAAGACTGCCATGTCCGAGGAGCACGAAGATATTCCAACCACCGGTTCTGATTTAGGCACTTTTGCCAGCATGACTAGCCAAACCTTGCTCGAGCTCATTGCCCGAGCGAGCACACTTACCTTAAAGCAGGTCGTCAAGTCCGCCCGTATTCCTCCGGAACAGCTTCTGGAGCTTCTGAAGATTTTAGCTGACGAAAAACTGGTCACGGTAGAGGGCGTAGATACCCTCTCCGCGCTCGCGCATATTGTGCACGAGATGGGCCAATCGGCCGTCTTGCCGACGGGCAGTTCAGCGGAGCAGGACCATCTGGTTTGCGGCGTGCCCAACTCCGTCATCGAACGTCGGCGCGAACTGATACAGCATCTTCCCGATGACCTGCGTCCACGGCGGATCACCGTGACGAGAAAAGGATTCGGAAAAGCGTTCGCGCTGTAGCTTGCGCCCCGATTCCGCGTCGCGGAGCCTCCCCGTGCCACCGATCTCCCTTTCATGGGCAGATATTTCTGGGGCATGCCTAACATTCTTCGTTGGCTCGATGTTTTCGGCGTTCGACCTTTTTCAGACGCTCTATGCCAAGGATGTAAGGACGATAAACCTACTACGGTGTTGGGCAATTTGGTCTTTTGTGCTGCTCAGCGCGTCGGTTGGAACCGTCATCTTTCTGCTCACCTGTATCTATCCGGGGGAGTGGATTAACCGCGTCCTCGGCCAGCAGATAGAAAATGTCTTTGGTCGCGCGGTTACAGTCGGGGTCTTGGTCACGGTACTGTTACGTAGCAAATTGGCCAATCTTGGAGGAGAAAACAGCCTCGGGATTGATACCTTCTATGCGACTCTCCCCCGGCAAGCGCTTGTGGCACTCAATACCAAGAGCGAACGGGTGTTTGAGAAGGCTGCTTCAGATTTCGCTAAGCAGCTTAGCGGCGAAGCGAATCCAGAAGGTGTCTTGCGGCAGCTCGTTCAGCATAGCCTCGACCACCTAGGAATTGTCTTTGCCGATGACCCTCATCGCCTCAACCGGCTGCAAGCCCTCTATAAAAGGGTGGTTCAAGGTCAGACCGAGTCGATGATAACGAGTAGCGCAGCGGATCTGGACGAACGGATCAAAGACACGATTTTGTGGTCGTTTCGCTATGCCGGATACAACGAAATTCGGCATTGGTTGACAGGAAAACTTGGCGGTTCTGGTATACTGGGTTTCCGACGGTTTTGGCCGTTTGGCTAAATACCTTGACACCCGCTGACCGCTGGACCCTGTCGTTACCTGCACGGATGGGCTGGAGCCCGGCCTGGCGTCTGAGATAGCAGGGCGCGCGCGCTGAGGTGACCCGCATTTTTCATCCAGCCGAGAGGAGAGTTCGGGGTTGATTTGAGCCTTCTGTTTGCTGGATGCAAGAGGCCGGGGCGTGGAGCCCCAGCGAAGCGCAGTGTCCCGGGCCGGCCTCGCCGTTAAGGGTGCTCGCGCCTAGAGCCCGGTCGTGCGCGGCGCGCGGTACGCCATCCCCAGCCACGGTATTTCTGCCCCGCCAGAAGGTGGTTGGACTTGGTTTCATACGGACTTAATCGCGAGGCCGGCGGCATGCGCGAGAAACGCCTCGATGCGGTCGACGGCGGTGTCGATCTGACTTTGCGGACCCGTGATGACCTGGCGGCTGCGGGCCGCGATAACAGTGGGGTCTTCGTCGGCCATGCTCTCAAGCGCATGCGAAAGAGCGATCAGGGCACTCTGGTGATCGTTGAGCGGATGCCGTGGCGGCGGCGGAACCGGCGTCAGTCCGGCGGGTACGGCTGAGATCGAAACTGGCGTGTCGGCGCGCTGGGTCCCGCGCAAGGCGCCGGCGAAGCTCCTGGCCTGTGCGGTGCGCGCGCCGAGCGGACCGAGCTGCCACTTGTCGCTGAGGTATTTGAGAAGGCTCGTATGATCGAGCTCGTCCTTGAACACGGTATTGGCGGCATAGGGCGAAACGAGGATGGCCGGGACGCGCACGCCGAGCCGGTCGAACGTCCATTCTTCCTGGTGATGATCGGGCGGCACCGTCGCGGGCGGCGGAACGTGGTCGTAAAACCCGCCATGCTCGTCGAAGAGCACAACGAGCAGGCTCGCCTTCCACAACTCCTCGTTCGCCCGCAGCGCATTGTAGACGCTCGCGATCAACGCCTCGCCGGCGAGGATGTCGTGCGAGGGATGGTCGTCGTTGGCGCCGGGGTCGAGGTAGGCAGGCTCGATGAAGACGAACTGGGGGAATTTGTCGTCGTCGCCGGCAGCGTCGGTGAAGAACTGATGCATCGGCTTGTAGCGGAGCGCGTTCTGTGGCTCCCACTGGTGGGTAAGCAGAAGGGACAGTGGCGTATCACCGTGATAGACGGCCCAGCTCACCGATTGGTCGTTGAGCCGGTCGAAGATCGTCGGCTGATCGTACCAGTGCAGGTTCAAGTCCATCAGGCCGTTCGGCATGTTGACGCGGCCGAGCGACGTGCCGCTCATCAGAAAGAGCCGGTTGGTCCAGGTGGGTCCCGGCACTGAGGAAAACCAGCGGTCGCACACGGTAAAATTCTGCGCGAGCGCATGGATGGCGGGCACCTGGCCGAGCGCATGGAATTTCATGATCTCGGCGCGGCCGTCCTCCGTGAGCATCGGATAGGCCGTGGCGTAATCCTCGACAAAGCCGGTATTGGGCGTGCCAGCAGCATCGGATTTCATCTGGACGAGCACATGCGGCGTCTCGTGCCGCGGGTCGTCAGCGACAATGCGCGACGCGTCCGGCCCCTGCTGATAGTCCTTGCCCGCATGGGAATTGGTGCGCGGCGCGGCTGCGGGATCGATCCCATCGATATCGGGTTTGACCGCCTGGCAGGCGCCGATCATGTGATCGAAGGACCGGTTTTCCAGCGCCAGCACAAGGATATGCTTGATCGGATCGCTGGTCCCCGCAGTCGCGGCGTTGCCGTTACTCATGGGCCTGCCCTGCTTGATCGTTCCGCGAAGCGTGCCGGAGCAATTTCTGCTGCCGAGAGCGTCAGCGCAACTGTTCGCCTACTTTGGACTGCGATCCTTTCTCGTGACCGCCCCGCTGGTCGCGGCCCCGCGGTGCGCAGAGCGCGAAGTCGGACACCCCGATCCGCAAGAGAGCCGGGAAAGCAACGCCTCACTAGTTAATATACGAACGGAAAGGGTCGGCTGTCGGGAAAAAGGGCACGCGCCGACCTGATGACTACGTGCAAAGTGATCCGATTGTACCGATTAATATTCGTTCACTAATTTCCGGACGGCATCGCGATTAAACAACCCCTACCATTAGTTGCATCTAAAGACGCCTAATGCTTTGATGATCGCATCGTAGTCCGGAGGGGTAACGCAGGCTGCGAGGGGGCAAAAATGTGAATCCGGCTATTAGTAAGTCCGTCTTTGATGCGCAGATCGAGGCGTGTCGCGGCAACGCGGCCGCTCTCTCGGAGATCGAAGCTCGCTTGCGGTCGGTTTCCGCCACGTGGGCCGGGCCGCTGCGGTTGCGGGTAATCAACTTGCGCCGCCAGCTCACTGAGACTTCACCTTCCTATTTCTCTCCCGCCCTTGCTGCTTTGGCGACGGAAGCCAAGAGCCAGGCTCGCCGCTGGGGCGTGCCGTACGGCCTCCCGCCATCCGATGGCCGCCCGTTGTTTCGATACCGTTTAACCACCGAGGCCTTCGGCGTCCTCGTTAGGGATTTGAGGATGCGGGTGCGCACCGGCGGCTTTACGCACCGAGAAGACGAGGCGCTTTTTGTTATCTGGGCCGCGGAATGGTTTCGCCGCTCGTTTAGGGGAGGGCAGCGACGCTGGAGTGACATTGGCGAAGAGCTCGGGGTGACATTGACGCAGGCGGGGTGGCGCGCTCTGACCGACCGGGGACTGTCGATGTGGAGACTTCGGCCACTTCAGCTTAACGGTGTCACTCATCGACTCCTGAATCTCGCGCGGCAAGGCGGCTTTCCGGTAGCTGCTATTGAAGACGGTGCCAGCGGCTGGGCCGCTGCCTATTTGGGGCATTTGGTTGGCGTTTTGCTCGCCGAGGCCACGCCTGATGCCGACGTGGCTTTTGGTCATGCGCAAGCTCTCGGCGGCATCGTGCCGATTGGATGGCAACACGACGATTTCTTCGCGGTAAGCGCCGACCTCGCCTTATCGATCGTCACGCTTCGGCGGGAGGCGGAGGCGGGCGGGTTGCTCGCTGGCCTGCCGCCCTCCACTTGGCTGGACGCGCATCGCCCCGATTGGCGCGATCGCCTCCCGCTAAGTATCGATTCCGCTGGTAGTCGCCGGCTGATCGACGGCCTCATGAAGGCTGCGGTTGTCAGGGGCGGGAGTGGAGCGGTCCGGGTCGCCCGCATCTTTCGACGCGTCGACGGCACTTGGCAGCCTGAGCTGCAGTTCGAGCTGAACGGTCGTTTGAAGGGTGCGGACCTGGGGCTGCTCGACAACAGTTGGAGCCGGCTACGGATGTTCGCCACCGGGAAGCTCGCCCGCTACGTCCCGGGCGAGCTTGCGGTTCTGGAGCCCGGAGAAGGAAATGAGTGGGTAGCGGCCGCCAGCCGGACATTGGAACCGGTGAATATCCCACTCGACGTCGGGGCTGAAGTCGAACTCCGGGGTGGTGACGAGCGAGTTGGTCGGACGATTGTACTCGGACAAGGAGCGGCGATACGCGCATCGCTCCTCATCTGCCGGGCATCCGATGACGTGGGCGAAGGGATACCCGAGAAACTCGAACTCGTCGGAACGGCAAGCGGGAGTTACCGCTCTGACCCCCTCTATCTTTTGCTTCCGGGCGGCTGGAAGGTGGAAGGGATCGAGAGCGGCGAGCAAGCAGAGCCGCTTGATCAGAGCGGCGCAAAGCGGCTTTGGCGCCTGATCGGGGGCGGTATCGTCTCGAGCCCGGAAGGTGACCGTTATCGCCTGTTGGCCGGCCAAGCCCGGGAAGAGCGTGACGCGCTCGCTCTATCCGGCCGGATGGCTGGACCGCTGAGCAGCGTTGACGGGCTTCCGGTCTATCTCGGCGTGCCTACGCCGCTGCTGCGCGAGCGCGGGCGCGAGCGCGCTGCGGTGGGGGGTGAGATTTCGTGGCGGCCGCTTGGCACGCGAGAGTGGCGTTTGCTCGGACGCGAGCAAGTTTGCGGCGCCTGTGATTTCGCTTGGCGCGACCGGACAGGGTTGGTGCGCGACCGGCAAGCGGCAATCATCCTGCCGCAAGGATTCGAGTTCGCCGTACAAAAGGCGGGGGACCACACCGAGGTCCGGATATCCGGCGGGATTGGATCGGCCGCGCTGCATCCAGGGTCAAAAATCGGGGAAAACCACTGGCGCGTCAGGGCGCACGGTGCTGATGAGGCGCATGTAACCGTGCGCCTCGAAGCCGCGGGATCGGCGCTGATTCAGCTTGAAGCTTGGCTTCCACATCGGGCCTGGCTGTGCGACTGGGATGGGAATGCTCTTTCACCTCGCAGCCGTGTCGCACTAACGGATCTTCACCGGCTGGTCGCCCGCGCCGAGGGTCGTTGCGAGTTGCTGGCGCAATTGCTCGATCACCAGAACCGGCGCGTGCCGCAAGCGGACATTCGATGGACGTTCGAACGCGAGCTGCCGCTTACGACCCTCGCGGCCGATCTTGGTGCTCTCTTGCGACCGCTGGGTGATCTCGACGCGAGCGTGGAACTCACCTTCAACGAAGGCTATCAAATCTGTTGGTACGTTTGCGAATTCGATGTCCGCCTTACGTCGGAGCCGCGGGGCTTGGTTCCCACCAAGGCTATCGCCGACACTGAGGCCGAGATCGCCGGCCGGCCTCTTCATGAGCCACAGTCGGAGCGGTCGTTCGGCCAATACGGCCTGGTGGCGGACAGCAACCATCGGCCGATTACGCTACCGCCTGTTGAGGGTAGCTGGCTCATTTACCTGAAGGTCGGCGACCGGATTTTGACGCGGCCCCATCTCCAGGTTGGAGGACCGCTGAGAGCGAAGCCCGGTGGCGCGCTTGGTCAGGCCATGGCTATTTCGGACCGGCTTCACCGGAAGACGGCGATTGAGGTGCTAGGGCAGTCGGCGGAAGCCGAGGACAAGGTTGCCGGCGACCTTTTAAGATCGATCGTCGCTCTTGCCACCAGCCTTGGCGGATTGCCGCCGTCGACCTTCGATATTTTTCAGCTGGTGTGCCAACAGCCGTTGCTTGCCGTGCGTCTCCTTTTTGAAGCAGCCGAACAGGAGCTGCCAGCGGTGCTCGCGCTTGACACCGGCCTTCCGTTCGCGTGGCCGCTCATTCCCAGGCGATATTGGGAGCGCGCCGCGGAACTTCGTTTCGAGACCTTGCTCGCGGCTCTACCGGAGACGATTTCTGACCCGATGGCGCTCGCGGCGAGTGCGATAACGGGTGTTCGCGCTCGCATAGCCGCGCTCGATTCGACTCTCGCGCCGCTACTCAACCAGCCCGCGACGGACATATCGCTGGCGGATGCCGCGCAAGCATTCATGCAGCGCGCACACGATCGGGCCGAAGTATTCACGTTGAGCCCATTTCGGCCGCAACTGACCAATCATTTGCCGGAATGGGTGTTCAACCAAAGCTATTGGCGGGCCTTGGATGCGCCCTGCGCCGCGGCGCGTGCAGCTCGCGAGGAAGTCCACCTCGGACCCGCGCAGATCCGCTGCGTCAAGGACATTGCGCGCCGACACCCGCGTTATTTCATGGATGCCTACGCCGCCGTTCTGAAGGAACCCCAGCGTGCGTGACCCCACCAGCGTTCCGAGCCCGTTTACGACGGTCCAACATCTTCGCGAGCGCGTGGTCGAGGCGGTGCTTGCGCAAGCACGGCTAAACCATCCCGGTCTCAATGCGCATCTACGGGCTCGCTTGGGTGGTAACGATACGGAACGCGGCGCTCTTATCGGCGAACCGGTCATTGAAGGCGCAGCGTCTTACGAGACCGTGGACGAACGCCTGTCGGATTTAGCGGGAAACCTGTTGGCGTCCGAAACAGTGGACGCACTGACCTCGGGGATCGAGGGAGAGGATTATCGTTTTGCTCCATCGCTTCAGCCCTACCGCCATCAGCTAGACGCCTGGCAGGCGTTGCTTGCGCCGGAGCCGCGCTCGGTTCTGGTCGCTAGCGGAACCGGGTCGGGCAAGACCGAGTGCTTTCTTGTGCCGCTGCTTGACGATCTGGTGCGGGAAAGCGCCCTTGCTGGCCAACGGCTGGCTGGTGTCAGGGCGATCATGCTTTATCCGCTCAATGCTCTGATCGCCAGCCAGCAGGAACGCCTGCGCCGCTGGACGGCGCCTTTCCGGAGCCGGCTCCGGTTCGGCCTCTACAATGGGATGACCCCGGAGAGTCTCCGTGATCATGATCGCAGAGCCGAAGCGCAACGGCATCCCGAGGAAGTCCTGGATCGCAGGACCTTGCGTAGTGATCCTCCTCCGATCCTCGTCACCAACGTCACGATGCTCGAATACCTCACGATCCGCCGTGAGGACCGGCCTCTGATCGAAAATTCGCAAGGCAAGCTTCGCTGGATAATCATTGACGAGGCGCACAGCTACATCGGATCGGCGGCAGCGGAGATCGCGCTACTGCTGCGCCGGGTGGTGCACACCTTTGGCGTTAAGGCTGCCGACATTCGGTTCGTGGCAACCTCGGCGACGATCGGCGGCGGAGGCGAGGAAGACGCGGTCGCCTTGAAGCGTTTCCTTGCCGATCTTTCCGGCGTGAGCGAACAACAGGTTTTTGTGATCGAGGGCAGGCGCCAACCCGTCGACCTGCCGGCCCGCGCCGAAAATGCCGCAATCAGCGACCTGAAAGACCGCGCCGGCTTGGCGCGCAATCCGCGGGTTCAGTCCTTCATTCGGGCCGCGGAAGCGGGGCCCCTCACGCTTCCGGCGGCTCGCCGACTGCTTCAGGACACAGTCCAAGAACCCGTCGCGGTGATCGAGGCAATCGCCGACGACCGAGACCAAAATCCGCTTTTGTCACTGCGCGTTCATCAATTTATGCGGGCGGTGCCAGGCTTGTGGAGCTGTCTTAATCCCGCTTGCTCCGGGCAGAAGCCCTCTGAATGGCGGTTCGGTAGCATCGCTTTCGAACGTGCCGAGCGCTGCGGCCATTGTCATAGCCCCTTGTTTGAAATCAGCGCGTGCCGCGATTGCGGAGAGACCTATCTTGAAGCGTTCGACCAGGGCGCACGTCTCACTCCCGGCGCCAGCGCACCCGATGCTGACGAATTTGCGGCGGCCAGCGAGCGGGAGAGTGAGGGCAGCGAGGGCGGCGAAGAGGACGAAACCGCGGTCGCCTTCACGGAAGGCCGTCGGCGGCTTCTGGCGACACAGCCCGTCCATGGGATGGGGACCATTGCGATCAATCCAACCGACGGCTTGCTACCGGACCGGCGCGATGCGGGAACGCCAATCGCGATCACGCCCCTGGGTTGGAACGGGTCCTGCCCCGCGTGTCACGCCGCACAGCGCGATGGGGAAGATGGGCCGATCCGGCCCTTCCGCTTCGGCGCGCCATTTCTCATCGGCAACGCGGCCCCGGTCATGATCGAGGGTGTTGCGCCGATGGATCAGAGCGCGGGGCTGCTGCCAGCCGGCGGACGCCGGTTGTTGTCGTTTACCGACAGCAGGCAGGGGACCGCGCGTTTTGCGGCCAGCATCGAAACCAATGCCGAGCGCGCCTATGTGCGGGGCTACATCTATCATCTGGTGCAAAAGTCGGCGCTCGTGGATCCGGAACGCGCCGGCCAGCTCGATAAGCTTCGTCGAGATGCGGAACAACTGGAAGCGGCGGCGAAAGACGCCCCATCGATCGCGTCAATTGCGCGCGATAAAAGGGCCGAGTACGAGCGGGCACTTTCGGGCGCGACAGCGGGAGTATCTTGGGAAGAGGCGCATCTGCGGCTCTCGCAAGACCCAATCATCCAGCATTGGATACGCGCGGTCTGGCAGGATCGGGACCCACGCTTTGAAAAAGACCCGCGGGGCTTCGCCAAGTTTCTCCTATTGCGGGAACTCGCTCGCCGGCCGAGAAGAGCCAATGCGCTGGAGACGTTAGGGCTCGCGCGGCTCCGCTTCGATCGCATCGACAGGGTCACGGTTATTCCCGAGCCGTTGCGCCGATTGGAGCGGACGATCGAGGAGTGGCGCGATTTTCTCTACCTGCTGATCGACATGCCCGTGCGTTCGTATTTCGCGCTAGACGTTTCTCTAGATGACGTCCGATGGCTGCTGCCGCGCGGCGGTGTTCGACGAAATCTTGTAGGCCCAGGAGAGGACAAGCGATCGAAAAGCGACCTCACCTGGCCGCAGGCGCGACCCGGCACGGTGAACGCCAATCCGGTTCTTTGGCTTCAGCATTGCCTCGGGCTCAGGCATGAAGACCCGCAGGATCGTGCCACGATCAGTGACGTCCTGGATTCCGCCTGGCACGCGCTCCGCCCGCTCTTCGAAAGTGTCGGGTCGGAATACGCCCTCGATCTCGGCAAGGCCGTGATTGCGCCGCTCGTCGAAGGGTGGGCGTGCCCGGTGACGCGCCGGGTCTTGCCGCGCCGGCTCTTTGGGCGCTCGCCGTATGGGCATCGGGAAAGCTCCCCCTTTGCCGATAATGAGCCGACGGCGCTTCGCTTTCCTGCGTTGCCTTTGTGTTTTCCGCGCAGCCAGACCGATCACGAGACACTTACCGACTGGCTACAAACAGACGCACAGGTCGCCGAACTCCGCATGGCTGGCTTCTGGCGCGATCTCCATGACCGTGCGGCTCTTTTCGCACCCTATTTGCGCGCCGAGGAACATTCAGCCCAGCAACCGCCGGACCGGCTGCGAGCCTTCGAGGGCGAATTCCGTCGCGGCGAGATCAATATGCTTGCCTGTTCCACGACCATGGAAATGGGTGTGGATATAGGCTCGGTTTCGGCGGTCTTAATGACCAATGTACCCCCCTCGATCGCCAATTACCGGCAGCGCGTCGGACGGGCCGGGCGGCGGCGACAGGGTTTCGCCACTTCGTTGACACTCGCGCGCGATACGCCGCTCGACCGGGAGACGTTCCGCCAGCCGGCGGCCTACCTTACCCGCCAATTGCGGCCGCCGCAGGTGAGTTTGGATGCGCCGCGTATCATCCAGCGTCACGTCAACGCCTTCCTGCTGTCGCGTTGGATTGCCCAGGCGAGGGGCGAGCTCTTGAAAATCAAGACGGGCGCATTTTTCGGATTTCCTGAAAACCCAAGTGTCCTTCCGCCGGAACATTCGCCCGTGGTTGAGTTTTGCGCCTGGCTTGACGATCCGAGCGTGCGCGGGCCCATCGCCGAACCTCTGACCGAACTCGTCCGCGGTACGGCGCTAGAAAGCCATCCCTCACTTTGCGCCGCGGCCCGCGATATGTTCGAGACCGCGCGGCAGGAGTTTGAGCGCCAGTGGTCGGCGCTTCGGAGCGAGGCTCAGGCGGCTCCCTCGGACCCGGCGCGGAACAGTATTCTCATGCAACTCAAGCGGCTTTGCCGCGAGAGTCTGCTGAAGGAACTCGCAAACCGGGCATTGTTGCCAGGTCATGGGTTCCCGACGGCCGTCATCCCATTCATCAATGATAGCCGTCAGATGCGCGTTCAACGCGCTCGTGAAGACGGGGAAAGCGAGGGGGCGGCGCTGCGGCGCTATGATTATCCGTCGCGCAACGCCGACATCGCTATTCGCGAATACGCGCCAGGGGCGGAGGTTGTCATCGACGGCCTCGTATGGCGCTCGGCTGGCGTTACTCTGAACTGGCAACGCCCAGCGCATGCGGAAGCCGCGAACGAAATCCAGAGTCTCCGCCATTTTTGGCAATGCCCGGAATGCGGGGCCGCTGATTGCAGCGCGATCCGCGTCGAACGTTGCCCGGTCTGTGACAGCTCATTCGTCGAGGATCGCCGCTTTCTGGAGCCCGCGGGATTCCGGGTCGATTGGAACGCTCCGTCTCACGCCGATACGGACCAGGTTAACTTCATTGAACCGGAGCCCGCGCGCATTTCCGCCCGCAGCGCAGATTGGGAGCCCTTGCTTGATCCCGCGCTCGGCCGCGCCCGCGCGAGCTCAGAGGGTCTCGTGTTTTTCGCCGCGGCCGGCAGTCGCCATCGAGGTTATCGCATTTGCCTCGAATGTGGACGTGCCGAGGAAGACAAAGGAGACGCTAGCAATCCATTAGCCCAACACACACCGCTCCGTGGGTCCCGCGAGGGGGAGGATCGGCTTTGCTCGGGCGGCTCCAGGTCATTTGCCGTGACCGAGCCGATAGCTCTCGGCCACGAGGTGCTAACCGACGTCGCCGAGCTACAACCTAGCCATCTTGGCGAGGCGGGAGCCGCATGGGCGCTGGTGTCAGCCCTGCGGGAGGCCCTGGCTCGACGTCTTGGTATTCAGCCGAACGAATTGGGAATGGGGGTGGAACCGCGGCGTGGCGCGCTCGGCCAACCTACGCATTCGCTCTTCCTGTTCGATCGCAACGCCGGCGGCGCCGGGTTCGCGAGTAGGCTTTTGGACGATCTGCCCACGGTCATCGATGCGATGGCACGCATCCTTTCCTGCGACGTGCCGGGTTGCGAGCATGGCTGCGCATCCTGTGTCCTTACGCCCGATCTGTTCGCGCACCAGGAGATCGTCGATCGAAAGGCTGCCCTCGCGTGCGTCGAGGAGCTTCTTGGCGGCATGCGCGCCCCCCAAGCAGACGATTCGGCGGTGCCGGAAGCCAAGTTAAGCCCGCCTGCCGCAGATGCCATCGTGCGGCGCATCGGCCGTGGCGATCGCGTGACGCTTTTCGCGGGTGAAGGTTTTGATCAACTGGCGCTATCTAGAGAACCCTTCGCGGGTTTATTGGCCGCAGCCGCGGACCGTGGTGTCGAAGTATGGCTCGCTCTGACGCGGCCGCAACTTGAACAGCTGAATTCCGCGCAGCGGCTCGGGCTACGCGATCTTGCGGCGCGGTTTTCTCTGAAGCTGCATCTGGGGGAGCCGCCGGCGGCGTCCAATGGAGCGGCTCTGCTCGCAACTGTCGAGTTGGGGACGGTTACGACGGCTTGGTTCACGCGCGACCCCGAGGCGAGGACCTTCTCCACGGCATGGGGTGTCGGCCGCGCATTTCCCGTGGTCTGCGGCATGTTTAATCAGACCGTCGCGGTTACACCGCTCGACCCGGCGTTACTGCTTCCGCGAGCAACGGCCTCCGTTAAGGTCATTCCAGCGGATACCGGGCGGCCGCTGCGCCTGTTCGGTGAATGGTTCACGAAGCTCGTGCGTGAGGAACTGGAGCCGCTCGGCCTTTGGCAGCCAGATGATATCTCGGCGATACGCTACTCCGACCGCTATCTTCGCTCGCCTCTGACCACAGCGATCTCGTTGCGGGCACTCGCCGGTCTCCGCGATGCGCTCGCCGGCGAAGGCGCGAGAATACCGGTCTCGCTCGTTTCATCGCCGCTCGATAGTCGGAAAAGCCAGATACCCTATCTGATTTACCATGACTGGCAGCGGGCCGATGATCGCGAGGCGGTGATAGGGCGGCTTGCTGCCGCTCTTTCGCTTGATATCGCCACCGACCTGAGCGGCGCGCCGCATGCCCGTGAACTTCAGCTTCAATACACCGGCAACCGAGGTGTGCGGCTCTACCTCGATCAAGGGTTCGGCTATTGGCAGGTCCAGGGTGCTCAGCGTTTTGACTTTTCCGCGCCCCCGGCCCGACAAGCAAGACAGCTCGAAGAGGCAACGCCGATCGTGGCCGGGACAGGAAGCACGTATCTGGCGATAATGCGGAGCTGACCGCAGGGTGCCGGTGGCAGTCCGTCCTGCAGGACCGGTCGGACATCCCAAGGGAAAGGCTGGAATTGATCCGGGCGGCGATGGATCGCGAGGCGAAAGATGGCGATCGTGACCGGCTATTAGCCTCTGGTCGCGGGCCTGGCGCTCCCGGGACCCCGACGACCGTTATGTACTGGCAGCCGCGATCGTCGGTCAGGCTGACCTTCATGCCGACCAGCAATGGAACGCGTTGATTTGCCGCTCTTGACAAGATATAGTAGCTTACGACTGGTTCTTCTCAGGATTTGGTGCCGTGAGTGACAGCCAAAAAGACGCTGTATCAATCCTCGCGCCCCTGCTGCGGGCGGCCGATGACCCTTGTCCGATTCTTTTGCTGGGTGCGGGCGCGTCATTTCGGTCGGGAGTACCGACGGCAGCCGAGGCGGTCAAGCAGATAGCCCGGTTCGTTTTTTCCGAAAGGGTACTTCGCGGTGCCCGGCCGCCAGAGCGGGTGAAGCCAAGCGAGTGGGAGGCCTGGCTTCAGAGCTTTCCGTGGTTCATTCACGGCGCCGATCGGCTTGCGGAGAATTTTCCGCTCGTGGTGGAGCATCTGCTTACGCCTGCTGAGTATCGGAAGCGGGTTCTTTTGGAGCTGATGACACCGCGCAACGATCTAAGTGCCGGCTACAAGGTTCTGGCAGATTTCGTAATGCGTGGCTTGGTGCGTACCATCCTGACCACAAATTTTGACCCGTGTCTTCCAGACGCACTTAGGCTGAGGCAGCCCCACATCCGCCACATTCACGAGATCAACCGCAGTCCAGGCGACTACGCCCAATTTAATGTCTTTAATAAGTGCCAAATTGTCTGGCTCCATGGTCGTGCAGAACATTACTCCGACAAGAACGCCGCTGGCGAAATCGGTACTCTTGATTCCGCGTTGGTGGGGCTGCTGCGGCCGCTGATCGCAGGTTCACCCATTATCGTCATCGGATATCGCGGATCTGGGCCTTCAATTATGGAGGGGCTCTTCGGCCAGAACATGACGGGCCGCCTCGATTTTCCGCATGGCGTTTTCTGGTGCGTCCGGCATGGCGAGACACCACATCCTCAGGCGGAAGCGCTCGCACGCCGGCTGGGATCGAACTTCCGGTTTCTCGAGATCGATGGCTTCGACGAGCTGTTCGCCGATTTGTCCCAGGAGTTGGCCGGCCAGGAACGCTATTCATTAGATGGCACTGCGCGATCCAGCGTGCGGGATGACCAGGCGTTTGACGAACGCATCATTGCCGCTGCAACACTCGATGACCTTGATCTCGATCTCGCCCTTCCGGTGTTGCGCCAATATTGTGAAAAGCTCGGCCGCGCGCCCATAACGCGTGAATTCCTGGTTCCCCTCATGCGCGAGCAAGGCTTGCTCGTCCGCAAGGACCAACGGGACGAAGTTACGGCGGGCGCACTGCTGTTGTTCGGCAAGGATACCCAGGCGTTCTTTCCGCATGCTGTGGTCTCGGTCACCGAAGCCGGAAAGAAGCGCGAAATCTATGATGGCAACCTGATCAGCCAACACCGCAAGTTGCTTGAAAAGCTCGAAGGGGCCGAGATCAATCCGCTTCTCAAGGTGAAGAAGCGACGTGCCCACGACGAGCAAACCGCTTATCCACGACGCGTTCCTGTCGAGCTCCTCGTAAACATGATCGTGCACCGCGATTATGAGATCGCCGAGCCGGCGCATATCGACGCAAATCCCAATGCCGAGATCGTCTTCAGCAATCCCGGCGGTCTTACGCAAAAGCTGGTTGCGCGGGTTGCTCTCGACGTCGATGGGCGCATCACGGTGTCGGAGAGGGTGACTGACCAGCGCAATCCATCACTCTGCGACATCTTTTTCGGTATCAGCGCCATGGAGCGTGCTGGAACCGGACTGATGGATGTCACGCAGATGATGCGCGAATGCGGCGGGGCATCCGCCTTTTACCATCACGGCAGCGAGCCGCGTTTCGAAGCGCGGGTAGCGCAACCGCAGGCCTCGGCCGGCTCTCGCGCGGTGGCCCGATCCGACACTGCGACCGGGCTCTATATCCTTAATGTTCTCCCTTTCGCCGTTATTCCAGACGAGCTGTCGATCGTGCGGTTGACGATGCCGCTACGCGAGCGGCCGCGCACGCTCGATCTGTCAGAATGCGGGTTGTTCGTCGATCGGGGCACCGAGTTGTGGAGCTTCGTTCCACTCCCGATCCTGACTTCGCTTCTTGATCCGATCGTTGACCAGTCGGCGAGTATGACCGTGGCGCGGACCACCGTTGAAACCAATCCCGACGCTAAACGTGCCCTCTCCTGGCTCTTGCGTAAGCATTGGGAGCGACATCTGAACGGATTCGAGGCCGACGGCCTGATCCTGGAAGACAGGCGCAAGCATCGCGCTTATTTCGAGGGAACTGGGGAGAATGGGCGGACCATTATTTGGAACAGCGCGCAGCGGCGGGGTAACCGACGCGACGTTGTCAAGCGGCGCGCGGACGGCCTCCGCGCCTGGTTTGAAAACGAAGGCTTCGGCTACGACGTAGTCGAAATAGGCGGCCTGTGGTGCGTGCGAATCAAGCCCTTCTACATGTTCACCGGCCGCAACGCCCGGACGCCGCTGCCGTCTTTCACCCGCACGGCGAAGGCCACCAGCCGGATGAAGTTCGACCGCAACAAGAATGTTGAAGCTGATCTCGTGTTCTGGAGCAGCTTCCTCGGGCGCGGCAACGAAACCATCAATATCGGGCACCGTCATGTCGACGATCTTCTCGTCGAGGGGTCTTTTTTGACCGTGGAGGTCCCGGAGATCGGACTGATCAGTGATGAATTTGAGCATCAAAATCGAATGTCTGCCTGAGCCCGACCTAATTTTCGGCGGGGGGCGCAGCGGGGTCGAGCCGCGCCGCTTCATGGCAAAAGGCGGAGCCGCGGATACGGTCGCGGGACGACAGATTCGTATCGGACTTGTCGGTCCAGCGGATGAGTTGCAACTCGCCCGGCGCTGGCTTCCGCGGCTGAATGCCATGGCAATCGCGCGAGAAAAAAGCGCGAGGCGCTTTCGCGACTGGCCGGGCGCGCAGAAGGCCCTCGGCGTGACGTTTGTGGTCGAGGATCGGTTCGTTCGGCCTCTCGATCAGGATCGTTTGGCCTTGGCCCTGAACAAGGCTGCGCCGACCGAACGGTTTGAAGAGCTGCTTGAACTGTACGACGCGAAAATTCAGGGCCTTTTCGGCGACGTCCGGCCGGATTGCATCATCGTCTGCCTGCCGGATGAAGCCGCCGACATGCGCATTAGCAACCCGCGGCTCTCGGCGCGCGAGCGCGAGGCGCTTGAACGGCTTCAGCGCGAGGAAGAGCAAGATCAGTATTCGCTGTTCCAGCCGACCCAGGAGGAATTGAGAGCCGCCGAGGATTTGCGAACGCAGGCCGAGGATCTCCTGTTCCGAAGCTTCTACCGCGCGCTCAAGGCGCGGATCATGACGCATCAAAATCCAGTGCCGGTTCAGGTCATGAGGCGTGACACGTTTGTCCGGCCCGAACACGAAGGCCAGAGCTACGCGACGCGCGCCTGGAATCTCTCTACTTCGCTCTATTACAAGGCCGGGCATGAGCCATGGCGGCCCGCCGACCTTCCGCCCAATACCTGTTTTATCGGCATCTCGTTCCATCATCTGAAACGGCGCGAGGGCGAGGTCGTTTATGCCAGCGTCGCGCAAGCGTTCTCGAATGAGATCGAACCCTTCGCGCTGAAGGGATCGACGCTGCCGCACAACCAGCGCCGCGACCGCCAGCCTTATCTTGAAGAGGACCAGGCGGCGGACTTGATGAAGGATGTGCTCGCCAAATACCAAGACCTCGCCGGTGTCCTGCCGTCGCGTGTCGTCGTTCATAAGACCAGCCTCTATCAGCCCGAGGAAGAGATGGGCTTCCGGGGAGCGGCAGAGGATCGCGTGCCGGTCTGCGATCTGGTCTGGATGCGCAGCACCGCTTTTCGTCTGATCCGCAAAGGAACGCAGGAGCCTTGGCGGGGAACGCTTTGTACCGTCGGCGACGACTCGTATCTTTTCACCAGCGGTTACGTGCCGTGGTGGGACGAGTATCCCGGACCCCATATTCCGGCGCCGCTACAGATCGGCTCGTGTGGTCTGACCGACATCCGCGAGCGAGCGCGAGAGATTCTCGCCCTGACGAAAATGAACTGGAATTCAAGCGAGGGGATCGGCCGGCATCCGATTACCATCTCGTTCGCGCGCAAGGTCGGCACGCTGATGACCGAGCTGTCGGACAATCAGGTGCCAAATCCGTCCTACCGGTTCTACATGTAGCAAGGTGCCGTCGGCTCAGGTGCGACGGAAGGATTCTATTTTTGTTTGGAACTGTGTGGCGACCGGATTCGGCTCAGGAGCGGCTTCTCTGCGCTTTGCCTTGACGTGCCCTGCGCCGTGGCAGTCGGGAGCCTGGACCCTGCTCCGGATCTCTTGTGGATAGCGACCATGGAAGCCACCCGATTTGGCGCTCGCGTTCCAAGAGAAGGCGGATGATCTCCGATTCCTTCAGACGGAGCTGCGCGGAGAATTGTTGCAGCCAAGCCTTCGTATCTTCGTCGAGATAAACCGTTACCTGCGTGCGCACTTTAGGCTCGTTTTTGGGAGTCGGTTCGAACTCCAATTATTGACCGGAGGAGGAGCCTATGCAAACTATCCTGAGACGGGATGAGGGGAGCCTCCCCAGACCGAGCCGGGGGACAAATCAAGTGGCGCTCGCCATATCCGCGGAGCAGGCGCCGTTGCCGCTCCCGCAGATAATTTCGTTGCGGCCATCTGGCCCGACCGCGACCAGAGCGGTCGCATCGGCCCGAAAACTGCGACCCGGGATTGAACCTAGAATTCTTGCATCGCTCCAAGACGCAGCGCGTGTGCTCTTCCTCGACATCGAGACAACCGGGTTAAGCCGGTACTACGACGAGGTTACGATCGTCGGGTGGTTGATGGATGGCGTCTACCAAGCATACATTGCGGGGGATGATCCTGAGCCGCTTCTCGCGGCCCTTCGGGCCGCGTCAGCCTTGGTAACGTTCAACGGTACGTTGTTTGATCTCCCGTTTCTGCGGAAGTCGTTTCCCGGCATGTCGTTACCGGAGGCTCACGCCGACTTGCGTTTTTTGGGGCGACGTGCCGGTCTGACCGGTGGCCAAAAGGCAATAGAGAAAGAGCTCGGTATCTGCGAGCGGCAAGGAATCGAAGAACTAGACGGTGCTCAAGCGGTACTGCTTTGGCATCGCTATCTGCGAGGTAACGAAGAAAGCCTCAAACGGCTCATCGCCTATAACCGCGCGGATGTTGTGAGTATGAGAGATATTCTTGATGAGGTGCTTTACCGATTGGATCGGAATCCAGATCTGTGGTGGTCTGTTCGTAGCTTCTCATCTCGCTTGGTTGCGTCTGCGGGATGGGCGGTCCCAGCCTCATCGCTACCCGAAGCCAAGCGGCTCAACCGGCCGAAATGGAGCTTTTCATCCGTATTTGGGGGTACTGCAGCCGAAAATGCTGTGGTTGTCGGCATCGATCTTACGGGATCGGAGGCAAGACCGTCAGGTTGGTGTGAACTTCGTGGTTCCGTGGCCGAGACCGACATGGTTGGAACGGACGATGAACTCGTTGCCCGAGTGTTAGCAATTTCGCCGGCGCTCGTATCCATCGATTCCCCCCTCTCCATCCCCTATGGGCGGACCAGGATCGAAGACGACGATCCGATGCGCGCGACCTTCGGTATCCTGCGACGTTGCGAGCGAGAGCTAAAGCGCCGTGGGATAAACGTCTATCCCTGTTTGCTGCCGAGCATGCAGGGTTTAACACGGAGGGGAATGAAGCTTGCCGCTCGGTTCCGTCAGCATGGGATAGCCGTAATCGAAAGTTACCCTGGTAGTGCGCAGGACATCATGAGCATTCCACGCAAAGGAGCGGGAATAGGCTATCTTAAGGAGGGACTGGCCGAGTTCGGGATCGGCGGCGCGTTTGTCGGCAATGAAGTTCGCCATGACGAGCTTGATGCGATCACCTCCGCGCTAGTGGGATCGTTCTTCCTTTCCGGAAAGTATGAGGCTTTGACCGGTCCATCTGAGGGCGCTCTGATCATCCCCGATCTTCGGGCGGAGAAGAAACCAATTGCGATCGGCATAAGCGGTGAGATTTGTGCCGGGAAAACAACGGCCGCCCGGGCGCTAGAGCGCCTCGGCTTCGCCTATACGCGGTTTAGCTTGGCGGTGGACGACGAAATCACACGTTTGGGTCAGCATAGAAATCGCCAGTCGCGCCAACGTATGGGGCTGGAGATCCATCGTACAAAAGGTCAACGGTGGCTCTGCGAGCGTGTGCTGGAGCGAGTTCGCCGGCGAGCCAATGATTGTGATCGATGGGCTTCGTTTCCTCGAGGATCGAGCCTTCTTCATGGAGCAGTTCGGGACGAATTTTTTGCATCTACATATTGTCGCGCCCTACGAAACTCGGCGTCAGCGGTTTAGTGCGCAGGGCGGATTGTCGTTCGAGAAGACAGTCTCTCAACCAGTGGAGAGAGAAGTCGGCCAGTTAGAAGCGTTGGCGACTGTGAAAGTAGACAACTCTGCCACCCTTGATAGGCTGACGGCCCTGATCTCGGATCAGACCCAAGCGTTCCTACGGAGCACCGGTGCGGAATGCCAGTTTCGGTCGTTGTAGGGGGCCAGTTCGGATCGGAAGGCAAGGGCAAGGTTGCTCTTGAGATAGTCCGTCGGGACCCTACGGTCGCCGCCGTTGTTCGGGTAGGCGGCACAAATTCCGGTCATACTGGAGTAGCCCGAGATGGCAAGGCGCTTGCGCTTCGCCAACTTCCGGCCGCAGCAATCGATCGTACTGTGCAGGTTATCCTTCCTGCAGGCAGTTACATCGACTTAGCGATTCTCAGAGATGAGATGGACCGGTTGAACCTCGGACCCGGTCAGGTCGTGATCAGCCCAATGGCAAAAATCATCACCGACGCTCACAAAGCCTGGGAAGAGACGGCAGGGCTGGGACGATCAATTGGATCAACGCAATCCGGCACGGGCGGCGCGATAATCGCGATGACTGCGCGCAACGCCCCGGGCTTCCCCCAATCGGTGCAAGCGGGCGAAGTTGGCGAGCTTGTGCACTTTCTTAGGGACACTACTGCACTGATCCGGAATCTGTTGGACGAGCGCCAGCGGATAGTCATCGAGGGTACACAGGGCTTTGGCCTTTCGCTACTTCAGGGAGGGTATTGGCCGAAAGCAACAAGCCGCGATACGACCGCTGCAGGCTTTTTAGCTGAGGCGGGTCTTAGCCCGATTGATGTAGACGACGTTACGATGGTGATCCGGTGTCATCCTATCCGCGTAGCAGGCAACTCCGGGCCGCTGCCAGGCGAGACGACGTGGGAACAAATAGCGGTCGACGCCGGGATAGCGCCCGATCTTACTGAGTACACCACGGTTACCAAGAGAGTTCGAAGGGTGGGGCGTTTTGATCCTGAAATCGTGCGGCGCGCAATCTCCGTAAATCACCCGAGCCGGCTAGTGCTTAATCATGTGGACTACGTGGACCCCAACGTGCGTGACGCGGGATTGACGCCAAAAGCTTCTCGTGTCGTCGAGGATATCGAGAAGTCAATCGGTTGCCGCATCAGTTGGCTGGGGACCGGCCCCGCCAATTTGATCGATCGGCAAGTCACACCTGCGGTTGGATAATACTGCTGGGCCATCCAAAGGGCCGAAAGTGCTGGGACCATCCTCCGTGCAGAAGCCCGTGCGCGATCTGCCTTAGATGCAATCCAACCGGGCACCCGTGATGAAGCAGCAACCAAAACACCCGAGAAGAGCCACGGCGGAATACCAAAGGGATCGGTAGAGCGCTGCCGTCAAGCTTGGTGCGAAAGGTTTTTGCCAGCTGCTCAACTTGGCGCGCGGCTGGCATAGTTCGATTGAGATGGTGATAAACTAGGAGTGAGGTGCCACGTTGCCAGAAAGCTTCAAGCTCATCCCAGTAGATATACTTTCCAGCGTTTTGGTGTGCCTTGGGGACCGATGAGGCTTCAATCCCGTTATCCGGATCGAAGAACACAAGATTACAGCTATTCGTAGCCCCCAGGCACTCCGACAGCCAATGATCTCTATGCCGTTGCCGCTGCAGGGGTGACATCCGAAGATTTCGCTCCGGGCATATCTGCGCACCGCAAAAAACAGTGCCTTTCGGCATAATCCCGGAACTTCCAATAGCAGTGATTTCACGGCGACCCGAGGCAACAATCTTCCTCAATTCCGTGAGCAACTCGTCGTCCAGGTGTTCGTATTCCGCGCGCCGGAGGTAGGTTATGTGGCGGCCGTCTTCATTGTGGGATTCATTTGGAAACCGGCACCAAACGATACCGAGACGCACGGAGGTGGTCGCCGCCCCTTGAACGCCGGCGAGCTGCCGGAGCAATGCAAACTTAGCGAAGTCCCCAACGTCGCCTACGTACCGATCCTGCATCGTTTCAATGCCTTATTTCTGCAACGACCCAGAAAGATGTTTTACTTCGTTCTCGAGGCTTTGAATACGAAGGTTGGCCGCATCGAGATCCGAACGTAAAGTTTGTATTTCTCTTTCCGCGGTTTTTGCTTCGGCCTTCGCATCGTTTGCACTGTCTTTGACTGTCGCCGCCAAAGAATTAGCGGCAATCACGTTTGCGTTGATCTGCTGAAAATACGTATGAAAAGCTAATCCCGTAGCAACAATCGCCGCCACGCCGATGCCTGCAAAGATCTGGTTCGTTCGTTTTGCCATCCGCGCGGATCGCTCGGCGCCGCGAGAAAGTTCCCGCGCTTCCTTAATTGCCGATGGAATCGAGCTGCGGATCGGATTGTTGGCATTTGCTCGCTCAAAATATGTTTCAAAGGAAACATCTTTTTTATGTTCTTCAATTTTTCCTTGAGTCGATTGTATATCCTGAACTCGGCTAGTTTTGGTAAATTCAATCCAAATTAGTCCCTCATTTAGAGTTATCTCATAGTCATCAGAAGTGAGATTGTGGAGAGGAATTAATATATCTCCCTCGAACTCTGGATCAACGAGCGGTCCAGTTCCTAGAAGAAGCCCTCTATGGACATGCTTTATTCTCAGATTGAATCGCATAGCCATATAGCTTGGTAAGCTTATGCGAGATTCTATCTGAGCAAACGTAATCGAGTTGGCGGGCAGCCTATACGAGCCCGATGAATCAAATGGGGGTGAAATCAATTTCCGGCCGTCGTCGTCCCAGCGGATGAAGCGTTTTGGCCGGGCTTCGTACGATGCCCCTTTGAGGCGCTGGCGCGCATCCCTGCTGAAAGGATGGATCATGCACGTGACTCGGGCATAATCGCTAATATGTGCAGCTGACAGTAGGGCGGGCGCTATATTTGGAAAGGGATCGAGAGCCTGAAAGTGCCGGGCCCGATGACGTGCTTCGTTCGGGTCTTCCGTCCACGGCACATCGTTTTCCGTATACGGGGCTGAATAGGTCACGAGCTGTCGATCCTTAGAAGGTGAGACGACATCCGGCTGCCAGGATAAAACAATGCCAGATTATCACCTTACATGGTTGGTTGCGATCTTCTGCGGCCTCGCCGGGTCAGTGGCAATCGTCGCCCTCGGTTGTTACATGCTTCGAAGAACTGTAGAAGATTTATCGAATAGCACGACGTTGAGTTCGTATGCTCTGCGTGTATTTCGAATAAGCCCAGGGATACTCCTGACCATCTTCGGATGCATTTCTTTCTGGTATGTAATGAAAGTTATCCTTTCACTAGCACTCCCCAGTTAGACTTCCGAAGATAGGCGAGTACCTAGCGGCGCTAGCGGCGACGCGTGAGCCAGGCCTGTGGCTTTGTTGCCGGGCGTGATCGTGGTGCTGCCCCAGGGGGCACTGACAGCGTTTACTCACGAGCTCCCCGTACGGCTCCTTTTAGGCCGCGGCGTCCCGGTCAGGACTTTGTTCCTCGGCCCTCCTAGGCTTCGCCGCTTTCGGCTTGCGGATATTGATCGCCGCGGCATCAAGGGTGCTCTTGATGTGCGCGGCGTAGAACTTCTCGATCATCTCGACGCTGGTGCGGCAGTTCTTGGCGATCTGATAGATGTCGGCGCCTTCCATCAGGCGCAGACAGATATAGGTGTGGCGCAGGCTATAGGCCGTACGCGGCTTGCCGTCGCGATCGAGCTTGAGCTTCGTTCGCTCCAGGAGGTTGTTGAACATCTTGATATGGTTGCCGGGAAAAACCTTATCGGTCGGCTCAGCGTATTTGAATTCCGGGGCCGGCGCGGGTTGCGTCACGTCCTCGCCACGCCGCCGGCGCGCTCGTCGGGTCTGCGACGGCGCCGGCTTCGGCCGGTCGCGCAACCGCTTATAGGGGTGCACCGCCCCCGGCATGCTCTTGCAATAGCCGACGCCACGTTTTCCGCGCACCTCGATATGCAATATCTGTCCGTCCTCTTCCTCTTCGATCGACACGTCGCGGTGTTGGAGGTTTCCGGCTTCGTCCGGCCGCAGTCCGGTGTTGCCGAGGAACAGCACGTAGTCGTGCAACTGCTCGGCCTCCCAGCGGTGATCGCCGCGGGCCGTGCGCGCATAGTCGCGCGTCGCCTGATAGAGCTGCTTGTACTCGTCCGGACTGAACCAGGGCCGATGCACGATCTTACCCTGGGTCCGATAGGGCGGCGACAGATCGGGCAAGTGGTCGAGCCAGCCATGGCGAATGGCGGTCTTGAGCACGAGACGCAGCGTGACGATCTCGTCGTGGAGGGTGCTGCGCGAGGGCGGCCTATACGCCGGCACCGCCCCCTTGGTCATCTTGACCGGTTGCTTGCCGCCGACCGGTGGCGTGGTCGCCCGGTGCACGCGGTACTCCTGCACCTTGCCGGCGGTAACTTGGGAGACACCGAGTTCGCCGAAGAAGGGGACGAGATGTAAGCGGAGGCGAGTTTTGTGGCCGTCGACCCAGCGCTCGCTGCGCTGACCCTCGGTGATGATGCCGTATTCCTTGGTGAACTGATCGGCGGCGTGGTGGAAGGTCTTCTCGGTCTTCAGCAGACCCGCGCGGGATTTACCGCGCAGCTCGAGATACCAGTCCTCCGCGAGGGACTGGGCGAGGGCGAGGTTCTCTTCCTTTGTACTCGCGCGCCGCTGCTTGCCGCTGACCGTGGCGGAACACCACCAGAAGCCGCTATCGCCGCGGCGATAGAGCTGAATCTTGCCGCCGAGAATGCGGTGATTGGTGTGCAGCGGCATGGTCGCACCTGCCACCCGCCGGTGTTAAGGGGGACGGGCCCGGCCGGTGTGCTAAAACGTGTTAGCAACGTGTTAGGGGTTTTGGCAAGGAAAAAGGGCTTAGCCAGCGGCTAAGCCCTTGATCTTTGGTTGCGGGGATAGGATTTGAACCTATGACCTTCAGGTTATGAGCCTGACGAGCTACCGGGCTGCTCCACCCCGCGTCGATTTCGTGGTGCGCGCAAACATGAAAGGCGGCCTTGCAGGCCTGGCAGCGACCTACTCTTCCGCGCCTTAAGACGCAGTACCATCGGCGCTGAGGGTTTTCACGGCCGAGTTCGGGATGGGATCGGGTGTTTTGCCCCTCGCTATGGCCACCAGGCCGGCAAGGCCGCCTTTTGGCGTGTCCCTTCCGGAGGATGAGGAGCGAGTTGACCGTGTGAGGAGTGTCTTCGAGGAATTGCCTGCCGCCTCTCGGCGTCTTTCTGATCCTTGCCGCTGGGCGCGAGTGCTCAAGCGCGTCTATCGAGCGATTAGTACCGGTCGGCTGCGCGGGTTGCCCCGCTTCCACCTCCGGCCTATCGACGTGGTGGTCTACCACGGCTCTCAGCGAGACCTGGTTTTGAGGGGGGTTTCCCGCTTAGATGCGTTCAGCGGTTATCCCGTCCGCACTTAGCTACCCGGCGATGCGGCTGGCGCCACAACCGGTACACCAGAGGTGCGTCCCTCCCGGTCCTCTCGTACTAGGGAGAGCTCCTCTCAAGTCTCAAACACCCACGGCAGATAGGGACCGAACTGTCTCACGACGTTCTAAACCCAGCTCACGTACCGCTTTAAATGGCGAACAGCCATACCCTTGGGACCTGCTCCAGCCCCAGGATGCGATGAGCCGACATCGAGGTGCCAAACGACGCCGTCGATATGGACTCTTGGGCGTCATCAGCCTGTTATCCCCGGCGTACCTTTTATCCGTTGAGCGATGGCCCTTCCACGCGGGACCACCGGATCACTATGGCCGACTTTCGTCTCTGCTCGAGCTGTCGCTCTCGCAGTCAGGCGGGCTTATGCCATTGCACTCAACAGCTGATTTCCGACCAGCCTGAGCCCACCATCGCGCGCCTCCGTTACTCTTTGGGAGGCGACCGCCCCAGTCAAACTACCCACCATGCAGGGTCCCGGCCCGGGCTTCACCAGGCGCGGTTAGATATCAGAGACCATAAGGGCGGTATTTCAAGGTTGCCTCCACCCCAACTGGCGCCAGGGCTTCAATGGCTCCCGCCTATCCTACACATACGATCCCTAATACCACTGCAAAGCTGTAGTAAAGGTGCACGGGGTCTTTCCGTCTGACCGCGGGTACTCCGCATCTTCACGGAGAATTCAATTTCGCTGAGCCGGTGTTGGAGACAGCGGGGAAGTCGTTACGCCATTCGTGCAGGTCGGAACTTACCCGACAAGGAATTTCGCTACCTTAGGACCGTTATAGTTACGGCCGCCGTTTACCGGGGCTTCGATTCAGAGCTTGCACCCCTCCTCTTAACCTTCCGGCACCGGGCAGGCGTCAGACCCTATACGTCGTCTTGCGACTTCGCAGAGCCCTGTGTTTTTAGTAAACAGTCGCCACCCCCTCTTCTGTGCCCCCCGCCCCTGCTTGCGCAAGGACAGGGCCCTCTTCTCCCGAAGTTACGAGGGCAATTTTGCCGAGTTCCTTCAACACCGTTCTCTCAAGCGCCTCGGTATACTCTACCAGTCCACCAGTGTCGGTTTGGGGTACGGTCTTAGCGCCGGCGCTATTTCCTGGAAGATCGTCAGCCTGCCCCCTCAATCCGATAAGAGGCGACAAACTCGAACCTTCGTCACGCACGGCAGGCTGGGGAATATTAACCCCATTCCCATCGGCTACGGCTTTCGCCCTCGCCTTAGGGGCCCGGCTAACCCTGCGCGGATTAACCTTGCGCAGGAACCCTTGGACTTTCGGCGTGAGGGTTTCTCACCCTCATTGACGCTACTCATGTCAGCATTCGCACTTCCGATACCTCCAGCACACCTCACGATGCACCTTCACAGGCTTACGGAACGCTCCGCTACCGCGTGCTCTTGCGCGCACACCCGCAGCTTCGGTGCGTGGCTTTAGCCCCGTTACATTTTCGGCGCAGGATAGCTGTTAGACCAGTGAGCTATTACGCTTTCTTTAAAGGATGGCTGCTTCTAAGCCAACCTCCTGGTTGTCTTGGCCGTCCCACATCCTTTCCCACTTAGCCACGACTTGGGGACCTTAGCTGGCGGTCTGGGCTGTTTCCCTCTCGACGACGGACCTTAGCACCCGCCGTCTGGCTGCCGATCTCCACTCACCGGTATTCGGAGTTTGGTTAGGTTTGGTAAGGCTCGCGCCCCCCTAGCCCATCCAGTGCTCTACCCCCGGTGGTGAGCAATCGACGCTCTACCTCAATAGATTTCGCGGAGAACCAGCTATTTCCGAGTTTGATTGGCCTTTCACCCCTAATCACAGGTCATCCCCTACTTTTGCAACAGTAGTGGGTTCGGTCCTCCAGTGCGTGTTACCGCACCTTCAACCTGCCCATGGCTAGATCACCCGGTTTCGGGTCTGATCCCAGTAACTAAGTCGCCCATTTCGGACTCGCTTTCGCTGCGCCTACGCCTAGCGGCTTAAGCTTGCTACTAAGACCAACTCGCTGACCCATTATACAAAAGGTACGCCGTCACCCGATGTCAGGACCCAGTCACCGGGGTTACTCCGATGACTGCAACCTGGCACCAAGGCTCCGACTGCTTGTAGGCATCCGGTTTCAGGAACTGTTTCACTCCCGCTCATCGCGGTGCTTTTCACCTTTCCCTCACGGTACTTGTTCACTATCGGTCACTGAGGAGTACTTAGGCTTGGAGGGTGGTCCCCCCATGTTCAGACAGGATGGCTCGTGTCCCGCCTTACTCAAGGATCTCTCTCCCGGTTTCCCGTACGGGGCTGTCACCCGCTGCGGCGCACCTTTCCAGACGCTTCCGGTACCAAAAAGAGAGACCACTGGCCTGGTCCGCTTTCGCTCGCCACTACTAACGGAGTCTCGGTTGATGTCCTTTCCTCCGGCTACTGAGATGTTTCAGTTCGCCGGGTTCGCCTCGCTACCCTATGGATTCAGATAGCGATACCCTTGCGGGTGGGTTGCCCCATTCGGAGATCCCGGGATCAACGATCGCTCGCATCTCCCCCGGGCTTTTCGCAGCGTGCTACGTCCTTCATCGCCTCTCAGTGCCAAGGCATCCACCAGATGCCCTTTGTTTCGCGCTTGAGCACCACACCCAACGGCAAAGATCAGAACTGCATCGCTGCAGAACCGCGACACCGCCGGTGCGGCAAACTCTCCACTTGAAGACACTTATCGGACGCGAACCGACCTTGCCGCCCCCGCGCCTTGCGGCCCGGTGACGGTTGCCGGAACGTGTCCGCCTCGGTCACGTTCAACTCGCTATTCACCCTTCAATCAACAAACCCGCAGCAAGCGCCTTGTGACACCGGCCGCGAATGACACTTCTTGCCGAGTCCATGGAATCAGTCGATTCCGCATTCCGACGCTCACCAAATTGGTGGAGGTGAACGGGATCGAACCGATGACCTCCTGCTTGCAAAGCAGGCGCTCTCCCAACTGAGCTACACCCCCATTCCAAGAAGGAGCAGAAGACACAAACGCACAGCGGCAACGCCACTGTTTTTCTGCGTTTCTGTCGTCTGAATGGTGGGCCAGGGAGGATTTGAACCTCCGACCTCACGCTTATCAAGCGCGCGCTCTAACCAACTGAGCTACTAGCCCTTAACCCGTGAATGCGCTGGGGCGCTCGCCCGATAACTCGGCAGAAGGGATGCGTAGACGGCGGCGTTTTAGTTTTGTGGAGAGCCGGAAGAAGACAAGCGGAACATAGCCCGCAGACCTAATCTTCCAGCATCCAGAAAGGAGGTGATCCAGCCGCAGGTTCCCCTACGGCTACCTTGTTACGACTTCACCCCAGTCGCTGACCTTACCGTGGTCGGCTGCCTCCCTTGCGGGTTAGCCCACCGCCTTAAGGTAAAACCAACTCCCATGGTGTGACGGGCGGTGTGTACAAGGCCCGGGAACGTATTCACCGCGGCATGCTGATCCGCGATTACTAGCGATTCCGACTTCATGCTCTCGAGTTGCAGAGAGCAATCCGAACTGAGACGGCTTTTGGAGATTGGCTTAGGCATCGCTGCCTCGCCGCCCTCTGTCACCGCCATTGTAGCACGTGTGTAGCCCAGCCCATAAGGGCCATGAGGACTTGACGTCATCCCCGCCTTCCTCCGGCTTGTCACCGGCAGTTTCCTCAGAGTGCCCAGCCGAACTGATGGCAACTGAAGATGAGGGTTGCGCTCGTTGCGGGACTTAACCCAACATCTCACGACACGAGCTGACGACAGCCATGCAGCACCTGTGTCCCCGCCAGCCGAACTGAAGAACCCGATCTCTCGGGCCCATACGAGGCATGTCAAGGGCTGGTAAGGTTCTTCGCGTTGCGTCGAATTAAACCACATGCTCCACCGCTTGTGCGGGCCCCCGTCAATTCCTTTGAGTTTTAACCTTGCGGCCGTACTCCCCAGGCGGTGTGCTTACCGCGTTAGCTGCGACACCGGAAAGCTAGGCTTCCCAACGTCTAGCACACATCGTTTACAGCGTGGACTACCAGGGTATCTAATCCTGTTTGCTCCCCACGCTTTCGCGCCTCAGCGTCAGTATCGGTCCAGAGAGCCGCCTTCGCCACCGGTGTTCTTCCCAATATCTACGAATTTCACCTCTACACTGGGAATTCCACTCTCCTCTCCCGAACTCAAGCCTTGCCGTCCCAAGCGCAATTCCTGGGTTGAGCCCAGGGCTTTCACGCCTGACAAACAAGGCCGCCTACGCGCCCTTTACGCCCAGTAATTCCGAACAACGCTTGCCCCCTTCGTATTACCGCGGCTGCTGGCACGAAGTTAGCCGGGGCTTCTTTACACGCTACCGTCATCATCGTCGCGTGCGAAAGAGCTTTACAACCCTAAGGCCTTCCTCACTCACGCGGCATTGCTGGATCAGGCTTTCGCCCATTGTCCAATATTCCCTACTGCTGCCTCCCGTAGGAGTCTGGGCCGTGTCTCAGTCCCAGTGTGGCTGATCATCCTCTCAGACCAGCTACGGATCGTTGCCTTGGTAGGCCGTTACCCCACCAACTAGCTAATCCGACGCGGGCCCCTCCTAGAGCGATAAATCTTTCCCCGGATTGCTCCGGGCGCATGCGGTATTAGCCGAAGTTTCCCTCGGTTATCCCCCACTCCAGGGCAGGTTCCCACGCGTTACTCACCCGTGCGCCACTAAGGCCGAAGCCTTCGTTCGACTTGCATGTGTTAGGCATGCCGCCAGCGTTCGTTCTGAGCCAGGATCAAACTCTCATGTTCATCCTGACAACGGCATCTCAGGCCGGCTAAGACCCGAGACATCGCAATCACTCAAAGGACACTAGCTAAACCTACTCGTTGAGATCACGGACAGAGTCCGCGACCCCGTTGCGCAGACGAACCAGCGTCCTTCGTAGAACGCCGCCGCCCACGCATCCCTTCCAATAACCCAACAATGTCAATCAGCGAACTCAAATCCCGACGACACTGCCCTAACCGCCAAGGGAGGCGGCTCGTGCCTCGTCGCATCGGGATCGAGTCGTCCACCGCGGCTGCGGCGGGCGAACGGAGAACATAGCCATGCCCCCCGGGCCTGTCTAGGGGCATCGTGCACAAAATTTGCGCCGGCTGCTCAAGGCCTGATCTTACCCTAGATCAGGCCCAATTCGCGCAATTCCATCAGCATATGGTCCGGCATCGCCGAGAAATCGCCGCCGGGGCCGCCGGGGACATCCTTTGGCACATCGCCCGGCGTCAGATAGCGCCAGCCCTGGAACGGCCGAAACGCGCGCGGCAGGGTTAGGACCAGCTCGGGATCGGTCAGGATCAGGCAATAGGTTCTGCCGTCGTCGTCCCGTTCGCTGCGGAATCCGATGACGCGATGCCGCGCCCGGATTTGGCCCTTCACCACCCAATACAGCGAACCGCCGGCGAGCACCTCTTCGGCGCGGCGGGGATGGTTGCGGGTATAAACCCAACTCTCGCCGCGCTCGGCGTAGCGCTGCGCGCGAAAGCGGCGCAATTCCTCGACGTCGGAGGCACCAACGGCCATCTTGATCAGGTGCAACGGACCCGAGCGAACGCGCCATCTGCGGCCATCAGCGCGGCTCCGCGAGAGCGATCAGCTCAGCGCCTTCCTCGACTAGGTCGCCGACCGCGTAGCGAACCGTCTCGACCGCACCATCGCGCGGCGCGGCGATGGTATGCTCCATCTTCATCGCCTCGATGACGATTAACGGCTGGCCTTGCTTGACCGTGTCGCCAGCCGCGACGAGGAGCTGCACGACCCGGCCCGGCATCGGCGCCGACAGCTGTCCAGCGTGCAGATCGGCGCCCGCCGGCGGCGCCAGCGGATCGACCCGCTCGAGCCGCCAGCTCTCGCCGCCAATGAACACGGCCAGCATGTCCCCGTGGTCGAGAACGATCGCGCGGATTTGCGCGCCATCGATGGTCAGCATCGCCTCGCCATCGGCGGCAAACCTCGCCGTTGCCTGGCAGCTGCGCTCCGCGATCCGCAATTCCCATCCCTTCCCGGACGCGGTCGCCAACACGCTCAGGGTCTCATCACCGTCGCGGAATTGCAGAAGCTGCGCGGCCTTCGGCAAGTTGAGCCGCCAGCCATCGCGCCCCGCCCACGGATCGGCGCTCACCGGGACCACCGCCAGGCAGAAAAGCGCTGCAGCCGCCAGCCCCGCCTTCGAGACCGGTGCCGCCGGCGGCAACAGCATCGACTTGCGCCGCTCGATAAAGTGCGTGTCGAGCTTCGCCGCGGCGTAGTCCTTGTCGCCGATCACCCGCGCCAGAAAACCGAGATTGGTCGCGACCCCGAGCACGCCTGTCTCGGCAAGCGCGCGAGCCAGTCGGGCGCGCGCCGCCGCGCGATCCGACCCCCACACGATGATCTTGGCGATCATCGGATCGTAGAACGGCGTCACCGCGTCCCCTTCGCGTACCCCGGTTTCGACGCGCGCCGCCGCGGTCGGAAGCCGCAGGCGGTGCAAAGTGCCGGTCGCCGGCAGAAACCCTCGCTCCGGATTCTCCGCGTAAAGCCGCACCTCGATCGCGTGGCCGCGACACGCGATCTGGTCTTGCGTGCGGGTGAAGGCTTCGCCGGCGGCGACCCGCAACTGCCACTCGACGAGGTCGGTGTTGGTCACCGCCTCGGTCACCGGATGCTCGACCTGGAGCCGCGTGTTCATCTCCATGAAATAGAAGCGGTCCTTCTCGACGATGAACTCGACCGTACCGGCGCCGACATAGCCGACGGCCTTCGCCGCCGCGACCGCCGCCTCGCCCATCGCCTGGCGCAGCTTTGGCGACAAGCGCGGCGCCGGCGCCTCCTCGACCACCTTTTGGTAGCGCCGCTGGATCGAGCAGTCGCGCTCGTAAAGGTGCAGGACGTTGCCATGCGCGTCGGCGAAGATTTGGACCTCGATGTGGCGTGGGGCGCTGAGGTATTTCTCGATCAGCACCCGCTCGTCGCCGAACGCGGACAGCGCCTCGCGCTTGGCGCCGTCGAGCGTGCGGGCGAACTCCTCGGCCTTGGTGACGATGCGCATGCCGCGCCCGCCGCCGCCGCCCGACGCCTTGATCAGCACCGGAAAACCGATCATCTCCGCCTCGGCGAGCAGGTTCGCCGGGCCCTGATCGGCGCCGTGATAGCCCGGCACCACCGGCACCCCGGCCTGCTGCATCATCGCCTTGGCCGCCGCCTTCGACCCCATCGCCCGCATCGCCGAAGCGGGCGGGCCGATAAAGATGATGCCCGCCTTGGCGCAGGCTTCGGCAAACTCCGCGTTCTCCGACAAGAAGCCGTAGCCGGGGTGGATCGCCTCGGCGCCTGTCTCCTTCGCCGCGGCGATGATCCTCTCGCCCTTGAGATAGCTTTCGCGCGCCGGCGACGGTCCGATCAGCCGTGCCCCATCCGCCGTCGCGACATGCAGTGCGCCGGCGTCGGCCTCGGAATAGACCGCGACCGTGGCGATGCCCATGCGCCGTGCGGTGCGCATCACCCGGCAGGCGATCTCGCCGCGATTGGCGATCAGGATTTTAGAGAACACCGAACACTATCCCAGGCCTCGCGCTGCCCGAAACGGCAATCAGGGCAAGAGCAGGAAATCGGGCATCGCAATCCAATCCTTCCTTCGCATGCACGCCGCTACTTTTCCGGACGCGGTTGAAACGAACCACCCGGACAGCTGATCCTGGTAATCGCTTCCATTAACCACCTCGTCTAGATGCGCGGGATCATTTTCACGGACGCACTCAATCAATGCCGGCTGCAACGCATTGGCAAATCGGCAGGGATAACCCTTACCGGCACCAGGAGCGCATCCTTGTTCCCAATGATGGGGTATACCGTAAAGGCACGAGCTGACTATCACCGCGATCCATTTTAGTAATGCGGCCCCCAAGTGTTGCATGTGCGTCTTCGGTCGTGTCGCTTACATCCGGAACACGCCGAACCGGGTCTTCTCGATCGGCGCGTTGAGGCTGGCGGAGATCGACAGGCCCAGCACATTGCGGGTCTCGGCCGGATCGATGATGCCGTCGTCCCAGAGGCGCGCGCTGGCGTAATAGGGGTGGCCCTGCGTCTCGTACTGGGCGCGGATCGGCTCCTTGAATTCCTCCTCCTCGTCGGCCGGCCACTGCTCGCCGCGCGCCTCCATGCCGTCGCGCCGCACGGTCGCCAGCACCGAGGCCGCCTGCTCGCCACCCATCACCGAGATGCGCGCATTCGGCCACATCCACAAAAAGCGGGGGCCATAGGCGCGCCCGCACATGCCGTAATTCCCGGCGCCAAAGCTGCCGCCGATGATGACGGTGAATTTGGGGACGGCGGCGGTGGCAACCGCAGTCACCATCTTGGCGCCGTCCTTGGCGATGCCGCCGGCCTCGTATTTCCGGCCGACCATGAAGCCGGTGATGTTCTGCAGAAACACCAGCGGAATGCCGCGCTGCGCGCACAGTTCGATGAAATGCGTGCCCTTCAGCGCGCTCTCGGAAAACAGGATGCCGTTATTGGCGAGGATGCCGACCGGGTAGCCCCAAATCCGCGCGAACCCGCAGACCAGGGTCTGGCCGTAGAGCGCCTTGAACTCGTCGAGTTCGCTGCCGTCGGCCAGCCGGGCGATCACCTCGCGCACGTCGTAGGGCCGGCGCCTATCGCTGGGGATCACCCCGTACAGCTCCTCGGCCGCGAACAGCGGCTCGCGCGCCTCCCTGACATCGAGCGACACGGTCTTGACCCGGTTCAGATTGCCGACGATCCGTCTTGCGATGCCGAGCGCGTGGCGGTCGTCGAGCGCGTAGTGGTCGGTGACCCCGGAGACCCGGCTGTGGACATCGGCGCCGCCCAATTCCTCGGCGCTCACCACCTCGCCGGTCGCCGCCTTCACCAGCGGCGGACCGCCGAGAAAGATCGTGCCCTGGCCCTTGACGATGATGCTCTCGTCCGACATCGCCGGCACATAGGCGCCGCCCGCGGTGCACGAGCCCATGACGATGGCGATCTGCGGCACCCCCTCCGCCGACATCTGCGCCTGGTTGTAGAAGATACGGCCGAAATGGTCGCGGTCGGGGAACACCTCGTCCTGCGCCGGCAGGAACGCGCCGCCCGAATCGACGAGGTAGAGGCACGGCAGCCGGTTCTCGCGCGCGATCTCCTGCGCGCGCAAATGCTTCTTGACCGTCATCGGGAAATAGGTGCCGCCCTTGACCGTCGCGTCATTGGCGACGATCACGCATTCCTGGCCCGAAATTCGGCCGATGCCGGTGACGATGCCGGCGGCCGGCACCCCGCCGTCATACATGCCATAGGCGGCGAAGGCGGAGAGTTCGAGAAACGGCGAGCCGGGATCGAGCAGGGTGCGTACCCGCTCGCGCGCCAGCAATTTGCCGCGCCCGATATGCCGCTGCCGCGATGCCTCGTCGCCACCGAGCGCGATCCCCTCGGTCTTCGCGCGCAAATCCTCGACCAACGCGCGCATCACCGCGGCGTTGGCGCGAAACCCCTCCGAGCGCGGATCGAGCGAGGTGGTGAGGGCGGTCATTCCGCCGCCGAGCGTTGCAAGGGCCAGTGTCGGTGGCAAGCGGATTCAGGGTAGGATCAATCGAGGCCAAGCGGGTGTCCGACAACCGCGGGATTTGGAGGCCGTCCGATGGAAGACCAACATTACCGCCGCAGCGTCAAGCCGCACCCGAGCGGGGGCTATCAGCTTTGCGCCGAGGCGCTCGACCCGCATTCGGCCGAGGCGCACTACCCCTCCACCTGGGTCTGCTCGCACGGCGACGGAGAGTTTCACGCGACCTACGAGGACGCGATCGACTGCCCGCAATACCGCGAGCTCCTGGGCCAGATCACCTAGCGCTGCGGAGCCGCGCGGCTAAGCCGCGGCGCGGATCGCGACCTTCTTGATGTCGGCGCCGACACTCGGCTCGTACTTACCGAAATTCTTCTCGAAGTCGCGCGTGAGGCCGCGCGCGGTTTCGTCATAGGCCTTCTTGTTGGCCCAGGTGGCGCGCGGGTCGAGCACGTCGGCCGGGACGTCGGCGGCGCTTTCCGGCACGAGGAAACCGAAATTTGGGTCCTTGCGCATCGGCGCGTTGGCGAGGCGTCCGTCGAGCGCGGCGCGCAGCAGGCCGCGGGTGTGGCCGATCGCCATGCGCTGCCCAGTGCCATAGGCGCCGCCCGACCAGCCGGTGTTGACCAGCCAGCATTTGGCGCCGAAGCGCTGGATGCGGTCGCCGAGCATCTTGGCGTATTCGGTCGGCTGGCGCGGCATGAACGGCGCGCCGAAGCAGGTCGAGAAGGTCGCCTGCGGCTCGCTGCCGAGGCCGACCTCGGTGCCGGCGACCTGCGCGGTGTAGCCCGAGAGGAAGTGGTACATCGCCTGCTCGGCGATCGAGCTGGGCGATCGGCGGCATCACCCCGAAGGCGTCGCAGGTCAGCATGATGACGTTCTGCGGGTGCGGCGCGAGCCCGTCATCCGATGCGTTCGGGATGAAGTCGAGCGGATAGCAGGCGCGGGTGTTCTCGGTCAGGCTGTCGTCGTCGACATCGGGCATCCGGGTGCGCGGGTTGAGCACGACGTTTTCCAGCACCGTGCCGAAGCGGGTGATCGTCGCGTAGATCTCGGGCTCGGCCTTGGGCGACAGGTTGATCACCTTGGCGTAGCAGCCGCCCTCGAAATTGTAGATGCCGCGCGGGCTCCAGCCGTGCTCGTCGTCGCCGATCAGGGTGCGCGACGCGTCGGCCGACAAGGTCGTCTTGCCGGTGCCGGAAAGACCGAAGAAGATCGCGCTGTCGCCGTTGGGGCCGACATTGGCCGAGCAGTGCATCGGCAGCACGTCCTTGGTCGGCAGCACGAAATTGAGATAGCCGAAGACGCATTTCTTGATCTCGCCGGCATATTCGGTGCCGCCGATCAGCACCAGCCGCTCGGCGAAATTGACGAAGATGAAGGTCTCCGACCGGATGCCGTCGAGCTCGGGGATCGAGTGGAAATGCGGCGCGTGGAGGATGGTGAAGGCGGGCTGGAAGTCCGGCAGCTCCGCATGGTGCGGACGGATGAACATGTTGCGCGCGAAGAGGCTGTGCCAGGCGCTCGGCGTCACCACCCGCACCGGCAGCCGGTATTCCGGGTCGGCGCCGGCATAAAGGTCCTGAACGAACAGCTCCTGGCCCTGCAGATAGGCGAGCACGCGCTGGTGCAGGCTGGCAAACTGGGCCGGCGTGATCGCCTGGTTGACGCTGCCCCAATCGACCGACTCGTGGGTACCGGGTTCGTCGACGATGTATTTGTCGCGCGGGCGAGCGGCCGGTGTGCTTGCCGGTATTGACGACAAAGGCGCCGCCGAGCCCGACCTCGCCCTCGCGCCGGCGGACCGCGTGCTCATAGAGGAACGGCATCGTCAGGTTCCAGTGCACTGGCCCAAGATGGCGCATGCCCTGCGCTTCGAGATCAAAGGACGGCTTTGGGCCCGTAACCGGGTTGTCCGTCTTATCCAAGCTTTCCTCCATTATCGCGGCGCCCGCTTGCCGCGGCGGCGCCGGGCGCTTGATACAAAATTTGCCGCGCACGGTAAACCGTGGCTATTCGGCCGGCAAGCGACGGCGGCGACGCAACTTCCGGGCCAGATACGGTTCGGTTACAAAGGCGGCGCTTGCTGCGCCGCCGCGGTCAGCGCGACCACCGCCTGCCGCGCCGCCCGCGGGTCGAGCACCGGCTGCGGAAAGTCGAGCCTGGCAGTGTCGCCATCGCGGCGCAAGTCAAGGCCCTCGGGGTCGATCCCGGTCATCCACCAGCCGGCGCCGGGACGGCGCGCCAGCCGCTCGACGAACAGGGCGATCGCGTCGGCGTGTTCATCGTTCATGTGGCGGACGATCTCGTCCTCGGCGGCGGCAAGTCCGGCGCCATCGCCGGTAAAGCGCAAGGCGTCATCCTCGATCCAGGATATCCGCCCGAACCCGGCGACCAGATGGGCGCGCGCGATCGTCACGCGATAAAGGTGGAAGTCGCCGAACCCGGCATAGGAGGCGGCGCCCGGATGGCGCGCGACAAAACGGGCGAGAAGGCGCGGATCATCATAGCGCGCCGCCTCGCCGAGCAGGGTAAGCCGCGGTTCGGCCAGCGGATCGTCCGCCGGAGGGAGGCGCGGGCCGCCGTCGAACAACAGCGAGACGCGCGGATCGGCGGCGATGTTGCGGCTGTGCTGGGCGAGATCGGAGAGCAGCAGCAACGGGCAAGCGCCATAATCGAAGGCAAGCGCGACCAACGAGACATAGGGGTGCCCGTCGCGGCTGGTCGCCAGCGCCGCGTGCGTTTGCCGGCGCATCAAGCGGCGGCATCCGGCCGCACTATCGCTTTCGTCCATGTCCTGCCCTTTTTGTTCGCCAAGAAGCGGCCATATTTGGGGAACCTATATTGCGCCGGTGGCGTACCATTGCCGAGAGGCAGCTTGGGGGACTGATCCTTGGCGAACACGATCGCACTAGTCGACGACGACCGTCATATCCTCGAGTCAGTGACGATGGCGCTCGAGGCGGAGGGCTTCGCCGTCCGCTGCTACGCCGATGGCGCGGATGCGCTGAAGGGGCTGAGCAACCAGCCCGTCGACGTCGCCGTCCTCGACATCAAAATGCCGCGCATGGACGGTATGGAGCTATTGGCGCAGCTGCGCCGTCACCATCCGGTTCCGGTGATATTCTTGACCTCGAAGGACGATGAGGTCGACGAGCTGCTCGGTCTGCGCATGGGGGCCGACGACTACATCAAGAAGCCGTTCTCGCAGCGCCTATTGATCGAGCGCATCCGCGCGCTGCTCCGCCGCGGCGAACTGGCCCGGGAGCGCGAGGATGGCCAAGGTGAACCGGCGATCGTCCGCGGCCAGCTGACCCTCGATCCCGGCCGGCATCTGTGCACCTGGCACGGCGATCAGGTCGAGCTGACCGTCACCGAGTTTCTCATTCTGAAGTCCCTGGCGCAGCGCCCCGGTCACGTCAAGAACCGCGACCAGCTGATGGATGCGGCCTATGGCGAGCACATCTATGTCGACGACCGCACTATCGACAGCCACATCAAGCGCCTGCGGAAAAAGTTCAAGGCCGTCGACAACGACTTCGCACAGATCGAAACCCTGTATGGCGTCGGATATCGCTATCGCGAGCACTAAGGCACCGCCGCCCGGTACCGAGGCTGCGGCAGAGCCGGCGGTCCGCGAGGCCGCGACGCGGCGGCAGCGGTGGCGATTGTCGCCGCTCACCCGACGCATCGTCGTCGTCAACATCCTGCCGCTCGCGCTGCTGGGCATCGGCTTTCTCTATCTCGGCAAGTTCGAATCAAGCCTGATCGGTCAGCAGATCGAGGCGCTGCGCACCCAGGGCGAGATCTTTGCGGCCGCACTCGGCGAAGGCGCGGTGCTCGATTCACCGGACGAGGGCGAGGTGCTGCTCCCCGATCTAGCGCGTGGCATGATGCGTCGGCTGGTGGCGCCGACACGCACGCCGGCGCGTCTTTTCGACAAGGACGGCAAGCTGGTTGCCGACAGCCGCGTTCTGGCCGGCCCCGGCGATCCCGTACAGGTGGCGGAGTTGCCGCCGCCCGACACGTCCAGCTGGATTAACCGCATCGCCGACAAAATCTACGACCGGATTGTGGGGGTGCTGCCGCATCGGCACACCTACCCGATCTACCACGAGGGACAGCCGGCCGAGAGCTATCCCGAGGTGGTGCGCGCGCTGCACGGCGAGAGCGGCTCGGTCGTGCGCCGCGACGCCACCGGGCTGGTCATCAGCGTCGCGGTCCCGGTTCAGCGCTACAAGGAGGTGCTGGGCGCGGTGATGCTGACCAGCGCTAGCGGCGAGATCGAGGCCGAGCTGCGCACCGTGCGGCTCGAGCTGTTGCGCATTTTCGGTGTCGCGGCGTTGGTCACCGTGCTGCTGTCGCTTTATCTCGCCGGCACCATCGCCAGGCCGGTCCGCCGGCTCGCCGAAGCGGCCGAGCGCGCCAGCAGCCGCGGCGCCCGCATCGAGATTCCCGACCTGACTCAACGCGGCGACGAGATTGGCGATCTGTCGCGCTCGCTGCGCGAAATGACCAATGCCTTATGGCTGCGGATGAGCGCCATCGAGAGTTTTGCCTCCGATGTCGCGCACGAGATCAAGAATCCGCTCTCCTCGCTGCGCAGCGCGGTCGAAACCGCGGTTCGCGTCGACGACCCGGTCAAGCAACAGCGGCTGCTGGCAATCATCACTGCCGATGTCGAGCGGCTGTCGCGGCTGATCACCGACATCTCCGACGCCTCGCGCCTCGACGCTGAGATGAGCCGCGACGTGATGTCGCCGATCGATATCGGGGCGATGCTCCGTACGCTCGTCGACATTCACGAGACGACTCGCACCGACGGCTCCGCTCATGTTGTGCTGACGTTGTCGGAGCGGCGTCGCGCGCTTATCGTCCAAGGCATCGAAAGCCGATTATCGCAGGTGTTTCTGAACGTCGTCAGCAACGCAGTGTCGTTCAGCCCTCCCAACGGCGAAATTCGCGTGCAGGCGCGCGAGGACGGCCGCGGCGTGCTGATCACCGTCGAGGATGACGGCCCCGGGATCCCGGCCGATAAATTGACCGCCATCTTCGACCGCTTCTACACCGAGCGCCCGGCGAGCGAGGCCTTCGGCACGCATTCAGGACTCGGGCTATCGATCTCGAAGCAAATCGTCGAGGCGCATCGCGGCCGGATCTGGGCCGAGAACAGGTACGATGCGTCGGGCAAGGTATGCGGCGCCCGCTTCCTGATCCGCCTGCCCGAGATCTGATGTCCGACACGCTGCTGGTCCACGGCACCACGGTGGCGATCGGCGGTCACGCCGTACTGCTGCGTGGCGTGTCGGGGAGTGGCAAGTCCGATTTGGCCCTGCGGCTAATCGACGCCGGGGCGCGCCTCGTCGCCGACGACCGCAGCGAGTTGCAGCGCGAGGGCGACGCGATTTTCGCCCGCACCCCCGCGACGATCGCCGGTTTGATCGAGGCGCGCGGCGTCGGCATCCTGCGCGTCGACCCGCTTGCAGTCGCCCGGCTTTCGCTGATTGTCGATCTGGTTGCTCCCGATGCGATAGAACGGCTGCCCGAACCGCGCAGCGAGGCGATTCTCGGACTGCTGATTCCGCTGATCGCGCTGGCGCCGTTCGAGGCCTCGGCGACGGCCAAGCTGCGCTTCGCGCTCGATGCGCTCGCGGGGGACGGAACCTTGGCGCGAATGCACCGTTAGAGCCGAACGAATGCACCGTTAGAGCCGAAGCGGACAGCAAAGGCGGCCCACCCTGAGCTGGACGCGTCCCTGCTTCGTGATCAAGTGTGATGACGAATGCCTCGGACAGCGCTATAGGAGTGCCGCAATCCCCACCCGCGGGCCGCTTCGACCCTTGGCGGCATGCGGATCGAACACCGAATGGTCTCTACCCCCCGAGTGACCGCAATTTCGTGTGATCGAAACCGTGCATTGAGCACTTTGATATCTAGCCCCTGTAGCCGGGATCTCGCGCCCCATGCCAGCCGCGCGCAGCGCTGCGGTCCGGAGCTGCGCCGATGATCGGCATCGTCCTCGTTACCCACGGCCGGCTCGCCGCCGAATTCGTCGCCGCGCTCGAACACGTCGTCGGTCCGCAGACCCAGATGACCGCGGTCTGCATTGGCCCCGACGACGACATGGAGCAGCGGCGCCAAGAAATCCTCACCTCGATCGGCGCGGTCGACACCGGCCAGGGAGCCGTACTGCTGACCGACATGTTTGGCGGCACGCCGTCCAACCTGGCGATCTCGGTTATGGACCGCGCCAAGATCGAGGTCATCGCCGGCATCAATTTGCCGATGCTGATCAAGCTCGTCAGCCTCAGGCAGACCGAAAGCCTAGAGCGAGCGGTGCTTGGTGCGCAGGAGGCGGGTCGCAAATACATCAACGTCGCCTCGCAATTGCTGACGGACGCGCATCGGTGAGCGCCGAGGCGCCGGGCCAACCCTCGCAAGAGGAACAAGCGGCAGCGGCGGCGACGGCGCGACAGGTCGCCAAGATTTGCAACCAGCGCGGCCTGCACGCGCGCGCTGCGGCGCTTTTCGTCAAGACGGCGCACCGCTTCGACGCCGAAATCTGGGTGCGCAAGAACGGCACGATCGTCTCGGGCCGTTCGATCATGGGATTGATGATGCTGGCGGCTGGCGCCGGCGCCGAGCTTGAGATTTCGGCCGCGGGCCGCGAAGCTGACGATGCCGTCAGAACGCTGGCGCACCTGGTCGAATGCAAGTTCGATGAGGACTGAGGAAAAGCCTGAGACCGCGACGCGCGGCGAAGAACGACTTTCGGGGATCGGCGTATCGGCGGGCATCGCCATCGGCCTCGCCTATGTCGGCGAGCGTGGCCCGCTGGCCGTCACCGAGACCGCGATCGCGGAGGCCGCGGTCCCGGCTGAGCGCGCCCGGTTTTCCGACGCTGTCGCCACCGCGCAAAAGCAGTTGCGCAAATTGAAGGCGCGCGCCGCCGCGCTCCCCGGATCGGCCGGCGAGGAAATCTCCTATCTGCTCGATGCGCATCTAGCGATGCTGGCCAATTCCCGGCTGGTCCGCGGCACGCACCAGCGCATCGCCAATGCAAAGGTCAACGCCGAGCGCGCCGTCGAGCTCGAAATCGAACAGATCGCCAAGGGCTTCGCGACGATGCGCGATTCCTATCTGGCAGCGCGGGTCGAGGACATCCGCGTTGTCGGCGCGCGGCTCATCCGCAACCTGATCAAAAAGCCGTTCGTCGCCTATGCCAGCCTCAGCGGCGGCGCCATCGTGCTGGCCGAGGAAGTCACTCCGGCCGATACGGCGCTGATGGACCCGCGGCGGATCGGCGGCTTTGCCGCGGTGTTCGGCGGCCCGGAGAGCCATGCCGCGATCATGGCCCGCGCCCTCGGCTTGCCCGCGGTGATCGGCGTCCCCGACCTGATCACCCGCGCCCATAACGGCGCGACCGTGGTGATTGACGGCACCGCCGGGCTCGTCGTTCTCGACCCGACTCCCGAGACACTCGAAACCTATCGCCGGCGGCAGGATGAGGTGCAGCGTGAGCGGCGCCATCTCGGGCGCTTGCGCCGGCTCGCGGCCGTGACGCGCGACGGCGTCGAAATCCGCCTCGACGCCAATCTCGAGCTGCCGGTGGAGCTCGACCAGGCGCTTGCCAACGGGGCGATGGGGCTGGGCCTGGTGCGCACCGAATTCCTCTTCCTCAATCGCGACGATCTTCCGGACGAGGACGAGCAGTTCGAGTTCTACCGCGGGCTGGTGCGCGGCATGGGCGGCCGGCCGGTGACCTTGCGCACCCTCGATGTCGGCGGCGACAAGCTGCCCGACGCGATCGCAGCCGCCACCGTCGAGGGCGCCAACCCCGCGCTCGGCCTGCGCGCGATCCGTCTCTTGCTCAAGGATCGCCGCCTCTTCGACACCCAGCTCGCGGCGATGCTGCGCGCCGCGCGCGAAGGGCCGTTGCGCATCCTCTTGCCGATGATCTCGTCGGTCGGAGAAATCCGCCGCACCCGCGAGGCGCTGGAACAGGTCGCCCGCCGGCTGCGCCGCCGTGAGGTACCGTTCGCCGAGGTGATGCCTCCTCTCGGCGTAATGATCGAGGTGCCGGCCGCGGCGCTCACCGCCGACGCACTCGCCGGCGCAGCCGATTTCTTCGCGCTCGGCACCAACGACCTCATCCAATACACGCTGGCGATCGACCGCAGCGACGAGCAGGTCGCGCACCTCTACAACCCGCTGCACCCCGGCGTGCTGCGCCTGATCCAGTTCGCGGTCGAGGCGGCGACCCGGCGGCGCATCCCGATCGGCATCTGCGGCGAGATGGCCGGCGAGCCGCGCTATACCGCGCTGCTCCTGGGCCTGGGCCTCAGGGAATTGTCGATGGCGCCGGCCAGCTTGCCGCGCATCAAGCAGCGCATCCGCGACCTCGATATCGTCGCCGCGACCCGCCGCGCCGAGGCGATCATGGACCAGTCGGATCCCGGCCGCATCGCCGCGCTGCTCGACGATTTCAACGCGATGGCTGAGCTGGCTTAGCTTGGCGTACCCTTCCGACGCCGTTGACGACTTAAAGATATCTTTATATGTTCAACTCATCTGACGCCGCACCGCGCCACAGGAGACATTCGCATGCCCGAATTCACCGATTACAAAGTTGCCGACATCGGCCTCGCCGATTGGGGCCGCAAGGAGATCGCGATCGCCGAGACCGAGATGCCGGGGCTGATGGCGCTGCGCGACGAGTTCGGCGCCGCGCAGCCGCTGAAGGGCGCGCGCATTGTCGGCTGCCTACACATGACGATCCAGACCGCCGTGCTGATCGAGACGCTGGTCCATCTCGGCGCCAGCGTGCGGTGGAGCTCGTGCAACATCTTCTCGACCCAGGACCACGCGGCGGCGGCGATCGCGGCCAAGGGCATCGCGGTCTATGCCTGGAAGGGGGAGACCGAGGAAGAATACGAGTGGTGCATCGAGCAGACGCTGCGCGGGCCCAGCTATGGGCCGTATGAGGGCTGGCTGCCGAACATGGTGCTCGATGACGGCGGCGACGCGACAAAGTTACTGCACGACCACCACCCCGATTTGCTGGCCAATGTCCGCGGCATCTCGGAGGAGACCACGACCGGCGTCCACCGCCTCTACGAGATGATGCGGCGCGGCGAGCTGAAGGTGCCGGCGTTCAACGTTAACGACAGCGTCACCAAGTCGAAATTCGACAACCTCTATGGCGTGCGCGAGAGCCTCGTCGACGGCATCAAGCGCGCGACCGACGTGATGCTCGCCGGCAAGATCGCCGTTGTGGCCGGGTTCGGCGATGTCGGCAAGGGCTCGGCGGCAAGCCTACGCGGCCAGGGAGCGCGCGTGCTGGTGACCGAGATCGATCCGATCTGCGCGCTGCAGGCGGCGATGGAAGGCTATCAGGTGGTGACGATGGATGAGGCGGCGCCGGTCGGCGATGTCTTTGTCACCGCGACCGGCAATATCGACGTCATCACCCTCGACCACATGCGGCAGATGCACGACCGGGCGATCGTCTGCAACATCGGCCATTTCGACAGCGAGATACAGATCGCCGCGCTGCGCAATTACGTCTGGGACGAGGTGAAGCCGCAGGTCGACGAGGTGATCTTCCCCGACGGCAAGCGGCTGATCGTCTTGGCCAAGGGGCGGCTGGTCAATCTCGGCTGCGCCACCGGACACCCGAGCTTTGTGATGAGCGCCTCGTTCACGAATCAAGTGCTAGCGCAAATCGAGCTGTGGTCGAACCACGGCAAATACGAGAACAAGGTCTATGTCTTGCCAAAACATCTGGACGAGAAGGTCGCCGCGCTGCATCTCGACAAGCTGGGGGCCAAGCTGACCAAGCTTTCCGCCGCACAGGCACAATATCTCGGCATCGAGAACGCCGGCCCCTATAAGCCCGAACATTACCGCTACTAGCGGCGGCGAGTGATCGCTGCTTGCGTTTGTTCGAAAAAGCCGGAGAATCTTGGCTGAACTCGATAAGACGGCGTTCGCCCGGGCGCTCGAGAGGCGGCACAGCGTGATCGTCATCATCGCCCTGATCTGCCTTGCCGCAGTTGCCGCGTTGGGCGGGCTGACGCTTTATGCCCGGGCTCGGCTCGGCAAGGCCGACGCCCGGCGCTACGCCGCGGAACAGGCGCTCGCCGGATCCCTGGCCAACCTTGCCACGGCGCCCTTGGCTGGCTTTGTCTGGCGCCCCGGTGGAAGCGAGCCGGCGCCGATCGCCGGAGCTACCGGGTCCTTCACCGACCTTCTCGCCGAACTCGAACCCGAGGCCGTGGCGAGGACCGGCGCTGCGATCGTCGACCTGCGCGTGGCGGGCACGGCGTTCGACCTGACCGCAGCCCGACGCGATGGCGGGCTCCTCGCGCTCGCCGGACGATGCAGCCCGAGCGGCGATGCGCTGTTGTGGGTAACTGACGTCACCGGCACCCGCATCGCCGACACCGCGCGGCAAGCGAGCGACGCGGCGGCGGCGGCGCTGCGCACAATGATCGAGGCGATCCCGGTTCCGGTCTGGCGGCGCGACCGCGACCTGGCTCTCGTTGACTGCAACACAGCTTACGCTACCGCCCTGGACACCACCCGAGAGGCCGCACTCACCGAAAGCCGCGAACTAGCGCCGCCGAGCGGCCGCGGCAAGGCCCTCGGGCTGGCACGCGCCGCCGCTGCGGGCGAGACCCACACCGAGCGCCAGCATGTCGTGATCGGCGGGTCGCGCCGGCTGCTCGAAATTACCGAAACCTCCGATCGCAACGGCGGCACGATCGGCTTCGCGATCGATCGCACCGATCTCGAGGACGCCGAGGCCGAGCTGTCCCGGCATATCAATGCTCATGGGGAGGTGCTGGAAAGCATCCACGCCGCGGTTGCGATCTATGGCGCCGACAAACGCCTCAAATTTTTCAATTCGGCCTTTGCCGGACTGTGGGGGATCGAGACCGATTGGCTCGCCGGCGGCCCGTCGCTCGACGAATTGCTGGAGCGGCTGCGCGAGCGCCGCCGCATCCCCGAGTTCGCCGATTTCCGGGCGTTCAAACGCCAGCAAATGGAGATGTTCACCTCGCTGATCGAACCGCAGCAGGAACTACTCCACCTGCCGGACGACCGCACATTGAGCCTATCCGTGTCGCCGCACCCGCTCGGCGGGCTGATCTTCATCTACGAGGACGTGACCGATCGACTGGCGCTTGAGCGCTCTTACAACACGCTGATCGAAGTGCAGCGCGAGTCGCTCGACAATTTGTTCGAGAGCATCGCGGTATTCGGCAGCGACGGTCGGCTCAAGCTCCACAATCCGGCCTACCGGACCATGTGGGGCCTCAGCGAAATCGATCTCGCGGGCGAGCCGCATATCAGCGAGATCGTCGAGAAGACCCGCGTGTTCTACGATGACGGCGGCAATTGGCCGGCGCTGAAGGAGCAGATCATCGCGCCGATCTCGGCGGGCGCCCTGGTCGCCGACCGCATCGACCGCCAAGACGGCACGGTTCTCCAGCTAGCCACGGTCCCGCTGCCCGATGGCAATGTGCTGGTGAGCTATCAGGACGTGACCGACACCACGCGCGTCGAACGGGCGTTGCGCGAACGCAACGAGGCGCTGGAAACCGCGGGGCGGCTCAAGAGCGAATTCATTGCCAACGTCTCCTACGAGCTGCGCACTCCGCTCAATGCGATCATCGGCTTCGCCGAGATCCTGGCGAACGAGTATTTCGGTACCCTGACCCCACGCCAGCTCGACTACAGCCGCGGCATCCTCGACAGCTCGCACCGGCTGCTGTCGCTGATCAACGACATTCTCGACCTGGCGACGATCGAAGCGGGCTACATGACGCTCGAAACCCACCCGGTTGAGATCAGCGGCATGCTTGAGGCGGTGATGACGTTCACCCGCGAGCGGGCACGCAATCAGGATCTCAACCTGTCGCTGCATTGTCCGGAAAACATCGGCAGCATCGAAGCCGACGAACGGCGACTGAAGCAGGCGCTGTTCAACCTCATCTCAAACGCGATCAAGTTCACCCCGCCCGGCGGAGCGATCCGGCTCGAAGCCGAGCGAAGGAACGGGGACCTGATTCTCTCAGTGTCGGATACGGGTGTGGGCATCCCCGCAGCCGACCAGGCGCGCATCTTTGACAAATTCGAGCGCGGCAACCCGCAGCTTTACCAGAGTGGCGCCGGACTTGGCCTATCGCTGGTCAAGAGCCTGATCGAGCTCCATGGCGGCCGCGTGACGATCGAATCGAGCCCCGACAAAGGCACCACTGTCCACTGTCACCTGCCCGCCGGGCACCGTCCTGCCCCGGCCGTCACCAACATGGTAACGGCCACCGGAACCGTCCACTAACCGGATGGCACCCCTTTGGTTGTCGAATACTCGAAGTGCAGCGCCTCGCCCGGATGAACGAGCGGGTAGATCGCATGAGCGGCGAATGCCGCCTCAGCAAAACCGGTGAGGATCAGCTTCAGCTTGCCCGGATAGGTCGCGATGTCCCCAATAGCGAAAATGCCGGGCCGCGAAGTGGCGCAACTCGCCGGATCGACAACGATGCGGTGATCGTCGAAGGCGAAGCCCCATTGCGCCAGCGGGCCAAGCTGCGTCGCCAGCCCGAAGAACGGCAGCAGGTAATCGGCCTCCAGCCGTCGCTGCTTGCCGGCGAGATCGGCGACGACTACCGCCGACAGGCGCCCGTCCGCGCCTTCCAGCCCGAAAAGCTGAAAGGGAATCACCATTTCGACCTTGCCGCTCTCGGCGAGCTGATGCAGCCGGGTCAGAGATTGCGGCGCGGCGCGGAAACGCTCGCGGCGATGCACGACCATGACCTGCTCCGCCAATTCCGCGAGCGACAGCGCCCAATCGACCGCCGAATCGCCGCCGCCGGCGATGACGACGCGCTTGCCGCGAAAATCCTCGCGCCGCCGCACCATGTAGAAGACGCTCCGGCCCTCGATATTGCCCGATGCCCGGAAGCGGCGGCCGATTCGGCCCGAACGCGCCGCCGCCGGCGGCGATCACTACCGCGCGTGCCGCAACCCGCACCCCGGCGGCATTGGTCACGACGAACCCGCCCGTTGCCTCGTCGAGCGCCGTCACCGCATGGCCGAGATGGTACGTCGGCGCGAACGGAGCTGCCTGCTCCGCCAGCCGGTCGACCAAGGCGCCGGCATCGATCCGCGGGTAGCCAGGAATGTCGTAGATCGGCTTTTCCGGGTAGAGCGCCGCGCATTGGCCGCCCGACCACGTCGAGCGCGTCGAAGACGTGGCAGCGCATCTCGAGCATGCCGCATTCGAAAACCGCGAACAGCCCGACCGGGCCGGCGCCGATGATCGCCACATCGGTATGCTGGAGGCTCGAATCCATCACGCAAGAGTAGCGCATATGGGCGCTTGTCGCCGAGTTTGCGGTGGGGATACAAGGCAGGCGTGACCGTCATCGATCTGCCTGACGAAAACGCGACTGCCTTGCTCGCGGCGCGGCTTGCTACGCTCGCGGCGCCGGGCGACGCGATCGCGCTAAAGGGCGAGCTTGGCGCCGGCAAGACCACCTTCGCCCGCGCCTTCATCCGAGCACGCGGCGGCGGCGAGATCGTACCGAGCCCGACCTTTACCCTGGTTCAGGTCTACGATCTACCCGGCGGCGCGGTTTGGCATTTCGACCTCTACCGCCTACGCCAGCCGGAAGACGCCTGGGAGCTGGGCATCGAAGATGCCTTTCACGACGGTATTTCGTTGATCGAATGGCCCGAGCGGCTGGGGCCGCTGCTTCCGGCGGGCCGGCTCGAGCTCGCGTTCGATTTTGGACTGGCGCCGACCGCCAGGCGTGCGACCCTTCGCGGCGACGGCGACTGGGCCGCGCGGCTCACCGGCATCGGCGCAGCGGCGTGATGGACGGCGAGCGCGGTCAGGCAATCTCCAGGTTCCTTGCGCATGTCGGCTGGGCCGACGTCGAACCCACCCCGCTCGCGGCCGATGCCTCGTTCCGACGTTATTTCCGGCTTGCCAAAAGCGGGCGCCGCGCGGTGCTGATGGACGCGCCGCCGCCGCACGAGGATGTCCGGCCCTACATCCATGTTGCCCGCCTGCTGCGAGGACACGGCCTCAGCGCCCCGGAGATCTATGCCGAGGATCGCGAACAGGGCCTTTTGCTGATCGAGGATTTCGGCGACGACACCTATACGAGGCTGCTCGCCGCGGGCGGTGACGAGTCGGTGCTCTACGCGCTGGCGATCGACACGCTGGTCGCGCTGCAGCGCGCGGTCACGAAGCCACCCAACTTGCCGCGCTACGACGAGGCGGTGCTGATCGCAGAAGCGTCGCTCTTGACCGACTGGTACGCGCCCGCGGTGCTCGACGCGCCCTTATCCGCGGATGCGCGCGAGGAATACGCCGCGCTGTGGCGCGCGGTGTTGCCGCTCGCCGCGTTGCCCGGCCCGACCCTGGTGCTGCGCGACTATCACGTCGACAATCTGATGCTGCTGCCCGAGCGCGCTGGGGTGCAGGGCTGCGGCCTGCTCGATTTCCAGGACGCGCTGTGCGGGCCGCCGAGCTACGACCTCGTCTCGCTGCTGGAAGACGCGCGCCGCGACGTGCCCGAAGGGCTGCGCGAGGCGATGATCGAGCGTTATCTCGCCGCGCTTCCGGAAGTCGACGGCGGCGCCTTTCGCCGCTCGGCGGCGATCCTCGCGGCGCAGCGCAACGCCAAGATCATCGGCATCTTCACCCGCCTATGGCGGCGCGACGGCAAGCCGCAATATCTCGGCCACATCCCGCGCGTCTGGCGGCTGCTGGAGGGCGATCTGCGGGAACCGGCCCTGCGCGGCATCGCCCGCTGGCTCGACCGCCATTTGCCGCCGCATCTGCGCCGCGTCCCCGACCGGCGAAGCGTCGCGTGAAGAACGCGCCCAAGTCGGCGATGGTGCTCGCCGCCGGGCTCGGCAAGCGCCTGCGCCCGATCACCGACAGCTTGCCGAAGCCGCTCGTCGAGGTCGCTGGCCAGCCGCTCATCCTCCATGCCCTCGACCGACTCGCGCTGGCCGGGGTCGAGCGCGCCGTCGTCAACCTGCACTACAAGCCTGAAATGATCGAAGCCGCGCTCGCGGGGTGCGCGCGGCCGCGCATCGAACTGTCGCGCGAGCCCAAGCTGCTGGAGACCGGCGGCGGGGTAAAAAAGGCGCTGCCGCTGCTCGACGAGACGTTCTTCGCGGTGAACGCCGATGTGTTCTGGATCGATGGCGCCGCGCCGGCGCTAACCCGTGTGGCTGGATCATTCGACGATAAGAAAGTGGATGTCCTCCTGCTCATGCAGCGGACCGTCGTCGCGGTCGGCTACGACGGGCCTGGCGACTATTTCGTCGATCCCTTGGGCGCTCCGCGCCGGCGCGGCGAGCGGGAGATCGCTCCCTATATTTTCGCCGGCATCCAGATCATGCACCGGCGTCTCTTCGACGACGTCGCCGATACCGTGTTCTCACTCAAAAAGCTCTACGACCGCGCCGAGGACGCCGGCAGGCTCGGCGCCGTCATTCACGATGGCGAGTGGTTCCACGTCGGCACACCGGAAGGCCTCGCGGCGACGCGCGCTCGCCTCGCCTCGCACCGGATCGAGCGCTAGCGCGCGATGTCGCCGCGGGTCTTCACCATCGCCGCGGATCGGCCCTTCCTTGCGACCCTGGCGCGCGGCCTGGTGGCGATGGCCGGCGGTGAGCCCTTGAAGCTGGCGCGGATGACGGTGCTGCTGCCGACCCGGCGCGCTGCCCGCGGTTTGCGCGAAGCCTTCCTGCGTCTGACCGGTGAGGGCAGCGACCCCGGCGCGCCGCTATTGCTGCCGCGCATGCGCCCGATCGGCGACCTGGATGGCGATGAGCTCGACTTCGCCGCCGGTGAGGAGACCCTGGCGATACCGCCGGCGCTTCCCGAACTGCGCCGCCGCCTGCTGCTGACTAGGCTGGTGCTGGAGTGGAGCGAAGCACATGACGACCAGCCGCTGCCGCCCGGCCAGGCCGCCGCGCTGGCCGGCGCGCTGGCGCGGCTGATCGACACCGCCGCGATCGAAAGCGCCAGCTTTGCCGACCTCGCCAAGCTGGCGCCGCTCGACCTCGCCGAGCACTGGCAGGTGGTGTTGCGCTTCCTCGACATTCTGCCGGCGCAATGGCCGAAGGTGCTCGACGCCGAGGGCGCGCTCGACGCCGCCGAGCGGCGCAAGCAGCTGCTGCTGCGCCAGGCGGCCGAATGGCGGCGCGCACCGCCCAGCGAGCCGGTGATTGCGGCCGGCCTCATCGGCGGCTTCCCGGCGCTCAACGAGCTGATCGGATGCGTCGCCGGTTTGCCGCTGGGCACCGTCATCCTGCCCGGACTCGACCGCGACGCCGCGCCGGAGACCTGGCTGGCGATCGCCGACGACCCGGCGCACCCGCAATATCTGCTGGCGGGGCTGCTGCGCGCGCTGGGAATTGGCGCCGACGACGTCCGCGATTGGCAGCCCGCCGCGGCGACAGGGCGCGAGGCGCGGCTACGCCTCATCTCCCGGGGGCTGCTGCCCGCCCACCTCACCCATGCCTGGCGCGACTTGCGCCCGGAGCCGAATAGTGCGCTCGCCGGCCTGAGCCGCTACGACTGCCCCAGCCCGCAAGACGAGGCCGTGACGATCGCGCTGCTGCTGCGCCGCAAGGTCGAAGCGCCCGGCGTCACCGCGGCCCTGGTCACCCCCGACCGGGAGCTGGCCCGCCGGGTCGCCGCCGAGCTGCGGCGCTGGGGGATCGACATCGACGATTCCGCCGGGCTGAAGCTAGGCCTGACCCCGCCTGGCGCGTTTCTGCGCCTGGTGCTGGACATGGCCGAGAGCGCGCTGGCGCCAGTGCCGCTGCTGGCGGCGCTGAAACATCCGCTGGCCGCGGGCGGGCTCGCGCCGGCCGAGTTTCGCGACCTGACGCGTCGGCTCGAGCACGAAATCCGCGGGCCTCGCCCGGCGCCCGGCATAGCCGGGCTGCGCGAGGCCTTGATCGGCAAGGAGCCGGCGCTGCGGCGCTTTGTCGATCGCCTCGAAGGCCGCCTCGGCGAACTGCCGAATTTGCTCGGCGCCGAGGGGGTGAACATCGCCGAGCTGGCGACCGCTCATATCGCAGCCGCCGAGCACCTCGCGGCGAGCGACGAAGCAGCCGGGGCCGCGCGCCTATGGCGCGACGCGGCCGGCGAGACCGCGGCCAATTTCTGCCATGACCTAATCGACGCGGTGCGCGATTTCCCGCCGCTCGCGGGCCGGCACTATCCGGCCCTGTTCGACGCTCTGTCGAGCGGCGCGGTGGTCCGGCCGCCCTATGGCCGGCATCCCCGGCTGGCGATCTGGGGCCTGGTCGAGGCGCGGCTGCAGCAGGCCGATCTCGTCGTGCTCGGCGGGCTCAACGAGGGCACCTGGCCGGGTCCGATCGCCGAGGATCCATGGATGTCGCGGCAGATGCGGCACCAGTTCGGCATCCCGCTCCCCGAGCGCGCGGTCGGCATCGCCGCGCATGATTTCGCCCAGGCGATCGGCGCGCCGGAAGTGGCGCTGACCCGCGCGACCCGGCGCGAAGGGGCGCCGACCGTGCCGTCGCGCTGGTTGCTGCGCCTCGACGCGGTGCTGCGTGCGGCCGGGCTTGAAGGCAAACTCCGGCCCGAGCCGGAAATCGCCGCGGCCGCCTCGGTCACCGACCGGCCGCAATCGCCAAATCCACTGCCGCGCCCCGAGCCGCGCCCGCCGCTCGAGGCCCGTCCGCGCAAGCTGGCGGTGACCGCGATTGAGACCTGGCGGCGCGATCCCTACGCGGTCTACGCCCGCCACATTCTGCAGTTGCGCGCGCTCAACCCGCTCGACGCGGAACCCGACCGTGCCGATCTCGGCATCGCCATTCACGACGCTCTGGCCGAATTCGTCCGCCGCTTCCCGCGCGATCTTCCCGCGCAGGCCGAGAGCGAGCTCAAGGAGATCGGCAAGCGTCACTTTGGCGGGCTGTTGTCGCGCCCGGGCGCCTGGGCGTTTTGGTGGCCGCGCTTCGAGCGCATCGCCCATTGGTTCGCCGCCGAGGAGGCGATCCGACGTCCCGACCTCGTCGAGACAAAGTGCGAGGCCGATGGGCAGCTTGTCATCGATGCGCCGTTCGGACCCTTCACAATTTTTGCGCGCGCCGACCGGGTCGAGCGGCGTAGCAACGGCGAGCTGGCAGTCATTGACTACAAGACCGGCTCGGTACCCGAGAAGGCGGCGATTGAGGCGGCAATTGCCGTGCAATTGCCTCTGGAAGGTGCGATCGCCCGTGCCGGTGGCTTCGGAATTCCAGCGGGACCGGTCGCAGCGCTCGAACATTGGAAGCTCGGCGGCGGCCAGGGCGGCGAGAACCTGCCACTGGGCGGTGACGAACCCGCGGCGCTGATCGACCGCGTGCTCGGCGAGATCAAAGCCCTTGTCGCCCGGTTCGACGACCCGCAAACGCCGTACCGCGCGGTGCCGGCCGCCAAGTGGCGGCCGCGCTACTCCGACTACGCGCACCTCGAGCGCCTCGACGAAGGCGAGACCGGGTGATGCGGGGCGACACCGCCGCCGATCGCGCGCAACGCAAGGCGCTCGATCCGTCCGCCTCGGTCTGGGTCTCGGCCTCCGCGGGCACCGGCAAGACCAAGGTGCTGACCGACCGGCTGCTGACGCTGATGCTCGCCGGTACGCGACCGTCCCGCATCCTTTGCCTCACCTTCACCCGCGCCGCGGCGGCGGAGATGGCGAACCGCGTCAATGAGCGTCTCGCGAGTTGGACGACGATGGAGAGCGGCCAGCTTGCGCAGGAACTGGTGAACCTGATGGGGCGGTATCCGCGCCAGGAGGAGATCGCCCACGCCCGCCAGCTCTTCGCCCGGGTACTGGACACGCCCGGCGGCGCGAAGATCCAGACGATCCACTCCTTCTGTCAGTCGTTGCTCGGCCGCTTTCCGCTCGAAGCCCAAGTGTCGCCGGAATTCGTTGTCCTCGACGAGCGCAGCGCCTCAGAAGCGTTGAGCGACGCCGCCGCGAGCATCATCGCCGCCGCGCGCGCCAACACGCGTCCCGACCTCGCCGACGCGCTCGGCGTGGTCGCACGCTATCTGGCCGAGGAGCGCTTCGCAGAGTTGATGGCGGCGCTGGCGCGTGAGCGCGGCAAACTCGCGGCAGCCTGGGCCGATGGCGAGAAACCCATGCTGACGCGCCTTGCCGCTGCAATGGGCGTCCCGGCCAACGCCACCGTCGATAGTCTTATCGCCGCGTTTTGCGCCGGTGGCGACCTGCCGCCGCTGCGCGAGGTCTGCGCCGCACTCGCGGGCGGGAAAAAGACCGATCGCGAGCGCGGCGCGATCATCGCCGACTGGTGCGCCAACCCAGCCGCGCGCGAGGTAATGCTCCCCGCCTACCTCGCGGCATTCCTCACGAACGAGGGGGAGATCCGAAAGCGGCTCTTCACCAAGGATTTGGCTAAGCAATCGGCCGTCGATCTTGTCCGCATCCTTGGCGCCGAGGCCCAGCGCGTTAAGCGCTTTCTGGAAGACAAGAACGGCGTCGTCATCCTCGAAGCCACCGGAGCCATTGCCCGGCTCGGCGATGCGTTGCTCCAAGCCTATGAGACCCATAAGCGCCTTCACGCGCAGCTCGATTACGACGACCTCGTGCTGAAGGCGCGCGAATTGCTGGGCCGCGCCGGGATCGCACCGTGGGTGCTATTCAAGCTCGACGGCGGGCTCGACCACATTCTGATCGACGAAGCGCAGGACACCAACCCCGAGCAATGGGAGATCGTGGCGATCCTCGCCGCCGAGTTCTTTGCCGGTGAAGACCCGCTCGGCCGGGCGCGCACGGTGTTCGCAGTCGGCGACGCGAAACAGTCGATCTACAGCTTCCAGCGCGCCGACCCGCGCGCCTTCACCGAGATGCGCGCGCATTTCGAGGCGCGGGTCAACGAAGCACAGCGCAGCTGGCGAGTCGTCCCGCTCGATATCTCGTTCCGCGCCGCCGAGCCTTTGCTAAAAGCCGTCGACGCCGCGTTCGCCACACCGGCCGCCGCCGAGGGTGTGGCGCTTGACGGCGCCGCGATCCGCCATGTCGCCGCCCGGCTTGGCCAGGCGGGCCATGTGGAATTATGGCCGCCCTGCCCGGTTTCGCCCGAGCCCGACGGGGATGCCGACGACCCCGGTACGCGGGTCCCCGAGTCGCGCACCCGTCTCGCCCGCGCGATTGCCGCGACCATCGATGACTGGCTGAGAACCGGCGAGCGCCTTGCGTCGCGCGACCGGCCGATCCGGCCGGGCGACATTATGGTGCTGGTGCGCCGCCGCAACGAATTCGTCGGCGACCTGCTGCGCGCGCTGAAGGACCGGAAGGTGCCAGTCGCCGGCGCCGATCGAATGAATCTAGCCAAGCAGCTCGCGGTCCAGGACCTTATTGCGCTCGGCCAGTTCCTACTCCTGCCCGAGGACGATCTGAACCTGGCGGCGGTTCTCAAGGGCCCGCTTTTCGCAGTGTCCGAGGAACAGCTCTTCGCCCTTGCCTACGACCGCGGCAACGAGCGCTTGTGGACCCGGCTACGGCGCCGCACCGGCGATGACCAGCTGCTCGCCAGCTCGGTCGAGATGCTGACCGACCTACTGCGCCGCGCCGATTTCGCGCCGCCCTACGAACTCTACGCCGATGTTCTCGGCGCGCGTCACGGGCGGCACGCGATGCTCGAACGGCTGGGGTTGGACGCCGAGGACCCGATCGAAGAGTTCCTCGCCCTGGCGCTGGCCTACGAGCGCGAGCATGTGCCGTCACTGCAGGGCTTTCTGCACTGGCTGGTCGCCGGCGAGATCGAGGTCAAGCGCGATTTCGCCGAGCGCCAGCGCAACGAAGTCCGCATCATGACCGTGCATGGCGCCAAGGGGCTGGAAGCGCCGATCGTCTTCCTGCCCGACACGATGCAGCTTCCCGACCCGCAGATCGCGATGCTGTGGACCGACGCGGACGCGCTGCCGCTGTGGCGTCCGCGCAAGGAATTCAGCACCGGGCATTACGACGGCGAACGACGCAGGCTGCGCCAGCGTGAGCTGCAGGAGTACCGGCGGCTGCTCTATGTCGCGCTGACCCGGGCGCGCGACCGGCTCTATCTCTGCGGCTGGCAGAACGACCGGCCCGTCAACGAGGCGCCAACCTGGCATACGCTCTGTGAGGCCGGTTGGACCGGATTGGCGCAACCTTTCGCATTTGACACGAAAACACTGCTCGGAGAACGCGACGGGTGGTCCGGCGAGGGCTTGCGATTGGCGGCGCCGCAGACAGCGCCGCCGGACGACCGAGACCGGGCGGGACCCACCATGCCCATGCTTGCGGCTGTCCCGTCCTGGTTCGACCGGCCGGCGCCCGACGAGCCTGATCCGCCGCGGCCGCTGGTACCCTCGCAACCGGGCAGCAGCGAGCCCGGAACCCTCTCTCCGCTCACCGACGCCGGCCGCGACCGCTTCAAGCGAGGCCTCCTGGTACATCGCCTGCTGCAGACACTTCCCGATCTGCCCCGCGATCAGCGCGAAGCGGCGGCGCACCGCTTTCTGGCGCTGCCGGTGCATGCGCTCGGCACGGCGGAGCAGGACGACATCCGCCGCGAGACGATGGCTGTGCTCGATGCTCCCGAATTCGGGCCGCTCTGGGGCGAGGATGCGCAAGCCGAAGTGCCGGTGGTGGGGCTGATTGGCGGCCACGCGCTCTCCGGCCAGATCGACCGGCTGGTCGCCACCGAGAGCCAGGTTTTGATCGTCGATTACAAGACCGTACGGCCGCCGCCGGAAAGCGATTCGGACGTTGCACCAATCTATTTGCAGCAGCTGGCGATCTATCGGGCCGCCCTCCAGCGAATCTATCCGGACCGCCCCATCAACTGTGCGATCTTGTGGACCGTAGGCCCGCGCCTGATGCCGATCAGCCCCGATTTGCTGACAAGGCACCTGCCTTGACGTTGCTTTTGAGGCTCACCTAATGTCATCGCAACGAGATTGAAAGGATACCGCCATGAAGCCGACCGCCGTCAGCGATGGCACCTTCGACACGGAGGTGCTCGGTTCGAGCGAGCCTGTCCTGGTCGATTTCTGGGCCGAATGGTGCGGGCCGTGCAAGATGGTCGCGCCGTTCCTCGACGACCTGGCCACCGACATGGAAGGGCGCCTCACCGTCGCCAAGGTCAATATCGACGAGAACCCACAGACGCCGCGCAAGTTCGGCGTGCGCGGCATCCCGACCATGATCCTGTTCAAGGGCGGCCAGGTCGCCGCGACCAAGATCGGAGCCCTGCCAAAGAGCAAGCTCTACGAGTGGGTCGAGTCGGTCCTTTAGGGCCGACCCGCCACCGCAGGCGAGCTAACGCTGGATCCCAAACCTGCCGCTGGGCGCATCCGGCGGGATCACGATAGGCATCCGCGCGCCGGTCATCGGCGGCGTTATCGCCATCTCCGGATCGACGTCAGATGGCGGCGCGATGACTTCACGCTGATCGACGATGTCCAGCGCAGCCGCCGGGGCGATCACCGTCGCGGCGTTGTGGAGCAGGCCGGGCGAGGCTGCATTTGCGATCCCATAGACCGCAACGATCGCCACGGCGGCGGAAGTGAGGGTCAGGGTTTTCCATGTCATGCCTGCAAAACGCTGCAGGCCGGGTTTGGTTCACCCGTTGTCGCGCAGAATGACCCCGGCGAAGTGCAGCGAGCCGCAGATCAGCACGCGCCCGGCTTTGCCATGGGACTTGATCTCGGCAAGGGCCGCGGCGACTGAGGGCGATTCCTCGGCGATGATGCCGACCGATTTCGCCGCCGCGGCGATCGCTTCCGCCGGCAGTGCATTCTCCTCGCCCGGGATGGTGACTGCGCGGAGGCTCTGTGCAAACGGCGCCATCGGTGCGAGGAAACCGGCAGAATCCTTGGTGTTGAGCATGCCGACGACGAGATGCAGCGGGCGGTCGCGCCAACCCGCCACGACGGGGCCGAGCACCTCGCCCGCCGCCGGGTTATGCCCGCCGTCGAGCCAGAGTTCCCAGCCTGGCATCATCTCGACCAGCGGTCCGTGGCGCAGCAGCTGCAGCCGCGCCGGCCAGTCAATATGGCGCAGGCCGTGTGCGATCGCGCCAGGGGTCACGGTGAAGCCGATGAGCTTTTCCAAGCAGGCGATCGCGGTGCCGGCGTTGAGCACCTGGTGCGCGCCGAGCAGCGATGGCAGCGGCAGATCCAGCCGCCAGTTTTCGCCTAAATAGCGCATCGCGTCGCCAAGGCGCTCGCAGCCCCATTCATGACCGGCGCGATAGAGCGGCGCGCCGATTTCGGCCGCGCGCGCCGCAATAACGGCCTCCGCGTCCGCGACTTGCGGGGCGATAACGCCGGTGACGCCCGGTTTGAGGATGCCCGCTTTCTCGCCGGCGATGGCAGCGATGGTGTCGCCGAGAAATGCCTGATGGTCGAGCGAGACCGGGGTGATCGCGGTGACGGCCGGATGATGCACCACATTGGTTGAGTCGAGCCGCCCGCCGACCCCAACTTCCAGCAGCACGATATCGGCGGGGGTCCGCGCGAAGGCGAGGAATGCCGCGGCGTTGGTAATCTCAAAAAAGGTGATTTCGCGACCCTCGTTAGCGCGTTCGCATTCTTCCAGAATTTCGATCAGCGCCATGTCATCGATCAGCTTACCAGCGATGCGGATGCGCTCGTTGAACCGTACCAGATGCGGCGATGTGTAGACATGGACGCGGTAGCCGGCCGCCTCGAGGCAAGCGCGCATCGTCGCAACCGTCGAGCCCTTACCTTTGGTGCCGGCGACATGGATGACCGGCGGAAGTCTGTCGTGCGGATTGCCGAGCTGAGCCAGGAGCCGCTCGATGCGGTCTAAGGACAGATCGATCTTTTTCGGATGCAGCCGGCCGAGCCGAGTCAGCACCCGTTCCGCCGTAGGGGACGTGGCGCTCACGCCGGACTTGCCGGAAGCGCTGGCAGGGCCGGGGCCGGCTCGCGCAGCAGCAGCTTGAGGATGCGCCCCAGGGTCGCCGGCAGATCGCCGCGCCTCACCACCATATCGACCATGCCGTGCTCGTACAAATACTCGGCGCGCTGGAACCCCTCGGGCAACTTCTCGCGGATCGTCTCCTCGATGACCCGCGCGCCGGCGAACCCGATAACCGCGCCTGGCTCGGCGACGATGATGTCGCCGATCGCCGCGAAAGAGGCGGCGACCCCGCCGGTGGTGGGGTCGGTCAGCACGACGATGTAGGGCAGCCGCGCCTCCTTGACCATGTCGGCGGCGATGATCGTGCGCGGCATCTGCATCAGCGACAGGATGCCCTCCTGCATGCGCGCACCGCCGGATGCCGGAATGACGATCAGCGCGGCGTGCTGCTCGACCGCGAGCCGAGCCGCCGCGACCAGCGCCTCGCCGACCGCCACTCCCATCGACCCGCCCATGAAGGCGAAATCAAACGCGGCAATCACTGCCGGAAGGCCACCGATGCGGCCGCGCGCGACCGCGACCGCCTCGCTGCCGGCGCCGGATGTTGCGTGCGCCTCGCGCAGCCGTTCGGTGTAGCGCTTGCGGTCGCGGAACTTGAGCGGGTCGACCGGGGTCTTGGGCAATTCGACGGTCTCGAATGCGGCGCCGTCGAACAGCATCTTGAAGCGCTCGCCGCTGCCGATGCGGAAGTGGTGGCCGCAATGCCGGCACACCATCAGATCGGCGGCGAGGTCGCGCAGGAACAGCGTCTGCTCGCAGCCGGGACACTGTTTCCACAGATTGTCCGGCACCTCCTTCCGCCCCACCAGGGTGCGGATCTTCGGCAGGACGAAATTCGACAACCAGTTCGGCATGGCCCTAGGGCACCGCCTTTCCTATTTTTCCTGATACTTGCGAGGAATCTACAGGCAAACTGGTCATCCGCGACCGTTCATTTCACCCATACGTTCCGCCCCCGCTACCACGTCAATCCGGCGAATTTCCGGCTGTCAGGGCACGGCGTAGCATACGGCCTCGATATTATGGCCGTCGGGGTCGAGCACGAAGGCGCCGTAGTAGTTGGCCTGGTATTGCGGACGCAGGCCCGGCACGCCGTTGTCGCGCCCACCTGCCGCAAGCGCCGCCTCGTAAAAGGCGTCAACCGTCGCCCGGTCGGGCGCGGCGAAGGCGATATGCGCGCCGGTCAACACCTCATCCCGCCTCCCGATCCAGAAGAAGGCCTTCGGGCGAACCCCATAGCCGGAATAATTGTCGCCATCGGCGTAAAGCCGCTCGATGCCGAGCGGTTTTAGCGCGCGGTCATAGAATGCGCGCGCCCGGTCCAGATCGGTGACGCCGATGGTGACGTGATCGATCATGTCCGGGCGCTGCGAATACCCTTGGCGAGCGCGGCGATGTCGCCGAGCACGGCCTCGACGAGGCCGGGTTTCGCCTTGCCTGCGGGGTCTAGGTTCTGTGCCAGGCGGTCGACCAGCGCGGTGCCGACCGCCGCGGCGTCGGCGGCGCGCGCGATCTCGGCAGCCTGCTCAGGGTTCTTGATGCCGAAGCCGACCGCGACCGGAAGCGGCGTGAAACGGCGGATGCGGGCCACCGCAGCGCGCACGCTGGCGGCGTCGGCCGAGCGGGTGCCGGTGATGCCGGCGATGGCGACGTAATAGACGAAGCCGCTGGCTCGCTTGACGATCACCGGCAGGCGCTTCTCGTCGCTGGTCGGGGTGGCCAGCCGAACGAGGTCGAGCCCGGCGCCCTCGGCCGGATCGGCAAGCTCCGCTTCTTCTTCGGGCGGCAGATCGACGATGATGAGGCCGTCCACTCCGGCAGCGGCGGCGTCCCGGGCGAAGGCTTCGGCGCCGTAGCGGTAGATCGGGTTGTAGTAGCCCATCAGCACATAGGGCGTGTCGGCGTCGCGGGCGCGCAGATGGCGCACCAGCGCCAGCGTCTTGCGCAGCGTCATGCCGTTGTTGAGCGCGCGCAAGCCGGCGGCCTGAATCGACGGGCCGTCGGCCATCGGGTCGGAGAACGGCATGCCGATCTCTATGAGGTCGGCACCAGCGGCGGCTACCCCTTCGAACAGCCGCGTCGAGGTGTCGAAATCCGGGTCGCCCGCGACGAGGTAAGCGACCAGCCCCGCCCGTCCCTCGGCCTTGAGCGCGGCAAAGCGCTTTTCGATACGATTCACAACTTGACGCCGAGATGCTCGGCGACGGCAAAGATGTCCTTGTCGCCGCGGCCGCACATGTTCATGACCAGCAGATGATCGCTGGGCAGCCCCGGGGCGATCTTCGCGACATGCGCCAGCGCGTGCGCCGGCTCCAGCGCCGGGATGATGCCTTCGAGACGGCTGCAAAACTGGAACGCGTCCAATGCCTCCCGGTCGGTGATCGAGACGTACTCGACGCGGCCGAGATCGTGCAGCCAGGAATGCTCCGGGCCGATGCCGGGATAGTCGAGCCCGGCCGAGATCGAATGCGCGTCGATGATCTGGCCGTCGTCGTCCTGCAGCAAATAGGTGCGATTGCCGTGCAGCACGCCCGGCAGCCCGCCGTTGAGCGAGGCGGCGTGAAGGCCAGTGTCGATACCGCTGCCGCCGGCCTCGACCCCGATCATCCGCACCGACGGGTCGTCGAGGAACGGGTGGAACAGGCCCATCGCGTTCGATCCGCCGCCGATGCAAGCGACCAGCGTATCGGGCAACCGGCCCTCGGCCTCGTGCAGCTGCACGCGGGTCTCGTCGCCGATCACGCATTGGAAGTCGCGCACCATCGCCGGATAGGGGTGCGGGCCGGCGACCGTGCCGATGACATAGAACGTGTCGTCGACATGGGCGACCCAGTCGCGCAGCGCCTCGTTGAGCGCGTCCTTCAAGGTCGCGGTTCCGGAATGGACCGGCACGACCTCGGCGCCCAACAGCTTCATCCGGAAGACGTTGGGCTGCTGCCGGGCGATGTCGGTCGCGCCCATGTAGACGACACAGGGCAGGTTGAAGAGCGCGCAGGCGGTCGCGGTGGCCACGCCGTGCTGGCCGGCGCCGGTCTCGGCGATGATGCGGGTCTTGCCCATGCGGCGGGCGAGCAGCACCTGGCCCATCACGTTGTTGATCTTGTGCGCGCCGGTGTGGTTGAGCTCCTCGCGCTTCATGTAGATCTTGGCGCCGCCGAAATGCCGGGTCAGCCGCTCGGCGAGGAAGAGCGGGCTTGGCCGCCCGACATAATGCTTCAGGTAATAATCGAGCTCGGCCTTGAAGGCCGGATCGGCTTTGGCCGCGTCGTAGGCCCGCTCAACGGCCAAGACCAGCGGCATCAGGGTCTCGGCGACATAGCGTCCGCCATAGAGCCCGAAATGCCCATGCTCGTCGGGCCCGGCCCGATACGTGTTGAGGGTTTGCATGGCCTGCCTATAGTCCGCGCGCGACCTCAAGAAAAGCGCGGATCTTGTCGGGGTCCTTGTCGCCCGGGCGGCGCTCGACACCGGACGAGACGTCGACCGCCCTGGCGCCGGAAATCCGCACGGCCTCGGGCAGCAACTCCGCGGTGAGACCGCCCGACAGCATCCACGGCAGCCGCCACTCGCGCCCTGCGATCAGCTGCCAATCGAAGACGAGCCCGTTGCCGCCCGGGAGCGCATCGGCGCGGCGCGGCGGCTTGGCGTCGAACAGCAGCATGTCGGCGGCGTCCTCATAGCGCGAGGCCACCGCGACATCCTCCGCGCTCGCGACCGAAATCGCCTTCATTACCTTGCGGCGGAAGCGCCGCTTGGCATCCTCCACCCGCTCCGGACTCTCGCCGCCGTGAAACTGCAGGACGTCGAGCGGGGCGGCGCCGAGCACGGCTTCGATCGACGCGTCGTCGGCATCGACGAAGAGCCCGACACGCAGCACCCCTGCCGGCACGCCGGCGCACAACTCCCCAGCCCGCGCCGGGGTCACCGAACGCGGGCTCGGCGGATAGAACACGAAGCCGACATAGGCGCCGCCGCCGGCGACCGCCGCTTCGACCGCCTCCTCGCTCGACAGGCCGCAGATTTTCGCCGCAACGCTCATGGCGGAATCGCGGCGAGTGGAGCGCGGCCGGCGGCCCGCTGCGCGCGCTCAGATTCGATCTCGCGCTCCAGCATGGCGATTCGCTCGCGGCTGCGCCGCGCCTCACGCCGCCAGCGCCAGCCGCCGATCCAACCGGTCAGCTCACCCGCGACAAAACCCAGGAGCAGCGATCCAAGCACCAGCAGATAGAGCGGCAACTCGATCGCGGCGCCCGGCAACAGCCAGACGCTGAGCGTGACATGCTCACGATTGGAAATGGCGAACAGGATCAGCACCACCGCGACGACCGCGAGCACGATCCACCATAGGAATTTCATTCGAGCCTCATTCCGCGGTCACCCGCGCATTCCTAATCGTATCAAAATAATGCGTCTCCCCCCGGCTTGTCCCGGGGGGGCCACGTCTTCGTTTGTGAAATGGCAGCGAAGTTAAGACGTGGGTGACCGGGTCAAGCCCGGCCAAGGGCGATAACTATGATACACGTGCGGCCTGCCCTAATGGTTCAGCCGGTCGCGCAGCTGCTTGCCGGTCTTGAAGAACGGGATGTGCTTCTCGCTGACATTGACGCTATCGCCGGTGCGAGGGTTGCGCCCGACGCGGGCGTCGCGCCGCTTGACCGAGAACGCCCCGAATCCACGCAGCTCGACCCGATCGCCGCGCGATAAGGCCGCGGTGATCTCGTCGAAGATCGCGGTGACGATGATCTCGACGTCGCGCTGGTAGAGATGCGGATTGTTTTCCGCCAGTCGCTGAATGAGCTCCGATTTTGTCATTGTGCTCAGGGCTCCGCTGGGGGGCGCGGTGCCGCTACCGTGCCAAAGGCGCGGGTGAGCGTCAAGCGAAGCCCAGGCCAACTCCTTGGGATAAAGGCCGGATCAGCTCTTTTCTTCGGCATCGGCCTCGCCGCGCTGCCGGCGTATCGCCGCGCCAAGGATGTCGCCGAGGCTCGCGCCGGAGTCGGACGAGCCGAACTCGGCCATCGCCTTCTTCTCCTCGTCGACCTCGCGCGCCTTGATCGACAGCGTCACTTTGCGGGTCGCCTTGTCGAGCTGGGTGATCTTGGCGTCGACCCGCTCGCCAACCGCGAAACGGTCGGGCCGCTGCTCGCTGCGGTCGCGCGATAGCTCGGATTTGCGGATAAAGCCCGGCATGCCGTCGGGCAGCTCGACGTCGATCCCGGTATCGGACGAGCCGGTGATCGTCGCGGTAACGACGTCGCCCTTCTTGACCTTGGACAGGCCGGCCTCGAACGGATCGGCTTGGAGCTGCTTGATGCCAAGTGAGATGCGCTCCTTCTCCACGTCGACGTCGAGCACTTTGACCTTGACCATCTGGCCCTTGCGATAGTCCTGCATCGCCTCTTCGCCCGGTTTGGTCCAGTCGATGTCGGAGAGGTGGACCATGCCGTCGATATCGCCGGGGAGGCCAACGAACAGGCCGAACTCGGTGGTATTGCGAACTTCGCCCTCGAGCTCACTGCCAGCCGGGTGCTCTTCGAGGAACGCCTCCCACGGGTTGGGCAGGGTCTGCTTGAGGCCGAGGCTGATGCGCCGCTTGGAGGGGTCGACGTCGAGCACCATGACCTCGACCTCTTGGCTGGTCGAGACGATCTTGCCGGGGTGGACGTTCTTCTTGGTCCAGCTCATCTCCGAGACATGGACGAGCCCCTCGACCCCCGGCTCCAATTCGACGAAGGCGCCATAGTCGGTGATGTTGGTGACACGGCCCTTGAACTTGGCGCCGGCCGGGTACTTGAACTCGACGCCTTCCCACGGGTCGGCCTCAAGCTGCTTCATGCCGAGCGAGATGCGCTGCGTCTCGGGGTTGAAGCGGATCACCTGGACCTGGACGTTCTGACCGATATTCAGCGCCTCCGACGGGTGGTTGATCCGCCGCCAGGCGATATCGGTAACGTGCAGCAAGCCATCGACGCCGCCGAGATCGACGAAGGCGCCATAGTCGGTGATGTTCTTGACGACGCCGTTGAGGATTTGGCCCTCCTTGAGGCTCGCCACCAGTTCGGAGCGCTGCTCGGCGCGGCTCTCCTCGAGCACGGCGCGGCGCGATACGACGATGTTGCCGCGCGAGCGATCCATCTTGAGGATCTGGAACGGCTGCGGCGAGCCAAGCAGCGGGGCGATGTCGCGCACCGGACGGATGTCGACCTGGCTGCCCGGCAGGAACGCGACCGCGCCCGACAGGTCGACCGTGAACCCGCCCTTCACCCGGCCGAAGATCGTGCCAGTGACGCGCTCGCCGGCCTGGAAGTTCTTTTCGAGCTGGGTCCAGGCCTCCTCGCGCCGCGCCTTCTCGCGCGACAACGCGGCCTCGCCGTTTTTATCTTCCATCCGCTCGAGGAAAACCTCGACCGTGTCGCCGACATGAATATCGGGCGGCTGTCCGCCCACCGAAAATTCCTTGAGCGCCACCCGCCCTTCCGACTTGAGGCCGACATCGATCAGCGCCGCATCGTTCTCGATCGAAATCACGCGGCCCTTGACGACGGTTCCCTCGAGACCGTTGGAGACGCCCATCGACTCGTCGAGCAGCGCGGCAAAGCTTTCCTTGGGGGCGTTGGTGGGTTCAGCGACAGCCATTCGGTATCCTCGATCCCGGTGAGAAGCAGCGCCGCCGGGATCAGGGCGGAGCAGGCGGCCGGCATTCGGAGTCGGGGGCGGCGGCGTGGACCCGGTGCTGCACGGTGCGAAGGGGGATTTCCCGTCAGCGACGGGCGAGAGCGCGCGCGATGAGTTCGGAGGCCCGCTCGAACACCTGATCGGGATCGAGCAATGTCGTATCGATAATCACCGCGTCGGGTGCCGCGCTGAGTGGCGCGACCCGACGCTCGCTATCGCGCGCGTCGCGTTCCTTCATGCCCTGCAGAACATCGTCGTATATAGCTGCCGCGCCGCTCTCCCGCAACTCCTTGGCCCGGCGTTCGGCGCGGGATTCCACGCTCGCGGTGACAAAAAGCTTCACCGTCGCGTTCGGACAGACCACCGTGCCGATGTCGCGACCGTCGAGCACCGCGCCCTCCGCCGGCGACGGCGGGTGGTGCGCGAACCGGCGCTGTGCCTCGAGCAGGGCCGCGCGCACCGCCGGAATCGCGGCGACGACCGAGGCAGCGCTACCGACATCGTCGCCACGTAGTCGCGGATCATCGAGCCGCGATAAATCAAGGGCTTGTGTGGCCTTCTCAGCGGTCGCCACGTCATGGGGATCGCCGCCGGCGTCGAGCACCGCCAGCGCCGTGGCGCGGTAGAGCTTGCCGGTGTCGAGATGCGCGAGGCCGAAATGCGCCGCGATGCGGCGCGCCAGCGTGCCCTTGCCCGAGGCTGCCGGCCCGTCGATGGCGACGACGATCGGTGCGTCGTTCATCCAATCTCGGGCAATCCGGCGCCGAGCCGGTTCATCAACGGCACGAAGCCTGGGAAACTCGTGGCAATGGGCCGCGCGTCGTCGATCACCACCGGCGATTTGGCGGCAAGGCCCATCACCAAGAACGCCATCGCCATTCGATGGTCGAGCCGGGTCTGGATCAGCGCGCCGCCGGAAGGCGGCGTGCCATCGCCTTCGACAATTAGATCGTCACCCTCGATCGACACCTTGACGCCGCACGCGGCGAGGCCCGTCGCGGTGCCGGTCAGCCGGTCGCTCTCCTTGACGCGAAGCTCGGCGAGGCCCCGCATCCGCGTGCGGCCCTTGGCGCAGGCGGCGGCAACCGCAAGAACCGGGTACTCGTCAATCATTGTCGGCGCGCGGTCCGGCGGAATATCGGCGCCGGTCAGTGCGCCGGCGCGCACCCGCAGATCGGCGACCGGCTCGCCGCCCTCGACGCGCTCGTCGAGATAGACGATGTCGGCGCCCATCTCCTTGAGGCACGCCAGCAGCCCGGTGCGCGACGGATTGAGCCCGACCGCTTCGACAGTAACCTCCGACCCCGGCACAATCAGCCCGGCGACGAGCGCAAACGCCGCCGAGGAAATGTCGGCGGGCACCGCGATCGGCGCCGCCTTCAGCTCGGGCTGGCCGACAACCGTGATCCGTCTCCCGCCCTCGATGGGCTCGACCCTGACGGTCGCGCCGAAATGGCCGAGCATCCGCTCGGTATGGTCGCGCGTCACCTCCTTCTCGATCACGGTGGTCTCGCCCGGCGTGTTGAGCCCGGCCAGCAGCACCGCCGACTTTACCTGCGCCGACGGCACCGGCAGCGCGTATTCGATGGGCACCGGGTTCGCCGCGCCGGTGACCGCGAGCGGGAGGAGCCCGCCCTCGCGGGTCACGAAGCGGGCGCCGAAGCGCGACAGCGGCTCGGTGACACGCGCCATCGGCCGGGTGCGCAGCGACGCATCGCCGGTGATGAAGCAGGTGATCGGGTGCGTCGCCAGGATGCCAAGCAGGAGCCGCGCCGCAGTGGCGGAATTGCCGCCATCGATGATGTCGGCCGGCTCGGCGAGACCACCAATGCCGACGCCATCGACGATCCAACGCCCGTCTTGCTGGCGCTCGACACCGGCGCCGAGCGCGCGCATTGCCGCTGCCGTACACAGCACGTCCTCGCCCTCGAGCAGCCCGGTGATCTCGGTGCGCCCGACCGCCAACGCGCCGAGCATCAGCGAGCGGTGCGAGATCGATTTGTCGCCAGGCACACGGATCGAGCCGGAGAGCGGCGCCTTCGGACGCGAGCTGGTCAGCGGCGCGGCGCGGGAGGTCAGATCGTCTGGCATCGGCCTCGTCCAGGAAATGCCAGCCATGCTCTTGCCGGCCAGGGTCCGGTTACCCATATCCCGCAGCCACCGCGCGCATGACGGCGTCTTTGCTTTTGACAGGATGCGTCGGCTGTGGCAATGCCGCGCCGGCTTTCGCGTCGGCGATGCGGTCCGGCGGTTCAGTACCGATAGGGAGTATCCATTGGCCAAACCCGAATGGGGCACCAAGCGCATCTGCCCGAGCTGCGGCACCCGCTATTACGATCTGTTGCGCGAGCAGGTGGTCTGCCCGAAATGCAGCACGCCATACGACCCCGAAGCGTTTCTCAAGGCGCGGCGGGCGCGCCCGGCCGCTCCGGTCGAGAAGGAGCTGGCACCGGTGGGCGAGGATGTCGATATCGAAGCCGAGGAGGTCGAGGCCGTCGAGGACGAGGAGGCGCTCCCGCTCGCCGAGGGCGAGGAAGAGGAGGACGACGAATTGATCGAGGATGCCTCTGAGCTCGGCGAGGACGACGACGACATGGCCGAGGTCATCGACAACGTCGAGGATGAGGAACCATAGGTTTTTTTAAGGTTTGACGGCGCCGGGCGGCGTTCCTAAGTTCGCCGCAGCAAAGACCAGCGCTGCGGGGCCATAGCTCAGCTGGGAGAGCGCTACAATGGCATTGTAGAGGTCACCGGTTCGATCCCGGTTGGCTCCACCAATTCATCAAGAGCCTAGCCAGAAATGGCTGGGCTCTTGTCATGTCCGCGAAGGCGCGCCACCGGGAGGCGGCGAGAAGGCGGGGGCGTCAGTGCAGGGATGCGATGTAGGCAAGCAGATCGGCGATTTCGGCTCGGCTAAGTGTCAGCGGCGGCATCGAACCGTGGGGATGTTCGAGAAACACCTCCAGCTGGTCAGACGTCTTGCCGCTATGCGCGATCGCGCGAAAGCTCGGCGGGCCTTGCAACGCCGGCCCGGCGGCGCCGGGAATGACGTGGCAACTGGCGCACCATTGCTGTGCCAGTTGCGCGCCGTGTGTCGGGTTGTCGGCCATGGCCGGTGCAGCCAGTGCGATCGACCCGAGCCAGACAAGCAATGTCGCTATGGTCCTGTTCAAAACCTGTCTCCTCCGCTTCTCGTCGCACCCCACCATGGATGCCCGCCTCGCTTTGATCTGAATCACACCAAGCGACGGTCGTCACCATCAAAAAGCGGGCGAGCGCACGGAACTGCCGGTGGCGGCGTTAACCTAGCTGCAGGGACTGGGAGCTGAATTGCAATGCGAGAGCCAATCCTTGTCATCAACGCCGGGTCGTCGAGCATCAAGTTCTCGGTATTCGCGGTCGCCGCGGACCAGGTGCTCAAAGCTGGCGCGCACGGCCAGGTCGAGGGCATCGGCGCCGCCGCGCGTTTTGAGGTGGCCGACGCTCAGGGGATCAGGCTCGACGAGCGCAGCCTGAGCGGCGCGGATCATGCCGCCGCGATCGTCGCGATCCACGATTGGTTCGCCGGCCATACCGGAGGCGAGGCCGGGTTCGCGGGCGTCGGCCACCGTGTCGTTCACGGCGGCAGCGAATTCTCCGGCCCGGTGCTGATCGACGCGCGGGTACTCGCGGCGCTGGAGGCCCTGATCCCGCTGGCGCCGTTGCACCAGCCGCACCATATCGCCGCAATCCGCGCCGTCGCTGCCTTCGCGCCCGACGTGCCGCAAATCGCCTGCTTCGACACAGCGTTTCACCATTCGCAGCCGGCCCTGGCGCAACAATTCGCTCTGCCGCGCACGCTGACCGCCAAAGGCGTTCGGCGCTACGGGTTTCACGGCCTGTCTTACGAATACATCGCCTCGGTCTTGCCGCGGGTCGCGCCCGAATGCACGGGCGGCAAGATCGTCGTCGCGCATCTCGGCAACGGCGCGAGCCTGTGCGCGATCGCACATGGCCACAGTATCGCAACAACAATGGGGTTCACTCCGCTCGACGGTTTGGTGATGGGCACGCGCACCGGCCTGCTCGACCCGGGTGTGATCCTCTACCTGCTTCAGCACGAACACATGGATGTCGCGGCGATCGACGCGCTGCTCTGGAAGGAATCGGGGCTGCTCGGCGTCTCGGGCGTCTCGAGCGACATGCGCGAACTGCTGGCCAGCGACCGGAGCGAAGCCAAGGAGGCGGTCGACCTCTTCGTCTACCGCGTCGGCCGCGAATTGGGATCGATGGCCGCGGCGCTGGGCGGGCTCGATACCCTGGTCTTCACCGCCGGCATCGGCGAGCACGCGGCAGAAATTCGCGCCAGGGTGTGCCGCGCCGCCGCCTGGCTGGGCGTTAGCCTCGACAAGACCGCGAACGACACTGGCGGCCCTCGCATCTCGTCGCCGCGCTCGCGCGTCTCCGCCTGGGTCGTCCCAACGGACGAGAATTTGATGATCGCGCGGCATACGCGACGACTGCTCAACGGAAGAAGGACCTAGCGAGGGAAGGATGGGCTGATCCGCGAGCACGACGTGGCCATGCCCGAGATCAAGAACTGGCGCTGGGCGTCGCTCGAGCCGATTCTGGTCGCGGACGAAAAGCGGTGATCAATGATCTGGATCAACCGAGCACCGCTCCGAGAGCGCTATGCCGGGGTCATGGCCGTCTACCAGGTGCATTTTTTCGATTTCGGGAGAAACATCTACGCGACGCATCGCCTCGAGCGTGCCAACGATGAAGCGGCCATAGAAGCCGCGCGTCAACTGAATGTGCTCCCGCATCTCAGCTTTGGCTTCGAGGTCTGGGATGACGAACGGCTCGTCCACCGGCAGCACAATTGACGAGCGGCATCGCGCTCGCGAAGTATGGAGGCTGCTGGGCTAGTCTGGGTCGAGGGGCATCAAGGACGAGACCGCAATGCCGATCCCGGTGACGAAATGCGACGCCGCGCTCGGGGCTGAGATCGGCTTGGACCTGTCGCGGCCGATCGACGAGCCGACCTTTCGCGACCTCGAACGCACTTTCCACGACAACATCGTGGTGTTCTTTCGCGGCCAGAACCTGACCGACGATCAGCACATCGCGTTCAGCCGCCGCTTCGGCGAGCTTGAAGTACATATCGTCAAAAAATACCTACTGCCGGGCTACCCCGAGATCCTGCTGGTCTCAAACATCCAAAACGAAGCCGGCGAGCATATCGGTCTCGCCGATGCCGGCTTTACCTGGCACAGCGACGTCTCCTATCGCAAGACGCCGAGCCGCTGCTCGCTGCTCTACGCCAGGGAGGTGCCGCGCGCCGCCGACGGCACCGTGCTCGGCGACACGATCTTCGCCAATTGCATCGCCGCCTACGAGGCTCTGCCGGTAGCGACGAAGCAGCGGCTCGAAGGCCTCAAGGCGATCCACCGCTATTCGTCGCGCCGCCGCGTCGAGAATTCTCCGCGCCCGAAGCTGACCGCGGCACAGCTGGCGGAAACCCCCGACGTCGCGCACCCGATCGTGCGCACCCATCCCTATACCGGGAAGAAGGCGATCTACGTCACCGCCGGTGAATGCATCGGCATCGAGAGAATGCCTGAGGACGAGGCCGCCGAGCTCATCGCCGAGCTCGATGCCCACTGCGTGAAGCCCGAATTCTGCTACCGGCACCGCTGGCGAGTAGGCGATCTGGTGATGTGGGACAACGCCAGCGCGATGCATCTGGCGATCTGCGACTACGCGCTGCCGCAGCGGCGGCTGATGCATCGCACCACGTTGATCGGCGGCGTTCCGTTCTGATTCCTTACATTTTCGCCTTTAGGTGGTGGCAGCAGCGCAGCTGTTTGTTACGTTGGATCAATGAACGTGCTGGCGGCGTTGAAGCGCATCGGCCTGGTTTTGGCGATCCTGTGGCTGGCGAGCATGCCAGCGCCGGCGAACGCACAAAGCTCCAACAACGACACGGCGGCGCTGACCGCGCGAAAAAACGCGCTGTTCCAACAGATGCTGCGCGACCCGGCGAACCTTCCCCTCACCTTCGCCTATGCCGAGGTTTCCGTGCGTCTCGGCGACAATGAGGCCGCGGCATCGGCGCTCGAACGGCTCCTGCTGTTCAACCCCAACCTGCCCCGCGTCGCTCTCGAGCTTGGCGTGCTGTACTACCGAATGGGCTCGTTCGAAGCGGCGCGCAGCTACCTGCAAAGGGCCGCGGCGCTCAATCCGCCGCCCGACGTCCGAGCGCGGATTGACGAATACTTGGCCAAGGTAGCGACGCTCGACGCCCCGCAGCATCTGACCGGCTACCTGTTGTTCGGCGGCCAATACCAATCGGACATGACGGTCTCGTCGGGCTCGACCCTGATCCAGTCGACCGTGATGGACCAGCTCCTCAGCACGCAATTCTCGCGGCAGGCGGGCGGCAATCTGTTCGCCACCGGCGGCGCCCTCTACAGCTACGACCTGGGCACGCAGAACCGCGACGCGCTTGAAATCGGCGGCGCCGGTATCGTCAACCACTACTTCACCAACAGTCAGTTCGATCTCGATCTCGGCGAGATGACCGCGGGCCCGCGTTTCCGCTTTCCGAATCTTGGGCTTCCCGCGGTGCAATGGGCTTCGCTGAAACCGTATCTGATCGTCAACGAAGTCGGACTCGGCGAAAAGCAATACCTGCGCACCATCGGCGGCGGGCTGGAAGCGACCGCCACGCTCTGGGGGGATCTATCGGCCCGGCTCGCCTATGAGTTCCGCAACAAGGACTTCACCGCCGCCGCCGAACGGCCAGCGTCGGTCGGCCTCAGCGGTAACGACAATCTGGTGATCCTGGCGCTGAAGAAGCCGGTGACCTCGAACTCCGTGCTCATCGGCGAGTTCGACTTTCTCGATCAGTCCGCCCGGTTCAACTATTTCAGCAACAAGACCTACGCGCTTTCCGCGTCCTACCGGGTGAGTTATGCCGACCCGACCGGGATCACCAAACTGCCGCTCGAAACCGATTTTTTCGCGAGCCACACATGGTCGATTTACGAAGCGCCCGACCCCTGCTGCAACACCAGCGGCAGCACCACGGCCCCCTCGGGCAGCAGCCGCTACGACCGGCATTGGCGCTTCGGGATCAGCCAATATTTTCCGCTCGCGCCCAATATCTCTCTGGTGCTTCAGGTTGAACGCGACATCGTGTTGTCCAATCTTCCGATCTACGGATACACCAGCAACACGGTTCTGCTCGGCCCGCAAATCCGCTTCTAGGGGCATGCCATGACCGCCCGCATTGTCGCCTCCCGCCGGCTCGTCGGTCCGCTCGCCGCGTCGCTGCTCCTCACCGCAAGCCCGCTGGCCCTGGCGCAGGAGCGGGTCGGTTCCGCCGCCGCGGTTAATCCCGATACCAGCGGCACCCCTCCGGGCGCGGCCACGCGACAGTTGGTGATCGGCCAGGACGTCGTTCACAACGAGCGGATCACCACCGGGCCGAGCGGCCAGACTCAGATCCTGTTTCTCGACCAGTCGTCGCTGACGGTCAGCGCGAACGCCGATCTGACGATCGACGATTTCGTGTTCGACCCGTCGACCAGCACCGGCAAGCTGGCGATGAGCACCACCAAGGGCATCCTGCGCTACGTCGGCGGCGCGCTCTCCAAGAACGCCAACGCCGTATCGATGGTCACCCCGTCCGGGACGCTTGGCATTCGGGGCGGCGTCTTCCTCCTGTGGCAAGAGCCGAGCGGCCGCCTCGACATCGTGTTTCTCTACGGCGACGGACTCTCGGTGACCCCGACCTGCCCAGGCTGCGTGCCGCAACTGCTCACGCGGCCCGGCTTCTTTGTCGCCATTGCGTATCCCGGAGCCCCCGCTTCGGACCCGGCTCCGGCGCCGGCAGGCCTGGTAGCCCAGATACTCGCCGCGCTCTCCAGCACCGGCCATGGCGGTTCGCAAACACCGCCAACCGATGGGGTTGTCCTCAACAGCGGGCTGCCGAGTATTCTCTCGGGCAATCCCGGCGGCAATGACTGGTGGGCGCTCCAGCACCTGCCGCCGTTCACGCCGCCACCCGATCTCAACCCCAATACGCTTCAGACGACGCTGAGCATCAACAGCGCGTTCAGTCACGGCCACACGATCACGGTCAATCACAATCCGCCGTCGCCGCCGCCACCGCCTCCGCCACCACCACCCCCGCCACCACCACCGCCTCCCCCGCCGCCCAATCCGGGGGTGCCCTGACCCGGTCAATTGCTATCGCGCGAGTAGCCGAATACACGCGCCGCTTGCGCGACAATTGAGAGACTTGACAGCCGCATGAGAATTCGGTGACCTCCCGGTTGCGATCGCCTTCTTCCCCCAAGGGGCATCCAATCGCTACGGAGACCGAACTTAAGCTGGCGGCCCGCACCGGCGACCTGCCGGCGGTGCGCCGTGCGCTCGAAGCGATGGCGGGCGGCAGCGGCGTTTCGCGTGCGCGCCTCGTCAGCACCTATTACGACACCCCCGATCATGCGCTCGCCCGCCGCGGATCGAGCTTGCGCGTGCGCCGCGATGGCCGGCGTTACGTGCAGACGGTGAAGTCGGCGGCCGAGGTCGGCGAAATCGCCCGCGGCGAATGGGAAGACGCGGTCGCCAGCGAGCGCCCCGATCCGCGAGCCGCGCTGACCGGGCCGTTCCTGTCGCCGGAAATCGCCGAGCAGCTACAACCTTTGTTCCGCACCGAGATCACGCGCACCACGATCCCTTTGGCGCCCGAGCCGGCGACGCGGATCGAGGCGGCGATCGACCGCGGCAGGATCCGCAACGGTAACGACACCCCTCCGGCGCGCATCAGCGAGATCGAGCTCGAGTTGAAAAGCGGTGCGCCGAGCGCGCTGTACGACGTGGCGCTCAAGCTCCTGCATGTCGCGCCGCTGCGCCTGGAACCCCGCAGCAAGGCAGAGCGCGGCTATCGTCTCAGCGACCATGAACACGGGCCCGCCAAGGCCGTTCACGCCGCCGCGCTCGACCTGCGCCAGGGGCTTAGCGCCGAGGTCGCGCTGCAGCGCATTGGTCGCGCCTGCCTCGACCATATGCTGCGCAACGAGGACGCGGCGCTGGCCGGCGATCCCGAGGGCATTCACCAAATGCGGGTCGCGGTGCGCCGGCTGCGCGCCATCCTCTCCGCCTTCGCCCCGCTGTTGCCACGCGAGCAACGCCGCTGGGCGTCCGGAGAGCTTCGCTGGTTCGCCGACACCCTTGGCGAAACCCGAAACCTTGATGTTTTTGCCAGCGGGCTGCTGCGGCCGGCGCGTGCCGCGCTGACGCCAGCAAGCGAGCTCGAGCCATTGGGAGCGGCGGTCGCACGGCGGCGGCGCGCGGCGCACAAGGATGTCGTCAAGGCAATCTCGTCCACCCGTTACACCGAGTCGATGCTCGCGTTGCTGCGCTGGTTCGATGGCCGCGAGTGGCGCACCGCCTTCGATGGTGGGCTGATAGAGCAGCCGATCGAAGAGGCCGCCCCGATGCTGCTCGAGCGCTGCCGGCAAAAGGCCGAGAAGCGCAGCCGCCATTTCGAGCGCCAGTCAGTGAGGCAACGCCACCGTCTGCGCATCGCGCTGAAGAAATTGCGCTACGCGGTGGAGCTGCTCGGCAGCCTCTATGACGCAGACGAAACCCGCCGCTTCGTCCAGCGGCTGAAACGCCTGCAGGACGATCTCGGCGACATCAACGACGTACGCGTCGGCCGCGCCATCGTCACCGCGCTGGCTCGGCCAGGGTCACGGTCGCGCATCGCCCGTGCCGGGCGGCGCGTGTTGGCCTGGCACAAGCGCCGGCTGGGCCGCAACGAACAGCGGCTTCGCCAGCACGTCAGCGAAATGAGAAACGCCGGTCGCTTCTGGTAGGCCTCAAGCGGCGAACCGCGGCATGACCTCGCTGGCGAACAGCCGCATCGATTGCATCGCCAGATCGAACGGCATCATGTTGAAGTTGACCTGCAGCGAGGCGTGCTCGAAACCGCCGAAATCCTCGTTCATCCTCGCGATCGTTCGGGCGATTTCATCGGGCGTCCCGACCCAGGCGGCGCCGCTTTCCATCTGGTCCGCCGCGTTCGAGGCGCGCAGTCCCGCAATGACCTTGTCATAGCCCGGGTAATCCAGGGATGTGCGGCCGTCGAGCCAATCAGACGCGGCATCGACCAGCGAGCGCAGATAATTGTCGATGAGCGGCGACGCGATGGCCCGGGCGCGTTCGCCGTCGGAGTCGCAGAACATGTGGAAGGCGATCATCACCTCGCCGTCGCCGGCATGCCCGGCTGCCTTCCACGCCTGGCGATAGGCCCCGAGAAGCGGCCGCATCTTGTCGGCGACGAAGGCGATCGCCATGATCGCATAACCCATCCTCCCGGCGAACTCGAACGACTCGAGTGTGTTCAGCGCCGCGACATAGAATTTTGGCCTGCGGCAACTGGGTCGGCCGCGGCAGCGAGGTGGTGTTTTCGATGGTGTGAAACCGGCCGCGGTGAGTGACGCTTTCCTGCCGCAGCAGCAGGTCGACCTGCTCAATCCCCTCGCGGAACCGCGCCACCGACTCGTCGGGCGAGCGCGTGAAGCGGCGGAACTCGTGCGGCAGAAACGCACGCGCAAAACCGACATCGAGCCGCCCGCCCGAGATCGCGTCGAGCATCGCGATCTCGCCGGCGAGTTTCAGCGGGTTGTTGAACGCCGGCAGCACCGCGCCGGTGACGAGGCGCGCCCGCTTGGTGCGTTGCGCCGCGGCGGCGAGAAAGACGATCGGGTTCGGGCTATAGCCACCGTAATAGTGGAAGTAATGCTCGACGATGCGGATATGCGAATAGCCGAGCCGGTCGGCCTCTTCGGCGACATCGAGGGCCTCGCGGAAATACTGTTCGGCCGAGCGATCCTGCGGCCGCACGTCGGGGAAGAACTGCACGCCAAACTGCATTCCTCCCCTCCGGCACGGGCGCTATTCGGCTGCGACGCTGGTGCCGATCGGGCAGCTCACCCCGGTCCCGCCGAGTCCGCAATAGCCGAACGGGTTCTTCGCCAAATATTGCTGGTGATAGTCCTCGGCAAAATAAAACGGCGGCGCCTCGCGGATCTCGGTGGTGATGGCGTTATATCCCGCACCCTTGAGACGCGGCTGATAGCGCTCGCGCGAGGCCTCGGCGGCTTTCTGCTGCTCGGGCGAGTAGGTGTAGATCGCCGAGCGGTATTGCGTTCCGACATCGTTGCCCTGGCGCATGCCCTGGGTCGGGTCGTGGCTCTCCCAGAAGATCTTCAACAGCCCGTCATAGCTGATCTGCTTGGGGTCGAAGACGACGAGCACCACCTCGGTGTGGCCGGTGAGACCGCTGCACACTTCCTCGTAGGTCGGGTTCAGGGTCGAACCGCCGGCATAACCGACCGCCGTCGTCCACACCCCGGGCGCCTCCCAGAACTTGCGCTCGGCGCCCCAGAAGCAGCCGAGACCGAACACCGCCATCTCCAGCCCGGCCGGATAGGGGCCCTCTAGCGGATTGCCGTTGACGAAGTGGCGCGCCGGCACTGGCATCTTCATCGCGCGCCCGGGCAGGCTTTGCTCGGGTGTCGGGATTTCGAGCTTCTTGCGCATCATTCCGAACATCGCCGCCTCCTTCAGCCGCATTGCTACGTTGATGTAGCGCGCCGCTCGCGCGCTGCCAACCTCGATGGACGCGCGAATGCCCGCGCCTCGCTTAACCAAGTGTTAGCGCAAACCCGGCACGGTATTCATTCAATTGGGGGATACCCGTTGAAGATCAATGGGCGATCGATCAGCAGCCGGGGATCCCCGTACCTGTCCGTCCCGGGCGGAGATGCGGCTTGATCATTGACGAGATCCTAGACCGGAAGGGCCGTCACATTTACGAGGTCAGCCCCGACTGGCCGGTAAGCAAGGCGGCCGCTTTACTCGCCGCCTGGAACGTTGGCTCGGTCTTGGTCACCGATTTTCAGGGCTCCCTGCTCGGGATTATTTCCGAGCGCGACATTATCCGTTCCCTCAACGAATTCGGCGGCAGCGTTTTGCGCATTGCGGCATCCGACCTGATGACGCGCTCCGTCGTCACCTGTTCGCCCGAGACCGAAATCAGCGAAGCGCTGTCGCTGATGGCGCTCCACCGCATTCGCCACCTCCCCGTTCTGGCGAACGGAAAAATCCAGGGCCTTGTCAGCATCCGCGACGTCCTGCGGTTCCGCTTAGACAGCCTGGAGCAGAGCGTCACCGCGCTGGTTCACAGCGAGCAAGCCTCCGCGCAAGCGCGGGCAGAGGCCGAGTTCGCGAGCCGCGCGAAGACCGAGTTCCTGGCGCATATGAGCCACGAGCTGCGCACGCCGTTGAACGCGATTATCGGCTTTTCCGACCTCATCGCCCGCGGCCTTTTCGGCCCCGACGCGGCCTCGCTCAATCGCCAATACGCCACTCACATCAATGGCGCCGGTCACCACCTGCTCAATCTGGTGAACCAGGTGCTCGACCTGTCGAAAGTGGTCTCCGGAAAGCTCGACCTCGACGAATCCACGATGGTTTTGGGTGCTCTATTGGACGAATGCATCGACCTGGTAAAACCCGAGCTCGCCGAAAAGCGCCTAACGCTGCACACCAAGGTCGCCGATGCGAATTTGTCCCTGACGGTGGACAGCGAGCGATTGAAGCAAGCACTGCTCAACCTGCTGTCCAACGCGATCAAGTTTTCCTGCGCGGGCGATGGTTTGGAACTGCGCAGCGAAATCTCCGGCGACGGCAATTTGGCAATCTCGGTCACCGATCACGGCGTCGGCATGAAGCCCGAGCACATTCCGGTTGCGCTCGAGCCGTTTCGCCATATCGACGCCGACGCATCGCACGCCAGCAACGGCACCGGGATCGGCCTGCCGCTGGCGAAGATGCTGATAGAGAAGCACGGCGGTGCGCTGAATGTGATCAGCGAGCTCGGCGCGGGAACCACCGTCTCGATCGCGATCCCGGGATGGCGGATCGCCCAGCCGGCTGCCCCGCTGCCAGTGGAAATGGCATAGCCCGCGCCTGCTAGCCGAGCCAGTCGAGCGCGGCCTCGTCCTCGAGCGCCATCAGCCGCTTGTAGACCCCTGCCCCGCCGCCGGAACCGGCCATTGCCCTGCGGGTAAGCCGGGCGAATTTGTCGGGCAGCTCGCCCGCTTCGAGCATCCCGCCCGCCTCATGCGCGTTCCAGATCCGGCCGTCGTTCAGGGCTATCGTGACATGGCTTCCCACGGCGCCGTGTCCATCGCTGGCCTCGGGCACCAGCTTGATCTTGCGGGTGAGCGCGCGGATCGCCGGGTCGGTCAACGCACTGTCGTCGTAGCTCTCCGGGTCGCGGGCCTCGCGAAAGAGCGCCAGCGCGACGCAGAACGGGATCGAATACTGCGCCAGCATCAAGTCGGGCGGCTCGAGGATGTTGTGGCGTTCGACCATGCGGCGCGTGCCGGTGACGGTAATCGAGGCCACATCGTCTCCCGCGAACCCATGCGCCGCCTGGAGATCGCGCACCGCCTTGACCGCCGGGTGGGCGGTGGCGTGGCACGGGTAGCGCTTCAGCACCGCGCTCAGCGTCACGAAGTCGCTGCCCAGGCCTTTCGTCAGATGCGATTCGTCCCACTCGGTGCAGAACACCCGCAAGAAGCCGAACTCGCCCTCGATCACGGTGCGCGGCGCCTCGAAGCCGCCCTTGGCGAGGCTGGCCGCGAGCACCCCGGCTTCCGAGGCGCGGCCGAGATGCAGCCGCTTGACCATGCCACCGTCGCCCTTGGCGAATTCGAGCAGGCCCCCGGCGAGCGATCCGGCGATACCGATCGCGTTGGTCATCTGCCGCTCGTCGAGACCGAGCAGCAGCCCGCACGCGACCGCCGCGCCGAACGGGCCGGTGGTGCCCGGCGCGTGAAAGCCGCGCGCCTCGTTGGTGTGGCCGGTGGCGCGGCCGATGCGGATCATCACCTCGTTGCCGGCGACCACGGCCGCGATCAGCTGCTTGCCGGTCGCGCCGACCTCTTGCGCCACCGCCAGCGCGGGCGGCAGCACCGTCGCGCCGGGATGCGCCCCGGCTCCGGGCCGGGTCAAGCTGTCAAGCTCGAAGGCATGCGCCAGCGCGCCGTTGGCGAGCGCCGCCGACGGCGCCTGCACGCTGGCGCCGCGGCCGAGGATCTTGCTGCTCCCGCCCGGCCCGGTGCGCTCGGCATAGTCGATGACGATGCGCGACCACGGCATGTCGGCGCCGCAAATGCAGGCCGCGACCGTGTCGGCGATGACGTCCTTGGCCTTGGCAACGACTGCCGCCGGCAAATCCTCGTAGCGCAGCCCGGCGGCATAGCGGGCGAGCGTCACGGTTTCGTTGGCCATTGGTGTCCCCTATCGCTCAGGCCGCACGGTTCCAACCCCACCACGCGCACAGCGCCTCGCCCATGACGAGTTCGAGGTCTCGGCCTTGCAGCCAGGGCAGCTCTTCGGTGAACATGGTCGCGCATTGGCGCCACGAGCAGGGCATCTTGGTGATGTCGGTGCCCCAGAACACGCGGTGCGGCCCGAACGCATCGTAAATCTGGCGCAGATAGGTCTGCATTATCGGGTACGGGTAGGCCTCCGCCGAATAGCCGGGAGCGCCGGTCGCCTTGACGGCGACATTGGGGAGCTTCGCGAGCGCCAGCAGCTCCGGAATATGGGTCATCGCCGCGTGGTCTTTGAGCGTGGTGAGCCCGCCCCGCCCACCAAGATGGTCGATCGTCAGACGCAGCCCGGGATGACGCTCGGCGATGCGGCCGAGCACTGCCAACGAGTTGGTCGCCAAGGCCGCCACCGGCACGCCGGCCTTTTCCGCCTCCACGAACAGCCACTCGTACTCGCCATTGGCGAGACGCCGCCTGGCAGCGTCGTGCAGGAAGCCGTAGCGCAGCCCGAGCATCCCCGTCTGGCCGCGCCAGCTGGCGATGCGCTGGCGCGATTCCGGTTTGTCGAGCGGCAGCGCGCCCATGATCGCGAAACGGCCGGGGTAGTCGTGCACCGCCTGCAACGCCATCTCGGTCGAGTTCGGGTCCCAGCCCGGCGGGTGGATGACCGCGGCGTCGATCCCGCCCTCATCCATCAAAGCGATCGCCTCGGTCGGAGTGAAATGCGTTACCTGAATATGCGAGGCGTTGCTCGGCAGGCCGCGTCCCCAGGTGTGGATTTGCGCGTCGACGATCTGCATCTCGCTCCCCTATTTCGGTAGCCGGCCCTTGATAGCGTTGGCGTGGGCGGCATAGGTGATATGCCCCGCGCCAGTCGCCGGCAAACGCGCACGCACCCGCGCCTTGAGCGCCTCGGTCAGATCAGCCGACAGCGCCGCGACGAATGGAGCGATGCTCGCGCCCGAGGCGGTCGTCGTCCAAAATTCGTCAAAATCGGCAAAACTCCGCGTCACCGCGATCTCGCGCGTCTCGACTGCCTCGATCCCGGCACCGGTCCACAGCGCGCGCAGCGCCTCGATGCGCGCGGCATCGGCGCTCGGCGGGATCGGCGGCGCGAAGCCCATCGCCCGCAACTCAGCCTGGATCGGCTCGGTGGGAACGCCGCCGCCCGACGAGCCCGGCCGGTCCCATGCATAGGCCGCCACGATGCCGCCTGGCACCACGACCCGCGCCATCTCGCCGACCGCCTTTGCCGGATCCGGCACGAAGAAGATCACCAGCGCCATCGCAGCCGCGTCGAACCGATTGTCCGGAAACGGCAGCTTCAGGGCGTCGCCCTGATGGAATTGCGCGATCTTCCCCACCGGCCGCGACCGGGCGTAGGCAAGCTGTGCCTCGGACGGGTCGAGGCCTTGAATCTCGGCCGCGGCACAGCGCCCGCTCACCAACTCGCTGAAGGCGCCGCTGCCGCAGCCGACATCGAGCCAGCGCAGACCCGGGGGTGGCGCGACCCAATCGAGAAAAACCTCGCCGACCAGCCGGCTCCAGACGCCCATCATGCGTTCGTAGGCCGCGCCGTCCTCGAAGCGGAGCTGGTTTCCCGGCATGCGCCACTCCCCTCTCGTCAAAAACCCTGCGCCGTCCCGGTGCAGGCCGAGGACCTTCGCCTTTTTCTTGCCTGCCGCAGGCGCATCTCAGGCGCAACTGTATCGGCTAATCCCAAGCCTTGCACTACGATGGGGCCCAGCTTTCGCTGGGAAGCGTGAGAGAGGACCCATGGAAATCGCCGAGCGGGACATAATCGTCGTCGGGGCGGGGAACGCGGCGACCTGCGCGGCTTTGTCGGCGCGGGAGAACGGCGCCAGCGTGATGATGCTGGAGATCGCCCCGCAAGAGGCGGCGTGCGGCAACTCGGCCTTCACCGGTGGCGCTTTCCGCATCGTCTATCACGGCTTTGACGACCTGGCGCAGCTGATCCCCGACATGGGCGACCACGACCGCAGCAGCGTCGATGTCGGCACCTACACCGCCGAGCAGTATTACGACGATGTCGGACGGCTGACCGAATGGCGCTCCGACCCCGACCTCACCGAAATCCTCATCACCCAAAGCTTCGAGACCGGCCGGTGGATGCGCAGCAAAGGCGTGCGCTTTCAGCTCGGGCTCGGCCGCCAGGCGTTCAAGGTCGACGGCAAGTTCAAGTTCTGGGGCGGGCTCGCCTGCCATATCTGGGGCGGCGGCAAGGAGCTGATGAAGGCGCTGCACGCCACCCGCGAGCGTGAGCAGATTGGGGTCTACTACCAGACCCCTGCGCTGGCCCTGTTGCAGGGCGACAACGGCGTCGAGGGCGTGCGCGTCCGCCACCAGGGCCGCACCGTCGATGTGCGCTCAAAGGCGGTGATCCTCGCCTGCGGCGGCTTCGAGGCCAATGCCGAGATGCGCGCGCGGTATCTCGGCCCCAACTGGGATTTGGCCAAGGTCCGCGGCACCAAATACAACACCGGCCAGGGCCTCAAAATGGCGCTCGACATCGGCGCCGCGCCGGCCGGGCACTGGTCGGGCTGCCACGCATGCCAGTGGGACCTTAACGCGCCGCCGGTCGGCGACCTCGATGTCGGCGACCGTTTTCAGAAGCACGGCTACCCGTTCGGCATCGTCGTCAATGCGCGGGGGCAGCGGTTTATCGACGAGGGTGCCGATTTCCACTCCTACACCTATGCCAAATACGGGCGCGAGGTGATGAACCAGCCCGGCCTCTTCGCCTGGCAGGTGTTCGACCAGAAGACGCTCCACCTGCTGCGCGACGAATACCGCATCGCGCGCTGCACCAAGGAGAAGGCCGACACGTTCGAGGAGCTGGTCGCCAAGATGGAGGGCGTCGACGCACGAGGCTTTCTCGACACGATCCGCGCGTTCAACGCCGCGCCGCGCCCGGACGTGGCGTTCAACCCCAATGTCCATGACGGGCTGCGCACCCAGGGCCTCGCGATCGACAAGAGCAACTGGGCGCAGAAGCTCGACCAGCCGCCCTACGAGGCCTATGGCGTCACCGCCGGCGTCACCTTCACCTTTGGCGGCTTGAAGACCTCGAACGACACCGAGGTGCAGGACAGCGCCGGCACGGCGATCCCCGGCCTCTTCGCCGCCGGCGAGATCATCGGCGGGCTCTACTACCACAATTACGCCAGCGGCACCGGGCTGATGGCCGGTGGCGTCTTTGGCCGGATTGCCGGGCGCAGCGCGGCGGCGTATGTGAAGGCGCAGCGATGAACAGCCAACCTCGCGCCGCCGACGATTACGCGACGATCCGCGCCCGGATGGAGGAGCTGCGGCGGGAGCGGGCTCCCGAGCCGCCGTCCCCGTCTATTGCGGCCAGCGACCCCACCGCTCCCGGTCATCGCGGCCCGTGCTCCTGCGGCATGAGCCTGTTTGCCGACGAATGCGACGGCTGCTGCAAGGCGCTCGATCTCGCCCGCCCCGTTCCCGACGATTGACATGCTTTGCCGCCGGCCGCCGCGAGCGTTAAGCTGCCGGCAACCCTGGAGGAAACAGCCATGACCATGATCGACATGCACGCCCATTGGCGGCCCGCCGAAGTCGCCGACGCCCTGCGCGCCCGCACCCGCGAGCCGCGCATCGTGAAGAACGACAGCGGCGTCGAGGTGCTGAAGATGCCGCGCATGGCAGAAGCGCCGCTGTCCGACGCGTTTGACGACGTCGCGTTCCACCTCGCCCGGATGGACCGCCAGGGGGTCGAGACCAGCGTGCTGTCGCTGCTCGGCTCGTTCTGCTGGATCGAGGCGATGCCGCTCGACGAGGCGGTGCCGCTGTGCCGCAAGGTCAATGACGGGCTGTCGGCGATCTGCCAGCAGCATCCCGGCCGCTTCGCCGCCTTCGCCGCGCTGCCCCTCACCGACATGACCGCCGCGGTCGCCGAGTTCGAGCGGGCGCTCAATCTGCCCGGCATGATCGGCGCGCAGATCCCCGGCAACTACTTCCTCACCCGCAAGGACGCCGAGACGGCGCGCCCGCTGCTGGAAGCCGCCAACCGGCACCGCGCGACGCTCTTCGTTCATAACGGCCCGCGCCCGGGCGACGCCTTCCCCAAGGTCTCCGGCGACACCGATAACGCGCGCCGCCGCAACGGCACGCTCGACATGCAGGCGAGCCTGTCCTCGGCGATGGTGACGTTGTGCCTCACCGACCTGCTCGCGCCCTACCCCGAAGCGACAATCGTCATCCACAATCTTGGCGGCAACATCCCCTACGAGGTCGAGCGCATGGATCACCGCTGCCTGCTCGACACGCCGGACGAGGAGCTGCCCTCGTCGCGCTTTCGCAAGGCGAAGGTGTATGTCGATTGCAACTCGTTCGGCCCGCACGCGATCGAGGCGGCAGTGCGCCTCTACGGCGCCGAGCGCATCGTCTGCGGCACCGACGGCACCGAATTCGGCACCGATTGGACGCAGAAGGCGCTCGCCGACGCCGACATTGGCGACGACGCGCGCGCGCAAATCCTCCACGGCAACGCCGCCGCGCTGCTCGCCCGCGCCCCGAGCGCAACGCAAGGTCAACGCGCCGCCGCCGAATAGCGGCTACTACACGGCGGCCGGGTGGGGCGGCGCCGGTGCACAACGCCGCGCCGCCGGAGACTCTGGCGGGCGGCGTCTTCGGCCGCATCGCCGGGAGAAGCGCGGCGGCGTATGCGAAGGGAATCTAGATGAAGCCGGCACCCCTTTCAGGCGTCTCTCGAACCTGAGAGAATTCTTTGGGAATTGGCAGTTCATCCAATTCGGAACAGAAGATAAGCGAAGATAGAGTTTCGCAATCGTCGCCGTTACCTAGTTGCAACTGCGGCTCAAATCCATCTGGCAGTTGGACAGCATACGTGACCCTCGTCGGGCGAGTGTCGTCAAAGCACAACTGCGCATCGTCCCCCCAAGGGCGAACTCGGGCGTCGATGGCCTCACGACAAGCCGCCTCGATGCTCGAGGCTTCAACTAGGATATTTTCAAAGACCGGGACAAGGTATTGGCGTTCAATGATATAGCGAGCCATTATCCCTCCGGGATATCTAACCTTTGGTGCTTTATAAAATATCCAATTCTCGCGCTGCGTGCACCCAAAAATAGGAGCGCTGCATGCCCGTTAAGCTGGTTGTCGCCGTAACGGATCGTGATTGGTTCGAGCATCTGCGGTCACGACCGGAAATAACGGAAGTTAATTTCTGGTCTCCCGGCACGGCTCCTTTCCGCGCGCTTGAAACCGGAGAGCTGTTTTTTTTAAGCTTCACGCCCCCAACAACTACATCGCGGGCTTCGGTGTTTTTGCGCACTCGAACGCGCAGCCATTACCATGTTCGATCGCCTGGGAAGCATTTGGCGAAGCGAACGGGGCCAATACCCTTGAGGAAATGCGGGCGCGGATTGCTCGATACCGCCACCTTCCACCTGGCGATCGGATCGATTTTCCGATCGGGTGCAGAGTTTTAGCTCCCGCCTACTTCTTTGACGAGTCCGAGTGGCTCGAAATTCCGCAAGATTGGGCAAGAAATATCGTATCGTTCAAGACTTACACCACAGCCGATCCCGAAGGGCTGAGGTTATGGAATGCGGCTCAGCCATACTTGCAAGGGGTTCTGCGGCGAGATTCTACGTATTTGCAGGCATCCGAGCCGCCAGCACCGGCTTTCATTGGGCCTTCGGGAATCCCCGTCGGCGGTTGGGGCGAACCGACTTTGATCCGTCCCCGCCTTGGCCAAGGGGCATTTCGGATCTTGGTGACAGATAACTACGGTCGGCGATGCGCCGTAACCGGCGAAAGAACGTTACCAGCTCTGGAAGCCGCCCATATCCGCCCGTTTCCGGCACACGGTCAGCATGATCCAAGGAACGGCTTATTGTTGCGGCGTGACCTCCACAGTCTGTTTGACCGCGGATATGTCACTGTAACGCCAGCCCATCACTTTGAAGTAAGTCGTCGCATTCGCGATGAATTCGAAAATGGTCGAGATTACTATGCGCTGCACGGGAAATTAATCAGAACCCCGGACTCGGAAAGCCAGCAGCCCGATCCCGTTTCTCTTAGCTGGCACAATGAAAATCGATACCTGGGGTAAAGTTCTCATCAAATTTCAGGCTTGAGAATATCCACAGGCGGCGGTGAACCGCCTGATAATTTATCCGCGGAACAACGCCAGGTAAGGCAGCCACGATGAAGATCGTCATTCCCGACGACTACCAGGACACGATCCAGAAGCTTGAGGCGTTCAAGCTCTTGGCCGGGCACGAGGTCACCCGCTACCGCACCCCGGCGCGCGACCTCGACGAACTGGTCGAGCGGCTTCACCCGGCCGAATGCGTCGTCGAAATCCGCGAGCGGATCGATTTCTCGCGCGCGCTGATCGCGCGACTGCCAAACCTCAAGCTGATCGCGCTGGTCGGCGGCCGGTCGCGGGCGATCGACTACGCCGCGGCCAAGGAGCACCAGGTGCTGGTGACGCGCGGCGAGAGCGGCTCGCCCGAGGCGCCGGCCGAGCTGGCGGTCGCGCTGATGCTGGCCTCGCGCCGCAATGTCGTGGTCGAGGCGCCGCGCATGCAGCGCGGCGAATGGCCGACGACGCTCAGCTACCGGCTGCGCGGCAGCACGCTCGGCATTTTCGGGCTCGGCCATATCGGCCGGCTGGTCGCCGAAGCCGGCCGCGGGCTCGGCATGAAGGTGCTGGTGTGGGGCCGCGAGGCCTCGCTCCGAGAGGCCCAGGCCGCCGGCTATGAGGCCGCGCGCAGCAAGGAAGAGCTGTTCGAGCGCGCCGACGTGCTGCAGCTCTTGGTGCGGCTCAACCCGGAGACGCGCGGCATCGTCACCGCCGCCGATCTGGCGCGGATGAAACCGACCGCGCTCTTCGTCAATGTCGCGCGGGCCCAGCTGATCGAGCCGGGCGCGCTGGTCGCAGCGCTTGAAAAAGGCCGGCCCGGTTTCGCGGCGGTCGACGTCTATGACGAGGAGCCGGTAATCGGCGGCAACCACCCGCTGTTGAAGATGCCCAACGTGCTGTGCACGCCGCACCTCGGCTGGGCCGAATGGGACACGTTCGAGCTCTATTTCCGCGAATGCTTCGAGCAGATCGTCGCTTACGCGGAGGGGAAGAAGCTGCGCTTGGCGGGCTGAACGGGGAACGTTGACCGTCCCCGGAGTGTTCGGACAACATCCGACACTGCGGGACAGCGATCATGAAAGCGTTCCTTGGCGCCCTCGCCGGCACCGCCCTGATGGCGCTTGCCGCGCCGGTTTCGGCGCAGCCGGTGCCGCCTTCCGGCTCGGCCAGCCAGCTGGTGGCGGCCGCGACGCCGCCCTGGATGCACGATGACGGGTCGTCATCGGACTATCCGATCCCGATGCCCGGCGACGTTTCCGGCGAACGGCTCAACGCGCAGTATCGCGACGGCGTTCCGGTGCCACCGCCCAACGGCTTGCCGGCGCCGTACCAGCTTCGCTAAGCCCTAATGCAGCGGTGCGGCGGTCTGGCCGATGCCGCCGCGCCTTGCCGCCGCGCCAGGGCTGCGATAAGGGGGTAATCCGGCAACCCTGGAGGCGGATTCCATGAGCGATGCGAAGACGATCTCGGTCCTCGGCATTTGCGGCAGCCTGCGTAAAGGCTCCTTCAATCGCGCGACACTCAATACCGCAATCGAGCTGCGGCCCGCGGGAATGGACGTCACCGTGGCCGACATCTCGCAGATACCACTCTATGACGAGGACGTCCGCGCCCAGGGCTTCCCGCTGCCGGTCGAAACCTTGCGGCAGCAGATCAAGGCCGCCGACGCGCTGCTCTTCGCCTGCCCCGAATACAATTATTCGATGTCGGGGGTGCTGAAGAACGCGATCGACTGGGCCTCGCGCCCGCCCGATCAGCCGTTCGCCGGCAAGCCGGTCGCAATCCTCAGCGCCGCCGCCGGCATGGCCGGGGGCGCCAGGGGGCAAATGCATCTGCGCCATAGCTGCGTCTTTCTCGACATGCACCCCCTCAACAAGCCAGAGGTGCTGATCTTTCAGGCGCAGAACAAGTTCGACGCCGACGGAAGGCTGACCGACGACGTCGCGCGCGGGCTGATCCGCGACCTGATGGCGAACCTGGCGACGTGGACACGACAGCTCGCCGGATGATTGACAGACCGTCATGCGGGCACCTATCGTCGTTGGCGTCGATACGAGGTGCGGAAGCCGGTGCAATCCCGGCGCGGTCGCGCCACTGTAATCGGCTCGTGCCAGACGCGGGTCGAGAGCCAGACCCCCCTCGTGTAGTGACGAGCCTCTAACGGGACGCGCTATCCCAGGAGAACAAGATGACCATCGCCAGCCTCGCACCGAGCCGGCCGCCTCTCGCCATCCCGCTGCGCGAGATTTTGCCATGGGCGATCCTTGGCGGGCTGATCCTGCTGCTGGCGATTTATTTTGTCGGCGCCGAACAGGGCGCGACCTCGCTGATCTCCGGCATGTACGTGCACGAATTCGTGCACGACGGAAGGCACCTGCTCGGCTTCCCCTGTCACTGAGCGGGAGCGCCCATCATGGTTGGCGCCCTGCTGCTGCGCGGGATGCTGGCTGGCGTCGTCGCCGGCCTTCTCTGCTTCGGCTTCCTGAAGATCGCCGGCGAGCCGCCGGTCGGCAAGGCAATCGCATTCGAGACGGCGCTCGAGGCCGCCAAGTCTCACGCCGCTGCCCATCTCCACGGCGCGCCGGGGCCCAAGGAGGAACCTCAACCCGAGCTGGTTAGCCGCGAGACTCAAGCCGGCATCGGCCTGTTCACCGGCATCATGGTCTACAGCGCGGCGTTCGGCGGACTGTTCGCGCTGGCCTATGCGATGGCCTATGGCCGGATCGGCGATCTCGAACCGCGCGCGCTCTCGGCGCTGCTCGCGGCGCTGGGGTTCGTCGCCGTTTACGTCGTCCCAGCGATCAAATACCCGCCGAACCCGCCTTCGGTTGGAGAACCGGAAACGATCGGCATGCGCACCGCGCTCTATTTCGGCATGGTCGCGCTGTCTCTCGCCGCGGCGGTGGCGGCGGGGATGCTGCGGAGCCGTCTGCTGCCGCGGTTTGGCGGATGGAACGCGGCGCTGATAGCCGGCGCCGCTTACGGGATCGCAATGGTGGCGGTGTGCCTCGCTCTGCCCGCGGTCAACGAGGTGCCGGATGCGTTCCCGGCGGTCGTGCTGTGGCAGTTCAGGATAGCCGCGCTGGGCGCGCAGCTGATCATGTGGACGACGCTCGGCCTTCTCTTCGGCGCGCTCGCGGCGCGCGCCGCAGGCGCCAGAACGCGAGCATCGCCGTTCGAACCGGCCTAACCGACGCCGTTCGCGCGGGCTCCCGCGGCGTCAAAGGAGAAGCCGGGACATGCGTTTCACCGATCTGTTCAACGACCGGAACGAGAACGTGCGCACCAAGATCACGGCCATCTATCTGCTGCTGGTCGCCGCCAACGCCGGCGCCTGGGTGTGGGCTCTGACGGCATTTCGCAACTTTCCGATCCTGCTCGGCACCGCCCTGCTCGCCTACAGCTTCGGGTTGCGGCACGCCTTCGACGCCGACCACATCGCAGCGATCGACAACGTGACCCGCAAGCTGATGCAGGAAGGCCGACGCCCGGTAGGGGTGGGGCTGTTCTTCTCGCTCGGCCACTCGACGATCGTCGTCGGTCTGTCGGTTGGACTTGCTATCGCCGCGACCGCGCTGCAGGGCCGGTTCGACGCCTTCAGAAATGTTGGGGCGATTGTCGGCACCGTGGTCTCGGCGCTGTTTTTGCTCGCGATCGCGGCCGCCAACGTCGTCGTCTTGGTGTCGGTCTATCGGGCCTTCCACACGGTGAGACGCGGCGGCCGGGTAGCCGAGGAAGAGCTCGACCTGATCCTCGCCAGCCGCGGTCTGATGGGACGGGTCTTCCGGCGCCTGTTCCGGGTCGTCGAGCGCAGTTGGCAGATGTACCCGCTCGGCGTGCTGTTCGGTCTCGGCTTCGACACCGCGACCGAGGTCGGGCTGCTCGGCATTTCCGCGACCCAGGCGTCACAAGGCCTGCCGATCTGGTCGATCATGGTGTTCCCGGCGCTGTTCACCGCCGGCATGACGCTGGTCGACACGACCGACAGCATCTTGATGCTGGGCGCCTATGGCTGGGCCTTCGTCAAGCCGATCCGCAAGCTCTACTACAACCTGACGATCACCGCGGTGTCGGTGGCGGTGGCGGTCCTCGTCGGTGGGCTCGAGGCGCTCAACCTGATCGGGAACCAGCTGGGACTGACCGGTGGGGGCGGGTTCTGGGGCGCCGTCGGCTCTCTCAACGACAATTTCGGCCTGCTCGGCTACGCCATCGTCGGCGTCTTCATCGCCGCCTGGCTGATTTCGTATGTCGTCTATCGTGTCAATCGCTACGACGAGATCGAGGCCGCCTAGCGTGAGCGGCGGCCGCGCCCGGCGCACGATAGCGGCCCTCATTCTTGGCGTTATTCTGGCGCTGGGCCGAAGCGCCTGGGCCGATGGCGGGCCCGTCTGCGGCCAGACCGCGCCGGACGACCCCGACAAACCGTTCGCCGGCAAGCTGCTCGGCGATCCCGCCGGGCTGCGAGCCACACTTGGGAATTATGGCGCCACCATCGGCATTAGCGAGACCGACGAGGTGCTCGGCAACCCGATCGGCGGCACCAAACATGGCGCGATCTACGAGGGACTGACCGACGCCAACCTCAAATTCGACCTGCGCCCCTATTTCCACTGGCGCGGCGTGTTCTGCATCCGCGCCTTCCAGATTTACGGCAGGGGCCTCAGCCTCAATGACCTTGGCAACAATATCGGTACCGTCAGTTCGATCGAGGCCGACCGCGCGACCCGGCTGTTCGAGTTCTGGTACGAGCAGCATATCGGCGACTGGCTACGCATTCGTATCGGCCAGCAGGCGGCGGACCAGGAATTCCTGGTCTCGTCGACGTCGCGGGTATTCATCAACAGCACCTTCGGGTTTCCAAGCCTGCCGGGGACCGATCTCCCGGCTGGCGGACCCGACTATCCGCTGGCCACGCCGGCGATCCGGTTCCGCTTCGATCCATCAGACGAACTCACTGTCTACGCCGGGTTGTTCAACGGCAATCCGACCGGGGCTGCGTTCAGCGATCCAGACCCGCAGCGCGCCGATTTTTCGGGGACGGCGTTCCGCACCGGCGACGGCGCGCTCGCGCTGTTCGAGGTGCGCTACAACCCCGGCAACACCGACGGCAATGGCACCTACCGACTTGGCGCGTGGTTCAATTCCGAGCGGTTCCCCGACCAGCATTTTGCCAGCAACGGCGTTTCGCTGGCGAGCCCGCTCTCCAGCGGGACGCCGCGCCTGCTCGGCAACGATTACAGCCTCTACGGCATCGTCGATCAGCCGCTCTTCGCCGACAAGACCAGCGGCCAGAGGCTCAACGCCTTCTTCCGGGCGATGGGCGCGCCGGGCGACCGCAACCTAGTCAGTTTCTATTTCGACACCGGGCTCGCGTTCAAAGGCCCGTTCGGGCGCAAGGACGACACAGTCGGCATCGGCTTCGGCTATGCCCAGATCGGCGACTCGGCGCGCCAGCTCGATCGCGACACCGCCGCGATCATACCGGGCTACCCGGTGCGCAGCTGCGAGGCGGTGGTGGAGCTGACCTACCAGGTGCAGGTTACCGACTGGTGGCAGCTGCAGCCGGACTTCCAATATGTCGTCGCGCCCAATGGCGGCGTCCCTAATCCCAATGCGCCGGGGCGGAAGATCGGCAGCGCGGCAGTGCTCGGGCTGCGCAGCGCGATTACGTTCTAGCCGCCGACGGCTCGCCTACCAGGCCGCGTCGAGGATCTGCCGGACCACCGGCGGGCCGTCGATCTTGCGCGGGTTGGTGTGGATCCAGCGATCGTGCATCGACAATTCAGCGATGCGGTCGAGCTGATCCTCCTTGACCCCGACATCGCGCAGCCGCGAGGGCAGGCCGAGATCGGCGATGAGGCCGGCGACCAGATCGGCCGCCGGCGCATCCCGGTCGCCGAGCGCGTCGCTGACCAGCGCCTGGCGGCCGGCATTGACTTCGAGGTTGAAGCGCAGCACGTGGGGCAGCATCACGCACGAGGTGTAGCCGTGCGGGACATGCGCGGTGCCGCCGAGCACATGGCCGATGCCGTGGCTTGCGCCCTTGGGCACGCCGGTCTGCGAGCCGATCATCGACATCCACGCGCCGAGCTGGCATTCGAGCCGCGCGTCGAGGTCCTTCGGGTCGTTCTTGACCCCGCGCAAGCCGTGGCCGAGCAGCTTCAACGCTTGCGCCGAGGCACCCTCCGACAGCGGCTGGCATTGCGGCGAGCAGATGTCCTCGACCGCGTGGTCGACGGCGCGGATGCCGGTCGAGAGAAACAGCCATTCGGGCGTATGGACGGTGGCGGCGGGGTCGAGCACCACCGCCTTCGCCATCATCAGCGGGTGGCCGTAGCTCTCCTTGACGTTGCGCGCGGTGTCGGTGCAGCCCGCCGAAGCAGTGTATTCGCCGGCCGAGAGTGTCGTCGGAATGTCGATTGTGCGCACCTGCGGCGCCGCGATCGGCGGGCGGAAGGACTTGCCGTCGGCATCGATCCGGGCGCGGTAATTGTCGAGATCGGCGGCGTCGGTAATGCCGTTCGCGAGACACATCGCGACCATCTTCGCGGCGTCGGTCACCGAGCCGCCGCCAAGGGTGACGATAAGGTCGGCATTAGCGGCGCGGGCCGCATTGGCGGCGGCCACGCAATCGACGCGCGGAGTGTGCGAGCCGATCTTGGCGCAGAGCCCGGCAAAGCGGTTGCCGAGCGCTGCCTTGAGCTGGTTTACCAGCTCGGTTTCGCGCGCCAGTGTCCCGCTCGCCAGCACAAACACGGCATGGGCGTCGGCCTTCTCGACTTCCTCCTTCACGGCTTCGGTGAAGGGCCGTCCGTAGATCACGCTCTCCATCGCCGGAAAGCGATACGCGCCGCTCAGCATCACGTTCTTCCCATCATCGTGAGGCCCTCATTTTCGTCATCTTCGGCTAGGATTATCGCGAACGATAGCACCATACCGAACACGGGAGCCAAATCATGCCGACCCTGCAGATCATCGGCGCGCCGCAGAGCAATTTCGTTTGGGCCTGCCGCATCGCCTGCGGCGAGAAGGGGGTGCCCTACGAGCTTGTTTCGGTATTCCCGCACACGCCCGAGGTCGACGCGATCCATCCCTTCGGCAAAATCCCGGCGATGCGCCACGGCGACGTGACGCTCTTCGAGTCGCGGGCGATCCTCTACTACATCGACCACGCGTTTCCCGGCGCGCCGCTGGCGCCGCGCGACCCGGTCGGCGGGGCGCAGGTCGAGCAGTGGATCTCCTGCGTCAACACGACGATCGACCCGGTGCTGCTGCGGCAATACGGGGTCGCCTATTTCTTCCCCGGCACGCCGGACGGCAGCCCGAACCGCGTGGCGATCGACGCGGTGGCGCCCAAGCTGGAACCGCATTTCGCGCTGCTCGACCGCGCGGTGGCGAAGACCGGATACCTGGTCGGCGACGCGCTCACCCTCGCCGACATCAACCTGCTGCCGATCCTCTACTACATGTCGAAGCTGCCCGAGAGCGGCGAGATATTGCGGGCCAAGTCCAACCTCGCCCGCTACGTCGAGAAGCTGCTGGCGCGCAAGACCATCGCCGACACGATCCCGCCGCCGATGCCAGGCCGCTAGGGCAGGCTCTTCGGTTTCGCGCCGGGCCAGCGCGAAAAGGGCTTCTACGAGTTCCTTCGGCGCTACGCCGAACCTGGCCGAGCGGCGGGCCGGCATGCTCCCAAAAGCCGGCATGCAGCGGACCGTCGCTCGCGGCCGAACGCGCGCCGCGACTATCGTAGTCGTTATTCACCGCCTACTTTCCGGTTTGGCGAGTGGCCTTGCTTCCGTGCGGTCTGGGCTTGTTATCGGTGGCTTATTGCCTCAACAGCGCCCGCGCCGATGTTGGTTGTTATTTCGGTCGCGGACGACAGACGGCTCTTATTGTTGTGCCTTATCGTTGTGCCCGCGCACGGAAGGTCAGTTCGCTCGTCAAGCTCCGGTTTCGGACTGTCAATCAACGAGCCACTCGAAAGCGACGGCGCCGGCCCACGCATGAACCGGCGCTGCGGGGTAGATGGAACGTAAAGGGAACGTTCTCAATGCGCGCAATCGCAATTCTGTATTGCAATAATGTCATAAGCACAATTAAGCGAGGTGGCGCCGTGCGCCTATCCACCGCTCGCGTAGCCGGTGCTGTTCTGGAACACGTTGGGCTTGCGGTAGACCGCGAGGATCACCGCGCCTTCGTCGGAATGGGTCTCGTGGAACGACCCGACCCGCCGCCAGACGAATTCGCCGGCGCGGCAGACGCCGTCATGGTCGTAGAACGAGCCCTCGACGACGTAAGTCTGCTCGATCTCCGGATGCTTGTGCATCGGCAGGGTCGCGCCGGGCTCCCACTTGAGCAGGCAGGTCAGCTCGCCCTTTGCCTTGTCCTCGTAGAGCACCTTGATCGAAATGCCCGCGAACTGCGTCGGCGACCAGGCGATATCCTGCGGCTTAACGTAGACCGAGCCGCCGATCGTCGGCTGGGCGGCGCGCGATGACGACGGTGATGTTTCGCTCAGCACATTGTCCATCGGATTGTCCTCGCTGGCCGCCTGCACCGCGGCTCAATCTCCAACCAAATAAAAGTGCCCGCCGAAACGCTGCTCCAGCTTGAAACCGGAGTCTGTCTCGGGGTCGTCCCATTCGTCCCAGACGACAAAGTCGTGGGCGTTAAAGAATATGCTCCAATCGTCAACCCAAGCGATGTGCTTTCCGGCGGCCTTCGCGGCGGCGGCCTTGGCGTCATAACTACCTTTGTGAATATAGAATCTGGCCTCGTCCCTGGTCGATCCGGCCGCCTGCATCGCGGGGAGGGCCAGGACGACCATCAGCGGAAACGCGAACATGGACAGCGCTTGCCGCCAGCGGCGCTTCCACAGCGCCGCTGGGATGCCCCACACAACGATACCGATCAGCCCGAAGATTACGGCCGGGGCACAGACAAAAAGAAAAATCATGACAAACAGAAAACCAAACGGCAAACCAGACAGGAGCATACAAATACTGGCGGTCGCGAGGACCACGATTCCGCAATAAAGCGGCGAGCGAACAAATCCATCGGGAAGTGGGGCCGTCAACGGCGTCGCACCGCGTTCCGGCGATCGATCAGAATCGGGCGACAATTGGCCTCAACAAAAAACAACGCCCCCGCTCCGCCAACGGAACGGGGGCGTGGGTCTTCACGGGGACCGGGGGCTCAGGCCTGCGCCATGGCCCGCATCGCGCGGCGCTTGGCGATGGTCGGCGCCTTGGGCGCCTTCAGCGGATCGTCGACCCGCCCGCTGGGGCCGACCGTGTCGGGCAGGTTATAGACCCAGGAATCGCCGCCCATGATGTAGTTGCGGTTGGTCTGCGCCGGGTTGCGGTTGACCAGCGGCCGGTTGTACAGCGGGTGCGTCATGCTGCGGATTTCGTGCTCGATCTGGAACAGCACCTTGCCGGTATCGACATCGACGATGTCCTCGAAGCGGTACTGGCAACGATCGCTCTCCTCGGTGATGAGGTTGAGCTTCTTCAGCTTTTCGTGCGGCGTGCCGAAATCCTCGACATAGACCTGCAGATGGTGGCCATCAAACTCCGGCAGCTCCTTGTCGGTCTCGCGGAAGATCAGCTCCTGGTTCATGCCGCATTTGACGTGTGCCGCCTTGCCGTGGCCGTTCTTTTCGACGTCGGCGATGGCGCCGATGATCTTGCGGTAGAACTTGGCGATACCTTTCGCCGTCCCCTCCGGCACGGTGAACTCGACATAGGGCAGGCCGAGATTGATGTTGCCGAAGCGCTTGGTGTCGGGCTCGTAGACGCGGAACTTGTTGCCCCACGGACAGGTCGCCGACACGTAGTCGTTGTGCTCCTTGAACTTGAACTTGGTGTCCTTGAGGCTCTTCTTGACCGCGGTCAGCCGGTCGAGGAGCTCGTCGCGGCTCGGCGAGACGATGCCGATATGGCCGCGAAACACCAGCGCGTCGCCGGTCGGCATGTGGATCTGGCTCTTGCCGATATTGACCCACATGTTGTTGGTGCCGGGGAACAGATACGGGTCGCGGGTGAAGCCCATGCCCATCAAGTAGAACTGGCTCGCCAAGCCCTGATCCGGGATCTCGACATTGCAGTGCTCCAGCCCGGTGATGTTGCCGAGATCCTCGGCGGCGCGATCGAATTGCACGGCCATGATTTCCTCCAGAATTTCGCAGCCCTCGGTCTTGTCGTCTTGGGTCGGCGGCGCGCCAGCTGGGCCCTCATGCCTATCAGAACAAATTTTCGAACCGTTCGTCCACCGGAACCCGGTAGCCGTCGGCGAGCTTGTTGGTCTGATTGGCCATGCCGACGACGCCCAAGAGCTCGGCGAACATCTCCTTGGTCATGCCTCGGCCCTTGGCCGCGACCCCGTGCGAATGGCTGCAATAGGCGCAGCCGTTGGAGATGCTGATCGCCAAATAGATCATTTCCTTGGTCAGCGGATCGAGGGCGCCGGGGGCCATCACCTCTTTGAGGCCGCCCCAGATGCGCTTCAAGGTCGCCGGGTCGTTGGCCAGCACCCGCCAGAAATTGTTGATGTAATCGGTGTCGCGCGTCTTCTTGATGTCGTTATAGACGGCGCGCACCTCCGCGCTCGCATTGGCTTCGTCGATCAGGGGAACCGCGGTGCTCATTTCACTTCTCCAAACGCCCGGCGAGGAACAGCGCCAGCATACGGAAGTCGCTGTAGAGCGACCAGAACGGGTGGCCGAAGGTTTCGGGCTTGTTGTGCTCGAACACCGCGTGGCCGGTCCAGGCGCAGCCATAGCCGACGATCGGCGCCGCCGCGAGCCACCACCAAGCGCGGGTCAGCGCAAACGCCAGCAGCAGGATCAGGCCGGCGCCGGTGCCGAAGTAATGCAGCGCCCGGGTTCGCGGATCGGCGTGCGCGGCGAGATAACGGGGCCAAAACTCTCCATAGGTCATCATGGCGACCCGGCTGCGACGACCGGGTGCTTGTAAAGCGCCGGCCGGCAGCGTAATTCACCAGTTAACCCCTTACTCGGCATATAGCTCCCGGAGGGAGTAGCACCATGGGCTTCAAGGTAGCGGTGGTCGGCGCCACCGGCAATGTCGGGCGCGAGATGCTGGCCACGCTGGTCGAGCGCCAATTTCCCTGCGACGAGGTCGTCGCGCTCGCCTCGTCGCGCTCGATCGGCCGTCAGGTGTCGTTCGGCGAGGACGACGTGCTCGACGTCCAGGTGCTCGACAATTTCGACTTCAAGGGCATCGACATCGTGCTGTCGTCGCCGGGGGCCAAGGTGTCCGCGGTGTTCGCGCCGCGCGCCGCGAAGGCCGGCGCCGTCGTCATCGACAATACCTCGCAATGGCGCATGGACCCGGACGTGCCGCTGGTGGTGCCCGAGGTCAACCCGCAAGCGATCAAGGGCTATGAGAAGAAGGGCATCATCGCCAACCCGAACTGCTCGACGATCCAGATGGTCGTCGCGCTGAAGCCGCTGCACGACCTCGCGAAGGTCAAGCGCGTGGTGGTCGCGACCTACCAGTCGGTGTCGGGCGCCGGGCACGCGGCGATGGACGAGCTGTTCGCCCAGACGCGCGCGGTCTACGTCAACGATCCGATCAAGCCGGAGAAACTGACGAAGCAGATCGCCTTCAACGTCATTCCCCATATCGATGTGTTCATGCAGGACGGATCGACCAAGGAGGAATGGAAGATGGCGGTCGAGACGCGCAAGATTCTCGACCCCGACATCGCGGTCAGCGCCACCTGCGTGCGGGTGCCGGTGTTCATCGGCCACGCCGAGGCGGTCAACGTCGAGTTCGCCCGGGCGATCAGCGAGGACGCGGCGCGCAAGGCGTTGCGCAGCTTCCCCGGGATCAGCGTGGTCGACCACCGCGCCGACGAGGGCTACGTCACCCCGGCCGAGATCGCCGGCGAGGACCTCGTCTATGTCAGCCGCATCCGCAAGGACCCGACCGTGCCGAACGGGCTGGCGATGTGGGTGGTCGCCGACAATCTGCGCAAGGGGGCGGCGACCAACGCGGTGCAGATCGCCGAGCTGCTTTGCGAGCGCTACCTCGACCGCAAGGGCCGGGCGACGTCCGAGCGAAGGGCCATTCCGGCGCTGTCATAGCGTTTCCCGCGTCGGTTGACCGCGCCCGACCCACAGGCTCCGGCCCCTCCCCCGCTGTCACCAAGGGGGATCGCACTCGGGCCGACGCCGTTGCAGGCATCGCCCCCTGCGAGGCTCATCTTTCTGGGCCGCCGCATCACGCCGCTCACCCGCCGGCGCCTCGACAATTTCCGCGCCAACAAACGCGGCTTCTGGTCGCTGTGGATTTTTCTCGTGCTGTTCGGCGTCACGCTCGTCGCCGAGGTGATCGCCAACGATCGGCCGCTGCTGATTCGCTACGACGGCGCTTACTACGTGCCGGTGCTGCACAATTACCCCGAGACGACCTTCGGCGGGTTCTTCCCGAGCGAGGCCAAATACAGCTCGCCGGCCGTGCAGAAGCTGATCGAGGAAAAGGGCTGGATCGTGTGGCCGCTTATCCCGTTCAGCTACGACACGATCACCTATGCGCCGGGCCCCTATCCGTCTCCGCCCTCGCGCATCGATTGGCTCGGCACCGACGACCAGGGCCGCGACGTGCTGGCGCGGCTGATCTATGGGTTTCGCATCTCGGTGCTGTTCGGGCTGGCGCTGACCGTGGCGTCCTCGGTGATCGGCGTCGCCGCCGGGGCGGTCCAGGGTTATTTCGGCGGCATCGTCGATCTCGGCATGCAACGCTTTATCGAGGTGTGGTCGGGTCTGCCGACCCTTTACATGCTGATCATACTCGCCAGCCTGGTGCAGCCCAATTTCTGGTGGCTGCTGGGCCTGATGCTACTGTTTTCGTGGACGAGCCTGGTCGACCTGGTGCGCGCCGAGTTTCTGCGCGCGCGCAATTTCGATTACGTCCGCGCGGCGCGCGCGCTCGGCATGCCGGACCGGCAGATCATCGTGCGCCACGTACTGCCGAACGCGACGGTCGCGACGATCACCTTCATGCCGTTCATCCTCAACGCCTCGATCACCACGCTGACCTCGCTCGATTTTCTTGGCTTTGGCCTGCCGCCGGGATCGCCGTCGCTCGGCGAGCTGCTGGCGCAGGGCAAGTCCAATCTGCAGGCGCCGTGGCTCGGCATCACCGCCTTTCTCGTGTTGGCGATCATGTTGAGCCTGCTGATTTTCGTCGGCGAGGCGGTGCGCGACGCCTTCGATCCGCGCAAGGTGATCGGGTGAGCCTCCTCGAAATCCGCGATCTTAGCGTCACCTTCACCGGCTGGCGCGGGGCTCCGCCGGTGCACGCGGTAAAGCGGGTTTCGTTCGACCTCGACCGCGGCGAGACCCTGGCGCTGGTCGGCGAAAGCGGATCGGGCAAATCGGTTACGGCGCTCTCGATATTGCAGCTGCTGCCCTACCCCGCAGCCAGCCATGACCCGGGGAGCAGCATCAAATTCGCCGGCGAGGAGCTGGTCGGTTCCGCGCCCGGGCGGCTGCGCGAGGTCCGCGGCAACCGCATCGGCATCGTCTTCCAGGAGCCGATGACCTCGCTTAATCCGCTGCACACGGTGCAGAAGCAAATCGGCGAGACGCTGCTCATCCACAACCATCTCTCGGCCGCCGCGGTGCGGGCGCGCACGCTGGAACTGCTGCACCTGGTCGGCTTGCGCGAGGCGGAAAGCCGGCTCAACGCCTACCCGCATCAGCTCTCGGGCGGGCAACGGCAGCGGGTGATGATCGCGATGGCGATCGCCAACGAGCCCGACATCCTGATCGCCGACGAACCGACGACCGCGCTCGACGTCACGATCCAGGCGCAGATCCTCGAATTGCTGCGCGATCTGCGCGACCGGCTCGGCATGGCGCTGTTGCTGATCACCCATGACCTCACGATCGTCAGAAAAATGGCCGACCGCGTCTGCGTCATGTCGCATGGCGAGATCGTCGAGGCGGGAGCGGCCGGCGAAATCTTTGCCCACCCGCAGCATCCCTATACTCAACGGTTACTTGGGGCCCAGCCCAAGGGCCGCGCCGACCCGCCGCCCCACGACGCGCCGGTATTGGTCGAGGGCGACGCGGTGAAGGTGTGGTTCCCGATCCGCGGAGGGTTGCTGCGGCGGGTGAAGGGCCAGGTCAAGGCCGTCGATGGCGTATCCTTGAAGTTGCGCGCCGGAGCGACGCTCGGCGTCGTCGGCGAAAGCGGCTCGGGGAAGACGACGCTGGGCCTGGCGCTGCTGCGTCTGATCGACGCCCAGGGCACGATCATCTTCGCCGGGCGTGAGATCAGCCGCGAGCGGCAACGCGCGTTGCGGCCGTTGCGCCGCGAGATGCAGGTCGTCTTCCAGGACCCCTATTCCAGCCTGTCGCCGCGGCTGTCGATCGCGCAGGTCGTTGGCGAGGGACTGCGCGTTCATCACCTGGCGAGCGACGAACGCGAAGCGCGGCGGAGGATCGACGAAGCCCTCGTCGAGGTTGGTCTCGAACCGGAAGCGGCCGAGCGCTATCCGCACGAATTTTCCGGCGGCCAGCGCCAGCGCGTCGCCATCGCCCGCGCCCTGGTGCTGCAGCCGCGCTTCATCGTGCTCGACGAGCCAACCTCGGCGCTCGACATGTCGGTGCAGGCGCAAATCGTCGACCTGTTGCGCGAGCTGCAGCGCCGCCACGGGCTCACCTACCTCTTCATCAGCCACGATCTGCGGGTGGTGCGGGCCGTCGCGCACGAGATCATGGTGATGAAGGACGGCAAGGTGGTCGAGGCCGGCCCAACCGATGCCATCCTCGAAACCCCGCAACACCCCTATACGCAGGCGCTCATGGCCGCGGCGTTCGATCTGACCGCGGAGCCGGGCGAGGTCGTCCGGCCTCATTGACACTCGTGAGTGCCGGCGATTTTACGACGGCGTAACTGCGCTGGTCCCTCATTTGACGTAGACGTCAACTTCCATATCGCCGGCAAATTTGTAGGGCGTCGCCTTGGGGTAGTTCGCCTGAACTAGTGAACGCACTGTTTGCCGCTGCTCGGGGCTGCCCTCCGGGCTCACGATCAAACAGATCTTTCGGTAGTCCGTGGCCCTCACCGCCGCCGCGGCATCCGCATCCGGATGCTCAAGCATCTGCTCCAGCGCCCTGTCCTGCGTCCCGACTTGCGTCGAGTAGTGCAGCGGCAGGTCATGCGACCAATCCGGGTAGTAAAGGCGAAGAGTGTCCGCCTGCACGCACTCGGTAACCAGGAATGCCGTGAGCGATCGCCAATCCTCTTTCGTTGCGGTCGTGTAGTAATTCGCCGCGCCGAGGGCCGACAGGGTGCTCAAGGCCAGGAGCAGCGCTGCTCCACCAAATTTCGCAACCAGACGGCCGCTCAACACGAGCCTGGCTATCCCGAAAGCAACAAACACCGTCAGGTAGGGGAGAGACGGAAGAAAGTAGCGATCACAGAAAAACGGAACCCACGAATATGTTAAAATCATACACACTATAAATGGCAAAAACAAACATGATGCCGTGAATATAATAACCCAATAATCGTTGATATATTTAGAATTTTCCCTCCGCGACAGGACTATCGTCAACATCACCCCAAACAAATAAAACAGCAGAAGCGAAACGCCATCGCCGCCGGTGAATTGGGTGGCGAAATACACGATATCGGTCAGTGACGGGACCTTGATCCATGCCAAAAACGCCGTTCCCTGTATTACGGCCGCCTGAATTAACGGTGAGATGAGCAGCAAGATAACCAAGTAACTGACGATGGCCGGGATCAGAGGCGATCGAGAACCGGACACGAACAGAACCAGGAGAGACGTGACGTGGGCCGCGATCAAAAGCCCGATTAAATCATGAGAATAAATACCGGCAGTCGCGCTAACCACATAGACAACCCACAACGCGATCGATTTCGGTTTCTTGCAGCACATGACAAAAAGAGCACTTGAGATAACCCCGAAACACAGCGCAAGGCTATAGGAACGCAATTCTTGCGAATATTGTATGCGGAAGCTGTTGAGGGAAAACAGCAGGGCAGCCACCAAGCCGGCTGCCCTGCCGAGGTTTTTGTCCTGGCTGAGCACGAGGGCCAAGGCGTAAACCGCTGGAATAGCAGCGGTCGAGCATAGCGCGGAGATGGAGCGCAGCGTACCGTCCGACGGATTTGTAAATAAATTCTCCCAAACATGCACGATGCAATAATAAAGGATCATATTTGTTTCGCTGGGCCATAAGGCGCCCCAAATTTTATTCAGGGGATGGTCAATAAATACAGCTGTAAATAGTTCGTCTGTCCAAAACGACAAAACCCCGATTCTATAAAAGCTGAGGGCCGCGCCGATCGTGGTGATGGCGACAAGGAGGGCCGTGGCTTGCACTGGTGAAGGCACGCCCCAAGGCCGTGTGCCAACATCGTGCCGCGATCGGATCGCAGGGCGCGTTGAGGCCGTCACAGACGCGGTCGGCAGCACGGGACCCTTATGGGTAAGCATTCCATTGCGCCATCAGTGAACTCGGCGCAACTGAGTTACACCGACACAGCGGGATCGCCCGGCTGCTCCTGGCAGGATAGCACCCGTAGCCAATGATAGCAGTTGACCTTTCGACCCGTCAGACCGTGCGGTGCGGGGATCGCGGCGCAGCGCGCGCCACCCAGTGCGGCGGCCCTTGCTACGCCCGGCATCGCGTGGAACTCTGTGGCAGGAGCAGCGCAGCGGAGGACCAGAGATGCGTATCGTGATCGTCGGACAGCAGGCCTTCGGCAAGTCGGTGATGGAGGCATTCATCGCCCGCGGCGACACGATCGTCGGCGTCTTCGCCGCGCCGGAGAAGCCGGGCGCGCGGCCCGACCCGCTGGTCCAGGCGGCCGAGGAGAAGAAGCTGCCGGTCTATCGCTTCCCGAAATACTCCGACCCCGAGGCGCAGGCGGCGCTCAAGGAGCTCAACGCCGATATCGGCGTCATGGCCTATGTGCTGCTGTTCGCGCCGCCCGAGTTCTGCGCCATCCCCAAGCACGGGATGATCCAGTTTCACCCGTCGCTCCTGCCGCTGCATCGCGGGCCGGCCTCGATCCCTTGGGCGATCATCCGCGGCCGCAAGGAGACCGGGCTCACCATCTTCCGCCCGACCCCGGGGCTCGACGAGGGCCCGGTGATCCTGCAGAAGCGGGTGCCGATCGGCCCCGACGACACCGCCGCCTCGCTTTATTTCGACAAGATCTTCCCGCTGGGGGTCGAGGCGCTGGTGCAGGCCGCCGACCTCGTCACCGGCGGGCGCGCCACGGAATGGACGCAAGAGGAGAGCGAAGCCACCTATGAAGGCTGGGTGCGCGCGGCCGAGAGCGAGATCAACTGGGCCAACCACGTCGATTTCGTCTACGACCTGATCCGCGGCTGCAACCCGGCGCCGGGCGCGTGGACGACGCTAAAGTCCGAGGATGGCGACAAAAAGCTCTACATCTTCGACGCGAAAAAGGTGATGGCGCCGACCTTTGGCGCGGTGCGCGGCAAGAAGCTGGGCGAGGTGGTGTCGTCCGGCCCAGACGGTATCCGCATCCACTGCCAGGGCGGGTTCATCGAGGCGCAGCGCGTGCGCGTCGACGACGGCGCCAAGATCAAGTCGAGCGAGGCCGGGATCGAAGCCGGGACGATCTTGGGGGGTTAACTAGCCGCCAATTCCCGGTACAGCGCCGCGTATTGCCGGGCCGATCGCGCCCAGCTGAAATCCTGCGCCATCGCCGTGCGCATCATCTGCCGCCAGCGGCGGCGGTCGCTGTAGAGCGCACAGGCGCGCGCCAGCGCCGCGACCAGCGCCCCGGGCGTCGGGTCGTCGAACACAAAGCCGGTCGCCGTCTTGCCGCGCAGATGAGCGGGGGTCGCGTCGACGACGGTGTCGGCAAGCCCGCCGGTGCGGCGCACCAGCGGCAGCGAACCATAGCGCAGCGCGTAAAGCTGGGTCAGCCCGCACGGCTCGAAGCGCGACGGCACGACGATGACGTCGGACCCGGCGATGATCAGGCGCGACAGCGCCTCGTCATAGCCGATCTCGACACCGAGTCTGCCGTGAAACTCCCGCGCCGCGGCGCCGAAGCCGGCCTCGAGGTCAGGGTCGCCGCTACCGAGCAACACGAGTTGCGCGCCCCCGCCGACCAAATCGGGCACCGCGTCGAGCAGGAGGTCGAGCCCCTTCTGCGGGGTCAGGCGGCTGACCACGCCGAAAAGCGGCCCAGCGGTCTCGGCAAGGTAGAAGCGCTGGCGCAACGCCGCCTTGGCCGCCGCCTTGCCCTTGTCGGCATCGTCGATGCCGTAGGGTGCCGGCAAGGCCGGGTCGTTTGCCGGATCCCAGACCTGCGGATCGACCCCGTTGAGGATACCGCTCAACACACCGGCGCGGCGGCGCAGAAAGCCGTCGAGTCCGTTGCCAAACTCGGATGTCTGGATTTCCGCGGCATAGGTCGGGCTTACCGTCGTCAGCCGGTCGGCGTAGGCGAGACCCGCTTTCAAAAACGACACGCCGCCATAGAACTCAACGCCATCGATGCCGAAGAACGGCGGCGGCAGCGATAGCTCGGGAAACACGCCAGCCGGAAAATACCCGGTATACGCCAGGTTGTGGATTGTCATCACGCCGGCGACGGGTTCGGCCTGCGCTTTCAGATAGGCCGGCGCGAGCCCGGCATGCCAATCGTGCGCATGAACGATGTCGGGCCGCCAGTTCGGGTCGGCGCCTTGGCCAAGCGCCGCCGCGACCCACGAAAGCAGGCCGAACCGGCGGAGATTGTCGGGCCATTCGCGCCCATCAGGCCCGCCATAGGGACCGCCGGCGCGGTCGTAAAACGGGGGATGATCAACCAGATAAGCGCCGACCCGGCCGCCGGGAAGATACGCCGACGCGACCCGAATTCGCTCGGCGGCAAACGGGGTTTGCAGCCGCACCACATCGCTGGTGGAAAACGCGTCGAGAAAGGCGGGGAATCCGGGCAGGCACAGCCTTGCATCCACCCCTTGCGCGACGAGCGCCGACGGCAGCGCCGCCAGCACGTCGCCGAGCCCGCCAGTCTTGACCCACGGGTAGAGCTCGGCCGCGACATGGAGGACGCGAAGTGGCGTGCGGCGGCCTCGGGCCAACGCCGCTCCTCACGTCCCTTGGCCGGACTTGATCCGGCCATCCACGTCTTGTGTCCTGCCATCTGCAAATAAAGACGTGGACCCCCGGGTCACGCCCGGGGGAGGGACACAATTTCTTGCGCGCCCGCGCGCCAGAATCACGGCTCAGTTCTTCGTCCTGTCGACCAGCGCGTTCTGCTTGATCCACGGCATCATCGCCCGCAGCCGCTCGCCGACCTTCTCGATGTCGTGCTCGGCGGCGCGGCGGCGCATCGCCTTGAAGCTCGGCTGCCCGGCGGCATTCTCAAGCACCCACTCCTTGGCGAAACGACCGGACTGGATGTCGGCAAGGATGCGCTTCATCTCCTCCTTGACCGCGGGGCTGATCACCCGCTCGCCGCGCGTGTAATCGCCGTATTCGGCGGTGTTCGAGATCGAGTAGCGCATGTTGGCGATGCCGCCCTCGTAGATCAGGTCGACGATCAGCTTCACCTCGTGCAGGCACTCGAAATAGGCCATCTCGGGCGCGTAGCCGGCTTCGACCAGCGTCTCGTAGCCGGCGACGATCAGGCTGGTGAGGCCGCCGCACAGCACCGATTGCTCGCCGAACAGATCGGTCTCGCATTCCTCGCGGAAGCTGGTCTCGATAACCCCGGCGCGGCCGCCGCCGATCGCGCAGGCATAGGAGAGCGCGATCTCGAGCGCGTTGCCCGACGGGTTCTGATCGACCGCGACGAGGCAGGGGACGCCGCCGCCACGCTGGTATTCCGAACGCACGGTGTGGCCGGGGCCTTTTGGCGCGATCATGAAGACGTCCATGTCGGGACGCGGCTCGATCAGGCGGAAATGGATGCTGAGCCCGTGGGCGAAAGCCAGCGCGGTGCCCTCGCGCATGTTGGGCTTGAGGTCGGAATTGTAGAGCGCCGCCTGCAGCTCGTCGGGGGCCAACACCATGACGACATCGGCCCATTTCGCGGCCTCGGCCGGGGTGAGCACCTTGATCCCGGCCGTCTCGGCCTTCACCGCCGAAGCCGAGCCCGGGCGCAGCGCGACGACGACATCCTTGACCCCGCTGTCGCGCAGATTGTTGGCGTGGGCGTTGCCCTGGCTGCCATAGCCGATGACCGCGACCTTCTTCGCCTTGATCAGGTTCACATCGGCGTCGCGATCGTAATAAACGCGCATGGCACTCTCCTTCGTGCGAATTCTAGAACTGGCCGGGGCCGCGGGCGATCGCCACCGCACCGGTGCGTGATACTTCGACCAAGCCCAAAGGTTCCATCAACGTAATAAACGCATTGAGCTTTTCGGACGACCCGGTCATCTCGAACACAAAGCTCTCGGTCGTCGAGTTCGATGACGCGGGCGCGGAACATGTCGGCGAGACGCAGCGATTCGATCCGGTGCTCGCCCTTGCCGACCACCTTGATCAGCGCCAGCTCGCGTTCGACGTGCGGGCCCTCGTCGGTCAAATCATGCACCTTGCGCACCGGCACGAGACGCGACAACTGCGCCTTGATCTGCTCGATGATCATCCGCGTGCCGGTGGTCACGACGGTGATCCGCGACAGATTGGCGGCCTTGTCGACCTCGGCGACGGTCAGGCTGTCGATATTGTAGCCGCGCCCGGAAAACAGGCCAACGACGCGCGCCAAGATACCCGGCTCGTTGTCGACCAGAACCGCAATGGTGTGGCGCTCGATCTCAGCCACGCCTACACCAGCACCATGCCCTCTTCCGAGACCGGCCGTTTTGCCTCGTCCTCGGGGCCGAGCAGCATCTCGTTATGGGCCGCGCCGGAGGGGATCATCGGGAAGCAGTTCTCGAGCTCGTCGACCGCGATGTCCATCACCACCGCGCCCGGCGTGTCGACCATGTAGCGGATCGCGGCATCGAGTTCGGAGGGCTTGGTGACCCGCATGCCATGGGCGCCGAACGCCTCGGCGAGCTTGACGAAATCGGGCAGCGCCGCGGTGTAGCTCTCGGAGTAGCGCCCGCCATGCAGCAGTTCCTGCCACTGCCGCACCATGCCCATGTACTGGTTGTTGAGGATGAAGACCTTCACCGGCAGCCGGTATTGGTTGATCGTCGACATCTCCTGGATGTTCATCAGGATCGACGCCTCGCCGGCGACGTCGATGACGAGCGCGTCGGGATGCGCGACCTGCACCCCGACCGCGGCCGGCAGCCCATAGCCCATCGTGCCGAGGCCGCCCGAGGTCATCCAGTGGTACGGCTTCTCGAATTTGAGAAATTGCGCCGCCCACATCTGGTGCTGGCCGACCTCGGTAGTAATAAAGGGATCGCGATCCTTGGTCAGCGCATAGAGGCGCTCGAGCGCGTATTGCGGCTTGATGACGTCCTTCTTGCTCTTGTCGTAGCGCAGGCAGTCGCGCGCCTGCCACTCCTCGATCTGGCCCCACCATCTGGCGCGGCCCGCCGGCGGGCGCTTCGGCGCCACTTTGGGCCAGCCCGCGAGCAGCGCCGCCAGCGCCTCGCCGCAATCGGCGACGATCGGCACGTCGACCCGCACGTTCTTGTTGATCGAGCTGGGGTCGATGTCGATGTGGATCTTCTTCGAGTTGGGCGAGAAGGCGTTGAGCCGCCCGGTCACCCGGTCGTCGAAGCGCGAGCCGACCGCGACCATGACGTCGCAATCGTGCATGGCGTTGTTGGCTTCGAAGGTGCCGTGCATGCCGACCATGCCGAGAAAATGCGGGTCGCTCGCCGGCAGCGCGCCGAGGCCCATCAGGGTCAGCGTGCAGGGCGCGTCGACCAGGCGCACGAACTCGGCAAAGCGGGTGCAGGTCTCCGGCCCCGAATTGATCAGCCCGCCGCCGCCATAGATCAGCGGCCGCTCGGCCTTGGCGATCAGCGCCAGGGCCTCGTCGATGCGCTTCGGATCAGGCTTTGTCTGCGGCCGGTAGCTCTTGTGCTCGACGGATTTGGGCGGATCGTACGGCGTCGTCGCGAACAGCACGTCCTTGGGCAAGTCGATCACCACCGGGCCTGGCCGGCCGCTTTTGGCAATGTAGAAGGCCTCATGCATGACCTGGGCGAGGTCACGCACGTCGCGCACCAGATAATTGTGCTTGGTACATGGCCGGGTGATGCCGGTGGTGTCGGCTTCCTGGAACGCGTCGTTGCCGATGAGGTGCGTCGGCACCTGGCCGGTGAGACACACGACCGGCACCGAGTCCATCAGCGCGTCGGTGAGACCGGTCACCGCGTTGGTCGCGCCCGGACCGCTCGTCACCAGCACGACGCCGACCTTGCCAGTCGAGCGCGCGTAGCCCTCCGCAGCGTGCACGGCGCCGCCTTCCTGGCGCACCAGCACGTGGCGCAGATTGTTTTGCTTGAACAGCGAGTCATAGATCGGCAGGACGGCCCCGCCGGGATAACCGAAGACGACCTCGACGCCTTGATCGACGAGCGACTTGATGATGATGTCCGCTCCGCTGATCGGCTCGGCCGGCATGACCCTCTCCCTAAACTGTGCCGCAGAATAGCACGCGCCGGCGAAGGCCGGCCCAGCGCTTACAGAACAATACGCGCCGGCAAAAGCCGGCGCGACGGTCGCACCGTACCAGCTATCGTCACCGGGTCAACAGAAATTCATCTATAAAATGGCGTGAGCAGTGCAAAAAACTTTCCGAATATTGCTCAGTGCAGGTCAGGTCTGCGTCTAGCTGATGGCGAAACCAGGTCACTTGGCGCTTGGCGTAGCGCCGCGTCGCCTGCTGCGCGGCCGCGATGGCGGCCTCAAGGATCATTTCGCCGCGCAGGTGCCGCATCAGCTCGGGCACGCCGACCGCCTTCATCGCCGGCAAACCGGGATCGAGGCCGCGCGCCATCAGCGCCCGCGCCTCGTCGAGCGCGCCGGCCGCGATCATCGCCGCGAAGCGGACATCGCAAGCCGCGTAGAGCGCGGCCCGCGGCGGGTTCAGCAAGAGGGTCGCGAAACGAAACGGCGCCGGGGACGCCGCGCGCTCCTGCCATTCGGCGATCGGGCGACCCGTGGCGCGCACGACCTCATAGGCGCGGGTGAGCCGTGTGCGGTCGCCGGCCGGGAAACAGGCGGCAGCGGCGGGGTCGAGCCGCGCCAAGGCATCGCGAAACGCGACGCCGCCGATGCGTCGGTAAAGCTCGACCGCTTCGGCACGGATTTCCGGCGGAATGTCCGGCACCGGCGCCAGGCCGTGCATCAGCGCGCGGATGTAGAGCCCGGTGCCGCCGACCACGATCGGCAACCGCCCGTCGGCAATCGCGGCGGCGATTTCGGCCAGCGCCAACTCGCGCCAGCGCGCCACCGAGAAACGCTCGGCGGCATCGAGAAAGCCGTAGAGCCGGTGCGGGGCGCGCGCCTCTGCCGCCGCGTCGGGCCGCGCAGACAGTATCTTGAGGTCGCGGTAGATCTGCTGGCTGTCGGCATTGATGATCGTGCCGCCATACTGCGCGGCGAGAGCGAGCGCGAGAGCGGATTTGCCGCTGGCGGTCGGTCCGGCAATGATAACCACCGCGGGTCTATCGGAGTTTGCGACTTGGCTGTTGTCATTACGTTGATCGCCGGCTCGGACGCCGAGAGTGCGCTGTCTGGCGTCGCTCCCACGCTCGGCGGACAGCTCGATTGGTTGGCGCCCACCGCATGCGACATCGTTGGCGCAGATGAAAGGGCGGTGAGGGCGGCGATCGGCGAGCGGCCGATCGATCTCCTGGTTCAGCCGGCTGCAGGGCGAAAGAAGCGGCTGCTGGTCGCCGATTTCGAGTTGACGATCATCGAGAACGAGATGCTCGAAGAGCTGGCCGATTTCCTCGGCATGCGCGCGCATGTCGCCGAGATTACAAGGCGGGCGATGAACGGGGAGATCGATTTCTTGGCCGCGCTCAGCGAACGCGTGGCGTTGTTGCGCGGCCTGCCGGCGAGCGTGCTCGACGAGGCCGCCTCGCGGGTCCGCCTGATGCCGGGCGCGGCAGCGCTGATCGCGGCGCTGCGCCGCGCCGGGGTTTACACCGCGCTGGTGTCGGGAGGTTTCACGGTGTTCGCCGAGCCCGTCGCCCGCAGCCTCGGCTTCGACCGTGTCGTCGCCAACCGGCTCGACGTCGCGGACGGCAAGCTGACCGGCACGCTCATGCCGCCCATCGTCGGCGGCGCGACCAAGCGCGAGACGCTGCTGTCGCTCGCTGCCGAGCTGGGTCTCGGCATTGAGGAGACGATGGCCGTCGGCGATGGCGCCAACGATCTGCCGATGTTGCGGGAGGCCGGTTTCGGCGTCGCTTTTCACGCCAAACCCGCGGTCGCCGCTGCGTCGCGCTGGCGCATCGACCACGCCGATCTGACCGCGCTGCTTTACGCGCAGGGATACCGGGAAGAGGAGCTTATCAGGTAGCGGCAAGGCTGCACGAGAGCACCGGGATCAAGCCCGGGGATGACGAGCCTCGCAACGAGGCTCGTCAGCTCTGATCGAGGCGCAGCGCGACGAACCGCAAATCGCCCTGGCGCTCGATCAGGAGCAGGATCGACTTGCGCCCGGCCTTTTTCGCGTCGGCGACTTTGCCGACGATCTGAGCCGCGCTTTTTACCGACTCTTGCGCCGCTTCCATAATCACGTCGCCCGGCTTCAACCCTTTTTCGGCGCCCGGGCCGTCCTTCGCGACGTCAACGACAACAGCGCCCCTGGCATCGTCGCCAAGCGAAAACTTCTCTTTCAAGTCGGGCGTCAGGTCGGAAAGGGTCATGCCGAGCGCGCTAACCGTAGCAGCGGCGGGCTTTGGGGTAGGCTTGGGATTATCCTGATTAGCGCTGGCCGTCTCGGTCTCCGCGAGCCGGCCGACCTTGACCTGCAGCGCGGTTTCCTGGTGTTTGCGCCACACCGTCACCGGCACCACCTTGTCGACCGGGGTCTCCGCGACCAGCCGCGGCAAGTGCCGCATATCGATGACCGGCTTGCCGTCGAAGGTCAAAATCACATCGCCGGGCTGGATCCCGGCGGCTTGCGCCGGCCCGTTATCGGTCACGCTAGCTACCAGAGCGCCCTTGGCCTTATCGAGGCCGAGGCTATCGGCGATTTCGTCACTGACCCCTTGGATGCGGACGCCAAGCCAGCCGCGATGCACGATGTGATCCGGCTCGTTGATCAGTTCGTTCACCACCACCTTCGCCAGCGACGACGGGATCGCGAAACCGATGCCGATCGACCCGCCCGAAGGCGAGTAGATCGCGGTATTAATGCCGATGACGGCGCCATCCATGTTGAACATGGGTCCGCCCGAATTGCCGCGGTTAATCGAGGCGTCGGTCTGCAGGAAATCGTCGTATTTGCCGGACTGGATGTCGCGCTGGCGGGCCGACAGGATGCCGGCGGTGACGGTGCCGCCGAGCCCGAACGGGTTGCCGATCGCCAGCACCCAATCGCCGACGCGGGACTTGTCGCTGTCGCCCCAATCGACCGCGGTGAGCGGCTTGTCGGGCTTGACCTTAAGCACGGCGATGTCGGTGTCCTTGTCGCGGCCGATGACCTCGGCCTTCAGGCTGGTGTTGTCGTGCAAGATGACGGTGATCTCGTCGGCGTCGGCGATCACGTGGTTGTTGGTGACGACAATCCCCTTCGGGTCGATGATGAAGCCGGAGCCGAGCGAGGTGGCCTTGCGGGTGTCGGCGTCAGGGTCGGCGTTCTGCCCGTTGTGCTTGAAGAAATCCTTGAAGAACTCCTCGAACGGCGAGCCCGGCGGAAGTTGCGGCATATCCGGCGGGGTCTTTTCGGAGTGCTGCTCGGGTTTGACGGTTTGCGTGGTCGAAATGTTGACCACCGCGGGCAGTAATTTCTCGGCGAGATCGGCGAAGCTGTCGGGAGCCGGCCGCGCCACCGCCTGTTGAAAGCCTACGGGCGCCACGCCGACCGGAGCCGCGATCAGCAGCACGGCGAGCGCCACGGCGGCCGTCCGGACGCGCGAAAGGAAAAACAGCGGCACCGTCGGCAACTCCTTAAAAGAATGAGCAGCGCACGAGAGGACCCCCGAAGCGTCCGCTATCTCGCCGAGCATAAGCTTACGGGAGAACCGCCTGGCAAACCAGAACCTTCGCGGGCCGTGGGTGTTAATGTCGCAACGCCCAGACGAGCGCGACGCCAAGGCAGGCGGCGATCAACCCGGCGCCGCGCAGCGCCTGCGCCGGGGTCGACATCGTGCGCGCCGCGAGCTGCTTCATCGCTTGCGGCATCAGCGCGTAGAGGATGCCCTCGATAACCAGAATGAGCGCGATAGCGGTGGCAAAATCCCGCATCGGCCGAGCGCCGCGCGATCAGTGCTGTGCGGGCGGTGTCGGCGCGCCCGGAACCGTCCCCAACGGTCCGTTGAAAAACCGGAAGAAGTTGTTATCGGGGCTGAGGACGAACGAGGTGTTCTTGTTGTTGAAGGCGTCGCGGTAGGCCTGTAGCGAACGGTAGAAGGCAAAGAAGCTCTTATCCTGGTTATAGGCGTCGGCGTAGATCTTGATCGCCTGCGCGTCACCGTCGCCGCGTACGCGCTGCGCGTCGCGCTGCGCGTCGGCGAGGATCACCGTGCGATCGCGCTCGGCAGTCGCGCGCACCGTTTGCGCCGCCTCGGCGCCCTCGCCACGGTATTGCGATGCTTGCTGCTGCCGCTCCGACACCATGCGCGCATAGATCGCCTGGCTGTTCTCCTCCGGCAGATCAGCGCGGCGCAGCCGAACATCGACCACTTCAACACCGAACTCCTTGGCTTGGGCGCCAACCTCGTCGCGAATCTGGATCATGATCTGGGCGCGCTTCTCCGACAGGAGGTCGGAGAGCGTCACGTTGCCAAGCACCCGGCGCAGGCTGCCGCTGACGATCGAGGCGAGCCGCGTGCGCACGCCCGCCTCGCTACCGACCGTCTGGTAAAACAACAGCGGGTCAGTGATCTTGTAGCGCGAATAGGAATCGACGACGACGCGCTTCTGATCGGAGACGATGACCTCCTCCGGAGGCGGCTCGAAATCGAGGACGCGCTTGTCGTAGATCACCACATCCTCGATGAACGGCCGCTTGAACCACAATCCCGGCTGACTGATCTGCCGGCGCGGCTGGCCCAATTGCAGCACCAGCGCCGATTCGGTCTGATCGACGATGAAGAATGAGCTGCGTATCAGGATGCCGCCGGCGATCAGCACCACCGCGAGCGCGATCAAGGCGTGGCGGCGCATCACCGGGACCCCACCCCGGGCGACTGCGTGCCCGTGGACGGCGTCGTCGCGCCGGCCGGGGGCGTCAATCCCGGAAGGCTCGACAGCGGCAGATAAGGCAGGATGCCGCCTTGGCCCAGCAGCGCCTTATCGAGGATGACCTTGCTGGTATTCTTGAGGATATCCTCGATTGTTTCGAGATAGAGCCGTTGCGCGGTGACGTCCGGAGCCGCCTGATAGGCCTTCAAGACAGCGACGAAGCGGTCGGCGTCGCCCTGCGCCTGAGCGACGATCTGGGAGCGGTAGGCCTCGGCGTCCTGGGTGATCTGCGCCGCGGCGCCGCGCGCCTTGGGCAGGATGTCGTTGCGATAGGCCTCGGCCTCGTTTTTCAGCCGCGCGCGGTCGGCGAGGGCGCGCTGTACGTCGCGGAAGGCCTCGATCACCGGAGCCGGCGGATCAACCTTGGCGAGCTGAACCTGGGTGATGTCGATGCCCGCGCCGTAGGAATCGAGGATGCGCTGCAGCAGCTTCTGCGTGTCCGTCTCGATCTTGCCGCGGCCCTCGGCGAGCGCGTCGGCGATTTTGGTCTCGCCGACAATCTCGCGCATGGCGCTTTCGGCCGCCGATTTCACCGTCGCGTCGGGCGAGCGGATGTTGAACAGAAACGCCTTAGCGTCCTTGACCACCCAAAACACGGTGAAGTTGATGTCGACGATATTCTCGTCGCCGGTCAGCATCAGCGCTTCCTTGGGAAGCTGGCTAGAACTCGCCTGTGCCCACTTCGCCCGAGCGGTATCCGACTTCGGTGCGGTTTACCCGAGTGACGCTGGGGGTCAGCGCGCTCTCGATCGGGACCGGCAGGTGGTAGTTGAGGCCAGGCTGGGTCATCCGGTTGTAAGCGCCGAAGCGCAGGACGACACCGACTTCGTCGGGTTGGACACGATAAAATCCGCTCGCCAGCCACAGCACGACGATCAGGGCAACGGCGATCGCGATGAGGGTTCCCGAGTTGTAGCCGCCCGGCAGGAGCTGGCGGAAACGGTCCTGGCCGCGCCGCAGCATTTCCTCGAAATCGGGCGGGCGGGAACCGGGACCACGCGGGCCCGGGCCATCACTGCCATTGTTATTGCGGCCGCCGCCCCACGGGCCACTGGCGCCGCCCCCGCCGCCGCGGCCGCCGCCCCAGGGGCCACCGCGTTCGCTCATCCAGATCATTGCGCGTGACGCCTTTTGGTGCGGCCGCCGGATTTGCCGGCGATAGAGGGCGCGCGCGCAGATGTTGTCAAGTTTATCCGGCGAGCCTATTTGCGGATAAGTTCCACTCCCGCCCGTTGGAGAATGCGATGGCCGCCGTTACCGAGCGACAGATTCTCGACGCGCTGGGAACAGTGCGCGACCCCGACAAGGGAGGCGACCTCGTCTCCCTCAATATGATCACCGGCATCGTCATTCGCGACGGCAATGTCGGGTTCGCGATCGAGGTCGAGCCCGAGCGCGGCCCACGCCTCGAACCGCTGCGCCAGGCAGCGGAAGCGGCGGTCGAAGCCTTGCCCGGGGTGCTCTCGGTAAGCGCAGTGCTGACCGCCGAGTCGCGCCCGCCGCAAGCGGAGCGTCCGGCGCCGCATGCCCACGCGCACGCGCCGGGCGCGGCCGCCAACCAGATCGGGCGACGCGGCGCGGTGCCGGGTGTCGGCGCCATCGTCGCGGTCGCCTCGGGCAAGGGCGGGGTCGGCAAATCAACCGTCGCGGCCAATCTCGCGCTTGGCCTCAAGGCCAACGGCCTCAGGGTCGGCGTGCTCGACGCCGACATTTATGGTCCCTCGATGCCGCGGATGCTGGGGATTTCCGGCAAACCGACGATGGTCGATCAGAAGACGTTGCGGCCGATGGAAAATTACGGCCTCAAATGCATGTCGATCGGGTTTCTGGTGCCCGAGGACACCGCGATGATCTGGCGCGGGCCGATGGTGATGAGCGCGCTCAACCAGATGCTGCGCGACGTCGCCTGGGGCGAGCTCGACATCATGGTGGTCGACCTGCCGCCCGGCACCGGCGACGCGCAGCTGACCATGGCGCAGCAGGTGCCGCTCGCCGGGGCGGTCATCGTCTCGACCCCGCAGGACATCGCCCTCATCGACGCGCGCCGCGGGCTCTCGATGTTCCAGAAGGTCAACGTGCCGGTGCTGGGGATCATCGAAAACATGAGCTATTTCCTCTGTCCGCATTGCGGCGAGCGCAGCGAGATCTTCTCGCATGGCGGCGCGCGGCGCGAGGCGGAGCGCCTCGGCACCGAATTTCTCGGCGAGGTACCGCTCGATTTGCAGATCCGCGAGACCTCGGACGAGGGCCGGCCGATCACCGTGTCGGAGCCGGATTCGCCGCATGCTCAGCTGTTCCGCGAGATCGCGGCGAAGGTCTGGGCCAAGGTGTCGGGCGACGGCGCCCGTCGCGCCCCGCCGCGCATCGTCGTCGAATAATGCCGCTGCGTCTCCTCTTCGCGGCGCTGGTCGCGCTGGTTGCGGCTGCGCCCGCCGCTCACGCCGACCCCGACGCGCTGTGGAAGATTATCAGCGAGAAATGCGTGCCGAACGAGCGCGAGTACGGCCAGCCGGCGCCCTGCGCGCTCGTCGAACTCGACGGCGGCGAGGTCAAGGGCTACGTCGTGCTCAAGGACATCACCGGCGACACGCAATACCTGCTGATGCCGACGGCGAAGATCACCGGTATCGAGGACCCAGCGCTCATCGCCCCCGGCGCGGCGAATTATTTCGCCGATGCCTGGAAGGAGCGGCATTTCACCATCGACGCGGCAAAAGCGTTGCTGCCGCGCAGCGCGATCAGCCTGGCGGTGAACTCGACCTTTGGCCGCTCGCAGAACCAGCTGCACATCCATATCGACTGCGTGCGGGCCGACGTGCGCGACGCGGTGCAGAGCCACCTTGCCGCGATCGGCGGCAAATGGACGCCGCTGCCCGCACCGCTCGCCGGCCACCGCTACCGGGCAATGCGGGTGACGGGCGAGGATCTCGACGACGCCAACCCCTTCACGCTGCTCGCCGACGGGGTCCCCGGCGCGCGCGAGGCGATGGGCAAGCAGACGTTGGTCGTGCTCGGCGTCGATCTGCCCGCCGGGGCGCCCGGCTTTGTGATCCTCACCGACCAGGCGGACCTCGCCAGCCACGACTACGCCTCCGGCGAGCAACTCCAGGATCACAACTGCGCGCTCGCCCACCATTAGGCGTGCTAATCTTCCGGCAATTCGTGGAGGGACCGCCATGATGCTGCCGACCCCGGGCTTTCATCACATCCGCCTCAACGCGGTCGATCCCGACGCGGCGATCGGCTGGTACACGCGGCAATTCCCCTGCACCCGCAAGGGCGAATGGGGCGGGATGGCGGCGCTGCATTCCGACAACGCCGTGATGGTGCTGTTCAACAAGGTCGACCGGCCGGCGCCGACCTTGCCGCAAAGCGCGATCTGGCATTTCGGCTGGCACGTCGTCGACTCGCAGAAGACGGTCGCCGAATTCAAGCAGCGGCCCGAGGTGCATCTGTGCCCGCTCTATATCGAGGAGAGCGGCGGCGAGGTGTTCATCTCGAGCGACACCTGGCCGAATATCGGCAACACCCTCGGCCGCACCAAGGCGCAGATCGCCGAAGCCAAGGCGCAGCACATCGAGCCGACCCGGGTCGGCGGGTTCGCCTATATGGAGGCGCCCGAGCACCAGCTGATCGAGATCGCCGGCAATCACGGGCAGGAGCGGTTCAACCACGTGCATATGTGGCAGGAAGACCCGTTCTGCGCGCTGATCTGGTACCAGAAGCACCTCAACGCACCGCTGCGCCCCGGCTATGACGGCACCGACCTCACCGAAGAGAATTGCCGGGTGCCGCGCCACCCCGACCGTACCTGGCCGGCGCTCAAGCAAGAGGGCATGTTCCGCACCCCGCGCGCCGGGGTCGAATTCGGCGACGTGTCGCTGATCTGGTACGCCAACCAGGGCAGCGAGCCGCTGGTGAGCCCGCTCGGCCAGCAGCAGGACCACATCGCACTGTCGGTCGGCGACCTCGACGCGTGGATCGACAAGCTCAAGGGCGAGGGGGTCAGGTTCCTCGACGGGCCCTACGCGCTCGGGCCGACCCGCGCGGCGATGATCGAAGGCCCGAGCAAGGAAGCGATCGAGCTGGTGGAAACTAAGTAATCGCTGCCCGGCGACAGCCGGGGCCCACTGACGGGAGCAGGTGCCCCACCATGTCGCGTGGAACAGCGCGGATATGGTTGTTCAAGCCACCGAGAAGCGGAATGGTGGATCCCGGCTTTCGCCGGGAAGCGTGATTGAATCAAGAGAAATGACGAACTGCCGACGAAAACACCAGGCCATAACGGCGATCAGGTTGATGTCGGAGGCTTCAACACTTCGTTCAGCTGTTGGATTTTCGCCTCGACCCAGGCCAGATCGTAGTCCGCGAAAACCTGAATGCAGATGTCCACGCAGTTGCGGCAGATGAACACGGCCGCACCGGCGACGATCCGCCCTTTGGATACCTCACCCGAATGATCGTTGCCGCAGAAGGAGCAGCGAACATCCTGAGTTTTCACCGGCGCATCACTTTGCCGCGACGCACTTTCTCGCCTGGGCCATCTCATTCGCTGCCTCTCATCCGCGGCACAGCTAAATCACCGCGATGGCCTCGATCTCGATCAGGAACTCGGGCGCGGCGAGCGCGGTGACCGCGACCATCGTACTGGCCGGCGCCTTGGGGCCGAAGAACTCGGTGCGCAGCTTGGCGTATTCCGGGCGGTAGCGCATATCGGTGACGTAGGTGTTGATCTTGACGATCGACGCCATGGTGCCGCCGCCGGCCTCGACCTGGGCCTTCAATGCGGCGAGCGTCGCCTTGGCCTGGGCGGCGAAATCGCCGGGATGGGCGCAATTGCCCTGGCCGTCGTAATCGACCTGGCCGGAGATGTAGAGAATGGTCTGCGCGCCGCTGACCTTGACCGCCTGCGAATAGACCGGCGGGTCGTAGACGCCCTTGGCGGCGTATTTCTCGATGTTGGGCATGGGGGCTCCTTTCTGGCGGCATTTTGCCAAGGCTGTCATTGCGAGCGCAGCGAAGCAATCTGGTCGGACGTGCGCATTATCGTCGAGATTGCTTCGTCGCTTTGCTCCTCGCAATGACCCGACAACGTAACCGGACCGACTTCTAGGGCCTTGTGTCGACGATGTCCTGGGCGAAGATCATTTCCTCGGCGCCGACGAGATCGGGATTGTCCGCCTTGAGATAGCGGGCGAAGAGCCAGACGCCGTCCCTGGGGTTGTCGATGATCTCGGCCTCGGCGCCCGATAGCAGCACCACGGTGGTGCCGGCGGCGAGGTCGCGGACATTGATCGGACCGTCGGCCATTTCAAGATCTCGGACTCGTGGTTTTGCGTCCTTCGAGGCCCCCGTTCCGGGGGCACCTCAGGATGAGGAATGTATCAGATGCCATCAGCGCTTTTCCGGGGCAATTCAGGATGAAGATCGATGATGCCACGCTCAAACCTTTTCCTCATCCTGAGGCGTGACCACCGGGCACTGACCCGGTGGGAGCCTCGAAGGACGCTCACCGGTACTGCAGCTTCATTTCGCCGCCACCGCCTCGCGCGGCGCGTTCTTGCGCCAGGTCATCAGCTCGTCCCAGCTGTCGGCCTCCATGAACTGCGCCCAGCGGCCGTAGAGGTTGCGCATCGGCTCCTCGCTCGATTGCGCGTTGGTCAGGTCGATGACCCGGCCAGGCAGCCGGTAGCCCTCCAACTCGTAATCCTCGACCGCGTGGCCGATCCCCATCTCGTAGGTGTAGGGATGGCGGCGGGCGATCACGCCGCGGCTGGCGGCATGGGCGTAGTTCCAGTTCTCCATGTCGTCCTGCTCGGTCATCCCGGCCGGGCCCGGAGTAGCGGATGTAGTAGTCGCGCAGGAAGTTCTTCACCGCCTGCGGCGCGTCGCGGTCGACGAAGAAGAAGCGCCACACCTCGGTCTGGTGCGCGCTCTTCGGGTGCCACACCGCCAGCGTGCGCGGCTGGCGCGGCAGCAGCGCCACATTGGGGAAGATCTCGCCGGGCGCGCCGATCAGCCGGCCGTCGGCGCCGGGGCGCTTGCCGCCGCTCCTCCTCGCAATGGCGGAAATACTCGGCGACCTCGGGCGAGTTCTGATAGGCCGGCCTGCGGCTGGTGATCCCGCGGCAGCAGGTAGGTGATCGTCTGATGCCCGCGATCGGGGATCGCGACGTGCAGCTTGCGGGCCACGTTGCAGTTCGCCGTAGTCGCGCCGGCTGCGCCCGCTCGGGCCGGCGCCGACCAGATCGACCGAGCGGTGCGAGATGTTGTGATAGGTGTCGCCGCTGAAATTCTCGGCCGGGAAATTTCCAGTTGCACGGGATCAGCCATTTCTGCACGCCGCCGAGCAGTTCGGCCTGGCCCTCGCGCCCATCCCAGCCGTCGAGGATCAGGTCGAGAAAGCGCCGGAACTCGCCGAGATATTCGAGAAACGGCGGCGCCGCCGGCATCCCAATTGGCCCACACCGTGCCCTTGTAGACGCAGAGCTGCGCGACCTCGACGAGGCCCCATTTCGCGCTTGTCGAGCTCGGAATGGTAGGCCTCGCGGAAATACGGCACGCCGACCAGCGCGCCGTCGGTGCCGTAGCTCCAGCCGTGATAGGGGCAGGTGAAGACGGTGGTGTTGCCGTCGTCGTAGCGGCACACCTTCATCCCGCGATGGCGGCAGGAATTGAGGAACACATGCACCGGCCGGCGCGGTCGCGGCACAGGATCACCGACTCCTCGCCCATGCGCGAGACGAAGAAATCGCCGGGGTTGGGGATCTGGCTCTCATGCCCGACAAACAGCCACGAGCGGGCGAAGACGCGCTCCTGCTCCTGGGCGTAGATCTCGTCGTTGACGAAGATCTCGCGGCTGATCTGCCCGGTCGCGAGATCGACGAGGCCGGGACGGTAACCGGTGTGCGTTCCGTCGTCATGCCTGCCTCCGCTCTATTGTCATTGCGGGCTTGACCCGGTCATCCAGGTGGATCCCGGGACAAGCCCGGGAATGACGGTTGAGGGGATGAGATCAGTGCGCGATCGTGGATCAGAAAGAAAAACGTCAGGTTCTTGGTCAGCAGCACATTCTGGTCGAGGATGATCTTGCGGCGCGCGATCTGCCAGCCGTCACCGGCGCGGCGCAGCGTATCCTCGCGCTTGCCGACCAGGAAATCGGTCTCGGTCTCGACCCGGTTGCGGTAGATCAGGAACCGGCATTTCGCCGTGACCTCCCGCGGCGTCGTCGGCATCGGGCGTCGCCTCCAGCAGCTGCACGTTCGACACCAGGTGGGCGATGCGCGATTGCGGCTCCTCGGCCCAGTGGATGCCGGTCTGGATCTGCCGCACCCGCCGGGTCAGCGTGTCCTTGCCCTCGTCGAACCAGGTGATGTCCTCGCTCTCGCGGGTGAATTCGCGGTCGGTGTCGCCGAATTTGACGTTGCGCCGCATCGGCATCCAATAGCGGATGTCGTCGGCCAGCAGCGCCAGCCATTCGTCGTAGCGCCGCTCGTCGAGCAGCTCGGCCTCGGCGTAGAGGAACTCGGCGATCTCCTGGGTCAGCAGCAGCCGGGCGACGCGGTCGTCGCTCATTCTCGTGCCTCCGCTGACGCAATTCGACCCCGGCCATCGCCTCGAGCACGCGGGCGACGACCGGGAAACCCTCGCCTGGCCCCAGCCCTGCGCCTGGGCGCGCTTGTAGACATCGGAGGCGAGCGCGCCGAGCGCCGCCGGCGCGCCGACATCGCGCGCCAGCTGGCAGGCGAGCGTCCACATCCTTGGCGACGATGTCGAGCGTGCCGCCGGAGGCGAAGGTGCCGGGGAACACGCCGCGCGGGATGTTGTCGAAGGTGCGGCTCTGCCCGGCGCTGACCGGCACGATCTCGCGCCAGGGTGTCGAGATCGATCCCGGCCTTGGCCGCGACCAGCATCCCTTCGAGCGCGGCGATGAAATTGGTGTAGCCGAGATATTGCGTCACCAGCTTGGCGGTGGCGCCGGCGCCGCTCGGCCCGACATGAAAGACATTGGCGGCGATCGCCTCGAACAGCGGCCGGCAGTGGCCGAAATCGGCCTCGCTGGCCGCCGACCATCACGGTCATGTTGGGCGGCCGGCCGCTGACCGGCGCGTCGAGAAATTCGACGCCGCGCTTACGGGCAGGCCTCCGCGACGCGGCGCGACCGTCGCCGGCGCGTTGGTGGTCAGGTCGATATAGGTGCCGCCCTGGCGCAGCCCGGCGAGGATGCCGGTCTCGGGGTCGAGCGCGGCCGCCTCGACCTCGGCCGGCCCGGGCAGCGAGGTGAACACCACCTCGGCCGCATAGGCGGCCTCGGCCGGGCTGTCGGCCGAAGCCGTCGCGCCGTGCCCGAGCAGCGGCGCCATCGCCTGCGGGCCTGTGTCATAGACCGTCAGCCGGTGCCCGGCGGCGACCAGACACCCGGCGATCGGCGTCCCCATCGTCCCGGTGCCGACAAAGCCGATCCGCATCGCCGCGCCTCGTGGTGGTTCGGAGGCATCATCGGCTGAAGCGCTCGCCGATACAACTGGCCGCCCTTGCCCGGACTTGTTCCGGGCATCCACGTCTTGATCGCTTCGTTACTTGGCCGAAGACTGGGACCTGTGAGCGCCTGGGTCTACATCATGACAAATCGGCGGAATGGCATCCTTTATGTCGGTGCGACCGTCGATATCGCCCGTCGCGCGTGGGAGCACCGCGAGGGTGTCGTACAGGGATTCAGCAAAAAATATGGTCTAAGGCGCGTCGTCTATGTCGAAGAACATCAGGACATAGAGCGAGCGAAGCAGCGCGAAAGTAACATCAAGCACTGGCCTCGGGCATGGAAGGTCAGGTTGATCCATCGCGACCATCCACTCTGGGAAGATCTTTATGATCGGCTGACTTGAAGACGTGGATGGCCGGGACAAGCCCGGCCAAGGGAATTGCAAAAGGATCAGCGGCCCAGCACCGCCATCAGCTCGCGCCATTCGCGCGGGGAGAGGCCGCTGGACTTCTGCTCGACGGTTTCGCCGGCGAGCAGGCGGCGGATCGACCGCGATCCCGGTCGCCGAGATCGCGGCGGCGTTCATGCGGTATTCGAGGAAAGCGGCGTGGGCGAGCGGGCACCAGCGCTCCAGCGTGCCCAGCATCGCGTCGGCATAGGCGCGGATCTCATATTGCGCGTGAGGATCGGCCCGTAAGTCTGAGGAAATGCATGAGATTATGGAGATCCGTTTTCCAATACCATTGGGTATAGAAATTCAACGAGAGGTTCATGCGCGCGAGCTCGCGGGCGAGGCCCGGCCAGCAGGGGTCGCGCGGGTTGCCGGCCTCGTCCTCGTTGAGCATCTCGGCATAACCGGCATAGGCGCGCTCGGCATCCTCGCGCAGCAGGTCGAGGACGCGTTGCGCGGCCTCGCCCTCGAGCACATCGCCGCGGCCCTGGCGGTTGGTCGTCGCCTGGGCCGCGAGATGCTCGGGGGCGGGGATGTAGAACTCGTTGTCGAGGATCGAATAGCGCGCGATGTACTCGTTGACGTTGGCGGTGCGGTGCCTGATCCATTGCCGCGCGACAAAGATCGGCAGCTTGACGTGGTACTTGATCTCGCACATCTCGAACGGGGTGGTGTGGCGGTGCCGCATCAGATAGTCGATGAGGCCCTTGTCCTCGCTGACGCGCCTGGTGCCGCGACCGTAGGAGACGCGCGCCGCCTGCACGATCGCGCCGTCGTCGCCCATGTAGTCGATGACCCGGACAAAGCCGTGATCGAGCACCGGGATCGCCTCGTAGAGGATGTCTTCCAATGCCGGCACGGTGGCGCGGCGGGTCGGGCGGGTCTCGGCCCGCTCGGCGGCGATCTCCTGCTTTTGCTCGTCGGTGAGCGGCATCTACACTCCAGCGCTGTGCGTCCTTCGAGGCCCCGGCTGTCGCCGGGGCACCTCAGGATGAGGGTCGTTTATGCGCGCTCCCCTTCCTCATCCTGAGGTGCGACCGAAGGGAGCCTCGAAGGACGCACCGGCGATTGCGCTTGGCAAGTTGCGTTCCCTAGAGGCGCATCCTATATCTTCATTGTCGGGCAACCGACTATGGCGATAAACGGCTTGTGGAATAAGCGTTGCGGACCCGGGGGCGGTACCCGGCGCCTCCACCAATTACCGCCGGCAGGTCACAGAATCGGCCGGCGGCTTATGGGGGCGAAACAGGCTCGACGCGCGTAGTAAAGACAGGAACCGTCGCCCGGCATGATACCACCGTTATCGGGTCATAACTTAGTTGCGAACGATAACTTCGCATCAGAGGCACTTGCGGCCTAACCCCTCACGGAGTAAAAGCCTAAGGTAACTCGCGGTTCGGGGGGCACCGGGCAACAGAAGCCCCCCACTTAGTTTTTGCGGGCTCCAGCGCGGGCGGGCGAGATGGCGCAGGATCTGTTCCACTACGACAAGATGGTCGAGCGCGCGCTGCGCGGGGTGATCCGCGACGCGCTGGTCCGCGCGGCGCAGGAGGGGCTGAAAAGCGCCCACCATTTCTATATCGGCTTTGCCACCAAGGCGCCGGGGGTGGCAATCCCGGCCCGCCTCATCGAGCGCTATCCCGACGAGATGACGATCGTGCTGCAGCATCAGTTCTGGGACCTCGATGTCGGCGACGAACAGTTCTCGGTGCTGCTGTCGTTCGACAAGCAGGCCGAGCGGCTGACCATTCCGTTCGCCGCGATCCGCAGCTTTGCCGACCCCTCGGTCGAATTCGCCCTCGCCTTTGCCGAGCCGGCAGCGGAGCCGAGCAACGAGGCCACGGCGCTGCCCGCGCCGGCCGAGAAGCCGGTCAAAGCGGCGGCCGAACCCGCCGAAAAGGAAGAAAGAGGCCAGGTCGTCGCGCTCGACAGCTTCCGCAAGCGCTGACAAACGTCTTACAAAGTTTTCATAGAGCCGCGCCGTTCTTGACGCGGCGCGCGAAAGCGTGATCCTGCCAAATCAAGCGGCAGGAGATCGCAAACGCATGAGCGACCTGGACTTTCACGAGCTGTTTCCGCTGGGCGAGGACGGCGCCCCGTATAAGAAGCTTACGGGCGATTATGTCGCGAGCGCCGAGTTCGCCGGCGAGCGGGTAGTCAAGATCGCGCCCGAGGCGCTGACCCTTTTGGCGCAGCAGGCGTTTATCGATTGCGCGCATCTCTTGCGCCCGGCGCATCTCAAATCGCTGGCGGCGATCCTCGACGATCCCGAGGCCTCGTCGAACGACCGCTTCGTCGCCTACGACCTCCTGAAGAACGCCAATATCGCCGCCGGCAAGGTGCTGCCGATGTGCCAGGACACCGGCACGGCGATCGTCATGGCCAAGAAGGGCCAGCGCGTCTGGACCGGGTTCGACGACGCGGCGGCGATCTCGGCCGGCATTCGCCGCACCTATACCGAGACCAATCTGCGCTACTCGCAGGTGGCGCCGCTGTCGATGTACGAGGAGGTCAATACCGGCGACAATCTGCCGGCGCAGATCGACCTCTACGCCGAGCCGGGCGACGCCTACAAATTCCTCTTCATTGCCAAGGGTGGCGGTTCGGCCAATAAGAGCTTCCTCTACCAGCAGACCAAGGCGGTGCTGAACCCGAAATCGCTGATCGCCTTTCTCGACAAGAATTTGAAGTCGCTCGGCACCGCCGCCTGCCCGCCCTATCACCTGGCGATCGTGATCGGCGGCACCTCTGCCGAACTCAACCTCAAGACCGTCAAGCTGGCGAGCTGCCGCTATCTCGATAGCTTGCCGGCGCAAGGCAACAAATACGGCCAGGCCTACCGCGACCGCGATTTCGAGCAGGAGGTGCTGGCCCTCACTCGCGATTTCGGCATCGGCGCGCAATTCGGCGGCAAGTATTTCTGTCACGATGTGCGGGTGATCCGCCTGCCGCGGCATGGCGCCAGCCTGCCGATCGGCATCGGCGTATCGTGCTCGGCCGACCGCCAGATCCTCGGCAAGATCACCGCCGACGGCGTCTTCCTCGAGGAGCTGGAGAGCAACCCGGCGCAATATCTGCCCGAAATCGACGAGAGGACCCTAGGCGGCGAGGTGGTGGCGATCGACCTTCGCCGGCCGATGTCGGAAATACGCGCGACCCTGTCGCGCTATCCGATCAAGACGCGGCTTTCGCTCACCGGAACCCTGATCGTTGCCCGCGACATCGCCCATGCGAAATTGCAGGAGCGGCTCGATCGCGGCGAGCCCCTACCGCAATACGTCAAGGACCACCCTATCTATTACGCGGGTCCGGCGAAGACGCCCGAGGGCTATGCCTCGGGTTCGTTCGGGCCGACGACAGCGGGACGCATGGACTCCTATGTCGATCGTTTCATGGCGGCGGGCGGCAGTTTCGTGACGCTGGCCAAGGGCAATCGCGGTATGGAAGTCCGCGAAGCCTGCAAGAAGCACGGCGGGTTCTACCTCGGCTCGATCGGCGGTCCGGCGGCGCGCCTCGCGCAGGACTGCATCAAGAAGGTCGAGCTGCTCGAATACCCCGAACTCGGCATGGAAGCCATCTGGCGCATCGAGGTGGTCGATTTCCCCGCGTTTATCGTTGTCGACGACAAGGGCAACGATTTCTTCGCGGGCCTGTCGTGATCCCCGCCTCGTCTCGACCACCGCGATGTCGGCCGCCGATCGCCCGCTAAACCGGGGCTGGACCCCAAGCGGCCCGCCGGAGCCCGATTCGCTCGTCGCGCTCTTCAGCGGCGACAGGCGCTCGTGGACGGTCTTCGTGCGGCGCTACGCGGCGCTGATCGTCGCCGCGGTGCGCAGCGTTGCGCCGACTGCCGGGGATGTCGAGGATCTGACCCAGGAAGTCTTTGTCCGCCTGTGCAAGGACGATTTCCGCCTGTTGCGCAGCTATGACGCAACGCGCGCCTCGCTGTCGACCTGGATCACCATCGTCGCGCGCAGCACCGCGCGCGACTCGCTGCGCCGACGGCGGCCGAACTCGATCCCGATCGATGCCGTGCCCGAGGCGCATCTCAAGATCGACGCCATCGAGCCGACACCCAAGTTGAAACTGCCCGAGACCCTGCTGTCGCCGCGCCAGCGCGAAATCCTCGGCATGCTGTACGACGGCGAGATGGACGTCGCCGAGATCGCTACGGCGCTACGCATCGACCCGCAGACCGTGCGCAGCGCGCATCACAAGGCGATGCTCAAATTGCGCGCCCACTTCAAGGCCGAGATCGAGGGATGACGAGAACCAATAAGTTGCGGGGATGGCCCTCGCGGCCGCGGCATAAAACCGACGTGACAGGAGATCGCGCGTATGCGAGCTCGAGGCTCTAGCAGCCAGCGTCCGCCGGATGCGCCGAAGCGGAAGCTGTGGCGGCGCGGTCGGGAAATCGAGCCGGACCTAGCCGAGAGAGAACGGTTTCTCGACCTTGCCGGCTTCGTCGATGGCCGCCTCGACGACGACGAACGCGAGCACGTCGCAGCGCTGATCGCGGGCGATGCGGTGGCGGCGGCCGACGTTGCGGCCGCGCGCATCTTGACCGCCGCGGCGCTGCCCGCCGTCAGCATCGAGATCGTCGCCCGCGCGGCCGCGCTTGTCGATCCCGGCCGGTCCAGCGGCGAGATCCTGGCCTTCCCGCTTCGTCCACCTCCGCCGCGGGTGCCCGTCTGGTCCGCGGCGGCGAGCTGGAGCAGCCTTGCCGCAGCGATTGCCGTGGCCTGCTGGCTCGGCTTCAATCTCGGCAGCGATCTACCGGGTATCGCCTCCATCGCCCGCCCATCGGACGACCTCGGCGCGGCCGAATTGATCGATTCCGCGCCGCTGGCCCTGCGTGATCTTTCGGAGGGTTCGTCGATATGACTGCGGCCGCGGCCGAAATGAGGGCGGGCGGCCGCTTGTCGCGGCCCCGGCTGATCGCCGCGCTCCTTGCGGTTTCCGTGGCGCTCAATCTGTGCTTTATCGCCGGCGCCGCCTGGACTTCGACTTCAAACCGCCCACAATCGTCACCACCAGCGAGCGGTTCCATCGACTTGCCCGGACGCTCAACCTGTCGGCACAACAGCAGGCCGCGTTCGATCAGTATGTCGCGGCCGTGATCACCCGCAACAACCGGGTGCGTCTGGCGACCGAGCCGCTGATGGACGAAGCCTGGGCGGAGGTGGCCCGGCCTAACCCCGACCAGGCCAGGATATTGCAGCTGCTCGACGAGTTCGCGAGCCAACGCCATGAAGCTTGGCATCAGACGGTCGGGGCAACCTTATCGCTGCTGGCGACGTTGACGCCGGAGCAAAAGGAAAAATTCCTCGCCGACGAGCGCGACCGCCGGATGGCGGCCCGCCGCCGCCGCGCCGCGGAATCGCGTTGAGGCGCCTTACCGGGTTGTCAGGCGCTATTTGGTCCCGAACAGCCGGTCCCCGGCATCGCCAAGGCCCGGCAGAATATAACCGTGCTCATTAAGGCAGCGGTCGAGCGCGGCAGCGAGAATAGGGACATCCGGACAGGCGCTTTCGAGCTTCGCTACCCCTTCGGGGGCCGCGACCAGGCAAAGGAACCGGATCGAGCGGGCGCGCTGCGCTTTGAGCCGTACGATCGCCGCCACCGCCGAATTGCCCGTCGCTAGCATCGGGTCGATGAGGATCACATCGCGTTCGGCCAGATCCTCGGGCAGCTTGGCGTAATATTCGATCGCCGCCAGGGTCACGGGATCGCGATAGAGACCGATGTGCCCGACCCGCGCCGACGGCATCAGCTCCAGCATACCATCGAGCAAGCCGTTGCCGGCGCGCAGGATCGAAACCAGGCAGAGCTTCTTGCCGGCAAGGACGGGCAGCCGCGCCCGCTCAAGCGGCGTCTCGATCTCGGTCTCGCCGAGCGGCAAGTCGCGAGTCGCCTCGTAGCCGAGCAGCAGGCCGACTTCGCGCATGAGTTGGCGGAACATGCCCGTCGGGGTCTCGCGGTTCCGCATCAGCGACAATTTGTGCTGGACCAGCGGGTGGTCGACGATCATCAAGTTGGCGGGCATGGACGATGCGCTATACGCGCAGCCCGCTGTAGTCAAGGAGAGACCGAGCGGAGAGCGGCGGATTGACCGCGCCGCCGGCAGAGCCGGCTCGCGGCATTTGAAGGAGCTTAGAGGCTATTGGCGACGGTATTGAAGGTCGACGACAGGTTGGTGCCGACTTGACCCATCACGACGACTGCGGCAACCGCAATCAAAGCAGCGATCAACCCATACTCGATAGCGGTAGCGCCCGAGTCGTCACGCAACAGACGCGAAATCACCAGAGTATAAATCACGGGATTTCTCCTAGACGTTCGTACCGCACTGCAAATACAACGTTTGAGAGAAGTATAAAACCGAGTACTCGCCAATTAATAAAAAATAAATTACGATCTTGCCCTTGGCTTAAATACTGAGGTTAAATTTTCGATAAAACTGATCGGTCTTGAGTTATTGTCACGATGAAGAGGCTCATTCGCAAGTCGAATTGGGACAGCGGACGGCTGGCGCAATCGCCGTATACTCGCGCCGGGCAAGGCGCTGCCAACGGGGTTACGATTGACTACGGCACTCGGGGCCCCGCGCCTCAATCCGGCGAAATTTCGCGATCCGCTAGTCACCGCCACCGGTGAGCGCCGGGCTGAAGTGGCCCTCAAATCTTTGGAAACATTATGGTTTAATACCGGAACCCTGTGCAATCTGAGCTGCATCAATTGCTATATCGAGTTGTCGCCGACCAATGATCGGCTTGCCTATCTCTCGCTGGCGGATGCGGCGCGCTATCTCGACGAGATCGAAGCGCTAGGGCTCGGCACCAGGCAGATCGGTTTCACCGGCGGCGAGCCATTTATGAACTGCGATCTGCCGGCGATGCTGGAGCTGGCCCTGTCGCGCGGATTTGCGGCGATCGTGCTGACCAACGCGATGAAGCCGATGCAGCACAAAAAGTCCGCGCTGCTCGCGCTGCGTGAGCAATATGGCGAGCGCTTGAGCTTGCGCGTCTCGCTCGATCACTACGGAGGCGCGGTACATGAGCTGGAACGCGGCAAGCGCAGTTGGGGCCCGACCATCGACGGGCTGAGATGGCTCGCCGGCAACGGCTTCAATATCAGCGTAGCGAGCCGCTATTTGTCGGGCGAGACGGAAGCCGCGATCCGGGCCGGGTTCCGCCGGCTATTCGGCGAATACGCCATCCCGATCGACGCCGACGACCCCGTCGCGCTGACCGTCTTCCCGGAGATGGATGCCACCGTCGACGTGCCGGAGATCACCACCGCGTGCTGGGATATCCTCGGCAAATCGCCCGACAGCGTGATGTGCGCGACCTCGCGCATGGTGGTGAAGCGCCGCGGCGCGGCGCAGCCGAGCGTCGTCGCCTGCACGCTGCTTCCATACGATCCGCTATGGGACCTTGGGCCGACGCTCGCCGGCGCGGCCGGCGCGGTGCCGCTGAACCACCCGCATTGCGCCAAGTTCTGCGTGCTCGGCGGCGCCGCGTGCAGCCGCGGCTGACCTATCGCGCCAAGTCGGCGAGGTATTTCCGTAATCCCGCGATCGTGTCCGGCGCCGCCGCGTAGATCAGCTGGCGACCCGAACGCGTCTGGGTGATGAGCCCGGCCTCAACCAGGTTTGTCAGGTGGAACGACAGCGAAGACGGCGCGACGCCGAGCCGCTCGGCGATGACGCCCGCCGAGAGCCCGCGCGCACCTTCGGCCGCCAGCAGCCGGTAGATGTGCAGCCGCATCGGCTGCGCCAGCGCGCCAAAGGCGGCAATCGCCGCTTCTTGCTGCATCGGTTGCGCCGTCACCATAGTTCAATATCGATCGAACCATCGAGCGCCGCAACCGCAAATTATCGGCGGATCAGGCGGCGGCCTCTCCGGTATCGGCGTTGAGGCCAGCCGCGGCGATCCCCGCGACCGCGCAAATCTCGTCCTTGTCGGACGTATCGCCGCTGATCCCCACCGCCCCGACAATGTCGCCCGCGCCATCGCGGATCAGCACGCCGCCCGGCGCCGGCACGACACGCCCGCCCGACGCTTCCATCAGCGCGGTCAGAAACAAGCCGCCGCCGCTGGCGGCACGCCGCGCGAACTCGCGCCCGCCGAAACCCATGCCAAGCGTGCCCCACGCCTTACCCATGGCGATCTCGCCGCGAAGGATGCCCGATTTGTCCTCGCGCTTCATCGCCACCATGTGGCCGCCGGCGTCGAGCACGACGACGGTCAGCGGGTGTAGGTTCAGCTCGCGCCCCTTGGCGATCGCGGTATCGACGATAATCGAAGCTTGGGCCAGGGTTACATTGCTCATGCGTGCACCTTGATCGGGATGTTGAGGAGGCGGGCGGCGTTGTGGCCGAGCACGGCGCGCTTGTCGCCATCGCTCAGTTTTTTCGAGCCTTCGACAAAGCCGATCGGATCGAGCTCGCCCATGTCGAACGGATAGTCGGTACCCATCAGGATGTGGTCGGCACCCCATTGTTCGACCAGGTACTCTAGCTGATGGTGGGTGAAGACCATTGTGTCGAAATAGAGCCGCTTCAGATAATGCGTCGGCTCGTGATGCAGGTGCTCGCACGGATCGGGACGCGCGGCGGCACCGTGGTCGATCCGCCCGGAATAGGCCGGGAGGAACCCGCCGCCATGCGCCACCACCAGCTTGAGACCGGGATAGCGGTCGAGCACCCCGCCGAAGATCAGATGATGCACCGCGACGGTCGATTCGAGCGGGTTGCCGATCAGGTTGCCGAGGTGCCACGGCCCCATGCGATGCGCGTGGGTGAAGCCGGTCGGGTGCATGAACATCAGCAGACCCAGTTCCTCGACCTTGGCGAAAATCGGTCGGAATTTCGGGTCGGAGTAATCCTCGCCCTGGACGCTGCCGGCGATCTCGATGCCCTTGAGGCCGAGCGATTTATGCAGCCGTTCGAGTTCGGCCACGGCAAACTCCGGCGCCTGGAACGGCACCGTGCCGAGCCCGGCGAAGCGGTCGGGATGCTTGCCCATGATGTCGGCGATGTTGTCGTTGACGAGCCGCGTCGCCTCGATCGCCAAATCGGGCGGCAGGCCGTAATAGGTCTGGTCGGGCGAGGGCGAGACCGCCTGCACGTCGATTCCCATCACATCCATGTCGGAGAGGCGCTGCTCCAGCGAGAGGAGCTGGGGCAGAACGCGCCGCTGGTGTTCGTCGGTGACTGCGGCGGTCTTGGGCGCCTCGAAACGTTGGCGCGACGGCGGCAGGTTCGCCGCCACCACCAGATCGCGCGCCTTCTGGCACAGCACATGACAGTGGATATCGACCGAGAACCATTTTCCCCGCGCATGCGGCGGGCCGGGGAAACGTCCCGGGATCGGCGCTTCCGGCGGGCGGCAGGTGAACAGCATTTGGGTTTCCTCCTTTAGCGGGATTTGGTGTTGAGCGCCCGCCACACCCCTTCAGGGGTCGCGGGCATGTCGATCTTGGCGCCGCGCGGCAATGCGTCGGCGACGGCGTTCATCACCGCCGCCAGCGAGGCGGTGGTGCCCGCCTCGCCGACGCCCTTGACGCCGAGCGGGTTGGTCGTGCTCGGCACCGGATGCAGCACGCTGGTGATATCCGGCAGGTCGTCGGCGCGCGGCATCGCGTAGTCCATGAACGAGCCGGCGACAAGCTGGCCGCTCTCGTCTTCGTAACTGGCCCATTCCAGCAGCGCCTGGCCAACGCCCTGCGCCACCCCGCCGTGAACCTGGCCCTCGACCAGCACGGGCTGCAGCACCCGGCCGCAATCGTCGACGCAGGTATAGGCGCCGAGCGCGGTTTGCCCGGTCTCGGGATCGATCTCGACCTCGGCGATGTGGACGCCGTTCGGGAATGACGGCGGCCGCGTCGTAACTGCTCCTGGTATCGAGGCTCTCGCCGAAGGTCCGGGCCCGGTCGGCCAGCTCGAACAGCGCGATGTTGCGGTCGGTGCCGGCGATCTCGAACACCCCGTCGCGATAGACGATGTCCTCGGCGGCGGCTTCGAGCACATGCGCGGCGAGCCGCCTTCCCTTCTCGATCACCGCGTCGAGCGCCGCCGCCACCGCGCCGCCCACCGACATGGTCGAACGCGAGGCGACCGCGCCGGCGCTCGGCACCTCGTCGTCGCTGTCGCCGATGGTGAAATCGATATGCTCGACCGGGATGCCGAGACGCTCGGCGACAAGCCGGCGGTAGACCGTGCGGTGCCCCTGCCCGCTCGCCTGCACGCCGATCGCCAGCAGCAGTTTGCTCGACCCCGGAAAGCCGACGGAGGCGCCCTCGCCCGGTTGGCCGCCAGCAATTTCGAGAAAACACGAGACGCCAAGTCCGCGCTTCTTGCCGGCGGCTTCCGACGTGGCGCGGCGCCGAGCAAAACCGGCGACGTCGGCACGGGCGAGCGCGGCGTCGAATACCGCCGGGAAGTCGCCGCTGTCATAGGTGGTGCCGACCGACGTCTTGTACGGCATGCGGCCGGGCGGGATCAGGTTGCGGCGGCGGATCTCGATGCGGTCGATGCCGGTGACGCGCGCCGCCTCGTCGACCAGCCGCTCCAGCGCGTAATTGGCCTCGGGCCGGCCGGCGCCGCGATAGGGCCCGGTCGGCACCGTGTTGGTGAAGAGGCAGCGAATGCGCAGCCCGATCTTCGCGATGTCGTACATGCACGGCAGGCAGCGGGCGAAATTGACCGTCGCGATAAACGCGCCGTGCGAGGTGTGGTGCGCTCCGAGCGCCGCCAGGCTGTCGATGTCGAGCGCGAGGAACCTACCGTCGGCGTCGATCGCCATGCTCGCGTCGATCAGCGTGTCGCGCGCCTGGTTGTCGGTGAGGAACCCCTCCTGTCGGGTCGAGCGCCAGCGCACCGGCCGTCCCAGTTGCTTCGCTGCGAGCAGCATCGCCGGGTACTCGGGATAGCCCGAGGTGCGCATGCCGAAAGCGCCGCCGACATCGCCGCTGACGATGCGCAGCTTCTCGACGGGTACGCCCATCGTGCGCGCCACGTGCTGACGCATCGCAAACGCGCTCTGCGAGGCGACGTGCAATACGTAGCGTTCGCCGTCAGGCTCCCAGAGCGCCAGCGCGGCGCGCGGCTCCATCGGCGCCATGGCGATGCGCTGGTTGACGAGACTCACCCGCGCGACATGCGCCGCCGACGCGAAAACGCGGTCGAGTTCGGCGCGTTCCTCGGGCTTGGCGCCGTAGGGGCGCCAGTCGACCGCGACATTGCCGGGCGCCTCGGGCAAAAGCTGCGGCGCGCCGGGCTCAGCGGCGCGGGCGAGATCCGCGACGGCCTCGCGCGGCGTGTAATCGACCGCGACCAACTCGGCCGCATCGCGCGCCGCGGCCTCAGTTTCCGCGACCACCAGCGCCACGGTCTCGCCAACATGCCGCACGCAATCGCCGGCCAGCGACGGGCGGGCCGGAACCGCCATCCGGACTTCCCGGCACCGGGATCGGAACCGACACCGTGCCGATCCCCGCCGCGTCGAGATCGGCGGCGGTCAACACCGCCAGCACCCCCGGCTGGGCCAACGCCGCGCTCGCATCGATCCGCTCAATGCCGGCGAAGGCATGCGGCGAGCGGACGAACACGCCCCAAGCCGCACCGGCGCTCGCCGCATCGTCGAGAAATGAACCCGCGCCGGTCAGCAGCAGGCGATCCTCGTCACGCGGCACGAACGATCCATCCATCCGGCTACCCCTACTTCCGCCAGACCACCCGAGAGCGCCATCGATTACTGTGAATCGTCACCCCCACGGAAGCGCGAATCCAGAACAGCGCGCAAAACCGTCAATCGCGTCGCGCTTAACAGACGGCACCGATACTGATCTAATGCAAGCCGGTGCGGTTCGGCGTTGCTCCGAACGAGCATGTTGAGGGGGGAGACGGCATGAGGCAGGCGCTCGCGCGCGGAGAAGACGCGCCACCCCCAGGGCACCGCCGACGCGGCTGAGCCCCGCGTCAGGCCAGCCGCCCGCTCCATGTTCACCAACCTTTTCCTCAACGCCATCGTCGCCGGCATTCTGCTCGGCGGGTTCTATGCCGCGGTCAGCGTCGGGGTGACGATCGCCTTCGGCATGCTCGACATCGCCAATATCGCCGCCCCGGCCTTCATTCTGTTGGGCTCCTACGTCGCCTACATCGTCAATTCCAACTTCGGCGTCGACCCGATCGTCATCGGCGTGGTGGCGACGCCGCTGTTCTTCCTGCTGGGGATGGCGGTCTACCGGCTTTACTACTTCGCCTTCGAGCGGCGCGGCGAACAGGCGATCCAGGGGCTCGCGTTCTTTTTTGGCCTGCTGTTTGTCGGCGAGGTGTCGCTGACCCTGATTTTCGGGGTCGATTACCGTTTTGTCACCGCGCCCTATATCGGCCCGAGCTTCCATATCGGCTCTATCGAAGTGCCGTGGCGGATGCTGGTGCCGTGCGTGTTCTCGCTGATCATGGTCGGGCTGGTGCAGCTCTATCTGAGCCGCAGCTTCATCGGCCGAGCGATCCTCGCAGTGTCGCAAGACCCGGGGCGTTGCAATTGATGGCGGCGAGCCCGACGCGGATCAAACAGATCGCATTCGGCATCTCGATCGCGACCTGTTCCGTCGCCGGAGCGTTCCTGATCGTCATCCAACAGGTCGAGCCGTCGATCGGCCGCGACTATATCGGCCGCATTTTCGCAATCTGCGTGCTGGGCGGGATGACCAGCATGCCGGGGATGCTGCTGGCCGCGGTGCTGCTGGGCGTCGTCGAGAACCTCACCTCGACCTTCTACGGTCCGTCTTGGTCACCCGCCGTCGCCTTTGGCCTCTTATTGGTGACCCTGGCGGTGCGCCCCTCCGGTCTGCTCGGCCGCCAGTAATGCGAAACGGGGTTTTTTGGGCGATCCTCGTCGCCACGGGCCTCGTCTTCGTGGTCGTGTCGCGGCTCACGATCGCCAACGAGTATTTCTATTACGCCGGATATGTCGTCCTCGAGTACATCGTCCTGGCAACGGCGTGGAACATCCTGGGCGGTTATACCGGGTATACGAACTTCGGCACCGGCGCGTTTTTCGCGCTGGGCGCCTACAGCTCGGTGGTGCTGTTCAAGCTGCCGGCGTTGCTGCTTGCCACCTTCCACTGGAAGATACCGGCGATACCGCTGCCGGTGATGATCGCGGTGGGCGGCGTCGTTGCGGGGTTGCTCGGTCTGGGCACCGGCTATCTGACCTTGCGCCTGCGCGGCGTGTTCTTCGCCATCGCCACGCTGGCGCTGTCGATCGTGCTGCAGACCCTGATCGTCAACTGGGGCTTTGTCGGCGGATCGCGCGGCATCTATGTCATCCGGCCGCCCGCGGCGCCGCTCGGCGGCGGCTATATCCAATACCTGTTCACGCTGATGGTATTGCTCGCGGTGATCGCGGTCGGCATCGCCCGCTCGATCGAGCGCTCGCGGCTCGGCCTCGGCTTTCACGCGATCCGCGACGACGAGCTGGCCGCCGAAGCGACCGGCGTTCCGACGCTGCGCCTCAAGCTGATCTCGACGACGATCTCCGGCGCGCTGATGGGCATGGCCGGGGCGCCGCTGCCCTATTTCGTCACCTATCTCACCCCCACCGCGAGCTTCGATCTCGCCTATGCGGTCAACAGCGTCGCGATGCCGGTGATCGGCGGCATGACCAGCTGGATCGGCCCGCTAATCGGCGCGATCCTGTTGGGCACGATCCAGCAGCTCGGCACCGTCGGCTTTTTTCTCGACCTCAAGCTCGACCCGACCTTCAACCTGCTGATCGTCGGGCCTACTGCTGATCCTGTTCGTAATCATCGCGCCCAACGGCATCGTCGGCCTGGTGCGATCCTGGATGGGACGGCGGGAGACGTGACGGAAATGGCTGATGCGCTCCTCGACGTAAACGGCCTCGGCAAGCGCTTCGGCGGGTTCGTCGCGCTCGACGGGATCGACCTGACCGTCGCCAAGGGCGAGCGGCTTGGCCTCATCGGCCCGAACGGCTCGGGCAAATCGACCCTGGTCAACTGCCTCTGCGGCACGCTCCAGAACGAGACCGGGGCGGTGGTTTTCAAGGGCAAACCGCTCGACGGCCTGATCGCGCATGAGCGCACCCGGCTCGGTCTCGCCCGCAGCTTTCAACTGCCCAAGCCGTTTCACTCGCTGAGCCTCGCCGACAATATCCGCATCCCGCTGCTTTACACGGTCAACGCGCGGCACGGCCATCATCTGAGCGATGCGGCCATCGCCGAGCGCTGCGAGGAATTGCTGAGCCACGTCAATCTCGCCGACAAGGCGCGGCACCGGCCCCGCGACTTGACGCAGGTCGAGATGCGCAAGCTCGAATTGGCCCGCGCGGTCGCGACCCAGCCGACCCTGCTCTTCGCCGACGAGGCGATGGCCGGGCTGTCGCATTCCGAGATCGAGGAAATTCTCGCGCTGTTGATGCGGCTTAACGACGAGGGCATCACCATCGTCCTCATCGAGCACATCATGAGCGCGGTGATGAGCTTTTCGACCCGGCTGGTCGTCCTTGTCGCCGGGCACAAGATCGCCGACGCGCTGCCGCAGGAGGCGATCCGCAACCCCGAAGTCGAGAAGGCCTATCTTGGCGAGTAGCCTCACCCTATCCGGCATCAACGCCGGCTACGGCTCGGTGCGGGTCATCGAGAATGTGTCGCTATCGGTGGCGCCGGCCGAGACCGTGGCGCTGCTCGGCACCAACGGCAACGGCAAGAGCACCCTGATGAAGTGCATCATGGGGATGCTGCTGCCGTCCTCGGGCAGCATCGTCGCCGAAATCGACGGCGAGAGCTTCAATCTGGTCGGCCGCAGCACCGAGGAGATCGTCGATCTCGGCATCGGGCTGGTGCCGGAGGGGCGACGCCTCTTCCCCAAGCTGACGGTCGAGGAGAATTTGCTGCTCGGCGCCTTTCGCCGCAAGGCGCGCAGCGAACTCCAGCGCAATCTCGAATCGTCCTACGCCACCTTCCCGGTGCTGCGCGAGCGGCGCCACCAGATGGCCGGCAGCATGTCGGGCGGCGAGCAGCAGATGCTGGCGCTGGCGCGGGCGCTGATGTCGGCGCCGCGCATCCTCCTCGTCGACGAGCCCTCGGTGGGGCTCGCGCCGATCCTCGTCACCCGCACCATCGACAAGATCAAGGAGCTGAAGGAGGCCTATCAGCTCACCGTGCTGATGGCCGAACAGAACTTCAACCAGGCGGTGCGCATCGCCGACCGCGGCTATGTCATCGTCCACGGCCAGATCGCCTTCGAGGGCCGCAGCGCCGAGGAGCTCAACAACAACGAGCTGGTGCGGAAGTTCTACCTCGGCTTGTAACGACGCCGGGGGCGACGCCCTTCCGGCAGCCTTGCCTGGGCCGCAAGAAGGCCCATCTCTGACCTCGGAAGACGTCTCGCCGACGCCCGGCGCGTCCGGAGATTTTCATGGACGACGCCGCGCCGCGACCTCCCATTCCCTTGGCATCGCAAAAGAGATCGATCCGCGCGATCTTCGGCTCGCTGATGCTGGTGATGCTGCTCGCCTCGCTCGACCAGACCATCGTCTCGACCGCGCTGCCGACGATCGTCGGTGAGTTCGGCGGCCTCGCTCATCTCTCCTGGATCGTCACCGCCTATCTGCTGAGCACCACGATCGTCACCCCGCTTTATGGCAAGCTCGGCGATTTGTTCGGCCGCAAGATCGTGCTGCAATCGGCGATCCTGTTATTCCTCGCGGGCTCGGCGCTGTGCGGGCTCAGCCGGTCGATGGGACAGCTGATCGCCTTCCGCGCCGTGCAGGGGCTTGGCGGCGGCGGGCTGATCGTCGTCGCGATGGCGGCGATCGGCGACATCTTCACGCCACGCGAACGAGGCCGGTATCAGGGAATTTTCGGCGCGGTCTTCGGCTTCTCGACGGTGCTCGGGCCGCTGATCGGCGGCTTCTTTGTCGAACAGCTGAGCTGGCGCTGGATATTCTACATCAACCTGCCGCTCGGCTTGGTCGCGGTGACGATCCTCGGCATCGCCTTTACCGCGACGCCGCCGCGGCGGCGGCCGAGGATCGACGTCGCCGGAACGGCGCTGCTCGCCGTCGCGCTCACCGCGTTGATCCTGCTCGCCAGCCTCGGCGGCCACGCTTTCGCCTGGGACTCAGCGGAAGCGCTGGGCCTGGCCGCGGCGACACTGACCGGCTTCGCCGGCCTTGTCGCGGTCGAAGGGCAGGCCGGGGAGCCGCTTCTGCCGCTCCGCTTGTTCCGCAACCGCGTCTTCACCGTCGCCTGCGCGGTCGGCTTTATCGTCGGGCTCGCGCTGTTCGGTTCGGTGACCTACATGCCGATGTATCTCCAGGTGGTGAAGGGCGTGAGCCCGACCCTGGCGGGACTGACACTGACGCCGATGATGGGCGGCGTGGTCCTCACCTCGGTGGTCGGCGGGCGCATCATCAGCCGGTTCGGCCGCTATCGCCCGTTCCCGATCATCGGGACCGCGGTGATGACGGTGGGGCTCGGCCTGCTCGCGACGCTGGGGGTCGACACCGGCACCGGGACTGCGTGCCTCTACATGGTGGTGCTCGGCCTCGGCCTTGGGATGGTGATGCAGGTACTGGTGCTGGCGACGCAGAATGCCGTCGACTACCGCGATCTCGGGGTCGCCACCTCCGGCACAACGCTCTTCCGCTCGATCGGCGGATCGGTCGGGGTGTCGCTGTTCGGGGCGATCTTCAGTGCATCGCTGGCCGCCAATCTGGCGCTGCGTCTGCCCTCGGCGGCAAACCTGGCGGCGGCGACCAGCCCGGCTTCCATCCATGCGCTCCCCGATGCGGTGAGGACCATCTATCTCGCGGTGTTCACCGCCGCACTGCACCCGGTCTTTCTCTATGCGACCGCGGTGGCGGCGCTCGGCTTTGCGCTGACCTGGCTGCTGAAGGAAATCCCGCTGCGAGACGCAGCGCCGATGCCGTCGAGCGAGGAAGACACCGCATCGACCCGGGAACGTTGATTAGCATTTCTGCGACAAATAACTCTAATATCATCGATCTGCCATGCAATTTTCATTGCATATTGCGGAATATTGAACATGGTTACTGGAGATTAACTTTATTATCCTGTACAAATCCTCATTCTATGTCGCCGATCTCTTCTGGCACGTCACTTGAGCAAGGTCTTGTGCCGGCACATTGGCCGGAGCGAGGCCTTCGCGGAGACGACGATGAAGATGATCAGCAAAATAGCGCTCGGCGCCGCCGCCGTGATAGTCGCCACCGCCGCCAGCTTTCCGGGCCCGCTCACCGATTTCTATCGCGGCACCTTCCCCAACGATCTGCGTAAGCGCGAGGCGCTCGACGCGTGCGCCGCCCAGAACGCCTCATTCATGCGCTTTCTCGCCAGCGACCGCGAGAATTGCTACCGGCAAATGCGCGGCATCGGCGCCACCGCCAATAACAGCGGCTCGTGGAGCAAGCCCGACCACGGCCACCCGCAATTCGAACAGGATTAGCCGCTAGAACTCCGACGCGTAGCCGCCATCGACCGGGATGGCGGCGCCGGTGACGAAGTCCGAGCCGGCGCTGGCGAGAAACACCGCGACGCCGGCGAGATCGTCGGGGACGCCCCAGCGCTTGGCAGGGGTGCGCGCAAGCACCCGCTCGTTGAGCCCCGGAACTTGGGCGCGCGCGTCGCGGGTCAGCTCGGTGTCGATCCAACCCGGTAGCACCGCGTTGACCTGGATGTTGTCGCGCGCCCAGGCGCAGGCGAGCGATTTGGTCAGCTGCACGATCGCGCCCTTGCTCGACGAATAAGGCGCGGCGTAGGCGCCGCCGAAAATCGACATCATCGAGCCGATGTTGATGATCTTGCCGCCGCGCTGGCGCTCCATGATCGGGTGCGCCGACTGACACAGGACAAAGGCCCCGGTCAAATTGGTCTCGATGACCTGGCGCCATTCCTCGACGGTATAGGTCTCCGGCGGCTTGCGGATCGACATACCGGCATTGTTGACGAGAATGTCGATGCGGCTGTGGCGCGCCACGGCCTCGTTCATCATCGCGCGGCACGAGATCGGCGAGGCGAGGTCGACCGGGATGAAATCGGCCTTGGCGCCGAGGCCTTCCAGCTCGGCCACCGCCTTCAGCGATTTCTCCGCGTTACGCGCGGCGATGACGACGGCGGCGCCGGCTTGCGCCAGGCCGCGCGCGATGCCGAGCCCGATCCCGCCATTGCCGCCGGTGACGACCGCGACGCGGCCGGTAAGGTCGAAAAGCGTCATTCAGCGATCTCCAATTGACGTCATCGGCGATGCAGTCCGCGCAGTTGGCGTAGAATAGCGCTTGGGGGCGGCATCCGGGCGGAAAACGGTTGATGCAGACGGTCAGAATCTTCGTGTCGTCGCCCGGCGACGTCGACCATGAACGCCGCCGGATCGAGCGGGTGGTCGAGCGGCTCAACGGTGAATTCGCCGAGATCGCCAAGCTGGAGACGATCCGCTGGGAAACCGAGTTCTATCGCGCCGACAAGACGTTTCAAGATCAAATCCCGGAAGCCGCCGAATGCGACATCGTCGTCGCCATTTTTCGCGGCCGGATCGGCACTGAGCTGCCGCCCGAATTCGCCAAGCTGCCGGACGGCTCGCCCTACCCGAGCGGCACGGCCTATGAAGTTCTCTCGGCGATCGCCGCGGCGCGGACGAAGCAGCTTCCCGATGTCTATGTGTTCCGCAACAACGACCCCCCTCTCGTGCGCCTCGACGACCCGGAGGCGGCGCGGGTCGCCGAACAATGGCAGCGGCTCAAGGCATTCTTCGACACCTGGTTCGTCGGAACCGAGGGGCCGTTCAAGGCAGCGTTCCACAATTTTACCTCGCCGGATGATTTCGAGGTTCAGGTCGAGCGCCTTTTGCGCAACTGGCTCGAAGAAAAAGTGCTGCACGGCCGCGCCGTGCTGTGGCCGATCGCGACCAAGGGTTCGCCGTTTCGCGGGCTCGAGGCCTTTGGCGCCAAACATTCGGCGGTGTTCTTCGGGCGCTCACGCGACACCGCCCGCGCGGTCGATCTGTGGAAGGACGCCGCCGAACGCGGCACCCCGTTTCTGATCGTCGTCGGCGCCAGCGGCTCGGGCAAATCCTCCCTGGCCCGCGCCGGTCTGGTGACGCGACTGACCGTGCCCGGCGTCGTGCCAGCGGTGGACGCCTGGCGCGTCGCGGCGATGCGGCCGACCGAGTTGGCCGGCGGCCCCATCACGACGCTCGCGACCCGCCTGCTCGACGGCGACAACGCGATCCCCGAGGCGGAGAGCGGCCGCCCGCCCGCCCTGCCCGAGCTGGCGGCGAGCGACTACCGCACCCCGGCCGAGCTCGCCGCGCTCCTCGCCCATGCCGATGCCGCTTCAGTGACGCCGCTGCTGCGCACGCTCGACCGCATCGGCGAGGAACTGCGGGTGCGTCAGGGCTACGAGCGGCCGGTGCGCTGCGATCTCGTGGTGCTGGTCGATCAGCTCGACGAATTGTTCGGCGATCATGCCGACGCCGCCGAGCGCGCCGCTTTTGCCCGCTTGCTGAAGCTGTTCGCGGCAAGCGGCCGGATTTGGGTGATCGCGACCTTGCGCGCCGATCTATATGACAGGTTTCTCGCCGAGCCCGACCTGCTGGCGCTGAAGACCGCCGGGGCAACCTATGACCTCGCCGCGCCGGGGCCGGCAGAGCTGGCGGAAATCGTGCGCAAGCCGGCCGCGGCGGCGGAGCTGGTCTTCGATCGCGACCCGGCGTCGGGCGACGGGCTCGACGAGGTGCTGCTGCGCGAGGCCGACCGGCCCGACATGTTGCCGTTGCTGCAGCTCGCCTTGAACCGGCTGTTCGAGGCGCGGGTATCTATCGGCGGCGAGACCCGGCTCACCCATGCCGCGTTCGAGGCGCTGGGCGGGCTTTCCGGCATCATCGATCGCGAGGCGGAGCGCGCGATCACCGGATTAGGCGAAAGCGAAATGGCGGAGCTGCCGCGCTTGCTGCGCCAACTGGTCACCGTCACGGCCGCCGAGGCCGGCGATTCCGGCAGCCTGGCCACCCGCACCGTACCGCTCGCGGCCGCGGCGGCAGGTGACAGCGCGCGCCGGCTGATCGACGCGCTGGTCGCCGCGCGGATCCTCCTCGTCTCGGGCGAGGGTCACAATGCCGGGGTGCAGCTGGCGCACCAGCGCGTCATCGCCGATTGGCACCGGGCACGCGACCTGATCGCCGCCAACCGCGATTTCTATCGCGTCCGCGACGAGGTCGAGGCGCAGCGGCGGCGGTGGGAGGCGGCGGCCAATAGCCGCGACCGGCTGATCGGGCGCGGTGTGTTGCTGGCGGAAGCTGAGTCGATGACCGCCCGCTTTGGCGACGAACTACTGCCGGAAACCCGCGCATTCATCGCCGCATCGGGCCGCCGCGCCCGCGCCCGCCAGCGCTTCGTCGCGGCGGCGGCGGTGGTCTTCGCACTGCTCGCCGTCGGGGCCAGCGGCGCCGGGTTTTTCGCCTGGCACGAAGAGCAGCGCGCCACGCGCAGTCTTGCCGCGGCGAAGGGCGCGGTGAGCAACCTGGTCTTCGACATCGCGCAAAAATTTCGCAACACGCAGGGCATGCGGGCCGAAACGATTGCCGCGGTGCTGCAAGAAGCGCAGGCGCGGGTCAACCAGCTCACTCAAGAGGCGCCGGACGATCTGCAGCTGCGCCGCCTGCGTGCGGCTGCCTACGACGAAATCGCCCAGACCTATCTCGCCATCGGCGATCTCGATCATGCGCGGGCCGCCGCCGCCGATGCATTGTCGACGACGCGCTCACTGGTCGCAGCGGAACCGCAAGACAAGCAACACAAGAAGGATATGAGCGTCGCGCTCGACCGCGTCGGCCAGGTAGCGTTGCGCAGCGGCGATGACAAGGCGGCGCTCGACGCCTTCACCGAGGATTTGGCGCTTACCCGCGGCCTGATCGACGCCGAGCCAGGCAACGGGCCGCTGCGGCGCGACGAATCGGAGGTGCTCGACAATATCGGCGAGGCAAAAGCGCGCCTCGGCGACGCGAAGGGCTCCGCCGACGCCTACCAGGAAGCGCTGACGATTATCCGCGCGCTCGCCGAACAGCACCCCAACATCGCCGCGCTGCAGCGCGACCTCTCGGTGAGCCTCAATCGCACTGGTGACGTCAGCGCCGCCGCCGGCGACACCGCCAGCGCGGCAAAGGCCTTCGGCCAGGCGTTGACGATCCGCCGCAAACTCGCCGCGGCGGCGCCGACCGATAACTCGGCGCAGCACGATCTATGGCTCGAACTGCTCAAGGTCGGCGATCTGCACCAGCGCACCGGCGACAATGCCGGCGCCGCCGCGGCTTATAACGAGGCGCTGCCGCTGATCCAAAAGCTGGCGCAGAGCGATCCCGGCAATGCCCAATGGCAACTCGACCTCGCGGAGAACCTGACCAGCGTCGGCGACCAGAAACTCAATACCGGCGACCATGCTGGCGCCAGCGCGCTCTATCAGCAGGCCCTGGCGATCAATCGCCATCTCGTCGAGATCGCGCCCAACGACCTCAACGCCCAGCGCAATCTCGAAAGCGCCCTCGGGAGAGTCGGCGACGCGGCGGTGGCAAGCAGCGACAAGGACGGCGCGCTTTCCGCCTATACCGAATCGCTGACGATCGCGCGCAAGATCGCCGGCCAAGAGCCGACCAATATGGTCTGGCAGAACGATCTCGCTCTGGCGCTGACCCAGCTTGGCGATCTGAAACGCACGCTGGGCGACAATGCCGCGGCAGGCGATCTCTACAGCGAGGCGGTGACGGTGAGCCGTGCGGTCGCCGCCGCGCATCCTGAAGATGTTCGCCTCGAACGCAGCATTGCCGTGATCCTCAACAAGGTGGGCGACATCAAGATGGCGACGAGCGATTTCGCCGGCGCCCTGACCGCATTCCAGGAATCATTGGTCATCTGCCGCGATATGCTCAAGCGCGCCAGCCCCGGAGACCCGACGCCGCAAGCCGACGTCGCCTACACGCTGTGGCGCATTGGCATGGATTACCTGCGCATGGCGGACGGCGCATCGGCGCTGTCGCCGATGCAGGAGGCGGTGGCGATCCGTCAGGCGCTTGCCGCCGCTGCGCCCGGGAATCCCGGCGTCCAGCGCGACGCAATCAGCACGACGCAGACCCTGGGCGACCTGCAGGTGCTGCTCAAGAACAGCGCCGGTGCGGCGGACGCCTATCGCGAGACCGCGGCGACCGCCCGCGGCCTGGCGGCGACGGCCTCGGACCCAACCGAGTGGCAGATCGACCTCGTCGTGGCTCTAACGAAGCTCGCCTCGGTATCCGCTGGCGACGATCGCGCCGCCGTCCTTAACGAAGCGCTGTCGGTCGCCGAAGCCCTGCAGCAACACGGCAAACTGACCGGCAACCAAACCAACTGGCCCGACCAGATTCGGGCGGAATTGGCGAAAGGTTCCTGAGCCGCGCGGTGACAGGGGCCAGCCTTGGTCGCGGGGTATCCAAGAAGCGGAATATTCCGCTATACACAACGAACTATGGGCCTGCTCGCCTTCACGCCCGAGGAGCTGACCGCGATCCGCTTGTCGCTGCGAGTCGGGATATGCGCGACCCTCGGCAGTCTGCCGGTGGGGCTGGCGGTGGCGATTCTACTCGCGCGCAGCCGCTTTTGGGGCCGCTCGCTGCTCAATGTCGCGGTGCATCTGCCGTTGGTGATGCCGCCGGTGGTGACCGGCTATCTGCTGCTTGTCCTGCTCGGGCGGCACGGCGTGCTCGGCGCGTTTCTCGGCGACCGGCTCGGCATCGTCTTCGCCTTCCGCTGGACCGGCGCGGCGCTCGCCTCGGCGGTTATGGGGTTCCCGCTCATGGTGCGCTCGATGCGCCTCTCGATCGACGGCGTCGACCGGCGGCTCGAAGACGCGGCGGCGACCCTCGGCGCCAGCCGCGTCTGGGTGTGGCTGACCGTAACCCTGCCGCTGATCCTTCCCGGCATCGTCGCCGGGGCAATCCTTTCCTTCGCGCGCGCACTCGGCGAGTTTGGCGCGACGATCACTTTCGTCTCCAACATCCCCGGCGAGACCCAGACCCTGCCGACCGCAATCTATAGCTTCCTCCAGGTGCCGGGCGGCGAGCTCGGTGCGCTGCGGCTGACCCTGGTCTCGGTGGCGATCTCAGTGGCGGCGCTGTTCGCCTCGGAGGCGGTTGCGCAGCGCGCCACCCGGCGCGTGGCAGGGCTTTAACGATGGCACCCAACGCAGAATTTCCCTCCCCCGGGCTTGACCCCGGGGTCCACGTCTTGGATTGCAATCAGAGGCCCGGAAGACGTGGATGGCCGGATCAAGTCCGGCCAAGGGAAGAGAACAGGCCCGCATGCTGAGCGTCTCGGTCACCCATCGGCTCGGCGGGTTCACGCTCGACGCCGCGTTCGAGAGCGCGGGCGGGCTCACCGCGCTGTTCGGCCGCTCCGGCGCCGGCAAGACCTCGCTGATCAACGCCATCGCCGGCCTCTATCGGCCGGACCGCGGCCGCATCGCGATCGACGACACTGTGCTGACCGACACCGTGAGCGGCGTCTTCGTCCCAGCGCATCGCCGGCGCGTCGGCTACGTCTTCCAGGAGGGGCGCCTGTTCCCGCATCTCAACGTGCGACAGAACCTCGTCTACGGCCGCTGGTTCGCCGGGAGCGCGGGCGGCGGCGAGCTCGATCAGGTCGTCGAGTTACTCGGCATCGGCCACCTGCTGGCCCGGCGGCCGGCGAACCTGTCGGGCGGCGAGAAGCAGCGGGTCGCGATCGGCCGGGCGCTCCTCGCCAATCCCCGCCTCCTGGTGATGGACGAGCCGCTCGCCTCGCTCGACGAGAGCCGGCGCGCCGAAATCTTCCCCTATATCGAGCGGCTCCGTGACGAAACGCGAGTGCCGATCGTCTATGTCAGCCACTCCATCCCCGAGGTGGCGCGGCTGGCGACGACGCTTGTCGTGCTGTCCGAAGGCAAGGTCGCCGCGGTTGGCCCGACCGCCGAGATCATGGGCCGGATCGATCTGTTCCCGCTGACCGGGCGCGCCGAAGCGGGCGCGATCCTCGCCACCCGCGTCGCCGGGCACGACGGTGAATTCGGACTGACGATACTCAGGGCCGCAGCCGGCGAGCTGCGGGTACCGTTCGTAAACCTGCCGCTGGGTGCGATTTTGCGGCTGCGCATTCGGGCGCGCGACGTGATGATCGCACTGGCGCCGCCGGAAGGGTTGAGTGCGCTCAACGTGCTGCCCGGCACTGTCGCCGAGATCGGCGCCGGCGACGGGCCGATCGTGCAGATCCGCCTCGACTGCGCCGGCGAGGCGCTGATCGCGCGGCTCACCCGCCGCTCGGTCGAGACGCTGGGGCTGCTCCCCGGCAAGAAGGTTCACGCGGTGATCAAGAGCATCGCCTTCGACCACCACGCCTTTGCCGGCGCGGCCCCCGGTTCGGCCAGCGCCGACGCGGAGATCGCCGAAGGTTAGCTCGGCTCGGCGAGCGAGGCGGTCAGCGCGCCGACATGCGCTGCGCCGGCGCTCTCGGCGGCCTTCTCGATCGCCCGGTAATGCTCGATGACCGCATGTCCGAACCCGGTCAGCGAGGCGCCACCGCCTTTCACCCCGCCCACCTGCGCCGCCACCACCGGCTCGCGGAAGCAGTGGTTTAGCGCGTCGACCAGCAGCCAGGCGCGACGATAGGACATTCCCATCCGACGCCCGGCCTCGGAAATCGAGCCGCACGAATCGATCAACTCCAAGAGCTTGATCTTGCCCGGGCCGATCTGACGCTCGCCGCCGAAATCGATCCGGAGAGTCAGCCTTGTCATACCCCAGTTTAGCACAATCGCCATCGAATGGAGGCAGCCATCGCGAAACGCGCATTTGCCGGGTTTAGCTATCGTGAGTATGATTCTTGCCGCCGACGGTTTCGGCCCACGACGAGACAAGAGAGGAGAGCGGGATGGAAAAGCTGCTGAATTCGCTATCGGGGACGATCATCGCCGGCTTTGTCCTGACGGTCATTGTGGTTCTCTTGATTCACGCGATCCACTAACTCGTCGAGAGGGAGAAACAGCCATGGAACTTGTCGGCTTTGAGTGGTGGTCGCAATTCGTCCGCTGGGCGCACATCATCAGCGGCATCATGTGGATCGGCCACCTCTGGTACTTCAACTTCACCCAGACGCCCACGATGCCGAAAATCCCGACCGAGCTGCGTCCGGCGATCGTGCGCTTCATCCTGCCCGAGGCGCTGTTTTGGTTCCGCTGGGGCGCGATGTTCACGCTGATCTTCGGCCTGATCCTCGCCTACATGAACGGCTACATTCTCGACGCCATCAAGATCGGCATCGGCTCCAATAACCATAAATTCACCGCGATCGGCATCGGAATGTGGTTCGGCACGATCATGTGGTTCAACGTCTGGTTCATCATCATGCCGAACCAGAACAAGGTGATGGGCGTTACGCAGGCGACGCCGGACGAGGTCAACGCCGCGCGCCGCACCGCAGGGCTCGCATCGCGGGTCAACACGTTGCTGTCGATCCCGATGCTCTACTGTATGGTGTTCGCGGCGCACTATTACTAGAAGCGCTTGCGCAGGGCGGCCCAGGTCAGCCGCCAGCTCTGCAGCGGATCGGTCAGCGCGGCGCCTGCGAACGGGTCGAACCCGGCCCGCTCCAGGCGCCGCAGCGCGTTGTGGGCGATTCGCGCCGGCAGCAAGGCTGGAAGCGCCGCTGTCGGTACGTCGCGTCGCAATTCTCGCGCGGCGGCGAGGTGACCACGCGCCGCTACAGCGATGGTCTCGACTGCCTGACGCAGCGCCGGTGTCGGGCGAAGCGCCGCGTAGTCGCGCGGGTCGAGCCCCGTTTCCGCTGATAGCGCGGCCGGAATGAACGAGCGTCCGGCCGGCGCGTGCATCGGCATGGCCCGGACAAGTCCCGAGAGCGCGTAGGCGATCCCAACATGCCGGGCCGCTTCCAGCGCGGTCGGTCTCGCCGCTTCAAGGACCTCCAGTGCCAGATAGATCAGCGGCGCCGAGCTGCCCTCGGCGTAGTCTTCAAGCGCGGCCAAGGTCGCCGGCGGCTCGTCGTCGAGGTCGCGCTCGCGCGCGTCGATGAGTCGGTCGAACTGAGCGCGGCCGAGGCGCCGCTCACGGATCACCGTCGTGATCGCCTCAACTATTTCGTGCCGCCGCACCGGGCCGCCGCCATAGGCCGAGTCGATCGCCTCGCTCCACCATTGCAGGCGAATTTGACCCAGCATCGGCTCGCGCACGCTCTCGCGCACCCGCGCGATCTCGAAGTTGAAGGCATAAAGCGCAAACAGCGCCTCGCGATGCGCCTGCGGTGCGAACAGCGCGGTCTGGAAGCGATCGCGGTCGTACCGTCGCACCAGTGCCGCAGCCGGGGAAAGCCCCTCGCCCCGGTGCAAACGTGGAATCACGTTCTCGAGGGACCGGGCTCGGCTACGCGCGTCTCGACCCCTGCTCGGCCGACGCGCGGTCCCAGGTCACGCGACTATCAATTCTTAGCCGAGAGTCAAAGATGAAATGCCACAAACTCATCAATCGAGAACCGTGAATAAACCGCCCCGAATAGAACTCGGGCGCCAGCTTGCGCAGCCGAGGTAGCCGCAGTCCGGGCACGTTCGCCAAATCGTGGTGTTCGAGATGGTAACCGTGATTTAACGAAATCGCATTGATCCATCCGTAGTAGGAAGCATTCACATATGACTGTCCGGCGTAATTGACGTGTTCCTGCACGACGTGCGCTCCGGTGGGATGCAGCCCGACCGATAAATAAGCGGACAACGCCAAGTAGAGAAAGCCCGAGGGGCCGAGCAGGAACATCGCCCCAATGGCAAAGCCGCTCACCACGATTACGTTTGCGATTACCCAGCGATCCAGCGGTAGCCGCTCGCGGACCTGGAGCGGATGGACGACGCCATAAAATATCGGCTGAAGCAGAAGCCAAAGGAATTTGCGCGCCGGCGTGGCGGTGAATATGCGTTTCTCCCACGGCAGACACACGTCTCCGTCGAAGCGCTCTTCACCCAGAAATCGATGATGCAATAAGTGGTAATGACGAAAGCCAATGGCAGATGGAACCAGGCCGGGTAAATTGGCAAAGATCGCTATGGCTTTGTTGAGCGCTGTCGTGCGCAATACAAGATTATGACACGCTTCGTGGACGACGACATTCAGGCAATGATTGATGAAAGCCCCCACGAAGACTGCTGCGACCACGGCCATATACCAGGATGAATTGACAAGGCTAGCCGCCAGTCCGATTTGCCCCACAACAAGGACCGCCGTTACCAGGGCTACCTGCGGGCAATAACCAAAGAGCTGCTTCACCTCCGGTCGCTGAGCCAGGATCGCCGCTCGGCGTTTGCGGTGAAAATCGGTGGGCCGCAACTGCGCCAGATTCTCGTCAGCCGCAGCGCTTATCACGTCAATCACCCGCTAACACGAAGGACGGCAACGGCGCTTCTGCGCTCATAGGCGAGCTTTGTCACTGACCAACCCTCTTCGCCATGTGTCGGCGAGTTTAGCCGTCAAGATGCGACAATGCCAGAAAGCAGGCCGCATTGCGGGCGCCACACCGCCACTCCCGCCGCGAGGATCAATGCCATCCTTATGCTCTACTGGGTGATGGTCGCGGCGCATTACGGGAAGCGGTCGCGGTCATAACGTCGCACCCGCGCCGCAGCAGCCGATTGCCCTCGCCCAGGTCCGGAACGACCGGTCAATCGGCGCGTTCTTCGGGAAGCGGGACGCACCTCGCCGGTCCCGGCTTCAGCAACCTCAATGGAATACGGGCCATGACGTTCAAGCTGCCGCCGCTTCCCTATACCGAAGACGCGCTCGAACCTTATCTCTCGGCGAAGACGCTGCAATTCCACCACGGCAAACACCACAAGACCTATGTCGACACCCTGAACAAGCTGGTCGAGGAAGAAGGCCTCGAAACCCAGACACTGGAGCAGTTGATCCGAGCGACCTATCACGACGAAACCAGGGCCGCTGTGTTCAACAATGCCGCCCAGGTGTGGAACCACAATTTCTTCTGGCCGTGCATGGCGAAGAACGGCGGCGGCGAGCCCGGCGGCGAACTGGCCAAGGCGATCAAGCACGACTTCGGCAGCTTCGATAAATTCGCCGAGGAATTCGAGAATGCCGCGAAAACCCAGTTCGGCAGCGGTTGGGCATGGCTGGTGTTCGACGCCGGAAAGCTAAAGGTAGTCAAGACGCCGAACGCGGTCGACCCGGTGTGCGTCGGCCAGTCACCGCTGCTGACCTGCGACGTCTGGGAGCACGCCTACTATCTTGACTACCAGAACCGGCGGCCGGATTTCGTCAGGGCGTTCGTCGAGAATTTGATCAGCTGGGATTTTGTCGCCGAGAATTTCAGCAAGGCCCGGCAGACCCACGGATAGCCGCTAGAGGTGCTCGCCCGTGTCGAGCAGGTGGGCGGTATATTCGCGATAGCTGATGCCGAGCGCCTCGGCGCGGGCAAGGCGGGCCAGCGCGATTTCGCGCGGCGGCGTCTTCCATGCCCGCGCATGCGCCTTCTTCCAGCAGAAGTGCGCCCAACTGATCCCCAACTCGAGCGGCGGGCCCTGGTTGTGACCGATCCCAGACGGCAGGGCGTCGCTGTTTTCCATGGCGTTGCTACCTTCTTGCTACCAAATTTGTAGCAAAAAAAGAGCCGCTCGACGGAGCGGCCCGTAAGTTGCCAAGGCTGCCGCGACAACGGCGGGTTAACCCATCAAGGCGCTAGCCACAGCCGCCGCATCGGCGTCGTCGGCGTCGTCAGGATGGATATAGGTTTGAAGCGTGACCCGGATATCGGCGTGCCCAGCACGCCGGGCGACAGCGGCGATCGGGATGCCGGAATTGGCCAGCTTGCTCAAATGAGCGTGCCGGATCGAGTGCGGGCCGACCCCACGCCGAGCTAGCCACTTACCGAAGGCCTGCGGCTGGATCGGTTCTCCGACGTCGTCGGCTGCAACCGTCGTCTCGCCGGTTACGCGGACGCCGTGCGCGAATAGCCGCTCGCGCTGCGCTGCGCGGTGTTCCCGGAGCTTGTCGATCGCTTCCGCCGGTAGCCGGATCGAACGGACGCCGCTCGAGCTCTTCGGCGGCGCGAAGATGCTCCCGCCTTTCATAGGAAGGATTTGCTCGGCGATTCGGATCGATCCTCCGTCCAGGTCGACGTTTCTCCAACGCAGCCCGCACGCCTCTCCGCGCCTCAGACCGGCGGCCGCGAGTAGCACGATCAGGACGCCGTAACGATCGTTTGGTTCGGCGAGCAATGCGGCGATCTTCGCCAGATCAGCCGGAACCGCCTTTGGCGACATGGCAACCGGAAGCGCGCTCGGCTGACCCTTGCGGCTGCGAAGCCGGTCGAACGGATTCGAGCTGATCAGATCGTCGAGAAGCGCGCTGCGTACCATGCTTTGCAGCACGATCTTGACTTGCCGTAGTCCGCTCTTCGTGCGCCCGGCGTTGTGCCACTTCTGAAATGCGGCGCGAATTACCGAGGGCGACAGCTCGCGCAACCGGACGTGGCCTAGCTCCGGCAGGATCGTCGCGCGCATCGCGGACTTGTAGCCGCGTCGCGTCATCGGCGCGATTTCCATACCGACGAGCCAAACCGGCGCGTAGTCAGCGATCGTCGTCCGTGCCGATCCGTCGAGTGCGACGCCAGCGGCAACACGGCGGCTAATTTCGGCTAGCGCCTCGCGCTCCGACCGCGGGTTGATAGTTGCGGTTTGAAGCTTGCGACTTACCCGGTAGCGGATTTCCCATCGGCCGGGGGAACGCTCGCGAGCGTGGCCGATGGCGCTCATGACGCGCGCCTATCAAAATACCAGTCAACAAGCTCGTGGAGCTTAGCCCGAAGCGGCGCGTCGCCTCCATCCGGCGACACAGTGCAGACGCTGCCGATCGATACCAGCAAGTCGCGATGCTCACCCCAAATCGTCCGGTCATAGATCAATCCGAATTCGATTAGTCGCACCAACTGCGCGGCAGCCGTCATGTTTTGATCGGCGGCGAGCACGTCAACGTACTCCCGAATCCTGTCCGGAATTCTCAAATGGTAGAGGCTCTTAGGCTCACCCCGAACCCTTGCCAACGACGTATGTCCTTTCGAACCAATTAGGTCTCTTAATAATACTCTAGTGGCTTGACAGATATCAAAAAGATACCGCAAACTTTTACCATGTTCGGCCCAATGGCCGAAGTCAGAAAGCGCCTCGAAAGGCTCCGGGCCAAGCTGCGCCCGCGAGGATGTGAAGGGACGGTGCGGCGCGCACCCGGCGGCAAGTCCTTCCGGCCGGTCAGCGCGGGACTCGGCTCGATGCTATCGCTTGCCACGCTTTCGATGGCATTCTCAGGCGCCGGCTCGGCGCTTGCCGCGGCGCCGCACATCCAAATCCCGACCGAGGAGCAACTGCAGCCGGGCGCGTATCTCCCGTCGGCCGAGGGTCCGGATTTCATCGCCGGGCTCGCCCGCACCAACTATCTCCTCGGCAATATGGCCGGATTGCGCCCGCTCCTCAGCCAGTTCGGCATGTCTTTCGCCCTGTAAGAAACAAGTGAGGTGCTGGGCAACGTCACGGGCGGCTTTCACCGCGGTTTCGAGTACGACGGGCTGACCCAGATGGCGCTGCAGCTCGATACCAACCGCGCGGAAGCCCGACCGGGGATTAAAGGCCTAGGTCGCTAAGGCCCGGGTGATCGTCGGGCCGCCGCCCAAGGGGCCAATGGTATTTCCGGTCGGCTTCCTTAATCGGCAGATCGTTGATCGAGGCGAAGCGTCGCCGCATGACGCCATCAGCATCGAATTCCCAGTTCTCGTTGCCGTAAGAGCGAAACCAGTTGCCGCTGTCGTCATGCCACTCATAAGCGAATTGCACGGCGATTCGGCTATCGCCGAACGCCCACATTTCTTTGATCAGGCGGTAATCGAGTTCCTTCTGCCATTTGCGGGTCAGAAAGGCGACGATCTTGGCGCGCCCATTGATGAATTCCGCTCGATTCCGCCAGCGGCTGTCCTCGGTATAGGCCAGGGAAACTCGATGCGGATCACGGCTGTTCCAGCCGTCTTCTGCCATCCGGACCTTGGCGATCGCGGTCTCGCGGGTAAACGGCGGCGTGGGAGCAGGCATTAAAAAAATCCTTTGCTCGGTACGAGCGCGCCAGGCAGTCTCGGACCTTTGGCGACTGCGCAGCACGAGGCGATAGGCGCGATCATCTGATCGAGCAGCGCTTACATCGGCTCCATAATAGCTGATTTCTTCCGCACTACAGCGCCCGCTCCGGGTGGAACCTTGCGTTCGATCGCAGCAGTCCCGCGAACGGCCGGAATTGGCGCTATGCAGCCATCCGCGCGTTTCGCTTCGAACGACCGGTTTGCCAACCCTGAGCGGTCGTCTGCTGTTGCTGCCGGGCTCTTCCGGTTCTGCGTCGTTTGAGACCTTCGTACCACTCGATCGGAAGGTCGGCACGGGTGGTTAGAGGTCCTTCGCTGTGGCGCACTGGGGTGTGGGAACGGGACCGCCCCTGGGTAGCGCACAGGCTGAAATGCGTCCAAGCCGGCGTCATCGGTTTCGCCTGCGATCGGATGCGCTCAGAGCCGGGAACAGGTCGGCGAACATGCTAAAGCCTGTCGACTGTTGCCTCGGCCTGGCGCATCAGTTCTCGCACGATCTCGGCAGCCGGTCTCACATCGGAGATCAGCGTGCACGACTTGCCGGCGTAGAGCACGGCGTCTTCGATGTCGCCGTCAAACCCGACGGTCGGGTATGAATTCGCTGCGTATTTGATGAGCTTGTCGGTCCCGCCGCCGCGCGGCGCGCTGCCTATGACCGCCCCCTCATCCGGACGTGCCCCGTCGGCGGGACGCCCGGCCGCCTCCCATTTGGCAAACGCGCCGTTGCGCAGCACTCGGTGCGGCGCGTCCCAGCCGACATTGAATAGCTCCGTGTAGACCGTATCCTCGGCGCTGGCCCGGGTGACCCGATCTTTGTAGGCGGGAGCCGCAAATGCCTCTTCGCTGCACAGGAAGCGCGTCCCGAGCGAGACGGCTTGTGCCCCGAGCCCGAGTGCTGCGACCACACCGCGGCCGTTCGCGATCCCGCCCGCCGCGATTACCGGCACCGGATGTGCCGCTTCCACCACCGCCGGCAACAAGGTTGATAACGAGGTGGTGCTCCGGACATGCCCCCCTGCCTCGACGCCCTGCGCGATGATTGCATCGACCCCGGCCGCGGCCGCCACCTTCGCCTCGGCGACCGAGCCGACCTGAACGAAGACACGGATGCCGCGACTGTGTGCGTCACTGACATAAGGGCTGGGGTCGCCCCAAAACAACACGATCAGCGGCACCCGCTCCTCGAAACAGGCTTCCACCTGTCCCTCCTGGCGCCGCGCCAAGATAATGTTCACTCCGAATGGCTTATTGCTCAGCGCGCGGGTCTGTCGAATTCGGTCGGCGACCACCGTCCCCGGCCCCCCGGCGCCGACAACGCCACAACCGCCGGCATTCGACACGGCCGCAGCCAACTCCGGCCCTGCGAGCCAGCTCATGCCGACCGAGAAGATCGGGAATTCGATACCCATGTCGCGGCACAACGGCGTCTGCAGCATTGGCTCTCCCTCCCCACTCGTTTTCGGCCATCTTAATGCGGAGCGACTCTCGCGGTCGAGCAATCCGGCGTGCTGCCCATCTCAACTTGGGAGAGCAAAAAATCGGCAAGCCGGGGCCGTCATCCGGGCATACGCCAGTAGGGTGGACTGATGTCCGTTGTCGCGTGCTTTAGCAGAGGTCAGCGGAGGTCGTCTCAGTCAAGCGATAGCGGGTGTCCAACGTTGAATATCGGCTCGACGAATGGCTGCTAACGGCCCATGCGCGATATCCTGATTAGGCAACTAGGGTGCGTGTGTAGCTAGCAACCTCCTCTCGGCTCATCCGGCGCCCTAAGGTCCGCACGAATACTTCGTAAATCGGCCGGATTGGTAAGTCTCTCTTAGGCACGAATTGCCGGCGGCAACGGGGATAACTGTCACATTCCCGGCATAAACGGCGGCCGACATGTGCCGCGTTCAACTACTGCTCATGATCATTGCGCTGGTGGCCCTGGCCGGCGGCCTGACCTGGCTTCACTTCGCCGCATCGTCGATGTGAGCGCCACCGGCTACCGACTTACTCATACCGAACGTTGATCCCCTGCCGTCTCGATCGTATCGGCCTTGATGATCTCTGGCCTCGTTTTGGCGTTGGTATAGCGAGATCAGGTAGCGGCTGGACGGCCCCGCGGATTGCCGTGCTCAAAGGCAAATTGGCGAGCCATACAAGGCCTTTAGGCAGCGATCATCGCCTCCGCGGTAGCGCTACCCGGCAAATTTGCGATCGACGGTCACACGATTGCCGCAAACTCTGGCCATGGTCCCCGCCTCGGACCCTCGCAGATTTTCACGGAACAGACAGCGCTATTTGCTGAGCTCGGCATCGCCGAGCTTTAGGGCATTGCTCCCGAGCTTGAGTATCCGGACACATTGCGAATGGGCCCGAAGGTCGTGTCGAACGAGGGTGGGAAAGAGATGGCTTATCAGATTTGCTATGAGGACGGTTGGGCTGTGACGGATGGCGCGCGCGAGCAAGACGCGACGCGAACAGAATATTTTGGTACCGAGCATGACGCACTCCATCGAGCGCGCGAGCTGGTCGAGAGCGGGGTGCATCACAGCGTTACAGTACGTGACAGCGCCGGCGCCTCCCTCGCCGGTGTCCTTCTGCAGCTGAAACTCGGAGTATCGGCGACGGATTAAAGGGACTCGTTTCGAGAACTGACGGGATCGATCATCCCGGAGTGAGGGCGGCCCTTCGTGGCCGCCCTTTGCTCTCTGGGCAGCAGAGCTGCCGGCTAACCCCCTGATCGACCGGAAAGGTTTAGGGCCGACTCCAGCGGTTCGGTCATGATCGCGCGAATGGCCGGAATTCGGCGCTATCCGGTAGCTCCCGCGCGGTCCGGCAAAAGTCGGGTTACTGATCACATAGCGGACGCACAGAGCTGCCGGCGGGGGCTTCTGCTCATGCCCCGTTGCGGTCATTGCGGAGCGTCAGCTGCAACGGCTCAGTCGGGTGGAAATGCGTCATTGACGGGCCACGCCGCGAACGACAAGCGCGCGCCGTTAGCGGTCATGTCGCGCCGTGATGAGCCTCGCCTGAACTACTGGGTGGAGATGTCCCACTATCAACGTATGATTGGCTGAGGGGAGGACGGCCTGGAAAGGTCCGCAAGTGAGCGCAAAGCGCGACAGCACATTGAACGAACTGAAACGGAAGCTGGCAGAGGCGCGAGCCGAGCGGGACGAGGCGCGGGCTCAGCAAACCGCTACCGGCGATGTGCTCCGGGCGATCAGCCGTTCGACCTTTGACTTGCAGTCCGTTCTCGATGCTCTCTCAGAGACAGCCGCTCGGCTCTGCGAGGCCGAGTTAGCCTTCATGACGAGGCGCGATGGCTCCGTCTACCGCTTCGTGACTGCGGTGGGTTCTACCCCTAAGACGAAATCCGACGCAATCCGCTTGAAGGAGACAGCCCTTGACCGGCAGACATTCGCTGCTGGGCGCGGCTCGATCACGGGGCGGGTGCTTGCGGAGGGGCGAACGGTCCAGATACCCGATCTGACTGCCGACCCCGAATACACGGTCGGCGAACTCGAGAGCATCGGCAAGATACGCACCCTGCTGAGCGTGCCACTGATGCGCGACGAGGAGGTGATCGGGACGATGAGTTTCGGACGCCAGCGCGTCGAGCCTTTCACTGAGCGCCAGATTGCGCTCGTTAACACGTTCGCTGCCCAGGCGGTCATCGCGATAGAGAATGCGCGCCTGCTGAACGAAACACGTGAGCGTACCGCTGAGCTGCAGCAGTCTCTGGAATACCAGACCGCCACGAGCGATGTGCTGCAGGTTATCAGCCGCTCGACCTTCGACTTGCATCCGGTGTTGCAGATGTTGGTCGAAACGGCCGCGCGTCTGTGCGAGACCGATATGGCGTTTCTGCTCCGCCGTGAGGGCGATACTTATCGCTCCGGTGCAGCGGTTGGGTTTTCTGAGGAATACAAAGAGTACCTGGCGACCCATCCTCTCCCCATTACTCGCGGCTCGACCACCGGGCGGGTGGCGCTCGAAAAGCGGATCATCCACATACCGGACTGCATGGCGGACCCGGAATATACGCACACCCAGTCGGTCGAGCTGGCCGGGCAGCGCACTTCGCTGGGCGTTCCGCTGCTGCGGGAAGGCGAGGTGATCGGTGTCATCGTATTGGCTCGCCGCCGTGTCGAACCGTTCACTGAGAAGCAGATTGAGTTGGTCAGCACTTTCGCTGACCAGGCGGTCATCGCGATGGAAAACGCGCGGCTGCTCGGCGATTTACGCGATCGCACTGACGACCTTCAGCAGTCGCTTGAATACCAGACCGCGATCAGTGATGTGCTCAAGGTCATTAGTGGTTCGGGATTTGAGCTAGCTCCGGTATTTCAGACGGTTGTCAGCACGGCCGTAAGGCTTTGCCGGGCTGATCAGGCAACTATCTACCGGCTTGTCGATGGCGAGTACCGATGGGCTGCCGATCACTCCCTTGCGCCCGACTATGAGCGCATTGAGCGAAACGTCAGGATAAGGCCAGGGACCGGAACGCTCGTCGGTCGGGTTGCATCAATCTGCGACACTGTCCAAATCCTCGATGCCTGGACCGATCCCCTCTACGAGGTCAAAGACGACGCTCGGGTAGGCGGCGTCCATACGATGCTGGGTGTTCCATTATTGAGAGATGGATTGCCTATCGGCGTGATTGGTTTGGCGCGGCGCAGGATCGAGAACTACAACGAGAGGGAGATTGCGCTTGTCCGCACCTTTGCTGATCAAGCTGTCATAGCCATCGAGAACGCCCGCCTCATCACTGAGACGCGCGAGGCGCTGGAGCAGCAGACCGCCACGGCCGAGGTGCTAGGTGTCATCAACTCGTCGCCGGGCGATCTAGCGCCGGTGTTCGAGGCGATGCTAACGAAGGCACTTCATCTGTGCGAAGCCACCTTTGGCATCCTCTGGAACTACGACGGCAAGGAGTATCACGCCACTGCGTTTCGGAATGTGCCGCAGGCTTATATGGATTTTCTACGCGATCCGCCGCCTGCTGACCCGAAGACACCGCTTGGGCGCATCGCATCAGGTGAGCCATTTGCCCACATTCATGACATGGCGGCTGACGGATTGTTTGAGGACGGCAGCGCGCTGCTAAAGCAGGCAGTGGACCGTGGTGGCTTTCGTACCATCGTCGGCGTGCCATTGCGTAAGGACGGCAAACTTCTAGGCGCGATCACAATTTATCGAAAAGAGGTCCGTCCCTTCGCCAACAAGCAGATTGCGCTGCTGCAAAACTTCGCGGCACAGGCAGTTATCGCCATCGAGAACGCCCGGCTGCTGGGCGAGACCCGAGACGCGCTAGAGCAGCAGACCGCGACGGCCGAGGTGCTGCAGGTCATCAATGCTTCGCCCGGAGATCTCACCCCGGTGTTTGATGCGATGCTGGAAAAGGCCACTCGGCTGTGCGGGGCGCATTTTGGCGTCTTCTTCACCCACGACGGCGAGCAGTTTCGCATGGTCGCGCAACGGGGCGTGTTGCCGGAAATGGCAGGGCGACAGGGCAATCCCTTCCGACCATTGCCCGGATTGGCACTTGACCGGATCGCCCGCGGCGAGGGTGTGGTGCAAATTGCCGATGTTAGGGGTGATCCTGGCTATCAGTCTGGCAGCCCACAACACGAAACGTTTGTCGAGCTGGGCGGTGCGCGAACCACAATATGGGTGGCGCTCCGCAGAGGCGACGTATTGCTTGGCCTGGTTGCCATCTACCGTCGCGAAGTCCGTCCCTTCTCAGACAAGCAGATCGCGCTACTGCAGAACTTCGCTGCGCAGGCGGTGATCGCAATGGAGAACGCGCGGCTCTTGACCGAAACACGTGAGGCGCTGGAACAGCAGACAGCCACTGCCGAGGTGCTTGGCGTCATCAACGCCTCGCCGGGCGATCTCGCTCCTGTGTTCAACGCGATGCTGGAAAAGGCGCTGCGTCTATGTGAAGCGACACACGGACAGGTATGGAGCCTGCATGGCGGTGAGATGCACGCCGTCGCGGTACAGGGCGATCCGAAATTTTCCGCGTGGATCCATCGGCAGGGCCCCATTCGGCCATTCCGAGGAAGTGCGGCGGACCGGATCGTCCAAGGCGAGGACTTTGTCCATTTGACCGACCGGCGCGAGGAGGAAACATACCGTTGCGATCCGGTATTTCGAGAGCTCGTCGACACGAGCGGCGTTCGTTCGTCCCTGTCTGTGCCGCTCCGTAAAGACGATCAACTGCTCGGCATGGTCAACGTCTACCGCCAAGAGGTCCGGCCTTTCACGGATAGGCAGATCGCGCTGCTGCAGAACTTCGCCGCCCAAGCAGTTATCGCGATTGAGAACGCCCGCCTCCTAACGGAGACCAAAGAGGCACTGGAACAGCAGACCGCCACCGCCGAGGTGTTGGGCGTCATCAACGCCTCGCCCGGTAATCTCGCCCCGGTGTTCGACGCGATGCTGGAAAGGGCACTGCGATTGTGCGATGCCCGAACCGGCCACCTTCTGCGTTATGCCGACGGCACATTCAGTCGCGTCGCGAGCCTCGGCATTCCTGAGGATTTCGACAAGCTCCTGCCCCTTAATCAGCCGCTGCCTCACGTCATTACCCGCGATTCCGTGCCGTACCGGACGTTGGTGACGCTCGAGCCGATAAATGTGGCCGACTTGAAAGAAGATGCTTCTTACCGCGCAGGTGCTCCTGCAGAGACCGCTGCGGTTGATGAAGGTGGCGTGCGCTCTGTCCTTTTTGTGCCTCTGCTGAAGGACGGTGAAGTCGTCGGCAACTTCGTAATGCACCGGCTTGAGGTCCGGCCGTTCTCGGACAAACAGATCGCGCTTCTCCAGAATTTCGCCGCGCAGGCGGTAATCGCCATGGAGAACGCGCGACTTATTACCGAGACCCGCGAGGCGCTGGAGCAGCAAACCGCGGCCGCCGAAGTCCTTGGCGTCATCAACGCGTCGCCGGGCGATCTGGTACCTGTATTTGACGCGATGCTCGAAAAGGCAATGCAGTTGTGCGGGGCTAGTTTCGGCGTCTTAGCCGTGATTGAAGACGGCTCGCTTGCGTTCCGTTCCCAACGTAATATCCCCCAATCATTCTTCGAATTTGTGCAGCGGCCCGTAGCCGTCAATCGCGACACGTTTGTCGGGCGAGCAGTTCTTGATCGGGCCGTTATCCAAGCCTCTGATATCCTGACGGAGGAACCGTATCGACGCCGCGTACCCCTAGCCGTTGCAGCCGCGGAAGCTGGCGTGCGCACGATGGTTTTTGTGCCATTGGTCAAGGATGATGGCGCTATCGGCGCCTTTACCATTTACCGCACCGAAGTCCGCTCGTTCACTGACAAAGAGATTGTCCTCCTCCGGAATTTCGCTGCGCAGGCCGTAATCGCGATGGAGAATGCGCGGCTCCTGACCGAGACTCGCGAGGCACTGGAGCAGCAGACCGCGACGGCGGAGGTGCTCGGGGTCATCAACTCCTCGCCCGGCGACCTGACGCCGGTGTTCGACGCCATCCTCGAAAAGGCCATGCGCCTGTGTGAGGCGGATATTGGCAGCTTAGGGACGTGGGACAACGACGACCGCTTACGTTGGGTTGCGGCCAAGGGAATGCCCGACCAATTTGGCGACTACCTGAGGACCGGGGAGGTGTCGATCGGACCACGCGAAGGTTTTCGCCGGATCGCGAGCAGGCAGGGCTACATACAATTTCCTGATATCTCGACATCGGATTTTTATCTGCAGGAACAACCATATACGCGAGCGCTGGTTGAACTCGGTGAGGCGCGCACGACCTTGAGCATCCCTCTCGCAAAGGACAATGTAGTCCTGGGGGTTTTGGCCTTTTATCGAAAGGAAGTGCGTCCGTTCAGCGACAAGCAAATCGCCCTGCTCCAGAACTTCGCCGCGCAGGCGGTCGTTGCCATGGAAAACGCGCGGCTCCTAGACGAGATCCGCCAGCGCCAGGCTGAACTGCGCGTGACCTTCGATAACATGGCGGATGGCGTGGCCATGTTCGACCAGGGGCTGCGCCTCGCCGCGTGGAACCGCAATTTCCAAGAGCTGCTACAGCTGCCCGATGCGCTGCTCACTGAGCGGCCCGCGTTTGACACCTATATCCGTTACCTGACCGAACGCGGTGAGTTTGGCCAGAACGACCCGGAGACAGAGATCGCTCGGCTGCGCTCCCGTCTGGGAGATCACTACAGCTTTGAGCGTACCCGGCCTGACGGCACAGTCGTTGAGGTTCGCCACAACCCAATGCCCGATGGCGGTTTTGTGCTGATCTATTCTGACATCACCGAGCGCAAGCGGTCGGAGGAGGAGGTCCGCGCGGCCCGTGATGCGGCCGAGGCGGCCTATGCCGATCTGAAGGCGGCTCAGTCGAACCTGGTCCAAGCGCAGAAGATGGCAGCCTTGGGTCAGCTCACCGCTGGCATCGCGCACGAGATCAAGAACCCGCTCAACTTCGTCAACAACTTCGCCTCGCTCTCGGTCGAGCTACTCGACGAGCTGAAGGACGTCGCTGAGCCGGTGATGGGTGCGCTTAGCGATGATAAACGTGCCGAACTTGATGAGACGATGGTGATGCTGACCGGCAACCTGGAGAAGATCGCCGAGCATGGCAAAAGGGCCGACAACATCGTCAAGAGCATGTTGGAACACTCGCGCGGGGTCTCGGGAGAGCGTCGCGAAGTCGACCTCAATGGGGTGATCGAGGAGGCGCTCAACCTCGCCTATCACGGTGCCCGCGCCCAGGACCAGAGCTTCAACATCACCCTGGAACGGGACTACGCGCAGAGCCTGAGGCCGGTAGATCTGGCCCCGCAGGAGATGACCCGGGTGTTCCTCAACCTCTTTGGCAACGGGTTCTACGCTGCAAACAAACGGGCACGGGATAATGGTGGAGGCACCTACCGCCCAACCCTGACCGTGACGACCAGTGACGCGGGAGACGCCATCGAAGTGCGGGTGCGCGACAACGGCACCGGCATCCCGGCGGAGGTCAAGGACAAGCTGTTCCAGCCGTTTTTCACCACCAAGCCGACCGGCGAGGGCACGGGGTTGGGTCTTTCAATCAGCTACGACATCGTGACGCAACAGCATGGCGGCACGATCACGGTGGAGAGCGAGCCCGGCGCCTATACCGAGTTCACCATCCGCCTGCCGCGCCGCTAACCAAGTACCTTAGGGGAAATGGATGAGTGTCAGCATCTTGGTGGTCGATGACGAACCGGACGTGGCGCTGCTGTTCCGCCAGCAGTTTCGTCGTGAGATCCGCGACGGCACCTATGTGATGCATGTCGCCAATTCGGGCGAGATGGCGCTGGAGCAGCTAAGCGGCGGGATCGAGCCGACCCTTATCGTGATCCTTTCCGACATCAACATGCCGGGAATGGACGGGCTGCAGCTTCTCGATGCGATCAAGCAGCAATTCCCTGCCATCCCGGTGATGATGGTGACCGCCTATGGCGATGACGAGCGCCGGCAACGGGCCAGCGAGCTGGGCGCCACGGAGTTCATCACCAAGCCGGTCGACTTCGCCGCGCTCAAAGCCCAGCTACGCCAGCTTCCCAGTGCGGCGGACTGAGCGGAGCATGAGCGACCCCATCAAAATCCTCGGGGTCGACGACGAGCCTGACTTCGAGCTGCTGATAACCCAACGGTTCCGCCGGCACATCCGCGACCGGGAGTTCGCCTTTCAGTTCGCCCATCACGGCGAAGAAGCGCTGGCAATGCTCGAAGCCGATCCTGCGATCGAGTTGATGCTGCTCGATATCAACATGCCAGTGATGGATGGGCTGACCCTACTGACGCATATGCGCGAGCGGCAATCTCCGGTCCGGGCCATCATGGTCTCCGCCTACGGTGACATGACCAATCTCCGCACGGCGATGAACCGCGGAGCCTTTGACTTCGTCACCAAGCCAGTCGATTTCGTTGACCTTGAGGTCACAATTCGAAAGACCCTCGCCGATATCGCCAAGCTGCGTGAGATCGAGCGTGAACGGGCAGCGGCCGAGAGGGCACGCACCAACCTGTCTCGCTACTTCTCACCGACAATCGCCGAGATGCTAGCGGCCCAGGACGAGCCGCTGGGTGCCGTGCGCCGCCAGAATGTCGCGGTGCTCTTTGCCGACATTGTCGGCTTCACCCGGATGGCCGAGGCGATTGCGCCCGAGGCGGTCGTCACCATGCTGCGCCAGTTCCATGAGCGGATGACTGCGCAGATCTTCGCCTGCGGCGGGACGGTCGAAAAGTACATCGGCGACGCGATCTTCGCCGTCTTTGGTGTGCCGGAGCCCAGCAGCCACGACGCTGCCAACGCACTTAAATGTGGGCAGGCGATGCTTGCTGCGCTCGCCGAGTGGAATCGGGAGCGCGAGGCGGCCGGCGAACCGCGCTTGTCAATTGGCATCGGCCTCAACTACGGCCCAGCCGTCCTCGGCGACGTCGGCAGCGAGCAGGCGTTGTCGTTCACGATCATTGGCGACACGGTCAACACCGCAAACCGGCTCCAGGGCCTCACCCGCACATTGGCGGCACCACTGGTCGCTGCTGATACGGTCGTGCAAGCGATCAAAGCAGGGGCTGACCCAGAGCTGACACTCGCGCTTTCGAACCTGCGCGATCGCGGCGAACATAAGCTGCGCGGACGTCGCGCCCCTGTGCACATCTGGACCTGGGACGCCGATCTTTGACCAAGCGCGGTTGGCCAACAATCTGCGCCGCTGCGAGGGTCGGCACCAGGGGCATGGACTGCCGCCACCTTCGTGTTGCGAAGATCTGCAACGGGTCGACAGCAGCCGAGTTGATCGAGCCTCGCCGATGACCGTTTTCGGCGCTATGCAGCCGTCGACGCGCCTTGCCTCGAATGTCCCATTTACGAACCCTATACGGACATTGCTTGTTGCTGTCGTCGGCTTCCGGTCATGCCCCGAAGGCGACCTTCGGCGACACGGACCGCAATGGTCAATTAACCATAGCGAGCGAATATAGGAGCCACCCCGGCGTGGTGAAGCGGCCACTTCTTCCTGAACATCCTGATGCTAGGTACCGACAACGATCTCCCGATCTTCCTGCATGCCGACCAGCCGTTTGCGCAAGCGGTGCCGATCCATCGCGCCCACTGCGATAAACGACTGCTAGACCAGTATTGTGTCAGCAGCGACATGCCGAACGATGTCTGGCAGCGCCATGGTGACATTGTCATCGGCAACCGCAGCGACAAACGCCCGCTAGGCAATATGCGGTTGATGCCCGACGGCGGCGGGCTGTGGTGAAGTGAACACAAGACTCGGTCTCGCCTTGATGGTGGGCCAACAAGTCTTGTTCGCCGCAGAGACCGCGACGGTGCACCAACTCGGCGGATCGTTAAGTCTTATGCAGATCGCCTTGGTGCGCGGTGTCGGCGGCCTGCTGTTGGTCGTAGTGCTCGCGCGCGGGCGCGTGTGCGCTCTGTTACGAACAGGCCAGCCGCTGCTGCAAATATCGCGCGGGCTGACCACGGTCGCGTATCTCTGGGTTTTTGCGTTTAGCTACTCGACCCTGCCCCTGACCGATGCTACCGGACTGAGCTACAGCACCGCGATCTATATCGTGTTGCTGGCACCGCTCATCCTCGGCGAGCGGGTCGGCACAGCGCGATGGATCGCCGTCGCCGTCGGCTTCGGCGGCGCCATGCTCATCGTCAAACCGGGCTTTCAGACATTCTCCCTGGCGTATCTGCTGGTGCTCGCCGGGACCTCGCTGAACGGACTAGCTTTCGTGCTCACTAAGCTGTTGGAGCGGCGTGACAGCCCACTGACCGTCATGCTTTGGCTTAACGTGATCACTATCCTGTGTTTCTCGCCCGGGCTGCACGGCGTGTCCGAGATGCCGCCCTCGCCGTGGCTGATTGGTCTGCTGGTGCTTGGCCCGGCTGGGCAGTATCTGGGCATTTTGGCGCTGCGGCACGCCGACGCCTCGCTGCTGGCGCCCCTGAATTACGTCCGGCTAATCCTCGCCGGGGGCGCCGCGTTCCTGGTCTTTGGGGAGTGGCCCGATTTGGCCAGCATCCTCGGCGCCACGGTGATCTTCGCGAGCTGTGTGCTCGCGGTACGATGGGGCAGCCGTGACGCTATCCTCGCCGGCAAAGCGAGCGAACCGCCGCCGGTCTAGCCATTGCGCCGCGAGCCGCTGGCTGGCCGTTGCGACTGTCCTGTTCGGCACCGGTAATTGCAGCCAGTTCTGCCCGGACCGGCGGCCTGCCAACGGCCAGGCGTCATCGGGCGGGCCGCCAGCGAGGGGCCGCCGTTTGACCCAGGACGACCATTCGTCGTTGCCGTCTTAGCCAGCCGGAGCCTGGTGCAAGAGCTGCAAGCAACAACGCAGCGCTGCCCTGCCCTGCCCTGCCCTGCCCTGCCCTGCCCTGCCCGGAATCCTTGAAAGCTTTAGCCTTAGCTTGGCCGCTCTGAGATGCGCCGATATCGTGTTTCCTGGCCAGCCCGTTTGCCGATCCTGTATGTGAGGTAACAGGTGAGCAATGCCGGCGCACAAAACATTATGACAGCCATCATTGGTCCGTGATTGAGCGTCCACACGATGGCAAGCCGTGCAGCTATAGCCGCCACGGCGCACACTGCGACGCTAACGAAACTCGCTAGCATAGCAAGGACAAGTGCGCTGTCACTGCGTGCGGTCATAGCGCCGCAGCATCGCGCTGAGAGGTTAGTAAAATCCTACCGGCGTCATTGGTGATGCCTCGCCGATCAACCAGGCTGGTGGCCCGCCGCCGATCAACGGCGAGGTGCAGAAAGCGCAACGCTGCGCCGCGCCGCGATCGGCACATCGCTCAGGCACTTATGGAACTGCCCAGGAGGTTGAGGAGCAGCTAGGGGAACTCTCCGCAACCTGGTGGCGTACTCTCCAGGGCGCCGGGTTCTGCCCCTCCGCAAAAATCCAAAATTAAGCATCAAATTCTTTGCGAATTTTGCGGACGCGCAGGATCTTAGTCGTGGCGCGAAGGCCCCACCCTCAAACGCGCCGCTTCCCCCTGGAAGCGAGCCCGGCCCCGTCCCCCCGGTGCTGGGCTCTTCCGTGTCTAAGGCCCGCACAGAGCCGGAAGCGTCGACCCCTGCCCGTTTCCGCTCCCGACCCGGTTCCGCCTATCAGCGGCTCGCCGGACGCGGGCCAGCGGGCGATCGCCACGGCGAGGCGTGAACCATCGCCGAAGCCTAGGTCGTAAAGGGATCGCCGGCGTGTTCCGGACTTGGGCGTTTTGTCCATGCGCTATAGAGCCAAGGCGAGAGCGACTAGCGCAAGGATCAATAGGACCAGCGGCAGGCTCCTGATTAAGCCGTCAGGGCTCAACGGTGATGCCCTTCGTCGTCGGTTACGGGCCATACCTCATCAGGATCGCGCGGTCACCGGCCGCGGGTCAATTAACGACTCTTTCCCGTGGCGCTAGAACTGGGGTGGGCATAAGGTTCAACCGCGGCGCGACTCGACCCACCCTCGGATCGCACCCTTCCCCCCGTCCGGGAAGAGAGCCCGGCGACGATAGCGTCGGGCTCTGCCCTTCCCCATCCGCAGGATGGTTGATCGAGTTGTCCCTTTGATTGGCGGAGAAGGTGGGATTGGAAGGCACAGGTAAATTACTCTTATGATTCAACATCTTATACTTTTCTAGCGAAACATATGTGACTCCATGTGTGTCGCGATTTGTTACTCCATCGGTAGGGAGCTTGGAAACCTGATTCAACGCGGTCACGACATTCATTGACACGGGAATTCGCGGTTTGCTAGTTCGATTTCCTTGTGGGATTCGAACTAGCCGTCCCGCTGTCGCGGTGACCTCATTGGGCAGCGATTTGCGACTGTTCCCTTGCCAAAAAACCGATCGCGATCTAGTCGGCGTCCCTCCCTCGCGTTAGGGTCGCGCTAACCGGGAGGCAAACCATGAATGAACGAGTAGCAGAGATCGTCGCCGCCTATGTGGGCCACAACACGATCGCCGCGGAGCAGCTTCCCGCCTTGATCGCCTCAGTCAATCAGGCTCTTGCCAGTCTCGGCCAACCTCCCGCCGCGCTTCCATCGCCCCTTACGCCCGCCGTCCCGATCCGACGCTCTGTCCAGGCGGACAAGATTACGTGCCTTGAGTGCGGCTGGTCCGGCCAGATGTTGAAACGCCATCTGAACGGCGCACATTCCACTAATCCCGCCGATTATCGGACGAAATGGGGTCTGCCGCGCGACTACCCGATGACCGCAGGAAATTATGCCACGCGGCGATCGGAACTCGCAAAGCAGATTGGATTGGGCAAACGGGCTGGAGGTCGGCGTCGTTAGGGGCGAGCGAGCTAGGGAGCCAAGCCCCCGCGCATCACCGAACCCACGGGCTTGACCCGTGGGAGATAAAAGTGAGTCCGCTGAAAACCCAACGCTTAACCGATAGGAACGAAGTCATCGCTACCCATGAACCGCGTGCCGAAGGCGAAGCGCACATGCTTCCAACGGCGACGGTTCTCCGGTGGCATGTCGATATAGACAGGAAACCCGGGGATGGACGTGTATTGGCGTTGCAAAGGTGGGCCAGCATCATCTCGAACCCATTCGCGATCGAGGTAATCACCCCGGTCATGAACTCCGAGACCGGTATCAACGGCTGGTCGCTTCCACGAAAATTGATCTCGATGGTTGGCGGATGAAGCTGCCCGTCCGGCTGGACCTCAAAGTCCTTCACCACTGCGCCCTTTGAGTTCTTGTGCTCTAGGCAATCTCGGGCGTGGAGGACGAGCTCGAAGAATGGCACGGCTTTGTCGAGGAAATGCGTGAACTGGTCGTCCTCGCCGATCTCGCGGCCTACTTTCTCGCGTAGCGTGTCCCAGGGCGCTTTCTTGATCTCTGGGTAGAACAACTGAACGATTTCAAGGAGAGCACCCGCAGCGTGATGGGCTTGCTGCATGAAGTTCTTACAGCGCGTCTTGACATCGCCGAGATACGGCTGTTGCGCCGCATCCCCGGCACGACGAAGGGCACCGGCTTTCTCGTAAGCCGCCTGCTGCGCGGCATCGAATTCGGCGGCAATACCTTGAAGCGCAATGAGCATGGTCAGCGCTTCGAGCGAGGTCGAGATCACTTGCTTAGTATTCACCCCGTCTCAAACGAAGTTGCCTTTGTCGAGACTCGCCGGATGGCTCACTCTGGGTCAGCGCCAACACCCGGGCGACAGTCGCGGTCGGCACCGGCTTCCTGCCGGGTGGCCGGGTTTTGTCGCGCAGCAACCCCTCCACCCCGGCTTCGGCATAGCGTTTCTGCCAGCGCCACACCGCCGGGCGGCTCATGCCGACGCGCCGCGCCACCTGCAGCACCGGCAAGCGATCCGCCGAGAACAGGATGATTTGGGCGCGCTGGATGTGTTTCAGCGGCCGGTTCCGATCGTCAATGATCGCCACCAAACGGGCGCGATCCTCCGCGCTGACGGTAACGCAGACTTCCTGGGCCATATCCGCAGAATTGCACACCCAGGTCGGCCTTGTGAATCGATCCTCTGCGTCAGTGCACTAGGATGCCGGCGATGACGCTACCTTGGTCACGGAAGAAGTCGTAAAGCGGTCCCAGACCGTCACCGCTTCACCCTCTTCCGCCGTCTAATCGCCGCCTCGCTCGCGCCGGCGATGGGCGATGGCGGCGGGGCCTTGGGCCTCGGCGGCGTGAGCTTCGCCAGCGCGCTCTTGAGCGGCCTGAGTTGCTCCGAGAACGGGAACTTGTCCTCGTCGATCAGCTTGCGCAGCGCTGCGCCAACGGCCGTTTGTTCCTCGTCGGTGAGGTCGGGGGTATGCAAACCAGCCGGTTGCCCCGGCTCTGCGGTATCCTTGTTCCGCCGCCGGCGCTCTCCAGCAACTCTCATTCCGGCGATCATCTTCTCCCGCATCGAGGGATCGCCCCAGCGAGCCTTAGTGGCTTCACGCATCTTGGCGAGCGTCGCGGGATCACTGAACGCCGCGCGCATTTTCGCGCCTATAACGGAATCAGCCCATCGAGCTTTTGCCGCCTGCGAATATTTGCCCGTGCGGGTTCGCCTCATTCTCTTGGCCCGCAATAAAAGCGGGGCTGGCGCTGTGGAAACACCAGCCCCAAGTTTATGGCAATCTTGAGTTCACCCTACCTAATTACGAATAGCTCAAATGCGATCGATTGACCACGCGCTAGGCATATGATCGTATCGCGATATTGTCTTTGACAGACCCAATTGGCAGATAGGGTGCTAGAATGTGCCTGCCGGTTGAGGACATTCTTCTAGCTAAACCGCATCCCATTTGGGACACCCGCCGGCTCTGGAGCCTGTGGGACATGATCAACTTTCAATTGGGGCCGTTCTGGCAGGCACTCAAGGCGTTGCAGTCCGACATTCGATTAGCGAGTTTTGCACAAGAGCGTGACTCCGATGGCGCGGTGCCCGACGAATATCTAAAGAATTTCAAAAATAATGTTTACGAAGTGACGCGAGATTGTGTTGTGGCGTTGAAATTGAAGAACGTTCACAGACAGTTGGTTAATCTAGAAAAGTATTTCGACAACCGTTTAGTGATAAGAGGGTGGAAAGAATTAGTTCAACTATTGAATGATCTTCACGATGCCATTCAAGAAGAAATTAAACATGAGAATTTTTTTCATTATCCTCGCGAAATAGTTTCGCAGATTTACGCAATTGACAGAGAATGGCCCAAAACTATCAGCAACTTTCCATCGTTGCGCAAGGGCATCGAACACGCGCTGGATTGCTTCGCGCTCGACGACTATTCCGGCTGCGTGTTCCATGCGATGGGATTGGCGGAAGCTGGACTGCGCGCAATTGCCAAAGAACGAGGAATCAGGAGTTCTCAGCGGCAAGAAGAAGGTGCCTAAGCCGATTGAATGGGGCACTTGGCAAGACGTTTTCACAGCCATCGACAACCAGTTGGACGCAGTGCGTCGGGCAAATCCGGGGCCGAATTGGGATGCGGCGCTCACCTTCTATGGAACGGCGCTAAGCGATCTCAAATTCATGCGCGACCTGTATCGCGATCCGACGATGCATTTCCGCGCGGATTACAGCAAGGGCGCGGCACATGATGCGATGTACCGCGCAAAGAGTTTGATGGAGATGCTGGCGACTAGGCTAAGCGAGGCACAGCAGAGAAAGATCAGGTGGCGGTTATGATCTTTTCGGCTTCGCGACCTTATCGAACGCGCGATCAAGCGCTCCGGGGTCTGTATCGGCCTCGGCTTTCTGCATGGCCTCGACGAACCGCTCGAACTGTTTCGGGTCGTCGGGTTTGCGCTTGCGCGTCTTGGGTGGCGCAGAGCGCGTGGCAGATGGTTTGCGCGGCATTGGTGCAGGTTACCGCGCTACGGCTTGCAGTGCAAAGCGATCCCCTTTCCGGCTTTGGCTGCACTGGTCATTTCCACCATCGGAGGAAGGGTGCAAGCGGCAACATTGCCGGTCCATCGATCCAGCACAAAGGTGACTGGTGGCGTGTCTCCCGCATTCGCGCCGCCAGAAAATCCTGCGACCGAAAATATTTCCCACCTCAACGAGAACAACAAAGCGATGGCGAAGATCGAGGCAGCGCCAATCAGTCCTATCACGATAGCGGTGGGTGTGTTCATGGCTGATTTCAGCGGCAAGGGAAAGACCTTTCTATCGCTGCGAGAACAATGGCATCGGCTTCGTCTTGCCGCATCTCGGGATGCGCGCGCAGGAAATCGGTCACGGTGCCGACCAGCTGGCCGCTGGTTGTAGAAGCGGGCATGCAGATTCGCCCTTGGCTATGGGCGGCAAGATCGCTGACACCGCCGATATAACCCAGGCAAAAGAGATGCTTCGCGACATCATCCGAACCGCAAGCTTCCAGAAGGTCGTTTCCCGTCACATAGGCAGCGATAGCCGTTTGGTGAATCAACGGGAGCGCGGCGATGACTAAGACAGTTAAGCGGGATCGTGGCACTGATCGTTTTTTTAACACCGTATTTGAGGCCGCTTTGCCTGTTGCCCGCATGGCTGACCTTCCCCTTGCCGGGACGATAACCCTCGCGCGGCTAATTACCGACTCGGTTGTAGACGCTATGCGCCGCGACCTTCGCGATTTTCCGCCGCCGTCTCACCAACCATCTAGCGACGCGGTAGTGGCGGATCAGAAAGGTTGACCGTGCCATGACCGAAGTTGCTGTCAGTAAGGAGCTTCAGAACGTCTCTGTAGACGTTTACGGCCCATTGTTCCGGCGATGGAGACGCGCCGGGTTTGACATTAGATATCAATGCAGCCGCGAGTGTCGCTGCAATCATCTCATTATCGGGCATAGTTTCGCTCCTGGGTTGGCTGACACCACGCAGGATAGCGAGGGCGGGGGCGAGGGTCATTCCTCGTCCCCGTCACTGAATAGCTCTAGCTGCTCCGGTTCCGCCCACTCCGCGCCGAGCAGAGGGATAGGCGCGGGCGGCTCAGGCTTGGGTGGTAGTTTGGCTACGAGTTGTTCGGTAGGTGAGTCGCTTGCCAACGGCACCTTGAACGGCGCGGGCGGTTCGATCCGCATCATCGATGCCGAGTTTGGCGCGATTGGAATAGCGGAAGTCGAACTCGGCGAGATAACGGTGCAAATGCCGCTCATCGCAATGCTGGTAGATGCCCCGCATTCCCCGCTTGAAGATCGAGAAATAGCCCTCGACCGTATTGGTGTGAACGTCGCCGCGCACGTATTCATCTTCGGAGTGGTTGACGGTTTCGTGGCTGGCGAACTTCCGCCCGATGCTGAGATAGGCTTTCCACTGGTCAGTCATCAGCGCGCTTTTGGTGTCCGCCTGCGCCAAGATGATCTTCTGCAACTGGTGGGCGGTAGTGTCGTCGGCAACGAACGAACGGGCTTCGCCGCCGCGCTCAACGAGGGTGACGACCGGGATTTTGCTGCCGGAGCGGATATTACGCGCCCGACGCCAGCCGCGCTCATTGGTGAACACGAAAGGGTTAGGCGCGCGGTCACGGTTGCCGATGAAGGTCTCATCAACCTCAACGGTTTTACCTTCGCCGCCAATCGGGCCGAACACATCGGAATGCGGAGCCATCGCCAGCCTGATCCTGTGGCTCATGTGCCAAGCGGTGCGCAGGGTAACGCCCAAGACTCGGTGAAGCTGGTTGCTGCTGATGCCCTTCTTCGACGAGCACATAAGCACGATGGCTTGGAGCCACAGGTGCATCGGCGCGTGGCTATCCTCAAAAATGGTTCCGACCTTGACGGTGAAGGGCTTGCGGCAGGCATAGCACTTCCACAGACCGAGGATGAGCTTGCCGTTCGGGTTTGCCTTGCTCGGTTTGGTGCGCTGGTTTTCCAGCCTGCCGCTTCGGTCAACGACGCCACAGTGCGGGCAGATGCGCCCATGCGCCCAAATCCGGGCTTCGACATAATCAATGGCGGCTTGTTCGCTGCGAATGGCGCGTGCATCAAAAATGGAGTTAGCCATGTCTAATCGTCCCGAGAGAGACGCTCAATTTCAGGAATCATCGGGGTCGCCCAACCGTGACGACGCTGATGAGCGTGAAGTGAGCGCATTAATATCATCGCTTGCTTCGGAGTTAGGGAAAGCTCCACCCGACGATTTTTCGGCAATCGTGCCAGCGAGAAGCGGAACGTTACTTGTTCAGTGGTGGAATGAACCACCAGCCCCTCAAAAGGCACCCGCTCGAAAACGTCATCGGGCATCGTCTATCTCCTTACAAGGAAATATATAATGCCTAATATGGGTCTGTCAAAGACAATATCGCGGATCGTATGAGAGAACACATCACGAACACGGAGCGTAGCCGTGCGCGCCCTCTACGCCGCCCGCGTCTCCGACCTCGGCCTCGATGACGTCCTGGTCGTCGAGTGCGCGTGCGGGCATATCGCTTGAGCGCCTCGTCGCCGAGTTTTGGCCTACGTCTAGCTCGGCGCGAGATAGATACCCAAGAGCACCAGGGTGCTTCCGAGCCCCATCAGGGCTATGCCGAGAGTGGCGCGTTGTGAGCTAACAAAGCGGTGCGAACCAAATGAGTTGCGACGGATTGTTGGACGCCCCGCCCGCATCCCCAGCAGCGTTATCGCGAAGCCGATCAGCGCTAGGATGTTCATTCCCAGAAGCAGCGGTTGCGTGATTATCTCGCTCACTTGAACCGCCTTGGGGATGGTTGATGGGCGCGTAGGGATTGAACCTCTTCCTGCTTAAAGCCTTGGCCGCCGGGGGAGACGGCCAAGGTCTCGCCAATACGCATCGAACAATATACTTCGCCCTCAGTTATGCGTCAGAGGACGCGATCCAAAGAATATCGAGCTAAGCCGGCGGTACAACAAAAGCCGATCAAATTAACTACGAATTCTGTCTACGACCCGCCCTCGGTACCGTCGCCGCCTCGGACGCGCCCGCAATGGGCGGCGGTAGCGGTCCCTTTGGCTTCGGTGGGGTTGAGCCCTTACCTAGTGACGCCGCTTACCGTCAGACACACGGCGCTGGTCATGATTGGCGAGCCGGACGGCATGTTCGCGCGAACGCGGCCTGCTGTAGCGCGGCGATCTGGATGAGAAGCGGCGGCGATCAGGATGAGAATGCCGGTGCCGCGACGGCCCCATGATTGTCGCGGCGGGATTGTCGCGCAAGGGTCTGTTGCGGGGTTTGATTGTCGCGGCGCGATAGTTAGGTGTTGGCGGCGACTGTCGCGCGGACGGGTGGCCGCCCGGGTCCGCGTTTGCGGTCGAGGGCGGTGCGGCGGCGATAGCTTTCGACGTTCATCTCGAAGATGGTGGCGTGGTGGACGAGGCGATCGACGACGGCCAGCGTCATCGCCTGATCGGGGAAGATCTTGCCCCATTCGCCGAACGGCTGGTTGGCGGTGACGAGCAAGGATCGCCGCTCGTAGCGGGCACCGATGAGTTCGAAGAGGACGCTGGTTTCGGCCTGATCCTTGGTTGCGGATTCCGCTGATTTCGCTCGGTCATTCCGAGATCATGTCGCTCGCTGTTCCGAGATGATCTCGCTCGCTGTTCCAACATGATGTCGCCCGGTTGAGGCGTCCTGCTGACGGTGGGTTTTTGACGAGTGTCGGGGCGGTGGTCAATCCTTTGGGGCTGGTGGCGGTCGGGTCCGGCGCAGGCTGTCGCCGGCCAGATCGATGCGATGGGCGTTGTGGACGAGGCGATCGAGGATGGCGTCGGCATAGGTCGGGTCGCCGATCACCTGATGCCATTTGTCGACCGGGATCTGGCTGGTCAGGATGGTTGAGCGTCGGCCGTAGCGTTCTTCGAGGATCTCGTAGAGATCGCGGCGGGCAGCGCCGTCGAGCGGATCGAGGCCCCAATCATCCAAGATGAGGAGCTGGATGCCGGCGAGGCTGCGCATGATGCGGGCGTAGCGTCCATCGCCGCGCGCCAGGGCAAGATCGGCAAAGAGCTTGGGAACGCGCTGATAGAGAACCGAGCGGTTGTCGCGGCAGGCTTTGTTGCCGAGGGCGCAGGCAAGCCAACTCTTTCCGACGCCGGTCGGCCCGCACAGGATCAGATTGTCGTGCGCGTCGATCCAGTTGCCGTCGGCAAGCTTGTGGAACACCCCGCGATCGAGGCCGCGCGGGGCACGGTAATCGACATCCTCGACAACGGCTTGATGGCGCAATCGGGCATAGCGCAGCCGAGCGGCAAGACGTTTGTCGCGACGATAGGTGACCTCGCGATCAACCAGCAGGCCGAGCCAATCGGGATGGGTAAGGGTGGCGCCTTCGCCGGAGGTTTCGAGTTCGGCGAAGGCCTGGGCCATGCCGGAAAGCCCGAGCTGGGCGAGTTGATCGAGCATTGGATGGGTCAGCACTGTCCCTTCTCCTTAATGGTAGTAGCGGGGGCCGCGGATGTTGGGGTGGAGGACCGGAACGGCATCGCCGGCCCGGTTCTGTGTGGCTTGACGATCGAGCCTGTTGTCGAGGATTGAGCGCACCGAGCCGTAGGTCAGCGTGCCGATCTCGACGGCGCGCATCGCCGCCGCTTCGACGCGGTCGGCACCGAATGGACGCACCAGGCGCACGATACCCAGGCAGGAGCGGAAGCCCTGCTCGGGATGCGGCCGGCGCTCCAGGATCAGCTCGCACAGCGCCGCGGTGGCGGGACCGATCGCGGTTGCTTCCTGGCGAATGCGCTCGACCGTCCAATCGGCGTATCGGCGATGGCTCGAGGGCATGTGCTCGGGCACCGTGGTGTGCCGGTGATTGCCACTGGAGCGCAGATGCGCGGCGACGCGCTCGCCCTTGAGGAAGATCTCGACGGTGCGCGGCGTCAATCGCACCTCAACTTCGCTGCGCGCGAAGCGATAGGGGACGCTGTAAAAGTGGGCCCCGACCTCGACGTGATAATCGACGCCGACGCGGCGCAGGCGCCATTCGGCGAAGGAATAAGGCTCGGCGGGCAACGGCTTGAGATGCGGCCGATCGAGTTCCTCGAGCAGGGCGCGGCGGGTGACCCCAAGCCGCCGGATCGGACGCATCTCGTTGAGCTGGTGCAATAACTCGCCGATCGTGGCATTGAGTTCGGCCAGGCTGTAAAAGCGGCGGTGGCGCAACCGGCCAAGCAGCCAGCGCTCGACGATCAGCACCGCCGCCTCGACCTTGGCTTTGTCGCGCGGGCGGCGCGGCCGTGCCGGCAGGATCGCGGTATCGTAATGCGTCGCCATCTCGGCGTAGGTACGATTGACCTGCGGCTCGTAGAGGCAGGCCTTGATGACCGCGACCTTGGTGTTGTCCGGCACCAGCAGGTTCGGCACGCCGCCGATCGCCTCGAAGGCCCTGGTATGGGCACTGATCCAGTCAGCGAGTGCCTGCGTCCAGCTCGCCTCGGCGTAGGTAAAGTTGGAGGCGCCCATGACGGCGACAAAGATCTGCGCCGGCCGGGTCTTGCCGCTCAGCCGGTCGATGATCACCGGCACCGTGTCACCGGCGTAATCGACAAACAGCTTGTCACCACCGGCATGGGTCTGCCGCATCGTCACCGAGACCCGCGATGCCCAGCCGCGGTAGAGCTCGCAAAACCGCGAGTAGCGATAGCCCTCGGGATATCGCTCGATGTACTCGTCCCACAGGATCTGCAGCGTGACGTGCTTGCGCTTCAGCTCGCGGTGAACCGCCGGCCAGTCGGGCTCGTCGCGGCGGCGATGGCCTTGCTTGGTGCCGACCGCGGTAAACAGCTGCGCTTCCAGAACAGCGTCGGTCATCTCGGCAGGCAACGGCCAGCCGAGACCGGCGGCGGCAAGCCGCTTCAACGTCAACCGGACAGTCGAGGGCGCCACGCCAACCCGGCGGGCGATCTCGTTGCCGGACACACCGGCGGCATTCAACCGAAGCACGTCGCGCACCTGGCGCATCGCGATCCTCTCTGCTGGCATCGTCCCCTCCCGTGGCAAAAGCCAAAGGAGCGGACGCTAAGCGGTCAGCAGAGACGCCCTTTAACCGGGCGACTTCATCCCGGAATGGCGGGCGATATCATCTCGGATCGCCGAGCGAGATCAAATCGGAATGCCGGGCGACATCATCCCGGAATTGCGGGCGACTTCCGTCGGAATCCGCACTTGGTGACGTAGGCGAGGTCGTCGAGGATCAGCAGGTGGTATTTGTCGAGCTTGGTTATGGCGGATTCGAGCGAGAGTTCGCGGCGGGCGATCTGCAACCGCTGGACGAGATCGGTGGTGCGGGTGAACAGGACGCGCCAACCGTTTTCGACCAAAGCAAAGCCGAGCGCTGCGGCCAGGTGGCTCTTTCCGCCGCCCGGTGGGCCGAACATGATCAGGTTGGCGCCTTTATCGAGCCAGCTGTCGCCGGCGGCGAGCGCCATGACCTGCGCCTTGCTGACCACGGGTACGGCCTCGAAGTCGAAGCTGTCGAGGGTCTTGCCGGGTGGCAATCTGGCTTCGGCCAGGTGGCGTTCGATGCGGCGCCGGGCTCGCTCGGCCATCTCGTGCTCGGCGAGGGCGGCGAGGAAGCGGGCCGCCGGCCATCCTTCCTTGTCGGCCTGAGCGGCAAGGTCGGCCCAGACCAGCTTGACCGCGGGCAACCGCAGCTCGGCCAGAAGCAGCTCGACGCGGGCGGTGTCGATGGCATTGGTCGCCCTCATGCCACGCTGCCCGCCCGGACGGTACCGAGCTCGTCGTAGAGATGAAGCGGCACCAGTTCGACGGTGATATCGGGAATGGCGGCGGGGTCGGGAGCAAAGCGTCGGGTGAAGCCATCGAGATCGGGCAATCTGCCGGCGTCGAGCTCGGCGTCGATGGCGGTGGCGAGTTCGGCCTCACATGCGCGCTCATGGGCGAGCGCGAGCAGCCCGACCATGGCGCGGCAGGCCTGCTTCTCGCCGTTGCCGGCCAGCAGCGTCTCGAAGGCGCGACGATAGGCGCGTCGCGGGAAGAGCTGGTCTCGATAGACCAGATTGAGCAGGGCCATGGGTTTGCGGCGCAAGGCGTGGATGACGTGGCGATAATCGACGACGTGGCCGTGCTTGCCGTTGGGGTGTGCCCGGCCACGACGCAACGTCATCAGCGGCGTGGCGCCGAGGAAGCATTCGAGCCGATCGTCGTAAAGGCGCACACGCAGCCGGTGGCCAATCAGGCGCGAGGGCACCGTATAGAACACCTTCTTGAGGGTGAACCCGCTGCTCGAGGTCACGGTGACGATGGTCTCTTCGTAATCCGTCGTCCGGCGCATCGGCAGCACTTGCAGGGCCGAGCGCTCGAGGTCGAGACGCTTGCGGTTGTGCGCGTTGCGCCGGCCGACAATCTCGTCGACGAAGCGGCGATAAGCATCGAGCGTGTCGAAGTCGCGCGAGCCGCGCAGCAGCAGCGCATCCTCGATCGCCTGCTTGAGATGGCCGTGTGGGCTTTCGATCGACCCGTTCTCGTGGGCCACGCCGCGATTGTTGCGGGTCGGCTCCATGCCGTAATGCGCGCACAACGCCTCATAGCGGCGGGTCTGATCCTGCCGCGCGTCATCGTCGAGATTGCGGAAGGCGGCCGACAGGCTGTCGCTGCGATGCTGCAAGGGAGCTCGTCCCAGCGCCCACAGTGCATTCTGCAGCCCCTCGGCCAAGGCCACAAAGCTCTCGCCGCCAAGTACGACATGGGCGTGCTCCCAACCCGAGAAAGCCAGGCGGAAGTGATAGAGCCGATGATCGAGCGGCGCGTCGGCGATGCTGACACCGCGCTCGCCCATATCGGTAAAATCGGACAATCCGAGCCGACCCGGCGGGTGCTCTTGACGGAAGATGACGTCCTGCTCGGCGCCGTTGAGCGCCCGCCACGTGCGGATGCGACGTTCCAGCGTGCGCCGGATGCCAGCGCCGATCTCGGGATGGCGCCGCCGGATCTCGTCAAAGATGGCGACCGGCCGCAACCCGGCAACGCTCTTGAGCAGCGGTACTACTTCGCAGTCCCAGACCGCGGACAACGGATCTGGCCGCCGCCGATCCCGCGGCGCTCGCTTTTGCGAGGGTAATCGCGGGTCGTGTTCGATGCGGTAGGCGCTGGCGGGGCTGAACCCGGCTTTGGCCGCGGCGATGACCGGCGGCTCGGCTTGGCGCAAACTCATGTATAGCCTCATCTGGTGGTCGGTGATGTGGCGACCGGGCAAGGGGCAGTTCCTCATCGGCGTGAAGAACCTGCTTCCTATCCGGCCGGCCGCGACCGCCAGCCAACGCCGACCCTTATGGGGCCGCGCCGTTCGCCGGATTCGCAACGGCACTCGGGCTACGCCCTCCTGCCGTCACGCATCCGGCGTCATTCTCATCCAGATTGACGCGCCCCTCATCCTGTTTGTCGCGTAGCAGCCTGCATCGTCTAGAACTTCTTTGCGTGCCGCTTCACACGCTGGGACTGAGGGAAACGGCACCTGGCAGGTAGTCCCGCTTCCCAACCCAAGCCAGACAACAACCAAAACCGCTGCAGCGCCCATCATATCCTCCGTCGTGCCTCGACCCGCATTATGCGCGTCGATCAGCTCTCGCCGCGCCGCCGCGACCGAGCTTTGCTCCTCGTCGGTGAGGTCGCTGAGGCTACATAAGAAGCTGCCGAACCCGGGTAACCACGCGGCTTACGGGTTCTGAAAGTGGCTATCGCCAGTCAGGGGAGCCGCCATTCGGCGATACTCAGGCCGATAACGTGGACGCGCAGATCCCGGACGATCGACGGGCCGCGATGGAAGCGCAGGCCCGACCTGCAGCCGATATTAGACCAGTCGATGGTCTCCGCAGGGAACTCGGGCGGGCAGGTCGGGAAAGGTACGGTGCTCTTCCTTTTTTGGAGAACGTCGGTGTTGTTAGCTTCCCCGGGTTTCTGGGCACTCTAAGACGATGCACTTGACCGGGGCCGGCCCGATGATCCAAGTCAATGCTGCTTTTGAGGGAGTTGGGTACCTGTCGGCAATCCTGGAAAGCGGACCAGAGCCCGACCGATGCCGAACGCCGTCTCTCGAGTTTCGCAGTACCTGCGCCTCGCAGCGGCCGCTTTCACGCTTCTCTTCGCCGGCGTCTGCGCCGCGCAATCGCCGCCCCCGGTCATAAACGGCCCGCCGATCCCACCCGGTCAGGCGCGGGTGTGGTTCTACCGAGTTCTTCTTTCCGGAAGACAGCGGCGACATGCCGGCGGTCGCAGTGAACGGACAAACGATTGGCTACGCGCGCGCCGGCTGGAGTTTCTATCGCGACATGCCCGCCGGCACCTACCACGTCAGCGTAGCGAGCTACTTGCCGAGCGGATCGAAGGACATAGTCCTGCATCCGGGCACCCAGGCGGCGCTGTCGATCCAGTCGAGCCCCTATGTGACTGGCGATCTCTCCAGCTTTCGCCGTGGTGTATACGATGTGACCGCCGAGCCGGGCGGCACAGCCTATCAGCACATTATGCAGACGCAATTCGGCACCGGCTACTGAGCCTCGTACCGAGCGTGGTCATCGGTTGGGTGGCGCAGAGAACTGACGCAGCAGTCCACATACCCCGCTCGCCGGAACTGAGTGCTTGGACATCTTCTGCCCACCCCCAGGCGACAGAGAGGTGATCAGCCATGCCTTGCGTGACGATTTTAGTGAGAGGAAGATCGCGCCAAGATCAGTACGGATAGCGGGCTGCGCAGGCTGGGGTACGTCTTCGGGCATCGTCGTCTCCAGAGTGGGTGGGGCAGCAACCTCACTCTCCAAAAGCGCAGGTCGCTAGCCAGACGCCCATGATGGGATCTTTCACCGCCACCGCGTCATTGACGCGGCGCCGTTAAAGGCCCGGTTTCGGCGGGTTGCGTTGAAAAAGTGGGGAGTTGTCTGGGAGCGGCGGTGCTGATTCAATCCCGGTCGGGGGACTGGGGTGCTGCCGATGATGGGGGAACGTCGGAGCGGGCAGGAAGCTCTGTTTTACGAGTTTTCGCTCGATCGTCATGTGCCAGCGGACCATCTGTTGCGATCGATCGACCGGTTTGTCGACCTCGACGGGGTGCGGTGCGAGTTGGCCCCGTTTTACAGCGAGGTAGGCCGGCCCTCGATTGATCCGGAGCTGATGATCCGGATGCTGATTGTGGGTTACTGCTCTGGTATCCGCTCGGAGCGACGGCTGTGCGAAGAAGTTCATCTGAACCTCGCCTACCGCTGGTTCTGTCGGCTCGGGCTCGATGGCTCGGTGCTCGACCATTCGACTTTCTCGAAGAACCGCCACGGCCGCTTTCGCGAGAGTGACCTGCTGCGCAAAGTGTTCGAGACGACCGTAGAACGCTGCATGGCCGAAGGGTTGGTTGGCGGCGAAGGCTTTGCGGTCGACGCCAGCATGGTCAAGGCCGATGCCAACCGGCAGCGCAGCGTGCCAGGCAGCGAGTGGCAGGTCCCCGAAGCGGTGAACCACGCCGTGCGGGAGTACCTGGCGGTACTCGACGATGCCGCGTTTGGTGCGGCAACGCCCGTCGTGCCGAAGTTCATCTCACATGCCGACCCGGGTTCGCGCTGGACAGGAGCGAACGGCGGGCTGGCCTTCTTCGCTTACTGCACCAACTACCTGATCGACCTGAAGCACGCTGTCATCGTCGATGTCGAGGCGACGACTGCGGTGCGCCAGGCCGAGGTAACGGCGCAGCAACGGATGATCGATCGCGCTCAGGAACGCTTCGGACTGTGGCCGCAGCGGCTGTCGGCGGACACTGCTTACGGTTCGGCCGAGAACCTCGCTTGGCTGGTCCATGAGCGCGGTATCGAGCCGCATATCCCCGTGTTCGATAAATCGCAGCGCACCGACGGCACGTTCTCACGGGACGATTTTGCGTATGACCGTAAGCGCGACTGCTACATCTGCCCTGCCGGAAAGGAACTCAGGCAGCGGCAAAAGCTTTATCGAGTGCCACGTTCGTTCGTCGACGAGAATGGCATGACGCGCTACCGCGCCAGCAAACTGGATTGCGTGGGCTGCTCACTGAAACCGCAATGCTGTCCGAACGCGCCGGCCCGCAAGGTTCTGCGCTCCATCCACGAGGGCGCTCGCGATCTGGCGCGCGACATCGCAACGACCGACGCCTACGTCACCTCAAGGCGCGAACGCAAGAAGGTCGAGATGCTGTTCGCTCACTTGAAGCGCATCCTGAAGCTCGATCGGCTGCGATTACGCGGTCCGTGCGGCGCCCGGGACGAGTTCCACCTCGCCGCGGCCGCCCAAAACCTCCGCAAGATGGCCAAGCTGATCCCGCTGCCTGCGGCAATCCCGGCTATGTGAGCTGGGAAGCCCTTGGCTGGCGTCACTACCACCCGCGATTACCTGTCGCACCAACCCGCCGAAACCGACTTCTTCAACACAATCGGCGCAAAGACGACAGCGGCCAGCCGCGAGGAAGGTCCGGTATCCGACCCTAAAACGACCTTCGACGATGCGGCACTGACCGGCTCGTTTTGCCCCTTTTGCGACATTCACCTGGGGAGCCGGCAGTTTCCGAGTTGGGTGGCGAGCCGCCCGTGGTCCCTGTTAAGGGAGATCGTGCCCTAGGGCGTGGTGTAAGAGCGGCTATCCGGAGCAGCGTTGGCTGCTTGATCAGGCCGCCACTGTCGGCAGACTGACGACGGGAGCATCGCTCAGCGGAGCGATGGTTTCCAGGGTCATGTAGCGGGCGCGCTGGACGGCCCATTCGTCGTTTTGTTCCAGCAGCAAAGCACCGATCAATCGGATCACGGCAGCCTCGTTGGGGAAGATGCCGACAACCTCGCTGCGTCGCTTGATCTCGCCGTTGAGCCGCTCGAGCGGATTGGTGCTGTGGAGCTTGGCGCGATGCTGAGCCGGGAAGCCCATATAGGCCAGCACATCGGCCTCGGCGTCATCCATCAGCGCAGCGAGCTTAGGGACACGCGGCCTGGCTTGGTCTGCGACCTCGCGCCATTGCTTTCGAGCCGCCGGCGCGTCGTCTTGGGCGAAGGCAGTGCCGACCCAGGCGGAGACGATGCGCCGTTGGGTCTTGCCGGCATAGGCGAGCGCGTTGCGCATGAAGTGGACGCGGCAGCGCTGCCAGGTGGCCCCCAGAACCTTGACGATGGCGGTCTTCAGCCCCTCGTGCGCGTCCGAGATCACCAGCTTCGTCCCGCGCAGGCCGCGACGTGCCAGGCTGCGCAGGAACTCGACCCAAAAGGGTTCGGCCTCGCTGTGGCCGACGGTCATGCCGAGCACCTCGCGCCGCCCGTCGGTGTTAACGCCGACGGCGACGATGACCGCGACCGAGACGATGTGGTGGTCGCGTCTGGCTTTGACGTAAGTGGCGTCGAGCCAGACATAAGGCCACTCGCCCTCGATCGGGCGGCCGAGGAACGTCTGCACCCGCTCGTCGATCTCGCCGCACAGGCGCGAGACCTGGCTCTTGGAGATACCTTCCATTCCCATCGCCCGCACCAGGTCGTCGACCGAGCGGGTCGAAATGCCCTAGACGTAGGCTTCCTGGACCACGGCGGTCAGCGCCTTCTCGGCCAGGCGACGAGGTTCGAGGAAGGCCGGGAAGTAGCTGCCGCGCCGCAGCTTGGGGATGCGCAGCTCGACCCTACCCGCACGGGTCTCCCAGTCGCGGTCACGGTAGCCGTTGCGCTGGTTGCGTCGCTCCGCGCTGCGCTCGCCGTGCCCAGCGCCGCATAGGACTTCGCTCTCCAACTCCATCAGACGTTGGGCGGCAAAGCCAATCATCTCGCGCAGGAATGTCGCGTCGGAACCCTTCTCCAAAAGCTCACGAAGGGCGATCTTGTCGTCGGTCATCGTGGTGATCCTCGGTCAGAGTTGCGTGTTGCAACCCAACCCTACTCAGGATCGCCGCGGTGGCCGCTGACCGACCCACCTGCGCCAAACTCGTGGCGGTCGCTCCGGCGGGCCGGTCAACGGCCTCCTACACCATCACCAGGGACATGACCCCTGACGCCACCGGCCTGGTCTTTGGGAAACCAAGAGGAGCTATCCAACAAGACAAGAAATATATTCGAGCGACGTAATCCTTTTGAGAACTTTACACGCGAGTACCACGCTTCGATCATGTCCGACACACGACTCCCTATCGGGAGCTAGGTTGGCACGTTCTGCGCTTCTAATTTTCTTCCGAGCTCCTGTTGTGAGGAGTGATTGAATGGCTCCGGATCAAAATTCTTCGGCAACGGAGAGCGCAGGTTCAAGCGAGAGGGTCACCGGCGCTAAGAGCGCCCCGGACGTAATGCGCCTTTATGGCTATTTGGATGCCTCGCCAATGCAGGGGCACGAACGGCTCTATCTAAGCCCGGATCGCCGGAGCTTCGTCGATCTACCAGCGACGGCGGTCTTGCAACGCATGACGGTAGCCACGGAGCAAGATCCCGATATTGCGGTGGTGCTTTTGGTACAGCGCAGCGCTGCACTGAAATCAATCATGTCATCCAGCGCCGCCCCGTCGCGACGTGCTCTCGCGCGGTATTTCGCGGGTGCCATCATGGCCGCAGTGGCCGGCAGCATCGGCATGGCTCGAGCTGCTGAGACTACCGTGGCGATGCCAACTCCTACGGCACAAACTCCTCCGGTCCGGCCCACCACTACAGTCTACTCGCCTCCAGCCCCAACTCCGCCGGTCTTTACTCCGCCGGCCCCCACGCCGCCGGTTTATACTCCCACGGCTCAAACTCCTCCCGTCTACACTCCGCCGGCCCCTACACCGCCAGTCTTTACGCCTCCGGCTCCCACGCCACCGGTCTATACGCCTCCCGCTCCGACGCCCCCGGTCCTCACTCTTCCTGTCCCACGGTAACCTCTGGTCGCGGCCTCCCATAACATTACTGTTTTGAGCGCTGAATAGCGACCCGGTGGTAAGTTTGCCGAGCAAGTTATATGCATCTCAATGTTGGTAACCTAGCGCATTTCCTAATCCACCGCGGCCTACTCGACACCGATACTGTTGTCACCGGCGATCTCACGATCGTCGATTCAAGCAGACGTAACCGTAACTTCAAAGTAACTAGCAACGCTGGACTGGGTCTTTTCGTCAAGCATATCCGCCAGACGCAGGCGGACGGAGCGCTCGCGCTCCGGCGTGAGGCCACATGCTACGGACTTGCCGGCGACGACCCGGTACTCAGCCGGCTCATGCCCCGCCTCATCAGCTACGATGCGGATCGTAACGTTTTGATCACTGAGCTAATCGGCGATGCCGAAAACCTCTTCGAATATCACCAGCGCCTAAAAATCTTTCCGACCGATGTTGGGCTGATGCTAGGCGAGGGGCTTGGGAGTTACCATGCCCAGGCAGAAGGACGGCTTCAGCGCCAACCGTCGCAGGCGCTGTTCGCGCGCGAGGTGCCGGTGATCCTCACGCTGGGGCGCGCGGGTCACTCCGCCCTCGATCAACTGGGCCACATCGGCCCGGCTTTGGCATCGGTGATCCAGCAGCACGAAGATTTTCGGGAACTGCTTGACGCCTTAGGAGCTGAATGGCGCTTCGACAGCCTCATACACGGCGACATTAAGTGGGACAACGTGTTGGTTTACCCAGGAAAAGGCGGCCTCGACTTCCGCATCGTCGATTGGGAGTTGGCAGACTTTGGCGACGCGGCCTGGGACGTCGGCGCGGTGTTTCAGAGCTTCCTCGTGCCGTGGATCCTCTCGATGCCAATTGCGAGCGGTTTGCCGCCGGAAACCTACATCGACATGGCATCAGAGCCGATCGAGGACATGCGTCCAGTACTTCATGCATTTTGGAGGGTGTACGCGGCGAGGCGCGGGTTCGATGACGTCCAGCGAAACCGAGAACTCGAGCGATGTCTGCGGTTTGGCGCCGCGCGGCTGGTCTGGGCAGCCCTCGAACTGCGATTTCATTCGGCGCAGCTTGACCCGGCATCCACGGCTTTGCTGCAAGTCAGCCACAACATCCTGAAAGATCCGTCACGAGCCGTTGGAGACTTGCTCGGTGTCTGAGACATTGCACGGAATATCGGCGGGGTTCTCTGCCGAACTGGCACGTGTCCTCGGCGCATTCACGATCCATTCGTCGTCCGCGTTTTCCTTTGCGGAGGAAGCGCCGATCGATACGGGAAAGTTGTTGATCCCAGTCGGCTCGGCGAGCCCAGGATTACCGAGGTCGACCGAATTGACGAGTTCCGCAAGTTTGGCGACGGCGATCCAGTTGACCCTTTACGATCGTTGCTATTCCCACTGCTTCGGTGGGCTGGCGGCTGAGCGAACCCAAAAAAGTGCACCCGACATTGAATTTTTGCGGCGGCTCGTCCAATCGAACTTAGGTCGCGAGCGCTGGGACAGAGGCTGGAGCATTCACCAAGTCGGCGAACATGGGCAGGTGTTCGTCAGCAAGGGCGGGCGGGAGCGTGCGGCCATGCCCGGAGCGTTCATCTCAGAATCGGTACTCGGTCGAGCGCCCCAAATTGGCGATCGGGTAAGCATTCGAGCGCCGCACGAAGCGCTCGACGCGCAGCCCGGCTACTACTTCGTGTTTGGAGAAGTCCTGGACGAGCTGGCCGATCAATTAAGCCTGTTGCGCTTGTATTTCCACTGCGACCCGGAGAGCGCTATGCGGCTCGTCGGAGATCTGTCGGGGGCTCTCAACTCATTCCAGGTACCCTTTCAGTTAAAGACGCCGGCTTGCCCGGAGGGTTATGGCCGGACCGATGCGGCGGTGCTTTATATCGGCGCACGCTATTTCGGGATCACGGCCAGGATCGTCGCAGAAGTGTGCAGGACTCTGCGCCTGGAGCCTGACGTTCCCTTGTTCACGAAGCAGCTATGGCCCGGCATTGGGGCAGCGGTGGAGCCGGGATCAGGCGAGAGTTTCGGTGAGCATCGATGCCGGCTAGCGGCGGAGGGAATAGTTGATGCTTGGCGGCAAGGCCGCGCGGATGTAACCGCCAAACTCGTAGCAGTTGCCGGACGTTTTGCCGCTGCCGGCCTCGACCTGGCGCGCCCCTATCTTGGGCCTGACGGCGTCGAGTTTTTTGATCTGCCAAGCGCACCAAGGCTGCCGTCATGAGTTCCGATCGCGTGCGGTTCCTCGAGGCGGCCACGCGCATCGGCCGGCGTCTCTGCCGTGACGCCATCTGGGCCGACGGGCGATGCAATTGGTTAGGTTGGACAAACGAGCCGGGCGTCAAACAGGCGCTCCCGATATATCGGGCAATGGGGCCGCTGCTTCATGACGGAACCGCCGGAATTGGCCTGTTCCTCACCTGGCTGGCGTATTTCACTCATGATCAGATTGTACGCGCCACCGCTGTAGGGGCATTCGCGCATGCGCTAGCCGCGGTCGATGGGCTCGCTGATGCAGGGGAATACGGGTTCTATTCCGGGCTTTCTGGTATTGCGTGGTGCTGCGCCGAGTCCGGCAGGCTGCTTGAGGATGAACAGCTGGCAGTGCGCGGGCAGGCCGCCATATCGCGCACAGCCCGCATCGCCCCGCATCCGCAGCGGTTAAGCGTCTTCAACGGCAGTGCGGGGCTGATCCATGTGCTGTGCACAAAGACGGAGGACGAAGCGTGTGAGGAGTTGCTCGCCGCGGCCGTGCGGCATGGCGATCACCTTTTGAGCCGCGCGGTAGAAACAGAGCAGGGCTGGTCCTGGGATTCACCGAGGGAACACCCTCTTCTGGGTTTCGCCCAGGGCACCTCGGGTATCGCGGCTGCACTCATAACGCTCGCCTGGAGGAGCGGGCGGGAGGATTTCGTGGTGGCGGCAGAACAAGCACTCCGCCACGAGCGCAATTATTTTCGGCCGGCCGGGAGCAACTCGCCCGATCTGCCCTGCCTCATTAAGCTCGGTGGCGAGCCCGCCGACGCACTGTCTTGGTGCCGCGGCGTTCCGGGGATTGGGTTTGCCCGGCTGCTAATGCACCGCCTCTTTCCCGACGATGCGGGAATTTTGAATGAGGCAGAAGCAGCGATCGCGACGACCGCTGCGGCCGTCGCACCAACCGCACCGGGGGTTGGCAATTTCTCGCTCTGCCGCGGCGACGCCGGAAATGCCGATTTATTAATTCTGGCTGCTGACCTGCTCGCGCGCCCTGACCTCCGTTGCATTGCTGAGACCGCAGCGAGCAGTGCCATAGAACGGTTCGAGGAGGCGGCGCTGCCCTGGCCCTGCGGAGGCCCGGGCGGCGTAGAAATCCCAAACCTCCTACTGGGGCTCTCAGGGATCGGCTATTGTTTGCTCCGGCTATACGACTCCAGAGCTGTGCCGACCGTGTTACTGCCTGCCGCTGGCGGCACTCTGAAACGGTTCTAGATGCTGGGCGTTGTGTCAATTTAGGCCCGCGGTCGGGGCTCGGGGACTGTCGCAAAACCGATGGCCGCTTGCGGCGCATATGACTCGTTGCAGAGCGTCTTGACGAAGTTCCGCTTTGCTGAAGCCATAGCCGCCGCTTGGCCTTGTTACCTTGGGTTGTTTGGTGTGGATCAATGGGCCGAAGCGGTTTGTAGTAGTTGATAGGCCGTCCCCACGGAGGCACTTTCGATGACTTCTCTCTTACCAGGAGCCGCGTTTATCGCCGCGCTGGCGATCGCAGCGCCGGTTTGGGCGCAGAGCATGCCAACGCCGGCAACGGCACCGGGCGGCACAGTGGTGCTGCGCGGCAGCCCGGCAAACTTAAACGCCAGCCCGCCCGCTACTGAAACGAGCGGCCGGTCCGGCTACTACAAGTCCTCTTTCCCGTACGCTCGCTACTTCGATGTCGATCAGAGCTTCAATGGCAACTTTGATAACAATGGCTTTGATCGGCGCTTCGATGGGAGCGGCCTTACTCGCTAAAGGTCGAGCTCGATCAAATGACGACTAAGGTCCCGTGAGCCGACCTTCGCCGAGGGGCAAGGGATTAAGCGTCCGAATTCGCACGGCGCTCGGAGATCGACAGCACTCTTCGAACATGCGCGATGCAGGCACAGCGACGTCCCGGCTCGGTAGTTTCCCCGATGTCCGGTTCCGGCGCTATGCAGCATCGGCGCGCCTTGCCTCGAACGACCGGTTTGCGAGCGCTTAACGGCCAGTCGTTGTCGCGGTCGGCGGGTAATCCGGGTCGGTGGAAACCGCTCCCTATCCTTCAGGGACGCGCACTTTCCCGCCGCTCCAGATCAAAGAACCATTCCTGCGTCAGTGCCTGCGCCTCGTCGATTTGTGCAGGCGTCATCTTCGCGCCAACGAGGTCGCGGCCAGCCAAAGCCGCGTCGCGATCGGCCCCGGGCGGTGAGCGAGATGATGCAAGGTTGAACCATTTTCTCGCTTGCACATAGTCCTGCGGCGTGTTCCAGCCATTAAAGTACATGACGCCCAACGCGAGCTGGGCGAAGGAGTCCCCCTCTTCGGCCAGCGGTCTAAGGGACGACAGTGCGGTCACGTACTCGCCGTGCTGCTTATCTGTGTCTGGGTTCAGGTTTGGCTTTGCACCAATGGGACCGGCCAGGCCGAGTAACAGAATAATAATGGCAATGCGCCCCCGCACTGGAACGTGGCTTTCAACTTCCGCGATCTGACTGGGGTTGCCCGGCATTCCCTAAAGTTTACGAACAACCCTCGACGGCGCAGTAATTTTTTTTGAGGGACCACCAGAGGGCGCTTTAGTTAACCTGCGCTGTCCTCGTAGTTTCCTCAAAACACACCCTTTTGATCATCGCCATGGCGGCTCGGGTCGTTTTCGCCGGGGATGATCGCGAAGCCGCTATCCAAGATCGAATCGCCCCAGTTCCACGAATCGCCATTGTCGGCGCTACCCCGCCGTCGACGGGCCCCGCTTCGAACGACCGGTTTCTGAACGCTGAACGGCCACTCGCTCTTGCGATCTTACTCGGCCGGTCATGCCCCAAGGCGGACCTCGAAGATCTGGTGATGGCCGGACCAGAGGCCGCGACAAAACCACGCTACTTGAACCAACTCTCCCAGAACGGGCCGGAACCGGGCGGCACGGTCTCGGGCGGCGTCGCGCTCGAAGTCGGGGATCCTGGCACCAGGGCTTTCGGGTCGGGTTCGGGACCAGGCGCGGAGGGCGGCGTGTTCCACCAGCCGCTGCCGAGCGCGAGCAGCAGCTGCGCGGTGTCGATCAGCCGCTGCGTCTCGGCTTTCACTACCCCGAGCTGAGCCTGCTGGGTCTGGCGCTCGGGATCGAGCAGCTGCAACAGGGTCGAATTGCCGGCTTGATAGCTAAGGCGGGCGAGCTTGAGCGCTTGTTGCGCCGAGGCCAGCGCCGCGTGTTGAGTTTTCACCGCCTCGTCGTCATGCGCGAGCGCCTGCAGCAGATCGGCGACTTGGCCGAAGGCAGTGATTACCGTCCCGCGGTAGGCTGCCCAAGCCGCATCGAACGCGTCCTTCGCCGCGCGCTGTTGTGCTTGGAGCGTGCCGCCGTGGAAGATCGGCGCGGCCATGTTCGCGCCGATGTTGAAGGCCGTGTACGCGCCGGAGAAGAAGTTGCCGAGATCGGTGGCGCTCTGCAGCACGTTCGCGCTCAGCGTGAAGTTGGGGTAGAGGTTCGCGGTCGCGACGCCGACGAGCGCGGCATTGGCATGAAGCTGCGCCTCGGCGGCCAGGATGTCGGGCCGCTGCCGTACCAGCGACGAGGGCAGACTGAGCGGCACGCTCGCTGGCAGGATCAGCGCGGTGAGATCGAAGTCGGGTGGTCTCCAATCGGCTGGTGTTCTGCCGACATAGACCGTCAACGCGTCGCGCGCGACGCTCAGCTGCTGACGCAGCGGCGGCAGGAGCGTGCGGTCGTTGGCCAGCTGCGACTGGGCGGTGGTCACGTCGACCATCGTCGCCATACCGCCCACCTCTTGGGTCTTGACCAGCCTCAGGTTCTTCTCATCGTCGGCGAGGATTCCCTCGACGGTTTTGATTTGAGCCCGCAACCCGGCGATGGTGATCGCCTGGGTCATGACGTTTCCGGTCAGCGCCAGATAGGCGGCGGCGAGTTGGTAGTCGCTCACATCGGCGAGCGCCGATTGTGCTTCGACCTGACGTTTGATGCCACCAAAGACGTCCGTTGCATAACTGACAGACGGACCGATCGAAAACACATTGACCGGCACCGGCGCGCGCACCACGCCGCTCGGCGCCGGGTTGAACTGTTGGTGGGCGATCCCCGCCGCGAGGTCGACTTGCGGGAATTGGGCACCCATGGCGGCGGCTACTTGCTCGCGCGCCTGCGCCAATGTCGCCGTGGCCTGCGCGATCGTCGGACTGTCGCGCAGCGCCTGTTCCACCGTGCGATTGAGCACCGGCGAGTGGAACAGCGTCCACCAATCGTCCCTGACCTTGGCGCCGACGGAGATGCGCTGCGCGGCCTTGGGCCGCACATCCGGTCCTGTATCGGGCGGCGGCACCGGATCGCCGGGCCCGGTATAGGCGTGCTCCTCCGGCGGCGCCGGTGAGAAGAAATTAGGGCCCTGCTTGCAGGCGGTGAGCAGCGCCAGCAGCCCCGCGAGCGCCACCCCAGCGCTCGCGCGTCCCCCCTGAGGCAGTTCACACCACAATTCGCCGTGCTCGCCTAAGAACTCTAGACGCCTTCCGCCAACCAGGCGAGATTCCAACGTCGACCGTGAGATACAGACTCACGCGTGCGGCTTTTTTTGTAAGCAACAAATCTCGGCCCCTCTATATCCCGAGCACAAAGCCGCATCCTTTCGCTGCGAGAGGAGCATCGTTGTCATGATAGTTAACGCAAGGGTTTCATTATTTCACCAAAGATATTGCGCCGCTCGGCCCTATAATTGGCCATCAGGCAGTTCTACTGCCGAGCGAATCGCGGTGCTCCAACTCTTACGTGGATGATCTTCATAAAAGCGGGCAAGTGGCTAATCCACTACGTGCAACTTCAGTAACCGTACACGTTCGCCGGGCGGTATTTCGCGGAAGTCATGGATGGAAGCTACCGACGCAGTACCTCGGCACACGATAGGTTGAGCGCCTGGGCAAGCGGCGCTGCTTCCTGTCGATGTAGCCAAATTCTTCCTGCAATGCGTTATCCGATGTACTGCGACCTAACGTCCCGGTTGCAGGTCGAGGTCGATCGCGTCCTCATAGGCTGTGGCCTTGATTGTGGATCGGCATGGAATAAGGACCCCGTTTTCGGGGTGATCGGCATCCAATCGGGACCCCGGCGACAGTGGGTCCACAGTGGCTTCCGTGGGGGACCTGGGAGCCGGGTTGGGGATGCTGGTAGTGGAGACGATCGCGAAGATCCGTCGGGCGTATTTCGCCCAGAAGAAGTCGATCAAGGCGATCTGCCGCGAGTTTCGGATATCGCGGAAGGTCGTGCGCAAGGTGATCCGGTCGCAGGCGACCGAGTTTCGTTACGAGCGCGGTCGGCAGCCGATGCCGTGGATCGATCCGTGGCTTGATCAGCTCGACGGTCTGTTGCTGGCGAACGAGGGCAAGCCGGTGCGCGAGCGGCTGACGCTGATCCGGGTGTTCGAGGAGCTGCACGCTGCTGGCTACGAGGGCAGCTACGACGCGGTGCGTCGCTATGCGAAGAAGTGGCGTGTCGAGCGCGGAGCGGCAACGGCGGAAGCCTATGTGCCGCTGAGCTTTGCGCCGGGTGAGGCCTACCAGTTCGACTGGTCGCACGAAGTGGTGTTGATCAACGGCACGACGGTCACCGTGAAGGTGGCGCATGTCCGGCTGTGCCACAGTCGGATGCTATTTGCGGGCCTATCCGCGCGAGAGCCAGGAGATGGTGTTTGATGCGCACTCCCGCGCCTTCGTCTTCTTCAAGGGCGCCTGCACGCGCGGCATCTACGACAACATGAAGACGGCGGTCGATACCATCTTCGTTGGCAAGGACCGCCAGTACAACCGCCGCTTTCTGCAGATGTGCGGCCATTACCTGATCGATCCGGTTGCCTGCACGCCGGCCTCGGGCTGGGAGAAGGGGCAGGTCGAGAACCAGGTCGGGGTGGTGCGCGCGCGCTTCTTCACGCCGCGGCTGCGGGTGGCGAGCTACGAGGAGTTGAACGCCTGGCTGCTCGATCGATGCGTCGCTTACGCCAAGGCGCACAAGCACCCAGAGCTGCCCGATTGCACGATCTGGCAGATCTTCGAGACTGAGCGCTCGCGGCTGGTGCCGATCAGCGGGCCGTTCGACGGGTTCCACGCGATCCAAGCATCGGTCTCGAAGACCTGCCTGGTGCGGTTCGACAACAACAAGTACTCGGTCGCCTCGCGCGCCGTCGGGCGGCCAGTCGAGATCCAGGCTTACGCCGATCGCGTCGTAATCCGCCAGGACGGCGCGATCGTCGGGGAGCATCGCCGTCGTTTCGGCCGCGGCGAGACGATTTACGATCCGTGGCATTACGTGCCGGTGCTCGCCAGGAAGCCCGGCGCGCTCAGGAATGGAGCGCCATTCAGGGACTGGCCGCTACCGGCCAATCTGGAGCGGGTTCGGCGTAAGCTGAAGAGCTCTGACGACGGCGACCGCCAGATGGTCAAGGTCTTGTCCGCGGTGCTGACCGACGGCTTGGCCGCGGTCGAGGCCGCTTGCGCCGAGGCGCTCGGCGACGGGGTTCATTCCGCCGATGTCGTCCTCAACATCCTGGCCCGCCGGCGGGACCCCGGGCCGGCGGCGACAATCCTGACCCCCGACGCGCTGCGGCTGCGCCACGCGCCTGTCGCCGATTGCGCCCGCTATGACAGCCTGCGGAGGGCTTCGTGATGGAACGCACCGAGGTTCTCGAGCTGATGGCCACGCTCAAGCTCTACGGCATGCGCGCCGCTTACGACGAGGTGATGGCGAGTGGCTGTCAATGGCGGAGTAAAATTCCCCAGTTTGGGCGAAGTAAATTTCCCCAGGTGTCGCGGCAGCGATCAGGTTGTTGCGGGCTGGATCGATTGATGCTTCGGCGGGCGCCCACGTCGTCGCGGAGGCTGGGTCATGCCGAAGAGTGATCCGCCGCCGAGATTTTCTGGGATCAGGTCGGCATGCTGGCGCAGCCGATAGCTGGCACCCTCAATGTGGATAACGATGGCATGGTGGAGCAAGCGATCGAGCAACGCCGTGGCCACAACCGGATGACCGAAGACGTCGCCCCATTCGGCGAAGCCGCGGTTTGAGGTCAGGATCATGGCGCCGCGTTCGTAGCGGGCGTTGACCAGTTGGAAGAACAGATTGCCGCCGCCGGGAACGACCGGCAGGTAGCCGATTTCGTCGACGATGAGCAGCTGCGGCCGGCACAGGAACCGCAGGCGCTCGCGCAAGCTGCCCTCGCGTTCGGCCTTGGCCAGCGAGGTGATCAGCTCTGCCAAGGTGCAGAAGTAGACGCCGCGCCCGGCCTTCACGGCCTCGACGCCGAGCGCGATGGCGAGATGCGTCTTGCCGCAACCGGGTTGGCCAAGGAAGTGGACGACCTCGTGGCGGTCGATAAACTCCAGCTGCGCCAGCGCGAGGATTCGGTTGCGGTCGAGCGAGGGTTGGAAGGCGAAGTCGAAGCCGGTCAGCGTCTTGACGCTGACCAGGCGCCCCATCTTGAGCGCCGCCTTGACGCGTCGTCCTTCGCGCAGGGTGAGTTCCTCGCCGAGCAGAGCGTCGATCGCCTCCAACGCTCCGATCTCGCCGCGTTCGAGCTGGCGCATGATGTGATCGAGGACTTCGATCGCGCGCGGCATCTTGAGGCCCACCAGATGGCGACGGACCTGGTCGATCGTGCTCGACATCGGATCATCGCTTCTCATGCGCGTCCTCCCTCGCCGGCGAGGCGTCGTGCCACGGCGTCATAGAAGGCCAGCGAGCGCGGCGCGATGACGGCACCAACCGGGGCCGTCGGCGGCGCCGCCTCGCGTACTGTCGTGCTGTTGGAGGGCGGCGGACCGGTGCGATGGCCGCCGGCGATACGGCGTTTACCGCGGCCCTCGAGCACGGGGTGGATAGCGATCAGCTTGTCGTCCTCCAGGATGCGGATCTCGTTGGCGAGGGTATGCACCTCGACGACGCGGCGGCGGGTGCAGTCGGGCACCGAGTAGAGGTTGCCGCCGACCGACACCATGCCCTCGCGCGTGACGCGACGATCGAGTGTGAGGACGAGGTTGAAGGGCATGGCGGGCAGCGCCTTGAGGTACGGCTTCTCTTCGGCGAAGTGCTCCAGGACAACGCGCCCGGTCGTGGCGTGCCGGCGCGGGTTGGCGACGGTGTCGAGCCAGTGCCGGAATTGGGTGTTCAAATCGTCGATGTTGCGAAAGGCTCGGCCGAGGAAGAAGTCCTCCCGCACGTAGCGGAAAGGGCGCTCCACCTTGCCTTTGGTCTTTGCCCGGTAGGGCCGGCAAGCTTTTGGCAGGAAGCGGTAATGCGCCGCCAGATCGAGCAGCTTGCGATTGTAGGCGATGCCGTGATCGTCGTCCTCGCCCAGCACCGCCGTCTTCATGCGGTCGTAGAGAATCTCCGCCGGCGCTCCGCCCAGCGCCTCGAAGGCGGCGATATGGCAGCGCAGAACGGTTTGTAGGTCCTGATGCGCGACGAAGCGACCCCACATCATGCGGCTGTGGCCGAGCACTAGTGAGAACAGCCAGACAATCCGCTCGGCGCCGGGCTCGTCGGTGAAGACGGTGCGAAAGTAGGCGAAGTCGACCTGGGCCTGCTTGCCCGCAGGGGTCTCGAAGCGGCGCTCGAAGACCTGCACCGCCTTGGGGCGGACGGTGCGCAGAAAATCCTTCACCGCCGTGTAGCCGCCGGAATAGCCCAGCTCCTTGATCTCGCGCAGCAGCCGGCTGCCGGTCAGCTCGGGAAAGGCGGCGACCCGCTCTCGCAGATACGGTTCGAATGGAGTGACCACGGTCAATCGCGGCTGGCGGGGGCCATAGGCAGGCGGATCAAGACCGCGTTCGATGTATTTGCGGACCGTCTTGCGATCGCATTCCAACTGCCGCGCGATCGCCGACACCGACAGTCCCTGCCGATGCAAATCCAGGATCATCACCAGCTCCCCCAGTCGGACCACCGCCGCGCCCTCCCGCCGATCGGGAAGGATCATCGGATCGTCGGTGATCACGGCGCCGCCGGACCTTCCGGGGCGCGCCCCGGAAGGTCCGGCGTCACACCTGGGGAATATTCAAACGGCGCTTCTGGGGAGAATCACTCCGCCGCCGACAGTGGCATCAAGCGTCGGCACGAGCCGCCGCGCATCGTCGGTGACCTGCTCAGCGCCGAGATCGCTGAGAAGCGGGCGCGCTCGATCAAGTACCAGCTGACGATTGCCAAGCTGCCGCTGGCCAAGGATATCGATGAGTTCGTCTTCGCCGGCACACCAATCAACGAGAGCCTGGTCCGCGACTTGGCAAAAGGCGGCTTTCTTGCCGGGCAGCGCAACGTCGTGCTGATCGGCGGAACCGGTACCGGTAAATCGCATCTCGCCATAGCTATCGCACGGGCCTGCATCCGCGGCGGCGCTCGCGGCCGCTTCTACACCGTCGTCGACCTCGTCAACCGGCTGGAAAGTGAGGCTCGCGCCGGCCGGCAAGGCCGGCTCGCCGATTACCTCAGCCGGCTCGACTTCGTTGTTCTCGACGAACTCGGATATCTCCCGTTCGCCCAGACCGGCGGCCAGTTGCTCTTCCACCTGATCAGCCGCCTCTACGAGCGCACCTCGATCATCGTCACCACCAACCTGGCCTTCGGCGAATGGTCCAGTGTCTTCGGCGATGCCAAGATGACAACCGCGCTGCTCGATCGCCTCACTCATCATTGCGAGATCGTCGAGACCGGCAACGAAGTCCTGGCGCTTCAAAAACCGCGTCTGACCGTCCCCCGGCTTGCCCCGGTGGGCAAACAGGTACCTCCCGCGCTGCGCTCCGTCGGACTCGTGGCGGTCACTCCGCTCCGCGCGGGGCCCTCCTGTTCGCTACCGGGACAACCCTGAACCATTGCCCCAGAGGGGTCCCGATTGGATGCCGATCCGGGGTCCTGTTTGCGTGCCGTTTGACACTCTGGCTGCTCACGTCATGAATACGACGGGCTAGCTGAGAGTGTTATGCTGAAGTCATTTCTTCACGAAGGACTGCGGCCACGCGGTCAAACTCGACCTTGATGTGCCGCAAGACGTCATGTCCTTCGCTAAGTTTGTCCGAAACAGCGTGGTTTTCGAGATCACTAAATAATTTTGATAACGATTTCGCGCCTATATTTGCCGACGCAGACTTAGCCTTGTGGGCAATGGATTGCACAGTGATTTTATCATTCGCGCCGATGGCGAACTCGATACTTCGAATTTCTTTGGGTGTAATATCGAGATAAAGCTGGCCCACACGGTCCAACAGGTTCTGACCTGTCGGATTGAAACCGCGTCTTAGGGACTGGACAACTCGTGTATCAAGATGGCTATCGAACTGCCGCCCTCTCGTCTCAGTCGGGCTCGCCGGGTTGCGAGTTGTCTCCACCGGCTTCCATCGTTCAATGACCCGGTAAAGATCGTTTACATCGAACGGCTTTGGTAAGTAGTCGTTCATGCCAGCGGCGATGCATCGTTCCCGGTCCTCGGCCATCGCGTGGGCGGTCAATGCGATGATGGGGACCCTCTTGTGAGTGGGAAAGATCGCCGATTCCTTCTTGCGAATTAATCGGGTCGCCTCGAGGCCGTCCATCTCTGGCATCTGACAATCCATCAACACCAGATCAAAATTGGCAGGGTTGAATGCGCCGAGCGCTTCTTTTCCCGAGCGCACTATTTTCACGCTGCAACCGAATGACATAAGGTATTCGGAGACTATTTCCTGATTCACGGGATGGTCTTCCGCCAGCAGTACCCGAAGGTCGAGAGAGAGCGGAGGCTGGTCTGCCGAGATGTGCCGATCCACTGGGGCTGGCGGCGGTTCATTGCCCGCGAAATCAGGCGTCGTTCCGGCCGTCTGGTTGAACGATATTTCAACCTTAAACACCGATCCCCGGCCTACCTCGCTTTCGACCTCGACGCGCCCCCGCATCATCTCTACCAACTCGCGCACGATGGCAAGACCGAGCCCGGTGCCTTCAGCTTTGCGGCTCATGGCTCCATCGACTTGATGAAATGGGATGAAAATATTCTCCAAGTGCCTCCGGCGGTATTCCTATGCCGGTGTCTTCGACAGAGATGCAAAGCCTGACCAGTGTAGCCGTGATTTCGCGGGGTAGGACACGAACGGTAACCGTGCCACGATCGGTGAACTTGATAGCATTTCCGACCAAGTTTATCAGAACCTGTCGAACTCTAGCACCATCTGCCAAAACGAAACGTGGCAGCCCTGGTGCCACTTCGATTATTATTTCGAGATTTTTCTTGTGTGCAGAGTCCCGTAATAGTTGTTCGATATCCTGTATGCATGCCCGAAGATCGAAATTGCCGACGCTAAGGCTCATGCGCCCAGCTTCGATTTTTGAAAAATCAAGAATTTCATTAATCACTAGCAACAAGGATGCCGCCAACTCCTTGATAACATTTGTAAAATGATGTTGCCTCGAGGTAAGCTCAGTGCGACTTAGCAGGTCGACCATCCCGCCGATGCCGATCATCGGCGTACGAATTTCGTGGCTCACGTTCGCTAGGAATTGAGATTTAGCCGCATTTGCCCGCTCGGCTAATTCCTTCGCGGTGACCAGGTTCTGCTGTGTCTTACGGTGGCGAGACACTTCCTCCAACAACTGTTCATTACTAGCCGCCAGCTCCGCCGTGCGTTCGGCGATCATTGTCTCCAGATTGTCTTTATATTCTTGTAGCTCCATTTCCCGTTTTTGTAAGTCTAAAATAGAAAAATGCAATTGTGAATTGAGATCAATAGATTTTTCTCTGTCTATTCTAGTTTCACTCTTATTATCCAAAATTGATTGTTGTATAAGTTTAAGCGATTTATGAAGTTGGGCGAGCGCACCGCTTCCCCGGGTATCGATGTCGTTCTCGAGCGCGCCTTCCGCGATCGATCCGGCAATCGACACCGCCTGCCTTAGCGAACTCGCAATCATCTTGCCGCAGGCGACGAATATCAGGACCAGCGACAGTGTGCACCCAGCAATGAGCAGCCGCTTCCAGCTATCGACGTTGGCAGCGTCTGCAAGGCGTCCGTTCTGCCAGCTGACCCAGTCCCCGTAAAATAATATTCCAATCAAAGCCGTAATTACGGCTAACAGCGTGCTGGGGACGACCAATGATACGTTTATAACGTGGTTTCGCGCTCGCTTGGACGATTGCGCATTGCTTCTCGACGATTTGAACAACTGCCTCATAATTACGAATCTAGCGCCTCAAGCATGCGGCTTGCAGGAATTGTCAGTTTAACCGTCGTGCCGACGCCCAAACAACTTTCGTAAGCGATTGTGCCACCATGCAGGCGTGCCATCGCGATTGAGAGCGGCACGCCGAGGCCCGTACCCTCTTGCCGCTTGTTCATCGGGTCATCCAATTGCACAAACGGTTCTTTAATCTTCGGTATGTCTTCTTCCGTCATACCAATCCCTGTGTCGCGAACGGTAAAATCGAGGCTGCCGTCACTGTTTTGCTCGACAGTGAAGTCGACCGTGCCCATATCGGGTGTAAATTTTACCGCATTCGACAGCAAATTGATCAAGATTTGCCTCAATCGCACCTCATCGCCCATTATCGCGGGAAGGGGTCGCCGCACTGATATGTTTAGATTGATACCGTGTCTTGTGGCTCGCTCTTCCACGAGCATTATTGAAGCTTGCACTATCCTGTCGATGTCCACGATATCTTCGTGAAGTTCCATCATACCGGCATCTATTTTGGACAGATCGAGCATATCATTTATTAATTCGAGGAGGTGTTTGCCGCTTCCATGAATATCATTTGCATATTGCAGGTAGCGGCTATCTGCTATTGGACCAAGAATCTCTCCAGTCATGACTTCGGCGAACCCGATAATGGCATTTAGCGGGGTCCGCAGCTCGTGGCTCATATTGGTCAAGAAAACGGATTTGGCGCGATTTGCTGCTTCGGCAAGTCGCGTGGCCTCGCGGAGCTCACGCTCAACCTGGTTGATCCGCAGAACAAATTTCGCCCGGTGACCGAGAAGCGGCCAAGATATAGGTTTGACGACGAAGTCTGTCGCTCCGACTTCGAATGCCCGCTCAAGCGAGGCTTCGTCGTCTAACGCTGTGGCCATTAAAACCGGTATGTGCGCGAGCTGGGGCTCCTGGCGAAGCTGCCGACATGCTTCAAATCCGTCCGTCCCCGGCATCATCACATCAAGAATGATCAGATCAGGCTTTATCTCTGCGACCTGAGGCACAAAGTCATCTGCGGAAGCAAGCTCGTCGACGCGGAATCCGATGCCTTCGAAATAGTCGCGGCCAATGAGTCGTTCGATGTCGTCGTCGTCGACCAACAGGATCAGCGGATGATCGTCATCCGTGCCTCGTTGCTCTCTAGTCCTCGCCAGGTTGTTTTCGTCCAACACTCAACACCTGCTCTCTCGGCGAGTGACGCCGACATACCGCAGCATGGAAGTGGAGCCCTATAAAAGGGGTTAACACTGCTGCGGGGTCAATCCATGCCGGCGCGCCACACTGCAACGCAACAGCAGCTGGGGTTGGCCGGACTTCGAATGGGAAGATGCCCGAACAGACGTTCTCGAAGCGCTCGGGCGCGGCGATGATGCCCAAGCGCATCACCGGTGCCTGGACCGAGCAGAAGATCGTGCGGGAGATCATGGTCTTCCTGCATAGCCACGGCGTGGGGACCGCACGCGCGGTCCGCATCTTCAAGACCTACGGCGCCGATGCCGTTCAGGTCATGACCGAGAACCCCTATCGCCTCGCGCGCGATATCCGCGGCATCGGCTTCAAGACCGCAGATGCGATCGCAATGAAGCTTGGCATCGAAAAGACAGCGATGATCCGCGTGCGCGCCGGAATCTCATACGCGCTGACCGAGGCGATGGACGAGGGTCACTGCGGATTGCCGACCGAGGAACTCACACCACTGGCCGTCGAGTTGCTCGAGGTCCCCGGGGAGTTGATCCGGACCGAGCTGGATCTCGAATTGGCCGATAGAACAGTGATCGCGGACACTGTTGGCGAGACGCCCTGCATGTTCCTCGCAGACCTCTACCGAGCCGAGCAGGGCATTGCCGAGCGAATACTGCGCCTGGCCAATGGAAAACTACCCTGGCCCTCCGAGCGCTTCGGCTGGACCTTCGCTCCCGGCGACAAGGTCATGCAGATCGAGAACGACTACGACAAAGACGTCTATAACGGCGATATCGGCTATATCGATGGTGTCGATCCTGACACCGGCGAACTCACCGCCCGTTTCGACGGACGTGCCATCACCTACGGCTTCGGTGAGCTCGACACGCTGGTGCCGGCCTATGCCGCGACGATCCACAAGAGCCAAGGCTCCGAATACCCGGCCGTTGTGATCCCGGTCGCGTCCGTCAAGGTGGTGTAAATCGGGGTGGAGTTTGAGGTGGCCATCGGTCAGGCCGCCATGGGTGGAAGTTTCGCCGGATCGGGGTCGATTAGCGGCGGTGTAAGTTCGGCCATTCCCTCGATCTGCATGTAGCGGCACTGGAGCAGCCACTCGTCGTTTTGCTCTAGCAGCACCGCGCCGATGAGCCGGGTGATGCTGGCCTCGTTGGGGAAGATGCCGACGACGTCGGCCCGCCGCTTGACCTCCTTATTCAACCGTTCCAGCGGGTTGGTGCTGTGGAGCTTGGTGCGGTGCTGGGCCGGGAAGGCCATGTAGGCGAGTACATCGTGCTCGCTGTCGTCCATCAGCGCGGCGAGTTTGGGCCAACGCGGCCGGAGCTGGTCGGCGACGTGCCGCCAGGTCTGGTGCGCGGCCTCGGCGTCGGTTTGCAGAAAGGCCTGGCGGATTGCCGCGGCGACCATGGTGTGCTGGCCCTTGGGCACGTGCGCCAGAGCGTTCCTCATCCAATGAACCCGGCACCTTTGCCAGGTGGCGCCGAGCACGCGGGTGATCGCGTGGCGCAATCCGTCATGGGCATCGGAGATCACCAGCTTGACGCCCTTGAGGCCGCGCTTGACCAGCCCCTTGATGAAGCTCGACCAGAACGGCTCGGCCTCCGACGGGCCGATGCCGAGACCGACAATCTCGCGCTTTCCCTCGGTCGTGACGGCGACGGCGATTATCGCCGCCACGGAGACGATGCGGCCGCCGTCGCGCACCTTCAGGTAGGTGGCGTCGAGCCACAGATACGGCCACTCGCCCTCGATCGGCCGGTCGAGGAAGGCGCCCACCCGCTCGTCAATATCCTTGCACAGCTTCGAGACCTGGCTCTTCGAGATGCCGCCGAGGCCCATCGCCTGTACCAACTCGTCGACGCGCCGGGTGGAGACGCCGCCGATCCAAGCTTCCTGGATCACCGTGACCAGTGCCTTCTCAGCCGTCTTGCGCGGCTCCAGGAACGGCGGGAAGTACGAACCTTGACGCAACTTGGGGATGCGTAGGCTCAGCGAGCCGAGCCGGGTGTCAAGGCTGCGCTCGCGATAGCCGTTCCGGTAATTGAGGCGGTCGCCGGTGCGCTCGTGCCGCCCGGCGCCGATCAACCCCTCGACATCGGCTTCCATCAAGATCTGCAGCACGCTCTCCGCTACGGCTCGCAGGAAGTCAGAATCACCGCTCTTCTGCAGCAGCTCGACAAGCGCCATCCTCTCTTCGGTCATCGGGATCCTCGGTGGTTGCTGGTGGGCTTCGCAACTCCACCGTAACGCACCTTCCCGATGACCACCTTTCGCTCACGCGCGCGCCGGGCTCCAAGTTCTGCGGCATTCCGCCCGACGCGCGCTCACCGCCGAATTATGGAATGGCCCGCCCCTCTTCTCAGTCGCGTACGGTGGCTGGCAAACACACGGAGGGAGAAGGTACATGCACATGCAGATAGCGGTCCTCGGAGTTGATCTGGGCGAGAACAGCTGCAGCGTGGCCGGCATCGACAACAGCGGTCGCGTCGTCCTCCGACGACGCATGCGCCGCGAAGGTGTGATCAAGCTCGCGGCGAAGCTGTCCCAATGTGTGGTGGCGATGGAGGCCTGCTGCGGCGCGCACCACCTTGGTCGTGAGCTGCAAGGCCTGGGACACGAGGTCAGGCTGATGTCGCCGGAGTACGTGCAGCCCTACGTCAAGGCACAGAAGAATGACGATCGAGACGCCGAAGCAATTGCTGAAGCGGCGACACGTCCCACAATGCGTTTTGTTGAGCTGAAGAGCGAAGCGCAGCTCGATATGCAGAGTCTGCATCGCGCGCGTGACCGACTGGTCGGAGAACGAACCGCACTGATCAACCAGTTACGAGGAATGCTACTCGAGCGCGGCATTGTCGTTCCGAAAGGACGGCGCAAGCTGGAGGTGTACCTGAACGATCTGATGCGCGCCGATCCGGCCTCTCTCAGCACCAGAATCAGGATGCTGATCGACGATATGCGCGTCGAATGGCGTGAGCTGGACCGCCGGATCTCGTCCCTGGACGACGAATTTGCAGAGCATGCTCGCAGTGATGAGACCGCTTGCCTGCTCTCGACAATCCCGGGGATTGGCATCTTGAACGCTACCGCGTTAGCGGCCGCCATCGGTAATGCGCAGACCTTCAAGCGCGGCCGCGATCTCGCTGCCTGGCTCGGCCTGGTGCCGAAGCAAATGACCACCGGCGGCAAGCCAAAACTGCTGGGCATTACCAAGCGGGGCAACGTGTATCTGCGCAAGATGATTATCCACGGAGCTCGAGCTGCATTCCCTTCGCTCTCAACAAGCGCGACGTCACTGGGGGCGTGGTTGCGCAGTCTTCGTGCGCGCGTGCACATGAACACCGCCGTAGTCGCGCTGGCCAACAAGTTGGCGCGGATCGTCTGGGCTGTGCTGCGGACCGGTCGGGCCTTCAATCCCAGGGCTCTGGAGACAGCGGCGTAGGCGGAAACACGCCCGAAGAGGACAAACCGCGTGAGTTAGCGTCGATATCTGCGAGTGGCAAAAGGTAGATGGCCTAACAGTCGACCGACGTGCTGGAAACCTGGTGGTGGAAATGGCGCTCGATGCCGCCCGAATTATGAGGACCAGGACGTGCGGATCTCCATCTTGGCCAGGTAATCGCCTGAGACCGGATACGTTGATGCAGACTGAAGCAGCCGGAATACCTCAGCACTTGCGGACGGGGCGGGCCATACGTTCCACCACGAGCGAGGACGCTAACGGTCTCTTCCGAGGTATGCGCATGAGGCTGGTGCTCGGATGGAGACCTGCTCGCCTTAGTTAATAAAATGCTTCGAGTGTGATGTACGTCACATTCGATCCCCGAGGGCGGGGGTTATCTTAAGCCCTAAGGTTTAATAGGGGGCAAGCCAATGTCACAGTCCCACCTGACCCAGTGGATTGAGATTGCCGACGAGCGACATTTCTTTGAAAACGCGATGTTGAGCCAGATGGAAAATGAGCACCATTTCCTGCACCTCGGCGAGACGATCGTGAAAATCGCGTCGTGGGTTCACCGCCGCGTTAATCCGGCCCCGATGCCGGAAACGATGCACTAAGCCTTCGGTTGCTCTCGGCAAGAGGCGGCCCGCGGGCTCGTGGGGACGACAGCGAGGTTGAGACAAACCGGGTTGGCGGCGGCTCTAAAGGAGCGCGGCTTTCCTAGACGGCACGAAGCGGCGCATATGACGAGATCTGACTTTCGCACGTGACACGTTCAACGCCGCCCGCCTTCGCTACGATGCGGTATTGTGGAATACCACCCAGCTCAGGGAGGAGGATCGTGCCCCAGGGCGTGGTGTAAGAGCGGCTATCCGGAGCAGCGTTGGCTGCTTGATCAGGCCGCCACTGTCGGCAGACTGACGACGGGAGCATCGCTCAGCGGAGCGATGGTTTCCAGGGTCATGTAGCGGGCGCGCTGGACGGCCCATTCGTCGTTTTGTTCCAGCAGCAAAGCACCGATCAATCGGATCACGGCAGCCTCGTTGGGGAAGATGCCGACAACCTCGCTGCGTCGCTTGATCTCGCCGTTGAGCCGCTCGAGCGGATTGGTGCTGTGGAGCTTGGCGCGATGCTGAGCCGGGAAGCCCATATAGGCCAGCACATCGGCCTCGGCGTCATCCATCAGCGCAGCGAGCTTAGGGACACGCGGCCTGGCTTGGTCTGCGACCTCGCGCCATTGCTTTCGAGCCGCCGGCGCGTCGTCTTGGGCGAAGGCAGTGCCGACCCAGGCGGAGACGATGCGCCGTTGGGTCTTGCCGGCATAGGCGAGCGCGTTGCGCATGAAGTGGACGCGGCAGCGCTGCCAGGTGGCCCCCAGAACCTTGACGATGGCGGTCTTCAGCCCCTCGTGCGCGTCCGAGATCACCAGCTTCGTCCCGCGCAGGCCGCGACGTGCCAGGCTGCGCAGGAACTCGACCCAAAAGGGTTCGGCCTCGCTGTGGCCGACGGTCATGCCGAGCACCTCGCGCCGCCCGTCGGTGTTAACGCCGACGGCGACGATGACCGCGACCGAGACGATGTGGTGGTCGCGTCTGGCTTTGACGTAAGTGGCGTCGAGCCAGACATAAGGCCACTCGCCCTCGATCGGGCGGCCGAGGAACGTCTGCACCCGCTCGTCGATCTCGCCGCACAGGCGCGAGACCTGGCTCTTGGAGATACCTTCCATTCCCATCGCCCGCACCAGGTCGTCGACCGAGCGGGTTGAAATGCCCTAGACGTAGGCTTCCTGGACCACGGCGGTCAGCGCCTTCTCGGCCAGGCGACGAGGTTCGAGGAAGGCCGGGAAGTAGCTGCCGCGCCGCAGCTTGGGGATGCGCAGCTCGACCCTACCCGCACGGGTCTCCCAGTCGCGGTCACGGTAGCCGTTGCGCTGGTTGCGTCGCTCCGCGCTGCGCTCGCCGTGCCCAGCGCCGCATAGGACTTCGCTCTCCAACTCCATCAGACGTTGGGCGGCAAAGCCAATCATCTCGCGCAGGAATGTCGCGTCGGAACCCTTCTCCAAAAGCTCACGAAGGGCGATCTTGTCGTCGGTCATCGTGGTGATCCTCGGTCAGAGTTGCGTGTTGCAACCCAACCCTACTCAGGATCGCCGCGGTGGCCGCTGACCGACCCACCTGCGCCAGACTCGTGGCGGTCGCTCCGGCGGGCCGGTCAACGGCCTCCTACACCATCACCAGGGACATGACCGGGAGGAGCCGGGTCACCACATGTGGCTCGCCTCGTGAACCACTTTCATAGCGCTCTGGCCAATATCGGACTTCCTGTCCGACTGAGTATTTGTGTGCGGTCATCGCTGCAACTCTGACGTTGCGAATGAAGGTAGCCGCCCAATGATCCCCCGCTCGGTCCTCGCGGCGCTCGGTGGGCGTCACCAATAAAACCTAGGTGAGTTTGCTTTAGGCGGTGTTAAGCGCCCGCGCGGCTGTGCGCAGTGACGTCCGCTCTCGGCGCGCAGGTACGTTTGCCCCGTGTTCTGCGAACGCGGTCACTCAGCCTCGGGCGGGAACCCGGTCATTCCTCATGTCCCGTTCAACCATCTTCCAAGCCTGGAAAGAGGCCAGTCACCGTTGCCGGGCGAGCAGACGACGAAAAACAGGAGATAGCGCCGATTTCTCGAACGATCGCCTGATGGTAGGCGGCCTTGGCGCTAGGATTTCACTACCTGCGGCTCCTTGCTGGCGCTCTTGCCGCAGTTCCTCCATACGAGCGCGGATTGCGGCAAAATCATCGGCAGCGCGCGGTTCTGCCATGTTCTCCTCCCCTCGTCGCTTCTGCGGTGGGGCACTCTAGCCTGTCGATTGGCGACGTTCAGTCGGATTTTTCCCCCGGGCTTACGCGGTTCTCCGATACCTCAAGATCACCGGGAGCCGAGGGCTGTTCCTCAACCTGGATTTCGCGCATCCGCTCGCCGATCGAGGCCAGGTCATTGAATATGCTTGTCGGCGTCGACCGGGGACGTTGTTCGACCCAGCGGGGAACGCAGGTCAACAACGCTGTAAGGTGTTCGCTGCTCCGGCCGCCACACCAGCGGCAGGTGCCATCGACGAAATCGTGCTCGCGGACCATCTCTTCCATGGCAGCGAAAGCCCTAAGAGCCGCAATGCGCGCATCGATATTGGCTCAAATGTCCTGCTTGTCGGTTAAGGCCAGCGGCATGCGTTCTAACAGCAGGCCCACACAATCCGGTCGGCGCTAATCACTCTGTCCAAAGATCGCCGGCCAGTGCTGGGACCAAGCTGGCACGCTCGCGCGGCTATGGCGCAACTCGGCAAGCTCTTGCGCAGCCGAGCACGCCCTTGCGGCGGATTAGGATTGAGGCATACAACCATCGCGATGGCCAGGACGGTGACATCGGTCGATAGCTTCGTGGCGGCGCGCGTCCGCGAACGTCGCGTCATGCTCGGTGTGTCTCAGCAACAACTCGCTGAGATTATTGGTGTGACCTACCAGCAGGCCCAGAAATACGAGAAGGGTATCAATCGCATCTCGGCCGGGCAGTTGTATGAGATCGCGGGCGCGCTGAACACGCCGATTGCCCATTTTTACGAAGGGCTTGGCGAGGAGCCGCGGCCGCTTACGCCGCACGAGCGAAGGCTACTGCACATCGCGCGTAATTTCGTCGAAATCCAGAACGAGGCGCACCGGGCGGTGCTCTGCGAGCTAGTTCGCACTTTAGCGGGTCGCTAACCGCTTGGCTCAAATCGGGTGGGTGAAGGTGGTGTCTGACAACAACGGTATTGCTAAACGGCTTATCGGATTTGTCGAAGCGGCACAGCAGCAGGGCCATGGAGAGACGTTTGAGGAGATCGTCGCAGAGTGCGTGGCCGCGCTTGACGATGACGAACGTGATGCACTCGACTTCGCGATCGCAAAGTTGCGCCGGTTCCTCACCGCTCGTCGTACTACCTAGCCGAGACCACGGCTCTTTCTTTCCGTGACCATCTCGACGACCGCTGCCGGCGCTGTGCAGCCGTCGACCCGCCTCGCCTCGAACGACCGGTTTGCGAGCCGTTAGCTGCCATTCGCTGCTGCGGTCTTTGCCGACCGGTCATGCCCCTTAGGCGACATTCGCGATCGCTGTGGCAAACGGCTCAGTCGGGTGGAAAGGCGACCTGCATGCGGTCCCTGTCGAGCGACATGGGAGCGCCGATTGCAGGCCATCCGCTCGAGGACGAATAGGTCATCGGGCTTTTTGCCTCAAAACAGCCATTCGCCGCTCACCTTGACGAGCCGGAAAATGATAGACTCCTTTGACCTTGTCGGACCCATAGCGGAGCGAGCAAGGTGCGGCGGGGGCCGCAAGGGGGGAAGATGAGGCGTGCGGCATACCTTGTAGCGGCAAGCGCCTTAGTGCCAGGCGTGGCCGCGGCCTCCGCCCCGACCATAACCATCGCCTGCTTCGGAAGCGATCTCGCGCTGTCTGCCAAGAGCGACGTCGATGGCGTAGTGCACCTCGCGGCCGAGGTGCTGTCGCTCGGCGACGGTCGTGTGGCGCCGAGCGGTACCGTCGTTTTCCTTGTCGACAACAGGCCGGTGGGCCCGGCAGACGGCGTCCCACTCAAGCCAGGCCGCGACCCGCGTACCGGGCAAGCAGCAGGGCTAGCCTGGATATCGGTGCCGGTAGCTAATGGGCTGCATCTCGCGCCGGGCGGTCATACTGTGACGGCGCGCTTTATCCCGGCGGGCAACGCGGCGCTTGAGCCCTCGTTATCGAGCGCTGCCAACAACTTGCGGATAAGCGGCGCCGCTGTCGCCAGCGTCCCTGCTCCCGCTCCGGCACTGGGGACCCTGCCGCCGCTGGCGCCTGAGGAAGCTAACCTTACCCCACCGCTCGCGCCAGTGACATCGCCGCAAACCGCGGCGCTGAGTGCGCCGCCACCCCCGCTGCCGTCAGACCGTTTCTGGGTTTCGATTGAGGAGAATGTTTTACAGATAAGCGGAGATATCTCGCCAAGCCGGCTGGTCAACAATTTCGACCCGATCGTCAGCGGCGGCTCTGTCTCGCTCGGGCCGGTTCCAACCTCGCCCGGATTTATCGGCCTTAGCGCCTTTTTGGAGTCCGTCGTGCCGACCCCGACCGGCAGCGTCTTCGGCGGACCGACGGATACCGGGGTTCATAACGGTCAAACGATTAGCGCTGGTTATTGGCTGGACCCTGGGAAACTGGCCATTGACGGCGAGTTCTTCTTCCTCGACCCTACATCGCACAGCGATTTCAAGTCGCCAAACGGTGGCAATCTGGCGGTGCAGGTGCTCAACCCGGGCGGCGGGTATTCTAATTACATTATTTCGGAAACTCCGATCACGGCCACATCGTCAAGCTACATCAACACCACACCCGCCGTCTTTGTTCATTTGTTTGACGACTCCATAACTACCTCGGCGAGCGGCAGCGTAGCGATAAACTCTTCGACCGATTTCCTCAGCCCGGACCTCAAATACAGAATGCGGCTGTGGGATAATGGCGCGGGCTCTTCGCTCGATTTCACTGCGGGGTTGCGCTACGCCGACCTGAGCGAGTTGATGAGCATTGGAACTTCGGTCAACGGCTCCTCAACCGAGACGGTTACCTATGACCCGGCGCTCGGCCTTCCCGGCACACCGAACTACACCAACACGACGGCGAGCCTAGTCACGACGGCGGACACGTTCTCGACCCACAACCGCTTTTTGGGCCCGCAAGTCGGATTGAGCGGGAAGTATGAGTGGGGCCAATTGTGGCTTAGCGGCGACGCCAAGGTCGCGCTCGGGCCGATGTTCGAGGCGCTTCATATCAGCGGCTCTACCAACGCAACGACGACCAGCAGCATCACGCCGACGACCACCATTTTGCTTGCGGGTATTCCCCTTGCCGTCGCCAGCGGTGCGCCGGTTGTCACGACAACCAGTAGCTCGTCCAACGTCGGTTTGTTCAAGCGGTCCGGTCATTGGGGTGACCTAGTTTTCGCCGCGCTGCCGAGCGCGGACATCAAGCTGGGCTACGACATCGTTCCCGATGTCTTGTCGCTAACGGCTGGATATAGCGCAATGTTCCTGTCCTCGGTCGCCCGGCCCGGCAATCAGGTTAACCGAAATCTAGGTAGCCTCGCCCAAACCGGCTTCTGGGCGCAGGGCGTGACCGTGGGCGTCAAGTACCGCTTTGACTAGCGCACGTCGCCAGCTGGCCAATTTGTCGGGAAGCTTCTTTACTCCAAAATTGCCTATCTCACCGTCGTGTCCGCTACTGGGCATAACTCGTGGTCCGCGCAGCGGCTGAGCCGACTGCAGCATGAGGCAGAAGAGCCCGCCACGCGGCAGTGTGACGGGCTCCTCTCTCAGTGGGCGCGGGGAAGGAATGGGAGATCTCCGCACCACTAAAGACCTTAGTTGCGCGGCGGAACAGCACAAGCTACCGAGGGATGGCGGAGGAAGGGGGTGTCCCGGGCCGATACTCTTTGGACCTACTCGGCCACGGGGCTGGGGCGTTGCGCGCTTAGGTCACTCACATAGGTGGTAGACTTCGGTAGCTCGGATTTAAGCCCAATGATCATCCTGATTAACGCCGCGCGGTCAGGATGACTTGGCGGAAGTTGGCGAAGCTTCTCTTCAAGGTCGGCCAGGACACGCTCTTTAGATCGTGTTTGGAATTGCATTCGACGCTAAATCGCCGACTTGGGGGGAATAAAAGATGCAGCAAACAGTGTTTCCGCCGGGTTAATGGAAGCGTCGGTTTGTAGCGGGACAAACCATTTTGATTTGTGGTTCTTCCCTGGTCTCTGACACACGGCGCGTTCTATGCGTGCCCGACGATTGCCGAACTTTTTGTGATTATATCAAATGCGGTGGGTACGGTTCTGGGCTTCTAAAAGCCTAAGTGATTTGTTGACCCTGTGTGCGGTGGTCGTAGCGTGGGAAGTCTCGGGTACGGCGATCTTCGGTGCCTTGGACATGTTCCTCGACGGCTTATCGGTGCCTTTACTGGCCGCCGCGACAGCGCTCCTTGGCTTGCCGCTCATATACGCCGGCGCCGCAATATTCGCCTACGTCACGAGGCAGCGTCGCGACTGAGCTTTATCGAGCAATCGCTGTCCTCAGAGACTTGCCGCGACCGAATTGAAGGTGGCGCTGAGATTGCTGCCGACGGTAACGGCAGCGGCGTAGATGGCAATCGAAATCAGCGACGCGATGAAGGCGTACTCAATGGCGGTGGCCCCGCGCTCCTCCCCCAATCGGGCCATGACCGAAGCAAACATCGTTATCGGGAGGCGCTACACTACCTCGTCATGGGGTTGGCAGGGCGGGAGTAGGCTTCTTGGGGGGCAAGTCCTTTTGGGGCTACTCGAGCGGCCAGCCCCACACGACCGTTTGGAATGTTTAGGTCGTAGCTCGCCCAGTTAGGTAAGGGCCGTTCCATCCAGCCCTGGTCAAGCTCGGGATGACCGAAATTGAGGCAGCATCTGCCTTTGTTTTGAAGGCAACCGAGGGTCTGCAAAGGGTCGTGCGCTTCGGATTGGCCGCGCTCTGTTCATGACCGCTCACGGCGCCAAGGCGTCATCGGGCAAGCGGCTAGCGAGGGTCCGTTGTTTGAACCTTTCCGGACCTTCGCGCCGATGGCTTCGGACGGTGCACTTGATTTGACCTTCGCGTAGCCCGCGACTGGTAGGACCGACCCCAGTGAGCCTCGCGCGAATCCAGCTATCTTACCCATAGTTGCGGTCGGGTAGTTCCCTCGCGACCCGCTCGCAAGGTCGCGCGTAGCACGCTATTCCTCTCCTCCGTAGCGTGAGAACAGCGAATGGCGGCAAAATCAGCCCTTAACGCAAAAAACCTCGCGGCCCTCGGCTCGGAGCGATTGGCCGAGTTGCTGATCGAAATCAGTGCCGGCAACGCGACGGCGAAACGACGTCTAAGGTTGGCACTGGCCGGTGCGCAGGGCCCGGATGAACTTGCGAAGGAGGTGCGCAAGCGGCTCACGATCATGGCGCGGTCGGGGTCGTTTGTGGACCGGCAGGGCGTCAGAGCCCTGGCCGACGATCTCGAGACGCAGCGCCGTGCCATCGTCGAGACGGTGGCCAAGGCGGACCCGAAGGAAGCCCTCGATCTGCTGTGGAAGTTCATGGCCTTGGCTCCGTCGATTTTCGAGCGCAGTGACGACGGCAGCGGGACGGTGATCGGAGTCTTTCACGAGGCCTGTTGTGACATCGGCGATGTTGCTTCGCGGGCCAGCTCCAACCCGACAACCCTCGCCGATCGGGCATTCGAAGCGCTGATTGCGAATGACTACGGCCAATTCGATGAGCTAATCGCAGTTTTGGCACCTGCGCTCGGGCGAGCCGGTCTTGAGCATCTGAAGCATCGGATGATTGATCTGTCGAACCGGCCGGTGAAGAAGCCTGCTGAAAAGGATCGAGTGAAAGTTGGTTGGTCCTCCTCTGGGTCGATATACGCAGATGAGATGGCGGAGCGCTCTCGGGTTAGCACGGTCCGTCTGGCGTTGACAGAAATCGCCGATGCCCTGGGCGACGTCGATGCCTTCATCGAGCAATACGATGAAAAAACCAGAAGGATGCCGAAGATCTCGGCTGACATTGCGCGGCGCCTCCTTTCGGTTGGCCGAGTGGAAGAAGCATGGCAGACGATCGAGGCGACCGAGAATCGGCAACGCAACAGCAGCTGGGGTTGGCCGGACTTCGAATGGGAAGATGCCCGAATAGACGTTCTCGAAGCGCTCGGGCGCGGCGATGATGCCCAAACCGCGCGGTGGGATTGTTTTGAGCGTTCGCTGTCATCTACCTTTCTGCGGGCGTACCTGAAGCGGCTCCCTGATTTCGATGACGTAGAAGCCGAGAAAAAGGCACTCGATTACGCCCAACGGTCGCGTAACCTTCTCCAGGCTCTGTCTTTCCTCGTCTCCTGGCCTGCCCTGGACCGAGCGGCAAACCTCGTGCTCAAACGCTCGGGCGAGTTGGACGGAGATCACTACGAGATCCTGACACCGACCGCCGAGGCGCTTGCGGGTAAGTATCCCCTCGCCGCGACGGTGGTGCTGCGCGCGATGATCGACTTCTCCCTGACGAACAGCCGGTCCAGCCGATACAGGCACGCCGCGCGCCATCTGCTGGATTGCGCCGGCCTGTCATCGGCGATCGCAGATTTCATGAGCTTTGAACCCCACGATGCCTACGAAGCCCAGCTACGTCGCGTTCATGGGAGGAAGAGTTCATTTTGGAGCTTAATTGATTGAAAACCGGATCATTAATTTTCGGTTTGCCGGTCTGAACATCAGAGCGAGCCAACATGATGATTGCACAAAGCGTCGATGAGCCCGCGCAAAATGCACGAGATTAAGGAACTGTTGGACCGCGGTGGAGCTCCGGACCTAGTGAACAGCGAGCCTGCGCCGCATCCGGGATCATCGACCCGGGAGGTTCTTGCGGGCCTTGTCGAGCGCGTCACCTTCCACAACGCCGAAAATGGTTTTTGCGTTCTCCGCATCAAGGCGCGCGGCCACCGCGAATTGATCACCGTCGTGGGCCACGCCGCGGTGATCGGAGCGGGAGAATGGGTCACGGCATCGGGCGAATGGGTCAACGACCGCACCCATGGCCAGCAGTTCAAGTCGCGTTTCATGCGCACCTCGGCGCCGACCTCGATCGAGGGCATCGAGAAATACCTCGGTTCCGGGATGATCAGCGGGATTGGTCCGCTCTACGCCCGGAAGATGGTCAGGGCGTTCGGCGAGAAAGTGCTCGATGTGATCGAGGCCGAGCCCGATCGCCTACGCGAGGTGACCGGCATCGGACCCGTGCGCGCCAAACGCATCACCGGCGCCTGGGCCGAGCAGAAGATCGTGCGGGAGATCATGGTCTTCCTGCATAGCCACGGCGTGGGGACCGCACGCGCGGTCCGCATCTTCAAGACCTACGGCGCCGATGCCGTTCAGGTCATGACCGAGAACCCCTGTCGCCTCGCGCGCGATATCCGCGGCATCGGCTTCAAGACCGCAGATGCGATCGCAATGAAGCTTGGCATCGAAAAGACAGCGATGATCCGCGTGCGCGCCGGAATCTCATACGCGCTGACGGAGGTGTATTAGTTTGAACTTAATCTGACGGTCGTTGTTGGTTTCCGAAGCGGAGCCGGAGGGCGGGATGCGGTTCTCATCAGAGCCGGGACCGCGGCCCGTCCTTCGGCGGAACGGAGATCACGATATGACCCAGGAACAGAAGATCATCCGGGTGAAGGCTGGGCTGCTGGAATTGGCCAAGCAGCTCGGCAATGTCAGCCAAGCGTGCAAGATGATGGGCTACAGCCGCGACAGCTTCTACCGGTTCAAGGAGCTGTACGATAAAGGCGGCGAGTTGGCCTTGCAGGAGATCAGCCGCCGCAAGCCGATCCTGAAGAACCGCACGCCGATCGAGATCGAAGAGGCGGCGGTTGCCTTGGCGATCGAGCAGCCGGCCTGGGGCCAGGTGCGGGTCTCGGACGCGCTCAAGCGGCGCGGGCTGTCGATTTCGCCCGCCGGCGTGCGCTGCGTGTGGCAACGCCACGACCTGGCCTCGATGAAGCAGCGTCTCAAGGCGCTCGAGGCCAAGGTGGCGCAGGACGGCATTCTCTTGACCGAGGCCCAGATCGCCGCGCTGGAGAAGGCCAAAGCCGACAAGGAAGCCCATGGCGAGTTCGAGAGCGAGTGTCCCGGCTACTGCGGGGCACAGGACACCTTCTATGTCGGCACGTTGAAGGGGGTGGGGCGGATCTACCAGCAGACCTTTATCGATACCTACGCCAAGGTCGCGTTTGCCAAGCTCTACGACCGTAAGACGCCGATCACCGCGGCCGAGATCCTCAATGACCGGGTGGTGCCGTTTTATGACGAGCACGGCATCCGGCTATGCCGGGTGCTGACCGACCGCGGCACCGAGTTCTGCGGCAGCGAGAGCCACGAATACGAGCTCTACCTGGCGGTCGAGGATATCGACCACAGCCGCACCAAGGCCAAGAGCCCGCAGACCAACGGTATCTGCGAGCGTTTCCACCGCACCGTGCTCGATGAGTTCTACCGGGTGGCGTTCCGAAAAAAGATCTACCGGGCGATCGACGAGCTGCAGACCGACCTTGATGCTTGGATCGCCGAATACAATGAACGGCGCCCTCACCAGGGTCGATGGTGCTTCGGCAAAACCCCGATGCAGACCTTTCTTGACGCGCTGCCCCTGGCGAAGGAGAAAATCATGGCTGCCTGACGACGGACGACACTCAGAAAGGCTCAAACAGCCAACACCGTCTGTCAGAACAAGTCTGAATTAATACAACGGAGGCGATGGACGAGGGTCACTGCGGATTGCCGACCGAGGAACTCACACCACTGGCCGTCGAGTTGCTCGAGGTCCCCGGGGAGTTGATCCGGACCGAGCTGGATCTCGAATTGGCCGATAGAACAGTGATCGCGGACACTGTTGGCGAGACGCCCTGCATGTTCCTCGCAGACCTCTACCGAGCCGAGCAGGGCATTGCCGAGCGAATACTGCGCCTGGCCAATGGAAAACTACCCTGGCCCTCCGAGCGCTTCGGCTGGACCTTCGCTCCCGGCGACAAGGTCATGCAGATCGAGAACGACTACGACAAAGACGTCTATAACGGCGATATCGGCTATATCGATGGTGTCGATCCTGACACCGGCGAACTCACCGCCCGTTTCGACGGACGTGCCATCACCTACGGCTTCGGTGAGCTCGACACGCTGGTGCCGGCCTATGCCGCGACGATCCACAAGAGCCAAGGCTCCGAATACCCGGCCGTTGTGATCCCCGTCCTGACCCAGCACAACGCGATGCTACAGCGGAACCTGCTCTACACCGGCGTGAGCCGAGGGAAACGGCTGGTCGTGCTGGTCGGGCAGAAGAAAGCGGTCGCCATCGCCGTGCGCAACGTCTCCGGCCGACGGCGGTGGTCGAAGTTGAACGAATGGTTGGCGGTATCTGCGGTGTGACGCGAGCGAAAATCGGTGACGGCTTGGTCATCAACAAACGCTTGTCGACCCGTTAGGGCGAGCGCGGTGATGGGTCGCTACATCTCCGATTAGGTAAAGACCGGGTTTGCCGGTCCAGCGATCGAAACGCGACCTTGCGAGCGGCCGGAAGCGGCGCTTCTGAGAAATTCAGATCGGGCAATGCGAACGCCTGCTTCGGCCTCCAGACGGAGCCGTTCCGCGAAGGACGTGAACCCGCCAATTTCTGTTCTACATGGAACGGCGGCGGATATTGGGCCCGTGTGGGGCCCTAAACCTCCGTCAACTGTGGCGGGACCCTTGTCCATACACGCGCATAACCCAGACGCGAAGATGCCGCAGCGCCGCCTGGGCAATTTCCTGAGGGTAGTGGGCGCCAGAGCCCTCAGTCTCGATGCACCGGCCGGCGGTCGCCGAGGCAGTGAGGGCCGCATAGCCGGCCGCTTCCCAGGCACCGATACCGCCGTCCAACACAGCCACAAGACCGAAGCCCCCCGAAACCGCTGCCGATGCCGACGATCTTTCGTCCGGCTACGACCTCGGGAAGCGGAGTTCGTTGAGAAGCCCGAATTGGCGCAATCGCCGAGAGCCGCCGCCTATCGCCACCGAGCAGTTCGAAATGATGGCAGTCCCTCGCGCGACGAAATCAGAAATGAGGGCACCCGGTTGGCGCGGAGGGATGCGGTGCGGGGGCCAATGGCGGCGCTGCTCGCCAAGCCGCCCGCGGCCGTCTAGGGTGGCTCTTGACCGCGGACAGTGTGATCGCCGCCTGCTGAACCTGCCGCCACTCATTGAGGGTCAGCATCAGCAGATGCCGCAATTACCGCTACCTGTTCCCATCCCCTTCGAGGCCTAATGTGCCGCTTAAGCTTGCATCACCCCGCGCTCAACAGGTTTGCATTTCCGATTGCGGTTAGTTTGCATGGTCGTATCGAAAACAGGAACCCTCTCGTAAGTCAGAAATGCCTTCCAAAAAAACCGTTGCGATCGACCGACGTCAATCGGTTTCTTTGCGGTATTGCCGCGACCGCCGTCGCTGGGAAAACATTGAATTTTTCGCTAAAAACTCCGCATTGCGCTGCCCTTGTTCCTTCTTGCCGAGCGGCTTCGGAGCAGTTCGATGAGACAAGCCTCTAATTGCTTGAGCCAGGTTCTTGGCAACCAAGCTGCGGCTGGGGAGCGAAATGGCCCTCAACATTGCCTGCCGGCGACGGCCGTCCCCATCTCGACTCGTTTCATTGATGATCTCGTCCTCGATCTCGCCGATGTGTTTGGTGGTCTCTGCCAATTCGCGCAACAAATCCTCGATGACACCGCGCATCCGCCGCACCAGTTGCGCTAATGTTAGCGTCGCTCGCTCAGGCGGCGATGAAGATTGCAATCCATCGGTGCCCTCCCGCAGTTGTCGGGCGGCCGACATCGCGCGGGTTACGCTTGCCGACGGGGACCCGTGGCGCAGTTGGTCGGGAGCAGGTTTGCGGGGGCCCCACTTTTCTGCAGTTGCCCTCTTATGGATCGCTGTATCAGAAATATGGTACATGCGGGCCAGTGCCCGCACGGAGATCTGGTTCTCTTCATACCCCACGTGAATCTCGGGCCAATTGATGAGTCCCCGATGGTTCATGGTGCGTCTCTACCATCTCAAAACCGCGTCAATGGTATCATATCAAACTTGGTTTGCATCAGACGCTTACCAAAAAACAATTTTCCCTGCGTGAGTCCGACGCGTAGTCATAGCGCGGCCCAAACTTAAAACTGCGACTCCCCCCCCTTTTATCTTCGCGCTCGCTCCAACCAGAACTGCCTTGTTTCCCTGTCACGCTTCGCCTTGATCGTTTTCCTGCGATGACAAGCAGAGCAACGAAGCATGATGTTGTTCGGATCGAACGGTTGTCCGCCGTCTTGTAGTTCACGGACATGATCAACATCGAACCTTGTCGGCCGTGAACGCGGATCGTGGCCCTTGTCCTGGCATACCGCACCCCGTTGTTGCAGGATTTGAGCTGCGAACCTTCGCCACTTTGCGGAACCAAAAAAACCGGCGAACGGTTCGTCACCCGCTGCGTAGCGAGGGCTGTCAGCGTCAGCCGTTTCTCGACGGCTGATCTGGCAACATGAAGATCGGCTTTTGCCAATCCAACTTTTCAACATCCAGCTTGTCGGCCTTCTGCAAATTCGCGTGCGGCCTCGCCGACGCCAGATTTTGGAGATCTGCAGTTTGGACGGAAGCAAAACGCCGATATCAAGTTCAAACTGGTTGAGGCGTGAACCGCCGACCTGCGACAGTGCCACTAAATGCAGTTGGTGCAATGACCTTCCATCGTTGCAGCTGCTGGCGCGGCCGGGGGCGTAGGCGCTAGCGCCAGCTAGAAGTTAAAACTTAGGTGGGAAGATCGCAAAAAAGTCTTATAACCAATTGAATCGCTCGATCGTGACTTGCTATCAGCTTGCTACCAAAATCACGGCCCAAGCCACGCAACGCTTAAGTCGTGCGATTTCCTCCTAAAGAGGAATTCTTCTTATAGAGGAATGGCTTAGGCCACCAAATCGTTGGATTTGTGGCCATGCGCCTTCTTCCAGCAGAAGTGCGCCCAGGTGATCCCGAGCTCGAGCGGCGGGCCCTGGTTGTGGCCGATCCCAAACGGCGGGGCGATGTTGCTTCCATCCGGCATCACGCGGCTCCGAGCCCGTGCACAAGCAAACAGTGTGCCGCCATTGCCTAAACGAGAGGCAACAACGCCGTCGCGACCAGCCGATCCTCGCCGAGCAGGACATTGTAGGTTCGGCATGCCGCGCCGGTGTCCATCGCCTCGACCCCAATGCCGTGAACCTTGAGCGCCGCCCGCAGCGCCGGTTTTACCGGCGCGCCGCGCTTGCCGAGCCCCAATAGCACCAGCTCGACGCCCCCGCGCTCGATCAACGGGGCCAGGCCTTCGACCGAAATCATCGGGCTTTGCCAGATCAGCGTGCGGTCGGCGAAGACCAGTATCGGCCCTGTATAGACGACCCCGCTGACCTGAAATCCGTCGGCGCTGTAGCGTTCGATGATCTGCCTGCCGACAGGAACGAGCGGGGTCAGGTCCATCGACCGCTCCGGGGCTAACCCGCCGGGCGCTCGGTTTTGGCGTTGGCGGGCTCGCGGGCGATCGCCCGCCGGTTGGGCTGGATGTAATAGATGATCGGCGCGGCGATGAAGAGCGACGAATAGGTGCCGATGACGATGCCCCACAGCATCGCGATGCTGAACCCTTTCAACACCTCGCCGCCAAAAAACAGCAACGACAGCACCGCCAGTGCCACCGTGCTGACGGTGAGGATCGTGCGCGACAGGGTCTCGTTGAGTGCCAGGTTGATGAGATCGCGGAAGTCCATGGTGCGATGCTTGCGCATCGACTCGCGCACCCGGTCGTAGATGACCACCGTATCGTTGATCGAATAGCCGGCGACGGTGAGGATTGCCGCAAGGGTGGTCAGGTTGAACTCGAGCTGGAAGATCGCGAACAGCCCGACTGTGGTGACGACGTCATGGATCGTCGAAATCGTTGCCCCGACGCCGAACTGCCATTCGAAGCGGAACCATATGTAGACGAGGATCGCGGCCAGCGCGAGCACGGTCGCCAATGCGCCGGCGCGGATTAATTCGGACCCGACACTGGGTCCGACCACTTCCTGACGGCGGTACTCGATCCCCTCGCCCAACACTTTCTTGACCGCGGTGATCGCGGTCTCTTGCGCCTTGTCGCCGCCGGTCTGCTGCGGCAAGCGGATCAGCACCTCGTCCGGCGCGCCGAAATTCTGCAACGAGGCCTCGCCGAGATGCAGCCCATCGATCTTCGAGCGCATCGTCGCCAGATCGGCCGGGCCTTGGGTCTTTACCTCCATAAGGAGCCCGCCCTTGAAGTCGATGCCGAGGTTGAGGCCGACCGTGACAAACAGCCCGACCGACACCAGGCCGAGCAGGATCGAGAACGCGAAACCGAACACATGCCAGCGCATGAAATCGATCTGCGGCACCCGGCGGATGACGATCAGAGGCCTGATCACGGCAAGAGACTGTCATAGCGGGATGGCCTTGGGCTTCAATCGCCGCAGCCAGGTCACAATCTGCAGCCGGGTCACGAGGATCGCCGAGAACAGCGAGGTCAGGACGCCGATGCTCAACGTCACGGCGAACCCCTTTACCGGCCCCGAGCCCAGCCAATAGAGAAGAATGCCGGCGACCAGGGTCGTCACATGGCTGTCGACGATGGTGCCGAAGGCGCGGGTAAACCCGGCCTCCAACGACGACAGCATCGTGCGGCCGCTGCGCATCTCCTCGCGGATGCGCTCGTAGATCAGCACGTTGGCATCGACCGCCATGCCCAAAGTCAATGCGATCCCGGCGATACCGGGCAGGGTCAGCGTCGCGCCGAGCAGCGACAGCGTCCCCAGCATCAGGCACAAATTGAAGAACAGCGCGATGTCCGCGAACAAACCGAAGAGGCCGTAGAACAGGAACATGAAGACGACGACAAGGACCACCCCGACGATGCACGACACCGCGCCATCATGGATCGAATCGGCCCCGAGATCGGGCCCTACCGTGCGTTCTTCGAGGATCGTGATCGGCGCGGGCAGCGCGCCCGCGCGCAGCAACAGGGCCAGGTCGCCCGCCGATTGGACGGTGAAGCTTCCCGAGATGACGCCGCTGCCGCCAAGGATCGCCTCCTTGATCACCGGCGCGGTAATCACCTTGTTGTCGAGCACGATCGCGAAGGGCTTGCCGACATTGTCGCGCGTCGCATCGCCGAAACGGCGCGCCCCCGCCGAATCGAAGCGGAAGCTGATCACCGGATTGTTGTCTTGGAAGGTCACTTGCGCGTCGACCAGCGTGTCGCCGCCGACCATGATCTTTTTCTTCACGACATAGGCGGTGGGCCCGCCGCGAGCACCTTCTGCCGATTGCAGAATCTCGTCCCCAGGAGGCAACAACTTGCGCGCCTGATCCAGCGTCACCGTCGTGTCGACGAGCTGGAAGGTCAGCTTCGCGGTCTTGCCGAGCAGCGCCTTGACGTGCTCGGGATTATCGATCCCGGGTAGCTCGACGAGAATGCGGTCCTGGCCCTGGCGCTGAATCGTCGGCTCCTTGGTGCCGGTCTCGTCGATGCGGCGGCGGATGATCTCGATCGATTGATCGACCGCCTGGCTACGCCGCGCCTCGGTCGCCTGCGCGCTGAACTGCATCTTGCCGGCGCCGTCAGGGCCGATATCGACGGTCAGCGTCTGGTCGATCTTGGAGAGCGCCGCCTTGGCCGGCTCGATCTGATCGTTGTCGCCGATGGTGAAGACGATCGCATCGCCCTCAACCTTAAGCCCGCTGTAGTCGAATCTTCGCCGTCAGCAGCGCGTCGCGCACGTTGTCGACGATCGAGTTCAACTGCTCGCGCTGCGCCCCGGCGACATCGACCTCCAGCAGCAGGTATGAGCCGCCGCGCAAGTCGAGACCGAGCGCGACCTGCTTGTGTGGGACCGAAGCCGGCAGCCAGGAGAGCTGCGCCGGACGGAGCAGATTCGGCAGGCTGAACAGCACGCCGAGCGCACAAATCCCGCAGATCAGCAGAACCTTCCAATTGGCAAAATAGAGCATCAGGATCGCCGGCGGTTACGCCTTGTCGGCTTCGTCCGTGCCGGGCTCTTTTTCGGCAGCCGGCGCCTTGGCGCCGCGGCGCCGTGCTGAACCGCGCTCGTTGGCGGCCTCACGCGCCGCCCCTGGGTCGGGCTTGGCCAGCACCGTCGAGATCGTGCTGCGCAGCACCCTAACGCGCACCCCTTGGGCGATGTCCACCTCCACCTCCTCGGGGCTCGCGACGCGATTGACGGTGCCGATGATCCCGCCGCCCGTCACCACCCGGTCGCCGCGGCGCAGCGTGTCGAGCATCGCGCGGTGGTCCTTTTGCTTCTTCTGCTGCGGGCGGATCAGCATGAAATAGAACACGACGAAGATCAGCACCAGCGGCAGGAACTGCACCATCGCGCTCGAGCTGTCGAACAGGCCGCCCACTCCCTGGGCATAGGCCGTGGAAATCAGCATCGTCGTTTAACCTCGGACAACGGAGGCGAATTGGTACGCGATGCCCGGTAAAAGGGCAATGCAAAGCCGCCCCGCGGGAATCACTCCCGCCTGCGCGAAATCTGATCTAACGTCGCCGGCCTTTTCATATCCCATGAACGCAAGATGTCCGATCCCGACCTTGAACCGCTGATTCACCGCATCGCCGCCTCGCTCGAACGGCTGGCTCCGTCGGCGCCGCCGACAAACGACCTCGAAGCGGCCGACGCGTTCATCTGGCACGCAGAGAGCGACTGGCTCGAACCTGTAAAAGAGGTCAACCGAGTTCGAGATCGGCCTGTTGCGCGGCATCGACCGGGTGCGCGACATCCTGGTCGAAAATACCGAGCGCTTCGCCGCCGGACTGCCCGCCAACAACGTGCTGCTCTGGGGCGCCCGCGGCACCGGCAAGAGTGCGCTGGTCAAGGCGGCGCACGCGGCGATCAACAGCGAGAAACCGAGGGCGCTGGCGCTCATCGAGATCCACCGCGAGGACATCCCGAGCCTGCCGCGCCTGTTGTCGCTGGTGCGCGGCAGCAGGCGGCGGTGCCTCTTGTTCTGCGACGATCTCTCGTTCGAGAAGCAGGACACCAGCTACAAATCGCTGAAGGCGGTGCTCGAAGGCGGGATCGAGGGCCGGCCTGCCAACGTCGTGCTCTACGCCACCTCGAACCGCCGCCACCTCATGCCGCGCGATATGATCGAGAACGAACGCTCGACCGCGATCAACCCGACCGAGGCGGTCGAGGAAAGCGTTTCGCTTTCCGACCGGTTCGGGCTCTGGCTCGGCTTTCACAATGTCGACCAGGAAACCTATCACGCCATCGTTTGCGGTTATGCCGCGCACTACGAGCTGAAGATCGCCGAAGACCAGCTCAAAGCGGAGGCAAACGAGTGGTCGATCACGCGCGGCTCGCGCTCGGGCCGCGTCGCCTGGCAATTCATCCAGGACCTAGCCGGAAGGTTAGGGAAGAAGCTGGACTAGCAACTCGACCCCGATCCCGTCTCAGGCGTTACCCCTTCGCAGCCTCGCCCGTACGCGGGCGAGGCCGTCCGTCGGGAGCCGATGCTGTGCTGTCGAGCTTAGCCCGCCCGCTGCGTCGGCCGGGCCGCCGCGCTGCCGGCAGGATCAAGGAAATTCTCGGGATCGACCGGCTTCTTGCCGCGGCGCAACTCGAAATGCAGCTGCGGCACGCCCATCCCGGTACTGCCGACCTTGGCGATGACCTCGCCAGCGGCAACCGTATCGCCCTTCTTGACGGTAACGTCATCCAGGTGGGCGTAGGCCGAGATCCAACCATCGGCGTGTCTGACCAGGACCAGATTCCCGTACCCCTTCACCTCATTGCCGACATAGGCGACCGTGCCGGCGGCGACTGTCCGGACCGGCGTGCCGAGCGGTGCCGCGATATTGATGCCCTCGTTGTGCGGACCTGAACCGTAGCTGGCGAGGATGCGGCCATGCACCGGCCACAAGAACCGGCCACTCGAAGCCTGCAAGGGGATAACCGGTGCCGCCTCGCCCGGTAACGGTAGGGCCGCGGCGGGATTGCGTGCCGCCAGCACCGAGGGCAGCCCAGTAGGGGTGGTGACCGGCGTGACGGGCGGCGGGGCAGAAACGGCGGCCGCGATCGGCCGCGGCGCAGTAACCGCGGGTGCGACCGGCGGCAGCACTTGAGCAGCGGGCGCAACTGGCGGCGGCACTTGAACGGCGGCGGCAACCTGCTTCGGCGGCGGGTCGAGCGGCACGACAGCGGGGGTAGTGTTGGTCGCTGTCGGCGCTGGCGCAGGCGGCTGAGGCTTCGCAGCTGCTGTCGACGGCGGCAGTACCGGCGGTGTGAGCGGGGTCGCCGCCACTGTCACGGGCGGTGTTGCGGGCCGCGGCTGGGCCGCGACCGGTTGCGCCGGCACTGCCGGCGGCGAGGCGATTGCCGCTATTTGCGGAGGGGCCGGCGGTAACGGCGCGGTGGCGGCCAATTGGGTCGGCGCAACGGCGGGAGCCTTCGGTGGAACGGTGGCGGCCACCTCAACCCGCGCAGGCTGTAGCGGCGTCGCCGCGATCTGGGTGGACGCCGGAGACGGCGCCGCCGCTGCCACTTGCGGTGGCATCGCCGCAGTCGCGGGAGATGATGCCGTCGCTACCTCAACCGATGGAACAGAGCCCGGTGGGGGCACACCGCCGTCGGGGATCAACAGGCGGTCCCCCGGATGGATCAGATAGGGCGTGCTGAGCCTATTGGCGGCGATGAGGGCCCCCAGAGGCACGCGGTACGCGTGGGCGATCTCGATCACGGTGTCGCCGTGGCGGACCGTGAACATGGTGTTATCGCGCACCGGCGATGACGTCGGCTTTTTCGCCGCCGTGGGTCCGGCGCCGCGCAGGTAGACTGGCGCCGGTTCGCTCGGGCCCGGCGAGCAGGCCGCCAACAATCCCGCGATGACCGAGAGGCTTGCCGCCGCGGCCAAGCCGCGCCGAAGGTCAGTCTTTTCCCCCATGGTTCCCCCTTGCGCGTGTCCGACGCGCGCCATCACCTGCCCCTCAAATCGCCTCCGTCTAGAGTGCCGGTCAAGGGTCCGCCGGGACGCGGCAATCCCGCTACCATCGGGACGAAGCGCACCCACGCGAGCGCCTCCATTTCGTAATCCGATTCGCGGCGGCGGACCCGGATGAGCCGCTGGTCGTGAAGTTCGGGGCCGATCGGCAGCACCATGATCCCGTCCGGCGCGAGCTGCTCGAGGAGCGCCGCCGGGACATCGGTCGATGAGGCGGTGACGATGATGCGATCGAATGGCGCCTGTTCCGGCCAGCCCTTGGAGCCGTCGGCAAAGAGGCTGACGATATTGCCAAGGCCCAACGCCTTGAACCGCGCGTCGGCCGCGCGGACCAGGCCAAGGTGCCGCTCGACGGTGAAAACGCGGCGGCAAAGCCGCGCCAGGATCGCAGCCTGATAGCCCGCGCCGGTGCCGATCTCGAGCACCTTGTCGCGCTCGCGCACCTCAAGCCTCTCGGTCGCCAGCGCGACGACATAGGGCTGGCTGACGGTCTGCCCATGGGCGATCGGCAGCGCGACATTTTCGTAGGCTTGATCCTGGAATTCGTCGGGTACGAAAAGTTCGCGCGGCGTCTTCTCGATCGCGCCGAGGACACGCGCGTCGCCGATCCCGGCATGACGCAACTCCATGATCAGCCGAACCTTGCGGGTAAGTTCCGCCGTGTCGGCGATCATTCGAATTCCCGCCGCAGCTGCGCCGCAACCGCGGCATTGGTCAGATCGAGATGCACCGGAGTGATCGAGACGCGGTTCTCCTCGAGGGCGCGCAGGTCGCTGCCCGGGGTGGCGCCGCCCTGGTGCTTGGCCGGACCGATCCAGTAATAAGGCCGGCCGCGCGGGTCGATCCCTTCCATCAGATTGTCGCCGAGCACGCGCTTCCCCTGGTGGGTGATGACGAGGCCGCGCACCGCCGAGGCCGGCGCGGCCGGAAAATTGACATTGAAAAACGTGTCCTTCGGCCAGGGCTGAGCGGCCGCGGCGATGCGGCGGATCGCATCGGCGGCGAAGGCCTCCGAACAGGCCCACGAGATTGCGTTGCGGTCCCTATACTCCTGGCTCAGCGCGATCGCCGGCGCCCCGAACAGGGTCGCTTCCATCGCCGCCGCGCAGGTGCCGGAATAGGTGATGTCCTCGGCGATGTTGGTGCCGGCGTTGATCCCCGACAGGACGAGGCTCGGCAGCCGGCCGCGCAGCAGCCGTTTCAGCGCCAGCAACACGCAATCGGTCGGCGTGCCGTCGACGACGTAACGCCGTTCCCCGATTTCCGTGAGGCGGATCGGCCGCCGCGTGGTCAACGAATGACCCGCGCCGCTCTGTTCCTGCTCGGGCGCGACGACCCAGACCTCGGGCGACAGCTCGCGGGCGATCTTTTCCAAAAGCCGGATGCCGGGCGCGTCGATGCCGTCGTCATTCGAGACGAGAATGCGTGCGATGGGGGCTTCAGCCATGCGGCTCGATCGTCTCCAGCCCGCCCATATAGGGCCGCAACGCCGGCGGGATCGTGACGTTGCCGTCGTGGCATTGATAATTTTCCAGCACCGCGATCAGCGCGCGGCCGACCGCAAGGCCCGAGCCGTTGAGCGTATGCAGCGGCCGCGTGCCCTTTTCACCGGCCGGGCGGTAGCGCGCGTTCATCCGGCGAGCCTGGAACGCGCCGCAATTCGAGCAGCTCGAAATCTCGCGATAGGCGTTCTGCCCGGGCAGCCAGACCTCGATGTCGTAGGTCTTCTGCGGCGGCGAAGCCCATATCGCCCGACGACAACAGCATCACCCGGTAGGCAAGACCGAGCCGTTTCAGCACCTCCTCGGCGCAGGCCGTCATGCGCTCGTGCTCGGCCTGCCGAATCCTCCGGACGCGCGATCGACACCAGTTCGACCTTGTTGAACTGGTGGACGCGGATCATGCCGCGCGTGTCGCGACCCGCGGCTCCCGCCTCGGAGCGAAAGCACGGCGTCCACGCCGTCATCCGGATCGGCAGCGCCGCCTCGTTCGAGAATCTCGCCGGCGGCGAGGTTGGTCAGCGGCATCTCGGCGGTCGGGATCAGCCACATCCCGCCAGACGCCTCGGTGGTCTGGAACATGTCCTCGGCGGCTTTCGGCAGATTGCCGGTGCCGTAGGCGGTGTCCTCGCGCACCAGATAGGGTGGCGCCACCTCGGTGTATCCGAACTCGTTCGTGTGCAGGTCGAGCATGAACTGGGCGAGTGCGCGTTCCAGCCGCGCCAACCCACTCTTCAGCACGACAAACCGTGACCCAGACAATTTCGCAGCAGCAGCAAAATCCATCATCCCGAGCTTCTCGCCGATCGCCTCGTGCGGCTGCGGCGTGAAGTTGAACTGCGGCGGCGTGCCGACGCTGCGCATCAGCGACATTCGCGGTTTCGTCCAGGCCTTCGGGCACATCCGCGGCGGGCAGGTTGGGCAAGGTGGCGAGCAAAGCAATTAGGTCTGCTCGTGATTGAACAGCCTGCGCTGCAGCACTTGCCTCCAAACCTTCCTGGTTTTTGATGCTTTGGAGAATCTCCTCGACCGACCGTCCTTGCGCCTTAGCTTGTCCGATGCGCTTCGAGTATTCGTTCTTCCGCGCCTGGGCTCGCTCAACTGCCGTCTGAGCAGTACGCCATGCTCGGTCGAGCGCCAGCACCTCCTCGGCGCGTGGCGGCAGCCCGCGCTTCTTGAGGCCGGCGTCGAACGCCTCGGGGTCGTCGCGAATGGCGCGAAGATCGTGCATCTAGGGACTAACCGATTAAGACATACTACTTATAGCTAATTGTATCGGGCCGGCGAAAGCCGAGCCCCACTTTTCCACGGTTCCTGCGGTTCACAGGCAGTTGCCGACTGTGGCCGTTACGACAAAAACGACAAAATCGCTGCCTTACTCCCCGGCTGGCGGATCGCCTCCGCCGGAAACCGCGGCTTCCTCCTCGGCCTCGCGTTTGGCACGCTGCTTCTCGACCCAGCGGCACGAGAAGATCGACAGGAAATAGAGGAGGATCAGGGGAATCGCCAGCGAGCATTGGCTGACGATGTCGGGCGGGGTCAGCACCGCGGCAACCGCGAACATCCCGACAAAGGCGTAGCGCCATTTGCTGATCAAGCCCTTCGAGGTGATCAGCCCCGCCCGCGCCATCAGGGTCAGCAGCACCGGCAACTGGAACGCCACCCCGAACGCGAGGAGCAGGGTCATCACCAGCGACAGGTATTCGTTGACCTTGGGCTCGCTGACGATCGGCAGCTGGCCGTTGCCGCCCGGGGTCTCGAAGCTCAGAAAGAAGCGGAAGGCGTAGGGGATCACCACGAAATAGGCGAGCGACGCGCCCATCAGAAACAGCACCGGCGTCGCGGCCAGATAAGGCAGGAACGCACGCTTCTCGTTCTTGTAGAGACCGGGCGCGATGAACTTCCACAGCTGGGTCGCGACGATCGGGAAGGACAGGCAGATCGCCGCCCAGAACGACACCTTGATGTAGGTGAAAAACGCCTCGGTCAGCCCGGTGAAGATCATCTTGCGGTCCGGCTCGCCGGCGAAAATCTGCGCCAGCGGGTGGGCGAGAAAGCGGTAGATCTGGACCTTGAACTGATAGCAAACGAGGAACGCGACGATGATCGCCGCCGCCGACCACATCAGCCGGTTGCGCAGCTCGATGAGGTGATCGAGCAGCGGCATCCTGCCCGCTTCGAGCTCGGCCTCCGGGTCGGTGTCGGCCATCGTCTCGCGCTAAGACTTTGACGGCTCGGCGGTGCGCGCCCGTTTCTTGCGGGGGCGCGGCGCATCGGTCACGGGAACCGGCTCGGGTGCGATCATGTCGGGCACCGGTAGCTCCTGGGCCGGTTCGTCAAGTGCAACCGGCGCCGCTTCCGCCTCGGCGGCCGGCGGTTCGGGGCGAGGCTCGCCCACCGCCTCGGGCGGCGGCGCGGGGTCGGCCGGCGCCGGCGTGTGATCGAGAAAATCGGGCACGTCGGGCGGTTTGGGGACGGTTTGCGCGGCGCCCGGGGTCGCCGGGTCGTCGGCCATGCCCATGATCTTGTTGGTTTCGTGGTCGAGGTTGATGTCGGTGACCTTTTTCAGTTCCTGCCGGACCTCGTCGAGCTCGGCCTCGCGCAGCATCTGCTCGAAGTGCGATTGAAACTCGCGCGACATCGTGCGCGCCTTGCGCACCCAATACCCGGCGACGCGCAAGGCCGCGCGGTAAATCCTTGGGCCCGATCACCAGCAGCGCGACGACGCCGATCAGCAGGAATTCGGGCCAGCCGATATCAAGAAACATCCGGTTGCACCTGGTACTGGCGGCCGACCGAGCGGAAAATACAGGACCACATCGCGCGGCTCCGCAAGCGGGGCGATAATGTCAGAAAGGCTTGGGAGCGGCAAATACGCCTTATCGCGGCTCGCCTCGCGTGAGCCCCGTGACCACCCCGCCATACGGCGGCTTCTCGGCGGCGCTCACGGTTCGTCGTCCGGTACGGAATCGGGATCTTCAGGCGCTTGAAGTCCATCACCGAACACCGCCGGTCCGATATCGAGCAAACCGGAGGCGCGCAGCTCCTCGACCCCTGGCAGCTCGCCGAGGCTGTCGAGGCCGAAATGGGCGAGGAAATGCGGGGTCGTTACCCAGTTCAACGGCCGGCCTGGCGCCTCGCGTCGCCCGCGCGGCGCCACCCACCCGGCCTCCAGCAACCGGTCCAGTGTGCCGCGCGCGATGGTGACCCCTCGGATCGCCTCGATCTCCGCGCGGGTCACCGGTTGGTGATAGGCGATAACCGCCAAGGTCTCGACCGCGGCGCGCGACAGGCGCCGCTCGACCTGGCGCTCGCTGCGCAGCGCCAGGGCGAGGTCGGGCGCCGTGCGAAATGTCCAGCCGCCAGCCAGCCCAACCAGATTGATCCCGCGCCCCGCGTAGTCCTCGGCGAGCTCGCGCAGCAATGCCGGTACGTCGGCGTCCTCGCCCAGCCGCAGCGTCAGTTCCGCTTCCGATAGCGGCTCGGGCGAGGCGAAGAGCAGCGCCTCAGCCAGCCGCCGCCGTTCGGCACGCTCGCTCACTCGCCCCGTCGCCGCGCTGCGCAGATAGAGCGGGCCGAAATTGCGGTCCTGGCGCAACTCGACGCGCCCGGCCTTGGCCAGCTCCAGAAGCGCCGCGAACGTCGCGGCGAGTCCCGAACGGCGCTGCGGGCTGCCGCGTAAATCCTCGGGCAGAAAATTCTCCAATTCGCGCCATTCCGGCACCTGGCCGACGAGCCGCTCCAGCCGCTCCAGCGCTTCCGCCAATGTGTGGTAGGAGGTTGGCACGATCGTCAGCACTTGGCCGTGCTGACGGCGATGGCCATCGCCATAGGCTTTCAATAGCTCATAAAGGCTCAGCTCGAACACCGCGCGGTCAATGCGGTCGAGCCCTTCGGGGGCGCCGCGCGCGAACACGTCGCGGCCGAGCTGGGGTCTTGCCATCAGCGTTGCGCCGGCGCGCTGCATCGCCTCCAGCAGCCGCAGCCGGTGCGCCAGCGCCTCGGCCAACTCGACCGCGCTCGGCCCTTCTTCCTCGGGCGGGTCGGGCAGCAGCAGCCGCGACTTGAGGTAGGCGAGCCACGCCGCCATCACCAGGTAATCGGCGGCGACCTCCAACTGCAACAGGCGTTGCTCAGCGATGAACGCGAGATACTGGTCGGCGAGCGCCAGGATCGAGATGCGCGCGAGATCGACCTTCTGCTCGCGCGCCAAGGCGAGCAACAGGTCGATCGGTCCCTCATACCCGTCGAGGTCGAGGACAAGCGCGGGCTCGTTCATCCGCCGTGTCCGGTAATCTTCAGCACGAATTCGTATAGCACATCGGCTGGGCCCCCGATCAGCCAGCCAAGCAGACTAAAGTTCAAGCCTAGCTGCGGGCCGAGGTAGGAGAGCAGAAATAGACCCATCAGGATCATCATGCCGTAGGGCTCAAGCCGCGCCAGCGGCAGCGCCAGCGAACGCGGCAACAGTCCGACCGCGACCCGGCCGCCATCCAGCGGCGGCAACGGCAGCAGGTTGAAGACGCAAAGAACGACATTGAGCACGATCGAGTGCCGGAGATTGTCCCTCGCCCACAGCACCCCGCTTTCCGGGAGCAGGGGCAATCCGTAGACCAACAGCGCCGAGATTATCGCCAGCAGCACGTTGGTCGCCGGCCCGGCGAGCGCGACCAGGACCATACCCAGACGCTGCGGCCGCAGTCGGCCGAAATTGACCGGCACCGGCTTGGCGTAGCCGAACAGAAACGGGACCCGCGCAAGGATCATCATGGCGGGCAGCAGTATCGTGCCGACCGGGTCGACATGCTTGAGCGGATTGAGGCTCACGCGCCCGGCGCGCTTGGCCGTGTCGTCGCCGAGCTGATTGGCGACGAAGCCGTGCGCCGCCTCGTGAAACGTCACCGCGAAGATGACCGGCAGCACCCAGGTGGTAGCGGTCCTGATCATCGCCGCGAACTGGCCGTCGACGATCATCGCACCACCGCGCCGATAAGCGACGTCGAATCGGGCTTCGGCGGCGCCACGGTCGAACGCGCGCTGAGCCGCCAGCCGCATCTTTTCGCCGCGTTCGAGCCGCGCGGCGGTCTTTGCGGAAATCGGGGGCGCGATCTCGGCGATGTCCGCCATCTCGCCGATCACGCCGCTGCAGTGGAGCGCGAGGTCGCAACCCGCGTGAAGCGCCTTTCCGACCCGGTCGCCGAGCCGACCCGAGAGAGCGCCCATGCCGATGTCATCCGAGACCAGCACCCCGTCAAAGCCGATCTGGCCGCGGATCACATGTTCGATGACCGGGCGCGACAAGCGTCGCCGGCTTGCGGTCGAAGGCGCTGTAGACGACATGCGCGGTCATCGCCCACGGCATGTCGGCGAGCCGGCGAAACGGCTCGAAATCGCTGATGGCTAGTTCCTCGATGGCGGCATCGACGACCGGGCAATCATGGTGGCTGTCGACGCGGGCGCGGCCATGACCGGGGATGTGCTTCACGATCGGCAACACACCACCCTCGAGCAAGCCTTCGCACATCGCTCGGCCGAGCCGCGCTACTCGGGCCGGATCGCCGCCATAGGCGCGGTCGCCGATCACCGCGTCGGCGCCGGCAACGGGCACGTCGAGCACCGGCGCAGCATCGACGCTGATGCCGAGCGCGGCAAGATCATCGGCGATCAGCCGTGCCCCGAGGCGGACCGCCTCGTCGGCCTCGCCGTCGGGCAGCGCGGCAAGGCGCGCCGCCGCCGGATAGGCCCGCCAATGCGGCGGCCGCAGCCGCGCGACCCGGCCGCCTTCCTGGTCGATCAGCACCGGCGCGTCGGAGCGGCCGACGCAATCGCGCAGCGCGGCGACCAGAGCGCAAACTTGGCCGGGGCTCTGACAATTGCGGCGAAACAGCACGAAACCGAGCGGATCGGCGGCGGCAAACAGCGAGCGCTCGTCCGCGCTCAGCCGCTCGCCGGCGCAGCCGAAGAGGATGGCCCGCGGCGGGGTGCGCGCACGGGTGAACGACAAACCCGGCTCATCGGACAAGTTGGCATCCCAGATCGCGCTGCTTCATCTCGCCGCACAAACGGGTCGCGGCCTCTTTCGACGGAAACGGCCCCACCTCGATCTTGTACCAGATGCCGCGCTCGCCGAGATCGGCGCGCACTGCGACCGCGCTCAGCTTGCCGAGCAGATCCGGGTTGTCCTGCCTCAAGCGCGCCCATTCGTCGCGCGCCGCATCGATCGAATGCACCGAGGCCGAGTTGCACGCGCACGCCGCCCGGCATTGTCGCCTGCTGCGCCGGCGGTTTGGCGGCCGGCTTCTCGGCGGTAGTCGCCGGCGGAGGCGAGGCGACAGCGGCGGGCTGCGTCTGCGCCGGCGGCGGCTGCTGGGGAGCCGGGGCCGGCCGTGGCGCGGGCGTCTCGGGCGGCGGCAACAACTTCTCCACGAGCTGGCTGCCCGGGCGCGCGCCGTAGAGCGGGCTGTCCTTGTCGGGGATATTAAGGCCGCCAACCTTGTCGGGTGGCGGCCTGATCTTGACCGGATCGGGATCGGCGCGGATCAGCGGCACATCGTCCCCCGCCGTTGTGCCGGCGGTGATGGACGGGTGCTTGGTGCCTTCGTGGTAAGCAAACCACAGCCCGCCAGCGAATAACGCCATCACTCCCAACACAAGCGCCGGGCCGGACAGGTTGCGTCGCAGCGGCAACTCATCCTCGTATTGCGGCTGCTCGACATGTCCGGGACGCTCGTCCGGATCGACGTGCCCGAATTGGTAGGACATGCTCACATCTCCTCCGCTGGCGTCACCCCGATGACCGCCAGCCCCGACGCGACCACGATCGCGGCGCCGCGCACCAGCGCCAGCCGCGCCCGGGTCAAGCCGGGATCCCCCGGAACGATGAAGCGCAATTGCGCCTCGCCCCTGCCCTTCGTCTGGAGAAGATGGAACGCTGCCGCGACCTCTTGAAGGTAGAACGCGATGCGGTGCGGTTCGTGGGCCTCTGCCGCGCCCTCGACCGTCCGGGGCCACCCCGCCGAGCAAGCGAATCAGCGCCAGTTCGGCGGAGTCGGATAGAAGCGCGAAGTCGGCTTCGGCCAGCGATGCGTCGGTCAACTGATCGGCTGGCAGCTCCTCCGCCGCACGCCGCATCACCGAGCAGGCGCGGGCATGCGCGTACTGGACGTACCAGACCGGGTTGTCGCGAGATTGCTCGGTGACCTTGGCGAAATCGAAATCGAGCGTTTGGTCGTTGCGCCGCGTCAGCATGATGAAACGGAAGACGTCCTTGCCGACCTCGTCGATCACCTCGCGCAAGGTGACAAACGTGCCGGCCCGCTTCGACATCCGCACCGGCTGGCCGTTGTCGAACAGGTTGACCAGCTGACACAGCTTGACGTCGAGCGCGCCGGCGCCGTTGGTCAATGCTTGCACCGCCGCCTGCATGCGCTTGACGTAGCCGCCGTGATCGGCGCCCCAGACATCGATCATGGTCTCGCCGCCGCGCCGGTACTTGTCGAAGTGATAGGCGATGTCGGCGGCGAAATAAGTCCACGACCCGTCGGATTTCTTTAGCGGCCGGTCGACCTCGTCGCCGAACTGCGTCGCGCGGAACAGGAGCTGCGGCCGCGGTTCCCAATCGTCGGGGAGCTTGCCCTTGGGCGGTTCGAGTACGCCGGTGTAAATCAGACCACGCTGTTCGAGCATGCCGAGCGCCGCGTCGATCGCCCCGGCCTCGACCAGGGCGCGCTCAGACGAGAATTTGTCGAAGTTCAGTCCCAGCATGTCGAGGTCGTCGCGGATCGACACCATCATCCGCGCGACCGCGAATTCGCGCAGCGGCCCGAGCCATTCGGGCTCCGCCTTGTCGAGCCAGGCGCGGCCATCGCGCGCCACCAGCTCGCGCGCGGTGTCGATCAGGTAATCGCCGGGATAGAATCCCTCTGGGATCCAAGTGGTCTCCTCGCCCAGTACTTCGCGGTAGCGCAGATAGAGCGAGCGCGCCAGCACGTCGACTTGGGCGCCGGCGTCATTGATGTAGTACTCGCGCTGGACCGCGAACCCGGCCTTTGTCAGCAGCGCTGCAAGCACGTCGCCGACCACCGCACCGCGACCGTGCCCGACATGCATCGGCCCGGTCGGATTGGCCGAGACGAACTCGACGTTGATGTCCTTGCCCGCCCCGCTCTCGGAGTCGCCATAGGCGATGCCGGTTTCGAGGATGTCGCGAAGCTGCGCGTGCCAGACTTCCGCGTCGAGGCGGATGTTGATGAACCCCGGTTTGGCGACCGTCGCGGTGAACCCGCGCCCGCGGTAGCCGGCGCTGTGCAGTTCGTGCTTAGACAATGCCCCGGCGATCGTCTCGGCCAGCGCCAGCGGGTTTTGCTTCACCTGCCCGGCCAACACCATCGCCGCGTTGGTCGAGAGATCGCCATGCGTGGGATCGCGCGGCGGCTCGACCGCGACACGGTCGTAATTAAGCCCCGCCGGGATCGCGCCGGAAGCCGCCAAATCGTCGAGCGCCGCTACGACGAGCCGGCGAAAATCGCCGAAAACGTCAGCCATTGATGTTCGTCAAACCCCCGCGTAGGTATCGAACAAGCGGCGGTGCTCGTCGAGGGCAAATCGGTCGGTCATCCCGGCGAGGTAATCGGCGACGATGCGTGCGCTCACCGCCGCGTCGCCGCAGGCGGCAACCGCACGCCAGTCGCTCGGCAGGCACTCCGGCTCGGCGACGAACAGCTGAAACAACTCACGCACAACCCGACGTGCCTTGTGGCTCATGCGGTTAACCCGATAGTGCCGATACATCCGGTCGTGGAGAAAACGCTTCAGCGCCCGGTCGTTGTCTCGCATCGCCTCGGAGAACGCTGCGACCGGATGCCCAAGCGCGCGAACGTCGTCGGCCGATTTGACCTTGGCGTCGGCCAGGCGTGCGCGGGTCTCGCCGATCAGGTCGCGCGCCATGCGATCGATCATTCGACGAATCGATTCGTGGATGAGGCGCGCCTCGTCCAGACCGGGATATTTCCGCGCGACCTCGTGAAACACCGGTCCGACCAGCGGCAGGTCCTTGAGGTCAGCGACAGCGAACAGTCCGGCGCGCAGCCCATCGTCGATGTCGTGGTTGTTGTAGGCGATGTCGTCGGCGAGCGAGGCCACCTGCGCCTCCGGCCCCGCGTATGTATCGAGCCGCAAATCATGGCGCGCGTTGTATTCGGCGATCGACGGCGACACCGGCTCCGCGAGCGGACCGTTGTGCTTGACCGTTCCCTCGAGCGCCTCCCAGGTCAAATTGAGCCCGTCGAATTCGGCATAGCCGTGTTCGAGCCTGGTCAGAATCCGCAAGGTTTGATCGTTGTGCGAGAAGCCGCCATGCGCCGCCATTTCGGCGTTGAGCGCCTCCTCGCCGGCATGGCCGAATGGCGTGTGGCCGAGGTCGTGCGCCAGCGCCAGCGCCTCGGCCAGATCCTCGTCGAGGCCAAGCACGCGGCTGATCGAGCGCGCGATCTGCGCCACTTCGAGGCTATGGGTCAGCCGCGTCCGGTAATGGTCGCCCTCGTGGTAGACGAAGACCTGGGTCTTGTGCTTGAGGCGGCGGAACGCCGTCGAATGAATGACGCGGTCGCGGTCGCGCTGAAACGGCGAGCGCATCGGGTGCTCCGGCTCGGCATGGAGCCGGCCGCGGCTCTCTTCCGGCTTCGACGCGAATGGCGCGCGCGCGACCGGCCATTTCATCAAGAACCCCCATTTTGGGGAGGCGCAATGGCTCGCCGCCTCGAAGGACGCATTTTCATCGTCCAGCCAGGGAGCTTAAAGTCACTCAACATTGAGGGCTCGTCATCTATTTAGCCAAATGGGGAGTCATGGCTACGATCGTCAACATGCATCAGGCAAAGGCCGGGCTTTCCCGCCTGGTTGAACGCGCATTGGCTGGCGACGAAATCGTCGTTGCCCGCAACGGACGGCCGCTTGTTCGTCTTGAGCCGGTGCCGGTCCCGGAGATACGCAAACCGCGCGTGCTGGGACGCGGGAAGGGAAAAATCTGGATGGCGCCCGATTTCGACGAGATGAGTGAAAAAGAATTGCGGGACTGAGAAGGCCGCTGATGGCCACCGAAATGGGCGAGTATCTTGTGGGGGCTTATCTCAAATTCGAGAAAAAATGCGATGTCGTAGACTACAACGCACGACCGCGGGGTGGGCGCCGTGAAGGTCTTGGGGAGTTAGACGTCATCGGACTGAATTTCACGAACCACGTCGCTTACCTCTGCGAGGTAACGACACATCTTGAGGGACTTCTCATTGGTAGGGGTGCGGACGCAACGATTGCTAAGATAAAGAGCAAGAACCGGCGGCAACGCGATTACGCGACAAAATATCTCAGCGAATTCTCGCCTACATTTATGTTTTGGTCTCCCATAGTGCGAAGCGGTCTCATCGGCAGTTTAGAAGAGATATATGGAAATAATCTGATGATAAATACACGGTACACGGAGGCAATTGACGCTCTTCGTACTGAAGCGAAGAAACATAGTTCAGACGCGAATAATCCAGCCTTCCGTGTCCTCCAAATCTTAGAACACATGCGTCGGAACTAATACTGGCCACCCGCTCCATCGGATCACGGTTGCCACGCCTTGTACGGCAGCACCAATTTCCCGGCAGCACGCGCGGCGGGCCAGACCGTGACGTATTGTTTGCCCTGGAGCTGAGTGAGATAGGTCGCGGCGAGCGTGTTCTGGCCGCTTGCATCGAACTTCACGCCGTCATAGCCGACGAGCAGTTGGTCGGGTTTCAGATTGGTGTCGCCCAGTGCCTGCTGGATCGCCGCCGGATCGGTAGAGCCGGCCCGGTTGATCGCGTCTGCCAACACCAGGAAACCCTGCAGCACCCGCGCGCTGGCGTCGTCCAGGTCATGCCCGGTCTTGGCCTTGTAGAGGCCGTTGACGATCGCGCTTGGGCTATCGGCGTCCCCCACGCGCCAAACATTACGGTCGATCAGCCCCTGGGCGAGATTGCCATCGGCATTCACAAAGGCGGGGTCGGTGAAGCCTTCGTCGTCGCCGATCAGGATCGGCGGTTTATATTCCTGAGTCTTCATTGTCCGCACGAAGAGCGATGCATCGGCGGCGTCGCTGACCAGGATCGCGACATCCGGGTTCTTGTCGCGCAGTGCTTTGACCTGAGCGGACAAGTCGATGCCGTCGGGCTTGTAGTCGAGCTCGGCGACGATGTTGAACCCCGCCGTTTTCGCCGCGTCGCGCAAGGCCGCTTCGGCGGAGGTCCCGCGCGCCGTGTTTTCGAAAACCAGCGCAAGCGTTTCGATCTTCACGCCGCCAGCCTTCTGCGCCGCGAGGAATTCCATGTAGACCCGGGCGAGGTCGCTCGCGAGCGGGGTGGTGCGAAAGACCCATTTGAAGCCGCGCGCAGTGATTTTCGGCTCAGACGCATCGGAAACCAGGAACTGGACGCCGTGGCGCTCGGCCTCGTCCGTCGCCGCCAGCGCGGTTGCCCCGTCGCCGGCGCCGATCAGCGCCGCGACGTGATCCCGGCCGATCAGGCGCAGCACCTGGCTCTGCGCCACCGAGGGATTGCCCTGATCGTCGGCGAAGATGACTTGAATCAGGTCGTTGCCGAGATTGGGTAAGCCTTGCCCCGCGCCGAGCGGCAGCGCGTCGAGTCCCTTGTGCGGCTGGTTGACGATATCCGTAGCGATCTCGACTGCCGCCTCGGCGTCAGGGCCCAGGTTCTTCGCGGCCCCCACGGTCGAATAGATCACGCCGATCCGGATCAAGTCGCTGGCCCGGGCGGCGCCAGCACCGCCAATGAGCAGCGCGAGCGCCAGGCCTACCGCCGCGCGAAGCCGCATCAGGCGCGCAGGCGCGCGGTTGCCGCCCGATCCAATTTGCCCGCCGCATCGAGCGCCACGCGATAGTCGCGCCGGGCGGTCTCGGCGTCGATCAGCCCATCGGCGACATCAAGCGCGACCTGGTCGGCATTGCGCGTCGTCGGGTCGCCGAACCCACCGCCACCGGGAAGCTCGAGCCGGATGAAATCGCCGCCCGAAATCGTTGCCCGCCCCTTGGAACGGATCGGCTTGCCCGAAACCAGCGACACTTTGCCCGGAGCACCCAGCCCCCCACCATCGCGCCCGCGCGCCGGATTGTTGATGCGCTCGAAATTGCACAGCATCGCCACCGGTGTCCCGTCGGCGCCGCCGAGCTCGATGACTTGGCCCAACCCGCCGCGGTATTTGCCGGCGCCGCCCGACCCCTCGCGGAACTCGCGACGGCGAAACATCACCGGAGCCACCGCTTCGGTCGCCTCGACGGGGATGGTGCGAACCCCCGACGGAAACGCGGTGACATCGAGCCCGTCCTTGCCCGGGCGCGCGCCGGTGCCGCCGCAGTGAAAGATCACGGTGCTGAACGCCGGCACGTCATCGTGACTGTCGCCGCCCAACTCGTCGATGACGTCGGCGCCACCGTAGATCTGCGGGTTCCAAAGCGACGACGCGCCCTCGGCCGGGACGCCGCCCTCCATCACCTGATGTAGGCAGCCAAACGCGACGTCGGGCAGCATATGGCCGACCGTGTGCCGCGCCGCCACCGCGCGCGGGCGCTTGACGTTGAGGAGGCATCCGTCGGGCGCGCTGACGGTGATCGGGGCGAGCGAGCCGGCATTGTTCGGCACCTCGGGCGCGACCAGGCACTTCACCCCAAACGCCGTGTAGGCCAGCGTGTAGTTGAGCACGACGTTGATGCCGAAGGCGCTCGCCGGCGAGGTCCCGGTATAGTCGACATGGATGCCGTCGTGACCGATCGTCATCTCACCGGCGAGAGTGAGCGGCCGGTCGTATCCGTCCATGTGGACAGTGTTCTTGTACTGGCCGGGTTTCAACTTGCGGATGGCCTCCAGAGTGGCCTCGCGCGAGGTCTCGATGATGTGCTCGCCGAGCCGGTCGAGATTGGCGATGCCGAACTCCTCCATCATCTCGACCAACCGCCGGCTGCCCTCGTCGTTGCAGGCGGCGAGCGCGTAGACGTCACCCTCGACCTGCAGCGGCTCGCGGACATTGGCGCGGATGATCCGCATCAGGTCTTCGTTCATATGGCCTTCGCGCGCCAGCGCCATCAGCGGGATCGCCAGCCCCTCCTCGAACACCTGCCGGCCGTCCGGCCCCATGCCAAGCCCGCCGATATCGACCACATGCACGGTCGAAGCGAAGAGGCCGACAGGCTCGCCGCTAAGAAAAGTCGGGCTGACCACCGTAAGGTCGTGCAGGTGCCCGCAGGTCAGCCACGGGTCGTTGGTGATGTAGTGATCGCCCGACTTCATCGTCTTGAGCGGGAACGCATCGAGGAAATGCTTCACCGCCGCGGCCATCGAGTTGACGTGCCCCGGCGTGCCCGTCACCGCCTGGGCGAGCATGTTGCCGTCGCGGTCGAAGACGCCGGCGGAGAGGTCGCCAGCCTCGCGCACCGGGGTCGAGAAGGCGGTGCGCACCAGCGTCTGAGCCTGCTCCTCGACGACGGCGATGAGCCGCGACCACATGATCTGCATGTGAATCTGCGACAAGGCGGTGTTGGGGCGGCCGAGCATCTTGCCTCCGCAGGCGTGTCCCCATGCGCGGGACTCGAATTGAGTTTAGGCGGCCCGCCGAAAAGGGCAACGGACGGTTTGCGTCCAGCGGCTTCGCAGGCGAAACTGGGCAACAAGCCACCGTCGCAAGGGGAGACTTCACATGGGACGCAGATACGCGAACATCCTGGAGACCGTCGGCAACACGCCGGTGGTGAAGATCAATCGGCTGGCGCCGCCCGACGTGAACCTCTACGTCAAGGTCGAGGCGTTCAACCCGCTGGGATCGGTCAAGGACCGGCTGGCATTGGGCGTCATCGAGGCGGCCGAGAAATCGGGTGAATTGAAGCCTGGACAGACCGTCATCGAGGCGACCAGCGGCAATACCGGGATCGGTTTGGCGATGGTCTGCGCCCAGAAGGGCTATCCGCTGGTCGTGACCATGGCCGAGACGTTCAGCGTCGAGCGCCGCCGGCTGATGCGTTTCCTCGGCGCCAAGGTCATCTTAACCCCGGCGGCCGATCGCGCGGTGGGCATGCTCAACAAGACCGTGGAGCTGGCCAAGAAGCACGGCTGGTTCATGACGCGCCAGTTCGAGAACGAGGCCAACCCGGATATGCATTCGCGCACCACCGCGCGCGAGATCATCGACGATTTCGCCGACACCAAGCTCGACTATTGGGTCACCGGGTTCGGTACCGGCGGCACCCTGAAGGGCGTCGCGCGGGTGCTCGCCAAGGAAAGCCCCGACACCAAGATCGTCGTCTGCGAGCCCGAGGACGCGCCGATGCTGACCAGCGGCGCGCCGCAAGCCCGCAACCCCGATGGCACCCCGGCGGAGCCGCATGCGCAGTGGAAGCCGCACCCGATGCAGGGTTGGAGCCCGGATTTCATTCCCAAGCTGACCGGCGACGCGGTCGATATGAAGGTGATCGACCAGATCGTGCGCATTCCCGGCCCCGAGGCGCTCAAGTGCAGCAAGGAGCTGGCGCAGAAGGAGGGCATCTTTGTCGGTATCACCTCGGGCGCGACTTTTGCCGGCGCGCTCAAGGTCTGCGCCGAGGCACCAAAGGGATCGACGGTGTTGTGCATGCTGCCCGACACCGGCGAGCGCTATCTCTCGACGCCGCTCTTCGCCGACGTCCCTGCCGACATGACCGAGGAAGAGGTCGCGATCTCGCATTCGACCCCGGGGTGCTGGCTGAAGCCGCCCGCGTAGCGGCGTCACCCGCTCGAGCGTTCAGGCCAACCGCCTCGCAAGTCCCGGGCCTTTCGCTCGGCCCAGCGCGGCACGTCGTTCGTGGCCCAATGGCCACACCCGCCATTTGTTTTCCGGTCTCAGGGTGTCGGTCTGTTGCCGCCCGGGTTGATCATATACTCTCCCGGCGACCGGGAGTTGAATTGCCCGATTAGCCTTGGCGATAGCATTGGGGTTGGGATGAGGTGGCGGAGTAAGTGCGGTTGGTTGGCCGCGCCAGCGATGGTGTTGGCGCTGTTTTCGGCTGAGGCAGTCGCCCAGTGCACGCCCGCGACGGGCTCGAACTTAGCGGTAACGTGCAGCGGTGTGACCATCAACCAAGGCCCCGGTATCAACACCGGTTATGGCGACAGCACACAAGACGGTCTGACGCTTACCGTCCTACCGGGGGCTTCCGTCGCGGGTACGTCAACGGGTATCGACGTAAATAATAATAATACGATCATTAACTTCGGCACCATCACGACCGCTGGTAACGGCTTGATCGGCGACGTCTGGGGCATCAACGCGAACGGACCGTTGACTGTCACTAACTCAGGAACCATCGGCAGGGTCGATATCCCGGACAATCTTATTGATCTCGCGGGAATCAATACGTTTAGCCCAGGCCTGGCCGTCACCAACAACAACGGCGCCCTGATCCAGGGCTCGATCGCCATTCAAGGAAATGGCACCGCCACCATCGGAAATTTCGGAACGATCTCGGGGATCGTTGGCGGCGGCGGTCAGGCGATCAATGTCGCTGGTGGATCGGTGACTGTCACCAACTATGCGTCTGGATTGATCACCGCGGACGCGGACGCGATCGACGCCGATACCATTACTGCAACGAATTACGGGACGATTTCGGCGCCGTCCCCCGGCGGCGGCGGAACAGCAATCAACGCTACTACATCGGCCACCGTCACGAATTATGGATCAGGCCTGATTACCTCGGATAGCACCGCCATTTCCGCGCCGACGATCTCGGTCATCAATTTAGGGACGATTTCGGGAACCGGCTTGGGCGCCGATGCCATCGGGGGTGGGCTAGTTCAAGTTATCAATTCCGGATCAATAACAAGCGGCCTAGGCGCCGCGGCGATCTCCATGACCAGCGGCGCCATCACGAACAATACCGGCGGAACAATATCCGGCGATGAAGGAGTTGCGGCGTTCGGGACCACCTCGATCTTCAACGCGGGAACAATTACCGGTAACACCGGGACCGCTATTGCCTTCTTCACAGGTGGCAACACGCTGACGCTGGGCCCTGGGTTCGCGATGAACGGCAACGTGCTGGGCGCCGGCAGCGACACGTTTCAGCTGGGCGGCACTGGGACGGGCAGCTTCAACCTGAGCACGATCGGCACCCAGTATACCGGGTTCAGCACCTTCAATGTGATCGGCGGCACCTGGCAGGCGACCGGCAGCAACGCCAACAACTGGACGATCAGCGGCGGCAACTTTCAGGTCGGCCCCGACGCCTCGCCCAACGCCAGCATCACTGGCACGGTGACCTTGACCGGCGGGACGCTGTCGGGCCTCGGCACGGTTGGCGGCATCGTCAACACTGCCGGGAATGTCATGCCGGGTGGCTCGATCGGCGTGCTCCATGTCGGTGGCAATTACACCCAGTCGTCGGCTGGCGCGCTTACCATCGAGGTGAGTCCGACCGCGGCCTCGCAATTGAAGGTCGGCGGCGCCGCCAACCTCGCCGGGAACCTGGTGCTGATCTTCGATCCCGGCATCTACTCCGCGCACTCCTATCAGATCGTGACCGCGTCGAGCGTCACCGGCACCTTCGCAAACGTGATCGCCAGCGACCCGCTCGGGATCAGTCACACGATCCTTTACGACCCGACCGACGTGACTCTGCAGCTGGACGCGGTCGCCCCGACCAATGCCTCGGTGTTCAGCGACGTGGCCAGCATGCTGGTAATGAACGCGCAGCAGGCCAACGCGATCATCCTTGACCGGCTGGGCAACCGCCCGTCGGGGATCGCCGACGGCGAGGTGGCGCTCGGCGGCATCGGCGTGCCCGGGCCGCAATACGCCCAGCTCGGCAACAACACGGCGTTGGGCGATCTCGCTTCCGCCCTGCCGCAGGCGCTGGCCGCGCAGGGCGCGTGGTTCCGCGGCATTGGCGGCTTCGCCTCGGTCGACCGCGCTGGGACGCTTCCCGGCTTCACCGGCAGCGCTGGCGGCTTCCTCGCCGGGTTCGACCGGCCGCTCGCCGACAACGTCTATCTGGGGGTAGCCGGCGGTTATCTCCACAGCAGCGTCAACGAGCACACTTTGTCGAGCGGCACCGCCGATACCGGACGGCTGGCGGTTTATGGCGGCGCAGTTCTCGGCCCCAGTCTCGTCACCGCGACCGCCGGCTACGCGCATGACTGGATCGACACCCAACGCAGCCTCATCCTCGGCACCGCCGTCGAGCATCACGGCGCCAACGAGGCCACCGCAGCGGCGCAATGGAGCCTGCCACTCCACGTTCAGGGGCTTGGCCAAGGCTTGGCCACCTTGACCCCCAAGGCCGGCGTTCAGTTCCTCCACCTCGGCGAGGACGGCTTTGCCGAGACCGGCGCCGGCGGCTTCGACCTGTCCGCCGCCAGCCATGGCACCGACAGCCTCCAACCCTTTGTCGCGCTCGCCTTGTCGCAGAAATTTGTCACCGCCGACGGCACCCTCATCACCCCGGAGCTGCGGCTCGGCTACGACCGCGAGGCGCTCGCCGGATCGCGCACCCTGACCGTGGCGACGGTGAGCGGCGCGTTCTTCCCGGTCACCGGCGTCAAGCCGTCGAAAAACATCGTGACCGCCGGCGCCGGGTTCACCGTCCAGGCCGCGCCGGCGCTCGCTCTCTATGCCACCTACGACGCCGTGCTCCCCGCCGGAAACACTACCGAACACACCATCCAAGCCGGATTACGCATCAGATTCTGATCTGCTGCATTAGACCAATCGGCGCACGCGCAACGCAGGGTCGAACAAACCAGCCTCTTTAAGCCCTCGCCGCGCTGCCTATATGACCACGGCGTAGCAGGGGGACACCGATGCGGCGGACCTCTGGCATCGAGGAGTGTTGTGATGAAGCGAATTGCTACAGGGGTCGTAAGTGGGGCAATGGTGGCGCTCACGGGTACTGCCGCGTTGGCGCAAACGGCCTACGACGACGCGACATGCCGTCAATGGGCGAGCCAGCAAGCAGCTTACGCGCAATCACAGGCGCAGAGCCAGGCGGTTGGCAGCACCCTGCTCGGCGCCGCGCTGGGCGCCGGCATAGGCGCGGCCGTCGGCGGGCCCCGCGGCGCGGCGATTGGCGCCGGCACCGGCGCGATCGTTGGTACCGGTACGGGCATCGCGAACGCGCAGGATGCCGGCAACCAAGCGTACTACGCCTATTATCAGCAATGCATGGCGAGCCGCACTCCAGCCGCGGCCCCGCCTCCGGGGTACGCGCCGGCACCAACGACGACGCAGCAACTCAACCAGCAGCAGCTGCAACAAGGTCCGGGCTACCCGCCCCGCTAATCGTTGATCCCGGCGCGGGATTCAAACTCCGCGTCGGTTGAGCTCGATATAGCCGTAGGCGTCGATCCGGGCGTCGAAGTTGCGGCCGACGACCGTCGAGGTCTCATCCTCAACGATGACCGCCGGTCCCGATAGCCGTGCGCCTGGATCGAGCGACGGGCGCTCGTAGATCGCCACCTCGACGAACTCCCCGCGCTCCGGGTCGAAGACCGGGCGGCGGCGCGCCGGCGCCGCGGCGAAAGCCGTGGGGAACCCCGGCGGTTTTGCGTCCGCGACCGGCGCCGGCCCCGAAAGCAGCACCACCCAACTCAGCACCTCGACCTCGACGCCGGGGATGATGCGGCTGTAGAGCCGGCGATAGGCATCCTCGAACGCGCCGACGATCTCAGCGGCGTCCTCGCTACGGTAGGCCTTGGCGGCGAGCGGCACCGCGATCTCGTGCCCCTGGCCGCGATAGCGCATCAGCGCCGAGCGGGTTTCGCTGAGTTGCGCGGTCGGCTCGCCGCGCCGCACGATCGCCTCGGCCTCCTCATACATCGCAGCGAGTAGCTTGTTGGCGGAATTCTGGATCGAAACTGTCAAGTCGTTGCAATTGGGAGCGGACGATTTCGTACGAGATCGGCGCACGAAGAAACCCCACCGCCGAGCCAACCCCGGCATTGGACGGCACCAGCACCCGGTCGAGCCCCAGTTTGTCGGCCATCCGCGACGCATGCAGCGGCGCCGCGCCGCCGAACGCGACCAGCGTACGGCCGCGCGCGTCCTTGCCGCTTTCGATCGCATGGACGCGTGCGGCGTTGGCCATGTTCTCGTCGACAATCTCGCTGACTCCGAGCGCCGCGACATCGAGCGCCAAGTCGAGTTTGTCGGCCACTTCGCGCTGTAGTGCGCGCTCGGCGGCGGCGCGGTCCAGCGCCATCTTCCCGCCCGAGAACCCCGTCGGATCGATGCGGCCGAGCAGCAGATCAGCGTCGGTGATGCTGGGCAGGTCGCCGCCCTGGCCGTAACAGGCCGGGCCCGGATCGGCCCCGGCGCTATCCGGCCCGACAGTGATGCGTTTCAACTGGTCGACCCGAGCGATCGAGCCGCCGCCGGCGCCGATCTCGACCATCTCGATGACCGGAATGCGCAGCGGCAAGCCGCTGCCTTTCTTGAAACGGTAGACCCGCGCCACCTCGAAGGCCCGGCTGCTCTGCGGCTGAAGGTCGTCGATCAGGCAAATCTTCGCGGTGGTGCCGCCCATGTCGTAGGACAGCACTTTGTCGAGGCCGCATTGCCGGGCGATGTGGCTGGCGAAAATCGCCCCGCCCGCCGGACCCGACTCGACCAGCCGCACCGGAAAGCGGATCGCGGTCTCGACCGTGGTGAGGCCGCCGCCCGAGGTCATCAGGAACAGCGGGCAGGTGAAGCCCTCCTCATGCAGCAGGGCCTCGAGATTGACCAGATAGCGCCCGATCATCGGCTGCACGTAGGCGTTGGCGCAGGCGGTCGAGAGCCGCTCGTACTCGCGCATCTCGGGCGAGACCTCGCTCGACAGCGTCATGGTCACGCCCTTGAGATGCCTTGTTAGCACTTCCCGCGCCCGCTCCTCGTGCGCGGGATTGACGTAACTGTGCAGGAAGCCGATCGCGAGGCTTTCGACCTCGTCCTCCTCCAGCCGCTCCGCCAGCGCCGCCACCGCGGCCTCGTCGAGCGGCGTGACGATCCGTCCGCGCGCGTCGATACGCTCGGGTACGACGCGGCGAAGCCGCCGCGGCACCAGCGGCGGTGGCAGGTCAATGTTGACGTCGTACTGCTCGAAGCGGTTCTCGTGGCGGATCTCGACCGTGTCGCGGAACCCCTCGGTCGTGACCAGGGCGGTCTTTGCGCCCTTGCGCTCGATAATCGCGTTGGTCGCCAGCGTCGTGCCATGGATGATGATCGACAGCTGCGGCGGCGTTAGGTTCGCTTCGCGCAGCACCGTGCGGATCACCGCAAGCACGCCACGCTCAGGAGCGTGCGGCGTCGTCAGCAGCTTGGCGCTATACCGCTTGCCGTCGACCTCGAGCGCGACATCGGTAAAGGTGCCACCGATATCGACCCCGAGTCGCGCCGCGCCCGCTCTCGCCACGCCTCAAACCTCAGTCTTAGTGACGAAAATCGCGCGCAGTGTTCGGCGCGACGTCATTGTGAGTCAACCGCTTAGCCTTCTCACCGTCCGGTAGCGCCCATCGGCCCCAGCTGTTTGCACGCGCCGATTGCACTAAAGTGGCGATAGAATCGGAGCAGAACGTGAAGGGAAAGCCATGAGCTATTCGCCGCCGCCGGGGCCGCGTCGCTTCGACGTCGCCGAGGAAACCGTCGATGCCTATCGCGCGGTCCTCGACAATGCTCGGCTTGTCGTCGAGATGGCGCTGCTGCCGTTCGCGATCGTGCTGGCGACCGAGCTCGTCGCGCTGATCCTGCCCGGCGGCGGGCTCTTCGGCAGTCTTCTCGCGGCGCTGGTCAAGGCCATCGGCATGCTGGTCTTCGGCACGATTTTCGTCGTGCGCTGGCACCGCTTCGTGCTGCTCGGAGAGAGCGTCTCCGGCGGGCTGATCCCGCCAGGCTGGAGTGGATTCCTTGTGACCGCGATCAAGCTTACGGTCATCGTCGCCGTTGCCATGATCGTCCTGACGTTCGTCGCAGCCTTGCCGCCGCACCTTCTGACGATGCCGCTGACGACCTTTGGCGGCATCGCGCTCACGCTGGCGGCGATGCGGGTATCGCTGATCTTTCCGGCGGCGGCGATCGAGCGCCCGATCGGGTTCTTCGACGCCTCGGATCTGATCGCCGGCAATTTTTGGCGGCTCTTCGTTTGTCTGGTGATGTGCTACCTGCCGTTCGCCGTCGTCGGCGTTATCGTTGCTCGCATCGGCACGATGTTCCCGGCGCTGTTCTGGTTCGTCTTTCAGGGACTGCAGCTCGCCGTCTCTTTCGTCGGGGTCGCAGTCGCGGCGGCCCTGCTCTCACACCTCTATCGGCAGATGGCGATGGAGGCGCCAGCGGCGGCCTAGAGCTGGCCTGCCTAGATAGCGCCCCATCGCGGTCGCAAATCCGCCATCCTCGCTCCCAAGGATCGCCAAATCATCGAAGGGGAGGCGACGATGTTGCGTCTGTTGCGCTGGTGCTCGCTCGGGCTGCTCTTGGGCATGAGCGTCGCCATGCCGGCAAAGGCGGCCGAGCTGACGTTGAAGCGGGTCCTCCTGTCGAGCGGCGGCGTCGGCTATTTCGAATACGAAACCATGGTCGACGGCGACGCGACCTTGACCCTGGATGTCGCGCTCGACCAGGTCGACGACGTGCTCAAGAGCCTCGTCGTCTACGACAATGGCGGTCGGGTCGGCGCGATCACGCTGCCTGGCCGAGAGCCCCTGGCGCAAGGTTTTGCCGATCTGCCCTTTGGCCAGTCGGCGCTGTCCTCTCTCACCGATCTCTTGAATGCGCTGCAGGGCGCCGAAATCCGCATCGGCGCCGACAAACCGCTTACCGGCCGCCTGGTGCATGCCGAGGACGAGACCGTGCGCCATTCCGACGGCAGCAGCGAAACCCTTACGCGGGTCAGCGTGCTTACCGACGGCGGACTGCGCCAGTTGACCCTCAAGGACCTCGACGCGGTCGAGCTCACCGACCCGGTGCTCGCGGCCCAGGTCAAGACCGCGCTGACCCGGGTGGCGGCCTATCGCGCGCAGGCGCGCCGCCAATTGACCATCACCACGCACGGCACCGGTAAGCGCACGGTGCGCGTTGGATACGTCGTCGCCATGCCACTGTGGAAGGCAACCTACCGGCTGAGCTTGCCGGCCGATCCGGCCGCGGGCACGGCGCGGCTGCAAGGCTGGGCGGTGCTGGAGAATTTCAGCGGCCAGAGCTGGAACGACGTCGAGCTGACCCTGCTCTCAGGCAACCCCGTGACCTTTCGCCAGGCGCTCTACCAGAGTTACTACGTGGCCCGGCCCGTCGTCCCGGTCGAAGCCGGCAACCGCGTGCTGCCGCCGACCGATACCGGCTCGCTGGCCACCGATCAGACGAGAGCGGAGAACGCTCTCCCAGCGCCTTCTCCGGCCGCCAAGGCCATGCGGCAGCAGCTGGCCGGAATGCCCGCGCCGCCGCCGGCCCCGGCGGCCCCGCCACCTATTCCACCCGCCTCGATCGAAGCCGCGACCACCCAGGACGAGGCGACGCAGATCGCCTTCACCCTGCCCACCAAAATCAGCGTCGCCGCCAGGCAAAGCCTCGTCGTCCCGCTGATCGACCGCGAGCTGCCGGCGCGCCGGGTCGATCTGTTCCAACCCTCGACCGATCCGCATCACCCGCTCGCCTCGATCGAACTGACCAATGCGGCCGATAGCGGCCTGCCGCCCGGTGTGCTGACCCTCTATCAGCAGAGCGACGCGGGGAGTTCCTATCTCGGCGACGCCCGGCTCGCCGCCCTCCCGGCCGGCAACAAGCGGCTCCTGAGCTACGCGGTCGACACCAAGGTCACGATCGACCAATCGACCGATTTACAGCAATCGATCGTCAAGGCGACTGTCGCCGAAGGCGTCATGCATCTCACTCGGTTGCAGCGGCGCACCGCGACCTACCAGGTGAGCTCGGCCGCGCCGCCGCCGGCTCTCATCATCGAGCAGGATCGCCTTGCTGGCTGGACGCTCGCCGCGCCGACAACGGCCGATCGCACCACCAATGCCTATCGGGTCACCGCCGCGCTCGATCCCAAGGGCAACGGCACGGTGACGATCGTCGAGGAGAAGCCCGACGAAGAACAGGTCAGGCTGCTCGACCTCGACGACAACCAGATCGGTGTCTACCTCGCCGCGAAAAACCTCGACCCCGCGCTGCACCGGGTCTTCGCCGAGCTCGCGCAACGGCGGCGCGCGGTCAGCCAGCGCCAAGCGGATCTCGACCGGCTCACCGCGGAACGCACCCGCCTCACCGACGACGAGACGCGGCTGCGCGACAACTACACCGCGCTGAAGGACGACCCCGCGTTGCGCAAGACCACACTCGACAAACTAAAGGCGGCCGAGACCGCGATCGATGCCAACACCGCCGCCGGGGACAAAGCCTCCGCCGCGCTCGACGCGGCGCGGGCCGAGCTCACCGCCTACATCGCCGCGCTGAAGATGTGACCTATTTCGGCGCGTTCATCGAACCCGGCGGGAAGGTCGGCGGTAGCGGGTTGAAGTTGAGCGGCACGTCACCCTCGATCTTCTCCTGGCCGGGTAGCTGCGAGGTATCCCAGCCGCCGCCCAACGCCTCGATCAAGGCGACGCTGGTCACCAGCCGGCTTTGCCGGATATTGACCGCCTGCACCGCGTCGTTGAGGGCGGTGGTCTCGGCGACGATCACCGCGGTGTAGGCCTGCGTCCCGGCGAGATACTGGTTGTTGATCGTCTTCTCCGCCGCGCGCGCCGCCGCGAGCGCTGCATCCTCGGCTTGCGCCTGCTGCGCGAGGATGCGCTCGGCCACCAGCTCGTCCTCGACTTGCTGGAACGCGGCCAGCACGGTTTGCCGGTAATTGGCGACGGCCAGATCGTAGGCGGCCTTGTCGGCGTCGACCTGGGCGTTGTGGAGCCCGCCATCCAGGATGGTTTGGGCCAGATCAGACCCGAACGACCAGACCCGGCTCGACGCTGAGAATAGCTTGCTTAGCATCGAGGACTGCACGCCGTAGTCACCGGTCAGCGTCACCGCCGGATAGAACGCCGCGACATCGACGCCGATCCGGGCGTTGGCCGCGGCCATGTCGCGCTCGCCCGCGGCGACGTCGGGCCGGCGTTGGACCAGCGCCGACGGCAGCTCGGCCGGTACCAGCGGCACGGCGGCCACCGTCTCGACCGGAGCGATACTGAGCTCGGCGGGCGGCTTGCCGATCAGCACCGCGATCGCGTGCTCGAACTGTGCGCGGCTGACCCCGACCGCGATCAGCTGCGCCTTGGTGCCTTCGAGCTGGGCGCGCGCCTGATCGACCGCCGACTGGTCGGCGGTGCCGGCGCGGTGCTGGTTGGTGACGATCTGCAGCGCCTGGGCGAACGCCTTCACCGAGGCCGACAGCAGGCGTTGCAATTCGTCGGCGACCCGCAGCTGCATATAGGCGGTGGCGAGCGCCGCCTGCGCCGACAGACGCGCATTGGCCAGCGTCGCGGCGCTGGCCTGGGCGCTGGCGACATTGGCTTCGATCTGGCGTCGCACGGCTCCCCACAGATCGGGGACCCAGCTCGCGTTGAGCGTGGTGCGGAAATTATTGGAGATGTTGCCGCCCCCGAATGTGCTGCCACTGGTGCGCGAGCGCATCGCCGACGCGGCGGCATCGAGCGTCGGGAACAGCCCGGCCCGCGCCTCGGTGACGATGGCCTCTGCCTCGCGGAACGATGCTTCCGCAGCCTTCAAATTCTGGTTCGAAATGTCGATCTGCCGTTCGAGCCTGTCGAGCACCGGGTCGTGGTAGATCGACCACCATGCGCCGCGGTCGATCGCATCGTTTGGTCGACTCGGCACCCAGCCCTTGTCTCGTGCCCCCGGCTTCCACGCCTCCTTGTAGGCAGCCGGCGCCGGTGCGTCGGGCTTCTGGTAGTCGGGCCCGACCAAAAAACACCCGCTCAGCCCCACCATCGCCGCCAGCGCGGCGGCCCGCCCGATCGTCGCCATCTGCCTCACTCGCCGGGTTGAGGCAGGGAGCCGTGCGGCGCCTGCCGGCCGCGAAATGACCAACGCCGCTGCGCCCATAGGCGGAAGTGGTCGAGGTAGAGATAGACGATCGGTGTTGTATAGAGCGTCAGCACTTGGCTCACCAGCAGCCCCCCGACGATCGAGATGCCGAGCGGCCGGCGCAGTTCCGAGCCCTCACCGAAGCCGATCGCGAGCGGCATCGCGCCGAGCATCGCCGCCATCGTCGTCATCATGATCGGACGGAAGCGCAGCACCGCCGCCTGATGGATTGCCTCGCGCGAACTCAGTCCGTTCTGGCGCTCCTCCGCGAGCGCGAAATCGATCATCATGATCGCGTTCTTCTTGACGATGCCGATGAGGAGAATGACCCCGATCAACGCGATAATACTGAACTCGATGTTGGCCAGCATCAGCGCCAGCACCGCGCCGACCCCCGCCGACGGCAGAGTCGACAAGATAGTGATCGGGTGGACGTAACTCTCGTAGAGCACGCCGAGCACGATGTAGACCGCGAGCAGCGCCGCGGCGATCAGCACCGGCTCGTTGTTGAGCGATTGCTGGAACGCCTTAGCGGTGCCCTGGAAGCTGCCGCGGATCGTCGTCGGCACGTGCAGCTCAGCCATCGCCCGATCGACCGCTTCCGTCGCCTGGCTAAGCGAGGCGCCAGGCTTAAGGTTGAACGAGATCGTGCTGGCCACGAAGAGCCCCTGGTGGTTGACCGCGAGCGGCGTCGTTCCCGGCCCGTAATGCGAGAAGGCGGCGAGCGGCACCATGGTCTCGCCAAAGGTGCTGACCGGCGCCCCGGTCGAGGCGGCGGTGCGTCCGGTCGAGGCGATCGCGTTGCTTTGCTGATTGCGCGCTGCGTTGGAGGCCACCGCCGCCGCGGCACTGGCGGCGGCCGACCGATTCTTCGCGACGGTCGATGCCGCCACCGTTCCGGCGACCGCATTCGTCTTGGATGAGCCATTCACCGATCCGCCCGTGCTGCTGACGTAGATCTGCTTCAGCATATCCGGGCTCTGCCAGAACTGCGGATCGACCTCCATCACCACGTGATACTGGTTGCGCGCCGCATAGATGACCGAGACTTGGCGCTGGCCGAAGGCGTCGTAAAGGGTGCTGTCGATCTGGCTCGTCGTCAGCCCCAGCCGGGCCGCGGTCGGCCGGTCGATGACCAGATCGGTCTCCAGGCCGTGTTGCTGCTGATCCGAATTGACGTCGGTCAGCATGTCGAGCTTTTCCATCGCCGCGGCGATCTTCGGCGCCCATTCCTGTAGCTCGGTGAGCGAATCGCCCTGCAAGCTGAACTGGTATTGGGCATTCGACGCCCGCCCGCCGACGCGGATGTCCTGTACCGCTTGTAGGAACAGGCGCGCGCCGGGAACCTGGTTGAGCTTGGGCCGCAACCGGCCGATCACCTGGTCGACCGACAGCTTGCGCTGCGCCAGCGGCGTCAGCGCGGCAAAGATGAAGCCGGAATTGGTCTGGCCGCCGCCGGTGAAGCCGACGACGCTCTGCACCGCCGGGTCCTGCCGGATGATGGCGATGAAACGCTGCAGCTTCTGCCGCATCGCCTGAAACGAGATGCTCTGGTCGGCCTGGATACCGCCGATCATCCGCCCGGTATCCTGCTGCGGGAAGAAGCCTTTCGGCACCTCGTAGAAGAGAAACACGTTGAGGCATACCGCGACGAACAGCACGAACATCACCTGACCCGGCCGGCGCAGCGCCGCTACCAGCGTTCGGTCGTAGAACCGGAGCATCGCGTTGAAGAACCACTCGCTCCAGTGGTAGAGGCGCCCGTGCCGCTCGTGCGGTCGCTGCAGCACAAAGGCGCACATCATCGGCGTCGTCGTCAGCGAGACGACGAGCGAGATCATGATGGCGATAGAGAGGGTCACCGCGAACTCGCGGAACAGCCGGCCGACGATGCCGCCCATCAACAGAATTGGCACGAACACAGCGATCAACGACACGCTCATCGACAGCACGGTGAAGCTGACCTCGCGCGCGCCCTGCAGCGCCGCCTGCCGTCGGCCCATGCCGGCCTCGATGTGACGCGACACGTTCTCTAGGACGACGATGGCGTCGTCGACGACGAAGCCGGTGGAGATGGTCAGCGCCATCAGCGACAGATTGTCGAGGCTGTAACCCATCAGGTACATCGCCCCGAACGTGCCGATCAGCGAGACCGGCACCGCGACGCTGGGGATCAGCACCGCGCGCGCGTTGCGCAGAAACGCGAACACCACGAGGATCACCAGGCAGATCGCGATGAGCAGCGTGACCTCGACATCGTGCAGCGAGGCCCGGATCGTCGTCGTCCGGTCCATCATCATCCGCACGCTGATGCCGTGTGGAATCGACGCCTCCAGCGCCGGCAGCGACGCGGTGATGCGGTCGACCGTATCGATGATGTTCGCATTGGGCTGGCGATAGAGGATCACCAGCACCGCCGGCTGCCCGTCGGCGAGCCCCTGGTTGCGCAGATTCTCCACCGAGTCCACGACCGTCGCGACGTCGGGGAGACGCACCGCCGCGCCGTTGCGATAGGCGATGACCAGCGGAAGATAGTCCGCCGCCTTGGTCGCCTGGTCGTTGGTGTAAATCTGAAAATGCTGGTCCTCCTGCTCAATCGCACCCTTCGGACTGTGCGCGTTGGCGGAGGACAGCGCGGCCCGCACATCCTCGAGCCCGATCCCGTATTTGTTGAGCGCCATCGGGTTCAGTTCGACCCGCACCGCCGGCAGCGAGCTGCCCCCGATCGTCACCTGGCCGATGCCGTCGATCTGCGACAAGGCCGGCGTCAGCACGGTCGAGGCGGCGTCGTAGATCTGGCCCGCGGTGAGGGTCTCCGAAGTGAGCGCCAGGATGGCGATCGGCGCGTCGGCGGGGTTTACCTTGCGGTAGCTTGGGTTGGTCCGCAGGCTCGACGGGAGGTCAGCGCGGGCCGCGTTGATCGCCGCCTGCACGTCGCGCGCGGCGCCGTCGATATTGCGGTTCAGATCGAATTGCAGGGTGATGCGGGTCGAGCCGAGCGTGCTCGACGAGGTCATCTCGGTCACATCGGCGATGACCCCGAGATGACGCTCCAGCGGCGTCGCCACCGTCTCGGACATCGTCTCGGGGCTGGCGCCGGGCATCTGCGCGAAGACCGAAATCGTCGGGAAATCGATCTGCGGCAGCGGCGATACCGGCAGCTGATTGAACGCGAACATGCCGGCGAGCGCCAAGCCAATGGTCAGTAGCGTCGTCGCGACCGGCCGCTCGATGAAGGGAGTCGAGAGGCTCATTCGGCCGGGCTTTCCGAATTGAACCGACGGCCGAAACGGCGCCGCGTCATCCGCGCAAGCCGGTCGAAGCCAAGATAGATGACCGGGGTCGTAAACAGGGTCAGCGCCTGGCTTAGAATGAGGCCGCCGACGATCGTCACGCCCAGCGGATGGCGGAGTTCGGAGCCGGTTCCGGTGCCGAGCATCAATGGCAGCGCACCGAAGATCGCCGCCAGCGTCGTCATCATGATCGGCCGAAAGCGCAACAGCGAGGCCTGGTGAATCGCCTCGCGCGGCGACTTGCCCTCGTCGCGTTCGGCGACGAGCGCGAAATCCACCATCATGATGCCGTTCTTCTTGACGATGCCGATCAAGAGGATGACGCCGATGATGGCGACGATGCTGAGGTCGCTGCCGTCGAGCATCAGCGCCAGCAACGCACCGAGCCCCGCCGAAGGCAGGGTCGAGAGGATCGTGATCGGGTGGATGAAGCTTTCGTAGAGCACGCCGAGCACGATGTAGACGGTGACGATCGCGGCGAGGATCAGCAGCACCTCGTTCGAGAGCGCCGCCTGGAAGGCGAGCGCCGCGCCCTGAAACGTGGTGATCATGCTGACCGGCAGGCCGACATCCTTCTCGGCCAGCTTGATCGCATCGACGGCGGCGCCGAGCGCGGCGCCGGGCGCCAGGTTGAACGAGATCGTCACCGCGGGAAACTGGCCAATATGATTGACCGCGAGCGGTTCGGTCTGCTCCTGCACGCTGGCCAGCGCCGAGAGCGGCACCTGCCCGGTGCTCGATAGCGACGACGGCAGGTAGATCTGGTCGAGCGAGGAAAGCGCCTGCTGCGTCGCCGGCGTAGCTTCGAGGATGACCCGGTATTGGTTCGACTGGGTGAAGATCGTCGAGACGATGCGCTGGCCGTAAGCGTCGTAGAGCGCATTGTCGACAGTCGCCGGCGTGATGCCGAAGCGGCCGGCGGTGGCGCGATCGATGAGAATGTAAGCCGACAGTCCGTTCTGGCCGAAATTGGTCGCGACGTCGGCGATCTCGGGGATCTGCTGCAGACGCGCGATCAGCTTTGGAACCCAGGTAGCAAACTCATCCGGGTTCGCATCCTGGAGCGAGAATTGATACTGGGTGCGGCTGACCGTGGCGTCGATCGTCAGGTCCTGCACCGGCTGCATATACAGGTCGATCCCGGCGACGCCCTTAACCTCGCCCTGTATCCGGCGGATGATCGCGCTGGCGTCCAGCGAGCGCTCGTCGCGCGGCTTCAGGTTGATCAGGAAACGGCCGGTATTGAGCGTCGCATTGGTGCCGTCGACGCCGATGAACGACGACAGGCTGACGACGTCGGGGTCCTTGAGGATCGCGTCGGCGAGCTCGACCTGGCGCTCTCCCATCGTCGCGAACGAGACCGAGGCCGGCGCCTCGGAAATGCCCTGGATCAGCCCGGTGTCCTGCACCGGAAAGAAGCCCTTGGGGATCGCGATGTAGAGCACCACGGTCAGCACCAGCACCGCGGCAGCGACGAGCTGAGTCAGCGCCTGGCGGTCGAGCACCCAGTTGAGCCAGACGCCGTAGCTCCGGATAACCCGGTCAAAGAAATGCTGCGTCTCGCGCATGAACCAATTCATGTCCTCTTCGCGGACATGGCGCAGCAGCTTGGCGCAGAGCATCGGCACCAGGGTCAGTGACACAATCGCCGAGATGACGATCGTCACCGCCAGAGTGAGAGCGAACTCGCGGAACAGCCGGCCGACGACATCGGCCATGAACAGTAGCGGGATCAGCACCGCGATCAGCGAGATCGTTAGGCTGATGATGGTGAAGCCGATCTGTTCGGAGCCCCTTAGGGCGGCCTGCAGCGGCGGGTCGCCCGCCTCGATATAGCGCGACACGTTCTCGATCATCACGATCGCATCGTCGACGACAAACCCGGTCGAGATGGTCAGCGCCATCAACGACAGATTGTTGAGGCTGAAGCCGGCGAGGTACATCACCGCCAGCGTCCCGACCAGCGAGAGCGGCACCGAGAGGCTGGGGATTAGGGTCGCGGACGGGCTGCGCAGGAAGACGAAAATCACCGCGACGACCAGCACGACGGCCAGTCCCAACTCGAATTCGACATCCGCGACCGAAGCGCGGATCGTGTTGGTGCGGTCGGTCAACAAGGTGACGTCGACCGCCGCCGGCAAAGAGGCCTGCAGCGCCGGCAAGAGCGCCTTAATGCTGTCGACGACCGAAATGACATTGGCGCCGGGTTGGCGCTGAACGTTCATGATGACCGCCGGAGTGGTGTCGATCCACCCGGCCAACTTGGTGTTCTCCTCCCCGTAGATCGCCTGTGCGACGTCAGAGAGATGCACCGGGGCTCCGTTTTTGTAGGCGATGACCAGGTCGTTGTAGTCGTCCGCGCTCTGGATCTGATCGTTGGCATTGATCGTGTAGGCGCGCGTTGGCCCGTCGAAGCTGCCTTTGGGCGTGTTGACGTTGGCGTTGGCGATCGTCGTGCGCAGGTCGTCGATGTTGAGCCCCAACGCGGCGAGCTTGCGCGGGTCGGCCTGGACGCGCACCGCCGGCCGGTGCCCGCCGCTGAGGCTCACCAGCCCGACACCGGCGAGCTGCGAGATTTTTTGCGCCATCCGCGTGTCGGCGAGATCTTCGACCTGCGTCAGCGGCAGCGTCTTCGAAGTCAGCGCCAAGATGAGGATCGGCGCGTCAGCCGGGTTGACCTTGGCGTAGATCGGCGGCGCCGGCAGGTCCGACGGCAAGAGGTTGCCGGCCGCGTTGATCGACGCCTGCACCTCCTGCTCGGCGACGTCGAGGCTTAGTTTCAAATTGAACTGCAGGGTAATGACCGAGGAACCCGCCGAGCTGACCGACGACATCTGGTTGAGTCCCGGCATCTGGCCGAGCTGCACCTCGAGCGGCGCGGTGATCGAGCCGGTCATCACGTCGGGGCTGGCGCCGGGATAAAGCGTCGTGACCTGAATCGTCGGGTAGTCGACCTCGGGTAGCGCCGACAATGGCAGGAAACGATACGCTACCAGACCCACCAGCAGGATCGCCGCCATCAGCAGCGAGGTCGCCACCGGCCGCAGGATGAAGATCCGCGACGGGTTCACGCGATGCTCCTAATCAGCGCGGAAACGCGCGCTTTCACCCGCCATTGCTCCGGTGCTGTTGCCCCGGTCCCTGATGCTGTCTCGGCGCTTTTGGCGGGTTCTGACCAGGCTGGCCTGGAGTCTGCGCCGCCGGCTGAACCACCTGGATCTTGGCGCCGTCCTTTAAGCGGTCGGCGCCATCGGTGACGATGACCTGACCGGGCTCAAGCCCCTTGGTAATCGCCACCTGCTCGCCATCGTTGGGGCCAAGCGTCACGACCTGGACGCTCGCCGTGTTGTCGGGTTTGACCAAATAGACGAACGTTCCCGGCGCGCCGCGCTGGATCGCCGCGCTCGGCACGATCGCGGTATTTTGCAGCGTATCGACATGAAGCTGCACATTGACGAACTGGTTCGGGAACAGGTTGAGGTTGCCGTTTGGGAATTGCGCGCGCAGCTTCACCGTCCCCGTCGTGGTGTCGATCTGATTGTCGATTGTCGCCAGTTGCCCGGTTTCGAGCTCTTTTGTGCCGCTGCGGTCGAACGCCGTGGCGCCCAATGTCTTACCGGCATGCAATTGCGCCAGGATCGCAGGCAGATTGTCCTCGGGCACGGTGAAAATCACCGAGATCGGCTGCAGCTGGGTAATGACGACGAGCCCGTTGGTGTCACCCGTCTGCACATAGTTGCCGGCATCGACCTGGCGCAGCCCGACCCGGCCGCTGATCGGCGCGACGATGTGGGCGTAAACCAGGTTCAATTTCTGCGTGTCGACCGCCGCCTGATCGGCCTGCACGATGCCCTTGTCCTGCGCGACCGTGGCGATCTGAGTGTCGCGCGTCTGTCGCGCCACCGAGTTCTGCGCCACCAGCGTCTGGTAACGCTTCAAATCGAGTTCGGCATTGGCGAGCGCAGCCTGATCCCTGGCGAGCTGGCCCTCCGCCTGTTCGAGCGCGACCTGATAGGGACGTGGGTCGATCTGGGCAAGAAAATCGCCCTTCTTGACCATCTGTCCTTCCTCGAAGCCGACCTCAACGAGCTGGCCGTTGAGCTGGGTCCGCACCGTGACCGTCGCCAGCGGCGTCACCGTGCCCAGCGCGGCGACGGTGATCGGCATGTCACCCTTTTGCACCGTCGCGGTGCCGACCGGCATCGGTCCGCCGGAGGTAAAGCGGCCGCCCGGCGCTGCCTGCTGGCGGTGGAGAACGTACCAGACCACGGCGGCGACAATCGCCACCAAGATGATCAACCACAACAGGCTCCGCAGGCGCGAGGATCGGCCCGGCGGCGGTGGCCGATCGGTGGGCGGGAGTTCACCCGGCTCCGCCGGCACGACCGGCGGCGGGCTAACCTCCTCGGCGGAGGGAGCGGCAGGCGCCGGCGGTGGCGCCACATAGCCGCGCGGCGGCTGGTCGTCCATCGCCGTCTAGACCGCGCGCCGACCAGCGCCCGACGGCGCGATGCAAGTCATGGTCACCAAACTCACCGTCACCCCACTCCGTCTCCCCCTCAATCTATGCCGTGGCGAACCCTTCCCTCCCCGGCAGCGGCGCAATTCGAGACAAGCGCTACGATTGAATTGCGACACTAGCAGATCGCCCCGGATTTTGAACGTCATTCAGGCCAGCGCCCGCCCGCGCGGGAGCGCTTGCAGACCTTACCCTTGAGACAAAGCCGCCCATCGTCTCAAATGGCCGCGGTACAACGGAAACCCCTGGGGTGACGGCAATGGCGATGGCGGCAAATCTACCGGTTTTGAGCGGCGGCCAGCTTGTCGTCGGCTGCCTCAAGGCGCACCGGGTCGAGATGGCGTTCAGCGTCGCTGGCGAGAGCTACCTCGAAGTGCTCGACGCGCTCTACGACGCACCCGAGATTCGCCTCGTCACGTGCCGCCAGGAGGGCGGCGCCGCCTTTATGGCTGAGGCCTACGGCAAGCTCACCGGCAAGGCTGGCGTGCTGCTGGTGACGCGCGGGCCCGGTGCCTGCAACGCCTCGGTTGGCGTTCACACCGCGTTCCAGGATTCGACCCCGATGGTCGTGCTGGTCGGTCAAGTCGCGCGCCACCAAATCGACCGCGAGGCGTTCCAAGAAGTCGATTTCCGCAAGATGTACGCGCCGCTCGCCAAATGGGTGACGCAGATCGACATGGCGGAACGCATCCCCGAGCTGATGAACCAGGCGTTCCAGATCGCGACCTCTGGACGCCCCGGCCCGGTTGTCGTCGCGCTCCCCGAGGACATGTTGCGCGAGACCGCCCAAGTCGAGCCGGTCGGCCCGTACCACGCGGTGCGCGCGCATCCCGGCGCCACCGACCTCGCCGAGCTCCGCCGCCTGCTTGCTGCCGCCGAACGGCCGATGGTGCTGGTCGGCGGGTCCGGCTGGACCGATGCCGCCTGCGCCGATATCGCCAGGTTCCTTACCGCCAACGATCTGCCCACCTGCTGCTCGTTCCGCCGCCAGGACATCGTCGACAACCGGCTCGCGGTCTATTGCGGCGATCTCGGCACCGGCGCGGCGGCCAGCCTCGTCGCCCGCGTCAAAGCCGCCGACCTCGTCCTCGCGATCGGCGCCCGGATCGGCGAGATCACCTCCCAATCCTATTCGCTGATGGGCATCCCCGAACCCGGTAGGACCCTCATCCATATCCACGCCGCCGCCGAGGAGTTGGGCCGCGTGTTTCGGCCAACCCTGGCGATCCAGTCGGGGATGCCCGAGATCGCCGCCGCGCTCACCACGCTGGAGCCCATCGCCCGCCCGCGATGGGCCGAGTGGCGCCAGGAATGTCGCGCCGAGTACGAGGCCGGCCTGCAGCCCTCGAAGCTGACCGACGCTCCGGCGCTCGATCTCGGCCGGATCATGATTTGGCTGCGCGAGCGCCTGCCCGATGACGCGATAATTACCAGCGACGCCGGCAATTTCAGCGGCTGGCCCAACCGGTTTCTGCAATACCGCCGCCCCGGTCGCCAGCTCGGGCCGACCAGCGGCGCGATGGGCTACGGCGTCCCCGCCGCGGTCGCTGCCAAGTTCGCGCGGCCCGGCAGCATCGTCGTCGGCTTTTGCGGCGACGGCGGCTTTCTGATGACCGGCCAGGAGCTGGCGACCTCGCTGGCCGAAGGGCCAGGGCCGATCATCCTCGTGTTCAACAATGCGATGTACGGCACCATCCGCATGCACCAGGAGCGCCGTTTCCCCGGCCGCGTCTCCGGCACCAGCCTGAAGAACCCGGACTTCGCCGCCCTCGCCCGCGCCTATGGCGCCTTCTCGGCAACGGTATCGCGCACCGAGGAGTTCGCCCCGGCCTTCGAGGAGGCTGTCGCCTCGAACCGCGCGGCGATCATCGAACTCAGAATGGACCCGGAGATGATCACCACCCGCACCACCCTGTCCGCACTCCGCCGGCAGGCCGAGACGACAAAGGCCTGAGCGTCGAGCTCAAGGCGCCGCGACAATCGAGCCAACGCCGGAGATTCGGTGTATTCCTTCAACGCTAATCCGAACGCCGAGCGAAAAATACGGAGGCGAGTCGCCTCGGCGGAGGACAGCGCCGCCGATCGGGAAATCCGCGACTTATGCGGCGTGCTGCTTGGCCCAGCCGGCGACCTCGGCATGGGTCGCGAACCACACGCCGGGGCGCGACTGGGCAAGGCGGATCAGCTCCTCGAGCAGCCAGATGCGCGAACGGTAGCTGATCACATGCGGATGCATGGTCAGCTGGAAGATGCCGCCATCGGCATAGGCAGCCTCGAACTCGCGGCGGAAGATGTCGAGCACGTCGGCGGGCGGCGTATAGGGGCGCAGCGCCGAGAACCTGTTCATCATGAAGTAAACCGCGTCGTCGCGCACCCATTCGACCGGCAGCTCGACCACCCCGCATTCCTCGCCGTCGAGCAGGAGCTCGTAGCAATCCTCGTCCGACATCAGCGACGAATTGTAGAGGAGGCCCATCTCGGCCTCGATCGCCAGCGTATTCCAGCTGAAATCCCAGGAGGGAGTCCTAAGGCCCACCGGGCGCACGCCGCTGGTCTTCTCCAGAACCTCGGCAGAACGCAGCATTAGATCGCGCTCAGCCTCGTAAGGCAGCACCGAGTTCAGCTCATGGATCCAGCCGTGGATGCCGATCTCGTGGCCCTCGGCGACGACGCGGCGTTGCTCGTCGGGATGCAACAGCGCGGTCACCGCCGGGACATAAAACGATGCCTTGACCTGGTACTTGTCGAGGAGCTTGAGGATGCGCGGCACCCCGACCCGCGCGCCGTATTGCCCCCAGGCCAATCGCCCAATCGACTTGCCGCCCTCGCGCAGGTCGCTCGTTTCGTGGTCGCTATCGAACGATAGCGCCACCGCGCAGCGTGCCCCACCCGGCCACTCCGCCGGCCTGAGCGCCCGCCCGGCGCGCACCCGGTCGACCAGCTTGCGCCAATGCGGCTCCGGCCATTGCCAGGGTTCACCTGCGGCTTCCGGGCGTTCCGAGGTCATGGGGCAGTCTCCAGATTGGGTGATCGGACTGATTTCCGCGCAGTTTACTCGCGCGCCAGGATACGCGCGACTGGTAGCGAATTCGTCTTGGGTCGCTTAGAGTTGGCCTCAACAATTCCGCAAGCCGAACGGTGGGCGAAACAACGATGGGTCAGTCGCGCTCGCCGGGCCGGCGCAAATCCGCCGAAGCAAGCGTCCTCGCCACCGACGTGCTGGTCATTGGCGGCGGTCCTGCGGCGGCCTGGGCCGCGCTCACCGCGCGGGAGAGCGGAGCCCGAGTCATTGTCGTCGACAAAGGCTATATGGGAACCAGCGGCGCTACCGCACCGTCCAACACCGGCACCTGGTTCGTGCCGCCCGGCGAGCCGCGCCGCGAGGCGGTGAACCGGCGGCAGGCACTGACCGGCGGCCTCGCCGACGCCGATTGGGCATACGGCGTGCTCGGCATCGCTTGGGACAGCCTCCACCGCCTCGCCGAGATGGGCTATCCGTTCCCGAGCGACGACGAGGGCAAGCCCTACCTCGCCAATCTGCGCGGCCCCGACTACATGCATTTCATGCGCCGCCGGGTGCGCCGGGCCGGCGTTACCGTGCTCGATCATCACCCCGCGCTCGAATTGCTGGCGGACGGCGACCGGGTCGCCGGCGCGGCCGGGATCGACCGGCAGCGCGGCCGGCCCTGGCGCATTCACGCCGGCGCCGTGGTCCTCGCGACGGGAGGTTGCGCCTTCGGTGAGCGCATTCTTGGCGCGACGGGCCTGACGGGAGACGGCTACCTCATGGCGGCCGAAGCCGGCGCCACGATGTCGGGCATGGAATTTTCTGCGCAATATGCCTTCACCCCGAAACCGAGCGCGCTCAACAAAGGGCTGCCGTTCCGCTGGGCCAGCTTTACCCGAGAGGACGGCTCGCGCATCGGCATCGACGGCAAAGATCGCCACGCCGCCGTCGCCGAGGTGTTGCTGGAGGGGCCGGTTTACGCGCAATACGACAAGGCGAATCCGGAGCTGCGCCAGTGGCTGCGGCAGGGGCAGCCGAACTGCTTTCTGCCGCTCGACCGCATGGGCGTCGACGCCTTCGACGAGCGCTGGCCGGTGACGTTGCGCTGCGAGGGCACGGTGCGCGGCGTTGGCGGCATCCGGCTGACCGGCGACGATTGCTCGACCGGCGTACCGGGGCTTTACGCCGCCGGCGATGCGGCGAGCCGGGAGCGGCTGACCGGCGCGGTCACCGGCGGCGGCGGTCCGAATTCATCGTGGGCCATCGCCTCCGGCAATTGGGCGGGCCGGGCGGCGGCGGAGTTTGCCGCATCCCACGGCGGCAACGGAACCAGCCTCGCACCGCTCGGGCAAGTGGGGCTGCGACCGGCGGCCGATCACCGCGCTGCATTCGACCCGGCGGCGGCGGTCGCCGCGGTGCGCGAGGAGATGCTGCCGCTCGACCGTAATTTCTTCCGCACCGAAGCCGGCCTCAAGCGGTCGCTTGACCGGCTCGACGCGAATTGGACGGGGCTTCGCCATCATGCCCCGGGGGAGAGGCCGGCGGCATTGCGGGCACGCGAGGCCGCGGCGCTGATCGCCACCAGCCGCTGGGCATGCGCCGGCGCGATCGTCCGCGCTGAGAGCAGAGGCATGCACCGCCGGCGCGATGCGCCCGGACGAGATGCGGAGTTCACCTGCAGGATCGAAGCGCGCGGGCTGGATCAGGTCACAATTGCCCGTCGGCCCATCGAATCCGCGGAGACGGCGCTATGATCGAGATTGTCTCCGAGCGGCGGTGCATCGCCTGCGATATCTGCGTCAAGGCCTGCCCCGCTAATGTCTTTGACTCGGTCCCGAAGGCGCCGCCGGTCATCGCGCGTCAGGCTGACTGCCAGACCTGTTTCCTTTGCGAAATCTACTGTCCGACCGACGCGCTCTACGTCGCGCCTAACGCCGAGGGCCCCACCTCCGTCAGCGAAACCGAAATCGAGGCCGCCGGGCTGTTCGGGAGCTACGCTCGGGCTCTTGGCTGGCGTCGCGGGCGGCCGGGCGGAACCGACAAGGATCCGACGTTTCGCTTGCGCGCCGCCTCCCGCGCGTAACGCCAAGCCAGCGCCTGCCTTAGAGCATCGTTTGTCAAATTGGTGGGATGGTCGGAACGGTGAGATTCGAACTAACGACCCCCAGCACCCCCCATAGAAGCACTGGGGATTGCTTCGCATTACCCGACGTTAATTCCGATTATGAATCAATATGTTACGCATATCTCTCTCTGATCTCGGTCAACGGTAGGAGATTGAAGAGATTCGTGCCGCCGAAATGGATGACGAGTGGGTGGCTTTTAAAGCCGAGCGCGAAGGCCATGAAGGAATGCGCGTACTCATGCGGAAGGGCAAGAAGGATACAGGCGAGGCAAGAGGCGGCAAACCCGGCCTCATTGGTCAAGAATGACAGCATTATTCGGTGCAACCGACCATCAGGCGAGACGCCTTCAGAGGGTCAAGGATTTTTCGGTCGTGTCAACGATGCGGCCGGGCGGGCGCGGGTTTCGCGCCCCGGCCTTTCAGCGAGAACAGGTAAGCTTGGTTAGAGATAGGGGACGTCCAGAATCCACCGGACTGTGCGATACAAAGCCATCGGCGCGAAGGTCGGCTTAGGGGCATGGCCTGCCGTTTATGTAGACTGAACCGAGCGACCGCTATGGAACAGGTGACGCGGATCTGGAGGGTGCATTTTGGCTCGGCACTGCACGCGAGCGAGCGCTCGCGTTATATCAATCATGACAACCGGCCAGGGCTCATCTACGATGGGTCAGCCCCTCAAGGGGCAACGAGGCGAGCGAAAAAATTCGCCGCCAACCTTGAACAGGAGCAACACGTCAATCCGGGTAGCATCCTTTGCGGGCTGCCATGAACTAGCGAGGCGCTAATCCGAGAACCATCCATCGCCAGAAAAGTCACGCTCTTGTAAAGAAACGCGCCGGCCTCGCCCGTTTTGTGCGTCCGCATGGACCTCTGGATTGGAACATCTGGGAGGGTTCCATGGCAGACGTTCGCCCCATCAGCCACTCGACAAACGAGGCTGGGCAGTTGCTCGGCCACAAACTCGATAGCATCCCGTTTAGCGCCTACCACATTTTGATTATCGCCGTGCTCGCCCTCGTCGGTTTTATCGAGGGCTACGATTTGGTGATGACCGGCTCGCTGCTGGTGCTGGCGAAAGCGCCGCTGCACCTGGTTGACGCCGACATCCGCTGGCTTGCCGTCGGCCCAACCTTCATGCTGTGCGTCGGCGGTTTTTTGTCCTCGGCGGTATCCGACCATTGGAGCCGCAAGACGATCATGCTGATCGGCGTGATCTCCACGACGTTTTTCACCTTGCTGATCCCGCTGGTGCAAACTTCCGACCAGCTGATCATTGTGCGCTTGCTGACCGGCATTGGTGCGGGTGGTGCCGTCTCGGCGGCGTTCCCAATCGCTGCCGAGCTGATGCCGGCGCAGCACCGGCGCACCTACGGCGCAATCTACGAGATGTCACTTGCCGCCTCCTTCACGGTGGTGCCGTTCATCGGCGGCTTGCTCGCCGGCAACCAATACGCCTTTCGGTTCTTGGCCTTGCCAGGCGGGTTGGCGATCACCGTCGTGCCGGTGCTGATCTATTTCGTGCTTCCCGAAAGCCCGCGCTGGCATTTGCGCAAAGGCCGGGCGCAGACCGCCGTCGACATCGTCAACCGGATCATCGTGCGTGCTGGCAACCGGGTATCGCCGTTGACAGTTACCGAGCTTGGCGACATCACGCAAGCCGCGCGGGAGCGCCTTCCCTCATATTGGGCCTTGTTTGCGCCGGGCCAACTTCGCTGGACAACGGTCGGTATCCTCTCCGGTATCTGCGCCGGGACTGCCTATTTCCTGATTTCAGTGCTGCTGCCAAAGGCGCTGAACGATCAGGGCTTTGCCGTCAGCGCCAGCCTTGGGTTGACGTCGATCGTCTATGCGGCAAGCTTCTTTGGGAAGGGTTTCACGGGTTTTCTGATGGAGATCATCGGGCGGCGCTGGACAATCGCCTATGCGCTTACCGGATCGCTGCCGGGCCTCGCACTGATGCTGCTGGCGCACCAAGCGGGCGACTATGCGGGCGTGATGATGGTGGCGGGAGGATTGATCATCGGCTTCACGGTGCTCTCGGCCTTTACCGCGACGCGGGTGTATCTCTCCGAACAATTTCCGACGGCTTTGCGCGGGCGCGGGCACATCTTTGGCGAGTTGTTCGGGCGATTATTTGCCGGCGGCTTTGCGCCCCTCCTGATGGAGCCGCATACTGGATCGGCACCGATCTTTTTCGGCACGATATTTGTGATCGTAGCTATTGGCGCGTTTATCCCACTTGCGTTCGGCCGCGAGACTGTCGGCCAGCTCGAAACGGTGACCGAGGCCATGCCCGTGCTAGCCTAACGGGCCTTGCGCAAGGCGATTGTTGTGAGGCGCCGGCGATCGCTGCTCAGTAGCCGCTGGGGAGCGACGATCCGGCGCCTTGACCATACGGCGGCATGGGTCAACCCGGTCCTGATGATTGTCGTCGCCTACTTGCTGATCTTCGATCTGAGCGGCTTTGTTGGGCGCGAACTTTCCCGGTTGCTGGCGGTGCAGTCCGAGACGGGCGGCAAGGACGACAACGCATTTCGGCCGGCACCGCGCCTTCCTCTCAACAGCAGAGGAGGGCTGCAATAGGCGCACTGTGAGGGTCGCGGCTCATTCGTTCTGGGTCATGATCAGCGGACAGTATGCGAGAAACCAAAGATCCGCTTTCTCTAGGCAGAGCTGCCTTCGCTAGTGATAGCACCGCGGGTCAGCAGATGACCTGCGCGGTCGGGATCAAGGAGGCAACCATTCGCAACTCGATCCCAGCGCTTATTGGCTTTGTAAGAACCCCCTGAAACCGAGACCGGCTCATTGGCCAAAAGCGGCCCTTGAAACAGAAGGAAGTAGGGGCGACCCGGATCCGACTGCAGCTCGAAAAGCGCCGATGCGATCTCGCACTGCTCAATCTGGCGATCGATAACGAACTGCGGGGCTGTGATCTCGTGCGGCTGCAAGTCTACGATATATGCGTCGGCGGCCAGGTTCGGGATCGGGCCGCCATCGTCCAGCGGAAAACCGGTAGACCGGTCCAGTTGCCCGCCGCGCTGTCGAGCGCCGCCGGATCCACGGTCGGCCTGTCGTCACCAAAGTACGACCGCAAGGTCCGGCGCATTCGCGGAACGTGAGTTGCCGCCGAGCCGGAGCGAAAACGGCGGACATTGCCGAACATCACCATCGTTGGCGCGGGAATTGCTCGGTCTCGAGCGAACCGCGCGCGAAGCCCTCAAATGCCCTCGATCCCGGCCGAACCCTACCCTTTCGACTTCATGCCGGAGGCCTGTGCACTTCTCATCATCGACATGCAGCGCGACTTCCTCGAACCGGGCGGGTTCGGCGAGTCGCTGGGCAACGATGTCGGGCAGTTGCGTCGCGCGATCGCGCCGACCCGGGATTTGCTGGAAGTGGCGCGCGGCGCGGGGCTCGCGGTCATCCACACCCGCGAGGGCCACCGCGCCGACCTTGCCGACCTGCCGCCGGCGAAGCTAAAGCGCGGCAACCCGACGCTGCGGATCGGCGACGAGGCGGCGATGGGTCGGCTCTTGGTCCGTGGCGAGAAGGGCCATGACATCATCCCCGAGCTTTACCCGATCGCCGGCGAGCCGGTGATCGATAAGCCGGGCAAGGGCGCGTTCTACGCGACCGATCTCGACGCGATCCTCAAGCATCGCGGCATCCGCCAGTTGATCGTCTGCGGCGTCACCACCGAGGTCTGCGTCAACACCACCGTCCGCGAAGCCAACGACCGCGGCTTCGAGTGTCTCGTGCTGGAGGACTGCGTTGGCTCGTAGTTTCCAGAATTCCAGGAGATGGGCCTCAAGATGATCAAAGCGCAGGGCGGCATTTTCGGCTGGGTCGGGCGCTCGGAAGCGGTCAGCGCCGTGCTCGGGCGGCACGTTAGGGAGACAAGAGAATGAGCATTGCGACCGCTGACAGAGCGGAGACCCGCTGGTGGGTGCCGGGCGATTGGAACGGCTTCTTCGGGCTTTTCACCAATGTCGCGCTGAACGTGATCGTGCTGACCGGGCTGTGCCTGGGCGTCGTCAAGATGCCGGACGGCATTGTCTTCGGCCGGGTGCTACCGGCGCTCGGCATCGCGCTGCCGATTGGCAATCTCTTCTACGCCTGGCTAGCCTATCAGCTGGCGAAAAAGGAAGGGCGCGGCGATGTGACCGCGCTGCCGTACGGCCCGTCCGTGCCCCACATGTTCATCGTCGTCTTTCTGGTCATGCTGCCGACCTATCTGAAGACCAAAGACCCGATTCTCGCTTGGCAGGCGGGGCTCGCCTGGGCCTTCATCATCGGTTGCGTGATCCTCTTGGGCGCCTTTGTCGGCCCGACGCTGCGGAGATACACACCGCGCGCGGCAATGCTGGGTGCGCTCGCCGGCATCTCGATCGCCTTCATCTCGATGCGGCCGGCCTTCCTGTCGTGGCAGATTCCCTGGCTCGGCTTCGTATCTCTCGCGATCATCCTCGTCAGCTGGTGCGCAGGGGTGCGGCTGCCCGGGGGCGTGCCGGGCGGGCTGGCGGCGGTGCTGGTCGGGACGGCGATCGGCTGGATCGCGACGCTGACCGGCATCCAGCAAGTCATGGACCCGCATGCGGTCGGCGCGGCCTTCGCCAAGTTTGGCCTGCACGTGCCGATCCCCACACTCGATTTTCTCGCGGGGCTGCACGACATCGGCCCGCTTTTGGTGATCGCGGTGCCGCTCGGCATCTACAATTTCACCGAGGGCATGAACAACGTCGAGAGCGCAGCAGCGGCCGGCGACGAATACAATCTGCGCAAAGTGCTGGTCGCCGATGGCGTGGGCGCGCTGGCCGGCGCTCTGCTTGGCTCGCCGTTTCCGCCGGCAGTCTATATCGGCCATCCCGGGTGGAAGGCGGTCGGCGGACGCATCGGCTATTCTTTCGCGACCGGGGTTGTCATTTCGCTTGTCTGCTTCACCGGACTGACCGCGCTGCTGCTGGCTGTGGTGCCGCTCGTCGCGATCCTGCCGATCCTGCTTTATATCGGGCTAGTGATCGGGGCGCAGGCCTTCGAGTCCACGCCGACGCGCCACGCTCCGGCGGTGATCCTGGCGATGCTGCCCAATATCGCGTCATGGGCGCAGAACCAGATCGACGGCGCGCTCGCCGCCGCCGGCACCTCGGCCGCCGACGTCGGCTTCGACAAGCTCGCCGGCCACGGCGTCATCTATCACGGGCTTGAGCTTTTCGGTGGCGGGGGGACCTTAACCGGACTGATGCTGGGCGCGACGGCGGCCTTCATCATCGATCGTCAGTTCAACCGTGCGGCGATCTATGCGCTCGGCGCGGCGGTTCTTGCCTATTTTGGCGTCATCAATGGCACCGCGCTCGGCTTCGGCAATTCGACGCCGGTCGCGGTCGGCTATCTGGCGATGGCGCTGATCTGCCTCGGGTTCGCGCGGCAGGGGCTGACGTCCCCGATCATCAGGCCGGAAGACGCCATCGCCGAACCCGGCGAGTGACGGGCGAGCGATGAGCGACGACGACATCGACGCCTTTATCGAGGCGGGCTGCCGGCTGCTCGACATTCCGGTTCGCGACGAATGGCGCGAGGCAATCCGGCTGCATCTGGCGATTTCGCTCGATCATGCGCGCAATGTCGCTAAGTTCGAGCTGCCGGACGGCGCCGATCCGGCCCCGGTCTTCACGGCATGAGCGCGATCGCGGCCGCCGCCGACATCGCCGCCGCGGTCAGAGGGCGCCGCCGCAGCGCGTGCGAGGTCGTCGACGCGGCTCTTGCCGGCATCGAGCGCAGCAACACGCGGCTCAATGCCTTTACCGCGGTGACGGCCGACCGCGCACGGGCACGCGCCGCGGCGATCGACGCCGCGATCGCCAGAGGCGATCCGGCGGGGCCCCTGGCCGGCGTGCCATTCGCGGTCAAAAACCTCGTCGACGTCGCGGGGCTGCCGACCCTCGCTGGCTCGCGCATCAATCGCGACCGCACACCGGCCAAAGCGGATGCGGCGCCGGTGGCGCGGCTTGAAGCGGCCGGGGCCGTGCTGGTCGGCGCGCTCAATATGGGCGAATACGCCTACGATTTCACCGGCGAGAACTGCCATGACGGGCCGTCGCGCAACCCGCACGACGCCTCGCGCATGACCGGCGGGTCATCGGGCGGCTCGGGCGGCGCTGTTGGCGGCGGACTGGTGCCGATCGCTCTCGGTTCGGACACCAATGGCTCGATCCGCATTCCGGCATCGTTTTGCGGCATCTTTGGGCTGAAGCCGACCTATGGCCGGCTGTCGCGCGCGGGCAGCTTCCCATTCGTCTCGAGCCTCGATCATCTCGGGCCGCTGGCGCGCAGCACGCTCGACCTGGCGCTCGCATACGATGCGATGCAAGGCCATGACGCGCACGACCCGGTCTGCGTTGCGCGTCCTGGCGAGCCAGCGACGCCGGCACTCGGCGGGGGGATCGGCGGGCTGCGCATCGTCCGCGCCGGCGGTTATTTCCGCGCCGGCGCCGCGCCCGAGGCTTTGGCTGCGCTCGATCGCGTCGCGGCGGCGCTCAGTGCCGAGCGCGAGATCGATATCCCCGAGGCCGCGCGCGCGCGCTCTGCCGCCTATGTCATCACCGCATCGGAGGGCGCGGCGCTCCATCTTGGCCGGCTGCGCAAACGGGCAGCCGATTTCGATCCCGATGTGCGCGACCGGCTGATCGCCGGCGCGCTGATCCCCGGTGCGGCGGTCGCTGCAGCACAAAAATTCCGGCGCTGGTATCGCGAGGCCGTGCTGCGGCTATTCGACGAGGTCGACGTAATCCTCGCGCCGGCGACCCCGTTTGCCGCGCCGCCGATCGGGCAGAAAAGCTTTATGCTCGCCGGTAAGGAGGTGGCGCTGCGGCCAAATATCGGGATCTACACGCAACCGATCTCGTTTATCGGCCTGCCGGTGGTCGCGGTGCCGGTGCCCGAGGCAGCGGGCAAATTGCCGATCGGCGTCCAGATCATCGCCGCGCCTTGGCGCGAGGACATTGCGCTGCGCACCTCGCATCACCTGGAAACAATCGGCGCGGTGTGCGCGCCGCTGCCGCCCGCGCTAGGCGAATGACCGAGTGGATTGCTTTGGCCTAGCATCCGCGGCGAGGATGACACCGAAGACTAACGATTCTGGCCATCTTTCCATGTCGCCAAGCCTCGATTTCGCCGCGCTGCGTGATGCCTATCGCGCTGGCAGCCTGTCGCCGGTTTCGATTGTCGACTTGGTCGCGGCACGCCTCGGCGCGCGCGGCGATGACGGCGTCTGGATTTCGCGCTTCCCCGACGACGCTCTGCGCGCCGAAGCGGCGGCTCTCGAGCGCCGTGCCGCGACCGAAGGCCTCGACGCAATGCCGCTTTACGGGCTGCCATTCGCGGTCAAGGACAATATCGATGTCGCCGGCCTGCCGACCACCTGCGCCTGCCCGGAATTCGCACATGAGCCGACGCGGTCGGCGCCGGTGGTCGAGCGTCTGCGGCGAGCCGGCGCGATCTGCATCGGCAAGACCAATCTCGACCAGTTCGCGACCGGGCTGGTCGGCGTGCGCTCGCCCTACGGGGTCCCGCGCAACCCGTTCGACCCGGCGTATATACCGGGCGGATCGAGCTCGGGTTCGGCCGTCGCCGTGGCGACTGGGCTGGTCGCCTTCGCTCTCGGAACCGACACGGCCGGCTCCGGGCGGGTTCCAGCATCGTTCAACAATATTGTCGGCCTGAAGCCAACGCGTGGCCTCATTTCCGCGAGCGGCGTCGTACCCGCCTGCCGCTCGCTCGACTGCGTCTCGATCTTCACGCTGACCGTCGCGGATGCCGCCTCCGTGCTCGACGTGGCCCGCGGGGTCGATTCCGCCGACAGCAGATCGCGGCCGCCGCCACCGGGGTTTCGCGCGATCGGTCGGCTGCCGGAGCGCTTTACTTTTGGTGTGGTCGGGCGAGGCGATCTCGAATTTTTCGACAATGCCGATGGTCCGGTGCTCTACGCCGCGGCGATCGATCGCCTGACCGCGCTAGGCGGCGAGGCGGTGACGATTGGTTATGCGCCGTTTCTCGAAGCAGCGAAGCTCGTCTATTGCGGTCCGTGGCTCGCCGAGCGCCATAGCGCGATCGCCGCCGCGATGGGCGACCGCTGGGATGTGCTGCACCCCACGGTGCGGGGTATCGTCGCCGGTGCCGGCGCGATTTCTGGCGCGGACGCTTATGCCGGCCTCGATCGGCGCGCTGCCCTGCGCCAGGAGACGCAAAAGGTTTGGCGGCAGATCGATCTGCTGGTGCTGCCGACCACGGGGACGATTTATCGGATCGCCGAGGTTGAAAAGGCCCCGGTGACCCTCAACGAAAACCTCGGCCGCTACACCAATTTCTGCAATCTGCTCGACCTGTCGGCCCTTGCTGTCCCGGCCGGCTTCCGCGGCGATGGGCTGCCCTGCGGCGTGACGCTGTTCGCGCCCGCCTTCCACGACCCGCTGCTGGCAGCCATCGGCAGCGCGATGCAGGCGGCGGCCGGTCTGCCGCTCGGCGCCACAGGACAGTCTTATCCGACCGCGCCTTTCCCCGCGACCTGGGGCGCCTATCCGTTTCTGCCGATCCTGGTGCTCGGCGCGCATCTTTCCGGTCAGCCGCTGAACCCCGAGCTTGTCGCGCTCGGCGCCCGGCTGCGGCGCACGGCTCGAACCGCGCCGGAATATAGGTTGTATGCGCTGCCCGACGGCAAGCGGCCGGGACTGGTGCGCCGCGCGAGCGGCGGCGAGGCGATCGAAGGCGAAGTGTGGGACGTGCCGGCCGAAGCGGTGAGCGCGCTCCTCGCAACGATCGCGCCGCTGGGACTAGGCGCGGTGACGCTCGAAGGCGGCAGCGTCGTGACGGGATTTCTCTGCGAGGCCCACGCCGTCGAAACCGCGCGCGACATCACCCATTTCGGCGGCTGGCGTGCCGCGACGGCGGCTGCTGTATAGACGATAAGATCGTAGACGACCGCAAATGGGGGCATGAAGACCCGGCCAGAGACCCAGCGCCCGCTATGTGATCAGAAAGGCGACATTCGCTGGGCCGCATGGGAGCGGCGGGACCGCGCCCTGAGCGGTCGTCGGCGCACAACCGCTACTCACGGCGGAAGGGTTTCGGCGACGGCTGACAGTTGACTGGCGGTTGCTGGATCCAACAACCGAGTGAAAGCGCTTAAAGGAGCAAGAGTGTCCGGCGAAGGGGTTGAGCGCAGGCCGCGCCGATCCTGGCGGCCGATGTGATCGGTAGCGGTTATCCGAGATCAAACTCGCCATCTTCCTGCAAGTTGCGCCAGAGCGGGAAAAGCCGAGAGTAGCGGTCGACCTGGTGGACCACCGGACAAATTCGTCGATCGATGTTCAACAGCTGCCCGGATGAATCGAAGGTGAACTCCTTTTGATGGTGTAAGGTCTGTACCGCGCCGGTCCGGTTCGGCACCAAGACCGCCTCGGGCAATTCGCTGTAGAGTAGATGATTGTGAATTCCCTGATCCCCACTAAGCATCTGCTTTGGTGCGGCGGCAGTGATCTCGCGGCACATCAAATCGAGATAATGCAAGAGCCCCGCTCGCGTACCGCCCGTGGTCCCGGAGCAGCTGATTGTGTGGCTGGCGAGTTCCACGGTCCGCTCGTGACCATAGATAGTCTCGAGCGATTGGGTGTTGAACACGCAATTACCAATCGTTTCGTCTTCAAGAAAGGCAACCAGTGAGCCTTCCGATAACAGGAGGAACGGATCACCCTGAAAAAAGACATCGCGCACATCGACCAGAATTGCTCGCGAGATATCCGGCCGCGCTCGTAGTATCTCTCGATAGGCAAAGTAGCGCTGGAACTTGATATAGGAACATGGTTGGTCGAGCTCGATTTCGACTTCGTTGATCTGGTAGGCGTTAAGCAGGTTCTTGGCATCTGGCGGCAGATGCGCCGATACCAACACAACTTCGCCGCTATACCAACGGCGCAAGCTGACGACGAAAGGGCGAATTTTTCGTGCTGGATAACCGGCACAGGCACCAAAGATCACGTCCATGGCTCGGTCTCAACGCTAGTCTGAAGTCGCGAAGGGGCATGAACGCCGGTCCTTGCCGCCGCGACTGAACGACCGACCTTGATCGGCAACTGGCTCCTCATCGGAGCCCGTTTCAACGGGTAATCCATTGTGCAGCAAGCCACCCCCCGGCCGGCGCGGATCATTGGTGCAAGACGACCGATCGAATTCTCGGACACGGTTGAACGCGGTATCGTCTCGGCTGGAAGGGTCCCCCAGATCAATCAGGTTTAGAACCATTCGGCGAAGGTAGCATGGCTGAAAGACGGCCTTACAACCAGATCGAGGAGCGGCAACGGTTGCACGCATGGAAGACTGCTCTGGGGCAACAGGAGCCAATTTGTCGGCTATAGGGCAGCTCAACGCCGAAAGCCGACCTCCACGTGACCGGCAGAGGGTTCCGTTGTCGACTCACAGCGGGCATTGCCGCATAGCCACAATCTGGACAGCGGATAAGCGCGGATAGGTCAGGGCAATTTGCTATCCTTGCCACGGCGGCGCGGGTAGCCGCCCCACACTTCAACCCGCGGTCGACAGCTCATCGGATGATGATTTCGGTCGGTGGCGCCGGATGTTGAATGGCGGCCGCGCTGCCGATCGGTGCCAGGTAGCTACCGTAGGTCCAGCCCGAGCCCACTGGCGTTTCAACCAGCATCCAGCCGTAATTGGCGCTGGCGAGCACCCGCACCGCCATGCCAGGCCGCAATGTGCTAATTACCGGCGAGGCTGTGTTCGGACCGGACCGTAGGGAGACCGCCTGGATCGGCGTCGTCGTTCCTTGGATCGGGGTTGCGCCTTGGATCGGGGTCGCGTTGTCTTGATCCGGGGTTGCGGCATCGGATTCGACAGAAGGCGCGCGCGTCGCCGCCGGAAGCGGGGCGGACTTCGTCTTCGACAGTGTCGTGGTTGTTGCGGTGCTGCTCCACGGCGGGAGCGCGGCGGGTACCAGCTGCTGTTGCGCCTCGGCCCGCTCCATCATGAGCGGGACTCCGGCGGTTATTGCCACGACAGTGGTCGCTAGTGCTGTTTTGTTCATGGGCGTTCTTTTCAGGCCGTGACGAGAGGTATGCCGCGGTAACGCGCCGGGCCGCTGGGGCGTTCCACGTCGCCACTACACGAGAAAACAATGCCAAGTAGTCGACGACGGACCTTCGAAGAGCCACGCAGGAGCATGGCGACCTAGACTGTCATCGCTGGGCATCCAACCGCCTGCCTGATGCATTGGAGGCGCGCGCAGTAACTCCGGCAACGCGAGGGTGCGATAATTGTCCTCTGTTTCACTGTAAAATTCGATCGCGTGACCATATTGCTGTCAGTGCGAGCGACCACTTTCCACCTCTACGACCGCGTGATTTTCGCGATGCGAAGATCGCGTTAGGGTCGAGCAGCGGACCTTCGCCGAGACGCACCGCAGCTACCGGATTGCGCCGTGAGCGGTCACCCGCAAAGCACATCAACCCGACTGCACACGACCCAACTCGGAAGCTGCTGGCTCCCCATGCGAATGACGCATTTGGGGCATGAAGACCTCTTCCCGCCGCCATGGCTGAGTGTCCGTCGTCGGTTTGGTAAGCGGACTAAAGCGGACGCAGGCGCCCACGAAGGGGTAGCCGATGTCGGACCTTTGGCTCGGTATCGACCCGATCGAGCCAAAGGCCACCCAAAGCGGGCTTCGATCGCGTGTCGCGGTGCCACGTGATGATGTTCGCATGGGGCGGCTAGATGGAGGGCGGTCAGCAATGACGCGCCCTCATTCGAAAAGAAGCGCGTTTAGCGCTGACCGCCTGATAGGGGCCGCGTGAGGCGTATGCCGCCTCTGTTGGGGCGCTTGGCCCTCGCCGGGTTTAGGTTTATCGTCCAACATTGTTCGTGACAGTTCATAGAGAGCCAGCCCCTGATATAGGGAAGAATGATGGGAAGAATCTCAAACCCATCCTTGAGACTTTGAAATGTCCGGACACCGGTCGGAGCGTAGCGCAGCCTGGTAGCGCATCAGCATGGGGTGCTGAGGGTCGAGAGTTCGAATCTCTCCGCTCCGACCAATTCTCTCAATGGTTTACGTTATTGCGCCTGTGACCGATGAGCATTTGGTAATCAAACAGCAATCGAGGCACTGCGAGCGGCCGACCGAGTCCGGCATAGTTTCGCGGGGATGAGCTTATAGATCGATCCTCAATCGCGCGGCGCGCGGCATCGACGACGCTGGCGAACTCGACGAGAAGCCCATTGCCGGTGGTTTTGATGATGCGGCGGCGACGTTCGACAATCCTCGGATCGACCGATGTGCGCCGGATCGCTTTCAAAGCCGCAAGCGTGCCTTCCTCGTCGGCGCCCATCAGCCGCAAAAGGCCGACGACATTGGCGGCCAGGGGACGCCCGTCTCGGCCTTTCAGTCATACGACGCGGCGAGTCCGGAGGTCTCAAAATGCCCCAAAGCTGACTCTTGGCAGCATTGAGCGGGGAGCCGGCGGTCGCGATCGGATCGCGACCGCGAGCCCGAAGTCAGCCGACCGCGCCGGTGATGATGGGACCGAACGGAACGTAGCGCTCGCCATCGAAGCGTCTCATCTGGGCTTGCTTGATCGGCGCGAAATCTGTCGCGCTGGTGTTGATCGCAATGCCCGGTAGCAACATCGGCAGTGCGAGATTGTTCAGGCTGGCCGCCTGCCTCATGACGTTCTCGCGGGAGAGATCGTCGCCGCACTGCTTCAGCATCTGCACAGTCGTCTGAGCGATCGAGTAGCCGTAGACGTTCTGGTTATCGCTCTTGTCGCCGCGGGGATAGTACTTGTCCATGAACGCTGCCCAATCCTTGTAGCCGGCGTCGTTCTTCCACTGCGGATCGGTCGGATCCTTGAATGAATTGTCGCTGATGATGCCTTTGGCGTTCTCAAGTCCGGCCGGCAACAAGGTCGCGCCGACCGACGAGGCAACGCCGTTCAATATATGCAGCGGGTGCCAGTCAATCTCGGCCACCTTGCGCACCGCCTGGGCGCCGAATTTCGGGATCGCGATGGTGACGAGGACGTCGCAGCCGGCCGCCTTGATCTCGACGATCTGCGAGTCGACCGTCGTGTCCATGGTTTCGTAAGCGTCCTTGACCTTGATCATCGACGACGCCTTGTCGCCGAGCCCGTCGACCAGGCCTTTCAGGTAGTCCTTGCCGAAATCGTCGTTCTGATAGAGCACGCCGATCTTGGCGTCGGGCTTTTCCTTAAGGAGGTAGTTGGCGTAGATGCGTCCCTCGGCCTGATAGCTGATGAAAAAGCCCATGGTCCATGGATGGTCTTTCGGATCAGCCCATTTGGTGGCTCCGGTGGCGGGGAAAAGCTGCGGCACCTTCTTCTCGTTCGCGTAATGCCAGATCGCGCTGTTGGTCGGGGTCCCGACCGAGCCCACGAGGAACAGGACGCCGTCGTCCTCCACCAACTTGCGCGTCATCTCGACTGTCTTTGGCGGCGAGTAGGCGTCGTCGTAGGAAATGCACGTAAGCTTGCGCCCGTTCACGCCGCCTTGGTCGTTGATCATCTTGAAGTACGCCTCCATCGACAGCGGGATCGGGCTGGCGTTTGAGAGCGGCCCGCTATAAGGGGCTGTGTTGCCGATCTTGATCTCAGTGTCGGTGACCCCGGGCCCGTAATTTTTGGCGGCGCGAGCGGGCCGTGGGGCCAGCAGCGAGCTGCCCAGGGCAAATGCGATAGGGGCGGCCGCAAGAATCCTGCGGCGCGTCAAACGCTTCATGTTGACCTCCTAGTTGTAAAACCTGCTGTTCAAGTCATTGGTTTTTGCGTTCCCCGTTTTCAGGGTAACGGGTCCAGGATCGCGCCGTTTGCCGCTTTCGGCAATCGCATATGTGGGTGCGGTACTAGCGGTAGTCCCCAAAGCGGCCGGATCGCCGGTGCAACTATACAAAGCTAAGCGCACCGTGCTGTGGGCCTTTCTCGAGGCCGGGATTATCGCGATTGTCGCGATGGCGTAATGTTGCGGGTCGCGCTATGCCGCCTTGGCGAGCGCGCTCACCACGGCGACCGCGTTCGGCAGCCTGTGGATGTCGGGCGCGCCCGGAATGTCGCGTATGCGGAATGATGGCGCTTGCGCTCCTCTGCACGCTTGCCGCCGTTGTGCTCTTTCAGCCGGCACTCATGGGCCCGCCGCGCGGTCGTCCGAAAGAGGGTTCCGTACCCGATGAGAATGATCCCAGCGACGCATGCTGTTCCCGCGAACATCGCCCCGAGCCAGCACTGGATTTAGCGCAAAGATCAGCACGGACCGCGGAGCCGGCCGATTGCTTGAGCGGCCCGGAACTTATTGCCTCAACACACCGTTGGCGAATGCCGGGTTAACGTCCCGACGATCTCTCGCACCTCAATTCGGCAACCCAGCACCGCTGACCGGGTCCAAGAATTGCCACACGACGACGCCAGTCCTCACATTGCTCCGGCATACTTGGAGGCCGATCCGGCAGGCACGACCGTTGAGTTATCTGAAGCGGGTGATCTGCCGTCAGCGCCCGACGTTGCCAACATATTTCTTGGCTCTCTCCTGCTCCTGGCTTGCCTTGCGGCCTGCTACGTCGCCGCCACGATCATTCTGCCGATCGTGATCGCGTTCGTGTTGATGCTCGTCTTGCAACCCGCGATGCGGCTTCTGTTAAGCCTGCACGTTCCGCGCAACATGGCGGCGATGTTCATCATCCTGGTCTTACTCGCCGGGCTTGTTGGTATCGGCATGATGTTGTCGGGGCCGGCGGTGGACTGGGCACAAAAACTTCCATCGGCGCTCCCCAAACTGCAAGACCGGCTCGTCTTTCTAAGCCGGCCTCTCTCTGCCCTGCAGCGGCTCATGAGCGCCCTTGATTCCTTCATGGGAAAGATCATGGCCCATTCGAGCCCGCTTTCTGTCACCGTAGCGGGCGCCGGGTTTTCGGATCGCCTGCTCGACGGCACCCGTTACCTGGTGAGCGGCGTCCTCCAGACCATGCTGGTGCTGTTCTTCCTGCTCATTGCCGGCGATACGTTTCTACGACGGCTGGTCGAGGTCCTGCCTCGCTTCAAGAACAAGCGGCAGGCGGTCGAGATCTCTCAGCAGATCGAAAGCGACATCTCGGCCTATTTGTTGACGGTCACACTCATGAACACGGCCGTCGGAATTGCCACTGGCGTGGCGGCCGCCGTGTGCGGATTGGGCGACCCCCTAATGTGGGGCTCCCTCGCCTTCCTGCTCAACTATGTTCCGATTCTTGGCCCCCTAATTGGGGTGGTGATATTTTTCCTCGCGGGGATGCTCGTAATTGACTCGCTTTGGGTCGCTTTCGTGCCCGCGGCTCTCTACCTCACCATCCATCTAATCGAGGGCGAAACGATCACGCCCTTGCTGCTCGCGCGGCGATTTACCATCAATCCCGTGCTAGTCGTTATTTCGCTAATCTTTTGGTATTGGATGTGGGGGGTTCCAGGAGCAATCCTCTCCACACCGATGCTGGCGGTCACCAAAATTATCTGCGACCGCATTGAATCCTTGAAACCGTTCGGGCACTTCGTTGAGGCCTGACCAGCCAAACGCTATTGGACCAGTTTCGGTGCTTTAACCCTGGTGGGCTTGGCGCCGGGCGTTCCCGCTCTGATAACCCCTCCGGGTGTTGCCGAAGGCCAGCAACGTCCGCAGGCCAAGGCGTAGGGATATGCGCGCAGTGCGACGGCCACCACGCAATTCGACGAGCTAAGGCGCTCCTTCGGTCGAATTAGCGTGCATCGGCTGCCGGTCATTGTCCCGGCTGCCTGGCACGGCATCAGCATGACCGCCCACTACCACAATCTTTGGTTAACGAATTTTGGTCAAAGTATTCGGTATGAAAGATCTGAGGATTTAACGCGCACTATTATGTTTCTTGGTCGTCATGGGCCTTGTCCTAATATATTGGGGCATAGCCGTGCCTGATTGGTGGCTGGCCGCGATGGTGGGTCCGGTCCTGAGTGGCTGGGCCGCTTGCGCCGTTCTCCGGGTAAATCGAGAAATCCGCGTTCAGAAAGCATACCTGCCCTCTCTGATGGAGGATGCCGCCTTCCTCCACGAGCTTCGGCTTAACGGGGGCCACATTGACGGTGCGCAAGAGGCTTTCGCGCAAAAGAAACGCGAAGGGGTATATCGGTAAGGCCGCGGATTTGCTGGGAACCTTCAGCCCATTGACGACGCGAACACATACAGCACGCTCGCGAGGAACAACTGATGCATGAATTCGTCGATAGCCGAGCAGAGCAGCGCGCGCTGCTCGGTCGCACCGCCTTATGCTTCGTTATGGCAGGCGCCGTAGGGTTCATCGGTGGTGGACTGGCCGGGCTGACGCATTTCGTCGATCTGTCGGCGATCGCTCGTCATGCCATGGTGGCGGTCTGCATCGCGACGAGCTTCACTATTTTTTGGTGTTCGCCGAACGGGCCGAACCGCTGGCGACCGTTCATCATTTCGAGCGAAATTGCCGAAAACCTATTTGGCGGCGCTGCCGGCGTCATCGTCATCGGTGGCATCGCCGCGCTGATAGCCGGGCGTCTATAGCCCAGTCTCTACGGATCGACAGGCTATTCCCGTGGGCCAACTGCTTTCGTTTTATGACACTGGTGCGACTGCATCGGCCCCCGTGCCAAAGCAGACCTTGAGCAGATAGAGTTATCGAATTCCCAAGGTCGCTTATCCTCAGGAACAGAAGCAGCCGTCCCACGTTTCAGTTGAGAAGGCTCGTGACTGTTAGGAGGGTGGGATAGCCACCTTCAGGAAGCTATCGCTAGCGCGCTTGGGGTTGAAAAACGAACCGATCGGTAACGCTGCCGCCGGCGACCGAATGATGGCGAACAGGCGGGGCCGCGTTGGCCAGCAAACAGTTGCCGTGGGTTGCAAGCCGACCGGCACGAAGGCCTCGTATTTGGCGGCAGCTACGCTCCGACCGGGGGCATCTCTGGAGGTGGAACCATACCGGTGGCGGCCAGGCGCCGCAGTGCGTCAGCTTTTGCCGCACACCAACTCGCCGAGCATTTCGAGCGCGGCGGTCAGTTCCTGCCGCGCTTCCTCCAGAGCCGCCCGCTTCGCGGGTGAGACAGCAAGGGCGGTCGCTGGCGCCGAGACACGCCGGGCCGAGCGCGCCGGACGCGGCGCCTCGCGAGCTGCGATCGGCGCGAGCGGGAATAGGCTCGGCTCGACAGCCTCGATACTGCCGATAGCGCCGATCGTACCTTCCGACAGCAGCTTCTGCACGCCGCGGATCGTATAGCCTTCCTGATAGAGGCATTGGCGGATGCGCGACAGCAGCGCAATGTCCTCGGGCCGGTAATAACGCCGGCCGCCGCCGCGCTTTAGCGGCTTCAATTGCGGGAATTTCGACTCCCAGAAGCGCAGCACATGCGCCGGCAGATCGAGGTCCTCGGCGACCTCGCCGATCGTGCGGAACACCGCTACCCGCTTGTTGGCTCGGCGGCCAGAAGCGGTCTCTGGCGCGTCGTTCACGTCAGGCTGGGGTTCTGCTCGCGCCGGAACGGCGTGCCGGCGCCGGTCCCGTCAGCGACTGGTTGATCTGGTTCTTCAAGGCGTGGGAGGCGCGAAACACCAACACCCGGCGCGGGCTGATCGGAACCTCCTGCCCGGTCTTGGGGTTGCGCCCGATCCGCTGGCCCTTGCGGCGAACGGCAAAACTGCCGAATGAAGAGATCTTGACCATCTCGCCCCGCTCCAGCGCATCAGAGATCTCGGCGATCACCGACTCGACCAATTCGGCCGACTCGTTACGCGATAAGCCAACCTCTTGATACACCGCCTCGGTGAGCTGAGCGCGAGTAACCGTCTGACCGGCCATGCCGCCCTCCCGTTCTTTCGCGGAGGTTAGCCCGGTCGAAAAACCTCGTCAAATTCCAAAGCGTTGGCGGTGATTTCCTGAGGCAAAATCTCGGCTTTGCCCTACCAGCGCACCAGGGCCGCACCCCAGGTCAACCCGCCGCCGAGAGCTTCCATCAGCACCAGATGGCCCGGCTTGATGCGGCCGTCGGCGACCGCCTCGTCGAGCGCCAGCGGGATCGACGCCGCCGAGGTATTCGCGTGGCGTTCGATGGTAATCACGGTCTGCCCGGGGCGCAGCTTGAGGCGCTTGCCGATCGCATCGATGATCCGCAGGTTGGCCTGGTGCGGCACCAGCCAGTCGATGTTGGCACCGGTGAGGTGGTTGGCGGCCAATGCCTCCTCGACCGCCTCCGAGAGATGGTGCACCGCCTGGCGGAACACCTCCTTGCCCTCCATCCGCAAATGGCCGGCGTCGCCGGTAGTCGACGGACCGCCATCGACATAAAGAATGTTGTACTGCGTCCCGTCCGAATGCAGGTGTGTCGAGAGCACGCCGCGTCCACCGGGTCCGGTATCGGCGAACCGCGTTCAACACCACGGCCCCCGCGCCGTCGCCAAAGAGCACGCAAGTGCCGCGATCCTCCCAGTCGAGGATGCGCGAGAAGGTTTCGGCGCCGATGACCAACGCGGTGCGCGCCTGCCCGAGGCGCAGCGCATTGTCGGCGGTGGCCAGCGCGAAGATAAAGCCCGAGCAGACGGCCTGGACATCGAACGCCGCACCACGCTTCATGCCCAGCTGGGCCTGCACCTTTGTCGCGGTTGCCGGAAAGGTGTGGTCGGGAGTCGCGGTCGCCAGCACGATAAGGTCGAGGTCGTTGCCGCTCATCCCGGCCCGCTGCAGCGCTCGGCGGGCCGCCGCGACCGCGAGATCGGAAGTCAGCTCGCCCTCAGCCGCGATCCTTCGCTCGCCGATGCCGGTCCGCTGGCGGATCCATTCATCCGACGTGTCGAGCCGCGTGGCGAGCTCGCGATTGGTTAGCACCCGCTCGGGAAGATAAGCGCCACAGCCGGCGACCTGGGCGCGGAATTTCATCGCCGCCGGTTACAGCGCCGCAGGTTCCGGCGCGGGTACCGCCGAATTCACCCGGGCGAGGTCGGCGCGGATTTTCTCCAAAAAGCCGTTCACCTTCATGTCGATCGCGACACCGATCGCGTTGGCGAAACCAAACGAGTCGGTTGACCCGTGGCTCTTCACCGCGATGCCGCGCAGCCCCAGGAACATGCCGCCGTTATAGCGGCGCGGGTCGAACCGGTCGCGGAATTTCTTGAGGGCGCCCCGAGCGAACAGGTAGCCGATCTTCGCCATCGGCGAATGGTCGAAGGAAGTACGCAGCGCTTCGGCAAACAGCTTGGCGGTGCCCTCGGCGGTCTTTAGCGCGACATTGCCGGTGAAGCCGTCGGTGACGATGACGTCGACGGTGCCTGCGGCGATATCGTCGCCCTCGACAAAGCCGTGGAAGCGGATCGGCGTTAGCCCGCCGCGCAGCCGCGCAGCCGCGCCGCGCACCGCGTCGTTGCCCTTCAGATCCTCGGAGCCGACATTGAGCAGCCCCACGGTCGGCTCGGTAACCCCAAGCACGCTCCGCGCAAAGGCGTCGCCCATCAGCGCGAACTGCACCAGGTTTTCGGCGTCGCATTCGATGTTGGCGCCGAGATCGAGCATAACCGTCTCGCCGCGCATCGTCGGGAAGAAGGTCGCGATCGCCGGGCGATCGATGCCCGGCAGTGTCTTCAGCGCGAATTTGGCGAGCGCCATCAACGCGCCGGTATTGCCGGCCGAGACAACGCAATCGGCGCGACCATCGGCGACCGCGTCGATCGCCAACCGCATGCTGGTGCCGCGGCCGGTGCGGAGCACTTGCGACGGCTTGTCGTCCGGCCCGACCACCTCGCCGGTATGGTGCAGCTCCGCCACCTTGGCGACGCGCGGGAGCTGGGCCAGCAAGGGTTGGATTTTAGTCTCGACCCCGAACAGCAAAAAGCGGGCACCGGGGTACCGCTCGAGCGCGAGGTCGGCACCGCGCAGGACGACTTCGGGAGCGTGATCGCCGCCCATCGCGTCAAGGGCGATCGTGATCGTGCCGCTCACCGCAGCCGCCTTGGCTCGTCTATTGGGTTAAGCGGTCGCCGGCTCGGCCGGGACCACTTCGCGCCCACTGTAATAGCCGCACGCTTCGCACATGTGATGCGGTCGTTTCAGCTCACCGCAATTCGGGCACTCGGAATAGGCCGGCGCCGTCAGCCGATCGTGCGAGCGGCGCATGTTGCGGCGTGACGGTGAAACCTTCTTCTTCGGGACGGCCATCGGGCCCTCGTCCTATTCAGCAAAAGGGGAGCCAGAGACTTAGCCAAAATCAGCTGCCGCGGCAACCTTGACGGCGCGAGTGCGGCAGCAGTTCAGCGATGCGCCAACGAGTCGGAACGATGGTGAGCGTCACGCGCCATGGGTCAAGAGCATGTGACCGTAGGGCGCAAACGCCGCCGGCCGGTTCGCCGCGTGGTGGGTGAGGATCGTCATCACATCACGCCGGATTTCCTGCAACGGATCGCTGTCATAGACCCAGCGTGCGCCCGAGAGCTCGCAGAGTCGCTCCAATGCCCAGCCGACTTGATGCTGCGCGTAGACCATGTCACGCCGGGCGCGCAGCGCCTCGGCCTCGGTAATCCGCCGGCCTGTGCTGACCTCTGCCGTGCTGTGATCGCGCCCCTGATGCAGCGCCAGGGTGGCGCTGTCGATCGCCGCGGCGGCTTCCCCGATCGTCGCCTGCACCACCTCCGATTCGGCCATCCGCGTCACGCCGCGCGATATGCGGGTGGAGAGGTCGCGGCATACCCGCTCGAGCGCGCGACGGCCCAGGGCGATTGCCACCGGCGGCAGCGAATACGAGACGAGGAAGCCGCGCGGCGCCCGCACCACCGGATAATCGGGATGCACCTTAGCGCCCGGGGGTGTGCCGGCAAACAGATCGCTCACCATGACGCAGCGGTGCTGCGGCACGAACACATCCTTCAGCACCAGCGACTTGCTGCCGGTGCCGGCAAGGCCGAGCACCTGCCAATCGTCGTGAATCTCGACCTCGCTCAGCGGCACCAGCACATAGGCAATCGAGCGCGCTTCGCCAAGCTCGCCGAGAAACACGCCGAGAATGCCCCATTGCGCGTAGTCGCAGCCGCTCGAAAACGGAAACTTGCCGCTGACCCGCCAGCCGCCGTCGCATGCCTTGGCGGCGGCGCGCGGCGCCAGCGAGGAAGACGCGACGGCCCGCGGATTATTGCCCCACACGTCGATCTGCGCCCGCTCCGGGTACTGGGAGATGATCCACTGGTGCTCGGCCAGCACCGCATACACCCAGGCCGAGGAGGCGCAGCCATAGGTCAGCTCCTCGGTGATGCGCGAGAACAGGCTGAACCGGCCCTCCAGCCCGCTGAACCGCTTCGGCTGCAGGATGTTGACGATGCCGGCTTCATGATAGTCGGCGATCGTCTCGGGCGGCAGCATCCGCGCCGCGGTCGCCGCCGATGCCCGCTCGGCGAGCTTGGGCACCAGCGCGCGCCCCCGCTGCAAGAGGACGCGCTCGTCCTCGGGCAGGGCGCTATCGTCGCCGGAGCGAGGCTGCTCATTGAGTTCCGTCATGCGCGCATCATGGCGGATTGGCGTCGTGCCAGAAATACTCGATCGCACCCGCCGTCCACGCGTCGCGGTGCGAGCGGAATCCGTCGCGCAGCGCCACCAGCCGGTGATTGACGTTCCCGGCCTGGGTTTCGTCAGGACCCTCGCTCTCGATCAGCGCCGCTGGCTTGTCGCTCGGCCGGATGATCGCGATGTGGCCGGATTCCTCCTTCGGTCCGGCGGCGGTCTCTTTCGGCGGCTGGAAATAGACCGCGACGACGAGCTTACCCTGGTTCGCGAGCGCAACCGCGCGCAGCGAGGCGCCTGGATCGCTCAGCCGACCGATCCGGCTCCAGCCGGTCGCTGCGGGGCTGTTGAGCCAGCGTTCCTGCGCGTCGGCGAGAAACGCCTGCTTGTGCTCCGGCGGCCGCAGCAGGTAAATCCCAAGCCGGTCGGCCACCGCGGCGGCAAAGACGCTGCAATGGGTGTGCGCGCCCGGCGTGGTCTCTCGCGGTCCCCGCGACGCGCCGGTCCGCCAATCGACATGGTAGCCGTGCTGCCACAGCGTCTCGACGTTCATGCCGTCGAGCAGCGCGGCGAGCCGTTGCCCCTCGGGCGTGATCGGCCCGGGCGGCGCCGGCTCTGCGGCGGCCCGGGCGGCCGCGAGACAGGCGATGGCGGCGAGCGCGGCGCGGCGCGTCGGTTGCCGCATCCGCTGGGCTAGATCGCGCTGCGGCGGCTCGACCCACCGCCGTCGATGGTGATGATCGAGCCGGTGGTGTAGCCCGACACCTGGTCGGAGGCGACGAACGCCACCATCCAGGCGATCTCCTCGGGCTTGGCGACGCGGCCGAAAGCATGACCTCGCATCAGCTCCTGCCAGCGGTTTTCGTCGCCGAGCGTGTCCTTGGCGCGGGTCTTGGTCAGGGTGATCAGCCGCTCGGTCAGCACCGGCCCGGGATTGATCCCGACGACCCGCAGATTGTCGCGCGGCGCGGTGCCGCCCATCGCCCGGGTGAATGCCATCAGCGAGGCATTGCCCGATGAGCCGGCGATGTAATTGAAGTCCGGGTTCTCGCCCGCCGCGCCCAGCACATTGACGATGACGCCGCGCTTGCGCTCGCGCATCTGCGCATAAAAGCGCCGGGTCATGTTGATGTAGCCGAACACCTTGAGGTCCCAGGCGGTACGCCAGCGGTCCTCGGTCACCGCGTCGAGATTGCCGCCGGGGATCGCGCCGGCATTGTTGACCAGAATGTCGATATCGGAGCACTCGGCGGCCAGTTTGTCGACGTTCTTGCTGTCGGAAAGGTCGAGCGGAAACACCCGCACCCCGACATTGTACTTGCCGGCGATCTCGGCCCGCGCCTTTTCAAGGTCGGCCGCCGTGCGCGAGACCAGCGCGATATCGCAGCCCTCCTCCGCCAGCACCTCGGCGCAGGCCCGCCCGATGCCCTTCGACGCGCCGGTGACCAGCGCCTTCTTGCCCCTCAGGCCTAAGTCCATTGGTCTCCTCCTTGTTCTGCTGCCATTGCGAGCGGAGCGAAGCAATCTCGTGCCGGGTGTGCGCTTCCAATGGGATCGCTTCGTCGCCTTTCGGCTCCTCGCAATGACATTCGGGTCGCTAAAGCGCGGAGGCTCGGCTGGTGCCGCCGCCGTCGACGGTGACGATAGTGCCGGTGGTGTAACCGGAAAGATCGGAGGCGAGAAACGCCGCCATGTTGCCGATCTCGGTCGCGGTCGCGGCGCGGCCGAACGCCATGTGGCCGGTCAACTCGCGCCAGCGCTCCGGGTCACCGAATTTCGCCGTCGCCTCTCGTCGCAGCCGCGTCACCATCCGGTCAGTCTCGACCGGGCCCGGGTTGAGACCGACAACGCGGAGCCCGTCATTGGGCGCCGTGCCGCCGAGCGCGCGCGAAAACGCCATCAGCGAGGCGTTGCCGGTCGAGCCGCAGGCATAGCTCGATTGCACCGCGTCGCCCGCAGCCCCGATGATGTTGATAATGACGCCTTGTCTGCGCGCCGCCATCAGCGCGTAAAAGCGCCGGGTCATGTTGATGTAGCCGAAGACCTTGAGGTCCCACGCCTCGCGCCAGCGCGCCTCGTCGATCTCGGCGATCGTGCCACGCGGGATGGCGCCGGCATTGTTGATGAGGATGTCAATATCGGGACATTCGGCAGCGAGCCTGTCGACATTCTTGCTGTCCGCCAAATCCATCGCATAGGTGCGCACCGACACGTTGCTCTGGCTGAGGATCTTATCCTTCGCCGCGTCGAGATCGGCCTGGGTGCGCGAGACGATGGCCACGTCGCAACCTTCGGAGGCCAGCACCTCGGCGCAGGCCAGCCCGATCCCGCGCGACGCGCCGGTGATCAGCGCCTTCCGACCACGCAGCCCCAATTCCATCGCGGGTTGCTCCCCATCGTTTCACATTCGCACGACAATCTTAGCGGCCTTGCCAGGTGACGGGTCGATTTTCTGTCGGCCGGCACGACATCTGCGATGGTCGCGACAATCACGAGGAGGCCCCCATGCCCAAGATGCGCGTTGCTCAAATTCCCCACGCAAAAGGCCCGTTCGAACTCGTTGAGCGCGACATCCCCGAGCCTGGGCCGGGAAAGGTGCGGGTCAAGATCGCGGCGTGCGGCGTCTGCCACAGCGACAGCATGACCGTGCAAGGGCTCTACCCCGGCGTCACTTACCCACGCGTGCCGGGACATGAGGTGATCGGCACGATCGACGCGGTCGGCGTGGGGACACGAGGATGGTCGCCGGGGACGCCGGTCGGCGTCGGCTGGCATGGCGGCAACTGCGGTTACTGCGGGCCATGCCGCCACGGCGACGCCTTCGCCTGCGCAACCTCGAACTTGGTGACCGGCGTCACCCATGACGGCGGCTACGCTGAGTACATGATCGCGCCGGCTGAGTCGGTGGCGCGCGTTCCGGCAGGTTTGACCCCGGCCGAAGCTGCGCCGCTGATGTGCGCCGGCATCACCACGTTCAACGCGCTGCGCAACTCGGGCGCCCGGCCGGGCGACGTCGTCGCGGTGCTGGGGATCGGCGGGCTCGGCCATCTCGGCGTGCAATACGCGCGCAAGCTTGGCTTCAGGACTGTGGCGGTCGCCCGCGGCGCCGACAAGGCGGCGCTCGTCCAGGAACTCGGCGCGCACCACTACATCGACAGCCAGGCGGAAGACCCGGCCGCGGCGCTACAAAAGCTCGGCGGGGCCAAGGCAATCCTCGCCACTGTCACGAGCGGTGAGGCGATGTCGCAAATCCAAGGGGGGCTTGGCGTCAATGGCACTTTGATGGTGATCGGCGCGGTCCCCTCGCTCAGCGCCAACTCCTTGTTCCTGCTCCGCGGCCGCCGTTCGATCAAGGGCTGGTATTCGGGCGTCGCGAGCGATTCCGAGGACACACTCTTATTCAGCCAGCTCAACGACGTGAAATCGATGAACGAAATCTACCCGCTGTCACGCGTCGCCGAAGCCTATGACCGGATGATGAGCGGCCAGGCGCGCTTTCGTGTCGTGCTGACCATGGACGGCTGACCGGCAGCTTGGCAAAGTAGGTGGATGCCGAACAATAGCGGCCACGCCGAACTCAAGCGGATGCTCGCACAAGCCCGCCGCGCCGTCGTGTTCACCGGCGCCGGGATCAGCACCGAAAGCGGGATTCCCGATTTCCGCAGCCCCGGCGGCGTCTGGACCAAGATGTCGCCGATCTATTTCGACGAGTTCCTCGCCTCGCAGGAAGCGCGCCGCGAAACCTGGCGCCGCCGCTTCGCGATGGAGGACATCTTCAAGGCGGCCGAGCCCAATCGCGGCCACCGCGCGGTCGATGCGTTGGTGCGGCGCGGCAAGGTCTCCTCGGTCATCACCCAGAACATCGACGGGCTGCACGAGGCCTCTGGCATCCCGCGCGACAAGATCGTCGAGCTGCACGGCAACACCACCTACGCGACTTGCCTCGACTGCGGCGAGCGCTACGAGATCGCCGATCTGCGGGCGACCTTCGAGCGCGACGGCGACGTGCCGCCGTGCGACAAGTGCCTCGGTCACGTCAAGACTGCGACCGTGTCGTTTGGCCAGGCGATGCCGGTGCTGGCGATGAAGCGCGCAGAGCGGGAGACGCTCGCCGCCGACCTGTTCATCGTCCTCGGGTCGTCGCTAGTGGTCTACCCGGCGGCCGGCTTCCCGCAGCTCGCCAAGGAGAACGGCACGGCGCTGGTCATCGTCAACCGCGAGGAAACCGGGCTCGACCGCATCGCCGATCTGGTGCTGCACACGCCGATCGGCGACACCATGGGCGAGGCGGTGGGGGTAAATTGACGACGCAGTCGTCACCGCGGCGAAGGCCGGGGTCCAGGGGCAACTGGCTCGTCGCTAGCCCGTGATTCCCGCTTTCGTGGGAATGACGAACTGGAAAGGGAGGAAACCATGCGGCTCGACGGCAAGGTCGCGATCGTCACCGGCGGCGCGTCGGGGATGGGCGCCAGCACGGCGAAAATCTTTGCCCGCGAGGGCGCCAAGGTCGTGGTCGCCGACCAGCTCGACGACGAAGGCAAGAAAATCGCCGCGGAGATCGTCGCCGCCAACGGCGCAGCCAGCTTCCATCACCTCGACGTCACGAACGAGGCGAACTGGAAAGATGTCGTCGCCGCGACAATCGCCGAATTCGGCAAGCTCGACATCCTGGTCAACAATGCCGGGATCAGCGGTAGCGCGGTCGAGGATCTGTTCGATACCGCCGCCTGGGACAAGATCATGGACGTCAACGCCCGCGGCGCGTTCTTCGGGATGAAGTACGCGATCCCCGAGATGCGCAAGGCCGGTGGCGGGTCGATCGTCAACATCTCGTCCATATCCGGAGTCACCGGCCAGCGCGGCATCCACGCCGCCTACAACGCCTCGAAGGGCGCGATCCGCACGCTGACCAAGGTCGGCGCGGTGCAGCAGGGCCGGCATAATATCCGCGTCAACTCGGTGCATCCCGGGCTGATGCCGCCGATGCGCACCTCCGGCCGCACCGCCGACCCAGCGGTGCGCGCCAAGATGCTCGAACAGGTGCCATTAGGCCGCGACGGCCGCGTCGAGGAGGTCGCGAACGCGGTCCTCTTCCTCGCCTCGGACGAAGCGTCCTACATTACCGGCGCCGAGCTCTATGTCGACGGCGGCTATCTCGCCACGTGAACCTTGGAGGAAAACCGATGGCCTACGATCTCGATGCCTTTTGCCACGATTGCCGCGACGCGCTGAAGGCCGATAAGGGCCCTGGCGGCCGCGAGGCGGTGCGCAAGAATTTGGAACGGCTGCTCGCCGAGAAATCGTTCCTCGACGCGCATGTGCTGTCGATGCCGCCCGGCCGGCACACGCTTTATGAAGACCCCGAATTGGGCTTTGTCGTGCTGTCGCACGTCAACACCAAGGCCGGTAAATCGCCGCCGCACGACCACGGCGCGTCCTGGGCGATCTATGGCCAGGCGACCGAATACACCGATATGACCGAATGGCGCCGCACCAAGGGCGACGGGCCCGGCCCGGCCGAGATCGAGGTGGCGCGCAAGTACCGCCTCAACCCGGGCCACGCGGGCACGTACGACATCCGCGATATCCACGCGATCGACTATCCCGACGGCGCGCGGTTTGTCCGCGTCACCGGCACCGATCTGGAGCGTGTGCCGCGGCTCAAGTTCAACCTGAAGACGCACGAAGCCGAGGTGATCGAGAGCGTCTCGACCGGGCCGGGCTGAGGCTAGAGCCCGCCTACTCGCCCTCGCCGGTCGCCAGCTGCGCGATCGGCTCGCCGGCGTCGGCCTCGGCCGCGTCCAGGTTGTCCTTCATATGGCTAAGCGTGTCCATCAGCGCGCGAACCGCCTCGGGGCTGAGACCGGCGCAGGCCTCGGCACGGACCGCGAGATTGATCTTGATGATGCGCTTGACGACCGGCCAGCCCAGCGGCGTCAGCCACAGGGTGCGCACCCGCCGGTCGGTCGGATGGGCACGCCGCTCGATCAGCCCTTCCTCGTGCAGGCGGTCGAGCATCCGCACCAGTGCGATCGGCTCAAGATCGAGATCGCTCGCCGCGGCGGTCTGGCCGACCCCCGGGTTGCGCGCAATGTAAAGCAGCAGCGCGGCCTGGAGGCGGGTGATCGGCAACCCCGCTTGGCGCACGCTGCGCTCGAACCGGCGGCGCAGGAGCCGACCGACCGCGTGCAGGCGATAACCGACGCCGACTTGCAGCTCGGCCGGCGTCACTCGTCGGCCTTGCGGCTCGCTCCCTTCGGGCCAGTTCGGCCGCGCGACGCGGACGGCGTCACTCGCCGCCATGATGCTCCTCCACCGTGGCCGCGCCCGCGGGTATGTCGGTAAGCGCTACGGCAAGGCGCGATTGACGCCGCCGGGCGCCGCCGAGGAAGCGGCTGAGCCGTTCGAGGTAGAGATAGATGACGGGCGTGGTGTAGAGCGTCAGCCACTGCGATACGAGCAGCCCACCGACAAGCGCGATGCCGAGCGGGCGGCGCAACTCCGACCCCGCGCCACCCCCGAGCGCGATCGGCAGCGAGCCGAACAGCGCGGCGAACGTCGTCATCATGATCGGCCGGAAACGCAAGAGGCAGGCCTCGTGGATCGCCACCTCCGGGCTTTTGCCCTCGAGCCGCTCCGCCTGTAGGGCGAAGTCGATCATCATGATCGCGTTCTTCTTGACGATACCGACCAGGAGGATGACCCCGATAATCGCGATCACGGTCAGGTCGTAGTGCAGCAGCAACAGGGCGAGCAGCGCGCCGACGCCAGCCGACGGAAGCGCCGAAAGAATGGTGATCGGATGGATATAACTCTCGTAGAGCACGCCCAGCACGATGTAGACGACGAGGATCGCCGCGGCCACCAGAAGCGGCATGGACTTCAGTGAGGCTTGGAAAGCCTGGGCCGCGCCCTGGAACGAGCCCTGCACCGTCGCCGGCATGTGGAGCTCGGCCTCGGTCTGCTGGATCGCTTCGACCGCCGGGCCAAGCGCCTTGCCCGGCGGCAGGTTGAACGACAGCGTTACCGCCGGGAATTGGCCCTGGTGGTTGATCTCCAGCGGTTCGAGCTTGCTGACCCGGTGCGTCAGGGCACTTAGCGGCACCTGCGTTCCGTTCGCGCCGGTAACGTAGATCTTGCTCAGCGAGCCCAGGTCGGAAAGGTATTGTGGCTGCACCTCCTCGACCACTTTGAACTGATTGGTGGAGGTGTACATCGTCGCGATCTGGCGCTGTCCGAAGGCGTCGTACAGCGTGTCGTCGATTGCCTGCGTCGATACCCCGAGTCGTGCCGCAGCGTCGCGGTCGATCTCGATGGCGACGTGCTGCGCCGTCGCCTCCTGGTCCGAGGTGACGTCCTGTAGCTGCGGCAGCTTGCGCAGCGCCTCCTCAAGGATCGGCGCCCAGTGATTGAGTTCCTCGCCGTCTGTGTCGGTTAAGGTGTATTGGAATTGCGACTTGGTCAGCCGGCCGCCGACATTGATGTCCTGGCCGGCCTGCATGAAAAACTTGGCGCCCTCGACCCGGGCGACCTGGCCGCGCAGCCGCTGAATCACCTGCTGCGCCGTCACGTCACGGTCATCATGTGGCTTCAGCTGCATGAACATGCGGACGGCGTCCTCGGTCGGGTTATAGGCGTAGGTGCCGCCGATATAGAAGACGCTCTGAACCGCCGGGTCTTTAACGACGATGGCGGCGATCTCATGCGCCAGCTTGGACATGCTCTGGAACGAGGAATCTTGGCGTCCCTGCACCTGGCCGAAGATGAAGCCGGTATCCTGCTGCGGGAAAAAGCCTTTCGGGATCGTCACGTAGAGATAGCCGGTGCCGACCATCAGCGCCAATGTCGCGACCAACGCGCTCAGCTGGTGCCGCAGGATAAATCGCAACCCATGGTCGTAGCCTCGGAGGAAAGCGTCGAAGCCACGCTCGGCCGTCCGGTTGAACCAGTTGGTCGCGGCGTGGCTGTGCGGCTTCAGGAATAGCGAGCACATCACCGGGGTCAGCGTCAGCGAGACCACCGCTGACGCCACCACCGCGACCGACACCGTTACCGCGAACTCGCGGAACAGCCGGCCGACGATACCGCCCATCAGGAACAGCGGGATGAACACCGCGATCAGCGAGCAGGTGATCGAGATGATGGTAAAGCCGATCTGCCCCGCGCCCTTGAGCGCAGCCTCGAATGGCGAGTCTCCCTGCTCGAGGTAGCGCACGATGTTCTCAATCATCACGATCGCGTCGTCGACGATGAATCCCACCGAGATCGTCAACCCCATCAACGAGATGTTGTCGAGGTTGAAGTTCAGTAGATACATCACCCCAAATGTCGCCAACAGCGACAGCGGCACGGCAACGCTAGGAATGACGGTCGCCCACAATGTGCGCAAAAAAACAAAAATCACCATCACGACGAGCAAGACCGTCAGCATCATCGTGAACTGGACGTCGTGAACCGCCGAACGGATGATCAGCGAGCGGTCCGACATCAGGTCGACCTTGACCCCGGGCGGCATTGACTCCATCAACCGCGGCAGCATGCCCTGAATTGAGTCGACCACCTGGATCGTATTGGCGCCGGGCGCGCGCTGAATCGCCAGCCCTTCCGCCGGTGTCCCCTTGAACCAGGCGCCGACCCGGTCGTTCTGGACCGAGTCGGAGACGGTGGCGATGTCACCGAGCCGCACCGGCGCGCCATTGCGGTAGGCGATAATCAGCTTGCTGAAGCCAGCGGCGTCAAAGATCTGGTCATTGGTGTCGATCGTGATCGACTGAAAGGCGTTCTCGATATTCCCCTTGGGTCGGTCGACGCTGGCCGCCGCGATCGCCAAGCGAACATCTTCGAGGCTGATGCCGTGCGCCGCGATGGCCGCCGGGTCAACCTGGACCCGCACCGCGTATTGCTTCTGACCGAAGACCCGGGACTCGCCCACCCCGGGCACCGTCGAAAACTTCTGCGCCAGGATCGTGTAAGCGTAGTCGTCGATGCGGTACACCGGCAGTGTGTCGGAATGCACCGCATAGATGATCACCGGGAAATCGGCGGGATTCGTCTTGCGATAGCTCGGCGGACTGGGCAGGTCCTTCGGCAATAGCCCTGAGGCCGCGTTGATTGCCTGTTGCACGTCCTGCGCGGCGGCGTCGATGTTGCGCTCGAGCGCGAACTGCATGGTGACGACAGTGACGCCGATGCCGCTGAACGACGTCATTTGGCTGAGGCTCGGGATCGCTGCGAATTGCTGCTCGAGCGGCGTGGCGACCGCCGAGGCCATTGTGTCGGGCGAGGCGCCGGGATACTGCACCGAGACGGTGATGGTCGGAAAATCGACGTTAGGCAGCGCCGCAACCGGCAACAGCCCGTAGGCGACGATCCCGAACACCAAGGTGCCGAGCATCAGCAGGGAGGTGGCGATCGGCCGGCGGATAAACGGAGCGGATATGCTCATCGGCGGCGGCTCTCGGAGCGAGTCGTTGTGGGGGCGACCAGATCAGCCGGCCGCCTTGGGCGCGGCGGGCATGATCCTGATACGGGAGCCGTTGACCAATCGGAATTGACCATCGACGACGACGGTTTCGCCGGGCGTCAGCCCGCCACTGATGACCGCGATGCCGTCCTGCACGTCGGCGACCTCGATCTTGCGCCGCTCCACCGTGTCGTCGGGCTTGACGACGTAAACGTACTTCCCGTCCGCGCCTTCCTGCACGGTCTGCGCCGGCACCGTCGCGATGCCTTTACGGGTATTTAGGATTAGCCGCACGTTGACGAATTCGCCCGGCCACAGCCGCTCGTCGGCATTGTCGAAGGTGGCTTTGAGGCGAATCGTCCCGGTCGCTTGGTCGATCGCATTGTCGATCACCGTCAGCTTACCCTGGGATAGCAGCGTGACATTGTCGTCGCCATACGCTTCAACCGTCAGCGGTCCGAGCGCCTGCTTCTCGTGGATCTTATGCAGGTGCTCCTGCGCCATGGTGAAGGTGACGTAAATCGGCTTGGTCTGGGTGATCGTCACCAGCCCCCCGGGATCGGCGGCATGGACGATGTTGCCTGCGTCGACGAGGCGCACGCCGAGCCGGCCCGAGATCGGCGCGCGGATATCGGTGTACGCGAGATTGACCTGGGCGGCGTCGATCTGCGCCTGGTCGCCCTTGAGCGCCGCCTGCAGCTGAGTCACCAGCGCCTTCTGCTGATCGTAGCTTTGCTTGGTTTGATAGCCCGGGCCGACGAGCTGGGCATAGCGGGCGAGATCGGCCTGCGCGTTCGCCAGCTGGGCCTCGTCCTTCGCCTTCTGTGCCTGGGCGATTTCGAGCGCCGCTTGGAACGAACGCGGATCGATCTCGATCAGCGGATCGCCGGCTTTGACTTCCTGTCCTTCCTGGAAGTTGACCTTGACGAGCTGGCCGTCGACACGGCTCTTGATCGTCACCGTGTTGTAGGCCTGCACGGTGCCGATACCCGACAGCAGCACTGGCATGTCCTTCGCTTCGACCTTGCCCACGCTCACCGGTATGCCTGGCGCGGGAGGCGGTGGCGCGTCGGCCGCCTTGACCTCGGGCCACAGCGAACCTCGGATTTGTGGAACCGCCACGACGGCGATTCCGGCCGCCGCCACGACACTTGCGGCGACCACCACCATTTTTCTCATGCCGCGCCTCCCTGCGCGCGATAGCCGGCGTCTATTATAGATAAAGCTAATAACCCGCAAGCATCCCCAAGGAGCGCGCCGGATCACGTTTCCGAGCGCGCCAACCGATCGCCGTTATACCCGCGGGAACGGCTCAGGGGACGTTGCAGCGCGTCGCTTTCCGGCCGTTCAGCCAAGGCTCGTAGATCCCCCGGTTTTCCGCCATGCGCGGCACCTTCGAGTGGACGTCGAGCGCCGCCTGGTCACGCCAGGACTCGATGAAAAACACCTTGTTAGGATCGTCCTGCGCCTGCAGCACGTCAAACTGCTGGCAGCCGTCTTCCTTCCGGCTCAACCCGGCGTGGGTTTTCATCAGCTTGATGAAATCGTTCGCATGCTGTGGCTTCACATCGAATTCGACGACAATCATGAGGCGAGGCATCGGTCTTTCCTCCCAGAGATAATTCGGCGCATCATCGGCAAAGCAGCTAACCGCAGGAAGAGGATTCCGATCATGTCGCATGACGCTCTGCGCACGATTTTGCCGGTCGCCGGTCTCGATCCCGAGCGCGCCCGCGCGATCGAGTTTACCGGCGGCCTCGACCCGATTTTACCGACCTCGTTCAAGATCGGCGAGACCGCGGCCGCGTGCCTCGGGGCGATCGGGCTCGCGGTTTCCGACCTCTGGCAGCTGCGCACGGGGCGCAAGCAGGAGGCTGCGGTCGACATGCGTAAGGCGACGGCTTCGTTGCGCAGCGGCCACTACCTCAAGATGGAAAAGGCCGAGGTTTCGCACGAGCGCAACCCGGTGATGGGCATGTACCCGGCCAGAGACGGGCATTGGAGCTATATCCACGCCAATTTCCCCAACCACCGCGCCGCCGCGCTGAAAGTGCTGGGCTGCGCCGAGGACAAGGCGGCGGTGCGCGCCGCGGTCGCCAAGTGGGACGCGCTTGAATTGGAGGAAGCGATCATCGCCGCCAAGGGCGCCGGCGGCATGGTGCGCAGCATGGCGGAATGGGCGAAGCACCCGCAGGCCGCCGCGCTGGCGACTTTGCCGCTGTTCGAGATCGTGAAGATCGGCGAGGCGCCGGTCGAGAAGCTCCCCGACGGCGACCGGCCGCTCTCGGGCGTCCGCGTCCTCGACCTGACCCGCGTGCTGGCGGGTCCAAGCTCGGCCCGAACCCTCGCCGAGCACGGCGCAGACGTCCTCAAGATCACCGCCGCGCACCTGCCGAACCTCGGCTACCAGGAATTCGATACCGGTCACGGCAAGCTGTCGGCGCAGCTCGACCTGCGTGACGCAGCCCAGCTTCAGACGCTCAAGGATTTGGCGCGCGAGACGGATGTGTTCGTGCAAGGCTACCGGCCGGGTACGCTGAGCAATCGCGGTCTGTCGCCGGAGGAGCTGGCGAAAGCCCGGCCTGGTCTCGTCTATGTCTCGCTCTGCGCGTTCAGCCATGTCGGCCCGTGGGCCTCGCGGCGCGGTTTCGACACCGTGGTGCAGAATGTCAGCGGCATCACCACCCGTCAGGGTCAGCTCTTCCCCGGCGCCGAACCCGGGCCGCAATTCTACCCGGTATCGGCGATCGACTATCTGACCGGCTACCTAATGGCGTTCGGCGCGCTGGTGGCGTTGAAGCGGCGGGCGACCGAGGGCGGCAGCTGGCTGGTGCGCTGCTCGCTGGCGCAGACCGGACGCTGGCTGGTCGGCCGCGGCGAAGTGCCCGAGTCCCAGCTCCACGATATCCCCAAGGAGTTCACGCCGGCCGAGCTCGACAAATGGTCGATGGAAAGCCAGACCCCGGCCGGCAAGCTGCGCCACTTGTCGCCGACCTTGCAGCTCTCGGAGACGCAGCCCTACTGGGCGCGGCCGACCGTACCGCTCGGCTATCACCAGCCGGTGTGGCCGGCGCGGGCTTAGTGAGCGAGCTAAGGCGCGAGGATCTGGGCGACCGACGTCAGGCGGCCTTTAATTTCGTCGTCGTGGGCCGCCGCCGCGGTCTTCGTTGCCAGGTCGTGAACCTGCTTTCTTTGATCGGGCTCAAGGAATTTGGCTGCGGTCGGCGCCAGCGCGATGAGCGCGGGGAGACGATCGTGCAGCCAGGCCTGATCGACCCCGGAGAGCTGGAAGGTTTCGATCACGCCGGCGAGAGTTTGGGCAAGCCCGGAGCGCATTTTCGCGACGCCCTGCGCCTTGCTTCCCGATTGGTAATTGCCGGGATGGGCCGCCAGCTCGGCGATGATTAGATCGATCTCGACCTTGGTCACGGCAAGCTGGGCGTCGTAGTAGCGCCCCATTTCGAGCGCGAAGGCGATGACGTTGGCGTTCATCTGCGCTTGCTGCTTGGAGGTGACCCCCGGCGCGTTGAGAAAATCGGCGATGCCGGTGCCGGAAGTGACGTAAACGAGCCCGACTTTGACCACATTCAACAGCCAGTTATTGACGTCGAGAAACTGGGCGAAGGTGACCGGCGGCGGCCCATCAAGCACGCTCGTGTCGAAAATTGTGTCGAGCAGTTTTTTCACCGCCGGATCGGATTGGCGTGGCGGCTGACCGGTCTGATAGGCATCCTTGCCGAGCGCGACAAATTCGTCGGCAGCCTTCTTGATGTCGGCGATCTTCGCCGCGTCGAACCCCGCCGCCGAGGCAGTGTCGGCTCCCCCGATCAGGGCAACCAGCCAAAAAATCCGTAGCAACCGCTGCATGCCCTCTCCCCCCAATTATGACGATCGAATTTCCGCCACCCGCCGCCGCTCCTGCCTTGCGATCAGGCCAAAAGCAAGCCCGACAAGGACGATGACGACGGCGACGAATACCGTCGCCAAAGCATTGATCTCCGGCGTCACGCCGATCCGCACGCTCGAATAGACCGCCATCGGCAGCGTCGTCGCCGACGGGCCCGAGACAAAGCTGGCGACGACAAGGTCGTCGAGGGACAGCGTGAACGCGAGCAGCCATCCCGAGATCAGCGCCGGGCTGATCCCTGGCAGCGTGATCCGCCACAGTACCGCGCCGGGCCGCGCGCCGAGGTCGAGCGCCGCCTCCTCGAGGCTACGATCGAACTCGGCGAGCTGAGCGCGCACCAGCACCGCGACAAAGCACGCACCAAACGTGGCGTGCGCGATCGTCACGGTGATGACGCCACGGCTCGCCGGCCAGCCGAGCCAGGCCTGAGTCGCGACGAACAGCAAGAGCAGCGACAGGCCGAGGATCACCTCGGGCACCACCAGCGGCGCCAGCAACATGAAGCTGAACAGCGTTCGGCCGCGGAATTGGGTGAAGCGTGAGATCGCCAGCCCCGCGCAAGTGCCGAGAACCAGCGCCAGGCTCGCGGCCATCACTCCGATCTCAAGGCTGGTCAGTGCAGCGCCGCGAAACTTGTCATCGTGGAGGAGCTCGCCATACCAGTGCACTGACCAGCCACCCCACACCGCGACCAGCCGCGAGGCGTTGAACGAATAAGCGACAAGCAGCGCGATCGGCAGGTAGAGAAAGCCGAAGCCGAGCGCGAGCGCGGCGGCGCGGAAGGTGGTGATGCCCCGGCTCACGCGGTCCGCTCGCGTTCGAGAACGCGCTGAACGATCAGCAGCGGCGCGGTCAGCAACGCCACCAGCACCATGGCAACCGCGGCCGCCGCCGGCCAATCGACATTGTCGAAAAACTCCTGCCACAGCACCTTGCCGATCATCAGCGTGCCCGGCCCGCCCAGCAGATCGGGAATGACGAACTCGCCGACTGCCGGGATGAAGACCAACAGGGCGCCCGCCGCAACCCCCGGCAGCGACAGCGGCACCACCACCTCGCAAAACACCCGTGCCGGCCGCGCCCCGAGATCGGCGGCTGCCTCGAGGAGGCTCTCGTCCAGCTGCGACAGGCTGCCGTAGAGCGGCAGGATCATGAACGGCAAGTAGGCGTAGACGAGGCCGAGCACGACCGAGAAGTTGTTGTTGATCAGCAGGATCGGCGCGTCGGTAAGGCCGAGCGCGCGCAGCGCGCGGTTTAGCAGACCAGTCGGCTGCAGGATCGCGATCCACGCGTAGACGCGAATGAGCAGACTGGTCCAGAACGGCAGGATCACGAAGAACAACAGCGGGTTGCGCCAAGCCTTCGGCGCGCGGGCGATGGCAAAGGCGATCGGATAGCCAATCAGAAGGCACATCGCGGTCGCCGCCGCGGCATAGACAAGCGAGTTGCCATAGGCGCGCAGGTCGCCGGCGATCAGCCGGTAATTGTCGAGCGCGCCGTGGAATGCCAGCCCGTGCAGCCCGCGCGTTACGAGCGGGGTATAGGGCGGGATCGTGTCGGCGCTCTGCGCCAGGCTGATCGCCGCGACCACGCCGAGCGGCAGCAGGAAGAACACCGCAAGCCACAGGTACGGCGGCGCGATCAGCGCCCAGCGCCGCCAGAAACCGAAGCCCGTCATGGCAGCAACGCCCTGCGTCCTTCGAGACGCGCCGGACGGCGCTCCTCAGGATGAGGACGGTTTCCGCATGGCACCAGAGAATTCCTCATCCTGAGGTGCCTCACGCAGCGAGGCCTCGAAGGACGCACCTGGCCTTCATTTCGTGATCACCACTGCGTCGGCGGGGTTCCAGCTCGCCCACACCGAAGCGCCGCGCTCGTAGGCGGAGGCATGGGAGCTCGCCATCTGCGCCTTGAGCGCCTGCCCCGATGGGGTCGCCAGATGGACGATCGACACACCGCCCTGGTAGTTGATCGAGGCGACCGTCGCCGCGATGGCGGCGCCCTCCGGCCGGCGGGCCGAGAGAAGCAGCTTCTCGGGCCGCACGGCCAGCGCAACCGCCGATCCCTCTGGCAAGTCTGTCGTGTCGGGCAACGGTAACGGCTCGTCGATCCCCGGCGTTTTGAGCGCCAGAGCGTTGAAGCCAGCCACTAGGATCCCGTCGAACAAATTCACCGCGCCGACGAAATCGGCGACAAAACGCGATCGGGGACGCTCATAGATGTCCGCCGCGCTGCCGATCTGCGCGACCCGCCCCTTGTCCATCACCGCGATGCGCGAGGCCATGCCCAGCGCCTCTTCCTGGTCGTGCGTCACGAACACGAAGCTGGTGCCGACCCGCTCCTGGATGCCGATCAACTCGAGCCGCGTTTCCTCGCGCAGCTTGCGGTCGAGCGCCGCCAGCGGCTCGTCGAGCAGGAGCAGCTTCGGCATCTTGGCGAGCGCGCGGGCCAGGGCGACGCGCTGCTTCTGCCCGCCCGATAATTCATGCGGGCGCCGCCGCGCGTAATCCGACATCTGCACAAGCGCCAACATCTCGGCGACCCGCGCCTCGCGCCGGCCGCGCTCCATGCCCTCCTGCTTCAGCCCGAACGCGACATTGCCCGCGACGTCGAGATGCGGGAACAGCGCGTAGGACTGGAACATCATGTTGACCGGCCGCCGGTAGGGCGGCACCTGGGTCACATCGCTGCCGTCGATGACGACGCGGCCGCTATCCGGCGTCTCGAACCCGGCGATGAGCCGCAACAGCGTGGTCTTGCCGCAGCCGGACGGTCCAAGCAGCGCGAAGAGCTCGCCCTCGCCGACCGATAACGACACCGTATCGACAGCGGTCACCGCGCCGAAATTCTTGCTGACCGCATCGATCTCGAGCAGCGCCATCGCGTCTTACTCAGCCGCCGGCCTTGACCCGGTTCCAAGCGCGGGTGCGGGCGCGCTCGTAGTCGCGCGGCGCCGGCAGGTCGACATAAAACAGCTTCCTGACCGCGTCGGGCGGGTAGATGCCGGGGTCGTCGCGGATTTCCGGCTTGACCAACGCGGTCGCCGCCGCGTTCGGGTTGGGATACGACACGGCGTCGCTGATCGCGGCGATGACCGGCGGGCGCAGGATATAATCGATAAAGCGAAGCGCGTTGCCGGGGTGCGGGGCATCCTTCGGGATGCCGAGCATGTCGATCGAGAACTGCGCCCCCTCCTTTGGCACCCGAAAGGCGATCCTGACCCCGTTCTTGGCCTCGGCGGCCCGGTTGCGCGCCTGGATCACGTCGCCCGAATAGCCCAGCGCGATGCAGACGTCCCCGTTCGCCAAGTCGTTGATGTATTGCGACGAATGGAACTTGCGCACATAGGGCCGGATCTTGAGCAGCATCTCCGTCGCCTTGTCGAGGTCGCCGATGTCGTGGCTCTTCGGGTTAAGCCCAAGATAAGCAAGCGCCGCCGGGAACACTTCCTGGGGCGTATCGAGCAGCGAGATGCCGCAATCGGCGAGCTTCTTGGCGTTCGCCGGATCGAACAACAGCGCCAGCGTGTCGCGCGGCGAGTTATTTCCCTCGGCGCCCGAAGCCTTCGCCGCGAGCGCCTCGTTGTAGCCGATCCCCGTCACGCTCCACAGATACGGCACGCCGTATTGGTTGCCGGGGTCGGCCTCGGCCGCCAGCGCCAGCATCGCCGGGTCGAGGTTCTTCAGGTTCGGCAGCTTGGCCTTGTCGAGCGCCAGAAATGCCCCCGCCTTGATCTCGCGCGCCATGAACGGGCTCGCCGACGGCACCACGACATCGTAGCCCGATTGCCCGGCGAGCAGCTTGGCTTCCAGCACCTCGTTGCCGTCATAGACGTCGTATGTGACCGCGATGCCCGTTTCCTTGGTGAAGTTGGCGATTGTGTCCGGCGCGATGTAATCCGACCAGTTGTAGACATGCAGCTCCGGCGCTTCGGCATGCGCCATCTGCATCAGCGCCAGCAACGCCGCCGCTATGATCGCGATCCCCCGCATCGCCGCCGGATAGACCAGCCGCCCGGTTGCTTGTCAATCGCCGCCAGCCTAATGATGACGGCATGACGGTCTTCCATCTGCTCCGCCACGGCGAGCATTCGCTGCAAGGTAAACTGGTCGCCGGGCGCACCGCGGGCATCTCGCTCTCCGCGCGCGGCCGCGGCGAGGCAGCCGCCGCCGCCGATCGCCTCGCTAGCGCCGGCATTCATGCGATCTACGCCAGCCCCTTGGAGCGCGCCCAGGAGACCGCCGCGATTGTCGGCGAGCGCCTAGCGCTGCCGGTCGAGACCCGCGACGACCTCAACGAACTCGATTTCGGCGAATGGACCGGGCTCACCTTCGACGCGGTGCGCGGCGACCCGCGCTGGCCGCCCTGGGCAGCGCATCGCAGCCTGTCGATGATCCCTGGCGGCGAAACCATGCGCGACGTCCAGCGCCGGGTTATCGAGACCGTGGTCGAGTTACGCGGTTTACACCCCGACGGCGGCGTCGTGCTGGTCAGCCACGGCGACGTGATCCGCGCCGCGCTCGTCTATCTGCTGGGCATGCCGCTCGATTTCTACGGGCGGATCGAGGTCGGCACCGGCTCGATCAGCACCGCGCGCATCACTGCGGCCGGCATCTGCGTCACCGCGATCAACCAGCGCCCTCACCCGCCGGCGAGTTAACGCCAGGGTGGCAGCACCCCCGACGCGAAATGGTGGATCGCTTGGCGATGCGGCTGGTCCGGCTTGACCTTATCGCTCGGCGGAACAACCAAGAACCGGCGACCGCGCAGATGCGCGCCGGCGGCGAACAATCCGATCGCGCCGACCAACGCCACACCAAGGGCGAGCAGCACGCCGATCATGCGGCGCGCGCCCTGAGAATGGCGAGCGCCGCCTCTGCCGCCCTGATTCCGGTTTCATAGGCGCCGTGAACGGTCGAGAAGAAATTGGGCGAGGTCGCCTCGCCGGCGAAGAAGATGCGATCGTCGACCGGCGCCGCTAGCACCGCGCGGTCGTCGGCGTGACCGGGTTTGGCGTAGGAGTAGGATCCCCTAGCGAATTCGTCGGCGCGCCAGAACGAGGCGGCGAGCGGGGTCAGCTGCTTGCGGATATCGCTGCCGCGCAGCGCCGCCAACTCGTCGATGGCGAAGGCGGCCATCGCCGCGAGCCCCTCGCGCTCCATGCCCGCGGCGAACTCGCCGCCGAAGAAGCATTGGATGACCGGCCGGCCGAACGGCCGCGCCTGATAGCTCATTGTCGCCCGCCGCGTCGTCGAGCCGACAAGGAAGATGTCCCCGGTCGAGTCCAAATCGTCCATGTGGCCGGCAAAATGAAAGAACAGCTTGTCGGCGAGGCCGAGCGGCAGCCCGTTGGCGGCGTCGAGCTTCGCCGGCAGCACCGGATCGAACGCCAGCGCCTCGCTCGCCAGGATCGACGTCGGCACGGCGACCACGACGCGCTTCGCCACGACCCGGCCGCGTGCGGTGTCGATGACGATGTCGCGGCCGCGGTGATCGATCCGCGAGACCGCCGCGCCGAACGCGATCGGCAAGGGTTCGGCCAGCGCCGCGAGCAGCGTGCCGTAGCCCCGGCGCACTCGCCAATTGACCCCGCTGTCCTCGTAGCGGTCGTTGTCCTTGACCGAGAGCCTTTCGAGCTCGACGGCGTTGCCCCAGGTGCTGCTCGCATCGAAGAGCGCGTTCCACCGTCCGCCCGGCCGCAGCACCGACGCGGCGGGGCGATCCCCCGGTTCCTGCGCGGCGCGGTGGATCGCCCAGTAATGCGCCTCGCGCTCGGCGATCCAGTCCTGTTCTTCCTCGGGCGTCGCACCGGAATTGCGCAGTCGCGTCGTCCAGTCGGGCCGCCGGTGATAAAGCTCGAAACCGAGCTCCTCGGCGAGCGGTGTCAGCACGTTGCGGTCGGCCGAATGCAGCCACTCGCCGCCGAGATCGAGCGGATAGCCGTTCTTCTCGACCGTCCAGGTGCGCCCGCCGGCGCGCTCGCGCGCCTCCAGCACCAGCACCGAGAGGTTGCCCGCTGCAGCAAGCCGTCGCCCGGCGGCGATCCCGGCGGCGCCGGCGCCGATCACCGCGACATCGGCCTCGGAGGGTAGGTTGCTCATCGCCGTCAGCGTACGGCGCGACCGCCGGCTCCGCTAGAGGCATCGGCACGCCGGGTCGCCGGTGGAACGGCGAGGAATCGAAGCGCAAGAAGCGGATATCTGCCACTCCGGCCTGCACGATAGAGCTGTGCCCGTCGAAAGGCGAACACGCCTTCATCCACATTGAGAGGGTCGATCACATGTTACGCGAACAGGAAAACAAAGCGATTGTCGGCCGCTGGTTCGCGGGTTTCTGGGCCAATCCCTGGAACCCCGGGATCATCGACGAACTCGCCGCGCCGGACATGCTGCTCCAGTACTCGCTGCATGCGCCGCGCCGCGGCCGCGAGGACGTCCGCAGCTTCATGATGGGGTTCCGCGAGGCCTTCCCCGACCTCAACTTCTGGGGTGCGGCCGACCTGATCGCAGAGGGCGATTATGTCGTCGGCCGCTGGGAAGGCGGCGGCACGCATACCGGGCCGGCGTTTAGCGACTTCCTCGCCGGCGCGCTGCCGGCGGCTTCGGGGCGCAAGATGCGCTTCACCGGAACCACGGTGCTGCGGGTCGAGAACGGCAGGATCGCCGAGGAAATCGGCCTCGACGACGGCGTCACCGCACTGACCCAGCTCGGGATTCTGAAGGTGGCCTGACGCGAAACCGGGCCGGGAGCGTTCTCCCGGCCCGGCCGCCGCCGTTAAAGGCTTGCCTCTAGTTCGTCGCCGGCTCGTTGTACTCGGCGTCGGTCACATGCGTGCCCCAGGCCGTGCCCTGGCCCTGCTCGCCGGCTTCCGACAGCGCCAAATGCGCGAAGAGGCGATCAGGCGAGGCGCCGTGCCAATGCAGCGTATCGGGCGGGATATTGACGACGTCGCCCGGGTTCAGCACTTGCGGCTTCTCGCCCTTGAAGCAGATGCGGCCGATCCCCGAGAGACAATAGAGCGTCTGCCCGACCGGGTGGCTGTGCCAGGCGGTGCGCGCGCCTGGCGTAAAGCTGACGACCGACCCGCCCATGCGCGACGGCGCCTCGGCGACGACCACCGGGTCCTGGAACACGACGCCGGTAAAGGTTTCCGCGGCGCCGCGCCGGGTTTGCCGCGCGCCGGCGCGAATGACACCTGCTTTGACTGGCATGGCTTCCTCCTGAGGTGAATGCGGCGCTCGTGCCGCCCGAATATGACGCGCCAGCATAGGCGGCGGGGCGGCGGTTGCGCAATTCCGCCGAGGCGCGTAGGGGAAGGCATGTCGTCTCCTCCCCAGGGCGCTCCCCGGTTCGACGAAGGCTTCCGCGACCAGCTCCGCGACCTGCTGGCGTGGCGTCGTGACGTACGCCGCTTCCGCCGCGACAAGCTGCCCGCGGCCGCGGTCGAGCGGTTGATCGAGACTGCGTGCCTCGCGCCATCGGTCGGGCTCAGCCAGCCCTGGCGCTTTGTGCTGGTTGACGCAGCCGAGCGCCGCGCAGCGATCCGGGAGAATTTTGCCCGCTGCAATGCCTCCGCTCTTGCCGCGCAGACCCCCGACCGCGCCAGCCAATACGCCCGGCTCAAGCTCGCCGGGCTTGACGACGCGCCGTGCCACCTCGCGGTCTTCGCCGACCCCGACACTGAACAGGGCAGCGGTCTCGGCCGGTTGACGATGCCAGAGATGGTTCAGTATTCGGCCGTCGCCGCGGTGCATACTTTATGGCTGGCGGCGCGCGCCGAGGGGATCGGCATGGGCTGGGTGTCGATCCTCGACCCCGAGGCGGTGCGCGCGATCCTCGACGTGCCGCCGGCGTGGCGGCTCATCGGCTATTTCTGCCTCGGCTATCCGGCCACTGAAGACGACACGCCGGTCTTGGAGCGCGAGGGCTGGGAGGCGCGCCGGCCTGCAGACAACTTCGTGGTGAGGCGATGAGCGACGGACGGATCAGGGTCGGCATCGGCGGCTGGGTGTTCGCGCCGTGGCGCGGCACGTTCTACCCCAAGGAGGTCAAACAGGCCGACGAGCTTGCCTATGCCAGCCGGCACGTCACCGCGATCGAGATCAACGGCACCTTCTATCGGCTGCAGACGCCGAAGAGCTACCGCAACTGGCACGATGCCGCGCCCGACGATTTCATGTTCTCGCTCAAAGGGTCGCGCTTCATCACCTACCGCAACGACCTCGCGACGGCCGCGCCGTTCATGGCGCGCTACTTCGACAGCGGCATGACCGAACTCGGCCCCAAGCTCGGGCCGATCCTGTGGCAGTTCATGCCGAGCCTGCAATTCGACGAGGGCAATGTCGCGGCGTTTCTTGAAGCGCTCCCCAAGCATCTCGGCAACCGTCCGTTGCGCCATGTCCTCGAAGTGCGCAACGAGAGCTTCACCCACCCCGCCTTCGCCAAGTTGATGGAGAAGCACGGCGCGGCGATCGCCCAGGTCGAGGACCCGAAACTACCGCTGATCGAAGCGGTCACTACCGATTTCGTCTATGCGCGCCTGCGCGAATGCAAGGCCGATGAGCCAACTGGCTACTCACCCGAGGCCCTCGACGCCATCGCCAAGCGCTTCCGCGAGCATGCCGGGGCCGGCCGCGACTGCTTCGTCTATTTCATCAACGGCGCCAAAGTCCGCGCTCCGCACGCCGCGATGGCGCTGATAAAAAAGCTGGCGCCATCGTTTTAGGCTCTCTTGCGTCACCGGCAAAGTTCCCTATATGTTCTCTCTGCCGGGAGATCGCCATGCTCAAGTTCGCGAAAATCCTACATCAAAACAAAGGCGTTGCGGTTCTCAATGGAGCGGCCGCGACGGTGTTTTTGGTCTTGGGACCTTTGCCAGCTTCGGCGCCAGATGTTTCCAAAGCAAGTCCCGATGACCCTGTCCATCCTGGCTGGCCGGCAGGTACGCCCGGCGGCCTCGGCGGCAAGTTCCGTCCTAAAGATGGGAGCGCCCGCGAAGCCGGCGAAGCGGCCATTAATCGCGTGGCACTCAGGCGCGCCATCCGGACGCTGCTAACGCAGGCCTTAAGCCTCCCGCTGGAAGTGGCAGCCAACGTCATTCCTGCGTTGGGCGAGGCTGCCGATGTCATCATGGTAGGCCAGCTCGCTGCGACGTTCGCTGAATTTCGTCAGCTCGACGTCGATACAAAGGTCGCGCTCGATTTCGTCGCCAACGGCCCTTATACGCTTGACGATCTCCGGGTCAGCAGAGCTTCAGAAGCATTTTCTTCATACGATGAATTCTACAAGGGAAGCCCCGTAGCTGAGGGTCTTGATAAGCGCTTCGGCCCGGCGGGTAATGGATATGAATACCACCATATTGTCGAGCAAGGCGGTCCCAACGCGACCGCGATCGCCGCGGGAGAGCTTCACAACACAGAGAACATTGTCCGAATTCCAACACTGCTCCACCAAGCGATTAATCGCGAATATGGCGCAATTACTTCGGAGACAGATGGGTTGACGCTCCGCGAGTGGCTCAGATCGCAACCATTCTCCGTTCAGAGAGAGAAAGGCGTCGAGATTATGCGAAAACTTGGGATCGTTAGATAATCTGTCAAACCAGGAGCGATCGATGAAGACCGCAGCAATTGACGTTAAGTCGCTTCAGGCTCTCCACGATACCCTTCAGCGCTTCATCGTGGCGCATGAAAAGAGCGACGCCGACACGCAGCGCGATATCCTCCGACAGCTCGTCGAACGGGAGCAGGCAGCTTATCAACGAAAAATCGAAGCACTCGGCGAGCTAAAAACCCTGATGCGGGAAGTACGGGCAGCGCGCGGTGTTGACAATTGCGTCGCGAGCCTGATTACCGCGTTCAAATTCGCCGCCGAACTACGTGCGATTGCACAGGACGAACTAGATGACCGTGAAACCGCGGAAACGGCGACAAGCGCTGCACATCAACTATTTGAACAGCTTGAGGCGATTGTTCCCGAAAATTCTGCGATCTTGCTCGACCTGCTAACCGATCCGAGCCCAGCGGTGCAGGCTTCTGCCGGTGCTCATTTGCTCCATACAGTGCCCGAGCAGGCCATTCCGGTGCTTGAGGCCCTCGACCGACACGCTAGTGGCAGCCCCTCACTCAGTGCGTGGTTCGCGCTCGCAAGGCATAAGGCCGAGAACGGCGTGAAGTAGCCCCGGGCAACTCGCCAAAACGCGATATAAACTCCCGGCCGCGCTACCTAGAACCGCTCGGCGCGGAACGGTGCCGGGTCCACGAAGGGTGCTTCCCCCGTCATCATTTCCGCCAGCATCCGCCCGGTGGTCGGGCCCAGCGTAAAGCCCTGATGGGCGTGGCCGAACGCGCCCCACAGACCCGGCTCGGTCGGGATCGGGCCGATGATCGGCAGCATGTCGGGAGTCGCCGGGCGGATACCCATCCACGGCGCGGGCTCGACCGGCTCGCCCAGCGGGAAGATACGCCGGGCAATCGGTAGCGCGCGGGCGAGCTGCACCGGCGTCGGCGGTGTCTCGGGGCGGGCGAACTCGACCCCAGTCGTGAGGCGAATACCGGCGCGCATCGGCGCCAGCAGGAAACCGTTCGACGCCACGGGCCGGGTCAGCCCGGCATTGCCTTGCGGCTTGAAATGCAGGTGATAGCCGCGCTTGCCAAACAGCGGCGGTTTGTAGCCGAAGCGCCTGGTCACCGCGCCGGACCAGATGCCGAGCGCGATCACCGCCTCTGCCGCCTCCACTACCGCGCCGTCGGAACCGGTCACGCGCCAGCCCGCGCCGCTCCGTTGCAGCGTCGTCGCATCGCCGAGCGCGAATTGGCCGCCGAGCCGCTCGAACAATGCGAAGTAGCTCATGGTCAGCGCATGCGGGTCGTTGACCGCATAGGGGTCGGTCCAGTGTAAGGCGCCGACGAACTCGGTGCCCAGATGCGGCTCCATCTCGGCGAGCTTGGCGGGCGTGAGCACGGCAGAACCGACCCCGAAAGCCCGCGCCCGCTCGGCCTTGGCGAGCTCGGCGTCCATTGTCGCGGTGTCGTTGAAAGCGCGCAGAAAGCCGACCGGGCGCAGCAATTCGGTCGAGCCCGCCTCTTCAGCGAGCGCCTTGTGCTCCGCCGTGCAGGTCGCGATCAGCGTGCTCCACTGCGCCGCGATCTCGGCGTAGCGCCGCGGTTCTGAATTGCGCCAGTAACTGGCCAGCGGCCAGGCCAGCCCCGGCAGACCGGAAAGGTGGTAGTGAACATCGACCGAGCGGTTCTTGGCGATGCGCCGCAATTCGGCAAATTCGCGCGGAAACGGGTGCGGAAACACCGCCTCGCGCTGCACCAACCCACCATTGCCGTAAGAGGTTTCCTCGCCTGGCTGCCGCCGGTCGACCAGCACGACTTGCTTTCCGCGCTTCTGCAGATGCGCGGCAACCGAGACGCCGACCATCCCGGCGCCGAGCACGATCACATCGGCTTGCATGCGCGTCAAAGGCCGAGCAGCTCCGGCAATTCGGCGAGCGAGCGGATTTGGCATTCCGGCGCGCCCGGCAAACGTTCCTTCGGCTGGCCGTAGCGGTTACACCAGATCGCGCGCATCCCAAAGGCCGAGGCCGCGTAGGCATCCCAGCCGTTCGATGACAGAAAGGCGATGTCCCCGGCCGCCACGCCGAGCCGATCCACGGCTAGCTGGTAGACCTTGGGGTGCGGCTTGTAGATTCCGGCCTCCTCGACCGAGATCACCGCGTCGAGTAGGTCGCCGATCCCGGCGTTCGCGACCAGCGGCGTCAGCATCGCCGGCGAGCCGTTGGAGAGGATCGCCATCCGCATCCCCGTTTCGCGCAGCCGGCGCAGCGTCTCGGGCACCTCGGGGAACGGCGCGAGCCGCAGATACACTCCCATCAGCCGCTCGCGCAGCGCCGGGTCGTCGATCCCCAGCGCCTCCAACGCAAAATCGAGCGCGTCGCCGGTCACCTGCCAGAAATCTTCGTGGCGCCCCTGCACCGCACGCAGCCAGGAGTAGGCGAGCTGCTTGTCGCGCCACAGCGCGGTCAACCGCGCCGCCTTGTCGCCCAGCACGTCGGCGCAGCTCGCCGCGGCCGAGGCAAAGTCGAAGAGGGTGCCGTAGGCGTCAAAGACGCAGGCGCGAATGCCCGTTAGCGGTGGGTTCATTCCGCCGCTTCAGCGCGCTTCTTCGGCTTCGGCCATCGCGCTGCGACCAGCGGCAGCACCTCGTCGATCAACCGGCGGGTCTGCGCCATGATGTCGTCGTCGCCCTTTGCCGCCGGGCGCAGGATGAATTTCGACACGCCGGCACCGACGAACTCACCGATCTTGTCGGTGATCGCCCGGGCGTCGCCGATGGCGAAATAGTCGAGCGGGTCCCGCCCGGTGCGCTTGCGATAGGCATCGAACAACGGTGCGAGGCCCGGCTCGTCCGTCCGGCCAAAGCGAAACGGGATGCCGGCGCCGAAATGATCCTCGTCGATGCTGCGGCCTTCCTCGGCGGCGGCCTTCTGGATCGCCGCGACGACAACCTTTGCCTGCTCCGGCGTTTCGGGCCCCGCCTGCCAGCCGGTCCCATATTTCGCGGTGCGCCTGATCGCCGCCTCAGACGAGCCGCCGATCCACATCGGCAGGTCGGGCTGCACCGGCTTTGGCAGGCACTGCGCGCCGGACAGATGGTAGTGGACGCCCTCGAAATCGACCTTGTCTTGGCTCCACAGCCGGCGGATCACCTCGAGCCCCTCGTCGGTCTTGCGGCCGCGCGTCTTGGTGTCGAGGTTGAGCGTCGTCCATTCCGGCCCGAGCGGGCTGCCGATGCCGAACGCCGGCAACAGCCGCCCTTCGGACAGATAGTCGATGGTCGCGCATTGCCGCGCCACCAGCACCGCGTCGCGCATCGCCAGCGACAGCACGTTGACCCCAAACTTCAGCCGGCGCGTGCGCCCGGCCAGTGCCGCCATCACGCTCATGCATTCGAGGAACGGGGTGGGGCTGACCAGCCGGTCGGTCTGCCACAGCGAGTTGACCCCGCCGGCCTCCAGCATATCGACCCAGCGCCAGTAAGCGGCGGCGCCGGAAAACGGGAACTCCATGATCCCCATGCCGACCGCGACCCGTTTTGCCATGCTGCGCTCCCTAGGCGGCGTGCTCGTGCCGGTGATGACCGTGGCGGTGGTGCAGATCGGGATAGTGCGGGTGCGCATGCACGATCGGCAAGTGCCGATGACGATGCGTATGCGGTTCACCGCTTGGCGAACCCGGGTCGTGCGCGTGCCGATGGTGCTCGTCGTGGACGTGCCGGTGCTCGTGTTCGATCGCTTCGTGCAGGTGCTCGTGCTCGTGGCGCTCGGCGAGATGCAGATAAAGACCGACGGCCATCAGCGCACCGGCCACCACGAGCGCCGGCGTCACCGGCTCCCCAAACATGAGGATCGCCAACACGGCCCCGATAAATGGCGCGGTTGAGAAATAGGCGCTGGTTCGCGCCGCTCCGAGCCCGCGCAGCGCCAAAACGAAAAGCACCAGGCTGACCCCATACCCCAGAAAGCCGATCACGGCAGCGGCGGCGACGATGCCGGTGCTCGGCAAGGCAGCGCCGACGACGAGCGCAAGGATGAGGTTGGTGGCGCCCGCAACCGCCCCCTTGATCGCGGCGATCTGCACCGGGTCGCCGCCGCTGAGCTTGCGCGTCAAATTGTTGTCGATGCCCCAGGCGAAACAAGCGCCGGCGATCGCCAATTCGCCCCACCCGAAGCCGCGCGGTCCGCCTTGCCACGACAGCACCACCGCGCCGGCCAGGATCGCCGCCGCCCCCAACAGCAGGCGGCGATCGACGTTCTCCCGGAACACGAGCCAGGCGATGGCCATCGTCGCGAGCCCTTCGAGATTGAGCAGCAGCGAGGCGGAGGACGCCGAGCTCCTTGCCAGCCCGACCATCAGCAGCGCCGGCCCGATCACCCCGCCGCTCAGCACGACAAACCCCAGCCACGGCACATCGGCGCGGCGCAGCGGCGCCTCTGCCGTGGCGCCGCCGAAAGCCCCACGGACCCCGTACCAGAATCCGAGCCCCGCTCCCGACCCGAGATAGAGCAACCCGGCCAACAGCCAGGGATCGACCCCACCGCCGATCAGCAGCTTGGCAAAAGGCGTGCTGGCGCCGAACACCGCCGCCGACGCGACCGCCAGGAAGGCGCCCGAGCGGCCCCAGACATCACCCGCCATCAACCGATCCACCAAATATCTGTCGCTTCCACTATCGCGCGCGGGCCGCCGGCTTGGCCACCCGGCTTTGCCGCTGCTGCAAGAAGCGCCGGACTGCCGGATCAGGTTCGAGGCCGATCGCCCGCTGATAGGCGCCTCGAGCGAGCAGGGCGCTTCCGGCTCGGGCCAGCAGATCGGCGCGCGCCGCCCAGTAAGGCTGATAATCTGCGAGGCGAGAATCACCAGCGATGGCGTCGAGCGCCGCCAGCCCGGCTTCGGCGCCGGAACTCTCGCCGATAGCGACGGCGCGGTTGATCGCCACGACCGGCGAACCTGTTATCGTCAGCAGCGCATCGTAGAACTCGGCGATCGCGCCCCACTCGGTGCTTCCGGTTCGCCGCCGCGCGGCGTGAGCAGATTGCACCGCTGCTTCCAGCTGGTAGCGACCCGCGAGGCCCATTGCGCTCGCCCGCAGCAGAATGGCCTCGGCTTCGTCGATCAGTCTGGCATTCCAAAGCGCCGGATTCTGCTCGGCGAGCGGCACATAATTGCCATCGGCATCGCGGCGCGCATCGCGGCGGGCTTCGGCGTGCAGCATCAGAGCCAGCAGGCCCAGCGCTTCTGGCTCGCCGGGCATGAGCGATACCACCAGCCGCCCCAGCCAAATGCCCTCCGCTGCCAGACCGCGTTGGCGGGCGTCGGCGCCGGCAGGATCGGCCCAGCCTTCGGCGAAAACCGCGTAAATCGCGCTCAGCACCGCATCGAGCCGCTCACCGATTTCGTCGGCATTGGGCACGCGGAACGGTATCCCGGCCTGGCGAATTTTGCCTTTCGCGCGTACCAGACGCTGGCTCATTGTCGCCGGCGCGACGAGGAATGCCGAGGCGATCGTCGCCGCATCGAAACCAAGGATCGCCTGCAGGATGAGCGGCGCCCGGATCGCAGGATCGATCGCCGGATGAGCGCAGGCGAACATCAGCCGTAACCGCTCGTCGGGGATCTCCGCCGCCGCGCTCATCGCCTCCAGTTCCTCGGCGATGAGGCGCAACGGCGCGGCAGCCTCGTCGCGATGGCGCCGCCGCCGCCCGGCGTCGATGAATTTGCGCCGGGCGACGACGCTAAGCCAGCCCTCCGGGTTAGCCGGGACGCCACGACGAGGCCATTCGGCGAGGGCCGCGGCGAAGGCATCCGCCAGCGCGTCCTCGGCACCGGCGACGTCGCCGGTGCGCGCGGCAAGGAAAGCGACGAGCTTGCCGTAGCTGCGGCGGACCACAGCGTCGGCTGCCTCGGCGGCATCGCCGCTTTCCCACCGCATCGCGTCACATCTGCCAAATCGGGCGCACCTCGATCGATCCAAAGGCCGCACCCGGGCAGCGCGACGCCCAGGACAGCGCGGCGTCGAGATCGGGCGCCTCGATCAAGTAATACCCACCGAGCTGCTCTTTGGTTTCGGCATAAGGGCCGTTGAGGACCTGCGTCTTGCCGGCGGCCACGCGCACGGTCGTCGCGGTCGAGGTGGGGCGCAACCGGTTGCTCCCGACAAGCACCCCGGCGGATTTCATCGCTTCGGTATAGGCCATGAACGCACCGACCACCTGATCGACCTCCGCCTTGCTGCGCCCCTGCATGGCAGTCTCGTCGCCGTAGATCATCAGCAGGTATTGCATCGTCGTCTCCCTTGGATTGGCGGGCGCGACCATCGCCCCGCTCATCCCAAAGACGTTCGACCCTCAGCGAATTCGACAGCAGCCGAAAATCGACCGATTGGCAGTGGAAAAGCGGACTATAGTCACCGAATCCTGCCGCTGCGACGGGAACACCCAACGATGCGCGTCTTCACTACCGTGCCTCAGGGCAATCTGAAGGAAGTGCCCGCGGCGGCGCGCGCCGCCGAGGCCGAGGGCCATGACGGCATCGTCACCATGGAGAACCAGCACGAGCCGTTTCTCGCGCTCGCCGTCGCCGGCGCCGCGACAGAAACGATCGAGCTGCACACCTCGGTGGCGATCGCTTTCGCTCGCACCCCGATGGCGGTGGCCGAGGTCGGCTGGGACCTCGCCGGCTCGACCGGCGGCCGCTTTGTCGTTGGTCTCGGCTCGCAGGTGCGCGCGCACAACGAGCGCCGCTTCTCGGTGCCGTGGACGCCGCCGGCGCCGCGCATGCGCGAATACGTCCAGGTGCTGCGCGCGATCTGGCAGTGCTGGGCGACCGGCGAGAAGCCGGCCTACGAGGGCCATCATTATCGCTTCACCTTGATGACGCCGAATTTCACCCCGCCGAAGATCGATTGCCCGCCGCCCGCGATCACCATCGCCGCGGTCGGCCCGGCGATGCTCAAGGTCGCTGCCGAGGAATGCGACGGGGTCAAGCTGCACGGGTTCTGCACGCGAAAATATCTCACCGACGAGATCATGCCGCGCATCGAGGCGGGGCTCGCCAAGGCCGGCCGCACCCGCGCGCAGTACGAAATCTCGGGAGGCGGATTCCTCGCCACCGGGCCCGACGACGCGGCGGTCGCCGAGCGCTTCGAATGGGTGCGCCAGCGCGTCGCCTTTTATGGCTCGACCCCGGCCTATTACCCGGTCTTCGCAGTGCATGGACTCGAAGATTTGGGGCTCAAGCTCAACGCGATGGTACGCCAGGGAAAATGGAGCGAAATGGCGAAAGAGGTGCCCGACGACGTCACCCATCTCTTCGCCGCGGTCGGCCGCCACGACCAGATCGTCGATGCGATCTCGGCTCGCTTCGGCGGCCTCGCCGACGCGCTGACCCTGCGCGCCGACGGGGTCGGCGGGATGCCGCCCGACCTGGTCCAGGACATCCGCCGCATTCCGCATCAATATCGCGGGCGGAGGTAGCGATGCCCTATCCGACCCACCTCATCCCCACCACCGTCGTCGGTTCCTATCCGCAGCCCGAGTGGCTGATTGACCGCGCCGCGCTCGAAAAGCACGGCGTGCCGCGCGTCCATGCGCACGAGATCTGGCGCGTTCCCGCGGCGCATCTGAAGGAGGCGCAGGATGATGCCACGATCCTCGCGATCGGCGAGATGGAGCGGATCGGCATCGATATCATCAGCGACGGCGAGATGCGGCGCGAAAGCTACTCGAACTATTTCTCGCTGGCGCTTGAGGGCATCGACAGCGAGCGGCTTGGCTCGGTGATTGGCGCCAACGGCCGCGCGACCGCGGTGGCTCGGGTGACGGGCAAGATCCGCCGCAAGGGCAAGGTCGAGGTCGACGACGCGGCGTTTCTGGTCGCGCACGCGGCCCACGCCACCAAGATCACCCTGCCCGGCCCGTTCACCATGTCGCAGCAGGTGCAGAACGAGTTTTATAAGGACGAGGCCGAGCTGGCGATGGACTACGCCGATGCGGTCAATGCCGAGTTGCGCGACCTGAAGGCGACCGGCGTCGATGTCGTGCAGCTCGACGAACCCTGGGTGCGCGCGGCGCCGGACAAGGCGGCGCAATACGGCGTCGCCGCGATCAACCGGGCGCTCGCCGGCATCGGAGGGCCGACGGTCGTCCATATCTGCCTCGGCTACGGCCATCTGGTGCATAACAAGCCGAGCGGATACGCCTTCCTGCCGCAGCTCGCCGACTCGTTGGCGAGCCAGGTGTCGCTGGAGGCGGCACAACCGCATCTCGATCTCGGCGTACTCGCCGAGCTGTCGCAAAAGACCATTCTTCTCGGCGTCCTCGATCTCGGCAGCGCCGAGGTTGAGACGGCGGCGGAGGTGGCGGCGCGGCTGCGCGCCGGCCTCGCGTTCGTCGCTCCCGAACGCCTCGTCGCCGCCCCTGATTGCGGGATGAAGTACCTGCCGCGCCAGCGTGCCGCCGCCAAGCTCAAGGCCATGGTCGATGGCGCCGCGATCGTGCGCCGGGAGCTCGCGGGGTGAAGCGTCTCGTCCTTGTTGCGCTCGCCGCTTTCGTCGCTGCGGCCGCGCCGGCGCGCGCTGCGGACGTCGATCTGCTGCTGATCCTTGCCGCCGACGTCTCGCGCAGCATCGACGATGTCGAGTTCAACCTGCAGCGCAAAGGCTATGCCTCTGCGCTCAGCGACCCCAAGGTGCTGACGGCGATCGCCGGCGGCCCCAACCGGGCAATCGCCATTTGCTTTATCGAATGGTCGGACACCCTCGATCAGAAGGTCGTCGTCGACTGGACGACCGTTCGCGATGGCGAGGACGCCGCCGCGGTGGGCGCGACGATAATGGCGGCGCCGCGCGCATTCGCCAGCCGTACCTCGATCAGCGGCGCCCTCTATTTCGCACTCGGGCAGTTCTCCAGCGCCGCGCCGAACGCCGAGCGGCGAATCATCGACGTTTCCGGAGACGGCACCAACAACGCAGGACCGCCGGTCACCGAGACGCGCGATCAGGTGGTATCAAAGGGCGTCACAATCAACGGGCTCGCTATCATCAACACCCAGACCCGGCCTGGTTTCACCATGCACACCCAGCCGCCCGGCGGCCTGCCGAATTACTACAAGGAGAACGTGATCGGCGGGCCCGGCGCCTTCCTGCTGGTGGTCGAGAATTTCGAGACATTCGCCGACGCAATCACCCGCAAGCTGGTGAGCGAGATCGCCGGCACCGTGCCAGACACCCGGACTGCGGCGCTAAAGCCCTTCTGAATCGATTGGCAAACCAGCGTTGTCGCGGCACCCTGCCGCCCGACAGGAGGGGCTCATGCCGAACGACATCGCCATCGCCGCCAACCACGAGATCGAGGTGCGCGACCTCGAATACCGGCGCGACACCAGCAGCCCCTTGCTGGCGCGCCTTTACCGTCCGCAAGGTTCCGGCCCGTTTCCGGCGCTAATCGACGTGCATGGCGGCGCCTGGGCCGCCGGCGACCGCCTCAACAACGCCCCGCTCGACGCGGCGCTGGCGAAAAGCGGCATCGTCGTGCTCGCGGTCGACTTCCGCATGCCGCCCCAGCACCGCTATCCGGCCTCGATCGCCGACATCCATTACGCGATACGCTGGCTCAAGGCGCATGCCGGCGAGTTCGGCAGCCGCCGCGATCTTGTCGCCGGGATCGCGACCTCGAGCGGGGCGCATCAATTGCTGCTGGCGGCGCTGAAGCCGAACGATCCGCGCTACGCCGCCTTGCCGCTCGCCGAGGCGCCGGAAGAGGACGCCGGCCTTCCCTACCTGGTGTTGTGCTGGCCGATCTCCGATCCGCTCGCGCGCTACCGCATGGTCAAGGAAAAGGGCAGGACACCGCTCATCCAATCGCACGACGCCTATTGGAGCTCCGAGGCGGAGATGGCGGAGGGCAATCCGCAACGGATTGTCGAAAGCGGCGAGGCGGTGGCCCTGCCGCCAGCGATCCTGCTCCAGGGTACCGGCGACGATAACGTCACCCCCGATATGGCCGACCGCTTCGTCGCGGCGTGGCGCGCCAAAGGCGGCTCGATCGAGCTGCACAAATTTGACGGCCAGCCGCACACCTTCGTCATGCGCGATCCGGCCTCGGACGCCTCGCGCCGCGCGACCGAACTGGCCCGCGACTTCGTCTTCGCGCAGGCGCGGCGATAGCGCCACAGGTGACGACCGAGGAGCACGCCGGAAGCGCCGACGGCAACCGCGTCGCCGGGCTCGATCTGTTGCGCGGGCTCGCCGCGCTGTCGGTGGCGCTGCCGCATTTCTTCGCCTATCGGGGCGCCTTTCCGGACACCGCCGAGACCATCTCGGCCCTGGCGGTCGAAGTGTTCTTCGTGTTGAGCGGTTATGTCCTGGCGCCGCAGATCCTTTTCTGTCTGGGCGCCGGACGGCCGCGCCACCTCGGCGTGTTCCTGGTCCGCCGCTGGATGCGCACGATCCCGCCCTATCTGGTCGCGCTGCTGCTGATTTCGATCCTGTCGCGGCAAGTCGGCAGTGCCGATTTCCTGCGCTATCTCGTCTATGCCCAGAACCTCATCCGGCAGAGCAACACGTCGGACTATTTTTCCATCGCCTGGAGCCTGTCGGTCGAGGAGTGGTTCTACATCAGCTTCCCCTCGCTGATACTCGCCGCCGCCTGGCTTTCCGGCGGACGCGATAGGCGCTTCGCCGTCGTCTTCGGGATTGGCTTCTGCACCGCGATCGTCGCCGCTCGCTCGCTGTTCGGCGATCTTGCCGATTGGGGCGCCGCCGTGCGTCGTGTCGTGGCCTTCCGGCTCGATTCGATCGGCTACGGCTTTCTGCTCTACCTCGCACTCGAGCAGTTCGGCAGCCAACGGCTGAGGAAGCTGCCGGGCTGGATTGTGGCGACGGCGCTGCTGGCGGCGACCCTGTGCGCCTATGTGGTCCTCAACCGAATTACCGAAACCGGCAACCGCGCCGCCGAGCACATTTTTCCGTTCGCGGCAGCGGTGTTCGGAAGCGCCGCCATTGTCTGCGCACTGCGCGCCGAGGCGGCGATCCAACGTCTCCCGGCGCTGGCCTGGCTCGGCCGCTATCTCGGCCGCGTGTCGTACTCGACCTACCTGTTCCACGTGATCTTGATCGAACTCATCGGTGCGCTGCTGCCGCAGCTTCGCGGCTTCGGTCAACTCGCACTCTTCCTGGCCGTCCTTTTCGGCTTCACCACCCTCTTCTACGTCTATTTCGAGCGGCCGATCCTCGCCGCCCGGCCGCGCTACGCGACACGTCCCGCCGCTGCGCTTGATCCGCTCAGCGCGGTTGCGCCAGCAGATCGGCCATAAGCCGCGACGCCATCACCCCCTCCGCGGCGACGGCGTGCCCCGCGCCGTTCCAGTGGACGTCGCCGGGAATCTCGACCGGCCCGGGCTGGTCGCGATAGCGCGCCAGGAACAGCGGTTCGAGGTCGACCGTCTCGTAGCCCTTCGCCGCCGCGGCAGCGGCAAAGGCCTGCCGCAGCTGGCGAACGGAGTCCGTTACGGGCGCCTGCGGGTAGTGCGCCCCGTCCATGACGAACAGCACGCGCCCCGGCGGAAGGTCGACCCGCTGTGCGAAGTCACGAAAGAACAGCGGAATAATCGCCGCCGAGGCGGCAAGCCGCCGCTCGGCGTCGGGCTCGGCGGCCAATGCCCGACGGGTCGGCGCCAGGCTGGCGATGAGGTGCGCCGCGCTCAGCGGACGGTCCAGGTTGAGGTTCAACAGCAAATACCGTGCGAGCGCGCTGTGCCGCGCGATCTCGCGCAGCCAGCCGGGGCTGTAGGGCACCAGCCGCAGCTCTTTGCCGTTTCGCGCCGTCTCATAGCTCCACATGCCCGCCGGCCGGTCGAACGCCGCATCGCTCGCGGCGAAATCGTAATTGGCGATATTGATCACGACCGCGGCGGCGCCGAATTCGCGCACCGCATAGGCGGCGTAGACCGCGAATTCGCTGAGCGGCGCGCCCGAGGCCGCGAAACTATAGACCCGCGCCCGCCCCTTCAGCGCCGCCGCCAGCCTGCCCTGCAGCGTCTGCGCATAGGGCACCATTTGAGCCTCGATATACGAATCCCCGATCACCGCGATCAGCGGCAGTTTGCCGTCCCGGGTGTAATCTTGCTCGTTGACCCAGCCGGTGTTGTTGACCCGCCCGTGCACCACGTCTTGCAGGTTCCAGCCGCGCGAATAGACGAAGTCGCGGTCGGGCTCGAAGTGGAAGATCGGCTGCGCATTGCTGACCGCGACGCTGCGCAGCCCGGTCGCGACCGGCAGAAAGCGAAGCACCGCTTCCGCGACCGCGAGGTAGGCGAGGACGACGAGGGCCACCGTCACCAAAACGGAACGCCGTCCCCGCGTCTTCCTCTCCGGTTCGCTGGTCACGCCGCTCGTGTTACAGCCGCGTATAGGTAAAGGGCACCAGGCCGAGCCCGGCGCTGATGAGGATGGCGCCGCCAAAGATCACGGTCATCACCACGATGGGCACCCAGAACCGCTTGTGCGCCCGCAGATAGCTCCAGACGCCCGCCACTCCCACGCTCCGATCCGCCACTAGAGCGCGATGTTCTGGCGTAGTGGCGCCGCGCGGGCAACCGCTTCCCCGCCCTTCAGCACGAGGCGAATGTTCGCAGGTTCGCGCAGCATGCCGATATCGGCGAGCGGGTCGCCGCTAACGACCACCAGGTCGGCGAGCTTGCCCTTCTCGACCGTGCCGAGCTCGGCTTCCCTGCCGCAGCACTCCGCCGCCCACGACGTCGCCGCCTGGATCGCCTGCATCGGCGTGAGGCCCGCCTCGACCAGGCACACGAGTTCCCCGGCATTGGCCGGGTGACCGTGGCCGCCGGCATCGGTGCCGGCGACGATCTTCACCCCCGCCTTCAGGGCCTTCTGGATCGCCAGGACGTGGTGCTGGTAGAGGTCGTGCGCCCGCTCGCGGACATGCGGCTGTGGCGACTTGCGGTGGTATTCGTAGACCAGCAAGGTCGGCACGAACACGATGCCGCGCGCCGCCATCATGTCGAGGTGGCGCGGGTCCTCGTCCAGGTAGCAGCCGTGCTCGATCGAATCGACGCCGGCCGCGATCGCGATGTCGAGGCCGCGCCCGCCCAACGCATGGCACATCACCCGGCGGTCGAGCGCGTGCGCCTCCTCGACCAGCGCCTGCATCTCGTCGAGGTTGAACGCGCCGTCGCGCGGGCCGTGGCCGGGACGCGAGCTGGCGCCGCCGGTCGTCGCGCATTTGATGAAATCGGCGCCGGCGCGCACCATCTTGCGGACCACCGGGCGCACATCGGCCAGCGTCTCGACCACCCCGCTCGGCAGCAGCGGATCGCCCGGCACGCAACAGCAGTCGCCGGACGGCGCCATGCGGTCGCCGATCCCGCCAATCGGCGAGACGATCGAAATCGACAGCATGAGGCGCGGCCCGACCGCGAGCCCCTCGTCGATCGCCCGCTTGAACCCGGCGTCAAGCCCGCCCGCGTCGCGGATCATCGTGTAGCCGGCTTCCAGCGTCTGGCGCAGCACAGCCGCGGTGCGCAGGTGGCGTGTGCTTTCCGGCTCGTCGATGCCCCAGCGATGCGCCAGGTCGTAGCCGTGGTTCGCCATGTGGTCGTGGCAATCGATGAGGCCGGGCAGTACGGTCATCCCGGCACAATCGACGATGTCGGCGTCGGCGGGAAAATCCGCCTGGCTGCGCGTCGCGATGCTGTCTATCCGGTCGCCGCGGATGACAATGGTCGCGTTTTTGAGCGGAGCCGCGCCGGTGCCGTCGATCACCCGTGCGTTACTGAGCACTTTCATCGCGCCCCCCATTCACCACCTAGCTAAGCGAAGGAGGATGCTGCCATGAATTCGATGATTTCGGTACGCACCATCCGCGCCGTCGTTCTTGGCGGTCTTTTGACCCTCGCCTCCGGGGCGATCCGGACCGATGCGGCGACGCCGGATCAGGCCCCACCGCTCGCCCCAGGCCAATCGCGGGTTTGGTTCCTGCGTCAGCTGCTCCCGGGCGAGCAGTTTCATCCGCCGATGATCTACGTGAATGGCGCGCCGATCGCGACCAGCGCCGAGGGAACCGTGTTTTACCGCGATTTCGCGCCCGGCCAGTACGCCTTCACCGTCGAGAACTGCCTGCCTCAGCCGGCCAACGGCCAGACCATGGCGCTCGCTCCCAACACACAATACGCGTTGCAGGTGCAACAGGACGATAACGGTGCGTGGGATTGCAGTCCGCCGCAAATCTCCTACCTGCGCCAGGTGCAACCACAACAGGTGCCCTACCTGTTCTCCCCGCTCGTCTTTATCGGCGCCAGATAGGCGGTTTTAGAGAGACGGCTCACCGACTGCGGTTGGTCGCCTCACCGTCAGCCGGTTGGTACCTTCCGATGATACGGCTGACGCAGGCGGCGAGCCGGGCGTAGCCCCGCGCCGTCGGATGCGCGTCGTAAGAAAAAAACTCCGCGTAGGGTATGGGGCAACGGTCGTAGGTTAGACCGCGCGTTGCGAGCATGCGGTCGACCACCTCCGAGTACGCACTGTCCGCACGGAGCGCGGCCTCGGTCTTGGTGGAGACCTTGATCAGATGAAGCGTGCCGCCGTCCGCTTCGATCGCCTGCAACGCTGTGAGGGTGGCCTCGCTGACCGCGATAGGACGGCCGGTCCAGCGGCGGCTGATGCTGTCGATCAGGAAGTGCGAGACCCAGAGATTGCGCATCCACCAATAATCGACCTCATCCCGGAATCCTGTATGGATGCGGCTGGCGCTGACCGCGGCCAGATCCATCCCGGCAACCAGCGGGTAGGAGTAGTCGCGCGGCGTGCAGCGGGCGATGTCGTGCAGGCACGCCGCGCCCTCCCCATTCCTACCAGCCAGCGGACGAAAGAAATCGTTGTCGATAAAGATCATCACCACATGCGCGAAGCGAAAACCGCGATCGAGCAGGTATCGTTCCGACATCGCCCAATTCTCGACCCCGGTCGCGGCCAGGCCCGCATTGTAGATCGCCAATTGGGGAACCCGCCGGCGCAATTCGGGCATCCACGAGCACCCGGCCTCGCCGGCGGTAAACGAATCCCCCAACAGCAGGACATCGTAGTTCCGCCGGCCGCTCGGGTTGCCGATAAAGCCGACATCGTCGATCGGATAATCGCAGGTCGATTCCGCGAAATAGCCGCCGAACGGCTTTTTGTAGACGATGGTCTCCGTCACCGTCGTATCGGGACGGTACGTCCAAGAACCGTTGTCGAGCGTGACGAACGCGTCCGGGCTGAGATAGGTGAAGCGATAGGAGCTGTAGTTGTACGGGTCGCCAAACCAGTACTGGCCAAGGGCCTCGCTGCCCGCCCAGCTCAGCAGAATCGGGATCAGGATATTGGCCGCCGACCTGGCACGGCGGCGCTTCGGCGGCACGGCCGAACGCGAACCCGCCGGGCCGTCGCCCGGCCGGGCTCGAAACCGCATCGGCTACGGCATCGGCTTTTGCGCCTTGGCCTCCTTGAGCGGCGTGCCCGCCTCGGCGAGCCGCCGCAGATAGTCGGACGGCCGCCAGCGGTCGCCGTAGCGCTGATGCCACGAGGCGATCTGGTTGTAGACCTCACGTACGCCGATCGTGTCGGCCCAGTACATCAGCCCGCCGCGATAGCGCGGGAAGCCGAAGCCGTGCAGCCACATCACGTCGACGTCGCTGGCCCTCAGCGCCGCGCCTTCCTCGAGGATCTTGCACGCCTCGTTGACCGAGGCGAACAGCAGCCGCTTCAAGATTTCGTCGTCGGTGATATCGCTGCGCTGCTGGATGCCGAGTTCGGCCGCGGTCTCCTTGATGATCCGCGCGACCTCGGGGTCGGGGCGCGGGGTCCGGTCGCCCGGCTCGTATCTGTACCAGCCGGCATTGGTCTTCTGCCCGAGCCTTCCGGCCTCGACGATGCGGTCGGCGATCGGCTGCTTGCGGTAGTTCGGGTACATCGCCGCGCGGCGCTTGCGGGTGTCGTAACCGATATCGAGGCCCGACAAATCGGCCACCGCGAGCGGGCCGATCGGGTAGCCGAAATCAACCATCACCTTGTCGATCTGCTCGGGCAGCGCGCCCTCCTCGATCAAAAGGTTGACCTCCATGCCGAACGGCGCGCGGCTGCGGTTGGCGAGGAAGCCGTCGCCGTTGCCGGCAAGGCCCGACACCTTGCCGATCTTGCGGCCGAGCACCATCGCCGTCGCCAGCACGTCGTTGGCGGTCTTGCTGCCCTTCACCACCTCGAACAGCTTCATGACGTTGGCCGGGGCGAAGAAATGCGTCCCCGCCATGTCCTGCGGCCGCTTGGTCGCGTTGGCGATGATGTCGATATCGATGCCCGAGGTGTTGGTGTAGAGCAGCGCCCCTTCCGGCATCACCGCGTCGAGCTTCTTCCACACCTCCTCTTTCACCGGAATCTGCTCGAACACCGCCTCGATGACCACGTCACAATCGCGCAGGTCTTCCAGATTCGGGGTCGGGTGGATGCGCGCGAAACGTCGCTCGTATTCGTCCTGCGCCAGCGACCCGCGTTTGACGCTGGTTTCGTAATTGGCCTTGATCCGCGCCATGCCGCGCTCGAGAGCCTCCGGCGTCGCGTCGGTGATCTTCACGTCGTAGCCGTTATCGGCGAACGACATCGCGATGCCGCCGCCCATCGTGCCGGCGCCGACCACCGCCGGATGATCGGTCGGGCGCAATTTGGTGTCCGCCGGGATGAACGGGATTTTCGCCACCTCGCGCTCGGCGAAGAAGGCATAGCGCAGCGCCTTCGCCTCCTCCGAGCCGACTTGCTCGTCGAACAATTTGCGTTCGAGCTTGCAGCCCTCATCGAACGGCAGCTTCACCGCCGCCTCGACCGCCTCGATGCAGGCATAGGGCGCGCGCTGGTTGCGGGCGCGCCGGGCGATCGACTTGCGCATGCCATCGAACAGCTCCGGCGTGCCCTCGGCGAGCTTCTCATTACGGTTGCGAATGACCGGCAGCGGCCGCTTTTCCGCAATCTTGCGGGCGAAAGCGATCGCGGTTTCCTTGAGCTTCCCTTCCGGCGCGACCTCGTCGACGATGCCGAGCTTCGCCGCCTCCTCGGCCGGCACATGGCGGCCCGAGGTGATCATTTCGAGCGCCGCCTTGGGCCCGATCAGGCGCGGCAGGCGCTGGGTCCCGCCGGCGCCGGGCAGGATGCCGATCAGCACTTCGGGCAGGCCGACCTTGGCGCTCGGCACCGCGACCCGGTAGTGACACGCGAGCGCGGTCTCCAGGCCGCCGCCCAGCGCGTAGCCGTGGATCGCCGCGACCACCGGCTTTGGGCTCTGGTCGATCACGTCGTAATGCCTGCGGGTCGGCGTTGGCGCGGCCTGGGCCTTGCCGAACTGGCGAATATCGGCCCCCGCGATAAAGCTGCGCCCGGCGCCGATCAGCACCATCGCCTTGACCGCCGGGTCGGCGTTGCCCTTGTCGAGCGCGTCGACGATGCCCTGCGGCACCCCTGGCGACAGCGCGTTCACCGGTGGGTTGTCCACGGTGATGATCCCGATATCGCCGTCCTTTTCAAAGCGGACCAGGGGGGCGTCGGCCATGTCATGTTCTCCGTAAGTCGATTTCACCACAGAGGCGGTGAGGCAATGAGACGACTCAAAGCACCATCCGTCTTATGCCGTCTTTCAAGGTCGCTGAGTTGAAATTTAGCAGCAAGCCCGTCCGCATGCCGCTCAGTTTCAGATAAGTAAGAAGCTGCGCCTCGTGAACGGGGATCAAGCGCTCAACGGTTTTGAGTTCGAGGATCACTCTCTCCTCGACGAGGAGGTCGATCCGGTAACCGCAGTCGAGGCGAATAGTCTTGTACATAACGGGCAGCGGCACTTGCCGCCGAAAAGCAAGGCCATTTTGTCCCAGCTCGTAGCAAAGGCATTCTTCGTACGTCGACTCCAGAAGACCGGGCCCAAGCTGCCGATGGACCTCAATGGCGAAGCCGATAATCTTCTCTGTAAGAGGATCGTTAGCCTGCGGCGCAAGCATTGGGTCGATCTCTCACTGCCTCACCGTCTCCGTGGTGAAAATTACAGCGTCGCCTCGGTGCCGAGGATGACGGTCGATTGCGACGACAGCACGCCGCCGTTGCCGTGCGCGATCGCGGTCTCCGCTCCGGCAACTTGGCGGTCGCCGCATTCGCCGCGCAGCTGGCGCACCGCCTCGATCAAGAGGAACAGCCCGTACATACCGGGGTGGCAATAGCTGAGGCCGCCGCCATTGGTGTTCACCGGCAGCGAGCCGCCCGGCGCGATCCGGCCGCCGCTGACGAACGCCCCGCCCTCGCCCTTCTTGCAGAAACCGAGGTCTTCCAGAAACAGGATCGTGTTGATCGTAAACGCGTCGTAGAGCTCGAGCACATCGATATCCTTTGGCTCCAGCCCCGCCATCGCATAGGCCTGCCGCCCGCTCGGCAGCGCGCCGGTGACGGTGAGGTCGGGCATCGACGAGATGTTGGCGTGGGTGATGTGCTGGCCTTGCCCTAGCACGTAGACCGGCTTCTTCTTCAGCGATTTCGCCCGCTCCGGCGACACCAGCACGATCGCGCCGCCGCCGTCGGTCACCAGGCAGATGTCGCGCACCGTGAACGGATAGCTGACCATCCGCGCGGCCAGCACTTCCTTGACGGTCACCGGCTTCTTCTCCCAGGCGATCGGGTTTTTGAGCGCCCACTGCCGCGCCGCGACCGCGACCTCGGCCATCTGCTCACGCGTGGTGCCGAATTCGTGCATGTGGCGCGATGCGGCCAACGCGTAGGCGGTCGAGGGCAGGAACGGCCGGTACGGCGTCTCGTACGGGTTGATCTCGCGCACGCTGGCGTTCTGCCGGCCGATGCTGCGCTGGGTCGAGCCATAGGCGATCACCGCCACATTGCACAGACCAAGCTGGAGCGCTGCCATCGCGTGCTGGATGTGGAACATGAAGGACGAGCCGCCGATGATCGTGCCGTCGATGAAGGCGGGCGAAATCCCCAGATACTCAGCGAGATTGAGCGGCGAAGTGCGGCTTTGCGTGCAGGAACTAATAAGCCCGTCAACATCCTTGAGCTGCAGGCCGCAATCGTCGAGCGCGCGGGTGATCCCTTGCGCCATCAAATCGATGACGTTGAACCCCGGGCCGACTTGGCCGATGTCGCTTTCTGCCGCTCCGACGATGGCCGCGCCGCCGCGCTTCAGCTCGCTCATGCCGCGTGTCCCGCCGGTACAAACACGGGATAGGCCGGCTGCTCGCCCTCGGCCGGATGCACGCGGAATTTGACCCGCAGGCCGATCTTGACCGCCATCGGGTCGATCTCCTCGACCCGGCCCATCATCCGGAACCCTTCGTCGCAATCGATGAGGGCGATATTGTAGCCGTCGCCTTGAAACGGGTAGGTGACGGTGGTCGCGTAGACCGTGCCGAGCCCCTTCGATACCCGCCATTCCATGTCCGTGCTGCCCGAATAAGGGCTGACGACGCGCGGATAGAACACCGCTCGGCCCGCCGCCTTGTCCCACTGATAGGCCAGCTCTCCGTTATCGAGATGCGCCTGATAGACCGCCAACGGCGACTGACTCGCTTCGGGCATGCCGCTTCCTCCCGCTCTGCGGGCCGCATAGTGTCGTCTCGACCGAGAGGGGGCAAGCGGCGGGGGCGGGACGCTACTCCGCTGCTTCGACGGCTGGTTTGCGCGCCGGCTTGATCACAGCGGGCGTCTCGACCGTACCGGCGAGTTCGGTGCGCTGCTTGGGCAGGGCGTGCGGGTATTCCGCCTGCAGGAAGCCGATCAGTTTCTCGCGGACCAGACATCGTAAATCCCATATCTCGCCGGAATTGCGGGCGCTGACCACGGCGCGCAATTCGACCATGTTGCCCGGGGCGTCGGTCACTTGCAGCTTCACGGCCTTGCCGTCCCACAATTTGCTGCCGTGCACGATCTCTTCGAGCTTTTCGCGCATCCGGTCGATCGGCACCGTGAAATCGACGTGCAGGATCACCGTGCCGAGCAGAGCGGCGGTTTCGTACGTCCAGTTCTCGAAGGGCTTCTCGATGAAATAGGTCAGCGGCACGATCATCCGCCGCAAATCCCAGATGCGGACGACGACATACGTGCTGGTGATCCGCTCGATCCAGCCCCACTCGCCCTCGACGACCACCGCGTCTTCGAGCCGGATCGGCTGGGTCATCGCGATCTGCACGCCGGCGAGCAGGTTGCTCAACACCGGCCGCGCGGCGAGGCCGACAACGATGCCGGCGGCGCCCGCCGAGGCAAAGAGACTCACGCCGTACTGCCGCACCGCGGCGACGGTCATCAACCCCGCCGCGACGGTGACGATCACCAACACGGTCTGCGCCGCGCGCCGCAGGATGTTGACCTGCGTGTAGTGCTTGCGCGCCAGCAAATTGTCTTCGACGTCGATACGGAAGCGGCGGAGGTAGATCTCGACCGCGATATCCATCGCCTTCCCGGCCGCCCAGCCGATCGCCAGGATCATCGCGATCAACAGGCCGTGGCCGATCGTCAATGCGAGGTCGGACGGAAACTGCGCCGCCGGCAGCGCCGCGCCGAGCACCAGGATCGCCACCATCGCGCCGGCCGGCCCCTGCGCCCTGTCGAGCAGGGTCCGCATGAAGGGGCTGAAGCGTCCGGCTACCCGTAGCAAAAAGCGGAACGACCAGCGGAAAACCCCCAGCGCGACCAGCGCCGGAACCACCATGATGACGGTCCCGATGACCCAATGCGGCACCCACAAGATGACCTGGTTGAAAATCGCCATCGCCTGCCTCGATCACAGCCCCTCGCGCGGCATCGCAAGAAACAACGCCATCCGGCGCGCTTCGTTCAGAAGCGTCAGGGTTGCATCGGAATGCGCTGATTTTGTGATCGAGCCGTTCAGCGCCCGGAAGGCCGCTCGACCGGCGCCGTTCGGACCTTAAGGCTGAGCGGCTAGGCCGCCTTGGCGGTCGCCCTCAACCCGGCCCGGATCAGCTCGCTCGCCTTCTCGGCGATCATGATCGTCGCAGCGTTGGTGTTGCCGGAGATGACGGTCGGCATCACCGAGGCGTCGACGACGCGCAACCCTTCCACTCCGTGCACCCTCATTTCGTTGTCGACCACCGCCATTGGCCCTGGCCCCATCATGCAGGTGCTGGTCTGGTGGAAGGTGGTGCTGCCGGTGTCGCGGACGTGCTCGAGCCAGTCCGCGTCGCTGTCCTTTGCGGCGCCGGGCCAGAACTCTTCTGTGGTGATCCGCTTCATCGTCGGCGTCTGGAAGATCGAACGCGCCAGCCTGAGCCCGGCGATCATCGTGTCCTTGTCGTTCTGGGTCATCAGGTAGTTGGGCTGCATCGCCGGCAGCACGTTGGGGTCGGGCGACTTGATGCGCAGCCAGCCGCGGCTTTCCGGCCGGCAGGGGATGCAGACCAGCGAGCACGCCGGGAACGGGTGCATCGGCTTGCCCGGTGCGTCGAGGCTGCCGGCGAGGAACTGGTACTGGCAGTCGGGCGAGGCCGAGTTCGGCCGGGCGCGCGCGAACAGGCCGATCGGCGCCGCGCCCATCATCAGCGGCCCGCGCCCGGCGGTCAGGTACTGGAACCCGGCCCAGCCCTGGCGCACCCAGGAGCGCGAGATCTCGTTGATCGTGTTGGCCTTCTTGACCTTGTAAATGACCCGGCAGCCGAGATGGTCCTGCAGGTTCTCGCCGACCCCCGGCAGTTCATGCGCGACGTCGATCCCGAATTCCTTCAGCAGCGAGGCCGGTCCCACGCCTGACAGTTGCAACAGCTGCGGCGATTGCAGCGAGCCGCCGGCGAGCAGCACCTCGCGCCGCGCCCGGGCGCGCCGCACCATGCCGTCCTGCTTGTATTCGAGGCCGATCGCGCGCTTGCCCTCGAAGATCACCCGCTGCGCCAGGGCTCGGGTTTCGACCTTGAGATTCGGCCGCTTCATCGCCGGGCGCAGATAGGTGACCGCGGTGCTCGCCCGCCGCCGCCCGCGCACGGTCAGCTGATAGGTGCCGACCCCCTCCTGCTCGGCGCCGTTGAAATCGGGGTTGAACTTGTAGCCGGCCTCCTGACAGGCGGCGATGAACGCGTCGTGCAGCTCGTGGGCGGCGCGCATGTCGGTGACTGCGAGCGGCCCCTCGCCGCCATGAAAATCGTCCGAGCCGCGCTCCTGGCCCTCGGCGCGGCGGAAATAGGGCAGCACGTCGTCATACGACCAGCCGGCATTGCCGAGCTGCCGCCAATGGTCGAAATCCTGTTTTTGGCCGCGGATATAGATGAGCCCGTTGATCGACGACGAGCCGCCCAGCACCTTGCCGCGCGGCCACTGCATGCGCCGCCCGCCCAACGCCTCCAGCGGCTCCGTCTCGTAGACCCAGGTGATGTCGGGATTGAAGATGTTGCGGTAGAACCCGGCCGGGATGTGGATCCAGGCGTTGCTGTCCTTGCCGCCCGCTTCCAGCAGCAGCACCTGCGTTTGCGGGTCGGCGGTCAGCCGGTTGGCCAGCACGCACCCGGCGGAGCCGGCGCCAACAACGATGAAATCGGCTTCGTGATCAAAATTCATGGAGATGCCCCGGCTTTTTCGGCGATTGCTTCAATATTTACGCTTCCCGGCGAAAGCCGGGACCCACCTTGGCGTTGTCTCGGGCGCTCAAAAGTGGGCCCCGGCTTTCGCCGGGGAGCGGATGGGGACGGGCTCATGCCTCGCGAAGCTCGGCTTCGCCCAAGGGCTGTAAGTCGCCGAGCGTCATCCCCGGCGCCATGTCGCGCACGACAAATCCCTTGTCGGTCACATCGATCACCGCCAGGTCGGTATAGACCCGCTTGACGCAGGCGGTCGCGGTCAGCGGATAGGTACAGCGCTTGAGGATGCGCTTCTCGCCGTTCTTGGTGGTGTGTTCCATCACCACCCAGATGCGCTTGGCGCCGACCGCCAAGTCCATCGCGCCGCCAATCGCCGGGGCGCGGTCGTTGGCCGAGCGCGACCAGTTGGCGAGGTCGCCGTTCTCGGCCACCTGAAACCCGCCGAGCACGCAGAGGTCGAGATGCCCGCCGCGCACCATGCCGAAACTGTCGGCGTGGTTCATGTAGCTCGCCCCGGTGACCAGCGTCACGTGCTGGCGGCTGGCGTTGACCAGCCACGGGTTGAGCTTTTCGGGAGCCGGCGCTGGGCCCATGCCGACAATGCCGTTCTCCGAATGGAGGATCACCTCGCGGTCGGGCGGGATGTAGTTGCCGATCAGGGTCGGAATGCCGATCCCGAGATTGACCGACCATCCTTCCGGAATGTCGCTGGCGGCTTTCGCCGCCAACTCCTCGCGCGTCCACGGTTTCCAGTTGCTCATGCGCTTATCTTTCCTGTCATTCCGGGGTCGTCCGGAGGGCGAGACCCGGAACCCATGCACACAGGCTTTCGCGGGGCTTGCTTAGGCGTTCGATCAGAACCGGCGCGGCCAGTGTTCATGGTTTCCGGGTTCGCTGCGGCGCAGCGCCCCGGAATGACAAAGACGGGGGTCACGAAATCACCACCGGCGGGTCGCCCGACGGGACGTGGACGATGCGGTTCACATAAACGCCCGGCGTCACGATCGTTTCCGGGGTCAGCTCGCCCAATTCGGCGACGTTCTGGGTCTGGACGATGGTGAGATCGCCCGCCGCCGCGGCTACCGGGTTGAAGTTCCGCCCGGCGTCGCGATAGACGCAGTTGCCCCAGCGGTCGGCGCGCCACGCCTCGACCAGCGCGACATCGCCGCGGATCGCCTGCTCCAACACGCATTCGCGCCCGTTGATGACCCGCGTCTCCTTGCCCCGAGCAATCAAGGTGCCGCCGCCGGTCGGGGTGAAAAAGGCCGGGATGCCGGCGCCGCCGGCGCGAATGCGCTCGGCGAGCGTGCCCTGCGGCACGATCTCCAACTCGATATCGCCGCGCGCGTAGACCTCCTCGAACAGCACCGAGCAGCGGCTGCGCGCGAAGCTGCAGATGATCTTGCGCACCCGCCCTTCGCCGATCAGCTTCGCCACGCCCTCGCGCCCGCGCCCGGCGGTGTTATGGACGACGGTGAGGTCCTTGGCGCCCTGCTCGATCAGCCCGTCGACCAGCGCGCGCGGCTCGCCAACCTGTGCGAACCCGGCCACGATGACAGTCGAGCCGTCCTTGATGCCCGCCATCGCATCGGCGACCGAACGGACGAATTTATCGATCATCTGCTTCCGCCAGCGTTTCCCCGCAGCGATTTAAGCGGAACCCGCGGTGCGGCGCTAGACTTGGCCGATCTCGGCGGCGAGCGCGGCGATCTCGGCCGCGGCAAGACTCGACGGCGCGCTCTCGGTGACGCCGCGCCCCAGCGCCATCGCCTGCGTAAAGGCGACGCGACCGCCGAGGCGAGCCGCGGCCACCGCAACGCCGTCGCGGGCGAGTTGCGCCGTCACCGTGTCGATCAGATTCGACCGCGCCGGCACGCGGTTCAACACTGCCAGAACCGGTCGCCCTTCCTCGCGCGCCAGTTTCAGCGTGGTGGCGGTCGACCACAGGTCGAGCGGCGAGGGCTGCAGCGGCACGACCACCAGCCCGGCCGCCCGCACCGCGATCTTGGCTTCCAGCTCGGCGTGGGGCGGGCTGTCGACGACGACGAAGTCGACATCGCGCGCGTGCCGCTCGATCCATTCCGCCGCGCGCCAGCCCGACAGGGCGTCAAAGTCGAAGCCGAGATCGCCGACGCGCTCGCGGCGCAGCTCAACCCAGGCGGCGAGGCTCGCCTGCGGGTCGATGTCGAGCAGCGCCAGCCGCCGCCCCTGCCCCGACCACGTCACCGCGAGTTGCGCCGCCAGCGTGGTCTTGCCGGCGCCACCTTTCTGCTGCGCGATGGTGATGACCCGGGCCGCCATGTATCCCGCCCTTGCGATTACGCCGCCATCTCGACACCCTGACTTGATGAACGCAAGGATCGTACCGGCGTCGCCGCAGGCGATCCGCCGCGCCGCCGAATTGCTGCGCGCCGGAAAGCTGGTCGCGCTTCCGACCGAGACGGTCTACGGGCTCGGCGGCGACGCCACCAGCGATCGCGCGGTCGCGGCCATCTTCGCGGCGAAGGGGCGGCCGCGGTTCAATCCGCTGATTATCCATGTGCCGGACCTGGCCGCCGCCGAGGCCATCGCCGAACTCGACGCGGGGGCGCGCGACGTCGCCCAGCATTTCTGGCCTGGGCCTTTGACCTTGGTGCTGCGGCCGCGTGAGAGCAGCGGCGTCTCGCTGTTGGCCTGCGCCGGGCTCGACACGGTGGCGCTGCGCGTGCCGTCACATCCGGTCGCGCAAGCACTGTTGCGCGAGATCGGGTTACCCCTGGCGGCACCCTCGGCCAACCGCTCGGGTCGTGTTAGTCCGACCACCGCCGAGCACGTCGCCGTCGAACTCGGCGGCCGCGTCGCATTGATCCTCGACGGCGGGGCGTGCCAGGTCGGTCTCGAATCGACGGTGCTTGATATGAGCGGCGATCGCCCAGCACTGCTGCGCCCCGGCGGTGTCACGTGGGAGCAGTTGAAAGAGGTGCTCGGCGCCATCGAGGCTCCGGCATCCAACCCCGCGACGCCGCGTTCGCCCGGCCAGCTCGCCAGCCACTACGCGCCTCGCCTGCCGCTCCGGATCAACGCGAACGGGGCGCGGCCCGGCGAGGCGCTGCTCGCTTTCGGCCCCGGAGAAGTCTCTGGCTTTGCCGAGGTGCTGAACCTGTCGCCCACCGGCGATCTCGCCGAGGCCGCCGCCAATCTCTTCGCCATGCTGCGCCGGCTGGACCGCCCTGACTTCACCGGCATCGCTGCGATGCCGATCCCCGAACGCGGTCTCGGCCGCGCCATCAACGACCGGCTGCGCCGCGCCGCCGCGCCGCGCTAATCCTCACGCAATTTCGCGGCGCAGCCGAGAAAAGCGGGCAGCTTATGGATCACGACAAAGGTCGGGATCGGCGCCAGATAGTCGCGAAAGCGGCCCTTTGCCTCGAACCGCTCGCGGAATTGCGATGTGGCGAAGCGCTCGCCGAGCCGGGGCACGATACCGCCGGCGATATAGACTCCGCCCTTCGCCCCCAGGGTCAGGGCCAGATTGCCCGCCATCGTGCCGAGCATCGCGCAGAACATCTCGGTCGCCTCGCCGCATCGCGGGTCTTCGTTCTCGCTCGCCGCATCGGTGATCTGCGCCGCGGTGTACTGCGCGGCCCGCGCGCCATCGACCTCGGCCAGCGCATTGTAGAGGTTGACGAGCCCGGGCCCGGACAGCACCCGCTCGGCGGAAACGTGGTCGAAATGCCGCCGCATCAACGCGAGCACGGCGCTTTCGCGCTCGCTCACCGGCGCCATCGTCGCATGGCCCCCCTCGCCGGAAAGCGGGACCCAGCGCGCCCCGGCCGGGACTAGTCCCGAAACGCCGAGGCCGGAGCCCGGCCCGAGCACACCGATCGGCGTGCCCGGCTGTGCCGCGCCACCGCCGACCGCGGTCTTGTCATCCGGCCCCAGATGCGGCAGCGCCAGCGCCTGCGCGGTGAAATCGTTGATCACCTCGAGCCGCTCGAAGCCGAGCTGAGTGCGCAGCGCGGAAATCGAGAATGCCCAGGGATGGTTGGTCATCCGGACCGCGTCACCGGTGATCGGCGAGGCCACCGCGATCGCTGCCTGCCGGGGGCGTGGCAATCCGCCGCGCTCGGCGAGATAGGCCTCGATCGCCTCGCCGAGACCGGCGTAATCGGCATCCGCCAAGACGCTCGAATGCAGCAGCGAGCCGTCGGGCTCGACCAGGCCGAAGCGCGCATTCGTGGCGCCAATATCACCGACTAACCAAGGGGTTAGCGCTTTCGAGCTGCTCATCGACCGCCCCGCGCTCCGCTAATGTCCTTGTGCGCCGCACATAGACAATCCGTGCCCTCGTCCACCGAGTTATCCACGAGTAAATGCTTGGATAAGGGCCAGCTTGAGCTGATAGGGGTTGACATTGGCGCACCGCACATTAATTTGTGCATTGCGGTATCGATCGTCGTCCGACGTTCCTTACCGCACGTCTTCTAGGCGTTTCCTCCCTGAACTCGGGCCGTGCACCAGCACGGCCCGTTTTTTTTCGCGCGACGCAGCACAGCGACACGATCCGTCGCTGCCAACGGCCAAATGGCGCGCATGGTTCAACGGGACGGTGCCAGGTACTCCCGCACGGTGCCGCCGAGCCAACCGAGCAGCCCCGCCATCGCCTCCCTCAGCTCGTTGAAACCGGCACGGCGGCGATAGCTATGCTCGTCCATATAGATCGCGCGATTTATTTCAATTTGTAGAGCATGGCATCGTTGGCGCGGGCGCCCGTAATAGCCGGTGGTGAACCCGCCCGCGTAGGGAGCGTTCAGCGCGACCGCGAAGCCGCGCTGGCTCAGATAGCAGCGCGCGGCCTCCACCAGCTGTGGCGCGCAGGATGCCCCATGGCAATCGCCGAGCACGATATCGGCCGAGTCGCGGCCGACGCCGCTTGCTCCCGACGGCATTGAATGGCAATCGACAACAAGACAGAAGCCGAATTGCGATGCGGTTTCCTCGACCAGCCGTGCCAGCGCCGCGTGATACGGCCGGTACAGCGAATCGACCCGCTCCTTCGCATCCGCGAAGGACAATTTCGCGCTGTAGATCTCCTCGCCACTCGCCACCACTCGGGCAATGGTGCCGAGCCCCATGCGCACGCGCGGCGAGCGGGAATTGACGTAATCGGGAAGCGCGTCGGCGAACATCGCCGGGTCGAGCTCCCACGCCTCGCGGTTGACGTCGAGGTAGGCGCGGGGGAACCGCGCGGCGAGGAGCGGCGCGCCGAGTGACGGGGCGCCGCTGAAAATTTCGTCGACGAAGGCGTCTTCGGAGCGGCGCAGGGTTTGCGGATCGAGCCGCGAGGCGGCGACAAACGCTGGCGGATAATCCGAGCCGCTATGCGGCGACGCGACGACCAGCGGCAGGACGCGCGCGCCGGGGCGCCGCAGATCGAGCGGCGCGAGGGCCGGGGTCGCGATGATCGCCGAACCGTCCATATGTGCGAGATTAAATCATCATCTTTGCCGGAGGAAACGTCTGCGTTGCACGCGGCGTGCCGCGCGCGGTCCGGCCGACGCATCGCCGGCGACAGCCGGCCCCGCCGGCTTTGCCCCGCATTGATCTCGTGCTAGATGCTCGGCCCGCTCCCTCGGTTTCCGACGCTAACGAACCCGCTCATATGGCCCGCATCCTCCTCGCCGAAGACGACGATCACCTGCGCCTGTTTCTGACCCGCGGCCTGCAGCGGGCCGGGCACGCGGTGGATTCGGTCGGCGACGGCCTCGTCGCTCTAGCTCTCGCCGAGGCCACCAATTTCGACATGCTGCTCGCCGACGTGGTGATGCCGGGCCTCGACGGCATCGAGCTGGCTCGCAAGATCGCCGAGCGCCAGCCCGGTATCCGGATTATGTTCATCACCGGTTTTGCCGCGGTGGCGATGCGCGAGGGCGGGTTTGCCGACCGGCAGCCGCGCGTATTAGCCAAGCCGTTTCACCTGCGGCATTTAATCGAGGAGGTCGAGGCCCTGCTGCTGGAGTAGAGTGGGTCCAGGGCTTGCCGAAAGGCCGCATCGTGAGCAATCGCCGAGCCGCCCGACGCCGGCGCAGTCTGCCGGCCTGGATCGCCATCCTGGCGATGATGATCGATGCGCTGCTGCCGACCACGGTCTCGGCTGCCTCGGCGGATCCCGGCACGCCCCTCCCGATCACCGCGTTCTGCAGCGGCGCCAGCGGCGCCCCGGCAAAACCTGGCGTGCCCTTGCCGATCCGGCATTGCGCGCTGTGCTGTGGCCTCGTCTTCAATCTGACGCCGAGCCGGCCCGGGTATTTGACCCTCCGTCGCGTCGTCGGCCTGGCGCACGCGCTCGTCCAGTCATACGCGCCGCGCGCTCGGCGGCCCATCCGCAATGACGTCCAGCCCCGGGCGCCGCCGGAACTCGCCTGAGGCAATTCAAGCGAAGTTCGGGTGACTCGGGCCGGCGGCGAATGTGCCGCACGCCCCTTCTTGGAGAGAATTGATGAGGACGAAATTGGCCGCGCTGAGCGCGGTACTGGTGTTTTTGGCAACGCTGAGTGGCGGCGCCTTCGCGCAGGGAACCGCGGTTCAGGTCAAGGACGCCTGGGCGCGTGCGACGCCGGGCGGAGCGCAAACGGCAGCCGCTTACGTCACGATCACCTCGACCGCCGGCGACCGCCTCACCGGCGCCTCGACCCCGGCGGCCAAAGAGGCGCAACTGCACACCATGACGATGGATAACGGGGTGATGAAAATGCGCCAGGTCGACGGCATCGACCTGCCCGCCGGCAAGGCGGTGGCGCTAAAGCCGGGCGGCTACCACATCATGCTGATGGGGCTCGCGCAGCCGCTCAAGGAGGGACAGACCTTTCCGCTGACCCTGACCTTCGAGAAGGCCGGAACGCAGCAGGTGACGGTCGCGGTGCAGAAGGTCGGCGCGATGGGCCCCGGTACGACGATGCCCGGGATGGACATGCCGATGCATCATTGAGGCCGCCATGGCAAAGTCTAAACCCACAACGGGCGGGTCGCCCCGCTTTGTGCTGATCGCCGCGGCGTTCGCCGGCGTCTTGGTGCTGGTCGCCGGGGTACTGATCGGCGTCGCCTTTCGCGACAGCGGGAACGGCAACCCCCTCGCCGGCGCCATCGGCGGCAAGTTCAGCCTGGTCGACCAGAACGGCAAACCGTTCACCGATGCCGACCTCAAAGGTAAGTGGCATCTGGTGTTCTTCGGCTATACGCATTGCCCCGACATCTGTCCGACCGCGCTCAACGACCTGTCGCTGGCGGTCGATCAGCTCGGCGCCGCGAAAAGCCAGGTCGGCATCGTCTTTATCAGCGTCGATCCCGACCGCGACACGCCGGCGGTTCTCAAATCCTACATCGAGAGCTTCGGCGGGCCGATCACCGGGCTGACCGGCACGGCGGCCGAGGTCAAGCAGGCGGCGCAGGACTACAAGGTCTATTATGCCAAGCATCCGACCAAGGACGGCTATGACATGGACCACGGCGCGCTGATCTACATCATGGATCCGCAGGGCCGGTTCACCGCCACCTTCACGCCGGACGATACCTCCGACACGATGGTGACGCGGCTGAAGAAGCTTGTCAGCTAGCCGCTAGACGACGCCTTCAGCCTTGAGCGCGGCGATCTCGGCGGCGTCGTAGCCGGCCTCGGCGAGGATTTCGGCGTTGTGCTCGCCGATTTTGGGCGGCGGCCGGTCGATGCCGCCGCCGCCATGCGCGAGGCGAAACCCCGAGCCGACGAGGGTCAATTCGCCCTCGTCGGATTTCACCTTTTGCAGCACGTCGCGATGCGCGAGCTGGGGATGGTGGACGATCTCGGAGATTGACCAAATGCCGGCGCACGGCACATCCATCGCCGTCAGCCGCTGCTCCCAGCTCTTGGCGCTGTCGCTGGCCAGCGCATCCTCGATGATCGCGCGCAGTGCCGGCTCGTTCGCCTTGCGCGACGGCCAATCGGCGAAACGCGGGTCGGCGAGCGCGTCCTCGCGGCCCAGCCCCTTCATCAGATTGGCGAATTGCCGCTCGGTCATGACCGCCAGCATGAGATCGCCCTCGCCGGCCTTGAAGCGGTTGCCGGTGACTTTGCCGGTGCTAGAGAGGTTGCCGAATTGGCGGTGGATATGGCCGGTCACGGTGTATTCGGCGACTTGCCCCGAGAGAAACGACAGCGCCGCGTCGAGCATCGACACGTCGACAAACTGCCCCTCACCGGTGACGGTGCGCTGGTAGAGCGCGCTGGCGACGGCGAAGGCCGCGGTCATCGCGCCGATCGTGTCGCACAGCGCAAAGCCGGCGCGGGTGGGGCCTTTGTCCTCGTGCCCGGTGATCGACATGATGCCGCTCATCGCCTGGAGCTTGCCGTCGAAGGCGGCGGTGCCGCGCTCCGGTCCGTTCTGCCCAAACCCCGAGACCGCGCAGTAGATGAGCCGCAGGTTGATCGCCTTGAGCGTCTCGTAGCCGATGCCGAAGCGCTCCATGATGCCGGGGCGGAAATTCTCCCACACCACGTCGGCGGTCTTGACCAGGCGTTTGACGATCTCGACCGCCTTCGGCTTTTGCAGATCGAGCGTCAGGCTGCGCTTGTTGGAGTTAATCCCCATGAACGACGGCCCGAGCCCCTTCGCCGCCCATTCTTTCGACACCTGCGACTGTCGCATGTCGTCGCCGGCCTTGGGCTCGATCTTGACGACGTCGGCGCCGAGCAACGCCAGCTGATAGGTGCCGAACGGCCCCGCGACGTAGCGGGTGAAATCGAGGATGCGAACGCCGGCAAAGGGTTTGGTCATTGCATTTCCGTCATTGCGAGTAGCCGAAGGCGACGAAGCAATCTCGTCGCACCGAAAAACTCTTCGGCGAGATTGCTTCGCTCCGCTCGCAATGACAACCCGAGCCTACTCCGCCGCCGACTTGTCGCGAATGGCGCGGGCCTTTTCCTTTTCGCGGTCGAACTCGGCGCGGCGGCGGGCGATCTCCTCCGGCGACAAAACCGCGACATTGGAATAGTCGAGCTTCCAGTCGGGGTTGGCGTTCCAGATCAACGGGTTCTGCACCGTGGTTCGCGGCCCTGGCGCGGTTTCCAAGACCCTGAGCGCCAGTTCCAACGTAAACGCCTGCGACTCCCGGTCGTGCGGCCGTCCGGCCGGGTTGCCGAGCGGAAAGTCGCTGAACAGGAAGCGCGGGACACCGGCATATTCGACGATGTCCTTGGCGCAGCCCATGATGACCGTCGGGATGCCGTTCTCTTCGAGGTAACGTGCGGCCAGACTCACGGTCTGGTGACACACGGGTCAAACCGCGACGAGAAGGGCGGCGTCCACTCTGTCTTCGACGAGGCGCGCGAGCAGCTCCGGGCAGTCCTGCTCCAGGGTCACGCGCTGGCTGCGATTGGTCGGCGCGCCGTGAAAGCGCGGCGCCAACTCGCCGATCCGCCCGGCCTTCGCCACCTCGCGCAGCAGCGGCAGCGGAAACCAGCTGTTGCTGTCGGTCGCGGTGGTGTGCACCCGGTCGTAGCCGATATGCGAGATGCGCAGATCGTGGTCGGCCGCGGTGTCCCCGGAATAGACCCGGTAGAATTTGGCGGCGCCGTTATAGGGGGCGCCCGGGCCTTGGTCGCCCTTGTCCGGCTGGTACGGCGCCGCGGTCGTGACCAGGCCGAGGCGGCTTTGCGCCAGCGGTTTCTTCAGCCGCGTGAACGGCACCTCGGCGAAATGCGCCCAGCGATACGGCGCACCGTAGCCGAGGGTTTGGTAATAGGTGCTGATCCGCTCGCGATAGGGGATCGGCACATCGTGGTCGGCCGCCTGGTCCGACCCGTCGGGGCGATCGGTCATCTTTTCACCTCGCCTTGAAGTAATCGATATCCTGCGGCCGCGGCTGCCACGCGGGGTTGCTCGGCCATTCCTTGGTGCGGCCCGAGAATTCCTCGCCGTAACGCACCCGGAACAGCAGCGTGCGCTGCGGCCCGGTCTGCCATTCGTGCAGCTCGCCGCGCGGGTGGACGACAAAGCACCCCGGCTTGACGTCGACGGTCTCGGTCGGCGTCTTCATCGTGCCGCCGCCCTCGAAGCAGAAATAGAGCTCGACCGCGTTCGGATGGCAGTGATAGGGGCTGGTCTGCCCCGGCTCCCAGCACGCCACCGTGACATCGCCCTCGGCCGCCGTACCGAGGATCTTCTCGACGTGGTGCTTGGGATCGAACTTTTCTTCGGCCTTCAAATTGAAGCTGAGCATGGATCGCCTTCCCGCTGACAGTCGGATCAGACTAGGGCGATGGCGACTTGGCCTCAATGCCGCCATTCGTTGGGCGGCGGCGCAGGCTCGCCGACGGCAGGCGGCGCCGGGGCTATGGCGAGCAGGGCCGGGGCCTCCGCAGTCCCGGTCTTTTCGGTCCGGGCGGCGCGGCGGCGCAGCCCGGCCGCAGCGCGAATTGTCAGCGGGATCGAGCCGAGATAGAGCACCCCGATCAGGGTGAGCGTCGGCCACGGCGCCGTCGTCGCGAACGCCGCCAATAAACCGATGGCGAGCAGCGTCGGCACGACAAAGCGGTGCGGGATGCTGAATTTCTTCAGCGAAAAAGTGGGAATGGTGCTGATCATCAGCGCCGCGGTCCCGGCGATCCACAACGCGTTCAAATAGGGCGAGCGGGTGATCCAATCGCTGCTCGCAAAGCTGACAAACATCGGCATCAGCGCCAGGCCCGCTCCCGCCGGCGCCGGGACGCCGGTGAAAAATCCGGCCATGTGCGGCGCGGGCTCGGCGTTGAGCTGGGTGTTGAACCGCGCCAGGCGCAGCGCGCAGCACACCGCGTAGAACAGCACGATCGCCCAGCCGACGCTGTGCAGCGCCGCCATCGTCCACAGATAAAGCACCACCGCCGGCGCCACGCCGAAGCTGATAAAATCCGAGAGGCTGTCGAGTTCGGCGCCAAAGCTGGAGGTCACCTTCAGCAACCGCGCGATGCGGCCGTCGAGGCCGTCTAGGATGCCGGCGACAATGATCGCGTAAACCGCCGCTTGGAAATTGCCGTTGAGCGCGAAGCGGATCGCGGTCATGCCCGCGCACAGCGCCAGCATGGTCAGCACGTTCGGCACCAGCCGGTTGAAGGACAGCTCCTGGATGCGCCGCACCCGCATGCCTCGCATCTGCGGGCGGCGCACCCGCATTTTGCGCGAGCGCATCGTCAGGTCTCCTTGCTGGCGGCAGTCTACCACAATCGCGCTCATCACGTGCGGCGGCGGCTCCGCGCCGCTGCCCCTTCAGCGGGAACTAGTGGCTGTAGCCCTGCCGCGCCGGCTCGCTGGCCTCGCGGTCGGCGAGCACCGTCTCGCCGGCGACCATCCGCTGGCCGAGCGCCACCAGCGGCACGTATTCGCTCGGCAGATAAATATCGACCCGCGAGCCGAAGCGAATGATGCCGATCCGCTCGCCGGCGGCGACCGACTGGCCGTCGCCGAGCGGGCAGACGATGCGCCGCGCGACCAATCCAGCGATCAGCACGCAGCCGATTTCGGCGCCGACTTGCGGCGCGACCCGAAACGCCAACCGCTCGTTGTGCTCGCTGGCCTTGTCGAGGCTAGCGTTGATGAAGCGGCCAGGAATGTAGGTCCGGCCGGCGATCCGCCCCGCCACCGGCGCCCGCGCGACATGGACGTCGAAAAGGTTGAGAAAGATGCCGATCCGCGTCGTCGGTGTGTCTCCCATTCCCAGCTCCGGCGCCGGCGGTATCTGCGCCAACGACACGACGATCCCGTCGGCGGGACTGATGACGAGCCCCGGGCGGGTCGGCGTCACCCGCCACGGGTCGCGGAAGAAATAGGCGGTCCACAAGGTGAGGATCAGCGCGACCCAGCCGGCCGGATGCCACAGCAGAAACAGAACCAGCGTCGTCGCCGCCGCGATCGCTACGAACTTCCACCCGTCGGGGTGGATCGGGGCAAGGATTTGCCTCAGCATCGCCAGCGCGTCACCGCCCCTCCCGGCGCCAGGCGGCGATCAGCGTGCCGACCGCGAGCAGCAGCGCCGCGATGCCCGGCAAGAGCGGCATCTCGCTGAAGCCGGCGACGACATAATCGGCGTTCTCTCGAAATCCGATCCAGTCGCTGCCCGCGGTCGACCGCCCGGCCGCGACCCGGCGTACATCCGGCGTGCCGTCGGCAATCCACAAGACGCCGCCGCCGGTCGCCGCCGACAGCGGCGCCAGCTTTTCCGGGGTAGCGCGGACGTCGGCGAACTCGACCGGGTTCAGCGGTCCCGCCGCGGCGAGAGCGGTGCGGGTGCCGTCGGTGACCCGGTAGAGCCCCATTTGATTGACTACGAGCGTGCCGGTGCTACGCCCGCCATGCTCCGGGGTCAGCGTCAGAGTCGAGGTCGTGCCGTCGGGCGCAGTCACCGTCACCGGCTTGTCGTCCGGTTCAAGCGACTGGCGAGTGACAATCAGCCGGTCGCCCTCGATCGCCGCGCGCAGGTCATTTTCCTCGAGGTCGGGCTCCTTCATCAGCCAATAGGCAAGCCGGCGCAGCAATTCCGCTTGCGGGCCGCCGCCTTCGAAGCCACGCGCCCAGAGCCACATCTGATCCGACAGGAGCTGGGCGACGCGGCCCTGGCCGATGCGGTCCAGCACCAGCAGCGGCTGGTCGTGGGCGCCGGTCATCAAGGTCGTGCCGTGATGGACATGCGCTTCGACCTGGCGGAACCAGCGGCCCCAGCCGGGGGTGCCGCCGGGCTGGCCGGCTTCGGGAAGATCGGCGGTCACCGGATGACGCCAACCCTCGGCGCTCAACTCCGGCTTGAAGCCTTCTTCGTCGACATTACCGGTCGGCTCGGTCGGCAAGATTTCGCCGAGTGGGGTGCGGAAGAGGCTCATCGGGGTGCCAAAGCTGGGGCCGGTCGCCTCGAGGAAGGCCCCGCCTTTTTTGACGTAGTTGACGACATTCTGGATATAAGCCTGCGGGATCACCCCTCGCCGGCTGTAGCGGTCGAAGATGATGAGATCGAACTCGTTGAGCTTGGCGTCGAACAGCTCGCGGGTGGGAAACGCGATGAGGGACAATTCCTTGATCGGCGTACCGTCTTGCTTTTCGGGCGGCCGCAGGATGGTGAAATGAACGAGATCGACCGACGGGTCGGATTTGAGGATGTTGCGCCACACCCGCTCGCCGGCGTGCGGCTCGCCCGAGACCAACAGCACCCGCAACCGGTCGCGCACACCGTTGACCACGACGGCGGCGCGATTGTTCACCAGGGTGAGCTCCTGCGGCCCGGGCTCGACCTCGAGCTCGACGACATTGGGACCGCCGTGATCGATCGGCAGGGTTAGCGGCACGTCCTGTCCGACCGGCACCACGATCTCATGCGGCGGCCCGCCATCCTTCCGCCAGGTCAGCTTCGCGACGGCCTGGCCCGCATCCTTCGCCTCGGGCAGGTCCTCCACGCGAATGGTCAGCGGCACGTCCTTGCCGACGAGACCGAAGCTCGGCGCTTCCTTGACCACGAGGCGTCGGTCGCGTTCGTTGGGACGCCCCGAGAGCAGCACATGAAGCGGCGCGCCCAGTTGCGCCGCGGCGGCTTTCAGATCGCCAGTGGGAACGTCATGGACCTCGCCGTCGGTGATCATCACCACGCCGGCCAGGCGTTGGCGCGGCACGTCGGACAACGCCCGGTTCAACGCCGCGAACAGGCGGGTGCCTTCGTCGCCGCCGCCGGGAGACGGCGCGCCGGCCCGGACGACGCGGACGTCGAGATCGGGCACCGCGGCGAGCCGGTCGGTGAGCGCCTTTAACGCGGCTTCGCTGGCGGCGGCGCGGTCGCCGATCCGCTGGCTTGGCGAATTGTCGACGACGATGACGGCTGTGTCTCGCTGCGGCGTGCGTTTTTCCACGACGAGCGCCGGATTGACCAGGATGGCGAACAGGATCACGACCGCCAGCCCGCGCCACGCCAGGCCGCGCGCCCGTCGCCACAGCCCAAGCGCCAGGATCAGCAGCGCGGCGGCAACCAGGGCCGCAACCGCCCACCACGGAATGAACGGCGAAAACGCGATGGTGTAGGCGCTGATGCTCATTGGCCGAGCCGCTCAAGAATTGCCGGCACGTGAACTTGGTCGCTCTTGTAGTTGCCGGTCAGGACGTACATCACCAGGTTGACGCCAAATCGAAAGGCCATCTCGCGCTGCCGCTCGCCGCCGGGCACCACGGCGAACTCCGGCTGGCCGCTTTTGTCGATCGCCCAGGCCCCGGCCCAGTCGTTGCCGCCGACGATGACGGTCGACACCCCGTCATTGACCCGGTCCTCGGCGGGCTCCACCCAAACCTGCCCGCTGTTCCACCGGCCGGGAAATTCGTGCAGCAGGTAGAACGATTTGGTCAGCACATGATCGGGCGGCACCGGCACCAGCGGCGGGATCTTGACGCCGCCGACCAGTTTCTTCAGCCGCGCCGCCGACTCGGCGACGCTGCCATAGACGCCCGGGACGCGGCTCCCCGAATTGCGCGTATCGAAGAGGATCGTGCCGCCGGTCGCGAGATACCGGTTGATGCGCTCGACCGCCTGCGCCGACGGCGTCGCCTGATCGGCGGTGACCGGCCAATAGAGCAGCGGGAAGAAGATCAGCTCGTCGCTCTCGATATTGACCGCCATCGGCGCCGCGGCCTCGACCGCGGTGCGTTGGGCGAGGATCTGGTTGAGGCCGGTGAGACCGTCCTGGCTCTCCGCGTCGACCTCGGTGTTGCCGGTCTGGACGTAGGCGAGGTGCAGTTCCGAGGTCGCGCGGATGACAAAGGCATCGTCCGCGCGAGCCGCGCCCGTTCCCATCAGCAGCAGCGCGACGACCGCCGTGGCGCCGCGTGCCGGCCCCCGCCGCAACAGACCTCGCAGGCCGTAGGAGATCAGCAGGTCGGCGAGCGCCAGCAGCAGCGCCGCCACGAGCAAGGACGGGCGGATATCGAATTCGGCATTCGTGGTAAACCCTTCGCGCGCGATGCCGGTGGGGAGATCGGCGATCGGCTTCAGACCGCCGACCCCCGGCGACAGGTTCAACGCGCGGCGCGCATCGGTCGTGCCGTAAAAGCCCGGCGGATGGCTCGGCGACGGGACGGCGGTGCCGATATCCTTGGCCGAGATCGGCTTGGCGCTCGGCGCCGCGCGCTGCCGCCGCCCGAACCCGTCGAGGATTTCCAGCGGTGGCAGATCGGCGTCGCTCGTCGCCGTGACACCCTCGCTGGTCGCCACGATGCGCCGCAGCATCTCGACGAAGAGCCCCGACAGAGCGAGGTTCGACCATTCCGCATTGGCCGTGGTGTGGACGAGGACGATCCAGCCCTTGCCCTGCTGCGCCGCGGTGACGAGCGGCGTGCCGTCGGCGAGCCGCGCCCAGGTCTTGCCGGCGAGGTCGATGTCCGGCTCGGCCAGCACCTGACGCGACACCGTGACGTCGGGAGGGATTGTCAGTCCGGCGAACGGGCTCGTCGCGTCGAACGGCGCCAGCTTGGCCGGCTGCTCCCAGGAGAGCGCGCCGCCGATGGTCCGCCCGCCGCGGCGCAGCCGTACCGGCAACAACCCGTCGTCTTGCTCGGCCAGATGCGGGCCGGCGAAACGCAGCAACAGGCCGCCCGCCTCGATCCAGTGGCGCACATCCTGCTGTTCCGCCACGGAATCGGGCCCTGAATTGGCATAGATCAGGACCGCCAGTTCGCGCTTCAGCAGCTCGGTGGCCGGGCCGCGCCGGATTTCGGTGAACGGTTCGAGTGCGCGTTCGAGATAATAGGTGCCGCTGAGCAGCGGCTGGCCGGAGAGGTTGGCGTTCCCGGCGATGCCGACCGGCCGTCGGCGCCAGCGCTCGTCGACCAGCAAGGTGCCGCCCGCCGACTGCTCGCCCTCGATATCGATGCGCGCAACCCGGTTGCGCAATTCGCTCGGCATCGGCAACGGGACGACGGCGCTGATGGCATCCGGCTCGATCGTCGCCCCCTCGCGGGCGAGCAGGGCGCCGTCCTCCGCGCTCGCCCGCACCCAGATCTGCCGCGGCGCCGGCGCCGGCAACGAACTGACCGCGACGGTCAGATCCTTCTGCGCGCGCTCAGCGGGGCCACCGGAGGACGCGATGAGGCGCGGCGCGTCGGCCGCTGCCGCCGTCAGATAGCGCAGCTCCCCCCGCTCCGTCAGCGCGGCGATGAGCGCAGCGGCACTCCCGTCATCGACGCCGTCACTGATCCAGATGGCGCTGGTGCCCGCCGACAAGGGCAGTGCCTTGAGCCGCGCGACCGCGGTCTTGCGGTCGTCGGGCCACGGCTTCGGGGCCATTGCCGCGACCGCGGCGCGCGCATCGACCGCGCGGATGGGGGCAAGCGTCGGCAACGGCTGATCCGACACCGGCGGCGCAGTGGTGACGAGCACGATCTGTCGGTCCTCGCGCTCGGCCTCGGCCAGGAGGTTCCGCGCCGCCGCCTGGCGCGCCTGCCAGTCATGCGCCGCGGCCCAACCGTCGTCGATGACGAGGATCAGCGGCCCGCTGCCGGCGAGCGGCGTCTGCGGATTGACCAGCGGATGCGCCAGCCCGACAATAATCAGCGCGGCGAGGATGGTGCGCAGGACGATCAGCCAGAGCGGCGTGCGGGCCGGCGTTTCCTCGCGCGGCGTCAACCCCAGCAACAGGCGGATCGCCGGAAAGCGCACGCGCCGGGGCGCCGGCGGCGTCACCCGCAGCAGCCACCAGATGATCGGCAGCGCGACGAGCGCCGTCAGCAACCACGGCGACGCGAACGCCAGCGAGCCGAGCGACAGCATCAGTGACGACCGGTCACGGCGAGACGTCCGCAAGGCGCCGCGGCAACCCGGAAGGACTGAGGCTTATGCCGTGCGAGATCGCTTCGCTCCGCCCGCAAGAATTGCTCACTTTCGCCGGTCGGGGGCCAACGCCGCGTGCAGCGCCAAGAGCGCGAGGTGCGGTGGCCGGTCGGTGCGATGCGTGCCAAAGCTCCAGCCGGCCGCGCGGGCAATCGCCTGCAGCCCCTCGCGGTGGCGCTGGAACCGGTCGGCATAGGCCTCGCGCACGCCCTCGACTCGGCTGATGACCAAATCCTCCCGTTCCTCGATTCCTTCGAAACGGACGCGGCCATTAAACGGCAGATCTTCCTCGGCCGGATCGACGATCTGCAGGAGGTGACCGTTGAGCCCGGCGCCGGCAAACCCGGCAACGATCCGGTTTGTCGCATCCAACGGGCCGAGAAAATCGCCGATTAGCACCAATTGCCCGGCGCGCGGCAGCGGTTCGATCGCGGGCAACCCAACCGCGTCTGCTGCCGGGTTCACGCCCCGCTCGATGAGATCGACCAGCCGGCTCAGTGCGACGCGGCCGCTTACCGGCACCATGCCGCTTCCCAACAGGCTCAGCCGCTCGCCGCCGCGCACCAAGAGGCAGGCCAGTGCGACCAGAATCAGCTCGGCGCGGGCCCGCTTGGTCGGCCAATCGCCGCCGGCGATGTCGGCCGCCGAGCTGTAATCCATCGACGCCGACCGGTCGCGCCACAGCCAGACGCTCTGCGCCGCCTCCCATTCGGTCTCGCGCACATAGAGGCGCTGCGACTTGGCGCTTTCGCGCCAATCGATGCGGGCAGCGGCGTCACCCGGCTGGTATTGGCGGAACTGCCAGAACGTCTCGCCCTGACCGACCCGGCGGCGCCCGTGTACCCCTTGCGCCACCGTGGTGGCGATGCGCTCCGCGGCGACGAGCAGCGGCGGCAGCGTCGCGGCGACCTGCTCCGCGCGGTCGCGCAGCGAGAGCGGCGGCACGCGCGGCGCCGCCAGCGGTCCGACGCCGGGCGGGCGGAGAGAAATCACCTGAACGGCGCCATCATCTGCTCGATGACCTGGGCGACGCCGACGCCCTCGGCGCGGCCGGCGAAGCTGACCGCCATGCGGTGCCGCAGCACCGGCGGCGCCAGTGCCAGCACATCGTCGACCGACGGGGCGTAGCGCCCGTCGAGCAGCGCCCGCGCTCGGCATGCCAGCATCAGCGCCTGGCCGGCGCGCGGGCCGGGGCCCCAGGCGACAAAACGGCGCGGCCCGTCGGCCCCCTCCTCCGGGCGGCCCGACCTCACCAGCTGGAGGATGGCTTCGACCACGCTCTCGCCGACCGGCACCTGGCGCACCAGACGTTGCGCCGCGATCAGCTCGTCGGCGGTCATCGCCGAGCGCGGCGCCGCGTCGGCGGTGCCGGTGGTCGCGATCAGCACCCGGCGTTCCGATTCGGGGTCGGGGTAATCGACGTCGATCTGCAACAGGAAGCGGTCGAGCTGCGCCTCGGGCAGCGGATAGGTGCCCTCCTGCTCCAGCGGGTTCTGCGTCGCCAGCACATGGAACGGCCGCGGCAGCGGATGGTATTGCCCGGCGATCGACACCCGGCCCTCCTGCATCGCCTGCAGCAGCGCCGATTGGGTGCGCGGGCTGGCGCGATTGATCTCGTCCGCCATCAGCAACTGACAGAACACCGGGCCCGGAATAAAGCGGAACGAGCGTCGCCCGGTGTCGCTTTCCTCCAGCACCTCGGAGCCGAGGATGTCGGCCGGCATCAGGTCGGGGGTGCATTGGATCCGCTTGTCGTCGACCCCGAGGATGGTGCCCAGCGTCTCGACCAACCGCGTCTTGGCGAGGCCCGGCACGCCGATCAGCAGCGCATGGCCGCCCGAGAGCAGCGTGATCAAGGCTTGCTCGACCACTTCGCGCTGACCGAAAATAACCTCGCCGATCCGCTCGCGGACGAGCTTAAGCCGCTCGCCAAGCGCTTCGACTTCGGCGACAAGGTCCCCCGGAGGGGGTGTGATGCGTGATGTCGTTGCCAAGTTCTTACAACCTCTTTGCGGTGCCGGCCAATCTTTAGCGCCATTGGGCCGACACTAATGGATAATACCGCCTCCGGCACTTCCCCGGCGAGAGACCGCGACAGCAGCCAAAAGCCTCCGCGGCAAAATCGCCCCGTCATTGATCACGGCGATCTCGATATGTGGATCGCCCGCGACGGCACCTGGTTCTACCGCGGCTCCCCGATCGGCCGTCCCCGCCTCGTCAAGCTCTTCGCCTCGGTTTTGCGGCGCGAAGATGACGGCAGCTATTGGCTCGTCACGCCGGTCGAGCGCGGCCGCGTCACCGTCGAGGACGCGCCGTTTCTCGCCGTCGAGCTGACCAGCGAAGGCGAAGGTCCCGAGCGTTGCCTTAGTTTCCGCACCAATCTCGACGAGATTGTGGCGGCCGGGCCCGACCATCCGCTGCGCGTCGACACCGGTGCAAACGGCGAGCCAGCCCCCTATATCTTGATACGGCCAGGGCTGGAAGCGCGACTCAACCGTCAGGTATTTTATGAATTGGTCGATATCGCCGATGCCGAGCGCGGTGAGAGCGGCGGCCCGTTCGGCGTGTGGAGCGGCGGCATGTTCTTCGATCTCGGCGACCCGGAAGACGAGTAGCCATGCGCGTCCTTGCTCGCGAAGAGTTGATCGAGCGGCTGGCCCGACGTCGGCCCGGGCGGCGCGGCTTTGGCGGCAGCGGCGACCCCATCGAGGCCGCCGAGGCGCGCGAGGCGACGCGCGGCGACCACGATCTCAACCCCGGCGAGACGCCGCCTAGCGCCGCTTTGCGGCCTGCCGCCGTGCTAGTGCCGCTGATCGATTACGGCGACGGCTGGTCGGTGCTCCTCACCCAGCGCACCGCGCATCTGTCCGCCCATGCCGGGCAGATCGCGTTTCCCGGCGGGCGGATCGAGCAGGAGGACGAGGACGCGGTCGCCGCCGCGCTCCGCGAGACCGAGGAAGAGGTGGGTTTGCCGCGCCGCCACGTCTCGGTGATCGGACGGCTCGATACCTACGTCACCGGCACCGGGTTCGAGATCACGCCGATCGTCGGCATCGTCGCGCCGCCCTTTCCGCTGACGATCGATCCCTATGAGGTCGCCGAGGCGTTCGAGGTGCCGCTCTCCTATATCCTCGACAGGCGCAACCACAACCGCACGGAGCGCGAGTCGGCCGGGCGCACCCGGGTGTTCTTCGTGCTCCCCTATGAGGGCCGCAATATCTGGGGCGCCACCGCGGGGATGCTGGTCAACCTCGCGGAAGTGCTGAACCAGTGACGCCGCGATGCCGCGCGAACTGCTCACGCTCTTTTTGCCGCTGGTATTGCCGACCGTGCTTTACCTGGCGTGGCTCTGGGCGGTGCGGCGGTCGCAAAGTAGCGGCGCCATATCGTGGCGAGCGCTGCCCTGGGTCTGGCTCGGCGTTACTGGCGTCGCGCTGACTGCACTCGTCCTCTTCGTGGTGACCGTGCATTTTGGCACGAGTGTTCAGGGCGTCTATGTGCCGCCGCATGCCGAGAACGGCCGGATCGTGCCCGGCCACATCGAACCGGCGAAACCGTGACGAACATCGGGCCGCCCTGGCTCGCCGAGCCCGCGGTGCGGCGTTTGTTGGCAGCACTAAGCGCGGCCGGCATCGAGGCGCGCTTTGTCGGCGGCTGCGTGCGCGACACGCTCTTGGGGTTGGAGATCGGCGACATCGACCTCGCCACCCCGGCGCCGCCCGACGCGGTGATGGCGGCGCTCAAGCGCGCGAAGATCAAGGCGATCCCGACCGGTCTCGCGCATGGCACCGTCACCGCGGTGATCCCGCCGCGGCATTTCGAGATCACCACTTTGCGCCGCGATGTCGAAACGGACGGCCGCCATGCCAAGGTCGCCTTCGGCGCCGACTGGGACGAGGATGCTGCCCGGCGCGACTTCACCATCAACGCGATCTACCTGGCGCCGGACGGCACGATCTTCGATCCCGTCGGCGGCCAAGCCGACCTTGCCGCGCGCCGGGTGCGTTTTGTCGGCGACGCGGCAACGCGGATCGCCGAGGACGTGCTGCGCATTCTGCGCTACTACCGTTTCGAGGCGCGATTTGGCGCCGGGGAGGGTGACGCCGCCGCGCGCGCAGCCTGCCGTGCCGCTGCAAGCAAATTGCCGAACTTGTCAGCCGAGCGTGTGTGGCGCGAGCTGTCGCGCCTGCTCGCCGGCCCCGACCCGGTCCGCGCGCTGACGCTGATGGAGCAGGACGGCGTCTTCACCGCAATCCTCCCGGAGGCGACGCGCCTCGACCGGTTAGAGAAGCTGGTGCCGCTGAGCGAGGACCCCTTACCCCGCCTCGCCGCGCTGATCGATGTTGATGCCGACGGCGCGCGTACCGTGGCCGAGCGGCTGCGGCTATCCAACGCCGAGCGCGACCGGCTGGCGGGGCTGGCCAAACCGTGGCCGCTCGATCCGGATGGCGATCCGAAGGCCCACCGCCTCGCGCTCTACCGTCTCGGGCGGGACCGCTACGCCGACCTCGCGCGGCTCGCGGCGGCGGATGGCCGCATGCCGCCGCCGCGTTTGCAAAATTTGCTGGAATTCGCCGTCACCTGGCCAATCCCGCGCTTTCCGCTGCGGGGCGCGGACATCGCCGCGCTCGGCATCGCGCCCGGGCCGCGCACGGGCGAACTGCTCGCCGAAATCAGGCGGTGGTGGGAAGAGGGCGACTTCGCCGCCGACCGCGCCGCCTGCTTGGCGCACCTCAACAAGATCGCTGGAAAGGATCGATAACCGGAAGGTTTAGACGCTGGAAATCGCCCACGATTCGGGTCGCCACGGTCAAACCGTTAATCAGAGCCGTCGCCGCGATCATCGCATCTCGATAAGCCCTTGACGTGCTCGCAGGAAAAACGTTATGTTGCATATATAATGCAACATGGCAGGAACCGACAATGCCGATTTCTCCTAATCAATGCCGCGCCGCACGGGGTCTTTTTGCGATGTCGCAGCAGGAACTGGCGAACGCTAGCGGGGTAAGTCTCCGCACCATTAGCAGCTTTGAAGATGCAAGTGATCGGCTCCCGACTACTGCCAATCTCGCAGCAATCCAGACGGCACTACAACGCCTCGGCGTCGTGTTTCAGGATGGTGGCGGTGTCCAGTGGTTTCCACCTTTTTCTGAAACGGAAACCCGTGTGATCTTGGCGCTGGCGAGGCCAACTGGCCCGGGCATGGTGAGTTCGTTAGAACTGTTTGCGACGACCGGCTGCTCGCGCGCAGACCTTGAATCACTCGCACAACTCCAAATCATCACCGGGATCGACGGATATCCGCTGTTCACCGCAATCGGGCTTCATATGCCTGGGCTGCTGCGAGACCATGAATCTCGCGAGAACGCGCGGCGAAATATCAGTGCGACGGTCAATTACACAGTGCGGTTGGATGACCGCACGGTATTTCACGCGCCAACCGCTGCGGTGTTCCGTATTGAGGAAGACGGGACACTATTGACGCTCTTCGCTGAGCGCGTGCCTCAGGAACGGCTTGAAGATGTGATTGCTGGAGCGCGCGAAGCACTGCGCCAATATCGTGCGCGCGATCCGCGAGTTGTCGGAAACTTTGGATGGCGCTGAGAACCCACCGACCCGGCCGCAGGTACCACGCGTTAGATTTTTTTCACTGATCGTTTGGCCGCTAAAAGCTAACGCGCGTTCCTGATCGCGCGCCACACCCGCTCGGGTGTCGCCGGCATATCGATATGCTCAATACCGAGCGGCGCCAGCGCGTCCAAAATCGCGCAGATAATCGTCTGCGGCGCGGCGATGGCGCCGGCCTGGCCCGAGCCCTTGACCCCGAGCGGGTTCGCCGCCGTCGGCACCCCGTCGAGCGTGATGTCGAGCGGCGGCAAATCGTCGGCGCGCGGCAGCGCATAGTCGAGCAGCGACCCGCTCAAAAGCTGCCCGGAATCGGGGTCATAAACCGTGTGCTCGAGCAGCGCCTGGCCGATGCCCTGCGTCACCCCGCCTTGCACCTGGCCTCTCGTCAGCAGCGGGTTGATCACCCTTCCGTAATCGTCGACTGCGAGGTAGCGCTCCAAGGTCACCGCCCCGGTCTCCGGGTCGATCGTCACCTCGGCAGCATGCGTCCCCGAGGGGAAGGTGAAAACGTCGCACTCGTTCCACACATAAGCGCCCAGTCCCGGCGCGGTCCCGTCGGTCAGGTTCGCCGGGTCGGCGACGGCGCGCGCCACCTCAAGCAGATCCATGCCGCGTCCGCTGCCCGGCACGCTGAACCGCCCGTCGGCGAACACCAGCTCGGCCGGCTCGGCCTGCAGCAGACCCGCGGCGACCGCGCGTCCCTTCGCCAGCACGGCTTGCGCCGCGTTGAACAAGGCGAACCCGCCTTGATGCATCGAGCGTGCGCCGCCATGGCCGTTCCCAGCAGGTATCTCGCCGGTGTCGGCCTGCACGAAGCGGAAGGTTTCAATCGGCAGTCCGAGCAGATCGGCGGCAATCTGCGGATAGGCGGTCTCGTGCCCCTGCCCGTTCGACTGCGTGCCGAGCAGTAGCGATACCGTTCCGTCATTCTCGAAGCGTATCTCGGCACCCTCGTTTGGGGCCCCCCGCGCCGTCTCCAGAAAGCAGGCAATGCCAAGCCCGCGCAGCTTCCCGTCGCCATCCTCGCGCTTTGCTCCGGCTCGCCGCACCGCCGCGTCGAGATTGGCGGCGAACTTGCCGCAATCGATCGTCGTGCCGAGCGCCTTCGCATAGGGAAAGTCGCGCACCAGATTGCGCCGACGCAGCTCCAATGGCTCGATCCCGAGCCGCCGCGCCGCCAGCTCGACCAAGCGCTCGGTGAGGTAATTCGCCTCCGGCTTGCCGGCGCCGCGATAGGCATCGATCGGCACGGTGTTGGTGAAGACGCCGCGGACGCTCATGAACATCGCTGCGATGGCATAGACCCCGCCGAGCGCGGTCGACGGCGAGTTGGTCGAACTGCCCGGCCCGTTGGTCGAGACATAGGCGCCGAGATTGGCGATGGTTTCGGCTTCGAGCGCGAGGAACTTGACGTCCGCGTCGAGCGCCAGTCGGCCCCGCGTGTGGTTGTCGCGTCCCTGGGCGGAGGACAGAAACTCCTCGCCGCGCTCGGCGACCCAGCGCACCGGCCGCCCCAACCGGCGCGCCGCCCACAGCACCAGCACCCATTCGGGATAGAGGAAGTTCTTGACCCCGAACCCGCCGCCGACATCGGGCGCGTGGACCCGGATGCGCTCGCGCGGCATGTGAAAGACGGCGTCGGCGAGCTGGTTACGCAGGCTGTGGACGCCCATCCCGCTCAGCAGGAGGTCAAAGCTGTCGCTCGCCGCATCGTAGCGCCCGATCGCGGCGCGCGGTTCGATCGGGACAACGACGAGCCGGTTGTTGACCAGCTCGATGTCGACCACGTGCGCCGCGGCCGCCATCGCCGCGTCCACCGCCGCCTTGTCGCCCTTCTCGAAGCGGAAGGCGAGATTGCCCGGCGCCTCGTCCCACAATCGCGGCGCGCCGTCGCGCAGCGCCGCCGGCGCGTCGACCACCGCCGGCAGCACCCGGTAATCGACCGCGACCAGCTCCGCTCCGTCGCGCGCAACCTCACGCGTGTCGGCGACGACCACTGCCACCGGATCGCCGACATGGCGCACCCGCTCGCCAGCGAGCGCGAAGCGCGGCGGCACGATCAGCGGGCCGACCGTCGCGACCTGGGCGATGCACGGCAACGGCCCCAGCCCATCGGCCGCGAGATCGGCGGCGGTAAAGACTCCGCGCACGCCGGGCAGCGCCCGCGCCGCGGCCGTGTCGATGCCGGCGATCTCGGCATGGCCGTGCGGCGAACGCACGACGACGCCGTGAAGCTGGCCGACACCGTGGATGTCGTCGACGAAGCGACCCTTGCCGCGCAGAAAGCGGTCGTCCTCAAACCGGGTCAGCGCGCGGCCGATCTGCCCGTCCGGCATTCGGCTCAGCCGCCGCCGCTTGGTGCTGCGACCACCAGACGCCGCGGGGTCAAGAGCTGCCGCAGGCCGCGCTTCGCCGGCACTTCGACGACCGTATACAGCACCCAGGACATCCCATAGATGATCGCCAAGATCACCAGCAGATGAGCCCACCACGCGGTAATCACCAGCCCGCTGTGGAACAGGATGCGCTCGGCCAGCGGGTGCGACAGATAGGTCGAATAACTCACGTCGCCGAGCAGGCTGCACACTCGCGACGACAGCGCCGCGCCGATCGCCGACCCGCCCAGCGCCAGCGAGAAGATCAAGAGATAGCACGGCGCCGCCAGCAGGAAGTTCATGTGCAGGCTGACGTAATAGGCACTGAACGAATAATTGCCCTCCGCCAGCCAATGGCTCACCACGCCGAGGTAGCGAAAGGCGGCAAACATAACCGTGATAAGGACGACGGCGAGCACGGCCAGCGAGCCGCTCGGAATGCGCGCGCGCAATTCGGGACGGGCGCGCACCAGGCGATAAAGCTGGCAGGTCAGCACGCCGCCGATGAACTCGAAGATGCGCGAATATGGCGAGACGTAAAGGAGCCAGCGATAGAACGAGCCGTTGAAGTTGACGGTGCGCGGCGTGAAGTACGGGAAATGCTGCAGCACGAAGGCTTCCCATACATCGCGGGTAAGGAAGAGCACATAGAACAGCCCATACGCGCCGACACAGAAGCCGATCAGCACGATCAGGCAGCCGCGCAGGCTGTTGAGCCGGGCCAGCCGGTAAAACACCAGCGCGTAGGCGACATAAAAGAAAATCTCGGTCGAGACCGACCACGAGATGTGGAAATACCACTCCAGCAGCAACTCGCCGTTCAGCGTGATCGGCCACCAGGTCCAGCAGGCGAGGAAATAGGACGCCAGCACCGGCAATCCCTCGGCGTTCATGAGCGCCGGCCGCATCGGACCGTGCGTCAGCGAGAACACCAGCAGGACAAAATACAGCGGGTAGATGCGCGAAAACCGGGCGGCGGCGAACTCGCGGGTCGCGCCGCGCCAGGATCCCGCGAACACATCGGCGTAGACGTAATGAATGATGAAGCCGCTCAGCGTGAAGAAGAGCGGCATCCCGATGCCGGTGATCTCGAGCCACAGCGCCTCGGTATGCCCGAGCGCGATCGTGAGGGCCGCGACAAAGCGCAAGCCGGTGAGTGCGTCGAGATTGTCGCGGGCGACGGTCATCGCCGCGAACTTAACACAGCCGGACCGCGCCGCGGCCTAGCGCTTCGCGCCGAATGCCCTGAGAAATGTCGCGACCGCGCTCTCGGCCGCGTCCGACAGGGCCGCCTCGTCGGCGGCCAGCCCCATCAGCGCCCGCAAATGGATTTCGCCGCGCACCAGCGAGGCGAACTGCCCCGCCGCCGAGCGCAAATCGCCGAGTTCGAGCGCGCCGGCCTCAGCGGCGCGCTCGAGGAAATCCTCGAGCTGCAGCCGCACCCGCTCCGGCCCGGCCTGCCAGAACACCTCCGCCAGCACCGGAAAGCGCGCGACTTCGCCGATGATGATCCTGTTGATCGCGATCACGTCGGGCGAAAGCAGCAGGCGCAGAAACCGGTCGGCGATGACCCGCAGCGAGCCCTCGACATCGCCCGGATCGAGTTCGCCGGCGGTAAAACCGTCGGCATACCGTTCGCTTTCCCGCGCGACCACCGCGCCGAACAATTCCTCCTTGCTGGCGAAATAGGCGTAGACGGTCGCCTTGGAAGCGCCCGCCTCGCGGGCGATCGCGTCCATGCTGGCGGCGCCGAAACCGCTCGCGAGAAAGGTTCGCTGCGCCGCGGCAAGGATGCTTTCCGCCTTCCCCGTCGGCATCGGCACGGCAGCTATGTTCCGGTCAGGCGCGCTCATCGCTTGACAGGATTTAACCGCCCTTACATCTTTTGCGCAATACTGAACTGAACCGTTCAGTCTAGTTGGGTGGAAGCGTCTTTCCGGGTCATGCGCAATCGTATCATTCTGGTGTTGCTCCCGCTCGTGCTCGTGGCGGCGCTCTACGGCGGTTGGAATTGGTGGCGGGTGTGGCGCTACCAGCAATCCACCGACGACGCCTATATCCAGAGCGACATCTCGCTGATCAGCCCGAAGATCGAGGGCTACATCAAGGACGTGCGCGTCCAAGACAACGAGCATGTCACCGCCGGCCAGATCCTGTTCGTCATCGACGACAGCGACTTTGCCGCCAAGGTGGCGCAAGCCGCGGCGGCGGTGCGGACCACCGAAGCAACGGTCCAGACTTTCGACACCCGGCAGGATTTCCAGCAAGCGATGATCAAACAAGCCGCCGCCGAGGTTGAGGCCGCGCAGGCCGAATTGAGTCGCGCCGATCTGGACCAGCAGCGCTATTCCTCGCTGGTCACCAGCGAGGTTGCGACCAAGCAGCGCTACGAAACGGCAGTGGCGGATGCAGCCAAGGCCAGCGCCGCTCTGCTGAAGGCGAAAGCCGAGCTCGAAGCCCAGAAGCAGCAGCTCGCCGTGTTGATCGCGCAAAAGCACGAGGAGGAAGCGCGCCGCGCCCAGGCGCGCGCAACTCTGCGGCTCGCCCAGAACGACCTCGACGCTACGGTGATCCGCGCTCCAGTCGCCGGCATCGCCGGCAATCGCGCCGGCCAGGTCGGACAATACGTCAAGCCGGGAACCCAGCTCTTGTCGCTGGTGCCGCTGCCGCAGGTCTATGTCACTGCCAACTTCAAGGAAACCCAGCTGACCCTGATGCGGCCGGGACAGCCGGCCGAGGTCTCGGTCGACGCCTATCCCAGTCAGACCATCGCCGGCCGCGTCGACAGCTTCGCGCCCGGCAGCGGCGCCGAGTTCTCGCTGCTGCCACCGGACAACGCGACTGGCAATTTCACCAAGATCGTCCAGCGCGTGCCGGTGCGCATCGCGCTGCCGGCGGACAACCCGCTCGCCAAGCTGCTGCGGCCCGGTCTCTCGGTCACCGTGACCGTCGATACCCGCGCGCCCGGCGACGCGGTCGCCGACGGCGCTATCGTCGGCGCGGCGCGGGCCGGAACCCCGTCGAGCGGCAAGTGACCTGGACGCTGGCTTCGCCGCTGCGGCGCGTCCGCGGCCCGCGTCCGGCCGCTCCGGCCGCGCCTAAGCCGCCGCCTGCCGCGCCGGCCTCCGCCCAGGGCCGGGCGATGCCGCCGCCGACGATGCGCGACTGGATCGGCGTTTTGGCGATGGTCGTCGGCCAGTTCATGGCGATCATGGATGTTCAGATCGTCACCAGCTCGCTGCTCCAGATCCAGGGTGGGTTGTCCGCCAGCTCGGACGAGATCAGCTGGGTGCAGACCGCCTATCTGATCGCCGACGTTGTAATGGTGCCAATGTCCGGAACGCTGTCGCGGATGGTGTCGACCCGCGTCGTGTTCTGCTGCGCGGCGCTCGGCTTCACCGCGGCGAGCGCGCTGTGCGCCACTGCTACCAGCCTCGATCAGATGATCGTCTATCGCGCCGTTCAGGGTTTTTGCGGCGGCGCCATCTCGCCCACCGTGTTCCCGGTCGTCTACACCAAGTTCCACGGGAAGCAGCTGGCCTCGTTGATGGTGCTGATCTCGCTGATCCTCAACCTGTCATCGACCCTCGGACCGACGATCGGCGGCTTTCTCACCGACACCCTCTCCTGGCATTGGCTGTTCCTGGTTAACGTTGTGCCCGGAATTTCCGTCGCAATCGTCGTCTGGCTGACCATCGACATCGACCGCCCCGAACTCTCGCTGCTGCGCAATTTCGACTTCGCCGGCCTCGTGCTGATGGCGATCTTTCTCGGCTGCCTCGAATACGTCCTCGAGGAGGGGCCGCGCTGGGACTGGCTGTCGGACAACACGATCTTCACCGCCGCCGTCGCCTCGGCGATCGCCGGGGTGTTCTTCTTCTGGCGGGTGCTGGTGTTCCGCCAGCCGATCGTGGACCTGCGCACCTTCGTCAACCGAAACTTCGCGCTGGGCGCGTTCTACACCTTTGTGATCGGCACCGGACTGTACGGCGCCACCTACCTGATCCCGCTGTTTCTCGCGCAGGTGCGCGGCTTTAGCGCCTTCCAGATCGGCGAGACCGTCGTCGTCACCGGTCTGGCGCAGATGGTCGTGTCGCCGTTCACCGCCCAGATCGCGCGAAAGCTCGATCTGCGGATCATGCTGGCGATCGGCATGGCGCTGTTCAGCGTGGCGATCTACTTCACCGCCGGCCTCACCAATCAAGCGGGTTTTTGGGAGTTGCTTTTTCCGCAGGCGCTGCGCGGCTTCGCCCTGATGTTCTGCTATCTGCCCGCCAACATGATCTCGCTCGGCTCGCTGCCGCCCGACCGGCTGAAAAGCGGCGCCAGCCTCTATAATCTGACGCGCGACCTCGGTGGCGCGATCGTGCTCGCGACCATCGGCACGATTATGAGCCAGCGCCTGCATTTCCACTGGAACCGCCTGATCGAGGACATCAACCCGGCGCGCCCGGCGGTGCAGCATTTCCTCGACAGCGCGACCGCGCGGCTTGACTCGCATTTCACCGGCGACAACACGGCGCGCGCGGTCAAGCTGCTGGGCGGCATCGTCCAGCGCGAGGCCTTGGTGCTGACATTCAACGACGTGATCCTGCTGTTGAGCACGATGTTCGTCATCGGCTTGCTGCTGCTGCCGCTGGTGCGCCGCCCGCGCTCGCAGCTGGCGCACTGACAGGAGGCTGAAATGGCGGCTGCCTTTCCCGCGCTGGTGACGATACTGGCGCTGATCTTCTATGGCTGGGCCGGTGTCCATGTTTCCCGCATGCGCGTCCGCCATAACGTGCGCGCGCCCACGGTCACCGGTCCGCCCGAGTTCGAGCGCGCCTTTCGGGTACATCAGAACACCCAGGAACAGCTCGTCCTACTCCTGCCGGCGTTGTGGCTGTTCGTGCTGCTGGTATCGCCGGACTGGGGCGGAATCCTAGGCCTCGTCTGGATTGTCGGGCGCATCGTTTACGCCGTTTCTTACCTGCGCAACCCCGACGCGCGCGCTCCTGGCTTCGCTATCTCCGCGGCGGCGTCCGTGACGCTGGTGCTCGGCGCGCTCGCGGGCGCGATCGTCAACCTGCGCTAATCCGTCCCGATCTCGACCCGCCGGTGCAGCCAGTCCTCGACCAGGCGCCTTGCGATTGAGTCCAGCCGCGGCAGGCGGAACGTGTTGTCGTCCACATGCGACAGCAGCCACTCGCGCTCGAACCACTTGGCGTCTTCGAGCTCGCCGTAATCGACCGTGATGTCGCTCGACACCGCCTCGGCATGAAAGCCGAGCATGATGTTGGCCGGGAACGGCCAGGGCTGCGACGAGTGGTAGATCACCCGGCCGACCTCGATCGCGGTTTCCTCGCGCACCTCGCGCGCCACCGCGTCTTCAAGGCTCTCCCCCGGCTCGACAAACCCGGCGAGGGTCGAATACATGCCCGGCGGGAAATTCTTGTTGCGGCCGAGCAGCGCGCGTTCGCCGTCGCTCACCAGCATGATCACCGCCGGGTCGGTGCGCGGGAAATGCATCGCCTTGCACTCGGGGTTGGTGCAGCGCCGCATGTGCCCGGCTTCCTCGGAGAGGGTCGGGCTGCCGCAAAGGCCGCAGAAGCGGTGCCGCGAATGCCACCACACCATCGCCCGCGCCAATGCGAGCAGCGCCCCCTCGTGCCGCGCCAGCCTTCCCGCGAGCTGGCGCAGATCGGCGAAGCGCGCCCCACCCTCGGGGATGCCGCTCGCCACCAGCGCCGGCGTGCGCAGCGCCTCGACCGGCTCGTCGAGATGCGACAGATCGACCGCGAAATGCGGCCGCTCCTCGATCACCCCGAGAAACACGAGGCGCCCCTCGGCGAGATGCGTGTCGGGGTCGCCTTCTCCGAGCACGGCGGCGACGCTATCCGCGGTGAGCACGATCGCCCGCGGCTCGGTGTCGGCGATGTCGATCACCAGGTTCTGCGAGCGCCACACCGGGACGAATTGCGAGGCGGCGTGGCTCGCCTGCTCGCGGATCCAGTCCATGTCGCGGCGTTTCAGCCCGGCGCGCTCGAACCCGGGCGCCGCGTAATAATTGGCGGGTCGCATCGCGCCACACTGGCACAGCGGCACGCGCTGCGGCAAGCTGAGGCCATGCAGATCACCGACACCGCGCTCCCCGGGGTCAAGCTGATCCAGCCGGTCCGCCACGGCGATGCGCGCGGCTATTTCTCCGAGGTCTACCGCGAGGACGCGCTGGCCGCGGCCGGCATCGCGATGCGCTTCGTCCAGGAGAACCACTCGCGGTCGGCCGCGCCCGGTGTGGTGCGCGGGCTGCATTTCCAGATCGCCCCGATGGCGCAGGCCAAGCTCTTGCGCGTCGTCGCCGGCCGCATCCTCGATGTCGCGGTCGATATCCGCCGCGGCTCGCCGCATTACGGCCAGCATTTCGCCGTCGAGCTCAGCGCCGCCGCGGGCAACCAGCTCTTCGTCCCCGAGGGCTTTGCGCACGGCTTCTGCACGCTCGAGCCCGACAGCCAGCTGGTCTACAAGGTCAACCGCTACTATTCGCCCGAATGCGACCGCGGCCTGTTGTGGAACGACCCGGCGCTCGGCATCGACTGGCGGCTTGGCGGCCGTGAGCCTATCCTCTCGGACAAGGATAAGACCCACCCGCGGCTGGCCGATCTGCCGGCCTATTTCACCTACCCATAACCAGGAGGAACGCCATGGCCTATGTCGATCCCCGCCTGCAAGGCAAACCGGCGCCCGCCGTCTCGCTGGCCTCGATGGAAGCCAACAACGTCGCCCGGCTCAACAAGATCGAGGGCTCCGACCTCGCCTTTCTCGACCAGCGCGTCCCCGGCTATCAGCGCGAGATCATCAACATCATCGGTATGGGCGTGGTTGAGAACATGAAAGACCCGCGCCTCGCGCCGAAGATCAAGACGGGCGCGCACGGCTTCGCGGTCACCTATGTCCGCAACACCCCGAAGGGGAATGGCGCGGCGCTGCACCGCCATCCGACCGAGGAGGTGTTCATCGCGCTGAAAGGCCCGTGGGAGGTGTTCTGGCTCGAAGGCGAGGCCGAGCGCGTCGTCACACTACAGCCGGGCGACATCGTCAACGTCCCGATCGGCGTCTATCGCGGTTTCCGCAACGCCAGCGACGATCCCGAGGCAACGCTGATCGCGCTGGTCGGCGGCCCCGATCCGGGCAAGGTCGACTGGCACCCGTCGGTCATCGAGGCGGCGCGCAAGACCGGGCTTGATGTCGACGACGACGGCCACCTGATCGTCAAAGACGCGGCCGAATGACGAAAGACGCGACGGGCTAACCGCACCCTTTTCGTCGCCCCCGCGATAGCGGGGGCCCAGAGCGTCCCGCGTGTGCAGTCGCGCCGTGGCATCTCCATATATGCAATTATTGCGATTCTGAATTGCGGCGCTGTGTATTCAATTTGTTCCCGTTCTGTACCATCTGTCGCACCAGCGCCGGTTCATGCGTGGGCCGGCGTCGCCGTCTTCAAAAGCGGCTCGTTGATTGACAGTCCGAAACCGGAGCTTGACGAGCGAACTCTTCTTCCATGCGCGGGCACAACGATAAGGCACAACAATAAGAGCCGTCTGTCGTCCGCGACCGAAATAACAAAAACATCGGCGCGGGCGCTGTTGAGGCCATAAGCCACCGATAACAAGCCCAAGCCGCACGGAAGCAACGATCGCCGGCAAACCGGAAAGTAGGCGGTGAATAAGACTTTTTTCGAGCGCCCTCGCGGCGGTGCTGGTGGCTGGCCGGGCCCGTTCTACCTCTCCTCGGCGGCTTCCCGCCGCAGGCGGCTCGGCAGCAGCTCGCCGATCCGGTCGAGTACGGGGTCGGCAGCGGCGGTCAGGTGCGCGTTGATGCGCTTCAGGTCGCGTAGCACGTCGAGATGCAGCGCGCTGGTCTCGCGGCTCTCAACGCGCCCGGCGCGGATACGGGCAAAATGCCCCTCGGTGGCGCGTGCCTCAAGGTCGCGGAATACCTCCTCCTCGGCCAGCAGACGCCGCGCCGCGCGGGCGTCGTCGGTCATGAACACCGCTGCGGCGGTGCGCAAATTGCCGTCGAGCCGTTCGAGCATGGCGCGGATTTCGGCCTGCCCCTCGAGCGAGAAGGCAAGGCCGCGCCGCAGCCGCTTGGTCGCCAGGCCTACCAGCCCGCGCGAGACGATGTCGCCCGCGTGTTCGAGGCTGGTGGTGAAGGCGAGGATCTCCAGCAGGCGCCTGTTGTCGTCGGCGCCGAGCAAGTCCGGTTCGAGCGCGGTCAGGTACTCCTTGACCGCGCCGTTGAGCCGGTCGAGCACGGTGTCGAGCCGCTTGCACTCGGCGAGCGCCTTGCGGTCGCCGCGGTCGAGCCCGTCGGACCCGCCGCGCAGCATTTCGGCGAGCACATCGACCATGCGCAGCGCCTCGCGCGCCGCGCCGGCGAGCGCGATCGAGGGCATCTCGCGCGCGCTTTCGTCGAGATAGACCGGCCGCGACGGGTCTGCGGCGGCGGCGCGCGCCGGCATCGCCCGCGCCAGCAGCTTCGCGAACGGCCCCAGAACCGGCAGGAACAGCATCGCGGTCGCCAGGTTGAACAGCGTGTGGAAATCGGCCACCGAGCGCGCCGCGTCGGGATCGAGCGTCACCATGAACCGGCTGATCGGATCGAGCAGGGCCAGCGCCAGCACGACTCCGATCGCCCGGTTCGCCAAGTTGCCGACCGGGAGCCGCTTGGCCACCGGATCGCCGCCGATCACGCCCTCAAGCAGCGGGTTGAGCGCGGTGCCGAGATTGGCGCCCAGCACCAGTGCAAAAGCGGCCTCGGGCGGAACCACCCCCCTCTCCGCGAAGGAGACGACAACCAGTATCGTGGCGACGCTCGAATGCGCCGCCCAGGTAACGACCGCGGCGAGGATCACATCGATCAGCGGCTGGGTCGCGAGCGCACCCATCAAAATACGCAAGCTCGGCACATCCTCGTATGGCGTCGTCAGCGCGAGAAGGCCCTGCAAAGCCATCAGCATTAGGCCGAGACCGATCGCCACCCGCCCGAGATCGCGCGGGCGCGACTGCGTGCCGCGGCGGAACAGCATCACCCCGATCAAGATGAATAACGGAGCGACCTTCGACACGTCGAAGGCCAGCACTTGTACGATCAGCGTCGTACCGAGATTGGCGCCCAGCATGACCGCCAGCCCGGGCACCAGATCGACCAGGCCGCCAGCCGCAAAGCTCGCCGCCATCAGCCCCGTCGCGGTGCTGCTCTGCAGGATCGCGGTGACCCCGAGCCCCGCGGCGAAGGCGCGGAACCGGTCGCCGAACGCCCGCCCCAGAAGACGCCGCAGGTTGGGTCCGAAGGCGCGCTGGATGCCGGTCTGCACCATGTGCACCCCCCACAACAGGAGTGCGATTGTGCCGGCGAGATCGACGAGAGTGAGGGTCCCATCCATCCTCGCTCCTCCCTGCGTTCTGGGGCCCCCCGGGCGCGTTAAACTTGGATCGGCCCCATAGCGTGCATCGTCCCGGCATTACAACAAAAAACCGCGGCCGCCGCCGGCCGCTACGCCCGCGCCGCCGAAGCTACCGGGCGATCTCCTTCACCACCGGATCGGGATAGGGAACCGGCTTGCCGCTCGGGTCGAGCAGCGGCGGCCCCGGCCGCCGCCGCGCTATCCCGACGAGGTAGCTCTTGCCGTTCGCGCAGGTGACGTCGAAGGCGTCGAGGCCCTGCTTGGCGAGGGCGTCGGCGTCGCTGCCGGAGGCATCCTTATAGGAAGCCACCTTGCCGCACGGATGGTTGGCGCCCTCGATAACACTCAGCAGATAGCGTTCCTGCTCGCCCGGCGGTGGCGGAATATCGCCGCGCGCCGCCGTCACGGCGATCAGAGCGCACATCGGGGCTGCGATGGCGACGAGGTAGCGCAATGGCGGTTCCTCCCGCTCCGGAATGCCGTATCCTGCCCCGCTTTTCCGGTGAGGCCAATTCGTAATGACACAGCTCGGCGCCCTCGCCCTGTCGATAGCCCTCGAAGCGGGGATCGCCTTTGCCCTGATCCGAGCGGCGGGCTGGGGCAGCGGGCTAAATGCCGCGCTCGCCGCCTCGCTGGGCACGCTGGTCACCCATCCGATCGCCTGGTACGCGGTGCCGCGTCTCGCCGGCCCCCTCGGCTATCCGGGCGCGGTGGCGCTGGTCGAGACCGGCGTGGTGCTGGCGGAGAGCGTCGCCTATCGCCTGGTCGTGCCGCTGGCCTGGCCCCGCGCGCTCACCGCGTCGCTGATCGCCAACGCGGCGTCGACCATGGCTGGGCTGCTCTACTACGCGCTCGCCGGCTGAACCGCGGCAATCCCGCCCAGCGCCACCAGCAGCACCGGAATTTCGAGCCAGGAATGCACCAGCGCGGCGAGCCCGTAAAGTTGCCGCGCCACTCCGTAATCGGCGAGAAAGACCAATGCCAGCGCCGCTGCCGCCACCGCAATCCCCGCCGCCAACGCATATGGCGGCCACGCCAATCGCCGGCGCGCCGGCGTCTCGGCCGCGAGCCGCGGCAATAAGAGGATCACCGCGGCGTAATGCATGATCTGCGCGAACACCGCGGCGCTGAAGGCGTGCAGCGCCCATTCGCTCGAGGCGAGGCTCGCCGGTACGTAGACCCCCAGGTTGAGGGTCAGCGGGCCGCTCGCCAAAAAACGCGCCTCGGGCCATTCCAGCCCCATCCCAGCCAGCATGGCGTAAGGCAGGCCCGTTGCGATCAGCAGCGGCAACGCGATAAGCGGCACGGTCAGAAGCAACAGCGCGTCGCGGCGGCGCCGGCCGCGGAGCGCGTCGGCGAAAAATCCCAGGGGACTGAGATTGTGCAAGAGCGCCAGCACCAGCAGCATCTGGAACGGCACGGCGATCGCCCCCGCCCCGAGGATCAAGCCGATCGCGGCGCCGACGGCGCGATGCCGGCGCATGCGCCAGACCGCGCCCCCTGCCAGCACCGTGGCGGCGCCCAGCTCGATCGCGGCGTCGACCGTCGGCGGCAGCACCCCGCGAAGCGCCAAGGCCCGCGCCCCCACCGCAACAGCGATTGGCGCGCCGATCCACAACGCCGCCCCAGCAAGCCGCGCCCGGAATCGGCGGTCGATATAATTGAGCTCGCTCAGCACGTGCGCGAGGCCGAGCAGCGCCAGCGACGTCGTATAGGTCGCCAGCGGCAGCGCGACCGTCACGACGAAAGCGGCCGCGACAAACGCCGCGCCGCCGGCAAAGCCGGTGCGCCCAAGCGACGCCCGCGCGAGCGAGGGATAGGGAACCGCGCTCACGTCAGCAGCTTCTCCAAATTCGCCAGCGTATCCGCCTCGGAAAACGGCTTGTCCCAGCGGATGCGGTGGACACGCGGGAAGCGCATTGCCACCCCCGATTTGTGGCGCGTCGAACGATGCACGCTGTCAAAGGCGATTTCCAGCACCAACCCCGGCGCCACCTCGCGCACCGGACCGTAGCGTTTGACGGTGTTGTCGCGCACCCATTTATCGAGCAGCCGCAGCTCGTCGTCGGTGAAGCCGGAATAGGCCTTGCCGACCGGCACCAGCGCGCCGCCGTTCCACGCGCCAAAGGTGTAATCCGAATAGAATGACGAGCGTTTGCCGTGACCACGCTGGGCGTACATCAGCACCACATCGACGGTCAGCGCGCCGCGCTTCCACTTGAACCACGGTCCCTTCGGCCGGCCCGACAGGTAGGGCGAGTTGCGGCGCTTCAGCATCAGCCCCTCAATGCCGTTGGCGCGGGCGCCGTCGCGCAGCTCCTTGAGATCGTCCCAGGTGTCGAACGGTACCAGCGGCGACAAATCGAGGCGGTCGCGCGGCGCGTTGCCGTACCACGCTTCGAGCCGATGGCGCCGCTCGGCCAGCGGCAGCGCCCGCAGATCTTCATCGCCCAGGCGCAGCACATCGTAGAGCCGCACCGACGCCGGAAAACCGGTCAGCATCTTCGCCGTCGGCGTCTTGCGGTTGAGGCGCTGCTGCAGATCGTTGAACGGCGCGACCTCGCCGTCGCGGATCACCAGCAATTCGCCGTCGAGCGCGATGTCGTCCGGGGTCGCGCCGATAACGTCGGGAAAGGCCGGGCCGATCTCGTCGCCCGAGCGCGAATAGAGCCGCCGCTCGCCGCGCCGCGACACCAGCTGGACGCGGATGCCGTCCCATTTCCACTCGGCGAGATAGGCCGCCGGGTCGAGCCGGGCGAGCTCGCTCTCCTCCAGCGGCTGCGCCAGCATCAGCGGGGTGAAATTCGGCCGCGCGCCGATCTCCGGCCGGTTCTCGGCGCCCGACAGCCAGGAGAACAGCGGCAGATAGGGCGGGGCCAGTCCATGCCACACCTCCTCGATCTCGCCGATCTCGACCCCGGCCCACTCGGCGAGCGCGGTCTTGGCCAGCCGCGCCGACACGCCGATGCGCAGCGCGCCGGTCACCAGCTTCAACAGCGCCCAGCGCCCCGTCGCGTCGAGCCGGTCGAGCCACTGGGCGAGATGCGCCCCGACCTCGGCCCGTCCCGCCAACTGCAATGTCTCGACGATCTCCGAGAGCCTTGGAGTTTCACCTTGGCCGGGCTCGGCCCGGCCACCCACGTCTTCATTTTCGGGATCGGCACGCAAAGACGTAGACCCCCGGGTCAAGCCCGGGGGAGGCGATTCTGTATCTCTTGATCTGGCTGACGGCTCCGGCCAGATCAGCGACACGGTCTCGGCGAGGTCGCCGACAAAATCGAGCGACCAGGCGAACAGCTCCGGATCGACCCGCGCCATCGCCAGCGCCCGCACCTGGCCGGGCTTGGCCTCGTCGAAAGACAATTCGCCGGTCAGCGCCGCCAGCGCCCAGCCGCGTTCGGGATCGGCGGTCGTGGCGAAATACTCCGCCATCAGCCGCAATTTGCCGTTGCGCGACGGGGTGAACAGCAGCGCGTCGAGCAGTTCGGCGAAACGGTTCACGCCGCGCGTTCCGCAACGATTAGGCCGAGGCCGAACAGTTCGCCCGTCGCCAAGTTCATGCGCGTTATATAAGCATGCCGCGATGCCCGGCCATTCCGTCCCAATAAACCCGGCACGATGAGCGACAACGCTCCGATCTCGCGTTCCCGCCTGCCGTTTTTCTACGGCTGGGTGCTGGTCGGCGTCGGCTTTGTGACCATGGCGGTTGGGGTCAACGCGCGCACCGCGTTTTCGCTGCTGTTCCCGCCGATCCTTGGCGAGTTTGGCTGGGATCGCGGGGTGACCGCCGGCGCCTTCTCGTTCGGCTTTCTCGCCTCGGCAGTGATCACGCCCAGCATTGGGCGGATCATGGACCGGCGCGGCCCATTGCTGGTGGTCGAGGCCGGTGTGGTCGCGATGGGGGCGGGCCTGCTCCTCGCGACTCTGGTGCGCCAGCCCTGGCAACTTTATCTGACCCTCGGCGCGCTGTGCGGCGGCGGGGTCAACTGCCTGGCCTATACCGGCCAGTCGCTCTATCTGCCGCATTGGTTCGAGCGCCGCCGCGGGCTGGCGCTCAGCATCGCTTTCTCCGGGGTTGGGATCGGCTCGATCACCATCCTGCCCTGGCTGCAATCGCGGATCGAGAGCGGCGGGTGGCGCGGGGCGTGTTGGGTGCTCGGCCTCCTGGTGCTGGCCCTGCTCGGCCCGCTCAACCTGCTGCTGCGGCACCGGCCGCAAGACATGGGCCTGGAACCCGACGGCGGCGGGGCGCGCGGCAACTCGGCCAGCGCCACCGCGAACATCGTCGATCCGGCCTGGGCGGCGATCGATTGGACGCTGCGCCGCGCGCTGCGCACGCGCCGCTTTTGGTGGATCGCCGCCGGCTATTTCGGGAGCCTGTTCACCTGGTACGCGGTCCAGGTACATCAGACCAAATACCTCAGCGAGATCGGTTTTTCCGCCTCCGACGCGGCCTGGGCGTTGGGCCTGGTCAGCCTCGTCGCGGTTCCGGGCCAGATCGCGCTCGGCCATCTCTCCGACCGCATCGGCCGCGAATGGGTGTGGGCGATCGGCAATGGTGGATTTGTGATCAGCTGCCTCGCGCTGATCCTGCTCGCCGGCCACCCGACGATGGCGCTGCTCGCGGTGATGGTAGTGGCGCAGGGGACGCTCGGCTACGGCCTGACCTCGGTGATGGGCGCGATCTCGATCGAGATTTTCGCCGGGCGAAACTCCGGCGCGATTTTCGGCACGGTGATGCTGTCGGCGATCCTCGGCGGTGCGGCCGGACCTTGGGTCGCCGGCGTGGTGCACGATCTCACCGGCGGCTACGCTCCCGCCTTCTGGATATCGATCGCCCTCAACCTCATGTCGGCGGTGGCCATCTTCCGCGCGGCGCCCGGCAAGGTGAGGGCGGTCGCCGGCCGCGTCCGCGCCGCGGCGGCCGACTAGCTCACTCCTCCTCGTCCTCGTAGCCGGCCAACGCCAGCGCGCGGGCCTTGAGCCCGGCCTTGGTGGCGTAGTGAACCAGCGCCTCCTCGTTGCCGTGCGTCACCCAGATTTCGGGCGCGCCGGTGTCGTGCAAGGTCAGGGTCAGCTCGTCCCAATCGGCGTGGTCGGAAATCACCAGCGGAAGCTCAACCCCGCGCGCCTTCGCCCGCTGCTTGACCCGCATCCAGCCAGACGCGAGGGCCGACACCGGGTCGGGGAGGCGCCGCGACCAACGGTCGGCCATCGCGCCCGGCGGCGCCAGCACGATCTTGCCGGCAAGCTCAGCCTTGCTCGCGCCTGTCGCCAGCCTCAGCGGCCCCAGCGCGACGCCCAGGCTCTCGTAAAGTTCGCACAGGCCGGCCAGCGCCCCGTGGATGTAGATCGGCTCGTCGTACCCGGCCTCGCGCGACAGGGCGATGACGCGCTGGCATTTGCCGAGCGCGTAGACGCCGACAAGGTGGGCCCGCTCGGGGAACAGCAGCAGCGAATGCAACAGCCGGCCGATCTCGTGCTTGTCGGGCGGGTGGCGGAACACCGGCAGGCCGAACGTCGCCTCGGTGATGAAAACATCGCAGGCTTGCGGCTCGAACGCGGCGCAAGTCGGGTCGCGGCGGCGCTTGTAGTCGCCCGAGACGACGACCCGGCTGCCGCGATGCTCCAGCACCGCCTGGGCGCTGCCGAGGACATGCCCGGCCGGCATCAGCGTCACGGTCACATCGTTGAGCCGGATCGTCTCGCCACAGCGCAGCGCCTGCGGCGAGGCGCCGGCCTCGTCGCCATAGCGCGCGCGCATGATCGCGATGGTCTCGGCCGTCGCCAGCACATGGCGGTGGCCGGGCCGCGCGTGGTCGCTGTGGCCATGGGTGATTACCGCGCGGTCGACGGCGCGCGTCGGGTCGACAAAGAAGTCGCCGGGCTCGCAATAAAGCCCGCCCGGGACCGTGCGGAGCCAGGTTTCCGGCCGCGGCGCGCGGATCGTCATAGCCTCAGGATAGGGTGAACCGGCCCGCCGGTTCCACGATCGAGATCGGCCGGGCGACCTCCTCCAGCGGCCGGCGTTCGGCCTTGACGCCGATCGCCAATTCGACGATCGCCGCGCCGATCATCAACCCGGCGCCGAGCAGATACCCCAGGAAGACGTTGTCGCGCGAGCCGGTCCCGATCAGCCAGGCCAAAAGCGAGGGCGCCAGCGCCCCACCCGCCGCGGTGCCGACGGCGTAGAAAAAGGCGATGGCCAGCGCCCGCGCCTCGAGCGGGAAACTCTCGCTGACCGTCAGATAGGCCGAACTCGCCGCCGCCGAAGCGAAAAAGAAGATGCCGCTCCAGCACGCTGTCAGCATCGACGCGTCAAGCGCCTCCGCGCGGAAGAGCGCGCCGACCGCCGCGAGCAGCACCCCCGAGAGCGCATAGGTCGCGGCGATCATCGGCTTGCGGCCGACGGTGTCGAACAGCGGTCCGAGCACCAGCGGCCCAACGAAATTTCCCAGGGCGAAGGGGAGGATGTACCAGCCAATCGATGCCGCCGGCACCTGATAGAAGCTTGTCAGCACCAGCGCGTAGGAGAAGAAGATCGCGTTGTAGAAGAACGCCTGCGCGCCCATCAGCACGAGCCCCAGCACGGCGCGGCTCGGGTAGTCGCGGACGATCGCCAGAATCAGGCGCAGCATCGAATAGCGCGACGACGGGACAAGCCGAATCTTCTCTTTGGGCGCCGGTAACCGATGGCCCTCGACGCGGCGCTCGATCTCGCCAATCGCCGCGTTCGCTTCGTCGAGGCGGTCGTGCAGCATCAGCCAGCGCGGGCTTTCCGGGACCCAGCGCCGCAGCATCAGGATGACGAGCCCGAGCGCCGCGCCGATGCCGAACGCCGCCCGCCACCCCCAATCGGTCGGCAATCTGCCTGGCTGCAGCAAAGTCACCGCGCCCAGCGCGCCCAGCGCCGCGCCGACCCAGAAGCTGCCGTTGATCACCAGATCGGTGCGGCCGCGAAAGCGCGCCGGCACCAGCTCCTGGATCGCCGAGTTGATCGCCGCGTATTCCCCGCCGATCCCGGCCCCGGTCAGAAAGCGAAACAGCGCAAAACTGGCGAAATTCCAGGACAAGGCGGTCGCCGCGGTCGCCATCAGATAGACCCCGAGCGTCACCATGAAGAGCTTTTTGCGGCCGAACCGGTCGGTCAGGTAGCCAAACAGCAGCGCGCCCGACACCGCGCCGCCAAGATAGGCGCTGCTGACAAGCCCGATCTCGGAAGCGCTGAACCGCAGCACCGGGCTTTGTTGCAGCGCCCCGGCGATCGATCCGGCGATGGTGACTTCAAGCCCGTCGAGGATCCAGGTAATGCCGAGCGCGACGACGACCAGCGAATGAAACCTCGACCACGGCAGCCGGTCGAGACGGGCGGGAATATCGGTTTCGATGATCGAATCGGCATCGTGCATAACGCGATAACGCCGGTCACGTCCCGGCGTCGCGTCCCGACAACCGCGAACCGTGGCCGGCGTGCACTCAGTCGGCCATCGGAAGGCTCAACGGGGTAATCTCCTCGGCCTTGCGGCGCAGGTAGTCGTGTTGCGGCGCGGCGGCTTCCATGCGCTCCTGCGCCGCGCTGAGCCGCACCGCGGCGTCATTTTGGTCGAGCGTCAGGACGCGACGGTCGGCGACCACCTGAGCCCCGCCGACAAAGACGTCGCGCACCGCGCGGTCGGCGGCGTGATAGACAAAGCTGCGCAGCGGATCGCGCGCCGGCTGCATCTGCGGGCAGGCGAGATCGACCAGCACCAGATCGGCCTTCTTGCCGACCGCCAGCCGGCCGATATCGTCGCGCAGCAGCGCCGTCGCACCGCCCGCCGTCGCCGCGTGAAAGAAGTCGCCGACATCGACCGCGTGAATGTCGCGCGCGGCGATGCGCGCCAGCACCGAGGCCTTGCGCATCTCCTCGACGAGATTGTGCGGGCTGCAATCGGTGCCGATGCCCATCACCGCGCCGGCGTCGAGATAGGCGCCGAAATGCTCCATGACGTGCCCGTAGCGGGCGAACGGCGTTGGGCAATGCGCGACCGCGGTGCCGCTCTCGCCGAGCAGCCGCAGATCGCTCTTCGTGTGCCAGCGGACCCAGGAATGGGTGTCCAGGTAGAGCGCGTGCCCGAGGATCGTTCCCCGGCCCAGCAGACCGAGGCTGTCTGCCCATTGGATCGGCGTCAGGCCGTGGCGGCGGATCATCTCGCGCACCTCGTTGACGCTCTGCGAGCAATGCGTGGTGAACGGCAAGCCGCGCTCGCGCGCCGCGGCGCAGCTGTCGCGTAGCAGCGCCTCGCTGCAGGTGTCGATCTGCATCGGCGAGACGACACCCGAGAGCCGTCCGCTGGGATGCGCCAGCGCCTCATCGATCACCCGCAGCGCCCGCTCGAACCCGGCGCGGCCGCGCGGCTCGTTCCAGTCGTAGCTCGGCCCGAGATCGTTTTCGAGAGACCACCGCGCGGAGGCGTAACCCGGCGCGAGAAACCCGCGCATGCCGCTCTTCGCGAAGAGCTCGACCCAGCCGTCCCACGGCGCCGAGATATCGACCAGCGAGGTGACGCCGCCGAGCAGCAATTCGCAATAGGCGAACTCGGCGCCGGCGGCGCGAGCCTCGTCGTCGGGCGCCGGAAACGCCTGGCCGCGCTCGTAAAGCCCGGTCATGTGCATATTGGCGACGCCGTGCTCCTCGCGGATGCCGCGATAGAGCGGCTCGTGATGCGGGTGTGCGTGGATGTCGATAAGGCCCGGCATAGCCATCAGCCCAGCCCCGTCGATAATGCGGTCGGCCGCGCCGGCATAGCCAGGCCCGAGAAACTCGATCCGGTCACCCGCGAAGGCGAGGTCGATGCCCCGGCGATAGACGTGACGGCCCCTCGCCTCGTCCCAGCAGATCGCCCAGTCGATGTTACGGATCACTGTCGTCGGCATCGCCCGTTCTCCCATGGACGCGCCATGCTATATCGATGGCATGGCGACGTCAGGCCCACGCAACCTGATCACCGACGTCCCGGGCATCCTCGTCGGCCAGGCCGAGGATTCCGCGGCGATCACCGGGACGACGGTAATCGTCGCCGAGCGGCCGGCGATCGCCGCCGTCGATGTTCGCGGGGGCGCACCCGGCAGCCGCGAAACCGAGCTCCTCGCCGCCGGAACGTTGGTCGACCGGGTCGACGCGGTGGTGCTTTCGGGCGGCTCGGCCTTCGGGCTCGACGCGGCGAGCGGTGCAATGGATTTTCTCGCTGCGCACGGGCGCGGTTTTGCCGTCGGCGAGGCGCGTGTGCCGATCGTGCCGGCGGCGATCCTCTTCGACCTTGGGCTCCCGGGCCGCCGTCACTGGACGGGCGAGCCGCCGCATCGCCGGCTCGGCCACGCGGCGGCCGGCGCCGCCGGCAAGGATTTCGCGCTCGGCAATGCGGGGGCCGGGCTGGGTGCCACCGCCGGAGCCCTGAAAGGCGGCCTCGGCAGCGCCTCTATGCGTTTGGCTGACGGGGGGACGGTCGGCGCGATCGTCGCGGTCAACTGCGTTGGCGGCGTGGTGCGCCCCGATTGCGGCCGGTTCTGGGCCGCCGACTTGGCGCTGGGCGGTGAAATCGCGCCCCAGCCGCCCATCCCCAACCAACCGCTCGACCTCGACGATTTTTCGGCGTGCGGGTCCCTCCTGGCCGGCGCCAACACGACGATCGCGCTCGTCGCGACCGACGCCCCGCTCGACAAGAATTCCTGCCGGCGCCTGGCGATCATGGCGCAAGACGGGCTGTCGCGGGCGATCCGCCCGGCGCACACGCCATTCGACGGCGACACCGTCTTCGCCCTCTCCACCGGCGCCGGTAGGCCGATCGGCCCGGAGGCGCTGACGCGAGTTGGGTCGGCCGCTGCCGATTGCCTGGCGCGGGCGATCATGCGTGGGGTGATGGCCGCCGCACCGCTCGGCGGATTTCCCAGCTGGCGGCAGAAATGGGGCGGTGCGCGCTAGGCCGCGCTGCGCGGCAGCTCGACGCCGAGATCGAAGATCGCGCGCTCCGGCGGGAACACGACCGTCACCGCGGTCCCGGCGCCCAGCGCGCTCTTGAGCCGCAGCCTGCCGCCGTGCATCTCCATGATCGCCTTGACCAGCGGCAATCCAAGACCGGTGCCCTGATGCTGCCGGCTGAACGACGAGTTCGACTTGCTCGAACGGCTTCAGCACCCGCTCGAGATCGCCTTCGGGGATGCCGATCCCGGTGTCGGCCACCGTCACCGCCAGCCCGTCTTCGGCATCGAACCGGCCGGTGATGGTAATGCGTCCGCCGGCCGGGGTGAATTTGACCGAATTGGTGATCAGGTTGAGCAGCACCTGCTTGGTCTTGCGCTCGTCACCGCGGATTGGCGGCAAATCGTCCGCCAGATCGACCTCTTGGCTCAGCCCAGCTTTCTCGATGCGGCCGGTGGTCAATTGGCCGACCGAGCGCATGATGTCACGCAGATCGAAGACGTCCTCCGACAGCTCGATCTTGCCGGCTTCCGCCTTCGATAAATCGAGAATGTCGTTGATGATCTGCAGCAGGTGCGTGCCGCTGGCGTGGATGTCGCCGACATAGGCGCGGTATTGCTCGTTGCCGAGCGAACCCAGCACCTCGCGCAACATCATCTCGGAGAAGCCGATGATCGCATTGAGCGGCGTGCGCAGCTCGTGACTCATCGTCGCGAGAAAGCCCGACTTCGCCTGGTTCGCCGCCTCTGCCTCGTCCTTGGCTTGCCGCAGCGCTTCGTACGCCGCCTCGCGGTCGCGCAGCAGATCGACCCGGTCGAAACAGCGGTCGAGCACCGCGAACAGCGACTGCGGGTCGACCGATTTGTCGAAATAGTCGTAGGCGCCGCGGCGCAGCGCGGCGATCGCGGTTTGGGTGTCGAGCTCGGCGGTCATCAGCACGCCGATCAGTTCAGGCCGCTCGCCGCGCAGCCGCGCCAGCAGATCGATGCCTGAACTCGCGCCAAGACGCAGGTCGATCAGCGCCACAGGCGGTGGCTTGGTACCTCCGGCGCCGCCCATCGCGGCAAGCGCAGCTTCCGGGGTCCCCGCCACAATGGCGATGTACCCGCGCGGTTGCAGCAAATCGGCAAGCGACTCGGCGAAATCGCCATCGTCCTCGACGATCAGCACCGCGCGCGAGGCACCCGCGGTGTTCATGCCGCCATCGGCTTTGCCGCGAGCACCAGGTCGCGGGCGACGAGAAGCCGCGACGGCAATCTTTCGATTCCTTCCTGTAGCAGCCTGTACGCCTGCCTGCCTAAGACCCATTTGCTCGGCGTCCGCAGCGATACCTATCAATCTCGTATTAGGCCGCTTCCGCATTGAGGAAGCATTAATACGCGCGTACCGGCTGCAACGCGCTTCGGCTGCTAGCCGAGCATCGCGTCTATCCGCTGGTCACCCGGCCGCGGCACTCGCCAAAGCCGATCGAGACGTAACCAGGGCGGCTGGCGCGGGCGCGAAAGATGACCTCGTCGCCGTCCTCGAGGAAGGTACGGTTCTCGCCCGAGGGCAAGGCGTTCGACTGCTGGCCATCGCGGGAGAGTTCGCTGAGGCTGCCCCAACCTTCGGGGGTCGGACCGGAAATCGTGCCGGTGCCGAACAAATCGCCCGCTTCGAGGTTGCAGCCGTTGCACGTGTGATGCGCGACGAATTGCGCCACCGTCCAGTAGAGGTCGAGCGTGTTGCTCGCCGACATGCGGTGCGGCGGCATCCCCTTCTCGCGCATCGCCGGGGTCAGCAACAGCGCCTCGAGCGCGATGTCGAACGCGCCTCCCTGTTGATCGGCGTCATCCCAAAGATAAGGCAGCGGCCGTGGATCGCCGTCGGGCCGCTTCGGCTGAGCGACGCGGAACGGGGCCAGCGCCTCGGCGGTGACGATCCACGGTGAAACGGTGGAACCGAAGCTCTTGCCGAGAAACGGCCCGAGCGGCGCTGACTCCCATTGCTGGATGTCGCGCGCCGACCAGTCGTTGACAAAGCCGAGACCGACGATGTGCTCGGCCGCCTCGGCGATCGGGATCGGCTCGCCCTGTCTATTGCCGGGACCGACCCAGATCGCCACCTCGAGCTCGTAATCGAGCTTGCGGCAGGGGCCAAACGAGGGCGCGCTCTCCTCGGGCAGCTTGCGCTGGCCGCTCGGCCGGCGGATGGGTCTGCCGGAAGGCTGCAGCGACGAGGCGCGACTGTGATAGGCGACCGGGACGTATTTGTAGTTGGGGCCGAGCGGGTCGTTGGGATTGCGCCGGCGGCCGCCATTGGTCGCATGGTGAATCCCGGCGAAGAAATCGGTGAAGCTGGCGGATTTGGCTGGTAGGTGCAGCGCGCAAACACCGGCGTCGTGCAAGATGCGTGGCGCGAGATCGCGCGCCCTGCTCGCATTTTTACCGTCGGCGGCCAATAGATCGAACACCTGGCGGCGCAAGGCGCGACGCGGCCCCGCGCCCAGTTCCATGAGCGGATTGAGCGTGCCGCCCGAGGCTGCTTGCGCCGCAATCTCCGCCTCGCCCGAGAACAGCCCCGCGGCGAGCGCGGCCTTGATGTCGAAGATCTTGTCGCCGATGGCGATGCCACCGCGCGCCCGCGCGTCGGGCACATTGTTTCCCGGTGGGCTGAACACGCCGAGCGGCAGGTTCTGCAGCGGGAAGTCGCCGTGGCCGTTGGCGGAGGTGACCCAGCTTTGCCGCTTTGGGTCGTGGGTTTCGTCGATCGTGATCGTCATCGCAAGCCTCCAGGGGGAAGACCCATCTTTAGCCGCGCCGGCGGCTGAATTCTAGCGAGCGGCGGACGGCAGACGCACCGCAATCGCGCCGAGGACGAAGGCGACGATCTGCGTGGTCAGCACCACGCCGGCCATCGCGAAGGGACCTGCGTGCGGCAACAGCCCGACCGCCAATGTCCCCAGCGCGGAAATCGCCATCTGCAGGAAGCCGATAAAGCCGGAGGCGGTGCCGGCGACCTGCGGGTAGACGCTGAGCCCCGCCCCCATCGCCGCCGGCTGGCTGAGCCCATTGCCGATCGAGCTCGCCGCCATCGGCACAAACAGCGTCCACGGGGTGAGCCCGGGCCAGACGCACCAGAACAGCATCCAAAGCCCGGACAGCAGCGACAGCGATACGCCCCACACCACCATCGCCACTGTGCCGGCCCGGCGCGCGAGCCGGGCCGCGGCGGCATTGCCGAGGATATAGGCCGCCATCGGCAGCACGATCATCAGCCCATAGGCGGAGGGCGGCTGGTGCAACGTCTCCGACATCAGATAGGGCGCGGTCGCGATGAAGGTGAACCACGACGCGCTGGTGAAGGCGGTGCACAAGGCGAAGCAGACAAAGGCCGGCGAGCGCAGCAACATGCCGTAGGAACGGCCGATCGCGCCGACATTAAGGGGAACCGGCTGGCGCAAGGTCTCGGCGAGGCGCAACCCGGTCCAGCCCAGAACGATCGCGCCAAAACCGCCCAGCAGCACGAACATCGCGCGCCAGCCGAACCACTCGCTGACATAGGCGCCGATCGCCGGGCTCACCGCCGGGGCCAGCGACATCGCCATCATCACCAGCGCGATGCCGCGCGCCGACCCCTCCCGGTCGTATACGTCGCGGATGATTGCGCGTCCGAGCACCAGACCCGCACACGCTCCCAAGGCCTGCGCCACCCGGCCAGCGATCAGCAACGGTAGCGACGGCGCCACGCCGCACAGCGCGGTGCCGCCCATGAACAGCAGCAGGCCGGCGAGCAGCACCGGACGTCGACCGAAGCGGTCGGAAACCGGGCCGTAGAATAGCTGGCCGGCGGCGATGCCAAGGAAATAAAGGGTGAGGACCAGCTGGACCTGCGCCGCGGGTCGATCGAACACGGTCGCCAGCAACGGCAGGGTTGGCGTCACCATATGGAGCGAGGCAAAGCCAATCGCCGTCGCCGCAGCGATCAGCGATAGCGGCGGCACCGCCGGGCGAGCGATTGGCCGGCCGGCGGCGAAGGCTTTGAAATAGGCGGATGCCATCCCGTAGGTGCGATTGCCACGCTTTGGAGCGCAGACTAGCATGACCCTTGCATTTGCGGTGACCGTATCGCCTTCAGCCACGCAAGATGACCTTTGATCCCGTCAACGGCAGCGAGAGCGGCGAGATTTCGCGCGCCGACCTGCTGCCGTTCCTGACCTCGTTCGGTGACCTCCGCCGGCGCGCTTTCCTATGGCCCGGCGTGGTGTTGGCGATCTTCACCGCCGTGCTGCTGGTATTCGCCTCGATCGACAGCGAGACCGGGTTCTTCTGGTGCCTCGCCGGCCTCATCTCGCTGACCAACCTCTATCTGGCGTATCTCTGGTGCGGCAAGAAGATGCCCTTCCCGTACCTGATGCTGATCGCCGTTCTTGCCTTCTTCCTCGACTTTTTGCTGAGCCCGGCCATTGTCGCCGCCGAAAAATTCCTGCCGTCGCTGATCGCGCCGGGGCTGGTCGAGGAGTTGGTCAAGGCGCTGCCGCTCGCCTTGGTGCTCGGGTTCGGTCTGCTGCTGTCGCATCAGCGGCAGCGAAAATACGGGTTGCGCGAGCCGCTCGACGGCATCCTGCTCGCCGCGGCGTCAGCGAGCGGTTTCGCCTTTCTCGAGACGATGTTCATCTACGTGCCCGCATACGGGGCATTGATCAGCACTCCGCGCCTGCTCATCAACGTGTTCAGCCATATCGGTTACGCCGGGATCTTCGGCTATTTCATCGGGCTCGCGGCGCTGCGTCATCGCCGGATCGTGCCCGCCGCGATCGCCGTGCTGATCGGTTTCGGCATCGCCAACCTGTTGCACGATCTTTACGATTCGATGCGCTTCTATGGCGGCACCTTGTCGATCATCAGCCCCATCCACGAAACCGTTCTCGCGATCGTCTCGTTCGTCGTGTTCGGCTCGGCGATCTTCAAGGCTCGCGAAATCTCGCCCGAGCGCGAGTTTCTCTGGCCGTTCGGCACGCTGTTGCCCTATCGCGCGCCGGAGGTCGAGCCGTTGCCGCAAATGCCGGCGCTGCCCGGCGATTTCTGGCTGGCGATCGGCGGCAAGCGCGTCCCGCTTACCGAAACGACGCACCTGACCGAACGCGACATACCCTGCCTCAGCGCCCCCGGGCCGGACGGCGTCGTCGGCGAGGTCCGCGTGCACCCGAGCGACCCGTCGCTGCTCGTGCTGCGCAACCTGTCGAAGAACATCTGGGAAGCGGTGCTGCCCGACGGCACTGTGCGCAATATCGAGCCTGCCGGCACGGTGAGGCTCATCGCCGGGACGCGGCTCGTCTTCGGCACCCAATCGGGGGCGATCCTCGTCACCTCGACCGAGATCGGTGCCGATCCGCGCGCCAAGCCGGAAGAGGAATGGTGCTGATTACCTGAGGCTCGCCAGGCTCGCCCGCTGCCGGCCCTCGGCATCGAAATTCGCCGGATCGAGCCAGCGTTCAAAGGCCGCCCTGATGCGTGGCCATTCCTTGTCGGTGATCGAGAAATACATCGAATCGCGGTTGCGCCCGCGTACTACCATCGCTTGGCGGAACGTGCCCTCATAGGTGAAGCCGAGGCGCAGCGCGGCGGCCCGGCTCGGCATGTTGTGCGAGTCGCATTTCCACTCGTAGCGGCGATAACCGAGTTCGTCGAAGGCGCGGCGCATCAGCAGGTAGTGCGCCTCGGTGGCCGCCGGCCTGCGCTGCAGCAACGGACTGAACACCAGCGCGGCCACCTCGATCACCCCCATCGCTGGCGTGATGTTGGCGTAAGCGGCGACGCCGACCGCCTTGCCGCTCGTGATATCGACGATCGCGTGAAACAGCCGGTTCGGTTCGCCGTTGACGGTAACGCCCGTCACCCAGGTGCGGTATTCGTCGAGTGTGGCGAACGGGCCGTAGGGGTAGTAGGTGAAGTTGCGGCCTTCGCGGTCGAGCGCATTGGCGGCGAACAGATCGGCGGCGTGGCGGGCGGCGTCGAGCGGCTCGACCACCGCGAGGCGGCCGGTCATCGGTGTCAGCGGCGGTCGCTGCGCGGGTTTCCACTCGGGGGTGATTTGCCAGCCGATCGGCTGCCCGAACTGATTGCGCCGCGGCTCGGGAGCGCCGGCATAAACCGCGGTCACCGGCCGATAGAGCGCCACCGCGCCACGCAACGCCCGGCGCGCGCTCGCGGCATCCGGAAACACTCCGATCCCGCGATACGGGGTCGACCGGTCAAGCCCGGCGATGCGCAGCCAGGTGAGCCCCTTGCGATCGGGGGCGGCGCGGTCGGCCACCGCGAGCACCTGACCGGGTTCGACGTGAGGCGCGGTTTCGAGCCCGTCGAACAGATTGCGGCGGTGCTGGGTTTCGTCGACCAGGCCGACCCACGGTCCCATGCCGCGCACGCCGAGGTAGATTTCACTCTCGAGCACCGCCGGCGAGGTCACCGTATACATCGCCAGCGACGGCGGCACGCCCGGTTCGAGCGCCGCGAAACGCTGTGCCGACAGCACTCCCGGCACCGAAGCCATCGCCGCGAGATGGCCCTTGTACCACTCGTCCCATTCGGATTTGCGGCTGGGCTCGATGAGCGCGCTTTCGCTGAAAAAGATCATGGCGGCGAAAGCCACCATATGCCGACCAGGATCGTCAACAGCGTCAGCGGCGCGCCGACCCGGAAATACTCCCAGAAGCCGATTGTCACGCCCTTCGCACGTGCGCCCTGCACCACGATTAGGTTCGCGACCGAGCCGAGGATCGTCAGGTTGCCGGCGAGGGTCGAGGCCATCGCCACCACCAGCCAGTCGCGCGACGGCTCGCTCGCCGCGCCGAGGAACGGCCGCAGCATCAATACCGCCGGCACATTGCTGACGAGATTGGACAAAACTGCTGTGACCAGGCTCAGCATCGGTATGTCGTCAAGATGCAGCCCCGTCGCCTCCGCGATCACGTCCGGCGTCAGGATCGCCCTCTCGAACCCGGCGATGACGACAAAGAGGCCGGCGAACATCAACAGCAGCGGCCAGTCGATCTCGCGGTAGATGCGCCCGCTGCGCACCCTGCGGGTCACCAGCATGACTCCGCCCGCGACCAGCGCCGCTTTCGCCGGCGCTACGCCGGCGAAAAACGCGGCGATCATCGCCAGTGTGACCAACAGCGATTTGACCGCGAGCGGCCGGTAGAGGTGCGCCGGCGGCGCCTTAGCGTCGAACCGGCCGGCGCCGCGGAATTCCGTGGGATGCATCAGCGCGATCAGGACAAAGCACAGTACCAGCCCCGCGGCCGCGACCGGCGACAGGGCCGCGGCGAAATGGGTGTAGGACACACCCGAGAAGCTGCCGATCAGGATGTTCTGCGGGTTGCCGGTGATGGTCGCCGTGCTGCCGATATTGGCAGCCATCGCCACAGCCAGGAGATAAGGCACCGGGTCGCGCTTCAGCCGTCGAGTGATGTCGACAACGAGCGGCGTCATCACCAGGCAAATCGCGTCGTTCAGCAGAAATGCCGAGAACACGCCCGATGAGAGGATCACCGCGGCGAGCAATTGTAAGGGGTGCCGGGCGCACGCCACGACCCAGCCGTTGACCAGCCGGAAAAAGCCGGAAATCCGCAGATTGCCGACGACGATCATCAACCCGAGCAGCAGCGCCAGCGTGGCGTAGTCGATCGCGTGCGCCAAGTCGTCGAGAGCGACCGCGCCGACCGCCAGCATCAGGCTGGCGCCGACGAGCGCGGCGCCGGCGCGATCGAGGCGCAGGCCCGGAACCCGTCCGATCGCCACCACGACATAGGTCAGGGTGAAGATCGCCGCCGTTGCAGCAGTGAGGGTCGGAGTCATCGCGCCGATGCTAACGGCGCGCGATCAGCTCTTGCGCAGCAGGAATTCGCGGCCGACCTTGACCATCGGCTCGCCATCGAAGGCGATGATGTCGGCAGTGGCATAGGTCTCGCGCCACGCCTCGGGCAAATAGGAGCCGGTGCCGATCGCGTCGATCGGCGCGCTCGCCGCCGCCATCATCCGGCATTTCTCGGGCCCGAACCCAGAGCTGGCAACGATGCGCGCCTTCGGGAAGCCAGCCTCGTTGAGTTTGAGGCGCATCTGCCACAGCGCCGCTGCGGTGACCCCGGTGCCCACTAGGTAGCGCAACTCCTCCTCGGTGCGGTAGCCGCGGATCGATTGCGGCGCGTGGGCCTCGAGGATCGCGTAGGACGAGCCGAGGTCGAGCCCTTCGCAATAGCGCCCGCCGGGCGTGTCCATGCGGAAGGCGAGCTTTCCAGCCTCGGCCAGCTCGGGAAAGCGCTGGCACACCTCGACCGCATCGCTGGTCTCGCGGCCGAAATAATCGACCAGCACCGTCAGCGCCTCGTCGGGGAAGGTCTCCCGAAACATCTCGGCAGCGCGCAGCGTCGAGCCGGCATAGCCGATCAGCGCGTGCGGCATCGTGCCGATGCCCTTCTGCTGACCAAAATAGGGCGCGGTCGCGTCGGCGGCACAGCCGATGAACCCGACCGCGCCGGCGACCTTCTTGGCGTAGGCCGAGCCGACCGCGGCGGCATAGGCCATCATCTCGGCCATCTCGCCGCCAGCGCAATGCCGCGCGTCCATCGCCAGGAACGCGACCTTGGGCAGGTCGGCGCACATCGCCGAGGCGTTGTAGGCAGCGACGCAGGCCGGCCCGAGCTTCTGCAGCATCAGCGTTTCGAGATCGACCAGGTGATAGAGCGGGCCGCTGACGTAAAGGATCGGCTGGCCGGCGCCGACCAGCGTCGCTTCGGGATAGTTGAGCTCGATCTCGATCTTGGCGCCGCGCGCAGCGGCCATCGTTTCGAGAAACGCGATCGCCAGGCGTGGGGTCGAGATCACCGGCCGACGCATGAACACCGCGTAGGTGGCGTGGCGATCGCCGAATTTCTCGACGATCGCCTTGGTCTTCAGGAAATAGCTGTCGGTATGCGCCGCCAGCGCCGCTTCGAGCGGCGCCGCCACCGGTCCTGAAGCATCATTCGCCACCGCCGGCTCACTTGGCCGCCATCAACCGGGAGCCGAACCCGGCATTGACCTGGCGCCCCCGCTTCAGCGCCTCGGCGATCTCGAAGGCCAATTCGAGCGCCTGGCTGGCGTTGAGCCGCGGGTCGCAATGCGTCAGGTAGCGGTGGCTCAACACTTCTTCGCTGATCTCCTGCGCGCCGCCGAGGCATTCGGTGACGTTCTGGCCGGTCAGCTCGAAATGCACCCCGCCAGCGTGGCTCCCCTCCGCCGCATGCACCTGGAAGGCGCCATGCAGCTCGGCGAGGATCTTGTCGAAATGCCGGGTCTTGAGCCCGCCCGAGGCGGTGGTGGTGTTGCCGTGCATCGGGTCGATGCACCACACCACCTTTTTGCCCTCGCGTTCGACCGCACGGATCAGGGGCGGCAGCTTGTCCGCCACCTTGTCCGCGCCCATGCGGGTGATCAGCGTTAGCCGCCCCGGAATGTTCTTGGGGTTGAGCTTGTCGATCAGCCGCAGCAGATCGTCATGCTCGAGGCTCGGCCCGCATTTCATCCCGATCGGGTTCTTGATCCCGCGCATGAACTCGACATGCGCGCCGTCGGCCTGGCGCGTGCGGTCGCCGATCCACACCAGATGCGCGGAGCAGTCGTACCACTGATCAGTCGTCGAATCGACGCGCGTCAGCGCCTCCTCGTAGCTGAGGAACAGCGCCTCATGCGAGGTGTAGAACTCGGTCTCGCGGATTTGCGGCGTCGTCTCCGAGGTGAGGCCGCACGCCTCCATGAAGTTGAGCGTCTCGGTCAGCCGGTCGGCGAGCTCGCGGTATCGCTCCCCCTGCGGTAAGTCGGCGACAAAATCCTGGTTCCAGGCGTGTACCCGGTGGAGATCGGCATACCCGCCCTGGGCAAAGGCGCGCAGCAGATTCAAGGTTGCGGCCGACTGGCTGTAGGCCTGGATCATCCGCAACGGGTCGGGTTCGCGCGCCGCTGGGTCAAACTCGATGCCGTTGATGATGTCGCCGCGGTACGACGGCAACGTTACATCGCCCTGCTTCTCGACATCGGACGAGCGCGGCTTGGCGAACTGTCCGGCCAGCCGTCCGACCTTCACCACCGGCACCCCGCCGCCAAAGGTCAGCACCACCGCCATCTGCAGCAGCACCTTGAACATGTCGCGGATGTTGTTGGGGTGGAATTCCGCGAAGCTCTCGGCGCAGTCGCCGCCCTGAAGCAGGAACGCCTTGCCGGCGGCGACATCCGCCAGCCGGTCTTGCAGCCGCCGCGCCTCGCCGGCGAACACCAGCGGTGGATAATTGCGCAGGGTCGCCTCGACGCGTTTCAGCGCGGCCTCGTCCTTGTAGCCCGGAACCTGCCGGATCGGCAGGCCGCGCCAGCTCTCGGGCGACCATTTCTTGCTCATCGCACGCTACCTTCGCCCAGGCGGGCGTTGCTGTCGAGAGTTGGGTTGGGCATGGCACACCTCCGGGTTGGAGGCCGTCCCGCCGTCGGCGACATTCGGATCACGGGTGTCCATGAAACAGAAAAGCCGCCTCGGATGGGGCGGCTTCGGGGACAACGCAAACGCGATCCTAGGCCGCCGTCATGTACCGGCGGTACCAAAATCGCGCGACGAGAAGCTGGCTGATCTGCTTCATGGGCGCGGAACCTACGCGCGAATGGTCAGCGGACGCAAGGGGTTTACACCTAACCCTTTCGCTTAAACTCAGCGCATCGTCGCTCAGCCTCGGCTAGTGCAGCTCTTATCCTTGGAAATCGCGCCATGTGCTCTCGGCTGAGAGCCGCGTGATCGACCGGACCTTTGATTGGCTTAGCGCGAAGGATCGGATGCTTCCCGCGGCATCACCTTTGTTGTCGTCTTCCATCGACCCTACTCCGCCGCGGCCTTTTCCGGCGGGCGGACGTATTTGTCGCGCATCGTGACGAATTCCTCGGCCGCGCTCGGGTGGATGCCGACCGTGGCGTCGAACTGCTTCTTGGTGGCGCCGCATTTGATCGCGATCGCGAGGCCCTGGATGATCTCGGGCGCGTCCGGACCCAGCATGTGGCAGCCGACGACGCGGTCGCTCTTTGGCTCGACGATCAGCTTCATGAAGGTGCGCTCGTCGCGGCCCGACAGCGTGTTCTTCATCGGCCTGAACCGCGACTGGTAGATGTCGACCTCGCCGTATTGCTTGCGCGCCTGATCCTCGGTTAGGCCGACCGTGCCGATCGGCGGCTGCGAGAACACCGCCGACGGCACATCGGCGTGGTCCATCCGGATCGGGTTGTTGTTGTAGAGCGTCTCGGCGATGGCGCGGCTTTCGGCGATCGCCACCGGGGTCAGGTTGATGCGGTCGGTGACGTCGCCGACCGCGTAGATGCTCTTGACCGAGCTGCGCTGCCACTCATCGACCTTGACCGCGCCGTTCTCGGTCATCTCGACCCCAAGCTCGGCGAGCCCGAGCCCCTTGGTGTTGGGCGCGCGGCCGGTCGCATACATTACCACGTCGCAGGAAATCTCCTGGCCGATATCGGTGTAGACGTCGTAGCCGTTCTGGTGCTTCTCGATGCGCTGAACGTTGGTGCGGGTGTGGATCTTGACGCCGCGCCCGCGCATCTCCTGCGCCAAGTTGATGCGGACATCGTCGTCGAAGCCGTAGAGCAGGTCGTCGCGTCGGATGATCTCGTGCACCTCGCTGCCAAACCCGTTGAAGATGCCGGCGAACTCGACCGCGATATAGCCGCCGCCAACAATGACGATGCGGTGCGGACGCTCCTTGAGGTCGAGCGCCTCGTTCGACGAGATGACGTGCTCGATGCCGGGAATTTTCGGCGTCTCGGGCCAGCCGCCGACCGCGATCATGATGTTCTCGGCGGTGTAGGTCTTGCCGCCGACCTCGACCGTGTGCGGGTCGACCACGATGCCCCGCGCCTCGAAAATCTCCACCTTCGCGTTGTTGAGCATGTTGACGTAGATCTGCGACAGGCGGCCGATCTCCTTGTCCTTGGCCTCGATCAGCGCACCCCAATCGTGCGTCGCCGGCGGCACGCTCCAGCCGAAGCCGGGAGCGTCGGCGAAGGCGCTGGCGAATTCCGACCCGTAGACCAGCAGCTTTTTCGGCACGCAGCCGCGCAGCACGCAGGTGCCCCCAATGCGCAGTTCCTCGCAGATCGCGGTGCGCGCGCCATAGGCCCCTGCGCGGCGGGTGCCGGCGACGCCGCCCGAGCCGGCGCCGATCGTGAACAGGTCGAAATCATAGCGTGGCATGGCGTGGCGGCTCCTTGGTGCGGTCCGACCCTTTGGTTCTCACAACCGCGCCGCGGCTGCAAGCGTCAGCGCTACTTCCCGAACCACGGGGTGATGTCGAAGAACACCGCTGCGATGCAGCCGGGGCCGGCTAGCTGAATGCTGTCGTACTGCATGCCCTTGTCGCTAAGCAGCGCCTGGGTTCCCGGCGTGCAGCCGGGGAAATGCGCCCGGATATAGGCGTATTCGGCGGCAACCCCCTCAGTCTCGTGCTGCACGCCGGGCAGCGTGATCGCGGTGGCGATGCTCGACCCAGGCGCTTGCGCCCAAGCCGACCCCGCGATAGCGGACGAGATGGCGAAGCCCCATACTCTTGCCGACTGGCGGGCAAGCCTCAACGGTCGATCCCGCCCATGCACAGGTATTTGACCTCGAGATAATCCTCGATGCCGTATTTGGAGCCTTCGCGGCCGATGCCCGACTCCTTCATGCCGCCGAACGGGGCGATCTCGGTCGAGATGATGCCCTCGTTGATGCCGACGATGCCGTATTCGAGCGCCTCGGCGACGCGCCAGATGCGGCCGATGTCGCGGCTGTAAAAATAGGCGGCGAGGCCGAATTCGGTGTCGTTGGCCATCTTCACCGCCTCGCCCTCCTCCTTGAAGCGGTAGAGCGGCGCGACCGGGCCGAAGGTCTCCTCCCTGGTGATGATCATGTCGGTGGTGACGTCGGCCAAGACGGTCGGCTCGAAAAAGCTGCCGCCCAAGGCCGAGCGATGGCCGCCGATGACCACCTTGGCGCCCTTCTGCACCGCGTCGGCGATGTGGCTCTCGACCTTCTCGACCGCTTTCATGTCGATCAGCGGACCGATCACGACGCCGGTTTCGGCGCCGTCGCCCACCTTCATCGCGCCAGCGACCTCGGCGAGCCGCTTGGAGAAGGCTTCATAGACGCCGTCCTGCACCAGAATGCGGTTGGCGCAGACGCATGTCTGGCCGGCATTGCGGTATTTCGAGGCGATGGCGCCCTTGACCGCCTGCTCGATATCGGCATCGTCGAAGACGATGAACGGCGCGTTGCCGCCCAATTCCATCGAGGTTTTCTTCACCGTCGCGGCGCACTGCTCCATTAACAATTTGCCGATCTCGGTCGAGCCGGTGAAGGTCAACTTGCGCACGGTCGGGTTGGAGGTCATCTCGCCGCCGATCTCGGTGGCGCCGCCGGTGACGCAGGAAAACACCCCGGCCGGCACCCCGGCCCGCTCGGCCAGCTCGCACAACGCCAGCGCCGAGAACGGGGTCGCGGTCGCCGGCTTCAGCACCATCGTGCAGCCGGCCGCAAGCGCCGGGCCGGCCTTGCGGGTGATCATCGCCGAGGGAAAGTTCCACGGGGTGATCGCGGCGCAAACGCCGATCGGCTCCTTGGTGACGACGATACGCTTGTCGACGCCATGCGAGGGGATGGTGTCGCCGTAGATGCGCTTGCCTTCTTCGCCGAACCACTCGATGAACGAGGCGGCATAGGCGATCTCGCCCTTTGACTCGGCGAGCGGCTTGCCTTGTTCGGCGGTCATCAGCTGGGCCAGATCCTCCTGGTTGGCCATCATCAGGTCGAACCACTTGCGCAGGATTTGCGCGCGCTCCTTGGCGGTCTTGGCGCGCCACGCGGGCAGCGCCTTGTCGGCCGCCTCGATCGCCTGCCGTGTCTCCTCGGCGCCCATCCGCGGCACCGTGCCGAGCAGCTCGCCGCTCGCCGGGTTGGTAACCGGGATCGTACCGCGGTTCAGCGCGTCGACCCACTTGCCGTCGACATAGCATTGCTGGCGGAAAAGCTTTTGGTCGTGGAGCTGCATCGCCGACCTCCCTCAGCCGTGGACCCCGGAGCGGGTCTCTCTTGGGGATAGGTACGGCCCACCCCGGGCTTTGACAAGGCTCAGCCGCGCGACCACACCGCCTGCGGCGTGACGACAAAATCGATCCGGCCGTCCTCGAGCGCGCGGCGGCATTCCTCGGGACGGTTGACGATCGGCTCCTCGTGCACGTTGAAGCTGGTGTTGACCAAAGCCGGCAGGCCGGTGCGCGCCTTGAACGCAGCGATTATGTCGAAATAGACCGGATTGTCCTCCCGGCTGACGATTTGCGGGCGGGCGCTGCCGTCGACATGGACAACCGCCGGAATGCGCTCGCGCCAGGCCGGGTTCACGTCGCAGGCGATGGTCATGAAGCGCGCGGCATAGCGGTTGACGCCGCCAATGTCGAAGAGCTCGGCCGCATCCGCGTCGCCTACCACCGGCGCGAACGGCATGAACTCGGTGCGCTCCAACCGCTTGTTGAGGGCGGCGTTGACACCGGCATCGGCCGGGCTCGCCAAAATCGAGCGGGCGCCGAGCGCGCGCGGCCCATATTCCATTCGGCCGCAATAGAGGGCGCCGATCCGGCCGGCGGCGAGCCACTCGGCGGTCAGTGCCACCGGATCGCCCTCAGCGCGGGCGATACCCGGTGCGGCGTCAAGCGCCCGCTCGATCGCGTCGTCATGCGCGCCGCCCCAATACACGTCGCTCAGCCGCCCGCGTTGCGTCAGCCAATGCGCGATGCCGTCGCGCTCCAGCAGGAATTGCAGCGGCCCACCGATCACCAAACCGTCGTCGCCCATCGGCGGCACGATGAATACCTCGTCGAGCGGTAGCGTCTCGGCCAAAAGGCGGTTGAGGCGGACATTCGCGAAGACTCCGCCGGCGAGCCCGAGCCGGCGAACCTTGTGGCGCTCGACGAGGCGGCCAACCGACGCGCCAATACACGCCTCGAGCAGCGCCTGGATCGACGCCGCGGCGTTCTCGCGCGTTTCGGTTCGCGCCAGGGCCTGGAACCGCTCGCGCAGCGCCTCGTAGTCGGGAAAGTCCATCTCGATCCGGGCGTCGTCGGTCACCCGGAAATGACGTTGCATCTCGGGCAACAGGGTCGGCTCGCCATACGCCGCCAGCCCCGTGAGCTTGCCCTCGTGCCGCGACATCTTCCAGCCGAGCGCCTCGGTGACAAAGCCATAGGCGAAGCCCATGCTGCCCTCGGCCTGCTTGCGGCCGAGCCAGCGGTCGTCGCCGTAGAGGTTGGTCAGCGCCCCGTCGCGCAGCAGATTGTGGCTGTACGACACCTGATCGCCGGCGCCGTCGGCGGTGTAGATCAGCGCGTCGTCCCAGTCGGTGAAGAACAGCGCCGGGAGGGCGTGGCTGAAATGGTGGTTCGAGAAGAACACCCGCGTGCCTGGCCGCAAGCCGAGATCGGCGACGAAACCGGCGCTGTCGAACACGTCGAGCGCGCTGCGGCCGGGATCCTTGCCGAGCACGACGCTCATCTCGCGTATTTTCTCGCGCCCGGCCCAGCGCCGCAGGTTCTCGCGCAACCGCTCGCGCGGCCTCCAATGCGTGTAATAGCGGCGCAGGAAATAGGTACGCGAGCAGACCACGACATCGATGTCGCGGCGCTCGACCCCGGCGACCCGGAGCACCTCGTGGAGCGACTGCTCGGGAAACCCGCCCGACCCCTTGACCCGGTTCATCCGCTCTTCGGCGACCGCGGCGAGCACGGTGTAATCGTCGAACAACGCCGCGGAAAAATCGTGCGGGCCGTGATGCAGGCTGAGGATCAACACCGGGTCGAGGCGCGTGTCGTGGGCCCGGGCATAGTCGATAGAACGCCTTGGTGGCGCAACGTAAATCGCCCTTGGCAGCCGAGACTATTCGACCGTGACACTCTTCGCCAAGTTGCGCGGCTGGTCGACGTCCGTGCCCTTGGCGACGGCGGTGTGATAGGCCAAGAGCTGCACCGGGATCGCGTAAAGCAGCGGCGCGACAAACGGCGCGCATTTCGGGATGGCGATGCCGAAGGCGAGCCGGTCGTGCAGCCGCGCCACCCCGTCGGCGTCGGAAATCATCACCACCCGGCCGCCGCGCGCGATCACCTCCTCGACATTTGACATCGTCTTCTCGAAGAGGTCGTCGGGCGGCGCCAGCACGATCACCGGCACATTGTCGTCGATGAGCGCGATCGGCCCGTGCTTCATCTCGCCGGCGGCATAGCCCTCGGCGTGGATGTAGCTGATTTCCTTGAGCTTCAGCGCGCCTTCAAGCGCCAGCGGGTAGGCGCTGCCGCGGCCGAGATAGAGCACGTCGCGCGCCTGGGCGATCTCCTTGGCGATTTCGCGAATGCGCTGGTCGTGGTTGAGCACCTCGGCGGCGCGCGCCGGGATCTCGGCGAGCTGGCGAACGAGCGAGGTTTCGCCGGCCTGGTCGACCGTGCCGCGCGCCTTGGCCAGCGCCACGGTCAGCGCCGCAAGCACCGCCAGCTGAGTGGTGAACGCCTTGGTCGAGGCCACCCCGATCTCCGGCCCGGCGAGGGTCGGCAGCACGATGTCGGCCTCGCGCGCGATCGAGCTCTCCGGCTGATTGACGACGGCGATGATCTTCTGCCGCTGTTCGCGGCAATAGCGCAGCGCCGCTAGCGTGTCGGCGGTCTCGCCCGATTGCGAAATGACGATCGCCGCGCCGCCCTTCGGCATGTCCGGCGCGCGGTAGCGGAATTCCGAGGCGATGTCGACCTCAACCGGCATGCGGGCGATGCGCTCGAACCAGTATTTGGCGACGAGGCCGGCATTGTAGGACGTGCCGCAGGCGATGATCGTCGCTTTCGGCAGATCGCCGAGCGCGAACGGCAGATCGGGCAGATGGATCGTGCCGGTCGTCGGGTGAATAAGGGCATGCAGCGTGTCGCCGATCACCGCCGGCTGCTCGAAAATCTCCTTCTGCATGAAATGGTGGAAATTGCCCTTGCCGATCAGCGCGCCCGACATCGCGGTGTCGTAGACCTTGCGCTTCGCCTTGGCGCCCTTGTCATCGAAGATCGTCACCTCGCGCGAGGTGACGACCGCCCAGTCGCCGTCCTCAAGATAGGCAATCCGGCGGGTGAGCGGCGCCAGCGCCAGCGCATCCGACCCGACAAACATCTCGCCGTCGCCGTAGCCGATCGCCAGCGGCGGGCCTTTGCGGGCGCAGATCAACAAATCGTGCTCGCCGGCGAAGAGAAACACCAGCGCGAACGCGCCTTCGAGCCGGGGCAAGGTTCTCGCCACCGCCTGCGCCGGGGTGGCGCCCTCGGCGAGATAGCGCGTCGCCATGATCGCCACCGCCTCGGTATCGGTGTCGGTGTGAAAGCTGTAGCCGAGCGCAGTCAGCTCCTGGCGCAGCGCCTGGTAGTTCTCGATGATGCCGTTATGCACCACCGCGACCCTGTCGGTCGCGATTGGATGCGCATTCTTTTCGATCGGCAGGCCATGCGTCGCCCAGCGCGTATGGGCGATGCCGATCGTGCCGCGCATCGGCTCGCGTTCCAGCCGTTCGGCCAGGTTATTCAGCTTGCCCTCGGCGCGGCGGCGTTCGATGCGGCCGTCGATCAGCGTCGCGATGCCCGCCGAGTCGTAGCCTCGGTATTCCAGCCGGCGCAGCCCCTCGACCAACTCACCGGCGACCGAATGCTTCGAGATAATTCCGACGATGCCACACATGACTACTTACCCTTGCGCAAGCGCTCCCGCAGTTCCGCCGCCCGTCCCGGCTTGTCGACCTGCCGGGCCCGGGCGATGCTCAACGCGTTGGCCGGCACGTCGGCGGTAATCACGCTGCCGGTGGCAACATACGCGCCGTCGCCGATCGAGACCGGTGCGACCAGCGCGGTGTTCGAGCCGATAAACGCGTGCTCGCCGATCACCGTGCGGTGTTTGCCGAACCCGTCGTAATTGCAGGTGATGGTGCCGGCGCCGATATTGGTCCCGGCGCCAATGTCGCTATCGCCAAGATAGGAGAGATGGTTGGCCTTGGCGCCACGGCCGAGCCTTGTCGCCTTGACCTCGACGAAATTGCCGACATGGACGTCGCGCTCCAAGACGGCGCCAGGGCGCAACCGCGCATAGGGCCCGACGATCGCGCCCTCGTCTACGATCGCGCCGTCGAGATGCGAGAACGCGCGGATGCGGACATTGTTGGCGATGCTGACCCCGGGTCCGAACACGACATTGGGTTCGACCACGACATCGCGGCCGAGCTGTGTATCCGCGGAAAGGAACACCGTCTCGGGCGCGATCAGCGTTGCCCCTGCCTCCATCGCGCGGCGGCGCAGCCGCTCCTGCATCAGTGCCTCGGCCTCGGCCAGTTCGGCGCGGGTGTTGACCCCGATCACTTCCTCGGCCGGCAATTCGGCGTAGGTGACGGCAAGGTCGCGGCCGCGGGCGATGGCGACGATGTCGGTCAGGTAGTATTCGCGTTTGGCATTGTTCGTATCGAGGCGGTCGACGAGGTCGAAGAGCTGCGCCGCGGCGATAGCCATGATGCCGCCGTTGCAAAGCGTTATCGCGTATTCTTCGGATGAGGCGTCCTTGGCCTCGACGATGCGTTCAACGCCGCCGCGGGCATCCAACACCAGCCGGCCATAGGGGGCGGGATCGGCGGGCCGCATGCCGGCGACGGCAACGGCGGACTTGGCCTTGCGGCGGGTTTCGATGAGGCGGGCGATCGTCTCGCTCTGCAGCAGCGGTGCGTCGCCGTAGAGGACGACCACATCTTCCAGCCCCGCCGCCGACATCGGTTGGAGCGCAGCCCGTGCGGCGCGAACCGCGTCGCCGGTGCCGCGCGGCGGATGCTGAATGACGGTTTTGGCCGGCGCGACCGCCTTGGCGACCTCTTCATAGTCTTGACCAAGCACAACCACCGTCTCGACCGGCGCCAGCGGCGCGAGCGCCGCCAGCACGTGAGCGATCATTGGGCGGCCGGCGATCTCGTGCAGCACCTTGGGCACAGCGGACCGCATTCGGGTCCCCTCGCCGGCGGCAAGGACAATGGCTGCGAAGGACGGCGTCATCGGCGGCTCACGGGATCACCAACTACGACCGGCCGGGAAGGTTGCACGCATGCGACATGCTGCCAACACACAGATTGTTGCCGAATATGGCGACGGCGCGGCTATCTTCGGAGCGATGAGCCCGTTCCTTTTGCTGTTCGACCTCGATGGCACGCTGGTCGACACCCTTCCAGATTTAACCAACGCTGTTAACGAAGCCTTGCGCGAGGGCGGATATGCCCCGCTGGCCGCGCAGGAAGTCCGGCCGATGATCGGCGACGGGATGGCGATGTTGCTCGCCCGCGGCTTTGCGGCGCGCGGCGGCACGGCAGCCGAGGCGGAGGCCATGCACCAGCGGTTTCTGCAGATTTACGAAGGTGTTGCAACGAAGAACAGCTACCCCTATCCCGGCGTCGCCGAGACATTGGCTACATTGCGCGGACGCGGTTACCGCACCGCCGTCGCCACCAATAAGCCACAGCGCGCGACTGAGGAGGTGTTGAGCGGCGTCGGCTTGGCAGCCCTGTTCGACGCCGTCGCCGGCGGCGACCGCTATCCCTATCGCAAGCCCGATCCGCGCCATCTGCTCGAGCTTATCGATGAGGCCGGTGGCGATGCGAAGCGCGCGGCGATGATCGGCGACAGCGAAAACGACGCCGCCTCGGCGCGCGCAGCGGGGCTGAAGCTGCTGCTGATGCGCTACGGTTACGCGCGAATCGACCCGGCCGAGCTGGGCGCGGATTGTCTCGTCGATCGCTTCGACGAGCTGCCTCGCGCGCTCGACGCGCTCGGCCTGCTCCCCTGAACCTTCCTTGACAGCGATCGGGGCCGCTCCCTAAATGCCCACCCGGCCGAAATCCGCTGGTCACGGGCGCGTAGCTCAGCGGGAGAGCACACCCTTCACACGGGTGGGGTCGTAGGTTCAATCCCTACCGCGCCCACCAGCCGGCCTCCACAATCCTGGCTGCGCGGCGGGAATCGAGCTAGTCTGCGGCAACAAGCTTCGGGGAGAAACCCTATGCGCCGTGCCGTTATCGTCTCCACCGCGCGCACGCCGATCGGCCGGGCTTATCGGGGCGCGTTCAACGACACCCAGGCGCAGGCGCTGGCGGGCCACGCGATCGCCGAGGCGGTGAAACGCGCCAAGGTCGATCCGGGTGAGATCGACGACGTCATCATCGGCGCCGCGTTGCAGCAGGGCAGCCAGGGCTCCAACGTCGCGCGGCAGAGCGCCTTGCGCGCGGGATTGCCGGACACGGTAGCGGCGATGTCGATCGATCGGCAATGCTCGTCGGGGATGATGGCAATCGCCACCGCGGCGAAGGAAATCATGCATGACGGGATGACGGTCGCCGTGGGCGGCGGCGTCGAGTTGATCTCGTTGGTGCAGAACGAGCACCTCAACCGCTACAGGGCTCAGGATCCCGATCTCGTCGCCATGGCGCCGGCCATCTACATGACGATGATCGAGACTGCCGAGACCGTCGCCGAGCGCTATGGCGTTTCGCGCGAGGCGCAGGATGAATACTCGTTGCGCTCGCAGCAGCGCACCGCCGCCGCGCAGCAGGCTGGCCGTTTCGACGACGAGATCGTCGCGATGCCGTCGACGATGCTGGTCACCAATCGCGAGAGCGGCGAGGTGTCGCCGAAATCCGTTACCTTGACCAAGGATGAGGGTAACCGGCCCGACACCAATCTCGAAGGCCTCGCCGCGTTGAAGCCGGTATTCAAGGATGGGCTGACCATCGCGCAAGGCAAATACATCACCGCCGGCAACGCCTCGCAGCTCTCGGACGGCGCCTCGGCCGCGGTGCTGATGGAGGAAGGCGAGGCGGAGCGGCGCGGCCTCCAGCCTTTAGGCATCTATCGCGGCATCGCGGTGGCCGGCTGTGACCCGGACGAAATGGGGATCGGCCCGGTCTTTGCCGTGCCCAAGCTGCTTCAGCAGCACGGTCTCAAGATGGACGACATCGACCTCTGGGAACTAAACGAGGCGTTCGCGGTTCAGGTGATCTATTGCCGCGACAAGCTTGGCATCCCGCACGACAGGCTCAACGTGAACGGCGGCGCGATCTCGATCGGCCATCCTTATGGCATGTCTGGTGCACGGATGGTCGGCCACGCGCTGATTGAAGGAAAGCGGCGCGGCGCCAAACTCGTCGTCTGCACGATGTGCGTCGGCGGCGGTATGGGCGCCGCCGGGCTGTTCGAGGTCGCGTAGGCGCGGAGAGATCGATCCATGATCGCCAGGATCATTTGCACCGGCGCCATCCTGCTTCTTGGAGTGGGCGGGTTCATCGGCTGGGCCCCGGCGGCGCCGGGGCCGCTCAACCCGTTCGGCATCGTCTGCTTGGCGCTGTCGGGCGTCGTGTGGTTCGCGTGGGACATGATCGTCGCCTCCTATGCCTATCGTGAGGAGATCTGTCCCAATAACGGCCGCGCCTTCCTGCAGACAGTCCGTCTCGGGCCGGTGCTGGTCGGCGGATTGATCCGCAAGAAGACGGGATAATTCGCGTCCGGGAGGGCGTCGTGACGCTGCTCGAACAAATCGCCGCCAAAATCGTCGCAATCGGCTACGAGGGCCTGCCCGCGGAAGCGGTTCATTGGGCCAAGGCGGCCATCCTCGACACGGTCGGCGTGACCCTCGCCGGGGCGAATGAAGACTGCACCCGGATTGTCGAGAAAACATTGGCGGTTGGGGGCGGAAACGGAGCTTGCCTGATCTTTGGAAGCGACCGCCGCACCGGCCCGCTCGATGCGGCGCTCGTCAACGGCACCGCCGCGCATGCGCTTGATTTCGACGATGTCAGCAATTCGCTCGGGGGGCACCCGTCAGCGCCGATCCTGCCGGCGATCTTCGCGCTCGCCGACCAGCATGACTGCGCCGGCAAGGCCTTTATCGCCGCGTATGTCGCGGGGTTCGAGACCGAGACCCGGATCGCCCGCGGCGTTCACTTCCACCATTACGAAAAGGGCTGGCACCCGACCGCGACACTCGGCGTGTTCGGCGCGACCGCAGCCTGCTGTCACCTAATAGGGCTGCCGCCATCGCAGACCGCGACCGCGCTCGCCATTGCCGCCTCATTCGCCAGCGGCATCAAGGCGAATTTCGGCACGATGACCAAGCCGCTTCATGTCGGCCATACCGCGCGCAACGCCCTCTTCGCGGCGATGCTGGCGCGCGACGGCTTCACCGCGAACAGCGGCGCAATGGAGCACAAGCAGGGCTTTCTCGAAGTGTTCAACGGCCCCGGCACCTACAACACCGAGGCGATGCTCAAGGATTGGGGCAACCCATACGACGTCGTCCGCCCCGGGCCGGGGTTCAAGCAATACCCGTGCTGCGGCAGCACGCACCCTCCGCTCGACGCGCTCTTGGCGCTGCGCGCAGAACACGCGATGCCCGCCGACAAGATTGTCCGCATCGACTCGTGGACCCACCCGCGCCGCCTCGCCCACACCAACCGCCCCGACCCCAAATCCGGGCTCGACGCCAAATTTTCGGTGCAGTACTGCCTCGCCCGCGCCGTGCTCCAGGGTCAAATCCGGCTCGAGGATTTCGAGGGCGACGCCTATGACGACCCGACGGTGCGCGCGCTGATGACCCGCATCCATGCGGATGCGCGCACTGACGAGGCGCTCGGCGCCGAGGTGCGGGTGACGTTCGCCGACGGCCAGGTCATTTCCCAGAAAGTCAGTGCGGCGCTCGGCCGCGGCCCCGACAACCCGATGCCCGAAGGCGCGCTCGCCGCCAAGTTTGCCAATTGCGCCAGCCGCGCGCTGCCCCCAGCCGCGGTCGCCCGGCTGCAAACGTTGTTGGAGACGCTGGAGACCGCACCAAGCGTCAAGGCGGTCGTCGCCGCGATCGCGACGCCGGGCCGTCTGGCGGCGGAGTGACTGACGATCGTCGTTCGCACGAGGGCGGAAGCCCAAAGTGGCAGTTTTGGTTCCGCGTGGTCGGGATCGGCGGCGTCGTGGTGCTGACAGGGTTCGTTTTTCTTCGTCTCCACCCTAGGGCCTGGAGCGTAACCTGCAGACCGCTTGAGACCCGATCGACCGACCCTTCGGGCCGGAATATCACCGCTGTCACGTTTTCCTGCCTTCCGATCTATTGGTACTACGTAGCAGGATTTTGCGGTGCCGCATTCTCCGCAATCATGACCCTGCGGCGCGTGTCCGTCGTCCGATTGGCGATGTTCGTCGTGGTCAGCGATCTTCTGATCACATGGATCGCCGGTATGGCCTTGCTTGTCTGGGATCATTACCTCCCGCACATCGACATTGGATTCGGCCCCACGGGTTTTTGGGCAAGCTTGCCTCTATTCGGCGCTTTAGTCGGTCTAATTTGGGGAAATGTTTCTACCCTCGGCTTCCCGGTTTGGGCGGCTGCATTGGCATCGTTCTTCGTCCTGAGCAGCGAACGCGCTCTTCTTCGTAAAGGCTGAGGCTATCGGATAGAGTGATGGCGCCAGCCTCTGCTTCCGGGCAGTGACGAGATCAGGATGACACGATGATGACCCTGACGATCAAACAGCTGCACCCGCTCTTCGCCGGCGAGGTCAGCGGCGTTGACATCCGCAAGCCGCCGAGCGCGCAGCTTGTCGCCGAAATCGATCGGGCGATGGATAAATACGCGGTGCTGGTGTTCCGCGATCAGCCGTTGAGCCAGGACGAGCAGATCGCTTGGTCGTCGGCGTTTGGCGAACTCGATATCGGCCTCGCCAAGCTGTCGAAGGTGAAGGGCCGGCTCGACTATCCCGAGCTGATCGACATCTCCAACGTCTCGCGCGACGGCACCATTGCTCCGTCCGGCGACAAGCGCATCGCCGGGGCGCTCGCCAATCAGCTCTGGCACAGCGACAGCTCGTTCCAGTACGTACCCGGCAAGTATTCGATGCTGTCGGCGGTGATCGTGCCGCCCCGCACCGTCATGGGCGCGGGCGAGACCGAATACGCCGACATGCGCGCCGCCTACGACGCGCTGTCGCCGGCGATGAAGGAGAAAATCGAGCCGCTGGTCGCCGAGCACTTCGCGCTCTATTCGCGCATCTGGCTCGGCGACGAGGACTGGACACAAGAGCAGAAGGCCGGCATGCCGCCGGTGCGCTGGCGGGTGGTGCGCACCCAGCCCTACGGCCGCAAATCGCTGTTCATCGGCTCGCACGCCAACCGCATCGTCGGCTGGCCGGTGCCGGAAGGCCGCATGTTCCTGCTCGACCTGCTGGAACACGCGACGCAGCGGCAATTCGTCTACCGCCACGAATGGCAGGTCGGCGATCTGGTGATCTGGGACAACCGCGCGACCTTGCATCGCGGCCGCCCCTACGACATGACCCTACGCCGCGAGTTGCGCCGCACCACCACGCGCGATTATGCGGCGCAGCCGGAACCGCTGGCGGCCTAAGCCTCACGCGCCTTGGAGACTGACGATGCGCTATCTGCCGGCGTTGGCGCTAGCCGCGACGATTGCCGCCCTCGGCGCCGCGGCGAATGCCGCCGAGGCTCCGACTCTCGCCAACGTTCCGCCCGTGGTGGTCAAGACGGTGCCGCAGGCGGGTACCGACGATGTACCGGCTAGCACGACCGAGATCCGGGTCACCTTCAGCAAGAAGATGCAGGACAAGAGCTGGTCCTGGGTAACCGTAACGCCGGAATCGTTCCCGAAGCTCGCGGGTGACCCTCACTACCTGCCGGATGGAATCACCTGCGTGCTGCCGGTCTCGCTCGCACCCGGCAGGACCTACGCGATATGGATCAACGCCGTGGCGGCACAGAACTTCCAGGACACCGGCGGCCGCAAGGCGGTGCCCTATTTGTTGGTGTTCAGTACAAGATAACGCGCGCATTTTTCTGCAAAAACTGTGACGTAGGTCACAGCGGTGTTGCCCGGCCCGACCTAAATCCTGGGGTGCATCCTTTCGATGCATTCTCCCCCAACTTCCCGGCGGGCACGCCCGCCGGGATTTTTTTGCGTACCAACCGGCAGGCGCGACGGCTAGAGCGTCTTTTCCATGAAGACGCTGACCCCGTTATCAGGATAGTCGCCGAACGGGCCACGCTCGTGAAACCCGTTGCCGCGATAGAGCCGCAGAGCCGCCTGGTTGAGGTTGCCGGTCTCGAGCTGGATCACTCGCATGCTTTGCTCGCGCGCCGCCGCCTCGGCCGCCTGCAGCAGCGCGAAGCCGACCCCTTGGCCGCGCGCTGCATCGATCACGAAGCAGCGCTTCAATTCACCCCTGTCGGGGCCAGTGCGCACCAGCGCCATGCAGCCGAGCGCCTTGCCGCCACGGCGGGCGACAAAGAACCGCACGTTGTCCGCCGCCAAGGCCGGCAGATCGATCAGGTGGCAGTATTGCGGCGGGTAGAGGCCAAGCAAGAATGCGTCCGATTGCCGGAGCAACTCGGCCGCCTCCGGCCCGTCGGGGCGATCCTCCGCGATTTGGATATCTGTCATTGCGAGGAGCCTTTAGGCAACGACGCAATCTCGATGGACTCGCGCACCCAGCACGAGATTGCTTCGCTGTGCTCGCAATGACATCCAGTATTCACTCCGCGGCCTGCGCCAGCGGCCGGGTCGCGGCCTCCATCTGCCGGTCATACGCCTCGCGCCATTCGAGACCGGCCTCGGTGACAAAATCGCCGCTGCGGACTCGATACATCGTCTCCGGATCGTCGACCCCCGGCGGCACCGTACCGCCCTTGGCAAGCGCCCGCGCGACCGCCAGCAGCCGGCGCCTGGTGCGCATGATCATCATGTCGCTGGGCCCGAGATGCTCGAACAAATGGTCGGTGATCGGCCCCATGCTTTCGGTGACCGCCTGATCCTGCGCGTGGATACCGGTGATGCCGGTGTAGTTCCCGCCGGTTGCCTGCGCCGCGCGGTCGATGTTCCAATCGTTCACCGGCCGGCCGCGCAGCCGCCAGCGGCCGAACCAATCGGTCGTGTTCGGCAGGAAGTCGAAAGTGCGGTCGAAACCCGGCATCAGCTTGCCGTCCTTGTCGTTGGTGACGAACGGCGGCTCGTGCTTCCAGCGCAGGCTGACGAACATCGTGTGGTGGTCGTCCATCGGCACCCAGGCGCGATTGTGCAGGTGCGTCGCAAACTTGCCCTGCGGCGTCTGGGTCCAGAACGGCAGCATGAAATTGGCGAAGCGCCAATAGGTCTCGCCCGGGCCGCCGTCGCGATAGGCGGCGTACATCGTCCCGACATCGGTGTCGGCAACCTGGTAGTCGGGCGCGCGGTTGGTCACCGTATAACGCAGCAGCGCGTCCTCGGGCAGCATGTCGGCGGTGACGCTGCCGCCGTGCAAGAAACCGAAATGGCAGGTGTCGATGTCGCCTTCCAGCGCCTGCAGCCAGTTGCACTCGCGCTGCACGAAATTGATCTGCACCTCGGCTTCCGGCAGCAAGGTCGCCTCGATCTGCGGCAGCGGCGGCGCCTCCTTGCGCTCGCCCATATAAACCCAGATGAGGCCGTTTCGCTCGACCGCCTTGTAGGCCTTGGCGTGGACGAGGTGCTTGAAGTCGCGCTCGGCCGGCACGCTCGGCATGTCGACGCAGTTGCCCTCGGTGTCGAACTTCCAGCCATGGTAGACGCAGCGCAGCCCGCCCTCCTCGTTGCGGCCGAGGAACAGCGAGGCGCAGCGGTGCGGACATTTGTGGTCCATCACCCCGACCTTGCCCGCGCTGTCGCGGAACGCGATGAGCTGCTCGCCCAAGAGCATCAGCCGCATCGGCTCGCCGTCTGCCTTCAGCTCGGATGACATCGCCGCCGGCATCCAGTACTGCCGCATCAGCTTGCCCATCGTCGTGCCGGGGCCGACGCGGACCAGATCGTCACTGTCCTTTCTGTTCATGTCTGACCTCCCGAAGGGGTTGGTTGATGCGCGCTACGGTTACTGCTTGCGTCTTCGTGCGACCGGTTCGATCTCACCATCGTCCATCTCGATCGTCTCCAGAAAAGCCCACCGATTTGGTGCGCCGTTAAGATGACCGACATGGAACGTATAGGTGATGAAGTAGGGGGTTTCCGGCCTGCCGGTTTCCCAAAACATGATGTCCTTGATAGCGAGAACCCGGCCGAGAGCCTTTTGCAAGATTTTCTTCGTCTCAAGCGCGGCATTTGCCGGGACATCAGCTTTAACAATACGCACCCGTTGGCCGATGGCATATTTCGGCAACTTAGCCAGCGCCGGATCGATGCCATCCTTGGTGATGGAGAAGTGGGGCATCGGTTTTAGAGCGCTACCTAAGCCCAGAACGCAAAGCCGAGACCGGTGCCGGTGCCGGCGGGGGTGCGGTAGCCGGGCTCGTAATGCGACCATTCGAGCGAGAGGTGCTCGACGGCGCCGCCGACGCAAATCCAATTGCGGATCTCCGAGCTGCCCGAATTGAGCAGCTTGCGCGGCAGGTTCTGGATGGCCTCGGCATCCTTGCGTTTGAGCATGCCAATGAAGCCGCGGTCGAGCGCCTCGTCGACGACGAAATGCGACAGCCCGCCCGAGCCGATGATCCCGACCCGCTTGTCCTTAGGGTAGCTCTCCACCGCCGCCCGGATCGCCTGCCCGAATCTGTAGCAGCGCCGCGGCGTCGGCTGGTTCGGCGGGTAATAGGTGTTGATGCAGACCGGCACGATCGGCACGACGTGCTTCATGATCCGCTTGTGGACAAAGCCGATCGCGTGGCCTTCGCCCTCGCCGTCGGGACAGGAATCGGACGCGGAAATATCAAATTCGTCGTCGATGAGCCGGTCGATCAAATAACGCGCGAGGCCGGCATCGACCGGATAGTCGCGCGGCGCCTTCTCCTCGAACCAGCGCGCGCTCGCCCGCCAGCCCCAGTTCGGGTTCGGCCACCGGCGCCAGCGGCACGTTGCGGATGCTCTCGCCGTAATAGACAAGGATGCCCGGCATGTTGCCGGCGTGGTACATCTCGTCCTGGTCGTCACCGACCACGATCAGCGTATCGAGCTTCGCTTCACGCAAATAATCACCGAGCCGCGACATCGCCGACCTCGACGGCGGCGTGCCGCGTCGCCATCTTCTCGGGCGCGATCTGCGCGTCGATGTCGGCCGGCGCGTGCTTTAGCTGCGCGTCATAGCTCGTTAGGTTGCCTTCCACGTCGAGCAGATTGGTGCGCTGCGCATCGCGCTCGATAAAGCGCGGCCAATCGGTCGGCGGCGCATTCAGCATCGGCGTGTGCGAGGTGCCGATCCCCAGCACGAGCTTTGCCATCGGGGCCTCCGTGCGTTTCTCCGGGCATTGTAGCGCAGTTGAGGGCAGCTGGTAGCTTCTCTAGGCGGGCAAGCTATCTTCCACCGTGCTGCGCCGCATGTCGCGCGGTTGCGCCAGGTCGTAGCGTCGGCCGCGGTGCAGCACCGCCCGGTTGTCCCACATCACCAGATCGCCCGGCCGCCATTCATGACGATAGACGAACTGGCGCTGCGTCGCGTGTTCGAGCAGGTCGGAGAGCAATACCCGTCCCTCCGGCAGCGACAAGCCGACGACATGGGTCGCGTGCGCGCCGATGTACAGCAGCTTGCGCCCCGATCCGGGATGAACGCGCACCAGCGGCCAAGTCACCGGCGGGATCGCTCCGGCGATGTCCTCCGGGCTCGGCTCGAAACCCAACATGGCGCGCGAGTGGTGCACATAGTGCTCCGCGGAGCGGCCCTCGGCCTCTCGCCGCAGTTGCTCGGGCAGCGCGTCGTACGCGGCGCGCATATCGGCGAACTCGGTCTCGCCGCCCCAATCGGGGATCGCGCTGCAATACAATAACGAGAATTTCGCCGCCGGCTTTTTGTACGAGCTGTCGGTGTGCCACAGCCGCGTCGCCATATTGGAAAGGATGCGGCGATGGTTGCGGTCGGCGACGTTGCCCTGCTCGTCGAGGTTCGAGACATCGGCGAATTCCGGCCGCACACGGCGGTGCTGGCGGACCGCGAGATGGCGGCCCGGGTCCATCGGCCCGAACGCGGCGGTGAAGGCGAGCTGCTCGTCTTCGGTGATATCCTGACCGCGGAACGCCAGGACAGCGTAGCGGTCCATCGCCGCTTCGATCTCGCACGCGGTCGCGCCATTGAGTGGATCGCGCAGGTCGATCCCGTCGGCGCGGGCGGCGAACAGCGGGTGCAGCGGCGTGAAGCTTAGTGGCATGCGCCCAATCTACGCCGCGCTCACGCCTCGTGGTAGCCTTGGAGGGAGAGGAGAACGGCGATGCTGCAGACTTATGAAGGCGGCTGCCATTGCGGGCGAGTGCGGTTCCGCATCGAGGTCGATCTCGACGAAACGCCGATCGGCGAATGCGACTGCTCGATCTGCACCAAAAAAGCCATCCTGCATCTGCCGGTTGCGCGCGAGCGTCTCGAAATCCTCAGCGGCGCCGACGAGCTCACGACCTATACCTTCAACACCGGGGTGGCCAAGCACACATTCTGCCGGCACTGCGGCATGCACCCCTTCTACCAGCCGCGCTCCGACCCGGAAAACTACAGCGTTAACGCGCGCTGTCTTGACCATTACGACCCCGAGACCATGCGCTCGCAGCGACTGTTCGAGGGCCGCAACTGGGAAGAAGCGTTCGCGCGGCGCGGCGCAGATTGGGCCGCAGCGCATTAACGAGGAGAAGCGCGATGCTCGAAACGCGTGAAGGCGGCTGCCATTGCGGCCGGGTACGGTTCCGCGCCAAGGTCGATCTCGACCGGCTGTCGCAGTGTGACTGCTCGATCTGCACCAAAAAGGGCATCCTGCACCTGGTCACCGACCCGGCGGATTTCGAGCTCCTCAAGGGCAAGGACGCATTGACCGCCTACACTTTCCAGACCGGCGTGGCGCAGCACACCTTCTGCAGGCATTGCGGGATGCATGCCTTCTACATACCCCGCTCGCAGCCGCACAAGATCACCGTCAACGCGCGCTGCCTCGACGGGATCGACGGCCCGAGCCTCAAGCCCGCGCGCTTCTTCGGCGGGCGGAATTGGGAAGAGGCGCAGGCCAAGCGCCTCGCCGAAGAACATCAGGACCCGCCGGACACGATGGGCGGCCGGGCCGGCGCGCTGACCTTGCAGGCGATCCTCGACCGCTGCCCGGAATAGCCTCACCACACGGGCGGTTGCGCGAGCGACGTACTGGAGAGGTCGGGCCGGTCGGGGAAACTGGCGCCGGCGAAGCGCACCGGTCCCCCGAACCGCGTCTGGGCTAAGCTGAAGAAGCTACCGAATTGCGCGCCGGTGAATTCCACCTCCGCCGCGAATTGGGCCTCATCAAACAGCGCGTTGCCGGCAAAGCGAGCACCGTCGAACATGGCGGGCGCGGCAAACCGCGCATCTTCGAACCAGCAATAGCCCTGCATGTTTGGCTCGACCTCGCCGGACATAAAGCGGGCGCCGCTAAAGCGGGCCTCTCCGGCGAATTGTGCGAGCATAAACGTGCCCTCGGACGCGAACTCGGCATTGGTGAAATCGGCCGGTCCGCCGAATATCGCGCCATTGAAGCAGGCGCCGTGATGGAAATGTGCGCCGGCAAAACGGGCGCCTTGCGGAAACCGGGCGCTCGTAAACAACGCGGCGCCGGGAAACACGAAACCGGCGAAATCTGGCGCGGTGGGGAACTCCTGCTCGGCAAATTGCCCGATGCTGTCACTCATCCATTCCCGTGTCTCATCGTTTAGCGGGATGACCTCGCACGGATACTGGGTCTGGGCAAAAAACCGCCATTTATCCGCAGCCACCAGAGCGCGATGAGACGCAATCATCGACGCGGCCCACTCGTTCCACGCCTCCTTCCCGCGGGCGAATAACGCCAGCGTGGCGGCCCGATCCACGGCGCCTCCGGGGCTAGATCACCAACTCCCGACCGACACCGCGAACATCGACCTCGTAGTCGAGTCCCTGGACCGGCGGGCGCGCATAGTGCCAAGTGAGTCCGCCCGGCGCGGCGCGGCGGCGGATGAACTCGTCGGCGAAATGCGGGTGGATGTCGAAGATCGTGTAGAGCTGGGTTTCGGTGACGTCGGCCCAGCCCTTGTCGAGCGCGCCCATACGCTCTTCCATCGCGCCAAGGACAAACCGCGCCTTGTCGCGCATCCCGGCGGGCGAGGTGTCGCCGAGGCGGATAATGCGCGGCCCGTAGGGGCCATCCGCGCCACCGGCCTCGCCGCTCCCGGCGATGACAAAACCGCCCGCCCCGCCCGGCACCGTGTAGGAGAACGCGTAGAAACTCGGTTCCGACGGCGGGTCGATCTCCGGGCAGACATTGGAGCGCGCGACCGGGTTGACGTCGTCGTGAAAGATGCCCCAGGCCGCCAGCTGCTGAACGTAGTGGCGGTTGAAGTCGATAAAGCCCTGGTCGGTGAACTGCCCGGGCGAGCGCAGCTCGCAGGCGCAGAACGCGGTCGGCGGGCGACCCATGCGCGCCATGTGCGCCTCAGCGGCGGCGAAGCCCTCGGCGAGCCCCAGCGGCTTGAAGAACCGCACCCGCTCGATGGCATAGCCAGGTAATGCTTCGACTCCTCCAGAATATTGAAACGCGTGAGTGATGAACCGGTAGTTTCCCGGCTGAAACAGCTCGATATCGGCCATCGCGTTCCTCCTAGCTGATGGGCGCCGTCACCTGTTCTAGCCACGCGGCCGTCTCGGCGTCGACCAGCGGGCCGATCGTCGCCCGCACCCGCGCGTGGTAGTCGTCGAGCCAGTCCGCCTCGGCGCGATCGAGCAGTTCGCGCGCCACCAGATTGCGGTCGATCGGCGCCAGAGTAATGGTCTCAAACCGGAACATTTCGCGCTCGACGGCCGCTTCCTCGTCGGGCTGCACGACAATCAGGTTCTCGATGCGAATGCCGTAGGCGCCGGTCTTGTAGTAGCCGGGCTCGTTCGAGACGATCATTCCCGGCAGCAGCGGCTGGGTATTGGGCGCCTTCGAGATGCGCTGCGGCCCCTCATGCACCGACAGGTAGCTGCCGACACCGTGGCCGGTGCCGTGATCGTAATCGAGACCGGCCTGCCACAGCGCCCGCCGGGCGAACCCGTCGAGCTGCGAACCGGTCGTGCCTTTCGGAAACCGCGCGGTCGCCAGCGCGATATGGCCTTTCAGGACGCGGGTGAAGTTTTCGCGCATTTCGTCGCTGGGCTCGCCGATGGCGATGGTGCGGGTGATATCCGTGGTGCCGTCGAGGTACTGCGCGCCGGAATCGAGCAAATAGAGTGTCCCCGGCTCCAACAGCTTTTCTGTCTCGATACTAGCGCGGTAGTGCACAATGGCGCCATTCGAGCCAGCGCCGGAAATTGTCGGGAACGACAGGTCGCGGAAGTATTTGCCCGCCTTGCGGAAGGCTTCGAGCCGGTCGCTGGCGGCGATTTCCTTGAGCCCGCCCCGGGGCGCCTCGCGCGCCAGCCAGGCGAGAAAGCGCGTCACCGCGGCGCCGTCACGGCGATGCGCCTCGCGGGTGCCGTCGAGCTCGACCGCGTTCTTGCATGCCTTGGGCAGCATGCACGGGTCGGCGGCGCGATGGATTTGCGCGCCCGCCTTGCCGAGCCGGTCGAACACCCAAGAGGCGGCGCTCGCGGGGTCGACCTGCACCGGTCCCGCCTTGGCAAGCGCATCGAGCGCGGGCCCGAGCCGGTCCGGCGCCTCGATCGTCACCGCGTTGCCGAGGTGGCGGTCGAGACCGGGGAGCAGTTTACGGCGGTCGGTAAACAAGGTCACCGCGCCGTCGGCCTTTACGATCGCGAAGGACAGCGGCAGCGGCGTGTGCGGCACGTCGCCGCCGCGGATGTTGAGCAGCCAGGCGATCGACTCCGGCATGGTCAGCACCGCCGCCGCCGCGCCCTCGCGGGCGAGCGCCTTGCCGATCCGGGCGCGTTTGTCGGCGGCGCTCTCGCCGGCGAAGCGTTCGGGCTGCGGCAAGACCGGCGCCAGCGGTGCTGCCGGACGCCCGCCCCAGACCTGGTCGAGCGGGTTCTTGTCGACCGGCTTGAGCGTCGCGCCGGCGCGCTCCACCCCGGCGCGCAGCCGCTCGACATCCTGCGGCGTGTGCAGCCACGGATCGTACCCGATGACGTCGCCCTTGGCAGCGGTCTCGGCCAGCCATTGCGGCGCGGGCTGATCGACGAGATGGCGGATTTCATAGGCGGCCGTATCGACCTGTGCGGCGGACTGCAATGTGTAGCGGCCATCGACAAAGACCGCGGCGCGGTCCTTCAACACCACCGCCATCCCAGCCGAGCCGGTAAAGCCGGTCAGCCAGGCAAGGCGTTGGCCGCAGAGCGGCACGTATTCGCCCTGGTGCTCGTCGGCGCGCGGGACGATGAAGCCGGCGAGGCCGTCAGCCGCCATCTTCTCGCGCAGCAGCATGAGCCGTTCCGCTCGCGGCATACGGGCGAAATCCTCGGGCTGAACGCCATCGCTGTGACCGGCCGCGAGATGCGCCTTCAGCGCTTCCAGAGCGGCGGCCAGTTCCGGCGGCGTCGGCTCGGCCACCAGCGCGTGCCAGCTCGTGCCGATTTCCGCCGGGGCCGCGAGGATGCCGGCGATCAGCGCCTCGGCCGCAGCGACATCGAGCGCGGAACCCGCCGCTCTCAGCAATTGCGCCAGCCCGGTCTGCTCCGGCCTTGCGTCATTCATCGTCCGCTCCCATCGACCGCCAGCGCCAATCTAGCGCATTTTCGTTCCGAGAGGCGCTAGCGACAACCAACGGCTTGCGCGCGCTGCAACGCGATATGTCAATCCGTTAATCAGTCAGCGATACTGACATACGCATGACTGCTTTGCGTTCATACGCTTGATATCCACGCGCCAAATAGCCATTTGTGCGGTGCACCATGTGAGGTGGAGGTGTCACCATGTTCGTTGTCAATATTCTCGCCGCTGCCAAGAACGCGCTGTCCGAATGGCGCCGCAGGCAGCAGGCCTATGCCGAGCTCTACGGGCTCGACGACCGCTCGCTCGCCGATATCGGCATCAACCGCTCGCAGATCCCGGCGATCGTCGAGGGCTTCCACGAAGCCTCGCAAAACCCGCGCGACCGCGAGTTCATTCCGGCCTTCAGCACGCACAAGCTGGCCGGCGGCCATAGCTGGTTTCCGTGGTTTCCGCCGCTCTAAGCAGCGCCGATCGCGACCGGAACGCGGCCCGCTCCTGACCAGGAGCGGGCCGTTTTATTTGCGCAGCACGAGGATCGACCAGCCGTCGATGACGATGCGGAAATCGAGCACGAGGCCCAGCGGCCGATAGGCGGCGAGGACACCTGGCTCCTGCCGCGTCAGTAATCCGGAAAGGATCGCATACCCGCCGGGGGCGACTCCGCGCGCCAGATCGCGCGCCATCAGCATCAGCGGCCGCGCCAGGATATTGGCGAAGACCAGATCGTGGCCGCGGCCGCTCGCGCCGGCCTCGCACTCGACCCGCACCAGATGAGCCAGCCCGTTGCGCCGTGCATGATGCCGCGCCACCCGCACCGCCTCCGGATCGATGTCGCTCGCCAGAACCTTGCGCCGCAGCGCCTTCGCCGCGGCGATCGCGAGGATGCCGCTGCCGGTGCCGACATCGCGCACAAGCCGGAAACGCCGGCGCCGGGCGAGCCGGTCGAAGGCCAACAGGCACCCTCGGGTCGACGGGTGCTCTCCGGTGCCGAAAGCGCTCGCCGCATCGATCTCGATGGCGATTGATCCCGCCGGCGGTGTCTCGCGCCAATGCGACCCGTGGATGAAGAACCGGCCGATGCGCTGCGGCGGAAAGGCGCGGCGGTTCTCGGCCAGCCAATCGCGCTCGGCAACCGGCATCTCGATCAGATCGAGAATTTTACCGCCCGCCGCCGTCGCCGCCAGGGTCAGTCGCAGATCGAGCGCGGCATCGACCAACACCTTCGCCGCGTAGGTCTCGACCAGCCATTCGGCCGGTTTGCCCTCTCGCGTCTCGAAAGCCGAAACCGCACCGATCAACTCATCGAAAATGTCGGCGACCGCAGAAGCCGCCTCGGCGCCCTCGACCTGCACCGCGATGCGCCACAGCGGCATCGTCTCACGCGCGCTCGACGAAGGCGTCCATCACCTTCTTGTCGCCGGCTTTGTCGAACGCGATTTCGAGCTTGTTGTCCTCGACGACCTGGATAATCCCGTAGCCGAACTTCTGATGGAACACCCGGTCGCCCACCGAAAACCCGCCCGCCTTGCGAATTTCCTGACCGCGCGCCGGCGGACGCGAGTGCTCGATGACCAGCGGCGGCCGTGGCAGGCTCTTGCGGTAGCCGCTCTGATAGCCCTCGCTCCAGCCGGTTCCCCAGGCCGCGTTCGCCGCCGGGGTCGCGGCCCAGCCGGCACCGGGGCCGAGCCCCAGTTCAGTCTCGACCTCGATCTGGTCCTTGGGCAATTCGTCGACAAAGCGCGAGCGCGCCGAGGCCTGCCATTGGCCGTGGATGCGCCGGTTGGCGGCGAACGAGATCAGCGCCCGATGCCGCGCCCGGGTCAGCCCGACATAGGCGAGCCGCCGCTCCTCCTCGAGCGCTGGAAGGCCGCCTTCCTCGATCGAGCGCTGCGAGGGAAACACGCCCTCCTCCCAGCCGGGCAGAAATACCGTGTCGAATTCGAGCCCCTTGGCGCTGTGCAGAGTCATCAGATTGACCATGTCGCCCGCGGTGTCGCGCGGCATTGTCCATCACCAGGCTGACATGTTCGAGGAACCCGCCGAGGTTCTCGAACTCGGCCATCGCGACGACCAGCTCCTTGAGGTTTTCGAGCCGTCCCGGCGCGTCGGGCGAGGTGTCGGCCTGCCACATCCCGGTGTAGCCCGATTCGTCGAGCATGCGCTGGACCAGCTCGACATGGCTGTCGCGCTCCGCATCGGCTCGCCAGCGGTCGAGCATGGTGAGGAAATTGCCGAGCGCGTTGCGCGCGGCCCGCGGCAAATCGTCGCCGGCGATGAGCCCCCGCGCCGCCTCGACCAGCGAGCTCCCTTCGGCGCGCGCCGCGGCATGCAGCACCTGCAAGGTAGCGGTGCCGATGCCGCGCCGCGGCGTGTTGACGATGCGCTCGAAGGCGAGGTCGTCGGCCGGCTGGTGGATCAGCCGCAGATAGGCCATCGCGTCGCGGATTTCCTGGCGCTCGTAGAAGCGCGGGCCGCCGATGACGCGATAGGGCAGGGCCAGCGCGATAAAGCGCTCCTCGAACTCGCGGGTCTGGAACCCGGCGCGCACCAGGATCGCGATTTCGCTGAGCGCATGGCCCTTGCGCTGCAGCGCCTCGATCTCGTCGCCGACCCAGCGCGCCTCCTGCTCGGCGTCCCACAGCCCGCGCACCGTGATCTTGTCGCCCTCGCCGGCGCGGGTCCACAGCGTCTTGCCGAGCCGGCCGCGGTTGTGGGCGATGACCCCGGCGGCGGCGGCGAGGATTTCCGGCGTCGAGCGGTAGTTCTCCTCCAGCCGCACGATCAGCGCGCCGGGGAAATCGCTTTCGAATTTGAGGATGTTTTCGATCTGCGCGCCGCGCCAGCGATAGATCGACTGGTCGTCGTCGCCGACGCAGCAAATGTTCTTGTGCTGCTGCGCCAGCAGCCGCAGCCACAGATACTGCGCGACATTGGTGTCCTGATACTCGTCGACCAGCAGATAGCGGAAGCGGTGCTGGTAGGTCGCGAGAATGTCCGGGTTGGTCTGAAACAGCGTCAAATTGTGCAGGAGCAAATCGCCGAAATCGACCGCGTTCACCGTGGCGAGCCGCTCCTGGTAGAGCCGGTAGAGCTCGATCGCCCTGCCGTCAGCGAAATCGCCGATCTCGGCGGCGGAGACCTTGTCGGGGGTGAGCCCGCGATCCTTCCAGCGCTCGATCACCGCATGCAGCACCCGCGCCGGCCAGCGCCGCTCGTCGATATTGGCGGCGGCGAGGATCTGCTTCAGCAAGCGCAGCTGATCGTCGCTGATCGAGGATCGTGAAGCTCGATTTGAGCCCGACCGCCTCGGCATGGCGGCGCAGGATGCGCGCGGCGAGCGCGTGGAAGGTGCCGAGCCACACCCCCTCGGCGGCCTGACCGATCATCGCCTCCAGCCGCTCGCGCATCTCGCGCGCCGCCTTGTTGGTGAAGGTGACGGCCAGCACCTCGCCGGGAAAGGCGCGGCGCAAGGCGAGGATATGCGCGAGGCGTGTCGTCAGCACCCGCGTCTTGCCGGTGCCGGCGCCGGCCAACACCAGTACCGGTCCGTCGAGCGCCGCGACGGCCTTCGCCTGCGCCTCGTTCAGCGCCGACGAGATAGGGCGGGGCCCCGGGTTCCGCAGGTGGCGGAGCGGCGCGATCGACTGCGAGATCGGACATCGCCCTACATATAGCAACTGGACGCGCCCAGTGCAGCACGAAGCGCGAACCACAGTCGAAGCCAGACCGTGGCACGGCTGACACGCGGTCGACAAAAACCGTTGCGAATCAAACGAGTTCTAGCGCTTTAACCAACGCTTCAGCCATGATGCGCCCAGCCGTTCTTGCCGGGCGCCTCGATGCACGCCGCGATCGTCCTTCTCGTTCTGATTCTGACCTATGCCGGCATGGCGGCGGGGCGAATCGCCTGGCTTGCAGGTCGACCGCACCGGGATCGCGCTGCTCGCGGTCATCGTGTTGCTGGTGACCCGGGAGATGACGCTCGACGATTTCGGCACCAATGTCGACTTGCCGACCCTGGCGCTGTTGTTCGCGATGATGATCATCTCGGCGCAGTTCGCCGAGGCGGGCTTTATCGACCTTTGCGCGCGGACCTTCACCAGCACCGAGCACGGCACGACGGTGCTGTTGGCGCTGACGGTGGCGGTCGGCGGCGTGCTGTCGGCGGTGCTCGCCAACGACATCCTGATCATCACCATCGCGCCGCTGTTGATCGCCGGCGCACAGGGCACGCGGTCTGCGACCCGCGCCCGTTCATGATCGCGCTCGCCGCCTCGACCAATGCCGGCTCGGCCGCGACCTTGATCGGCAACCCGCAGAACATCCTGGTGGGCGAGATCGGCCGGCTCAATTTCTGGCGATTCATCGGCATCTGCGGCGTACCGGCATTGTTCAGCCTCCTCACCGTCTTCGTGGTTGTCTGGCTGCAATGGCGCCAACGCATCAGCACTGGCGGCGGGTCCGATGTGCCCGAGACGGTGCCCGTCGTCTCGCACCCGTTCGACCGCAACCAAACGATCAAGGGCGCAGTCGCGTTGCTCGCCCTGCTGGTCTTGTTCCTGACCCCGCTGCCGCGCGAGCTCGGGGCGCTGGCGATTGCCGCCTTACTGCTCGCCAATCGCAAGATCACCAGCCGCACGATGATCGCCACGGTCGATTGGCCGCTACTGCTTGCTCGTCGCCTGCCTCTTTGCGGTCACCGGCGCGCTCAACCAGGCCGGCATCGCCGCCCCGTTGATGGAGTTTCTCGAACGCCACAACCTATTGCCGAGCGGGCTAGTGCCGCTGACCCTGTTCAGCGTTGTCACCAGCAACACCATCGGCAGCTTGCCGGGAACGATGCTACTGCTGCAGGTATGGCAGACCCCGCCGCCGGGGGTTCTCTATTCATTGGCCACGCTATCGACCCTGGCGGGCAATCTGCTGCTGTCGGGCAGCCTCACCAACGTGCTGATCGCCGAGCGCGCCGACCGCATGGGCGCGCGATTGAGCCTCCGCGAACACGCTAAGGCAGGGGTGCCGATCGCCGTTATCTCGCTTGCCTTCGCCATTTTCTGGTTCACCGTCACCCACAGGCTACCGCTGCTGCCGTTGCCGGTGCATCCCTAAACCGCGTACAACAGGCTCTTCCGGTTCGGGACACAGACTTGGCGATCCGCCCCCTGCGCATCGGCACTCGCGGCAGCGCGATGGCGCTCTATCAGGCCAATCTGGTGCGCGACCGCCTCGTCGCGGCCCACCCGGCTCTTGCCGCGCCGGGCATGATCGAGCTCGACGTGATCCGCACCACCGGCGACCGGGTGCAGAACCGGCTTCTCGCCGAGATCGGCGGCAAGGGGCTGTTCACCAAGGAGATCGAGGCGGCGCTCATCGACCGGCGCGTCGGTCTCGCCGTTCACTCGCTGAAGGACATGGAAACCGTGCTGGCGGCAGGCCTCGCCATCGCCTGCGTGCTGCCGCGCGACGACCCGCGCGACGCGCTGGTGTCGCGTGACGGCGCTGGACTCGATGCCTTGCCGCGCGGCGCCAGGATCGGCACCGCCTCGCTGCGCCGCACGGCCCAGCTGCTGCGCTACCGCGGCGACCTCCGCATCGCGCCGATACGCGGCAATGTCGATACCCGCCTGGCGAAGCTCGCCGCCGGCGAGGTCGACGCGCTGGTCCTCGCGCTCAGCGGGTTGCAGCGGCTCGGTAGAATGGACGCGGTCAGCGAAATCGTTCCCGTCGAAACCATGCTGCCCGCGGTCGGTCAGGGCGCGCTGGCGATCGAAGCGCGGGCCGACGATACCGAAGCGCGGGACCTCCTGGCGCCGTTGCACGACGCGGCGAGCGCGGCCTGCGTCACCGCCGAGCGGGCAATGCTGGCTGCGCTCGACGGCTCCTGCCGCACCCCGATCGCCGGGTTCGCCGAGCTGACCGGCGAGCGGCTGCGCCTGCGCGCGATCCTGTTGTCGGCGGACGGCAGCGCCGAGCGCCGTGCCGAGGGCGCCGGCCCGGCAAGCGAGCCGGAAGCGCTCGGCCGCGAGATCGGCGCCCGGCTGCGCGCCGGCGCCGGTCCGGAGTTCGGTCTGACCTAGCGAATTATTGCTGCTGAGGTTTGGGCAGGTCGGAATCGTGGTGCGGACCGAGCCCGCCTTCGCAGGCCTGCGCATGCAGCCATTGCGTCGGCGTCATGGTCCCGGCGATGACATAGCCATAGACCCCGACCGGCCAAGTCAGCACGAAGACGACGTCGTTGACGACGTCCGTGTTCTTGTCGGGACAGGGACCGGTGGCCACGTAGCCAATGCCGAGCAGCACGATTCCGATCACCAAATAGAGGGATACGAGAGACCTCATGGGCGCGCCTCTTGCTGGGCGGATCGCTCTAAGAGCGTCTTGCGTCAACGCGCGCGCAGGGAAGCAGGTTCCCGGAACAAAAACAACTCGCGATGCAGACCTCGTTCACCGCGCGTTGGCCGGGGAACTCAAGGGCCACAGCGCCGCACGCCAGCGCAGCCCGATCAGCGCCGTCAGGATGCCGCCGACCACACAAAACAGCGAAACCGTGGCGACATAGCCGATCCGGTCGATCAGCGCGCCGGCAATCAGCAACCCGGGCGGCACGCCATAGATTGCCAGGGTCCGCACTCCCATCACCCGGCCGCGATAGCGCGCGCCGGCGCTGTGTAGGAGCAGCACCGACATCGGCACAAGGCTCAGCGCCTGGGCGATCCCGGCCAGCATGAGCGCGATCCGCCCACCCTCCGGCCCCGGCATATGCGCAAACACCAGCAACAGCGCATACCAGGCGATCGCGAAAACGATCATCATCCGCGCCGGCCGCAGCATCCGCCCCGCCATGCTGACACCGACCGAGCCGATCAGCGAGCCGAGTGCGAAGCTTGCCACCAACGTGCCGAGCCCGGTCTGATCGATCTGGTAGACGTCACGCGCGACATAAGCGAGTAACCCGCCGGTGAACGGGAACGCGGTGAGATTGACCAGAAAGGCGAGCCAGATCGAAGCGAGCGAGACCGGCGTGTCCCAGACATAGGCGAGGCCGTCGACCAGGTCGCGCCACACCGGCGGCCGCGTGCCAGTGACCTCTTGTCGCGCGCCGCCAACGCCGAGGGTTAAGAGAAAGCCGAAACCGTAGAACAGGCTGATCGCCAGATAGGCCCAGCCGATGCCAAACGCGGCGAACAGCCCGGCTCCGACCAGCGAGCCGAAGATGCGCGCCGAATCCTGGGTCGTGCGGGACACACCCATCGCCGGCATCAATTGCTGGGCAGGGATGGTCTCGGCGATGAGCGCGTTGCGCATCGTTTGGTCGCACGGACGGAGCAGCCCGGACAGCGTCGCGATGATGAACACCTGCAGCGGATGCAGCAGCCCGGCAAACGCCAGCGACATCAAGGTCAGCGCCAGCGCCGCGTAAACGATCCGCATCGAGCACAGCACGGTACGGTGGCCGAGCCGGTCGCCGGCCATGCCGACGAGCGGGGCGAGCAAGGTGCCGAGATATTGCAGCGCCCAGAACAGGCTGAGCAGCAGCACCGAGCCGGTCTCGACCAGGATGTACCAGCCGAGCACGAGGTTCTCCATCTCGATGCCCCAAGAGGTCAGCATGTCCGCCGGAAACTGAAAGCGGAAACTGCGCGTGCGGAACGGCACGAACAGCGCCGACCTCGTCAGCGCGCCGATCATCGGCGGCCCCGCATTCCGTTTCCTCCCCTGGCTGACGATCACGGCCGGCGCACCGGCCGAATTGCCTAGGATTTGATCACACGATCCTTTGCCCGCTTCCAGCGCCGGTATCAACCGGCGATTTGGCAGCCAAGCCATTCGCCCGCTGGCGTTCGCCACCCGCGCTTCCCATCTATCGGCGAAATTCCCATCGATGGAATCGACGCGATGATCGAGTTGCGACCCTACGAAGACCTCGGCGGCGCCAATCATGGCTGGCTCGATACCCGCCACCATTTTTCCTTTGCTTCCTACCAGGACCCCGCGCGGGTCCACTGGGGCAAACTGCGCGTCTGGAACGACGATTGGATCGCCCCCGGCACCGGCTTCGATCCGCACCCGCACCAGGACATGGAGATCGTCACCTATGTCCGCGAGGGCGCGATCACCCACCAGGACAGCCTCGGCAATAAGGGGCGTACCGAGGCGGGCGACGTGCAGGTAATGAGCGCCGGCACCGGCATCCGCCACGCCGAATACAACCGCGAGCCCGGCCCGACGCGCCTCTTCCAGATATGGATCATTCCTGACCGACAAGGCGGCAAGCCATTTTGGGACGCGCGGCCCTTCCCTAAAGGCGACCGATCGGGGCATTTCGTCACCCTCGCGAGCGGTGTCCCCGGCGACGGCGACGCGCTGCCGATCCGCGCCTCGGCGCGGGTGCTGGGCGCGACCTTGAAGGCCGGGCAAGAGGCCGAATACCGGCTCGGCGCCGGGCGCCACGCCTATCTGGTGCCCGCCGCCGGCAAGATCGAGGTCAATGGCGTCACCGCTGCCGCCGGCGACGGCGTCGCCATCGCCGACGAGAGCGTGCTGCACGTCACGGCAAGCGAGGATTCCGAGCTGGTGCTGGTCGATACGGATTAGCTATTGCGCGACCCAGCCGCCGTCGATCGACAGCGCCGCACCGGTCATCGTCGAGGCCGCCTCGCCGCAGAGGAACACGGCGAGCCCGGCAATTTTCTCCGGCGTCGTGTATTGCAGCATCGGCTGCTTCTCCCGCAGCAGGTCGTCATGCGCCTGCTGATAGGCAATCCCTTGCGCCGCAGCACGCGCCTCGATCTGCTTTTGTACCAGCGCGGTCAGTACCCAACCGGGGCAGATCGCGTTGCAAGTGACGCCCTGGTTCGCCACCTCGACGGCAATGACTTTGGTCAGCCCGACCAGCCCATGCTTGGCGGTGACATAGGCCGCCTTCTCGCCGCTGGCGACGAGCCCGTGCGCCGAGGCGATGTTGATAATCCGGCCCCAGCCTTTAGCGGTCATGTGCGGCAGCGCCGCTTTTGATGCATGGAACGCGGCCGACAAATTGATCGCGATGACCGCGTCCCAGCGCTCCTCGGGGAAATCCACCACCTTGGCGACGTGCTGGATGCCGGCGTTGTTGACGAGGATGTCGACCCCACCGAGTTCGCCGACCGCCGCCGCCACCATCGCGCGGATCTCCGCCGGCTTGGACATATCGGCCGGCGAATAGCCGACGCGCACCCCGTGCTCGGCCGAAAGCTTCTGCCGCAGCAACTCGATCGCGCCGGTATCGCCAAAGCCGTTGAGCATCACATCGCAACCCTCGCCGGCGAGTGAGGTAGCGATGCCGAGCCCGATCCCGCTGGTCGAGCCGGTGACAATCGCGGTCTTGCCCTGCAACATGGTCAACTCCTGCCGATACCGGGCGATGCCTCGCACGATCGCGGCCAATGGGCAAGACGACACCGCGCCGCGCACCGGCGAAAGGAGAGACAGATGAAATCGGCGATGCTCTCGTGGCAATTTTGGGCCGTGCTGTCGGCGGTCTTTGCCGCTCTGACCGCGATTTTCGCCAAGATCGGGGTGGAGAACGTCAATTCCGATCTCGCCACGTTCATCCGCACGGTCGTGGTTGTCGTCGTGCTGGCGGGCATCCTGCTCGTGACCGGCCAGTGGCAGCCGCCCGCCTCGATTGCGAGCCGGACGTATTTCTTTCTGCTGCTCTCGGGGCTGGGCACGGGAGCCTCGTGGCTGTGCTATTTCCGCGCCCTGCAGCTTGGCGACGCCGCGCGGGTGGCGCCGATCGACAAGCTCAGCGTGGTGCTGGTGGCGCTTTTCGGAGTGGGGTTTCTCGGTGAGCGGCTGTCGGCCACCAACTGGCTCGGCGTCGCTGCAATCGGCGGCGGCGCCATCCTCGTCGCTTATCGGGGGTAACCACTTATCGCGGCGATTGCGTCGCCGCTGCCGGCGGGCTAATCAGCCACGGGCCACGCCGATGCGCGGCCGCTTTCGAAAGAGCCCGATGCCGCCAAAACGCAACCCCCTCAATCTCAACCCGCTGCAGCTCAAGACCCTGACCTTGTTGCAGGCGCTGGCGGCCCTGCCCGACGCCAAGCCGGGCGAAGTGGAGGGCAGCGTCACGCTGACCGGCCTCCCCGACCCGCATGGCGACCACTTCCATCTTGGCGACGCCGTGGTCGCGGCGCGCGACGCAACGGGGTTGCGCAATCCCGCGGTCTGGGCGGCGCTCGAACGCAAGGGGCTGGTCAAGACGCAGTTCCCGCAATCGGCGACCCTGCTCGCCGCCGGCCGCGATTACGACACCGGGCTCAAAGACGCGATCCTGCATCGCGCCAGCCACTAGCTACCAGTTGAACCTGAACGCGACCGCGTCCGGGCGCACGCCGGCGGCCGCGGACGCATCGGCGATGCAAGCGAGATCGAGCCGGCCGCCGGGCGCAAACTCCTTGGCGTGCAGCCCGCCGGCGATCAGCAGGCTGTCGATCCCCGCCCCATTGGCGCCGGCGATGTCGGTGCGCAGGCTGTCGCCGATCGCCAGGATGCGGCCGCGGTCGCCGATGCCCAGTAGCTCGAAGCAGCTCTCATAGACCGAGCGGTACGGCTTGCCGTGCCAGCGCACCGCGCCGCCGATTTCCTCGTAATGCACCGCCAGCGCGCCGGCGCAGAGCGCCAGCTTGGCGCCGTGCATGACGGTCAAATCCGGGTTGGCGCAGACCATCTTGAGGCCGCGCTCGCACGACGCGGCGAGGATTGGCGCGTAATCCTCGATCGTGTCGTCCCATCCGGCTGGGCCGGTGTTGAGGATGAACTCGGCGATGCCTGGGTCGTCGACATAGGTAAGGCCGAGGCCCTCGCGGATTTCGAGGTCGCGCCCCGAGCAGATATGCAGGCAGACCCGGCCGAGCGCGGCATAGAACGGGTCGTCGCGCGCGCTTCAGGTGCTGCCAGGCCTCCTCGCCCGACGACATGACCCCATGATAGAGCCCGGCGGGCACCCCGATCGCGGCGATCCGGCGCACCACGTCGTCGGCGCGGCGCGGCGCGTTCGACAGCAGGATCACGCGTTTCCCAGCCCCGACCAATCCGCGCCATGCAGTCGAGTACGCCCGGATACGGGGCTAGCCCGTCATGCACGACGCCCCACAGATCGAGAATGATAGCCGTCGTAATCGGACACGAGGTCGCGCAGGCCGGAAACCGGGCGGAGCGTCATGTTTTGCCGCTGGATAACTGAGGCGCGGGCGAGGCTAGCACATGGTCGGCGCCGACCGCCTCGGCGATGTTGGCGAAGCCGTCGCTGCGCCAGCAGTTCGGCAAGGCCCCGCTTGATCTGGCCGAGAAGCGCCGGGCCCTGGAAGACCAGCGCGGTGTAGAGCTGCACCAGCGAGGCGCCGGCGCGGATTTTGGCGTAGGCGTCCTCGGCGCTAGCGATGCCGCCGACCCCGATCAGCGGCAGCTTCCCCTCGGTCAGCCGATAGATGTCCGCCGAGCAGCGCCGTCGATGGCGCGAACAGCGGCTTGCCGCTGAGCCCGCCCGGCTCCTTTGCCTCACGGCTCTTCAGCCCACGGCGGTCGCGCGACCGTGGTGTTGGAAACGACGATGCCGTCGATGCCGCTCGGGACCGCGACGGCGGCGATATCGGCGCGCTCCTCTTCGGTGAGGTCGGGAGCGATCTTGACCAGAAGCGGCGCGCCCGGCGCGGCCTCGTCGCGGACGGTGACAAGACGGCGCAACAGATCGTCGAGCACTTCGCGACGCTGCAAGTCGCGCAGCCCCGGCGTGTTCGGCGACGAGACGTTGATGACGAAATAATCGGCGAGCCGGCCGACCCGGCGCACCCCGTCGAGATAATCGGCGGCGGCGTCCGCGCTGTCGCGGTTCTTGCCGAGATTGACCCCGACTACGCCGGCTCCGCTCGCGGCCCCGAAGCCGCGCCAAGGTCGGTCCCAGGCCGCCGCTGTTGAACCCCATGCGGTTGATCGCCGCCTCGTCCTCGTAGAGCCGGAAGATGCGCGGCTTCGGGTTGCCGGGCTGCGGCCGCGGCGTCACCGTGCCGGTCTCGGCAAAACCGAAGCCGAGCCGCAACAGTGCGTCCGGCACCTTGCGCGTCCTTATCGAACCCGGCGGCGATGCCGACGGGGTTAGGGAAATCGCGGCCCCACAGGCGTCTGCGCCGAGGCTCGGCGGGTCGGGTTCACTTGGGCCCGCGACCAGACCGGCCAAACCCAGCAGCCAGCGCCGACAGGGTCAGCCGATGCGCCGCCTCGGCCGGCAACGCCCGCAGCAGCGGGCGGATCAGCGGGTAGAGATCGGGCACCTCAAACCGCAATGAATTCGGCGCGCCCCAGCCCTTCGACCGTGACCACCGCGCGGTCGCCGGGCCGGGGGAACTGGATCGGCACCATGCTCCCGGTCATCACCACCATGCCGCGCTCTAGCGGCCCTTCCGTCGGCGGCGAGCTTATTGGCGAGCCAAGTGAGCGCGTTCAGCGGATTACCCATCACGTCGCCGCCCTTGCCCGTGCCGATCTCTTTGCCGTTGATCGTCAGACGCGACGTTACTGCGGCGAGATCGAGCTTCCCCCAGTCGGCGACCGGCTCGCCGAGCACGCAGCCGGCGTTCCAGACGTTGCCGACGACCATCGCCGCGGCGGTCAGCCGCTTGTAATCGTGGCGCAAATCCTCGAGCACCTCGATCGCCGCCATGCAGCTTTCGACCGCCCCGGCGACTCGCTCGCGATCGCCGCCCTGCGGCAAATCCTCGCCCAGCCGCATCGCGATCTCGGTCTCGATGCCGACACGGCAATAGTCGGCGACCCGCACCTCGGCCGGGCTGTGACGGATTTCGCTCTGGAACATCGCGCCGTAGCACGGCTCGTCGACGCCGCAGAGCTGCTGCATGATCGGCGTCGTCAGTCCGATCTTGTAGCCGGCGAGCGCGCCGCGTCGCGGCGCCTCGATCGCCTCATACCCCGCCCGCGCCCGGTAGGCCGTGTCGAGATCGGCCGGGATCAGTTCCGCCGGCAGGATGTCGATCGGCTGGCGAGCTTGAAAGATAGCGGCAACCCGTTCGGCGATTTGCGCGGTGTCTAGAGCGGGCATCGATCGTCTCCTTCGAGCCGATCTTAATGCGCGCCGCTTGCCCGCGCCATCCGACCCGCCTATACGCAGGCCATGGACGAACTGGTTCAGCCAGCCCTCGCCTTGATCGGCGCGCACCCGCATTGGGCGGCGGCCATCATGTTCATCACTGCCTTCGGCGAGTCATTCGCGTTTTTGAGCCTCCTCTTTCCCGGCACGACGCTGCTGATCGCCGCCGGGACCCTGATGTCGGGCGGTACGCTGCCCTACGCACCCGTGCTGGTCGGCGCGGTGCTGGGCGCCACGCTCGGCGACAGCGTGTCATATTGGCTCGGCCGGCGCTTCGGCCACGGCATCGCCGGGTTGTGGCCGTTCACCCGCCGCCCCGAGCTGCTGCCCGAGGGCATCCGCTTTTTCGCCCGGCACGGCGGCAAGAGCGTTTTCATCGGGCGCTTCTTCGGACCGGTGCGCGCGGTAATACCGGTAGCGGCAGGCGTGATGGAGATGCCGCGCGGTCGTTTCTGGACCGCCAATATCGGCTCGGCGGTGGTCTGGGCGCCGATGCTGCTCTTTGTCGGGGACACGATCGGCGACTTCGGCGACCGGCTGGTCGGCCAAGCCAATACCTTTGTGCTGGTCTTCGGTGGCCTGACCGTACTGGGCATTATCGGCGTCGCCTGGGCGGCGTTGCGCGGCGCCAGGTCGAGAAGCTAACGGCCGCGCCCTTGCACCGCCGGGGCCGGCTCGCCCGCCGCCCGCATGTGCTCGCCGATATAGGCATCGACATGGGTGCTGATCAGGTCGAGCTGGTCGGCGAAGAAATGGTCGGCGCCAGGAGATCTTGCGGAAATCGATCTTGATGTCGCGCTGATGCGCGAGCTTGTGAACCAATTTCTGCACCGATTCGATCGGCACCAGCGAGTCCTGGTCGCCCTGAATCACCAGCCCTGACGAGGGACACGGCGCGAGGAAGGTGAAATCGTATTGGCTTGCCGGCGGCGCCACCGCGATAAACGCCTCGATCTCCGGCCGCCGCATCAATAGCTGCATGCCGATCCAGGCGCCGAACGAATATCCCGCGACCCAGCAGGAGCCGGCATTGGGGTTGTAGGTCTGCAGCCAGTCGAGCGCCGCCGCCGCGTCGGCGAGTTCGCCCTCGCCCCGGTCGAAGCTGCCCTGGCTGCGGCCGACGCCGCGAAAATTGATCCGCAATGTCGAGAACCCACGCTTCACGAAGCACTGGTAGAGCGTGTAGACGATCTTGTTGTTCATCGTCCCGCCGTGCAGCGGGTGCGGATGCAGGACCAGCGCCATCGGCGCCGGACCCGCGCGAACGTGGTGGTAGCGCCCCTCGATGCGCCCTTCCGGGCCGTTGATAATGATATCAGGCATTGCATTTCCGACATAGAGAGTCGGGTTTGGCGCACCGATAAATCGGCACGCGTCTAGGCAAGCTCCCGGCCGATACTTGATGAATTAACTCGGGCAATTATATGCTCATTTTCTGGGTGTCTCGACCAGCCGGGCGAAGGTTCGGCTGCCCGGCGACGCCAACGATAGCACAGTGAACGCAATGCTTTTCAAGAACCTGCGCGATGAAATTGCCGCCACCCGGGCCCGCGACCCCGCTGCTCGCTCTACCTTAGAAGTGGTGTTCTGCTATCCCGGCTTCCAGGTCTTGCTGTTCCATCGCATGGCGAATTGGCTGTGGCGCCACCGCTGTTACTTCCTCGGCCGCTTTGTCGCCCATATCGGCCGCGTTCTGACTGCAATCGACATCCATCCCGGGGCGACGATCGGCAAGCGGCTGTTCATCGACCACGGTATTGGCGTGGTGATCGGCGAAACCGCCGAGATCGGCGACGATTGCACGATCTATCAGGGCGTGACCCTCGGCGGCACGCGGCCCTCGGCCGACCAGGCCGGGCATAAGCGGCACCCGACCATCGGCAACCACGTCATCATCAGCTCGAACGCCCAAGTACTCGGGCCGTTCAAGGTCGGCGATGGCGCAACAATCGGCGCCGCGGCGGTGGTCCTGCGCGAGGTGCCGCCCGGCGCGATCATGGTTGGCAACCCGGCCCGGCAGATCACCCGCCGTCAGCCCGGCGAGGCGCAGCCGCCTTTCGCACCCTACGGCGTCAGCGGCGAGGACATTCCCGATCCGGTGGCACGGGCGCTGACCGGTCTGCTCGACGAGGTCGCGACCCTGCGGGCACGGGTCAACGAGCTCGAGAGCGAGAAGAGCACCCCCCAGGCGTCCGTGCCACGTGCCGGCGCCGGCGAAACCGAAAGCGAGCGCCTGTCATGAGGTTGGCAAGATGAGGCTAAGCACCAAAGGCCGCTATGCGGTGATGGCGATGGTCGACCTCGCGCAACATATCGGCGAGGGACCCGTCTGCCTCGCCGAGATCGCCGAGCGGCAGTCCATCTCGCTATCCTATCTCGAGCAGCTCTTCGCCAAGCTGCGCCGCGGCGGGTTGGTCAGAAGTGTCCGCGGACCGGGCGGCGGCTATCTCCTTGCCCACCACCGCGACGCAACCCGCATCGCCGACATCATTCTCGCGGTCGATGAGCCGATCCGGGCGACGCGGTGTCGCCCTGGCGCGACGATCGGCTGCAGCGGCGACCGCAGCCGATGTCTCACCCACGATCTGTGGGAAGAGTTGAGCAACCAGATCCACCTCTATCTGAGCTCGGTGTCCTTGGGCGACGTTTGCGACAGACGGGTGCTCGGCACCAGCGGCCTCGTCCAGCGCGAGAGCTACCGGATCGCCTCTGCGGCACAATGAGTCACGAAATCTACCTTGACTGGAACGCGACGGCGCCGCTGCGCCCCGAGGCGGCAGCGGCGATCGCCGAGGCGTTGGCGCTGGGGGGCAACCCATCCTCGGTGCATCGGCGCGGCCGCGCCGCGCGCCGGCTGGTCGAGAACAGCCGTGCGGCGGTCGCCGCGCTGGTCGGCGCCCCAACCGATGCCGTCATCTTCACCAGCGGCGGCACTGAGGCCAATCACCTGGCGCTGCTAGGCAGCAGGCGCGATCGAGTGCTGGTCTCGGCGGTCGAGCATTCCTCGGTGCTTCAGGCCGTGCCCGACGCCGAACGAATTCCCGTAGATGACAACGGCATCGTTGATCTGGCGGCTCTCGCCGCGCTGCTCGATGCCGACCCGCCGCCGGCTCTGGTCTCGGTGATGCTGGCCAACAACGAAACCGGGGTAATCCAGCCGGTGCGCGCCGTTGCGGAAATCGTCCATGCCCATGGCGCCCTGTTCCACTGCGACGCGGTGCAGGCCGCTGGCAAGATGAAGCTGTCGATGGCCGAGATCGGCGCCGATTTGATGACCCTGTCGGCGCATAAGATCGGCGGGCCGAGCGGGATCGGGGCGCTGGTGTCGTCCGCTGAGGTGATGCCGCTGCTGCGCGGCGGCGGTCAGGAGCGCAATCGGCGCGCCGGCACCGAGAACCTCTCCGGCATCGTCGGCTTCGCCGCCGCCGCTGCCGCCTGCGATCCCGCCGAATACGGCCGTGTCCGCGAGCTGCGCGACCGGCTCGAAGCGGCGCTGCCGGATGCCGTGATTGTCGCCGGCGCCTCGTCGCGCCTGCCCAACACCGCGGCGATCGCGATGCCGGGCATCCCCGCCGAGACCCAAATCATCGCTTTCGACCTCGGTGGTGTGATGGTGAGCGCCGGCGCCGCCTGCTCGTCGGGCAAGGTCGGGCCCAGCCACGTGCTGGCGGCGATGGGGGTCGCGCCGGAGCTGGCCAATTCGACGATCCGGGTCAGCCTCGGTTGGTCGACGAGCGAGGCCGACATCGCGCATCTTATTGACGCCTGGACCGCGCTTTACCGGCGCACGCGAGGACGGAAGGCCGCATGAACGACGTCGCCACCCCCGCCAACACGCTGCCGATTTATCTCGACAACCAAGCCTCGACCCCGGTCGACCCGCGCGTGCTCGAGGCGATGCTGCCGTATTTCACCATTGATTACGGCAACCCGCACAGCGAGAGCCATGTTTACGGCCACCGCGCGATGGCGGCGATCGACGCCGCGCGGGGCGAGATCGCCGCGCTCATCCACGCCGATGCGCGCGAAATCGTCTTCACCTCGGGCGCGACCGAGGCCAACAACCTGGCGATCAAGGGCGCAGCCCATTTCGCCCGCGAGCATCCGGCGGGAAGCGCGCCGAAGGACCACATCGTCACCCTCAAGACCGAGCACAAATGCGTGCTCGAAAGCTGCGCCGCGCTGGAACGCGAAGGGTTCCGCGTCAGCTATGTCGACGTGCCGGAAAGCGGGCTCGTCGATCTCGATGCGCTGGAGGCCGCGCTGACCGAGCGAACCTTGCTGGTCTCGATCATGGCGGCGCATAACGAGATCGGCGTGATCCAGCCGCTCGCCGAGATCGGTGCGATCTGCCGCGAGCGCGGGGTGTTGCTCCACACCGACGCGGCCCAGGCGCTTGGCAAAATCCCGCTCGATGTCGAGGCGATGAAGATCGACCTGATGTCGATGTCAGGCCACAAGCTGTACGGCCCGAAGGGCGTCGGTGCGCTCTATGTGCGGCGACGTCCGCGGGTGCGCCTCACCCCGCTGATCGACGGCGGCGGCCAGGAGCGCGGCCTGCGCTCCGGCACCTTGCCGACCCCGCTCTGCGTCGGCTTCGGCAAGGCGTGCGCCATCGCCCATGCCGGGATTGCGGACGAGGCGGCGCGGCTCAAAAGCCTGCGCGAGCGGCTCTTCGCCACCCTGAAATCGCGCATCCCCGGACTGCAGCTCAACGGCGACGGCGACAGCCGCCTGCCCGGCAGCCTCAATGTCTCGGTGCCGGGAACAACTGCCGGCGAGTTGATCGAGGCTTGCCCGTCGATCGCGATCTCGACCGGCTCGGCCTGCACCTCGGCCTCGGTCGAGCCTTCCTATGTGCTGCGTGCCCTCGGGCTTGACGACGAACGCGCCAACGCCTCGATCCGGCTCGGGCTCGGCCGCTTCACCACCGCGTCCGATGTCGATTACGCGGCCGACGCGCTGGCGGCAGCGGCAACACGGTTGCGCGCCGGGCACGCGACGATTGACGGCGGGCGCGATGGCGCCAATATGAAGGCGTAAGGAGCGAACGAATATGCCTTTGGCCCGACCCCCGGCCCTCTTGGTGACCGACGCGGCAGCAGTGCGTATCCAGGCGTTGCTCGCCAAGCGCGGCAAGCCATCGGCCGGCGTGCGCGTCGGCGTGCGATCGCGCGGCTGCTCGGGCCTCAGCTACACGCTCGAATACGCCGATGAGAAGGGCAAGTTCGACGAGGTCGTCGAGGATAAGGGCGTGACCGTGCTGATCGACCCCAAGGCGGTCATGTTTATCCTCGGAACCGAGATGGACTATGTCGAGGAAAAGCTCGAATCGGGCTTCGTCTTCCGCAATCCCAACGAGAAGGGCCGCTGCGGCTGCGGCGAGTCGTTCCACGTTTAATTATCCCTCGTCATTGCGAGGAGCGGAGCGACGAAGCAGTCTCAATGGGAATACGGACACCGCACGAGATTGCTTCGCGATGCTCGCAATGACGAACTGACCCGATGAAGCTCTTCCAGATCGAAGAACCCGACGGTTCGCCGAGCGATCCGGACGCCCCCGGCGCGGCGATCGGCATCGACGCCAGTGACAGGCTCGCCGAGGTCGCCTTCGCGGTCGGCGGCAACGCGGTGATCCTCGCCGACCGCGAGGGCTTTGAGCGCGAGCTGCCGGTCCCCGGCCCCGACGCGCCGCTCGCCGATTGGCAGGCGCTGTTCGAGGGCGCCAAGCTGCGCGCGGAGCGGGCGCTGGGCCGGCCCGTGACCCACGCGGTGCTGGTCTTCGCCAGCCTTGATCCGGCACTCGCCGCCGAGCTGCTGCGGGCGAGCGAGGCCTCGGCCATTGAACTGTTGCGCATCGTCGCGCCGGGTGATCTTGCCGCGAGCGAGCCGGCATGCGAGGTGGCAGCGATCCTCGCCGAGGAGATGGCCCCGCGTCCCGAGGCACCCTGAATGCCGAAAATGACTTTTATCGAACGCGATGGGACGCGGCGCGAGGTCGATGCACCTCTCGGGCTGTCGGTACTGGAGATTGCCCACCGCAACAAGATCGACATCGAAGGCGCCTGCGAGGGCTCGCTCGCGTGCTCGACCTGTCATGTCATCGTCGAGACCGATTGGTACGACCTCCTGAAGGAGGCCACCGAGGATGAGGAGGACATGCTCGACCTCGCCTTCGGCCTCACCGCGACTTCGCGGCTTGGCTGCCAGATCATTATGACCGAGGAGCTGGACGGGCTGACCGTTCGGCTCCCCGCCGGCACCCGCAACATGATGAACACCTAATGGCGGGCCTATTCGACCGGCTGGTCGCGGCAGCCGGACCGACGTGGCATTCCTATACCCGGCATGATTTCGTCCTCCGCCTCGCCGACGGTACGTTGCCCGACGCGGCATTCCGCCACTATCTGATCCAGGACTATCTGTTCCTCTTGCATTTCGCCCGCGCCTGGGGATTGGCGATCTACAAATCCGACACGCTCGCCGAGATGCGCCGCGCCCAGAACCTCGTCGCCGCGACGCTCGACGTCGAGATCGGCCTCCATGTCGAATACTGCCGCTCCTGGGGCATCGACCCGGCGGTGATGGAAGCGACGCCCGAGGCGATGGCGACAATCGCCTATACCCGCTTCGTGCTCGACCGCGGCCTCGCCGGCGATCGGCTCGACCTCGAGGTCGCACTCGCCCCATGCATTATCGGCTACGCCGAGATCGCCGCCGAGCGCCTAGCGAGCAACACGACGAAGCTCGACGACAACCCCTACAAAAGCTGGCTCGACATGTATGCGGGCGCCGAATACCAAGCGCTGGCGGCTGAGGCGAAGACCGCGCTGGACGAGCAGTTCGCCCGGCGCGGCGGCGAGGGCCGCTTTCCGGCGCTCGCCGCGACGTTCACCGCCGCGACTCGACTTGAGGCCGATTTCTGGCAGATGGGCCTCGACGCCCGGGTGGTGTCCTAATTTGACGGCAGCATGATTTCAAAGCTTAACGTCGTAAGATCGATGCCCACCGTGCTATCGACGACCGTGAAACCTTCTAAGCAATCGGCATAGCCATCTTTCAGCCAAAGTATGAACCCCATCGGGTTCTCTAGGCCGTCCACTTGCGCCCAAGCTCCGTGACGCATTCGTTCCCCGGAGAGGGGCGCTAACCCTGTCCGCGCGACATCAAAGCTTGTGTAAAAACCCGCCCCCGTATTCTCACGGCTCCTAACCTTGGCCGTCGCCAGTTGCGCGGTTAGCGCGGCTCGTTCATCCGGAAACCCAAGACACAAGTCTCGCAGGATTGCTTTTTCCAGCTTCGTAAATCCAATCACCGTCAACCTTTCTTATGCTCTGCGACTGCCTCAAGCGGGCCGATCTTATGCCTCAGCTTGTTTGCGACGAGTTCGCATTTTCTGAATGGGTATCGCGAGTTCCCGTCAAATTGGGACACTATCGACGCGCGTCTTGAACCGAACATAACAAGAACATATATCATGGGCTTGAACTCGTTTTGTCTCGTGATCCTATTGCCGATAACGACCTCACCTTGCCATACGCCTCCTGATACGGCCTGTTATCCTCCTGTTCTCGCGGACCAGAATAAAGAATTTCAACACGTTAGACCTGATCTTTTTTACCTCGCGCGCCCGCGCGCGAGGCGTCGTCGGAATGAAAATGAAAAAATTTGCGCCCAGCCCTTATATGTTGCCGATGCTTGAACTCGACGATTTCGATCTGCCGGGCAATCCGGCCAGCCACCGCGTCGTCGTCGCGATGTCGGGCGGGGTCGATTCGTCGGTCACCGCCGCCCTGGTCGCGCGCGCCGGGTACGATGTCGTCGGCATCACCTTGCAGCTCTATGACCACGGCGCCGCCACCGGGAAGAAGGGTGCGTGCTGCGCCGGCCAGGATGTGCGGGACGCGGCGAATGTCGCCGCCAAGCTCGGCATCCCGCATTACGTGCTCGACTACGAGGCGCGGTTCCGCGCGGCGGTGATCGAGGATTTCGCCGATAGTTATGGCCGCGGCGAGACCCCGATCCCGTGCATTCGCTGCAACGAGCGGATCAAGTTCCGCGACCTGCTGCACACCGCGCGCGATCTCGGCGCCAGCGCGCTCGCCACCGGGCATTACGCGCGACGTGTGCGCGGGGCCGTCGGTCCGGCGCTCTATCGCGCCGCCGACAAAAGCCGCGACCAGAGCTATTTTCTCTATCGCACCAGCCGCGACGAGCTCGACTTCCTGCGCTTTCCGCTCGGCGGTTTGGCGAAGGACGAGACCCGCGCCCTGGCGCGCGAGCTCGACCTGCCGGTCGCCGACAAGCCCGACAGTCAGGACATCTGCTTTGTTCCGCAGGGTTCCTACGCCGATATCGTGACGCGCTTGCGCCCCGAGGCCGGCGAGCCCGGCGACATCGTCGACGAAGCCGGGAATGTGCTAGGCCGCCATTCCGGCATCGCCCATTTCACCGTCGGTCAGCGCAAGGGCATCGGCATCGCCGCGCCCCAGCCGCTCTATGTGTTGCGCTTGGAACCGGCGGCCCGGCGGGTCGTCGTTGGCCCGCACAGCGCGCTGGCTGAGACCCGAGTGCGGCTCGGCGAGCTCAACTGGCTCGGCGCTTCGCTGTCCCCGGGCGAACCGGTCGCAGTCAGCGCCAAGCTGCGCTCGGCGCAGCCGCCGGTGCCGGCGATGCTCCATGCCGGCGAGGACGATGATGCCGAGCTGATCCTCGGCGCACCGGCGGGCGCGATCGCACCCGGCCAAGCCGCCGTGCTTTACGACGGCGACCGGCTGCTCGGTGGCGGCTGGATCAGGCGCAATCCTTGACCCGCCCTCGCCCATCTCCTATATGCGCGCGGCGTGGCGGGGTAGCTCAGTTGGTCAGAGCAGCGGACTCATAAGCCGAAGGTCGGCGGTTCAAATCCGCCCCCCGCTACCAACCTTTTCAATATATTGGATCCATACTTGCTGCGCACGAGTGCACTCGTATCGGCCCCATGTCGGCACAAGAGCAAAAATCGGGCGGCTGAATGTCGGAATCACACGCCAAAGCGCCCGGGTGGGTGTTGCGTGTCGTCCGCAGACGCGGCGCGTGCGGAACGAACTCTTTCACGGTCGCCCCTTGCAGTCGATCGCGCGCGAGCTGGTTGTCGCAGTCCGCAAGAACGTGACGATCGATTGGACCTTGCGCGAGAACGTCAGGGCGCAGAGGGTGAGCGGCCGCTATGTGATCAGGAAGCGGACCGTCGCCGGGACGCACGGCAGCGACGGGAACGCGCCGATAACGGACCTGCTGGCGGGCGCCGACCTGCCGAGCGGGAGAATTATCCGTCTCGCGGGAGACTATGCCGGTCTCCCTTGCAGCGACGCACGCTGGACGGTCTGACCGTTCTCCGGACCCTCCGCGTCGACCGTCGTTAGCGCTTGATCCCGGACAGGCCGTTCTGGATTCCGGCCGTCGCCCAGGGAGCCCACGGCATGGTGAAGAGCTTGAACCCCTTGTCGACGTAGAAGTTCGGCTCCATCCCAGGCGGGATGAAATACATCGCGGCGACGACGCCGTGCTTCGCGGCCGCCGCTGCGATTTTATCGAGCGCTCGCTGATAGTGGTCGCACTTGTAGTCGAGCGGCACCCCTAGCTCGATTGAAAGATCGGACGGGCCGACCAGCAGAACGTCGACGCCCGGGACCGAGGCAATGGCGTCGAGGTTTTCCAGCGCCTCATTCGTCTCGATCATCGGAAAGATGACGAGCTCGTTGTTCACGGCATCCATGTAATCGCGGTAATTCTTGAATTCGCCCCACTCGCCGCGGACCCCGGCATTGCTGCGGTTGCCCGCGGGAAAATAGCGGCAAGCGCGCACCGCGGCCTCAGCCTCCGTGCGGGTGTTGACCATCGGCACGATGATGCCTCGTGCCCCGGCGTCGAGCGCGAAGCAGATCAGATGGGGCTGGTTCGCGGCGACGCGCACCACCGGCGCCGCCTGCTTGCCGCGCATCGTCTCGATCGACGGCCGCAGTTGCTTGATCTCCCAGGCTGAGTGCTGGGTATCGAACAGCAGGAAGTCATACCCGGCGGCGGCGGGGACCGATACGTCGATGTCCGGCGTCACGGTGGTCCCGACAATGGTTCTACCTGACTTGATCGCGTCTTTGAGGGCGTTCATCTGGCTCGATGCCTCCGACAGTGGCGTTAGCGCTCGGCTCAACCGACCGACATGACGGGCGCGATGGCGCGGCATTATCACACATTGGTGGAAAGTCGCCGCGACGCATGGCTGAAAATTATCCGGCGAATTTGAGCTTACTGGACCTTGAATAGCAGATGCTGCCGGTTCGATGTGTGCGGGCGCACTTCGTTCGGCCATCGTCCACGCTCAACGGCTGCGGCCCACTGCGGGCTCTGCAGAACCTGCGGATCGTCGATCTCGTAAATCGCTATGTAAATCGGGCTCGGCGCGGCCAGCTCACGCACACCGCCAGCAATGGCGAAGCGTGCTGGCTCGCCCTTCATGCGTGTGATGCTACGGACTCCCGGTACTTGCAGTAGGTTCGGCACATGTTCGGTGTCGTAGACTTCGTTGAACAAAGCCTCCGCCTCAGGCGCCACGTCCATCGACGCGAAGAATACGTAACGAGTTGAAATGGTCACAGCGGGCATCCTCCGCATTGCGTGGGGCGTCATTGTGCTTCCGGGCGTCCTCCGGCGTCACTAGCCCTCCATTCGGTCGTAACTTTTATGTGGCGGCATTCAGAGCCGGACGGTACCGCTCAACGGCCCTGGCGCGCGCCTTTACCGCCTCGTCATCGCGATTCCGGGTGGCGCAGTGGTTACGAGAGCGTCGAGCAATTGCCGCGCAGTCCTCGCGACCTCGTCAACCGCGCGGTCGAAGGCGATCTGATTTGCTTTCGAGGGTCGAGTAGAACCGCTCAATTTACGAACAAATTGCAATGCAGATGCTCGTATTTCGTCATCCGTCGCCGGCGGCTTGAAGTTATGCAACGTTTTAATATTGCGGCACATCCTGATCCTCGCTGACAAATACCTTGTGTTACGTTCAGTTCCCTTACCTGGCCGCCGCGTCAGACAGGAGCCGGTTCCACTGACGAAATGAGAGCAATGACAAGAGTCCCAGCCCGTACGGTATTGTAACGCTTCAGTGCCGGAAGTCGAACGGCCGCTGAGGGGCATTTTTGACACCCCCCTCCACGCAGTCGACAACGCCGCTTTGCGCGCCGAGAGCGGACACTCCCTTGTTTCCGTTCCACGTGATGGGATGGACGCGCCCCCCACGGCATCTGCGTGCCAAGGTGATGGCGTCAAGGGCGTCGATCTCTACCTGCACCAGCAGGGGCTCGATACTGCGACGCCTGCGGGCAAGGCCATGTTCCAGATGATGGGCGTATTTGCCGAATTTGAGCGCGCCATGATCGTCGAGCACCTCAAGTCCGGCCTGGCGCGAGCCAAGGCCGAGGGCAAGCCCGCGCATCGGTACCGACACAGAGGCCGCGATACGAGAAGCGCTGGCGACCGACAAAGGAATACTCGCAGTCGCCAGAGCTGAGCGTATCGGCACCAGCGTCGTCCAGCGGATCAAGGCATCGACGGCCGCTTAGTTCAGCGACTTGGACGACCCGCGGCGACGTCCACCGGCTTGGCGTTCGGTCATCTCGAACAGACCCGTACCTGGCAAGAGAGACGCCGCGACCCGTTTAGCGTCGTCTCTCATTTGGTTCGGCGAGGTAAGTCTTGGTTGTTCGCGTGACGAAGACGCCGAGCGCGATCGACGCCGCCACGCCGAGGCCGAGCGAGACCCAATTGAGGGCGCTCGGAGTGCTGCTCAACCCTTTGCCGAAGATCCCGAAGTAGACGTAGAGCGCGGTGCCGGGCGTGATCCCGGCCAGGGTTGCCCACAGATAGGGGAGCAATGGGACTCCGGTCACGCCGAAGGCGTAGTTTTGCAGGTTGAAGGGGATGATCGGACTCAGCCGCACCAGAAAAACCATCTGCCAGCCGTGTTCGGCGACCGCGCGGTCGAGCGCGCGGTATCTGGGACGGCGTCTGAGAAAGGCGCGGACCTTGTCGCGGGCGAGATGCCGCGCTGCGAGGAATGCCACGGCGCTCGCCACCACGATGCTGATATAGACCATCGGAAAGGCCCAGACGCCGTAGACATAGCCGGCCATGATCGGCAGCGGCCAATCGGGCGCTGGGAGCCAGGTCATCACCACGAGCACAACGACGAAGATCACCACGCCATACACCCCTTCGTCGAGGAACCAGGATTGCAGGTCGCTGATCCACTCTTTGAGCGGCAGCAAAAACCAGCTTAGACAAAGCGCGAGGAGCACAAGACCACCGGCTAACCAGGGCCACGAGCCGCGCCAATCGCTGGCTTTCCACTTGGCATGAGGGAGTGAACGAGCAAGGCCGGCCATTGCGAGCGGTAAACAAACGTGCGCGCGTTCCGTCTCATCGACACCGAGAGTGGTATTCCCAAATGGGCGCAGCAAACCTGCACAACCCTTCGCCGCTTCGCCAGATGTCGGTTATGGACCGGATGGGACTCAGGATCGCCGGCGTCGGCGGTTCGGGGATCGATGACGGCCCGGATCGAAACGCCTGTATATGGCCACGACGAAATCGAGGGCGCTTGAGGCGATAAACGCAAGCGCGAATGCCGCGGTGATCACAACGCCGTAGGGTAGCGCGCGAAGATCGCGCAATGCGCCGCCAAGCTCATGGGCTTGGCTCGCATCGGCTCGAATTGCCGAGATCAGAAGATAACAACCGACCAGAGCAATGGCGAGCCCGCGGCCAGCAGTGCCGTAGCGGCCGATCGGCAGCATCAAACGTTTCTCTGCCGACGGCAATTCGAGCGGTCCCTCGATATCAGCAAAGATGCCCCATGCGACGAGCCCGGCGCCGCAGGCTAGTATTGTGGCGCTGGCCAGCCCGACGATGATCCGTCCGACCGTCCCAGCGACGAGCCAGCTCACCCAGGATTGCAGCAGGTGCTCGCTGCCTCTCGACGCACCGAAGATAATTCCCAGTACGCTCACCATGAAGCCGAGATAGATGGCGGCGTCCCCCAAGAGGCCGGCTACAAGCACCAAATGCGCGGGGCCAGGATGGTCCCGGCGATACACGGCCGATGCCGCAAGCCAACAGGCGAAGCAGGCCATGCCGGCGGCCAGCAGTCCCAGAGCCACCGCACCTGTCCAGTGATGCCCGAGAAACTCAAGTGACTCCGTAAACCCGCCTGGGCGATGGCTCGGGTCGAACGTCGCACGTCCGGCTGAGATGCCGACCAACAGATAAATTACACCGCGCGCGCCGTACCCAAACCGACCGGTGAGACTGACGGTTTCGCGGGAGGTCGGAGAGTTGGTCAGTGCGCTTTTTGCGATGGTCATGTCGCGCCAACGCGGGGCAAGCGCTACCGTTCGCGGTTAGGGAAAAGCCGCACAGCCGCGGTTCTCCCTTCACCGAACACTGGCAAAAAACGGCACGTCATATTCGAAGTTCCAGATCGCCCTCGGGTCCTTCATCGTGATCTGGCGTCGGCACGCTCGGCCAGGCTGCGGCGCCCAACGCACGAGGCATCAAATCGGCGCGCGGTGGCGCCTGGCGTCCGGCGACCGTGGCTCGGGTCATCGGTCATGGGGAGCGATAGCTAAGGCCGCTGATTTAAGACTTCGTCAACCGCAACCCCTTAGAGCTGTACCCGTATTTCCTTGCGCGGAGTATTCGGGTGGCCAGAAATGCCATTCGTCACCCGGACCCCAGGACTACGACCTGGTCGACAGCTGCTTTCCTCAGCACGGCGATAGTTTCGAAGAATTGATGATCCGCGAGACCCGGGCGTTCGCGGTGGTGGAGGCGCGCCTCGCCCTTACCATGTCGCGGGCAATGTCATGCATCGAGAGTGGCTCCGGCGAATGAAAATTTTGGTCATTGATGACGACGACATCCTGCGCTGCCTGATAGGGGAGCCGCTGCGGGACGCTGGTCACCAGGTCTCGGTTGCCACCAACGGTGTGGATGGTATGCGGCTGCTCAGTAAAGAGCGGCCTGATATTGTCATCACGGATATCCTCATGCCGGACCAAGACGGCCTCGGCTTGATCATGGCCGTCCGGCGAGAGTGGCCAACGGCAAAGATTATCGCCATATCCGGCGGCGGAGCCTTTGGATCCCTCGATCTTTTGGTGACGGCGAGCCGCCTCGGGGCGGATGCCACACTCGCCAAACCAATTATGCCCGAGGAGTTGCTTGACAGCGTGAACCGATTAGTCCGGGAAGAAGCACGGTCCGCATAAGACGCCACCCATCTGTAGCTCTATCGGCCTGAACGGCCGCTCTCCTGTTTACCGGTCGTCGTCACCGCGCGCGCCTTCATCTGTCGCGCCGGGCGAGTTCCATTCATACCGCGGCTACTTTGTTATAATCCCTTTCCTCTAAATTTAGCCCCGCGAGGGCCGCTTTCAACATTGTTGACCAATTCACGAGCCATATGGCGGCCGTTAAGAGTAGCGGTGTGACATCGCCAATAAGCTGTTGAACCAGTGAGCCTAAGCTCTCGACACGTGCCCGCTCGCGGCGAGCCGATCGATGACCGGTAAGGCTAACTTGGAGACCCGTCCCGGCCACACCCCCGACGAGATGCGCTACGTGCAGCGCGAGGTTGTCCTGACAGCGATGGCCTCATCTAGCCGCGAGGGACTTCTGAACGTTCACACAGGATGAGACGGGAGAATCTGCCGCTGGTACTGCGGCGACCACCGGCAGATTTGCGGGCGCTGTGAGGCTCAAACCCACATAACCTGTGGCGTCAAGGACGGCAAGACCCGCCGCCACAACGACGAGCAGTGCGTTCATCTCGCCCGCACAATACTCGAGCCTTCGTCCGAGCGTTCCGCATTGCCTACCGTAGGCGGTCTACAGTAGGCCGGTCATAAAGCGCTACTCCTGCGGGTCCGCTGCCGCTCGGGGCATCTCTTCTGACGAAGGACTACCGTAGACGTCAAAGCACACTCGAGGTGCTACTCTTGATCGCCTCGCCGGTTCCCCGTCGATCATCGGCAGTTCTTCGCGGGCAGCCTCGGTCCGCCGCTCGCCTTATGACGTCCTCGGCATCCTGCCGGCGTTGCTCTGGTGTCATGTTGGCCAGCCTGGGCGTCAGCTTGGCGAGCTCGTCGTCCTGCTGCAGATACCGCCCGTCGACGATCCAGCCGAACATCCGCGCAAGCTTCTCGAGCGCTGCGACCTTCGGATGCATCGTCACCTTCACCCGCTTGACCTTGAGAGCGTTTTTTCCTTTTCTTTCAATGTAATAGTCCACGCTGATAGCCGCGACAGCCGCCAGTTGCTCCCGCGTCGCATTGTCCAGATTGATGACCCGATGCCCGTCATCATCAAGCGTCGTTAGGTCTGCGATGTTCGCAAACCCGATCGCCGCAAACTCCTGCCCGACACGCTCTTTCGATGTCGCAAGCTTCGCCACGGCACGCTCGTCGGCGACAAGCTGTGTTCGCTCACGGACCCGGCGAATTTCCGCGATTCTTGCAGCTACCCTCGAATAGCGCATCAATCGCGCCGCATTCGCCGCATCCGCAAAATAGCCCGCCTCTACAAATGCGACGCCGACAAGTCGCGATATGCCGGCCCCGACATCGCCTTGACCGTAAAGATCACCGCGCCCGACCGATCGGCCAACGCATGTGTCTTCAGCGTGAGGCGAGTAACGATCTCGACGTAGGAGATTTGAGAGTAGGCTGCGCCGAGGCGCATGGCTCCGTGGCGGATAGCAGCCGTTGACACCTGTGGAGCTTCCGTCGAAGTTGCGCGGCCGATCGGAAAATCGACGCGGTGGTTCATATGGAGGGGACGATGCGGAGACGGAAACTGCTGCAATTGGCGGGGGCGGGACTTGCCGGTCTGGCGTTGCCGACGCCGCGCCTTTACGCGCAGAGCTCGACGATCCGCATTGGTCTGTTGCACGACCTCAGCGGCCCGTTCGCCGGCGCCGGGTCGGTGCCGCTGTCGATCGGCGCGCAGCTGGCCATCGACTATGTCAACGGCAAGGGCGGCGTCGCCGGCAAGTACAAGGTTGAGCCGGTGCCGGCCAATTCACAAAGCAAGGTCGATGTCGGCATCAATGAGGCCGAGCGTCTGCTCAATCAGGAAAAGGTCGACATCATCCTCGGCGTCTATTCGAGCGCCCAGGCTGTGCCGCTTGCCGCCAAGGTCGAGCAGGAAAAGAAGATCCTGTGGATCAACAGCGCTATCGCCGTGCCAGTCCTAAAGGACAAGCACTTCAAATACATCTTCCGGCCGACGGTCAATTCCGACGGGTATGCCCAAGCGGCGATGAGCTTCCTCGCCGAAAACAAGGCGAAACTGGGTGGGGAACCGAAAGATATCAAGATCGCGCTGATCGACGAAGACGGTCCTTATGGTACCGCCGTTCAGCAGGGCGACGAGACGTGGGCGGCCAAAAAGGGGTTCACGCAGATCGTCCTCAAGGAATCCTATTCCGCCAGCACGCCCGATTTGTCGTCGCTGATCACCAAGCTGCGGCGCGCCCGGCCGGACATCATCATCCACGCCGGCTATAACCCCGACATCACCCTATTCCTACGCCAAGGGCGCGAGGCCGGGCTCAAGTTCAAGATGCTGATCGGCAACGGCGCCGGCTACAGCCAACTCGATAAGTTGCGCGACACCTTCGGCGATGATGTCGACAATTTCTGCAACATCGACCCCGCGCCGGCGCAGCGGCTCGATCCAGCGAAGCTGGCGCCGGGGGTGGGCGATCTGATCAAGCTGATGGTCGACGGCTACAAGGCCAAGACCGGCGCCACCGAGGTGCCGACGCATTGCTCGATGGGCTTCAACAACACCTGGATCCTGCTCGAAAAAGTGCTGCCGATCGCCACCGCAAAATACGGCGGCTTCGACGCCGAGGCGGTGCGCAAGGCAGCCCTCGAGGTCGATGTCCCGCTCGGCGGAACGCTGCAGGGCTACGGCGTCAAGTTCCTCCCGCCCGACGACGCGATGGCCGGGCAGAATGATCGCGCGCTACCCGTGGTCATGCAAAATCACGGCAAAGAAATCACCGTCGTTTGGCCGACGGAAATCGAGACCCAGTCGCCAGTACTGCCGCTGCCTTCTTCGTCGCCCTACGCGATGGGCTGAGGTGCTTGAAATCGCGGGCTTGACCCGGCGTTTCGGCGGCTTCACCGCCGTCAACGCGATCTCGTTCTCGATCCGCCGCGGCGAGATCGTCGGGCTGATCGGCCCGAACGGGTCCGGCAAGACCACGACGTTCAACCTGATCTCGGGCACGCTGGCGCCGAATGCCGGCTCGGTGCGCTTCGAGGATCGCGAAATCGGCGGCCTGCAGGCGCATCAGGTTTGCCGCCGCGGTCTGGCCCGCACGTTTCAGATCCCGCGGCCGTTTCGCAAGCTGTCGCTGCGCGACAACGTCGCGCTATCGGCGTATTACGCCCAGGGCGGCGAAATTTCCCGTGTCGAGGCCGAGCGGCGGGCGGTGGCGGCGCTCGACATGGTCGGGTTGCCGGGCGAGGCGAGCGCGACGACGCATGGGCTCGGCGCCGCGGCGCTCAAGAAACTCGAAATCGCCCGGGCGCTGTCGACACAGCCCAAAATGCTGCTCGCCGATGAGAGCCTTGGCGGGCTCGACACGGCCGAGATGGACCGCGCCGCCGAGATGCTCCAGAACGTGCGCACCAAGCTCGGCATCACGATTGTCTGGGTCGAGCACATCATGGGCGTGCTGATGCGGGTGGTCGACCGCGTCATCGTGCTCGACCATGGCGAAAAGATCTTCGAAGGCTCTCCCGCCGACGCCATCAAGGACGAACGCGTGACCGAGGTTTATCTTGGCCGTGGTCACCACTGAGACGACCCCCGAGCCGGAACTGCTCGCGCTGAGCAACGTCTCGGCGGCTTACGGCTCGTTCCAGGCGTTGTTCGGCGTGTCGCTCTCGGTCAATCTCGGCGAGGCAGTCGGCGTCATCGGCCCGAATGGCGCCGGCAAGACGACGTTGATGCGGGTGATCTCCGGGCTCTTGCCCGCTATCGCCGGCGATGTCCGGCTGATCGGCAACTCGATCACCCACCTGCCGGCCTATCGCATCGTCGCGAAGGGCATCGCCCATGTGCCGGAAAACCGGCGTCTCTTTGCACGGCTGACCGTCGAGGAAAACCTGCGCATGGGGGCGTTCATCCCTGCCGCGCGCAAGCATCTCGCCGAGCGGCTGCGATGGGTCTACGACCTCTTTCCGCGTCTCAAGGAGCGGCGCGGCCAGGCCGCCGGCACGATGTCGGGCGGCGAGCAGCAAATGTGCGCGATCGGCCGGGCGCTGATGTCGCGGCCCAAGCTGCTGTTGATGGATGAACCGTCGGCCGGGTTGGCGCCGCTCGCAGTCGAGCAGGTGTTCGATCTGGTCCGGCGCATTCGCGCCGAAGGCTTTACGGTGCTGATCGTCGAGCAGAACGTGCAGCAGGTGCTGGCGCTGGTGGATCGCGCGTATCTGCTCGAAGCCGGGCACATTCACCTTTCCGGCAGTGCGTCCGAACTGCGCGAGAACGAGGCGATCCGCAAGGCGTATATGGGCCTTTAGGGGAACAGGGACCGAATGGACATTTTTCTGCTCGAAGCGGTCGTCGACGGGTTGCTGTTGGGCGGCGTGCTGGCCCTGCTGGCGCTCGGCCTCAACCTGATCTTCGGGGTCATCGACGTCGTCTGGATTTGTTATGTCGAGCTGGTGATGTGCGGCATGTACACCGTTTACTGGCTCTACAGCTATTTCGGCGTGCCGTTCATTCTCGCCTGTATCGCCGCCATCCTTCTCGTCGCCGTGCTGGGACTGGCGGTGCACCGGCTGATTATCGAGCCGGTGTTGGGCTTCGCGCCGATCAACCAGCTTTTGGCGACGGGCGGCCTGCTGTTCTTCCTGCAGAGCTTCACGACGCTGCTGTTCGGCACCGATTTCCGGAACGTCGGCATTCACCTGGCGCCGATCGAACTCGGCGAGATCGATGTCAGCAAGGCGCGGCTCTTGGCATTCGCTATCGCGCTGCTCGGTGCCGGTGGTCTGTACCTGTTCCTCAAGCGGACTTATCTCGGCACCGCGATCCGCGCGATAGCAGAAGATCGTGAGGTCATGGGGCTGATGGGCGTGAGCCCTCGCAGCATCTACTTCATCACCTCGGGCATCGGCGGTGGGCTGGCGGGATTGGCCGCCTGCCTGTTGGTGCTGCAATACGACGTGCACCCGTTCATCGGCAATTCGTTCGGCCCGATCACCTTCATGATCTGCGTGCTGGGCGGGCTCGGCAATATGATCGGCGGGTTCGCCGCCGCTTTCATCATGAGCCAGATCATCGCGGTCGGCGGCTATTACTTCTCGATCGAGTTTTCCTACGTGCTCGCCTTCCTCTTGTTCATCGTGATGATCTTCGTCAGGCCGCAGGGGATTTTCAGCCGATGAGCAAAGGCGTCCTCGCCGGTATCGCGGGGCTGATCGCGTTGGCGCTCGTGCCGTTTGTCGCGGCCGATTACGCCCTCCATATCGCGATCCAGATTCTGATTTGGGGCTTTATCTACACCGCCTGGTCGCTGATGGGTCGCTTTGGGCTCACCTCGTTCGGGCACGGCGCGTTTCTCGGCATCGGTGCCTACGTGCCGGCGCTGTTATGGAACTACTACAGCCTGACGCCATGGCTCGGCATCCCGGTCGGCATGGCGCTGGCGATGCTAATGGGCGTATTGATCGGTTATCCATCATTCCGGCTCCGCGTTGTCGGCCATTATTTCGCGCTGGTCACGCTGGCCTTGAGCCAAGTTGTGCTGCTCTCGCTCGTCGCCGCGCGCGAAGTCACCGGCGGCTCGCTCGGCATGACCCTCAACGTCAAACACTCCTGGATAGCGCTGCAGTTCGGGCAGAAAAGCGTGTTCTACGCGATCGCCTTGGTCGTCTGGATGGCCGGGCTCGTCGTGTGGTGGCGGGTCGACACCGGCATTGGCCGGGTCGCGCTCGAGGCGATCTCCGAGGATGAGATCGCCGCCGCATCGGGCGGCATCAATGTGATGCGAGAAAAGCTGCGGGTCACGGTGATCAGCGCGGCGCTGACTGCGCTCGGCGGATCGCTTCTCACGCAATACATTCAATACGTGAATCCGGACGTCGTCTCCGGGGTTGCGGTCTCGCTGCAGATCGTCTTCGCGGCGATCGCCGGCGGGATGGGAACGCTTTTGGGGCCGACGGTCGGCGCGTTCTTCACGATCGTGCTTAACGAGAGCCTGCGCATCCTCTTCGGGATCCACTTCATCGGCGCCGCGAATACGATTTACGGCATCCTCCTGATTCTTTTCGTCATTTTCATGCCGCAAGGGATCGTCGGTCTGATCGAAGGTATGTCCGCGCGCTCGGTGCGCGGCGTCGACGAGGAAGAGGCCGCTCCGGCCGTGCCCAACCCCTAGCGCTCACAACTCTATTCTCGGCGGCGCTGCTCTTGGGTGAATGCGCGAAGAAGATGGGACTGGCGGTGGCGCCGAGAGATAGATCGAGCTGCGCCCAGTTGTTGACCGCCATCAGGATATCGGGGCCGGTCTTCGCCTGGATCGCCGAGGTAATGCGCGCGTGAATCCCGTCGCCGTTGATGGCTTCGACCTCCAGGTTGATGCCGAGCGCCTTCTGGCAATCCTCCTTGATCTTGCCCTTGAGCAAGGCGTCGGAAGCCGGCACGAAATCGACAAATTTCAGCCAGTGCAGCGTCGTACCCTGAGCGAAGGCCGGTACCCGGCCGCTCGCCAGGATGCCGGCGAGACCGCCGCTCGCGACGGCAAGCGAGCCCGCACCAGAAAGCTTCAGGACACGTCGTCGGTTGATGCGCTGCATCGCCAATCTCACTGTTCCAATTTTGCTTGTTGGCGGGAGCCGGCACGGCGCCGGCTCCCGGCTGCGAACCTTAAGCCGCGTAGACCTTAGTGAGTTCGTCGGTCGCCCATTTCACCGAGTCCTCGGCGGTCATGCCCTGGATCGCCTTCGCGTACATGTCGACAATGACGTATTTGGTCCGAATTTCGGCGGCTTTCTGGTTCGGCGGGCCGGCATAGCCGACCATTCGCCCAGTGACCGGGATCTTCTTGAACGGCTCCATCACCGGGTCCGCCTTCCACACGGGATCGTCCTCCCAGACCTTGGTGGCGCCGGCTGTGTAGCCCTGTTGCGTGGTGAACCACTTTTCGAACACATCCTTCGAGTGTGCCCACGCAAGGAATTTCTTCGCCGCATCCTGGTTCTTCGAGTAGCTCATCAGCATGTTGGTGAAGGGCCCGGGTTCATTGAACACGCCGCCCGCGCCTCCCGGAATGCTGGCGTGGAGGATGTCCTTGAACATCGGGTCGCCTTTCTCGGTCAGGTAGGAATCGGGCTTCTTCTTGGCCTCGAGATAGATCGATGCGCCGTTATTGGTGGCGCTGATTGTACCCGACAGGAACGCACGGTTGTTACTGGTGTCGTCCCAGGATAACCCGCCCTCGTCCATCGTCTCCTTCCACAACGCGACCGCGAATCTCACCGATTCAATGGTCTCCTTGCTGTTCAGCGCGACGGTTTTTCCATCGGCCTCGACCTCCTTGCCGCCCCACGACCAGAGATACGGGTACCACCAACCCGGAGCGTCGCCGAAGGTGTGCCCGGCGGTCTGGCCGTATGGATGGCCAGCTGCCTTGAGCTTCTTCCCCACGGCGCGGAAGGTGTCCCAATCCTTGGGGAAGCCATCGGGCGAGCCTGCCTCGGCGAGCCAGGATTTGCGATATGCGACGAGGCCCCCGCCGACGCAATACGGCACCCCTACCCACTTGCTGCCCATTGTGCCGACGACCTTGCAGATGTCGTAAAAACCGCCTTGCGCCTTGCCGATATCATCGGCGAGGGCGCTGACATCAACCGCGCTCTGGCCGTAAAGCTGGGGCCAATTGTTCAGCAGGTAGAAAATGTCGGGCCCGGCGCCCGATTGAATCGCCGAGGTGACACGCGCCTGGATGTCGTTGGCATTGATCGTCTCAACCGTGAGCTTGACCCCGAGGTCCTTTTGGCATTGTTCGGTGTAAGGGCCCTTGAGGAAGGCGTCTGAGGCCGGTACGAAATCCGCCCAGCGCAGCCAGTGCACGGTCATCGCCTGGCCATAAGCGGGCGCCCGCCCGCTCGCCAGGATGCCGGCGAGGCCGCCGGTCGCCGCGGCGGCCGCGCCGCCGGCCGAAAGCTGCAGGACGCGGCGGCGGTGAATTTTCGTCATGGTCTCCTCCCAAGGATGGCGAACGGTCCCCCGCCCGCGAGGTTATGCTCCCAGCGGCTAGATCGCCGCTTCGGTCTCATTGTCGAAAAAATGGATGCGGTCGGGGTTGACCGCGAGGCGCAGCGTCTCGTGCACCTTGGCGGTGGCTGTCGGCTCGACCGAGGCCACCATGCTGGTACCGCCGACCGCGACGTCGAGCAGGATTTCCGAGCCCAGTCGTTCGACCACCTCGACCGTGACCGGAAAATTCAAATCCTTGTCGTCACTGTCGCTGGCGATGCGCAGATCCTCCGGCCGAACACCGAGGGTCACTTCCTTGTCGGCATAGGCGTCGAGCCGGTCCTTGAGCCGTGCGGGCACCTTGATCTTGATGCCCGCGCTTTCGGCCCATAGCCCGCCATTCGCGCCAGCAATACGAACGGCGGCGAAATTCATCGCCGGCGAGCCGATAAACCCGGCGACGAAACGATTGGCGGGCTCGTTGTAGAGTTCCATTGGGTCGCCGACCTGCTGGATCCTTCCGTCGCGCATGACGACGACGCGGTCGCCCAGGGTCATCGCCTCGACCTGATCGTGGGTCACGTAGATTGCGGTGGTACCCAGCCGCTCGTGCAGCTTCTTCAATTCGACGCGCATCTGCACGCGCAACTTTGCGTCGAGGTTCGAGAGCGGCTCGTCGAACAGGAACACCTGCGGATGGCGGACGATGGCGCGGCCAAGCGCGACACGCTGACGCTGGCCGCCGGAGAGTTGCCGCGGCTTGCGCTTCAACAACTGCTCGATGCCGAGAATCTCGGCGGCGTCCTGCACCCGTTTGGCGATCTCCGGCTTGTCGAACTTCCGCATTTTGAGCCCGAACGCCATGTTGTCGTAGACACTCATGTGCGGGTAGAGCGCGTAATTCTGAAACACCATCGCGATGTCGCGGTCCATCGGCGGCAGATCGTTGACAACCGTCTCGTCGATGGAAATGTGGCCGGAGGTGATGCTTTCGAGCCCGGCCACCATGCGTAAGGTCGTCGTCTTGCCGCAGCCCGACGGCCCGACCAGGACGACGAATTCCTGGTCCCTGATGTCGAGATTGACGTCGATGACGGCGTGAACCTCGTCATATTTCTTGTTCAGGCTACGCATCGCGACGCGGGCCATGGCGAATTCCCCTGTGAAACGGTGGGCGCTAGCCTTTCACCGACCCGGTGATGCCGGACACGTAGTACTCGACGAAGAAAGAATAGACAAAGGCGACCGGGATCGACCCCAGCAACGCTCCTGCCATCAGCTCGCCCCAAAAAAAGACGTCGCCGCGCACCAGCTCGCTGGTGACGCCCACCGGCACGGTCTTCTGCTCGGGCGACGACAGAAAGACGAGCGCGTAGATGAACTCGTTCCACGACAGGGTGAAGGCGAAGATGCCGGCCGACAGGATGCCGGGGATTGCCACCGGGAAGATGATGTAGAGCATTGCTTTCCAGCGCGGCGCGCCATCGATCCGGGCGCATTCCTCGAGCTCCTTGGGGATCGACTTGAAATAGCCCATCAGGAGCCAGGTGCAGAACGGGATCAAAAAAGTCGGATAGGTGAGGATCAGCGCCCACGGCGAGTCGCCGAGCTTGAAGTTGCGGATGATATCGGAGAGCGGGATGAACAGCAGCGTCTGCGGCACCAGATAGGTAATGAAAATCCCGGTGCCGATCAGCCCGGCGAAGCGGAATTTGAGCCGCGACAGCGCATAACCGGCGAGCAGCCCGCAAAACAGCGAAATCCCGGTCGCCGCCAGCGAGATGATCATCGTGTTCAGCATCCAGGTGCTGAACAACGTCGTCGTCAACAGGTCGCGGACATGCTCAAGAGTTGGCTGCCAGGTCCAGAACGGGTTGTAATTGACCGAATTCCACGGCCGGTACAGCTCCTTGTCCGGCCGTATCGTGGTGATAATCATCCAGTAAAACGGGAAAAGCAGCGCGACGACGAACCCGGTCACCGGCACGTAAAAAAAGACCCAACGCCGCCACGGCGCACCCTCAATCATGGCTCAGAGGGTCTCCGCCCTGCGGATGTAGACGAGTTGGACAATGACCACGAGCAACAGGATCGGGAAGATGGCTAGGCTGATGGCCGCGCCCTGGCTCAGCAGTCCCGTGCCGATGCCGAGCTGGTAGGCGTAGGTGGCGAAAAGTTGCGTCGCGTTCGCCGGCCCGCCGCCGGTCAGCACGTAAACGAGTTGGAAATCGGCGAAGGTCTGGATCACCGAGAACAGCACGATGACCAAGGTCACGGGCAGCAGCAGCGGCCAGGTGACATGACGGAACCGAGCCCAGGCACGGGCGCCGTCGATCGCCGCTGCCTCGTGCAATTCGGGGCTGATTGTCTGCAGGCCCGCCAACAGGCTGATCGCGTAGAACGGCACGCCACGCCAGACATTGACGATGATTACCGAGATCATCGCCAGGCTTGGATCGCCCAACCAGTTAATCCGGCCATGAATCAAGCCCAGATGCCATAGCGTCCAGTTGAGAACGCTGAATGTCGGGTCGAACATCCACTTCCAGGCGAAGGTCGACAGCACGGTCGGAATGATGAAGGGGAGCAGGATGAAGGCGCGCATAAACGCCTTGCCCTTGAAATGCCGGTTTAAGAGCAGCGCCAGCCACAGACCGAGCGCCAATTTAAAGACGGTCGTCACGAAGGTGTAGAGGCAGGTATTCCACACCGCGATGTGGAAGATGTCGTCCGACCAGATCTTCTTGAAATTATCGAAGCCGACGAACTTGCCGGGAACACCGACCGTGGTGTCGGTGACCGACAATTCGATTCCTTTGACGAAAGGGTAGGCGATGAACAGAGCCAGCAGCACGATCGTCGGCAGCATCAGACAGAATGCAAGCCGCCGCTCGTCTTCGAGCAGGCGGGTGATCGGTCCGCGTCGCGGCGCGCGGACATATTGCGGACGAGCGACGGCGTCGACAGTCGCCATGAGGCAATTTCCTTCCGGCCAAACCGCGAGAGGCTCACGCGTCGCGGCGGATTTTGCCGAAATCTTTAGGCACAACCGGCCTATCGCACAAGGGAAAGCCCCTGAGTTTGCCACAATGCAGTTCTGCCTTCATGAGATGGAAGTGCGGTTCTCAAGCGTCCGATTGGATGGACGGTATGCTAGACGCGGTGTAAAATTGTTCGCTGAAAATATCCGCACGTCGCATCCCGCTAGGAGGCGCTAAATATCACCGCTAGAGAATTGGCCGTAACATTCCGCGGCTCGGCGCGAACGACCGCTATGGGGGCCCACTTCCGGATCGAGCCCGCCTTTTGCGCCCATCACGTGTTCGCTATGCGGACTTTAGCCTAGCCTAAGCGGGCAGCAACGGTCGGGACGCGCCTGGTCACGCGCCCGCGCCGTGGCGCTTCTGTCAGCCGCCCTTCAGATGCGTCGCGAAAAACGCGGGCACGCGCTGCAGCGCGTCGGCGCGTGCGGCGGGGTCAGTTCCGGCGATTGGCACAACGCCGGCACGTGTCACGTATTGCGGAATGTCGTGCACCGGTTGGTTTGGAAAGTCGAAATCGTGATAAGCCCCCGGGTAGAACACGCCGTCGATCGACGCGCCGCGCGCCTTGGCGTTCTGAACGAACTCACGACACGGACCAGCTGCGGTCCAAACATCTTCGGCACCCATCAACATGTAGTAACGATATGACGCACACCGCGCGCCAGCAATGACAGTGGCCATAGCGAAGGCTCATCGCTTTACGGGAGTCGGCTCCCGCTTGTAGCCGCGGGCGACCTGTCGCCCGCGATCGTCCAGGATCACATAGCCTACGGGTATGTCGGCGGTGCCGGTATCGGATACTGATGCCCGCCGCAGGGCTTCCCGGGCCCAATCGAGCACATCGAGGAGCTCTTTGGCGTCGAGCACGTCGGTATAGAGCAGGCGATCAACCGAGCCGAAGAATTGAACTCTGAACTCCATCGAGCCGCTCGTTTAAAACCACCCTCGAAGCGTTACGATAGGGCTCTCACTCAGGTCAATACACAGGCCCGAAGTGGAAATTTCTACGTGAGCACCGCTTTGCCGCAGCCGGAAGGCTCATCCGAGATGGCTGCTAATGTTTCGGGAAGCAGACGTGGCCCATCCCTCCCGGCAACGGGTCATATGCGCGGTAAGCCAACATGGAGTGCCGCCGTCTGAGCCATGCCCCGTAATCCCCGATCACACGTTACGAGGCGCTTCAGTAGGACGCCGTTTGTCCGATACAACCCGACCTTCTTTCAGGACCAGCTGCAGGCGGCGCACGTTGCTGATGTTCTCAAGCGGATTGGCTCCGACCACGATCAGGTCGGCGAGCTTGCCCACCTCCACCGTGCCGAGTTCGGCGCCCACGCCGCATACTGCGGCGCCATGACGCGTGGCTGCGACCAGCGTCTGCCAGGGCGTCGCGCCGTCGCGCACCCACAATCCCATCTCGAGCAGGGCCGCATCTTTGAGAGGCCGAATATCCGATCCCAATGCCATTCGTACCCCGGCATCAAGCGCCTTGCGGAACCAGGTGGCATGTACGTCCGAGGCTGCCTCCGCGCGGCAACACAGCGCATGCGAAAGCCCACGCTGCGCGACCCAGTCGGCTTCGAACGAGTTGGTGGCCTGGTTCTCGGTGAGATGGCTGATGGCGAGGGTCGGCACGTACCACGTATCGTGCTCGAGTAGGAGCGCAATGCACTCGTCATCCATGACGTAGCCATGCTCGACACTGTGGGCGCCTAGCCGGATTGCATTCTTCACCGCCTCCGGGTTGGTGGCATGCGCCATGACCTTGAATCCGCGTTTCCGACAGATCTCGAAGGCGGCGCGGAGCTCGTCATCAAGTAGGAATGAATGAGTGTGGAGGTCCCATGCCGGTCCCATGATGCCGCCCGACAGGTTGAGCTTGATATGGTCGACACCGTTTTTGATCTGTTCGCGAATGGCTTTCACCCAACCATATGGACCGTCGACCTCCAGCGCGTGCCCCGAGGTCAGAAAATGCCCGCCTGTGGTGGTGAGAAAATGGCCGCTGGCGAACAGCCGAGGGCCTAGATGCTGTCCTGAATCGAAGGCCCGCTTCCAGGCCACATCCATAAAGTGATGGGCGCCTGCGCAGCGCATTCCGGTAATGCCGGATTCGGTAAGCGCGGCCACCAACCGGTGGCCGAACAGCGTCACCTGATCGGCGAGCGGCATTTCGTAAGGCAACAGATAGTCGGGATGAATGTGCACGTCCCAAAGGCCCGGCATCAGGTATCCGCCCTTGAGGTCAATCGACTGAGCGTCGCCGACGCTGTCCACTTCGCCGTTTGGCAGGATGGCGCGTATGCGCCCATCCTCGATCAGCACGGCAGCATCCGGCCGTACTTTGGGCTCGACGCAATCGATCAAGTTGGCATGCGAGAGGATTGTCTTCATGTCGGCCCGCTCATGCTGAAGGTGGGGAGACTTGGCCCAGCCTCACCACCGAAGCGCAGATCGGCGTTGTGCACAAGCCGAGCTTGAGCGCCGAGTGCCAGCTAATCTCTAATCTTACCCAACTTCAGTCATCTCGCCTCGGGGCGCTTAACAGAAAGCCGCCCGGGCAATAGGCTTTGGGCGCACACTTGGGAGGACGAGGATGGGCTCGATGGCTAACGGTGCCCTTGTCATCGCCGATGGCACGCTCATCGACGGCACCGGGGCGAAGCCGCGGCCCAACGGGGCGATTGTCGTACACGGCAAGACGATCGCGAAGGTCCATGCTGCGAAACCCCCCGGCGATGACCCTTGCGCCACTACAATCGACGCTACCGGTAAATTCATTCTGCCCGGTCTCATCGATGGGCATGTTCATCTGTCGATGTACCAGGGAGCACCAGCAGTCATCACCAGCCCGACCAGCGCCGAATTCTGCACACTACGCGCGGCCGAGAATTTGCTGCCGATCCTGCGCGCGGGGTTCACTAGCGTTTCCGTGCCCGGTGGCAAGTGGTTCGTCGACGTGACGCTCCGCGAGGCCGTAAGTGCAGGCATGCTGCAAGGGCCGCGCATCTTTTGTGCCGGCCGGGCGCTGACGCCGCCTGGCGGCATCTTCGACAATCGCGCCACAGGCGACGGCGACTTGCCGGATGATGCAACCGGCGTGCTGTGTCGCACCGTGCCGGATTTCGTCTCCGAGACGCGGCGGCAATGCGAACGCGGCGTCGACATGATCAAAATCGCCGACTCTCGTTGGGGCGACGAGCAGACCCTGCCACTCGCGGTAATCGCCGCGGTCGTCAATGAGGCACAAAAGCATGGCGCCAAGGTCGCAATTCACTCGCGCGGATCAGGGTCGACACGCGATGCAGCGCTGGCCGGCGTCGATTGGATCTTTCATGCCGATCTCGCAACCGACGCCGATCTCGGTGCGGTGGCCGCCGCCGGCATCCCAATCATGCCTGCCTTCGCGCAGGGAGAGATATGGGCAGAGCACGGGATCGGCGTTGTGCCCGCGATGCGCGCACGGCTCAAATCGCAACTTGCAACCAATGTTAGGGCGATTGCTTCCGCGAAGGCGCGTGGCATCAAACTCCTGCTCGGTACGGACAGCGGCAACGCGCAAGTGATGACGCCCGGCAAATGGCACGGCTACGAGGCCGCATTTTTCGTGAAGCACCTCGGATACACACCGCTCGAGGTCATCACGCTGCAGACGCGCGAGAATGCGATCACGGTGGGGCTTCAGGGTAGGCTCGGCACCGTCGAACCGGGAATGATTGCCGACATCCTGATCCTCGACGCCGATCCAAGCGAGGATGTCACGGTACTCGGTGACCCATCACATGTCCGAGTAGTCATCAAGGATGGAAAGCCGGTCGATCTCTCCGCCTAGGTTCGTGTCGTCATCGGGGCATCATATCGACCAGTCGCCCGCGCCGAGCGGCGGCCATTACCTTGGCATGCCCGCCTCTTGCTACTGCAGTCAACCCGTCGCAGACCTTAGCTGCTGGTCATCATGGCGGCAGCCCACGCCCCATAGTCGACGCCTAGCCCACGTGCCGGAACTGGTGGCCAGGTCCCGTAGCAGCCGCTGGATCAGCTTCAGCGAGCTGGGGATAGGTCAGACGGGCCCTCCTTGTTTTGTTTTCCGCCCCGGTACCGACTATTGCGGGCTCGGCCGCGGACAGGGCAAGCGTCCGATGGTCGTAAGCGCGCTGCTTGCTTGTCGGCCTACTGGAAAGTCAGCATGATCGGCATCGATTTTGGGCAAGAAACGGGCCCAAGCGGACACGGCTGCCGGAGATCGAAGCCACATGAAACGCAGCACCGACCGGATTCTCACGACGCATACCGGCAGTCTGCCGCGTACCGCCAAGGTGGTCGAACTCTTGCTCGCCGAACGGCAAAATCGGGGCGCGCGCAAGGCGGAGCTCAAGGCCGCGGTCGGCGACGCGATCGCGCATGTGGTGCAGAAGCAGATCGAAAGCGGCATCGATGTCATCAACGACGGCGAACAGGGCCGCACCGATTACACCGTGCACGTGCTCGACCGACTAGCCGGATTTGATGGCGAGAGCACGCCGCCCCTCGGCACCGGCGATGCGGAATTCCCCGAACTTGCCCAGTTGCTCTCGCATTTCGCCTCGCCATTTCAGTATCGCCCATCCTGCACCGGCGAGGTGACTTGGAAGGACTGGGGCGCCGCCCAAGCCGACATCGATCTATCCAAGGAAGTGATGCGCGGCGCGAATGCCACCGAATTGTTCATGACGTCGCCGTCACCCGGGCAGATCGCCCGCTATCTCAAGAACAAGCACTACGAGACGGAAGAAGCCTACGTGTATGCGCTCGCGGAGACGATGAAGCGTGAATACGAGGCGATCGTTGATGCGGGCTTTCTCCTGCAGCTCGATTGTCCCGACCTCGCGATGCTTCGCCACACCGTGTATCTCGACAAGAGCCTCTCCGATTTCCGCGAGATAATTGCGGTGAATGTCGCTGCCCTCAATCAAGCGGTGGCCGATATTCCGGCTGACCGGATGCGCATGCACGTGTGCTGGGGCTCGACTGTGGCGCCGCATCACACCGACGTGCCACTCAAGGACATCATTGACATCGTGCTTTCGGCAATGCCGATGGCGGTGTCGTTCCCCGCGGCCAACGGGCGACATGAGCACGAATGGAAGATCTGGCGCGAGGTGACGTTGCCCGCCGGAAAGGCGATCGTTCCGGGCGTTATCGATTCAACGGTGAACACCGTGGAGCATCCCGAGGTCGTCGCCGACCGTATCCTGAACTTTGCCAACGTGGTTGGGCGCGAAAACGTCATCGCCGGGGTCGATTGCGGCTTCGGAACCTTCGCGGGTCGCGTTCAGGTCGACACCAAGATCGTCTGGCTCAAGCTGCAATCGCTCGCCGAAGGCGCCCGCCTCGCTTCCGCTCAGCTATGGGCAAAGGGGGCTTAGTCAGCGGGCCGTGATCCGCAGCTCGGACTCCCGTTTCTGCTCAATCGGTATATCGGTCAGCCGCGAGCCACCAGCTTGCTCTCGTCGATCGCGGCGGCGCCCCTGCGACCGAAGCTCATTTCGGCATGCTCCGGCCCGGACGCGCGGACTGGTGTTGGGACGGCCCGGCTTGAACGCTCTCCTTGCCGCGGCGGCTTATCCGATCCTTGAAGGCCGCCGCGAGCTGTTGCCGAGTAGCCTCAAACAGGAACACGAGTAGCGGTGACGGCTCCCGCGGTCGCAGCGGCCGGGCGGTCACCGCTCCGCATCGCCGACGAGAATTCCCGCCATGCTTCGCTAACCTTGGCCTTCGCTCAGCCGGGCGACACGCTGCTCTACCTGCTGCTGCCGCTGCATCACGACGCGTTCGGGGTTACCCTGGCCGAGGCCGGGCTGCTGCTGGCCGCCAATCGGCTGGTGCGGATCGCCGGGTACGGCTGGGTCGCGCGCTTCTACGCCGAGCGGGGGCCACGGTCGGCTTGCCTGCTTGCGGCATGTGGGGCGTTGCTCTCGACCGCCGGCTATGGGCTGCTCTCGGGTGTGTGGGCGCTGCTGATCGCGCGCCTCTCATGGGGCCTTTCGTTTGCCGCGATGAATATAGCGACTCAGGCGCTGGCGACCGCGGAGCTGGACGGGTCGGCGCGCCGCAGCGGGCGCATGCGCTCGATGGTCGCTGCCGGACCGTTTCTCGGGCTGGTTGTCGGCGCTGCGCTCGATCAACTGGCCGGACCAAGGCTTGCCTTTCTCGCGCTCGCCGGTGTCGCACTCGCTGCTTTCCCGTTTGCGGCCAGGCTGCCACGCGACGGGGAAGGGCGGCCGGACCGCCTCCCCCGTCCGCGGTTTCGCATGCCGTCCCGGCTCGATACCTGGTCGTTTATTCAGGGCATGACCCTGGACGGGCTGTTCGTGATCGGCATGTCGGTTCTGGCCGCCGCGGCGCTTCCGTCGTACGCGGCGCTGGCCGCCGGCGCGGCGCTGGCGTTGCGCTATATCGCCGAAATCGGGCTGGGGCCGTTTGGCGGCGCGCTCGCGCAGCGCTTCGGTCCGCGCCGGGTGCTGACCGTGCTATCGGTCTCGACCGCGGTTGGCCTCGCCGTGATCGGGTCCGGCGCGTTATGGATCGGCGCGCTCTTGGTGGTGTGCATGCGCGGGCTGATCCAGCCGATCCCCGGCCCGGTCGTCGCGCTCGAGAATCCTGGGCGCAATCGCGTGCCGGCCCTTGCGGCACTGGCGACTTGGCGCGATCTCGGCGCTGGCGCCGGGCCGATCTTGGCCGGCGCACTGCTGCCGCTGGTGCCGCATCCGGCGCTGTACGGCGCGGCCGCCCTCTTGCTCGCCGCATCAGCAATAGCCGTTGCCCGAGCGCCAAGCCGAGCGAGGTGATGTTGCTGATCATCGCAATCGTCGGCACCACGGTTGCGCCGTGGCAGCTCTTCTTTCAGCAGAGCTATGTGATCGACAAGCGCATCACCCCACGCTTTATTCGCTACGAGCGCGCCGATCTGCTGGTGATCGTCGGCATCATTCTCTTCCTTCGTCAAATCCGAGGCATCCACATCGCCAGCAAGGCCACCGGAAGTGGCGATACCGGCTGCTGGTCGGTTCGGTTTTGGGTATGGTCAATTCGGTGCTCGCGACACAGCCCCACGCCGGCGAGAAGCGGATCGCCGAGTTGATACAGGCTTTCGGGCTTCGGTTCTTCGTTCCTCCTGTACGGGCGGGCGCTCAGTATTGAGCGGAGACGGGAACGCCAAGGCGTCCTGTCCTCAAGAATGGCTAGCGGTTGCGGCGACCGAATAACTGCTGTTTGCATGGCGACCTCCCAGAGACAGGTGACTGCCCACAAACGTAGTGATACATTGGCAAATCACGCAGAGCTCATTTTTGAGACGTTCTGATATGCAGGTGTATCACCCCATGCACGGTACCAACGGGTCCGGTCTGCTCGATTGGAACGACGCCCGCATCTTTCTTGCGGTGGCACGGCACGGTTCTTTGCGCGCCGCCGGCCGCGCGCTTGGGATAAGTCAACCAACTGTTGGTCGGCGTATTGCCGCGTTCGAGGCGATTTTTGGCGGACCTACGCTGTTCGACCGGTTGCCGGAGGGATTACGACTTAATGATGCGGGTGTGGCCTTGTTGCCGGTTGCCCAGCAGTTGGAGGACGCCGCCCTATCACTCGAACGGCATCGCGCGGCTGCGGCATCGGTCCTGAGCGGCACGGTGCGAATATCGGTTGGCGAGTGGGCCGCAGCCTTTCTCAGTCACCATGTCGGCAGCTCGTCCGAAAACCCGCCACCAGCCGGGATTACCCTTGAGCTTGTCGAAACGATGCAGACCGCGAACCTTGCCCGCCGCGAGGCTGATCTTGCCGTTCGGCATTACCCGCCGGAGAGCGGGGACCTGTACATCTCAAAGTTGGGTGTATTCGCGGGGGCCATATATCGCCGGATTGGCACCGAGGCGCGCGACTGGGTCACCTACCCGGAGGAACAGGGGCACTTTCCGATGCCCCGCTGGGTCGAGGAGCATGTCCGCGAAATAGGCGCTTCGGTGGCGTTTCGGGCCTCCGACATGCCGATGCAGCTCACCGCCATCCGCGCGGGAGCCGGGCGCGGGATTCTCCCGTGCTTTATCGCCGATGAAGACCCGCTGCTCGAACGTGTAGCCCCGCCGATGCCCGAAACCTCGTGCGAATATTGGCTCATCGTCCACCGCGACTTGCGCCGTGCAGCGTGCGTGCGAGCCATAATGGATTGGGTCCAGTCCCTTTTCAGAAGCGAAACGCGACCGTCTCGCCGGTAGTCGTTGAACGGCGACCCGAGAGAAAGGCCGTTGCTTGAATTAATGGTACCGGTGGGCATGGGCTTGACCACCTTTCCCGGGCGGCTGGCCGGATTGGGCATGGGTCTAGGGTCGAACCCTGCCGATGTGCTCGTTCAGGCCATGGAACGCGGTGGACTGGATGGGAACAGGGCGTCCGGAGCCGGCTCGATAATCGATGGCATCCGCCCCCGCTACCAGCCCACCCGTTCAATGGACGCCGCCGCCGAGGGTGCGGGCCGCTTGCGCTGCGCGATCACCGCGCGCCAATCTAGGCGTCGGCATTCAATTGCGCGAGGCGCCGATCGATGGCTCTGAAGGACAAGATCGCATTCGGCATGTCGCTGCCGCACCGCTCGCCGGACCCGATCGACATGAGCGCGGTGAAAACCGTGGCGCAGCGCGCCGAGAAGCTTGGCTTCCGCGACCTCTGGGTCACCGAGAACACGCTCAACGAAGAGTCGATGTGCTTCGACCCGATCCCAGTGCTGACCTACGCCGCCGCGGTGACGTCGAAAATCCGGGTCGGCGCCTCGGTCGTCGTGCTGGCAGTACACCATCCTGCGATGGTCGCGCATCAATGGGCGACCCTCGACTATGTCAGCGATGGACGGGCGATCCTCGGGGTCGGGCTCGGCCGCGACCATCATTACCGCCAGTTCGAGGTGCCGCACGAGGGGAAGGTCGCTCGCTTCCGCGAGGAAGTGGCCCTGATCCGCGCGCTGTGGAACGAGGAGCGCGTCACCTTCCATGGCCGCTTCTACAATCTCGAAAACGAGGTGATGTCGCCGCGTCCGGTGCAGCAGCCGATGCCGTTGTGGATGGGGGTCGGCCACCCCACCGCCGTCAAGCGCAGCGCGGAACTCGCCGACGGTTGGATGGGCTCGGGCGGGTCGAGCATCAAGCAATTCGGCGAGTCAGTGCCGATCCTCAAGGAGGCGCTGGCGGCGCGCGGTCGCGACCCGGAGAACTTCCCGATCTCGAAGCGCATCTTCATGATGGTCGACGAGAACCCGGCCACGGCGCGGCGCCTGCTCGACCGCTGGTTCACCGACGTCTACCACAACCCGCCGGGCACCGATTTTTCCGGCATCCACGGCACTCCGGAACAAGTGCGCGAGCGCCTCGAGGAGGTGGTCGCAATGGGCGCCAACCATCTGATGCTCAACCCTGTCTCGAACTATGTCGAACAGGTGGACGCGCTGGCCGAGGTGGTCGGGCTGAAATAGGAGGGCGCGATGCCGCCAACCGATATCGTGAAACAACAGGTCGCCGCACACTGGGACAAGCGGGCGGCGCATTTCGACGAGGATTTCGGTCATAGCATTCGCACGCCCGAGGAGCGCGCCGCGTGGGACCGCGTGTTCGCGCTGGCCCTTGATGGCCGACAGAGGCTCGACGTACTCGACATCGGCTGCGGCACCGGCTTCCTTTCGCTGGAAATGGCCGGGCGCGGCCACCGCGTCACCGGCATCGACTTCGCCCCGGCGATGCTGGCGCTGGCCAAGGAGAAAGCGGCTCGCGCCCGCACCGATATCCGCTTCGAGGAAGCCGACGCCGAGGCGTTGCCGCTTCCGCCGCTCTCCTTCGACCTCGTCATCACTCGCCACGTGTTATGGACCCTGCCCCACCCTGAGGCGGCGATCGATGAGTGGATCCGTGTGTTGCGCCCCGGCGGTCGTCTCGCGGTCATCGACGGCCAATCGCTGGTGAGGCCCGGCGAGGAGCAGGCAGCAAGCGCCCGGCGCAGCGCTGAATACGCGCCGATCGGCGACCGACTGCCGTTTCTGATGGGCAAGCCGCAGGAAGAGATCGAGGCGCTGTTCGGCGTGCACGGGCTGGTCGATATCGGTGGCGACCCGCTTGCCGACGTCATCTTCGCGCAAAACCAGCGAGCCGCCGCGGAAGGCGAGGAGTTGCGGCCGCGCAAGCGTTATGTCGTTTGGGGCAACAAGCCGCGCGCCGGCTAGTGGCGACGACCGCCGAACTCGAAGCCCTCGTTGACGAGCGCCGCCACAACCTCGGCGACGCCCACCCCGATACCCTGACCGCGATGCTCGAACTTGCGGAGGCGCTGTGGGCCGAGGGTCAGCTGTCACGCGCCCGCAAGCTCGAGGAAGCGGTGGTCGCCGGCCGCAGCGAGCTCTTCGGCCACGCGCATTACGACACGTTGAAGGCGCTGGGCAAGCTGGCGTCCACCCTCGGCCAGCAGGGCGACCTCACCGCGGCACGGCGGCTTCGGGAAGAGGTCGCCGCTGGGATGCGCGCGCTGTATGGCGGCGAGCACCGCGAAACGCTGCGCGCGATCAATAACCTCGCCGGCACCGTCGCGGCGACGGGCAACGTCGCCGGAGCTGCCGAGCTGCTCGACGCCACGATTGCGAGATTGATAAGGCTGTTCGGTGAAGACGACGGGGACACGCTGGCCGCGATGGGCAATCTCGCTGCCCTGCTATGGCAATCCGGCGAGCGCGACGACGCCTACGCTCTCCAGGAGCAAGTCGCCGTGGCGCTTCGGCGTACCGCCGCGCCGGACGACCCCGTGTTGCTGCGGGCCGAGTCTGTGCTCGCCCTCATGCTCCGCGACGGACTTCGCCGCAGACTACTGAATAGGTATGTCCGCGTGATAGACGCTGCACGGGTGCACGACGCTGCCGCAAGGCCAGCCGTAAAAGCCGGTCCGCGCCGCGGCGTACCGGCGCCAGCGATGGTGCGCCAAAGGATGCGCGGCGCGCGCCACCGGGTGCATCGCGGGCGGGGCCGGAGGTGGCGGCGGAGCGGCAATGGCCGGAGCCGGCGGCAGAGCGGCGGCGGCGTGCATGGGCGGCGGTGCCGGTGGCATCGGTAGCGGGGCCGGCGGCGCGGGTGGCGCCGCCGGAGCGGCGACGGGCGCCGGCGCGACCGCGACTTGCGGGGCTGGCACCGGCGCGCACCCAAATAGGCCGGCAAGCCCAAGCATAAGGCCAAACCTGGCGAGGCGTCCGCGTTTCATCGCGCTGCTCCGTACAGTATCCCCACAGGACTTTGCCGCGATATGGTTAACAAAACGTGGAGTACAGCGAAAGCGTCGTGAAATTCCAGCCGCTATGGTGCCTCGCGCCACAGCGCAACGAAATCGTCGAGCTGAGCCCGCTCGACATCGGACACCGCCCAGAAATTCATCCCCTCCCCAGTCCAGTGGACGACGTTGTAGCCCTGCAGCGCGGTGTTGCTTGCGAGGTGAATTGGAACGCCACTCTGCGGCCACACAAACACGTCGATGATGTGCTTGTCGTGTTGATAGACCAAGGCGGCAACAGGTCTGCCTTCGAGATAGTCGAGCCGGCCGCCTTTGAGCGGGAATCCATCGGCGGCAAAATCCCGGACCGGCGGTGCGAAATCGAGCCGCCCGTCGAACCACGGTTTGACGGTGTGCTGATCGGTCGAGACCACGTCTTCGAGATGGCCGGGCTGGAGCGCCCGGATATGGCCGGCGACCAGCTGGGCAGCGAGGTCGCCGCGTTGTGGCAGCACGAACAGGAACGCGAGGGCGGCGGCGCAAGCGGCGCCCAACCCGAAACCACCCAGTGAGGGGAACACCCAACGCCAGCGGCGAACGGGCGTCGGCGGCGGCGGCTCCGCCTGGCGCAGCCGCGCCATGACCCGCTCCCGCACATCGTCCGGGGTGGTCTCGTAGGGCTCGCGGCGCAGCAGCTCGCGCGCCCGCAACAGCTCCGCCAGCGCCGCCTGGCAGATAGCGCAACCGGCGCGGTGCGCTTCGAGCGCGGCGGCCTGGGCCGCATCGAGCTCACCGTCGAGTTCGGCCTGGACCAGCAGCACCTTGTCGCAGTCGGGCGTTGGAGCACGGCGGGCCTCGCTCACGGCGATCCCTCCGCTTCCGCCGTGCGGGCCAGCAATTGCCGAGCCCGCCACAGCCGTGACATCACCGTGCCGATCGGCGTTTGCGTCGCCTCGGCGATCTCCTTGTAAGAAAGTTCCTCAAACTCGCGCAGCACAAGAGTTTCGCGCAGTTCGACCGGAAGCGCGGCGATCATCTCGCGCACCTGCCGGCACTCGCGCGACCGCAGCAACGCCGCTTCAGGATCGTCGCCCGCCGCCGGCGTCCTATCGTCGTCTTCAATCGGCACGGTCTCCATTCCGCGATTCAACGACATCGACCCATAGGCGGTGCGGCGCACGATCTGCAGCAGCCAGGCGCGCGGGTTGACGCCCTTGAAGCTGGCGAAATAGGTCAGCGCGCGCACCATCGCCTCCTGCAACACATCCTCCGCCGCCTCTCTGTCGCGCATCAGCCAGCGCGCGAGATTGTAGGCGGCGTCGAGATGCGGCAGCACCACCCGCTCGAACGAATTGTCACGCGATGAAGGGGGCAATTCTCCTCACGAGCTCGAACCGCGAGCCGGCAAATCCTGCCACGCTGCAAGACCCAAGCGTGCCCAGTTTTATTCCGCGCGCGGAAAATCTTTTTTTCGGAATTCTCTCAACCCGCCCGAATAAAGCGCGAAACGCGCCGGTCTTATCGTCGGCACCTGACAAGGGAGTAGGCGAGGATGAGCACAAGACGCGGTTTTCTAAAATGCATGGGCTGGGCCGGGACCGGCATCGCCTGGACGGTAATGGGCGGAATACCCCGGGCGGTCAATCTCGGGGGCGACGCGGAAGCGGCGGCGAGCGGCTTCAGTTTTGTCCAGATCAGCGACAGCCATATCGGCTTCAAGGGTGAGGTCAACCCCGACCCGCGCGGCACCCTTCAGGTCGCGCTCGACAAGATCGCGGCGCTACCCAACAAACCGGCGATGATGATCCATACCGGCGACGTCACCCATCTATCGAAGGCCGAGGAATTCGACACCGCCCAGAGGATCATCCAGGGCGCCAAGCTCGACACCCATTTCATCCCCGGCGAGCACGACGTCATCGGCGACGACGGCAAACAGTTCTTCGACCGCTTCGGCGACAAGGGCCGGACCGGCATGGGCTGGTACAGCTGGGACCAGGAGGGCGTCCATTTCGTCGCGTTGGTCAATGTCTACGGCTTCGCGCCCGCGACGGGGGCGACCCTTGGTAAGGACCAACTCGAATGGCTCGAGGGCGACCTCAAGGGCAAGAGCGCCAGCACGCCGATCGTCATCCTTGCCCATATCCCCCTTTGGTCCATTTACCCCCAGTGGGGCTGGGTCACGAGTGATGCCAATCAGGCTTTCGCCTATCTGAAGCCGTTCGGCTCGGTCACCGTGCTCAACGGCCACATCCACCAGGTGGTGCAGAAGGTCGAGGGCAAGGTGACCTTCCAGACCGCGATGTCGACCGCCTTCCCCCAGCCGAAGGCCGGTGAGGCGCCCAACCCCGGCCCAATGAAGGTGCCGGCCGATCAGCTCAAATCGGTCCTCGGCATCCGCGATATCGAGGTCGTGCCGCCGGCGTCCCCGAAACTTTCCGACCAGACCCTGGCGTAATCCGGAGATCCCCCATGAACACGATCCACCGGCGGGCGTTGCGGCTCGCCGCGATGATGCTCGTCTTCGGCTTTGCCGCCTATGCGGCGGAGCCGGACTCGGTGACCATCAGCAATTTCGCCTTTTCGCCGGCGATCCTCTCGGTATCTTCGGGCACGAAGGTGACCTGGACCAACAAGGACGAGGAGCCGCATACCGTCACCAGCGCCGACGCCGGGAAGACGTTCAAATCCGATGCGCTCGACACCGATGACTCGTTCTCGTTCACCTTCGACAAGCCGGGTGTTTACAAATACTTCTGCTCGATCCACCCGCACATGACCGGAACGATCGTCGTCAAGTGACGGCTTGCCGTCACCCCGGCGAAGGCCGCGGTCCATCTCGGCTCATCCGGCCCTGAACAGCCAGCCGCCGCGCATCGGCCGCGGCGCGCCGGTTGTCGACGGCAGGCTCAGCGGCAAGCCGCGAACCGAGCGGATCGCCAGGTAGGCAAAGGCTTGGGCCTCGAGCGCATCGCCGTCCCAGCCGACTGCCTCGACCGGCCGCACCAGCACGCCGAGCAGCCGCGCCAGCGCCGCCATCATCGCCGGGTTGTGCCGGCCCCCGCCTGTCACCAGAAACTCCCGCACCGGCGCGGGAAAATGAACCCGCGCGGCGGCAATCGCCGCGGCAGTGATCTCGGTCAGGGTCGCGGCGCCGTCGGCCGCCGATAGGCCATTCGGCACGAACCCGGCAAACGCATCGCGGTCGAGCGATTTGGGCGGTCTGCGCGCGAAATACGATGCACTCAGGAAATGCGCGACATGATTCGACGAGACCTGGCCGCTGCCAGCAAGCACGCCGCCGAAATCGGCTGGCTGACCGGTATGCTGGCGCACCCAATCGTCGATCAACGCATTGCCCGGCCCGGTATCGAACGCGAGGATTGCCCCGTCCGCGCCGATCCACGTCACGTTGCCGACCCCGCCGAGATTGAGCACGGCGAGCGGCTTCCCGAGCTTTGCAGCCAGCGCGGCGTGGTAGAGCGGCGCGAGCGGCGCCCCCTCGCCCCCGGCGGCGACATCGGCGCTGCGGAAGTCGGCGACGACATCGCAGCCGCTCAGCCGCGCCAGCAGTGCGCCATCGCCGATCTGCCAGGTGCGGCGGTTTTCCGGCTGATGCAAAACCGTGTGACCGTGGAACCCGATCAGCTCCACACGGATTTGCGGGTGGCGAGCGCGGAATTCGCCGACCGCCGCGGCATGCTGTCGGGTCAGCGCGTCCGCGACCTCGGCGACCGGCCCGACCCCGCCAAGGACGCCGCGTAGGCGCTCGCGGAAATCGTCCGGGTAGGGCACGGTCAGCGCCGGCCCCGCCGCAACCCATGCCTCCCCGTCGCTGTCGATCGCCGCGACGTCGATGCCGTCGAGCGACGTGCCGCTCATCAGCCCCAGCGCCGAAACCGGTTTTGTGCTAGATGAACCAGCCATGTCAGCCAAATCGCCCTTTCTTGCCGCCGCGCGCGAACGTGGCTTTATCCACCAGTGTACCGACGAGGCGGCGCTCGACGCGTTGCTGCTTGCCAGGCCGGTGACCGCGTATCTCGGCTACGATTGTACCGCCGACAGCCTGCATATCGGACATCTTGTCGGGATCATGCTGCTGCGGCTCTACCAGCAATGCGGTCACAAGCCGATCGCGCTGATGGGCGGAGGCACCACGCGGATCGGCGACCCATCGTTCCGCGACGAGGCGCGGCCGCTGCTCAGCGACGAACAGATCGCCCGCAACATGGCCGGCATCCGCACCACGTTCGCCAAGTATCTCACCTTCGGCGACGGGCCGAACGACGCGATCATGGTCAACAACGCCGACTGGCTCGACGAGCTGCGCTACATCCCGCTGCTCCGCGACATCGGCCGGCACTTCTCGGTCAACCGCATGCTGACCCAGGACAGCGTCAAGCTGCGGCTCGACCGCGAGCAGCCGCTGACCTTTCTCGAATTCAACTATCCGATCCTCCAGGCTTACGATTTTGTCGAGCTGGCGCGGCGTTATGACTGCGTGCTGCAGCTCGGCGGCTCCGACCAGTGGGGCAACATCGTCGCCGGCGTCGATCTCGGCCGCCGCGTCGTCAACAAGACCCTGTTCGGCCTGACGACGCCGCTGATGACGACATCGTCCGGTGCCAAGATGGGCAAGAGTCTCGGCGGCGCGGTCTGGCTCAATGCCGAGAAGCTGAACCCCTTTGAATATTGGCAATACTGGCGCAACTGCGAGGACGCCGATATCGGCCGGTTTCTGCGGCTCTTTACGGAACTGCCGCTCGACGAGATCGCCCACCTGGAAAAGCTGCGCGACAGCGAGATCAACGACGCAAAAAAGGTGCTGGCGACCGAGGCGACGGCGCTCGCCCACGGCCGCGCGGCTGCCGAGCATGCGGCGACGACGGCGCAGGCAGTCTTCGAGACCGGTGGATCGGGAGATGCACTGCGCTCGGTCGAACTGCCCCGCGACCGGCTGGAACGCGGCATTCCGGCTTTCGAACTGTTCGTGCCGGCCGGACTAGCCACCTCAAATGGCGAGGCGAGGCGGCTGATCAAGGGTGGCGGCGCGCGCCTCAACGATACGGTGATTGGCAACGAAATGCAGATCGTCTCGCTCGCCGATCTCGACGCCGAGGGTCAGATCAAGCTCAGCGCCGGCCGCAAACGGCACGTCCTCGTCCGGCCCGGCTAGGCCGCTCGCTTACTCGAATTCCACCGGCGGCGTGAGCATGTAGCCGCCGCCGCGCACGGTCTTGATGATCGTCGGGTTTTTCGGGTCGTCCTCCAGCTTGCGGCGCAGCCGGCCGACCTGCACGTCAATAGTGCGGTCGAACGGTCCCGCCTCGCGGTGGCGCGACAGGTCGAGCAGGCGATCGCGCGAAAGCACTTGGTTGGCGTGGTTGACCAGCGCCGCCAACAACTCGAACTCGCCGGTCGTCAACCGCACGTCGTCCCCCGACGGCGACAGCAGCCCCCGGCTCGATAGATCGAGGGTCCAGTCGGCAAAGCGTACCCGCGAACGCTCGCCGATTGCCCGCTCGGCGGCGCGCGAGGCGGCGCGGCGCATCACACTGCGCACTCGCGCCAGCAGCTCGCGAAGGTGGAACGGCTTCGGCAGATAGTCGTCGGCGCCCATCTCGAGCCCGATAATGCGGTCCACCGTCTCGCCGCGCCCGGTCAGCATGATGATGCCGACATCGGAGGCAGTGCGCAGCTCGCGCGCCAACTGCAACCCATCCTCACCAGGTAGCATCAGATCGAGGATGACGAGATCGACCTTGGAGCGCGCCATCTCCTCGCGCAGCCCCGCGCCATCGTTTGCGGTCAATACGCGAAACCCTTCGCTCGCGAGGTATTCGCGCACGAGATCGCATATGTCCCGCTCGTCATCGACGACCAGTATGTATCCCGTTTCGCTCATAAATCCACGATTTGGCAGGGTGCTATAAACACATAATCGAAGACATCTGCGGTTACAATTCCTTACAAAAAGAAGCTCGCTTGTCATCATGGGGTTGCGAGCCCTCGCTAAATTCCTCGCGTTCCGACCGGCCTTGCGCCGGTAGCAACAAAGCGGGGTTCCCCCATGACCGACCTCCGTCGGAAAATCGAAGCCGAAATTCCGCGCCTGCGGCGCTACGCGCACGCGCTGACCCGTGATGCGGTGGCCGCCGACGATCTCGTCCAAGATTGCCTGGTGCGCGGACTGGCGAAGCAACACCTGTGGAAAGAAGGCACGGATCTGCGGGCCTGGCTCTTCACCATCTTGCATAACCAATATGTCAATCAGGTTCGCCGAGCCGTACGCGAAGGGGCGGCGGTGACGATCAGCGAGACCGAGCCATCGCTGACCCGCCCGGCGGATCAGGGTCGCTCGCTCGAATTGCGCGACTTGGACCGTGCACTCGCCCGGCTGCCTGATGAGCAGCGCTCCGTGATCCTGCTGGTAGGCCTCGAAGGCCTGCGCTACGAGGCTGTCGCCGAGATCATCGGCGTCCCGGTTGGCACCGTCCGCTCGCGCCTGTCGCGCGGTCGCGAGGCGCTGCGCCGGCTGATGGGCATTGTCCCCGACCGCCGGGCAGAAGCAATCATGGCGCGACCGAGCTTGCCGCGTCGGGTTGCGGGCCAACACATGGTACGCCGAACTCCTCAGCGGAAGGAAGCACTCCACGTGCCGCGCTCGACCTATCGCGCCGCCTAGCGTCGGCCGCCCCGGGCGGCTTCACAGCCCAACGAGCGGGAACCGGAAATTCGCCGGTTCCCGTTTTCGTTTCTCGCCGTAAAATCTCGCCATGCTGCCGAGGGTCAAGCTCGAAACCGGCGACATCACGCTGCTGGCAGTGGATGCGATCGTCAATGCCGCCAATACGTCACTGCTGGGCGGTGGCGGTGTCGACGGCGCGATCCACCGCGCCGCCGGCCCCGAGCTACTTGCCGAGTGCCGATTGCTGGGCGGCTGCTCTCCGGGCGAGGCGAAATTAACCCGTGGCTACCGGCTAACGGCGCCCTACGTCATCCACACGGTCGGTCCCGTGTGGCGGGGCGGAAAAGCCAACGAGGCGGAGATTCTTGCCTCATGTTACCAAAACGCGTTGCGGATCGCCCGCGAGAACCGGTTCGCCGCAATCGCCTTTCCGGCGATCTCCACAGGAGTCTACGGCTATCCGCACGAACCGGCAGCACGGATCGCGGTGAACGCGGTCGCCACCTATTTGGCTGCAAACAGCTACCCCGAGCAGGTGATCTTCGTGTGCTTCGACGCGGCGAATGAGGTTGCCTATCGCACTGCTCTCGCCGCAACCTGACGCTTCAGTCGAGACGCTTACCGTCAAGTTCACGCGCGGCCCGCTGACGCTCGCTCTCTGCGACACGCCGGTCTTTCTTGTTGCGGCCGGACAGGGCGCGGTTTTCGACCGCGCGCTGCTGCGCCTCTACGCGCTTCTTGGCCTTGCGAAACCGGTTAAGATTGACGACCGAGGTCACTGTGGCTCCCTCCGGGCTCGACCCTATCACAAAAGCTCGCCGCGCCGCGCGCAATCGAGCACAAACAGGCGGATCGCGCTCGACAGGTTGCCGCTCCGCCCGGCGTCGATCGCGGTCAGCAAGGTGTTGACCGACAGTCTACGTGCGGCCGCGATGTCGCATAACCCCCGCCAGAACGCCGCTTCGAGCGAAACGCTGGTGGCATGGCCGGCGATGCGCACCGAACGTTTGACGATCACCGCGGCGCTCTGTAGGTCGTCAACCATAAGTTTACTTAAGATCACTTGAATGAGCCGTGGCAATCCGTAAGGATCGCTAGACGAAACGGGGGATTCTGACGGTTTGCGCGCATTTGCTGGCAACAATCGCAATCATTGTTGCCCGATGCGAACAATAATGTCATTGATCGGCAAGACGATTTTGGCGGCGCCCCCGCGCCGGACTGAAATCGGGGCGGGTCGGCAACTTTGGGTTCATGGTCGCGATGATTGGCAAGATGTTCGGCCTGCTGTCGGCGGACATGGCGATAGACCTCGGCACGGCGAACACGCTCGTTTACGTAAAGGGGCGGGGCATCGTCCTCAACGAACCCTCGGTCGTCGCCATCGCCCAGGTCAAGGGCAGGCGGCAAGTCCTTGCGGTTGGCGAGGAAGCCAAGCAGATGCTCGGCCGCACCCCCGGCAACATCCAGGCGATCCGGCCACTGCGCGACGGCGTCATTGCCGATTTCGAAGTCGCCGAGGAGATGATCAAGCACTTCATCCGCAAGGTGCATAACCGGCGCGGCTTCGCCAGTCCGCAAATCATCATTTGCGTGCCTTCGGGTTCGACCGCGGTCGAGCGCCGGGCGATCCAGGAGTCGGCCGAAAGCGCCGGAGCGCGCCGGGTGTTCTTGATCGAGGAGCCGATGGCGGCGGCGATCGGCGCCGGGCTGCCGGTGACCGAGCCGACCGGCTCGATGGTCGTCGATATCGGCGGCGGCACCACCGAGGTCGCGGTGCTATCCCTGGGCGGTATCGTCTACTGCCGCTCGGTGCGCGTCGCCGGCGACAAGATGGACGAGGCGATCATCGCCTATATCCGCCGCAATCATAATCTCCTGGTCGGCGAGAGCAGCGCCGAGCGGATCAAGAAGGATATCGGCTCGGCTTGCATGCCGGAGGACGGCGACGGCCGGATCATGGAGATCAAGGGCCGCGACCTGATGAATGGCGTCCCAAAGGAGATCATCATCAGCGAGCGGCAAATCTCGGAGAGCCTCGCCGAGCCGGTTGGCTCCATCGTCGAAGCGGTTAAGGTTGCGCTCGAACACACCGCCCCCGAACTTGCCGCCGACATCGTCGACAAAGGCATCGTTCTTACCGGCGGCGGCGCCTTGTTGGGCAATCTGGACTTCGTCCTGCGCCACGCGACCGGCTTGCCGGTATCGATCGCCGACGACCCGCTGACATGCGTCGCGCTCGGCACGGGGCGGGCGCTGGAAGAAATGAAGACGTTAAAAAACCTGTTGATCAACATGTGGTGAGAGTCTTTTATCGGCTCGCCTCCGCGAGCGGTTATGGGCAGGGGACTCATGCTAGCGAGAGCCTATTGGCGTTTGCATCGGCGCCGTAACGGCTGAGGGGACGGCGTGATTTGGTTTTCGCCGCAAAGACGCGCGACGATCCAGCGCACGACGCTGCCGCATCCTCGTGCTGCTGTCGGCTGCGATCGTCATGCTTGGCAAGGCCGATCAGCTGATCTTCGATTCGGTGCGCACGGCGGTGACCGATACCGTCGCGCCCGTTGCTCGAGGCGTTTTCGCGACCAATTGCCGCCGTGGGTAGCGCGATCGACAGCGTGCAAATGTTTGTCAACATGTACCAGGCGAACGCGCGCCTCGAAGCCGAGAACGCAACGGCTGCTGCAGTGGCAGCAGACGGCACTCAACCTGTCCGCCGACAATCAAAAACTGCGCGACTTTACTGAAGGCGGTGCCGGAGAACTCGGTTTCATACGTCACCGCCCGGGTCATCGCCAATTCGGGCGGCGGCTACGTGCGCACGCTCCTCATCAATGCCGGCACCGAGGACCATGTGGCGCGCGGGCAGGCCGCGATCACCGGCGAGGGGCTCGTCGGGCGGCTGACCGAAGTCGGCAACCGCGCCGCCCGAGTGCTGCTGATCACCGACCTCAACTCGCGCATTCCGGTGATGATCGAGAGCTCCCATGTCAACGCGGTGCTGGCCGGCGACAATTCCGAGCGGCCGAAGCTCATGTATTTGACGTCTCCCGACGCGGTGAAAATCGGCGACCGCGTCGTCACCTCGGGCGAGGGTGGGCTTTTCCCGCCTGGGTCTGCCGGTCGGCGTGGTGAGCGCAATCGAATCGGGTGTACCGCGGATCGAGCCCTATGTCGAGTTGTCCCAGGTCGGGTACCTCCTGGTCGTCGATTACGGCCTGTCGCGATCGCTGCCCCAGCCGGTGCAAGTCGTCGCTAAGCCAAGCAAACGCAAGCCACCCGGCGAGGACGACACAATCCGCTGAAGGCTAGGTCCTATGGCGCTTAAGGTCTTCAGCATTCCAGCGCTACCGCGGGTCAACAACGGCGCCGGACGAATGCTGCCTGCGGCAACAACGCTATTCGCCGCGCTGATTTCCGTGCTGCCGGTTCACATCCCGGGATATGCTGCGCTGACCCCGGCGTTCACCTTGATGGCGGCCTATCATTGGACGATCTATCGCCCCGATCTGCTGCCGCCGCTGGCGCTGTTCGCCATCGGGTTGGCCGAGGACCTGCTTGGCCGGCTCGCCGATCGGGATCAATGCGTTGCTGCTGCTTCTGTCGCGCAGCGCGGTGCTGCGGGTACCGCCGCTATTTCGTCAACCGCACCTTCCCCTTCGTGTGGACCGGCTTCACCTTGCTGACGGTGGTAGCCCGATGTCCGGGCTGTGGGCGTTGCATTGCCTCCTCAACCTCGAGCTTCTTCGATTTCCGCATCACCGTGATTCCGCGCCGTGTTGACGATCGCGATCTTCCCGGTGGCCAGCTTCCTGCTCGGCCGCACCCAGCGCGCGCGTGATGGGCGCCGGCTGACTGCGCCCGGGTCTTAACGGTCATGCCGCGCGAGACGTCACGCGCAAAAACTGTTGAGCCGGCGCGCGGCGATCCTCGCCGGCGGACAGATCGCGCTCGTCGGCGCTCTCGCCGGGCGCCTGTACCAGCTGCAGGTCCTCGACCGCGACCGCTACCGCGTCCTGGCCGACGAGAACCGCATCAATCTGCGGCTGCTGGCGCCGCCGCGCGGGCGCATCCTCGATCGGTTCGGCGTCAGCCTCGCCGATAACCGGCAGAATTATCGGGTCGTCATCGTCCCCGAGCAGACCGGCGACCTCGATGCGACGCTCGACCGCGCTCGGCACGCTGATCGAGGTCAGCGATGCCGATCGCCAACGCGTGCTGCGCGACGCCAAGCGCAAGCACGCCTTTGTGCCGCTGGTGGTGCGCGCCAATCTCAGCTGGGAGCGAGATGGCGCGGATCGAGGTCGCGGTCCCCGAGCTTGCCCGGCGTCTCGATCGAGCAGGGCCTGATCCGGTCGCTATCCCTACGGGCCGACCGCGGCGCATGTTCTCGGTTATGTCGCGGCGGTGTCCGAAAAGGAGCTGACCGGCGACCCGCTGCTGGAACTGCCCGATTTCCGCATCGGCAAGGCCGGCATCGAGAAATCCGAGGATTTGGTGCTGCGCGGCAGCGCCGGCACCAGCGAGATCGAGGTCAACGCCTATGGCCGGGTCGTGCGCGAGATCGCCCGCAACGAGGGGCAGCCGGGCAGGATGTCGTGCTCGCGCTCGACGTGGCGATGCAGGATTTCGTCACCAAACGCTGCGCCACGAGCCGAGCGTCTCCTGCGTGCTGCTCGACGCGGTCACCGGCGATGTGCTCGCCCTGGTCTCGAGCCCGAGCTACGACCCGACGCTGTTCTCGACCGGGCTTACGCAGGCGGCGTGGCAGGAGCTGTCGACCGACCCGCGCAACCCGCTATCCGACAAGGCGATCGGCGGCGCTCTACCCGCCCGGCTCGACCTTCAAGCCGGTGGTCGCGCTGGCTGCGCTCGAAAGCGGCGCGATCACCCCGGATACCGCAGTCACCTGCCCCGGCTATCTCGAACTTGGCGACGCGACGTTCCATTGCTGGCAGAAGGGCGGGCACGGCACGCTGCACCTGCACGACGCGATCAAGAAATCCTGCGACGTCTTCTTCTACGAGACCGCGCGGCGCACCGGCATCGACCGGATTGCGGCGATGGCTCGCCGCTTCGGTTTCGGCGCGCCTCTCGGCCTCGACATATCCGGGCGAGCGCGGCGGGCTGATCCCGACCCGCGACTGGAAGCTGGCGACCACCGGCGTCCGCCTGGCAGCAAGGCGAGACCCTGATCGCCGGCATCGGCCAGGGCTCCGTGCTGGCGACGCCGCTGCAGATCGCGACGATGGCCGCGCGCCTGGTCACCGGCCGCGCGATCGTGCCGCACCTCGTGCGCGAGCAGGGCCTGCTCGCCGCCGGGCGGCGACCGGAACATCACCGCCTTTCCGGCGCTCGGCGTCAGCCAGCGCTCCTTGGCGCTTGTGCTCGACGGCATGAACGCGGTGGTCAACGAGCAGGGCGGCACCGCCTATGCCGCGCGCATCAAGGACGCCGGCTTCGCGATGGGCGGCAAATCCGGCACCTCGCAAGTGCGGCACATCAGCCAGTACGAGCGCGATCACGGTTTGCGCAAAGAAGATGAGATCCCGTGGAAGGAGCGCGACCACGCCCTGTTTGTCGCCTTCGCGCCGGTCGGTGCGCCGCGCTATGTCTGCGCGGTCGTCGTCGAGCATGGCGGCGTCGAGGGCGGCGGCGGTTCGGCCGTGGCCGCGCCGATCGTGCCGCGACGTTCTGCTCGAGGCGCAAAAGCGCGACCCGGCGCGCCGCGTACCGCAGCCCGATGCGATCGCCCAGGTCGCTCCGCCGGCTGCCGCCGCCACTGCCCGAACCAGATCCGGCTCCGCCGCCCGCCACGGGGATAGCGCGATGGCCAGCTTTTCTTCCGATATCGGCCGGCGCGAACTCACCCTCACCGACAAGGTACGCGGGTTGCAGTGGGGCTTGGTCCTGCTGATCTGCGTCGATCTCCAGCATCGGCTTCGCGATGCTGTATTCGGCGGCCAACGGCAACATGCAGCCTTGGGCCTCGCGCCAGATGACGCGGTTCGCGATTGCCTTCGTCCCGATGATCGCGCGCGGCGCTGATCGATATCCGCTACTGGTTCCGCAGCGCCTATTGGATCTATGGCGCTTGCGCTGGCTGCTGGTCGTCGCGGTCGATCTGCGCGGCGTCATCGGCATGGGCGCGCAGCGCTGGATCGACCTCGGCGTTCTTCCAGCTGCAGCCTTCCGAAATCATGAAAATCGCGCTGGTGCTTGGCGCTCGCGCGGTATTTTCACTGCCTGCCGAGCGAAAACAGTCCGGCGGCTTCGCTGATCTGATCGTTCCGTCGGGCCTGTGATCGTCGTGCCGGCTGCTGCTGGTGTTGAAACAGCCCGATCTCGGCACCGCGATGATGCTGCTTGCCGCCGGTGCGATCGTGTTCTTCCTCGCCGGCGTTCGACTATGGATGTTCGGCGCGGTATCGGCTCGCCGCCGCGGCGCGCGGCGCCGCTCGCCTGGTCGATGCTGCGCGACTATCAGAAGGCGCGGCTTTACACCTTTCTCTCGCCCGACCGCGACCCGCTCGGCGCCGGCTATCACATCCTGCAGTCGAAGATCGCGCTAGGCTCGGGGGGCCTGTTCGGCAAGGGCTTTCTGCTCGGGACGCAGAGCCATCTGAGCTTCCTGCCGGAGAAGCAGACCGACTTCATCTTCACGATGATCGCCGAGGAATTTGGCCTGGTCGGCGGGCTGTGCGCTCTTGACGCTCTACGCCCTGGTCGATCGCCTACGGCTTTGCGATCGCGTTACGCAGCCGCAGCCAGTTCGGGCGATTGCTCGGCCTTGGAGTCGCCACCAACTTCTTTCTGTACGTGTTCATCAATACGGCGATGGTGATCGGGCTTATTCCGGTGGTCGGGGTGCCGCTTGCCGCTGATTTCCTATGGCGGAACCGCGATGGTCACGGTGATGTTCGGCTTTGGCCTGTTGATGAATGTCGGCATCCACCGCGACGTGCGCATCAGCCGGCTCGGCGAAAGCCAGATGGCCTGAAACGTCGAGGAGCACAGACTGGCCGACAAGGACGCCGAGAGTAACGCGCCCGAGAAAGCGCGTAAGCGACCGGCTGCACGTGACGGTCCTACTGGTCGCCTCGCGCCGCGCGCTCGACAATGCGCTGAACGAGCTCGGCTTTGCCGAGGACGACGACCGCGTCATCGAGCATGACGGCAGGCTCGCATTTCTCACCTGCACGCATGAAGTCGATTGCGACGATCTGTTCGCGCTTGATCAGCGAATTGTCGGCGCGCGGCGAGAGCTGGGAACTGCAATCGCGCATCGACACCGAGGCCGGACGCGCGATTTACCAGTGCTGGCGCGGCACCGGCCGGTCGAGGCGATCGACGCGGCGGTCGAGGAGGAGGCCGAGCCCGAAACCGCCGAGACCACCGCGCATCGATGTCGAGACCAGCGAAGGCGTGCAGGCGCTGAAACGGGTGCTGCGGCGGGTCGAGCCGGCCGATGCCTTCGCCACGATCCGCCCCGGTCGCGACGGCCGCGCCACCGCGCGCATCCTGCGGCGCGGCTCGCGCCGCCTGCTGGCAGCGGCGACCGCCTCGGACGAGGCGACGTTGCGCGGCGTCATCCGCGAGATTCTGCCCAACGTCATGCTCGACGTGGCGATGAAGCCGCCGAGCGGATAAGGGGCTGCCGCATTCTCTGATCGCACTTGCCGCCGCCGCGCGGGTTGGCGCGAAACTTGCGCCGTAAATCCGCCAAACCTCATTCTGCCGGATTGAACAGGGGAGATCCGCACCATGGTGTCGCGCCGCACTCTGATCGTCCAATTGCCTGCTCGCCGCGCTCGTAGGTTCCTACGCCGCGCGCGCCTTTGCCGCCGACAAGAAGGTGACGATCGGCATCAACCTGCCGCTGACCGGCGCCGATGCGCAGGCCGCGCTGAAGATCAAGCACGGCGCGCATGATGGCGTTCGACGAGGCCAACGCCAGCGGCGGCGTTGCCGGCTACAAGATCAATCTCCTCGTGCTCGATGACGGCACCGCGACAGCCGGCCAGTACGACCCGGCGCAGGCCGCGACCAATGCCCGCAAGATGGTCTCCGACCCGAGTGTCGTCGCCGCGATCGGGCCGCAGATGAGCGGATCGGGCAAGGCGATGTCGCCGATCCTGAGCCAGGGCGATCTGGCGATCATCACCCCGAGCTCGACCAATCCCGACATCACCAACCCGAAGATTCGCCGCGCAATACCGGCCGGGCGGCAAGGCGATCTACTTCCGCACCGTGACGACCGACGCCTATCAGGGCCCCAACATGGCGAATTATTTACGCCGACACGCTGAAGGTCAAATCGGTCTACGTGCTCGACGACAGCGGCGCCTACGGGGTCGGCATCGCCGATGCGTTCCAGGGGCAGGCCGAGAAGCGCGGCATCAAGGTGCTTGGCCGCGACCAGCTCAATCCGAAAGAGGCCGACTACACGACCATCCTGACCAAGATCAAACCGTTGAACCCGGATGCGCTCTATTACGGCGGCGTCGCCCAGGCCGGGGTCAAGCTGGCCAAGCAGTCCTATGACATCCTGCCGAAGATGATCAAAGGCGGCGGCGACGGCATGCACAGCACCGACTTGTTGAACGGCGCCGGCTTCCCGGCGGCCGAGGGTTGGTATTGCGACGATCGCCGCGCCGCACGTGCTCGACCAACCCGAGGTCGCGGCCTGGGCCAAGCGCTTCCAGGACAATTCGGCGGCCCGCCCGAGGACTACTCGATCACCGCCTATGACGCCGGCGCTGGTCATCCTCGACGCGATCAAGCGTGTCGCGGCGTCCGGCAAGGAGGTCAATCGCGATAACGTGCGCGACGCGATCCAATCCGCCAAGGTCAAGACGCTGCAGGGCGAGGTCAGCTTCGACGAGAACGGCGACATCACCAACCGCATCGTCAGCGTCTTCAAGATCACGAGGGACGACAAATACCCGCTCAACGACACGATTCATCAATACAAATATGTCGGCGTGGCGCCGGCCGCTTCGTGATTGCACGCGCGGTAGTCATTGCGAGGAGCTGGACAGCGACATGGCAATCTCGGGGAATGGGCCTCCTGCGGCCCCGAGATTGCTCCTGTCGTTCGCGATGACGATTAGGGCATGACCACCGGAGCCCTCTACCTCCAGCAGATCATCAACGGGCTCAGCCTCGGCGCGATGTACGCGCTGCTGGCGCTCGGCTTCACGCTCGTTTACGGCATCCTCGAGCTGATCAATTTCGCGCATTTCAACGTGTTCATGGTCGGCTCGTTTATCGGCATGTGGGCGCTCGAGTGGCTCGGCCTCTCGGGCCAGGACGTGACGTTGACCGGGTTCGCGCTGGTGGGCGCGCTCGCCTTCGCCTTCGTCGTGACGATGGGTGCGGCCGGCCTGCTCGGCGTGGCTGATCGAGCGCATGGCGCTGCGGCCGCTGCGCGGCGTGCGCGGCACCGCGGCGATGATCACGACGATCGGCGTCTCCTATATCCTCTTCAACGCCATCCTGCTGGGGGTCGGCGCGGACTCGAAGAACTATCCCAATCCGCTGCCGGTCGTGCGCTGGGATATCGGCGGCGCGACCTTGCGGCTGCGCGAAGTGTTGATCTGGGGCATTGCGCTCGTGCTGATGATCGGGCTGCATCTCTTCGTCAACCGGACGCGGCTCGGCAAGGCGATGCGCGCAACGGCGCAGGACGCCGAGGCGGCGCGCATGATGGGGGTCGATGTCGACCGCGTCATCGTCACCGCGTTCTTCCTCGGCTCGGCCCTGGCCGGCGCGGCGGCGCTGATCTTCGGCCTCTATTACAACTACACGAGCTTCATCATCGGCTATATCGGCAGGTCTGCGGGCCTTCACTGCGGCGGTTTTGGGCGGCATCGGCAGCGTCACGGGGGCGATGCTCGGCGGCGTCATCATCGGCCTCGATCGAGGCGTTGGGCGGCCAGTTCTTCGCGGTGCGCTGGACCGACGTGATCATCTTCTCGATCCTGGTGCTGGTGCTGGTCTTCGCGCCGAACGGCCTGTTCGGCCGCGCGACCCCGACCAAATCCTGATCTATCAGCCCCCGACATGACGGAGCAGCAGCCGCGCCAGATGATGGGCGCGTCCTATGTCTGGCTGCGCCGGGCCTCGCCGCTGCAGTGGATCGCGCCGTACTGGCATCGGCCTCTCGCTCTGTCTCGCGGTCACCGCCGCGGCATTGCTCTTCCCGATCATCAGCCGCAACGACGCCAATATCGACTCGGCGGCGAACGCCCTCGCCTTCGCCGCGCTGGCGCTCGGCCTCAACATCGTCGTCGGCTTCGCCGGGCTCCTGGATCTCGGCTATGCCGCGTTCTTTGCGATCGGCGCCTATACCTACGGCGCCTTCGCCTCCTGCCAGATCGAACCGGACTGGAGCAGCTTCTGGGAGCCGTTCCAGTGGCTCGGCCTCGTCGCGCGTCACGACCGGGCGACGTCGTCCATTTCACCGTGTCGTTCTGGCTGATGCTGCCGATCTCGGCGGCCGTCGCCGCGTTCTTCGGCGTGTTGTTCGGCGCGCCGACCCTGCGGCTCAAGGGCGACTATCTGGCGATCGTGACCCTGGGTTTCGGCGAGATCGTGCCGATCGTCGCGCGCAACAGGCCGAGCGTCACCAACGGCGCGATGGGGCTTAACGGCGTCGCCGCGCCGCAGCTCTTCGGCTGGAGCTTCGGGGTGCGCGCTAGGCCCTATTATTACGTCGGGCTAGCGCTGGTCGCGTTGCTGATCTTCACCAGCACAGCGGCTCAAATTCTCGCGCATCGGACGGGCCTGGATGGCGATCCGCGAGGACGAGATCGCCGCCGCGGCGATGGGCATCAACCGGGTCAAGTTCAAGCTGTTGGCGTTCGCCATCGGCGCCGCCTTCGCCGGCGCCACCGGCACCTATTTCGTCGCCAAGCTGCAGACCGCGACGCCGGAAATGTTCATGTTTCCGGTGTCGGTGATGATCCTGGTGATGATCGTCTTCGGCGGCATCGGCAGCGTCTGGGGTGTCGTGCTCGGCGCGCTGATCCTGCAGATCCTACAATCATGGTTCCTTCAGGACTTGTCGCAGTGGCTGCACGCGCTGGGCCGGCTGATCGATGTCGAATGGCTGCAGCAAATCGAGCTGGCTGCAATCGATCGAGATGATCTTCGGCATCATCCTCGTAGCGATGATGCTGTACCGCCGCCAGGGCCTGATTCCGGCGACGAGACCGGTCCAGGCTCTCAGCATGGCCGAGCAGACCGCGCAGGTTACAACCGGCGGCGTTCCTCATATCGAGCGGCTTGGCGTCCTTGCCGCGGCAAGATCGAGCAGCGACGAGCCGCTGCTCGACATCAAGGACATGACCGTGCGGTTCGGTGGTCTCGTGGCGCTGCGTTCGGTCGATCTCACCGTCCCGGCGCATTCGGTCGTGGCCGTGATCGGGCCGAACGGCTCGGGCAAGTCGACCTTGTTCAACGCGGTAACCGGCCTGGTGACGCCCGATTCTGGAACGGTCCGCTTTGCCGGTGACGACATTACCCGATTGCCGCCGCATCGAGTTCTCGACCGCGGCATCGCCCGCACCTTTCAGAACCTCCGCCTGTTCCCCAGTCTGACGGTGCTCGAAAACGTGATGATCGGCCGGCATGCGCGGTTGTCCACCGGCGCGTTCGGCGCGCTATTGCAGTTGCCGCGCACCAAGCATGAAGAAGAGGCGGCGCGCGAGCAATGCCTGGAAATCCTGTCGATTTTCGGCAACCGCCTGATCCCTCGCGTCGATCACGTCGTCTCCAGCCTCAGCTACGCCAACCGGCGTCGGGTCGAGATCGCCAGGGCATTGGCCTCCGGCCCAAAGCTGCTGCTGCTTGACGAGCCGACCGCCGGCATGAACCCGGCCGAGACGCTGGAGCTCGCAGAGCAGATCAAGAGCCTCAACCAGCTGGGTCTGACGATCGTTCTCGATCGAGCATAAGCTCGATGTCGTCGTCAGGCTGGCCCACAAAGTCGTCGTCCTCGACCACGGCGAGAAAATCGCCGAGGGCACCCCCGACGCGGTGCGTCACGACGAGGAGGTGATGCGCGCCTACCTCGGGCGGAGCGCCGCGGTTGCCTGAGCTCCTCGCCTTCCGCGGCGTCGACACCTATTACGGCGACCTGCATGTGCTGAAAGCGGTCGATTACCGCATCGAGGCCGGCGAAATCGTCTGCCTGCTCGGCGGCAACGCCTCCGGCAAATCGACGACGATGAAGGCGATCATGGGCGTCGTCGTTCCGGCGCGAGGCGAAGTGCTGTTCGAGGGGCAATCGCTGAACGGTGTCAGCGTCGCCGAGCGGGTGCGGCGCGGCATCGCCCCGGTCCTGGAGGCGCGGCGCCTCTTCCCGCGCATGTCGGTCTACGAGAACCTCGAAATGGGCGCCTATACGCGCACCCGCGGCCCCGATTTCGACGAGGATCTCGAACGCGTGTTCGCCCTGTTCCCGCGCGTCAAGGAGCGGCTGAAACAGCTCGCCGGCACCTTGTCGGGCGGCGAGCAGCAGATGGTGGCGATCGGACGCGCCTTGATGGCGCGGCCTAAGCTCCTGTGCATGGACGAACCGTCGATGGGCCTCTCGCCAGCCTTTGTCGAGCAGGTGTTCGACATTATCCAGACGATCAACAAACAGGGCACGACGATCTTCATGGTCGAGCAGAACGCCAATATGGCGCTGTCGATCGCCCACCGCGCCTATGTGCTGCAGACCGGCCAGGTCGTGCTCAATGGCCCTGCCGCCGAACTGCGCCAGAACCCGATGATCCGCGAGGCCTATCTGGGCGAGATGAAAGTGGGCTGACGGGTCTGTGGCCTCGATCGAGGCGGGCTACAGCTCCGCGCGCCGCAGCCGCAGCGCGTTGCTGACGACCAGCACCGAGCTCGCGCTCATCGCCGCGCTGGCGATCATCGGATTGAGCAAGAGACCGAACGCCGGATAGAGGATGCCTGCCGCGATCGGAACGGCGATGGCGTTGAAAGCGAAGGCGAAGAACAGGTTTTGCCGGATGTTGCGCATCGTCGCACGGCTCAAGCGGCGCGCGCGCACGATCCCTTGCAGATCGCCTTTGATGAGGGTGACAGCCGCGCTTTCCATCGCGACGTCGGCGCCGGTGCCCATGGCGATGCCGACCTGGGCCTGGGCGAGGGCTGGGGCGTCGTTGATTCCATCCCCCGCCATCGCGACAAAGCGATGTTGGCCCTGAAACGTCTTGACCGCACTCGCCTTCTGGTCCGGCAGCACTTCCGCCACGACCTCGTCGATCCCAAGCTTGCGCCCGACCGCTTCGGCGGTTGCGCGGCTGTCGCCGGTCAGCATCACGACCCGAATGTTATCGGCGCGCAGCGCTTTCAGGGCGGCGACCGCGCTTTCCTTGATCGGGTCAGCGACGGCGATCAGGCCGGCGGCGCGTCCGTCAACCGCGACCATCATCACGCCCTGACCGTCCTTGCGCAGCGCATCGGCCTTTCCGGGTAGCGAACCCGGATCGACGCCGAGCCCGGCGAATAGCGTCATGTTGCCGGCCGCGACCCGCCTGCCATCGATGATGCCGGTGACGCCTTTGCCACTCTCAGCCGCAAAGTCCTTCGCGGCGCTAAGCCGCAGTCCTTGCTCCTCGGCACCCTTGACGATTGCTTCGGCGAGCGGGTGTTCGCTCCCGCGCTCGAGGCTCGCAACCAGGCGAAGCAACTCACCATCGGCGATGTCGCTGATCGAGGTTACGCCGGTGAGCCGCGGCTTGCCTTCGGTCAACGTCCCGGTTTTGTCGATCACGAGCGTATCGACCTTTTCCAGCAATTCGAGGGCTTCGGCATTCTTGACGAGAACCCCGGCGGTGGCGCCCCGGCCGGTTCCGACCATGATCGACATCGGCGTCGCCAGGCCGAGCGCGCACGGGCAAGCGATGATCAGGACCGCGACGGAGTTGACCAGCGCAAAGCCCATCGCCGGCGGCGGCCCGAAGAGCGACCACACGATAAAAGCGACGACCGCGCTGAGCACCACCGCCGGCACAAACCAGGCAGAGATCGTATCGACGAGTCTCTGGATCGGAGCGCGTGAGCGTTGTGCTTCTGCGACCATGTGGACGATCCGAGCCAACAGCGTTTCGCTGCCGACCCGTTCGGCGCGCATCAGAAAGCTGCCGGTCGTATTGATGGTCGCGCCCGTCACCTTGTCGCCGACGGATTTCTCGATAGGCAGCGGCTCGCCGGTGATCATCGACTCGTCGACCGCGCTGTGACCGTCGATCACCACGCCATCGACAGGCACCTTCTCCCCAGGTCGTACGCGAAGATTATTGCCGGGGGTCACCTCTTCGAGGGCGACATCCACCTCATCGCCATCCTCGCGCACGAGGCGCGCGCGCTTCGGCGCGAGATCGAGCAAGGCGCGGATAGCGCTGTTGGTCTGCGAGCGAGCGCGCAGCTCCAGCACCTGCCCGAGCAGGACGAGCGTAACGATGACCGCCGCCGCTTCGAAATACAGCGGCACCTGGCCGTTCACATCGCGGAACGCGGCCGGAAAGATGTCGGGCGCCAGGGCCGCGATGAGACTGTAGGCGTAGGCGACACCCGTGCCGAGCGATATGAGGCTGAACATGTTGAGCCGGCGCGCCCTGAACGAGGCCCAGCCGCGCTGAAAGAACGGCCAGCCACACCACAGCACTGCGGGGCTGGCGAGAACGAGCTGAACCCATACGGCGATCTGCGGTGGGACCAGCGCATCGAGGCTGCCCCTGGCGACATGACCGCTCATGGCGATAACGAGCAGCGGCACCGACAAGGCAAGACCGACCCAGAAGCGACGCGTCATGTCGGCGAGCTCGGGATTGCCCGCGTCCCCTGCGTCCGGCGTCATCGGCTCCAGCGCCATGCCGCAAATCGGGCATGCACCGGGCGCGTCGCGCACGATCTGCGGATGCATTGGGCAGGTCCATGACCCGGACCTGACCGTTTCCGGTCTGGCCGGCGCCGGAACGAGAAAGCGCTCCGGCTCGGCGACGAATCGCTCCTTGCAGCGCGGGCCGCAAAAGAAGTAGTCGCGGCCGTCGTACTGGGCCCGATGGCGCGCAGCCGAGGAATTGACCGTCATGTTGCAGACGGGATCGACAACGGTTCCGGGCAGGCGCTCCGGATGACCGGCGGTATCCGGCGCGATTTCGGTGGCGGTCACTGGCGGCGCTTTGACGCTGCGGAAGCAGCGCCCTCGAGATCGCGCAAGATCGGGCAATCGGGGCGACGATTGCCGTCGCACGCGTCGGCCAGCGCCTGTACCGCGTCGCGCATCGCGGTCAGCGCCGCGATCTTGGCGTCGATTTCGGCGACGTGTTCGAGCGCGAGCTGCTTGACGTCGGCGCTCGCGCGACCGGATTCGCGCCATAAATCAAGAAGCCGCCGGGTGCGATCGAGCGAGAAGCCAAGCGCGCGGGCGCGGTGGACAAAACGCAGCACCCGGACGTCGTCTTCGCCATAGACGCGATAGCCCGCTTCGCCGCGGGCGGCGGGCGCAATCAGACCTGCCAGCTCGTAGTAGCGAATGGCTTTGGCCGAGAGCCCCGACATCTCGGCAGCGGCCCCGATATTCACGGCGATACCCTCATTTGCATCCACGTTGGCAATCGCGTCGCCAGGAATGCAAATGGGCCTTCCCCTTACGGGAAGGTCAAGGTCGGCGCCGGAAATTTAGCTCTGCGGCAGCAGCAATGCTCTAGGCCACCAGGCGCCGTTCGATCGCGGCGGCCTTGATCGCCTTTTGCAGCTTCTCGAAGGCGCGCACCTCGATCTGCCGCACCCGCTCGCGCGAAATGCCGTATTGCTGCGACAGATCCTCGAGCGTCGTCGGATTATCTCTGAGACGCCGCTCGCCGAGGATGTGGCGCTCGCGGTCGTTGAGATGCGTCATCGCCTTTTCGAGCAGGTCGCGGCGTAGCCCCAGCTCCTGACGCTCGCCGAGCTTGGTCTCCTGGCTATCGGTCTCGTCGACCAGCCAGTCCTGCCACTCGCCCTCGCTGTCGCTGCGCAACGGCGCGTTCAGGGAATGATCGGGGCTGGCGAGCCGCCGGTTCATGCTGATGACGTCGGCCTCCGGCACGTCGAGCTCAGTGGCGATCTTCTTCAGGTTTTCGGGCGACAGGTCGCCGTCATCGACCGCCTGAAGCTGGCCCTTTCAGCTTGCGCAGGTTGAAGAACAGCTTCTTCTGCGCTGCAGTGGTGCCCATCTTCACAAGCGACCACGAATGCAGGATGTATTCCTGGATCGCGGCGCGGATCCACCACATCGCATAGGTCGCCAGGCGAAAGCCGCGATCGGGATCGAAGCGCTTCACCGCCTGCATCATTCCGACATTGCCCTCCGAGATCAGCTCGGAGAGCGGCAGCCCATAGCCGCGATAGCCCATCGCGATCTTGGCGACGAGGCGCAAATGGCTGGTGACGAGACGGTGCGCCGCCTCGGAATCCTCACGCTCCTTCCAGCGCTTGGCGAGCATGTATTCTTCTTCCGGCTCGAGCATCGGAAACTTGCGGATCTCCTGGAGATACCGCGTCAGGCTCCCTTCGCCCGAGAGCGACGGTACGGACACAGTTGGCATCGACGATTTTTTCCCCTTTCGCTGCAGCGGAGAGAACGCAGCTCTTGGCGCAGCGTTCCCATACCCTATTAAAATAGTCAGCTTTTGTCCAGTTTAAAGTCGCTCTAAGTTGGTTATCAGCTCCACCATGTCATCGGGCAGCTTGCTGTCGAACGACATCGCCTCGCCAGTGGCCGGATGGACAAAACCGAGGTGGCGAGCATGCAGCGCCTGCCGCGAAAAGGGCCCAATGCGGTGGGCATGCGCCCGGCCGGCGCGGCCGCCATAGACCGGGTCGCCGACCAGCGGATGGCCGATATGCGCAAGGTGAGCCCGGATCTGATGGGTGCGGCCGGTCAGCAACCGGCACTCGATCAGCGCCGCGGTCTCGCCGAACGCACGCTCGACGCGGTAGCGCGTGACCGCCGGCTTGCCACGCGAGGCGCCGACCACCGCCATTTTCTTGCGATTGGTCACGCTGCGCCCGATATTGCCGGCGATTTCGCCGGACGCGGGAACCGGCACGCCGACGACGATCGCGGCATAGGCGCGCGCGATGCGGCGCGCGGCGAAGTCGCGCGACAGCGCCCGGTGCGCCAGCTCGGTCTTGGCGACGACGAGAAGTCCGCTCGTATCCTTGTCGAGGCGATGGACGATCCCAGGCCGGCGCACCCCGCCGATCCCGGCCAGGCTCTCGCCGCAATGGGCGAGGAGCGCGTTGACCAGGGTGCCGTCGGGATTGCCCGGAGCCGGATGGACCACCAGCCCGGCAGGCTTGTCGATGACGATGAGATGTGCATCCTCGAAGCAAATGCTGAGCGGGATCGCCTGCGCCCGCGGCGTCGCATCCTCAGCCTGGGGGAGAATTACGACGAAAGTTTGTCCGCTCCTGACCTTCCGCGCCGGGTCGCGGATCACGTTTCTGTCATCGCTAACCTGACCCGACAGGATGAGCTGCTTGAGACGTGAGCGAGACAACTCGGGCAGGCGCCGTTGCAGCGCCCGGTCGAGTCGATCGCCGTTAGCGGCGGGGTCGATAACGACGGTTGTTTTGCTCATGTCGTTGCCGAAAGCGTTGCGGTCGTGAACCTCCGCGCGCTGAAAATTGCCGTCGTGGTGATGGGCGTGATGCTGGTCGGCGGCGTCATCGCCCTGGTCGCCGCGATTGCGACCCGGCTGGCGCACCGTGCCCCGACGCCAGGCGTCGCGTTCACCGCCCCGCCCATCACGCTGCCGCATGGCTCGGTGATCGAGACGATGACCGTCGGCGCCGACCGAATCGTCTTACAGGTCGACCTCGCCGACGGCACGGTGCAGCTCATCGTCATCGACCTCACGAGCGGCAAACAACTCGGCACGATCCCATTGCAGGAGCAGCCGTAAGCGCCGAGCCTTGCCGCCACAAAATTGCCCCGGATTTTTACTTGCAATCCAGAAATTTGCGCGTATCTATCCGCCCGTTGACGCACTCGCACGTGCCTATGGCCCTTGGTGGTTATGCAACGACGTAACGCGTCCTTTTTGGTAGTCCGGCCCGTATGCCGGTCCCGAGAGGGAGGTCGATATGGTTGCAATTCCTGTCAGGGCCATAGCGCCCTGCCCTGACGCCGTCCTGCGCGGCACCCGCTTGCGGGGACGGGGTAGCCGGGTCACCGATCCGAGCAGTTTAAGCTAGCCAAAATCAGCCGCGATACGGGTTTTCCACCCGTTTCGGTCGGCTTTTCGTCTGGTTTCAGCGAACGCAGCCTCGATCTCTCCAAAGTTGTGGGTATCGAGGTCAGGAATGACGCTGGGATCTGGTCGTTTTGGTTGCTGTTCGGGAAGGATCCCCGGTCGATGAACAAGAAGATTGCCCGTTTTCTTGCGGAAACTGTGCCCGAGACCCCATGCCTCGTCGTCGATCTCGACATCGTCGGCGAGGCCTATGAAATGCTACGGCGCTATCTGCCGACCGCCAGTGTCTATTATGCGGTGAAAGCCAACCCGGCGCGCGATATCGTCGCGATGCTGGCCAAGAAAGGCTCGAGCTTCGACGTTGCCAGCCCGAGCGAAATCGCGCTGTGCCTCGACAACGGGGCGACGGCGGAGCGGCTTTCCTTCGGCAACACGATCAAGAAAGAGCGCGACATCGCCGCCGCCTATGCGGCCGGGATTCGCCTCTTCGCTTTCGACAGCGAGGCCGAGCTGGACAAGCTGGCGCGCGTCGCGCCCGGCGCGCGCGTGTTTTGCCGCATCCTCGTGTCATGCGAGGGCGCCGATTGGCCGCTGTCGCGTAAGTTCGGCTGCACCCCGGAAATGGCGGTCAAGCTGCTGAGCCGCGCCCGCGACTTTGGGCTCGACCCGTACGGCGTGTCGTTCCATGTCGGCTCGCAACAGACCGACCTCAACCAATGGGACGGCGCGATCGGCGCGGCGGCGCAGATGTTCTCGCTGCTCGCCCAGGCCGACATCAACCTGCGCATGGTCAATATCGGCGGCGGCTTCCCGGCGCAGTATCGCGGCGAGGTGTCGCCGATCGCGCAACTACGCGGCGGCGGTGACCACGGCGCTGACGAAGCATTTCGGCAATCACCTGCCCGAGATCATCGTCGAGCCGGGCCGCTCGCTGGTCGGCGATGCCGGGGTGATCCAGAGCGAGGTCGTACTGATCGCCGACAAGGGCGACGGCGACGGCAAGCGCTGGGTATATCTCGATGTCGGCAAGTTCAACGGCCTCGCCGAGACGATGGATGAGAGCATCAAGTACCGCATCGAAACCCCCGGCCGCAACGGCCCTTCGGGCCCCGTGGTAATCGCCGGGCCGACCTGCGACAGCGCCGACATTCTCTACGAGAGGACGGACTATCGGCTGCCGCTCGTCGCTCGCGGTCGGCGACAAGGTCGAGATTCTCTCGACCGGCGCCTACACCGCGAGCTACGCCTCGGTCGGGTTCAACGGATTCCCGCCGATCCGGACCTACTGCATCTGACCCGAATACATCCTCCCCCGCTAGCGGGGGAGGACCGGGCTGCCGAATTTGCCGCGCTCGGCGTAACGCGGCGGTGCCCCCGCTACCTCCTGGACCAGCTTCCGAAGCATCGCCTCGGCGAAGCTGTTCATGTTTTCGGCGACCAGGCAGAAGCTCGATGCACCGCCGATGACATTGCTGCTGTAATACTCGGCCAGCCACGGCTCCTCAGTAAGGATCGCCAGCCCGTTGATCGTGATCCCCTGCGCCACCAGCTCGTCGCGCACTTGCGCCGGCGACGGGCCGAAATTGGCCATGCCGTCGCCGGAGACGTCGATCACCTTATGCACTGCCGGTTCCGGCATATGATCGAATGCGGCGGCCCCGGCTCGCATTGCTGCGCCAATCGCTGTGAGCCCGTGGGAGGTGCGGGTGGTCGCGCGCACCGCGGCGGCGAAAGCGGCGGCGCTGGAGCGATTGGCGACCCGGGTCCAACCGATCGTGATGGCGATCTTGTCCGGGTCGGACCACTCGAGAAGCAGCACCTCGATGCCGCCCGGCGCATTGCCGATCGCCTGGATGAGCTGCGGATTCTCGAAGGCGCGGGCGATTCCGTCGTGCTGAAGAAGGTACCGATCCGCCGAAACGCTTTCCGACACATCGACGGCCAGCACCAGCGCCAAATCCGCGGCCTTTGCGGCGGGCACGCTGGCAATAGCCACCGCGGCGCAGCAGGTAAGGGTGAGCGCGATCCGCATCGGTATGACCTTAGCCCGGGCCGGCGGCGCACACCATAAACAGGCACAAGGGCGGAAGCTGGTCCGGGAATGAGGTCCGGTGGCGATCCGGCGATCCCGGCCCGGATCGACCGTCGCAGTGACAGCCCGGACCTGCGACATAACGGTACAAGAACCGTGCCACGGCGGGTTTGATGGTACTTCGGCGCGGCATCGGCGCCGACATACGCCGATGGCGCTGCGTTTTTCGGCAATTGCCTAGGTCTTTCGCAAATCCCTATCGATTGCTTCCCCGCCGCCCGTTTATTACAATTCAATGAGCGTGAAGCCATGGGACCGGGCCCAGGGCAACGCTCATGACCGGCGCCAATGAAAATCCTCACCTGCAACGCCAATCGGCCACTTGCCGAGGCGATTTCGGCCTATCTTAAATTGCCGCTGACGCAAGCCAGCGTGCGCCGCTTCTCGGATATGGAGGTCTTTGTCGAAATCCAGGAGAACGTCCGCGGCGAGGATATTTTCGTGATCCAGCCGACGTCCTACCCGGCTAACGACAATCTGATGGAGCTGCTGGTCACGCTCGACGCGCTGAAGCGCGCCTCGGCGCGGCGCGTCACCGCGGTCATTCCGTATTACGGCTATGCAAGGCAAGACCGGAAGACCTCCTCGCGTTCGCCGATCTCCGCCAAGCTGGTCGCCAATCTGATCACCGCGGCGGGCGCCGACCGGGTCTTGACCCTTGACCTGCACGCCCCCCAAATCCAGGGCTTCTTCGATATTCCGGTAGATAACCTCTATGCCTCGCCAGTGCTGGTGAAGGACATCCACGAGGGGCTCGCGAAACAGGATTTGGTGATCGTGTCGCCCGATGTCGGGGGAGTTTTGCGCGCTCGCGACATCGCTCGCCGACTCGACGCCGATCTGGCGATTATCGACAAGCGGCGCGAGCGCGCCGGTCACTCCGAGGTCATGAACATCATCGGCGATGTCGCCGAGCGCCACTGCATTTTGGTCGATGACATCGTCGACAGCGCCGGCACGCTGTGCAACGCCGCGCAGGCGCTGATCGACACCGGCGCAAAAGCCGTTTATGCCTATGCCACGCATGGTGTGTTGTCAGGCGGGGCGGTGGCTCGAGTGTCGGCCTCGCCGATCGAGAAGCTGGTCCTGACCGACAGCATCGTCGCCACTGAGGCGGTGCGGCTGTCGCGCAACATCAGACAGTTGACGATCGCGCCGCTAATGGCCGAGGCGATCTTGCGGATCAGCGAAGAAAGATCGGTTTCCAGCCTGTTCAACTGAGGCTAAATTCGCGCGCATGCGAGAACGGGCGGTCCGCCGCCCGTTTTTCAATGAAGGATTGGAGTGACTAGCAATGCCCGAGATCATCAGCCTCACCGCCGAGCCGCGGGACCGCGCCGGCAAGGGCGCGGCCCGGGCGGCACGCCGCAGCGGCCGCGTTCCCGGCATCATCTACGGTGGTAGCGACGCGCCGGTGCAGATCACCCTCGAACCGCGCGCCCTGGCGCGCGCGATCAACCACGCCGGGTTCTTCGCGACGATCGTCGACGTCGCTGTCGGCGGGACAGTGCATCGCACCCTAGCCCGCGAGGTCCAGCACCACCCGATCAGCGACGCGGCGCTTCATGTCGATTTCATGCGCGTCGCGCCCGGCGCCCAGGTCACGGTTAGCGTGCCGGTCAGCTTCATCAATCAGGACAGTGCCCCCGGGTTGCGCCGCGGCGGTATTCTCAACATCATCCGCCATACCGTTGACATCGCCTGTTCGGTCGACGCCATCCCCGACCGGTTGGTCGTCGATCTCAACGGCCTGGAGATCGGCGACAGCGTCCATATCGAGGCGATTGAGATGCCAGCGGGCGTGCGTCCGGTATTGTCCTCGCGCGACTTCGACGGTCGCCACCGTCGCCGCCTCGTCGGCGGTGCGCGAGGAGGCGCTCGCCGCGGCGGCGGCCGCGGCGGCCGCGATTGCTGCCCCGACGCTCGCGGAGGGCGAGGAGGGCGCCGAGGCTCCGCCAGCCGCGGCTCCGGCCGCGTCTGCCGAGGAAACCTGAGGCAGCCTGCCGCGTCGATGCGCCTCCTCGTCGGTTTGGGCAATCCGGGGCTGCGCTTCGCCAAGAACCGGCACAATGTCGGCTTTGTTGCGGTCGATGCCATCGCCCGCCGGCACGGCTTCCCTGCCTTCCGCGACCGCTTCAAGGGCGAACTGGCGGAAGGTTCGATCGGCGGCGAGAAGCGGCTGCTGCTGAAACCGCAAACCTTTATGAACGATTTCGGCGAAGCGGTCCTGGCCGCGGCGAGTTTTTACAAAATCCCGCCCAGCGAGATCGTTGTCATCCACGACGAGATTGACCTGCGGCCCGGTAAGCTGCGGGTCAAGAGGGGTGGTGGCAGCGCCGGGCATAACGGCTTGCGCTCGATCGACGCTCTCCTCGGCTCCGACTATTGGCGCGTGCGGATCGGCGTCGGGCATCCCGGCGTCAAGGAACTGGTGCAGCCCTACGTGCTCCAGAATTTTCCCGCCGAGGAGATCAAGGAATGGGTCGGGCCGCTGCTCGACGCGATCGCGGAGACGATCGCGCTGCTGCTCGCCGGAGATGCATCGGCTTTCATGAGCGAGGTCGCCCGGCGCTTTACCCCTCCGGACCCGCTCCGGCCCGATGACGAGGCGACCCCGTAAATGGGCTTCTCCTGCGGCATTGTCGGCTTGCCAAACGTCGGCAAATCCACCCTGTTTAATGCGCTGACGGCGACCGAAGCGGCCGAGGCGGCGAACTATCCGTTCTGCACGATCGAGCCTAACGTGGGGCGCGTGGCGGTGCCCGACGAACGCCTCGAAATCTGCGCTCGGCTGGGCAAATCGGCGAAGATCGTTCATACCCAGCTGGAGTTTGTCGACATCGCCGGGCTGGTGCGCGGCGCCTCACAAGGCCAGGGGCTGGGCAACCAGTTCCTCGGCCATATCCGCGAAGTTGACGCGATCGCGCATGTGCTGCGCTGCTTCGGCGACGAGAACGTCGTCCATGTCGAGGGCTCGGTCGACCCGGTGCGCGATGCCGAGGTGGTGGAAACCGAGCTGATGCTGGCCGATCTCGAGAGCTTGGAGCGCCGCATTGCCGCCGCCGAGAAGCGCGCACGCGGCGGCGACCGCGAGGCCAGGGAGCTGCTGCGCATTGGCGAGCCCTTGCTCGCCGGCTTGCGCGATGGCAAGCCGGCGCGGGCCGCCGGCATACCGCAAACTGAGCTGCGGCCGCTCCAGCTGTTGAGCGCTAAGCCGGTGCTTTACATCGCCAATGTCGACGAGGCCGACGCCGCCGGCGGCAACGCCGAGAGCCGCCGCGTCGCCGATTTCGCGGCGGCACAGGGTGCAGGCACCGTCGTCATCTCAGCGGCTATCGAGGCCGAGCTGATGCAACTCGGCGATCAGACTGAGCGACATGACTATCTCGCCGCGCTCGGCCTCGACGAACCCGGTCTCACCCGGGTCATCAAGGCCGGTTACCGCCTCCTCGACCTGGTGACGTTCCTCACGGTCGGCCCCAAGGAGGCGCGCGCCTGGACCGTTCCCAACGGTAGTAAGGCCCCGCAGGCGGCCGGGGTGATTCACACCGATTTCGAAAAGGGCTTCATCCGCGCCGAAACGATTTCTTACGCCGATTTCGTCGCTTGCCATGGCGAGCAGGGCGCCAAGGACGCCGGCAAGATGCGCCTCGAAGGCGCCGATTATGTCGTGCAGGACGGCGACATCATGCATTTCCGCTTTAATGTGTAAGCGGGTGGCTTAGCTAGGCATCCGCGAAGATGAGAATCGCGCCGTTGGCCTCGCCCGGCGCGACCGCGAGCCGGCCGTCGGGCAGCTCGTCGAAAACCACCCCCTCCTTCCGAAGATAGGCTGCGGTGCGCTTGCGACTCCTGACCGCGAACTCGAGCGCGACGATACCCGGCATCAGCAGATCGGCGGGAATCTCGATCCCCGGATGCATCGTCCGGAACTTTGCCGGCGTGGCGAAGGTCAGCCGGTGCCGGCCGAGCTTGACGGCAAGGAGGCCGGGACCGGCATTCACCTGTTCGACTCCGGCAAGCCGAGCATAGCTGGGTTTCAGTGCCGCCGGACTTTCGACCAGCAGGGTGACGCTTTTGATCGCCGAGGCGCCGTTGGAGTGCGACAGCCAGCTCGGGCGCCGCACCAGCTCGGGGGTCAGATGCCCGCAGACAAAGCAATCGAGCGACGGGGTTTCCTCGGGCGGCAAGGTCAGTAGCGTAAAGCGAGGCACCACCGCGCCCTCCGGCAGTTCGAGCGCTCGACCCAGCGCGCGCGGCTCACCGGGATACAACCCGAGCCCGAGGAGCGCCTCGCGGGTCGCGCCTGCATTGCGGACGGGAGCGAACGCCACCGACATCGGCCCCTCGCGCTGGGCGAGGAACGCTTCGAGCCGGTGGCCGTATTCGTCGCGCTCGACAAAGCCCAACAGCTCGATGTAGTCGCGCCGAAACATGATGCAGTAGTTCGCGGTGCCCTGGCCGATGTGGCGGCCGCGCGGGGTCAAGGTAAAACCGAGCCGCATCCAGCCGAGGCGGGCACGTTCAAGGTTGCGGACGCCGACGATGACGTGGTCGATCCCCGCGATGCCGTTATTCATCGGCAGCCCTCCCCGTTTCGCTCCAGCTTAGGGAACACCGCGCGTATCCGCTATGCCGCAATCCCACCGCCGATTGCATCCCAGCGCCGGCGATGACATGAAAGGAGTGGGGCGAGCCGGCGAGGCTGACGAAATGCGGGGGTTACTGGGGATCGCGGTGTTGCTGCTGATTGCGTGGGCGATCAGCGAGGATCGGTTTCGCGTGCCCGTCCGGGTCGTCGTCGCCGGCGTGCTGCTACAGGCCGCGGTCGCGGTGTTGCTGCTCAAATTTCCTCCCGCCTCCAAGGCGTTCCTTTTGCTCAATGATGGCGTCCAGGCGCTGCAGAACGCGACCGACGCCGGCACTGGGTTTGTCTTTGGCTATCTCGGCGGCGGTGCCCTGCCGTTCACCGAGACCCATCCCGGGGCGAGCTTCATCTTTGCCTTTCGCGCGCTGCCGCTGGTGCTGGTGATCAGCGCACTGGCGACGGTGCTGTTCCATTGGGGCGTGTTGCAGCGGATCGTGCAGGGCTTCGCCTGGGTATTGCGCCGGTCGGTCGGGATCGGCGGACCGCTCGGGCTCGGCGCGGCGGTCCATATCTTCGTTGGGCATATCGAGGCGCCGCTGTTGATCCGTCCGTATTTGCTGAGCCTCGAGCGCGGTGAGTTATTCGCGCTGATGAGCTGCGGCATGGCCGGCATCGCCGGCACGGTGATGGTGCTCTACGCCGCGATCTTGGGGCCAGTGATCCCCGACGCGCTGGGCCACATCCTCGTTGCCGCGGTGATCAGCACGCCGGCGGCGCTGGCGCTGGCGGCGCTGATGGTGCCATTCCACCCGGACCCGTCGCCGACCGCCGAGCTGACCCTCGCCGACCCGCCGGTCAGCACGATGGACGCGGTCGCCAAAGGTACCCGCGACGGCATCGTCTTCCTCGCCAACATCGTCGCAATGCTCGTCGTGCTGGTCGCGCTGGTCAGCCTAGTGAACGCCGTGTTGGGGTCGCTGCCCAACCTGGCCGGCGAGCCGCTCACCCTGCAGCGCCTGATCGGCTATGTCTTTCGCCCGGTGATGTGGCTGATCGGCATACCGGCGGGCGAAATTGCCACCGCCGCGCAGCTGATGGGCACCAAGGTCGTGCTCAACGAATTTATCGCCTATGTCGACCTCGCCAAGGTCCCGGCCGGCGACCTCAGCGAGCACTCTCGCCTCGTGATGACCTACGCGATGTGCGGCTTCGCCAATTTCGGCAGCCTCGGCATCCTGATCGGCGGCATGGGCGCGATGGTGCCGGAACGGCGCTCCGAGATCGTCGCGCTCGGCCTGCGCTCGATCCTCTCCGGCACGATGGCCGGGCTGATGTCGGGCTCGATCGTCGGGATGCTGGTCTAGGCGGGCAGCACCAGCCTCAGTGCCTTCTCGCGTAGTTCGGGCGCGAGCGCCGCCGGCCGCCGCGCGTCGAGGTCGAGAGTCACCCCGAACTGGCCCAGCCGGGCGATCTCGCGGCCTTCGGCGTCACTCAACACGTGCAGGAAGCGCAGCGACGAATTGCCGAGATGCGCAATACCGGTGCGCGTCTGGTAGCGGTCGCCGAGCCCCAGCGATCCGCCGATGCGCAGGCGAAACTCGAAGGTCGAAAATCCGCGGCGGCCGGTCTTGATGTAATCGGCGGTGAGACCGATCGCCGCGCCGATCTGCACCGACGCGTCGGTGAACTTGTGGATGAAGCCGCAAATGCCCATGCGGCCGAATTCGTCGAGATCGCCCGGCTGCACCCGCCCGGCCGAGCTGGGGATCAGCTTGGAGAGATCGTTCGGATCGGCACGGGTCTCGAATTCCGGCCCGTCCCAGGCGGCGATCCGCTCGGCCGGCGGTGCCGTCACCCCGTCCCAATGCACATCAAACCAGGTGATCGCCTCGCCAGTGACCGAGTCGACAAATCGGTGTCCGAGCCGCACCGCGCCGTCGCCGCCGATCGCCGCGCTTTCGACGTGAAACGCGGCGCCGGCGCGGAGTTCGCGAGCGTAGCGCACGTCATAACGCCGGGCGAAACCGCCCCCGCGCAGCCGATCGAGGAGTCCGAGTTCCGCGGCGAGCGACGCCTCCGCCTGCGCGATGCGGTCGAAGTAATAGGCGACCGTAAAATGCTCGGTGACGTCGGTTTCCCACGGCGACACCGCGCCGCGATAGGTCTCGACCCAGGGTTCCATTCAAACTCCCATTAAAGTCGTTGAGAACGCCGCCTGACCGGGGACGCTCGCACCACCAAACTCGCAGCCAGGGTTACATTCAGACAATCGTCATCCTGAGGAGCGGCCATCAGGCCGCGTCTAGAAGGACGCACAGACAATTCCTTTTCGTGTCCCGCGGCGCGACAGGGCGGGCAGCAATGCGAAGTCGCCGCGCATCAGCGCCTCTTTCTTTTCACGCCGCCAACCTTTTACTTGGCGCTCGGCCGCCGCGGCATCCTCCAAGCGAGGGAAATACTGGTGAAAGACCAACGCCACCGGACGCCGCGTGGTGGTGTAGCCGTCAAAGGCGCCGGCCTGATGCTCAGCGAACCGACGATCCAGTCCGCTGGTGGTCGTGCCGACATAATACGAACCATCGGCGCATCGGAGGATGTACAGATAGGCTCCCTCCGAGGTCATTGCGTCCTTCGAGACGCCCGCAGCGCGAGCTCCTCAGGATGACGAATCGTTGTGTTCAGGCGGGCCGGGTTATCCACCGTCACACCTCTTATCCGGCGGCGGGCTATTCGCTGTCCGGGCGGATATACCGGTCGATCGTGCGATAACGCAAAAGCCACCGCCCGCCGGCCTTGACCATATTGTCGTCATACGCGCCGCCGGAGCCGATCTTCGGGCCTTGCGGAGAGTTCTGCACCGTCGTCCAGTTCGACCGCACCTTCGCCGTGTCGCCGTCGAGCGCGATGACGATGTTGGTGACGTGATGGATCGCGCGCGGGGTCGGTCCCGGCCGGTGCGCGCGCAGCCCGGCGGCGAACTCGGCGATGGCTTTGCGCCCAGTCGCCTTGCCGAACGCGGTGTGCCAGGTGCCGTCCTCAGTGAAGCACGCCGCCATATCGTCAAACCTGCCGTCATCGAGCGCGAAGCAATACTGCGCCAACACCTCGCGGATCGCGTCCTTTTCCTCAAGCGCGCTCGCCATGTGACACCCTCCCCTGTCGCCGGTGGGAAGTGTAGCATGGGCTCGTTTATCAGGAGGAGAAGCCATGCAGATCGAGGCCGCCGTCTTCAGGAAGCCGCACGAGCCGCTGACCATCGAGAAGATCGACCTCGACGAACCGCGCGACCGCGAGGTGCTGGTGCGCACCGTCGCGACCGGCGTCTGCCACAGCGACCTCCATGTCGTCGACGGAGTCGGGCGGTGGCCGCTCGACCGGCCGATCGTGCTCGGCCACGAGGGCGCCGGCATCGTCGAGGCAGTCGGCAAGGACGTGACGACCGTCCGCGTCGGCGACCACGTCGTTGCCTGCCTCTCAGGCTTCTGCGGCACCTGCCCGCAATGCCTCAGCGGCCACCCGAACGTCTGTAGCAACAGCATCGTCGCGCGCAAGGACGGCGACAAGCCGCGCCTCTCGCTCGGCGGCCAGCCGGTGCGCCAGTTCATCAACATCTCGTCCTATGCCGAGAAGATGCTGCTGCACGAGAATTCGATCGTGCGCATCGACCCCGATATCCCGCTCGACAAGGCGGCGCTGGTCGGCTGCGGCGTCCTCACCGGCGTCGGCGCGGCGCTGCGCAGTGCCGGGCTCGAGGCCGGACAAACCGTCGCGGTCTATGGCTGCGGCGGGGTCGGGCTATCGATCGTCCAGGGCGCGCGGATCGGCGGCGCGCGCCAGATCATCGCGATCGACCAGTTCGGCCAGAAGCGCCAGATGGCGATGCGCGTTGGCGCCACGCATTTCATCAATTCAAGCGATGGAGACCCGGTAAAGGCGGTCAAGGAACTGACCGGCGGCGCCGGGGTCGATCACGCCTTCGAGGCGGTCGGCAATGCCAAGCTCTGCCGCCAGGCGATCGAGAGCCTGGCGATCCGCGGCACCGCGACGATCGTCGGCGTGCTGCCGCCGGACGCGACGATTGAGTTCCCGTGGATGGCGATCCGCCCCGAATGCAAGGTGCAAACCTCGCGGATGGGTTCGAACCGCTTCCGGATCGACATCCCGCACTACCTCGATTTCTACAAGCAGGGCCGGCTCGACCTCGACGCGATGGTGACCAAAACCGGTCGCCTCTCCGACATCAACGAAGCCTTCCGCGCGATGAAGGCGGGCGAGGTGGCGCGCACCGTACTGACCTTCAATTGAAGCCGGCTCAGTCCCCGGTCGGCATGTGCATGTACATCGATTGGATGCCGACGCGGCCGGGGCCGGTCATCCGGTTGCAGACAATCGACATGCTGCCGAAAAACCCGGTCGACAGGCTCTGCAGGTTTGTCGTCATCGTCACCGACGGGTCTTTGTAAAGCCAGCCGCCCGGCTCGATATCGATCGATTCGCCGGTCGCGAGGGTCTTCTCGAAGACGTTGCCGTAGCCGTGCAGCCAGAGGATTCCCTCGCCGCTGCCGGCATGAAAGCGGTCGACGAAGAAGCCGGTACCGCCGAACAGCATGCTCGCCGCGCCGCGCACCCGCTGAAACGTGTATTCAATGCCCTGCGTCGCGGCGAGGAACTGGTGCTCGCGCACCTCCACGACCTGCCCCGGCGCGAGATGAAGCGCGAAGATATGGCCGGCGCCGTCGCGGCTGAAGGCGATCTGGCCAGGTCCGGTCGCCGAAGTGACGAAGACCTGCATGCCGGCCATCATGCGCTTCAGCGCGCCCTTCATCGGCATCAGACCGATCTGCACCTGGGTGTGCTTCCACAGCAGGATGTGATGCTCGAAATAGACCTGCTGCCCGGTTTCGAGGTCGACCGTCAGCACGGGCACCAGCTCACCGTCGAGATGATAGGTGAACCCGCCGTGGCTCTCGGTTTCGAGCGAGGTCGGCAGCAGCGTCGGACGTATGTCGGTGACAGGCATCGGAAATCCCCCTTCAAGATATTTTCGCGAACGTATCGCGATTATACCGCAACAAATGTTAACGCGATTACCCTGAAGCCTTGGTGGCCTTGATGGCTATAAACGCAGCGCCAAACGTGGTCAGCTCTCCGAGAACGGGATCGATCGGCGCCATCAACCTCGCAATGAAGCGAGAGCGCGGATAATAGATCGCGCCGGAAACATGCTCGACGCGTAGCTGTGCGGCCTCCGCAAGGGTGCGCAATTCGCGTGCCGATCTGAACCTCGCCGCATCCCACATCTTCGCGCCAAACCAGCCGCGCAAGCGCCTGGACGCGGCCCAAAGGCTGAATTTCCCCAGATCGCCCAGGACGAGGCGGCCGCCGGGCTTAAGGACGCGCGCGATTTCGCGGACTGCCGCGACCGGTTCAGGCACGAAGGCGAGCACCGTGATCGCGCAGACCAGGTCGAAACTTCGGTCTCTGAACGGCAGACTTTCCACTCGGCCGACGGCATATCCGATCGCCGCCCCGCGTTCGGCGGCGCCCGCGGCCGCACGCGCGATCATGCGAGGATCGGCGTCGCAGCCAACAACCGGCGATGCCCCATTCCGCCAGCAGGCAAAGGTCAGCGTTCCGTCGCCGCACCCGACGTCGAGCACGGATTGACCCTTCAACGCGCCGGCCAGGCGGAGAATGAGCCGTCGCTCAAGATATTCGGTAATCGTTCCAAGCGAACTCGCGCGCCAGCCCGCATAGACCTCGGGGCCGAACTGGCCTGCAGATTCCGCAGCCTCAGAGCTGGGAGGCATAACGTTCGCGATGGGGTCAGCTGGCAATCGGGCAGGCATTCGACACGGTGATCGTCATCACCACCTCCCCGAGATCCGCCGCCTTTGCGAACGCCTCCGCCAGGGCGGCGAAGAGCAGGTCACTCTCGCCGACGGTGCGCGTGCTCATCGGACCGATTTCGGGCTTCAGCCCACGCGCCTCAAAGGCCGCGCGCACCGTCTCGATCGCCGGGCCGACGCGCTCCTGCCGAATTGGGTACACGCTGACCTGCGCGCTGGAAATCATAGGATGCTCCCTCGTGAGCGGACTGGTTGCGTCGAGAGGCAGGCTTCGTCAGGCTCGCTTCTGCTGCCGCTCCAGGCAGCGGCGGAAGGCCGGCAAATGCCGTGTGCGCGAGGCCTCCTGCAGCCGCCGCATGACGGAGCTCGCCTGCCCATCGCTAACCCGAGCGAGCAGACGTCCATAGAGCGCATCGTTCTCGATCTCGGCGTGCACCGCCGCCGCGCAGGCCTTAGCCAGCGTTTCGGGAACCTGGACCCGGTCCGGCCAGGTATCGGCAGGCGGCGTCGCGCCCAAGCGGTCGAACTGAGCCAGCAACGCCGCCACGTGGCGGTTTTCCGCTTCAACGATGTTAACGAACGGTCGCACCGGGCCGAACCGCTCGATCACCTTGCGATAGGTGGCGCGCGCCATGTATTCGTCTTCGAGCGCCTCCGACAAGGCATCGACCGTTGGCTGATCGTTCATTGCGCTGATCCACGGAGTTTCGCCTGAACGACAACTTGGCTCTTCGGTCTCCCCCCGCCTTGATGCAGATCAAATGACGCAGCCGGCGGCCGAATTGCGGGGCCGCTCTCCACCCAACTCGACCGGTTCCTCTATCCCTCTGGCAAGGTCGGACAAGGGTCAAAGGGGCCGCCCCGGATACCACTGTTCCAGGTCAAAGACGGAAACCCGGAGGCGACGGAGCTACCGCCTCCTGGATCTAACGATCGGAAATTCGCCAAAGTCGTGTGGTAAGGAAAGCCATCAAGCTGCGGCGAAGGCGAACGCGTCGCGTGCGACCTGTTTGAGGATTTGCGGCTAGTACCGCGACAAGAAGAGGAGACGCCGGCAATAACAGAAGGCGGCGCTCGCGTGGTAACAGATGGATAACAGATGGCGGCCATCTGTTAAAAGCTCGGATAACAGAAGGTGGCCGGCCCCTCGCCGCCGCCCAAGGGAGACGCCCCGATGCTGAGAACCACTCGCGACATGGTGATGCCGACCGCGATCACCGGCTCCTATCCGCGCCCCTTATGGTACGACCAGAACCTCGACGGCCGCTCGTTCAAGGCGGCGATGGGCGACTCGATGTTCCGCGAGCAGTATCTCGACGCGGTCGCCGCGATTATCAACGCCCAGGAAGCGGCCGGGCTCGACATCGTCACCGACGGCGACAGCCGGTTCGATCTCAATGTCGGCGGCAAATCGTGGTTCTTCTATCCGATCGAGCGGCTCGGCGGCATCAAGGGCCACCGCTCGACTTCGCGCGGCTGGATGGGCCGCCATGGCCTCAAGCCCGGTCATATCCTCTGGGAGGTACAGGAGGCTTATCAGCCGGCGATCGTCGCCGACAAGCTGACCCGCGGCCCGCTCGAATACAGCGCCATCTGGCAGGTCGCGCAGCGCCTCACCGACAAGCCGGTCAAGTTCGGCGCGATCTGCGCGCCAGGCATCGCCAGCATGCTGTGGGACGAGCACTACAAGGACGACAAGGCGCTGGTGCTCGATCTCTGCGACATCATGAACGCCGAGTTCCGCGAGCTGGCCGCCGCCGGCTGCCCGGTGATCCAGGTCGAGGAGCCGCGCCATCACGGCATGACCACCCGCCCCGACACCACTGAAAAGGATCTCGAATTTCAGACCGAGGCGTTCAACCGACAGCTCGTCGGGGTCGACGCCGAAATCTGGGTGCATACCTGCTGGGGCAACCCCAACCAGCAGCGCGTCTATTGGGAGGTGCCGAGCTATGAGCGCGCGCTGCCGCACCTGCTGCAGCTGAACTGCGACGTGCTGACCATCGAATGCTGCAGCAGCGACGGCAAGGAGCTGCCGCTGTTCAGCAAATACAAAACCGACAAAAAGATCGGCATCGGTGTCGTCAACCACTGCAACACCGTCGTCGAGCCGCCCGAGCATGTCGCGGCGCTGATCCGCAAGGCGCTCGAACACATTCCGCCGGAGCGGCTGGTCATCACCACCGATTGCGGTTTCGGCCGCGAGGGGCTGTCTCGCCGGATCGCCTATTACAAATGCGTCAGCATGGTGGAGGGCACCAACATCGTCCGCCGGGAATTGGGCCTGCCCGAAACGCGCGTGCGCGCCGCCGACCCGTCACTCTATTTCGCCAGCGTCGACGAGGCGACGGACGCCAAGCGCGGAGCGCCGCAATAGCGCCTCAGGCGCTGGCCCGAACGCGCCGCTCCGGGAACAGGCCGAGCAGCCCCTCGCGCGAGGCGGGGCACACGCCGCGCTCGGTGATGAGGCCGGTGACGAGACGCGCCGGGGTCACGTCGAAGGCCGGGTTTGCGGCGGGGCTGCCCTCCGGAGTCAGCCGCACCTCCACCCGCTCTCCGGCCTCGGTCCAGCCCGCGATATGAGTGACCTCGCGCGCGCCGCGTTCCTCGATCGGGATGTCGTCGCCGCTGTCGAGGCGCCAGTCGATCGTCGGCGACGGCAGCGCGACATAAAACGGCACGCCGTTGTCGCAGGCCGCCAGCGCCTTGAGATAAGTGCCGATCTTGTTGGCGACGTCGCCCGACGCGGTGGTGCGGTCGGTGCCGGTGATGCAGAGATCGACCCTGCCCTGCCGCATTAGATGACCGCCGGCATTGTCGGCGATGACGGTGTGCGGCACGCCGTGCTGCAGCAGCTCCCAGGCGGTGAGGCTGGCGCCCTGGTTGCGCGGGCGGGTCTCGCCGACCAAGACATGCACCGGGATGCCGTCATCGTGGGCCCGATAGATTGGCGCCAGCGCCGTCCCCCAATCGACTGTCGCCAGCCAGCCGGCGTTGCAATGGGTGAGAATGTCGACGGCTCGGCCGGGATGACGCCGCGACGCCGCTTCAATAAGCGGCAGCCCATGCTCGCCGATTGCACGGTTGATCGCGACATCTTCCTCGGCGATCTCCGCGGCACGCGCAAGCGCCGCCTCGTGCCGCCGTCTTGGGGGCAGCGGCAGCAACACCCGGCGCATCGCCTCCAGCGCCCAATGCAAATTGACCGCCGTCGGTCGCGTTCTGCCGAGCACCTCGACCGCGGTTCCGACGCCCGCGTCGGAGGGGTCTGCCGACATCGCCAGCGCGACGCCATACGCCGCCGCCGCGCCGATCAGCGGCGCGCCGCGCACCGCCATGTCGCGGATCGCGGTTGCCGCATCGTCCAGCGTTCGCAGCTGCGCGACCACCAGCTCGTGCGGCAGCCGGCGCTGGTCGATGATCGCAACCGTCCGCCCGTCCTCGGCTAGCCAGATCGTTCGCATCGGGCGACCGTTGACGTTCATCGCATCACGCTCTCAGCACCCGGCCGGCCACGGCGTCGAGCCGGGCCAGCACCGCCGGGTCGCGCGCGGCCGGCGCGGTGATCAGCGCGTGGTCGAGCGCGTGATGGCACCCTTGCCGGCAAGGGCCCTCGTGGCCCGCCAACAGCGGCACGACGCTCTTGACCAGCGCCTTGGCGCGTTCGGCGTTGTCGACCAGCACCCTGACAATCATATCGACCGTGACCGCGTCATGGCCGGGGTGCCAGCAATCGTAATCCGTCACCATGGCGACGGTCGCGTAGCAAATCTCCGCCTCGCGGGCGAGCTTGGCCTCGGGCATGTTGGTCATGCCGATGACGTCACAGCTCCACGAGCGGTAGACTTCGCTCTCGGCCTGGGTCGAGAATTGCGGGCCCTCCATGACCAAGTAGGTGCCGCCGCGCTTTACCGTTATCCCGGCGTCGCCGCCGGCTTTCGCAAGCGCATCGCCAACCCGGCCGCAAACCGGATGCGCCATCGACACGTGAGCGACGCAACCCGGGCCGAAGAAGCTCTTGTCGCGAGCAAAGGTACGGTCGATGAACTGGTCGACGACAACGAAATCGCCCGGCGCCAGGTCCTCGCGCAGGCTGCCTACCGCCGACAGCGAAATGATCTCGGTGACACCGCAGCGCTTCAGCGCGTCGACATTGGCGTGAAAATTGATGTCCGATGGCGGCAGCCTGTGACCGCGCCCGTGCCGCGGCAGGAACACGACCCGCTGCCCGCCGAGCATGCCGAAACAGAACTCGTCGGAGGTCTCGCCGAACGGGCTGGCGATCCGTCGCCACACCACGTCAGCTAGCCCATCAATCTCATAAAGCCCGCTGCCGCCGATGATCCCGATGACCGGCGCCGACATGACCACTCCCGGCGGGCCCATCCCCGCGGCCGGGATATTAGCAGAGGCGGATCAGTGAATCTTGGCCCAGATCCGCCGCTTCGCCGCGTAGAAGAGCCCGGCGGCGACGAGCAGGAACAGGATGACCTTAACCCCCATCCGGTGCCGCTCGTTGAGATTCGGCTCCGAGGCCCAGGCCAGGAAGGTCGTGACGTCGGCAGCCATCTTCTGGATCGTCGGCTTGGTGCCATCGGCATAGGTCACCTGGCCGTCCGTGGTCAGTGGCGGCGGCATCGCGATCTGGTGTCCCGGGAAGTGCTCGTTCCAATACATGTTGGCGCCGAGCTTGCAGTTCGCCGGTGCGTCCTTGAACCCGGTGACGATGCCATAGACGTAATCGGGCCCGCCTTCGCGCGCCTTGACCAGCAGCGACATGTCGGGTGGCAGCGCACCGTTATTCGCCACGCGCGCCGCCTGATCGTTGGGGAAGGGCGGAACAAACGCGTCCGAAGGGCGGGCCGGCCGCTGGAACATCTGGCCCTGGTCGTTCGGCCCGTCGGTCACTTGGAACTGAGCAGCGAAGCCTTTGACCTGGTCGTCGGTGTAGCCGATCTCGGTGAGGTCGCGATAAGCCAAGTGTTTCAGCGCATGGCAGGCCGAGCAGACCTCCTTATAGACCTGGAAGCCGTGCTGCAGCGCCGTCTCGTCGTAAGTGCCAAGCGGCCCCTCGAACGACCATTGCTGATGCGGCAGCGGCACCTCTTCGGCGCATTGGTCGGCGCGCGCCGGTCCGGCCAAACTTGGGGCCAGCGCCAGGACGCCGGCCGTGATCAGCGTGAGGACGTAGTTGCGCATGTTACTCGCCTCCCGCCGCCTCGGCCGCGCCCGGTCCGAGCACGGCAGCCCCGATGCTGGTGGGCAACGGCCGCGGCCGCTCAATCTTGCCGATCAGCGGGATCAAGATCAGGAAATGGAAGAAGTAGTAGAAGGTCGCGATCTGTCCGACGATGACGATCGTCCCCGCGGGCGGGTGCGCGCCCACATAACCCAGCGTCAGCACATCGATGACGAGCAGCCAGAAGATCTTCTTGTAGATCGGCCGGAAGGTGGCGCTGCGCACCCGCGAGGTGTCGAGCCAGGGCAGCACGAACAGCAACAAGATCGACGAGAACATCAGCAGCACGCCGACCAGCTTGCTGGGAATACCCAGCACGTTGAAGGTCATCGAGCGCAAGATTGCGTAGAACGGCAGGAAGTACCATTCGGGGACGATATCGGGCGGTGTCTGCAGCGGATTGGCCGGGATGTAGTTTTGCGGATCCCCCAGTAAATTCGGGTAGAAGAACACCACAACCGAGTAGATCAGCAGGAACACCGTCAGCCCGAACATATCCTTGACGGTATAGTAGGGGTGGAACGGGATCGAATCCTGCGGCCCCTTGTGATCGATGCCGAGCGGGTTGTTGGAGCCGTGGGTATGCAGCGCGACGAGGTGCAGCCCGACCACCCCGACGATCACGAACGGCAGCAGATAATGCAGCGAGAAGAAGCGGTTGAGCGTCGGGTTCGCGACCGCGAAGCCGCCCCACAACAGGGTCACGATTTTCTGACCGACCACCGGGATCGCCGAGAACAGATTGGTGATGACGGTCGCGCCCCAATAACTCATCTGGCCCCAGGGCAGCACGTAGCCCATGAAGGCGGTCGCCATCATCAACAAAAGGATGATAACGCCGAGCATCCACAACAGCTCGCGCGGGTATTTGTAGGAGCCGTAATAGAGCCCGCGGAAGATGTGGATGTAGACCAGCACAAAGAACATCGATGCGCCGTTCATATGGATGTAGCGCAACAACCATCCATAATTGACGTCGCGCATGATGCGCTCGACCGAGTCGAACGCCATTGTCGATTCCGGCGTGTAGTGCATCGCCAGCACGATGCCGCTGACGATCATAATCACCAGCATGATCCCGGCGAGCGAGCCGAAATTCCACCAGTAGTTCAGGTTGCGCGGCGTCGGATATTCGTTGAGCTCGTGCTCGAGCTGCGCGACGAACGGCAGACGATAGTCGATCCAGCGGATGATCCGGCTCACTCTGCCGGTTCCGGTGACGGGCATGGCGTCTTCCTAACCGATCGTGATCGCAGTGTCGGAGGTGAATTTGTATGTCGGCACTTTGAGGTTGAGCGGTGCTGGCCCGTCCCTCCGGCGGCCCGACGTATCGTAAACCGAACCGTGACACGGACAGAACCAGCCACCGTACGCGCCCCGCTCGTCGGTTGGCTTCTGGCCCAGGGGAATGCAGCCCAAATGGGTGCACACACCGACGATGATCAGCCACTCGGGCATGGCCTTGCCGTTGAACGCCGACTGTTTCACCCGCGCGGCGTCTGTCTCCGGGTCGCGCAGGGTCGAGACATCGACGTTCTGGGCGGCCTTGATCTCCTCGGGTGTACGATGATCGATGAACACCGGCTGGCCGCGCCAAGCGACGGTCAAGCGCTGGCCGACCTGGATCGGCGACAAATCGACATCCGTCGTCGACAGCGCCAGCGTATCCTTGGCCGGATTGAGGCTGTCGATGAACGGCCAGATCGCGCAGGCGGCGCCGACGACCCCGAGCGCCGTCGCGGACAGGGTCAGGAAATCGCGACGCGTTTCACCGTCATGACCGTGGGAAACCTGCGATTGCGCGATATCCGACATCCATAACCCCACTTTATCGGCCGCGGTTCTTTGGCCGCCTAGGTGGCAGGGAAGCTACACTGTTGAAGAAGCCGAACTATGCGACAGACCGACGCATAAATCCGCCGGAAAAGCGGCAAAATGTCCATCCCCATAATCGCGCGGGCGCTGTGCGCCGGCCAACTCGAGGGAATTCGCTTTGCGCCTCGCTCTCTACGAGCCCGATATCCCCCAGAATACCGGTGCGCTGTTGCGCCTAGCCGCCTGTTTCGGCATCGGCCTCGATCTGATCGAGCCGCTTGGGTTCCTGCTCGACGACCGCCGGCTCAAGCGCGCCAATCTTGATTATGCCGACCTCGCCGCCGTCACCCGCCACTCTTCCTGGGGCCAGTTTCGCGCCGCGCGCGATCCAGATTCGCGCCTCATCCTGATGACCACGAGCGGTGCGGTGCCACTCCATCGCTTCGATTTTGCCGCGACCGACACAATCCTCCTCGGACGCGAGAGCGCCGGCGTGCCCGAGGCGGTGCATGCGGCCGCCGACGCGCGACTCGTCATCCCCTTGCGGAGCGGGGCGCGATCGCTCAACGTCGCGATGGCCGGGGCGATCGCGCTGTTCGAGGCGCTGCGCCAGGTGGGTCGACTCCCCGGCAGGCTTCCCGCGAGGTGACGGTGGCCAAGGAAGCCAACGACGACACAGCCCGCCGCGAGCGGACCGCGCAGTGGTTCGCGCAGCTGCGCGACCGCATCTGTGCCGAATTCGAGGCGATCGAGGACGAGTTCGCCGGCGGCAGGGGCACCCGCTTCATCCGTAGCGACTGGCAGCGGCCGGGCGGCGGCGGCGGCACCATGGCGGTGATGAAGGGCGCCGTATTCGAGAAGGTTGGCGTCAACGTCTCGACCGTCCACGGCGAGTTCGCACCTGAATTCCGCGGCGAAATCCCCGGCGCCGTCGAGGATCCGCGCTTCTGGGCGGCGGGGATCTCGCTCGTCTCGCATCCGTGCTCGCCGCTGGTGCCGGCCGCTCACATGAACACGCGCCACATCATGACGAGCAAAGCCTGGTTCGGCGGCGGCGGCGACCTGACGCCGATCTACCCCGACGAGCCAGCGGCGGCCGACTTCCACGCCGCCATGCGCGGGGCCTGCGACACCTACGAGCCCGAGGCCTACGCCAAATACAAGAAATGGTGCGACGAATATTTCTACCTGCCGCACCGCGATGAGCCCCGCGGCGCCGGCGGCATTTTCTTCGATTATCTCGACAGCGGCGATTTCGACCGCGACCTCGCCTTCGTGCGCGCTGTCGGCGAGGCGTTTCTCGCCGCCTACGCCGCGATTGTGCGGCCGCGGATGCGCCATCCCTGGAATGATGAGCAGCGGCGGCATCAGCTCGTTCGCCGCGGCCGTTATGTCGAGTTCAATCTGCTCTACGACCGCGGCACACGCTTCGGGCTCAAAACCGGTGGGAATGTCGAGGCGATCCTGATGTCCCTGCCGCCAGAGGCGGCTTGGCCCTAGAATACGCCTGAGGCAGCCGGATCCTGATCAGGCCTGCTGGATCGCCGACAGGAGCCAGCGCCCGCCCCGACTGCGCACGAAGGTCCACACCTCCTCGGCTTCGGTCGGCACGCGCGGGTCACCACTGACGAGCGCGCCCGGCGCCGACGGCGGCATGCCGAGCCGCACCGTGTAGTCGAGCGCAGTCCAGCGCATGTAGGCGGTGGCGTATTGCACGTCGCCCTCTTCCCAGCTCTCGGTCAGTTCCGCCTTCACCAGATTGACGTTGGAGACCAGGTTCTGCACGCCCTGGCTGGAATTCTTGGTCAGCTCCTCGGAGAAGTAGCTCAGCATCTCCGGCGTCAGCAGCTGGCGCAGCTGGCCGAGATCGCCCCGGCCCCAGGCCTCCTGAACCGCCGCGTGCAGCGACTGAAAGGCGTTGAGGTCTCCGTCGCCTACCGTGATGTCGCGGCCGCGATTGCGTTGTGGTATCGGCGCGGCGGCGGCCCCGAGCGAGCGCGGCACTCCGCCACCCATGGCCATGGCGCCGCCGCCAATAAGCCGCACGACGAGGAAGATTAGGAAGCCGATGATGAGGAGCGTGAACAGGCCGCCAAACATGTGGCCAAAAAACCCGCCGCCGAACAGCATCGAGCCGAGAAATCCGCCGAACATCCCTGTGAGGAACGGATGGCGCGAGAAGAAGCTCCCACCGCCGGGATAGGTGGCATAGCCAGGCGCGGGCGCCGGGTTGGCCATCGAGCGACTGAGGGGCGTGGCGCCGTTTTTGTCGAAACTGCGCAAGCCACGGGTGCCCATGCTGGAAAACCCGCTAATGCTGCTGCCGGCGCGCGCGTCGGCTACTGTCGGGGCAACGGCTAGGCTCAAGCCGAACAGCAGCGCCGCCACCAGGCGCAATTTGGTCGATCGATTCGTCATTCGCGTACTCACTGCTCGCGGCTTGCCTCGCGCGGCATATAGGGTGTCGAGGCGCGTCGCGCCAGCGCCAAGCAACCGGAACATCGATACTCGCTTGATTGGCGTGACCCGCATTCCCAAATAGATCGGCGTCGGATGCCGAAACTGGGTCCGGCATGGTGTCTCGCTCAGTGAGGAGAAGCCGCCATGGCACGGTTGTCGCTATTCAACTCCCCGCTTCTTTTGGGGTTTGATCATTTCGAGAAAGCGCTCGATCGGGTAAGCAAAGTCTCGAACGACGGCTACCCGCCCTACAACATCGAGCAGATCAGCGAGGACGCGCTGCGCATCACGCTGGCGGTTGCCGGCTTCACGATGAGCGATCTGTCGTTGACCGTCGAGGACAACCAGCTCGTCGTACGCGGCAAGCAGACCGACGACGAGGATCGCGTGTATCTCCACCGCGGCATCGCCGCCCGGCAGTTTCAACGCTCCTTTGTGCTGGCCGAGGGGATCGAGGTGCGCGGCGCCTGGCTTGACAACGGGCTCTTGCATATCGATCTAAGCCGGCCCCGGCCCGAGACGCGGGTGCGGACCATCGAGATCAAGGACGGCGCAGCGGAGAAGGGTACTGTCGAACTCAAACGAACCGCGCCTGCGCTAGTCCGTTCATCTAAGTAGGCGCGCGGCTGACTTCAGGATTGGCGCGATTTTAGCATGTCCCCTATCGGGACTTAACCACCTGGACCGGCCCCAGACCGGTTCAGGGGGAGGTAGAGATGCAAACGACTGAACAAATGCGTCACATGACCACGAACGACCTGGCGATGCTGGGCATGCAGGACATCGCCTATGTGAAACCGGTGATCGTCGAGGGCGCCGCCAGTTACGCCGTCCATGCCGCTGACGGCACGCAGATGGCGCTGATCGCCAATCGCGATCTTGCGTTCGCGGTGGTGCGCCAGAACGAGATGGAGCCGGTCAGCGTTCACTGAGGTGGCGGCTAGCCTGCCGAGCCTCCAGTAAGAAGCGCGTAAAGCGCATCGGCGCTATTGGCCCCGCGCAACTTTTCGCAGATCGCGCGGTCGCGCAATAGCCGCGAAACGAGAGCCAGCGCCTTGAGGTGTTCCGCTCCCGCGTCGGCCGGCGCCAGGAGCAGAAATAGGAGGTCAACCGGCTCGTCGTCGATCGCGTCATAGGGGATCGGTCGCTCGAGTCGCACGAAGAGGCCGCAGAGTCGGTGGAGTTCGGCGAGACGGCAATGCGGGATCGCAACGCCGTTGCCAATCCCGGTTGTGCCGAGGCGCTCGCGCTCCATCAGCGCATCGTAGATCCGCCGGTCGGCGATCCCGCTCATTGTTCCGGCCCGGCGAGCCAACTCCTGCAAGACCTGCCTCTTGGTCGGCGCGCGCAACTGCGCGATGACGCCGCGCGGCGTCACTAGATCGACGATCTCGAGCTTCGCCTGCTCAGCGTCCACGCGAGAGCTCCGCCCAGATCACAGCGCCATCTGCTTTTCGCGCCGCCGCTGGACCGACGAGGGGATACGCATGGCCTCACGGTACTTGGCGACCGTCCGCCGGGCAATATCGACTCCTTCCGCCTGCAGCAATTCGACGATCCGCTCATCAGAGAGCGTGATGTCGGCCGGCTCGCGGTCGATCATATGGCGGATGCGGAAGCGCACCGCTTCCGCCGAATGCGCCTCACCGCCGCGCGACGCGGCAATGGCCGAGGTGAAGAAGTATTTCAGCTCGAAAAGGCCTCGCGGTGTGGCGATATATTTGTTGCTGGTCACCCGGCTGACCGTACTCTCATGCATGCCGATCGCGTCGGCAATGTCGCGCAGGATCAGCGGGCGCAGCGACTGGACCCCGTGACGAAAAAATCCGTCCTGCTGCTCCACGATCTCACTCGCAACCTTGAGGATCGTCGTCGCGCGTTGATGCAGCGATTTGATCAGCCAATTGGCCGCCTGCATCCGGTCGGCGATGTACTCGCGTTCGCCCTTGCCGCGAGCGGCACGGCTGACCCGCGCGTAGTAGTGATTGTTGACCAGGACGCGCGGCAGCGTCTCGGAGTTCAGTTCGACGATCCAGCCGCCGTCGGGCTGGGCGCGCATCAGTATATCCGGCACGATCGGCTGGGCCTGCGGCGGGTCGAAGGCAAGACCTGGTCGCGGATCAAGCGATTTGATCTCGCCTATCATTTCGGTCAAATCGTCGGAATCGACTTGGCAGAGCCGCAATAGTGCCGCTGTGTTCCTCGCGGCCAACAGGGGCAGGTTGTCGAGCAGCGTCTGCATCGCCGGGTCCAGCCGGTTGCGGTCACGCAACTGAAGCGCCAGGCATTCAGGCAGATTGCGGGCGAAGACCCCGGGCGGATCTAGCTCCTGAAGTCGGGCGACGACTGACTCGATCCGCTTTGGTGAGCAGCCGAGGCGGGCTGCGGCCTCCGTGGTCTCGCCGCGCAGATAGCCGGTTTCGTCGATTTGGTCGAGCAAATGGATGGCGATCACCCGGTCGGCCAGGTTCGGCAGGTCGGTGCCGATCTGCTCTAGGAGATGCTCGCGCAAAGTGGGGGGACGCGCCGCAGCCTGGTCGAGTCCCGGGAGACCATCGATATCGATGGCGCCATTGCGGCTGCTCCAAGGCTGGGCGTCACCGCCAAAGTCGGACTTGCCGTCACCCTCGCTCCCAGCAGCCGTGTCCCATTGCTCGGCGCCATCCGGAAAATCGGCGGTCGCCGCCGCCGTCGCCGATTCGAGTGCGACGGCGGATTCACCATCGCTCGCTTCGCCCGAAGGCCCGCCGTCTTCGCGGTCCGCCTCGCCCCGCTCGAGCAGCGGGTTCTGCTCGATCTCCGCATCGACATAATCGGCCAGCTCAAGGTTCGACAGCTGCAGCATCTTGATCGCCTGCTGCAACTGCGGCGTCATCACCAGCGCCTGGGTCTGGCGAAGTTCCAGCCGCTGCGAAAAACCGATTCTGTTCACTAATTGCTCCGTTCGGAGCGGCTTATAGGCTGAATCTTTCGCCCAGGTAAACGCGCCTCACATCAGCGTCGGCGACGATATCGCCGGGCGCGCCCTCCATTAGCACGTGCCCTTCATGCAAGATATATGCCCGATCTACTATCTGAAACGCTTCCCGTACGTTGTGATCGGTGATCAGCACGCCGATCCCGCGGTCCTTGAGGTGCGCCACTAAGTCGCGGATGTCGTTGACCGCGATAGGGTCGATACCGGCCAGCGGCTCGTCCAGCAGGATGAAATGTGGCTGCGTCGCCAACGCACGGGCGATCTCGCAGCGTCGCCGCTCGCCGCCCGAGAGCGCCATTGCTGGTGCCCGCCGCAAATGGCTGATTGAAAACTCAGCCAAGAGAGAATCGAGCATGGCCTCACGCACGTCCGGCTCGCCCTCGGCCACTTCCAGCACGGCGCGGATATTCTGCTCGACACTCAGGCCGCGAAAGATCGACGCCTCCTGAGGCAGGTAACCAACCCCCAGCCGCGCCCGGCGGTACATCGGCAGCTCGGTGATGTCCTCGCCATCGAGGCTGACCGTGCCGGTATCGGCCGCAATCAGTCCGGTGATGATGTAGAAGCACGTGGTCTTGCCCGCACCGTTGGGACCGAGCAACCCGACCACCTCGCCGCGTTGCACCGAGATGTTGACATCGCGCAGCACGGAGCGGCGCTTGAAACTCTTGCCCAGCCCGCGACCGACCAGCCCCTGATTGTCGGCAACAAGACGAGGACGTGGAGCAGCGACAGCCGGCGCCGGCGCATAGGTCGGCGTGATCCACTCTGGGATCGGGATTTGGGGCTCGTCGTCGCCGCTGCGCATTACGGCTTCTTGGTGGGCGCGGGTGCGCCGGGCTTAGGAGGTTCCGCAGGCGCGGGCTTAGTAGGCCCGGGCGCGCCCTGATCGAGCGTATCCTGCTTCACGAAGACGCCCTGAACGCGCTGCCGAGTGCTGCCAGGCAGGGTCGAGGCCGGTAGGATGCGGCTGATATTCCGGTTCATGTCCATCACAGCATATTGCCCGCTAATGACGTCCTTGCCGCGGGTGATGACAACATTGCCAAGCAGGGTGCAAATTCCCGTGGCCGCATTATAGACCGCGTAATCGCCGCGTCCGATATCTTCCGCGGAGATGACGACCACGTGGCCCTGGGCGTCGATCCGATCGATCTTGCTGTCCTCGCTGCCCGCGGCGGGGGTCGTTCCCGGCTTGTCCGGTGGCTTGGCGGCGGCGACGGGCGGTTTTGCGGGTGTTGGCGGTGGCTTGCCCGGCGCCGGCGCCTGTCCCGGCGGCGCGTTCTTGACCATATACGCGGTCAGGATGTCGGCTTTGATCGTGCGTCCGTTGTGCACTGCGACGGCATTGCCGCGCGCCACGGCGATCTGCTTGGTGTCGTACCATTCGAGAGCGTCGCGCGCCGTTACGGTATCGGCGGCGGTAGTCAGCTTCAGTGCCTTGCCCCGCATGATGCCGACCCCTTGATCGACATCGTAGTCGGCGCGATCGCCGACAACCGTGCGGTTGTCTCGAGTGACGACGACGTTGCCCTCGGCCTCGATCCGATAGATCTCGGTATTGCCCTCGGCATTGGCGGCATTGGGATCGCGGTTCTTGACCTGGCGGTAATGCGCAATCAGCGTATCGGCCCTGATCGAAGCAGGCCCGCGCGAAGCCACAGCGTTACCGCGGGCAATATAGATCTGCTTGTTCTGTTGCCATTCGATGCCGGAATCCGATTGGACGTTGAGCGGCGTGCCATTATCGGTCGGCCCAAGCTGAGCCGACGCCGGCAGTGCTAGGCATAGTTCGAAAGACGCGACCAGTATCGCGACCAGATTCGACAAGCTTTTCGCAATCCGGCTTGACATTCAGCTTGGCTTTTTGTGCGCCCGCTTCACGGGAACGGGTGATTTTGCCACATGGCTTGGCGCATGGTGCGGCGTCGGCCGCACCACGGCACGCGCCGGCGGAGGCGCGGGTTGCGGGGCCACTTTCGCTTCGATCTCCGTTGCGGCCTGGGCAATGGGCGGCGGCACACTAGCCGGGGGCGACGCCACCTCGACGCCTGGCTGGCTGCCGCGCAGCAATAGGTTCGACTTTCCGGTGAAGATGACGATGTCGCCCGTGTCGACGATTTGAAACCCCTCGGCCTTGAGATCGCCCGAAGGACCGTGCCCCTCGACCGGGTCGTGACCCTCGGCAGCGTTGTTCGCGGCGTCAAGTCGTGCCGAATCGGTGACGATCCGGGTTCCATTCTCGTGGACGAGCGTCACGTGGCCGAAGAGGTCGAGAAACTGAGTATTCGTCTGGTACACGCCGCTGTCGGCGGTCGCGACGACATTTGCGCCGTTATGACTTTTGAAGTCAGCGCGCGGCTGATCGAGAGCCATCACATCGTCGCGCCCCGGCACTTGGCGGCCGATCGCGGCGGTGACGACGAACGGGTGACCCGAACGGTCGGTCCCGGCGTAGCGCGGGTTCATCATGCGCAACTCTCGCGCCTCGCGCAGATCGATCGCGGCGAACCGCAATCGATCGAAGAGCGGCGCCACGCGCGGCCAGATGGCGACAATCAGCAGGAGGAGAATGCCAAATGCTGGCAGCGCCATCCTCATCACCGCGACCCGCCGGCTGTGCCGATTGCCCGGCAAGTTGTGCAACCACTCTACGATCGGTCGCAGAGTCAGCACGCCGCGCGGTGGCCGAGACCCGAAGCCGATCGCCCGCGGCGGCCAACCGGTGCCGTTCATGCCACTCCGGCGCGCAGGCAATCGTGCATATGCAGAAAGCCTGTCAGGCGCCCTCCCTCGTCGACGACAAACAGGGCGGTAATCGCGAAGCGGTTCATCACCCCGAGCGCCTCGGCGGCGAGAGCCGCAGGCGACGTCGTCTTGGGATCGGGGTTCATGACCTCGCCGACAGTGCGGTCCAACAGCGCATCGCCCATGTGCCGGCGCAGATCGCCGTCGGTAATGACGCCGATCAGCGCGCCGTTATCGTCGACGACACCGACGCAGCCGAAGCTCTTGGCGGTCATCAGCAGGATTGCCTCGGACATCGGCAAGCGCGGCATGGCAAGCGGCACCGCGTCTCCGGTGTGCATGATATCGCCGACCCGGAGCAGCTTGCGGCCGATCGAGCCACCCGGGTGGAATAGCTGGAAATCGGCCGTCGAAAAGCCCTTGCGCTCGAGCAGCGCCACCGCCAACGCGTCGCCGAGCGCCAGCATCATCGTGGTCGAGGTCGTCGGGGTCAGCCCCATCGAGCAAGCCTCGGCCGCCGCCGGGAGCGGGATCACCACGTCGGCCGCCTCGGCGAGGATCGAGCTCGGGTCACCCGTGACGGCGATCAGCGGGATCCCGAAACGGCGTGAATAGGCCAGGATGTCGGCAAGCTCGGCGCTGTTCCCCGAATTCGACAGCGCCAGCACCACGTCGCCCGCGCCGATCATACCGAGATCGCCGTGGCTCGCCTCGGCGGGATGAACGAATTGCGCACGCGTTCCCGTCGAGGCCAAGGTAGCGGCGATCTTGTGGGCGACGTGCCCGCTCTTGCCGATGCCGGTGACGATCAGCCGGCCGGTCGCCGCCGCGATGAGGTCGAGCGCGGAACCAAAGGCGCCGTTGAGCGCGGTCGCGAGAAGCTGAAGCCCGTCGATCTCGGCCCGGATCACCCGCCGCGCCACGGCAAGGTCACGGACGAGGCCCGGCTCTTGCCGGTCTCCCCTTGCCGCCGCCGATAGGTTGGCGAGGGTATCGTCCATTGATCCCCCGTGGGTCCCCTATTGGGTATAGGCCGCCCAAAATGCGGCATCCCCAAGGCGTTTATCGGCGGCCCAAGCGGCCGGCGATGCTCAATGAGCGAAGATGTCTTGCTCCGCCCACCCTTCGAGGTCAAGCAGGACACGCGTCGGCAGGAACCCGAACGAGGCCTGCGCCAGCGCGGTTCTCCCCTCCCGCGCGAGCATCGCGTCGAGCCGGGCGCGCAGCGCGTGCAAATGGAGAACATCGGTTGCGGCGTAACGTAATTGCTCTTCGGTCAAAGTCGCTGCGCCCCAATCCGAGCTCTGCTGCTGCTTTGACAGATCGACGTTGAGCAGATCCTTGCACAAATCACGCAGCCCATGCCGGTCGGTGAAGGTGCGAACAAGACGCGAGGCGATCTTGGTGCAATAGACCGGCCCCGCCATGACCCCGAGATAGTGGTAGATCATCGCCAGATCGAAGCGGGCGAAGTGAAACAGCTTGGTCACCGAGGAATTGGCCATCAGCGCCTTGAGGCGCGGCGCCTCATACTCCCCCGGTGCGAGTTGAACCAAATGCGCGGCGCCGTCGCCGGCCGAGAGCTGCACCAGGCACAGCCGGTCGCGATGCGGGTTCAGTCCCATCGCCTCGGTATCGACTGCGACCGCCGACCCGAAACTGATCCCCTCGGGAAGGTCGCCGTGATGGAGCTTGTGGCTCATGCACGCTCCGCAATGGTGCCGGCACTTGCAACTCGGTGACGCTCAGACATCGGAGTCACGCGAGCCGGCGCCTGGATGCTCGATTTTTCCACACCGCCTCCTATCATAGCCATCCCATCAAGGCCAGTACGGCAGGGCGCTTCCCGGCTGCGACGCCCGGCACCTGAAGAGGAAAATGCCAAGAATTCGTTGGAGATTAGCTTGACGGCCTCGACGACGGCCTGACTATTCGCTCGTTGCTGTCCGGGGTTCCTGAAACCGGGGGTTGTCGGTGAAAGGTCTCATTGTCATCGGAGTGCTGGGCCTCGTCGCCATCCTCGTCATCGTAGCGAAAGATATCGCCGCGACGCCGACTCCGGCGAAGGGCCAGTGCATCCTGGTCCGGCGGACGATTCTCCCCGATTACTGCGCCAATTCTTGCAACCCGCCGTTCGATTGCACCAAAACGACCCGCCCCTACGCGTTCATTTCCAGCCAGGCGGCGAGTTGCGACGACGCGGTGATCTGCCAATAGCGAGGATTCGGCTCGGCACCCGTTCGGAATGCATCACTTACGGTTAAGCCGGCGGGAAAAAGTGGTGCCCAGGAGAAGACTCGAACTTCCACGACATTGCTGCCACAGGTACCTGAAACCTGCGCGTCTACCAATTCCGCCACCTGGGCATTTGCACGGACGGGCGGAGATAAGCCGCGCTCCCTGCGATGTCAACCACGACCGGCCTGCGCTAGTTGGCGGTGCGCCGCGACAGGCGCATGATAGGGGCGGCGCGGAGGTTCCCGCATGAAGATCACCAAGCTCGAAACCCTGCATTGCGACGCCGGCGGGCGGGTCAATTCGTTCCTCAAGGTATCGACCGACGAGGGCATCACCGGTTGGTCCGAGTTCATGGAAGGCTATGGCGCGCAGGGTCTCGCCACGGTCATCGAGAAATTGGGCGCCCGCCTCGTCGGCCAGGACCCGCGCCCGGTCGAAAAGCACAGCAATTTCCTCTACGCCGCGACCCGCCAGGCGGCAGGCGGGCTCAACGCCCAGGCGATCGGCGCGATCGAGAATGCGCTCGTCGACATCAAGGCCAAAGCGCTCGGCATCCCGGTCTACGAGCTGCTCGGCGGCCCGTTTCGCGACCGGATGCAGGTCTACTGGTCGCACTGCGGCACCTACCGCGCCCGCTACGCCGACCGGATCAAGGAATGGGCCGGGGTCGAGCCCGTGCGCACCTTGGACGACATCGTTGCCCTTGGCCGCGAGGTGCGCGAAAAGGGCTTCAAGGGCCTCAAGACCAATTTGATCCGTTTCGCCTCCGGCCGGCACTGGATGCACGGCCCCGGCACCGGCAACCAGCCCGGCTTCCCCGACCTCAACGCGGACGCCGAGATCGCCGCCGCAGCTTTCGACCAGCTCTCCGCCTTCCGCGAGGGCGCCGGCAAGGGGGTCGGCCTCCATCTCGACACCAATTTCAACTACAAGATCGACGGCTACATCCGCCTGGCGCGGGCGCTTGAGCCGCTCGATATGGTCTGGCTCGAGATCGACCTCTACGACCCGCCGGGCCTCGCGCGCATCCGCAATTCGAGCCGCACGCCGATCGCCTCGCTCGAGTCGATTTATGGCCGGCGTCAGTTCCGTCCCTATTTCGAAAACCAGTCGGTCGATTACGCGATCGTCGACGTGGCGTGGAACGGCATCCTCGAATCGGTGAAGATCGCCAACATGGCGGACTCGTTCGAGGTCAACTGCGCGCCGCACAATTTCAACGGCCATCTCGGCAGCCTGATCAGCGCCCATTTCTGCGCCGCCATCCCCAACTTCAAGGTCATGGAGATCGACATCGACGATGTCACCTGGAAGAACGATATCGTCACCGTCCCGCCGGTGATCGAGAACGGCGACCTGCTGCTGCCGACCGGCCCCGGCTGGGGCGCTGATGTCAACGAAGAGTTCGTCCGCGTCCACCCGCCGAAGCGGTAGAGATCCGCACCTTCAATCAATCCATTCACCGACGGAGGAACCAAATGGCCCGCATCAAGCATATCGCGCTGGTGACCGACGATCCCGTCGCGACCGCCGAGTTCTACAAGAAGCATTTTGGCCTGACCGAGCTCTACCGCCGGCCGAGCAAGACCGGCGAGCGCGGCGTCTGGCTGAGCGACGGCTACATCTATTTCGCCATCCTCAAATTCGGCGACGCCGACGCGCCCAAGCTCGGGCCCGGGCAGACTTCGGACATGCGCGGCATCCACCACATCGGCTTCCAGGTTGACGATCTGGCCGCGACCGCGAAGGCGATGGAGCGGGACGGCATCCGCTTCGTGCCGCACCCGGAGCGCGACCACAGCGACCCGACGCCGATGGTCACGGTCAGCGAAGGCGCCGCGAACCTCAAATATCTCGGCCCCGACGAAGTGCAGTTCGACGTGCGCCAGAAGGGCTGGGACGAGGCCATTGATCTCGGCATGGACCGCCTCGAGCTGACGCCGGTCAAGCAAGCGGCGGAGTAGCGGAGCCGCCCGGCTCGGCTTCGGGCAGACGTTGCAGCATGGGGTGATAAGGCGCACGCTAGCGCCACGCCAATTTCGGGAGGATCGGGCACATGGCCGACAACATCTCCGACTTCAATTTTCTCCAAGGCATCAAGGTCGTCGATTTCACTCAGTTCGAGGCCGGCACCACCTGCACCGAGGTGCTCGCCTGGTTCGGCGCCGAGGTGGTGAAGATCGAGAACCCCGGCCGCGGCGACCCCGGCCGCCGGCTGCGCCCCGGCAAGCCCGATGACGATCCCTGGTATTTCCGCCAGTTCAACGTCAACAAGAAATCGCTGACGATCAACCTGAAGTCGCCGAAGGGCTTGGAGATCGTCAAGGACATGATCCGCCAGGCCGACATCACAGCCGAAAACATGGCGCCCGGCACGATCGAACGGCTCGGCCTCGACTACGAGTTGGTCAAGAAGATCAACCCGAAGATCATCTATTGCCGCATCAAGGGCTTCAGCCCCGGCAGCCCGTGGGAGCGCGGCCTCGCCTTCGACATGATTGCGCAAGCCGCGGGCGGCCCGATCAGCGTGACCGGCTGGCCCGACCAGCCGCCGGTCAAACCCGGCCTCAGCTTTGGCGACACCGGCACCGGCATGCTGATGGCGGCGACAATCCTCGGCGCGCTACATGAGCGCAATCGCACCGGCCGAGGCCGGCTCCTGGAAATCGCCATGCAGGAGGCGATGATCCACTACATGCGCACCTGCTTCGCGACAATGATGCGCACCGGCAAACCCGCCCAGCGCCGCGGCGCCAAGCCGAGCGCCGGCAACAACGCGCCGGCCGGGCTTTTCCCGTGCAAGGGCAGCGGGCCCAACGACTACCTCTACATCACGACCAGCCGGGCCAATCCCGAACACTATGCACGGCTGATGAAGCTGATCGGCCGTGAAGACCTGATCGAGGATCCACGCTTCGCGACGGGCGATGCGCGCGTCAAGAACTCCGTGGAGCTGGAAAACATCATCGGCGAATGGACCAGCCAGCACGACAAGCGCGAGGTGATGGAAAAGCTGATCGCGGTCGGCGTCCCCGCCGGGGCCGTGTTCGACACGATGGAGCTGCAGAACGAGCCATATTTCGAGGCGAGCGGCTTCATGCAGCAGGTGCATCATCACAATGGCGACGACAAGATGGCGAGCTGGCCAGTGCGCATCGACGGCAAGCGGATTCGCGTCAAGGGCGCGCCGGCCCTCGGCGGCGACACTGCCGAGGTGCTGCAGAGCTGGCTGAAGATCGACGCCGCCGGCGTCGCGGCGCTGAAAAGCGAGGGCGTGCTTTAGCCTTTGGCCTGGGCGGCGCGTCGGTTCTCGTAGACCTGCAGGTGGGCGTAGGCGGCGCGTAGCAGGGGCGCCACCACCCCGAACTCAATTGCCCGGCGGCGCATGTCACCGATGATCCAGTCGGCCTCGGTACGGGAGCCGTGCGCTAGATCGTGGTGCATCGAGGCATTATTGACGCTGCCCTTCTCGGTCAGCATCCGGCCGATATTTTCGCGATAAGCCTGCCGCAGTGAATAGCCCGCCGCCGCCGCGACCGCCTGGTTCTCGGCGAACAACTGGAGCATTAACTCCGCGCCATCCGCGGTCGCCGCGATGTCGCCGATAGTGCCACGCATCAGGCAGTTCATGCCGGCCATCGTCGTGATCATCACGAACTTTTCCCACATATCGAGCATGACGTTGTCGCTGCCCGGGGCGTCGACCTTGCTATCAGCGAACTCAGCGGCGATCGCCCGCACCCGTTCGCTGATTCCGCCTTGCCGGTCGCCGAAGGCGATGCCGGAGAGCCGGTTGTGGTGGCGGATGCTGCCGTCGGGCTGCAGGCTGGCGCCGACATAGGCGACTCCGCCCAGTATCTTCTCGCCGCCGAATGCCTGTGACAGCCGTTCGAGGTGGACGAGCCCGTTCAGCAGCGGCAGCACCGCCGTGTGTGGCCCCACCGCCGGACGCACCGCCTCGATCGCCTGATCGAGGTCGTACTGCTTGGCGGTCAGAATGATCAGATCGTAGGCGCCGGACAGGGTATCGGCGGTCGCGAGCTGCGGCTTCACCGTGAAATCGCCGAGCGGGCTGCTGACCTTCAATCCTTGCGTGGACAGCAGCGCCGCGCGCGCCGGGCGCACCAGAAAGGTGACGTCGCGTCCCGCGTCCGCCAACCGCCCGCCAAAATAGCCGCCGACCGCACCAGCGCCGAGGACGAGGGTGCGCATCACTGATTATTGCGGGCGGCGACCAGCGCCAACCCGCGCAAGACGTCGAGCGCCTGGGTTAGCTGTTCATCATCTGGTGTGCCGAGATCTGCGCTAGCGACCGAGGTGCTGGCTTCCTTGCTGGGTGGCGGTGTCGTCGCCTGGCCCGGCGGCGCTGGATTAGGCTCGCTCGGGGACGCCGGCGGAGCCGGGTTGGTTGGCGCCGCCGTGGGGTCGGTGTTCTTGAGTGCGCCGCGCAGATCGGCTTCGCGCCGGCCGAACCCCGACGCGACCCGCTCCAGTTTGATCGGCACTACGTTGAGGTCCGGCGTGAGGCCCTTGCCCTGGATCGCATGGCCTCCCGGCGTCTCGTAGCGGGCGGTGGTCAGCCGAATCGCGCCGTTGCCGTCCAAGGGAATGATCGTTTCGATCGCGCTTTCGCCGAAAGTCTTGGTGCCGAGCAGGATGGCGCGATGGTTGTCCTGCAATGCACCGGCGACCAGCTCCGCCTCGCGCGCGGTGCCGCCGTTGACCAGCGCGACAATCGGCAGGGCATGGGCTAGGTCGCCCGGTGTCGCCGGGATATGCTTGCTGGTGTCGCCCTTGCGCGACCTGATGATGGCGATATCGCCCTTGTCGATGAAATCGTCGGCTACCGCCTCGGCGGTAGTGAGGTCTCCGCCGGGGTCATTGCGCAGATCGAGGATGAAGCCGATCAGCTTCTTGCCGGCCTTTTGCTGCAAGTCCTGGATCGCCGCGGTGAGCGCCGCCTGGGTGGTGTCGTCGAACCCGGCGATCCGGATATAGCCGACATCCTCCCCGTCGAGATGCGAGGTGACGGTCGTCAACTTGGCGCTGGAGCGCTTAACCGTGATGTCGGTGGGCTTGCCGTCCGCCCGGCGCAAGGTCAGCGTGACCTCGTTGTCCACGGGTCCGAGCAACTTCTGCTCGACCTCCGACAGCGTCAGGTCGTAGACCGGCTCCTTGTCGATCGCAAAAATCGTGTCGCCCGGCTTGATTCCGGCGGCCGCGGCGGGCGAACCGTCCTGCGGGGAAACGACCTTGACCTGACTGCTTTGCAGGGTGATGACCAACCCAATCGAACCGGAATCGGTCGGAGCGGATGCTTGCATCGCCTTGAATTCAGCCTCGGTTAGATAAGTGCAGTGCGGGTCGAGGCTCGACATCATCCCGGCGATCGCGGTCTCGATGAGCTTGCCGTCGGCGACCGGCTCAACCGCATCCTGACGGATCCGCTCGAAGGCCTCCCCGAACAGATTGAGTTGCTCGTAAACACCGCTCTTGGTGTTCTTCGATTGCGGAAGAGCCGTGGCCGGCGCGAGCAGTACCAGTAGCGCGAGCGTCGGCAGCCATTTGCGCATGCGCGTCAGTTCTCCATGAGAGTGCCCGCACACTATCCGAGAATCAGCCCATTGCAATGGGGTCGAAGCGTTTTGCGGTCAGTATGCGCCGGTGTCTAAACCGTCGGTAAGAGCATCCGCCCGGGACCTCGTACCAACAGTGGAACAACACTCGACCCGCCTGCGCGTTGCATCGACTGGCGCGGCAAAGCGTCGTATAGGGAATCCATGAGCGTTGTCGGACGCATCCTCCTCGGTGCTCGTCACCTGTCTTTTGGCGGGCCGCTCGGCCACCTGCTGGCGCGGTTATCGGAGCATCTGCCGCATTGGCACACGCCGATCGGCCGTGACGGTCGCCCCGCGGATAACGGGCATGGCGATCCACGGCAGCGCGTCACCTTCACCATCGCAGTCATCGCCCTGGGCGCCAAGATGGCGCGAGCCGACGGCGAGGTGACCCGCGACGAGGTCGCAGCGTTCAACGAGGTGTTCCAGGTACCGACGGGTGAAGAAGCCCATATGCGCACGATCTTCGACTTGGCGCGGCGCAGCACACATGGTTTCGAGAGCTATGCAAGGCAGGTCGGACGCTTGTTCGCCGACAATCGCGCCGTGCTCGAGGACCTGCTTGGCGGGCTCTTTCATATTGCTCTCGCCGACGGCGAAGTCTGCGCCGCCGAAGATGCCTATCTGCGCGAGGTCGCTCGTTTGTTCGGCTTCAGCGACGCCGACTACACGCGAATTCGCGCCACCCATGTCAGCCCGTCACCCGAGGACGACCCGCATTCGATTCTCGGCGTCGCGGCCGGCGCCTCTGCCGACGAAATTCGCGTCGCCTACCACCGGTTGGTGCGCGAGCACCATCCAGACCTGCTGATCGCACATGGGCTGCCGCCCGAGATCATGGAGCGGGCGACCGCCCGGGTGGCGCGAATTAACGCCGCTCACGACTTGTTGATGAAGACTCAGGCAGCGCCGCGGGCATGACCCAGGCGGTTCGAGAACGTCCGTCGCCGAACCACGATAGCCGCGGAGAGGCCATCGGTGGTCCGCCGCGCATCGATATGCTGGTGCTGCACTATACAGGCATGCAGAGCGCCGACGCCGCGCTCGACCGGCTGTGCGATCCGGCGGCGCAGGTCAGTTCACATTACCTCGTCGACGAAGACGGGACGATATGGCGCCTTGTTCCCGAGGAACGTCGCGCCTGGCATGCCGGCGTATCCTTTTGGCGAGGGGAAACGGCGCTTAATGGCGTCTCGATCGGGATCGAGATTGTCAATCCCGGTCACGAATGGGGCTACCGCGGCTTTCCCGAACCGCAGATGCGAGCCGTCGAGACGCTGTGCCAGGACATCGTCGCGCGGCGGAGCATCCCGGCGCACCGCGTGGTCGGTCATTCCGACATCGCCCCCACCCGCAAGAGTGACCCAGGCGAGTTGTTCGACTGGCTGCGCCTGGCACGCGCTGGGGTCGGGCTGTGGCCGGAGCCGGCGGTGGAATTACGCGACCGCCGGGGCCGCGGCGTCGGTATCGTCGAGCGGGCCCGCGCGCTCGCCGATCTTGCCCGCATCGGCTATCAGGTCGAACCGGGCAATGTCGGACCTCCGCTCGCCGCGTTTCAGCGACGCTTTCGCCCGGAGCGCTGGGACGGCAGGCTTGACGGCGAGACCTCGGCCCGCCTCGCCGATGTGGCGCAGCTTTACGATGCGTCGGTCGCTGCCCTAGAAGCCAGCAAACGCAACCGCTTCCGCGATTATCGGCGAGTCAATTGAGCCGGCTCGGCCGCGCGTCGGTCGGACGTCGCGCAGCCAGCTGGCCGGCTTGGTGATGGGCAAGGCGCCATTGCCCCTCTTCGCGCACAAACCAGTTGCTGGCGATCAGCGTTCCGCCGACCAGCTCCTCCTCGCAAATGACCAGCGCGGTATCGCCGTAGAGGAATACGCGCTCGTCATAGCAGACGATGCGTGGCGAGTCGGGGTTCGAGAGAATGCCGCGCCAGCTTTCCATGACGGCGTCGCGATCGGCGAGCGCGGGCCAACCCGGGTGGACGCAGGCAACCGGCGCGTGTCGCGCCCACAGCCTATCCATTTCCGTCATGTCGCGCGTCGTGAAGGCACGGTAGAATTCGAGATTGGCGGCGAGCACGGCGTCGCTGTCATCCATCTCTGGCCCCTAGTGCTGTGCCTGCTGGGTCGGTGGAGTTTGCGACGTTCCAACCAGCGGATCAAACAGATGGCGCAACAGCCCGGGGGTTAGCGCCGACAGTGGGTTGACGGTCACGGTCGGGTCGTCGTTCGACCCGGTCAGACGAAACGCGGCGGCGAACAGTCCCTGCCCTTCGCCACCGGTCAGCAGCGACCCGATAACCGGCAGATTGCCGACGATCGAATTGAGCACATAGGCGGGCGCCAGCGTGCCATCGATATCAATCTGGTCTTCGCTCGGGTTGAGCCAGCCTTTGGCGGTGACGCCCAGCGCGCCGCCAAAACCGATCATTGGATCGAGCGTGATGCGGCCCTGGGAGAAGGTGAGGTCGCCGCGCAGATTGGTGAACGGGATACCCGAGCCCGACATCAGGCCATAGACACCGTCCAGCGAGGCCAGGGACAGCAGCTTAGCGAGGGCCGGCGCCCGTATCAGATTGTAGTCGGCGCCTTCGACATGCGCGTGCGCGACCTGGTGCCCGCCAGTCTCGATCACTGTGCCGTCTATCTTCAGACTTCCGCCGACGACGTTGTCGGCGATGCCGAGCAGGCCAAGGCTGGCGCCGAGATTGTCGGACTCGACGCGCAGCCGCCGAGCGCCGGCGGCCGCCGGCAACAAGCTCACCGAGACACGGCTGCCGTTGGCGTAGGAGCCGTCGATCTTGACCGATTGCCAGACCCCCTTACCGCGGGCCAATGCCGCGGTCACGTCATGTAGCTCCCGATGCGGGCTCGGCCCGAACACAAGCCGCGCGACTCGTGCGTCGATCTGCAACGGCGGCGCTTCGCCGGGCCCGTCCTCGTCGAGAGCCCGCTTCAAGGCGCGGTGCACGTCGAGGCGGGCGGCACGGATACTGGCATACCAACCGCCATCCGGGCGCCGCGACACAGTGCCGGTGAGGTCGTTGTCGGCGATCAGGAGGCGGCGGATTTGGATTTGCGGCGGGCGATCTTTCCCCGGTCCAAAGGTTAGGGCGAGCTGACCGTCGAGGCCCGGCGCCTTGAGGTCGATCGAGGGGATCCGCGCCAACGCCTCGTTGTCGAACTCCATCGAGAGCTTCGCGGTGCCTGGGACCTGCGGCGGTTTCTCCCAGCCAATGTCAAACAGCCTGATCCGAGCGCCGCTGAGATCGAGTATGGCGTCGAGCGTGGCCTTGGACCCGGTCAGTGGCGCGGCGTAGGTCAGGTCGGCCTTGATCGGCCCCGTCAGCCTGTCGCCCCCGACATCCCAGCCGAGCCGCTGCCGAGCCGCGTCGTCAAGCGAGAGGCCGACGCGGTAGCGCACCCGGGCTCCGTTCGCGGCGTGAAAAAAAATGTTGCCATCGAGCGTCGTCGGCGAACCGTCGAACTTGCCGGCACCTTGCAGATGGACGCCGTTGCGGGTGAGGTCGAGCGTCAGATTCGCGTCGGTCAGATTGCGGTCGAGCGCGACCTTGGCGATCGACGCGTCGGCCAGCGTGGCTTTGGCCGCGTAGTCGACCTGGTCGAACTTCAAATCGTTGACCAGCGGCAGCTTGAAATGAAGCAGAGCTTCGGCCTTGCCGCCGATATGGGTAGGGTCAATCCCTATTTCGTGCGCATATCGATATGGCTTGCTGTCGAGCACCGCAAGCGCGTCCCGCAGCGGCCCGCTGATGGGTAGATCAATCGTCATCGTTTCGACGGGAGCACCGAGATCGGTGACCGTCACTGTGCCGCCAGTGGCCTTTAGCGTCTTGAGCTGGCCGCCGGTGAACGTGAAATCGAGTCGGCGGTCGGCCAAGGCCGCCGTGCCGGCGACCTTCCTCGCCGGCGGCAGGGTGTCGAGATAAGTCACGGTCATGTCGTGAAAGCGCATCGTCCCGCGAGGGTTCGAAAACGCAAGCGATGGCGCCTCCGGATCGACCGCGACTGCAAGCCGTACCGCCACTTCGTCCAGCACCCCGTCCGCGAGATTGGCGGTCGCCCAGCGCCGCCCGCCCTTGGCGACGCCTTGGGGCCACAAGGCGTCGAGCCGTGTCGTCGGCACGTTTGTCAAGGTAATGCCCAGGGAGCCGCCGAGCTTATTGGGCCAGGCGGTGCCGGCGGAAACCAGCTTAGGCGCCAGTCCGCCGAGCTGCCCGTCAACGACCAGCCTCGTGCCGCCGCCGAGATCGAGCGCCAATTGCTCAAGCCGCAGCTCGGAATTCTCAGGGACATAGTCGGCGTGAAGCTCGCCGCTCACGACCGGCAACCCGCCCGGCAGCAGCGGCGTCGCCAGCTTCCCGGCGCCAAAGCCGAGGTCGAGTCGTCCAGCTTCGACTTTGTCGCCGGCGAGATCGAAGCGCAGCGCAATCGTTCCGGAGACCGGCATCTGGGCCTGCGCCAACGGCGCGAGAACCGGCGCGAGCGGCGCCAGCGCGGTCGGGTCAAGCCCATCGACCGCGAGCTTGAGATCGAGATGCTGCGCCGCCGCGGCGAGCCGGTAGCTGGCGTGGAGCTCGGGCGCGTTGCCGCCGAGATCCGCCGAAAATGACAGGTCGCCATCAACCCCCTCATCGCCACGGGCGAGCGTCGCGGCAACGCGGTTCGCTCGCCAGACATGGCCTGTCTGACGATCGTCGATGATCACCGTCGCGTCGCGTATCGTTATCTGGCGCAGCAGGCTCCAGGGTGCGCTATCGTGAAGTGGCCCGAAGAGGTCGAGCGGGTTACCGAAACCGACGCCGCGCGCGGCCTGCCCCGGGTCTCCAATCTGAAAGCTCAACTTGCCGCCGGCGTCTCGCGTCAACAATATCACCGGGCGCTCGACGGTGAGCCGAGTCGGTTCGAGACGCCCGCCGAGCAGCGCGCCAAGACTGAAGCTCGTCGCCATTTGCGGAAAATTGGCGAGCTTCTCGCCACTGGGAAGCGTCAAGCGGACATTCTTGGCCTGAAGGTCGAGCTGATGCGTTTCGCGATCGATCGCGACGCTGACCCCCGCTACGGCGACGCTTAACCCGGCGCCCGAACGTTCGAGGGCCTGCTGCACATAGGGGATAAGGCGGTCGAGCTCGACCGGACCCTGGATCAGACGCCAAATGCCGAAGCCGGCGACGAGGATCAGGACGGCGGCGATACTGCCGAGCCAGACCAAAAGGCGATGCGCGTGATGGCCGACATGCTGGACCGGCGTCCGGGCAATGCGCTGCGGCCGACTTCGCCGGCGGACGCGCGCGACGGCTACGGCGGCGCGGTCTTGACCGCGACCGTCAGGCGCGCGAGTGTCCTCACGAGCGCTGGAACCGCGCCGTGACCCTGTTATCGCACTTCTCCTCTCATGGACGCCCAGACCGCAGCGGGATGCCGCTGCCGGGCGACATGCGGCTGCTCTCGCTCGGCGAGGCGGCGTGGCAAGAGGCGCTGGCCGAGGCCGGCGACGCCGCCAGCGCGGCGCGCGCCTGGAGCAGCACCAAACGCGGCCATGATCTGTTGGCCGCTCTGTTCGGCAACAGCCCGTTCCTCACCGGCGTTGCCGTGCGCGAATGGGCCTTCCTCACCCGCCTGATCGATGAGGGGGCGGATGCCGCGTTCGCCGCGCTGATTGCCGAGACCGCTCACCCGCGCGACGGCGAATCCCAGGCTGAACTGATGCGCCAGCTGCGGATCGCCCGCCGTCGCGTCGCGCTCACCGTCGCCGTCGCCGACATCGCCGGCACTTGGAACCTGGAACGCCAAATGCAGGCGTTGACCGGCTTCGCCGAAGCGGCGCTCGACGCGGCGATCTCTTATCTGCTGCGCAAGGCTGCCACGGACAAGGTTCTCCCGGCCGAGGCGCCCGCTCCCGAAAAGAGCGGCCTGATTGTCCTCGGCATGGGCAAGCTTGGCGGCGGCGAGCTCAATTACTCGAGCGATATTGACCTCATTCTGCTCTACGACCCGGCACGGGCTCCGCCGCTCTCACACGACGATCTTCATAGCCTGTGCAACCGTCTCGCCCGGGAACTCGTGCGTATTCTCGACGAGCGCACGGTCGATGGCTATGTTTTTCGAACGGATTTACGGTTACGACCCGATCCGCGCTCGACACCGCTGGTCATGTCGGTCGCCGCCGCGCTCTCATATTATGAGTCGGCGGGCCAAAATTGGGAGCGCGCGGCGCTGATAAAGGCGCGCCCGGTGGCGGGGGACCGGATCGCAGGGACGCAGTTTCTCACCGAGCTTCAGCCCTATATTTGGCGGCGGCATCTCGATTTTGCGGCGATCGCCGATATCCATTCGATCAAGCGCCAGATCCAGGCGCATCGCGGCGGCGGGCGAATCGCTATTAACGGACACGACATCAAGATCGGCCGCGGCGGCATTCGCGAGATCGAGTTCTTCGCCCAGACACAACAGCTGATCTGGGGTGGGCGTCGGCCGCAATTGCGCGTCGGCGCGACTTGCGAGGCGCTGCGCCGGCTCGCGGCCTCCCGGCAGATCGACGGTGATTGCTGCGCGGCGCTGATCGCCGATTATCGCTTCCTGCGCCGGGTCGAGCACCGGCTCCAGATGGTGGACGACGCCCAGACGCATCGCCTGCCGAATGACGAAGCGGGCCTCGCCCGGCTCGCCTCCTTTCTCGGCTATCGCGACGTGGCTTCTTTCACCGGCGAGCTGGTCGCGCACCTTGTGTCGGTCGAGAAATATTATGCCGAACTGTTCGAGGAGGCGCCGAGCCTCGCCGGGCCGGGCAACCTCGTCTTTACCGGCACCGACGACGACCCGGGTACGCTCGAGACGCTGGCACAGATGGGCTTTGCCGACACGAGCGCGGTCGCCGGCATGGTGCGCGACTGGCATCACGGGCGCATGCGCGCCACGCGCAGTCCGCGAGCGCGCGAGATCCTCACCGAGCTCGTCCCCGAGCTGCTGCGCATCTTCGGTGGCACCGCCGCGCCCGACATGGCGTTGCGCCGCTTTGACGAATTCCTGTCGCGGCTGCCGGCCGGGGTACAGCTCTTCTCGCTGCTCCACGCCAATCCCGGGCTGTTGCGTCTCCTCGCCGACATCATGGCCGAGGCGCCGCTTCTGGCGGAAAGCCTGGCGCGCCGGCCCGGCTTGCTTGACGCCGTACTGGGCGCAGGCTTTCTCGATCCCCTTCCGAACCTCGCGGGGCTCGCGGCCGATCTCGACAACCTTCTCACCGGAGCGCGGGATTTCTCCGACACGCTCGATTTGTTGCGGCGCTGGGCCAACGAACGTCGGTTCCAGATAGGCGTGCAGCTTCTCCACCGGCGGCTCGATGGCGGCAGTACCGGCGCGGCGCTGGCGGATGTCGCCGAAACCGTGCTGAGCGCGTTGGTTCCCGCAGTCGCCGAGGACTTTGCGCGGGTACACGGCGAGATCCCCGGCGGCGAGGTGGCGATCGTCGCCATGGGACGGCTCGGGAGCCGAGAGATGACGCTGGCCTCCGACCTCGACCTGATCCTGATCTATGACGCGCCGGAAACCGCCCTCGAATCCGACGGAAGCGCGCCCGCTCGCGACCCCGACGTATTACGCGCGACTGACCCAGCGCCTCATCGGCGCGATCACCGCGCTAACCGGTGAAGGGCAGGCTCTACGAGGTCGACATGCGGCTGCGGCCATCGGGCTCTTCGGGGCCGATCGCCGCGAGCCTCGATTCCTTCGCGCTCTATCAACTCCAATCGGCATGGACGTGGGAGCACATGGCGCTGACCCGCGCACGTCCGGTGACCGGCTCGGATGCATTGCGGCGCCGCCTCGAGGAGGCGATCACCGCGGCCTTGGTCATGCCGCGCGATCCTATTCGCCTCGTTGCCGACGTCGCCGAGATGCGCCGGCGCATCACCGACGAGCACCCGCGACCCACCGCCTGGGATTTGCGCAACCGCGGCGGCGGCCTCGTCGACCTTGAATTCATCGTCCAGTACCTGATGCTGCGCGAGGCCGCCACCAGGCCGCAATTGCTACGACGAGATACCGCGGCCGCAATCACCGCACTGGGCGAGGCCGGCATCTTGCCGCCGCTAGCGGCGCAAGCCCTTGGCGATGCACTGGCGCTGCTGCGCAACGCTCGCGCGCTGATCACCCTGTTGTTCGACGGGCCCCCGCAGGCGGAGGCGTTTGCCGGGCCGGCCGGCGCGACCCTGGCGCGCTGCGCCGGAGCGATTGACTTCCCCCGGCTCGACGCGGATATCACTGCCGCATGCGCCGCGGTCGCGGAATGGTATGAACGGCTGATCGCCGGACCAGCGAGCGCGGCACCCCGGCCGGAGCGGGCAAGTCAGTAAGGAGGTATCGGACAATGAGCATAAAAATCGGCGACAAGGCGCCCGATTTCACCCTGGCGACCGATGGCGGCGGCTCGGTCACCCTGTCGAAGCTGCGGGGCAAGCCGGTGGTGCTCTATTTCTATCCCAAGGACGATACCTCGGGCTGCACCGCGGAAGCCTGCGGCTTTCGCGACTCGTTTCCCGATTACGGCAAGACCGGCGCAACCGTGATCGGCGTCTCCAAGGATTCGGCGGCCTCGCACGACAAGTTCAAGGCCAAGTACCAGCTCCCGTTCACCCTCGGCTCGGACGCCGACGGCAAGGTTGTCGAGAGCTACGGCGTCTGGGTCGAGAAGAGCATGTACGGCCGCAAATACATGGGAATCGACCGTTCGACCTTCTTGATCGACAAGGAAGGCGTGGTGCGCGGCGTGTGGCACAAGGTCAAAGTTCCAGGCCATGTCGCCGAGGTGCTGAAGGCGGCGCAGCGCGCTCTGAACTCGACCCTCGCTTCGGGCGCGGTGGCGACCCTTGCCGCCGCCGACCCGGCCGAGAAGATCAGCCTCAGCCGCGCGCTGGCGGCGCGCTGGCGCGAGGGGGCGGCGGCGATCGGTCGGGCGAGGCCTCCCGGCCGGCCGGCGCGCCCGGCGCGACCGGTGCTGCTGCCGCCGCGCGAGATGAAGCGGCGCCGCAACATCGCCGCGCGCGCCGGGCGGATCGCGCTGATCCACGCCCTCGCGCATATCGAGCTTAACGCGATCGACCTCGGCTGGGACATCGTTGCCCGGTTCTCAGGAGAGGCACTTCCGCGCGAGTTCTTCGACGACTGGGTGGGCGTCGCCGCTGAGGAGGCCGAGCACTTCGCGTTGCTTAACGCGAGGCTGTGCGCGCTCGGCGGCGAATACGGCGCGCTGCCGGCGCATGACGGGCTGTGGGAGGCGGCAAGCGCGACGGCCGGCGATCTGCTCGCCAGGCTCGCCGTGGTGCCGCTGGTGCTGGAGGCGCGTGGGCTCGACGTGACCCCCGCCATGATCGCCCGGCTGGAACAAGCCGGCGACGAAGAGAGCGCGGCGATCCTGCGCCGCCTCTACGATGACGAAGTAGGCCATGTCGCGGCCGGGGCGCGCTGGTTCCAACGCCTCTGCGAGCGACGCGGCCTCGACCCCGCCGCGACCTTTCAAGAGAAGGTCCGGCGCTACTTCAACGGCGCCCTGAAGCCGCCGTTCAACGTCGACGCGCGCGAACGCGCCGGCCTGCCGGTCGCTTACTACGCGCCGCTCGCCGCGGGCTGATATGCGGCGACCCGTCCTCGTGCCGCTGCGCCCGACGCTGCTCACCACGATCGTCGGGCTGGTGCTGCTGACGGCTTTGGCGATCGGGGGCAGCGCGGCGATCCTGACGCTGTCGGTGACGCGCACCCTGATCAACCAGGCGCGCACCGACGCGGTCAGCGCGGCCCGCGAGGAAACCCGGCAGCTCTTCAACGAACCGGTGCGGGTGGTGAGCCAGCTCGCCGCCTCCGCGCATCGCGGCGCGATATCGATGGATGACCGCGACAAGCTGTTGAGCATCATGGCCGAGCAGCTGCGAGTGCTGCCGCGGCTCGCCTTTATCGGCTACGGCAACAAGGAGGGCGACTGGTACGTCGGTGCCGAACGTTCGGATCGTGGCCAGATCGTCGAATACTTCGTCGATCCGAACGTCGATGGAAGCGTCCCCTCTGCGTTCCTATTCGGCAGCGACGGCAAGCGCGTCGCTACGACTGGCAACAGCGACCAGCCGTATCATCCAGTGACCCGGCCCTGGTTCAAGACGGGGATCGCGGCGCCCGGCCCGGTATGGTCGGCATTTTATAAATTCACCACCGGGGTCATCGGCGTCACTTGCACGAGCCGGGTTACCCCACCCGGTGCCGATGCGCCTATCGGCGTTTTCCACGCCGACCTGCAAGTCGGCGGCATCGCCGAATTTCTGTCGTTGCTACGGGTCGGGCGGCGCGGCGCGGTTTTCCTCGTTGATGACAGCGGCAAGCCGGTGGTGTCGCCGCAAGGCCGCGACCTGACCCTCGTCACGGCGGCACTCGCCGCTGCTGCGCCGCAGCGAGCCGGGGCGACTCTGGCAACGCCCGCGAAAATCCGGCTCGGTACCCGCGCCTTCGAGGTGGTGTTCGAGAAAGTGCCGATCGACGGAAATATCGGTCTCTCGATCGCCGTCGTCGTCGATGTACGCGACGTCACCGGCGGGGCTTATATCCACGCATTGATCGCTGGAGCGATCGGGCTGGCAACCCTCCTGCTGGCGGTGCTGTGCGGCCGTGCGCTGTCATTGCGGATCGCCCGCCCGATCGTCGCCATCGCCGGCGACCTCGCGAAGGTCGGCGCCTTCTCGATTTCGCGTGACCCGGCGCCCCGCTCCTTCGTGCGCGAGGTCAACGAGTTGGGTGGATCGGTCGATCGGATGAAGGCGAGCCTGCGCTCGTTCGCGCACTATGTTCCCACCGATCTGGTGCGAACGCTTCTCGTCCAGGGGAAGGAGGCCGAGCTCGGCGGTGAGATCCGCCGCCTGACCATCCATTTCTCGGACATCGCTGACTTCACCACGATTTCAGAAGGTATGGATCCCGACCGGTTGGTCGAGGCGGTAGGGCGCTATTTCGAGCTGATGACCGACACCATCACCCGCCACGGGGGTACCGTCGACAAGTTTATGGGCGACGGCATCATGGCGTTTTTCAACGCGCCCGAAGAGCTGCCGGGGCACCCGCGCCAAGCCTGCCTCGCGGCGCTCGAGGCGCGGGCGCTCCTGAAGCAGATGGCCGAGGCAACGCCGCCCGGCGAGCCGGTGTTCCGTGCGCGCATCGGCTTGGGCCTTGGCGATGTCCTGGTCGGCAATATCGGCACGCCCGAGCGGTTCGCCTATACGCTGCTCGGCGACGAGGTCAATCTGGCCAGTCGGCTTGAGGGCCTCAACAAGCTCTACGGCACGGCGATTATCGCCTCAAACGCGGTGATGAAAGACGCTGGCGAGGGGTTCGAATGGCGCCGGCTTGACCGGGTCGCCGTCAAGGGGCGCACCCAGGGCACGGCGATCTGCGAGCTGATCGGCCGCGTGGGCGGGGTCGACACCGTGATTCTCGCTGCCCGCGGCGCCTACGAGCGCGCGCTCGACGCCTATTTCGGCGCTGAATTCGAGCGCGCGGCCGAGCTCTTCACCGAGGCGGCTCGGCTGCGCCCGGGCGACCGTGCGGCACCGATGATGCGCGACCGGGCCTTTGCTCTCGCCAACGATCCGCCGCCGCATTGGGACGGCGTGCATGTGATGGAAGAGAAATAGCGCCCGTTGCGATAGGATGGGTTTACGCTATTCATTGCTGACCGAACGGCCTGATCAGGGCAAGGAAGCGAGGCGAGAGATGTCGAGGCGGATGCCAAACGGAGTTGGGATTTTTCGCGGCATAGCCCTGCCGTCGCTGGCCCTAGCCCTGTTCCTGACGGCATTATTCCACAGCGCTGCCGCGCAGCAGCAGCTGGCGCCGGGAGCGCAGGCGCCAACATCGCAAGCGCCCTCGCCGCTCGCGGGAGCGCCACCCCTGGTGCCGGCCGCGACCCCGCCGAACCCTGGCGCCGCAACGCCTCCCGCTTCGCCGACTGCGGCTCCGATGCCGGCGGTCGCGGTCGATATGGGCCTCTGCCAGTGCATCGCGGACAAGCAGAGCCTCAATTTCACCTGCCCGGGAAGCGCCGACGCCTGCCGGTCCGCCTGTGGCAACCAATTTTCTTTCAAACCCGATGCGCGTTGCGGTCCGGCCGCGGCGACGCACTGAAAAGCGAGATCAGTTCGATGGCAGAAGCCACGCAAACCCAGGATTGGGCCAAGATCACCGCTGATCTCGAACGGCTGTTGAAGCTCCGCTCCTTTGTCTTCGCGATGAAGCTGTTCGAGAAGCGCGAGGAGATGGAGGCGATCCCGCGCATCCGCCGGCCGCAGTCGATCCACACCTTCGACCAGGTCGTGGGTCAGGCGTCCCGGCTCGGCTGGACAGTCGGGATCACCGCCGACAATTTGGTAGGCGCGCAATGCCGCGCCGTCATCGGCCTCGGCAACGCCAAGGACGCGGAGTGGCAATCGGGCAAGCATATGGTCGGCGTCTGGTACTCGACTGAGACCGACGCGACCGCGCATCAGGCGGCGATGAATTGCGTTGCCGACGGGCAATACGAGGCGATGGCGGTGGCGCCGCTGGCGAGCGGCCGGCTCGATCCGCCCGACATTGCCCTCTTCTACGCCACCCCCGGCGCGATGATGTATTTCATCAACGGGCTGCAATGGGCCGGGTACAAGAAATTCGATTGGGGCATTGTCGGCGAGTCGGCCTGCGCCGATAGCTGGGGTCGGGCCTTGAAGACCCGCGAGCCCAGCCTGTCGATCCCGTGTTTCGCCGAGCGCCGCTACGGCGGCGTGCTCGACGACGAAATGCTGATGGCGTTGCCCCCGGACCACCTACCCAAGGCGATCGCCGGGATGGAGGCGCTGTCCAAGAACGGACTGCGCTATCCGTTCCCGCAATACGGCATTCAGCAGGACGTTCGCGCCGGCATGGCGGTCAGCTACCCCGGCCGCGGCGCCTAGCGTGCGCGCGCTTCTAGCGGGAGCCGCCGGCATTCTCGTCGCCGCCGGCGCCGCTGGCGCCGCCCGCGCCGACGATGCCTACACCCTACCCGCCGTCGGCGCGCAGCTGACCTTCCGCCTGGTCTCGACCACGAAAATCGGGGACCATTCAATCACTGCCGGGCAGATCTACACCTACACGATTACCTCGGTCAGCGGTTCCGATATCGAGGGGACGATCCGGCCGATGGCGTTGATCTATGGCTGCACCGAGGGCGATACGCGCAAGGATTGCGTCATTGCCGCCAAGATGGCGGGCGCCAAGCTGGAAGGCGGTCTGCTGACCGTCCCGGTGCCGGACACCATCGCCGACAGTCTCGTCAAGGAGAGCGGCTACAAGGGCCACTACTTCATGGTCGAGGACCGTACGTTTCCGATGCCGGGCCCGAAGGATCCGGACGATCCGAACAACGCCGAATTCGGCGATACGCCGATATTCGTCCTCGCCAATCAGCTCAAATGCGACTACGCGCCGCTCCAGAGCTTTTTTCCGCTCGGCAAAACGCCCCAGCTCACGCTCACCTGCCGCAACATTTTCTCGCGTAGCCATTCGCGCCTCGCCAGCATAAGCGATCACACCCAGGAAGAGCCGTTGTCGGTCGAGCTTTCTTATATCGGCGCCGACAAGCTGAGCTTGGCTTCGGGCGAATGGGACGTGCAGAAGGTCGGGATCAAATACAAGCCCAATGATCCATCGCATCCGGCGGCCGAGGGGGAGTCCGACGTCGCGGTCAAACTCGGCGTCACGGTCAAGTCGCACACCCTCGTCACCAATAAGGCGACGAACCTCACTTCCGAAAGCACCAGCGAGATGATCGCCTACAAGCCGTGAACCATTCGCCGAGTGCGGTGATTGAGGTCGCGGCGGAAGACGGGGCCGTCTTTCGTGTCCGGCGCTTCGGAAATCCCGGTGGCAATCGGCTCGTCGTCAGTCACGGCAATGGCTTCGCGATCGACGGCTATGTCGCGTTCTGGCGCCAGTTTCTTGGCGAATTCGAGGTCGTGGCCTTCGACGCACGCAGTCACGGCTGGAACGACCGAGCCGATCCGCCTAATCACGATTATGCACACATGGCACGCGACCTGGAGCGCATCCGCGCCGCCGCCGAGGCCGCGTTCGGCAAGAAGCCGACCGCGGGCCTATTCCACTCGATGTCGGCGCAGGCGGCGATGATCGCGGCGATCGAGATCGGCTGGCGCTTCGACGCCCTGGTGCTGTTCGATCCGCCCAACAATCCTCCCGCAGGCCACTCTGCCCGAGCCCCGATGGTCGCCTATTTGGAGACGCTGGCCGCCTGGGCCGGCGGGCGGCGCGACCGGTTCGACAACCCCGGCGAGCTCGCCCGCGACTATGCCGCGACCCGCGCGGGGCGCGATTGGGTCGACGGAACGCATCTCACGGTGGCCGAGGCGGTGCTGCGCCCAGTGGCGGGAGGAGGGTTCGAGCTGCGATGCCCTCGCCAGCTCGAGGCGTCGATGTACGAGCAGGGCATCCCGCTCGCTCTGTGGCCGCCGGTGAGCGCCTTTCCTGGCCCGGTGAAGCTGATCGCCGCCGATCCGGCGCGTGAGCGGCCGTCACCAACGGCCCTTTCCAATCAAGCGCTCGCCCAGGAAGGCGGCTACGATTACCTGGCGATGCCAGGCACCGGCCATTTGCTGCAGCTCGAGGCACCGGCGGCGTGCGCCGAGGCAACGCGCCAGTTTCTGACCGGAATTAAGCTTGGCTGATCAGCGCGGCGCGGCGGCGAGGTTGCCGCCATCGACGGTGACGAACGAGCCAGTGGTATTGCGCGCCAGCGCGAGACCAACAAACGCCGCCCCCACGTCCTCGGCGGTAACCTCCTGCCCTAGCAGATTGCGCGCCATATACTGCGTCTCGCTGAGCCCGTAAGCGGTGGCGCGCGACTTGATGTATTCAGGCGTCATGATCCCGCTGCGGATGCCGTCGGCGTTGACCGCGTTGGACCGGATGCCGGCGCTGGCGTATTCGAGCGCGTATTGCTTCATTAAGAACAAAGTTGCCGCCTTCGGCAGCCCGTAGGGCCCGGCATTTGGTCCCTGACTGACTGCTTGCCGCGATACGTTGAACAGCAGACTACCGCCCGTCCGTTGCGCCGACATGATCTTGACCGCCTGCTGCGCCACCGCTTGATGCGCGAAAAAATTGAGTTCGAAGCTTTCGCGCAAAACGGCATCGGAGACCTCGCCGATCCTGCCCTGCCAGGCCGCGCCGGCATTGGAGACGACGATATCGACGCCGCCAAAACGGGCGACGGCACGCTCAAACCCCGCCGCGACCGCAGCAGCGTCGGTGACGTCGCCGGCAACGCCAAACCCGCCAAGCTTTTTCGCCGCCGCTTCGGGATCGGCCTCACCGCGATCGAACAGCACGATCTCAGCCCCCGCGTCGCGCAACGCCTTTGCCGTGGCCAAACCGATCGTCCCGGCGCCGCCGGTCACCACCGCGACCTGGCCTTGAAGCGGCTTTTCGGCCGCGCTGCCGAGCTTCGCCTGCTCCAACGACCAGTATTCCATCTCGAACAATTCGGCCTCGGGCAGCGACTCGAACGTACCGACCGCCTCCGCGTCGGTTACGGTTTGTACCCAGCTTTCGGCGAGATCGGCGGCAACCGCCGCGTCCTTGGCGCTGCGCCCGAGCCCGAACAGCCCAACGCCCGGCACCAGGATCACCCGCGGCGCGGGGTCGAGCTCCCGTTTAACCCCACCGGCCGCCGCGTTGTTGCGCGCGAAATAGGCGTGGTATTCGGCGGCGAAGCGCTCGACCGCCTCGCGCGCCGCAGTGGCGAAATCCGCCAGCCCGTCCGCCGTCGGCGGGGGGACGATCAGCGGGTAGTTCTTGGTGCGGATGGTGTGATCGGGGGTCGCGACCCCGGCCATGCCGTAGCGCTCGATTTCGGCGCCGCCGACAAAGTTGCGTACCGCCGGCCCGCCGCGAAAGTCGAGCACGAAGCGTTTGTAGTTGCCCGGTAGCGCCGGGTCGGCCAGCGCGCAGGCGCCGCGCAGGATCGGCGCCACCTGCTGCGGGCTAGCTAGCTTGGCCGGCAGCGCCGCCGGCGCGAAAACGTTGCGCCGGCCTCGCTGCAGCCGCTCTTCGGCGAGCGTCACCGCCGCTATCATTCGCTCATAGGCTTCCTCGGCGCTGTCGCCGAAGGTGAAGATGCCGTGCTTCAGCAGCACCAGCCCCTCGACCGCCTCGTCTTGCTCGAAGATCTCGGCTGCCTTCTTGGCCAGGAGGAAGCCCGGCATGATGTAGGGCACGAGGCCCAGCCGTCCGTCGTAGAGGTCGGCGCAGCGCTCCGCCGCATCGGGCTGGTCGGCGAGGCTCAGCACCGCCGTGGCGTGCGTATGGTCGATGAATTTGTGCGGCAGGAACGCGTGTAGCAGCGTCTCGACCGACGGGTTCGGTGAGCCGGGATCGATGAGATTGGCGCGCTGGATGCGGACCATGTCTTCGTCGTTCAGCGCGTCGCGCCGGCGCAGCGCGCGGAGCGGCCCCAGCCGCACCGCCGGCAGCCCGGCCGGCTCGATCGCCGCCATGTCCCAGCCGCTACCCTTGACGCACAGCACCTCGGCCGGTTCGCCGACCAGGTCGACCACCTCGGTCTTGACCGAGGTGTTGCCGCCGCCATGCAGCACCAGCTTGGGGTCGCCGCCGAGCAAGCGTGAGGTATAGACGCGCAGCGCCAGGTCGGGGCTCACCCCGGACGCGGCGTAATGCCCCACCATGGCTTCGGCGTCGCGGTTCGACCACAGGCTGCGCATCGTCCGCCCTTTGGGCTGAGCCCCCGACTCTAGTAGACCCCCTTCAACGGCGTCGTCTCGCGTTTCTCGACCACGACACTGTTTCCCGTATCGCTAGACTGCAGCAACTTGGCCGAAAGGCTCTGATCGGCGACCTGGGAATCCGGGTCGATCTGGGTGCCGGGATAATGCAGCGTCCCGGTTGCCTGCTTGCCGGGATCGCCCGGCCCGGCATTGTCGATCGCGGTTTTCGCCTTGCTGGCGGCGCTGACCTCTTGCGGACGTGTCGTGCCGGGAGCCGGCGGACGTAGGTCGAAATCGGGCGGGATCGTTAACGGCGCGCGCGACTCGACCGCAAACTCGTCCGGGGAAGTCGGCTCGATCCCGACCATCCTCTTGAAATCGCCACAACCCGACACGGAGAGGGACAGCAACCCCAAAACAAAGATCGGAGTCGCCATTCGATAGATTCGATCAAGTCTTCGGCAAGTCTCGGTCATGGCCGCAGATCATCCCCACCCGTTGCTTGAAGATCGCGACGACGCGTCAGCAGCCCGTCGAAAAGCATTATTGCGACACCGATACAGATCGCCGAGTTGGCAACGTTGAACGCCGGCCAATACCACGAGCCCAAGTGGAAATAAAGAAAGTCGATTACGCCATGAGAACCCCAAAGTCGGTCAATCATGTTGCCAACGGCACCGCCGATGATCATGCCGATCGCAGCGCTCAATATCTCGCCCTGTGCCCGCGACAACCAGAACAGCAGAACCACAACAACGCCCACCACCAGGATAGAGAATAACGGAACGCTCAGCCCCTGGCCGTGATTGAATAAGCCAAAGCTCATGCCGTGATTACAGGTCAGTACAAAATCAAAAAACCCGGTGATCTGTATACCGGTCTGCTGGACGCATTCGCTCACCCCAAAGCTCTTCAAGACTAGATTCTTCGACAGCTGATCGAGCCCGACCACCGCAAGCGCCGCGCCGGCGCCGCGCCCGATCATTCGGCCGCCATCTGCCCGACGACAGCGGCGCAGCGCTGGCAAAGATCGGCATGCCCAGTCACGGTGCCCACTTCGGGCAGCACCCGCCAGCAACGCTCGCACTTGTCGCCCGGCGCATCGCTGACGACGACCCCGACCTCCGCCACGTCGGGTAGCGTGAAGGCGCCTTCGGGCGGCGTCCCAACCGCCACCGTGCCCGACGAGGTGATGCACAGCTCGGCCAGGTCGACATCCTTTAGCATGGCCGCCGTCCCGGCCGGCACGTAAAGCTGGATCGCCGCTTGCAGACTCGACCCGATCCGCTTGGCGCCGCGCTCCAATTCGAGCGCGCCGGTCGCCACGCGGCGGATGTCGCGCAGCGCCGCCCAGCGCTCCCCGAGCGCCCGATCCAGCCACGCCTCCGGCACCTCGGCGAAGGTTTCGAGGTGGACGCTGCGCCCCGCCGCATCACCATGGCGAGCGAGCCAGGCTTCCTCGGCTGTGTAGCAAATGATCGGCGCCAACCAGCGGCAGAGGCAGTCGAAGGTGCGGTCCATCACTGTCCGGGTCGCGCGCCGCATTGGGTCTTCCGGCGCGTCGCAATACAGCCGGTCCTTGCGGATGTCGAAATAGAACGCCGACAGGTCGACCGCGCAAAAATTATGCAGCGTGGTGAACATCGCGTGGAAATCGAAGTCCTCGACCGACTCACGCACGATCTTGTCGAGCTCGGCGAGCCGGTGCAGCACCCAGCGCTCGAGCTCGGGCATCGCCCCAGGGAACTCCACCGGCGCGACGGCTTCCTTCGCCGAATAGCCTTCGAGCGCGCCCAGCAGATAGCGCAGCGTGTTGCGCAACCGGCGATAGGTGTCGCCGAAGCGCTTGAGAATCTCCGGGCCGATGCGGATGTCCTCGGAATAGTCCGAGCCAGCGACCCACAGCCGCAATATGTCGGCGCCCGACTGCTTCATCACGTCTTGCGGCGCGATGACGTTGCCTAGCGATTTTGACATCTTGCGCCCGGCCTCGTCGAGAACGAAGCCATGGGTCAGGACCGCTTCGTAGGGCGCGCGGCCGCGCGTGCCGCAGCTCTCGAGCAGAGACGAGTGAAACCAACCGCGATGCTGGTCTGAGCCTTCGAGATAGAGCGACGCCGGCCATTTCAACTCCGGCCGCTGCTCCAGCACGAAGGCGTGGGTCGAACCGGAATCGAACCACACCTCGACGATGTCGGTGACCTTGTCCCAATCCGCCGCGTCGTAGGCGTTGCCCAGAAACTCGCTCGCCGGCCGCTCGAACCAGACATCGCCGCCGCCCTTCTCGACCGCGGTGGCGATCCGGTCGATCACCGCCTGATCGCGCAGCGGCTCGCCGGTTTTTTTGCTGACGAAGACCGGGATCGGCACGCCCCAGGCGCGCTGCCGCGAGACGCACCAATCCGGCCGCCCCTCGACCATCGCCGAGATGCGGTTCTTGCCCTGCGGCGGGACCCAGCGCGTGTCCTCGATCGCCTTCAACGCCAGGTCGCGGAGACCATTGGTCTCCATGCTGATGAACCATTGCGGGGTGTTGCGGAAAATGAGCGGCGCCTTCGATCGCCACGAATGCGGATAGGAATGCACCAGCGTGCCGCGCGCCAAGAGCGCCCCGGCCGCGTCGATGGCGGCCATCACCACCCGGTTGGCGTCACCCTCCTTGCCCTCGGGGGTATAGACTGAATGCCCCGCGAACATCGGTACGCTCGGCAGGTAGACCCCATCCGGCCCGACCGTGTCGATCACCGGGATGCCGTGCTCGCGCCCCAGCTCCCAGTCGTCCTGGCCGGCATTGGGCGCGATGTGGACGAGCCCGGTGCCCTGGTCTGCGAGCACAAACCCAGCCGGCAGCAGCCTCACGTCAAAATCGTAGCCTTGCCCGGCAAGCGGGTGCTTCGCGACCGTTCCGGAGAGTGCGCTGCCAGGGAAAAGATCGACAATGGTATGCCGGGTGATCTTGGCGCGCTCGCAAAAGTCGCCGATGAGCAACATCGCCACCAGCAGCTTATCACCGAGCGCGCCATCTTTCGGGCCGGCGACGCGGCTCCCCTCGCCGACCTCGTCGGCCTGGATCACCGCGTATTCGAGATCGGGGCTGTAGGCAATCGCGCGGTTGCCGGGCAGCGTCCACGGCGTCGTCGTCCAGATCACCGCGCCGGCATGGCGCAGCGACGGCCGGCTGGCATGCGACACCGGAAACCGCACCCACACTGTCGTCGAGCGGTGGTCGGCGTATTCGACCTCGGCCTCGGCGAGCGCGGTCTGCTCGACCACCGACCACAGCACCGGCTTCGAGCCCTTGTAGAGCCCGCCGTTCATCAGAAACTTGCCGATCTCGCGCACGATCTGTGCCTCGGCGTCGTAGCTCATCGTCAGATACGGGTGATCCCAGTCGCCGATCACTCCGAGCCGCTTGAAGTCGCGCTTCTGCACCTCGATCCAATGCGCGGCGAAGTCGCGGCACTCCTTGCGGAACTGGACGATCGGCACGCTGTCCTTCGAGGCGCCCTTGGCGCGGTACTGCTCCTCGACGATCCATTCGATCGGCAGGCCGTGGCAGTCCCAGCCCGGCACGTAGGGCGCGTCCTTGCCAAGCATCTGCTGGGCGCGGTTGACGATGTCCTTCAAAATCTTGTTGAGCGCGGTGCCGAGATGCGGCTCGCCATTGGCGTAGGGCGGGCCGTCATGCAGCACGAATTTCTCGCGGCCCTTGGAGGTCTCGCGCAGCTTCTTGTAGAGGCCCATCTCCTCCCAGCGCTGGAGGATCGCCGGCTCGCGGTTGGGCAGATCCCCGCGCATCGGGAAATCGGTCTTGGGCAGAAAAACGGTCGGACGATAATCCGTGGGCATGGCGAGTCCTTGGAAGAGATGCGGCGAAAACGAATGCGGCCCGATCCTCAGTCGAGGACCGGGTGCCTAATTCGCCGTATCGTTCCGCAGCTCAGCGCCATGGCCGCAGATATAACAGCGGCGCTGGCCGAATTCGAGGGGCTTACGTCCGGAAGCCTGGGTCGAGCTTGTCGCACAGCCGCAGCAGAGCCGGCCATTCGCGTTGGCCGCCGAGCCGCGGCGTGTTGCCGGCAGTGGCGAACTGCGCCGCCTGCTTCTCGCAGGTCTCCTCGGGCGGGAACACCAGCCTGGCGCCGGACGCGCACGCCGCCTGGGCCTTCAATTGCGCCTCGGCGGCGCGCTCGAAATGGTAGGTCAGGGAAAACGCCTCGGCGACGTTGCGTCCGGTCGCCAGCAGGCCGTGGTTGCGCAGCACCAGCACTGGGTGGTTGCCGATCGACTGCTGCAGCCTTGTGCGCTCGTCCATGTCGAGCGAGACGCCTTCGTAATCGTGGTAGCCGAGCCGGTTATGGAACCGCATCGCCCATTGCGACAGCGGCAGCAGCCCTTCCTCCTGCACGCCGACCGCGATGTCAGCCTCGGTGTGGGTGTGGATCACGACCTCGACGTCGGGCCGGCCGAGATAGATCGCGCCATGGATCACGACACCAGCATAGATCGGTTCATATTCAGAGGGCTCGACGAGGTTGCCGCCGAAATCGACCTTGAGGATGTTCGAGGCGGTCACCTCGTTGAACATCAGCCCCATCGGGTTGATCAGCATGTGATCGGGCTCGCCCGGCACCCGCGCCGAGTTGTGGGTCAGGATCAGATCGTCCCAGCCGAAATGCGCGATCAGCCGATAGCAGGCGGCGAGATCGACCCGCACCGCCCACTCCTCGGGGCTGATGTGGCGCGGCCGCGATAGTTGGACGTTGAGCGTGTCCATGTGCGCTTTTCTCCTATTCAGGCGTCATTGCGAGCGCAGCGAAGCAATCTCGCGCCAATTCGATCTCATCCCGACGAGATTGCTTCGTCGCTTTGCTTCTCGCAATGACGATTACGCTGGCGCGAAGCACGGCACAGGGGCGCCGCCTTCGGATGGTTTGAACACGACCTTGACCTTCTGGCCGACCTTGATGCCGTTGAGGTCGCAATCGACGATGTTGGTCATCATCGCCGGCCCTTCCGCCAGCGTCACATAGGCGATCGCATAGGGCACCGGGGCGCCGCGCCGCATCACGCTGTAGGTATAGATCGTGCCTTGCCCTGACACCTGCTGCCAGCTGGTGTTGTCGCTGAAGCAGAACGGGCAGATCGAGCGCGGGTAAAAATGCAGCTCGCCGCACGAATTGCACTTCTTGACCAACAGCTTGCCCTCCGCCGCGGCATCCCAATAGGGCTGCGTCTCGACATTGGGCTGTGGCGCCGGGATCTTGCGGGTCTGCTGTGCGGCTTGTTCACCTTGCGCCATCGCCCTACTCCCTTTCCATGATCACGGTGGCGGCGCCGTGGCGGGTGCCGAGCGAGCCGCCGGTGCCATGTGCCAGCGCGATGTCGCAGTTCCTCACCTGCACCGCTGGATGCGCCTCGCCGCGCAACTGGCGCACCGCCTCGACCACTTTGGTGAGGCCGCCGCGGTTCGACGGGTGGTTGTTGCACAGACCCCCGCCATCGGTGTTGAACGGCAGCTTGCCGGTGCCGGAGATCAAATTGCCGTCCGATACGAACTTGCCGCCCTGACCCTTTTCGCAGAAGCCGAGATCCTCGATCTGCATCACCACGGTGATGGTGAAACTGTCGTAAATCGAGGCGTATTTGATGTCGCCGGGCTTGACCCCAGCCTCGGCAAACGCGAGCGGCCCCGACACCACCGCGCCCGAATAGGTGAGGTCGAGGTTCTTACCGCCGTACTGGTTTTTCGGGCTTTCACCGCAGCCCAGCACCTTGACCTTGGGCCGCTTGAGGCTTTTGGCGATCTCCGGCCGCGCCAGGATGATCGCGCCGCCCCCATCGCTGATGACGCAGCAATCCAAGCGGTGCAGCGGGTCGGCGATCATCGGCGAGTTGACCACGTCCTCGACGGTCACGACATCGCGCAGCATCGCGTGCTCGTTGTATTGCGCGTGATGCGAGGCGGCGACCTTGACCCAGGCGAGTTGCTCGCTGGTCGTGCCGTACTGGTGCATGTGGCGCATCGCGCACATCGCGTACATGTTCGCGGTCGCCGGGCCGTAGGGAAACTCGAACTGCGACTCGGGGAACTGCACCGCCGGCGCGCGCGGCGCGGTGCCGGTCGCCATGCCCTCGGCGCGCGGCCGCCCGGCCAGCGTGATCAGCGCGATGTTGCACTTGCCGGCGGCGATCGCCTCGGCGGCGTGGCCGACCTGCAAGAGGTAGGACGAGCCGCCGGTATCGGTCGAATCCCAGTGCTTCAGCTTCAATCCCATGTAGTCGATCATCGACAGCGCGCCGAGCCCGGGCGTGTCGCCGGCGGCGCAGAAATAGCCGTCGATGTCGTCCTTGCTGATCCCGGCATCCTCGATCGCGCCCTTGGCGCTCTCGGCATGCAGCATCGGCACCGTCTTGTCGGTGGCAAGCCGCGTCGGATGCTCGTAGACGCCGATAATGTAGGATTTACCCTTGATGCTCATGCGCTGCGGTCCTCCGGCCGACTTCCTTTGGGCGGCCCCGGCGATGGGACACCGACCGATCGCCCCGGTCAATCCGCAATTTCGGGAGCCGGAGCGCGAAAAAACGTAAGGTCCAGGTATTGACCTATTCGGATTGTTCTCTATATGTTCCCTATCTGGCGGTATTGCGCCTTGGAGAGGCGACAGTAAAATCAGTCGCCGGTGATTTGGCTGATTTCCATGTCGCTGTAGCCGAGTTCCCCGAGCACCTCTCCGGTGTGCTCGCCGAGCGGCGCCGGCGGCAGGTTTCGATCGGGCGTCGTCCCGGAAAAGCTCACCGGGAACGGCATGGTCGTCAGGCGGCCCTCGGTCGGATGGTCGATCTCCTGGAAGAACCCGGCTTCGCGCAGATAGGGATCGTTCACCACACCCATCAGATCGTTGACCCCGCCATTTGGGACGTCGGCGGCGTCGAGCCGCGCCTTCCACTCGGCGGTGCTCCGCGTCTTCAGCACCCCGGCGAGCCAGCTATACAGTTCGTCGATATGGGTTGTGCGCGCCGCGATCGAGTTGAAGCGGGGATCGTCGGCCAGCTCCGGATAGCCGACCGCGCCGAACAGGTTCTTCCACTGCCGGTCGGTCGTCGCCAACAGGCAGATATGCCCATCGGTCGTCGCGTAGGGGCGGCGGTGTGGGGTCAGCATGCGGGGATAGCCGAGGCCCTTCTCGGGCTCGCCAAAGACGCCGTGCCAGAGGTGGTCGACCAGGTTGAACGCGGCCATCGTGTCGACCATCGGCACATGGATTTCCTGGCCCTTGCCGGTCTTCTCGCGGGCGTAGAGCGCCATCCCGACCATCGACGCCAGCACATAGCCGCAGATCTTGTCGCAGATCACCATCGGCGCGTATCTCGGCGAGCCGTCGGCGTCCTTGTTGAGCGCCGCGAACCCGCTCTCGCCCTGGATCACGTCGTCGAAGGCGGCGCGGTCGCCATAGGGATGATCGGCTCGCCAGCCACTCGCCGAGGCGTAGACGATGCGCGGGTTGGCCTTGGCGACCGCGGCGTAGCCGATGCCGTTCCGCCGCGCCGCGCCGGGCCGCATGTTGTGCACCAGCACATCCGCCGTCGCCGCCAGCCGCAACAGCGCCGCCTGCGCCGCCGGCTTCTTGAGGTCGAGCACGACGCTTTTCTTGTTGCGGTTGATATTGAGGAAATAGGCCGCCATGCCGGGGTGCCGCGACGGTCCGATCGAGCGCATCATGTCGCCCTCGGGCGCCTCGACCTTGATCACCTCGGCGCCGAGATCGCCGAGGATCTGCGTCGCCACCGGCCCCAGCACCGCGACCGTCAGATCGATGACGCGGACTCCCGCCAAAGGTCCAGGCATACTCCCCCCAACCGCAAGCGTCGCCCCGCGAGCCTGGAGGAATTTTGATGATCGCGCCACCCGATCCCGACGGTCTGGCCAAGGTGAAGGCCTGTTCCAGCGGCGGCTAACCAAGATTGGGTTGGGCGTCCCATTGTGCCGCGCCGCGGCCATCCGTATAAAGGCGCCGATTTCCCCGACACCATTTTATCAAGGGTCGTGATGAGTAAATTTGGGATTGCCCGCCTCGCGGCGGCGGCTGCATGCGTGGCGTTGCTGACGGCCGGCCCCGCCTCGGCCGACGGGCTCGCCCGTTTCGAAAAGGAGATCAAGAGCCAAATCCCGGACGGCGCGCTTACTTACAAGAGCAGTAAGGCGCTCGGCGACGACGGCTTTGTCCTGTCCGACGTGGTGGTAACCCCGCCCCCGACCGGCAAGGACAGCAAGGACAAGCCGCAGCCCATCAACATCAAGACCGTCACCGTCGACCATCTCGACTTCGACGCAATCGAGAAAAAGCAACCGCCGCTCTTCGCCGACATAAAGATCGAGGGAATCAGCAGCGGCTCGAACCCCGGCGGCGCCTTTGACCTCAAGCAGTTCACCGGCCTGGACAAGGTGGATGCCGATTTCCAGCTCGACTACAAGCTAAAGGCCGACGCCAAGACGTTCACGCTCGACAAGCTTGAGTTGAACCTCAACGGTCTCGCCAAGCTGGACACCTCGATGGTGCTTGACGGCGTTAGCGCGGATGTCGCGGCCAAGCCGGATGAGGCGATGAACGACGCCTCGCTGAAGAGCGCCACACTCGTCTACGAAGATCACTCGCTGCTGTCGAAGGTGATCCCCGTCGTGGCGGCGTTGCAGGGCAGCGATCCCAAGGCGCTGATCGCGATGGCGACGCTGGTGCTCGATGGTGCCCGCGCCGGCCAAAGCGCGGACTCGCAAAAGGCGATCGACACGCTGGTTGCCTTTGTCGAGGACTACCAGAAGCCCAAGGGCCCGCTCAAGGTGACGCTCAGCCCGCCGGACAAGGTCACCTCGGCGCAGCTGAACGATGCCAAGAGCGCCGACCAGGTGATCAAGCTGCTCGGCATCGAGGTGGCCTACGCCGGAACTCGCACCTCGAAGCCGATGGACATCCCGCCGCCTGCCGACAAGCCGGACACGCCGACCCAAAAATAACGCCGCGGCGGCGGAGGTTGCGCGCGGACGCTAGCCGATCATCCCCTTGAGTTTGGTCACCGCAGCGCCCGGGGCGGTCAGCACCGGGCAGCGCACCGCGGCCTTCACCGCGGCGGCGGCGCGTGACGTCGAGAAATGCGCCAGCATCACCGCGTCGTAGTCGGCGAAGCGCGGCGCCGCGATCGCCAGGCGCTCGTCGTGCTCGGCGGCGTCGCCCGCTTGTAGCGCCTTCATCGCGCCGGGGACGCAGAAGCTGTCGAGCGTCACCCGGGATTTGCGCCGGCCGGCGATATCCCGAAACTCGGCCTCCATCCCGGCGACGCTCGGCTCGAACGTCGCCAGCATGCCAAGCCGTTTTCCCGCCGCGAGCGCCGCCTCGAACATCGCCTCGTTGGGTTTCAGCACCGGGATGCCTGCTTTACCCGCCGCCGCCTCGATCGCCTCGCCGAACGCCGAGCAGGTGAAGAGGATGCCGTCAGCGCCGGTGTCCTCGGCGTATTTGGCCAGGAGCAGAAAGCGGCCGGTCATCTTCTCGGTCAGCTGCCCATCGCGCTCGCGGTCGCGCGACAGTGAGGTGTCGAGGATATCGACGCATTCCGCCTTGGGCCAAAGCTGGCGGAAGGCGTCGTGTACCGGCGCCATCGCCACGGCGACGGCATGGATGAGCGCGATCCGGGGCATGGTCGTGTCCTCAACAAAGGAAACGCGGCGATGGTAGCAGGGCTGCGATCCGGGCGGTATCGTCGGCGGAACCGCTAGGGAGATGAACGCGATGGAGACCGTCGGGCTTGGACTTTATTTCGAGGATCTGCCGGCCGGGCGAAAGTTTCAGACGATCGGCCGCACCGTTACCGAGGCCGACATAACCGCCTTCGTCAACTGCACCGGCATGGTCGAGGTGCTGTTCACCAATCTCGAATTCCTCGCGCACGAAAGCGACATCAAGGGCCGGCCGGCGCCAGGCGCGCTGGTTTACGCCTTCGCCGAGGGGCTGCTTACCCAGGCGACCATGCAGCACACCGGCTTTGCCTTCCTGCACATGGAGCTCAACGTCGAAGGCCCGGTCGTCGCCGGCGACACGATCCATGTCGAGTGCGAGGTGATCGAGGCGCGGCGCTCGAAGAGCCGTCCCGGACGCGGCCTCGTGCGCACCCGCAACCGCGTCGTCAACCAGCATGGCAAGGTCGTGCAGACCTACACCCCGCTACGCATGGTCAAGTGCCGGGACGCAAATTAGGAAACGTTCAAGAACTTTACGCCGGTTTTGTCCCCGGGCTATCGTCTCGAGCCAACCGCCTCCGACCGACCATGAACTGCCCGTTTTGCGCCGAAGAAATCAAGGACGAGGCCACCGTCTGCAAGCACTGCAGCCGCGACCTGATTTCGGTGCGGCCGCTGCTCGATCAACAGCAGGCGCTGGAGAAGCGCCTGGCTGCGGTCGAAGCGCAGACCGCAGACCTGGTCGACGCCCAGAGTCATCCGCGGCGGCCCATTGGTCTGCCGCTCGAACTACTCCCGTCCATCCCGCGCGCCAGCGCGGTGACGTTCACGGTGCTGTTCGTCATCGCTGCCGGATTGTTCATTTCTGCAATCGTGACGCACAACGAACTCGCCCAAACCGGGAAGGACGTCACCTATAGCTGGGGCTCTCACTCGACACATTACGCCGGCGCCACGCTCATTTTGATTCCGCTCGTGTTCGGCTTTCTGTGCGAGAACGTCAAGCAGCGGCCATTTCTTTCGGACGTTGCAACCGCGTTCCTGGTGGCCCTGCTGTCCCTTGTTGCAATTCAGTTGATCCGCTGGGAGCTGCTCGACGGCTATTTCCTGCCGCGCAGCTGGGATGTTTCGCCGAACGCCCCCGGGCACCCTCCACCCAATAGCTGGTTCACGCTGCTCCTCAACGCGACGACCCTTTTCTTCAGTTTCAAGGCGGGCACGTTCTTCCGCTATTGGATGTATTTGCGACGCGCGGAACATCGCGCCCCTATAACCTTCGCAACGCCAGTGTCGCGGCGGATCGTCGGAAAACTGGGCGGCGATCTGTCGTCGGCGCAACTCGAGGCGCAGATCAAACGGGTCGACGCGATCATCCACTCACTATCGGGCATCGGTTCGGCCGGCATCGCCACCGGAGCCTACCTGACTTCGCACCTGGCGCACGTTCATGCCGCCGCCCAGAGCGTGCCCCACTAGCGCCGAGTCCCCTAGCTCGCGAAGCGTGGCATCAGCCGCGCCGCGTTGCCCCGGTCGATGGCTTGGCGCTCCGCGTCGCTGAGCGGGATTTGCGCGAGGTTGCCGACGTTCTCTTCGAGCGAATAGTAAGGGTAGTCGCTGCCGAACAGCACCTGGCTGACCGGCACGAACTTGAGCAGCGCCGCCATTGTCGGCGGAAAAGCGGCGTTGGCGGTGTCGTAATGCAGCCGGGTCAACTCGTGCATCACCCCCTGTGGCGCGATCTGCGGCAAATCCTTGCGATTGCGCGTCATGTTGACGATCCGCCCTGCCAGCGCCGGCACCGGTCCGCCGGCATGCGAGAAGATCCACTTGATATCTGGGTATTTGACGAGCGCGCCCCCGAGCAAAAGGCTCACCACCGCCCGTCCGGTATCGTAGGGCCATTCGAGCATCGCCGGCTGCGCGCCGGGTACCAGGTTGCTGCAACAATTCGGCGTGTTCGGGTGAAAATAGGCGACCGCCTTGCGCCGGTTGAGCTCTTCCCAGATCGGTGCGAAGACGGGGTCGCCCGGCCATTTGTCGCCGTAGTTGGTCATCAGCCCAACGCCGTCGGCCTTCAGCGTGTCGAGCGCGTATTCGATCTCCTTCAGCGCGCCGTCGATGTCGGGCAATGGCATGGCCGCGAATAGGCCGAAGCGGCCGGCATGGTCGCGGCTCATCTGCGCCGCGTAGTCGTTGCACAGCCGCGCGAGCTGACGCGCCTGAGCCGCGTCCTTGAAGTGGGGCCCCCAGGGCGACATCGAGGCGATGCCGGTGGCGACCCCTGTCTTGTCCATGTGCTCGATCACCCCGGCCGCGCTCCAGCCGGTCATCAGCGGGCTCGGCTTGTTACCGACGACCTCAGCCATCTTGTCGAGATAGCCGGGCGGGAAGAAATGGTGGTGGACGTCGACGCGCCGCGGCGCCGGATCAAAGCTGTCTGCCGCGCGAGCCCGCCCCAACGGCCATGCCGCAACCGCGCCGATCCCCGCGAGCAGCGCCCTCCGCGATGGGCCTAAACAACCGCACGCCTCCCCATGATGCCGGTGAGACATCGCTTCCTCCCCAATGTTCGCCCGGTCTTTCGCCGGGGTGTTCGTCAGCTTAGACCAGGCCCATCGCGCTCGGCTTACCCGCTTCGTTGAAATTGAACGCCGCTTCCCACACCGCGATCTTACCGTCGCGCATCGTCCACACCTCGACGCCGCGGCCTTGCATCTTCTTGCCGGTGATCCGGTCTTCCCACCAGCCTTCCCAGTAATTGGCGATCTTGTCGCCCGAGAGCGCTCGAAACTCTTTGACGAGCCGGTAATCCTTCTGCCGTTCCATGCGGCTGCGAAACAGCTTTTCGAGCGCCGGCTTGCCGCGCAACTCCGGCAGGTCGCCAAACTTCACGACGCAATCGTCGGTGAAGCCGGCCAGCAACCCCTCGATGTTCCATGGCATGAACAGCGACTCGACATGCGCCACGAACGCGCGCGCCTCGTCCTCGGTTCGAGGGTTGCGGCCGGCCATCGCCGAGCCCTACATCGCGTCGCGCAGCTCGGGGACGATCCAAAACGCGCGCTGACCGCGGGCGACCCGCTCGCAATTGTCAAAGGCGTTGCGCCAGCGCTTGGGATGGTTGTCCCAAGTCGGGCCGGCCGAATGCGGGCTGAAGATCGCGTTCTTCAGCGTGAACAGCTCGTGATCCAGCTTGGGCGGCTCCTCGACCATCACGTCGAGCCCGGCGGCCATGATCGTTTCGTCGCGCAGCGCCTTATAGAGCGCCACCTCGTCGACCACTGGCCCGCGGCAGGTATTGATGAGGATCGCGGTCTTTTTCATCATGCCCAGCTCGCGCTCGCCGATCAGATTGTGCGTTGACTTGTCGAGCGGCACGTGCAGCGAGACGTAATCCGAGGTCTTCAGCAGTTCGGGGAACAGCGCAAAACGGACGCCCAGCGCATCTTCCTGGTCGGTCGTCATGCGGTTGATGTCGTAATATTGGATGCGCATGTCGAACGCCTTCGCCCTGCGCGCGACCTTCTTGCCGATATTGCCGAGACCGATAATACCGAGGGTCTTGTCTTCGAGCTCATAAAGCTTGGCCGCATTGAAATCGTTGCCGCGCCACCGCCCGGAAACGACGCCGTCATGCACCCAGATCAACTTGCGCGACACCGCCAGCATCAGCATCACCGCGTGCTCGGCGACGGCAGTCGCGTTGGCGCCGCCGTTGTTGCAAATCGGCACCCCGGCCGCGCGCGCCGCGTCGAGGTCGTAGGTGTTGTAACCGGCGCTCAGGGTCTGGACGAGCTTGAGCTTTGGCGCCTGGGCGTAAAACTCCGGCCCGTGCTTGAACTGGCCGGCGCCGATGTAGAATTCGGCGTCCTTTAGCAAATTCCAGAACTCCGGCGTCCCGTGCGGCGCGGTGACCAGCTCGTATTCGGGCGGCAGCAGCTCGGCGGCGATCTGCATGGTCTCTTCGCCGTGACCGGCTGGGGTAAGAATGCGGTGGCGGGGCATGGCGTCTCCTCTGAAGGCTGGTTTATCTCCCGGTGGGCCATCGTAGCGACAGGCCGCGGCACGGCCCAAGCGCAAAGTAGGCATGTGTCATAGACCCGAAGCGGGTTAAGCTGGGAGAGCAACCTATTTCGTGGAGACGAGACCAGGAAGAGCCGGCTGGCGCTCAAGCTCCGTGGCAGCACGAATTAACTCGTAAGGGTCCGACATTGGCGAGTCGTCTCGGACGCTCTCTCTGATCCTGCGGATCTCTAGGCTTCCTAAATAGTACCGACCACGCTTTTCGCCATGGGGAAGTAACAAGCCTAAATCGGAGAGCCGTCTTAGGTCACGACTCGCTACAAATTCTGTTACTTCTTTCGGCTCTGTCAGGCTCGCCTCGTTTATGTATGAAGGACGCGTAATGCGTCGTCCGTAGGCCGCGTCGACCAGCGGCATTTCGCAGCGTGTTGGCAAATTAAGACCATGAACGAGTTCACTACTTGCTCCCAGACCTTTGCCATTTCGTCATTTCTTTTGATAATAGTGGTCATCTGTTGATAGTGCGCGCGAAGACAAAATCTTATCCAGGGGAGGGCATCATTCTCGGGATGCCACGCGCCCTTCCCTACAAGTGCAAGAACATCGTAGTAGGCTTGGCGATTGCGCCCGAGCCATTCCTCAATGCTGGAAAAAATTGGGTTCGGTGCCCCGTCTCGAGCAAGAACCAGCGTTTGTAGTGCCCGCGCCATTCGCCCATTCCCATCGGAGAAAGGGTGGATCATCGTCAGATTAAGATGAGCCATAGCGGCCTGGACAATCACGGGAACGCCGGCATTCTCGCGTAACTGATCTATTAGCTCTCCCATGAGGCCAGGCACCATCTCCACACCTGGAGCTTGGTACATGACCTGGCCCGTCCCTTCCTGGATAACCGAGATGCTGCCTGGTCGCCACTGGCCCGGATGCTTTGGCATCGCGTAGTTCAGCATCATAAAATGCAGGCTGCGGATTAGCTGTTGGTGATATTCAAAGTGCGGATCAGCGGCAAGATTGATGATGTAAGTCAGGGCTTCACGATAGCCCGTCAGGGCTCGCCACGCTTCGGTCTTGGGGTCGAGGGGCTCTTCATCCTGAACGGCAGCAATCGCATCCTCTTCTGAAACGTTATAACCTTCTATGGAATTTGATCCCTGAATGGCTCGCGCAAATACGTTCCGACTCAGAAGGCCGGTCCATCGGCGAGGATGGCTATCGCTGAGATAGCGAAGCTGCGTCTTTTGCTTCTCGATCATATTTAAGACGAGCGTATCCTCTGCTGTTAGGGTGGGCGGCCGAAAGATCATGCGCATAATCCAATTATCTATCTGCGATATGCGCATATATAATTTGCATTCTGCGGAAATCAAATCATATTATGCGCATGGACAACCAGCCTTCCTGACGCAAACCGATTATGCGATGGCGGCGGTCAAGGAGTGGCTGGTATGGCGTCAAGCCCGTCCCACTGCGAAATTCGAACTGAGCTAATCACCCGCACGTGCAAGACAATTGCCGCTGCATGGCTCGTCGATTAGGCTTCGGCAATATCATTTGTGCGCCATGCGACGAGGGGATGATGTCTGACGACGAATTGCTCGAATACCGCTTTCAGAACCTGCACGAATTCGTCACCGTCGCTCGACAGAACCTCAACCGCAATAATTGGGATTACCTGATCGGCGCGTCCGAGACCGAGACGACGATCGCGCGCAACCGCGCCGCGCTCGACGCGATCGGCTTTCGCCCGCGGGTGTTGCGCGACGTCTCGGACGTCGACTGCTCAAGGGAGCTGTGGGGCAAGCAGCTGCGCCTGCCGGTGCTGTGCGCGCCGGTCGGCAGCCTGGAGAATTTCGAACCCGGCGGCGGTGCCACGGTTTCCGCGGCCACCGCCAAATTCGGCAACGGGATGATCCTGTCGTCGGTCTCGCACCCCGGCCTCGAAAAGACCGCTGAGGCAGGCGGCGACGGTTTCCGCATCTTCCAGCTCTATGTCCGCGGCGACGAGGCCTGGGTCGACGACCATGTCCGCCGCGCCGCCGACAACGGCTACGCGGCCTTTTGCCTGACCGTCGACACCGACAGCTATTCGCGGCGCGAGCGCGACATCGCCAAGCGCCACGAGCGCCGCCGGGTGCGGGTCGGCGACGCCCGCATCTACCAGGCGCGCTTCAACTGGAAGGACATCGACCGCATCAAGAAGCTGTCGAAAATTCCGGTCATCCTCAAGGGTATCGCCACCCATGAGGACGCGGCGCTCGCGGTCGAGCACGGCGTCGATTGCGTCTACGTGTCGAACCATGGCGGGCGCCAGCTCGACCAGGGCGTTGGCTCGATCGAGGTGCTGCCGGAGGTGGTCGAGGCCGTCAACGGCCGCGCCAAAATCATGGTCGACGGCAGCATCACCCGCGGCACCGATGTGGTGAAGGCGCTGATCCTCGGCGCCGACGCAGTGGCCTGCGGGCGGCTCTATGTTTATGGGCTTGCCGCCGCCGGCGGACCGGGCGTGATCCGCCTCTTCGAGATCCTCGAAGACGAGGTCCGCATCTGCCTGTCGCTGCTCGGCGTCACCAGCTACGCCCAGCTCGACAAGAGCTACATCCGCGCCGCGCCGCTGGTAGTCCCGCCGCAGGTGCATAGCCCCTTCCCGCATCTGAACCTGCCGCGGGAGCATTATTGATGGTATCAAGATTGCAGATGTGATCTGCAGAATCGACGTCCTTACAGGGAGAACCGACCATGCCGAGGCCGCAACGGGTTCAGTATTCCGACGCTATTGAGCCGCTGGTTCAGTTCATTGAGGACACGCCGCCGGCGGAAATCATCGATCGCACGCTCGAGAAGTTGCGCGGCGGGGTCTCGACCCGCGACATGCTGACCGCGTCGGCACTGGCTGTTACCCGCTCCTCGGACCTGCCGCCCGGCCATCACGGCGGCCCGCTCCACCCGCTCGCCGGCCTTTATGCGATCTCCAATCTGGTCGATCGTCGCCAAGGCGAAGAGAAGTTCATGCCAGTGCTGCAGCATGTGGCGCTGTCGAACAAGCACATCAATCACCCGGCGATGGGCCCCTACGAACTCCTCGAGTTCAAACCGGCCGAATTCAAAGACTTCGAGGCGGCCAAGGCGGCCTTCCTGATGGCGTGCAGCCGCGGCGAATTGAACAACGCCGATCACATCTTCCAGTGGTTGTGGAAGAACGTCGAGCCGATCCAGGCTTTCGACCTGCTGATGAGCGTCGCCATCCCGAAGAACAACGTCGACGATCATTATTTTGTCTTCCCCGGCTACACGTGGCGCTCGTTCGAGACCGGCGTGCTCGACAAGGAGCTGCTGCCGATCTTGATGCGGCCGTCGGTGCGCTATGCCGCGCGCTTCCCGATCGCCCCGGCGACCCCGGAACTCGACGCGCTCATCAAAGACAACAAGCTGATGGAGCGCGTCACCCGGCAAGAAACCGGCGACGATGAAACGATGGCGATCGGCCGGCTCGGGAAGAACATCGGTCAGGTCGAGGAATTTGCCGACATCCCGGTGATGATCGCCAGTGCGCTGGGCAAGGGCCTGTCGCTCGACGGCGCGGGCGAAGCGCTGTCGATCGGCGCGGCGGGTCTCTTCCTCCGCTCGCTCGGCGGCAATCCGATGGATGTGCATCTGCACACGAGCATCAATTTGCGGCGGTATCTGATCGGGCTGAAGGGCCTGAACCTGCGCAGCAAGCTGTTGCTGCTGTTGAACTGGCACTTGGGTCCTGAAATCCGCTCGACCCAGATGCGGATGCAACCGCCCCCGCAGCCCGATCCGGAAGCTGTCAAGGCGCTGCCCGAGCGATCGCAGGAAGCTCTGCTCGACGCGATCACCCACAGCATCTACACCCAGCCGCCGACCGATTGGTCGCAGGTCTCCAATCTCGGCCTGATGCGCGCCGTACCGGAGGTGCGAGAGACCTGCAACCTAGCCCAGCAATACGTCAATTGCGGCTACGACCCGCAGGCGCTGATCGCACGCCTCGCCGAAATTGTCTGCCACGACAATTTCACCGAGATGCACGCCTTCAAGCACCACCAAGCGGTGATCGAGGAATACAAGAACACCCGCGATCCGTGGCGCGGCATGCACCTCGTTTGCGGTTGCCAGGCAGCGGCGATCTCGTTCGGCAAAAACATGGCGGTCTACGAGGAGATGCTCGATCTCTTCCACATAGCCGCCGAGTAGCTGACGAACTTAAACACGGACATCCCCGGGGCCCGCCCCGGGGATGTTTTCGTTTCAGGGCAAGGGAGGAACCCCATGGACTTTACCGGCAAGGTCGCGCTGATCACCGGCGGCGGCGGCGGCATCGGCCGCGCCACTGCGCTCGCCTTCGCCAAGGCCGGGGCCAAGATCGTCATCGTCGACCGCGACGCCGCCGCCGGTGAGGCCACCGCCGGCATCATCAGGCAGCAGGGCGGCGACGCCAAATTCATCGCCGCCGACGTCACCAAATCGGCTGACGTCGCCAACTACGTCAAGGAGACGATCGCCGCTTACGGCAAGATCGACTGCTTCTTCAACAATGCCGGGATCGAGGGCAGCCTCGCCCACACCGCCGATTACGACGAGGCGATGTTCGACCAGGTCATCGGCGTCAACGTCAAGGGCGTGTTTCTCGGCCTGCGCCATGTGCTGCCCGAGCTGTTGAAGCAGAAGTCGGGCGCGGTGGTAAACACCGCCTCGGTCGCCGGCCTCGTCGCCACGCCAGGCATGCCCGCCTATGTCGCCTCGAAACACGCCGTGATCGGCCTCACCAAGACCGCCGCCGGCGAGGTCGCGCGCCAGGGCGTGCGGGTCAACGCGGTCTGCCCCGGCCCGGTCGACACGCGGATGATCCATTCGCTCGAAAAGATGATCAGCCCCGACGATCCCGACGCCGTCAGCCGCAAGTATCAGGCGGCGATCCCGGCCGGGCGCTACACCACGCCCGAGGAGATCGCCAACGTCGTGCTGTTCCTCTGCTCCGACCTCGCCAGCAACATCACCGGCGCGCAATACGTCGTCGATGGCGGCCGCACCGCGATCGGCGGCGCGGTGACCCAGGCGATGCAGAATTAAAGCTTCGCCACCGCCTCGATCACTTCGGCTTCGGTGAGGATCTGCGGCAGCACGGTCGGTTTGCCCTCGCCGTCATAGAGCAGATAGAGGGGCACACCGCTGCGCCCGAAGCTTTCGAGCAGGCTGGCGATCTCCGGATCTTGCCGGGTCCAATCGCCCTTGAGCGCGACCACGCCATGCGCCGCGAAGGCGTCGCGCACCGCCGCCCGATCGAGCGTCGCGCGCTCGTTTACCAGACAAGTAATGCACCAGGCCGCGGTCAGGTTGACGAAGACCGGCTTGTGCTCGGCGGTGAGCGAGGCGAGGCGCGCCGCGGTGAACGACTGATAGGGCAGCCCGTCCAACGTGCTTGCTGCCCGCGCGGCATCGGCGTCAGCGCGCGGCAGCATCGCCGCCATTACGACCGCCGCCGCCATGCTTGCCGCGGCCAACCCCCCGGCAAGACGGCGCGCCCTGAGCGCGAGGGATCGGCTCTGGCCATAGGCCCACACCGCGAAAGCGACGAGCACCAGGCCAAGCAGCGCGGTGAACTCCCCGGTGGGCGCGACTTCCTGGATCAGCACCCAGACGAGCCAGGCCACCGTTGCGTAGAGCGGAAAGGCCAGCACCTGCTTCAGTGTCCCCATCCACGCGCCTGGCCGGGGCAGGATCCGCGCGACGCCCGGGGAAAAGCTCGCCAGCAACAGCGGCGCGGCGAGCCCGGCGCCGAGCGCCATGAAAATCATCAGTGCCAGCGGCGCTGGGGCCACCACCGCCGCGCCGAGCGCGCCGGCCATGAAGGGCGCGGTGCAGGGGCTCGCGACCACGGTCGCCAGCACTCCGGTGAAGAACGCTCCGAGCAGCCCGCCGCGCCCGGCCAGGCGGTCTCCCACCCCCGCGACGCCGGCGCCGAACTCCGCGACCCCGGATAGGCTCAAGCCCATCGCCAGCATCAGATAGGCCAACAGCGCGACCACGGCCGGCGATTGCAGCTGGAACCCCCAGCCGATCGCCGCGCCGCCGGCGCGCAGCGCCAAGAGCGCGCCGCCGAGTGCGGTGAAGCTCGCCAGCACGCCGGCCGTGTAGGCGAGCCCATGATGGTGGCGGGCAGCCGGATCGGCGCTCGCAAAACCCAGCAGCTTCAGCGACAGGATCGGGAAGACGCACGGCATCAGGTTGAGGATCAGGCCGCCGGCAAAGGCGAAGACCAATGCCTGCCACCATGCGAGCGACACCGTCGCCGGCGCGGGGGTGGCGGCGATCTGGTAGCCGCGTTCCTCGCCATCGGCGCCGCGCAGCAGCAAGATGCCGGAGAGCGTCGCCGGAACGACTGCCGCCGGGCTCGCCGACTTGGCGAGAACCAGTTCGACGCCGCCGCCGCGCATCTCGACGCCCGGGGGCGCGCCGGCGATCACGTTTTCGTCATCGGGGAAAAAGTCGGCCTTCGGATCGCGCAACCCCGCCGTCGCTGTCGCCGGCACGATGAGGCGCAATTCATGCGCCGTGGCGGCGAAGCGGGTGGCGAACGGCGCGGGCTGCGGAAGGCGCGCCCGGGCGGCGGCGAAGCGCGCTGCAACGGCCGGGTCAGGCGTCTCGGCGCGTGCCGCCGCTAAAGTCAGAGCTACCTTCGTTTCGCCAGGAATGCAGATGTCGGAGCAGACCAGGAACTTGACGTCCGCGACCAGGCGCTGCTCGCCCTCCGGAGACGTCTTCGGCACCGACACCGGCACCAGCAGATCGGTGTTCCCGGAATAACCGTAGCTGGTGATCGTATCCGCGGAGAATCGTTGAGGAATTGGCCACTTGATCGGCCCCGCGTTGAATCCGGTTGGCAATTCCCAGTCGATCGTCGTCGCCTCCCCGGCATCACCGGGGTTGCGCCAATAGGTGTGCCAACCGGGGCTGGCCGCGAGGTGCAGGTCGAGCCACACGGTCGATCCCGGTGCCGGGGCAGTTTGCTCCGCGGCGAGATCTATCTTGACCAGATCGGTAGCTCGCGGCGGCGCGGCTAGTGCCGGCCCGGTCAGGGCCAGACTGGCAAGCACGCCGAGAATGCTTAGAACGCGTTCCAAAACCCAACCCGATGCCGCCATGGCGGGGATGTCATCAGCGCATTTATCCTAACAGACAATGAACTGTCGCCATGACGCGATGCGTCGCAGCCTGAAAACGCCCAATTGAGATCATCTCGCGTAAGCAGCGACATATTGACATTGGCGGTAGCGAACAATACGGGATTTTCTACCCCCTCACGGAACGGCAATGCCCGATACGAAATATGCAGCTCTGCCTGGCCGGCTCGTCATCATCGGCTTCGGCAGCATTGGCCAGGGCGTGTTGCCGCTCCTCCTGCGCCACCTCGATCTCTCTCCCGAGCGGATCACCATCGTCACCGCCGAGCCGCGCGGTCGCAAAGAGGCGGAGGAGTATGGGGTGCGCTTTGTCGAGAGCGCCCTGACCCGCGACAATTATCGCGCGGTGCTCGGCCCCCTGCTTTCGCCCGGCGATTTTCTGCTCAACGTCTCGGTCGAGGTGGCGAGCCTCGCGCTCATCGAACTGTGCCAGGAGAAATCCGCGCTCTACCTCGATACCTGCATCGAACCGTGGCCCGGCGGCTACACCGACCCGAATCTCACGCCATCGCAACGCTCGAATTATGCTTTGCGCGAACAGGCGCTGGCGCTGCGTCAGCGCTATCCGTCGGGCACGACCGCGGTCATTACCCATGGGGCCAATCCTGGCCTCGTATCCCATTTCGTCAAACAGGCGCTCGTCGTTCTCGCGCGCGCCTCCGACCCTGCCACTATCGTCCCCACCAACCGCGCCGGCTGGGGACGCCTCGCGCAGCACCTTGGGGTCAAGGCCATCCACGTCGCCGAGCGCGATGACCAGGTCGCCTCGATTCCGAAATCGCCGGGCGAATTCGTCAACACCTGGTCGATCGAGGGGTTCTTCAGCGAGGGGTCGCAACCGGCCGAGCTCGGCTGGGGCACGCATGAGCGCCATTTCCCGGAAGACGGACGGCGCCACGACTTCGGCAGCGGCGCGGCGATCTATTTGTTGCGGCCCGGCGCCGGGACTTGGGTGCGCAGCTGGACCCCGCTCGAGGGGCCCTATATCGGCTTCCTCGTCACTCACAACGAGTTCGATCTCGATCGCCGACTACCTGACCGTGCGCGACGGTGACGAGGTTCGCTACCGCCCGACATGCCACTACGCCTACCACCCGTGCGACGACGCGGTGCTGAGCCTGCACGAGCTCGCCGGCAAGAACTGGAATTTGCAGGCAACGCAACGGCTGATGATGGACGAGATCATCGCCGGGACCGACGAATTGGGCGTGCTGCTAATGGGTCAGACGGACGGCGTTTATTGGTATGGCTCGCAGCTCTCGATCGATGAGGCACGGCGCGTCGCGCCGCACAACAATGCCACCTCGCTGCAAGTGACGGCGGCGGTGCTTGCGGGTGTGGTGTGGGCGATCGAGCACCCTCGCGCCGGCATCGTCGAACCCGACGAAATGGATTTCGAGCGCATCCTCGAAATCTGCCGGCCCTATCTTGGCAACGTCGTCGGCGTCCGTGGCGACTGGACGCCGCTCGTCGATCGCGAACGCCTGTTCCCCGAGGACCTCGACCGCGACGACCCGTGGCAGTTCAAGAACATCCGGGTGGTCTGAGGCCAGCAACGTCCGCATGAAGCATCGGGTCTGGCTCACCGTCCTCGTGCTCTATTTGGCCGCCGCCGCGGCCGATACCGGGTACCGTATCCTCGAGGTCAGCCGGAGCGGCTTGAACATCGGTCCCGGGACAGTCGCCGTCGCGTTCTGCGCGGGATTGTTCTGGCCGATCGATCTCGTCGCCCGCCCGCTGCTGACGCCGCGCTGAGGACCGCCCTGCGCTCAGAAGATGCCGATGATCAGTCCGACCATCCAGAACACGGCGAAGGACAAAATCGCGATCGCGATAATGACGATAGCCTCGAAAAAACGGATGATCCGCAGCGACGCCGGCCGATGTGGCCGCTCCGTCCCGGTTACAATGACGTAGTCATCGTTCAACGTTGCCTCGTCCTGTCCGCGCCGTCCCATTGTCAGCGTCATCCTGCCTCCCCTTTTCCGCCCGTCAGCCGCCCCGCGTTGCCGGTGCCGGGTCGTGGATCGAACCGGCGACATCGCTCGCCAGCTTTTGTGCGCGCAGCTGTTCTTGCTGCGACAGCACCGCGAACAGATCGTCGGCGCGTTTTCCAGCCGGCTGGTTGCCGCGCCGCCCCGCCGCCAGATACCAGGCATAGGCGTCGACCGCCGACACCGGAACCCCCTCGCCGCGCTCGTAGAGCATGCCGAGATTGACCATCGCCTGGACCACTCCCTGCACCGCTGCCCGACGGTACCACACCGCCGCCTCGGTGAGGTCCTTGCGAGTTCCCTCACCCTTGGTGTAGGCGACCGCGAGGTTATACTCCGCGAGCGGGTACTTCCCCTCCGCCGCCTTGTGATACCAGCTGGCCGCCTGTACCGGGTCCGTCGGGACGCCGCGCCCGCGCTCATAGAGCACGCCGAGATCGTATTGCGCGCGCGCCAAACCCTGCTCCGCCGCGGCGCGGAACCATTTTGCGGCGGTCCCATAATCCTGCGTCACGCCCTCGCCCTTGGCGTAAAGGATGGCGAGCTGGAGCTCGGCCTCGGGATCGCCGGCCTGAGCGCCGCGCTGGAAATAAGCCACGCGTTGCGCCGGATCGCTCGGCGCATCGGCGAGCAGCGCGACTGACGGATGCGGCGGCCGGGAAAACAGACCAGTCGCGGCGACATAAATGATCGCGACAGCGAGCGCGGCCGGGGCGAGCCACCGTCCCCAGTAAAGGAAGCGTCGCCAGTCACCGAGCTTGGGCAGAGCGGCCGCTCGGCGCCACTGCTCCGCGAACGCCAGCAACTGCTGCGGCGGCTTGGCGCGATCGGGCATCTGTTCGTCTGCCCGCCAGGCAAATGGCTCCGCCGCCTCGACACCGGGCGATTCCGCCGAAACGCCGGCCGCGGTGAACAAATGCGGCCGTGTCTCGCGCAGCAGGTCGAAGAGCTTGGGCGGCGGCGGCAGTTCGTGGTGCTGCGGATCGGCTAGTGGTAGCTCCGGTTCGTCAAAACCGATAATCACCGGTTCGATCAGGGGTGGAAGGTCATCGACGGGTTCGCCACTATCGGCAAACTCATCGAGCGGAACCGGCACGAGCCGGCGCGCCCTCGCTTCCCCCGGCGCGAACATTGTCTTTAACGGAGACTCCGGCCGCGAGCCGCCCGCCTCGTTCGCGGACGAGCCGGTTGTCTCGACGGTGGCGTCAGAAGTGGCCATGCCTACCGATTCCACGACGATCGATCATAGTGCAAGGGCAGAACGCGCGACACGGGCAAATCCCGGCCGGAAAATGTGGTCGATGCAGCGACCGGCGTGCCGACAGTCCCGACACCGCCGCCCCTATGGATCATGGCGAATCAGCGTGCCGTTTCTCGGTGGCGCGGCCGGCGACAGCACAAGAATGTTCGTATCCGCGTTGACGCGTAGGGCGAGGTATCGTGCGGGTTTCCTCGTTGGCGGGCTCTATGGACATGCGGCGGAACCCGATACGGGGTAGCCTTTCCCGTGCGGAGACGCGCTCCAGATCAGGTCGATCTTTGACGTTCGGTTGAGCGTGCACGGGGGAATTGCGATGACCAAAATCCTGATGCTACCGGCTGCCGTGCTTCTGCTTGGGCTGGCGGCCTGCAACCCGTACGACCCTGGCGAGCGGGCCTTGGGCGGCGGGCTCATCGGTGCCGCCTCGGGGGCCGCGATTGGCGCGGCGATCGGTGGTGGCACCGGAGCCGCGGTGGGGGCTGCGACCGGCGGTGTGCTCGGTGCGATTACCGGCGCGGCAACCACCCCGCCACCCCCGGCGCAAGCGCCGCCGCCAGCGCCCTATTCGCGCTGAGGCATTCGGCGACGGTCGGGTGACGAGGCCCGGCCTTAGGCCGTCAGGATTTCGAGGACGTGCCCGTTGGGGTCGTCGAAATAAACACCGCGACCGCCGCGGCGGTGGTTGATCTCGCCGTCAGTGCGTGAGCGCGGCCCGCTGCCGTAACTGATCCCCGCGGCCTTGACCCGGTCGAAGATCGCGTCGAATTCGACCTCGCTGACCATGAAGGCATAGTGGTGCGGCTCGAAGATGCCCCGCTCGTCGAAATCGAGGGTGAGCCCCTCGTTGACCTGGACTGGGGCAAAATGCGAGTGCGGCCCGCGATAATCGAGCCCGAAGATGCGCGCGAAGAACTCGGCCGACGCGACCTTGTCATGCGCCGGAACGATCGTGTGGTTGAGGACGATGGCCATCGGAACCTCCTGGGGTGCCAGATGATGCAGGCCAGGGTACCGCGAATTCGGCTTTGACTAAAGCCGATCGCGCCTCAACTATCCGCCCCCGCAACGGGAAAACAACACGTGCGCATCGGCATCGTCTCAGACATTCATTGCAACACCGCCGGGCTGCACCGCGCCATCGAGCTGATGGGCGATATCGACCGGCTGATCTGTCTCGGCGACAGCATCTGGGAGTATCGCTTCTCGAACGAGGTCGTCGCGTTGCTCAAGGAGCACGACGCCCACACCATCCTCGGCAACCACGAGGAAGGGTTTTTGGGCCCGCTCGGCGAGCGCGCGCGGGCTCGCGAGGACATCGACCCCGCGCTCCTGGATTGGCTCGCGGCGCGGCCGCACCGCATCGAGTTGGATTGCGGCGGCAAGCGCCTGCTGCTCGTCCATTCGACCCCGTGGGAGCCGCGCGGCGCCTATATCCACCCGGGCGACGCACTGCTCGCGCGCTTCGCCGAGGCTGAGGCCGATTTCGTGCTTTACGGTCACACCCATCGTCAGGTCGTCAAGCGCTTTGGCGGCGTAACGGTGGTGAATCCCGGCTCGGCCGGGGACGCGAGAGACCACCACAACGGCCGCCTGCTAAGCTGCGCCGTACTCGATACTTCCAGCGAGGAAGTCCACATTATCGACTACCCGGACCCACGATGAACGCGCCCGTCAATACCAAGCCGGGCAGCCATTTCGAGGATTACCCGGTCGGCGCCGTATTCACGGGCGGGCCGATCTTGGTCAGCGAGCAGGAAATTCTCGATTTCGCCCGCCACTACGACCCGCAACCGATGCACATCGACAAGGACGCCGCCGAGCGCGGCGCCTTTGGCGGGCTGATCGCCAGCGGCTGGCATACCGGGGCGATGATGATGCAGCTCCTCGCCGAGCATTTCGTCCCCAAGCCCGGCAACCTCGCCTCGCCCGGGCTCGACGAGTTGCGCTGGCTGAAGCCGGTACGCCCCGGCGACCGGCTCAGCCTGCGCGCCACGGTGCTGAGCGCGCGGCCGTCGCGCTCCAAACCCGATCAAGGTGTCGTCACCAGCCTGGTTGAACTCGTCAACCAGAACGGCGAGGTGGTGCTCAGCCTCAAGCCGATCAGCCTGATGCGTCGCCGCGACCCTGGCCAGCCGTGAGATTGGCTGCGAGTTTCGCCGTCGCGGTATCCATCGCCGCGTCGCCGGCGACGGCCCAGCCGAAAGTCCCGGTCGACCCCAGCCTCGCCGCGTCGGACAAGGTGCTGCTGCAGGACGAGACCAAGGCCATAGCCGAACTCCGGCACCGCCTGCGCAGTCAGGTAAACTACCGCAACGGGCTGCTCGTCATTATCGATCGCAGCGGCACCAACCCCGGCGTTACGGTGATGCCGGCAACGGTGACGTGGGGAATCGACTGCAGCGATAGCGGACTTTCCATTGTTTTCGGCTCGGGCAGCGGCGACACCGATAACGGGCTTGAATTGCAGCTGACGTCGGCGGCGATTGGCGATGACGCATGCACCCGCATCGCGCCTGCCGTCGGCGAGACGGTGCTGGCGATCATCGGGGGCAATTAGGCCGGCCACCCCAGCCAGTCGCACAGCGCGCGTCCCATCACCAGCTCGCGGTCGGCGCCGGCGAGCCACGGCAGCTCTTCGGTAAAGAGGGTCACCGCCTGACGATAGGTGCAGGGGATGCCGGTCATGTCGGTACCCCAGAAAAATCGGCGCGGCCCGAACGCGTCGAACACCTGCCTCAGGTAAGGGTGCAGCCGGCGGTAAGGGTAAGGCTCGCTCGAATAGCGCGGCAGCGCCGACGCCTTGGCCGCGACATTGGGGTGCTTCGCCAGCGCCAGGAGATTGGCGATGTCGCCGAACGCGGCCTCATCCTTCCCGTCGCGCACCAGGGCCAGATGGTCGATGACGAAGCGGACACCCGGATGCCGCGCGGCGAGCCGGCCAAGCTCGGGCAAGAGGCCCGGTATCGACACCATCGCCGGCAGCCGCGCGTGCTCGGCCGCTTGCCATAGCCAGTCGCCCTCCGGGTCGGTGAACAGCGCCCGCGCTCCGGCACCGGCGGTGGTCACCCGGATGCCGAGCATGCCTTTCTGGTCGCGCCACCGGTCGAGGGCGCGTGGGTCAGGCCGGTCCAACGGCGGCCGGCCCATGACCGCGAATTTATCGGGATGCGCCTCGGCCGCCGCGAGCGCGAGGTCGTTGCGGTCGCCCTCCCAGGACGGCGGCACGATCACCGCGCGGTCGACCCCCGCCGCCGCCATCTCGGCGAGCAGATCGTCTTTGGAAAACGGTTGCGGGCGATGGGCGCGATGCGCATGCCCCGGCGGCCAAGGCCGCTCCGGTGTATCGGCGCCCCAGACATGCACCTGAGCATCGACGATCATGGCGTTCCTTCCCCTTCAAGGCTGTCATTGCGAGCGAAGCGAAGCAATCTCCCTCCGTTGGAGCTCCATAGGTGAGAGATTGCTTCGTCGCGCATAGGCGCTTCTCGCAATGACAGCGACCCTTTGCTTGTCAAGCCGCCGGGGGCGTGGTTCGATCCGGCCAAGGCCTCTGGCCGGGGGAGGACATGCCCGACTCGATCATCGTCGATACCGCGACCAAGATTTTCCAGGATTTGTGCGACGCCGACACCGTCAACAAGGCCGAAAAGGGCGAGTGGCCTAAGGCGCTGTGGGATGCGCTCGAGGAGTCCTATCTGCCGCTCGCCTGGGTCCCCGACGAACTCGGCGGCGCCGGGGCCGAGATCGCCGACGGCTTCGCGGTGCTGCGCGTCGCCGGCCGCTTCGCCGCGCCGGTGCCGGTCGCCGAGACGTTGCTCGCCGGCTGGCTGCTGACCCAGGCCAAGATCGCCTCGCCGCAAGGTCCCATGACCATCGCCCCGGTCTATGAGGACGGCAACATTGAGATTGCCGACGACGGCAAGCTGCTCGGCCGGGCGCGCCACATCCCCTTCGCCCGCAACGCGCAGCACATCGCCGTTATCGCCAAAAGCGGAGGCGAGCCGGTCGTCGCTCTCGTCGAGACCAAAGGTCTGGCCATCAGTCCCGGAGTCGGGCTTTCCGGCGAGCCGCGCGACACCGTGACCTTCGACGATGCTATCCCCGTCGCCGCCAAGCCGGCGCCCGGCCTCAGTCCGGCCAAGCTAACCCTGGTCGCCGCCGCCGCGCGCGCCCAGCAGATGGCCGGCGCGCTCGAGCGCATCCTCGAGCAGTCGGTGCAGTATTCGCTCGACCGCGTCCAGTTCGGCCGGCCGATCGCCAAGTTCCAGGCCGTGCAGCAGAACCTGGCGAACCTCGCCGGCGAAGTCGCCGCCGCCTCGGCCGCCGCCGACGGTGCCGCCGAGGCGGTTGGCCTTTACGGCGTCGAGGGCGACATCGTCGCCGCCGAGGTGGCGATCGCCAAGCTGCGGGTCGGCGACGCCGCCGGCGCCGGTGCGGCGATCGCGCATCAGGTACACGGCGCGATGGGCTTCACCTATGAGCACACGCTGCACCATTCGACCCGGCGCCTATGGGGTTGGCGTGAGGAATTCGGCAACGAGACGCTGTGGGCCGAGCGCTTGGGCCGGGCGGTCGCCGCCAAGGGCGCCGACGCGCTATGGCCGTTCGTGACCGCCGGTTCGTGACCCAAGGGGCGTGACGACAGGATCGTGAGGACAAGATGGCGAACACATTCCAATTCGACCCGGTCGAATTGCCGCCCGAGTGCAAGGAATTGCGCAAGGAAGTCCGCGCCTTCCTGAAGCAGGAGATCGACGCCGGCACCTTCCATCCCGGCGGCGGCCGCAACGAAAACGCCGCGCTGTTCGCGAAGAAGGTCGGCGCCAAGGGCTGGATCGGCATGACCTGGCCCAAGGAGTACGGCGGCCAGGGCAAGACCCAGCTCGAACGCTACGTCGTTACCGAGGAGATGCTGGCGCACAAGGCGCCAACCCGCCACTACTCGACCGCCGACCGGCAATCAGGGCCGGTGCTGCTGCGCTACGGCCAGGAGGAGGTGAAGCAAAACATCCTGCCGCGCATCTGCTCGGGCGAATTGTGCTTCTGCATCGGGTTGAGCGAGCCCAACTCCGGCTCCGACGTCTTCGCCGCCTCGACTCGGGCCACCAAGACCGACGGCGGCTGGCTGGTTAACGGCCGCAAGATCTGGACCTCGAACGCGCACCAGGCCGACTACATGATCGGCCTGCTGCGCACCTCGAATAAGACCCCGGAAAACCATCGGCACGGACTGACGCAGTTCCTCATCGACATGAAGTCGAAAGGCATCACCATCCGCCCGATCATCAACCTCACCGGCGCGCACGACTTCAACGAGGTGATCTTCGACGACGTGTTCGTCCCCGACCTGCACATGATCGGCGAGGTCGACATGGCTTGGAAGCAGGCCAGCGCCGAGCTTGCCTATGAGCGCAGCGGCCCCGACCGCTGGCTCGAGACCTTGCAGAGCCTCGTCGAGCTGGTTCGCGTCGTCGGCCCGGAGCCGAGCGAGCGCCAGGCCGAGGGCATCGGCCGCGAAGTGGCGCATCTGGCGACCTTGCGGCGCATGTCGTTGTCGGTCGCCGGGATGCTGCAGGCCGGCAAGACGCCGGCAGCGGAGGCCTCGATCGTCAAGGATCTCGGCACCAATTTCGAGCAGGCGCTGCCTAACAAGGTGCGGCTGATGGCGCCGGTTCGCGGCGACTCCGCCCCCGACAGCAACGACGACCGCTTCGAGCAGGCGCTCAACTACACCACGCTGATCGCGCCCAAGCTGACCATCCAGGGCGGCACCCGCGAGATCCTGCGCGGCATTATCGCGCGTGGCCTCGGCCTGAGATGATGCTGGATCGCGCTGGTGCGTCCTTCGAGGCTCGCTGCGCGAGCACCTCAGGATGAGGAACCTTTAGTGATGCCATCAAAAACCTCCCTCATCCTGAGGTGCTCTGCGAAGCGTGCTTCGCAGAGCCTCGAAGGACGCAGGACGGCACTGCAGCGGGGGACACGGCGTGCCTGATCTTCGTCCCCTGCTTTCTCCGAAAAGCCTTTGCATCGTCGGCGCGGCCAGCGACGAGTCGATCCGCGGCCGGCTGACCAAACAGCTCATCGAACACGGGTTTGACGGCCCGATCTATCCCGTGACGCGCAGCCAGGCTGAAATTCTCGGCCACAAGGCCTACAAGAGCGTGGCCGAGCTGCCCGAGCCGGTTGATCTCGCGGTCGTCGTCGTGCCGGCGGCCTATGTCATCTCCACCATCGAGCAGTGCGGCGCGCGCGGCATCCCGGCCGCGGTCATCATCTCGTCGGGCTTCGGCGAGGAGAAGAGCGAGGAGGCGGCCCAGCGCGACGCCCAGCTGCGCGCCGTCGCGGCGAAGTTCGACATGGCGATCTGCGGCCCCAACTCGGAGGGGCTCGTCAACCCGCTGCGCCCGCTGGTCGCGACCTTCAGTCCGGTATTCCACGACCCGTCGAAGCCGCTCCTCCCGGAGGGTAGCCGCGCCAAACCTATCGCGGTGTCGTGCCAATCGGGCGCGCTGACCTTCTCGTTCCTGTCGCGCGGCCAGCCGCGGCAGCTCAAATTCACCACCCAGGTCAGCTCGGGCAATCAGACCGTGCTCGAGGCGCACGACTACATCGAGGCGGCGATCGACAGCGGCGCCGCCGATATTTTCCTCGTCTACCTCGAAGGCATCCGCCAGCCGGCCCGCTTCCGTGCGGTCGCGGACAAGGCCGCCGCCCTGGGCAAGCCGCTGATCGTCGCTAAGGTCGGCCGCTCCGACGCCGGCCGCCGCGCCGCGGCCTCGCATACCGGGGCGCTGGCGCAATCGGGCGCAATCGACGACGCGATTTTCCGCCACCACGGCATCGTCCGCGGCGAGGACATCGACCACATGCTCGACATGGCTGCCGCCTTTGCCTTCTGCAAGCTGCCCAAAGGCAACCGCGTCGCGATCATCACCGGCTCGGGCGGCAGCGCGGTGTGGATGGCAGACATCCTCTCGGCGCACGGCCTCGAAGTGCCGGAACTCGAAGCCGACCTGCAGGCGAGGATCATGGCAATGTTGCCCAGCTACGCCTCGGCGGCGAACCCGATCGACGCCACTGCGCAGGCGATCGGCGAGGTCGGCTACAAGCCGATCGTCGAGATCGTCCGCGAGTCGAAGCGCATCGACACGATCCTCCTCATCTCCTCGGTCGCCAACGAGACCACCGCCAGGAAACGCGCCGTGGAGCTGGAGGACATCGTCGCCACCACCGGGCAGCCGATCCTGATGGCGACCTACACCACCGCGACGCCGGGCGCGATCGGCGCCTTCGCCGAGGTCGGCGTCCCGGCCTATACCTCGATGCCGAGTTGCGCGCGCGCAATCAAGGCGCTGGCCGATTACGGCCGCTTCCGGGAACGCGTCGCCGCCCGCGGCAAGCCGGAAGAGAGCACCGCTTCGGTGCGCAACACAGTCGCCAAGGCGCTAAAGGAGTCCGCCAAGGTGCTGACCGAAGTCCAAACCAAGGCGCTGCTCGCTGCCTATGGTGTGCAGCGGGTTCCCGAATTCCTCGCCACCAGCGAGAGCGAGGCGGCCGACGCGGCGACGCGCATTGGCGGCCCGGTGGCGTTGAAGGTTCAGTCGCCCGATATCGCTCACAAGACCGAGGCGGGAGCCGTGCTGCTCAACCTCGCCACCGCGGCGGCGGTGCGCGACGGCTACCGCATCGTGCTCGAACGCTCGAAGAACGCGGTTCCCGGCGCCAAGATCGACGGCGTGCTGGTCCAGGCGATGGCGAAACGCGGCCAGGAGATGATCCTCGGCATCACCCGCGATCCCGTGTTCGGGCCGATGCTGATGGTCGGGCTGGGCGGCATCCACGTTGAGGTGCTGAAGGATGTCGCCTTCGCGCCCGTCCCGCTCGACGCGGACGATGCGCTGGCCCTGGTCGGCGAGTTGAAGGGCGCGGCGCTGCTCGATGGCGTGCGCGGTGCCCCGCCCGCCGACAAAGCGGCCCTCGCCGAACTGATGGTCGCGCTGTCGCGCTTCGCCGCCGACCACGCCGACCAGATCGCCGAAATCGATCTCAACCCCGTCATCGTCCACGAAGCCGGCCAGGGCCTCAGCGTCGTCGACGCGCTGATCGTGAAGCAGTAACAGGTGTCATTGCGAGGAGCACGGCGACGAAGCAATCTCGATCGGGTTAACGTCCAGCTGGCACGAGATTGCTTCGCCCCGCTCGCAATGACGCCAAGTTCAAGGAGCACCCCATGACCGACCTCGGCACCTACACCGATATCGGCGTCAGCCTCGACGGCAATGTGGCGACGGTCGAAATCCGCCGGCCTCCGCATAATTTCTTCGACAGCGACCTGATCGCCCAGATCGGCGAGGCGTTCGAGCGGCTCGACGCCAGCAATTCCTGCCGCTCCATCGTGCTCTGCGCCGAGGGCCGCTCGTTCTGCGCTGGCGCCGATTTCTCCAAGCGCATGGATACCGGCACGGTCAACGAAGGCAGTCGCAGCGGGGCCGGCAAGCATCTCTACAAGGAGGCGAGCCGCCTGTTCCGCGCCAAAAAGCCGATCGTCGGCGCGATCCAGGGCCCCGCGGTCGGCGGCGGGCTCGGTCTGGCGCTGGTGCCCGATTTCCGCGTCACCTGCACCGAGGCGCGGTTCAGCGCCAATTTCAACCGGCTCGGCTTCCACCCCGGCTTTGGCCTCACCTACACGCTGCCGCGCCTCGTCGGCGAGCAGCAGGCGGCGCTCTTGTTCTACACCGGCCGCCGCATCCCCGGCGACGAGGCGGTGCGCATCGGCCTCGCCGACCTTTTGGTACCGCAGGCCGAGGTCCGCACCGCCGCACAAGCCTTGGCGCTGGAGATCGCGCAATCGTCGCCGCTAGCGGTGCTCGCGACGCGCGAGACGATGCGCCGCGGCTTTGCCGACGCCGCCGAGGCGGCGACCGAACGCGAGCTGGTCGAGCAGGATTGGCTGCGCCGCACCGAGGATTTCAAGGAGGGCATCAAGGCCTACAGCGAGCGCCGCTTGCCCAACTTCCAGGGGCGGTAATTTACAGATGCGAACATTCGATCGATCGCATCGGCGAGAGTGGTTTTTCGGAATGCTACACGCACCCGCGGCAATCTGCGGGTCAGGATATGAGGAGCCAGATCATGAACGATGTCGGGTCGATGCTTCCCGCCCAGACCATGAAGATCGCGAAGGTCAAGGAGCACATCGGCGCCATTGTCACGGGTATTGACCTGGCGCAGCCCATCGACGCTGCGACGCGGAAGAAGCTCTATGACGCGGCCGTCGACAACGTGGTCCTGGTGATTCGCGGGCAAGCGCATCTCACCCCCGGCCAGCTGCAAGCCGCTGGCGAAATCTTCGGCGAGCTGATGGAAGATCAGAACCGGCGCTATCTGGTTGACGGATTTCCGTTGATCAGCGTGCTCGACAATCGCCACCTCGACAGCAAGGGGCAGCCGGCCAAAGTCGGCGCCAACGCCACCTGGCACACCGACCACACCAACCAGGAATTGCCGCCCAAGTTCACCATGCTCTATGCGGTGGCCGTGCCGGATAAGGGTGGCGCGACATCGGTCTGCAACTCGCGTGCGGCCTACGAAGCGCTTCCCGACGATTGGAAACGGAAGATCGCCGGCGCGAAGACCGCGAACACGCTGATCAGCACCGCGCGGATGAAGACGGGCAATCCGGATATCGTGAAGGCCCAGCTCGAATCGTCAAAACCGCCGACGGTGCATCCCCTGGTCCGCACCCACCCGGATACCGGCACCAAGGCCGTGTGGTTTCACAAGGGCAAGACCGAGACGGTCACCGGCCTGTCGCCCGAGGAAACCCAGGATTTTCTCCAGGAATTGACGGACCAGATCACGCAGCCGCAGTTTTGCTATGCCCACGAGTACCAGAAGGGCGACCTGCTGATCATCGACGACCGCGCCTCGTTGCATAAGGCCGGCTTCGATTACGATCACAGCCAGCATCGCCGCCTCTATCGGATGCTGGTGCGTGGCGACCGCCCCCGCTGAGCGCCGGGGCTCTTGTCGAGGCCGCCGAGGCGGCGACCGGGCGCAAGCTGGTCGAGCAGGACTGGCCGCGCCGCACCGAAGACTTCGATGGGGGTATCAAGGCCTACGCCGAGCGCCGCCTGTCCAACTTCAAGGGGGAGTAGCTCTCCTGGTTGTCATTCGGGGGTGTCGCGAAGCGACGGACCCGGAACCCAAGAACACCGACTGCGGCAGGTTAGCCGCCACGCGATAACGAATTTGGCGGCGGCTACCATGAGCCCCGGGGTTGCGTGTGCGTCGCGTCCTGGGATGACAATAAGATTGGCCGTACCCGCATGGCCGTCTTGACAACGGCGTGTTGTTCTCTATTTGTTCTGTATGCTGAGCATTATCCGCTCGATCGCACTCTGGCTCCGCCGCCTGTGGCGGCGACAGCCGAGGTGCGAGCGCCTGTTAATTTCCAGCAATATCAGGCGGTGCAGGTCGTCGAGCCGGCGGCTAAACCCCCAGCAGTTCGACCTCGAAAATCAAAATCGCGTTGGGTGGGATGACCCCGCCCGCGCCGCGCGCGCCATAGCCGAGTTCGGAGGGGATGATCAGCGTGCGCTTGCCGCCGACCTTCATGCCCGCCACCCCTTCGTCCCAGCCCTTGATCACCTGACCGCCGCCCAAGCGAAATCCGAACGGCTGGCCGCGATCGAGCGAGCTGTCGAACTTCTTGCCCTTTTGCCCTCCCGGCTCCTGCAGCCAGCCGGCTGTAATGCACCGACACGCTCTTGCCGGAAACGGCTTCATCGCCGCTGCCGACCTCGGTATCGGTGTAGATGAGGCCGCTGGGAAGTGCTGGCATGATTGTCTCCGTATTGTTCGGACCAGAATAGTCGAGACGGCACGCGCCGCCTATGATGCCGATAACAGCGATGGGAGGAAGGCGATGGCGGTTCGGCTCGGCGGGGGTGAGTACACCTTCGAGGTCCACGAGGACTGGGCGAAAATCCCCGACGACATCGTGCTCGGCGACTGCGCCGCGGTCGGGGTCGACAGCAAGGACAATGTCTACGCCTTCAATCGCGGCGACCATCCGGTCGCGGTGTTCGACAAAGACGGCAACCTGCTGCGCACCTGGGGCGAGGGGTTGTTTCCGCGGCCGCACGGCGTCCATGTCGCACCCGACGACACGATCTGGCTGACCGACGACGCCGACCACACCGTCCGCCACTGCACCCTCGACGGCAAGGTGCTGCTGACCCTCGGCGTGCCCGGCAAGCCGTCGCCCTACATGAGCGGAGTGCCGTTCCACCGCTGCACCCATACGGCTTTGTCGCCGCAGGGCGACTTCCTGTACATCTCTGATGGTTACGGCAACGCCCGCATCCACAAATACACGCCGGGCGGCAAGCTCTTGTCGTCGTGGGGCGAGCCGGGCACCGACCCCGGCCAGTTCAACATCCCGCACAACATCTGCTGCGACCCGGACGGCTGGATCTACGTCGCCGACCGCGAGAACCACCGTGTCCAGATCTTCAATGGCGACGGCAAGTGGGAGACGCAGTGGAACTACCTGCACCGACCGAACGGCATGTGCCTGGCCAAGGGGCACAGCCCGCTCTGCTATATCGGCGAGGGCGGCCCGGCCGGCGAGATCAACCGCGAGTGGCCCAATATCGGCCCGCGCGTCAGCATCCACACCACCAAAAACCACGAGGTGATGGCGCGGCTCGGCAAGACGCCGGGCGGCATGTTCGCTGGCGGCTTCACCTCGCCGCACGGCATCGCCGTTGACAGCACCGGCAGCATCTATGTCGGCGAACTCTCCGGCCGCTCCTGGTCGCGCTTCGCCAAGGGCGACGCGCCCAAAACGCGCCGGGTGATCCACAAGCTGGTCAAGGTGGCGGGATAGCAAGCTTGCTAACCCGCCACCCCGGCGAAAGCCGGGGTCTCGCGCGAATCTCGCTCCGGACGTGGAAATCCGGGTCCGTCGGGTGGATCGCGGGCTGCGACAATTGGCCCAATTGACAGCAAAACAGAACTCAACGAGATTTGCGGTCTCAGCCGAAACGCAACCGGTACGAACCGCGCACATATCGCGAACGGTCGCGTTTTCTGTTTTCAAAAGCCCTCTGCCGCCGTCAACCTGCTGCTGTGCGAGCAGCGAGGATGCAATGGCATATGACGTGCCGCCGCCGGCAAAACGGCCCGAGCCGGGCTTCTATTATCACTACAAGCACGACCCGAAGGGGCCGCTGAACAACTATGCCTATTACATCTATGGGGTCGGCCATCACACCGAGGACGATTGCCGTCCCGACGATGCGTTCATGCAGGTCTACCGGCCGCTATACGAAGCCGCGTATGCCTACCGGAATGGCGGGATGTTCGACCTCCGCCCGCTCGGGATGTTCTACAAGCCAGCCAGGCTGAGCAGCGGAGAGGAAGTACCGCGATTCACCAAGATCACCGACCCTGGCGTGATCGCGCAGCTACAGGCAATCAAGGCCCGTCTGTACCCAGACTTCTAGATGCTCACAGATTGTCTCGCCGTCGCTAGAGGCGTGTCAGCTCGATGTTGCCGAACTCGTCGAGCCGCGCCGTCCAGCCCGGCGGTACCAGGCAGGTTGCGTCGTATTCCTCGACGATGCAGGGGCCGGCGTGCGGCGTTTTGAGGTCGCTGCGGTTGACGACTCGCGCCTCCAGCCAGCCCTGGCGCGGGCCGAAATAGGCGCGGCGGGCCGACGTCGGCGATCGACGATGTCGGGCGCGAGGCTCGCGGCGGCGGCCGAGGCCGCGCGCGGCTTGTCGGGGATGCCGCGGCCGATGACTTCGAGGCTGACCAGTTCGACCGGCTCCTCGGCCCCGGCGCGGTGGCCGTAGGTGCGCTCGTGCTCGACCCCGAAGGCCTCCTCGATGCCGAGAGCGCGGCCATGTCGAGCTGCCCGGCCGCCACCGGCACGCGCAGCTCGAACGATTGCCCCTGGTAATGCAGGCTGGCAATGCGGCGGATTTCGATCCGGTCGGCGGCGAACCCATCCTCGCTCGAGCCGGGCGCGCGCCTCGGCTTCGAGCCCGTCGAGCACGGTCTGCAACTCCGCCGGCTGGACGCGCGCGCAACAGCCGCTTGCGGGTGCGGGTGAAATAATATTCGACCTCGGCGTAGAGCAGCCCGAACGACGAGAACACCCCGGCCGAGGGCGGGATCAGCACCCGGCGCGATGCCGATCTCCTCGGCCATCCCGGCGGCGAAGATCGGGCCGTTGCCGCCGAAGGCGACCAGCGCATATTCGCGCGGATCGCGGCCGCGCTCGCTCGACACGGCTTTGAGCGCGCGGATCATGTTCGAGGCGGCGATCAGATGCGCGCCATAGCGCGGCGTCCTCGACGCTCATCCCAAGCGGCCGGGCGATCTTCTCGGCGATGACCGCGCGCGCCTTCTCGGCATTGAGCTTGAGCGCGCCGCCCACCAGATGCGCCGGGATTGAGGTAGCCGAGAACGAGATTGGCGTCGGTGACGGTCGGCTCGGTGCCGCCCTGGTCGTAGCGACCGGGCCGGGCGACGCGCCGGCGCTGTGCGGCCCGACCTGCAGCGCGCCGCCGGCGTCGATCCACAGGATCGAGCCGCCGCCGGCGCCGACCTCGGCGAGGTCGATCGCCGGCACCTTCAGCGTATAGCCGGCGCCCGACAGCAGCCGCGAGCCGAGCACGATGCCGGCGCCGACCTGGTACTCGGTGGCGCGGGTCACCTCGCCGTTCTCGATCAGCGAGGCCTTCGCGGTGGTGCCGCCCATGTCGAACGAGATCGCGTTCTTGATGCCGATCCGCTGCGTCAGCGCCTGGACGCCGACGACGCCCGCCGCCGGCCCGGACTCGATGATGTGCATCGGCGTCAGCCGCCGCAGCCTTCGCGGTGGTCAGCCCGCCATTCGACTGCATCAGCAGGAGCGGCGCGTCGATGCCGATGCGCTGGACCTCGCCGATCAGCCGCGACAGGTAGCGCTCGACGATCGGCCGGACATAGGCGTTGATGACGGTCGTCGAGGTGCGCTCGTATTCGTTGATCACCGGCAGCACCTCGGCGCTGATGCACAAGGTCGTCGCCGGCGCCATCCGCGCCACGATCTCCTTGACCCGCTCCTCATGCGCCGGATTGAGGTAGGAGTGCAGCAGGCACACCGCGATCGCCTCGACCCCCTCCGCCATGAGGAATTCGACCGCGCGCTCGACGCTCTTTTCGTCGAGCGGCTTCTCGATCTCGCCCTGCGCGTTGACCCGCTCGTCGACCTCGACCCGCCAGACGCCGCTCGACCAAAGGCGGCGGCTTGGTCCAGCTCATGTCGTAGAGCCGCGGCATGCGCAAATTGCGGATTTCCAGCACGTCGCGGAAGCCCTCGCGTGGTGATGAGCCCGGTCTTGGCGCCCTTGTGCTCGAGGATCGCGTTCGAGGCGACCGTGGTGCCGTGCAGCAGTTCGACGATGCCGCCCGCCGCCGACCTCTTCCAGCAGGCTCGACAACCCGTCGACGATGGCGCGGGCATAGTCGTCAACGGTCGAGGACACCTTTTTGGTGTACCGCTCGCCGTCGTCCCCGAGCAGGACGATGTCGGTAAAGGTGCCGCCGATATCGACCCCGGCGCGGAAGGTCTTGGTCATTGTCATTGCGAGCGCAGCGAAGCAATCTCAATCCGCAGGAAGCTCCTCCGTGCGAGATTGCAGCGTCGCGCTCTGCGCTCCTCGCAATGACCGGTCATTTTGCGGCCAGGCCCCAGCTATAGGTGGGGGGCTCGTTCCAATTGCGGCGGTCGCGCATCTGCCGGCGCAAGGCGGCGGTTGCAGCCTCATCGACCATATCGTCCGCGATGACCACGCCGTAATCCTCGCGCGCCGCACGCTCGCTGACGAACTCGTTGCGGACATCCTTCAGCACCAGCGCCGGGTCGCGGTCGAACGGATCGCCCCAGCCGCCAGCGCCGGCGACCTCGTGGCGAAACAAATCTCCCTTTTTCATATTCATCGTCAGCTTCGAGGGCAGCGGCTCCGGGTTCCCGTCCGGGTTCAGATAGTTCATCGACGGCTTGCCCGGCCCGCCGCCATAGAGCCCGTAGGGGCGGAAGTCGCGCCGGTCAGAGCGCACCTGGAGGATCGCCTCGTCGGCCAGCAGCTTGTATTCGCGGCGAAACGGCGCGCCGCCGCGCCATTTGCCCGGCCCCATCGCGTCCTGGATGAATTCGTAGGCGGTGATCTGCAGCGGCTGCTCGGTCTCGGTCACCTCGATCGGTTGCGAAGCCATGTTGGCGTAGATGTTCGAGTTGCCGTCGAGCCCGTCGGCGTCGGGCCGCCCGCCCCAGGCGCAACAGGTGAAATCGACATAGATGAATGGCTTGCGTGCGCTGTCCCAGCCGCCGATCGAGACGCCGGTATTACCGCCATCCGACGCGGCGAACACCCGGTCGGGGAGCATCTTGGCCAGGGCGCCGAACATGCAATCGACCATGCGGAAGCCGGTGAGCCCCCGCGCGGCGCAGGCGCCGGGCAGTTCCATATTGGCGATCGTACCCGTCGGCGCCTCGACCGAAATCGCCCGGAACACGCCCTCGTTAGTCGGAATGTTTTGCGGCAAGATCGAGCGGATGCCGCAATAGGTCGCCGATTTGGTGTAGCTGAGCGTGTTGTTGATCGCGCCCTTGACCTGCTTCGCGGTGCCCGTCCAGTCGGCTTTGATGGTATCGCCGGTCTTGGTGATCGTGACCTTGAGCGGGATCGGCACGCCGACGTCGATGCCGTCATCGTCGATGTGGTCGAGGAAGTCGTAGATCCCGTCGGGCAGTTCGCGCAGCGCGGCGCGCGTCATCCGCTCGGCGTAGTCGACCAGCTCGGTCATGTAGGCCTGCAGCTTCGCGTTGCCGTAGCGCGCCGCCATCTCGACCAACGCCGCGTCGGCGATGTGGCAGGCGGCGAGCTGCGCGCGTAGATCGCCGAACACCTTGACCGGCACCCGCACATTGGTCTCGATGAGGGAGAATAGCGTCTCGTTGCGCTCGCCCTGCGAGTAGAGCTTCAGCGGCGGGATGCGCAGCCCCTCCTGGTAGATCTCGGTCGAGTCCGAGGCGTTTGAGCCCGGCACGCGGCCGCCAACGTCAGTGTGGTGGCATACCGCGCAGGCCCAGGCGATCCGTGTTTCATCGCGGAAAATCGGCTTGAACACGAACACATCGGGTAGATGCATGCCGCCGCGAAACGGGTCGTTGAAGATGAAGACGTCACCGGGATGGATGTCATCGCCAAACGTCTCCAGCACCGAGGCCATCGCGGTCGGCATCGAGCCGAGATGGCCGGGCAGCGTCAGCCCCTGCGCCACCAGCACCCCGGCGCCGTCGAACATCGCGGTCGAGTAATCCATGTTGTCCTTGAGCACGCCCGAATAGGTCGTGCGGAACACGGTGAGCGCCATCTCGTCGGCGACCCCGAAAAGCGCGTTCTTGAACAATTCGAATTCGATCGGATCGCTGATCATCGGCGTACCTCGGGCAACGCCGAAATCATGGCGCAAATCGCGCGCCACTCGCTAGACTTCTTCGCCGCTTGATGGTCCGCGGCCGCCTTCATGGAGGAAATGATGCCCGACCTTCCCCGCCTCAACCCCGCGATCCGCGCGCTTGAAAGCGGCAAGCCGGCGTTCGTGACCTTCTCACCGGCCGAGATCGGCGCGGCTCAGTCGATCGGCGCTCAGCCCTATGACGGCGTCGTCTTCGAGATGGAGCACAACCCTTACGACATCCGCCAGCTGCGGGACTGCATGCAATACATGCTCGACCGCGCCCAGATCCTCACATCCGGCACGTTGGCTCCGGCGGTGGCGCCGATGGTGCGCATCCCGCCCAATGGCGGCGAGATGAACCAGTTCATCGCCAAGCAGGTGCTCGATATCGGCGTCTACGGCATCGTCTGGCCGCATGTCTCGACCGTCGATGAGGCGCGCAACGCGGTGCAGGCCTGCCGCTACCCGCGACCCCGCGAGGCGAAATATTACGAGCCGGCCGGTCAGCGCGGCGACGCGCCCAGGACCGCCGCGCGCTATTGGGGCATCGACCAGCAGACCTACTACAAGCGCGCCGATACCTGGCCGCTCAACCCCGAAGGCGAGGTGCTGGTGGTCGTCATGTGCGAGGAGAAGCGGGCGATCCGCAATCTACCCAAGATGATCGACGAGGTGCCTGGCATTGGCGTCGTGCTGATCGGCGAGGGCGACCTCTCGCAGGACATGGGCTACCCGCGCCAGTACGAGCACCCGGAAGTCGCCGCCGCGATCGACGAAATCCTGGCGATCTGCAAGGACAAGGGCATCCCCTGCGGCCACCCGCATGTCGACGCCAACAATGTCGAGAAGCTCGTCGAGAAGGGCTTCCGCTGGCTGATGCCGGCGCCGGCGCAGTCGTTCACGGCGCTGCAGAAGGGCCTCGCGGCAAGCGGCCGGAAATAGCCTCGCTGTCACTGCGAGCGGAGCGAAGCAATCTCGATGGAATTACGTACCCCGCACGAGATTGCGTCGTCGCATTGCTCCTCGCAATGACCCCTGGGTCTTGCCTCTCGTCGCCGGACGCGATGTAGTGCGCTATCCCGGCCCCCAACGGAGGAAATGATGGACGCCGACGCCAAGAAGACCGCGCTTCGCATGATCCCCTACGGCATCTACGTGCTGACCGCCGACGACGGCAAAGGCAATGTCGCCGCCGCGACGGTCAACTGGGTGACGCAGACCGCGTTCAACCCGCCGCTCGTCGTCGTCGGGGTCAAGACCGACAGCGGCGCCTATTCGATCGTCAAGGGCACCAAGAATTTCACCCTCAACATGCTGGGCAAGGCGCACAAGGGCCTCGCCTTCACCTTTTTCAAGCCGGCCGCGCTCGAAGGCGGCAAGCTCTCGGGCCAGGACATTCACAAGGGTGCCAACGGCGCGCCGATCCTCGATGCCGCGCTCGCCGCGGTCGAGTGCAAGGTCTCGCAGATCGTCGAGCAGGGCGACCATCACATCGTTGTCGCCGAAGTCGTCGAGGCGCATGTGCCGAACCCGATCTCGGGCCGCCTCGACAGCGCGATCCTCGAGATGCGCGATCTCGGCGACAACGTCTATTACGGCGGGTAAGTGCCCGACGCTCGCGTTAGAGGGCGAACAACCAACACGAGGGTGCCGACAAGGCGCCCTCGCTCCCACCGAAGCGCTTCGGATGAGACGCCGCTGCGCTTCGAGCCACCCGACGGCGGCAGGCCACATCTCTACCATTTGATCGCTCGCGACACCGCCGACCAGGTGGTCCGCTTCGGCGTCGAGCGCGAATGGTTCGGCGATCTTTACCACCGCACCCTCACCATCGGCTGGCCGCATTTCTTCGCGCTCGGGTCGCTGACTTACATTGCCGCCAACATCGTTTTTGCCCTGCTCTACCTGCTACAGGCAGGATCGGTCGCGAAGGCGCATCCCGGCTCACTGGTCGACGCATTCTTCTTTAGCGTCCAGACGATGGCGACGATCGGCTATGGCGTGATGTCGCCGGCAACATTCTACGCCAATGTGCTGATGACGCTCGAAACCGCAGTCGGGCTGATGTTCGTGGCGCTCACTACTGGTCTGGTATTCGCACGGTTTTCGCGCCCGACGGCACGGGTCTTGTTCAGCAACGTCGCCGTTGTCGGTCCGTTCAACGGCGTCCCGACCTTGTCGATTCGCATAGCCAATCAGCGGCGGAACCAGATGCTGGCGGTTGAGGTGTCGGTGACGCTGGTACGTGACGAGCTGAGCGAAGAGGGGGAATTGACCCGGCGTTTCCATGACCTCAAGCTGATGCGCGACCACTCGCCGGTGTTCGCGCTGACCTTCAGGGTGATGCACCCGATCGACGCTGACAGCCCGCTCCTTGGCATGAACTACGAGACGCTGGCCGAGCAGCACGCCGAGATCGTCGTCATCGCCGGCGGCGTCGACGAGACGCTGGTCCAGCCGGTGAATGCCCGCACCTCCTATCTGCCGCACGAAATCCTGTGGAGCCACCGCTTCGTCGACATTTTCGGTTGGACGCAGGATGGTCGCCGCGCCATCGATTACCGGCGTTTTCATGATACTGTGCGGATCGCTTAGGCGCGCTGGAGGGCAGCATGGACACGCATACGCTCACCTGGCCCAAGGAAGGCAATTCGCGGGTGCCCTATCGCGTCTTTGCCGATGAGGAGATTTATCGCGCCGAGCTCGACAAGCTCTTCCTCGGCCCGACCTGGCAGTTCCTCGTCATGGACAACGAGCTGCCCAACCCCGGCGACTACAAGACCACGTTCCTTGGCGAGACCCCGGTTATCGTCACCCGTGGTGAGGACGGTCAAATCCACGCGATGGTCAATCGCTGCGCCCATCGCGGCAACCTCGTCTGCCTGAAGCGCCAGGGCAACGCCGACCTGCTGACCTGCGTCTACCATTCGTGGAGCTACGATCTTGAGGGCAACCTCAAGAGCGTCGCCTTCCGCCGCGGCATCGCCGGCAAGGGCGGCATGCCCGACGATTTCAGCCTCGAAGACCACGGCCTCAAGAAACTACGCACCGATCATTTCGCCGGGCTGGTGTTCGGCACCTTGTCCGACGAGACACAACCACTGTCCGAATATATCGGCAACATGGTCGGCGAACGGGTCGGCCGGGTGCTGCACGGCAAACCGAAAATTCTCGGCACCACCTCGCAAATCCTGCACAACAACTGGAAGCTCTATCTCGAAAACGTGCGCGATACCTACCACGCGAGCCTGCTGCACACATTCTTCACCACATTCCGGGTCGCGCGCCTGACCAATGGCGGCGGCGTGCTGATCGCCGAAAATGGCCGGGCACACGCCTCCTATACTCGCACGAAGGACGAGACGGTCGGCAGGGAGGGCAGCGACAAGCTCTACGCCGGCATCCAGTCACAGCGCGACGGGTTGCATCTGGAGGACACGCGCCTGCTCCAGCACGTCAGCGAGTTTGGCGACGATATCACCGTGCAGATTCTCAGCGTGTTCCCGAATTTTGTGTTGCAGCAAGTCAACAATTCGATTGCGCTGCGCCTGGTGCTGCCAAAGGGTCCGGACAGGACGGAGCTGCAATGGACTTTCCTTGGCTTCGAGGAAGATGACGCGGCGCTGAGCGAATTGCGACTGCTGCAAAGCAATCTCGTTGGGCCGGCCGGTTATGTCTCGATGGAGGACGGCGCAGTGGGAGGTTTCGTGCAGCGCGCGATTGCCGGCGCCGAGCACGAGAACTCCTTGATCGAGATGGGCGGTCGCGACCATGTCAGCGAGGAAACCCGCACTACCGAGGCCTCAATCCGCGGCTTTTGGCAGGCTTATCGCCCGCTGATGGGTTACTGAGCCGATGACTCCGGCCGAGATCGAGCGGTGGCTCGAGCTCGAGGCGCTCTATACCAATTACGCGCATTGCCTCGATGACGACCGGCTGGAGAACTGGCCGAATTTCTTTGTCGAGGACTGCTACTATCGCATTACCTCGGCGGAGAATTTCGAGGCCGGACTGCCGCTCGGCATCGTCTACCTGACTTCGCGGGCGATGTTGGTCGACCGGGTGATGGCATTGCGCAAAGCCAACATCTACGAGCCGCAGCGCTATCGGCACATGATCGGCGCGCTCAAGATCACCGGCGACGCTCGGGATGCGCTGGACGCGGTGGCCAACCTCCTCGTCGTCCGCACCATGCAGGACGGAGCGATGACCGTTTTCGCCGCCGGCCGTTACGTCGACCGGCTCGTGCGCCAAGACGGCAGCTGGAAATTCGCTCGCAAGGAAGTCGTGCTCGACAGCCGGCAGATTGACACTTTGCTGGCGATGCCGCTTTGAACGCGGCCTCGGATGTATCTGCCGGCCGTTGCGTCGCGCTCGAATTCGAGCCGCTCGGTGAGACGTCTCGCGGCCTAGCTTCCCTCCCGGGCTTGCGCCAGACTGGCGTGGCGATGAGAAGGCGCCTTTCGATTGCTCGATTGCTCGGTGCGGTTTGCGCACTGGCCCTGCTGATGTCGCCGCAGAGCCGTGCGGCCGAGGCGCCGATCGTCGTCGCATCTAAGATCGACACCGAGGGCTCGCTGCTTGGCGAGCTGATTGCCGCGGTGATCGAGCGCACTGGCGCACCTGTGGAACGGCGCATCGGGCTGGGGCCCACCAACATCGTGCGCGCGGCCCTCCTCTCCGGGCAGGTCGACATCTATCCCGAATATACCGGCAACGGCGCGCTGTTTTTCCACCGCGAGGCTGACCCGGCGTGGAAGGACGCGACCAAGGGCTATAACCTCGTCGCCGCGCTCGACAAACAGCAGAACGATCTTGCCTGGCTGACCCCGGCACCCGCCGACAACACCTGGGTGATCGCTATCCGCAAAGACCTCAAGGGATTTCCTCCGCGCCCCTGCGTCGGCGATCTCGCGGCGTACCTCAAGAACGGTGGCCGCTTCCGCCTCGCCGCTTCGGCGGAATTTGTCGAAAGCTCCGCCGCCCTGCCGGCGTTTGAGAGCGCCTACGGGTTTCACCTGTCCGGTGACCAGCTCTTGACCCTGTCCGGCGGGAACACGGCGGCCACGCTGCGCGCTGCCGCCGAACAAATCTCTGGCGTCAACGCGGCGATGGCGTACGGCACCGACGGCGCGATTGCCGCCTTGGGGCTCGCCGCGCTGTGCGACGACAAGCATGCCCAGGTGGTCTACGCCCCAGCGCCGGTGATCCGCGCTTCCGTGCTCGACCAGCACCCCGCGATCGGTCCGGCGCTCGACCGGGTGTTCGCGACCCTGACCCGCGAGAAGCTGCAGGCGCTGAACGCGCGGATCGCGGTTGACGGCGAGGATGCGCGGTCCGTCGCGGAGGATTACCTGAAAACGGCGCAGGTCCAGCCATGAATGTCGCCGCGCGAGCTCTGCCAACCGGCGCCACGAGCATACCGCGCAACATCGTTTTGCCGCTGCTGGTCGCGGCTGCTGTCATCGGGGTTGTTGGCTGCGGCTTCGTCGGCCTGGCGCCGAACCGGCTGGTGTCGGGACGGCCGGTGATGCTGTGGAACGCGGCCGGTGCGGGGTTTATAGCCGTCCTGACGGCCTGCGCCGCGACCCTGCTCGCGGTCGGATTTGCCGCGCCGCGCCGCGCGCTCGCCTATTTCGCGGCGGCGGTCGCCGGGACGGCGATTATCATCGTCATTGCCGCCGCCGGCGACGCGGCGGCGATCCTTTCCGTTGGAGCGCCCCCGGCGACGCGGATATCGCTCGGCGCCGGGTTCTGGATTGTCCTCTCTTGCGCCGGGTTGGCCCTCATCGACGCTCTGCAACGATCCGACGCCGCCGCGGTGAGCCGGCTCATCGTCGCCGCCGTGGTCGCCGGAGCGTTTGTCGCGTTGGCTAGAGCGGGCATGTTCGACGCGCTGTCCCTGGCGCGCGAGTACACTACGCGGCGCGAAGTGTTCGCCGCCGCAGTCCTGCGACACATCGTGCTGGTCGCAGCCTCGGTCGGCCCGGCGCTGCTGATCGGCGTACCGCTGGGACTCGCGGCGCTGCGCCGGCAGCGGTTTGAGGCGCCACTCTTTGCGGTGCTCAACCTGCTGCAGACGGTGCCGTCAATCGCCCTGTTCGGATTGTTGATTGTGCCGCTCTCGGCGCTGACGAAAGCGATGCCGGCGCTGGCCGAGCTCGGGATCGGCGGGGTCGGGCCGACGCCGGCCATCATCGCGCTCGTCCTTTATGCGCTGCTGCCGATCGCGAGAAACACGCTGGCCGGGATCGGCGGCGTTTCACCGGCGGCGATCGATGCGGCGCGCGGTATGGGGATGACCGGGCGTCAGGTATTCTGGCAGGTTGAGGTGCCGCTTGCCCTGCCGGTACTGATCGCTGGGTTGCGCATTGTCCTAGTCCAGGCGATCGGGCTCGCGGTGGTGGCAGCCCTGATCGGCGCCGGCGGGCTCGGCAGCTTCGTCTTTGATGGGCTCGGGCAATACGCGACCGACCTCGTGCTATTGGGGGCGCTGCCGGCGATCTTCTTGGCGCTGGCGGTCGATTTCCTGTTACGCCTCCTCGCCGCGGCACTCAGTCGACGCTACGCGGCATGATCGAGATCGAGCGGGTCAGCAAATCCTATGACGGCTTCACCGTCGTCGACGATTTGTCGCTCTCCGTGCCGCAAGGCGCGTTCTGTGTGCTCCTCGGCCCCTCGGGCTGCGGCAAGTCGACGACCTTGCGGATGATCAACCGGCTCGTCGATTTCGACGGCGGCGCGATCCGGGTCGGCGGCGAAAATGTGCGCGCCGTCGCACCGGAAGTGCTGCGCCGCCGTATTGGCTACGTCATCCAATCGAACGGGCTGTTTCCACATTGGCGAGTTGCCGACAACATCGCGACGATACCGAGACTCCTCGGCTGGACACGCGAGCGGATCGAGGCGCGGGTCGACGAGCTACTGGCCTTGCTTCGCCTCGACCCCCTGACCTATCGCAGCAAATTTCCGCATCAGCTGTCAGGCGGCGAGCAGCAGCGTGTCGGCGTCGCCCGGGCGCTCGCCGCTAACCCGGACGTGCTGCTGATGGACGAACCGTTCGCCGCGGTCGATCCGATCACCCGCGACGCGCTGCAGGGCGAGATCGCACGCATCCACCGCGAGACCAGCAAGACCATCCTGTTCGTCACCCACGATATCGAGGAGGCGCTGCGCCTCGCGACGGTGATCGCGATCCTCGATAGGGGAAAATTGGCTCAACTCGGCACGCCGCTCGACATCGTTGAGAACCCGCGGAGCGACTTCGTCCGCGACTTCGTCGGCGCGCAGGGGGTCGGGCTGAAGCTATTGTCGGTGCGTCGGGTCGGCGCGCGAATGCGCGCGGGAGAAGCCGCGGAAGGTAAGCCTATCGCCGCGCACGCGTCGCTCGCCGAGGCGCTTGGGGAGATGACCGCGCGCCGCTGCGACCGGCTGGCGGTGGCCGATGCCGGGGGACAAGTGATCGGCGCCCTGTTGCTCGCGGACTTGGTGCGTTGATGCGGGCGAGCGTGAAAAGCCCGGTGCTGTGGGTCAGCCTGCTCTTCGCCTTCCTGCTCGCCGACATGCAGCAACTGCGGGCGCCCTTTGGCTTGGCGTTCCCCGGCGTCCAACCGGAGATCTTCGACCGGGCGAGCTTCATCGAAATGTTTTGGTCGCACCTCGTTCTGGTCGCGGTGGCAAGCACCGCGGCGACGATCGCTGGGGTCGGGCTGGCGGTGTTCGTGACCCGGCCCGCCGGCCGCGATTTCCGCACTCTCGTCAACGTCGCCGCGACGATCGGCCAGACCTTTCCGCCCGCTGCGGTGCTGGCCCTAGCGGTGCCGGCGCTCGGCTTCGGCCCGCGCCCGACCGCGGTGGCTTTGTTCCTCTATGGGCTATTGCCGATCGTCGAGAATTCGATCGCCGGGATCGAAGGCGTGCCGGGTGCGGTGCGTGAGGCCGCGGGCGGCATGGGGCTATCGCGCTGGGAAATACTGCGAGACGTCGAACTGCCACTGGCGGCGCCGGTGATCCTCGCCGGGGTGCGGGTGTCGGTAACGATCGGCATCGGCACGGCGACGATCGGCTCGGCTGTGGGCGCGCTGACTTTGGGCACGCCGATCTTCGATGGGCTGGCCGGTAACAAGCTGCCCTACGTAATCCAGGGCGCGGTGCTGGTGGCGCTATTCGCGATCCTCACCGATCTCCTATTTGCCCGGCTGGCGCGGGGGCTCGAGGTTCCCGGTTCGCGATAAACCGGGCCAGCTTTTCCCGCCGCTCCGGCGAGGTGACGAGACCCAATTTGCTGCGCCGCCACAGGATATCGTCAGCGGTCTGCGCCCATTCCTCGCGTGCGAGGAACTCGACCTGGTCAGCACCGAGACCCGGGGCAAATTCATCCGTTGACCCGGCGGAGGCCTCGCTGTCGTCGGGTAACGTTGCGGCAGAGGTCCAGGGCGGTCCCATTCCCGGCAGGTACGGCCGCAACTTCATCAGCGCCGCTTCGGAGAGCCGCCGATATGTGGTGAGCTTTCCCCCGAAGACCGACAAACACGGCGGGCCGGTCTCGTCCAGCTCAAGAAAATAATCGCGGCTTGTTTCCGAGGCGGTGAGCGAGCCATCGTCGTAGAGCGGCCGCACACCCGAATAGCGCCAGACGATATCGACAGGCTCGGGCGCGCGCTCAAACCAGCGGCCGACGGCGCGGCAGAGATAGGTGATCTCCGTGTCCGTTACCGGCTCGACCTGCGGCACCGCAGCGGCCAACTCCGTCGTGCCGATCAGTGTGAAATCGCGCTCAAACGGGATCGCGAAGACGATGCGGCGGTCGTGGTTCTGCAGCAGGTAGGCATGGTCGCCCTGGTAGAGCCGGTGGACAACGATATGGCTTCCCTTGACAAGACGTAGGCGTGCGTGACCGGAAAGCCCGGCGAGCGCCCGCACCTCCGCCGCCCATGGTCCCGCGGCGTTGACAAGGATGCGTGCCGCCACCTCCTGGCTCGCGCCATCTGCGCCGCTCAGCGCTACCCGCCACAGCCCGCCGTCACGCCGCGCCCCAGTAAGGGCTGTGCGCGTGAGAATTGCCGCACCGTGGCCCGCTGCGTCGCGCGCGTTGGCGACGGTGAGCCGCGCGTCATCAACGACGCAGTCAGAATAAACGAAGCCGCGCTTCACCCGATCCTGCAGCGGCGCCGCCATCGGTCCGGTGCGTAGATCGATCGTATTCGAGGCTGGCAGCGAGCGAGCGCCACCCAGCCGGTCGTAGAGGAGGAGGCCGAGCCGCAACATCCAGCGCGGCCGCAGCCCCGGCCCATGCGGCAGGACGAAACGCATCGGACGTACCAGATGAGGCGCGGTCTTGAGCAGCACCTCACGCTCGGCCAGTGATTCGCTCACGAGGCGGAATGCTCCGTGCTCAAGGTAGCGCAGTCCGCCGTGAATCATCTTGCTCGACGCGGACGAGGTCGCGCCGGCGAGGTCGCCCTTTTCGCATAGCAGCACTTTGATCCCACGCCCCGCAGCGTCGCGAGCGATACCAACCCCGTTGATGCCGCCGCCGACGATGAGCAGATCAAAAACGTCGCTCACGTCTACTCGGCGCCGTGGTTTACTGGGCACCACAAGGCGCGGCGATCGATGGGGACGGGCAACATTATCGGCTCCACCAGTGATGGAGCGAGCATAGCGGGAGACGCGCTTTCGAGCGACTGGGACGTTCCCGAAAACGGAGAGTTGCGTAAGCGGAAACTTGGAATTACCGTCGCCCAATCTTTAGTGGAAGGACGGGTCCCATGCGCCGTATCACGCTCTTTGCTACCGGCTTGATTGCCTTGACTGGAGTCTTTGCCTCTACCGTACCGGCGTTTGCCGAATACGGGGCGATCGCGTACGACCGCACCAATTGCGCATGGGGCCGCAGCTGGAACTATCCCGGCCAGCCTGGAGCCAATAGCCGCGCGATGTCCGAATGCTCGTCGCAGGGTTCAAGCTGTCAGGTAGTGGCCGAGGTCGGCCCCGGGCAATGCGGCGCGGTTGCTTCAACCGACAGCTGCAGCGGCTATGGCTGGGCGACCCGTTCCAACACGACGGACGCGGAAATCGTCGCACTGGAACAGTGCCGCAATTACAATCCCGGCCTGAAATGCACGATTCAGGTGACCGTCTGCAGCAGTCAGTGATGCTGGGCCTGAGGCACGGCTAAGATCCTGCCTCAGGTGCCGCAGGCTTCGACACGATGCGCCGGCAAAGTGCTTGGCTTGTGCGTTCGCGGCCTAACGCCATATGTGTCGGCCCGCGGCCCTCGAATCTTACACCAAACTTACGGTCAGTCGTAATCATTTGTAAACGAGCCGGCCGCTTCAGGTCCCGATCGCCAGCGGATTGGTCAATTTCCGTAACAAGGCGATGACCGAAAGCGCCGTGAGGCGGCCGGTACGCGGGTTTTCGAGGCTTGGCACATTCTCGATCTGCATCGAGAAGCGTGCGGAATCGGCTTCGACCTCGATGCGGTGGATATTGCGGTTAACCGCCGGGTCGGCCCAGATGTCGATCATCGTTCGTTCCGGCCCGATCCCGGCCAGCGCCAACGCCGCCGCGACATTGACGTTAGCTGGAAAACCGCGTGCTGCGTCGCGCGCACTGCCGCTGAACACCAGCTTCGCGGCGTTGAGCCTACCCACGTCGATCCCGTGCTCGATCAGATAGGGCGCCCCTTCAAGACCATTGGGCGGCTTGCGCGTAATCATCTGCACCGAGCGGATGCCGCCGTTCATGGCCGCCGCCTGCACCGCGTCGAGGCCGATCAGTGCGCCGGTCGGCACCAGAATGCGGCCGCCGCGCTCCCGCGCCAGCTCGACCAGATCGAAATTGTCGAGCAGCGCGCCGCAGGAAAGGGTCACAAGCGTGCGCCCATTGCTGAGCGTCGGCTCCGCGGCTTCGCGCAGATACTTCGCAGGAGCACATTCGATCACGACATCCGCCGCCTCCCACAAGCGATCGAGCCGGACGACTGGCGCAGGCGCCGCGAAATCCGCCATCGCCGCCTCCGCCCGCGCGGCGTCTCGCGCCGACACGGCGGCGAGGCTCAGACCTTCGATACCGCGGTCAAGCGCCACGGCGACGACCTTGCCGATCGCCCCGAAGCCACCGACCGCCACACGCAGCGTCACGCCGTTTTCCCTCCTGCTCTACTGCGGCGGCTCGCCTTCGATGATGAAGAGCCGCGTGTTCGCGGCGCGCTGGCGCAGCGGAATACAGGCCGCGTAGGCGGGGCTGGCGTACCAGTTCTCCGCGGCCTCGAGGCTCTCGAACTTGAGCATAACGATCTCGCCGACCGGCGCGGTGCCCTCCTTGCTGTGGGCCTTCGAGCGGGCGAGAAACTGCACGTCGTGCGGACCGAGCGTAGGCACCGCCTTGGCGACGTAATCGGCGAACGCCGCCGGATCGGTGACCTCGACCTCGGCGATGACATAGGCGGGACGCTTGTCGGCCATGATGTCCTCCTTCAGTACGATTTCGGCAGGCGCAACACCCGCTCGGCGATATGCGACAGGATTAGCTGAGCGCTGACCGGGGCGATGCGGGCAAGCTGAATTTCGCGGAAATAGCGCTCGACGTGGTACTCGCGGGCATAGCCCATGCCACCATGGGTGAGGACCGCCGCCTCGCAGGCGCGGTGCCCGGCCTCGGCGGCGAAATACTTGGCGGCGTTGGCGAAGGCGCCGGAATCGTCGCCTGCGTCGTAGGCGGCGGCGGCTCGGTAGACCAAAAGCTCTGCCGCCTCTAGTTCGATCCAGCACTCGGCGAGCGGGTGCTGGATGCCCTGGTTCTGGCCGATCGGCCGGCCAAAGACGACGCGTTCGCCAGCGTACCGCGCCGCGCGAGCCAGCGCGGCGCGGCCCAGCCCCACTGCCTCGGCGGCAATTAATATGCGCTCCGGGTTCATCCCGTGCAGGATGTACTGGAAACCCTTGCCTTCCTCGCCGATGCGGTCCTCGAGCGGCACTTTGAGCCCATCGATGAAAAGCATGTTCGAATCGACCGCGGCCCGCCCCATCTTGTGGATTTCGCGCACCTCAACCTTAGAGCGATCGAGATCGGTGTAGAACAAACTCATCCCCGCCGACGGCCGCGCCGCCTCCTCGTAGGGCGTCGTGCGAGCGAGGATTAGCATCTTCTCGGTGACCTGGGCTGTGGACGTCCAGATCTTGCGACCGGAGATGACATAACCGTTGCCGTCCTTGACCGCGCGCGTCTGGAGCCGGGTGGTGTCGAGCCCGACATCGGGCTCGGTGACGGCAAAGCATGCCTTCTCCTTGCCGGCGATCAGCGGCGGCAAAAAGCGCTGCTTCTGCTCCGCCGTGCCGAAGACGACGACCGGGTTGAGCCCAAAAACGTTCATGTGGACGGAAGAGGCGCCGGAGAACCCGGCGCCCGACTGCGCCACCGCCTGCATCACGGCCGCCGCCTCGGTGATGCCGAGCCCGCTGCCGCCGAATTCCTCCGGCATCGCGATGCCGAGCCAGCCGCCCTCGGCCATCGCCTGGTGAAACTCGTGCGGGAAACCGCCCTCGGTGTCCTTCGTCAGCCAGTAATCGTCACCGAAGCGGGCGCACAGCCGCGCCACCGCCTCGCGAATCTCGAGTTGGTCCGGGGAAAGAACAAAAGCCATCGTCGTCACTCGCTCGGCGGCTGCGCCGCATCGACACGTATCTGTTCAAACCTAACTCAATTGCCCATGCTCCGCCTGGTTTGTTTGGGCGGCGAAGCACGTTCGGCCATCGGCTTTCGATAACATCGGGAGGCCCGGGATGATGAGCGACTTGGCGATAACACGTCGCCGCGCCGTGAGCGGCTTGACGGCGATGCTGCTGCCCGGCTTCGCCGCGCAAAGCGCACGCGCCGCAGGCTATAGCGAGATCAGCTATCGCAGCGGATCACTGAATATAAGCGGTTACCTCTACCGGCCCGTCGGCTCCGGCCCGTTTCCGGCTATTGTTTACAATCACGGCTCGCGCTTGGGCCTGGAGCGCAACATAGTGCCCTGGGTGCGGCTCGCCGGCCTTTACGTCGAGGCCGGCTACGCGGTGTTGGTGCCGGAGCGTCGCGGCTATGGCCGGTCCGATGGGCCGACCTGGAGTCAAGCGGTCGGGCGCGATGTCGGCTCGGTCTTCCTCGATCGTCTCGTGGCCGAGACCAGCGATGTCTTGGCGGCCGCCGATTTCCTCACCACGGTGCCGTTCATCGATCACAACCGGCTGGGTATCGTCGGCTGGTCGCTCGGCGGAATTGTCACGATGTTCGCGATCGCGCGCAGCCGAGCGTTTCGCACCGCGATCAACCAAGCTGGGGGCGTCCTGACCTGGCGTAGCAGCCCGGCGCTACAATCGGCGCTCGGCGAGGCCGCGCGCGGGGCGAATTGCCCGGTGCTGCTGATGGATGCGGCAAACGACGCGGCGCCCGAGGCAATGCCGGCTTTGGCGCAGGCGATGACTTCGGCCGGCCGTCCCAATCGCCTGGCAATGTATCCGGCGTTCACGCCCACAATACCCACCGGCAGCAATGCGCCCGGCCATGCCCTGTTCTCGGCCGAAGGAATACCGATCTGGAGCCGCGACGCGCTTACCTTTCTGGGGACCTATCTACGACCATAGCCGCACTGCGTCCGGCCAGGTGCCGTGATGTCGCCCGTCGCAGCCATCGCTGATACTCTGCGCAAAATGGATTTGAGGAGCGTGGGTTTGCAGCTCGATATTGCGTTCAGCGTTTGCCCGCACGATTGCCCAAGCGCCTGCGCCCTCGAGGTCGAGCGCATCGACGCAACGCGCATCGGTCGGATCCGCGGCGCCAAGGCGCAGGGCTATACTGACGGCGTCGTCTGCGCCAAGGTCGGGCGCTACGCCGAGCGGCAGTACCATCCCGAACGCCTATCGGTGCCATTGCGGCGGATCGGCGACAAGGGCGTCGGCCGGGCCGCGTTCGAGCCGATCTCGTGGGACGACGCGCTTGACATTGTCGCGGAGGGGCTAACTCGCGCCGCGCAGCGCCACGGCAGCGAGGCGGTCTGGCCGCATTATTACTCGGGCACAATGGGCCTGGTGCAGCGCGATGGGCTGCAGCGGCTGCGTCATGCGATGCGCTATTCCCGCCAACATTCGACGATCTGCAACGCCCTGACCGACGCCGGCTGGATCGTCGGGATCGGCACCAAGCGCGGCGTCGATGGCCGCGAGATGGCGAAGTCCGACCTGATCGTGGTCTGGGGCGGCAACCCGGTCTCGACCCAGGTCAACGTGATGACTCATATCGCCAAGGCGCGCAAGGAGCGCGGTGCAAAGCTAGTTGTCATTGATCCCTACCGCACCGGCACCGCCGAGATCGCGGATTCGCATCTTGCACCTCTGCCTGGCACAGACGGCGCGCTCGCCTGCGCGGTGATGCACGTGCTGTTCAAGGAGGGCTTCGCCGACCGCGCGTATCTCGCGCGCCACACCGACGACCCGGCGGGGCTCGAGGCGCATGTCCAGACCCGGACCCCGGAATGGGCGGCGGGCATCACGGGGCTCTCGGTTGACGAGATCGTCGGCTTCGCCCGGCTCTACGGGCAAACCAAACGCGCCTATATTCGCCTCGGCTATGGCTTCTCACGCCAGCGCAATGGTGCGGTCAATTTGTTCGCGGTGACGTGCTTACCTGCGGTAACCGGGGCCTGGCAACACGAAGGCGGCGGCGCGCTGCAATCAAACCATGGTCTCGTGCATCTCGACCGCAGGCTGATCGAAGGCTCCGACGTTATCGACCACTCGACTCGCATCCTCGACCAGTCGCGCATCGGGTCAATTCTCGCCGGCGACGAACGCGACCTCGGCGATGGGCCGCCGGTAACCGCGCTGTTCATCCAGAACACCAATCCGATGGTGGTCTCCCCAGAGTCGCGGCTGGTGCATCAAGGATTTGCCCGCGACGATCTTTTCGTTTGCGTGCATGAGCAGTTTATGACCGAGACCGCGGCGATGGCGGATATGGTGCTGCCGGCGACGACGTTCTTGGAGCACGACGATATCTACACCGCCGGCGCACACACCTTCCTGCAGTTGCACCGGCCGGTCGTGCCGCCCTATGCCGAATGCCGCTCGAACCATGAGGTGCATTGCGCGCTCGCCGAGCGATTGGGCGCCGAGCATCGCGGCTTCAAGATGAGCGCCCAGGAGATCATCGCCGCAACCCTCAAGGCCAGCGGCCTTCCCGACCCGGAAGAATTTGTCGAGGGTACTTGGCTCGACTGCTCCCAGCCGTTCGAAACCGCGCATTTCCTCGACGGTTTCGGTCATCTCGACAAGAAATTCCACTTCCGCGCCAACTGGGCGTCGGTGAGGGGGCCGATGGGCGGCTTCGGCTATGAGACCTTGCCTGAATTCCCGGACCACGTCGCCATCATCGACGACGGCGACCCGGAGCGGCCGTTCCGTATGGTGCCGGCGCCGTCGCGCTCATTCCTCAACACCAGCTTCAACAACATGCCAAGCGGGATCGACCGCGAAGGGCGGCCGACCGCGCTGGTTCATCCTGAGGCGCTGGCGGCGCTCGGCATCGAGGACGGCAACCGCATCCGCATCGGCAACGGCAAGGGCAGCGTCGTCGTTCATGCGCGCGCCTTCGATGGGTTGCAAAAGCGCGTCGTCGTCGTTGAGGGCGTGTGGCCGAATGCCGCCTTCGAGGAAGGCATCGGCATCAATCTCCTGACCAGTGCCGATCCCGGCCCTCCCCAGGGCGGCGCTGTCTATCACGACACGTCGGTATGGCTCCGGCCGGCGTAGAGGGGCAAGGATGAGCGCCGACAAGGACCACCTGCCCGCAGCGTCACCCTCGGCCGATGTCGACGCCTTTCTCGCCGACCTCAATCGCGCGCCGGCGGTGCGGCCGGAGGGCGGGCGCGGGCGTCTCATCTTCGCTCTCGACGCCACCGCCAGCCGCGAACCCACTTGGGACCGCGCCTGCCGCATCCAGGGCGAAATGTTCGAGGCGACGACCGCCCTGGGCGGCCTCGACATCAAGCTGATGTTTTATCGCGGTTTTGGCGAGTGCAAGGCAAGCCGCTGGTTCGAAACCTCCGCCGACCTGCACCGGGCGATGCGCGCGGTATCTTGCATCGGCGGCGAGACGCAGATCGAGCGGGTGCTGTCGCACGCCATCGCCGAGAGCAAGAAGCGGCGCGTCCATGCCCTGGTTTTTGTCGGCGACGCGATGGAAGAGAACGCCGATCGCCTCTGCAAGCTCGCCGGCGAGTTGGGGCTGCTAGGAACGCCGGTTTTCCTCTTTCACGAGGGTGGCGACCCTGTCGCCGGCGTTGCGTTTAAGAATATCGCCAAGCTGTCGCGCGGCGCCTATCTGAGCTTCGACGCCGCCAGCGCCGGCCGGCTCAAAGACCTGCTCGCCGCGGTCGCGGTCTACGCCGCCGGCGGTTACCGCGCGCTTGCCGATTACAGCGCCAAAAAGGGCGGCGACGTTCCCCTATTGACCGCCCAACTGCTCGGGTAGGCCATGCCGGAGCTCGCGCTCTTCGGTGGCGTGGCCATCCTCGGCGGCCTGTTGCTGCTGGTCTATCTTTTCGTCAACGCTGACCCCGCCAAGTTGGCGCGCGGTCTTAAATGGACCGCGCTCGGCGCCGCTGGGGCGCTGTTCCTCTTTTTGCTGCTGTCGGAGCGGTTCGCATTTCTCTGGACACCGCTGATCCTGGCGTTTCCCTATCTGCGCGGCTATTTGCGCTCGTTTCTCGCCCGGTTTCACGCACCTGGAGCCAGCCCCGCGTCCGAGGTCGTGACCCTCTATCTGCGCATGAGCCTCGACCACGATACCGGTACGATGACCGGCACCGTGCTCGCGGGGCGGTTCCAGGGCATGCGATTGGCCGAGCTCACCACCGCCGACCTCGTCGTGCTGCTGCGCGAGTGCCGCGCGGCCGACTCTGAGGGCGCGCGGTTGCTTGAAGCCTACCTCGACCGGCTGCATCCGGATTGGCGCGATGAAATGGGTGCCGGGCAATCCGCCCCGCCGCGCAGCGGCGCCGACGACATGACCGTCGCCGAGGCCTATGAGATCCTCGGCCTCCAACCCGGAGCCGACGAGGCGGCCATCCGCACCGCGCACCACCGGTTGATGATGCAGCTCCATCCCGACCACGGCGGCACCGACTATCTCGCCACCAAAATCAACCGCGCGCGCGACGTGCTGTTGAAACATTAACCAACCGTAAGATTTACCGCGCGATGATTGTGTCGCGCCATCGGGGAAGCGTTTTAGCGGCTTCTGCGTTATCAAGATATCGAGCGGCGGCAGCGCGTGTCGCAGACCGCCCCAACGAGGAGCTTCATGAAGCAGCGCATACGCAAGGCGGTCTTTCCCGTCGCCGGGCTCGGCACCCGGATCCTGCCGGCGACCAAGGCCATGCCAAAAGAGATGCTGACAGTGGTTGACCGGCCCCTCATCCATTACGCGATCGAGGAGGCCAAGGCTGCCGGCATTGAGCAGTTCTATTTTGTCACCGGTCGGGCCAAGAGCGCGATCGAGGACCATTTCGACCACGCGTTCGAGCTGGAAATGACGCTGCGCGAGCGCGGCAAGGATGCGCAACTGAAAGAGCTGCGCTCGTGGCTGCCGCCCGCCGGCCATGTCGCCTATACCCGCCAGCAGCAGCCGCTAGGGCTCGGCCATGCCGTGTGGTGCGCCCGCCATCTGATCGGCGACGAGCCGTTCGCCGTGCTGCTGGTTGACGATCTGATGGTCGGTGAGCCGCCCGCTTTGAAGCAGATGGTGGACGCCTACGAGCAAACCGGCGGCAACATCGTCGCGGTTGTCGAGGTGCCGCGCGAGCAGACCAACCGCTACGGCGTGCTCGACATCGTTGAGGATAACGGCATCCTCGTGCGCGCAAGAGGCGTCGTCGAGAAGCCTGACCCGGCCGAGGCGCCATCGAACCTGACCATCATCGGCCGCTACATCATCCAGCCCGAAGTGTTCGAACACCTCGAAAAGACCAAACCCGGCGCCGGCAACGAGATTCAGCTAACAGATGGGCTCGCCGCGCTCATCGCCGAGGGCCAGCCTTTCTACGGCTTCCGCGCCGCTGCCCGCCGCTACGATTGCGGCGACAAGCTCGGCTATCTCGAAGCCACGGTGGCGCTCGGCCTCGACCACCCCGAACTCGGCGCGGGCTTACGCGAAATCCTCAAAAACTACCGCTAGCCATGCTGGCGATGCCGCATCGCTTCGACTCGACGATTCTACGCGAGTACGACATTCGCGGGATCGTTGGCACGACCCTGTTTCCCACCGATGCGCACGCCGTCGGCCGCGCCTTCGCCGTAACCTTGGCGGAAAGCGGCGGAGGCCGGATCGCGGTGGGCTATGACGGGCGGCTGACGTCTCTCGAGCTCGAGGCTGCGCTGGTCGAGGGGCTGACCGCCGGCGGCGTCGACGTGGTGCGCATCGGACGCGGTCCGACCCCGATGCTCTATTTCGCTGCGGCAACGCTCAAGGTCGACGGCGGGGTCATGGTCACCGGCTCACACAACCCGCCCGACCACAACGGGTTCAAAATGGTCCTCGGCGGCAAGCCGTTTTACGCCGACGCGATCCAGCGGCTCGGAGCGATCGCCGCCTCCCTCGGCGCCCCATCCGGCGCGCGCGGGAAGGTCGAAGAGCATTCGGTGTTCGACGATTACCTCGCCAGATTGCTGTGCGATTACGACGGCGTACGGCCGCTCAACGTCGCCTGGGATCCCGGCAATGGCGCGACGGGCGATATCGTCTCGCGCCTGACCCAGCAGCTTCCCGGCACCCACCACTTAATCAATGAAACAATCGACGGACATTTCCCCGCCCATCACCCCGACCCGACCGTCCCCGAGAACCTGGTACAGCTGCAGCAAGAGGTCGCCCGGCACGGTTGTGATCTCGGCATCGCCTTCGATGGCGACGGCGACCGTATCGGCGTGGTCGACGCGAAGGGCCGGATTTTCTGGGGCGACCAGCTGATGATCGTGCTGGCGCGCGATGTGCTCGCGCGGCACCCGGGCGCACCAATTCTCGCCGACGTCAAGGCGAGCCAAGTGCTGTTCGACGAGATCGCGCGCGCCGGCGGCAGGCCAGTGATGGCGCCGACCGGGCATTCGCCGATCAAGGCCAAGCTCGCCGAGTTGAAGGCGCCGCTTGCCGGCGAGATGAGCGGCCATATCTTCTTCGCCGACCGCTATTACGGTTTCGACGATGCGGTTTACGTCGCGGTTCGATTGCTCGGAATCCTCGCCCGCGGCGGCGATAGCCTGGCCGCGATCGCCGACCGGCTGCCGGTAACGTACAACACCCCCGAGCTGCGGCTCGAATGCGACGAGACACGCAAATTCGCCATTGTCGGCGAGATCGCGCAGCGGCTGCGTGCACACGGCGCCGACCTCATCGACATCGACGGGGTGCGGGTAAAGAACAAGGACGGCTGGTGGCTGATCCGCGCCTCCAACACTCAGGCCGTCATCGTTGCTCGCGCCGAGGCGGCAAGCGCGGATGGCCTCGACCGGCTGAAGCAACAGATCGTTGACGAACTTGGCGCTAGCGGGATGTACGTGTCGCTGGCCTGAGCGCGCCTACTGGCTGGCGACTTTCATTCCCGGCGGCGGCACCACGGTGCAGCCGATCTTCTGGCGGCGCAGCTCCTCGCAGGCATTGCGCGCGCCGTGCTGCGAGAAACGAAGCAGCCGCAGATGATAGACCCGGTCGCGCTCGCCTGCTGACGGGGCCAGGATCACGCTCTCCTTCCCCTTCGCGACCGCGAGATGGATGATCTTGCGCTCGGCACGCTCCGCGGCCGACTTACCTCTATAACTGCCGATTTGAATGACCCAGGTCTCGCTTGGCTCGGCCTGAACCGTCGCCGCCTGAGCATGGGCGACCGGGACCAGGTGCTGAAGCGCCGCGGCGGCGACGGCGCCGATCGTCGAGGAACGCGGTTCGGGTTGGGGTGTCGGCGCAGCGGGCTGGGCGACGGTCGGGGGATTTACAGCCAGCGACGCTCCTGCGAGTGCCGCGAATGACGATGCTGGCGGTTGGGCAGCCGCGACCTGAGCGGGCGCGACCGGCAGTCGATTTTGTGCCACCGCCGGGGCTTGATTGCCCAGATCGGCAAATCCGAGGTCGAGTAGCCGCGCCATCTCCTCGTCGCGCGTCCGTGCGGTGCTGCCGCCCATGATGACACCGACCAAGCGATGGCCGTTGCGCACCGCCGAGGTGGCGAGGTTGAAGCCCGAGGCTACGGTATAGCCGGTCTTGATTCCATCCGCGCCGTCGTACCATTCGAGTAGGTGATCGTGGGAATTGACGTTACGACCGTCGAATTCAAATTGCCGCACCGAAAAGTAGCGATATTCGCGCGGAAAATCGTGCAACAGCGCAAGCGCGAGCCGCGCGATGTCGCGGGCGGTGGTCAGCTGACCGGGATCTGGCAGGCCGGAGGCATTGCGGTAGAAGGTATGCGCCATGCCGAGTTGATGCGCCTTCTGCGTCATCATCGCAGCAAAGTTGGCCTCGGTGCCCCCGAGCCCTTCCGCGAGTACCGCCGCCGCGTCGTTCGCCGACTTCGTCACGATGCCAAGGATCAGGTCGCGAATGGTGACGCTCTCACCCGGCTCCAGGGCGAGCTTAGACGGGGCGTGCTCGGCCGCTGCGGCTGAGACTTGGAAATATTGATCGAGCCGCACCTTGCCGCTGTTGAGCGCCTCGAAAGTTAAGTACAGCGTCATCATCTTGGTGAGCGACGCCGGATAGGTCACGGCGTCCGGGTTCAGCTCCCGCAACACCTGACCGGTGTCGGCGTCGAGCACGATTGCCTCGTAGATCGGGCCGCCGCGCGGCGGCGACACCTGGCCGGCGAGAGTTGCCGAGCACAGCAACCCCGCTGCTACCGCGATCCCACTGATGAACGACAAGGACCGCGCAACGCCGCGGCCGAGCTTCCCCTCGATCGGCGTATCAGCCGGCACGCTAAACCCCCACCCCAAGCAACCCGAACAGAGTCACACCGTCATTCGCTGCCTAGAAGGGTAAAAAAAAGATGAAACCATGTCAAAGCGGCGGAGACTGAACCGGGTTTGGCCGTTCCGCTCGGCAATGCCTTTGGTGCCCCTCGAGGCTCTTTCACGCCGTATTGTGCATTGCACAATAACGAGCTTGAAAGTGCAATTGCACAAGATTATTTAACTCGTGTGCAGCGCACTATTCGTAGTCTCAAAAAAGCGAGGCGGAAAATGAGTGAATCCAACGATTCGAAGCCAAAACGGACGGCCGGATCGCCCGCTGTGGTGATAGAACCCGCGGCGACGGCAAGGAAAATCGTTCCGGCAGTTGCGGTTTCACGGCCGGTCCATCGGTCCTCGAAAACTGCGTCCGAACACGTTCTCGCCACCTATTGCAGCGCTCTGATCTTGGTCGGCGAGTCGCAACAAGCAGTCGCCAGGGGTTTGACAACCTTAGCGATCGAGATGACGGAGCTGGCGCAGACGACCTTGACTGAGGCTGGCGACAACGCTGCGGCACTGATGCGCGCTGGCAATTTCGTCGACGCGATTAAAGTTCAGTTTGGCTATATCCGACGCAGCGTTGCGTCAATGGTCGGGGCCTCAACCCGGATCAGCGAAATCGGCGCAAATCTGATGACCGAAGCGTCGCGGCCGATTGTCGCTCCGCCGAGTGGAGCTGCGCGGCTCGGCTGACCGTTACTTCGGCGCCGCGAGAAATTCGCGAATCGCCCGGTCGACAAAATCGCCCTCCGCGGCCCCTGGCGGGCTCGCGACGGCTGCGCCGCCCATTCGAGGACGATGAACGCGCCCATCGAGCGGCCGACCACAGCGCGCAGCCGGGTCAGGCCGAGTCCGCGCGAGACCAGCGCGCATTCGGCAGCCATCATGTCGCGGATTGTGTAGCGCGGAAAATCCTGTCCTGCGCCGTCGCCCAGCGCGGAGGATTCGCCGCCGCCCATCGCATCCACGGCGATGATAAACTAGCGGTTCGCATCGAAGGTCTTGCCGGGGCCAATCAGCGAATCAAAAGCGTGATGATCTTCGAGCGCGTCGTGGAGCAGCACGATGACGTTGTCTCTCGCCGGAGACAGCTTTCCCTGGGTCTCGTAGGCGATCCGCAGCTGGGGCATTACCGAGCCGCCCTCGAGCTGAAAATCACAGAGGTTGTAGAACTGCACTTTAGCGTGGGCTCAGCCCGTGGCGCAGGCGGCAAACGGCAAGCGTCAGGAGCGCCAAGCCACCAAGGAGGCGGCCGCAGACGCCTGAGAGATTCCTGCGCGCGACCATCGCGACGCAACTTAAAGCCTGACGATCGCTGATTGAAGCAGCCGATGCGCTGAAGGCGTCCGCCTGCTGTAGGATCGGCGCCCGGCGAAGCCCGCCGATTTTCTTTGCGCCTTCCATGCGCGATCACTCTTGACGGCGCGCGACCAAACGCCCAGATGCAAAACGTCGTCATAGGCCGGGACCATCAGGCCCGGGTCGGCGGCAGTTCCGGCAACCAGCATGGAGGATGTTGATCGACATGACTCCACCGGGCGCGCCCCAGTTGCCGACCCCTTGGCATCGGCAACGAAGCGCCAAGTCCAAGATTTAGCCTGGCTTCGATGCCGGGCGCGAAGGACAGCTTCGCAAATTGGACCCCCGCTGACGCTGTGATGCGCGCGGGGGTCTTGCTGTATAAACCCCCGGGAACATCGGGCGGGTAATCCATGGCTCCGGCGAAAGCAAAGAGCGTCGATCTCGATAGCGCGGGCCCCACGTCGCGCATCTATTTCTCACAGCGCTTGCGCTTGCATTATGTCGATTGGGGCAATCCCGGTGCTCGGCCTTTGCTGCTGGTCCATGGCGGGCGCGACCATTGCCGGAACTGGGATTGGGTGGCCCAGGCGCTGCGCCACGACTGGCATGTCCTCGCCCCCGATCTGCGTGGTCACGGCGACAGCCAGTGGTCGCCCGACGGCAGCTATTCGATGGCCGCCTACATCTACGACCTCGCCCAGCTGATCCATCAGCAAGAATTGTCGCCGGTGACCATTGTTTCCCACTCGTTAGGGGGGATGATCACCTTGCGCTACACCGGCATTTATCCCGAAAACGTGCGCAAGCTCGTAGCCATCGAGGGCTTGGGCGTGGCGCCGCGCGCGATGATCGAGCGCGCGAAACAGCCGATCGCCGAACGCATGCGGCGCTGGGTTGAGGAACAGCGTGACCTCTCCGGCCGGCTGGCGCGCCGTTACCCCTCGATCGACGAAGCCCTGAAGCGGATGCAGGAGGCCAATCGTCATCTATCACCGGAACAGGCGCGGCATTTGACACAACACGGGGTTAACCAGAACGAAGACGGGACCTACAGCTGGAAGTTTGACAACTATGTGCGATCCGACCGCCCGTATGGCATGACCCAGGTGGAGACCGAAGATTTGTGGACGCGGATCGCCTGCCCGACCCTATTGGTCTATGGCAAGGAAAGCTGGGCTTCCAACCCCGAGCAGGACGGCCGCATCCGCCACTTCAAGAACGCGAAGGTGGTGTCGTTCGACGGCGCGGGGCACTGGGTGCACCATGACCGGCTCGACGGGTTTCTCGACCTGCTGCGCGGCTTTCTCTGAGGTTTGGTCATGCTGTTTGGGCGCCGGCAGCGCGCGCACCCGTCGACGTGGCGTGGCCTTTTTCACCTGCTCGGACCCGGCCTGATAACCGGAGCGTCGGACGACGATCCGAGCGGGATCGCCACCTATTCACAGGCCGGTGCGCAAGCCGGGTACGGGACCGCCTGGGTGATGCTGTTTACCTGGCCGCTGATGGCGGCGATTCAGGAGATCAGCGCGAGGATCGGCCGCGTCACAGGCCAAGGCATCGCCGCCAACCTTCGCGACCACTATCCCGCGCCGCTTCTTTACGGGATCGTCGCGCTGCTGCTGGCAGCCAATTTCATCAACCTCGGTGCCGATCTGGGAGCGATGGGCGAGGCGGTACATCTGCTCATCGGCGGTCCGGTAGGGTTGTATGTCGTTCTGTTCGCGGCGCTGTGCACCGTGTTGGAGATTTATGCGAGCTACGAGCGCTACGTCAAAATCCTCAAATGGCTGACCTTGTCGCTGTTTGCCTATGTCGCCACCGCCCTCATCGTCAAGGTGCCGTGGGGCGAGGTCGCCTACAACACCCTGATCCCGCAAATATCGCTGAACACGGACTATATCGTCCTGATCGTCGCGATCCTGGGAACCACGATCAGCCCGTATCTCTTTTTCTGGCAAGCATCCGAGGAGGCCGAGGACGAACGCATCGATCCCGGCGCGCATCCGTTAAGCGAAGCGCCGGGCGAAGCCCGCAAAGAGTTCCGCCGCATCGAGATCGACACCTATCTCGGCATGGGCCTTTCGAACGTAGTTGCCCTCTTCATCATCATCACGACGGCGGCGACCCTGCACGCTCACGGGATCACCGACATCCAGACCTCGGCGCAGGCAGCGCAGGCGCTGCGCCCAATCGCCGGGGATTTCGCCTACGCCGTGTTCGCTTTGGGAATCCTCGGCACCGGCTTGCTGGCGGTTCCGGTCCTTGCCGGCTCGGGCGCCTATGCCCTCGCCGAGGCGATGAATTGGAACGCCGGGCTCGACCGCCTGCCGCAGGACGCCAAGCGTTTCTATGCGACGATCGTGGCCGGCACTGTGGTCGGGATCGGCGTCAATTTCATCAATATCGACCCGATCAAAGCGTTGTTCTGGAGCGCGGTCATCAATGGCACCGTCGCCGTACCGCTGATGGTCGTGATGATGATCATGACGATGCAGCCCAAGGTGATGGGCGGCTTCACCTTGCCGCGTCCGCTTTGGGCTGTCGGCTGGCTGTCGACAGCGGTGATGGCGATTACGGTCGTGGCGATGTTCGTGACGTGGGGAAGCTGAGCGCGGCTACTGCCCGATATTGGGCGAGGTTGCCCGATCGCCTGGCTTGATGCCGAGCCGCTCGACCGTGCCGCCGTTCAATTCGATGACATAGCGGCTTGGCGCGTTGGCCGCGATCATATCGAGCGACAGCGGAACCGCGCGCTCATGGATGTCGATGATGCGCCCGCGCGCGTCGAGGAACAGCATGTCGAGCGGGATCAGCGTGTTCTTCATCCACATCGTGACATTGGTCGGCGTGCCGAAATCGAAAAGCATCCCGGCGTCGGGCGCGAGCTTGCGCCGAAACATCAGCCCTTGCTCCATTTGCGGTCCGCTGAGCGCGAGCTCGATGGTGAATTTATGCGGGCCGGCGGCGGTGACTATGGTCAGCTCGGAGGTCTTGAAGGTCTCGAGCGCCACTGCCGGCAGCGAAGCAACCAGCAGGGCGAAGACGAGGAGGTGGCGGCGCAGCAGCATAGGCGCTCGTCTATGCCAGGGCAGTTCGGCGGTCAATGCTATGCTGCGGCAATGCAGCGCCTCAGGACCCGCCCGATGAAGACCAACCGCCAGCCGCCAAAACTCGCCACCATCGCCGCACAAGGGCTCGGCTGGACCGACGCGGCCACCGGCGCGGTGGTGCTGCCGATCCAGCCGGCGACGACCTATATCCGCGACCCCGACAATCAATACCGGCGCGGCCGCAACTATGCGCGCGCCGACAATCCCGGCTATGACCAGCCGCAGGCCTTGCTGACCGCGCTGGAAGGCGGCGCGGCCTCGCTGGTGCTGTCGTCCGGAATGGCGGCTGCGACGACCCTGTTCCGCGCGCTGCCGGTGGGCGCGCATGTGGTCGGGCCGCTGGTCATGTATCACAGCCTGCGGCGCTGGATCGCCGCCTACGCCGCCGACGGGCACATCGAAGCCGATTTCGTCGACACCACCTCGCTTGACGCGCTGCGCGAGGCCGTGGTTCCAGGCCGCACTCGGCTGGTGTGGATCGAGACCCCAGCCAATCCCCTGTGGTCGGTGACCGACATCGCCGGCGCCGCCGAGATCGCGCACCAGGCCGGCGCGCTGCTCGCCGTCGACAGCACCATCGCGAGCCCGGTGCTGACCCGACCGATCGAATTCGGCGCCGACATCGTCATGCACTCCGCGACCAAATACCTCAACGGCCACAGCGACGTCATCGCCGGCACACTCACCGGCGCGCGCGACGACGAATTCTGGCAGCGTCTCGTCGCCGGGCGCAGTAGCGGCGGCGCGATCCTCGGCAGCCTCGAAGCCTATCTGCTGCTGCGCGGCATGCGCACTCTGCATTTGCGCGTCGAGCGCGCCTGCCGCTCGGCGCAATCGGTGGCCGAGGCGATGGCGCGGCACCCCAGCGTCGTGCAAGTGCTCTATCCGGGGCTCCCAAGCCATCCCGGCCACGCGGTCGCAGCGCGGCAGATGGCGGGCGGGTTTGGCGGGATGCTGTCGATCCGGGTCAAAGGCGGCGAAGCGGCGGCGATCGCCACCGCCGCGCGGGTCGAGATCTGGAAGCGTGCAACTTCGCTGGGCGGGGTCGAAAGCCTGATGGAACACCGCGCATCGATCGAAGGGCCGGGCACGCCGGTGCCGAGCGATCTGCTGCGCCTCTCAGTCGGGATCGAGGACCCGCAAGATTTGATCGACGACCTCAATGCCGCGCTGATCGGGTAACGAAATCGGCGGCCGGCCGACCGGTTTCGATAGAAGCCGCGAGGGGGCTTCGTCATACTTCCGCCTTGCGTGGTAATGGCTTGGCGCGAGCCGCAAAGCGATGCTCGACACTGCTCTTGTGCTGGCCGCGGTCGCGGTGCTGCTAGTAGTCGTGGGAGCGATCCAGCCGCTCGCGGCGAAGCTGCGCCTGCCGCCCGCTGTGGTGCTGGCGGGTTTCGGAATCGCCATCGGTACAGCGTCGGGCCTCTTGTCGCACACGCCGGTCGCCGGACGATTTGCGGCGCTCGCCGAGTTGTTCGGCAAACTGCCGATCACCTCGGAAACCATCATCTACGTCTTCCTGCCGCTGCTCGTCTTCGAGGCCGGGATCACCAGCGATGTACGCCGCATCATCGAAGACGCGGCGCCGATCCTGCTGTTGGCGATCGTCGCCACTCTCGTCACCACCGCGGCGATCGGCTTGGCGTTGTGGCCGCTAGCCGGAGTACCGCTGGTTGTCTGCCTGCTGGTCGGCTCGGTTGTTGCGACCACTGACCCAGCGGCGGTCATCGCGATCTTCCGTGATGTCGGCGCACCGGCCCGACTGACGCGACTGGTCGAGGGCGAAGCGTTGCTCAACGACGCGGCCGCGATCGCCCTCTTTGTCGTGCTGCTCGGCATGATCCTCTCCGGGCGCGAGCCCGATGTCATTGAAGGCGCGCGCGAGTTCGCCATCTCGTTTGTTGGCGGCGCGGCGCTGGGGGTCGTCGCCGGGCGCATTCTGCTCTCGGTCGTGCCGTGGCTGCGCGATGACCGGCTCGCGGAAGCGAGCCTCACCGTCGCCCTGGCCTATCTCGCCTTTATCCTGGGCGAGCGCGTGTTCCACGTGTCGGGCGTAGTGACGGTATTGCTCGCCGGGCTGACCGTGAGCGCGTTCGGCCGCGCTCGCGTCACACCCTACAACTGGAAATTCCTCGGCGATCTGTGGGAACAGATCGCGTTCTGGGCGCGCTCTCTGGTGTTCGTGCTCGCCTCGATCGTGGTGCCGCGGCTGCTGATCAATATCGACCCGCACGATCTGCTGCTGACCGCGATTCTGATCGGCGCCGCGTTCGCCGCTCGCATCGTCGTGTTGTTTCTGTTGCTGCCGCCACTCAGCTACTTCCGCCTCGCGCAGCCGATCAGCACGCCCTACAAGCTGGCGATCACCTGGGGCGGGCTGCGCGGTGCGCTGACCTTGGCGCTGGCGCTGGCGGTCACCGAGAACCCGGCTTTGAGCCCCCAGATCCATCATTTCGTCGCGGTGCTTGCGACGGGGCTGGTGTTGTTTACGCTGCTGGTCAGCGGCACCACGCTGCGGTCGGTAATCCGGCTCTTGGGCCTCGACCGGCTATCGCCAAGCGATCGGGTGCTGCGTGACCAGATCCTGGCGCTCGCCTATGAGGAAGTATGCGAGGCAGTCCGTGGAATGGCGCAGCAATATGCGCTGCCGCCTTCGGCGGTGACTGCGGCAATCGCCCCCTATGAGGCCTCGATCCACGCGGCCAGCGTCTACTCCGACTCGGCAGAGGGGGTCGGCGGCCGGTCGCGTCTCGGCATCGCCTTGCTGGCTCTCGCCAACCAGGAGCGCGCGCTCGTCCTCGACGCCTGGTCGGAGCGCACGGCGCCGGCGGCGACGGTGCAGGTACTGCTCCACAACGCCGACGCGTTGATCGAGGGCGCGCGCAGTGACGGACGGCTTGGCTACAAGCGCGCAATCGACGCAGCGTTGTCGTTCCGTGCATCGTTTCGCTTCGCCTACATGCTCTACCGCCGTTTTGGCTTCTCGCGGCTGCTGGCGATCCGGCTCGGCGAGCGCTTCGAAGCGTTGTTGTTTACCCGGTTGCTGATCACCGAGCTCGTCGGCTTCAGCGGGCGTCGCCTCGATCCAATTTTCGGACCGCGCATCGCGGGTCTTGCACAGGAAATCCTCTCGGATCGTCTCCAGGCCACAACCGACGCGGTCGAGGCGCTGCGTCACCAATATCCGGACCATGCGGCAGCGCTGGAAACCGAGTTCCTGCGGCAATCGGCGTCTCGCCGCGAGATGGGTCGTTACCAGGCGCTGTTCGAGGACGGGCTCATTGCGCGCGAAATCTACGATGATCTACGCCGCAGCGTCGACGAGGCGCAAAGCGTCAACCGCCGGCCGCGCTTCGATCTTGGCCTCGACACCCATACGTTGATCGCGCGAACTCGACCTGCTGTCGGGGCTCGACGGGCAGCAATTGGAGCGCGTGCGCCGCTTGCTGCGGCCGAGATTCACCGTCCCCAACGAGCGCATCCTCAAGGAGGGCGAGCGCGCCGACGCGGTCTATTTCATCGCTTCGGGCACGGTAGAAGTCCGTCTGCCGCAGCATCGAATACAGCTATCGAGCGGCGACTTCTTCGGCGAGATGGCGCTCCTGACCAACCAGCCTCGGCGCGCGGACGTCGTCGCGCTGACCTTCTGCCGGCTGCTGATGCTGGGGAAGGCCGATTTCGAGCGGTTCATGGCCGAAAACCCGGACGCCCGCGCCGAAATCAACCGCGTCGCCTACGCGCGCCAGTCGATGAATGAAGCCGGCGCGGCTGCTCAGCCTGCCGAGGCAGCGAAGATTTAGAGCAGCCCCAGTTCGAGCCGGGCTTCCTCGCTCATGCGGTCCTGGGTCCAGGTCGGCGTCCATACTAGCTTGACGCGCACATCCTCGATCCCCGGGACAGCAGCGATCGCGTTCTTGACCTCGCCCGGCATGCTCGCCGCGACCGGACAAGACGGGGTGGTCAAGGTCATCTCGACAAACACCGTGCCGCCCTTCTTGACCAACAGCTCGTAGATGAGGCCAAGATCAACGAGGTTTACCGGGATTTCCGGGTCGCGGACCGTTTTGAGCGCATCCATTACCGGATCGAACAGCGTGAGATCGTCCTCGCCCTCGGGACGCACGATCTCTTCGCCCTCCTCGACCGGCTCCGGCGGCGGGTCCTTTTGCTCGAAGGCAAAATAGTCGCGATTTTCGTCGGACGGCATCGCCTACTCCGTCTTGACCGGCGCGGCCGCGCCACCCTTGAGCGCCGCCTCGAAGGCGTGCCACGGCAGGGTCGCGCATTTGACCCGGGCCGGGTAGGCCTTGACCCCGGTCAGCGGCTCAAGCCGCTCGGCGTCTTCTTCAAGCGCTTCGGCCACCTCGCCGACCTCGCCGCCAGTGACCTTGGCGTGGAATTGCGCGAACAGCGCCCGCGCCTCCGCCAGGGTCTTGCCCTTGAGCACTTCGGTCATCAGCGATGCCGCGGCGGTGGAAATCGCGCAGCCGCGCCCCTCAAAGCTCACATCGGCGATCTTGTCGCCATCGATCGTCAAGTACACGGTGACCCGGTCCCCGCACAGCGGGTTGTGCCCCTTGGCGGTATGGGTCGGGTGCTCGATCGGCCGGAAATTGCGCGGATGCCGGCCGTGATCGAGGATGATGTCCTGGTACAGGTCACGCAAATCCATCATCGCGAAAACATCTCCCGGCACGCCTCGACCGCGGCGGCGAGCCGGTCGATATCGTCCCTGTCGTTATAGACGCCGAGCGAGGCGCGCACCGTGCCGGCGATGCCGAGCTTGTCCATTAGCGGCTGCGCGCAATGATGCCCGACCCTGACGGCAACACCGTGCTGATCCAGCACGGTGCCGACATCGTGAGGGTGGATGCCGTCGAGGTTGAACGACAGCACCGAAAGCCGGCGTTGCCCAGCAGCGAGGAGGTTAAGGTCCGGGATGCGCGACAGACGGTCGATCGCGTAACCGGTGAGTTCCTCCTCGTGATCGCGGATGCGGTCGCGGCCAATGCTCTCGATGAAATCGAGCGCGAGCTTCAGCCCGACCGCGCCTGAGATATCCGGCGTGCCGGCTTCGAAGCGATGTGGCGGCTCCTGAAAATCGGTCTTTTCCAGCGTGACCTGTGTGATCATGCCGCCGCCGGTCTGCCACGGCGGCATCGCCGCCAAGAGTTCGTAGCGTCCCCACAACACGCCAATGCCCGAGGGGCCGTAGGCCTTGTGGCCGGAGAAGGCATAGAAGTCGCAGCCCAGAGCCCGCACATCGACCGGCATGCGCGGGATCGCCTGGCAGCCATCGACCAGCACGAGCGCGCCCTTCCGATGCGCCAGTTCGACGATGCGCTCGACCGGCAGGATCGCGCCGGTGACGTTCGAGACATGGGTGATTGCGACCATCTTGGTGCGCGAAGACAGCAGCGCCTCGAACGCGGCGAGATCAAAACCGCCGCTGGCGTCGGTCGGCGCGACGACCAGCCGCGCGCCCATCCGCTGGCACAGCATCTGCCACGGCACGAAGTTGGAATGATGCTCGAGATCGCTGACGACGATCTCGTCGCCGGCTTTGACAAATTCCGGGCCCCAGCTCTGCGCGACGAGGTTGATCGCCTCGGTGGCGCCGCGCACAAAGATAATTTCGTTGACGTCGGGGGCGTTGAGAAACGCGCGGGTTCCCTCGCGCGCTTCCTCGAAATGGTCGGTCGAGCGCTGGCTCAATTGATAAACGCCGCGATGAACATTGGCGTAGTCGCGCCGGTAGAACTCGGCGACGCCGTCAATCACCGCCGCCGGCTTCTGCGCGCTGGCGCCGGAATCGAGAAACACCAGCCCCGGATTGTTTTGATAGACCGGGAACTCGCGGCGCAGCGCCTTGGGGTCGAGCGGCTTCAAGCCCAGTCCTCCAGCCGCGTCAGCCGCGCGCCGAGCCGGCCGAGCAGATGCTCGCGGATCGCCGCATCGGCGATGCCCTCGATGGGCTCGCGCAAGAAGCCCTCGACCAGGAGCCGGCGCGCTTCTTCCGTCGGAATGCCGCGGGCGCGCAGATAGAACAGCGCCGCCTCGTCGAGATCGCCGACGCTGGCGCCGTGCGCGCATTTGACGTCGTCGGCGAGGATTTCCAGTTCCGGCTTGGTGTCGATTACCGCGCGACGGCCAAGGATCAGGTTGCGGCTGGTCTGTTTGGCGTCGGTCTGCTGCGCACCCTCGCGGACGGTGATCTTACCCTGGAACGCGCCATGCCCGCGCCCGGCAGCGACGCCCTTGATCAGCTCGCTTGTCGTCCCGCCGACCGCCGCGTGATCGATCGTCGTAACGATATTGGCTTCTTCCCGCCCCGCAACGACAAACGCGCCGTCATACCGGCATTCGGCCTTGTCGCCGGCGATAGTTATGTTGGCCTCGTGCCGCACCGTGCCGCCGCCAAGCAGCAGCACGAACGCGTCGAGTTTCGCCTTGGCGCCCAGCGTCGCCGCGATCACGCCGAGATGCACCGCATCGGCGCTTTCCTCGAGCAGCGCGATCCGGGTCAGCGAAGCGCCCTCGCCGAGCCGCCATGTGGCAACGTCGTTGCGCCAATACCGGCCATCTCCGGCATAGGTTTCGAGCACCGTCATCCGGCTCCCGGCACCGAGATTGATGAGGCTGCGCGTGTGCAGCGACGTGTCCGCATCGCCCGCCGCGTGGACGATTTCGATCGGTTTGTCGAGCACGACCTCCGGTGCAACATCGAGCACGAAGCCGTCGGCGAAGAACGCGGCATTTAGCGCGGCAAAGGACCTATCGGTTTCGGCGGCGAGGGGACGCACGAGATTGGGCCGTTCGGCAATGGCCGCCCCGATCGAACCAAGCCAAACACCGTCAGGTAAATCCGCTGGCAGTACCGTGCGATGACCCGGCGCCGACGGCAGCAGCGGTCGCTTCTCCAACGGCTGCAGATCGAGATAGCGCCAGCTCTCGCTGCGCCGGCTCGGGAAACCCTGCCGGGCAAAACGATCAAGACCCTGCTGGCGCGCATCGCGCAGCCATCGCGGCTCGCGTCCGTCGTCGGCAAAAGCGTCGATATAAGGCCGCGCCTCTGGCTTCACCGGAAATTCGACGACCGCGCTCATCGCTGCCTCACGCCGCAGCGTCGGCGCCATAGCCGCGGCGTTCGAGCTCGGCGGCGAGGCTCTTATCGCCGCTTTCGACGATGCGGCCGCCTTGCAGCACATGCACACAGTCGGGTTCGACGTAATCGAGCAGGCGCTGGTAATGGGTGATCATCACGATTGCCCGGTCGGGGGCGCGCAGCCCGTTGACCCCCTTCGCGACCAGGCGCAGCGCGTCGATGTCGAGACCGCTATCGGTCTCGTCGAGGATTGCGAGCTTCGGCTCCAGCATCGCCATCTGGAAGATTTCGTTGCGCTTCTTCTCGCCACCCGAGAACCCGACATTGACCGCGCGCTGCATCAGATCTTCGCTGATTTCCAGCAGCTTCAGCTTGCCCCGCACCGCGCGCAGGAATTGGCCGGCGTCGAGCTCGGGCTCGCCGCGGTGGCGGCGTCCGGCATTCAATGCGGCGCGCAGGAAATACATATTGTTCACGCCGGGGATCTCGACCGGGTACTGGAAGGCGAGAAACACGCCTTCGCGCGCCCGCTCGTCAGCAGGCATCGCCAACAAGTCGCGGCCTTGATAGGTGACGCTCCCTTCGGTGATCTCGTAGCCGTCGCGACCGGCCAGCACCGACGCCAAGGTACTCTTGCCTGAGCCGTTCGGCCCCATGATCGCGTGCACCTCACCGGCCTCGACCGAAAGATCGATGCCCTTGAGGATTTCGCGCCCGTCCTTCAAGCGCGCATGGAGGTTCTTGATCTCGAGCACTTTTCTTACCTGCATTCAGAGGGCATCAGGCCCAACTCGGTAAATATTGGCTGGACGCCCTGTGGCAATAACACCCTCATCTCACCCAAGCGGAGCCACACACGCCCGGTGACGAGAATTCGTCCATCGTCTGTGGTCAGACGGGTAATGCCGTCGTCAGCCACTAGATATTCGTTCGCGCAATCGGCAGTCAGCGACCTCACGGCCGCGAAAGACATCAGTCCTAAAAGCAAAGCCAACAAGATGAACGTCATCCGCCTCGGTACATTGAGACGAGGGCGAAAATCGGAAGGTGAAGCAACAGTCATCGCCGTTTACCCCACGCTGCCTTCGAGGCTGACGGCGAGGAGCTTCTGCGCCTCGACCGCGAATTCCATCGGCAGTTCCTTCAGCACTTCCTTGCAGAAACCGTTGACGATCAGCGACAGCGCGTCTTCCTGGCTGAGGCCGCGCTGGCGGCAATAGAACATCTGGTCTTCGCTGATCTTCGAGGTCGTCGCCTCGTGCTCGACCTTGGCCGACGGGTTACGCACCTCGATATAGGGCACGGTGTGGGCGCCGCAACGCTCGCCGATCAGCAGCGAGTCGCATTGCGTGTAGTTGCGCGCGCCCTCGGCCCGCGGCTGCACCCGCACCAGCCCCCGATAGGTATTCTGCCCGCGCCCGGCCGAGATGCCCTTTGAGATGATCGTCGACGACGTGTTCTTGCCGATATGGATCATCTTGGTGCCGGTATCGGCCTGCTGGCGATTATTGGTGATCGCCACCGAATAGAATTCGCCGACCGAGTCGTCGCCTTCGAGGATGCAGCTCGGATATTTCCAGGTGATCGCCGAGCCGGTCTCGACCTGGGTCCACGAGATTTTCGCCCGGTCGCCGCGGCAGGCGCCGCGCTTGGTGACAAAATTGTAGATGCCGCCCTTGCCCTCGGCGTCGCCTGGGTACCAGTTCTGCACGGTTGAGTATTTGATCTGCGCGTCTTCGTGCGCGATGAGCTCGACCACCGCGGCATGGAGCTGGTTCTCGTCGCGCTGCGGTGCGGTGCAGCCTTCGAGATAGCTGACATAGGCGCCCTTGTCGGCGATGAGCAAGGTGCGCTCGAACTGGCCACTTTTCGCCGCGTTGATGCGGAAATAGGTCGACAGCTCCATCGGGCAACGCACGCCCGGCGGGATGTAGGCGAACGAGCCGTCGCTGAACACGGCGGAATTGAGCGCGGCAAAGAAATTGTCGTTTTGCGGTACCACGGTGCCGAGGTAGCGGCGCACCAGATCGGGGTGTTCCTTCACCGCCTCGCCGAACGAGCAGAAGATAATGCCGAGTTCGGCAAGCTGACCTTTGAAGGTCGTCGCCACCGAGACGCTGTCGAACACCGCGTCGACCGCGACGTTTCGAGGCGCGACCCCAGCGAGCGCCTCGCGCTCGCGCATCGGTACGCCAAGCTTTTCGTACATCGCCAGCAGCTCGGGATCGACCTCGTCCAGCGATTTCGGCGCATCGTCCTTCGACTTCGGCGCCGACCAATAGGTCGCGCCCTGGTAGTCGATCGGGGCGACGTTGAGCTTGGCCCAATTCGGCGCCGCCATCTTCTCCCAGGCGCGGAACGCCTGCAGCCGCCAGTCGAGCAGCCATTGCGGCTCGCCTTTTTTGGCCGAGATGAACCGCACCGTGTCCTCGTCGAGGCCAGGCGGCGCCGACTCGGTCTCGATCTCGGTGACGAAACCGTATTTGTAGCTCTCGTTGAGGGCCGGGATTTGGGTATCGAGGGGGGCGCTCATCGGACTTGCTCAGCCATGCGCCGGATGTTCGGCCGCCGCGGCGACGGAGAGGAATGTGTAAGGCGAGATCATCTCGTCGAGCGTCACCGCCGAAAGCGCCTCGCCGACAGCGCGGTTGATCGCCGCCCAATGGGGCCGAGTTGGGCAGTAATTGGTGTGGGTGCACTCGTCCACATGCACCGAGCACTGCGTCAGGCCGATATCGCCATCGATCGCAGCGACCACTTCGGCGATCGAGATCGCCGCAGCCGGGCGCGCCAGCCGATAGCCGCCCGCCGCGCCACGCGTCGCGGTGACCACGCCGGCATGGGCGAGCGCCTTGAGGAGCTTGGCAACGGTCGCCAAGGGCAATCGCGTCGCCGCGGCGACTGAGGCCGCGTTTTCTTGCCGGTCGGGCGTGAGCGCGAGATGGGTCGCGACGATGACGCCGTAATCGGCGAGCTTCGACAAAATGATCATAGCGTCCCAATTCGTACTGAATTAGTACGTAATAGATCGTTGCTCGGGCCATGCCGGTCAAGCCGAAAATCCATCCCGCAGCAAATACGCACCGCGGCGCGCGGTCGCAGCCGCGACGCCCCTAACGAGAACCAAGGGTAACGATGGCGCTACGGCTTTGGTGCAGGCGGCTTTCCAGAAGCGGGAGTTGCGGAAATAGGATCTAGCGGGGTCACGCTTACCGGAATTGGACTTGCTGAAACGAAGTCGGACGGGATCAGACTTGTTGGAGTTGAACTTGCGGCGGCGGGAGCTGGCGCAGCCAGACTTGCGGTGTTTGGCCCGGGCGGAGCCGGGATTGCTGGCGGAGCAGGCGCCTGGCTGGTCGCGCTTGGCGTCGGCGCCGCTTGCGGCGGCCCGGGTAGGGCAGGCGGCGGCGGAAGGGTCTGTAGGATCTGGTCGACGACATCGCCGACCGGTTGAGCGGCCTGTGCCGACACCGAGGCGAGCAGACCCAACGCGGCGATAATGCTGAGAGCTCGAGCGGTCATCGCGAACCTTTCGCGATAATGATTCCACCTCGATGCTAACGCCGGCGCCGCCGAACGTACCCGAGGTCAAGTAAGATGATGGAAAGCCTAACCGAAGCGAAGCTGGCGCAGGTCGTTCCCGGACGACAACACGCGAATCATCCCGGCGGACGTTTCCTGCGTGCCGCTTCAAGCTTGTTGGGTAGGTCTCCCGCAACCATCTCCTTCAGGCAATCTCCACCGGATTGCCCGAGCCAGAGCGCATCGAGATGAAATTGCTTGTCGTCGAGGACGACCGCGAGACCGCCGCCTATCTGGTTAAGGGTCTGAGCGAAAAAGGTTACACCGTCGATCAGTCGAGCGATGGACGCGAGGGCCTCTATCTCGCCAGTTCCGGCAGCTACGACGCGATCATCCTCGACCGCATGCTGCCGGGGATGGACGGGCTGGCGCTTCTCGGCGCATTGCGCGCCGCCAAGATCGGCACGCCGTCGCTGATCCTCTCGGCCCTGGGCAGTGTCGACGACCGCGTGAAAGGGCTGCGTGCCGGCGGCGACGACTATCTGGTCAAACCGTTCGCGTTCAGCGAGCTGTTGGCTCGGGTCGAGGCCTTGTTACGACGTGGCGCAGCCGCGGTGGCCACGACGAAGCTGCGCGTCGCAGATCTGGAGCTAGATCTCCTTACCCGCGCGGTCAAGCGCTGCGAACAGGCGATCGACCTGTTGCCGCGCGAGTTTCAGCTGCTCGAATATCTGATGCGGAACTCCGGCCATGTGGTGACCCGCACGATGCTTTTGGAGCACGTGTGGGATTACCATTTCGACCCGCAGACTAACGTTATCGACGTGCATGTGAGCCGGCTCAGACAAAAGATCGACCGCGGGTTTGAGCGGCCGCTGCTGCACACCGTGCGCGGCGCCGGCTATTGCCTGCGCGCGCCGGATTAGGGTCGATGCCCAAATTCTCCCTACGAGGGCTCCTCGCCCAAATGCGGCGGCTCGTTCGCACGCACGCGTTCCGTCTCGCCACGCTCTACTTCGTCGTGTTCGCGGCTTCAGTCCTGGGTGTCCTGATTTTTGTCTACTGGATGAGCGCCGATTTCGTCGAGCGCCAGACCCAGGCGACGCTCGACGCCGAGATTTCCGGGCTTGCCGAGCAGTACGATCAGCGCGGCCTCAGCGGCCTCGTGCAAATTGTTGCCGCGCGCAGCGCCGGTGATCGCGGCGACGGCATGCTTTACCTCGTGACCAATCCCGACGGGCATCCGCTCGCGGGCAACATCACCGGCTGGCCCGAGGGCAAACCCGTTGCGCCGGGGCCGATCAGCTTCCGCGTCTCGGTCAAGATCAAAGGCCACACCGAGATGCGCCCGGCGCAAGGGGCATTGCTGGTAATTCCCCAAGGGTACCGATTGCTCGTCGCGCGGGACATCAGTGACGCGGCGCTATTCCGCGAGCGGATCAAGGCGGCGTTGCTGTGGGCGGGATTGCTCGCGCTTTGCGCCGGCATCGGCGGCGGCGCGGTGATGGGCCGCAACCTGCTGCGCCGCGTCGAGGAGGTCAACCGCACCGCCGAGCGGGTGATGGGCGGCAACCTCTCGGACCGCGTGCCGCTTAAGGGCAGCGGCGATGAATTCGATCAACTCGCCGCCAACCTCAACAACATGCTGGGCCAAATCGAACGGCTGATGGCCGGTATGCGCGAAGTCTCCGACAACATCGCGCACGATTTGCGCACCCCTCTGTCGCGGTTGCGCGCGCGGCTCGAGCTGAGCCTTTTGGGTGCGTCCGATGCGGCGGCGCAGGGCGAGGCGGTGCGCGCGGCAATCGACGAGGCCGACCGTTTGCTGGCGACGTTCAACGCGCTGCTGAGCATTGCCGAGGCCGAGTCGGGTGCCCGCCACAATGCCGCCGAGCCGCTCGACCTGGCGCAGACGGCGCGCGCAGCCGCCGAGCTTTACGAACCGGTCGCCGAAGAGAAAGGCTGTGCGCTCACGCTCGATGTCGAGCCCGGGATCATGATCCGCGGCGACCGCCACCTGTTATCGCAGGCGGTAGCCAACCTGCTCGACAACGCGCTGAAATACGGAGGCGGCGAGGTCAAGCTCTCGGCTCACCGGCACGACGGACGCGCGGAGCTAGAAGTCTCCGATAGCGGTCCAGGCATCCCGGAAGACGAGCGCGAATCGGTATTCGATCGCTTCGTCCGGCTCGAGCCCAGCCGCAGCACGCCCGGCAACGGGCTGGGCCTTAGCCTGGTGCGAGCCGTGGCGCGATTGCACAACGGCACGGTCGAACTAGGAGATAATCACCCGGGATTGACGGTCCGGCTCGAATTCGCCGCGCTGTAGGCCGCGCTACTCCGATTCCCGCGACAAGCGGACCCGCTCGCGTGTTTCGACGAGGAGGTCATGGAAGCGTTCGCGGTCGAGCCCTGCGCTCTCCAGCACCGGCCGCATCATCTCATCGTCGAGCAGCTCGTCGAGGCTCGGCTCATAACGGCAGCAAATATTGCGCTCGTCCATGATCCCCTCCTACACATTCCGTTCTACGCAGCATCGACACCAAGCGTGTCCAGAATGTGACCTGACCCGGGAGATTTCGCGGCATTTTGTCCACCGGATCGCCTTAATTTACGCTTAAGTCGATAACGGGTGACGGGCCTACTTTCGTCCCGATCGAACTTCATTTATGGAAAATAAACGGCATTCGTCCGCTTTCACCCCTCTCTCCCTTCGATCGTCGAGGCCCTGTGATCGCCGCGCTCATCGTTCGCCTCGTCGATGCCGCACGCCGCCGTCCCGCCGCAAATGTCATCGCCATACTGGCCTTGACCGTTGCCGCGGGCTGGTACGCCGCCGGCCAACTAGCGATCGACACCAACATCGAAAACCTCCTGCCGAGTAATCTCCCCTGGCGGCAAGATGAAGTCGCGATGGATCGCGCGTTCCCGCAGAACGGCAACCTGTTGGCCATCGTCATCGATGGGACCACCGGCGAACTTGCCGATGACGCGGCCCAGCGTCTCGCCGACAGGCTCAGCGCGGAGCCGAACTACTTCAGCACCGTACGCCGGCCCGACGGGGGCCCCTTTTTCGACAAAAACGGCCTGCTCTTCCTGTCAGTGGACGAGCTCAACTCCCTGTCGCAACAGCTGATCGCCGCGCAGCCGCTCCTTGGCAGCCTTGCCGCCGACCCGAGCCTTCGCGGCCTGTTTGATACCATCAAGCTCTTTGTCGAAGGGGCGAACCGCGGCGATGTGACGATCGACAAGCTCGACCCGACCCTCGACAAGATCGCCGACATCGTCGATGGCGTCGTCTCGGGCCAACCAGTGAGCCTGTCGTGGCAGGCCGTGTTGAGCGGCGGCAAAGCCAATCCGCGTGCCTTGCGCCAATTCGTGCTGGCGCAGCCGGTGCTCGATTACCACTCGCTCGAGCCGGGGGCGAAGGCGACGGCTGAAATTGAGCGCGTTGCCGCCGAGTTCGGATTGACGCCGCAGAACGGCGTCCGGGTGCGCGTCACCGGGTCGGTTGCGCTCGACGACGACCAGTTCGCGACCTTACGCAAGGGCGCGCTGCGCTCCGCTCTCCTGTCGATCGGCTCGATGCTGGTGATCCTCTTCGCCGGGCTGCGCTCGCCGCGCCTGGTCGCCGCTTGCCTGGTCACGGTTATCTGCGGGCTGGTGTTGACCGGCGCCTTCGCCGCGCTGTCGATCGGCACCTTGAATGTGATCTCGGTGGCGTTCGGGGTGTTGTTCATCGGCCTCGCGGTCGATTTCAGCATCCAGTTCTCGATCCGCTATCGCGACCAGCGGCACCAGACCGGCGCGCTCGATGCCGCGCTCGCCGCGGCGGCGCGGACGATCGGTCCGTCACTGATGCTCGCCGCCGCCGCGACCGCGATCGGCTTTTTGTCCTTCGTGCCAACTCCCTATGTCGGCGTGCGCGAACTCGGCTGGATCGCCGGCGTCGGCATGGTCATCGCGATCGTGCTCAATTTCACGCTGTTACCAGCGATATTGACGCTGCTTAGCCCGAAACCGGAGGCCCAGGCGGTCGGCTTCGCCCGCGCCGCGCCGATCGACCGCTTTCTGCACAAGCGCCGCGGTTGGGTCGTTTCCGGCGCGGCGATCATCGCCGCCGTCGCCCTCGTGTTGTTGCCGCGGGTCAGTTTCGATTCCGATCCGCTCGATCTCAAGAACCCGCATAGCGAGGCGATGCAGACGATCACCGATTTGATGAATGACCCGCTGACGACGCCATACACCGCGGAGATCCTCGCGCCGAACATCGACGCGGCGCGTGCCCTCGCCGACAAGTTCGAGCAATTACCTGAGGTGTCGATGACGGTCAGCGCGGCAAGCTTTGTTCCCGCGCATCAGCAGGAGAAGCTGGCAATTCTTTCGGATTTGGGGCTTCTGCTCGGGCCCAGTCTGACCCCGGCGACAATCCTGCCACCGCCGAGCGATGCCGAGACCATGACGGCGCTCGCCGGGTGCGCCGCCGTTTTGCGGAAATTCATCGCCGCGCATCCGGGGGATGGGCCGACCGCCAAACTGGCAGCCGCGCTCGATAAGGCCGACTCGCGTGGACCGGCGATTATCCCGACGCTACAAAAGGCGTTGTTGTCGGGGCTGCTGCATCGAATCGAGCTGCTCGGCCAGTTACTCCAGGCGAAGGAGCTAACCCTCGCCGACCTGCCCGCGGACTTGCGAGCGACTTGGATCGGGGCGAACGGCGCGGCACGGATCGAAGTTTTTCCCAAGGGTGATGCCCGCGATCCCGCCGTGCTCAAGCGCTTTGTCGCGGCGGTGCACCGCGTCGCCCCGCAGGCGACCGGCACGCCGGTCACCATCCTCGAAGCCGGGCGTCTCATCAGCTCGGCGTTTGTCGAGGCTGGGGTCATCGCGGTCGCGGTAATCACCGTGCTGCTCATCGCGGTGCTACGGCGGCCGCGTGACGTGGCGCTGGTGATCGCGCCGCTGCTGCTGGCGGCGCTGTTGACCCTGGCGATCACCGTCGTCGCGGGCATCAGGCTTAATTACGCCAACATCATCGCGCTGCCGCTGCTGCTCGGCATCGGCGTCGCCTTCGACATCTACTTTGTGATGAACTGGCGAGCTGGTCTCGCCGATCACCTGCAATCGTCGACCGCGCGCGCCGTCGTCTTCAGCGCGCTGACGACGATGTGCGCCTTCGGCAGCTTGGCGTTGTCGCCCGATCCCGGTGAAGCGGACATGGGCTTGCTGCTGACGATCTCGCTCGCCTGCACGGTGTTCTGCACGCTGTTCGTCCTGCCGGCCCTCTTGGGCCCGCCCCGGCCGAGCTAGCCGGCCATTTCCCGGTTGCGCAGAAACTGGAAGAACTCGACGCCCTCGCGCAGCCGCCGCTTCATCATCTCCGGGCTGCGGATCATCTCGCCGACCAGCGAAGCGATCTTCTTCCGGCGGAAATAGAAGCGCTTATAGAAAGTCTCAACCGACTCGAAAATCTCTGTATGCGTCAGGTGGTCGTAGTGCAGCGGCGCGATCTGCACCCCGCTGTCGTCGATCAGCTCGGCGTGCTCGGTGTCGAGCCAGCCGTTCTCGATTGCCTGCCGGTAGAGCTCAGTGCCGGGGTAGGGCGCCGCGAGCGAAACCTGGATTGTGTGCGGGTTGATGTCGGCGGCGAAGTTGATGGTCTCCTCGATCGTCTCGCGGCTTTCGCCAGGCAGGCCGAGGATGAACGTACCGTGGATGGTGATGCCGAGCTCGTGGCAGTCCTTGGTGAAGCGGCGGGCGACGTCGACCCGCATGCCCTTCTTGATGTTGTGCAGGATTTGCTGGTTGCCCGTCTCGTAACCCACCAGCAGCAGCCTGAGCCCGTTGTTACGCAGTGCCTCGAGCGTGGCGCGCGGCACATTGGCCTTGGCGTTGCACGACCAGGTCACGCCGAGCTTTCCCAGTTCCTTTGCGATGGCCTCGGCGCGCGGCAGATTGTCGGTGAAGGTATCGTCGTCGAAGAAGAACTCCTTGACTTGCGGGAACCAGTCCTTCGCCCGGCGAATTTCCTCAATCACGTGATCGACACTGCGCACCCGGTAGCGGTGGCCGCCAACCGTCTGCGGCCACAGGCAAAAGGTGCAACGGCTTTTGCAGCCGCGCCCGGTGTAGAGCGACACGTAGGGATGCTTGAGATAGCCGATGAAATAGTCCTCGACCTTGAGGTCGCGCTTGTAGACCTCGGTGACGAAGGGCAGCTCATCCATGTTCTCGAGCATCGCGCGGTCGCGATTATGGACGATGGCTCCGGCGGCATTGCGATAGCTGAGCCCGTCGACGTCGGCGAAGCTGCGGCCTTCGGCAACTTCCTTGATCGTGAAGTCGAATTCTTCGCGGGCGACGAAATCGACCGCCCGCGACGCGGCTAGGCTTGCCTCCGGCTCGACTGCGACCTTGGCGCCGACAAGGCCGATCTTGAGCTTTGGGTTTGCCTCCTTGAGTGCGGCGGCGACCTTGATGTCGCTGGCGAAGGAGGGGGTCGAGGTGTGCATCACCGCGAGCTCGTAATCGCCGGCTTGACGCAACACCGTATCGAGCTGCAGCCGCGCCGGCGGCGCGTCGATCAGCTTCGAGCCCGGCACCAGCGCGGCCGGCTGCGCCAGCCAGGTGGGGAACCAGAACGAGCGGATTTCGCGCTTAGCCTGGTAGCGTGACCCGGCGCCGCCATCGAAACCATCGAAAGAAGGCGGCTGCAGGAAGAGGGTTTTCATCATGCGGATGACCTACTCACCGTCTCTTTCAACAATGATTCGACCGCTCGGCGCGATGTGAAACAACTGGTCGCGCCATGACACGTTGCGACCGAAGAAGCTGCCGACAAAGACCGCAAACGACAGCAAATCGCGCAACGGCAGTAGCCACAACCCGGCTATCGGCAATCGCAAGATACGCGCGATCGCCCCCGCCGTTGCCCAGCGGAGCAAACAGGAGATCGCGAGAAACACCAGCGAAGTCGCGCTCAATCCGCTGAAGATCGCGGCCAGACCCGCGATCGCCACAGCGTGCGTCACCACCGAACCGGCGAACCCCACCGGGGCCATCGCCCGCACCGTCCGCGCCCAGCGCAGCTCGTGGCGCCAGAGGCACTTGAAATTCTTCTCGCTGACCGAGGTTTCGACGACGTATGGGCTCAGTACCGTCGACAGCCCCAAATCGCGGACTGCGGCACCGATGCGATAATCGTCGGCCAGTTCGTCGCGTACCACCGCGAGCCCCCCCATTCTGTCCAGGACCCCGCGGCGCAAGGCTATCGTTGCGCCAAAGCAGCCGCCCCCTGTTCCCAGCGCCTCGCCGAGTAGCGCACTCGGCAGGAAACCGAAGTTGATGTGCAGGGCGCCGAGCCGCGACCATACCCCGGCGGCGGGCAATCCGCGATAAAGGCACGTCACCAGCCCGACCGCCGGATCCCGCAACGGCGCCGTCACAGTCGCGAGATAGCGCGAATCGACGTGCATGTCGCTGTCAGCGAAGACCAAGAGGTCATGCTTTGCCGCGGGCAGCATGTTGATCAGATTTGCGACCTTGAGATTGCCGCCGCCGGCGCGCGCATCGACGACGAGATCGATGTCGACCTCCAGCCGCTCGGCGACCAGTGCTCGCGCCACGGGCAGCGCACCGTCTTCGGGGTTGCGCACACCGAACACGATCTGCCGGTTGGGATAATCCTGATCGATAAACGAACGCAGGTTCTCATAGAGGGCCGGTTCCGCGCCGTAAAGCGGCTTCAACACCGATACCGGGGGCTGCTCTGGTGGCAACGTTGTCCCGCGCCGGGCGAACCGCATTGCGGCAGCGACGGTGCCGGTGAGATATATCCACACCGGAAAGAGGACGAGAGCCAGGACGAGTGACGCCATCATCCCCCAGTCAAGCGCAAAAACGCACCGAGGGCATAGTGTTTTGCTGTTGCGTTCGTAATCGGGATTGTCAACGATGCACCCACGCTACAGACCTGGCAACTGAATTATCGGTAAGCGTCCGTGAACCTCGCCCCGCCGCTCCGGGCTGCGATGAGATATGCCGGTGGGGCCGCCATGATGCTGGCCGTGCTGGTCGGCGGCTGCGCGACCCCGCCGAGCGATCCGGCCGAACTTGCCGTTTACGAGCAAAACAACGACCCGCTTGAGCCGCTCAATCGTAAGATCTTAGTCCTGAATTTGGCGCTCGATCACGCCGTCATTCGGCCCCTGGCAAAGGCCTATGTCTTCATCGTACCTGAGGACGGGCGCACGGCCGTACATAACGTACTCAACAATCTGAAGGAGCCGACGGTCTTTTTCGACAACATACTTCAAGGGGAATTCAAACGCGCCGGTATCACCCTCGGCCGCTTTGCAATGAACAGCACGGTCGGTCTGGCCGGGATTTTTGACATTGCGACGAGAAATGGAATGGAGCGCCAGCCCGCCGATTTCGGGCAAACGCTCTACGTTTGGGGCATCAAGTCCGGCCCCTATTTGATTCTGCCGGTCTTCGGCCCGTCCAACCCTCGCGATGCGATCGGTCAGGGTGTTGATTCGTATGCCGATCCTTTCACGATCTGGGCCAACGACCACGGCGTCACGGAGCTGACGACAGCGCGCCTGCTCGTCGGCGGGGTCGACGATCGCGCCGCCGTGCTCGACATCCTCGATGACTTGGAGAAGAATTCGGTCGATTTCTATGCCCAGCTGCGCAGCTTGGCGCAGCAGAATCGGGCCGCCGAACTGAACCATGGCACCGCGCCGGCGGCGACGCCGAACCTCTACAATGATCCCGGTACCCCGGCGCCAACGCCCGCCCCTGCCGTGTCCCCCGCCCCGCCGCCGGCGACAAAGCCCAGCAGCCTCACCCCGAGCCGGCAAATCGCAAGCCGCGTCAATGCCAACCTATTCGGGACGCGCTGACCTTTAGTTCTTGCCCGTCCGCAAGGCGGCGGTGCGATCCTCAAGCAGCTTGATGAGCCCGTCGGCGCCGCTCGTCTGCAGCACGCCGCCATATTCAGAGCGCCGCGTCGCGAGCTCGCTGATCGTGCCGCTGAGATAGACGTCTATGACCTGCCACGACCCGCTGGCTCCCTGGCGCATCAGGTAATTGAGCGTGACCTTGTCGCCGTCTGATTTGACCAGCTTCGTCTGTATGATGGTGCCGTTGGGATTGGCTACCGGGTTCGGGTCCACCTCGAAGCGCTCGCCATTGAAATCGTCGAATCGGTTGGCGTAGTTGGAGATCGTGTAGCGGGCGAAAATGTCGGAAAACCGCTTTTGCTGGTCGGGGCTGAGTTTCGCCCAGTCTGGACCGACCGACAGCCGGCTCGTTAGACCCAGATCGAAGGCAGCGGTGACCGCCGGGGCGAGACGCTGATAGCGCTGATCAAAAGTCAATTGCTTGGCCTGCTTCATCACCGATAGGAGCACGTCGTAGAACCGCTGAATGACCGCATTTGGGCTGTCCGCCGCCCTCGCGTCGCTGAGGCTGAGGGCCATCGGCAAGGAAGCCATCAAAAACGCACGCCTTGAAACCAACATGGCTACTCGTCAGTTAATGTCCGAAAAGCCCGGTAGTGATAACAAACCTGGCGGCAACACACAGCCAAAAGCGCGCCACCCTGCGGTTCGCGCAATTTTGCAGCGGTGCGCGGGCGACGATTGCGCCGATGGCGTTAGTTGTGGCAGGGATAGGGCGAGCCGGCGGAGGTATGCAGACGCGATGATTCGAGTGGTCTTGGCCCAACCCCGCGGCTTCTGCGCCGGGGTCGAGCGCGCAATTGAGATCGTCGAGCGCGCGCTCGAGAAATACGGGCCGCCGATTTATGTGCGCCATGAGATTGTGCACAATCGCCACGTGGTCGAGCGGCTGCGAGCCAAGGGCGCGCGCTTTGTCGACGAGATCGATGAGATTCCCCCGGGGGCAGTGACGATCTTCAGCGCGCACGGCGTCGCTAGCGCGATCGAGACTCGCGCCGAAGAGCGCGGCCTACCGGTCATCGACGCAACCTGTCCGCTGGTCTCTAAGGTCCACATCGAGGGCCAGCGCTACGCCAACCAGGGCCGTGAGATCATCCTCATTGGCCATGCAGGGCATCCCGAGATCGAAGGCACGATGGGTCGAATCACCGGCAAGGTGCATCTGATCTCGCGCCCCGAGGAAGTCGCCGGGCTCAAGGTCGGCGATCCTGACAAACTTGCCTTCATTACCCAGACGACGTTATCGGTCGACGATACGCGCGCGGTGATCGAGGCGCTGAAGGCGCGCTTTCCGTCGATCCTTGGGCCCGACACCAAGGACATCTGCTACGCGACACAAAACCGCCAGCGCGCGACCTTGGAGTTGGCGAAGATCGTCGACATCGTTCTGGTGGTGGGCGCGCCGAACAGTTCGAATTCGAACCGGCTGCGCGAAATCGCCGCCGAGTTTGGGGTGCCGAGTTACCTGATCGAGGACGCCAAGGCGCTCGACCCACGCTGGCTTGACGGCGTCTCGGCGGTGGGCATCACGGCCGGCGCTTCGGCGCCCGACGAATTGGTCGAGGAGTTGGTCGAGCGGCTGCGCGAACTAGACCAAATCGAAATTCAGCGGCTCCCGGGGGTCACCGAGAATGTCCGCTTCCGTATGCCGGTCCAGCTCGCCGAGCCGGTAGCCGGCGATTAGTCGAAAGCGACGGACGAGGGTTCATCGTGGCGATCCCGCTGCATCAGAAGATTCGCGTCGGCTCCTACGTGTTGGGGCAGCATCTGCGCGGCGTGAAGCGCTATCCGCTGGTGCTGATGTTGGAACCGCTGTTCCGCTGCAACCTCGCCTGCGCCGGCTGCGGCAAGATCGATTATCCCGACCCCATCCTCAACCAGCGCCTTTCGGTAGCCCAGTGCCTCGAAGCGGTTGACGAATGCGGCGCGCCGATCGTCGTCGTCGCCGGCGGCGAGCCCCTGCTCCATCGCGAGATCGAGCAGATCGTGGAGGGCATCATCGCGCGCAAGAAATTTGTCTATCTGTGCACCAACGCGCTGCTGCTCGAAAAGAAGATCGACCTGTTCAAGCCAAACCCGTATTTCGCCTGGACCGTGCATCTCGACGGCGACAAGGAAGACCACGATCGCTCGGTTTGTCTCGACGGCGTTTACGACAAGGCGGTCGAAGCGCTGCGCCTGGCCAAGTCGAGGGGCTTCCGCGTCAACATCAACGCCACCCTGTTCGACAACGCTGACCCCGAACGCATGGCCGGGTTCTTCGACGCGGTCACCGAGATGGGAATCGATGGGATCACCGTCTCGCCCGGCTATGCCTACGAGCGGGCCCCGGACCAGGAACATTTCCTCAACCGGCGGCGCACCAAGGAGCTCTTCCGCGACATCTTCCGTCACGACCCGAAGCGACGCTGGTCGTTCAACCAGTCGAGCCTGTTCCTCGACTTTCTCGCCGGCAACCAGACCTATCACTGCACGCCGTGGGGCAATCCGTGCCGCAATTATTTCGGCTGGCAGCGCCCTTGCTACCTTCTCGGCGAAGGCTACGCCAAGACCTTCAAGGAGTTGATGGAAGAGACCGATTGGGATGCCTACGGCACGGGTAATTACGAAAAATGCGCCGATTGCATGGTGCATAGCGGCTACGAGGCGACTGCTGTTGTGGATTCCGTGAAGCGGCCGTGGAAGGCCGCCAAGGTTGCGCTGCGCGGGGTCAAGACCGAGGGCGAGATGGCGCCGGAGATCGCGCTCGACCGCCAGCGGCCGGCGCAATACGTCTTCTCCGGCCATGTCGAGAAGGCGATGGAACGCCTCACCGCCGCGGGCGACGACGACTAGCTTCGAGAGCTAAGCCTCCGCGAGAATTCGGCGCAGGGCGTGCGCGGGCTCGACGAGCGCCGCCAAAGCCTGCCGCGCTTCGCGCGCAACCCCGAACAGGCCGGGAAGCTGCTGCGGGCGGCGCATCACCGACGCCAGCACCTTCCCAACCCGGGGCTTGCCACTCGGGCTCAATGGCAGCAACGCCGCAGGCGGCAGGGCCCGCCCGGCCGGATCAGCGATAGCGCGCAACACTAGAAACGGGATGCCGAGCGCGGCAGCGGCGCGGGCGACGACAACGCTTTCGAGATCGACCGCGAGGGCGCCGGTCTCGCTCCAGGCGCGGCGTTTGTCGGCCTCAGTGGCAAGCACCCTTCCCGCGCCGAGCACCGGCCCCTCGATGGCGCCGATCACCGTTAGCAATTCTGGAATCCGCGAGCGCAGGCTTTCGCCCGTCACCCAGCGGCGGTCATCGTCGATCACTTCGGTTGAGAGGATGACATCGCCCGGCCTGAGGCCAGGCTTCAGCGCGCCGGCAATGCCAAAGCTGACCAGACACTCGGCCTGCGAGCCGACTTCCTCCACGACCTGAACGGTACGCTGATGATTGCCGCCGCCAACCACCGCGGCAAACCCGGCGCGGCGCGCGATCTTGGCCTCGACCTCGAGACCGGTCGTGCAGAGGACCGTATATGCCAAGAACCCCTGCTCCCCATCGCCAGCTCCGGAGTGCTGGCATCAAGCTAATCCCTACAGGACATTGCAAAATTCCGCCAGTATCAAGACCACGTCGATGCGCTGCGGTCAGATGCCGAAGGCGACGCGCGGGGAGTTGGCTTGCATGAGCCTGCGAAAGCGCGCCAGCGCCCAAAGCGGGAAGTAAGCGCGGTAGCCGTGATAGCGTAGGTAGAAGACGCGCGGAAACCCGACCGCGGTGTACCATTTCTCGTCCCACCCCCCGTCCGCCTTCTGGGTAGCCATCAGATAATCGATGCCCCGCTGGACCGCGGGGTGCGTGGCTTCGCCGGCCGCCATGAGCCCAAGCAAGGCCCAGGCTGTCTGCGAGGCGGTGCTGTAAGGCGCCTCGCCACGCGGCTTATCCGGCCAATAGCTCTCGCCGCTCTCGCCCCAGCCGCCATCTTCATGCTGACGCGCGAGCAGCCAGTCGACGGCGCGGCGTATTTCCGGCGCGTTCGGCCCAAGCCCCGCCGCGTTTAGCCCGGCAAGCACGGACCACGTGCCGTAGATGTAGTTGGTGCCCCAGCGCCCGAACCAGCTACCGTCGTTCTCCTGCTCGCGCTGCAGATACGCCACGGCGGCGGCGACTGCAGGATGCTCGGTATACCCCGCTTGCACGAGAAATCCCAGACAGCGCGCCGAAACGTCCGCCGTCGGCGGGTCGAGCAGCGCGCCGTGATCGGCGAAAGGGATGTGGTTCAGGTAGAAATGCGTGTTGTCAGCGTCGAACGAACCCCACCCACCATTCTTGCTCTGCATCCCGATGATCCACTCTGCGGCGCGAGCGACGGCATCGCCGTAACGTTCGCGATCGAAGCGGTCGAGCGCGAGGCCCACGGCGGCGGTGTCGTCGACGTCGGGGTAATAAGGGTTCTCGTACTGGAACGCCCAGCCGCCCGGGCGCAGTCCCGGTCGCTGCGCCGACCAATCGCCGACGACATCGAGCACCTGCTTCTGGCGAAGCCAGTCGAAAGCACGACCGAGCTTGGGGACGGCCGCCTCGCCGACATCCATCAGCGCATGGCCGGCGAGCACCGTATCCCACACCGGCGACAGGCAGGGCTGGCAATAATCGAATTCCTCGCCGTCCCGTACGACCAGTTTTTCCACCGCCGAGCGCACGGTCGCGCAGTGCGGATGGTCGAGCGGATAACCGAGGACGACATACATCATCAGCGAGTTGGCGATCGCCGGGAAGATGCCGCCGAGCCCGTCCTCGCCGTTCAATCGCTCGGTAACGAAATCGACCGCGCGGTCGATCGCGCGATCGCGCAGATATTGGGGAAACGTCGGTTCGAGATAGCGGAGGAGCCGATCGAGCCCCGAGAACGCCCGCGCCAACGGCGACGGCGTCGCCGGCGTAATCCAATCACGCACGCCCTCCGGCGGCGCGACGAAAAGCTCGGCGATCGACACGCCGCGCGGGTTGAGGGCGCGCGGTCGCTTGGCCATCAACACCAGCAGCGGCACCACAACCGTGCGCGACCAGTACGAAATCTTGTCGATGTGAAAGGGAAACCAGCGCGGCAGCAGCATGATCTCGACCGGCATGACCGGCACCGCGCGCCAGGGCACTTCGCCCCACAAGGCCAGGAGGATACGGGTGAAGACATTGGTGCGCGCCGCACCGCCGCGCGCCAGAATCGCTGCGCGTGCGCGCGCCATGTGAGGCGCGTCTGCCGCGTCGCCGACCGCCTTCAGCGCGAAATAGGCTTTGACCGAAGCGCTGAGGTCGAATGCGCCGCCCTCGAACAGTGGCCAGCCGCCGTGCTCGCCCTGCGTCGCACGTAGATAACGGGCGATCTTTTGCTCAAGATCGCCGTCGATCGTGCCGAGGTAATGCTGCAGCAGGATGTATTCGGCGGGGATCGTCGCGTCGGCCTCCAGCTCGAACAGCCAGTGACCGTCCTCATGCTGGCGCGTCAACAGCCAGTCGGTGGCGCGCTCGATCGCGGTATCGAGCGCGTGTGATGGCAGGGTCTTGCTGATCGGCAATTGTTCCGCCGTCATCGCTCCGCTCTGCGCCATAGGGGCTCGGCTGCTGGTTCGAGCTGCGCGTGCCGGGCGACCGGAGGACCGCCTCGGCCGCGGCAAGGCCGGAGCGAATAGCGCCTTCGATCGTGGCCGGCAAGCCGGTATCGACATAATCGCCCGCCAGGCGAAGGTTGTTCCAGCGCGTCCGGGTCGGCGGGCGGCGGCGCAATTGCGCCGGAGTCGCGCGGAACGTCGCGCGCCGTTCCTTGACGATGCGCGCGGGCGGCACCGGCCACGCCGGCAGGTCGAAGGCGGCGGCGACGTCGCGCCAAAGGAGATTAGCCAACTCGTCCGCGTGGCGGTCAACAATCCGGTCGGCGGCGCTCACCGTCACCGAGATGACGCCGCGCTTTTTGAATACCCACTCGGCGGTGCCGCCGACGAGGCCGGCGAAGAGCAGCATGCCGGCGACCGGCTCGACCCGGTAATGCGCGTTGACGATCGGCGCGTGGTCGTCAGGCACGACAAGGTCCGGTACTAGCCGCGCCGCGATTGCGGCCGGCACCGCCAGGACTACTTCGTCGCCCGCTTCAAGGGTTACGGTCCCACCGTCGAAGTTCAACCTGCTGATCTGTGCGCCGCTGCACTCAATCGCACGCAGCCGCGCGCCAAAGCGAATTTCCGCGCCGCCGGCGCGCAGAGTCGCCAAGGCGGGATCGATAAAGCTCTCCGACAAGCCCTCGCGCGGCAAGAGCGGGCGGCACGCCTCGGCTCCGCGCCCTAAGGTCTCGCGCAGGATGCGCCAGAACAGGCGCGCCGATCCCGCCTCGGCGCTGGTGTTGAGCGCGGCCACCGCGACCGGCTCCCATAACCGCCGGAACAGCGATGCCTTTGCGTTCAGCCGACCAACGATCGTGTCCTCGTTATCCGCGCCCCGCAGCCGAAGCGCGGCTAGATAATCCCGCGCGCGGCTGTCTGGCGCCCGGCGATCCTTGCGGAATATCCACCATGGCAATACGCCGCGATTGGGCCGCAGCGTCCAGCGCTCGCCGCTCGCCAGGTCGACAAACGGGATCGCCGCCTCGCCCGGTGGTTCGAACGTTTCGCGGGCGCCGGTCATCTCGATATACGCCCGGGCCGAACGATTGCCTGACAGCAGCAAATGATTGCCGTTGTCGAGGCAAACCCCTAGCTCGCTGTCGAAATAGGAGCGGCAACGTCCCCCGGCGTGCTCGGCGCCCTCATAGAGCACCGCCCGCCGGCCCGCCTTTGTCAGCGCCACCGCGGCAGCGAGGCCGGCCAACCCCGCGCCGATCACATGGACCCGGCTCATATCAGCGCGTGGCGCAGCACTAGCCACAACTTCCGGCCTTTCGATAAGCTGACCCGCGCCGCCGGGTTGCGCCAACCATCGCGCAGCATCGCCTCAAGCATCGCGCGATAGAACGCGCCCATCGTCGCCGCCGGTCGCATCGCCCGTCGCGAACATTCGGCCATCGTCCGCTCCGCGGCGTCGAAATGGCCGAGCGCGATGTCGGCGAGGTCGCGGCACACGGATGGCAGCGCCGGATGGCGCAGAGCCCGCGCTGGATCGGCGTCGCGGATGCCATGCCGGTCGAGCAACTCGCGCGGCAGATAGAGCCGGCCACGGCGTGCATCTTCGTCGAGGTCGCGCAGGATGTTGGTGAGCTGTAACGCGCGGCCAAGCGCATCGGCGACACGGTGCGCCGCCGGGCTTGGATCGCCAAAGACATGCACAGAAAGATGCCCGACCGCGCCCGCGACACGAGCGCAATAGAGGTCGAGGGTCGCAAGATTGGGCGCGCGGATGTCCTCACCCGCGTCCATCTCCATCCCGGCGACAATGTCGAGGAAATCACCCTTGCGCAGCTTGAATCGCACGACAGGCGCGACGAGGGCGCGGGCGATCAGATGGCGCGGGCGCCCGGCATAGATCGCTTCGATCTCCTCGCGCCAATCGGCCAGCCCCTTAGCGCGTTCGGTCGCCGGCCAGTCATCGGCTATGTCGTCGACCTCGCGGCAAAAAGCGTAGACCGCGTACATCCCGTCGCGGCGCTCCCGCGGCAGGAGGCGCATCGCCCAATAGAACGAAGTGCCCGCCGCCTCGACCCGCCGGCGGATGGTCTCGCGCAGCACGGCGTCGTCGGGGATCGCCCCGACGCTATCCAGCACCGCGCCGGTCACCGCGGGATGGACCGTTGTCGGCGGCCGCCAACGATGCCGGTGAGAAGCGCCGCCGCGAAGTCCCCCTTGCTGAGCGCGACCCGCACCGCCAATGGGTCGCCGCGCCGCAGCCGTCGCGCCAACCGTCGCGCCAGATCGATGATCGTCGCCGATTCCCAACGTAACCCGCGCGCCACGACCCGGCCTGGTAGCTCACCTGCGGAAACGATCAACCGATCGGTTGAATCTAATAGTCTGTCGATGACCCGTCGCAAGCCCGGGCTCGACGCTGGCGCGGCCAGCGCGTCGACCCCGATCCCCGCCTCGCCCATCAGGTCGAGCGGCAGGTAGACTCGGTCGAGGTTGCGGTAATCCTCAGCGCAGTCCTGCAGATGATTGAGCACCTGGAGCGCCGAGCACAGCGCGTCCGAGGGTGGCCAGGTGTCGCGGCTCTCGCCGTGCAGATCGAGCAATTGCCGCCCGACCGGCGAGGCCGAATAGCGGCAATACTCCATCAGATCGTCCCAATCGCGATACCGCAGTTTGGTCGCGTCGAGGGTGAACGCGCACAGCACGTCATGGCAATGCTGTGCGGTCGTTCCTGTTTCGGCGAGGCTGCGCCGCATCGCGCTCGCCGCCGGGCTGTCGTCGCCTGCAGCCCCGTCAAGAATTTCGCCCATCCGGACGAGCCGCCGCACCTTGTCATCGGCCGACAGCTCCGGGTTGTCGGCGATGTCGTCGGCGTTGCGCGCGAAGCGGTAGAAGGCATGGACATGCGGGCGCAAATCCTTGCGGATCAGGAACGATCCGACCGGAAAATTCTCGTCGCCGCGTCCCTTGCCCGACGGCGTCTCGACCGCCGGGGCGGCGGGGTGGGCATCGCTGGCCAGCGCAGTCATTGCAAATATCCGTTGGCCTCGAACCAGTCGATGGCTTCGGCGATCGCGTCCTTCGCCGGGCGTGGAGCATAACCCAGCTCGCGCATCGCCTTCGCCGAACTGAAATACATCTTCTTACGCGACATGCGCACCCCGTCCAAGCTGGCGAACGGCTCGCGCCCGGTAATCCGCGCCATCAACTCGGCGCCGGCAGCGATCGGCAGCACCACCGCGTAGGGGATTTTGAGCGACGGCGGCCGCCGCCCGACGACGCTGGCGACGTCGGTCAGAATTTGCGCGAGCGACATGTTCTCGCCGCCGAGGATGTAGCGCTCGCCGACCTTGCCGCGCTCAGCCGCGAGTAGCTGCCCAGCGGCAACATCGTCGACATGGACAATGTTGAGCCCGGTATCGACATAGCCCGGCATCTTGCCCTTCGCCGCCTCGACAATGATTCGGCCGGTCGGTGTCGGTTTGACGTCGCCGGGCCCGATCGGGGTCGACGGGTTGACGATCACCGCCGGTAGGCCGCGCTCGGCGACGAGTTCGTGCACGACCTGCTCGGCGAGGAATTTTGAGCGCTTGTAAGGGCCGATCATGTCGCCTTCGCCGCTCGGCGTGGTTTCGTCGGCGATCCCGTCCTTGTCGAGGCCCAAGGTGGCGACGCTGCTGGTGTAGACGATGCGCTCCACCCCGGCGGCGAGCGCCGCCTCCATTAGCGCCCTCGTGCCCTCGACATTGGCGCGAAACATCGCTTCGGGGTCGGGCACCCACAGCCGGTAGTCAGCCGCAACATGGAACAGATACCGGCAGCCGGAAACGGCGGCGGCAAGCGAGGCGCCGTCTTCGAGCGACCCTTCGGCGACCGTGACCTCAAGGCCGGCGAGGTTGCGTCGATCGCTGTTCGGCCGTGCCAGCACCCGCACTTCGTGCCCGGTGGCGAGCAGCGCGCGCGCCACTGCGGCGCCGACAAAACCGGTCGCGCCGGTGACAAGGGCGAGGCCAGGGGCGAGCGGCATCGCGCAGGCCTACTCGAAATTGGCGCACGAGTCGCGCGTGATGATCCCGACCGATTGCTGCCTGAACCGCGTCTTATAAGCGTCGGTCACCGCCTGCAACCGCCCGGCAAGCTCCGGCGATCGCTTGACCGCGACGGTCAGCACCTTGGTCGGGTCATGCGCGATCTGGCTGGTCTGCGGGTTGCGCCATTGGCCGTCAGCGTCAAAGGCGGTGAACCCATCGGGAAAATTCGGCGTCACGATCTCGGCGGCGAAGCGCGACCACTCAGCATCGCTCACGAAGCCGCCACCCTTGATCTTGCGGCCAAAGAACAGTTCGGCGACGAGCATGCGCTGCTCGCCGGGAAGCAGGCACTGGTATGGAGCAGGCGCGGAGGGCGGCGACGGCTGTTGCTGCCCCGGCGATGCCGCGCAACCGGCGAGCGCTGAGAGCACTACGGCTATGAGAAGCCGGCGAGTTATTCCGCCGCTGCCTTGACGCCGGCTGGCTCGACCTTGGCGGCGCAGTACTTGAACTCGGGGATTTTGCCGAATGGGTCGAGCTGCGGGTTGGTCAGAACATTGGCGGCGGCCTCGGCATAACAGAACGGGATGAACACCATGCCCGGCGCAACATTGCTGTCGGCGCGCGCCTTCAGCTCGATATGCCCGCGCCGCGTCGTCACCTTGACGATGTCGCCGGCGACAACGCCAAGCCGGCGCAGCTCGCTGGGCGCGAGGCTCGCCACCGCCTCCGGTTCGATTTCGTCGAGCACCGTGGCGCGCCGCGTCATCGCGCCGGTATGCCAGTGCTCGAGCTGGCGGCCGGTGGTCAGCACCAGCGGGTATTCGGCGTCGGGCTCTTCAGCGGGCGGAATGATCGCCGCCGGCACCAGCTTGGCGCGGCCCGAAGCGGTCGGGAAACCGTCCCCGAAGACAATCTCGTTGCCGGGCTTGTCCTCGGCATCGCACGGATAGGTAACCGAGTCCTCGCGCAGCAGGCGCTCCCAGGTGATGTTATCGAGCGACGGCATCGCCAGCTTCATCTCGGCGAAGACGTCGGCCGGCCCCTCATAGCGCCAGTCGAGCCCCATGCGCCGGGCTATCTCCTGGATCGTCATCAAATCGAGCCGGGCGTTGCCGGGTAGCGGCAGCGCGGCGCGGCCCATTTGCACCTGGCGGTTGGTGTTGGAGACGGTGCCGTCCTTTTCCGGCCAGGCCGAGGCCGGCAGGATGACATCGGCGTATTTCGCGGTCTCGGTGAGGAAGATGTCTTGCACCACGAGATGTTCGAGATGGGCCAGCGCCTCGCGAGCGTGTTCGACATCGGGATCGGACATCGCCGGGTTCTCGCCCATGATGTACATGCCCTTGATCTCGTCCCGGTGCACTGCGTCCATGATCTCGACGACGGTGAGACCCGGCTTGTCGTCGAGCGCGGTGTGCCACAACGCCTCGAACTTCTCGCGAACCTCCGGCTTGGCGACCGATTGATAGTCGGGATAGACCATCGGGATCAGGCCCGCGTCAGACGCGCCCTGGACGTTGTTCTGGCCGCGCAGCGGATGCAGTCCGGTGCCTGGCCGGCCGACCTGCCCGGTCACCATCGCCAGCGCGATCAGGCAGCGCGCGTTATCGGTGCCATGGGTGTGCTGCGAGATGCCCATGCCCCAGAAGATGATCGCATGCTCGGCCCGCGCGTATTCGCGTGCGACATGGCGCAAGGTCGCGGCGTCGATCCCGCAGATCGGTGCCATCTTCTCCGGGCTGTAATCCTTGATGTGCTCGCGCAGCTTCTCGTAATCCTCGGTGTGCGCCTGGATGTACTGCCGGTCGGTGAGGCCCTCCTCGATGATTGTGTGGAGGAAGGCGTTGAGCATCGCCACGTCGCGCCCGGGGGTAAACTTCAGCGTCTGCGCCGCATACCGCACCAGCGAATGGCCGCGTGGGTCCATGACGAAGACCTGGGCGCCGCGTTTGGCGGCCTGCTTGAAGAAGGTGGCCGCCACCGGATGGTTTTCGGTCGGCCGTGCGCCGATGACGATGATGACATCGGCGTCCTCTGCGGCGGTAAACGGCGCGGTCACCGCGCCCGAACCGATCCCCTCCATCAGCGCCGCCACCGACGAGGCGTGGCACAGTCGGGTGCAGTGGTCGACGTTGTTGCTGCCAAACCCGGTGCGCACCAGCTTCTGGAAGAGGTAGGCCTCTTCATTCGAGCCCTTGGCCGAGCCGAACCCGGCCAGCGCGCGCCGTCCGTCACGATCACGGATTTTGAGCAGCCCGAGCGCGGCGCGGTCGAGCGCCTCTTCCCAACTCGCCTTGCGGAAATGCGTGTAGGGGTTGGCCGGATCGATATCGGTGTCGTGCTTGGAGACGCCGTCTTTGCGGATCAGCGGCTCGGTGAGCCGGTCGGGGTGGTGGACATAGTCGAAGCCGAACCGACCCTTGACGCAAAGCCGGTTGTGGTTGGCCGGCCCATCCTTGCCGGTCACCGCGACGATATGATTGTCCTTGATCTGATAGGTGAGCTGACAGCCGACGCCGCAATACGGGCAGACGCTGTCCACTGTGCGGTCGGGCGCGTTGGTGAAGACGCCATTCTCGTCGACCTGGGTCGCCGGCATCAACGCGCCGGTCGGACACGCCTGGACGCACTCGCCGCAGGCGACGCAGGTCGAGATGCCCATCGGATCGTCGAAATCGAGCACGACCTTTTCGTGCCAGCCGCGGCCCGCCATGCCCCACACGTCGTTGACCTGGACCTCGCGACAGGCGCGGACGCAGAGATTGCACTGAATGCAGGCGTCGAGCTGCACCGCCATCGCCACATGGCTGCGATCGGGCGCCGGAGTGACGCGCCCGGGGAAGCGACTATGCGCGACATCGAGTCTGTCGGCCCATTGCCAGAACGAAGAGTTGGGGTCGTGCGCGACCTCGCGTTTGGGCTGGTCGCCGATCAACAGCTCGAACACCATCTGGCGCGAGAACTTGGCGCGCTCGCTCGCCGAGTGGACCTTCATGCCGGAACTCGGCTTTCTGATACACGAGGCCGCCAGCACCCGCTCGCCCTCGATCTCGACCATGCAGGCGCGGCAATTGCCGTCGGCGCGATAGCCAGGCTTCGGCAGCCAGCAGAGATGCGGGATCTCGGTGCCGAGCCGGTTCGCCACCTGCCAGATCGTCTCGCCCGGCTGCGCCTCGACCTCGGTACCGTCGAGGATAAATCGGATCGGATCGCTCATCAGGCTGGCTCCACCACATCCTCGGGGAAATGCTTGAGCACCTGCTTCACCGGGTTCATCGCCGCCTGACCCAACCCGCAGATCGACGCATCGCCCATCACCCGCGACAACTCCTGTAGCAGACTATCGTCCCAGCGGGCCTGGCTCATCAACTTCACCGCCTTTTCGGTGCCGACCCGGCACGGCGTGCACTGGCCGCAGCTCTCATCCTCGAAAAAGCGCAGCAAATTGAGCGCCACCGTTCGCATATCGTCCTTGTCGCTCAGCGCCACAACCGCCGCCGAGCCGATAAAGCATCCTTCGCTTTCGAGCGTGCCGAAATCCAGCGGGATGTCCGCCTTCGATGCCGGCAGGATGCCGCCCGAAGCGCCACCCGGCAGATAGCCCTTGAATTTGTGGCCGTCGGCCATCCCGCCGCAATACTCGTCGATCAGCTCACGCACGGTGATCCCGGCCGGGGCGAGCTTGACTCCGGGGTTCTTGACCCGCCCCGAGACCGAGAAGGTGCGCCGGCCCTTGCGCCCGTTGCGCCCCTCCTTGGTGAACCATTCCGGGCCCTCTTCGACGATGTCGCGTACCCAGAACAAGGTCTCGATGTTGTTGATCAGGGTCGGCCGGCCGAACAGCCCCACCTGCGCCGGAAACGGCGGCTTGTGGCGCGGCAAGCCACGCTTGCCTTCGATGCTTTCGAGCATCGCCAATTCCTCGCCGCAAATATAGGCGCCGGCGCCACGCCGCAGATGGATGCGGGTGTGCTTGGCGAGACCCGCCACCTCGATTGCGGCGATCTCCTGCGCCAACACCTCCCGGCATTGCGGATACTCGTCGCGCAGGTAGACGTAGGTGTCCGGCGCCTCGATCACCCACGCGGCAATCAGCATCCCTTCGAGAAAACGGTGCGGATTGGTTTCGAGGAAATAGCGGTCTTTGAAAGTACCGGGCTCTCCCTCGTCGCCGTTGACCGCCAGCAGCCGCGGCCCCGGCTCGGCCAACACGAGGCGCCACTTGCGCCCGGTCGGAAAACCGGCGCCGCCCATGCCGCGAATGCCAGAGCCCTCCATCGCCGCGATAACGCTCTCGCGGTCTCGGGCGCCCGACAGACACCTCTCCAGCAGCGTATAACCGCCGCCTTTGCGGTATTCGTCGAGGCCGACGAAAGGCGGGATGTCGGGGTGCGTATGCTTGCGAGCGACCGCCTCGGCGACGCTGTCGACGGTAGCGTGTTCATGCAGCGCATGGCCGATCGCGCACACCGGCGCGTTGTGGCAGCCGCCCATGCACGGCGCCCGCATCACCCGCACCGCGCTGCCGAGGCGCCGCTGCAGCTGGCCGAGCAAATGCTGCGCGCCAAACAGCTCGCAGGTCAGGCTGTCGCACACCCTTACCGTGATCTCGGGCGGCGGCGTCTCGTCCTCCATGACGATGTCGAAATGCGCGTAAAACGAGGCAACCTCATAGACCTCGACGAGCGCAAGCCGCATCTCCTCGGCAAGCGCCGCGAGGTGGCGAGCGTGCAGGCAGCCATAATGGTCCTGCAGCAGATGCAAATGCTCGATCAGCAGGTCTCGGCGCCGTTCTCGCTCGCCAAGCAGCGCCTGCACCTCGGTCAGCGCCTGCGGCTCGACCTGCCGGCCTTTCGGATGGTCGAGCCCGCGCCGCCGGCTCGAGCCGGGGTGAATGCGGCGGTCGTGGGTTTGAGCGCGGGCCATTTATTGCCCTTTACCTTCAATCGTCATTGCGAGCGCAGCGAAGCAATCTCGTGCCAAACTGCGCGACCACGCCGAGATTGCTTCGTCGCCGTGCTCCTCGCAATGACAACAATGTCTTACACCGCCCCTTCCTGACGCATGGCGGCGATGTCGGCCGCGTTGTGCCCGAGCCATTTCAGCACCTCATCGGTGTGCTCGCCCAAGAGTGGCGCGCGCTCGTGCTCGACGGGCGAGTCCGAGAGATTGATCGGCATGCCGACCTGGACATAGCGGCCGCGGGTCGGATGATCGAGCTCGACCAGCATCTGCCGGTCATATAGCGATTTGTCCTCGTAGATGTCCTTCATCGACAGGATCGGGCCGCACGGCACATCGACCTCGTTTAACGCGGCCATGACCTCCATTTTGGTCTTGGTCTTGGTCCACTGCTCGATGATCGCGAAGCATTCCGGAATTTTCGGCAGCCGCGCCGCCGGGCTCGCCCAGGCAGGATCGGTGATCAGCTCCTCGCGGCCGCACAATTTCATCAGCGGCTCCCAGCACGGCGGCTGGATGATGACGTAGACATAGTCGTTGGGGCCGCCCGGCGCGCAGCGCAGCGCAGCGCCCGGCTGGCCGCCACCCGAGGCGTTGCCGGCGCGCGGCACGAAATCGCCGAACTCCTTGTTGGGATATTCGGACAGCGGACCCTTCATCACCCGCTGCTGGTCGCGCATCTTGACCCGGCACAGATTGAGCACCGCGTCGGTCATCGCCACTTCGACGCGCTGGCCCTTGCCGGTGCGCTCGCGCTGGAACAGCGCGGCGAGGATGCCTGCGACCATGTGGAGCCCGGTGCCGCTATCGCCGATCTGCGCGCCGGTGACGGTCGGCGGGCCATCCTCCCAGCCCGTCGTGCTCGCCGCGCCGCCCATGCACTGGGCGACGTTCTCATAGGCCTTGCAGTCGACATAGGGGCCGGGGCCGAAGCCCTTGACCGAGGCATAGATGATGCGCGGGTTGAGTTCCTGGAAGCGCTCCCAGGTGAAACCGGCGCGGTCGAGTACGCCCGGGCCGAAATTCTCGACCACGATGTCGCAACGCCGCACCAGTTGCTCCAGCACCGCCTTGCCTTTCGGCGCCTTCATGTTGACGGTGATGCTGCGCTTGTTCGAATTGAGCATCGTGAAATAGAGGCTGTCCGCCCCCTTCACGTCCTGCAGCTGGCCGCGGGTGATGTCGCCGCGCCCGGGCAGCTCGACCTTGATCACGTCGGCGCCCATCCACGCCAACAGCTGCGTCCCGGTCGGCGCCGCCTGGACATGGCCGAAATCGAGGACGCGGACGCCTTCTAGTGCCTTGCTCATCGCCGTCTCCAACTCTCAACTATCGTGTCGTGCCGTATCGAGGAAATCGCCGTGCTTTTCCACATGGGCGGCTAGCCCCAGCGTATGCTCGCGCGCCAGCCTAGCCGCCTCGTCGGGGTCGCGCCGCTCCAGCGCCACGATGATCGCCATATGATCGACGATCGAGCGCGCCGCGCGGTTGTCCTGGTGGATCGTCACCTTGCGGATCGCCCGCATGTGGATGAACAAATTCTCGGTCATCTCGCCCAACAGCGAACACCCGCTCATCCGGATGATCGCCTGGTGAAAGGCGATGTTGGCGTCGGAATACTCCTCGAGCCGCTCGCCGTCGGTGCCGTCGTGGAAGGCATCCATCAGCCGGCGCAGCTCGGCAATATCGTCGTCAGGCGCATTGAGCGCGACGAGCCTCGCCGCCATGCTTTCGAGCGCCGCCATCACAGTGATGATCTCGACGATCTCGCGCTTCGACTTGCGCACGACATAGATGCCGCGGCGCGGCAGGGTGCGGACGAATCCCTCCTGCTCCAGCAGGGTCATCGCCTCGCGGATCGGCGTGCGGCTGACCCCTAGATCGGCGGAAAGCGCCCGCTCGTCGAGCCGCACCTCGTCGGGGCGGTCGTAGATATCGATCGCGGTGATCGCCCGCTTTAGCGCGGCGTAGGCGAGGTCGCGAAAGGTCGATTGCGTATCGAGCCGCGGGATGTCGAGGGTCGAGCTAAGGCGCGGGCCCGCTTCAGGCATAATCTCATGGTATCTGGTATACCAGAATACGGCAACCGCTATTGTACCCCAGTGGCACCGCTCCCTCAGCCAAGGCTTGGAACCTTGGGATACGGCTCCGTTGATCGCCGCGGCCAAATGTCATCTTATCCCGCCGCTATTCCGGGAACGGTGGACAACATGAGCGAAGCGGAACTCTCTGGCGACATGACCGACGGCTTTCACCTGGTGGTGGAGGCGCTCAAGCTGAATGGGGTTGACACGATCTACGGGGTCGCCGGCATCCCGATCACCGATCTGCTACGCCTGGCGCAGAACGAAGGCATCCGCTATTTCGGCTTTCGCCACGAGCAGTCGGCCGGCAACGCCGCAGCGATTCACGGCTTTCTGACCGCAAAGCCAGGCATCTGCATGACGGTTTCGGCCCCCGGCTTCCTCAACGGTCTCGTCGCCCTCGCCAACGCCACTACCAATTGCTTCCCGATGATCCTGATCAGCGGGTCGAGCGACCGCGCGATCGTCGATCTCGAGCAGGGCGATTACGAGGAGATGGACCAGCTCGCGGTCGCAAGACCGCATTGCAAGGCGGCCTATCGCGTCAACCGCCCGCAGGATATCGGCGTCGGCATCGCCCGGGCGATCCGCGCAGCCTGCTCGGGGCGCCCCGGCGGCGTTTATCTCGACCTGACGGCGGAAGTGCTGGCCTCGGCGCTCGATGCCGAGACCGGGAGCAAGTCGCTGGTCAAGGTCGTCGACCCGGCGCCGCCTTCTCCCCCCGCGCCGGAATCTGTTGCTCGCGCCCTCGATCTGCTGGCGAACGCCGAGCGCCCGCTGGCGATCCTCGGCAAGGGCGCCGCCTATGCCCGGGCCGACGCCGAGATCAAATCGTTCATCGAAACGACCGGCATGCCGTTCCTGCCGATGTCGATGGCCAAGGGCCTCTTGCCCGACGACCACGCGCAATCGGCCGCCGCCGCCCGCTCCTACGCGATCGGTAACGCCGACGTCGTGGTGCTGGCCGGGGCGCGTCTCAACTGGCTCTTGTCGCACGGCCGCGCGCCGCTGTGGAACGCCAACACCAAGTTCGTCCAGATCGATATCTCGCCGACCGAGTTCGACAGCAACCGGGCGATCGCCGCCCCGGTCGCGGGCGACATCAAATCGGTGTTCGCCGCGTTCAATGCCGCGCTCAAGCCGGGGCAGATCAGGCGCCAGGCGGAATGGGCCGACGAGATCGGCAAGCGCAAGCAGCAGAATGTCGAGCGCATGGCAGCGCGGCTCAACGCCGATCCGAACCCGATGAATTTTTCCTCCGCGCTGCGCGCGGTGCGCAACGCGCTGGCGACGCAGCCCGACGTCTACATCGTCAACGAGGGTGCCAACACCTTGGATTTCGGCCGCAACATCATCGACATGGACAAGCCCCGCCACCGCCTCGACAGCGGCACCTGGGGGGTGATGGGGATCGGCATGGGCTACGCCGTCGGCGCCGCGGCGGTGACCGGGAAACCGGTGGTCGCGATCGAGGGCGACAGCGCCTTCGGCTTCAGCGGTATGGAGATCGAGACGATCTGCCGCTACAACCTCCCGGTCACCACGATCATTTTCAACAACAATGGCGTCTATCGCGGCGACCCCGAAGGCGCCGCCTACACCCCGACCGGCCTCCTGCGGGACGCGCGTTATGAGCGAATCATCGAGGCGTTCGGCGGCGCCGGCTACCACTGCACTGATACGCCGAGCCTCACTCGCGCGCTGACCGAGGCGCTGGCCTCGGGCAAGCCGGCGCTGATCAACGCCGTGATCGACCCTACCGCCGGCACCGAGAGCGGCCACATCCAGAGCCTCAACCCAAAGAGCGCCGCCGCCCAGAAGAAATAGGGCTTCCGATATGCCGCCGGCGCGATTGCGGATTGGCGCAGCCGGGGTCTAACCTCCCCATACCAAATCGGGAGGAACCCCATGACCACTTTTGTCGCCGGCGGCACCGGCTTTATCGGCCGGCGCCTCATTCCGCTTCTCGCCCAGCGCGGCGAGGAGGTCGTCGTCATGGACATCAACCCGCAAACCGCCGACTACTCGGCGCTCGGCAAGCAGGTGCGGGTGGTGCGCGGCGACGTCAGCCAGTTCGACGATTTCCTGGCGCGGATCGTCGAGGCGAAACCCGACCGCATCGTCAACCTCGCCTACTACATCGGCAGCGACCTGCCGCCGCGCGTCGCCTTCAAGCTCAACGTGCTCGGCATGGATAATTGCTTCGAGGCGGCGCGGCTCGCCGGGGTCAACCGCGTCGTTTACGCCAGTTCGGTCGCCGTCTCGGGCGAGCAGAAGAATTACGGCGAGCGCATGGTCGACGAGACCGACCACCGCTACGGGCACGTGCAATACGCGATGCACAAGATCTTCAACGAGTGGCAGGCGCAGGACTACCGCGAGAAGCACGGGATGGAGATCACCACGATCCGCCCGGCCAACGTCACCGGACCAGACAAGATTTTCGGCTCTGTCGACCACGTGTTCATCGTCACCAAGCCGGCGCGCGGCCAGCCGGTGGTCATGCCCTACAAGGACGCGATGCGTGCCCCCGTCCATGTCGACGAGATCGCCGAGATTTTCGCCCGGGTCACGATGAAGGACAAACCCGAGCACGCCGTCTACAACACCGGCGGGCAGACGATCAGCCTGGGCGAGATCGCCGACATCGTCCGCGAGTTTCTGCCCGACGCGCAGATCAGCTTCGATCACGAGACCGGCGGCCGCGAGCGCAGCGGCAATTTTATGATCGACAACAGCCGGGTGGTTCAGGAATTCGGCATCCAGTTCCGCCCCTACCGCGAGCGGGTGCTGCAGATCATCAACGAAGTGCGCGCGGAAGAGGGCAAGCCGCCGATCAGCGACCGGTAGAGGCGGCTAGGGCTTCGCCTTGAGCGACAGGATGTAGGCGACGATATCGTCGATATCGTCTGAGTTGATCATGAAGTTGGGCATCGTCGCGTGCGTCGTCTGCAGGAAAACGTGCAGCGAATAGGGCGTCGCCGAGGGCTCGTTGGCGACGGCCGCGAAGGTTGGCGCCTTTGGATTGGGTGACTGCCCGCCGGGTTCGACGGCATGGCAGCCCGCGCATTGCTGCTTGACCATCGCCTTCCCCCTCGCCGCTGAGGCGGCGTCGGCGTGGGCAGCCGCCAACGACGCAGTGCCGGCGAGGATCATAACGGCCGCGCTCTTGTGCAAAAATCTCATGATGCTCCCGGTCATCGTTTGAACAGCGCCTCGGCACCGCCGCGATGCTTGCGCTTCTCGGCGATCTCAGCCTGAGCGCGGGTGATCTCGCTTTGCAGCCCGGCGATATAGTCCTCCAACTCGGCGATTCCGAGTAGCGTCAAATCCTTCAGCGGCGCCGGCTTCTTGCTAGGAAGCAGGTCTTCATCGTCCATCTTGGCCTCCGCCGGTCGTGCGCCGCTTTTATCGGCAGCCGAGGCCATTATATCCGTAGTAAGCTGCGCGACCCAATCGCGCCCACCCGGAAATCACCAAGGAATTACGATGCGCGCACCCTTGATGCCGAAAGCGACCGCGGTCTGGCTGGTTGAGAACACCGCCCTGACCTTCGAACAGATCGCCGATTTCTGCGGCTTGCACCCTCTTGAGGTTCAGGCCATCGCCGATGGCGAGGTCGCCAACCAGATGCAGGGCCTCGATCCCGTCGCCAACGGCCAGACTACCGCCGACGAGCTCGAGCGCTGCGCCAAGGATCCGAACGCGCGTCTGACGCTGCTCGAAAGCGCGATCCCGCCGCAAGTCCACAAACACAAGGGCCCGCGCTACACGCCGATCGCCAAACGCCAGGACAAGCCCGACGCGATCTTCTACTTGTTGCGCAACCACCCCGAACTGTCGGACGCGCAGATTTGCCGGCTGATCGGCACCACCAAACCGACCATCAACGCGGTGCGCGACCGCACCCACTGGAACAGCCCGAACATCAAGGCGCGCCACCCGGTTGGGCTGGAGCTGTGCACCCTGGATGAGCTCGACCAGGCGATCATCAAGGCGACCAAGGGCAAGAAATCCCTCGCCGACACGGTGGTCGACATCCATGCCGGCTCCGAGCCGGCGGAAGACGTCGAGGCCTGAGGCAAGGGCGGCCCGGTTTCATGCCCTCGCTGATCCTCGTCGGCGACGTCAATCTGATGAATGTCGCCGACCCCTCGGTGCCGTTCCGCCAGGTCGCGGACGCGTTCACCGAAGCGGACGTGGTCTTCGGCAATCTCGAATGCCTGCTCTACCACCCGCCCGACGGGCACAGCGTCGAGCAAGAGGGCTTTTTCGCCGATCCGGCAATCGCCGGCGAAGCGCTGAAGCTGGCGGGGTTCAACGCGCTCGGGTTGGCCAACAACGTCAATTACGGCGCGCCGGCTATTCTCGGATCGATCGCGCAGCTCGACCGCCTCGGCATCGCCTATACGGGCGCGGGCGCGAACCTTGCCGCTGCGCGCGCGCCGGCTATTGTCGAGCGCGCCGGGCTGCGCCTCGGCTTTGTCCAGCGCAGCTCGGTATACTGGCCGACCAACCACGAGGCCGGCGAAAAGAGCACCGGGATCGCCGCGCTGCGCGCCCATACCGCCTACCAGGTGCCGGCGCACAAGACCCGGCCCGAAATCCCGCCGATGAACCGGCCGGGCGTCCCGCCGATCGTCGTCACCTGGCCGGATCGCGCCTATCTCACCCAATTCTGCGACGACATCGCCGCTCTCAAGCAATGCGTCGACATCGTCGTCGCCTCATGCCATTGGGGCCTCGGCGAGGAACTGCTCGACTACATGACCGAGATCGCGCATGCGGCGATCGATGCCGGTGCCGATGTCGTCATCGGCCATGGCCCGCACTATTCGCTGCCGGTCGAGGTCTACAAGGGTAAGCCGATCTTTTACGGGCTCGGCAGCTTTTCGTTCCACACCGGCCATGGCGGCCGCCGCCACGGCGACTGGATCGGCATGATGGCGCGGGTCGAGGTCGCAGCAGGCCAAGTGGCGGAGGCGAGCTTCCGTTTCGTCCGCCACAACGACACCAACGAGACGGTGCTCTGCCCACTTGCCACGGAGAGCGAGACCCTGGTGCGGCTCATCGATCGCGCCGCGCGCACCGGCACTCGGCTTCAGCCCGAACGTAACGAGGTAAGAGTGCTGCTGAGCTAGATCGCCATCAGCTTTTCGCGAAGTTCCTTATCGTCGCGCAGCTCGGCCGCCGGGCCGGCATGACGCACCGCGCCCTTCTCCAGCACGTAGACGCGATCCGCAAGCGATAACGAGAATTCGACCCCCTGTTCGGCAAGCAGAATGGTCAGCCCGCCCTTGCGCAATTCGTCGATCTTGAGGCGGAGCGCCTCGACCACCAGTGGCGCCAAACCCTCCGACGGCTCGTCGAGCAGCAGCAGCTCCGGGTTGCCCATCAGAGTGCGGCCGATGGTCAGCATCTGCTGCTCGCCGCCGGAGAGAAACCCGCCCTGGCGGTCCTTCAGGTCGCGCAGCACTGGGAACAGCTCATAGACCGTCTCGACCGTCCAGTGCCCGGCGCGCCTACCGGCGCGGCCGGCGACGTCGAGATTTTCCCAGACGCTCAGCTCGGCAAAGATGCGGCGATCCTCAGGAACGAAGCCGATGCCAGCGCGCGCCACCTTGTGCGGCGGCCAGCCGGTGATGTCGGTGCCCTTCCACGACACGCGGCCGCTCGTCGGTGGGGTCAGCCCCATCACCGAGCGCATCGTCGTGGTCTTACCGACGCCGTTGCGCCCCAAGAGGGTCACGCACTCGCCGGCCTCGATCTCAAGCGAGACGCCGAACAACACCCGGCTGAGGCCGTAGGCGGTGTGGATGTTCTCGACGGTGAGCAGCGCGGCCATCAGTGCTCGCCCAGATAGACGCGACGCACGGTTGGGTCGGCGCGCACCTCGGCGGGGGCGCCATCGGCGATCAACCGCCCCTGGTGCAGCACCGCGATCTTTTGCGCGATCGAAAACACGACATCCATGTCGTGCTCGGTGAACAGCAGGGTCAGCGCCCGCTCGCCGGCGATCCTTTCAATCAGGCGGATCGTGTCATGGGTTTCGGTCGCCGACATGCCGGCGGTCGGCTCGTCGAGCAGCAGCAATGCCGGGTCGCTGGCCAGCGCAAGTCCCAGCTCGAGCTGCTTCTGGTTGCCGTAGCTCAGCGTCCCCGCGACCGTGTCGCGCTGCTCGGCGAGACCGATCGACTCGAGCAGAGCGCCGGTCTCGTCGCGGTACAGCGACTCCGAGCGCGACCAGAAATTGTGGCCGCGGCCGTGGTGGACGAGAAACGCCGCCTGCAGGTTCTCGAAGACGGTCAATTTGGCGAAGATGTTGGTGCGCTGAAACGAGCGGCCGATCCCGAGCCGGCAGATGCGGTGCGGCGCCGCGCCGGTGATGTCGCGCCCGTCGAGTTCGACCTTGCCGGTGTCCGGCCGCAGATGGCCAGTGATCAAATTGAACAGAGTCGACTTGCCGGCACCGTTCGGCCCGATCACCGCCATGATCTGCTGCGTGTCGACGGTGAAGCTGACCTCCGAGACCGCCTTGAACCCGGCAAAGGATTTGCTCAGGCCCGCGACCTCAAGCACGGCGCAGCCTCCGCAACCGGTTCCACAGCAGGTCGAGGCCACCGACAATCCCGCCGGGGAAGACGAAGAGCAGCACGAGCAAGATCGTGCCCAACACGAACGGCCAGTATTCGGTGTAGTCGGTGATCGCCTGGTTGAGCCATACCAGCGCCAACGCGCCCACCGGCGGTCCCCAGAAATAATCCATGCCGCCGAGGATGGTCATGATCATCACCTCGGCCGATTTGGACCAGAACACATAGTCGGCAAAGACGCCGCGGCTGAAGATGCCGTAAAGCGCGCCGGCTAACCCGGCGAAGGTGCCGGCGACGACAAACGCGGCGAGCTGGTAGAGACGCACATTGACGCCAATGAACGCGGCGCGCTCGGGGTTGTCGCGAATCGTCGTCAGCACGCGCCCGAACGGCGATCGCACGATCCGGTGCAGGATCGCCAGCGAGACCGCGATCAGGAAAACCGCGAGCAGGTAGAACTGCTCGCTGGTCTTGAGGCTGTCGAGCCCGGGGATCGAGTTCATCCAGTCGAGGTTGGGGAACGGTACCTCTGGCAGCCCGTTGTCGCCGCCGGTCACGTCGTTCCACTTGTAAGCGATGGCCCAGATGATCTGCGAAAACGCCAGCGTCAGCATCGCGAAATAAAGCTTGATCAGGCGGACGCAAAAATAACCCGAGACCAGCGCGAATAGCGCCGTTCCCAGACCCGCCGCGGGAAACGCCACCACGAACGGCAAGTCGTAGGTCTTCATCAGGATGCCGCAGACATAGGCGCCGACACCGAAATAGGCGACGTGGCCGAACGACACGAGGCCGGTGGTGCCAAGCAGCAGGTTGAGGCTCACCGCGAACAGCGCGTCGATCGCGATTTGCTCGCCGAGGAACGTGTCGTAACGCGAGCCAATCCACGGCACCGCGCAGGCAAAAACCAACACGACGAAAGTCCAGGGAACCCGGCGCAGCACGCGGGAGACGGCGTCGGTATCCTGCGACCGTTCCGGGACGGCGGTCTCCATCGTCATAGCGGCCGCCCGAACAGGCCCCACGGCCGGACGATGAGGATCACCGCCATCAGCGCGAAGACCGAGAACAGCGAGAAGCCGGGGAAGATCAGGATGCCGAACGACAGCACTTCGCCATAGATTACCGAGCCCCAGAAGGTTCCCCACACCGAGCCCATCCCGCCGATCACCACGACGATGAACGCCTGGACGATGATCAGCACGTCCATCCCCGGGACGATGCTCTGGATCGGCGTGACCAGCGCGCCGGAGAGCCCCGCGAGAAACGCGCTGAACACAAACATGCCGGTGTAGATCGTGCCGACATTGGCGCCCAGCGCGTCGAGCATCTCCCGGTCCATCTGCGCGGCGCGGATCAGTCGCCCGACACCCGTACGGTTCAGCACCAGCCAGCCGAAGAATGCGATCGCCGGGCCGATCGTCATCATAAACAGATTATAGATCGGCTGGGTCGTGCCGAAGACCTGGATGCTGCCGGCGAGCACCGGCGGGGTCGATACCGAAAGCTGGCCCGTGCCCCAGATGAACTTGGCGACATCGCCGAGGATCAGCACCAGAGCGTAGGTGAAGAGCAGTTGGTACAATTCCTCGCGGCCGTAGAGTTGGCGGAAGAACAGCCGCTCGACGACCGCGCCCAGCACGCCGACGCCGGTCGCGGCGAACAATGCGGCGATCCAAAAGCCGGCGCCGGTTGGGTGCACCCACTCCACCCCCTGCCAGGCGAGATAGGCGCCGAGCATGTAGAACGAGCCATGCGCGAAGTTGATGACGCGCATGATCCCGAACACCAGCGACAGCCCCGACGCGATCAGGAACAGGAACATCGCGGTGGTGAGGCCGCCCATGAATTGACTAAACAGGAACGAGGGCGCCACCGCTCATCGATCTCCCAAAATTTTGGCGCCGCCCGCGTTCGTATAGAGGCGGGCGGCGCCTAATCGCTCAAACAGCCGTCAGTTCGTCTTGAAGTCCGTCGGCAGAAGCTGCGGGTCTTTGATGACCGCGAACGGGTAAGCCGCTTCCTTGGTCATGACGCCCCAGTACTCCGGTGAGAACGTCTCGTGTGACTTGACGCTAAAAGTCCGTTTGCCGACCGGCGTGTCGAAGGTCATCCCGGTCAGCGCCTTGGCAACGTCGTCGGACTTGGTGTTGCCGGCTTTCTGGATCCCCTGGGCCAGCGCCATGATCGATTCGTACCCGACGATCGACCAGCCCGAGGCAACCTGCGACTTGGTGAAGGCCTTGAGGTGGTCGATATAGGCCTTGTGCTCGGGCGGCTCGTCGCCAACGAAGATCACCGGGTCGTAGGCGTCGGAAGTGATCCCATAGGGATAGTCGGCGCCGAGCGCCTGCGCCTCGTCGGTGGTGCCGACCTCGGCGCCGTCGACCAGCTTGTTGTTGATCGCCTTGAAATAGCCGAGCGGCGTCGCCTGCTTCGACAGCGTGACGAAGTCGCCTCCGAATACGTCGCACATCACCGCGTCCGGTTTCGCGCCCATCTGCGCGGTGATGAACGGCGTGAAGTCGGCCTCACCGAGTTTCGGCCATTGCTGGTCGACGATCTGGATGTCCGGCCGATCCTTCTTCAACGCGGCGACAAAGGCGGCGATCGCGTCGCGGCCATAGGCGTAGTCGGGCGCAATCGTGGCAACCCTCTTGACATCCTTCCACTTGGCCATCAGCGAGGCCGCCGCGTCGCCTTCGACGTCAGTGTTGGAAGCGACACGGAAGATATACGGGTGAATGTGCTTCTCGTCGGTAAGGATCGTGCTCTTCGAGGTCGGCGCGATAAAGACGATCTTGTTCTCCCGGGCGATCGTCGACACCGCCGGCGCTTCAGCCGAGGTCAGCGTGCCCGATAGGAAGTCGACGTTGTTCTTGATGATGAGCTCGCGCGCCAGCCGCACCGCCTCGTCGGCGTTGGCCTTGCTGTCGCGCGCGAGGAGCTCGAGCTTCCTGCCGAGGACGCCGCCTTTGGCGTTGATCTCGTCAACCGCCATCTGCGCGCCCTTGAGGATCGGGTCGCCGTAGACCGCGGTCGGTCCGGATAACGGGATCGGAAAGCCGATCTTGATTGTGTCCGCGGCAAACGCCGCGATCGGCATGCTCGCCGCGGCGGCGAGTGCCAGCCCCAGGCAATGACGCAACCGCATAAACTCCTCCCCTAAAAGCGCCGCCTGCGTGACGGCAAAGCGCTGTTATTTGGCGCGCGGCGAGAACATGGTTCGCCGCGGTGAAGCCTGTCAAGTTGACGTAAGGATCAAAGGCAATTTTGTGACAAATCGCTAGGATACGGCGCGGAATTCGGCGCGCGGTTGCACGCCGCGACGCCGGAACGATAGCATCGGCCGCCTCCAGGGAGGATCATATGGCCGCCGCTCGACCACTCACCGAAGCCGACTTATCCGAGGCGCAGCGCATCGTGCGGCGCGCCTTCGGAACCTTCCTTGGGGTGTCCGACCTCGATAATTTCTGGACCGATTTCGACTACATCTACGGCCGGCACGGCTGCGAACACACTGCTTCGTTCGCGGTCGATGCCGAGGATGGGACGCTCGCCGGTTCCAATTTCGCGACGCGGTGGGGAAGCGTCGGATTTTTCGGCCCGCTCTCGATCCGGCCGGAATTGTGGGACAAGGGTCTCGCGCAGCCGCTGGTCGCCGCAGTGTCCGAGGCATTCGAGGGCTGGGGACTGAGCCATGCCGGGCTATGCACCTTTCCGCACAGCACCAAGCACATCCACCTCTACCGCAAATTCGGCTTTCACCCGCGCTTCCTGACGCCGGTCATGGCGGCGCCGGCGAGGCCGGGGGCTCTGCCGGAGCACTCGCGCTATTCGGCGCTCGCGGCGGACGCGCGCAGCGCGGCCGAGGACGCCAGCTTTGCCCTCACCGACAGCCTTTACGACGGGCTCGATCTGCGCGGCGAGATCCGCACCGCCGCCGCGAAAGGCCTCGGCGACACGCTGCTGTTGTGGGATGGGCCGAGCCGGCTCGGCGGCGTCGCCGTCTGCCATTGGGGTCCGGCGAGCGAAGCTGGGGCGAATTGCCTATTCATAAAATTCGGCGCGGTGCGCGGGGGCCTCGGGGCCGGCGAGCGGTTCGACAAGCTGCTCGACGCGGCGGGCGCGCTTGCCGCCTCGGCCGGGATGGAAAAGGTTCTCGCCGGGGTCAATTCGGCGCGCGAGGAAGCCTATACCCAGATGCTGCGGCGCGGCTTCCGTGCCGTGATGAACGTCGTGACCATGCATCGCCCGAATGAGGCGGGCTACAGCCGGCCCGGCGTCTACGCATTGGACGATTGGAGATAGAGGATGAAAGCCGTCGTTTGCGAGGCTTTTGGCGGGCCCGAGGTGCTGGCGTTGCGCGAGGTGCCCGACCCGCCGCCGCCCGGGCCGGGCGAAATCCAGGTCAGGATCGCCGCACGCGGCGTTCAATACGTCGATGTTTTGATGCTCGCCGGCAAATACCAGTTCCGCCCAGAGCCGCCCTTCATCCCCGGCAACGAGGCGGCGGGCGAGGTGGTCTCGGTCGGCCCTGGCATCACCCGCTTCAAGCCGGGCGACCGGGTAATGAACCGGGTGCGGCTCGGCGCGTTTGGCACGCTCGCCAACTCGAAAGAGGAGGATTGCGACCCGATCCCCGCGGGCATGAGCGTCGAGGAAGCGGCGGTGTTCCGTGGCGCCTACCACACCGCCTATCACGCGCTCGTCCAGCGCGGCCGGATGAAGGCGGGCGACTGGGTGCTGATCCACGGCGCCGCCGGCGGCATCGGCATCGCCGCGATCCAGGTCGCCAAGCTCTACGGCGCCAAGGTCATCGCCACCGCCTCGACCGACGAAAAGCGCACGGCCTGCCTCGAGGAAGGCGCCGACTACGCGATCGACTACCGCGACGGGTTTCGCGACCGGGTCAAGGAGATTACCGGCGCGCATGACGGTGTCGACATCTGCTACGACCCGATCGGTGCGCATGTCTTTGACGAGTCGCTGCGCTGTCTGGCGTTTGGCGGGCGCATCCTGGTGCTCGGCTTTCTCGGCGGCGGACCCTCGACGCCGCGCACCAATTACCTGCTGATCAAATGCCTCGAAGTCATCGGCGTACGGCTTGGCGGCGTCACCGAGCACAACCCCGAAGTGGGCCGCGCCAACACCAAGCTGCTCTGCGAACTCGCGGGCCAAGGCAAGCTCAAGCCCCGCATCTCTCACCGCTTCCCGCTCGAACGCGCCGCCGACGCGATCCAGGCGGTGATCGACCGCAAGGTGATCGGCAAGGCCGTGCTGGTCGGATAGACGCGGCTGATCCAGATCAATGCCGGCCCCCGCGCCCGGGCGGACGATAGCTGAATACTCGCTGAACCTTTGCGCGCGGTGGGTGTTCCGCTCTTGTCGCAACCGATGAGGAATGTCATGGCCGCCAGCCTTCAACCCGACCTCGCCGCCCTGCAGGCTGATTTGCAGCAGCTCCGAGCCGATTTCGCGAAGATGACCGCGGACGTGCGCAGCCTCGCCAATAACGGCGTGTCGCAGGCCAGCGCCACGGCTCAGCAATCGGCCGAGAAAATGTGGGGCGAAGTGCGCCAAAAGGCGCAGCAGGTCGGCCAGGAAATCGAGGAGCGGCCGTTCGCCTCGGCGCTCGCCGCGTTCTCGACCGGCCTCATCCTCGGCATGCTGCTCCACGGCCGTCGCGGTTAGGCGACGATGCCCCGGTTCGGGGCGCGGCTTGGACTGGCGGCCGCGTGGCTCATTCTTGCTCTGGTCGTCGCTATGATCGCCGTCGGGTTCCTCGGCGCGGCAATATTTTTTGAGCTTGAGGCCAAAGAACTGAGTCCGCCTGCCGCGGCGGCGATTGTCGGCGGCGGCGGCCTGGTTCTGGCAGCCCTTTTCGGCATTGTCGCACGGCGCGTTCTGTGCCCTGCCGCGCCGCCGGCCGTGGCACGCTCGCACAACACGGTCGACGACGCCGCGGCCGATCTGGGGGCGCTCGTCGCGCAGCAGATCGTCAATACGACGCGCGAGCATCCTTACGGCACCGTCGGCGCCGCTCTCGCCGCCGGCTTCGCCGTCGGCGCCATCCCCGAATTGCGCAAAACCCTGACCGGCTTCCTCAGGCACTAAGGCCGGTTAGCGGATCGGCTCGGTGCCGCAGCGGTTGTCGAGCCGCCCGCCATTGGCGACGACGATCGCGACGAGGATTTCATGCGGGCGCGGCGAGTCGGCGATCGACACTGTGATCGTGTCGAAATGCGCGAACGACCACGCCTCGTCCTTGTGCCCGATCGGGATGTCGATGCTGGCGCCGGGCGGCGCGACTTTGACGTTCGAGGCGATCAGCGCCTTGCCGCCGCCGACCGCGGCGCGCATCGGCTTGCCGAGCATCGGGTGGCAACATGCGCCGCCATGTTCCATCTCGCCCTGCACCCCGACGATCGCACCCTTGCCGTAACTGACCGCCGGCCCGTCGAGCAGCTTCACCAGCTCCGGCGTCAACCGCTCGCCGATCTCCGCGCCGGCCTCCCAGAGCTGTCGCAAATCCTCGGAATACTTGCCGGCATAGGGGTTGTGGATCACTGCCATCCCGACCGCCCGAACAATCGGCCGCGCCGGCTTGTGGCCGAGCTCGGAATAGGTCACATCGCGGAGCGTGACGATCTTGCGAATGTCGAGCATGTGATCCTCCCACTGGCTGGATCGTCTCAGGACGACGCCGTCCTTGATGTCATCCACAAACCTTCGTCCTCCTGAGGAGAGGCGTGAGGCGCGTCTCGAAGGACGCAGAACCCCTCTGCAACCTCAATCGTAGACCATCCCGATCGTCTCGGAGACCAGCACCGGGCGGGTGGCGCCTTCGAGCTCCATCGTGCCCTCGTTGGTGACCCGCACACCGCCCTCGACTTTTTCGACATTCTTGATCGTGAGCCTGAGGCGAATGCGCGAGCCCGCCGGCACCGGGCCGGTGAAGCGCACCCGGTTGGCGCCGTAATTGATCCCGCGCGAGCGCTGCTTGACCCGGTAGATCGTCGAGGCGAGCCGCGGCACAAGTGACAGGGTCAGCCAGCCATGCGCAATGGTCTTGCCGCCCGGCATATCCTTTTTGGCCCGCTCGACATCGACATGGATCCACTGATGGTCGCCGGTCGCGTCGGCGAATTTGTCGATCTGTTCCTGGGTCACCGTGTACCAGTCGCTGACCCCGATCTCCTTGCCGACATATTGGGTAAGGTCGGTTCCCCGTTCGACTTCCAGCATTGCTCTCCCCTTTCTGTTAGCCTCACGGCCGCATGCAGAATTTGCTTTCGCCCGGCACCCGCAGCTTCTCAGCCAGCCGGGCGAAATCGACCGCGAGCCGGCGCGTGTCGCGCGGGTCGATGATTTCCTCGACCCAGAACGGCTCGGCGGTACGGAACGGCGAACGCAATTTCTGCAGCCGTTCCTCGATCTCGGCGATCTTGACGGCGCGGTCGGGCGCGGCGTCGATTTCGGCGCGGTAGGCGGCCTCGATCCCGCCCTCCAGCGGCAACGAGCCCCAGCGCGCCGACAGCCACGCATAGCGGATCGAGAACCGCCCGGCCGGCTGGTTGACCGCGCCCGCGACCCCGAACACGTTGCGCACCAGGAAGGTGCACCACGGCACCGTCGTCTGGTTGACCGCGGCCATCGCCCGCACGCCCTTCCTAATCGTCGCCGATTTCTCGGCCTCAAGCCCGATCCCGAAGCCTGGGCAATCGCACAGATAGACGACCGGCAGGTGGAAAGTCTCCGCTAGATCGACAAAGCGGATGATCTTGTCGCAGGCATCGGCCGTCCACGCGCCGCCATAGAAGAACGGGTCCGACGCCATCACCGCCACCGGCACGCCGTCGATCCGCGCGAGACCGGTGATGATGCCGCGGCCGAACATCCGGCCCATCTCGAAAAAGCTGCCCTTGTCGACCACCGCCTCGACGATCGGCCGCATCTTGTAAACCTTGCGCGTGTCGCGCGGGATCACGTCGAACAGGAATTCGTCGCGCCGCTCGGGGTCGTCGGTCGGCTCGGTCTTGGGCGGCAGCTCGTAAACCGAGGACGGCAGGTAGGAGAGGAACCGGCGCGTCACCTCGAACGCCTGCTCCTCGCTGTCGACCGCGTGATCGACCGCGCCGCAGCGGGTTTGGATTTCCCACCCGCCCAACTCGAACCGGTCGAGTTGTTCCCGGCCCAGCGCGTTCACCACCGGCGGCCCGGCGACGAACATCGCCGAGGTCTCCTTGGTCATCACCGAGTAGTGCGACGACGCGAACCTCGCCGAACCCAGCCCCGCCACCGACCCCAGTCCCAGCGCGACCACCGGCACCAGGCCGAGATTGGTCGTGGTGAAATAATACGGCAGCGCCGAATTGACCCGACCGGGCAGATTGGAACGTCCAGTCGTCTCGATCGTCTTGACCGAGCCGCCGCCGCCCGAGCCTTCGATGATGCGGATAATCGGCAAATGGAGGTCATGCGCCATCTGCTCGGCCATCAGCGGCTTTTCGCGGATCGTCGCGTCGGCCGAGCCGCCGCGCACGGTGAAATCGTCGCCGACCACGACAACCGGCCGCCCATCGATCCGCGCCCGGCCGAATACGCAATTCGACGGCACCAGCTCTTTCAGCTCGTTGTTGCTGTCATAGACCGCCTTCCCGGCGATGGCGCCGATCTCGTGAAAGCTGGCCTTGTCCACAAGCGCGTCGATGCGTTCGCGAATGGTCAGCTTGCCGGCGTCGTGCTGGCGCTTGACCTTGTCCGGCCCGCCCAGTTCGCGCGCCATCCGCTCGCGCAGGCGTAGCTCGTCAAGTTCCGGCTGCCAGCTCATCAGGTTCTCCGCTCTGTCGTCGCCATCATATTGCCGCGATGGTGTGTTAGCGTCCAATCATCGCCAGACACGGAACCGCAGAACCGCAACTGCGGCCTTAGCAGTATCGACAACAGAAGGCCGCGGCATTCCGAACAGAAGGTCGCACCTCCTGATAACCGGCGCGGTAACAGATGGATAACAGGTGGTCCGCCTCCTGATATAGGCGATGACGGCTGGACAGGCTGGCGGCGCGCGGCAATGCTGGCCGCAACCACCATTGGAGATACCGACAAATGACCATCGAACTTCATGCCTGGGGCACCCCCAACGGCCGCAAGATTTCGGTCGCGCTCGAGGAAATGGGCCTGCCCTATACAGTCCATCCGGTCAATATCTCGAAGGGCGAGCAGTTCAACCCCGCATTCCTCAAGATCAGCCCCAACAACCGCATCCCGGCGATCGTCGATCCCGACGGCCCCGGCGGCAAATCGATCAGCGTGTTCGAGTTGGGCGCGATCCTCATCTATCTCGGCGAGAAAACCGGCAAGTTCTGGCCCAAAGGCGATCTGCGTGCCCAGGTGCCAGTGCTCGAATGGCTGATGTGGCAGATGGGCGGGTTCGGTCCGATGCCGGGTCAGGTCCACCACTTCCTGATGGTCAAGGACGAGGCCGACCGCAGATACGGACTCGAGCGTTACATGAAGGAGACGCACCGCCTCTACGGCGTCTTCGACAAGCGGCTAGGCGAGGCGAAATACGCCGCCGGCGACGCGGTTTCGATCGCCGATTTCGCCATCCTCGGCTGGGCCTGGCGGCACGAGCGGCACCAGGTCGATTTAAAGGACTATCCCAACGTCAAGCGCTGGTACGACGAGCTGATGGCCCGTCCGGCGACCAAGCGCGGCATGGAGATTTCACTCGGCAACTAGCTGTCATTGCGAGGCACAAGGCGACGAAGCAATCTCGACGGCAATGAGCACGAACCACGAGATTGCTTCGCTGCGCCCGCAATGACAGCCAATTCAAGGGAGACGCCATGCCGCTGCGCAGTTTTCTCTTCGCCCCCGGCAATCATCCACGCCGGGTCGAGAAAGCGCTGACCCTCGAGGCCGACGCGGTGATCCTCGATCTCGAGGACGCCGTCGCCATCGCCGAAAAACCGGCGACCCGCGAGACCGTCGTTGCCGCCTACGGCGAACCCCGCACCGGCTTGCTCTACGTCCGGGTCAACGCCGCCGACACCGAGTTCTGCCACGGCGATTTCAACGCCATCGTCCATCCCGGGCTCGACGGGATCGTCCTGCCCAAGGTCGAGAGCGCAGCGGCGATCCAGACCATCGACTGGCTGCTCGCCAACCTTGAACGCGAGCGCGGGCTCCCGGCCGGGGGGATCGATCTGATCCCGATCGTCGAGACCGCCAAGGGGCTGCGCGATATCGACGCCATCCTTGGTGCCGGCACGCGGGTCAAGCATTGCGCGTTCGGCGCCGGCGACTTCACCCTTGACGTCAACATGATCTGGGGCCGCGCCGAAAATGAACTGGCCTATGCCCGCGCCCGCGTCGTCACCGCGAGCCGGGCCGCCGGGATCGAGGCGCCGCTCGACACCGTTTGGGTCGACCTGCAGGACGAGGAGGGGCTCGATGCCTCGACCCGCCTGGCCCTGGGCATGGGTTTCCAGGGCAAGATGTGCATCCACCCCAACCAGATCCCGGTGGTCAACCGGGTCTTCACCCCGACCAACGCCGAGATCGACTTCGCCGAGCGGGTCGTCGCCGCCTTCGCCCGAGCCGAGAAGGAGGGCAGCGCGGCGATCCAGCTCGACGGCAAGTTCATTGACTACCCGATCGTCTACCGCGCCCAGCGCACCTTGGACGCGATGGCGGCGATCCGCGCAAAGGCTGGCAAATGACCGAACCCATCCCCGGCCCTCTGACCGGCATTACCGTTCTCGATCTGTGCAGCTACCTCGCCGGCCCCTACGGCTGCACGCTCTTGGCCGATCTCGGCGCGACTGTGATCAAGGTCGAGGCGCCGCAAGGTGATCAACTGCGCCACTTCCCGTCGAGTCTTCCCGGTGGGGACAGCCGGTTCTTTATCGGCGCCAATCGCGGCAAGCTGGCGCTCAGCCTCGACCTGAAGCAGAAGGAAGGCCTGGCGGCGCTGCACCGCATGGTCGAGCAGGCCGACGTGCTGATCGAGAATTTCCGGCCCTCGGTGCCGGTGCGGCTCGGGATCGACTACCCGCGGCTGAAAAAGATCAACCCGCGCCTGGTTTATGCCGGCGTCACCGGCTACGGCGACAGCGGTCCGCTCAGCGACAAGGGTGGGTTCGACCAGGTCCTGCAATGCCTGACCGGAATGACCGTGTTTCAGGGCGGCGGCATCGATAAGCCGCAACTCGTGCTCGGCTCGGTCGTCGACTATTTCACCTCCGCCCTGCTGGCCTACGGCGTCGCTGCCGCGCTGTTTTACCGCGAGCGCACCGGCAAGGGGCAGTACCTGGCGCTGTCGCTGCTGCGCAGCGCATTGACCATCCAAGCAGGGCGCTTCGTCTGGGCCGACAGCGAGGGCCGCGACGCGGTACGCGACTCCGGCACCGGTGGCTTGACTGGCATCCACCCGACCAAACAGGGCATGCTCTACATCTCGGTGCATTCGAACCATTTCTTCCGGGCGATGTGCGAGCTGGTTGGCCTCGGCGAGCTGGCCGACGACCCGCGCTACAACTCGATGCGCAAGCGGGCCACCGAGACGCCGGTGCTGGTGCCGAAGGTGCGCGCCGCGCTGGCGCAGAAGACCGCGCTGGAATGGGAGGAGTTGTTCGGCGAGCGCGTGCCGTGCGCGGCGGTTCGGCCAATCGAGGACATGTTCGACCACCCGCAGGTGCTCGCCGAGAACCTGGTCGCGGAGATCGATCACCCAGTCGTCGGCCGCTACCGCACGATGACGAAACCAATCGCCTTCGCCGACACTCCTGGCCCGGCGCCGACCCCCGCGCCGCTCCACGGCCAGCACTCGGACGAGGTGCTGGCGCGCTTCGGCTTCGCGCCCGCGGAGGTCGCCGCGTTGCGCGACAAGGGGGCAGTGCAGTAAGGCTTACTACGCGTCGCCGGAGACCGGCTCCTGCAGCCAGCGCGACAGGAGCCCTGCGATCACCGCGCCGAGGATTGGCGCGGCCCAGAAGAGCCAAAGCTGGCCGATATACTCGCCGCCGGCGAACAGCGCCGGCCCGGTGCTGCGCGCCGGGTTGACCGAGGTGTTGGTGACCGGGATCGACACCAAATGGATGAGGGTCAGCGCCAACCCGATCGGGATGCCGGCGAACCCGACCGCAGCGCCCTTCGACGTCGTGCCGATGATGATGAAGAGGAAGAAGAAGGTCATCACCGCTTCCATCAGGAAGCAGCCGCCGAGCGCGTACTTGCCGGGGCTGAGCTCGCCGTAACCATTGCTGGCGAAGCCGCCGGGAACCCACCCGACATGGCTCGAGGCAATGACCCACAGCACCGCCGCCGCCGCAATCGCCGCGATCACCTGGGCGGCGACATAGGGGATGACGTGGCGGGTGGCGCAGCGCCCGGCCGCCCACAGCCCGATCGTCACCGCCGGGTTGAAATGCCCGCCCGAGACATGACCGACCGCATAGGCCATCGTCAGCACCGTCAGGCCGAAGGCGAAAGCCACGCCGAGAAAACCGATCCCCAGGTTGGGAAAGCCGGCTGCGAGCACCGCCGCGCCGCAGCCGCCGAAGACCAGCCAGAACGTGCCGAAGAATTCGGCGGCGACCCGCCGTCCGGTATCGCTTTCCATCGGTTCCCCCTCGTCGGTCCGGCGCCGGTTGAATACGGCGCCGCCATTAAACGCATCTTACCCGCCGACAACGGGAAAAGGGTCTCAGTATTCCTTGTAATTGAGGAACTTGCCGCTCATGGTCACCTTGACGCGGTCACCCTTCGGATCGGACTGGCGCTCGACCGAGAGGTCGAAATCGATCGCGCTCATGATGCCGTCGCCGAATTCCTCCTGGATGAGTTCTTTGATGCTCGGCCCCCATACCTGCATGATCTCGTAGAAACGGTAGATCAGCGGGTCGGTCGGGATCGCCGTCGGCAGGCCGCCGCGATAGGGCACCTCCTGCAGCAGCAGCGTTTCTTCCTCGCCGAGGCCGAACAGTTTAGCGGCGCGCTCTGCCTGCTCCGGATGCAGCTTCATCTCGCCCAGCAGCGCCGCGGTCAGATAGACCGGCGAACCGCCGCCGATCTCGGCGCAGATCGTTTTCCAGCTCAGTTTCTTGAGCCGCTTGGCGGTGAGGATCTTTTCGGTGACTTCGGTCCGTCGCATGAGAACCTCCCTGTTCTTCAACAAGGAATGCTCCGCAACCGCCATGCCAATCGGCTAAGCTTGGCGCATGCGAACGCTCAGCGTTCTCGACCAATCGCCGGTGCGGCAGGGCGTGACCCCGCGCGATGCGCTGATGGAGACAATCGAGCTCGCACGTCATTGCGAGGCGCTCGGCTACCGGCGCTATTGGCTGGCCGAGCACCACGCAACCCCGGCGCTTGCTGGCAGTGCGCCCGAGATCATGATCGCCCGCATCGCCGCCGAGACCAGCCACATCCGCGTCGGCTCGGGCGGGGTGATGCTGTCACATTACAGCTCGCTCAAGGTTGCCGAGCAGTTCCGCATGCTGGAGACGCTCTATCCCGGGCGTATCGATCTCGGCATCGGCCGCGCGCCGGGTAGCGACCAGCTGACCGCGGCAGCGCTGGCGCATGGGCCCGGTGCGCTCGGCATCGAGCATTTCCCCAACCAGATCGCCGATCTTATCGGCTATCTCGAACACACGATCCCGAGCGAGCACCCATTCTCGCGCATTCAGCTTAGCCCGGACGGCGAAACGCTGCCGGAAATCTGGATCCTCGGTTCGAGCGACCAGAGCGCGATCTTCGCCGCCTATTTCGGCCGCGCCTTCTCGTTCGCGTATTTCATCACCGATGAGGGCGGGCCCGAGATCATGGCCGCCTATAAATCCCAGTTCCGCCCGTCGGCGAGGCTCGCCACGCCGCAGGCGAGCATCGGCGTCTTTGTCATCTGCGCCGACAGCGAGGAGCGCGCCCATTACCTCGCCGCCAGCCGCGACCTGGCGCGGCTACGCCAGCGCACCGGCCATCCGATGCCGTTTCCACCCCCCGAGGAGGCGCTCGCCTATCCCTATACCGAGGCGGAGCGCCGCCTGGTCGACTACCACCGCCGCCGCCAGATCGTCGGCACGCCCGAAACGGTGAAGCCGCGGCTGGAGGCTCTCGCTGCCGGCTATGGGGTCGACGAAGTCGTGGTGCTGACCATCACCCACGACTACGAAGCGCGCAAACGCTCTTACGCGCTGCTCGCCGAAGCGTTTGGGCTGGCGCCGCCGCGGGGCTGAGACGATTGCGCCGGATGGTCACAGGACTGCTCTCCGTCGCACTAGCGGTCGCCGCCCTCTGTCTGGCGCTGCGTCTCTACATGGGCCGCGCCGCCGAGGACGCGCTGCGTCCCGGCGAGCGCGTCGCCCTATCGGATCTGCGCGATCCGATCCCTGGCAACGCCTTCCTCGCCTGCCCGCCCGGCTATTGCGCGGCGACCGCGGCCGAGAGCCCGGTCTTCGCGCTGCCGGTCGATCGCCTCGCCAAGGACTGGGCCCAGGTGATCGCGAGCGAGCGCGGCGTCGTCCAGGTGGAGGACCAGCCGGCTGCGCAGCGGATCGTCTTTATCCAGCACACGCCGCTCTTACGTTTCCCCGACATCGTCACCGTCGAGTTCGTCGCCCTAGCGCCCGACCGGTCGAGCGTCGCGATCTATAGCCGGGCGCGCTACGGGCGCGGCGATTTCGGCACCAACCGGAGGCGTGTACTGCGCTGGCTGGATCGAGTGGCACGGATCGCCGGCTAGTATAGTCCGCCGGTGCCGGTCATCACCGTTCGCGGCGGCGGAACGACCGTGCCAACCGGCAAGGGCGAGAGGCCGTCCGTCACTGGATTGCCGTCATTCGAATCGGCCGTTGGGTCAGCCGCGATCTGATCGCTATCTTGTCCCGTTCTGGGCCCCGTGCCCGGGCGGAAGGCTTCGAGGATCGCATCCTTATCGCCAGATGTGGTCGGCTGGCCGCTGATCGAGTTGACCAGCACCATGTCGGCGCCGGGCGCCTCGGGGAATGGCACGGCCGGCGCATCCCGGAGCGCGTCGGCCATGAAATCGCGAAAGATCGGCGCCGCGACATTGCCGCCGGTTTCGCCGTCGCCCAAGGTGCGCGGCTGGTCGAATCCGACATAGCCGCCCGCCGCGATATCCGGAGAAAACCCGACGAACCACGCATCGTTCCAGTCGCTGGTTGTGCCGGTCTTGCCGGCGAGTGGCTTGCCGACCGTCGACACCTTGATACCGGTACCCTGCTGAACCACCCCCTCCATCATCGAGACGATCTGATGATCGGCGATCGGATCGACCATCGGCTCGGGCTTGGTCGGTCGGTAGAGCATCGGGCGGTCGGCGAATTGTGCATTCTTGAGGTAAATGACCGACGGATCGGGCGGGCCGACCGGGATATAGCCGAGCTCGGGTTCAGTCTTGTTGCGGGTACCCGCGACGATATAGCAGGTGACGCAGGCGCGTGTGCCCTTCTGATAGAGAATACGCCCGTGGCGGTCCTGCACGACGTCGATAAGCGAGGGCAGGATGGTGTGCCCGCCATTATCGAGCATGGAGTAGGCCGTGGTCAGCCGCAGCACAGTGGTGTCACCGGCGCCAAGCGCCATCGAATAGTAAAGCGGCATCTTGTCCATGATGCCGAATCGTTCGACCGTCTTGGCGATGGCCGGCAAGCCAATCAACGTCGCCAGCCGCGCTGTGGCCAGGTTGCGCGAATGCACCAGCGCCTGGCGCAAGGTCGTCGGGCCGACATAGCTGCCCTCGTAGTTGACCGGGCTCCATTTCGGCATGCCGGGCCCCTGATCGAGTTCGATCGGCGCGTCCTCGATGATGCTCGACGGGGTAAAATTGTTTTGCAGCGCGGTAACGTAGACAAACGGCTTGATTGCCGAGCCCGGCTGGCGTTTGGCCTGTACTGCGCGGTCGAACTGGCTCTGCTGGTAGTCCCAGCCGCCGACGATGGCGAACACCCGACCAGTCTTCGGGTCCATTGCCACAAACCCACCGCCAACGTCCGGGACTTGCCGCAGCCCGTAAAGCAGCAACCCGGGTCCATGTTTGGTCGCTGACGCTTCGGTGTTGAGCGGCTGGACCAGTACGATGTCGCCGGGACTCAGCACGTCCTGGGCACGATAGACCGCCGGACCCAGCCGCTGATCGGCGATCGCCCGCCGCGCCCAGCGCAGCTCCGTCAAAGGAACACGGCCGGCGACGCCACTCTTCAGCAGGATCTGCGCGCCGCCATTGTCAATGGCGGTCACCGCCGCGACGCGCCAGCTCGGCATCGCTGTCGGCTCGCTCATCCCGTGAAGCACGGCCTGTGCCGCCTGCGGTGTGGCGAGATGGGCAAGCGGCCCGCGCCAGCCGTGGCGGCGGTCATATTCAATGAGCCCGTTGCGAAACGCATTTTCGGCCATCGCCTGATACACCGGCACATAGCTGGTGCGGACGATGAGCCCGCCTTCATAGACCAGCTTTTCGCCGAAACGCTCGACCAGTTCGCGCCGTACCTCTTCGGCGAAATAACCGGCGCCGGTCGGGATGGACTCGACATGCGGGCGCGCGTCCAGTGGCTGTGCCTTGGCGCTGTCGGCCTCCGCCCGGGTGAGCCAGCCCTGTTCGGCCATGCTGTCGAGCACCCAGTCGCGGCGCGCCCTGGCCGCCTCGGGATGGCGCTGCGGGTTGTAGTTGTTGGGTGCCTTCGGCAAAGCGGCGAGAAACGCCGCCTCGGCTGGGGTGAGCTCGGCGAGTGTCTTGCCGAAATAGGTTTCGGCCGCAGCGGCGACGCCATAGGCGCCGGCCCCGAGGTAGATTTCGTTGAGGTAGATTTCGAGAATGCGGTTCTTGCTGAGCTGGTTCTCGATCCGGTAGGCGAGCAGCGCCTCCTTGATTTTGCGCGAGACCGAGAGCTCGTTGGTCAAGAGGAAATGGCGCACGAGTTGCTGGGTGACGGTCGAGGCGCCCAGCGGCCGCTGACCGTTCTTGTAGCGAACGATATCGGCGAGCGCCGCGCGCAGTATCGACAGTGGGTTGACCCCGTTATGGCTGAAGAACTCTCGATCCTCGGCAGCGAGGAATGCATGCACGACCAGAGGCGGGATGTCGTCAATCGGGGTGAGGATGCGGTGCTCGGTCGAATATTCGGCAATGAAAGTGCCGTCGCCGGCATAGACGCGGCTACCGGTTGCCGGCGCATAGGTCAGCAGCTGCTGATGGTCGGGCAGGTCACGACTGAAATGGGCGATCGCGAGCGCAAGTCCACCACCGACGAAGACCGCAACGAGAATGAAGACGACGAAGACCAGTTGTGCGAGGCCTCGCAAAAACCCGGTCGCCGCGCGCATCGCTGCGGCACCGTTCGGGTATTTTAGTAGTCCTTTCATAGGTTTAAACAATGCCATGCGCCGGTTGGTGGCGCCATGGGGCATTTCGCCCGCCTGCCTCGCCAATCGGCAAACAGCGATGGTTTTGGTTCATTCCCGCTCGATCTCAACAAAATATTTACCTTGTGGCGGTACTCAGCACGGCGTGGGAAGCCCTCAGTTTGGGCACCTGGAGGTGCGCCATGAGCGCGGCGAGCATTAGCCCCCCGGATCCGGATTGCTCCCTGCCCTTCACCGATCCGCGGCTGGAGCAAGTCTACCTTTACTGGCGCCGCAAGGCCTCGGGCCGGGCAATGCCGAGCCGCGTCGATATCGACCCGATCGAGATCCCCAAGCTGCTGCCCGATGTCATGCTGGTTGAGCGGCACGAGGACGGTCGCTACCGCTATAGACTCATTGGCACCGAGAACACACGCGCTCACGGGATGAACGCTACCGGCCGGTTTCTCGACGAAGTACTACCCGGGCCCGACTATGCCGGTCATGTGCTGGGTCTATATGACGAGTGCGTGCGCGAACGTCGGCCGCTCTACTCCGAATGCTTGTTCTTCCCGCCGGGGCGCCACGAGCCCGAACGTCACACCAAGGTGCTGTTTGCGCCGCTCTCGCCGGATGGCGTAACCGTCAATATGGTGTTCGTGACCCAGGTGTTCCTCTACATCGACCGGGCGACGCGCGAGCGTCATTTCGTCGATGCCCGCCCCTACCAGGAAATCGTCCACGTCTTGCTTTAACCTGATCTCCGTCGATCGTGCTTTAACCGAGCGTATCCCACGGCCCGCGCGGCCGGTATTTCCCCGCATCCGCGTCTGAACCGGCGCTGTGAAAGGTATCGCGCCCGCTAAAATAGCGCGGCGCCGTCGCGGCGAAACTTGGAGATCTGGGCGGCTGCAGCAGGGTCGTGCCGGGCGGGCGTAGCAGAACGAGCAGCGCCACGCCGCTGACGAAGCCCCCGACATGCGCCCAGAACGCCACCCCGGAATCACCGGGATCGCTCAACAACCCGTCGAGGAGCTGGAGGCCGAACCAAATGCCCAGCAGAATCCACGCCGGTACCGCGATGATGCGCACGAAGATGATGATCCAAATCAGCACATGCACTTTGGCGAACGGGTAAAGAAGGAGATAAGCGCCTAGCACCCCGGCGATCGCGCCCGACGCGCCGATCATCGGCACGGTCGACGCAGTATCGGGCAGCGCTTGGCACAGCGCCGCGACAACGCCGCTCACCAGGTAGAGCAAGAGGTAGCGGGCGTGCCCCAGCACGTCCTCGATATTGTTTCCAAAGATCCACAAAAACAGCATGTTGCCGCCGAGATGCAGCCAGCCCCCGTGCAGGAACATGCTGGTGAAGACCGTCATCCATGCCGGGATCACCGCGATATCGGGCGCGAGCCGAGCCGAGCCGAACAGCACCGCGGGGATCATCCCATAGGCCGTCGCAACCGCGTCGTCGTCCTGGCCGAGCTGCCACAAGAAGACAACGGCACAGAGCCCGATCAGCCCATAGGTGACATACGGCAACCGACCAGTCGGATTGTCGTCGTAGAGCGGCAGAAAAAAGAGCATGAGGCGCCGGGGGCGGCCGAAGTCTCGCCGATCTCGCTGGCTCTGCTAGGTCCCGACGAGGCCCAGCTGAGGGCTCGACGGCTCGGCCATGCTGCGTTTCGGGATACGCCCGGCAACCCGGGCGAGCCTGCCGCCCTCAACACCCGCCTTCATCGCCGCCGCCATGCGCACCGGATCGTGCGACTTGGCGATCGCGGTGTTGACCAGCACCGCGTCACAGCCGAGTTCCATCGCGAGCGCCGCATCGGACGCGGTGCCGATCCCGGCGTCCAGCACCACCGGCACCGGGCTCCTCGTGCAGATCAGCTCGATCGCCGCGGGGTTGGCGAGGCCGCGCCCGGAGCCGATCAGCGAGCCAAGCGGCATCACCGCGGCGCAACCGACATCGGCGAGTTTCTGACAGGTGACCGGATCGTCGTTGCAATAGGGCAGTACGACAAACCCCTTGCGCACCAACTCGTCAGCGGCCGGCACCAATTGTTCGACATCGGGATAAAGTGTCTCGCGGTCGCCGATCAGCTCGAGCTTGACCCAGTTGGTGTCGAGCGCCTCGCGCGCCAACTCGGCGGTGAGGATCGCATCGCGAGCGGTGACGCAGCCCGAGGTGTTCGGCAGAAGCCGGCAACGCGGGGTCAGCACATCGACGAGGCTGCCGCTATAGCCGTCGAGGCTGATGCGTCGGATCGACATCGTGACCAGCTCGGCCCCACTCGCCTCGAGCGAGTCAAGCATCACCTGCTGGTTCGGGTATCCGGCGGTGCCAATAAACAGCCGCGACTTCAGCGCGGTGCCGGCGATCAGAAACGGGTCGCTTGTCATGCAACTATCCTAACCGAAAACCTCAGCCGCCCTGCAATGGGCGCACGATCTCGACCGCGTCGCCGGCTTTCAACGGCGCGTCGTTCCAGCTCGCGCGCCGCACCACGGCGCCGTTGACTGCGACGGCGAGAAACTTGGCGCCGGGGTCGATGCCGCGCACCGCGAGCAGTTGCGCGATGGTCGTCGCGGCCACTTCCTCGTCGATGCCGTTGATTTTAAGCCGGGTCATTTCGCCGCCTCCGCGACAGCGCCGGCGCGCGCCCGACCGAAGCGCTGTGGGTCGAACGGCCGCGCCATCTCCGGCAACCGGCCAGAGAGGATGTAGCCGCTGACGACGGCGGCGCTGACCGGGGTCAAAAGGATGCCGTTGCGATGATGCCCAGTCGCGATCACCAGCCCATCGATGCCACTCGGCCCCAGCATCGGCGCGTCGTCGCGCGAGCCCGGCCGGAACCCGACCCACATCTCGGCGATCGGGAGTTCCTCGATCGTCGGGATCGCACGCCAGGCGCCCTCAAGCAGGGCCAGCACGCCACCGGCGGTGAGGCTGCTGTCGAAACCCCGTTCCTCGACGGTGGCGCCGATCACCAGCCGGCCATCGAGCCGCGGCGCGAGATAGGCGCGCGGCAGCCACAGCACATGGCGAAGGAGCGGCGAGGCCTTGTCCATTTGCAGCGCCAACATCTGGCCCTTGATCGGCCGCACCGGCGGCAAATGCGGCTCGGGAATGCCGCCGATCTCGCGCGACCAGGCCCCGGCGGCGAGCACGACGACATCGGCATCGGCGCGGCCCCGTTCGGTCTCCACCCCAACCGCCCGCCCACCCGCGAGCACGACCTCCCTGACCGCGCAGTGTTCATGGAGCTCGACTCCAGCGCCGCGGCAGGCCGCGACGAGGCCGCGGGCAAGCGAACGGTTCTCGACCTGATGGTCGTTGCGGCTCAGCACCGCTCCGGCGATGCCGGGCTTGAGGTGCGGCTCCAGCCGCCGCGCCTCGGCGGCGTTCAGCCATTCGAGATCGAGCCCCAGTCCCTTCTGGAACTCGTAGGAATGACGCAGGCTCGCAGCGTCGTCGCGATTGAGCGCCACGTTAAGCGTCCCCTCGCCACGGTATTCGACCGAAATCCCGCTCGCCGCCTCCAGCTCGCGGGCAAATTCGGGCCACATGCGCTGACTCTCGAGAGTCAGCGGCAAAAGCGGCTCCTCGCCGGGCTCAGTCTCGATCGCCGCCGCCAGCATGCCAGCCGCGGCCCAGCTAGCGCCGCGGCCGGCCTCGCCCTTGTCGTAGACGGCGACGCGGCACCCCGCCTGCGCCAGCCGCCAAGCGATGCCCAACCCGATGACGCCGGCACCGACGACCACGGTGTTCGGTCGAGCGGAAATTGTGTTTGCAGTGTCGATGACGGACTCCCTCCACCGGGACTGGCCCGGCCAGGTTCAGTGGGTCTGTTCTCAGCCGCCCTACCGCTCGCGGACCATCCCGCGCGCCGGGCAGCACCCCAGCCTCATGCCGATTTTTGGACTGGCCCCGGGTCGATGCAAGGGTTTTCTTCACGCCCCGCGGTGGCATGTGTAAGGAGGCGACCAATTTTGGTCTTCTGGAGCGCGATGCGCCTCGTGGGGCTGGCAGTAATGCCACACGGGTTACCGACAATGCGGGAGGCAATTAACGTTTCGGTCAGATTTAACCAGCATCCTATCGAGCACGCGCTCCCGTGGCGCGCTGCCCGCATGGGCATCCTCCCCTCAGCCTTGAGGCCGCTTTTGGAAGTGGCCTCTTTTTTTTGCCCGATACGAGGCAAGCCGGCAGCTTGCTATGATCGTGGCCAGCCAATCGCGGGAGCGACACGGGTGATGATACGCACCGCATTCACTGCCCTTATCTTTGGGGCGCTCCTTGGCTGGAGCCACGGGGCGCCGGCCGACACCGCCGTGCCCCTCAAAACCGAGATCGACAACTACATCCGCCGCATCGAGACATCGACGGAAGGTCATCTCCATTGGCAGGGCGCCGACACCTACGACGTCAAACAAAGCGGCGATACCGCAACCGCTGTCATCGCCAACGCTCATCTGTCGTTTCGTAAGGAGGCGGACGACCAGAAGCCGATCGTCTCGATCACGCTTGACCGCATCGAAATCCGGCGCTCGCCAGGCCCGGGAAGCGGCTTGACCGAATACACGATTTCGTTTCCGACATCCTCGACGATCGATATCAGCGACGGAACCGAACTCACCGTCTCGCTAACGAACGGCGGGATCAGCTTCACGCTAGAAGCCCCTGGTGATCACCAGCGCGCGATGACCCTCAACCTCGCCAGCGGTCGTATCGAGCGGAAGGACCACAAAGACTACCTCGCCTTTGGAGCGCTTACGTCGAGCTGGAAGATCGTCCGCTCGGACGGCGGGGGCTGGCGCGCGCCATTCGATCTCGAGCTCAAGGGATCTCGAATTTCTGTTCGCCGATGCGCCGCTTGCCGGGACAGTGGACCGTGTCCTCTACGGCGGCGAGGCGACGGGGCCGAGCCTTTCCGATCTCGACGCGATGCGCGACAAGGTCGCGGAAATCCGCGAGCAGGAGAGTCCCGAGCAAAAGGTTGCGGGCTGGCTCGGATTGCTGCCGCAATTAGTCTCGGTCTTCAGTTCGTCGAAGGGCAATATGACCGTCGAAAACATCATGGCAAAAAAGCCTGATGGCGAGACCCAGGTAACGTTGAAGAAAGCGACCCTCGGCGGCGGATTGGTTGGGCTCGACGGCGAGAAGGCCGCGCTATCCGTGACCATGGGGTACGAGGGGCTGACCCTCGCGCCGTCGCTGGTTCCAGAGACTCAGGTGCCACAGCGCGCCGTGATCGATGTCGTGCTTGAGGACGTCGCCACCAGCGCGCTGCGTACCTTGGCAGAGGTGGCGAGCGAAGCAAAGCCCGACGCGCCCCACGAGGTGCGCCAAAAAGCGGTCCAACAGCTCATGCTGACGGCGATGTCGGTGAACCCGGTGCTGCGACTGCGCGCGGCCAGCGTCGATTTCAAGCGCGTGAAGATCGCCGCCACCGGCGAGGTCAAACGCGCCCCGCCAATGCCGATAGGCTATTCCGCAATGGCCGACATCGTGGTTCGCGGTTTCGACGCGCTGCCCGACATCGTGACCAGCGAATTGGGTCGCGCCTATCTGCCCCTGCTCAAGTTTATTGGTGCGGCTGAGGCTGCCGCGGACGGAACGCCGACGGTCAAATTCCACCTGACGACAGGCCTCGGACAGGCGATCGCCGTCAATGGCAGCAATCTTGCCGCGTGGTTCAATACCCATGTCGCCAGAAATCCAGACACGACACAGCCGCGCACACTGCAACTCGCCGTCCCGCCGCTGACTGGCGACGACGTACGCACCGTGCAACAAGCTCTGCCGGCCGACAAGCAGGTTAACCTCACCGCGGGCTCTTACGACACCACGACAGCGCTGGCCGTGGCCCAATTCCAGAAGGATTCCGGGCTCAACGTCGATGGCGTCGTCGACACCAAAACCCGCGACAGGCTCGGGATCAAGCCGCCACCGCCCGCAGCGCCGCCGTCGACCGCCCCGCCGAAAAATTGACAGCCTGCGAGGCCGGAACTATCACCGCTCCGAGCAGGAGCGCGCGATGAACAAGATCTACCCCGATGCCAAGGCCGCGCTGGCCGGCCTATTGCGGGATGGCATAACGATTATGGCTGGCGGGTTTGGCCTTTCCGGCATTCCCGAAAAGCTGATCGCCGAGGTCAAGGCCTCCGGTGTCAAGGGCCTGACGGTCATTTCCAACAACGCTGGGGTCGATGGCGCCGGGCTCGGCCTGCTACTGGAAACGCGGCAGATTAGCAAGATGATCTCGTCTTATGTTGGCGAGAACAAATTGTTCGCCGACCTCTATCTAAAAGGCGAGCTGGAGCTTGAATTCAATCCGCAGGGCACGCTCGCCGAGCGCATTCGCGCCGGCGGTGCCGGCATCCCGGCCTTCTTCACCAAAACCGGGGTCGGCACGCTCGTCGCCGAGGGCAAGGAGGCGCGCGAGTTCGACGGTCAGACCTATGTCATGGAGCGCGGCCTCGTCGCCGACCTTGCGATCATCCATGCTTGGAAGGCTGACACCGAGGGCAACCTCGTCTTTCGCAAGACTGCGCGCAACTTCAATCCTGTCATGGCGACGGCCGGGAAGGTCACCGTGGTCGAAGTCGAGCATCTGGTCCCGGCCGGGCAGATCAACCCGGACTGCATCCACACCCCCGGCATCTTCGTGCAGCGCATGGTCCATTACGACTCATACGAAAAGCGCATCGAGCAGCGCACCGTGCGCAAGCGCGCGTAACGGAAAGAGGAGCCTCCACATGGCATGGACACGCGAAGAGATGGCGCAGCGCGCCGCCCGTGAGTTGAAGGACGGGTTCTATGTCAACCTCGGTATCGGCATCCCAACCCTGGTGTCGAATTACATTCCGGCGGACGTCACCGTGCAACTGCAGAGTGAGAACGGCATGCTCGGCATGGGGCCGTTCCCCTACGAGGGCGAAGAAGACCCCGACCTTATTAACGCCGGCAAGCAGACCATCACCGAATTGCCGACGACGAGCTATTTCGATAGCGCGCAATCCTTCGGCATGGTGCGCGGCGGCCATATCGATTTATCGATCCTCGGCGCGATGCAGGTGGCCGAGAACGGCGACCTTGCCAACTGGATGATCCCTGGCCGCATGGTCAAGGGCATGGGCGGAGCAATGGACCTCGTCGCTGGGGTCAAGCGCGTCGTCGTACTGATGGAGCACACCGCCAAGGACGAGCCGAAGTTGCTGCACCGCTGCACGTTGCCGCTAACCGGGGCCGGGGTGGTCGACATGGTGATAACCGATCTTGGCGTGTTCGCGGTCGACAGGCACGGCGGCGGCATGACGCTCGTGGAAATGGCGCCTGACGTCTCGCTCCAGGAAATTCGCGGCAAAACGGAGGCCGACTACGCGCTAGGCCCCGGTCTAGGCTGAACGCCTCGCGAGGCTCCTGCATCGGGCCGCATTGACGGAAGGCATCGACAGGCTTGCCATCGCACACCCAACCGGCCGCCTCGCGCGATCTCCGCCTCGATTTTTTCCGCGGCGTGGCGCTGATCTGCATCTTCATCGACCACATCCCGGAAAACTACCTGAACTATTTCACCCTCTCGGCGATCGGCTTTTCCGACGCCGCGGAGGTGTTCATTTTTATCTCCGGCTTCACGGCATCGCTGGTCTACGGCAGGGCGATGGCGGCACGCGGGGTGCTAATTGCGACCGTCCAGGTCATGCGCCGGGCGTGGCAGCTCTATGTCGCCCACATCTTTCTGTTCGTGATTTTCATCGCCGAGGTGTCGTACACGGTCAAGACCTTCAACAACCCGATGTACAATGAGGAGATGGGGGTCGGCGATTTCCTCGAGCACCCGCACATCGCGGTTATCCAGGCGCTGATCCTTCAGTTCCAGCCCACTTACCTCGACATCCTGCCGCTCTACATCGTGTTGCTGCTGATCTTTCCGCTGGTCCTCGTCGCGATGGAGCGCAGCCGGTGGCTGGCGCTAGCTCCCTCGCTTATCGTCTACCTTGGGGTGCAATACTTCGGCACGAATGTGCCGGCCTACCCCCTTGGCAGCGTATGGACGTTCAACCCCCTCGCCTGGCAGTTTCTGTTCGTGCTGGGAGCCGTGCTGGGCCAGACCGAGGCGCGGCGACGCGGACCGACGACTATCCTGCGAATTGCCTATCTGCCAGCCATTGGGATCGCCATCGCGGCGCTGGCGATACGCCTGAGCTGGGCATTCCACGGGCTGCACGAAAGCTTCCCTGCCTTGTTCCTGCGCCAGCTATGGCCAGTCGACAAAAGCAATCTCGCGCCGATACGTCTCATCTCGTTCTTCGCGCTGTTTGTGCTGGTCGCACGCTGGGTCCCGCCGCAAGCGAGCTTCCTGCGCTCCGCCTGGACGCGCCCGGTCGTCCTCTGCGGTAGCCATTCGCTGGAAATTTTCTGCCTCAGCATTTTGTTATCGGCACTCGCTCATTTCCTGATGTCGGAAATCGCCTCCGGGTTCACTATGCAGCTCGCGGTCAATGTCCTCGGCATCGCTGCAATGTGCCTGACGGCGGCGATGCTCGACTGGTATAGAGAAGTGCAACGAGCCCCGCTCAGGCCGGCATTGCCGGCGGGGAGCCAGCGGGGCGAGGGGGAGGATTGATGGGGGGAAGGCGGTATCCCGCCGGCCCGGTGGTGTTGGCGTTGGCGGGAATTTTGACCGCGATGCTCGCGGCTGCGCCCGCATTGGCGGCCGAACCTGATGAATGCGCCACCCCGCCCGAGCTGATGGAAGCCGGCACCCAACTGCCAAACCTTGCCGCACGGCTCCGCGCCCATCAGCCCGCCAAGATTGTTGCGATCGGGGGAGCTTCTACGATCGGTCTAGCGGCCGGCTCGCCAGACCGCTCCTATCCGCACCAGCTCGATCAGATCCTTTCTCACGACTATCCCCAGGCGTCGATAACCGTCGTCAACAAAGGTGTTCCCCGGCAATCGGCGCGACAGAACCTGGATCGCTTCCCCACGGATGTCTTCGCGGAGGATCCGGTCCTGGTAGTCTGGGAGACTGGCATCAATGACGCAGTCCGCGGAACCGACGTCGACGACTTCGCCGAGACGCTGCAGACGGGCATTGATCAGCTCAAAAATCGGGCAATCGACATCATTATGGTCGATATGCAATTTTCGAGGAGCGCCACTGCTCTTATCAACTTTGAAGCCTATTTGAAAGCACTGCACCGGGTCGGTGACCTCGCGGAAGTCTATGTGTTGCCACGATTCGCCATGATGCACTACTGGAGCGAGCAGAAAGTGTTCAATTTCGACGAGGTTGCCCCTGAGGACCGCGCCAAGCTCGCCGCCCGGGTTTACAACTGCATTGCCTATAAACTGGCCCAAGTCATACGGCGAGCTGTCCCGTGAGCCGAGTTGGCTTCTGGCGCGACGTCGTTCTCGCCGCCGCTCTCCTATTTCCCGCGACCGCGATGGCGGCGGAATTGCATTGGTGTGATGCGCCCCCAGGTTGGACCTCGATCATGCAGCCGCTTGAACATACGGCCGCGCGGATCGATGCAGGCGGGTCGCTCAACATCGTTGCGATTGGTTCGTCTTCGACCGTGGGGGTAGGAGCAACCGGGCGGGAGCAGACTTATCCGAACCAGCTTCAGACCGCGCTCAGTGCGCGCTTCCCGAACCTCGATGTCCATGTCGTCAACCGGGGCATCAGCGGCCAGGACGCTCCCGAGGAAGTAGCTCGGCTGTCGTCCGATGTCGTGGCGCTGCATCCCGATCTGGTTATCTGGCAAGTCGGCACGAACGCTGTCCTGCGTCGCGATAACCTCTCCGCCGACGCAGAAGCTCTGCGCGCCGGCCTCGGCATGCTGAAGAACGCCGGCATCGACATTGTGCTGATGGACCTGCAATACGCGCCGCGCGCGCTGGATCAATCACCCTTCGACATCATGGAGGACTTGATCGCGGACACTGCGAACGAAGCCCACGTTGGGCTGTTCAGGCGCTTTGCGCTGATGCGGTACTGGCAGCGCACACATCCGGCTGAGGCGCCGGCCATGATCGGTGCCGACGGCCTGCATATGACCGACATTGGCTACGGCTGCGTCGCCCGCAACCTCGCCGCTGCAATCGAAGCGAACTGGCAGTCGGAGGAAAAGCTCGCGCGCAGCGCGCACGGCACCATCGACGGTTTCGCGAGGCTTAAGCAGGAACCGGTTAACGAGTTCGATCGATGATCGAACTACCTTGAGTGCGGCCGATCGACGCTTAAATGGAAAGGTGGTCAACAGCTGGCTACATACAGAACCCCATGCACCATCGCTCTAGTAGAATCGGTTTGGGGATCGGTGCTGGTTCATATATGCTGCTGCGCAGGTGGTAGGGCACCACAAGATGTTGTTGCTATCGGTCCTGATGGCGGTAAATTCCGGGCGAGAGGCTCGTTCGCCTCAAGACCGGTACGATAAGACGCGGGTCGAATTGATCGACCCTAGTGTTGCCACAAAGTTTTGGCATACAGCTTGCGATCGGGATTGTGGCTGGCGGGATAGCGGCCGCGTTAAGGCGCTGCAGGGGCGCGGTAGCGATTTAGCGCGCAAATTTAGTCTTTTTCTGAGGGGCGCGAGACTTTTTTGGCCGCGTCGGCGTTGTGTGTGCATGCGGTGGCTTTCAACGGAATACCAGGGTCGATTTGAGGTGAGCAATGCGATCAGATAGCGCAATGTTGCGTTCGGACGAAGGCATCTTCGGGCTCTATTCGCGGCTCTACGAGAATCGCCGCGAGGTGGAATACTCGCTCGAGGACTATCTGCGTGCATGTTCCGACGACGCATCGTTCTATGCGGGTCCCGCTGAACGCCTGCTGAAGGCAATCGGCGAGCCGGTGATGGTCGATACCAGCCAGGACCCGCGCCTCGGTCGGATCTTCATGAACCGGACGATGAAGATCTATCCCGCCTTCGAGGATTTCTACGGGATGGAAGAGACGATCGAGCGGATCGTCGGCTTCTTCCGTCATGCCGCGCAGGGCCTCGAAGAGCGCAAGCAGGTGCTCTATCTGCTGGGCCCGGTCGGCGGCGGCAAATCTTCGCTCGCCGAGCGGCTGAAGCTGCTCATGGAGAAAGAGCCCATCTATGTGCTGAAGGCGGGCGACGAAGTAAGCCCGATCTTCGAGAGCCCGCTCGGCCTTTTTGACCCCACCACTCTCGGCAAGGAGATTGAGGAGCGCTACGGCGTGCCGAGGCGCCGGCTGACCGGCACGATCTCGCCCTGGGCAGTGAAGCGGCTCGAAGAATTCGGCGGCGACATTTCGAAGTTCAGCGTGATCCGCTTGCTGCCCTCGCGGCTGAAGCAGATCTGCGTCGCCAAGACCGAACCCGGCGACGAGAACAACCAGGACGTCTCGAGCCTCGTTGGCAAGGTCGATATCCGCAAGCTCGAGATGTATTCGCAGAACGATCCCGACGCCTACTCCTTCTCGGGCGGCCTCAACCGCACTACGCAGGGGCTGATGGAATTCGTCGAGATGTTCAAGGCGCCGATCAAGATGCTGCACCCGCTCTTGACCGCGACGCAGGAGGGCAACTACGCCGGCACCGAGAATATCGGCGGCATCCCTTACCAAGGCATCATCCTCGCGCACTCCAACGAGGCCGAGTGGCAGAGCTTCAAAAACAACAAGAACAATGAAGCGTTCATCGACCGCATCTCGGTTATCAAGGTGCCGTATTGCCTGCGCGCGACCGAAGAGCGCCATATCTACGAAAAACTGCTACAGAACAGCGAATTGTCGAATGCGGCTTGCGCGCCGTCGACCCTCGACATCCTGTCGCGCTTCTGCGTGCTGTCCCGGCTGAAACCGCATGAAAATTCGAACCTGCATTCGAAGATGCGGGTCTATGACGGCGAAAGCCTCAAGGACACCGACCCCCGCGCCAAATCGGTACAGGAATATCGCGACGCCGCTGGTGTCGACGAAGGCATGGACGGCATCTCGACCCGCTTCGCGTTTAAGGTGCTGTCGGGCACGTTCAACTTCGACACGCAAGAGGTCGCCGCCGACCCGGTACACCTGATGTACGTACTCGAGCAGGCGATCTGGCGCGAGCAGTTCCCCGATGCGGTCGAGAAGAAATATCTCAACTTCATCAAGGCTGAGCTGGCACCGCGCTATGCCGAATACATCGGCAACGAGATCCAGAAGGCCTATCTCGAATCGTATTCCGACTACGGTCAGAACCTGTTCGACCGCTACGTCGCTTATGCCGACGCCTGGATAGAGGATCAGGATTACAAGGACCCCGACACCGGGCAGCTGATGAACCGCGAACTGTTGAACCAGGAGCTGTCCAAGATCGAGAAGCCAGCTGGGATCGCCAACCCCAAGGACTTCCGCAACGAGGTCGTGAAATTCGCCCTCCGGGCTCGGGCAGCCAATGCCGGCCGCAATCCGTCATGGCAGTCTTACGAAAAGCTGCGCGAGGTCATCGAGCGGCGCATGTTCAGCCAGGTCGAGGACCTTCTCCCGGTGATCAGCTTCGGCTCGAAGAAGGATTCGGACACCGAGAAAAAGCACGCCGATTTCCTCGATCGTATGGTGGCCCGCGGGTATACCGAGCGTCAGGTGCGCCGGCTGGTCGAGTGGTACATGCGCGTCAATAAGGCCGGCTAGGGGATTGGGGCGGTATAAGGATGCGTTGATGAACGTTGTCGATCGCCGCCAGAACCCGAAGGGCAAGAGCCTCAGCAACCGGCAACGGTTCCTGGAGCGCGCTAGGGCCGAAGTCAAGGGCGCGGTGCAGGACGCCTTGCGCAAGCGGAAAGTAGCCGATGTCGAGCATGGCGAAAAAATCGCCATTCCGACGCGCGGCATCACCGAGCCAACCTTTCACCACAGCCGCCGTACCGGGCGCACGGACCATGTCGTGCCGGGTAACAAGGAATATGTCCGCGGCGACGAAATTCCGCGCCCGCAAGGCGGCGGCGACGGCGGCGGCCGCGAGGGCAGCCCCGACGGGTCCGGCGAGGACGCGTTCGAGTTCACGCTAACCAAGGAAGAGTTCCTCGACATGTTCTTCGAGGACCTCGAACTGCCCGATCTGGTCAAGAAGACCCTGAAGGACACCACGGCGGTCGACCTGCAGCGCGCCGGCTATACCGTTACCGGCTCCCCCGCCAATCTCAGCGTGCCGCGCACGATGCGCCAGAGCATGGCGCGCCGCATCTCGCTCAAGCGGCCAAAGTTGGGCGAGCTCCAGGGACTGCGCGAGGAGATCGAGAAGGCGAAGGCGCGTGGCGCCGACGATGAGGTCGCGCGGCTCATCCTCCTCCTCGAAAGGAGCGAGCGGCGCGCCAAGATCATCCCGTTCATCGACCCGCTCGATGTCCGCTATCGCCGCTTCGAGCGTGTGCCCAAGCCCAACACCGAAGCGGTGATGTTCTGCCTGATGGATGTGTCCGGCTCGATGACCGAGGCGATGAAGGACCTCGCCAAGCGGTTCTTCATGCTGCTCCACGTTTTCCTGATCCGCCGCTACCGGCATGTCGATGTGGTCTTTATTCGTCACACCTCGACCGCCGAGGAGGTCGACGAGGAGACGTTCTTCTACAGCCGCGAGACCGGCGGCACCGTGGTCTCGACGGCGCTCGAAAAGATGATGGAGATCGCCCGCGCCCGCTATTCCACCGACCGCTGGAACATCTACGGCGCCCAGGCTTCGGACGGCGACAATTACGGCGCGGACAGCAGTCGCTGCGTGTCGCTTTTGGGTGGCGAGGTGCTGCCGCTGTGCCAGTATTTCTCCTATGTTGAGGTGGGCGACGGCACCAGCGGCAGTCTGACTGGCCTATCGCGCGACAGCGATCTGTGGCGCGCCTATAGCGAAGTCGCCCCGGCGCACGCGCATTTCGCGATGCGGCGGGTCGGCGATCCGGCGCAGATATTTTCGGTGTTCCACGAACTCTTTGCCAAAGGGGGCGTCCGTGCCTGACGCACGCGCCACGGCCAAATCCAAGACCAAGCTGGTCGGCCCGACCGGTACCCCGCTTTTCACCGGCCCGAACTGGGATTTCGGCGGCCTTCGGAAGGTGCATGACGCGATCGAGCGCATCGCCTTCGACGAGATGGGGCTCGACATCTACCCGCTGCAGATCGAGGTCATCACTTCCGAGCAGATGCTCGATGCCTACGCCTCGGCCGGGCTGCCGCTGATGTACGGGCATTGGAGCTTCGGCAAGCACTTCGCCTATCACGAGACCCTCTACAAAAAGGGGCTCGCTGGCCTCGCCTACGAGATCGTCATCAATTCGAACCCGGTGATCTGCTACATCATGGAAGAGAACTCCATGACCATGCAGACGTTGGTCATCGCGCATGCCGGGTTCGGCCATAACCATTTCTTCAAGAACAATTATTTCTATCGGCAATGGACCGATGCCGACGGCATCCTCGATTACTTGAGCTTCGCCCGCGACTACGTGGCCAAATGCGAGGAGAAATACGGCTACGAGGCGGTCGAGCGCATCCTGGACGCCGGCCACGCGCTCAAGGATCACGGCGTCAACCGCTATACCCGCCGGTCGCGGCCGAACCTCGCCGAGGAGCGCCGCCGCATGAGCGAGCGCCAAGCCCACGACGAGGCCACATTCAACGATCTATGGCGCACCGTCCCGACGCCCGAGAAGGACGAGGACGAAATCGAGGACGAGGACAAGCGGCAGGACATCCAACGCAAACTCGGCCTGCCCGAGGAGAACCTGCTCTATTTCATCGAGAAACGAGCGCCGCGGCTCGAGGATTGGCAGCGCGAGCTGATCCGCATTGTCCGCCACGTCTCCCAGTATTTTTACCCGCAGCGCCAGACCCAGGTGATGAACGAAGGCTGCGCCACCTTTGTCCATTACGAGATCATGAACCGGCTGCATGACCGGGGCTTCATCACCGAAGGGGCGATGCTCGAATTCCTGCATTCGCATTCGAGCGTGGTGTTCCAGCCGGGGTTCGACGACCCGCGATACGGCGGGCTCAATCCCTATGCGCTCGGCTTCTCGATGATGGACGACATCAAGCGCATCTGCACCGCTCCGACGCCGGAAGACCGCGAGTGGTTCGCCGACATCGCCGGCAACCAGGACCCGTTCGGGGTGCTGCGCCACGCCTGGGCCAATTACCGGGACGAGAGCTTCATCCTCCAATACATGAGCCCGGAGATCATTCGCCGCTTCCGGCTGTTCCAGATCAATGACGATTCGTCAAAGCCGTCGTTGCGGGTCGAGGCGATCCACGACGATGTCGGCTATCGCAAGATCCGCAGCGCGCTGTCGAAGCAATACGACCTGTCGCGGCGCGAGCCCGATATCCAAGTGGTCGATGTCGACCTCACCGGCGACCGTTGCCTGGTGCTGGCCCATTATGTCCACGACGGCGTGCTGCTCGACGAAAAGAGCTGCCGCGCCGTGCTGCGCCACACCGCGCAGTTGTGGGGCTATGCGGTGAAGCTGCTGGAGATCGAGGCGGCCACCGACAAGGTGCTTAAGACCTACGACGCCGGCGACGCGAAGTAAGCATCTCTGGCTCTGCCGAAGATCGGCAGAGCTGCCTATATTTCCACCATGAACATCCTCGGCATCGAGACGAGCTGCGATGAGACCGCGGTCGCCGTCGTGACGGACGGGTCACCGTCCGTCATCCGCGCCAATCTGGTGCAGTCGCAGCTCGCCGAGCACGCGCCCTATGGCGGCGTGGTCCCGGAAATCGCCGCGCGTGCTCATCTTGATCATCTCCAGGGGCTGATCCGCGAGGCGCTCGACACCGCCGGGCTCCGCTTCGGCGACCTCGACGGGGTTGCCGCCGCCGCCGGGCCGGGGCTGATCGGCGGGCTGATCGTCGGCACAATGGCCGCGAAGGGCATCGCCTGGGCGTCGAAGAAGCCGTTCGTCGCCGTCAATCACCTCGAGGCGCACGCGCTCACCGCGCGCCTTACCGACAACATCGAATTCCCTTACCTGCTGCTGCTGGTGTCGGGCGGGCATTCGCAGCTTCTCGTCTGCGCCGGGGTTGGCGAGCACCGACAGCTTGGCACAACGCTCGACGACGCGGCGGGCGAGGCCTTTGACAAGAGCGCCAAGCTGTTGGGGCTGGCCCAACCCGGCGGCCCGGCGATCGAAACGGCGGCGCGCACGGGCAATCCACGCTACTTTCCACTTCCCCGTCCGCTGAAGGGCCGGGAAGGCTGCGATTTCTCGTTCTCCGGCCTCAAGACCGCGATCCGCGAACGCATCCTCGCCGCAGATGTGGCCGATCCGCAAACCATCGCCGATCTCGCCGCGGCGATCGAGCTGGCGATTTGCGACACCCTGGTCGATCGGAGCGCGATCGCGGTGCGCCGGTTCCGCAACGAATACCCGCAGGGCACGAGCTTCGTCGCGGCCGGTGGAGTGGCCGCAAATACCAGGCTGCGGACGCGGCTCGCCGCGCTGGCCGGAGATGCCGGACTTGCCTTTGCCGCGCCGCTGCCAGCCTTGTGCACCGATAACGGCGCGATGATCGCCTGGGCTGGGATCGAGCGGTTGCGCGCCGGCTATTCCGATCCGCTCGACGCACCGGTGCTGCCGCGCTGGCCACTCGATCCTGCTGCCCAAGGGATCAAGCTTCCGCGATGACGCGGCTGGCGATCATCGGCGCCGGCGCCTGGGGTACAGCGTTGGCGCTAACCGCCCGCCGGGCTAAGAGTGACGCAATCATCTGGGCGCGCGACGCCGACGTCGTTGCCGCCGTAAACCAACGCCATGCGAACCCGTTTTACCTGCCCGGCATCGCGATTGACCCCGCGATCGCCGCGACCACCGATTTGGCGCAGGCCATCTACGGCGCCGACGCGGCGCTGCTTGTGGTCCCGGCGCAGTTCCTACGCGAGGTGCTGATCGCCCTAGCGCCACATCTCCCGCCGGCGCTCCCCTTCCTGCTTTGCGCCAAGGGCATCGAGATCGTCTCGCTTAAGACAGTCGCCGAGGTGGCCGAGGAGTTGTGTCCCGGCCACCCGCTGGCAGTGCTATCAGGCCCCAGTTTCGCCGCCGAGGTGGCGCGCGATCTTCCGACCGCGGTCGTCATCGCCGGCCGAGATCCCGCCCTCGCCGGCCAGTTCATGGAAGCGCTGGGCAGCGCCCGCTTCCGGCCCTATTTGTCCGAAGACCCGCTCGGCGTGGAGCTTGGCGGTGCGGTCAAGAACGTTCTGGCGATCGCTTGCGGGATCGTCGATGGCCGCCGACTTGGCGACAACGCGCGCGCCGCACTGATCACCCGCGGGCTCGCCGAGATGACCCGGCTCGGGGTGGCCAAGGGGGCGCGCGCGGAAACCTTTGCCGGCCTCTCAGGGCTCGGCGACCTCGTGCTAACTTGCGGCGGCGCCCAATCGCGCAACCACGCGCTCGGTCTCGCCCTCGGTCAAGGTTCGACCCTCGAAGCCGCGCTCGCCGGACGAAGGTCGATCGTCGAAGGCGTCGCCACCGCCGCATCGTTGACCGCGCTGGCCGCTCGGCTTGAGGTCGAAATGCCGATCTGCGCCGCGGTCGAGGCCGTGCTGCACCGCGGCATGCCAATCAACCGGATGATCGATCGACTCCTATCGCGGCCGCGCCGGGCCGAATGAAACCGCGGGTTATTCACGATTTTGTCGCTGCCCCGGCATGGAGAATTCATTTCCGTGCGCTGCCCGTTAGCCCATATCATAAGGGGCAGGAGAGCACGGTCACGACGCGACCCAAGATGAGCGACAACGGAAAACGCGGCGGCGAGGAAGGACCCGGTACCGGCGTCATCGTCAAGGCGAAGCCGAAGACGAAGAAGCCAGCCATGTACAAGGTCTTGATGCTGAACGACGATTACACGCCGATGGAATTCGTCGTGCACATTCTCGAGCGGTTTTTCAACAAGAACCGCGCAGGAAGCGACGCGGATCATGCTGCACGTCCACCGCCGCGGCGTCGGGGTCTGCGGCGTTTACACCTACGAAGTCGCGGAGACGAAGGTGACGCAGGTCATGGATTTCGCCCGGCAGCACCAGCACCCGCTGCAATGCACGCTGGAAAAAGATTAGGCATCTCAGGAAAGGAGAGCGCGGTGCTCTCACGCAATCTCGAAAAGTCCCTGCATCGGGCCCTCGCCTACGCCAACGAGCGGCGCCACGAATACGCCACGCTCGAGCATCTGCTGCTCGCGCTGACCGAGGACCAGGACGCGGTCGCGGTGCTGCGCGCCTGCAGCGTCGATCTCGACCGGCTGCGCCGCGAAGTCCTGACCTATGTCGACAACGAGCTGGGCAACCTGGTCTCAAGCCACACCGAGGACGCCAAGCCGACCGCGAGCTTCCAGCGCGTGCTGCAGCGCGCCGCGATCCACGTCCAGTCCTCCGGGCGGCGAGGAGGTGACCGGCGCCAACGTGCTGGTCGCCATGTTCGCCGAGCGCGAGAGCCACGCCGTCTATTTCCTGCAAGAGCAGGACATGACCCGCTTCGACGCGGTCAACTACATCTCGCACGGCATCGCCAAGGCGCCCGGCCGCTCCGAGACGCGCCGCGTCCAAGGCGCCGAGGAAGAAGGCGAACGCAGCGAGAAGGGCAACCAAAAGCGCGGCCACGACGCGCTCGACGCCTATTGCGTCAACCTCAACAAGAAGGCCAAGACCGGCAAGATCGACCCGCTGATCGGCCGCGAAGCCGAGGTCGACCGGACGATCCAGATCCTGTGCCGCCGCTCGAAGAACAACCCGCTTTATGTCGGCGATCCCGGGGTCGGCAAGACCGCGATCGCCGAGGGGCTCGCCCGCCGCATCGTCGGGCGCGAGGTGCCGGAGGTGCTGCTCAACGCGACGATCTTCGCGCTCGACATGGGCGCGCTCCTGGCCGGCACGCGCTATCGCGGCGATTTCGAGGAGCGGCTGAAGGCGGTGCTCGCCGAGCTCGAAGCAGACGCCGGGCGCGATCCTCTTCATCGACGAGATCCACACCGTGATCGGCGCCGGCGCCACCTCGGGCGGCGCGATGGATGCCTCGAACCTGCTGAAGCCGGCGCTCGCCGGCGGCGTCATCCGCTGCATCGGCTCGACCACCTACAAGGAATACCGCAACTATTTCGAGAAGGACCGGGCGCTGGTCCGCCGCTTCCAGAAGATCGACGTCAACGAGCCGACGATCGAGGATTCGATCAAGATCCTGCGCGGCCTCAAGCCCTATTACGAGCGCCACCACAAGGTCCGCTACACGACGGACGCTATCAAGGCGGCGGTCGAGCTGTCGCACCGCTATATCGGCGACCGCAAGCTGCCCGACAAGGCGATCGACGTGATCGACGAGATCGGGCGCGGCGCAGATGCTGCTGCCGGAAAGCAAGCCGCCGCAAGACGATCACCGCCAAGGAAGTCGAGGCCGTGCATCGCGACGATGGCGCGCATCCCGCCGAAGAGCGTGTCGCGCGACGACCGCGAGGTGCTGCGGAACCTCGACCGCGACCTGAAGACCATGGTGTTCGGCCAGGACCAGGCGATCGAGGCGCTGGTCTCCGCGATCAAGCTCGCCCGCGCCGGCCTGCGCGACGCCGAAAAGCCGATCGGCTCCTACCTGTTCTCGGGTCCGACCGGCGTCGGCAAGACCGAGGTCGCGCGCCAGCTCGCCCGCACGATGGGCATCGAGATCACCCGCTTCGACATGTCGGAATACATGGAGCGGCACACCGTCTCGCGGCTCATCGGCGCGCCGCCGGGCTATGTCGGCTTCGACCAGGGCGGGCTCCTGACCGACGCGATCGACCAGCACCCGCATTCGCGTGCTGCTGCTCGACGAGATCGAGAAGGCGCATCCCGACCTGTTCAACATCCTGCTTGCAGGTGATGGATTACGGGAAGCTCACCGACCACAACGGCAAGATCGTCGATTTCCGCAACGTCATCCTGATCATGACGACCAATGCCGGCGCGGCCGAGCTGGCCAAGCAGGCGATCGGCTTCGGCAGCGGCATCCGCACCGGGCACGACGAGGAAGCGATCAACCGGATGTTCACGCCGGAGTTCCGCAACCGGCTCGACGCGACGATCTCGTTCGCGGCGCTGTCGCCGGAGACGATCGGCCGGGTCGTCGACAAGTTCATCCTGCAGCTCGAGGAGCAGCTCGCCGACCGCAACGTCACGATCGAGCTGCAAGCAAGCGCGCGCGCCTGGCTCGCCGAAAAGGGCTACGACCCGCTCTTCGGCGCGCGGCCGCTGGCGCGGATCATCCAGGAGCACATCAAGAAGCCGCTCGCCGAGGAGCTGCTGTTCGGCCACCTCGCAAAGGGCGGCATCGTCCGCGTTAAGCGCGACGAAGCCGAGGACAAGCTCGCCTTCACCTTCCACGAGAAGCCCGCGCCCGAGACGCCCGGGGTTCCCGATCCCGACGTCGAGCCTCAGGAACCCGCGCTGGTCGAATAACGCCGCGGCTAATCTTCGGCTGCCGTGCCGGGCTCACCCTCGGTGTGGCGAAACGGCGAATAGTGCTCGGCCAGATGCTCGATCTTCTGCTCGACCATCTCGCGCTCGCGGGCGAGGAATTGCGCGACCGCGCGGCGGAAATTCGGGTCCGGGATGTAGTGCGCGCTGTAGGTCGGCACCGGTAAGTAGCCGCGCTGTAATTTATGCGGGCCCTGGGCGCCGGCCTCGACCCGCTTCAAGCCGTGATCGATCGCGAACTCGATCGCGCGGTAATAGCAGCACTCGAAGTGGAGCATCTTGTAGTCGCCGTAGCTGCCCCAATTGCGACCGTAGATCGTCTCGGTGCCGAGGATGTTGAACGCCCCCGCGACATATTCCTTCGCGTTCCGGGCCATCACCAGCACGATCTTGTCGGCCATCCGCTCGCCGATCAGCGCGAAGAATTTGCGGTTGAGATAAGCCGAGCCCCATTTGCGGTCGGAGGTCGCTAGATAGAAGCGGTAGAACGCGTCCCAATGCTTGGGCTGCAAATCGGCACCGGTCAGTACGTCGATCTCGAGACCGGGCGCCATCGCCTCGCGCCGCTCCTTGTTGACCGCCTTGCGCTTGCGGGAATTGAGTGCGGCGAGATAGTCGGCGAAGGTCTTGTAGCCGTCATTGGTCCAGTGGAATTGCTGACCCATCCGCTTCAAAAAACCGGCGGCGAACAGCGCTTCGGCGTCTTCCTCATCGGGGAAGTTGACGTGCAGCGATGAAATTCCGCGCTGGCGGGTGAACTCGGCAAGCCCGGCGATCAGCGCGGACTTGGTGTCGGGCGGCGCGTCGGGCCGTACCAAAAGGCGCGGCCCCGGCACCGGGGTGAACGGCACCGCGGCAAGCGCCTTCGGGTAATAGCGTCCGCCGGCGCGCTCATAGGCGTCGGCCCAACCGTAGTCGAACACGTACTCGCCGTAGGAATGGCTCTTCAGGTAAAGCGGTACGATGCCGACGATGCGGCCCTTATCGGACAGCGACAAATGTTGCGGCGCCCAGCCGGCCCGGGCACTCGCCGAGCCGCTCTCCTCCATTGCCTGGAGAAAGGTGTACCCGACCGTCGGGTTCACGCCCCCGGCGCAGGCGTCCCATTCGTCCGCCGGAATCTCGGCGATCGAGGAATGAACCGTCAGGGTGACCGCGTCGCCGGTGTCGTTCATCGCTCAGCCGAGCTCGACCATCGCCTCGACTTCGACCGCGACGCCGAGCGGCAGCGAATTAACCCCGACCGCGGCGCGGGCGTGCTTGCCGGCATCGCCGAACACCTGGACCATCAGGTCGGAGGCACCGTTGACCACTTGCGGCATGTCGGTGAACTCGGGCGTGCAGTTGACGAAGCCGCACAGGCGCAGCACCCGCTTCACGCGGTCGAGATCACCGCCGCAGGCGGTCTTGACGTGCGCCAGGATGTTGAGCGCGCACAGCCGCGCCGCCTGCTGGCCGTCGACCACCGAGACCTCGCGGCCAAGCTTGCCGACGAATTCGGGCTTGCCACCGCGCACCGACACCTGGCCCGACACGACGACGATATTGCCGGCGACCGTGAACGGCACGTAATTGGCGATCGGCGCGGTCGCCTGCGGCAACTCGATGCCGAGTTCCGTCAATCTTGCCTCGATCTTCCCACTCATCCCCTGCCTCTCCGCGGGCGCCCTTGCATAAACAGCGCCAGGGGCCAGGATAGGGGCTTCGCGACCGCTGTCCAGCGTGCCGCGAAACCGCCTCAATCCACCTCTAACTGGCGGCGGCAGCAAGGATCGAGGAAGCAATGCGGGGGTTCCTGATCGGCTTTACCGCAGCGTTCGTGACCGCCGCCTCCGCCGCGCCGGCAGCGACGCTGAGCGACGCCAAGGTCGGATTCAGCGCCGACCGAGTGCTCGTCATCAACGGCAAGCCCTACCAGGGCAAGATGTGGAACATGCCGGGCAAGGAGCGGCACGAGCAGAATCTGAACGGTATCCCGGCCGCCTTCGTGCTGCGCACCGACACCCCGATCGGCGATCTGGTGCTGCCCAAGCTGCACACCACCGTCGAATTCATGATGCCGCCGGAACTGCGCCTCTTCGCCGATCCGCGCCTCACACGCAAACCGGTCGGGCACGAAAAAATCAACGGCATCGCCACCACCAAGTACGATGTCGAGGTCACCGTCCCCGAGGGCCACGGCGCGGGCAATCTGTGGCTCAGCGACGCCGGCATCCCGATGAAGCTCGACGGCAGCTTCACCCGGGCCAGCGGCCGCGTCGCGACCCTGCATTGGGAGCTGACCCATGTGCATCTTGGGCCCCAGCCCGCAGCGCTCTTCGAGCCGCCTCCCGGTTTCTCAAAGCTCCCCGCCGAGGCGATCGCTCCGCTCCTGGGGTTAAAGCTCGCCGGCAAGCAGTGAAATCATACCGGTTCGAGCGGCGCGTGCCGCCGGGTCCGCTCGCAGATGATGCCGCCGCGGTCGCCGATTGTCGTCGAGCCGTAGCGCGGCGCGTAGACCGGCGGCAGCGGCCGCGCCCCGGGGGCGGCCAGCCACAGCCGCAACAGATGCCGCTTCCGCGCCGGCTCCGGCCAATCGACAAAAGCGGTGCGGTCGTGCAGACAGGTGTGGTTGTGCAGGAACTGCATGTCGCCGGGGCGCAGCTCCATGTCGAGGCGCAAATTCTTGTCATTGGCGAGGTCATCGAACATTTCGAGCGCCTCGATGTCGGTCGGCGTGAGGCGCGGCACCTCGGGAAAGCGCTGGGCCGAGCGGATATAGGTGCCTGAATAGATCGCCGAGATGTAGCCCTCGTGCGCATTGTAGACGGGCATGTCGAAATAAGGCTTCTGGCCGACCGGCACCTCGCCGCGCCGGTCGGTGGCGAAAGGCCGGCAGAGGCGCGCCAGCAGATCGGGACGCCGCTTCGCCATCGCGTTGTAGATCGACATCGAGCTGACGATCGACGACAGCCCGCCCGAGCGCGCCGTCTTGAGACACAACAGGCCGACGATATCGCACGAATCGGTGTGAAAATGCTGCCGTTCGGTGGTCTGATAGGTGCGCACATTGGGGTCGCTAGTCGCGACACCGAGATCGGTGACGTGGCCGAGTAGATGCCCCATCGCATTCTGCGAACGGGGATTGCCGAACCGCGTGCCGACCGCCCAGTAGGCGAGCGCGCTGTCGGCGATCGACCTTCCCTCGACCGGCAGACCGCGGATCAGCACGAAGCCGCGGCCGTCGAGCACCTCGCCGCGCATGCGGTCGAGCACCGGGCCCAGGGTCGGAAGCAGGAAATCATCCCGGCGCAAGTCGGCGAGGTCGCGGCCACGCAGCCGCTCGACATTGGCGTCGATCTCGGCGAGCTCGGCCGCCGACAGGGTGTAGATCCATCGCTCGGGATGGCGGGCGAGCTCTGCCCCGATCCATGCCGCCGGACCTTCGACGTGGAAACTAGGCAGTTCAACCGTTGGCATCGGCGTCTCTCATAGGCGATTATTGAACGGGCGACCGTAGCATAAGCGCCTATCGCACCGGCAAGGGGTGCGGCGCGCAAAACCGGGGAAGGCGCAGGAGATGGCAGCGATCGTCAGGCGCAAGGAAGAGTACAGCACGTCGTCAGCCGCCGACATGAACCAGCACCTCGACGCCGCCCGCTGGTCGGCGCCGCAAAAGCTGGCCTTGGCCTGCCGCATCCTCGCCGCCGAGGAGCATGGCTCCGCGCTCGCCGGCCAGCTCACCGCGCGCGGCGACGAGCCTGGCACCTATTGGACGATGCGCTTCGGGCTCGGGCTCGACGAGATCAGCGCCGACAACTTGTTGCTGGTCGACGACGACCTCAGCGTAATCGACGGCGACGGCATGCCCAATCCGTCGAACCGGTTTCATCTGTGGATCTATCGCAAGCGGCCGGAGGTCGCCTCGATCATCCACACCCATCCGCCGCACGTCTCGGCGCTGTCGATGATCGGCGAACCGCTTGCGGTCGCCCACATGGACACGGCGGTGTTCTGGGACGATTGCGCGTATCTGCCGGAATGGCCCGGCGTGCCGATCGGCGATGAGGAAGGCCGCATCATCTCCGGCGTGCTCGGCGCCAAACGCGCCGCGCTCCTCGCCCATCACGGGCTCGTCACCGCTTGCGGCACGGTCGAGGAAGCGGCAATGCTGGCGCTGTTCCTGGAGCGTGCCGCCAAATTGCAGCTGCTGGCGCGAGCCGCCGGTAAGATCAATCCGATCGGCCCGACCGAGGCGCAGGAGGCGCACGACTACCGGCTGCGCGCGAGCATCATCGGCGCCACGTTCTGCTACTTCGCCCGCAAGGCGTTGAAGGAAGATGCCGGCATCGTCTAGCCGGCGCGCACTGTCCCAAACCCCAGCGACGGAGGAAATCCCCCATGGCAAATGTTCCCGGTCTCGTCACCGACCCCGGCAAGATCACGGGCGGAGTCGTCGAGATGCAAAGCGGCGGCACCAAAATTCCCGCCTACCTCGCAAAGCCGAACACGCCAGGCAATTATCCAGGCATCGTCATGATCCACGAGGCATTCGGACTCATGGATCACGAGTGCGATCTCGCGCGCCGCTTCGCCAATATCGGTTACAGCGTGATCGCCCCCAATCTCTACTGGCGCGACGGCGCTCCGAAGGATCCGGGCGACTTTCAGGGCAGCGTCTTCCCGGTGATGTTCGGGCTCAAGGATTCCCAGGCGGTGGGAGACCTTGAAGCGGCGGCTGATTATTTACGGGCGCTGCCTGGCGCCACCGGCAAGGTCGGCGCGATCGGTTTCTGCTCGGGCGGGCGGCACACGCTGCTCTTCGCCTGCAGCAGCGGCAAGGTGGACGCGGCGGTCGATTGCTGGGGCGGGTTCATCCATCGCGCGACGCCCGACGCCGAGACCACCCCGGCGCGGCCGACCAAGGTGCTCGACCTGATGGGCAATCTGCACTGCCCGTTGTTTGGCGTGTTCGGGATTGAGGACCAGAACCCGCCGCCCGCGCTTGCCGAAGAGATGAAAAAACGCGGCGCCGGCAAGGACGTCACCACCAAGGTGTACCAGAACGCCGGCCACGCCTTCCTCGCCGACTATCGGCCGAGCTACCGCGAAGGCCCGGCGCATGAGCTGTGGAACGACGCGACCGCGTTCTTCAAGAAGCACCTGGGGTAGGCGTTTCATCGTCATTGCGAGGAGCCGTAGGCGACGAAGCAATTTTCTCCGACTAGCCAACCCGGATCGAGATTGCTTCGCTTCGTCCGCAATGACAGCTAGGCTTTCATCAGTCATTTTTGCGCAGATCCCTGGGAGGACCCATGCCCGCGACTGACAATTCGATGATCTGGAATTTCAAGCTCATCTCGCACAACACGCTCGACGGCTTCGGCGGCATCGGCGAGGGCATGTCGATGCAGCTCGCCAAGGACGGCCGCCGCATCCTGTGGCTGGCGCACGAGAGCGCGCCGAAAAACTTCACCGCGGTCGACGTCACTGACCCGAAAAACCCAAAAATCGTCGCCCGCCGCGACCTGCCGGAGTCACATATGCGCTCCAACTCGCTGGAGACGGTCGGCGACATTCTCGCTGTCGCCTATCAGACCAAGGAGCCGGGACTGAAGCCCGCCGGCTTTGAGCTGTTCGACATCTCGACCCCGGAAAACCCGAAGAGCATCACTTTCTTCGACTGCTCCGGGCCGGAGTCGCGTGGCGTCCACCAGCTCTGGTTCACCGACGGCAAGACCATCCACATGAGCGCGAGCGCCCCCGACTTCCAGCCGTCTCACCCCAAGGACGACCAGATCTACCGCGCGATCGACGTATCGAACCCGTCGAAGCCCACCGAGATCAGCCGCTGGTGGCTGCCCGGTCAGGCACGCGGCGACAACGAGGGGCCGCTGAAGCGCCATCCCGACGGCACCGACAGCGGCTTTCGTCCGCACAACACCAACGTCTACCCCGAGCGACCCGACCGGGTTTACATGGGCTATCTCGACGGCGGGATGATCGTCCTCGACATCAGCGACAAGGCACACCCGAAGATGGTGTCGCGCTGGGACTATCACCCGCCCAATGTCGGCTTTACCCATACGGTCGTGCCGTTCTTCGACCGCAATCTGCTGATCGTCAGCGACGAGTGCACCCGTCCCGACGGCGCCGATTGGCCGAAGCTGGTATGGGTCGTCGACAACCGCACCGAGGAGAACCCGGTGCCGATCGCAACTTGCCCGCTACCCTCGGTCGACGTGTTCTCGCGTCGCGGCGGAAGGTTCGGCGCGCATAATCTCTGGGAAAACCTGCCGAAAGAGGGCTGCTACAAATCCGACCGCATCGTTTTCGGCACGTTCTTCAACGGCGGCATGCGCGCCTTCGACCTGGAAAACCCATACCAGCCGAAGGAAGTCGCCTATTTCGTGCCCGAGGTGCCCGGTTCGCCGTTCGGCTCGTGCCAATTGAACGACGTGTTCATCGACGACCGCGGCATCGTCTACACGGTCGACCGCTTTGTCGGCGGGCTCTATTGCCTCGAAATGGATTTTTGAGGGGCGGGGGAATGGCCGCCTATAAGGCGATCAATTTCCGCGACAAACTGGGCCTCATCGCCGAGCATTGGCAGCCTCGGGTCGTCGCCGAGATGAACGACTACCAGTTCAAACTGGTAAAGCTGCAAGGCGACTTCATCTGGCACGACCACAAGGACACCGACGAGACCTTCATCGTGCTCGACGGCGAGTTGCGCATCGATTTCCGTGACGGCGCGGTAACGGTCGGCCCGGGCGAGATGTTTGTCGTGCCGCGAGGGGTCGAGCACAAACCCTTCGCCGAGCGCGAGGTGAAGATGCTGCTGATCGAACCGCGCGGCGTTCCCAATACCGGCGATGCCGGCGGCGAACGCACCGCACCAAACGACGTGTGGATTTGAGCGACCTTCGCGCCAGGGACCCGATCTCCTCGCTGTTCGCCGGCAGCTCGGCCGGGCGGTTCGGGCGGGCACAGCGGCGGCCGCGCGGCACGCGGATCCCGGTGACGATCCTCACCGGCTTTCTCGGCGCCGGTAAGACGACGCTGCTGCGCACCCTGCTCGACAGCCCGGCCGGCGCCAATACGGCTGTCGTCGTCAACGAATACGGCGAGGTGGGCATCGACAACGCGCTGCTGCGCGCGTCGAGCGACGCCACGGTGCTGCTCGGCAATGGCTGTGTTTGCTGCCTGATGCGCAGTGACCTGCAGGAGAGCCTGCGCACCCTCTTCGCCGACCGCGCGCGCGGCGCGGTGCCGAGTTTCGAGCGCGTGATCATCGAGACCAGCGGCCTCGCCGACCCCGGGCCGCTGTTGCAGACCTTCGCCAGCGACCGCGCGCTCGGCGAGGAGTTCCACCTGCAGGCGCTGGTGACGGTGATCGATGCACCGAACGGTATTCGCAATCTGGCGAGCGCTCCTGAGGCGCGCGAGCAGGTCGCGCTCGCCGACCGTATCGTGCTGACAAAGAGCGACATCGCCGACCCGGCGCCGCTGCGTGCCGAGCTGGCGCAGCTGACCGCGGCCCCGGTGGAGCAGGCGGTGGGCGGCGCGATCGACCCGGCCTATCTACTCGACGAGCGGCTCGACCTGCCGCTGCGCATCCCCGAGCACGACCATGCACACGCGCACAGCCACGGCATCGCCAGCTTCGCGATCGCCTTCGATAAGCCGCTCGCCTGGCCCGCCTTCGAACAGGCGATGGCGGTGCTGACCGCGCTGCGCGGCGCCGACCTCTTGCGGGTCAAGGGCATCGTCGCGGTCGAGGGCGTCAAGGGCCCGGTCGTCGTTCATGCGGTGCAGCACACGTCGCACCGGCCGATCGAGCTGCAGGACTGGCCCGACGCCGACCGGACCTCGCGGCTGGTCTTCATCACCCGCGGGATCGGGCAAAGCGAGGTCGAAAACCTGCTCTCGGCGGTTGCCGCGATCACTCGCTAAGCGCCACGCGTCAACCAAATCCTTACGACTGACCGCGCATGGTCGACGCGCCGCAAGGTGGACCAGCCGAGGCGCTCATGTTCAAGATCGTCGTCGCATTCTTCGTCGTCTTTGGCGCCATCGTCTGGGGCCAACATTACGCGGGAACGTGGATCACCCGGCAGGCCGCTGACCTGCCGCCGCAGGACGTGCTGCCCCAGTCGACCGTGACCTATCCGAAGGTCGATCCGGATCAGATGCGCCGGGCGATCACAACGCCGGCCTTCACCCCGATGTATAACCGCTAAGCTAAAGCGAGTCCCACAACCGCCTGATTTGCTCGCGCTGCTTTTCGTCCGGCAGGCGGCCGGACCCGGCGTTGAGATTATCCGTCATGTGATCCGGTTTGTTGGTGGCCGGGATCAGCACCGTCACCGCCGGGTTACCGAGCAGGTATTTGAGAAACAGCTGCGCCCAGCTCGTGCAGTCGAACTCGGCCGCCCATCCCGGCAGCGCCTTGTCGCGCACCGCGCGGAAGAGATCGCCGCGCTCCAGCGGCTGATTGACGATCACCGCTACCCCACGATCGGCGCAGACCGGCAGCAGCCGCGTTTCCGCCTCTCGCGTCGCCAGCGAATAGCCGCACTGGACGAAATCGATCCCCGGCTCGGTCTCGAGGATGCGCGCGAGCTCGCCGAGCGAGCCGGTGGTGTAATGGGTGATGCCGATATAGCGCAGCGCGCCGCGCCCCTTCATGGCGCGCATCGTGGCCAGCTGGGTGCACCAATCGACCAAATTGTGGATTTGCATCAGATCGATGACCGGCGATTTGAGCAGGCTTGCCGAGCGGGCCATCTGCTCGATGCCGCGCTCGCGGCCGCTGATCCATACCTTGGTGGCGAGGAAAGTTTGAGCGCGCAGGTCCAACTCGGACACGATGTCGCCGACCACGCCCTCGGAACGGCCGTACATCGGCGAGGTGTCGATCATCGCACCGCCGGCCTCGATCAGGCGCCGCACCACCTCGCGCAGCGGCTCGCGCGACCGGTCATCGGCGCCGACATCGAACACCGGCCAGGTGCCAAGCCCGATGACCGGCATCGCCTCGCCGGTCGACGGGATCGGCCGGGTCAGCATGGTCATTCCAGGCCGAGCATCAGCGACAGGTTCTGCACCGCCGCGCCCGAAGCGCCCTTGCCGAGATTGTCGAGCCGCGCCACCAGCACTGCTTGGCGCCGCGCCTCGTTCGCAAAGACGGACAGTTCGAGCTTGTTGGTGTCGTTGAGCGCCTGCGGCTCCAGCTTGCCATCCTTGGCGGGATCGACCACCGAGACATACGCACAGCCTTGGTAGCGCTCGGCCAGAGCCGCGCGCAGATCGCCGCCCGACGGCTTGCCCGGCAGCGTGTCGAGGTGCAGCGGCACCGACACAAGCATTCCCTGGCGGAAATGCCCTACCGACGGCACGAAGATCGGCCGCCGGGTCAGGCCGCCGTATTTCTGCGTCTCCGGCACGTGCTTGTGCTCGAGCCCGAGCGCGTACAGCTCGAAGGCCGGGCCGCCATCATGGTCATGCGCCGCGATCATCGACTTGCCGCCGCCGGAATAGCCGCTCACCGCGTTGATCGTGATCGGGTAGTCGGGCGGGATCAGCCCGGCATCGACCAGCGGTCGAATGAGCCCGATCGCGCCGGTCGGATAGCAGCCGGGGTTGGCAACCTTGCGCGCCGCGGCGACGCGCTCTTCCTGGCCGGAGGTCATCTCGGGAAAACCGTATTCCCAGGCGGCGTCGACCCGGTGCGCAGTGCTGGCGTCGAGCAATTTCGGCGCGGCGTTGCCGAGGCTGTCGGCGAGCACCGCCGACTCCTTAGCCGCATCGTCAGGCAGGCAGAGGATGACGAGATCGACCTCCTCCATCATGTCGCGCCGGGCGGCGGGGTCCTTGCGGTGCGCCTCGGCGATGCTCTTGAGCTCGACCGACGACAGGGCCTCGAGGCGTGCGCGGATGCCGAGCCCGGTGGTGCCGGATTCTCCATCGATGAACACCTTGGGCTTGTTGCTCGCCATCGTCGTCACTCCCTCACGCTCCTCAGAAACAAAAACCCCGCCGGGATCGTCGGCGGGGCGGTGGTCTGCAAGCCAAGGGACCCGGTCAGCAGCGACCCATGTCCCCGGACGCAAAAACTCCGCCGCCAAGACGTCGGCGTCGTTCGGTGCTGGTGGCAGCGGTCGCGCTCATGACAAAAACCTACGGGCGAACGGCGATTGCGTCAATGGCCGCCGAACTCGGCGGCGAGCGCGTCGCGGACGGTGTCGAGGTCGAGCTTGTTGGCTTCGATCAGTGGCGCGGTCTCGACGATGATGTCGTCAATATCCTTGATCGCCTTAAGCCGCTTGTAGCCGTCCTCGCTGTCGAGGCCGAGGCCCTCGCCCAAGAGCTCCATGAAATTGACCACCTCGAAGCTGCGGCCGTCACCCGCGTCGCAGATCTCGCGGTGGCAGGCGTGGTAGATCGTCGCCAGCGTATCGACCCCGGCATCGGCCACCGCCCTCAGCTCTTTCTGCACCAGCGCGCGTTTGAATTCCGGAAGCTGGGCGAGGCTGTTCGCCTGGGTCCCGACCCGCGGCACATCGATATTGATGAGTTCGGCGCCGGGGATGATGCCGATCAGCTTTTTGACCGCTTCCATGATGCCCGGAAACACCGGCCGCTCGTGCAGCGCGATGCGCTTCTCGACTCGGCGCACCATCATCGAGGCGAGAATATCCGCGCGGTCGGCGAGGAAGATCAAGAACGGGTTAAGGTCGAACGGCTTCTCCCCGAACTGCCGCTCGTAATTGGGCAGCGACACCTCGCCGATCGAAATCTGGCACGACGGACACCACGACAGCACCGTCGAGGTGCCGGCTGAGGCGAGGCCTTGAATCGTCGCGTTGGCCATCTTGCTGTTGTTGACGAAATCGCCCTCGCGGAACTGGTAGACGCCGCAGCACTGGCCAACCCCACCCATGACGTCATAGGTGACGCCGAGCTTATCGAGCACGTCGAGGCACAGGAGCGCGATGTGCGGCGTCTTGACGACATTGCAGCCGGTGTAAAAGACGATATCGGGTGGGGTGGTGCGCGATGTATCCACCCGCTTGAACCGCGCCAGGGTTTCCGGCGGCAGTTGCAGCTTCGAGAGCACCCGCACACCGCGGCTCATATTCTGGAAGGCGCCGCGCCAGCGCGTTTCGAGCGGTTTCCCATCGCGTTTGCGCCGGGCGTGGCCGCGCGCCAGCTGGACCATAACGCGCGGGTTGATCCCGTGCTGGCACGCCGGGATGCAATTGCCGCTGCCGCTGCAAATCTCGCCCCAGCGGATCGCGTCCTCATTACCGGCGCCGCCGGTGATCAGATCGACGATGGCGGAAGCCGTCTCGCCCGGATTCGCATCGGCGATCCCGCCCGGCTCGGTCATCGGACAGGCGCGAAAGCAATCGCCGCAACGGGTGCAGGCGTCGGCGATCGCATCGCCGCGCTGGTGGAACAGGTCGAGGTAGTCGATGGTTTCGGTGGTCATTCCGTCTTGTCCGTGGCGACGTTAGACCCCCTGTATAGCGCATTTGGGCCGCTCCGCCGCATCCTCGACACATCATGCGTTTGGCGCATGAGAGACATGCAAGTCGATTAAGGGATACAAATCTGTTACATGCTGTTCACATTCGGAAATCGCGCTTGGCTTTATCCGTGGACAAACCGAAGCGACCGAAGATGCAGCACAATCTCGAGAGTTTCCCCGCTCATCACGTCCATCACCACATCGACAACAGCGGTCGCGGCTCGGTCGATCGCCGCATTCGCGCCTTTCTTTCTGGCGAAACCCACGGCGAGGACGTGCTGCATGCGCTTTATGGTAGCGTCGCCGCCGAACCCATCCCCGAACGGCTGCTCGCTATTCTGAAGCCGTAATCCGTTGCAGGAGCCGCGCGCCGAGGTCGCGGCCGCCGAACAGGTGCAGGTGGAAGTGCGGCACCGCCTGATGCGCCGCCTTGCCGTGGTTCGAGACGATGCGGTAGCCGCCTTCTGAAATCCCTTCCAACTTGGCGATCTTGGCGACGGCGCGCATGAAAGCAGCGAGCTCGGCGTCGGAGGCGGTGGCGGAAAAATCGTCGGCCGAGAGGTATTCGCCCTTGGGGATCAGCACGACGTGGTTCGGCGCCTGCGGCTGGATGTCGCGAAACGCCAGCACATGCTCGTCCTCGTAGACCTTGGTGCAGGGGATCTCGCCGCGCAGGATGCGGGCGAAGACGTTGTTGCGGTCGTAAGCCATTGCTTTCACCGTCAATGGGTCTCGGCGCGAACCTGCTGGCGCAGCGCGTCGATCAGCACCGCGCCGCTTGGCCGCCGAACATACCAGAATGCCCAGCCGTTGCAGGCCGGCGCGCCTTGCAGCTGGGCGGCCACCGAATGGATCGACCCCTTATGGTCAGCCGAGATCAGGCTGCCGTCGGCGCGCACCCGCGCGGTCCAGCGCCCCGACTGGTCGAACAGCACCTCTCCCGGACGCACCAGCCCGCGCTCGACCAGGCTGCCGAACGGAACGCGCGGTGCCTCGCGCTTCGACGTAAGGGCCACCGCCTCGCCATCGGCTGGGCTGACCGCGGCGATGCGCTCGCGGGCCAGCGTCGCGTAAGCCGGGTCGCGCTCGATCCCGATAAAGCGTCTTCCCAGCCGCTTTGCCACCGCGCCGGTGGTGCCGGTGCCGCAAAACGGATCGAGCACCAGCTCGCCCGGTCGGCTCGACGCCAGCAACACACGGTGCAGCAGCGCCTCGGGTTTCTGCGTCGGATGCGCCTTTTTGCCGTCGCCGTCCTTGAGCCGCTCGGAGCCGGCGCAGATCGGGATCAGCCAGTCGCTGCGCATCTGCAGCTCGTCGTTGAGCGCCTTCATTGCCTCGTAATTGAAGGTGTAGCGCGCGTTGCGGTCGGCGGCGCACCACAGCAGCGTCTCGTGCGCGTTGGTGAAGCGCCGGCCGCGAAAATTGGGCATCGGGTTCGACTTGCGCCAGACCACGTCGTTCAAGATCCAGAAGCCGAGATCCTGAAGGATGGCGCCGATCCGGAAGATGTTGTGGTAGCTGCCGATGACCCAGAGCGCGCCGGAAGGCTTCAGCAGGCGCCGGGATTCGCCGAGCCAGCCGCGGGTGAAGTGGTCATAAGCGGCAAAGTCGGCGAACTTGTCCCAATCGGCTTCGACCCCGTCGACCCGGCTGTTGTCCGGCCGGTGCAACTCGCCGCTAAGCTGAAGATTGTAGGGTGGATCGGCGAAGACGAGGTCGATCGACCCGGCCGGCAGCCGCGCCATTTCCGCGAGGCAATCGCCATCGAGAACGCCTTCCGATAGCGCGGTCGGGGTCGAGTCCATACCCGGAATCTGCGCGCCTGCGCTGAATCCGTCAATGATTCGATTAGTTTACCTCGAACAGATCGCGGATCGCCGGGCCCTCGAGCGCGACGCGCACCGGCTCGAACGAGCGGCGGTGATGCCGCGTGACCCCGACGCGGACAATCGCAGCGAGATGGGTTTCGGTCGAGTAGCCGACATTGGTTTCCCAGCCGTAATCGGCGTAGCGCGGCGACAGCGCGCGCATAATGCGGTCGCGGGTGACCTTGGCGACGACCGAGGCAGCGGCGATGCTGAGACTCAGAGTGTCGCCCTTGACCACGGTGCGCACGGGGCAGGAAAGCGGCGGCGCGATGTTGCCGTCGACCAGGGCGATATCGGCCGGCTGCCCAAGCGCGGCGACCGCGCGCGCCATCGCCTTGAGGCTGGCGCGCAGGATGTTGATACGATCGATCTCGGCGACGCTCGCCGCGCCGATGCCGATCCGTGCACAATTCCACAAAGCGCGGTAGCACGCCTCGCGCACATCGCGGCGCAGCAGCTTTGAAATCGTCGAGAGTTTCCGCCAACTCGGCGGTGAAGCAGTCGCGGTCGATGATTACCGCCGCAGCGACGACCGGGCCAGCGAGCGGCCCGCGCCCGGCCTCGTCGACGCCGCACACCACGCCACGGCAGCCATCCTCGATGGCGAAATCCGGCATGCCACCCCGTCCTCAAACCGCCGCGCTTGTGCCATGCGCCGGTCGCGAGAGCAAGACCACCGCGTGGGGATAAAACATGAACAAAATCACTTGACGAAGGGAATTATATACTTGACTGACAGGCGGGGACGGGATACGTTCTGCATCAAGGAGATAGGCGATGCAGACCCCCGAGCTACTCAGCGACCCGGCTTTCCACGATGAAGAGGCGGCGCGCCTCTACCTCCAAGAGGTTCGCTGGCCGAACGGCATCTATTGCCCGTTCTGCGGCACGTTCGATGGCATCAAGCCGCTAGGCGGCGACAGCATGGGGCCGGGCTGGTTCTACTGCGAAACCTGCCAGGACAAGTTCACGGTGCGTGTCGGCTCGATCTTTGAGCGCTCGCATATCCCGTTGCATAAGTGGCTTCTCGGCTTCCGCTTGATGGCGTCGAGCAAGAAAGGCGTCTCGGCGCATCAGCTACACCGCACCCTCGGCATCACCTACAAGTCGGCTTGGTTCCTCGCGCACCGTATCCGCGAGGCGATGAAGCCGCACGAGCCGCCGATCTTGGGCGGCGAGGGTAAGGTGGTTGAGGCTGACGACACGTTTTTCGGGCCGGAAGCCAAAGGGCTGCACGCCAAGGACAACTGGCAGTTCGTCAATGGCGTCGGCTGGGTGCCGAAGGTCGTGGACAAGAAGCAGAAGATCGTCTCGCTGGTCGAGCGCGACGGCAAGGTCGTATCGGTTCACGTCAATGATCTGACAGCCTCGACCATTCACCGCATCTTCGCTTCCTTTGCCGAGCGTGAGAGCCGCCTCAATACCGATGAAGGCCGCCAGTATATGCTGCCCGGTCGCTACTTCGCGGCGCATGAGACTGTGAACCACGGCGAGGAAGAATACGCGCGTGACGGTGCGGTTGGGCGCGTGACCACAAATACCGTCGAAGGCTATTTCGGCGTGTTCAAGCGCGGGATGCGCGGCACCTACCAGCACTGCGGCGACAAGCATCTGCACCGCTATCTGGCGGAATTCGACTTCCGCTACAACAACCGCAAGGCTCTCGGCGTTGAGGATGCGGAGCGCACCGAACGCGCATTGAAGGGCGCGGCTGGCAAGCGCCTCACCTATCGGCGGACTAGTAGCGCCGCGTAAGAAGCCGCAGCCGCCTGCGCCTCTGGCGCGAGCGACGAGCTACCGCGATCCGGTGCAGTTGAAGTTGCCGTTCGATGAATAATATAATGCGTCGTCCGTGAAGAACGGGTGACTGGCTGTTTTTAGGCGATTTGGACTCGTTGTGGGACGGTGAGGAGCGCCTGAACGAGGGCACATAAAAGTCTCGCCAGCCAGCGCAAGAGGAGGCCGAAGTTGTAACCGGCGGCGGCGAGCACGGCATTGCTGCGATCGCCGTCGCGCCCTTTGAGATAATTGCGGCTCATGCGGTGCTCGGCCTTGACGTGGCCAATGACCGGCTCGACCGCGGCGCGGCGCTTCATCTCGCGGCGGATCGGGGCGGTGACGTGACGGACCTGGCCGGTGATCCAGACCCGGAACTTCTCTTTGTGATTGTGGCCGCGATAGCCCTTGTCGACATGGATGCGGCGGGTTTCGACGCCGGTCAGCTTCTCTAACTCGGTGACGACAGGCCCCAGGGTGTGGCCGTCGAACGGATTGCCGTGCAGTGCCTTGGCGTGGAGCACGAACTGACCGCCCTTGGGCTTGGTCGCCGGCGTGGCGATCGACACCTTGCAACCAAACTCATAGGGGGCTCGGGCCTTGCCTTTACCGATGCACTCGACCTCGGGGGCGTGCAGCGCATAGACCTTGGGGCCGCGCTGGCGGTGGTCTTGGAAACGCACCCGACCGGCCAGGGCGAGCAGGTTGGCGAAGCGCTCTCTGAGCGCATCGTTCCCGGCGATCTTGCGGCGGATGTCGCGGATCACCCGGCCGAGCCGGGTGCGCAGGAACTTCAGTTCGCGCCGAGCGCGCTTGAACTGGTGGGCGTGGGTGTAGCGGCCCACCATAATGGCCGCACGCTTGGCCACCCGCCGGTAGCTCTGCCGCAGCGGCACATCGTTGCGTCGTGCCAGATTAACGAGCTGCTCGATCGCACGATGGCAGAGCCGCGCGTCGGTCGGATGGGCGATTGCCTTCGGCTGCACCGTGGTGTCGACCACCACACGCTCGAGATCGCGGATCGCCAGCGCGCCGGTTTTGTGCGCCACCGACAGGCTCTCCTGGATCAAGGCCACCAGCTGCTCCTCGCCCAGCCGCTGGCGCCAGTGCGTCAGCGACGAGCGCTCGAAAGGCAACCGGTGGCAGAAACTCAATTCGCCGCAGAAGAACTGGTAATACGGGTTCTCCAGCCAGCGCGCGCACAACACCTCGTCCGACAGGTCGTGCATGTGCTTCAGGATGAACAGACCGGCGACCAGCCGCGTCGGCAAGGGCGGCTGACCCCCACCCGACGTGCAAACGCTGGCAAACCGGGCGTCGAGAAACCCCCAATCGATCTCGCGCGCCAGCCGCACCAGCGGATGGCCGTGATCGATGATCACCTCCAGCGCCGGTCTCAGCAGATCCTTTTGACGATCGTCCCGTGGCTTCGCCATCGCGTCCCCCAACGCTGATGACCCACCCCCCGGAATCGCACAAATCGCCGAAAATCGGAATCCCAAATCGCCAGAAAACTAGCCCCGATACCGCCGTTTCTTGCGGAATCCATTACTTCAGGACTCCCCGCCAGCCAGCCCCGTTCAATCACTTAGCCGTTCTTCACGGACGACTCATGCGTGAGGCGATGGGCCTTGCCGCCAAGCTCCGGCCCGTCAGCGCCATGACCTATGCCTGTCTCGGCAGAAAAGATTCTAGCCGAGCGAAAGGCATTTGTCATGCGAGTTTTATCGGCGTTCTTTATCTTATTGTTGTTTGGAGCCACAGAGTCCTTCGCTAATCCAATGCGGCCCATCCTGGTTGATTTCGACCAATGCGATAGGCGGTCCGAGGTCATCGGGATGTGCCTGAATTGCCGTATTGAGCGCATATTGGATCGCCTGGGCGTAAGTAAGATTGGGCGGAATAATCAGGTGATCAATGTATTGGTGCACTCCGAGTTTAAGGATATGCGCTTCGCCAGAGACGGCAGTGAAATCGGATTCCGTATATTTAAGTCTAGTAGTGTCGTCTGGAAAAGCGGAGAAATTGAGGTTATACACATGGGATGTGCCATTTATAAAATAAATAAAAACAGTTTCAAGTGCAGGAGATTGAACAAAATTTCTAGTGAATTCACTGATATCTCGCCGTTTAACATAATTTGCAATATCAAGAAGAGCGCTACTTATGGTAAGCCGAAAGCCCGAAATTCTACTGGATACCGAATTAGATGTGTCACTCATCGCATTGGAAATGATCTCATGGACGTTGAAATTAGTTTCCGGAATCTCAGTAAGTCCGGCTTCCCCCCAATAAACATCTTTTTGGATCCCAATCTTACAAGTGAACCGAGTTTTAGAACGATCGGAGGTCACTAATTTGCTGTCCGCTCCTATGAAGATTGACGTTGGAGTTTGAATGACAATTACTAATGTCGCCGACGCGTGCTTGATAGCCACTATGCATAAGCAGATTACCAATAGCATAGTTCGGAACATTGCCGGACTAGTGTCCTGTCTTGCCCTTATGCACGCGCCCCTTGCTCGCTGGGCGCGTCTTGGGTTTCGGCACCTGCGGCTTGTGCGGCAACTGGAACGCGCGCTGTAAGCCGTGCTGAAACCGCTCGGCCATGCCGGGTTCGTCTACAACGGCTGGTGTTGTGGCGGTGCGCTCATTACGCTTCTGACTCATGCCGATCCCTGACCATAATTTGAGCGACGATTACCTTAGAGAAATTGGGCGCGTTGCGGTCGAATGGTCAAGGCTTGAAGCAGAAATCGAAACAGCTATTTGGACACTGGCTTTTACGGCTGGCCCAGGATCGATCTCCCCGGAATTTTCAGCTATTCATGGAATGGGCGCACCTTGGTTTAACGAGGAACAAGGCAGGGCAATCACCACTCACGTTGCCCTACTTCTTCGCATCGACATGATGCTTACGCTTGCCAGCATCCGCATTTCAAAGGAACCTAGATATCACAACCTTTGACAGCCATTGCTGAGCGGGTACGTGCTGCCTATCCGAAAAGAAATCGGATCGTGCACGGCCAATGGGAAGCTTTAGGCGAAAAAGCCTTTCGCAAATCTTATCGAGCGCGTGGGGAAATGACCCCGTTTTATGACACGGTTACGGTAGAGGAAATTAGCGATACGGCCACAGAGATTGCGGCTCTTACAAAAGACCTTCAGGCATTCATCGAAGACTTGACGGAGCTATACGTAGTACGGATTCCACTACGTCTCGAACCAGACCCGCAATATCATAATCTTCCGCGCCCCCGCGCGCGTACCAGTCGGAATAAGCCGAAACGCCCGCCGCGATCATAGCGTCGGTGATTTCAACTCGATCTGGCTTCGCACTCAGAGACGAATCGCAAACGCCGGCCTGTCGGCTTGCTTTTCCCATCGGACACCCCGTCAGTCAAGTATATAATTCCCCTTGACGAATGACACTGTCCCTGGTTTGTTCTCGTCAAGGTTTAACGCCAGTAGGGAGAGACGACGATGACTCGGATGACCCGTTACGCGCTCCTCACCGCGACCGCGCTTCTCGCGGCCGCACCGCTTCCGGCCATCGCGGCGACCGCGCCGGCGCCCACGACCGCGTCCGATACCATCAGCTTTGACCAGTATCGCGACTGGCGGATGCACTTCATCGACCAGCGCCAAACTCAGATCGCGGCCGAATTGGCCGAGAAAGATCTGAGCGCAACGCGGCGGGCGAGCCTCCAGCGGCAAAAGGCCTATTACGACTATTTCGCGGCGATGCCGCCGGCGGAGCGCGACCGGCGTTTCCGCGACCGGTTCGACCAGATCGACGCCAATCATGACGGTGTCATCGACCTGGCCGAACGGTCCGCGTGGCACAACAAGCAACGTGCTTTCTATGACCGGCCGAACCACCGCCAGAACGTCGCTGACGACGACCCCGGCCGACGCTAGACACACAACCGCCGCGGCATTGACAATCGCGCCACGCTCGCCTCGGATCGCCGCTCCCCCGGTGGTGGTCGGGGCTGGAGCGGGAGCATCGGATGGATAGTGGGCTTGCCGGGTTGATCGCGGCCGAAACGGTGCTGAGCCACAGCGACGGCGCACAGGGCATTCTCTGGGTGCGCGGCCATACCCTGGACGAGCTTGTGGCCCGGTTCGGCTATGAGGGGGCGGTCGCCCTGCTCTGGGAAGAATTTTCCCCCGATCCGCTCGATCGCGAGGTCATCCGCGCGCGGCTGGGCGAGGCGCGCGCCGAGGCCTTCGAGTCGATCACCAATTGGCTCGGCCCGGCAGCCTCGCGGCCACCGGTCGAGGGGGTGCGGTTAGCGCTCGCCTTTCTTGGCGACAAAGCGTCGCCCGCATCGATTCTCGCGACCCTGCCGGTGGCGATCGGCGCGCTGCTGCGCCGCCGGCAAGGCCTGGCGCCGCTGCCGCCCGACCCAGGCCTTTCCACCGCCGCCGACCTCCTGCGCATGGTTCACGGCCGCGAGGTCGATCCGGCGATGAGCGAGGCGCTCGACACGTACTGGACCGCGCTGATCGATAACGGGCTCAATACTTCGGCGTTCACCGCACGGGTCATCGCCTCGAGCCCGGCGTCGCTGGCCTCGGCGGCGTTGGGCGCCTATTGCGCCTTTACCGGCCCGCTGCACGGCGGCGCCCCCGGCCCAACCCTCGACATGCTCGACGAGGCCGAGGCCAGCGGCGACGTCGCCGCCTGGGCCGAGCGGAAGCTCGCCGCCGGCGAGCGGTTGATGGGCTTCGGTCACCGCGTCTTCAAAGGCGGCGACCCTCGCGCGCTGATCCTCGCCGAGGTCTTGCGCGGCCTTGGCGCCAAGCTTGGTGCCGCGCCGGGCCGGCTAGCCTTCGCTGCCGAGGTCGAACGCGCCGTTGGCGCTGCCTTCGCCAAGCTTAAGCCTGGCCGGCCACCGCTGCAGCCCAATGTCGAGATCAACGCGGCGCTTTTACTCGACGCGGTCGGGCTGCCGCGTGACGTCTTCATGCCGGTGTTCGCGGTGGCGCGCTGCGCCGGCTGGCTCGCTCATGCGCAGGAGCAACAGCGCGAAGCCCGCCTGGTGCGACCGTCCTCAGCCTATATCGGCCCGCGCCCGGCTACTCGTTAGGCCAAACGGGCAAAGCTTCCGGTTAGGCGTTTGCGGTTCAGTCGAGCGACCAGTGATAGCCGACGGTTGGCGCCGGTCTCACCCCTGGATTCGGTTTGGTTAGACTAAGGGTAGGCCCATTATAAGGCTTGTCGTCGGGGTTAATCGGCGCCGCCGCCTTGCGCGTCGGCAGCGGCTCAATGGCGACGATATTGGCAGAAATCTGCGGCAGCCCATTAAGGTCGATGCAGCCTTGGTGGGTCTTGTGGCCCTTTGCCTGAGGCTTCGGGTGGCTCGGCGGCGCCGGGCAGGCGGCGAACGCTCCAGTGCCCGCGAGAACCGCGCCCAGGAGTACGGCGAATGCGATGTACCGGTTCATCGCCCCCTCGTCCGTCGTTCTTTTCCGGCGACGATAGCATCGGAAGTAGCGAGCGCGAAGGCAAAATTGCCGTTGCGCCGGTGCCATACTAGCTGTCTTTGCCAATTGGATTGCAGAATAGATGCGGCCTTGTCATGGCAGATAACCTATAAGCCGATATCCTATAAGTTGACGGTCGATAATAGCTGCGCCAAGTATCGGCGGTGGAACCGTCGCTATGGGGAGCGGCGGCTTGTTGACGATGCTCAGCAGTCAGAGGCGGCGGTTGCCGGGAGCGAGGACGGCGTGCGGTTGGTCTTGTTGACATCGCGGCTCCGGCGCCACCGCTGGATCGCGCGGATGGGCGCCGCGGCTCTGGTCGCGGCGGTCTGGGCCGGCGGCGCGCCGGCGGCCACCGCGTCAACGACCGACGATACGGCGCTGCCGCTAACGGCGCCGCTAAACCCGGTTCCCGGCGACACCGATATCAAGACGCGGCTCGATTCCCCGGGCGTACTCACCATTGGCGGGGAGCCTGTTCACGCCGCGCTGCTGCGGAAGTTCTATGCCGCGCACAATTATGAGGCGGTTTGGAGCGCACACCAGACGCAGGCTACAGCGCTTTGGCACGCGGTGCTGAACGCCGGCGACCAGGGTCTCGACCCCGACCTGTTCCATGTCTCGGCCTTCGCCAAGACCGCGCTGTCGCCGACCGAGCGCGAGATGCTGCTGAGCGATGCGTTCCTCGGCTACGCCGATGCGCTCGCCCGCGGGGCGTATCCCGCCGAGGCGCGCCCGGATGACCAGGACCTGGCGCCTGATTCCGTCGATGTCGTCGCTGCGCTCGACGCCGCGATCGCCAGCGCCAATCCCGAGACGACGATCAACGCGCTGGCGCCAAACACGCCGGCCTACGAGGGCCTGCGCCGCGCCTATCAATCCTATCTGGCGCTGGTCAAGGCCGGCGGTTGGCCGCATGTCCCCGAAACCCAGGCGCCGGATCGCTTCCGCCTATTGCAGCAGCGGCTTTCGGTGGAGGGCTTCCTGCGCGCCGGCTATGCGACCAATGTTTTCGATGACGAAACCATACAGGCGTTGAAGAAATTTCAGGATCGCTACGGCCTTCAGCCGGCGGACGGCAAGCTTGGCGCCCCGACGCTGGTCGAATTGAACGTGCCGGCGGAAGCGCGCGCGCGGCAGATCGCCGTTAATCTCGAGCGCCTGCGCTGGCTCGCCCGCGACTTGCCGGGCGACCGGGTGTGGGTCAACACCGCCAGCGCACAGCTCGAGCTTTTTCGCGCCGGGGCGCCAACCTTCACCACCCGTGTGGTGGTCGGCGAAACCGACAAGCAGACCCCCGAATTCCAGGCCCAGATCGTCAGCCTGCTCTACAACCCGCCCTGGAACATCCCGTACGGAATTGCCCAGAAGGAAATAACGCCGCTGCTCGATACCGATCCGGACTACCTCGAAAAGCATCACATGACGATGCGCGACAACGGGTCGATCCAGCAGGAAGCAGGACCCTATAGCGCGCTCGGGCGCTTGAAGTTCGAGATGCCGAACAAGTACGATGTGTACCTGCACGATACCCCTCTAAGGTCCTATTTCGCGCTCGCCAACCGGCGGCTCTCGCATGGCTGCGTGCGCGTGCAGAACCCGCGTCAGCTCGGCTCTCTGCTGATGGGAATTGCCGAGGGCGACATCACCAAGGCGATCAATACCGGTGTCACCAGCCGGCGCAACCTGCCCGAGCCGATCGCGGTCTTCATCGTCTATCAGACCGCCTTCATCGACGATGACGGCACGCTCGAGTTCCGCCGCGATGTTTATCAGCGCGATGCCGCGATCGCCCAGCGGCTCATCCACTCGCCGCAAGTGCCCGTCGCCACGCGCGGGGCCCCCAACCAACGTCGCGGCTGATTGGCGGCGCGGCGCGCTCAACCGACAATCGTAGCGTTGAGCAGAATCGGCTCCTGGGATGCATTTTTTGCACCTCAAGGGTTGATCTAACGCATTTCTCAGTGTTATGGCCTTCCGAGCTTGTCCGGGGGGAGTTAGCCAATTGTCGTCTCCATTGTTGAGCCGACGCCGACTTCTCGGTGTCGCGGCCGTCGCCACAGGCGTGGCATTTATCAAACCCGCGCCGGCCGTATCCTTCGCACCGCGTTCGATCTCGCTCTACAACATCCATACCGGTGAAAGCCTGCGCGAGGTGTATTGGGCCAACGGCCACTACATCCGCGAGGTGGTGCGCGATATCAATTGGGTGCTGCGAGACCATCATACGGACGAAGTGCGTCCGATGAACGCCGGCGTGCTCGATGTCCTTGGCCGGTTGCGCGACCGGCTCGAAGTGCATCACCCGATACAGGTGGTGTGCGGCTACCGATCGCCGACGACCAATCACCGCCTGTGGCTCCACGGTGATGGCGTCGCCGCTAACAGCTACCACATGTACGGCATGGCAGTGGACATGAACTGCGAGGGCCGCGACCTTAGCCAGGTGCACGCCGCCGCGCTGAGCCTGGCCGAACAGTGCCGGCTTGGCGGTGTCGGCTACTATCCGGAATCGGATTTCGTCCACGTCGATTGTGGCCCCGAGCGCACCTGGTAGCCGCTCGGTCACGTCCCATCCTTTCAACGGCCGGGTTCGTCCCGGCCGTTTTCATTGGGCGCCGCGATGCAGATCCTCAGCCGGCGCGCTTCAGCACATCGAGCTTCAGCGGCAGCTTGTCGCCAAGCCACATCGCATAAACCGTGTGGTCGTCATAGGCATTGCCAGCGAGCGGGTGAACCAACACGTCGAGCCCGGCGCGGTTGAGCATCAGCCACGGCACCAACCTCGGAAAATCTTCGACCGAGAAGGCGACCTGGTACATCGACACGGTGTGCGGGCCGACCGCCTCGTCGTGCCAGCTGCCCACCGTCGCCGCTGGAAACGCCGCCGCGACGCCCTCACGCAAATGGGCCGCGGCCGGCTTCGTCTTCGCCGGGTCATAATAGATGTGCGCGTGATACCCCTTGATCGCCGCGGGGTCGGCAAAAGCCTCGGCCATCCTCCTCCTCCTTACCCCGGCAGGGTCGTATTGCCCGCCCCAAGCGCGCGCTGCATGTACACCGAGTCGATCCAGCGCCCGAACTTGAAACCAATGCCGGGGAACGTCCCGATATGGACGAAGCCCAGCGCCTTGTGAAGGTTGATCGACGGCAAGGTTTCGCTGCCGCCGATGACGGCGATCATCTGGCGGTAGCCGAGCGCGGTCGACCGCTCAATGACCTCGGCCAAAAGCCTGCGGCCAATGCCGCGGCCAACCTCGTCTGCGTCGATATAGATCGAGTCCTCGACCGTGTAGCGATAGCCGATGCGCGCGCGATAGGGACCGGAATAGCAATAGCCGACAACTTTGCCCGCCCGCTCGGCGACGAGGTAGGGAAAACCTCGCGAGATGAGGTCGCCGCGCCGCCGCGCTATCTCCTCGACCGCGGGGGGCGCCTCCTCGAACGACGCGATGCCGTGCAGCACGTGATGGGCGTAGATCGCGGCAATCGCCGCGACGTCCTCGTCGCGCGACGGACGGATCAGCACCTCAGCGCCAGACATCGGCCGCGGCTAGCCCCCGATCACCCGAACCGGCTTGCCGTCGAGGAAACCCAGGATGGCCTCGACGTATTGCGGGTAAGAGCTGCGGTAGTTCTCGTCGGTGACGTAGCCGATATGCGGCGTCAGGATCACGTTTGGGCAGGTGCGCAGCGGGTGGTCGGACGGCAGCGGCTCCTTGTCGTAGACATCGAACCCGGCATAGGCGAGCCGGCCCTCCTTGAGCCCGGCGATCACCGCGTCGGTGTCGCAGATCGGGCCGCGCGAGGTATTGACGAGGATCGCGCTCTTTTTCATCAGCCCGATCTCGCGCGCGCCCACCAGGCCGCGGCTGCGCGCGCTCAGCACCAGATGGACCGACAGCACATCGGAGCGGCGGAACAGCTCGTCCTTCTCGACCCGCTCGACTCCCTGCTCCGCGGCCTTTTCGGCTGTCAGGTTCTGGCTCCAGGCAATCGCCTTCATGCCGAAGGCGATGCCGACCCGCGCGACCGCGCTGCCGAGCCGCCCGAGGCCGAGGCAGCCGATGGTCTTGCCGGCCATGCGGTGGCCGATGCGGGTCTGCCAGCCGCCTTGGCGCATGAAGGCGTGGTCCTCGGCGATGCGCCGCGCCGCGCCGAGAATGAGGCCCCAGGCGAGCTCGGCGGTGTCCTCGTTACCGCCGCCTGGCCCGCCGGTGCCGCACACGGTAACCCCGCGCGCCTTCAGCGCCTCCATGTCGAACGAGGCGTTGCGCATGCCGGTGGTGATCAGCAGCTTCAGCTTTGGCAGCTTGTCGACGATCTGCTTGGAAAACACAGTGCGCTCGCGCATCGCGCAGACGATCTCGCTATCGGCCAGCGAGCGCACCACATCCGCCTCGTCGGCGAACGGAAAGCGCTCGACCGCAACCTCGATCCCGCGGTCGCGCACCGGCGACCAGTTGGCCATGTCGAGCGCGACGCCCTGGTAATCGTCGAGGATGCTGACGCGCATCGCTTTTTCTCCTGTGCCTTCAGTTCGGATCGCCAACGCTAGAGCAAATCACCACCGCTCTGTTCAGAAATTTTTTGTCCCCGGCTTGTCAATCCGGATCGAACAACCATCTAGACCTACATTGGCCGGAATGGAACATAACAAGAACTTCCGCGGCGGCACGTCAAAGCCCTCGGCCCGGCCAAGTTTGTTGCCGAGCTAACCCAGCAGCGGCGCGTAGCGGTCGATGACCTTGAGGATCTCGTCGCGGCTCTGGTCAGGAATTTCGAGCACCGCCTCCTGGATGGCGGCGTCGCGATACTCGGCGAGCGCCGCGGGGTCGGCGGGAGCGCGGAACACCGAGATGAACAGCTCGGCGAAATCGCGGCCGTGCTTGTCGGCCATGGCGCGAAGCCGGTCGCGCTCGTGGCGGATGTCCCAGCCGCGTTGCGGGCGCGGGAACCAGCCGTCGCAGTACTCGACGACGCGGCGCAGCGTGTAGTCGGTTTCGCCGCCGAGAAGGATCGGCGGGTGGGGTTTCTGCTTCGGCTTCGGGTAGGACCAAACGGGGTCGAAATTCACCATCTCGCCGTGATAGGCAGCTTCGTCCTCGGTCCACATCGCCTTCATCGCCAGGATGCGCTCGCGCATCAGCTTAAAGCGGGTTTTGTATTCGGCCCCGTGGTTCTCCATCTCCTCGACGTTCCAGCCGCCGCCGATGCCGAAGATAAACCGGCCACCGGACAGCTGGTCGAGGCTGGCGACGCATTTGGCGGTGACGATCGGATCGCGTTCGGGGATGAGGCAGATGCCGGTGCCGAGGATCAGCTTCTTGGTCGCTGCCGCGGCGAAGCTGAGCGCGACGAACGGGTCATGCGTGTGCGAGTAGCGCTTTGGCAGCTCGCCGCCGCCGCCGAACGGGGTCTTGCGGCTGGTCGGGATGTGGGTGTGCTCGGGCACATAGAGCGAGGCGAAACCGCGCTCTTCGAGCGTTGTCGCCAACTCGACGATGTCGATGCCGTAATCGACCGGGAAATAGAACACGCCGATCCGCATGGGGAACTCCTTTAGGTTATTTGGCCGGCTCGGGTACCGTCGCCGGTTCAACCGCGGCAGAGGTCTTGGCGGTCCGCCGCGACCGCGACGGGGGCTTGTGCGGCGGTCGCGGCGGGGTCGGCTCGGTTCCTGAAGCCTCGCGCGGCGGCGTGGTCTGGATCATCATCGCGCCGGAGGCGAACTTAATGCCCTTCTCGGCAAACGCCGCGACCAGCCGCTTCAGATATTCGCGTTGAACCCAGCTCGGCTTGACCGGCCGCGCGGTGAACTTGAAACGCAGCACCAGCGCGTTGTCGGCCACTTCGGCGACACCTTGCAGCTTGAGCGGCAGGATGATCTCCGCCGCCATCTCGGGATCCTCCTGCATGGCGATGCCAAGCTGCTTGGCGGTCTTGCGCACCAGCTCGATGTCAGTGCGCGGTTCGAGGCGCAGGTTGAATTTTATCGTCGCGTAGTCGCGGCTCAAATTGGTCACCGCACCCAATTGCCCGTAGGGGATCGTGTGCAGCGGGCCGTTCTGGTGACGCAATTTGACCGAGCGTATGCCGAGCGTTTCCACCGTGCCCTTGAGGCGCCCGGTATCGATGTACTCACCGACGCGAAACGCGTCGTCCCACATGTAGAACAGGCCCGAGATGATGTCGCGCACCAGCGATTGCGAGCCGAACGACAGAGCCAGGCCGAAGACGCCGGCGCCGGCGATCAGCGGCGCTGTATCGACCCCCAGTCGCGATAGCACGATCAGCGCGGCAAGGGTTCCAATCACCACCGCGAACGCGGCGCGCACCAGCGGCAGAATCGTCTGCAGGCGCGAGGCGGGCGCGGCTTCCTCATCATCGTTGCCGGCGCCCGGCAGGGCCGGCCCGCGGCTGGCGTCGAGCAAATGGCGATCGATCGCCAGGCGCACCAGCTCCCAGGCGACAAAGGCGATAAAGAGAGTGCCGACCGCCGAACCGGCCGAGCGTAGCGCCTGCTCGGTGGCCGCATCGGAATGGCCGGTTACGCCAATCCAGATCCAGGCAAGCACCATCGCCGCGATGACGAGGCCGATCGCGCGGACGATGTGATGGACCGTACGTGCCTGCAATTCGGCTGTCCCGGCCGGGGCGGCATCGGGCGACCGATCGGCTTCGTCGTGCCACACCCGCTCGGTCAACCGGTCGAGCACCAGCACGATGAAGCAGACCCCGAGGGTCGAAGTCACCGCGTGGTAATAGGACAAAAGGCCGAGCGACAAGCCGGCGACAAAGAACACCAAGAGCCCTGCGATCAACAGCAATGCGAACGAGAGCCAGGCTTGCGCAAGGCCGGTACGGATCGCGGCGACGACGCCGCTGCGCCGGCGTCCGCGAATAAGCTCCTCGATCGCCGCGCGGGCGCGGAAAACAATCGCGACGTAAATGCCGCAGACGAGCAGCGCGTTGAAGAGACCGATAACGTGAGCGGCGCCGCTATCCTCATCCATCAGCGCGAGCCGGCCAAAGCCGACCAGCAGGATGATCGACAGGATCGCTGCGGACAGAAACCGGCTCAACCGGTTCGCTTCATCATCGGGCATCTCGACGAGCCGGCCGATCGCCTCGTGCGGTCGCAATATCGCCCCAAGCACGACCGTGGCGATCCGCCAGCGAACCAAGACGTTGGTGGCGAATGCACCCAAATATTCGGTGATGCCAACCCCGGCGAGCCAATGGCGCCGCTGCAAGCCGAAAACCACGATAAAGACCGCGAGGCCGGCAAGATCGCAGACCAGCAGCAGCAGCAGGTCGGGGAGACCGGGGCCCTTATCGCGCGTCTCCGCGCGGCGGCGCGCGTGGCGGCCGAGCAATCTTGCGGCGGCGGTCTCGGCGAGGATCGCGACAAGCGCGGCAAGCGCAACCCAGATGAAGTCGACGACCGCGCCGAGCGTTGAGCCATTGCGATCGAAGGAGCGCCACTCGCGCGCGAGCGCCGTGGGAATCGAGGGCGCGGTGGAGATATCGGCGGCCGCCTCGGCCTCTACCTTCGCCAGAGTCTGCTCGATCCATCCCGAAGCCGGCGGCGGCGCCGGCTCGTCCGCGCATGCCACCCCGACGGTGAGCGTCAGCGCAAGCCACAGGGCAATCAGCAGCCGCATTCCACCGCCCCTCGAAGCGATCGCGGGAGTTTACCGCATATCGGCCAAGGCAACACCTGTCGGCGACGGTGCCGGCGCGCCGCCAGTTTCAGCGCATCGCCTTCTGCAAATTGCTATCGAGCTTGTCGAAGAACTGGTTAGTGAAGCTCCAGATGATCCGGGTCATCTCGTCGCCGTCCAATTCGACGACGGGATTCTTCACCTTGATCTTCGGCATCGCCACCCGACACCGTCAGAGAGAGGCGAGGTCAGTGTTCAGCGTCTCACTCGGCCGCATCGCCGCCGATGTCTTAGCCTGATCGGGCAGATAATAACCGCCAGTATCCACCGGCTTACCCTGCGCGGCGATCAGCTCGGCGTTAATCTTGGCCTCGTGGGCCGCCAGTGCCTCCGCCAGAGGTTTGAAGCGGGCCGCCACTGCCGAGCTGTTGTCCCGCCCGGCCAGCGCCTGTGCCCAATACAGCGCCAGGTAGAAATGGCTGCCACGATTATCCAGTTCGCCAACCTTCCGCGCAGGCGAACGGTTGTACTCGAGGATCTTGCCGTTGGCCTCGTCGAGCGTCTCGGCCAGAACCTGCACGTCCTTATTCCCGCTCGTCTGCGCCAGATGTTCCAGCGAAGCGCCGAGCGCCAAGAACTCGCCCAGCGAATCCCAGCGCAGATAGCCTTCGTGCTGGAACTGCTCCACGTGCTTGGGCGCCGAACCGCCGGCCCCGGTCTCGAACAACCCGCCGCCCGCCAGCAGCGGAACGATCGACAGCATCTTGGCCGACGTGCCCAGCTCCATGATGGGGAAAAGATCGGTCAAGTAGTCACGCAGCACATTGCCAGTGACGGAGATGGTGTCGAGCCCTTTGCGGATGCGATCGAGCGAGAACTTGATGGCCTCGACCGGCGCTAGGATGCGGATGTCGAGACCCGATGTGTCCTCGTTCTTCAAATACGTCTCGACCTTGGCGATCAACTGCGCGTCGTGCGCGCGTTTGGCGTCGAGCCAGAACACCGCCGGGGTGCTGGTCAGGCGCGCGCGGCGCACCCCAAGCTTGACCCAGTCCCGGATTGGCGCGTCCTTGACCTGGCACATCCGGAAGATGTCACCGGTCTCGACCGGCTGTGACAGCAGAACCGTGCCGTCATCGGCGTCCACGCGCACCGTTCCGCCTGTGGCGACCTCAAATGTCTTGTCGTGCGAGCCGTACTCCTCGGCTTGCTGCGCCATCAACCCAACGTTTGGCACAGAGCCCATCGTCTTCGGGTCGAAGGCCCCATGCGCCTTGCAGTCCTCGATGACGGCCTGATACAGCGTCGAGTAGCACCGATCGGGGATTGCGGCGATCACGTCGTGCAGCTTGCCGTCGGGGCCCCACATGTGCCCGCCTTCGCGAATCATCGCCGGCATCGATGCATCGACGATCACGTCGCTCGGCACGTGCAGGTTGGTGATGCCGCGGTCGGAATTAACCATGGCTAGGCCAGGCTGTTTCGCGTAAGTGGCCTGGATATCGGCCTTGATCGCTGCCTTTTCGGCCTCCGGCAACGTCTCGATCCGGGTCAGCATGTCGGCCACGCCATTGTCGGGATCAACGCCAAGGCGGGTCAGTGTGGCGCCATGCTTCTCGAACACATCGGCGAAGAAGACGGAAACGCAATGACCGAAAATGATGGGATCGGAGATCTTCATCATGGTTGTCTTGACGTGCAGCGAGAATAGGACGCCGTCCTTCTTCGCGGCGTCGATCTGCGCGGCGAAGAAGGCGCGCAGAGCCTTACGGTTCATCACGGCCGCGTCGATGATCTCGCCCGCCTGAAGTGGCGTCTTCGCCTTCAGCACCGTGACCGCGCCATCGCCGCCGACCAACTCGATACGGGCATTGGTCGGCGCCGCAATGGTCGTCGCGACCTCCGAACCGTAGAAATCGCCGCCCGTCATGTGCGCCACGCGGGTTTTCGAGTCCTTGGTCCAGGCGCCCATCTTATGTGGATGGCTGCGCGCGTACTGCTTCACGGCGCCGGCGGCGCGGCGGTCGGAATTGCCCTCGCGCAGTACCGGATTGACGGCGCTGCCGAGCACCTTGCCGTAGCGGGCGCGGATTTCCTTATCCGCTGGCGTCGCATCGCTGTCCGGATAGTCCGGCACGTCGTAACCCTTGCTCTGCAGCTCCTTGATCGCAGCCTTCAGCTGCGGGATCGAGGCGGAGATGTTGGGCAGCTTGATGATGTTGGCCTCGGGGCGCATCGCAAGCTGGCCAAGTTCGGCAAGCTCGTCGTTAATCTTTTGCGCTGGCGTCAGTCTGTCGGGGAAGTTGGCGATGATGCGGCCAGTCAGCGAAATGTCCTTCAGTTTCATCTTCACGCCGGCTGCCCCGACGAAGGCTTCGATGATCGGCAGAAGGGAAAACGTAGCAAGCGCAGGTGCTTCATCAACCTTCGTCCAAACGATTTCGAGATCTGACATGCTTGCACCTCCGCGCGCCGTTTTCGTTTCTACTTCAGGTCAAAGTCGAGATAGGGCTGGATCGGCTCGGTCTTGATAAAAGCTTCCTTGGCGGGCTGATTTGAGGCGGCGCACGATAAAGGCCGGTCGGCGGCGAGGCAAGCAGAGGGGCGAGCGTCGCAACGCTCCAATGCAGGAAAGTTACCAACAGCGTCCGAGGGTCCGTCGCTGATCGCCGCTGCAAGACCGTAGCAACGCCGGCTTACTGAGCATTTACAAAATTAGGCAGATATTATCAGTCCCGGATCGCGTTTGGCGATAAAGCGTCGGCAAGGTCATTTCTCCACCGACTGATCCACAGCTTTCGTGGATCTGTCCGAACAGAACCGCCTAGCGAATGAACTTGGCCAACAATGCGCCGACATCCGGCACGAAATCGACGAGGCGCGGAACCATGGGCGCGGCGAAATTCTGCGCCACCACATGGTCGAACAAGACCGCAAGCGGCGACCAGTATCCGGCGATATCGACGATGTAGACCGGTTTGTTATGGAGGCCCAATTGCCGCCAGGACAGGATTTCGACGGTCTCGTCGAGCGTGCCGACGCCGCCAGGCAGGACCGCGAAAGCATCGGCGCGCTCGGCCATCGCCTGCTTGCGCTGATGCATTGTGTCGACGATGACGAGTTCGCTAAGGCCCAGATGCGCCACCTCGCGATCCTGCAGGTGGCGCGGGATAACCCCGATTGCGGTGCCGCCGCCGGTCAGCACCGCATCGGCGACCGTGCCCATCAGCCCGTTGCGGCCGCCGCCATAAACAAGTTCGATTCCCGCAGCGGCGATCCCGGTGCCAAGCGCGGCCGCCGCCTCGCGATAACGGGGGTCGGCGCCGATCGAGGAACCGCAATAAACACAGAGCCGCCGGATCGAATTTGCCACCAAATACCTTTCTTCCTCGCGAACGATCCTCATCCCCCGAACCGGGTCCGATTGCAAGCAGGCTTGCCGGCGCATAAACTCTCGCCGCATCCGAGCGAATATCGCGGCAGCGGATCGGTGCGACGTCTATTCTCATGGTTGCTAGGTGGGGCAGTGGTGATCGCCGGCGTGGCGTTCATCCTGTGGAGCAATAGCGCCCCGCCCACTAAAGTCGTCCCTCCACTTCCGGCCGAAGCTCCGCCGCCGCAAGCAGCCGCGCCGCCGCCGGCTCCGACACCGCCTGCTCCCACTCCGGCGGTGCCAAGCTTTGATATCGTCAAGGTCGATCCCAGCGGCCACGCGGTGATCGCGGGCCGCGCCGCGCCTGGCGCCAAGGTCACCGTGCTCGACGGCGACAAACCACTGGGCCAGGTGACCGCCGACGACCGCGGCGAGTGGGTGCTGGTGCCGACCGATCCAATGTCCCCGGGAGAACGGCAGCTCACGCTCGAGGCGACCGACCCGCAGACCGGCACCAAAACCAAATCGACCGATACGGTGGCTCTCGCGGTCGCCTCGCCGCAAGGCGCTGGCACGGTTGCGGTGCTGATGCCAGGCAATGCCAACGAGCCGGCGCAAGCACTGCAGACTCCCAACGCGACCGGCGGAACCCTGTCGCTCGACACCGCCGAATACGGCGCCAACGGCAAATTGATGCTCTCCGGGCATGCTCCCGCGGGCGCGACATTGCGGGTCTACGCCGACAATCAGCTTGTTGCCACGATCACCGCCGATCTCGCGGGGAAATGGTCTTCCGTGTCACCCCACCCGCAAGCGACGGGCAAGATCGAGCTGCGCGTTGATCAGCTCAACGCGGATGGGTCGGTTGCCCAACGGGTGGCGGAGCCGTTCGAACCGCAAACGGCGACGGCCAGCGCCACGCCCAACATCCGCACCGGCAAGTACACGGTGCAAACCGGCAACTCGCTGTGGATGATCGCGCGCCAGACCTATGGCAACGGCACCCAATACACAGTGATTTTCGGAGCCAATAAGGAGCACATCCGCGACCCGAACCTGATCTACCCTGGCCAGGTCATCACCCTGCCGAAATCCTGAAACTCAGGCATAGAGCTCGGCGGGCAGCGCCGGCGCGCTGCGTTTGCGGGCGTGCAGATAGGATTGCCAGAACAGGCACGCCGCGACGGTTCGCCAAGGGCGCCACCGGTCGCCGATCTCGCGCAGCTCACGCTCCGAAAGCCGGGTATCGCGCCCCAGCTCGCTGGCGACACCAAACTGCAAGCCGAGATCGGCGGCGGGCCAGACATCGTCGCGGCCTAGCGCGAAGATCAGATAGATCTCCGCGCTCCATCGGCCGATACCCTTCAGCGCGACCAAGACGGCCAGCGCATCATCGTCGCGAGCCTCGGCGAGCCGGGCGAAATCGAGCGAGCCGTTGGCCACCGCGTCAGCAAGCCCGCGGCCGTAGGCGGCCTTCTGCCGGCTGAAGCCGCAGCGGCGCAAGGTCGCGTCGTCGAGCGCGAGAAATGTCGCGGGCGACAGAGGATCGCACACCGTGTTGAGACGGCGGAACATCGCTGCCGCGGCGTCGATCGACACTTGCTGCTCGAGGATAATGTGCAGCAGCGTCTCGAACCCGTTGCGGCGGCGGCGAAACCGGGGCGGGCCGGCTCGTTCGAGGATCGCGGCGAAGACCGGCTCGCCGGCGAGCGCCGCGATACCGTCGTCCAATCCCTGGGGCGCGAAGACGGGATGGCTTAGCCCCATAATCTGGGTTCCGGCGGGTAAACGAGGCTGCCCTCATAACGCAGCCCCTGGTTGCGGTCCGCGGCAAGCAAGAGCGGTCCGTCGAGATCGACGACGCTGGCTTGCTGCGCCACGAGCATCGCCGGCGCCATCGCTAATGACGTGCCGATCATGCAACCGACCATGATCGCGAAGCCATGCTCGCGCGCGGCCGCCGCGAGGCCGAGCGCCTCGGTAAGGCCGCCGGTTTTGTCGAGTTTGATATTGACGGCGTCATACTTGCCGACGAGGCGATCCAGATCGGCGGCGACATGGCAGGATTCGTCTGCGCAAATGGGGATCGGATGCGGCAGCCCCGCGAGTACATCGTCGTAGCCGGCCGGCAACGGCTGTTCGATCAACTCAACCCCAAACCCGGCGAGCCGCGGCATCACTTCACTCAGATGGCGCTCGCTCCACCCCTCGTTGGCATCGACGATCAGCCGCGACGTCGGCGCGTTCTCGCGCACCGCCGCAACCCGGTCGAGGTCGCCGTCGCCGGTCAGCTTGAGCTTGAGCAGTGGTCGCGATTTCTGCGCCGCGGCGGCCTGACCCATTCGGTCCGGCGTATCGAGCGAGAGCGTGAACGCCGTAACGAGCGGCTTCATCGGGCCGAGCCCGGCGAGATCGGCGACGCGCCGATCGGTGCGCTTAGCCTGGATGTCCCAGAACGCGGCGTCGAGCGCGTTACGCGCCGCGCCAGGCGGCATCGCGCGCTGCAGCGCTTCCCGGTCGAGCCCCGAGAAGACGGCTCCCTTCATTGCCTCCAGCGCGGCAACGACGCTCTCGACGCTCTCGCCGTAGCGCGGATAGGGCACGCATTCGCCGCGGCCGCGATAGTCGCCGTCGAAAATCTCGGCGACCACGACCTCCGCGGTCGTCCGGCTGCCGCGCGATATCGTGAACGCCTGCGCGAGCGGCCAGGCGCGGCGGCTCACTGTGAGACGCTGTGGCGATGGCGCCATGCGTCAGGCGTCGAGGTGGTCGACGATGGCGCCGACGCCGGTGCGCACCGGATCGACGCAAGGCAGTGCGAGCCGATCCTCGGTCTCGCGCAGATAATCGCGCGCGGCCGCGCCATCCAGGCCGCCGGTATTGATGCTGAAACCAACGCAACGCGCCGCCGGGTTGGTCAATTGCGCCGCCTCGACGTTGCGCTCGATGCACGATTTCAGATCGGGCAACTTGTAAGTCGGCAGACCTCGCATATGGGGTCGGGTCGGCTCATGGCAGACAACCAGCGCGTCGGGCTGCGCGCCATGGATCAACCCGAGCGTCACCCCGGCATAAGAGGCGTGGAACAGCGAACCCTGGCCCTCAATGACGTCCCAATGATCGGGTTCGTTCGCCGGGCAGAGCCATTCGACCGCACCCGAAACGAAGTCGGAAACCACAGCGTCGATCGAAACGCCGTCGCCGGCGATGAGGATGCCGGTCTGTCCGGTGGCGCGAAAGTCGGACTTCTTGTCGCGCGCGCGAAGCTCCTTGTCGATGGCGAGCGCGGTGAACATCTTGCCGATCGAGCAGTCCGTGCCGACGGTGAGCAGACGCCTGCCGGGCCGCTTGAGGCCGTTGCCAACCGGGAACTCGCGATCGGGGTGGCGGACGTCGGCGATCTGCCGCCCGCAGCGCGCCGCAGTCTCGCGCAACGCCGGGATGTTGGACAGACGATGGTGCAGCCCGCTCGCCAAATCCATGCCGAGCTCTAGCGCCTGCATAAGCAGCGGCTCCCAGCCCTCGCCGAGCACGCCGCCGCGGTTGGTGGTGCCGACGATGATCGTCTTGACCCCAGCGTTCGCCGCTTCCCCAACGGTCATGTCGGGAAGTTTGAGGTCAGCCTTGCAATCCGGGAGGCGCAGCTGTCCGAGACAGGCCTCAGGTCGCCAGAACGCGACACCGGCGGCGGTCTTGGCGGCGAGCTGATCGGGCGCATCGCCGATAAACAGGAGATAGGGCGTGCGAAGGGTCATGGGCCAACCCATTCGGCCGGGGGACTCATGGCCTCGATCTTAGGGAACCGGCGCACGCCGGGAAAGGGTCGACAGCCAGCGGTCGAGCCGCCAAGCTGCGATCGGTGGAGGGGATTGATGAAGCGCCGAATAGCCCTCGTCGTCACGTTGACATGCTGCGCCGCGCTGACGGGATGCGCGCAGCAGCCTAAGAACGTCATCATGATGGACGGCAAAGCCGAGGGTGTAGTCATTCAGTACTACGGCGATGTCAGCGCAACGCAGCCGCTGGCGCGCCAGCACTGCGCCGCGTATGAGCGCGTGCCGGCGTTGCGCTCCTATTCGGCCGAGAAGAACCTCGCCATTTATGGGTGCGTACCGCGGTGAGAAACCGCGCGTATTTGCCACGTTTAAACGCAAAATTAACCTTGATGACTGACTAATTACGACCGTGAGCCTCTTCGGGCCATGGAAATTGGGTCGATGACACTACGCCTTGCCGATACGCGCCGCGCCGCAGGTTTCCGCGGCGGCCGCAGCGCGATTGTCGCGCTGGCCACGATCGCGATTTTCGCCGTCATCGCGTTGGCCGCACTCGGCATCGCCGGCCGCCGAACCGCGGATCAACGGCTGGCGGCTCAGGTGGCCGCCGACGCCGTCGGCACGGCGCAGGCCGCTTTCGATCGCGACCGCCAACTGCTGCGCCGCATGATCGATGCGAAAACCGCCGGGTCGTCCGATGACGGCGCCCTTCCCGCTCTGCCACCAGGGCTGCGCGCGGTCCTGCTATTGGACCCGGCCGGCGCTCCGCTGGCGAGCGCTGCGACCGGCCTCGATCCTGGCCGGCTCGCCGAACTAGGCACTGCCGTTGCCCGCGCCGTCGCTTTCCACCCCGGTATTGCGCCTCTCATCGTCACCGATATCGGTACCGCCGATACCAAGCTTGTCGCGATGGCGCAGCCATGGGTTGGCGCCGACGGGTTTTCCGGTGGGATCGCCGTCGTCGCTTTTGCCCGAGACGGAATAGCCCCGCTCGAACGTCTGTCGAGCGGCCACGCCGAGATCGTCACCGCCGACGGCGCGCCCCTTTTCGGTACTGACGCCGAGGTCGCCGCGCCCGGCGACCGGCTCGAAGCGATTGCGGGCGTGCCGCTGATGCTGCGTTATCGACCGCCCGTGACCGATCCCGCGGGAGCGCTGCGCGGCGTCGTTCCCTTCGTCCTGATCGCGATCGTCCCGATCGGTGCCGCATTGGGTTTGGCAATTCTTCTCGACAAATGGGTTCGGGCGGCGCGGCGCGAAATCGAGCGGCGCGCTTCGGTTGAGCGCAAATTGCGCGACAAACTGAAGACGACCGCGGCGGCGGCCGAGCGCGCCGATGAGATCACCCGGACAAAGTCGCGTTTCCTCGCCGAGGTCACGCATGAGCTGCGCACGCCGCTGAACGCGATCCTCGGGTTCTCGGAGACCATCCGGCAACAGATGTTCGGCCCGCTCGGCAACGCGCGCTATCTCGAATATGCCGGCCTCATCAATGACGCAGGCTCGCATCTGCTGTCGCTGATCAACGATCTCCTCGACAACGCGCGCGTCGAGGCAGGCAAGGTAGAGATCGCGCCAATGCGCGTCTCGGCGGCGGCCCTGGCCCGCTCGGCGCTCGACCTTGTCGAGCTGCTTGCCGAGCAGCGCAAGGTGACGCTGACCGCGACCGGGCTCGGCACCTGCCCGGACCTCAACGTCGACCCGCGGGCGATAAAGCAGGTGCTGGTCAATCTCCTGTCGAACGCGATCAAGTACACGCCCTCCGGCGGCAGGGTCGAGCTACGCTGCACCGCGCGTCCGGAGGGCGGTGTCGCCATCGAGGTCGCCGATACCGGGACCGGTATGACGGCCGGGGAGGTGCTCCACGCCTTTGAGCCGTTTGGCCAGGCCGGCGTCGACCAGACGCGCCGACAACCCGGCACGGGGCTTGGTCTGTCCCTGGCGCGTTCGCTGGTACGGCTCCATGGCGGGGACTTGAGCCTGGCCAGCCGTCTCGACGCCGGCACCACCGCGACCGTTACTTTGCCGTCAAGCGCTGCCTTCGCCGCGCCCGGCGCCGCCGCGCCTGCTGCCAAGGAGGCGAAAGAAAAGGCTGCGCCGCGGGCGGCCTAGAACTGCACCCGCTGGGTGAGCGCGCCGTCGATGATCAAGTTGGTGCCGGTGATGAAGCTCGCGCGCGGGCTGGCGAGGAACGTAACTGCGTTGGCGACTTCCTGCGGCGTACCCATGCGTCCGGTCGGATTGCGCGCCAGCATCGATTTGAACATCTCGGGATTGCGCTCCTCGACGATGTTCCACACGCCGCCCTTGAAATAGACATTGCCGGGCGACACCACGTTGGCGCGAATGTTTTTGGCGGCGAGGTTGCGCGCCAACCCCTTCACGTAGGGGATCACCGCCGCCTTTACCGCGGCGTAGGAGCGGGTTGGGCCGTACACCTCGGCCATCGCCGTGCTGCCAACGACGACAATCGCGCCGGCGGCCGATTTTTCGAGGAAGGGCAACGCCGCCTCGCAGCCGAACACTGTCGACATCACGTCGATCTCGAAGCCCTTGCGCCAGGCGTTCTCGTCCATGCCCTGCGCCAGGGCGCTGACATTGGCGACAAAAACATCGACACCGCCAAGTGCGCCGGCGGCTTCGCCGACCCAGGCTTTGAGCGCCGCGAGGTCGGCGACGTCGACCGGTCCGCCCCACGCCTTGACGCCCTTGTTTTCGAGCGCGGCGACGGTCTCGGCCACCGGTCCGGCGCTCCGCGCGCACAGCGCCACGTCGCAACCTTCCTCGGCCAATTGCTCGCAGATGGCGCGACCGATGCCGCGCGTGCCGCCGGTAACGAGCGCCTTTTTTCCTTTGAGCCCCAAATCCATCGCAGCACCCCTGCCTAAAGAACAGTCACGCCGTCTCACTTCCCGTGTAGACTACAAAGAGGCAGCCGGACCAACAACCGGCCGCGCATGGGAAACGCCTCGAAGATCTTTTGAGCCGATGTCCACTTCGCCAGCGCTGATCGCGCTGCCCGCCGCGGCCGCGGCCACCCGGCGCCACCTGATATATCTGCCCGATTTCCGCCGGCTATGGCTGATTGGGCTGGTGGTTTTCGCGGTGCGCTGGCTCGAGATGCTGGTAGTCGGCGTCTTTGTCTACCAGCACACCGGCTCGGCGTTTCAGGTCGCGATGATGACCTTGTTACGCATGGCGCCGATGGTGCTGTTCGGTCCGATCATCGGCGCGGTCGCCGAGCGATTCGAGCGGCGCAACGCGCAGATTCTGGTCGGAGTGACCTTGCTGTTGAGCGCGGTGGCGGTCGCGGCGCTCGCTTACGCCGATGCCCTCGAAGTCTGGCACCTCGCGGTCGCCAGCTTCGCTAACGGCATTGCCTGGGCCGCCGACAATCCGGTACGCCGGGTGATGATCGGCGAGGTCGTTGGCCCCGACCGCATGGGCGCCGCGATGGCGATCGATGTCGGCGCCAACAATGCGAGCCGCATGCTGGGTCCGACAGTCGGCGGGTTGATGCTGGCGAACATCGGCATCGCCGGCGCGTTTTCGGTCAGCGTTGGCTGCTACACGCTGGCGCTGATCGCGGCCTTACGGCTGCGGCACCGCAACGCGCTGGCGCCGGCGGCGAAAGGCGCCGTCTTCGCGCATGTCGTCGAGGGACTGCTGCTGGCCCGGCGCGACCCGCGCCTCATCGCGGTGCTCACGGTTACGATCATCTACAATGTCTTCGGCTGGCCCTTCACCAGCATGATTCCGGTCATCGGCCAGGACAGCCTGCACCTGGCGCCGGGTGGGATCGGCATGCTCGCCAGCATGGACGGCATCGGCGCTTTCCTCGGCGCGATCGCGATCGCGCTGTGGGCGCGGCCGCCGCATTTCAACCGGCTCTATATCGGCGCAGTGCTGAGCTACTTGGTGCTGCTGATGGGGTTTGCCCTAGCACCAGAGCCAATTTTCGCTGGCTCGGCGCTGCTCTTGACCGGGCTCGCCAATTCCGGATTCAGCGTGATGCAAGCAACGCTGATCTATCTCGCCGCGCCGGCCGAAATGCGCAGCCGCCTCTACGGCGTGCTGTCGCTGTGCATCGGCTCCGGCCTCGTCGGCTTTCTGCATCTGGGAATCATGGCCGAACTGATCGGCGCGCCTTGGGCGACGGTACTGAGCGCCTGCGAGGGCTTGCTGGCGCTGGCTCTGACTAGGCGCCACTGGCGATTGTTGTTCCGCCGCGGGTAGCGGCCGGTACGCGCAGTCACGTCTTCTCGGATAGAGAAATCGCGTTAGCCTTAAAGTTCACAAAGGCGCGCGAGCGGCGCAATCCATGATGTGCCAAGGAGCAGGATATGAGCGGTCATTATCACGCCATCATCTGGATCGACCATCGCGAGGCGCGGGTGTTTCATTTCGGGCGGACGGAGGTTGATCGTTTGGTGTTACGTCCAGATTACCCGACCCGGCATATCCATCACAAAGCTCAGTCCATCGGCAGCGGGCACGCGCCGGAGGATCAGGATTTTCTCCATCGCGTTGCCGAGTCGATAGAACATGCGGGCGCCGTTCTCATCACCGGTCCGGCGAACGCCAAGACCGAGCTGATGAAACATATCCACCACCATGATCCCGGTCTGATCGATATTATCGCCGGCGTGGAGACCGTCGATCATCCGAGCGATGGTGCTTTGGTCGCCTACGCAAAGCATTATTTCAAGGGCGCCGATCTCATGCAGCCTCAGCTGCCCTCACATCGCCCCAGTTCTTAACCCCTCCGTCGATCCCTCGCGCGCGGAAGCATGCCGGGAAGCATGGCGAAACGACACGAGGAGGCGCCGCTCCTCGTCCCACAATGAGAGCCGCGCGCATCTCAGGCTGCCGGGAAGAGTGAGGCGCCAGACGTCCTGAAACTCCGGGTTCTGGTCGAAACAATCGCGCAGCCGGTAGTTGGGTATTTTGCTGCACACGTGGTGGATGTGGTGGAAGCCGATATAGCCGGTCAACCAATGCAGCACCGCGGGCAGATCATAAAAAGAGCTGCCTTGCACCGCGGCTTCATGGAAATCCCAATCCGGGCCGGTCGCCCAATAGGTGTGCTCGAACTGGTGCTGGATATAGAACAGCCACATGCCGGTCGAAGCGGCCAGCAGGATCACCGGGAGGTAGGCGAGCAGGAAGGCGTGTCCGCCGACCGTCAGCAGCATGAGCATGACGATCGCCGCCAGCGCCGCGTTCGTGCCGAGAATGCTGCACCAGACTTTCCTCTGCCGAAGCGGACTGCCGGTTGGAATGCGGTTGCGAATGACGAACATGTAGAACGGGCCCAGGCCGAACAGCACGGCCGGATGGCGATAGGCGCGATAGAGAAACCGCTGAAACAGCGGGAGCGCCCGGTATTCGCGCACGGTCAGCGTGGTGATGTCACCGGCGCCGCGGCGGTCGAGCTTGCCGGAGCTCGCATGATGGATCGCATGGCTCCGGCGCCAGAAAACATAGGGGGTCAGCGTCAGCACCCCAAGCGCTCGTCCCAGAAGGTCGTTCGCTCGCCGCGATGCGAAGAACGAACCATGGCCGCAGTCGTGCTGAATGATGAACAGGCGGACCAGCAGAAAAACCGCCGGGAGCGCGAGCGGGAACGTCAGCCAGGGATAGGTCCGCACGCCATAGATCAGCCCTCCCATGAGGAGCAGAAAAGGCAGACCCGTATTGAGCAGTTGCGCCACGGCTCGCCGATGGTTGGCCCGGGCATAGGGCAGCACGATCTCCTGCCACGAGCGCGCGGGCCGAAAGGAATTTGGCGTTGGGATATCGGTAGGCAAGTCGCTCTCCTTGGACGAGACCGCGCCGCGCCGGCTCGTTCGAGATTTCACTTCGCGAGCCGCTTGCGAATCGACAGCAGCTCCTGCCGGCGCTCGGCGGTTGTTTCTGGGTAGGTCATCTTGAGTCCTTCAAGCGTGTCGAGCACGATGCGCGAGACGATCAGCCGGGCGTTTTCTTTATCGTCAGCGGGAACAATATACCAGGGTGCGTCCGTTGTACTGGTTGCGCTGAGACATTGCTCGTACGCCTTCCGGTAGTCATTCCAGAATTTTCGTTCCTCGACGTCGGCAAGGCTGAATTTCCAATTCTTTTCCGGCTCGTCGATGCGCTGCAGGAAGCGCTTGCGCTGCTCCTCTTTGGACAGGTGAAGGAAGAACTTGACGATGCGGGTTCCGTTTTTGTGGAGGTGCCTTTCCGAATTCACGATCGAACGATAACGGTCACTCCATATGGCTTTCCCACCGGTTGGACCGTCCGGGACCCCTTCGCCGCGAAGCAGCTCGGGGTGGACCCGGACGATCAGCACCTCCTCGTAGTAAGATCGGTTGAAGATGCCGATCCGCCCACGTTCCGGCAGATCGCGCGTGGTGCGCCAGAGAAAATCGTGTTGCAGTTCGGTGGGGCTCGGATGCCGGAAGCTGAAGACCTGGCAGCCTTGCGGGTTGACTCCGGACATCACGTGTTTGATGGCGCCGTCTTTCCCCGCCGCATCCATGGCCTGAAAGATCAGCAGGATGGCATGGGCGTTTGACGCGTAGAGAAGCTGCTGTAATGCGCTCAATCGCGCAACGTGGTCGCTCAAAAGCTCCCGATAATGTTCCTTCGACCGGTAGACGGGATCGACGATCGTGGGCCGTTTCTTGAGGTCGACCTCGTCTCCCTCGCGTACTTGAAAATCTTTTGAATTGATTTTCATAGCGATCCCTAGCTCGGTTAGGCGATCTTGAGGCGGAGAAAATCCGGAACCTTCACCAGATCCAAAACGAAGGCGAAGGCCGCTGCGCCGGCAAGCGCACCGGCTATCACCCAAGCCGGCACAGCTGTCATGGCTATCCCGCTGACGGCCAATGTTGAGGCGATCGCCACGTCGGTTAAAGACGACGCGGCAAGCCAGAGGCTCGGAGGTGTGCCCCACAGATGGCGGCGTTCGCGAATGGCATAGATCGTCGCCCGACCTCCGAAGACGAGGACAACGAAGGCCAGGGTTCGCAGCGCCCCGGTTCCGAGACCCAGCTCAAACTTGCCGACGGCCCGGACAACGGTGGAGAAGGCCAAAAGGCATGCGCCAATGACGGCGCCCCCCATCGTCAAGGCGCCGATGCGCCACGCATTCGGCGTCGGTGATGGCCGCACTTTGTCCGTGGTCAACGACATCGAGAGAAAGTCCCCGGTGATCATCACAATGAGCATCAGAAGCGCGCTCAGGATCGCGTGCCCGGTCATGAGCAGGCCGAACACCAGAAAAAGCACCGTGACGATCTTTCTGATTATTGAGTTCAGCGTGTAGGTCGGGATGCGCTGGAAGGTCATTCGTCCTTCCTTGACCGCGGCGACGATGCCAACGAGGCCGGGCTTAGTCAGCACCATGCCGGCGGCACGAACTTGACGAGGGCGCAAAGCCGGTCAGATCGAATGACAGGGGCACGATTCCGGCGCCCGAGTCCGATCCCCGACACCCCGCTTCAAGGCATTTAGTGGAAATCCGGCGACAAGGCGCCGCGGCCGGTTTTGGGCTCCGCGATCGACGGCGGCTCTCCATCCAACCGCGTCATTTCTGGCGCGATCGAACCGCCGGTTTCGACCCTGATGCGTCATTCGTGGCCGGCGCCGTCGATTGGCTGGGAAGCGGCCATTCCCCGTAATCGCTCATAGATGCGTTCTCGCCCGTCGAAATACGCAAGGTCGTTCTTGCGTGCATCGGCGCCGAAACAGCCGATCGTAAAGCGAGGCGCAAGCTGCAATCCTGCTCTCGCGGGCCTCGTCATTCCTGCCGACATGAGCCAACGCAGCCGCGAGTGATGTTGGGCGAATGCAAAATTGCACATAGCATCAATCGCTCGGCGAAATCGCAGGACTCCTTCTTCATACTTCGCAGGGCGCAGCTTCGAGGTCGGACGACGACGAAGGTGTCGACATATGATGATGGTCGGGATGATGGGCATAACCGATATTTGGTATTCATCTCTTTTGAGACAAAGGGGCGATTGGTGGAGCTGAGGGGGATCGAACCCCTGACCTCCGCATTGCGAACGCGGCGCTCTCCCAGCTGAGCTACAGCCCCGATTCGCCCAAATTCCGGTCGGTTGCCCCGTTTTGGGGCAGGGCGGACTATGAGCAAGGGGTGCCGGGCTGTCAAGCACACCCCCGGCAATGCGAGGATGACGTTGGCCGTGGAATCATTGGTGAAACCCGTTCTCAGGTTGCACGGCAACCGCGCTTGCGGATAGCCTATCAGGCGGCTACCGTCACCATCGCTTTGCCTTCAACGGTCGCCCCAAATGCACGCTGTATTATGGTTGATCCACGCCGTTATCTGGCTTTACATCTATCTCTTGATCGCGCAGGCGATTTTGAGCTGGCTGCTCGCCTTCGGCGTCATCAACCGCTACAACCGGACCGTTTCCGTTATCGGCGATTTTCTCTATCGGATCACCGAGCCCGCCTTACGGCCGATCCGCTCTATGCTACCGAATTTCGGCGGCCTTGATATATCGCCAGTGATAGTGATGCTGCTTCTGTATTTCCTCGACATACTGATCATGGTGGATTTGGCGCCAACCCTGCTTGGATTCATTCCTTAGTTTGGCCGTCGGCGGTATCCGCGTCGCGGTGCGACTGACACCGCGGGCGAGCGCGGAGCGGATCGACGGCGTCGCCAATGGAAGGCTCAGGGTCGCCGTGACCGCGCCGCCGGTCGACAATCAAGCCAACGAGGCCCTGCTCCGCTTGCTGGCCAAGCGATGGCGACTTCCGCGCCGCGATTTGTCCATCGTCACCGGCGCCACGAGCCGGAACAAGATTGTGTTTGTCGCGGGCGGGCCGACGGAGCTGATACGGCGGCTGAGGCCCTTGATCGCCGGCTCACAACCCTAGCGGCGATCCCGCCGCGCCGCCAGCCGCAGCCTGAGCGCGTTCAGCTTGATGAAGCCTTCCGCATCGCGTTGGTCGTAGACCGCGTCCTCCTCGAAGGTGACGTGTGCCTGGCTGTAGAGACTGTTGGGCGACTGGCGTCCGACGACCGACACCGAGCCCTTGTAGAGCTTGAGCCGCACGCGGCCGTCGACCTTCTCCTGGCTCTTGTCGATCAGCGCCTGCAGCATTTCGCGCTCCGGCGAAAACCAGAAGCCATTGTAGATGAGTTCCGCGTAGCGCGGCATCAGCTCGTCCTTGAGGTGCATCGCCCCGCGGTCAAGGCAGAGGCTCTCGATGCCGCGATGCGCCGCTTGGAGGATGGTGCCGCCGGGAGTTTCATAGACGCCGCGCGACTTCATGCCGACAAAGCGGTTCTCGACCAGATCGAGGCGGCCGATGCCATGCGCGCCGCCCAGTTCGTTGAGCCGCGTCAGAAGCGCCGCCGGCGACAGGGTTTTCCCATCCACCGCGATCGGATCGCCGCGGGAGAAATCGATCTCGGCATAGGCCGGCGTATCGGGTGCCATTTCCGGCGCGAGCGTGCGGCTATAGACGTATTCCTCGGGCTCGCTCCACGGGTCTTCGAGCACCTTTCCCTCGGCCGAGATATGCAGCAAGTTGGCGTCGACCGAGAATGGCGCCTCACCGTGCTTGTCCTTGGCGATCGGAATCTGATGTTTCTCGGCGTAATCGAGGAGCCGGGTGCGCGAGGTCAGATCCCACACCCGCCACGGTGCGATCACCTTGATGTCGGGCTGCAGCGCGTAATAGGAAAGTTCGAAGCGGACTTGGTCGTTGCCCTTGCCGGTGGCGCCGTGGGCGACGGCGTCGGCGCCGACCTGGCGGGCGATCTCGATCTGCCGTTTGGCGATCAGCGGCCGGGCGATCGAGGTCCCCAGCAGATATTGGCCCTCGTAGAGCGCGTTAGCGCGGAACATGGGAAAGACAAAATCGCGGACGAACTCCTCGCGCAGATCGTCAATGAAAATGTCCTTCACGCCGAACATTTCGGCCTTCTTGCGCGCCGGCTCCAGCTCCTCGCCTTGGCCCAGATCGGCAGTGAAGGTGACGACCTCGCAGCGATAGGTCTCCTGCAGCCACTTCAAGATGACCGAGGTATCCAGCCCACCCGAATAGGCCAGCACCACTTTATTCACTGCACCCGGCCTGATCGCATCAACCATTGTTTTCCCTTTGCAAAACCTTCTAAATTTCCGGCAAAACCCCCCGCATCGTCGCGGGAGTGCTCGGAGAAGACAGATGCGCACGCTGTTTCGCACAAGCCTGATGGCCTCGGCAATGTCGATCGCCCTATCAGGCGCCGCCCTGGCGCAAGCTGCCTATAGCGGCACTTATGTCGGGGTGTCGGGAACCGTGAACAACAGCCACTGCGAGGCGGCGCAAACCCCGGGACCGCTGACAATAGCGAACGGCGCGGTGAGCTCGGCGACCGGCTTTTTCACTGGCACGGTTGACGCGAATGGCCATGTCGTGATGCACACAAAGGGCAGCTCACGCTTTGAGGGAAACATCGATGCAGCAGGCAACCTCACTGCGGGTGGTGGACCACCCTCCTGCGCCTATACGTTTGTGTGGAAAAAGCGTTGAACCGCCGCTCCCACGATTATTGATCTAAATCAAGGAGGCAAGGGCCCATTGAGGGTTAGCTCCGGTCGGTTAGATCGGAGTAGAACCATGACTTACGGGCAAATCGCAGTGTTGGCGCTGATCATCGGGGTATTTACGACTCTCGGCGCGGTGCTGGCATGGGCCTCGTGGTACAGCCAGTCACCCAAGCATGAGCGCGCCCGCCACAAGCATGGCAAATATCCGGCCGGCGGCGGGCTCATCACCGACGACGACTAGGCCAAAGCCGAGGCTGGCTCGCGCTCGCTGCGTCGCTCCTTAACGCTCGCCGATTTCAACTGGCCGCACGCGGCGAGGATGTCGCGGCCGCGCGGCGTACGCACCGGCGCAGAGTAGCCGGCAGCGAACACAACGTCCGAAAACGCCGTGATCGCTTCATCGGTCGAGCACTCGTACGGAGCGCCCGGCCACGGGTTGAACGGGATCAGATTGACCTTGGCTGGGATGCCCTTCAGCAAGCGCACCAATTCGCGCGCCTCGGCCGGACCGTCGTTGATGCCTTTCAGCATCACATACTCGAACGTAATCCGGCGAGCATTGCTCGACCCAGGATAGGCGCGGCAGGCATCCAGCAGTTCTGCGATTGGATACTTCCGGTTGAGCGGCACTAGCACGTCACGAACATCGTCCCTGACCGCGTGCAGCGAGATCGCCAAGTTGACGCCGATCTCGCGCCCGCAGCGCGCGATCATGGGCACCACTCCGGCGGTCGACAGCGTGATCTTCCGCCGCGAGATCGCCAGCCCCTCCGGATCCATGGCGATCTTCATCGCCGCCGCGACATTGTCAAAATTGTAGAGCGGCTCGCCCATTCCCATCAGGACGATGTTGGTGAGTTGCCGGTCTTCTCGTGGCGACGGCCATTCGCCCAGCGCGTCGCGCGCCAGCATGACCTGCCCCACGATCTCGGCAACGCCAAGATTGCGCACCAACCGCTGGGTGCCAGTGTGGCAAAAGCGGCAGGTCAGGGTACAGCCGACTTGCGACGAGACGCAGAGCGTGCCGCGATCCTCCTCGGGAATGTGGACGGTTTCGACCTCCTGTCCGTCGGCGAAGCGCAGCAGCCACTTCCTTGTACCGTCGCGCGAGATCTGCGCGGCGACAACCTCCGGGCGACCCAAGACATAGCGGGCGGCAAGCCGCTCGCGGAAGGGTTTGGCCAAATTAGTCATCGCCGCGAAATCGGCGACGCCGCGATGGTAGATCCAGTGCCAAAGCTGCCGCGCCCGAAAAGGCTCCGCGCCGAAACCCGCCATCTCAGCCGCCAGTTCGGCGCGACCCAAGCCAACCAGGTCCCGACAGGCAGAGGTACCGACGCCTTCCGACGAAATCCTAGCGCTTGACATCGCAAGCCTTGTCGATCAGCGCCAGCGCCTTGGAGAATCCGGCAAGCAAATAGGTATCGACCGTCACGTGGCCCTTTTTCGATTTTCCTTTGATCACCGCGTCTTTTTCCCGGGCGAGCGCGGTGACGATTTGCTGGTCCAGGTCGGAAGTGCGCGCCCAGGCGCTGTCGTCTTTGGCGAACAGCGTGAACTTGTCCTTGCCGACCTCCAGGATAACGTCGTCATCATCGTTCAGCGGATAGCCTTCATCAAAGCTGACAACGTTGGACACCTTGTCCTCGGTCCGGTGTGTTACGGTCGCCATGACGGTGTTGCGTTTCAGGTTGGCCGGCTCGCTCTTCGCCGGCTGGCCGACAAGGTAGCAGACCTTACCCGCCTTGTTCTGCGCCATGTAGGCGGTCCAGGAACCCCCGCTGCCGAGCACTTTCGCCGGACCGGGGTCCGCGGTGGGGGGAGCGGATTGGCTCGCCGGCGCGGGCTTGGCTTTGGGTTTGTTTGCCGCATGCGCCGTATGCGGCAGCAATGCCGTGCAAACCATACCGAGAAAGAGAAGCCGGGTTGCGTTCATGGTGCAAAGATAGTCGCCGCTGTCGTTACATGCCACTGTGCGCGCCCTCCCCATGCGCGCCAAAAAGGGGCAGAATGGCGATGCGATGGATGAGATCACGATTCGCTCCGCCCGGCTCGAGGATGCCGGTCCGATCGCTCGGCTCGATGTCGAGACTTGGCAGGCGACCTACGCAGGCATCCTCGACACCCCGTATCTCGCCGGTTTGACGGCGGAACGGAGAGCGATCGGCTGGGCCCATGTAATCCGCCGTGAGCCTAAGAACGTGCGCGTCGCGGTCACCGCCGACGGCGACATTGTTGGTTTTGGCAGCTGCGGCAAGTGCCGCGGCGAGCCCGGGTTCACTAGCGAGGTCTTCACCCTCTATGTCGCACCGGATTGGCAGAATCAGGGGATTGGCCGACGTCTTCTGCTGGCGATGTTCGCTCGGCTCGTCGCCGAGGGTCATTCCTCGGCGGTCATCTGGGTGCTGCGCGAAAACCCTGCCCGGTTCTTCTATCAGCGGCTCGGAGGGAAGGAAGTTCGCCGAAAACTACTACCCTTCAATGGCATGCAAGTTGCCGCGTCGGGCTACGGCTGGCGCGACCTGCCCAAATTCCTTTCAACCATCGCCAGCGCCGAATCCGGGCCATCTTCTTAGGGTATGTGAGCCGGCGGGCGGCCGGCGAGCGCGCTGGGATCGGCACCGCTCTCCTGCCAATGCCCGCTTTTCTTCAGTGCGTCGACAACTTCCGGCGGCATGTAGCGCTCATCGTGCTTAGCCAGCACGGTGCTAGCGACAAAAATGCCGTCGGCGCCAAGCCGCCCTTCGGTAACCACGCCCTGCCCCTCGCGGAAGAGGTCGGGCAATATCCCCTCATAGGTGACCGCAACATCAGTTTTGCCATCGGTGACACGAAAAGAGACCCGCCTTCCATCTTCGTGCGTCAGGCTCTGAAGCTCGACTAGCCCGCCGATGCGTATACGCTGCCCGGCGTGCGGTTTCGCCGCCAGCTCGGTTGGGCTATAAAAGAACACCAGATTGTCGCTGAATGCCGTCAACACCAGCGCAGTCGCGCCGCCCAACGCGGCGAGGCCCAACAATGCGATCGCGAGCCGCTTGTGCTTGCGCTTCATTGCCGCGTGCGTGGTTCACCTTGCAACCGATCGAGCGCGCGCCGGCTGGTGCGGTACCGCCACCACGATTGTCCGGCGACCCCACCGAGGATTGCTACCGCGAACCCATACGCGGGCCAAACGAAAGCGGCGTAGCCGCCCATCGCGACCCATTGGTTGAAACCACTCATCGCAGCACCGGGCTCGCGCCCGCGGGAGGCGGAGCAACCACCGCCGATAACTGCACGGCTCGCGCCCTGCGCTCGTTGAGCGAGGTTCGCATCCGTACCAGCAGCAAGGTGACGAACAACAGTAGATAACCGAAGGCCATGATTATGAGCGGTACCAGCATCGATTTGTCGATTGTTGGGCCGCCGGCGCGCAGGATGCTGGCCGGCTGGTGGAGTGTGTTCCACCAGTTGACCGAGAATTTGATGATCGGCAGGTCGACAACGCCGATCAGCGCCAGGACCGAAGCGGCGCGCGAACCACGGCTGGGATCGTCGAATGCGTTCGCGAGCGCGATATAGCCGAGATAGAGAAAGAACAGCACCAGAACTGACGTCAGACGCGCATCCCACACCCACCAGGTGCCCCACATCGGCCGACCCCACAGTGAGCCGGTGACCAGACAGACCAATGTGAACGCGGCGCCGAGCGGTGCTGCGGCCTGCGCACCGATATCGGCGAGTGGATGCCGCCAAACCAATGCGACAAAGCTCGCTAACGCGACGAAGTAATAGACGCCTTCGGCCATGATCGCCGCGGGCACGTGGACAAACATGATCCGCACGCTCTCGCCCTGCTGGTAATCGGGCGGTGCGACAAAGAGCGCGAGATAGAACCCAACCAACAGCACGATCGGCGTCGCGCACGCCAACGTCGGCAATACAGCGCCGCTCGCTCTCATAAAGCGGGTCGGATTGGCCAAGCGCGATATCATCGTCGCAATCTAGATAGGCGTTCCATCGCCGCTTTGTACCGCATGACGGGTTACCGCGACATTTAAGCGAGCAGCGTTCAATCAAGGGCCTGACGTAGCGCTGCCGCCGTGGCGAACGGAGCCAGCGGCAATGCGGCGAGGCTCAGCGCGGCGAGCAGCAGAAGGTGCGGCCGAGCGCCGCCGGAGACACTCGCCTCAGCGGCGCCGGCACCGAAAATCAGCACCGGCAGGTAGAGCGGCAACACCAACAGCGAGGACAGCACCCCCGGCCGCCGGGCGCCGAGAGTGAGCGCCGCAGCGATCGCGCCCAACAGGCTGAGAGCCGGGGTACCGATCAATAAACCGACGACCAGGGTCGGGATCGCCGCGATGTCGAGATTGAACAGCAGTGCCAGAAACGGGCTCAGCACTACAAGCGGCAAGCCCGTCATGACCCAATGCGCGGCACACTTGACGAGGACGACGCCCTCCAGCGGCATCACCGACAGAGCCATCAGATCGAGACCGCCATCGCTATGGTCACCGGCGAACAGCCGGTCCAGACTCAACACCGCGGCAAGCAGTGCCGCTGCCCAGATGACCCCGGCGCCGATGCGGCTCAGGATCTCCGCCTCCGGGCCAACGCCCAACGGAAACAACAAGACGACGAGCACGAAAAAACCGAGCGCAAGACCGATCTCGCCGCCCTGGCGCCAAGCGAGCAGAATTTCGCGCCGAAACAGGCCGAAATAGGCCAACATTCCTAGAAGTCAACGAGGGTTTCGGCGACGGCGAAGTCGCCAAGCCGCAACTCGCTGCCGCCGGAGAGCGCGATCGGCTGATGTGTCGCCACAACGACGCGCCCGCCTCTATCGCGATGCCCGGCGATCGCAGCTACCAGGCGCGCCTCCCCATCGGCATCGAGCGCTGCGCCAGGCTCGTCGAGCAGCCAAAGCGGCGCTGGAGTGGCGACGAGGCGGGCAAGCGCCAGGCGCCGCCGTTGCCCGGCTGATAGCCACCGGCACGGCCAATCAGCAATCTGGGCAAGGCCGAACACAGCAAGCGCGCGGTCAACCGACGCTGTCCCGATGCCGCGCGTCTGTGCCCAGAAAGCGAGTGTTTCGCGGACGCGAAGGGCGGGCTTTATCGCTTCGAGGTGGCCGACATAGTGAAGCCGCGCGCGATAGGCGGACAGATCGTCCCGCACTGGCGCACCGTTCCACAGCAGCCGGCCCGTTACCGGCATCAGCAACGTTGCCAAGAGCCGCAACAGGCTCGACTTTCCGCTGCCATTGGCTCCGGTGAGTACCAAAGCGTCCCCCGGTGGTAGGGTCAGAGACAGTCGCGCGAAGACGAGCCGCTCGCCGCGTCGGCAAGCTAAATCCTCAGCGACAAGATCGCCATCCGCCGAGAACGTCGTCAACGCCACCAGCCGGGGAAAAAAGGCGGCTCCGGAGGGGGAGTCCCGGAGCCGCGTCGCTCCCGTCCGAGCAACTCGGCCGGATGCAAGGTTTGGGGGACAAACCTGTAAGGCATAGCCTTACCCATACGAACCTGCCTGCTGATTGCGTCACCGCGTTGAACAAATTGGGGCGAATTGATGAATTCGAGAACCCCAATTCGCTATCCAATTGGGCGGCGGTCTTCGATCAGCTTGCCGTCCTGCGGCAGACTGCCCACCGGAACACAGGTGACCTCGGCGCGCAGCTTGGTCACCGCCTGCGCGGTGGCCGCGATCGCTACCGCTTCGTCAGGCGCTTGCGTCTCGACGAACAGGGTCATCGCGTCGGCCCCCTGCGGCCGCTCGATGACGAGGCGCGCGTGACGCACCGACGGGTGACGCCGGATGATCTCGCCCACCTGGATTGGGTGGACGAACATACCGCGCACCTTGGCCGATTGGTCGGCACGGCCGAGCCAGCCTTTGATGCGCTGGTTGGTTCGTCCACAAGGGCTCGGTTCAAGCAACAGCGCCGACAGATCGCCCGTGGCGAAGCGGATGAGCGGATATTCCGGTGTCAGAGTGGTGACCACCACCTCGCCAACCTCGCCCGGGGCGACCGGTACGCCGGTGCCAGGATCGACCAGTTCGAGGATGACCCCTTCATCGACCATCATGCCAGCGCACAGCGACCCGTCTGGGCCACGGGTCTCGTAGGCAATGAGCCCGAGATCGGCGGTTCCGTAACATTGCATCGCGGCGATCCCGCGATCGTGGAATTCGTTTCGTAAGACGGCGGGAAATGCCTCCGCGCCGACGAGTGCCTTCTTGATTGAGCCAATGTCGCAGCCGGCTTCGGAAGCGCGGTCGCAGAGTATTTTTAAAAATGAGGGCGTGCCGACATAGGCGGCCGGGCGCAAGTCGGCAATCGTCTTCATCTGCAACTCGGTCTGGCCGGTTCCTGCGGGGATAACGGGGCAGCCGAGTGCCAGCGCGGCGCTTTCCAGCATCGCCCCTGCCGGGGTCAGATGATAGGAGAAGGTATTGTAGATGACGTCGCCGGCGCGGATCCCGGCGGCATAGAGCGCGCGCGCCATGCGGAAAAAGTCGGGGCGCCGCGCTTCGATCTCGTAGATGGGGCCGGGTGAGGCGAAAATCCGTGATGCGGCGCCTGTCGCGATGGTTGTGAACCCGCCGAACGGTGGGTTTTGCCGCTGCCGCTCAATTAGCTCCGACTTTCGGGTCAACGGCAGTTCCGCAAGCGCCTGCCGGCTGGTGATGGAGTCGGGCCGAATCCCGGCGAGGCTATTCCGGTATGCTTGAGCGTCGCGCTGCGCGGCGGCGACGACGCGTGGTAATGCGGCCATCAGCGCCGCTTCGCGCTCGGCTGTATCGCGGGTTTCGCCGGGATCGTAATAGGGATTCTCCACCGCGATCGCCTCCCGCGCCGCTTCACCCTTCCGACGCAAATTCGGACAGCAGTTTGTCTACACCGCTCTCTTCGGCCGCGCCAGATTCCTCGCTGGGGCGCCCCATCGGGCAAGCAAAAACCCGCCGGCATGTGCCGGCGGGTTCTCGCGGTCGGGACTGGACGGTCGCCGACTAGAAGCGGAAGGCGATCTTGCTGATCAGCACGTTTTCCGTGCCGTGCCCGTTGTTGATGGTCGTACGCTCGCCCCACATGTACTCGATGCCGATATCGACCATCGACACCGGGTTCCAGATCAAATTGGTGTGGAAGGTCTTCAGGGTCTTGTTCATGCCGTTGAAGTTACCCGCGCTGGCGACCAGAGCAGTGGGGATCGTGTGTGAATTTAGGCCGAAGCTGATATTGCTACGCAGGTTGGGCGCCCACCAGTGCTGGTAGCCCATTTCGCCGCCCCATTCGAAGGTCGGGCGGACGAGGACGCTCCCCGCCGCCGCCGCCGTCGTCGGGCCGCCGAACGCGCCATACTTGCCGGGCGCGCCGTAGTTCGTCGCCAGCGAGAAGTTGCCGCTGCTGTTCAGGAAGCTGCCCAATGCCTCGCCAACGACGAGCTGGCCGTTGAAGGTATCCTTGGCCCAGCCGAACCAGCCCGGCCGAAAGCTCATGCCGAAATGGCCGCCATAACCGACAAAGTCGCGGGCGAAGAACTTGCCATCGGTGACGTCGAGGCCGGGACGGATCACCGCCGAGATGTCGAGATGGCCCCAGGACTGCGGCAGGTACCAGGCCGCGGTGAGGTCGGGCGCGGTCGCCTTGGCGACATTGAGCGGCAGCGGGCCGCTGCCGATCAGCGCCGAGGCCGGGGCCGTACACGTAATCGTCGCCCCGGCGGCGGTGCAGGTCGGCGCCGCCGTGGTTATGCTCGAGGTGACGCCGGCATCCGATGCCTCGATCCCCGCGGGCGTGCCAATATCGGTCGCCGGGGTTTCCGCCGACACCGAGAACGAGCCGATCGTCAGCGGGATGGTGTAGCGAACCTGCGGGACACGCACATGGCCCGGGTCGCCGACGTTACAACCGAAGTCCAAACATTCGCTGTTGGCGTCCGGGTCGGAGAAGTTGGAGGTCGCCTGACCGGCGAGCAGCCCGCCCAACGTGCCGTAGGCATAGCGCAAGCGCGGCACCAAATTGTCGCTGACCGACGTCGGGTTGGCGCCGCCCGGAGCGAACGAACCAGACCCGGCCCAGTCGAACTCGAACACCGTGCGCACTTGTCCAAGCGGGGTCGGGGTGCGGGTCTCGAAGCCGATCTTCGACTCTTTAGGCGTCGTCCACCAGATGCCGTTGCTGCGCGCCTTGGCTACGCCGGAACCGTTGAGCGGCGCCGACTGCACCTGGCCGTTATCGCCGACCGTGGTCGATTGCGGGCTGGTGTTCGGGTTGCCGCCCGACATCCAATAGTCCATCACTTCGGTGATCTGACCGTAGATCTTGATCGACGTATCGGTACCGGGGATCAGGATCGAACGCGGGAAGCTGCCCGCCGTCGCCGGGGCGCTCGCCGCCGGGTTGGTGGCGACACCGAATACGTCCGGCGCCAGTCCGACTGCGGCCAACTGGTCGATCCGCTGCTGCAATAGCAGCTGATTCGCCTGCAGATCGTCGGCATGCGCATTGCCGATCAACAGCGACGTCGTCAAAACGGCAAACGCGGTGCGGATCGCCCCCGTTCTCCCCATTTTCCTTCCCCTCTCAAAGTCCTGTTGCTTTCAACTAGAGGGCGAAGTTAGCATGCGCATGCGTTTGGAGCATATCAACCATGCCATTTTGATAGGTTTATGTTGTATCGCAAGAAATCGCCGCGGAGGGGCGAAGCAGCATCGCTTGCGACAGCAGACGCGGAGTCAAATGACCAGAGCGGTCAAACGATGAGAACGAACGGGAGGAACCTTGATGAAGTTACTAGCAAGCGCGAATTTGGACGCGTCCGAGCATCTCGCACGCAAACTCGCGGAATACGTCCCGCTCACGTCCGCGGAGCAGCGCATCGTCCGCGGTCTTGCCCCACAGGCACGGCACATCCGGCGACGAGAGGACGTCATCATCGAAGGCAACAAGTCGCGCGCCGTGTTCCTTGTCACCGAGGGCATCTTGATGCGCTATCGGATCTTGCGGGACGGCCGGCGGCAGGTTGTCAGCCTTATTGTTCCCGGGGATTTCGCGGGCGTACCGGGCTGCTTCTTTAAGGGTGCCCTCTACTCGATCAAGGCGGTAACGCACTCGATCGTCGCGGTTATCCCGATTCAGGACCTTTACGGCCTATTTGCGAGCCACCCCCGGCTGGCCGCGAAAATATTCTGGTCGTTTTCCTGCGACACGGCGATTTACGCCGAGCATCTCGTGGTTGTCGGTCGGCGATCGGCCCTCGAGAGGGTTGCCCATTTCCTCCTCGAGCTGCTTACCCGGCTGCAGGTAATCGGCTTGGCTGATCAGTGCTCCTTCCGCCTGCCGATAAGCCAGGAGACGATCGGAGATGCGCTTGGTCTCAGCCAAGCTTATGTAAATCGCGTGGTACGCCAGCTTACCGACGATGGCCTCGTCACGTTCAGCGAACACAAAGTCACCATCCACGATGTTGAGGTCCTCTCAACCTTGGCGGATTTTGAGCAGGGCTATCTAAAACCAATCCCCGTGCAGCAGTTCGTCGATCCGGTCGCGGGTGACAGCTCTGCAACGGTTGGAGAGACTAATTCGTCGGCGGCCCGCCCTCGTGAGGCCATCAACTAGAAGTGCCGGCGGGCCGGGCTTTCCAGAGCGGTGCTTTGGTTGCTCGTTCGACGGTGCCGTCAAAGCGCCTGGCAATCCCAGGCATGGCGGGTGCGTAGCTGAGATCGCGCGCGTGGCCCGATCGCCGATTGGGCCCAGCCCTAGTGGTGACGCTGCGGTGGTCCCTAAACCGCAACGCCGCTCGCCAGGTCGAGCACCTCCGTGGTGGTCTGCCAGCGGATAGGCGAGTTTAGAGACGCAGATCCCTCAGAGTGCCAACGTGGAATTTTAAAGGTTAATTTTCTTAATATTATTCACACTGAAAAACTCAGCCACGGTAACGATTTGCGTAGGAATTAGGTCTGATAACGACAGCGGATCGATGCGAGAGACTGGTGTCGTTTTTAGGCCGATATATAACATCTCGCCTCTTCCGCCTTCGTAAGGATCAGTGCGGCGGAATGGCCATTGCGTTCGCTATCGCCCTTCCGGTGATGGCGTTTGTGGCGGTCGGCGCGCTCGATTTTACCGACGCCACGGTCGATCGTGGCCGTCTGCAAGGCGTGGCGGATGCGTCCGCGCTTGCCGCGGCGGCGCAACTTGCTATCGATGCCTCGTCGGCGACCGCCGATCGTGCCCAAAGTTTTGCGCAGGCGCAGCTGCGAGGCCTGATCGGCGACTGGACGACCAATGTCGCGGCTCAGATCGTCAACAACGGGACAGCGGTGCAGGTCTCTATATCCGCAACCCGGCCCGCGCTGCTCGAGAACATGCTACCCAGAGGTGGTTGGAACATCAGCGTCAGCGCGACCGCCCAGATGGAAGGGCGGATGCCGCTCTGCGCGCTCAGTACGAGCACGAGCGGCCTGAACGCCGTCATAAATCTAACGGGCAATGCGCAGATAACGGCGCCCAATTGTTCGATGCAGTCCGACCAAGACATCGCGGCCCAAAGCAGCGCGCAAATCACCGCGGGCGCCGTTCAGGCCGTGGGAACCGCCACCGGCCCGATCTCGCCGGCGCCGCTGACCGGCGCCGCGCCGATGCCCGATCCGTTCGCTTCGATCAACATTAACGTTCCGAGCTTGTGCACGGATGTGGACCTGACTTTCACCGTGGGAACGCAGCACCTGGCGCCGGGCGTCCATTGCGGCCTGATCACGGTAAGCAATAACGCGACGCTCATATTGGATCCGGGCGAGCATTATTTCTTTGCCGCGGTGCTGACGGTGGCAAACCACGCGGTCCTTCAAGGCAGCGACGTCGCGTTGGTGTTCGACCTAACGTCGAAATTCCTCTTTACGGATGATTCGGATATCGAGCTCGAAGGTCGCCAGTCAGGGCCGCTTGCCGGTTTTGTCATCGCAACCACCCGCGACAACCTGCTCACCTTCACGATCTCCACGACGGCCGCGCATAAGCTGCTGGGCGTCGTTTACATTCCAACCGGTCTGCTCAGCATCAGCGGCACTAATAAGGTGGCGGAAGCATCGAGCTGGACGGTTATTGTCGCACACGCCATGAAAATCGGTGGCAGTGCCGATCTGACCCTGAACGCCAACTACGCGGGGACCGTCGTACCGGTGCCGGCGGGGGTCGGGAGTACCCGCATCTACCTTTCCAACTAATGAGGTGGCGTCGCCGCAGCGGCGCCAGCCGTTAAGCGAGGCGACCGTATCGTTAGGCCGCGGCGCCGGTAACCACGCGCGCCGCCGGGAACCGCACCGTGACGGTGGTCCCGACGCGAGGCGTGCTATCGATGCTGAGGCTGCCGCCATGCAGCTCCATCAGCTGCTTTGCGAGCGGCAGACCCAAACCCGTGCCGTCGTATTTGCGGACCAGGCTGTTTTCGACCTGGCCAAAGCGATCGAGTGCTTTCGGAATATCATCGGGGGCGATGCCGATACCCGTATCGGACACGGAGATGGCAAAACCGTCGATATCGCAACTTGCACGGACCGTCACCCGCCCGCCAGCGGGCGTGAACTTTACCGCATTGGCCAGGAGATTGATCAGCACCTGGGCGACCCGGCGACGATCGCCCCGCAAGACTATGCCGGCGGGCGCGGCATCCTTCGTGATCGCGAGGCCTGCGGCGGTCGCCTGGTGGATCACCTTGCGCAGCGCCTCGTCGATCACCGCGTCCGGCGAGAATTCGTCGTCGCCGAGTCGTAGTTTTCCTGAGTTTCCCCGCGAGAACTCCAGGACGTCGTTGATCAGCGATAATAGATGTTTGGCGCTGTCCAGAATATCGCGCACATATTCTTGATATTTCGCGCTGCCGAGAGGCCCATCGCGCTGACTGTCCAGGATCTCGGAGAAGCCGATCACGGCGTTCAGCGGCGTTCGTAGTTCATGGCTCATGGCCGCGAGAAAATCGGATTTCGCCGCGCTGGCGGCATCGGCGTCACTGAGGGCGACCGCGAGCGCGTCTGACGTCGCTTCGAGTTCACATTTCTTCCGCTCGAGTTCGTCGATGTGCCGGCTTAGCGAACGCTCGATCTGCGCCGCGCGATTCACGTAACGGATCTGATGGACCACCAAACGCCAGTTGATCGGCTTAACCAGAAACGACGCCGCGCCGGCCGAGAACGCTCGCTCAATTGAATACTCATCGGCGCGCCCGGTGATGACAATGACGGGAAGTCTTTCGGTCGTTTGATCCTCGCGGAGAGCCGCCAACACCCCGAAGCCGTCCAGTCGCGGCATCTCCAGATCGAGCAAGACGATATCGGGCTTGCGAACGCGAATAGCGGCGAGCGCTTCTTCGCCGTCGCCCGCAACCGTTACGCTCGACCAGAGTGCGCCGAGATTTTCAAGCGCGAACTCGCGCAGAAGCGGATCGTCGTCAACAAAGAGCACCGCCAACGGCTCTTGCTGAGCGATCGTCAAATCGTCCGGGGCTCGATCGACAGCCACCAAAAACCATCCCTCGCTACCCGGTGAATTTAGAGGAAAGTAATTAACCCAATGTAACCCTGCTGGATGCCGGCGCACACGCACCGGCTTCGATAGTGGTAGGCATCGCCACGTGCAGGCCAAACAGCGTACTCTTCGCCGCCGGTTCGTCTGGATGATTATCTGCATCGTCGGCGTGGCGGTAACGCCGATCGCCGGCGTCCTGGCATGGCGGGACGGCGATCGTGAAGTCGCCCTGGAGACTGCGCGCCTAAAGGCCGCCGCGCTAGTCGTGGCATCGATGACGTCGAAGGCCGCGGCCGATCGCGACGTGCAAGGCGCATTCAAGGCCCTGCGCTCGATCAGCCAGATGCGTGACGTCGAATATGGCCGGATCGAGGCGCCGATCGGCGTGTTGCTGGTTGAGACGGGCGCGGGGGTCCGTCTCGTCAATGACGTCCAGGCCGGACGGGGCGCCGGCTCGGTCTCGATCTTCAAGCAACTGCTCAGCGGCAGCTCGGAAGTCTCGGTCCCGGTGACATCCGACGGGACCGAGGTTGGCCAAGTTGTTCTCCTGGGTCGAACGGAAGGCATTCTGTGGCGCTTCATCGTCAGTTTGGGCGAAAGCCTCGCCGTGGCCTTCGCGGCGGTGCTGATCGGGATTTTGATCGCATGGCGAATTCAGAAACGCATCACGCGGCCTATCCTCGCGCTGACCGACGCGATGCGCCGCGTCCAGGAAACCCACGAATTTGATCGAAATGTCGCTGTCGAGGCCGATGGCGAGGTGGGGGCGTTGGTGTCCGGCTTCAATCGCATGCTGTCGGAAATTCAAGTGCGGGACGAGCACATCGCCGCTCAAGTCGCGAGCTTGGAAAGCGAGGTCGAAGCACGAACAGCGGACCTTGTCGTCGCGAAAGACGCCGCGGAGGCCGCGAACAGCGCGAAATCCGAATTTCTGGCCACCATGAGCCACGAAATTCGCACCCCGATGAACGGGGTCATGGCGATGGCTGAGCTCCTGGCGGGAAGTGAATTGCCGCCGCGCGAGCGCCGCTATGCCGACGTCATCGTCAATTCGGGCGCGAGCCTCCTCGCCATCATCAACGACATTCTCGACTTCTCCAAAATCGAGGCGGGCAGGCTCGAACTCGAAACCATTCGCGTCGACTTGAGCGACGTTGTCGACGACGTGCTGAGCCTGTTCTGGGATCGCGCATCGACCAAAGGCCTCGATCTCGCGGGCTTCATCGATCCGGCGGTGCCGGCCGCGATCGCCGGTGACCCGGTGCGTCTGCGTCAGGTGGTTTCCAATCTGGTCAACAATGCCATCAAGTTCACCGAGTTGGGCGGCGTGCTGGTAGAGGTCCAGTCTGCCCCCGGGGGAGGCATTTGCGTTGCTGTCGAAGATACCGGGATAGGCATCGAAGAGGACAAGATCGACAGCGTCTTCGGCGCATTCTCGCAGGGCGATCAGACCACCACCCGCAGGTTCGGCGGCACGGGTCTCGGGCTTGCCATATGCAAGAAGCTGGTCGATGCGATGGGTGGCAGGCTTAGCGTCACCAGTAAGGTCGGCCACGGGTCGCGCTTCTTGGTCGTGCTCCCCCCGTCCGTCCTTGAGCCGGCGACCGCGTGGCCAAAGGCGATCGGCGCGGGGGTCGCGATCGCCCATGCGGGTCCGTTCACGGTGCGTGCCCTAAAATCGTATTTCGAGCGCGCGGGCTATCTCGTCAGGCCGGATGCGGCGAGCGCCTGCGTCGCAATTGGGGATCCTCGAGGGTTGCGGGCTTTGACCGATCGGCCGACCAATACCATCTGCCTTGGCGCCTACGGCGACTCGGAGCCGCGGCAGCTGGTCCGGGCGGGGATTGCGCGGGTCGTCCTACCGCAGCCGATCAGGCGGCAGGAGCTAAGACAGCTGCTGGAGTTCTTGGCGAAAGGGGTGCCGCTGGAGTCCGGCTTCGATCATTCGGACGTGGCGCCCTCCAACGAAAAGCTTCCCTGCTTCGCCGGTTCGCGCGTGCTCGTGGCCGACGACAGCGCCGTCAATCGGGAGGTGGCGCTTGAGGCGCTGGGGCGCCTGGGGGTCGAGGTAAAGTTGGTTTCTTCCGGCGCCGGGGCGATCGACGCCGCCCGCGCCGAGGCATTCGACCTTGTCCTCATGGACGGCAGCATGCCCGACATGGATGGCTATGAAGCGGCCCGGAAAATTCGCACGTGGGAGGAAGCCACCGGTCGGCGCCGGGTGCCCATCGTAGCGCTCACCGCTCATGTCGTCGGCGCGGCCGCCGAGGCGTGGCGCGCCGCGGGGATGGACGCCGTTCTCCACAAGCCCTTTACGCTCAAGAAGCTTGCCGAAACCTTGCGGGAATTCATCGCCTCGTCGGTCGGCGCCGCTGACCCGGAGCCGATTACGGACTCTATTTCGACCACGCTATCGGTCCTTCGAAGCCGGGGCGATCTGTTCGACCGGGACGTGGTGGCCGAACTCGAGGGCTTCGTCTCGAATGGGCGAAGCGGCTTTGTCGAAAAGGTCGTCGGTCTTTATTGCGAAAACGCCCCCGGCTGCATCGCGGAGCTTCAGGCCGCGGCCAAATCAGGCGGCACCGAGAACATCGCCAAGATGAGCCATGCCCTCAAATCGATGAGCTATACAATCGGCGCCAAGGCCGTTGCGGCGGCCGCGGCCGAACTGGAAATGACGAGCCGTGACGGGATCGTCCCGGAAGAAGCCGCAACAAGAGAGCTCGACCGGCTGCTGACCAGCACGCTTGCATCGCTAGGGAATTCGACAAACTCCGGCATGCAGCCAGCGTAAATCCGGAAGCGCTTCCGGCTCGCACCGCGCTTAATGGGCCACCAGCACCGGCAGCGTCATGCTGGCGAGGATGGTTCGCGTCGCGCCGCCCAGCAGCAGCTCATGCACTCGCGAGTGCCCGTAAGCTCCCATCACTAGGAGATCAGCGCCAAGGTCGGAGGCGCGTGACAGCAAGGCATCGCCAATGCCGATGCCGGCGGAGACGGTGCGTTCTACTCGAACCGATACGCCGTGGCGGGCGAGATGGAGCGCGATGTCCGCCCCGGGAACCTCACCGTGCCCCTCTGGACCGTGCTCCGGATCGACCGTAATGACGGTGACCGAGGACGCCGTCGCCAGCAACGGCATCGCGTCGTTGACCGCGCGCGTGGCTTCGCGGCTAGCATCCCATGCCACCAGCACCGTCTGCCCGATATCGGCAAAGGCGCCGGCATAGGGCACGACAAGGATCGGCCGTCCCGTCAGCAGCGCGACTTCCTCGGGACGCGGCCGAACCAAGGCTGCCCCCACGTCATCGGGATCGATCTGACCGAGGATGACCAAATCCGCATAGCGGCCGTGAACCGCCGCCACCTCCGAAGGGTAGCCCGACGCGGTTCGCCAATCCGACGACAGCGAATATCGTCGAGCAATTTCCTCGAAATGAAGGCGCGAGCTCTCCGACTCGGCCCGAATTTGCGGCTCCGCGTCGCGGTATACTGGACCGAACAGCGGGGTATCGTAGTTGAAATAGTCGAGGCGGCCTGGCGGCTCCGCCGCCACGTACAATCCAGTCAGATGCGCCCCGAAGCGGGCGGCGAGTTCAGCCGCCAGCACAATCCGATCCTGAGCCCGCGGCTCTGCGTCGAGCACGACGAGTATGTCCTTGAACTCCACGCGCGCCTCCCGCCAAACCCTTGCGCTGACCTGAATGCTCGGCCACCGCGCAGATCGACGCTTTGATCCAAGTCAATCGCCCAGGGGGCAATTCTTCGCGATCTTTGCGCCGTCGTCGGTTCCGTCTAGAACAGGCGTCTGTATAGGAGAACGGCGGGAATGAAGCTTTATACCTACTATCGCTCGCAGGCGACGTTCCGCGTGCGCATCGCGATGAATTTGAAGGGCCTCACACATGAGGACACCTATCTCCACCTCGAAAAGGGCGATCAGTTCGACCCCGCCTACAAGGCGGTCAATCCGCAGATGGTGGTCCCGACCCTGATCGACGGCGACGTCAAGCTGTTCCAATCGCTGGCGATCCTCGAATACCTCGAGGAGAAATACCCCGATCCCCCGCTGCTGCCGAAGGACGCAGCGTCGCGCGCCTGGTGCCGCGGCTTTGCGCTGATCAACATCGCCGACTCGCACCCGCTGGTGGTGCCGCGCATCCGCCATTACATCCTCGATGATTGGCGGCTCGGCCAGGATAAGCTGATGGGCTGGATCCAGCATTGGATCGGCGCCGGGCTGCAGGCGATGGAGGAATTGCTCGGCGAGCACAAGGAAAGCGGCCGCTTCGCGCACGGTGATCAGCCGAGTTTCGCCGATATCGGGTTGGTGACGCAGGTGACCCCGGCGCGCACCTTCAACGCCGACTTGTCGTCCTATCCGCGGGTGATGCGGGTTTACGAGACGGTGATGGCGATCCCCGCTTTCGCCGACGCCGCGCCGGCGAAACAGCCCGACTACGAGCCGTAGCTAGCGGCCAGAATTTCCTGCGCCAGCGAATTGTCGACGCAATCGGCGAACGGTACGGCGCGGGCGAGGAAGCCAGTCGCGAGTAGGGCGCGGCGCAGGCGGTCGAAGCCTTCCTCGGGCAGGATTGGATCGGTGCCCCAGACGCCCTGCGCCTTGTAGCGCGCGAGCGCGCCCGCCAGCACCGAGCGGTCGAGCGCCGGGAAATACGCGGCGATGGTGTCGGCGATTGCCGCCGGCGGCTGGTCCTGCACCCAGCGCTGCGTCTTGTAGATCGCCCGCACCATCTTGCGGAACGGCTCGGGTTCGGCGGCGAGACGCTGGCGCGTCGCCGCGAACACCGTGTAGCTGCAGCGTCCGCGCGCGCTCGCCGGCTGCCAGACATGCGCGCCGCCGCGCACGGCCAGTTCGACGAACGGCTCGAAGAGTTGCGCCACATCGATGTCGCCGGTGGCGAGGCCGGCGACATTCTCCTGCATGGTGCGGCCGATGATCCGCTCGAGCCGGGCGGGGTCGATGCCGGCGTCGCGCAGATCGCCTTCGAGGCAGAGCCAGGGCGTCGGTACCTCGCTGGTGCTGGCGAAGCGCTTGCCGAGGAGATCGGCGAGCGTGAAGCCCGGATTGGGGGTCGCGCCGATCAGCGAGAACGGGTCGCGGCACACCACTTCGGCGAAGGCGGTGATCGGCGAGGCGGGGTCCTGCTCGTGCGCCTTCATGATACGGATCGGCCCCATCCACATCACGTCGGCCTCGCCGGCGAGCAAGGCCGCCTCGGCCCTGCCCGGGCCGGGCGAGAGCACAAGCTCGATGTCGAGCCCCTCGGCGTCATAGGCGCCGGTGGCGTGCGCCGCGTAAAACGGCGCGTAGAGCACGAAGCGGTAGTTTTCGAAGAGCTTGAGGCGCATGGCGTCGCTCCCTCGGCTGCATTATCGTTAGCACATCCAGTCAACGAGGGAGTGACCCGATGACCGCAGCCGCCGCCCCGCCGAATTGCCTCGCCGGCGTGAGAGTGCTCGACCTGTCGCAGTTCGAGGCCGGGCCGACCTGCACCGAGGTGCTGGCGCAGCTCGGCGCCGAGGTCGTCAAGGTCGAGAACCCCAAGGGCGGCGAGCCCGGCCGCATCCTCGGCGCCGGCCCCAAACCGGGCGCCGACGCCTACTATTTCATGATCTACAACGCCAACAAGAAGTCGGTGACGGTGAACCTGAAGTCGCCGCGCGGCCTGGCGCTGGTCAAGGAGATGGCGGCGAAGGCCGACGTGTTTATCGAGAACATGGCGCCCGGCACGATCGAAAAGCTGGGCCTCGGCTGGGATGTGCTGCATGCGCTCAACCCGCGGCTGATCTACGCCCAGGTCAAGGGCTTCGGCACCGGCAGCCCGTACGAGCACAGCCTCGCCTTCGACATGATCGCGCAGGCCGCCGGCGGCAACATGGCGATCACCGGCGAGGTCGGCGGGCGACCGGTCCGTCCGGGGCCGACCTTGGGCGATACCGGCACCGGCATGCTGATGACGATCTCGATCCTCGCCGCGCTCTACCAGCGCAACACCACAGGCGCCGGGCGACGGCTGCAGGTGGCGATGCAGGACGCCCAACTGAACTACACGCGCGGCGCCTTCACCAATTTCGCGCGTACCGGCCAGCCGCAGGAGCGCGGCCGCGCCGGGTTCGGCCCGCCGGTGCCGCCGAACGACATCTTTCCGTGCAAGCCGGGTGGGCCCAATGACTGGATCTACGTTTTCAACAGCCACAACAACCCGGAGCACTGGCGCCGCACGGTCAACATCATGGGGCGGCCGGAGCTGGCCGACGACCCGGAGTATCTCGACCGCGACAAGCGCCTAGGCCACGCCGACGACGTCAACGCGATGGTGACGGCCTGGACGCGGCAGCACACCAAGCAGGAGGCGATGGCTATTCTTGGTAAGGCGGGCATCCCCGCCGGCGCGGTCTTCGACACCGGCGATCTGCTCGCCGAAAAGAGCTTCGAGGAGCGCGGCATCATCCAGACCCAGAAGCACCCCAACGGCGAGTTGAAAATGCCGACCTTCCCGGTGCGCTTCGACGGCAAGCCGCCCGAGATCACCCGCTCGCCGCTGCTTGGCGAGCACACCCAGGAGGTGTTCGGCGCGTGGCTAGGCCTCAGTCCGGGCGATGTCACCGGGCTCAAGGACGAAGGGGTGATTTAACCCGCGCCGTCTCGGCTCTCCCGCATCTGGCGCAAGAGGTCGCGCACGCTGCGCGCGGTCCTGAGCTTGCGGCCGATATCGGGTGCAAGGCGCAGATCACCCTCGCCGTCGAGCCAGCCGGCTTCGGTGTCGGGCGGCAGCTCGCGCATGACCTCGGCGAAGGCGCGAAAAATCGCCTCGACCTGGTGCGCTTCGAGCCGCCGTTCTCTCGCCATGCCCGCGCCTCCGCTTGACGCGGAGCACAGTAGCCGAATTTCGCGTGTCGCGTCGCCGATGCCTGTTCCGCCTGATATTTGCAGGAAATTGGCAGGCGCCCAGCTGCTGCCCGACGCGATCAAAACAGCGCCAGTTGCGTTGTTTCCTTTGCCGGCGCGCGGAACAGGCTGGTGTCGAGCGGCTCGGTGTGGCGGCGGTCGAGGCCGAGCCGGCGGCAGGCCTTGTCGAAGCGCATGCTCAGCATGTCGGCGTAAGGGCCGTAGCCGACCATGCGTTTCGCCCAGGTCGAATCGTAGAGCTTGCCGCCGTGGCTTTGCGCGACCAGTGACAGCACGTGCGCGGCCCTGTTCGGCACGTGTGTCTCAAGCCACTCCTTGAATAGCGCCTTTAATTCGAGCGGCAGGCGCAGCATCGTGTAGCCGGCGGTGGCGGCGCCAGCCTCCTTGGCGGCGGCCAGGATGTCTTCCATCTCGGCGTCGTTGAGTGCCGGGATCATCGGCGCCGATAACACGCCGGTCGGAACGCCCGCCTTGGCGAGCGCGGCGATGGTTTCGAGCCGGCGCTGCGGCGTCGCGGCGCGCGGCTCCATCACCCGCGCAAGCTTACGGTCGAGCGATGTCACCGACACGGTAACGCAAGCGAGCCGCATCTGCGCCATCTCGGCGAGGATGTCGATGTCGCGCTGGATCAAGGCGCCCTTGGTGACGATCGTCACCGGGTGGCGGAAATCGCGCAGCACTTCGAGGATCGAGCGGGTGATTTCGAGCCGTCGCTCGGCCGGCTGGTAGGGATCGGTGTTGCTGCCGAGCGCGATCGGCCGGCAGCTATATCCTTTCTTGCACAGCTCTTGCCGAAGCAGCGCCGCAGCTTGCGGTTTGTAGAAAATGCGGCTCTCGAAATCGAGGCCGGGCGACAGGCCAAGATAGGCGTGGCTGGGCCGGGCGTAGCAATAGATGCAGCCATGCTCACAGCCGCGATACGGGTTGATCGAACGGTCGAAGCCGATATCGGGCGAGTTGTTGCGGGCGATGATCGTGCGTGTCGAGTCGATCTGCAGCCTTGTGGCGAGCGGCATCGGCTCGGGCTCGGCGCCGGGCACGCCCCAGCCGTCGTCGAAGGCGACGCGCTCCTCGCGCTCGAAGCGTCCGCTCGCGTTGGTGACGGAGCCGCGGCCCTTGCGCGGCAGGGGGGAGGCCGGCATACCCATATCCGTCAATATGGCACCACATTGAGAACAATACAAGAACATAATCGAATATCCGTGGTCATCCCGGTGCTGGACGCGGCGACCGAGTTGCCGCAGATGCTGGCGGCGCTGGCCGGGGTCGCGCAGCTCGGCGAGGTGATTGTCGTCGATGGCGGCTCGCGCGACGCGAGCGTGCGGATCGCCCGGCGGGCGCGGGCGCGGGTGATCGAGGCGCCGCGCGGGCGGGGCAGCCAGCTCGCCGCCGGGGCCAATGCGGCGCGCTGCGACTGGCTCTTGTTCCTGCACGCTGACAGCCAACCGCTGCCGGGGTGGGGCGCGGCGGTCCGTGCTTTCATCGCGGCGCCCGGCGCGGAACAGCGGGCGGGCTATTTCACCCTCGCGCTCGACGACGACGCGCCGGCGGCCCGACGGGTGGAGCAATTGGCGGCGTGGCGCTGCCGGGCGTTGGCGCTGCCCTATGGCGACCAGGGTTTGCTAATCCACCGTTCGCTGTATGCGGCGGCGGGCGGTCATCCGGCAATCCCGCTGATGGAGGATGTCGCGCTGGCGCGGCGGCTCGGGCGGGCGCGATTGAGGCCACTCGGCGCGACGATCCTAACCTCGCCGAGCCGCTACCGGCGCGACGGATACCGGCGCCGGCCACTGCGCAATCTCCTATGCCTGTCACTGTATTTTCTCGGCGTGCCGCCAGCGCGGATTGCGCAGATTTACGGGTGATGCGTCGTACCCTGATCATCTTCGCCCGAGTGCCGCGGCTGGGTGCCGGCAAGAGCCGGCTAGCCCGCGATATCGGCGCTGTCACCGCACTGCGCTTCGAGCGACTGATGCTGGCGCGCGGTCTACGGTGTTTCGCCCGCGACCGGCGCTGGCGGCTGGTCCTGGCGATTACGCCTGACTGCGAAGCGCGCCGGCAGGGCGCGCTGCCGCAAGGCCGCGGCGAGCTCGGGGAGCGGATGCGGCGGGCGATGAACGCGCGCGGCCCGGGGCCGGTGGTGCTGGTCGGCACCGACATACCCTCACTTACCGCGGCGCATATTGCCGAGGCGTTTCGCTTACTCGGCCGCCACGACGTGGTGTTCGGGCCGGCCACCGATGGCGGGTTCTGGCTGGTCGGCGCGCGGCACCAAATGCCGGCGTTTGGCAGAGTGCGTTGGTCGAGCTCGCACGCACGGGAGGACGTGCTGGCCAATCTGCCGAAATCATTGTCGATCGGTTTCGCCGCGACGCTCGACGATGTCGACGACGGCGCGTCGTATCGGCGGCTCGGGCGGGCGTGGGGGTTCTGAAGACATTCAATCCTTAACGCTTACCGGCGAAAGCCGGCATCCACACCTCATCCGATGCGCGGCTGAAAAGTGGGTCCCGGCTTGCGCCGGGAAGCGGAACTCGGAGCGAGCGGTAAGGGAGTCCTATTTCTCCATCAGCCGCGGCATGAGCTCGACGAAGTTGCACGGCCGGAAGCGATTGTCGAGCTGGTGGACGAGGATGCCGTCCCAGGCGTCGCGGCAAGCGCTGGGCGAGCCGGGCAGCGCGAACAAATAGGTGCCGCCGGCGACCCCGGCGGTGGCGCGGCTCTGGATCGTCGAGGTGCCGATCTTCTCATAGCTCTGCCAGCGGAACAGCTCGCCGAACCCGGCGATTTCCTTCTCGTAGACGCTGTGGAACGCCTCGGGAGTGACGTCGCGGCCGGTGACCCCGGTGCCGCCGGTCGAAATCACGACATCGACGTCCGGGTCGCCGATCCATTGCTGCAGTTGGGAGACGATGTCGTCGAATTCGTCGCGCACGATCTTGCGGGCGACGATCTTGTGCCCGGCGGCCTCGGCGCGCTCTTGCAGCGTGTTGCCCGAGCGGTCGTCCGCGACGCTGCGCGTGTCCGACACGGTCAAGAGCGCGATGTTGACGGCGAGAAATGGGCGGTCGTGGTTCAAGGGCATCAGCCAACTCCAAGTTCGGTGAGCTTCGCTTTCAACGCCAGAAGATCGCGCCAGGCCTCGCGTTTGCGCTCGGGGGTACGCAGCAGATAGGCGGGGTGGAACATCGGCAGCGCCGGCAGCGGCGCCTCGAGCCCGGGGATCGCGAGGTCGAACCAGCGGCCGCGCAGCCGGGTTATCCCCTCGGTGGTGTCGAGCAGCGAGGTGGCCGCGGTGCCGCCGGCTAGAACCAGTACCTTGGGCCGTGACAGCGCGATGTGGCGGAAGACGAACGGCAGGCAGGAGGCGATTTCTTGCGCGGTCGGCTTACGATTGCCGGGCGGACGCCAGTAGATGACGTTCGTGATCTGCACTCCGGTGCGGTCGAGACCGATCGCCGCCAGCATGCGGTCGAGGAGCTGCCCGGCGCGGCCGACAAAGGGCTTGCCGATGCGGTCTTCGTCGGCCCCCGGCGCCTCGCCGATGATCATCACCGGCGCGGTCGGGTTGCCGTCGGCGAAGACGGTGTTGGTCGCGGTGCGCTTCAACGGGCAGGCGTCAAACCCGGCGATGATCGCCGCCAGCTGCTCGATGGTCTCGGCCTGCACGGCGAGGGCGCGGGCCGATTGCACCGGCTCGGCCGCCGATTCGGTGAGCGCGCGCGGCGGAACAGCGGCGGTGGTCCGGGTGGGGACGGGCCGTACAGGCGCAGATTGCTCGACCGGCCGCGGCGCGGGAGCAGGCGGGGGCGTCGAGTCGATCGATCGCGACATCACCGATCGCCTCGTCGGCGCCCATCTCGATCTGCCACTGCAGAAGGGTGAGCGCGGCGGCCTGATCGGCGGAGAGGTGAGCGTCGGGCATGGCGCAAGGGTACCACTTTGAAGGCGATCCTTTATAGTCGCGCGCGACGGAACGGCCCGAGGGGACGATGGCGCGCGAGCGGATGGAATACGATGTCGTGATCGTCGGCGCCGGGCCGTCGGGCCTTGCCGCGGCGATCCGGCTGAAGCAGCTTGCCGCCGCGGCCGAGACCGAGCTCGCGGTCTGCGTCATCGAAAAGGGCTCCGAGGTCGGCGCCCATATCCTGTCGGGCGCGGTGTTCGAACCGCGCGCGCTCAACGAGCTCATTCCCGATTGGCGCGAGCGCGGTGCGCCGCTCAACACCCAAGCGGTCGACGACCGCTTCCTGTTCCTCGCCGAGCGTAGCGCCTGGCGGCTACCGACCCCGCCGCAGATGCACAATCGCGGCAACTACATCATCAGCCTCGGCAATCTGTGCCGCTGGCTAGCGATGCAGGCCGAGGAGCTGGGAGTCGAGATTTATCCGGGCTTTGCCGCCGCCGAGGTGCTCTACGACGAGGACGGAACGGTTTGCGGTGTCGCTACCGGCGACATGGGCATCGGCAAGGACGGGCAGCCGACCGCGAACTACACCGAAGGGGTCGAGTTGCGCGGGCGGATGACCCTGTTCGCCGAGGGCGCGCGGGGGTCGCTGACCAAGACGCTGGTGGAGCGCTTCGATCTGCGCGCCCATGCCGACCCGCAGACCTATGCGATCGGCATCAAGGAATTGTGGGAGGTGGCGCCCGATCGACACCATCGCGGCCGGGTGATGCACACGGTCGGCTGGCCGCTCGATAACCGCATCTATGGCGGCTCGTTTCTCTATCACCTCGAGGACAATCAGGTGTCGGTCGGGTTCGTCATCGGCCTCGATTACGACAACCCGTACCTCTCGCCGTTCGAGGAATTCCAGCGCTTCAAGACGCATCCGGCGATCCGCGAGACCTTCGAGGGCGGGCGGCGCATCGCCTATGGCGCACGGGCGCTCAACGAGGGCGGGTTCCAGTCGATCCCGCGGCTCGATTTTCCCGGCGGGGCGCTGATCGGCTGCGCCGCGGGCTTCGTCAACGTGCCGAAGATCAAGGGCAGCCACACCGCGATGAAGTCCGGCATGGTCGCGGCCGAGGCGGTGTTCGCGCGGCTCGGCGGCGACGAGGGGGCCACGGTCGAGGGTTCGCTGCGGCAAAGCTGGGTGTGGGACGAGCTCCATCGGGTGCGCAACATCCGCCCGAGCTTCCGGCTCGGGACGATGGCCGGCCTCGCCTATTCGGCGCTCGACACCTATTTGCTGCGCGGCCGGGCGCCGTGGACCTTTCACAACCACGCGGACTACGCGCAGCTCGCCCGCGCTGACGCAATGCCGCCGATCGCCTATCCGCGGCCCGACGGCAAAATCAGTTTCGACCGCCTCTCCTCGGTGTTCATCTCCAACACCAATCACGAGGAGAACCAGCCGGCGCATCTCAGATTGCGCGACCCGGGAAAGGCAATTTCGATCAATTATCGCCTCTACGATTTGCCCGAACAGCGCTATTGTCCCGCCGGCGTCTACGAGATCGTCGATGACGGGGCCGAAGGCAAACGGTTGCAGATCAACGCGCAGAATTGCGTGCACTGCAAAACCTGCGACATTAAAGACCCCGAGCAGAATATCGATTGGGTGGTGCCCGAAGGCGGCGGCGGGCCTAATTATCCAAACATGTGACGGCCTCTGACCGCCGTTGGGATTGATGCCAGTGGGACAAAGAATGGCGCGAGGTTGGTGATGGGAGACCCTCGTCTGCGAATCCGAGGGCGCTGGCCGGCGATGTTTGTCGCCGTCGCACTGGGCGTCGCACCGTCTTTCGCCGCGCCCTCGCAGCAGGCGCCAACGGCGAAACCTGCCGCCGATGCCGAGGAGCATCTCTTTGGCATCTACCTCGCCGGCAAGCATGCCGAGCAGGTGCGCGACTATCCCGCGGCTGCGGCGTGGTTCGACAAGGCGGCGACCATCGACCCTGGCGCACCCGAACTGATCAGCCGCGACTTTCTCATGGCGGTCGGGGCCGGCGATTTCGATCGGGCCAAGACCGTCGCGCCGCAGGAACTGCAGATCGATTCAAGCGACGTGCTCGCCGAGATGGTGCTGATCATCGACCGGCTGAAGGCGGGTGACGGCGCCGGAGCGGTAGAGCATGCGCAGGCGCTGTCCCAGGACGGCATCCACCGATTTATCGTGCCGGCGGCGCAGGCCTGGGCCAAGATGGCGGCTGGCGACCTCCCTGGGGCGGACGCGGCGCTGCAACAATACGACCAGTACAACGGCTTCGAGCCGTTGAAGAATTTCCAGCTCGGGCTGCTTTACGATTACGCCGGAAACGCCGCCAAGGCAGAGGAATATTATAACAAGGCGCTTGACGCCACGACGCAGCTCAATTGGCGGTTGACCGACGCGATCGCCAATTTCTACGAGCGCCACGGCAAGGAAGCGGCCGCGAAGGCGCTCTACAAGGAGTTCACCGGGCAGAATGCCGGCAGCGAGATCGCCCGGTCGGTGCTGGCGGCGCGACCGGCTGGCGTGCCGAAGCCGCAGATCGGTTCCGCCGCCGACGGGTTGGCCGAGTCGTTGTTCGATCTCGCCAGTGTCTTGAACCAGACCGAGACGCTCGATCTGGCGCTGGTTTACGTCCGCTTCTCGTTGGCGCTGCAACCGAATTTCCGCCTCGCTCAGCTCCTGCTCTCGGACATTTTGAGCGCCCAGGACAAACCCGAGCTGAGCCTCGCCGTGCTCGATGAGATCCCGCGCAACTCGCCCTATTCCTGGTCCGCCCGACTGCGTGTCGCCGCCAATCTCGAAGCGCTCGATCGCACTGATGAGGCGATCGCGCAACTGCGCCAGATGGCGGCCGAGTCGCCGACCTCGATCAGCGCCTACGTGCAGCTCGGCGATGTGTTGCGCAACAAGAAGCAGTTCAAGGAAGCGGCGGCCGCCTACGACGAGGCGATCACCCGGGCCGCGGCCCAGGGGCTTCCCGACCGCTGGACGCTGCTCTACGACCGTGGCGTCTCTTATGAGCGTTCCGGGGATTGGACCAAGGCCGAGGCCGACCTCGAACACGCGCTCGAGCTGAAGCCTGATCAGGCGATTGTCCTCAACTATCTCGGGTATTCTTGGGTCGATAAGGGCGAAAAGCTCGATCAAGGGTTGAAGATGATCGAGAAGGCGATCGAGTTGCGCCCGAAGGACGGGTATATCGTCGACAGTCTCGGGTGGGCGCATTACCGGATGGGCGACTACGCTGGTGCGGTCAAGTACCTCGAGCGGGCGGTCGAGCTGGTGCCCGACGATTCGACGATCAACGACCATCTCGGTGACGCCTATTGGCGCACCGGCCGCCAGACCGAGGCCCGCTATCAGTGGCGCCGGGCGCTGCAATTCGGGCCGGAGCAGGAGGATATTCCGCCGATCGAGGGCAAGCTCGCGCATGGTCTCGCGCCGCCTCCTACGGCGGCGCCGGCGGAGCGCGGGGGCTGAGCACCGACCGGCCGGGCGCGATCGCCGTTTTCGCGCCGGCCAAGATCAATCTCTATCTGCATGTCACCGGCCGTCGCGACGACGGGTATCACCTGCTCGACAGCCTCGTCGTGTTCGCCGATATCGGCGACACCGTGACCGCAGAGTCGGCCGAGCAATTATCGCTGACCGTGCGCGGGCCCGAATCCGCCGGGTTGCAGGAATTGGGCGAGGGCAATCTGGTGCTGCGCGCGGCGAGGAGGCTTGCGGCGCATTACGGCATCGCGCCGCGCGCGACGCTGACGCTCGACAAGCATTTGCCGCTCGCCTCCGGGATCGGCGGCGGGTCGAGCGATGCGGCGGCGACGTTGCGCGCTCTCGCCGAGCTGTGGCGATGCTCGCTCGACGATGTCGGAGCGATCGCCACGGAGCTCGGCGCGGACGTGCCGGCCTGCCTCGCCGGACGCCCGGTGTGGGTCGCCGGAATCGGCGAGCGCCTCCATCCCGCCCCGGCGTTGCCGTCGCTCGGCATCGTTTTGGCCAATCCGCGGGCCGGGTTGCCGACGGCCGACGTCTTCCGCGCGCGCCGCGGCGGCTTTTCCCAGGAAGCGCCCCGCATCGATGTCTCGACGCCGGACGCGTTATTCGCGCTGTTACGGAGCTGCCGCAACGACTTGACGGACGCGGCGGTGAGCCTGATGCCGCCGATCGCCGGGGTGCTCGACCGCCTGGCGCGGTTGCCCGGCGCGCGGCTGACCCGGATGAGCGGCAGCGGCGCTACCTGTTTCGCGCTATTCGACGACCGCGCGGCGGCGAGCCGTGCCGCGGTGGCGCTTCAGGAGGCGGAGCCGGGCTGGTGGGTGCGCGCCGGGGCGTTGCTGGTTTGACCTGAGTTCGGTTTCGCTCGGGCTACAGCCGGACATACTCTCTCTGCTCAACCCGGAACATCAATCTCCCGCAACGTTGGCATTCTTGTGTGCTGCCATCCACGATGAGCTCTTCTGTCCCGCAACTGGGGTGGCAGATCGCGTAAGCCAAGGTCGCCTTTTCGGGAAAGCGGACGGGGCGGCTAGGATGGTACTCACCCGTGTCTCCCTCCCAATCCCCTAGGTTTTTAAGGTGCTCAAGGAAGTTTTTCCTGCGTGAATTGGAAGTAAGCTCCGAATATCGCTTTTGCACGTTTGCCAACAGTTTTTGCCAGTCAGGCTCGGACATCGGCGAGTTCCCCCAATGCACGTAGTGTTCGTATTTTGACACTGCCGCCCGCACAACCCTAAGCCGGCGGCGCCCCATTAATCGTCGCTGAGACGGTCGCGGCCAAGCCCTGCGCCGTTGCCTTGTCCTTGTCGCTGAACCGACCGAACAATTCGCCGGCGCGGCTCTTCGCGGGATCGTCGCCGCGATCGGCCGCGGCGCTGTACCAGGCGTAGGCGTCGGGCAGCGAGCTGTCGACCCCCTGGCCGAGCTCGTAGAGGATCGCGAGATTGACCATGGCCGGCACCAGTCCCTGCTCCGCGGCGCGTTTGTACCAGCGCGCCGCCGCGGCAAAATCCTGCTCGGTGCCGCGGCCTTCGGCATAGGCAAGGGCGAGGTTGTACTGGGCGCGGGCGTTATTCTGGTCGGCGGCGCTACGGTACCAGTTGACCGCATCGGTCGCGTTTGCCGTTACCCCGAGACCGCGCTCGTAGAGAACGCCGAGATTGTACTCGGCGTCGAGATTGCCTTGCGCCGCGGCGGCATGAAACCACGAAGCGGCGCTGGTGTAGTCCTGCACGAATCCGTCGCCCTGAGCGTACAGCACGCCGACATCGTATTGCGCCACCGGATCGCCGGCCTTGGCGCGCGCCAGATAAAAGGCGGCGCGAGCGGCCGGCTCGCTCGGCGGCGTCGCGGTCGCGGGCGGCTGAGCGGGCGTCGGCTGGGGCGTCGGTTGCTTCGCCGCCAATTGGGCCTTATGCGGAACCGGCTGATCCGACATGCTGTGCCGCCTGGCATCCGAGCCCGTCAAACCCGCAAGCATCGCGCCGATCACATAGGCGGCGACCGCCACGACAATCGCCGAACCGGTAACGGTCAACCAGCGCTGCAAACGCTCGCGGTCGTTGCCGGCCAGGCGCAAGGCGGTCGTGAGGATGCGTTCGGCGAACATGGCGAAAGCCGAGGGCGCCGTCCCGTACGCCTCGCGGTCAGATGTCTCACTCGGCAATACGTCCGACCGTTCGGTTGCCGGTGGCGTTTCATCGACGGCGGGGATCGGCGCCGAATCGCTATCCTTGCGCTCGATCGGCGTCGGCTCGGGCTCAGCCTTCGGCGGTTCCGGTTGGCCATCCGCCGCGCCGGGGCGTGGGCGCGGCACGGGTATGCGGCCGAAACGCGGCGCCAGGCCGGGAATATCCGCCCTGGCATTGCCGCGCGCGGGTTGGCGGAAATGGAGCAGCAGCGCGGCGAAGCCATCGTGCTCGGCCGGGAACGCCGCGGCCGGTGCGGGATTCGCTTCCGGAGAGGGAGACGGGTCGATGGGGCGCTCAGTCTTGTCGTCGATGGTGAAATCCACCCATTGAATGTCGCGCCACCGCGGTTCGTTCGGTTCGGTTTCGCCACCTGCCTTGCCCGCGCGAGCTTTGCTCGCCCGCCGTGGCCGGCCGGTTGCGGCCGGGCGCGTCGCCTCGTCACTTTGCTCCGGCGATCGCGGGCGGTTGCGCGAAGCGGCCGGTCTGCCGGGAGAGGGCGATGGGTCGGGCATGACGGGCGGCTTCGTCTGGGGCGCCTATTCAATTCCGTGATAGCGCGGGATGCAAGTCGCTCGCGACCGCGTGTTGCTGAGCCGGGCCATTGCCGATACCTTGCCGCGTCCGGCGACCGCGCCAAAGGCAGCCGCGCCAGCTCTGCCCTACACGCGCCAGCAGTCGATTCCGGTGGGGCGTAGCCAAGTGGTAAGGCACCGGATTTTGATTCCGGCAAACGGAGGTTCGAATCCTCCCGCCCCAGCCAGCTTTTTCAAATAGATAGGATGATGGTATTTAACGGTAGGACGGTTCTGGGTATCGCCAGGGTATCACGCGGCGAAAAATCAGTATCATTTTCAGAGCGCCGCCGACCGAGAATCCAATATGACGGTGCGACTCGGGTAGGTTCTACGGGTAGTCCGCATGCAGCTCGGCGCCGCATTCCTGTTCCACGTGGAACGGAGGACGAGCCCAGGTATCGGGGGATGACTTCCAGAGCGTATTACCCCTCTTGGAGCACTTTCCGCGGCGCGTCCGCCGCATCGGAGTAGAACAGCACCTGCACCTTGGTGACGACATCGTCGGATAGGTCTACGAGCTGCCGACGGCAGGAGACCGGCATTAGGATTGTCGAGGTGCCCTTCGACAACGCATGCTCGACGACGTCGATTGGATTGTGAACCGGCTCGATCGAGCCGCCGAGATTGATACCGCCGACGATGGCCATTCCCCCTTGAGGGACCTTCCTAGCAGCGCAGACGATAAAGCGAGAAGGACTGGCACGCCGGTGTGATCAGCCAGTTTCGCTGCATCGAACGGCCACCTTCGGATTGCGCATCAATCGCGCCGCGTTCGCCGTATCCGCAGAATAGCCTGCCTCTCCAAATGCGACGCCGATGCAACCGTCAACGGGCTGATCTTCATCGCTCTCGGATGAAGCGCCCGGCGGCGCTCCATCGTTGGCATGATGGGGCATCATCGGCCGGCCGCGAGATCAGCGACCAAGGACCGTTTAGGGTTCGCAAATGGGACATTCGAGGCGAGGCGCGTCGGCGGCTGCGATGCGCCGAAAGAGTTGGGATGGGCCTGTTGACGCGAACGTGGTCACAGTCCTCGGAGATCGGCCTACTCGCCATCGAGTATCGTGATCATTCGGCGACTTGGCTTGAAATGCGTGAAGTGCTTGGTCGCCACCTCGACCGCGGCACCCGAGTGGGGATTGCGCCCCACGTGCGCTGGGCGCTCTCTTGTCGAGAAGTTTCCGAAGCCGCGAAGTTCGACTCTATCACCTCGGGCCAATGCACCCGCAATTTCTCCAAAGATTTTGACGACGATAGCCTCCGCCTGGCGTGGGGTGAGGTGCGGCTTTCTCTCAACAAGCTTCAGGACGAGCTCAGACCGAACCATGACGACCTCATAACACGTGTCACTGCGCTGCTCCGAGCGAGGCATCAATTCATGAACGAATTGGTTTTAACGATTGCCCACAGAAACTACCCATGGTTTCGCTGTTCCAATCGCTTAACTAGATACGGCAAGTCAAGAGAACGGCAGTGGAACAAGCGCAACCCGGGCTGAACGCCCGTTTGTGCTGCATGATGATGAGACGTTCACCGCCACGTTAGGCAACGTTCGAGATGCGTCGATTCCGGCCGTTCGAGGCCACCATATTACCAGTGGGCGCCGTATGTGAACGATTCCCCGATCAGCGACAGGCGCGACCTAGTTCCGCGCGAGAGGCATGATCGAAGCGGCGACGTCCTGCCCAAACGTCATGTGTGTGGACTGCGCGAAGTCGATCGCCCGCGTGATGACGAACACGCCAATCCCGAACGCGATGCAAAAACGAAGAAGGGCCTTCATTGTCCGATCCTCGCAGTCCCAGTCATCATTTAGGGGCTCTTAAAGGTTATCAAATCGTGAATCACAACCTGCCGCTGGCCGCTCAGGGTCGAACAGCGGACCTTCGCCGGGACGCACCGCAGTAACGGGAACGCGCCGAAACCGGCCAACGTCGAGATCGTGGTTGGGCGATCGCATCCGGCCGGATATCGCTGCCGGAGCATTCGGCGGGCCCATTAACCAACGAGCCCCGCGATCAAGCGCTCATCCTGCGACTCCAGCAATTAGCGCATAGCCTGCTAACTCGGGTGATGAGAAGCGCACCAGAGCTGTTGGCAAGAGTCTTCAGGTATTCTTATTGGGTTTTAACCCCGGTTCGCGAGAGAAACTGTTCGAACAACGTGTTCGTTGCATTAGGCGTGTTCGAAATGCCGTCATTGCCGGCGATGCCAGCCAAGGCAACTCCCGCCTCGATCGATCCAAGCGACTGAGCGTATCGATACCATCGCTCAGCCACCGCAGCGTCGCCGTGAATACCCTTTAATCCAGCCATCGCAAGGAATGCTGGATCATAAGTGTTTCCCAAGCGCAGCGCTGCCTGCGGATTTTCCGCCTCCGTTGCACGCGCGAAGTATAGGCGGGCCGTAGTGACGTCCGCAGCACGCAGCGCTGCATCGCCGCTGGCTAGCAGGATCGCAACCTCGTCCGGGGGAATATGGGGCATTGGCGCTGAGACTGGGTCAGCAACTGCTTGCTGCGGCACTGCCATTGCCGCCTCAGTTGTTGGCATCGGCTCTCTTTTTCCGGCTGCCACGTAGGGCGTGGTAGCCGGCGTAACCGATTCGGACCGCGGCGCCATTGTCACCGAGCCGCGCTCCGACGGATACATAAATAAGGCAGTCGTAGCGGCTGCTATGGCTGCGACACCGCAGAAGGCAAGGCCACAGCGACGGATCAGTCGAGCTTGGCGATTGCCCTTATCGACCAGAAAGGACAAATCTGATTGCCCACTGCCACTGGCCCCTTCCTCACGGCCAGTTTCAAGGACCGCTGCCGCCGGTGCGGCTGCTGCGAGCGCAGCCCGGCGCGTTAGCAACGAACTCGAAAGCTTCGCTCTCGACATACTGCCTACGCCGCGGCACGCACGTTAAGTTGTTCGTCCACATGCCGCCAAAGGTCTGCAATTTCTTGCGCTGACCGTCCGGTCGGACCACCCGCCTCCATGACGGTACGACCGTCGATCATCGACGCAGCATAATCGGTCCGTTGGTAGAGAATGACCGGCGCAACACGTCCATGTTCGGAAAGCGCGGCAACCGCTTCTGCAGTGATGTTCGCGCGCGGCACGGCGCCGTTAACGATGAACATAAAGGGCTTCTTCGCCCGTCGCACCAGACTCACCGTCGCGCCAATGGCGCGCAAATCGTGCGGGCTCGGCCGTGCCGGAATGATCACAAAATCGGCCATCGCGATGACCTTGTCGATTTCTGCGGTCAGCGCGGGTGGCGTATCGATAATGGCGGTTGCGGTTCCCTGCTCATCGAGCTCGATGAGTTTTGAAGCGAGTTCATCCCGCTTCACCGTGACGAGCGCGAGGCCACCGTTCTGTTCCAGCCTCTCTCGCCTCGCTTCCCACCATTCGGTGAGAGACCCTTGAGGGTCGGTGTCAATCAGCACGGCAGACCGTTGAGCGGATTTACCGGCGCAGACCGCTAGGTGGGCAGTGATGGTCGTCTTGCCCACGCCACCCTTTTGGCTGGCGACGACGATTACACGCATTCGCCGAGGAACAGTCCGTACCGGCTGCTCCGTGTTGACAACCTTGTTTAGAGTGTCAATCCGACTCACCAGCCGGTCGACCTGGCTGTCATCGGGTATGGGTTGGTCTTCCTTCTTACCTAGATGTTCGCCTGAGCCAGGTTTTGCGACCCTCTTGAACCAGTCGAGCATGGGACAGCATCCAAATTCTATGGCGATGAGATCGTGACTGTCTCCGACATAGCCCAAGTTTCGTGAACGAGCGGTAAAGATCCTGAGCCCAAGGTCACTTTGGGATCCTGTCCATCCCACTTGTCAGCCACGAAGCAAGCGAGCGCTTTGGTGCCGGTCGTTTTCGTTTTCCTGGAAGGCTTGAAAGATCGGCGAGAAACTCGCTTCGGCCGCGATGCGGGATCAGTTCAACCGGAAGCCGGGGCGCCCTACCGTGCATCCGACTAGGTCGCGGCCTCGCAGCGCGGAGACCAGCTGGGGCGCGCGCGCTGATCAAGAAAGAGATCATCTCCCGGCTCGCGCCGGCACGCAGCTTTGCCCTTATCGCCTCGCGCAACGTCGCTGATGTAATCACACGCACTAACGCAGCGGTCAAGGTCTCGTCCCTTTCCGGTTCACTCGCGTCTCTATCCCGCGAGCAATGGAAAAATCTTAGTCATGGCGTTTGCGAAACTACGCCAGTGTGACCGCGCCAGCCGCGACGCCCACTCAGCATCACAGTCGAATTCGGCCGATATGGTGCCGTGCTTCGTTTAAGAAAGACTTGCACCGGAGTAATCGGTCACCGACAGGCCGAGAGTAGAGAACCTCGTTCGAGGCGCTGGATTAAGTCGGCCTAATCTGCAAGCGGATCGGCTATTGCGAGATGAGCCTTGCCTCAATTTCAAACGATCCTTAGCGACCCTTTAACTAAGCTCAGTATTAGTGTGTATGGACCCGCTTCATGCCTAGGAGCCCGTGATGTGGAACGTTAACAAGGAACACATCCAACGCGTAAAGGAAGAGCTTCAGGGGTGCCACGCCTCGATCCTGGCTCGTTATGAGAGCGACGTGAAATCTGTTGAGGACGATCTCAATGAGATCGAGGAACTCGAGCGGCTCGCCTATGCCTTCGCAGCGAAGCATATACCCGAGCCTAAGGAACTAATCCAGGGAACGCCAGAGGCGATAGCAGTGCTGGAGCCCGGACTCGGAGAGAGCGTTGCCGACGTCGCCGCAAACCACGGTTCCCGCCGCGATGAGATCGTCGAGGAAGGCGACACGGATGCCGAGCTGGAATTGGAGGATGGGTCCGAACCCACCGTCCTGGAATTACTGAGACGTCCTATTGGCGCTGACCGCCTGTCGCTTTGGCGTGCGCGCCGAAGCCCCGATGCCGGGCAGTAGATCAACAGATCAACTTGGCACCACATGGTGGCTAGCAGCCCAGGCGATCGCGAACGCGCCGCACCAGCTAGGCGCGGAGGAACCATCCCCCTCAAGATCGAGTTGGAGATCAGTCAGGTCGACTGGCTAGTCGCTTTTGGTTACTTGCGGCAAGTTGAACGCGGGGATTTGAAACGAGTTCGGGCGGCGCTTTACTGGTTCCTCGATCGCACGCTCAAGGGCGATGTCACCTCGAGTAAGTCGAAGATGTAGGAACTGATGGAGGCCGAGCCATCGCGCCAAGGTAAGGGTCCCGACCCGTCCGCGAGAAATAGCTGGTACTGAGTGACGCCCATTGCTCCGAAGCCGACCGGAACGTGTTTGCCAGCCGACTCTCCAGAAGAATCCAATTTCAGCACCGCCAACACCGCCGCCAGGGCATAATGCCTACTTATCCAGCCAAACATCCTCCATACGCCATCCATTGAACAGACTATTGACCATGATCGTCAGCCCCTTGAACTCGGGGCTGCCAACAGGTCGCAAATCGGTTGTGGTAGAGGATTGGACGGGCGCCGTCGTCCTGCAACTGCCTGTCGATCTCCCAAACGAGACTTCGGCGCCTTTCTTGATCGGGCTCCATCGACTGCCGGTCGAAAAGCCTGTCGATCGCGGGGTTGCAATAGCCGGTGTAATTGCGGTCTGAACCGCAGGCATAGTTTTCATAGAATTGTGCGTCGGGATCATCCACCCCGGCGCCGGTCAAGTTGAGCCCGATCTTGTAGTCCTTGCGATAAACCTTGGGGAACCAGTTGGCCGTCTCGACCGGTTCAAGCTCGCCGTCAATATAAATGTTCCGTAGTTGATCGATCAGAATGACAGCGGGATCGCGAAAAGGCGGTGTGTTGCGGACGGATACCTTCACAGCGAGTTGTTTATCCGGTCCGTAGCCCGCCGCTTGCATAAGTTCGCGGGCTTGGGCACGGTTTTTTGCAACGTCCGGATCGTAGCCCGGAAGTTTACCGAGGATTTCGGGCGGCATACCCCAAACCCCTTGCGGCGGCGGCTGCATAGCGCCGCCGATATCTCCTTGACCCTCGGCCAGAATGTCGATGAAGCTCTTACGGTCGAGCGCGAGCATCATGGCGCGGCGTATTTCGGGATTGTCGAAGGGCGGCGCATCGCGGTTGACGATCAAATTCGTACTTTGGTTTGCCGGCTCCAAATCGCAGACGTCGTTCGGTGCATCAGCCTTGATATTCTTCATCAGCGGCACGGTAATACCGAAAGGAAAGGTCAAATCGAATTGGCCGGCGATAAAACCAAGAATGGCCGTCGAGCGGTTCGGGATGATTGTCCACTCGATGCCGTCAAGGTACGGACGATCTTTCTTCCAATACTTTTCATTGCGCACCAACTTGATGCCTTCGTTCGGCTTGTAAGAGACGAATTTAAACGGCCCGGTACCGATTGGATGCTGGCGCATCTCCTGCGCGGGTACGTGACAGGGGTAGACTGGCGAATAACCCGACGCAAGCAAGGCAAGAAAGGCGGGCTGCGGCCTCTCCAGGTGGAACGTCACCGTGTCGCCTTGCGTACTGGTACTGATCTCTTTCAAGTTGCGATACCAGGCCCTACGCGGATTGGCGCGTAATTTGTCTGTCCCTTTGCCCAGAATTAGATCCCAAGTGCATTTGACGTCTGCCGCAGTGAATGGTTGGCCGTCATGCCACTGTACACCTTCGCGCAATTTGAAGGTCAGGGCTTTGCCATCGTCGCCCCATGCCCAGCTTGTTGCCAGGTCGGGGACAATTGTTGACATGCTGTTCTGCGCGACATGCTGATCGAAGATCACCAGGTTGTTGAACACGGCCATCATGGGGTTCTGGGCCGAGTTGAGGGCCTCCTCATGGATCGACATGCTCGCTGGGCTGTCGTGCATGTAAATTCTTAGGACGCCGCCATACTTTTCCGCGAAGCCCGAGGTCGCCCCAAGCGCCAAAGTGATCACAACAGCTGCGTATCGCAGCAGAAGTCGTCGCATACGTCCCGCCCTCATCGTATCCGCTCTTCAGCCGATGGACCCTATTACTTCCGGATTCTGGTGTCGTCGTCCCGTCCGATCACAGCGCGATATCTCGCGCTAATTCGCGGTGGCACTGCGTCGCTTGCGGTCTTGCCCTGGATGCGATTCGGTTCTGACGCCGCCAGCCATTCGATCGCCGTCGCGCCCAGATCTGAGCAATGACTCGAGCCAAGCGATCAGGACGCCGGATTTGATCCTGCGCGTGCTCTGAACGCCCTTACAGAGCGCGCCGAAAATATCGAAACGGTGCTCGGCGCTGTCGGCTTTGGTTTGCTCATCAATCACGCGAGATGATCTGCACCACGACCTTGATTGCGTCGTCGACCCGATCGCGCGCATAGCGGATCGCGGTCGGCACCTCGGCCAGTGGGAAGGTGTGGGTGTGGATCAGCTTCGCGTCGAAGCGCTTTTGCGCGATCAACGCGGCGGCGCGATGGGTGGCGCTCCTGCCCTCGCCGCGGATGCCAAAAACGTAGATGTTATTGCGCACGAGATGCGCGAGGTCGACCATCACCGGTTCGTGCGGGAAGGCGGCCAGGCAGATGCGGCCGCCGCGAGTGACCATGCGGCCCGCCTCGTTCAACGCATTCGGCGCCCCCGAGCATTCGAGCACGTAATTGACGCCCTTGCCGCCGGTGAGGCGCATTACAGCCTCAACCGGATCCTCGCGGCCGACATTGACGACGTGATCGGCACCGAGTTTCTTGCCCATCTCCAAGCGGCCGTCGCGGGTGCCGGTGAGGATGACGGGCTGGGCGCCAAGCGCCTTGGCGACGCCGACGCCCATGAGGCCGATCGGCCCTGGCCCCACCACCACCACCGGCTCGCCGGCGATCACCCCGCCCATCACGTCCAGCCCGTACATCGCGGTGCCGGCGGTGACGATCAGCGTCGCCTCGGCGTCGCTGATCGAGGCCGGGATGTGCGCCATCGTGTTGACATTGTTGATCGCGTACTCGGCGAAGCCACCATCGGTGGTGAACCCGTTGGCGCGGTGGCCCTTGGAATGCCAGCCGTAATTGAGGCACGAGGTGTACATACCCCCGCGGCAGCGCGGGCAGCGGCCGCATCCGGCGTGGATTTCGACTGCCACCCGGTCGCCGACCGCGAATTCGTCGACCGTCGGCCCGAGCTTCACCACCGTACCCATGTACTCGTGGCCGGGGGTAAAGCCCTTGTTGAACGGCAGCTCGCCCTCGATCATTGCCGGCATGCCGTGCTTCAGGACCTCGATATCGGTCGCGCAGACCGCTATCGCGTCGATCCGCACCAGCACCTCGGCCGGTCCCGGCTCCGGCACCGGCTTGTCGACGAGCGAAAGCTCTTCCGGACCGCCGAGGACCCACGCCTTCATCGTCTGCGGGATCGGGTACTCGTTGCCGCGCGATATCTTTGGACTAGCGTGATCCAGCATCCGCTTGCTCCGCCTCCAGATCAGAATCAAGGATGGGCTCGATCACTGATCGAGCCAAACGTTGGCCAAATCCTGACCGATGAAATGGCTTGGCGTAATGTTCCAGCCCTTCACCTTCGCCGACAGAACGACAATGCGGCTCCACCAAAGCAGAGGAACTGTGTATGCCTTGGTCAATGCCTGACGCTCGAACTCACGAACGATCTTAATTCGCTGACGTTCGTCGGGAGTCATCGCCTGTCCGATAAATAACGCATCAAGAAAACTATCGGATGATTTGGAATTGTTCACCGGAGATAGGTCTTTAGAAACGTATTTTGTTAATTGTATTGTTGGATCATCGTAATAATCTCCTGAGAAATCAAGGGCGACGTCAAAATTCCCTTTGTCGACAATCTTCTGCCAATCGGCGATTTTCTGCCGGTCTTGGGTCGTTGTGATTCCGATTTCCTGCCAACTTTTAGCCAGCAAATCCGCGCCGGCGTAATGCGGAATCGGAATGTCGCGAACCAGGAGCTTGACCGCCAAATCGTTTATTCCGGCCTCGCTGAGAAGTCTCTTTGCTTCGGCACGCGACGCGGCGATGTCATGAGAGAAGCCCGGAAGGGTCACGAGTTCGGCCTCGGGCATTGCCCAATTCGAGCCCGGCCGCATAAGACCGCCGACATATTTAAGAAACGTCGACCCCTGGAGTTGTTGAGCCGCGCCCCAGCGATCGATCGCTAACGACAGCGCGCGGCGTACGCGCTCGTCATCGAATGGCGGCCGTTGCGTATTGAAGACCACCATGAGGTTTGAGAGCCAGGGGCTTTCGCTTTCCGTAAATTTGCTCTCCGAGGCCACTAGCTGGTCGCGCTGCGCCGGCGTCACGCCGCGAAACTCCGCCATGATCTGCCCGGTTTCGTACGCTTTCATGATCGCGCCGGCGTTCATAAACTTAGCCTTGTACCCATCGAGGTAGGGCAAGCCCGGGAGGTAATACTTGTCCCATCGGCGACCCGACCAGTACTGCCCCTTGACGTGTTCAACGAAAACGAAGGGGCCGGTGCCCAAAATATGGGTCTCGGGGTAGTGTGGATCGACGGCAAGCTTCGCGGCGCTGTAAATGCAATTCCACGGTGACGCGAAACTCGCCAGCATTTCCGACTGCGGCCACTGAAGATGGAATATCACGGTCAATGGACCTGGCGTATCGATGCTGGATATTACGCCATAGTCTACCTGGCGCGCCGACTCGATCCCGGGAGGCGGGTGGATAATCCGTTCGTAACTCGCCTTGACGTCAGCCGATGTGAACTTTGACCCGTCATGAAAGTAGACATTCGGCCTTAATTTGAACGTGTACGTCAGATTATCTGGAGATATCGTCCAGGACTCTGCAAGATCTCCTACGATCTGAGGGTAATTGGCAGCGTCAAATTTGAGCAGCGTCGAATAATGAGGCGCAACCGGGTGCAAAAACGCAAATGAAGTGGCGCTGTGGCAGTCATAGGAAGTCGGCTCTACCGTTACGGCAAACTCAAGTATTCCACCCCTCTTGACGGCTTGGCTGTGCGCCGTCGCCGACACAAGCAGTATTAGGGAAATAAGAATTCCGGCCGTACGGAGAAATCGTATCAAAAGAGACCCTCCCGAATTTGGAGTGGCAGACTCACCTATTTCCGTCTGCGCTATGGCTTCTGGATCTGTCGCCATGTTTGGAATTGCTGGAATAGCGCCGCCTTTTCCGCGTCGGTCATCGGCGTAGCGCCAATTGCCTGGCGCCGTTCGTCGATGAAACGCGCGAACATATCCTTCAACTTGACAGGGTCTTGGAGCGAACTTAGCTGTGCATTGCGCTGCAGCCACTGTGTGGCAGCGTCGTGTCGCCGTAAGGTGGGAATTTCTGTTGCCAGGTTAACTTCGTTCCATTTCGGATGATATCCGGGTGTCAATAACGATTGGAATCCCGTGAAAAACACGTCGACAAAATTAGCGATATTATTATAGCGATCCGGAATTTGTCTGAGGTCGGCGGCAAGTAAAATACTGCCAACCGCGATTGTGTCGATCGGTTGATTCGTTTTTACCAAGCCAGGATAGTCCTCTGCAGTCAGACGCGTTGGGGCGGATGCGGTGGTCTGGCTGGCGTCGAAGGGTACCGCCAGAAAGTGCAATCCCTCTTCGTCGGTCATACCAACAAACAAAGGCGCCGGTTTGCCGGTGACAAAGGCGAGCGCGGCAATTTCGCCCTTGCGCAATTTATCGAGCGCGACCTGCGGGGCATCGTGGATGAGGGTGACATTGAGTTTCAATCGATCGAATAGGCGCGAGCTGGTTACGTCCGTACCGCTGCCAGGAAGGTCAACAGCTACTTTTTGGCCGGCAAGATCGACGATCGATTTAATCCCTGGACGGGCAAGCAGATGAAATTCTTCATTATAAAGTTTTGTTATATAGGTAAGTGAATCAATTCCTGGGATTACCTGGTGCGCTTTGGCGTAATCGAGAACGTCTGCCTGAACGATCGCTAGATCAATCCCATGAAGGTACTTGAGGTCTATAACATTTTGCAAAGAACTTTTACCAACGATAGGCACCACCCGTCGGGTAGCGCCATCGTCTATTAAGCGCGCGAGATCTTCGGCAATTCGCACGGAAATCCCGTCAGACCTGGTGACCTCTAATTCGACGACTCCGCGGTTCACTGCTGCAACTTGCTGGCTGAATCCCGGAGAACCCTGAAATAGAATGATGATGCAAGTGCCGATAACGAGAAAACTCCCTCTCGCCTGAATTAATTCCAATGGCATGCCAATAACAGCACCGACCAATCGCACCATTGTACGAACAATACTGCGATAAATCCCTCCGCCGACGGCACTAGACTGAAAAGTTTGCCGACCTTTAGCCTGCATCGCGCGTTTCCCAAGGTTTCGTACGAGGTTTGGCCAAGGCGATGTCGGTTGCCGCATTAGCGAAGTGGCTGATTGATTTTAGTGACCGGGCCGAGCTGGCACGGTACAACGTGTCTCGTCGCAATGGTCTAATCACGCGCGGCGCCATCGACTTCCATTCTCGATAGAATCAGCAATAACTACTTAAGCATTGATGAATTGTTAATTTTCCTGATTGATCTTTTTTTGATGCTCCCTAACTTGGGAGCTTTTGAAAATTTGCGTTTTCGATTGATTTAACAGCGCAAACGGCAAGTTGCTCTCATTGACGCGATGGCGCGCTTCTGACTCGCGCAAAATGACATCTTAACTGCAAATCAACGGTTTTTCGCCGATATGTCCACACGCTATGTGGCGAATGATCGGGGGTCAGCGCATGAGTGAGACTGCCGGACAGAGCTCTTCATTACGACTCAAGACCTACCCGCGAATGACTGAAGCGCTCGGCATGGAGAAGCGCTTTCAGAATGCTTTACAGCGTGCCTTCGAGCAACCCCGTAAGCCAAGAAAGATGAAGCCGCCCGAGCCAAAGTGGGGTCGGCTCACTTTGATGAGACTGCAATATCGAGCGGATCAATGACCGAACTCTGACTTGACGCCGCTCGACTCCGATCGGTCCATCGTCCTTCCGGCGCGACGCCGCCGCATTGGTCGTGCATTCTGACATTTGAAATCGACGCAGCCAGCCCACAGAACAGGAGAAGGCTGAAATGCATGAAGGGCTGCCCGAAAACGACGCAATACCCGTTACACGAATGCCCGAGAAGGGGCATGAAGAGTAGCCGCTGCCACCGAGCCCGAGCGGCGGGTATGAGCGCCGTAAGCGGGCGTTCACAGAAGCGATACGCGCGCGGCTCCGGACGCGAAAGCATCCCGCGCTTCTAATAGGGGCGCCTGATCTGGAACCGCCTGCCGGGGTATTTGCTCTTACCCGAGTTGGCGCCAGAGTGCGGGGACCTGCCCGCAGCGATCACTCGATTCGAGGTGTGATGCCTCCGGATGCGAGGCGAAAGCCAATGAAGGCCGCGACGTAGTGGCCACGGTTTGCAGACGCTCACGTTCTCCTTAACGATCGCTCAATTGCGGTGCTCGGAAGAGTAGCGAATGCCGAAAGCTCCGACTTTCAAGAAGGCGATAGGGAAGCCCGATGAGGCGGTTCTAGAGATGGCAGGATCGGAGCAGGTGAGCGGAGAAAATATTGAGAGAGCCGGTCGTGTCAGGAAGCTTCATCTGAGCTCCGTGCGAGCTAAACCGAACAACGCAGCCGGCCCAGGACATTATCGGGCGCGGTTACCGGAACAACTCGATCTTTACGGAGAGCCCTCTGGGGCCGGTGGTCACCCTCAACCAGCACGACCATCTAGACGGAGCAGCGCCGTCGTACTCCGCTGTCCGCTTTGCCGATCTGAAATGCATTTGGTGGCAATCGCCTTAACAGTTGAATGTCCCAGCTGCCACGCGTTCGTGGATGTCCTCGAGGTTGCGCTCGTCAGCCTGACAGGCGTTAACCCGTCGAGCCGGTCACCCAGTTCTGCGTTCGCGCAGATCGAACCGCGATTGGTCACGGCAGAGTCACTGCTTCGCGAGACTCGTCCGAGTTTCTTCCCTGAATCCGTTCCGATCACCGAAGCGTCAACGGCGCAGACGCCGGCGGCTCGGAGACACAGCGCCCCAACCGTGCGGATTATCTTGGGAGTGGCGGTGCTGTTGGGTGTGGTGGGGATCGGTTGCTGGCAGATTTACCCTAAACATGGGCAGAAGGCGCCAGAGATTGGGGCGCCCCGCGAATCGCCCCCAATCGCCGCCCCGCCTGTCTTCCCAGTGGGGTCTCAGGAGCCCCCAACCCGGCTAGTTGTTGGCTTGCCGCAGCTAGCTAACAAGCCGCCGCCGGACGAGCCGGCAACACCGCCGGTAGCTGAGCCGCAAGTGGCCACGCCCGCGACCGAAGCTCCCGCGCTCATCCTGGAGGCCACCATTCCGCAGGCGTTCGTCCCGGCAAACATTGTTGTGGGACCGGCGGACAACGTCTTTGTCGTCCGCTTCGACAGCAAGCTACCAGGTTTGACTCCGTCTGGCCTGAGGGCGCTGGACGGTGCGCTTCGAGCGGCTGACAAAGGCCGAAAGGTCCATATAGAGATCGCCGGCTGCGCGGCTCACGACGGCATACTGACTGGTAGGGATTGCGCGGCACTCACCCGCAGCCTCAAATCGATTCTGGCCCATCGCGGTGTAGACCATCCGGCCGATCTGATCGTCAGCCAATATCCGCCGACGATCATGTTTCCGTGGTGAACTTGGCTGTGGGCGACTTGCTAAAAGATGCAGACGGCCGGATGGCGGAGGGGCAGGCCGGAGGCTGGGGGAGAACGGCTAATACTCAAGCTAGCCTTATCCGGACTCTGTTCTCCTCGTCTCGCACGCTGAAGCGGGATACCGCCCAGAATTGCGGAACGCGGCGCGGTTACGTGCCCATCCGTCGATTAAGGCGCGGGTCGACCAAATTCAGCGGGGCCGGGAGCGGCTCAACCAAGCTGCAAATCAACAGGCGTTGACGAAGCTGGCGGTGTCAAAAGAGAGCGTGGGCCGGGAGTTCGCGCTGATCGGGTTTGCGAACATTGCGGACCTGACGACGCTCGATGATGACGGACATCGGGTCATCAATCTGGACAATGCGACACGAGATCAGCTGGCGGCGGTGCAAGAGATGACCGTCGACTACTCCACGGAGGGCAAGGGGAAGGAGGCGCTGAGGGTGAAGCGCGTCAAGGTCAAGCTGCATCCGAAGGTAGCAGCTTTGGAGAAGCTTGCGCGGATGTTCGGCTGGATCGTGGATGGGCGCTATCTGCAGCAAGACGACGAGCTGGTGAAGCTCACGGCGAGGCTGGCGAAGATGACACCGGAGCAGCGCCGCCAGGATGCCGAGGACGTCATAAGGCGGGCCAAGGAGCGGCTGGCCGAGGCGGCCCGCGAGGAATTGCCGCTGATCGACGGCCAGACCGGTGAGGCGATCAAGGAGGAATAAGGGGGGCGATGTATGGGTAGGAGAAACGCAAACGCTAAAACGCGAGCCTTGCTGCGGCTGTCTGGCGGAACGACCATCCGCTCACATGTATTAATTCAGACTTGTTCTGACAGACGGTGTTGGCTGTTTGAGCCTTTCTGAGTGTCGTCCGTCGTCAGGCAGCCATGATTTTCTCCTTCGCCAGGGGCAGCGCGTCAAGAAAGGTCTGCATCGGGGTTTTGCCGAAGCACCATCGACCCTGGTGAGGGCGCCGTTCATTGTATTCGGCGATCCAAGCATCAAGGTCGGTCTGCAGCTCGTCGATCGCCCGGTAGATCTTTTTTCGGAACGCCACCCGGTAGAACTCATCGAGCACGGTGCGGTGGAAACGCTCGCAGATACCGTTGGTCTGCGGGCTCTTGGCCTTGGTGCGGCTGTGGTCGATATCCTCGACCGCCAGGTAGAGCTCGTATTCGTGGCTCTCGCTGCCGCAGAACTCGGTGCCGCGGTCGGTCAGCACCCGGCATAGCCGGATGCCGTGCTCGTCATAAAACGGCACCACCCGGTCATTGAGGATCTCGGCCGCGGTGATCGGCGTCTTACGGTCGTAGAGCTTGGCAAACGCGACCTTGGCGTAGGTATCGATAAAGGTCTGCTGGTAGATCCGCCCCACCCCCTTCAACGTGCCGACATAGAAGGTGTCCTGTGCCCCGCAGTAGCCGGGACACTCGCTCTCGAACTCGCCATGGGCTTCCTTGTCGGCTTTGGCCTTCTCCAGCGCGGCGATCTGGGCCTCGGTCAAGAGAATGCCGTCCTGCGCCACCTTGGCCTCGAGCGCCTTGAGACGCTGCTTCATCGAGGCCAGGTCGTGGCGTTGCCACACGCAGCGCACGCCGGCGGGCGAAATCGACAGCCCGCGCCGCTTGAGCGCGTCCGAGACCCGCACCTGGCCCCAGGCCGGCTGCTCGATCGCCAAGGCAACCGCCGCCTCTTCGATCTCGATCGGCGTGCGGTTCTTCAGGATCGGCTTGCGGCGGCTGATCTCCTGCAAGGCCAACTCGCCGCCTTTATCGTACAGCTCCTTGAACCGGTAGAAGCTGTCGCGGCTGTAGCCCATCATCTTGCACGCTTGGCTGACATTGCCGAGCTGCTTGGCCAATTCCAGCAGCCCAGCCTTCACCCGGATGATCTTCTGTTCCTGGGTCATATCGTGATCTCCGTTCCGCCGAAGGACGGGCCGCGGTCCCGGCTCTGATGAGAACCGCATCCCGCCCTCCGGCTCCGCTTCGGAAACCAACAACGACCGTCAGATTAAGTTCAAACTAATACAGCTCACAAGCCCATCCAAATGCCCTGCTCCGCAGCGGCGGGGTTCGACCCTAGACCCATGCCCAATCCAACCACCCGTCCAGGAAAGGTGGTCAAGCCCACCCCCCACCGGTACCATTAATTCAAGCAACGGCCGGTGGGTGTTTCGCCTGTGAAGTTAGCCTGGACTCTCTCTTTTTGATAACTTCAATACTTCAGTGGGCAAGCCGGTCTCTTCGGTGGCTCATAATCGTCGGCAAGCAGCTTCAACTCCTGCCGCTGGCGTGAAAACAGGGTGACCGCGTGCGTTCGAAACGTCGCAGATCTCGGACGCGGAAGGATTGGGGCAGGCGCGCAGCTCTTGCACTTATCTTCATAGTCATCGTCTGCCCGATGTTCTGGCTCGGCTTCCACACTGCGCTGTGGTTGCGTCATGCGGGCGAGTATGACGAGCTCTACGCCCACGTCACTGGCTACAATACGGTGCCGGCTCAAACTGACAACCAGCCGTGCATCGCCGCGTCCGGCGCGAACATCTGCGGGCGAACTGATGCAATAGCGTGTCCGCGGAACATCAAATTCGGCACGGTCATAGAGATCAGAGGGCAGAGATACGTTTGCGAGGACCGAACCGCCCGGAAGTACGACTCTCGATTTGATATCAGCTGCGATAAGGACATGCGCTGCCCATACACAGTAGCCGGATGGATGGCCGTAAAGGTATTTGACCGGTAGGACCCGTATGAACTTTGCGATGGCACACTGTGAGGCTGCCTCGAGCAGCCTCGGAGACCGCGGATGCCAAGCAGGTGGCGAACTGGATCTAGGAGTAATCCGTTACCGGCAGCGCGCCGCAGGGGTATCTCGTCCCACCTAGAACGAAAAAATGCGCCGCACGATCCCGATGCAGAGTAGCACACTCGAGTGTGCTCTGACGTCTACGGTAGTCCTTCGTCAGTAGAGGTGCCCCGAGCGGCAGCGGACCCGCCGCAGGAGTAGCGCTTTATGCCGACCTACTGTAGACCGCACACGGTAGGCAATGCGGAACGCTCGGACGACGCGATCATTGCAATGCCGCATTTGGGTACGCCGCCGTGCAACCGGTAATCGACGAGGCCATGTCAAGATATCGATATCTAGATAATTCGTTCGTTCCACGTGGAACGGAAACACAGGGAGCGTCTGCTCCCGACGCCCAAAGCCGTCGTTGTCGGCGGCGTGGACGGGGGTCTCAGAATGCCCCATTACGGACATGGCGGAGTAGTGGAACAGTTTGAATGCGGCGGCTCACAAATGCCCTCGCCACCCCGCCATGCCGCATGCCAGAAGGACCGGATATCGACCGCGGGACAGCGGGCCTCGGGCTCGATGTTTCGCAGGAAAGGCCACCACCATAGAGACCGCTCAGGAAAGGGGGTCCCATCATGAGCACAATGCGACATCTCGCCAGCCCGATTGCGAAGAGCTTCAGCGAGGCGCTGCGTATCGATACCGAAGCCGGCAGCTGGATCTTCGTCGCGGGTCAAGTAGGCGTGGCGATCCCACCGGATAACAAGCCCATCAGCTTCGAGCAGGAAGTGCGGGTCACCTTCGATCGCATCCGCGAGTCCCTGCGTAAGCTCAACGCTGGTATGGACCAGATCGTGAGCATCAAGGTCTACCTCACCGACCTTGCACCCTATGCCGAATTCTCCAAGGTTCGCGGCGAGGTCTTCCCGAATAATCCGCCCACTTCGACCGCTGTCCAGGTCGCCGGCCTTTTGCTTGGGGCTCGCATCGAGATCGACGCAGTCGCCTTTATCGCCAAGGGGTGAGACACAGGTGGCCTTGCCTCCGGCCATTTGGTGTCAGAGAACATGCCGTCGACGACAAGGACAACAAACGGGAGTCGGGGATGGCGGAGGAACTTACCTTCAGGGATGAGGCTGCGGCGCTGTACGACCAGGCGTTCGCGCACGTCACGGCGTACTTCATGCCGTTCCTGTTGCGCGCTGCCGGTGTGGCGCCGGGCATGCGCGTCCTTGACATCGCGACAGGTACTGGACTTTCCGCCGAAGCGGCCCTCGCCGCCGTCGGCCCGACCGGTCACATCACCGCCGTCGATATCTCGCCGGCGATGGTTGCTAAGGCGCGCGAGCGCCTCGGCGACGCGCCGAACGTTGCGCTCTCAGTCGAGGACGGACAGGCCCTCCCATTCCCCGACGAGAGTTTCGACGCCGTCCTCTGTAATCTCGGACTGATGTTCTTTCCCGACCCGGTGCGGGGCCTAATGGAATCTCGCCGTGTGCTGCGTCCTGGTGGCCGCATGGCGGTCTCGGTCAATACCGTGGTCGAGCGCTCCTACAACCATCAGATCAACGCTATGATCGCGCGACGCGTACCGAGCCTGGCCGAGTCCGTCGCCCGCACCTTCGCGCTGGGCGAAGCGTCGAAACTGCGGTCGCTCTTCGATGCGGCCGCCTTCGCCGACTTCGCGACCGAAACGATAAGGCACGCCTTTGTGCTGCCGTCGTTCGACACCTATTACGCCCCCTTTGAACGCGGCGGCTGCTCGACCGGTCAGGCGCTGGTTGGACTTTCCGAAGACATCCGCCGGGCGGTACGCGAAGAGGCGCGGCGCGACCTGGGTGACACCGGCGGGCCGGTCATGCCGGAAGCCGAGTACCGAATTGCCAGTGGAGAGCGCCAAGGAGCGTGAGGCAGACCGCCTTACGCAACCAGGTGACGGCCGCTTTCGGCGCACCTACGTCCTTGTTGCACGTCCCACCAAAGGTCTCCTCACCTCAGGGAGAGCAGACCTTCCCGACGGTGGTTGCGCGCGGCAGCCTGTGCCCCTAACGCACGTCGTCATTGCGGACGTCGAGGTGACCACGCGCAGCAACGGATGATTGATCGCACGTGGGAGCCCTTCGGGTCGACCGACACCGTTTTCGATTCAGCCGAGAACCCCCTTGGTTGGTCCATGAGCGCAGGGTCGAGCCGCGCATTCCAGTGTTCGACCAATCCCAGCACACTGACCGTACGTTCTCGCGTGATGACTTCGCCTATGACAACGAAGACCTTCAGCGTCGATTTCCGCACCGATGGCTTCGGCTCTCACTATTCGCGATGGACGGGAAAGTGCGTCAGTTGAGGTCGGCGACGAGCACTTCCCTTTGGTTTCGGTCGATGACGACTGCGGACGTCACGACGTAGATCGGCACGTTGTGGAGGATCTCCCCGCTCCACGGCGTGACCGATTCCGAAATTCCGTAGACAAATCCGAAGCCCCCCCTCTGAGTGATCATCTGAATGTTGGCGACACGGTATCGCGGCGAGAAGCCGCCCAGCTTCGCTAGAAAACAACCCGTCCAAACGACATTGGCGCCTTCAGGGGTCCGGTAGAAGCTCTGCGCGTCGTCACTGCTGAGGCAAACGGTGATTTCGCTGTTGTGATCGTATTTGGTGTCCTGGCGAAGCATCAGTTCATCAGCAAAAGCGGAGCCAATGGAAACCCACGCGGCGGCCAGCAACGCAAGGAGTTGGCGGATCGGGCAGCGCGGCACGGGAACCATCTGAAACAATTGAGACTGGAGACCCATAACAGAAACAGCTCAATTCGATCTCGGTTATTGGAATTAATCGGTTCGTGCCTTGCCGTCCGAGAGCGCTTTTCCACGTTCGAAAATCCGTAATCGCGAATCGCCGGAGGGTCGGCCAAACCGATCACCTGAGCCGTTCGCGTGCTCGAGGAGCGGCGTCTCACCAACACGGAAACTGTGCGATCTCGGTCGTCGAATGCGCTGCCGCAGGTGCGAGGAGCGTGGCTGTGCCCTCGTCGCGATTACGCGAGGACGATTGGCAATCGCATAGCCTCCGGAAAGGCCAGAACAACAGATGATCGCCCGTAGACTCGAAGATACGAGCCGTCGACGGGGAACCTCACCGCCAACCTCCTAGAAACTCCAGCGCAAATGGCCCGAAATGACCATGTCGCGCGTATGCGTCTTCAGTTCGGTCGATTCGAAAAGAAGGCCGCCCGTCAGCATGTCGCTCCAGCGGTAGCGCAAGCCGGCGCCGACGACCAGGGCGGCGCGGCTGGTGCCGTCGAGCGGCGCCGTCGTCTCGTATTCGAACCGCAGCGGTACGTAGGGCTCCCACGCTCCAACGGGGTAGGCAGCTTCGCCGCCGATCCGGATCGCACCGTATTTGACATTGTTCGCCAAGGCGGAGGGGAGCACCAAGTTGGTGTTGCCGCCCTCCCAGCTATAGGCGTAGCCGCCAAACCCGGTCAGTTTGAATCCGTTGTAGGTGGTGAAGTAATCCAAATTGGACGCGGCGGTGACGCGGTCGCTGTGATAACTGCCCGCGGGAAACGGCAACGGCGCGGTGATGTCGTTTTCCAGCGAGGTATAGTTGACCAGCCCGTCGATCGACCAATTCGAATCGAAGATGTATGCAGCGTAAGGACCGACGACGGCGCCGTCCACCTCGCGGTTGATAAACGACGGCGACAACGCAAGGTCGGCATGGGTATAGCCGGCGGCAAGCCCGAAAATCCACTTCCGGTCGACGATGTAATCAAGACCGGTCATCGCCACCACGCTGGGACCGTTAAAGGCAAAGGCCGGATTGTCGTTGGTCAGAAACGATCCCGACGCATTGGCCCACAGACCCCAACGCGTAACCCCCGCGCCGGCCGAGAGGCCGTTGTATTTCGGCTGCGGGTTTGACGAAAAGTCGTTGAGAATGACCGTGCCGCCCGGCGGGGTCTGAACCGCAGGCAGCGATCCTTCCGCCAAGTCTTGCGTCACCGCGCGTAACCGATCGGTGATCATGTCGATCACCTCGTTCGACTGGCTGCGCAGCTCCTGCTTGATGCTCGACAGCAAGGCGCGCGGCGTGTCGGTCAGATAACAGGTCGCCGGGTAGGTTATGAAGTTGGGGTCGTTTAGAACCAACACGGTACTCGCCGAGCATGACAACAGCGCTTGCCCTGCGGCAACCCCGCTGATCGTAAAGTCTCCGATACCGTCGAGCGGAGTGATGACGAAGCTCACCGGCACCGGCGTCCCGCTCTGGGGCGTAAACGAACCCGGAACCAGATTCTTAGTGCTTTGCGAAAATGCCGAAAGATTGACGAGGTAGGTGTTTCCGGCCGCCTCAGTTGCGGTCAGAAAGCCGGTCGCCGGGTCGTAGCTGGAGGCTAAGATTGTTTGAGCCTGGCCGATCCCGCAAATCGCAAAAATAAAAAAGCTCGCGAGCGCAAAACCTACCAAAGTTTTAAGAAAACCTCGGAAAACAAAAGGTCCAATCATGAGCGCATTCCCCCAAATGCGTTCTGCTACCTTAGGCACTCCCCTTTGCTATCTTAGGCCCGCGGCCGGATAAGACAATCCAGATGGGACCAAGTCTGCTCTCGGCGCATCTGCGACATCCAAAGCGGGTGGGTCGAACGACCGGTTTGCGGTCCAGGAGCGGCCACTCCACGGAAGTCTAAAGCCGCTCTTCCGCCCTCTCTGAGGAGGACCATGGAAGCCGGCAGATATTGCTATCTTTTAGGGCTTCGCTTACGCGACGAAAGAGGCGATCGGTTCGATCAGCGACGGATCGTTGTTCTTGACGTTGCCAACATGCTTGTCCACCGGCCACATCGTCATCCCTGCCGCCGGGTAGGGCGCCAGCAATGCCTTGAGCCGCTCGGCGTCTGCAGGCTCCTCGCCCAGCCACACCGGCCACGCTTCGGGCGGCAGGATCACCGGCATCCGGTCGTGTAGCTCGGCGCACAGCGCGTTGGGTGGACAGGTGACGATCGTCGCGCTGCGCACCGTCTCGCCGATGGGCGAGCGCCAGGTCTCCCACAGGCCCGCCATCGCCATCAGCCCGCCGTCCTTGAGCCCCACGGCGTAGGGCTGCTTCTCCTTCGGCCCGAGCTTCTGCCATTCATAGAAGTTGTCGAGTGGCACGAGGCAGCGCCGGCGCCGGGATGCCTCGCGATAGGCCGGCTTCTTATCGATGTCCTCGCACCGAGCGTTGAAGGTCGAGTAGCCGATCTTGACGTCCTTGGCCCAGTACGGGATCAGGCTCCAGCGTACCACGTCGAGCCGCCTTGACCCGTCGTCGGGGTCGCGCCGCACGATCGGGATCGGGTCGGTCGGGGCGAGGTTCCAGGTCGGCTGGAAGTTCGGCAGCGGCCGGTCGGGGGGCAGGTCGAAGACGAGCTTGATCTCGCTGAAATCGGTGGAGAGGCGCGCCCGGCCGCACATGCACGGAAGATCGTGCCCGCGGGCTTGCCGGTCAACCCGAGCGCGGGCATCCTCGACCTGGATGATCGGACAACCCGTGATCACCGACCTCGACGTTTGGCGCGCCGCCAACCTGATGATCAAGGAGCACGGCGTCGAGGCCGAGATTGAGGCGTGCCGGATGGCCGATCGGCTGATGTCCTGGGGCGATAACGAGGGCCAGCGGACTTGGCTGCGGATAAAGCGCGCGATCGTCGAGCTACAGGCCGGGCCGGACGGCAAGCTGCATTGACCGCCCCGACTCCCGCCACTCACTTGGTGGTCATAAGCTTGCCCAAGAGCGCGACCATCTACTGCCAAAGGTCATTCGAGCTGACGCTCTCTCTCGCCCACTGCCGCATCACATCAGGCTTCGATATCGACGAAGAGGCGCTGCACCGGTTCATGGAACAACCTATGGCAGTGGCTAGCGATCATACCCGCGCGACTGACCGCAACCTTCGCTTGGTCGCTGAAGCCGGGATCAGGCGCATCGCCATCATGGTGCGCGATCCGCGCGACGCCATGGTGTCCCTCTGGCACCACCTCGAACGGGAGGACATGAAGAGCCAACCTTGGCTAATCGACGCTTTGGCCGAGCGCGGCATCAGCCGCGAATATTTTCGCCTGCCGCCGGAGCGGAAACTGGCCGAACACATCAAACACACCTTCCCGCATTATCAGCGATGGCTAGCGGAATGGGGCCAGGCGCTCGATGCGCCGTCGCCGTTTGAATTTCACCTGCGTCGATACGAGGATTTCGCTCAAGACCCCGCCCGGTCGCTCCGCCAGATGCACCGTTTCTTCGGGTACGACAACGAGCCAATCTTGCCTGACCTAAAGGGCACTCCGGCGCAATTGTCGGCAGGCATTGACATGTCTACCCACTTCCGTCGAGGAATTGTTGGCTCGCATCGCGATGAACTGCCCGCACACCTTCGCTCGCGATTAAATGCCCTCGCTGATCCACGTCTGTTTGAGCGGTTCGGCTGGGTCATATAAGAGGTCGCCGCGTGGGCCGGCATTGGCAGATCGTATGGACCGGCATCGTGCTCCGCGCTGGCATCTTGCTGTGGCGCTATCCGGAAGAATTTTCCCGCGACGGTACAATCCCCGCATGGCCTCGCCGCGCTCTACGCCATCTGGTTCTGGCGGCCTCGCTAGCCGCCTGCGCCGATCCCGCCGCTGAGCAGGCGGCGCGCGAGCGCGACTTGGCCCGAATTCAGGTGCTCGGCGACGCGATGTTCTACTACCGCTGTACACACCAGGCGCACCAGTTCGCGGGAGAGTGCAAGCGGTGGGAGAAGGATTACGAGGACGATTACGCGGCGTTCATCGCCAAGTACGGCGAGCCAAGGCGATGAGCAACCCTAGCCGCGCCGCCGCGTCTTCCGCCTTCGTATCGCCGCCTCGCTCGCGCCGGCGATTTCCGGCTTCGGTGCAGCCTTGGGCCTGGGCGGGGTGAGCGCTTAGACTAGGGAGATGAGCGACTGGCTTGCTCCCGGCTCACTGCTCCGAACCTTCCTCGGCAACGCCGTTCTCGTCCTCCTGCCCGTGCTCTGGGTGCTGGCGATGTGGGCTTTTGCTCCCCTCGACTAGCCGTCCGATTTGTCACCGCGCGTCTTCCGGCGCCCCGCTCGCCCCGGCGGCTCGGGGCGCGCTTGCGTCCGGTCTAGCGATCGTCGAAAGCCGCTTCGTCTTTGACGACCTCCTTTAAGCTGTTGACCCTCAGGGCATCGACCCGCGGGAGAGCACGGCTGCTCGGAAGCCCTGCGCCGATGTCGAAAAATCGTTGATGCGCAATGCTTCCAATTGAACGCGGTTGGTCGCGCTCACGCACCGGGCGAGCGGAGAGTTCGTCCCCTGAACCGAGGATCAGGCTTACTGTGCCATCCTTAGCCCGTAGCGGTAGATGTAAGAGTTCGAGCGTGGCGCTGCGGCCTGATGGAAAAGCCACCTCTCCCGTCGACCAAGAGCCACAGGGCGTCCCCACGACTTGGTCAAACTGGCCACGAAGTTTCGGAGCGACTTTCGGCTCGACAAACTCGGCGAAACTAAGGCCGGTCACGCGCCTTCCCCAACGCCGGTCAATCTCCGTGCCGGCGAGACGAAAGCACCATTCCCCATCGCCCATCCGCTCGAAGATCGTCAATACCGGCAAGATGCGAACAACCGCCATTGGGTCGAAGCTTTCGCGGTATGGCACGTGCTCGTCCTTCGGCAGGAGTGACCATGCCGCAAGAAGCTCCCTGGCACTTGACCCAAGCTGGTCAGCAATCGGGTGCACGAGATCCCTCGATAGCTTCGCTCTGGCCCTAACATGAAATGGTAAAGAAATGTCTACGTCGCGCCGCTGGCGCATCAACTGCGCAATTATTACGACCCGTGGAGATCGCATTATGCCCAGGCAAATTCGTCCTTAGACCCCGCGTTGATTCCCCGCGCGATTGCGAGGTCGTCTGGCGGAAGGACGAGGTTCTCGGGGTGCGCTGATCGGCGCCGTACACGCCGCGCTAGCCAAAATCCCCGGCGGCCGATGGCCTTAGAGGCTCGTCGCAACCGTGTTGAATGTGGTGCTGAGACTGGTGCCGACGGTCATAGCAGTGGCGTAGATGGCGATCGAGATCAGCGACGCGATGAACGCGTACTCAATCGCGGTCGCACCGCGCTCCTCCCTCAACAGGGCCGTGACCAAGGCAATCATTGCCAGTGCGACCACAGTGGCGAGGCCGCGATGGCGCACGCGAACATCGTGCTGGCGGCCAAATATAACGCCATGACAAGCAACGGGTTACTTGCTGACCACAAACGCAGGCGGCAAATTTCTGACATCTGATACCTCGGCAACGCAGCGTGAAAGCTAGGCATCAGCGCCTTTACAGTTCGTAAATTCAGCGACGATTTGCAGTTGAGGACCGCCTAATCGCTTTCGTAACTGCCGACCGAGATTTGGCCTTCATCGCTCGCTGGTGCGTGGCAGGTGATCCGCCGGGTATGTACAAGTTCCGGTAGACCGACTCTCAGCCTCGCGTGCCGATATCGGGGCATAGCACGCCCGGAGAGTGATGGTTCCGCTATATGCGGCGCGGGTATCCGATCTAGGCCCGAACGACTTCCTCGTGGTCGAGTGCGGCTGCGGCCACAGCGAGGAGCTGACCGCCGCGATGCTAGCGACGAACGGCGCCGCGCCTGAGACGAAGGTTCTCGACCTCCAGCGCCGGCTCAAGTGCCGGGAGTGCCGGTCGAAGGGGCGAGCGACAGTGTCGATCAGGCGGCTCGCCGAGCGGTGAGAAACCGGCGCAACTTCGCGATCGCGAAGTCGAGCGCATCACGTTCGTCGTCGTGAAGCGCAGCCACACACTCCGCAACGATTTCCGCGAACGTTTCTCCGTGACCCTGCTGTGCGGCTTCGACGAACTCGATGAGTCGTTTCGCAATACCCTTGTTGTCAGACACCACCACCTTCACCCACCCGATTGAGCCAAACAGTCAGCGATCCGCTAAAGCGCGAACTAATTCACAGAGCGCCACCCGGTGTTGCTCGTTCTGGATTTCAACGAAATTGCGCGCCATCTCCAGCAGCCTTCGCTGGTGCGGCGTAACCGGGCGCGGCTCTTCGCCGAAACCTTCATAGAAATGAGTGACCGGCGTGTTCAGCGCGCACGCGATCTCGTACAACTGGGCGGCCGAAATGCGATTGATACCCTTCTCGTATTTTTGAGCCTGCTGATAGGTCACACCGATCATTTCAGCGAGTTGTTGCTGAGACACACCGAGCATGACGCGACGTTCGCGGACGCGCGTCGCCACGAAGCTGTCGACCGATGTCGCCTTCCTGGGTCGCATCGCCATCGCCTGGGTTGTATGCCTCAATCCCAATCCGCCGCAAGGGCGGGCTCTGCTGCGCAAGAACCTGCCGACGCGGCTCACGAGATATCCGCTCTGTTCCATGTGGAACAGGAATCCGGTCTTCGCCGACCGGAGTAGATGAGCGGCTTTAAGCCCCGTGGAACGGCGGCTCTTGGACCCCGAAGCGGTCATTCGCTGTGCCCGGTTTGAAGGTCGCAGAAGCGCCGTAAGCGGCCGTCGCCCGATGCAGCTTGACGGAACCGGATCACTCAATTCGAGGCTTGATCCCCCGCGGATGTCGGCCGAAAGCCAACAATGGCCGCGTCGTAGTAGCCATGGTTTGCAGACGCTCTCATTCTCCTTAACGATCGGTCGATTGCGGTGCTCAGAAGAGTAACCAGTGCCAAAAGCTCCGACTTTTAGGAAGGGAAGGGAGAAGCCCGACGAGGCGGTTTTGGAGGCTGCACCGTCCGCGCAGGTGAGCGGCGAGAATCGCGAGGGAATCCGAATCCAAAAGCTCCGACTGGGCTCTGATCGACCTACGCCGAACAACGCCGGCGGCCCAGGACGTTATCGCCAAAGTCGCGCGCGGCTACCGGAACAACTCGATCTCTACGAAGAGCCGTCGTCTGCGGCCGATGGCCACCCTCAACAAGCACGACCATCGAGACGCACTAGCGCCCTTGTGATCAGCTGTCCGCTTTGCCGATCTAAAATGCGTGTGGTGACAATCGCATTGAATGTGGAATGCCCTAGCTGCCAGGCGATTGTGGATGTGCTCGAGGTTGCGCCTGCCAGCTTGCTGGGCGTTAAGCCACCGCTGAGCCGGCTGCCCAGTTCCACTCCCGCGCCGGTAGAAACGCGATTGCATGCAGCAGTGCCCTCGCTTCCCGCGGCTCTTGCGAGTTGTTTCGTTGGAACCGTTCCAACAACCGAAGAGGCGTCAACAGCGAAGACACCGACGCGCCGCAGGCACGGGGCGCCGCCGGTGTGGATTACCTTGGGAGTAGCCGTGCTATTGGGCGTGATGGGGGTCACTTACTGGCCGATTTACCCGAAAAAGGGCCAGATTGTGCCAGAGATTGCCACGCCCCTCGAAACGCTCCCAACGGCCGCCTCGCCTGTCTTGGCAATGGTTCCTCAGGAAGCCCCATCCCGGCTAGTTATTGGTTTGCCGGAGCTTGGGAACAAGCCGCCCCGGGACGAACCCGCCACACCGCCGGTAGCTGCCCCGCCGGTGGCCACGCCCGTCGCCGAGACGCCCGCGCCTGTCCCGGAGGCCGGTGTTCCACAGGCTTTCGTCCCCGCAAACATTCGTGCAGCGCCGGCCGATGACGTTTTCGTCGTCCGCTTCGACAGCAAGCTACCGGCATTGACGCCGTCTGGCCTAAGGGCACTGGATGCGCCGCTGCGAGCGGTCAGCAAAGGGCGCAAGATCCGCATAAAGATCGGCGGGTGCGCGACTCACGGCGGCATACCGGCTGGTCAGGATTGTGCGGCACTCACCCGCAGCCTCAAATCAATACTGGCCCATCGCGGCGTGGACCATCCGGCCGGTCTTATCGCCAGCGTTGATCCGCCGATGATCATGTTTCCGTGGTGAACTTGGCTTTGAGCGACCCGCCAGAGAATGCGCATCGCCGGCTGACGGAGCTGCCGGGGGGCCAGGCCGGAGGCTCGGGGAATACGGCTGATACTCAGGCTGGCCTTACCCGTACTCTATTAGTAGTCGCTGCATTTGCTTGGGCTCTCGCCTTCGGTCTCCTTGGTTTCTTTGGGAACTTAAAAGACCAGCCGTTAGCTACGCGACAATATCGCGTGGCGCAGGGGGCCATGATTGAAAACAACCCGCTTTTCGGCCAAACAGATAAGGCAGTGCTTGCACACGTGACGGGATACAACACCGTCTCACGGCAAACGAGCAGTCACCCTTGCATAGCCGCTTCAGGGGCCGATATTTGCGGCCGACGGGATATTGTTGCCTGTCCTCGCATGCTTGCGTTTGGGACCGTCGTCGAAATCAAAGGCAGGTCCTACACGTGCGAGGATCGCACTGCGGACAAGTACGGCTCAAGATTCGATATCAACTGCGACAAGGACGAGAGCTGCCCGCAAGACGTCGTTGGGTGGGCAATCGTAAAAATCCATACCGGCTCTTCCGCGCGGATGCTCATTCAATATGGAACGGCGGATTTGATCTAGATATCGATCTCTCGACATCATCGGGTGCAGCTGGAGCCACCAGAAGCAGCCGGCCCGTAGACCCCCTAGCAGAACGCGCGGGCTGGTGGAGAATCCACCGTTCACCCCTCCTTACGGTACTCAGGCTCTATGGCTCGGATTCATCCGCTGCCGACGCCTCGTCACCGAAATGACGGATGCCCGGATAGGGGCAACAGCAGTCGGCTAAGTCCGTAACAACGAACGGCTGTTAAGGGATCGAAAACCGGTCGTTCGAAGCGAGGCGTGTCGATGGCTGCATAGCGCCGAAACCGGACCTTGGCGCAACCGCCATAGGAGGCCGCAGTCGACCCTGAGCCGAGACGCTCGCCTCTCACGCTATGGAACCGTGCCGCTCAAACTACCTAACCCCCCAGGCGTATTTCTACCGTTGTTTCATCGTCAAAATGCGGAGGTGGTCGGGCCGGTCTTCAGGCAAGTTCCATGGCCGGCTCCGATGCGATCACTTCGATCTGACCAGTCGTCTCCTTGCCCCAAATGACCGGGACAAGCGCGCCGAACGTCGCGAAGAACATCATCGCCCCAAAAAAGATCGCGGGGGAGCCGGTGTGCGGCGCCATGAAAAACGGCAAGAGGCCGCCGGCGATGAGCTTACCGCACGATTCACCAAAAAGGTGGCCGCGGCCGCGCAGCGCCGTCGGAAACTGCTCCGATAGGTAGACGCGGGTCGCGCTGAACGCCGATACCACCGTAAAGCCGATGATCAGCCCGCCCGCGATCATCAACGGGCGGGCGGAACCTCCCTCGGCATGCGATGCCAGCATCAGGCAGTACCCGGGCACCGACCCGGCCATTACGTAGAAGATGGTCCAGCGCCGGCCGATGATCTCCATCAGCCAGCCAGTGAACGCTTTCCCGAAGAAGCTCGTCGCGTAGATGACCGAGGTGATCCCCAAGCTCACGCTGACGGCATAGCCCTGATTGGTCAGCGCCTTTGGCAAGAGCGCCGCGGTCATAAACGCGGCCGACGCGGCACAGGTCCCGGTCACGATGCCGACCAGCGTATAGCGTAACTGATTCCTCGCGAACAAAGCCCGGTAGGGCGGCAGCTTCAGGCGGGCTGCCTCCTGAACGTCGCCGAGCTCCGCGACAGTCAGTGCCGGCACGCGATCACCGGACCGCTTGATGATACGGTTGACGAGGTCGAGCGCGATCTGCGCCTCGCCGCGCCGCAAATGCCAGCGCGGGCTCTCGGGCAGGAGAAAATACACGATCGCCGGCACGACCAGGAGTGCCAGCCCGCCTGGTAGCGCCATATAGCGAAAGGCGTCGGGGTTGCCGGCGAGCAGGCTCCCGACAAACGGCAGGACCGTGAACGACGAAGCCAGGGCCATCTCGTAGATCGCGCCATAGGTGCGGCGGTGCCGCGCCGGCATCAGTTCCGCTGCGATCGGAAACACCGCCGACCACACACCGCCGGCGCCAAGGCCGGTAAGCGCCCGCAGGATCAAAAGCTGCTCGGCATCCTGCACCAGCGGAATCAGGAGTGTGAAGAAAGTCGTCGCGGCTACGCCAATCACCAGCATCGCCTTGCGGCTCAACTGGTCGCCGACCGCCGAAAAGCCAAAGCCGCCGATCGTCCCCAACAGGGCGGGGCCGAGGAGCAGCCATTGCACGTCGGTCTCAGTAAGGTTGAGCGGCCCCTTGGCCAGCACGATCAGCGAGCCGGTCATGAAGAGGTCGTAACCCTCGATAAAGCCAACGAGGGCAAGAATAAAGATGATCAACGCCTGGTAGGAACTGAACGGAATGCTGTCCATCTTGCGGCCGAGCGCGCGGCTGGCCGACGAGCCCGACATCTCCATCGCCGATGACACCGTCATAGTGCGTCTCCGGGTTGTGGCAACCCGGACATCATGCGGCGACCCGAACGAGCGAGGCTGGGCCGTCGCTTGCTGTCCGCGGGCTGACGCGTTGCGCCTGTTCAACTTCGAGGTCGGTTTACCCGACTCTCATCTGTTCATGCCTAACACCGCGACGTCCATGTGTCATTGGCAAAGTGCGGATCGCTGATCGAAAATGAAAACGGTCGGGGCTACCAGCCCAGCTGGCCTATGCCCTGCCGACTCGCATAGCTCCGCATGGCCGAGACCAGCGTCGGATTTGGGTGCGAGGACGACGCAGTCGCGGCTGAGTGTCCGCTTCCCACTCGGTAATCGGACATTGATGAGGTCACGCAACAACGGGCGCGGTGCGCCGATAGCGGACACATCCCGCGCACGCAAACAGCCGCCGGATGAGCCCGATGCGGAGGGTCTCGGCGAGCCGGTCTGCCGGAAACCAGTGGTAGCTTGCGAAAGGCCCGAACGAGACGCGCATCGAACCGCCGAATAGCTGGCCGATTCCAAAATCGGGCAGCGTTTGGACAAATCGGCGAGCCAGCGATATGAAATCGGCAAGACCTGTCGGACCGCGCGGGCCGGGGTTGGCAGCGAGATCAGCCAAAGTCAGGGAGAGCGGCTTTGCCCGCAAAATCGCCAAGGCAATTATGGTTCGCGGCCGCCCTCGCGTTTATCGCCGCTTCCGCGCCGCAGGGTCGAAGTTTCGCCCAAGTAGATTTATCTGAACCGACCTTTGTCGATGCGCCGTGTTCCTTGCCCAATGTGACGCCAGAGATCCTGCCTCGCCTTCATTGCGGCACCGTCAGCGTCCCGCAGAACTACGACAACCCTGGCGCCGGCCGGTTCAGGCTAGCGGTCGTCGTCGTCAGGAGCGCGCAGCAGCCCGCGCTTCCCGATCCCGTGGTCTATATCAACGGCGGTCCAGGTAGCCCGCTTACAATTTACGCTGACCATCAGGCCCGCACGCCCTACGCCCCAGATCGCGATCTTATCCTCGTCGATCAACGGGGCGCCGGCCGCTCTGAACCGAAGTTCTGCCCGGACCTCGACGGGGCGCTCCTCGATGTTGCGGTCATCGTCGCTACGGACCCGAGCGACGATGCATTGGCCAAGCGCCGGACCGTCTATGCGGCGTGCCGCGCCGAGGCAATCGCACACGGCCTTGATCTGACGGATTTCGGCACCAGCGTCACCGTCGCGGATTTCGAGTGGGTGCGACGGGCCCTTGGGATCGAGCGCTGGAACGTCTACGGCGAATCCTATGGCACGACGGTCGCCATGACATTGCTCGCGCTGCACCCCGCTGCGGTGCGTTCCGCCGTGCTCGATTCAATCTATCCGCCGGATCCGAGGCCGATGCAGTCGGTCAACACCACCGACGCGCTCGATGCGTTCTTCGGGTATTGCGCCAGCGATCACGCTTGCGCCGCCGCCTATCCCGACCTCGTGGCAACCTACCGAGAGACGGTGTCCAGGCTCGCCCGGGCGCCACTGACCGTTGCCGCCCCGCCGGAGATGCATCTTCCCGAAGATCGGGTGAGCCTCACTTCGACCCTGTTCGAGGATCTCGTCGGCAATCTTATCTACTATCCCGCTGCCTATCCGAGTTTGCCGCGCCTGATCGCAGCCGCGCAGGACGGTGACAGCCAGGGGGTCGAAAAGGTTCTTGCGTCCGCGTTCGCGGCCATGGTGGTGGAGACGAACCGCGCGACCAACGTTGCCGTCGAATGCCGCGATCGTCCGCATTATCGCGACCCGCTTCCGGTCGGTGCCAGCGTGCTCGACCGTTTGCAGCCTTATGGTCTCTGCGACGATTGGTCGGGACTCGGACCCGCGCCGCTCGTGCCGATCGGCACCGCCGTGCCGACGCTGGTCCTGGCGGGCGAATTCGACCCCGTCACGCGGCCATTCCAGAGCCAGCACGTCGCGGCACAGATTGGTGCTAACGCGCGCTGGGTCGAGTTTCCCCGCATCGGTCACAACGTCAGGGGATTCAGTCCGTGCGGTGCCAAAATCGCCGCAGACTTCATCGACAACCCCGCACGGCCAGCCGACACATCGTGCGCCGATCGCGCCGCACCTATCCGTTTTCTTCCGAAACAGGGGGCACCCTAAGTGGTCAGGCCAGGATGAGAGGGCACGATGGCGAGCGATCTGACACGGCGAGCGGTTCTGGCCGGTGCGGCGGCACCGGCGGATTCGACGCTGCCGCGCCGTCTACCGCTCCCTACCGCAGCGCGATCGAGCTGCGAGATGACCTGGTGGCGCGCAAGGTTTCGGCGCGGGAGTTGAGCGATGCCGCGATCGCCCGCATCGAGGCGCTTGACGGGAAGATCAAACGCCGTCGTCGTGCGCGATTTCGAGCGCGCCCGCGCTGCGGCAAACCACAGCCGGTCGAGTGATGCGGTAACCACCTGCTGCGCTGCGGGGGTCCCTTTTTGGGCATGAGGAGCGGTCCCCACCGTCGGGGCGGGACGACCGCTAACAGTTCAGCAACCGGACATTTATCGGACCGCACCGGCGCTACCGAATTGCGCCGAAAGCAGCCACAATTCGGATGTTGGATAACGCGGCCGCGAGCGCCACCAATAAGCGTTTGCAACCGCGCGGTTCACGCTTGGTTGGAGCACAACCCAAATGCCTCTGTCGAAGAGGGACCACCTGCCGTCGCGACCATCATCCGCCACAAGCTCTAAAAGGCCGGCAAAATCACGCTACGCTTGCTCGATGCGTATGGGCGTGCCCCTGGCAGCCATAGCATTAGACCGCGTTATTTGCGGCTCAGGATGGGAAGTCCGCCCTTTCGAGGATTCCACTCCTTTCGCACCTGCTCTTCGATCGGAAGGCCAGTTGAGGTGGTGGGAGCGTGATTTGGCTGCCCGTTAATTGAGGTCTCCGGCTCGAACATCTTGTCTGCCAGGTGGTCGATGAGGGTTTTCTCGCGTACGTGGCGCCTTTTCATGCGGTCGGATGGCATCACAGCTCCTCGACGTCGCGGAGGATTTTCTGTCGATGGGCTGCGGTTTCGGCGATTTCCGCCTGCAGCCCCTGGGCGCGGTCCAAATCCCCGTCGGTAATTGCGTCATCCCGCCTGGCGTAAAGGTCGAGAAGCTTGTCTCCGATATCGGTAACGAGCGCGCGTTCCTCCGGTGTCAGCATTTTAACCTCCAAAGGCCATTTAAATTCTGAACACTGCAGAGAATACCCTGTTCCACACCGTACAAACCTAAATTGTAACAAGGTCAAGAGCACTGCTGCTCTCTGTTCAGAGTAAAAATTAAGCGATTGGACAATGCACGTTTTTTTCAAACCTATAACCCAGGCTATTAACTTCTCTCCCCATGTCTTTAATTCTTGTTTTTCGATTTTCAAAGACGCCGCCCGAGAGTTGGCTAAGGGGCAAAACCGGAAGCCCACGACGGCGATGCCGAATAGCGGCTAAGGGATCGCAAACCGGTCGTTCGAAGCGAGGAACGCCGGCGGCTGCGTAGCGCCGAAAGCAGACCTGCCGGTGATCATCACGGCGGCTCCGGGACGCTCGTGATTTATCCTGGGTCTGGTCCGCGTCGGAGGGAGTTGCTCGGTTTTTGACAACAGCGCGCGATGGAGTGGTGCGTCTTCCGCTTCAGGTTCGGTTAATTAATTGTTGCTATGGCTGATGAGCGCGAGAGGTACGGGAGGCGGGCGAACGGGGTGGAGGGTTATATGTCGACCGAACGTATGCTCGTCATTGACGACGATAAGGTCTTTCGAAACTCAGTTACAAAGATTGCAGAAGCGACAGATTTTGAGGTTATGACCACAAGCGACCCCGCGGCTGCACGAGCAATCGTCGCCGCTTGGTGCCCGTCTGTCGTCGTCATCGATCCATTCATGTCAGCGGCAGACGGGATACAATTGCTCCGCCAGCTTGGCGCGGAAGGGTGCTCGGCTCAGGTGATCTTGACGAGCGGTCTTGATCCGAACGCACTCGTCGTCGCGCTTGAAATCGCGGGCGAGCACGGGCTTAAAACCGCGGGCGTATTGGCTAAGCCGGTGCGGCCTCAATCCTTTCGTGATCTACTAAGCCAGATCATCGAGGCGAAGGCGTTGACGCTGAGCGAGTTGACCCGAGCGATTACTGACGGTCAATTGTTCCTCGAATATCAGCCCCAGCTCGACTGCCGATCAAACCACATCAAAGGCGTTGAGGCGCTGGTGCGCTGGCGCCATCCAACACGCGGTGTGGTCACGCCGGACCAGTTCATCGGGTTAGCCGAGGAGAACTCGTTAATTGACGACCTGACCGATTGGGTCGTCTCCACAGCCGCGAAACAAGTGTCGGTATGGCACCAGGCTGGGATGCTGCTTACCCTTTCCGTCAATATTTCGGCTCGCAATCTTAACCAGAACCTTCCAGATCGGCTGGCGGAAAGCTGTGCTGCTGGGGGTCTTAAACCTGACCTGGTCATCCTTGAGATGGCCGAGAGTACCCTCATGCGCGATGTGTCTGCGATGATCCACGCTCTGGGCGAGCTACGCTTCAAGGGTTTCGGGATCTCGATCGACGAATTTGGAACGGGCTACTCGTCGCTGATTGGGCTTCGCTGCATGCCGGTTACCGAAGTCAAAATTGATCGCAGCCTTGTTTCCAAGATGCCGCATACGAATGACTGCCAGATGTTGGTTTCGGTCATCCTAGATCTCGCACGCAAGCTGGAACTCCAGAGCGTTGCGGTTGGCGTCGAGAGTGAAACGATATTGTGGACGCTGCGGGCACTGGGATGCGGTCTGGTCCAGGGCTATCACATTGGTCGGCCGGCGGAGCCCGCTCGCATTCCGGCCGTGGTCGCGGGCTGGTCATCCCGGGCGTCCAGCGCGGTAGCCTGACTGGGCTCGTCCTGTACGTGACTCACCGACGACGGTTCTTGCGTCGGCAGATTGCCATTTATCGTCGAGCTCTGAAGCAGGTCGAAAACCTTGCGCTTTGGGAGCACTATGAGGGGTTGCTCGACGAGACATTACGCGAGCTCAAAACGCTCGAAGCCCCGAATCCCGGCTCCATACTGCCTGAGACCCCGATCGAGCGCCTTCGGGAGTTGGTTAAGCCCAGCGCAACCGGGACCACCTCCACGGGTGTCCTAAAGACCCCTGTGGACCGTCCTGCCAATTGACGCTCATGGGCCCGAACGAGGATAATCCACCGCTGAGCGACTAGGACCGGGCAAATATCTGCATGCGTGCTATGCCGGTCGGCATCGTGTAACTGAAGTACGGTTAATCGCTATAATGATTACTATATGCCGACTGATAAAACTCGACGGTTAATTTTTAATCAATACTTAACGACAGATTGTCGCTGTGAGCGTGAGATACCGGAGGCAGCGATGGATGGCGGATTGGTCGTCTCTACCGAGACTACAGCTGATGTCGAAGTCATATCTGCAAGGGAAATGTGGAGCGAATATCGGCTCGCCGATGGCACGGTCTTACGCGTCAAGCCAATCATGATCAGCGTCTCGCGCGGTGATGATGGGAATACGGGGGGCGACCCGGTTTACAACATGAAATCGACACTGGTGACCGACGTCCGATCCGCTGGCCGCTAAGGCGTCCGGGTCATGCTGCGCACCAGCCTATTTAGGTCCGATTCAGCGGGGGTTTTAAACTCCTCCTCCGCGACTACTACGGTCTGGACCAACACCAGGGAAGCATCGCCAACCGAGACGCTGGTGCCGATGCTGTCCCTCACGATCGGCTTTCAGAGAAGCGGGGCGATATCGTTCGTCGGATCGACCCCGATCCAGCGTCCGGCTCGGAGAAGCGGCGAGGCGGTAGCAGGCCGCGAGCCTGTAGAAGGGGGCAGTCGTGAAACAGCGCCGAGCCCGTCTGTTTTGGATGAAGCGGTGGTGGCGGGTGTAGATGAGCGGGACCTGAGGACTGAGCCCGCCACAGACTCGTACACCGATGCGGGATTGGCCCGCCCAGAACCTGAGCAGGTAACGGACGAAGGGAGTACGCCAGTTGCGCAGGCAATCGATCCATCACCCTCGTCCGCGACCGAGCCCCCAACGGAAGAAGCAGCATCACAATCAGGCGCTGGATCTCACACGATTGAGCTGAGTATCGACTCGTTACCGCACTTCCAGTTGATCGAGCCCATCCCCGTCACAATCAATTCATTGGGTGACAGGCTGTTCACCGCAACGGTGGCCGCCTTACGCCTAAGCGGAACAGGCGACACCTTGGGTGACGCACTGGTCACCGTCAAAGAGCAACTCGAGGCGCTGTATCAGAGGTTAGCGAAAAGCACGGGCCTCAGTGAAGACGAGAAGAGTGATCTCCAGTATTTAAACTCTCATGTCAGGTCTCCGGGCGAACCGCCTAGAGCTAAACGGGGACTTTGGCGTTAAATTAGAAGAAAATCCGCTGACTTACTGAAGATGTTAGCGGCCTGTTAACACGATGGGTGGTACTTTCGGCGCAGAGTAATCCTCAATATAGGTAAGCAATGCCATGTGGAATCTCAATCCCGATTATCTTCAGCAAGTGAAAGAAGAACTCAAAGGGCGCCGCGCTGCGATCGAAGCTAGGCTTGCCGACGAACTCAAAGGCATCGCAGCGGACCTCGAGGAGATCGAGAAGCTCGAAAGCGTTGCTTACGCTTTTGCGGTGAAGCATTTGCCTCATTTGACGACAGCCGCACCTGCCGATGAGCCGGTCGTTGAGGTTGCGAGGTTGGAAGCCGAGCCCGCTCCTGAAGAGCCGCCGGTCGTAGAGCTTACTGCAGGTACGACCACGGAAGCGAAAAGCCCGACATCGCGCTGGCGGGTACGCGTTAGCTCGTAGCCTGCCAACGCTCTTGGCCCGGCCCCTATGTCAGCGACAGATCGCGACTGAAGGTTACACGGTGGACTTATGCGATTGCCAGTCGTCCCCCCGTGTGATCGAGACGAGGGCACAGCCTCGCGCTTCGCATTGACGACAGCGCATTCCACGACCGAGGTCAGTCAATTTCTGTTTGGGTGAGACGCCGCTCCTCGAAAGGGTCGCCGCGGTCAACACCTCTGCTCGACCGCACTCGCATCTAACCCGAACGTATTCGGTCGGGCGAAGGTCTGAGACCCGCGCTGCGTAAAGGGGCGGCGGAAACTTTTGTGTTTGCTGGACGCTACGCCGCGCTTGTGTGTAGCGAACACCTGCACGTCGTTTACGCGGTGGCCGGGTTGAATGCTCGCCATAGCCAGGACGTGATCTCAGAAACCAGGACAGACAAAAGCCCGGCATATGCGGCTAGCCACGGCTGGCCACCGTTGCCGACTACCAGGGCCGTGACAATCGCTGCCAGGCCAAATCCGAAGGCAATAGAATGAACGATTATTAAGCGCATGGTTGTTCGCCTTCAACGGGACCCGGCTGACGGAGCGACTGATCCTGTGCAACGTTCACTGCCGACCGCACGGAGCCCACGGATCATCTCGGCGAGCTTTTGCGTGCGAAGGCGCGGATCTTGTTGCAAGAACCCGCTAGGTCCTTCGGTATACGCATCGCGTCGGTAAATCTTCAAAAGAGACAGTTAAGACCTCAAGGCGCGGATAACGAACTAAGCGGTTTCTTTTAGCATCCAGCGCACGATTGTTCGGGTGTGGTCGGTATATCTATAATACACTTGACAATAACTGTACGATCACTGTTAGTTTTTTTATAAAAATTCAACCATCATCTTGATTATTGTTTTACGATAACTATTAGTTAACGATTGTCGTGGCTCCATTCGCCCTGTCGTGGATTGGAGCTAATAAAATGCAAGTTCACGTACCCGAAGACCTGACCTCTTTGTCGAGCAGATTTTTTCGCGCGCAGACGGAGTATGAGCGGGCACGTCTGCAAGGTGATGAGGAGCGCCTCTCGCACTCTCGGCTGCGGTTGGCCGCGATAACCTCGGAGCGCGATAACCTCATTAAGCAACTGGGTGAGAAAATGTCTCGCCAAACTACGCGGCTGGGGCGATAGCACCCGCCTGCCGCGCAGAAAGAAGAACGGATGGTTCGCGATGTCGGCCGGGCCGCGCTTTCAGACGCGCTGGTCGAGCAGGGTTTCCGTGCGACTGACGAGTTCGGGCAATTTGTCACCTATGAGCGGACCCATGATCCACTCAAGTTTCATGTTGGCCCTGACGGATCATTCTCCGCCTTCAATGGCGATGATGAGGTTGTCGCGGAGGGGAAGGGCGCACACGATCTCTACGCAATCCTCGTCTCAAAGGTCCCACGGAACCGCCAGCTTGTTCCGAGCCGCCGACGAGCGCGGTGGGGTACCGTATGACCGATAACACGCCTTGCTGAGCGACCGAAACGGCCGCATCGGAGCACATATCCAGCGGAGGCGATCGGTGGTCGGGCGCGGAGGTTGGCGCGGATCACCGAGCTTACGGTTCCATCCAGGCAACGTCTCAAATGGGGCAAAACCGGGCGACTTAGGCGAGCGGCCGCTTAGTGGTCGTAAGCGGACCATCCCCTTCGACGCCTCCGGCTGTCCCCTATGCGCCGAGAGCGGACCTTTGCTCTGTATCGACTCGATCGGGCGGGAGTTGACCCAAAGCCGGCTTCGATCGCGTGCCGCGTACCAAACTTCTGATGAGTTCGGTGGGGTTATCTCCGCTAACGGCGCCCTCGGATCGCCGTAAGAACCCGCTCGGACGTCAGCGGCGTTTCATTGATTTCGGCACCGAGTGCAGCGAGCGCGTCGCGTACCGCGTTAGCAATCGCTGCTGGTGGCGCCACGGCGCCACCCTCGCCCATGCCTTTCATGCCGTACTCGGTCGCAGCGGCAGGATTGTGCAGATGTCCGATCTTGATCGGTGGCAGCTCGAACGCGCCAGGCAGGTGATAGTCGAGAAACGTCGCCGCCAGTGGCTGGCCGTGCGCGTCGTAGGGAATCTCCTCGAATAACGCCGTCCCGATCCCCTGCGCCACGCCGCCGCGGATCTGGCCCTCGACGATCATCGGATTGACCATCGTCCCGCAATCCTCGGCGACGGCGAAGTCGAGTAACTCGATGAGGCCGGTTTCCGGATCGACCGCGACGACGGCGCCGTGCGTCGCATAGGAAAACACGCCGGTGCTGATCGCCGGTTCGTAAGTGGCGACGGCCTCCAGCAGCGGCTCGACCCCGGCGGGCAGCCCATCCATGCGCAGATGCGCGACCTTGGCGATCTCCGCAATCGTCACCGAGCCGCGCGGGCCGAGCACCAGCCCATCGGCGCACCGTACCTCGTCGGGCTCGCACTGCAAGAGGTGTGCGCCGATGCGAATGAGCTTGTCGCGCAGCATTCGACTAGCACGTGCCACCGCGCCACCCGACATGACCATACTGCGTGAGGCGAAGGTGCCGAAGCCGAACGCCGTGCTTTCGGTGTCGCCGTGTCGCACCGAGATGCGCGCCGGATCGATACCCAGTTCATGATGCGCGATCTGCGACAGCGTCGTCTCGAGCCCCTGACCGTGCGATTGGATGCCGACCATCAGCACCATACTTCCGTCGGTCAGAATGCGCGCTGTACAGCTCTCGAAGCCGGGAATGATCGAGGCACCCCGCGATGCGAACTCCGCGGCGCCATGTGCGGTCTGTTCGGTGAAGCTGGCGAAGCCGATACCGATCAGCCTTCCATCAGGCTCGCTGCGTTGTTGACGCTCGCGAGTGGCGTCAAGCTGCAGGAGCTCGGCACACAGCCGCACGCTTTCCGCGTAGTCGCCGGTGTCGTATTGCATGCCGGTGACCGAGGTGAATGGCATTTCTCCAGGCGGGATCATGTTGGCGATCCGTATATCGATCGGATCGCGGCCAAGCGCTCGCGCAACCTCATCGATCGTTCGCTCGACGGCAAAACACGCGCCGGGCCGCCCGACCCCGCGATAGGGTCCGAGTGGCGCCTTGTTGGTTGCGACCGTAAAGGTGCGGGCTCGGTAATTAGCGATCGTGTACGGCCCCGGTAGCGTCCGCGCCGCCATGTTGGCTTCCTGGTACGGCCCTTGTGGCCACAGCCCATAGGCGCCGGCATCGACGACGATCTCGGTATCGATACCGAGAATCCGCCCTTCTTTGTCGGCATAGGCGGTCAGCTTGTAGCGATGGTCGCGGCAATGCGCCCCGGTCAGCAGATGTTCGTTACGATCCTCGATCCAGCGCACCGGGTGATCGAGTTCAAGCGCCAACGCGGCGAGGATGATTTCTTCCGGGTAGAGTTTGGCTTTCGGGCCGAACCCGCCGCCGACGTCAGGCGCGACGACGCGCAGCCGGCGCTCCTCGATGCCGAGCGTCTCGGCGATCGCCACCCGCGCCGTATGCGGCGTCTGGGTCGAGGCATAGACGACCACCTCGTCGAGCCGGTGGTCGCGGTAGGCGAGCACCGCGCGGCCCTCGAGGGGTGACCCCGATTGCCGGTTCATCCGGTAGTCGCGGGAGACGGTGATCGCAGCGTCGCGCGCAGCCGCCTCGATGTCGCCGCCCTCCACCGTGCGCTCGATATAAAGATTGTCGCCCCAATGTTCGTGGACCAGCGCGCCGCCTGCATTGCGCGCCGCCTGCGCGTCGACGACCGCGTCGAGCGTCTCGTAATCGACACTAATGCTGGCGGCGAGGTCTTCCGCCTCGGCGCGGGTCGGGGCGACGCAAGCGGCGATTGCCTCACCGACATAGCGCACTTTCTCGGTCGCGAGCGGTGGCCACGCCGGCGACTTCGCGCCGGCCGCCTGGGTGACGACGCGGATCGGTTGCATCCGCGGAAGGTCCGCCGCGGTGAAAATCCGACCGCGCGCCTCGGCCGGCGCCGCGATCGAGCGAATTCGCGCATGGGCGTGCGGGCTGCGCAGAAACACTACTTCGGCGAGCCCGGGCATGCGGATGTCGCAGACGAATTGTCCACGGCCGCGCAGGTGCCGCGCATCTTCCTTGCGCAACAGCGATGCGCCTATGCCCTGCCCCGGAGTTGCCGATTTCATCCGCACGCCCCGCAGCGATTTCCGTATGATCCTCGCCGGCACCAGCGGGAGGCTCGACTATGACACAGACTCCGGCGCCCGGCTTCAAGACCAATCCCGACTACCGGATCACCTTCGAGCGCTCGCCGCGGCGGGTGCGGGTCAAGTTTAACGGCGAGTGGGTGGCCGACAGCACCGCGGCGCACCTGCTGTTCGAGACCCGCCACCTGCCGATCTACTATTTCCCGCGCGGCGAGGTGCGGATGGATTTGCTGCGGGCGAGCGAACACCACAGCTACTGCCCGTACAAGGGCACCGCCTCGTACTGGAGCATCGCGGTCGGCGACCGGCTCTCCGAGAACGCGGTCTGGGGCTACCCGGAGCCATTCGCGGAGGTCGCCGGGATCGGAGATTACGTCGCCTTCTATTGGGATCGGGTCGACCACTGGTTCGAGGAGGATGACGAGATTTTCGTGCACGCGCGCGACCCCTATAAGCGGGTCGACGTCGTTAATTCGTCGCGCCCAGTGCAAGTGATAGTCGGCGGTGCGACGGTCGCCGACACCAAACGGGCTCGGTTTCTCTTCGAAACACGCCTGCCAACGCGTTACTACATCCCACCTGAGGACGTTCGCTTGGATCTCCTCGTCCCGAGTGAGAAGGTCACGTCCTGTCCCTACAAGGGCACCGCCCGCTATTACTCGGTTAGGCTTGCCGACCGGATATTTCCTGACATCGTCTGGAGCTATCCCGACCCGATCCCCGAATGCCCGAAGATCAAGGGCTATCTTTGTTTCTTCAACGAGCACGTTGACGAAATCCTACTCGATGGCGTGGCAGTGCCGCGACCGCTGACCCCGTGGTCGAAGGATTGGCACGAAACGGCGGCGAGCGTCCCCGATCCCCGCGGACCGGTGGCGCCGCCGTAAGCATGGAATCACAGGGTGCGCCCCGCACGACAGCCCCGCGCTCGGCGGAAGTCGGGTTCAAACCGAAAGAAATGTCAGCTTTCCAACCGAGTGAGCCACCCGAAATCTTGGGCGCAAAGGTCCGATGTGAGACCCCCCGTCCACGCCGCGGGCAACGCCGGCTTTGCGCGTCGAGAGCGGACGCTCCCTGTGTTTCCGTTCCACGTGGAACGAACGAATTATCTAGATATCGATATCTTGACATGGCCTCGTCGATTACCGGTTGCACGGCGGCGTACCCAAATGCGGCATTGCAATGATCGCGTCGTCCGAGCGTTCCGCATTGCCTACCGTGTGCGGTCTACAGTAGGTCGGCATAAAGCGCTACTCCTGCGGCGGGTCCGCTGCCGCTCGGGGCACCTCTACTGACGAAGGACTACCGTAGACGTCAGAGCACACTCGAGTGTGCTACTCTGCAGCGGGACCGTGCGGCGCATTTTTTCGTTCTAGGTGGGACGAGATACTCCTGCGGCGCAGGGGGCTACTCCGGGACGGGCTCGCCGGTCTCGTTGTCAATCAACGGCGCCTCGTCTCGCTCTGCCTCGGCCAGTCGCTCCTTGGCCCGCCTTATGACGTCCTCGGCATCCTGGCGGCGCTGCTCCGGTGTCATCTTCGCCAGCCTCGCCGTGAGCTTCACCAGCTCGTCGTCTTGCTGCAGATAGCGCCCATCGACGATCCAGCCAAACATCCGCGCCAACTTCTCGAGCGCCGCGACCTTGGGGTGCAGCTTGACCTTCACCCGCTTCACCCGGAGCGCGCCCTTCCCCTTGCCCTCCGTGTAGTAGTCGACGGTCATTTCCTGCACCGCCGCCATCTGCTCGCGGGTCACATGATCAAGATCGAGCACCCGATGCCCGTCCTGATCAGGCGCCGTATAATCCATCATGTTGGCAAACCCGATCAGCGCGAACTCCCGACCCACGCTCTCCTTTGACACCGCCAGCTTCGTCAACGCCTGTTGGTTTGCAGCTTGGGCGAGCCGCTCCCGATCCCACTGGAGTTGTTCGATCCGGGCCTTAATGGATGGATGGGCTTTCAACCGCGCTGCATTCCGCAATTCTGGGCGGTATCCCGCAGCCTTGTGTGACGCGAGGACGCTCTTTCCGGCGGCTACGGACTGCGCGAAGAGCTCCCGGCGGGCGTTTTTGAGCGGTCCCGACATTTTGGCATGGTAATTCTTTGGTATGCAGGTGGTCAAAAATACCAGCTCGCCTAGCTGCTCCCGATGTCGGGCGCCGATAGATTGCCGGGTTAGCACGGCACGCGAAGGAAAAGAGTGCTAAGGCTAAGAGAGCAATAGATGGTCTTCGAAGCATGCAAAGGGCGGACGACAACTGACTGATCCGAACGTCCGGCCCACAGGTAGGTCTTGGGGCGGGTCGTTACGTTGACCTCGCGCATGCGGAGCGAACACTCGGCCGGGTATCGCCAGCAACCAGGCTTCGCGCCGGCGCACCATGCCTTCGACATATTGCCGTTGTGGTAGACGAGCACGCCCGGTCCCGATCCCTTGAGGAAGGCGATCGCGACGATCGGCGTCCTGGCCCCGTCCGACACCGCGATCCAACCTTCGCAAGGTCCTCGTTAGTGCGCACGCTCGTTCCACGTGGAACGCGAATTGGAACCAGTCAAAAAATCTACGTCGCTGACCAGCACCCTGCACCAACCTGCATATTGCGAAGCTCGACGTGGTAGCGCAACCAAGGGCGTCGCCCGGTAGTGCCTCTGAGAGACTACCGCTCGCCCTGGTGCGTGTCTGTCATTTCGCTTCACTCAATCGACCCAAGCCAATCTGATGCTCGGATGGTGAGCGGTGGGCGAGCATGGCTTCGCCTTCCGAAGCGAAGCCTGGATGCCCGGCATGGAGCCTGCGTATGGGTCCCCCGAACATGGGCGGATCGAGACAACCTGTTAAGGGAGGCCGGGGTCAGGCTGTCGGCCTTTACGTCCGCTTACTCTGGCGCGGAACCACCGCTTTGCCGATCCGCCGGCACTGCGGCTATCTGCGGGTCGCAATACCCAGCGGAGCCCGCTCCTGAGCAGCCTTTGCGGCCACCCTTGGTTTTTTGCCGGTGCCCTCCGGCGAGTTCCCCCTCGGTCTGAGTCCCAAGGCTTCGGCCCTACAAATAGGGCTGGCTATGCACATTCACGCTCTGTCACCTCGCGCTATCGGATCGGGAGCATCAAGTTCTGGTCTCATTGTTGCGCTTTTGAGCTGGTGGCAATTCGATAAGACAAAGCGCGTCTGCTCGGCGCGCGGCCTCTACCAAGCTATCGATAAGCTTTGGGAGGTACCGAACCGCGAGAGTCAGTCCATTCCGCGCTGGTCTGAAGCCGCCGTCGTTGCTTTTCCACCACGTTCTGACATCGAGGGTGAAGGCGCTGCCGTAGCGGTCGAGCGAGATCCGCAAGTGTTCTCGATGATTCCGAGGCCACTCGCACACGATGATCGGAAATCGCATCGCTGCCGGTTTCCGACCGCCTTGGGATTTAGCGGTGGTCATCCAGGGCCGATCCAGCTGCCGTCACGCTGCGGCCTCACTCGTGCTCTGACGCGCGTGCCGCTCGATGAAATCGAGGACGTCTGCACGCTTATACCGAACACCGCGGCCGATTTTTATATAACGGCACCCCGTCCCGGATGCTCGCTCGCGTTCGATTGTGCGCTCTGAACAACGACGGACCTTCGCGTATTCGCGTTGAGAGAGCAGAAGATCAGAGAGGTCGGTGAGCATTTTTTCTCGCGCGCCTACGAAGTTCTGTCGGTGCGAGGCAGCCTACGTCGGCGTGCGTACCCCCGAAATGCTCAAATCAAACTATAAATTGACTTTGGTCTGTGGATTTCGGCGGTCGAATACGCCCCGGATCGCGCTATCGGTAATCCTCGAGTCTTCCGGTAAATCAGGTTCTAGAAACGTAACTTCTTTCAATTGACGCCGCATACCTTCGGAGTCGCTCATCTCGGGGGGCATGCTCACGGTAAAGGCGAGGCCCGCACGCACGAACTTCTTCAGTCGCGGGCCAAATGCGGGCGAGGGGCCGCTTCTGGGAAACCGCGCGCGCATATCGTCGTAGATTTCAATCAGCTGATGCACGAGAGCTGTTGCGGCGGTAGGGCCTTGCCGCCGCTCTCCGCCCCGCGTTTTCGGAAACTGCGATGGAAAGACGGCCTCGGGATCGGCGCCAACTTGGGCAAGGTCGATCAGCATAGCCTCGAGCAAGCTCAGCCCTTGTGGAGGATCCCAGATCTGATTTGGATGGTTCTCGGCAGCAACCCGGCAGAGGCGAGGGAGGGCGAGCGTAATAGCCGGATGCAGGTTCCATGGCTGCGGAGCTGCCTTATGTCTGTGGAGCAATCGTGCCAGCTTCTCGGCGGCTTTACCTATCTGCCCAAGGCGTCTTTGACACACCCCTTGCGCCAATTCGCCATCAGAGTCGGACATGCGATGGGCTATATATTGACCGCGTGCATCGATTAGCCGACTGGCCAACTCTACTTGCCCATAAATTGGCAGCCGCCCGAACGCTTCAATCACCGCCCCGAACCAAGTGATGTCTATCCCCGGATAAGAAAGCGCATCAAGAACCGGACCAGGAAGTGGCACGGTTTTTGGGCTGGTCGCCCCAGTTTTGGACGGCCGACCGGCCATCGCGTCCGTCAGGCACCAAGCGCCGAAGCGGGCTCACCCTGTCGGGGCAGGTCCACAACCTCCGCCGTGGCATCCGCATTACGGTTCATGGCCGCCGCGATCCTTGCACCGACAGCATCGTTGGCCGCGCGAAGTGGATCGGCCGACAGGTGAGCGTAGCGCGCCGTCGTCGTCGCGTGCTTGTGCCCGAGTAACGCGCCGATGATCGGAAGGCTAAACCCACCGGCAGCGCCGATGCTCGCGAAGCTGTGCCGCAAGTCGTGGAGCCGGACATCGGCAAGCCCGGCCGCTTTGCGCACGCGCACCCAGACTTTATCGATCGCAGGTCTTGCGCTGTCGGCCCTCATGGCGGGGATCACGCGTGTATTGTCCGCCATGCGAGGAAGCTCCTGGAGCAATGCCCGGGCCGGCGCGTTGAGATAGACCACCTTCGCACCGGTCTTGCTGTCAGGCAGCCGCAGGCATCCGTGCTCGAAATCGACCTGCTCCCAGCGCAGGTTGACGATCTCGCCTTTGCGACTCCCGGTTAAGAGCAGCAGCTTTATAGCTGCGGGCGGGTAGGGGTTGGCCGATTGTTGGGCTTCAATATCGAGGGCGTCTGCCAGCCGGGCGATCTCGGCCTCTGAAAGGAAGCGCTCGACCTTGCGCACCGGCGTTTTTTTGACGCCGCGTGCCGGATTGTCACTGCACAAGCCACGCCCATTCGCGAATGCATAAATCGAACTTACGAGCGCTACGCATTGCGCGGCAACGCCCTTGCCGCCCGTGGCGATGCTGCCTGGTCGTCGCCGATCGGCGCTCACGATCTTATCGGCTGTTTTGCCGGCCGCTACGGCATTCCGCATGTGTTCGATGTCGGCGCGACCAAGTTGATCGGCTCGCAATCTGGCGAGTAACGGACGCAGATGACGCTCAATTCGACCTCGATCGACCTTGATCGTGGAGAGTTTCTTGTGGCCTGCACCTTCGGCCAGATAAAGGTCGATCAATTCGCCAAAGGTCAGCGCGTTTCGCTCGTCCTGCCGCGCGCTCGCAGGATCACGGCCAGCGGCGACCTCCGCGAGCAGCCGTTTCGCTTCGATCCGCGCCATCTCCGGTGTCCAGGGCGAGCCATGCTTGCCTATCGTCAACTTGCGGAGGACGGCGCTGCGACCGGTGCCAACGCGGTAATGCAAGATGTAACTTCTCCCGCCGGCCGGCCTGGCACGGACCCCGAAGCCTTTCACCTCAGTGTCCCACAGTACCGTTTCGACGCCGCGAGCGGCGGTTAAAGCGTCAACCGCGCGCTTCGTGATCTTGCCTCGCATGGGCGGTCCTTTTCTCAACGTGGTTGGACCTCTGGGTATCACCAGGGTATCACCCGAGATCGTAGTTATGGCGGCGTATGTCGCAAATTGCGATCATAAAATCAAGAAATTCGGCCGACTTTAATAGTAGTGGCGGTCGCTGACGGTTCTCGGCAGAGAGGGTTACCGGATTTTGATTCCGGCATACGGAGGTTCGAATCCTCCCGCCCCAGCCATATTTTTTCTCCAATAAATCAAACATATACGAACTTGATGACGCCGCTGAGGCGACCATTTTCATGTCGCAAGCTTGCGACATGGGATTAACGACGTTTCGTTGACCTCGGCGCCAAATAAGGCGAGCGCGTCGCGCACCACGTTGGGGCAGCTCCAGCTTGTCCAGAGTTGGGTTGCGAGTGTCCGTTCTCCATCGGCCTCGCTCGACGAGGCGGTCCCGAATGACGCGTATGGGGCAAGACCGGAAAGCCGCGACAGCGGCGAGGAACGGCCGTTTAGGTCTCACAAACCGGTCGTTCGAAGCGAGGCGGGTCGACGGCTGCATCGCGCCGATAGCGGAAGTCGGAAGAGCGCTTCGTCACGGGTCGGTTCGCGCCCCTAGGGCAGACCTCGGCCTGACCGCTGGCGAGCGACTGGGTTCTCACCCGTTCCGATCAGTCGCCACGAGTTTTATAACCCACAGTCGGTCCACTACCGGCGGCAGTGAGCACGCAAGATGGGGTTTTCGCGTGTTCAGCTGGTTGTGACGACTCATCGCTCGCGTGCGCCGCCCACGCAGCATTGTGCGAGGTGCGCTTGACCCTAGGCGGCGGCGCAGGTCATCCTCAATCCAACAAACCATCAAAACAGAAAATTCGCAGGGAGGAATAGGCATGGCTTCGCTTAAGGGTCTCCCATCGCGACGCGCCGTCATCGGGTCCCTTGCCGGTGTGCCGGTCGCGCTCGGGCTTCAGCGCGCCCTCGGAGCCGCGCCGGCGCCGGCAGGGGAGATTGTCGTCGCCTTTCATGTGACGATCTCGCCGGCGTGGTTCGATCCGTCGCTTGCACCGCCGCAAATCACGCCGTTCGGCATCCTTTATGCGCTGCATGACGCGCTGGTGCGGGCCTATCCGGGGACGAAGATGGGACCGGGGCTCGCCGAATCGTGGGAGGAGAGCGAGGACGGCCTGACCTATGAGTTCAAGCTCAAGCCGGAGCTGACGTTCCACAACGGCGATCCGATCACGACCGAGGACGTCAAGTTCAGCTTCGATCGCTACAAGGGCGCGGGCGCCACCGTGCTGAAGGAAAAGGTGGCGCAAGTGGAGATCGTCGATCCACGAGTGGTGCGCTTTCACATGAAGGAAGTGTGGCCGGATTTCATGACCTTCTACGGCAGCACCGCCAGCGCCGCTGGGCTGATCGTGCCGAAAAATTATCTTGAGAAGGTCGGCGATCAGGGCTTTGCCGATCACCCGGTCGGCGCTGGCCCCTACAAATTCGTCAGCAGCAAGCCAGGAGTCGAGGTCGTCTTCGAAGCCTTCGACCGATATTGGCGCCACCCGCCGCACATTAAGACGATTACCGTGCGTAGCGTGCCCGACGGCGACACGCGGGCGTTGATGGTGAAGACTGGCGAAGCCGACATCGCAATCGCTTTGCAGAGCGTCGCCGCTCAGGGGCTGATGGACGACCCGAAGACCAAGATCGTCGCAACCAAGCATGCGTCGTGCATGTGGATCGAGTTCCCAGACCAATACGATGAGGCGTCGCCCTGGCACGACAAACGAATGCGCCTCGCGGTCGCCTACGCGATCGATCGCGAGGGCATCAATAAGGCGTCATGCCTCGGTTTCTGCCCGCCGGCCGGGGTGATCGTACCGCGGGTGATGCCGTTTGCCTTGCAGGTTCCGCCGTTCCCCTACGACCCGGCAAAGTCGAAGCAGCTGCTCGCCGAGGCTGGCCATCCCCAGGGCATCGACGCTGGTCTGTTCCATGCGATCCCCGGCTTTCCGACGACGGCGGAGGCGATCGTCAACGATCTCAACGCGGTCGGCATACGGGTGAGGCTGGCGCCGATGGAGCGGGCGGCGTTCTACGCTGACTGGAAGGCGCACAAATTCCACGGGCTATATATGACCGGCGCAGGAAACGCGGGCAACGCCGCCAGCCGGGTCGAAGCCTTTATCTATTCGAAGGGCGCGTTCAGCTCAGGCGGCTACCCCGACATCGACCAGCTGTATCTGGAGCAGGCCGGCGAGCGGGATTCGAAGAAACGCGAGGCGCTGCTCGATCAGATCCAGCAACTGACAATCGATCGCGTGATGTTCGCGCCGGTCTACGATTTCCGCGCCCTGAACGGCGTCGGCCCACGCATCGCCAAGGATACGATCGGCGATGTCTATCTCGACCCGTTCCCCGAATACGAAGATATCGAGCTCAAGGCGACTTGAGGCTCAGCCCGCAGCAACTGGCGCCGCGGCGCAGTCCGTCTCAACCGAGTCGTAGAGGTGACAGGCCACGCGTCCGCTCCCGACGACCTGCAGCGCCGGCGGCTGTTCGGCGCAGCGAGGCATTGCCCGTGGACAGCGCGGGTGGAAGCGGCAGCCGGAAGGCGGGTTGATCGGGCTCGGCACCTCGCCAGGCAGGATGATCTCTTCGCGCCGGTCGTCCGGATGGTTTGGTAGGGCCGCCGAGAACAGCGCTTCGGTATAGGGATGCTTCGGCGCGCGGGCGAGCGAACGGGCTTCGCCGCTCTCGACGATCTTGCCGAGATACATGACCGCGATCATGTGGCTCATATGCGCCACCGCAGCCAAATCGTGGGCGATGAACAGATACGAGAGGCCAAGCCGCGCCTGCAGGTCGCGCAGCAGATTGAGGATCTGTGCCCGGATCGACACGTCGAGCGCCGATACCGGCTCGTCGAGCACGATCAGCTTGGGCGACAAGGCCAGAGCACGGGCGATCGCGATACGCTGGCGTTGTCCGCCCGAGAATTCGTGTGGAAACAGGTCGGCGGCATGCGCCGGAAGCCCCACCAAATCGAGCAGCTCGGCCACCCGAGCGCGCACCTCATCGGCGGTAACTTTCTCATTCGTGACCAACGGCTCGGCGATGATCGCGCCGATCCGCATGCGCGGGTTGAGCGACGCGTAGGGATCCTGAAACACTGCCTGAACGGACTTGCGGTATTCCCGCCGGCCGGCCCCGTCGAGCGTTCTTATATCGCGGCCTTCGAAGCGCATCGTACCACCGCTCGGCTCTTCGAGCCCGAGCACCAGCTTTGCAGTCGTTGTCTTGCCGCAACCCAACTCGCCGACGATGCCAAGCGTTTGACCTTGCTCGATCGCGAACGAGATGCCATCCACCGCGCGCACCACGCCGCGCTCGCCGCCAAATGCGTTCCTCCGCGCACTGAAATGCTTGGCGATATCGATAGCTTCGATAAGGGCCATCAAATCGCTCCGCTGGCAACCCGCTGGTCAGCGGAAGCGACCGACGACTCGGCCAGCCAGCAGCGCGCGGTACGGCCCTCCTCCGGCACGAAGGGCGGTGGCGCCGCCTCGCGACAGCGCGGGACGGCCTGAAGGCAGCGCGGCGCGAAGGCGCAGCCGGGCGGCAGCGCGGCAAGGTTGGGCGGCTGGCCATCGATCGCGGTAAGCCGCTGATCCGGATCGCTCATCCGCGGGATCGAGTTGAGGAGGGCCTCGGTATAGGGGTGAGTGGGAGCGTTGAAGATTCTCGAGACCGGACCCGATTCGACCACCCGTCCGGCATACATCACCGCCAACTGGTCGCACATCTTGGCGACAATCCCGAGGTTATGGGTGATGAAGATAAGCGCCAAGCCGTGCTCGCGCTGCAATTCGCGCAGCAGGTTCAGGTATTGCGCCTGGATCGTCAGGTCGAGGCTGGTGGTTGGCTCGTCGGCGATCAACAGACGCGGCTCGCAGGAAATCCCAATTGCCCCGACGATACGCTGACGCATACCGCCTGACATTTCATGCGGGTATTGTTTGACACGAGCCTCAGGGGACTGAATCCGCACTGCCTTCAGCAGCGCCCGCGCTCGCTCCCACGCCGTCTTGCGCCGCGCTCCTTCGTGCACTTGGATCGGCTCCGCGACTTGGTTGCCGATCGTAAACAGCGGGTTCAGCGAGGCCATCGGGTCCTGCAGGATCATTGCGATCTTTTTGCCGCGAATTTCCCGCATCTCAACGTCGCTTTTCTGAACCAGATCCTCGCCGTCGAGCAGCATGCGGCCGCCGACAATCCGCGCCGCGGGCGGCAGCACGCGCAGCAGGGTCAACGCAAGGGTGCTCTTGCCCGACCCTGATTCGCCAACAATTCCCAACGTCTCGCCGGCATTGAGACTCAGCGATACCTCGTCCACGGCACGCACGATCCGCGTGCCTTGGGCCGAAACGTAATGGGTGGAAAGCCTGTCGAGTTGCAGCAGCGGCGCGGAAGGCATCGCTCAGAGCTGGCGCAGCTGAGGATCGAGCTTAACCCGGAGCCAATCGCCCAAAAGGTTCGCCGATAGCACGAGGAACATGATGCCGAGACCTGGAAATACGGTCAGCCACCAATATCCGACCATCAGCCCCTGCTTGCCGTCCGCCAGCATCAATCCCCAGGCCGGCTGCGGCGGCGGCACGCCGACGCCGAGAAACGACAGCGTCGCCTCGGCGATGATGACGACGCCAAGCATCAGCGAACCGAGCACGATCGCCGAATTGATCACGTTCGGCAGAATGTGACGCCGCATGATCGTCCACTTCGAGCAACCGGCCACGATCGCGAGCCGAACGAATTCCCGTTCCTTTAAGGACAGCACCTCACCGCGGATCACACGCGCATAGCGGGTCCAATAGGTAACCCCGAGAATGATGACGATGTTCCACATGCTGGGGCCCACGATCGCCGCCAGGAAAATCGCGAAGGTGAGCGCCGGCAAGGCCAGCCAGGTATCGGTGAGCCGCATGATGATCTGATCGACCCAGCCGCCGAGATAGCCCGACAAAATTCCGAGCGCGGTACCCACCGCGCCGGCGAAGATGACCGCGGTGAATCCCACGATCATCGAAATGCGAGCGCCGAAGATCAGCCGCGACAGCACGTCGCGCCCGAGTTGGTCGGTGCCGAGCAGGTATTCGCTGCTGCCACCGGTCACCCAGAATGGTGGCTTGAAGCGCGCCGAGAGAATTCCGACCTCGGGATTGTGCGGCGCCAACTGGTTGGCGAATATCGCGACAAACGTGATGCTGCCAAGGATCAGCAACGGGATTACCGGATAGTCGCGGAGGCGGATCCGCCGAACGGCCGCGAGGCGCGGCGGACGCGATGGCAGGCGGAGGGCGTCCGTCAGTGAGGTCATTGCGTCAGCTCCCTAGGCGGATGCGAGGGTCTATTACGGCGTAAAGGATGTCGATCACCAAATTTACGACAATGATCATCGCCCCGCCGAGGATCACTACGCCCTGCACCACCGGGAAGTCGCGGAACGTGATCCCTTCGTAAAGCAGCCGGCCGATCCCCGGCCAGGCGAACACCGTCTCGACGACGACCGCAACGTTGATCATCAGGACGAGATTGATGCCGGCAAGGGTCAGCACCGGGATCAGCGCATTCTTGAAGGCGTGCTTGGCGATCACCAGCGTCTGCGGCAAGCCCTTGATGCGGGCGAGCTTGATATATTCGGAACCCAGGACTTCAAGCATCGAAGACCGGGTTAGACGCATATGCGCGGCGGCGAAGTACCAGCCGAGCGCGAAGGCCGGCATGATCAGATGCCACGGCGTACCGGAGCCGGAGGACGGCAGCCATCCGAGATAAACCGAAAACAAGAGGATCATCAGAAGGCCGATCCAGAACGACGGCATCGACAATCCGAGCAGCGTGAACAGCTTGCCGAACTGATCCCAGAAACGGCCGACATTCACCGCGGCGAGGATGCCTGCCGGAATGCCGATCACCAGCGAGAACAGCATCGCGACCGCCGCCAACTCGATCGAGTTCGGCAGCCGAGACAGGTAAAGCCCCATAACCGGTGTCTGGTAGTAAAAGGACTGACCCAGATCGCCGTGCAGCAGGCTGACCATGAACAGCCAGTATTGCACGACGAGCGGCCGGTCGAGGCCGAACTGGTGATGAATCGCGGCGATATCGCCCGGGCTGGCGCCGGGTTCAACCAAAAGCGCCGCAGGGTCGCCGGTGACGCGGACGAAAAAGAAGATCGTTACCGACAACAAGAACAGCGACAGGAGTGCGTAGCTGGCCCGTCGAAGGACATACTGTCTCATGAGTCCCGATCCTTGACTGCGGATGCGGCCCGTTTCCTCTACGTGCCTTTGATCGTGATGTCCTCGAACGGCGCTGTATAGGCAAAGCCGGGGATCTTGCCGAACGAGGCCTCGCCTACCCGCGGCCCGGTGCCGTTCAAAAAGCCGAGCTGCCAGATCGGCGCATCGATCGCCTTCTCGTAGGTGAGCTGCTGGATCTTATCGAGGATCGCGGTGCGCTTCTTCTCGTCGAGTTCGTCCGCCTGTTTGGGGAACAACTCGTCGATGTCCGGATAGCTGCCATAGACGAAGGCGCCGCCCTTGACGATAAACGAGGCCAGGCGGGTCGCGGCGTTGCCGAAAGCACCGCTGCCACGCTGCACGACGCCGCCACGATATTTTTTGGCGGCGTCCCCAGCGAAAAATGCCGCGCGTTCGATCGGCTGCAGCTTCAGATTGATCCCGATCGCCGCGAAATTGTTGATCGCGACCTCGCCGACATTCGCATACGAGCTGTCCACGTAGTAGAGGCCGGCATCGAAACCGCTTGCATAACCGGCTTCGGCCATCAGCTTCTTGGCTTTATCGGGATCGTAAACCGCGTTTGGCGGCTGCCAATAGAACCCGAATGTGTACGGAATGATGCTGTTCGTAGTTTTGCAATAGCCCAGGAACAGCGCCTGATTCATGCCGTCGCGGTCGAGCGCCAGATTGGCGGCTTGCCGGACGCGCAGGTCGCGCCACGGCGATTTCTCATCCCATTGGTCTGGGAAATAGAGCCAGAACGGTGCCTGCAGAACGACCGGGTTGAGCTTTAGCCCGGGAGTTTTCTGCAGCTCCTGGGCAAGCTCCCCGCGGATCGAGTAGGCGATGTCGACCTCGCCGCGTTTGAGCGCAGCCAGTCGCGTCGACTCGTCCGGGATCACCCTCATCACCAGCCGCTTGACGCTGGGCGTCTTGCGCCAATACCCCTCAAAGGCTTCAAGGACCAGTTCGACCCCCGGGGTAAACGACACAAACTTATAGGGCCCGGCGCCGATCGGCGCTTTCTTAAACCCGTCGTCGCCGACCTTCTCGACGTATTTCTTCGGTACGATCCAGCCGGCGCCACTCGCGCTCGAATAGAAGGTCAAAAAATCGGGCCACGGCTGCTTCATCGTGAAGCGGACATGCCGAGGATCGAGTGCCTCGATCGAAGCGACCCGATCCTTCATCAACTCGTGAGCAGCGCCACGGTAGCGTTCGAACGAAAATTTTACATCGTCGGCAGTGACCGGCTCGCCGTCATGGAATTTGACGCCGTCACGGATCGTGAATTCGTGCGTGAGATTGTCCTCGGACGTGGACCACGCCTCGGCGAGGCAGGGCGCATGTGCGTTGTCCGGCATCGGCTTCACCATCGCGTCATGGAGCGCGTATAGCACCATGAACGGCGTGATGACCCCGAGCGTATCGGCTGGGTCAAACCAAGTCGGCGCCAGCGATACGTGGATCGCCCAGGTCAGCTGGCCCGGCGGCCCGGCGGCGCGGGCGAGCGTCGGGGCGCTGGCGGCGAGGACGCCGAGCGCGCTGCCGGCAAGCACGTCGCGGCGCGTCAGGCCGTCAAGAATGTACACATTTGCCGCAGGCCCTACCTGCGAGACGGACGAAGCCATAATTCCCTGTTCCTTTCGCGCCTTCAATCGGAGCGTTGTTCGAACTTTATAGCAGCTATGCGAGATTGTCAGCTTGATCCTTGTCAGGTCTGTGTCAGGTGACGGAAAGCTGACGCCACCAAGCGGCCGATTTGATCCAAGCGGGGAAATGAGCGGATCAGTGCGCGTCTGCGGGCGGCGCCTTAGGCGGGACGACCTTGCGCAGCAAGGGAACGAGCGCGGTGGCGATGACAAAGGCGACCATGATCGCGCCGAACGCGTCGGCGAAAGCGAGGGTCGAGGCTTCGCGATACGCCAGCCGCCACAGCTGTTTCAACGCCGCGACATGGCCGTCATCGAGATTGCCAGGCAGGGTGCCGTAGCGGCCCTCGACCCCCGCAATTAGCCGCATCATCGGCTCATTCGCCGGCGTCAGATGGTAGGCGATCGCGTCGAAGTGAAAGTTGGTCCGGGTGTTGAGGATCGCGCTGCACGCGGCGATGCCGACCGCCCCGCCGAGGTTGCGCATCATGTTGAACAGCCCGCTCGCATATTTCAGCCGCTCCAACGGCAGGCTCCCGAGGCCCAACGTTACCGCGGGCGCAACCGCGAAGACTTGTGGAAAGCCGCGCAGAATCTGCGGCACGAACAGCTCGCTGCCGCTCCAGTCGCTGGTGATATAGCTGAACGACCACATCGAGACACCGAATAGCGCTAGGCCGAACATCATCAGCCAGCGGGTGTCGATCTTGCGCGCCAGGAAGACGTAGATCGGCACGCCAGCGAGCGAGGCGGCGCCAGTTGAGAAGATCGCCACGCCGGTCTGCCAGGCGCTAAAGCCGCGCACATAGCCGAGGAACAGGGGCGTCAGGTAGATCGTCGCGAAGATCCCAATCCCGGTGACGAAGGACAGGAAGCAGCCCACCGCGAAGTTGCGGTTCTTCAGCGCGCGCAGATCAACCACGGGATTGACGACCATGAGGCTTCGGACCACGAACCCAATGCCGGCAATCGCCGCGATCCATGCGCAGTTGCGGATCGTTGCATCGTCGAACCAGTTCCAGCGCGACCCCTCCTCCAGCACGTATTCCAGGGTGCCAAGCCCGATCGCCATGAGGGCGATGCCAAAATAATCCGCCTCGTTGAGCAACCGCAGATCCGGTTCGTCGATCCGGACCAGCGACGCGGCCAACAGGGTCACCGCCGTGCCGGGCAGCAGGTTGACGTAGAACAGCCAATGCCAGTTGACCGCGTCGGTGATCCAGCCGCCGATCACCGGGCCCAGGGTCGGCGCGATCGAGGCGATCGTCCCGACCACCGCCGCGGCGTAGACCCGGCGCGGCCCGGGAAAGAACACGAACGACGAGGTGAACATGGTCGGGATCATCGAGGCGCCCAGCAGGCCCTGCGTTGCCCGGAATACGATCATGCTCTGGATATTCCAGGCGAGGCCGCAAAGCAGGCTTGTGGCGGTGAAGCCGGCGGCGGAGGCGACGAAAAGCCAGCGTGTCGAGAAGACCCGGGTCAGCCAGCCAGACAGTGGGATCGTGATGATTTCTGCGATCAGATAGGCAGTCTGCACCCATGCGATCTCATCCTGGGCGGCCGAGAGACCGCCGCCGATCTGTTGCAGCGACGAGGCGACGATTTGGATGTCCAGCAAGGCCATGAAGCCGCCGAAGCAGATCACGACGAACGGGAAGAGGCTTTTCAGCCCAGCAATGGCAGCGGACATCGTGGTCACTCCTGCCCAGCGGCTCTCGTGTCGACGCTTACCGTCGTCGAGAGGCCCGGCCGCAATTCACCCAGCCTGGCATCGGTTTCGTCGAGGACGATGCGTACTGGCACGCGTTGGACGATCTTGGTGAAGTTGCCGGTGGCGTTCTCGGGCGGGATCACGCTGAATACCGATCCGGTGCCGGGCGAGAGGCTCTGCACGTGGCCGCGCAAGATCTTACCAGGAATGACGTCGGCGACGACTGTCGCTGGCTGTCCGGCGCGCATATGCGCCAACTGGTCTTCCTTGAAATTGGCATCGACCCAGAGCCCTTGAGCCGGGATTACGCTCAAGAGATAGGCACCACTGGCGACGTAGCTGCCCACTCTCCCGGCGCGATTGCCAATATAACCGTCGATGGGCGAGCGGATTTCTGTGTAGCTCAAATTGAGCCGCGCGGTTTCGAGGTCGGCCTTTGCCTGAGTAACGCTCGCACGGGCCCCGGCGACTTCCGCTTGCAGCACAAGCATTTGTTGCCGGGCGGCAGCTAGCGTTGCCTGCGCGGCCTTGATCGCCGCTTGGGCTTCCTGCTCGGCCGCCGACGTCCGTTGCGCATCTTGTCGCGATCCGTAGCCGGTGCTCGCCAGATCGCGGTAGCGTGTCGCGTCCACAGTCGCGAAGGAAGCGTTTGCGGTCTTGGCGGCGAGCGTCGCTTCGGCCTCAGCAATAACTTGCTGCTGCAGCACGTACTTGGCTTCGAGGCCGGCGAGCGTCGCCTGGCGTTCTTCGGCAACGGCCTGCGCGTGATCGAGCGCCGCTTGGAAATCGCGCTGATCGAGCCGTATCAGCAACTGACCGGCAGCGACATGCTGATTGTCGGCGACCAGGATCTCAGCAATGAAACCCGCCACATGCGGCGATACCGGCGTAACGTCGCCGCCGGCGTAGGCATCGTCGGTCGTTTCGATAAAGCGGCCGGTACGCCACCAGTCGGTTCCATACCAACCGGCCCCGGCCACGATAGCTACAGTCGCGGTTGCCAAAGCGAGTCGCTTGAGCCGTGATGGGTTGAGTATTTTCGGAGGAAGAAACGTTGCGGTCCGCTGCAGGATCGTGCTGGTCATCGCGGCCTCCTTCGGCCGGCGGGAGCGTCGCCGTGCCGAGGAAGATGGCGTATTCCACGAGGGAGGGTAATTAGGAGAAACTGAAATCCGCTGTTCCAAAAAATGGAATCTCAAAGACAGCCAATCGGCGCGCAAAACGGGCGACGGTGATGGTACTTGCTCGCTACGACACGAGGCGCGCCCTCAGCCGCGGGGTGGCGAAATCAAGAAACGCTCGCAGCTTGATCGGGAGGAACCGCCCAGCGCCGTAGATGAGGCTCACTGGCAGCGGCGCGGGTTGGTAATCATCCAGCACGGTCGTCAGGGTTCCGGCCTCGACCGACGCGGCAACGTGATACGAGAACGCCCGGGTGAGGCCGACGCCGGCGCGGGCGGCGTCGCACGCCGCCTCGACATTGCTGACCACGAGCCGTGGCTTCACGGCGATCGGGCTCTCGGTCTCGCCCTGTACGAACGACCACACGTTCGGAGCAAGGAACCCTTCATAGGTAATGCAGTCATGCCCGATCATGTCGGCGGGCGTGCGCGGCGTCCCGCGGGTCATTAGGTAGTCGGGGCTGCCGCATACGACGCGGCGGATCATACCCAGACGTAGTGCGATCAGCCGGCTGTCGGGCAGCACGCCGATCCGCAGCGCTACGTCGATATGATCTTCGGGCAGGCTGACGACTCTGTCTTCGAGGACGAGACGGATGTCGATGTCGGGATAGGTCCGCAAGAACTCGGCAACGATGGGGAGCAGGTGCAAACGTCCGAGACTGATCGGCGCCGTCACGATCAGTTCGCCGGTCGGCGCCGTGTACTCGCCTGAGGCGGCGCGCTCGGCCTCGCTGACATCCGCGAGGATGCGCTTGGCTGCGGAGACGTAGGTGCTGCCTGCGTCGGTTAGCTCCAGCTTTCGACCTGAGCGGTCGAACAGCTTCGCGCGGAGATGCGCTTCGAGGTCAGAAATCTTTCGGCTCGCCGTCGCAACCGGTGTGCTCAGGCGGCGCGCTGCACCGGACAGGCTCCCGGTCTCGGCGACCGCCAGCACAAGCGACATGGCCTCCAGGCGATCCACGAACTGTCCTTTCCATAAAACGAAATAAAGGGTTCCGTTTTTGCCTTCTATAACCTGAGAATGGAAGCGGCTATTTCAATCGGGCGCGGCGGGCACGTCGGTCCGCTCTTGCTAGAGGAGCAAAATCCATGAATCCCATCGATCCGAAAGGCACGGCGCTGATCACGGGAGCGTCCGCTGGTATCGGCGCGGTCTACGCCGATCGCCTGGCCAAGCGCGGCTACGATTTGATCCTCGTCGCGCGCAACCGGAACCGCCTCGCGACGCTGGCGCATCGCCTCCGGCTTGAGACCGGCCGATCGGTTGAGCTGATCGTCGCCGATCTTAGCAACAAGGCCGACCTCGCCGCAGTGGAGACGGTACTGCGCGCGAACACCAGCATCACGACGCTGGTGAACAATGCCGGCGTCGGCGCGACGGCACCGTTGCTCACCACGGATGTCGGCAGGACGGATGAGATGATAAGCCTCAATGTTGATGCGCTCACTCGCCTGACCTACGCGGCTGTTCCGGGATTGGTCGCGCGGGGCGGCGGGACGGTCATCAACATTGCGTCAGTAGTGGCGGTCGCGCCCGAACTGCTCAACGGTGTCTACGGCGGCACCAAGGCTTTCGTTCTAGCGTTCGGCCAATCGCTGCAGCACGAGCTGGCAGACAAGGGCGTTCGCGTCCAGACGGTGCTGCCCGGCGCCACGGCGACTGAGTTTTGGGACATCTCCGGCAAACCGTTGCATCAGCTTCCCACCGCCATTGTGATGTCGGCAGAGGCCATGGTCGATGCGGCCCTCGCTGGCCTCGACCAGGGTGAGCCGGTCACCATCCCGGCGCTGGCCGACAAGGCCGAATGGGACCGGTACGAGGCCGCGCGCCGCGCGATGTCGGGCCACCTCTCAAATGCGGTTCCGGCGCCTCGCTACAATGTCGTTCACTCCCGCCCGGCGGCCTAAATCCTTGTAACGCAGGCTATCGAAACGGAGTTGCAAAGCGGCTGATGCACAGTCGTTAGAGAGACGTAGCCGGACAATTTCCCGTTGCGGATTAACTGCGGCGGAACAGGTATCTGTTCCCAGTAATATTGAATTCCCGCTCGCAGTGGCACCCTAAAGGCAAGAGTGACGGCTCCTGGCGCACAAAGCCATGGCATGCTATCGCCGTAAGGGGTGCCCAGCCAAGATACGGATCGTAACTACCCAAATCAGTACGATCGAGGATCAGCGCCCGTACAAAATCCGGTGTCGGGTCGCGCAGCTTGGAGCTGAAGCAAACGGGTAACGAGTTCGCCCAGCTTTGATTCCGGCAAACGGAGGTTCGAATCCTCCCGCCCCAGCCACCTAACTTTTCTTGGCGGGAGAAACGAGCTCGGGAAAACGTGTGCTCCTGCGTTCGCCGGGGCACCAGCACTGGAACGATTCCACCCGACCCGTGTTTCCTTTTGGACGATCGGCCGGCGGTCCGAGGAAACTTCCCGTTTCAACGGACAGCAGCCGGCGCGACCGCAGTGTTGTTATCGATCGCGCTTTGATTGGCCAATAGACTAAGGAGAAACCCCCATGTCCAAGTACGTGCGATTGCTCGGCGCGGCCGCCGCCGTCGGTTTGCTCGCGAATGTGCCGGCGATGGCCCAGCCGATGCGCTACACCTACGAGACGCCGGAGCAGAACAACATCCGGAGTGCTCATTACGACCAGTTGCTTGAGACGAACATGGCGTTCCGCCACTACCGGATGGGCAAGGAATGCAATCCGATCGATTTCGAGCAGGGCTTCCGCCAGGATTGCGTCGCGTCGTTCGACCAGTACGAGCCGGTCGCCGTCCGCTGATCGGGCTTGCCGCCGGTCGCTGTCGCCCCGCGGCTGACGCTCAGCTGCGGCGGCGGGCGGCGATCAGCGGCGCGACAAATTCGGCGAGGTTGCCGCCGGCGAAGATATAGCCGGCAATACCGGCAGCTTTCGCCGCGGCCACGTCGCTTTCCCGGTCGCCGATCAGGAGGCTGGTCTCGCGCTCGACGGGCCAGCAGCGCATCAGGTCGATCAACATGCCCGGCTTTGGCTTGCGCCAGTCGCTATCCTGGCAGTAGGCCGGATCGGTCGCCTCCGGGTGATAGGGACAGTAACGGATGTCGTCGATCCACGCGTCCGCCTCACGCAGTTCCGCGACGAGATGGTCGTGGATCCGGTGCATCTCGGCCTCGGTATAGAGGCCACGCCCGATGCCCGACTGATTGGTGACGATAAAGACGTAGAACCCGGCGTCGTTGAAGGCGCGGACGGCCTCGCGCGCGCCGTCGATCCAGCGGAACCGTTCGATCGAGCTGACGAACCCGTCGTCGTGATTGAGGACGCCGTCGCGGTCAAAAAACGCCGCGGGACGGTTGATTCGGGCGGGGCTTGTCGTCACTCGGGTCAGATATGCAGCCCGCGGCCGAGCGCCAAGAGCGCCGCCTCGCCGACCGTTTCGCCGAGCGTGGGATGGACATGGATCGTGCCGGCGATGTCCTCGAGCGTCGCTCCCATCGCCAGCGCGTGCGCGAACTCCCCGGCGAGTTCGGCGATGCCGCGCCCCACGGCCTGAATGCCCAGCACGCGCTGATCGCCCTTGCGCGCGACGACGCGGACAAATCCGCCATCCTCGCCGGCTTCGAGGGTCAGGGCGCGGCCGTTGGCCGAAAGCGGAAACTGGCCGGTGATAATATCCTCGCCCGCCGCCTTGGCCTCGTCCGGAGAGAGGCCGGCGACGACGATTTCGGGTTCGGTAAAGCAGATCGCCGCGACCGATGCGGAGTCGAAACGGCGGCGGTGGCCGGCGATGATCTCCGCGACCATCGCCCCCTGGGCCGAGGCCTTGTGCGCCAGCATCGGCTCGCCGACGAGATCGCCGATCGCCCAGACGTTCCTCATCGCGGTGCGGCACTGATCGTCGACCTTGACGAAGGGCCCGTCTCTATCGACGCCCATGTTCTCAAGGCCCCAGCCCTCGGTGCGCGGCCGGCGGCCAACGGTGACCAGGACCTTGTCGGCGGCAAGCGACAGCGTCTCGCCCTTCGCGGTCGCGATCGCGAGGCGGCCGTCGCCATCGAGACCGGTCACCTTCGCGCCCAGATGCAATGTCACCTTGTTGCGCTCGAGCCAGCGCCGCACCGGCCGGGTCAGCGCCGCGTCGTAGCGGGGCAGGATGCGGTCCGCCGCCTCGATGACGGTAACTTCCGCGCCGAGCTTTCGGAAGGCGATGCCGAGCTCGAGCCCGACATAACCGGCGCCGACGACAGCGAGATGCCTGGGCAGTGCGTCAATATTCAATGCTTCAGTTGAGGATATGATGTTGCCGCCAAAGGGCAACACCGGCAGTGGTGTCGCCTCCGAGCCGGCAGCGAGAATGACGTGCTCGGCGGTGACGCTGACCGGGCCGTCCTTGGTCTCGACCGTGCAGGTCTTTGCGTCGCTGAAGGTGGCCCAACCCTCGATCACCGGCACCTTGGCGTGGGCGAGCAGACCGGCGACGCCGCTGTTGAGGCGGTCGACGATGCCGTCCTTCCAGCCGATGGTCTTTTTTAGATCGAGCTTTGGCGCGGCGGCGATGCCGAGCACGCCGCCGTCGCTCGCCTCGGCAAAGCGGCCAGCGGCATGGATCAGCGCCTTCGACGGGATGCAGCCGCGGATGAGGCAGGTGCCGCCGAGCCGGTCGCCCTCGACCAGCACCGTGTCGAGTCCGAGCTGAGCCGCACGCAGCGCCGCGACATAGCCGCCGAACCCGCCGCCGAGCACCAGTACCGAAGGGTGGTGCGCCTCAGGCATTTGTCCTACGGACCATCAAAATGCTCCTTGGCCGGGCTTGACCCGGCCATCCACGTCTTGCGTTATGCAATGTCAACTGAACAAGACGTAGCTGCCCGGATCAAGTCCGGGCAAAGGGAGAAAAAGAGAGGTCAACATCTGAAACTCAGTCGAGAAACAGGGTCGCGGGCTGTTCCAGGTAGCCCTTGACCTTGGCGATAAACGACGCCGCCTCCCAGCCATCGACGATGCGGTGATCGAAGGACGACGACAGGTTCATCATCTTGCGGATCGCCACTTGGCCACCGCGGACGACCGGACGCTCAACGATACGGTTGACTCCCGACAATCGCGACTTCCGGGTAATTGATCACCGGTGTCGCGACCAGACCGCCAAGCGGGCCGAGGCTGGTGATGGTGATCGTCGAGCCGGTCAATTCTTCGCGCGTGGCCTTGCCCGACGCGCGCGGCTTCGGCGAGACGGTTGCAGCTCGGCCGCCGTCTGCCATGGATCGAGCGCCTCGGCGTGATGCACAACCGGCACCATCAGCCCGGCCGGGGTTTGGGTCGCGACACCGACATGAGCAGCGCGATGCCGATGCAACACGCCGGCCTCGTCGTCGTAGCGCGCGTTGACCTGCGGATGATCAACAATAGCATTGATGATCGCGCGCATTAGAAACGGCAGCAGTGTGAGGTGTCCACGCTCGGCGCGGGTTTCGTTCAGATGGGCGCGCAATTCTTCGAGCGCGGTGACGTCGACTTCCTCGACATAGGCGAAATGCGGAATGTGCCGCTACGCCTCCTGAAGATGCTCGGCGATCGCGCGGCGCAGGCCGATGATCTGCATATCCTCGACTCCGTCGCGCGGGGCCAGCGCCGGCGCGCGCGTGGCTGGCTGGCCGCCGCCGGATGCGGCGTAGGCGGCGAGATCGTCATGGGTGATGCGCCCGCCAGGCCCGGTGCCGGGCACGAATTGCAGTTCGATGCCGAGATCCCAGGCTTGCCGGCGCACCGCCGGCGAGGCGAGCGGCTTTGTCGCCGGAGAGGCCGGAGGGGCGGGCACTCACGGGAGTTGCGGGTCGCGGCACCGCCGCACCCTCACCCGGCTCGCGGCTGCGCCGTTCGCCACCCTCTCCCGTGGCACGGGAGAGGGGCTTTGGCGCCGGAGCCGCTGCCCCATTTTTACCCTCTGCCGCATGCGGGAGAGGGGGAACCGGCTTCGGAGAAGCCGGTGGGTGCGGGGCGGCGATTGAAGCAGCCGGCCGCCGCGTTTCGGCCGCGGGCGCGTCCGCCGCAGCCACCTCCAGCACCACCAAATCGGAGCCGACCGGGAGTTTTTCGCCGGGCCTGCCGTTGAGCGCGATCACCTTGCCGGAGACCGGCGAGGGTATCTCGACCGTCGCCTTGTCGGTCATCACCTCGGCGAGCGGGTCCTCCTCGGTGACGATGTCGCCGACCTTGACCATGCCAGGAGACGATCTCGGCTTCGGTGGTGCCCTCGCCGATATCGGGCATCTTGATGACGCGCTGGGCCAAGCTCAGCGCTCCATCGCGCGGCGCATGCCGTCGGCGACGCGTTGCGGCCCCGGGAAATAGGCCCATTCGAGGGCGTGCGGATAGGGCGTGTCCCAACCCGGTCACGCGCTGCGATCGGCGCCTCCAGATGATAGAAGCAATTCTCCTGCACCAGCGCCGCGAGCTCGGCGCCATAACCGCAAGTGCGCGTCGCCTCGTGCGCGATGACGCAGCGGCCGGTTTTCTTCACCGACGCGACGATGGTGTCGAGGTCGAGCGGCAACAGCGTGCGCAATGTCGATCACCTCGGCGTCGACGCCGGCTTCCTCGGCCGCGGCGAGCGCGACATGCACCATCGTGCCGTAGGCGAGCACGGTCACCTCGCTGCCCGGCGCGCACGATCGCCGCCTGGCCGAGCGGCACCGTGTAATAGCCCTCGGGCACTTCGCTCGCCTTGATGCCCCGACCAGGACACCGCCGGCCGGTCGGGATGGCCATCGAACGGGCCGTTGTAGAGCCGCTTCGGCTCGAAGAACACCACCGGGTCGTCATCCTCGATCGCGCGGATCAGCAGGCCCTTGGCGTCGTAGGGGTTGGACGGCATCACCGTTTTCAGCCCGCAGACATGGGTGAAGATCGCCTCGACGCTCTGCGTATGCGTCTGGCCGCCGAAAATGCCGCCGCCGCAGGGCGCGCGCACGGTGATCGGCGCGGCGAACTCGCCGGCCGAGCGGTAGCGCATGCCGCGCCGCCTCGGAGACCAGCTGGTCGGTCGCCGGGTAGATGTAGTCGGCGAACTGGATCTCGACGATCGGGCGCAAGCCGTAGGCGCCCATGCCGACCGCGGCCGCGAGCATGCCGCCTTCGGCGATCGGCGCGTCGAAAACGCGCTGGTCGCCGTGCTTTTTCTGCAACCCGTCGGTGACCCGGAACACGCCGCCGTAAAAGCCGACATCCTCGCCGAAAATCAGCACGTTGGGATCGCGCGCCAGCATCACATCCATCGCCGAGTTCAGGCCTGGACCATCGTCATCGTGGCCATGGCTACACCCCCAATTCCTGGCGCTGGCGGCGTAGATGCGGCGGCATCTCCTTGTAGACGTCCTCGAACATGGTCTTGACGCTGAAATGCGGGCCGCTATCGAGCGTGCCGTATCTCTCCGCCTCGCGGTCGGTCTCGCGCACCTGATCGGCGAGCTCGGCCTCGGCTTGGCTGTGCCGCTCCTCCGACCATTCGCCGAGCTGCGATCAGATGTTGCTTGACAGCCGCTCGACCGGGTCGCCGAGCGGCCAGGTTCGCGGCTCGTCCTCGGGCCGGTAGCGGGTCGGGTCGTCGCTCGTCGAATGCGAGCCGGCGCGATAGGTGAACAGCTCGATCAAGGTCGCGCCGTGATTGGCGCGCGCCCGCTCGGCCGCCCATTGCGTCGCGGCATAGACCGCGAGGAAATCGTTGCCGTCGACGCGCAGGCACGCAAGGCCGAAGCCGATCGCCCGCGCCGCGAAGGTCGCCTCGTCGCCGCCGGCGACCTCCTGGTGCGAGGAGATCGCCCACTGGTTGTTGACGACGTTGAGCACCACCGGCGCGCGGTAGACCGCGGCGAAAGTCAGCGCGTGGTGGAAATCGGGCTCGGCGGTGGCGCCTTCGCCGATCCAGCCGGCGGCGATGCGCGTGATCGCCCTTGTAGGCCGAGGCCATCGCCCAGCCGACCGCCTGCGGGAACTGGGTGCCGAGATTGCCGGCGAGCGAGAAAAACGAATGCGTCGCGCGCCGAATAGAGCACCGGCAGCTGGCGGCCCTTCAGCGGGTCGCGCGCGTTCGAATAGCACTGGCACATCATGTCGAGGAGCGGATAGCCGCGCGCGATCAACAGCCCCTGCTGGCGATAGGTCGGGAACAGCCATGTCGTCGGGCGCGAGCGCCATCGCCTGGGCGACGCCGATCGCCTCCTCGCCGGTGCATTTCATGTAGAACGAGGTCTTGCCCTGGCGCTGCGCCCGGTACATGCGGTCGTCATAGGCGCGGGTCAGCATCATCGCGCGCAGGCCGCGGCGCAGCGTCTCGGGGTCGAGCTTGGGGTCCCACGCGCCGACCGCCTGCCATCATCGTCGAGCACGCGGATCAGCGCGATCGCCAGCGCATGCGTCTCGACCGAGCGGGCACATCGATCGGCGGGCGCTGGTAACCCGCCGGCCGGCGGTAAGCGGCAAATAGCTGAAATCGGGCCGCTGCCCCGGCATCTCGCGATGCGGCGGGATGTGCAGGCGCAACGGCTCGGTCTTCGGGTAAGTCGGCTTGGGCGGGATATCGTTCATGGGCACCGCGCTGGGTCGCTGTGAAGCGTTACTGGGGGCCTCTACTCACGCGGGATTATACACGCCTATTGGTCAGAAATGGTTCCGGTCCGCGCGATTATCCGGCGCAAGCAGCCGGTCGGCTTAGTACGCGAATTCCGATGGATACATACCCTCGGGGATTGATTTTATTGTTGCGAGTCCGAATCTTAACACTGGCCACGAACGCGGATCAAAAGCGAGGTGGCTGGAGGGAGAGGCTGTGGCAAAGATTTTCGTCAGCTATACGGGCAAGGACGGTGCCGAAGCGGCCTGGATCGCCCGGGAGCTGCGCCGCTTGCATCACACGCCATTTCTGCATGAGGAAGAAGTCAAGGGCGGCGAAAGCTTCATGGCCTGGATGGGCCGCCGAATGGAGGAGTCCGATCACGCTCTTTGCCTCATGTCTCCTGAGTACTTCACCGCGGAGTTCTCTCAGCGGGAATACAACGCGGCGCTAACCGAAGCGACACGTAAAGGCTCAAACTTCCTTTTGCCGGTGATTGTTAGGCCCTGCGACGTGCCAAAACTCGTAGCGGACTTAAATCGCTGCACACTTCACGATGTTGTTGGTGAAGAGAAGCGTGCCCGATTCGACGCGTTCATCAACAGGTCCACAACTCCGGACCGTGCTTCAGGACCGGCTGCGAAGCTCGGCGCGGCGCTCTCGAACATCCCAATCCGTGTCCCGACCCATTTCATGGGCCGTGAAGCGTCTTTGGAGGAAATCGCGGCAGCATTGGAGAAGCGTCAGGGTCGGGCCGCGATCACGGCGCTGCACGGGTTACGCGGCGTAGGGAAAACAGTGCTAGCGGCGGCTTTTGCCCAAGAGCACGCCAAAGATTATCGCGCGACGTGGTGGATTAGGTCCGAGACGGAGGCGACGATGCGCGCCGATCTGGTCGGCCTTGGTGTCCGGGTCGGCTGGGTCGCGTCCAACGCGGCGGAGCCCGAGGCGGTGGCCGCAGTGCTCGACCAGTTGGCGCAAGCCGGAGAGGGCATCCTGCTGATCTATGACAACGCGGTGAGCGCCGATGCCATCTACCCGTTCCTGCCGCGTGGCGGCGCGGCCCGAGCGCTGATCACCTCGAATGCGCACGTCTGGCGCAGCATCGCTACCCCGATCCGTCTAGACATCTGGCCGGAGGAGGTCGGCGCGGATTTCCTGATCGCCCGCACAGGCCGAACCGGGGAGCGCGAGGCGGCGCTTGAGCTGTCCGAACTGCTCGGTGGTTTGCCGTTAGCACATGAGCAAGCGGCTGCTTATTGTGAGCGACTGGGAATCTCAATTGCCGAATACGTCCACCGTTTCGTGGCCGAGCCGGCTCACCTGCTTGACGATTCGAAAGATGCCCCGGCCGACTATCACCCGGAATATTTTGCTGAAAACAAGGACCGGCTAACCGTCGCAAAAACCTTCGCGTTGGCGATCGAAGCAGCGGCCAAGCTCCACCCGGCTGCTGAGTTGCTGATCGCTTATTGCGCGCTGCTTGCGCCAGAGCCGATTCCACTGTTTTTGTTTAAGCAAGGCTGTGACGCATTACCCGCGCGGACAGCTTTGCATCTGAGGCACGATGGTCTCGACGAGGCCCTAGCCACCTTATCTGCATTTGGCCTCGTTTATCGTGAGAGTTATGTCGACCATCGATACCCAAGTGTCGTAGTCGAAACGATCCGACTCCACCGCCTAGTTCGAGAAATCGCCCGTCAGCAGTGGAGAGGTGCGGCCCTGGAGGAAGCCCTAGTTATGCTGGTTCAAGCGATGGCTAAAGCTCACCCAGACGAAAGGAGCACGAACATTGAAGATCTGGTAAAGTCAGCGATCTTGGTATCACATGTAGGATATGTACAACCAAAGGACGGAACCAGAATTCAGTTAGAGTTATTGAAAAATAGTTCGATATTAATGGCACACCGAATTTCGGGCATGCTTGATACTCAGGACGTGTCATCGGCAACTTTATCGTTTAATACTGAAAAAATACTCGGACTTAGTATTGTACTACAAAATATGAAACCGTCAGATAAAAATACAAAAGATATGGTACAAAGTTTGAAACGTAACACACGAAATCTATGCGACAAGGTTTTGCGTCGATCCAAAGATTTAAGGGGAATTGAGGACAAACGTGCGAAGAGAGTACTACGGCAATGTCTTAAAATTTTAAGTGACGTAGTCGAAAATTGAACTACATCCCCCTTCGTAGCCGTGCCATGCCGCCGAGCCAGCGGTCGTAATCGTCGGCCTTGCGGCGGATATAGGTCGTCACCTCCGGGTGCGGCAGGATCAGGAAGCGCTCGGTGTCGAGGCCTTCGACGACCGTGCCGGCGAGCGCCGCCGGGGTCAGCACGCCGTCGCGGTCGGGGACGCCGCGGGTGATGCCGTGCAGCATCGGCGTGTCGACGCCTTGCGGGCACAGCACCGAGACCTTGATGCCGCGGTCGCGCGTGGTGAGCGCCAGGTTCTCGGCGAAGCCGAGCGCGGCGTGCTTGGTCGCCGAATAGGGGCCACTGCCGATCTGCGACAAGAGGCCCGCCGCCGACACGGTGTTGAGAAAATACCCGCCGCCGCGCGCGCTCATAAGCGGCACCAGATGCCGCGCGGCGTAGACATGCGCCATGACGTTGACCGCCCAACTGCGCTCCCAGCCCTCGTTCGGGGCGCTCGCCGGGTTGTCCCAATCGGGGTCGAGCACGGCGATACCGGCATTCGAGCAGAACAGGTCGATCGGACCGTGTTTCTGCTCGGTGTCGTCGATCAGCCGGACGATGTCGTCCTCGCAGCTGACGTCGCACTGGACAACGCCGGGCGCGGGCTTGATGTCGGCGCCGACCGCCGCCTTGGCGCCTTCCCGCGCAAAACGCGCGCGGAGCGCGGCGCCAATCCCCTGCGCCGCGCCGGTGACGACGATAACCTTGCCGGGGAGCTTCATGGCACCCCCTCACCCTTCCCTCTTCCCCAGTGGGGGAGAGGGTTGAGCAGGGTTGGCGAGGTGAAGCCGAGCCCTACCCGTAGCTGGGTGAGGGGGAGCGCTACCATCTACTTCCGCCAACCGCGGGCGTTGCGGCCGCCGACAAACCCGGCCTTGACCCGCTGTTGCAAGAGGGCCGGGGGACGGAAGCGCTCGCCATAGGCGTCGTGGAGGATTTCCGACACCTGCAGGCAGAGTTTCGAAGAAGTCGCGTCCATCAACTCGAACGGGCCCATCGGGTGGCCGAGCCCGAGCTTGCAGGCGGTGTCGATGTCCTCCGGGGTCGCCACCCCGTCCTCGACCAGGCGCACCGCCTCGTTGAGAAAGATGAGGAACATGCGGTTGACCGCGAACCCGGCGACGTCCTTGACCTTGATCGCGACCTTGTCGTTCTGCTGCATGAGGCGCATCGCGGTGTCGACCGTCGCGGGCGCGGTGTCGAAGGCCGGGATCACCTCGACCAGCTTCATGCGCGAAGCCGGCGAGAAGTAATGCGTGCCGATGAAATTGGGCCGGCGCGCTTCGCTCACATAAGAGGCGAGGGTCGAGATCGGGATGGTCGAGGTGTTGCTGGCGAGGATGCAGCCGGGTTTGCACAACGCGTCGAGCTTCCGGTAGGTCTCGGCCTTGACCGCCTCGTCCTCGAACACCGCCTCGGTGACGAAGTCGCACTCGGCGAACGGGTTGAGTGAGACGGTGGTGGAAATGCGCGACAAGGCGAGCGGCTTCTCCTCGTCCTTGTACCAGCCGCGCTGGATGCCGCGGTCGAGGGTTCGGTTGAGACGTTCAAACGCCGCCGAGAGCTGCGCCTCGCCGGTGTCGCTCAGCACCACGTCGTGCCCGGCGAGCGCGAAGACCAGCGCGATCTCCGCCCCCATCAGCCCGGCGCCGACGACACCCACTTTTTCGTTCGCCATGCTCTGCTCCTTTCAGATCCCGCTCCCCGGCGAAAGCCGGGGTCCACCCTTCAATTCGGGAGACTGCCGATAGGTGGGTCCCGGCTTGCGCCGGGAAGCGTCAAATAACATTACGGTCGTCAACCCAACGATTTCGCCAATGCCCAAGCCTGCTCGCCGAACGGCCGCGCGAGAGAACCGATCTTGTCCGCCTCGATGCTGGCGGCGGTACCGTCGATCGCCCGCTTGGCGATGCCCTGACAGATCGCCGCGAACCGGAAGAGACTGTAAGCGAGGTAGAACTCCCAGCCCTCGATTGCCGCGCGGCCCGTGTTGCGGCAATAGGCGGCCACATACTCGGCCTCGTCGGGAATGCCCAGCGCCGCGACATCGACCCCGGCGAGACCCTGATACACATTCGGGTCGATCCGCCAGCTCATCGCGTGATAGGCGAAATCGGCGAGCGGGTCGCCGATCGTCGACAGCTCCCAATCGAGCACGCCGATGACGCGAGGCTCGGTCTTGTGGAAGACCAGATTGTCCATGCGGTAGTCACCATGGACGATCGCGGGCTTGCCCTCGGGCGGCAGATGCGCCGGCAGCCAGTCGATCAGCGCGTCCATCGCCGGCTGTTGCACCGTTTCGGAAGCGCGGTATTGCCGGCTCCAGCGCGCGATCTGCCGCGCCATGTAGTTCCCCGATCGGCCGAAATCCTCGAGCCTCAGCGCGGCGTAATCGACCGAATGCAGGTCGGCGATGACCTGGTTCATCGAGGCGAACATCGCGCCGCGTTCGGTGGGCGCGATGCCGGGCAGCCGCTGATCCCACAAGATGCGGCCGTCCAAATGCTCCATCACATAAAACGCGCGGCCGGTGACCGCCTCGTCCTCGCACAGCGCGTAGACCTGGGGCACCGGCACCGCGGTGTTGGCCAGCGCCTGCATGACCCGGAACTCGCGGTCGACCGCGTGCGCGCTCGGCAGCAACGGACCGGGCGGCTTCTTGCGCAGGACGTAATCGCCGGAGCCGGCGAAGAGCCGGTAGGTCGGGTTCGACTGGCCGCCGGCGAAGCGCTCGGCGCGCAGCGGGCCGCGGAACCCGGCGACGCGGTCGCCGAGCCAGCGTTCAATCCGGTCGAGTGCGAGTTCGTCGCCGCCCTGCATGTTGATATGATAGGCCGCGATCCCGCCGACCGCGACTCGTGAGAGGGCGATATGAGGATTGGGCGCGCCACGCTTATTGCTTGTTGTTTGGCTGCCGCGGCGCTGGGCTTCGCCGCGACAGAGCCGGGCGCGCCGCCCGCGCCGCATCCGGCACAACCCTCCGATCCGCCGCCGGGCGACCTCTTGATCGCCTCGGCGCAGATCGGCGATCCGCGCTTCTATCACGCGGTGGTCCTACTGCTGCAGCATGACAAGGACGGCGCGGTCGGCATCGTCATCAACCAGCCGGTCGTCGAGCAGACCATCGCCGAGTTGCTCGCATCGACCGGCGACAAGGACACCGGGGTCGAAGGTTCGGTCATGGTCTTTAAAGGCGGGCCGGTGCAGACAGATTTGGGTTTTTTGATCCATACCGCCGAGTATCACCGCGCGGAAACCATGACGGTCGACGGCAAGGTGGCGATGACCGGCAGCAAGGACGCGCTGCGCGACATCGGGCAGCACAAGGGTCCGCGAAAATACCTGTTCGCCTTGGGTTACACCGGGTGGGGTCCCGGCCAACTCGAGGCCGAGATCGCGCGCAACGACTGGTTCACCGTGCCGGAAGATACGGCGCTGGTCTTTGACGAGGACCGCAATGCGATCTGGGACAAGGCGCTCGCCCGCCGCGGCCAGGAATTGTGAGGCTGGCCGCGAGAAGACACCCGCGGCCGCCTCATGTTTGGGAAGGCGACGGAATTGGGGGCTAAAGGTCTTTCAGCATCGTGTCGGCGTCGGACACCTCGAACTTGCCCGGCGCCTCGACGTGCAGCGCCTTGACCACGCCGTCATCGACCAGCATCGAATAGCGCTGCGAGCGCTTGCCGAGCCCGTTGCGGGTGGCGTCCAATTCGAGATCGACCGCGCGGGTGAAGTCGCCGCTGCCGTCGGCCAGCATCGTCACCTTGCCCTCGGTCTTCTGGTCCTTGCCCCAGGCGCCCATGACGAACGCGTCGTTGACCGACACACAGGCAATGGTGTCGACGCCCTTGGCCTTCAACGCGTCGGCCTTGTCGACATAGCCGGGCAGATGGCGCTGCGAACAGGTCGGGGTGAAGGCGCCGGGCACCGCGAAAAAAGCGACCTTCTTGCCCTTGAATAGCTCGTCGCTGGTCAGCTCCTTCGGGCCTTCGGCGGTGAGCACCCGGAAATTGACGGCGGGGACCTTGTCGCCAACCTTGATCGTCATCGGGGGATTCCTTTGAAGGGGTGGCTCGGCGGACGCCGCGCGCGTCGCGCCGAAACGGGACTAGAGCGATAGCATAGCGCGGCAGGTTGCGTAAACCGCACCGGCCACTCCCGATGGAGCGGCTATTTTTTGTCGTCGCAATCGGCGCGGGCACCCTATATTTGCCGTTAGCGGAAAGGGAGGAATTGGGTGAGCTCGCTGACCGGCCAGCTACTCGTCGCGATGCCGCAGATGCAGGACCCGCGCTTTGCCCGCTCGGTGGTCTATATCTGCGCCTACAGCGAGGAGGCCGGGGCGATGGGTCTTGTCGTCAACAAGACCATCGAGGCGCTGACCCTCGACGAGCTTTACGAGCACCTGAAGATCGAGCCGGCGCGCGCCAACCGGCCGCAGCCGGTGCATTTCGGCGGACCGGTCGATCCCGGCCGCGGCTTCGTGCTGCACAGCGCTGACTACCGCGAGGAAGCGACACTCGACATTACCGGCGGCTTCGCGATGACCGCGACGATCGACATCCTGCGCGCGATGGGCAAGGGCGAGGGACCGCGCCAGAGCCTCTTGGCGCTCGGCTATGCCGGTTGGGCCCCGGGCCAGCTCGATGCTGAGATCCAGGCCAATGGCTGGCTTTCGGTCGCCGCTGATTCCGAGCTGGTGTTCGACGACGCCGACGACAGCAAATGGCAGCGAGCGCTCAAGAAACTGGGGGTCAGCCCCGAGATGCTCTCAGGCGAGGCCGGGCACGCCTAGGCGTAGCTACCCCCGCCAGTCCTCGCGCAGGATCGCGAACAGCACGTGGTCCTGCCACTTGCCGTCGATCAGCAAATAGCGCCGCGCGTAACCCTCCTCGGTAAAGCCGGTGCGCCGCAACAGCGCCTTACTCGGCTCGTTGGTCGGCAGGCACGCCGCCTCGACCCGGTGCAGGCGCAGCCGGTCGAACGAGAAGTCGAGCAACAGCGGCAGCGCTGCGGTCATGAACCCCTGGCGCGCGAACGGCTCGCCGACCCAATAGCCGAGGCTGGCGGTCTCGGCGACGCCGCGCCGCACATTGGAAAGCCCGACGCCGCCGACGAGCGTTTCGTCCTCGCGGAAGATGAAGAAATTGTAGCCCTGGTCGCCGCGCCAATCCTCGCCGTAGCGCGCGATCCGCGCGCGGAAACTGGAGCGGCTCAGCGCATCGGGCGGCCACGTCGGCTCCCACGGCGTGAGGAAACTTCGCGACCGCGCCCGCAGCGTCGCCCATGCGTCGTAATCGCCGCGCTCGGGCGGACGCAGGAACACCTTGGCCCCGAGCAGCCGCGGTTGCTCGGCGCGGGTCGTGAACAGTCGCGGGAAGGTCTTGCGTTGCGGCGCCATCGGCCTGCCCGTCCTCAGCCGCTGAGCCGCGCTGTGAAGCGCGCGAAATCTTCCAGCCGCCCGGCCGGGCCCAAGGCAACCAGGGTCGGCGGGGCGCCGCGCCAACCGGCGACGACGCGCCCGATCGCGGCATCGTCGACCGCGTCGATGCGGCGAACGATGTCAGCGGGGTCGAACGGCGTGCCGTGGATCAACATGTGCTGGGCCATCTGCTCGCAGCGCGCCGAGGTGCTTTCGAGCGACATCAGCAGCCCGGCCTTCATCTGCGCCTTGGCGCGCGCCAGCTCGCCTGGCGCGAAACCGTCGTCGAGCTTGCGGGTCTCGTCGCACAACACCGGCAGCAGTTCCGCAGCCTCTTCCTCGCCGGTCCCGGCATAGATGCCGAACAGCCCGCCATCGCGATAGGAATGGGCGAAGGAGTTGATCGCGTAGACGAGACCGCGCTTCTCGCGCACCTCCTGGAAGAGGCGCGAGGACATGCCGCCGCCGAACGCGGTCGACAGCACCGCGGCGGCGTAATAGTCGGGGTCGTCGAGCTTGATCCCCGGGAAACCCAGCACCAGGTGCAGTTGTTCGAGGTCCCGGTCCAAGCGGAAATCGCCGCCGACATAGCGCGCCGTCTCGGTCCTGACCGCGCGCTCGGCGGGTATCTCGCAGAGCAGCTTTTCGGCGAGCGCGACAAAACTGTCGTGGTCGAGATTGCCGGCGGCCGACAGCACCATGCGCTTGGCGCCGTAATGGTCCTTCAAATAGCTGACCACCGCCTCCCGCGACAGGTTCTTGATGATCTCGGGGCTACCCAGCACCGGCCGCCCCATCGCCTGGTCCGGGAAGGCGCGCTCCTGGAAGTAATCGAAGATAATGTCGTCGGGCGTGTCGTTGGCCTGTCCGATTTCCTGCAGGATCACGGTGCGCTCGCGTTCGAGCTCGCCGGGCTCGAAGGTCGAGTGCTGCAGGATGTCGGCGAGGATGTCGAGGGCGAGGCCGACATCCTCCTTGAGCACCTTGGCGTAAAAGGCGGTGCTTTCGCGCGAGGTGTAGGCGTTGAGGTGGCCGCCGACCGCCTCGATCTCTTCGGCGATGGCGAGCGCCGAACGGCGCTCGGTGCCCTTGAACGCCATGTGTTCGAGGAAATGCGCGACGCCGTTGACCACGGCCGGTTCGTGGCGGGTGCCGACATCGACCCACAGGCCGAGCGATACGGTGGCGACGGTGTCGATGCAGTCGGTGACGATCCGCAGCCCGTTGGCCAGGGTGGCGAGTCCGACGCTCATGCCGCCCTCGCCTGACGTCGCGCCCGTTCGCGAACAAAGCGCGACACGGCGGCGATGTCGTTGGGCAGGATTGCGACCCGTTCCGGCCGCTCCATCATTTCGGCGAGCGCCGGCGGCAGTGGCGGCCGCAGGCCGGTCGCGCGCTCGACGGCATCACCAAACTTCGCGGGGTGCGCGGTCGCCAGCGCGACGATTGGCGCCTCCCCGTCCCGATGCGCGCGCGCCGCGGCGATGCCGATCGCGGTGTGCGGATCGACGAGGATGCCGGTCCGCTTGTAGGTCTCACCGATCTCCGCCAGCGTGCCGGCATCGTCGACCCGGTGGCCAGTGAAGAGTTTCGACGCCGCATGCCAGGCTTGGTCGTCGGGCGGCAATGCGCCGTCGCGGCGGAACGCGGCGATCGCTTGGGTCACCGCGGCGCCGCTGCGGCCTTTCAATTCAAACAGCAAGCGCTCGAAATTGCTCGCCACCTGAATGTCCATGCTCGGGCTGAGGCTTGGGTTGACCGTGGAGATGCTCATGTCGCCGCTCTGGAGGTAGCGGGCCAGGATGTCGTTGGCGTTGGTCGCCAGTACCAGAAGCTCGACCGGCAGTCCCAGCGCCCGCGCCAGATGCGCCGCGTAGATATTGCCGAAATTGCCGGTCGGCACGGCGAACGAGACCGGCCGGCCCCGGGGACTTGACGCCGCGCCGAGGGCCAGGGCGGCGGCGACGTAGTAGACGATCTGCGCGGCGATGCGGGCGAAGTTTATCGAGTTCATCGCCGATAGGTTCAGTTCGCGGCGCAGCGCGGTATCGGCGAACAGCGCCTTCACCAAATCCTGGCAGTCATCGAAGGTGCCCTCGATGGCGATGGCGTGGGCGTTCGTCGCGTCGATCGTCGTCATCTGCCGCCGCTGTACCTCGGAGATGCGGCCGTGCGGGTAGAGAAAAAAAACATCGATGCCATTGCGGTCGCGGCAGGCTTCGAGCGCCGCCGAGCCGGTGTCGCCCGAGGTCGCGCCGACGATCGTCACATGCTCGCCGCGCCGCGCCAGCACCGCGTCGAACAGCTGCCCCAGAAGCTGCAGCGCCAGATCCTTGAAGGCGAACGTGGGCCCATGAAACAGCTCCAACAGCCACAGCCGCTCGTCGAGCTGGATCAACGGGGTGACGGCCTCGTGGCGGAACCCGGCATAGGCCGCCCCAGTCAGCCGGCGCAACTCGCTGTGGCCGAAGCTGTCGCCCGCGAACAGTCCGACGACGCGCGCCGCCAGGTCGGCATAGGGCAGGCCATTGAGCGCGGCGAAATCGAGTGTCGGCAGGGCTTCGGGCACATAAAGCCCGCCATCATCGGCGAGGCCAGCCAACAGCACGTCCTCGAAGGAATGGGTCGCGGGCTTCGCGCCGGGATCGCGGGTCGAGAGATAGCGCACCGCGCGATTGTAACGTATCGCCTTGACAAAGCTATCCCAGCCGCTGGTCACCGCGACGAACTTGCTCGTCAATCGACCCCCGGATGACGGCTACGCCGTCACTTGTCCAGCCAGACGTCTTCCATGCGCCATTCGTTGTAGATGCTGTTGGTCATGATGGTCAGTCCCTTGACCCAGGGCTCGCGGCAGGAAACGCCGACCGGATAAAACAGCACCGGCCGGATTCCGGCCTCCGCCAGCATGCGCTCGATCTGCCAAACCAGGGCCTTGCGCTTGTCGTGATCGCTTTCCATCGATTGCTGGTTGATCAGCTTGTCGAGATCGGGGTTGCAGTAGCCGGTGTAGTTGCGCGCCGCGCCACAGACGTAATTCTCGAAATACATCTGGTCTGGGTCGTCGACGCCGCTTTCCATCGGCACCGCGCCGACCGTGTAGTCCTTGCGCGCCATCTTGGGATACCACAGCGCGGTATCGACCAGGTCGAGCTCGCCGTCGATCCAGATCTCCTTGAGGTGCGAGATCATGATCACGGCGGGGTCGCGCCATGCCGGGAAATTGCGCGTCGACACCTTGATCGCGAGATGCTTGTCGGGCCCGTAGCCGAGCTTCTTCATGATGTCGCGGGCGTCGGCGCGGTTCTTCTCGACATCGGGGCCGTAGCCGGGGAGCGTCTCCAGCACCTCCGGTGGCATGCCCCAGACGCCCTCGGGAGGCGGCATCATGTTGCCGCCAAGATGACCCTTGCCGTCGTTGATGATGTCGTTGAAGGCCTTGCGGTCGAGCGCCAGGTTCATCGCGCGGCGCAATTCCGGATTGTCGAATGGCGGCGCCGCTGGGTTGACGATCATCGTGCGCGGTACGTTGACTTGCGAGAGCTCGCAAATCGCCTGCGGCGCTTGCGACGCGAAGTCCTTCATCCGCGGTGGTGTGACGCCGAACGGCGTATCCATGTCGAACCGGCCGCCAAAGAAGGCGAGGTCGCGCGGGCCGTATTCGCGCATGATCGTGTATTCGATGCCGTCGAGATAGGGCCGCCCCGGTTTCCAGTAATCCGGGTTACGAGTCACGGTGATCGATTCATTGGGCTTGAAGCTGACGAACTTGAAGGGGCCCGTTCCGATCGGGTGCTGGCGCATCTGCGCTGCGGGCACGTGGCACGGGTAGATCGGCGACCAACCGGAGGCCAGAAGGGCGAGCAGCGCCGGCTGCTTCTGCTTCAGGTGAAAGGCGACTTCGTAATCGCCGTTTGTCGTCACCGATTCGACATTGTTGTACCAGGACTTGCGCGGGTTGGCGCGGAGCTTGTCCTGGCCGAGTCCCATCAAGAGGTCCCAGGTGCATTTGACGTCGGCGCTGGTGAACGGCACGCCGTCATGCCACTTGACGCCCTGGCGCAGCGGGAAGGTCAGCGTCTTGCCGTCGTCGCTCCACGTCCAGCTCGTCGCCAGATCGGGGACGATGGTGTCGAGGCTCGATTTGGCGATGGACTGGTTGTAGAGGACCAGGTTGTTGAACACCCCCATCATCGGCTGCACGGTCGCGCGTGTCGCTTCCTCCAGGATCGACATGCTGGCCGGGCTGTCGAAATGCGACAGTTTGAGGATGCCGCCGGACTTTTGCGCCATCGCCGGCGCGGCCGCGGCCAAGATCGCGGTGAGAGCCGCGGCGCAAAGGCGCTGCATTCTGAGCATGTTGTCTCCCTAGGTCTCACAATTTGCGACGGAGTGGCTCGCTAATGGATCCCGGCTTTCGCCGGGATAACGGTGACACCGTCACTTGTCGAGCCACACGTCTTCCATGCGCCAGCCGTTATAGATGCTGTTGGTCATCATCGTGTAGCCCTTGACCCAGGGCTGCCAGCAGCCGGCGCCCGCCGGGTAGAACAGCACCGGCCGGAACATCGCCCCGGCGAGCTTGCGTTCGATCTGCCAGACAATCTCCTTGCGCTTTTTCGGATCGGCATCGACCGATTGCTGGTCGACCAGCTTGTCGAAATCAGGGTCGCTGTAGCCGGCATAGTTGCGCTGCGCGCCGCTGTAGAAATTCTCATAGAACATCTGATCCGGGTCATCGACGCCGCTTTCGATCGGCACCGCGCCAACCGTGAAGTCCTTGCGCGCCATTTTCGGATACCAGACCGCCGTATCGACGAACTCGAGTTCGGCGTCGACATAGATTTCCTTCAGCTGCGAGGAGAGGATTACCGCCGGGTCGCGCCAAGCCGGGAAATTCCGAGTCGAGATTTTAACGGCAAGCGGCTTGTCCGGGCCGTAGCCGAGCTTCTTCATGATATCGCGGGCCTCGGCGCGGTTCTTCGCGACGTCCGGCGAATAGCCGGGCAGCGAATACAGCACGTCGAGCGGCATGCCCCAAACCCCGTTGGGCGGCGGCAGCATCGTCGCGCCAAGGCTGGGAACGCCTTGGTTGAGGATGTCCATGAACGCCTTGCGATCGAGCGCCAGCACCATCGCGCGGCGCAAATCCGGGTTGTCGAACGGCGGTTTGTGCAGGTTGATCAGCATCGTGCGCGGCACGTTACCGACATTCTGCTGGCAGATCGCCTGCGGCGCCTGCTCCTTGAAATCCTTGAGCGTCGGGATCGTCACGCCGAGCGGGATACCATCGAATTTTCCGGCGAAGAACGCCAGGTTGCGCGGCCCGATCTCGCGCATGATGGTGAACTGGATACCGTCGAGATAGGGCCTGTCGGGCTTCCAGTAATCCGGGTTCTTTGCCAACGTGATGTACTCGTTGGGTTTGAATTCGACGAACTTGAACGGGCCGGTGCCGATCGGATGCTGGCGCTGCTGCGCCGCCGGAATGTGGCAGGGATAGACCGGCGACCAACCCGAAGCGAGCAAGGCCAGAAGCGCCGGCTGCGACCGCTTCAGGTGGAAGGCGACCTCGAAATCGCCGCGCGGAGTCACATCGGTGACGTTCTCGTACCAGGATTTGCGCGGGTTGAGGCGCAGCTTGTCGTTGCCGAGCCCCATCAGCAAGTCCCAGGTGCACTTGACGTCCGCGCTGGTGAACGGCTTGCCGTCGTGCCACTTCACCCCTTCGCGCAGAGTGAAGGTCAAGGTCTTGCCGTCGTCGCTCCAGCTCCATTTCGTCGCCAGGTCTGGGACGATCGAGTCGAGGCTGTTCTGGGCGACGTGCTGGTCATAGATCACGAGATTGTTGAACACCGCCATCGCCGGCTGCTCGGCGGCGCGTGTCGCTTCTTCCAGTATCGACATGCTGGCGGGGCTGTCGAAGTGCTGGAGTTGCAGAATGCCGCCGTGCTTCTGTGCCATTGCGGGCGCGGCGGCGGATGTCAAAACGGCGACGGAAAGCGCCAACAGGCGTTGCATGCGGCTCATGTTCCCTCCCTGGATCGCCCCCGCTGGTCTCGCGGCATAACGCGTTATCGGTCGAGCCAGACGTCCTCCATTTTCCAACCGTTGTAGATGCTGTTGACCATGATCGTCAGCCCCTTGACCGCGGGCTGCATGCAAGTGGCATTGACGGCGTGGAAGATGATCGGGCGGGCGCCGTCTTCCTGCAGCTGCTTGTCGATGTCCCAAACCAGCTTCTTGCGCGCCGCCTGATCGGTCATCGACGACTGCTCGACGAATTTCTTGTCGAGGTCATGGTTGCAGTAGCCGCTGTAATTGCGTAGCGAACCGCAGGCGTAGTTCTCGAAGAATTGCTGATCCGGGTCGTCGACGCCGCTGCCGGTGTTGTTGAGGGCGACCGTGTAGTCCTTGCGCGTCACCTTCGCGTGCCAGTTGGCGGTCTCGATCGTTTCGAGCACGGCGTCGACATAGATCTCCTTCAGCTGGTCGATGAGGATCACCGCGGGGTCGCGGAAGGTGGGGACGTTGCGGGTCGACACGGTGAGTTGCATGCGCTTGTCCGGCCCGTAGCCCAGTTTCTGCATGATCTCGCGCGCCTGGGCGCGGTTCTTCTGCGCGTCTGGATCGTAACCCGGAATGGTGCGCAGCATGTCGTCGGGCATCCCCCACAGCCCCTCGGGCGGCGGCAGCATCGCCGCGCCGATCTTGGCATGCCCCTCGGTCATGATGTCGATGAACGACTTGCGGTCGATCGTCAGCGCCAGCGCCTTGCGCAGGTCGGCGTTGTCGAAGGGCGGCTTGTCGCGGTTGAGCAGCAGATTGGTGGTGCCGTTGTTGGTGGCAGTCACGCATTTGGCGTTAGGCGCCTGCGCGGCGATGTCGCGCACCAGCGGCGGGGTGATGTAATAGGGCCAGGTCATGTCGAATTTGCCGGCGACGAAGCCGAAGACCGCGGTCGAGCGATTGGGAACGATGTCGTACTCGATGCCGTCGAGATAGGGCCGGCCCGGCTTCCAGTAATCGGTGTTCTTGGTCACCTTGATGTATTCGTTGGGCTTGAACTCGACAAACTTGAACGGCCCGGTGCCGATCGGCTTGGTGCGCATCTGCGCCGGCGGAATGTGGCAGGGATAGATTGGCGAGTAGCCCGAGGCGAGCAGGGTCAACAGCGCCGGCTGCGGCCGCTGCAAATGGAAAACCGCGGTGTCGTCATCCGTCGCGGTGACCTCGACAACATTGTTCCACCACTCCTTGCGAGGATTGACGCGCAGCTTCTGCTCGCTCTTTCCGGTCAGCAGATCGAAGGTGCATTTCACGTCTTTGGCCGTGAAGGGCTGCCCGTCATGCCATTTGACGCCGTGGTGCAGCTTGAAGGTCAGCTCCTTGCCGTCCGCGCTCCAGTTCCAACTGTCGGCGAGGTCGGGAACGATGTTGGCGAGGCTGTTTTGCGGCTTGTGCTGATCGTAGATGACGAGGTTGCTCATCACCCCCATCATCGGCACGACGACGGAGTAGGTCGCCTCTTCGAGGATCGACATGCTCGCCGGGCTATCCCAGTGCTGCACCTTGAGGATGCCGCCCGATTTCTGGGCCATCGCCGGCGCGGCGGCCAGTATCGTCGCGACGATCGCTGCTGCTATTCGCCTCCCGGTCATGTTCTCCTCCCGACGGCGCCTTTGGCGCTTTCCACTTATGGGCTAGCTTACACGAAGTAAGCGACAGGAGGGCGGCATGTTCGAAGGTTTTACCCGCACCGAGATCGACACGTCGTCTTTTGAGGGCGCGCGCATCCATCTGCGCCATGGCGGCGACGGCCCGCCGCTCCTCCTGCTGCACGGCAACCCGATGACGCATGTGTCGTGGCACAAGATCGCGCCGCGCCTGGCCCAGGATTTCCACGTCGTCTGCGCCGATCTCAGGGGCTACGGCGACAGCGTCGGCCCCGATGACGCCGGGCCCAACAACATCAACTACTCGTTCCGCGCGATGGCGCAGGACCAGGTCGAGGTGATGGAAAAGCTCGGCTACCGCGAGTTCTTTGTCGCCGGGCACGACCGCGGCGCCCGCACCACCGCGCGCATGTGCCTCGACCACCCGGAGCGGGTGAAGAAGGCGGCGCTGGTCGACATCCTGCCCAACCACCACATCTGGACGCACGCCTCGAAGGATTGGGCGCTGCGCTCGTGGCACTGGGTGTTCATGGCCCAGCCCTACGATTTCCCGGAGAAGATGATGGCCGGGGTCGACGCCCGTTGGTTCATGGAGAAGAAGCTGTCGAAGCCGGGGATCGGTCTCGGCTTCTTCGACCCCGAGGCGTTCGGGGAATACGTGCGCTGCTTCAACTGGAAGACGATCAAGGGTTCGTGCGCCGATTACCGCGCCTGCGTCACCTGCGACCTCGAGATGGACACCGCCGACTTTGAGGCGGGCAACAAGATCACCGTGCCGCTGCTGGTGATCTGGGGCCAGCGCAGCCACACCGAGGGCGTCCACGGCGACGTGCTCGCGGTGTGGAAGAGAAACTACGCGACCGACGCCTGGGGCGGCCCGCTACCCTGCGGCCATTACGTCCCCGAGGAAGCGCCGGAAGAGACCTTCCAGCACTTCATGAAGCACTTCAAAGGATCACCAAACGTAGTCTTATGATAACGAATTTAAAATCCTCTTGCAACGATAAACCGATCGCCATATAAGCGAGAGGCCATCGGCTGCTATCCGATGGCCTCTCTCACGCAGTGGCTTCTGCGTGTCCCACAACCCGGCCTAGCAAGCCATCCGGGAGGGGGTGATATTGACCTGCCCCTGAGATTTTCCTCCAAGTAGAACTAGAGTCCGGCCCAACGAGAGGGACGGACGAATGAAGCGGGCAAGGTTCACGGAAGAGCAGATCATCGGTATCCTGCGGGAGAACGAGGCTGGGGCGAAGGCGGGCGATTTGGCCCGCAAGCACGGTGTCTCGGAGGGGACGATTTACGCCTGGAAGGCCAAGTTTGGCGGCATGAGCGTGTCGGACGCGCAGCGGCTGCGGTCGTTGGAGGAAGAGAACGGCCGGCTCAAGCGGCTCCTGGCGGATGCGATGCTGGACAAGGCCGCGTTGAACGAGCTTCTGGCAAAAAAATGGTAGGGCCCGCCGCGACGCGCCAAGGCGTCGCCCATCTTCGGACGATGTTCGAGATCAGCGAGCGGCGGGCCTGCTCGATCATCAAGGCGGACCGCAAGATGGTGCGCTACCGGTCACGTCGTCCGCCGGACACCGAGCTGCGGGAGCGCCTGCGCAGCTTGGCGGTCGAGCGGCGGCGGTTCGGCTATCGGCGATTGTTCGTGCTGCTGCGGCGGGAGGGCGAGCCTTCGGGCAAGAACCGCATCTACCGGCTTTACCGCGAGGAGGGCCTGACGGTGCGCAAGCGCCGCATCCGCCGTCGTGCTGTGGGAACGCGCGCGCCGATCCTGGTCGAGGCGAAAGTCAATGCTCGCTGGTCCTTGGACTTCGTGCACGATCAACTCGCCGACGGACGCCGGTTCCGCATTCTCAATGTAGTCGACGACGTCACCCGCGAGTGCCTGGCCGCGATCGCCGACACCTCGATTTCCGGTCGGCGCGTGGCGCGGGATCTGACGGCGCTGATCCAGCGGCGCGGCCGGCCCGGCATGATCGTCAGCGACAACGGCACGGAGTTCACCTCCACGGCCGTCCTAGCCTGGGCCGAGGACCAGCGCGTCGCCTGGCATTACATCGCGCCGGGCAAGCCAACGCAAAACGGATTCGTCGAGTCGTTCAACGGCAGGATGCGCGACGAGCTGCTGAACGAGAGCCTGTTCTTCAGCCTCGACCACGCCCGCGAGAAGCTGGCCGCCTGGGCTGCCGACTACAACACCCGCCGACCGCATTCCTCGATCGGCTACCAGACCCCCGCGGCTTATGCCGCGCACATGACCGCAACAGGCCGATCCGCTACGCCATGTGGTAGCTCCACGGCTCGGCCTGTTGCTCCTACCGCGCCCCAGGGCGTAACCATTGCCGAGACTCTGGTCCCAGTTGGATGAAAGACTAGGGGCAGGTCAATATCCCTGCGGTTTGTCGACCGTGGCTTAAGAGCCCAGCGGGTCGGGTGCACCTAGGATTAGCCATCCGAGGGTGCGCCGCCGCGAATCTCTTTGTACGGTAAACCGCCTGGAATCACAAAGAAAATGAGCCTGCGTAACTATCTTGAGCAACGCGAGCGTGAGTTGCTCCATGAGCTTAGAGCATTCTACACCAGCATCAGCAAGAAAGAGGCCGAGCTTGCCGAAGTCCGACGGGCCATGGCGGCAATCGGAATGCCGACTCCATCGTCAGCCTCGGATGAAGAGGTACTGCGCTCGACGACTGTAGGTGAGTTTGTTGAGCGTACATCGCCATATCAAAATATGACGATGAAACAGCTAGTGGTGAAGGCACTCAAGGAACACTTCAATGACGGTGCTACAACCCGAGAATTGCTGACTTATTTTAGAGACGCCTGGGATCGAGATATAAAGAGACTGAGTTTAAGTCCGCAGCTAAATCGATTGTTGCAGGCAGGTATCATTCAGAAGTCAGTCGATAACGACTGGGTTCTCGCGAAAGACGATGCCGAAGTTCCCGACGGCGATGAGGAGGAAAGTGGGTGATATAAGTCGCGGATGGTTGATGGCGGTTGAACCGGTTTCAGAGGTCAGATCAGTTGCGCGGCTTTGCCAATAACTCCCGTGCGCGCTGAGCGTCGGCGGCGATCTGCGATTTCAGCTCGTCAAAGCTGGCGAACTTCCGTTCGGGGCGGATGAAATCGACCAGCGCGACGCGCAGGTGGCGGCCGTAGAGGTCGCGGTCGATGTCGAAGAGATGCGCCTCCAATCGCGGCACCAGCCCGCCCACCGTCGGCCGCAGCCCGAGATTGGCGACGCCATCGACGGTCCGGCCGCCGAGCGGGTCGTCCGGCCCGTCGCCCGATACCCGCACCGCGTAGACCCCGAAGGCCGGGCGCAGATATTCGCCGAGCCCGAGATTGGCGGTCGGGAAGCCGATCGTGCGGCCGCGCTGATCGCCGAGCGCGACGCGCCCGTCGATCTCCCAGAACCGGCCGAGCTGCGCCGCCGCCTCGCGCGGCTTGCCGTCCTTCAACAGCTCGCGGATGTGGGTCGAGGAATAGACCGCATCGCCGCCGCGCACCGGGTCGATGACACTCACCCCGAACCCGAATTTCTCGCCGACCTCGCGCAACAGCGCCGGAGTGCCGCGCCGCTTGTTGCCAAAGGTGCAGTCGTGGCCGACGACGATGTGGGCGATGCCGATCGCCTCGATCATCACCTCCTCGATAAACGATTCGGCGCTTTTCTCGGCAAACGCGCGGTCGAAATGCTGGATGAACAGGAAATCGACGCCGAGCCGCGCGATCTCGCGCTCCTTGACCCGGAACGGGGTGAGGCGGAACGGCTCGCCGCCGGGCATGAAGACGTTGCGGGGGTGCGGCTCGAAGGTCAGCACCGCGACCGGCGCGCCGCGCGCCCCGGCAAGCGCGCGCGCCCGGCCGATCAGCGCCGCGTGGCCCTTGTGGAGACCGTCGAAATTGCCCATCGCCAGCACCGCGCCGCGCTGCTGCTGCGTCGCGCCGGAACCGGGATGACGGATGATGCGCATCGCCGGCGAAAATAACCTGAGGCGGCGGGCGATGATAGCAGCGCGATTGCGCTGCTAGACGCGGTACGTTATCCCCCGCCGCCGCCAGGCCTCTTCCCGGGAGCAGGGATGGAATCGGACAGCGCCGCGCCGTTGCGGGAGATGTGGTACTACGCGATGCCGAGCCGGCGGCTGCGGCCGGGTCGCATGGTGGCGCGCAAGTTCCTCGGCGAGCCGCTGCTGTTTGGCCGCGCGCGCGACGGAGTTGCGTTCGCCCTGCGCGATCTTTGCCCGCATCGCGGCATGCCGCTGAGCGAGGGCCGGTTCGACGGCGCGGAGGTCCAGTGCCCGTTGCATGGCTGGCGCTTCGACTGTCAGGGCCGCTGCACGGCGATCCCGTCTCTGACCGCGGACAGCAAATTCGATTGCTCCCGGCTGCGCGTCAAAGCCTACAAGGTGGAGGAGGTCCAGGGCGGCATCTGGGTGTTCTTCGGCGACAATCCGGAGGGCGCGGCCGATATTCCGGTGCTCCCGGCGATCGGCCCCGACCGTCAGCCCGACCTGATCTGGAGCCTCAAGGTAGATTGCTCGCTCGATACCGGCGTCTTCGGCCAGATCGACCCCTCGCACAACCCGTTTGTCCATATTTCCTGGTGGTGGCGGCGCAAGGCGATCCTCGAAAAGACCAAGGAATTCGTCCCGTGGTCGTACGGGTTCACCACCCTGCCGCACCCGCCGTCGAGCAATTACTCGCCGTACAAGCTGCTAGGGTCTCCGCGCACCCAGCTGTTCTTCCGGCTGCCGGGCATCCGGATCGAGCACACCACCTTCGGCAAGCATTATTTCGTCATCTTGTGGACGGTGACCCCGCTCGACGACGGCCATATCGAGATGACCTATATCGCCTATTGGACGCCGTGGTTTTTGACGCTGCTCAAGCCGTTGCTTCTGTGGGGAGCGCGCATCTTCTCGTTCCAGGATCGCGATGCGCTGAACCTGCAGCAGGAAGGGTTGCGCTATGGGCCGTCCTTGATGCTGGTCGACGACGCCGACACTCAGGCGCGCTGGTACTTCCAGCTGAAGCGCGAATACCGCCGCGCCCATTCCGAGGGCCGGCCCTTCGAAAACCCGGTCAAGCGGCGTACCCTGCGCTTCCGGAGCTAGGAGCAGAGCCGTGCCCGACGCAATCGACCGCGCGCTCGATCAGATCAAGTTCGATGCCGATGGACTTGTCCCGGCGATCGCGCAACAGCATGACACCGGCGAGGTGCTGATGGTGGCGTGGATGAACCGCGAGTCGGTGCGGATCAGCCTCGCTGAGGGCCGCGCCTGCTACTGGTCGCGCTCGCGCAAGGCCTTGTGGCGCAAGGGCGAGACCTCGGGCCAGGTCCAGGCGCTCAAGGAGCTGCGGCTCGACTGCGACGGCGACACCATACTGCTGCTCGTCGATCAGACCGGCGTCGCTTGCCACACCGGGCGGCGGAACTGCTTCTTCCGCGCCTGGCGCGACGGCGCTTGGGTCGAGATCGCCGAGCCGCTGGTCGCGCCCGAAGAGCTTTACAAGGGACCGAAGTGCTAGGCCGGGCGTCCTCATAAACTGTGCAAATCACCAGTTGAAGGCGGATTTACCTACCTCCAAATGGGAAAATGTTGAGGTCATCCTGTACATAGCGCTTTCGAGCGCCTGGCTGCAGGAACCCCTGCAAGTTGAGGAAGTCCTCCGGTCTAGCTTGCCACCATTCGCGCTGCTGAGCCGGTGCGGGTGCGCCACGCACTCCGGGATCTAATCGCTTGCCAAGTTGATAGGTCAGTTGAGCTGCCATCAGGGCAAAAGCAACGGCAGCCACGATCGGTGCAGCCGGTCCAGTAAACGGAGCGATGAGCAGCAAGGCGCCGGAGGTGACGCCCATCGAATCGGCAACGGCGTCCTCCGTCCGTCCGGCCTGGACGTCTCCCACCAAGGAATAAGTGCTCACGAACACGGTGCCCGCGCCGCCTCCTACGCGCGCCAGTCCGCTTCCGAGCGCCATAGCCTCAGGCATTTCCGCGAGTGCACCGGACAGATAACATATCCCACCCGTCGTCTCCGCGGTCCCGGTCAACGCCTTTCCCGCAGCCAGGAGGGGGCGGTCTTGGTCATCGGCTGCCGATAGTGTGGTATAAAGCCCCGAACCGATCATTAGGCCACCGGAAACAGTTCCGCCAATGTGGAGCCCCGGTAACTCATATCGGGACTGGATGCTCATGGGACCCGGTCTTCCATGGGAGTGAACGGGCATCCCGGATAACGTTGCGCGATAGACTAAATCCCCTGACGCCCTGCCCCAGATGGCTTCAAACTCCTCTTGAGCCAGCTCCTTTCCGGCCGTTAACGTCACCCCGCGCGCTCTGGCGCTCTCGATGGCGCGAGCCTTAGCGGAGGCGAACAAGACCTTGGCTTGGGCATGGCCTGGTGTGGGTTCGCCATTAATGTTTCCCATCATCCAACCGGGAGGATTCTTCCTAATAGCGACCAAGGCCTCCTGTTTGGCCTCTTCGCCGCTCCACAGGTGCAAGGTGCCACGGGCAATTTCTCCACGCGTATTCCTGGGGGTCGCCAGGAAGCCAATAAAAGAACGCCCAACCCGTATCGGATTTACTTTCAACGGCGGCGGTGCCCCCGGCACAGGAGAGCCCGGACCGCCTGACTGAACCGCCCGGCCACGCAGTTTGCCCTTCCACGCACCAACAAATTCGACGTCGAGCGAGCCGTCACTCTGGATCTGTCCTGTCAACGAACCCTGGAAGCGACCCAGGTCAAACTTGCCCTGGAATTTTCCGGAGCCGGTTTGCATGAAGGCTGTCAGAGGTACGTTGCGCTGGAGGTAGCGAAGCGATCCCGATTTCGCATCGAGATCAATTGTCAACACTGCAAACGCATCGCCGTCAGCGGTCTTGGGGTTTAGAAGTTCCCACTGTTTTTGGGTTCCCACGCGGCACCTCTTGAGCAGGAGTAACCGGCATTCGCCAGACGGGATTCCATTTACGCCAGTTCCATGAAGAGCGAGAACTTACAGGGGAGATTCCCCCGATCTGGTCGAAGCAGCGCCAAGTCCGCGTGGATTAAACCAATCCCGAACTGGGTCTGTGCGGTCACCGTAGCTATCGAATATTTTTATCCATATTTCATGGTTTCTGTCGACAATTCCTGGGGCTCGAAGAAATCAACGATCAGTCGCTGAAAAGGCTGCTGAGCCAGGCTGTCGCCGGCCCCAATTTGGTGGGCGGTGGCAACCGACATCAGTTTCCTGCTCACCGAATTTTTCTGGAATGACAACTGCCGGCCGCCCTCAAGGCCGGCTTGTGCTTGAGCTGGCGGAAACGGCGAAGGACCGTTCCTCGGCCAGCCCTCCCGTTAACTGGCGAGCCTACGGGGTCGATTCCGGTAGTTCCAGCCCTAGCGGTTACTGCCCGGGGCAGGCGATCGGCCCGGCCGGCGGCGGCAGCGGCTGGCCGGCGCATTGCCCGTTATAGGCGGCGACCGCGTCGTTGTAGCGGGCCGTCGCGGTCTGCGAGTCGGTCAACGCCGGGCCGCTGGCCAGTTTTGCCGCGGCGTCGCGCTGCTCCAGGAGCTGCTTGAACTGGGCTACTGATTGCGGGTTGTTAACGTCGACCTGGGCGCGCAGCGTGGCGAGCTGCTGGTCGAGCTGATCGAGGGCCGAGCGCGCTTGGGCAAGCGCGGCATTCTTCGTTCCCATGTCGGCGTTGGTGTTGTCGACCGCCTGCTTGAGGCAATAGCACGCCGCCGCGGGCGGCGGCATCTGCGCCAGCGCGGGCGTTGCGAGGAGGCTCAGCGCGGCGCAAAAAAACGCGCCGCGGCGCAGCGGTCTAACAAGCATCTTTAGCTCCTTGGGGTTCAGCGCGACATCACCACCGGGATCTTCGACTCCATGATGATATGGCGGGTCGCGCCGCCGAAGATCATCTGGCGGATGCGGCTTTGCGTATAGGCGCCTTTGAGCATCAGGTCGGCGCCCGCGGCCATCGCTTCTTGCAAGAACGATTCGCCCTGCGGCTTCTGCCGGCCGACGGCGGTGCGCAGGCTGACCTTCATCCCGTGCCGCTCGAGCGTGCGCGCCAGCTCGTCGCCGGTGGGCCCTGGTTCGGGCATGTGCTGCGGCGCGACGGCAACGACGACGACCTCCTTCGCCTGTTTGAGGAAGGGCATGCCCAGCGCCACGGTCAGCGCCGTCTCGGTGCTGCCGTTCCAGGCGACCGCGACGACATCGCCGATCGTCGCCGGCGAGTTCTTTGGCACCATCACCACCGGACGGCCGCTTTCGAACAGCGCGTCCTCGAGCGTTGCCTCGGCGATCGAGGCCAGCTTCTCGGGCTGTTCCACGAGGATCAGGTCATAGACTCGGCCGATCATGCCGACGACCGCGTTCTGCCGCCCGTCCTCCTCGCGCCACGAGGCGCTCGGCCCGTCATGCCCGGCCGGGACGGGTTCCAGGGGCACGCCATGCGCGTTCATGAACTCACGGAACAGGCGACGCGCCTGATCGCGGCGGTCGTGTCCCTCGCGTTCGAGGGTGCGGTCGACCTCGGATGAGATCGAAAACCCCATCTCGCCGCCGAACACCACCGCGTATTCGGTCGTCAGACTGTGCAATCCGACGATATGGCTGTTGAAGCGTCGAGCGACTTGCAAGGAGGCTTCCAGCACCGGTGCCGCATTGCCGTCGCCGATCACGGCCAGCAGATTCTTCATCATCCACCCCCGCTCACGCGGCCCGCCACACGTGCCGGCGGCGGGCACGGTTTTCACGATCATACACGAGGGGTGCGCCTCCGGCGAGCACGCCCGGTAGACCGGCGCAAAACCGCCGATTACAGTGGCGGCATCGCTATTTGCCCTCGGGTCGCACAAGTATGAACGCCAGATTGCCGCGAAAGTTGCCGAGCGCGCTGGTCGCGTTCCTTCTCGCTTTTGCCTTCGCCGTTGCCGCCAGGGCGGAGACAGTAACGTTCGGCACCGACTGGAAGGCCGAGGCCGAGCACGGCGGCTACTATCAGGCGATCGCCACCGGCATCTACAAGAAATACGGGCTCGACGTGACCCTCCGCCAGGGTGGGCCGCAGGTGAACCATGCCCAGCTCCTGGCCGCCGGGGTGCTCGACTTCAACATCGCGTCCAACTCGTTCGGCTCGCTCAATTTCGTCGCAACAGAACATTCCGATGGTCGCGGTCGCGGCGATCTTCCAGAAGGATCCCTCGGTGCTTATCGCCCATCCCGATCAGGGGAACGACAGCTTCGCGGCGCTGAAGGGCAAGCCGATCATGATCAGCGGCGATACCCGCACCGGCAGCTGGCTCTTTCTGAAGCAGAAATTCGGCTATACCGACGATCAGATCCGCCCCTACAATTTCAGCGTCGCGCCGTTTTTGGTCGATCCCAAGGCGGTCCAGCAGGGCTACCTGTCGAGCGAGCCGTATACGATCGAGCAGGCCGGGGTGAAGCCGGTGGTGCTGCTGATCGCCGACGCTGGCTATGCCAGCTATGGCTCGGTGATCCAGACGTCGCTGCAGCTCGCCCGGGAGAAGCCCGATCTGGTGCAGCGCTTCGTCAACGCCAGCATCGAGGGCTGGTATTCCTATCTCTACGGCGATCCCGGCCCCGGCAACGCCCTGATCAAGAAGGACAACCCGGAGATGACCGACGCGCTGATCGCCTACGGTATCGCCAAGATCAAGCAATACGGCATCGTCGACAGCGGCGACGCGAAGAAGGACGGCATCGGCGCGATGAGCGACGCGCGCTGGAAGGATTTCTTCGACACCATGTCGAAGGCCGGGCTTTACCCCGCCGCCATGGATTACAAGAAGGCCTACACGTTGCAATTCGTCGACAAGCGCGTCGGGATGAAGCCCTGACGAATGACCGTCCGCGCTGGACGCAAAAATGTTCCCCCTCCCCGAGCTTGACCCGGGGGTCCACGTCTTTTTGGGCTGATATCGAGATCGAAGACGTGGATGGCCGGATCGAGTCCGGCCAAGGGTGAGGGTATGGCGCCGACCACATCGCCGCTGCCGATCGTCGACCTGCGCGGGGTCAGCAAGCGGTTCGCCAATCGGCCTGGCGGCGCTGGCCGAGGTCGACCTCACCGTCAAACGTGGCGAGTTCCTGAGCCTGCTCGGGCCCTCGGGTTGCGGCAAGAGCACGCTGTTGCGCATCGTCGCCGGACTGATCCCTCCGAGCGGCGGCACGTGCACGCTGGCGATGGGCGGGCAAACCGGTCACCGGGTTGCGTCGGGCCGGATCGGCTTCGTCTTCCAGGACCCGACCCTGATGCCGTGGAGCACGGTGACCAACAACGTGCTGCTGCCGTTTCGTATCGGCGGCCGGGTGAGCTCGCACCAACGCGATAGCGGGGCGGCGGCGATCCGCGCGGTCGGACTTGCCGGGTTCGAGCAAGCCTATCCGCGCGAGCTGTCGGGCGGGATGCGAATGCGCGTGTCGATCGCGCGCGCCCTCGTCACCGATCCCGATCTGCTGCTGCTCGACGAGCCGTTCGCGGCGCTCGACGAGATCACCCGGCTCGCGCTCAACGACGATCTGCTGCGGCTCTGGGAGGAACGGCGGCCGACGATCCTCTTCGTCACTCACAGCGTCTTCGAGTCGGTCTATCTCTCGACGCGGATCGCGGTGATGACCGCGCGCCCCGGCCGCATCAGCGCCGACCTCCCGGTCGATCTGCCGCATCCACGCACCCGCGCCACCCGTTCCTCGTCCGAATACGTCGCGATGTGCGATTGCGTTTCGACGGCGCTCGGCAAGGCGATGGCGGCGGCATGAACCGTCTGGCGGTTCGCGTCATCGGGCCTGTCGCGGTCGGCGTGGTCTTTGTCGCGCTATGGGCGTTGGTCGTTTGGTTTTTCGCGATGAAGCCCTATGTGCTGCCGACCCCGGGCGAAGTCGTCGAAAGCCTATGGGCGGATGGGCCCAGCCTGTTGGGTTCGTTGTGGTTCACCTTGGAGGTGACGCTGCTGGCGCTCGCCGCGGCGGTGCTGGTCGGCGGGCTCATCGCGGTGCTGTTCTCGCTGTCGCGGCTGGTCGAGATCAGCTTTTTTCCGTACGTCGTCATCCTGCAGGTGACGCCGCTCATCGCGATCGCGCCGCTGCTCATCATCTGGGTTCATGTGGCGAGCAAGGCGATGGGCAGTGACGATCACCCGATGATCGCCCTCCTGGTCTGCGCCTGGATCGTCGCCTTTTTCCCGATCGTCGCCAACACCACCGCCGGACTCAACAGCGCCGACCGCAACCTGCTCGCGCTGTTCCGGCTCTACGGCGCCTCGCGCTGGCGCACGCTCTGGCTGTTGCGCATGCCGACGGCGCTGCCCTATTTCCTCACCGGGGTCAGGATCAGCGGCGGGCTGGCGCTGATCGGCGCGGTCGCCGCCGAGTTCGTCGCCGGCACCGGCGGGGCCGAGACCGGCCTCGCCTACCGCATCCTCGAAGCGCAGTACCGGCTATTGACCGCGCGGCTCTTCGCCGCGCTGTTCCTGTTGTCGCTGACCGGCGTCATCATCTATCTGGCGACCGACCAGCTCTCGCGCCTGATCCTGCGCCGCTGGCACGAAAGCGCCGCGGGCGAGGGCGACGAGTAGCGTCTAGCCCCGCCCGACAAACGGCATCTTGGTCGCCATCACGGTCAGGAACTGGATGTTCGCCTCGGGCGTCACGGTGGCGCACAGCACCACCGAGCGGGCGACGTTCTCCACGTCCATCGTCGGTTCGATCACCGTCTCGCCATTGGCCTGCTGCACGCCGCGGGTCATCCGCTGGGTCATCTCGGTGAGCGCGTTGCCGACATCGATCTGGCTGCACGAGATGTCGTATTTGCGGCCGTCGAGCGAGGTCGATTTGGTAAGGCCGGTCACCGCGTGCTTGGCGGTGGTGTAGGCGATCGAATTGGGCCTGGGCACATGCGCCGAGATCGAGCCGTTGTTGATGATGCGGCCGCCCATCGGCTTCTGTTCCTTCATCATCCGGAACGCCTGCTGCGTGCACAAAAACGTGCCGTTGACGATCGAGCCGACGACCCCCATCCACTTGTCGAACGGCAGGTCTTCGATGAGCCCAGCGGCGCCGAACCCGGCATTGTTGAAGAGGACATCGAGCCGGCCGAACTTGGCCTTGGTCGCGGCGAACAGCGCCTCGACCGAGGCCGGGTCGCTGACATCGCACGGCACGCCGAGCGCCTTGCCCTGCAGGCCTTCGATCTCGGCGACGACGGCGTTGAGCGGCTCCGGGCGGCGCCCGGCGACGACCACCGCGAAACCCTCGCGCGCCAGCGCCAACGCCGACGCCTTGCCGATGCCGCTGCCGCCGCCGGTGACGAGCGCAACCTTGCCGTTCGAAGCCATGCCGATTTCCTCCTGGTCGATTTCGGCGGCGAAGATATCAATGAAACGGGGCGGCGGAACAGGGGCTTGCCCGAGCCCAAGTGGCGCGGCCGCGCACCGCGGCTTCAATAACAGGAGGTGGACCTCCTGATATCCTCCTGTTACGTCTCTTCGATAACAGGCGGTCCACCGCCTGTTATCCGCCTGTTATGCAGCACCGAAACAGGCGGCGATATGCGGCGCTGCCGCCTGTTCGGCGAGCGTGTAGCGACACCGGCAATTGCGTCCATCGCGCCAAGGTGCGCGAACATAGTGGCAACACGATGGCGTTGCCATGTCGGCGCGAGCGGCCTAGCGGCACCTTCAGAACGCGAATGCCCGCTGGGCCGGAGCTGGCGGGTCGAGATCAACTCCTTCGAGTTTCAGCATGTGCCGCTTGGCGGCGGCCCCACCCGGCGCGGAAAACCCGCCGACCTTGCCGCCGGCCGCCAGCACGCGGTGGCAGGGGATGATCAGCGCAACCGGGTTCTGCGCCATCGCCTGGCCCACCTCCTGGGCGCCCTCCCATCCCAGGTCGAGCTCCTTGGCGAGCACGCCGTAGGTTGTCGTGCGGCCCCAGCCGACGCGGCGCGCCGCGCCGTAGATTTGCCGGAAGAGCGGCGATTGCTCGCCGAGGTCGAGCTCCAGCCCGGAAAAATCGATCTCCTCGCCGGCGAAATAGCGTTTCGCGGCGACGATCGCCTCGGCCACCGTCGCCGGCGGCTCGCCCGGCGCGGCTGATGGCAGCCGGCGGCGCAACAGCCGTTCGGTGGTCTCGGCGCTCTTCGCCGGGAGCTGAAAGCGGGTGATGCCGGCCTTGTTCCAGGCAATGCCGCAAAACCCCGCTTCGGTCCCGAAAATGGCGTAGCGGTGCATACCGTCGAGATGCGCCGCTCGGAGGCGGTTGGAGACCTCCAAGAACCGTGTTTTTTGAGTGGCGCGACCGCGGTTTGGTGTAGCGGGTGGTGACGCCCTGGTCTAGCGCGCGATATGGTCTAGCCGACCGGCCTCACGATCAGTTCTTTTGGTCAAGCTGGCGCTGTCTGTGCGGTGAGCCAGACCACGCGTTTCATGTTGTAGACGAGATTGGCTAGGCCGATCTTGGTTCTTGCGCGGGCGATGCCGATGGTGCGGATGAACAGCCCCATCGGGCCTTTCTGCCGGGCGAAGACGTGTTCGACCGCCGAGCGCACCGCCGATTTGCGGCCGTTGGCCCGGGCGGTGCGCCATGGCATCGGCCTACCTTTTGGCTTCTTGCGGTGGATCTGCGAACGTAGGAGACGGCCGGCGAGGAACCGCTCATTGGCCTGTGAACGATAGGCGGTATCGGCCCACACCTCGCTGGCGGTGTTGTCCTTGTCGATCAGCTCGGGCAGCAGCGCGCCGTCGTGGCGGGACGCATCGGTTGTGGTCCAACTCCGGATCAAACCATGCCGGCGGTCGATGCCGATATGGTTCTTGTAGCCGAACGCCGGGATCGCGAGATCGACGCGGGGCGCGCCGTCTTCGCTCGGCTTGGCCTTGGTGTATTTGATCGTCCAGCGGGCGTCGCGGTCCTTCTGGCGAAGCTTGGCTGGCTTCTTCGCCCACCCCGCCGGGATGCGGCCTTCCTTCAGATCGCGCTTCTCGCCGTCCGTGTTACGCTGCTTGGGCGCAGCGACGATCGTCGCGTCGATGATCTGGCCGCCCATCGCCAGATATCCCGCCGCCGACAGCGCCACCTCGAAGCGTTTGAACAGAACCTCGATCGCCGGCTTGTCTCCGATCCTGGCCCGCGTCAGCGCCTCGCGGAAGGTCCAGATCGTGTTAGCGTCCGGCACCGTGTCGGCGAGCCCCAGCCCGAGGAAGCGCATGAACGATAGCCGGTCCTTGATCAGGTATTCGGTTCGCTCGTCCGACAGGCCATGGCTCGCCTGAAGGATCAGCACCTTGAACATCAGCACGTGATCAAAGGGCGGTCGGCCACCCTTGGCGCGGTCCGATCGCGGCACTGCCCGTTCAAGGTCAGAGCGAAACAGCGCAAAATCAACCACGGCATTCAGACGTTCCAGCTCATCGCCCTTCGCAGAGAGTTCCTTCAGGCGCTCCTCAACATCAAAAAATCCTCGCTGACCCCGCATTCGCCACCCCCGTCGCGAACCCGGTCCATCAAATCACGAACTAGCCAAAAGCGCGAGGTTTTTAGAGGTGTCCGGTTTTCAATCCGCTTTTTGCGGTCTCACTCGCGTCCATCTTCGGGCGCAGTCGCTCCCGGTTACGGCGGGTCAGTTGGTTTTTGCCTCCGGTTGTAATCCCAGCCCTCGCTATAGGACCCTGCCAACGCAATACTAGTACGCTGCGCATCGGGCAAAATTCTGTGTTTGCTGCTGGCAAAATGTTCTCGACCAAAAACATCGGTATAGATAATCCGAGCATAGAAAATATACGTGTCGGTCCCGCCGATACGAGACCAAGCGTTAACGCCCCCTAAAAATTGATCATTTCCTTTCTCCATTCCCGGGTTGAGAATGTCCTCGTATATCTGGAAGGGCGGATACCGCTCAATCGGCCACTGATTTTCAGGTACGATACCCCATGTCACTTTCTTAAGGACGGCCGGGGTCCGGCCGTAGTTTGTGGCAGTCAAAGCAATTCCGATGACGTTCTGCTGAGCATCGAGCACACGCCGCCCTGGCCCAATATTTACATAGGCTCGCTCATGCTTACGCATCCACCATTCCTGCCTGCCGACTAATATACACAACAACAAGGTAAATGTGGAAAGACAAACATCCGTAATTGTGAACTCGGTAGAACTTAGAGATCCATGTTTCTTTATCATCAAACGATACGTTAGACGAATGAGCATTCATATCAGCGATCTGACCCGATGGCTTTCTCTGTGAAACAGCGTGCCGTTCTGATGCCATTTCGTAGATCGAGAGCGCACCCAACATCAAAAACAGGAGCAATCCCCATGCGGCGGCGGGATTTCTGAGTCTCATTTTTCGAAACCCTGGCAATCCTTCGCGCCTCTCTCACCCCCGCCCATATTTCTTGTGGAAATGCGGCAGCACCTTTGCGCCCATGATCTCGGTGCATTTCAGCACCTTCCACATCTCCATCCCCGGCCACCCGGCGCGGAAGATGAAGTAGTTGGCGTCAAGCTTGGCGATGCGGTCTTCGAGCTGCTCGATCACATCGTCCGGGCTGCCGAGGATGAAGCGATCCTTGGCCAACTCGCTGAACGGCACCCGGAAGCTCTCCTGCCCGGGCAGCGCCTTGTCCTGACCCCAGGCGGCGTAGGCGGCGTATTTGCCTTCGAGATGCGGTTGCGCGGTGGCGAACGCCTCCTCGCGGGTCTCGGCGACATGCAGTTCGAGGATCATCGGCCGCGCCGCCGGGATCGCGTGGCCGTTGGCTGCGAGTGCCGCCTTGTAGAGGCCCCATTGCCGCTCGGTCGTCGGCATCGCCGCGTGCGGGTTGATGAACCACGGGTAGCCGAGCCGCCCAGTGCGCTCCACCGCCTTGTCGGCGTTGGCGGCGATCCAGATCGGCGGGTGCGGCTTCTGCACCGGGCGGATCGTCGAGGTCGCGTCGCGCAGATTGAAGTAGCGGCCCTGGTGGGTGACGTTGTCCTCGGTCCATAGCCGCTGCATCAGCCGCAGCCCTTCCAGCATGCGCGGCACCCGGTCGGAGACCTGCAGCCCGAAGGCTTGAAACTCCTCCTCGCGATAGCCGATGCCGACCCCGAACACCACACGGCCCTCCGACATCACGTCGAGGGTGGCGATTTCCTCGGCGGTCTGCACCGGGTTCAACAGCGCCAGCAAGGTCACCGCCAGCACCAGATCCATCGTGCCCGAATCCGCGGCCAGCCGCGCCAGAAACGGCAGGTTTTGCAGCGCGATATAGGGTGGCGACACGTAATGATGCCCCGAGGCGATCGCGTCGAACCCGCTGTCGCGCGCGACGATCACCTGCTGCACGCATTGCCGGAAGGCCAACACCGGGTCGGTGTCGCGTGGCTGCTGGGCGTTGATAAACAGGCCGAATTTCATGGCTGGTTCCGATCTTGGTCGCTCGCTGCGGCGCGATAATGCGACATTGCAGTCAGGAAGGCGACTGATAGGGCAGTCCGCGAAGCCGATTCAAGCCGGTGTGCCGCCAAACGATTTTTTGCGGACTTGGCGGGCGGTGATGGCGTAGAGCATGGCGGCGTCACTGGCCTGACGCTCACCCCGAGCTGTCGCGTCGCGATTTCTTTTGCAATGGCTTTCCTCAACTGCGAGGTTATCGCACGAGGTACCCCACCCTACCGGCAACGCTTGGTTCATGCGACTTCTGAGGTCCCTGTCGTTTGCCGGTGCGATGGCTGCTCTGCTTCCGGTTGGCGCGGCAGCACAAGTTACCGCGGGCCAAACTCAACTCACGGCAGAGAGCGGCGTTTGCCCCGATGGCGACTCGCGCTGCTCATATGGCCGAACCTGGTTCGTCACAATCTACGGCGATCGCCGGGCCGCGAACGGTCTCTGGCCTGTGGTCGGCGGCGTATTTGACGTTGGCCTCAAATTTCGCAATCAATATTTTGTCGGTGGCGCCTTATCCTACGTTCTCTTGCATGATATCCGCATACCGATCCCGTTTACGGGATGGACGGCGACGCATAACAAAATCGAGATCGAAGGGCAGCTCGATCAGCACTTTGGCGAGGCGTCAAATACAAACACCGAGGTGGTCCTCGCGGCAGTGTTCCGTACCGGCAACCTGCCGCTTTTTGCCGGTATCAGCATGAACGTGGCGTTCGGGCTTGGTCCATCATATACCTTTACCGCGCCCGACGAGCCGCGCGACTATAAATTCCTCAATTACCTCAGCGGCGAAGTCGAATTCGGATCGGAGCAATTTCCCGCGCTCCATGTAGTGCCGCAACTTCACCATCGATCGGGTGTCTTCGGCTTGATCGCCCCATCGGCGGCCGGTTCCACCTACCTCGGTGTCGGCCTCCGATTGGACCTTGATTGAGGCGGCGCGGTTAACGCAGTTTTTTCGTCATCAGGTAGCGCGTCACCCCGGGCGGGTCGCAGTCGAGCCTGGCGGCCATTTCGTAGCCCTGCTTCATGTAAAAACCGGGCGCCTGGATTTCGAGAGTGTTGAGCGTGACGCGCGTGCAGCCCCGCCTTCGGCCTTCCTCCTCGGCCGCCGCCAGCACCTTGCTGCCGATGCGGCCGCGGCGATGGCCCTCAGGCAGGAAGAAGCGGTCGATCCGCAGCTGCCCCAGATAGCTGCCGCCAAACAGCCCGCCGACCACCTTGCCGGTTTCCGGATCGGTGACGAACACCGCGAGCGGCTTGTAGTCGTCATAGCCGGCCTTCTCGGTGTTGTAGTCGCGCAGCCCGTCGGCGATCACCGCCGTGTCGGCGGGCTCGGGGGCGTCGGTCACGACGATTTTCGGCTCGAGCATCAGCATCTCCTGTCATTGCGAGCGTAGCGAAGCAATCTCGATCCGCCTCGACCACCTCGGCACGAGATTGCTTCGTCGCCCTTTTGGCTCCTCGCAATGACAATCATTCAAATTGGCGGAAGGCGCACCGGCTGCGTCGTCTCGAAGGCGCGGGCGGCGCGCAGCACGCGGGTGTCGTCGTGCAGCCTTCCGACGATCTGCAGCCCGATCGGCAAGCCGCCGCTCGTTAGCCCGCACATGATCGACGCGGCCGGCTGACGCGTCATGTTGAACGGATAGCTAAACGGCGACCAATCGACCCAATGCTCATCTTCGGGGCTATTGAGGTCTTCGCCGACCGGCAGCGCCGGCACCGGCATCATCGGGGTCAGCAGCAGGTCGTAGGTCTCGTGGAACGCGCCCATCGTGCGGCCGAGCGCGTTGCGTTGGAGGTCGGCGCCCAAGTAATCGACCGCGCTGATCTTGGCGCCGGCCTCGGCCACGGCGACAAAGCCCGGGTCGCATTGCTTCAATCTCTCGGCCGGGATGCCGGCGACGATCCGCGCCGCCCCGGCCCCCCATAGCGTCAACAGCGCCTCGCGCGGCGAGTCGAAAATCTTGCCGACTTGTTCCACATGCGCGCCGAGCGCCTCGAACTGCTTGGCCGCCGCGGCGACCGAGGCGGCAATCTCCGGCTGCACCTTGGCGTAACCGAGATCGGGGCTGAACGCGATCTTCCAGCCTTTGACGCCGCCTTCGATGTCGTCGATGAATCGGCCGGGAAGCCAATACGGGTCGCGCGGGTCGGGCTGGCCGATGATGTCGAGCATCGCCGCCGCGTCGTGGACGGTGCGGGTGATCGGCCCATGATGCGACAAGAGCCCCATCGGCGAGGGCGGGTAGGCCGGCACCCGGCCAAAGGTCGGCTTTAATCCGAACACGCCCGAAAAGCACGACGGGACGCGGATCGACCCGGCGCCGTCGCTGCCGAGGTTGAGCACCCCGATCCCCGCCGCGCACGCCGCCGCCGCCCCGGCGCTGCTGCCGCCCGGGGTGCGATCGAGGTTCCACGGGTTGCGGGTGATCCCGGTCAGCGGGCTGTCGCCGACCACGATCCAACCGAATTCCGGCGTCGTGGTCTTGCCGAGAATGACCGCGCCGGCTTCCTTGAGCCGCGCCACCGCCGGCGAGTCCTCGGTGTCCGGCACATTCGCGGTCAGGTGCGAGCCGCGCCGGGTCGGAAACCCGCGCATCAGCATCAAATCCTTGATCGTCGCCGGCACGCCGTCGACCGGCGACAGCGGCTTACGGTCGCGCCAGCGTCGCTCGGAGGCGCGCGCCGCGGCCATCGCGCCGTCCCGATCGACCAGGCAGAACGCGTTGAGCTTCGGCTGCAGCGCCTCCAACCGCGCCAACAGCGCCTGCGCGACCTCGACCGGCGACAGCGATTTCGCCCGATAGAGCTCGGCCAGCTCCTGCGCCGATCTGTAGGCGATGTCCTCCCCGGCCATCGCGACTACCGCCGGCGGCCGCGCGCCGGCCCGGTCACCGCGGCGTAGGTTAGCCGGCGCGAGAGATAGCGGTAGCGCAGCCGCTGGTCCGGCGCCTGCAGCATCAAGACGACGACCATCTGCTCCTGCGGGTCGATCCAGAAATAGGTGCCGGTGACGCCGCCCCAGAAGAATTCGCCGACCGAGCCGGGCGCCGGCGACATCCCCTGCGCCTTGCGCACCGCGAAGCCGAGGCCGAAGCCGTAGCCCATCTCCGGCACCGGCGCGAGCTGGCCGAAGCGCGAGCGCGCGGTCTCGCCGTACTGGCAGCCGGGCGGCAGATGGTCGGAGGCCATCAGCGCAACGGTCTTGGGCGCAAGGATGCGCACCCCGTCGAGCTCGCCGCCGTTCAGCAGCATCTGGCAGAAGCGCAGATAATCCGGCGCGGTGCCGCACAGCCCGCCGCCGCCCGAGTGCCAGCGTGGCTCCTTCGCCGGGTTGCGCATCGGCGGCTTCTGGCCGGTGGTCTTGTCGTTGAGCGGCTCGGCGATCCGCCCCGCCTTGTCGCCGGTGGCGGCGAAGCCGGTGTCGGCCATGCCGAGCGGCCCGGTAATGCGCTCGGCGATCGCCGAGGCGAGGCTCTTGCCCGAGGCGACCTCGACGACGCGGCCCAGCACATCGGTCGACATCGAGTATTCCCAGGTCGTGCCCGGCTCGAACATCAGCGGCAGCTTGGCGAGCTTGCCCATCAGTTCTTCGTTGGTCTGGTTCTCGTCCATCAGATTGGCGTCGCGCCACACCATCTGCACCGGCGAGTCGCCAAACGCCGCATAGGTGAGGCCCGAGGTGTGGCGCAGCAGATCCTGCACCGTCATCGTCCGCGTCGCCTTCTTGCGCTCGACCCCGACGGTGCGCTCGCCCAGCTCCGGGATGTAGTCGGCGACCGGCGCGCCGATATCGAGCAGCCCTTCCTCGGCCAGCGTCATCGCCGCGACCGAGACGACCGGTTTGGTCATCGAGGCGATGCGGAAGATCGAGTCGAGCCGCATCGGCTTCTCGCTCTCGGCATCCTGGAAGCCGAACGGCTGGGCGAAGACGAGCCGGCCGCCGCGGGCGATGGCGAGCACCGCGCCGGGAATGACCTCCTGCTCGACCTCCTTGATCAGGAAATCGGCGAAATGCTGCAGCCGCTCCGACGACAACCCGACTTGTTCCGGCGTCTCCGCCCGCGGCAAGCACGATGTAGTCATGTATGCCTCCTTAACTTGATCCTGGTGTCATTGCGAGGAACCGCAGGTGACGAAGCAATTTCGAAGGTTCGATACGACGGCAAGAGATTGCTTCGCTCCGCTCGCAATGACGTCTCTGTATTCTAGATCGCCCCCGCTTCCTTGAGTGCAACCAGTTCCTCGGCCGACAGGCCGAGCCAGCCGCCGTAAATCTCCTCGTTGTGCTGGCCGATTTTGGGGCTCGGGCGGCTCGGCTCCGGCGGCAGCCCATGCAGCCTGAGCGGCGACGTTGGCACAGTGATGGTGCCGAGCTCGGGGTGCTCGACTTCGACCAGCATGCCGCGTTCGTGCATGTGCCTGTCGTGCATCACCTCGGGCGCGGTGCGCACCGGGGCGCACGGCACCCGCCCGGCCTTGAGCCGCGCGAATACCTCCATCTTGGGGAGCGTGCGGGTCCATTCGCTGACCACTTCGTCGGTCTCGTCCATATGCGCGACCCGGTCGGCGTTGGTCTTGAAGCGCGGGTCCTCATCCAGCTCCTCGCGCCCCATCGCCTTGATCAGGTTCGTCCAGTGCCCCTCGGTGACGACATGGATTGCGGCATGTCCGTCGCTGCACGGATAGACGTTGTACGGGGTCGATGATAGCCCGGCCTGGCGGTTGCCGGCGCGCGGCGGCGGGTTGCCGGTGCGGTGGTAGTACTCGAAGCTGGCGGCGAGGCTCGAATACACCGTCTCCTGCATCGCCACCTCGACGAGCCTTCCCTCGCCGCTCCGCTCGCGCTCGTAAAGCGCGGTCATGATCGCGCCGTAGAGGTGGATGCCGCCCATGAAATCCACGAGGGTCGGGCCGGCCTTCATCGGTGGCCCGTCGGGCGCGCCGGTGACGCTCATGATCCCCGAGGCGGCCTGGATCGTCAGGTCCATCGCCAGATTGTCGCGGTCGGGGCCGGAAATCCCGAACCCGGTGCCGGTGGCGTAGATGAGGCGCGGGTTGATCTCCTTCAGCACGCTCCAGCCGACGCCGAGATCGTCCATCGTGCCGGGCGAGAAATTCTCCAGCAGCACGTCCGCACGGCGAACCATCTCAAACAGCAGCTCGCGGCCCTTCGGGTGCTTGAGGTTGAGGCTGACCGCGCGCTTGTTCTGGTTGAGCATGGCGAAGGGCAGGGTCGCGCTCTTCCCCGGCGCGGCGCGGCGCCGCAACGGCTCGCCGTGCGGCGGCTCGATCTTGATCACGTTGGCGCCCGCCTTCGCCAGCAGCAGCGTCGCGTAGGGGCCCTGAAAGATCTGTCCAAAATCGATGACGGTAATGCCGCTAAGGGGCATGGCTCGCGGCAGGCGCGGCGTCTCTGGCGGTGTCGTCGGCATGGCGACGGGAATTCTGCGCCGCCGCCGCTTCCCGGCGCAAGCCGGTCGCGCCTAGATCGCCTCCACCCCGGTCGGCTTCTTGCGCAGGAAGTCGAAGTCGCAACCCTTGTCGGCCTGCAGCACCTGGTTGCGGTAGAGCCGCGCATAGCCGCGCTCGGGCACCGGTGGCGGGCTGACCGGCCGGTGCGCCAGCTCCTCGTCGGAAACCAGCAGGTCGATGCGGCGCTTCTCGACCGAGAGGCGGATGCGGTCGCCGTTCCTCACTTTGGCGAGCGGCCCCCCCGATGCCGCGTCGGGTGTCACGTGAAGGACGATCGAGCCATAGGCGGTGCCGCTCATCCGTGCGTCGGAGATGCGCACCATGTCCTTGATCCCGGCGCGCGCCAGTTTCTGCGGGATCGGCAGGTAGCCGGCCTCGGGCATGCCCGACGGCGACAGCGGTCCGGCATTCTGCAGCACCAGGAAATCGTCTGGGGTCACGTCGAGCGCCGGATCGTCGATGCGCGCCGACAAATCCTCGAGCGAAGTGAACACGACCGCGCGGCCTTCCTTCTCGAACAGCTTGGGGTCGGCGGCCGATCGCTTGAAGATCGCGCCCTTCGGCGCCAGCGAGCCGAAGAGGGCCACCAGGCCGCCGACCGGCTGCAGCGGGTCGGCGAGCGGCTTCACCACATTGCGGTCGACCGGTCCCGCCGGTGCGGCGAGCCTTTCGCCCAAGGTTTCGCCCGCGACCGTCAGGCAATCGAGGTGCAGCATCGGCTGCAACTCGCGCAACACCGCGCCGACGCCGCCGGCGGCGAACAGATCCTCCATGTAATGCGGCCCGGTCGGTTTCAAATCGACCAGCACCGGCGTGGTGTCGCTGATCTCGTTGAGCCGCGGCAGCGGGATGTCGATGCCCGCGCGTCCCGCGACCGCGCTCAGGTGCAACACCGCGTTGGTCGAACCGCCGATCGCCATCAGCACACGAAGCGCGTTCTCGACCGATTTCTCGGTGACGATCTTGTCGGGCGTCGTCTTGCTTGCTGCCAGCGCCATCGCCGCGCGCCCGGTCGCCTCGGCGGCGCGCAGCCGGTCGGCGTGTACCGCCGGGATCGCCGCGCTGCCGGGGAGGATCATGCCGAGCGCTTCCGCGACCGAGGCCATCGTGCTCGCCGTGCCCATCACCGCGCAGGTGCCGGCGGTGGTCGCGAGATTGCCTTCGATCTCCTGGATCTCCTCGCTCGACACCTCGCCGGCACGGTACTTGGCCCAGAAGCGGCGGCAATCGGTGCAGGCGCCGAGCCGCTCGCCCTGATAGCGCGAGGTCATCATCGGCCCGGCGACAAGCTGGATCGCCGGCCGGTTGGCCGAGACCGCGCCCATCAGCTGCGCCGGCACGGTTTTGTCGCAGCCGCCGACCAGCACCACCGCGTCCATCGGCTGGGCGCGGATCATCTCCTCGGTATCGATCGCCATCAGATTGCGGAACATCAGGCTGGTCGGGCTGAGGAACACCTCGCCCAGCGAGATCGTCGGGAACACCAGCGGCAGCCCGCCGGCGGCGAGCACGCCGCGCTTTACCGCCTCGATCAGCTCGGGAAAATGGCGGTGGCAATTGTTGAAGCCGGAACGGCTGTCGGCGATCCCGATGACGGGGCGCGACAGCATGTCGAGCGAATAGCCCATCGAGCGCGCGAACGATCGCCGCAAGTAAAGCGCGAAATCGGGGTCGCCGTAATTGGTGAGGCCGCGCGCCAGACCGATGGGATCGCTCATTTCTATCTCCCGGTAACAGAAAGTAACAGTAGCTTGATCGGCACCTTGCCAGAACTTAAGTCGATAGTGGCCCTATCGCCACATATCCTTCAACACCCGCGGAAACCCTTGTCTTGTGCTATGTTCGAAGTGAGGATTTTCGGCAACACTATTCGCGCCTGAGAAATTCGCGCGAATGTATCTACACTTGCATTGATTTTAACCGGATTGGTGACTACATTGAGCACATGGGAATTCCCGCAACTTTTTGGCGTTGACCGGGAAGACCGTATATCCCCCCGCAGTGCTGCAAGCGTGCCGGGTTAACGAGTGGAAGGTGGAGTGCCATGGCAAAACCCAAGAGAGGGCGGTCGACCGGAGCGATCGATGACTTCGTTGGCGGGCGTATCCGCGAACGGCGTATCATGCTCGGCCTGACCCAGCAACAGTTGGCCGAGATGATCGGCGTTACCTACCAGCAGGCTCACAAGTACGAGCGCGGCATCAACCGCGTCTCGGCGGGCCGGCTGTACGAGATCGCGCGCGTGCTGAATGCGCCGATCACGTATTTCTACGAAGGCCTCGGCGAGGAAACGCCCCGCCCGGTCGCGCCGCATCAGCGGATGCTGCTGGAGATCGCGCGCAATTTCGCCGAGATCCAGAACGAGAAGCACCAGGAGGCGGTGAGCCAACTGGCCCGCGTTCTCGCGGGACGCTAATCGGCGAACCGAAGGCCGGGCTCGTCCCGGCTAGGGGCTGACACGAAGCGGCCGGCGGTGTTCCCGCCGGCCGTTCTCGTTTGCGCGGCGTCCGCGTTACGGCCGCGTCAGCAATTGGCTCGGGTTTGGCAGGCCCTGCGCGGCGAGTAGTTGCTGCAACGTCGTCTGACGGCGGGCGCATAAGGTGCCCTCGGCAAGTCCCGCCCCGGCGTCGCACCCGTCGATCGCGATCTCGACCGGCTTGCCGGCGAGTATGTCGGCAACCGCCTGGTCGAACGCCTTGCGGCCTTCGGCGGTCAGGAACAACGCGTGCTTGCTGAAGTGCACGACGATGCGCTCCGGCGGGATCGCCGGCGCGTCCGTGCTCCGCGCGACGAGTGCGGTCGCCGCGTCGGTGACGGGCTGCAGCGAGGCCACTTGCCGTGCCGGCATCGCCGCGGCAGCTTTCATCGGCACGGCCCTGGCCGCCATCGGCTCCGGCAGACCGAACAAGGTCGATAACGGGACGCTGAGCCGGCCCATCACCGTCCAGCTCTGGAAGTCGTTGCCGATCCCGCCATATTCGCCGCCCAGCGCCAGCTTGACGCCGCTATCGAGGCGCGCGGTGATGCCAGCGGTGACCCGCCCCGCGCCGCCGCGGATAAAGGTGCTGGGGACCAGCACCGTGTTCGAGTTGTTGCTTGAGAAGTAATAGTCACCATAGAAGCCGAGATAGGGCCGCAGGATTGTGCCGTCGCTCAGCGGCATCGGATAGGCGACCTTGAGCCCGCTGCTGGCGCGCCCCGTGGTGAAGTGGAACGCCGCCTGTGGCGTGCCAAGACTGTCGGTATAGGGATCCTCATGCTCCCACAGCGCGAATACCTTAGCCGACGGCTCGAGCTCGAACGGCATCAGCTTGTAGGTGCCGGCGAGGCCCGCCGAGGCCAGCCAACGGCTGCCCGGGAACGAGCCCGACGCCGTCCCGGCGACGCCGTTGTAGTTGACGCCGGAATGCGCCACCGCCGCGTCGAAGCGCAGCTGCGGGTCGAGCCGCCAGCCGAGATAGCCGCCGACTGTCCACCCGTCGCCCTCGAGCCGCCCGTTCAAGAGCTGCGAGGAGTAGTTGAAGTGCTCGTAGCCGGCGAGCGCGCCGACGAGGAAGTCGGGGGCGAGCCGGCGCGTGAGGCCGACAAGGGTGTTGACTTGGGTCCCATGGATGTCACCCGCCGCGCCGCTATTGTCCCAGCCCGAGCCGCGCACGTCGGCCCAGGCCTGCCAGGCGGTGGGCGACGGTCCGACCAGGGTCGTCGCGGCGGCGGTTTGTTTTGGATCGAGCGCGGCCACCTGGTTAGGGTTTGAGGCACCCGGTTTGGTTGGCCCGGCGCCGGGCGGTTGGTCGCGCGTCGTTTGCGGCGATGACGTCATCGCGGCAAACGTGCCCATCGCCGGTTTCGTGCCGAGATCGCTGAGCACGGCGGCGCGGCCAAGCGCCGGATCGGGCATATCGGCGGCGGCGCTGTCGGACAATTGTTGCCCGGCGGCGAGCTGACCGCTGAGGTTGACATGGATGCCGTTGGCGCTCGGCGTCGCGAAGGACGGCTCGTCGGAGAAGCCATCGGTGATCGCATCCGCGATCGCCTCGCTGAACGCCTCGCCCGAGGTCTGCGCGGCGATCTGCGTCGCCTGCACCTGCAAGGCGCGCAGCTTCAAGCTGTCGAGCGGCACGTTGACCGCCTGGCTCAGCGCCGTCGAGGTACTGGCGAGGAAGGCGTTGGCGCCGGCGTAGCTGGCGGTGATCGAGTGTGTGCCGATGGTCAAGCTCGAGGTGGTGAAGGTCGCGACCCCGGCGGCGAGCGTCGCGGTGCCGATCGCCTGGCCGGCATCGAGGAAGGTCACCGTCCCGGTCGGCGTGCCGCCCCCCGAGGAAACTGTCGCGGTAAAGGTCACCGGCTGGTTGTGGACGCTCGGGTTCGGGGTCGAGGCCAGCGCCGTGGTCGTGGGCTGCGCTCCGGCGAGCACATTCTGCGACAGGGTGGCGGTGCTGGAGTTAAAAGTCGGGTCGCCGCTATAGCTCGCCACGATCGTGTGGGCGCCCACCGAGAGCGACGAGGTGGTGAACGATGCATTCCCCCCGACGAGGGTCACCGTCGCGAGCGTCGTTGCGCCGTCCTTGAAGGTCACCGTCCCGGTCGGCGGACCGCCGGCGCCGCTGACATTCGCGGTAAAGGTCACCGGCTGTCCGGAGAGGCTCGGGTTGGTCGACGTGCTTAGCGCCGTGGTACTGGGCGTCACCCCTGGGCTGACGATCTGCGTCAGCGATGCGGTGCTAGGATTAAAACTACTGTCGCCGGTATATTGCGCGACGATGGTGTGAGGGCCGACGCCCAATCCCGAGACGGTAAAAGTGGCGGTCCCGGCGACGACAGGCACGGGGGCCTGCGGGACTCCGTCAACGGAAAATGTCATTGTCCCACCCGGGAATCCGGAGCCAGGCGCGTTCGGCGTCACCGTCCCGGTGAACGTGACCGGCTGGCCAAAGGCGCTGGGGTTGACGGACGAGACGAGCGTCGTCGTCGTGGAATCCTGGTTGACGGTCTGCGTCAGCGTCGCGCTGCTCGCGTTGAAACTTGTGTCGCCGGAGTATGCCGCAGTGATGGAGTGGAGGCCGGCACTGAGGCCCAGGGTAAAAGTGGCGGTCCCGCCGACGACGGGTGCGGGGGCCTGCGGGACTCCGTCAAGGAAAAGCGTCACCGTTCCGCCCGGGAACCCAGAGCCGGGCGCGTTCGGCGTAACCGTCGCGGTAATCGTGACCGGCTGGCCAAAGGCGCTGGGATTGGCGGACGAGACGAGCGTCGTCGTCGTGGAATCCTGGTTGACGGTCTGCGTCAGCGTCGCGCTGCTCGCGTTGAAACTTGTGTCGCCGGAGTATGCCGCAGTGATGGAGTGGAGGCCGGCACTGAGGCCCAGGGTAAAAGTGGCGGTCCCGCCGACGACGGGTGCGGGGGCCTGCGGGACTCCGTCAAGGAAAAGCGTCACCGTTCCGCCCGGGAACCCAGAGCCGGGCGCGTTCGGCGTAACCGTCGCGGTAATCGTGACCGGCTGGCCAAAGGCGCTGGGATTGGCGGACGAGACGAGCGTCGTCGTCGTGGCATCCGGGGTGACGATCTGGGAAATATTGCCGCTGCTGGACGAAAAATTGATGTCGCCGTTATAGGTCGCAGTCACGGAGGTAGCGCCCACCGGTGGGGTGGCAAAAGCCGACGTGGCCTGACCGCCCGGATTCAGTGGTTCGGTATCTGTGAACAGGAACCCCCCCGGACCAGAGAGCAAGAAGGTGACTGTCCCGGTCGGCGTGCCTGCTCCAGTGACGGTGGCGGTAAAATTGACCGGCTGCCCGAAGCTGCTCGGGTTCTGCGACGATGTCACGGTCGTCGTTGTGGAGCTGAGCGCGTGCGCGGACGAGACCGAAAGCAGCACGATCACGAATGCCCAGACGAGTGTTGCGCTCCTTGCAAGCGCACGCCCAATCGTGCCCACCGATGCCCCCGCGTTATTCCCCACACAACTTCTACGTTAGGCGACAAGGCGAGACAAGAGCGGGTTGGGTTGCGGCCCAGTATTTCTACCGCTGCGCAACCATAATGTCATAAGAGCAAAGGCGGAGCGCGGCGCGAGTGCTCTATTGTTCTTTGGCGCGGGCGTGAGCCTCCTGATTGGTCCCCGTAGCTTGTATAAAGCCATAGTGATACAGCCTCCGGAGAATCCCGTGCCCCACACCGTCGGCCGCGCCATCGTCGATAGCCTTGAAGCGCACGACATCGACATCGTCTATTGCGTGCCGGGCGAGAGCTATCTCGGCTTTACCAACGCGATGGCCGGCAACAACCGGATGCGCCTCATCGTCTGCCGCCACGAAGGCGGCGCCGCGTTCATGGCGGCGCTGCGCCCTACCCGGTATTTCTCATGACGGCGATCGGTTGGCTCAATCGACCCGAAGCCAACCTTCGCCTCAAGCGCCGGTTATGCCAGCCGGCACCCCGTTTCCGCCATCATGTGCGCTCTCTGTCTGGATGAGCGGTCGAACTCATTGCTCAAGATCAGGCCTCGCCGTCGCGCCCGAGAAATTGACCCGATACTGCCGGGGGTGTACGCCGAGGCACAGCATAAAGGCGCGCCGCATCGTGGCGACTGAGCCGAAGCCGCTGCGCTGGGCAACGGCTTTCATCGGGAGTTTGGACTCCCCCAAAAGCAGCCGCGCCGCCTCCACCCGCGATGTCATGACGTAATGGCCCGGCGTCTGACCGGTTTCTTGGCGGAACTTACGGACAAAGCTGCGCTCGCTCATCCCGGCGATCCTGCACAAATTGCCGACACGCAGGTCGCTGTCGAGATTGGCCTGGCAATGTTCCTGCACCCGCTGGATGGCGGGAACCGTGGAAAACTGCGCGCGTAGCTGCGCCGAGAACTGCGCCTGTCCACCTGAACGCTTGAGAAAAAGTACGAGGTAGCGGGCAATGCTCAACGCGAAGTCCCGGCCGTGATCCTCCTCGACCAGGGCCAGGGCAAGGTCGATCCCCGCCGAAATACCGGCGGAACTGTAGAGATTGCCGTCGCAAATGAAGATCGGGTCGATTTCCACCACCGCCGATGGATGGCGTCGCGCGAGTTCCTTGCCGAAGGCCCAATGCGTTGTCACGCGTTTGCCGTCGAGCAGGCCGGCGGCGCCAAGCGAGAACGCGCCAGTGCAGATCGAACCAAAGCGACGCGCTTGTGGTGTTGCCTTGCGCAACCAGTCGAGGATTGCGGGCTGCGTCCCCGAGTCTGGCGCACCGCCCCCAGACACCAGCAGCGTATCGACCGGCAGCGGCAATTCGCCCATCGCGCAGCTCGGCATGAACGCAAAGCCGAGCCGGGTCGGCACCGGTTCGGCGGTCGGCGCTACCGTGATAACGTCATACAATTGTTGTTTGCGCAGAAAGTTTGCGACGCCAAACACCTGCAACGGACCGGCGACGTCAAGCGGCGCCACCCCCGGGTAGATCAGCATCGCGATCCGTGCCGCTCGCCTAGCCGGTGACGAATTAACGATCGGCATCCTTTAGGCGTTGTCCGTTCCTGCTGTCGCGACCTCGATATAACACAAATGGACTGGTGTTATTTACTGCCAATTCGATTGCTCTTTCTGCCAACCAATCAGTGGTTGATTGCGTAAAAGGCCGACCCGGAGCCTCATCCGCGCAGATCGTGTCCCTGCCGCCGATGCGGCGCTAGCGGCTACGGCAAGGTCAATCCTTGAAGAACAGGAGGTGCGCGATATTGCTGTCCGCAGCCCGAGGCGATTCCAGAGCACCCGGATCGCCCGCTGCGGTGACAATGTCGCCAGGCGAGCGGCGCCGGCCAGCAGTCCAATCCGGACTGCGAAAATGATCTCGCATATGTTGACGAGTATCGTCGGCATTCTCGTCGCAGGCGCGGTGTCGGGCGCCACTGGGGTAGCCTTGCCGCTGATCGCCGCCCCGGTTTTTCTGATGGCCTATGCGCCCGCCGAGGCGGTGGCGATGACCGCCTTGTGTTCGATCACCGGACAACTCTTCAGCATCGCGCTGTTGCGTCGGGCGATTGTCTTTGAGTTGCGCCCGCGGCTGATGCTGGCTGGGCTGGTCGGCGTTCCACTTGGCAGCGCTCTGTTGACCAGGTTGAGCCTTTCGATGGTCCATGTCAGCCTTGGCGCGCTAATCGTGCTTGGTGGCGTTTGGGGCCTATTTCAGCGGGCGGCTCGGGATCCGAGGCCGGCGGGACGCGCCGACGAGCTTCTTGTCGGCCTCACTGGGGGGCTGACCGCGGGGTTAGCTGGCGCGTCCGCTGTCATACCAGCGCTATGGTGTGCGTGGCGGGGTTTAGGCAAAGAACAGCAACGCGCCACTATGCAGCCGTTTATTCTCGTGATGCAGGTGGCCTCGGTCATGTCACTAACAGCGCGAGGCTCGCTTGGCGGCTCGCTGCTGAATGACTACGTCATCATTGTGTTGCCGTTGCTGATCGGCGTCGGCGGCGGGATTGCCTGCTTTCATCTCTGTTCTTCAACAATCGTCACGCGCGCCGTGCTGTCGCTTGTAACCCTTTCCGGCTTGGCCTTGCTGCTCGCTTAATCGCTTCCGGGCCGCGGTGCTTTCGGCGCTCCAGTGTCGTTCGAAGGGTGGTCGCACGAAGGATCGCTCACCGCCTAAGTCGGTCGTTTGATCTTCGCCACGTGAACGCCTCATCCGAAAGCAAACGGCGACGATCATTCGTACGCCGCTTTCGGCGGGTTTGTGTCTGAAGGCAGAATCTGGCGTACGACAGTCCGCGCAGTTCGACTAGTTTGTAGAAGCTGCGATAAAAGCTCCCGGAGAACGCCATGTCCCACACCGTCGGCCGCGCCATCGTCGATAGCCTCGAAGCGCACGACATCGACATCGTCTATTGCGTCCCGGGCGAGAGCTATCTCGGCTTTACCAACGCGATGGCCGACAACAACCGGATGCGGCTGATCGTCTGCCGCCACGAGGGCGGCGCCGCGTTCATGGCCGCCGCCGACGGGCGGATGCGCGGCGGCAAGGCCGGGGTGCTGGTGGTGTCGCGCGGGCCGGGCCTGTCGAACGCGATGATCGGTCTCCACACCGCCTGGCACGACGCGACCCCGATGGTGGTGCTAATCGGCCAGGTCGAGCGCTGGGAGGCCGGGCGCAACGCGCTGCAGGAGCAGAACTACAGCCGGTTGCTCAGCGACGTGACCAAGCTCGTCATCGAGGTCAACGACCCGAACCAGGCCTCGGAGGCGATGGCCCGCGCCTTCCATGTCGCCGAGAGCGGTACCCCCGGCCCGGTCGCGGTGGTGATCCCCGAGGATGTGTTCGACGCCGAGACCGACGCACCGGCGGCATTGCCGCGCCCGGCGGCGCTCGCCGGCCCGCGCCCGCAAGACCTCGACCGCCTCGCCGACATGCTGGCCAAGGCCGAGCGGCCGCTGGTCTGGATCGGCGGCGCGGTGCATCCCGCCGATGTCGGCGATGTCGCGCGGCTCGCCGAAAGCTGGGTGCTGCCGGTGATGCCGACCCATCGCCGCCCGCATCTTTTCGACCCGGCGCATCCCAATTACGGCGGCTATATGAGTCGGCCGCCGCGCGAGCAGATGGATTTGCTGAAGCAGACCGATCTCTTGGTCGCGCTCGGCGAGCGGCTGGCGGTGTCGACCACCCAGGGCTTTACCTTCCCGCAGGCGCCCGACCCGCAAATGCCGCTGGTGCATGTCTGGCCAGGGCCGGAGGAGGTCGGCAGGACCTTCCGCCCCGAACTCGGCATGGCCTGCGAGCCGGCCGCGGTGGTGCGCGCTCTGCTAGCGAAAGGCGCGCCCGCCGGCGCCGATAAGCGCAGCGCCTGGATCGACCGGCTGCACGCGATGCACCACAAGATCGCCAAGCCCGAGTGGCAGTCGGCCGCGGACGGCGTCAATTTCTCCGCCGTCGTCGCCGCGGTCGGCCGCCACCTCGCGCCGGACGCGACCGTCACCACCGACGCCGGCAATTTCTCGACCTTCGTCCAGCGCTACCTGCAGATCAAGCCGGGCCAGATGTATTTGAACTCGGTGGTCGGCGCGATGGGGGCCGGCATGCCGATGGCGGTCGCCGCCGCCTTGCGCCGGCCCGGCACCCAGGTGGTCGGCTTCGCCGGCGACGGCGGCGCGCTGATGACCGGCAACGAGCTGGCGACCGCGCGGCAATACGGGGTCAACCCGGTGTTCATCGTCTCCGATAACGGCTGCTACGCCACCATCACCCAGCACCACGACATCCGCTACCCCGGCCGCCCCTATCAGGCGGCGACCCAGCTCACCAACCCCGATTTCGCGCTGTGGGCGACCGCGTTTGGCGCCAAGGGGCTGACCATCGACGCCGAGAGCGAGGTCGAGGACAAGATCGCCGAGGCGCTCTCGACCAAGGACAAGCCCGTGGTCGTCCATGTTCACTCATCATTGGAACAGATCAGCGCTTGGTGCCGGCGGAGCTGATTTCACGCTCATTCCCGCAAAAGCGGAAATTCATATGAGCGCTAACCGCGATACTAGTATCCATTTGTCCGGCAGCTTATTTTTGACTCATGAAGCGCGACGAAGTCATTGCGGTGTTGCGGGCGCACGAGCCTGAACTCAAATCCGCGGGGATCGAGAGTGTGCGGGTTTTTGGTTCCGTCGCACGAGGTGAGGCGACCGATGCGTCCGATGTCGATCTTGTGGTGAAGTTGCGCCGCGGCATGCATGAGGGTGGTTTCGCTTATTTCGGCCGTCTTGACGAACTTGCCAACTACCTCAGCACCGTGCTCGGCTGCCATGTCGATCTCATCGCCGAGCCTGTGCGCAAGCCGCGGTTGCGACAACAGATCGAGCGTGAGGCGGCGCGTGCCTTCTGAGCGCTTGCAGCTGCGCTTTCAAGACATTCTGGACAACATAAGTCGTATCGAGAGCTTCGCCGCCGGGCACAATGTGGCCTCGTTTCGCAAGATTTTCCCGAAGCTGCGGGCCGCGGTTGAACAGGCGCTGGCTGCTCCGGACTAGGGCCGCGCATCGCCGCCCGGCAATATTTCGGCGAGACAGAATCTGAACCGGCCGCCATAGTCGCCGCAACGACCGTGAGGAAACCCCGATGATCACCAAGTTCGACAGCTCCTATTACGGCACCGCCGATATGGAGAACCTCGGCTACAAGGGCACGCCGATCAACGACCGCAACTACTCTCGCGAGCAGTTGGCCAAGGCGATGCACAAGGTCGTGCAGTACGCCAAGTGCATGGACGAGCGCGGCTACAACACGTTCTGGATGGCCGAGCATCATTTCCAGCCCGAGGGCACGGAGCTGATCCCGAACCTGTTGATGATGGCGATGCACCTCTGCGGGGTGACCAAGCACCTCAACATCGGCTGCGGCTTCAACGTGGTGCCGATGTGGCACCCGCTGCGCCTTGCCGAGGACTACGCGATGGCCGACATCCTCACCGGCGGGCGGGTCATCTTCGGCGTCGCACGCGGGTATCACACCCGCGAGGTCGAGACCTTCGGCTCGCCCTTGATGGACCAGGACGCCAACCGTGAGAAGTTCGAGGAGGGCGTTGAAATCATCTTCAAGGCGTTTGAAGGTAAGCCGTTCTCGCACAAGGGCAAGTACTACACGATCCCGCCGGAAGTGCCGTATCGCGGCTACACGCTGAAGGAGATCACCTTGGTGCCGGCGCCGGACCGGTATCCGGTCGAATGCTGGCAGCCGATCCAGAGCGGGTCGGAGCGTGCCTTCGACTTCATGGCCAAGCACGGCATCTGCGGCGTCATCGGCGGCGGCTCGGCGGAGGGCGGCGCGGTCGACCGCCACATGATCGGGTTCCAGGCCGCCTACGCGCGCCGCGGGATCCAGCTCGAAATGGGCGAGCGGCTGGCGTTCGGCTACCAGTTCCACATCGCGGCAAGCCGCGAACAGGCGATCCGCGAGGCCGCCCCGCATTACGAGGAAAACATGAAGATGTTCGGCGAGTTGCGCCTGGTTCGCGCGCTGACCGACGAGCAGATCGCGGCGATGCGCGATCCCGCTCTCGCCGGCACGGTCAAGCTGCCGACGATCGAGGACGCGGTGAAGGCGGGCGGCTTCCTCGCCGGCCGGCCGGAGGACATCGTCGAGCAGCTCAAGGCGGTCGAGAAGCGTTACCCCGGTGTCGATCGGGTCATTTGCGCGACGCCGCTCGGCACCCCGCTCGATGTCCAGCTTGAAGACCTCGACCGTTTCGCCAAGGAGGTCATGCCGGCCTTTGGCGCCGGCAAGAGGATGGCCGCCGCGGCGCAGTAGCGCAAACCGGCCTCGGCCGAGACGGCCCTGCAGCGGTCGTCTCGCCGCAGCCGGCCGTCACGGTCTTGCGCGCCGGCCGATCGGGACCAGTTGATAGAAGACAGCCCGACTCGGCCGGAGCGAGATGTTCGAGGGACTTTACCGCCTTTTGACCGGGCAGGACGGCGCACCCGAGGCCGCCCGCCAAAACGACACGGCGTTCGCCCTCGCCGTGCTGCTGATCGAGGTCGCGCGCAGCGACGACCGCCTCGCGAATATCGAGGAGAGCGTCATCGAGCGGACGCTGTCCCGCCGCTTCGGCCTGAACCGCGAAGAGGTTCTCCGGCTCGTCGAGGCGGCGGAGGAACGCGCGCTGCAGGCGACCGATTTGTTTCACTTCACCCAGGCGGTGGTGGAGAATTTCAGCGAGGCGGAGCGCGTCGGCGTCGTTGAAATGTTATGGGAAGTTGCCTATGCCGACGGTGAGCTGACCGGCGGCGAGGACAGCCTGATCCGCCGGGTCGCGGGGCTCATCTACGTCTCCGACCGCGATCGCGGCGAAGCCAAGCGGCGGGTGAGAGAGCGGCTGCGCAGTTAACGCCGGGCAATTTGAGGGGGAGGGAGACATGCCTTACGGCGGAAACGACTGGCTGGCGCTGACCCAGGAGCCGATCCTCGAGCCGGAACTTCCGATCTGCGATCCGCACCATCATTTCTGGGATTTCCGGCTCGGCCGCCTCCCGTATCAGCGTTATCTGCTGCACGAACTCATCGCGGATACCGGCAGCGGCCACAACATCCGCTCGACCGTGTTTATCGAGGCGCGGGCGATGTACCGCGCCGATGGGCCGGCCGAGATGAAGCCGGTCGGCGAGGTCGAGTTCGTCCAGGGTCTCGCCGCCGCCAGTGCCAGCGGGCTTTATGGCCCGTGTCGCGCGGCCGCGGCGATTGTCGGTCACGTCGATCTCAAGCTCGGCGACCGCGTCGAGCCGGTGCTGGAGGCGCTCAAGGCGGCGAGCCCCAACCGCTTTCGCGGCATCCGTCACATCGTCACCTGGGATGCCGACCCGCGCGTCGAGAGCCGCGAGACCGAGGGTGTGCTCGCCACCCCGGAGTTCCGCGCCGGCGCCAAAATCGTGACGCGGATGGGCCTGTCGCTCGACACGATCTGCTGCTTTCCGCAGCTGCCCGAGATGGTCGCCTTCGCCCGCGCCGTGCCCGACCTGCCGATTGTCATGAACCATCTCGGCGGGCTCAACCGCACCGGCCCGTTCGCCGGCAAGGACGCGGAGGTCATGGCGGCCTGGAAGGGTGGCATGGCGGAACTGGCCAAGTGCCCCAATGTCCTCTTGAAGCTCGGCGGCCACGGCATGCCGCGCTTCGGCTTCGACTGGCATTTGCGTGACATTCCGGTCGGCTCCGAGGAACTCGCCGCCGACATTGCGCCGCTGATGGATTACTGCATCGAGCAGTTCGGCCCCAGCCGTTGCATGTTCGAAAGCAACTTCCCGGTCGATAAGGTGTCGTTTTCGTACCCGGTGCTGTGGAACGCCTTCAAGCGCTACTCGAAGACCTACTCGGCCGCCGAACGCGCCGCGATGCTCCACGACACCGCGGCCCGCGCGTACCGGATCGCCGCCTAGAGCCGGGGCGCGGTCACGCCGGCACGCGTTCGACCGTTCGCGGGTCGTCGACATCGTCCGCGATCGTCTTGCTCGGAAACGGCGTCGCGGTCATCAAGGTCACGCCCTCCGCAGAGCGAAAACGGTGCCAAATCCCCTGCGGAATGACCGTCATCGTTCCCGCTCGAAGCGCGAGCGATTGCGGCTCGCCCTCACCGGCGACATCCAGGGTTGCGGCGCCGTCGAGCACGTGAATCAGCTCGTCGGCGAAATGCGACTCCCAGTGACCTTTCCCCGCGAACTTGGTGGCGGTGAGCGCGCCATCACGGTAGGTCGCCACTCGCGCGGCGCTCCCTTGCCGATCGGCCATCGTCGATCGCGGGGTCCGCCCGCGAAACATCGTCAGCTTCGCGAGTTCCGCGTTGAGATTGATGATGCTAGGCGTTCTGCGTTGCTCGGGCTTGCGCCCGGCCTCCCGGGGGTCGTCGACATCGCGCTCGACATGCTCACCGGGAAACGGCGTCAGGCCGAGATGGGTGTTGCCCTCGGAATGACTGCGGTGCCAGGCGCCCTGCGGAATGACGGCAATCATTCCGGCGCCGAGTGTGAAGGATTGGGGCGGCCCGTCGTCGCAGACGATTTCCAGGGTCGTCGTGCCGTCGAGGACATGAACCATCTCGTCGCCGGGGAGGTGGCGCTCCCAATGGTCGGTCCCCGCGGATTTGAGCGCCAAAAGGAGGCCATCGCGGTAAGGCGCCAGGGTCGTGACGCTGCCTTTGGTGTCCTCCCGGGTCGAATGCGGGGTCCGCCGGACCATCGTCAGCTTGGCGAGCTCGGCATCGAGATCGATGATGTTGGGGATGCGGCTGGTCATGTCTCACTCCTTAGCGCTCGACGCGCGCGTCGAGCCAGTTGAGCGAAGAAATCATAGTGCTACATTTTGATGGCGGTGATCTCCATTTTTGAAGTTAGGTGCAACGTTTTCGTGGCGCCAGATTAATGGTACAAGCGATGGTGAGTGACAACGGAGGGCGGCATGGCGGCTCCCGATGGATTTCCGGTCGCAGCGGGCGAGACCCGAAAAGAGCCGGTGCCTCGTGCGCCCGAATCGCGGCGCGGCGCGATGGACTGGGACGATGTCAGGGTGTTCCTTGCGGTAGCCCGGCACGGCTCGATGCGCGCCGCCGGGCGAGCGCTCGAGCTGAGCCAGCCGACGATCGCGCGCCGTTTGGCCGCGTTCGAGGCGGCCTTTGGTGGGCCGACCCTGTTTGATCGCCTGCCCGAAGGGCTGCGTCTCAACGCCGCCGGCGAGCAGCTGGTGCCCGCCGCCGAGGGTATCGAGGAATCGGCGCTGGCGCTGGAGCGGCAACGAGCTGCGGTTTCACCGGTGTTGAGCGGCACCGTGCGGGTATCGACCGGCGAATGCGCCGCCGGGTTTCTTGCGCGCTGCCTTTCGGCCTCGACAGCCGCTCCGCTGCCGCCCGGCATCACCCTGGAACTGGTCGAGTCGCGGGAGACGCCCAACCTCGCGCGGCGCGAGGCCGATATGGCGTTGCGCCACGAGCCGCCGGAAAGCGGCGATTTCTACATTTCCAAGGCGGGCATTTTCGCCTGCGCCGTCTACCGCCGCCGCGGCGCCGAGGCCAGCGGATGGGTCACCTATATCGACGAGCAGGCACATTATGCGCCGGCGCGTTGGGTTCAGCGGCAAGTGGAACAGACCGGGCAGCCGGTGGTGTTGCGCGCCTCGTCGATGCTGATGCATCTGGAAGCAATCCGCGCCGGCAGCGGCCGCGGCGTGCTGCCCTGTTATGTCGGCGACGGCCATCCCCTGCTCGAACGGGTGACCCCGCCGATCTCCGAGATCGCGGCCGAATACTGGGTCATCGTCCACCGCGATCTGCGACGCTCCGCCTGCGTGCGCGCCGTGATCGATTGGATGAAGGCGCTCTTCGCCGAGCAGCGGAACATCCTCTCTGGTGCCATTTAACGCCTTTGAGCGCTACTCGGTGGGACGATCCTCCAGCGGATGGCAACGAACCACGGCTTCTTCGGGGTGCTAGTGTGACCAGGGCAACTGCCCGACGCCGAAATAGCCCATCACGACGATCACCACTGTCACGAGTCCGATAACGTAAAGGACGCTCCTGGGCATGGCTTACCTCCAGCTGGCAGATGTTTGCGCGCCCGCTGGCACCGCGATTTCAGGGTCGTGTTATGCACGAGGCGACGGGGAGGACTGCCATCCCGCCCGTCAGCATAGCCCGCAGCGGCCTTGCCTCGGCTGCTGCAGTATAGGCTAGGTCGTGTGACATGTCCCGTTTAGAGACGGGCCCATGCGCCGCAGCACGCGGAATTAAATAAAATCGCAATTGCGCTCTTGAATATAAGAACAAACGGCGTACATAGCCACTCATGTTCGGGTGGCTCGGCAAATCGGTTTCGGCGCGAATGGCGGCGTTCTTGCGCCGCCGGGGGCGGGTTTCAGCCGCCCGCGCCGCCGCGCGAGATGACGTTGACCAGCGCCTGCTGGCCGCCATCGACCGCTTCGAGCGCGCGTTTCAGTGCCCCGGGAAGCTCCTGCGGGCCCTCGACCCGCTCGCCGTAACCGCCCGAAGCGGCGCAGACCGTCTCGAACGCCGGCAGATCGTCGAGATCGATAAACGGCGGCTTGTTGCTCTTCGCCGCCTCGCCGTCCGGATACATGCCCAGCGTCGCGCGGCGCACCGCGCCCCACATCGCGTTGTTGATGACCACGGTCAGCGTCGGCAGTCTGTGCATCTGCGCCGCGTGGTGCACCGCGACGGGGTTGGAGAAGATGTACGACCCGTCGCCGAGGATCGAAATGACTTGGCGCTCGGGCTTCGCCAGCTTGACCCCGAGCGCCGCGCCGGCGCCCCAGCCGAGCCCGGCCGCTGGGCTCGACCCGAAATAGGAGCCCGGCTCGCTCGACGGGCAGTGCTCATTGAGCAGCGTGTATTCGTTGACGAGGATCGCGCGCGGGTCGCGCGCCTCGCTGAGGCAATGGCTGACCCAGCTCGGGTGGATCGGCGTCTGCGTCGCCATTTCCTCGCGCAGCTTCCGCCATCCGGCGTGTTGCGCGGCGCGCCGCTCGGCCAAAGCCTGCCGGCGCTCCGCGATCACCCCGTCGCTCACCTTCATCGCCGCGCCGAGCTTTGGCAGCGCCAGGCGCGGCGCCCCGGCGATCGCGACATCGCACGGAAAGCCGCGGATCGGGTAGCGCTGATAGAGCGGGTCGATGCCGAGATGGATGACGCCGCACCCCGCCGGCGGCTGCACCCGAAGCGGCACCCAGGGCACATCGGACTCGATCACCAGGATCGCGTCCGCTTCCTTGATGAAGGGCGTCGGGTCATAGCCCAGGTGGCAGGGATGTTCGGCTGGCAGCGACAAATGCCGCTGGCGGTGCTCGACCACGGGAATCGCGAAGCGCTCGGCAAACGCCGCCAGGGCCGCGACCGCGCCGGGGTCGCGCCCGGCGCTGGCGGTGACGATGACCGGCCGTTTCGCCTTGGCCAGAATTGCCGCCGCCTCGTCGACCGCCGCTTCGTCGGCCCCGGGCGAGGCGACCGCCATCCGCCGCGACGGGCTGTCGAACGAGAAGCCGCCGAGCTTCTCGGCCAGCACCTCGCGCGGCAGCGCCAGATAGACCGGCCCCTCGGGCGCGCTGGTGGCCAAGGACAAGGCGCGGTCGATCACGGTTTCGAGCTGCGTCCCGTTGCGCAGCTCATAGTCCCATTTGACGATCTCGCGCAGCATCCCCGCCTGGTCGAACATCTCCTGCGCCCAGTGGATATAGGTGTCGCGCGCGCCGAAGACGCCCTCCTCGGTCAATGGCGACCGGCCGGCGGTAAACAGGATCGGCACGTTCTCGCGCGCCGCGTTGAAGATGCCGCAGAGCGCGTTGGCGGTGCCGACGCTGACATGCACCATCACCGCCGGCACCTTGCCCGAGGCGATCGCGTAGCCGTGCGCCATCGAGATCGCGACATTCTCGTGCGTCGCGATCAGCGGCTTCGGCGCGGCGAGCCCGGTATGCGCTCGCCTTGGCGTAGGCCTCGACGATCGGCGCGAAATCGGTGCCGGCATTGGCGAACAGGTATTCGATCCCGCGCTCGGCAAGCAGAGCGAGATACGCCTCGGCGACGCTGGCGGCGGGCAGTTTCTTTCGTGCCATTCCATCCCTCTGTCATTGCGAGGAGCGCAGCGACGAAACAATCTCGATCGGCGTGCGCACTCCCAGCGAGATTGCTTCGCTATGCTCGCAATGACAACATTCCGCGCGAGCGAGGCGGGAGAACGGGATGCCCTATCAGACGATCGAGGTCACCAAGCTGACGCCGCATATCGGCGCCGAGATCGGCGGGGTCGATCTGTCGCGCCCGCTCGGCAACCAGCAATTCCAGGAGGTTCACGACGCGCTGATGGAAAACCTGGTCATCTTTTTCCGCGACCAGCATTTGACGCACGACCAGCACAAGGATTTCGGGCGGAAGTTCGGCAATCTCGCGGTGCATCCGGCATCTCCGAACGCGCCCGCCGGGCACCCGGAAATCCTCACCATCCACGCCGACGAGAAGTCGAAGCACGTCGCCGGCGAGGAATGGCACTCCGACGTGTCGTGCGACGAAAACCCGCCGATGGGCAGCATCCTTTATCTCACCGAGATCCCGCCGACCGGCGGCGACACGCTGTTTGCCAGCATGTACGCCGCCTATGACGCGCTGTCGCCGCCGATCAAGCAGCTCGTCGAGGGGCTGACCGCGACGCATGACGGCGAGCCGGTCTATCGCGGGCGCTTCGGCTGGAAAGACGCCAACGGCAAGGCGTTTCCGCGCGCCGAGCACCCGGTGGTGCGCACCCACCCGGTGACCGGCCGCAAGGCGCTCTTCGTCAACCGCAATTTCACCACCCGGATCAACGGGCTGTCGAAGCTCGAAAGCGATGCGTTGTTGCAGATGCTGTGCCGCCACGCCGAGACGCCGGAGTTCCAGTGCCGCTTCCGCTGGCAGCCCAATTCGGTGGCGTTCTGGGACAATCGCTGCGCCCAGCACCATGCGATGTGGGACTATTTCCCGCAACGGCGCCACGGCTACCGGGTGACGATCGAAGGCGACAAGCCGTTCTATCGGTAGCTTTTTCGTCGGTCTCGCTAGCCCGCCAGCGTGTCCAAGAGATGTGACGCCAGCGCGATCCCCAGAAAGCCCGCGGCCTCGTCCCACGCCGTTAGAACGGCCGCATTCAGCTTGTGGCGTTGGATCAAGGCGGCGATAAATGAGAAGAGCACATACCAAGAGCAAAAATAGCCCGCGGCCGCAATGATCGAGAAATGCTGCTGGCTCGCGAAGGCAACGGCGATTGGGCCAAGCATCAGCAGCTTGAATACGAAAATTGCGAGACGGCGTCTGGAAACGGGGTCAAGGGTTTGGGGTAACAGCACTGGCTGGCGGTCGAGCTCCTGCATCGCGTTGGCATAGACCTCTCCCGCATAAAAATTCCATGCGTGCCGGCGACGCTGATGAGCATTGATGTCGGTTACGGCTGGGCCGATCGCTGGGCGATCAAGGCCTTTTTCGTCGTTCTCTCGGCGGTCGCCATCCCATTCTGGGTTTCCCGGATGACGCGGCGGTTCCGAGAGAGGTCGGCCTCACGATCCGGCGGCTTGCGGCTCCGTCGGCGCGCGCCCTCGGTTGGCCCGCGGGCGCAGCCGCCTCTCGCCGAGGAACAGGAGGATCGGCGAGGCGATGAAGATCGACGAGGATGTGCCGACGACGATGCCGAAAATGATCGCGAGGGCAAAGCCGCGCAGGATCTCGCCGCCGATCAGCGCCAGGGGCAGGATCGAGAGCAGCACGGTTAGCGAGGTCGCCACGGTGCGCCCCAGGGTTTGATTGATGCTGAGGTCGATCAACTCGCGCAGCGGCATGGCCGCGTGGCGGCGGAGGTTCTCGCGGATTCGGTCGTAGACGACCACCTTGTCGGTCACCGAATAGCCGATCAGAATCAGCAGCGCGGCGACCGCGTTGAGATCGAATTCCAACCGGGTCACGGCGAAGAACCCCACGGTCTTGGTCACATCGAGGATCAGGGTGGCGACGACGCCGACGCCGAACTGCCAATCGAAGCGGAACCAGATGTAGGCGAGCACCGCTACGAAGGCGAGGCCCGTGGCGAGCAGGCCGTCGTGAAACAGCTCCCCGCTCACCTTGGCGCCGACGACCTCGACGCGGCGAAGCTCGGTGCCGGGCAGGGTCTGCGCGATCTGCTCGGTGAGACGGCGCTGGGCATTCTCGGGCTGACTTTTCGCGTCGAACCGCACCATGATTTCGTCGGGCGCGCCGAATTGCTGCACCCTGATATCGCCAAAGCCCAGCGGCTCGAGCGCCTGGCGAATGGTTTCCGCCGGCGTCGGCGCTGGCGTGCGCAGTTCGGCGATGACCCCGCCCCGGAAATCGACGCCGAGATTGAGCCCGGGATAGAAGAACAGGACAACCGACAGCGTGCTGAGCACCGCCGAGGTAATCACGCCGGCGAAACGGCCGCGCATGAACTTGATGTTGGTATTGTCGGGCACGAGGCGGAGGAGGCGCATCGCAATGCCTTGCCAGCAGGCCGGAAACACGCCCGGCACGTCGCGCCAAGGGAAGCCGCTTCGACATAAAAATTCGATATGAACTGGGGTAGGATTCTATAAAGAACGCGCAGGGTAGTGCTCCTACTCTAGCCAAGATCAAGTAAAAACCGGCCGAGGCAACAAGCTCTCCAAAAAACGGCGAGGCTAGCGGCGGCTGGTCGATCTTGGCCGATTTGGCGCCGATCGATATGGAATCTTTATACGGCTTTTCCGATATTTGGGCGGCGTTAATCCCAACCGTGGGCTAGCGCGGACTTGCGGTCGCGGCATCGTTGCCGGACCGGGAGATGTACATGACCGATCTTGTCGATATTGCCATCCCGACCAATGCCCAGGCGGCCGTCGAGTCGCTGGGCCTTCGCGTCATCCGCAACATCACCACCGGCGCTTGGGTTCGCGGCATTCCACGCGACGAAGCGGAGATCGCGGTCGCGTGCTTGGGCGATTGGGGGTTCGTGGCCCGCATCGTCGATGAGCGGCCAGACCAGCCGCCCTCAAACCCCACGACGCGCCGCGCGGCTTAACACGAGCGCTCACCCGGCCGCAGGCGCCAATTCGTCTCGAATTTTTATGCGGCTTTGCTTTGTCATGTTGGGGTCGTGAACAAACACGGTTGATTTCGATGACTGACTTTGTGCCGCGATCCGTTCGACCAACCCACCACTTCGACATCCGAATGGATGGCGGCGGTCATTGGGGCTCGCATTGATGTTGCTCGTTCCGCTCGAAAACCGCGGCGCGGTCAAACGCCCACAGCCGGTGGATCGCCTTTGTCTGCGGTGTGACGAGAAGGGCTGTACGCTTTCGGGTGGACGGTTTGAGCGGCATTTCCCGGACCTGCGGACAGCGATCGAGTACGCGCGTCGATCGCGCGAGACTGGCACGGCGACGATCGAAATCTGGCAAGATGGCGAATACATCTGTTGCAAGGCGCCGCCCCGGCGCAGCGATGTCGACTTTCCGCATCCCTCGGCTCCGGCCCAGCTTCCGCGCGCGCGGCTCGCGGCCGCGGAGCGGCAGGCCACTCGCATCAGCCGGATTTTGATGACGACCGCAGGCCCGTTCTTCTGGCTTTGCCTTCTGATAACAATGGTTGCGGCAATCTTTGGCTGGCAGCTGCTCCATCAATGATCGCTACAAACCGCGGCCGTCGACAAAAGCCCGAGACGGTCGGCCGGGGCGCTTTGCGGCGGTGCCACGGTTCGACGAGCGGTGGGCGATCGTCGACCGCGCTGCGGATTACGACATCGTGGTGTTTTGTCCCGTTCGCGAAGAAGCCGAAAGCATCGTGGCGGCGCTAAATCGCGAAATATCGCGCTATGCGCGTCGGTTGTCGCGGCCAGTGCCGTCCAGCCGACCACGACGGGGCCAGTCGCCGAAGAGGTGATCGAGGGCGACAAGCCGTTCTATCGGACTTGACACTCGGGCGTCATTGCGAGCGTAGCGAAGCAATCTCGCGTCACCCGCGTTTCCCGCCATTGAGATTGGCTCGTTGCCGCGCTCCTCGCAATGACAGCTCGGGAAATCGGGTTATGATCCGCCAACCCTCGCCCAAGGAGAGAGAGATGCCCGACCTGTTGGAAGCCGTCGAAAACGGCGTCGCCTGGCTGACCCTCAACCGACCCGAACGGCTCAACGCGCTGTCGGCGGAGATGACCGCGAGCCTCACCGAGACCTTAAACCGGCTCGCCACCGATCGCGAGGTCGGCTGCGTCGTCATTACCGGCGCCGGGCGCGGCTGGTGCTCGGGCGGCGACGTCAAGTCGATGGAGGCGCGCGGCCGCGACCAGACGGTCGAGGACCGAGTCGAGGGGCTGCGCCGCTCGCACCAATTGCCGCTGCTGATGCGCAACTGCCCGAAGCCGATCGTCGCCGCGATCAACGGACCGGTGGCCGGCGCGGGGCTCGGCCTGGCGCTGGCCTGCGACCTACGGATAGCCGGAAAATCGGCGCGGTTCGGCACCGCTTTTGTCCGCATCGGCTATTCCGGTGATTACGGTGGCACCTGGAGCCTGACGCGGCTGGTCGGCACCGCAAAGGCGCGCGAACTCTATCTGCTCGGCGACGTCATCGATGCCGAGGAAGCTTATCGGCTCGGCATGGTCAACCGTCTGGTCGACGACGACAAGCTGCGCGACGAGGCGATGGCGATGGCGCGGCGGCTCGCCGACGGGCCGCGAGTCGCACTCGGCTACATCAAAAAGAACCTGTTCGCCGCCGAGACCGAGCCGTTCCAGACCGTGCTCGACCTCGAGGCCGAGCATCAGGCGCGCTGCGCCTTCACCGAGGACCATAAGGAGGCGGTCGCCGCTTTCAACGAAAAGCGCCGCCCGGTGTTCAAGGGCCGCTAGGCGATGGCCGGGCTCTATTTCGATGAGTTTTCGGAAGGCCAGGTGTTTGAGCACGCGATGACCCGCACGGTGACTGAGACCGACAACGTGCTGTTCACGACGATGACAATGAACCCACAGCCGCTGCACCTCGACGCCGAATTCGCCAAGACCACCGAGTTCGGCCGGCCGCTGGTCAATTCGATCTTCACGCTCGGTCTGGTGATCGGGATTTCGGTCGGCGACACGACGCTCGGAACCACCGTCGCGAATCTCGGCATGAGCGACGTGCGCTTCCCGAAACCGGTGTTCCACGGCGACACGGTGCGGGCGAAGACGACGGTGATCTCGCTGCGCCGAAGCAAATCACGCTCCGACGCCGGGATCGTCGAATTCGAGCATATTGGCCTCAACCAGCACGGCGATGTGGTGGCGATCTGCCGTCGCGCGGCCTTTATGAAATGCCGGCCCGCGTGAGAGCAGTGTCATTGCGAGCGAAGCGAAGCAATCTCGCGCTGGGCGCTGGTCCCGTCGAGATTGCTTCGTCGCCTTCGGCTCCTCGCAATGACAGAGGAACATAGAGATGCCGATCCGCTCATTCCTGTTCGTTCCGGCCGATAGCGAGCGTAAGCTCGCCAAGGGACTGGAATCCGGCGCCGACGCGCTGATCCTCGACCTCGAGGACTCGGTCGCGGCGGCAAACCGGCCGACGGCGCGCAAGCTCGCCCGCGAATTCCTCGACACGCACGGCCTGGGGAAGATTGCCCGCTATGTGCGGATCAACCCGCTAGCCAGCGGTTTGGCGCTCGACGATCTTGCCGCCACGGTCGCCGGCAAGCCCGACGGCATCCTCCTGCCGAAATGCACGCCCCAGGATGTGACGATCGTCGACCATTACCTTTCGGCCTTCGAGGCCGCAGCCGACCACAAGGTCGGCGCGATCCGCGTCGTCGCCATCGCCACCGAGACCGCCGAAGCGGTGTTCCAGCTCGGCAATTACGCGGGCGCGTCGCCGCGGCTCGAGGCGATCACCTGGGGCGCCGAGGATCTGTCGGCCTGCATCGGCGGCAACAACCGCACGCTCGACGGCGCCTATGACGGGCCGTACCAGCTGGCGCGTTCGCTGTGCCTGCTGGCCGCGGCGGCCGCCGGGGTTGCCGCGCTGGACACGATTTACACCGATTTCCGCGACCCCGATGGCCTCAAGGCCGAGGCGGTCGCGGCGCGGCGCTCCGGCTTCGTCGGCAAAATGGCTATCCACCCGGCGCAGCTCGCGACGATCAACGAGGTGTTCTCGACCAGCGCCGAGGAGCGCCAATGGGCGGAAGCGGTTATTGCAGCGTTTGCCGCCAACCCTGGCGCCGGCACGCTCGCGCTCGACGGCAAGATGATCGACAAGCCGCATCTGGTGCTGGCGCGGCGATTGTTGGGATTGCCACCCGGATAAGCGCGGGTTAACGCTGAAACCGGGGATGGCGGAGTAGAATGCGGCTGTAAAACCTGCACCGAACTGCCATATGGCGGCGCATGATGGCGACGCGACGATCCTTTCTTCTGGGCAGCGCGTGCACGCTGGTGCTAGCGAGGCCGTGGCCGGCGCTGGCCGAAGGCACCGCCGCGGACAGTCAGATCCTCCACGTCGCCAACCGGCTCGGCTTTGGGCCGGACGCGGCGGTCGTCTCGCGCATCCAGCAGATCGGCATCGATCACTATGTCGACGAGCAGCTCCATCCCGCGGCGATCGCCGAGCCGGCTGAACTGAGCCAGCGGCTGGCCGCGCTCGACACTCTTCGACTTGATCCGGTGCAGCTCTTCCGCGAATACGGTCCGCTGCTGCCAATCCTCAACGGCGGGGTGAAGCCGAGCCCAGAGGAGGCGAAAGCGCGGCGCCAGCGCGCCCGGATCATCGCGCAGCAGGCGTCCTGGGCGCGGGTGTGGCGCGCGCTCTACAGCCCGCGCCAGCTGCAGGAGGCGATGGTCGATTTCTGGTACAACCATTTCAACGTTTTCGCCGCCAAGGCCATCGACCATCTGTGGATCGGCAATTACGAGGAGACCGCGATCCGGCCCCATGCGCTCGGCCGCTTTCGCGACCTGGTGCTGGCGACCGCGCATCACCCAGCGATGCTGTTCTACCTCGACAACCATCTCAACACCGCACCCGGCAGCCCCGGCGCCAGGGGCCAGCAGACCGGGATCAACGAGAATTACGCGCGCGAGCTGATGGAGCTGCACACGCTCGGGGTCGACGGCGGCTACACCCAGGACGACGTCATTACCCTCGCGCATATCCTGACCGGCTGGGGGCTCGACCGTCCGGCGTTCCGCATCGGGCGCGGCGCCGGCTTCCGCTTCGACCCGTCGCGGCACGATTTCGGCGCGAAGACCTTCCTCGGTCACACGATCCCGCAAGGCGGCGAAGAGCAGGGCATCGCCGCGATCGACATCCTGGCGAAAAGCCCGGCGACCGCGCGTCACATTTCCTTCCAGCTGGCGCAGTATTTTGTCGCCGACAGCCCGCCGCCGGCTCTGGTCGACCGGCTGGCGCAGCGCTTCGCTCAAACCGACGGCGACATCGCCGCGGTGCTGAAGCTGCTGTTTACCTCAACGGAATTCCACGACAGCGCCGGCCAGAAATACAAGACGCCGTATCACTACGTACTGTCGGCGGCGCGCGCCGCCGGGGTCGAGGTCAACAACCCGCGGCCGCTCTTGGGCACGATGGCGCGGCTCGGTATGCCGCTTTATTTCTGCCCGACCCCGGACGGCTACAAGAACACCGAAGACGCCTGGCTCAACCCGGACGCGACGACATTGCGGATCGGCTTCGCCACCGGGCTTGGCCGCGGCGCGCTGCCGTTGAAGAACGCACCGCCAGCGAATGACCAGCCCGGCAACGCAATGGAGCCTCCCGCTCCCGGCAGTCAGGCGCCCAATATGGCGGCACCTCAATTGGTCGCGCAGCAGGGAGAGCCCGCTCCGGCGAAAGCCGAACCGCTCGATTCGGCGCCGCTCGAGGCGCTGCTGGCGCCGATCCTCAGCGCCCACACCCGGTCGGCGATCACAAATTCGCCAGCGGGATTGCGCGCGGCGATGATCCTCGGCAGCCCTGACTTCATGCGCCGCTAGATATGCTTCACCGTGTTTTCATCATCTTTTGGATATGCTTCTTCGCTGCGGTGCCGGCGCGGGCCGATCCCGCGCTCGACCGTCAGATCATCCACGTCCTCAACCGGATCACGCTGGGCCCTACGGCGGAGGCGGTGGCACACGTCAAGGCGATTGGCATCGACCGCTATGTCGACGAACAGCTCGACCCGGCGTCGCTGCCTGAGCCAACGGCGCTGACCGACCGGCTGGCCGCGCTCGACACGCAAGAGCTCAGCGCGGCGCAACTTTTCGCCAAATACGGGCCGCAGCCGAGCGAGACCATGGCGAGCGCGAAGCCGACGCAGGAGATGATCGATGCGCGCATCAAGCGCGCCGAGTCGATCCTCGAACAGGCCCGCGCGGCGCGGGTTTATCGCGCGCTCTACAGCCCGCGCCAGCTTCAGGAGGCGATGGTCGACTTCTGGTTCAACCACTTCAATGTCAACGCCTATAACGGCTTCGACATGCTGTGGGTGGGCAATTTCGAGAATGAGGCGATCCGGCCGCACGTCCTCGGCAAGTTCCGCGATCTGCTGCTGGCAACGGCGCAGCATCCGGCGATGCTCTATTACCTCGACAACCAGGACAGCACCGCGCCCGGCAGCCCCAGCGCCGCCCGGCTATTCAGCGACATCAACGAGAATTACGCGCGCGAGTTGATGGAGCTGCATACGCTCGGCGTCGACGGCGGCTACACCCAAAAGGACGTTGATACGCTAGCGATGATCCTGACCGGATGGGGGTTCAACTATGACGCGCTGACCACCGGTTCGGGATCGGCCTTCGCCTTTATCGCCTCGCGCCACGATCCGTCCCCGAAGGTCTTTCTCGGTCACACGATCGCACCGGGTGGAGAAGAGCAAGGGATCGCGGCGATCGACATCCTGGCGAAGAGCCCGGCGACGGCGCATCACATCGCCTTTGAGCTGGCGCAGTATTTCGTCGCCGACAAGCCGGCCGCCGCGCTGGTCGACCGGCTCGCTGCGGAATTCCTGGCGACGGGTGGCGACATCAAGGCGGTGATGAAGGCGCTGCTCACCAGCACCGAATTCCGCGACAGCGCCGGGCAGAAATACAAGACGCCGTACCAATATGTCCTGTCGGCCGTGCGCGCTACCGGTAGCAAGATCAAGAGCCCCACGCCGTTCCTCGGAACCATGGCGCAGCTCGGCATGCCGCTTTATCTCTGCCCGACCCCCGACGGGTACAAGAACACGCAGGACGCGTGGCTCAGCCCCGACGCGATGACGACCCGCACCAATTTCGCCGTGCTGGTCGGCGGCGGCGCCTTGCTCAATTACGTTCCGCCGGACGAACAAGAGGCGCGCATCGTCGCCGCCTCGGCCGCGCCCGATGCGCGGCCGATCACGGTCAGCGCCAAGGCCCTGCAAACGCTGCTCGACCCGATCCTCACCGACCATACGCGCGCCGCGATCGCCCAATCGCCGGCGGCGATGAAGGCGGCGCTCATTCTGGGCAGCCCCGATTTCATGCGCAGATAGGTGCGACCATGTTGAGGCGCGATTTTGTCAGACTGGCGGGTGGTGCGGCGTTGGGAGCCATTGCCTCGCCGGTGCTCGGGCCGATCTGGGCGGCGCGCGCCGACGGTCCGCCTGCGCGGCTGATCGTCGTCATGCTGCGCGGCGCGGTCGACGGGCTGAACGTCGTCGTGCCGTATGCCGAGGCCGCCTATTACGAAGCGCGCTCGACCATCGCCATCCAAAGGCCGGGCACCGATAACGGCGCGCTCGATCTCGACGGGCATTTCGGCCTGCATCCGGCGCTGCAGCCGCTGATGGCGATGTGGAACGACGAGAAGCTCGCCTTTATCCACGCCGCCGGCTCGCCTGACCCGAGCCGATCGCATTTCGACGCGCAGTTGTTCATGGAAAACGGCACCCCGGGGCGGAGCACGACGCCGGATGGATGGATGAACCGGCTGCTGGCGGCGCTGCCCGGACCGCGGAGCCCGACCGAGGCCGTCTCGGTAGGCCCGACCCTGCCGTACATATTCAAGGGGCCGGTGGCGGTCGCCAACCTGCCGCTCGGACCCAAGGCGGCGGCGCCGATGGTGATCGACCGGCCCGAGATCGCCAGCGCCTTCGACAAGCTCTACGACGGCAACGACAAGCAGAGCGAGGCCTATCGCCAGGGCCGCGCCGCACGCACCCAGCTCGTCGCCGACATGTCGAGCGAGGAGCAACGGATGGCCGATAACGGCGCGCCGCCGGCCGAGGGTTTCCCAGGGATCGCCGCACGGCTCGCACGGCTGGTGAGCCAGGACAAGCACGTTCGGCTGGCCTTTGTCAGCCTCGGCGGCTGGGACACGCACGCTCGCCAGGGCAATGACAAGGGCCAGCTCGCCGGACGCCTGAAGGCGCTGGCCGAGGGGCTCGTGGCCTTGCAGCAAAGCCTCGGTCAGGATTGGAGCGACACCGTGCTCGCCGTGATCTCCGAGTTCGGCCGCACCGTGCACGAGAACGGCAATGGCGGCACCGACCACGGCCACGGCAACGTCATCTGGGTGATGGGCGGGCCGGTGAAGGGCGGCAAGGTTTATGGCCAATGGCCGGGCCTCGCCGCGGCGCAGCTCTATCAGCAGCGCGATCTGGCGATTACCACCGATTTCCGGCATCCGCTCGCGACGATCGTCGAGAAGCATCTCCGGCTCGACGACAAGGCGCTGGCCAAGATTTTCCCGGACATGCCCTCGGCGCGCGGCGATTTCACTGATATCCTGGCGGGGTGAGCGAACAGAACCCGTTTTTCGAGGAGTGGGCGACCCCGTTCGGACTGCCGCCCTTCGACCGTATCAAGCCCGAGCATTTCCCGCCCGCCTTCGACCGGTTCATGGCCGAGGAGCTGGCCGAGATCGCCGCGATCACCGGCGACCGCCGCGGCGGCCGACCTTCGCCAACACGATCGAGGCGCTGGAGCGCAGCGGCCGCGGGCTGGAACGCACCGGGGACGTGTTCTCGAACCTTCGCTCGAGCGCGACGAACCCCGAGCTCGATGCGATCGCCCGCGACTATGCCCCCAAGCTGGCGGCGCATCGCAGCACGATCGCGCTCGACCCGGTGCTGTTTGCGCGGATCGACGCAGTCTACCGGCAGCGCGACGCGCTCGACCTCGCGCCTGACCAGCAGCGGCTATTGGAGCGGCACCATCTGCAGCTTGTCCGGGCGGGGGCGCTGCTCGGCCCCGCCGAGAAAACGCGAATGGCCGAGATCACCACGCGCATGGCGACGCTGCACACGCATTTCGGCCAGAACGTGCAGCACGACGAGGACGAGTGGCGGCTGGTGCTCGACGAGGCCGATCTCGAGGGCCTGCCCAAGTTCGCCCACGACGCTGCAGCGGAAGCGGCGCGCGAGCGGGGGCTCGACGGCAAATACGTCATCACCCTGTCGCGCTCGTCGGTCGAGCCGTTCCTGACGTTCTCGGCGCGGCGCGATTTGCGCGAGACCGCCTACCGGGCCTGGACCGCCCGCGGCGAGCATCACGGCGGACACGACAACGCGCCGCTGATCGCCGAGCTGCTCGCAGTTGCGCCAGGCGCAGGCGCGGCTGCTCGGCTACGAGACCTACGCCGCCTACCGGCTCGACGACACGATGGCGAAGACGCCCGAGGCGGCCGAGCATCTCCTGGAGCAGGTCTGGAGCCCGGCGAAGCACAAGGCCGCCGCCGAACGGGCCGAACTTGCGGCGGCTGCCCACGCCGACGGGCTCAACGAGCCGATCGCGCCGTGGGACTGGCGCTACTACGCCGAGAAGGTCCGGGCGCGGAAATACGACTTCGACGAAGCCGCGGTGAAGCCGTATTTCGTGCTCGACAACATGGTCGCGGCGATGTTCGACGCCGCCGGCAGACTGTTCGGCGTCAGCTTCGCGCCGCGCGCCGATCTGCCGGTCTACCACCCCGACGTGAGCGCCTACGAGGTGCGCGGCGAGGGCGGCAAGACGGTCGGACTTTTCCTACACGACAATTTCGCCCGGACCGGCAAGCGCTCGGGCGCGTGGATGTCGAGCTATCGCGACCAGGAAAACCTCGACGGGCCGGTGCTGCCGATCGTCGTCAACAACAACAATTTTTCCAAGGGCGATCCGACACTCCTCTCCTTCGACGACGCCAAGACGCTGTTTCACGAATTCGGCCACGGGTTGCACGGGCTGCTCTCGCAGGTGCGCTACAAGTCGCAATCGGGCACCGCGGTGCGGCGCGATTTCGTCGAGTTTCCCTCGCAGATTTTCGAGCACTGGGCGCAGGCTGCCGGAGACGCTGCGCAAATATGCCCGCCATTACCAGACCGGCGAGCCGATCCCCGAGGCGCTGATTGAAAAGCTGCTGGCGGCGCGCAACTTCAACCAGGGTTTCGCCACGGTCGAATACGCCGCCTGCGCGATGATCGACCTCGAACTGCACGCCCGCAAATCCGATGCGCCGGTCGATATCGCCGCGTTCGAGCGCGACTTCCTCGCCCGCGTCGGCATGCCGCAAGGAGATCGGGCTGCGCCACCGGCCGACGCATTTCCAGCATTTGTTCGACGGCGCGGGTTATGCCGCCGGCTACTACGCCTATCTGTGGGCGGAGGTGCTCGACGCCGACGGGTTTGCCGCCTTCACCGAGGTCGGCGACGTGTTCGATCCGGCGACGGCGGCGCGGCTCAAGGCGATCTACAGCGCCGGCGACACGCGCGACCCGATGGAGCTCTACCGTGCGTTCCGTGGCCGCGAGCCGGCGATCGAGCCGCTGCTCGAGCAGCGGGGGCTGGACGCCGCTTAGCCGGGAACAGCCGCCGGGGCGTTATAGTCGTCTTCGCTGACCGGCTCGAACCAGGCGGTGCCGCGGCCCTCGTCGTCGACCTCCATCATCGCCAGATGGGCGAAGAACTGCCCGGGCGCGGCGCCGTGCCAGTGCCAGGTGTCGGGCGGGATCGTCACCGTGTCGCCTGGTTCAAGGATTTGCGGCGGCGAGCCCTTGAAGCAGATGCGGCCGATCCCAGCGGTGCAGTAGAGCGTCTGCCCGACCGGGTGGCTGTGCCAGTTCGTACGGCCGCCGGGGTTGAAATTGTACATTGTCGCCCGCATTCGCGACGGCTTCTCGCCGACCATGACGACGTCGGTCCAGACGATGCCGGTAAAGTTTTGCGGCGCCGCCACTCCGGTCTTGCGTTCGCCGACGCGCACGACGCCCTGCTTCATCCTCACCCCCACGACAACGCCGACCGGTTACCCTCGCATCCTCACCGGCGGAACCTCGCTTGGCACGATGAGGTTACAGCCGACCGTCGCCTTGACCTCGTCGACCGCGACGCCGGGCGCGATCTCCTTCAGCGCCATGCCCTCTTTGGTGATCTCGAACAGGCCGTAATTGGTGATCACCAGATCGACGACGCCCTTGGCCGTCACGGGAATGGCGCAGCGCTCGACCAGGCGCGGCGCGCCGCGGCGCGTCGTCTGCTCCATTGCGACAAAGACATGTTTCGCGCAGGCGGCGAGGTCCATCGCGCCGCCGATGCCGCCGCCCTTCTGCCCGGCCATCTTCCAGTTGGCGAAATCGCCGTTCTCCGCGACCTCATAGGCGCCGAGGACGGTCACGTCGATGCGCCCGCCGCGGATCATCCCGAACGCGTCGGCGTGATGCACGATCGCCGAGCCGGGGTTCATCGTCACGTGCTGACCGCCAGCGTTGACGAGGTGCAGATCCTCCTTGCCCGGCGCGGCGAGCGGGCCGTAGCCGACGACCCCGTTCTCGGAGTGGAAGATGATCTGCCGGTCGCCGAAATTATAGTTCGAACACAAGGTAGGGATGCCGATGCCGAGATTGACGACCCAGCCATCCGCGAACTCCATCGCCAACCGGTCGCACATCTGCTGACGGGTGAGGCCTTTCGTGTCGCTCATCGTGCGGCTCCCTGCAGCGCCGCATTTCGAGCGGCGACCTCGGCCGGGCGCATCGGCCACCAGCCCTCGGGCGGCGGCGGCACCTTGACGAGGCGCTGCACGAAAATGCCGGAGAGGTGTACGTCGTCCGGGTCGATCGCGCCGGGCGGCAGGATGTCCTCCTCGACCTCGACGATGGTGACCCTGGCGGCCATCGCCATGATCGGGTTGAAATTGCGCTGTGCCCGGCGGAAGCGGAGGTTGCCGAAACTGTCGGCCTGATAGGCGCGGATGAAGGCATAGTCGAGCGGCAGCGCCTCTTCGAGGAGGTATTCGCGGCCGTTGAAAAAGCGGGTCTCGCGCCCTTCGGCCAACTCGGTGCCGACCGCGGCGGGCGTGTAGAAGGCCGGGATGCCGGCGCCGGCGGCGCGCATGCGCTCGGCCAGCGTGCCCTGCGGCACCAGCTCGGCCTCGATCCGGCCGCTCTCGTAATACTCGGTGAACACCAGGCGCTGCGAGGCGCGGGTCGGCGCGGTGAAGGCGCACACCACCTTCTTCACCTGGTCGTTCTGGATCAGCCACTCCATCGTCGGAGCGTCCTCGGGCAAGGTCGCGCCGCCGCGCGTGCCGTTGGATACACAGGTGAGGCCCTTGGCGCCCTGCTTCGCCAGCGCGCCGTAGAGGTTGACCGGCTGACCGACCACCGCGAACCCGCCGAAGCCGATCGTCACGTTGTCTGGGATGTCGGCGACCGCTGCGTCGAAGCTCGGGTAGATTTTCGATTTGGGCATCTGTTCCTCTCGGTTCACTTCGTCATGCCGGCGAAGGCCGGTATCCAGCCGTCCGCCGCAGGAACGGTTGATTCCTGGGTCCCGGCCCGCGCCGGGACGACGACCGGAGCTACCGCAGCTGCACGCCTTCCTTGTCTTCGGTGAGGAAGATGTTGGGCTTGAGAAACATCGACAGCACCAACGCGCCGTTGGGCGAGCGGGCGGTGTGGCGGTTGCCCCTGGGCCGCCACACGTAGTTGCCGGCGGTGACCTCGCCCTCCTCGTCCGCGAGGCTGCCTTCAAGGACGAAGGTCTGCTCGATCTCGACGTGCTCATGCAGCGTCAACTCGGCGCCGGGCTGCCAGCGGAACAGCGCCGTCAAAAGCCCGGTCGCCGGGTCCTCGACCAGCACCTTCATGTCGATGCCGGGACACGGGGTCGGTTTCCACGGCAAATCCTCGACATCGACATAGCGCGAGGCTAGCGCGGTCAACGTGTCCTGGCCCCTCATGCCAGGCGTCGTCGCGGTCGGCGCGGCGGGCTTGGTGTTGGTCATCACATCGTTCATCGCCCCCTCCCTCACATCAGGAACACACCCTTGCCGGTGGTCTGGGTATCGAACAGCTTGTAGGCCTCCTCGGCCTGGTCGAGCCGCCAGCGGTGGGTGAACAGCGCCTCCACGTCGATCCCGCGGTCAGCGACGAAGCGGGCGCATTCCTCCTGGCCAATCGACGAGAAGGTCCAGGACGCGACGATCGTCAGTTGCTTGCGGAGCATGTCGGGGCTGACGTCGATCGTCACCTGGTTGCGCTCGCCGACAAAGCAGGTGGTGCCCCATACTTTGGTGGCGCGGATCGCGGCGATGCGGCCCTCCGGCTGCGACGAGGTGTCGAGCGTGAACTCGGCGCCGTAGCCATGGGTCAAGTCCTTGATCGCGCCGATGGGGTCGTTGGAGCGCGGGTTGACGATCTCATCGGCGCCGAAATCCTTGGCGCGGTTGAGCCGTTCCTCGCTGACGTCGAGGGCGATGATCCGCGCGCCCATCGCGTGCGCGAGTTGCGTCGCCGAAAGCCCGACCGGCCCCTGGCCGAAGATCGCGATCGTGTCGTTGCCGGAAAGCCGGATGCGGCGCAGTGCGCCATAGGCGGTGCCGGTGCCGCAGGAGATCGCCGCGCCGGTGGTGAACGACAATTCGTCGGGCAGCGGCACGACGGTGAAAGCCGGCACCTTCATGTAAGCGGCGTGGCCGCCATGCGCGTTGTTGCCGTACACTTTGACCGGCTGCTCCTGGCAAAGCTGCGACCAGCCCGAGCGGCAATGGCCGCACACCCGGCAGCCCTCGTAATGATGCACCATGACCCGCTGGCCGACATGCGCCAGCGCCGGGCTGACTGCGGTGCCAACCGCGGCGACGATGCCGCACGGCTCGTGGCCGGCGATGGTCGGCGCCGAGGGCGCGGCGAGCCCGCCAGTCTCGCCGCCCGATTTCGGCCGGCGGTACTGGTGCAGATCGCTGCCGCACATGCCCGAGGCCTTCATCTCGATGACGACCTCGTCGGGTCCCGGGGTCGGGTCCGGAAAATTCATCAGTTCGAGCTCGCGACCGCCGGTGAACACGACCCCGCGCATGGCTTCCTCCTTCACCGATAGCAGCCGATTGGGAGATCGACTGGTCTGTTGGTTGTTGGCTCCGATGCTAGCATGAGTTTTCGCCCGAGAATCAGGAAACAGGCCTGCGGATGCGCGTCCTCGTCCTCTTTGCCCATCCCCTCGCCGACAGCCTTGCCGCCGCGCTGCACCATGCAGTCATTGGCGCCTTGGCCGAGGCAGGCCACCAGGTCGACGATTGCGACCTTTACGCCACCAGCTTCGACCCGGTGATGACGCCTGCTGAGCGCCGCGCCCACAATACGCCGAACCCCGATTTTTCAGCGGTCGAGCATCATGTCGAGCGGCTGCGCGCGGCCGACGCGGTAGTCTTGTGCTTTCCGGTGTGGTGGTACGGAATGCCGGCGATCCTCAAGGGTTATTTCGACCGCGTCTGGGTCAACGGAGTGGCGTTTCACCTCCATGCCGGCGGCCGCATCGAACCGGGCCTGCGCCGGCTCAAGAAGCTCGGGGTCGTCTGCACCTACGGCGCGCCGTGGTGGCTGATCAAGCTGGTGCTGCGCGACCCCATGCGCGCGGTGATCCACACCGGCATCCGCGGCCTGTGCACGCGGCATGTGAAGACTCGGTTTCTCTCGCTCTATGCCATCGAGTCCAAGAGCGCCGCCGACACGGCGCGTTTCCTCGCCAAGGTCGAGCGCGAATTCGCGCGTTTCTGAATTTGCCTGTCATTGCGAGCGCAGCGAAGCAATCTCATTTCAGGAGGTCGAGACCGAACGAGATCGCCGCGCCGCCCGTCGGGCGGCTCGCAATGACGCGTCAGTTAGAGGACACCGATCTCGCGCAGATACCGCGCGACACCGGGCTGGATCAGCGCCGGGTCGGGCGCGGCGGCGGCCGTGTTCGCCGCAGTCGTCTCCTTAGCCTGATCGAGCTTAGCGGCGAGCGCCGCTTCGCCCCGGTGCAGCGCCTTGGCGAGGCGGTAACCGGCATCGTCAGGCAGATCGGGCCGCGCCAGGACGAACGACCAGGAGCCGATCGAATTTATCGGCTCGCTTTGTCCGGGATAGGCGCCGGCCGGCACGGTCAGCGGCTTGAGGAACGGGTGTTTGGCGCGGATTTGCGCGACCTCGGCGGACGTCGGAGCGATGAATCGGCCGCCTTCCTCGGCAACGCGAGCGAAGCCGGGCCAGCCGATGCCGCCGCCCCACAACGCCGCGGCGCGGCCGTCGAGCACCATCGCCGGGCCGTCGCCGGCGCGCTCCAGGTAGATCGCCTGGAAATCGCGCTCCATCTCCAAGCCCAGACCATCGAGCACATAGCGCGCGAGGATTACCAGCCCCGAGCCGGCGGCGCCGAAGGCGACGGGTTTGCCCCTGAGGTCCGCGATGGTGTGCGCCAGGCTGTCGCCGCGCACGACGAACATGCCGGCGGTCGAATACATCGCCGCGAGGATGCGCACTCCCGATCCCGCCCGGCTCGAATCGGCGAACGCCACCTCGCCGGTAACCAGGCCGAGATCGACTTGGCTCGCCTCCAGTAGCGGCACGTTTTCGGTCGAGCCCTTGGTGTTGCGGCACTCGACCTCAAGCGACGGATCGGTCGTATTGATGACCTCGGCAAACACCCCGCCATAAAGCGGAAACCCGCCGCCCGGTGTCGCGGTGGCGAGGGTAACTCTCGTGGCTGCCATGTCTTTCTCCCCTCTCCCGCCCGCGCGAGAGGGTACCGAGCGTAGCGAGGCGGGTGAGGGTCTGCAATTAACCCCTCACCCTCCCATCCTTTGCGGAATGGGCCCCTTCCTCTCCCGCTCGCGGGAAAGGGGCAACTTCATCTCTTGTGAATCGGGTTCATCTCTTGTGAATCGGGTCGACCCAGAGGACTTGCTCGGGTTTTTCCACCGGCTCGATGTCGAGATTGACCACCACCGCCTCGTTGTCGCTGCGCACCAGCACGCATTCGAGCATCTCGTCGGATGACGCGTTGATCTCCTGGTGCGGCACGTAAGGTGGGACGAAGATGAAATCGCCCGGGCCCGCCTCGGCGACATATTCGAGGTGGTTGCCCCAGCGCATCCGCGCCTTGCCGCGGATCACGTAGATGACGCTCTCGAGCGCACCGTGATGATGCGCGCCGGTCTTGGCGTTGGCGTGGATGTGGACGGTGCCGGCCCAGATTTTTTGCGCGCCGACGCGGGCGAAGTTGATCGCCGCGGCGCGGTTCATACCCGGCGTCTGCGGCGTCTTGGTGTCGAGCTGGTCGCCGGGGATCACCTTAACCCCGTGCTCCTTCCAGTCGATGTGCCCCGAGGAATTATCGTGGGAATGCTCGCTCATTTGGCTGTCCCGTCGCTGCCTGAGCATTGAGATAGCCAAGCATCGGCAGTATTACAATACAATGTCGATATATTCTTATATATACCGATATTTATCTGTAATTATCTATCGATGCGAGAACAGAGTTAGTCCCGGCGCCGGCATCCGCGCCTGCAGGATCGTCCCGGTCTCGCTCTCGGTTATGAACAGCGTCTTGCCGTCGAGATCGCCAAAGGCGGCGTTGGTCGTTGCGCGGCCGGCGCAGGAGGGCAGCTCGTAGAGCGGCCGCCCGCGATGGCTGAACACCCATACCGAACCCATGCCGACATGGCACACCGCGAGATTGCCCTCCCCATCCATCGCCATCCCATCCGGACCCATCCCGCCCGATAGTTGGATGAAGACGCCGACCCGGCCGATACCGCCATCGGGATGCAACGGCACGCGCCATACCGCGTTGGCGCGGGTCGCCGAGAGGTAGAGGATGCTTTCGTCGGGCGTCAGGACCAGTCCGTTGGGACTCGGCACATTGTCGAGCAGCAAGTCGAGCCGGCCGTTGGCGCGCAGCCGCCATACCCGGCCGGTCGGATCGTTCAGCGCGCTCTCCCCCTGGTCGGTGAAATAAAGGTCGCCGTTGCTAGCGAAGTGGAGATCGTTGAGCCCCTTGAAGCGCTCGCGGCGCGGCCGGTCGAGTAAAACCTCGGCGCGGCCGACCGCCGGGTCGATCACCATCAGCCCGCGCGAATGGTCGGCGACGAAGATGCGCCCGTCGCGGTGGATTTTCAGCCCGTTCGGCTCACCGTCATAGGTGGCGACGACGCTGAACTGACCGGTGGGCGAAACCTTGAGGATCTGCCCGTAGGGGATGTTGGTGACATAGAGATTGCCCTCGCGGTCGAACGAAGGCCCCTCGATAAAGCAGTCGCGCGGCACGCCTGATTGGTGTCGCGGGTTCTGATGCGCGCGCAGTTCGTCGGGAACGCGGGCGAAGACCTTGGTTTCGATGACGGGCGGCGCGGCGAACAAGGGCAGCTCCTTAGTCTAGGTCGCGCCCGAGACTAACATGGCCCCTCGGCCGCCTCACCGAATTGTGTGATGCACACCGCACGCTCACGCGCCACTACTGTGAAAATTCACACGGGTTGTGGGGAGGCCCTTAGCAGATGCGTCTGGTCGCATTCTTGATCGTCGGCCTGATCTGCTTCATGGCGTCGCCGGGGCAGGCGCAGACCCCGCCGCCAGCCAATCCGCCGGTGCGGATCATCGGTACGATCGACAAGCTCGATGGGGACGTGCTGACCGTCAAAACCAAGGCCGGGCAAATGGCGACCGCCACGCTGAAAGCCGACGTGGCGATTTGGGGCATGGCCAAGAGCTCGCTCGCCAATATCAAACCAGGCGACTTTGTCGCTTCCGGTGGAATCAAGGGAGCGGACGGTAAGATTCACGCGGTCGAGCTTCGCATCTTCCCCGAGGGGTTGCGCGGCATCGGCGAAGGACAGCGCCCGTGGAGCGCAAAGCCCGACGGAGTCATGACCAACGCCACGGTCGGCACCGTCACGCAGACGCCCGATGGAAACGTTGTGCACGTGACCTACAAGGACGGCGAGTTGGAGTTCGTCGTGGGGCCGGATGTACCGGTATCGACCTATGTCGCGGGCGATAGGGGCTTTCTCACCCCGGGCCTGACGGTCCTCGCGGTCGCGCTGAAATCGCCCGACAACAAGTTGACGATCGGGCGGATTTACGTCGAGCGGGATGGCATCAAACCGCCAGGCTAGTCGCGTCCGGCAATAACTGGGGAGGAGCGAAATGCGCCGATTGGTACCGTTGATCATCGCGCTGGTCGGGATTGTCGCCCTGCCGGCGCTGGCCCAAAACCCGCCGAAGGGCACGCCGATCCGGGTCCGCGGCACCGTCGACAAGCTTGACGGCAAGGTTCTTTCAGTCAAGTCCGCCGACGGCCAGATAACCGCTGTCACGCTCGCCGACGATGTGAGCGTGAACGCCTTGATCAAAAAGACGCTCGCCGACTTCAAACCCGGCGACACCGTCGCTTCGACCGGGGTGAAGGGCAAGGACGGCAAGATTCACGCGATCGAGGTTCGCGTCCTGGCTCGGCCATTCGCGGATGGCGGCCGCCAATTCCCTTGGGACCTGATGCCCGACAGCGTCATGACCAATGCCACCGTCGGCACCATAACCAAGACCCCGGACGGCGCGGTGTTCCATGTCACGTTCAAGGACGGGGAGTCGGATTACACGATCGGTCCCGATACAGTCATCCTGGCGAACAGCCCGGCCGATACTGGTCTTCTCGTTCCCGGCGCCACCATCGTCGCCTTCGCGCTCAAGAAGGACGACGGCAAGATTACGTCGCGACTGGTCTTTGCCGAAAAAGACGGGATCAAGCCGCCGATGTAGACTGATCCCCGGCGAAACGGGTCGGGACGGTACGGTGAAGTTTCCTTGGTACGACTATCAACGGCGGCTGTCGCCGCTGAAGCTCACGGTGTTCGTCGCGCTGTTCCTGCCGGCGGCGTGGACGGCGTTCGCGTTCGCCACCAACAATCTCGGCGCCCGACCGCTCAACGAGGCGATCCACCAGCAGGGTTTGTGGACGATCCGCCTCATCTTGATCGCGCTGGCGATCACCCCGCTCAGGGCGATCCTGCAATGGCAGCGTCTGATCCTGGTGCGGCGCATGGTCGGGGTCGCCGCTTTCGCCTACATTCTGCTGCACTTCACGCTCTATATCGCCGACGAGAACTTCCGCCTCGCGACCGTCGCGAGCGAGATCGTCAAGCGGGTCTACCTGACCATCGGGTTCGTCGCGCTATTGGGGCTGGCGGCGCTGGCGGCGACCTCGACCGACAAGATGGTGCGGCGTCTCGGGCGCAAATGGCAGAGCCTGCATCGGCTCGTCTACCTCATCTGCGTCCTCGGGCTCATCCACTATTCGATGCAGTCGAAGCTCGAACAGTGGGAGCCGGTGATCGCCGACGGCATCTTCGTCTGGCTGATGGGCTACCGGCTGCTGGCGGCGAGATTCGCGGTGCGCGGCCGCCTGCCGTTGCCATGGGTCGGGTTGCTCGGCGTGGTGGCGACCGTGCTGACGGCGGTCGGCGAGGCGATCTATTTCGCGATCGCCTTTGCCGGCCGCGTCACCTTCGCCGGCGCGTTCGAACTCAATTTCTCGCTGCAGACCGGGGTGAGGCCGGCGGTTGTCGTGCTCGGCCTCAGCCTCATCGTCCTTACCGCCGGCTTGGTCCGCGAGCGCCTGGCACCCCCACCGCGCGGCCGCGCCAGTTTTGCCTGATCAGCAAAACGCCGTATCTTCGGCGCCATGCAGTACCGCATCGAGATATCGACCAGCCGCGAGGGCATCGCCAAAATCCATCTGCCCGGACGCAGCCTCGAATTGCAGGCGCAGGGTGATCCCACCGGCGGCTGGCGGGTCGCCGTCGTCGATCCGCAACAACCATCCCAGGCTGACGCCGCCAACACTGTCGCGATCGACGCCGCTAGCGCCAATGACGCGGTATGGCGGGTCGCGCGCGCCGCGGTGCGCGCCGTTTCCGAACTGACCCACAGCCCGCTTGAGGATGAGCTGCGCCACGACCCGTAGCGCTGAGCTTCTTGCGCCGGGTTGGGCAAATGGAGCGAGATTGCCTCGCCGCGCTGGCAATGACACAAGATGGCCCGATGGAAACGATCCGCGCCGTTTGCGCCCATGACTGTCCGGACATGTGCTCGCTCCTGGTCGAGGTCGAAAACGGCCGGGTCCAGCACATTAAGGGGGACCCCGACCAGCCCTTCACCGCCGGTTTCGTCTGCGGCAAGGTCGGCCGCGACCACGAACTGGTGCACTCGCCGCATCGGCTGAAAACGCCGCTGCGCCGCATCGGCGCGAAGGGCGCGGGGAAATTCGCGCCAGTTTCGTGGGACGACGCGCTCGACGAGGTCGCGGCGCGGTGGAAGGCGATTATTGCCGAGTCCGGCCCCACCGCGCTCCTCGGCTACGCCTATAGCGCGCATCAGGGCATCATGAACCGCGGCCTGCCGCTGGGCCTCTTCCGCTCGCTCGGTGCGACCCGGCTCCTCGCCGGTACGGTTTGCGACACCTGCTGCGAGGAAGCATGGAACGTCACGGTCGGCCCGGTCGGCGGCGCCGATCCCGAAAGCGTCGACGACAGCGACCTCATCCTCTCCTGGGGCGCCGATTTGGTCGCCACCAATGTGCACTTCTGGGCCAAGGTCGAGGCGGCCAAGAAGCGGGGGATCAAGCTCGTCGTCATCGATCCGCGCCGCAGCCGCACTGCGGCGCAGGCCAATTGGCACCTGCCAATCCGCATCGGCACCGACGCGGCGCTGGCGCTCGGCATCATGCATATCCTGGCGCGCGACCGCCTCGTCGACCGCGACTACATTGCCGCCCACACGACTGGCTTCGACCGCCTCGAAGCCGAGGTACTGCCGCGCTACACGCCGGAGCGCGTCGCCGAGATCACGTCGTTACAAGCTATCGATATTGAAAAACTGGCCGCGATGTACGGTGCGACCAAGCGCTCGTTCATCCGTCTCGGCGAGGGGATGACGCGCCTCATGCGCGGCGGCGAGGCGTTGCGCGCTGTCGCATTGCTGCCCGGAGTCACCGGCGCCTACGGGTGGCGCGGCGGCGGCGCGCTGCTGCTGACTGTCCCGGTCTATGAGCTCAATTTCGACGCCGTGCGCAACCCATCCGGCGCCTCGGCCGACGCCGCGCGCACGGTCAACCATCTCCGCCTCGGCGACGCGCTGCTCAACATGAAAGACCCACCGATCCGTGCGCTGTTCGTCGCCGCCAACAATCCGGCGGTCACCTGCCCCGATGCCGGGGCGGTGCGCCAGGGATTGGCGCGCGACGATCTCTTCACCGTGGTCCACGATCCGTTCATGACCGACACCGCGCGGTACGCCGATATCGTGCTACCGGCGACGACCTATTTGGAGACTGAAGACCTCTACCGCGCCTATGGCGCCTACTATCTGCAATACGCGCCGGCCGCGGTGCCGCCGCAAGGCGAGGCGCGCTCCAATTTCCGCCTGGCGCAGGATCTGGCGCAACGTATGGGATTGGACGAATCCATATATCGTGCGTCTTCCCATGAAGCGCTTGCCGCGTTGCTGGATGGCGCCAAGGGGGCAGTCGCCGGGCTCGATCCTGAGCGTGTGCGCAAGGCTGGGCCGATCCGTCTTGCCGCAAGCGAGGGCCAGCACTTTGCGACGCCTTCCGGCAAGCTCGAATTCTATTCGGAGCAGCTCGCCGCCCAGGGTCTTGCGCCGATGCCCGATTGGCGGCCCGACCCGGGTGAGCAGCGCGACGCCGCGCGCTGGCCCCTCCGCCTCCTGACCGCGCCCGGCTATTTTCAGGCGCATACCGCCTATGCCGGGGTCGATTTTCTGCGCCGCCGCGAGGGCGCGCCGGTAGCCGTCATACACCCCGCCGAGGCAGCTTCTCGCGGCCTCAAAAATGGCGCCAAGGTGCGGCTCCGCAATGACCGCGGTGCGGTCGGCCTCGTGCTCAAAGTCAGCGACGAGGTACAGCCTGGTGTCGTGCTGGTGCCCGGTCAGCGCTCGTCCGGCGAGACCGTGTCCGGCACCGTCAACATGCTGGTCTCCGACCGCTATACCGATCTCGGCGACGGCGCGACCTACCAGAGCACGTTTCTCGACGTCGAAGCCTGGGGGGACAATCCATGAAGATCGCCCGCATTGAAAATTTCATCCTCGGCACCGGCAGCTCGAAGGATTTGCTGCTGTGCCGGGTCGAGACCGAGGACGGCACGCATGGCTGGGGCGAGGCCTATGTCACGCATGGCCGCGAGGAGGTCATCGCCGTACTGATCGACAAGATGGCGCCGCATGTGATCGGCCGGCCGGTGTTCAACATCCGCCACACCGGCCAGATCATGTTCGACGATTTCGCCATCAAGCGCGGCTCGATGGAGCTCTTGTCTGCCTGGAGCGCGATCGAGATCGCCTCGTGGGACATCATCGGGAAGCTCGCCGGCCAGCCGGTCTACAATCTGCTGGGCGGGCCGTCGCGCGAGCGGGTGCGCGTCTACGCCAATGGCTGGGCTGGACGCACCACGATCGAGGACGGAGTCGAGCGCGGCCGCAAGATCAAGGCGATGGGTTTCACCGCCGCCAAGTTCGACCCGTTCCCCGGCCCCTGGCGCACCCACGTCGACCGCAAGGACGAGGATTTCGCGATTCGTTATGTCGCCGCGATGCGCGAGACGCTTGGCCCCGATTTCGAGATCCTGGTCGAGGCGCATCGCCGCTTCTCGCCGCAGCACGCGATCCGCATCGGCCGCCGGCTCGAGGCGCTCGGCATCGAGTGGTACGAGGAGCCGTGCCTCGCCGACAACCTCGCGCTGCTGGCTGAGGTGCGCGACAAGGTGTCGATCCCGATCGTCACCGGCGAGGCGCTCTACACCAAGGAATCGTTCTTCGAGTGTCTCTCGCGGCGTGCCGCCGACATCCTCAACCCCGATATTTGCGCGATCGGCGGCATCTCGGCGCTGCTCGACATTTCCGTCATGGCGCAGCCCCAGGCGGTGGTCATGTCGCCGCACAACTACAATTCGCCGCTGGTCGGCATGGCCGCCACGGTCGCGGTCTCGGCGGTGATCCCCAACTTCAAGATCACTGAGTATTTCGTCAATTTCGAGGGCGTCTGCGCCGACATCGCGACCGCGAGCCTCAAGCGCAATGGCGGCTGGATCGATCTGCCAACCGCGTCGGGTCTTGGTATCGATATCGATATCGCGAAGCTGCGCGCCCATCCGCACGGCGAGGCCTCGCATCACGGCCTGCGCCAATACACCGACGAGTACCCGCGCAAAGGCTACGTCCCGAGCCTTAGGGACGAGCACGTCTCGCCGTAGAAGGAGGAACCCCATGCCTCGTCTCGCCAGCAAGGTCGCGCTGATCACCGGCGGCGCAGGCGGCCAGGGTGTCGCCGACGCCGAGCTGATGGTGCGCGAGGGCGCCGCGGTCATGCTGACCGACATCGACGTGGCCGGCGGCGAGGCGCTGGCGGCGAGGCTGCGCGAGGGAGGCGGCAAGGCACAATTCATGGTGCAGGACGTGGCCGACGAGGAATCGTGGAAACGGGTGGTCGCCGCCATCCTCGCGGCGTTCGGCGGCCTGCACATCCTCGTCAATAACGCCGGCACAATCGCCCGCCAGAACATCGTCAACACCACGGTCGAGGCGTGGAACCGCACGCTCGCGGTCAACATCACCGGCCCGCTGCTCGGAATGAAACATTGCGCGCCGGCGATCCGTGATAGCGGCGGCGGCTCGATCATCAATATTTCGTCGACCGCCGGGATGACCGCGCATGACGACGCGGGCTACACCGCCACCAAATGGGCGCTGCGCGGCCTCACCAAGACTGCGGTGCTGCAGTTCTCGCCGTGGAACATCCGGGTCAATTCGATCCATCCCGGGCAAATCGCCGAGACCGGGTTCTTCCAGAGCGGCGGGCCGGATTTCGCCCATGCCGCCCGCATGGCGATCCCGATGGGCCGCCAGGGCCTGCCAAACGAGTGCGCCGATCTGGTGGTGTTCCTCGCCTCGGACGAGGCGAGCTTTATCAGCGGCGCCGAGATCGCCATCGACGGCGGCTACATCGCCGCCGGCCTTGCCAACCTCAGGAACCGCGCTCGCGCCGAGTACCGCGGAAACAGCGACTAATCGCCTATAGCCAGCTCGTATCCGCCGGCAGCCCCATCAGGTAGGCGCCGACCGTCTCGAAATGCGCCTGGCGGCCCTGGATCTGCTGCGATACCGAATGGACGTCGCGCCACGGCCTCTCGAACGGGTTCTCGTTGAAGATCGCGGTCGCACCCGCCGCCTGGTAGAGGATGTCGATCACGTCCACCGCGGTCTGGATGCAATAAGTCGAGTTGAGGCGGATCGCCATGCGCTCGTCTATGGTGATGTGGCCGCGCTGGCGCACCGTCTCGGTGATGTCCTCGAGCGAGCGGATGAGGTGCCCCCAAGCCGAATCGATCCGCACTTTCGCCTGCGCGACCTGCGATTGGATCACGTGGTTGTTGCGCATGGTGACCCGGGCGCCGCGGGGAATCTTGTCGCGCGCCAATTCGATGAACGAAGCAATCGTCGCGCGCGCACAGCCGGTCGCGACCCCAGCGAAACCGGCGGCGTACATCGACAGGCTGGAGAACGAATAGGTGAGGCCCTTTTCGCGGCGCTTTTCGGGGGTGTTGCGGGCGATCGACGGGAGCGAATGGTCCTCCGGCACGAAGAGGTCCTTGACCTCGTATTGATCGCTGCCGGTGCCGCGCAACCCCATCGTGTGCCAGATGTCGGTGAACTTGGTCTTCGCCTTGGGAAAGAACAGCGTGCGCACCGCCGGGGTGCCGTCGCCCTCCATCCTCGGCTGGCCGTTGGCCTCGATCACCGGCACGTGGCAGCCGAGCCAGCTCGCGTGATGACTGCCGCTGGCGAAGGCCCATTGCGCGGTGACGTTGTAGCCGCCGGCCACGACGCGCGCCTCGCCCGGCCCCGGTCCCCAGGCTAGGATGCCGCGCGGGCCGCCGAACATCTCCTTGGCGACCTCCTCCGACAGGTAGGCCGCGGTCATCGAGCAGCCGGAGTTCTGGTTGAGGCACCAGGCGGTGCTCGCGTCGACTTCCGCGAACGCCTCGATAATCGGCACGTACTGCGCCGGCAGCAATTCGGCCCCGCCCAGTGATTTCGGCAATAGCAGGCGGAAGAAGCCTTCATCGACCATGCGGTCGATGATCTCCTTGGGGAGCTCGCGGCGCTCGTCGATCTCTTGCGCGTGCGCGGCAAGCCGCGGCGCCAGCGCCTTGACCCGCGCGACGTAATCGACGGCCGCCGGATGGACTTGCGGTTCCTCCGCCGAGTTCTTAGGTAGCGCTGCCGCCATTTTCGTCCCTCTCCGGTCGGTTGCGGGCCGGGAAGGCCAGTCCACAGGAGAAGCCCTCGACCTGTCAAGGCGAGGCGGCGAAACCCTGGGTCGCGGATTGGCTGGATTAGTACTGCTGCTCGTGCTTCTTCTTTGGCGGCGGCGGGATGATGTGGTCGTAGCGCAAATCGCCGTCGAGCGTGGCCACGCACATCAGCTGCTGTGTCGGCGCGCCGATCTCCCATTCCTCGCGGATCTGGCCCAACTGGGTGCAGGCCTCGCCTGGATGCGGGCTGATCGCGCGAATGCCGAGAAACAGCGTGAGACCGATCGCCAAGCCAAGCGCCGCCGCCTGGAGATTCGCCCAATGCCGGCGAAGGTAGGTCTGCAGATAGCTTTGTGCCTGCCGCATCGTCATCTGCCCGTGGCTCGACGGCGATTTTGCGAACGCAACGGTTAACGGATAGTTGCCAAAAACTTAAGGGAAAAGGTTTTACATCGCGCCGGTCGCGCCGCTCCGCACCGGCCAAACACAATTCGCCGCCGTGGTGCCGCTCTTGTAGACTGGCAGGCGATGCCGATCCGCCAATTGCCGCCCATTCTCGTCAACCGCATCGCCGCGGGCGAGGTCATCGAGCGCCCCGCGGCGGTGGTCAAGGAACTGGTCGAAAACGCCATCGATGCCGGCGCCGACCGTATTGAAGTCACCCTCCGCGACGGCGGCCAGTCGCTGATCGCGGTCGCCGATAACGGCGGCGGCATGCGGTCGGACGAGCTGTCGCTCGCGGTCGAGCGCCATTGCACCTCGAAACTGCCGAGCGACGACCTGATCGAAATCGCCGCGCTGGGCTTTCGCGGCGAGGCGCTGCCGTCGATCGGCGCGGTCAGCCGGTTGCGCATCGTCTCGCGTCCGGCCGGCGCCGACAGCGCCTGGGAGATCGCGGTCGAGGCCGGAGCCAAGCGCGCGCCGGTGCCGGCGGCGCATCCGCCGGGCACTCGGGTCGAGGTCCGCGACCTGTTTTTCGCGACGCCGGCGCGGCTCAAATTCCTCAAGACCCCGCGCAGCGAGCGCGACCAAGCGGTCGATACGGTCAAGCGTCTGGCGATGGCGTATCCCGGCATCGCCTTCACGGTGATCGGCGATGACGACCGCGTGCTGCTTCGCCTCGGCGCCGAGACCGCAGGGATCACGGGTGACGACCCGCGCAAGGCGCGGCTCGGCGCGCTGCTCGGGCGCGACTTCGCCGAAAACTCGGTGGCGATTGACGCGGAGCGCGGCGGCTTTCGCCTTACCGGCCGGATTGGCCTGCCGACGCTCAATCGCGGCCTGCCGCGCGACCAGTACCTCGTGGTCAATGGCCGTCCGGTGCGCGACCGGCTGCTGACCGGCGCGGTGCGGGCCGCTTACCAGGACGTACTAGCGCGCGACCGCCATCCCGTGGTCGCGCTCTTCGTCGACGGGCCGCCGGCGGAAATTGACGTCAATGTCCACCCCGCCAAGGCCGAGATCCGGTTCCGCGACGCCGGTCTGATCCGCGGCCTCATTGTCGGCGCACTGCGCCACGCGTTGGACGCCGCAGGGCACCGCGCCTCGACCACGGTCGGGGATGCCGCGCTCGCCGCGTTCCGCGCTCCCGCCAACGGCGGCTCGCCGGCAACGCCGCGCTTTCCGCTATCGCCGCCATCCGCGCCGCGCGCGCTCTACGAGACCGGCAACGCATTCCTCGCTCCTGACCTGGCGGCAGCTGTGGCCCCCGCCGCCGTCGCCGCGGTCGACGAAACCGAGGCGCCGCTCGGCAGTGCCCGCGCCCAGCTGCACGGCACCTATATCCTCGCCGAGACCCCGTCCGGCATCGTCCTGGTCGATCAGCACGCCGCGCACGAGCGGATCGTCCACGAGCGCATGAAGGCGGCGCTGGCGTCGCGCGGGGTCGCGCGTCAGGTGCTGCTGCTGCCCGAGGTGGTCGAGCTCGATCCCGCCCTGGCGTTACGCCTAGTCAGCCGTACCGAAGAGCTTGCCGAATTCGGCCTCGTCCTCGAAGACTTCGGCCCCGGCGCGGTCGTGGTGCGCGAGGTGCCGGCGCTGCTGCCTGGGCTCGAGATCGCCGCGCTGGTCCGTGATCTCGCCGAGGAGCTGGCCGAATGGGACGACGCGCTCTCGTTGAAGGAGCGCATCGACAGCGTCTGCGGCACGCTCGCCTGCCACACCAGCGTGCGCGCCGGGAACCGCCTGTCACAGGCCGAGATGGATGCGCTGTTGCGCCAGATGGAGGCGACCCCCAATAGCGGCCAGTGCAATCACGGCCGCCCGACCTACGTGACCTTGGCGCTCTCCGACATCGAGCGGCTATTCGGCCGGCGTTGACCTCTGGATGAGCTCGCTCGACCCGCTGGCGCGGCAGAACCAGATCCCGCGCGGCATCGCCTATATGGTTGCCTCGACGGTGGTCTTCGCCGGGGTCAACGCGATCGTCAAATGGGAGGTGGCGAAGTATCCGGTCGGCGAGGTCGCGTTCTACCGCGCGCTTTTCGCTCTGGTCGCGGTGTCGGTGATCATTCTGCCGCGCGCCGGTATCGCCGTCTTCCGCACCCGGCGCTACTTCGCCCATCTGCAGCGTGGCGTGTCGCAGTTCGGCTCGATGACCTGCATGTTTTTCGCCTTCAGTCTGATGTCGCTGGGCTCGGCGGTGGCGATCAGCTTCGCCGCGCCGCTTTTCACGACGCTGCTGTCGGCGACCGTGCTCAAGGAGCGGGTCGGCGTCCATCGCTGGTCGGCGCTGGTCGTCGGCTTCATTGGCGTCGTCATCGTCACCGAGCCGGGCCGCGGCACATTTCAGGCCGGCGCGCTCTTCGCGCTCGCCAACGCGGTGCTGATCTCCTCGGTCGCCGTGGCAATCCGGCGAATGAGTGTCACCGAGTCGACCGAGACGCTGACGCTCTACCAGATGATCGTCATCACCGTGTGTACCTTGTTCCTACTGCCGTTCGGGTTTCGCCCGCCGGAATGGATCGACGCCGCCGCGCTCGCGGTCGCCGGGATCGGCAACGGCGTCGCGCAATATTGGTGGACGCGTTCGCTGACCCTCGCGCCGCCCTCGGCGGTGGTGCCGTTCAACTACCTGTCGCTGGTCTGGGCGACCTTGCTCGGTCTGGCGATCTGGGGCGACGTCCCGACCCCGCATCTGCTGACCGGCGCCGCTGTCGTCGTCGCCTCGGGGCTTTACATATTGTGGCGCGAGACCTACCGACGGCGGCATCCGTTGCCGCCACGTGCAGTAGCACCGCGGGTTGCTAAATGAATTTCGCTGCGCGAAATCGGCGCGAAGCGCCGACGCACTTGATTAGGTCTGCCTGAAAAAGCGGCTGGCGTTGTCCCAGAGCAGCTTCTTCTGCGTTTCCGGCTTCACGCTCTTCCACGCCAGAATGTTCGACACCGTGTTGGGGAACTGGCACTCGGAATGCGGATAGTCGGAGGCGTACATCAGCACGTCGTCGCCGAAAAAGCTGGTGACGCTGTTGAACATGTCCTCGCCCTCATGGCGCTCGATTGAGCAGAAGATACCGCCCGCTCTTCAGGTAGTCCTCGGGGTGGTGCTTCAGCTTCTGCGGTGCTGCCGACATATTCGTACTGCTCGTTCATCCGCCGTCCCCAGAACGGCAGCCAGCCAAAGCCGCATTCAAGAATGCCGACCCGCAGATCGGGGTGCCGGTCCATGATGCCGCCGCCGATCACCGAGGCGATAAAGCGCATCGCCCCCCACGGGTGCGAGGCGAGACGCCCCAAGAAGATGTTGTCCCACAGATCGAAGCAGCCGGGGAAATAGGGCGGCGTCCAGGTAAAGCTGTGATGCGCGACCGGCAGGTCATGCTCAGCGGCAGGCGTTCCAGATCGGTTCGAGGTCGGGATGATCGGCCGGGATGTCCTTGGTGACGAGCGGCATCACCGCGACCGCCCATTGCGATTTGCCCCATTTCTTGATCTCGTCGACCGCGGCCTCGAGGTCGCGTGCCGAGGCGACGATCATGCTGGTGCAGCCGGCCAGGGTAGTTGGCGCAGAAATCTTCCATGTGGCGATGATAGGCGCGGATGACGTTGACCTCGAACGACGGGTCGTCGTGGCCGACAAGGCTGGTCCATGACGTCGGGATCAGGAAATGCGCGTCGACGCCTTCCTCGTCCATGTCGGCGATGCGGTTGCCGGCCTCGTCGTCCTGCACCCCGAGCCGCGGCTGTTTCGAGCCCATCCACACCGTGTCGCGGCCGGTATGCTCGGGACGCGGCGCCGCTTCGCCGAGGATGCGCTTATAGGAAATTTGGCCGAAGCGGTAGACGTGGCGGCCGGGCGAGCCGCCCGGGGTGGTCTCGGCCGATCGGCTGCGCGGAACTGCGCCAGCTCGGCGAGATGCGGTTGCGGAAGCCGGGATCGACGTATTTGTCGATGACCTCGGCCGTCGGCTCGACATGGGTATCGGAATCCCAGACCTTGCAAGCCGTTTTTCATCGCCCGCCTCCCGTGCCTGCTTGTTGAGCGACCTCTATATACCCGGATTCGCCGCTGCTCGAAAATGCTCGACCCCAGCGGGCTGATCGGGCCATGCTTCGTCCCTCCCTCCCATCCACGATTCGAGGACCATCAGCACATGCCGAGCGTGACCTATGTGAGCTATGACGGAAAATCGACGACGCTCGACATGCCGGTCGGCACCAGCGTCATGCAGGCCGCCGTGCTGAACGGGGTCGACGGCATCGTCGCGGAATGCGGCGGCTCGTGCATGTGCGCGACCTGTCACGTCTTTGTCCGCGAGAGTTCAGCTCGCGAAGCTGCCGGCAGATGGAATTCGGCGAGGACGCGATGCTCGACGGCACCGCCAGCCCGCGCCGCCCCAACAGCCGGCTCTCCTGCCAGCTGGTGGTGACGCCCGGCGATGGACGGGCTGGTCGTCGACATGCCGGAGACGCAGACCTGATGCCCGACGCTGGTGTTGCCCCAGGGGTCGTCATCGTCGGCGCCGGGCATGCCGGCTTCCAGCTCGCCGCCTCGCTGCGCCAGCACGGCTACGAGGGCCGCGTCACGCTGATCGGCGACGAGCCGGATCTGCCCTATCAGCGCCCGCCGCTCTCCAAGGATTATCTCGACGGCAAGATCGGCCTCGACCTCTTGCTGATGCGGCCCGAGGCGTTCTATCACGAGCATCGCATCGAGCTGGTCACCGGCCGCGCCGTCGCCGAGATCGACCGCGCCGGCAAGGCGGTCGTCCTCACCACCAAGGCGCGGATCGATTACGACCATCTCGTCCTCGCCACCGGCGCGCGCAACCGCGTGCCGCCGCTGCCGGGCATCGAATTGGACGGCGTTGCTATCTGCGCACCCTCGCCGAGACCGAGGATTTGAGGCAGCGTCTCGCCGCGGCCCAGCACTGCGTTGTCATCGGCGCCGGCTTCATCGGCCTCGAATTCGCCGCGATCGCCCGCGGCAAGGGCAAGCCCGTACACATCGTCGAGCTGGTCGATCGGGTGATGGCCCGCGTCGTTTGCCCCGACACCTCGGCCTATTTCGCCGACGCGCACCGCGCCGCTGGGGTCGAGTTCAGCTTTGGCGCGCGCGTTGAGCGGCTGGGCGGCGATGGCGGCCGCGTCACACATGTCGTGCTTCAAGATGGGCGCAGTCTGCCCGCCGACCTCGTCATCATCAGCATCGGCGTCGTGCCGAACGAAGAGCTCGCCGCCGCCGCCGGCCTCGCCGTCGAGAACGGCGTCATCGTTAACGAGCTTCTGCTGACCGCCGACCCCAATATCTCGGCGATCGGCGATTGCGCCGCGTTCCCGTCGCGCCATTCGCTGAAGAACCCGGTGCGTTTGGAGGCGGTGCAGAACGCGACCGACCATGCGCGCTGCGTCGCCGACCGGTTGATGGGAAAAGGTGGTCCCTACACGGCGCTTGCCGTGGTTCTGGAGCGAGCAGGGGGCGCTGCGTTTGCAGATCGCCGGACTCACCACCGGGTTCCAGCAGGTGGTACTGCGCGGCGATTACGAGAAGCGGCGAGTATTCGGCCTTTTGTTATGCCGGCGACAAGTTGCTCGGTATCGAGTTGATCAACAAGCCCGCCGACCACGCCTTCGCCCGTCGCCTGCTGGCCGCCGGGCGCGGCGTCACCCCGCAAGAAGCGGCCGACATGAGCTTCGACCTGCGCGCCGCGGCGATGGCACGGGGGTGATCCTCCCGCGCATGCCGGCCGCCATCGTCTTCGACATGGACGGTCTGCTGTTCGACACCGAGACGCTGTACCAGGAGGCGGCCGCCGCGGCGGCCGCGGAAGGCGGGCACGACATCAGTTCGGGCATCATCTTTCGCCTGATCGGACTGCCCTGGCCGCAGAGCCGCGCGCTGTTGCGCGATCATTTCGGCGAGAGCTTTCCAGTCGACGAGTTCGAAGCCGCCTGGCTGACTCATTTTTGGCGGATGGCGGATACCCACTTGCCGCTCAAGCCGGGCGTTGTTGAGCTGCTCGATGCGCTTGACGCACTGCGCCTGCCGCGGGGGATTGCAACTTCGTCGTCGCATCGAACCGTACAGCACCATCTTTCGGCGCACGATCTCGCCGACCGATTCCATGCGGTCATCGGGGCCGGGGATTATACTTCCGGCAAGCCCGCGCCTGACCCATACCTCAAGGCGGCTGAGCGGCTCGGCGTGGCCCCCAGCCTGTGCCTCGCGCTGGAGGATTCGCATAACGGCGTCCGTTCCGCATCGGCGGCCGGGATGATGACGGTGATGGTGCCAGACCTGCTCGAGCCGACGGCGGAAATTCGCGGTCTGTGCACGCTTGTCGCGACCGACCTGCACGAGGTGCGGCGGCTGGTCCTCGCGGCGCGCTGATTGACAAGAGCGGCGGGGGCCGGGTCAACTGACCGCCGACGAACTCGGGAGGAGCCTGGAAGATGGCGGGGATGCTCGAAGGCAAGGTAGCGATCTGCACTGGCGCGGCGCGCGGGGTTGGCGCCGAGGTCGCCAAGCTGATGGCGAAAGAAGGCGCCAAGATCATGATCGTCGATCCCGGGGTCGGCGGCGCCGGCGAGGGCGGCGGCGAGGCTCCGGCTCAGGCGATGGCCGACGAGATCAAGGCCGCGGGCGGCGAGGCCGTCGCCAATTTCGGCTCCGTCGCCAAGTTCGACGATTGCCTCAAGATGGTGCAGCAGTGCCGCGACGAATTGGGCGGCCTGCACATCATCTTCAACGCTGCCGGCATCCTCAGAGACAAGATGTTTCACAACATGTTTCCTGAGGATTGGCAGGCGGTCATCGATGTCCACCTGACCGGGCATTTCAACATCAACCGCGCCGCCATCAACCTGTTCCGGGAACAGAATTACGGCCGGATGATCCTGGTGTCGTCCACCTCGGGCCTGCTCGGCAATATCGGCCAGGTGAATTACGGCTCGGCCAAGCTGGGGGTGGTCGCGATGGCTCGGATCATCGCGATGGAGAATCAAGCGAAGGGCATCACCGCCAACGTCATTGCCCCGTCGGCCGACACGCGCATGACCCGCTCGGTGCCGACCCCGAAGGACCCTGCTGCCGCCGCGGCTCGTGAGGAGCGCCTGCGCCGCAGCCGCGCCGATGCGATCGCGCCCTTGTGCGTGTTCCTCGCCTCGGAACAGGCGAGCTACGTCAACGGCCAAGTTTTCCACCAGCGGGCGGCCGAGCTGTCGCTTTATTCCCACATGCGGCCGGTGCGGATGGTCCATCACAACGGCGGCTGGACCCCGCAGCTAATCGCCGACGTGGCGATGCCGTCGCTGCAGAGCGGATTTACCTCGCTCGACTCGCGCAATACCCATGCCGGGCTGCCGATGGAGTGAGGAGCTACTGCCCGCTGGCCTTGGCGAGCTGGTAGCACCAGTAGAACGACGTCGTGTCGCGTTTGCGGAAGTCGCAGCGCGCGACGATGCTGCCCTTTTCCAGGAAGTAATGGACGTCGGGCTCGGCACCGGCCACCGTCTGCGAGGAGTCGTAGGCGACGGTGACGAGCTTGTAGCCGTCGGCGACGAGATCGAACATGCTTTTGTCGATCGTCTGCCATTTGTGTGGGTGGCCTTCGGAGGCCGGCTGCGTGACCGGTGTCTGCGCCGGCGCGCCGGCGGCCGTCAGCAGCCCGACAATCCCCGATACAACGATGTAAATCCCCCAGCGCCGCATGCGTGCCTCCCTGTTCAATTCGCATCCTAGCCGAATTGATGCGCGGGGGCGAAGCGCTGCGCAACCTCGGCGCGCCGCAGGCCCACTTGGCATCCAAGAACGATGATGTGATCATTGCCCAACTCAACGGGAGACCATCGCCATGATCACCGCGATCGTCCAATACCGCCTGCCGCCGAGCATCGACCTCGTCGCTTGCGCCGCGCATTTCCGCAAGATCGCCGAGGGCTTCCGCGGCGTGCCGGGGCTTATCCGCAAGCAGTTCATCTATGCCGAGGACGGCTGGGCCGGTGGCGTCTATCTTTGGAAAACCCGCGCCGCCGCCGAGGCGTTCTATTCCGGCCCGTGGCTCGCCGGCATCCGCGAGCGCTACGGCATGGACCCGCAGATCAAGTATTTCCAGATTGCGGTTACCATGGATTGCGGAGAGGTGCAGGAAGCCGCATAACTTTTTGCTATAACTCGCAAAGCCTTGCCGCTCGTTGCCGCAAGTTTGCTTTCTCGTGATACCTATGTGATACCTAGATAGGTATTCCACCTATCTAGGGATCGTGGGCGATGCGCGGCAAGATAATCAAACGCGAGGTCGATGCGTTGCGGCCTGGGGCCAACGGTGCCGAGGCGGTGCTGTGGGACAGCGAGGTAAAAGGGTTCGGCGTCCGCGTTCAGCGGGGTGGCGGCAAGAGCTACATCCTGCATTACCGGGCCGGCAGAGGCCGTGGGGCGCCGTTACGCAAGCTGACGATCGGAAAGCACGGCAGTCCCTGGACCGCCGAGACGGCGCGAGACGAGGCTACGCGGCTGCGAGGCCTGATCGTGGGTGGGGCCGACCCGGCGAGCGATAAAATCGCGCAGCAGACCGCCCCAACCATAGCCGAGCTAGCGCGCCGGTTCCTGGCCGAGCATATCGAGACGAAGCGCAAGGCCAGCTCAGCGCGCGCTTATCGAAAACTGCTCGAAAACATCATCCTGCCGGCGCTCGGCGATCGAAAGGCTGCCGAGGTGACTCGGCCTGAAGTTATCCGGTTGCATCACGCGAATCGAGCGACGCCATATCAGGCCAATCGAATCCTGGCCCTCCTTTCATCGATGTTCAATCTGGCCGAGCGATGGGGCTTGCGCCCGGATGGCTCGAATCCGTGCCGTCACATTGAAAAGTTCAGGGAGCACAAGCGTGAGCGCATGCTGTCGGCGAACGAATTGGCGCGGCTCGGCGATGTGCTAGCGGATGCGCCGGCCTCGCCCTATGCGGTCGCCGCGATTAAGCTGTTGGTATTCACCGGCGCGCGCCTCGGGGAAGTGCTCGGGCTTCGGTGGAAGTGGATAAATTTCGAGCGTGGCGAAGCGCGGCTACCTGACAGCAAGACCGGCGCCAAGACCCTACAGTTGCCGCCGCCAGCTCTCGCAGTGCTTGCCGGTCTGCCACGTCTAGAGGGCAACCCCCACGTTATCGCCGGGCAGAAGGACGGCGCGGCATTGGTCAATCTGGAAAAGCCGTGGCGGGCGGTTCGGAAGGCGGCACGGCTTGATGACATACGGCTGCACGATCTCAGGCACGCATTCGCCAGCGTCGCGGCGTCGAGCGGGATGGGCTTGCCGATCATCGGCAAAATGCTCGGTCACACCCAAGCCGCCACAACATCGCGATACGCGCATCTTGCGGACGATCCGGTGAAGGCTGCCGCTGCTGCGGTGGCCGGGAAGATCGCCGCGGCAATGGAGAGAACGAAAACAGAGAGCAAGAGCGGCGCGGAAGTGCTAACGCTGCGCTCAGGCTCATAGACCGAATCGGCAAGGATAGGGGGCACCCGACAAGGCCGGCACCGCACCGGCTTGCCTTGTCGACAACGAGCGGGCGCCAGCGGAGGCGCGAGATATGACTGACGATGAACGGTACATTCGTCTCGCCGAAGTCTGGGAGCTGGAGGGGACCCCAGAGGGTTCGCCCGAACCCTCGGTGGCGGAAAAAATCATGGTGCGCATCGAGAACGACTTCGATCAGGGCATAGCTCCGATTTCCGGTCATCCGCCGCGCGAGAAAGGCCAGCCGCTTAGGTTCGAGCGCCTCCTCGCTCACAAGTCATACGGACTTGATTGGCTGGCGGCGGCTCCCAAAACCGACAATTATTATTGCGAAGTTTGGGCTCGCCCGTTGGGCGATTACCACGACAAAAATGCTTGGAAGGGCCTTGTAACGACCCGCAGCTATTGGTGCAAAATCCGCGCTGAGGTAGTGCCGTCTAGGGCGCCCGAAAGTCCGGAAGTTATCTATCGGACTGGGGTGCAAGGCCGTCCCACTAGCTGGTACTTGATGGAGACCGAGTTGCGCCGCCGATATGCGGCGGGTGAAACGTACTCGACACTGGCGAAATGGGCCTACGTTCTAAACAACTGGCTACTGTCAGAGCACCCTAAGGCACCGCCCATCCGGGGCAAAACCATCACCAATCACCTCTCGAAGGTAGTGCGCGAATTGAAGGCGCCGTCATCGCTCTCTTAGGCCGCCCAATTTTATTTTCGTCGGTCTAATTTTAGGCGCTATATCGGGCATTACACCCTTGCCACCCTTTGCATGGCGCCAGGAGCGGCGCGTCGCAGAAGGTGGTCATTGTGGACAAATTACTCTCAGACAAAGACGTCTCCGCGCTCACTGGTCGGGCGCGCTCCACCCTCCAGAAAGACCGCGTAAGCGGCGCCGGCATCCCATTTGTGCGCCTCGGCGGGCTCGTCCGGTATCGCTTGACCGACGTGGAGCGCCACCTAGCCGAGTTACCGACGCGTCGCTCGACGAGCGAAGTCGACGCCGACCAGCCGCGACAGGGGCGGCGGCCGTGAGCGCCACCGAGACCGCTGCCGACGGCATCACCATCCTCCGCGCGCGGAGGCGGCGACTCTCGAAGGTGGTCCGCGCTGACGGCGCGATCGAAGATTACGATTCGGCGCGTCGATTTGACTTGTCGGGGGCGCGTATCGCCGCACTCGACGAGCTGGTGTTTCTCCTGCGTGGCCTCGCCAATCGCCGCGACTACTGCGTTGTCCGAGGCGCGATCGCCGACCCGACTCGCATCCGCGGCGTGCGGCGGCTCTTGCACCCAGACCAGAAGACGGGCGATGCGCCAACATTATGCGATGTGCCGCGCCGATGGCTTGCGTTGGATATTGACCGAGCGCCCCGGCCGGCAAACATCGCGCCGACCAATCTTTCGGGCTGCGCCGCCGCCGCAATAGCCGCGCTTCCGGCACCCTTTCAGGATGCGAGCCACATCGTGCAGGCGACTGCCAGCCACGGCATCAAACCGGGCCTTAGGCTGCGCTTATGGTTCTGGCTCGACCGACCGACTACCGGCGTCGAGTTGAAATGCTGGCTCCGCCTTGCGCCGGTCGACCACTCAGTCTTTGGAGCGGCGCAGATCATCTACACCGCCTCGCCAGTGTTCGCCGCCGGCGCGGCCGATCCAATGCCCGAGCGGATGATCGTGGTAGCAGGGGGACCCTGCGTGCAGGTGCCGCCGATTGCGGAATTAACGTTGCCCGCGCGCAAACCAATAGCAAGAGCGTCGAGTTTCGCAGCCGGCGTACTAATCAATCCCGCCGCTTCTTCACGATATGGCGCAGCCGCCCTTATTTGGGCGACGGCGCGTGTCGCCCGAGCCCCCGAAGGCGACCGGCATAGCACCCTGCTGACCGAGGCGCGCGGACTGACACTACTGGTCGGCAGGCGGGTCCTGACGGAGCGAGCCGTCGCTGTCGCGCTCGCCGGTGCAGCTGAAATGGCCGGGCTTCCTTCTGAGGAAGCAGCCGACCTTATCGCCTGGGCGATTGCACATCCGCGACAGGTATCGCCATGAGCGACGATCGCATGGCCGCAGACGCCATCGAGATTGCGCGTCTCGTAGCGCTGCCTCCACTCGAATACGACCGCGTGCGACAAGCCGAGGCAGAAAAGCTCGGATGTCGCGTCACAACCCTCGATGGCCGGGTTGCCGCAGCGCGGGGTGACGGCAGGCCGGATGTTTCCCCCGGCCAGGGCAGGCCCGTCGAATTTCAAGAGATTGAACCCTGGCCGGAGCCCGTAGACGGTGCCGCATTGCTCGACGACATGGCCGTAAAAGTGCGGGAGTACGTGATTGTATCCGCCTTGCAAGCCGACACCATCGCACTCTGGATCACCCATACCCACGCCTTTCAAGTTGCCGATACTTCACCGAAGCTGGTGGTCAAATCGGCTCAGAAGCGATCCGGCAAAACACGCGTCGGCGAGGTATTGGACCGAACGGCGGCAAAGGCGCTCTTTGTCTCGGGTGGCATCAAGCCGGCCGCGCTCTTGCGCATCATCGAGATGCATGCGCCGACGCTGCTGCTTGACGAGATGGACGCCCTGATGAAGCAGAATCGCGAAATGGCCGAAGCGTTACGCGGGATTATGAACTCCGGGTTCAACCGCGCGGGAGCGCGCTACATTATGAATGTCCCTACGCCTGGCGGGGGTTGGGAACCCGCTCAATTCTCTACCTGGGCTCCCCAGTTCTTGTCCGGGATCGGTGATCTTCCCGACACGGTTCGCGACCGATCCATTGAGATCGTGATGAAGCGCAAGTTGACCCATGAGAAGGTGAAGCGCCTCCGGCAGAAGGACGGTGATGATCTACGCATCCTCGCCCGCCAGTCGGCCCGGTGGGCAGGCGATAATCTGGGCGCGCTGCGGGACGCGCAGCCGGAAGCGCCCCCCGGACTGAACGACCGGGCCGCTGATGCATGGGAACCGCTTTTCGCTATCGCAGACTGTGCAGGCGGAGAGTGGCCGCACCGCGCCCGCGCGGCGGCGCTAGCCATTTCGGGCAATGCCAGCGCGGACGATACGATCGCAACCATGTTGCTTGGCGACCTGCGCGAACTGTTCGATCGCGAGCCGAGTGGTGTTTTGTTCAGCAATGAGATCTCAGCAGAACTCACCAAACGTGAGGATCGTCCCTGGCCGGAGTACGGTCGCGCCCGTAAGCCGATTACGCCGACCCAGATCGCGGCTCTCTTAAAGCCATTTGAGATTCCAACGAACAAGTCCGTCCGGCGAGGTGATGACACGGGGAAGGGCTATAAACGCCAAGACTATGAGGACGTCTTTAACCGATATCTGTCCCCGCAGTCAGTCACACGGTCACAACCCAACAATACTGCGGCTTTCGGCGGAAATGGATCGGTCACACCGGAAGGCGATGTGACCGAGGAAGATTGCCAAACAACAAGGGCTTCTGCGGATTGTGACCGTGTGACTGATCGGGAGCCGGTAGCTGCCGAGGAGGTAGGAGAGTGGAGGCATTAGTCCTACTCCGTCAGGCGCGTGAAGCCGGTCTTGCCGTCCTGCAAGAAGGCGACACGCTCGTCATTCGCGGGCCGAAGCGGGCAGAACCGATTGCTCGCCTCCTTATCGAGAATAAGCCGGAAGTACTCGCGGTGCTTGCGTCCGCGATCTGCGGAGCGAGGCCTGCACATATCGTTCCCGAGACAGAGAAAGAGCGCGCTGCGATCGTCGAGTACGACGGCCGTGTTCCGCGTGACTGGGCCGAAGGATATGCTCGGCTCGACGCCGCTCACCCTCCCGCTGACGTGCCGCTCCGGCGCTGGCAGTGTTTCGTCGATGACGTGGGCCGCCTCCTCGACAGCCGGTTCTGCGCCGTTGCTGCGACACTTGGCTGGTCCGCGTTCGGCCTGTTCGGTTGCGACCGCAACCGGCCATTTGCGCGGATCGATCGCGCGGGCTTGTGCTGGCTAATCGCCGGCAATCGGCTCGTTGATCTTTCCCAAGACGCCGCGATCATCGAGACATGGACGGGAGCGCGGCAGACCTATCGCCGCAAGCCGAGCGAGCCCAGTCGGGTTCTCGCCTGGGAACTCGTCCCGTGACATGGCGGCCGAGATGCCCGTGCTCACGTTCAACCCGCCATCGAGTTGCCTTCATGCGGTTGCGTAACGGTCGCTGCGGAGCGATCTATGTGGGTCTCGCGGCGGTTCCCTGACCAAAAGAGCTGGATCAACCAGATGCAAAGTGCCGGTCGCCGATAGCCGCGGATAAGATTTCCTCGTACGCCCTCCGTAAATCATGGGTTGCGAGGTTTTTTCCCATACCTGTGAGGCCATATCGCCAATAACAACCAACCGCGGAGCCGGGAATGACAGGGAAATGCTTCCGTCTAATGGCGTGGGCGCTGAGTTTCAGCCTAGCCGGCTGCGCAACTGCGGCGCAGCGCCAATTTCAGGCTATCTCGAGCGGCAACACGCAAATCGAAGCGCAGACGAAAGCTTGCGCGACCGTAGTCTACAATGATCCGTCGCTCGCGTCGGTCCGGCCTCACGCACCGATGCTCGCAACCGATGCGACGCTCCAGCAGCTTGCCGATCAGAGTTTCGCCACCGCCGAGGAAGGAGCCGCCCTCACGGCTGTCTGGCCGAGGCTTACCGCTTGCCGCAAGGCGACGTTGGAGGCTCTTGTTAGTACGACCCCAGGTTTCGTCCCGATTTTGACCCGTGCTTACTCTCAAGTAGACGACGCCACGATCCTCCTGATCCAGCACAAGCTCTCATGGGGCGACTACGCGAAGCGTCGGCGCGATATTGAGGCAGCGTCGCTGGCCGCTACCCAAGCGGAGGCGAACCGCGTGACCGCAGGATTGCGGCAAGAGAACGATGCCGAACTAGCGCGCCGGCAAGCGGCGGCTAACGCGCTTGCGCAGTGGGTTCAGACCCAGCAGGTAATCAATGCGATAAACCGCCCGGTGATGACCACCTGCACCGCGACCCCAGGCATAGCGAACTGCATTTCGCAGTGACGCTTGGCAGGAAGTCCTAGGGGTACTGCCGTCGCACCGGGAGCGTCGCGAGGATCGTAACGCTGGCGCCGGCGTGGCTGCTGGGCCTGCCAGATGGGTCGGCAAATTTTCGCATCAAGGATCATCTGCAACCGTAGCGCGGACATTCGCAACGGCAACGATCCCTTAAAATGTGGTATTAAATTACCGCTAAGATCTAAACTAGGACCCGAGTAGATGGCGAAGGGGCTGAAGACGGGCGGCCGTCAGAAAGGCACGCCAAACCGCGCAACGACAGCCAAGGCGGCAGAAATCGCGGCGTCGGGCCTAACGCCACTTGATTATCTGCTGCGGGTCATGCGCGACGAAGGGGGAGAAGCGCACACCCGATTAGAGGCCGCGCGCGCGGCGGCGCCTTACGTGCATCCTCGCCTCACGAGCGTCGATAGTCGTCCGTGAAGAACGGGTGACTGGCTGTTTTTAGGCGATTTGGACTCGTTGTGGGACGGTGAGGAGCGCCTGAACGAGGGCACATAAAAGTCTCGCCAGCCAGCGCAAGAGGAGGCCGAAGTTGTAACCGGCGGCGGCGAGCACGGCATTGCTGCGATCGCCGTCGCGCCCTTTGAGATAATTGCGGCTCATGCGGTGCTCGGCCTTGACGTGGCCAATGACCGGCTCGACCGCGGCGCGGCGCTTCATCTCGCGGCGGATCGGGGCGGTGACGTGACGGACCTGGCCGGTGATCCAGACCCGGAACTTCTCTTTGTGATTGTGGCCGCGATAGCCCTTGTCGACATGGATGCGGCGGGTTTCGACGCCGGTCAGCTTCTCTAACTCGGTGACGACAGGCCCCAGGGTGTGGCCGTCGAACGGATTGCCGTGCAGTGCCTTGGCGTGGAGCACGAACTGACCGCCCTTGGGCTTGGTCGCCGGCGTGGCGATCGACACCTTGCAACCAAACTCATAGGGGACTCGGGCCTTGCCTTTACCGATGCACTCGACCTCGGGGGCGTGCAGCGCATAGACCTTGGGGCCGCGCTGGCGGTGGTCTTGGAAACGCACCCGACCGGCCAGGGCGAGCAGGTTGGCGAAGCGCTCTCTGAGCGCATCGTTCCCGGCGATCTTGCGGCGGATGTCGCGGATCACCCGGCCGAGCCGGGTGCGCAGGAACTTCAGTTCGCGCCGAGCGCGCTTGAACTGGTGGGCGTGGGTGTAGCGGCCCACCATAATGGCCGCACGCTTGGCCACCCGCCGGTAGCTCTGCCGCAGCGGCACATCGTTGCGTCGTGCCAGATTAACGAGCTGCTCGATCGCACGATGGCAGAGCCGCGCGTCGGTCGGATGGGCGATTGCCTTCGGCTGCACCGTGGTGTCGACCACCACACGCTCGAGATCGCGGATCGCCAGCGCGCCGGTTTTGTGCGCCACCGACAGGCTCTCCTGGATCAAGGCCACCAGCTGCTCCTCGCCCAGCCGCTGGCGCCAGTGCGTCAGCGACGAGCGCTCGAAAGGCAACCGGTGGCAGAAACTCAATTCGCCGCAGAAGAACTGGTAATACGGGTTCTCCAGCCAGCGCGCGCACAACACCTCGTCCGACAGGTCGTGCATGTGCTTCAGGATGAACAGACCGGCGACCAGCCGCGTCGGCAAGGGCGGCTGACCCCCACCCGACGTGCAAACGCTGGCAAACCGGGCGTCGAGAAACCCCCAATCGATCTCGCGCGCCAGCCGCACCAGCGGATGGCCGTGATCGATGATCACCTCCAGCGCCGGTCTCAGCAGATCCTTTTGACGATCGTCCCGTGGCTTCGCCATCGCGTCCCCCAACGCTGATGACCCACCCCCCGGAATCGCACAAATCGCCGAAAATCGGAATCCCAAATCGCCAGAAAACTAGCCCCGATACCGCCGTTTCTTGCGGAATCCATTACTTCAGGACTCCCCGCCAGCCAGCCCCGTTCAATCACTTAGCCGTTCTTCACGGACGACTCGATATTGGCGGCAAGGAGGGAGATCCCATCAAGCTCGACGTCGAGGGCCGCACAGCGGAGACACTGCGGATGATCGCGGACGCCTTCGGCGCTGCGTCGTCAGAGACGGAATGTGGCGGCCTGGACGAGCATAGCCATGGACAACGTGCTACCACCTAGAGACACGCGAATAAGCAACCCGTCACCAGGGGTCATAATCGACGCAATCGGCGGTCTTTCTACATATCGCCGATAGACACTGGTTCATACAGGCTTTCTGAATTGGCTGGATTGAAGTTATCCAATCATTCAGTTGGTCTGGCGCGAGGGGTGGTTGTGGCATATTGTTTCTTGTGCACGCGATCATACAGTCAATTTTAATTTTACTTGAAATCTCGGCATTACACTGGAGCGTATCTGACACACCCTGTGACATAGCCATGACTTCTCCATAATCACTACGTTGTTGCGTAGCATATAGATACATTACCAGTCTCTTAGACTTTTTTTGGTCGTTTTGTAGCGCCTCAGTCTGGCATTTATATATTTCAGCGGATTTTTCTAAGGGATTGTTACATATTTGAGGGATGATTTGTTTCCTGCTCTTAAATACTCCCAGGCAATACCAGGAATGAAGCCGCTTTTCGGCTATACCCTCTTGCGCGACGGCAACATGAGCCATCATCAGTGCTAGCAGTCCGGCTAAGCCAGCGGATGTAATTTTTGAGAGCGCGATGGAGGGCCGAGAGCGCAAGCATCGCATCCTCATATCCTCCCTGAACGCCCTCAGCGTTCTTCGCTAACCTTTTGTGGCAACAGCGCTTTTAGCAGTACGCTCACCAGCGGGGCGATCGGATTGGCGAGCTTTGTATAGCCGACTGGCGGAAAAGCCGTAATTGATCTGGACCAGGGCGGAAGCGGCCGGACGGCCGCTTCAATCCTTTAAGTTGGTATCCCGCGCCACGCCCGCCGTCGCCAGCATCGCGGCGGTCAACTCCTCGCGGTGGCCGCAGCCGCACTCGACGACGAGCACGTCGTCGGGACCGAGGTCGGAGACGCGGGCGGCGTAAAGAGCGGGCATAGCCATGTTCGTGATCTGTTCGCCACGATGGAACGGCAACGGGTCGATCTAGTCAAGATCGATGGATGATGGGCTACTGGTGGTGCCGGGCGGAGTCGTTAAAACCAATTCGCGATGTCGAAGATAAACCTTCACCGACGCAGAACGTAACGCGGTCATCACGGCGCTGCGTCGGCTAATCGGCCGTCCAAGCTGGTTTACGTTTTGATGGTCCAGATGTAATCGCTACCATCAACGTCACCAAATACGATTAGTCTGCTGCCACCTTTGGGCGTGAAGCTAAAGACCGCCCCTTCAAAGTCGTCTATCTGACCGTCCTGAAAGAAGGGAGCTTTGAGACGCCACCAGTCCCAAGGTCCCACTTCTTGCAACGCAGCACCCGCAATCACCTGTGTCCCTGCCGTTACCGCGAACGATTGGCAGAATGACTGGCCTGACTGTCCCGTGGCCGCATTGCACGATGTTATCCATATTGTACCAACATTCAGAGAGTGCAAACGCGCGAATGCGCTGAGGGTCGAAGGTTCTATGCCGGGTTGATTTATCTCCTTACCCCCGATGGCCACCTTCGTACTGTTACCGTGAGCGTTGAAGATAATGTTTCTCAACGGCGTGCGTTGATGGATATCTATAATCTTGTCGACGACATAGTTCGCAGTAGCGCCTTGATGCAAATTAATCGTGTATTGCATCTTGTAATCAGCATCGACGTCGAACGCCTGGAAAACTACGGATGGCTGCTCCATCATAATCATCGGACGGTCCCAGTATCCTGATCACGATTGCAATAAATATAGCGGTTCTGGTGGAGCAGGCGATCCTAAATTAACCGCCATCCCCCAGATTCCCAATTGGATGAGACGAGTTTCCGTCTCGGCGAGGCGCGCAGCAACGAAATTCCATCGCAGGCGCCTCTGCTCGCAGCCAAATTGCCGGGATGCCCGTAGAACTTGCCGCCTTCCCGTGATCAGGGCGCACCTCTGCCGTCGTCGTCTGCCGGGTCTGACCCGATCTCCCGGTCATGCCGGCGCGGGCAGTGCCCGCAGCCGGGCGATCAGCGAAAGAATATCCGCGAACATCTGCCGCGGCACCGCAACCTCGGCCATCTGGAAGGTCACATAGCGGCCGTGGCTGACGACCTTGGCGCCGATCTTGATCAGTTTTTCCCGCAGGCTTGTCAGCGACCACGGCTCCGCCGTCTTCGGCATCGCCAGCGTCCGCATGAAGTTGCCGAGGTTGTAGGCAAGAGCGTGAAGCTGTAGGCGCACAGCGTTGGCGGCGAAGGAGCGGCACGACAACCGGGTCCACTTGATCGCGCCCTTGCCTTCTTTGATGTACTGCTCGCAGGTGCCACGGTGGTTGTAGAAGGCGACGATGCGCTCCGCCGGTCGCGCCAGGTTGGTGACGATGAAGCCGACGCGCGGGTAAAGCTCGCCGGGGTGCCATTCGACCTTGGCCACCACCCGCCGGGGCTTGCTCCATGATCCGGCTTGGTAATGGAAGCTGGCGTAATATCGGCGCACCTCTTGCGGCGGTCGCCCCGCTGGACGCTTGAGCAGATAGCCGATCTTGCCCTGCAGAATGACGTTGGTCGGCAGCCGGATCGTATAGCCGTAGCCCTCGGCTTCGAGGAACTCGTAAATCTCTGGGTTAGCGAAGGCCGCATCGCCGCGGAAATAGCGCCGCTTCACGACGCCCCGATAACGGGCGATTACCGGCTCCAGCACCGCGCGCCAATCGGCGGCGCTATGGACGTTGCCCGACCGCAGAGCGCAGCGCTCCAGATCGCCGAGCTGGTTGAACACGAACAGCGGGTGATAACAGGTGCACCCGAAATGCCCGTTGTAGGCACTGCCTTCCTGCTCACCGTAGGTCGGGCTCTCGCTCGAATCCATGTCGAGCACGATCATATTCGGCGGTCGCCGCCGGTGCACGGCGTCGATCCACCGGCCGGGCAGGTCGGCGAGAGCGGCGAGGTTCTCCGGCCGTGCCAGCCACTCGGTCTCGAAGCGGCCCATCTGGCTGGCGGAAGCCGCAGAAGCTGCAATTGCCCGGTCGCCGACCACCCAGCGCATCGCCGGGTCGCGGCACAGCCTCTCGGCATCGTTCACGTCCTCGTAGCCGGCCAGCCGCCCGAACACCGATTGCCGCAACAATCCGACGAACAGATGTCGTCGGTTCCTGCCGGTGCGTGTCTCCGCCAGCCTATCGGCACCCCTGCCGGTGAGGCCCAGCGCGTCATCCAGTTCGCGGTAAGCCAGCAGCCCCGCATCGGAAGTGATCGCGGAACCGCGAAATCGCAGTAGCAGACGGCGGTCGAAATCGAGCCTCAGAACGCCCTTGTCCGATTCACCCGTTGGGTCCCCCATTGCCGCCCCATTCGATACCCGCCAAGCCATTGAATTTTAATTCAGAACTGGCGCAGGTTCGCTCAAAATCGCCACTTCATATGGGGAATACGGGTTAAGGCGTACCCCTAGGCCAAACTCCCCCTGCTGCCCCAGTGGTTGGAGCAAGCGCGAATGATGAAGACCCTAGGATTAGCATGCCCGTCCGACAGAGCTCGCTCGCACCGGCGGGGCTTTTCCGTGCCGAAATCAGCTCTCGTGATACCTTGGGGATACCTATACCTCGTGTTGCGCTGAACTTCAATCGTATAAGATACTGATAAATAAAATGTAATCCCGCTAAACTCCGGTGATAGACTGCTGATCAAGTATTTCGAGACCGCCTGCATCACGGACAATTCGGTCGAGGCGGTGCTGCTACCCGACGCTGCCGAATAACGCTCGTCAGCGCGGCGTTATCTGCTGCGGCGTGATTGTCGTTGTGGTCGGCGCTTGGATCTGGAGGCTGGTCGAAAACGGCAGCCCCTTGGCGTAGGTCGCCAGGAAATCGTTGACCGAGCCGATCACCGTCTTGGGCACGTAGACGACATCGAAGGATTTGAGCAGCGGGTCGCTGCTACCCGGGGCTAGGGCCAGCGCCATCTGGTAGGCGTGCACGGCGCCGGTCTCGTCGCGGCGGATCACCAGCACGTCGCTTGTCGCCGCCCCGGGTTTGGCGCCGCCCGCCTGGGCGACCGCGCGTTCCAGGGTCAGCGGAAAATCGCTGCGGATGCGTCCTGGCCGCACCACGTCGCCATCGACCCAGAACACCTCGGGTGCATAGATGCGCACCGTCAGCGACATATTCGGGTCCTTGAGGCGCTTGCCGTAGAGCGGCTTCAGCCGTGCCGTCGCTTCCGGCACGGTGAGGCCGCCGACAATGACGCTGCCGATCAGTTTTGGCGCGACGGTGCCGTCCTCGCCGACCGTGACCCGATCGTTGAGGTCGGGCGAGAATGGAAATCGGATCTCGAACACGTCGCCCGGCGACAGCGTGTGCTCGGGCGTCACCGGAAGCTCGCCGATGGCGACGTCGCCGGAGGTAAGACCTGGCGCCTTCGGCGAGCAGCCGGTCAGCAGCAACACGAGCGCCGCCGCGAGAATCGTCAGGCGCCGGCACGACGGTTTCAGCTGCCCGCCCCCTCGACCACGATCTCGATGCGCCGATTTTGCGCCCGGCCTGCCGCGGTGTTGTTGGGCGCGACCGGATGCGTGTCGCCGTGCCCCTTGGCCGAGATCAGCTTGGCGTCAACGCCATGCGTGCGCAGATAATTGGCGACGACATCGGCGCGCTTCGTCGACAGGTCGAGATTGGTCTTGATACCCTGTTTCTTGAGCGATTCGCCGATCCCCTGATCGTCGGTATAGCCGTTGACCACGATCCTGCCGCTCTTGAGCACGTGCAGCTTGTCCGCGATGTCGTTGAGCGCGGCCTGGCCGTTTGGCGTGACGTCGAAATTACCTGGCGCGAACAACAGATCGGCGGCGACGGTGTAGGTCTGCCCCGGCTGAGCCAGCTCCGCCTGGAGGCGCGCGTTGACCGCCTGCGGCTTCTGGTTCGCCGTCTCAGTCTGCTGGTAACGCGTCTGCAGCTTGTCGTAATTCGCTTGTGGAGTGCAGCCGGCGAGGAGCAAGGCGACGGGAATGGCAAGCGCCGCCACGGAAAGTCGAATAATCGTCGCCGGGATCATGCTCGCAGTAAAACACCGCGCCCCGCGGCCCGGCAACGACCGGCAGATCAAAACGCGCGCATCGGCCGGCCGCTCCAACCAAAAGCCACGCGAGGTTTATATTTGGCCGCTGCAAGTCGCTAATGGAAATCCTATGAGGGACCAGCCATCTTGCGCACGTTGAAGGACAATCTTCTCAGGCAACGGCCCGAATGCTCGACATCTTGATGCTTGCGCTGCTCGCGGCAGCGTTTCTGGCGGCACTCGGATATGTCTGGGCCTGTGAGCACCTGGTCAAACGACCCAACCATTCGCACGAGCCGCACTCATGACCTGGCAAGGCTGGACCCAGTTTGCCATCTTCGCATTGCTCTCGACCGCGGTCGTCAAGCCTCTTGGCGGTTATATCGAGCGCAGTCTCGACAGGCGAAGTAGCTTGGCGCGCCTCGGCGCGCCTGTTGAGAACCTGTTCTACCGCCTGGCCGGCGTCGACCCGGAGCAGGAGCAAGGGTGGGTAGAGTATGCTGTCGCCCTCCTCTGCTTTCACCTGGCCGGGATTGTCGCGCTCTACGCGCTCCAACGTCTGCAAGCCGCCCTTCCACTCAATCCTCAGCATTTTGACGCTGTCGCGCCAGACCTGGCGCTGAACACGGCGGTCAGCTTCGCCACCAATACGAGCTGGCAGTCCTATGCCGGCGAAACGACGCTTGGCTATCTGACGCAGATGGCCGGAATTACCGTGCAATCGTTTCTTTCGGCGGCGAGCGGGATCGCCGTCGCGATCGCCCTAGTCCGCGGCTTCGCACGCCGCTCAGCATCGACGATCGGCAATTTCTGGGTCGATGTGACCCGCATCACGCTTTACGTGTTGCTGCCGATTTGCGTCGTCGCGGCATTATTCCTGGTCTGGCAGGGCGTGCCGCAAACTCTCCACAGCTATGTCACGGCGACCACGCTGGAAGGCCAGCCCCAACCCATAGCGCTCGGCCCCGTCGCCTCCCAGGAGGTGATCAAGCTGTTGAGCGGTGACGGCGGCGGCTTTTTCAACGCCAACTCCGCGCACCCCTTCGAAAACCCCACGCCGTTCACTGGCGTCGTCGAAATGCTGCTGATCTTTCTCATCGGCGTCGCGCTCACCAGCACCTTCGGGCGAATTGTCGGCGATCGGCGGCAGGGCTGGGCCCTTTACGCCGCGATGGCGGCGATGTTCCTGGTCGGCGCCATCGTCGTCTACCGCGCCGAGGCGGTGGGCAACTCTGCTTATCCGTCCTCTATCGACCAGTCGGCAGGCCCGACCCAGAGCGGCGGCAATATGGAGGGGAAAGAAGTTCGCTTCGGGGTCGCGCAATCGGCGCTGTTCGCGACGGTGTCGACGGCCTCGTCGGATGGCGCCGTCAATTCGATGCACGACAGTTACATGCCGCTTTCGGGTCTTGTCCTGATGGCCAACATGATGGTCGACGAGGTCATCGTCGGCGGCCCGGGATCGGGGCTATTCGGCATCTTGCTGTTCGCGATCGTGGCGGTGTTCATCGCCGGCCTCATGATTGGCCGCACGCCCGAATATCTCGGCAACAAGATCGAAGCGAGCGAAGTGAAGATGGCAATGCTGGCCCTGTTGATTGTGCCGGCGTTCATTCTCGGGCTGCCCGCGGTTGCAGCGGTGCTGCCAGTCGGTCTCGCCGGGCTCAACAATGCCGGGCCGCATGGCTTCTCCGAAATGCTCTACGCCTATACCTCGGGCGCCGCGACCAACGGCAGCGCCTTCGCCGGTCTCCATGCGAACACGCCGTTCTACAACCTGACCCTGGCGGTGGCGATGTTTGCGGGCCGTTTCCTGGTCATCGTTCCGGTTCTCTGCATCGCCGGCACCTTGGTGACCAAGGGTCGATTGCAGCCCGCGGCGGGCGCGATGCCGACCCATGGGCCGTTGTTCGTCGCGCTGCTCATAGGGACGATCGTGATCGTCGGCGGCCTCACCTTCTTCCCCGCGATTGCGTTGGGTCCAATCGCCGAGCACTTCGCCGCGCTGACAGGCGCCACGTACTAGATGCGCCGGCGCTGAATATCCTGCCGGCCCATACCGTTTGCCGCCGAAATCGGCGGAGCGCGCTCCAACACGTATAGATTCTTTATGCCGCTATGCCGATATCAGTCGCCGCCGGCACCTAACGCGTCGCCGGTGACGCGCGGCACGCCTCGGGCACGCGAAGTGCGGAGGGTTGTCTTATGTTTCGCGACTTGTTGGTGCACGTGGACGGCAGCACTGCCGGGCGCCGCAGGGTGCAATTTGCGGTTGACCTGGCGAGGCGAACGGAGGCGCGGCTCAGCGGTCTGCACGTAAGACCGCCCGCAGAGGTGCCACCGTCCTACAAGCCAAGCCGTGTCGCGGGGGTGGAGACCAACACCGCGGCGAAATTGGTCTTGGATGCGCAAGCGGCTGCAAAGGTCTTTCGGGAAGAGGCACCAGACGCATGCTGGTTGGAAGCGGCGGGCGAGGTGGTCGAGTGCATCAGCGAGAAAGCTTGCTACGCCGATATGGTCATCGTTGGGCAGTATGAATGGCAGGGCCCGGCTCAGCGTCATCCGTTGCCGATCGCTCACTCGCTCGTCCTACAGTGTGGCCGCCCAGTCCTCGTGGTGCCCGCCCTCGCGCAGCCATGCGTGTTCGCCCGCACCGCCATCGCTTGGGATGGCAGCCGCGAAGCCGTGAGATCCGTTCACGACGCCTTGCCGCTCCTAAGCCTGTCGAAGTCGGTCGATATCGTGACCCTAATCCCGTCCTCCGCCAAAGCGGGCGACGTGGATGCGACGAGTTTGTCAGCGCACCTAAGCCATCACGGCATAAGAGTCGGATCAAGGGTTCTGCGCATAAAGAGCTCTGATGAGAGCAAGGCGCTTCAAAACGAGATCAACCAAGGACGCTACGATCTATTGGTGATGGGCGGATATTCGCATGCCATGTGGTTTGAATTCATCTTCGGTGGCGCCACCCATTCGGTGTTGCTGTCGTCGGAAATCCCCATCCTGGTTTCGCACTAGGCGGCCCAATGCCCAAACGGCCTGGGGCTTAAGGTCCGGCGCAGCGTTACAGTCTGGGCGTGGGTTCGCCGCATCCCGCGCGACGAGGCCGAGACCGCAGTCGAGTGTCCGCGCGTCTGGGGCAGGGCCGCGTGACGGGCGCTTTACGATGCCGGCAGGGGGCGCGTACTAGAACGCTCCCAACCCCAAAATCCCCTCGATCGGGTCGACCCCGGCGAGCACGCGGCGGCCGATCAAATCCTTCAGCGTCTCGGTGGTGCCGCCGCCGAGCGTGCCGTAGCGGGCGCCGCGATAGAAGCGCGATACCGGGAATTCGTCGGTGAAGCCGTAGCCGCCGTGCACCTGGATCGCCTCGCTGGTGACGCGCAACGCCATCTCGTTGACGGTGATCTTGGCGGCGGCGGCGAGCAGCGGGTCGGGGAACGGGTTCGGCGGTGGCGCAGGCGCGGTAGAGGATCGAGCGGCTCGCCTCGATGTCGCGGTACATCTCGGCGAGCTTCCAGCGCATGCCCTGGAAATCGGCGACCGCGCGGCCGAAGACCTGCCGGTCCTTGGCGTATTTGATCGCCTCTTCGAGCGCGCCCTCGGCGAGGCCTAGCGAGATGCTCGGGTTGAGGCAGCGCTGGGTGTTGAACGCGCCCAAGAGCTTGCGGAACCCGTCTTCGAGCACGAGGTTCTCCGGCGGCAGCTCGACGTCCTCGAAGCGGATTTCGTGCAGGTTTTCGCCGCCCATCGTGTGGTAGCTGCCGGTGACGGTGAAACCGGGCGTGCCCTTCTCGACCAAGACGCAGCCGATGCCTTCGCGCCCCGGCTTCTTGTCGACGCGGGTGAAGACGACAAACCAGCCGGCCTCCTCGGCGCGGCTGATCAGCGTCTTGACCCCATTGAGGCGCAGCTTGTTGCCGACATGATCGACATTGGTCTTGTAATTGGCGACGTCGGTGCCGGCGTCGGGCTCGGTCATGCAGATCGCCAAGAGGCACTCGCCGCTGCACACCGCCGGCAGCATGCGCCGCTTGATCGCCTCGGGCGCGTAGGTGGCGATGATCCGGGTCTGCGCGCCGACCTCGCCCAGCACCGCCATCGCGGTCACGTAGCAGGCCTTGGCGATCTCCTCGAGGACGAGCGCGGTGTCGAACACCGGCAGCCCGAGCCCGCCATATTCCTCGGGCACCGCCATGCCGAGCACGCCCAATTCGGCGAGCGGCTTCATGTTCTCCCAGGGAAACGTGCCGTCCTGGTAGCGCATGGCGCGCTCGCGGAACTCGCCCTGCGCCAGTTCGCGGATCGTGTGAGACAAATTGGCGCTGCTCGTCGCTCAGGGTTGGGAACACGGGCATCTCCTTCAAGGCTGCCGGCAGTCTACTGGCTGTCGCCGCTCCACTGCCAGTCGAGGGCGTGCTGCATCGCCTCGCGCAGCCGGTCGTGCGGGCGGGTGAGGCCGAGCCGCTGCCATCGCCGTCGTCCCAGGCGCCGGCGATATCGCGAACCCGGTGGTCGAGCGTCGTGTCGCCAAGCCGCTCGGCCCAGCCCGGCGTGTCGCGCGAGGCGAACAGCGCCACCGCCAGCGCGCCGACCAGCGCCGCGACGAGGAATTGGCGCGGGGTGACGCCGCGCCGACGCAGCCCCGGCGGGATCGCGTCGGTGACGAGCGGCGCGCGCTCACGCGCGGAGAGGGTCGATTGGCTCATGCGCGCCTAGAACCGGAAATAGATGAAGGGCGCGATGCCCTCGGGGCCGAGCGCGTTGATCGCGGCGACGACGAGGCCGGCGGCGGCTCCGAGACCCCAGTACGGGCACCGCGCTGCAGCACCGCGGCCGGCGCGCTCGAACGATCCCGGCGGGCAGGAACTGCCCGGCCATGCCGAGCGACGATCAGCGCCACCATCGCCGGCTGCGCCTGCTGCACCGGCTCGCTCCAGCCATGGAAGAGCCCGGCGATGAAGAGCCGCGCGACGGTCGAAATCCTCGGCGCGGAAGAAGATCCAGGCGAGGCAGACGAAATGGAAGACGACGAACCAGGACGCAATCACCTGCCGAGCGGGGTCTGTGCGCGCTCGCCGAGCCACGGGTCGCACATGCGCTCGACCGCCAGCCCGCCGCCGTGCAGCGCGCCCCACATCGACGAATTTCCACGCCGCGCCGTGCCAGATCCCGCCCAGGAGCATCGTGATCATCAGGTTGCGGTAGGTCTTGAGCCGGCCGTGCCGGTTGCCGCCGAGCGGCTTGTAGAGATAGTCGCGCAGCCAGATCGACAGCGAGATGTGCCAGCGCTGCCAGAACTCGCGCAGCCGCTGCGCGCGGTAGGGCTGGTTGAAATTGCGCGGAAAACGGAAGCCGCACAGCGCCGCCAGGGCGATCGCGATATCGGTGTAGGCGCTGAAATCGCAATAGATCTGCACCGCGTAGCCATAGGTCGCGAGCAGCAGATCGGGCCCGCCATACTGGTCGGGCGCGGCGAAGACCGGGTCGACGAGCCCGGTCGCCAGGTAGTTGGCGATGACCACCTTCTTGACCATGCCGCCGAGGATCAGCAGCAGCGCCGGCGGCGACCGGGATCGGCTCGTTCGATGGCCGGGCGAGCTGCGGCAGGAAATAGGCGGCGCGCACGATCGGCCCGGCGACGAGCTGCGGGAAGAACGACATGTAGAGCGCCATGTCGAGCGGCGAGCGGCATACCGTCCACGTCGCCGCGATAGACGTCGGTGACGTAGGAGATGCCGTGAAAGGTGAAAAACGAGATGCCGACCGGCAGCAGTATCTCGACGAACGGCAGCTCGTGCTGCAGGCCCAGCAGGTGGGCGAGCTGGTTCGCCGACCCGACCAGGAAATCGAGATATTTGAAGATGCCGAGCATCAGTAGATGCAGCGTCGACTCCGACGATCAGCACGCGGCGCCGGGTCACCGGGTTGCGGCTGCCGCCGATCGAGCAGGCCGGCAGACGAAGCTGATCGCCGTGCTGCCCGCCAGCAGGAAACAGAAGCGCCAATCCCACTGCGCGTAGAAGAAATAGCTGGCGCCGACCAGCATCGCCTTCTTCGCGGCGAAGCGGCGGTCGAGCAGCGCCAGCGCCGCCGCGACGACCAGGAAGAACAGCAGAAAGCCGAGGTCGGGAACAACATCGGCGCTTGGCTGCGAGAACCGTGCGAGTGCGGCGAAGGCGGAATGCGGCGACGGTTCTATCGGTCGGCGCCAGGGCCGGCAAGCCGGCATGCGCGACAGCGCGTCGCAGGGGGCGGTCAGCCCGGAAATCCGGTTTGCATCCGAGCTGCGGCAACGCTCAGTATTTGTGTTGGGGATGTTGCGTGCTGGTTTGCGGGGGCGGCGCGTGGTGCGCAAGTTCGGTTGGCTGAGAGGCGCCGGGCGGCGCGCCTGGGCGGATTGGCGGCTGTCGTCTTAGTGCAGGCGCGCTTGTGCCGCCGGAAGCGCGTGGGCCCAAGACGATGCGACGGCGCAAACGACGATCGTCGTCTTCGGCGACAGCCAGGCGCAGGGCATCGCCGGCGGACTGCAGCGCGTGCTGATCGACGATCCGCGCTACAAGGTGCTGAACCGCACGCATCCTGGCGCGGCGCTGGTGCATTCCGACAGCGAGTGGCTCGCCCCGGTCGTGCAATTTCGTCGCCAAGGACAAAGAGACGCGGATAGCGCGTCGTCATGTTCGGCGCCAATGATCGGCTCGACATGCGCGACGAGGGTGTCTACGTGCATTTCCGCACTGACGCCTGGCGCGACGCCTATGCCAAGCGGGCCGACAAGATTCTCACCGCCCTGACCGGAGCCGGGCTCAAAATGATTTGGTGCGGCAATCCGATCGCGCGCAGCCCGATCTACTCCGACGACATGAAGTACATCAACGACATCTACGCGGAGGAGGTCGCCAAGTTTGGCGGCGAGTTCCTGCCGCTGTGGGATGTCATCGTCAACGATCAGGGGCAGTACACCGCCTACGCTCCCGACCGCAACGGCGTTACAGAGCGAATGCGCAACGACGACGGCATCCATTTCACCGCCGCCGGCTATGAACTGATTGCCGAGAAGATCGTCAGCGCGTTGCCCTCGCTCCAAGCGAATGGGCATTAAGCCGGTCTGGCGCGCCCGAACCGTCATTTGGGTGGCGCTGGGCGCCGCGACCCTCGGCACCGTCTTGCTGCTGCAGGCCTGTTTTACGTCGACGACGCCTCCGCCGCTGCCAATCGAGAAGCGCCTGACATCTCCAGATGCGCTCGCGCCTTTTTTCGCCGCCCTCGCGGCGCTCGAGCAGCACCAAGCGCCGCACCCCATACGCATCATCCAGATCGGCGATAGTCACACCGCCAACGACGCTTTCAGCGGCCATTTACGCGACCTGTTCCAGCAGCGATTCGGTCCCGCGGGACGCGGCTGGCTGCCGGCTGGCGTCCCGTATAAGTACTATCGGCCGCGCCTGGTCAGTGTCAGCGAGAGCGGCTGGCGGCACCTTAGGCCCGGCGACCATGAGCCCGGATTGGCGTTTGGCCTCGACGCCGTCGACGCAGAAAGCGCGCCGCGCGATGCGGTGATGACCATTGAGAGCACCGACGTGGCCGGCTTCGACCGATTCGCGGTCGAATATCTAACGCAGCCACGCGGGTCCGCCTTCACCGTTCAGATCGATGACGCCCCGCTAGTGCGGGTGTCGACCGCCGCCGCCCAATCGGCGATTGCGCGCTTCGAGTTGCCACTCGACCGTCCCGCCCGCCGGATAGAGGTCCGCGCCGCGGGTAAGCCTCCCGTGATCTTGCTCGGCTGGGCAGTCGAGCGCCACGAACCGGGAATCATTTACGAGAACCACGGTACGATCGGTGCGACCGCCGATCTGCTGGCGCAGATGACTCCCGAAGCGGTGGGCTATGAGCTGTCCGTCAGGCAACCCGCCCTGCTCGTTGTCGCCTTCGGCACCAATGAGGGCTTCGACGACAATGTCGACCTCGACCGCTACGCCAGCCGCTTCCATTCGGGGATCGCATCGCTGCAGCGGCAAGTCGCCGGTATCCCGATCCTCATCGTCGGCCCGCCCGACGGCAATCGGGTGACGCGCGAGTGCAGGCCGTCGGCGTCGCGTTGCGGCTCGGATGGCGACTGCACCTGGCGGGAGCCGCCCAAACTCGCCGGCGTGCGCGATATTGAACGGCGCGTCGCCGCCGACCATGACTGGGCCTATTGGGACTGGTTCGCCGCGATGGGCGGGACCTGCAGCATCGACCGCATGGCGAACAGCGAGCCGGCCCTGGCGATGCCCGACCGGGTGCATTTGAGCCGGGCCGGGTATGAGGCCGTCAGCGACACGCTGTTCGGTGATCTGATGAACGCTTATAGCGAGTGGAAAGCTCGCGGGCCCGCGAGCTGAAGAGGAAGACCATGGCAACGGTTCGGCCGCGCAGGAACATGCCGGCGCATTTCGGCATCCGCATCGTCAGCGCCGAAAAGGACAAGGTGGTCGGTGAGATCGACGCTGACGAGCGGCATCTCAACAATCTCGGCATCGTCCATGGCGGCGCCTACATGGCGTTCGCCGACGACCTGGGCGGCACCGCAGCGGGCCTCAACATCCCGGCGGGGATGCGCACGACGACGGTCGAGTCGAAAAGCAATTTCTTTCGCGCCTCACCGCCCGGCAGGATAACCGGCGTGTCGGTGCCCATCCATGTCGGGCGGAGCACTGTCGTCGTCGAGACGCGGATATTCAATACCGATGGCAAGCTCGCCGCCATGGTGACCCAAACGCAGCTGGTGTTGCCCCGCGAATGACGCTCGACCCTCGGCTCAATGCCGTCCGCGGCGATCTCGCCGACATTCGCCTTGGTGGCGAGGTCTCGGTACCGCGCTACGCCGAGGGTCGTCCGGCGCACGTCATTGCTGGACTGGTTCCGGTGCTGAAGACGCCGAGCCAGGATTTGGCGCTGGACACGTTTTTCCATTACGGCGAGGAAGTGCGGGTCTTCGAAGAGCGCGACGGCTACGCCTGGTGCCAGTCCGAGCGCGACCGCTATGTCGGTTATGTAGAGGCCGTGACGCTGCGCGACGGCAAGCTGCCAAAGCCGACCCATTACGTCGCTTCGATCGGTGCCTATCGCTATGCCGAGGCGGATCTACGCTCGCCGGCAATTGATTTCCTGCCGCGCCACGCGCCGGTCGCTGTCGCGCAAGCCGGGTTCGTCTGCCGGGACACCACCTATGCCTGGCTCGACGGCGGCGGTTTTCTGCCGGAATCCTGTCTGTCGGCGCATCCGCCGTGCTCGCCCGACCTTGCCGCCGCGGTCTCGCTTTATCTGGGCTGCCCCTATCTCTGGGGCGGGCGCAGCTTTCTTGGCCTCGACTGCTCCGGCTTGGTGCAGGAGGCCTTTCGCGATCTCGGGCGGTCGGTGCCGCGCGACACCGACATGCAGCAAAACGCGATCGGCGAGCCCGTGGCGGTTACGCGAATCGCCGATCTGCGCCGCGACGATCTGATCTTCATGCCCGGCCACGTGATGATCTACGCCGGCGAGGGCTCGGTCATCCACGCCTTCGGCGGCGCTATGTCGGTGCGACGGGACAACCTCGCCGAACTCCTTAAGGGATGGTCGCAGGAGCTCGCCGATTTCGTCGTGAGGCGACCAGAATAGGGCTATGTCGCGGGGTGCTCGGCGATCCAGTGCCGGGCGATGTCCTCGCGCCGGCAGATCCACACCCGGTCCTTCGACTGGATGTATTCGATGAAACGCATCAGCGCGCTTGCCCGGCCGGGGTGCCCGGCGATGCGCATGTGCAGCCCTACCGACATCATCCGCGGACGCTCGGCGCCTTCTTCATACAGCACGTCGAAGGCGTCGCGCAGATAAGCGAAAAAGTCTTCGCCCGGCCCAAACACGCCGCGGCCGAATTTGACGTCGTTCGTCGACAGCGTATAGGGCACCATCAGGAGCTGCTTGCCGCCCTCGGTCGTCCAATAGGGCAATTCGTCATTGTAGGCGTCGCTGCTGTACAGGAAGCCTGGAGTCTCGGCGACGATGCGGCGTGTGTTCTCCGACGGCGCGTAACGGCAGTACCACCCCAGCGCCGCCTTGCCGGTGGTCTCGCGTATCACCGTCACTGCGGCGGCGATCTGGCGGCGCTCCTCGGCTTCGTCGAGCTCGAAATGCTTGATCCAGCGATAGCCGTGGCCGCAGATATCCCAATCGGTTGCGGCGATCGCCTGGGCCGCCGGCGGGTTGGCCTCGAGCGCCTTGGCGCAGGCGAATAGCGTCACCGGCACGCGGTATTTGCTGAAAATCCGGTAGAGCCGCCACCAGCCAACGCGCGAGCCGAACTCGAACATGCTTTCGGCGCCGAGGTCGCGCCGCCCGGTCATGCCGGGATCGACACTGGCGCTCTCGGTCAGGCCGCCCTCGCTAAACCCATCGACGTCCCAGGACGGTTCCGATCCCTCCTCGAAATTGATCACGAAATTGACCGCAATCCGCGCCCCGCCGGGCCAATTGGCATGCGGTGGCGTCGGGCCGTAGCCGACAAAATCACGGGTCATGCTCAGGACCTATTCCGCCGGTGCGTCCTCGAAGCGCCGGTTGAACTCTTCCTGCCAGTCCTCGGTCGCGGTGAAGCCGGCGAGCTTGCTGGCATCGGCGCGGGTGGTTTCCTTCAGCGCTGCGTCATTCTGGTCGTAGTTCACGTCGAACCGGCACGGCTGCGTGGTGTGCCAGGGCGTCTGGGTGAACACCTCGATCCGGTTGTTCTCCGGATCGCGGAAATAGACCGACCAGGTGTTGCCGTGGCTCACCGGCTCCGGCTTCGTATAGGGGAGCGCGCGGACCTTCTCGTAGACCCGGCGCACCTCGTCGAGGCTGTCGACGCGGAACGCAACATGGCCGATCCCGCCACCTTGGTCGGTGACGTCGCTCGGGATCAGCACGATCTGGTGATGCTCCTCGGGGCTGTGGCTGAGGAATATCAGTTCCCGCCCCTTTGCTGGCCCGGCGGTCAGCACGCCACGGTCGCTGACGATGAAGCCCATGACCTCGGTGTAGAACTGCTCCATCGCCTTCTGGTCATGGGCGCGGATTTCAAAGTGGCTGACAGTGTAGCTCATGGCACGTCCTCTCGGCCGATTTCGCCCGATGATGCGCTTATCGGCTCTACGGGAAAAGACCTTGCCGGGCCGGTGCTTTGCCGCTAAGCGGTGCAGCCCTTGTTCCCTTGGTCGGAGATTCCCCCGATGCCCAGCCTGCCGAGCGCCGCCAGTCTCCAAGCCCTAACCGCCTGGGACACCCCGACTATCTGCAATGCGCTCGAAGTGGTGGCGCCACAGCGCCGCGCCTACGGCTTTACCCGCCGGCCGGTCGTCGCCTGCTTCCCGGAGATGAAGCCGGTTGTCGCCTTCGCTCGCACTGCGCTGATCCGCTCGCGCGAGCCCAACGCGCGCGATGCCAACTCGGCCGCCAAGATGCGCATCGGCTATTACGAGCACATCGCCGCGCAACCGATGCCGTCGATTGCCGTGATCCAGGACATCGACGCGCCCGACACCGGGTTCGGCGCGTTCTGGGGCGAGGTGCAAACGCATGTCCATGCCGGGCTCGGCTGCGCCGGGGTCATCACCGACGGCTCGGTGCGGGACCTCGATGCGATGGCACCCAACTTCATCGTGCTGGCCGGCTCCATCATGCCGTCGCACGCGCATGTCCACCTCGTCGATTTCGGCGGTACGGTCAGCGTTTTCGGCATGGTCGTCTCGGCCAACGACGTCATCCACTGCGACCGCCACGGCGCGGTCGTCGTGCCCTATGACGTCGTTGACAAGATTCCGGCGGCGGTCGACCTGCTGACCCGGCGCGAGAAGGTGGTGATCGAGGCCTCGAAGCGGCCCGGCTTCTCGATCGAGGATTTGCGCAAGGCCTTCAAGGAGCAGTCGGAAATCCACTGAAGTGTGCTGTCATTGCGAGGAGCGCGCAGCGCGACGCGGCAATCTCGATCCGTCCAGGGTTCGACGGCCACGAGATTGCTTCGCTGCGCTCGCAATGACGACCTAGATCAAATCTCCACTTGGCCGCCGAGTTCGACGACCCGGTTGACCGGGATGTGGAAGAACTCGGTCGCGTCGAGAGCGAGCTCGGAGAGCAGCACGAACAGCCGCTTGACCGGATAGAGCCAGCGCTGGCGGCGGTTGGCGACAACCGTCTCGCGCCCAACGAAGAACGAGGTGTCCATTAGGTTGAAGCGGAACCCGGCGACGCGCGCTATAGCCAGCGCGCGCGGAATGTCAGGTTCCTCGAGAAAGCCGTAGCGCACGCGCACGGTATGGAAATTCTGATCGTAATGGCGGATTTCGAGCCGCTCTGCTTCGGGGATGCGCGGCACGTCGGCGGTCTGCACCGTCATCAGCACGTTGCGCTCGTGCAGGACCTTGTTGTGCTTCATGTTGTGGAGCAGCGCCGCCGGCACGTTATTGACCTGCGCGGTCATGTAGATTGCGGTGCCGGAAACGCGTGCGGGTCGGTCGGGCTTGAGGCTTGCCACCAGCATTTCCAACGGCATGCCTGCGCTGACCCGCTGGCGGGCGAGTTTCGAGCGGCCCCAGATCCACGTCGTCATCGTCGTGTAGAGCGCGAACGCGATCACCAGCGGATACCAGCCGCCCTCATGTACCTTTAGCAAATTGGCTGAGAAGAACGATACGTCGACCGTGAAGAACAGCGCGAAGAGCGGGATCAGCTGCCATAGCTTCCAACGCGCGCCGTGGCGTAGATGCATGAAGGCCAGTGCGGTGGTGACCGTCATTGTCCCGGTCACGGCAATGCCATAGGCGGAGCCCAACGCGTCGGACGAACGAAACATCAACACCGTTGCCGCCACCGCGACCAGCAGCATGTTGTTGATCGCCGGCACATAGACTTGGCCCATCTCGCGCTCGGAGGTGTGGCGCACGTTCATTCGCGGCAGATAGCCGAGCTGCACGGCCTGACTGGTCAGCGAGAACGCGCCGGAAATCACCGCCTGTGAGGCGATCACCGTCGCGGTCGAGGCGAGCACGACGAGCGGCAGCACGAACCAGTCCGGTGCCAGGAGGAAGAACGGGTTCTGCACCGCCTCCGGGTGAGCCAGCAGTAGCGCGCCTTGACCGAAATAATTTAGCAAGAGGGCGGGGAAGACAAAGCGCAGCCAGGCGCGGCGAATTGGGCCGCGGCCGAAATGGCCCATGTCGGCGTAGAGCGCCTCGGCGCCGGTCACCGCCAAGACCACGGCGCCGAGCAGCACAAAGCCGGCGGCCGGATGGCGGCGAATAAGGTCGATCCCATAGAGCGGATTGAGCGCCCACATGATCGCCGGGTGGCGCGCGATCTCCTTGAGCCCCAGGAGCCCGATGGTGATGAACCAGACGATAATGATTGGGCCAAAAAACCCGCCGACCCGCCCGGTGCCGCGGCGCTGGGCGATGAACAGCACGATCAGCAAAAACAAGGTCAGCGGAATCACAAACGGTTCGAGCTCGGGGGTATGGACCTTGAGCCCCTCGACCGCGCTCAGCACCGAGATGGCCGGTGTCAGGACGCCGTCGCCATAGAACAGCGCCGCGCCGAACAACCCGGCCCACAGCACCCACCGGTTGGGTGACCGCAGGGTCGCGCGCAACGCCAAGACCATCAATGCGAGGATGCCGCCCTCGCCGCGATTGTCGGCCCGCATCAGCACGATCACGTACTTGACCGTGACGACAAGAAACAGCGACCAGGCGATTAGCGACAACACTCCATAGATCCGCAACGGGCTGACTAACGCACCCTCGAAGCACTGCTTGACCGTGTAGAGCGGCGAGGTGCCGATATCGCCGTAGACGACACCGAGCGCCGCGACCGCGAGGCTTTGGCGTAGGCTCGGTTTTTCGGACGCCGGCGCTACGGCGGCGACGGGTGCAATTGGCGGCGGCCGGCTTTCGGACAATCGGTTCGCCTCACCCATGCCACGGCGCGAACGCGCTGATCCGACTATGCACGCATCTCCTCCTCGGAGACCAGGCGAGCCATGTCCCGCGCGCCGAGCGCGCCCGTTTACTCCACCTACAATCCTTGTGCCAGGATCATTTATCGTCGACCCTTCCGCCGAAAGGAGAACGCGCATGGGCGAGACGCATTTCCGGGGCGCGATCCCGATGCTTCCCGACTTCCCGTGACCCTCTTCGATCCCCAAGCGGTCCGCGCGTTCGAGCATGCCGGTTGGGAAAGGGCAGCCTCGGCATACCGGGTAACGTTCGCCAGGGCGAGCGGGGAATTCATCGAGGCTCTGTTAGAGGCCGCCGAGGTCACGACCGGTACGCGGCTGCTTGATCTCTGCTGTGGGCCGGGTGTCGTGACCGAGGCGGCGGCCCAAGGCGGCGCCGAGGCGAGCGGTCTCGATTTCTCGCGGGCGATGCTCGCCGAGGCGCGCGCCGCTTATCCCAGCCTGCGCTTCCATGAAGGCGATGCCGAGACGATGCCGTTCGCCGACGCATCGTTCGATGCGGTGGTGTCCAACTTCGGTATCCATCATGTGCCGCGGCCTGAGCGCGCGCTCGCCGAGGTATTCCGCGTGTTGCGACCAGGCGGTCGGTTCGCGTTCACCAACTGGGCGAACCCGGCAGACAACATCGCCTGGCATTTGCTATTCGAGGCGGTGCGTCTGCATGGTGATCCGGGCGCCGCGAAGGCGCCGCCGTCGGGTGGTGGATTGGACAGCGAAGAGGTGGTGCTGAGTTTGCTGCGCGAGGCTGGGTTTGCCGAGGCCGGCGCCGCGCTGGTGCGGCGCGAATGGCGTATCGAGCATCCTGGCGATCTGATCGCGGTATTCCGGCGCGGCACGGTGCGCACTGCGGCAATGATCGAGGCGCAGCGTCCGGGAGCGCTGCTGGCGATTGAGGCCGAGATCGCGCGGCGCGCCGCCGCTTATCGCCGCGACGGCTGGTACTTCATCCCAATCGCCGCGATCCTCGGGCGCGGCGTCAAGCCGCGATGACCCATCTCGATACGGACGTACTGATCGTCGGTGCCGGCGGGGCCGGCACGTACGCGGCGATTTCGGCTGCTCGCTCGGGCGCCGGAAGCATCTTGCTGCTCGACAAGAGCCTTGTCGGCCGCGGCGGCGCGACGATCATGGCGCAGATGACGGTCGCCGCTGCGCTCGCCGAGGAGAGCGACGACGACTGGCGCCTGCATCTCAACGACACGCTCGTCGCCGGCCGGGGCTTGTGCGACGAGGCGCTGGCCGCGATCCTATGCGAGGAAGCGCCGGCGCGTATGCGCGAGATGGGCGAGTGGCAGGTCGGCTGGGCGCGGCGCGACAGCGGCCGGATCGCCCAGGTCACCGCGCCGGGCCACTCGCGGCCGCGCTGCTGCTATGTCGATTTCCTGAATACCGGGCCAGCGGTGGCGGCAACCCTTCGCCGCCGGGTTAGCCGGACCGACGCGATCCGCCGGCTGAGCAATCTCATCGTGACGGACCTCGTCACAGCGGACGGAGCCGTGGTCGGCGCGGTCGCGCTCGATGCCGCCAGCGGCGAGCCGGTGACGATCGCCGCCGCGGCGACAATCATCGCCACCGGGGGGCTCACCCGCATCTACCGCCGCAACAGCGCGTCGGCCAACATGGGCGGCGATGGCTATGCGCTGGCGCTCAACGCCGGCGCCCAGCTTGTCGACATGGAGTTCGTCCAGTTCTTCCCAATCGGGCATCTGGCGCCGCGCCTCGTCGGCATGGACCCGATCATGTGGGACCCGTTCCGCTACAAGCTCGGCGGCAGGCTGCTTGACGGCCGGGGCGAGGAGTTCCTCGCCCGGTACGGCAGCGACGAGGCCGGCGTCTACACCACGCCGCGCGATATCGCCACCTATGCGATCGTCAGCGAGGTCGCGGCCGGGCGCGGCTCGCTACACGGTGGGGTTTTCCTGTCGTTCGAACACGTGCCGCCGGCCGATCTAGCGGCCGCCTTCGGGCCGGTTATCGAACGCCTGGCGAAGAACGGCATCAACCTCGCCCGCGCGCCGGTCGAAGTTTCGCCGATCGCGCATTATCACATGGGTGGGATCGCGGTGGACGAGCGCATGGCCTCGACGGTGCCGGGGCTTTTCGCCGCGGGCGAGGCGGTCGGCGGCGCCAACGGCGCCAACCGGCTCTCGGGCAACGCCATCTCCGAGGCGTTGGTGTTTGGCGAGCGCGCCGGCAGGTTCGCCGCCTCGGCCAGGCGGCTCGCGGGATGGAGCGCGGCGGCGGCGGCGGAACACGTCGAGCGCATCCGCAGCCTTGCCGACGGTTGCAAGGGCGACGGGAGCGCGACGGTGTTGCTCGAGGATATGCGCGGGCTGATGAACGACTCGGTCGGACCGTTGCGCGATGCGCCGGGGCTGGAGCGCGCACTCGAGCGGCTCGTCGAGATGCGCGATGCGCTGCCGTCGCTCGCCATCAACCCTGGCCGCGAATTCAACGCGAGCCTCGGCGACTGGTTCGAGTTGCGCGCCAGCCTTGCCGCTGCCGAGGCGGTGATCCGCGCTGCGCTCGCTCGCCATGAAAGCCGCGGCGCGCATCAGCGCACTGACTTCCCGAACAGCAATCCCGGATTGGCGCGCTGCCAGCTTGTGACGATGGGCGAGTCCGGCATGGCCGTCCGGTGGGCACAATGAAGACCGCACGGTTGAAGATCTGCCGCGGTGCCGGCGACGAGCCGGGCCGCTACGAGGAGTTCGCCGTGCCCTTCGAGGACGGCGCCACGGTGCTCGACGCGCTGATCTGGATCCGTGTTCATCGCGATCCATCGCTGGCGATCCGCTACAGCTGCATCAACGCCAATGTCTGCAAGGAATGCACGATTGCGATCGAGGGACGCGTGCTCTACGCCTGCACGACCCGTCTCGTCGATGACCGGGTGATGACGCTCGACCCCCTCCCAGGCAAGGCGCGGCTGCGCGATCTGGTTGCCGAAACCCGCCCGCCACGTGAACGAATTGAGTAACCGGCTTGACCGGAGGCTGTAAAACTCGTGCTAATCTTCGCCTGAAGACAGGGAGGGACGAGGCATCCCCATGGCAAAGACGGCAATGCTCCAATTGCAGGACCAGATCGAGGCAATCCGCCGCGAGGCTTATGCCGCCGGTTATGCCGCGGCGATGCAGGCGATCCGCGACTTTGCCGCGCGTCCCGGCACCGCAGCCGCTCCGGTCCGGCGTGGCCGATCGGCCAAGGCTGCGCCCGCCGCCGGGCGGCGAGGCCGCCCGCCTTCCGCGCGCGCCGCCGCCAAGCCGCGCAGCGCGGGCCGCCGTCGCCCGCAGCGTGGCACCAATGCACGGCTCGTCGCCGAGATATTGAAGGCGCTGCCGGCGAGCAGCGGCCGCCCGGCCGATATCCGCGCCGCCCTCACCCGCGATAAGGGCGTGACGATGGCCTATACCTCGATCCGCCATTCCCTGGGCCAGCTCCAAGCGCGCGGCGAAGTCACTGGGGACCCCGACGGCAAAACCTGGCGCTACACAGGCCCCGTTTCCTGACTGGAAGGAGGCCGAGGTATAGCCGCCCGCGCCAGTATGTCGGCGCGCTCGTTCTCGGGATGACCGGCATGGCCGCGAACCCAGATCCATTCGACCTCGTGCGGTGCCGCGGCGTCGTCGAGGGCCTGCCATAGATCGACGTTCTTGACCGGCTTCTTGTCCGCGGTTCGCCAGCCGCGCGCCTTCCATTGCGACAGCCAACGCATGATCCCGTCGCGCACGTAGGTGCTGTCGGTATAGAGCCGCACCCGACAAGGCCGCTTCAGCGCGGCGAGACCCTCGATCGCGGCGGATAGCTCCATCCGGTTGTTGGTGGTGGCGATGTCGCCGCCGGAGAGTTCCCTTTCGACCGCGCCGTAGCGCAGGATCGCGCCCCAGCCGCCCGGTCCCGGATTGCCGCTGCACGCCCCGTCGGTGAAAATCTCGACCGCGGGCGCGTTCAGCGCCTCGCGGTCAGGGTCCGATGCCATATTCGGCCGGGCTGGCGACGCCGCGATGGAAGCGCAGCTTTTTTAGGTATTCGACCGGGTCCTTTGGCCGAACCAGCGCTCCTTCGGGCTGGTTTTGCCAATCGTAGAGCCGGGTCAACAGAAAGCGCAGCGCGCTGCCGCGCGCCAGGAGGGGCAGCGCGGCGATCTCCTCCGGCTGCAGGTCGCGCTCGCCGCGGTAATGCCCAACCAGTAGCCGAGCCTTGGTTACGTTGAAGCCGCCGTCTAGCTCAAAGCACCAGGCATTGAGGCAAATCGCCAAGTCGTAGGCGAAGGCGTCGGTGCAGGCGAAATAGAAGTCGATCAGTCCTGAAACCTCGCGGTCACGAAAGAACACGTTGTCGGGGAACAGGTCAGCGTGGATCACCCCGGTTGGCAGGCCGGTCGGCCAGGCGGTCTCGAGCGCGGTCAGTTCCTCGCCGATCTCGGCGGAAAGACCCTTTTCCACCTCGTCGGCGCGCGCGGCACAGGCGACGTAAAGCCGGTGCCAGCCGGTAATGCTCAGGTCGTTGGGCCGGTTCATCGCGAACGATGCGCCGGCCTGATGCAGCCGCGCCAGCGCCGCGCCGAGGCTGGCGCAATGGAACGGTTGGATCCGCCGCGGCCACATGCCATTGAGGAAGGTGACGATCGCCGCCGGGCGCCCGCATAATTCGCGCAATGCGCCACCGTCTTTTGCCCGCACCGGGGTCGGGCAGGCGACCCCGTGATGAGCGAGGTGGTCCATCAGCGCGATGAAAAACGGCAGATCGCCCGGCGTCACGCGCTTCTCGTAGAGCGTCAGGATAAAGGTGCCGCGCTCGGTGCCGAGCAGATAATTCGAGTTTTCCACTCCCTCGGCGATGCCTTTGCAGGTCAATACCTCGCCGATGTCATAGGCCGCGATGAACGCGCGCAGCTCGTCGTCGCCGATTTCAGTGTAAACCGCCATGAGTCGTTCCGGCCGCTCCGTTCCGCGGCGCCGACCCGGCTTGTCTGCCGAGCGGGCCTCGCATAAAGTCCGCCCGCCCAGGGGACCACGCGGCCGCGTGCGGACAGTAGCAAGGGCGACGGTGGGGAAGAAAGATGGATGCTCCGATCCCGGCGCAAAAGGCGCCTTACGGTGTCACGGTCGAGGCCGGCAAGCGCTATTTCTGGTGCGCATGCGGGCGCAGCAAGGGGCAGCCGTTTTGCGACGGCTCGCACAAGGGCACCGGGCTCAACCCGCTGATGTACACGGCGGAAAAATCTGGGCAAGTGTGGTTTTGCGGCTGCAAGGCGACTACGAAACAGCCGTTCTGCGACGGAACCCACAACAAGCTCTAGCCATTGATCTCGATTTTGCGCTTGCCATCGCAGCCTGGTTGTTGCCGCCGCCGTCGCGGTGCGGTCACGGCGGGCGCCATCCTCGCGCTGGTTCTGCTGTCGGGATGCGGCGGTGGCTGGAATCCCTTCGCCAAGAAGTCCCAGCCCGCGGCGGCGCCGGCCTGCCCGGTTGCGGCGATCCTGCGCCCGCTCGCCAACACGGTGGTGTTCGCGCCGGGTGCCGAGCAGAAGCCGCTCTATGTCTCGTGGAATGGCATTTACAGCGACGTAACCGCGACTTGCCGGCTCGAGGGCGACACGCTGCACGCCTCGCTCGACAGCATTATCATCGCTGAGCGGGGGCCGTCGGGGCACGGCAACGACGTCGACTTAAACTATTTCGTCGCGTTGACCGCGCCGGACCAGACGATTCTCGGCAAGAAGCAATTTTCGGTGCACGTGACCGTCGCTCCCGATGCCAGGCGCGCCGGCGTCACCGACCACGTAGAGGTCGCGTTCGCGACGGGCGGGAGGGCGCTATCCGACCTCAACATCATGGTCGGGTTTCAACTGACCCCCAATGCGGTTCAGTACTACAAGAACTATCGCGCGCGGCAGTAGCGATCGCGGCTTGGCGGGGCACCGGCGCCAATGCTAAACAGGCTGCGCTGTATGCACGCCCGCAGGAGAGGCCGCATCCACCCCTAGGGGAGGGTGCGGCGCCGAAGGAGCAACCGCCCCGGAAACTCTCAGGCAAAAGGACTGCGGGTGTAAGAGCGCTCTGGAAAGCGGCGGCGGGCCGGTTAGCCCACCGCTCACCGACGGAGTAAGCCGCCCTAGGGTCGCATGACCGTCCGGCGGTGAATCTCTCAGGGAAAAGCGACAGAGGGGGCATCTCTGGCGGCGCGCGTGCCGCCGCGATGGAGGTGCGCCCTGGCTCCTGCAGACGACACGCCGTTGTTGCTCACCCCGCTTCATGCACTGCATGTCGCGCTCGGCGCCCGCATGGTGCCGTTCGCCGGCTACGAGATGCCGGTGCAATACAAGGCGGGCATCATCGCCGAGCATCTGCACACCCGCGCCAAGGCCGGGCTGTTCGATGTCTCGCATATGGGCCAGATTGTGTTGCGCGGCGCCGGCGCGACGGGTGCGCTCGAAACCCTGGTGCCGGGCGATCTCGCGACGCTGGCGCCCGGACGCATGCGCTACACGCTGCTGCTCAACGACGACGCCGGCATCATCGACGATCTGATGGTGACGCGGCGTGACGACGGTCTCGCGCTCGTCGTCAACGCGGCTCGCAAGGAGGCTGATCTCGCCCATTTGCGTGAACGTCTCGGCTCCGCCGTGACCATCGAACCCGCCTTCGAGCGCGCATTGCTGGCGTTGCAGGGGCCGCTCGCCGCGGCGGTCTTGGCCCGGTTCGTCCCCGGCATCGACCGCATCCCCTTCATGAGCGCCGCCGATAGCACGATCGCCGGGATCCCGTGTGGGCTTACCCGCTCGGGCTACACCGGTGAGGATGGCTATGAGATTTCGCTGCCGCCCGAGCATGCCGCCGCGATCGCCGAGCGTTTGCTCGCGGAGCCCGAGGTCGCGCCGATTGGGCTCGGGGCGCGCGATACCCTGCGGCTCGAAGCGGGTTTGTGCCTCTACGGGCACGACATCGACGAGACCACCACGCCGATCGAAGCCGGGCTCGCCTGGACCATCGGCAAGCGCCGCCGCGAAGAAGGCGGCTTCCCCGGCGCCGAGCGCATCCTGCGCGAGCTGGCGTCCGCGCCGGCGCGGCGCCGCGTCGGGTTTCGCCTCAATGACCGCGCCCCTGCCCGCGAGGGCAGCGCCATTCTCGACGACGCCGGCAGACCAGTCGGCTCGGTGACCAGCGGCGGTTTCGCACCGACACTGAACGCCCCCATCGCCATGGGTTACGTCGCTGGCGCGCACGCCGCCCTCGGCACCCCGGTCTCGCTCGTCGTGCGCGACGTGCCGCGCCCGGCTCTCATATCCGCCATGCCCTTTGTCCCGACCCGCTACTACCGCGGCTGACAGGAGAAGACCAATGCCGACATTGCGCTTCACCAAGGATCACGAATGGATCCGCCAGGACGGCGACACGGCGGTCATCGGCATCACCGACTACGCCCAGCAGCAATTGGGCGACATCGTCTATGTCGAGTTGCCCGCGGTGGGCTCGACGGTCGAGGCCGGCAAGGAGGCGGCGGTGGTCGAAATCGGCCAAAGCCGCGAGCGAGGTTTACGCGCCTGTGTCGGGCGAGGTCGTTGCGGTCAACGAGGCGATCGCCGGCGATCCCGCCAAGGTCAACGCCGACCCGATGGGCGAGGGCTGGTTTCTCACCGTCAAGCTCGCCGACCCCAAGGCCTTGGACGGGCTGATGGACGAGGCCGCGTATCAGAAATTTGTCGCGGAGCAAGGCTGATGCGCTACCTGCCGCTCACCGGTGCGGATCGCCGTGACATGCTGGCGGCGATCGGCGCCCGATCGATCGACGATCTGTTCGCCGACGTGCCGCAGGCGGCGCGCCTCGATGGCTTGCTCGACCTCCCGTTGGCGCAGGGCGAGCTTGAGGTCGAGCGGGCGCTGTCACGGATGGCGGCGAAGAACGTCGCCGCCGGTTCGGCGCCATTCTTTATCGGCGGCGGCGCCTATCGCCATTATGTCCCCGCCGCCGTCGATCATTTGATTCAGCGCGGCGAGTTCCTCACCTCCTACACCCCGTATCAGCCCGAGCTGGCGCAAGGCACCCTGCAATCGCTGTTCGAGTTTCAGACCCAGGTCGCGCTGTTGACCGGGATGGAGGTCGCCAACGCCTCTCTTTATGACGGCGCCACCTCCTGTGCCGAGGCGGTGGCGATGGCGCATCGCGTGACGCGCCGGGGCACTGCGGTGCTGTCGGGTGCGCTGCACCCACATTACCGCGAGGTTTGCGAGACCTACGCCCAGTTCTCCGGATTGACGGTCGCCGCGCTCGACCCGCTGCCCGGCCGCGTCGAGGATTTGGCCGCGCGGATCGATGGCGACACTGCCTGTGTGGTCGTGCAGAACCCCGATTTTTTCGGCCAGCTGCGCGACTGGTCCGCGCTTGGCGCGCGCTGCCGCGAGGCCGGCGCGCTGCTGGTAGCCGTCGTCAACGAAATCGTGTCGCTGGGCGCGGTGAAGCCGCCCGGCTCGATGGGCGCCGATATCGTCGCCGGCGAGGGACAATCCCTGGGCAACGCGCTCAATTTCGGGGGCCCGCATCTCGGCCTCTTCGCCGCGCGTGAGCAGCATGTCCGCCAGATGCCCGGCCGCCTCGCCGGCCAAACCGTCGATGTCAACGGTCGCCGTGGTTGGGTGCTGACCCTCTCGGCGCGCGAGCAGCACATCCGCCGTGAAAAGGCGACCAGCAATATCTGCACGAATTCCGGCCTCTGCGCGCTCGCCTTTGCCATCCATCTGGCGTTGCTCGGCGAGGCCGGGATGACCCGGCTTGCGCGGCTCAACCACGCCACGGCGTGCAATCTCGCGGACCGGCTGGAAGCGATACCCGGAGTGAGCATCGTCAACGACAGCTTCTTCAACGAGTTCACCGTCCGTCTGCCGACACCAGCGGCGCCGATTGTTGACGAGCTGGCGGAATTCGGCGTGCTCGGCGGTGTGCCGCTCTCGCGCTTTTATCCGGGGCGCGACGATCTCGCCGACCTGCTGCTGGTGGCGGCGACCGAAACCACGACCGATGACGACATCGGCCAGTTCGCCCACGCCCTCGGCGAGGTGCTGCGATGACCGGTTGGAGCCAGGCCCTAAGCGAAGCGGGCGGTCAAACAACCAGCCAGCATCCCGAAGCGGTTGCGGAAGCGCCCACTTTCACCGGTAATCGCGGGCTGCAGATCGAGGAACCGCTGCTCTTCGAGCAGGATGCGCCCGGCCGTTGCGGCGTCGACCTGCCCGAGCCGCCAGCGCATAAGAGCCGCCTCGGCGGCCTCGAACGGCAAGGTTCGATCGGCCTGCCCGGCCTCAGCGAGCCACAAGTGGTGCGTCATTTCACCCGGCTGTCGCAGAAGAATTACGCCATTGATAGCGGGATCTACCCGCTCGGCTCGTGCACCATGAAGCACAACCCGCGTCTGAACGAAAAGCTGGCGCGGCTGGCGGGCTTCGCCGATCTCCACCCGCTGCAACCCGCAACCACGATCCAGGGCGCTCTCGAGCTCATCGATACGCTGGCGCATTGGCTGCGGATTTTGACCGGTATGCCGGCGGTGGCCTTGTCGCCCGCGGCGGGTGCGCATGGCGAGCTCTGCGGCATGATGGCGATCCGCGCCGCGCTGACCGCTAGAGGCGATCCGCGCCGGCGCATCCTGGTGCCCGAATCGGCGCACGGCACCAACCCGGCGACTGCGGCGACCTGCGGTTACGCAATCGACCCGGTTCCCAACAACCCGCGCGGCCGGGTCGATCTCGCCGCGCTCAAGGCCAAACTTGACCGCGATGTCGCCGCGCTGATGCTCACCAACCCCAACACCTGCGGCCTGTTCGAGGACGAGATCCTGGAGATTGCCGATGCCGTGCATGCCGTTGGCGCGTTATTCTATTGCGACGGCGCTAATTTCAACGCGATCGTCGGGCGAGTGCGCCCGGCCGATCTCGGCATCGACGCCTTGCATCTCAACTTGCACAAGACCTTCTCGACCCCGCATGGCGGCGGCGGGCCAGGCAGCGGCCCGGTGGCGTTCGCCGCCTCGCTCGCCGCACATGCGCCGCTGCCGTGGATCGTCCACGGCGAAGGTAGCCGCGCGCTGGTCGAGCACGCCGAGGGGCCGGCCAAGGACTCGATCGGCCGGCTAAAGGGCTTCCACGGCCAGATCGGCATGTTCGTGCGCGCTCTCGCTTACATGATGAGCCACGGCGCCGATGGTCTCCGTCAGGTCGCCGAGGACGCGGTGCTCAACGCCAATTACCTGCGGGCGCGGCTCGCCGGGTCGCTGTCCCAGTCCTATCCCGGCACGTGCATGCACGAGGTCTTGTTCGACGACCATTTCCTCAAGGACACCGGCGTCACCACGCTGGATTTCGCCAAGGCGCTGATCGACGAGGGTTTCCACCCGATGACGATGTATTTCCCGCTGGTCGTCCACGGCGCGCTGCTGATCGAGCCGACCGAGACCGAAAGCAAGGCCGCGCTCGACCAGTTCGCCGATACCGTCATCGCGCTGGCGGCCCGCGCCAAGACAGATGCCGCGGGCTTTCATGCCGCGCCGCGCTTTACCCCACGCCGCCGGCTCGACGAAACTGCGGCGGCGCGCAAGCCGCTGTTGCGCTGGCGCCCTGATGCAGCCCGCCAGGAGGCGGCGGATTAATGCAACGTAATTATGTTATTTAAGATTTATTGACATATAAATATCGCGAAATATGGTGGCGGATATAGGGTAGGGCTGACTTGAGCCTGTCATCGAACCAGCCCATGTCTAGGGCAGATCGTCTGCGCCGATCGGAAATCCACAGGCGAGGCTATTTAACGGAGGGTTCGATTATGTCGCTGCGCATCAATGACGAAGCACCGAACTTCACCACCGAGACCACTCAGGGAACGATCAATTTCCACGATTGGATCGGCAATGGCTGGGCGCTCCTGTTCTCGCATCCCAAGGATTTCACGCCGGTCTGCACGACGGAACTCGGCTATATGGCAGGCCTCAAGCCGGAATTCGACAAGCGCGGCTGCAAGATCGTCGGCCTCAGCGTCGATCCGGTCGGCGACCACACCCGCTGGCAGAAGGACATCGAGGAGACCCAGGGTCACGCGGTCACCTACCCGCTGATCGGCGACCCGGAACTTAAGGTCGCCAAGCTCTATGACATGCTGCCCGCCGACGCCGGCGGCACCTCGCAGGGCCGCACCGCCGCGACCAACGCCACCGTGCGCTCGGTTTTCCTCATCGGCCCCGACAAGAAGATCAAGGCGATGCTCACTTACCCGATGTCGACCGGGCGCAATTTCGACGAAGTCCTGCGCATCCTCGATTCGGTGCAGCTGACCTCGCGCCACACCGTGGCGACGCCGGTCAACTGGAAGCCGGGCGAAGACGTGATCGTTGCTCCGACGGTGCCGAGCGACGAAGCCAGGCAGAAATACCCGGCTGGCTTCCGCGAGGTGAAACCGTATTTGCGTTACGTCCACCAGCCGCGGTGACGACTTAGGCAGCCTTCGTCCGCGGCGCCGGTCACTTCGGCATCAGATAGGAGGGGGTTGTCGTCGGCATCTGGGGCATGACGCCGCCGCGCCCCGGCGGCGCGTTGGCCGGTGCGACCCCGGTGCCGCCCAGCGGCAGGTCGGCGAGATGCGGCGTGTCGCTGGCCGGGATGCCGGCGGTCTTGGCGATCGCCTCGATCTGGTTGTCGGTCAGCGTAATGCCGTAGAACTTGTCGTAGAAATCCTGCGCCAGCGAGCGCACGTCGTTCTGGTTGGCGCTTGGGTAGAACAGCACGGACAGCCAATAGAGCCCGATCAGCCGGTTGACCCCCGGCGGATCATCGATCCAGCCGAACGGCGCCGCCGGTTCGAGATAGACGTGCTTGTTGCGCACGGCGGCAAGGTCCCGCCAGCCCGGGTCGTGCAGCAAAGCTCGATAGAAAGTCGGCGATTTGGCGATGATGATATCCGGGTTCCATTGCTGGATCTGCTGCCGCGTCACCGCCCGAGTGCCGGTGTCCGGTAGGTTGGCGACGTTGATGACGCCCGCGTTGCCGATCGCCGACGCCGCGGGCGATCCCGGTGGGGCTGGTTCGAGACCGCTGGCGCCGCGTCCGTAATACACGCGGGGGCGGCCGATCGCCGACTGGATCAGCAGATTCCCGCGCAGCGCGTTGATCGCGTGCTCCGCCGAGCCGGCCAGATCGTCGCCGCGGTCGGCGACGTCGAGCAGCCGGCCGGTGATGCGCAGCATCGTCGCCATCCGGTCGAAGCTGCCGTCGAGCAGGATGTACGGCGTGCCGGTCACCTGCGTGATCTGGTCGGCGAACGCGGCGCGGTCGGGCGTCACGTCGCCGACATCGATGACGACGTCGGGTTTTGCCCGGGTGATCGCGGCGGCGGCCCCCGGATCGGCGATTGGGCCAATCACCGGCAAATGCTTGACCTTTGGCGGCAACGCTCCGGCCGGCCGCTGGACCCAGCCGATCAGCTTGTCGGGCGCCAGGACGTAAACCAGCACCTCGGCGCTCGTGTTGGCCGCCATCACGCGATTGATGTGATCGGGCAGGATCAGGCGGCGGCCGGCCGAATCGGTGTACTCGGCCGACAGCGCTGGCGTCGCCGCGAGCACCGCGAGCGATAGGGCCGCGAGGCGCGCGGCGAACGGTCGAAACGGCATCGGCGCCCCCGGTATAGGAAATCTTCCTGCGACTATAGCTGCGGCGACTTGTCTGGCAAGCGCACCTCTGCGACAGCAACGACCGCGCGCGGCGCAGCCCTGGCCGGCGGTGGCCTGCTATGATCGCGGCGTGCAGATCGAGCCCTATCGTTGGCGCCTGACGCCGAGCTTCGTCGCCCATCTGTGGAAGGCTGTTACACAGCAGCACCATCGCGTGCTCAAGCCGCTTTTTGCTTACTGCGTGCCGCGTGACGGTGTGGTCTTCGATGTCGGTGCGCATGCGGGCCAGTTCGCCAAACTGTTCGCGCGTATGGCTCCGCAGGGGCAAGTCTATGCCATCGAGCCGGGCAGCTACGCGCGCTCCATCCTGCGCACGGCCATCTGGGCGCGCCGTCTGTCCAATGTCGCGATCCTGCCGGTCGCGCTTGGCGCCGAGCCGGGGCTCGCGCGGCTGGTCATTCCGATCAAGGCGAGCGGCGCGCTTGGTTTCGGCCTGTCGCATCTCGGCCGCCCCGAGGACCGCTGGCCGCGCGTCGCCACCGAGTTGGTGGCCCAGACCACCATTGACGAGCTGGCAGAAACTCTGGCGCTCGAACGCCTCGATTTCATCAAGGCCGACATCGAGGGCAACGAAATGCGGATGCTCCAAGGGGCGGTGCGCACGCTGAAGCGATTTCGACCCGGTCTGTTGCTTGAGGTGAGCGCCGTGCAGCTCGCCCGCGCCGGAGACAACGTCGCCGGGGTGTTTGCCTTTCTGGCGGAGCTTGGCTACAGCGGCTTTGTGATGGGTCCGAAGGGGTGGCTGGTTCCCGCAGAAATACACGCAGACAATGATTTCTGGTTTTTCCACGCCGACGATCCGCTCGTCACCACGCTCAACGTGGGGGCCTTGCGACCAGAATCAATCGAAAAGCGGGCCGCCCATGGCCGCGCGTGCTAGAATCCCAGCACGACTGAGGGGCTTACCGCCACGATGGACTTTTCCGGCACGACGATATTGTGCCTGGGCGACATCATGCTCGACCGCTTCGCCTATTGCGGCATCGAGCGCATTTCGCCGGAAGCCCCGGTGCCGGTGCTGCTTTTGGACCGGGTCGAGAGCATGCTGGGCGGCGCGGGCAACGTCGCCCGCAACATCACCGCACTGGGCGGCAATGCGGTGCTGATGGGGCTGCTCGGCGACGATGCGGCGGGCGCCGAGGTTCGCGCCGCCCTTGCGGCGACTCCGCGTCTCGTCGACGCGCATGTGTCGAGCGCGTCGCGGCAGACGACCTGCAAGACCCGCTATCTGGCGGGACATCAGCAGATCGTGCGGGTCGACGAGGAGCACATTCACGAACTTGAGCCGGCGGAGGAGCAGCGCCTTCTTGCCGCGATCGGCGAGGCACTGCCTGACGTTGATGCGGTAATCCTCTCCGATTACGGCAAGGGCGTGCTCGGCCCGGCCGTCGTGGAGTTTGTCATCCGCCAGGCGCGTGGGCGGGGCGTCCCGGTCTTCGTCGACCCGAAGAGCGATGATTTCCGTCAATATCGCAGCGCCACCTGCATCACGCCCAACCAAGCCGAGCTGGCGCGCGCCGCCCGGCGCAGGACGACAACCGAGAAAGAGGTGGTCGCCGCGGCAAAGCGGGTGCTCAGGGAGGCCAAGGCCAACGCGATCCTCGCCACCCGCTCCGACAAGGGCATGGTGCTGGTCGAGGCGGCAGGCCCGGGCAGCTATAAGGTCACGGTCGAGCCGGCGCGGGCCCGTGAGGTGTTCGACGTGTCGGGCGCGGGTGACACGGTCGTCGCGGTGCTGGCCGTCGCCCACGCCAGCGGCCGCGCGCTGCCCGAGGCGATGCGGCTCGCCAATGCCGCCGCCGGCATTGTCGTCTCCAAGCTCGGCACCGCGACCGTCGAGCTCGACGAATTGATGCTCGAGCTCGCCCGCGACGAACGGGCCTCGCCGCACGGCAACCTCTACGATCGCGTCGAGGCCGAGACGCTGGTGCGTCAGTGGAAGGGTCGCGGCCTGTCGGTTGGCTTCACCAATGGCTGCTTCGATATCCTCCATCCTGGCCATGTCGCGCTGCTGGCGGCGGCGCGCGCGCAATGCGACCGGCTCATCGTCGCGCTTAACAGCGACGCCAGCACGCGGCGGCTGAAGGGTCCCGACCGGCCGGTCAATTCGCTCCCCAACCGCGCCGCGGTGATCGCCGCGCTCGAGTCCGTCGACGCGGTCACCAGCTTTGAAGACGACACGCCGCTCGACCTCATTGTCCGGCTGCGGCCCGACGTGCTGATCAAAGGCGCCGACTACACTTTCGAGACCACGGTCGGCGCCGCCGAGGTCACCGCCAGCGGCGGGCGCGTCGCGCTGATCGACCTCGTCGAAGGCCACTCCACGACCGCGACGATCGGCCGGCTGCGGCGGAACACAGTGCCCAAAATCGCCGCCGACGGCGAGGATTGAGGCGGGCCGGCGATGCTCGTCATCACCGGAGGCGGCGGGTTCATTGGCTCGGTGCTGGCCTGGGCGCTCAACGAGGCCGGGCGCGCCGATATCGTTATCGCCGACCGCTTCGGCCATGACGAGAAGTGGCGCAATCTCGCCAAGCGCGACTTCTACGAGATCGTCACCATCGAGCGGCTGCCGGCCTGGCTCGACCGCTTCGGCGGCGAGGTCGAGGCGGTGTTTCATCTCGGCGCCAATTCCTCCACCACCGAGAGCGATGCCGATCTCGTCATCGACACCAACCTCAATTCCTCGATAGCGCTATGGCGCTGGTGCGCTGTCCACGGCAAGCCGCTGATCTACGCCTCGTCAGCCGCGACTTACGGCGACGGCACCCAGGGTTTTGACGATGCCGGCGGCGTTGCCGAATTCAAGCGACTGCGGCCAATGAATCTCTACGGCTGGTCGAAGCACGCCTTCGATCTGTGGGCGCTGCGCGAAGCCGGAAAGGGCCACGCGCCGCCGGCGTGGTACGGGCTCAAGTTCTTCAACGTGTTCGGGCCCAATGAGTACCACAAGGGCGAGATGATGAGCCTCGTCGCCAAGAATTACGCAAAAATCGTGGCGGGCGAGACGATCCGGCTGTTCAAATCGTACCGGGATGATGTCGCCGACGGCGAGCAGAGCCGCGACTTCGTCTACGTCAAGGATTGCGCCGCCGCGATGCTATGGTTGTGGCGGCAGAAACCGGCCAGCGGGATCTACAATATCGGCACCGGCAAGGCGCGCAGCTTCCGCGACTTGATGGAGGCGACCGGCGCGGTGTGCGGCGGCCCGCCAAAGATCGAATACGTCGACATGCCCGACGCGATCCGGCCCAACTATCAATACAAGACCGAGGCGAAGATGGGGCGGCTGCGCGCGCTCGGCTACAACGCGCCGTTCACCCCGCTCGAGGAGGCGGTGGAGGATTTCGTGGTCAACTACCTCGTGAACCCGGATCCATATCTCTAGGGAGGCGTCGATGAGCGACAACAGGCATTGGGTCGGGACTTGGACCGCCGCGCCGGCGCCGGCCGAAGGCGCGGCCTTCGCCAATCACACGCTACGCATGATGCCGCGGGTCAGCCTCGGCGGCAGCGTCGTGCGGGTGCGCATCTCGAACGCCTATGGCGTGCGGCCGTTGCAGATCAGTGCAGCGCGGATCGGGTTGCGCGACAAGGGCCCCGCGATCGTTCCCAGCTCCGACCGCCAGTTGACCTTTGGCGGCGAAGCGGGTGCGGTCATCGCCGCCGGCGCGATGCTACTGAGCGATCCCGTTTCGCTCGAGGTGCCAGCGCTCGCCGATCTGGCAGTCAGCTTCCACGTGCCGCAAGAGCTGCCGGCGGCTTTCGGGATCACCGGCCGCTACGCGCGCCAGACCAATTACATTTCGCCGCCCGGCGATTTCACCGCCGAGGCCAACATGCCGGTCGGCAAGCTGACCGACGACTGGTACTTCCTCTGCGGCGTCGATGTCGTCGCGCCCAAGGAGACGCTCGGCATCGTCGCGGTCGGCGACTCGCTCACTGACGCCAATATCTCGACCCATGACGGCCATCATTCCTGGCCGTCGCAGCTCGCCCGGCGCCTCGTCGCCCGGGGCGGCCGGCCCGCTGCGGTGATGAACCAGGGGCTCGGCGGCAACCGCATCCTCCACGACGTACGCGGCGACAGCGGCCTCAAACGCTTCGACCGCGACGTGCTCGCCCAGCCCGGCGTCACCCACGCGATCATCATGCTCGGCACCAACGATCTGCGAAACCGCAGCGCCAAGCCGGAGGAGGAGGTCGGCGCGGCGCAGATGATCGCCGGCTTGAAGCAGCTCGCGCTGCGCGGCCAGGCCAAGGGCATTAAGATGATCGGCTGCACCCTGACCCCGTTCGGCTACGAGACTTTCCTCCCCGGCGCCTGGAATCCGCGCCGCGAGGCGGTGCGCCAAGCGGTCAATGCTTGGATGCGCGAGGGCGGTTCCTTCGACGCGCTGGTCGATTTCGATGCGGCGCTGCGCGACCCGGAGAACCCGGTCAACATGATCCCGCGCTTCGATTGCGGGGACCGGCTGCACCCAAGCGATCTCGGCTACCGCGCGATGGGCGACGCGATCGACCTCGCGCTGTTCGATTAAGGGGGGATGACCATGACGTTACGTGTGCCGATGGTCTCGGCGGAGCGAGCCCGCGAGATCGGCGAGACCCTGGGCATGCCTGCGCGGCGCACGCAGAGCGAGGCGTTTCGCGTCGTCGCCAACAACCCCGGCGTCGCCCGCGTGGCGTTCAGCCAGCTGATGCAGCTCTTGGAGAACAACAAGCTCGATATCCGTCTGCGCGAGCTGATGATCATGCGGATCGGCTGGATCACCGGCTCGGCCTATGAATGGACCAACCACTGGCGCGTCGCGACCACCGCCGGCATCCCGCCCGAGGACATTCTCGCGGTGCGCGACTGGCAGAATTCGGACCGGCTGAGTGCGGCGGACAAGGCGATCCTTGCCGCCACCGACGAGTGCCTTGCCGGCAAGTCGATCTCCGATGTCGTCTGGGCCGAGGTGGCGAAGCATGTTCCGGACCCGGCGCATCAGGTCGAGTTCGTCGTCGCCATAGGCAACTGGCTGATGTTCTCGATGCTGTTCCGCAATCTGCGCATTCCGCTCGCCGAGGGTGTCGCAGTCTGGCCGCCCGACGGTCAGGCATCGCCCGCCGCGAATGGCTGGGGCTAGGCAGCGCGCAGTTTTACATCGGCTTCCACCAACAACCGCGCCATCCGCCGCGCCCATTCGGTCTGGCCCTCGCTTTCGCCGATCAGATCCTGGCGGATTTCGATCTCGACATGGTCGATCCCGCGCGCCTCGCCATGCGCTGGCACGGTGTAGTCGCTGTCGTCGGTGATCGCGTAGGGCTCGTTGGCGCCGACCGCGAGATCGCCCTCGTCTCGCAGCAGCCCGAGCATGATGCGCGAGAGCGCTGTCTCGTGGTGATAGAGCACACCGACCTCGACGCTGCGCGCCACCGATTTGAACACCGGCGTGAAACTGTGCATCGCGACGAGCACGGTGCGGCGCCCGGCTGCCTTTCGCTCATCCAAGAGCCGCGTGATCGCCGCATGGTACGGATCGAAAATCGCCCGTCTTCGGGCTATCCGGTCTGCCTCGCACAGGCCTTCGTTGCCGGGGATCGGGGTCAGTTCGCTGATCGTCGGGATCGAAGTCGGGTGACCGGGCGCGCGGTTGCAGTCGATCACCAGGCGCGAATAGGTCTGCAGTACCGCGGTGGCGTCGAGCAGTTCCGACAGCGCCTCCGTCACTGCGGCGATGCCGATATCCCAGGCAATGTGGCGTGTGAGTTCGCTCGGCGCGACGCCGAGGGTGCCCAGTGCGCGCGGGATCAGTCTACCGGCATGGTCGGCGGCGAGGACGAGGTTTGAGGTTGCCCGCGGCCGCAGCACGCGCACCGGTGGCGGCTCGTCCGGCGTAAGCAGCTTCATATCAGGCGAGATCATCGCCCGATCTTGCCACGCCTCAGTAGATTTCGGCGTACTTGGCGCAGATGTCTGCGGGGCTCAGGCCCTCGACGGCGTGCAACTCCGCGCGCTTGAAGCGCACATAGCAGTCAAAGAGCTCGTCGCCGAACCAGTCGCGCGCGGTCTTGCTCTCGGCGAGAAGGCCGAGCGATTCGTCGAGCGAGCGCGGCAACGGCTTGGCTCCGGCTTCGCGGCGTTCGGCGTCGCTCATCTCCCAGAAGCTGCGCTCGCTCTCGGGCGGCAAGGTGAGCTTGCGGCGGATGCCGTCGAGCCCGGCCCAAACCAGCGCGCCAAGCGCCAGATAAGGGCTCGCGGTGGCGTCGGCGACGCGGTATTCGAGGTTGAAGTTGTGGGCCGCCGGGGGTCCGAAGATCGGGCAGACGCGCAAGCTCGCGCCGCGGTCCTGCAGGCCGATATTGCTCCAGGTCGGCGCCCAGCGGTCGGGCCGCAACCGGAAGTAGGAGGGGGGTGATGGCGTCGTGATCGCCGTCAGCAGCGGCATGTTGTCGAGAATGCCGGCAACGAACGCCTCGCCTTCCCTCGCGATCCGCCAAGGCCGGTCGGGGTTGTAAAGCACCGGCTTTTCCGCGGTGTCGCGCAGGCTGAAATGGATGTGGGTGCCGTTGCCGATGCCATCCGGATCAAGGATCGGCGCGAAGATCGCGCGATGGCCCAGCCGATAGGCGACCGAGCGCGCCAGCTCGCGGGCGATCACCGCCTCGTCGGCGGCGCGGATGCCCCGGGCCGGGGAGACCGTCATCTCGTATTGGCGCGGCCCGTATTCGGGGAGAAACGTGTCCGGCGCGAGGCCGGCGGTGCGCAGCGCCGCCGTCAGGTGTTCGCCGAAACTGTCCTGGCGGCGCCAGGCGTCGAGCGAATAGGTCGCGCCCGGCCGGTGCTCCACGCCGGTGTAGGTGAACTCTTGCTCGAACGCTGCGACCACGGTGAGCCTGGCCTCGCGCTCCAGCGTTTCCAGCGCACGGCGCAGGAAGTCGCGCGGGCAACAGGCCCAGAACTGGCCGACGATGTTGGTGATGTCGCCAAGATAAAACCGTTCGGCGGCGCCGCCATCGAACTCGACCTCGACAAAGGTGCTGGCGTCCGGCACCAGCATCAGATCGCCCTCGGTGCCGTAAGGCGTGTCGAGGATCGGCCCGAACGGCGACATCATGATGTTGCTGGGCGCGAGCCCAACGCCTTCACGCAGGCGCTGCGACAGTTCGGTTTGCGCGAAACCCTTGCCTCTGACCAACCCGGCCAGGTCGCAGGTTCCGACGAATATGAGCGGCTCCCTTTCCACGATCAGGCCCCGGCGGATAAACCCATGACACCATTCTTACACCAGATGGTTAATTTTTCTTCACGACGGCGGTCAGGCTCCGATGGCTGCCCGCTCACGGCCCGGCATGTCCCCGGGCAGGTCGATCCGAAACCCGCCCGATTGCCGCCGCCACAGCGCCGCGTAGGCACCGCCGCGAGCGAGCAATTGCTCGTGCGTCCCTTCCTCGATAATGCGGCCGCGGTCGAGCACGACCAGGCGATCCATCCGGCAGATTGTCGACAGGCGGTGGGCAATGGCGATCACCGTGCGCCCTTCCATCAGCGCGTCAAGCTGCTCCTGGATCGCCGCCTCGACCTCCGAATCGAGGGCCGATGTCGCCTCGTCGAGCACCAGGATCGGCGCGTCCTTGAGGATCACGCGGGCGAGCGCGATACGCTGGCGCTGGCCGCCCGACAGCTTGACCCCGCGCTCGCCGACATGGGCGTCGAACGCCTGGCGGCCGTGCCAGTCCTCGAGCCCCTCGATGAACTCGGTGGCGTGCGCCCGGCGTGCGGCATCGGCTATCTCGGCCTCGCTCGCCTCGGGGCGGCCGTAACGGATGTTGTCGCGTATCGAACGGTGCAGGAGCGAGGTGTCCTGCGTCACCATGCCGATTTGCGCTCTGAGGCTCTCCTGCGTCAGCCCGGCGATGTCTTTCCCATCGACCAGGATTCGGCCCTGTTCTGGCCGGTAGAAACCGAGAAGCAGATGGACGAGGGTCGACTTACCGGCGCCGGACCGGCCGACCAGCCCGACCCGCTCGCCCGGCGCGATGTCGAGGTCGAGCCCGCGCAGCACCCCACCCAGCCGCTTGCTCCGGCCATAGTCGAAATGCACCTTCTCGAAGCGCACCGCGCCGATCGTCCGCGCCAGCTCCATCGCGCCGGGTTCGTCGGGCATTTGCCGCGGCACCGCGATCGATCGCATGCCGTCCTGCACCTGGCCGATATTGTCGAAGATCATGGCGATCTGCTGCGCCACCCAGCCGGCGATGTTGCCGATCTGCCAGGCCATCGGGATCGCCATCGCCACCGTGCCGACCGGTACGGTTCCGTTCGCCCACAACCAGATCGCCAGCCCGCCCGTGCCGGTCAAGAGCGCCGCATTCATCAGGATCAGCGAAATGCCCCAGGCCGAGGTCATGCGCAGCTGGCGGCGATAGGCGTGGGTGTGCTCGTCGACCGCGTCGCGGACGAACTGGTCTTCGTCGCGGGCGCGGGCGAACAGCTTGACCGTCAGGATGTTGGTATAGCTGTCGACGACGCGGCCGGTGACCTCCGAGCGCATCTCCGACATCCGCCGCGAGCGCTCGCGCATGCGTGGCAGGAAGGCGCGCAGCACCGCGGCGTAGGTGGCGAACCACAGCAGCACCGGCACCGCCAGCCGCCAATCCGCCCGGCCGAGCAGCAGCGCCGCGCTGGTGCCGTAAACCAGGATGTACCAGACCGCGTTGATGCTGGAGACGACGCTTTCCCGCAGCGCCGGGCCGGTCTGCATCACCCGGTTGGCGATGCGCCCGGCGAAATCGTTCTGGAAATAGGTCCAGCCCTGGCGCACGACGTGCCAATGGCTCTGCCAGCGCGTCAGGTTGGTGAGTCCGGGGATCAGCGCCTGATTGGTCACCAGCGCCTGGCCGAAATGCGCGATCGGCCGCAGCACCAAGAGCAGCACCGCCATGCCGAGCAGCTGCCAGCCGGCGCTCGCCCAGATCGTCTCGGGCGATTGCGAAGTGACCAGCGTGACGATGCGGCCGATAAACACCGGGATCGCGGCGTCGAACAGGGCGACGATGAACCCGGTGACGAACAGCGCGGCGAGCAGCCCCGGAATTTGCCGCACGAAATGCCAGTAGAAGCGGACGAGCGCGTGCGGGCTGCCGAGCGAGGGCGGCGGCTGGTCGGGCGGCTTTTCGGTCGGCTCGATCAGGCGTTCGAAGAAACGGAACATATGATCCCTAAATGACGGTCGCCCTGCGGAGGGTCAACCGGTCCTCCATCATTTTAGGGCCACATTTCCCGGCACCATCCCGACGAAAGTCGGGACCCATTCATCCATCGATCGTCGACTGAAGCTATGGGCCCCGGCCTTCGCCGGGGTGAAGTCATCTGAGCTCCGGGAAATCCTCCTCCCAGAATTCAGCGGGGTTGCGGCCGCTCGCGGCGCGGCGCTGGGACTCCCCCGCCCGCAGCTCGACGCGGCGAATCTTGCCGGAAATCGTCTTCGGCAGCTCGGCGAACTCGATCCGGCGGATGCGCTTGTAGGGCGCCAAGTGCTCGCGAACATGGCGGAAGATGTCGAGCGCAGTGTCGCGGTCGGGCACGTGATTGCCGGCGAGCGCGATAAACGCTTTCGGCACAGCGAGGCGGATCGGATCGGGCGAAGGCACCACCGCCGCCTCGGCGACCGCGATGTGCTCGATCAGCGCGCTTTCCAGCTCGAATGGGCTGATCCGGTAGTCCGAGGCTTTGAACACGTCATCGGCGCGGCCGACATAGGTGAAATAGCCGTCGGCGTCGCGCATCGCCACGTCGCCGGTGCGGTAGGTACCGGACACCGGCACCACCCGCCCATCTTCGCCCTGATAGCCCTGCATCAGCCCCAAGGGCGGCGGGTCGAGAGCCAGTGAGATTTCGGCTTCGTCCTGCTCGGCGCCGGCGGGATCGAGCAGCTTGACGCGATAGCCGGGCGCCGGCTTGCCGACCGCGCCGGGTTTGACCCTCTGCCCGGGAAAATTCGCCAGCTGCAATGTCGTCTCGGTCTGACCGTAGCCGTCGCGGATGGTGAGGCCCCAGGCGGCGCGCACCTGCTCGATGATCTCGGGGTTGAGCGGCTCGCCGGCGCCGACGACCTCTTTCAGCGCCACCTTCCACGACTTCAAATCCTCCTGGACCAGCATCCGCCACACCGTCGGCGGCGCGCAGAAGGTGGTGACCTTGCAGCGCGCGATGACGTCGAGCAGCGCCTTGGCGTTGAAGCGCGGCTGGTTGAGCATGAAGACGCAGGCTTCGGCGATCCACGGGGTGAACACGCAGCTCCACGCGTGCTTGGCCCAACCGGGCGATGAAATGTTGAGGTGGATGTCGCCGGGCCTGAGGCCGATCCAGTACATCGTCGATAGCGAGCCGACCGGATAGCTCTGATGGCTGTGCAGCACCAGCTTGGGTTTCGCGGTGGTGCCCGAGGTGAAATAAAGCAACAGCGGGTCGGTGGCGCGGGTCTCGCCGTCCGGCATGAAGTTCGCCGGCGCCTTTGCCGCCTCGGCATAGTCATGCCAACCCGGCGCGGTGCCGCCGGCGACGATGCGCGTGTAGTCGCCCGGTATGTCGACGAATTTCCCGACATGCTCTGGGCTGGTGACGACGTGGCGGGCGCGGCCCCGGTCGAAGCGGTCGATCAGGTCGTCGCGGTTCAACAGCGTCGAGGCGGGGATCGTCACCGCGCCCAATTTCATCGCCGCGAGCATCACTTCCCATAGCGGCACGACGTTGCCGAGCATCAACAGCACCCGGTCGCCGCGATTCACGCCAAGCCCGCGCAGATAATTGGCGACCCGGTTCGAGCGTTCGCTCATCTCGGCGAAGCTGACCTTGGCCTCGCTTTTGTCCCCTGAGCCGCCCTCGTTGCCGATCCCCTGGTCAACGATCCATAAGGCCGGGCGGTCGTTGCCGCGCGCCATCGGATCGAAATAGTCGAGCGCCCAATTGAATTTATCGAGCACCGGCCAGCGGAAATCGCGGTAGGCGGTGTCGTAGTCCTCGCGGTGGGTAAGCAAGAAACCGCGGGCTTGAAGGAATGCCTCCGCCGCCATCGTCGTCCTCCCGTCGAGGTTCTGGCGAAATCTACGGAACCCGCGGCCGAAACCCAAGCTCCGTCGAGATTTGCCGGTTGCTCGCGCGATGGCTATACCCTGACCCATCGGAGCGCATGTTTTCCCTCGCTTTCCTGCACGAGATCAGAGCCGCCGAGCTGAGCGCGGCCGCGCAATACATCGCGCCTCGCTCGCGCGTGCTGGAGATCGGCGGCGGCACCGGCTTCCAGGCTCGCCGCCTGACGGAGATGGGCCATTCGGTCGAATGCATCGATTTGCCCGGCTCGACCTACGCGGCGCATCGCGAATTCCTGGTGCGCGATTACGACGGCGCGACGATCCCCTTTCCGGCGGGCGAGTTCGATCTGGTCTTCTCGTCGAATGTCTTGGAGCACGTTTCCGATCTGTCGCGCCTCCTGGCCGAGACCCGCCGCGTTCTGAAGCCGGGCGGCGCCTGCGTGCATCTGATGCCGAGCCCGAGCTGGCGGTTTTGGACAATCCTCACCCATTATCCCAGCCTGCCTGCGCTGCTGTGGTTGCGGCTCGCGGGTCACGGCGACAATCCGTTTGCCGGCGGGGGCCCGCGGCGAAGCCTCCCCTATCTGCTCGGCCGCGCCCTGTGGCCCGGCCGTCACGGCGAGACGGGCACGATGATCTGTGAGCTCTATCTATTCGCCAGCCGGCGGTGGCTGCGCGCGTTTGGTCAGGCCGGTTTCACGGCGCGCGAGGTGCGCCCGATCGGCCTGTTCTACACCGGCAACATGCTGCTCGGGGCGCGGTTGGGACTGGGGTATCGCCGCCGGCTGGCGCGGTGGCTCGGCAGCGGCTCGACCCTCTACGTGTTGGCGGCGCCGTAGCCGCTAACCGGTCAGCACCTCGGCGATGTCGTCGACGATGATCAGCTCGTCCTCGGCGCCCGGCTGCGCCGGCAGCCGCTGGCAGACGAGCCAGGTCCCGTCATGCGGGTTCTCGCGCACTTCGGCGAGGCTCCCGTCATGCAGTTTGATCCGCGTCCCCGGCTGCAGGTGCTGGATCGCCAGCATCAGAAGAACGTCGTCAGGTTCTTGGCGAGCAGCACATTCTGCTCGAGCAGGATTTCGCGCTTCGCCAATCGCCAGCCGCAATCTTCCCGCCGCCACAGATCGCTGCGCCGGCCGACAAAAAGATAGGTCTCGGTCTCGACCCGGTTCTGGTAGACGAGAAAGCGGCTGCCGACCTCGACCTCCGTCGCATCCGCCACCGAGGGCCGCGCCGCCAGCAGCCGGATGTTGCTGACGATGTGGCACAGCCGCGACAGCGGCTCCTCGGCCCAGTGAATCCCGGTCATGATCTGGTCGACGCGCTTCGATAGCGTCCACTTATCCTCGTCGAACCACGAGATGTCCTGGCCGGCGCGGGTGTTTTCCTTCTCGGCGTGGGTGCCGAACGCGACGTTGCGGCGCATCGGCATGAAATAGTGCAGGTCGTCGGCGAGCATATCGAGCCAATCGCCAAACCGGCGCTGGTCGAGCAGGTCGGCCTCCTCGTAGAGCAGTTCCTCGACTTCCTCCTTCAGGCGGAAATAGGCGACGTCGCGCTCCATTATTCGGCGGCTTCCCTGACCGCCGGCCGCCCGATCAGCGCGTCCCACTCGGCGCCGTCGAGAAAGCGCTGCCAGCTCGCATAGAAGCCGCGCGCGCTTTCCTCGGTGACCTGCATGCTGACCGTCCCCGGCACCGGGGCGTCGCGCTGCACCCGGCCGAGCGATTGCTGGTAATTGTAGGGGTAGCGCCGGGCGATGGTGCCGCTCGACGCCGCGGTCGCGTAGTTCCAGTTCTCCATGTCGTCCTGCTCGGTCATCCCGGCCGGGCCCGAATAGCGCATATAGTAACGCCGCAGCATGTCCTTGACCGCCGCTGGGGCGTCGGCGTCGACCAGGAAAAAACGCCAGATTTCGGTCTCTTGCGCGCTAACCGGGTGCCACACGCACAAATTGCGCGGCTGTCGGCCGTGATACGACGTGTTGGGAAAGATCGTCCCGGTCAGCGGCAAGAGGCGCGCCTTGTCGCCCAGCCGCCGCTGCCGCTCGTAGAAGCAGTGGCGGAAATAGTCGCTGACTTCCTTGTCGTTGAGGAAGCTGTCGACGAATTCCTGCCCCGGCGGCATCCACACGCTGTGCGTGCCGTGGCCCGCAGCATGGCTGACCCAGACATGCTGCCCGCCTTTGTATTCGTTGTCGCGCCGGCCGCTATCGCCGCTCTTGGCACTGGGGCCGATGCCGATCAGGTCGACCGAGCGGTGGCTCGGGTTGTGATAGGTATCGCCGCAGAAATTCTCCGCCGCGAACTTCCAGTTCGACGGGATGATCCACTTGTGGACGCCGCCGAATACCTCGGAGCCGCCCTCGCGCCCGTCGCGGCAATCGAGCACCTGGTCGAGATGGTCCTTGCCGGTGCCCAGATAATCGACGAATTCAGGCGCGCTCGGGTCCCACGAGGCCCAGATCGTGCCCTTGTAGTTGACCATCCGCGGCACCTGGATCAGCGACCATTGGCTGCGGTCGAGATCGGGGTAGAGGTCCTTGTGCTGCGGCACGCCGACCAGCCGGCCGTCGGTGGCGTAGCTCCAATTGTGATACGGGCATGAGAACAGCGGCGTGTTGCCCTCGTCGTAGCGGCAGACTTTCATGCCGCGATGCCGGCAGGTGTTGAGAAACACGTGAATTTGCCGCTGCTTGTCGCGGCACAGGATCACCGACTCGCCGCCCATCCGCGAGGTGAAGAAATCACCCGGATTGCGCACCTGGCTCTCGTGCCCGACGAACAGCCAGGCGCGGGCGAAGAGCTTTTCCAGTTCCGCGGCGAAAATTCCGTCATTGACGAAAATCTCGCGGCTGACGATGCCGCGCTCGGTGTCGACGAGGCGTTCGAAATTGGTCATCGCGGAACACTCATCCTGGCGGCGCCTTGCCGCGAGGGTAAGCCGTTGCCGTGGTGCCCGCAACCGGAGCAGGATGGCGCGCGTCCACCCGTTCGAAAGGCGAGCAGACATGGCTGCGATCGAGAACATCCTTGCCTGGGTCAAGCAGGAGCAGGCGCGCCTCGCGCATCGGCTTGAACAACTGCAATCGGGACAGCTGCGTATCGTCGAGAAGCATGCTCAATCGCCCGGCTGGCTGGAGATCGATGCCACCGAGCAATCGGTCGAGCTTTGCCGGCAATACCTGAGCGAGTTGGGCGCCATTGTCGCGCACTACCCTGAGGTCGTCCCGACGACTCCCGCCGCGCCGCCGCCCACCCCGCGCGTCGCGGTTCCAATCGTGCCGCCGGAACCGCCAAGGCTGCACCCCTCGGAGCTTCATCCGGACTGGCTCGTCGGCTGGGGCGTCGTCAAGGGCCAGCCGCCGCGATGGGCGTTTGCCGGCATCTATCCGACCCACGCCGAGGCAAACGAGGCCGCGGCCAAAGCCGGCGAGGGATACTACGCACGCTGGGGCAGCTACAATTACGGCAGCAAGGAGTTCACCAGCGGCCCGCAATTCGACCGGCCGGAGACGCTATAGCGAGCGGGCGCGCGCCGTCGCGCTGAGGGGAGAGGTATCATGCAATTCGGTTTCAACCTGCCGAACAGCGGCGCGCTGGCGGACCCCGAGATCATGACCAGGGTCGCGCTGGAAGGTGAAGCGCTCGGCTACGATTATCTGACCATCACCGACCACGTCACGCTGCCCGACATGGCCGAGCCCGGCTACCCCTATTCGGAGTCGGGCGCGTTCTATTCGACCGACAGCGCCCATCGCCACGAGATGCTGACCCTGGCGGCCTATCTCGCCGGGATCACCAAGCGGCTGCGGCTGGTGCTGGCGGTGCTGGTGGTGCCGCACCGCCCGGCGGTGCTGGCGGCAAAGCAGCTGGCGACCATCGACGTGCTGTCGGGCGGGCGGCTCACGGTCGGCATCGGCGCGGGCTGGCTCAAGGCCGAGTTCGACGCGGTGGTGACGACGCCGTTCGCCGAGCGCGGCGCGGTCACCGACGAATACGTCGCCGCGTTCAAGACGCTGTGGACCGAAAAGAAGCCGATGATCGCCGGCAAGTACGTGCATTACGACCGGCTGCTGCTGGAGCCGAAGCCGGTGCAGAAGCCGCACCCGCCGATCTGGGTCGGCGGCGAGAGCGGGCCGTCGCTGCGCCGCGCCGCCAAACTCGGCGACGCCTGGTACCCGATCGGCACAAACAATGCGCATCTGCTCGACAGCCTGCCGCGCTACCAGGCCGGGGTGGCGCGGCTGCGTCAGCTGACGGCGCAGGCCGGCCGCGATCCGGATGCCGTGGCACTGACCTACCGGATCAAGCGCTATGGCCGCGATTTGCCCGACCGCGCCTCCGACGGCGAGCGGCGGCTGTTTTCCGGCAGCGACGCCGACATGATCGGCGACATCCACGCGCTCCAGGACCTCGGCGTAATCGCGATCGATTTCGATTTCGAACGGCCGCAGGAGGGGGCCGTTCTTGCCGAGATGCGCTCCTTCCGCGAGCGGGTGCTGGCGAAGGCCTGACCGGGTGATCCGGCTGCTGGGTGCGCTGCTGCTGGCGGCCGCTCTGACCGCTGCGGCGGCGCCGGCACCGGCGGCCGACGATCACGATTTTACCGCCGAGGTGACCGGTCTGCCCGGAAAGACCTGGATCGACTTGCTCTCGCAAATCTTTCCGGACATCGCGCCCTCTTCGCTCGATTACGCCACGGCGAGCAAGCTCATCGACCTCCGCTCGATCGGCGCCGGCGACGATTCCTGGGTGCAGTGCGGCGATACCATCCGGTTCCAGGACCGCGACGTTCGACCCGTGCAACTCGCCGGCCGCAACTATTTCATCGTCACGGTGATGATCGAGGACGATTGCGTCGGCCCGCTCGCACTGTTCGACGCCACGGGCAAGCTGGTCGACGCGGTCAACGTCAAGGGTGACCAGCACGTCTCGTTCGCGGGCGATTACGTGCGCCGGCTCGGGGCCGACGGTGCGCTCGTCATCGCCTCGCTGTGGCACGACAATTCGAGCCAGAGCTACGACATCTCCTCGCTCGTCCTTGCCACGCCCAAGGGCTTCTCGTCGATCGGCGATATTCTGGCACTCGGCTCGCACGAATGCGGCGACGGCGAGACACACAAACCCGGCGAGCTGCTGCAGGAGGAAAGCATTGTACGCGTGGTGCCGAACGGCGACCCGCTCGCGCGCATCGAGGCCGAGGTGAAACGCACCGTCCAGAAGCTCGATCCGGAGGATTGCGAAACCACCATCGGCCGCCCGGTGAGGACGAGCTTTTCCGGCTACTGGCGCTGGAATGCCGCGAAGAAGGCCTACGACGCGCACATCACGGAACTCGGCGTCCTCGCCGACTGGACCGAGAAGCATTTCTGACCCGCTCGCTGCGAGGCATCAAAATCCTTGGCCTTCGCCGCACCGCCGTCGCAGACTTGCGTCAAACCTTCGGCCCCCGGGAGGAAGCCTCATGCAATCGTCCAGCGCCGCGCCGGCCCAGCGCCATCTGCCGATCCGCAAGGATTGGCTCGCCGCCACCCAAGAAAAGGCGCTGGAGCCCGACCGGCCGATCATCGACCCGCACCATCATCTGTGGGACCGCCCGGGCAATCGCTATCTCTTGCATGACCTCGTCGAGGACACGTCGAGCGGCCACAACATCCGCGCCACCGTGTTTCTCGAATGTCGCGAGATGTACCGCGCCGACGGCCCGCCGGAGGCCCGCTCGCTGGGCGAGACCACCTTTGTCGCCGGCGTCGCGGCGATGAGCGAGAGCGGCAAATACGGCCCGACCCGGCATTGCGCCGGGATCATCGGCAATGTCGATCTGCGCGCCGTCGGCGGCCGCGCCAAGGGCATCCTCGAACAGCACGTCGTCGCCTCGGGCGGGCGCTTTCGCGGCATCCGTAACGGCGCGACCTGGCACGCCGACGCGAGCCTGCGGGTCTTTACCTCAGGCTCGGGCGAGGGCCTCTACGTCGACCGCAGCTTCCGCGAGGGGTTCGTCGCGCTGGCGCCCTTGAATCTCAGCTTCGAGGCGTGGATGTTTCACACCCAGCTCGGCGACCTCGTCAGCCTTGCCGCCGCGTTCCCCGAGACCAAGATCGTGCTCAATCATATCGGCGGCGCCCTCGCGGTCGGCCCCTACGCCGATAAGCGCGAGGAAGTGTTCCAAGAGTGGCGCGGCCAGATCCAGAAGATCGGCCAGTTCCCCAATGTCTACATCAAATTGGGCGGGCTCGGCATGCCGTCGCTGATGGGGTTCGAGATGGGCCAGCAAGCGTCCGCCCCGTCATCCGAGCAGCTGGCGAAGGCCTGGGCGCCCTATCTCGACGCCTGCATCGAGGCGTTCGGCCCCGACCGTTCGATGTTCGAGAGCAATTTCCCGGTCGATAAGGGGATGTGCAGCTACGCCAATCTGTGGAACGCGTTCAAGCGCGTCGCCGAGCCCTACTCGAATGACGAGAAGAACAAGATGTTCCACGACACCGCGCTCAAGTTCTACCGACTGTACTGAGTTCTTTTGTTGTCATTCCGGGGCGCGACACAGTCGCGAACCCGGAACCCAAGAACACCCGGCGTAAGGAAGATCACACCATAGCAGTCTCAATCCGATAGGTCCGTGTTCATGGATTCCGGACCCGGCCCTACGGGCCGTCCCGGAATGACATTTAGAGATTGAGAAGGGGAGCAAACGCATGCCATTGCCACGCCAAGAGGTCGATGGGACGACGCCGAAATATCTGCGCGACAAATACGCGATCGTTGGGGTCGGCGAGACCACCTACACCCGCGGCTCGGGCATCTCGACCCGCGCGCTCGGCACCTGGGCGGTCAGGAACGCGATCCTCGATGCCGGCCTCAAGCCGGAGGATGTCGATGGCATGCTCGATTACTCGGGCGGCGATTCGACTTCGGCGACCTTTATCGCCGGCGACTTAGGCCTCAGGCTCAATTTCTACATGGATTGCGTCGGCGGCGGCTCGTCGACCGAGGCGCTGATCGGCATCGCCATCGGCGTCATGGAGGCGGGCCTGTGCAAGTGCGTCGCCATCTATCGCGCAATGAACGGCTTTAGCCAGGTGCGCATCGGCGGCACCGGAGCGCGCTCGGCGGCGCCGGTCGCCGGCGACATGCTGCACAACCGCGCCTATGGCTGGCAGAGCGCCGGGCAGAGCTTCGCTCCGACCTTTATGCGCCACATGTACGATTACGGCACCACGCCCGAGCAGGTCGCGCACGTGAAGATGTTCCACTCGCGCCATGCCTCGAACAACCCCAAGGCCTATTACAAGAAGCGCTTCACGGTCGACGACGTGATCAACAGCCGCTTTATCTGCAAGCCGCTGCATCTGTTGGATTGCTGCGTCGAAACCGATAACGGCACCTGCATCATCGTCACCCGCGCCGATCGCGCCAAGGATTTGAAGCAGCCGCTGGTGTTGATCCGCGGCGTCGTCGGCCGCTGCAACAAGCCGCGGCTCGACATGCACTACCAGCACGGGCCGATCTCGCGCGTCGCCGGCTACTATGCGCGCGAAATCCTGTGGCCCAATTCAGGCGTCGGGCCGGAGGATGTCGACGTCACCGGCTCCTACGACGCCTTCACCTTCACCGCGATGCTACAGCTCGAGGATTACGGCTTCTGCAAGAAGGGCGAGGGCGGCCAATACGTCAGCGACGGCACGATCGGACTCGGCGGCAAGCGGCCGAATAACACCTCGGGCGGCCATCTCTGTGAGGCCTATACCCACGGCATGAACATGGTGATCGAGAACACCCGCCAGCTGCGCCACGACATCGACAATTCCTGTCCGGTCGGCCCTGACGGCAAGCGCCAGCACACTTACGACTACAGCGAAGGCGGCTGCCGCCAGGTCAAGGATGTGGAAGTCAGCGCCAATCTCGGCTGGGCCAATCCGGCGACCGCGTCGTCGATGGTCATGCGCAAGGGTTGGTAGGGGAGATCACGAAAATGGCAACGATCGACGGCGAATATATGGGCATGGGCTTGCGCATCGACGATCTCGATGTCGAGAACGTCGAATACTTCAAGCACTGCGCCGCCCACGATTTCCATCTGCAGGAATGCAACAATTGCCACCGGCTGCGTTACCCGCCGACCACCGCCTGCCCCTGGTGCATGACGCGCGAGTCGACCTGGAAGAAGGTCGAGGGCAAGGGCGCGGTGCATTCCTACACCGAGGTGCATCACGCCATTCAGCCGGCCTTCCGCGGCAAGACGCCGTACATGGTGCTGCTCGTCGACCTCGATACGCAGAAGGGCGAGCCGACGCCGGACGAGGCGTTGCGCGTCATCGGCAACCTCTGCACCCCGGACGGGCAACTGGCCCCGCCCGATATGGTCAAGAAGGTCGGCGTCGGCACCCGCGTGCGGATGGTGTTCAGCGATGTCTCGTCCGGGATCGCCCTGCCGCAATGGACCATCGACGAGACCGCGCAGCAACCCGACAAACCGTGGAGATATCCGCAAGAGTAGTTCGACACCCTTAACCGAGGAGGCAAACGATGCGCTGGCTCCGCTACGAGGCGAACGGGCAGGAATCATACGGCATCATCGAGGGCGACGAGGTCGTCGCGGTCAACGGCGACCCTTTCGCCGGCTACGAGATGACCAAGACCAAGCACAGGCTGCGCGACGTCAAATATCTCGTGCCGGTGATACCCAAGACCTTCTACGCCGCCGGGCTCAACTACGTCGAGCACATCACCGAAATGGCGGCGAAGCGCGGCGAGAAGCCCAACATCCCGCCCGCCGCCGATGTCGGCTATCGCGCCAACAACGCGCTGATCGCGCATAACGAGAACATCGTCATCCCGCACGACGCTGGCGAGCTGGTGCAGTACGAGGGCGAACTCGTCGCGGTCATTGGCACCAAGGCCAAATACCTCTCCGAGAGCGAGGCGCTTTCCTGCGTGCTCGGCTGGACCATCGGCAACGACATGAGCGAGCGCACCTGGCAACGACAGGATCGCACCCTGTGGCGCGCCAAGAACACCGACACGTTCAAGCCGATGGGCCCGTGGATCGAGACCGATTTCGACCTTGAGGCGGCGCGCACCATCGTCCGCGTCAATGGCGAGGTGACCGACAATTTCCAGACCAACCACATGCTCTACAGCGTCCAGACCTTCATCAGCCGCATGTCGCAATACCTGACTCTGTGGCCGGGCGACGTGGTGTGGATGGGCACCGAGGGCTCGCCGAAGAACCTCAAGCACGGCGATGTCTGCGAAATCGAGATCACCGGCATCGGCATCCTGCGCAACCCGCTGGTGCGTGAGACGCGGTAACCCCTGGCTGTCATTCCGGGGCGCCGCGCCAGCGGTGAACCCGGAACCCATGAACGCCGCCGTTGCCAGTGACGCATCGACGCGTGACGCTCATTTTCTTGGTTCGTGTTCATGGGTTCCGGCTCTCCACTTCGCTCCGGCCGGAATGACAAAGGAAAAGCAATGAGCCTCTCTCTCTTCGACCTTTCTGGAAAAGTTGCGGTCATCACCGGCTCGTCGCGTGGCATCGGCCGCGCGATGGCCGAGCTTTTCGCCGAGGCCGGCGCCAAGGTGGTGATCTCCGCCCGCAACATGGAGCCGTGCGAGGAGGTCGTCGCCGCGATCAAGGCCAAGGGCGGCGAAGCCATCGCCATCACCTGCCGCATCTCCGACAAGGCGCAGTGCGAGAACCTGGTCGCCAAGGCCAACGAGGCCTATGGCCGGGTCGACATCATGGTGTGCAACGCCGCGATCAACCCGCATCACGGCCCGATCGACGACCTCAAGGACGAGGTCTTCGAGCGGATGATGGTCAACAACGTGCAATCGAATTTCTGGTTCGCCAAGGCGGTCAAGCCCGGCATGGTCGAGCGCAAGGAAGGCTCGATCATCTTCATCATCTCGGTCGCTGCGCTGCATGCCTCGATGGAGCTGCCGATGTACGGCATCACCAAGCTCGCCGACTACGCGCTTGCCCGCAACCTCGCCGCCGCCTGGGGTAAGGACGGCATCCGGGTCAACTGCATCGCGCCGGGCCTGGTCGTGACCCAGTTCGCCCGCGTGCTCTACGAGGACCCCGAGCGCCGCGCCCGCCGCGAGGCCGCCACCCCGCTCGGCCGCCTCGGCCAGCCGATCGATATCGCCGGCCCGGCGCTGCTGCTCGCCTCACAAGCTGGCGCCTTCATCACCGGCCAGATCATCACCGTCGACGGCGGCACAACAATCCAGTCGCGATGATTTGCTTTTCGCTCCCCGGCGCAAGCCGGGGCCCACTTCTCCGCTCTCTCGAAGCCCGAAAAGTGGATACCGGCCTTCGCCGGTAAGCGTGGGGAAGGCTACAGCATCCCCAGGGTCGTGCGGTTCCTGGGCGGTGGGAAGGCGCGGTCGAGATCGGCGAGGTCCTGCTCGGTCAGTTTGAGGTCGAGCGACCCGAGGTTTTCGCGCAGATGGTCCTGGTTCGTCGCCTTGGGGATGACCATCATTCCATCCTGGTGCTGGAGCCAGGCGAGCGCCACCTGCGCCGGGGTCGCGCCGTGCCGCGCGCCGATATCGGCCAGCGCCTTGTGACCGAGCACCCGGCCCTGATCGACCGGCGAATAGGCCATGATCGAGATGTTCTTCGCTCGGCACCACGGGATCAGGTCGAACTCCGGGCCGCGCCGGTTGAGGTTGTAGAGGATCTGGTTCGAGGCGACGGTGTTGCCGCCGGCGAGCGCGTACCATTTCTCCATGTCGCTGCGGTCGAAATTGCTGACCCCGTGATGGCGAATTTTGCCCTGCTCCTTGAGCCGTTCGAACCCGGCCAATGTTTCGGCAAACGGGTGCGATCCGGTCCAGTGCAAGAGATAGAGGTCGATGCGGTCGGTCTTGAGCCGCTTGAGGCTGCGCTCGCAAGCCTCGATCGTGCCCTGTCGCGAGGCGTTGTAGGGCAGCACCTTGCTGACGATGAAGAGTTTGTCGCGGTTGTTGCCCATCGCCTCGGCGACGATCTCCTCGGCGACGCCGTTGCCGTACATCTCGGCGGTGTCGATCAGGGTGATTCCGAGCTCGATGCCCAGCTTTAGCGCCGCGACCTCATCCGCGTATCGGCCGCGGTTCTCGCCCATGTGCCAGGTGCCCTGGCCGTAGGCCGGAACCCTCTCGCCGTCGGGCAGCGTGATCTGCGGCATGTCTGTCATCATTTGCCTCCTTCGCGGCGAAGAAACAGGAGCTTGGCGGCGCCGTATTTGCGCTCGTCGATAATTGTAAACCCGTCTGGCGGCGAAAATTTTTCATCCGCCGCGATCTCGACAACGGCGATCGCGCGCGGCGTCAGCCAGCCCATCGCCGCGAGCGCAGTCAACGCGGGGGCGGCGAGGCCGCTGCGGTACGGTGGGTCGAGAAACGCGACGGCGCAGGCATAGGGCGCACGCGGCGGGCGCGTCGCGTCGCCCGAAATGACGTCTGCGCTGTCCTCCTCGTCGAGCGCGGCGAGGTTGCGGCGCAGTGCCGACAGCGCCGCCCGCTCCATCTCGATAAAGGCGGCGCGCGCGGCGCCGCGCGACAACGCCTCGATGCCGAACGCGCCAGTGCCGGCGAAGGCGTCGAGCACATTTTCGCCGGCAAATGGCGACCCGGCGGCGGCGAACTCGCCGTGCGAGAGGATGTTGAAGAGGGCCTCGCGCGCGCGGTCGCTGGTCGGCCGCACCGTGTCGCCGGGCGGCGCGACCAGCCGCCGGCCGCGATGCCTACCGCCGACGATGCGCATGCGGTTTCGGCTCGCTCTTGCCAAATTGCTCGTCGAGCACCTTTTTCGGCACCTCCTCGATCGCGCCGCGGGCGAGGTTGCCGAGCTGGAACGGCCCATAGGAGAGCCGGATGAGCCTCGTCACCGGATAGCCGAGATGCTCCAGCACTCGGCGCACCTCGCGGTTCTTGCCCTCGCGCAGCGACATTGCAATCCACGCGTTGGAGCCCTGCTGGCGTTCCAGCTGCGCGCGGATCGGCCCATAGGCGACGCCGTCAATGGCGATCCCCTTTTCGAGCGCGGCGAGGCGGTGTTCGTCGACGACGCCGTGGACCCGCACCTTGTAGCGCCGCAGCCAGCCGGTCGCCGGGAGCTCCAGGCGCCGCGCGAGCGCGCCGTCATTGGTGAGCAGCAGCAATCCCTCGGAATTGAGGTCAAGCCGCCCGATCGAGATCAGCCGCGGTAGTTCCTTGGGCAATGCGGCAAACACCGTGGCCCGGCCCTTGTCGTCGCGATGCGTGGTGACCAGCCCCGACGGCTTGTGATAGCGCCACAGCCGCGCGCGCTGCTTCTCGGGGAGCGGCATGCCGTCGACGCGAATGTCGTTGTCGTCGGTGACATTGAAGGCGGGGCTGGTCAGTACGGTGCCGTCGACCACGACCCGTCCCTCCGCGATCCAGCGTTCGGCGTCGCGGCGGGAGCACAGCCCGGCGCGGGCGAGCACCTTTGCAATTCTTTGGGGGGCGATGCGTTGCGGCGCAGCGTCGTTCATACTGTCAGGAGATAGCGAGGGTCATCCGTGGCGGCAATCACGAAACGGGACCGGGCACCCATGACCATCGCCTTCGCTGAGGCGGAGGCAGCTGGCTGGCGCGGTGAGGTACCGGTCGGCGCGGTGCTGGTCGGCGCCGATGGGTCGGTCGTCGCCAAGGCGGGCAACCGCGTCGAGGAGCAGCGCGATCCGACCGCTCACGCCGAGATGCTGGTGCTGCGGGAAGGTGCCGCCACGCTCGGACAGAAGCAACTCGACGGCTGCGATCTCTACGTGACGCTCGAGCCGTGCCCGATGTGCGCGGCGGCGATCTCACTGGCTCGCATCCGCCGGCTTTATTTCGGCGCCTACGACCCGAAGATGGGCGGGGTCGAGCACGGCCCGCGCATCTTTGACCAGCCGACCTGCCATCACCGGCCGGAGGTCTATGGCGGCATCGACGAACGTAAAGCCGGCGCGCTGCTGCGAGCGTTCTTTAAGGAGCGGCGTTAGGTCGGCGGCAGCTCGAACAGCCGCTGCATCTTGGCGAAGCCGCGAATCTCGAAATGGCCGATTTCCCAGGTCGGGCGATCCAAGGTTTGAGCGAACGCCTCCGACATGATCAGCGAGCGGTCGAGTTCGCGGCAGAACCGCTCGATGCGGGCGGTCAAATTGACGTCAGGCCCGATCACGGTGAAGTCGAGCCGGTTTCCCGAGCCGATATTGCCGTAGCTCACCTTGCCGTAATGCAGCGCGACGCCCGCCTGAAGCGGATTGCTCGTTTCCAGGCGTCGATTGCGCTTGTCGAGCGCGGCGAGCCCGGCCCTGGCGGCGGCTAGCGCCGAGCGGCAGGCTTCGGCCGCACTGCGCTCGTTGCCGTGGTTGAAGATCGCCAGCACGCCGTCACCCATGATCTCGACGACCTCGCCGCCATACTCCTCGACCGGCGGCATGATGCAGTCGAAATAGGAGTTGAGCATGCGGATCACGGCGCGCGGGCTCAGCCGGTCGGACATCGCGGTGAAGTCGCGCAAGTCGAACAGCATCAGCGCCGCGGTGATCTCGCGCACGTCGCCGCGGCGTACCTGGCCGTCGAGCACGAGCTTACCAGCCTCGGCCCCGATATAGGTGGTCAGCATTCCGCCGATGAACCGACGCAGCGCCTTCAACTCCGCGACCGCCGCGTAAGCCGGCAGAATGTCGCGAAACAACCGCATGTCGTCCGAGCTGAAGCCGCCGGCCCGCTTGGTTGCCCACGCAAAGGCGTTGACGATGCCGACGGCGTAGACGAGCGGTTCCATCACATAGTGGGTGTAGCCCTCTGCGCGCAGTTCCTCGAGCACCGGGAACGGCAGCATATGATTGCCGTCGAGGTGCCAGTTGAGGCTCTGTTGTTCCTCGACCACGAGGCGCACCGGGCTTTCGATATACGTCGCGGTCTTTTCGATGCCGTGATCGAGAAATTTCTCCTCCATCGCCTGGCCTGGCCGCCAGATGCGCGACACGCCGCGATATTGCGGGTGAAAGGCCCGCTGATGCAGGGAGACCCGGTCGATGGGGATGCCAGCCGCGGCGACCCGCTCGCAGAACTCCGCCAAGACCTCCGGATTTCCGGGAAGGAAGCGCGCTTCGCGGATGAGCCAGATGCTGAGCTCGGCCGACAGGTTGTCGACAGCCGCGTCGGTAAGCGGGATTTCGTCGCGGGGATCGCGTAGCATCGCCTTTATGTCGGGTGCCAATCGCCTCCCGGCAACCGGTCGATCACGCAGCCTTGAATTTGTCCAGCCCGGCGCGGTCGATCTCGATGCCGAGCCCGGGGCGGTTGGGAATCGCGACCCAGCCGTCATTTTGCACGATTGGCTCGGCGATCACCGCCATGCGGATCGGATGCTCCGACTGATCGAATTCCAGCAGCGGCTCGATCGGGAAAAGTCCCGGCGAGTTGTGCGGCAGGCAGGCAATGAGCTGCAACGAGGCGGCAAGGGCGACGCCAGTGCCCCAGACATGCGGATTGACCCGCACGCCAAACGCGCTCGCCAAGTCGGCGATCTTCTTCGTCTCCGAGATGCCGCCCGCGGCCGCGATATCCGGCTGCAGGATATCCACCAGCCGCTCGGTGATTAGCGGGCGAAAGCCCCAGCGCGTGAACTCGGCCTCGCCGCCGGCGATCGGGATGTCGAGCGCGGCCTTGACCTCACGGTAGCCCGCGAGGTCCTCGGGCGGCACGGGCTCCTCGAACCAGGCGATGTCGAGCGGCTGGATCAGACGGCCGAGTTGGATAGCGCCGAGCGCGTCATAGGCATGGTTGGCGTCAACCATGATGCGGATGCCGGGCCCGACCGCCCTGCGCACCGCCTTGCACAGGCGAACGTCCTCCTCCATGCCGAAGCCGAGCTTTAGCTTGATCGCCCTAAAGCCGGCACCCACGCGCTCGCGGGCTTCCTCGACGAGATAGGTAAGCGGATCGCCTTCGCGCTTGCGGTAGAAGCCAGTCGCATAGGCCTCGACCCGGTCGCGCAGCGGCCCGCCGATCAGCTGGTGCACCGAAACGCCGAGATGCCGCCCCTTCAGGTCCCACAATGCTATGTCGATCGCCGACAGCGCTTCGATTGCCAGGCCCTTCTGGCCGTGATCGCGCAGCCGGTTGTAAAGGGTCTGCCAGTGCCGCTCGGTGGCGAGTGCGTCCTCGCCGATCAGCAGCGGCTTGTAATAGTCGACGATCGGCGCGGTCAGCCGCGCCGGTCCGAACGCTTCGCCCCAGCCGGAATTACCGTCGTCGCCGACGATCTCGACCAGGCACGCCCCGCGCCGCTCGTACCACGCCTGCGAATAGGCAAACGGCTCGGCCAGTGCCGCGTCCAGCACATAGGTCCTGATGTCGCGGATTTTCACGGCGCCGGGATCTAATGTTTTTCGTCGTCGTAGACGAGGCCGATCAGCAACCGATTCACCCGTTCGCCATCATCCGACAACGGCATGATCACGGTCTCGTAGCGTGCGGGCCGGCCGCCGATCGCCCGGTCGCGGCGCGACTGCAGGGGCTGGGCCTTGCTCGTCACCCAGCTAAAGCTCTGTTGCGCCAGGGCGCGAAAATCATCGACCGGCAATTCGTCGAGCATCTTACCGGTCAATTCGTATCCGACCCGCTCCACCAAGTTCGTGCCATGCAGCCGGATGTGAAAGCGCAGCGGGTCGCCATCGATGACATCGACCAGGATGACATTGCCGACGATGTAAAGGATGTCGAGAGGGTCGATATCGAAGCGCGCGGGCATCTTACGCTCGCCGCGTTTCTCGACCCAATACTCGTAGAGCCGCCGTAAATTTGGATGGATGATCTCTTCCATCACGGCGCCCCGAGCCGCCTATTCGGCAGCCTCCAGGCGGCGGCGATCTCCGCGCAATTCGGCAACCCGGGCCTGGGTGTAAAGGTCGGTCCAATTGCTCAATGAGAAGTCGGTAACTTTGCGCGGGTCATAGGGCCGATCGGCGATCTTGATCTCACGCCCGGCGATGTAGACGCCGCGCAGCCGCCGCTTGTCCTGGAGAATGCCGATATCGGCGAGGGGCGAGCCGTCCCAGGCGATGAAATCGGCCGCGCGGCCGGGTTCGAGCACGCCGATCTGATCGCCCTTGGTCATGAAACGCGCATTCACCTCGGTAGCCGCCCGCAGCGCCCCGGCCTTCGTGAAACCGAGATCATCGACGAACAGTTCGAGCTCGCGCGCATGCCACTCGCCATAGGGCGTGACGGCGAAGCCGCTATCGGTGCCGGTCAGGAACGGGATGCCGGCCTTCTTCGCCTTCTTCAGATTGCGGCAGCCGATCTGGTAACGCTTCTCGGCGAACGCCGGCCGGCCCCGCTGTCCCGCCGGTTCGTGCGGTTGGGTGAATTCTATGATGTTCTTCGGCTGCGTCAGGGTCGGCGACAGCATGCTGCCGGATTTCTTCATCGCGGCGATGCACTCGTCGTCGAGATCGAAGCCATGGAAGATCAGATCCATTCCGGCGCGCGCCGAGTACAGCGTCGCCTCGCGGCCGCCCGCATGCGCCACCGCCCTTTTGCCCTGGCGGTGGATTTCGCGGACCATGATGTCGGTTTCTTCTTGGGTGAAGGCGGCGATCAGCTCGCCGTCCGGGCGGCGCTGGATGCCGTCCATCGCGATCTTGACGCAATCGACCCCGTTCTTGACCTGCCAGCGGATTTCCTCGACCGCTTCGGCGACCGTGGTGACCAGCCTCCCGATCGAGGTCGACGGCGCGCCGATCCAGGTCGGGTACCAGTCGGTCAGCCCCTGATGCGAGGTGATGTAGGGCCCCGCCGCCATCACCCGCGGCCCGTCGAACAGTCCGGCGTCGATCGCGTTGCGGATCGACAGGCTGACCTGCCCCGCGTCGCCCGGCGAGCAGATCGCGGTATAGCCGGCGGCGGCCACTTTCTGCGCGAAGAACATGCCCCGCAGCGCGCGGAACTCGAGCGGGCTGTAGAGGTCGATATCCTCCTCGGTCTTGGCGTTTCCATAGGCGAGGTGGGTGTGAACGTCGATCAGCCCTGGCATGACGAATTGGCCGGAGTGGTCGATGGTGCGATCAGCCTTTCCCGGCTTCGGCGCGCCTTTCTCAGGTCCCGCATAGACGATCTGGCCGGCCTCGTCATAGACGAGCGCGGCATTTTTTTGCGCCTCGTCCTCCTGCCCGGTGAACAACTGGCCGCAACGGACAAAAGTTTTCATGACGAGGCTCCTGCTCAGTCAAAAATGTTGCGGTCCCCACCCCGACCCTCCCCCGCTCGCAGGGGAGGGAGATCGCCGCGCCCGCGACGATGGGAGGGGGTTTAGCGGCCGCGAAAGCTATCGCACCGCGTGGTGCATGAATTTCTCCGGCGGCGGGCCGCCCCATGGGCCGGCGAGTTCCTCGCGGCTGATCAGGTTGGGCGGCACGCTGGCGTTGAGCACGTCGGTGTCGGCCCAATGCTCGTGGACTCGGCCCCATGGGTCGCCCCAATAGTCATAGACCTGGCTGCCGAGCGAATGGCGTCCGAGCCCCCAGAAATGCTCGTAGCCTTTCCCCTGCAAATGCTCGTGGCCGATCATGATGTCGTCGATATCGGCCGCTTCGTAGCTGAAGTGGTTGAGCCCCGATTTGTCGCTGCGGATGCAGAAAAAGGCGTGGTGGTCGACAAAATCGTCGCCGCGGTCGAGCCGGTTGAACGAACCGGTGATGTTGGTCTTCTCGCCGACATAGACCTCGTCCGATGGGCGGAAGCCGAACATCTCGCGATACCAGCCGAGGGTCTTTTCGAACTGCGCCGAGTGCACGACGAAATGGCCCATGCGTTTGACGTGCGACGGGCCGCGCTGGACGCCGCGGTAGTAAAGCTCGTTGGTGCGTTGCGTCTTATCCTCGCCGAAATTGACCTTAGGCCGGTGCACCGGGATTTTCGGCAGCATCGCCATGCCGTGGATAACCTCGACCTGAAAACCATCGGGGTCGGTCAGGCGGACGCGCTTGCCACCACCCGGCTCGTCGATGTTCTCGACTTTCGAGGCGCCCTCGACCCGCGACAGCTTTTGCAGATCGTCTTCGCTGCCGGCATGAAAGGCCATGCCGATGTATTTCGGCTCGCCCAGTTCGGTGACATGGAGGTGATGCGGGGCGTCGGTGCCGCGCATGTAGAGCGCATTCTTGGTGCGCTCGGCGCGCACCATGCCGAACGCGGTGAGGAATTCCTCTTGCTTGTCGAGATCGGGCGAGCGTAGCCGCCCATAGGCGAGATCGGTCACTTTAACCACAGGCATCGCGGCCTCCCGGGGTTTATCGGTTCGCCGGCTACAATATCCCATCGACGCCCGAGTCGCTACGTGCGAGAGGTGCGTCGTGCATCGCGCGGGAATTGAATTCGCCGCCAAACGTTGATTAGCCGCTGGCGATACGGTCACATCGGCAGTAACAGGCGAGGCATTGATGAAGCACTTGTATAGCAGTGTATTTTCAGGAGCGCTCCTCGCGGCGCTGATGGCTGCGCCATCTCTCGGCGGCGCGCAGCCGGTGCAACCACCGACTCCGGCTGAGGCGCAGGCCGCGCTCCATCCGGCGCCGACTCAGTTCACCCGCGCCCAGCTCGATCAGATGCTGGCGCCGATCGCGCTTTATCCCGATCAGCTCCTCGCCCAGTTGCTGATGGCGGCGACATTTCCGGAGCAGATCGTCGATGCCGGCAAATGGCTCCAGGACGGCAACAACGCGTCCTTGAAGGGCGACGATCTGGTCGCCGCGCTGCAACCGCAGCCCTGGGATCCGAGCGTCAAGTCGCTGGTCGCGTTCCCGCAAATCATTGCGATGATGAACGAGCATCTCGATTGGACCGAGGCGCTCGGCATCGCCTTCGCCAATCAGCAAGTCGAGACCATGGCGCGAGTGCAGTTCCTGCGCGATCGCGCTGTCGCCGCCGGCCGGCTCAAATCGACCCCGCAACTGGCGATTCGCCGCGACGAAGGCGAGATCGTCATCGAGCCGGTCGATCCGGCGATGGTGTACGTCCCGGTCTACAATCCGGCGGACGTCTATGGCGATTGGCCAGACAGCGACGCACCGCCGGTCTATCTGCCGCCGCCCCCGGATTTCTACAGCGGTGTCATCGGCACGGGGATCGGCTTCAGCGTCGGCTTTGGCATCGTCGCTCCTTTGTGGGGTTGGAGCCATCCGGACTGGCGCCACCATGAGGTCACGGTCGACCCGCAGCGGTTCGATCGCATTACCCCGCGAACCAATAACCCCAACGCCCCGGTTGTCATCCAAAACAACAATTGGCACCGCACGGCGCCGGTTACCCTGGTGCCGCCGGGGCAAAGGCCGCCCCCGCCACACACGCAGAGCCCGCCGCCCCCGGCTGGCACGGTGCTGCCCGGAGTAGTGGCGCAGCCCTTCGCCCATCCCGCGCCACCGGGCACGGGGGTACCGCCGCACGGTGCGCCGCCATCGCCGCCGCCGCCACCTCCACCGCCGCTCCATACGGCGCCACCGGGCACGGGGGTACCGCCGCACGGTGCGCCGCCATCGCCGCCGCCACCTCCACCGCCGCTCCATACGGCGCCACCGGGCACGGGGGTACCGCCGCACGGTGCGCCGCCATCGCCGCCGCCTCCACCTCCGCCGCCGCTCCATACGGCGCCACTTGGGACGGAGGTATCGCCGCACGGGGCGCCGCCATCGCCACCGCCTCCACCTCCGCCGGCGCTCCATACGGCGCCATTTGGGACGGAGGTACCGCCGCACGGGGCGCCGCCATCGCCACCGCCACCACCACCGCCGCCGCCTCATGTGGCACCGCCGCCTCCTCCTGCAGTGGTTCACCCTCCGCCGCCACCGCCGCCTCATGTGGCGCCGCCACCACCGCCGCCTCCGGCCGCTCACCCGCCACCGCCGCCTCCGGCCGCTCACCCGCCACCGCCGCCTCCGGCCGCTCACCCGCCACCACCGCCGGGGCAGCAGAAGCCGCCGCCAAAGCCGGGCGAAGAACCGGGAGAACCGGGGGGCGCGGTGCCGCGCTAGGCCGGGAGTCCGGGCGCAGGCGGGTCAAACGCCTTCGGTCGTCGCTCGAAACCATAGCCAAGAAGGCCGGGTCCTCGATAAAGACCCGTGGGTCGTGAACCCGGCGCGACCGCGGTAGTACTCGGCCCTCTTGGCGACAAGAAGCCCGCGCGCGATCCCGTCCGTCTCCGGATCGGCGGCCCCTTTTGCACAGAACAGCCCGGCGATCTTTGTAATAGGCAGCGAAACCAATCGCCGGTATAGCGATACCGCCCTGCATGTCCGAAGGATTTGGATAACGCGATGGACCTCCCTGACGAAATCACCGCGGTTGGCGCACAAGTGGACGCCGGCGGCGCGATCACCCCAGCAGCTGAGCTGTTCGAGACCTACGAGGTCTTCGCCGCCGAGTTGACCAATCTCTTCATGAGGCCGTGGCTGGCAGCGGACCACGCCAGTCGCCTTGGCGCCGACGGCGATTACTTCCGCGTCGATATCGGCGGGCGTTCGATGGTCATCGCCCGCGAGGCCGAGGACAAGATCCACGCGATGCGCAACGCCTGCCTCCACGCCGGATACCGGATTTGCGAGGAGGAAGACGGTCGGGGCGACCACCTGTTCTGCCGCTACCACGGCTGGGATTATGCGATCGACGGGCGGCTGACCGACCCGATGCTCCGCCCCGAGGAAGAAGACCGCTCGCGCTTCCGGCTGCCGCGCTACGCGATGCGGATCGAGAAGGGCCTCATCTTCGTCGACCCGTCGTTGGCTGCGCCCAATCCCCCTGAGGCGAAGACGATCGATCTCGCCGCCGTCCCCGATCTCGGCGAATCCAAGGTCGTCTCGCGCAAGCGCATCCAGACGACGTGGAACTGGAAGCATCTGCGCCATTTCCTGTGGTCGTCGGACGATCTGCTTTTCCCTGGTGGGCACGAGACGGCGACCGAGTTCGGCCCGCTCAGCAGGCTCCTGACCAAGAACGGCGACGCGGCGCTCGTCCGCCTCATCCCGCGCTATGCCGGCCACAGCGATTTCGAGCTCGTTCGCGTCGCCAAGCCCGGCCACAACGCCGCGCCGGCGGATGATTCTGCGGTCGAAGAGGCGCTGCGCGTGGAGGGCGAAAAGATCGCCGGAACGCCCACCGGCAATCTCGACCGCGCTTTCTACGAATGGTACTGGGCGGCGCTGAAGCCGGCGGCGGAGGCCTAGGACGGGCATGGACATCCGCCCAGCGGACATCAGGACCATCACCGACGGGTTGCAATTCCCGGAGGGGCCGGTTGCCTGCGCCGATGGCTCGGTGATCCTGGTCGAAATCGCCCGCGGCACGCTGACCCGCGTCGCGCCCGATGGCACGAAGACTGTCGTTGCCACTCCGGGCGCCGGACCCAACGGCGCGGCGATCGGGCCGGACGGCAAGGGCTATGTCGTCAACAATGGCGGGTTCGAGTGGGCGGTCGACGACCAGGGCCGGCGCCGCCCGCTGGTACAGGCCAAGGATTACAGCGGCGGCAGGCTCGAACGGATCGACCTCGCCACCGGCGCGGTCGAGGTGCTGTACCGGGAATGCGGCGGGCATCCGCTCAAGGGACCGAACGATCTAGTCTGCGACGCGCATGGCGGCATCTACTTCACCGATCTCGGCAAGCGCCGGGCGCGCGACATGGATGTCGGCGGTGTCTATTACGCCAAGCGCGATGGCTCCTCGATTGTCGAGGTCGCCCACCCGCTAATCACGCCAAACGGCATCGGCCTGTCGCCCGACGGCAACACCCTTTACGTCGCCGAGACCGAGGCGGCGCGCCTCTGGGCGTTCGACATCGTCGAGCCGGGCGTCGTCAAGAAAGACCCGTGGCCGTCGCCGCATGGCGGCCGCATCGTCGCCGGGATGGGCGGCTACCAGCGCTTCGACTCGCTGGCGGTGCAGGCTGATGGGCGGATCGCGGTCGCGACCCTGATCAACGGCGGCATCACCGTGATCTCGCCGGACGGCCGCCACGTCGAGCACACCCCGATGCCCGACCCGATGACCACCAACATCTGCTTTGGCGGGCCGGACATGAAGACCGCGTTCATCACTCTGTCATGGACCGGCAAGCTCGTCGCGGTCGATTGGCCGACCCCGGGCCTCAGGCTCAATCAAGCCGGGTAGCACTTCTCTTCTTTCTGTCATTCCCGCGTAAGCGGGAGCCCATGAACACCGGCATTTGCTAGCCTTGCGCCGTCTGTAGTCATGGATCCTGGGTTCATCGCTCTGCGATGCCCCGGAATGACGGCTAAACAAAAAATTTTGCTATCCACTTGAACCGTCGCGGTCCTTGATCATGTTCTCGTTATGTTCGAGTTTGTGTTGCCGCGCATTCGCCATCAGATTTGGCGCCTCCTCAATCCGGGATTGGCGCCTGCGGGGATGCTTTGGCGCCTGATAATTTTCAGCAGAAACAGGCTGAACGCTACGCAGGCGGTGAGTTTACTGCGGCGGGTTTGCCGTTTTCTTGGCGGGGACGGGATGCGGCACCCACGGCCGGGCGCCGCGACTGTCATTGGCCCCAGACACCGCAATGCCGCCTGGGTCGAGCCACAGCGCCACCGCGCCGCGCCGCCAGTTGTCGATGCGGTCGACGACCGTGATCCGGTTGCGGCAGGCAAATCCGGCTGGCACCTGGCTGACGATCGCGTCGACCGTGTCGCAACCCGACGGCAGCCCGCGCTCGTCGGCGACGATCGCCACGCGCTTGCCCCGCGCGGCGTAGAGGCAGCTTCCCTCCGCACAGGAGAGCGGATCGGCGCTCGCGCCGGGCGCCGGCCAAGGCAACAGCTCGGTTCCCGTCTCCTCGGCAAACAGGCTCTTGGTGATGCGTTCCTCATTGCCGCCGAGGACATAGTAATTGCCGTCGGCGGCGCGGGCGGCGACGAAACGGCCGAAATCGGCGATCACGATATCGGGCGGTCGGGTCAGGAAGATTGTCGCCATCCCCGCGGCGATGCCGATGACGCCCCAGCGCCGCCATCTCCCCTGCCAGAGGCACAGCCACAAGCCGCCGAATGCGACCAGAGCCAGCCCCCAAACCGGGAGCCGCGGCGTCTGCCACACATTGCCGGGAAGCGTCGAAACATGCTCGGCGACCCAGATCGTCGCGTCGATCCCCCAGCCCATCGGCACCAGCGCCAGCCGTTCGAGCCCGAACGGCATCAAGAGGCACGCGATGACGCCGCACGGCAAGGTCCACAGCGCCGAGATCGGCACAGCGACGACATTCGCCAGCGGCGAATAGAACACAATCTTGTGGAAGTGATAGATCGAGAACGGGTCGGTGCCGAGTGTCACCACGATCGTCGTCACCGCGACCCCGGCGGCGTAACCGAGCGCCCTGCGCGCGAACGAGCCGCGATGCAGCAGGCGGCCGAGGCTCGATCCGTAAGTCTCATACACCGCGATCAACGCGACCACCGCGCCGAACGACATCTGGAAACTGACCCCGGCGAGGCTCTCCGGCTGCAACAGCAGCACCACCGCGGCGGCGATCGCGCAGATGCGCATCGAAATGCGCAACCGGTCGATGAGGATTGCCGCAAACACGATTCCGTTCATCACAAAGGCGCGCTCGGTCGGGATCGCCGCGCCCGACAGCATCAGGTAGCAGAACAGCACGACAAGCGTTGCTGCGGCGGCGATCTTTTTGATCGGCTAGCGCAACGCGACGTAGGGGATCAGCGCCAATCCGCTGCGCACGGCGAAGAACACGAACGCGCCGACCAGGCCCAGATGCAACCCGGCAATCGCCAGCAGGTGCGACAGGCCGGAATTGCGGAAGGCTTCCTTTACCGGCTCGTCGATAGCGCCGCGTTTGCCGGCGATCAGCGCCGTCGCGACACCGCCGGTCGCGCCGGGCAACACCGCCGTCACCCGCCGCGCCACCTCGGTGCGCAGCTGCAGCAGCCATTGCCGCCAGCCGCCGGTTGCGCCGGGGGCGTCGCCGTCGGCGATGCGCTGCGCGGCGCCGTAGGAATAGCCGACCGCACCGATCCCGGCGAAATAAAGCTCGCGCTGGAGGTCGTGCGCGCCCGGCAAGCTCTGCCCCGGCACCGGGTACAGCATCGCCTTGAGCCCCACCCGATCGCCGGGGCTCAGCAGGTCGCTAGCCGGCGTGATGTGGATGCGCACGAAGCGCGGCTGTTGCGCCGGGTCGAGTCCTGGCACCGCATCGGGCGCGACAATAATCCGCCAGCCGCGGTCGAGCGTGTCGATGTCGACGATTTTGCCGGAGATCGCGACCGGCCCAAGTCGGCGAGCGAGCATCGGCGCCGCGCGCTCGACGCTTACCGCGCTGATCAGCGCGAGGCCGGCTGCGGCGACGGCCAAGGAGACGGCCGCGCCATGCCAGACCGGCCGGCGGCGCAGCAGGAACGCTGCGGCGATCGCCGGCGCCGTGATCGCCGGGCCCAGCCAAATTGGCGGTTCGATCGTCAGCGCAAAGTAGAGCGCGATACCGCTGCCGAACCACACGGGCAGCCATAACCCTCGGCGCTCGCCTTCCGCCGCGATTGCCCCGGCGAGAGCCGCGATCGGCCCAGCGCGCTGCGATCGCAGGCCAAGGTCTTCCCCGGTTGCGGAAATTTCGGCCATCGCCTCTCCTGCGACGTGAGGCTACAAGATCATTCCATTTCCCGGTACGCGGAGCGACCACATTATGCAACCAGAGGGAGGGCGCATGAACTCGCCGAGTGAGCGATACGAGGACGCGGCGCCTCCGCTCGCCGAGGTGAGTCTGGCGGCACTTTTTGGCGCTTTTCTCCGCCTCGGTTCGACGAGTTTTGGCGGCAGCTCGGCCGGATGGATCTACCGCGACATTGTGCAGCGCCGCGCTTGGATCAGCGACCAGGAATTCCTTGTGATCATGGCGGTCGGGCAAAGCCTGCCAGGGGCGAACGGGGTCAAGCTTTCGGTGCTCATCGGCCGGCACCTCCGCGGCGGTATCGGCGCGCTGGCGGCGCCCTTGGCGTTTCTGTCCGGGCCATTCGCGATCATCCTCGCCGTAGGCGCGGTTTACAGCCGGGTCGCTCATTACGGCGCCTTGCACGCGGCGCTCGATGGGGTTGCGGCCGCGGTGGTCGGCCTCACCTTGTCGACCGGCATCAGCGCCGTCGCGCGGGGTGCCGGTGATTGGATTTCGGTGGGTATTTCGGTGATCACCGTGCTTTGTGTCGGCATTCTTGGCTGGCCGATGCTGCCGGTAATTCTTGTCCTCGCCCCAATCAGCATTGGCATGGCGCTGTTGCGCTCGGGCGCGGCGCGAGGCTAGCCAATGCGCGGCGGCTTCTTCGGCAACCTACTGCCCCTGTTTGTGGTGTTCGCGCCACTGTCGCTCCTGTCGTTTGGCGGCAGCAACTCGGTCATCGCCGATATTGCCCATCAGTCGGTCGTCGCCCAGCAATGGACGAGTCGAACGCGAGTTCGCCGATTTGTTTGCCTTGTCGCGCGCCGCGCCGGGACCGGGTTCGATGCTGGCGGCGCTGATCGGCTGGAAATTGGCCGGCTTGACCGGAGCCCTCGTCGCGACGGTCTCGTTTTACGGTCCGGCGGCGCTGGTGGTCTTTCTCGCGGCGAAGTTATGGGGTCGCTGGCGGGGCTCGGCCTGGCATGGAGCGGTCGAACGCGGGATGGCGCCGATTGCCGCCGGATTATTTTTGTCGGGCGGGATCGCGGTGCTGAAGGTCGCGCCAGCAGGACTGGTGGCCTGGGCTGCCGCCGGGGCGGCCGCAGCGGCGCTTCTGTACTGGCCCAAGCTCCATCCGTTGCCGTTGCTGGCGGCGGGAGGGATGCTGTTTGGCCTCGCCAATCTGCTGGGAGCAACGATGTGAACGAAATGCTACCCCGGGACTTTTATGAACGTCTCGTCGCCGATTGCCCCGATGCCGTGATCTACGCGGACGCGGCCGGGCTGATCCGGTTCTGGAACCCGGCAGCGACGCGGATTTTCGGATTTGACCAGCAGGAAGCATTGGGCGCGCGGCTCGACCTTATCATCCCCGAGCGGCTGCGCGCCCGCCATTGGGAGGGCTATGACGCGGTGATGGGCGGCGGCCCGAGCCGTTACGGCGAAGGAGCGCTACTCGCGGTTCCAGCGACGCACAAGGACGGGCGGCAGATTTCGGTCGAGTTCACCATCCTCGCGCTGCATGGCGAGGACGGGAAGGCGGCCGGGATCGTCGCCTTCTTGCGCGACGCGACCGCGCGGTTCGAGGAAGTCCGTGCCTTGCGTCGTGAGTTGGCAGCGCTGAAGGGTGGCTAAATCCTAGCGCCGCCGCCGGCGAGCGGAGACGCGATAGGGCGCGGGCGACGAGGCTGGCGGGAGTGCTGGCAGGCTGGCCGCCAGCTGACGATGCTCCCGCTCCGCCGCCTCGATGCGGGCGTGCAGCCGCCGCGCCTCGTCGAACTTGAAGGCATTCATCAGCACGTCATATTGCGCGCGCAGGTCGTCGAGTTGGGTCGCGATAGTGGCAAGTTCCCGATGTTTCGCGGCGGCGCTGCGGAGGTCTGCGGGTTCGATCATCCGGCGCACACGATAGCGTGACTCGGGAAGGAATTCGGAGAGTGGCGATTCGACCGCCCGGTGCGGTCATGCTAGCGTAAGAATGCCGGGCACGCGAGAACGGGAGGCGATATCCGGCGAGTTTAGGGAGGCGGGCGTTGGGGGCCTATCTGGTTCGGCGCTTCGGGCTGATGCTTGTGACGCTGTTCGGCATCTCGGTGCTGATCTTTGTCTTGCTGCGGCTAACCCCGGGCAATATCGCCGATATCCTGTTCGATGCCGGCGGCTACGTCGATCCGGCCGACAAGGCTCGCATCGAGCATCAGCTCGGGCTCGACAAGTCGATCCCGCTACAATATGCCGATTGGATCGGCGGCTTGTTGCATGGAGATCTCGGCATTTCCTACCAGACCGAGAAGCCGGCCTTAGAGGAAATTCTACCGCGCATTCCCATTACCGCGCGTCTTGCCGCGATCGCTCTGTCGTTTTCGATTTTGATCGGCGTCCCGCTCGGCGTGATCAGCGCGGTGCGGCAGAATACGATCCTCGACTATTTCCTCCGCGTGCTCAGTCTGTCCGGGCTCTCGATGCCGGCTTTCTGGCTCGGTCTCCTGATCCTGATGGTGTTTGTCGCCGAATTCGGCACGATCCCGATCTACAGCGACCAACCGACCGGGTTTTGGAACACGATTCTGATGTACAGCGTGCCGGCCGCGGCGGTCGGGTTCCGCAGCTCAGCGCTGATGATGCGCCTGACGCGCTCGTCGATGCTTGAAGTGCTGCGCCAGGATTACATCCGAACCGCTCGCTCAAAGGGCGCGCCGGAGCACAAGATCAACTACTACCATGCGTTGCGCAACGCGTTGCTGCCCGTGATCACCGTGATCGGCATCGAAGCAGCCTTCCTCTTAGGCGGTCTGATCGTCACCGAAACGGTGTTCAACATACCCGGGGTGGCGCGCTTCCTGGTCGAGGCGATCCGCTGGCGCGACTATCCGATGGTGCAGAATTTGGTGATGTTCATCGCCATCGTTGTGGTGACGATCAATTTCGCGATCGACATGCTTTACGCGGCGGTCGATCCGCGCATCAAGTACGGCAACTAGCTCGGGCGGCGGGCGGTTGCAGGGAGGGGAACGGTGAGCACGCTCGATTTCAACGCTGAACTCGCCGCGGCAGGCGCCAATGTGCGAAGCCGATGGGGCGCCGTGCGGTTCTTCATCCGGCGATATCCGCTGGGAGCGATCGGCGCGAGTCATCATGGCGGTGTTTGTATTCGCCGCCATTTTCGCGCCGTTGCTAACCGTCTACGATCCGCTCAGCACCAACGCCGCCGCATCGCTGGCGAAACCGAGCGCGGCCCATTGGCTCGGCTGCGACTTCATGGGCCGCGACGTCTATAGCCGCATCGTTTACGGCGCGCGGATTTCGCTCGCGGTGAGCCTCGGTTCGATGCTGCTCGGCTCATCGATCGGCGTCACGCTCGGGCTGCTGTCGGGCTACCTGCTCGGCTGGTTCGACCTCATCACCCAGCGCGTCCTCGAGATGATGCAGTCGCTGCCGCTACTGGTGATGGCGATCATCATGGCGGCGGCGCTCGGACCGTCGCTGCACAACACGATCCTCGCCATTGCCATCCCGCTGGTGCCCTATGTCGCGCGCGTCATTCGCGCCAATACGTTGTCCCTGCGCGAGCAGCCCTTTGTCGAGGCGGCGAAGGCGATCGGCATGAGCGAGCGGCGCATCGCGCTTCGCCATGTGCTGCCCAATACCCTGGCGCCGCTGATCGTGCTGGCGACCGCGCAGCTCGGCTCGACGATCCTGACCGAAGTCGTCGCTGTCCTTCCTCGGCCTGGGTGTTCCCGAGCCGCATCCGTCCTGGGGCCGGATGCTGTCGGAATCGGCGGCCGAATATGTTCGCACTGCGCCGTGGCTGGTGATCTTTCCGGGTCTCGGCGATCAGCTTTGTCGTGTTCGGCACCAATCTTCTGGGCGACGCGCTGCGCGACCTGCTCGATCCGCGGCAACGCAGCTAGACGCTCCGGTCCGCGAAGCACCTTGGTTGGAGTACTCCGGTCTTGACGATGGCGAGCGAAACCCCCACCGCGGCGGCGCCGCGAACTGGCCCCCGCGGCAACGCCGAAGTGGTGTTGGAGGTCGCGGGCCTGCAGACCTACCTTTTCACCCGGCTTGGCGTCGTCAAGGCGGTCGACGACGTTTCGTTCACGGTCCATGCCGGCGAGACCTTGGCGATCGTCGGCGAATCGGGCTGCGGCAAGACGATGACCTCGCTGTCGCTGATGCGCCTGGTGCCGAGCCCGCCCGGCCGCATCATCGGCGGCACGATCAAGCTCGGCGGCACGCGATCTGGTAACCTTGTCCGAGCACGAGATGCGCGACGTGCGCGGCAACGACATCTCGATGATCTTCCAGGAGCCGATGACCTCGCTGAACCCGGTGATGACGATCGGCAAGCAGATCGCCGAGACCCTGCGGCTGCACCAAGATTTGTCGAGGCAGGCAGCGTTCGACAAGGCGATCGACATGCTGCGCCTCGTCAAGATCCCGGAACCGGCGCAGCGGGCGAAGGAATATCCGCATCAACTGTCGGGCGGCATGCGTCAGCGCGCGATGATCGCGATGGCCCTGTCCTGCAATCCCAAAGTGCTGATCGCCGACGAGCCGACCACAGCGCTCGACGTGACCATCCAGGCGCAAATCCTCGATCTCATTCTCGATCTGCAAAAGACGCTCGGCACCGCAGTAATCCTCATCACCCATGACCTTGCGGTTGTCGCCGAGACCGCGCAGCGCGTCATCGTCATGTACGCGGGCAAGAAGGTCGAGGAGGCCGAGGTCGAGAGTTTGTTCAGCGAGCCGCTTGCACCCCTACACGCATGGCCTCTTAGCCTCGATCCCGCATTTGGCGGTGATCGGCGGAGAACTGCCGGTGGCGAACGGACGGCTCAAGGAAATTCCGGGCATGGTGCCGGCGCTCACCAATCTGCCGCCCGGCTGTGCCTTTGCCCCGCGCTGCGCCTATGCCGACGACCGCTGCCGCTCCGTCGCGCCCGATTACGAGCAGAAGCGGCCGGGTCACTGGGCGGCGTGCTGGCACTCGGAGCGGCTTTATGGCTAGTCCGGCGGTTGTCGCGAACGGCCACGACCCCGTGCCGGTCGGCGATGCGCACGTGCTCGACGTCGTTGACGCTGAAAAAGCACTTCCCGGTCAAGAAGGGGCTGCTGCGCCGCACGGTGGGCCAGGTCTACGCGGTCGACGGGGTGAGCTTCTCGATCGGCGAGGGCGAGACGCTGGGGCTTGTAGGGGAATCAGGCTGCGGCAAGTCGACCGTCGCGCGCACGGTGCTGCGCCTCATCGAGCCGACCGCCGGGTCGATCATGCTCGAAGGCAAGGATGTCACGCGGCTCGGCAAGGCCGCGATGCGGCCCTACCGCCGCCAGATGCAGATGATCTTCCAGGACCCGTTCTCGTCGTTGAACCCGCGCATGTCGGTGGCCGACATCGTCGGCGAACCGCTCGAGGTGCATGACCTCGCCCACGGCAAGGATAAGCAGGCGCTGGTCGCGGGCCTGTTCGATCAGGTCGGGCTGCGGCGTTCCCAGATGAAGAGTTTCCCGCACGAATTCTCGGGCGGGCAGCGCCAGCGCATCTCGATCGCCCGCGCGCTCGCGCTCAACCCGCGCCTCATTATCGCCGATGAGCCGGTTTCCGCCCTCGACGTGTCGATCCAGGCGCAGGTCATCAACCTGATGATGGATTTGCAGCGCGAAAAGCGGCTTTCCTACCTTTTCATCGCCCACGATCTCGCCGTCGTCGAGCATATCAGCCACCGCATCGCGGTGATGTATCTCGGCAAGATCGTCGAATACGCCGACAAGAAGACGCTCTTCACCAACCCGCTGCACCCCTATACCCAGGCGCTGCTGTCGGCGGTGCCGGTGCCGAACCCCAAGCTGCGGCGCGAGAAGCGTCTGTTGCAGGGTGACGTGCCGAGCCCGATCAACCCACCGCCGGGCTGTACCTTCCATACCCGCTGCCCTTATGCCCAGGAGCGCTGCCGGCAAGAAGTGCCGGTGCTCAAGGAGATCGCCCCGGGACACGGCGTCTCGTGCCATCTGGTGAATTGACGCCGTTTCATCAGGGCTAGGCTTTTGCCCAGCCCTGGACCGGTCATCCCAGGTCTTCGAGGAGCTGAAATTGGTCCGCGCGGCAAAGTTGTGCGACCGCCGCGCGGCTGAGTGGTCTTATGCGTTGATCTTCGTCAGCTCGGTCAAATCGAGCCCCTTGCGGATCCGTGCCACCATCTCGTCGGGATCGAAATCGATGCCCACCGGGTTCTTGTCGCTCTCCGAACGGCTCGTCATGTACTCGCGCCCTTCGCGCGCCGTGTAGAAATTGTCGAACAGCAGTTCGACCTGGTTGCGATCGGGATCGTAGTAGTACATCGACGTTGTCATGCCGTGATTCACGCACCGATGCGGCTGGATGCCCTTGGCCTTCAGCGCCTCGTAATGATCGGCCAAATCGACCGGATCGAAGGCGAACGCAACGTGATGCAGACCGACCTCGCCTCCGGCGCGCGCTGTCTTGCCCTCGGACGGCGCCTTCTCGGCGAGTGGGCCCGGATCAATAAAGGCGACGCGATGATGCTCGTCGTCATAGCTGATGAACGCGATGAACTTGTTCTGGTACAGCAGTTCGGCGCCGAGCACCTTGCAGTACCATTCGATCATCTCCTGCCGGCGGTTGGTTTGCAGCACGAGATGCGACAGCTTTTTCGGTGACACCATGATCGCCTCCCTTGAGCGACACGCCTGATGGCGTGATCGGTGCACCCGAACGAAGCGCAAGTCAACAAAGGATAGAACCTCATGGATCACACGCACATCGCCAGCCGTGATTTCTTCCATGTCGGTGGTGAATACGTCGGCCCGCCCGGCCAGGAGGTCATGCACGGACAGATGTATGTCGAGGTCCTGACTCCACGCGAGCTGCGCCGGCCGTATCCTCTGGTGATGTTTCACGGCGCCGGCCAGACCGCCACCAACTGGCTTGGCACGCCTGATGGCAGACCAGGTTGGGCCGAATATTTCGTCAACGACGGCTACACGGTCTACCTGATCGATCAGCCGGCACGCGGTCGTTCCGCCTGGCAGCCGGGCATCGACGGCGAGTTGACGCGATTCGCCGCCTCGTTCCAGGAGTGGCTGATGACCGCATCCGCCGCCGATCCGCACTGGTCGCAGGCCGCAAAGCACACGCAATGGCCCGGCAGCGGCAAGCGTGGCGACCCGATGTTCGACGCCTTCCATGCAACGCAGGTGCCCTACCTCGCCGACGCGGCCGAGACGCAGCGGCTGGTATTGGCCGCTGGGACGGCGCTGCTCGATCGCATCGGGCCGGCGATGCTAGTGACCCATTCGCAATCTGGAACCTTTGGCTGGTTGCTCGGCGACGCACGGCCGCGCCTGGTCAAGGCGATCGCTGCGTTAGAGCCGAACGGTCCGCCATTCGAGAATGTCGTCGTCGCGCAGGGCAAAGGGCGCCCCTGGGGTATAACCGATCTACGATTGACCTATGACCCGCCGGCTGCCTCGGCATCCGACCTGGCAATCGAACAGCAGGCCGAGCCCGACAACCCGGATTTGATCCGCTGCTGGCAGCAGAAAGCGCCGGCGCGGCGCCTGCCGAACCTCGCCGATATCCCGGTGGCGATCATCACGGGCGAGGCGTCGTACCACGCGGTCTACGACCATTGCACCGCGAAGTACCTCAGCGCCGCCGGGGTCGAGGTGTCCTTTATCCGGCTCGAGGACCGAGGGATTCGGGGGAATGGTCACATGCTCATGCTGGAGAAGAACAGCGCCGAGATCGCGGCGCTGGTCGGGGACTGGCTGAACAAAGCGGCTCCGGCCCGCTAAGGCTGAAGCCGAGTCAACTGCGCGCCCGCTAGGGCTCCGAACGCAGATTTCGACCCAGACCTCGCATGGACGCTAAGCGCCACTGGCCCTATCTTCGGAGAGAAAGCCGCGTTCGGAGAGCAGCATGAGGCAATTCGGCATCGGCCAGCCGGTGCGCCGGGTCGAGGACCGCCGGTTCATCACCGGGCGCGGTCGGTATCTCGACGACGTCTCACGGCCACGCCAGGCGCATGCGGTGTTCCTGCGCTCGCCGCACGCCCATGCGCGGATCGGGTCGATCGATGTCGCGGCGGCTGCGGCGGCTCCCGGCGTCCTCGCGGTGCTAACCGGCGCCGATCTCGCCGCCGACCGCATCGGGACAATCCCCTGCGTCAGCGGCGTCGCCGGGGCGGTGCTGCCGCCGCGGCCGGCGATGGTCGAGGACAGCGTCCGCCATGTCGGCGACACGGTGGCGATGGTGGTGGCCGAAACCGCCGCCGCGGCGCGCGACGCGGCCGAGCTGATCGCGGTCGCTTACGAGCCGCTGCCGGCGGCGGTGGATACGGCCGGCGCGCTCGCGTCCGGCCAGCCGCAAGTCTGGGATGAGGCCCCGAACAACCGCTGTTTCGAGTGGGACATCGGCGACTCTACTGCGGTCGCTAAGGCCGCCACCGCGGCCCGCCACAAGGTGACGCTGACCCTGGTCAACAACCGGGTCGTGGTCAATCCGATGGAGCCGCGTGGCGCCATTGGGGAATACGACCCGGGCGAGGATGCATACACGCTGTGGAGTTCGACGCAGGGCTCGCATTTCGTACGCAACCTACTGGCCGAGCATGTTTTCCACATCCCCGAAAACCGCATCCGCGTGGTGACCCCCGATGTCGGCGGCGGGTTCGGGATGAAGCTCTTTCTCTATCCCGAACATGTGCTGGTGTTGTGGGCGGCTAAGCGGGTCGGGCGTGCGGTCAAATGGGTTCCCGACCGTGCCGATTCGTTCATGACCGACACGCAGGGCCGCGACAACGTCACCAAACTCGATCTGGCGTTGGACGAGAACCTCAAATTCCGCGGGCTCTCGGTCGAGCTGACTGCGAACATGGGCGCCTATCTGTCGAATTTCGCGCCCGAGATCCCGACCTTTTCCGGCGCGGTGATGCATAGCGGCGTCTATGCGATTCCGGCGATCAATGTCGCGGTCAAGGGCGTGTTTACACATACCGTGCCGGTCGACGCCTATCGCGGAGCCGGGCGGCCGGAAGCGGCCTATGCGCTGGAGCGGCTGGTCGATTTCGCCGCTCGCCAGCTCGGAGTCGAGCCGGCCGAATTGCGCCGCCGCAACCTCGTGCCAGCCGCGGCGATGCCGTATGCGACGCCGCTCGGCCTCACCTATGACAGCGGCGATTTTGCCCGCAACCTCGACCAGGCGCTGAAATCCGCAGACCTTGCCGGGTTTCCGGCGCGCCGCGTGGCGGCGCGGGCGCGGGGCCATTACCGAGGTCTGGGCCACGCGGTCTATATCGAGCAGTCCGGCTTTCCGCCCGACGAGTTCGCCGAATTGCGCTTCGACCCGTCGGGAACGTTGACCATCCTGATGGGCTCGCAATCCTCGGGACAGGGACACCAGACCGCATACGCGCAGTTGGCATCCGAAAAACTCGGGCTCGATCTCGACAAAATTCGTGTGCAGCAGGGCGACAGCGCTGCGATCGCTTTCGGCCGCGGCACCGGCGGTTCGCGCTCGATCCCGGTGGGCGGCGGCGCCCTGTTCCATGCTGCCGACAAGCTGATCGCCAAAGGCAAGCGCATCGCCGCGCATCTGTTGGAAGCGGCCGAGGCCGATATCGCGTTTTCCGATGGCGAATTCGCCATCGCCGGCACCGACCGGAAAGTCGCTCTCGACGCCGTCGCCCGCGTCGCGTTCAATCCGGCGCAGCTTCCGGCCGATGTCGAGCCGGGCTTTGCCGAGAGCGGTCACTTCACCCCGCCGGCACCGACCTTTCCCAACGGCGTCCATGTCTGCGAGGTCGAGATCGACCCCGAAACCGGCATCACCCGCATCGAGCGCTACCTCGTCGTTGACGATTTCGGCGTCGTCATCAACCCGCTGCTGCTCGCCGGTCAGGTCAATGGCGGGATCGCCCAGGGCGTCGGTCAGGCGATGCTGGAGCGCACCGTGTACGACCCCGAGAGCGGCCAGCTCGTCAGCGGCAGCTTGCTCGATTACGCGCTGCCGCGCGCCGACGACCTGCCGCCTCTGGAATTCGCCTACAACATCGTGCCGTGCCGCACCAATCCGTTGGGGGTCAAGGGCGCCGGCGAGGCCGGTGCGATTGGCTCGCCGCCGGCGCTCATCAACGCCATCGTCGATGCCCTGGGCGAATTGGGCATCGACCACATCGACATGCCGGCGACGCCCGAGGCGGTGTGGCGCGCGATCCGCGACGCCGGTGCGAGAAAGGCAGCATGACCGATCCCCTACTCGATACCGCGATCCGCGCCGCGTTGGCCGCCGGCGAAGCGATCATGCGCATCTATGCCGAGCCGTTCGAGGTCATCCAGAAAAGCGATCAGACCCCGGTCACCGAGGCCGATCTCGCCGCCGAGCGGGTCATCGTCAAGATGTTGACCGAGGCGTTTCCCGACATCCCGATCGTCTCCGAAGAGACCGCGCCCGAGGACGGATTCAAGCCGCCGGCGGCGCGGTTCTGGTGCGTCGATCCGCTGGACGGCACCAAGGAGTTCGTCGTCAAGAATGGCGAGTTCGCGGTGTGCATCGCCCTGATCGAGGACAACGAGCCGGTGCTCGGTGTCGTCCACGGACCGGCCCAGGGCGTGACCTACGCGGCATACGGGCGCGGAACCGCGACCCTGCGGCGAAACGACGGGCCGCCCGAGACGATCGCCGCCCGCGCGCCGGGCCCCGATGGGATCGTCGTCATCCACAGCCGCAGCCACGAGAACAGCCGCCGCCTCGCCGAATATTTCGCCGGTAAGCCGGTGCCGATCCTGCGCCGCGACATTTGCGGCAGCGCCCTCAAATTCGGCGTGCTGGCGGCGGGCGAAGCGGATTTCTACCCGCGCTTCGGCACGACGATGGAGTGGGACACCGCCGCCGGCCAGGCGATCCTCGAAGCCGCCGGCGGCAGTGTCGTCGACCTCAACGGGGAGCGGTTGCGCTACGCCAAGCACGACCTCAAGAATAGCGGCTTCCTCGCCTGGGGCCGGAAGCCGGCCTGGTAGAGGCTCACCGCGGATAGGTCTGGATGCCGGCGGCGACCGCGTCCGCGACATGTTCCTTGGTGATGACGCCGATCACGTCGGACGCACGCGGTACGTGGAAGCCCGGGGCGTCCTTGCGGAAGACGAGCCCCATCGCGCCGTTCCTGCGCCACAACCGGACGATCACGTCGAAGGCGACGTCGTCTTCGCGCACGATCGTGAAATCGCGCCGCGCGACGTCGCCCAAGGTGATGCCGGTTTCGATCTCGGCGACGCCGGTGCGCAGCCCGGCGTTGATCCGCACCGCGCCGTAGATGTGCTCGCCGTGGGTCACGATGACGTGCTGCATGCCTTCGCAATGTTCCGGCCGGCGCAGGAATTCGTCGAGCCGAGTCTCGGCCGGGACAAGCACGAAATCCTTTTCCATCACGTCCTTGGCCGAGCGGACGAGGAACATGTTGGCATGCAGCGCCTTGGGAATCACGTGACCGCGACTGACGAGCTTGGCGGTGTAGATGTTCTCCCGCGACAGCGCTCGCCTAACGCCCAGCCCGGCCGCCACCGCGAGGATCATCGGCAGCACGATGTGATAGTCGAGCGTCATCTCGAAGATCATCGTCACCGCGGTCATCGCCGCGCCGGTGCCGCCGCCCACCATCGCGCCCATCCCGACCATGGCGAAGGCCGGCACGTCGATCCCTAGGCCGGGCATCAGCAGTGCGGCGAGCGTCGCGAAGGCGGCGCCCAAAGTCGAACCCATGAATAAGGACGGCGAGAAGATGCCGCCCGACGAGCCGGCCCCGAGGCTTGCCGTCGTCGCGAACAACTTGCAGACGAAGAGCAGACCGAGCAGCCAAGCCGCGGCGCCCCAGCCATTGAGGATCGACTGGATCGTCGAATAGCCGACGCCCTCGACGAAATAATGGCCGAAAGACTGATGCAGCGCGTAGATCAAGCAGCCGACCAGCAGCATGCCGAGCACATGCCGGGTGTAGCGGCCGGGGATGTGCTCGAACAGATACTCAGCCAGATGCAGCGTACGAATGAAGAGTGCGCCGGCAACGCCGCACACCGCGCCGAGCAGCACGTAGAGCGCCAGTGTCGCCAGCGCCAGCGCCGGATGGGCAAGCGGCAGCGCGTCGATCGCCGGCACGGTAAACGCCGGTTGCGGCCCAAAGACGAGGCGGCCGATAAACGTCGCGGTGCCGGTGGCGGCGGCGACCGGCAGGAAGGTGTTGACGCTGACCTCGGGCAGCATCAGCTCGATCGCGAACATGACACCGCCAATGGGAGTATTGAAGGTCGCGGCGATGCCGGCTCCGGCGCCGGCCGCGACCAGGGTGATGCGCTGCCCGGAGGGCATGCGGATCAGCTGGCCCAGGGTCGAGCCCAGCGCCGAACCGATCTGGATGATCGGCCCCTCGCGGCCGACCGCCGCACCGCTGCCGATCGCCAGCGCCGAGGCAAGCGACTTGGCGACCGCGACGATCGGCCGGATGCGCCCGCCATTGTAATAGATCGCGTCCATTACCTCGGGGACGCCGTGGCCTTTAGCCTCCGGGGCGAAATTGGCGATGATGAAGGTGACTCCGATCGCCCCCACCGCCGGCACCAGGATCACCCACGCCCCCCACGGGTTCGTCGGGGTGAACAGGCTGAAATCGTAAGCGAAGGCGAAGGTCCGCAAAAAGAACAGGTTGTGGACGAGGCCGATCAGCTCGCGAAACGCCCAGGCGCCAAACCCGGTAATGCACCCGACCACGACCGCGAGCAGCGACATGGTGATGAGGCCGAACGCCGGAACCCCCGCCTCCCAGCCGGCTGGCGGCACCAGCCGTACTGGTCCCCCGGCCGTCATCGTGTGCCGCGTCGCCTCGTCCGGCTGGGGGGATGAATTGGGGATCGTCTCGGCCACTCTCGTCTCGCTACCTTTTTCTTCACGCCTCCCCGCACCATAACCCCTCGCCCCAGCGGTTCAACCCAAGCCTCGCGCCGGTCAATTTCTTCCGGAAGGTCTCTGGGCGGCCGCCTTTGCGCCGCGCGCCCCTTGCTCTCCGCGCCTCCCCCGCGCTACTCGTTGCGCCAGCGAATTGGGCGGAGGAAGCGGGATGATTTCGGGCGAATACGATGTCGTCGTGGTCGGCGCAGGGAATGCCGGCATGTGCGCGGCCTTGGCGGCGCAGGAGAACGGGGCGCGGGTGCTGGTGCTCGAGGCGGCGCCGTTCGACGAGCGCGGCGGCAACAGCCGCTATACCGCCGGGGCGCTGCGCTTTGTCTATAACGGCGTCGACGACCTCTTAAAGCTCTGCGACCTCTCGGAGACCGAGATCGCGACCAGCGATTTCGGCACCTACACGCAGGACAAGTATTACGACGATCTCGGCCGGCTGACCGACTACAAGTCGAACCCCGACATGGCCGAACAGCTGATCACCCTCAGCCAGGAGACGCTGCTGTGGATGCGCTCGAAGGGCATCCGCTTTGCCCCGATGTATTCGCGCCAGGCGTTCAAGCACGACGGCAAATTCGTGTTCTGGGGCGGGCTGGCGCTGGAGGCCTGGGGCGGCGGGCCGGGGCTGATCGAGGGCCTCTTCAAATCGGCCGAGGATCGCGGCATCGCGGTGGCCTATGAGGCGCGCGGCGAGCATCTGATCCACGACGATAACGGCGTCCACGGCGTCGTCGCCAATGTCGAGGGCAAGACCACGGAAATCCGCTCGAAGGCGGTGGTGCTGGCGTGCGGCGGGTTCGAGGCCAACGCCGAGATGCGCACCCGCTATCTCGGCCCCGGCTGGGACCTCGCCAAGGTGCGCGGCACCCGCTTCAACACCGGCAACGGCATCAAGATGGCTTTGGAGATCGGCGCGATGTCGTACGGCAACTGGTCCGGCTGCCACGCGGTCGGCTGGGATTACAACGCGCCCGAATTCGGCGACCTCGCGGTCGGCGACAATTTCCAGAAGCACTCCTACCCGTTCGCCATCATGGTCAACGCCGATGGCGTCAGGTTCTGCGACGAGGGCGCCGATTTCCGCAACTACACCTACGCCAAATACGGCCGCGAGATTTTGAACCAGCCGCACCAGTTCGCCTGGCAGATCTTCGACCAGCAGGTCGTCCACCTGCAGCGCGACGAATACCGCATCCGCCAGATCACCAAGGTCACCGCCAACACGATCGAGGAGCTGGCCGACAAGATGGCGGAATACGCCCCTGTCGATAAGGCGGCGTTCCTGAAGACGATCAGCGAGTACAACGCCGCGGTGCAGCGCGACATCCCCTATAACCCGACGGTCAAGGACGGGCGCACCACCAAGGGGCTGGCGATCGAGAAGACCAACTGGGCGATGCCGCTGGAAAAGCCGCCCTACGAGGCGTTTTGTACAACCTGCGGCGTGACCTTCACCTTTGGCGGCGTCAGGATCGACACCGACGGGCGGGTGTTGGACACGGCGCAGAAGCCGATCTCCGGGCTCTACGCAGCCGGCGAGCTGGTCGGCGGGTTGTTCTATCACAACTACCCGGGCGGCACCGGCCTCGTCTCCGGCTCGGTGTTCGGCAAGATCGCCGGCACCAGCGCCGGCAAGCAGGTGGGGCGGAACACCTGATACCCTCACCCTTCCCACGCCAGACGGCGCGGGCCCCTTCCCTCTCCCGCATGCGGGAGAGGGTGGTGAGCGAAGCGAACCGGGTGAGGGATCGAATGACCCCCACAAACGTCCTGTTCATCCTCTCCGACGAGCACAGCCGGCGGGTGCTGGGGTGCTATGGGCATGAGATGATCCGCACGCCGAACCTCGACGCGCTGGCGGCGCGCGGAGTGCGATTTGCCGACGCCTACACCAACTCGCCGATCTGCGTCCCGGCGCGCGCCACCCTTGCCACCGGGCGCTATCCGCATCAAATCCGCTTCTGGGACAACGGCATCGCCTATGACGGCAGCGTGAAGTCGTGGCATCACCGGCTGCGCGACGCGGGGCACGAGGTCATCTCGATCGGCAAGCTGCATTTTCGCAGCGAGGCCGACGACAACGGCTTCACCCAAGAAATCATGCCGCTGCACATCAATGACGGCATCGGCGACCCGATGGGCTGGCTGCGCACCCCGCTGCCGGTCAGGAAGGCCACCTTGCGTCTCGCCAAGGACGCCGGGCGCGGCGACTCGACCTACCAGGATTACGACCGCAAGATTACCGATGCCGCAGTCGATTGGCTCAAGGCGCGAGCCGGCCAGCCAAATCCCGGTGAGGGCGGCAAGCCGTGGTGCCTGTTCGTGTCGCTGGTGTGCCCGCATTTCCCTCTGATCGCGCGGCCGGAATTCTACGACCTCTATCCCGAGGACAAGGTGCCGTTGCCGGCACTGCGCGATCCGGCGACGCGGGCCCCGGATCACCCTTACATCGCGGCGTTCCGCGAGTGCCAGATCTACGAGCGCGGCTTTGTCGACGAGGCCAATGTGCGGCGCGCCATCGCGGCCTATTTCGGGCTTGTCACCTCGACCGATCACAATGTCGGGCGGATGCTGGCGGCGCTGGAGGCGGCGGGTCTGGCCGAGACGACGCGCGTCCTCTATTCGGCCGATCACGGCGACAATCTCGGCACGCGAGGCCTCTGGGGCAAATCGACGATGTATGAGGAGGCGGCCGGGGTGCCGATGATCGCCGCCGGGCCTGGGTTGCCACAGGGGATGGTCTGCCGCGAGCCGGCGACCTTGGCCGATGCGTTCCCGTCCATCGTCAAGTGGACTGGGGTGGCGCCGCATCCGGACGACCGCGACCTGCCCGGCCTGCCGCTCGACGAGGTGGCGCTCGCCGCGCCGCGCCGGACGGTGCTGTGCGAATACCATGCGACAGGAGCGGCGACCGGCGCCTTTATGATCCGCAAGGGGCGCTTCAAGTTCGTCTACTACGCCGGCATGCCGGCGCAGCTCTTCGACCTCGACGCCGATCCGCAGGAGACGCGCGATCTGGCACTGGAGGCGGGTTACGGCGGCCTTGTTGCCGATTGCGAGAGAGAGCTGCGCGCGGTCGTCGACCCCGAGACAGCCGATGTGCTCGCCAAATCGGATCAGGCTGCCCGCATCGCCGCGTTCGGCGGACGTGAGAAGATCCTCAGCCGCGGCAGCTTCGCGTACTCGCCCGCTCCCGGCACCGAGGCGGTCTTCAACTGAGGAGAGGTCGCATGCGCGTCAGCGCGATGATCCGGATCAACGCGGCGATGAATGCCGATGGAAGGCTGATGGACCGCATCACCGATTTCGGCCGCAAGATCGAGGCCGCCGGTTTCCCGGGCGTCTGGATCGGCGACTCGCTGGGCCGTGGCCGCGCGACCCTCGACTCGCTCCAGGTGCTGACCGCTCTCGCCGCGGTGACATCGAGGGTCGAGCTGGGGATCAGTGTGCTGCAGCTGCCGCTGCGCAACCCGGTCGAGCTGGCGCATCGGGTGCAATCGCTGCAGGCCATGTCGAACAGCCGGCTGATCCTCGGCGTCGGCAGTGGCTCGACGCGCGACGATTTCGAGCTGCTCGGCTACGACTACGACCACCGCTTCCGCACCTTCAAGAACGACCTGGAGATCATGGCAAAGGTGTGGAACGGCGAGCCGGTCAACGACAAGACGCTGAGCATCTGGCCGGGGTGCAAGGGTGGGCCGCCGATCCTGATCGGCGCCTGGCGCAGCCCGCGCTGGATCACCTACGCGGCGAAGGAAGCACAAGGCTGGACGCCGTCCGGGCGCTACAGCAGCCTCGATGACCTCGAATTCGGCATGACGACCTACCGCGAGGCGGGCGGGACCAACTCGGTGCTGGCCAACTGCTCGGTCGATCTGAAGGAGCGGCCGGAATCGGCGGAACTCGCCAAGCTGGCGAGCGTCAACTTCATCTGCCCGCCCGACGAAGCGCGGCGGCGCATCAGGGACGTCGAGGCGCGCGGCTTCGACGAAATCCTGATCGGCTCGGCGTTTCACGAGGTCGACGAAATCGAGCGGGTGCGCGACTTTGTGACGTAAACGGCCGGCTCTAGGCTGCGGCCGCCGGCTGGGCGCGGGCGTCTTCCTTGACCATCGCCGCGCCCTTCTCACCGATCATGATGGTCGGCGCATTGGTGTTGCCGGTGGTGACGCAGGGCATCACCGAAGCGTCGATGACGCGCAGCCCCTCGATGCCGATCACCTTAAGGCGCGGGTCGACCACCGCCATCGGGTCGGTGCCCATCTTGCAAGTGCCGACCGGGTGAAAGACGTTGGTGCCGTTCTTGCGGGCAAACTCGGCGAACTGCTCGTCGGTGGCGATGCCGGGGCCGGGCACGGTCTCCTCGACGGTATAGGGCGCCATCGCCGGCTGGGCGAAGATCTTCCGGGTCTGCTCGATGCCCGAGATCAGCACCCGCAAATCTGACGGGGCCGACAGATAGTTGGGCCGGATCGCCGGATACTGAAACGGGTCGGCCGATTGCGCCATGATCGTGCCGCGGCTGTCGGGCCGCACCGGGCAGACCGCGACGGTCATGCCCGGCTCGCGCTCCAGCTGGCGGAACACGCCCTGCGCGTAACTGGCCGGGGTGAAGAGCAGTTGCAAATCGGGCGCGGCGAGCCCCTCGCGGCTGCGGGTGAAAACCATCGCCGAGGTGACGCCGAAGGTCAGCGCGCCGTTGCCGACCGTGGCGAATTTGAGCGCCTCGCGCAGCACCCGCGCGCCGCGGGCGAGCTGGTTGATCGTCACCGCGTTCTTCACACGGTGCGAGACGCGCACGACGTAATGGTCGTTGAGATTGGCGCCGACCCCGGGCAGGTCGTGCACCACCGGCACACCGATCGATTGCAGATGCGCCGCCGGGCCGATGCCGGAAATCTGCAGCACATGCGGCGAGTTGACCGCGCCGCCGCAGAGGATCACCTCGCGTGAAGCGGTCTCCCGGCGGTCGATGCCGCGCTGGCGGAAGGCGACGCCGGTGCATCTTTTGCCGTCGAAAAGCAACTTGGTGACGGTGGCGTCGGTCTCGACCCGCAGGTTGGCGCGGCCGCGCGCCGCGCGCAGAAAGGTCTGCGCGGTCGAGCCGCGCCACTTGCCGCGCCGCGTCATCTGCGAATAGGCGACGCCCTCCTGCCGCTTGCCGTTGTAGTCGGAGGTGAACGGGTGGCCGGCCTGTTTCGCGGCTTCGACATAGGCGTGGGTCAGCGGCAGGATGGTGCGGTAATCCTCGACGATCAGCGGCCCGCCCTTGCTGCGGAACTCGGCGTCGCCGTCGCCGCGATAGGTCTCCGATTTCTTGAAGAAGGGCAGCACTTCGTCATAGCTCCAGCCGCGGCAGCCCATCTGGGCCCAGTTGTCGTAGTCCATCGGGTTGCCGCGGACATAGAGCATGCCGTTAATCGAGCTGGTGCCGCCCAAGGTCTTGCCGCGCGGCCATTGCAGCTGGCGGCCATCGGTGCCGGGCTCGCCTTCGGAGAGAAAGTTCCAGTTGATCTTGGCGTTGTTGAGGACGCGCAGGACCCCGGCGGGAACATGGATCCAGATGTCGCGGTCCGGTGGACCGGCTTCGAGCAACAGGACCCGCGAGCCATCTTCCGAGAGCCGGCTGGCGACGACGCAGCCGGCCGAGCCGGCGCCGATGACAATGTAGTCCGTGGCCATCGCTGCGCTCCCCGATGTTCTTGCGGGGCCAGTCTAGGCGGCGGCGATGGCCTCGACCAGCGCGCGCACCGTGGCTTCGGGATCGGCCGCGCGCATGACTTCGCCCATCACGGCGATGCCGGCGGCTCCGGGTTTCATGCATGCGGCGGCGTTGTCCGGCGTGATCCCGGCGAGTGCAATCACCGGGCCGCCCGCGGCCGCGACAACCTTGGCGAGCCCGTCGAGGCCGAGTGCCGGGCCGTAGCCGGGCTTGCTGTCCGTGAGAAAAACCGGGCTGATCGTGACGTAATCGGCGCCCGCCGCGATCAGCGACGCCGCCTCAGCAGCGGAGTGAGCCGACGCGCCGATCAGCTTGCCGGAAAGCCGCGCCCGCGCCGCGGCCGGGTCGCCGCCGGCCGGCAGGTGGACACCGTCGGCGTCGGCGGCGATCGCGGCCTCGATGTCGTCATGCACGGTGACGGCGGCGCCGCAATCGCGGCCGAGCGCGACCAGGTCGGCGAGTAACGCCCGCCGCGCGACGGCCGGCAGATCCTTCTCGCGCAGACTGAACCACCGGCAGCCGCCGCGGAACGCTGCCGCCGCGATCTCGATGAGCGGCCGGCGTGCCTGCGACCGGTCGGAGATGACGAGCAGTGGCGGCGACGGCAGCCTCATCCCGCCGCTGTCAGCTCACGCGCCGATAGGCGTTCGAGGTTTTTCAGCCGCCCGAACAGCACATCGGGGGCGATCCGCGCCTTGCCGGCTTCAAGGCAGGTGCCGAATTTTTCGAACAGCTCGGCATCGCCGAGCGGCAGTTCCGCGGCGCCGCGGGCGCGCTTCACCTGCGCGGTTTCCAGCGTCTCGCCATTAGCGAGCTCGACCCGCACCTGGTCGAAAACCGAAGCGCCGGACACCTCCGGGTCGTAATTCTCGTTGGTCTCGATATCGACCTTCTGCATCAGCGCCTGGACGTCGGGGCGGCGCACAAACCCGTCGGTGAACTCGGCCAGGCTGGCGCGGCGCGCGATGACCGAGGCGGCCATGGCGAATTCCATGCTGAACTTGCCTTCGAGCCCGGTCTGCGGTCGGTGGTTGCGCAGGATCATCGCCCGCGTCTTGCTGATATTGGCGGTGATGCGGGCGATCTGATCCGGTTCGACCGGACGGTCCTTCAGCAGGTCGAGCAGCCCGTCGACCGAGCGATGCACCGCATAGCAGGCCGGGTATTTCTTGATACTCAGCCGGTTCTCGACGATGTGCCAGGGGTTGCCGCAGGCGGCCGGGCTGTCGCGGTCGCATTGCCCCTCGGGTGAGACGGCCGAGAGAAAGCCCTGCGGGTGTTCGAGCGCGTCGAGCGAGGCGGTGAAGCCAACCTCGGCCATCCGCGCCGAGACAAGGCCCGAATGAGCCGCGCGGCCGGCGTGGAACGGCTTGGTCATCGTGCCGAAATTGGCCATCAGCCCACCGCTCTGCGAGGCGGCGAGCGCCAGCGCGACTGCGGTCTTCTCCGGGCCGAGCCGGCGCAACCGGGCACAGGAAGCGGCGGCCGCGATCGCGCCGAAGATGCCGGTTGGGTGCCAGCCCTTGCGGTGATGGTGGCCTGGGTCGCGGCGCGACAGTTCGGCCCAACTCTCATAGCCGGCGACATAGGCGGCGATCATCTCGCTCCCCGCGCTGCCGAGGGTCTCGCCTTCCGCGAGGATCGCCGGCACCAGTACGGTCGAGGGATGCCCGCGCACCGCGACGTCGTCGTAGTCGAGCGCGTGCGCGGCGGTGCCGTTGATCCACGCCGCTTCGGGTGCGGCCGCGGTCTCGCCGGTGAAGTAGAGCGTCGCCGGGCCGGGCGGCGGGGCGAGCGCCTTCTTCAGCAATTGCGGCGCCTCGTCGCGCGAGCCGGCGATCATCGTCGCGATCGTGTCGATGAAGCCGAGCCGGGCGACGTCGATTGCCTCGCCGGGGAGTCTTTCAAAGGTGATTTGGGCGACGAAAGCGCCAAGATCGCGGGTCAGGGGCATGGTTTCCTCCGTTTCCCCGAACTATGAAGCAATTCGCAGCGAGCGGCGAGCGCGTTGGCCCCCATTGCGCGCGTGGCGGGTTTGGGCGATGAAGGCGCATGTCGAGGCTTTGCCGCCACCCATGCGCGCGTTGATCACCCGGCCGCAAGCCGAGTCGGAGGCGCTGACGGCGCAGCTCGCCGCACGAGACATCGAGACGGTGATCGAGCCACTGATTGAGATCACGCATCACGCAGCGGTACCGCCCGATCTCGCCGGGGTGCAGGCGATCCTGTGTACCAGCGCCAATGGGGTGTGGGCGCTGGCGCGGGCCAGCGGCGAACGCGGACTGCCGCTCTTCGCCGTCGGCGACGCGACAGCGGCGCGCGCCCGCGCGGCGGGGTTCCGCCGTGTCGAGAGCGCGGGCGGCGATGTCGAAGACCTTGCCTACCTCGTCGCGCGGCGCCTGAAGCCGCGAGCCGGGAAGCTGCTGCACGTCGCCGGCAGCGCGGTTGCCGGCGATCTCGCCGCGGCACTTGCGGCGGAAGGGTTCGCGGTCGAGCGGGCGGTGCTCTACGACGCCATTCCGGCAGCGGCGCTGACCATACGGACGGCGCAATCGATCGCCGGCGGCGAGTTCGATTTCGCCCTGTTCTTTTCGCCGCGCACCGCGGCGATTTTCGCCCGGCTGGTCGAGGATGCCGGGGTTCGGGAGGGCTTGCGCCCGAGCGTGGCGGTGTCGATTAGCGCCGCGGCCGACGCGATGCTGGCCGATCTGCCGTTCCGCGACCGCGTCATCGCGGCGGCGCCGACCCAGGCGGCGCTGATCGCCTGCATCGAGCGGCTGGCGGGCCACACCGCGCGGGGGGCGGCATGAACGGCAAGCCGTCCGAAATCCCGAAGCCGGAGCCAGTGTCCGCGGAACCGTCGCCGCCGGAACCGATCACCACGGCACGGGCGGAGTCGGTGGAAGCCACACCACCGGCCCGCGCGGCCGGGCGGATGGCGACAGTCGCGCTGGTCGGGGTTCTCGTCATCGGCGCGGTTGCCGCGACCCCCTACTGGGCGCCGCCAGTGATGCAGATGCTGCCGTGGGGAAGCCCGGTAACGCCGCCCGCAGCGGCTCCGGCTCCGCCGCCCGTGGCGGCGCCGGCGGCCCATGACAAGGCGCTCGCGGCGCGGGTCGCCGCGCTCGAAGCCGCGCAGGCGAAGAGCGACCAGACTGCCGCGACGGGGCAGGCTGTCGCTCAGCGCCTCTCTGCGCTGGAGGCGAAGCCCGGACCCGATCTGACGCCGCTGCAGACGCAGCTCACCGCGCTTGCCGCCTCGGTAACCGACTTGACGCAGAAGATCGCCGCGCTGGACAAGGCGGCGCAGGCCGCGCCGGCGGATGGCACCGCGCTGGCGCTGGTGCTGTTGCAGATCCGGGAAGCAGTGGATATCGGCCGCCCATTTGACGCCGAATACCAGGCGCTGATCGTGCTGGCGCGCGCGCACCCCGACATCGCCGCCGCCGCCGCGCCGCTTGCCGAGCCGGCGAAGAGCGGGGTGGCGAGCCGCGCCGTGCTCGCCGTACGCCTGCATCAGCTCGCGCCGCAAATTGCCGAAGCCGCGGCGCCGGCCCCCAGTTCGACGTGGCGCGCGCAGATCGTCGCGCGACTGCGCTCCCTGGTGACGATACGGCGCATCGACGGCGCCGGGCAAAGTCCAGCCGAGGCGGCGGTCAGCAATGCCGAGCGGGCGCTGGCCGGTGGCGACCTAAGCGCCGCGGTCGACGCGCTATCGGGGCTTGGCGGCGCCAATCTCGAGGCGGCGCTACCCTGGCTCGGCATGGCGCGGCAACGGCTTGCGGTCGAGACCGCGCTGCGCCAAATCGAGACGCTGATCACCGCCGAGTTGGGCGGGGCGCCGGCAGCGCCAGCCAAATCCGGCTGAAGCACGCCCTGATGCGCCGGATCCTTATTCTTGCCGTGCTGGCGGTGGTAGTGATCGTCGCCGCCACCGTCGCGGACTACCCCGGCAGCGTCGCCATCGTCTGGCAGGGTTGGGAACTCGACACCTCGGTCGGCGTGCTGGTCGCGGTCCTTGCGATCTTGGTTTTGGCGCTCTGGTTGGTGTTCTCGTTCCTAGGGAAGCTGGTGCGCCTGCCGGGGCGGTTTCGCCGCAATCGCCGCGAGCGCCGCCGCCGCCATGGCGAGATCGCCTTGACCCGCGGCATGATCGCGCTCGCCGCCGGCGACGCGGATGGGGCGCTACGGTACGCCAGCCGCGCGGAAGCGCTGCTCGCGCGCACGCCGCTGACGCTGCTGCTCGCCGCACAGGCGGCGCAGCTGGCCGGCGACGAGGCCGCGGCCCACAACCGCTACACCGAGCTGCTCGACGACAAGGATGGCGAGTTTTTGGGACTGCGCGGGCTGCTCGGCCAGGCCCTCAAGACGGGCGACAGCAAGGAAGCGCTGCGGCTGACCCGCCGTGCCATCGGCCTGCGCCCGAACGCGGCATGGGTGTTCGAAACGCTGTTCGCGCTGGAGATCGATGCCGGACGCTGGGAGGCGGCGCGCGACATACTCGACGGCGCGGCGCGGCGGCATTTGTTGCCTGAAGCTCGCGCGGCGCATCACCGCGCCGTCATCCTCTATCAGCTCAGCCTTGCCGCCGAGGCCGCGGGGGAGCGGCGGCGGGCGCTGTCGCTGGCGGCAAGCGCCGCGGCGGCGGCTCCCGATCTGTCGCCGGCGGCGGCGCGGCACGCGCGGCTGCTGATGGCGGAGGACAAGCGCCGCGCGGCGCGGCGGGCCGTCGAGCGCGCCTGGAGCGTTGGCCCGCATCCCGACTTGGCGAGAGTCTGGGCCGAGCTCGGCGGCGGCGCTCCGGCGCTGGAGCTGGTGACCTGGTTCGAGAAATTGGCCGCGCACAATCCCGAAGCGGCGGAGAGCCACGTTGCCGTCGCCGAGGCGGCCCTGGCGGCTCAGCTTTGGGGTGAGGCGCGCCGCCATCTCGGCCTGGCGATCGCCGCTGTCACGCCGGACGGGCCATCACGCCAGCTATGCCTGCTGCGGGCGCGGATCGAAGAGGGCGAGCATCCGGAATCAAATGGCGCGCGGGAGTGGATGGACCGCGCGCTCGCCGCGCCGCCCGGGCCGGCCTATGTCTGCGCGCGCTGCGGCCATGAAAGCGGCGGGTGGCAGGCCCTTTGCCCCCATTGCCGGGGCTTCGATACACTATCGTGGCGCACGCCGGTCTCCGCGCCGCCGACAGCTCCGAGTCTGTCCGCGGCTGAGGCGCACGCAACCGCTCTGCTCCCGGCAATCCCCAATCGCTTGGCGGCGGCCAGCCAATCGGATAGATAAGCGGCGCATCTCGCCCTGGCGCCCCGATAGCTCAGCGGTAGAGCACCCGCTTCGTAAGCGGTAGGTCGTCTGTTCAAATCAGACTCGGGGCACCATCCCGCTCGAACTTATAGAACGCGCCCTGCAGGCGACAGCCTCCCGACGGCCGTTGCCAGGCACGCCGTTTCTCGGTGAGGACCTTGCCGATCAGCGACTCAAAAAGACGGCAAGCGCAAACGTGAGGAACACGCTGATCGCCGAGAACGCCGAGGCGTAAATGCGGCCTTGGCGTTTGGTGAACTGGCGGTCATTCCACCAATCAGAAAGTCGGGAACGGGCTGAGGTCGAAGGCAAATCGGTCATGGCTCTTCCTTTTGGTGACTTCGCAAAGAGCAGACAACGCCTGTTGAGAGCCATCATTGATCTGGATCAATCTCGTGGCGGTGACTAGGAACCGTGATCTCCAGACTTAGCGTTGCGCCACACCGGTCAAAGGCTTCTCGCGAATTTCGATGGCTTGCCTTTGCCGCCGCGTTGCGCCACCTATCGTGGCGATCGCCGGAGCTCATACGCTATGAAAATCTCGCCAACTTGGCCGACCGCGACCGCGCTTGCCGCGGCGCTCTATATTCTCGCCGGATGGCACGTCGCGGCGGCGCAGACCCCCGAAAATCGCTATAATGACGATCTGCTAAAGATGTCGCCGCAGGAACAGGCCGCGAAGCTCGCCGAGCATTTGGGCCTGTGGTGCATCGGCACCAAGCCCTTCCTGATGGGCGTGACCAAGGAAGGGCCGGCGAAGGGATACGCTTACTGGAGCATCGAGTGCGCCGGCGGACAAAGCTACATGGTCCAGATTGCCCCCGACGGCCGGGGCGCGGCCGTCGATTGCAAGACGCTCAAGGAAAACGGCGAGGGGCGCGAGTGCTACAAGCCGTTTTAGTGATGGTGCCAACCGCCGCCCCAGCCGTGGTGCCAACCGCCCCAGCCGCCGCGCCAGCCACCGCCCCAGCCCCACCCCCAACCGAGTGACACGCCGACCGGGTAGTAGGGATAGCTGTAATAGGGGTAGGCATAGCCGGCATAGGGGTACGGGTACTGGTAGGGGTAAGGATAGGGGTACGGATAGGCTGGCGCGGGATACGCGGGCGCCGCAGCCACCGGCGCTGGCTGTGCCGGCAGGGTTGCGGCTGGAGCGGGCTGCGCCGGCGCGGGGGTCATCGTCATCCGCGTGAGCTCTTGACGATTCAGGTCTTCGGCCGTCTGCGCGAAGGCAGGCGCCGCCATGCACAGAGCAGCGCCCAGCGCGGCTCCGGTCACCAGATGCTTCATCGCGATCTCCATTCGTCGAATGACTCGACGCGTCTTACATAGGCGCTATTCGCGGTTGTAGCAGGACCTCCCGCATGAATGCGGGACATGGCTGCCTCTACCTTCCCGCTACAAGCGCACGGCGTCAGCACCAATAGGATGGCGAAAGCACGTAGTCTAATGAAAAAAACAGATGGAATATTTCTATTGAAACAAAATGTGACAGCTTCATCCGAAAAATGACATGATTGCAGGATATCAAATAATGATCGTTCAATGATTGCCAAGGGGAAATCACGACGCGCTATGATTGAATTCTAATATCTAAATATCACCAGACGGGTCGCCGTTCGCGCGACTTTGTGCAGCTTTAATCTATCAAAAATTACCGCTGCGGTGATTCAACCGCAGCACTGCTGCACGCTGACTTTTCGTCAACAATCGAGGGGGTTGGTGCATGACTGCACCGGCGTTGATTGCGTTGCTCGTTGGGGTGGGATTTCAACAACCACAGGCGGAGGCCATCGCGGTCTATTCAGCAAGCCAGGCAGGGCGACAACTCGATCCGTGCGCCACATCGTCAATGGGCGACGGGTTGTTCGGGCTGACCCAGCAATTGCGCCGCGACCTGCATCGCGAGGCCGGAACCTCGGGATGCGTTCCCGCCGAGAGGCAGGTCAACTTCATCGCGCGCGCCTGGCCCAAACATTACCCGAATTGCGCCGCGCGTTTTGCTCGCGGGGATCTGCGCGCCTTCCGCAAATGCTTCGGCCTCGGCCAGGGGAACTAGAACAAGCGGTCGGTCGCGATCTTGGCGCCATCGGCCATCGCCCGCAGCTTGGCCCAGACCACGTCCTCGGGCACGCGGCCCATGCCAGCCGAGGTGTCGAAGCCGCAATCGGTCGCGGCCATGACCCGGTGGGGATCGCCGACCGCCTGCGCCACGCGCTCCAGCCGGTCGGCGACGACCTCCGGGTGCTCGATGAAGTTGGTGAGATCGTCGATCACCCCGGCGGCGATGATCTGATCGCCGGCGAGCCGATGCTTCGCCAGTACCTTGTATTCGTGCTGGTGGCGCGGGTTGGCGAAGGGCAGCACGTAGCCGCCGACATTGGCCTTGAGCAGTATCGGCAGGATGTCCTCGAGCGGCACGTCGCGGTCGTGCGGTCCCTCGTAATTGCCCCAGCAGACGTGGAGCCGCACCCGATCGCGTGGGATCTTGGCAATGGCGGTGTTGATCGCCGCGACGACGCGCTCGACAAAGCCGAGGAAATCGCCGAGCGGGCGTTCGTTGAACGAGAGGTGCCGCTCCAGCGCAAGGTCGGGACAGTCGAGCTGCAGCAGAAAACCGTTATCGACGATCGCCTCGTACTCAACCTTGAGCGCGGCGGCGACGGCGGCGAGATAGGCTTCCTCGCTGTCGTAATACTCGTTCTTCATCGCGCCGACGATGATTCCGGGCGAGGGCGCGGTCAGGAACGGTTCGATGAAACTCTGTGCTTTGCGGTCGAGCGCGGCGCGGAAATCGCGGCATTCTGACTGCACGGCGTTGGGGTCGATGTAAGCGATGGGGCCGATGGTCTTGGGCGGGTCCATGTTCGACACCGCCTCGCGCGCCGCCAACATCTGCCGCATCTCGGCCTTCAACAGCGGATAGCGCTCGACGTCGCCCCGCGGCCAGCGCGTCCAGCTCGAGCCGAAGCCGGTCATCCGGCGCTGGACATAAAGAAAGAACGCCTCGCGCTGCTGCTCCCCGTTATTGCCGATGTCGACGCCGGCGGCGATTTGCTTGTCGATGATCTGGTCGAGCGCGGCCTTGCCGAGCCGGTCAAGCTCCTGCTCGTCAATCGTCTCGCCGCGGGTGCGGCGAACATAAAGCCGGGTCAGCTCGGGCGGACGCGGCAGGCTCCCCGTATGGGTGGTCAGGATGCGCTCGGTGCTCCACTGCATGACGGCGTCTCCCCGCTGGACTAGGCTCTGCGCCAACGCGCGGGAGATCGTGGCATTGCGGGCAAGGCGACGCAATCGAGGATCGGGACGACAGGGATCGAGGCGCCCCGCGGTGTCCGCGCGCTCGCCGAGGGATGGCGGGTACTGGCTCTACGGCCGTCATGCGGTCGCGGCGGCGTTGGCCAATCCCGAGCGGCGCTGGCGTCAGCTAACCGTGCTGCCGGCGCAGGAGACCGAGGCGCGCGAGCTGGTGGCAGGCGCGCGGGCCGAGCATCGGGCCGACGGCGAGCCGGTCCGCGTCCTGGACCGCGGCGGCTTCGCCCAGCTGCTTGGCGAAGACGCGGTGCATCAGGGGCTGGCGCTCGAGGTCGAGCCGCTCGACGCGCCCGATCTCGACGATTTGCTGCGCGCGGTTCACGGCGCGGCCCGCGCGGTGATCGTCGTGCTCGACCAGGTCGGCGACCCGCAAAACGTCGGTGCGGTGCTGCGCGCCGCGGCGGCATTCGGGGCGCGAGCGGTAATCGTCGCCGCGCACGGCACCCCGCCGACCACCGGCGCGCTCGCCAAGGCCGCCTCGGGCGCGCTCGATCTCGTGCCGCTCATCGAAGAGGTCAACATCGCCCGCGCGCTCGACCGGCTAAAGGAGGCGGGGTTCTGGTGCTGCGGGCTCGACGAGCATGCCGCGACCGAGCTCGCCGCGCTCGATCTCGGGCCGCTTGTGGCTCTGGTGTTGGGCGCGGAAGGAGCCGGCCTCAGGCGGCTGGTGCGCGAGCGCTGCGATCATCTGGCTCGGCTGCCGACGAGCGCGGCGATGCCCAGCCTTAACGTCTCGACGGCGGCGGCAGTCGCGCTCTACGCGCTAAAGGGTCAGGCCAGCTTGACTCTCGGTTCGGGCCAGCGACGCCCAGAGAAATACCACGATCCAGCCGATCAGCGTCCAGCCGAAGACGATATTGAGAACGCCGATCCCGGCACGCCAAGGGTGCTCGCGGCTGTAGGCGATCAGCGTCGGCAGCAGGTAGATGAGCACGATCAGCGCCAGCACGATGACGGTCGTCGTGTTTTCCAAGATGCCGTCTCCTGTCGGTGCCCGGGCGTTGGTGTGATGATACTCCGCGACCATTGGGAAGCCAATTGCCGCCGATGGCGCTGCCGCCCGGCAACAAAACCACTGCCGCCTGGGCGCCGACGGCCTATGATGCGCATCGGCAATCGTCAGCAAACGAGCGGCTCATGACCGATATCAGCCATTACATCGACGGCAAGCGCGTGGCCGGCAAAAGCGGCCGTGGCGGCGACATCTTCAACCCCGCGACCGGCGAGAAAGTGCGACGGGTCGATTTCGCAAATGGCGTGGAAGTGGATGCCGCGGTGCAGTCGGCCGCCAAGGCGTTTCCGGGCTGGGCCGCCACCCCGCCGCTCACCCGCGCGCGCGTCCTGTTCAAGTTTCTCGAGCTGCTGGCGCGCGAGCATGACAATCTGGCGCGCGTCATCTCCGAGGAACACGGCAAGGTGTTCTCCGACGCGCAGGGCGAGATCACCCGCGGCGTCGAGGTGGTCGAGTTCGCCTGCGGCATTCCGCATTTGTTGAAGGGCGAGTTTACCGAGCAGGTCGGGCGCGGGATCGACTCTTGGTCGGTTCGCCAGCCATTGGGCGTGTGCGCCGGCATCACCCCGTTCAATTTCCCCGCAATGGTGCCGATGTGGATGTTCCCGATGGCGCTCGCCAGCGGCAATTGCTTCATCCTCAAGCCATCCGAGCGCGATCCCTCGGCCGGCTTCCGCATCGCCGAGTTGCTGAGCGAGGCGGGGCTCCCGCCCGGCGTCTTCAACGTCGTCAACGGCGACAAGGAGGCGGTCGACGCGATCCTGCACCATCCGCAAGTCGCGGCGGTGAGCTTCGTCGGCTCTACCGCGATCGCCGAGTACATCTACACCAACGCCGCCGCCGCGGGGAAACGCGTGCAGGCGCTGGGCGGCGCCAAGAACCACATGGTGGTGATGCCCGATGCCGATCTCGACCAGGCGACCGACGCGCTGATGGGCGCGGCCTATGGCGCGGCCGGCGAGCGCTGCATGGCGGTGTCGGTGGCGGTCGCGGTCGGCGGGGTCGGCGACAAGCTGCTCGACAAGCTGGTGCCGCGGGTGCGGGCGCTGAAGATCGGCCCCGGCACCGACCCCGAGGCAGAGATGGGGCCGCTCGTCACCAAGCAGCACTACGATAAGGTCCGCTCCTACGTCGATCTCGGCGTTCAGGAAGGCGCCAAGCTAGTCGTGGACGGCCGCGGCTTGAAGCTCCAGGGCTACGAGAACGGCTATTTCCTCGGCGGCTGCGTGTTCGACGACGTGAAGCCGTCAATGCGCATCTACAAGGAGGAAATTTTCGGGCCGGTGCTGTCGGTGGTGCGCGCCGAGAATTTCGATGACGCGACCAAGCTCGTCAGCGACCACGAATACGGCAACGGCGCCGCGATCTTCACCCGCGACGGCGATGCCGCGCGCGAGTTCTCCAACCGCGTCCAGATCGGCATGATCGGCGTCAATGTCCCGATCCCGGTGCCGATGGCTTTCCACAGCTTCGGCGGCTGGAAACGCTCGCTATTCGGCGACATGGCGGTCTATGGCACGGAGGGGGTGCGGTTCTACACCCGCCTCAAGACGGTGACCGCGCGCTGGCCGACCGGGATCCGCGCCGGCGCAGAATACGTGATGCCGACGATGCGATAGGCGACCGGGCGCGTTGGCTCACGACGACTGCTGGACGAATGCGACAATTAGAGCCGAATTAACGCTTGCGCGGGTAAGACTTAGGCCCATCTTGTAAATCAGCAGCGGCCTCGCCGGGATTAACCCCAGCGGGGGCGGCGGCGCGCATTTTGCGCGGTGGGTTGCTGGCGGTCGAGGGCCCGGCGTTGATCCTTACAGAAGATCAAGAACTCCATCATCGCCGCGGTTTCGCCTCCAATCTGAAAACCAGGGCGCGGCTGTTCACCCGCCACAATATCCGCAACAGCGATGTCGGCATGACCATTGTCGCCGCCGCGCTCGGCTCGGTGATCGCGTTGGGAGTAGCGCTGACCGGCCTCGCTGTCGCCGAATTTCACCATCTGCTCTATGGGGTGCGGCTCGAGCAGCGGTTGAGCGGCGTTGTCGAGATCGCGCGCTGGCGGCTGCTCCTGATCCCCTGTCTCGGCGGCCTCGTTTACGGCTTGGTCGCCTACGCGCTGTGGCGATGGAAACCGCGCGACATCGTCGACGCGATCGAGGCCAACGCGCTGCACGGCGGTCACATGTCGCTCAGCGACAGTTTACGCCTCACCGGACTCACGGTGCTGTCCGCCGGGGTGGGCGCCTCGGTCGGCCTCGAGGCAGCCTATACTCAGCTTGGCGCCGGCATCGCCTCACGCATCGGACGGCAGCTGCATTTGCGCCGAGGCGATTTGCGGACCTATGTCGGATGCGGCGCCGCCGCGGCGATCGCGGCCGCGTTTAACGCGCCTCTGGCCGGTGCCTTCTACGCCTTCGAACTCATCATCGGCTCGTACACGCTGATGACTCTGGTGCCGGTGGTTGTCGCGGCGATTTTCGCCACCCTGGTGACGCGTACGCTTTTTGGCGAGCAGCCGATCTTTGTCGCTTACGCGCATGTCGATTCGTCCGCAGCCAATTACTTGATCCTCGCCGTCTTGGGCCTCGTCGCCGGGTTGCTGGCGATCGGGGCAATGGTGGGCGTCACCTTCGTCGAGCAGTGGTCGAAGCGCGCCTCGCTGCCGACGTGGGCCCGGCCGGCATTGGGCGGACTGATTCTCGGCAATTTCGCCTGGTTCTTCCCGCAAGTTCTGGGCAGCGGCCATGGCGGCATCGAAACCACCATCGCGACCGGCCCGGACGCCTATGCGCTTCCGATGCTTCTGCTGCTGATCTTCGCCAAAACGGTTGGTTCGGCGGTATCGATCGGCAGCGGGTTTCGCGGCGGCATGTTCAGCTCATCGCTGTTCCTCGGCGCGTTGTACGGCGCCGCGGCCGCGCTGATCCTGCATGAATTGATGCCGGGGATGGCATTTAACGCGACGATCTACATCCTCGCTGGGATGGGCGCCGTCGCCGCGGGTGTGGTCGGCGCACCGGTAACGATGATTCTTTTGGTGCTCGAGTCCACCTCCGATTTTTCGGCGACACTTGGGGTCACGGTATCGGTGATCATTTCAATCCTGGTGGTGCGCCACGGCTTTGGCTATTCGTTCGCGACGTGGCGTTTTCATTTGCGCGGCGTGACGCTGCACAGCCCGCATGACATTGGCTGGCTGCACGAACTGCAGGTGGCCAATCTGATGCGTCGCGACTTTGCCGTCGTCCCCGTCGACCTGCCGCTTGTCGAACTGTGCCGGCAATTTCCGTTGGACGCGCCGGCACCTATTTTCGTCATCGACGCCCAGGCGGCCTACCGGGGCGTGGTCGATCCGATCGAGGCGCATGCGATAGCCAACCGTGACCCCGAAACGACTCAGGTCGCCCGCGACGTCGCGCATGGGGCCGAGCATTTCCTCACACCGGGTCAGCCGGTGCGCGAGTTGCTTGACCATTTCATCGTCTCCGCGGCCGAGACTCTGGCAGTCGTTGACAACCCCCGCGACCGTCATATTCAAGGGTATCTCAGCGAAGCCTTTGCCTTGCGCCGCTATTACCGGGAATTGGAAGCGCGGCATCGTGAAGAACTTGGCGACGATGAGTTGTTTAATCTGCATCACGCCGCTTCCGATGATTGAATTTTTGATTAATCTTTATGAAAATTCACCGATTTCGGCGGAATGTGCTATCATCGGCCGATGATCCTGGGGCGGGTACTACTAGGGGTTCTTTGCGGCCTGGGCCTGATTGCATCAACCGGATTGGCTGATGAAGGTGCACAGGCGCGTATCGGCCGGCTGAGCGCGGTGTCGGGCGGGGTGCAATATCACTCCCCGGCCGGGACCTGGTCGGCGGCGCTGGTCAACGAGCCGATCGGCACCGGGGTCGGGGTGCGCAATCCGCGGGGTGCCGCAAGCGAGATTCGCATCGGCGACAGCCTGCTAGCGCTCGACTCGGCGAGTGAGTTGTCTTTTCTGCAGCTCGACACGGACACCGTGCAAATCGGCCTGCCACAGGGCCGGATGTATCTGCATATTGCCGCCGGGAGCCTAGCTAAAACGGTTGAGATCGACCTCCCCGGCGGTGGCGTGTGGCTCACCGCGCCCGGCGACTACGACATCGTCGCGGGCGACACGCAAGAGGCGGCGCGTGTCAAAGTCTTTGCCGGGCACGCTGCGCTGGGCGGAGGGCTCGACGACGGCGTCATCGCCGCGACCCCGCCTGATGCTTTCGACGTTAGCGCGTGGCGCAGCGCCAACGATCCCAACGACGATGCCGCGCGCCTGCCGCGTGGCGTCACCGGCGGCGAGGCTCTCGCCACGGCCGGCGACTGGGATCACAATTCGAGCTACGGCGACGTCTGGTACCCGAAAGATTTGCCGGTCGATTGGATGCCGTACCGCTATGGGTCGTGGCGCTACCTGCCGCCGTGGGGCTGGACTTGGATCGACGCCGCGGCGTGGGGGTTTGCGCCGTCGCATTTTGGCACCTGGGTCCGGCTTGACGGACGTTGGGCTTGGGTGCCTGGCGCATCAAAAGGCGAGCCCGCTTTCAGCCCGGCGGTCGTTGGTTTTCTCGGCACTCCGGGAATCGGCTTGAGCCGTCCCGGCAACGACGGCGCCGCGGTCGCGTGGTTTCCGCTCGCGCCGGGCGAGACGCCCGACGATCCCGACGAGCACTACCGCAACCGCCGTGCCGCCACCATCGTCCCGCGACCGGTTTTCGCCAGCGGCAAGATGGTGCAGACGGCGCTGCTGGACCTTCCCGAGCGGCGCCTCGATGACGCGCCGCTGGTTCTCGGCGCGCTGAATATTCCGCCGGTAGGCAATGGCGGGTCCGCATTTGTCGCCGAGGCCGACCCGCCGCCGGTGGTGGTGGATCATGTTGCGGTGGTGACGCCGGTGGAGAAGCCTGCCCCCCAGCTTGCGCCGCAGGCGCGGTCCAAGCGGGCGCAGATCGTGCGCATCCACGACATTCTGAGGCGCGCGGCGAACAAGAGGGTGCCACGCGCGGCGGTGTCGGCATCGCATCATTGGCGCGCCGCCGAGGCCGCGCCAGCCCGGCCGCGTCCCGCACCATCGACGACTGTGACAGCTTCGACGCATAATCGCCGACACCTCGCCGCTGCCCGTGGAGGGGTGCAGCTTCGCTAACTGGCGAGTGCCACGATGATTGACTTCCGCAGCGATAATACCGGTCGTGCCGCGCCCGAAATCCTCGACGCGCTGATCCGCTCTAATAGCGGCACCGCGCTCGGCTATGGCGCCGACGACTGGACGGTGCAGCTGCAGGACCGGTTTTCCGAGCTGTTCGAGATCCAGGTCCGGGTGTTTCCGGTGGCAACCGGCACGGCCGCGAACGCGCTGTCGCTGGCGGCGATCGCACCCTCTTGGGGCAATGTCTTCTGCAGCGCCGCGGCGCATATCAATACCTCCGAGGCCAATGCCGCCGGGTTCTTCGGCGGCGGGCTCAAGCTCGCGCCGGTCGCCGGCGAGCACGGCAAGGTGGATGGCGATGCGCTGGCGCAGACGCTCGCGGGGTTTCCGCCCGGCCAGCTGCATCGCGGCCAGCCGGCGGCGGTTAGCCTGACCCAGGCGAGCGATCTCGGCGCGGTCTACCGGCTCGACGAGGTGCGCGCGGTGGCCGAAATCGCCAAGGCGCGCGGTCTCCACACACACATGGATGGCGCACGCCTCGCCAACGCGTTGGCCCGGCTGCAATGCAGCCCGGCCGACTTATCGTGGCGCTCGGGGATCGACATCCTGTCGTTCGGCGCGACCAAGAACGGCGGCGCGCTGTGCGATGCGATCGTCGTGTTCAAACCCGAGCTTGCCGATGGGCTAGCGGTGCAGCTTCGCCGCGCCGGTCAGGTCTGGTCGAAGATGCGTTTCGCCTCCGCCCAGCTGATGGCGTACATCGAAGACGGGTTGTGGCTGCGCCTCGCGACGGCGTCGAACCGCGCGGCGGCGAGGATCGCCGGCGGGATCGCGGGTACGCCCGGGCTGAAGCTGGTGGCGCCGGTCGAGGCCAACGAGATTTTTCTCGAACTACCGAGCGGCGTCATGGATGCGCTCGAGGCCGACGGTTTCCAGTTCTACCGGCGTAGCACGACGCTCGCGCGCTTTGTCTGCCGTTTTGACGTGACCGATTCGGAAGCCGACGCGTTGGTCGCCTCGCTGAAGCGTCACTGCGCCCCGTCTGCAAGGGCGGCGGAGTAGCGCTGGCGGGGCGATGCATTTTCTGGGGATCCTGCGATCCCTCGTGCTCTTGGCGCTGGCGAACGGCGCTCCGGTTATCGGCAAAAAGATTTTTGGCGACCGCCTTGCCTATCCGCTCGATCGCGGCGTGACCTTTCCCGATCGACGACCGCTTCTGGGTCCGTCAAAGACGATTCGCGGAATCGCGCTGTCGATCCTGGTCACAGCGGCAGGCGCGCCGCTTGTGGGTATCCCACCGCAGACCGGCGCGCTGATGGCGGTAGCCGCGATGGCCGGCGATCTTTTCTCCAGCTTTGTGAAGCGCCGCCTGGGCTGCCCACCGAGCAGCCGGGCGCTCGGCCTCGACCAAGTGCCGGAATCGTTGGTGCCATTGCTGGTCTGCCGAGGGACCCTCGGGCTCGGCGCCGTCGATATCGTGCTGGCGGTCGCGGTCTTCTTCGTCGGAGAACTGGTGCTGTCACGTCTGCTTTACCGGCTTCACCTCCGCGACCAGCCTTACTAACCGCCTTCGCAACGTGCAGCCAGCTCAGCGTCAGCCCCGCCGCAGGTGATGCAGGGTGATCTCCGGCGGACAGTTGAGGCGCACCGCGACGATGCATGAGCCGACGCCAACCGACGTATAGCCCGTCATTCGGTGGTACTGCCACGCGCCGGCGCCAAGGCGGCGGGGCAACACCGAGTCGAGGGTCACTGGGATCGAGCCCGGCAGGCAGATTTGCCCGCCATGCGTGTGGCCGCTGAGCATGAGGTTGAAGTCGGCATGCGCCGCCTGACGGTAAATCTCCGGCGTATGCGAAAGAAGGATCGAGAACGCGCCATCGGGGATGTCCGCCGCCGCCTTTTCGATATTGTCGGCCCTGAAGTAGTGCGCGTCGTCGATTCCCGCGAGATAGATGCGCTCGCCAGCGCGCACGATCGGCTCGCATTCATTGAGCAGCATCCGCATTCCCATGGCCTCAAACGCCGGGACCATCTGGATCGTGTCGTGGTTGCCGAGCACGCCGTAGACCGGCCCCTTCAAATGCGCGCGCACCTCGGCGACAGCGTCAAGGCTTGGTGCGAAGGGTCCGTACGTTTTGCCGCGATAGTCGCCGGTCAAGACGCAAAGATCGTAGTCAAGGTCGCCGGCCAATTCGGTCAAGCGCCACATGGCGCCGGCGCTGATATCCGCGTGCATGTCGCTGATATGGAGGATGGTGAAACCGTCAAACGCGTGCGGTAGCCCTGCTAGGGCGATCTCGTTGTGGACCACCCGGACGCGCGCGGCATTGCGGCGGCCGCGCCAATAGAGCCCGCTGAGCATGAGCAGGGCGCGGATCAGGGAATGGGCCCGATGCCAGTTCTCGATATGGAAGAAATTGATCCCTTGGCCGAAAACCTGAGCCTCGTGATCGGTTTCGATGCCGAGGCGCAGGCGCGCATGCACCCGACCGAGCCGGTCTTCCAATTTCGCCAGGATGTCTTGATCCACAGATGGCGCCCTGTCGCCGGACGGAACATGGCTGTGCCCCGGGGCTCTCACAAAGATGGCTCATGGCGGTAGAGGATCAAGGTTCTCCGGACCGCTACCCAGTAGCCGACGCAACCCGCCCACAGCCGAGGCTCGGTGCCCTCTATTCCGCCGCTTCGCTCTCCGCCGGCAGCATGCCGAGGGCGCGGCGATAGACGTCGAGCAGAGTTTCCTGCTCGTCGAGGTCGTCCTTGTCCATGCGCCGCAAGCGGATCACCTGGCGCATGATCTTGGTGTCGAAGCCCGTTCCCTTGGCCTCGGCATAGACTTCCTTGATGTCGGCGCCGAGCGCGCGGCGCTCCTCTTCCAAGCGTTCGATGCGCTCGATAAAGCTCTTGAGCCGATCGCCGGCGATCCCCCCGATATCGGGCATGATGTTCCTTTAGTGTTTGTGCTGCTGGGCGGCAAAGGCGGCCTTCTGCTCAGCGCTCGCCTCCTTCTGGTACTTCTTGCGCCATTCGTCGTAGGGCATGCCATAGACGATCTCGCGCGCTTGCGGGTCGGAGAGCTCGACGCCCTCTTTGTCAGCCGCTTCGCGATACCATCTCGACAGGCAATTGCGGCAGAACCCAGCGAGGTTCATCAGGTCGATGTTCTGCACGTCGGTGCGCTCGCGCAGATGCGCGACGAGAGTGCGGAAGGTCGCGGCTTCGAGTTCGGTGCGAGTCTTGTCGTCCATCGAAATCCTCCAATGCTGGGTCTTATGTAGCACCGCGGATGCCGTTCTTGAACGACCCTCAGAGCGGAAAGATCAGTGAGGTCAGCACCAGGGTCGCATCGGTGACGCAGATGCGCTCGCTAAAGCGCAGCGCGCCGGCGTCCTCGACGACGCGGTCGTAATAGCGGCCGCACAAAAACATGGCCGACGGTTCGTTGAGCAGGGTCTGGAATACGGCAAAGCTGGCGGAGAGCCGCATACTGTCCGGCTCAATCGCGCGCAGCACGATGCCGGCGGTGAGATTGCGCACGATGCGCGGGGCGTAGAGCATCGTCTTGCGCATCGCGGCGACCCGATCAGCAAGCATCGCGCGGCTCTCGGCGGTAACGAGGCCGATGGGGAGCCCCAGCTCGTAATTCTCGCGCGAGGTGATCCTGTAGATGCAGGCTTCGGTGAAGAACTCGGGCCAGCGTTCGTACGGGCCCTCGGCGAGCGCCTCGTCATAGGCGCCGTAGAAATCGGCGAGCCGGGCGCGCAGCGCCGCCGATGCGTTGACCCCCGGCGCGGCCGCGATCACGCTACTACAGCCCCATCACCGCGCGGTAGTACCGGTAGAGACCGCGGATCGCGGTTTCGGTGACGGTGTGCGGGACGCTGACGGCCTCGCGTCCGCCCATCTCGACCAAGCATTCCGCCTCGTCGTCGGCGACGATGCCCGCTTGCGACAGCAGCATCGCCTCGCCGTCGTCGACCGAGACGTAGCCGGCAGGGCCGAACAGGTTGGCTTGACGGATACGGCGCTCGGTCATCTCGGGCGAGTTGTCGGCATAGCCGAAATGGGTCCACACCAGGTCGAAATGGTGCGCGTCGAGGGGTACCACCTGGCGCATCGCCAACCCATTCGACTGCTGTTGCACGACAAGGTTTGGCCACAGCGTTTGGATCACCACGGTCGCCTCGCCGGGATATTCGCGCACCGGATCGATGAGCCGCGGGTCGGCGAGGCGCAAGCCGTCGCGATAGGCGCGCATTTGCGCGGTCGCGTCGTTGAGCTTCTGCTCGCCGCGTTGGTTGACGAGCACACCATGGCGGCCGGTCTCGTCCATCTCGGTCGCCGATTTTTGGTCGAGCCGGAACAGACCAAACGTTACCAGGAACACATGCAGCAGGCTGGCGTGATAGGGGTCGCGGTTATTTTCGAGGTAGAGCTTCCAGTTGCCCGGCAGGCGCTGGCGCTGATAGCCCAGCACCTTGAGTTCGCGGCCGTCGAAGGTGCGGTCGAACCAGCCGAGGATCCTAGGCCCGAGATACTCTTCGAGCGTCTCGTTGGGTTGCGCGAAGCTGGCGAAGACCACGCCGTGCCGGGCGGCGACAGCGAGCCGCTGCAGCCCGTGTTCCTCGGGGCGGAAATCCTCAGGCATCCCGCCCCGGCCGCGCAAACCGCGCCGGAACGGCACGCCGAAGAGCTTGCCGTCGAGATCGTAGGTCCACTGGTGGTAAGGGCAGACGAACTCCGTCACCGTGCCGCGATTGGCGGTGCAGAATTGCATGCTGCGGTGGGCGCAGCGGTTGAGCAGCACGCCGACCCCGCCATCGGCCCCGCGCACCGCGACGACCTCGCGGGTGCCGAGCCGGCTGCGGGTGAAGTCGCCGGGGTTTGGGATTTCCGCCTCGAGGCAGACATAGAGCCAGTTCGGCCCGTCGAAAATGCGCTTCTGCTCGCGCGCGAAGATGTCGGGGTCGGTATAGACCCAGTTCGGCACGCGCGACGGGCCGGCGGCCGGCCACCGCCGCGCCGTCACACCCGGCCGCGATCCTCCGTCCGCTGCTGCCATGGCGCCCTCGCCGATCGGTTGGCGGTGATTGTATCAATGAAAGCGCGGCTTGACCTCTTCGCAGAGCAGCTGAAGCGCCCGCATCACGCCCTCGTGGGGGATTTTACCGCCGCAATTCAGTTCGGCGAGGATCCCGTCGAGGCCGATCTCCTCCTGCACCTCCTTGAGGCGCGCGGTGAAGCTGTCCGGCGTGCCGCAGATGACCTGGGTCGCCAGCGCCTCGTCAAAGGTCAGTGCTTCGAGCCGCTCCACTCGCTTGAGGCGCTGCAGCGCGACCTCGCCGCCGGCGCGGCGCGCCGAGTCGCGGCCCAATTCTGCCTGATAGGCGAAGAAGCTCATCAGGCTGTCCTTGAGTTCGGCGCGAGCGCGCGCCTCGGTGTCGGCGAGATAGGCGGGGACGCGCAGATAGACCTGGCCCTCGCCGGGATGCCCGGCAGCCTTGTAAGCCTCGCGGTAGCGCTGGATATAGGGCACGAGCTGCTTGAACGGTCCTTGCCGTACCGCCACGAAAACCGGAAAGCCGAGCCGGCCGATTGCCGGGAAGGTTTCCGGGGTCGCACCGGCCATGCGAATCTCGGGCCAGGGCTTCTGGTACGGTTTCGGCGACAGCGCGACATTGTCGAAGCTGTGATACTTGCCGTGGTACGAGAAACGGGGCTGGGTCCAGGCGAGCTTGAGAATATCGAGCGTTTCAGCGAAGCGCTCGCGGCTCTCGTCGTAGGAGATGCCGTACTCCTCATAGGTGCGCACGACGCCGCTGCGGCCGATGCCATAGATGAGCCGGCCATGGCTGACCTGGTCGACGGTCGCCGCCTCCTCGGCCAGGCGCAACGGGTGCGACAGCGGCAGCACCTGCACCGCGAGGCCGATCCGCACCCGCTCGGTCGAGGCCGCGACGGCGCTGGCCACCATCATCGGCGCCGACAGCACCGAGCGCTCCGGCGCGCCATGCAGCTCGGCCAGCCAGACCGCATCGAGCCCCCATTTGTCGGCCGCGGCGACCTCGCCCAGCGCCTGGTCGAAAGCGGCGGCCTCGCCGGTCTCACCGACCGGCGGAAACTCCATGAACGTGCCGAATTCCATGCGTCCGTTCTCCTGGGCTGGCCTGCGTTCGCCAGCATTTCATCGCGCTTTTCTAACCTCAGCACGAGCGCCGGGGAGGTGCAAGCATATCGCCTGCCTATAACTATACGATACTGTTGCGTTGCGTCCTGCGTGGGATTATCGTGTCGCGGTTCACGTTATCTGGGCGTTCCGCTATCCCCCTTCGAGGAGACTTGGTGATGACTTACGCGCGTGGTGCAGCGGTGGCATTGCTAGTCGCCGGCGCGTCACTGATCCCGCTGTCCGACGCGTCGGCGCGCTGCTGGCGCTGCGGCCCGGGGCCGTTCTTCCTGTGGCCCTTTGCCGCCGCTGCGACCGTCGTCGGTGTGGCCGCTACCGTCGCGACTGCGCCGCTGCGGGCGATCGCCGGCCCGCCGGGCTACTACCCGCCACCAGGGTACTACCCGCCGCCGGGCTATTACGCACCGCCGGGCTATTACTACGGGCCGCCCGCGCCGCCGGCGACCAACAACTAGCGCCGATCCGCGCTGGCGCCTCCTGCTTCGCCGCCGCTAGTATGCAGCGGACGATTTTCTGCAATGAGGGGAGGCGCCGCGATGCGGGTCCACAATCTTTACGTCGATGCCCAGGGTGAGACGCATTTCCGCGACATCGAGATCGAGTGGGCCGAACAGACCAACGCCGGCAAATTGTCGAAGCGGCTGCCGGCGACCGGCATCATTTTCCGCGAAGTGCAGCCCGATTACGACCTCGACTGGCACCCGGCGCCGCGGCGCCAATACATCATCAACCTCGACGCCGGGGTGAAGATCACCGCGAGCGACGGCGAAGCCCGCATCATCAAGGCGGGCGAGGTGATCCTCGTCGAGGACACCAGCGGCAAGGGCCATCTGTCGCAAGCGGTCGAGGGCAAGATCCGCAACTGCATCTTCGTGCCGGTGGAGTAAACCCGCTCACATCCCGAGAATCGATCCCGTCATCGCACGTGGGTCGCGGCGTGGCCAGCGCCCGCTCTCGACCTGGTGGAAGAACTCGTCGCAAATTCGGTTGAAGAGATCGGGCTCCTCGAGATTGAGCGCGTGGCCGGTGTTGGGGAACACGACCAGCGCCGCGCTCCTGACGTGCCGCTTCATCAGGAGGCCCGGTTCGAGGCACGGGTCGTCCTCGTCGCCGGTGGCGACCAGGGTCGGCACGTCGAGCGCCTTCATTTTGTCGACGAGGTCCCAGAGCGAGGGCCGCCGTGCCTGCACCCCGCGCATCGTATTAGCCGACCCCAGGGTCGAATGCTCGGATAGCTGCTGCATGAACTCGGCGTAGCCGCGCGGGTCCTTGTTGGCGTACTGCACGCGGGTCGGGCCGGCGCCGTAGGTCTTGGCGACCTCGGGCATGCCTTTCTCGGCGATTTGCGCGGCGGTGCGGGCGGTCTCGTCGTGGAATTGCTGGCGCTTGTCGGGCGAGGCGCCGTAACCACAGCCGGCGACGACCAGCGACAGCGCGCGCTCGGGATACTGAAAGCCGAAATGCAAGGTCGCGAACCCGCCCATCGAGATGCCGACGACATGGGCCTTCTCGATCTTGAGCGCATCAAGCACGGCGTGGATGTCGTCACGCGCGCGCTCCTGCGAATAGCGTTCGAAATTGTCGGGCACGTCGGACGGCGGGTAGCCGCGCGCGTTGTAGACGACGCAGCGATAGCGCCGCGAGAAATAGCGAACCTGCGGCTCGTAGCTGCGCAGGTCGCCGGCGAACTCGTGGACAAAGATGATCGGCGTGCCGCTCCCGGCTTCCTCGTAATAGAGCTTGACGCCGTCGTCGGTGGTCAGGTGCGCCATCGCGGTTCCTCCTCGCGCGGTTGCACGATCATCCTAGCTCATTGCGGCGGCGCTACGCCGCGTTTCGGCGGCGGCGCAGGCGAATCGGGGGCGACATCGACCGGCGGTAGATTGACCGCCGGCGAGGCGATGTTGCCGGGCGCCGGTGGTGAGTTTGGCGCCACCGGTGGCAAAGTTTGTGCCCCGGCCGGCGCTGCGGTCGTTGGCGCGGGCGGCGGGATAGTGGCGGCGCCGAGCTTTACCGGCGGGGCGCCACGATCGACGAGTTGCATGATCCCACCGCCGGCGGCGATCGCGACCGTATAGGCGATGTCGCCCCATGCCCCGTCGAGCTGGCCGCGCGGCACGTCGTTTTCCTGAACCACGGTTCCGATCTCGGCGCCGGTCGCGCGCGATACCCGCCAGACGATCTTGACGTGCTGCCTATCGCCCTTCGGCACGATGGACACCATGGCATCGACGTCGAGATCGGGCTTTCCCTGTGTTGCATCGACGAGCTCGATATCCGCGTGTTTCAGCACCGCGGTTATCGACGCGGCCAGCGAATTGTTACCGTCGCCGGGCGCGCCGGCGACCTTGCGGACCGCGACGCGCACCCGCCCGCTTGCCTGCGGTTGCTCCTTCGGCGTGGTCTCGGTGATGAGCGAGGCGAGCACGTCAGCCCCGGCCGCGGCCAGCTGGGCAACTTGCGCGTCGGCGCCTTGTTGCCAATCGTGGACCGACCCGGAAAGTTGCGTGCGGTGCTCGACGATGGTTTTGCCGGTTGGGTCGTGCAGCCGCCAGATCACGGTGACGGTGGCTTTGCCCGCCTGCGGCGCGCCCTCATTGATGCGCCCGTCGAGCGTATAGCCCGAACGGCTGGCGGCGGTCGCGCTGGCGGTAATGTCGTGCTTTAGAAGCTGGTCGGCAGCCGCAGCACTGAGCTTGACCGCGGTTGCCCGCGGCTCGCCGTCGAAATTGCCCACCGCGATGTCCATGCTGTCGGGCACCTGCAACAGCGCCGCCGACGGACGGTCGTCGGCGAATGGGTGCGGCAGCGGCTGGCAGGCGACGAGAGCGGCAGCGAGAGCCAACCCGGCCAACCGGGTGCTCCGGCGCACTCCCCTCACAGGATCAACGCGCAAGTGACGAGGAGGCCGAGAACGCAAGCGGCGGCGAAGATGATCAGGTAGGGCACCGGTTGCCCTAGTCCGTCAGCACAATCGCCGCCAGCGCGCGGCCGTAGTCGCGTTCGCCGTTGAGACAGGCCCGGCGATAGCTGAAAAAGTGCTCGGTATCGGCGGCGGTGTCGTGGGGCGCGCGTTCCACAGCGGCAAGCCCGAGGCGCTTAAGGCGATGGGCGATATAACCGCCGAGATCGAAGCGGAAATGCCCTTCCCGTGCCGCCGGCACGAAGAAGGCGGCGCTCTCCGCGTCGACTTCGGTAAAACGGGGCGGAAATTCCGGCCCAACCTCATAAGACTCCTGGCCGATGCACGGCCCGATCGCGGCTCGGATACGGCTCGCGCGGGCGCCTTCGTCCACCATCGCCGCGACGGTCGCCTCGGCGACCCCGTCGAGCGCGCCGCGCCACCCGCCATGCGCGGCGCCGATGACCCCGGCTTCGGCATCGGCGAAGAGAATAGGCGCGCAATCCGCCGCCAAGACACCGAGGGCGATGCCGGGGACGGTCGTCACCATGCCGTCGGCGCGCGGTAAATCCTCGCGCCGCCACGGCGTCGCGACCTTGAGAACCTTGGCGCTGTGGATCTGGTAGCAGGTGACGAGCCGGTCTTCGGCGAGCCCCAGTTGGTTCACCGCGATCGCGCGGTTGCGCGCGACGTTTTCCGGGTCGTCGCCCGAGCCAAAGCCACAATTCAGCGAGGCGAACATCCCCTCGCTCACCCCGCCCTCGCGCGTGAAGAACGCGTGGCGGATCGCGGTGCCGTCGAGAACGTCGAGGGTCAGCATCACTCCCCGCCAAAGCCGGCCGGCGCCGGCAGACCGGGCGAGGTCACCGCCAGCACCTTGAACAAGGTGCCCATCTCTTGCGGATCGATCAAGCGCCGCAGCCCGCTTTTGAGCGTACGTCGCTGGTTGGGATCGGCTTGCCGCAGCAGCGCTGCGAGCCGTGCTTCGGCGCCGAGCGCGAGAAGAAAGTCGCGCTGGGTCACCGGACCATATACGACGGCGCCAGCTTCTCGCGCAGCAGTGGCGAAAGCGGCGAAGTCGACATGCGCCGAAAGGTCGGCGGCACCTGGATCGCCGAGCACATCGGCGCCGCGATGCGCGCTAATCGCAGTCAACGTGTCGCCGGGCGGACAGTCCACATAGCCGTAATCGATAAACAGCGCCGCGCCTGGGTGGTGGGTGAGGCGCTCGGCGAGCGCGGCGGCCAAAGTCGCCGCGGCGGGACAGATCTCTGCGACCGCTCCGGGGGCGGCGTCGCGCCGATCCGGCGGCACCAGCAGGCTCAGAGCCGGGCTTTCGGGACTGTCCGCAAAAGCGAGACGCTCGCTCGCGTCGGCCGCGACCATGCGCTCAGCCCAATGCGAGCGGGCGCGGACCAATTGCCGGATCGGTAGCGCGTCAAGGAATTCGTTGGCGACCAGCAGCAGCGGCCCATCCGGGACGTCGTCGAAACGCGACGTCCAGGCGGGATCGATTTCGCTCAGCGCCTGTTGCTGCAATTCCCAAAGCGGCGGGCTGGCTTCGACCAGATAGAGGCGCAGCGCTTCACGGAAGCCGGGAACGCGGCTAGCGGCGCGCAGAAAATCCGCCATCAGCGTGCCGCGGCCCGGGCCGAGCTCGGCCAGGACGACCCGGTTTGGCGCGCCCATCCGCTGCCACAGATCGGTGCACCACAGCCCGATCAGCTCGCCGAAAATCTGGCTGATCTCCGGTGCGGTGACGAAGTCGCCGCGTGCGCCCAGCGGGTTGCCGCGCATGTAGTAGCCAAAATCGGGGTCATGCAGCGCCATCGCCATGTAGGCGGCGACCGTCATTGGCCCTTGCGCGCGAATGTGTCGGACAAGTTTCTGGGTGAGCGGTGGCGCGCTCATCGCGGTGGCGATGCGGCGGGCGACCGCCGCCAAGCGCACCAGATGAAGATTGCGCCGGCGATCAGCACCGGGATCGACAGGAGCTGGCCCATCGTCGTGCCGAAGATCAGGAAGCCGAGCTGCGCGTCGGGTTGGCGGAACAATTCGCCCGACATCCGCGCGACCGCATAGCCGGCAAGGAAGATGCCGGTTTCGAGCCCCGGCCGGCGCCGCGCGCCGCGACGCTCAGCCCAGAGCAGCAGCAGGAAGAGCAGCAAGCCCTCGCAAGCAGCTTCGTAGAGCTGGCTCGGGTGACGCGGCACCGGCCCACCATTGGGAAAAACCATCGCCCACGGCACGTCGGTCTCGCGCCCGAACAGCTCGCCGTTGATGAAATTGGCGATGCGGCCGAAGAAGAGGCCGATCGGCACTGCTTCGATCACGATGTCGGAAAGCGCGACGATCGAGAGCCGCCGGCGGTGGGCGAACAGCACGATCGCCAGGGTGACGCCGAGCGCGCCGCCGTGAAACGACATCCCGCCGTGCCACAGGTAGAGCGCCTGGATCGGGTGCTCGGTGTAATACGGCAGGTTGTAGAACAGCACGTAGCCGATGCGGCCGCCGAGCACCACGCCCAGGGTCGCCCAGACGAGAAAGTCGTCGACGTCCTTGCGGGTGACGAGGTTGGGCGGCCGGTCGGCGAGCATCAGGCAATAACGCCAACCGATGATGAGCCCGACGATGTAGGCGAGCGCGTACCAGCGGATCGCGAATGGTCCCAATGAGACCGCGACGGGGTCGATCGCCGGAAAAGGGATAACGAACAGCGGCATCGGCGCAGCTTATAGGCAGGGCATGACCCGCCGCCAAGCGGCGGCCTTGGCGTCAGCCGGCGGGCGGCGGCTGCGTCTCGGGGTTATTCGGCGGCTTGTGATATCCGGGCGGCCAACCATCGTAGAAATTCGGGATGACGGCCTGAGCCGGCACTGCGACTGGATGGTAGGCTGGTATCGGGGCCGCGGTGATGACCCCGGTGAAGGCGCCGAGCGCCGCGCCGGTCTCGGCGCCGATGACCGCGCCGATCGCCGGGTTGATGGCGAAGCTGGCCCCGATACCCGTGCCCAGTGCAGTGCCGAGCGCCTCGCCGGCGACCATCCGCTCGGCCGCGTCTTGAGGGTCGACCAGATGCGGCCCGTAACAGCCAGACAGCACTGCCCCGACCGCTATCATCCCGAATGCCGCAAGCCGCATCCTTCGAGTTCCCCCTCGGCCCGGCCGCGTATCCAAACCCCCATGGCATGGTGGGCGCGACAGGGATTGAACCTGTGACCCCTACGATGTCAACGTAGTCAGCCGAGCTGCCGTACGTTGCCGATCGTTTCCCAAGCCCTTGAAATCGCATTCCCTACTTAGCATCTCGTTGCCGACCGTTTCCGCTTGTTCGCTTCCGATTGCTTCCGACCGATCCACCCGGAGAACGAGATGCCACTCACCAAACGCGCTCTCGATGCAGTGAAGCCGAGAGAGAGAGCGAATTCTTCCTCTGGTGTGACAGGTTACCCGGTTTCGGCGCTCGAATTTATCCTTCGGGCAGGAAGACGTTCTTGGCACAGGTGCGGGTAGGGCGCTTTCAACGGCGCATCAAGATCGGCGCCTACGGACCGTACACGGTCGAGAAGGCTCGCGAGCGCGGCGAGGCGATAATCCGCGCCGCCGCTGAGGGACGCGATCCACAGCGCGAGAAGACCGAAGCGAAGCAGGCGCTCACTGTTGCCGAGCTGTGCGACGAATATCTCGAGGCAGCGCGCTCCGGACTCGTCATGACCCGGTTCAAGCGGCCCAAGCGGGCGGCCACGGTGGCGATCGACGAAGGGCGGGTAATCCGCCACATCAAGCCCCTAATCGGCACCATTGCCGCGCGCGATCTCCGGCGAGCCGATGTGCAACGTATGGCCGATGGCATCGCCAAGGGAAAAACCGCGGGCACTTTCAAGGGAAAGACGCGTGGTCGCGCCGTGGTAACAGGCGGCGTCGGAACAGCCGCGCGCGTGGTCGAATTGCTCGGCGGCATCTTGTCATGGGCTGAAAAGCGCGAGCTGGTGCCCGGCCCGAATCCCGCCCATGGCGTCGAGACAGCCCGCGGCGAAGCTAAGGACCGGGTACTGAATGCGGATGAGCTGCAAGCGCTCGGCAAGGCACTCACCGAAAACGAGGCGATGATGCCGATGGCGGCAGGCGCAGCGAAACTGATCGCCCTGACCGGCTTGCGGCGCGAGGAAGCTTGCGGATTGCGCTGGGCCGAAATCGACCTGGCCGGCTCCTGCCTGCGGCTAGAGACGACAAAGACCGGGCGCTCGATGCGCCCCATCGGCAAGCCGGCTCGTGATGTGCTCCAATCCCTTCCCCGATTGTCCGAGGAATGGGTATTCCCTAACCGCGGCGGCACTGGGCGAGGCGAGCTGAAGGCTTCGATCGCAACGCTATTCAACGCGGCCGGGTTGAAGGACGCGCGCTCGCACGATTTGCGTCGAACCCTCGGCAGCATCGCCGCAAACGAGGGCTACGGGGATGCCACGATCGCCGAACTGCTCGGACACTCGCGCCGCGGTGTGACGCAACGCCATTACATCCGCCGGCCGGATGGTGCCAACCAGGCCGACGAGCGGGTCCATGAAGCGCCAGCCTAGCCCCCAGGCGAGCGATAGGCCCGTGATCGCTAGGACAGAGGTAACTGCATCCGCCAAGACATGTACGTAAGCCGCTCGAAGATTGAGATCGTGCCCATGCCCACGATGGTCATGGTCAGCGACGTCATTATGGTCGTGATCGTGGCCATGATGGTGGTCGTCGTCACGGAGCAGCCAAGCACTCATCAGGTTGACCCCGAGGCCCAGGGTCATGGTGAACGTTAGCGCGACAACAAGCCAAGTGCGGCGCTCGTGCTCCATGTGCCACTCACCGAGGAAGGCGTGTTTATGAGTCAGATGGTTCAGTGAACCGGCGTGCATGGGACTGCCCCTCCTGAGGCTGGTTTTGCCCTCGATCAGGAGAACACTCCAGTGCCAGCTCACGCATGCCAATCCGAGGCCAACACCTCTGATGCAATGCGATATGTCTGCTCTTGGCGCACCCGTGTCACCCCTGGGTGTTCGTTGCGTGGTCCGCGTAGCGAGCCGTCAGCCGTCGCTCGTTCGTTGCTAACGGGCTTACCGCTCGTGAGCCATATTCGTGGCCGCGCCGTCGAATGACGAGGCTGGGTGGACCATGGACATTCGCTGCCCCATTCCAAACACGGTTAGGTCTTGTTCCTCCATGCTCAATCTCCGTCGCAGCAATCCTCCACGTTCCAGGCTTCGCGCCCTTCCCTGACGAGAAACCAGAGGATTGCGAACGAAGTCACAAAATCCACCCACCACGCATTGAGGGCGAGTTGAGCCAACAAGCCAAACACCACGGCAAACGAAAGCCAGCCGCAGGTGATGGCTTCAGCGGCATCGGCGCGTAGTGCCCTGCTACCGAGTTTCTCGGCAACCACGAGCTTACGCTTCGCCAAAAGATACATGACCGGGATTGCTAGCATCGTCACGGCAAGCCCCGGCCACGAAAACGACTGCCCTTCACGCGTCCACAGGCACCATGTGGCCGCGGCGGCGACATAAAGCGCGAGTGCGAACAGCAGAGCGGCGGCGAGGCGGCTCGCTCTGCACTCAGCGGCTTCAGAAAAAGTGCTGCCGCGCTTGAGTTCGACCCAAAGCCGCCAAATCAGCACACCGGCCGAAGCAAGCTCGATTAGGCTATCAACGCCGAAGACTGTCAGGCTGACGCTACGAGCGGCTACGCCGGCGGTGATGGCGACCGCGGCTTCGATCGTCATCCATCCGAGCGTGAACCATTCAAGCCGGAAGGCTCGGCCGATCAGCGCGACGCGGCGAGCATCTTCAAACGGCGCCACCGCAAGTGCATCGGCATTGGTCATGCCTCGACTCAGTAACACCGTATGCCAGTGCCGGCCACCTCAGGAATTGCAATCTCTTCTGGCTTGCGCTCACCAGGCTCCGCCCGCTATTGATATAATATATCATCTTGGCTCTAGTGCTTGTTGAGGAGGAAAGGTACGTGGATCAGATTCCCGTCACCGTACTGACCGGCTATCTCGGGGCCGGCAAGACGACCTTGCTGAACCGCGTGCTGACCGAGCAGCACGGCAAGCACTACGCCGTCATCGTCAACGAGTTCGGCGCGATCGGCATCGACAATGAGCTTGTCGTTAATGCCGACGAAGAAGTGTTCGAGATGAACAACGGATGCATCTGCTGCACGGTGCGCGGCGATCTCATTCGTATTATCGGCAATCTACTAAAGCGCAAGGGCCAGTTCGACGGTATCCTGATCGAGACCACTGGCCTCGCCGATCCGGCGCCGGTGGCTCAGACCTTTTTTGTCGATGACGAGGTGCGCGAGCGCGCCAAGCTCGATTCGATCGTTACCGTGGTCGATGCCAAGAACTTTCTCGAGCGGTTGGCGGACAGCCACGAAGCGGCAGAGCAGGTCGCCTTCGCCGACATCGTTCTGCTCAACAAGGTTGACTTGGTCTCGCCAGAAGAGCTGACGACCGTCGAGGGCCGCATCTGGTCGATGAACCCGATGGCGACGATCCATCGCACCGATCATTGCTCGCTTCCGATCGACGCGTTGCTCGACCGCGGCGCCTTCGACCTCGGCCGCATCCTGTCCATCGAACCCAATTTCCTCGGTGAGGACGATCATGTGCACGATCAGTCCATCACCAGCGTCTGCGTCACGGCGGAGCAGCCGATCGACATCAACAAGTTTCGCCGCTGGGTCTCGGACTTGCTGCGCACCCGAGGCGTCGACATCCTGCGGTCGAAGGGCATCCTCGACATCAAGGGAAGCCCCGATCGCTATGTCTTCCAGGCGGTCCACATGCTGATGGAGGCGAACGACGGTAAGCGCTGGGCAGCAGGCGAGCGCCACGAGTCGAAATTCGTGCTGATCGGCCGCAATCTCGATGAGGACGAGTTGCGCGCCGGGTTTGCGGCCTGCGTCGCGGGCTGAGTGTCACGATGGCGCCCGAGCCGCTCGGCCTCGCCGAACCCGCGACTATCAAGCCGCCCAAAAACTGGGAATGGTGCTTTGACGCGCCGGTAACGGGGCTGGCCTTTGCACGCTCCGGTCGATGCATGGCCGCAGCGCTCGGTGACGGCACAGTCAGGCTGATCTCGCGCACTGAGCTTGAGAGCGAGCCGCAGGCCGTCGAGGCGCATGACGGGGCCGTGCTCTGTCTTCAGGCCGAGGCTGTCGGGGACCGGTTTCTATCGGGCGGCGATGACGGTCGCCTCGTTCAAATCTCGGGCGATGGCACACACCGCGTGCTGCTGCACGCGCCTGGACAATGGATCGACACGATCGCGGTCGCTGATACCGTGCGGGCGGTCGCCCTCGGCCGCGAAGTCCGGCTCGTCAACGCCGCCGGTGGCGAGATCGGCCGTACCGCCGAGCATCCCAGCAGCGTCTCCGGGCTGGCGTTCAACCCGAAGGGCAAGCGCCTCGCGGTATCGCATTACAACGGCGTGACCCTATGGTGGGCCGCCGCGCTCGGCGGCACGCCGGCGCGCTACCGCTGGCGCGGTTCGCATATCGGCGTGAGCTGGAGCCCCGACGGCAAGTTCCTGATGACGGCAACGCAGGAGAACGAGCTGCACGGCTGGCGTCTCGCCGACGGCGAGGACATGCGCATGAGCGGCTATATGTCGAAGGTCCGCTCCCTCGCCTGGATCGCCAAGCCGCCTTATCTCGTGACCGCGGGTTCCGACAGCGTGACCGCTTGGCCATTTGCCGGCGGCGGGCCGATGGGAAAGAACGCGTTCGAGTTCGGCGGGCGAGAGAGGTATCTGGTCACCTGCGTGGCGACGCACCCAAAGCGGCCGCTTGTCGCCTTCAGCTATGACGACGGCGAGGTTCGCGTGGCCGAAGTGCCTGGTAGCCGCATGGTCACGGTACGGCCCGCGACCGATGACAAAGTCGTCACTCTCGCCTGGTCGCCGGATGGCACCGCGATCGGCGTAGGTGATAGCGAAGGCATTGTCTCGCTGATCGATCTGTCGCGTAGTGGTGGCCCACTGTGAAGCCGCCGGACGATCGAATGTCACGAGAACATGTCCTTGCCCTCGCCGAGGCCGAAGGGATTTGCCGGCAATCCGGCGCGCGTCTGACGCGGCTGCGCCGCCAGGTATTCCTGGTGCTGGCGCAAGCGGCCGGCCCGCTCACTGCGTATGAATTGCTCGACCGCCTGCGTACCGAGCGCTCAGCGACCGCTGCCGGCGTTTATCGCAGCCTCGATTTTCTCGTCGCGCATGGCCTCGCGCACCGACTTGAGTCGCGCAAGGCCTTTGTCGCCTGTGCCCACCCCGATCACCCGCATGTCAGCCAGTTTCTAATCTGCCGGCGCTGCGGCACCACAGTCGAGCTTGAGGACGATCGGATCGCGTCGGTCGTCGACGAATGGAGTGAACGGCTCGGTTTTACGGTGGAAGCGGAAACCCTCGAAATCTCGGGATCTTGCTCTGCCTGCCGTGACAGCACAGCGCATGAGGCTATCCGTTGCTAGCGTTGGGTCGCGCTCTCGGTTCCGGATGGAAGCCGGTCGCTTGGCTTATCCTGGTTGGGATGTTCGGCCTCCTCCCGACGATGTCGGTCGCGCGAGCCGACCCGCTCAAGATCGTCGCCGCCGAGAACTTCTACGGCGACATCGCCAGGCAAATCGGCGGCCCGGATGTCGGCGTGACCAGCATCCTTAACAACCCCGATCAGGACCCACATTTATTTGAGGTCAGTCCCTCGGTCGGCCGGGATGTCTCGGCCGCGGATATCGTCATCTATAACGGTATCGACTACGACCCGTGGATGGAGAGACTCCTCGCGACCGCGCGCTCGACGAGCCGCAAGACGATCGTGGTCGCCGCACTGGTTGGGAGAAAACCTGGCGATAACCCGCATATCTGGTACGACCCGGCAACGATGTCTGCGCTGGCCAAGACGCTTTCCGACATCCTGATCGCCGCCGATCCGGCACATAAAGTGGGATACGAAGAGCGGCTGGCGCAGTTCGATGCTTCATTGAAACCGATACAGGCGAAGATCGGCGAACTCCATGCTCGCCTTGCGGGTACGCTGGTCACGGCGACGGAACCGGTCTTTGGCTACATGTTCGACGCGCTTGGCGTGCAAGTCCGCAACCAAGCCTTCCAGCTTGCGGTGATGAATAACACCGAACCCAGTGTCTCGGACATTGCCGCGTTCGAGAACGACCTCAAGACGCATCAGGTCAAATTGCTCATTTACAACAGTCAGGCAACCGATCCGATCGCTGACCGAATGCGCAAGCTCGCCCAAGCTTCGGGGGTTCCGATCGTTGGCGCGACCGAGACCGAACCCGCCGGGAAGAACTATCAGGCCTGGTTGCTGAGCGAGCTGGATGCGATCGATCACGCACTTCCCAAGCAGAACCAGTGAGCGCTGTCGAATTTCGAAACGCGACGCTGCGCCTCGGCGGCCGCGACGTATTGAGCGGTGTCAGCCTTAATATCGAGCAGGGCGAGTTTGTCGGTGTCCTCGGACCGAACGGGGCCGGCAAAACGACCTTGATCCGCGCCATCCTTGGTCTCGTCCCGGCAAGCGACGGCTCGATCCGCGTCCTGGGCCGGCCCGTGGTTCGCGGCAACCCGGCAATCGGCTACATGCCGCAAGTTCGCAGCAGCGGCGGCGGACTGCGATTGAGCGGCTGGGACTTTGTCGCTGGGGTTGTCGATGGCCACCGCCTCGGTCTGCCGTTTCCCAGCAGGAAAGTGCGCGCCGAGGTCGATCGCGTTCTCGACTTGGTTGGCGCCAGCGAACTAGCACGGCGGTCTTTGGCCGAAACCTCGGGTGGAGAGCGGCAGCGACTCCTGCTGGCCCAAGCACTAATTGGGCGCCCTCGGCTGCTGCTTCTCGACGAGCCGTTAGTCAATCTCGACCCGCATTACCAAGGCGAGGTCGTCGCATTGACCAGGTCGCTGGGTTGCGAGCTCGGGATCACCATTCTGTTTACCGCTCATGAACTTAACCCGCTGCTCGGCGCGCTTGATCGTGTGCTCTATCTCGGACGCGGTCAGGCGGCGCTGGGCGCGGTTGAAGAGGTAATTACCGGGCCGGTGTTGTCACGTCTCTATGGGGCCCAGATCGATGTGGTCCGCATAGCGGGCCGCATCTTCGTCATGTCGGGCGCGCACGACGTAGAGCACGACACTCACGCACATGACCATGAAGCAATGCACGGACACGATAGGGCAAAAGTGCCACATGACCATGCTTGACTACGATTTCATGCGGAATGCTTTCACGGCCGCTTCCATCGTCGCGATCGTCTCGGGGCTGGTCGGATATTTTCTAGTCCTGCGCGGACAAACCTTTGCCGGTCATGCGCTATCGCATGTCGGGTTCACCGGGGCCACGGGCGCGGTTCTATTGGGCGTGGCACCGCTTTGGGGTCTGGTCACACTGACCGTGACGGCTGGAATCGGCATGGGCGCAATGGGTGAGCGGATCGCGCACCGCGACGTGGCCATCGGCATGATCCTGGCGCTCTCGCTCGGTTTTGGTCTGCTGTTCCTCCACTTCTTCACCGCCTACGCGACTCAGGCGACCGCGCTCCTGTTCGGCAACGTGCTCGCCGTCGATGCCGGAACGGTCTGGACGCTTCTGTGGCTGGGTGTCGGCAGCGTTGGAGCTCTCGCAATCATCTCGCGCCCGCTGCTATTTGCCAGCCTTCAGCCGGAGCTGGCCGAGGCAAAGGGTGTCTCGCTTCGGCTCTGTTCCGTGTTGTTTCTCGCCATTGTCGGCCTAGCGACCGCCGAATGCGTCCAGATTGTCGGCGTTCTTCTGGTTTTTGCGCTGATGGTTGGCCCCGCCGCGACGGCGCAGCGGCTATCAAGCGCCGTCGCGACTGGCCTTCTTCTAGCGGCCATTCTCGCCCTGCTGGAAGCCTGGGCGGGGATCGCTCTCGCCTTCTACACCGACTGGCCGGCCAGCTTTTGCATCACGGCCCTAAGCGCGGGTGTTTATCTGCTCACGACTGTGCCGCGCGCCCGCCTGTAGCAGTTCGCGTAGCGCTCCCCGCAAGCCCGGCTCAGACCACGATTGCCTTGTCGAGCTCATAGAACAATCGGGTCTGGCCATCCGTGAGGAGGCGCAGGGTTCCCCGCATCGTCAGCGGCGCATCGCTCACGCGCACTGGCCGGGCGGCATGGATAGCGACAACCGACGCAAATCCGCCGGGGCTACAGAACGGACAATGGGCCTTGTAGGCGCTGAGCAAGAAACGGTCGAGGGGATCATCGTCCGCAAGCACCATCATGTGCCCTTCGATGAGGACTGCACGACCATTCAGCTTTGTCATGGCGACTGGGAATTTCGGCTTTTGGCCGAGGGGCGCGTTGACCTCCATGAGATTGTCCCACGGCACCACCCCCTTCCGTGGCGGGATCGCACCGAGCAGAGCCGGATACGCCTTCTCAAGCGTCAGCGCTTGGGCGGGGCCGGAGCCGAGAAAAGTTGCCATCGCGGCACCCGCGCCGAGAGCTGAGCTGACCAGCACACGGCGGTCGAGGCGCGGCCGCAGGCCACTCTCGTCAAGGCGCCAATTTCCCAATGAATGATGCTGATGCGACATCAAAATCCCCCGCGTCATCAAAAGGTCAACCTTATTCACCCGATCGGCCGGCCACGACGTGAAGCCGACCCACACCGGTCGCGAATGCTCAGCGCGCCCTCGTGACCGATATACTGTATCATTCGTTGGCAGGGGTTTGATAGCAAATCTGTCGCACGGGCCGGGTTCGCGCCGCGCCGGTGTGGATGTCCGCTCGTGCTCGATGCCAGCGGTCTGATTTAGGTCGCGGGCATATCCGCTTTCGGCGCTATGCGGCCATCGATACGCCTCGCGGCGAATGACCGGTTTGCGAGCGTTAAACAGCCATTCGTTGTTGTGGTCTTATCGGGCCGGTCATGCCCTAAAGGCGGACCTTCGCCGAAACTTTCGAGCGGCACCAAAAGTGGACCGCCGCGGAGAGAACGGCATCGCCTGCCGAGATTAAGCGGCAGGCGGCGAGGTGCGGTCGTCGCTGGGCGTCAATAGAGGAAGGCCGGACCCCGGCGCGGTTCAAGCGCGGGGTTGTCGCAGTCAAGGCCCGCCATCATCCGCAACCCAAAGCCGTTCTTCCAAACCGCAGCCCTATGCCATGATCGAATCTTGAAAAATTCGACACGCCAAGGCGTTGGACCGCGTCCGTCAGCATCCGGAAATGAGCGACCAGCATGACGTCGACAAATCCGACCCCGCCACGACGGGCCGCCGTAGGTTCCGCGATTGCGATCGCCCTTGGCTCCGTCCTGAGCCTGCTCATTCTCTTGCTCTGGGCTATCGTACTCAACTCGCTCACAAATCTCACCGGAAGCGATCCAGCGGGCAATGCCCTAACGCAAGGTTTCACCGCCTTATCAATTCTGATCCTTTGGGCGTTACTCGGCGGACTCGCAATCATTGCGTTTGTAAAAGGCACAGCGCCATGGGTCGCAGCGCTTGCCGCATTGATCCTCATCCCGTCGTCAGGCTGGGCGGCAATGGCCGCGTTGGACCTCCTCGCCCGGCCTCATCTTGCCCCCTTCTATTGGCCGATAATTGTTCCGGCAGGGGTCCCGCCACTCGTGGTGTCATTCTGTTTGTGGACGCTGCTCCCGGTCCCCGCTCTGCACCGCGGCATTCCCGCCAACATTGCCGCCGGCGTCTCCTGGGGCGCGATATTGATCCTGTCTCTTGCGATCCTGCCCATGAATCAAGTCCGAGACCAGGTCTACGTCGAGCAAGCGGCCGAGGCGGCCAAATGGGATGCTGCCTTGGCCGGCATGCCGGCGGATGCGCCGCTTTGGGACCTGATCTCACTCCTGGCGACGGCGCGCGGCGAGACGAAACAGATTGCTGTGCTCGACCGCATCAAAACCCTCACGCGGCGCCAAAGCGACGCCGAGATCATGCTCGACCGCGGCGACTTTCCGCTCCGCTATCTCGGAAGTTTCGGTCTCACTCCGACACCGGCCATTTGCGACAAGGCGCGCAATCTGCTTCGCCAGCGCGTCAAGCCGCTCGTACTCCCCGTTCCCAATGCCAAGCCCTACGACGACATCTACCAGGAGGTGGCGGACGCCGTCGCGGCCATGAGTTGGCTCGTCGGGTATGGTTGCTCGTGCGATGCCGAGTCGCTGGCCTGGGAAGCGATGGCGAAGGCATACCGCGACCCGGGTTACGACGTTCGCTATCTGGCGGACTTGCGCGACCCGAAAGCCCTGGGACGGGTGCTCAACGAGGATCCCGAGCAATTTTCCATGCTGACGCCAAAGGCTCACCTGATGGCGTGGCTGAAATTTGCCGACTCCGACGACGATTCCGTCCGAGAACAGGCGCTTGCTGGCGCTCGCCAGCTCGATCACCGCACCGCCGACGCCATCGAAATGCTCAGCGGCAGCCACCCCGACGACCCGTCCGACGAGCACTCGGCCTGGTTGGTGCTGCGTGATCTGCCACTCCTCGACCTTGAGCCAACCAGCCAGCTCTGCGCTGCCGCGGGAAACGCGCTGCGTCATGAACTCGGGCAGATTTATCCGCCGCGCGACGACCCGCGGCCGTATTGGGACTTGCTTGAGGGGCCCGGGGCGAAAAAATTTGCAGCGCTGATCTGGCTTGCCGAACATGGCTGCGACATGGATCCCGAATTGAGCCAGGCGGAAGCGCTCGTGCGGGCCTATCAGGATTCGCCCAGCCAATGCTGTTCGACGGCGCCGAGTCCGGATCGGACGGACATGCTCGCCAAGCTGGCAAGGCTTCGTCGTAAGCCATAGCTCGCAGAACCACCGTGCGTGAGCTCTCAAATATTTATCGCCACCGATCACTGGAGGTCGGTTGAACCTCATAGGTGCCACGAACGGCCGCAATCGGCGCACTGCCGTCGCTGCTGGGCGCGTCGACGACGGTCCGCTTCCTGATCACATAGCGGGCGCACAGCCTTGGCGGCGGGACCGGATCTTCGTGCCCTTTATGAGCGACAGGACCGTTGCTTTAGTGCACCGTTTTGTCAGCAGGGCGCTCGCGGCGGATTTCCCTCGCCGGCTTATCCTCACACAGGCCCTGGTGGGTGACGTGGCAGAGTAACCCGTCGTCCGTCCACGTCAGGTAATAGACCTCGGTGACGAGTTCTGGTCGTACCCAATGCACCCGCGACAACGCCAGCGGCCGGCCGAAGCGTGTTGCGTGGCGGCGGCGTCGCGAGCGGCATCCGATCGATGGCAAGTGGTTGCAGCTTCTGCCACACGTCCTCGGTAAAGCCGGTGCCGACGCGGCCGGCATAGATCAGATCGCCGGCCTCGGTGTAGTAGCCGAGGAGCAGCGATCCAAACCGCTGCCGGCTGCCCTCCAGTTCGCTCCAGCCGATGACCACGAACTCCTCGCGGTTAAGGCATTTGACCTTGAGCCATTGGCGTCGATCGCCGGGCAGGTAAAGGCTGCGAGCGGGCTTTGATACAACGCCCTCCAACCCGGCATCGCAGCACGCCTTGTAAACCATGGCGCCATGTCTTTGGCGGTGATCCACGTAGCGCAGCACGCGGTCGAGGCCGACCGTACCCTCCAGCAACTCGGCAAGCCAATCCTTGCGCTCGATCAGCGGCGTCGCCATGAGCGCCGCGCCGTCGAGGTGCAGTAGCTCGAAGGCGAAGTAGATTAGGTGTGCATCGCCGTGCGCGGCAGCCTGCAACGACGCGAATGACGTAATGCCATCGGTACCGATCGCGCAGAGTTCGCCATCGAGATACGCCTCTGTCACAGGCAGAGCGGCAAGCGTCTCGGCGACCTCGGGGTAGCGTTCCGTCCAATCGTGGCCGGTGCGGGTGAGCAGCCGCATGCGGTCATCCTCGATACGCGCGGCCATCCGGTAGCCGTCAAGCTTGATCTCGTGAAGCCAGCTATCGCCGGCCGGGGGCTTTTCAACCAACCGTGCGAGTTGCGGCGGTATGAAGCGGGGCGGAGCAGAGGGCATTTGAGGTGCAGCCAATCTAGCCGAGGGATCGCCGGCGCGCACACGATCTTGTCAATGGTTATGGGATCTTGATCCAGACCCTATTGACGTTGATTTGAGCTACCCCTGGCGACGACGCCTGACGAGCAGCGGCCAATTCCCGTTCCATATGGAACGGGAATTCGACGATGATCTCGGACCATCTGCGGGCGGTGCCGGTGGGGCGGTGTGGTAGGGTTCCACGAGCCGAACCGGCACAGGATGAACGGAATGACGAGCGCGCGGTGATCGATGATGCCTGAGGATCGCTCCGTGCTGCTCAGACTGATCGCCGACGCGATATACCGCCACGCAAGGGTGACCCCGATATGCTGGCACGCTGCATCCTTGAGGGAATCGAGGCAGCGGACTACGAGATTAGCAAGCGCGCTCCTACACAACGCAATCGCGACTCGTAAGGGAGTGCGGCCCGGCACCAATTTCTCCCCGGCCCGCTCCTCGCTGCTTTTCAGCCGACCTTCACTAGCGCCCCGCCATCAACTGGCAACGCCACGCCGGTGATGAAGTTCGCCTCGTCCGAGGCAAGGAACAGTGCTGCGTTGGCGACATCCCATCCGGTGCCCATCTTGCCGCGCAATGGCACTTTCGCGTCGCGCTCGGCGGCGATTTCGGCGCGGCTGCGGTTGGTTGCCCTGGCGCGCGTGTCGACCGCCATCGGCGTGTCCATCAGGCCCGGGAGGATGCAATTGGCGCGAATACCATACGGCGCGTTTGCGAGTGCAAGTTGTTCAGTGAAAGTGATCCACCCCCGCTGAAGTGGTCCACCCTGAGCTATGGTTTTTGCTCTCGAGGAGGACCGCGATGCCGAGGAAGATCTACAAGCCGGAAGAGATTGTCGCCAAGCTGCGGCAGGTTGATGTTTTGACCTCGCAAGGCCAGGGCGTGGCCGACGCGATCCGATCGATTGGGGTGAGCGAGGTGACGTATTACCGCTGGCGCCAAGAGTTTGGCGGGTTGAAGAGCGACCAGGTGAAGCGTCTTAAGGACCTGGAGACTGAGAACACGCGGCTTCGCCGCGCGATATCGGACCTGACGCTGGACAAGCTGATCCTGCAGGAGGCGGCACGGGGAAACTTCTAAGCCCCGCGCGTCGCCGCGCCTGCATCGAGCATGTCCGAGACGTACTGTCGATTTCCGAGCGCCGTGCCTGTGCGGCGCTCGGGCAGCACCGCTCGACGCAGCGCAAGATCCCGCGGGGCCGTGACGACGAAGAGCGATTGACCGCCGACATTGTCGCGTTGGCCAAGCAATATGGCCGCTACGGCTATCGCAAGATCGCCGAGTTTCTGCGCCGCGCCGGTTGGCTGGTCAACGACAAGCGGGTTGAGCGGATTTGGCGACGCGAGGGGCTGAAGGTCCCCTCCCGGCAACCAAAGCGCGCTCGCCTGTGGCTCTCGGACGGATCGTGCATCCGGCTGCGGGCCGAGCGGGCCAACCACGTCTGGTCGTACGACTTTGTCGAGGAGCGCACTCATGACCGACGCAAGTTCCGCATGCTCAACATCATCGACGAGTTCACCCATGAGTGCCTCGCCATCCGGATCTCCCGCCGGCTCAAATCGCTCGACGTCATCGACGTTCTCTCGGACCTGTTCATCCTGCGCGGCGTCCCCGCGCACATTCGTTCCGACAATGGCCCCGAGTTCGTCGCCCGGGCCGTGCAGGAGTGGATTACAGCGGTCGGCGCAAAGACCGCCTACATCACGCCGGGCAGTCCGTGGGAGAACGGGTTTATCGAAAGCTTCAATGCGCGCCTGCGTGACGAGCTTCTCGACGGCGAGATCTTCTACACGCTGCGCGAGGCACAGATCGTCATCGAGAGTTGGCGGCGGCATTACAACACGGTCCGACCGCATGCTTCGATCGGCTATCGCGCTCCGGCGCCCGAGGTGTTCGTCCCAGCCCTCGCCGCATGGCCGGCTGCGCAACCCCGACCAGCTCCGCCGGCCATGCTCAAGCTGGTGCCAAGACCGACGCTAAACTAACATTCAAACCGGACCACCAAACCGGGGCCGATCATCTGCGCCGCGCCGGTTGGCTGGTCAACGACAAGCGGGTTGAGCGGATTTGGCGACGCGAGGGGCTGAAGGTCCCCTCCCGGCAACCAAAGCGCGCTCGCCTGTGGCTCTCGGACGGATCGTGCATCCGGCTGCGGGCCGAGCGGGCCAACCACGTCTGGTCGTACGACTTTGTCGAGGAGCGCACTCATGACCGACGCAAGTTCCGCATGCTCAACATCATCGACGAGTTCACCCATGAGTGCCTCGCCATCCGGATCTCCCGCCGGCTCAAATCGCTCGACGTCATCGACGTTCTCTCGGACCTGTTCATCCTGCGCGGCGTCCCCGCGCACATTCGTTCCGACAATGGCCCCGAGTTCGTCGCCCGGGCCGTGCAGGAGTGGATTACAGCGGTCGGCGCAAAGACCGCCTACATCACGCCGGGCAGTCCGTGGGAGAACGGGTTTATCGAAAGCTTCAATGCGCGCCTGCGTGACGAGCTTCTCGACGGCGAGATCTTCTACACGCTGCGCGAGGCACAGATCGTCATCGAGAGTTGGCGGCGGCATTACAACACGGTCCGACCGCATGCTTCGATCGGCTATCGCGCTCCGGCGCCCGAGGTGTTCGTCCCAGCCCTCGCCGCATGGCCGGCTGCGCAACCCCGACCAGCTCCGCCGGCCATGCTCAAGCTGGTGCCAAGACCGACGCTAAACTAACATTCAAACCGGACCACCAAACCGGGGCCGATCAGTTTGCTCTGGCAGGCAATACCGCGCGCACCTATGCCCGGTTCGACTGGACGGGATTCCTGGCGCTGTCGATCGCGATGACGGGCCTGCAGCTGATGATCGATCGCGGGCAGCGGCTCGACTGGTTCGAACTCGCCGGAGATCGTGGCCGACGCGGCGGTCGCCGGGGCCGCCTTCTGGGTCTTCGCCACGCACAGCCTGACGTCGCCGACCCCATTCCTCGACCCGCGGATTTTGCTCAACCGCAACTTCGCCATCGGCCTTCTGATCGCGTTCTTCATGGGCATGCTGGCGTTTACCAGCCTCGTGCTTTTCCCCACCCTGCTGCATGACTTGCGGGGCTATCCCGACAGCACGATTGGCGAATTGCTAGCGGCACGCGGCATCGGCAACTGGTTCGCGTTCCTCGTCGTGGTGCCGCTTAGCCAGCGCTTTCCCCGGCTGACCGTCGCTCTGGGCCTGACCGCGCAAGCCTTCGCTGCCTGGTCGATGGCGCAACTCAGCCTCAATCTGACCAGCTTGGACGTATTCTGGACTAACGCCGTGCAAGGGTTCGGCTTCGGTTTGGCTTTTACACCGATGACCGTTCTGGCCTTTTCGACCCTGCCAGCCAGCCAGGTGACAGAGGCGTCCAGCGTCTTCACCCTGGTGCGGAATTTTGGATCCAGCCTGTACATTTCCCTATCAATCATGCTGCTGGTGCGCTCGACCGCCACCAATTACTCACGCATGGTCGAGCTCATCAACCCGTTCACCCCCACATTGAAGGGTCCGGCGGCGCCCGCCGCCTGGAACATAGGAACGACCAGCGGCTTGATGCGGCTGACGAATGAGATTGAGCGGCAAGCCTCGATGATTGCTTACATCAACGCCTTCCACCTACTCGCCCTGACCGCCGCGGTTGCCGTACCGCTAGTCTGGCTGATGCGCAACCGGCCCGTGCAAGCTTGACCCGATCGCGATGCGGCAGCCCACGCCGGGAGCCGATCGCCACACGGAATGGGCCGCTAGCCGGTATCTGCTGCCTAGCGGAGTTCGCCCTAGCCAGTTGGACGAGGTCGGGCCTCTCCATTCCAAGGTGGTCACGCGAACGACCGGAGTCGGCGCTATGCAGCAGCCGACGCACCTCGCTTCGAACGACCGATTCAAGATCCAGGAACGGTCATTGGTTATCGCGGCCTTAGTCGGCCGGTTTTGCCCCTAAGCCGACCCTTGCGGCGGCACCCTGGATAGGCTGGCCGGTGGATAGCACTCTCTATTTTGGGTTAGCGTCCGCTCGCTAAGCGCCAAGGAATAGCCGCCGCGCGGGAAAAGCTGACCTCCCAGCACAGAGAGAGAAATAAGCTGCCCCGATAGAACGATTGGGTCGATGAGGGGCGATATGCGGGTTCGTTACGTGCCGGCGATTGTTGCCTGGTTCTGCTTGGCGCTGAGCGGTGCCAATGTGGCATCCGCACAAAAATCCGGGGGTATCTTGCGGATCTATCATCGCGACAGTCCCGCTAGCATGTCGATCCATGAGGAGGGCACCATCGGCGTGATCCTGCCGATGATGGGGGTTTTCAACAACCTCGTTGTCTATGACCAGAACGTCCCACAGAACAGCATGCAGTCGATCGTGCCGGACCTGGCGACCGGCTGGTCGTGGAACGGCGATTACACCGCGTTGACCTTCAAGCTTCGCGAGGGGGTGAAATGGCATGACGGCGAGCCATTCACGGCCGCCGACGTCAAATGCACGATGGATCTCTTAATCAACAAGGCGCACGAAAAGCTGCGCCTAAACTACCGCGAAAGCTGGTGGACGAACGTCGAGAGCACGACGACCAACGGCGAGTTTGAGGCGACGATTCACCTGAAACAACCGCAACCCGCGATCTTGGCGATGCTCGCCTCCGGCTATACGCCGATCTATCCCTGCCACGTGTCGCCGGCGCAGATGCGCCAGCATCCGATCGGGACCGGCCCTTTCAAATTCCTCGACTACAAGCCGAACCAGGGCATCAAGCTCATCAAAAACCCTGACTACTGGAAGCCCGGCCGCCCCTATCTCGACGGCGTCGAATATCAAATCATCCCGAACCGCTCGACTGCGATCCTTGCCTTCATCAGCGGTCAATTCGACATGACCTTCCCCTATGAGGTGACGTTTCCGCTGCTGAAGGACATCAAAAACCAGATGCCGCAGGCGGTCTGTCAGACCGGGCCGGCGACCGAGTCGATCGGCGTTCTGATGAACCGCACAAAGCCGCCATTCGATAACGCCGATGTTAGAGAGGCCGTCGCGCTCACGCTCGACCGCAAATCATTCATCGACATTCTCGGGCAAGGCGAAGGGGACATTGGCGGTGCGCTTCTGCCTCCGCCCGAGGGTGTGTGGGGAATGCCGGCAGAGCGGCTCGCGACGCTTCCCAGCTATGGTGGCGACGTCCCGCAGAACCGAGAAAGAGCACACGCGCTGATGCAAAAAGCCGGCTACGGGCCCGACAAGCACCTCGCCGTGAAGCTGTCTGTGCGGAACCTCGCCGTCTATCGGGATCCTGGCACGATCCTCCTCGACCAGCTCAAGGAGATCTGGATCGATGCCGAGCTCGAAACGGTCGAGACAGCGAATTGGGTCCCGAAATTGATCCGCAAGGATTTCATCCTGGGTCTCAACGTGCTCGGCAATGCCGTCGACGATCCCGATGTTACCTTCTACCAAAATTATGTCAGCGCCTCGAAACGCAACTACGCGGGGTACAATGATCCCGATTTCGATAAGCTGGTCGATCGGCAATCGCAGGAGACCGATGCGGAAAAACGTAGGAAACTGGCGCAGGACGCTGACTACAAACTGCAAGAGGGGTTGGGTCGCCCCATCATTTACCATTTGCGCGCGGCAACCTGCTGGCAGCCACAGCTGAAGGGCATAACTTTGATGGTGAATAGCCAGTACAACGGCTGGCGCATGGAAGACTGGTGGCTCGATAGGTGATTCGTCGCGCCTCGGGTCCTGCGCTTATCGCCCTCCCTTGAAGCTGCAGCAAGCGGGCGGCCAACGCCTAACGACGGATGGCCTCAGTTATCGGCCGCAGTGCCTACCAGCGAAGGTCCCCTAACTGAACCCGCAGCAACCATCAGCAAGCGCGTGGGGAACGGGTCTTCGTGCCTCTTTTCGGACTAGCGATCGGGTTTGCGAACATTGCGGACCTGACGACGCTCGATGATGACGGGCATCGGGTCATCAATCTGGACAATGCGACACGAGATCAGCTGGCGGCGGTGCAAGAGATGACCGTCGACTACTACACGGAGGGCAAGGGGAAGGACGCGCTCAGGGTCAAGCGGGCTAAGGTCAAGCTGCATCCCAAGGTGGCGGCGCTCGAGAAGCTGGCGCGGATGTTCGGGTGGATCATGGATGGGCGCTATCTGCAGCAGGATGACGAGTTGGTGAAGATCACGGCGAGGCTGGCGAAGATGACACCGGAGCAGCGCCGCCAGGATGCCGAGGACGTCATTCGCAGGGCCAAGGAGCGACTGGCCGAGGCGGCCCGCGAGGAATTGCCGCTGATCGACGGCCAGACCGGTGAGGCGATCAAGGGAGTATAAGTGGGACAATGTATGGGTAGGAGAATCGCAAACCCCAAAACGCTAGCCTTTCTGGCGGCCGTATGGCGGAACAAGCAAAAGCCATTTGTTCCAGCAAATCTCTCCCTATGCACATCTCGTGTCGGGCGGCAAAGCCACGGTCGCACGGATGTTTGTCAACATGGCGAACGGGCAGAGGGGGTTAGTCTGCCAATACGACGTGGTGTGTTTCGACGAAGTGTCCGGCGTGTCCTTCGACCAGGAGGGCGGCGTCAACATCATGAAGGGCTACATGGAGAGCGGAGAGTTCTCCCGTGGCCGCGAAAGTATCCGCGCCGATGGCAGCATCGTCCTGCTCGGCAATTTCGACGTTGATGCGCAGCATCAGCAGCGCGTCGGGCATTTGTTTGGGCCCTTGCCGCCTGAAATGCGCAACGACACCGCCGTGATGGATCGCATCCACGCTTACCTGCCAGGCTGGGATATTCCAAAGGTCAGCCGGGACCTGTTCACAGACCATTTCGGTCTGGTCAGCGATGTCCTGGCAGAGGCATTCACCCGACTGCGCGACGGATCGCGCACGGGGGTCTTGATGGGCCGCGTCCATTTCGGGGGCGCCTTATCCGGGCGGGATCAGAATGCCGTCACCAAGACGGTCAGCGGGCTGTTGAAACTGATCCAGCCGGATGGCAATGCGACGGTTTCCGATGAGGAACTAGAGTGGGCCCTCCGATTAGCGCTGGAGGTACGACGGCGTAAAGGAGCAGCAACAACGCATCGGCACTGCGGAGTTCCGCAACACACAGTTCTCTTACAGCATGGGATTCGACGGAGTGGAGAAGTTCGTCGCCACGCCGGAGTTGCAATCGGAGGACAGCATAGGCCCCGATCCGTTATCTCACGGACAAGTCTGGGCAATCAGCCCCGGGAGCCAGGACGAGGTGGGGGGCTTTATCGGATCGAGGTCAACGAGGGGCCGGGGAGCGGCGTGCGGATTCTCAACCAAGCGCCGCCAGCGCCGTTCCGCGAGAGCGTCAGGATTGCCGAGCAGAATTTGTATGCCCGCACCGCCGAACTGGTCGGGTGACCGTAATCCGCGGGAGCATGAGTTTACGGTGCAGTTGCGCTCGTTCGATGCAGCTAAACTGGCTGATCACACCGGTGTGCCGGTCCTTCTCGCTTTATCGTCTGCGCTGCTAGGAAGGCCTCTCAAGGGGGGAATGGCCATTGTCGGCGGTATCAATCTCGGCGGCTCGATCGAGCCGGTTCACAATCCAATCGACGTCGTCGAGCATGCGTTGTCGAAGGGCGCCTCGACAATCCTAATGCCGGTCTCCTGCCGCCGGCAGCTCGTAGACCTATCCGACGATGTCGCCACCAAGGTGCAGGTGCTGTTCTACTCCGATGCGGCGGACGCGCTGCGGAAAGTGCTCCACGAGGGGTAGTCCGATACGGCTAATGGAGATAATCCGTCGATACCTGGGCTCGTGCTCCGTTCCATGTGGAACAGAAATCCCGGCTGGGCCTGCGCGTGAACCACCAGCGCTCACCGCCGCGGCATTTAGACACCTTGCCGACCGGCCCGGATTCACAACTGGCGCGCTTCGATCGGCTCTTGGCCGTTTAACGCGCCGCGTCTATCCTCCGTATCGGGCTCGTAACAGGGTTGAGTTTGGTGCTGGTGCTTCCGATATGTTCCGACTGCCATCTCAGGTTAGTTTGGGTGGCCCATAAGTTATCGATATAGCATGGTGGGCGCGACAGGGATTGAACCTGTGACCCCTACGATGTCAACGTAGTGCTCTCCCGCTGAGCTACGCGCCCGTCGCCACGCCAATGGGATTTGGCCGAACGAGGGCGAGGATTTAACCTGAAACCCGGGCGGCGGCAAGCGGAGGGCGCGGGATGAACCCGGTGTAGCGATGATCGTCGAGCGCGATGTCATGGTTGCGGCGCGCGACGGGGTGCGCCTGGCGAGCGATGTTTATCGACCTGACGGCGCCGGCCCGTTTCCGGTCGTCCTCGAACGCACGCCCTACGACAAATCGGCGCCGAGCCGTTCCGAAATCACCGCGGCCGATCTGCGGCCGCGCTCGCGCGAAGCGGTAGCGGCGTATTTCGTCGATGCGGGATACGCGGTCGCCTATCAGGATTGCCGCGGGCGCTATCGGTCCGAGGGCAGCTTCACCAAATACTTGAGCGAAGCGGCGGACGGCTACGATACCTGCGACTGGCTGGTGCGGCAGAGTTGGTGCACCGGCCGGATCGCGACGATGGGTCTCTCCTACGCGGCGCATGCGCAGATGGCGCTGGGCTGCCTCGATCCACCCGGCCTCGCCGCGCAATACCTTGATTGCGGCGGTTTCTCCAACGCCTATCGCAGCGGCATCCGGCACGGAGGGGCGTTCGACCTGAAGCAGGCAACCTGGGCCTATCGCAACGCCCTGGCCGATGCGCGAGACCCCGCTGTGAAAGCGGCGCTCGAAGCGGAGGACATCGCGCGGTGGATGGCGCGAATGCCGTGGCGCAGGGGAAATTCGCCTTTGAGGGCCGCGCCCGAGTACGAGGATTACCTGTTCGAGCAGTGGTCGCACGGGAATTTCGACGATTTCTGGAAACAGCCGGGGATTTACGCCGAGGGCTATTACGGACGCTATGCCGACGTGCCGATGGTGCACCTCTCGGGCTGGTACGACCCTTATGCACGCACCGCGATGGAGAATTACGCCGGGCTTGCCGGCCGCGAGCGCGGGCCGGTGCGGCTGGTGCTGGGGCCTTGGACGCATGGCGACCGCTCGCTGTCGTTCGCCGGCGATGTCGAGTTCGGCGCCGCGGCGCCGCTCGACGGCAATCTCGGCGACGATTTCTTCGCCGTGCGTCGGCGCTGGTTCGACCAGTGGGTCAAGGGTATCGACAACGGCGTCGCCGCTGAGCCGGCAGTGCGAATCTTTGTGATGGGCGGCGGCTCGGGGCGGCGGACCGCCGAGGGCCGGCTCGATCATGGCGGATTCTGGCGCGATGCCCAGTCCTGGCCGCTGCCGCAGACCGAATTCACGCGGTTCTATTTGCATCCCGGCCGCTCGCTGCTGATCGCAGGGCCGGGCGAGGGTGGGGCGCCGCTCAGCCTCATCGCCGATCCCGACAACCCGGTGCCGACGATCGGCGGCGCGCTCTCCTCGGGCGGCCCGGTGATGTATGGCGGCGCCTACGATCAGCGCACCGGGCCGAAGCTATTTGGCGCCAAGCCGCCTCATGGGCCGCTCGCGGAACGAGCGGACGTGCTGGTGCTGCAGACGCCGCCTTTGCCGCAGGACTTGGAGATCGCCGGGCCGATCGAACTGAACCTGTGGGTCGCGACCGACGGGCTCGATGCGGATGTCCATGCCAAGCTCATCGATCTCTATCCGCCGGGCGAGGATTACCCCGACGGGTTCGCGATGAATTTGTGCGAGGGGCTTTTGCGGCTGCGCTATCGCGAGTCCTGGGAGCGGCCGACCCTGCTCGAGCCGGGTCGAATCTATGGCGTCACGGTCGCGATGTTTCCGTGTGCCAATCTCTTCAAGCGCGGCCACCGGCTACGCCTCGACCTCGCCGGCAGCAACTTTCCGCATTTCGACATCAACCCCAATTCGGGCGAGCCGGAAGGCTCGATGGACCGTAAGCGCCGCGCGACAACGCAGATCTTTGTCGATGCCGCGCGCCCGTCGCACGTCGTGCTGCCGGTGATCCCGCGCGGGCGCTAGAGCGCTGCTACCAGCGCATCGGCTGGCGGCAGACCGAGTACCACAGGCCAAGGTTCTGCTGCTTCCACTGCGGGTTGTTGCAGTCTTTCTGCAGGATTTCGTCGGAGGTCTGGGCCGGGCCGGGTGCCGGCGGCGGCTGGTCTGCGTCCTTGTGTCCGAACCAGCCGCAGCCGCAGAGCGGCAGCATTACCACCGTCGTGACTAGAAGTGCTCGCCTCACCGTTTCCCTCCCACGGTCGTCAGCCGGCGCCGCCACGCCGATCTCATCATACCGCCGTGGCCAACCATGAGCAGCCGACAGAACCGCGCAGCGCTAGCGGATGTCGCCCAGCGGAATCATCTGCAGGATGCCGGGATCGCCTGATACGGCATCGAACGCGGCAGCCAGCGCGCGGAGTGCGGCGAGGCTCTTCTCAAGGGTCGCCGCCGGCCCACCGGTATCGTCGTCGTTATCGGTGAGACGCCCGAAGAGCAGCGCGGCGAGCCCGCGCTCGCGCGGATAGACGACGACGTCGATCGGCGCGTCCGCGGGCAGATTCGCCGCCCGCCGAGCGAGGGCCAATGCGGTGTCGTAGCCGCCGAGCGCATCAACGAGCCCCAGACGCAAGGCATCCTCGCCAGTCCATACCCGGCCTTTCGCGGCGGCCTCGACGGCGTCGGCGGTGAGATGCCGCCCGGCGGCGACGTGATCCTTGAAGCCGCGGTAGGTGTCGTCGAGCTGGCCAGAGAAGCGCTGGCGCGCCTGCGGCGAGAAGTCCCGCGTTAGGCTGTACATGTCGGCGTTGGCGCCGCGCTGCACCGAGTCTGTGGTGATTCCCAATTTTGCAAACAGATCGCCGAGGATGATCTTACCGCCGAGCACGCCGATCGAGCCGGTCAAGGTCGCCGGCTCGGCGACGATCTTGTCGGCCGGCGCGGCGACGTAATACCCGCCCGAGGCAGCAACGTCTCCCATCGAAACAATGATCGGCTTGCCACGCTGGTGCGCCCGCATGACGTCGCGCCAGATCGATTCCGAGGCGGTCGCAGAACCGCCCGGGCTGTCGATGCGAAAGACGATCGCCCGCACGTCCTTGTCGCGAGCCGCGGCGTTGAAGGCGCGTTCGACGGCGCGCGCGGTGAATTGGGTGTCGTTGGTCAGCGCGCTGGCCTCGCTGCTGGTGCGCGTGATCAGGCCGGTACCGTAGATGAGGGCGATCCGGGTGCCGCTCTGGTGCGGTCTTCCCGCAGCGGTGAGGTAGCGCGACAGCGCCATCGTTTTGGCGCCGGCGCCGGCGCGCAACTGGGCGCGCCACAGCGCCTCGTCGCGATAGGCGACGCGGTCGACGAGACCGGCCGCCTTGGCCGCGTCGGCGGACAGCGGCGCCCGATCGACAAGGGCGGCGACGTCGGCGACCCGCAGTTTGCGCGCGGCGGCGATGCCACTATTGATCTGATCCTGCAGCGAGGTGAGCAGCGCCTCGAGCTCTTCGCGCTGCGCCGAGGTCATCTGGGCCTCGGTGAGCATGTTCATCGCGGTCTTGAAGTCCTCGCGCCGCTCGAAACTCGCGGTGATGCCGAGCTTGTCGAGGAAGCCCTTGAAAAACATCTGCTCGCTGCGCAGGCCGGTAATGCCAACCTCGCCCAGCGGCTGCAGCCAGATCTCATCGCAAGCGGTGGCGAGATAGTAGGGCCGGATGCCCGGGGCGCCCTCCCCGAAAGTGTCGGCGAAGGCGATGGCGAACTTGCCCTTGGCTCGAAACTTGGCGATCGCGTCGCGCACCTGCTGGATTTTGGGCAGCGCCAGCGAATCGTCGCCGATCTGAAGATAGAGCGCCTTGACCCGCGGATCGTCGCCGGCGCGTTCCAGCGCATCGATAAAGTCGCGCAGCGTCGTCTTTTGCCCGAAAAGGACCCGCGACAGCGGGCTGGGTTCGGCGCCGTCGACGAGACCGCCGGTCAGATCGGCGGTGAGGACAATGTCCTCGGGCAATTGCGCGGTCTTGCCCTTGAAATGCGCGACGACAAGGGTGAGACCGCCGACAATCAGGGCGATGACGCCGACCGTTATGGCGAGGCCGATGAAGAAGCGGCGCATGGGCGCACCCTTTCGCGACAGTGATTAGCCCTGTTTCATTTACCGCGACGACAAGCAGCTTCCAGCGGCTCCCGCCGTGCTGTGAATTTGCTCCGCCCCCCGATTAGTTGTGTCACTCTAGCTTCGCGCCGCGCCGCGGCGCCAGCGCGCGGAAGGAGCTTGATGACCGATCACGCTTTTACCTCTGCCAGCGAACTCGCCGCGCTCGTTGCCGCGCGGAGCGTATCGCCGGTCGAACTCGTCGACGACGCGCTCGCCCGCATCGAGGCGACGCAGCCTTCGCTCAATGCCTTTATCACCGTCTGCGCCGAGGAAGCGCGGGACGCGGCATGGGAGGCCGAGGCAGCGGTGATGCTGGGCGACCCGCTGCCGCCACTGCACGGCGTACCGTTCGCGGTCAAGGATCTGGTCAACACCTCCGGGGTGCGCACCACGTTCGGCTCGGTGGCGCTGGTCGACAATGTGCCGGCGGCCGATTCGCCGTCGGTGGCGCGGCTGAAGGCGGCGGGGGCGATCCTCGTCGGCAAGACCACGACCCCGGAATTCGGCCACAAATGTTTCACCGAGGCGCCGCTGTTTGGGCGCACGGCGAACCCGTGGGATTTGACCCGCACTTGTGGCGGGTCGAGCGGCGGCGCGGCAGCTTCGGTGGCGGCGGGGCTGGTGCCGATCGGCATCGGCACCGACGGAGGCGGATCGAGCCGCATTCCAGCAGCGTGCTGCGGCATTGTCGGATTCAAGCAGACCCTGGGTCTGGTGCCGCACGACCTGACCCCGGACGGGTTCGGCAACCAATCGCATATCACGCCGATGACCCGCACCGTGATGGACACCGCGCTGATGCTCGCGGCGATGTCCGGGCCCGACCGTTGCGACCCGCATTCGCTCGGTCTTGCGCCGCCCGATTTTGTCGCGGCGGCGCGGCCCGAGGGCGATCTGGCGGGTTTGCGGATCGCCTGGCGGCCGTTCCTCGGCAACGATAAGCTCTCCGCCGAGGTGCGCACAGCTTGCGAGAAGGCGCTCGACGCATTCGAGGCGCTGGGCGCGATCGTCGAGCCGGTCGAGGACGATTTCCAGACCACCGAGCCAATATGGTTGGTGCTGACGCAATCGTTCTGGAACGCGCGGTTCCGCCGCTATGTGCCGCAATTCGGTAACCAGATGAGTGAAACCCTGATCCGCCAGATGGATACCGGCGCGGCGCACAGCGCGGTGGCGTTGCAGGAGGCGATGTTCGAGCGCACTCGGGTGTTCCGGCAGATCGAGGGCTGGTTTTCGACCTGCGATCTGGTGGCGACACCGACCCTGTCGCGCACCGCGCTGCCGATCGACCACGATTTTTTCGCGCCGATCACGATCGATGGCGAACTGTCGGGGACGGTGCGCCAAGCCTGGTACCCTTACACCTTGCCGTTCAACCTGTCGGGGAGCCCGGCGGTGACCCTGCCCTGCGGGTTTGGCGCCGACGGGCTGCCGATCGGGTTGCAGGTGGTTGGCCCGCATTTGGGAGACGCCCGGCTACTCCGCGCCGCCGCGCTCTACGAGATGGCGGCGCCGTGGGCGGATAAGACGCCGGAGCTGTCCTGATCGAGCCTCTGTCCGCGGTAATAAACGTGCCGCCGCGGTTGCGTTTCGCCTGAATCTGCTGAAAATTAACAGGTGCCCAAGCTCCGCCTGTCGTCCGCGAGGGGATTTCCGGCGGACGCCACAACAATCTTATTCACCGCCTAGTCCCGGTTTGCCGGGAAGCCAAAGAGCATTTGCGCGAGTGAGTGAAATTTTCGAAGGACCCTAGGTCCCGCTAGCACATGGTTGTTGTTGTGCCTTGCCGCGCAGCTGTTTCTTCGCCTTCCCATCAAGCTCCGGTTTCGGACTTCAATCAACGAGCCACTTGCGTGGCGACGCCGGCCCACGCATGAACCGGCGCCGCGGCAAGAGGTGGTATGAAACAGAAACAATTTGAATACGCACTATCGCAATTCAGATTCGCAATATTTGCGTATATGCTAAGAAGCCGCGGGCAACTGCTCGCGCAGATAGGATAACCACAGAGACAATGAGGCAGTGAGGGTGCGAGCGGCAAATCTCGCTGCCTCACCGTCTCGATGGCGAGTTTCGTTGGCGCAGCACGCCGAAGCCGACGTCACCTGCGACTCTGGATCCCGGCCCCCGCCGGGATGACGCCTGACGGCGTCACTTCGGCGAGACCACCATTGTCATCTGGCGGCCTTCCATGCGCGGGAACTGCTCGACCTTGGCGATTTCGTCAAGATCGCCCTTGACCCGCATCAGCACGTCCATGCCGAGCTCCTGATGCGCCAGCTCGCGGCCGCGGAAGCGCATGGTGACCTTGACCTTGTCACCTTCGCCAATAAATTTGTGCATGCTGCGCATCTTGACGTCGTAATCGTGATCGTCGATCGACGGCCGGAATTTGACTTCCTTGACCTCGATGACCTTCTGTTTCTTCTTAGCTTCGTTCTTTTTCTTCTGCTCCTCGTATTTGTATTTGCCGAAATCGAGGATTTTGCAGACCGGCGGATCGGCGTTCGGCGCGATCTCCACCAGGTCGAGGCCGGCATCGGCGGCCATGTCGAGCGCTTCGTTGCGCGTTACGATGCCCACCATCTCGCCGCGTTCATCGACAAGGCGAAGTTGCGTGACCGAGATTTCGCCATTGATGCGTGGGCCATCGCGGGTGGGGGTGGGGTTGAACGGAGGTCTGGCTATTTACATTCTCCTCAAATAATCGATCCAAAGCGGTTCGGCGATTGCCCAAACCGTCAAGACGCGGTCGGAACCGCCGCCTCTACTTTCAATGTATCAACCGCTTCCGCCAGCGCAAGCGCTTGTTGCGCATTGCCGCCTAGCCGCCGGAGCGATACCGAGCGGCTCTCCGCCTCGCGTTTACCGACGACGATGATGACCGGGACCAGCGCCAGGCTGTGCTCGCGGACCTTGTAGTTGATCGTGTCGCTGCCGGTGTCGAGGAGGACCCGCAGCCCGGCGTCGCGGCAAATCCTGGCGACCTCCGCGGCATAGGCGGCGGCATCGTCGGTGATCGTGCAGACGACCGCCTGTACCGGCGCCAGCCACAGCGGAAACCGCCCGGCGTAGTGTTCGATGAGGATGCCGATAAAGCGCTCCATCGAACCCAATATTGCCCGGTGCAGCATGACCGGGACGTGACGCCCACCATCCTCCCCGACATAAGAGGCGCCGAGCCGCCCGGGCATCATGAAATCGAGCTGCAAAGTGCCGCATTGCCACTCGCGGCCCAAGGCGTCGCGCAAATGGAATTCGAGTTTCGGGCCGTAGAACGCGCCTTCGCCGGGGGCCAGGGTGAAGTCGAGCCTGGCGGCCTTCACCGCGTCTGCGAGGCTTTTTTCGGCGTGATCCCAGGTCTCGTCGCTGCCGATGCGCTGCTCGGGCCTTGTGGCGAATTTGATCGCCACGTCCTCGAAGCCGAAATCCTTGTAGATCGACAGGAGCAACTTACAGAAGGCGATCGACTCGCCGGTGATCTGGTCCTCGGTGCAGAAGATGTGCGCGTCGTCCTGCGTGAAGGCGCGCACCCGCATGATGCCATGCAGCGCGCCCGACGGTTCGTTGCGCGTGCAGCTGCCAAATTCGGCGAGGCGCAGCGGCAATTCGCGATAGCTGCGCAGCCGGTTGCGGAACATCAAGACATGCCCCGGACAGTTCATCGGCTTGACCGCGAGCACGCGATCGTCGCGGCTCTCTGCGATAAACATGTTGTCGCGGAAATTGTCCCAATGGCCGGTCGCCTCCCACAGCGAGCGGTCGAGCAGTTGCGGGCCCTTGACCTCCTGATAGCCGGACTTTTCGAGCCGGCCGCGCATGTAATCCTCGATCACGCGGAAAACGGTCCAGCCCTTCGGGTGCCAGAAGACGCTGCCGACCGCCTCCTCGCCGAGATGGAACAGGTCGAGCTGCGGGCCGATGCGGCGGTGGTCGCGGCGCTCGGCCTCTTCGAGGCGGAACAGGTACTGTTCGAGCTCTTTCTGATTCGCCCAGGCGGTGCCGTGAATGCGCTGGAGCTGCGCGTTTTTGGCGTCCCCCCGCCAATAGGCCCCGGCGACGCTCATCAGCTTGAACGCCTGGCCGAGCTGCCCGGTCGAGGGTAGATGCGGCCCGGCGCAAAGATCGACGAAACTGCCCTGGCGGTAGAGGCTGATCTCCTCGTCCTTGGGGATTTCGGCGATCCATTCGGCCTTGTACTTTTCACCGATGCTGTCGAAGAACGCGACCGCTTTGTCGCGCTCCCAGACCTCGCGGGTGATCTTTTCGTCGCGGTTGACGATGTCGCGCATCCGCGCCTCGATCTTTTCGAGATCCTCGGGGGTGAACGGCGTGTCGCGGGCGAAATCGTAATAGAAGCCGGTCTCGGTCGCCGGACCGAAGGTCACCTGCGTTTCGGGGTAGAGCTCCTTGACAGCCTCGGCCATCACATGGGCGGCGTCGTGGCGCAGGATTTCGAGCCCGTCGGGCTGGGCGCGGGTGATGATCGCGGCGGCGGCGTCATGATCGATCACCGTCGCGAGATCGCGTGGTTTGCCGTCGAGCTTTAGTGCGATCGCGGCCTTGGCGAGGCCGGGGCCGATCGACGCGGCGAGCTCGGCGCCGGTCAGCGACGCCGGAAAATTGCGCTTGCTGCCGTCCGGCAGGGTGACGGTGATGGAATGCTCACTCATCGCGCCTCATGCTCCGTCATTCGCGGTATCCGGAGGGGGCGGATGGTGACGAAAAAACCCCGTCCGGCAGCCGGCGGGGTCGGTCGGGTTCGAGCCTTGTGCTGGATCAGCGGACGCGACCTCCCGATACCCCGCCTTGTGGCGTGGCGGTAGTCCTGGTCGCGGTGATTCGGCGGCAAATGCTCATGGCGCGAATATCGCCCCGCGCCCATGCCGCGTCAAGCCAGGGACAGGGTACGGACGACCTCATCGACCGGGAGGTCGGCGAGATTGTCGCTGCATAGGATCACGACATCCTCGCCGCGCGGGGCGGTGAGGGCAGGGTCGGAGGCGGAGGAGTAAAGCACCGTCGCCGGCGCGCCGGCGACGACCGCGAGATGCATCGGCCCGGTATCGTTGCCGATGGCGCGCTTCGCGCCGCGTGCGATCGCGACGACGTCGGCGAACGAGGTCTGGCCGGTGAGGTCGCGCGCTTCCGGCACCGCGGCGGCGATAGCGCTGCCGAGATCGCGCTCGTCGGGCCCGCCGATCACCACCGGGACGATGCCGGCGGCGGCGACGCGCGTTGCCAGCTCGATGAAATGGGTCAGTGGCCAGCGCTTTTCGGGACGGTGTGGGGCGCCACCCGGGATCACCAACACGTAGTCACGCGGCAACGCGAAGCGCGCGATGTCGGCTGTCGCCCACGACAAATCTGGCGCCGGGATCGGGCCGGGAATACCGGCCCAGTGCAGCTGGTCGGCCTCGCGGTCGAGCGTGTGCATGCGCCGTCGTTCCGGTGTGTCGGGTTGGCGGTGCGAGGCGCCGCGGACGATGCCCGACCACTCCGGGCCGTGAGCTTTGAACCCTGGGCGCCGCGTCAGCCAGAAATAAAGGGCGCTGCGGGTCCGCGTCGACAGGTCATAGACGCGGTCGAAGCGGCCCCGGCGCAGCCGGCGCGCGAGATGCAGCACCCGTGCCGGATTGCCCCAGCTCGGGCGCTCGTCGATCCACACGTTATCGAAATAGGGAGCGAGCCGGGCAAACTCGGCATAGGGGCGAGTGGTGAGCAGGGTGATCGCGGCGCCGCGGTGAAAGGCGCGGATCGCCGCCGCCGACCCCATCGCCTGGACGAAATCGCCGAGCGCGCCCAGCTTGATGACGAGGATTTTCTTGTGGCCGCTCGCAGCGTTCAGAACGCAACGATCCCCATTCAAGCCGGAATCGCGAGCGGCTCGGCCGGCACTGCGACGGTACGCGCCTCGGGAAACAGCAGCTCCTCGTATATGTCGATGGTGCGGGAGCACATCGCCTCGCGGGTGAACCCGGCGGCGATATGGGCTCGCGCTCGTCGTCCGAGCGCCGTCCGCGACAGGTGGTCGAGGTTCAGCGCTTCGCCGATAGCCGCCGCCATCGCTTGCGTGTCACCCGGCGGCACCAGCCAGCCGGTATTGCCCGGGATGACGGTTTCGCGCGCGCCGCCGTGGTCGGTGGCGATCACCGGGCGTTCCATCGCCTGTGCCTCGATGATGGTGCGGCCGAAGCCTTCAGGATCGGTCGAGGCAGAGACCACGACATCGGCAAGCACATAGGCGGCGGGCATGTCGCGGCAATCCTCGACGATGCGAAACTGGCCTGGAAGCCCGCTGCGCGCGATCCGCGTCTCGAGCTCGCGGCGGAACCCGGCGCGCTGCTCGCCACCGACCAGCACGCCGCAGACATCGCGGCGGCCAAGCCGGGTGATGGCGTCGATGAAGTCGAGCCCGCCTTTCCAGCGGGTAAGCCGCCCCGGCAGCATGACGACCACGGCTTCGTCCGGAATTCGCCACTTCTTGGCTAGGTCGGCGACGCGGTCGCCATTGACCCGGTCAGCGTCGAACAGCTTCAGATCGACGCCGCGCGGGATGATGCGCAGCCGGTCGGGGCCGACGCCGTATTCGCCAGCCGCATGCTCGGCGACGAAGTCAGAGATGGCGATGACCCGCTCGCCGCGCGCCATCACCGAATTGTACCAGTGCTTGAACGGCGGGCCGTCGCCGTAGACGTTATGGAAGGTGGTGACGAAGCGCCGGCCGGTCTTCCTCGCCGCCATCCAGGCGCTCCACGCCGGCGCGCGGCTGCGCGCGTGGACGATGTCGATCTTGCGCTCGCAGATAACGCGGGCCAGCGCACCCGCGTTGCGGCGAATGGTCAGCAGGTTTTTCGAGGCGAGCGGCAGGCGGATGTGTTCGATGCCAGCACGGGCCAACTCGCGCTCCATCGGCCCGCCGGCAGAAGCGACATAGGGAACCCAGCCCGCGGCGGCGAGCGCCGTGGCGATCTCGATCGTGCCACGCTCCACCCCGCCGGAGACCAGGGCCGGGATCACCTGAAGAACCGCCGGCGGGCGGGATTCTGGGCGCCCTGTCTGAATTTTATTGTCGCGTGCCATGCCGCCGCTGTAGCGCTTTTACATGTCAACGCCCGCAACCGACACGGTGCACAACGCCGACGCCGCGAGTCTAGCACGACCGCAAGGGGCGACAATCGCGTACAACAGGTTGTCCGGCGCGGCCCCGGGCGTTGTCTTCCTCGGCGGCTTTCGCTCCAACATGACTGGCAACAAAGCCTTGTTTTTAGAGGATTATTGCCGGCGGCGCGGACGCGCCTACGTGCGCTTCGACTATTTCGGACATGGTCAATCGAGCGGCGATTTCGCCGAAGGTACAGTGTCGCGATGGCGTGACGATTCGCTGGCGGTGATCGATTCGCTCACCGAAGGACCGCAGGTCCTGGTCGGATCGAGCATGGGCGGCTGGATCATGGTGCTGGCCGCCTTGGCGCGACCCGAGCGCATCGCCGGCCTGGTCGGGATCGCCGCCGCCCCCGACGCGACAACCGACCTGATGGCGGTGCGGTTCAGCGAGGAACAGCGCCGCGAGCTCCATCAGAAAGGCCGGGTCGTGCTGCCCTCGGAATTCGACCCGGCCGGCTATCTCTACACGCGGTCGCTGATCGATGACGGCGACCGCAACCTGGTGCTGCGCGGCCCAATTCCGCTGACGTGCCCGGTGCGGCTGCTGCACAGCATGGCGGACCGGTCGGTGCCGTGGCAGCAAAGCCTCAGGCTCGCCGAGCGGCTGCAAAGCACTGACGTGACGCTGACCCTGGTCAAGGACGGCGACCACCGGCTGTCGCGCGACGAGGACCTGGCGCGGCTGGCGCGGGCGCTGGACGAGCTTGCGCCTTAAAACTCGTATTGGTCGATGACCATCGGCTCGTTTTTCGCCGCGGCAGCCCATTCCTGCATCGCCGGCATCGCCATGATTGTTGCGCAGTAGGCCTCGGCTTCGCGTTCGAGGGCGATCTTGTAGGTGCGGAAGCGGGTCACGACCGGGGCATACATTGCGTCGGCGATGGTGAAGCGGCCGAACAGGAAATCGCCGTTGCCCTCGCCAAAGCGGCTGCGGCATTGGCGCCAGATCGCCATCACCCGGTTGATGTCGGCCTGTGCCTCGGGAGTGATCGCGCGCCCCGGAAAGCTCGAGCGGATGTTCATTGGAAACTGGCCGCGCAGCACCTGAAAACTCGAATGCATTTCGGCGCTGATCGAGCGCGCCACAGCCTTGGCCGCGGGATCGTCGGGCCACAGCCCGGCGGCGGGGAATTTTTCGGTCAGGTAGCCGCAGATCGCCAGGCTGTCCCACACCACTATGTCGCCGTGATGCAGCGCCGGCACCTTGCCCGCCGGCGAGTATTTAAGCAGCGTCTCCTTGCTGCCCGGCTGGAACAGCGGGATCACCACTTCCTCGAAGCTCTCGCCGGTTGCCTTGAGCGCGAGCCAGGCGCGCAGCGACCATGACGCATAGTTTTTGTTGCCGAGATAGATGGTCAGATCGGCCATAAACACTCCCGGTCGAATGGCGTTTGTACAGTGACGCTAACGCAACCGCGCGGCAACCGGCGCAGCGAGACCGGTTATTGTCCCTCTGGCATGGCCGCGTTGCCAGAGGCATGCTGGGGCGGGCAGGACATGAGGATGGGGCGATGGCTTTCTCGCTGATCGACAAAGACGCCGGCGCGGTGCCGCTGACGGTGCTGGCCAAGTCACAGCTTCCGCGCTGGCGCGAGAGCGCACCGGCGCGTGAACGCGACTGGGCGCAGGAGGCGGGATTCACCGGCGAGGCCGGCAAGGTCGCGCTGGTGCCGGACGAGCGTGGCAAGCTTGGCCGGGTGCTGGTCGGGACCAGCGACGGCGAGGCCGCGATGTGGGCGGTGGCTGGCCTCTCCGAGACCTTGCCCGAAGGCGTCTACCGGCTCGATCCGCTGCCCGAGGGCGGCGACCCGAGCCGGGTCGCGCTCGGCTGGGCGCTCGGGACCTATCGCTTCACGCGCTACCACGACAAGCCGGCCGGCAAGGCGCGGCTGGTCTGGCCGAAAGGCGCGGATCGCGGTCTCGTCGAGCGGCTTGCCGGGGGCATATTCCTCGCCCGCGACTTGGCGACGACCCCGGCTTCGGACATGGGTCCCGAGGAGCTGGCCGAAGCAGCGCAGAAGGTGGCCAAAAAGGAAGGCGCCAAGTGCAAGGTGATCGTCGGCGACAAGCTCCTCGAAAAGAACTACCCGACGATCCACGCGGTCGGGCGCGCCAGCACGCGGGCCCCGCGGCTGGTCGACATTAGCTGGGGCGACGCTGACGCGCCCAAGGTGACGCTGGTCGGCAAGGGGGTATGCTTCGACACCGGCGGGCTCGACCTCAAACCCGCCTCCAGCATGCTCAACATGAAGAAGGACATGGCCGGCGCGGCGATCATGCTCGGCCTCGGCCAGGCGATCATGCAGGCCGGGTTGAAAGTGCGGCTGCGCGTGCTCTTGCCCTGCGTCGAGAACGCGGTTTCGGGCAACGCGCTGCGGCCGCGCGACATCATCAAGACGCGCAAAGGATTGACGGTCGAGATCGGCAATACCGACGCCGAGGGCCGTCTCATCCTGTGCGACGCGCTCGCCGAGGCCTCGGAGGAAAAACCGGAGATGATCGTCGACTGCGCCACCCTGACCGGTGCGGCGCGAGTCGCGCTCGGGCCTGACCTGCCGGCGCTGTTTTGCAACGACGACAGGCTGGCGAACGCGCTGACCGCCGCCGGGCAGGCGGAGGACGACCCGATGTGGCGGCTGCCGCTCTACAAACCCTACCGCCGGATGATCGACAGCAAAATCGCCGACCTCAACAACGTGTCGGAGGGGCCGCAAGGCGGCGCGATCACCGCGGCGCTCTACCTCAACGAATTCGTCGATCCCAAGGTGCCGTGGGCGCATCTCGACGTGATGGCGTGGAATCAGCGCGCGCGACCCGGGCGCCCGGAAGGCGCCGAGGCGCAAACCTTGCGCGCGGTATACGCGCACATCGCCGAGCGCTTCGGGTGAAAATCGAAACCCAGCTGCCGCTCGGCAATCTTGATCCCGGATTGCGTGCGGCGGCGACGCGGCTCAATCTCGACCGGGTGGGCGAAGAGGCGCGGCTCGCAGAGGCGCTCGGCTATGACGGCATCGTCTGCGAGGAGACCAAGGACGACCCGTTTATCGTGCTGTCGCTGGCGGCGCAGGCGACGACGCGGATCGGGCTCGCGACCGGCGTTGCCATCGCGTTTCCCCGTGCCCCGGCGGTAACCGCGCTCGCCGCGTGGACGCTGCAGCGCCTGTCGAAAGGGCGGTTCACCTTGGGGCTCGGCAGTCAGGTCAAGGGTCATATCGAGCGCCGGTTCGGGATGAAATGGACGCCTCCGGGCCCGTGGATGCGCGACTATGTCGGCGCGCTGCGGGCGATCTGGCGGTGCTGGCAGGAGGGCGGCACCAAGCTCGACTACCAGAGCGAGCATTACAGACTGAGCCTGATGGTGCCGCTGTTCGCGCCGCCGCCGATCGAGCATCCCGATATCCCGGTGCAGCTGGCCGCGGTCAACCCGTTCATGTGCCAGATCGCCGGCGAGGTCGCCGACGGCATCCGTGCGCACCCGGTCTGTACGCCGCGCTATATCGAAGAGGTGATGCTGCCGGCGGCGCAAAAGGGCGCCGCAAAGACCGGTCGCGACTTCGCCAAGTTCGAGATGGCGGTGATGCCGTTGATCGCCACCGCGCCCGACAAAGCCGGGCTCGATGCGCGCGTGCGCGACGTGCGGGCGCGCGTCGCCTTTTACGCCTCGACCCCGACCTATCTGATCGCCTTCGAGTCGCAGGGCTACGGCGAGGTCGCCCGTAGCTTGCAGTCCTATTCGCGGGCGCAGCGCTGGGACGAAATGCCGGCGTTCATCAGCGACGAGATGCTCGATCATTACGCGGTGATCGGGACATACGACGAGATTGCCGGCAAGCTCGACGACCGCTTCGGCCGCGTCGCCAGCCATCTCGAATTCGCTATCCCCGTGGCTGGCGAGGGCGACAAGAGCGCATTGCGCGGGCTGCTCGCCCGCCTGCGCTAGGCGCTATTCCGGGAGGAATTCGATCGACGCCTGATCGAAGAGCGGCTCGTCCTGGCCGGCGTCGACCCAGAGGAACTTCGTCTTCGTCTCGCCCGGATGGTACTCGAAATAGGTGGTCGCCTGGCCAGCGCCGTAATCGCCGCAGCCGAAATCGCGCGGCTCTTGCTGCAATTCCTTGTCGATCTTCTTGGCGTAAGCGCCCGTCGGCATGATCGTGAACAAGAGCTTGCCCTTGCCTTTGACCTCGGCGTTCTTGAACGGCCGCACCCTGCAGCTGGCCTTGGCGTCCTTGTCGGTGAGCGTCGCGATGAATTGCCGGGCGATCGCGTCCTCGATCTTCTGATCGGCGGGCTTAGTCAGCACACGGATGATTTGCGACGCGCCAAAGGTCACGGGGTCCGACGGGCGGCGCTGTTCGAGCCAGCCGTCCTTGACGGAAAATTCGTAGTGCGCCCGCGGCTCGATGCAGTCCTGCACCAAGAGGCGGATGCCGAGCTCCTTGCTCTCGAATGGCTTCCAGACGCAGCCGAACCCTTCCATCGGTGGACGCGACGGCTCGGCGGCGGCTGCGGCAAACGCGGCAGCGCAAAGCAACGCGGCAAGCCAGAGTTTCTTCATGGTCAGTAACCTTGCGCCGGGTCGACGAGATTGGCGACCGGGCGTCCGGCTTCTAGATTGCGGATGGCGGCGGCAATGATCGGCGCCGCGGTTGGCGGATTGGTGTCGGCCGCGACATGCGGGGTGACGACGATCCGGGGGTGGCGCCAGAACGGATGCTCCGGCGGCAGCGGCTCGTCGCGGAAGACGTCGAGCACTGCCGCCGAAAGCTGGCCGCTGTCGAGAGCCGCGAGCAGGTCGGCGTCGACGAGGTGGCGGCCGCGTCCGGCGTTGACGAGGCCGGCACCGCGCGGCAGGCGCGCAAAGAGCCGCGCGTCGAGGATGTTCTCGGTCTCCGGTGTCATCGGGAGCAGGCAGACGAGGATGTCGTTGGTGGCGAGCATCGCATCCAGCCCGGCCGGGCCGGCATAAGTGGCAAATCCCGGCACCTGCTTCGCCGACCGGCTCCAGCCGGCGACGGGGAAGCCGAGAGAGCGCAATGTGTGTCCCGCCGCTTGGCCCAACGTGCCGAAACCGAGAATGCCGACTTTGCGCTCGGCGGCGTTTTTCTGGTGCAGTTCGCGCCACTCGCCGGCTGTTTGTTGAGCGCGATAATCAACGTCCTGGCGGTGCAGCCGCAGCACCTGCAACGCCACATACTCGCACATCGCCTGGGTCATGTGCGGATCGACGAGCCGCAGGATCGGAACCCCGGCCGGCAAATCTGGATCTCGCAGGATATGGTCGATCCCGGCGCCCAGCGACACGATCAGCTTGAGGTTCGGCAGGCTGGCGAGCAGTCCCGGTTCGGGATGCCAGACCAGCGCGTAGTCGATCGCGGCCGGATCGCCGAATTCGGGCCAATAGCTGATCTCATAGTCGGGAAAGGCCGCCGGGAGGTGCGGGCGCCAGCGCGCCAGCGCCGCCGCCGTGGTCTTGAAGAGGATCGCCACACTCGCTCCCCGGCTGAGTCGAGGCTACATCATGCGACCGGAGTGCGGGCCGGTCTACGCCGGCGCCGCGAGTTGCTTTACTCTCCCCGGCATGATTTTGCGCTCCAACATGCCGCGACTGCGCGAACTTGCCGGCGCCGCCGAGCGGGTGCTCGATGTCGGCGGCTGGTACCAGCCGTTCAACCTTGCGACGCATGTCATCGACCTCCTGCCGTTCGACACGCGGCGTCAGCACGACCCGCTCGACCCCGAGGACGCGCCGCGGTTCACCGCCGCGACCTGGCACGCCGCCGATGTCTGCGTGCCGCCCTGGCCCTACCCTGACAAGTTTTTCGACTTCGCGGTGTGCTCGCACATTCTCGAAGATGTGCGCGACCCGCTCGCGGTCTGCGCCGAGCTAAACCGGGTCGCGCGCGCCGGCTATATCGAGACCCCGTCGCGGCTGCGCGAGATTTTTGTCAAGGCGCGGTTCGCCTCGCTGCGCGCGCTGGCCGGCGGCCTGCCCGAGATCGGCATGTCGCACCATCGCTGGTTCGTCGAGCTGGAGGGCTCGCATCTGCGCTTTACCGCCAAGATGGGCGCGCTCGCCGAGCGCCGCGGCTACTACGTTACCCGCGGCGATATCGGCCGCAAGCTGACCGAGGCGGAGAGCGGGCTCGGCTTCTTCTGGGAAGGCGGCTTCACCTATGAGGAGGCGTTCGTCTTTCCGCGCGACGATTACCCGGCCTTCCGGCAAAAGGCGCTGGCGCGGTTGCGGGGAAAATAACGCGCAGCGCAATCAGGCGGATCACTTCTTTGACGGGGTCAAACCGTCGCCAGGATCGGCCGGTGTCGGGTCGTTGGGAATTGCAGGCACGGCTGGCATTGGCGATACCGACGGCAACGGTACGGGAGCGGGGGTGGCATCGGAACGTTGCCCGATGGCGAATACTTGAGGAGTCTCCTTGCTGCCCGGTTGCGAACGCCGCAGATTGACCGCGGCGCTCGCCCCTTTTTATCCCGCTTGATCTCGCGCAAGACGGGAATTGTGCGGCGTTATCCCTCCAGCTCGACTTATCCGTCTCCCCAATCAGGACGGGAAGGATCGCTCTTTCCCGAGGCGTTGAGGTTCGCTTGACGCAACATCATCAATAATACCGCTTCGCTCGACATCGAAGCACGCTCGCCGTGCCGCGGCCATTGAACGGGGTCGTAAACAATCGTGCTGCCGCACCCCGTTCCATTGGTTGCCGCGGTCAGATCGTCTGGCACGGTCCACGCATTTGGCGGCTCGGTCGGCGGGTCGGCCTTCCTGATTACGACCGGTTTGCCAACCGCATCGCCGCGCCGGAGGATTTCCTCGCCTCCCGGGCCATGCACGATGAGGCCCAGATCGGCAACGACATCGTTGACGAAAAGCAGGTCGTCCGAGGCAACCTTCACCCGGCCGACCCCAAGCAGGAAATTGCCCTCTTCGTCTCGGGACACCCAGACCGCCTCACCCGGTCGAGCGGTGTAAGACGGCGGTGCGGGGTTGGTGCGCGCCATCACGATCAACTTGCGTCTGCGGGCGGCTTGAGATCGTCACCAGGATCCGCCAGGGTCGGTTCCTTCGGCTTCACCGCCCCGGCATCTTTCGGCGGCAAAGGTGGAAACGGAACGGGAGGTGGTACCGGCGGCGCACCGAGTACGGGCCCATTCAGATTAATCGCCATCGCGTTAATAAAGATTGCCGCGGGCGTAAGGACGATCGAGCTGGTGCCTACGCTGAGGCTGATGTTGAACCCGGAGTTCAGCACAATGGTCCCGAGCGGGCCTGGGACGTCAATCGTCGCTTGGCTCGGCAAGGCCAAGGCTGCCGCTGCTGCCGCCGCGGCCGCCGCCGCGTCTGCCGCCGCCGCGGCATCCGCCGCGCCCGCCCCCGCCCCCGCCCCCGCGCCTGCCCCCGCAGCCGCGCCTGCTCCCGCCGCCGCGCCTGTTGTGGCGGCTCCCGCCGCCGCGCCTGTGGCGGCTCCCGCCGCCGCGCCTGTGGCGGCTCCCGCCCCCGCGTCTACGGTCGCTCCGGCCATGATCGCCGAGGCGGCCGCCGGGCCGCCGACCGTGACGCTCCAGTTACCGCCCACCAGCTCGCTCGAGCTCCCGTTGACCTGCAGACTGTCATCCTTCTTGACGAGGGTATTACGGGCTTTACCGACGCTTAGATGATAGTCATCCACGACCTTGGCTAAATAGCTGCCTCCGTCGCCGCCGCCGGAAGAACTTGACTGTGTGCCGCCGACCTTCCCGACGGTGAGGTGGCGGTCGGAACCAATGCTCTCGTAGCGCTTCTCGAAGGCGGTAATGTCGAGACGTCGCTGCGAGCGGATCAGGTACTGCTCCTTGTCTGTGTTATCGTTAAAACGCAGCAGATGAAATCGGGGTTTGTCAGTATCCTTTAGAGGGATACTGCGCGTCTTGATACCGCTAAAAAACCACTTTGTGCTTTCTTTTTTACGTAAATCTTGAATTGTTTTCAAATTTTCATTTGCCAAATCGTCATCAACGAACGGTCTGTTACTATGAGTATCGTAATCTGCGTTATAAACACGACCGGTTATTATCGGTCTGTCCGGATCGCCCGCAAGAAAGTCGACGATGACCTCCTGGCCAATTCGCGGGAGGAACTGGTGACCGTAATGGCGGCCCGCCCAGCCTTCCGATACTCGAACCCAACACGTATTGTCCCCCCGCAAAAAGGGAGAAATATCGGGCTCTCCGCGCTTCCTTTCCGGGCCTCTATCCCAGGGAAAACGGACCCGTACCCGACCGAGCGCATCGGCCAAAACATCTCCGCCACTCGTGTCAGTTCCGTGCCGACCAATTACCACGGCCAGGTGTGGCCCGGAGGTGCGAGGCTCCGTCCAACCAGTGGGCAGCGGCATGGAGCGCAGAAAGATCGGGTTGCCGCCAACCGGACTCGCCACGAACGCGCAACTGAATGTATTGACGGGCTCGTCGTCCTGAAGGCGAGTAACCGCCGCCTTAACCAGTATGGGAACAAGAGAAGTGAGTGCGGCAGCTCCGCCGCCAAGAAAAAAGGGGGCAAACCAGGGTGGGCCCCCGCCCCCAGGCGTGCCAAGAGTTTTTCCAATCTCTAAAGGAAGCCCATTCTGCAGGTAGTTATTCAATCCTTGGTTCGTAAAGGTCGCTGCGACATCGAACGTCGTCGTGCCATCTGGCCACAGCAAGTCTAAAAATATTTTAAAAAAATCCTTCTCCGCGTGATGATATGCAGTTTCGAACGCTTTCAGTTCCGTGCGTGTTATTATATACGACTCGAGCACCTTTCCCGCCGGAGTGGGGGTGCGATTCCGAAATACAAGGACGTCAGGAGAGCCCGCCGTCATTTGAGCTTCCTTATCCAGCAGCTGCTGTTGTCTAGTGTCTTCCGAAAGTGGTGTTTCAACTATGTCAAATTGATAACCAGGGATAAAAGCAGAATTTCTTGTTTGCCCGTGCGCCATTTCCACAAGCGGTTCCTTACCCTGCATAAATCGCTCAGCCGTTAACCGCGCGTCATCGTTGGTATCAAAATGATACGCGCCAAAACCCTCATTTCGAAACCGATCGGTGTCGTCCGGCGGGGTTCTCGGGCCTTTCGGCCCTCCACGATGCGGTGTTGGCTCAATCATGTCGTTTCGCTCAAGGACCGGAAATGCACCGGTAAATGGCGACGTTGGAACTAGTGGATTGAAATTCCCACGACGTGCCCACCGAGAAACTGGGCTGTACGTCTGCTTCCAATCGCCGATTGTCGTCGCGCTTTCTGCTCGCAAAGTAATAGTCATCTTGTCGACAGGAAAAATTTTCCCATCGGTAAGGTGGATCGGATCGAATTTAGGATGGCCCTTGCCAAGTGCCATCGTGGCAACTCCGATATTTTTGTCATGCTCGAAAAAATACCAGATGCCGAATTCGGCCATTAGCCGCGACAGGAAATTGAAGCTTGTCTCAGCAAACTGGACGCAATATTCCATTTTCGGAAACGGAAATCCGGGTGAATTCAGACGGTCATAATTAACTGCCAGATTTGGAAAAGAATTTACTACCTGTTCTATTATCTCTTTTACGTCCTTATTTTCAAAAACACGATAAGCGGTTTCGTGGTCCAGCATCTTAAACGCTGGAACAATTGTGGCGGTGTATTGATCAAAAAGTACATCAACAAGAGATATTTTAGTCGATTGATCCTCCAATTTAGCAAAGCCATCGTATTGAAAAGTCTCTATAACGCCACATCGGCGGACGTATGCAACATCGTCGGGATCCGCATGGAAAATGGTTGAATGATCGCTCGGGTTAAAGACTTCTGTTTCAACTATTCTATCTGTTTTTATGAGTATCGTCGCTGGGGTATTGATCAGGTCTCGGGGGTCTATATAAGGTTTATCTCGACCTCGCCAAAGCGTCACGGTATAAGAATAGGGGATGGAGAAGCCCTCGACGCCACTGAGGCCGACCATCAGCAGCGGGTCACCGTTTAGCTTCCTTTCACCAGCGTCGGTATCAAGGACGGTCCGGATTTTTAAGCGCTTACCTTCTTGGGTTGCTTCTGGTTCGTCGGCCATAGTTCCCTCGGTGCAAAAAGAAGCGTGATTTGGATAGCGTTTACCCGCATATGATAGGCATCCCTGATATCATGCTCCATGTTTCCCATCCACCCAGGATGCGGCACCAGCTCGCGCGCCGCTTTCGGCGGGCCGGCATCCAACGGGAGCATTGAAGCGCAGGCTCCGCGCGTCTTGCCTTCGCAGGGACGCGCCGGTATAACCCGCGGCTCAATCGGGCGGCGGGCCCGCGCGAAAGCGCCACATAGGGCATGCCTTGCCGTCCACAGCGCACAGGAACCCGAAATGCCCAAGCTGAAGACCAAGAGCGGCGCGAAGAAGCGCTTCGGGCGCACCGCGTCCGGCAAGATCACGATGAATGTCGCGCACAAGCGGCATCGCCTGATCTCGAAACCGAAACAGATGAAGCGCAAGGCGCGCGGCAAGGTGACCTTGCAGCCAGGCGACGCCAATCTCGTGCTCACCTATATGCCGTATCTGCGAGGCTGAGCCATGGCCCGGGTCAAACGCGGAACGACGACGCACGCCCGTCACAAGAAGGTCCTCGACCTCGCCAAGGGCTATCGCGGCCGCAGCAGCAAGGCCTACCGTATCGCGCTCGAAAAGGTCGAGAAGGCGCTGCGCTACGCCTATCGCGACCGGCGCAACAAGAAGCGCGATTTCCGCGGTTTGTGGATCCAGCGGATCAATGCCGGCGTGCGCGAGCACGGCATGACCTATTCGCAGTTTGTCCACGGGCTGAAGCTCGCCGGGATCGAACTCGACCGCAAGGTGCTCTCCGACCTCGCGATCCGCGAGCCGGAAGCGTTTTCGGCCATCGTCGAGAACGCCAAATCGGCGCTGGCCGCGCCCCAAGCGGCGGAATGATGCGCCGTCTAGCGGGCCGATTTAGCGGCGGGTGTCCTCGCTAGGCCCCGCCGTCTTGCGTCTGCATCATCAAGGGGCCGCAATCGGCCCCTTTTCTATTTCTGCGTGACGGTTCAAGGATCGGTCATGGATGACCCGCAACAGGTAGCGAACGCCGGGCTCGCCGAGATCGCCGCGGCGTCCTCGCCCGAGGCGCTCGAGGCAGTGCGCATCAAGTATCTCGGGCGGCAGGGAGTGGTGACGGGCTTGATGCGGGGCCTCGGCGCGCTGCCCGGTGACCAGCGCCGCGACGCGGGTGCCAGGCTCAACGCCCTGAAGGACGCGATCGGCGCAGCTATCGAGGCGAAGGGCGCAGAACTTGGCAGCGCTGCTCTGTCGGGCCGTCTCGCTGCCGAGCGCGCCGACGCGACTCTGCCGGTGTCGCCTGGCGCACAAGGCCGCATTCACCCGATCAGCCAGACCATCGACGAGATCGTTGCGATTTTCGGCGAGATGGGGTTCGCCGTCGCCGAAGGGCCGCATATCGAGGACGATTTCTACAATTTCACCGCGCTCAACATTCCGCCCGAGCACCCGGCGCGGCAGGAGCACGACACGTTCTACCTGCCCGAGCGCCCCGACGGGTCGCGGCTGGTGCTGCGCACCCATACCTCGCCGGTGCAAATCCGCACGATGCAGAAGCAGAAGCCGCCGCTGCGGATCATCGTGCCGGGCCGCACCTTTCGCTGCGACCATGACGCGACCCACTCGCCGATGTTCCACCAGGTCGAGGGGCTGGTGATCGATCGCACGACCCATATGGGCCATCTGAAGGGCTGCCTCATCGAGTTCTGCCGCGCGTTCTTCGACGTCGACGATCTGCCGGTTCGGTTCCGCCCGAGCTATTTCCCGTTCACCGAGCCGTCGGCCGAGGTCGATATCGGCTGCTCGCGGGCGGGCGGCGAGTTGAAGATCGGCGCGGGCGGCGACTGGCTCGAAATCCTCGGCAGCGGCATGGTCCACCCGCAGGTGCTGCGTAATTGCGGCATCGACCCGGACGAGTACCAGGGCTTCGCCTTCGGCATGGGGATCGAGCGGGTGGCGATGCTCAAATACGGCATCCCCGATCTGCGCACCATGTACGACAGCGATTTGCGCTGGCTGCGGCATTACGGGTTTCTGCCGCTCGATATACCGTCGCCGGTGCGGGGACCGCTGGTATGAAGACGACGCTATCCTGGCTCAAGACGCATCTCGACACCGAAGCTGGGGTCGGCGAGATCGTCGAGCAGCTCATCATGCTCGGCCACGATGTCGATGGCGTCGACGATCCGGCCGCGGCGCTGGCCGGGTTCAAGGTGGCGCGCGTGGTCTCGGCCGAGAGGCACCCCAATGCCGACCGGCTCAAGGTCTGCGTCGTCGATGCCGGAGCCGGCGAGGTTCAGGTAGTCTGCGGCGCGCCCAACGCTCGAACCGGCATGAAGGGCGTGTTCGGCCCGGCCGGGATCGTCGTGCCGCGCACGGCCAAGACGCTCGAGGAAAGCACGATCCGCGGCGTCGCCTCGAGCGGCATGCTGATGTCGGCCTACGAGCTGGCGCTGTCGGACGACCACGAGGGTATCGTCGAGCTGCCCGACGACGCGCCGGTCGGCATGGGCTATGTCGAATATGCCGGGCTCGACGATCCGATCATCGACATCAAGGTGACGCCGAACCGCGCCGATTGCCTCGGCGTGCGCGGCATAGCCCGCGACCTCGCCGCGGCCGGGGTCGGTGCCCTGAAGCCGCTCGACGAGAGCCCAGTGCCGGGCAGGTTCAAGTCGCCGATCGGCATCGAGCTGACCGACGACAAGGCTTGCCCGCTCTTCCTCGGGCGGCACATTCGCGGGGTCAAAAACGGGACGAGCCCGGATTGGCTCAAGCGCCGGCTGGAGTCGATCGGGCTACGGCCGATCTCGGCGCTTGTCGACATCACCAATTTCCTCACCTTCGACCTCAACCGGCCGCTCCACGTGTTCGACGCCGGCAAGGTGAAGGGCAATCTCGTCGTGCGCCTGGCCAAGCCAGGCGAGAAGTTGCTGGCGCTCAACGGCCGCGAATACACGCTCGACCCCGAGGTAACCGCGATTGCCGACGACAATGGGGTGCAGAGCCTCGGCGGCGTCATCGGCGGCGAGCCGACCAGCTGCACCGACGCGACGACGGAGGTGTTTATCGAGGCGGCGCTGTTTGACCCGGTGCGCACCGCAGCGACCGGGCGGCGGCTGGAAATCATCAGCGATGCGCGCTATCGCTTCGAGCGGGGCATCGACCCTGAATTCGTCGGGCCGGGGTTGGAAATCGCGACGCGGCTGGTGCTGGAGCTGTGTGGCGGGGAGGCGTCGGAGATCGTGGTCGCCGGCGCGGTGCCGGAATGGCGGCGCGAGTACGTCCTGCGCGAGAACCGCGTCGCGGAATTGGGCGGTCTGGCGGTGCCGCCAGCCGACTCAACGAAAATACTCGAAGCATTGGGTTTTGGCGTCGGAAACGAGCGCGACACGCTGCGTGTGGCGCCGCCGCCGTGGCGTGGCGACATTGTCGGCGAGGCCGATCTCGTCGAGGAGGTGCTGCGGGTCAAGGGGTATGACGAGATTGCGCCGGTGCCGCTGGCGCGCGACACGGTTATCGCCCGTCCGGCGATCGATGCGCGACGCCGCCGTACCGAGCTGGTGCGGCGCACGCTGGCGTCACGCGGTCTCGTTGAGACGGTGAGCTTCTCGTTCATCTCGGCCCCGGCGGCCGAGCGCTTCGGTGGTGGCCAGGCGGCGCTGCGCCTGGTCAACCCGATCAGCGCCGATCTCGATGTAATGCGTCCCTCGGTGCTGCCCGGCCTAGTCGAGGCCGCGCGGCGCAACGCCGACCGTGGCATTCCCGACATCGCGCTCTATGAGGTTGGCCCGCTCTATCGCGACGACACGCCGGACGGGCAAATCACGGTCGCAGCGGGATTGCGCGCCGGGCGCTTGGGACCGCGCGATTGGCATGACAAGCCGGGCGACGCCGATCTTTTCGCCGCGAAGGCGGATGCGCTCGCCGCGCTCGCCGCCGCCGGGGCGCCGGCCGACAACCTCCAGGTGTCGGGCGAGCCGCCGGCGTGGTTCCATCCGGGCCGCAGCGGCGCGCTGCGGCTGGGGCCAACTGTGCTCGGCCATTTTGGCGAACTGCATCCCGAAATCCTCGCCGCGTTCGACGTAAAGGGCCCGGTCGCCGCATTCGAGGCGTTCATCGAGGCGGTGCCACTGCCGCGCGGCGGCCGGCGGGCGCCGCTGCGGCTCTCGGTGTTCCAGCCGGTCGAGCGCGACTTCGCCTTCATCGTCGATCGCGACGTGCCGGTCGAGACCTTGTTGCGCGCGGCGCGCGGCGTCGATCGCAAGCTTGTGTCCGACATCCGCCTGTTCGACGTCTATGAGGGCACGGGCCTGCCCGAGGGCAAGAAGTCGCTCGCCATCGCCGTCACCCTGCAGCCGCAAGAGGCGACCTTGACCGATGCCGAGATCGAGGCGTTCTCATCGCGCCTGGTCGCGGCGGTGGAAAAGGCGACGGGCGGTACGCTGCGTGGGTGACAGGCTCGCGCTACTGCGCGATAAAGCCGCATGCATCTGCGCATCCGCTCGATCACCTATCTCGCCGAGGATGTGCTCGGCTTTGAGCTGGTTGACCCAAACGAGCGCGACCTTCCGCCCTTTACCGCCGGCGCCCACGTCGCAGTTCGGGTCGCGCCCGGGCTGCTGCGCGACTACTCGCTGTGGAACGACCCGGCCGAGCGGCGGCGCTATTGCATCGCGGTCCTCAAGGACAAGGACGGCCACGGTTCGAACCGGCTGCATGAGCAGGCGCGGGCCGGCGATCTGCTCGAAGTCTCGTGGCCGCGCAATTTCTTCCCGCTGGTCGAGGAGGCTGAGCGGCACTGGCTGATCGCCGGCGGCATCGGTATCACCCCGATCATCGCGATGATTGCCGAACTGAAGCGGCGGCGGGCCGATTTCCACCTGTATTACTGCAGCCGCGCGCCAGAACGCACCGCGTTCCGCGAAGATCTGTCGCTGCTCGCGGCGATGGGGAAGGCGACATTCCATTACGATGGTGGCGACCCGGCCAAAGGGCTGGACGTCGTGTCGCTGCTCAAGGAGCCGCCGCCGGGCACGCATCTCTATTATTGCGGGCCAGCCGGGCTGATGGACGCGGTGGCGCGGGCGACGATTCACTGGCCGCCGCGAACCGTGCATTCCGAATACTTCAAGGGGCCGGCGGCGGCGATCCCCGAGATGGTGGGCGAGGACCTGCCGTTTCGGGTGCGGCTCGCCAAGCGCGGCGGTGACTACGAAGTCCGCGCCAACGAGTTGATCGCCACGGCGCTGCGCCGGCAAGGGGTCCAGGTCGATACCTCCTGCGAGCTGGGCTATTGCGGCACCTGCCTGACGCGTTATATCGCAGGCGAGCCCGATTTCCGCGACCAGATCCTCAACCCAGCCGACCGCCAAAAGTTCGTATTGACGTGCTGTACGCGCGCCAAAAGCGAGGTGCTGGAGCTCGACTTATAGTAAATCCTGATACTTGAAAAATTCAGCTACTGATTTCAAAAGTAGAGTTCAACTGGAACGGCTCTACTGCTTCGCCATGTGGCAATTCGGTTACACCTAAGGTCAATCTTCTACTGTCGTCAGGAACTGTCCCGTTCTCGCCCTGTTGATCCCGGCGAGCCAAGGAAATTGCGCCTTAAGTTGACCAACGTGGTCGACGGCGCGGTTTCCCGCAATTTGGGGTCAGCAACGTGAAAAATTTAATGCACTACTCGATCAACGCGGCGGCAGCGGCGGCGCTGTTCGCATCAATCGTCCCGGCAAGCGCGCAGACGGTGGTGTGGAGCGGGCCGTATGGCGGCCTCAACCTTGGCGCCGATTGGGCCACCACGCCGGGGTCGATCAGCGTCGCACCCAACCCGGCGACGCCCGGCAGCACGTTCGGACTGACGCATCACAGCGACACGACGGTCACCGGCGGCGGGCAGATCGGCTATAATTATCAGTTCAACAACTTCGTGTTTGGCGTCGAAGGCGACATCAGGGGCGGCGGCCCGTCGAACACCACCTCCATCGGGGCGCCGGGGGTTCCCGGGGTCGGGCCGGGCAGCAGCTTTACCGCCTCCTCCTCGGTCAACGGCTCGGTGCGCGGCCGCCTCGGCTATGCGATCGATCCGTTTCTGCTCTACGTCACCGGCGGCATCGCGGTCGCCGATGCGAACGTGAAGGCGACGCTAGCGCCGACAGGTTTTAGTCCTGGCAGCATCAGGTCCGATTCGGCGGTCGTATTCGGCCCGACGATCGGCGGCGGTCTCGAATACGCGCTGAACAACAACATCTCGCTCGCTGCTGAATACCGCTATACGGATTACGGTCGCCAAAACGTCAACCTTGGCTCGACAATGGTCGCGCCAGGGGTGAGCGCGCCGCTGAGCGGCCGCGTCGGGGTGCACGACAATGTGGCGCTTCTGAAGATCAACTATCGCTTCGGCGCCCCGCCTCCACCCCCTCCGCCGATGCCCGCGGCGACACCAGCGCCTCCGCCCACCGCTCCGAAGGTGTTCATCGTGTTTTTCGATTGGGACAAGGACACGATCACGCGTGAAGGCATGCAGGTCGTTCAGCAGGCGGCCGACGCCTATAAATCGGGGGCGCCGGTACAGATCCAGGTCACAGGCTACACCGACCGGTCGGGTGCGCCCAGCTACAACCAGCGCCTTTCCGAGCGCCGCGCCAACAATGTCGCCAAGGCGCTCGCTCGCCTCGGCGTGCCGCAGAACCAAATGTCCGTCTCGGGCCGCGGTGAGAACGACAATCGCGTGCCGACGGCAGATGGCGTGCGCGAGCCGCAGAACCGCCGGGTGGAGATCGTGACGCCATAGGGTCTGGTGGGTCGATGAAAGAGCGGCCTCCGGGCCGCTCTTTTCCTATGCGCCCTCCGCCAGGCTCTTCGAGACCATCTCGAAGGTGTTGGTGCTGAGCCCCGCGGCGTCATGGATGCGCTGCAGCTGGGCCTTCATCAGCGCCTGGCGAGCCGGGTCGAAGCGCCGCCATTGGCCGAGCGGCTGCACCGCCCGTGCGGCGAGTTGCGGATTGCTCGGATCGATCGCCAGCACCTCATCGGCCAAAAAAACATAACCTTCGCCGCTCGCTGCGTGGAAATGCAGCCGGTTACCGTTTGCGAAGGCGCTGATCAGCGCCCGCCAGCGGTTCGGGTTGGCGCGGTTGAAAGCGGGATGACGGGTGAGCTCCTTGACCGCCGCGATGGCGCCGGGCAAGGTCGAGCGCGCCTGGATCGAGAACCAGTTGTCGATGACCAGCGGCTCGTCCTGCCATCGCCGATAGAAGGCGTCGACCGCCGCGGCCCGTTCGGGGCCATCGGTGTCGTTCAACACCGATAGCGCCGCCAGCACGTCGGTCATGTTGTGCTGCGCATCGAATTGCGCCTTCGCTAACCGTGCGCCGTCGCGCGAATTGCCGGCTGCGAGATATCCGAGGCAGACATTGCGCAAGGCACGGCGGCCGATCGCGGCGCCGTCGGTTGTGTACGGGCCGGGGTCGGCGAGTTCACGATAGACGGCGGCGAATTCGTTGGCGAGCGCGGCAGCGATGCCCGCGCGTGCCTCTTCGCGCACCGCGTGGATCGCTTCGACATCGACTACTGTCATCTCGTCGGCGAGGGTTAGTTCGCTCGGCAGCAGCAGCGCCTCGGCGGCAAACGCGCGATCGCCGACGGAATTTGTGAGATTGTGGCGCGCCGCCTCGACGAGGTCCGGGTCGAGCGGCGACAACCGCTTGCCCTCGCGCCACAGTGCGACGCGCTCCAACAGCACGGCGGTGGCGGCGCGCTGCCCGGCATCCCAGCGCGCGACGGGATCGGTGTCGTGGATCGCGAGAAACTTATGCCGCTCGAGCGGGACTCCTTGAAGCTTCACCGGCGCCGAAAAGCCGCGCAGTAGCGAGGGAATAGGCGGTGCTGGAATATCGACAAACCTGAAGGTCTGGCGCGCCTTGCTACAGACGAGGAGCCGGGTGCCCTCGTGCGCTGACGCCTCTCCTTCGAGCCGGGTCGGCAGTTCGTCGCCGTTGGGGCCGATGAGCCCCATCGCGACCGGGATCGGCAGCGGTTGTTTTTCCGGCTGGCCAGGGGTCGGCGGAGTGCGTTGCGAGACGGTTAGCTCATAGCTCTTCGCGGCGGGATCGTAGCAATCCTCGATCATAATCTCGGGCGTGCCGGCCTGGCGGTACCAGCGGGCGAACTCGGTCAGGTCGATGCCGCTCGCATCCTGCATCGCGCTGACGAAATCGGGGATCGTGGCGGCCGAGTTATCGTGACGCTCGATGTAGAGGTCCATGCCGCGCCGAAACGCCTCGTGTCCAAGCAGCGTGTGCATCATGCGGATCAGTTCGGCGCCCTTGTTGTAGACCGTGGCGGTGTAGAAATTGTCGATCCGCAGATAGCTCTGCGGCTGCACCGGATGCGCAAGAGGGCCGGCGTCCTCGGGGAATTGCGCGGCGCGCAGCGCCCGGATGTCGCTGATCCGAGACACCGCCTCGCTCCCCATATCGGCGGAAAATTGCTGGTCGCGGAAAACCGTCAGACCTTCCTTCAACGACAGCTGGAACCAGTCGCGGCAGGTGACGCGGTCGCCGGTCCAATTGTGGAAGTATTCGTGCGCGATGACACTTTCGATCCCCTCGTACTCACTGTCAGTCGCGGTGTCGGGCTTGGCCAGCACATAGCGCGTGTTGAAGATGTTGAGCCCCTTGTTCTCCATCGCTCCCATATTGAAGTCGCTGACCGCGACGATGTTGAAGACGTCGAGATCGTATTCGAGCCCGTAGGTGTCCTCGTCCCATTTCATCGCGGCCTTCAGCGAGGCCATCGCATGGGCGCACTTATCCTCGTCGCCGCGCCGCACCCAGATCGCCAGCGGCACTTTCTTGCCCCAGCGGGTGGTGAACGTGTCGCGATGGGCGACGAGATCGCCCGCCACGAGCGCGAACAGATACGAGGGCTTCGGATGCGGGTCGTCCCAGGTGGCGAAATGCTTGCCGTCGGGCAGATCGCCGTGCTTGCCCGGGTTGCCGTTCGACAACAGGACCGGGTAGCGCGATTTGTCCGCCTCGATGACGACGCGATAGCGCGCCGACACGTCCGGTCGGTCGAGAAACCAGGTGATGCGGCGAAACCCCTCGGCCTCGCATTGCGTGCAGAAATTACCGCCCGAGGTGTAAAGGCCGGACAGCGCCGTGTTGAGTTGCGGCTTGATCCGCACCGTGATTTCGAGGCGGAAGGCGTCGGGTGGCTCGGGGACGATCAGCGCGCCATCCGGCTCGATGCGGTATCGGTCAGTTCCAAGCACAGTTTCATCGAGCGTGATTGCAAGCAGCTCCAACTCTTCGCCGTCGAGGCGCAGCGGCGTCTTTGACCCGCCGACGGCGGGGTTACGCCGCACCGCAAGATGCGAGCGCACGATCGTTTTGTCCTCGTCGAGAACAAAGCTGAGCTCGACCTGATCGATCACAAAGTCGGGCGGCCGGTATTCCGAAAGCAGCGTCGGCTTCGGCGGTGCAGTATCGAGTGGCAAATCCATCATTGAACAGGAATCCGTTTGGAAGGCGGCAGGAATGAGGCTCTAGAACCTACTTTACCGCCGACCGCACCGCCGAGTCCGCGCCGACCCCGTAATGTATTGCTATAAAATGAACATCGCAGTCGGAGACACGCTCCGTCCTGTTTCACCTTACTCCATTGTGAATCGCTTGGCAGCAAACGCGCGGCGGGAGGCCTGTCGGGCACGCAAAAACCCGCCGGCATATGCCGGCGGGTTCTCGCGGTCGGAACCGAAGGGTCGCCGACTAGAAGCGAAAGGCGAACTTGCTGATCAGCACGTTCTCCGTGCCGTGGCCGTTGTTGACCGTGGTGCGCTCGCCAAACATGTACTCGATGCCGACATCGACCATCGACACCGGGTTCCAGATCAAATTGGCATGGAAGGTCTTCAGGGTCTTGTTCAACGCCCCAGCCTGAGCCGCGCCGACAAGCGCCGCCGGGATCGTGTGGGAGTTGAAGCCGGCGCTGATGTTGCTGCGCAGGTTCGGCGCCCACCAATGCTGATAGCCTAGTTCGGAGCCCCATTCGAAGGTCGGGCTGACGAGGACGCTCCCCGCCGCCACCGCCGTCGTCGGGCCGCCAAACGCGCCATACTTGCCGGGCGTGCCGTAGTTCGTTGCCAGGGCGAAGTTGCCGCTGCTGTTCAGGAAGCTGCCCAATGCCTCGCCGAGGGTGAAGTGCGCGGTGAAGCTGTCCTTGGCCCAGCCGAACCAGCCCGGCTGGAAGCTCATGCCGAAATGGCCGCCATAACCGATAAAGTCGCGGGCGAAGAACTTGCCGTCGGTGACGTCGAGGCCGGGCCGGATCACCGCCGAGATGTCGAGATGGCCCCAAGGCTGCGGGATGTACCACGCCGCGGTGAAGTCGGGCGCAGTCGCCTTGGCGATATTAAGCGGCAGCGGGCCGCTGCCCAGCAGCGTCGAGGCCGGGGCCGTACACGTAATCGTCGCCCCGGCGGCGGTGCAGGTCGGCGCCGCCGTGGTTATGGTCGGGATGACGCCGGCATCCGACGCCTCGATCCCCGCGGGCGTGCCGATATCGGTCGCCGGGGTTTCCGCCGACACCGAGAACGAGCCGATCGTCAGTGGGATGGTGTAGCGGACCTGCGGAACGCGGACATGGCCCGGCTCGCCGACATTACCGCCGAAATCGAGCGTCTCGGAGTTGGCGTCCGGGTCGGAGAAGTTGGAGGTCGCCTGACCGGCGAGCAGCCCGCCCAACGTGCCGTAGGCATAGCGCAAGCGCGGCACCAAATTGTCGCTGACCGAGGTCGGGTTGGCGCCGCCCGGAGCGAACGAACCAGACCCGGCCCAGTCGAATTCGAACACCGTGCGCACCTCGCCCAGCGGGGTCGGGGTGCGGGTCTCGAAGCCAATCTTCGATTCACGCGGGCTCTGCAGAAAGATGCCGTTGCTGCGCGCCTTGGCCGGGCCAGCACTATTGAGCGGCGCCGACTGCACCTGGCCGTTATCGCCGACCGTGGTGTTCTGCGGGCTAGCGTTCGGATTGCCGCCCGACATCCAGTAATCGAGAATTTCGGTGATCTGCCCGTAGATCTTGATCGATGTGTCGGTGCCGGGGATCAGGATCGAGCGCGGGAAGCTGCCCGCCGTCGCCGGGGCGCTCGCCGCCGGGTTGGTGTCGACCGAGAACACCGCGCCCGCGCCAGGTTGCAACCCGACCGCGGCGAGCTGGTCGATCCGCTGAGAGAGGAGCTGCTGGTTGAGCCGCAGGTCCGACAGTTCGTCGGCGCGGGCGCCAGCCAATCCGGTCAACATCGCCAACGCAGCCGTGCTCGTCCCCAGCGCCGCGATGGTGCCGATTTTCCGCTTGATGCTCATTGCTCCCCCAATCTCAAGTTGCCGCGTACCACAGCGAGGGCACCGATCCCTCTTGCGCTATGATATTGTGCAATGATGTTGCGTACCAGCAGATTTAAGCGCGGTCTGCGCGAAAAGTGGCGTTTTCACCGCAGCGTGGCTTTGCTGCAACAATCCGGCTTAACCGGCTGGAATAGCTTGTATTATCGGTGAGAAATCAGCCCGAACTAGCGGACCGGGCCAGCCCGGGCGGTGCCAAGACAGCCTATCGCGTTACGCGAAACCGCTCAAAACTTGAAGCCAACCCGCCCGCCAGCACTGGTAATGCCGGCATTGTGACGGCCGAGATTGGCGTTCGAGATATGATCGAGGATCGCCGAAACACTAATCATCGGCGTCACCTGATAGCCAATCTCCGCGCTTTCGCGAAAAAGGATCGGCGAGCCCAGCATTTTGCGTCCTGTCGGCGCGTTATCGATATAGCCGTCCTGATAGGCGAGACCGAGGCTGCCCTGCGCGAAAACGTAGTCGCCCGGCCGGAACAGGTTTTGGATGACCGAGATCCCCCAAGTCAGTCCGCCATAGCCGTCACTTGTCTCGCCCGACGTATTGATGTCGGCGCCAAGATGCGGGCGCGGTGAACCAATGATCGCCAGTAAGTCGGGCGAGGTAAACAGTAGCTCGACGTTAACGTCCGGGCCGTGCTCGATGTTATCACCGAGAAAGCCGACATCGTGACCGAGGGCGCCGATCTTGAACTCATCGAAAATCTGCCCGGGCGCGGCGGTCCGCGGCAGCGGGGCGAAACCAAAAGCCGGCCCCGATTGTGCCAATCCGCGACCGGAGACCAGGCACAACAACGCCGCTGCCAACGCGACAGCGACAAATGCACTCCCTCGCCTCAGCCGTGGATTTCGCTCGCTCATGCCGTTCTTATCGCCGCGCCAAGTTGCTCTTGAAGTTATAGATCGCCACGGCCTTTGCCAACCGCTATGAGGAACGGCGCAACGGATTCAACGCCTTGAACCTCGCAGACCAGCGATGGCGATTGATCTCACGGCGCACAACGCGGGAATCCGTCACCCAATTGAGCTGGATCGAGCGGCGCCGGCCTACGTGGGCTTGGTGCCCGTGAAAGGACCGCGCATTGCGGCGAAACACCACCATGGTGCCGGCAAGGGGCGGAACTTCGGCGACATAATCGGCAAGATCGTTCGGTCCCCGTAGCAGCCGCAACCGCCCGGCGGCATTGTCCCATTCCGTGTTCATATAGATGAGTACGGTGATAATCTTCGTCGCCGAGTCCGTGTGAATGGCGCCATCCTTGCCGTCGCTATAGCCACGTAGAGTGATCATCGTGGGCCGCCCATCGAGGTTGACGGCGAACTTCTCCTCTACAGCTTTGCGCATCGCCTCACCCTCGAGTTCAGCCACTAAGCGTTCGAACAGCGGGTTGGATGGCACGGTCGTCAGCGGGTAGCTGCCATGCCCGGCGACCTGCGGAAACGCCTCGACGAGAGCCGGCAGCGCATCGTCACGCAAGAACTTCTCAACAACGACAAACTCAAACGGTTCGCACTGGAGGGGACACTCCCGGAGCCGCGCAAGATCGAGAAACGTCATGGGTAACTATCATCGGGTTTTTGCGCTCCGACGCAATCCCGTCGCGCGGCAGCGACACCATGGGCAAATCGCCGCTCGCCGCCGCTGCTGCTCTGGGCTAGAGGTAGCGCCGCCACCGCAACCGCATCGATGAGAGGACATGGAACAGCGCTGGGGCCTGCCCCTCGTCGCCTGGCCATCGCGGCTGCGCCCGAATTTTTGGGACTTGGTGGCGCTGCCGCTGGTGTTAGGACTGCTTGCGCTGATCGCCTGGGGCGGCATGGCGATGGGCGCCCATTATCAAATCGGCGAAACCCTGCCCATCAGCCTCGACCCCTGGCGGCTGCCCGAATATGCGCTGCGCACTGTATTGCGCATGGGTGCAGCGCTGATCGCTTCGCTGGTGTTCAGCCTCGCTTACGCCGCGTTGGCGGCAAAGAGCCGCACCGCGGAAAAAATCCTCATTCCGGTGCTTGACATCCTGCAGTCGGTCCCAATCCTCGGCTTCCTCTCGATTACCGTCACCGGGTTCATCGCGCTGTTTCCTGGGCGCCTCCTCGGCGTCGAATGCGCCGCGATTTTCGCGATCTTCACCTCGCAAGCGTGGAACATGACGTTCAGCCTGTATCAGTCGCTGCGAACCGTGCCGGGCGAATTGACCGAGGCGGCGCGGATGTATCACCTTTCGTCCTGGCAACGCTTCTGGCGGCTCGAGGTACCCCACGGCATTCCGGCCCTCGTCTGGAACATGATGATGTCAGTTTCGGGTGGCTGGTTCTTCGTTGTCGCCTCGGAAGCGATCACCGTCTCGGGCCAGTCGATCCTGCTACCTGGCATCGGTTCCTACATCGCGACAGCGATCGCTGAGCGCAACCTTGGGGCAATCGGCTATGCGGTGCTGGTCATGTTGGTCGTCATTATTCTCTACGATCAGCTTCTGTTCCGGCCGCTGCTCGCCTGGTCGCAAAAATTCAAAGGCGATCCTACCGGCGATGAAGACAACGTCCGGCCATGGTTTCTGATCGTGATGCAGCGCGCTCAGTTCTTCGATCTCGTGAAGTCGGCGGGATTGGCGCTCAACCGATCCATAGACCTTGCGCTGTCATTCCTTGCCAGCCAGTGGTCTGGCCGTAATCCTCGAAAGCGCGAAGCTATGCCGGCCGTCTCGCGGTTCGAGCACATATTCGACGCTGGATTGCTTATGGCCACGCTCGCCGCCCTCGCTTGGATGGCGCATTTCATTCATGAGACGGTGCCCCTCGGCGAAATCGGCTGGACCTTTGTGTTGGGGGCAATTACCGCGATCCGCGTCCTGGTATTGATCGCGGCAGCATCACTGATCTGGGTCCCGATCGGGGTGTGGATCGGGCTGCGGCCTCGGATCGCCGACCGGGTTCAGCCGATTGTCCAATTCCTAGCCGCATTCCCAGCCAACCTGTTCTTTCCGGCCGCGGTGGTGCTGATCCTGACGTTTCACCTCAACCCCCAAATCTGGCTCAGCCCCCTGATGATCCTAGGCACGCAGTGGTACATTCTCTTCAATGTGATCGGGGGAGCTGTATCACTGCCCGCGGAGCTTCGGCTGGCTGCGGGCAACCTCGGCGTGCGGCGCTGGCTGTGGTGGCGGCGGGTGATATTGCCGGCGATCTTTCCCGCCTATGTGACCGGTGCTGTCACGGCAGCTGGTGGCTCGTGGAACGCCAGCATCGTCTCCGAGGTCGTGCAATGGGGCGATACAAAGCTGACCGCCACCGGCCTCGGCGCCTATATCGCCGACTGGACCGCCAAAGGCGATGCGGCGCACATCACCCTTGGAATCGGCGTGTTGTGCCTCTATGTGCTCGCTTTCAACAGGCTTCTGTGGCGGCGGCTATACAACCTCGCCGCCGAGCGCTTGAGGTTGGATTGATGTCGGCGCCGGCTTGCGGCAAGGTGCGCCGATAATGGCCGAGGCCGCCCCGTTGTTGCGCGCCGCATCGGTGTGCAAGACCTATCAAACCCCCGACCATATCGGCCGGCTGGTGCTCGATCATGTCGACTTCATATTGCGTGAAGGCGAGATCGTCGCAGTGCTCGGCAAATCGGGGTCGGGCAAATCCACCTTCCTACGTATTTTGGCGGGGCTGATCCCCGCCTCGGATGGCTCGGTTGACTATCGCGGCGTGCCCGTGACTGGGCCTGCACATGGCGTCGCAATGGTATTTCAAAGCTTTGCGCTATTCCCCTGGCTGACCGTTCTCGGCAATGTCGAACTGGGCCTAGAGGCGCAGGGCATAGGGGCCGCCGAGCGGCGTAAGCGCGCGGTCGAGGCTATCGACGTCATCGGACTCGACGGCTTTGAGAACGCCTACCCAAAGGAATTATCGGGCGGCATGCGACAGCGCGTCGGATTCGCCCGCGCCCTTGTGGTCAATCCCGATATTCTCCTGCTCGACGAGCCATTTTCGGCTCTCGACGTCTTGACCGCCGAGACCCTGCGCAACGACCTCCTCGATCTGTGGAACGAGAGCCGGATACCGACCAAAGGCATCTTGCTGGTCTCGCATAATATCGAGGAAGCCGTCGAAATGGCCGACCGCATCCTCATCTTTGGGAGCGATCCCGGACGCATCAATGCCGAGATCCCGGTGTCGATGCCGCATCCACGCGCTTGGGAGAGCGCGCAATTCCGTCAGATTGTCGACCAGGTGTATACACTGCTGACGACGGTGCCCGGCGGCGGGAGGCGTGGCGCCAAAGCCGAGCCGATCGGGCTTGGCCATCGTCTCCCCGATGCGTCGGTGCAACAGCTCAGCGGCCTGGTCGACACCCTAACCGAAGCGCCGTTCCATGGCCATGCCGACCTCCCGCACCTTGCGGACGAGCTGACGCTCAGCGACGACGAGCTGTTTCCACTCCTTGAAGCACTGCAGCTTCTCGGCTTCGCGCATGTCAGCGGCGGCGACATTGACCTAACCGCCGCCGGCCGGCATTACGCCGACGCCGACATGCTGAGTCGCAAGACGATCTTCGCCGACGCGGTGCTGAAGCACATCCCGCTGGCCGCGCATATCCGTCGGGTGCTCGACGAGCGGCCGGGGCACCGGGCGCCGGCGGCCCGGTTCTTGCGCGAGCTCGAGGATCATCTCTCCGAGGAGGAAGCCGAGCGCGTGCTCGACACGCTGATCAATTGGGGCCGGCACGCCGAGATCTTTGCTTACGACTACGACGACGAGGTGCTCAGCCTCGAAAATTTCTGAACCAATTTAGCTGCTGTTATAAACTGGGCCGCAGCGGCCGCTTCGATCGAGATCGTGGATGCGTTATCTGTTGCTCCTTGCCACACTTGCCTTGATCGCCTGCGCCGGCAACGAGGCCCAGATGACCCGGATCGATGCCCGCACCTTTAAGATTGAGGGACCAGACGTTCCTGGCGGATCAACGGCTCCGAACCGCCGCCTGGCGCAGCAGCTCTGCCCAAACGGTTACCGTCTGCTCAATCAGGAAGCCCACAAGGGCGGTCCAGACCGAGCTATCTATGACGATCCCAACATTACGACCATTTGGGTCGTTCGCTGCATCTAGGCTTGCGGAGCGCGCCTATCGCGGGCGCATCGTCGGAAAAGCGATGACGTCGCGAATCGATGGGCTGTCTGTGAGCAACATGACGAGCCGGTCGATGCCAACCCCGAGGCCCCCGCACGGCGGCAGCCCATACTCGAGCGCGGTGACAAAATCTTCGTCGAGCGGCTGCGCCTCTTCGTCGCCGGCGGCGCGGGCGCGCATCTGCGCTTCGAAGCGTCGACGCTGATCGAGCGGGTCGTTGAGCTCGGAGAAGGCGTTGGCGACCTCCCACCCGTAAATATAGGTCTCGAACCGCTCAACGAGGCGCGGATCGTTTCGGTCGGCCTTGGCGAGGGGAGAAATATCTCGCGGGAATCCAGTGACATGAATCGGCTGGATCAGCGTGTCTTCGACTTTGAGAGCGAAGGCGAGCTCCAGCGCGTGGCCCCATCCGGCCTCGTCGCCCAGTTCGGCCGCCGTGTCGGCGGCGAGCTTGTTGGCCGCCGCCTTCGCGGCGTCAGCGTCGAGCGCGAGAAAGTCGATGCCAGTCGCCTCGCGCACCAGCTCTGCCATGCTCCGCCTCGGCCAGGGTGGTGACAGGTCGATCTCAGTCCCGCCATAGCTAATCTTGGTACCACCGCAGACCCGCTCGGCGGCACGGCTAACCAATGTTTCCGTCAGGCTCATCATCGCTGTGTAGTCGACATAGGCGACATAGATCTCAAGGGTGGTAAATTCCGGATTGTGCCGCGGCGACAGACCCTCGTTGCGGAAACAGCGGTTGATCTCGAAAACGCCGTCGGCGAGCCCCCCGACAAGCAGCCGCTTCAGGTGCAGCTCCGGCGCAATGCGCAGATAGAGCTCCATATCGAGCGCGTTGTGGTGGGTTACGAAAGGTTTGGCCGAAGCGCCCCCTTGGATCGTGTGCAGCATCGGCGTCTCGACCTCGAGATAGCCCTGATCGAGCAGATAGGCCCGCATCTCGCTGACTACCCGGCTGCGGCGCCGCAACGTCTCGCGGCTTTGCGGATTCATAATCAGGTCGACATAGCGCTGGCGGTAGCGCAGCTCGATGTCGGACAGCCCGTGAAACTTCTCCGGCAGCGGCCGCAATGCCTTGGCGAGCACGGTAACCGTCGTGGCGTTGACCGTCAGTTCGCCGCGCGGAGTGCGCCGCACCATGCCCGCCACACCGATCAGATCGCCGATGTCGAGGAGCTTAACCGTCGCCAGCCCCGGCTCGTCGAGATAGTCCTTGTGGCTGAATATCTGGATCTTGCCGCTGGCGTCGTGCAGGTCGATGAACATCCCGCTGTTGCGGACGGCGCGGACGCGACCCGCGACCCGAACGACGTCACCGGTCTCGCCGCCAGCCGGCAGCAGGGCATAGCGCGCTTCCAGCGCCGCCGCCTGGTCGCTGCGGTCAAAAGCAGCCGGGTAGGGCTCGACGCCGAGCTCGCGTAGCGCGTCGAGCTTTGCCAAGCGGACGCTGCGCAGCGGATCGTCGCCTTCGTCGTTCATGCCAAACCGCCGCCTATTTTGCCGCTGCCGCCACCTTTGGGGTGAGATCGACCACCGCTTCGTGGAATTGCTCCAACGAGCGGTGGTGGCCGACGCTGACGATGGTCGGATGCCAATCGGCGTCGCGCAGCATGCGATAGAGCATCAATTCCGCCGCTTCGTCGAGCGCCGAAGTCGCCTCGTCGAGAAAGACTATGTCGGGGCGTTCGAGCAGCACACGCGCGAAACCGAGTCGCTGCTGCTCGCCGCCCGACAGGCGTTGCGCCCAATTGCCGTCGACATCTAGTTGATCGACAAGGTGCGACAACCCGACCGCGCGCAGCGCCTGCACCATTTCCTCGCGGCTGGGTCGCGTCCCGGTCCCGGGATAGTCGAGCGCGTCGGCCAGCGTGCCGAGCGGCAGATAGGGCCGCTGCGGCAGGAATAGCACTGAGCCCTCGGCGAGGCGGATGCGGCCGCGGCCAAAGGGCCAGAGCCCGGCGATCGCGCGCAATAAGGTGCTCTTGCCAGAGCCGGTTGGCCCCGTGATCAGCACCGGCTTGCCAGAGCCGCCGCGCAATGTGATGTCGCGTTGTAGGGGCGCGCCGCCCGGGAGATCGAGGTCGAGCGAGCCGACTTCGATTCCCGCGCCAGCACGATCGATCGCGATTGGCTGCTCGGCCTGTTGCATCGCGGCGAGCCCGATGAGCCGGTCATGGAATCCAGCCAAGCGTCCGACCACCGCCTGGTATTCGGCAATGTTCGTGTAACTTCTGACGATAAAGGACAGCGCTTCTTGGACCTGACCGAAGGCTGAGGTCACCTGCATGAGCCCGCCAAGCTGGATTCGCTTGGCGAAGAACGAGGGCGCCGCGACCATGAACGGAAAAATAATTGCCACTTGAGCATAGCCGGTGGTGAACCAGTTCAACCGCTTGCGCCGACGGATGAGGTCCCACCAGTTTCCCACCACCCGCCTGAACCGCCGGTCGAAAACCCCATATTCGCGATCCTCACCACCGTAGAACGCCACGCTTTCGGCATGCTCTCGCAACCGCACCAGACTGAAGCGGAAATCCGCTTCTAGGCGCTGTTGATTGAACATCAACCCCACCAGCGGATTACCGATCCAGTGGGCGAACCATGTGCCCGCGACCGAGTAGATGAGGGCGCAGAATACCAGGTAGCCAGGGATCGTGACTGAGCTGTCTCCCCAAAGCGGAATTGTCAACGGCCCGGACAGGGTCCACAGAATGAGAAGAAAGGAGAACAGTGTGACGACCGAATTGAGTAAGCCCATGGACAGCGACAGGCTCAATGACGCGAAGCTGTCGAGATCGTCGGCGATACGCTGGTCAGGGTTATCGGTCGTCGACTGGTGGATCTGAATGCGGTAGTACGCCTGGTTGCTGAGCCAGCCCTTCAGTGCGCGTTCAGTCAGCCACCGACGCCATCGGATATGTAGGATTTGGCTCAGATAAAGTTGGTAGACTCCAGCCGACACCCAAAGAGCTGCAAGAAAGCAAAACACGCCGAATTGCCACCAGAACGCGCTCCAATCGTACTCTTGGAGCGCATCGTAGAAAGCCCGGTTCCATAGATTAAAGCGGACATTCAGCCAAACCGTGGAAAGATTGAGCGCGATAACCCCAACAAGCAGCCCCGTCGCGGCCCACTTTTCCTCCGATCGCCAATATGGCCATGCAAGCCTCCACGCCTCTCGCAGAAAACCCGCTTTCGCCAACGCTCGCCTCATGCTGTCTAGCCTCATTCTCTAGCCGCACCATGACTGACGATCCCGACGGCATCGCCGAAGCCATCCCGTTGAACGAAACTCTTGCCGCCCCACTTCTTGCCCGCGGGATCTGCCGCACGCTCCAGCAGCTTGGTTACGCCAGCCTGCTTGAATTCCCACTCGCCAACGGACGCCGCGCGGACATTCTGGCACTCGGACGCGGCGGCGATCTGATTATCGTCGAGATCAAGAGCTCGGTCGCCGATTTCCGCACCGATCGCAAGTGGCCCGATTATCGCGAATTCGCCGATCGTTTCTATTTTGCCGTGCCAAGCGGTTTTCCCACGACGCTCATCCCTGAGGAATGTGGCCTCATAGTGGCAGATGCGTTTGCCGCAGCGCTGATCCGCAACGGCGCGACGGGCGCGCTAGCGCCCGCAAGGCGGAAAGCGCTCACTTTACGTTTTGCTCTAGCGGCCGCGACGCGCCTGCGGCGTCATCTCGACCCGCAAGGCAGCACCGGCCCTTTCTGAACGCACCGCGCTCGCGAGCACGGCGGAAAATTCGCTGGCGGAGGCGACCGCCACGCCGCTCTTTGTTCCGGCGATACCCGCCGCGAGCCCAGCTAGACTCGCCGCCGCAGCGAGCGGCAATCCGGCACCGAGACCAGCGGCGAGCACCGCGAGCGCGGCGTCTTCAACCCCGCCCGGATCGTACACATCGGCCACCACGCCAGCGGCGAGCGCCGTGACTTGCCGCGGCTCAACTAGCACCGCCCCGTCGCGGCCGAGCAACACAAACACCGCGCCAAGTCCACAGCGCTCGATTAGCGACCGGGCGGCAGCCGCGACCTCGCCAGCTGTCGCCACCGGCAACCCCGTGGCCTGCGCCAGCTCGCGCCGGCTCGGCATCAGCACGTCGGCGCCACGATAACGGATATGATCGCCGCCCTTCGGCTCAACGACAACTTTCGCGCCGGCTTCTTGTGCGGTCTTGATGATTTCGAGCGCGATCCCGTCAGCCAGCAGGCCCTTGGCGTAATCCGAGATGGCAACGACGCCGTGACTGGTGACGAGCTCGCGAACCAGGCGGATCAGATCGTCGCGAATATAGGGGCCGAGCGGCGCCGCGCTCTCCCGGTCGGCACGCAACAGGTGCTGGTTCAACGCGATGAACCGAGTTTTGACCGTCGTCACCCGCTGCGGCTGGACCAGCACGTGGATTTCCGCGCCATTGAGTTCTGCAAGCAGACTCTCGACCTCGCGTCCCGCGAGATCATTGCCGACAACCGAGACGAACGACGTTGCCGCGCCAAGCGCGGCCAGATTGCGCAGTACGTTGCCCGCGCCGCCGAGACTATGAGTTTCGCTGTCGATCGCCAGCACCGGTACCGGCGCCTCGGGCGACAGCCGGTCGGATTCACCATAAACGTAATGGTCAAGCATCACATCGCCGATGCACAGCACTCGCGCGCCGCGCAACCGGTCAATCGACGCGAGCAGGTCGCCGTATACAGACATTTACCGGTCCGGATTTGTCGCGTTGCGCCGCAGCATAACGTAAAGCGCTCCGGCGCCGCCATCCCGCGGCTGGGCCGACGCTACCGCCAGCAGATGAGGGCGGAAATCGGCTTCGTCGAACCAGCGCGGGACCGCTGCTTTGAGCACGCCGCCGCCGAGGCGGCCGCGACCGGTGATCACGAGCACGCAGCGTTTGCCGGCAGCGCGCGCCGCGCGAATAAAACCGAGCAGCACGCGATGCGCCTCGTCCTGGGTCATGCCATGCAGATCGAGCCGCGCCTCGATCTTGTGCTGGCCGCGCTTCAGCCGTTCGGCGTTGGCGCGGTCGATGCCCGCAAAGCGGTTGAGCGTCGGCGCCTGAGATGGCGCCCCTCCCGGCGACGGCGTCCGTGGCATGGGCGGCGGCAACTCCGCGAGCGGCTTCGCCGCCGGTTGCTTGTGGGGCGCAAGCGGCTTGACGTCCTGCGTCGCTTGCTGCCATAGCGTCGCGTCGCTATTTGCGCGAGCGAACTTTGCCATCGTCGACCAGGATTACGTGAAGTCGGCGCGGTCCATGCGCGCCCAATTCGATTTTCTGCTCGATATCCCCAGTGCGCGACGGCCCGGTGATGAAATTGACTACGCGCGGCAGCGCTTGAGGCCCATCGCCTTGGCGCTGCCGCAACAAATCCCAGCCATCCTCATAGCCGGCGACCACCTGATCCGCGCGCAGCAGCACAATATGCGTGTCGGGGAGAAAATTGAGCGTTGTCGGCGTCGCCTCGCCTGAAACCAGCATCAGGGTTCCGGTCTCGGCGATCGCCGCGAGGCACGGGGTAAGCGATACCGCGTCACTTGGCTCAGCCTTGCCGTGCCGAATATTCAGCAAGGGACGCTCGACCCAAGGGATCGCGGCAAGGCTGGGGTCAGGGGCCACCCTCAATTCAGCTGGAAGATTCTCGGCGGCGAGGTAGCGCGCTATTTCAGCAGGAATATCGATATCTTTTTCCACCCACGTGACCGTCGTCTGCACGGCCTCAGCCATCGCGATAAACAGATTGATCCGACCGGCCACGTCCTGCGAAGCGGCCCGGTCGGGGATCAAATTGCGGCGATGTTCAGCAACGCGGGCGGCGACTTCGGCGAGCGCACCGCCCGCCAACTCGCCCCGCCCCAGCCCGCTCCGGATGCGGCCGAGGATATCGTCACGGGCGCTCATCGGTTCGCCCGCTGCCGCTCGGCCCAGAGCGCGTGAAAACTGCGGCCTTCGGGCGCCGGCATGTCGCGGGCAACCGTCCAGCCACCGGCCAGCGGCAGCGCGCGAAACCGGCCCCGGCTCTTCCCAAGCCAGCCGAGCACCCGCGCCTTAATCTCGACAAGCGTGTGATAAAGCTCCGGCCGCCGCGCGACCCACGCCCACAGTTTAAGGCCGCTGCGATACGCCGGCGCGACCTGGCGCTGAGCGAATTGCCGCTCGCGCCAATGTCGCATCATTTTCGGCAACGGAATCTTGACGGGACAGACGCTCTCGCAGCGCCCGCAGAAGGTCGACGCGTTCGGCAGGTGGCCCGCCTCGGCGACACCGATCAGCGCCGGGGTAAGCACGGCGCCCATCGGGCCCGGATAGACCCATCCGTAGGCGTGGCCGCCGATCGCGGTATAGACCGGACAGTGGTTCAGACAGGCAGCACAGCGCAGGCAGCGTAGCATCTCCTGAAACTCGCCTCCGATCATCGCACTGCGGCCGTTATCCACGAGTACGACGTGGTATTGCTCTGGTCCGTCGAGATCGCCCGCCCGACGCGGGCCGGTCGACATTGTCGTATACGAGGAAAATTCCTGCCCCGTCGCCGAGCGCGCCAGCAGTCGCAGCAGGGTCGCCGCATCTTCAAGCGTCGGCACGATTTTTTCGAGGCTGGCGACGACGATATGGACCTTGGGCAAGGTCTGAGTGAGATCGCCATTCCCCTCATTGGTAACGATGATGCTGGAGCCAGTCTCAGCGATGAGAAAGTTCGCGCCGGTAATACCGACATCGGCCGCGAGGAATTGGGGCCGCAGGATTGCGCGCGCTTCAGCGCAAAGCTGCGGCGCCTCGGCGATAATCCGCCCGGGATTGAGGTCGGTGTGCGCGGCGCGGAAGGCTTCCTCGACCTGTTCTTTCATCAAGTGGATGGCCGGCGCGATGATGTGGCTCGGCGGCTCGTGGCGGAGCTGTATGATGTACTCGCCCAGATCGGTCTCGACCGGGGTGATGCCGTTTTTCTCCAGGTGATCGTTCAGCGCGATCTCCTCGGCGACCATCGACTTGCCCTTGGTGACGATCTTCGCATCGACCGAGCGACAGATTTCGAGCACCGCCGCGCGCGCCTCCGCGGCATCGCGCGCCCAATGCACAACCCCGCCCGACGTGGTGACGTTTTTCTCGTAGAGCTCCAGGTAGTAATCGAGGTGGGCGATGGTGTGGTCCTTGATCGCCTTGCCCTCGTCGCGCAGCGCCTCGAACTCGGGCAGGCGCTGGATCGCCTCGGCGCGCCGCGCGGGAAAGCCGGTGCCGGCGATGCCGAGCGCCCGCCGCAGCACCGGGTTGGCGAGACCGGCATGGGCGTTTTCGATAAAGGCGCGGCTGGTCGGGTCCATCAGTCTTTGGCGGGCATGCCGATCGGCGGCACGCTGTCGGTCATGCCCGCGAGCACCTCGGCAACGTGACGGGCTTCGACTGTACTGCCCGCGCGCGACAACTTCCCCGCGATCTGGAGCAGGCAGCCCAGATCACCGGCGAGCACGCAATCCGCGCCGGTCGCGGCGATGTCGGCGATCTTGTCGCTCGCCATCTTGCCCGAGATTTCCGGATACTTGACCGCGAAGGTGCCGCCAAAGCCGCAACAGATTTCGGCGCCGGGTAATTCCTTGAGCACGAGACCATCGACGGAAGCAAGCAGTTGACGTGGCTGACCCTTAACCCCCAGTTCGCGCAATCCGGAGCAAGAATCGTGATAGGTCACCGATTTCGCGAAGCCCGCCGGCACGCTCTTTATACCGCGTACATCGACCAGGAACGACATCAGCTCCCATGTCCGCGCCGCGAGCTCTTCCGCCCTCGCGAGCATCGCCGGTTCATCGCTGAAAAGCTCGGGGTAATGCACCTTGACCATTCCGGCGCAGGAGCCCGACGGTGCAACCACATAATCATAACCCGCGAAAGCCTCGATGACCTGGCGGGCGATCGCCTTGGCATCGTCCTTATCGCCGGAATTGTAGGCCGGCTGGCCGCAGCAGGTCTGCGCGCGTGGCACCGCCACATCGCAACCGGCTTCTTCCAGCAGCTTCACGGCGGCTAAGCCAATGCTCGGCCTAAATAGATCGACGAGGCAGGTCACCAACAGCGCGACCCACACCTGTTCAGCCATCGGCGCGGGAACCGCTCAGCCGCTGCCGGTCGCGACCAGCAGCCAATTTGGATCGGATGACCTGGTATCGCGCGAGAACGTCCAAAAATCGGTCTTCTCGACCGGCTTCTGCGGGTCGCCGTCGACCACACTGCCGTCATGCGCTCGCAGCACATGGATCTGTTCGGACACCAGTTTGACCGTGACCCGCGCGATGCCGCCATCGACGCCAGCTTCGACAATATCGATGTCGCCCAGCTTGTCGATCCGGGTTTCCAGCGTCTCGGCGGCCGCCTCCCGCTCATCGATTGCCTCGGCAAAAGGTTTGTAGACATCGTCGCTCAACAGCGCGCGAAGCTTCGTCTTATCGCCGGCGGCGAAGGCGCCGAGAATCCACTCGAACGCGGCGCGGGCCCCATCGAGGAATTGCTTTGCGTCGAACCCCGGGTCGGCGGCGGCGATTTGCGCGAGACCGCCGGCGACGGTGCCGGCAGGCGCCGTGCCGGCAGCCGGAGCTACCGCCGCCAAACTCGACCGCTGGCCAAGCGTCACCACCTTGTCGCCCGTGGTCGCCGGCCCGGGCAGTATTTCGCGCCGCCGCTCGTTCCCGGTGCGGCGCCCAAGGACGCTGCGCAGCCGCAGCACGAGAAATGCCGCGACCATCGCGAACAGGATGATATCGAAATAATGCGGCAAATCGCCCATCGTCTCCGCCGTCTTGCACGTGCGCCGACGCCAAGCCGCATCGCCCACCTAGACTAGATAGGAGATTGGCGGGCCGCGGACAAGCTTACCCGCCACTACGATAGCCGAACCTACCGTTGAAGCCGAGCCGCGATCCGTGTAAGCCGGGTGCCGCAACGGCGACCGGCAGGGCAAATCATGGCACAGACGACGAATGGTAACGGCCAGCAGACCCCGCCGCCCGGAGCCCTGCCACCGGGCGGGCAGCAGCTTTTCGTCAACGCCCAATACATCAAAGACCTCTCATTCGAGAACCCGCGCGCGCCGCACAGCCTAACGCAGCAAGGGACGGCACCGGCGGTTGAGATCAACGTCGATGTCAAGGCGCAGAACCTCAGCCCGGAAACTTACGAGATCGTACTGACCGTCAATGCGAACGCCAAGATCGGCAACGACTCGCTGTTTATCGTCGAGCTCGCCTACGGCGCCGTGGTGACGGCGCGCAACTTGCCCCAGGAGATGCTGCCGGCGGCGCTCCTCGTCGAAATACCGCGCCTGATGTTCCCGTTCGCTCGTAACATTATCGCGGACGCAACGCGCGACGGCGGTTATCCGCCGCTGATGATCAACCCGATCGATTTTACCGAACTGCTGCGCCGCAATCAGACCCAGCAGCCCCCAGAGCCGCCGGCTAGCGCATCGGCCTAAGTCTCAGGCCTCGCTGACCCAGAGCGGGTTGGCGATCGTCTGTAGCAAGGCCGCATGTGCCATCAGTTCCTCGGTCGACGCAACGTGCGGCCGAGGCTCGCGCATCGGGCGACTCGCCGCGGCCGAGCCGAGCGCCGCAGCAGCAACCGATCCGGCGGCGAAGTCGAGTCCCGGCTGCCGGCCACCCAGCAATTCGACATAGACCGCCGCCAACAGGCCGCAGTCGATCTCGGCGCCATGCTTGTCGCGCGCCGACAGATCGATCGAGAAGCGCTTGCATAGCGCGTCGAGGCTCGCCGGCGCCCCCGGAAAGCGCCGGCGCGCCAAAGACAAGGTATCGACCGAGGGCGACGCGAGAGACGGACGGCCGAGACGGACTAACTCTGCGTTGAGGAAAGCAAGATCAAATTCGGCATTGTGAATGACCAGCGGGTCGCCGGCGAGAAAAGCCAGAAACTCGTCGGCGACAGCCGCGAACGGCGGATGCTCTGCGAGGAAATCAGCGGTTAGCCCGTGCACGGCGTAGGCCTCCTCCGGCATGTCGCGTTCGGGATTAACGTAACAGTGAAATTTTTGTCCGGTTGGGACGTGATGGAACAATTCGATTGCGGCGATTTCCACGATCCGGTGACCCGAATTCGGGTCGAGCCCCGTGGTCTCGGTGTCGATCACGATTTCACGCACGCCGCCCTCCCCCTCAGCCGCCGCAGCCGAGCGCTGCGCCGCCATTCCCCCTTACGAACCCGCCTGACGATCGCCGCGAGCTGGCGCGCCGCCGCGCTCCGGCTCAACGCCGTGCTGACGACAAAATCGGCGCGGCGCCGCTTCTCGCGATCTGCCAACTGTGAATTGAGGATCGCCGCCAGACGCTCCGCGCTCATTCCCTTGCGGCGCATTACCCGCTCCCGCTGCAGGCGGGCCGGGGCCGAGACCACGATGACGCCATCAACCCTGTCAATGCGGTCGGTCTCGAACAGCAGCGGGATATCCAGCACAACCAATTTGGCTCGTTGGCCACGCCGCCGCGCTAGCCAGTGGCGTTCAACCGCGCGCACCATTGGATGCAGGATTTTTTCGAGTCGGCGCAATTCGAGCGGCCTACCGAAGACACGCTGCCCGAGCCGCGCTCGGTCGATCGCGCCATTCTCGCCGCGAACGCCCGGAAAAGCCGCTTCGACTTCCGCCACCGCCGAGCCGCCCCGTCCCAGCATCTTGTGAATCTCGGCATCGGCGTCATAAAGCGGTACCCCGAGCCGGCGCAACACCGCGGCGGCGGTACTCTTGCCCATGCCGATCGATCCGGTGAGGCCAAGTACGATCATCGCGACGCAAAAGTCCGCAGAATAGCCGCGCGTAGCGCCGGGGTGACCCCGACGGCGACGCCGAACCATGCCTCAAATCCCGGGCGGCCTTGATGCAACAACATACCCAGCCCATCGACCACTGGATGGCCGCGCTGTCGCGCCGCCGCGAGCAGTCCGGTCTCGAGCGGCACATAGACGATATCGACGACCACCGCCGATAACGGCAAACCATTAATATCGATATCCAGGGGTGGCTCTTTATCCATCCCCAGGCTGGTGGTGTTGACGAGAATGCCGGCGTCGCGGAGCACTGCATTCCGCGTTTCCCACGCATGGATGGTGATGCGGGCTTCCGCCTGCGCCAAGTCCCGCGCTAATGCTTCGGCATGGGCGGCGGTGCGGTTGACGAGACGAATCTCGGGTGCTCCGGCGGCGATCAGCGCCGCGACCACCGACCGGGCGCTGCCGCCCCCGCCGAGCACTACCGCGGGCCCGGCCTTAGCATCCCAATTCGGCGCCTGCTCGCGGAGGTTCTCGCGAAAGCCGAAAACGTCGGTGTTGCTGCCTTCGAGGCTGCCATCGGCGGCCACGATCACCGTGTTCATCGCGCCGATGCGGCGGGCGAAAGGATCGACGCGGTCCATTACCGCCAGCGCCGCCTGCTTATGCGGGATCGTCAGATTACAGCCCCGGAAGCCGAGAGCGGGCAATGCGCGTAGCGCCTGCTCAATCCGGCTCGGCTCAACCGCCAGCGGTACATAGACGCCGTCGATACCGTGCTCGGCGAGCCAGAATCCATGCAGCGCGGGCGAGCGCGAATGAGCGACCGGCCATCCCATGATGCCGGCCAAGCGCGCCGCTCCCGTGATCGGCATGACTTGCCTCACTCCCCCAGCAATCCGCGGTCCCGCAGAAAGGCGAGCAATTCCAGCAGCGGCAGTCCAAGGACCGCGAAGTGGTCGCCCTCTATCCCTACAAAGAGCTGTGCCCCTCGTCCCTCGATTCGATACCCACCGACCGAGCCGAGCACAGCTTCCCCCTCGGCTTCAATATACTTAGCGAGGAAGCTTTCCCCAATGCGCCGCATCGTCAGGTTCGGCGCTGCCGCCGCTGTCCATAAGCAAGAATCGCCGCGCATCGCGCATGCGGCGGTTGCCAGGATGTGGCTCCGGCCGGAGAGCCGGCGAAGCTGAGCCGCCGCTTCGGCGAAACTGGCCGGCTTGTCGAACCACTGGTCGCCGACGACCAGGATTTGGTCAGCGCCGATAACGGTGGCTTCGGGATGTAATGCTGCGACCGCGCGCGCTTTTGCCTGCGCCAGCGCCATGGCACAGGACAGCGCTTCCTCGCCCCTGTCACGAAACCGCCGTTTAACGACGGCTTCGTCGATCGACGCGGGTATCGCGATGAATTTCACGCCTGCCGCGCGCAACATCGCTGCTCGCGCAGGGCTCGCTGAGGCCAGAATCAGCGGGTCAGTTCCGCTAGGCGTCGAGGCCATGCCGCCGCGCGAGCAGTTTGTAAATCGCCGCTGCGGTTTCCTCGATCGAGCGCCGGGTGACGTCGATGACCGGCCAGTGCTGCTCGGTAAAAACCCGGCGTGCCTCGCGCACCTCGCTTTTGACCGCCTCGAGGTCGGTGTAGTCGGTCTCACCATTGTGATCGAGCATCGACAACCGGTTACGGCGCAGCTGAATGAGACGCTCGGGATCGTTGGTCAGCCCAACGATCAACGGCTTCTTCGCCGCGAGGAGCTCAGGAGGCAGCGCTACGCCCGGTACGAACGGCACATTTGCCGTCTTGATTCCACGATTGGCGAGATAGAGGCTGGTTGGCGTCTTGGACGTACGCGACACTCCAACAAGGCACACATCCGAATCGTCAATGCCCCAGCTCGACTGGCCGTCATCGTGATTAATCGCGAAGGTCATCGCGTCGATACGTGCGAAATATTCGTTATCGAGCAGATGCTGTTTTCCCGGCAGGCCGCGGCTCTCACGCCCAAGATAAGACGCCATCGACGCCAAAACGGGATCGAGGATCGGGATCGTCGTGACCCCGAGCCGGCGGCAGCTCTCCTGAAGCGTCTGACGCAGCGCATCATTTACTAGCGTATAGAGAACGATTCCGGGATTGGCTTCGACCCCGGCAATCACCCGGTCAAGCTGACTTTGCGTCCGCACCATGCTCCAGACATGCTCTATCGCCTCGGCCTCGTCGAACTGAACAAGGCAGGCGCGCGCAACCGAGTGAACCGTGTCTCCGGTCGAAATCCGAAACCAGATGCAGGTGAAACCGCATCAGCACCGATTTATCCCACTAGCCTTGTGAATTACCCATCGCGAATTGCCGCAATTTACTCCGCATACCCGGCCAAAAGATAACTGTCCTCGATGAGGCTAAATCTATCCCGCGGGCTCAAACCTGGGGAAGAGTTGATCGCGGCCTCAACAATTATGTGAAAAGCTAACAAACGCGCTGGTTTTCCCGGTTATCCACGTTCTGAATCGCGGCCTCAATCAATACAATCGTGCTCTCAGCAATCGCTTTTCCCCTCAATCGGACGAGAACAACCAAACCTCAACGAAATGTGGACGAAACCGGGATATCGCTTAATCCCCGTTTTGCCTATCGCCCACTAACTACTTCATCAAAGAGTCCTTTATGAATGAGGAAGAAGGAGCAAGGACCGATGCTGGGGAAACCCACTGAGTGGTCACGGAAGAAATTATTGCGGGCCCTAGCCGGCGAAACTCAGGAGCGCCCGCCCTGGTGGCTAATGCGTCAGGCGGGACGTTATCTGCCGGAGTACCGCGCGCTCCGTGATAAGGCCGGAGATTTTTTAACCTTGTGTCTTACCCCGAAGCTGGCCGCCGAGGTTACGTTACAACCAGTGCGCCGCTTCGGCATGGATGCGGCGATTCTGTTCTCAGACATCCTGCTTGTCCCGAAAGCGTTGGGCCAGCAGCTTTCGTTTGAAAGCGACGGACCGAAGTTGGCGCGGGTATCCGAGAAAAAAGAACTACAAGCACTGGATCTGGCCCTGCTGGGGCCGGTCGGTGAGGCAGTGGACCAGGTGCGTGCGCGACTGCCAACTGCAACAGCGCTTATCGGGTTTGCCGGAGCGCCATGGACGGTCGCGACTTATATGGTCGAAGGCGGCACCAGCCGCGATTTTCATCGCGCCAAAACACTAGCCTACGGTGATCCCGGCAAATTCGCCGCGCTGATCGAGGCGATCGGCGACGCAACGTTGGCGTTTCTGGCATTGCAGATAGAGGCCGGGGTGGAGGTGGTTCAGCTGTTCGACAGTTGGGCTGGCGCCTTATCGGCTGAGGGTTTTGAGCGCTGGGTGATTGGTCCGACCAAACGCTTGGTTGCTGAACTGAACCGGCGATTTCCGGAAACACCCGTGATCGGTTTTCCACGCGGCGCAGGACTACACTATGAACGCTACGTGGCCGAGACCGGGGTCGCAGCGATAGGGCTCGACGCTGCTGTGCCGCCTGCCTATGCACAGGCGAACCTGCAGCAGCGGGTGGCGGTGCAAGGAAATCTCGATCCTATTTTGCTGCGGGTTGGCGGCGAGCCGATGCGTCATGCAGTCGCGGAGTTGTGCCAGACGCTCGGCGGCGGGCCCTATATCTTCAACCTCGGACACGGGGTACTACCCGATACACCGCCCGAACATGTCGCCGAGCTGGCGCAGTTATTGAACGGCTGAGATGCGCCGGGCGATTGTGTTGATGAATCTCGGTGCGCCTGACCGGCCGGAGGCCGTGAGACCGTTTCTCACCAACCTGTTTAGCGATCCAGCAATTATCGCGTTGCCAGCAGGATTACGTTGGCCGCTGGCTCGACTGATCGCGCGGCGCCGGGCAAAAATCGCTCTCGATATCTATAGCTATCTTGGCGGTGGATCGCCGTTGCTGGAAAACACCAAGGCCCAGGGGCGCGCTCTCGAAGCCGAGCTGAATGACGGGAGCCGCTGCTTTTTTGCGATGCGCTACTGGCATCCGCTGACCGAGGAAACCGCCGTGGCGGTCAAGGCATGGGACCCGGATGAAATTGTCTGTCTCCCGCTTTACCCGCAATTCTCAACCACGACGACGGGATCGTCGCTCGCGGCGTGGTACCGAGCCGCGGGCAAAATAGGTCTCGACTGTCCAGTCCGCACAATCGAGTCCTATCCGGTGGCGCCGGGGTTCGTCACCGCGCTTGCCGGACTGATCGCGCCGACGCTCGCCGAGGCGGCAGCGAACCATGCGAAGGTGCGATTGTTGTTGAGCGCGCACGGGCTGCCGCTGAAAATCGTCCGTGCCGGCGACCCTTATCCCGAACAAATAGCGCGAACAGCTGCGGCGGTGATCGAAGCCCTGGGGCGGCCAGGACTGGATTGGACCGTGTGTTATCAGAGCCGGGTGGGGCCACTGAAATGGCTCGGTCCGTCGGCGGATGAAGAAATCCGCCGCGCCGGGAAAGACCGAGTCGCGGTTGTCATAGCGCCGATCTCGTTCGTCTCGGAGCATTCGGAAACGCTGGTCGAGCTTGACCGTGATTACCGCCGCATCGCCCAGGGAAGCGGCGTGCCTGGTTACTACCGTGTCGCCACGGTCGGCACCGACCCGGATTTTATCGGCGCGCTTGCCGGGCTGGTGAAGGAAGCCAGATGACCGCCTGGCTCGCGGGCGCCTATCCGTGGATCAAGGCGTTTCACATTGTAGCCGTCGTCGCTTGGATGGCGGGTTTGCTCTATCTGCCGCGGTTGTTTGTCTACCATGCTCAGGCGCCGGCCGGCTCCGACCGGGCGCAGACTTTCGCGGTGATGGAGAGGCGTCTGCTACGCGGTATCATGAACCCGGCGCTGGGCCTGACAATCGGCCTTGGAGCGCTCCTCGCGGCGACCCCCGGTCTTGTCGATTGGCGTCAGGGTTGGATCTGGGCGAAGCTTGCGTTGGTCGTGGGCCTCGCTGTTTTTCACCACCTGCTAGCACGGTGGCGCGCCAAATTCGCTGCGGGCGCCGTTCCGCACAGCCCACGCTTCTTTCGCCTGATCAACGAAATTCCGGCTCTGGCGCTGATCGCGATCGTCATTCTTGTCGTGGTTAAGCCGTTCTAAGCAAATAAACCGCAGCAATAGCGAGACAGTGCTCTTGCAAAGGCGTTTGACTTGCATATCTTCTTTGGGTAAGGGAGTAAGCGAGCCGGCCACCGGCCTTTCTTCACACCTTCCCGCCAAACTCCTTCATCTCTTCCCGCCCACCGGATTTCGACCGGGCCGGGCTTCCAGCAGACGGGCGAACCCTGTCCTCAGCACGCGAAAGCTTCCATGAACCTCGACGAACTTAAGCGGAAAGCGCCCGCCGAACTCTTGGCCTTTGCCGAAGAGCTGCAAATCGAAAACGCCTCATCCCTGCGCAAGCAGGACATGATGTTTGCGATCCTCAAACAGCTAGCCGAAAACGACGTAACCATTTCGGGAGACGGCGTGCTCGAAGTGCTGGTCGACGGGTTCGGCTTCCTGCGCTCGCCCGAATCGAATTACCTGGCGGGGCCGGACGACATTTATGTTAGCCCTAACCAAGTGCGGCGCTTTGGCCTGCGCACTGGCGATACCGTCGAAGGCGAGATTCGTTCGCCGCGCGATGGTGAGCGCTATTTCGCGTTGATCAAGGTGACGCGGATCAATTTCGAGGAACCGGACCGGCTGCGGCACCGGATCAATTTCGACAATCTGACGCCGCTTTATCCTGACGAAAAAATCAACCTCGAGATCGATGATCCGACTCGCAAGGATCTGACCACCCGGGTGATCGATCTCATCACACCGCTCGGCAAGGGGCAGCGTGCGATCATTGTGTCGCCGCCGCGCGCCGGCAAAACGGTGATGCTGCAAAATATCGCCCACGCGATAGCAGCCAACCACCCCGAGATTTATCTGATCGTCCTGCTCATCGACGAGCGGCCGGAGGAAGTCACGGACATGGCGCGCTCGGTGCGCGGCGAGGTCGTCAGCTCGACCTTCGATGAACCGGCGGTGCGGCACGTCCAGGTCGCCGAGATGGTGATCGAGAAGGCGAAGCGCCTGGTCGAGCACAAGCGCGATGTGGTGATCCTCCTCGATTCGATTACACGTTTGGCGCGGGCGTACAACACGGTCGTGCCGTCATCGGGCAAGGTGCTGACGGGTGGCGTCGACGCGAATGCGCTGCAGCGGCCGAAGCGTTTCTTCGGTGCCGCCCGCAACATCGAGGAAGGCGGCTCGCTGACGATCATCTCGACGGCGCTAATCGACACCGGCTCGCGCATGGACGAGGTCATCTTCGAAGAGTTCAAGGGCACCGGCAATTCGGAAATCGTGCTCGACCGGAAGGTCGCCGACAAGCGTACCTTCCCGTCGATCGACATCACCAAGTCCGGGACCCGCAAGGAAGAGTTGCTGGTCGACCGCGGTGTTTTGTCGAAGATGTGGGTGCTGCGCCGCGTGCTGATGCCGATGGGCACCGTCGACGGGCTCGAGTTTCTGATCAACAAGCTCAAGGATTCGAAGAACAATTCCGAGTTCTTCGACGCGATGAACACCTAAGTCCTGGGTCAGCGGTAGAAAACGTTATGGCCGGGTCACAGACCCGGCCATAACGTTAGGGACACCCCCGAATTCTGAAGACGTCTTCAAAACAAGGCTAGACGGTGAACACCGTTTGCCCGGTCGTCTTACGGTTTTCCAGATCGCGGTGCGCCTGTGCCGCGTCGCGGAGCGCATAAGTCTGGTTGACCATGATCTTCACCGCGCCGCTTTTGACGACCGAGAACAGGTCCCCCGCCGCGGTCAGCAGATCCTCGCGCGTCGCGGTGTAGTTGTTGAGCGTCGGACGGGTCACGAACAGCGAACCCTTGCCGGCGAGGATGCCGAGATCGACCGGCGGCACTGCGCCCGACGATTGCCCGAAAAGGGCCATAAGCCCCAACGGCGCAAGGCAGTCCAGTGATTTGAAGAACGTGTCCTTGCCGACCGAGTCGTAGACCACTGGAAGCTTCTTGCCGCCGGTGATCTCGTTGACGCGGCCAACAAAATCCTCGCTGCGGTAGAGGATCGGGTAGTCGCAGCCATGAGCCTTGACGAGCGCCGCTTTGTCCTCGCTGCCGACCGTGCCGATGACGGTCGCGCCAAGATGCTTCGCCCATTGGCAGGCGATGAGTCCGACGCCGCCGGCCGCGGCGTGGATGAGGATTGTTTCGCCGGGCTTCACCACATGAGTGCGCCGGATGAGATACCAGGCGGTCATGCCTTTGAGCATCATCGCCGCGGCTTCCTCGTCGCTGATGCCATCGGGCACTGGCACCAGCCGCTCAGCCGGCATCACCCGCTCCTCGCTGTAGGCGCCGAGCGGGCCGCCGGCATAGGCGACGCGATCGCCTGGCTTGAGGCCAATGACGCCCTGTCCGACCTCTTCGACGATGCCGCAACCCTCGCCGCCGAGCCCACTTGGCAGCGGCACCGCGTAAAGCCCGCTGCGTTGGTAGGTGTCGATGTAATTGAGGCCGACAGCCTTGTGCTTGAGCCGCACCTGACCCGGCCCCGGCTTGTCGACGCTGATCTGCTGCCAGATCAAAACCTCGGGGCCGCCGGTCTTTTCGAAACGGATCGCTTGAACCATCGTCTTGCCTCCCAGAACCGATAGGAGGTTTTAGAGCGCGCCTTCCAAGGTGAGCAAGGCCTGCTTGGTCTTGAGTCCGCCCGAGCCGCTATAGCCGCCGAGTCCGGATTTCGACAGGACGCGATGGCACGGGATCACGATCGGGACCGGATTCTTGCCGCAGGCGCCGCCGACCGCGCGCGGCGCCGAGCCAACCGCGGCGGCCAGATCGCCATAGCACTGGGTCTTGCCATAGGGAATGTTCTGCATCGCCGACCACACGCGGCGCTCAAACTCCGAGCCGGCGGGACGCAGCGGTAGGTCGAAATTGACTAGCTTGCCGGTGAAATAGGCGTCGAGCTGGCGCGCCGCCTCGACAAGCAGCTGGCTGCCGTTGGATTCGCACTTCTCGCCCCAATGAATTGCCGTGACCGCGCCGTCCTCTTCAGTGATGACAAGATCACCGACTGGGCTCGATATCGATAGCGTTGGCATGGACGCTCTCTTGCCGTGAACGTTCAGGGAACGCTAGCGCAGTTCGGCGAGCGAGTCGACCAGTTGTTGCAACGCTACGATCGGCAACGAACAAACCCGTCCCTTGCAGATGTAGACAGCGGGCTTGCCCTCGACCAGACCCTTGCCGTGGGCCGGATGACCGGCGGGGAGTTCCTCGCCCGGCGCCACGATTTGGAGGACATGCTCCGGCAGCGAGATCTTGCGGATCGTCGCGCGCAACATGTCGAAGCTGGGATCGCCAGTTTCTCCGACAAGCACGATCTGCACCGGATTTGCTGCGAATTCGGCGTTCTTGATCAGGGTCGCGAGCGGGAAGAAATTCTTCCGCACTTCCCCGCCGAAGGCGCGAACGATTCCTTCCGCACCCCGCTGATACGAATCATCCCCAGTAAGGATGGCGAGATGTGTCAACGCGCCGACCAGCGTGCCGTTGCCCGCCGGGACGGCGGCGTCAGCCGCGGTCTTGGCCCGCGCGATCAGGCCCGGCGTGTCGTCGGCCGCAAAGAAATAGCCGCCGCCCGCACCATCCCAATAATGCCGGTCGAGGACAGCGACCCAATTTCGCGCTTGCGCAAGGTATTGCTCTTCCTGCGTCGCCTCATGCAGCGCCAGCGCGGCGCGGCACAGATTGGCGTAGTCATCGATGCTGGCCGGATGCCGCGCCTTGCCGTCGCGCCAACTGTGGAACAGGCGCCCATCAGGCGCTGCCAGGCGCTGCTGGATAAAGGCAAAGGCACGCGCGGCAAGAGCGATCCATTCCGGCCGCTCGAACGCCAGGCCGGCATGGGCGAGCGCGGTGATCATCAGCCCGTTCCAATCGGTGAGCACCTTGTCGTCGAGGCCAGGCCGCACCCGCGGCGCGCGCACTGAAAAGAGCTTCTCGCGGCAGCGCGCCAGCAACGCCTCAGTTGCTGAGTCAGCCGGCGTCGGACGGTGTAGTCGGTTGAGTATCGTGTGACCTTCCCAGTTACCCTCCGGCGTGACGTCGTAGAACTCTTTGAAGGTCGAGGCATCCGCCCCGAGCGCGGCATCGATCTCGGCCTCGGTCCAGACGTAGAATTTTCCCTCTTCGTGTTCGCTGTCGGCGTCGAGGCTCGAGGCAAAGCCGCCCTCGCCCGTCGCCATCTCGCGCTCGAGCCACGCGATGGTTTCGGCGACGCGCTGCGCGTAGAGCGGGTCATTTGTCTCCTGCCAGACCAGTGTCAGGAGATCGACCAGCTCGGCATTGTCGTAGAGCATCTTTTCGAAATGCGGCGCCAGCCAGCGCGCATCGACCGAGTAGCGCGCGAAGCCGCCGCCCAGATGGTCATAGATCCCGCCCTGGCAAATTGTCGTCAGCGTATGAGTGACGGCATCCCGATAGGGCATTTGTCGCGTGCGCTTCCAGGCGCGCCACAACAGCTCGAAAATGCCGCATTGCGGGAATTTGGGCGCGGTCCCGATGCCGCCGTTGAGCGGGTCGACCTCGCGCAATAGCCGCTCGGCGATGCGGTCGAACAACGCCGGATCGACACCGTCGTCGGCCTCGGGTTGGCTGAGCTTGCCGAGTGCCTCGCGCAAGATGGTGACGTTTTTCGTCACCTTGTCGCGCTCGCTGCGATAGGTGTGGGCGACGCCTTGCAACACCTGCGCGAAGCCGGGCCTGCCCCAGCGAGGCTCGGGGGGAAAGTAGGTGCCGCCCCAAAACGGTTCGGCGTCCGGCGAGAGGAACATGGTCAGCGGCCAACCGCCGTGCTCGCCGAGCAGCGCCAGCGCGTGCTGATAGATCGCGTCGAGATCGGGTCGCTCCTCGCGGTCTACTTTGATATTGATATACAGATCGTTCATCAACGCGGCGATTGCCGGGTTTTCGAAGCTTTCATGTGCCATCACATGACACCAGTGGCACGCCGCGTAACCGATCGATAGGAGGATGGGCTTATCCTGCGCCTTTGCGGCGGAGAGGGCTTCGTCGCCCCAGGCCCGCCAGTGCACCGGATTGTCCTTGTGCTGGAGCAAATAGGGGCTGGTTTCCTCGCCAAGGCGATTGCGGTCCATAAGGGCTCCTTTGCGAGGCAGCGTTGCCCGAGTGTCTCTCGACGGAGTAGGCTGGACTTCGTATCTTAGACCGAGTTTGGCGGATCGCCTCCGCCGATTCCCGCTTGGCCAACTCCCGCATGGGAAATCCGGAGACTCGAATGGCTGATGATCCGCGCCTCTTTTATGACCGCCACATTTTCATGTGCAACAACGTGCGTCCGGACGGGCATCCGCGCGGATGCTGCATGGCGCGCGCGGAAGCCGCCGGCGGGTTCGACAAGTTGCGTGGCTATGCGCGCGAGAAGGCACGGCAGCTCGGCATCCAAAACGTGCGCTTCAACGTAGCTGGCTGTCTTGATCGCTGCGAGTTCGGGCCAAACATGGTGATCTATCCGGAAGGGATCTGGTACCGCTTCGAATCCCAATCGGACATCGACGAAATCCTCGAGACTCACCTCAAGAATGGCGGCCGGGTCGAGCGGCTGATGCTGCAGCCGGATCAGCTGCCGCCGAAGCACTGAAGCCGGCGCTGGCGCCGCCCGCCGCCTCCGACACCATCTTCGCCCCAGCGACCGCGCCCGGAAGGGCAGCGGTTGCCGTGGTTCGCGTCAGTGGTCCGCGCGCTGAGGAAGCGCTTCGGGCGTTGTGCGGGAACCTGCCGCCACCGCGCCGTGCGCGCCGCGCGCGGCTGCGCGATCCCGAAAGCGGCGGCGATATCGATGACGGCATCGTGTTGTGGTTTCCGGGCCCGTACAGCGCTACCGGAGAAGATATTACTGAATTTCAAGTACATGGCAGTCGGGCTGTGCTCTCGGCTCTGCTCGCGGCACTCGGGCGGATGGGGCTGCGCCTGGCCGATCCCGGGGAGTTCACTCGCCGTGCCTTTCTCAACGCCAAGCTCGACTTAACCCAGGTCGAGGCGATCGCGGACCTGGTCGCGGCCGAGACCGAGTCGCAGCGGCGCCAGGCGCTGCGCCAGCTCGACGGCGCGCTCGGAGAACTCTATCGCGGTTGGAGCGCGCAGCTGCTTCGGCTGCTGGCGCATTTGGAGGCGGTAATCGATTTTCCCGATGAGGATCTGCCGCCGGAGATCGAGCGCGAGGTCGTGGCTGAGAGCACCCTGCTCGCCGCTGAGATCGACAAGCACCTTGCCGATCACCGCCGTGGCGAACGGCTGCGCGATGGTATCACCGTCGCTATCGTCGGTGCTCCGAATGTGGGGAAATCGAGTTTGTTAAATCGGTTGGCGCAACGTGAGGCAGCGATAACGTCGCCTGTCGCCGGCACCACACGGGACGTGATCGAAGTGGCGGTCGACCTCGGCGGCTACCCGGTCGTGCTCGCCGATACCGCGGGCTTGCGGGAGACCGCCGACGAAATAGAACGAGAGGGCTTGCGCCGCGCGTTGGCGCGGGCCGAGACGGCAGAACTGCGGCTCTTTGTCTTCGACGCTCGCGAACCGCAAGAGGCCGCGGGAGCCTCGGCTTGGTCCGGCGCCGACACGCTGATCGTCGCCAACAAGATCGACGTCGCGCCGTGCGCGCCATTGCCGCCAAACGCGCTTGCCGTCTCCGCTGTTACGGGCGAGGGCATCGCGGCCCTAACCGACGCGCTCGCGCGGCGGGTCGCCAGGGACTACGACATTGCTGCGCCGCTGCTGACCCGGGCGCGCCATCGCGAGGCACTCGAGGTCGCTCACGAGGCCCTCAGCCGGTCGCTTGAGACCAGCTTACCCGAACTTCGCGCGGAAGATTTGCGGCTGGCGTGGCGGAGTCTCGGCCAGATCACCGGGCAGACTGACGTTGAGGATCTGCTCGACGTGATTTTCGCCGAATTCTGCATCGGCAAGTGATGTTTCACGTGAAACCTCGACACGCCGCAGTGGCCCTCATACATTCTGGCGCATGAGCGAAATCGTGGCGAAATATGATGTCGTCGTGGTCGGCGGTGGGCACGCTGGCTGCGAGGCGGCGGCCGCGGCGGCCCGCATCGGCGCCAAGACCGCGCTCGTCACGCATCGCCGGGAGACGATCGGCGAGATGTCGTGCAACCCGGCGATCGGGGGGCTCGCCAAGGGTCATCTGGTGCGCGAGATTGATGCCCTCGATGGCGTCATGGGCCGCGCGATCGATCGCGCCGGCATTCAGTTTCGCCTGCTCAACCGCAGCAAGGGCCCGGCGGTGCGCGGTCCGCGGGCGCAGGCCGACCGCAAGCTTTACCGCCGAGCGATGGCGGAATTGCTGGCCGAAACCCCTGGCCTCGGCATCGTGGAGGGCGCCGTCGAGGATCTGCTTGTCGATCGGAACGGCCGCGCTGCTGGCGTGATCTTCGATGACAAGCGCGAGATCACCGCGGGCCGGGTGGTGCTGACTACAGGCACGTTTCTTGGGGGGCTCATTCATATCGGCGCGCAGCGGATTCCCGCGGGGCGGGTCAATGAGGCGCCATCGTTTGGACTATCCGGCACGTTGCGCCGGGCCGGTTTTGCTCTGGGACGCCTCAAGACCGGGACACCACCGCGGCTGGACGGCAAAACCGTCGATTGGGCCGGGCTCGAGGTGCAACATGGCGACGACCCGCCGCTGCCGTTCTCGTTTCTGACCGCGCAAATCAGGACGCCGCAAACGGTTTGCCATATCACGGAGACCAACACGGCGACGCACGAGCTCATCAGAGCCAATCTGGACAAGTCACCACTTTTTAGCGGGGCGATCGTCGGCGTTGGGCCTCGCTATTGCCCGTCGATCGAGGACAAGGTGATGCGGTTTGCCGCCCGCGAGCGGCATCAAATTTTTCTTGAACCCGAAGGTCTCGACGACGACACGATCTACCCGAATGGGGTCTCGACATCGTTGCCGAGAGAAGTACAGGAGCGCTTTATTGCGACAATCCCCGGCCTTGAGCGAGCTGCGATATTGCGGCCGGGCTATGCGATAGAGTACGACTATGTCGATCCCCGGGAGCTCCATCCGACACTGGAGACGCGGCGGCTTCCCGGGCTATTCCTCGCCGGCCAGATCAATGGGACAACGGGATACGAGGAAGCGGCAGCCCAGGGGATTGTTGCCGGAATCAACGCTGCGCTGGCGGTGTCTGGAGCGGAGCAGCTCGTGATCGATCGGTCGGACGCTTATATCGGCGTATTGATCGACGATTTGGTCACGCGCGGCACCAGCGAACCTTATCGGATGTTTACCTCACGCGCCGAATACCGGCTGACCTTGCGCGCGGACAATGCCGACCAGCGCCTGACTCCGATCGGCGAACGGATAGGCGCGGTGGGCAGCGCGCGATCGGGCGCTTTCGCGACGAAGACGGCCGCGCTGCACCAGGCGCGCGATTTGGCGGCCTCCTTGCAAGCAAGCCCATTGGCGCTGGCGCGGCATGGGCTGACGGTGAACGCTGACGGCATACCTCGATCGGCAGCGCAACTGCTGGCTCATCCAAACATTGATATTCGAGTTTTATCGAATGTATGGCCGCAGCTGGCGCAGGTGTCACCTGAGGTGGCGGAGCAATTGGAGATTGACGCCCGCTATGCCGGTTACCTGGATCGACAGGCGCGCGATATTGCCGCCTTTCGCCGCGATGAAGCGCTGCTGCTGCCGGAGACGCTGGATTACGCTGCGATCGGAGGTCTGTCGGCGGAGGTTCGCGGCAAGCTCGCGGCAGCACAACCGGCGACGCTTGGCGCGGCGTCGCGTATTCCAGGGGTGACCCCGGCGGCCCTGGTCGCGCTGCTGCAGCATGTAAAGCGGCGGCCGGTAGCGGCGTGAGCGCGCCGCCACTCAGTCCGGCTGAGTTTGCGGCGCAGACTGGGGTTTCACGTGAAACACTAGAGCGACTGGAAGCCTATGCCCGGCTGCTCGCCGAGTGGTCGGCACGGATCAATCTCGTCGGCCGCAGTACCCTTGCCGACCCATGGCGGCGGCACTTTCTCGATTCCGCGCAGCTCTTGCCGCTGCTCCCGCAAGGCGCGCGCAGCCTGGTTGATATGGGTAGCGGGGCAGGGTTCCCAGGGCTGGTTCTGGCGATCCTCGGCATGCCCGAGGTCGAGCTGATCGAGGCCGACAGACGCAAGACTACGTTTCTGCGCGAGGTAGCGCGAATCGCCGATGTCGGGGTTACGGTACGGGCGTGCCGAATCGAAGCCGTCGCACCGCATGTGGCGGATGTTGTCACCGCCCGGGCTTGCGCGCCGCTCGACCGGCTTTTGCCGTTGGCGGAGAAGTTTATCGGGCCAAAGACCACTTGCCTTTTCTTGAAGGGCGCCCAAGCCGAGGAGGAATTGACCATCGCTGGTAAAGCCTGGACAATGCGCGCCTCGCGTCATCCGAGTCGCTCAGACCCGGACGGGACCATACTTTCTTTGCAGCAGGTGGTTCGTGAGTCTCGCCGAGACTGAGGCCGCGCCACGCACCGCTCCCCACGGGCGTCAGGCGCGCATCATCGCCGTCACCAACCAAAAGGGCGGAGTCGGCAAGACCACGACCGCGGTCAATCTCGCGACCGCCTTCGCCGCGCGCGGACGACGGGTGCTGGTGATCGACCTTGACCCGCAGGCAAACGCAACGACCGGGCTCGGCGTTGGCGATGAGCGGGTGGCGACCAGCTACGAGCTGCTGCTTGGGGAGGCCGCTTTGGCGGACGCTGTGGTGGCGAGCACGGTTCCGGGGCTGGACGTCGTGCCGGCGACTCCGGACCTCGCCGGCGCGGAGATTGAGCTGGGGTCCAGATCCCGCCGCGAATTTCTGCTCGCCGATGCCATCCGGCGGCATGTCAACGCTTACCATGACGTACTCATCGATTGCCCGCCGTCGCTAAACCTATTGACGATCAATGCGTTGGTTGCATCAGATCGGGTGCTAGTCCCGCTGCAATGCGAGTTCTATGCACTTGCCGGGTTGGCGCAGCTGGTCGATACAATCGAGCGAGTGCAGCAGGCATTGAACCCACGACTGGAGTTGCAGGGGATCGTGCTGACAATGCATGACCGGCGAAACAATCTCTGCGAACAGGTTGCTGGTGATGTGCGGCGGCACTTCGCCGGCAAGGTGTATGATACCGTGATCCCCCGCAATGTGCGTGTTTCCGAGGCGCCGTCGCATGGTCTGCCAGTGTTGGTCTATGACCGGCGCTGCCCAGGCGCCCAAGCCTACGTGAAGCTGGCGGCGGAGATGTTGCGGCGGGCCGAAGCGGCATGAGCGGCGGGATGCGGCGCCAGCCATTGGGGCGCGGCCTTAGCGCCCTGTTTGGTGACGGTGCGGCGCGTCACGGCGAGGGCGGCGCGGTGCGTGAGGTGGCGATTGAGCTGATCCGGCCAGGGGCTTTTCAGCCGCGTCGTCGGTTTGATGAAGCCGAACTGGAGGCGCTGGCTCGGTCGGTGCGCGAAAAGGGTGTTCTGCAGCCGTTGCTGGTGCGACCGGTGGAGGAGGAAGGCGCAGCGTTTGAGCTGATCGCCGGCGAACGGCGCTGGCGCGCGGCGCAACGTGCCGGGCTGCATCGAGTGCCGGTGCTGGTCCGCGCGATGGGTGACGCCGAGGCGATGGAGATCGCGCTTATCGAGAATTTGCAACGAGAGGATTTATCGGCGCTTGAAGAAGCCGAGGCCTATCGACGGCTGATGCAGGAGTTCGGTCGAACGCAGGCGAGCCTCGCGGAGGCGGTCGGCAAAAGCCGCAGCCACGTTGCTAATACGATGAGACTGTTGGGTTTACCAGAGACCGTTCGGCGACGATTGGAGGAGGGTGCGCTGAGTGCCGGTCATGCGCGTGCCCTTCTGGCCGCCGCTGATCCAGCAGAGTTGGCGGCAGAAATCGTTCGCCGCGGGCTCAATGTGCGGATGACCGAGCGGCTGGTCCAGCACCGGACCACAACGCGAAAGCCGAGTACGCGGCAAGCCCGCGATGCCGATATCGCGGCGCTTGAACACGATCTATCGAGCGCCTTGGGACTGCGCGTGACGATCGCTGCCAAGCCGCGCGGCGGCGCGCTGACGCTGCATTATCGTGATCTCGATCAGCTCGACCGGTTATTGGGCTTATTACGCGCGGGTTGACTCCACCGCATTCCGAGCCAGCGCAAAAAGCGCTGCGCGACACACCGTCTCGGCGGGCATGCCCGTGGTTTTGATTTGCACCTCGGCGTCGGTTAGCTCGTCAAGCTGGCGTCGCAGTGCCGGCTCGCTCCAGCGCCGCAATTGGTGCCGGAAGCTGTCTTGTTGCTTAAAGAAGATTGGCGGACGTGCGGCACGTATTACGGTATCGGTTGATTCCCCACTGGCAATCCGCGCGGCGAGTGCATGCAGCCGTTGCAGGTGGCGCAGCGCCGCGCGCACCACCGCGACCGGCGACTCGCCCTCCTGAAAAACCCGGTTGAGCGCTCGATCGAGCCTCACGATGTCGCTCTCGGCGGCGGTAAGCACAGCGTCGTCTAGCGACAACGCGGCGCTATCGGCGATCGACAACATCGCGTCATCGAGTTCAATCCGAGCGCCATCGCCGACGTAAAGGGTAAGTTTTTCCAATTCGGCGCGGGTCAACAGCCGGTCGCTGCCGAGATGGGCAACGAGGAACTCCATCGCATCGCGGCCGGCGGTGACGTGGTGCGCCGCAAGACTTTCGCTGATCACCCCGGCAAGATCGCGGGCAGTGTCGGGATAGCAGCCGATCGCAATGGCGCGTGGCGCATCGTCGAAGGCGCGGCGCAGCCCGCTTCGCGCCGGCAAATCGCCGGCTTCGACGACCACAAGCGCCTCACCCGGGGAGTCGGCGAGGAAGCGTGCGAACAGAGTGCTGTGGGTATCGCCGGCATCGCGAATGCGAACCAGCCGCCGGCCACCCATCAGGCTGATCTGCGCCGCTTCGTCGAATAGTCGCGCCGGGTCGGCGGCGAGAATCGCGCCCGTAAGGTCCGCCACACGAAATGGATCGCTCAGATCATCGGTTACGCTGTGGGCAAGAACATTGGCGCGTTCGCGCACCAATCCCGAATCCGGGCCGAACAAGAGAACCGCGTGAGTACCAGGGTCGGGACGCCGTAGAAACGCTTCCGTGCGGGCCGCCGGCAGCTTCACGAAGCCCCCGTCGCCTTGAGATCCTGCAAAAATAGGGTGAGGCGCGCGACGATCTCGCGGCGGGTTTGCTCGACGCAGCGCGCGTAGGCGTCGTTCTGGGCGACAACCGTGCTGTAACCATTTGCCTGAATGTCGAACGAATCGTTGGTATGAATGGTGCCCGTCTGCAGCAATTTGCCGGTTCTGTTATCGATCAGCCGGTACGTCGCAAGGAGCTGCACCTCGCCGCGCGTGCCGATGCCTTGCGACTGGATGCCGAGATTCTGGAGAGAGGTGCCGAGGGTGACGTTCAGCGTATAGAGTTGCGGGCCAGACAGATTATTGGGGTTGAACGAATCGCGCAGCGCGAACTCAAGGTTCTGACCCATCCGCTCGGGGATCGGCGTCACTTTGATCGCTCGCAGGGCCGCGTCCGCAGGGCCCGTGTCGCGACTGGCGTAGAGTGGCTCCCAGCCGCCACAGCTGCTGAGAATCATCGGAAGCGCCAGCGCTGGCCCCAGCATCAGTAGATATCGACGCGTCGCTGTCACGCGACGACACTAACGATGCGGTTGGGAACGATCACGACTTTTCTTGGCGGTTTGCCGTCGAGCAGGCGGGTTACCTGGGGCAAAGCGAGTGCCGCCTCCTCGACCTCTTTGGCTGCGGCGTCGCGCGGGAAATCGAGCGTGGCCCGCAATTTGCCGTTGACCTGCACGGCGATTGTCACCTGCTCGTCGCGTGCGAGCTCCGGCTCCGCTTGCGGCCAGGGGGTATCCGCCACGAGGTTCGAATGACCAAGCTCCTGCCACATCTCCTCGGCCAGATGCGGCATCATCGGCCCGAGCATCAAGGTTGCGGCCTCCAGCCCTTCGCGTAGCACCGCGCCCGCAGCGGCATCGTCACCGATCACGGTCTCGAGAGCATTGGTCAGCTCACGAATGCGGGCGACCGCACGGTTGAAGCGGAATTTGTCGATGTCGTCGGTGACCGCGGCGATCGTCTTGTGGGTCTGGCGGCGGATCGCGTTCAGCGCGTCGCTCAACCCGCTGGGGATTGCGCTGCCAGGCGGCGGGAATGCCGCCGGCTCCGACACCAGCCGCCACAGCCGGCTGACATAGCGCCAGACTCCCTCGATGCCGGTTTCGGTCCATTCGAGGTCGCGCTCTGGCGGGCTGTCCGACAGCAGATAGAGCCGGGCCGTGTCGGCGCCATAGGTTTCGACGATTTCGTCGAGACCGACGACGTTCTTCTTCGACTTGCTCATCTTTTCGTTTCGGCCGGCGATGACCGGCCGGCCGGATGCGTCGCTGAGGCGGCCTGCGGCGTCCGTGCTGACTTCCTCGGGAAAGAGCCATTCGCCCTCGGCGTTCTGATAGGTCTGGTGACAGACCATGCCCTGGGTGAAGAGCCCAGCAAACGGCTCGTCGAGGTCGAGAAAGCCGCACTCCTTGAGCGCGCGCATGAAAAAGCGCGAATAGAGCAAGTGCAGCACGGCGTGCTCGACACCGCCGATATATTGATCGACCGGCATCCAATACTGCGCGGCGTCGCGCTCGAACGCGACCGGCGCGCGGGCCGAGCAGAAGCGCAGGAAGTACCACGATGATTCGAAGAATGTATCGAACGTGTCGGTCTCGCGCTGCGCCGGGCAGCCGCATTTGGGGCAGGCGACGTGCTTCCAGGTCGGATGACGGTCAAGCGGGTTGCCCGGCTCGTCGAAATCGACGTCCTGGGGCAACTCCACGGGCAGGTCCTCCTCCGGTACCGGCACTATGCCGCAATCCGGACAGTGGATTACGGGTATGGGGCAGCCCCAATAGCGCTGGCGGGAAACGCCCCAATCCCTGAGCCGGTAGGCGACTGTCCGCTCACCGGCGCCGTTCGCCTCCAGCCGCTCGCCGACTGCTCGCTTCGCCTCCGCGACCGACAAACCGTTGAGAAAACTTGAGTTGAAGATCGCTCCATCGTCGACGTAGGCGGTGTCGCCGATCGAAAACGTGTCCGGATGCTCCTTCGGCGGCAGCACCACGGGAACCACCGGCAGCTTGTATTTTCGAGCGAAATCGAGGTCGCGCTGGTCGTGTGCCGGGCAGCCGAAGATCGCCCCGGTGCCGTACTCCATCAGCACGAAATTCGCGACGTATACGGGAACGCGTCGCGTCTTGTCGAGCGGGTGAACCGCTTCGATGCCTGTTAGATACCCGCGCTTCTCGGCGGTCTCGATCGCTTCTTCGCTGGTGCCGACGCGGTCGCACTCGGCGATGAACTCGGTGAGCGCCGGGTCGCCTTTCGCCAACTCCTGCGCGAGCGGGTGATGCGGCGACAAAGCGAGGAAGGCCGCGCCGTAGAGCGTATCCGGACGCGTCGTGAAGACTTCGATGTTCCCGTCCCGCCCGGTCAAATCCCATTTCACCCGTGCGCCTTCCGACCGGCCGATCCAGTTCTCCTGCATCAACCGCACCCGCTCGGGCCACCGATCAAGAGACTTCAGCGCTTCGAGCAGTTCGTCGCTATAGCGGGTGATGCGTAGATTCCATTGAGACAACAGACGCTTCTCGACCAAGGCGCCGGAGCGCCACCCGCGACCCTCGATCACCTGCTCGTTGGCCAGCACGGTGTTTTCGACGGGATCCCAATTGACCCAGGACTCGCGGCGATAGGCGAGGTCCTTGGCCAGAAAGTCGAGAAACATCTTTTGTTCGTGCCGGTAGTATTGCGGGTGACAGGTCGCGATCTCCCGCGACCAGTCATAGGCAAAGCCCATGCGCTGCAGCTGCGCGCGCATGGTGGCTATATTTTCGGCGGTCCACACGGCAGGGTGGATACCCCCGGCAATCGCCGCGTTCTCAGCCGGAAGGCCGAACGCATCCCACCCCATCGGGTGCAGTACGTTGTAGCCTTGTGCGCGGCGATAGCGGGCCACGAGATCGCCCATCGTGTAGTTCCGAACGTGGCCGACATGTAGCTTACCGGACGGGTAGGGAAACATCTCCAGCACGTAGTATTTCGGCCGTGCCGGGTCGTGTTTCGCGGAGAAGCAGCCGCGCTCGCTCCAGCGCTGCTGCCACTTCGCTTCGCTTTCCCGAAAATTATAGCGTGACATCACCGCTCCTGCGGCCGAGCCGGCGGCGGCAAGGCTACTGTTGGTCCGCCCGCAAACGCGCAATGTGCACCTCGCGCGCGCGCTGGAGGATGGCATTTTCGAGGTCTTCCACGAGCTTCTGCGCCACCGGCGCATCTTGCCACTGCGCGCCGCTTCGGGTCTGGCGCTCGACCGTAACGACGATCGAATCCGAGCGCAGCGCACGGGCCTTGACAAAGGCGGTGACGCGCAACCGCTCGTCAGGCTTACCTTTGGGGCTATACCAGTCGGTTACCGCCAAGCCGGTTCGCGGATCAAGCGAATCCATCGGTGTGAAACTCAGGGTATCGATCGTCGCTTGCCATAATTCCGGGCTGACACCGGGACCTGTGTGAATGCCGAAGTCAGGCGCAGGTTTTTTGGCGATGCCGAGCAGTGTCCAGATCGTGCCCTCAGTATCCATGCCGTCGTCGTCAGCGGAGGCTTGTTGATTGGCCTGCGGCAGTTGGGCTGCGGTCGCGTCAGGCTGGGTAACACGTGTCGCTGTGCAGCCGGGAAGCAGCAAAAGGCTTGCGGCGATGATGGAGGGCAGGCGGTAATACCTAACCGGCATTTTGTATCCTGTGCGGCAACGCCGCGGGCCGGGCGCGGCGGTGAGGTTTTGCCAGGAATGGAGCTCTTATGGAAGAGGTGATCGCGGCGAATTTGGCCATGGTACGGGGCCGCATCGAGGCTGCGGCGCGGGCCGCTGGACGGGCTTCCGACGCGGTGACCCTGGTCGCGGTCGGTAAAACCCATGGTGCGGACGCGATTTGCGCTGCGCTCATTGCCGGTCAGCGCGCTTTCGGCGAAAACCGGGTACAGGAGGCGCTGGCAAAGTTCCCGGCGCTGCGCGCGGAATTTCCTGATCTCACGTTGCATTTGATCGGCCCGTTACAGAGCAACAAGGTCAAGGACGCGGTTGCCCATTTCGATGTGATCGAAACCGTGGACCGGCCGCGGCTGGCCGAGGCACTCGCCCGCGAGATGGTGCGGGCCGATCGACGCCTGCCCTGCTTCATCGAAATCAACACCGGCGAGGAACCGCAGAAATCCGGCGTGTTTCCGGACGCCGCTGATGCCTTTATCGCCGACTGCCGCGATCGGCTCGGCCTGCCGATCGTCGGGCTGATGTGTGTCCCGCCGCAGGACGAGGAACCGTCACCGCATTTCGCGTTGCTGCGCGAGATCGCGCGCCGGAACGACCTCGCCGGCCTCAGCATGGGGATGAGCGCGGATTATGAGATCGCGATTTGCTTCGGCGCGACGCATGTGCGCGTTGGCACGGCGATCTTCGGCGCAAGGCTGCCGTATCCGGCGGCGGCGAAATAACCGCGCTAGAGGATGTGGCCGCTGCGCGTCGCCTTGGTGTTGAGATAACGTTCGTTGTGCCCGTTGGCGGGAAAAACGTGCGGTACCCGTTCGACGACGTTGATGCCGTAGCGCTCCAGTGCGGCTACTTTGTCCGGATTGTTAGTTAGCAGCCGTACCGAGGTGTAGCCGAGCTGCTTGAGCATTTCGGCCGCCGGCAGGTAGACCCGTTCGTCGGCGTCGAAGCCTAATTGCTCATTGGCGTCGATCGTGTCGAAACCGGCATCCTGGAGCTGGTAGGCGCGCAGCTTGTTGACGAGCCCGATGCCCCGGCCCTCCTGGGCGAGGTAGAGCAGCACGCCGCCACCGGCCGCGGCGATCGTGGCGATGGCGCCCTGAAGCTGCTCGCCGCAATCACACCGGAGGCTCGCCAGCACGTCGCCGGTGAAGCATTCCGAATGAAGCCGCACCAAAACGCCATTCGCCGGGTCAGGCGTTCCGATCAAGATCGCTAAATGCTCAGTGCCGCCATCCCTTGGGCGGAAAGCGACGAGCCGCGCGTCCTCGGCGTTCGTCAACGGCACCCGCGCCTCAGCGACGCGCTCGAGCTCAGCTATCGCCGCCCGCCGGTTGAGCACAGCGGTCATGTCGACCACGGAAAAATCGGCACGGCGCCGCGCGAGCGCCGCCTCGGTCGGCACCAGCCACAACACAAGCGCCGCAGGCAAGAGGTCGGCGAGTTTCGCCAAGGTGACCGCCGCGAGCGCTCCCGGTTCGGCGGTCGCCGGCTCGGGCCCTAGCCCCGGTGGCTCGGCGCCCAGGGAGGCCGACGGGTCGGCAAGCTTGCGGATCACCGCGGCAGAAAGCTGTGCGGCGACGGTCACTCTGACCACGCCAGCGAGCGCACTGCGCGGAGCAAGGCCCAGCGCGACCGCCCGCCGGCGCGTCAGAACCACATTTAGCCGCCGACTAGACATGTTACGCAGCCGATTGAGGCTCTCGTCGGTCACCAGCTCAGCGGCGATGGCCAGAACCGCTCCGTTCTCGCCGTCGAGCAATACCGGATCGCCGCGGCGAAAAGTGACGATTGCCTCGTCCAGCACGCGGCCAACAGCGGGTCGAAGCGGCGTCGACTGTGGGGATGAATCGGGGCGACGGGCCACCAATACCTCTTCCGCCGCACCGGCGCGGCGCGGCAACATGAACAACCCGCAGCCACGGGCGCAAGCAAAACTGCCAACCGGCATGGCTGCCGCGCGCCCACCGGTGGCGATGTCTTCTGCAAATTGGCGCAAGGATGGCGGCTGACAAGACATCTCCGCGTCTATCGGCTAAATTGAGCGACGTTCCAGCCGGGGATGACAAATCTGCCGGTTGCGAATAAAGCCCCGTCGGTTGCGACAAACGGGTTCGGGGACATGCAGGCGGCTCGAAAAATTCTGATCGTCGACGACGACGCGGCGTTGCGCCAGACCTTGGCGGAGCAGCTTAACCGCGACGGCGAGTTCGTTAGCACCGAATGCGGCTGCGCCGCGGAAGCGCTCGAGACGATTGGGCGGGAGCGCTTCGACGCGATCCTCCTCGATATCGGACTTCCCGACATGGATGGCCGCGACCTTTGCCGCCGGCTGCGTAGCGAGGCCGTGGGCGTGCCGATCGTCGTGCTCACCGCGGCCGACGGCGACGGCGATACGGTTCAGGGTCTCGACGCGGGCGCTAATGATTACGTGACGAAGCCGTTTCGTCTCAACGTGTTGCTGGCCCGCTTGCGTGCCCATCTGCGGCAGAGTGAGCGTCGCGATGATGCCGTTTTCGCCATCGGCCCGTATACGTTTCGGCCGGGCGCGAAGCTGATGACCGACTCCAGCGGTCGCAAGAAGGTGCGGCTGACCGAAAAGGAGACAGCGATCCTTCGCTATCTCTACCACGCGGGCGACCGCGCGATCGGCCGCGCGACCTTGCTCGACGAGGTGTGGGGCTACAATGCCGGCGTGACAACCCATACGCTGGAAACCCATGTCTACCGCCTGCGGCAGAAAATCGAGCGCGATCCCGCGAATGCCGAGATTCTCGTGACCGAGCCGGGCGGGTACCGGCTGCTACCGTGAGCCGGGGCGCGACGCCCCGATCTTCAGAGCTTATCGTCATCAGCGCCGCGGATAGCGGGTACTTCCCGCTGCTGCGCGACGCCGTCATGTCGGTACGCGCGCTCAACGCATGCGTGCCCATCGGGGTGCTCGATCTGGGGTTGGCCTCGGAGCAGCTCGCTTGGCTTCGCGAAATCCAGGCGCATGTCGTGCGTCCCGGCTGGGACGTTGAATTTTCCGGTCGCGAGCGAATGCCGGAAACCTTCAAGGCCCAGGTGGCACGGCCATTTCTGCCGCGGCATTTTCCAGGCTACGAAATGTATTTTTGGCTCGATGCCGACGCCTGGCTGCAGGAATGGCGCGTTGTCGAGCTGTATTGTGCCGCCGCGGGCGCCGACAAGATCGCCATCGCGCTCGAACTCGACCGCGCGTACAAGCGGCACTACAAGCGACCGAAATTGCTCGGAATGAACCTAGCCTGGAAGACGTATCGTGAGGCATTCGGCTGGCGCGCCGCCGAACGCCTCGGCCGCAACCCGACCGCGAATTGCGGCGTCTTCGCGCTCCACCGCGACGCTTCGCATTGGCAGGAATGGGCTCGGCTTTTGACGCGAGTACTGCAGCGCACGCGCTTTTTCTTCGCCGAGCAGATCGCGCTCAACTACGCGATCTTTGCCGAAGGCCTGCCGGCCAATTTTTTGCCTGCTTATTGCAACTGGGCGGTCGGTGACGCGCTGCCCGCTTACGACGCCGCGCGTGGCCTCTTTGTCGAGCCCTATGCTCCCCACGAGGTCATTGGGGTGATACACCTTGCCGGTCCCGACCAAAAGACCGGTATCCATCGCCTCAAACGGCTCGATGGCGGCACAGTTGAGACCTCGCTGCGCTACGGCGGCAGCCTGGACCTGCGCACCCGGAAGCCGGTCACCGCGTGAAATGTTGGCGTCGGCTGGCCGGTTTGTCGTTGCGCTGTGGCACGTCGCCGGCCTGCTGCTGATCCTGGTGTTGTTTATCGAATTTGTTCCAAACGCGTGGCAGCGTTTGAGTCGTCTGATGCGTTACCGGCGCAGCAATCGCCCTGACAGCGCCGCTGTTGCCGATGCGCAGGCCGGGGCCGATTGGGCCATCGGCTACTTCGATGAGTTCGGCCGTGCCGTGCGGGTCGATTGGCGACCCTATGTCGGGTGGTGGCAGCGGCCGGCTCGCGGCAACTATGTAACGCTAGACCGGCGCGGCTTGCGCCCGACGCCAGGCGAAGACCGGGCAGAAGCGGGGACGGTCCGCATCCTTTGCTTCGGCGGCTCGACCATGATGGGGATGGGCGCGCGCGATGATCGCACCATTCCGGCGATCCTCGCCGCGCGCCTCGGCGAGCTTGGGCACCGCGTGGCGGTGACCAATTATGGCCAGCTCGGCCACAACAGCACGCAAGAGCTGATCACCCTGCAACAGCTGCTTCGTACCGAGACAAGGTTCGACATCGCGCTGTTCTACGATGGCGCGAACGACCTGGCAGCAGCTGAGCAGACCGGCCGGGCCGGCGGGCTGCTGAACGAACAGCGGCGTCGCGCCGAATTCAACCTGCTGCTGAACGAGCGCCGCCGTGACCTCTTCGTCGCGGCGCTACTGTCTGCCATACCGCGAAGCCTGCGGCGGTTGCGGCGACTCACCGGTGCGCCCTTGCGCGGGCCGCTGCCGGAGCCGGAGGCTGACCTGTCAGGGATCGATCTGCGACAACTCGCTGGTGAGGTGCTCGATGTCTATTTTGCGAATCAGCGGGTGGTGCGGCTTCTTGCGGCCGATTATGGATTTCGGCCGATCTTCTATTGGCAACCGGTGATCACGACGAAGCGAGTCAAATCGGGCGACGAGCAACGCTTTGAGGCCGACCATACCAGGGACGTCGTAGCGCGCCGGGCGCTCAATGAGGCCGCAATTGGGGAATATAGGCGCCGGATCGACATTGCTGGCGTGACCGATACAGTCGATTTATCCGCGCTTTTTGACGAGATTGCATCGCCTGTCTACATTGACATGGTACACCTATCCGAGGCGGGCAATCTCGCCGTCGCCGAGGCGATGGTGCCGAGCCTTGCCGCATTGCTGGACGTGGCCGGGCAACGATAGACAAGGCTGCGGCATGACGCTCGAATTGTGGATATTGCTCCTGGTCGGAGTCCTCGGGCTCGGCGCGGTCATTTTCTTACGCCTGCGCAACGGCCGGCGGCGCGCGGCGGCCGAGGTCAAGAATCTTTATCCCTTGTGGTAGGGCCCGCCGCGGCGTCGAAGTGCCGGTCCGCCGAGACCAATCGGCCGATTAGGGTTCACCGAGCGGAAGTGTGGGCAGCCTCTTGCCAAGCCGCTTTCTGAGGCTCTTCCGCCAGCGTGCCAAGTGGCGGTGACGGTGGCCCCAGGCTGCGTCGCGTATCGCGGCAACAGCCTCCGCCGAGACGACGAAGGGCGCGATGTCGTCGAAAATCAAGGGCGATCGGTCGTCGTAAACGATTGCCATGCCCGAGGTGGTCCCGCGCAGCAATTGCCAGTGCATGCCTGTTTCAGCCGCGATACGCTCAATTCCCGGCGCGAGGCCAAAATTCTCGGCATCGTGAAACAGGTAGACGCAACCGGGCGCCGCCGCTTTACTGACGGCGCCGAAGTCGAGCACGACCTGATCCACAGAGTGGTAGCCGTCGATAAACGCGAATTCGATCGGCGGCATCTTCTGGTCGTGCAGGATTTGCGCGACGTCGCCAGGCGACGACCCGGCGACGACGGTCACCGGTAAGCCTTCTTCTTTGGCGATGCGGTTGGTAAAGCGAATGCCTTCTTCGGCCTGGCGGTCGGTTCCGGCATCAATCGCCAGCACCCGCGCATCCGGGTTGGTCAGGGAGAGCGCCAGCGTGCTCCAGCCCAGCGAGTTGCCGATTGCGAAGACGGCTTTTGGGCGAAATCGCGCGAACAGGCATTCAAAGAAATAGATTTCTTGCAGCGCGATGCCCAGCCCATTCGTGAGACTCTCGCCGTCTTTGAAAAACCAGGTGAAGGCGGCGTGCGGGAAATCGTCGAAATGGCTGGGATTGAGTCCGGTGGCGATGCGGATGCCACGCTGTTCGTAGAGCGCGGCGAGACGGCCGATGATCGGCATTTTCCGCTCGCCTTAAGGCCGTTCGGGACCGCGATACCCGCGGGCGATATACAGGGTATAGGTCATGCCGCCACCAGGCCCGGTGGGGATCGCGACAGTTTTGAGCAACGTCAATCCCGCAAATTGGGGACGCATCTGGCCGTAAAGCCCATGATCGGTCACGGCGAGAAAATCCTCGCCGCGATGAATACGCTCGTTGTTTTCGAGACGCCATTGGTCGGTGATACCGGGAACCGGTTCCCATTCGACGGCGTCAAACGGATGCGGGTGGACGTAGTAGACCAGCGCAGCGAGGAGTTCCCGGTCGTCCGCCATCAGCTTCAACCCGGGATGCGAGCCGAGTGCCTCGCTCACCTGGCGGCCCAGGATGCGCCATCCGCGCAGCCGGTGCAGCGGGTCGTATTTTGCCGGCACGGCAAACCCTGATGCGAAGACCACTTCGCTGCCGCCGAAAACCGCAATCGCCATGGCCAAGTGCAAGACAATGGACGCGACCACCGTCCGGCGCCAGCCGCCAGCCAGTGCGCTGCCGATCACCAGCACGGTCGCCGAGATATAGGCCGGCGCCGCCCAGTTTGGCTCTGCCCGCGACAACAGGCTGATAACCAGCGCGATCAGCAGGGTGGGCCACGTGAACGAGGCGAGAAGCCGCGACGGCTCCCCCGAAAGGCAGGACGGACGAATGGACAATAGGAAAAGCCCAGTCAACATGATCGGGCCGAACACGCCGAATTGCGAGATCACGAACCTGACAAATGCGATCGGGTGAAAGAGGCTGCCGCCAAGCTGCGCGTTGTCGCGAACATGCAGGATGCTGACAAATCCATGATTTGCGTTCCACCAAAGATTCGGCGCGACAATGACCAATCCAACCGCCAGAGCCAAAAGGAGCCCCGGCAAATGGTGGCGTTCGTCCTTCGCCAATAAGACAAACCCGAAGGCTGAGATCAGCCAATAAGCCATCGCATATTTGGCAAGGAGACCAAATCCAATCGCGGCGCCGGTGGCCCCCCACCAGTACCAACCCCGACTCTCACGCGCCCGGATGAAGCCATAGAGCGCGGCCGCCCAACACGGCATCAACACCGCGTCGGTCGAGATCAAGAAAGCCGATAGCGAGACGGCCGGCAGGCTGGCATAGGCGAGCGCGGACCAGAAACCGACGCGGCGGTCGTAAAGCCGTGTGCCAATGGCGTACACGAGGCCGGCGGCGATAGCGTGAAGCACGGGCGCCGACAGGCGCACCCCGAACTCGCCGTCACCGAACATGGCAGTCGTGAGCGCGATCAGCCAGGCGACAAGGGGTGGCTTGGAGTAATAGCCCAGAGCGAGATGCTGCGCCCAAAACCAGTATTGAGCTTCATCGGGATAGAGCTCGGCGCTTTGAACCAACAGCCACAACAACCGCAATACGGTGATCACTGCCACCGCGGTTAGGGTCCAGATGCCATAAGCCGGCGTGGGGGCGTGGACAGCAGGTTGGGAGCTATCCACTACCGTGTCGCTCATTATCGCCAGATCGCCGGAGATTGAATCTCTGTCAGCATAAGCTAAACCGATCGCAGCGGCGACCGCCGGAATGTCGCTCTTTGGCGCCATGGTCACGTGGGTTTGAACAAGCTGGTGCCCTGGAAAGAGATTTTCGGCTTCTGGTCGCCCAATCGATTGGATAGCTTGTCGTCCGTCGGGCTATCCGAACGGGAGGATCAGATGCACAAGACCACACTCGCCGCGCTCGGCTTCGCGGCCACCGTACTTGCTTGGGGCTCTAGCCAGGCGGCGACTGAGATTTTCAAAGGCACGCTCAGTAATGGCGCCGAGGTTCCTCCGGTTACCGGTACGGGCTCCGGCACCGCTGTGGTCAACTTCGATACTGCGACCAAACAGATAACCTATACCGTCACCTATTCGGGCCTTAGTGGGCCGGCGAAGGCAGCGCACATTCATTGCGGCGCCGCTGCGGGTGCAAATGCTGGCGTCGCGGTGCCGTTCAAGAGCACTGCCAGCCCGATCACCGGTTCGGCGACTTTGACCGACGCTCAAATCGCCGATCTCGAAGCCGGAAAGTGCTACGTCAACATCCACACCGAGGCACATGGTGGTGGTGAACTCCGTGCGCAGCTCGCTAAGTAGGCCGGTTCAGGTGATTCCGCGGCTGAGCCCAGCCGCGGTATCACCTATATTTTGGGCGCGGCGGAAATGCCGCACGACCCTGCGCAAATTGACTTAGCCGCAAAGCGGGCACGCGGTTACGATCGCGACCACGATTGACGATTGATGAGGTGTCGCGGATGCCGCCGCGCTACCCTGCAGGTTCCGGGTATCGCCCGTGTTCGCTTGGCGAAGCATGCCGCGAATCGGGACTCGATGAGGATGGCCAGCGTTGTGCCGACTGCGCCCTCAAGCAGTTGTGCGAAAGCGAGGCGCGCTGGGTGGTTTGCCGTGGCGAGAGGCCGCCTTACCTCAACTGAGCGCTAGAGTTGACGGCCCCTGGCGTCGAATAGCGCGGTCATGGCCAGAATCTTGTCGACGGTCTCGCCGTCGGCGGCGAGCGGCACCAGGCAATTCTCGACGGTGCGATGCTGGGGATCGCGGTTCCACAACGTCGGGCCGCGACGCCAGGTCGGGCGACCGGTTTCGACAATAAAGCGATAGCGGTTGCTGAGCGCCGGGTTGCTAACGCTTTCGGGCTGGGCCTCGTCGAACCACTGCCCGGTCAGTTCGCGCTGCACCGAGCGAACGATCTCGGTGCCGACCAAGCGATAGCGGAACCGTAACGGATTGCGAAACACGTCGCACATCCACAGCCGGGGCAACAGCGTCCGGATGTCCTCAGGTGCAATATGCTGGCGGCCCGGTAGACGCCCCGGAGGAGCGACACCGAGCCAGTAGTCGTAGAACTGCCGTACCGGGGGGTACCAGTCGCCCGGGTCCGACGGGACCTCGTGGCCGGTCCACACGCCGTAATCGGCGCCAACCGACAACCGGCCGGCGACATTTCCAGAAGATTTCCACGAGCGCTGCATTACGCCGGTCAGTTAATCGCAAAATGGTTAGCCCAAGGTTGATGTTTGCCGGCGCGCACCGGGCAATCGCCAATTTGTGTAGAGCCTGCGACAATGGCGCATTACCGCTACCGCAGGAGCATCGGGGGACATGCGCGCTCTTCATCGGAATTGGCACGACGCTCACCGTGAATCGATGCCTTTAGGCGCTCGCGTCGCCGACAGCGTCGCCAACTTCATCGGGTCGTGGCGCTTCATCATCATCCAAAGCGTGATCTTCTTTGTCTGGGTCGTGGTCAACACGATCTGGTTGCTTGAGCGTTATCAGTTCGACCCTTACCCCTTCATCCTGTTCAACCTGTTCATGTCGGCAGAAGCGGCCTACAGCTCGCCGCTGATCCTGATGAGCCAAAATCGGCAGACCGAGCGCGACCGCATCCAGGCACAGCACGACTACGACACCAATGTCGCCGCCAAGGAAGAGATAGAGACGATTTTAAGAGAGCTCGCGCGGCTGGAACTGGAGAAATTAGACAAGATATTGAGCCTGTTGCAGGAATCTGGCGAAGAAGCCGCGCGCTGATAAGGGGAAACGCAGATGGATTTTGATTTTTCGCCAAAGGTTGAGCGCCTGCGCACACAGCTTCTCGCCTTTATGACTCGCGAGATCTACCCCGCTGAGGCGGTCTTCGAGCGCCAGCTCGCCGAGGCGCCGAGCCGCTGGCAGATCCCGCCGGTGATGGAGGAGTTGAAGCGCAAGGCGCGCACCGAGGGGCTATGGAACCTGTTCCTGCCGGAATCGGAGCTCGGCGCCGGGCTCACCAACCTCGAATACGCGCCGCTCTGCGAGATCATGGGGCGCTCGCCGATCGCGCCCGAGGTGTTCAACTGCTCGGCCCCTGACACCGGCAACATGGAAACGCTGGTGCGCTACGCGACGCCAGCGCAGCAGGAAGAGTGGCTGAAGCCGCTGCTCGCCGGCGAAATCCGCTCGTCCTTCGCGATGACCGAGCCGGCGGTCGCCTCCTCGGACGCCACCAACATCGAGGCCCGCATCGAGCGCGACGGCAATCAGGGTTACGTGATCAACGCGCGCAAATGGTGGACTTCGGGCGCGATGGATCCGCGCTGCAAGATCTTCATCCTGATGGGCAAGACCGATCCCAACGCGCCGCGCCACCAGCAGCAATCGATGATCCTGGTGCCGCGTGACACGCCGGGGGTCAATGTGGTCCGCGCCCTCACCGTATTCGGCTACGACGATGCGCCGCACGGCCACGCCGAGGTCGAGTTCAAGGATGTCCGCGTGCCGGTCGACAACATCCTCTTAGGCGAAGGCCGCGGCTTCGAGATCGCGCAAGGCCGGCTGGGGCCCGGCCGCATCCACCATTGCATGCGCATGATCGGACTCGCCGAGCGCTCGCTGGAGGCGATGGTCGCGCGGGTCAAGAGCCGCGTCGCCTTTGGCCGGCCGCTGGCCGATCAAGGGGTCATCCGCGAATGGATCGCCGATTCGCGCATGGAGATCGAGCAGGCGCGTCTACTGACACTCAAGGCCGCGCACATGATGGACACGGTCGGCAACAAGGTCGCCCAGGCCGAGATCGCGATGATTAAGGTCGTCGCGCCGAAAATGTTGCTCGCGGTGATCGACCGCGCGATCCAGGCGCATGGCGGGGCCGGCGTCAGCCAGGATTTCGGCCTTGCCTATGCCTGGGCGCGCTCGCGGGTGATGCGCATCGTCGACGGCCCGGACGAGGTTCACAAACGCGCCGTCGCTCGCGTCGAGCTGAGGAAATGACTGCATCGAGTCTCGCCGCCGCCGAGTTGATCGGCGAACGGCCGGACGAGCGGCTCGGCACGACAAGGCTCGAACCCTATCTGCGCGGGCGTCTGCCGGGTGCGGAAGGCCCGCTGGCGGTCGCCCAGTTTCATGGCGGCAAGGCCAACCTCACTTACCTGCTGCGCTTCGGCGGCACGGAGTTCGTGCTGCGTCGCCCGCCACTGGGGCCGATCCCGCCCGGCGCGCACGATATGCGCCGCGAGCACCGGGTGCTGTCGGTGCTGCACCAGCGCTTCCCGCTTGCCCCGCAGAGCCTCTTGCTGTGTGAGGACGAAAGCGTCATCGGCGCGGTGTTTATCGTCGAGGAGCGGCGGGTCGGTTTCGTGATTCGCGACGACATCCCCGAAGAATTCGCCGGCCGGCCGGAGCTCAACCGCCGCATCGGCTTTGCACTGGTCGATGCACTCGCCGACTTGCACCGGGTCGATGCGAACGAAATTGGACTTGGGGATTTGGGCCGGGTCGAGGGCTATCTTGAGCGTCAGCTGTCGGGGTGGACGCGGCGCTGGGAAGCCTCGCTCGGTGGACCCGAAGAACGCGAGTCGCGATCGACGATGGCCCCGGCGCTCGACTGGCTCGCGCGCACCTTGCCAAAAGAGCGCGCCGGCGCGCTGCTGCACAACGATTACCGGCTCGACAATTGCCTGCTCGACACAGAAGACCCGGCGCGGATCGTCGCCGTGCTCGACTGGGATATGTGCACCCGCGGCGATCCGCTCGCCGATCTCGGTTATTTGCTGAACTACTGGGTCGAGCCGGGGGACGATCCGAATTGGCGCGCGATCGCCTCCATGCCGACGTGGCGCGCGGGGTTTCCCAGCCGCGACGAAGCCGTCGCGCGCTATGCGGCGCGGACGCAAAGCGATGTCGGCGACATCCTTTGGTACCAGGTCTTCGCGGCGTTCAAGCTCGCTGTGATCATCCAGCAAATCTATATCCGCTATGTTCGCGGCCAGACACGGGACCGGCGCTTCGCGAGTTACGCGACGCGAGTCATCGGTTTGGCCGAAAAGGCGCAGGTGCTGATCGGCTAACCAGCGGCGATGAAGCAGCCGTCCGACCCAGCGACCTATCGCGCGAAACCAAAACAATGAACCTGCCTCGGTGCGTTTCGCCTGAATTTGTTGGAAATTATCAGGCGGCTTGTCACTATTCGCGGCGCCGGTAGGGCATCAAATTTTTGGCCGTGCCGGCACTGCCGGATAGCTCATATAGGGGCTCGCGAGCCGAGATCAAGAACAAAACAAGAACTTTTACCAAAAGCCGCTTCCCGATCCGCCAACCCATCCGGATTGATCAGAGTGGGAAGACGTGGACGGCCGGATCGGGTCCGCAGAGAAGATGCGATTCAGGCAGCGAGCCGATCGACGACGCAGCTGTTAAACGCGCCGAACGCGAGATGCGTCAGCGAGTTTTCCTTGACCCCAACCGGAATGAACGCCGCGCGGTAGAGTTCCGTCTTGCCGTCTTCGCGCGGCACTTCGCCTTCCATGCGGATCGGCGCTCGCTGGCTGTGAGCATCGCCACAGCCTTGCATGAAGACGCGCGACAGATGGCGCGGCAACTGACGCACCATCGGCACATGCGGCGTGCCTTTCGGGGGCAGATCGAGCAGCTTGGCGAAATTCGTACCGTAGAGCAGCAGCGAGGAATTCTCGACGACCGGGTCGACCGCGATGACGAAACGGTGCGACCAGTCCGGCGTGTTCATCTCGGCGAGGTCGAGAGCGGCGACCGTCGCGCTCTTGCCGAGTTTCTCGATCTTCTTTTCCCAATAGGCGATGGCGCGCTCGGATTCGCGGCGCTCGCGCCCCGTCAATTGCGGCTCTTCCTCGCTATTGGCTTCGCGTGCCTGATCCAACGACACAACCGGCGCCTCGGTGCTCGACATCTGGTCCCCCAACCATCGGAGTCATCGCCAACTTGGTTAACCCGGTTTGCTTAATTTTAGATGAATATCGGCAAATCAGAAGCGCGGGCACGACTTAACGACCCACCGTTATGGTTAACGTCAGCGGGCGCCGAGCGCCGCAAGGCGTCGCTGTGCATCATGCACGTCGGTTTTTGCCTCGGCACCCGCCGGCTTCAGCACGAAATCGAATTCGGTAGTGTAAACCGGTCCGGCAATACCGAGCTTTGCCGCTTCGGGGGTCGGCGTCTCGTGCCGGGTGAAATCGCAGATCAGCGAATCCTTAACCGCAAATACCGCGTCGCTTTCGAGGTACGGGTCGGTGCGGTCGAAAATATGCGTCGTCACCGGGTCGTAGCCGTCGGCGGTGAGCACGAAATGAATGTGCGCTGGTCGCCAGGGATGCCGCCCGGTCGCTTTAAGCATTGCGCCGACCGGCCCGTCCGACGGGATCGGATAGTTGACCGGCAGCACGGTGCGAATGAGATAGCGCCCCTCGCCGTCGCTGTGGAACTTACCGCGCATATGTAGCTCGTTCGGGTTGCTGTCTTGCGCGTCATAAAGCCCGTTGCTCTGAGTTTGCCAGACATCGAGCTCGGCATTGGCAATCGGTTTGCCCTCGAGATCGAGCACGCGGCCGCTGACGAGGGTCGGGACGCCTGTGGTGTCGCGGTGAGCGATGTTGCCGCCTCTCGGCATCTCCGGCGCGCCCAGCCGATGAAATGGGCCGAATACCGTTGACTTCGTTGCGCCTTCCGGTTTGCGGTGGCCGATCAGGTCGACGACCATCGACACTCCAAGAGTGTCCGAGAACAGGATGAATTCCTGTCGCTTGTCGCTGCACATCTTGCCGGCTTCGGTGAGGATTTCGATCGCCTGAAACCACTCCGCTTCGGTCAGCTCGACCTCCTTGACGAATGCGTGCAGGTGCTTGATCAGCCCCAGCATGATCTGCTTGAGCCGCGGGTCGGGGGTTGCGGAGAAGCGAGCCAGCACCGCCGCGGTGATATCGTCTTCAGTGGTGCTGCGGCGAATCTTGTCGTGTCCATCGGGCATGGCTGCCTCCCTTGCCGTTTGCCGCGGTAGATTGCGTGAGACCTTAGAGTAAATTGCGTCGCGGCGAAATTGCCCGAGGGCGAATTAGCCTGGGCGGGGACGAGCGAGGGGACATGGCCGAGTTGCGGGTGAAAAGCGAGATAGCCGGCTCGGTGTGGAAGATCGAAGTCGCGGTCGGCGACACGGTTTCCGAGGAAGACACGCTCATCGTCCTTGAATTGATGAAAATGGAAATCCCGCTGCTGGCGCCGCGCGCGGGCACGGTGATCGAAATCCTTGTCGCCGAGGGCGAGGCGATCGCAGAGGGCGAGGTCGCGGTGGTGCTGGGGTAGCGATGTTCTTGATCGTAAAGGTTGCCCAACGCATCATCCCTCGCTGTTCGACAGCAGATTGAAGTGGCGAGCCTAAACAAAATGAAGCTGCCATCGATCGGGCATGATGCCCGGGTCAACGCGCTGATATGCTGCGGCCACACGCTGTCGCATTTCTATATCCTCTGCCTGCCGACGATGTTTCTCGCCTGGCAGAAGGCGTTCGGCGTGCCGTTCGCGGTGCTCGGCATCTCCGTCGCTGTGATGTCGGGAACCACTGCGATCGTGCAGACGCCGATCGGTTTCCTGGTCGACCGGTTTGGCGCACGGCATTTCCTGATCGGCGGCACGTTGCTGATGACTCTGTCTGTATCGTTGATGGGGTTGGCGACCGCGTTCTGGCAGATTGTCGTGCTGGCGATGCTGTCGGGGCTGGGCAACGCGGTGTTTCATCCGGCCGATTATGCGATCCTTTCCGGCTCGATCACCCCATCGAAGCTCGGCCGTTCCTTTGCCATCCACACCTTTACCGGCCATGTCGGCTTCGCCAGCGCGCCGCCGGCGACGGCGATGCTGATCTGGCTGATCGGCTGGCGCGGCGCGCTGCTCGCGGTCGGGCTGGTGGGCATTCCCGTGGCGCTGGCGATCATTTGGCAAAGCCGCATCCTCACCGACCAGAAACGAGCTCAACAAAGCCGCGAAACCAGCTCGGCCAGCGGCGTCAAGATGCTGTTCTCCCCGTCGATCATGCTGTTCTTCGGATTTTTCATGGTGTCGTCGATGGCCGGCGCCGGCGTGCAGTCCTGGCTGATCACGGTGCTGCACGGCGCGCATGGCTTGTCGATCGAGGCGGCATCGTCGGCGCTGACCGCCTTTATGGTTGGGACCATGAGCGGCGTCTTGGTCGGCGGTTGGGTCGCCGACCGCACCGACCGCCACTTCAGCTTCGTCCTCGCGCTGACCTTGGTCGGGTCGGCGCTGATGTTGCTGATCAATCTGGTCGCCTTGCCGCAGGTGGCGATTGTCGCGCTGCTGTTCCTAACGGGCCATCTAATCGGCGCCAGCCGCACCCCACGCGACGTGATGGTTAAGGATGCCGCGCCGCCGGGGCAAATCGGCAAGGTCTTCGGCTTTGTCAGCGCCGGGCTGGCGCTCGGTGGGGCGGTGATGCCGGTACCTTACGGCATGCTGATTGACGCCGGACACCCTGAGTTGGTGTTGAGCCTGGTCGCCGGATTGTGGCTGTTGAGCCTGCTCTTTGCCGGCAGTGCGCGCGCAAATACCTCCGGCGAGCCAATAGCGGTGCCGGCCGAATAAGCTTCCACGATTGCGTTGTCGGCGCGGGTGAATTAGACCCGGCGCCCCAGATGCCCGCCGACGTCCCGACAATCTCCGCCGCCGCTCCGTCGGGGCCACAGGCGCTTTACCGAGAGCGTTGCGAGGCTGGGGCGATCCGGCCCGACCCGGCGCAGGCGCACGCAGTCGAGCATCTCGAGGCACTGCACCGCGCGTTGGCTAGTTACGCGCCGGCAGCGCGCGGCTGGCTCGGCCGGTTCGTCGGGGGAGCGAGTAGCGCGCCCAAGGGGCTCTATCTATGGGGGTCGGTCGGGCGGGGCAAGTCGATGCTGATGGATCTGTTTTTCGCGGCGGCGCCAGTTACGCGCAAGCGGCGGGTGCATTTCCATGCCTTCATGCTCGATGTCCATAACCGGATCGAGCGCGAGCGCCGCGCCCGGTCGCGTCAGCCGATCCCGCGCGTCGCGATGGCCCTGGCTGAAGAAGCGCAGCTGCTGTGTTTCGACGAATTCCAGGTCAACGACATCGCCGACGCAATGATCCTGGAGCGGCTGTTCCGCGCGCTGTTCGATGCTGGAACGGTGGTTGTCGCGACCTCGAACCGGCATCCCGAGCGGCTTTACGAGCACGGCCTGCAGCGCGACCGGTTTCTGCCGTTCATCGCCTTGCTGGAGGAGCGGCTCGAAGTCGTCGCGCTCGACAGCGGCCGCGACTACCGGCTGGCGCGGATGATCGGCAAACCGATCTATTTCCAACCGCTGGGCGACAAGGCGCATCGCGCCATCGCCGCCGCCTTCGCCGATCTCAGCGATGGCATGCCGGCCACTCACGAGACTCTGACCGTGATGGCGAGGCCGCTCGCGGCGCCGCGCGTCGCGGGCAATGTCGCCTGGTTCACCTTCGACGAATTGTGCGCCCGGCCGCTTTCCGCGGTCGATTACCTGGCGCTTGCCGAGCGTTTCGCGGGAATCGTCGTCGAAGGCATCCCGCGACTCGGCCCGAGCCAGCGCAACGAGGCCCAACGCTTTCACATATTGATCGACACGCTCTATGAAGCCCGCACGCTCCTCGTCGCATCCGCCGACGTGCCACCGCAGGAAATCTATGTCGCGGGCGACGGCAGCTTCGAGTTCCAGCGCACCGTCTCGCGCCTGATGGAAATGCAGAGCGAGGACTACGTCGCCAACCGGACGCACCTCTGAGCGAGCTTCGGCCTGCCTTGCCCGGCTTCAGAAATCGCGCTAAGACCCGACCATCCACCGACGAGGAATGACATGGCACGCAAGAAGATCGCGCTGATCGGCGCCGGCCAAATCGGCGGCACTCTCGCGTTGTTGGCCGGGATTAAAGAACTGGGCGATGTTGTGCTGTTCGACATCGTCGACGGCGTGCCCCAGGGCAAGGCGCTCGACATCATCCAGGGCTCCTCGATCGAGGGTTACGACGCCAATATCACCGGCGCCAACGATTACGCGGCGATCAAGGGCGCGGATGTCGTGATCGTCACCGCCGGCGTGCCGCGCAAGCCCGGCATGAGCCGCGACGATCTTATCGGGATCAACACCAAGGTCGTGGCCCAGGTCGGCGCGGCGATCAAGGAGTATTGCCCCGGCGCCTTTGTCATCACCATTACCAATCCGCTCGACGTGATGGTGTGGATCATGAAGCAAGCCTGCGGGCTTCCGGCGAACCGGGTGGTCGGTATGGCCGGGGTGCTCGACAGCGCGCGTTTCCGCTATTTCATCGCCGAGGAGCTGGGCGTTTCGGTCGAAGACGTGACCGCGTTCGTGCTCGGCGGCCATGGCGATACGATGGTGCCGTCGATCCGCTACACGACCGTCGCCGGCATTCCGCTGCCGGACATCATCAAGATGGGCTGGACCACCCAGGCCAAGGTCGATCAGATTGTCCAGCGCACGCGCGACGGCGGCGCCGAGATCGTCAATTTCCTCAAAACCGGTTCGGCGTTCTATGCGCCTGCCAGCGCGGCGATCTCGATGGCCGAAGCTTATCTCCTCGACAAGAAGCGGGTGCTGCCCTGCGCGGCGCTGCTCGACGGCCAATACGGGGTCAAGGACCTCTATGTCGGCGTTCCGGTGGTGATCGGCGCCGGCGGCGTCGAGAGGATTGTCGAAATCAGCCTCGACCCGGCCGAGAAAGCCGCATTCGACAAGTCCTGCGGCGCGGTGCGTGAATTGATCGAGGTCGCCAAGAAGCTGCAAGCCTAGCTTGCCGCGATGAACATCCACGAATACCAGGCAAAGGAGCTGCTGGCAAAATACGGGGTGCCGGTGCAGCCCGGCGGGGTCGCCTACACCGCGGCCGAGGCCGAGGCGGTGGCGAAGCGGCTCGGCGGCCAGCTTTGGGCGGTCAAGGCGCAAATCCATGCCGGTGGGCGCGGCAAGGCGGGCGGAGTCAAGCTGGTGAAATCGCCGGAAGAGGCCGGAACCGCGGCGGCGGGAATGCTCGGCAAACGCCTCGTCACCCACCAGACCGGGCCCCAGGGACGCGACGTCAAGCGGGTCTATGTCGAGGCGGCCTCGGACATCGCTCGGGAGCTCTATTTGGCATTGTCGGTCGACCGCACCAGCGGGCGAACGACCCTGATCGCGGCTGCCGAGGGCGGGGTCGAGATCGAAGAACTGGCGGCGCGCGCACCCGAAAAAATTATGCACATGGCGATCGATCCAGCGACCGGGATCGAGCCGTTTCATGCCCGCCGTCTGGCGTTCGAGCTCGGGCTCGGCGCCGCCGAGGTCAAGGCAATGACGGCGTTGGTCAACGGTATCTACCGCGCCTTTACCGAGCTCGACGCCTCGCTGGCGGAGATCAACCCGCTCGTCGTGACCGGCGCGGGCAGTCTCGTCGCGCTCGACGCCAAGATAGGTTTTGACGACAACGCCTTGTTCCGCCACCCCGAGATCGAAGCGCTGCGCGACGAGGACGAGGAAGACCCGATCGAGCGCGAAGGCGCCAGGCATTCGCTGAGCTACGTCAAGCTCGACGGCAATATCGGCTGCATGGTCAACGGCGCGGGCCTCGCGATGGCGACGATGGACATCATCAAGCTCTACGGCGGCAACCCGGCGAATTTTCTCGATGTCGGCGGCGGCGCGACACGCGAGCGGGTCACCGCCGCGTTCAAGCTGATCCTCTCCGATCCCAACGTCGAGGCGATCCTCGTCAATATTTTCGGCGGCATCGCCCGGTGCGACGTGATCGCCGAGGGCGTCGTCGCCGCGGCGCGAGAGGTCAATCTGCACGTGCCCCTGGTGGTCCGGCTCGAGGGCACCAATGTCGAGCTCGGCCGCAAGATTCTCGGCCAATCCGGGCTGCCGATCATCACCGCCGACGATTTCGCCGACGCCGCGCAGAAGGTCGTCAAATCGATCTCGGAAGCCGCGTGATGGCGATCATCGTCGACGCCTCAACCACCGTCATCTGCCAGGGTTTCACCGGCGCGCAGGGCACGTTTCATTCCGAGCAGGCGATCGCCTACGGCACCAAGATGGTCGGCGGGGTGACGCCGGGAAAGGGCGGTAGCCGTCATCTCGACCTGCCGGTATGGGACACCGTGCACGAAGCCAAGGCGGCGACCGGGTGCAGCGCCAGCGTCATCTATGTCCCGCCGCCGGCCGCGGCCGACGCGATCCTCGAGGCGATCGATGCGGAAATCCCGCTCGTCGTCTGCATCACCGACGGCATCCCGGTGCAGGATATGGTGCGCGTGAAACGCGCGCTTATCGGCGCCAAAACGACGCTCATCGGGCCAAATTGCCCCGGCGTCATCACTCCCGACGAATGCAAGATCGGCATCATGCCGGGGCATATCCACCGCCGCGGCCGGGTCGGCATCGTCTCGCGTTCCGGTACGCTCACTTACGAGGCGGTGGCGCAGACCACGGCCGCCGGTCTCGGGCAATCGAGCTGCGTCGGGATCGGCGGCGATCCGGTGCATGGACTCGATTTCACCGACGTCATCGAGATGTTCCTCGCCGACAAGGAAACCGACGGCATCGTGATGATCGGCGAAATTGGTGGCCGCGGTGAGGAGGATGCTGCGGCGCTGATCAAATCGGCGAAACGAAAGAAGCCGGTGATCGGCTTTATCGCCGGAACCGCGGCGCCACCGGGCCGCCGTATGGGCCATGCCGGCGCGATCATCGCCGGTGGAAAGGGCAGCGCCGCCGACAAGATTGAGGCGCTCAAGAGCGCCGGGGTCACTGTAGCCAACTCCCCGGCCGCAATCGGGAGCACCGCAAAGGCGGTTCTCGGCTAGCTCCGAGCCCTCGGGTGCGCTGCGTCGTAAACCGCCAATAGCTGTTCCGGCTCGACCTTGGTGTAGCGTTGCGTGGTCGACAGGCTGGCGTGACCGAGCAGTTCCTGGATTGCCCGCAAATCGCCGCCACCCCCCAAAAGATGCGTCGCGAAACTGTGGCGCAGCGCATGCGGTGTCGCGGTGTCGGGCAGGCCGAGCATGCCGCGCAGTGTCTGCATCTGGCGCTGCACCAGGCGCGGGTTGAGCGGGCCGCCCCGCGCTCCGACAAAAAGTGGCCCGTCCTTTGTCAGCGGAAAGGGACAGGCGGCAATATAATCGGCGACGGCCTCACGCACCGCGGGCAGCACCGGCACATGACGCTGCTTACGACCCTTGCCGGTGACGACCAGGATTTCGCCGCGCGGCGCTTCGGCCAAGCTCAGGCCCAGCGCCTCGGAAATCCGCAGCCCACCGCCGTAGAGCAGCGTCAGGATCGCGATGTCGCGCTTCTGCTGCCAGACGCTCTGCGACAAATCGCCAGCGGCGGCGACCGCGGCGGCGGCATCGTCGACGGTCAACGGCTTCGGCACGCTCGCCGGCAGCTTTGGCGCGCGGAGCACGGCCAGGCCCGGTGCTGAGGCGAGCTTGCGCCGCTCGAGAAACCGGACGAAGCCGCGCAGCACCGAGAGACCGCGGGCGATCGTCGTCCGTCCGCGGCCATCCATCGCACGATGCGCCATGTAGGCGCGAAAGTCGGCCGGGGAGAGCGCCGACATATCCATCAAGCTCGGCACCTCGCCGCGATGCGCCCCGAGGAAATCGAAGAACGCCGCGAGGTCGCGGCCATATGCGGAAATCGTGTGGGCAGAGGCTCGGCGTTCGGCGGTGAGCCAGTCGAGCCACGCCGCAATCGCGTCTCGCAAATCTGGCCCGACCTGAAAGCGGGCCAGCGGCAGCGGTTCGGGAAGAGTGGGGAAGGGCCTGGGGCAAGCCGCTGTCGGTGTGCTCACCGCACCGGACTGAGCCAGAGGCCGACGGCGATGCCGACGATGCGGCCGAGAAAGCCGAGCAGCTCTGTGCCGAGCCCGGGATGAAACCGGCCAGGCTTGCGCGTGCCGATGCACAAGAGCCCCATCGGGGACTCACGCCCGAAGCGCAGCCGCAGCAACGCCTGGGAACGCACCAATCCGGCCGCGCTGCCGAATAGCGCCGGATCGCCGGCCACATCGGCGTCGTATACCACCGCGCGTTCCTCGCCGAGCAATTCCTCGACCGTGCCGGCCTTCAACAAGTGGATGCCCTGCACCGGGAAGCGCGGGGTGATGCCGGCGACGTTCTCGACCGCCATGGTCACGACATCGACATCGAGGACGACGGCGAGATCGGTGGTGACGATTTGTAGGAGCTGACCAAAACTCGGCGCCGCCAGGATCGCGAGCGCCGCCTTGTGCACACGGGTCTGGCTGGCGAGGTTGCCGCGGCAGACCGTCAGCAGATTGCGGTATTCGGCGTTGAGCCGCGCTACCTCCTGGCGCTGACGGTCGAACAGGAAGCGCTGGAAATCGACCACACCCTCGCTAACCTCGCGGCTAGGCGGGCGCAGCAGGTGGAGGGCCTCAGGGTGCTCGTTGAGAAATTCGGGGTGCCGATGCAAGTAGGCGATCACCGCGCGGCTGCTTAGCTCACCCGAGTCGTCCGTGGACGCCGGGGCGCGGGCGGCTTTGGTTTGGTCGCGAGGACGGTCAACCATTCGACACCAAGTTGGTCCTTCAACGGCGGCGCTCGAGAGCTCCTCTTGCGAGCCGCCGGCACGCGCGCGAGTGTAGCCGATGGCTGATTGCCCTGCCAACTGCGGCGCCCTCAACGACGCGCCGGCGCCAGAGCACGAACGGGTGCGGGTGTTGCTGCCGCTGCCATTGCCCGCAGCGCTCGATTACCGCATACCCGATGGCGAACCGCGAGTGGAACCGGGCCGGTTCGTGCGCGTCACCCTGGGCTCGCGCCGGATGATCGGCGTGGTGTGGGAAGGCGAATGCGACGACGTGCCGGCGGAACGGCTGAAACCGATCATGGAGGTGTTGCCGTCTCCGGCACTGCCGGCGGAACTGCGCCGCTTCATCGATCGGGTCGCCGCTTACACGCTGGCGCCGCCGGGCATGGTGCTGAGCATGGCGATGCGCAGCGAAGCGGCGCTGCTGCCGTCAACCCCACGCCGCGTCTGCGCCATCACTGAAGCGGGGGCGACGGCTCTCGTCGAATCGCCGCCGCCAAAGCGGCTGACCGCAGGCCGGCGGCGGGTTCTGGAGGTGTTGCGCGACGGCTCCGCCATGCCGATGGCGGAGGCCGCGCGCGAGGCAGGGGTCGGTGCCGCCGTGGTGCGCGGCTTGGTCGCCGCCGGCCTTGCCAGCGACCGACTGGCGCCGCCGATGCCGCCGCGAGTCGAGGAACCGGACTGGCAAGCGCCCGGTCCGAAACTGTCAGCGGCTCAACAGAAGGCGGCGCAGCGCCTCGTCGAACGAGTCGAGAGTGGCGGGTTCCATGTCACCGTGCTCGATGGGGTCACCGGTTCGGGCAAGACCGAGACCTATTTCGCCGCGGTCGCCGCAGCACTGGCCCGCGGCAGGCAGGTGCTGGTGCTGCTGCCCGAAATCGCGCTGTCGGTGCAATGGCTCGAGCGGTTTCGCCGACGATTTGGCGCTGCGCCGACGGAATGGCACTCCGATATCGGGCAGACCCAGCGGCGTGACGCTTGGCGCGCGGTCGCGAACGGCCGCGCGCGCGTCGTCGTCGGGGCCCGTTCGGCGTTGTTCCTGCCGTTTTCCGAGTTGGGTCTGATCATCGTCGATGAGGAGCACGACCTCTCCTACAAGCAGGAGGACGGCGTCTGTTATCAGGCGCGTGACATGGCGGTGTTGCGCGCCTCGCTGGCGCAGATCCCGATCGTGCTGGTGTCGGCGACGCCGTCGCTCGAAACCGTGATCAACGTCTCGCGCGGCCGCTACGACAGCGTCCACCTTCCGGAACGGCATGGCGCGGCGAGCCTTCCGTCGGTCGCCCTCATCGACATGCGCAAGGAGAAGCTGGCGCCCGGCCGCTTCCTGTCGCCGCCGCTGGTGAAGGCGTTGGAAGAAACCTTGGCCGATGGCGAACAGGCGCTGCTGTTTCTCAACCGCCGCGGCTACGCACCGTTGACCTTGTGCCGCTCCTGCGGCCACCGTTTCCAATGCCCGAGCTGCACCGCCTGGCTGGTCGAGCACCGTTTCACCGGGCGGCTGCTCTGTCATCATTGCGGCTATTCGGTGCCGCTGCCGCCGTTCTGCCCGGAATGCTTGAGCGCCGGCACGCTGGTGCCGTGTGGACCCGGGGTCGAACGCCTGAGCGAGGAGGTCGCCGAGCGCTTCCCCGACGCGCGAACCGCACTGATGGTCAGCGACGCGCTTCCCGGGCCGCGTGCTGCCGCCGACCTCGCCGATGCGATGGCGGCGCACCGCTACGACGTGATGATCGGAACCCAGATCGTCGCAAAAGGACACCACTTCCCGATGCTGACGCTGGTCGGCATTGTCGATGCCGATATCGGGCTGGGCGGCGGGGATCTGCGTGCCGCCGAGCGCACCTATCAACTCCTGCATCAGGTCGCCGGTCGCGCCGGGCGCGAAGAACGCCTAGGCCGCGTGCTGATCCAGACCTACATGCCCGAGCAGCCGGTGATGAAGGCGCTGGCGGCGAATGACCGCGACCGTTTCCTCGAGGCCGAGGCGGCGCAGCGGCGGGCGGCGCATCTGCCGCCCTTCGCCCGGCTGGCGGCGCTAATTGTCAGCGCGAACGATGCCGAGAGCGCCGATTTCGCCGCCCGCGCGCTGGCCCGCGCCGCGCCGCATGTGCCCGGCGTCACGGTGCTCGGCCCCGCGCCGGCGCCGCTCGCGGTGCTGCGCGGCCGCCACCGCCGCCGCTTGCTGCTCCAGGCCGAACGCTCGGTCAACGTCCAGGCGGTGCTGCGCGAGTGGCTCGCCAAGGTCAAGTTCGGCGGGTCGGTGCGGCTCCAGGTCGATATCGACCCGTACAGTTTCTTGTAGCTATTCCTGCGCCGGACGCAGCTTGCGATAGGCGTAGCCGATTCCGATCAGCGCACCGCCGAGCCCAAGGAAGGATAGCGCACGATATATGCCTTCAAGCTCTGCCATATCTGATAAGAATACCTTGGCGACGACCAGGCTCACGCCCGCAAGCGACACGCGGCGCAGCCACTCGTCGCGACGGACGAGACCGACGGCCAATCCGATCCCAGCGAACAGGAGCCATGCGGCCGAATAGGCGTACCACTCGGCGTCGCTGAAGTTGCTGCGGAAGAGGCTGAGCGAGATGTCCTCCCCCTGGAAGGCGTGGCGCACCTCCAGGGTGACCCAGATAAAGACCAGACCCGCGGCGAGGATGCGGGCGGCGAGGCGCACCCACTGCGGGCCGAGTCGCAAAAGCACGAACCCGGCATAGAGCGCCGCGGGCAGCAGATAGGCGAGGCTCAGCACGTCGAAGATCATCGTCGTGCCCACCGAGCTGGCGCGGAACAGCGGGTTGCCCGCGAGGACGTGCCAGAAGACGATCTGCGCGCTGGCGAGCACGGCGAGGATGATGCCGCCGACTCGCAGCACCGCCCTGTCGCGCGTCTCGCCCAGCTTCATGCTGCCGGCGGCAAGCAACAGCCAGAGCAGCGGCGATAGCGCATCCTTGCCGAGATCGCTGAGCGGCGCGTCGATCCGCCCGTAGAGCGCATGGCGCAGCTCAAAGGTCAGCAGCATCGTGACCAGCAGCAGGCTGCCCGCTTCGAGCATGCGCACCAGCAGATCGTCGGCGCGGCCGCCGAACTGCCGCGTCGCGACGATGAACGCGGCGGCGGGAACGCCATAGCCGTAAAGCAGCCAGTTGAAAATCGGCGCGGCTATCGGGTAGGCGAACGCGTAGGGATTGAGCGCCAACCGCACAATAACGATGCCGGCGACAACGGCGGCGACCCAGCGCAACACCTTGAGATCGAGCCGGCCTTCGACCCAACCGAGCGCCGGCAGGTGCAAAGCAATCGCGACAGTCAGCCACGCAGTCGACAGCGCAAAGGTGGCGGCGAGGATGGTGCCGCCAAGCACGCCGACCGCATAGGCGCCGAGCGCGACTTCGATTTGAAGCTCGCCGTCGCGGCGGCGCGCCACGCTTGCCGCTGCCGCGAGGTTCAGCCCCGCGAGCGCCAGCGCCAGGGTGCTCCAGCCGAGATCGAGGCCGTAGGCATGCAGCCGCCAGTAGGCGATGACGAGAATCAGCGCCGAGGCGATGACCGACATCCCCGCCCAGCGGCCGGGGCGTGGCGCGCTCATTTGGGCGATGAAACCGCCGCCGCCGAGAAGAGCGACCGCGGCGATACAAGCGGTGGTGAACTCGCTGAACGGCACCGGCAAACGCAACTGGGCGAGAAACACGTCCTGCGCCGCCAGCAGCGGCAAATGCCAGGTGGCCAGCACCGCGAGCGGCAGCGCCGCGGCGGTTGCCATTAGGTCGTCGAGCTCGCAGTCGCGATAGGCGAGCCCGAGCATGATGGCGGATGCCGCGTAGCCGGTGACGATGCTGGCCGTATCGAAGTCGGCGACGTGGACGAGGACGAACGCGGCGATCGCGAAGAGGCCATCGGCGACCCGAACCAGCGGCTGGACTTGCACAGAATCAGCGATGCCGCTGAGGAACCCGACGCGCGGGACGCCGCGCCGGAAGGCCGCGAAAAGGCCGAGTTGCGCCAGGATGTAGGCGCCGACGACCGAGGCTTCAGGATGCGCAGCCTCGGAGCCCAGCCACACCATCGCCCAGCCATAGGCTGCAGCGAGCGCCGGCCAGGCGAGTACCCACCAGCCGCGATGCCGCAACACGGCAAGCAGCCCAGCGGTTACGAAGGTGAGGTAAGCGAAGAGCGGCAAGGCGTGCGGCGTATCGGTCGAGACCAGCGCCGGCACCGCATAGGCGCCGACGAGACCGACCGCGGCGACAAACATCCCATGTCGCAGCGACAGCGCCACGGTGGCGATCGCGGTGGCGGCGAGCAGCGGAAACACCAGGGTTCCAGAAATCAGGCCGTAAAGCTGATACGCCGCGTAGAAAGCGGCGAAAATCGTCGCGGAACCCGCCGCCGCCAGGGCTTGGGGTACGGGTGACGGCTTGGCAGCGGGGGCTTCGCTCGGCGGTTCGCGCCGAGCCACCCAATCGGCGGCAGCGCACAATCCGATGCCGAGCAGCACGGCGAGGATCACGCGAACTGAGGGCGTCAGCAGCCCATAATCGATCGACAGCTTGACCAGAAAGGCGCCGCCCAGAGCCAGGGTCACGCCGCCGAGCCAGACCAGCCAGCGCTCGGCGAAACGCTGCTCGAAGCTGCGGCGAGGGGCCGTAGGAAGCGGCGGCGGTGGGGCAGCCGCCATTACCGGCTCCGGAGGCGCGGGCGCCGGCGTTGGGCTCGATACTGCTTCTGACGCCGGTGCGACCGGTCCCGCGGGCACAACCGGCGTTTCCGGTGCGGCGGACGGTTCCAGCGGTGGTGCGGTTGGTACGCCACCGCCAAGCGTCGTGAGCCGTTCGTCGAGACGGAAGATGCGGTGATCGAGCATCGCGACTTTGCCGACGAGGGCCTCGACCTGCGCTTTGAGTCGATGCTGGACGACCAGCGAGCGGATCGCCATCACGAACGGAGCAATGAAGAGGAGAAAGGCCCAAGGGAGCGCGTCATCCCAGTCCATGCATAAACCTATCGCGTCACCGGATACCCGCCGCGGCGGAATGCCGCTTGCGTCATCCATGGCGGGTATCATATAATGAGTGAACGTTCACTCACAAGAGTAAATTTCAACGTGCGAGCAACCGGGGTGAAGGGCAGGATAGAGCGAGCCGCGATCGAGTTGTTCGCCGCTCGGGGGGTCGATGGCGTCTCGATCGCCGACATCGCCGCTGCGGCCGGGGTGGCGCAGGGCGCGCTCTATCGCCATTACCGCGGCAAGGACGAGCTGGCGACCCAACTCTTCGCCGATGCATATCTGCGCACAGGGACGGATCTCGCGGCCATCCGCACCGCCCAACCCCGTTTCGCGGCGCGGATCGAGGCGATGGTTACCCATTTCTGCGCGCTCTACGATCGCGATGCGGCCCTCTTCCGTTTCATGCTGATTGCTCAGCACGATGTATTGCCGCGCCTGAACGATACCGGGCCAACTCCTGTCGCCGTGATCGAGGCGACTGTTGCAGACGAAATCTCGGCCGGCGAGATCGCTGCGATTTCGCCGGCGGAAGGGGCTGCCGCAATTATGGGCATCGTGCTGCAAACGGCGCTGTTCCATATCTATGGCCGTCTGACCGGGCCGCTGTTGCCGCGCGCGCCTGCCCTTGCCCGGGCCGCGATTGCGGCAATCGCTGCGCTCGCGTCAGCCAAGCAGCGCTCCTGAAGCAGCTAAGCCCTTGAAATTCTGCAACCCTCGCCCGGTTGCGCGGGGGGGAGAAAAATGCTAGGAACCGCGCGGATCTCGCGGGGCTCACGGCATGGGGCGTGGCCCCGAGGTGGTCTTTTGCCGAGGTCCCTACGGACACCATGCCGCGACCCACCGCTCCCCGGCGCGCAGATCGAGGAACGTCTCCCGTTGGCTGCTGAATCAACAGGCATTTCCGGCCTGGCAGAACGTTACGCGGCGGCGCTGTTCGAGCTCGCCGATGAGCTCCACGCGCTCGACACGGTGGCCGGCGACATGCGCGAGCTGCGCGCGATGCTGCACGCGAGCGGCGATCTGATGCGACTGGTGCGCAGCCCGGTGCTGTCGCGCGCCGAACAAGGCAAGGCGATGGCGGCGCTGGCCGAGGACGCCAAGCTGTCGAAATTGAGCGCCGACTTCATCGCCATCGTTGCTCGCAACCGGCGGCTCTTCGCCGTACCGGCGATGATCGAGGCCTATCTCGGGAAGCTCGCCGAGCGCCGTGGCGAGGTCACCGCCGAGGTCATCGCGGCGCAGCAGCTGACCAAGGCACAGGAAGACGCGTTGGCTGAGCAATTGCGCCGGGTCGTTGGCGGGAGGGTGACCATGGACCTGCGGGTCGATCCGAGCCTCCTTGGCGGCATGGTGGTCAAGATCGGCTCGCGCATGGTCGACGGATCGCTGAAGGGTCAGCTGCAGCGCCTGCAGCTGAGCATGAGAGGAATAGGGTAGAGGCCAAGGGAAACGCACATGGAAATCCGCGCGGCGGAAATCTCCGCCATCCTCAAACAGCAAATCGCCAATTTCGGCAGCGAAGCCGATGTCGCCGAGATCGGCCAGGTCTTGTCGGTCGGCGACGGCATCGCCCGGGTCTATGGCCTCGACAAGGTCCAGGCCGGCGAAATGCTCGAATTCCCCAACGGCATGCGCGGCATGGCGCTCAACCTCGAGACCGATAATGTCGGCGTCGTCATCTTCGGCGACGACAGCGGTATCCGCGAGGGCGACACCGTCAAGCGCACCGGCTCGATCGTCGATGTGCCGGTTGGACGCGGCCTCTTGGGCCGGGTGGTCGACGGCCTCGGCAACCCGATCGACGGCAAGGGGCCGCTGACCGATGTCACCCGCAGCCGCGTCGAGGTCAAGGCGCCCGGGATCATTCCGCGCAAATCGGTGCACGAGCCGGTGCAGACTGGGTTGAAGGCGATTGACGCGCTGGTGCCGATTGGTCGCGGCCAACGCGAGCTGATCATCGGCGACCGCCAGACCGGCAAGACCGCGGTGGCAATCGACACCATCCTCAATCAGAAAGAAGCTAATTCCGGCACCGATGAGTCGAAGAAGCTCTACTGCATCTACGTCGCTATCGGGCAGAAGCGTTCGACCGTCGCCCAGATCGTCAAGACGCTGCAGGATTACGGCGCGATGGACTATTCGATCGTCGTCGCCGCGACCGCGTCCGAGCCGGCGCCGCTGCAGTTCCTCGCGCCCTATACCGGCTGCACGATGGGCGAGTATTTCCGCGACAATGGCATGCACGCGCTGATGATCTATGACGATCTGTCAAAACAGGCCGTTGCATATCGTCAGATGTCCCTGCTGTTACGCCGTCCGCCGGGCCGTGAAGCCTATCCCGGCGACGTGTTCTATCTGCATTCGCGGTTGCTGGAGCGCGCCGCCAAAATGAACGACGAGCACGGCGCCGGGTCGCTGACCGCGCTGCCGGTGATCGAGACGCAGGCCGGCGACGTGTCGGCCTATATCCCGACCAACGTCATTTCGATCACCGACGGGCAGATTTTCCTCGAGACCGAGTTGTTCTACCGCGGCATCCGCCCGGCCATCAATGTCGGTCTATCGGTCAGCCGCGTCGGCTCGGCGGCGCAAATCCGTGCGATGAAACAAGTCGCCGGACGCATCAAGCTTGAGCTGGCGCAATACCGCGAGATGGCGGCGTTTTCGCAGTTCGCCTCCGACCTCGACGCTTCGACGCAACGACTCCTCGCTCGCGGTTCGCGGCTCACCGAGCTGCTGAAGCAGCCGCAATTCTCTCCGGTGCCAGTCGAGGAACAAGTAGTGTCGATCTTCGCCGGCACCCGCGGCTATCTCGATGGGGTCGCGGTCGGCGATATCGGCCGCTTCGAGACGTCGATGCTCGGCGATCTGCGCAGCGGCAAGGCCGACCTGCTTGCCGCTATTCGTAACGAGGGTGCGATCTCCGAGCCCTCGGAAAAAGCGCTGATCGAATTTCTCGAAAATTTCGCCAAGACCTTCGCGTAGGCGTTCATGCCCAGCCTCAGAGACCTGCGCGTCCGTATCCGCAGCGTCAGGTCGACCCAGAAGATCACCTCGGCGATGAAAATGGTCGCGGCCTCACGGCTGCGCCGCGCCCAGGAACAGGCCGAGGCGGCGCGCCCTTACGCCGTGCGCATGGAACGGGTGCTGGCGTCGCTGGCATCGCGCATGTCGGGGCTTTCGGGCGGGCCGAAGTTGCTCGCCGGCACCGGTAAGGATCAGGTGCATCTGCTGGTCGTCGCGACTTCGGATCGCGGGCTTGCGGGCGGGTTTAACGGCTCGATCCTGCGCGAGGCGCGCCGGCAAATCCGCGCGCTGACCGGTGCCGGAAAGGACGTCAAAATCCTCACCATCGGCCGCAAAGGCCGCGATGGGTTGCGCCGCGACCATGCGCGGCTCATCGTCGATAGCCTCACCGATATCGGCCGCCGCCGGCTCTCGTTCGACGAGGCGCGCGACATTTCGCAGCGCATCCTGACGATGTTCGAGGCCGGCGAGTTCGATACCTGCTCGATCGTCTTCAACCGCTTCCGCTCGGCGATGACGCAGATCGTCACCGTGCAGCAGCTGATCCCGTTCGCCCAGCCCGAGGCTGCCGACGCGCCGGCGCTGCAAGGTGGAGCGATCTACGAGTTCGAACCCGACGAGGAAGAAATCCTCGCCGAGCTGCTGCCGCGCAATCTGGCGGTGCAGGTCTACACCGCGCTGCTCGAAAACGCGGCGAGCGAGCAAGGTGCGCGGATGACCGCGATGGACAATGCCACTCGTAACGCCGGGGACATGATCAACCGGCTCAACACCGTCTACAACCGCTCACGCCAGGCCGCTATCACCAAGGAGCTGATCGAGATCATCTCCGGGGCCGAGGCGCTCTAACTCCAGGGATCACCGGACATGGCCACCAATATCGTCGGCACCATCACCCAAGTCATCGGCGCGGTCGTCGATGTCCATTTCGATGGCGAGCTGCCCTCGATCCTCAACGCGTTGCACACCGATAATGACGGCCGCAACCTGGTGCTCGAAGTGGCGCAGCATCTCGGCGAGAACACCGTGCGCACGATCGCGATGGACACCACCGATGGGCTGGTGCGCGGCGCTCAGGTCGTCGATACCGGTGCGCCGATCAGCGTGCCGGTCGGCCCCGAGACCCTGGGCCGCATCCTCAACGTCATCGGTGAGCCGGTCGACGAGCGCGGCCCGGTCACGACCAAGCTGCGCATGCCGATCCACCGGCAGGCGCCCGAGTTCGTCGAGCAATCGACCGAGGCGGAAATCCTCATCACCGGGATCAAGGTCGTCGATCTTCTGGCGCCGTACGCCAAGGGCGGCAAGGTCGGGCTGTTTGGCGGCGCCGGCGTCGGCAAGACCGTCATTATCATGGAGCTGATCAACAACATCGCCAAGGCGCACGGCGGCTACTCGGTGTTCGCCGGGGTCGGCGAGCGCACCCGCGAGGGCAATGACCTCTATCACGAGATGATGGAATCGGGGGTCATCGTGCCGGACGGGCCAGGCTCCAAGGCGGCGCTGGTCTACGGTCAGATGAACGAGCCGCCGGGCGCGCGCGCCCGGGTCGGGCTATCGGGGCTCACCCTCGCCGAATACTTCCGCGACGAGGAAGGCCAGGACGTGCTGTTCTTTGTCGACAACATCTTCCGTTTTACTCAGGCGGGCTCGGAAGTGTCGGCGCTGTTGGGACGCATCCCGTCGGCGGTCGGCTATCAGCCGACGCTCGCGACCGACATGGGCGCGCTGCAGGAGCGCATCACCACGACCAAGAAAGGCTCGATCACCTCGGTGCAGGCGATCTATGTGCCGGCGGACGATTTGACCGACCCGGCCCCGGCGACTTCGTTCGCCCATCTGGATGCTACCACGGTGCTGTCGCGGCAGATCGCCGAACTCGGCATCTATCCAGCGGTCGACCCGCTCGATTCGACCTCGCGCATGCTCGACCCGCGGGTGGTCGGTGACGAGCACTACGCCGTTGCCCGCGACGTCCAGCGGGTACTGCAGACCTACAAATCGCTGCAGGACATCATCGCCATTCTGGGCATGGATGAGTTGTCGGAGGACGACCGCCTCACGGTGGCGCGAGCGCGCAAGATCCAGCGCTTCCTGTCACAGCCCTTCCATGTCGCCGAGGTGTTCACCGGCTCGCCTGGCGTCTTCGTCAATCTCGAGGACACGATCAAGGGCTTCAAGGGGATCGTCGCCGGCGAGTACGACGAGATGCCGGAAGCCTCGTTCTACATGGTCGGCACGATCGAGGAAGCCGTTGAGAAGGCGCGCAAGATGGCGAGCGAAGCATAATGGCCGACCGCGTCCAGTTCGAGCTGGTGACGCCGGAGCGCCTCGTCCTCTCGACCGAGGTCGAGATGGTGGTCGTGCCCGGCACCGAGGGCAATTTCGGCGTATTGCCCGGCCACTCGCCACTGATCTCGACGATTCGTCCCGGCATGATCGATATCTACCAGACCCGCCCAACAATTTCCGAACGCATCTTCGTTGTCAGCGGTATTGCCGAGGTGACCCCCGAGCGGTGCACGGTCCTGGCCGAGGAGGCGATGGACCCGGCGACGCTCGACCGCGGTGCGATCGAGGCCGAATTGCAGATCATCGAAGGCAATCTGCCGAGCCTGCGCGACCAGCTTGGCCGCGCCAGCGGCGCCGATCGCGACCGGCTCGCCGTCGAACTGCGTGGCCTCGAACATCAGCAGGCGATTGCCCGCGCCAAGCTCCAGGCCCTCGCCGCGCCAACCGCGCACTAGTTTTCCCGTCATTGTGAGCGCAGCGAGACAATCTCGCCGACCCTGAGATTCGCTCCATCGAGATTACTTCGTCGCCAGCCGGCTTCTCGCAATGAGGCCAGTGGCCGGCCACGCGCGTATAATCAATCAGGTGCGCCGTGCCTTCGGAGACAGCATGGGCTCATGGACGCTCGACGACATTCCCTGGTATCGGTTCGATCCGGCGCGGCTTGATCCGGGCATCGTCGCGATCGTCAAGGCGGCGAGCCTGGTTGAATTCAACGGTGCGGCTTACGCCCAGTATCTCTGTCTCGTGTTTGCCGACGATCCCGCATTTCAGGAGCGCGCCCGGCAATGGGGTGAGGAGGAGGTACAGCACGGCGCGGCGCTCGCACGCTGGGCGGTGTTGGCCGATCCCGGTTTCGATTTCGATTCGGCCTTTACCCGCTTCCGAGACGGCTATCGCATCGATTTCGACGGCGTTCGCTCGCGCCGCGGCTCGCGCGCCGGCGAGATGGTCGCGCGCTGCATCGTCGAGACCGGCACCAGCTCCTATTATACGGCGCTGCGCGAAGCGTCGGCCGAGCCGGTGCTGCAGGAGATTTGCCGCCGCATCGCCGCCGACGAATTTCGCCATTACCGGCTCTTCTACAAAACGCTATGTGCCTACCAGGCGCGCGAGCGGCTGGGCCGCTGGACGCGGCTAAAAATCGCGCTGGGCCGCCTTGCGGAGAGCGAAGATGACGAGCTCGCTTATGCCTATTACGCCGCGAACGTGCCGGCGAGCGCATCCGGGCCGGCATATGACCGGCGGCGCGCCGCTCGTGTCTATGCCGCGTGCGCCTGCGGGCTCTACCGCCGGCATCATGTCGAGCGCATGGCGGCGATGGTGCTGAAAGCCGCCGGTTTCACACCAAACGGGCGTCTCGCCGCGGTCGCCAGCGCATTGGCTTGGCGGGTTATCCGGTGGCGCGGCGGCCGTTTGGGGGCGGAAATCGCCTGATTGGCGGTTCAGGTCTATGCGGCTTGCCGGTTTTGCGGCCGCATGAAGATGCCCAACCCGGCGAGGATGACGAGGCGCACCGCTAGCGTCCCACCTAATAAACATGGATACGCCGCTGGGAATATTCGAAACGTATCGGTGCCAAACACATCCAACACGGAAAACAGGGTCAACAGTATCGTCGTGACCAGCGCCGTTATATAGGCCCACCGTCGATCGAGAAGAAAGGCGACAATTGCCGAAATCACGGCGACGCAAAGCGCCGTGATTTCGATAATTGCGATCGCAATACCTCCCCGGTCAAAAAAGACCGATATGACGGCAACCGACAGGTATAGCTGCAATAATGCCTGCACCGGCGACAAGCCGCCGACGAGAGCCTGCGCTAAAGGTGAGGGTTTTCGTTGTGTGGCGATTTCCAGTGAACTGGCAGTTACCCCCATCGGCGCGGCTGGAGGGGTTGGTTTTGGGGCCGGCTCGCTTGCTCTTGTTTCCGGAGTGGCGACTGGTGGGACAGTGGCCAACTGCGGCATTGCCGGCTCGGCCGTCCTTGCCTCGGGTTGGGCGGTCGTATTGGTTCGCGGGGGAGCGGGTGCCGCCGGTTTCGCTGCCGACTTAACGATAACGGGCTCGGACTGAGCCGCCAGCTGTTCAGCGGGTTCAGGCGCAGGCATCAACGGAAGGCACGCCTTGATCGCGCTGACCAGCTTGACCAGATGCTGTTCGAGCGGCGGCGCCATCGCGTCGAGCCAGTGGACCGAACCGACGAAATAGGCCATCGCCTTCGTCGGAACCACGTCGTCGATGCGCAGCGGAACGATCGTGACCCCTCGGCTGACACAGCGTTCGACTTCGCGCGCGATCTGCGGCGAGGCGTTGCTGCTCGCCGAGAAGACGAGGACCATAACGCGGCATGCGTCGAGCGCGTCGATCAGATCTTCGCCGTAAGAGTGACCTGGGATCACGTCCCGCGGCGCGATCCAGCACCGGATGCCCGCCGCCTCAAGCGCGGCGCAGGTCGCGTCCGCGACGGCCTTGTCCTTCGACGAGTGACTGATGAACGCATCGAACGCCATCATCTGCGGCGGGTCTCCTGTGCCATCGGCCGGGTCTTATTTCCGTCTCGACTAAGCCGTATCAGACTCCGCGCGCGGCGTGGTCGGCGAGGACCTGGGCGATCACCTGGGTGATCTTCTTGCCGGTCGGGATGTGGAGGAATTCGTTGGGGCCGTGCGCGTTTGAGTGCGGCCCCAGCACGCCGGTGACGACGAACTGCGCCGCCGGAAATTTTTCCCCCAGCATCGCCATGAAGGGGATGCTGCCGCCCTCACCCATATAAGCAGGCGGCGCGCCGAACGCGTTCTGCGAGGCCTTGGCGAGCGAGGCTTCGAGCCACGGCGCCAGCGCGGGCGCGTTCCATCCCGCCGAGGCGGTCGCCGACTCGAATGCGACCTTGGCGCCGTAGGGCGGGTTGGCTGTCAGCACCCGCCGCATCGTCGCGTCGGCTTCCGCCGGGTCGAGCGTCGGCGGCAGGCGCAGGCTCAGCTTCGCTGTGGTGTAAGGCAGCAGCACATTGCCGGCATTCTCCGGCGCCGGCAGCCCATCGATCCCGGTGACCGCGAGTTGCGGGCGCCAGGTGCGGTTGAGCACCAGTTCGGTCAGATCGTCGGCCGCGGGCTTCATCCCCGCGACAAACGGAAACTCACTGTAGACCCGGTCGCCCAGCCCTGCCGCGGCGGTGCGTGCTTGCGCGACGCGCTCGGCGGGGATTTGCGCATAAAGCGCCTCGGGGCGGATTTCGCCGGTCTCCTCGTTTTCGAGCCGGCTCAGCAGATTGCGAAAGATGCGGAAGCTCGACGGCACGATGCCGGAGGCGGCGCCGGAATGGACCCCCTCGGCCAGGACCGAAACGGTGAGCGTCCCGGCGATGACCCCGCGCAGCGAGGTGGTCAGCCAGAGCTGGTCGTAATTGCCGCAGCCGGAATTGAGGCAGACGACGAGCGACGGGCTGCCGATCCGGTTGGCAAGGTGATCGACATAGAACGGGAGATCGTAGCTGCCGGATTCCTCGCAGGCCTCGATCAGCACGATAGCGCGAGCATGCGGCACGCCTTGCTCGCGCAGCGCCGCGAGCGCGGTCAGCGCGCCGAACATCGCGTAGCCGTCGTCGGCGCCGCCGCGGCCGTAAAGCCTGTCGCCGGCGATGCGCGGCAGCCAGGGGCCGTAGCCGTCTTCCCAGCCGACCATCTCGGGCTGCTTGTCGAGATGGCCGTAGAGCAGCACGGTGTCGGGCCCATCGCCGGGAACCTCGATGACGATGACGGGGGTGCGGCCGGGCAAGCGGACGACATCGAGCGTTGCGCCGGGAAAGCCGGCGATCTTGCCGCGCGCCCAGGTCTCGAACATCGCCACCGCCGCATCCATGTAGCCATGCGCTGCCCAGTTGGGATCGAACATCGGCGACTTGTTCGGAATCTTGATGTATTCGACCAGCGTCGGGACGATCTCGTCGCCCCAGCATTGATCGGCGAATTTCTTCAGTTTGGCGCTGTCCAGCATGCGGCGAAGCCTCTCAAATCCGCGGCCAATCTATCATCGCCGAACGGCCTCGCCATGATCGTCGTGTTCGGCTCGATCAATGTCGATGTGCTGGTGCCGGTGCCGCATCTGCCGGCGCGCGGCGAAACCGTGCTCGGCAGCACCTACCGGATCGCACCAGGCGGCAAGGGGGCCAATCAGGCGCTGGCGGCGCGCCGCGCCGGGGCCGATGTGTTTATGGCGGGCGCTGTTGGCGATGATGTTTTTGCCACGATTGGGCTCGATCTGTTGCGCCACGACGGGGTCGATCTTAGCCTCGTCGCGACGGTGGATCGCCCGACCGGCTGAGCCGTGATCACAGTCGATCCCGAGGGCGAAAATCAGATCGCCGTCGCCTCCGGCGCCAATCTTCTGGCGCGCGCGGCGCAGGTGTCCGACCGACTGCTCCGACCGGAGACGGTTTTGGTGCTGCAACGCGAGGTGCCGGCGGAGGAGAACGCCGTGCTTGTCGCCCGCGCCCGTGCTCGCGGCGCCCGCATCGTGCTGAGCCTTGCGCCGGCAGGGCCGATCGAGCCAGCACGTCTTAAAGATATCGATATTACCATAGCCAATGATGGTGAGGCTGCGACGTTCGGAGCGCCGCTATCGATCGCGCGCCGCCTGCGGCAGGCGCTGATAATCACTCGCGGCGCCGAGGGTGCGACGGCTTCTCTCGCCGATGGGAAGAGGATTTCCGTGCCCGCGCTGGCGGTCGAACCGGTGGATACGACCGGCGCCGGCGATACCTTCGCCGGGGTCATGGCGGCCGGGCTCGACACGGGTCTGGCGCTCGAATCGGCGCTCCGCCGCGCCAGCGTCGCAGCCGCGCTGTCGTGTCTGGCGCTCGGCGCGCAAGCGGCGATGCCGAGCCGCGAGGCGATCGACGAGGCTGCCGTGCGCCTAAGTCGCTAAGTACTCGCGAAATTCGTCGAGGATTGCGACATAGATCGCGCGTTTGAACGGCACGATCAGCTGGGGCAATTTATCGGCCGCAACCCATTTCCACGCGTCGAACTCGGGATGCTCGGCCGCAATGTTGATATCGCTATCTATGCCAATAAAGCGCATCGCAAACCAGATCTGTTTCTGGCCGCGAAAACGGCCGCCCCACATCTGGCCGGCAATCTCCGTCGGCAGATCGTATCGGTGCAGAACCCGGCTCTCGGCGATGATCTCCGCCTTGTCGGTGCCGACTTCCTCGCTGAGCTCACGCAGTGCCGCCTCGCGTGGTGCTTCACCCGGGTCGATGCCTCCTTGCGGCATCTGCCAGGCCGGCAATCCCGCCGGCATGTCGATGCGGCGGCCCGCGAAAACCAGCCGGTCGCGGTTGATGAGAACGATGCCGATCCCAGGACGGTAGTCGGGGAAATCGTCGGGAGCGCTCAGTTGTTCACCGCCCGGCCGTTGAACAGGGAGATGCCGCGCAGCATGTCGACCGCGCGCGCGAGCTGATAGTCGTCCGCAGTGCCAATAATCGACGGATCTACCGAACCCTGATCACCGGGATTGTCGGCGTCGGTCTTGTCCGACACCTGCTTCTTGTCGGTGTCGTTGGCGGGATGGTCGATCTTCGCCGCATCGACCACGATATCGGGGTCGATCCCCTTAGCCTGGATCGAACGGCCCGACGGCGTGTAATAGCGCGCCGTCGTCAGCCGCATCGCACCATGTCCGGGCAGCGGGATGATCGTTTGCACCGAGCCTTTGCCGAACGAGCGAGTGCCGAGCAGAATGGCGCGGTGGTGGTCCTGCAACGCACCGGCGACGATCTCGCTCGCCGAAGCCGAGCCGCCGTTGATCAGCACGACCATCGGCAGCCCGCCGGTGATGTCGCCGGGATGCGCGTTGTACCGTTGCGCATCATCGGACCGTCTTCCGCGGGTCGACACGATCTCGCCCTTTTCGATGAAGGCGTCGGACACCGCGACCGCCTGGTCGAGCAATCCGCCGGGGTTGTTGCGTAGATCGAGGACGATCCCGGCGAGCTTGTTGCCGGCCTGCTGTTTCAAGCTCTTCATCGCGTTGTTGAGGCCGACATCGGTCTGCTCAGTAAAGCTGGTGATGCGGATATAGCCGATGGTGTCGCCCTCCATATGCGAGCGGACCGACTGGATTTTGATTTTGGCGCGGATCAGCTTGACGTCGAACGGGTCCTTGCCGGCGCGGCGGATGCGCAACGTTACCTCGCTGTTCTCCGGCCCGCGCATCTTCTCGACTGCCTCCGGCAGGGTCATTCCCTGCACGGGGTTGCCGTCGAGGTGGGTTATGAGGTCGCCCGGCTTCAGGCCCGCGCGCGCCGCGGGCGTGTCGTCGATTGGCGAGACCACCTTGATGAGCCCGTTCTCCATCGACACCTCGATCCCGAGCCCGCCGAACTCGCCGCGGGTCTGGACCTTCATGTCGTTGAAGTTCTTCGCGTTGAGGTAGTTCGAGTGAGGATCGAGCGAGGTCAGCATACCGTTGATCGCGCCCTCGATCAGCGTGTCGTCGCTGACGTCGTCGACATATTCGCTGCGCACCTTCTCGAACACGTCGCCGAACAGGTTCAGATCCTTATAGGTCTCGGCGGTGTTCGTCGGTGCCGATTTGGTCGATGCCGCATCGAGATCGTGCCGGATCGGCGCAATCATCAACGCGACGGCAAGCGCCGCGACCAGCCCCAATCGTCTCATTTACCCACCTTGCTTTCCCCTGACTGCTATTCGCGGCCGGCAAGCCGCGTTTGCGGATCAACCGGGCGGCCGTCCCGGCGCAATTCAAAATAAAACGCCGCGGCGGCGTTCCCGTCGTCGGCGCCCGGCATGGCACCAACCGGCTCGCCCGCCAGAACCCATTGGCCGACCGTCACATCGACCCGGCCTAGACCCGCCAACAGCGAATGATATCCGCCGCCATGGCGAATGATCAAGATTAGCCCGTAGCCGGGGAAATTACCCGCGTATTCGGCCTGGCCATCAAACGGGGCGACGACGACCGCGGAGGGCGACGCGTCCAGCGTCAGACCCTGGCTGGCTTGGCCGGCGGGGTCGACCTCGCCGAAGCGGCGCCGCAGGCCGCCGATGATTGGCCAAACCATCGTCCCGTGGGGCGCGTCGAAAGCGCGCAGATTTGGGGGCCGGGTCGGATCGGTCGGTGGCGCGCCTTTGGCCGCCGTCGCGCGCAAGCGCGCAAGCAGCTGTTTGTTGCGCCGATCGGTTTCGATGTCCGCGCGTTTGAGCAGGTCGAGGAGATCGCTCGCATGTTCGGCCATATCGGTGAGCGTCTCGATCTTGCCGATGAGTTCGTCGAGAGTGGCCGGCGGCTGGATCTTGCCGATCAGCTCATCGAGCGTGGCAAGAGATTGGGCCTTGCCATCAGGCGGTAACAGCTTGGCGATGAGATCCTGCCGCTTACCGACCAGTTCAGCAAGCGCCTCCCGGGACGCCGCGAGCGCCGCGATGGCCGCCTCGAGTTCGGGGCGACCGGCCGTGATCTGCGCCTGTTCGGCGCTCAGGGAAGCAAGCTCGGCCGACAAAGTCTTGGCCTGCGCTTCGAGCGCCGGCAGAGCGGCGCGCAGCAGGATACCGCTGCGTACGCGGTCGATGGGCCGGTCGGTCGCGAAAGCGAGCGCTAAGGGCGACGCTCGCGCTAGCCGTTCGAGCGCGGCGAGCAACTGCTCCTCTTTCTTGGCGTTTTGGTCGAATTCTTGCTGCTTGGCGGCGGCGCCGCGTTCCATCGAGCCGACGGCGAGGTCGAGCGCTGCGGCAGCGTGCTCGTCTTGCTGGACGCGCTGCGCGGCGGCGATCGATTGCGCGCGGATGGCGCCAAGCTCGGCGACGGCCGGGTCCACAGCGGCCTTCTCAGGCGGCGCGGCCGGTAGGAGGGCCGGCAGCAACACGCCACTGGCGATGACCGCCGCCGGAAGTAGCCGCCGCCACGGCTGGATCACTCGGGGCTCACCCCACGGCGCGCTGCCGCGCGTCGCCGGCGCCCAGCAACGAATGGCCGGTCATCGCCGCAGGCTGCGGCAGACCGAGCAACGCGAGCAAGGTCGGCGCGACGTCGGCAAGGCGGCCGTCCTGCACCTGACGTACGGCGGCTGGTGGGTTGACGACGATCAACGGCACCGGGTTCGTCGTATGCGCGGTGTGCGGCGCGCCAGTTTCGGGATCGCGCATCATTTCGGCATTGCCGTGATCGGCGGTGATGACGAGCGTGCCGCCAGCCGCCTCGACCGCTTGCGCCAGCCGCCCGAGACAGGCATCGACCGCCTCGACCGCATGCTCGGCCGCGTCGAACAGGCCGGTATGCCCGACCATGTCGGTATTGGCGTAATTGAGCACGACGACGTCGAATTTTCCGGACTGGATCGCGGCGACCACCTTGTCCGTCACTTCCGGCGCCGACATTTGCGGCTGCAGGTCGTAGGTCGCGACTTTGGGTGAGGGCACGAGGATGCGCTCCTCGCCGGGAAACACGGTCTCACGCCCGCCGTTGAAGAAGAAGGTGACGTGCGCGTACTTTTCAGTCTCGGCGATGCGCAGTTGGGTCAGCCCGGCGCGCGAGATGACTTCGCCGAAGGTGTCGTCGAGATTTTCCGGCGGGAACAGCGTCGCGAGGAAGCGGTTGAGGTCCTCGGAATATTCCACCAATCCGAGCGCCGCCGAGAAATCCACGAGCTTGGCGCGGGCGAAACCGGAAAAGCCGGGATCGAGCAGGGCCGAGGCGATCTCGCGAATGCGGTCGGCGCGAAAGTTTGCCAGCAGCAAGCCGTTACCGTTGTTCATGCCGGCCCAATCGCCAATCGCCGTCGGCAGCACGAATTCATCGGTTTCGCCGGCTGCATAGGCTGCCTCGACCGCGGCGAGCGGATCGGGCGCACGGCGGCCGGCGGCTGCGGTCAGCGTCGCATACGCCTTCTCGACCCGGTCCCAGCGCTTGTCGCGGTCCATCGCGTAGTAGCGGCCGCAGATCGTGGCGATCGCGATGTCCCCGGCGCCCTCGGTATCGGCCCTGAACTGCTTCAGATAGCCGATCGCCGATTGCGGCGGCGTGTCCCGCCCGTCGAGCGCCGCGTGGACCCGCACCTTGAGCCCGGCCTTGGCGAGGATGCGGCACAGCGCGGCGATCTGGCCCTGGTGCGAATGTACCCCACCCGGCGACATCAGCCCGAACACATGGGCAATTCCGGTCTTGGCCTTGACCTTGGCGATGAACTCGCCAAGCGCCGGCATGACGGCGAGTTTGCCGGTGGCGATCGCGGCGTCGATGCGCGGCAGGTCTTGCATCACCACGCGGCCGGCACCGAGATTGGTGTGGCCGACCTCGGAATTGCCCATCTGCCCGTCGGGCAAGCCGACAAAATGCTCGCTGGCTTCGAGATGGGAATGCGGCCAACGCGCCATCAGCCCGTGCCAGACCGGGGTTTTCGCCCGGGAAATGGCGTTGTCGTCCGCATCCTTCCGCTCGCCCCAGCCGTCGAGAATGCAGAGCACGACCGGGCGAGGGCGATTGGGCATGGTCGCGTGACCTAAGCGGTTAAGGGCTGGGGATATATACGCGAAACAGCGCGAGAGGCGATATATCCCGCTCAATCGCGGTGATAGGGGTGGCCGGCGAGGATCTGCTGCGCGCGGTACAGCTGTTCCAGCAGCAGGCTGCGTACCATGAGGTGTGGCCAGGTCATCGCGCCCAATGACACGACGGCGTCGGCGCGCTCGATGATCGCGGGCCCGAGCCCGTTGGCGCCGCCAATGGCGAAGGCGAGCGCGGCGGCTCCGCGGTCGCGCCAGGCAGCCAACCGCTCCGCCAGCTCACGGCTCGACCATTGCTGGCCGCGCTCGTCCAGAGCCACCAGCAGCGCTCCAGGTGGCAGGGCCGCGGCGATCAGCTCGGCCTCGCGTGCCTTCAGCTGTGCCGGCGGCAGCTTACGTTTTTCCTCAAGCTCGACGATCGCCGGCGCGGGCTTTAAGCGCTTCAAATATTCCGCCTCCAACTCGCCGAGCGGGCCGCGTCGCTGCTTGCCGATGGCGAGGATGATCGTGCGGATCGCCCGGTCCTACTGCCGGGCCGCTTCGGCGTCAGGCAGGTCCGAACCCCACATCTTTTCAAGATTGTAGTGGGCGCGGATTTCGGGGCGGAAGATGTGCACAATGACGTCGCCGGCGTCGATCAGCACCCAATCGCCCTGCGCCTTGCCCTCGACCGAGGCTCGCCACCGCTTCGGCAGCACGTCCAGCAGATGCTCGGCAAGCGAGATGACCTGCCGCGCCGAGCGGCCGCTCGCCACCACCATGTAGTCAGCGATCAGCGTCTTTCCGGCGAGGTCGATGGTGACGATGTCCTCGGCCTTGCCGTCTTCGAGGCTGGCGATGATGCGGGTCAAGAGCTCCGGGGCGGGCGGCGCCCCGGTTTGGGTCTTGCGGCGGCGGCGCGCGGGCAGGGTGGCGAGCGTGGCGGTCTCCTTTCCGATTAGGGCAGGTTTTTTCGGTCGGCTCGCGCGTTTGGCGCGGATTGCGGTCGCCGAACTGGGGTCGAGCTTCGCATGGATAAACACCCAGGCAGGCGGCTCCATTCCTGCCAGCCGGCGCATGGCCTGCGGCGGTACCCGTGCCTGGGCGTAGCGCTTGGCCGCCTTGCTGGCGAGCGCGCCGCGCGCCGTTCCCGGGCGATCGAACACCGCGATCGGCACGCTCTCGACGATCTCCTCCCAGCGTTGCCAACGCGGCAGCTGCGCGAGGTTGTCGGCGCCCATCAGCCAGACAAAGTTTGTGTGCGGAAAGCGTCGGTACAGCGCCCGGATCGTGTCGGCAGTAAAGGTGGTGCCGAGCGCCGACTCGATCGCGCTGACCTTGATGTGCGGATGGCCCTTGGCAAGGGCCTGCGCGCCGGCCATGCGCTTGGCGAACGGCGCCATGCCCTTGACCGGCTTTAGCGGATTTTGCGGCGAGACCATCCACCACACCTCATCGAGGTTGAGGCGCTGCAGAGCCAAGAGGCTGATATGCAGATGGCCGCCATGGGCCGGGTTGAACGAGCCTCCGAGCAGTCCGATGCGCCGATGCGGCCGGCCGTAGAGGTCGCGCGAGGGTAATTGATTCAGGGGCGCACCTGCCCGTTACCGCGGACCAGGTATTTGTACGTTGTCAGCTCGGCGGCGCCGACCGGCCCGCGCGGCGGCAGGCGCTGGGTCGAGATGCCGATCTCGGCGCCCATGCCGAACTCGCCGCCATCGGCGAACTGCGTCGAGGCGTTGACCAGTACGATGGCGCTGTCGACCTCGCGTAGGAATTTTTCGGCGGTCGCCTGGTCTTCGGTGACGATCGCGTCGGTGTGGTGCGAGCCGTAGCGCTCGATATGCCCGATCGCACCGGCGACGCCATCGACCATCCGTACGGCAAGGATCGCGTCGAGATATTCGGTGCGCCAATCCTGTTCGCTCGCGGGATGTGCGGCGGGATCGAGTGCAACCACCTCCGGGTCGCCGCGAAGCTCGCAGCCGGCCTTTCTCAAATCGGCGAGGATCGGCGGCAGCATTGCCTTGGCCTTGCGGTCGACCAGCAGCGTCTCCGTCGCGCCACAGATCGAGACACGGCGCATCTTGGCGTTGAGCACGATGGCGCGCGCCTTCTCGGGGTCGGCGGCGCCGTCGATATAGGTGTGACAGAGACCCTCGAGATGCGCGATCACCGGGATACGGCTTTCGCGCTGCACCCGTTCGATCAGCGAGGCGCCGCCACGTGGCACGATGATGTCGATCACCCCGCTCATTCCCAGCATATAGCCGACCGCGTCGCGGTCGCGGGTCGGCACAAGCTGGATCGCCGCCTCGGGCAACCCGCCCGCGCGCAACCCGTCCTGCAGCGCCGACACCAAAGCGCGCGACGAATGAAAACTTTCCGACCCGCCGCGGAGGATCGCGGCGTTGCCCGATTTGAGCGCGATCGCACCGGCGTCCGCGGTCACGTTGGGGCGGCTCTCGTATATGATGCCGATCACCCCGAGCGGGACCGATACGCGTGAAATATCCAAGCCGTTCGGCCGCGTCCAATGAGCGAGGACCTTGCCGACCGGATCGGGCTGCGCGGCGATCTCCTCGAGCCCCTTGGCGACGCCTTCCAGCCGCTTCGGGTCGAGCGACAGCCGGTCGAGTAGCGCCGCGCCGATGCCGTCGGCCTTGGCCAGCTCAACATCTTCCGCATTGGCGGCGAGAATTTCGTTCTGCCGGCTGCGCACCGCTTTTGCCGCGGCAAGGAGCGCCGTGACTTTCGCGTCGTCCGACGCGAGCGCCAGCTCCGCCGCCGCTTCGCGCGCCTTGCGGCCGAGCTCTGCCATCGTCGCGGCGAGGCTCTCGGCTTTCGGCTTTTCGCGCATCAGCGTGTCGGCGCTCATGGCGTCTCGGTCAAAACCAGATCGTCGCGGTGAATGATCTCATCGCGGCCACGATAGCCGAGGATCGCCGCGATTTCACCGCTCTTATGTCCGGCGATGCGCTCGATGTCACTACTGGCATAAGCCGAAAGCCCCCGACCGGCCTCGATTCCGGCCTTGGTGCGGATGATCACGCAATCACCGCGCTCGAATGCGCCAGAGATCGAGACGACCCCCGCGGGAAGGAGGCTCTTGCCCTGCCGCAGCGCACGCGCCGCGCCGTCGTCCACCACCACCGCGCCGGCGGGATTGACCGCGCCGGCAATCCACGCCTTGCGCGCGGAACGCGGTTCGGCCCGGGGCAGGAACAGGGTGGCGCGCGCGCCACCCTCGATCGCCGCGAGCGGTCCCTCAGTATCGCCCTTGGCGATCAGCATGTGGCAGCCGGCTCCCATGGCGATTCGGGCAGCGGCGAGTTTGGTGACCATGCCCCCCGAGCTGTAGCCGGGTGGCGCGGCGCCGGCCATGGCCTCGATCTCGGGGTCGATCTCGCGAAGCAGCGGGATATGCCGCGCCGCTTTGTCGTGGCGCGGATCGGCGGTGTAAAGGCCGTCGATATCGCTCAAAAGCACCAGCATGTCGGCACTCACCATCTGAGCTACCCGGGCGGCGAGCCGGTCGTTGTCGCCAAAGCGAATTTCAGCGGTGGCGATCGTGTCGTTTTCGTTCACTACCGGAACCGCTCCGAGGGCCAGCAGCTGGGCGAAGGTGGCGCGGGCGTTGAGGTGGCGCTGTCGCGCCTCGGTGTCGTCGGGGGTGAGCAGGATCTGCGCGACGGTGATGCCGTGGCGGGCGAGCGCCTCCTGATAGGCATGCGCCAGGCGGATCTGTCCGGTCGCGGCGGCGGCCTGCTTCTCCTCGAGCTTGAGGATGCGACCGGAGAGGCCGAGATGCTGGCGGCCGACCGCGATCGCACCCGAAGAGACAAGGATGATCTCCTGCCCGCGCTTGCGGCAGCGCGCGACATCGGCGACCAGCGCGTCGAGCCAGGCGCGGTGGATTTCGCCGTCGTCGTCGACCAAAAGGGCCGAACCGATCTTGACCACGAGCCGCCTGGCCGCGGCGAGCGCAGCCGCGGGGGTCAGGTCCATCGTCACGGCGTCCATCACGCCTGGGCCAGCGCGTCTTCGCGCGCGGCGTCAATTGCGGCGAAGAGCGCGCCGACGACCTCCGAGACGCCGGCCCCGCTGACACCAGACAAGGGCAACACGATCGCTCCCCGTCCGGCGGCGCGGGCGAGCGCGCGGCATTTGCCCTTCACCTCGTCGGGGTCGATCGCGTCGATCTTGTTGAGCCCGATCACCTCTTGCTTGCCGGCGAGACCGTGACCGTACGAGCGCAGTTCATGCCGGATCGTGCGGTAGGCGCCGACAACATCCTCCTCGGTCCCGTCGATCAGGTGCAGGACCACTGCGCAGCGCTCGACATGACCCAAAAACCGTGTGCCGAGCCCGGCGCCCTCGCTGGCGCCTTTGATGAGGCCCGGTAGGTCGGCGAGCACGAACTCGCGGTCGTCGAGCCGCACCACCCCGAGCTGCGGCCGCAAGGTGGTGAACGGGTAGTCGGCGATCTTTGGGCGCGCATGCGACAGCCGCGCCAGGAGCGTCGATTTCCCCGCGTTTGGCAGGCCGACAAGCCCGGCATCGGCAATCAGTTTCAGGCGCAGCCAAACCCATGTTTCGCTGCCCGGCCAGCCGAGATCGGCGCGGCGTGGCGCCTGGTTGGTCGAGCTCTTGTAATGCGCGTTGCCGAAACCGCCGTCGCCGCCGCGCAGCAGGACCCGGCGTTGCCCGGCGCGAACCATATCGGCGATCACTGTCTCGCCGTCCTCACCAAGAATTTGTGTGCCGACCGGCACCTTCAATTCGAGGTCGCGCCCGCCGGCGCCGGTGCGGTCGCGTCCGGCCCCGCCGCGTCCGTTCTGAGCGCGGAAATGCTGCTGATAGCGGTAGTCGATCAGCGTGTTGAGGTTGTCCTGCGCGACAAAAATGATGTCGCCGCCCTTGCCGCCGTCGCCCCCATCCGGCCCACCGAACTCGATGAACTTCTCGCGGCGGAAGCTCGCGGAGCCGCGCCCGCCATCGCCGCTCTTCAGGTAGATCTTACATTGGTCGAGAAATTTCATCGGTCGATTCTAACGAAACTCGGCAACGAAAAAGGGAGCGGCAAGCCGCTCCCCGATCCTCGCTTCCTCTTTGGGGAACGGCTACTCGGCGGCTTCCGCCGGCGGCACCACAGAGATATAGGTACGCCCACCCAATCCCTTGTGGAATTTCACCGACCCGTCGATCAGCGCGAACAGCGTGTGGTCGCGCCCCATGCCGACCTCGTCGCCCGGGTGGAACTTGGTGCCGCGCTGGCGCACAATGATATTGCCGGGGACGACGATCTCGCCGCCGAACTTCTTGACGCCCAGCCGACGTCCGCGGCTGTCGCGCCCGTTGCGGGACGAGCCGCCCGCCTTCTTATGCGCCATCTGCTGTGCTCCTCGCCCGGTGCGGTGTCGAACCGCCACCGCCCGCGGCCGCGTTGATCCCGGTGATCCGCAGCACCGTTTCGTGCTGGCGATGGCCGTTTTTGCGCCGGTAGTTCTGCCGCCGTTTCTTCTTGAAGATGATGATCTTATCGGCGCGGCGCTGTTCGACCAGCTCGGCGCTGACCGAGGCGCCGGCGACCAGCGGCGCGCCGGCCGATACGGTGGCGCCGTCGCCGATCATCAGCACTTCGGAGAGCTCGATCGTCGCGCCCGGCTCGCCCACGAGCTTTTCGACCGCGATCACGTCGTCGGGCGCGACCTTGTATTGCTTGCCGCCGGTGCGGATCACTGCGAACATCTTTGCGCCGCCAAGGGTTGTCGCGCGTCGATTGCCGGCGCGGAAACAGATCGGACGGGCCGCGCCCGTCCGGAAGCGGAAATATAATGACGCGCCTTTTTGTGTCAATAGACTGTCCCGGCGGTAGTGTCGCAGTTTGGAAAGCGAGAGTGGCTTAACATCATAGGGAAGCGGCCATGGCGCTTAGATTGATCATCGTTGTGGCCGCTCTGCTCTTCGCAATTGGTGGTTTTCTTGGAGCCGGGCCGACCCCAGGCGGCTTGTTCAACCCATTTGGCTGGTTGTTCCTTGGACTGGCGGCATTGGTTTGGCTCGCATGGCAGCCGGTAAAGGGCGGCCTTGAGGAACGCACCGGCATCTGGGACGCGTTTACCGGAAACATCCTTGGGATGAGAAAGCGCACGACAAGTTCGGGCAGCAGCTCTTCCTGATTTCGGACCCAGATCCTGTGGCTTTGCCGCGATGAACGCCGCCGCGCCGCTGTCGGATGAGTTCTATGACACCGGCCGCTTCGGCGTGGTGCGAGTGGTGGCGCGGGCCTGCCCGCTCTGCGGCGGCGCGGATGCGGCGCCGCGGCCCGGCTACGGCGAGGGCATCTGGCGGCTGGTCGAGTGCCGCGCCTGCGGCTTCGCCTATCTCGACCGCGCGCCCGATTACGAAGCGCTGTTCTCGGCGATGGCCTGGGAAAAAACATGGGAGGCCGAGGGCGAGCGCCGCGCCCAGCTGCGCCCCGCGTCCTATCGCGTCAGCAAGCTGACCCGCGCGCGGATGCGGCTTTTGCCGCGCAAGAAGATGACCGAACTCGTCGCCCGCCACGCGCGGCCAGGTAATGTCGTCGATCTCGGCTGCGGGACGGGAACCCAGCTCTCCCAGCTCGCCGAAGGCTATGTGCCGTTCGGGGTGGAGATTTCGCGCGAGGCCGCTGCGGCGGCGAACCAGCGCTTTGCCGAGCGCGGCGGACACGCGGTCAACGCTCCCTCGTTCGACGGCCTCAAGACCTTTCCGGATGGGTTCTTTACCGCGGCGATCTTGCGTTCCTATCTCGAGCACGAGCTGCAGCCGCGCGCCGTGCTCGGGGAGCTGCGCCGCACTCTGGCGCCAGACGGCGTCGCGCTCGTCAAGGTGCCGAATTACGCCTCGCTCAACCGGCGGGTCACTGGCCGCAAATGGTGCGGGTTCCGCTATCCCGACCACCTCAACTATTTCACGCCCGCCAGTCTCGCGCGCATGGCCGCCGCCTGCGGATATCGAGCGCGCTTCGGCCTGACCGACCGGCTGCCCACCAGCGACAATATGTACGCTGCGCTAGTCTCGGACTGAGTCCCCGCGTCGCCGCTTTGACGGCGAGCTTCGGCCGCGCCTACACTTGTCGTTCGCCATAATCGAGAAACGGTCGAGGAGCGCAGAGGCGCATGGACACCGGCAAGATTAGCGCCACCGAAGACGAGGCCCTGCAATTCCACGCCGATGGGCGGCCCGGAAAGCTGTCGATCGCGCCGCACAAGCCGCTGGTCACTCAGCTCGACCTGTCGCTCGCCTATTCGCCGGGGGTCGCCTACCCGTGCCTGCGCATCCAAAAGGACCCGTCCGCCGCCTTCGACTACACCTCAAAGGGCAATTTCGTCGCTGTGGTCTCGAACGGCACCGCGGTGCTGGGTCTCGGCGATCTCGGCGCGCTAGCGGCGAAACCGGTGATGGAGGGCAAGGCGGCGCTCTTCAAGCGCTTTGCCGATATCGACTCGATCGACCTCGAGATCGATACCAAGGATGTCGACGAGTTCGTCAACTGCGTGCGCTTCCTGCACCCCTCGTTTGGCGGCATCAACCTCGAAGACATTCGCGCCCCCGAATGCTTCGTGATCGAGGAGCGGCTGCGCGAGCTGCTCGACATCCCCGTCTTCCACGACGACCAGCACGGCACCGCGATCATCGCCACCGCCGGCCTCATCAACGCGCTGCACCTGACCGAGCGCGAGTTGAGGGGCATCAAGATGGTCGTTAACGGCGCTGGCGCGGCGTCGATCGCCTGCGTCGAGTTGCTCAAGTCGATGGGGCTGCCGGGTGCCAACGTCACTCTCTGCGATACCCGGGGTGTCATTTATCGCGGCCGCACGGATGGCATGAACCAGTGGAAATCGGCTCATGCGGTCGAGACTTCGGCGCGAACCCTCGCCGAAGCGATGGAGGGCGCTGACGTGTTCTTCGGCCTCTCCGCCAAGGGCGCGGTGACCCAGGACATGGTCCGCGCCATGGCGGATCGGCCGATCATCTTCGCGATGGCCAATCCCGACCCGGAGATCACCCCCGAAGAAGTGCGCGCGGTACGCTCCGACGCGATCATCGCAACCGGCCGCTCGGACTACCCCAACCAAGTCAACAACGTCCTCGGCTTCCCGTACATCTTCCGCGGCGCGCTCGACGTGCGGGCGTCACAGATCAACGACGCGATGAAGATCGCCGCAGCCGAGGCGCTGGCGCGGCTGGCGCGCGAGGACGTGCCCGACGAGGTCGCCGCCGCCTATGCCGGGCAGCGGCTACGTTATGGACCGGATTACATCATCCCGGCGCCCTTCGACCCGCGGCTCATCTGGGCGGTGCCGTCGGCGGTGGCGCAAGCGGCGATGGACTCGGGTGTCGCGCGCAAGCCTTTGAGTGACATCAATCATTACCGGCGCGCGCTGCGCTCCCGACTCGATCCGACAGCGGCGGGTCTCGACCTGATTTTTGAGAGGGTGCAGCGCCAGCCAAAGCGGGTCGTCTTCGCCGAGGGCGAGGAGGAAATGACGATCCGCGCCGCGCTGCAATACGCCAACAGCGGCTACGGCACGCCTATTCTGGTCGGCCGCGAGGACCGCATTCGCGCCACCATGGCGGCGATGGGGTTGAGCTCCGCAGCCCCGATCGAAATCCACAACGCGCGGCTCTCGACCAGCAACCAGCGCTATACCGAGTTCCTTTACAGGCGCCAGCAGCGTCGCGGCATGCTGTATCGCGACTGCCAGCGCCAGGTGAATCAGGACCGCAACGTTTTCGCCGCCTGCATGGTGGTCTGCGGCGATGCCGACGCGATGGTCACCGGCGTCACCCGCAACACGTTCGATGTGCTCGATGAGGTTTCGCGTGTCATCGAAATGAAACCGGGCAGCGAGATGTTCGGGTTGACCGTGCTGATGGCACGGGCACAGACAGTGCTGCTCGCCGATACGCTGGTGCATGAGAACCCAACCCCGGCGCAACTTGCCGACTTCGCCGTTGAAGCGGCGGCGAAGGCGCGCGAGTTGGGACTCGCGCCGCGGGTTGCCCTGCTGTCGTATTCTAATTTCGGCAACCCGATGGCCGATGGCGGCGCGCGGGCGCGCGAGGCGGTGGCGGTGCTCGACGCTCGCAGAGTCGATTTTGAGTATGATGGCGAAATGAGCGCCGATGTCGCGCTCGACGGCGGGCTGATGCGGCGGCTCTATCCGTTCTGCCGGCTGTCGGGGCCCGCCAATATCCTGATTATGCCGGATTTGCACAGCGGCAATATCGCGACCAAGCTGCTTGCCCATTTGGGCGGCGGTACTGCGATCGGTCCGCTGATGATGGGGCTCGCCCATCCGGTGCAGATCGTTAATATCGGCGCGACCGTTTCGGATCTCGTCAACCTCGCCGCGCTCGCGGCGCACGATGCGATCCGCTGACGCCGACCTTCGCATTGATGGTGCCGGCACGCTTTCGCGCGAGCCGCAAACACGGCAGATGAATTGGCGTAATTTACGCCGGGTGCCGGTCTTCGCGCTTTGCCTGGCGCTGCCGAGCGCGGTCGTGCTCGCTTGGCTTTGCGCGGCGGGTACGATCGATCTGGCCGCGACCCTGATCGCCATCGCGGTCATTTTGATGGTGCTGGCGATCGGCGTGGCGCCGTTCGCCCGCTCTCTGGCGTTGCTGCCAGAGGCCGTCGAGATGATCGGCCCAGCCGGGGGGCCCGGCGCAGAAGCCGCGGCGGCCCGGCGACTCGGTCATCTCGGCTACAGCGCCGATTTGCTGTGGCAGGCGGCGCTGCGCGTCAATCGCGGTTGGCGTGAGCAAAGTCAGCGCGCCGAGACCGAGCTTGCCGCCGCCGAGGCGGTGTTTGGCGCGGTCCCCGACCCGCTCATCGTCATCGACGGACAACGCCGGATTGTTCGCGCCAACCCGGCGGCAACCGAGTTTGTTGGCGTCGTGCCCGAGGCGAGCGATCTCGCCGCCTCGCTGCGCAATCCCGTGGTGCTGGCGGCGGCCGACGCGGTGCTCGCCGGCGAGCAGGCGAGGGTTGTCGATTTCGTGCTGTCGGTGCCGGTCGAGCGGGTCATGCGGGCGCGCGTCGCCCGGGTTGAAGGAGCCTTGTCTAGCGGCGCGGCCGCGATCCTCACCTTGCACGACATCACCGCGTTGAAGGCGGCCGAGCAGATGCGCGCCGATTTCGTCGCCAATGCCGGGCACGAACTGAAAACGCCGCTGGCGACACTCGTCGGGTTCATCGAAACGCTGCTCGGCGCGGCGCGCGACGACCCCGCGGCCCGCGAGCGTTTCCTTACCATCATGCGCGGCGAGGCCGGGCGCATGTCGCGTCTCGTCGACGATCTTTTGTCGCTGTCGCGCATCGAGTTGAACGAGCACGTTCCGCCGACCAGCCGGGTGGCGGTGGGGCTGCTTGTCGAGCAGGTCGCCGAGGTGCTGGTACTGCGCGCGGCCGACCGTGGCATCCACCTCGAATTGGCGCTGCCGGATGATCTCCCCGAGGTAATCGGCGACGAGGACGAGCTCGCGCAAGTCTTTCAGAACCTGATTGACAATGCGATCAAATACGCGCGCCCAAACAGTGCGGTGAAGGTTGCGGCGGATTGTCCCGCCGGCGCGCCGGGCGGCGGGTTTGTGCGGATCGCCGTGACCGATCAGGGCGAAGGTATTCCAAGCGAGCACCTGCCGCGGCTGACCGAGCGCTTCTACCGTGTCGACAACGCCCGCTCGCGTGAGCTTGGCGGTACCGGGCTTGGCCTAGCGATAGTCAAGCACATCCTCAACCGGCACCGCGGCCGGCTCGAGATTTCGAGCACGCTTGGGGTCGGCTCGACCTTCGCTGTATGGCTGCAAAGGGCAGCGACATAACCGAGCCAACCGCTCAGAGCTGTCATAAAACTTTCTCTTATTCGTCATAGAACTGCATCGAGCACTAGCTAAGCATGCGCCGCGGCCAGCCCGGCCGCGACATGGCCGCGACAATGCGATCCTCCGAATTCGTGCCTGTTTACGGCCGTTCGCGTGTTGTCGCGACGATCTTGCTTCCTCTTGGGGGATGCCGGGTAAGCCATGGCGGCAAATGACGAAGAATGAGAGGAGAGTGCCTTGATCAGAATTGGGGAACGCGGCCAGCGGACCGCGCGGCGGACGCTCATGGCCGGGATCGCGACGACATTGGCATTGAGCGGGTTGGTATTCCTTGACGCACCGGCGGCTTCCGCCGCCACCCAGATCGTGGGCGCGGGATCGAGCTTTGATTTCCCGTTCTTCTCGAAGGCGTTCTACGAATACACCGCAAAGCACCCCGATGTGACCGTCAATTATCAGTCAATCGGCAGCGGCGGCGGCATTCAGCAGTTCACGGCCAAGACAGTCGATTTCGGAGCCAGTGACGTGCCGATGAACGCGGACGAATTAGCGCGCGCCAAAGACCCGGTTCTGCAAATTCCGATCACCCTGGGTGGCGCTGGAGTCGCCTACAATCTGCCGGGAATCGCAAAGGGCATGAAACTCACCCGGGAGGTGATCGCCGATATCTACCTTGGCAAGATCACCAAGTGGAACGACCCGGCGATTGAAAAGTTGAACCCCGGGATGAAGTTGCCCGACATGGCGATCACCGTTGTGCATCGCTCGGACGGTTCCGGCACGACCTACATCTTCACTGACTTCCTCAGCAACGTTTCGCCCGAGTGGAAAGCCAAGGTCGGCACCAACAAGGACGTGCAGTGGCCGGCGCCGAGCAGCGTTGGCGGCAAGGGTAACGAGGGTGTCGCCGGCCTGGTCAAGCAAACGCCAGGCGCAATCGGCTATGTCGAACTTGCCTATTTGCTCGAAAACCAGTTGGCCTACGCGCAAGTTCAGAACAAAGCCGGCACTTATCTTTACCCGGCGGTCGAGACAGTGGCGGCGGCAGCGGCGACCAAGCCGAGCGTTTCGTCCACCGACTTTTCGATTGTCGATACCTCTTGCGCGCAATGCTATCCGATCAGCGGCTATTCCTGGGTGATGCTTTACAAAGCCCCGGCCGACCCGGCGCGCGGCAAGCTGCTGAAGGAAATCATGACCTGGCTGGCGACCGATGCGCAGCCGATCGCCAAGACGGTCGACTATGTTCCGCTGCCCGACAATGTGCAGAAGCAGGCGTTGTCGGTACTCAGTCAAATGCAGTAACCGGCGGTAGCGGCGGCAGCGATTGGTCGGATTGATCGGAGGATAGTTGTGACCGAACAGGCCATGTCGGCTGCTGCCGCGGCACCTTCTAGCGCCGCTGCACATACCCTGCGGCCCGCAGAGCGGATTGGATCGAAAATCTTTGTCGGCGCTCTGCAAGGCTCGTGCTGGCTGTTCCTCTTGATCGTCGGCGGCTTGGCTGCCGAGTTGATATGGGGAGCGCGGCTTTCGCTAAAGACGTTCGGGATCGGGTTCCTGTGGAGCAGCCAATGGAACCCGGTCACCGAGCAATTCGGCGCGCTGCCTTTCATCTATGGTACCGTCGTAACGTCGGTGATCGCCCTTGTGCTGGCGGCGATCGTTGGCATCATGGCGGCGATCTACCTCGCGGAATTCGCACCTCGCAAGGTCGGCGCCTATCTCGGATTGCTCATTGAGCTGCTCGCGGCGGTGCCGAGCATCGTCTATGGTTTGTGGGGACTGTTCGTCCTCGCTCCGCTTGTCGCCAGCTGGATCGGGCCCGCGCTGCAGCGCAGTCTGGGTTTCCTGCCGTTTTTCCAGGGCACGATCTACGGCGTCAACATGCTGACCGCGGCGCTCATTCTGACGCTGATGATCGTGCCGACGATCACCGCTATCACTCGCGATCTTATTACTGCAATCCCGATGCGACTTCGCGAGGCATCGCTGGCGCTCGGCTCCACCCCCTGGGAGACCGCGTACAAGGTCATCTTGCCGTCCGTAACACGCGGTATCGTCGGCGCGTGTCTGCTCGCTTTCGGCCGCGCGCTGGGCGAGACGATCGCGACGACGATGGTGATCGGAAACCGTCCAGTCATCAGCGCTTCGCTGTTCGCGCCGGGCTACACCATTGCCAGTGTCATCGCCAACGAGTTCACCGAGGCAACTTCGGATCTTTATCTGAGCGCGCTGATCGAGCTTGGATTGATCCTCCTGGTCGTCAGCCTGATCGTCATCGGCATGGGCCGGTTGATGGTACGGCTGTTCGTTCGCTGATACGCGCGAGAGGACGATGAGCGCAATCTCGTTAGTGCAACGGCGCAGATTGAACAGCAAGGTGTGGATCGCGCTTTGCGGCGTCTTCGCCGCAGGGGTCGCCATCGCTCTGCTGCTCATCATGGGCTATATCGTCCGCGAGGGGATCAGCGCGATCTCGGTGCCTTTCCTCACGCGGTTGCCACGGCCGACAGGCGTATCGGGCGGCGGCGTCGCCAATGGCATTGTCGGGACATTCATCATCGTCGGGATCGGCGCTGTGATGGCGTTTCCCGCCGGCGTCCTTGTCGGCACCTATCTCGCCGTCTACAGCCACAGGCGGGTTGCGAAATCGCTCAGTTTTGTCGCCGACGTCTTGGCCGGCGTCCCGAGCATCGCAATCGGCATTTACGCCTACGCACTGTTTGTCGAACCATTCCGGCATTTCTCGGCTTTTTCGGCCTCATTCGCGTTTGCGGTTCTGATGATCCCGCTGGTCATTCGCGCCACGGAGGGGGCGATAGCCCTCGTTCCGCGAGAATTGCGCGAGGCAGCGACAGCTCTCGGCGCTCCAGAGTCGAAGGTTGTCTTGAAGATCTTGGTGGTTGCCGCGCGGACCGGCATCGTCACAGGCCTGCTGCTTTCACTGGCCCGGGTCACCGGCGAGACCGCGCCCCTGCTTTTCACCGCGTTTGGCAGCCAGTACTGGGAGCTCAACCCGGCGCAGCCGATGGCCGAGTTGTCGCTGCAGATTTTCACCTACGCGATCTCGCCGTACGCCGATTGGCATGCTCAGGCGTGGGCCGGCGCTCTGCTTCTGATTGTTGCGGTCTTTATACTCAGCGTCCTGGCGCGGCTATCGATCCTGTTCGGGCGCGAGGGGCGCCACGGGGGGACAGCTTGAACTCGCATGCGACGCGCCAAACAGAGCTGTCACGGACGTGAAACAACACGGACTTAGTGGTTAGGAACGACGGACCACGCGTCAGCGCCTGAATCTCGATCTCGTCTTCCGGAGCGATGCCACGATATGGATATGGAAAACGTCCCCAGCGCAAACCTCCCCATGGCCAGGATTGGTATGCCAATGCCGGATTCACGTGCGCAACCCGCACCGACTTCCAGTTCCGCGCCTGTTGGCGTCGCCACGTCGGTAAAGGCCGACATCCGCGATGTCAGTTTTTACTACGGCAAATACCATGCGCTGAAGAACATCAGCCTGTCGCTGCGTGATCGCCGCGTCACCGCTTTCATCGGCCCTTCCGGCTGCGGCAAGTCGACCCTGCTGCGCATCCTCAACCGGATTTACGAGCTCTACCCCAACCAGACCGCGACAGGCGAGGTTCTGGTGGACGGCCAAAACATCCTCGCGCCAGGGCTCGACCTCAACGTGGTGCGAGCGAAGATCGGCATGGTGTTCCAGCGGCCGACCCCGTTTCCGATGTCGATCTACGACAACGTCGTCTTCGGCATCCGACTTTACGAAAAGCTGTCGAAATCCGAGCTCGACGACCGTGTCCAATCGGCGTTGCAACGCGCTGCGTTGTGGGACGAAGTCAAGGACAAGCTGCGGCAAAGCGCGCTCGGGCTCTCGGGCGGGCAGCAGCAGCGGCTCTGCATCGCGCGGGCAATCGCGGTGCAGCCGGAAATCCTTCTGCTCGATGAGCCGGCTTCGGCGCTCGACCCGATCTCGACCCAGCGGATCGAGGAGCTGATCGCCGAGTTGAAAAGCGACTATTGCATCGCCATCGTCACGCACAACATGCAGCAGGCGGCGCGCAGCTCCGACTACACGGCCTTTATGTATCTCGGCGAGCTGATCGAGTTCGACGAGACCGAGAAGATATTTACCCACCCCCAGGAGAAGCGCACCGAGGACTACATCACCGGCCGCTTTGGATGAGAGGACAGGCAAGGATGGCTGCCGATCACATCATGAAGAGCTACGACGAGGAGCTCGGCCGGCTCAATAAGACGATTGTCGAGATGGGCGGGCTCGCGGAAAGCCAGCTCGCCGCGGCGATCGATGCGGTCGCGAAGCGCGACAGCGTGCTGGCCACCGCGGTCGTCGAGGGTGATGCCAAAGTCGATGAGCTGGAGCGCGAGACCGACAATCTGGCGGTACGCCTGCTCGCGCTGCGCCAGCCGATGGCGCGCGATCTGCGCGAAATTTTTGCGGCATTGAAGATCGGCAGCGATCTCGAGCGGATTTGCGACTACGCCGCCAACGTCGCCAAGCGCTCGATCGCGCTGGCGCAAACCCCACCGATCCAGCCGGTATACGCCCTGCCCCGCATGGGCGCATTGGCGTTGCGTCTCGTAAAGGATGTCATCGATGCCTATGTCGAGCGCGACGCCGACAAGGCGCTCGCCGTCTGGCGCGGCGACGAAGAGCTCGACGAGATGTATTCGAGCCTGTTTCGCGAGTTCCTCACCTACATGATGGAGGACCCGCGCAACATTGGGCCGTGCACGCATCTGTTGTTCATGGCCAAGAACATCGAGCGGATTGGCGACCACGCGACCAACATCGCCGAGAACCTCTATTACCTGGTGCACGGCACGCCGCTGACCGAAATCCGGCCTAAGGGCGACAAGTCGAGCCTCGAAGTCGTCGCCCCCGACCGGGCGGCCACGCGTTAGAGGCGGCGCGATGAAGCCCATGGTGCTGATCGTCGAGGACGAGGCGCCGCTCGTCACGCTGTTGCGCTACAACCTGGAAAAAGAGGGCTTCGCCGTCTGCTCGGCGGGCGACGGCGAAGAGGCGCTGCTGCAGATCGCCGAGAACAAGCCTGATGCGGTGCTGCTCGACTGGATGCTACCGCTGGTATCGGGGCTGGAAGTTTGCCGACAGCTCCGCCGCGCCCCGCAAAGCCGTTCGCTGCCGATTATCCTGTTGACCGCGCGCGGCGAGGAAGCTGACCGTGTGCGCGGCCTCGACAGCGGCGCCGATGACTACATCGTCAAACCCTTCAGCCCTAGCGAACTGGTGGCGCGGCTGCGCGCGGTCATCCGCCGGGCCCAGCCGAGCGCCGCCGAAGAGACGCTGCGCTACGCCGACGTGGCGATGGACCTCGCGGCGCATCGCGTGTCGCGCGCGGGGAAGGCGGTTCATCTCGGTCCGACCGAATTCCGTCTGTTGCACCATTTCATGCTCTATCCGGGCCGGGTTTTCTCGCGCGAGCACTTGCTCGACCGGGTTTGGGGACCGCATGCTGAGGTCGAGATGCGCACGGTCGACGTGCATATTCGCCGGCTGCGCAAGGCGCTCAACACCGATGGCTGCCGCGACTTGGTGCGCACCGTTCGCTCGGTCGGCTACGCCCTCGACCACGCCGGGTGAGCAGGGCGTTCAGCGCACCAGCCGGCCCGTTGCGTCGGCTTCGAAGGCGGCCAAATCCTCGGGCCCAAAATAATTAATGTCGCCGGGCGTGGCGAGCGCCACTGCGCCGGCATAGGCGGCGAGCCGGATCGCCTTGTCGAGGTCGCCGTCGAGCAACCCGTGGATCAGGCCGCCGACAAAGGAGTCCCCCGCGCCGATCCGGTCGACGATCTCGACCGGATAGCGCGGCGCGAGCCGGATTGTGCCGTGTGCCAAGAAGATATCGCCGGTGTCGGCGCCGGGCGGCCGGGTCAGCGCCACGAGCGGCACGCCGTAGCGTGCCGCAATGGCCTCGGCCAGGCGCTCCCCTGCCCCGGTGAAGCCGAGCACATGCTGTGCATCGCGCTCGGCCAGCACGAGGAGCTCGATATGGGGCGCTAATGCCGCCAGCACTGCTTCGGCTTCCTTTGGGGTAGTCAAGGTGGCGCGGTAGTTGAGGTCATAGGAGAGCGGTTTTTTGGCGCCGCCGGCGAGCGCCGCCACGCCCAAGACAAGCGCTCTGCAGGTCTCGCTGAGGGCCGGGGTGATGCCCGAGAGGTGGACGCGTTCGCTTGCCGCAATCAGCGCCGGCCAATCGGCGTCGTCGATCGTCATGCCGGCAGCGGCCGAATTTTTGCGGTCGTAGATGACCCTGGCGTTGCGCGGTTGCGGGCCGGCCTCGAAGAACATCAACCCCTGCCGCGCCTCAACCCGCTTCACATGGCTCATATCGACGCCGTGCCGGCGCGCCTCGCCGTCGACGATGCGGCCGAGCGGGCCTTCGGGCAGCCGCGACACCCAGGCCGTTTGCCGGCCGAGCCGAGCGAGCAGGCAGGCGACGTTGAGTTCGCTGCCGCCGATCCCGACCTCGAACAGCCGCGCCTGGTCGAGCCGCTGCATCCCGAGCGGCGACAGCCGGATGAGCGTCTCGCCGAGGGTCAGGAAATCGTAGCGCAGCGTTCCGCGCACGCTAAGCCCGCGGGCCGCCGGCGATATAGATCACCTGACCGGAAATGAACGAAGCCTCGTCGCTGCACAGGAACGCGATCAAATTGGCGACGTCGCGCGGCACCCCGGCCCGGCGCACCGGGATTTCGCGGGCGCGTTCCTCCTTCCACTCCTCGGGGTCGCGGCCGAGCCGGATCGCGGTGGCGCGGGTCATCTCGCTGTCGATAAAGCCGGGCGCCACCGCGTTGGCGGTGATGCCGTAACGGCCGAGCTCGATCGCCAAGGTTTTGGCCATGCCTTGCAGCCCGGCCTTGGCCGCCGAGTAGTTGGTCTGGCCGCGATTGCCGAGGGCCGACACCGACGACAAATTGACGATCCGTCCCCAGTTGCGCTTGACCATCTCGCGTTGCGCCGCGCGCGAACACAAAAACGCGCCGCGCAGATGCACCCCGGCGACCGCGTCCCAATCGTCGTCGGTCATCTTGTGAATGAGGTTGTCGCGGGTGATCCCGGCGTTGTTGACGAGAATGTCGAGCGAGCCGAGGCGCAGCGCCACTTCCTCGACCATGTTCTCGACTTCTTCGGTGACGCTGACATTGGCCTTGATGCCGATTGCCCTGACCCCGGTGCGCGCGGCGATGCCCGCGGCGGTCGCCTCGGCCGCGGCGATGTCGAGATCGCACAGCGCGACCGCGGCGCCGTCCTCGGCCAAACGTTCCGCGGTCGCCGCGCCGATGCCCCGCGCCCCGCCGGTGATGAGCGCCACCCGCCCTTCCACGCGTCCCGCCATGATCTTTCTCCCCAAATGACGCTCACGTTCTAGCCGGGCGGCGGGCCAATGTCATCTGGTTGCAAACCGACACTAAAGCTATTGCCTAACTATCTGGGCCGTGTTACTTAGGCAAATGCTTAACCAATCAACCGGCCTGGATCGGGTGTTTCAGGCGCTCGCCGATCCGGCGCGTCGCGCCATCGTCGAGCGGCTGAGCCGCGGGCCCGCGGCGGTCAGTGAACTGGCGCGTCCGCTGCCGATGTCGCTGCCGGCGGCGATGCAGCACCTTGGCGTCCTGGAGGCGGCTGGGCTGGTGCGCTCGGAGAAAATTGGACGCGTGCGCACCTGCTCGATCGATCCCCGGGCGCTCAGTCAGGTTGAGCAATGGATCAACGCCCGGCGGATCGAGTGGGAGCACCGTCTCGACCAGCTGGGTGCGTATCTCGAAACGCTCGAAAGCAAAGGAGGAGAGAATGGGCCAGACCGCTGACCGGCAGCCGGAACCGCTACGGATTTCGCGGGTGTTCCACGCGCCGCGCAATACGGTGTTCAGCGCGTGGAGTACGGCCGAGCACGTCAAGCGCTGGTTCTGCCCCGAGACCTTCACGGTGCCGGAGGCCAAAGTGGATATGCGCGTCGGCGGTGCGTTCGAGGTTTGTATGCGCTCGCCGGCTGGTGAGGAGCACTGGACTCGCGGTAGCTTTGTCGAAGTCGTCCCGAACACGCGACTGGTGGTCGACACACACGTCACCGACGGCTCCGGCAAGGAGCTGTTTGGCGCCTATACCGAGGTGGATTTCGCCGACGCGCTCGGCGGTACCCGGATGGATGTGGTGCAGACCTATACCATCCTCGATCCTTCGGTGGCGTGGATGGTGTCCGGCGCGCCGGAAGGCTGGCGTTCGACGCTCGACAAGCTCGAAAAGGAAGTCGTGCGCATGCGAGGCGGAGCCGAGACCGGCATCCGCTCGGTCGCGCACGCAATCTTTCACCTCAAGCGCAGCTACGACGCGCCGGTCGCGCGGGTTTGGCGCGCGCTCACCGATATCGAGGCGAAGGCAAAATGGTTTCCCCTCGTACCCGGCAAATGGGAGCTGCTCGAACGGCAGATGGACGTCCGGGTCGGCGGCCGCGAACGGCTCAAAGGCCGCTGGGAAAGCGGCATGGTCTCGACGTTCGACGCCATCTACCACGACGTCATTCCACACGAGCGCCTCGTCTACGCGTATGACCTGTATCTGGACGACAAAAAGATCTCGATATCGCTCGCCACGCTCGAGCTGAAGGCGGACGGCAGCAAGACTGTGCTGCTCGTGACCGAGCAGGGCGCCTTTCTTGACGGCTATGACGATGCCGGCTCACGCGAGCACGGCACCGGCCTTCTGCTCGATGCGCTCGGCGCGTCGCTTGCGGACTGATCACACCGCCATCCAGCCGCCATCGACGTTGTAGCAGGCGCCGGTGACGTAGCTGGCGCGGTCGGAGCACAGCCACACCACCATCTCGGCGATCTCCTCGGGGTTGCCCATGCGGCCGGCTGGGATCAGCGCCATGATCTTGTCGCCCCGGCGGCGCATCGAGTCCTCGGTCATCCGCGTCTTGATAAAGCCGGGGCAGACCGCGTTCACCCGAATGCCGTCGTCGGCGTATTCGAGCGCAGCGGTCTTGGTGAGGCCGAGCACGCCGTGTTTGGCCGCGACATAGGCGGACGATGTCTGCAGCCCGATCAGTCCGGCGATCGACCCGGTATTGACGATCGCCCCGCCGGGGCGGCCATTGGCGCCCTGGGCTAGAAACTGGTTGATCTCCGCTCTCATGCACAGCCACACGCTCTTGAGGTTGACCGCGATCATCCGGTCGAACGAGTCCTCCGACCACTCGTGGGTCTTCTTGCCGCTGGCATCGACCTGATAGGGCGCGATGCCGGCGTTGTTGAAGGCGCAGTCGAGCCGCCCGAAGGCCACGAGCGTGTCGTCAAGCATCGTCTTGACCGTTTTCTCGCTGGTCACGTCGCCAGTCAGGGTGATCGCCTGCCCGCCAGCGGCGTTGATCTGCGCGACGGTTCCCGCCGCGGCGTCGGCCATGTAGTCGGCAACGGCGACGCGGGCGCCTTCGCGGGCGAACGCCAAGGCGGTGGCGCGGCCGATCCCGCCGCCGCCGCCGGTGACCAGCGCCGTCTTGCCATCAAGCAGCCCGGACATGATGTCCTCCCTTTGATCGTGAGCAGCCAGCATATACTGGCGACCTTGTAACGAGACAGGTTGTGGCGATGGGTCGCCGGTGGGGCGTGCTTGTGGCGATGCTGCTCGGGTTGGGTCTGGCGCGGGGAGCGGCGGCGGATCCGCAGAGCGTGCGGATCATGCGTTCGACCGACCTTGCGGCCCTGCCGCTGATCGTCGCCGAGCACAATCACCTGATCGAGAAACACGCGCAGGCGCGCGGTCTCGGCGCGGTCACCGTCGAATGGCAGAACGCGGTTCCAGGCAATCCGCTCGACGCGCTCTACAGCGGCAAGACGGATTTTGTCGTTATGCTCGATCTTGCCGGCTTTGCCGCCGCCTGGGATGAGCGGAGCGGTAGGCCGCAGGAGCTGCGGGCGCTGACGTCGCTGGCGCGGATGCCCTATCTGCTCTTAAGCCGAAATTCCGCGATCGCGACGATCCGCGACTTCACCACCAAGGACCGCATCGCCGTCCCGGCGCTAAAGACCTCCTTCCCGGCGGTGCTGCTCGAAATGGCGGTGGCGCAGGAATGGGGCATCGCGCATTTCGATCGCCTCGACGGGCTGACCGTTGCTCGCACCGACGATGCGGCGGACGATGCGCTGCACAGCGGCAAGACCGACATCGACACCCATTTCGTGCGGCTGCCGCTGTCCGACGACGAGCGCGGCGATCCAGCGATACACCGGGTGATGGATTCGTTCGACATCGCCGGCCCGCACAGCGTCGCGGTGCTAGCGACAATGTCGCCGTTCCGCGACGCCAATCCGCCGCTTTGCGCGGCGATCGCCGCTGCCATCGCCGAAGCCGACGATTTCATCACCCATAATCGCGGGGCTGCGGCGGAAATCTACGACTCGAGTGTCAAGGGCGAGGACATTCCGGTCGAGGTGCTGAGCGACATGCTGGGCGATCCCGATTTGCTCTACGCGCCCGGACCGGAGGGACTCATCCGCCTAACCGGCTTTCTGCATCAGATCGGGCGGCTGAACCACAGCCCGGATTCGTGGCAGCAGCTGTTCTTTCCTGAGATCTATAAGCTCGGCGGCAGTTGAACTACACCGGCCCATCCCAGGTCCAGATGCGCACCGCGCCGCTGCGTCCGCGTAGCGCCTGCTCGCCGCGGTCGCGTAGCCGGGTGAGCGCCGCAGTTGCATCACCCGCCGATCCATCGATCGCCTGAACCACCGCGTCGGCGACGACGAGCGGAGTTTCGAGCGTGCGGGTCAGCCCCTGCAGCCGGCTCGCGGTGTTGATGGTGTCGCCGATGACTGTGAACGACAGGGTCTGTTCGCTCCCAACATCGCCGAGCACCGCCGGGCCGCAATTGAGGCCGATGCCGATCGCCAGACGCGGCTCGCCGGCGGCCTCGCGTTCGCGGTTCCACGCATCGAGCGCGGCGAGCATCGCATGACCGCATTTGAGAGCATTCGCCGCATCCTCGCCGCTCGGCTCGGGGACGCCGAAAACGGCGAAAATCTCGTCGCCGATATATTTCTCGATCGAGCCGCCGCAGGCGAAGATCTGCGCGGTCATCCGATCGTGAAACTGGCGCAGCATGGTGACGACCGCCTCGGGCGCCATTGCCTCGGCCATGCGGGTGAAGCCGACGATATCGGCGAACAGTACGGCGACGTCCTGCCGCCGCACCGCGCCCAGCGGCTCGTCGCGCTCGGCCAGCAGCGCTGCGAAGTGCGGCGAGAAATAGCGGGCGAGATTGCCGCGGGCGCGCTCGGCGGCTTGGCGCCGCTTGTCGATGTCGCGCAGCCGCTCAAGATCGTCGATCGTCTTGCGTACGGTGATTTCGAGATCGTTGAGATCGACCGGTTTGGTGACGAAATCGAAGGCGCCGCGGTTCATCGCCGTGCGCAGATTGGCCATGTCGCCATAGGCCGAGACGATGATCGTCCGCACCTCGTTGCGCTGCTCACGCAGTCGGGCAAGGAGGGTCAGCCCGTCCATCACCGGCATGTTGATGTCGAGCAGCATCAGGTCGATGTCCGGCTCCGCGGCAAGCGCCCCCAGCGCCTCCTCGCCGTGACGGGCGAAGCGAAACTCGAATTCCTTTTCGCGGATCTGCCGGCGGAAGCGCTGGGTGATCAGCAGCTCGAAATCGGGCTCGTCGTCGACCGCGAGGATTTTGGCGGTGCTCATCAAGCGCCGCCGCCCGATAATCGCCTGCAGCTGGGTCTTTAGCAGCTCGAAGTCGACGGGCTTGGTGACGAACTCGAAGGCGCCATATTCGGCGGCGCGGCGCCGGCGTTCCTCGTCGCCATAGGCGGTGACCATCATCACCGGCAATTCGGGCCGGCGCTGTTTCACTTCGCGCAGCAATTCGAGCCCGTCCATTCCCGGCATGTTGATATCGGAGAGGATGACGATCAGCTCGGGCTCGATGTCGCCGGCGAGCTGGTCGAGCGCCTCCTCGCCCGAGGCGGCGAAATGCAGCACATAGGTGCCCTGGCGTGCCTCGCGGCGAAATCGTTGGCGAAACAGGTCGGGCACATCGGGCTCGTCATCGACGACCAAGATGCTGACGCTCATGCGGTTGCCCCGCTCGTTGTTGAGCTGCCCCCGCGCGGCAGGCGGATAGTGAATTCGGTGAAAGCGCCCTCTTGGCTGTCGACGGCGATCGTGCCGCCGTGCTGCTGCGTGACGATGTCATAGCTGATCGACAGCCCCAAGCCGGTGCCCTCGCCGGTCGGCTTGGTGGTGAAGAACGGCTGGAACAGTTTGTCGCGGATCGTCGGGCGGGATGCCAATGCCGTTGTCGCGCACCCTGATCTCGACCGTGTCGCCGAGATCGTGTGTCGCGACGTGCAGCACCGGGCGGTAGCCGGCCACGCCATTGGCGTGCGCGCGCTTGTTGGCGGCGTAAAACCCGTTGCCAAAGAGGTTGAGGAAGACGCGGGTGATGTCCTGCGGCACGAGCTCAACCGGTTTCATCGCCTTGTCGAAATCGCGCTCCAGACGTGATGTTGAAGCTCTGATCCTGGGCGCGCGCGCCGTGATAGGCGAGGTTTAGGGACTCGTCGAGCAGCGCGTTGAGATCGACCATTTGGCGTTCACCGCTGCCGCCGCGCGAATGCGCCAGCATGCTCTTGACGATGCCGTCGGCGCGGCGGCCGTGCTCGGCAATCTTCTCGAGATTGCCGGTCAACAGCTCCATGGTCTCGTCGAGTTCGTCTCGCTTGTCCTTCGGCAATGCCTCGATCGCCGGCGCGGCGATCTCCTTCAGCTCGTCCAGCAGCTCGTTGGACAGCGTGGCGAAGTTGTTGACGAAGTTGAGCGGGTTCTTGATCTCGTGGGCGATGCCGGCGGTCAGCTGGCCCAAGGAGGCCATTTTCTCGGCCTGGACCAGATTGGCCTGCGCCGCCTTCAGCTCCTGGAGTGAGCTTTCCGCCGCGTCCCGCGCCTCGCGGGTTTCGGTGAGGAGCCGCGCATTCTCGATCGCGATTACCGCCTGGTCGGCGAAGGTCTGCACCAGTTCGATCTGGCGCTCGGTGAACGGCTCGACGCGCTGGCGGGTCAGCCCGAGCGTGCCGACGACGACCCCGCCGCGCAATAACGGCACACCAAGCAGCGTGCGAATCTTGCCCACTGTCACTGCCTCCGGAAGCGCATATTCCGGATCAGCGATGATATCGGCGATGTGCACGACCTTGCCCTCAAGCGCCACGCGTCCGGCCATGGTGTCGCGCCCGGGCACAAAGGGGCGGGAGCGCAAGACGTCATAGAACTCGTCGTGGAGAGAGGACACCGCGACATAGCGAAACACGTCGCCGTGGCGGATCGTTATTCCGGCGCCCTCGGCTTCGCAGAGACGCCTTGCCGTTTCAACCACGGTATCGAGCACCGGCTGCAGGTCGAAAGTCGAACGGCTGATGACCTTGAGCACGTCGCTGGTCGCGGTCTGGTATTCGAGCGCCTCGCTGAGATCGTCGGTGCGCTCGCGCAGATCGTCGAACAAGCGCGCGTTCTCGATCGCAATCACCGCCTGATCGGCAAAGGTGCTTACCAGGTCAATCTGACTCTCGGTGAACCCCTTGACCTGCCGGCGGCCGCAGCCGATGACGCCGATCGGCTCGCCGTCCCGCAGGATCGGCACTCCGAGAAACGTGCGATAGCCGGTTTGTGATTGCAGCACTGCCTGGGTGCGTTGGTCGTAATCGGGGTCGCGGAGCACGTCTTCGATATGCACCGACCGGTGGTCGACAAACGCCCGGCCCATGACAAATCCGCGGTTCGGCTCGCGCGGGAAGAGGCTATGGAACGCAGCGGCTTCCCGCTCGGATAGATTGCTCACCGCCACCAGTTGCAGCAGGCCATCCTCGAACCGGGCGACGCCGCTGAACTCCGCGTCGCACAATTTTGACGCTCGCTCGACAATGGCCTCGAAGACTGGCTGGAGATCGGTCGCCGAACGCGAGATGACCCGCAGCACCTCTGCGGTCGCTGTCTGCTGCTCCAAGGCCTCGCGCGTCTCGGTGATGAGCCGCGCGTTCTCCATCGCGATCACGGCCTGAGCCGCGAAGTTTTGCACAAGCGCAATCTGCTTATCGACGAAGGGCCGCACCTCCGTGCGATAGATCATGAATACGCCCAGGAGCGCCGTCTCTCGCCGCAAGGGGACGGCCAGGGCGGTGCGCGCACCGCCGAGATCGACCAGCGCCCGCCGTAACGGGGCACCGGCGCGATAAAGCTCGGTATCCATCGCGTCGACGATATGCACCATCGCCCCGTCCGGCCGTATTAAAGCCTGCTCATCGTCCGGAGCGACCAGAACCGGTGTGCTGACGAGGTAATCCGCAAAAGCGGGCGGCACCCCTTGCATCGCCACGGCATGAAATTTTTCGCCGTCATGGGTCCACAGCACACCGAACGCGGCCTCGCAGAGCCGCAACGCCTTGTCGAGCATCGCGTCGAATACCGGTTCAAGATCGCCGGGTGACGAATTGATGACCCCGAGCACCTCGGCGGTCGCGGTTTGCTGATCGAGTGCCTCGCGCGTCTCGGTCAGGAGCCGCGCGTTCTCCATCGCGATCACCGCCTGCGCCGCGAAGTTTTGCAGCAACGCGATCTGCTGGTCCGAGAAGGGACGAACCTCCGGGCGCGTTGCGACGATCATCCCGAACAGCGCCTCGCCCTTACGCAACGGTACCGCTAACAGGGTTCGCGTGCCGCTTAGTTCGACCGCAGCCTGGTATAGCGGATGATCCACTGTGCTCAGGTCGGCTATGTGGAGAAAGGCCTCTCCTTTCACCAAATGCTGAGAGACCGGGCCCTCTGAAATCCGGCGACCCTGCAACAGCCGCTCAGCGAAGGCCGCCGGCACGCCTCGCATGGCAACGGCCTTAAATTCTTCGTGTTCTCGCAAAAACATTGTGCCGGAGACAGCGCCGCACAGGGTGTGGGCCTTTTCGAGGATCGTGTCGAACACCGGCGCGAGGTCGCCGGGCGAGGAATTGATGACCCCCAGCACTTCGGCGGTCGCGGTCTGCTGGGCGAGCGATTCTTCGAGCTGGCGGCGCAGCTCGGCGTTCTCCCGTTCGAGGCTCTTGATTCGCTTGTTATCAGGCGTCGCCATCGCCGCGCCGCGCGCAAGGTTCCAACGCGCGGAGAGTACCCGACAACGCGTTGCCCTGGATACGGCAAGGAACATTCGCGTATCGAGCGACGCTGGGGAGCAATGTCGCGCGCGACGCCGCCTTGCGTTGATCGCGGGCTGCTGCGCCCCTATGTTCCGGCCAGCCAACAGGATCTCATGACCACCCCGCTCAGCCATATCCGCAATTTCGCGATCATCGCGCATATCGATCACGGCAAATCGACCCTCGCCGACCGGCTGATCCAGTTCTGCGGCGGGCTCGACGCGCGCGAGATGCGCGAGCAGGTGCTCGACACCATGGAGCTGGAGCGCGAGCGCGGCATCACCATCAAGGCGCAGACCGTGCGCCTCGAGTACGAGGCGAAGGACGGGGAAACCTACATTCTCAACCTGATGGACACGCCCGGGCATGTCGATTTCGCTTACGAGGTCAGCCGGTCGCTGGCCGCGTGCGAAGGTTCGCTGCTGGTCGTCGACGCCAGCCAGGGCGTCGAGGCGCAGACGCTGGCCAATGTCTACCAGGCGGTCGCCGCCGGACACGAGATCGTGCCGGTGCTCAACAAGATTGACCTGCCCGCCGCCGAGCCCGAGCGGGTCAAACAGCAGATCGAGGACGTGATCGGGCTCGACGCCTCCGACGCGGTGCTGATCTCGGCCAAGACCGGGCTCAACATCGAGGGGGTGTTGGAAGCGCTGGTGACGCGGCTGCCGCCGCCCCAGGGAGATGCCGCCGGGCCGCTCAAGGCGCTGCTCGTCGACAGTTGGTACGATGCCTATCTTGGCGTCGTTATCTTGGTGCGGGTTAAGGATGGGACGCTGACTCCGGGCCAAAAAATCCGGCTGATGGCGACCGGCGCGGCGCACAATATCGAGCGCGTCGGCGTGTTCACCCCCAAGGGCGTCGCTGCGCCGTCGCTGGGGCCAGGCGAGATCGGCTTTATCACCGCCGGGATCAAGACCGTCGCTGATTGCCGGGTCGGCGACACCATTACCGACGACCGCAAGCCCGCCGCCGAGCCGCTGCCCGGCTTCCAGCCGGTGCAACCGGTAGTGTTTTGCGGCCTCTTCCCGGTTGACTCGGCCGATTACGAAAAACTGCGCGAGAGCCTGGCGAAACTGCGCCTCAACGACGCAAGCTTCGAATACGAGCCGGAGACCTCGGCGGCGCTCGGCTTCGGTTTTCGCTGCGGCTTTCTCGGGCTGCTCCATCTGGAAATCATCCAGGAGCGGCTGCAACGCGAATTTGACCTCGACCTTATTACCACCGCGCCTTCGGTGGTCTATCGCGTCCATCAGACCAATGGCCGGGTGCTCACCCTGCACAATCCGGCCGACATGCCTGATCCGGTGCGGATCGACCATATCGAGGAGCCGTGGATCAAGGCGACGGTAATGGTGCCCGACGACTATCTCGGCCAAATCCTCGCGCTGTGCGAGGAGCGGCGCGGGACCCAGCTTGACCTGACCTATGCCGGCAACCGCGCGATGGTGGTGTACCGGCTGCCGCTCAACGAGGTCGTGTTCGATTTCTACGACCGGCTCAAATCAGTCAGCCGCGGCTATGCCAGCTTCGACTACCAGCTCGACGGCTATGCCGAAAGCGACCTGGTGCTCCTGAACATTCTGGTCAACGGCGAGCCGGTCGATGCGCTCTCGCTGATCGTGCATCGCAGCCAGGCCGAGCGTCGCGGCCGCGCGCTGTGCGAACGCCTGAAGGACCTCATCCCTCGGCAATTGTTTCAGATCGCCATCCAGGCGGCGATCGGCGGGCGCATCATCGCCCGCGAGACGGTCAAGGCCTTGCGCAAGGACGTGCTCGCCAAGTGCTATGGCGGCGATGTCACCCGCAAACGCAAGCTCCTCGAAAAGCAGAAGGAAGGCAAAAAGCGGATGCGTCAGTTCGGCCAGGTCGACATCCCGCAATCCGCCTTCATCGCAGCGCTCAGGATGGGCGACAGCTAGGTTGTTCAAGCGGGTTGGGGCAGCGCCTCGACCGCGAAGGCTTCCGGCGGCTCGCCGCGTTGCCAAATCTCCCACATCCGGCGATACCCGGCTTCGAGGTGCCGCGCATAGCGTGCCATGTCGAAGAGCGGCATGGTCGCGCGGTTGCGCGGGAGACGTTGACGAACCTCCGCCAGTAATTCCGGCTCCGTGGCCAGGCGCAGCGCCAGCGCCTCGTACGCGTCCGGTGAGTCGGCGATGAGGTCGGGCAAGCCGACCGCTCGCAACAAACTCCCCGCCATTCGCCCCGTGTAGGTCGCGCCTGAGCAGGTGAGCACCGGCAGCCCTGCCCACAACGCATCGTTCGCGGTCGCGCCGGCGTTGTAGGGCAGCGTGTCGAGAAACAAATCGGCGACCTGCAACCGGGCGAGGTACTCGGCCATCGGTACGCGATCGGTAAACACCAGACGCTCCGGTTCGACGCCGCGCGCGGTCGCCTCGCGCCGCAGGTTCTGCTCGACCACCCGGTGGGGCTTGACCAGCCACAGGACGCTGCCCGGCACCTGCCGCAGCAGACGCGACCAGATGTCGAAGAAAGCCGGTGTGAACTTGTAGCTGTTGTTGAAGCAGCAAAAGACGAAACCGTCCGGCGGTAATCTGCATTCCGCGCGCGTTGGCGCCGGCGCAATCGCCCGACGCGTGTCGCTCGGCTGGTAGCACTCGGGCAGATGAACCAGCTGCTCGGTGTAGAACGGCTGGTCCGCGGGCGGTGCGATCCAGCGATCGGCGATCAAGTAGTCGATGAAATCCGCTCCCATCGTCGCGGGATAGCCAAGATAGCTGACCTGGATCGGCGCGGGCCGGTGCGCCAAAATCGCCGACCGTCCAAATTCGGTATAGCCCGTAACGTCGACGAGGATGTCGATTTCAGCCTCTTGAATTTTCCGCGCTGCCTCGGCGGGGCAGACCGAGGCGATGTCGTGGAAGTGGTCAACGGCGGCGCGCAGCCGGCGGCGGGTGACGCCGCCGTCATCGCTGCCGTAACAAAAGGCCGACACCTCGAAAATTGACTTGTCGTGGCGCTCGATCAACTCCGGGATCAGCATGCCGACAACGTCGTCGCGGAACGTGCCCGACAGATAGCCGAGGCGGATTTTGCCGCTGGGGGCGCCGGATTGTCGCCCTTGCGGCCGCGGCGATCGAGGCAGGGTCGCGCCGATCCACTGTTTGGCGCAAAGCAACCTGTCGGCCAGCGTCGACGCCTGGATTAGCATGATGAACGGCGACACCGTGCGGGGTTGCCGCGCCGCCGCCAATAGCCGGTCTCTCCATGTCTCGTAGCCGGTCCAATCGCAGGCCAGCGACTGCGCATAAATAAGCTCTGCTTCCGCCAGGGGCATTTGCGGTCGCTGGGCGAGCGCGGCGCGCTCCGCATCGATGGCGCCCGCCAAATCGCCGAGACCGCGCAGCGCTCCTCCCAAATTCGCCAACGCCTCCGGGAGGTTCGGACTGAGCGCGAGCGCCCGCCGGTACGCGGCGATGGCCGCTTCAATTTCCCCGCGCTCGCGCAGCACGATACCGAGACCATTGTGGGCTTCGACATGGTTGGGATCGAACGACAGGGCTTGCCTGTAGCATGCTGCCGCTTGCGTTAGGTCGCCTTGGGCGCGCGCGACGTTGCCCAAATTGTAATGTGCGGCGGCATAGTTGGCGTTGATCGCGATCGCGCGGTTGAACGAGGCGCCCGCCTCGTCAAACCGGTCCTGGTCCAACAGGACGATGCCGAGATTGTTGTGTGCCGGCGCGTAATCGCGCTTCAGCGCCAACGCCTTGCGGTAACATTCCGTTGCCGCCGCCAAATCCCCCTTCGCCCGCATCGCGTTGCCAAGGTTGTTGTGCGCCTCGACAAAGGCGGGGTGGCGTTTCAGAGCGCGCTGGTACGCTGCGATCGCCTCATCGAAATGGCCGAGCTCGGTCAGCGCGATGCCGAGTGCGTTGTGCGGGCCTGGATTGTCCGGCGCGAGCCCGATCGCTCGGCGGTAATGCCGGATAGCGTCGTCGCGGTTGCCGAGCCGATGCAGCGCCTCGCCGAGCGCGGCGTGCAATGGCGCCACCCGGTCATCCACCGCGATCGCGCTGCGGAGGACATTGACCGCGACTTCGTAGACGCCGACCTGCAAGGCCATCAGCCCCGTCAGGTGCAGCGCGTTGAGGTCGCGCGGGTTGCCGGCGAGGATCTGCTGGCAGATGTCGTTGGCTTCCTTGACCCGCCCGGCCTGATAGTAGCGAAGCGCCTCGGCGAAGCGCGGGTCGGGGACGGTCGGCGCCGGCCCGCCGGAACGTCTGCCCATTTTCCCTGCGGCTCGGCGTTCCTGGCGATTCATCGGCGCAATACTGAGCGATCGATGACGCCTTTCCAACCGGATTTGGCCAGCCCTGCCGATGCGAGTTGACCGTCGGTCGCAGGCCATTCCTTTCGGCGAAAATCGATTGCCCACCCGCGGAAGAGCCTTGATACTGCCGCGTCCGTCAATTTTTGTGGCCTTCGTCAACCTGCGATGCAGAGCGGCAGTTTACAAAAACATCTTCCCGCTCCCACAGTGCTGAGTCGGGTCAAAAGTGGGTTGCTGGTTGCCGCCTTTATTCGCGATCCGGTCGGTGCCCTTGAGCGGTATTTTATGCCTGCGGGCCGAGCCGTCGAAATTACCGCACTGAGGCGCGGCCGGGTCCGGCAGCTATTTATGTACGATCCGGATTACAATCGGCAGTTCTTGCTGAATACAAGAAATACGCAGATCTCCCAGTTATGGCCGGCGACACCGCGCCACAGCGCGGCGCAGCGCGAGCTTCGTACCCAACCGCTGAAGAATTACGGCCCGCAGCAGGCGGCTTTCACTCAGATCACCGATCCGTATTTGAGCCGCGGCGCCATCGCTCGGCAGTTCGAGGATATTCGGGCCAGCGTCCTGGCCGAAGTCACCGGCTGGGAGCCGGGGGTGCATGACTTCTACACGCTGGCGCGCCGATGCACCGAGCGCGTCGCCTTCACCCTGTTGTTCGGCACGCACGAGAGCGGCCGGTTCTCGGCGTTCGGTGACTTGGTGCACGAATACCACCGCGCCAACTGGGCGGCGGCCGCCCGGCTGTTTCCGGTTGACTGGCCCGGCACTGCCTACCGCCATGTCCTCGACGAGGCGAAGACGCTGCAATCCTATATTCGCGACTGGATCAGATCCGCCGCCGCCACGCCAGAGGGCCGCTCGCTGGTGCAGAGCCTTGTCCAGGGCAAGGGGCATGACGGCTGCCCGTTTTCGCAAGGAAGCATCACCGCCGCGATCGCGATGCTGAGCTGGCTCTCCTACGAGACCACCGCGACCGCGTTGAGCTGGGCGACGTTGCTGCTGGCGGAGCATCCGGCCGTGCTCGCCGATCTCCTCGACGAGATCGCCGCGAACGCGCCGATCGAGGATATCGACGCCAATACCCTGATGGCGCTGCCGCTGCTCGATGCCGTGGTCAAAGAGGGGATGCGGCTGATCCCGCCGGTGCCGTTCATGGGGTTCCGCACCGTCAACGACACCGAGATCGCCGGCCAGGCGCTAGCCCGCGGCTCGCGCTTCTATGTAGTCCCGCAGCTGACCCACCGGCTGCCTGAAATTTACGCCGCGCCGGACCGGTTTCGCCCCGGCCGCTGGTTCTCGATCAAGCCCACGCCGTATGAATACCTGCCGTTCGGCGCGGGCCAGCGGCGCTGTCCCGGCGCCTGGCTGGCCGAGACCAACCTTAAACTCGCGCTGGCGATGATGCTGAGCCGCTTCCGGCCGAGCGTTCCCGCCGGCGCGCGGTTCGACCGCACCTATGCCGTGGTGACCATGCCGAAGAATGGCGTGCCGCTCGATCTGCAGCCGCGCGACCAGAATGTCGCTATCGCCCCCACCGGTTCGCATTCCGGCTCCATCTACGACCTGTTTACCCCGGAGCCGGATCGTCCGGTGATCCACTGACGTAGAACGAAGCGCATGCAGGGCGAGGCGCGCGGCCGCGAGAGTCCATTGGAGCGGATGGTCCGCGTCTACGACAGCGCGCTGGTGCGGCACCGGCGCGGCTATTACGACAATAGCGGCTTCTTCAATTTCGGCTATTGGGGCTCGGGCGCGCGAACCCAGCCCGAGGCAAGCGCGGCCCTGGTCGACGAGCTGGTCGGCAGGATCGCGGTCAAGGGCGGCCGAGCTCTCGATGTCGCCTGCGGCGTCGGCGCCTCGACCCGGCGGCTGATGCAGAGTTACGCCCCCGAGATGATCACCGCGATCAACATCTCCGCGGCCCAGGTGGCCGAGGCCAAGAAACTCGTCCCCGAATGCTCGTTCCGCCAGATGGACGCCACAAGGCTCGACTTTCCCGACGGTCATTTCGACGCGGTGATCTGCGTCGAGGCGGCGTTTCATTTCGACACCCGCGAGGCCTTCTTGCGCGAGGCGCTGCGCGTCCTCAAGCCGGGTGGGTCGCTGGTGCTGTCCGACATTCTCTATCGCAGGCTGGCAACGCCGCTGGTCGCGCCGACCCATGTGCCGCGCGCTAATTTCGTGCCCAATCCCGCGGCGTATATGAGCCTGCTGGAGCGGGTGGGGTTCGATGCGGTCGAGGTCGAGGACGCGACCGCCGCCTGCCTCGGCCGCTTTCGCAAGAACCTCGCCCGCTGGCCGATGACCCAGCACAAAATTGGCCGGCTCACCTTCCACACTGCGCTGCTGCGCGCCACCATGGCGCGCGCGGTCGCTTGGTATTTCGGCGCGACCTGCAAGGCCTATGTCCTGGCCTCGGCGCGCAAGCCGGCAGGTCAGCCCACCTGAATCGAGGCTTTTCCGCGTTGGCCGGCTTTCGCTATCGTCGCGGGAGGAGACGCGAGCGGGGGTTACGGACATGCCGGGAGACGCGACAAACACCTACGACTTCATCGTCACCGGCGCCGGGTCGGCGGGCTGTGCGGTCGCCGGTCGGCTAAGCGAGAACGGCAAGTACAAGGTGCTGCTGCTCGAAGCCGGCACCAAGGACACCAACCCGTGGATCCACATCCCGCTCGGTTACACCAAAACCTATACCGACCCGCGGGTGAACTGGATGTTCGACAGCGAGCCGGAGAAGGAGCTGAACGGCCGCACCCTCTACCAGCCGCGCGGCAAGGTGCTGGGCGGCACCAGCTCGATCAACGGCATGGTCTACATGCGCGGCACCCCGACGGATTACGACGGCTGGCGGCAAAAGGGCTGCGAGGGCTGGGGCTACGACGACGTGCTGCCGTTCTTCAAGAAGGCCGAGGACCAGGAGCGCGGCGCCGAACGAGTTCCACGGCGCCGGCGGGCCGCTGCATGTGTCGAACCCGGTGCGCTCGGTGCTCGGCGACGCGATGGTCAAGGCGGCGATCGAGGCCGGGGTGCCCGCCAACGAACGACTTCAACGGCGCCACCCAGGAAGGCGTCGGCTACTACCAGACGACCACCACCAACCGGCGGCGCTGGTCGTCGGCGCGCGCCTATCTCGGCCCCGCCAAGGGCCGCGCCAATTTAACGATCTCGACCCAGTCGCATGCCACCCGCATCCTGTTCGAGGGGCAGAAGGCGGTCGGGGTCGAGTACCAGACACCGAGCGGCAAGCAGACCGCCTACGCCAAGGGCGAGATCGTCGTCTCGGGCGGTGTCTACGGCTCGCCGCAGCTCTTGCAGTTATCCGGGGTCGGGCCGGGTGAATTGTTGCAGGAATTCGGCATTCCGGTGGTGCGCGACATGGAGGGGATCGGCAAGCACCTGCACGACCATTTCAACACCTATCTGGTGTGGCGCTGCTCGCAGAAGGTGACGCTCAACGACCTCGCCGCCAGCCCGCTGATGAAGCTGACCTCGGGCATCCAGTACGTCTTTACCCGCTCCGGCCATCTGTCGAACGCGGGCATCTACGCCGGGGCCTTCGTCAAGAGCGACCCCCGTCTCGAACAGCCCGATTTGCAGATCAACATGTTTGGCTGGAGCGCGTTCGAGCGGCTGCGCACCGGCATCAAGCCGCATCCGTTCTCGGCCTTCACCTTATCGCCGGTGCATCTGCGCCCCGAGGGCCGCGGCACGGTACGCATCAAGAGCGCCGACCCGTTGGCCGCGCCGGCGATCCGCTTCAACTTCCTCGCCAGCGACTACGATTTCCAGGCGCTGATCTACGGCACGCGGCTTCTCGCGCAAGATCGCCGAGCAGCCGGCGCTGAAGCCGTTTGTCGTCGAGGAGGTTATTCCCGGCCTTGGCTGCCAGAGCGACGAGCAGATCAAGGAGGAGATCCGCGTGCGCGGCGTCTCCAACCTGCACCCGGTCGGCACCTGCCGCATGGGCAAGGAAATCGACGCGGTGGTCGACCCGCGGCTGCGGGTACACGGCATCGCGCATCTGCGCGTCGCAGACGCCTCGATCATGCCGCAAGTCCCCGGCGGCAACACCAACGCACCCTCGATCATGATCGGCGAGAAATGCGCCGCGATGATCCTGGAGGATGCACGGGCGGCCTAGCTCGACGAGCCGTTAGGGCGTGTGTGATTTGCTTCGATCTCTTCGACCGTCTGGCTGACGACCCTCGCGGCGGCGGCGCGAAATGCGGCGAGCTGCGCTTCGCTCATCCCGGCGGGAGCGGCACGCAGGATGCCGGCGACCGCATGCGCTTGGATATCGCCCAGATAGGCCGACAGGTCATCGACCGTGGCCGCGATCATGCCCATGGTGTTGCCCAGTAACAACCTCAACCCGTGAACTTCTCCCTGCATGCGGGCCAATTCGAGGTCCGTCATTATCTTGCGTCCCCATCATCCCAGCCTCATGAAGGGTTTGACGATCCGCACAGAGACGCCTTGAGTTAAATCAATTGCGTTGAATTTTATGCGTCTTGGTGGCCGCGGTCGATGCACCGGGACGCGCCCGCCGCATAGCTCAGCCCCAACCCATGCGCCGATGTGGGTGCTCACCCCGGCCAATCGGCGTAGAGTGATCGCGACAATGTGATTCGGGAGGCTCGCTATGCAATACCGCCGGATTTCCGCCGATTGCCACCTCGATCTGCCCTGGCTGCCGCCGGATTTGTTCACCTCGCAGGCGACCCGCGAGTTCAAGGACCGCATGCCCTATGTCGAGGACGGCGCTGACGGTCCGCGCTGGGTAACCAAGAAGGGCGTCTTCATGGGCATCCCCGGTGCGGTCGGTTCGGTCGGCGCGCCGTTTGTCCCCGGCCAGAACTACCGCGTCGACAAGATGGCCGAGACCGGGCTCTACGAGGCCGGAAAGCGCGGCGAGCGCCGTCCCGGCGACCCGCATCTGCGCATCAAGGAGATGGAGAAGGACGGCGTCGATGCCGAGATCATCTTCGGCATCCTCGGCGTCGTCTCGCGCCTCGAAGATCACGAGGCGGCCAACGAGTGCCTGCGCATCTACAACGATTTGCTCAAGCATTTCTGCAGCTTCTACCCCGATCGGCAGATCGGTCTCGCCTGCCTGCCCTATGGCGATATCGAGGCCGCGGCGAAGGAGGTCTACCGCGTCGCCAAGATGGGCCTCAAGGGCCTCGAACTGTCGTGCTCGTGGGACATGGACCCGATGTGGCACCCGTGCTGGGAGCCGTTGTGGAAGGCGGTCAACGACGTGCAGTTGCCGCTGCATTTCCACACCTTCCCGCAAATGCCGCAGCGGGTGCGCAACCAGCTGCCGCCCAGCATGCGCCGCGTCAGGCGCAGTTCACCACGGTCGCCGGGTTCCAGATGAACCTCATCCAGATCATCGCGGCGATCATCGGCGCCGGCGTGTTGGAGCGCTATCCGAACCTGCGCATCGGCTTTGGCGAAATCTGGCATCGGCTGGCTGCCCTACGCGCTCGATCGGATGGATTTCGAGTTCGAGGACCGCTTCCGCGACCTGATGAAGCTGAAGCCGTCGGAATACTGGCGCCGCCAGTGCAAGGCGACGTTCCAGTTCGACCGCATCGGCCCGAAGCTGATCGATGAGATTGGGCTCGAAACCCTGATGTGGGGGTCGGACTACCCGCACCCAGACGGCGTCTGGCCTGAGTCTTCGAAATATATCGAAGAACAATTCGCTGGCCTCACCGCCGACCAGATCCACAAGATCACCTGCGAGAACGCGGCCAAGTTCTACGGGTTGATCAACTGACGAGGCATTATGTGCCTCGTCACCCCGGCGAAGGCCGGCGTCCAGGCGTGCCGACGCTCGAACGACTGAACCATGGGTCCCGGCTTTCGCCGGGATGACGAAAGGAACCGGAAATGACCTATGACCTGCTGATCAAGAACGGCCGCATCGTCGATGGCTCGGGCGGCCCCAGCTATCGCGGCGATGTCGGCATCAAGGACGGGAAGATCGTCGAGATCGGCAAGCTGTCGGGCCCGGCGACGCGCACCGTCGATGCCGGCGGCCAGGTGGTGGCGCCCGGCTTTATCGACAACCATTGCCATTACGACGCGCAGGTCACTTGGGACCCGCTGTGCTCGTTCTCCTGCGACCACGGCGCGACGAGCGTCATCTTCGGCAATTGTTCCCTTTCGCTGGCTCCGGTGAAAAAGGACCGCAAACAGCAGCGCCGGCTCAACGAGTTTCTCTCCTATGTCGAGGCGATCCCGATGGAGGTGCTCGACACGCTCGAGTTCACCTGGGAGACGTTCCCCGAATATCTCGACGAGATGGACCGCAATCTCGGCGTCAATATCGGCAATCTGATCGGCCACACCGCGGTGCGCCATTACGTGATGGGCGAGGACTGCCAGAAACGCACCGCGACCGACGACGAGATCGCGCAAATGCAGGGCCTCGTCCGTGACGGGATGAAGGCTGGCGCGCTCGGCCTCTCGGTGTCGCGCAACCAGGGCCATTTCGACCCGCAGGGCGTCCACATCCCGGCGATCTGGGCCGACGAGAAGGAGATCTTCGCGCTCGGCGACGTGCTCAAGGAATTGGGCACCGGCCTCATCCAGTCGGGCGGCGGCAACGGCGCCGAGATGAAGGATGCGCTGATGAGCCGCCTCAGCGAGGCGACCGGCCGCACCGTCGTTTACAACAATCTCGGCCAGACGATGCGCCGCCCCGGCCAGTGGCAAAAGCAGATGGAGCAGGTGAACGCGACCACCGCGAAGGGCATCCGCGCCTTTCCGATGTGCACGCCCAACCGCATCACCGACTATTTCCAGATGCGCAACACCCAGACCTTCCGCGGCCTGCCAGTGTGGCACCCGATCTGCCTGTCGAGCCCGGAGGAGCAGCTCAAGGCCTATGCCGATCCGGCGGTGCGAAAGGCGCTCCACGAGGAAGCGATCGAATTCAAGAACGGGCCGGCGATCGGCATCTGCAGCACCTGGTGGGATTACATGGTGTTGCAGACCGCGGTGCTGCCGAAGAACAAGCAATACGAGAACATGACCCTCGGGCAGATCGCCAAGGCGCAGGACAAGGGCATCATCGACTGCTTCCTCGACCTCGCCATCGAGGAAAACCTCAACACCGAATGGCTGCACGGCGAAAACAATGTCGACGACGCAGCGGTCGCCAAGATTCTCACCTACCCGAACGCGGTGATCGGTCTCTCCGACGGCGGCGCGCATGTGCAGTTCCAGAGCGGCTTCGGTTTCTCGACCCGGCTGCTGTCCGAATGGGTGCGTGAGAAGAAGGTGATGAGCCTCGAACAGGCGGTGCGCCGCCTGACCTTCGAGTCGGCGTCGATCTTCGGCCTCTATGACCGCGGTCTGCTGCGCCCGGGCATGGTCGCCGACATCGTTATCTTCGACCCTGACACGGTGAAGCCGCTGCCGTTGGAAGTGCTGCACGACTTCCCGACCGGCGCCAAGCGGATCAAGGAGCCAGCGCAGGGCATCCACATGACCATCGTCAACGGCCAAGTGCTGATGGAAGACGGCAAGCATTCCGGCAATCTGCCAGGCCGCGTGCTGCGCAACAGCTACTACCACGCGCACCACGCGTAAGTTAGGTCGTCATTGCGAGCGCAGCGAAGCAATCTCCCTCCGGTGAAGACTTCTCCGAAGGGGATTGCTTCGTCGCCTCGCTCCTCGCAATGACAGAGCGAGCCCATGCCCGACACGCTCGCCACCACCAGCCGCATCCCGGTTCTCGACATCGGGCCGTTTCTCGCGGGTGAGGCGAGTGCGCTCGCGCCGCTGGCGCGTGCCGTTGCCCGCACCTGCGAGGACACCGGCTTTCTCGTTGTCGCCAATCACGGCATTGACCCAGCGCTCGTCGATAACGCCTTCGTGCATGCGGCGCGCTTCTTCGCGCGCGATGAGGCTGAGAAGCTTCCCTACAAGATCGGCGAATACAATATCGGCTACCTGCCGTTTGGCGGCCAGGTGGTGCGGCATTCGCCGGTCAACCAGAACACCAAGCCGAATTTCAGCGAGTCGTTCTACGTCACCCGCGACCGGTCCCCCGACCATCCCGACATTGTCAGCAACAAGCCGCTGATTGGGCTCAACCGCTGGCCCGATGACATGCCCGAGTTCCGCGCCGCGATGGTCGCCTATTATAGCGCGATGGAGGCGATGACCCGGCGGCTGGTGCCGGTGGTTGCCGCCGCGCTCGATCTGCCGTCCGACTATTTTGACGCCGCCTTCGCCGAGCCGCATTGCACCTTGCGGCTGATCCACTACCCGCCGCACCCGGTACCGCAGGACAACGAATTCGGCTTCGCGCCGCACACCGACAACAACTTCATCACCTTTCTCGCCCAGTCGAAGCTGCCCGGCTTGGAGGTGCGTACCGCCGAAGGCGAGTGGATACGCCCGCCAGCGGTGCCGGGCACGTTTGTCGTCAATACCGGAGCGATGCTGGCGCTCTATTCCAACGACCGGTTCAAGGCGACGCCGCACCGGGTGATCAACCGCAACGCTGCCTCGCGCTACGCGATCCCGTTCTTTCTCGGCCCCAATCACGACGCTCTGGTCGCGGCTGTGCCTAGCTGCGTTTGGCCGGGCAATCCACCGCGCTACGAGCCGACCACCTACGGCGACTTCTCGCGCCGGCTGCTGACCCTCAACTTCGCCCACCGTCGCGGCGAAACGCACCAATAAAAAGGGCGGCCGCGCGGCCGCCCTTTGACATCGGCGCCTTTACGGCTGCTGATCGGGCGGCGGCGTCACATCGCGCATGCCGCGCCGTTCGGCCATGAACTGGTCGAACTCGGCCTTGTCCTTGGCGTGGCGCAGCCGGTCGAGGAACTCGCGGAACTCGCGCTCTTCCTCCTCGAGCCGGCGCAGCGTCTCCTCGCGGTATTCGTCGAAGGCGTGGTTGCCGCTTGGGCCCGAGCGATAGCCCGGCCGCTGATCGCGGCTCTGCTGTTGGAAATAGTTGCGGAACCGCTCGGCGGCGGCCTGCGCCCGGTTGATGCCGTCTTGCATGCGGTCGAAGCCACGCTGCATCCGGTCCATCTTGCGTTGCCACCGGTCACGGCGCCAACCGTCGTCATAGTTGCGATGCCAGCATCCCATGCGCCCGCTCCCTAAAAGAAAGCCCAGAACGACAAAGCCGATCGGCCAGAAGATGATGAAGCTGAGGACGGTGATGGCGATCCAGCCGACCCGGCCGAAATCGTCGATACGGTCAACGAGGGTCATCGCCGCACCCTATGTAAATGTATCTTACATTCACATAATCCCGCCGCCGGGCGGAGTCAAGGCGCGATGAGGCCCAACCCCCGCAGATAGATCAGCACCGCCGCTTCGAGCAGTTCCTCGGGCGACATCGGCAGCGTCCGCCGTCCGGGATCGCCGCGCCCGAACAGCGAGGCGATGCCGTGCGACAGTGCCCAGACATGCAGGCTTACCATCAGCGCCGGCGGGGGCTTGCCCGGCGCGCGGGCGCACAGCGTCTCGGCGGCGCGCCGCAACACCGCGAAGGCGCGCTCCGAGGCCTGGCGCAGCCCGCTGTCGCTGTCGACCGCGACCCCCGCCTCGAACATCGCCGAGTAGTACGCCGGCTCGTCGCGGGCGAAAGCGAGATAGGCCCGCCCCAACCGCTCGAACGCCGCGAAGGGTTCCGGCTTGCCGCCGTCCCAGGCCTGTTCCAGATGCGTCTCGAACTGCTCGAAGCCGCGCCGCGCGACATCCGCCATCAGCGCGTCGCGGTCGCGGAAATGGCGATAGGGCGCGGCCGAGCTAACCCCGGCCCAGCGCGCCGCGTCGGCAAAGGTGAAGCCGGCCGGCCCCTTCTGGGCGATCAGATTCAGCGCCGCGTCGATCAGCGTCTCGCGCAGATTGCCGTGGTGGTAGCCGCGCTTCGCGTTGGGGTCGTGCCGAGTCCAGGCCATGTAAGGCGATCTTACTTTACACCGGCCCGGATCGCCGAGGGCAAACCGGCCGAGGCCTAACTTCGGCTGTTATCCCATTGAGGTGACACCAGCCGATCGCGCCATTTCATTTTCGCGGTTCAATGATTTGGGTTGGGTTTTCAGGCGGCTATCGCCGCTCATACCCGCATTTTTTCGCCGAGACCCTGGTCTCCCAGCACCCGCTCGACAGGCACTCGGTGAGATAACCCTGGCACGCGCTCAAACAGTGTGGCGCGCCCTGCCTGCGGGCTGTGGGAATAGAGATACCGGCTGGTATGGGAAATCTGAAATGATTCTCCTGATAACTCGCTGATCTCGTTGTTACTCCGCTGTGTCGCCGCTGCTTTCCCGCTGTTAATTTCGCTGTTTCTATGAAGTTATCGTGTTGAATTATATAACTAATCCGATTTTCCTAAAAACGCCGCAGAACAGCGAAGCCCTCTGCGGGCTCTTCGAAGCGCCGCTTGACGGAGATGTGACAACCTGTCGATAATCTTTCCGTCCAAGGGGTGCCCCGGCGAAGGGGCTGAGATATCGCTAGCCTGCGCAGGGAAGCAGGGCGCGAAAACCCTTTGAACCTGATCCGGGTCGTGCCGGCGTAGGGACAGGAACCGCGGCGTCGCCGCCAAAATCCCCCGCATGACATTCCCCGGTGCTCGTTCACTCGGCGCAACGGAGACGCACATGCCCGATTCCGCTCCTCTTCCGGCGAAGAAAGTTTCCGAACTTCAGGTTACGACGGGGGGCTTCCCGGCTTCGCGCAAGGTCTTCGTCGCCAGCAGGCGGTTTGGCGACCTGCGCGTCGCGATGCGCGAGATCGATCTCGAGGAAAGCGCCAAGGAGCCGCCTGTGCGCGTCTATGACACCTCGGGCGCCTATTCCGACCCGGCGGCCGAGACCGATATCACCCGCGGCCTCGCCGCGCTGCGGCGCAAATGGGTGCTCGGCCGCGGCGATGTCGAGGAGATCGAAGGCCGCGACATCAAGCCCGAGGATAACGGCCTGAAGCGCGGCGAGGAGTCGAACGTCCCGGTGTTCGACCGCGGCGCGCGCAAGGTGCTGCGCGCCAAGCCGGGCGCAGCGCCGACCCAGATGTACTATGCCCGCCGCGGCATCATCACCGAGGAGATGGAATACGTCGCGATCCGCGAGAATCTCGGCCGCGAAGCCGCGGCGAAGCGTCTCGACGCCGGCAATTCGTTCGGCGCGGCGATCCCGGACTACGTGACCCCGGAATTCGTGCGCGACGAGGTCGCCCGCGGCCGCGCCATCATCCCCAACAACATCAACCACCTCGAAACCGAGCCGATGATCATCGGCCGCAATTTCCTGGTGAAGGTCAACGCCAATATCGGCAACTCGATCGTCACCTCGTCGGTCGCCGAGGAAGTCGACAAGCTGGTCTGGGCGACGCGCTGGGGCGCCGACACGGTCATGGACCTTTCGACCGGGCGCAACATCCACACCATCCGCGAATGGATCGTGCGCAACTCGCCGGTGCCGATCGGCACGGTGCCGATCTACCAGGCGCTGGAGAAGGTCGGCGGCGCGGCCGAGGAGCTGACCTGGGAGCTGTTCCGCGACACGCTCATCGAGCAGGCCGAGCAGGGGGTCGATTATTTCACCATCCATGCCGGCGTGCGGCTCGCCTACATCCCGCTGACCGCCAGCCGGGTCACCGGCATCGTCTCGCGCGGCGGCTCGATCATGGCGAAATGGTGCCTGGCGCATCACCAGGAGAGCTTCCTCTACACGCATTTCCGCGAGATCTACGAGATCATGCGGGCCTATGACGTGTCGCTACTCGCTTGGGCGACGGGTTGCGCCCCGGCTCGAACGCCGACGCCAACGACCGCGCCCAGTTCGCCGAACTGGAGACCCTCGGCGAGCTGACCAAGATGGCGTGGGAGGACGATGTTCAGGTGATGATCGAAGGCCCCGGCCACGTGCCGATGCACAAGATCAAGATGAACATGGACAAACAGCTCGAGGAGTGCGGCGAGGCGCCGTTCTATACGCTCGGGCCGCTCGTCACCGATGTCGCGCCGGGCTACGACCACATCACCAGCGGCATCGGCGCGGCGATGATCGGCTGGTTCGGCACGGCGTTGCTCTGCTACGTGACGCCGAAGGAGCATCTGGGCCTCCCCGACCGCGACGACGTCAAGACGGGGGTCATCACCTACAAGATCGCCGCGCACGCCGCCGACCTCGCCAAGGGCCACCCGGGTGCGCGCGAGCGCGACGACGCGCTGTCGCGCGCGCGTTTCGAGTTCCGCTGGCGCGACCAGTTCAACCTGTCGCTCGATCCCGAGACGGCGGAGAAATTCCACGACCAGACCCTGCCGGCGGATGGCGCGAAGCTGGCGCATTTCTGCTCGATGTGCGGGCCGAAATTCTGCTCGATGCAGATCACGCAGGAGATCCGCGACTACGCCCAGTCAGGCATGGCCGAGAAGTCGGAGGAATTTCTCAAGCAGGGTGGTGAGATCTACACCGACGAGCACGGCCGGCCGCGCGCTGCGGCGGAGTAAGTTTACTGCGTCATTGCGAGGAGCGTAGCGACGAAGCAATCTCGTGTTGAGCCACAACTCATCGGGATTGCTTCGCTGCGCTCGCAATGACAGATCAGCCGACCGAACCCACCACCGCCGATCTCGAGGCCCGGCGCGCTGCGCGGCGCTATCCCGAGCGGCCGATCGTCGCGGTGCTCGCGGTCGTGCTGCGCCCTATGGGACAGGAAACCCGCGCGCTCATCGTCCAGCGCGCGCAGCAGCCCAATGCCGGTCGTTGGGGGTTTCCGGGCGGGGTTCTGGAACTCGGCGAAACAGTCGCCGAGGGAGCGATGCGCGAGTTACTGGAAGAGACCGGGATCGTCGCCGAGCCGGCCGGCTGGCTCAACATCCACGACGCGATCAGCCGCGACGACGAGGGCCGCGTGCAGTTTCACTACACGCTGATCGCGGTGCGCGGCGTGTGGAAGTCGGGCGAGGGGGTTGCGGCCGACGATGCGGCCGCCTGCGCCTGGGTCAGCCGCGGCGATATACTCGCCGGCAAATACCCGACCTTCCCGACGCTGCTGCCGCTGTTCGACGCGGCGCTCGCGGCGCAAGGTTGACGCGAACTCAGTTCAAGATGCCGGGATAGTGCTGTAAGAGCCTACCCCGTATGGAAGCATTCCTGGTCTCGTTTGGGCTCATTGCCCTCGCCGAGCTCGGCGACAAGACCCAACTCTTGGCGCTGATGCTGGCGAGCCGGTTTCACCGGCCGGTGCCGATCCTCGCCGGCATCTTCGTGGCAGTGGTCGTCAATCACCTGCTCTCGGCTGCGCTTGGCTATTTCATCGGGGTCAAGCTTGATGGGCCGTGGCTCAAATGGATCATCGCCGCGTCGTTTTTCGCGGTCGCAATCTGGGCGGTACTGCCGGAAAAGGAAGACGGCGAAGCGGTGCGTACCGGCAAGTACGGGGTCTTCGGCGCAACGGTAATCGCGTTCTTCCTGGCCGAACTCGGCGACAAGACCGAGGTGGCGACCGCCGCGCTGGCTGCCCGGTTCGAGGTCCTGACGCCGGTCGTCTGCGGCACGGTGCTGGCGATGATGGCCGCCAACCTGCCCGCTGTGCTCCTGGGACGCCAGCTTTCCCGCTGGGTGTCATTGCGCGCCTTGCGCTGGGGCGCAGTCGTGCTGTCGGTCGCTCTTGGTGTCTGGACGCTTTTGTCGAAAAGCTAGCGAGCGGATCGATGCAGCAGGGAACGGCGGCGGCGGAATTCAGCCGCCTGTCGCCATTGTACCTGCGTCTCGATGATTGCGGCCGGTCTCCGGCTTCGCAGCTCTGGGACGGTGCGGCGCAGCAGCGGTATGCTTGTATTGTCCCCGATGGCAACGATACGGATTGGCTCCGGCGTCACCTCCGCCAAGAAAAGCGCGGCCGCGGCGAGGTCGACCGCGACGAACAGGGCCAACAGCACCGAGGATTCGCTCACCGGCAATGTCGTCAGCAACAAGACTGCGGCCAAGAGATACGCAACGCGTAATCCCGGCAACCCACCCTCCCGCTCAGCCTTGAATGGCCGTTGCGCCGACGATAGCGAAAATACTGGGCAAATGCGGCGTGATTTCATGGTTAACGGCGGCGGCCGAGCAGCCGGCTGCTAGAAATGCACTTCGTACTCGAGCTGCCAGCGCAGCGTCCGCCGCGGTTCGCCGGGAGTGAGCCCAAACAGGATGCCGCCATTGGCCTTGAGCGTGCCCGGGCCGAGATCGTGGATCGTGGTGAAAAGCATGGGGCCGATGCGATGGTCCTGTTCGCTTATCGGCAAGGGATGGCCGACGGGGCCGATAAAACCGTAGGCCTGGAAGCCGGGTTCGATCGGCGTCCCCAGCGCAATCCGCGTTTCCCAGGCATAAAGAAAGTTGACGTGCGGGTCGGCGTGCGAGCCGATGTCCTTTTCGAAGAACAAATTCACTGTGTTGATGGTGTGGAAGAACTCCTTGCGCAGGGTGGGTCCGAACGTGGTCTCATTCGGATTGCCGCCGACCATCGCCTGGCCATACTCCCAGAAGAAGCCGGGATCGAGCCAGTACTGCCCGGGCTCACCGAAGACGAACTGGTTCTCGGTGGTCAACTGATCGAACCGCAGATGGTTGCCCGGGCCGAAATCTCGGTTGGTCTCGAATTCGAGTTCCGTGTGCCACCAATTGGTGACGCCGTAGCCGAGCTCGTGGACAAAGCTCTGCTCGTTATCGGTGGCGGGATTGCCGCTGCTCCCCCAGGAGCCGACCTCTTCGATCTCGAATTCGCCGGTTTCGGCGTCGGGCAGATGAACCTTGAAGTCGGCGCGCGCGGCAACTGGCATTATAACGAACGCTAAGATCGCACAACCGGTCATGCCAAACTGTCTCTTGCGGATGCGTCGCATCTGCACTATCTCCCCAAAAATTTTTTGGCTATTCGGCTGGATTTACTGCCGATCCGATCCGTGATTTGGCTTGCGCTGCGCGATCGGCCGACGCGACAAGCCGCATTAGCCCGCCGATCGTCAGCAGCGTCAGGCAATAAAAGACCAGCTGGATACCCGCCGGCTGCGCGGTATAGCCGATCAGCGTGTGGAGGATGCGGCCGGCCAGGCTCTGGTCGCTCAACAAGAAAGAAGTGTCCCAGAGATTGCTGCCAAGCGGTGGCAACAGGTTGGCCTGCATCAGGAAGGCAGCGCCTTGCGAGGCCAGCCCGGCCGCCAGCAGCAGCACCAGCCAGCTGGTTACCGTGAACAGATGCTTCATCGGGATGCTCACGAGTCCCCAATAGATCGCCGTCCCGGCCGTGACGCCGAGCGCGAGCCCAATGATGCCGCCCGCCACCATCGCCATCGGGCCACCCTGGCCAGCGAGCGCGATGCCGTACAGAAACAGGACGATTTCCGAGCCCTCGCGCAGCACCGCGAGGGCCACCGCGAGGGCGAGCGCCCAGAGCGGCCGCGCGCCCGAGCGCACCTCGTTGCCGAGCTGCACCGCGTTCGCAGCAAGCTCGCGCCCGTGCCGGCTCATCCAGACATTGTGCCAGCCGAGCATGCCCACTGCGGCGAAGAGGATGCCGGCATCGAACAGCTCCTGGCCCATGCCCTGCGCGGCGGCCGCGATGGCCGTGGCGAAGACCGCCACCAGTGCAGCGCCGACTACACCCGTGGCGATGCCGCCCGATACCCATAGCCCGCGCCCCAAGGCGCCACGGCTCGCCGCCATCACGATGCCGACGATCAGCGCCGCTTCGAGTACCTCGCGGAAGACGATAATCGCGGTGGGGAGCATCGCCGGGCCGTCCTATTTTGCTATCAAATGGCCGCGGGTGCTGCTGTGGAAATCGTCGAAAAACTCATAGCTGCCCGAATCGAGCGGCCCGACATAGACCGTGATCTGCCCGCCAGCCGTGACGATCTTTTCGCGATGCAGTGACGTGCTCTCGAATTCGGCGGTCACTGGCATTTCATTCTTGATTAGCAACTGCACCTTCACCCCGGCCGGAATCGGGACCTCGGACGGGACGAACTGATTGTCCTTGAGCGTAATCATCACAATGGGCTCGTCGGCCAAGACCGGCCTTGCAACGGCAAGCAATAGGATGATCGAGAATAGCAAACGGATCATTGGACTTCACGACGCAAGTGATAATCGTTCTCAACATAAGCGCGGACGTAAATTGCTCGCAAGGGCAAATTGACGCATAGATCAATTGCATTTCCGTGCGGGCGTGTACGGCCCTCTCGGCAAGTGCCGTAACCGCGCGCTATAACGGCTACATCTCATGAAGTTCATGCCGTCGACGGGAGAAGCAAAATGCTCGATCTGAAAATCAAAGGCCGCAAGGCGATCGTCTGCGCGGCGAGCAAGGGACTGGGCCGCGCCTGCGCGATGTCCCTCGGCCGCGCCGGCGTCGACCTCGTCATCACCGCGCGCACCAAGGAAACGCTTGAGGCCACCGCGGAAGAAATCCGCAAGGAGACCGGCGCCAAAGTGACCGCGGTCGCGGGCGATATCGGCACCGAGGCGGGCCGTCAGGCCGCACTCGCCGCTTGCCCCAATCCCGACATTCTCGTCAACAATTGCGGCGGGCCGCCGCATGGCGATTTCCGCGACTGGTCGGTCGAGGACTGGCAGAAGGCGGTCAACAACAACATGCTGACCCCGATCATGCTGATGAAGGCGGTGGTTGACGGCATGTGCGAGCGCAAGTTCGGCCGCATCGTCAACATCACCTCCGGCTCGGTGAAGTCGCCGATCCCCAATCTCGGCATGTCGAATGGCGCGCGCGCCGGGCTGACGGCGTTCTCGGCGGGTCTCGCGCGTCAGATCGCCAAGTACAACGTGACGATCAACGGGCTGCTGCCCGGGCCGTTCCTCACCGACCGCCTGCGCTCGGGCATCGAGTTCGAGGCGCGGCGGCAGAACATCTCCTTCGACGAGCAACTGGCGAAAACCGGCCAGCGGACCCCAGCCGGCCGCGTTGGCGACCCGGCCGAGTTCGGCGACGCCTGCGCCTTCCTCTGCGCCGCGTCATCGGGCTTTATCGTCGGCCAGAACCTGCTGCTCGACGGCGGCGCCTTCAACTCGACGATGGGTTAGCGGCGCTATTCCGCCGCCGCGAGGCGGGCGTTGGCCTCGGCGAAAAGCCGCATGTTCTTGTCGACGTCGTAGGCCCGCTCGGCCAGCGTCTCCGGATCCCACTCGCTGCGCTTCACGGCGAAGAAGTCGCCGCCATAGACGTGGATCGCCCCGGTGAATTTACCGATCGGGTTGGTGACCGAGTGGACGATGTCGCGGCCGAGCGGCTCGGCGTCGCCGACCCGCAGCGAACGCGCCCCAGCTGCCTCGACTTGGCTCTGCCCAGGCTCGCCGATGCGCCGCCAATACATGTTGTCCTCGCCGCCGGTATAGACGCCGATCACCGCCCACATCAGGTGCTCGTGCGGCATGATCGTGAACAGGGGCGGCCAGACGACGTTGAGAATTGTCACGTCCTCGCCGCGATAAAGCGCTTCGACGCTGCCCAGCCGCGGTTCTCCCAAGCCCTTCAGCACCGCGTCTGGCTCGGCGACGGCGCGGGCGACGATTTCACGCACGGCCTTGTGGCTCGCGTCCTCGACGACCGCGGCGCGGCACTCTTCGATAAAGCGGTCGAGATCGAACATTGCTGTGTTCCTCCTACTCAAACCGTGGCGACCGCGTTGGCGGGCGAGCCGACAGCGCCGGGCAGGCGCAGCGGCGGCGCGGTCAACAGGAAGCGCGAGCGCTGGTTGGCGCGCAGCCAGTCGGCTAGTTCCGACAGATACCAGATTTCGCCGAGATAGACGCCGAGCTTGAACAGGCAATGCGCGTGCAGCGGCAGCGAGGCGCACAAATCCTCGCCTTCGCAGGGCCGCGACGGCATCTGCTCGACCGCGCGGTTGTCGGAAATCAGCGCGACAACGCCGGATCGCGTGATCCAGTTGAGCAGGCGCTCGTCGCGACCGTCGAGCCCGGCGCCGGGGTTGGCGGCGAGCGTTGCGGCGTCGGGCTGCTTGTTCATGCCGAGGATGACGCGGTCGTAGCCGGTGCGGAAGCACAAGAGGTCGCCCTCCTCGACCTCGACCTTGTCGGCCTCCATGATCCGCATCAGCCGGTCATAGCCGACGAACTCCTCGCCGCGGCCGCAATGGTGTTCGAGGTCGATCATCACGCCGCGCCCCTGCACCGGGTGCGCTGCGAGGTTGTCGATGGAGAGGGCCAGGGCGCCGACATGCTCACCGCGCTCGACCGCGCCGCCATCACGGTAATCCACGGGGCCGATAATGTGCTCGCCGGCGCGATAGCCGTTGTAGAAGACGATCTCGGGCTTGCCGTCGCCGTCGGCGTCGAACAGCTGACCGACATGGGCGAGGCTGTCCCACTGGGTCGAGTATTGCAGCGTCATCTCGACCACATCGTCGCAGATCACATCGACGAATTGCGGGTTCTCGCGCGCCAGCGGATAGGCGATGTAGGGCATGCCGTCGCGCTTGTTGGCGATGAGCCGCGGCGGGTGGCGGCGCGGGTTGACCACGGTGCCGCCGGGGTAATCGAGCGGCAGGCTGAGGCAGAAGGTTTTGCCCTCTCGGACTTCGGCGACCCCTTGCTTGACCTTCCCGGAGGTCAGCAGATTGAGCCGGCCGAGCTGATCGTCCGGTCCCCAATCGCCCCAGGTCGAGCCGGATGGGCGGCGCTTCCAGCGCGGGTTGTCGGTCATGACTTCGTCTCCTTCGCGCCGAGCTGCTTCCCCGTGGCGAGTTTGTAAAAAGACCCGATCGCTCCGAGGGAGGCGCCGACCACGGCGAACCACTCCATGAAAACGACGGCAGAACTTTGCGCCTCACCCGGCGCGAAGAGCTGGTAAAGGCTCCAGATGATGACAACCGCGAAGATGAGGAGCTGAACGATCGGATTGGCAGGCACTTGCAGCTCCTCCCTACGGCGCGTTTTTCTGCTTCAGGTACTTGACCAGCGAGCCGACGAACGCGACGGCCCCAAAAGCGAGCAGGACGTATTCGAAGATCGCGTAACCGGTCGGCGCCGTCTCGGTCCGCGTCGCCATGGAAGACAGGACGAGAACCACGGCGATCGCGCCGAACAGCATTCCCCGCAAAGGTCCCCTGGGCATCGGATCACCCCATTTTCACCAGTTTCTGCAGGCTCCTGAGGCCCGGCGGGATCTCTTCGCCCCGGGCGCGCACCCGACGGCCCCAGTTGGTGTAGCTGACCTCGCCGACATAGATGTCGCCGCGTGAGTCGACGGCGAGCCCGTGCGGCGAGATGAACTGCCCGGTGGCGAGCCCGGCATGCTCGTGGCCGAGCCGCGCGAGCAGCTCGCCCTTCTGCGTGTATATGCTGACCCGCGGCCCGCAGCCGGGCATGTCGATGTTGACCGCCATGTCCGGGCCGATTTCGCCGACATAAAAGCGCGGCGTCGGCGTATGGTGGTCCATGCACAGCCCGGAGGCGCGGTGCATATTGACCCACTGCGTCTCGTATTTACCGTTGCCGTCGAACACCTGGACGCGGTGGTTCTCGCGATCGGCGACATAGACCCAGCCATCGGCGTCGCAGCAGATGTTGTGCGGGATGTTGAACTTGCCGGGATCGGTGCCTGGCTCGCCCCACGCGCTCACCCATTTCCCGTCCACCGTGAATTTGTGGATACGCGCATTGCCGTAGCCGTCGGAGATGTAGAGGTACTTGCCATCGGGCGACATCGCGGTATGGGTGCAGCGGTGAAACGGTTCGCCCGACATATAGGGCGCGGGCTTGCCGGGGACGCCGATGGTCAGCAATATCTTGCCGTCGAGCGTGCATTGCCGGACCGTGTGGTCCGCGTCGTCGGTCAGCCAGATCGTCTCATCGGGCGCCATGAAGACGCCGTGCGCGCGCGGGAAAATACCCTCGCCCCAGGTGCGCAGCAGATTGCCCTCGCGGTCGAAGACGCACATCGGGTGCTTGCCGCGGTTGAAGGCGTAGACATTGTCGTCTTTGTCGACACCGACCGCGGCGACGTCCGCGTTGAACTCCATTCCCGGCGGGAGCTTCGCCCAACCGTCATGCACCTCGTAGCGATACCCGTCGGTGCCGAGCACGACCGCCATGACGTTTCCTCCTTGATGGGGTTTCCGTAGGATAGGGGCATGGCAAGGCTCAGCGTCAACCTCAACAAGATCGCGCTGCTGCGCAATTCGCGCCGCACCGGCGTGCCGGACGTGCTGGAGTTCGCGCGGCTTGCCTACGAGGCGGGCGCGCAGGGTATAACCATCCATCCCCGCCCCGACGAGCGCCATATCCGCGGCAGCGACGTGACCGCGATCGCCGAGCTGATGCGCGACTGGCGCCCGGCCTGCGAACTCAACATCGAGGGCTATCCCGACGAGCGGCTGTTCGCGATCTGCGCTGCGGTGCGCCCGGAGCAATGCACGCTGGTGCCCGACGCGCCCGGGGTGCTGACCTCGGAAGAAGGTTGGAGGCTCGACAACCGCGACACGCCGCTGGTCAATGCGGCGGTGGCGCGGCTCAAGGCGATGGGCGCGCGGGTGATCCTCTTTGTCGACCCCGATCCGGCGGTAATCGATCGGGTGCCCGGCACCGGCGCCGATGGGATCGAGATCTATACCGGGAGCTATGCCGATGCCTTCCGCAAGGGCGACACGGCGGCCGCGCTAGCGGCCTGCGCCGCGACCGCCGAGCGCGCCGCCGAACGCGGGCTGGTCGTCAATGCCGGCCACGACCTCAACCTCGAAAACTTGCCGCCGCTCGTCGCCGCGATGCCGGCATTGGCGGAAGCCTCGATCGGCCACGAGCTGACCGCCGACGCGCTGAAGATAGGCTGGCAGGCCGCAGTCAAAGCTTACAAAGCGGCGCTCAACCCCTAGCCGCTCTCGCTATTCCGCCGGCTGGCGTGTGACCGCGGCGCGGATCGGGCTCAACCGCGCCGGCAGCGAAACCGTCGCCAGCAAGGTCACGACTGCGATCGCCAGCGCCAGCAGGAACGCGTCGCGCGCAGCCAGCCCCACCGCATCGCCCAGCTTGGCGAGCGTGTCGGCGCCCAGGCTAGCGCGGGTCGCCGGTTCGAGGAGGCGGTTCACCAGGCCGCTGGACCCGGGCACCAGCCGGTCGACGCCAAAATTGATGATCGCGCCGTATGCGGCGGCGCCGACCGATTGCCCAATCATCCGCATGAACATCTGCGAGCTGGTGCCGATGCCGCGCTCGTGGAAGGCGACATTGGCCTGGATCGCGACGAGAAACGTCGTGTTGCAAAACCCCATGCCCACGCCCATGACGAACCCGGCGCCGGCCGCCCACAGCCAGTTGCTCGCCGGGTCGAGCGTCACCAGCATCAGCGCGCCCGTCACCAATGCGCCGCCGCCGACCCCGGCGGAGACGCGGTACGAGGTGCGGATCATCAGGCGCCCGGCGGCGAAGGCGGCAAACATCCAGCTCACCGATTGGGCGCTGATCACCACCCCGGCGGTCGCTGGGCTCCGGCCCATCACCCCCTGGACGTAGAGCGGCAGCAGCGCGGACACCGCCATCATCGTCGCCGAGGCGCCGAAGCCGGCGATATTGCACAACAGCACGACCCGCCGCCGCCACACTTCGAGCGGCAGCATCGGCTCCGGGGCGCGTCGTTCGTGCCAATAGAGCGCGGCCATCGCGGCGATGCCGAGAGCGACGAGCCCCGCGACCCCGGCGCCTGAGCTCTTCACCTGAACCAGCGCTAGCATCAGCGATCCCACTCCGACGACCAGCAGCACGCCGCCGAGGTAATCGATGCGGTGCGCGCGCCGCTCCGGCGGTTCGGGCAGAAAGATCGCGAACATCGCCATCGCGAGACAACCGATCGGCAGATTGACCCAGAACACCACCGACCAGTGAACATGCTGGACGAGATAGGCACCCAGCGCCGGCCCAACCACCGCCGCGAGTCCGAACACGCTCGACGTCCAGCCTTGCACTCGCGCCCGCTCCTCCGGGGTATAAATATCCCCGATGATCGTCATCGCGATCGGCTGGATGGCGCCGGAGCCAAGACCCTGGATCGCGCGAAAGCAGATCAGCACCTCGACCGAGCGGGCGAACCCACAGAGCGTCGTGCCGACGAGGAACACTGTGGTGCCGAAAAAAAAGATGCGCTTGCGCCCGTAGATGTCCGCGAGACGTCCGTAGACCGGGATCGTCACCGCCATGGTCAGGAGCGGCACCGCGAAAACCCAGCTGAACAGGTAAAACCCGTTCAGGCTGCCGACGATGGTCGGCATCGCCGTCGCGACGATGCTGCTTTCCACTGCCGGAATAAAGGTCGCGATCAGCGCGGCGACAAAGACCACCGTGCGGTGCGGCACGACCATCGCTGGCCGCGAGTGCTGCGCGACGGCGTCGTCCAAGCGTTTCCCTCCCGATGCCCGTGATTTGGGCAAGGCGCGGAGACTATGGCGAACCGGGCCGTCCGACAATCGAGCGAGGCGCGCATGGAGCAGGAAGCTGATCTGCCCTGCTCTCCCGGGTTGCCGTTCCGGGCCGGCGCCTCTTGGATTCGGACAGTGCCTCTCGATGACATTCGGTTTTGCTTTCGCTACGCTCGCCGCGACAGGGCCGAGGGGAGGGGATGGCGATGAAATACGACCTGTTGCTGACCGACGGCGACGTGCTCGATCCGGCGGCGGGCCTCAAGGGCCGGATGGACATCGGCATTGCCGGCGGCAAGATTGTCGCGGTCGGACCCAGCCTTCCGCAAAACGAAGCGCGCCGGACGCTTAGCGCCAAGGGGCGGATCGTTACCCCAGGCCTGGTCGATATCCACGCCCACGTTTTCGTCAACGCCCACGACATGGGCGGGCACACCGACCATTTCTGCACGCGCAGCGGCGTGACCACGCTGTGCGACGCCGGCAGCGCCGGGTCGGCGGGGTTCGCCGGGTTGCGCCAGGTGCTCGACCGCGACGTCCGCACCCGGGTGCGCGCCTTCGTCAACCTATCGGCGATCGGCATTATCGGCGGTGCGCGCGGCACCGGCGAGCTGCACCATTTCCCCTATGCCGACCCCGAGGGCTGCGCCCGCACGATCAGCGAGAACCCGGATCTCGCGATCGGCGTCAAGCTGCGCTTCGGGCCGGGCCTCGTCTGGGAATACAGCAACGAGCCGGTCAAGCTGGCGCGCAAGACTGCGGATATGGCCGGCGGCGTGCCGATGATGATGCACATTACCGACTCGCCGATCCCGTTGCCCGATCTGATCGAGCCGATGAAGCCGGGCGATATCGTCACCCACTGCTATCACGGCCGCGCCAACGGCATCATGGGCCAGGAAAAGCAGCTTGTGCTGAAGGAGGTGGTCGAGGCCCAGCGCCACGGCATCATTTTCGACTGCGCCCACGGGCGAAACCATTTCAGTTTCCGCATGATCGAAAAGGCGCTCGACCAAGGCTTCCTGCCCGACACGATCTCGACGGACTTGACCACCACCAGCGCCACGCGCGGCCCGGTCTGGGACATGCTGACGACGATGTCGAAGCTGCTGCATTTCGGCATGTCGCTCGACGACTTGGTGACGCGTGCCACCGCGGCGCCGGCGAAGATCATGGGTTACGAGGGCACCGTCGGCACGCTCAAGCCCGGCGCCAACGCCGACATCGCGGTGCTCGAACTGCGCGACGGCAATTTCGAGTTGACCGACAGCGAGGGCAGCACCGTCACCGCCAAGCGCCGCCTCCTCGCTCACCTCACGCTGCGCGACGGGCGCATCTGTTACGAGCGCCCGGCGGAATAGCAACTCACGAGCCGGAGCGAGGATATCCCCGAGGCGGCGCCGGCGCGAACGCCGTGGTTAGCTGGCGCGCGACGGCTTTTTTCACGCGGTATTGCTCGACATCGTGCCAACTGACGGCAATGCCCGCGATGACAAACCCGATGGCCAAAATAGGCAGCAGAATTCCGTCCGGCCTCAGGAGGACGGTTGCAAACACCACCACCACCGCGAGGGCGCCGAGGATTTGCAGCGTGATCGACATAGAGAGAGCCTTCCGATCCGCTTTGGTTAACGGCCCGTGGCAAGGGCCGGTTCCGCAACTGTTGACCGCATGACCGGGAACTCGGCGAGGCTCTGGCCCGCCGCTCTCGCCGCGACTTCGGGCAGCATCCTGGTCGGCTTCATGCCGATCCTGGCGCGTCACCTCTATGCCGGCGGCATCGACCCGCCATCGATGCTGCTGTGGCGCTATGCGATCGCGCTGCCGGCGTTGCTCATTGCCGCCGCGGCGACACGGCTCGACTGGGTCGCGGCGTGGCGCGGCGGCGCCTGGCGCATCGTATTGGTCGGCGCCACCCTCGGCGCTGGGCAGACGATCTGCTTTTGGGAGAGCATCAAGACGATCGACACCAGCATCGCGGTGCTGCTGTTCTACACTTACCCGGCGCTGACCATGCTGCTCGACCGCGTGCTCTTCGGGCGGCCGATCCGCGCTGCCGCGCTCACCTGTGTCGCGGTCATTCTCGTCGGCGCCGCGCTCGTCACCTTGCCGGGGCTCAAGAGCGGCGCGATCGACCCGCGCGGCCTCGCCTGGATCATCCCCTCGCCGCTGATCTACGTGCTTTATCTCGCCGCCAATTCGGTGCTGCTGCGCCGCCAGAAACCGCTCGCGGGTGCGGCGGCGCTTTATCTCGGCATGGCGCTGACCTTCGGTGCGGCGTGCCTCGCGCAAGGGCTCGACGTGCCGCATGAGCCGGCGACTTGGCTTCTGGTACTGGCGGCGGCGTTCGGTCCCGGCGCGCTGGTCATCACGCTGTTTTCGTACAGCGTGCCGCGGCTGGGTCCGTCGAGTTACGCGATCATCGCCAATCTCGAGCTGGTCACCGTTGTCGCGGTCGGCGTGACCCTGCTCGGTGAGCCGGTCAGTCCGGAGCGCGCCGCCGGCGCCGCGCTGATCGTGGCCGGGATCGTCGGCTACGGGCTGCTGCCGCGGCGCGAGGCCGCGCCGGGTGTCGGCGATGACGAGCCGCTGCCTTCGCCCGTCGCCGAGCGGGGCGGCGAATAGCGCTACGCCGCCTTCAGCAGCCCGCGCAGCACGTATTGCAGGATGCCGCCGTGGCGGAAATATTCGACCTCGTCGAGCGTGTCGATGCGGCAGGTGAGCGGCACGGTGTCGGTCTTGCCGCCAGCGCGGTGGATCGTCAGCATCACGTCCATGCGCGGCTTGATCCCGTCCTTGACCCCAGTGATGTCGAGCGTCTCAGTGCCGGTGAGGCCGAGCGACTGGCGGCTGGCGCCGTCCTTGAAGGTCAGCGGCAGCACGCCCATGCCGACGAGGTTGGAGCGGTGGATGCGCTCGAAGCTCTCGACGATGACCGCCTTGACACCCAAGAGCAGCGTGCCCTTCGCTGCCCAGTCGCGCGACGATCCGGTGCCGTATTCCTTGCCGCCGAAGATCACCAGCGGCACGCCGCGTTTCTTGTATTCCATTGCCGCGTCGTAGATCGGCATCACCGTGCCGTCGGGCTGCAGCTTGGTCATGCCGCCCTCGACCCCGGGCACCATCTCGTTCTTGATGCGGATGTTGGCGAAGGTGCCGCGCATCATCACGTTGTGGTTGCCGCGCCGCGCGCCGTACGTGTTGAAATCGGTCGGCCGCACCTGATAGCTGATCAGGAACTCGCCGGCCGGGCTCTCCACCTTGATCGAGCCTGCCGGCGAGATGTGGTCGGTCGTGATGCTGTCGCCGAAAATCGCCAGCTCACGCGCCCCGGTCACGTCCGAAAGCGGCCCTGGCTCCTTCGGCATGTTCTCGAAATAGGGCGCGCGGGCAAGATAGGTCGAAGCATCCTGGAAATCGTAGGTCAGGCCGCCCGGCGCCGTGACCGCCCGCCATTGCGGCGGCCCCTCGAACACGTTGCCGTAGCGCCGCTGAAAGCTCTGGCGGTGCACAGCGGCGCGCACCGTGTCGGCGACCTCCTGGTTTGAGGGCCAGATGTCGCGCAGATAGACCGGCTTTCCGTCGCTGCCGGTGCCGAGCGGGTCGGTCGCGAGGTTGATGCGCATGGTGCCGGCGAGCGCGTAGGCCACGACCAGCGGCGGCGAGGCCAAATAGTTCGCCCGCACCAGCGCGTGGATCCGGCCCTCGAAATTGCGGTTGCCGGACAGCACCGCGGCAACCGCCAGATCGCCCTCCTCGATCGCCTCGGCCACCGGCTCGGGCAGCGGCCCCGAATTGCCGATGCAGGTTGTGCAGCCGTAGCCGACGAGGTTGAAGCCAACCTTGTCGAGATACTCCTGCAACCCGGCCGCTGCGTAATAGTCGCTCACCACCTGGCTGCCCGGCGCGAGGCTGGTCTTGACCCAGGGCTTGGCCTTCAGCCCCTTCTCGGCTGCTTTCTTGGCGAGCAGGCCGGCGGCGAGCATCACGCTCGGGTTTGATGTGTTCGTGCACGAGGTGATCGCGGCGATCACCACGTCGCCGTCGTGCAGCTCGTAGTCGGCGCCGGCGACCTTCTGCGAGCGCGCCGCGGTGACGCCGGGCGCCAGGCGCGGCAGCTCGGTGTCGAACGACTTGCCCGTATCGCCGAGCGCAATGCGGTCCTGCGGGCGGCGCGGCCCGGCAAGCGACGGCTCGACGGTCGCGAGGTCGAGCTCGAGGGTGTCGGTGAACACCGGCTCCGGGCTCGATTCGTCGTGCCACAACCCTTGCGCCTTCGCGTAGGCCTCGACCAGCTTGACGCGCGAGGGATCGCGCGCGCTGAGCGTCAGATAACGGATCGTCTCGGCGTCGATCGGGAAGAAGCCGCAGGTTGCGCCATATTCCGGCGCCATGTTGCCCATGGTCGCGCGGTCGGCGAGCGCTAAGCCGGCAATGCCGGGGCCATAGAATTCGACAAACCGCCCGACGACGCCCTTGCGGCGCAGCATCTGCGTCACCGTCAGCACCAGGTCGGTCGCGGTCGCGCCCTCGCGCAACCGGCCGGTCAGCTTCATGCCGACCACCTCGGGGATCAGCATCGAGATTGGCTGGCCCAGCATCGCCGCCTCGGCTTCGATGCCGCCGACGCCCCAACCCAGCACGGAAAGCCCGTTGACCATCGTCGTATGGCTGTCGGTGCCGACCAAGGTGTCCGGGTAGGCGATGGTCTTGCCGCCCTCGTCGGTCGTCCACACCACTTGCGAGAGGTATTCGAGGTTAACCTGATGGCAGATGCCGGTGCCGGGCGGCACCAGGCGGAAATTTTCGAAGGCCTGCTGGCCCCAGGAGAGGAAACGATAGCGTTCGCCGTTACGCTCGAACTCGATCTTGACGTTCTCGTCAAAGGCTTTCGCGGTGGCGAAATTGTCGATTTGTACCGAGTGGTCGATGACTAGATCGACCGGCGACAGCGGGTTGATCTTCTTCGGGTCGCCGCCGAGATCGACCATTGCCTGCCGCATCGCCGCGAGATCGACCACCGCCGGCACGCCGGTGAGGTCTTGCATTAGCACGCGCGCCGGGCGGAACGCGATCTCGCGGTCGGACGTCTTGGTCTGGAGCCATGCGCCCAGCGCCTTGATGTCGTCGACGGTCACGGTGCGGCCGTTTTCCAGGCGCACCAGGTTTTCCAGCAACACCTTCAATGAGAACGGCAGCCGGGACACATCGCCGAGCTCGGCCGCCTTCGCCGCCGCGTCGAGGCTGAAATAATCGTAGCTCTTGCCGTCGACGGTGAGGGTGCGGCGGGCCTTCAGGGTGTCGTTACCGGTGACGCTCACGGGCGGGTCTCCAGGGCTAAGGGATTGGCGGCTACGATAGCGTTACGCGCCGCAGGTTCAAGGCCGGGTCGCGGCGCAGATCGCGACCGGATAGGCATAATGGATGGCGTTGCCGTCGAGTCGGACCTCGATGCCGAGGCTGTCGTCCGTCGCCGACGCGCGGAACATATCGACGATCCGCGTCTCATCGCCGGGATTCGGGTACGAGCGTGCCAGAAGATTGCTCACCACGTCGCGTATTTCGGTGAAGCTCACCGAGGGTTCGCCGAGACCGGCGGTGGCGAACACGCTCTTCAGTTCGCTGAGCGGCAGGGCGCGGGTATGCGATGGGTCGCGCAGCAATTCGAGGCGGTTGAACGCCGCGGCCTTCGCCTTGTCCTCGGACGGACAGCTGTCGACGACGACGATGCGGCCACCCGGCCGGCAAACCCGAATCATCTCTTTCAGCACCGCGAGCGGATCAAGGAAGTGATGAAACGAGAAGCGGGTGGCGACAATGTCGAAGCTCGCGTCCGCATAGGGCAGCGTGGTGACGTCGCCTTGATCCCACGTCGTGTTCGCCAGGCCCTTCTCCGCCGCGGCCTTGCGCGCGGTGTCGAGCATGGCCGGGGTGACGTCGATGCCGGTGGCGTGGCGCACATGCGGCGCGAAGGCGCGCGCGACGAGGCCGCCGCCGCAGGCGACGTCGAGCACGCTGTCGCCCGGCCGCGGGCTTCCCGCCCTGACGATCGCCGCTAGCGCGTCCTCGGCGGCGATCGGTGCCGCGGCGTTGAACACCGTCGCCTGGCGGGTGAATTGGTCGCGGATCAAGGCATCGTGGGCGGTATCGGTCATAGCTGGGTCTCCAACATCGCCTGGCCGAACGCGGTCAGCACGACGCGTCCGTCGCTGGTCAGCGCCACCATATTGTCTGCCAGCGCGTCTTCCCAGGCGCAATTCAGCGGGCACGTGCTGCTCCACGCGCTGCGCACCTCCGCGACGCGGCGCGGCCGCGCCTCGACCCATTCCAGAAATTGCACCATCAGGAATTTCGCCTCGCTGGCCATGTCGCCGCCTTTCCGCGAGTGGACGCGGTTATGTTGGGGGCCTGCGAGCGCCATGTCCAATATATCGAGATAAGAATTATGATATGTTTTTAGTATGGAACTCCGTCACCTACGCTATTTCGTTGCTGTCGCCGAGGAAGGTCACGTCACCCGCGCCGCGGAGCGCCTCGGCATTCAGCAGCCGCCGCTGTCGCAGCAAATCCGCGCGCTCGAGACCGAGCTCGACACGCGGTTGTTTGACCGCAAGCCGCGGGGCGTCGAGCTGACCCCGGCTGGCCGCGCCTTTTTCGACGAAGCGAAGGCGATTCTTGCGCGCGTCGGCGACGCTGTGGCGACGGCCCAACGGGCGGCGCGCGGCGAGACGGGACGGATCGGCCTCGGCTTTACCAGCTCCGCGTCATTCCACCCGTTCGTCCCGCGCGCGATCCGCGCGTTTCGCCAGACCCACCCGCTGGTGGCGCTGACGCTCGAGGAAAGCGGCACAACCGAGTTGGTTGGCGCCTTGCGCTCGCGGGCGCTCGACATCGCCCTCGTCCGTTCGCCGGTGGGCGAGAGCCCCGATCTCACCGTCCGGCCGCTGCTCGCCGAGGCAATGGTCGCCGCGCTGCCGAGCGGTCACCCTCTGGGGGGCGCCACCGAACCCCTGCGGCTCGCCGCGCTCGCGGGCGAGACGTTCATCCTCTATCGCCGCCCGGTCGGACCCGGGCTGCACGACGCGATCATCGCCGCCTGTGACCGCGCCGGCTTCAGCCCGCAGATCGGCCAGGAAGCGCCGCGCATGCTGTCGACATTGAGCCTCGTCGCGGCCGGGTTCGGGGTGACCTTGGTGCCGCAATCGATGAGCCGGCTCGAGGCCGAGGGGGTGGTTTATCGTCCGCTCGATCCATCGGTACAGTTGACCGCACCGCTGAACCTGGCCTACCGACGCGGCGACAGTGACGCCGCGGTGCGCCGGTTTGTTGCCCTGGTTGAGCGCAGCGCCGCGTCAGGCTCGGACAATGACGGAGACAAGCATGGCGCGCGGCAACCAGATGTTGAACGGCGGGCAGGTGATCGTCGATTACCTGATCCGCGAGAACGTGCCCTACGCGTTCGGGCTTTGTGGCCACGGTAATATCGGCTTTATCGACGCGCTCTACGAACGCGCCGACGAGATCAAGACGATCTCGTCCCGGCACGAGACCGTCTCCGGCTTCATGGCCGATGTCTACTACCGGGTCTCGGGCCAGCCGACCGCGACCTTCACCTCGTGCGGGCCCGGTTCCGTCAACCTGCCGATCGCGCTCGCCAACGCCTATCTCGACTCGGTGCCGTTCCTCGCGGTGACCGGCAACATCCCGACGACGCAGTTCGGCCGCGGCGCCTTTCAGGAGCTCTACCGCCAGTACCAGGCCGACTTCCCGTCGACGGTGCGCGCGATGTGCAAGCACGTCTTCCAGCCGACCCGCGGCGAGCAGGTGCCGCTGATGGTGCGCCAGGCGTGGAAGACGATGGTGACGGGGCGGCCCGGCCCGGTCGTGCTCGACGTGCCGTTCGACATCTTTAAGGAGGACGCCGCGGCGGAGACGCCCGACCCGCGAGAGTGGAGCGCCAACATTTCCTGCCGCTGCGGGGCCGATCCCGAGGGCGTCGCCAAGGCGGCCGAGATGCTGATCCGGGCCGAGCGGCCGGCCATCTTGGTTGGCCAGGGCGTGCGCTACGGCGGCGCCGCGGCGGAATTGCTGCGCCTCGCGGAACGGCTGAACATCCCAGTCGGCGCCTCGGCGAGCGGGCTGGGCGCACTCGACACCAACCACGAACTCTCGCTGGGCCTCGTGTCGCGCGGCGGGCTTTATCAGGCCAACGCGGCGATGCGCCAGGCAGACGTCTTGCTGGCGCTCGGCGTGCGTTTCGACGACCGCACCTCGTCATCGTGGATTCCCGGCTATTCGTTCACCATCCCGCCGACCAAGCTCATTCACGTCGATATCGATCCCGACGAGATTGGCCGCAACTACCCGGTTGCGCTCGGGCTGATGGCCGATGTGCGCACCTTCCTGCGTCAGCTTCTGGCCGAGATCAAGGCGCGCAACGCGCCGCGTATCACGCCGGCGCGGCAGTCCTGGCTCGCGACGATCGACGGTTGGCGGCGCGAATGGGAGGCCAAGATCGCGCCCGGCTATGTCGATGACGCGACGCCGATCAATCCGCAGCGCGCCGCGCATGAAATCGACAAGGCGCTGCCGGAAGACGCGATCCTCGTCAGCGATATCGGCGTGCATCACAATTGGCTCCTGCAGTTCTGCAAACCGCGCACTCCCACCTCGCTGATCGGCTGCATGGGTTTTGGGCCGATGGGGTTTGGCGTCGCCGGCGTCCTTGGCGCGAAATTGGCCGCGCCGGATCGGCCGTGCGTCTCGGTCTGCGGCGACGGCGCGTTCTTCATGCACGCCAACGTGCTCGGCACCGCGGTCGAATACGGCATCCCCGCGGTCTGGGTGGTGTGGAACAACTACTCCTACGCCTCGATCCGCGGCTTGCAGCGCGGCTATCTGGACGGCCGCGAGCTGGCGACCGAGTTCCGCCATCCCGAAACCGGCGAGCTCTACAACCCCGATTTCGCCGCGCTCGCCCGCTCCTGCGGTGTCGAGGGGGTGCGGATCGACCGGGCCGGCGATCTCGGCGACGCGGTCAAGACCGCGGTCGACAGCGGTAAGCCCTACCTGATCGACGCCAATATCGGCGCCGACCTCAACCCGGGCGGCGCGGGGGTGTGGGAACTGCCAGGGCTCGGCACCAGCCGGCCGCTGATCGGCGGTAGATTTGAACCAGGCGCCTGAGCAGCGCGAAACGCCAAAGCGGTGGTTCAATTCCTTGCGGCTTCGCCGCGATTTTGACAGCAGCAGCCAATCGGCCCATATCATCCCATGCCAGACGGTCGGATGGCCGCTTTTGATGTTTCGGCATTGGGAGAGGAAAGTCCGGGCTCCACGGAGATGCGGTGCCGGTTAACGGCCGGCGGGGGCGACCCCAGGGACAGTGCCACAGAAAACATACCGCCAAGCGCCTCCTCGGAGACGCGGCAAGGGTGAAATGGTGCGGTAAGAGCGCACCGCGCCGACAGTAATGGCGGCGGCAGGGAAAACCCCACCGGGAGCAAGACCAAGTAGGAGCGGCAGGCATGGCCGCAAGGCCATGCCGGGCGGATCTTCGCGCCGCCGCTCGGGTCGGTCGCGCGAGGCGTTCGGCGACGAACGTCCCAGATGAATGGCCATCCCCGCCTCCAGGGAAACTTGGCGCGGCGGGACAGAACCCGGCTTACAGACCGTCTGGCATTCAATCTCCGGCGAACAAATACAGAACAGAGGATTTTCTAGTACTGCTCAAATCGTCTTCTAGACTACATGCTGTGTGTCGAAGGTCGATTCCAATCGAACATTTTGAATCGAGCGGTATTATTGGTTTCTAGTATTGACGGCCCATTCAATCCCATGCTATCCCATGATCACCCAAGGACGTGCGCTGATGTTGGGGGGAACTCATCGGCGCAACCGGGCCAACCCCTTGCCGGGCGTCTGTTTGGGTGAGCGTTGGGGGAAGTGAGTGGAACTGTTTCTGTCCACTTTCGTGAACAGGGTCGACCGCAAGGGGCGTGTTTCTGTGCCGGCGACCTTTCGCTCCACACTGGCGACGCACCGCCATCCCAATCAGGTGGTGCTGATGCCGTCCTTCAAGTATCCGGCGCTCGACGGTACTGGCAGCGATCATCTCGCGGAGATGATGGAAGGCCTGAATACTCTCGACCAGTATTCCGATCGCCGCGACGACTTGGCCTTGATGTTTGCCGATTCGACCCCGCTACAGATCGACGGCGAGGGACGAATCGTCCTCCCCGAGGAGTTGAAAGATCACGCCCACATAACCGACGAGGTCGCCTTTGTCGGCCTCGGCACGATGTTTCAGATGTGGGAGCCCGGGCGTTTCAAGGCGCACCGCGCGGAGGCGCGCGACCGGTCGCGCCGCGAGCGCGCCACCTTGCCGCCCGGCGCCGCCCGCTAGCCCGCGATGACCGCCGCGCCGGGCCAAATCCCCGGGCATATCCCGGTGCTCGTCGAGGCGGTGCTGGCTGCGCTGGCGCCGCGCGACGACGCAGTTTATGTCGATGCCACGTTCGGCGCCGGCGGCTATAGCGAAGCGCTGCTCGGGGCCGCGCGCTGCCGCGTCTTCGGTATCGACCGCGACCCCGAGGCGGTGGCGCGGGGCGAGGCGCTCGCCGCCCGCTACGGTGGGCGGCTGACCCTGATCGCCGGCCCGTTCGGCGACATGGAGCGGTTGCTGGGGCCGTTCTCGCCCGGCCCGATCGCCGGCGTCGCCTTTGACCTCGGCGTCTCCTCGATGCAGTTGGACGAAGCCGCGCGTGGCTTCTCGTTCCGCCAAGATGGTCCGCTCGACATGCGGATGAGCCGCGCCGGTGAAACCGCCGCCGAGTTTATCGCGCGCCTCTCCGAGCGCGAATTGGAGGGCCTGATCCGCGCCCTTGGGGAGGAGCGTTTCGCCGGCCGCGTCGCGCGCGCCATCGTCGCCGCGCGGCGCCGCCGGCCGCTTGGCACCACCGGCGAATTGGCCGAGATCGTCCGCGCCGCCATCCCAAAGCGCGAGCCCGGCCTCGATCCGGCCACCCGCACGTTTCAGGCGCTGCGCATCGCGGTCAACGACGAACTGGGCGAGCTGGATCGTGGCCTCGCCGCGGCGGAGCGGCTGCTGATGCCGGGGGGCCGGCTCGCGGTCGTCTCGTTCCATTCGCTTGAGGACGGCCGCGTCAAATCGTTCCTGCGCCGACGCAGCGAGATGGCTCGCGGATCGCGCCACCTGCCGCCGCGCCCGGGCGGGCCAGCGCCCAGCTTCACATTGGTCTCGCGCCGCCCGGTGCGGCCGGGCGCCGCCGAGATCGCCCGCAATCCGCGCGCCCGGTCGGCGCGCCTGCGCGCCGCCGAGCGCACGGCGGCTCCAGTCTTCGCGGAGCGCCAGCGATGAAGTGGCCGAGTGGAGCCTTCTGGATCGCTGTCGCCTTTGCCGCGGGGATCGGCAACTACGTGGTCAAGCAGACCGTGCAGCGGCTCGACGACGACCTCACCAACGTGCGCAAGAAGATCGTCGCCGAGCAGAAGCAAATTCACGACTTGACCGCCGAATGGACCTATCTGAACCAGCCGGAGCTGCTTGCCGACCTCAACCGGCGCTATCTCGGCCTCGTGCCGATCGCACCGAAACAGGAACGGGTCGGTATTGACGAGATCGCCATGCGCCCGGCGCCCGCGCCCCAGCCCGGCGTGACGGAAACGCAGATAGCGGTCGCCGCGGCGGCGGCGCCGCTGACCAAAATGGCCGCGGCGATCATGCCTGCGTCGGTCTCGGTGCCCGCGCCCGAGCCTGCGACGGTGGCCGGCGTCCCGCCCTCGGCCGCCGGCAAGGCGAAGCCGGACTCGCTCGACGCGCTGTTCGATCAGGTCGCGAGGAGCCGCTGATGTTGTCGGCGCAACGGCTCGACGACAATCCATGCCGGCCGCGGCATTTCAAGCCGCCGCCTTGCGCGCCGGTCATCGCCGACGGCGCCGCCGCCGAGTTTCTCGACAACACGCGCACCCGCCTGCTGCTCGCCGCGGCGCTCTTCGCGCTGATCTTTGTCGTCATTGCCGGAAGGCTGGTCGACGTCGTCGCGATGGCCGGTGCCGGCAACGATATGCGAACCGCGCGCAGCCGCCTCGTCGTCCCGCCGCCGCCGGTGCGCGCCGACATCGTCGACCGCAACGGCACCCTCCTGGCGACCAATCTTGACAGCCCGGCGCTCTACGTCGATTCCAAGATCATGCTGCAGGCGGGCGAGAATCCGGAGGCGGCGGCGCGGGCGATCACCGCGGCCTTGCCCGACCTGTCGCTGGCCGCCATACGGGCGAAGCTGGCTTCGGGCAAGAGCTTTGCGTATCTCACCCGGTCGCTGACCCCGCGTCAGGAATACGCCATCAACAATCTCGGCATTCCAGGGGTCGAGTTCGAGCGCGGGGAGAAACGGCGCTATCCGCTCGGCGATCTCTTCGCCCATGTAGTCGGCTACTGCAATGTCGACAATATCGGCCAGGCCGGGCTCGAGCGTGGCCTCAATCCGGCGATCAAGGGGCATGGCAAACCAGTGATGCTGGCGCTCGACGCCCGCGTCCAGTTCGTGCTCAAGGACGAACTGCAGCAGGTCATCACCCAGTTCGACGCCAAGGGCGCCGCCGGCATCATCATGAACGTGCGTACCGGCGAGATCGTGGCGATGGCGTCGCTGCCCGACTTCGACCCCAACCATCCGCCGACCACCGACCCGAAGCAAGAGACCGCCGACGACAAAGACCGCATTTTCAACAAGATTACCTCGGGAGAATACGAGCTCGGGTCGGTTTTCAAGATCTTTAACACCGCGATGGCGCTCGATAACGGCGTGGCGACGATGACCTCGACCTTCGACGCTCGCAACCCGATCAAGATCGGGCGTTTCACGATCGAGGATTACCACGGCAAGCATCGCGTCTTGAGCGTGCCCGAGATTTTCGCCTATTCGTCGAATATCGGGTCGGCGCGGATGGCGGTGGCCGCGGGCGCCAGGATGCAGCGCGACTTCCTCGCCAAGCTCGGGCTCCTCGAGCCGGTGCCGATCGAGTTCGACAAGGTTGAGGTCGGCCGGCCGCATTTCCCGCCGTTCCCGTCGCAGTGGCGCGAGGTCAACGTGATGACGATCGCGTTCGGCCATGGCATCGCGGTGACCCCACTGCACATGATCACGGCGACCGCGGCGATGATCAACGGCGGCATCTTGCATCCGCCGACGATGCTCAAGGTGCCCGCTGGCGGCAAGGTGCCGGGGGTGCGCGTCATTTCACAGAAGACCTCTGATCAGATCCGCAAGCTGATGCGTCTTGTCGTCGAATACGGCACCGCCAAACAGGCTGAGGCGCAGGGCTATGTCGTCGGCGGCAAGACCGGCACCGCGGAAAAGAACATCCATGGCCACTACGAGGAGAAAAGGCTGGTATCCTCGTTTATCGGCGCCTTTCCGATGAACGACCCGCAATATGTGATCCTGACCCTGGTCGACGAGCCGCACGGCAACAAGGAGAGCCACGGCTACGCCACCGCCGGCTGGACCGTCGCGCCGGCGACCAGCCGGATCATTCAGCGCATCGCGCCGTTGCTCGGCGTCGCCGCCGGTCGACGAAAAATCCCCGGCCATCGTCAATGCGTTAAAGATAGAGAGCCTCGCGGGCAAAAAGCTTGAATATTACTGAGCTGCTCGGACTCGACGCCGCCCCGGTTTCGGCATCGCCTTTGGCCTCCCCCGGGGCCGCGCCGCTCAAAAATCTGGAGATCGCCGGAATTACCGCCGATTCCCGAGAGGTGCGGGCCGGGTTTCCTGTTTGCGGCGCTGCAAGGGTGCGCGGACGGATGGTCGCCGTTTCGCCGCGCGAGGCGGCGGCGAAGGGCGCGGCGGCGATCCTGACCGACGATCCGGCGGCGCTCGATCTCGATGCAGAGCGGCGAGCGCCGGATCGCCATTGTCGCCGACCCCAACCCGCAACGCCTGCTGGCGCTTGCGGCGTCCCGCTTCTACCCCGTGCGGCCCAAGACCCTTGCCGCGGTCACCGGCACCAACGGCAAGACCTCGGTCGCGCATTTTGCCCGCGAGATCTGGCAGGCGCTGGGCCACACATCGGCCAGCCTCGGCACGCTCGGCTGCATCGTCGGCGGCGAGCGCCATGCCGGCGCGCTGACCACGCCCGACCCGGTGGCGTTGCACCGCACCTTGGGCGAACTGGCGATGCGCGGCGTCGATTGCGTCGCGATCGAGGCGTCGAGCCACGGCCTCGCCCAGTTCCGCCTTGACGGCCTGTCGTTCGCCGCCGCTGCCTTCACCAACCTCACCCGCGATCACCTCGACTACCACGGCGACATGGGCACGTACCGCGCCGCCAAGGACCGGCTCTTCACGACGCTGCTGGCGCCGGGCGGGACCGCCGTCCTCAATGCCGACAGCCCGGAATACGCGCGCCTCTTCGCGCTCGTTCGCGGCCGGGGTCATAAAGTCATCGCCTACGGTTCGAATGGCGCGGCCGATCTCCGCCTCGTCTCGCGCATGCCGCGCCCTGATGGACAGCGGGTTGGCCTGTCCCTCTACGGCGAGGCGCATGACATCGAGCTGAAGCTGATCGGCGATTTCCAGGCACATGAACGTGCTCGCCGCACTCGGTCTGACGCTGGCGGCGGGAAGCGAGTTGTCCGCCGCTGTCGCGGCGCTGCCGGGGCTGACCACCGTGCCGGGCCGGATGCAATTTGTCGGCGAGATCAACCGCGCCGCCGTGTTTGTCGATTACGCGCATACCCCGGACGCGCTCGCCACGGTGCTGCGAGCGGCCCGCCCGCATGCCGAGCGGCGGCTTGTCGTGGCATTCGGCGCCGGCGGCGACCGCGATGCCGGCAAGCGGCCGCTGATGGGCCGGGTCGCGGCCGAAAACGCCGATCTGGTCTATGTCACCGACGACAATCCCCGCACCGAAGTCGCCGCCGCGATTCGCCGCGCGATCCTTGCGGCCGCGCCCGGGGCCATCGAGATCGGCGATCGGCGCGAGGCAATCGGCGCCGCGATCGCGGCGCTGGAACCGGGCGACGTTCTGGTCATCGCCGGCAAGGGACACGAGAGCGGCCAGATCGTTGGACGCGAAACCCTGCCCTTCGACGATGTCGTGGTCGCGCGCGAAGCGATCGGTGAGCGAGGCCCTTGATGTCCCAGGCGCAACAGCGGTTGTGGCGTTGCAATGTTACGGTTATGCGTAGCGCCGCCGGCGCCGCGCGCGCGGCTTCCGCCAGCCATCCAACGATAAAGAAGCGCATGCTCTATCTGCTGCTCTACCCGCTTGCCGACGAATTTCACGCGTTCAATCTGTTTCGCTACATCACCTTTCGGTCGGGTGGCGCCGTGGTCACTGCGCTGTTGATCAGCTTTGTCTTCGGGCCGCCAATGATCGCCTGGCTCAAGTCGAAGCAGGGCGAGGGCCAGCCCATCCGCGACGACGGGCCGCAAAGCCACATCGTCCGCAAAAAGGGCACGCCGACGATGGGCGGGTTCCTCATCCTTTCGGCGGTGACGATCTCGACGTTGCTGTGGGCCGATCTGGCGAACGCCTATGTCTGGATCGTCGCTGGCCGTGACGGTGGGCTTTGGGCTGATCGGCTTTCTCGACGACTACCGCAAGCTTACACGCCGGTCGCATCGCGGTGTGCCAGGCAAGATCAAGCTGTTGCTCGAAATCGTCATCGCTGCCGCGGCATGCGTCGTGCTGGCTGTCTACATCCACCAGCCTTTCGCCAACCAGGTGGCGGTGCCGTTCTTCAAGAACGCGCTGCTCAACCTCGGCTGGTTCTTCATCCCGTTCGGCGTCTTCGTCATTGTCGGCGCGTCGAACGCGGTCAACCTGACCGATGGGCTCGACGGACTGGCGATCGTGCCGACGATGATCGCGGCCGGGTGTTTCGCGTTCATCGCCTATCTGGTCGGCAATCTGACCTTCGCCACATACCTGCAACTCCACCATATCCCACGCGCCGACGAGCTAGCGGTCTTCTGCGGCGCGATGGTCGGCGCGAGCCTGGGCTTTCTGTGGTTCAATGCGCCGCCGGCAATGGTCTTCATGGGTGATACCGGGTCGCTGTCGCTTGGGTGGCGCCCTTGGCGCGATCAGCGTCATCACCAAGCACGAGCTGGTACTGGCGATCGTCGGCGGGCTGTTCGTGCTCGAGGCGGTATCGGTCATCGTCCAGGTCGTGAGCTTCAAATTGACCGGCCGCCGGGTTTTTCGGATGGCGCCGCTGCACCATCATTTCGAGCAGAAGGGCTGGGAAGAGCCGACCGTGGTGATCCGTTTCTGGATCATCGCCTCGATTCTGGCGCTCGCCGGACTGGCGACGCTTAAATTGCGGTAGGCGGCGATGATCGTCGTCTCCGGCTTTGAAGGTCGTAAGGTCGCGGTTCTCGGCCTCGCCCGCTCGGGGCGCTCGCCGGACTGGCGACGCTCAAGCTCCGGTAGGCAGCGATGATCGTCGTATCCGGCTTTGAAGGTCGTAAGGTCGCGGTTCTCGGCCTCGCCCGCTCGGGGCGCTCGCCGGACTGGCGACGCTCAAGCTCCGGTAGGCAGCGATGATCGTCGTATCCGGGTTTGAAGGTCGTAAGGTCGCGGTTCTCGGCCTCGCGCGCTCTGGCCGGGCGGCGGCGGCGTCGCTCGCGGCGGGCGGCGCCGAGGTGCTGGCCTGGGACGACAGCGAAAAGACCCGCGCTGCGGTGGCCGGCGATATCCCGCTGTGCGATCCGGTGGCGATCGATTGGCGCGAGATAGCGGCGCTGATGCTGTCGCCGGGCATCCCGCACAGCTTTCCGAAACCGCACCCCGCCGTCGCGGCCGCCCGCAAGGCCCGGGTCGCGATCCTCGGCGATATCGAGCTGCTCGGCCGCGCCCAGCCGGAAGCGTGTTTTATTGGCATCACCGGCACCAACGGCAAATCGACGACGACGGCGCTGATCGGCCACATCCTCGGTCGGGCTGGAAGGACGCGTCGAAATCGGCGGCAATCTCGGCCCGCCCGCGCTCGGCCTCGCGCCCCTCGGTAAGGAGGGGACTTATGTCCTCGAGCTGAGCTCGTTCCAGCTCGAGCTGATCGGTTCGCTGGCCTTCGATATCGCCGTGCTGCTCAACATCACCCCCGACCATCTTGACCGGCACGGCGACATGGACGGCTACATCGCCGCCAAGAGGCGCATCTTCGCGGATCAGCGCGAAGGCGGCACCGCCGTCGTCGGCGTCGACGACCCGATCTGCCGCGACCTCGCCGAGGCGCTGCGCCGCGATGGCAAGGCGCGGGTCGTGCCGATCTCGGTGCGGCGAGAGGCGCCGGGCGGTGTTTATGTCGAAGATGGCTGGCTGGTCGACGCGCTGGAGGGTGCGTCGCGGCGGGTTTTCGACCTCGACGGGGCGCCGCGGCTTGCCTGGCTCGCACAACGCGCAGAACGCCGCCGCCGCCTATGCCGTGGCGCGCCGGGCGGGTTCGTTGCCGGAGGCGGCGGTCGCCGGTATTCGCAGCTTCCCTGGCCTCGCACACCGTCAAGAACTGGTAGATACGATCGAGGGGGTACGCTATATCAATGATTCGAAGGCTACCAACGCCGACGCCACCGAAAAGGCGCTGGCGTGTTATCCGGCGATCTACTGGATCGCCGGCGGCCTTCCCAAGGCAGGAGGGATCACCTCGCTCGCGCCGTATTTCACGCGCTTGCGGCACGCCTTCCTGATCGGCAACGCCACGGGGGAGTTTGCGGCGACGCTCGACGGCAAGGTCCCATATACGCGCTGCGGCGACCTCGCGACGGCGCTCAGGGCCGCGTCTGAGCAGGCGCGCGCCGAACACGCACCGGATGCGGTGGTGCTGCTGTCGCCTGCCTGCGCCTCCTACGACCAGTTCCCCAATTTCGAGGTGCGCGGCGACACGTTCCGCAACCTCGTCGGCAAGCTCCCGGGGGCGCATCGATGAGGTTCGCGCGGATCGACCAGAGCCCGGTCGCCCGCTGGTGGTGGACTGTCGACCGCTGGAGCGTCGGTGCGCTGATGGCGTTGATCGCGATCGGCGCCGTGTTGAGCATGGCGGCGAGCCCGGCCGTGGCCGTGCGAATCGGCTACGACCCGTTGCATTTCGTCAAACGTCACCTGGCGGCCGTGCCGATCTCGCTGGCGATCATGTTCCTGGTGTCGCTGTTGCCGCCGCGCAGGGTTCGCCGCGCCGCGTTCGTGCTTTTTGGCATCGCGATGGTGATGCTGATCGCGACATTGGTGATCGGCATCGAGGTCAAGGGCGCTCGCCGCTGGATCGGTATCGCCGGCGTGCCGGTACAGCCATCGGAGCTGGTCAAGCCGACCTTCGCCATCGTCGCCGCCTGGCTTTTCGCCGAGCAGCGGCGCAACCCAAGCTTCCCTGGCAACTGGATTTCGGCCGGCCTGTTCGTTGCAATCGTGGCGATCCTCTTGAAGCAGCCTGATTTCGGCATGTTTGGGGTGGTGACGGTGGTGTGGTTCGCGCAGTTCATCATGGCCGGGCTGCGCATCTATTGGATCGCCATGGGTACCGCTGGGATCGCCGGCTCGGTGTTGGCCGCCTACGAATGGGTGCCGCACGTCACCGACCGGATCAACCGGTTTCTCGATCCCAACGCTGGCGATTCGTACCAAGTCCGCCGCTCGCTCGAAGCGTTCATGAGCGGTGGGATTTGGGGCAAGGGACCGGGCGAGGGAACGGTCAAGGACGTGCTGCCCGACGCGCACGCCGATTTTGTCTTCGCCGTCGCCGGCGAGGAGTTTGGCCTCGTCGCTTGCATCCTGATCGTCGGGCTCTTCGCGTTCATCGTGCTGCGCGGGTTCTCCAGGCTGCTGCAGGAGCAGGACCAGTTTGTTCTCCTCGCCGCGACCGGGCTGCTGATCCAGTTCGGTTTGCAGGCGGCGGTCAACATGGCCTCGGCTTTGCGTCTGATCCCAACCAAGGGGATGACGCTGCCATTCCTGAGCTACGGCGTGTCCTCGATGCTCGCCTTGGCGCTCGGCATGGGGATGCTGCTGGCGTTGACCCGAAGACGATTGGGCGGAGACGAATTGTGAAGCCGGTCTATGTCCTCGCGGCGGGCGGCACCGGCGGGCATCTGTTTCCGGCCGAGGCGGTAGCGCGTATCCTCGTCGAGAGCGGGGCCGAGGTACATCTCCTGAGCGATGGCCGTGTCGAAGCGTTCGCCGACCGGGTGCCCGGAGTGACCGTCGACCGGGTGCGCGCCGGCAGGTTGGGAGGCGGCCCGTTCAACGCGGCCTATGGGTTGGCCGAAATCGCGCTCGGTATTGTCCAGGCGCGGCGTCTGTTGCGCCGGCTGAAGCCGTGGGCGGTGGTCGGCTTTGGCGGCTACCCCTCGGTGCCGACGATGCTCGCCGCCGCGCGGCTTGGCCTGCCCACCTTGATCCACGAGCAGAACGCCGTGTTCGGCCGCGCCAACCGGTTGCTCGCGCCGCGCGCCCGCCGCATCGCCACCGGCTTTGCCGAGACGATGGGGCTGCGTCCGGCCGACCGCGCGCGGGCCATCCACACCGGCAACCCGGTGCGTCCGGCGATCCGCGCGATCGGCTACGTACCTTATGCGCCGCCGGCTGTGGACGGGCCGATTGAGTTGCTGGTGGTCGGCGGCAGCCAGGGCGCGCGGTTCTTCGGCGAGGTGATCCCGGCCGCCCTGGCGGCGCTGCCCCCTGGGCTGCGCTCGCGGCTGCGCCTCGCGCAGCAATCGCGCCCGGACGACGAGGCCGCAGTCGGCGGCGCGCTGGCCGCGCTCGGTGTCCCGGCCGAAGTGAAACCCTTTTTCGATGACATGCCCGAGCGGCTGCGGCGCGCGCAGCTGGTGATCTGCCGCGCCGGGGCCTCGACGATCGCCGAGCTTGCCGCCGCCGGGCGTCCGGCGCTGCTGGTTCCCTACCCGCATGCCATGGACGATCACCAGAGCGCCAATGCCGGTGCCTTTGCGGTGGCGATGGCGGGTTGGTCGGTCGCGCAGAGCGAACTGACGCCCTCCGCTCTCGCCGAGCGCCTCACCGCGCTGCTCGCCGCACCGGCGGCGCTCGGCGCGGCGGCTGCGGCGGCGCGTCGTTTCGCCCGCGACGATGCCGCCGAGCACCTCGCCGGCTTGGCGCAAAGCCTCAGCCCCGGGCACAACGGCGGCAGATTGGAGCGCGCCGCATGAGATCGCTGCCGCAGGGGCTGGGACTCATCCATTTTGTCGGCATCGGCGGCATCGGCATGAGCGGCATCGCCGAGGTGTTGCACAATCTCGGCTACAAGGTGCAGGGCAGCGACGTCGCCGAGGGCGGCAACACCCATCGCCTCGCCGCGCTTGGCGTCCCCATCATGATCGGCCACGACGAAAAGAACCTCGGCGCCGCCGAGGTCGTCGTCGTGTCGTCGGCGATCAAGGCCGACAACCCCGAGATCGCTGCCGCCCGCGCCCACCGCATCCCCATCGTGCGCCGCGCCGAGATGCTCGGCGAGCTGATGCGATTGAAATGGGCGATCGCGGTCGCCGGCACCCACGGCAAGACCACGACCACCTCGCTGATCGGGGCGCTGCTCGAAACCGCGCAGCTCGACCCGACGGTGATCAATGGCGGGATCGTCAACGCCTACGGCACCAATACCCGGCTCGGCGCCAGCGACTGGATGGTGGTCGAGGCCGACGAGAGCGACGGCACCTTCACCCGCCTGCCGGCGGCGATCGCGGTCGTCACCAATATCGACCCCGAGCATCTCGACCATTACGGCGAGTTCGGCGCGCTGCAGCAGGCATTCGACAGTTTTGTCGCCAATATCCCGTTCTACGGCTTCGCCGTGTTGTGCATCGATCACCCCGTCGTCCAGGGGCTGGTCGCGCGGGTCACCGAGCGGCGCATCATCACCTACGGGTTCAGCCCACAAGCCGATATCCGCGCCACCAACATCCGGCTGGACGCCGGCGGCACGCGCTACGACGTCATCATCGCTGACCGGACAACCGGAAAGACGCGAACTATCCGTGACTTGTTCCTGGCGATGTACGGCGAGCACAACGTGCAGAACTCGCTGGCGGCGATCGCGGTCGCGCACGAACTGAAGCTCGGCGACGCGGTTGTGCGCGCCAGCCTGCGCCACTTCAAGGGCGTGCGCCGCCGCTTTACCAAGGCTGGCGAATGGAACGGCGTCGCGATCATCGACGATTACGGCCATCACCCGGTCGAGATCGCCGCGGTGCTGAAGGCGGCGCGGTCGATCACCTCCGGCAAGGTCATCGCGGTGGTGCAGCCGCATCGCTACACGCGCCTTTCGGATCTGTTCGAGGGCTTCTGCACCTGCTTCAACGATGCCGACACGGTGCTGGTCGCCGATGTTTATGCCGCCGGCGAGACGCCGATCGAGGGGATCGACCGCGCCGCGCTGGTCGCCGGCCTGGCGGCACACGGCCACCGCCATGTCGAGGCGCTCGAGGCCCCTGCCGCGTTGGCGCCGGCGCTGCAGCCAATTGGCGAAGCCCGGAGATTTGGTTGTCTGCCTCGGTGCCGGCTCGATCACCAACTGGGCGAATGCGTTGCCCGCCGAGCTTGCCGCGCTCGACGCCGCGTCGCGGAGCCGGGTCGCATGATGGCGCCCGCGAAAGCCGCGATGCCGGCGCTGATCGACCGAATGCCTAAGGTGCGCGGCCGCCTCACCGCCAATGCGCCGATCGGTCCCCACGACCTGGTTCCGTGTCGGCGGCCCGGCTGAGGTGCTGTTCCGGCCGGCGGACGAGGCCGATCTCGCTGATTTCCTCAAGGCGCTGCCCGCGGACATCCCGGTGACGGTGATCGGGGTCGGCTCGAACCTGCTGGTGCGCGACGGCGGCATCCCGGGCGTGACGATCCGGCTCGGCCGCGGCTTTGCGGCGATCGCCACCGAGGGCGAGACGGTTCGCGCTGGCGCGGGCGCGCTCGATCTCAACGTCAGCGCTCACCGCCGCCGGAGGCCGGGCTCGCCGGACTCGAATTCCTCTCCGGCGTGCCCGGGACGATCGGCGGCGGCTTGCGGATGAACGCGGGGGCGTACGGCAGCGAGATCAAGGATGTGCTTGTCCAAGCCGATGCCGTCGACCGTGCCGGCCACGATCCATCGCGTGCCGGCGGCCGAGTTGGGTCTCTCTTACCGGCATTCCGCCGCGTCGGCGGAGTGGATTTTTACTCGGCGCGGTATTGCGCAGGCCGGCGCGGCGACCCGGTCGAGATCGCGCCGCCGCATGGCCGACATCCAGGCAGCGCGCGAGGCTTCGCAGCCGATCCGCGCGCGCACCGGCGGCTCGACCTTCGCCAACCCGCCGGGCCATCAGGCTTGGCAGCTGATCGACGCCGCCGGCTGCCGCGGTCTCGTCCGCGGCGGCGCGATGGTTTCCGAGAAGCACACCAATTTCCTGATCAACACCGGGACGGCCAGCGCCGCCGACATCGAGGGTTTGGGCGAGGAGGTGCGTCGGCGCGTCCATGCCCAATTCGGCATCGTGCTCGAGTGGGAAATTCGCCGTGTCGGCCGCCCGCTGCCGGGCTCGGCACGCGGAGGACGGGGTCATGCGCAAGCTGAGCGCGTCCCAAGGTTGCCCGGCCGCGCCGCCGGCGGACGCCGCGTGATCTGCGGCGCTTGGCGCTCTGGGTGGGCGCCGGTGGCGCTGATCGCCGGGATCGGCGCGGGCGCGGTGCTGAGCGGCTGGTCCCCGGGGTCAGGGTTCCGCGGCATGACCTGACCTCGACGTTCTGTCGGCGACCGCCGCGCTGGGCCTCACCGTCGACGACATCGAGGTCGAGGGCCGCGAGACCACCGACACCGCGACGATCCTCGCCGCGCTCGGCGCCGCATGCCGGCACGCCGATCCTCGCGATCAGCCCGGCGCGCGCCAAGGAGCAGCTGGAGGCCTTGCCCTGGGTGCGTTCGGCGTCCATCGAACGCCGCCTGCCCGGAACCCTCTTCGTCCATCTCGTCGAACGCCATCCGCTCGCGGTATGGCAGCACGACGGCAAGCAGGAGCTGATCGACCGCGACGGCGCGGTGATCCCGGTCAAGGATCTGTCCCGCTTCGCCAAGCTGCCGACCGTGGTCGGCGGCGACCAGGCGCGGCATGGCGCCGCCGCCTTGTTGGATATGCTGGCGAGCGAGCCCGATCTGGCGGCGCGTGTCACCGCGGCGATCCGGGTCGACGACCGGCGCTGGAACCTGCGCATCGACAACGCGATCGACGTCATGCTGCCCGAGGACGATGCGGCCGGCGCTTGGGCCAGGCTCGCCAAGCTCGAACGCGACAACCGCCTGCTGCAGCGCGATGTCCAGATTGTCGATATGCGCCTGCCCGACCGCCTGGTCATGCGTGTCAATGACCCGGCGAAAGAGCCGGTTCCGGCGAAAAAGACCCATCTTCCGGGAAAGAGCACATGAGCGCGCCGACTGCTGCCGCGAAACTACGCCCAGGAGGCGCGAACAAGGGTGGTTCGGGCAATGGACCGGCGCCGCGTCCACGTCCGCAGCCGGTGCGCCCGCGCGGCAGCCTCATCGCCGGCGTCGATATCGGCACGACAAAAATCTGCTGCTTCATTGCCCGGGTCGATGGCGCCGAGCCGCGCATCCTGGGGATCGGCCATCAGGTCTCGCGCGGCATGAAAGGCGGAACAATCGTCGATCTCGACGAGGCTAGCGATTCGATCCGCACCGCCGTGCACGCCGCCGAGGAGATGGCCGGCGAGACGATCGATCAGGCGGTCGTCAGCCTGTCCGCGCGGATTTGGCGCCTCGCGCATGGTCAAGGCCGAGATCGGCGTCGGCGGTCGCGAGATCAGCGATAGCGATATGCGCCATGTGCTGGAGCGCGGCTACCTGATGCGCGACACCGGTGACGGGCAGGTCATTCACTCCATCCCGGTCGGGTTTTCGATCGACGACAGCCGCGGCATTCGAGACCCGCGCGGCATGGTCGGCGAGCGGCTCGGCGTCAACATGCACGTCGTCGCCGCCGCCGCGGGCGCGGTGCGCAACCACAGCGCCGCGATGTCGCGGGCGATGCTCGATGTCGATACCTTCGTCGTCAGCCCCTACGCCTCCGGTCTCGCCTGCCTCGTCGAGGACGAGATGAACCTCGGCGTCACGGTCATCGATATGGGCGGCGGCACGACGACGATCGGCGTGTTTTGTCGGCGGCAATCTGGTCTTTACCGACGCGGTGCCGGTCGGCGGCGTGCATGTCACCAACGACATCGCCCGCGGCCTGTCGACCCCGCTGGCCCATGCCGAGCGGATGAAGGCGCTGTTCGGCAGCGCCATCGCCACGACCCTCGACGAGCGCGAGATGATCGCGGTGCCGCAGATCGGCGAAGAAGAAGACGGCCACGTCAACCACGTGCCGAAATCGATGCTCGTCAGCATCATTGCGCCGCGCGTCGAGGAGACCTTCGAGCTGGTGCGCAACCGGCTCGAGGCCGAGCGGCTGCGACAAGATCGCCGGGCGTCGCGTGGTCCTGACCGGCGGCGCCTGCCAGCTGCACGGGGTGCGCGAGCTTGCCGGGCTCATTCTCGACAAGCAGGTGCGGATCGGCCGGCCGATGCGGATCAAGGGTCTGGCCGAATCGACGCATGGCCCGGCGTTTTCGACCGCCGCCGGGCTGCTCCATTTCGCGATGTCCGAACGCGCCGAAAAGCCGCGGCCGGCCCACCGCGCCGGGGGCGGCATCTTCGGTCGGGTGTCGCAATGGGTCCGCGAGAATTTTTGAGGCCGTGTTTGATTTTTTGCCTGGCCCCAGGTATGGCGATTGGGGCAAATCGCGTAGAGTCGTTGCGACATCAGGCGGAATTCGTGCCGGGGGTTACGCTCTCGGGCCGGTCCGCGGCGATCGCAGTGAGAGGGATCCGGCACCTGGCCGGAAGGAAGTCACAGCCGCGCGGTGCGTGGAGGGCAGCACGATGATCAATCTGAGCATCCCGAAAGACGAGCAGGAGCTTAAGCCCCGCATTACCGTCGTCGGGGTCGGCGGCGCCGGGGGGAACGCCGTCAACAACATGATCCGCGCCAACCTGGTCGGCTGCGAATTCATCGCCTGCAACACCGACGCGCAGGCGCTGCAATTATCGACCGCGCCGCGCAAGATCCAGCTCGGGATCGGCGTTACCCGCGGCCTTGGCGCCGGCTCGCGGCCCGATGTCGGACGCGCGGCCGCCGAGGAGGCGATCGACGACATCCTTGAGTCGATGCAGGGCTCGAACATGGTGTTCATCACCGGCGGCATGGGCGGCGGCACCGGCACCGGCGCGGCTCCGGTCATCGCCCGGATCGCGCGCGAGTCGGGCATTCTTACCGTCGGCGTCGTCACCAAGCCGTTTCATTTCGAGGGCGTCCACCGGATGCGCATCGCCGAGGCGGGGATCGAGGAGCTGCAGAAATTCGTCGACACGCTGATCATCATTCCCGAACCAGAACCTGTTTCGCATCGCCAACGAGCGCACGACCTTCGCCGACGCGTTCAAGATGGCCGACGACGTGCTCCATGCCGGCGTGCGCGGGGTCACCGACCTGATGGTGATGCCGGGCCTGATCAACCTCGACTTCGCCGACATCCGCACGGTGATGAGCGAGATGGGCAAGGCGATGATGGGCACCGGCGAGGCCGAGGGCGAGCGCCGCGCGGTCGATGCCGCCGAGGCGGCGATCTACAACCCGCTCTTGGAAGACGTGTCGATGAAGGGCGCGCGCGGCGTGCTCATCAACATCACCGGCGGCACCGACATGACCCTGTTCGAGGTCGACGAGGCGGCCAACCGCATTCGCGAGGAGGTCGACCCCGACGCCAACATCATCTTCGGCTCGACCTTTGACGAAAAGCTCGCCGGCAAGATGCGCATCTCGGTCGTCGCCACCGGCATCGAGGCCGATGCGCCGCAGGGTGAACGCCAGCCGACGCTCGGCCGCGCGCAGCGTGACCGATACGACGATGCGCGGCGCTGCCCCCGGCTACACGCAGCCGATACTGACGCAGAACGCGGCGGCCCCGCCGCGTAGCGAGGCGCGCGCCGAGCCGATCGCCGAGGCAGCGCCGCCAGCCGCCGAGGCGGCCGAAAGCGCCGCCGTGCGCAGCGGCGCGTTTATCGCGCCGCGGCCGGTCGAAGCCCGGAACGCCGCGCCAGGTGCCGCTCACCCATCCGGCGGTGCAGGCGCCGGCGCGCGGATCCCGCACGACAACGTGGTCGGGGCCCGAGCCTCATCGAGCGGGTTACCGGCGTCGGCCGGCGCGCGACGCCGCCAGCCGCGGCGCCGGCTCCCGTCGCCGCGCCGCGCCCGGCGCCCCGCCCGCCCAGCCAGCGCGCCCGGCGGCGCAGCAGCCTCGGCTGGCGCCGCTCGACCCCGAGGAGCGCACCGGCAACAGCAAGGAAGACGACCTGCTCGACATCCCGGCTTTTCTGCGCCGCCAAGCAAACTGACGCGGCTGGCGATCGAGTACCCGGGTAAAGGCGTGAAGAGCCGGGCGCCCAGGCTCTCCGGCTGGGCGGTGGCCGTGCTGGTGTGGTTTGCCGCGCCGGCGTTGGCCGTCGAATTGCAATGGAGCCCGTTCAGCTCTCCGGAGCATGGTTTCAAGGCCGATTTCCCCATTGCTCCGAAGCTGACCACCAGCGGCACGCCGGGTAAAGACAAGATGGTGCAGTACGAGTTTCAAGTCGCCATCGGCAGCGAAAATGCGTACGAGGTCGCGGTGCTCGAGTTTGGCGCGGGTTACACGGCGCCGTCGGCCAGCGAGGAGATTTACGGCAAGCTGGTTGAGGGTTACGCCAACGGTAGCAATTCAACCTTGCGCACTAAATATCCGCGGATCATCGCCGGCGAGCCGGGGATCGAGGCGATCAGCGACGACGAGAAGAACAACATGCATCATCTGATCGATATCGTGATTGCCCAGGGCAAGGTTTACATTGTCGTTTCGGCCGGCCCCAAAGGCCATGAGACCAGCCCGGAGGCAATCCGCTTCCGCAACTCATTTTCCTTAATCGGCGAATAGGCTTGGATGACCCATTTGGTCTCGGCTTTCTGCGGATCGTTGGCTTCCGCATAAGCTATTGATTTTATTTACATAATGCGACAGCAAAGGTGAAACAAACTGTAATAAAGAGTGATTTGTGGGGAGAGGGTCGCCCCGGCAAGCTTTGTGCACCGGGGACGTAGCATTAAAAACGAGGCTGTGGTGGGGGATAAGGGTTACATCAGACAGCGGACGCTGGCGCGCGAGGTCGCGTGTCGCGGCATTGGCTTGCACGGTGGAGACCGGATTGCGATGGCGCTGCTGCCGGCGGCGCCCGATACCGGGATCGTCTTCCGCCGCACCGACGTCGGGGTGTCGATCCCCGCGGTCTGCGGCAACACCATCGAAGCGGCCCTGTGCTCGGTGCTGACGAACGGTGAGGGTATCGAGGTCAGGACGGTCGAGCATTTGATGGCGGCGTTGAGGGGTTGCGGCATCGACAATGCGATCGTCGAAGTGGATGGGCCGGAAGTGCCGGCGATGGATGGCAGCGCCGCGCCCTTTGTCGCGATGATCGAGCGCGCGGGGACGGTCGTTCAGGAACGGCCGCGCCGGGCGATCAAGGTGCTGAAGCCGGTGCGCGTCCGCGACAATGGCGCCAGTGCGGCCTTGTTGCCCGACCATGGATTTTCGATGAGTTTCGAGATCGATTTCGACAATCCGGTGATCCATCGTCAGAACATGACGATGTCGTTCGAGCCGGAAACCTTCAAGAGCGAGCTGAGCCGCGCCCGGACCTTCGGGGTGTTCGAGGATGTCGCGCGGCTGCAGGCAGCCGGCCTCGCGCGCGGCGGATCGCTTGATAACGCCGTGGTGATCAGCGGCGATCGGATTCTCAACGAAGGCGGATTGCGCTTCGCCGACGAGTTCGTTCGGCACAAGCTGCTCGACGCTTATGGCGACCTGTACCTGGCCGGCGGTCATATCATCGGCTTTTTCCAGGGCTCGCGCTCGGGTCACGCTCTTACCCGACGGCTGCTCGCGACGCTATTCGCCGATCCCGACGCGTGGTGCGCGACGACGATCACGCGGGTGGACGCGGTGCCGGCGATGGCCTGGCCACCCGTCGCGGAGCGCGCGGTCGCCTGAGGAATTCCGACAGCGGCTGCGCGGCGCGACGATCGGTGCTATAAACCGGGCCGGAACCGAGCGCGTATAATCGAGACCATGGCACCGCTTACGACTTCGCCGTCCCGGCTCGGCGCCGGGTTGCTGCTGCTGGCGCTTGCCGCTTGCGGCGGCGCGACCAAGAACCAAACCTATATCGAAAAGCCGGTCGACGAGCTTTACAACAACGCGATGGACCAGCTCACCGACGACGACTACGCCAAGGCGGCCAACACCTTCACGCTGGTGGAGAGCGAGCACCCCTACTCGGTGTGGGCGACCAAAAGCCAGGTCATGGAGATCTACGCCGACTACCAGAACGGCAAGTACGACGATGCGATCATCGCCGCCGACCGCTTCATTCAGCTGCACCCAGGCAGTCCCGACATCGCCTACGCCTTTTATGTCAAGGCGATTTGCTATTACATCCAGATCACCGACGTCGGCCGGGATCAGAAGACCACCGAGCTCGCGGTGAGGGCGCTGGACGACGTGGTGCGCCGGTTTCCGGACAGCAAATACGCCCGCGACGCCAAGCTCAAGCTCGACTTCACGCACGACCACCTTGCCGGCAAGGAGATGGAGATCGGCCGATATTACCTGAAGCGAGGCGAATACCTGGCGGCGATGAACCGGTTCAAGCGGGTGATCGACAATTATCAGACGACGACGCACGTGCCCGAAGCGCTGGAGCGTCTTGTCGAATGCGACCTCGCGCTGGGCCTTACCAAAGAAGCCAAGCAGAACGCGGCGGTGCTCGGCTACAACTATCCCGGCAGCCATTGGTACATGGATGCCTATTCGCTGGTCGGCGGCAACCTGGCTCCGGGGCAGCCCCAACAGAGCTGGTTCAGCAGCCTCGTCGGGAGCGTCTTCTGAACCGGCGCGACATTACAAAAACTTAAGTGTTGCACGACGCCACGGTGATCTATGTCAGCGCGCGTGCCCCCTCGACGGCTTGACGTTGTCGGCTTGGCGTCTCGGCGGCGTGTTCTCGCCGAGACGTGCTGCAACGAGGAACGGGGACGCAACAGGGGAGGATGTTTGGGATGTTGAGGCGGCTCGTTGCCATAGCGCTCGTCTTCGCGACCGCGGGATTTCTTGCCGCCGCGGCCTTTGCAGCGGATCAGCCGGCGGTCACCGGCCTCTATCTGACGACGCGCTATCCCGCGCTGACCGTCAAGGCGGGCGAGACCGCGACGATCGATCTTTCGCTGCACAACTACAAAATGCCGCCGCAGGAGCTTTCGGTTTCGGTGCCGGACGTCGCGCCGGGCTGGAAGGCGACGATCCTTGGCGGCGGCCAGCCGGTTGCGGCGGTCGAGGTCGCCCCGGATTCGGACGAGCGCCTGCAGTTGCGGCTCGAACCGCCCACCGGCGCGGGCCCCGGCGACTACCATTTCACCGTTGACGCCAAGGGCCCGAACAACTTCGATCAGAAGCTGGCGGTCACCGTGACCGTCGGCCAAGAAGTGCCGGCCAAGCTGAAGCTCACCACCAGCTTTCCCGATCTGCGCGGCACGGTGACGACCTCGTTCAAATACAAAGTCAGCGTGACCAACGACAGCGGCCGCGACGCGACGCTCAACCTCTCGGCCGATGCCCCCAAGAACTTCCAGGTAACGTTCACCGAGGCATTCGGCTCGCAGCAGATGACCAGCATCCCGATCGAGGCCGGCAAATCGAAGGACATCGACGTCGCGTTGACGATCCCGCGCGAAACCACGGCCGGCCCTTACAAGCTGACGGTTCACGCCAAGACCGAGCAGGCCAGCGCCGATCTGCCGCTCAGCCTTACCATCATCGGCCAGCCGAAACTGACCTTGTCGGGGGTCAACGGCCGGCTCTCGGGCAACGCCTATGCCGGACAGGAAAGCGAGCTCACCATCGTCCTGCGCAATGACGGCAGCGAGGCGGCGCACGACGTCGAGCTGTCGGCGACAACCCCCGACCGTGGAAGGCGGTTTTCGATCCAAGAACCGTGCAGCAGCTTGCCGCCGGCGCCGAGCAGGAAGTCAAGGTCACCCTCACGCCCTCGCCGCGCGCCATAGCCGGCGACTATCAGGCGACGTTCCGCGTCAGCGCCCCTGGCGGCATCTCGAAGTCGGCCAACTTCCGCATCACCGTGCTGACCTCGACCCTTTGGGGTGCGATCGGCATCGCGATCATCGCCGTGGCGCTGCTCGTCGTGGTCTTCATCGTCGCCCGCTTCGGCCGCCGCTAGCAGCGAGGGCGCGATGCCAGGCGATACCGTCATCCGCGCCGAGGCGCTGACCAAGCGCTACGGCGCCAACCTCGCGGTCGACCGCATCGATTTCGAGGTTGGTGCCGGCGAGATCGTCGGCATCCTCGGCCCCAACGGCTCGGGCAAGACGACGACGATCCTGATGCTGCTGGGGCTTACCGAACCGACCAGCGGACGCGCAATGGTCGCCGGGTTCGATCCGCTGCGCGACCCGCTCGAGGTGAAGCGCCGTGTCGGCTATCTGCCGGACCAGATCGGCTTTTACGAGCGCATGTCGGCGCGCGACAACCTCGCCTATACCGCGCGGCTCGCCGGCCTGTCGCGGCGCGAGATCGACGAGCGCTTCGGCGCCGCCATTGAGCGGGTCGGGCTCGGCCATGCCGGCCAATGCCCGCGTCAGGACCTTTTCGCAGGGCATGCGCCAGCGGCTCGGCCTCGCCGAGATCCTGATGAAGCGGCCGAGCGTTGCCGATCCTCGACGAGCCGACCACCGCGCTCGACCCGCATTCGACCCAGGAATTCCTCGACATGATCCGCGGGCTGAAGGCCGACGGCACCGCGGTGCTGCTGTCCTCGCACCATCTCGACCAGGTGCAGAGCGTGTGCGACCGGGTGGCGCTGTTCAATCGCGGCCGCATCGTGCTTGTCGGGGACGGTCACCGAATTGGCCGGCCAGGTTCTCGGCGGCGGCCACGTCTTCGATGTCGAGGCGCGCGGCGCCAGCGTCAGGGACAAGCTCGCGGCGCTGCCGGGAGTCGTGCGGGTTCGGCCGATCGGGCCGGACAGCTATCGCCTCGATTGCCAGCGCGACATGCGCGCCGATATTTCGCGCGAATTGGCCCGGTCCGGCGAGCTGCTGGGGATCAGCGTGGCGGCCCGCCCAGCCTCAACGAGGTCTATTATCGCTTCTTCGAGGAGGTGCGCGATGCCGCTCAGTAGCCGCCGGCACGGCTCGCCGTGGACCGGCCTTGGCGCCGTCATCGCCAAGGAGACGGCCGATCACCTGGGCGAGCGTTCGCATGATCGTGATCGAGGTGCTGGTGTTCCTCACCGCGCTCGGCACGGCTTTTTTCGCGATCCGCACGATCCGCGACACGATCGGCGAAAGCCCGTTCCTGTTTCTGCGCCTGATGACCATGTCGCCGCCGCTCAGCCAGAACAGCGAGACCACGCTGCCGTCGTTCATCGCGCTGCTCGGCTTCCTGATCCCGCTGGTCGCCATCGGCCTCGCCTTCGACATGATCAACGGCGAGTTCAACCGCCGCACCATGAGCCGCATCCTGGCGCAGCCGATCTATCGCGACGCGCTGCTGCTCGGCAAATTCCTCGCCGGGCTGCTGGCGCTGACGATCGGGCTGATCTCGCTGTGGCTGTTGATGCTCGGCCTTGGATTGCTGCTGCTTGGACTGCCGCCGAGCACCGAGGAGATGGTGCGGATGGTCGGCTTCCTCGTCGCGACCATCGCCTATGGCGGGGTTTGGCTGGCGCTGGCCCTCCTGTTCTCGGTGATCTTCCGCTCCCCGGCGACGGCGGCGCTGATCGCGCTCGGCATCTGGCTCGTGTTTGCGCTGTTCTGGTCGTCCTTCATCACCGACATCTTGGCATCGCTGATCTCGGGCCCGCCCGAGGGAGTTCTGGGACCTCGCCTCGCTTATCTCCACACCGAGCAGATCATCGATCGGCTGTCGCCCAACACGCTTTACGCCGAGATCGCGCTCGCCTTGCTGCAGCCGGCGACCCGCGCGCTGGGCCCGGTGCTGATCAGCCAGCTTCAGGGCGCCTTGCTCGGGGCGCCATTGCCGGCGAGCGCAGAGCTTTGTGTTGATTTGGCCCCAGCTCACCGGGCTGTTCGCCGGCGTGATCATGATTTTCGCCATCGCCTATATCTTTTTCCAGCGTCAGGAGATCCGGGCTTAGCAACCCGTCATTGCGAGCGCGGCGACGCAATCCCGGTGGTTTGAACGCGACCTCGTTCGAGATTGTTTCGGCGCTACGCGCCGCGCAATGACAACAAGGTTATCTGGTAAACTGGCGTCAATGCTGCTGGCGCTGACCATCCGGGACGTCGTGCTGATCGACCGTCTTTCCCTGGCCTTTCGGCCGGGGCTTTGCGTGCTGACCGGTGAAACCGGGGCGGGCAAGTCGATTCTGCTCGATGCGCTGGGCCTGGCGCTGGGGCGTCGCGCCGACGCGGCGCTGGTGCGGCCCGGCGCCGAGCAGGCGGTGGTCAGCGCCGAGTTCGTCGTCGAGCCGGCTCACCCGGCTGCCGCCATTCTCGCCGCCGCGGGTATCGCCTCCGATCTTGGCGGCGCCGTGATCTTGCGCCGTATCTTGGGCGCCGACGGCCGCAGCCGCGCTTTCATCAATGACGAGCCGGCGAGCATTTCGCTGCTGCGCGAGCTCGGCGACAGCCTCGTCGAGATCCAGGGTCAGGGCGAGCAGCACGGCCTGTTCGATCCCGCCACCCACCGGCAGCTGCTCGACGCGCTGTCGGGCGGCGACACGGATGGCCTGGCGGGAGTGTGGCGGGCTTGGCGGGAGGCGCGCGAACAGGCGGCCCAAGCGGCGCGGCTCCTCGCAGCAGGGCGCGCCGAAGAAGATTTGCTGCGCCACGAACACGCCGAATTGGATGCGCTGTCGCCCGAAGCGGACGAGGAGGATCGTCTCGTCGCCCGGCGACTGCTGTTGCAAAACGCCGAGCGGCTCGGCGAGACCATTGGCGAGGCGATTGGCGAGATCGACGGCGAGGGTGGCGCGCTGGCGGCGTTGGCCCGGGCGCTGCGCCGATTGACTCGCGCCGCCGACCGGGCCCAGGGCATGCTCGATAGCGCCGTCGCCGCCGCCGAACGCGCCGCCGCCGAGACCGAGGAAGCGCTGGCGGCGCTCACCGGAGCGGCACGCGCCTTGGAGCTCGACCCGGGCGAGCTCGAGCGGGTCGAGGAGCGGCTCTTCGCGCTGCGTGCCCTCGCTCGCAAGCACAACGTCACCGTCGCCGATTTGCCGCTGCTGCGCGACAGGATCGCCGAGCAGCTCGCGGCGATCGACGCCGGCGCCGAGGATGCCGGGCGCTGGGAGCGCGAAGCCGCTGCGCGGCGCGAGGCCTTCATCGCCGCCGCCGCCGGCGTTACCAAGGCGCGTGAGCGCGCGGCCAAAAAGCTCGACGCCGCCGTTGCCGTCGAGCTCAAGCCGCTGCGCCTCGACAAGGCGCGCTTCCGCACCGTGCTGACCCCGCTCGCCGAGGCCGAATGGGGCGAACAAGGGTGCGAGCGCGTCCATTTCGAGGTCGCGACCAACCCCGGCGCGCCGTTCGGCCCCTTGGCGCGGATCGCCTCGGGCGGTGAGCTATCGCGCTTCATGCTCGCCTTGAAGCTGGTGCTGGCCGGTGTGTCGTCGGTGCCGACCCTGATTTTCGACGAGGTCGATAGCGGCATCGGCGGCGCCGTCGCCGCGGCGGTCGGCGAACGGTTGCAGCGCTTGGGCGCCAGTCTGCAGGTCTTGGTCGTCACCCATTCGCCGCAGGTCGCGGCGCGCGGCGCGCACCACTGGCGGGTGGCCAAGCTCGAAGCGCAGAAAAGCGCCATCACCCGGGTCGAGGAGCTTGACCCCGATACGCGGCAGGAGGAGATCGCGCGCATGCTCTCCGGCTCGACCGTCACCGCCGAGGCGCGCGCCGCGGCAGCGAGCCTTATCGCCGGGGCGAAAGCGGCATGACCCCAGTCGATAAGCTCACCAAAGCCGAGGCGCAGGCCGAGCTCGAAAAGCTCGCCGCCGAGATCCTGCATCACGACCGGCTCTACTACACCAGCGACGCGCCGGAGATCAGCGACGCCGAGTACGACGAGCTGCGCCGGCGCAACGCCGCGATCGAGGCGCGTTTTCCGGGGCTGATCCGGCCCGACAGTCCGTCCCGCCGAGTCGGCGCCGCGCCGTCGACGGGCTTCGCCAAGGTGACGCACGCGGTGCCGATGCTGTCGCTGGAAAATGCCTTCGACGAGCAGGACGTGCGCGATTTCTTCGCCGGCATCCGCAATTTCTTCCGCCGTCCGGAGGATGTCGCGCGGGTCGCCGAGGATGCGATCGAGGTCATGGCCGAGCCTAAGATCGACGGATTGTCGGCAGCCTTGCGCTACGAACACGGCCGGCTGGTGCTCGGCGCGACCCGTGGCGACGGTGTCACCGGGGAGGATGTGACCGCCAACATCCGTACATTGGAGAGCGTGCCGAAACGGCTCGCCGGCAAGGGGTGGCCCGATATTCTCGAGGTGCGCGGCGAGGTTTACATGGAGCGCGACGGGTTCTTCGCGGTCAATGCCGAGCGCGAGGCCGCCGGTGAGCCGGTCTTCGCCAATCCGCGCAACGTCGCGGCCGGCTCGCTGCGCCAGCTCGACCCGGCGGTCACCGCGCGCCGGCCGCTCAAGTTCTTCGCCTATGCCTGGGGCGAGGTGAGCGCGCCATTCGCGCACAGCCATGCCGAGGCGCTTGGGCACTTCCGCGACTGGGGCTTTACCGTCAACCCGCGTTCGCGCTTGTGCCATGGGGTCGAAGAGGTGCTGGCGGCCTACCGCGAGATCGCCGGCGACCGCGCCGAGCTGCCCTACGACATCGATGGGGTCGTCTACAAGGTCAACGACCTCGGCCTGCAGCAGCGGCTCGGCATGGTCAGCCGCGCGCCGCGCTGGGCCCTCGCGCACAAATTCCCCGCGCAGCAGGCGCAAACGGTGATCGAGAAGATCGACATCCAGGTCGGGCGCATGGGGACGCTAACGCCGGTGGCTTTTCTCGCGCCGATTACGGTGGGCGGCGTCGTGGTGCAACGAGCGACCCTCCATAACGAGGATGAGATCGCGCGAAAGGACATTCGTGAAGGCGATACCGTCATCATTCAGCGTGCCGGCGACGTTATTCCGCAGGTCGTCTCGGTCGTGTTGGATAAGCGGCCGCTCCATTCAGCGCCATACAAATTCCCGAAAGAGTGCCCCGTATGTCATAGCTTGGCAGTGCGCGAGCCCGGCATCGTCGCGCGGCGCTGCACCGGCGGTCTGATCTGCGCGGCGCAGGCGGTCGAGCGCCTCCGGCATTTCGTGTCGCGCGATTGCTTCGATATCGAGGGGATGGGCGCGAAGCACATCGCCGAGTTTTGGGAAGACGGGCTGATCCGCGGTCCCGGAGACATCTTCCGCCTTCGCGCCGAGCAGATCGCCGGGCGCGAGGGCTGGGGTGAAGTCAGCGCCAACAAGCTGATCGCGGCGATCGACGAGCGGCGCCGGATATCGCTCGACCGCTTTATCAACGCGCTCGGCATCCCCCAGGTCGGCCAGGCGACCGCGCGGCTCCTGGCCCGGCACTATCGTTCGCTCGACAATCTGCGGCGCGAGATGCAGCAGCCCGACCAGGAGGCTGCGCATGCGAGCCTGCTCGACGTGCACGGCATCGGCGCCGACATGGCGGCCGATATTGCCGGCTTCTTCGCCGAGCCGCATAACCGCGACCTGCTCGACGATCTGGCGGGTCGTGATGGATTGCAGGGCCAGGTCACGGTGCTCGACTACGAGGCGCCGGCGCGCGCTGCGGCCTCGCCGCTCGCCGGCAAGACGATCGTCTTCACCGGCGGGCTCGAATCGATGAGCCGGTCGGAGGCGAAGGCTCGCGCCGAGGCGCTCGGCGCGAACGTCGCGAGCTCGGTCTCGGCCAAGACGAATTTCGTCGTTATCGGCGCCGATGCCGGGTCGAAGGCGGCCAAGGCCGCCGCGCTCGGCGTGACGACGCTTGATGAGGCAGAATGGTTGAAGCTCGCCGGGGTCGGCGAGGCCGCGCACTGAGCGCGGCCAGGGGAAGAGGGAGACAACAGGGCGTGGCGGTCACCGAGGCATTTGATTTGCTCGGTATTTCGATCGGCGATATTCGGCCGGTCGAGGACGACCGCTTTGATTCGGTCAGGATCGTCATCGACCGTAACCCGAAGCTCGTCGCCGACCTCCCCGAGCCGGCGTTCTCGGCGTTTTCGGGGGCGCCGGTTTTTGTCGAGTTCGACGAGCCGACTCGGCTCGACCCCAAGCGTGTCGGGCTGACCTGGGAAATACCGGCGCCGGTTCGCAAGGGATTGCGGCCGCTCTCCCCGGTCGGCGCGCTCCTGCTCCATCTGCTGCCGTTCCTGCTGCTTGTCACCTGGCCGACCACGGCGAATGAGGGGCCGTCACTGGTCCCGATACAGCTGGTGATCCAGGAGCCGCCGCCTCCGCCGCCCGCGCCCACGACCGCACCCGAAGCGCCCCAGCCGCCAAAGCCTCCCGATCCGGGAAAACTCGCCTCGGAGGACATGGGCGACGTCAACCCGAAGACAACCGGTACGGCGCCGGGCGCGACGCCTCCGGCCCCGGGCGAAAAACAGCCGGATCCGCGCGAAGTCCAAACCGCGCTTGCCGTGCCGACCCCGCTCCCGCCGCCGCCCAAGCCGGCGCCGCCGAAGGAACACGCGCCGGTGCAGTTACCGAAGCCAAGCGGCGTTACAGCGCCGAAAGCGCCTGACCCGCCGCACGAGGCGCCGCATGCCGCGAAGTATTCGGGGCCCACGGCCGCCCGCGACGAATACCTCGCCTATCTGGTGACGTTGACAAGGCAGCATCTCGATCTGCTGCCGATGTCGGTGATCGGCACCCGGCGCGGCGAGACGATCGTCTCCGTTGCCGTGCAATTGGATGGGACGATCTCGCACATCAGCATCGCCCGCCCCTCCGCCTATCCAGACATCGATAAGCGAATTGCGGCGATGGTCGCCGCGGTCCAAAAATTCCCGCCCGTGCCGCAATGGTTCCAGGGCAACACGCTCGAACTGCAGCTGCGGATGCGCTTCCCCGACGCGATCGAGCGGGAAAACTGACCGTGATGTCGGCGCCGACCTTGCTTGCCCGCACCGAGCCCACGATCGGCGACCGCATCACCGCGCGGCTGACCGACGTTCTCGAAACGATCAATCTCGGCTTCGAGGCGCGAGAGCTCCCCGATGACGGGCGGCACGAGCCGCCGGCGGCGTCGACCGCGCGCCGCATCGATGGCGCCGAGGTCGCGCATCTGGACCCGGAACGCGCGGACTTCATTCCCGACCCTGAACCGCCCCGGCGCCGGGTGCTGGGAGGGCCGGTCGGCTCGCTGCTGCTCCATCTCTTGCCGCTGCTGGCACTGGTGACCTGGCTGCGGCCTCCGCTCGAAATCCCGCCGCCGATCCCGATCCAGCTGGTGGTGGAGCAACCGCCACCTCCACCGCCCGCGCCGACGCCGGCGCCGCCCAAGCCCAAGGCCGAACCCAAGCCGCCGCCGGGCCTTCGCGCGTCGGAAGACATGGGGGAGGTGGGGCCGCCCAAGCCCGAAAAGGGCACCGAGACCGAACCGCCGACCCAGGGTGCCCCGCCACAACCGCCCGCGCCCGCTCCCGAGACCAAGCCCGCCGATGCGGCACCTGAGCCGCCGCCGGCGCCGACCCAGGTCGCCGCGGCTCTACCGCCGCCTCCGCTGGCGCCGCCCAAGCCCGCCCCACCGAAGAAGGAGGCGGCGATGCGCTTGCCCAAGCCGGACGGTTTGACGCTGCCGCTTCCGATCTACCCCAACCAGCACACGGCGGCCACGCGTTCGGGGAAGGTTCCCGGCCCCGACGCCAGCCGTGACGAATATTGCGCCTATGCCCTGACGCTGACGCTGAAGCACATGGATCTGCTGCCGCGCTCTTTCGTGGGCGCGCGCCATGGCGACACCGCCGTGGCGATCGTTCTGCGCTCTGACGGATCGATCAACAGCGTCAGGGTGCTGCGCGGCTCCAACTATGAGGACATCGACGAAAAGGTCGTGCAGATGGTCTGGGCGGTGGGCCGGTTTCCGCCGTTGCCGGCATGGGTGCCGGGGCCGCAGGCGCAGTTCACCTTTCACCTACATTTCCCGAACGCAGTCGAGCAATAGCGGCCGCGCCTGAGCGCCTTCACTTCACACTCCCGCTGCGCCACACTGCCGTCTCGGCATCGCCAACCCCGGAGCGAACAGTGGCCAACCGTGTCGACCCGATCGTCGTCTCGGTGATCCAGCATCGCCTGCTGGCCATCGTCGAGGAGATGGGCGAGGCGATGCTGCGCACCGCCTATTCGCAGATCCTCAATTCGAGCCGCGATTTTTCGACCGCGATCTGCGACCTCGACGGCCGGCTGATCGCCCAGGCCGAGCACGTGCCGATCCATGTCGGCGCGCTGCCCTTCGCCGCGCGCGCCGTCACCGAATTCTTCGGCGGCGACATCCACCCGGGCGATGTGTTCCTGCTCAACGACCCCTATCACGGCGGCAACCACCTGCCCGATCTGACCGCCTTCGTGCCGGTCTTCGCCCAGGCGATGGCGACGCCCGCGCTTCTGGTCGATCAACCGCGCGCATCAGAGCGATATCGGCGGCGCGACGCACGGCGCCTACAACGCCAGCGCCACCGATATCTGGCAGGAGGGTCATCCGCATCACGCCGCTTGAAGCTCTACGACCGCGGCGAGATGCGCCGCGACGTCATGCAGATGATCGCGACCAATGTGCGCCATCCGCGCGATTTCCGCGGCGATCTCGCGGCGATGATCGGCTCGGCCCATGTCGGCGAGCGGCGCGTTCTGGCGTTGGCCGAGGAATTCGGCTGGGAGGTCACCGACGCGGCGATCGAGGCGGTGCTCGACGGCGCCGAGCGGCAGACCCGCGCGGTCATCGCCGAGTGGAAGGACGGGGTTTATTTCGGCGAGGCGCTGCTCGACGACGACGGCCGCGGCAACAGCGACATCCACATCCGCGCCACCGTCACCAAAGCGGGCAGCGATCTGACGGTCGACCTGTCGGACTCGCATGACCAGGTCGCGAGCTTTGTCAACTCGTCCTACCCGAACATGTATTCGGCGGTGGTCGTCGCGCTCGTCCTATCTGATCGACCCGCACACGCCGAAGAACGACGGCACTTTCCGCCCGGTCAAGATCGTCGCGCGGGAGGGCACGGTCGTCTGGGCCAGGCCCGGCGCGCCGGTGACGCTGTGCCACCAACCATTGCGCGCCAGGAAATCATCGAGGCGATCGTCAAGGCCCTGGCGCCGGCCTGCCCCGAGCGCGCGATGGCCGGCTGGGGCCGCCGTTTCCGCATCGCGATCCAGGGCAAGGACCCGCGCAACAACCGCCCGTTCATCTGGCATTTCTTTCAGGCGCGGCCGGGCGGCGGCGCCTCCGCGGCGGGCGACGGCTGGCCCGGCGGCGGCGAGTGGCAGGCCGCGGGCGGCATCAAGTTCGGCAGCCTCGAAGTCACCGAGGTGCGCTTTCCGCTGTTCTTCAAGCGCCACGAATTCCGCCCCGATTCCGGCGGCGACGGGCAGTATCGCGGCGGCCCTGGCGGCATCGTCGAGATGGTCGTCGAGACCGCGGAGCCGGCGCTCGCCAACACGGCCGGCGACGGCGTGCGTCACGGCGCCTGCGGCATCCTCGGCGGCAGAGACGGCGTGCCGCACCGCTACATGCTCTATTCCGGCAACCGCGAGCCGCGCCCGATCAAGACCAAGGAAACCGGCCTCGTCATCAACCCCGGCGACCGGCTGGTGCTCGAATCCGGCGGCGGCGGCGGCTGGGGCGACCCAGCGCGGCGCCCCGAGGGATCACGCTATCGCGATGTCGAGAGCGGCTTCACATCGGCGTCCCCTCCCTCGCAAGCGGGGGAGGGTTAGGTGGGGGTGATCCAGCCACGCCGCACCGACATGCGGGGCGGCCGACCGATCAAAGCAAGAGCAAGAAGGCTGCGGGCCGGGTCGACCGACGCCGAGCGCGCGTTATGGCGGGAGCTGCGCCAGCGGCAGCTTGGTTATCGCTTTCGCCGACAATTCCCTATCCCACCTTACATCGCCGATTTTGCCTGTCTCGAAGCACGACTGATCGTCGAAGCCGATGGTGGTCAGCACAACTTCGCGAATGCCGACCGACGGCGCGATGAATTCCTGACGGGCAAAGGCTGGCGGGTGTTGCGGTTCTGGAACAACGACATTCTCCAAAACCGCGCCGGCGTGCTGCAGCTCATTGCCAAAGAGTTGGGTACGCACCCCCACCCCAACCCTCCCCCGCTTGCGGGGGAGGGAGTAGGCAAGGCAAGCGAGAACACTCGAAAATCGCGATCTCTGGCTGCGTCTACGAGGCCCGAAATCCCCAATTCATTCCCTCCCCCGCAAGCGGGGGAGGGTTAGGGTGGGGGTCGTGTACCGCATCGGCATCGATGTCGGCGGCACCTTCACTGACCTCGTCGCGGTCGACCCGGGCGGCGAGGCGACGCTCGCCAAGGTGCCGTCGACCCCGCAGGACCCGTCGCTCGGCGTGCTCGACGGTCTCGCCGCGCTGGCGGCGAAGCTCGGACGCGAGCGCGCGGCGCTTCTCGCCGCAGACCGAGCGCATCGTCCACGGCACCACGGTTGCGACCAACGCGCTGCTCGAACTGAAGGGCGCGCGCACCGGCCTGCTCACCACCGAGGGCCACCGCGACGTCGTCGAGATGCGCGAGGGGCTGAAGGACGACCGCTACAATCTGCGCCTGCCGCCGCCCGAGCAGCTGGTGCCGCGGCATTTGCGACTGGGCGTGCGCGAGCGGCTGCGCGCCGACGGCCGGGTCGAGCTGCCGCTCGATCCCGCTTCTCTTGCCGAGGCGATCGGATGTCTTGAAGCAGGCCCGGGTCGAGTCGGTCGCGGTGTGCTATTTCCACGCCTGGCGCGACGCGGCGCATGAGCGCGCCACCGCCGCGGCGCTGGCCCGCGCGCTGCCCGACGCCTATGTCTCGCTGTCGTCGTCGGTGCTGCCGCAGATCAAGGAGTTCGAGCGGGTCTCGACGACGATCGTCAACGCCTATGTCGGGCCGGTGCTGTCGCGCTATCTGGCGCGGCTGGAGGCGCGGCTCGGCGAGGCCGGGTATCGCGGGCCGACCCTGGTCATCCAGTCGCATGGCGGGGTTGCGCCGATCGCCGAGGCCGGCCGGCTCGCCGCCGGCGGGGTGCTGTCGGGACCGGCCGGCGGCGTCGCCGGCAGCGTCCACGCGGCGCGGCTCTCCGGTCAGAAGAACCTGATCCCGTTCGACATGGGCGGCACCAGCACCGATATCTGCCTGGTGGTCGATGGCGAGGCGGCGCTGGTCGCCGACCGCAAGATCGGCGGCCACAAGATCGCCCTCAACAGCCTCGATATCGCCAGCATCGGCGCCGGCGGCGGCTCGATCGCCCGGGTCGATGCCGGCGGCATCCTCCATGTCGGGCCGGAAAGCGCCGGCGCGGTTCCGGGGCCGGCCTGCTATGGCCAGGGCGGCGCGGCGGCCACCGTCACCGACGCCAACCTCGTGCTCGGCTATCTCGATCCCGAGCGGTTTCTCGGCGGCGCGCGCCGCCTCGACAAGGCGGCCGCCGAGGCGGCGGTCGACCGCATCGCCGCCGCGGCTCGGCATCGAGCGCTTGGCGGCGGCGCATGGCATCCACCGCATCGTCAATACCAACATGGCCGAGGGGGTGCGGCTGGTTTCGGTGCGGCGCGGTGTCGATCCGCGCCGCTTCGCGCTGTTCTCGTTCGGCGGCGCGGCCGGGCTGCACGCGACCGACATCGCCCGCCAACTCGGCCTCGTCGCGGGTGATCGTGCCGCGCGTTGCCGCGGTGCTGTCGGCCTGGGGGATGCTGGCGACCGATTTGCGCTTCGAGGTGTCGAAGAGCCATGTCGGCGACACCAGCGCGCTCGACGGCGCCGCGGTGAAACGGCTCTTCGACGCGATGGAGGCCGAGGGGATGGCGCGGCTGCGCGCTTCCTTCGCCGGCCCGGCGCGCGCCAGCCGGTCGGTCGATATGCGCTATGGCGAGCAGGTTTTCGAGGTCGCCGTGCCGCTGGATGGCGTCGATTGGTCGGTCGCCGACCCGCTGCCGCAGATCGTCGAGCGCTTTCATCGCCGACACGAGGCGCTTTACACCTATGCGATGCCCGAGCAGGAGAGCGTGCTGGTCAACGCTCGCGTCACGGTGTCGGGCGTGCTGGAGGAATTGCCCCAGGAGCCGCGCCTTGCCGCGACCTCACCCGCGCCGCCGCTGACGACGCGGCAGATTTACCTGGACGGCGGCTGGATTGACGCGGCGGTCTATGATTTCGAGGCGCTCGCGGCCGGGCAACGCATCGCCGGACCGGCGATTGTCGAGTCGGCGACGACGACGGTCCTGCTCCGCCCCGGTGATAGCGCCAGCGTCACCGAGCACGGCTGGCTGGATATCGCCAACTAGGGTTCCGGGCGTCCTTAGCCCGGTCGCCGCCCGACCTAAGGTTGCGCGGCATTCCGCCTCGCCCACCCGCTGATTCCTCCAAGGCTCTTGCAAGTTAGGTCTCAAAGATTATTTTTTGGTTCTGGGAACATTGGGCTCGGCGCGGTGTTGCGCCATCAAAATGCCCGTTGCGATAAGGACGCTGTTTGGCAATGGTCAGAATCCTGGGTACCTGTGCCGCCCTGGCGCTGATCGTCGTGCTGGCTTATCCGTTCGCTCGCGATGCCTACCATCGCTACGAGATCGCTCGCCGGCTCGATCCGCAGGACCGGGCGGCGTTCCAGAATTGGAGCGGCGATCCGGCCTCGTTCATGCGCAGCCTCTATGAGCGCTGCGAGCTGATCAACGGCCCCAACGCACCGGCCTGCGACAGCTACAGGTAGTCAGCCCGGTCGGCCCTCTCGGCGGCGAGCGCCGCGATCACTGCTAGCCCGTCTCTGAGCGCGCCCGGATCGTGGGTGCGGATATAGTCCGCGCCACTGGCGGCGGCGTAGAGTTCTGCCGCTAGGCTCGCGGGTCCGCGCGCCGCTGGCGCCTCCCGGCCGGTGACAGCGGCGAGAAACGATTTCCGCGATACCGAGATCAGCACCGGCAGGCCGAATTCCCGCTTCAGTCGATCAAGCTCCGCGAGCACGCGAAGCGAGGCCCTGGCGTCGCTGCTGAGGAAAAAACCCATGCCGGGGTCGAGGATGAGCCGCTCCCGGGCGATCCCCGCCGCTTCCAAGGCCGTGATCCGCGTGGAAAAAAAGCCAACAATGCGCTGGCAAATTTCGTCGGGCGAAACGGCGACGCGCTGCGCGCGCCCCCGGCCTTGCACCGCGTGCATCACGATGAGCCGGCAACCGGCCCCGGCCAGATCCGGATACAGCTCCGGGTGGTCGAACCCTTCGATGTCATTGAGAAACTCGGCCCCCCGCTGGATCGCAAAACGCTGCGTCTCTGGCGCGAAGCTGTCGACCGAGACCGGAACGCCCGCGGCCTTGAGCGCCGCGATCACCGGGTCGAGCCGGCGGATTTCCTCCGCGGGCGGCACCGGCTTGGCGGCGATGTTGCTGGCCGCGGCGCCGAGATCGACGACATCGGCGCCCTCGGCGGCGAGCCGAAGCGCTTCGGTGATCGCGGCGCCTGGGTCGAGGTGACGGCCGCCGTCCGAGAACGAGTTCCTCGGTGATGTTGACGATGCCGAGCAGGGTGGGCCGCGGCATCAAGCCTTCATCCGGGCCGCCGGCGCTCGAGGATCGCGCCGACCCCCTCGGCGTCGGGGAAGACGTCGAGCTTCTCAACCGTAACCCGCACATGCGCGACCCGCGCATCGCGAAAGCAGGCCGTGGCGATGCGCTCGGCCAGCCCTTCGCACAAATCGATATGTTCGGCGCCGGCGATAACGCGGATCGCCGCCACCACCTTCTCGTAATTGATGACGCGTCGCCGGTTGTCGCCGGGATAGGGCGCGTCGTCGGCCGCGCTCAGCTCGACCGAGACCCGCACGCGTTGCGGCCGGTCCTGCTCCTCGGGACGGATGCCGATGCTGCACATCACGAGGAGATTGCGCACGGTGACGGTGTAGCGCTGGGCGAGCGGCGGGCTTTTCATCGCCGATCACCATGCCCGAGCCGGACCCCGTCTCGCAACCGGTCAAACCGGGCCGGATCGTGGTAGGATCGCCGCGGGCCGGGTTCGCCGGCGCAACCGCGAGGAGAACGGAAGATGTGGCGGGAGTTTCGTGATTTTGCGGTGCGTGGCAATGTCGTCGATCTGGCGGTCGGCCTCATCCTCGGCGCGGCGTTCACGACGATCGTCAATTCGCTGGTCAACGACGTCTTGATGCCGCCGATCGGCCTGCTGCTCGGCGGCATCGATTTCAGCGAGTTCTTCATCACGATCAAGGGCCAGGCGTACCCGACCGTCGCCGCCGCCAAGGCCGCGGGCTCCGTGACGATCAATTACGGGCTCTTTATCAACGCGATCATCAAATTCGTGATTGTCGCGTTCGCCGTATTCCTGCTGGTCAAGCAGATCAACCGGTTGAAGATCGACCTCGCGCCCGCCGAACCCGCCACGACCAAGACCGAGTCGCTGCTGACCGAAATTCGCGACGTGCTGAAAGAGAGCGCGGCGCCGGCGAAGCCTGCCTCACCGCGCAAGTAGCGAGGGGTCGCGAAGGCTCAAATCCTGACCCGGCACGGGCTCGGCGAGCGCCGCCTCGATGCTCGGCTTGCCGTTCCACTCCGCTGCCGGCCGCGCCCGGCCGTCGCTGCCGATCTGGTCGATGCCCCAATAGATTTCGAGCCGATGATTGTCCGGGTCGCGGAATTCCACCGCGATCTGGCAGCCGGCGCGGCGCCGCCCGGCGAAATCGATCGGCACCTGATGGCGCCGCAGGTGATCGCGCGCGCGGATCACGTCGTCGAGGCTCGGCACCTCGAAGGCGATGTGGTTGAGCTCGACATTCGGCGCCGCTTCCTCCATCGAGCCCACCAGCGCGATGCCGTGGTGGTCGGTGTTGCAGCGCATGAACACCATGCCGCCCGGCACCATCTCGTCCGGGTAGACGTCGGAAATCTGGAAACCGAGGATCTGCGTGTAGAACTCGGCCGATTTCTTGACGTCGCGCACGTTGATGACAATGTGGCCGATCTTGCCGATGTGAAACGGCATTCCCGTCGGCCGCTGCATCTTCTTGACGCTGTCGGCGTCGAACATGGATTCCCCCTTCGCCGACCTAGGCGGGCATTATGTGCTCGGCGGCGAGCCGATCGAGTTTTGTCGCCATGATGAAATCGTTTTCGTGCAGCCCTTTGATTTTCTTGGTGCGCAGCGACATCGTCGCATAGCCCCAGCCAAAGCTGATATCGGGGTGGTGGCCCTCGATTTCGGCGAGGGCGGCCGCGCGCTCGACGAAGGCAAAGGCCTCGCGAAAATTCTTGAACCGGTAGGTTCGCTCGATTCGCGTCGCGCGGTCGAGCAGCTCCCAATCCGGCGCCTGCCGGCGCAGCTCCTCGGCTTCGTCGAAGCTCAAGGGCGGGATGCCGCCGCGGCAGGGAACACAGGTCTTTTCGGCAAGCGGTGACTTCATTTCCGGCTCCTCGTCTCGGGGCGTCGATCCGCTCCGCATTGGACGCAGCCGCCAAAACAGTGCCACATTAAGCGCGCTTTGTAACGCCACGCCCGGCGCGCGGGTCGCAGTGCCGGCGCCATGGCGAGCGAAAGTGCCCTGATGCGACAACGCCTGATCACCGTGTTCGGTGCCGTCCTCATCCTGCTGGCGATCGCCATGCCGCGCGCCGCCGAGGCCGAGCATTGGCGTGCGGTATTGGTTGCCGGCGATACCGCGCAGCCGGTCTTCGACAACGCCATTCGGGCCGTCACCGCGTGGCTGGTCGAGCACGGTGTGGCCGAGGCGGACATTCATCGTTTGGCGGCGAGCGCCGGTCCGCGCAACCGCACGGCGGCACCGGCCACGCTGCGCCGGGTGCTCGGCCAGATCGTCGCGTTGCAGAGCGGTCCGGGCGATGGCTGTTTTGTCTTCATAACCTCGCACGGCGGACGCGGGCTCGGCATCTACCTGTCGCGTCAGGATGAGATGCTGACCCCGCAGGCGTTGGCGCGCGCCCTGGGGCAAGGATGCGCGGGCGTGCCGACCGTGGTCATCGTCTCCGGCTGTTACAGCGGCTCCTTCGCGCAGCCGCCGATGGCCGCGCCCAATCGGGTTGTGCTTACCGCGGCGCGCGCCGACCGCTCGTCGTTCGGCTGCGCCGCCGACCGCACCTACACCGATTACGACGCGTGCCTGCTTGGCAGCCTGGCGCATGCGACGAGCTGGGAGGCGGTCTTCGCCGAGACCAGGGATTGCGTCTCGCGGCGCGAACATCAGCTGGGCGAAGTCCCATCGCTGCCTCAGGCCGCCTTTGGCGCCGCGGTGCGCAACCTTGCGGTGCGGTTCTGAGCATGCGCCGCGCGGCGGAAATGCACTAAGCTCGCCGCGCATCATCGAAAACGAGGAGCGGATATGGCGGGGGATCTGCGTAACGCGGCGATCGAGCGATTGCGGGCCGGCGAGCTGGCGGTCGGCATCATCTTGCGCTCGGCGCGCACGGTCGACATCGCCCCGGCGATGAAGGCGGCCGGGTATGACTGGCTGTTCCTCGACCTCGAGCACAACTCGATGGATCTCGACACCGCGGTGCAGATCTCGGTCGCCGCTCTCGGCGCCGGGATCGCTCCGGTCGCCCGGGTGCCGGCGCGGCAATTATGGCTGGCGACGCGGGTGCTGGACGGCGGCGGGCTTGGCATCGTCATGCCGCATGTCGACACGCCGGAAGAGGCGAAGGCGATCGCGGCGGCGCTGCGCTACCCGCCGATCGGGCATCGCTCGGTGGCCGGCGGGCTTCCGCATTTCGGCTACGAGAAGAAGCCGCTGGCCGAGACCTGCGCCGAGATCAACGCCGCCACGATGGTCGTCGTCATGCTGGAGACTCCGCAAGCGATCGCCAACGCCGAGGCCATCGCGGCGGTGCCGGGGATCGACTCGTTGCTGATCGGCACCAACGATCTGGCGATGGAATTGGGCACGCCGGGAAACTTTGGCGACGAGCGTATCGTTGCGGCGTACCAGACGGTCGTCGACGCCTGCCGCAAGCACGGCAAATACGCCGGGGTCGGCGGCATTTCGGACGACGGGCTGCTGCGCCGCTACATCCAGGTGGGGGTGCGGGTGGTGCTGCCCGGCAGCGATTTCTCGTTCCTGCAGATGGCGGCGGCCGAGCGCGCGGCGACGATGCGCAGCTTCCGCTGAGCGGAACCTCAGCATTTAACCTCTGTCATTCCGGGGCGCGGGCACATGCCCGCGAGCCCGGAACCCATGAACGCGGAGCCATCAAGAAAAAACGCTACCGCGCACGTTGCTGGGACGAGGTTGGTGTTCATAGGTTCCGGGTCTGCCACTTCGTGGCATCCCGGAATGACAATTTTTTCGTACGATCCGGTGGTGTGTCGCGAGTAGCAACGTGACCGAAAAGCTGAGCCTTCCGATTTCGCGCCGAGCAGGTGCGGTTGCTGGCCAGCCCGACACGCTGCGCGGCATCCTGTTGATGTGCGCGGGGGTCTCGCTGTTCCCGCTGATGAACGCGATGATGAAGCTGTTGACCGCGCGCTACCCGGTGCCGGAGATCGTCTGGGCGCGCTTCACCGGTCACCTCATCGTGATGCTGGTGGTGTTCCTGCCGCAATACGGCCGGGCGCTGATCGCGACGCGGCGTCCTTGGGCGCAAATCGCCCGCTCGGCGCTGATGCTCGGGAGCAATACCGTCTTTGTCCTGGCGATCGGCAAGGTGCCGCTCGCCACCGCCTCGGCCATCGGCTTCACCTCGCCTTTGATCGTGACGGCGCTGTCGGTGCCGCTGCTGCGCGAGCAGGTCGGGATCCGGCGGTGGAGCGCGGTTTGCGTCGGGTTTTGCGGCGCGCTCTTGGTCATCCGGCCGGGCAGCGGTTTCGCCAACCCGGCGGTGCTGCTGCTGCTGGCTTCGGCTCTCGCCTACGCGCTCTACCAGATCGCGACGCGCTTCGTGATGGCCTACGACAACCCGGCGACCGGGATCATCTTCGCCGCGCTGCTCGGCTCGCTGGCGACGACAATGGTGCTCCCGTTCGTCTTTGTGATGCCGAAGACCCTCCTCGACCTGGCGATGCTGATGAGCCTCGGCTGCCTCGGCGGGCTCGGTCATTTCCTGGTGATCAAGGCGTTTCAGGCCGCTCCCGCCTCGGTCATCGCCCCGCTCGGCTATGTCGAGCTGCTCGGCACCGCGACGCTCGGCTACCTGATCTTCGCCAATTTCCCCGACGCGTTGACCTGGGTTGGCGCGGTCATCATCATCGCCTCCGGCCTCTATATCGCGACGCGCGAGCGCAAACGGGCGGGGATTCGCTAGCTTCTGTCGTCATTGCGAGGCGCCGCCGGCGCCGTGGCAATCTCGCGGCAACATCGCACAACGAGATTGCTTCGCTGCGCTCGCAATGACGGAATAAGGGGTGGCGTTAGGAAGGCGGCCATGGATTTTTCGATACCGGACGACCTCGTCGAGCTGCGCGAGCGCACCGAGACGTTTGTGCGCGACCAGATCATCCCGCTCGAAAACGACCAGCGGCTGCACGCGCACGGCCCCTCCGAGGAGTTCCGTAACGAGCTGGTGGCGCTCGGCCGCCGCGCCGGTCTCCTGTCGCCGCATGTCGGCAAGGAATGGGGCGGGCTCGGCCTCGATCATCGCGGCAAGGCGGTGGTGTTCGAGGCGGCGGGTTACTCGCCGCTCGGCCCGATCGCGATGAACTGCTTCGCGCCCGACGAAGCCAACGCGCATCTGCTGGAACAGGTCGCCACGGAAGAACAGAAGGAGGAATACCTCCGCCCGCTCGCCGCCGGCGATATCCGCTCGTGCTTTATGATGACCGAGCCGGCGCCCGGCGCCGGCGCCGACCCGTCAATGCTGCTGACCACCGCGCGGCGTGACACTGGCGGCAACAAGGGCGATTTCGTCATCGACGGCGAGAAATGGCTGATCACCGGCGCGGTCGGCGCCAAGTTTGCGATCGTCATGGCGCGCAACGACAGCGACGAGCTCGGCCCCGCCGGCGCGACCATGTTCCTTTCGCCGATGGACGCGCCTGGCATCCATATCGAGCGCGTGCTCGACACGCTCGACGGGTTCATGGCCGGCGGCCACGCGGTGATCCGCCTTGACGGGCTGCGGGTGCCGGAAACCGCCGTGCTCGGCAAGGTCGGCCAGGGCTTTCGTTACGCCCAGGCGCGGCTCGCCCCGGCGCGCCTCACCCATTGCATGCGCTGGCTCGGCGCCGCGCGGCGCTGCCACGACATCGCCACCGACTATGCCCGCCGCCGCCACGCCTTCGGCAAGCCCTTGGGCGAGCACGAAGGGGTCGGCTTCATGCTCGCCGACAACGAGATGGACATCCACACCTCGCGCCTGGCGATCTGGCACTGCGCCTGGGTGCTCGATAGCGGCGACCGCGGCCGCCACGAGTTGAGCATGGCCAAGGTGATCTGCTCCGAGGCGATCTGGCGCATCGTCGACCGCTCGATGCAAATTCTCGGCGGCCTCGGCATCACCGACGACACCATCGTCGCGCGCATCTTCCGCGAGGTGCGCCCGTTCCGCATCTACGACGGCCCCAGCGAAGTCCACCGCTGGTCGATCGCCCAGCGCGTGCTGCGCACCGGCGGCGCGGGATAAAGGGCATTATCACATATAAGGCAATTCGCGTTACGGACCGTTGTAGCCAATGACTGCCTTGGTCCAGACGATGCGAGCTTGCTCGTCAATCTTCCGCGCGATGATTGTGAATACCGGATAAGGTCCGGCGTTGGAGGGCTGAGGGGGCTGCCGGAAAGAACCAAATACACAGCCGCCACCCCAGCAAAGCTGAGGAGGCAAGACCCTATCAATGCGAACCTGCTGCGCATCGATGATGGCTTGCTAGTGCCGCACAACGATGGTCGAGAAGAAAAGGTGCAGGATCACGGCAGCAAGTGCGGCAAGGAGTGCCAGCGCGATGTATTCCGTCCTAGGGCGGCCGAAGATGGCGCGCTCAGTTTTCTCAACCGTGAGATTTGCAAGGACGTGGAGCCAAACATAGTGTGCAAAGCCCCACCAGCCGGCAACCATGAGCCAGAACGGAGTGAATAAGCCCTTCGAATTTGCCGCCAAATCGAATGCTGTGCTTCCGGTGTCTCGGGACGCCGAATGCAGCAACGAATATGAGCCGAAAGTTATCCCCAGCAAATATATGAGAAGGGCCTGAGGCACGGGGTCGAATCGCAAAACGATCTGCAGGGCCCTAGCTGTAGCAAAGCCACGCCGAATGTTCACCCGCTCGGGGATGATCAATGCCCCTGCCACCAACGAAAACGCGCCGTTAATAAGCCATTGCATCGCAATGACATTGCTGACGTACGCTGCCCGCTCAGGAAAACCCCTGGCGACGAGATTTTCACCGACCCAACGGACCGAGGGGATGATCATTCCAGCAGCCCGGGTTACGGGATCGAGGAAGGCCACCAATGCGGAACGTGGCGCATCGCCGAGCAACGCTAGAGCGACCGTATACCCGAGTGATGCTACCAATCCTCCCAGGAACAACCGTGTCGCTAGGACCAAACGTGGGGACTTCACTTCATCCCAAAACGCGGCCGTGACCCGACGGGCCACCTCTCGCCGGTTTGGTGGGGCCGGAGCGTCGTGAGTTTGGTTTGGCTCTGAGGCTTCGCCCACACTTAAGCCTCATAAGGCGAGCCGATTAATACTCGGTGAAGTTGAGCGGTTTACAACAGCCAATCGTATCGTCGCGCGAACGATTTTCCGTAATGGGGTTCGACGGCTTCGCTCCAAAGGTAGGAATCCCGGTCGCGACGTAATCATAATATGCGAATTTGGTATTGCTGAATTGCGTCAGCGTGCGTTGAGGTTGTTCCCTATATGTTCCATTTCTCCGTCAGCGTCGGCTCATCTGTGGGCCGGTGCCGCCGCCTTCGGGCGGCTCGCTGATTGACAGTCCGAAACCGGAGCTTGACGAGCGAACTCTTCTTCCGTGCGCGGGCACAACGATAAGGCACAACAATAAGAGCCGTCTGTCGTCCGCGACCGAAATAACAACCAACATCGGCGCGGGCGCTGTTGAGGCAATAAGCCACCGATAACAAGCCCAAGCCGCACGGAAGAGAAAACCGCTCGCCAAACCGGAAAGTAGGCGGTGAATAAGACTAACAGAGCGCCTGCCGAAAACCCCTCGGCGGATGACAGCCGAGGCTTGCCTCCGATGTCATCCGCCGGCCAGGGGGTTGGTTCGCCGGTGGGACGATGGAATGCGGCATGGTAAAACCGCGCCATGCTGACCATTTCCGGCGTCACCTACCGCGTCGGCGGTAAGCGCGGCCGCGCGCTGTTGAACGACGCTAGCGTGCATGTCCCCGAGGGCTGCAAGCTCGGCATCGTCGGGCGCAACGGCATCGGCAAGTCGACGCTCTTGGACCTGATCCGCGGCCGGCTGCTGCCGGATGACGGCGACATCGTGCTGCCGCGCGGCATCCGCATCGGCTTCCTCGCGCAGGAGGCGCCGAGCGGCGACGCATCGCCGCTCGCCACCGTGCTCGCCGCCGATCGCGAGCGCGCCAGGCTGCTGGCCGATCTCGATGCCGGAGCCGCGCCGGCCCGCATCGCCGAGATCGAGGCGCGGCTCGACACCATCGGCGCGCGCTCGGCGCCAGCGCGGGCGGCGCGCATTCTCGCCGGGCTCGGCTTCGACCCCGCGATGCAGGAAAGCCCGCTCGAGGCGCTGTCGGGCGGCTGGCGGATGCGCGTCGCGCTCGCCGCGGTGCTGTTCGCCGAACCCGACCTGCTGCTGCTCGACGAGCCGACCAACCATCTCGACATGGAGGCCTCGCTGTGGCTCGAGCGCTATCTGCGCCGCTATCGCCACAGCTTTATCCTGGTCAGCCACGATCGTTATCTGCTCAACGCGGTGACGCGTTCGATCCTCCACCTCGACGGCGGCAAGCTGACGCTCTATTCGGGCAATTTCGACGCCTACGTCGCGGCGCGGGGTGCGGCCAGGGCGCGGCAGCAGGCGGTGGCGAAGCGCCAGGAAACGCAGCGCCGTCACATGCAGGAATTCGTCGACCGGTTCCGTTACAAGGCCTCTAAGGCGCGCCAGGCGCAGAGCCGATTGAAGGCGCTCGCCAGGTTGGCGCCCGTTGCGATCATCGAAGACACGCCGCCGATCGAGCTGCGCCTGCCGGAGCCGGCGCATTTGCGGCCGCCGCTGATCACCCTCGAACAGGCGAGCGTGGGTTACGCCGATGGAAAGCCGGTGCTCTCCGGCCTCGATCTTCGGCTCGATCCCGACGACCGGATCGCCCTCCTTGGCGCCAACGGCAACGGCAAGACCACCTTCGCGCGCCTGCTCGCCGGTAGACTTCCCGCGATGGCCGGGACGGTGACCCGGCCGTCAAAGCTGGTCACCGGGTTCTTCGCCCAGCACCAGATCGAGGAGTTGCGGCCCGGCGCCTCCGCCTACGATCATCTCGCAGCGCTGCTGCCGAACCTCAACGAGGAGGCGATCCGCGCCCGGCTCGGCGCCTTCGGCTTCGGCCAGGACAAGGCGTTCGTGCCGGTGTCCTCGCTGTCGGGCGGCGAGCGGGCGCGGCTCAACCTGGCGCTGGTGACCCATGACGCGCCGGCGCTGTTGATCCTCGACGAGCCGACCAATCATCTCGACATGGAAACCCGCGAAAGTCTCGTCGAGGCGCTGGGCGACTACCCGGGCGCGGTGGTGCTGGTCAGCCACGACTGGCACTTGGTCGAGCTGGTCGCCGACCGGCTGTGGCTGGTCGAGAACGGCACGGTGCGGCCGTTCGACGGCGATCTCGATGCCTATCGCCGCCGGCTCGAAGAGCGCGACGATGTCGCCGAGGAGCGGGGCGCGCCGCGCAACGGCGACGCCCGCCGCGCCGCACGCCGCGACGCCGCGCAGCAGCGTCTCGCGCTGGAGCCGCTGCGCCGGGAGTCGCGCCGCGCCGCGGAGGCCGCCGCCCGCCTCGCCGCCGAGCAGCGCGCGCTCGACCGGGAGCTCGCTGCCCCCGGCGGCTTTGGTGGCGGTTCGGCGCTCGCCGATGCCCTGAAGCGCCGCGCCGATCTCGTGCGCCGCATCGCCGAGGCGGAGGCCCAGTGGTTTGCCGCCGAGGAAGCGATCGAGCGCGCCAGCGGGGCATAACCAGGGCGGCAAAAGGGCGACGCGAATCCGTTATCGGTGATGACGCGTACACAATGCCGTCACGCGGCCAAAGGCCGCAGCGCCAATCGGCAAATATCGCCGCTTTTGACAGCGGCGCGACGCGCCGCAAGAATGGTTCCCCAGGAGCGGCTTTCTGTCGCTTCGCCAGCCACAAGGGCCGTCATGACCGATACCCCGGCGCTTAGTGACCGCAACCTCGAGGCGACCACTCACATCTCGCTCAAGCGGGAGCCCGCCTGCTTTGCGTTTCTCTCGGCGCAGTCGGCGGCGGCGCCTTTGCCGATCGACGCGATCAATCTCGACCTCGCCTCGGCCGATTATTTCCAGGGACGCGCCTCGTTGTGGACGACGCTGGAAATCCGCTCGGGGGTCAATGGCGAGCGGCCGATGGCGCTCTTAGGGTTTGACGAGACGTTTCTTCGCCCGTTCACCCGGGCGCTGATCGAGGCGGCGACGACGCGTGCGGCCTACCGCATGACCATTCTCCCGGATGCGCCGGAAGGCGGGCGGTGCCGTGTCGTCGAATACGTCACCGGACCCGGCAAGGCGCTGAAGGAGCTGGTGATCCAGCCTTACGAATCGGTCGCCACGATCGCCGCGACCAGCCGCAGCGATGGCGATGAGACGCTGTTCCAGTTGCCGCGGACCGACAATTTCCTGCGCGCCTTCGCCAAGATGGCCTATTCCGCCGATCAGGCGCTGCACGATTTGCTGGACGAGATGAACCGGCTCGCCCGCCGCCGGACGACCGACGCGGGCGTCTGACCCGGTCTATTCCGCGGCGTCTCCCGTCTCGACGAGATGGGTCAAGGCATAGGCGCCGAAGAAACTTCCGTCCATCGGCTTGGCGAACAGATAGCCCTGGCCGTAGATGCAGCCGTGCTGCAGCAGAATGTCGCGCTCCTTTGCGGTCTCGACCCCCTCGGCGACGACGTCGGCGCCATAGATGCGGGCGATCTTGAGCATCGCCAGCACCAGTTCCTTGCCGTCTTCGGTGTCGACGCGGGCGGTGAAACCGCGGTCGATCTTGATCATGTCGACCTGGTAGTCGCGCAGCGCGCCCAAGGCCGAATAGCCGGTGCCGAAATCGTCGATGGCGACGCGGATGCCGAGCTCTTGCAGCTCGCTCAGCACCGAGCGGGTCACCGCCGGATTGCGCATCACCGCCGACTCGGTGATCTCGATCTTGAGCCGCTCGAGCGGAAAGCCGCTGTCGCGGATCTCGGCGAGCGTCGCCAATAAAACCGACGGGTCGTTGAACTGTCGTGCCGACACATTGACGCTGACCCAGTCTAGCAAATCGCGGCCGTAGAGCATCTGCCAGACCTGCATTTGCCGCACCGCTTCGCGCAGAACCCAGCAGCCGACCGGTACGATGAGGCCGCTCTCCTCGAGCACCGGCAGGAAGGCCGCCGGGGCGACCAGCCCCTCGCGCGGATGGTTCCAGCGCAACAGCGCCTCGGTCCCGACGACGCGCCCGGTGGCGAGCTCGAGGATCGGCTGGTAGTGCAAGACAAACTGGTTCTCGTCGAGCGCCGCCCGCAATTGGTCGAGCAGCTCGTGGCGGCGGCCGACCGTGCTGGTCAGCGCCGGCTCCCACGCCTTGGCATTGTTGGGACCGCGCGCTTTGGCCTCCTGCAGCGCGACATCCACGTCGCGCATGGCCTCGTCTTCGCTCTTATGCGCCTCGGTGGTGACGATGTAGCCGATATTGGCCGAGAGCCGGATGCGTTGTTCGCCGACCAGCACCGGGCTTACCGCGAGCTGCAGGAGCCGGCGGGCGAAGGCTTCGGCGTCGACGAGGTTGGGGGTCGGGTTGCCAAGGATGATGGCGAACTCGTCGGCGCCGAGTCGCGCTACCATGTCGGTGCGCTGGATCATCGCGTGGCGGCCCGGTTGTGCGGGCGTCGCGTTGCGCGACCGGGTCCCGGCGAGAATGCGGTTGGCGATCACCCGCAGCACCGCGTCCCCCGCGCTGGTGCCATAGAGATCGTTGACCCCTTTGAAATTGTCGATGTCGAGCAGGAAGATCGCGGCGGGTCGGCGCGATCCCGCTTCGGGGGCTACCGCGCCGCGAACCCGCGCCATAAAGCAGTGGCGGCCGGCAAGGCCAGTGAGGGCGTCGGTCAAATGCTGCAGGGACTTCTCGGTGGCGACGGCGGCGGTCTCGTGTAGTGTCGCCACGACGCCGAGGATGCCGCCTGCCTGATCGCGATGCGGGCGCGCGCTGATGACGCGGTGGCTGCCGCCGTCGACGAGCGGATCCTCGTGGCCGAGATTGGTCTCCACCGCCTCGCCGGACATCGCGCGGCGATGCAGCTCGGCGAGAGTTGGCGCGCCGTGCGGGTCGAATTGGTCGTGGGTTTGGCCGGCTAGCCCGTCGGTAACGATACCGAACGCATTCAGCCAACGATTATTTGCCACGACATAACGGTGATCGCGGTCAAAAACCGCGACGGCGGACGGGATGTCGGCCACAAACCGCGCCATCCATTCCGGCAGAAGGATCTCCGGTTCCGGGCTGGTCTTTGTCACCATAGCCATCGAGAGCGTTGCACGATGACGTGGAGGTTATTGCCCGCAAATTAAAGGTTCCTGAATAGCGCGAAAGCGCGGCATATGATTAATCGCAAAACCGGTAAAATGATGTTTGATAATTAATTAAACACCGGCACGAAGGGAGGCGTTTTTAATAAAGGAGTAAATTTACTTATATTTTGCTTAAAAAGCGAGAGAGGCGATCTATTTACCTCATTTGCTTGAGGCGTGAGCTGGGAATCAGCAAGGGGGCCAAAAGGCCCCCTTGCGTCAAGGCGATAACGGTCTGGGCTACTTTGCCGGCGGCGGGGCGGCCGGGGCCGGGGCTGCCGCAGGCGGCGTGCCGCCCATGATGCGCGCCAGCTCCTGCTGGTTGAGCTGCTCGGTCATCTGGTCGTCCTTGCTCATCATGTGATGCTTCATCGCATGATGCATCATCATGGGCTTGGTCGCTGTCGTCTTCGGCGCGGGTGCCGCGGGCGCCGCTTTCGGCGGTGTCATCGGAGCGTTCTGGGCGAATGCTGGCGAGACAAGCGCGAACACAGCTGCGATCGCGACCCCATTCAAGAGCTGTTTCATGGTTGTTGTCCTCTGTGGCAGTTCCGGATTTGTGATTACGCGGCAACAGCGTGTTCAACCCGAGGGCGGCCCTTGCGGGCCTCCGGTGGGAAACAACGGGTTTGTTGTTTCGTTCCGACGAACACGCGACAGTCGCGTCGCGTATCCGACCCTGCCGGCACCGGATAATATGCCTTGGGGCACCTAAGTTTCAAGCTGTTGAGGCGGTTACGAATGCAGCTAACTCGCGTTGTGCGCGAATGCCGGCGCGGCGCGTCCGGCCCGCGCTGCGCGGTTCTTTTGCTTGCGCTTCTGCTAGTGGTCGCGGGCCTGCTTCCTGCCGGTGCGGCCGATCACGATGAACTGAACATCGGCATCGTACAATTTCCCGTGATGCTCAACCCCAACATCGATGCGGTGACGGCGAAGAGCTATGTCCTGGGCTTCACGACCAGGCCGTTCACCGTGTTCGACGCCGATTGGAAGCTCGTCTGCCTGCTGTGTACCGAATTACCCAGCTTCGAGAACGGGCGTGCGGTCAGAACGCAGCTGCCGGGCGGCAAGACCGGAGTCGACCTCACCTATACGATTCGCGCCGACGCCACATGGGGCGATGGCGTCCCGGTGACAACCGACGACGTCAAGTTCACCTACGAGGTCGGACGTAACAAGGATAGCGCGATCAGCAACGCGGAGCTCTACCGCCGCATCCTCTCGGTCGATGTCAAGGACGACAAGACGTTCACACTGCATTTCGACCGGCTGACCCACGATTACGCGGCGATCGACGATTTCGTCCTGCTGCCGGCGCATCTCGAGCGCACCGCCTTCACCGATCCGGCGCAATACCGGCTGCGCACCCTTTACGGTACCGACCCGACCAACCCCGGTCTCTACAACGGTCCCTACCGCGTCAGCGAACTGGTGCAGGGGTCTCACATCGTGCTCGAGCCGAACCCGCATTGGGCGGGGCCGAAGCCACCGTTTCGTCGCATCACGATCCGCGCCATCGAGAACAGCGCTGCGCTGGAGGCCAATCTCCAGTCCGGCACGGTCGACATGATCGCCGGTGAGATCGGGCTGCCGCTCGACGAGGCGCTCGCTTTCGACAAGCAGCACGGCCGCGATTTCGCCATCGTCTACAAGCCGGGGCTGACCTTCGAGCATGTCGACTGCAACCTCGCCGTGCCGGCGCTCGCCGACAAGCGGGTGCGCGAGGCGCTGCTGTTGGGCATCGACCGCGAGACCATCGTCAAGACGCTCTTCGCTGGTCGTCAGGCGGTCGCCAACAGTTTCGTAAATCCGCTCGATAAGGGCTTCACCGACGACGTGCCGCGTTATCCCTATGATCCCGTGAAGGCGCAGCAGCTGCTCGAAGACGCGGGCTGGCATAAGCAGGCGGATGGCAGCCGCAAGAATACCGATGGCAAGACTCTGTCGTTGGAGTTGGCGACGACCGCGGGCAACCATTCGCGCGAGCTCGTCGAGCAGGTGCTGCAGAGCCAGTGGGCAAAGATCGGCGTCGGCATCCGCATCCACAACGAGCCGGCGCGAGTGCTGTTCGGCCAAACCATCCCGCACCGCCGCTTCGAGTTGGCGATGTATGCGTGGACGAGCGCGCCGGACAACGAGCCGCGCTCGACCTTCCATTCGAAGGAAATTCCCAGCGCGGACAACGGGTATTCGGGCCAGAACGCCGTCGGCTACAACAACCCTGAAATGGACCGGCATCATCGACGCGCTCGAGACCGAGCTCGATCCGGCCAAGCGCAAAGAATTATGGGCCAAGGCGCAGGTGCTCTACGCGACCGACCTGCCGTCGCTGCCGCTGTACTTCCGCTCGGACGCCTTCGTACTGCCGAAATGGCTGACCGGGCTGCGTCCGACCGGCAACCAGTATCCGTCGAGTCTGTGGGTCACCGATTGGGGCGTGAACCCATGAAATCAACCGAGGCTTCCTCGATTGGTAGAGAGGAACCGCCTCCCCAGGGCTTGACCCGGGGGTCCACGTCTTTGTTCCTGAATCTCGAGGCAATGAGACGTGGATGGCCGGATCAAGTCCGGCCAAGGGGAGAGGAGGCGGCTGCGGGCGGATGATGCGCTTCACCGCCATCCGCCTCATCGAGATCGCGGCGATGCTGGTCCTGATGTCGTTTGTGATCTACGGCCTTATCGGTTTGATGCCGGGCGATCCGATCGATCTGATGATGTCGGCCGACCCGCATTTGACCTCGGCGGATCTGGTGCGGCTGAAGGCGCTCTACGGTGTCGGCCAGCCGCTCCTCACCCGATACGGGGCCTGGGCTGGGGCTGCGCTCCACGGCAATCTCGGCTATTCGCGGCTGTTCGCCGCGCCGGTGACGGCGACCTTGCTGCCGCGGCTGGCCAATTCGCTGGTGCTGATGGGGTCGAGCTTCGTCCTCGCCTTCGTCCTCGCCTTGGCGCTCGGCATCGCTGCGGCGCGGCGGCCGCGCAGCAAGTTCGACGCCGCGATCAATTTCGGTGCCTTTGCTGGCGTGTCGTTGCCGACCTTTTGGCTGGCGCTGATCCTGATCCTGGTGTTTGCGGAGCGGTCTGCACTGGTTGCCGGCCAGCGGGATCGCCGGCAATGAAGGTGACATTGCTGACCGGCTGCGCCATCTGGTGCTGCCGGTAACGACGCTCACCATCGCCAGCATCGGCGGCTATACCCGCTATGTCCGTGCCGCGATGCGCGACGCGCTGGGCCAAGACCATATTCGTACCGCCCGCGCCAAAGGGGCGAGCGAGGCGCGGGTCGTTCTGGCACCACGCGCTGCGCGGCGCGCTGGTGCCGATCGCGACGATCCTCGCGCTGTCCTTCGGCTCGCTCGTATCGGGCGCGCTCGTGACCGAAGAGATGTTCGCCTATCCCGGCATGGGCAAGTTGATCTTCGATGCGGTGATGGGCAATGACTACAACCTTGCTCTGGCCGCGCTGCTCCTGGCGACGGCGGTGACGCTGGTGGCCAACCTCGCCGCCGATCTCGCCTATGCCTGGCTCGACCCCCGGGTAGCGTTGCGGTGAAGCTGCCGCTTCTTATCCTGGGCGTTATCGCGGTCGCCGCCTTGGCGATGCCGCTGGTGGCGGCGGCCCTGCACAGCGATCCGAGCTCGGTCGATCTGCTGTCCCGCTATGCCGATCCCTCGCTGGCGCACCCACTCGGCACCGACGAACTGGGTCGCGACATGCTGCTGCGGCTTGCTCGAAGGCGGCCGGGTGTCGCTGGCGATCGGCATCGCCGCGGCGCTGACGGCGGCGGCGATCGGAACCACGATCGGCCTCGCGGCGGGGTATCTCGGCGGCTGGACCGACCGAATGCTGATGCGCCTCGCCGACGGGGTCATCGCGCTGCCGCTGCTGCCGCTGCTGATCGTGCTCGCCGCGCTCGACCTGCAGAAGCTCGGCGTGCCGCAGTGGCTCGCGCGATTCGCCGGCGATCAGCCTGTTGCGGATCATCGCGCTCGCGGTGCTGATCGGCTGGACCACCGCGGCGCGGCTGGTGCGCGGCGCGACCCTCGTCACCCGGCAGCGCGATTTCGTCCGCGCGGCGCGGAGCCTCGGCGCCGGTGTCCCGCACATCCTTTGGCGTCACATCCTGCCCAATGTGATGGCGCCGCTGGTTGTCGCGACGACATTGTCGGTCGGCGACATCATCCTGCTCGAGTCGGTGCTGAGCTTCCTCGGGCTCGGCGTGCAGCCGCCGCTCGCCAGCTGGGGGAGCATGCTGAGCAATGCCCAGTAGCTGATCACCTCGTCGCCGATGCTCGCGATTTACCCCGGCGCGATGATTTTCGTCACCGTGATCGCCTGCAACCTCTTGGGCGACGCGCTACTCGCCCGCTTCGATCCGCGTGATGCGGCGCGGGTCTAGACTACCTTCTGCTGGCGCAGCCGGGCGATGTCGCCGGCGCTGTAGCCGAGTTCGCCGAGGATCGCGTCGGTGTGCTCGCCGGCGTCGGGGCTGGCGGTCTTGAGCCGGCTCGGCGTGCGGCTCAGACGTCACCGCCTGGCCGACCAGCTCGATATCGCCGAGCGTCGGATGGTGGACCGTCTGGGCGATGCCGAGATGCTTGACCTGCGGGTCGGCGAACACCTCGTCCATCTTGTAGATCGGCCCGCACGGCACGCCGGCCTTGTTGAGCGCATCGATCCACTCGGCGCTGGGGCGCGTCTTGGTCATCGCCTCGATCGCGGCGTTGAGCGCCTTGCGATTGTCCGAGCGGGCGCGGCCGGTCTTGTAGTCGGGGTGCTCGGCGAGATCGGGCCGCTCGATCGCGCGGCAGAACCGGCCGAAGATCTCGTCGCCGGCCGAGGCGATGTTGATGTAGCCGTCGCTGGTCTTGAACACGCCGGTCGGGATGCTGGTCGGGTGGTCGTTGCCGGCCTGTTCCGGCACCTCGTGCGCGATCGTCCAGCGCGCGCCCTGGAAGTCGAGCATCGCGATCTGCGCCGCGAGCAGCGAGCTTTCCACCCATTGCCCCTCGCCCGACACCTCGCGCTCCAGCAGAGCGATCAGAATGCCCATCGCGGTGAAGATGCCGGCCGACAGATCGGCGACCGGGATGCCGACCCGGACCGGCCCCTGTCCCGGCAGCCCGGTGATCGACATGAGGCCGCCCATGCCCTGGGCGATCTGGTCGAAGCCCGGCCGATCGCGGTAGGGCCCGCTCTGCCCGAAGCCCGAGATGCTGGCGTAGACGAGGCGCGGGTTGATCTCGCGCAGCGCCTTGTAGTCGATGCCGAGCCGCTCCTTGACGTCGGGCCGGAAGTTCTCGACCACCACGTCGGCGTCGCGCACCAGCTTGCGGAAAATCTCGATCCCGTCCGGCGCCTTTAGGTCGAGCGTCAGGCTGCGCTTGTTGCGGTGCAGGTTCTGGAAATCGGGGCCGAGCCGCGGCCCGCCGAGTCCCTCGCCGGGTGAGGGCGGCGCCTCGATCTTGATCACCTGCGCGCCCCAATCGGCGAGCTGGCGCACCGCGGTCGGTCCGGCGCGCACGCGGGTCAGGTCGAGCACCTTGAAGCGGGCGAGCGGCATTTGCGGTTCGGGCATCGGGTCGTCCTTCCGGGTCGTCGCCGCCATTGAGGCGTTGCCGCGCGCCGCGGTCAACGCCCGTCGTCGAGCGAGAGGAGCGTCGCGTTGCCGCCAGACGCCGTCGTGTCGGTCGAGACCGTGCGTTCGGTGGCGAAACGATGCAGGTAGCGCGGGCCCCCGGCCTTCGGCCCGGTGCCCGAGAGCTGCTCGCCGCCGAACGGCTGCACCCCGACCACCGCGCCGATCATGTTGCGGTTGACGTAGCTATTGCCGACGCCGAGCCGGTCGAGGACGTAGCGCACCGTTTCGTCGATGCGGCTGTGTATGCCGAGGGTCAGCGCGAACCCGGTCGCGGCGATTTCGTCGATCACCCGGTCGAGCCGGTCGGCGTGCCAGCGCACGATGTGGAGGATCGGACCGAATACCTCGCCAGTGAGCCGCCGGGCGCTGTCGATCTCGAAGGCGCGCGGCGCGAAAAACGTGCCGCGCTCTGTTCCGGTCGGCAGCGCGCATTCGTAGAGTAGCCTGCCCTCGCGGCTCATTCGCTCGGCATGCTTCTCGAGCGCGGCGCGGGCCTCGTCATCGATCACCGGGCCGCTATCGGTCGACAGCAGCGCCGGGTCGCCGATCGACAGCTCCTCCATTGCCCCGGCGAGGAGCGGCAAGAGGCGCGGCGCGATGTCGTCCTGAACGTAGAGCAGCCGCAACGACGAGCAGCGCTGGCCGGCGCTGTCGAAGGCCGAGGTCAGCGCGTCGGTGACGACCTGTTCGGGCAGCGCCGACGAATCGACGATCATCGCGTTCTGCCCGCCGGTCTCGGCGATCAGCGGCACGATCGGCCCGGCGCGCCTGGCGAGCGCGAGGTTGATCGCGCGCGCTGTGTCGGTCGAACCGGTGAAGGCGACGCCGGCGACGCGCGGATCGGCGGTCAGCGCGGCGCCGACCGTCTCGCCGCTGCCCGGCAGCAGATGCAGCGCATCGCCGGGAATGCCGGCCTCGTGCAGCCGGCGGATCGCCGCGGCCGCGGTGAGGGGCGTCTGCTCGGCCGGCTTGGCGATGACCGCGTTGCCGGCGGCGAGCGCGGCGGCGATCTGCCCGGTGAAGATCGCCAGCGGGAAGTTCCACGGCGAGATGCAAGTGAAGACACCGCGCCCATGTAGAAACAGGCGGTTGCGCTCGCCGGTCGGGCCGGGCAACGCCAGCGGCGCGGCGAAATCGGCGCGGGTGCGGGCACCGTAGTAGCGCAGATAGTCGGTCGCCTCGCGCACCTCGGACAGCGCCGCCGGGATCGTCCGCCCGCCCTCGCGGATGACCAGCGCCATCAGCGCGTAGCGGTCGCGCTCGTAGAGATCGGCGGCGCGTTCGAGGATCGCCGCGCGCTCGATTGCCGGTGTCCGCTCCCAATCCGAAGCAGCGCGGGCGGCGGCGGCGAGCGCCGCCTCGACCGCCCCGGGGTCGGCGGCGACGACAGTGCCGATCTGGCGGCGCCGGTCCGCCGGATCGAAAACCGGCTCGGCCTTGCCGGCGACGTCTCGCCCCGAGACAATCGGCGCCGCCAGCGCCGGCTGCGCCAACCCCGCCGCCATCCCCCCGCGCAAAGCGGCGAGCGCGCGACGGTCGGCGAGATCGATCCCGGTGGAGTTGGCGCGCTCTGGGCGGTAGAGGTCGCGCGGCGGCGGGATGTCCGGATGCGATCGCGGCTTCAGCTTGCTCAGCGCGGCGACCGGGTCGGCGATGATCGCCGCGATCGGCTGGCGCTGGTCGACGATGCGGTTGACGAATGAGGTATTGGCGCCGTTCTCCAAGAGGCGACGCACCAGATAGGCGAGCAAATCCTCGTGGCTGCCGACCGGGGCGTAAACCCGGCACGGTCGGTTCAGTTTTTCCGGCCCGACGACCGCCTGGTAAAGCGCCTCGCCCATGCCGTGCAGCCGCTGAAACTCCCAGTCTGTTCCCTTGGCTCGTCGCTTGCCGGCCAGCTCCAGCACCGCGGCGATGGTATGGGCGTTGTGGGTGGCGAATTGCGGGTAGAACGTCGCACTACCGGCGGCGAACAGCCGCTTGGCGCAGGCAAGATAGGAGACGTCGGTGGCGACCTTGCGCGTGTAGACCGGGTAGGTCGCGAGGCCCCGTTCCTGCGCCCGCTTCACTTCGCTGTCCCAATAGGCGCCCTTAACCAGCCGCACCATCAGCCGCCGTTTTGTCGCGGCCGCCAGCTCGGCGAGCCAGTCGAGCACGGCCGGCGCGCGTTTCTGATAGGCCTGCACCGCAAGGCCGAGCCCGTCCCAGCCGGCGAGCCCCGGCATCCCCGCCAGCGCCTCGACGAGGTCGAGCGAGAGTTCGAGCCGGTCGGCCTCCTCGGCATCAACGGTGAGGCCAATGCCGGCTGCTTTCGCCCGTGCGGCGAGGTCGGCGAGGCGCGGCAGCTGCTCGCGCATCACCCGCTCGCGTTGCGCCACCTCATAGCGCGGATGCAGCGCCGACAGCTTGACCGAGATGCCTGGCGCTTCCTCGACCGGCCTGCCGTGGGTCGCCTCGCCGATGGCCGCGATCGCCTGGGCGTAAGCGTCATGGTAGCGCGTAGCGTCGGCCGCGGTTTTCGCCGCTTCGCCAAGCATGTCGTAGGAGTGCCGGTAGCCGTGGTGCTCGCTGCTCTCGGCGCGGTCCAGCGCCTCGCCGATGGTGCGGCCCATAACGAACTGCCGGCCGAGGATGCGCATCGCCGCCAGCACCGCCTGGCGCACCACCGGCTCGCCCGAGCGGGCGACAAAGCGATGCAGGACATGGGCGAACTCGCTTTCACTCGGATTGTCGCGCAGCATTCGGCCGGTCAGCATCAGCGCCCAGGTCGAAGCGTTGACGAAGACCGAGCCGGAATGGCCGAGATGATTCGGCCAGTTGGCGGCGGCGATCTTGTCGCGAATCAGCCGGTCGATCGTGCCCCTATCGGGGATGCGCAAGAGGGCCTCGGCGAGGCACATCAGCGCCACCCCTTCGGGCGACGACAGGGCGTATTCGTGAAGGAAGGCGTCGATGCCGCCATGCGCCGGACCCTTGGCGCGCACCGCGGCGACGAGGCGGCGCGCGGTCGCCTGAATGCGCTTATTGGCGGCGGGCGGGAACCTGGCGGCGGCGAGGATTAGCGCATCGGCGTCGTCCTCGCTGCGACGGTTGGCCTCGCCGATGGCGGCGCGCAGCGGCGTCTCGGGCGGCGGCGCGTCGGCGAAGACGAGGTCCATGCCGCAGATTAGCCTCTGGCGCGGTCAGCGGAAATCGCGGCTGTGGATCGAGATGGTCGGCTCGTAGAAGTCGCGGGTGTCATAGCCGGGGATGCGCTCGGGCAAGGCGAAAACCGATTTGCGCGCCGATTTGTCGATGCCTGATCGGGCACGTAACGTGTGGAGGCGCGAAGTCAGGTCGCGCAGATCCTCGGCGACGACGTGGATGACCCCCTCCTCGCGCTGCAGCCGGCCGCGGCAATAGATGAGGGTCGAACCGAGCACGACGCGGCGAAAGCGCTCGAGGATCGGCGGCCAGACGATCAGATTGGCGATGCCGGTTTCGTCCTCGATGGTGATGAAGATGACGCCCTTGGCACTGCCCGGGCGCTGGCGGATCAAGACGAGACCTGCAACCGCGACGCGGCGCTCCACCGGTAGGGTCGCGAGCGCGGCGGCCGGGACAATCCCTTCCTGTTCCAGCTCGCCACGCAGAAAGGCAAGCGGGTGTCGCTTCAGGCTGAGGCTCGTGCTGCGGTAATCCTCAACGACATGCTCGCCGAGCCCCATCGCTGGTAGCAGCGACGCGGCTAAAATCTCATTGTCATTCCGGGGCTCTCGCGCAGCGAGAGAGCCCGGAACCCATGATCTCGGGCGGCCGAAAGAGGACGCGCCGACGACGCCAAGATCCTCAGCGCTGATGTTCATGGGTTCCGGGTCCGGCCCTGCAGACCGTCCCGGAATGACATCTGAGGCGGTGGCGAATAGCGGCAGCGGTGTTTCGCCCAACGCCTTTAGCGCCCACAGCCCCTGGCGGCGGTCGAGCCTCATAGAGCGCAATGCATCAGCAGTGGCAAGGCGCTCTAAGGGGAGGCGGCCGAGTCCGCTGCGCCGCCATAGTTCCGCCGGGTCCGGGTAGCCGCTACCGCGTCGCTCGATGAGATGGTTCGCATCCTCCTCGTTGAACCCCTTGATCTGGCGAAAGCCGAGACGCAGGGCGGGGCGGTCGCCGCTTATCTCCTCCAGCGTGCAGTCCCAGTGGCTGAGGTTGACGTCGACCGGCAGCACCTCGACGCCGTGCTCGCGCGCGTCGCGCACGATCTGCGCCGGGGCGTAGAACCCCATGGGCTGCGAATTGAGGAGCGCGCAGGCGAAGACCTCGGGGTAGACGCACTTGATCCAGGCCGAGACATAGACGAGCAGCGCGAAGCTCGCGGCGTGGCTCTCGGGAAAGCCGTAGGTGCCGAACCCCTCGATCTGGCTGAAGCAGCGCTCGGCGAAAGCGCGCGGATAGTCGTTGGCGACCATGCCGGCGATGAACTTGTCGCGGAACAGGTGAACCTCGCCGGTGCGCTTGAAGGTCGCCATCGCCCGGCGCAGCCGGTCGGCCTCCTCGGGCGGGAAGCCGGCGCCGACGATGGCGATCTTCATCGCCTGCTCCTGGAATAGCGGCACGCCCAAGGTCTTCTCCAGGACTTGGCGCAACGCCTCGGAGGGGTATTCGACTGCCTCCTTGCCGCCGCGGCGGCGCAGATAGGGATGCACCATGTCGCCCTGGATCGGCCCCGGCCGCACGATCGCCACCTCGATGACGAGGTCGTAGAATTTTTTGGGCTTGAGGCGCGGCAGCATCGTCATCTGGGCGCGGCTCTCGACCTGGAACACGCCCAGCGAATCGGCCTTTGACAGCATCTCGTAGACCGCCGGCTGCTCGGGCGGGATCGTCGCCAGCTCGTAATGCTGGCCGTAATGGCGCTCGATCAGGTCGAACGCCTTGCGCATGCAGGTCAGCATGCCGAGCGCGAGGATGTCGATCTTGAGGATGCCCAGCGCGTCGAGGTCGTCCTTGTCCCATTCGATGACGGTGCGGTCCTCCATCGCGGCGTTCTCGATCGGCACCAGCTCCGAGAGTGGTCCGCGGGTGATGACGAAGCCGCCGACATGCTGCGACAGGTGGCGCGGAAAGCCGATCAGCGTCGCGGCGAGGTCCAGGGCTATGCGTAGGTTGCGATCGGCGGGGTTGAGCCCGGCCTCGCGCACCCGTGCGTCGGGAATGCCCTCGCTCGACCAGCCCCACACCATGCCGCCGAGCGCGGCAACGATATCGCCCGACAAACCCATCGCCTTGCCGACCTCGCGGATCGCGCTGCGCGAGCGGTAGGTGATCAGGGTCGCGGCGAGTCCGGCGCGGTCGCGGCCGTATTTCTCGTAGATGTACTGGATTACCTCCTCGCGCCGTTCGTGCTCGAAATCGACGTCGATATCGGGCGGCTCGCCGCGTGCCGCGCTGATGAAGCGCTCGAACAGGACGTCGATGCGCGCCGGGTCGACCGCGGTGATGCCGAGGCAGTAGCACACCACCGAATTGGCCGCCGAGCCGCGGCCCTGACAGAGGATCGCGCGCGAGCGGGCAAAACGGACGATGTCGTGGACGGTGAGGAAATAGCGGGCGAAATCGAGCTGTTCGATCAGCTCCAATTCGTGCGCGATCAGCTTGCGGACGTTATCGGGAACGCCGCCGGGAAACTTTTCTGCCGCGCCATCCCAGGCCAGTTGCGCGAGGCGCGATTGCGGCGTCATGCCCTCCGGCACTGGCTCTTCCGGGTATTCGTAGCGCAACTCGTCGAGGCTGAAGCGGCAACGCCAGACGATTTCGAGACTCGCCGCCAAGGCGTCTTCATGGCCGCGAAACAGCCGCGCCATCTCGCACGCCGGCTTCAGGTGGCGCTCGGCGTTGGCGGCGAGGCGGAACCCGGCCTCGTGGATCGTGCAATGCTCGCGGATGCAGGTCAGGACGTCCTGCAGCGGGCGCCGCTCGGGCGCATGGTAGAGCACGTCGCCGGTGGCGAGCAGCCTGAGGCCGGTGTCGCGAGCGATCGCGGCAAGTCGCGCGAGGCGGCGGGCGTCGTCGCCGCGATAAAGATGCTGCGCGGCGAGAAAGGCGCGGCCGGGGAAATCCGCTGCGACCCTGGCGGCGATAGCGCGGTGCGCGTTAAGGCTGACCCGATCGGCATTGTCGGGCGGCAGCAGCGCGACAACTAGCCCTTCGCCGTGAGCGACAACATCGGCGTAATCGAGATGGCACTCGCCTTTCGGCGCGCGGCGCTTTCCGAGGGTGAGCAGGGTGGTCAGCCTGCCATAGGCGGCGCGGTCTTCGGGATAGGCGAGGAAACTGGTTCCGTCCCGGAGATCGAGCTGCACCCCGACGACGAGGCGGATGCCAGCCTCCTTTGCCGCCTGATGGGCGCGGACGATGCCGGCGAACGAATTGCGGTCGGTGATCGCGATGGCGTCGAGACCGAGCAGCGCCGCTTGCCGTACCAGCTCGTCCGGGTGCGACCCGCCGCGCAGGAAGGAGAAATTGCTAGTGACCTGCAGCTCGGCGTAACCGCCGACAGGCATCGGGACGCCGCCACGCCCGCCCCCGGTTACCGTCGTGTGTTTCCGGGCGAGGAAACGCAGATTGTCGCCGCCGATCGTGCGGGACAGCCGGTCGAGCCCGGCGAGAGCCTCGTATTGCTTGGGGGGCAGCTCGGGCATTGGCGGTCAGGCAAAGACGCCGTGGACAAACCAGCGGGGCGGCGGGTCGCCGGGCAAGCCGGCGCGGAACAGCCAGAAGCGCTGGCCGGTCTCGTCCTCGATCCGGTAATAGTCGCGGATCGCATCCGGGGCGCCGGCGGCCCCGACGAGCTGCCCGTCGGGTCGCCACCATTCCTCGGCGATGCGCTCGGGCCCGTCGGCTTGGGTGACGTCGTGGACGCGGCGGCGCCAAGTGAAACGGAACGGCGGGTCGTCGGGCAGCACCCAAAACGCTTCGACCGATTCGGGGGGCGCGAACAGCCTCACCGGCCGCGGCGGTTTTGCGGGTGCAACCCCCACCCGATCGCCGCTTCGCGACGATCTTCCCTCCCCCGTGGCCACGGGGGAGGGTTGGGGTGAGGGCCGGCTATCGCTATCGCCTAGCGGCACCGCGACTGACGCCCGCTCGGGGATGTGGCTTTCGCACGGTTTGAGGCGCGCGATGGCGTCGAGGCCGAGCCTGGCGCCGATCCGGTCGAAGAGTGAGGCGATGCCGCTGGCGGCCTTTGCCGCTCCCATCATCTCGATCTGCTCGGGCGCCAACGGCTCGACGGCGAAAACAGCGAGGATCACGTCCTCGATGCCGAGTCCGGGATCGACCGTGTCGAGCTTGCCGATGAGCAGCTTGGCGAGGTGCGCAGGGTCGCGACTCGGCCGCGCGGTGCCGATGCGAATGTGCTCGACCCGGCCGTCGACGCGGTGGAAGCCGAGATCGAGCCGGCGCGCGCCCATGCCTTCGTGCGCGAGGTGCGTGACCAGGTCGAGGGTCAGCCGTTCGGCGGCGCGGGCGAGGTTGGCGGGGTCGGAGATCGGCTCGGGCAGGCTGAGGCGCACCCGCCGGCTCGGCACCTTACCCAAAGGCGATAGCGGCTCGGGCAATTCGCCTAGCGCCTCGTCGAGCCGGCGCGCCGCGGTCTCGCCGAAGCGGCGGGCGAGCGCGTCGCGCGGCATCGCCATGATATCGCCGACCCGCTTGAGACCCACCCGATGCAGTCCTTCGGCGATCGCCGGGTCGAGCCGCAACGCCGCGACCGGCAGCGGCGCCAGCGCGGCGGCGGTTTCGCCCAGCGCGACGATGCTGGCTGTTTTTTCAGGAAATTTACAGCCAGCCGGACTTTCTTTTGGCCGGCCAAAGCGAGCCAGCGCCCAGGTGGCGCCGAGGGTGTCGGCGATCGCCAGGCGATGCGATATGCCTTGACGCGCGAGCCGCCGCGACAGATCGGCGGCGAGTTCCGTCTCGCCGCCCCAGAGATGGGCGGAGCCGGTGATCTCGATCTTGATTCCGTCGCCGCCGTCGGGCGCGGTCCACGGGCTGTAGCGGCCGCACCATTCGGCGAGGCGGCGCAGCGCGGCGGCGTCCTCGGCGAGTTCGGCTGAGCGGGTGAGAAGGCCTGGCAGAAACGACAGCGCATCGGCGAGCGGCATTCCCGCCGCGATACCCTTGGCCGCGGCCGCCGGGTTGACCGCGGCGAGCACCTGCCGCCCGCCGACAGCGCTCACCGTGGCGAACGGCGCTTCTTCAGCTGGCGGTGCGCCGGACTTGAGGCTGGCCAGCAAACCGGCGCGGCGCAGCCGGTCGATCGCCCACGCGGGCAGGAACAGATACAAGACCCGATGCATTGGCCACCTCTACATCCCAAGTCATTTGGGCCGTCGCCGCGCCACGGCAGCGCAACAGTTCGATCCGCCAGCGCGGCGTCCCGATCCCGGGTTCGCTGCCCGGCAACGACGGGATCGCCGCGACCCGCCAGCGCGTCACTGCCGCGCTGGGCCGCGTTCGTTCGGCGGCGGCCTCGGCGGCATTGCGCCAGCGCCGCAGCAGCAGCGCGGTGATGCCGGAGCGCTCGGCGGCGAGCTGCAGCCGCCGCCCCGCGACCATCGGCAGCCGGCCGATTTCACCGATCACCGCAGCGACGCCAGCGGTGCGCAATCCCTCTTCCAGGACCCACAGACTGTCGTCGTCGCGTGGTGCGATGACCCGCGCGATTCGCGCCGGGTCGAGCCCATGCTCTGCCAGTCCTGGCCCGTAAAGATCGCCGCGCTTCAAGACCCACAGCACAAGACCCTGGCCGAGCCGCCCGGCGATACTGGCGGCAAACCCGGCTGCGGCGGCGCCGTCTTCCTCGTCGGCACCGGCGCCGAGGATTTCATGCACCGCGCCGAGCGCCAGTCCGCCGCCCGGCAGGGCGCGGTCGAGCGCCTCGATTTGAAACGGCAGCGCCCCATGTCGCAGCGCGCCCGGCCGCTCGATCCGGCGGATACGGTCTTGCAAGGCGACAAAGGCGGCGGCAGATGACATTGAGCAGGGGGCAGTTATCGATACTGTTCTCTATTTGTTCTTTAAACGCTAAATGTCAACCCCTACCCTGTCGTCCACAACGGCAAGCGTCGTCGGGTAGCCGTCACGGCAAGCCGATATATCGTTTCGCTGCATCGCCACACTTGACCAAGCACGGTTGGCGGATCATTCCGATCGGACGTCCAACCGGTTGCCGACGGTTCGGCGTGGCGAATGAAATTGCGGATTTTTTTGAGCTCCTGAACGAGGTGACCTGCCGATCCGAAGCGTTCCACACGTCCCTCCCAATCGGGCTCCTCAATGATGAAATCGCGCTCGAACGGAAACCAAAACATCGTGTCCAACAAAAGCTGAGGGAATGCGCCCGCAAAGCCCCGACCTGCAGCGGCGGCATATTCACGCTGGATGTCTTCTCCTGGAACATCGTCGCGGCCAAAAAGCACTTGCGCGGCCTCGGCAGCTCCTTGGCGATCCAGAAGCGCTGCCACATAGCGCAATAAGGCGTCGGCGTGAGTGGAGACCTCTTCGCTCGTCTCGAATGCGCTCCTCTCGTCCCATATCAACGGTTCAAGCAGCTGGCTGCGGTATTTCTCCGATAGTTTCGCTCGCCACGCCACGACGTCCGGAATGGCTGGCGAATAAAGATGCTTTTCGATTTCGCTCCACGGCGTCGCACGAAATCCCCGCGGTATGGGGAGCACGGATCGAGCATCCGCCGACTCTGGTATGGCCGCTCGATCGATGAAGATCATGCGGTGCAAAGGCGATACAGCGTAGCCTATGCCCATGATGTCACATTAGTTTTAATGTTCTCTATTTGTTCTATTCATCTTCGGTTGTCAACCCCGCTCGCTTTGCCGTTAAGATAGGTCATGGCTCAAGCTCCGCACCCCGACCGTACGCCCAGCGAGATCGCCGCGGCGGAAACCACTGCCCGCATCCTCTTGGAAACCGAGGCCGTGCTGTTCAGCCCCGACAATCCATTCACCTTCACCTCGGGGCGGCTGTCGCCGGTCTATGTCGATTGCCGGCGGCTGATCTCGTTTCCGCGCGCCCGCCGCGCGCTGATGGATATGGGCGCCAGGCTGATCGAGAACCGGGTCGGGTTCGAATCGCTGGATGCGATCGCCGGTGGCGAGACCGCCGGCATTCCGTTTGCCGCCTGGATCGCCGACCGGCTGTCCTTGCCGATGCTATACGTGCGCAAACAGGCCAAAGGCTTTGGCCGCAACGCCCAGATCGAGGGCGAACTGAAGGATGACGCGCGAGTGCTGCTGGTCGAGGATCTGGCGAGCGAAGGCACCTCGAAGCTCAATTTCGTGCGGGCGATCCGCCAGGCCGGTGGCGAGATAAGCCACACCTTTGTGATCTTCAACTACGGCATCTTCCCGCACACCGAATCGAGCCTCGCCGCCGAGGGCATCACCCTGCACGCGCTGGCCACCTGGTGGGATGTCGCGGCGACGGCGCAGAAGCTCGGCCGCTTCGAGGCCGGGCAATACGACAAGGTCAGGAGCTTTCTCGAAGACCCGGAGAACTGGCCGGCCGCGCGCACCGTGGCGGCGGGGTAAGTCACCGCTGCTTCGGCAGCCAATCAGCCAACCGGCGCGCGGCTTCTTCGATATCCTCCGCTGACCCGGCGAAGCTGAGGCGCACCCAATCGCCGCCGTGAAGCGGGTCGAAGTCGAGGCCGGGTGTCGTCGCGACGCCAATTTCGGCCAACATCTTTCGGCAGAACGCCTCGCTGTCGCGGGTCAATGATGAGACGTCGACATAAAGATAGAACGCGCCGTCGGCAGGCGCGAAGCGGCTGAGGCCCGCCTGCCGCATCGTCGCGATCAGCAAGTCGCGGTTGGCGCGGTAGCGGGCGACATGGCCGTCAAGCTCGGCGCGGCATTGGAACGCAGCGATCCCCGCGACCTGCGACAGTGCCGGGGGCGAGATGTAGAAATTCTGTGCCAGGCATTCGACCGAGCGGGCAAGGTCGGGCGGCACCAGCATCCAGCCGAGCCGCCAGCCGGTCATGCTGTAGTATTTCGAGAAGGAGTTGACGACGATTGCCTCGCGCCCGAAGGCGCGAGCAGTCTGGGCGACGCCCTCGTAGACGATGCCGTGATAAATCTCGTCGGAGATGAGGCGGATGCCGCGTTCTCGGCAATAGTCGGAAAGCCGTCGCAGCTCGGCTGGCGCGATCATCGTGCCGGTCGGGTTGGCCGGGCTGGCGACGATGAGTCCGGCGAGATCGGGGATGTCGGCGAGCAATTCCGGGTTCGGTTGGTAATGCGCGTTCTCGCCGACTTCGATGAGCACGGTCTCGAGCCCGAGCGCCGAGAGGATGTTGCGGTAGGCCGGGTAGCCGGGGGCGGCGAGCGCGACTCTGTCGCCCACTTCGAACGCGGCGAGGAAAGCAAGCTGAAACGCCGCGGACGAGCCGGTGGTGATAACAATCTCAGGGGGATCGACCATGATCCCGTATTGATCAAGGTAATGGCGCGCAATCGCCTCGCGCAGCGGGGCGATGCCTTCAGCGTCGGTGTAGCCGATGCGATCGTCGGCCAGCGCTTGGCGCGCGGCGTCGAGCACGAGCCGTGGCGCTGGCGTGCCGGGCTGGCCGACCTCGAGGTGAATGACCCGCTCACCAGCCGCCTCACGCGCGTTAGCAGCGCGCAGCACGTCCATCGCGATGAACGGCGGCACGAGGCCGCGGCGGGAAGGCTTTAGGCTCATGCCGCCAATGTGCGGGGAAAGGTTGCCATTGGCGAGCGCCATTCGTTATGACGGGCGCCGGTTCTTTCGGGGAACGCAATAAAGATGACCAAGGTCAGCTTGATCGGCATGTCAGGGAGTTTGCGCGCCGGCTCCTATTCGAACGCGATTATCGCGACGCTGCGTGAGCGCTTCGCCGAGCGCGCCGATCTGCGGCTCTACGACCTGGCGCCCATCCCGCTCTACAACCAGGATTTCGAGGGCGAGAAACGTCCGCTGGTAGTGAAGCAAATGCTCGCCGATATCGAGGCGGCGGACGGGCTGGTGTTCTGTGCGCCCGAGTTCAACCACTCGATCCCGGGCGTCTTGAAGAATGCGATCGACTGGGCCTCGCGGCCGGCCTTCGCCTCGGTGCTCGCTTACAAGCCGGTGGCGATCATGGCGACGTCGCGCGGACCACTGGGTGGGGCGCGGTGTCTCGAACACATGAAGGTCGCGCTCAATTCGTGTCTATCTCGGGTGACCCTGGCGCGCGAGGTCATCGTTACCGCAGCCGAAACCAAGATCAAGGAAGGGCGGCTGGTTGACGAGACCTCGCTGGGATTCGCCTCGGGCGCGGTGGAGGCCCTGCTCAAGGAGATCGCGTTGTGGAAAGGCGCGAAGGGCTAGGGGCGCAGGTCATTTTGAGATTCCCTGCTCTTGCTGGAATGACGCTTCGCGTTAATTCAGCGTCGAGGCATCTTTTTCGTTGATGCAGCGCAAGAGCTTCCAATAACCGAACAAGTTGCTCGGGCGGATTTCGCGCACCGTGAGCTTGCTGTCGCGCATGAAGGTGTCGAATTCGAAGTCCGGGTGAAAGCCGATATGGCGCGCGAGATGCGCCAGGCGCCTCTCGAAAAAGCGCACTACCCAATTCTCGCTCATGAAATGGTTGACCAGCACGATCGTGCCGCCGGGAATGCAGACGCGGCGCATCTCGGCGGCGAACTGCGCCGGGTTCGGTACCACCGGCGCGACGTAGAGCGCCAGCACCGCGTCGAACGAGTTGTCGGCGAACTCCATGTGCTCGGCGTCCATCAGATGGAGCCCCTCGACATGGGTAAGATTTTCGCGGGCTACCCGTGCTTCGGCCTTCGCCAGCATCTCGGCCGACACGTCGATGCCGGTCACGTGCGAATCGCGCCGGAAATGGGGTAGCGACAAACCGGTCCCAACGCCGACTTCGAGGATGCGCTGCCCCGGCCGATCATTGGCAATACGCACGGCTTCCTTGCGGCCGGGATGAAACACCGGGCCGAAGACGAAGTCGTAAGAACCGGAAACCCACCGGTAGGTGCGAATCGTATCGCGAAGGTCCATGAGGTCGCCCTCGTCGCGGTCGACGCAAGCGCTGCCGCCGTCACTATCGAAAGTGCCCTTGGTTGGTCCCTTTGTAAACCTCTCGCTGAACGGGTCTGGGGTACCAAGAGCGCATTTGTGGCAACAGGATTACAAACGCCAACGTTCAGCAGCGGTTATGCCGTCGTCCTCGATGATGCAGCTAAAGCTTAGATCAAGGTGATGTGGTCGGCTTCAAGCCCCTTGCGGCCGTTAATGACGTCGACCCGAACACGCTGACCCGAACCCAGGGCCTCAATGCCGCTTCGGCGTAGCGCGGTTATGTGGATGAAGACATCCTTGCCGCCGCTATCGGGCGCGACGAAACCGTAACCCTTGTCGGGTTCAAACCACTTGACCGCACCCTCCAGCGTGCTCACTGGCCGCGCCTGCCGGTCGCCCATCCCCGGCGCGACGACCGTGCTCAGATCGATGTTGATGACGCTGATGACGAGCGGGCCCTTGGCGCCTGCGCCGACCTCGCAGGTTATCGAGGCGCCCTCCTGGACATCTTCGTAACCCGCACGGCGCAGGATCGCCATCGGCAGGAAGGCGTCGGGCGAGCCGTCCGCCATCGTGACGAAACCGAAGCCCTTGCTGGCGTTGAACCACTTGACCTTGGCCTCGACGGTGTGGGTCGGCGGGGCATCCTCGGGAACGGAGCCCATAGGGCGATCGTACATCAACGTCCTCTAAACGTCAGATTGAATGCGGCGGGCGCGGGGCCACAAAACTGTAGCGTATAAAACTTGCGCCGCGCTAGCGCGGCAACAGCAAGTCACCATACCTGCCGGTAGTTTCTGGCCCTTTCGGGCGATTCTTTAAGTTCCATGTAAGGTTGAACACCGTATCGCGGTTTTGCCTATCGTTCGCGGTGTGGTTGACCGGCGTTTTCTGACGTGACTTATGCGCCCTCCGTGGCAGCGGCTGCACCTTGCATCGTCCCGGCGATCGCCTATCATCCGCGACGGGCGCGGGTGTAGCTCAATGGTAGAGCAGAAGCTTCCCAAGCTTACGACGAGGGTTCGATTCCCTTCACCCGCTCCACTTTCCGCCGGTGTCAGCTTGGCCGCCGCGGCACCAGCAACGCCGGCGTGAAGGTCTGCACGGTTTCACCGTCCTGATTAAGGGTGGTCACCCGCACCTTGACGATGCCCTGGCCGGGTCGCGACTGCGACAGCCGGGTTTCGAGGATTTCGCTTTCGACACGTAATTCGTCGCCGGGCCGCACTGGCCGGGCCCAGACCAGCTCCCCGCCAAAGCCGAGAATGCCACCGGCCGGGCGGAACTCGCTGCCCACGATAAGGCGCATCGTTAGCGCCGCCGTGTGCCAGCCGCTCGCCGCGAGCCCACCGAAAAGACTGTCTCCGCCGGCCGCCTCGTCGAGATGGAAGGGCTGAGGATCGTAGTTGGCGGCGAATTCCTTGATCTCGGCGGCAGTGACCGAAAGTCGACCCGAGGTGAATTTCTGCCCGACGGCGAAATCCTCGAAATATTGCATCAGTTCCTCGCGCCGATGAGCGCGGTGACGGGTTTGCCGAACCAGGCGCCACCGGCTACCGCTGCGGCATTGATGGCACCGAATGCGGCGAGCGCGATCGCCAGCGCAGTGAACACATAGGCCAGATCGCCGCTCAGGTGAAAGGCGGCCCAGCCGCCGCCAGCGGCGAGCACAAAGCGAGTGACCGCGGCGGTCAGCGGCCAGCGCAAACGGCCAGCGCCTTGCGAGGCGAAATAAAGCGCCATGCCGAGTCCGAAAAGCCCGTAACACGGCCCGACCTCGCGCAGATACTGCGAGCCGGCCGCGAGCATCGCCGGGTCACGATCAAAGAGGCTGAGCCAGGCCAGCGGCCGCGCCGCGGCGGCCAGCCCGATCGACTCGGTCAGCGCAAAGGCGATGGCGGCGCCGATCCACGCAGTGCGCAGCGCGCGCCGGTGCTGGCCGGCGCCGATATTGGTGCCAACCATCGCCACGAGCGGGCTGCCCAGGCCGAATACCAGCGGCACCAACAGGTATTCGAGCCGTGAGCCAACGCCATAACCGGCGATTGCCGCGGCGCCGAACCGGCCGACCAGCGCCGTGGTAATAGCGACCGTCGCATTGGTCTGGACGGTGATCAAGGCGGCAACCGCGCCGACGCGGAGGATGTCGATGAAAAGCCGGCTTTCGAGCCGCCAGCCGCTCAGCCGCAGCCGTACGACGCTTCGTCCGGAGGCGAGATACCAACCCAACGCCATCACACCGAGCGCGTAGTAGACGATCAGCGCCACGCCCCCACCGGCGATCCCGAGCCGTGGAAACGGCCCCCAGCCGAAGATCAGGCACGGCGACAGAGGCACCAGGATCACGGTCAGGCCGACGCTGATGAGAGCCGGCGTCGCCATGTTGCCGGTGCCCCGAACGACGTTGGCGAGCGCATTGAACAACCAGATCAGCACCATTCCGGCGAACACGACATTGGAGTAGACGAGAGCCGCGTCGAGCGCAGCGCCACGGCCACCCATCGCCGAATAAAGCATTTTCCCGCCGAGAAACGCCCCCGCGCTGAAGACGAGCGCAAAGCCGATCGCGATCGCTATCGCATGCGCGGCGAGCCGGTCGGCGTCATCGCGCCGCCCAGCGCCAAGCGCCCGCGCCACCGCGGACGAAATACCGCCGCCAACCGCCCCCGCTGACATCATCTGCATCAACATCACCGCCGGGAAGACCAGCGCGATGCCTGCCAGGGCCGACGTGCCGAGTCTGCCGATAAAGTAGGTTTCGATAAGGCCGAGGCTGGCCTGCACCACCATGACCAGCATGTTAGGCGCGGCGAGCTGGATCAGGGTTGGCGCGATCGGCGCCTCGAGCAGCCGCCTGGTACGCGGATCGAGCGCCGGGCGCAGCGACACAGGCGGTTCGGATACCGCCTGGGCGACGCCAGCTGCACTGCCCAGGTTCGCGGAATCGAGCGGCATGATATCCTTTCCGCTGCAAATCGTTTTATAATGCGTATATGCGCCTATATAGAGCGTATATACTCCTTTGTCCAGAGACCGTGCAATGAACGCTGAAGAACAACCCGGATTTGACGTGTGCAATTGCCACGCGATCCGTCAGGCCGCCCGTCACGTCACCCAATTCTACGATCAGCTATTGGCGCCGAGTGGTCTCAGGGTGACGCAATTCGCGATCCTGTCGCGGCTGCGGCGCGGCGGGCCGCTGTCGATCAACGCACTGGCTAGCCTCCTGGTGATGGATCGCACCACGCTCGGCCGCAATATCGTACCGCTGGAGCGCGATGGTTTGATTGAGGTGGTGCCGTCACCGGATGATCGGCGCCGCCATGAGCTGCGCCTGACCACCGCTGGGCGCGCTCGCCATGCGATCGCCCTCGAGCATTGGAAAGAAGCGCAGGCGCGGTTCGCGGACGTTTTCGGTGACGACCGCGCCGCGGCGTTGCGCGCCCTGCTGCGCGAGGTGGTCGCTAGCGATTTCACCCGCGCTGGAGCGGTGTCACCGCGTTAGAACGGGAGCTTCAGCCCGCCGGGGAGGTTGAGGCCGCCGGTCAGCTTGTGCATTTCGGCCTCGGTGTGCGCCTGCACCTTCTGCCGCGCGTCGCTGAACGCCGCGACGATCAAATCCTCCACCACCTCGCTGTCGCTGGGGTCGAGCACCGATTTATCGATCTTTATCTTTTTCAGGTCGCCCTTGCCGTTGAGCGTGATCTGAACCATGCCGCCACCGGCCATACCCGTCATCTCGACGGTTTCGAGCTGAGCCTGAATCTCGCCCATCTTCTGCTGCATTTGCTGGGCCTGCTTCATCAGCTGACCGAGATTTTTCATGGCTCGTCCTCTTCGCTGCCGGCGGCATCCTCGCCGGGTTCAACGCTGTCTTCGTCTCCGGTCGTCTGGCCGCCCCCGGCGAACCGCTCGCGCACCGCGGCGATCGTCGCACCGGGAAAGGCGTCGAGCACCGCGCGCACCAGCGGGTGGCGGGCGACCTCGCTCTCCAATTCGCTAACGCGCGCCCGTTCCTGTTGCTCGAGGGTCGGCGCGCCGTCTTCCTGCGACACCGCGACGACCCAGCGAATGCCGGTCCACTCGCTGAGCTTTTGCCCGAGCCGACTGGCAAGGTCGCGCGGTGCGCCCGCTGCCGGCCGGAATTCGATTTGCCCGGGCTCGAAGGCGACCAGGTGAACCTGGGTGCGCAGCTGAGCTGCTGTGACTCCTTCGCGGTGCTGATCGAATAGCGCTACGGTATCGACAAAATTTTGCGGCATCGGATCGAGGGGCGGGCCGCTCGGCGGCGCGACGGGTAGCGGGTTGGGGCTTGGTTCCGGCTCAGCAGCGACCATCGACGGCGCGGTATTCCCCGCGCGCGCCAGCGCGACCGGGGCTGGCGGCCCGCTGGCGAACGGTTCGACAAAGACCGGCTCGACGCTGTCCGGCACGGCTGCGGGCAGCGGCGCCGGCTCGACCGCCACGGGTTTGGCGACGAGCGGGGTCGGCGCAGCGGGCACCGTCCCGAGGTCGATACTCTTCACCAATTCGGCCGGAACCGGCAGGTCGGCGACATAGGCCAGGCGCACCAGGACCATCTCCGCCGCCTGGCGGGCGCCGGGCGCGGTCTGCACTTCCTCGATGCCTTTAAGCAGCATCTGCCACGCGCGCGCCAATACCGGCATCGCCAGCGCCGCAGCCAGCGGCCGGGCGCGCTCGCGGTCGCCTTCCTCCATCGGTTCGCCGGTGCCGGCCTCGGGCACCAATTTGAGGCGGGTCACGAAATGCGCCAGGTCGAGCAAATCCTGGATCACCGACAACGGATCGGCGCCGCCCTGGTACAGCGCTTCCATTCGGTCGAGCGCCCCGGCTGCATCGCCCTTCATCACAGTCTCGAACAGGTCGTACACCAGGTTGCGGTCGGCGATGCCGAGCATGTCGCGCACCAGATCCTCGGCGATCGAGCCATTGGCGAGGGCGATCGCCTGATCGAGGATTGACAGCCCATCGCGTACGGAGCCGTCGGCGGCGCGAGCGATAAGACTGAGCGCACCTGGCGAAATCGCAATGCCTTCCTGCTTGGCGATTCCCTGATAATGCGCGACGAGTTGCTCGACCGGCACCCGGCGCAGCGAGAAACGCTGACAGCGCGACAGCACCGTCACCGGCACCTTCTGGATTTCTGTGGTGGCGAAGACGAATTTGACGTCGGGCGGCGGCTCCTCGAGCGTCTTCAACAGCGCGTTGAAGGCGTTCTTCGACAGCATGTGGACTTCGTCGATGATGTAGACTTTGAACCGCGCCGAGACCGGGCGATAGCGCATGCCGTCGGTCAGTTCGCGGATGTCGTCGACCCCGGTGCGCGAGGCGGCGTCCATCTCAATGACATCGACATGACGGTCTTCGGCGATGGCCCGGCAGTGCTCGCATATCCCACAGGGGCTGACAGTGGGGCCGCCGGTCCCGTCTGGGCCGATGCAGTTGAGCGCGCGGGCGATGATCCGGGCGGTCGTCGTCTTGCCGACCCCGCGCACGCCAGTGAGGATGAAGGCATGCGCGACCCGGCCGCTGGCGATCGCGTTCGCCAGGGTGCGCACCATCGCCTCCTGGCCGATCAGCTCGGCGAAGGTCTGCGGCCGGTATTTGCGGGCCAGCACGCGATAATGGGTCGCGGCGTCGCTCATCGATCGGCGATGACCATGGCGCTGAATAGAGGTGGGAGACCGAACGAACGACCCAGGCCGGAACTCGTTACGGCTGCTTCCTTCCGGACCTGACCGGGTTGGCGAGGGACCTGTCCGCCGCCGGCCTCCCACCGCACTATATCAGCCTCCAGTGGTCGCGCCGCAAGTTTCCAGGGCCGCGGCGCCCGCGCTGCGCTAAAACTCCCGCGCTGCGCTAAAACTGATGGCGCAGCGGGAGTAGTCGATGACTCGAATCCTTATCTGCGCCGCGATGGTGCTTAGCCTTCTTGCCTATCCGGTTCGTGCGGACGATACGCCGAAGCGCGGCGGCATCCTGACCTATGTGATTCCGGCCGACGCGCCCCCGAGCTTTGATGGCCATCGCGAAAATACCTTTGCGACAATCCACGCGATGGCGCCGTTCTACAGCGTATTGATCCGCGCCAATCCGGATAACCCGAGCGACACGACTCAATTGGTCTGCGATGTCTGCGCGGCGATGCCAGAGCCGACCGATGGCGACCGCACCTATACCTTCACCATCCGCGATGATGTGAAGTTTCACGACGGTTCACCGCTGACCGCCTACGACGTGGCGGCCAGTTGGAACGAGATCGTTTTTCCGCCCGAAGGCGTCATCAGCGCGCAGCGTGGCTATTATTCGGGCATCGTCGACAAGATCGAGGCGCCGGACGCGAGAACCGTCGTCTTCCGGCTCAAATTCGCCACCGCCGCGTTTCTGCCTGCGCTCGCCAACCCCTATACCTTCATCTACGAGAAGGCGATCCTCGACGATACCAACCGCGGCCCGCACTGGTACGAAAAGAATGTGATGGGTTCCGGCCCGTTTCGCTTCAAGGCGTACGAGGCGGGACAGTCGATCACCGGCGAACGCAATCCCGACTATTTCCGGCCCGGCCTCCCCTATCTCGATGGTTTCGTCGGGATTTTCGCCGACAAACAGGCGACCCGTGTGGCGGCGATCCGTGGCGGTCGAGCCGCGATCGAGTTTCGCGGCTTTCCGCCGGCGACTCGAGATGAACTCGTGGCAGCGCTGGGCGATCAGCTGACAGTGCAGGAGAGCGATTGGAATTGCGGGGCACTGATCACCCCGAACCACCAGAAAAAGCCGTTCGACGATGCACGGGTTCGGCGGGCGCTGACGCTGGCGATCGACCGCTGGGGTAGCGCGCCGGCGCTATCCAAGATCACCATAGAGAAGACGGTCGGCGGGGTAGGGTTTCCGGGCTCGCCGCTGGCGGCGACCAAGGATGAACTACAGCAATTGGCGGGATACTGGCCGGACATCGACAAGTCGCGCGCGGAGGCGAAGCGGCTGTTGAAGGAGGCGAGCGCCGAGGGGCTGAGTTTCGAATTGGTCAACCGCAATGTCGACCAGCCCTACAAATTCAACGCGGCCTGGGTGATCGACGAGTGGAGCAAGATCGGCCTGAAAGTGACGCAGAAAGTGTTGGCGACCGGCCCCTACACGGATTCGATGAAGCAAGGCGATTTCGCGGTGGCGCTCGACGGTGATTGCCAGACCGTGGTCAACCCGCTGCTCGACGGTACCAAATACCTGCCGAATTCAGTTTCGCCGTTCAATTTCGGCAGATACGAGGACGCCGAGGAGATCGCCCTCTATGACCGCATGCTGCGAGAGACAGATTTCGCCAAACAGCGCGAACTGATGCGTCAATTCGAGAAGCTCGTGCTTGATACCCAGGCGCACGAGATTTTTTTGCTCTGGCGTTACCGCATCGTGCCATATCGCAGCTATGTCAAAGGCTGGAAGATCAGCCCGAGCCACTACGTCAACCAGGATCTGGCGACGATCTGGCTCGATAAATAACCGGCCACGGCGTGAGAACGCGAGCAGCCCCAAGCCGTTTGCCCGGCATCAACCGGGACTGGGAGGCGCAAATGCCGGCAAAATCGAAAGCACAGCAGATGGCGGCGGGCGCCGCGCTCGCGGCCAAGCGCGGCGAGCTGAAAGTCAGCGAGCTCAAGGGCGCCTCGAAAGAGATGTACGAGTCAATGAGCGAGAAGCAGCTCGAGGAGTTCGCCGCCACCAAGCGCAAGGGCAAGCCCGAACGCGTCAGGTAGCGTCGAGCCGGGTGCGACGACCGAGGCGGCGTGCTAGCGTCTCGTGAAATATCACGAGAGGATCGGCATGGCCGTCTTGAAGCATCTCGCCAAGCTCGACATTCCCGGCGGCGGCCAGGTCGTCGCCGAGGACGGCCACGCCTATATCGGCCACATGGGGCCGCCCGACGGCACCTCGATTGTCGACGTCAGCGATCCGCGCAAGCCGCGCATTGTCAGCCGGATCGAGATTCCCAGCTTCATGCATTCGCACAAAGTGCGAGTGCACGGCGACGTGATGCTGGTGAACCAGGAGCTGTTCCGCGCCCGCAACCCGGAGAAACCCGAAGGCTGGGCCGGCGGGATCAAGATCTACGACGTCAAGGACAAGACGGCGCCGCGCGAGATCGGCCACTACAAATCGGGCGGCTCGCACCGCTTCGATTCGGACGGGCGTTACGCGTACATATCGTCGGAGGAAGAAGGATATGTAGGAGATATCGTTGTCATCCTCGATCTGGCTGATCCGGCCCGTCCCGAGGCGGTCGGCAAGTGGCACATGCCGGGGCAGTGGACAGCCGGCGGCGAGACGCCCACTTGGCCGGGCCGGCGGCATCGCTGCCATCACCCGCTGCGGCGCGGCGACCGGCTCTATACCAGCTATTGGCACGGCGGGTTCGTTATTCTCGACTGCGCCGATTTGCAGAACCCGAAATTCATCTCCGGGCTCGATTGGAGCCCGCCCTATCCGTGTCCGACGCATACGGTGCTGCCGATCCCCTATGAGTTGATGGGCCGCAAGGTCGCGGTGGTGACCGACGAGGAGGTGTCCGACCGGCTGACCCCTTCGCCCAACGCCTTTATGTGGATCGTCGATATCACCGACGAGGCGCACCCGGTGCCGATCTCGACCTGGACTGTGCCGCACGACAAGCCGTTCGACCCGCTATGCTGGTTCGGCGCGCACCAGCCGCAGGAGACGGTCAACGGTAACGTCATCCTCGTTACCTGGTTCGGCGGCGGGTTGCGCGCGGTCGACATCTCGAACCCGTACCGACCGGAAGAGGTCGACACCTTCATGCCGACGCCCGGCGCCGGGCAGACGATCGTGCAGTCGAACGATGTCTTCGTCGACAAATCGCGCGGCCTCGTCTTCCTGATCGACCGGCTCAACGGGCTCGACATCCTTGAGCTCACCGGCTGAGGACAAACGCAATCGGCCAATGTCCGAGCTCGACACGCTGATAGGGTTGCTGGCGAAGCTGCCAGGGCTGGGGCCGCGCTCGGCGCGGCGCGCGGCACTCCATATGATCAAGCGCAAGGAGAGCGTGATGGAGCCGCTGGCCGCGGCGTTGCGTGATGCCGCGGCGGCCATTCGCCCGTGCCCGGTCTGCGGCAACCTCGACACGGTCGAGCCGTGCGCGATCTGCCGCGACCCGCGGCGCGACCCCAATCTCATCTGCGTCGTCGAGGACCTCGCCGACCTTTGGGCACTGGAGCGCACCGCCGCGTTCCGCGGCCGCTACCATGTGCTGGGCGGCACCCTCTCAGCCCTCGATGGGGTGGGGCCGGAAGACCTCAATATCGGCAAGCTGATCGCCCGCCTCGCTCCGGGCATGGAGCTGATCCTGGCGCTCAACGCGACTGTCGATGGTCAGACCACGGCGCATTACATCGCCGACCGAGCCGCGGCTACCGGCGCGACGGTCTCACGGCTGGCGCAAGGCGTGCCGATCGGCGGCGAGCTCGACTATCTTGACGAAGGCACCCTGACCGCAGCCTTGAAGGCGCGACGGTCGCTCTAAGCAGCCCGACGGCTGCGCACCCGGTGGCTGCTGGTGTCCTCTTCCTCGAACAGATCGGCGAGCCGTTCGAGCATCACGCCGCCCAGTTGTTCGGCATCGACGATGGTGACGGCGCGGCGATAGTAGCGCGTGACATCGTGGCCGATGCCGATCGCGGTAAGCTCAACCTCGCCGGTACGCTCAATGTCGCGGATCACCTCGCGCAGGTGCTTTTCAAGGTAGTTGCCGGGGTTGACCGACAGCGTCGAATCGTCGACCGGCGCGCCGTCCGAGATCACCATCAGGATCTTGCGCTCCTCGGTGCGCGTCAGCAGCCGGTTGTGCGCCCAGGCGAGCGCCTCGCCGTCGATGTTCTCCTTGAGGATGCCCTCGCGCAGCATCAGGCCGAGGCTGCGCCGCGCCCGCCGCCACGGCGCGTCGGCGGGCTTGTAGACGATGTGCCTCAGATCGTTCAGCCGGCCTGGATTAGGCGGCTTGCCGGCGGCGATCCAGCGCTCGCGCGACTGGCCACCTTTCCATGCCCTGGTGGTGAAACCGAGGATTTCGACCTTGACCGCGCAACGTTCCAAGGTGCGCGCGAGAATGTCGGCACTCATTGCCGCGACGGTAATCGGCCGGCCACGCATCGAGCCGGAATTGTCGATGAGTAGTGTGACAACGGTGTCGCGAAAATCGGTCTCGCGCTCGCGCTTGTAGGCGAGGGGCAACACCGGGTTGGCGACGACACGAGCGAGCCTCGCCGCGTCGAGGATGCCCTCGTCGAGGTCAAACTCCCAGGCCCGGGTCTGACGCGCCAGCAACCGCCGCTGCAGCCGGTTGGCGAGCCGAGCGATGACGCTCTGCAGATGCGACAACTGCTGGTCGAGAAGATGCCGCAGCCGTCCGAGCTCGTCCGAATCGCATAATTTATCCGCCTCGATCACCTCGTCGGAGGCGGTGCTGAAGGCGCGGTAGATGGCGTTCTCGTCGGGGCGGCCGCGCGGCATTTGGCCGGGACGGCCGGGGCGGCCCGGATCGTCGTCGCTGGCGCCCGGCATCATCTCGCCATCGGTGTCGGCGTCGCCATCCTGCTCGGCGTCTTCGCTGGCGCCGTCGGCGGGGGCGCCCTCCATCGACGGTTGGGCTCCGGCGGTGGCGCTTTCGCCGCTATCGGTCTGGTTGTCACCTTCTTGTTCGTCGCCCTGGCTCTGCTGGTCCTCGGACGACTCGTCCATTTCGCCGAGATCGAGATCGAGGTCCTGGATCAGCCGGCGCGTGGTGCGGGCATAAGCGTCCTGGTCGAGTATCTGCTTATCGAGCTCGGATAAGTCCCTGGCGATCTTACCCTCGAGCCAGGGCCGCCACAGATCGACGACTTTCCGCGCCGAGGGGGGTGGCGGTTCCTTGGTCAGCGCCTCGCGGGTGAGCAGGCGCACGGCTTCCGCCATCGTCCCCTCGGTGCGCTCGGTAACTCGTTCAAAGCCCTGGCGGCGGTACTGCTCGTCGAGCATCGCCGAGAGGTTGGCGGCCACCCCTGCCATGCGTTTGGAGCCCAACGCCTCGACTCGCGCCTGTTCCAGCGACTCGAAGATCGAGCGCGCCAGTGGCCCACCTGGGACGCGTTTCGCATGCACCGCGTCGTTATGGTATTTGAGCCGCAACGCCAGGCTGTCGGCGGCGCCGCGTAGCTGTGCCACCTCTTCGGGCGGAAGATCGCGCGCCGGGTTCGGCAGGCGCACCCGCCGCCCCGAGAGCCCCGCCGGCTCGGGCCCGAAGGTGACATTAACCTCGTCGTCTTCGGCGATCGCCCGCAATGTCGTGGCGGTCGCCCGTTTGAAGATCTCGGTCGGCGAGAAATCCTGCGCCATGCGGCTTGCCGTCCTTCTAAATCCCAGGGCTACATCAACGTCGCGTTGACGCCGGTCTCGGGCAGCTCGGTGCCGAAGCAGCGCTGATAGTATTCGGCTACCGCCGGGCGCTCCGTCTCGTCGCATTTGTTTAGGAAGGTGAGGCGGAAGGCGAAGGCGAGATCGTTGAAGATGCGCGCGTTCTCGGCCCAGGTCATCACCGTGCGCGGCGACATCACGGTCGAAATGTCCCCGTTGATGAAGCCGTTGCGGGTGAGGTCGGCGAGCGCAACCATCGCGCTGATCTTGCGCTTGCCCTCCTCGTTGTCATAGGCGGGCACCTTCGACAGCACGATGTTGCACTCGGCGTCGTGCGGCAGGTAGTTCAGGGTCGAGACGATATTCCAGCGGTCCATCTGACCCTGGTTGATCTGCTGGGTGCCGTGGTAAAGGCCGGTGGTGTCGCCGAGACCGACCGTGTTGGCGGTGGCGAACAGGCGGAACGCCTTGTGCGGACGGATGACCCGGTTCTGGTCGAGCAGGGTCAACTTGCCCTCGACCTCGAGCACGCGCTGGATGACGAACATCACGTCCGGGCGGCCGGCATCGTATTCGTCGAAGCACAGCGCCACCGGGTGCTGGAGCGCCCAGGGCAGCAGGCCTTCACGGAACTCGGTCACCTGCTTGTTGTCGCGCAAGACGATCGCGTCCTTGCCGATCAGATCGATGCGGCTGATATGGCTGTCGAGATTGACGCGGATGCAGGGCCAGTTGAGGCGCGAGGCGACCTGCTCGACATGGGTCGATTTCCCGGTGCCGTGATAGCCGCAGATCATCACACGCCGGTTGAAGGCGAAGCCGGCGAGGATTGCCAGCGTCGTATCGTGGTCGAAGCGGTAGGCATCGTCCGTGTCCGGCACGTGTTCGCTCGGCTGGCTGAATGCAGGCACCTCGAGATCGCTATCGATGCCGAAAGTTTGCCGCACCGACACCTTGATGTCGGGCATGCCAGTAGGCGTGACGGGAAGTTCCGTGGGTTGAACGGTGGCCATTCTCTTGGGACTTTCTAGGGTTGGTTCGTGGGTCGGTTGCGCGGTCGGTCCTGCTGGAGGGTCAAGCGAGGTAGCTGGCTTTGAGCGTCGTGTAAGCCTGGTTGATGATCTTCAGCTTTTCCTCCGCTTCCTTGTCCCCGCCGTGGGCGTCGGGGTGGTGCAGTTTTACCAGCACCTTGTATCGTGCCTTCAGACTGGTCTGGGTGAAAGGCGGTTCGATCTCGAATACCGCTAGCGCCTGTTCGCGGGCGGAGGCGGCGCGTGAGGCCGAACCGGTTCCATGCCCGCTGTTGCGCCGTTGCTGTTGGCCCTCCTTGCCATAGAGGCCGAGCGGATCGTTGATCCGCGTCTCGTAGGCGGGTCCATGGCGCTGACCAAGCTTCCAACTCGGCCGCTGCCAGACCGTATCGCGGCGGATCTCGGCCTCGATCTCGGGTTCGCTCATCCCGGCATAGTAGTTCCAGGCGGCGTTGTAGCTGCGTACATGGTCGAGGCAGAACCAATAGTAGTGATTGAGCTCAAGGCGCGATCGCGGTGCGCGGAACTCGCCACCGGCTTCGCAGCCCGGGTGGTCGCAGAGCCGCACCGGTGGCGCCGGCGCCACCGTCACAGCCGGATCGGTCACAATCCGCCTCATGGTTTCAGTATGGGTAACCCGCCCGCTCGTGACAAGGATTCCGGGCGGGTCGCAGGGTTGCGCGCGGCGCGGCTAATCGCCGGCCCTGGGTCTAAAGTGAAGCTGCCTGCCCGTGGCGACACGAGCAGGCAGCTTTTAGTCAACGATGGTTGGTTGGCTTAGAAATCCATCCCGCCCATGCCGCCACCCGGTGGCATCGCCGGCGCCGCTTTCGGCTCTGGCTTTTCGGCGACCATCGCCTCGGTGGTGATCAAGAGGCCGGCGATCGACGCGGCGTCTTGCAGCGCGTGGCGCACGACCTTGGTCGGGTCGATGATGCCCGCCTTGATCATGTCAGTAAATTCGCCTTTCTGCGCGTCATAGCCGTAGGTCGTGGTCTTGCTCTCGAGCAGCTTGCCGACGATGATCGAACCATCGGTGCCTGAGTTCTCCGCGATCTGCCGCACCGGCGCCTGAAGCGCGCGGCGAACGATGTCGATGCCGACCTTCTGGTCGTTGTTGCTCGGGTGCAGCTTGTCGAGAGAGCGCGAGGCATAGAGCAGGGCGGAACCACCACCGGCGACGACACCCTCCTCGACGGCGGCGCGGGTCGCGTGCATCGCGTCGTCGACCCGATCCTTCTTCTCCTTGACCTCGACCTCAGTCGAGCCGCCGACGCGGATCACCGCGACGCCGCCCGCGAGCTTCGCAAGCCGCTCCTGCAGCTTCTCGCGGTCATAGTCGGAGGTGGTCTCGTCGATCTGCTGACGGATCTGAGTGCAGCGGCCTTCGATGTCGGCCTTCTTGCCGGCGCCGTCGATGATCGTGGTGTTTTCCTTCTCGACCCTCAGCTTCTTGGCCTGGCCGAGCATGTCGAGCGTCACGTTCTCGAGTTTGATGCCGAGGTCCTCGCTGATTACCTGGCCGCCGGTCAGGATAGCGATGTCTTCGAGCATCGCCTTGCGGCGATCGCCGAAGCCGGGCGCCTTGACCGCGGCAACCTTCAATCCGCCGCGAAGCTTGTTGACGACCAGGGTCGCCAGCGCTTCACCCTCAACGTCCTCGGCGATGATCAGGAGCGGGCGACCGCTCTGCACCACCGACTCCAACACCGGCAGCATCGCCTGCAAGCCGGAGAGCTTCTTCTCGTGGATGAGGATGTAGACGTTGTCGAGCTCCGCTAGCATCTTCTCGGCGTTGGTGACGAAATACGGCGAGAGATAGCCGCGATCGAACTGCATGCCTTCGACGACGTCGAGCTCGGTCTCAAGGCTCTTCGCCTCCTCGACCGTGATCACGCCCTCATTGCCGACCTTCTGCATCGCCTCGGCGATCTTGTCACCGGTGTCGCGGTCGCCATTGGCGGCGATGGTGCCGACCTGGGCGATCTCTTCACTGGTCGAAATCTTCTTCGACTGGGTCTTGAGGTTGGCGACGACTGCATCGACTGCGAGATCAACGCCGCGCTTCAGATCCATTGGGTTCATGCCGGCTGCGACTGCCCTTGCACCCTCTTTGACGATCGATTGCGCCAGCACGGTCGCCGTGGTGGTGCCATCGCCAGCCTGGTCGTTGGTCTTCGAGGCGACCTCGCGAACCATCTGCGCGCCCATGTTCTCGAACTTGTCGGAAAGCTCGATTTCCTTGGCGACCGTGACGCCATCCTTCGTGATGCGCGGGGCGCCGAACGACTTGTCGAGCACGACGTTGCGGCCCTTGGGCCCCAGCGTCACCTTGACTGCATTGGCGAGAATGTCGACGCCGCGCAGCATCCTGTCGCGCGCATCGGTGGAGAATTTGACTTCCTTAGCTGCCATTTTCGTATCCCTCCAAAGCCAGTCAGGCGATTACGCCCATGATGTCGGACTCTTTCATGATGATCAGCTCTTCGCCGTCGAGCTTGACCTCGGTACCCGACCATTTGCCGAACAGCACCCGGTCGCCCTTCTTGACGTCCATCGGCACGAGCTTGCCGTCATCGCCGCGGGAGCCCGGGCCGCACGACACGACCTCGCCTTCCATCGGCTTTTCCTGTGCGGTGTCGGGAATGATGATGCCACCCGACGTCTTCGCTTCCGATTCCACGCGCCGAACCAGCACGCGGTCATGCAATGGCCGAAATGCCATAAAGCCCTCCTTGAGATTTCGCTTAGCGACTCGAATTAGCACTCTAGGGGTAAGAGTGCTGCTGAGATAATCGGATGGGTCTAGATTGTCAAGCACCGAGCCAAATTTGCTGGCTCAGCCCGGAATTTTGACAAGAGTGAAGGCGCGGCGCACTCTCGCTGCGTTATACTGTGGCGTTGATCACGAACGAGCCGCGAAAAATGGCGCGCACTATCGACTGGGAAATCCCGACGGAGCTTCAACCGAAGCCAGAGGATGTCGGGTACGATCTCGACGAAACACTCAACGGGGTCCTTGGCCTGCAGGCGACGATCCCCGAGGACGCGTTCACCGCGGCGACGCTGGGTACCGAGCGCGCCGGTAGCGGCGTTCTCATCCGCAAGGACGGGCTGGTCTTGACCATCGGCTATCTTATCACCGAGGCCGAATCGATCTGGCTTACCTCCAGCGTTGGCGGCGCGGTGCCGGCAACCGTGCTTGGTTATGACCAGGAAACCGGGTTCGGCCTGGTTCAGGCGCTAGGCCGACTCAACGTGCCGCCGCTTGAATTGGGCGCCGGGGTTCGCATTGGCGCGGGCGATAAGGTGGTAATCGCCGCCGAAGGCGGACGCCGCCATGCGATCGCCGCGACCGTCGTCGCGCGGCAGGAATTCGCCGGACATTGGGAATATCTCCTCGACCGCGCGATCTTCACCGCGCCCGCGCACCCGTTCTGGGGTGGCGCCGGGCTTATTGGCGCCGACGGCAGTCTCATCGGCATTGGCTCGCTGCACGTGCAGCGCTCGAGCGGCCGCGAACTCAGGCGCGATGTCAACATGGTGGTGCCGATCGACCTGTTGCCGCCGATCCTCGATGACCTGTTGACCTATGGTCGGCCCAACCGGCCACCGCGCCCCTGGCTTGGTCTCTATGCGGCGGAGGTCGACGATGAGAACGCGGTCGTCGTCGCAGGCATGTCGGAGCGCGGCCCGGCGATCAAGAGCGGGTTGAAGCCCGGCGACCGCATCCTCGCGGTGCGCGACGATCCGGTATCGAGTCTCGCCTCGTTCTGGCGCCGAGTTTGGGCAAGCGGTCAGGCGGGCTGCGAGGTCGTGTTGCAGATTCAGCGCGACAAGGAGCCGATTACCGTGCGTGTGCCCTCGGCCGACCGCACGCGGCTCCTGAAGGCGCCGCGGCTGCATTGATGCCGCTGTTGGCTTCCCGGCAAAAGCCGGGATCCATGTAACCGCCTTCCAAGCGATTGGGGAGTGGATCACGGCCCGCGCCGGGATAACGTTGCGGGTTACTTGGCGGCGTCGGCGGTCTTGGGAGCCTCGACCTTCCATGACTTGAGCACGGGTAGGATCTCCTTGGCGTAAAGCCGAAGCGACCGCTCGGCGAGTGGGTAGGGCGTGCCGCCAAAGCGGAATGAGGTGCAGAGCTCGAATTCTCCGATGGCTTCGCGGCGGGCTTCGAGCGCGCGCAGGATGCGGTCGGGTGTGCCGTAGACGGCGGCCTTCAGAAACGCCTCGACGATGCCGTCGCGGCCGGCCTCCTTGGCCAGCTCGGCCTTCTTGGCATAGGCGTCGTAGCCCTTGATCCGGGAAAAATGTCCGGTGAGGAGCTCGTAGTGCTCAAGGTTGCTATCGACGAACGAACCCATGTGGCGGCGCGCCAGATCGTCGATCCCATCCATCGTCGGCGTGCAGACACAAAAATCGGCGATTAGAAACGGCGGCGCCTCCTCGCCGTGCAATTGCCGGAACAGTGCGCGGTGACGCTCGATCTGCGGCAGACGCATCGGCCAGGGCCGGTCGGCGAACATCACCATCCGCGCTTTCAATCGCGCCGCCGCCTCGACCGAATCCTCGCTCGACGCCACCGCGTATGTGCGGCCCTCAAAACTGCGTTCCGGCTTTGGCCGGATTGGCGTGCGCGGCTGCTTGTAGAATTTGCCCTCGCCTTCCATGAACCCGGTGCGCAGCGCCGACAGGATCATCGGCGCCGCCTCGTCGAAGCGCTCGCGCGACTCGTCCATCGAGATCGGTCCGCTGAAATGGGCGAACTCGCGGCGTGACAGGCCGCGGCCGATGCCGAAGCGAAAGCGTCCGCCGCTGACATGATCGAGGATCGCCGCCTGCTCGGCGACGCGGAGCGGGTCGTGCCACGGCAAGATCACCGCCGCCGTACCAAGATCGGCATGGGTGGTGACCCCGGCCAGATAGCTCATTAGCTGCAAATTATCGGGGCAGAACGAGTAGTCGAAAAAATGGTGCTCGACCGACCACAGCACGTCGAAGCCGAGTTCGTCGGCAAGCCGCGCCAGGCGCAGCTCCTCGTCCCAGACCTGCTGATCGCTGATGTCGCTCCAGCCGTAGCTGGCGAAGACCATCTGAATGCCGACATCCATGACGCCTCTCCCTTGCTGCGCCGCCATGCTCGCGCAGGCGGTGTCTCGGCTCAAGCGGGTTGGGTCACGGTGCCGCCGCGACTGCGGCGCATTCGGTCGGCAATTGGCTGACGAGCAATGGCGGCGCCGGCGGGCTCGGCTTTGGGTGGCGGCCCGCGTCAGTGAACCACCAATCCAATTCCTTGCCGCAGCCGTCGCCGGGCGGAACCGGCGCCTGCGGCTCGCACTGGGTCTGACCAGGCGGGCAGTTGAGGCGGATGTGGAAGTGGTCGTCGTGTCCCCACCACGGCCGCACCTTGGCGAGCCAAGCGCGATCGCTCCCCGCCTCACGGCACAGCGCCCGCTTGATCGCGGGGTTGACGAACATTCGCGCCAGCTCAGGTGTTCGGGCCACCGCCTCGATCAGCTCGCGGTATTGCGGCCCCCAGATGGTTCGATCGACATCGTTGCCGTCGGCGGCGACGATGCTTTTCGCGGGCAGATTGTCACGGTCCGACAGGCTGAGGCGGTGCTCCGGCATTGGGGTCAGCCAGATGTCGGCATCGAGACCAATTTGATGCGAGGCGTGGCCGGTGACCATCGGCCCACCCCGCGGCTGACCGATATCGCCGACGAGCAGGCCGGGCCAGCCGGCGGGAAGGTTCGCGGCAATGCGCTCGATGACCGCGATCAACACCGGATGGCCCCAATAGCGATTGCGCGCCGGCCGCATGACCTGCCAGGTCGCCCCTTCCTGCGGCAGCGCCATCGCGCCGGCGATGCAGCCTTTCGCGTACGAACCGATCGAGCGCGGTGGGCTGGCGCTTGGTTTACCGGCGAGCCCGAAGACCCGCTTTGCCGCGTCGGCTGGGAGGGCGGCGATTAGCTGAGCGCGGCGGGCGGCTTCGATTGCCGCCAGATCCTGAGCGAGACCCGGCGATACGGCGAGGCTCGAAGCGAGTATGGCGAGCGCAATCAAGGCACGCATCGCATTGCTCCTGCCTTGCGAGGAGATTGGTGATGTTTTACGAAATTAACCATCAATTTCACGATAACCGCGCTCGTCGGCGTTAAGCTCAACATCTTCCCAGCAATAATCACTGAGGCGCGATACCCCCCAAAAATGCTGGGCAAACCACCCTCCCGCACCGCAAAGCGAATACTCGTCGTCGAGGACAACGAGTTAAACCTGAAATTGCTCAATGACGTCCTCGAAGCGCACGGCTATGCAGTGCTGGCCACTGGAGAGGGCGCGGTTGCAATTGCTTGGGCGCGGCAATACCGGCCCGATCTTATTTTAATGGATTTGCAACTTCCCGACATTTCCGGGCTCGAGGTAACGCGGCTGCTGAAAGCGGACGTTGGTACGGCCTCGATTCCGATCGTCGCGGTCACTGCTTTCGCGATGGCGGGCGACGAAAAGAAAGCGCTGGAGCAGGGTTGCGACGCTTATGTTGCCAAGCCGATCGATCTGCGTAAGTTTCTCGACTTGGTCGCTGGGTTCGTCGGCGTGCCCGATGATCCCACCGGCGGTGATGCGACGATTCGCCGCTAAGAGGCGCCCGGGGCGCGAGGGGGGAGTGACATGGGGTTTGGCCGGTTGATGAGACGGGTGCTGTCCGCGTCGATCTTGGTGGCCGCCGGCGGCGTCGCCACAATGCATTTTCAGGACATCGGCAGATTTTACCGCGACATCTATCCGACCGACCCCGTGAAGCGGGAGGCGCTCGATCTGTGCTTCACGCAGGACCACGAGTTTAATCGCCTCGACGCTGCAGCGCGCGCAAGCTGTTACAGCCGCGCCCTATTGCCGGCGGCGGCGATGGCGGGCCTTGCTCCTGTCGCCGGGCCGGCGGCGAACCCGATCGATCTGCAGCGCGCCGCCGCCGCGGGGCATATGCCGCGTAATGATGTCCGGCGGACCGAGGAGACACAGGAAGCCCTGCATCTGCCGCATTAGGCCTTCCGCCGGATGCTCTAAATCGGTCTTTCGCCATAAGAATTGGATCGGTCTCCTTTCCGCCGCATCGCTGGCGGAGTAACGTCGCGCGCCGGAAGCCAGGGTCAGTCATCGTCGCTCATGAAACTTTACGGGTTCTCCCGGTCATCGGCGGCGTTTCGCGTGCGGATCGCCCTTAACCTCAAAGGCCTTGCCTATGAGGACGCGTTCGTCCACTTGCGCCGCGGCGAGCAGCATGGTCCAGAATATCTCGCGGTCAATCCGCAGGGTCTGGTGCCGGCGCTTGAAACCGACGGCCACACGCTGATCCAGTCGATGGCAATTATCGAATATCTTGACGAGACGCATCCCGAGCCCCCGCTCTTGCCGCATGATCCCGGCGGCCGCGCACGGGTGCGGGCGATGGCCGAGATTGTCGCCTGCGACATTCATCCCATCAACAATCTGCGCGTGTTGCGCTACTTGCACGGTCCCCTTGGGCACGATCAGCGCGCCATCGAGACCTGGTACAATCATTGGATCGCGGCGGGCTTCGAGGCGCTCGAGCGGCTGCTCGTCGGGGACGGGCGGACCGGCGCATTCTGCCATGGCGATACGCCAGGGCTCGCAGACATCGCGCTAGTGCCGCAGGCGGTCAATTCGGAACGTTACAAGCTCGACCTCTCTCCCTATCCGACGGTATCCCGCATCTATGCCAATTGCATGCGCCTTGACGCCTTCAGCGCTGCGCACCCCAGCAGCCAGCCCGACCGCGATGACTGACCGCTCTCCGCCCTTGTGCCGTCTCCGCCGCGCCATTCCGCTTGCCGCGGCGCTGATCGGCGCCATCGTCCTCGTCGGTTGCCATCCCGTATCGGCTGATGACAGCACGCCGGGCGCGAGCGCCGCCGACCTCGCTCTCATCCAACAGACGATGAGGGAGGTGCAGCGGAATTACGTCGAGCCGATTAAACCGGGCGAGCTGACCACCGGTGCACTCAAAGGCATGCTGACCCGGCTCGACCCGCATTCCGACTACATGGATGAAAAAGAATTTCGCGACCTGATGGCCACCACCAGCGGCGAATTCGGCGGGGTTGGGATCGAGATTTCGGTCGATGAAGGTGTGCCGCAAGTCATCTCGGCGATCGAGGGCACGCCGGCGGCTGCCGCTGGCATCATGCCCGGCGACCGCATCACGAAGGCGGACGGGCAGCCGCTTGTCGGATTGGATATCGAGGCGGTGGTGAACCGGCTACGCGGTTCGCCCGGGACCAAAGTCGTGCTGACGATCGCGCGCAGCGGCAGGACGCCGTTCACGGTGGATATCATCCGGGCGATCATCAAGGTCGAGTCGGTCAAATCCGCGCTTGAGCCCAATCGCGTCGGCTATATCCGCATCAGCACCTTCGATGAAAACACCGCTGCGCAGGCACGTGCCGCCATCGCCAAACTGAAGCAGCAGGCAAATGGAAGCCTCACCGGCTTCGTTCTTGATTTGCGGAACGACGCGGGCGGGCTGCTCGACGCGGCGGTTGAGATCGCGGCCGATTTCTTGGATTCCGGCACTGTCGTAACCACAAAGGGCCGCGATCCCGACGAGAACCGCGTCTACGAGGCGCCGCCCAATGGCGATCTTGTTCGCGGTGTGCCAATGGTCGTGCTGATAAACGGCGCCTCCGCTTCGGCGTCGGAGATCGTCGCCGGCGCGCTGCAAGACAATCATCGCGCGATCCTTTTTGGTACCCGGAGCTTTGGCAAAGGCTCGGTCCAGAGCATCATCCCGATTGCAGGGCACGGCGCGTTGCGGCTGACGACGGCGCTCTACTACACACCGTCGGGCCGATCGATTCAGGGGCACGGCGTCACCCCCGATACGGTCATCCCGCTACCCAAGGACCAGCAAGTGGCGAACGCGCTGGTCACCTATGAAAGCGATCTTTACGGCACGCTGAAGCCGACCGGAGCGCTGGCGCCGAAGGACAAAGATACCACTGCCGCCCAGCCGGTGGCGGTCGGCAGCGACCACCCGATCATTCCCTCGGTAATCGGCACCGCGCAGGACGCGCAGCTCAACGTTGCGCTTGACTACCTCAAAAAGCACCCGCGCGCGGCATCGCGCTAAGTCGGAAGCGGCAATTTTCTCGGAAGGCTGCGGCGCAGTCCGCAGGCGAGCCAACGCAGCAATGCCGCCGGTCGGCGCATATGGCCGTAATCGTCAAATTGGAACAGCACGAAAAGTCCGTAGACTTTGCGCGGGTCGATCCGCCGCAGGAGGCGGATGCGCACGAACATGGTGATGCCGAGGTCGCTGAGATGATTGTTGGCGAGTGCCTCCTTGAGTGTCAGCGCCGGCACCGAAACGACAAAATCACCGTATTCGCCGAGCGGCTCGATTCGGACCCGGCCGTGCCGCGGATCGTAGACCAGGCATTGGCGGCCGGCCTCGAACGCGAAGCCGCGCGGGAACAGGGGCCAGAGCAGCCAGCGCCACAGATTGAGCTTGCGCTGTAGGCGCGCCGCGTCGGCGTCGCCGATCACCGCGGCGCTCTCTTCCACAAGGCGCTTCTCGACAAGCACCGCTCGCTGCGCCACTGCGGCGGGGCGATAGCAATCGGGCGCGATCGATTGGTGCGAGAGATCCGTGAGGGCGAGGGTCGTATAGGGTGGCAGCAGCCGGGTCTTGCCCCGCCATAGGCGTTCAAGGTCGGCGTAACGCGTGCGGTACTGGTTGGCCCAGTCACTGTCGGCCCGCCCGAAGCTAGCCTGGCTGGCAAAGGGCAGAAAGATGTCGGCGCCCAGCCGCTCGCACAGTTGGCAGACAAAGGCGACATAGCCTTCCGACGGCTTCATTGAGATGACTTCGCCTGCCGCATCGCGAAAACTGTTGACGAGGCTTGCCGGTGAATAACTCGCCAGCAGGATGCGCGGTTTCCTAATGCGGTTGGCGAGCTGACACACCGTGCTGACAACCGTCGGCGGCGGCTTGGCGTCGTTGAAGTTGAGGATCAGCGCATCCGGCGTGTCGATCAGCAGCAGGCTGTCGTCATTCCACAGCGGCAACGACAAGACGGAAACACCGCCTCCCAGGTCTCGCCATGTGGCCGGCGGCATCACCTCGGTGCGGAAGCCTTGGTCGCGCAGATAGACGACGAAGCCGGTTTCCGGCAGCGCCGGGAACAGGTAGAGCGGCTGCTTGCCCAGCCGGCGGATTGACGGCGTGTGAAAATGGTCGGGATGCTCGTGGGTTATGTAAACGTGCTCGGCTGTCGCGAGCCAGTCGAGCTCGGCCTCCTCGGGATAGTTCTGCAGCCACCAGCTGCGCCAATAGACCGAGCCGATCAGCCACGGATCAGTCAGCAGCAGCGGCGCTTCGCCGTCGCGGTAAAGCGCGATCGAGGCATGGCCGAGGGTTTTCAGAACAAAGGATGAGGTCAGGGGCGCCTCAGTCGAGCCGGGCGTAGAGCGGCGCCAGAAACTCGCGCAGCACCGGCGACCATTTCGCGTGCTCGGGCCCGCTCGACGAATGGCCAAGGTCGCTGTCGAGCTCGAGATAGCGCGCCTCCACTCCGGCGTCCGCCAGCGCTTGCATGACCCCCGGCGCGATCTTGGGCGGGAATAGCGCGTCGGTGCGGCAGAGCATGTAGAGCACCTTGGCTTTGATCTTCGAAAACTCCGGCCGAGCATCGAAACCCAATAGCGCGCGGCGCAAGATGATCAGCGAATTGGCGTCCCATTTCGCCGCCCAGTCGGCGGCGTTCCGGCGCATCGCCGCGGCGCGCTCGAGCGGGTCTGGGAAGCGAGGCTTCAGCACTTCGTCATTGCCGTAGCGCCGCAAGGTTTCGAGACGAATCTCGGTCAGAACTGCCTTGCAGCCGCCGGTATGGTAATAGCGACCGCCATTCCATTCGGGATCGGTGGCGAGCCGCGCGGTCACCTCGGCGAGCTGTTTGTCGGTGTTGACCGAAGCCCAGGGCGCGGTGTTGACCGGTACGATCGCGTCCATGAAATCAGGGTAGGCGACCGCCCACTGGAAAGCCTGGTAGCCGCCGTAGGACGGCCCGGCGACGGCCATCAGATGCACGATCCCCAATGAGTCCAGCAGCGCCTTTTGCGCGGCGACGATGTCGCGGATCATGACGTTAGGGAAATCTGGGCCGTAGGGCTGGCCCGTCTTGGGGTTGATGCTCGCGGCGTTTGTCGAACCGAACGACGATCCCAGCATGTTCGAGGCAATGACGAAAACCCGGTTGGTGTCGATCGCTTTACCCGGACCGACCAGCCCGTCCCAGGCGCCGGGATTGTTGCCGTTGGCGGGGTTGCGCCCGGCCTGGCGGTGGCTGCTGGTAAAGCCGTGAGTGAGGAGCACCGCGTTGCGGCCGTTTGGCGCGAGCGTGCCGTAGGTTTCGTAGGCGATCGTCACTTCCGGCATGACCTCGCCGCTGGTCAGGTGAAAATCGCGGATCGAGAAGAATTGATCCTCGACCGAGCCGACCTCGCCGGTCACTGGAGCTTGCCCGTCCATGCTGGTTCCTCCCTCGTCCCGCCGCCGAGTTTGCCATGTCGCAAGGCGAGCCGATAGCATACCTGTCGATGCCGCCCCTTCCGGCCGCGCCCGGTTCGCGCTACACCGCAAAGCAAGCCCGCCGCGAAGCAGGGAAGGGAGCACGATGCGCCGCCTCTTGTTGATCCTGTCGTCCCTGCTCTATGTCGGCGGCTGCACCGACGCTCCTCCGCCGACCCCGCTGCCCGGGCCGCATGTCTCAATCGGCTTTCCGCCCGGCGGTGTCGTCAATGTGATCAAGGTCGAAGCGGTCGACAATCTCCCGCTGCGCGCCGCCGAGCTCGTCGCGCCAGACGGTACCGTGACCCCGGCGGGCTGGCTCGACGTCCATCCGGATATCCCGGACAATCCGGGGCAATACGCAGTGGACAGCATTTGGCACAACGCCTCGGTCGCCGACACTGGCCCCGTGCTCCCGAATATCAATTCGAGCGGGACCTATCTCAGCCACGACGCCTTGCTGCTGATGACGGCGTACGCCGAGATCACGCTACCCGACCCGGTGGTCTACCGCCGCAATTGGCAGCACTATAAGATTCGGCTGACCTTCGGCGCGCCCGGTGGGCCCGATATCCGCGAGATCGCCGCGCCGGCGCCGCCGGCAAGCTAGGCTGTCGTCCTAGACATGCCTACTGTCGCCGGCGGGTGTGCCGATCATCGCCAGCACCTCGCGCCGCGTCGTTGCGTCGGCGCGGAACGCGCCGAGCATGCGGCTCGTCACCATGCTTACACCCGGCTTGTGGACGCCGCGGGTCGTCATGCATTGATGCGCCGCCTCGATGACTACTGCGACGCCCTTAGGGCGGAGCACCTCGTCAATCGTGTTGGCGATCTCGGCTGTCATCTTTTCTTGGATTTGCAGCCGCTTGGCGTAAACCTCGACGAGCCGCGCCAGCTTCGAGATGCCGACGACACGGTTGTTCGGCAGGTAGGCTACATGCGCCTTGCCGATGATCGGCGCCATGTGGTGCTCGCAATGCGACTCGAAGCGAATATCCTTCAGAAGGACGATCTCGTCGTAGCCGGAAATTTCCTCGAACGTCCGATGCAGCAGCGCTACCGGGTCTTCGCCGTAGCCGTTGAAGAATTCCTCATAGGAGCGCACCACCCGGTCGGGGGTGCCGAGCAACCCCTCGCGCGAGGGGTCGTCGCCGGCCCAGCGCAGCAGCGTGCGCACCGCCTCCATGGCCTCCTCGCGCGACGGGCGCTTGACGGCAGGCTTGGCGAGCGGCTTGGCGATGTCGTTCATGGCGATTTCCTTCAGGCTGCCGGGCGGGAGCCGGGGCGTTTGTGTTCTAGTTGAGGCGCCGCGTCTCTAGCGGGCTATCGAGGGAAAAGGCGGGGACGCAGATAAGGAATTTCTCGCCCTGCGGCGTCTCCATCTCATAGTCACCGATCATCACCCCCGACGGCGTCGTCAGCGGGCAGGAGCTGGTGTATTCGAAGCTTTGGCCGGGCTGCAGCACGGGCTGCTCGCCGACCACGCCGGGGCCGCGCACTTCCTGAAGGCGGCCGAGCGCGTCAGTGATCCGCCAGTGCCGATTGCGTAGCTGCACCGTTTGAGCGCCCTCGTTCTCGATCCGCACGTGATAGGCCCAGACGTAACGGTGCTCGTCGGGCGAAGAGTGCTGGTCGAGATAGAACGGCCGTACTGTCACCTTTATCGAACGCGTGGTTTTAGAATACATCCCGTGGCTTTCTATGGCCGCAACAATGTCGGGCGCGTGGCTGACTGCGTCAAGGTGAGGAAGATCAGCCCGGCGCGAGCAAGGCCAGCACTTTCTCATCCGGCTTGCGGCCGCCATCGGGGCTGATCGACTGAATGCAGACATGGTCGGCGCCGGCGTCCCATTGTTCCTGGAGCCGCGCACGGATGGTCTTTCCATCGCCCCACAGGATGTTTGCGTCGATGAAACGGTCGGAGCCGCCGCCAGCGAAATCGGCGTCACCAAAGCCGAGCCGGCGCCAGTTGTTCACGTAGTTGTCCAGCCGCATGTAGTTGGCGAGCGCCTGGCGGCCGAGCGAGCGCGCCTTTGCCGCATCGGTCTCCAGCAGCACCCAGACCTCGGGGCACAAGAGCTTACCGGGCCCCATAATCTGCCGCGCCTTTCGCGTATGCTCCGGGGTGATGTTGTAGGGATGCGCGCCGTCGGCGTGACTGGCCGATAGTTCGAGCATGCGCGGCCCCAGAGCGGCGAGGACGGTCAGCGGCTTCTCGGCCGGGTCCGGCGCGCCATAGGGCGCCGCAGCCATAGCCTCTAGATAGGCGCGCATTGTCGCGATGGGTTTGCCGTAAGAATGCCCGCGCAACCCCTCGACCGAGGGAACATGCGACACGCCGAGGCCGAGGAGGAACCGCCCGCCCGATTGCTCGGCGAGTGCGCGCTGGCCGTTGACCATCGCCATCGCGTCGCGTGCGTAGATGTTGGCGATTCCGGGAGCGACGATCAGCTTCGTCGTGTTGGCGAGCAGCCAGGAGGAATGGACCAACACGTTGCGGCCGCGACTTTCCGGGAGCCACAACGCGGCATAGCCCCAACTCTCGACGCGCTTGGCGAAGGCCGCGCCTTCGGCCGCGGTCATCGTGTCCATTGCGGCCCATACGCCGAGCTTGCCGAGTTTCATCGCCGATTTCCTTCGCGCTTCCGGTTTCGATATTACGGCGATTTGACGCGGGTGGGGGCGGCAAAAACGCTATCTGACCTTGTTCCGGGCAAGCTCGGCGCGATATCACCTTCAACCAATGCCAATTCTCTTCCTCGTCGTCCTTGTCGACCTGATCGGGTTCGGCCTTGTCATTCCGCTGCTACCGTTCTACGCCGAGCGCTTTGCCGCCTCGCCGCAGGAGGTGACGGCGCTGATGGCGGTGTTCTCGTTGATGTCCATGCTGACCGCGCCGGTTTGGGGGCGGTTGAGCGATCGGGTCGGCCGTCGTCCGGTGCTGATGGTCAGCATGGCAGCAGCCTCGCTCGCCTATCTCTGGTTGGGCTTCGCCAATACGCTGTGGATGCTGTTCGCGGCGCGAGGATTGGCCGGCGCCTGCGCCGGCAATATCGCCGCGGCCAATGCCTATATCGCCGATGTGACGACGCCGGAAAACCGCGCCAAGGGGATGGGGATGATCGGCGCCGCGTTCGGCCTCGGCTTCATCGTCGGCCCGGCGGTGGGCGGCGTCGTCGCCGGCAGCAACCTCGCCACCGCGGATTTGCGGACCCCCGGGCTGATCGCCTGCGGGCTGTCGCTGACGGCGCTGCTCGGCGTCGTCTTTCTGTTAAAGGAAAGCCTGCCGGCCGGCGCCGTGGAGCGCCCGCGCCGCGGCCGGGTAAATGCAGTGCGCGATGCCCTCGGCCGCAAGGTACTGGCGCGGCTCTTGGTCATCTTTTTTCTGACCATCCTTGCCTTTGCCGGTATGGAATCGACCTTTGCGTTGTGGGCGATGGCGCAGTTCCGCTGGGGGCCGGCGCAGACTGGCTACCTTTTCACTTATGTCGGGCTGCTGTCTGCGGTGATGCAGGGTGGCCTTATCGGCCGGTTGACCGCGCGGTTCGGCGAAGAGAAGCTGCTGATCGCCGGCCTCGCCGCGATCGCCGCTGGTCTCCTCGTGCTACCGCTGGCGCGCGATCTGCCCATACTGCTCGTCTCGGTGAGCGGGCTGGCATTAGGGATGGGAGCGATGCAACCCTCGCTCAACAGCTTGATCTCGCGCCGCGCCGGCGCCGAGGAGCAGGGCGAGGTGATGGGGGTGGCGCAATCGGTCGGCAGCCTGTCGCGCGTTCTGGGGCCGCTGCTTGCCGGCGCGCTCTTTGCTGGGCTGGGCCGCGACTTCCCGTTCTTCTGCGGCATGGTGCTGGTGGCCGCGGCGGTGCTGATTTCCTGGCGGCTACCTCCAGCCGAGGAGCCCGTGGCCACGACGGGAGTCGCGGAGTGAGCCCGCGGGGCCGGATGCCCCCCTCGGCAATGGCCGGTCCCGAGGGCCGGCTGATCGATGGCCTCAAGGCGCTGAAGGGTCTGCTCCCGTATCTTTGGCCGCGGGAGTCACTCGAATTGCGGGCTCGGGTGGTACTGGCGGTGGCGCTGCTCGCCGGCGGTAAGCTCGTCAACATCACTGTTCCGTTCTTCTACAAGGGCGCGGTCGACGCGCTTTCCGGCAAGGGCGGTGCGGCCAACATCGTCGCCGTCCCGGCGATGCTGATCGTCGCCTACGGTCTGGCGCGGCTGGGTTCGGGTTCGTTCAACGAGCTGCGCAACGCGGTTTTCGCCAAGGTCGAGCAGCACGCGGTGCGGCAGGTGGCGCTCGCCGCGTTTAAGCATCTGCACTCGCTGTCGATGCGCTTCCACCTCGACCGGCGCACCGGCGGGCTGTCGCGCGCGGTTGAGCGCGGCACCCAAGCGATCGATTTCCTGCTCTCGATCATGCTGTTCAATGTGATCCCGACCCTGGTCGAGATCCTGTTGGTTTGCGGCATCCTGTGGCGGGTCTATGACTGGCAGCTCGCCGCGGTGACGCTGGCGACGATCGCGCTCTACGTCGCCTTCACCTTCGCGGTCACCGACTGGCGGGTGCGCTTTCGCCGCGAGATGAACGCGCGCGACACCGAAGCCAACACCAAGGCGGTCGACAGCTTGCTCAATTTTGAGACGGTCAAGTATTTCGCCAACGAGGCGCACGAGGCGGACCGTTATGACCGCTCGCTCCATGCCTATGAGCGGGCGGCGGTAAAGAGCGAAACCACCTTGGCCTGGCTCAATATCGGCCAGGGGTCAATCGTCGCGGCGGGCCTCATCGCGATGATGCTGATCGCCGCCAACGGGGTGGCTACCGGGCGAATGACGGTGGGTGACCTGGTTCTGGTCAACGCCTATCTGATCCAGCTCTACATGCCGCTCAATTTCCTCGGCATGGTCTACCGCAATGTGAAGCAGTCGCTGGTCGATCTCGAGCAGATGTTCGGGCTGATGAAGGTCGCGCCGGAGATCGTCGACCGTCCGGGCGCAACGCCGCTGACGGCGCGGCGCGGCGCGGTCGCGTTCCGGCACGTCGATTTCCACTACGACCCGCGGCGGTCGATCCTCGATGACATTGATTTCCGCGTCGAACCCGGGCAGACGGTCGCGATTGTGGGCGCGAGCGGTGCCGGCAAATCGACGATCGCGCGGCTGCTGTTTCGCTTTTACGACGTCGATGGCGGATCGATCGAAATCGACGGCCAGGATATCCGCGACGTCACCCAGGATAGCCTGCGGCGTGCGATCGGCGTGGTGCCGCAGGACACCGTGCTGTTCAATGACACCATTCTCTACAACATCGCCTATGGAAGCCCCGGTGCGGGCCGCGCTGCGATCGAGGAAGCCGCGCGCTTCGCCCGCATACACGACTTCGTCATGGGCCTACCCGACGGCTACGATACGGTGGTGGGCGAGCGCGGATTGAAGCTTTCGGGCGGCGAGAAGCAGCGTGTCGCCATCGCCCGGGTGATCTTGAAGGCACCGGAAATCCTGATCTTCGACGAGGCGACCTCCGCGCTCGACACCAAGACGGAGCGCGAAATCCAAACGAGCCTCGCTGAAGTCGCCGCCGGCCGCACGACTCTGATCATCGCCCACCGGCTTTCGACCATCGTTGATGCCGATCAGATCCTGGTGCTCGATCGCGGCCACATCGTCGAGCGCGGCCATCACCGTGAGCTGATCGAATTGGGCGGCGTCTACGCGGCGATGTGGGCGCGGCAGCAGGAGGCCGCCCGCCGCGAGCAAGCGGCCCTGGAAGAGGCTGAGTGAGCCACAGGCAAGTTTGCTGCAGGAGAGGAATAGTGGCTCCCGATCTCCCCACCGCGCTGCGTGCTGGAGACCGGCGAGCGCTGGCGCGGGCGGTGACGCTAATCGAATCGACCCGCCCCGATCACCGCGAGGAGGCCGAGCGGCTGGTCAAGGCAATTCTCCCCCAGACCGGTGCTGCGACGCGGCTCGGCATTACCGGCCCGCCCGGCGCGGGCAAGTCGACCTTTATCGAGCGCTTCGGGCTTGATGGGCTGAGGCGCGGCCGCAAGATCGCCGTGCTGGCGGTCGATCCCGCATCGAAACGCGGCGGCGGCGCGATCCTCGGCGACAAGACGCGCATGGCCGGTTTGGCGCGCGCCGAAGGCGCCTTCATCCGCCCGTCGCCGGGCGGCGCGGCGACGGGCGGGGTCGCGCGCCGCACCCGCGAGACCATCCTCCTATGCGAGGCGGCGGGGTTCGACACGGTGATCGTCGAGACCATTGGCGCCGGCCAGTCGGAAACGACGGTTGCTGAGATGGTCGATATGTTTCTGCTGATCCTGCCGCCCGCGGCCGGCGACGAACTGCAGGGGTTGAAGCGCGGCGTCATCGAGCTCGCCGATCTGGTGCTGATCAACAAAGCCGATGGCGAGCTGTTGGACCACGCCAACCGCGCCGCCGCCGATTACGCCAACGCGCTGCGCTTAGTGGCCCCGGCGCTGCGCGGCTGGGAGGTGCCGGTGCGCGCGATCTCGGCGCTGACCGGGGCTGGGGTTGACGCGATCTGGGACGATGTCGCCCGGTTCCGCGCGGCACTCGACGCCAGCGGCAACTGGTCGCGCCGCCGCGCCGAGCAATCCCTCGCGGCGCTGTGGAGCGAGATCGACGAAGGATTGCGTGACGCTTTTCGTGGCGCGCCGCAGACCGCTGTCCATCTGGCGGATATCGAGCGCGACGTGATGACGGGTGCCCGCACTCCCGCAGACGGGGCGCGGGAGCTGCTGCGGCTCTTCACAACCGAAACCCGCACCTGAATTCCGCCCTGTGAGCGCCGCCAACTTCTGGACCGTCGCCGCGGCGATCCTGTTGAGCCTCCTCGGCGGCTGCGCGATCGCCATCGCCGGAAGCTCGGGCGGGATTCCCGAGCTGGCCTATGCCGGCGTTCCAATGCTCGTCCTCGGGGTGGCAATCTTTTGGCGCGTCGTCAAGCGCTATCCGAAGTCCCCGCCAGGATGATCCCTGGCTACCATGCCGCCGCGGGATAAAGATGCATACGGCGGGCCTTTTCGATCACCAGCGCGGTTACCGCGTCGATCGTGGGGGTCGGCACCTCGGCGGCGCGGGCGAAGGCTTGGACCGAGGTGAGGATGCCGTCGATCTCCGGTGGGCGCCCGCGCTCGAAATCCTGCAACATCGAGGATTTGTGCGGCGAGGTCGGCCGCTCGCCATAGGCACGCTGAAAATCGACTTCGACGGGAATCCTGTGTGCCCGGGCGACAGCGATCCCCTCGCGCATCAGGCTCTTGCTGACCTCCAGGAGTTCGGGATGGCGGCCGATCACGCCGATCGGCTCGCCGGTGAGCGAGCAGATCGGGCTGGTGGACAGGTTGCGCAGCAGCTTGTCCCAGATCTCGACACGGATCGTTTCCGTAACCGGCACTTCGAGCCCATAGCGTTCGAGCTCGGCGGAGATCGCTTGAACTCGCTGCGACAGCGTGCCGTCAGGTTCGCCGAGGGTGAATTTGTTCTTGGTCATCGGCGAGTTCTTAATCACACCCGGCTCGATGATGGCGTTGGCCGAGTTGATCATGCAGCCGATGACGCGCTCATGGCCGATCTCCCGCGCCAGAGCGCCATCTGGATCGAGCCGCGACAAATCGGGCACGGGTGCCGTCGCAGCGGCGCGATAGAGATACCACCAGGGGATACCGTTCATCGCGAAGACGACACTGGTGTCGGGGCCGCACAGCGTCGCGATCGCCGCGGCCATCTCCGGCAGCACCGAGGATTTGGCGGTGACGATGACCAGGTCCTGCTGGCCCAATTCCTCGGGCCGGTCGGTGGCGCGGATGCTCGCATGGTAGCGCTCGTCTGCGATGTGCAAGGTGATGCCGCGCTCGCGGATCGCCGCGAGCTGGGGGCCTCGGCACACCGCCGCGACGTCCATGCCAGCGGCGCCGAGCCTGGCCGCGAGATGGCCGCCGACCGCGCCGGCGCCGAAGATCGTTGTCTTCATCGTCGATCCCTGTTTCCGTGGCGGGCGATGCCGGTTCTCCGCTTTTTCGCTCTCGCGCTCCTCGCGCTACCCTTATGCAAGTCGCCGGCCGCCGCGTTCGACCTCTTTGCCACGCATGAGGTCACCGTGCAATTCACCACGCAAGACGGCAAGCCGATGCCAGACGCGGAAGTTCGCGTTTTCGCCCCCGGTGATCCGACCCACCCGGTCAAGACCGGGCACACGGACAAGGAGGGCAAATTCGTCTTCGGCACCGACCGCGAGGGGTTGTGGACCGCCGAGGCGCGCAACGGCACCGAGGTCGCCCGCGCCACGATCAAGGTTGGCGGCGGCTCGGAGACGGAAGAGGGCGGGCCGTCGCCGTATCTCATCGTCGGCTTGCTGGGCGTGCTGCTGGTCTTGGCGGTGTGGTTCCGCTTCCTGCGTGCCCGCTCGCGGACGACCCGCCACTAATTCCTAGCGCAGGATCTGCTGGTCCTTCTTATCGGGCTTATCGGGCTCCTTTTTCGGCGGTGGCTTTGGGGCAACGCCGCGCGGCGGTTGAGGCGTTGGCCGCGGCACGACGCCACGCTGCTGCGCCGGCGGTGTGGGCACGACGGTGCGCGGCTGCGGTAATTTCGGCCCGAGATTACCCGGCTGACCCGGCGGTGTGGGCACGACGGTGCGCGGCTGCGGCAATTTCGGCCCGAGATTACCCGGCTGACCCGGTGGTGTGGGCACGACGGCTCGTGGCTGCGGGGATTTCGGCCCGAGGTTGTTTGGTTGGATTGGTGGACGTGGGCTCGGGTTCTGCGGGTTGATATGTGCAGGACGGCTCTGCGGTGGCGGCTGCGGCGTCACCGCGTGCTCCTTGGGGCGTACCGGCACGGCAACGGCGGGGTGAAGAAGCTGGCCGCGATCCGGTCCGCGATAGGTTTCGGTGGCGTGGCGGGTGATCGCGGCCGCCGCGGCAGGATTGGCCCGCACCGAGGCGTCGGTCACCCGGCGCATCACGTCCACTGATGGCGCCACGCGCCCGACGCCGCGGATGACCATCGCCGTGCCGGCGGTCATCGCGGCTCGATGGATTGACTGCGCCTGGAACTGATAGCGCTGCATGAAGGCAGTTGCGTTGGGGTTGCCGCGCGCGGCTTTGGTGAGGAACGAGGCTTGCTCGGGCGTGCGCGCCCCCGTGACGCCGTGAAACAAATTGATCCGGTTTCCCTCGACCAAGAGTCCGAGCTCGCCAGCAAGCGAGCCGCGTGCCGGCGGCGCCGGCAGCGGCCGTGCCGCAGCGGCAGTCTGCTGCCGGCGCTGGTCGGCGACCGGAACCAGGTCGGCGGTTGCGGCGCGTTTGAGCCAGGCTTCGTTGTCGGGCCGGCCCTCGAATGACGAGCGCGGCGGCAGGCGCCGCTCGATCACCTGCACCGCCTGCGCCGCGACGGCGGCCGGCATCGACGCGGCTGCCATCGGCGCCGTTGTCGCCGACGGCACGGCAATCGAGCCACCAGCGATAAGATCGCTGCTGCCGGCGCGGTTGGTGAAGGTCGCGTTGCCCTCTCCGACATAGAGGAAATCCGGGATGCTCGGATCGACGATGCCTTCGACGACCGATCCGCGGATTCCGATCTCACCCGCCGGCGTGGTGATCTTGGTGTCCTGATCGGAGGCGACATAGCCCGAGACATAACGGAATACGCCGCGCGTAACCTGTACCGCCTTGTGGCTGGTGCTTTCCTCGGGGTTGAAAATGAACGAATCGATGCGCACGACCGCGTCGGCACCGATCTCGAAGGTCGAGCCGTCGCGGAATTCGATGACCGTCTTGGCGTCTGCGCCGGTAGTGATGTCCTCGGAGAAGAGGACGTCGTCATTGATCTTCATGCGGTGGGCAGGTGCGTCGCCAAGCTGCCCGTCGACGTCCTTGACGACAAGGATCGAGCGCCCGATCTGGACCGGTGCAGTGTCGCTAGGCACCGTTGGCGGAGCGTTGTTCGCCGGCGGCGCATCGTCTGCCCGCGCGGCAACCGCAACAACGACGACAAGCAGAGCGAGCGCCGTGGCGCGCCAAGCGGCGCCGGTTCGCGTCATGGGCGGATGAGAAACGGTGCTTAGCTCAGGTCAATCAAGGTGTGGATGAGATCGGCGGGCCAAGCGAGACTGACCGGTGCGCTCGCGATCGCGACTCCGATCGAGGGGTCGACCCCATCCGCGGGCAGGTCAACAGCCATGTGATGGCTGAAATGCGCCAGCACGCCCGCGAAATAGAGGCCGGTCACCCACTTCCAGGCGTGCCGTTCTCCCGTTTGCAACGGCTTACCCGCCGCGAAGCTAAAAACGCGACGCCCCAACTTTGGCAAGCCCGGCGGACCGATCATGATCGCACCCAGGTATTGGCAACTGCGCCATGATAACAAGCTTTGGTAAGGTCGTCATCGGCGCAACACGGCGAAGGAAGCCTGGCAAAGTTCAACCGAGAGATTGGGTTTTCGCGCCCTCTCCGGGCAATCGCGCTATCCAGTTGACCACGGGGCACGCTGGGCGCGGATGATTTAGCGGACCACCACAACATCGCAGGCCGCTTTCGCAATCAGGTTGCGCAGTTGCTCGGGTTTGGCGTGGGCGCTGGTGGCGCTTATCGCCAGCAAGCGGCAATCGAGATCGACAATGCGGCGGAGCATTTCCGCCGGTTCGGACGGGGCTAAGTCGATTTCGACCGGTACCGAATAGCTGGCCAGGCGCTCCCCAAGCCAGGCAACGAAGGCTTCGTCCTCGGCGAGTTCGCCCGGGCAAACCACGACGAGCTGTCTGCCACCGGCTTCGGCCAGCTGCGCCGCGGCATCGAGCAGCCGCTCGGTTGCCGCTTCGCGTTTAGGTACAAGCGCGACAACCGCGCCATCCCGATCCCACATTCGCGACGACAGCAGGAAGGTCGAGGTCGCCGGCGCCACCGCCACCGCCGACCACCAGCGGCACTCGACGCGGAAGTGTCCACCAATGGGGCGGGTCGCGGTGCTAGCAACAAGGAAATCGGTCGCCGATGCGCCAGCGATCCCGGCGGCGGCTCCCCCGCGAACGACATCGAATGACCAGTCGACATTGAGACGATGGGCGGCCGCGGCGATGTCGCGGCGCGCCTGCTCGGCAAACGCACGCAATTGGCGCTCAGCTTGCTGCAGGGTCAATCTCTCGACCCCCACACCCAACGAGACCTGCCGCGCGAACGGTAGGTTGGCAAGGCGAAGCAGATCATCATCTTCGACAAAGACGCCGTGCAGCCGCGCACGCCAACGGGCCGCCAGCCGCGCCGCGGTGTCGATCGTGGCGCGGTTTTCCGATACCGCGTCGAGGGCTACGACAACCCGCTCGATGCGCGCGGTCACGGTGTCGTTCCCAAAGCCGCGCGCGCCAGCGCCGCCGCCTTGGCGGCGAAGCCGTCGAGCCGCGCGGCGATCTTCCCGTCGGTAATCTCGGTCGCGACGCCGGTCAGCAATCGGAAGCCCTGGTCGATTGTCTCCATCGGAATGACCCGAAACTTACCTTCCGCCGCGGCATCGACGACATCCGATCGCAACATCAGATGCTTGACGTTGCTCGCCGGGAAGATAACCCCCTGCTCGCCGGTGAGCCCGCGGGCGCGGCAGACGTCGAAGAATCCCTCGATCTTCTCGTTGATCCCGCCGATTGCCTGGATGATGCCGTGCTGATCGACTGAGCCGGTGACGGCAAAACATTGCTTGATCGGCACCTCGGAGAGCGCCGAAAGCAGTGCGAACAACTCGGCGGCCGAGGCGCTGTCGCCATCCACCCCGCCATACGACTGCTCGAAGACAAGGCTCGCGTGCAGCGACAAGGGCCGCGTCGCGCCGAACCTACCGCCGAGGAAGCCCGAGAGGATCAATACACCTTTCGAGTGCAGTGGGCCGCCAAGCTGAACCTCCCGCTCGATATCGACGACCTCGCCCCGGCCCATGCGTACCTGCGCGGTGATTCGGGTCGGATTCCCGAAGGCGAGCGCGCCAAGGCTGATCACTGAGAGGCCATTAATCTGGCCGACCGCTTCGTCACTGGTCTCGATGCGGATGGTTCGGCGGGCGATCTCCTCCTGCATGCGGCGGTAGATGCGGTTACCGCGGCGGACCTGTGCGTCGAGCGCACCCTGAATTTCGGCGGCGCCGACCACCTCCTTGCCGGCATCGGCAGCGAGTTGGTCGGCCTCCTGCAGCAATTCGTGGATCGCCCGCATGCTCGTCGACAACCGTTCGGAATCGCCGGCAAGCCGCGCAGCCTGCTCAACAACTCGGGCGACCGCGTCGCGGTCGAAGGCGCGCAGGTGCTCGTGGCGCACGATGGTGGCGATGGCTCGCGCATAGAGCATCGTCGCGTCGCTGGTGCGTGGCACGCGATCATCGAAATCGGCGGCGATTTTGAACAGCTCGGCGAAATCCTCATCATGCTGCGCCAGCAGGTAATACAGCAGCGGCGAGCCGATCAGCACGACCTTGACGTCGAGCGGGATCGGCTCGGGCTGCAAGGTCACCGTGCTGGCGAGGCTCAGCGCCTGCTCGATCAACTCGATGCGAATCTCACCCGATTGCAGGCCGCGTTTGAGGGCTGGCCAACCGTAACTGCCGGTGATCAGCCGTTCGGCGTCGAGGATCAGATAACCGCCATTGGCGCGGTGCAGCGCGCCGGCCTGGATCAGGTTGAAATCGGTGATCAATGCGCCAAAACGGGCGAGGTGCTCGACCCGCCCGACCAGGTTCTGATAGGTCGGGTTGTCTTCGTAGACGACTGGCGCGCCCTGCCGATTACCATTATCGACGATTACGTTCACCTGGTAACGGCGATAGCGCATGTCTTCCAACGCCGCTTGTGCCGCCGGTGGTATCGGCGAACCGCCGGGTTCCGGTGTCGCTTGCGGTTGGGCGTGCGGGAGGAAATCGTCGACGTTTTCCTTGATGTCGTGCTCGACCGCGTCGAGGTACTCAAGGAGGTCGGGTAGGTCGGCGTAACTATTGCGCAGCTCGCCGATCAGGGTGGCGACGGCAAAGCCGGTGGTGTCGCGGTTTAACGCGCGGACCGCGTCGCGGTGCTCGCGCTCCCATTGGGGTATCTGCCGCATCACCGCCTCAAGCTCGCCCTGCGCCGTTTCGAGATCGGCCTGGATACGCTTGCGGTCGTCTTCTGGCAGCGACTGGAAATCCTCGGGGCTCATCACCTTGCCATCGCGCTGCGGCGCCAGCGCGAGACCCATCGGCGTGCGGATCAGGGCGATGCTCTTGGCCTCGGCGCGCTGCTGCAGTCCGCCGAACCCCTCTTCGCTGTGCGCCTTCATCTGCTGATCGAGCACTTCGCGGCGGGCGCGGTATTCGTCGCGTTCGAAGGCCGCGGGCAAGGCGATACGCAATTCTTCAATCAGATGCTTCATCGCCGCCGCGAAACCGGCGCCTTGACCGGCCGGCAGATCGAGCTGCCGCGGACGCTGCGGGTCCGAGAAATTGTTGACGTAGCAAAGGTCGGGTGGGGTCAACTCGGTCGCAGCGCGACGTCGCAGCAAATCTTGGACTAAGCTATGGCGGCCGGTGCCGGGAGGTCCGAGCGCGTAGACGTTGTAACCCTTGCGGCGCATGCGCAGCGCGAACTCGACCGCCTCGGCCGCTCGGTCTTGGCCAATCATCGCCGGCGCGTCGGCCAGCTCGCTCGACAGCTTGAACGGCAGTTCCGCGGGCGTGCTGCGCCGGTGCAGCAGCGCCGGCGGTAGCGGCTCTCCGGTCTTGAACACGCTATCGGCGAAGTCTGGCACGGCTATGCCGTGCGCTTATAGGGGCGGCATTCGAGGCGCAGATAATCGCGGAAATGCGGCCGCATCTTCTCGGTCCACGGCGTGTTCGCGGCGTTCTTCCAGGCATCGCCGTCGCGCACGTCTTCGCGGGCGAAGTGATACATCGCCAGATAGCGTTGGGTCGCGCCTTGGCCGCGATAACGCCGCGCCATCAGGACGCCGGGTACCGAGCCCAGGGCCGGCAGATGTTCCTCGTTGTACCAGGCGTTGAACTCCGCTTCAGCTTCGGGCACCGGGTTCATCGAGATCACCAGGAGCTGCACCGCACCGCGCGGGGCCAGCCCGTCACCGGGCAGGATCTGGTCGCCTTCGAGACGGATGATGTGGTTGACCCGGCTTGTCACCCGCTTGGTCCAGGGCGAACCGTTGGCGCCGCCGACGGCCAGGTAAGGCGCGCTGTGCAGCACGCCGACGTTGTCGAGGTCGTAGGTCGCGACCGAGACCTTCGGGTTGTCGATGCCGATCCAGCGGTCGGCGTTGATGAAGCCTGGGACGGCGAGCCGCTCGGGGACGTGTTCGGTGTCGTACCAGTCGTGGAACTCGTCCTGCGGCGACATCGGAGAAATTCATCGCCGCGATCAGCAAGCCTTTCGCCATCGCTCCCTCCCTCGCATTTCGTGAGGTCGAGATTAAAGCAGTCAGTCGAGCTTGTAGAGCCGCTTCGCCGTGCCGCTGTAGAGCGCCAGCTTCTCGCCGGCGGAGCAGCCGGCCGTGATGCGCTTGAACGCGTTCCACAGGGTCGCGTAGCCGGTACCCATCTTGTCGACCGGGAAGTTGCTCTCGAAATTGCAGCGCTCGGCGCCGAATAGCTCGACGCAGGGCTCGACAAAGGGGCGCCATGCAGCAGCCCAGGCCGCCGAATTGGGTGGTGCGGGAAGGGAGCGGAAATCGAGCGCCGCCCCACGGTTCAGCATACCGCCGATCTTGACCGAGACGTTGGGGCATTTGGCCAGCTCCGCCATGCTGGTCCGCCAGCTCGCGTGAACTTCATCCTTTCTGCCCGCGTAGGCGCCGTAGCCGAGCACCCCGCCGACATGACACATGCAGATCGTCGCCTGCGGCAGGGCACGCGCCAGGTCGATCACATCCTGCAACTGCGGATGATAGCACCAGGCGTCGAGCACCAGCCCATGCGCCGCGAGCTTCGCCACCCCGGCGCGGACTTCCGGCCGGGCATAGATGTGCGGCGCGGAGTCCGGCCGACTATTGCCGATCGCCGGGTCGGCATCGTAGCCGACCGAATAGCGGACGCCCTTGACTCTGCCGCCGCCGGCGCGGATCAGCGCCTCTAGCACCGGCTCGACCCGGTCGCCGAGCGCTAGATCGGCGTACGCGACGATGCCCTGGGCGACCTTGGTCGGCCCATAATTCCCGCTGGCGCTCATCGCGGCGATGCCGGCGACGAATTCGACCTCGCCGACCGGGCGCATCCCCTCCGCCCCGGCGCCCCGGTACATCGACCGACATTCCTCGAACACGGTGGCGACGATGTTGTGCCCGGTGCTCAGGTCGGCGAGTAATTCAGGGAGGAAATACGGCCAGTCGGCGCCGCGCTGCCAGAGATGGTGATGCGTGTCGATGATCGGCAGTTCGGGCTCGAGGATCGGCTCTTTCTCCTGCTTCGTCAGCCAGGCATCGTCGGGCTTGACGATATGGCCGAACCGGCCTGGCTGGGCGGATTGCGCCATCGATGTTTCCTCCCAAAATCGTCATGGCCGGGTTTGAACCCGGCCATGACTGTCAGAACGAAGGGCGGGCGTTGCGCCCGCGCTCTTTATTTTGCGGCGTCTTGTAAGGCCGGAGCAGTGCCGGCCTTGAGCACGGCGGCGGCTTCCTTGGCGACCGGGGTGCCTTCGAAGAAGCCCGGGTTCTGCGTGCCCCAGAGGCGTACCGCGTTGGCAAAGGTGAAGTCGCGGAAATCGTCCTCGGTGATGAACCCGTCCTCGACCAGCTCGAACGCCTCCGGCAGCGGGTCGCGCATGTCCATGACGTCGAAATGCCCGATGTCGGACGAGTAGATCGCGTTGATCCGCGCGCCCAGCGGCATGGTCTTGCCGAAGGCGACCGCATTCATCCGGTCGTCCGCCTCGCAGCCGAAATAATACGGCGTGGCGTAGAGGTCGAGCCAGTCCTGCTTCTGCGAGATCTTGCAGTGAATGTAGTCGTCGGGCGGCACGTTGCCGGTGAGGAAGTCTTCCTCGAGCGGCCAGCCGTCCCGCTTATCGAGCTCGGCGCCGATGTCGCTATAGCCGTATTTATCGACCATCTCGCGCAGCAGTTTCCGGTCGAGCTTGCTGGGGTCCATTCTCTCCAACCCCTTGGCGCCGCGCCGCTCCCAATGCTCGATCAGATCGCAGAACAGCTGACAGCCCCAGCCGACGCCGCCTTCGAGGAAGGCGAACCGCAGGTCGGGGAAACGCCGCGTCACGCCACCGAGGAACAGCGCTTTGGCGACATTGTGGCCAGCGGCTGCGAAATGGCCGATATGGTTGAAGGTGAAATTCGACGGGCTCATGCGCTCGCCGTAGCCGCGCCCGCCGGTATGGAAGGTCGGCGCGATCTTTAGTTCGCGGCATTTCTGCCAGACGGGGTCGTAATCGTATTGGCTGTCGATGCCGAGCTGGTCGAAGCCCAGCGCGTATTTGGCGACATCGGCCGAGGCGCCCTTGGCGTGCGCGATCGGCCGGCGCACGCCGCTGCCGAACATTGCGACCTTCGAGCCGAGCTGTTTGACGCAGAATTCGAGCTCCTCGATCGCCTCTTCCGGCGTGTGAACGCCGATCACCGCGGCCGGGGTCAGCTTGTCGGAGAAATCCTTGAAGTAGTCGTGGGTAACCACGTTAAAGCCGCGGATCACCGCTCGGCGGGTCGCGTCGTCGGCGATGCGCGGGATGCCGAGCCCGGCGGTGGGATAGACGATGCCGAAATCGATGCCCAGCTCGTCGAGCCGCTCATAGAACATGCGCGGCATCATCGCGGTCGCGCGATCGAGCGTGTTGACCGCTTGGCGGCCCCATTGGCCCTCCATCGCGATCCCGCGCTCCTTGCGCTGCTCGGTGGTGAGCTCGAGCGCGTCGGGGATGCGCCGTTGCGACTGGAGGAAGCCGTTGCCGCCGAGATCGCCCGTCACCTTGCGGATCTTTTCGGCGAAGACCGGTGTGTATTCGACCCAATGCCCGTCGCCGTCGATGACCGGGTGCTTGAGGTTTTTGCGGATCTCTTGTGGGCTTTGGTGAGAGCTCATCCTTGCCTCCAGGGTCGCGATCGCACGCACGCCCAAAAGCGTATGCCCCGCGGCAACCCAAGTCAAACCACGGCACCGACAATTCGAGGCTTCGAATCGTGGTGAATTTCGCCGCCGAGGTGCGACCGGGCTGCGAGATCGCGATGGGACGCTCGCCTATTCCCGTATAGAGTTGCGGCAGTGCGGTCAGGGCTGAGCCGAAGACCGGTCATGGCGGATAGCGCGATTGGCGACGAGGGGTTGCACGCGGCGTCGGCGTCGGCCGCTGAGCTTGAAGCGACGCGGGCGATCAATCAGGGCATCTTCGACAATTCGCCGGACCTGATCCTCGTCGCCGACGGCCAAGGCAATTTCATCCGCGTCAGCCCCAGCTCGCTGGCGGTTATCGGCTACACGCCGAAAGAGATGGCAGGCCGCAACGGGATCGAGTTCGTCCATCCCGACGATCTCGACAGCACTCGTGACGAGATGCGCCGAGCGCGTCGCGAGCGGACGACGCGCAATTTCGAGTGCCGGTACCTGCACCGCGACGGGCATCCGGTGACGCTGTGGTGGATCGGCGTGTGGTCGGACGCCGAGCACCAGTTCTTTTTCATCGGGCGCGATATCACCGAACGCAAGGAGGCCGAGCGCAGGTTGGGCGAAAGCGAAGCGCGCCTCGCATTGGCGGCGGAACTCACCGGGATGGGTATCGGCCACGCCGCGACCTCCCGCCATCCGGCGCGGATCGACGCCCAGTTCAACCGGATCTACGGCTTTCCGCTCGACAAGCCGGAGATCGGAGTCGGCGAGTGGCTGCGGCGGGTTCATCCCGATGACCGAGACCAAGTGGCCGCTGCGGCGCTTGCGGCGATCCGCGAGGGCAAGATCTACCGCGGCGAATTCCGCGCGCTGCGCGCGGATACAGGCGAGGAGCGCTGGATGCGCGCGGTCATCCGCACGCTGATCGATCCTGACGGCCAGCCGGGATATTTTCTCGGGGTCCACATCGACATCACCGAAGAGAGACGCGCCGCCGACCAACTGCGCCAGGCGCAGAAGATGGAGGCGATCGGCAATCTCACCGGCGGGATGGCGCATGATTTCAACAATTTACTCGGCGTCATCATCGGCAGTCTTGATCTCGTGCAGCCGCTTGTCGCCGGCAACGTCGAGGCGGAGCAGCTCGTCCGCGAGGCGGACGAAGCGGCGACCAGCGGGGCGGAGCTGACGCGACGGCTGCTTGCCTTCGCCCGCCAACAGCCGCTGCGCCCAGCGCGCGTCGACGCGAACGAACTGGTGTCGGGTATCGTCCGGCTACTGCGCCGGACCTTGGGAGAAAATATCGAGATCGCCCTCGATCTGGCCCAGGACCTATGGCCGGTCGTCGCCGATCCGACGCAGCTTGAAGCCGCGCTCGCCAACCTCGCGACCAACGCGCGCGACGCAATGCCGCGCGGAGGCCGCCTCTCGATCGTCACGGCCAACCGGCAACTCGATGCCGAGTACGCCAGCACCCATGCGGAAGTCGCGGCGGGCGATTATGCTGCGATCGAGGTGACCGACAACGGTTCAGGGATGCCGCCGGAGGTGGCCGAGCGCATCTTCGAACCGTTCTTCACCACCAAGGAACCGGGGCGGGGAACCGGGCTCGGCCTTAGCATGGTGTTTGGCTTCATCAAGCAGTCAGGCGGTCATATCGCCGTCTACAGCGAGCCGGGGGTCGGCACGGCATTTCGGCTTTATCTGCCGCGCAGCGTGAGCGATGCGGCGGCGGCGCCCGAGCCGGAAATGTTGTCCTCGATTTCGCGCGGCGCCGGCGAGACCGTGCTAGCAGTCGAAGACAACGAGCGGCTGCGGCGACTGGTGGTGCGTCAGCTCCAGGGACTAGGCTATCGGCCAATCGCCGCCTCGAGCGCAGCCGAAGCTCTAGAGATACTCGAGCGGGAGCCGGTCGATGTGCTGTTCAGCGATGTCGTGATGCCGGGGCCTTTCGACGGCATCGAGCTCGCCCGGCAGGTCCGCGAGCGCTGGCCCGCGGTGAAGGTGGTGCTGACGTCCGGGTTTCCGGGCGCGACGATCGATGGCCAAAGCGGTCAAAACGGCCACGATGGTGCCGCCTCGCGCATTCTGACCAAGCCCTACCGTATCCAGGAGCTGGAGGCGGCGCTGCACGAGGTGCTGGAACGCTGATCCCTAAGCGTGCAGCCAAAGAAACGGCGCCGTCGAGCCGACAGCGCCGCTCGATGCCGGTTCCCTTGGGCTACTTCGCGGCGTCGCGCAAAGTCGGGCCGCCGCCATAAGCGGCCTTGAGCACCGCGGCGGCTTCCTTGGCGACGACCGTGCCGTCGAAGAAGCTTGGGTTTTGCTTGCCCCATAGCCGCACCGAGTTGGCGAAGACGAAGTCACGGAAATTGTCTTCGTTGATGTGACCGTCCTCAACCAGCTCGTAGGCCTCGGGCAATGGATCGCGGAAGTCGATCACGTCGAAATGCCCGATGTCGGAGCTGTAGATCGCGTTGAGCTGCGCGCCGAACGGAATGCCCTTGGAAAACGCGGTCGCGTTCATCCGGTCGTCCGCCTCGCAGCCGAAATAATAGGGCTTGGCATAGAGCTCGACCCAATCCTCCTTGCGGGTGAACTTGCAGGCCGCGAAATCGTCGAGCTCTTCGCGATTGCCGGTCAAGCTCTTGGCGTTCGGGTCGGGCCACCCGTCGCGCGATTTCAGCACCGCCGCGATATCGTCGTAGCCGTGTTTCTCGACCAGATCGAGCAGCAACTTGCGGTCGAGCTTGTCCGGGTCCATCCGCTTCAGCGCCGGGGCGCCGCGCCGCTCCCAATGCTCGATCAGATCGCCGAACAACTGAGCGCCCCAGCCGACGCCGCCTTCGAGGAAGGCGAAATTGAGCGCCGGGAAGCGCCGTGTCACGCCGCCGAGGAAGATGCCCTTGGCGACCGCATGGCCGGCGGCGGCGAAATGACCGATATGGTTGTAGACGAAGTTCGACGGGCTGTTCCGCAGCCCCTGACCGCTGGCGCTCGAATGGAAGGTCGGAGCGATGCCCAATTCGACGCACTTCGCCCACACCGGGTCGTAATTGTAGGGGCTGTCGATGCCGAGCACGTCGTACCAGACGGTGAACTTGGCCGAGTTGGGATCGTTCGCCTTGGCCGCCGCGACTGGGCGCGACATGCCGCTGCCGAACATGCCGACCTTGGAGCCGAGCTGTGAGGTGACGAATTCGAGTTCCTCGATCGCCTCCTCCGGCGTGTGCATCGGTATGATCGCCGCCGGGGTCATCCGATCGGCGAACGGGCGGAAATACTCGGCCGAGACGATGTTGTAGGCGCGGATCACAGCGCGGCGGGTCGCGTCGTCCTTGATGCGCGGCAGGCGCAGTCCCGCGGTCGGGTAGATGATAGCGAAATCGGTACCGATCTCGTCGAGGCGCTGGTAGAGCAGCTTCGGCATCATCGCGGTGGCGCGGTCGAGCGTGTTCTCGGCCTGGCGGTTCCAGAAATTGGGCTGGGCGACCCGGCGCGCGTCGCGCTCGTCCTGAGTCATCTTCAAGGCGTCTGTAGTCGACTGCAGCGCCTTCAGGAAGCCGTCCGCCGCCAGATCGCCGCCGGCCTTGCGCATCTTCTCGCTAAACACGGGAGCGAATTCGAGCCAGTGGCCGTCGCCGTCGACGACCGGATGCTTCAGCTTCGCATGAACCTGCTCTGGGCTCTGATGACGGCTCATGATTTTCCTCCCGGATTGGTGCGGCTGACCCTCGCGCGCATGTTATGCGAGAAAAGCGTAGGCTTGCCTTCCGGGGGTGTCAAACGCGGTTGGCGCATGGCTAAGCAGGTTTGCCAAGCGCTCAGCGCGGGCTACGATAAGCCATGCTTACGGGAGGCAAGCGCCATGACCATCCGCAAATTCGATAGCTTGTTCGCCGGTCACGTCGACATCGAGGATGTCGGCTATGGCGGGGTTCCGGTCAACGACCGCCGTTATCCCAACGAGCATCTGGCGAGCGTGTTCGACAAGGCGCAGGCGATGGCCCAGCTGATGGACCGCACCGGCTACGACACGTTCTGGATGGCCGAGCACCACTTCCAGCACGAGGGCTACGAATGCATTCCCAATGTGCTGATGACCGCCGTGCACCTCGCTTCGGTCACCAAACGCATCAAGATCGGCTGCGGCTTCAACATCGCCCCGATGTGGCACCCGCTGCGGCTGGCCGAAGACTACGCGGTGGCCGACATTCTGACCGGTGGGCGGGTGACGTTCGGCGTTGGCCGCGGCTACCACACCCGCGAGGTCGAGACCTTTGGCTCGCCGTTGATGGACCAGGGCGCCAACCGCGAGCTGTTCGAGGAGCAGGTCGACCTGATCTTCGAGGCGTTCAACAACGAGCGCTTCGCGCATCAGGGCAAGCACTACACGATTCCGGCGGCGGTGCCGTATCGTGGCTACGACCTCAAGGAATTGACCGTGGTGCCGCGGCCGCTGCGGCTGCCGGTCGAATGCTGGCAGCCGATCCAGGGCGGCACCGGCCGGGCGATGGATTTCATGGCCAAGCACGGCATCCAGGGCCTGGTCGGCGGCGGCTCGGCCGAAGGCGGCGCGATGCACAACGTCGTGCTGGCCTGGCAGGAGGCGCATAAGAAGCGCGGCATTGAGCTCGAACTCGGCGAGCGGCTGTGCTTCGGCTTCCACTTCTTTATCGCCAAGAGCCGCGAGGAAGGCATCAAGCTCGCCGGCAAATATTACGAGGAGAACATGAAGATGTTCGGCGAGCTGCGCCTGGTGCGCGCACTCACCGAGGAGCAGATCGAGATCATGCGCGACCCGACCCGGGCACCGTCGGTCAAGCTGCCCCGTATCGAGGACGCGATCAACGCCGGCGGCGTGCTGTGCGGCACGCCCGAGCAGATCGTCGAGCACCTGAAGGCGATCGAGAAGCGTTATCCGGGCCTGGAGCGGATCTCGGTCAGCCTCTCGGTCGGCGTGCCCAAGGCGCTGTGCCTCGAGCAGCTCGAGCTGTTCGCCACCGAGGTGATGCCGGAGTTCACCAACCAGGCGCCCGCCGAAATGGCGATGGCCGTCTAGCGAAAGGAGGCAGCGATGGCCCAGCCCGCCGTTCACGGCTACCACGCCCACGTCTATTACAGCGCCGAGACCAAGCCGATCGCCGAGCGGCTGGCGAAACGGCTCAACGAAACCTTCGATGTCGAAATCGGCGAATTCTCCGGCGAGCGGGTTGGACCGCATCCGATCCCGCAATTCCAGATGATCTTCAAGAATGAGCAATTCGCCGCGGTCGTGCCGTGGCTGATGCTCAACCGCGAAGGGCTCGACATTCTGCTGCACCCGCTGACCGACGACATGGTCGACGACCACACGGTCTACGCGACCTGGCTCGGCGAGCCGGTCGATCTGGTGCTCGACCACATGCAGCGCCGCGGCTACCGCGAGGCGCTGCTGCCGAAGGCGAAGGCGGCCTAATCGGCCGATGAGAACCAAAGTGCCCTTGGCCGGGCTTGACCCGGCTAGCCACGTCTTCCTCCAGCTGGCCGCAGCGATAAAGACGTGGGTACCCGGGTCAAGTCCGGACATAGGGAGCTAGAAGATGCCGCTGACCGCGATTGAGGCCGCGTCGCGCACGCCGGTGACGCTGCTGACCGGGTTTCTCGGCAGCGGCAAGACCACGGTGCTCAATCACATCCTGAAACAGCCCGAGATGGCGGCGACCGCGGTCATCGTCAACGAGTTCGGCGAGATCGGCATCGACCATCTGCTGGTCGAGAAGGCAACCGACGATGTCGTGCTGATGCAGAGCGGTTGCCTCTGCTGCACGATCCGCGGCGATATCGCCGACACGCTGGTGAATTTGTTCGTCGACCGCGCCAAGGGCCGCATCCCCGGCTTCGAGCGGGTGGTGATAGAAACCACCGGCCTTGCTGACCCGGCGCCGATCCTGCACGCGCTGATGCAGGACCCGATTGTCGCCGAGCGCTACATGGTCGACGGGGTGGTGACGACGGTTGACGCGGTCAACGGCATGGATACGCTCGACCGCCAGCCGGAAGCGGTAAAGCAGGCGGCGGTCGCCGACCGGTTATTGCTCACCAAATGCGATTTGGCGTCACCCGAGGGACGGCGGGCGCTTGAGGCGCGGCTGACGGCGCTCAATCCCGGCGCGCCGATCATCGAGGTTACCGGCGGCGCGGTCGATCCCGCCTTTCTGTTCAACCTCGGCCTCTTCGATCCGGAGACTAAGACCATCGAGGTGCGGCGCTGGCTGGGAGAGGAAACCTTCCCGGCGACGCACGGCGACCACGATGAACATGGTCACGATCACCGGCATGACCACGACGTCAACCGCCACGACGAGCACATCAGCTCGTTCTGCATTACCAGCGACCAGCCGCTGTCGTGGACCGCGCTATCGGGCTGGCTCGACGCGTTGTCATCGATGCGCGGCGCCGATCTTTTGCGGGTGAAGGCGATCGTGGCGATCGACGAGCGTCCGGGCCAGCCGGTGGTGCTGCACGGCGTGCAACACCTCTTTCACCCGCCGGTGTTGCTGCCCGAATGGCCGAGCGAGGACCACCGCACCCGAATCGTCTTCATCACCCGCGACCTGCCGCGTGAGACGATCGAGCAGAGCCTCGCCGCCTATGTCGATGCCGACGCGCCGCCAAATCTGGCGCCACTGCCGGGGAAGTAGCTCTGATATTTTTAAGTTCGCCTCCCCCGGGTTTGACCCGGGGGTCTACGTCTTTATTTGCAGGCAAGGAAAAGGAGGACGTGGATGGCCGGATCAAGTCCGGCCAAGGGCGTGAAAATGCTCCATGTCGCCCTTGATCGCGGCTAGTCGAAATCGATCGGGAAGTTCGGCGTCACCACACATTGCTCGAGGATGCCGCGGCCGTTATTGGGCAGGCGACGTTCCCTGGCGAAGCGCTCGTGGATGTAGGTGAGGCTTTCGAGGCGGCGCCCTTCGGCGGTCGGCACGTATTGGATGAGGTTGTCGCGAAACCCGCGCCTCGTGACGTAGAAGCAGTCGAGGCCGCGGGCGCGTGCCACCTCCGCCTGGCTCTCGGCCATCGGCTTCACCTTGCGATTGATCGCGAAATCGGCCCAGTTGGTCGCCAGACAACCGCCTGGCGTCAGCGCGTCCAGACAGCGCGTCCAGAACTTGGCGTCGAACTCGGCGGGACCGCCCGAATTGTAGAGATCGACGAGGATCACATCGAATTTGTCGGTGGTTCCGGCCAAGAAGCGCTCTGCGGTGTCGATGATCACCGGCTGGGTCAGATAGAACCAGCGTTTGGCGATCGCCACCACGACCTCGTCGCAATCGACGAGGGTCGGCGCGCATTCGGGAAGATAAGCGCGCATGAACCGCCACATCGCCGCGCCGCCGACCCCGAGGAGCAGCGCGTTGATCGGCTTCGCGACAAAGCCAAAAGCCAGCGACATCAGCCGCTCGTAGTGGAAGACGAGCTGGGCCGGGTAGAGCAAATCCATGCTCGACTGCTCGGTCACCTGGTCGCGGCCGCCGAACCAATTGGCGAAGGTCTTGTCGAACGCGACCCCAAACGAGCCAAGGGTGCGGTAGTGCCGCGCGCCGCGGTCAAAATCGACGACGAACAGCGAAGCACCGAAGGCTGGCGACGCGCGCAGCTGGCGGATGCGCGCATCCTCGCCGAAATATTCGTGGATGAGGCGCCGCTGGCGGTCCTCTTCGGCGCTGTTCGCCATCAGCCGATCAAGCGTAATTCTGTCGGTCTTGCCAAGGATTTGTTTGTCCCGCACCGGATTTTCACCAGGCCAGGACGAGAATATGCTGAGCCGGCCGCGCTGGGCCGTTTGCGATTTGTCAGGAGGGCAAGGATGCGCGCCCAGATCCTCACCGCTGCGCACCAGCCGCTGGTCGCGCGCGAGATCGCGGCGCCGCGCCCCAAGGCGGGCGAGGTGCTGATCGCGGTCAAGGCCTGCGCCGTGTGCCGCACCGATCTCCATATCGTCGACGGCGAGCTCGCCCATCCCAAGCTGCCGCTGGTGCCGGGTCATGAGATCGTCGGCACGGTGGTCGAGGCCGGCGCCGGCGTCGACCGCTTCAGCATCGGCGACCGAGTCGGCGTGCCGTGGCTCGGCTGGACCTGCGGCACGTGCGAATACTGCAAGACCGGGCGGGAGAACCTCTGCGACCGGGCCCGATTCACCGGCTATCAGATCGACGGCGGCTACGCCGAGCTGACCGTCGCGGATCAGCGCTATTGTTTCGCGATCCCGCCGAGATTCGACGATGTCGCGGCGGCGCCGCTGCTCTGCGCCGGGCTGATCGGTCACCGTACGTTCCGCATGGCGGGCGAGGGAGAACGAATCGGAATTTACGGTTTTGGCGCGGCGGCCCATATCGTTGCGCAGATCGCCCGCTACGAAGGGCGCAAGATTTTCGCCTTCACCTCGCCCGGCGACGCCGCGGCGCAGGATTTCGCGCGCGGGCTGGGGGCAGTTTGGGCCGGCGGGTCGGACCAGGGGCCGCCCGAGCCGCTTGACGCCGCGATGATCTTCGCGCCGGTCGGCGCGCTGGTGCCGGCGGCGCTGAGGGCGGTAAAAAAGGGCGGCACCGTCGTGTGCGGCGGCATCCACATGAGCGACATTCCTTCGTTCCCCTACGCGATCCTCTGGGAAGAGCGGGTGGTCCGCTCGGTGGCCAACCTCACCCGCCGCGACGCCGAGGAATTCCTCGCGCTGGCGCCAACGGCGGGCATCACCACCGTGACCAAGCCCTACCCGCTCGCCGAGGCCAACCGGGCGCTCGCCGATCTGCGCTCCGGCAACCTCGAAGGCGCAGCGGTGCTGGTGCCGTAGTCGCGCGCCCTGTATCGTCGCGGCCGCATGAGCGCCTTCCGTTTCGACCCCGTCGATCTTCCGCCCGAGTGCGAGGCGTTGCGCGGCGAGGTGCGCGACTTCATTGCCGGCGAGCTCGCTGCCAGGTTCTGGCGGCCGAACAGCGATTTCGGCTCGCATCGCTCGGCCGAGTTCAGCCGCCGGCTCGGCGCCAAAGGCTGGATCGGCATGACCTGGCCGAAACGCTATGGTGGCGGCGAGCGGAGTTTCTTGGAGCGCTATGTCGTGACCGAGGAGCTGGTCGCCGCGGGCGCGCCGGTTGGGTTGCATTGGATCGCCGACCGGCAGAGCGGGCCGCTGCTGTTGCGCTACGGCACCGAGGCGCAGCGCGAGGAGTTCCTTCCCGGGATCACTCGCGGCGAAATCTATTTCGCGATCGGCATGAGCGAGCCCGATAGCGGCTCCGATCTCGCCTCGATCCGCACCCGCGCGGTCAAAGTCGACGGCGGGTATGAAGTGACCGGCGCGAAGGTGTGGACGAGCCACGCCCACGTCTCGCACTACGCGATCACGCTAGTGCGCACCGGTGCGCCGGGCAACGACCGGCACGGCGGATTGAGCCAGCTAATCCTCGATCTGCAGGCGCCGGGGGTGACGATCCGCCCGATCGTCAACATGGGCGGCGAACACGATTTCAACCAGATCATCCTCGATCAGGTGTTTGTGCCGGACGACCGGCTGGTCGGCGGCGAGGGCGATGGCTGGCATCAGGTGACCAGCGAACTTGCGTACGAGCGCAGCGGGTCGGAACGGTTCTTGTGCTCGCATCAGGTATTGCGTGGTCTCGTCGAGCGCGCCGGCGCCAATCCTGAGCCGCAGGCCGCGGAGGCGATCGGCCGGCTCGCCGCGACCTTGTGGACGCTGCGCGGCATGTCGCAATCGGTCGCCGGCATGTTGCAGGCCGGCGAGACGCCCAATCTCGAAGCGGCGATGGTCAAGGATTTCGGCTCCACATACGAACGCGAGGTGCCCGAGGTGGCGCGGCTGGCGATGCCGGGGCCGCGCCGCGGCGACCGCGACCCGTTCGAGCTGGCGCTGGTCGAGACGGTGTTGCACGCGCCGTCGTGGACGATCCGCGGCGGCACCCGCGAAATCCTCCGCGGCATCATCGCCCGCGGGCTAGGCTTACGGTAAGTGGGCCTGCGGTAATGGCCGACACCATCCTCTACGACAGCGCGATGCGCCTCTTCGCCGCCGAGGTAACGCCGGCGACGATCGAAGATATCGAGCAGGGGCTGTGGCCGGAGGCGTTGTGGCAGGCGGTCGAGGCGGCCGGCTATCTCGACGCGCTGGTCGACGGACTGGGCAACATGGCCGAGGCGGCGACGATCCTGCGCGCCGCCGGCCACCATGCCGCGCCGATCCCCATCGTCGAGACCATGCTGGCGCGGTTTCTTTGCGCTGCTGCGGGGCTCCCCGCGCCCGCCGGCGCGCTCAGCATCGCACCGGTCGAGCCCGACGAGCGGCTGGTCATCGGCGGCGGCGCCGTCAGCGGCCGCGCCGGTCACGTGCCGTTCGGGCTGATGGCGGAAGCGATCGTCGTGGTCGGCGACAGCGAGCTGGCCGTCGTGTCGAGCGGCGAGTTCAGCTGGGATGCCAGCGACAACATCGCCTACGAGTTGCGCGACCATATGAGCGCGGCCGGCGCGCCCGGCGAAATCCGGTCGCTTCCCGATGGCGTCGACACGGCGGCGGTGCTGCGGCTGGGCGCGCTGATGCGTGCGGCGCAGATGGCCGGGGCGATGGAGGCTGCGCTCGCCATCACCACGCAATACGCCAACGAGCGCGTGCAGTTTGGCCGGCCGATCGGCCGCTTCCAGGCGATCCAGCAGCAGATGGCGGTACTCGCCGAGCAAGCCGCGTCGTCCTGGGTCGCGGTCGAGAATGCCGCGCGCGCCGTCGCCGAGGGGCGGCAATCGGCGGATTTCGCCTGCACCGCGGCGAAAATCCGCGCCGGCGAGGCGGCCGGCAAGGTCGCCGAGATCGCCCATCAGGTGCATGGCGCGATCGGCTTCACCAAGGAATACCGGCTGCACCCGGTGACGCGCCGGCTGTGGTCGTGGCGCGACGAATTCGGTAACGAGGCCTATTGGGCGCGGGAACTCGGCCGGCGGATCGCCGCTTCCGGTGGCGGCGGGTTGTGGCCGCTGATCACCGCGTCTTGAAACGAGAAGGAGACAGCGATGTCGCACCATGTCGTCTCGTGCAAACCCGAGCATTGCCACTGGGGGTTCTTCGACGCAGCGCTGAAGCCGATCCTCACCGTCGCCTCGGGGGACACGGTGCAGGTCGATTGCGTGTCGGGCGGGCCCGACATCCTGCCCAAGGGCGACCATTGGGAGATCCTCGCCGATCACCTGGCGATCCATGCCGGGCTCGATAAAGGCACCGGCGCGCACATCCTCACCGGGCCGATCTCGGTCGCCGGCGCCGAGCCGGGCGACGTGCTCGAAGTCGAAATCCTCAGCGTCTCGCCGCGGCAGAACTGGGGCTATACCCGCATCCGGCCGCATGCCGGAACGCTTCCCGAAGACTTCCCGATCCGCAAGGTGCTGCACAGCTCGATCGACCGCCAGCGCGGCGTCTGCACCCTGCCCTGGGGGCAGGAAATCGACCTCGCGCCGTTTTTCGGGGTGATGGGGGTGGCGCCGCCGCCGGTCTACGGGCTGTGCACCTCGATCGTGCCGCGCGAGTTCGGCGGCAACATGGACCTGAAAGAGCTGACCCAGGGCACGACCTTGTATCTGCCGGTGTTTGTGCCGGGTGCGAATTTCTCCTGCGGCGACGGGCACGGGGTGCAGGGCGACGGGGAGGTCTGCGTGACCGCGCTCGAAACCGCGCTCAGCGGCACCTTCCGGCTGACCGTGCGCAAGGATTTGAAGTTCAAGCTGCCGCGCGCCGAGACGCCGACCCACCACATCACCATGGCGTTTAACGAGGATTTGGACGACGCCGCCAAGGACGCTCTGCGCGAAATGATCAAGCTGATCGGCGAGCGGATGGGTTTGGACGCGGCGGCGGCCTATATGTTTTCCAGCCTCGCGGTCGACATGCGGGTGACCCAGCTGGTCGACGGCAACAAGGGCATCCACGCGATGCTGCCGAAGCGCTATGCCGAGCGGGTGAAGGCTGCATAGGCCAGGGTGCGTCCTTCGAGGCCCCGGCCTGCGCCGGGGCACCTCAGGATGAGGGATGATGAAAGTGGCTTGCGCTGTCCTCATCCTGAGGTGCGAGCGCAGCGCGTCTCGAAGGATGCGAATTAGAAAGCAAGGGACGGATAGAGTGCGCGAGGCGAAACGACCATCTTCTCGCTCAAGATGAGCTTGAGGAGAGTAGACATGTTGGACCAAGAGAAACGCTGGGCGGCGATGTGCGCCCGCGATGCGTCGCAGGACGGGCAATGGGTCTACTCGGTCAAGACGACCGGGGTCTATTGCCGGCCGGGCTGCGCCTCGCGCCAGCCGCTCAGAAAGAACGTCGCGTTCTACGCGACCAACGCCGAGGCCGAGGCCGCCGGGTTCCGCCCGTGCAAGCGGTGCCGGCCGAACGAAGGCTCGCAAGCCGAGCGCCATATCGCGGCGGTCGAGCGCGCCTGTGCCCTCATTCGCGAGAGCGATAGCCTGCCGAGCCTCGACGAGTTGGCCAAGGCGGCGCGGATCAGCCGCTATCACTTCCACCGCGTGTTCAAGCAGATCACTGGCGCGACCCCGCGCGAATGGGGCAAGGCGCATCGGCTCGGCCGTTTTGGGGCGCGGCTCGACGCTGGCGACAACGTCGCGGAAGCGGTCTACGCGGCCGGGTTCGGCGCCAGCTCGCGGGCCTACGAGGCGGCGCCGCAGGGGCTCGGCATGACCCCGGCGGCGCGCCGCCACGGCGGGCGCGGCGAGACGATCCGCTACACCTGCGTCAAGACCGCGCTCGGCTGGGCGCTGGTCGCGGCGACCGCGAAGGGCATTTGCATGACCGCGCTCGGCGACGACAAGGCGCCACTTGAGGCCGATCTGCGGCGCCGCTTTCCGGCGGCGCTGATCTGGCCGGCCGACGACAGGCTCGCCCGCTGGGCCGAACAGATCGTTCGGTTTGTCACCGCGCCGGGCGAGCAGCCCGACCTGCCGCTCGACATCCGCGGCACCGCGTTTCAGGCGCGGGTGTGGCGGGCGCTGCAAAAGGTCCCACCCGGCAGGACCTCGACCTATACCGAGATCGCCGCGGCGCTGGGCCAGCCGAAGGCGGTGCGCGCGGTCGCCGCGGCCTGCGCCGCCAACAAGCTGGCGCTGCTGGTGCCGTGCCACCGCATCGTCCGGCGCGACGGCGACCTCGCCGGCTATCGCTGGGGGGTCGAGCGCAAGCGCGCACTGCTGGCCGCCGAACACGCGGCGGCACAAGCCGAGGAGGCGGCCGAATAGGCCGCCGTCGCGCCACCGTCGCCACGGCGCGGGCTGCTGCATCAGCAGCCTGCGTTTGGCGATGCGATATGCGCTTGGAAGTATGGTCACGGTAGCGATGTACTCATTTTGTTCTCATCGTCAAGACCGCAATCAGAAATTTTTTGTGATTAACGCATCGTCCAGGTCACGCTATGCCGCCCCATGCGTTTTCCCAGCCTAGAACCGGTCTCGCCGAGGCGCTCGACCGCGACGGTTACGCGGTGCTCCCCGGGCTGCTCGGTGCGACCGAGTGCCGGGAGTTAGCGGCGCTCTATGACAATCGCGAGGCGTTTCGCAGTCGCGTGGTGATGGCGCGGCACGGGTTTGGCGAGGGCGAGTACAAATACCTCGCTTACCCGCTGCCGCCGGTGGTCGAGCGGCTGCGGCAGGCGCTATATCTGACGGTCGCGCCCGTCGCCAACGATTGGCACCTCCGGCTGGGGCTCGCGGCGAGCTTTCCGCCGACGCTCGATGAATATCTAACGCGCTGCCACGCCGCCGGCCAGACCCGCCCGACCCCGCTGATCCTCAAATACGGCCCAGGCGACTACAACTGCCTGCACCAGGATTTGTACGGCGAGCTGGTGTTCCCGCTGCAGGCGACGGTGCTGCTGTCGCGGCCGGGCGAGGACTTCACCGGCGGCGAATTCCTGCTCGTCGAGCAGCGGCCGCGCCGCCAGTCGAAGGGCGAGGTCGTGCCATTATCGCAAGGCGACGCGGTGGTGTTCCCGGTCAACCACCGCCCAGTCGCCGGCACGCGCGGCTATTACCGGGTGACGATGCGCCACGGGGTGAGCCGGCTGCGTTCCGGCAGCCGGTTTACGCTGGGGATCATCTTCCACGACGCGGCATAGCCACGGTCGTCGTTGCGAGCGCAGCGAAGCAATCTCGTGCGGGGCGTGCACCCCGATAGAGATTGCCGCGCCGCGCGGCGCGCTCCTCGCAATGACAATTGAGGCTACCGGCTCGCGAACACCTCCTTCGCCAGACGCGCGGCGGTCATTGCGGTCGGCCAGCCCGAGTAGAACGCGAGATGGGTGATCAGCTCGGCGATCTCGTCCTTGGTGCAGCCATTGTCGAGCGCGCGAGCGAGATGGCCGCGCAGCTGCTCGTCGCGGCCCATCGCTATCAGCACGCCGCACACGATCAGGCTGCGGTCGCGCTTCGACAGATGGGGGCCTTCCCAGATTTGGCCGTAGATCAAGGTGTCGGCGATTTCTGCCAGTTTGGGCACGGTGCCGCGGATCGCTTCGCGCGCGGGTGAGACGGATTGGGCCATGGTTTGCATGCTCCTGATGTTGGTGAATGAGGCAGCCTAGAGTAAGTCTCTCGCGGCAGGGAAGCGGAGGAGCCATGCGCATCGCGATTGTCGGGGCGGGCGGGATCGGCTGCATCTATGGCGCAGCGCTCGCCAAGGCGGGGGCCGACGTCACCTTTATCGCGCGCGGCGCACACCTCGCGGCGATGCAGGCGAGCGGCTTGAGGATCGAGGGCGATCGCGGCGAGACCGTGCTTGGCAAAGTGCAGGCGACCGACGACCCGGCGAGCATCGGTACGGTCGATTATGCGATTTTTTGCGTCAAGCTGTGGGACGTCGAAAGCGCCGGGGCAGCGATCAAGCCGATGGTCGGGCCGCAGACGGCGGTGATCCCGCAACAGAATGGGGTCGACGCGCATGAGCGGCTGATCCCGATTTTGGGCCGCGAGGCGGTGATGGGTGGCACCGCCTGGGTCACCGGCTCGATCGTCGCGCCAGGGGTGGTGCGGCAGACCGGCACCTACCAGCGACTGATCTACGGCGAACTCGACGGCAGCATGAGCGCGCGCGGCAAGGCGCTTGCCGAGATGTGCGCGGCGGCCGGGTTCGACGGCGAGTTCGAGCCCAACGTGCTGGTGCCGGTGTGGGAGAAATTCCTCAGCATCATCCCGCTGTCGAGCGTCAATTCGTTGACCCGGGCGCCACTTGGGGTTTACCGCGAGGATCCGGAGCTGTGGCGGCTGTGCGAGGAGAGTCTCAAGGAAACCATCGCGGTCGGGCTGGCCGAGGGAGTGCCACTGCCGGCCGCGAGTTTCGACAAGGTGTGCGGGCAGCTGCGTTCGATGCCGCCCTACCACATGACCTCGATGTGCAACGATTTGTTGCGCGGTAATCGCATCGAGCTGCCGTGGTTCGCCGGCAAGGTGGTCGAGCTGGGCCGCAAGCACGGCATCGCGACCCCGACCTGCAACCTGCTCTACGCTGCGCTGAAGCCGCATGTGAATGGGAAGACGAAATGATCCTGAGTTGGCTGCTCAGCTGGCTGCCGACGCCCTAAACCCGCGCTTCGCCCGGCGAATAAATCTGATCATCGACCAGATTAGATGTCGATAGATCAGGATCGCCCGAATAGTCCAATCGGGAACTCCGAGACGCCGGAGCTCAACTTCTGCCTGAACCTCGCGCCGTCGGGATAAAGCTTCATTCGACAAATTATCGCCATTGCACACGGCGAGAGTTCGTTTGGCTCTCTCTTGCGCCTGCGCCCCATTCGGCAGCTTTGCGGCGAACGCCAGTTCCCGGCGTACGCAGATTGCTTCTACGCGTGGCCTCAATGCTTCGGCATAGCCGATGCCGCAATTCCACAATCTCGCGTGCGTCGCCTCGTGAATGATCGCGGACGCGACACGCTCGAGGGTCGTCTCCTCAGCGAGGACGAATTGTGCATGGAGTACGCAGGCGCGCAACCTATGGTCAAACGCGGCCGTCGGATGAAGAGAGGCGCTTAGTGCCCAGACGCGCTCAAGGTCACGCGTCAGCCGAGAATACCTGAGCGCATCATAACGTTCGATAAGCCGGAGCGCCTCATGCAGGCGGTCGAGGACGGGTTGAGGATTGTCGTCGTCGGTACCCACCCACAGGCCATCAACATAGTCGCCCTTGGACAAGCGCAGCATGATGCGATCCCAAATTCGCGGGCGGGATTTCCTGCGGTTGCCTGGACGTCGTTGCATCTCTCACGCACCTCTCAGGCGGGATGATGCGAGCGGTTCCTCAACAAAAGCTTGCGGTACCTTAATAATTCGCTTCCCGGCGAAAGCCGGGACCTACCAATCCGCCGCTCATCGTGCTGAAAAGTGGACCCCGGCTTGCGCCGGGGAGCGGTCTTGGGGCGAGGTGACCTGAACAAGGCTCGTCATACCGGCGAAGGCCGGTATCCAGTGCTCCACGGCAAGTGCGGCTGAAATCTGGGTCCCGGCCTTCGCCGGGATGGAAGCTAAGATGGCGGCGTCCACTCCACCCCGTCGTCGAGCGGGATCACCGGGCGCGGCAGTCGCGACCACTTGAAATTGTGCAGCATCGGCGAGGTGAGGCCGGGGAGGTCGACCTCGACAATCTGCTCGTGCGTGAAGAACTCGTCGAAGCCGCCGCGAAAATGGCCGCGCGACTTGACGACGACGATGCGCGCCTTGGCGATGTCGAGCCCCATCATCTCGAAGAACACCGGGTCGGCGCATTGCCGGCGGTGCGACACGACGACGACGGTGATGCCGCCAATCTGCAGCGCGGCGCACGGCCCCATCTTGAGGCTCATCCCGGCATAGATGCCGCGGCGGCCGACGCATTCGCCGTCGGTGAGGCCGACGACACGGGCAGGGGCGCTCCATTTCTCGGAGAATTCGGTGGTCTCGTCGCGGTTGAATTGGGCGTCGAACTGGTAGTGGAGGCCGTAGCGGTGCGCCTCGGCGGCGAGCGACGGGTCATAGATGATGCCGACCAGCGCGTTGCTGACCTTCGCTTCGTGGAGCGCCTTCAGCAGATACATCGTGTTGCCGCGCCCGCCCCCGCCAGGATTGTCGGCGACGTCGGCGAAGCACACCGCCGGGAGCGACGGGTCGCCGGAGGCGGCCTTGGCCTTGGCGATGGCGTCATTAAGTGGCGTGAGGCGGGGGATGAAGCGCTCGCGGTTGTCCCAGCCGAACTGGGCGATCTCGCGCGCAACCGTTTGCGCCGCGCTCTGGTTGCGGCGGTTGCGGCGCGCGGTGACGACAACGGTGAGGCCGTTCTTCGCGGTATCGGAGAAGGCGAACCCGCCCATCACCGACACGTTCATGATCTCCGGCTTGTCCCCTGTCTTGGCGCTTGGGCCGATCTTGGTCTGGCCGAAGTCGATCATGTCGGCATAGGGGCCGGCGGCAGTCAGCATGGTGACGGTCGGCGGCACGATCGGCAGGCGGACATAGGCACGTTCGGTCTTGGTACCGGCGAGCAGTTCCCGGATGGTCTCAGCCGCTTCCTCGCCGCGCTCGCGCATGTCCATGTGCGGGTTGGTGCGGTAGCCGATAAAGCAGTCGATCGACGTCACCATGCGATCGGAGATGTTGGCGTGGAGGTCGAGCGTCGCGACCACCGGCACGTCCGGCCCGACGATACGGCGCACGGTCTCGAACAGCACGCCGTCGGGGTCGTCGTCCGCCGTGGTGATGCCGGCGCCGTGCTCGCAGATATAGACTGCATCGACCGGCAAGGCCGCGGTCAGCCGACTCTCGATATCGGCCATCAGCTCAGCGAAGAATTGGTGGTCGACCGGGCCGTTGGGTTCGGCGGCGGCAAAGGCGATGCCGACCGGCTCCCACGCGCCGACGGCGTCCATGTCAGCGACGAAACCGGGGATCTCGCCGAGCATCCGCGGCGCGGGGAGCCGCGCCTCGGCAGCGATCTCGTCGCCGGCGAAATAGCCGAAATGCGCCCGCGTCGCGACCGGCGCGAAGCGGTTGCACTCGATCGAGAAGCCGCAAATGGCGATGCGCGGTTGGGATGCGGGCATGAATAGGGCGCGGGGTTGTGATCCTGCGCCCTATCCTATCGGTGTTTGTCATACCGGCGAAGGCCGGTATCCACGGTCCGGCCGCACGAACAGCCGAGACCTGGGTCCCGGCCTTCGCCGGGACGACGATTTGAGGGATTACCCGCGATGGAACGGGTGGTCGAGGATCGCCTTCTGGTCGGGGGTCAGCGCCTGGTAGAGCGCCTGCACCGCCGGTTGGGTTTGCTGCAGGCCTTGCAGCTGCGCTTGCATCATCGCTTGGCGGTGGTTCATCCGATCGATGATCGTTTCCTTGCCCCGGTCGTCGGCCGAGGCCGGCAACGCCGCGCAGGTTTTCATCTCATTGGCCTGCGCCGCCTGGGACGCGGCGAGCACCTTGTCCCAGAGCGGTTTCTGGTCGGCCGTCAAGTTGAGCTTGGCGCCCATATAGGCGACAAAGCCGGCGCGCCTGGCGATGCGGTCCTGGCAGGCCTGCTGTGGCGATTGGTCCTTGGCCCAGCGGCCCCAGCCGTGGTGCATCATCTGCATCATTCCATGGCCGGGGTGGTCGGGCGCGGCCGCCGGCGGCTGCGTCGCATTCTGCGACCAGGCCATGACCGGCAGGGCGATTGCCGCTGCCGCGATCATCGCGGCGCCGGCGAGAGTGGATTTATTCATCACTGTTCTCCGTGTGTCGAAGATGAGATCCGGGGTGGCGTTTCAACCCGACAGGAGAACGCGCAACGGACGGCTCGACTTCTTTGCCAACGCCGCCGGTTCTGCCGGCGAATTCCTCAAACGAGGCAATTCCGCATAGGATATGCAGCTGTTTGACTTCGGCTCCCCAACGAGCAGATTAATTCGCTGAAAGGTTTCGTGACGATGCCGAGAACCGATGGAGCGCGGGTTGTCGCCGATCTGAAGCGGCTGGCCGAGTTCGGGCGCTACGAGACCGGGGTACACCGGCCGACCTATTCGGAAGTTGATGTGGCATCGCGCCATTGGCTCGCCGAGAAATTCGCCGAGGCGGGCCTTGACCCCGTCATCGACGGCATCGGCAACGTGTTCGGCTATGCCAAGGGCGCCAGCCGCTGGCTGTTGGTCGGCTCGCACAGCGAGACCCAGCCCAAGGGCGGGTGGCTCGACGGCGCGCTCGGCGTGATCTACGCGCTCGAAACGGCGCGGGTGTTTCGCGACGATCCGAGCCTCGCCGGGCTCGGCGTCGATTGCATCGCCTGGGCCGACGAGGAGGGGCATTACGGCAATATGCTGGGCAGCCGCTCGTTTACCGGCGCGCTCGACGAGGCGGAGATCGACCGCAGCCGCAGCCGCGACGGGGTGGCGTTGCGCGACGCGCTCGTCGCCGCCGGGTTCGCCGGAAAGCCGCGCATCGCGGTCGAGCCGGGCCGATATCTCGGCTATCTCGAAGCCCATATCGAGCAGGGCGACACGCTCGATTCCAGCGGCCTCAAGATCGGCATCGTCGAGGGGATCGTCGGCATCTGGAACTACCGCGTCGTGCTCGAGGGCCAGCAGAACCATGCCGGCACCACGCAAATGGCGCGACGGAAGGACGCCGGGGTGGCGATGGTGCGCCTCGCGACGGCGATCCACGACCGGTTCGCCGCAGATCGCCGGCACGCGCACGGTGTGGACGATCGGGCGCATGCTGCTCGATCCCAACGCGCCGAGCGTCGTTCCCGGCCGCGCCGAGATGCAGGTGCAGTTCCGCGACACCGACGAGACGATCCTCGCGCGCTTCGCCGCCGCGTTGGATGAGCTGTGCGCCGCCGCCGATCGTGCCGGCCCGTGCCGCTGTACGATCGAAGGCATGTCGCGCACCGAGCCGCGGCTGATGGAAGAAGCCTTCGAGGCGGCGATCGAGGCGGCCGCCGAGGTGTACGTGCCCGGCGGACACCTGCGCATGCCGAGCGGCGCCGGCCACGACGCACAGGTGATCTCGCACAAATTGCGCGCTGGGATGATGTTCATCCCCAGCCTCAAGGGCATCAGCCACCACTGGTCGGAGGACACACGCGAAGAAGACATCGTGTTGGGCGCGCAGGTCTTCGCCGATGCCGCGGCGGCGATCCTCAAGGCGGGGTGAGACCATGGCCATCGTCCTGCAGGAGTCGTTGCGCGGCCTGTTCTACGCGCCGTATTACGCGGCGCTGGCGCTCGGCGCCTACGAGAAGGAGGGGGTCGAGGTGCGGTTTGCCGAGGCGCCGGGTTTCGGCAAGGCGCCGACCGGGCTTTACGACGGCAGCACCGATGCCGCCTGGGGCGGGCCGATGCGGGTCAACCAGCTCTACGAGGAGCGGGCCGACTGCGATGTGGTGTGCTTTGGCGAAGCGGTGACGCGCGACCCATTCATGCTGGTCGGCAGCCGGCCGCGTGCGGCGTTCGCGATGACTGACCTCGCCGAGGTGCGGGTCGCCACGGTCAGCGAGGTGCCGACCCCGTGGCTCTGTTTGCAACACGATCTGCGCCTCGCCGGCATCGACCCGGCGCGCCTCGACCGGGTCGCAAGCGCGACGATGGCCGAGAACATGGCGGCGCTGCGGGCGGGCACGGTCGACGTTATCCAGGTGTTCCAGCCGCTGGCGGAGGAGTTGATCGAGGAGGGCTCGGGCCATTTGTGGTACGCGGCGGCGAGCCGAGGCCCGTGCTCGTACACGACCTTCTATGCGCGGCGCGGAGTGCTCGCGGCCAAGCGAAGCGAGTTTCTGCGTCTGGTGCGCGGGCTCTACCGCACACAGAAATGGCTGCACGCGCAGCCGGCCGAGGCACTGGCCGACATCGTCCAGCGCTATTTTCCGGACGTGCCGCGGCCGCGGCTCGTCGCGGCGCTGGGGCGATACAAGGCGCTGGGCATCTGGGGCACGACGCCGATCCTCCCGCGCGACGGCTATGAGCGGCTGAGGGATGGGTTGGTATCGGGCGGGTTCTGCCGGGGGGTCGACTACGCGATCGCGGTCGACAACAGCCTGGCTGACGATGGCGTCGCCGACGACCCGCCATCAATTTCCCGATAAGGCATCGCTAATCAGGGTGGGCTAAGCTTGTCGCGAGCCTCGATCTCGGCCAGCTCCTGCCTGTCGCGCTTTATCTGATCGAGATAATCCTGCGCCAGGCGTGCTTCGGTGCCTTCGCGCAGGTAGCGCCGGTACAGTTCTATCCGGCGCCGAAGTTCTTCGACTCGCCTGTTCACCTCATCGATTTAGCGGATCGGTTACACGGAGTGATTGATCCAGATCAATGCGGCGATCTAGTACGCTTGAAACGCCTTCTGGATTTCCGCGACGTCGCGGGTCTGGGTCAGCATCAGCATCAACAGGATGCGCGCCTTTTGCGGCGAGAAATCCTCGCCGGCGACGATGCCGACCTCCTGCAATTTGCGGCGCGGCGCGACCCGGCCGCTGGCGGCGCGGCTGCATTGGACGACGACGATCCCGGCCTTGGCTGCGGCGGCGAGCGCGGTCTGCTGGCCGGGGTTGGCGATGCCAGGCGCGAACCCGGCCGAAACGATGCCCTTGGCCCCCGCGCCGATCGCCGCGTCGATCAGCGCGGTGTCGGCCCCGGCATAGCTGAGCACGATGTCGACCCGCGGCAGTTCGCTGATCTCGCGCCCGGCGAACGGCGTATCGGGCATGTGCGCCTTGGTCGTCGCACGAAAGAAATGCACGCCGTCGCCATCGACATGGCCGAGCGCGCCGAAATCGAAGCTGCGGAAGGTTTGCACCCGGTAGGTCGAGGTTTTGACGACGTCGCGGGCCGGGTGGATCTCGTTGTTGAGGACGACAAGAACGCCCTTGCCGCGCGCTTCCGGCGAGCCGGCGACTTGGAGCGCGTTGACCAGGTTGGTGCCGGCGTCGCTGCCAAGGGCGCTCGCCGGCCGCTGCGCGCCGACCAGCACCACCGGGTGGGGCGTCGCCAGCGTCAGGTTGAGGAAGAAGGCGGTCTCCTCCAAGGTCGCGGTGCCGTGCGGGATGACAAAGCCGGCGACCCGAGGGTCGTCCGCCGCGATCTGGTGGATCATCCGGCGCAGCTCGAGCCAATCCTCGGGGCCGATCGCGGTGCTGCCGACCTGGCGGTAGGTGACCGGCACCGGATCGGCGACCAGCCGCGTCTCCGGGAATTTGTCGAGCAGCGCCTCGCAGGTCAGTTTCTGGCCGAAATCGGGGTAGTCGAGCACGTCGAGGCTGTCGCGGCCGAGCGAGGAAATCGTGCCGCCGGTGCCGATCACCGCGATGCGGGGAAGATTGGGCATCGATGCTTCTCCGAATGTCGTCCCGGGATGCTCCGCGGGAGCAGGCCCGGAATCAAGGCGCACGGAACCCTAGGACTATGACGCTGTCGGCGCCATGTCGGTCGATTGCCGGTGTGCATGGGGTTCCGGGCTCGCGGCCGTACCGCGCCCCGGAATGATGAGAGGAAATTAGGCCAGCCAGCGTTTGCGGCGCTTGTAGTGCTTGGCGCCGTGATAGGACTTTCTTGCGCCTGAACTCGTTGAGGCCGAGATAGAACTCCTTGATGTCGGAGTTCTCGCGCAGCGATTGCGCCGGCCCTTCCAGGACGATGCGGCCGTTTTCCATGACATAACCGTGGTCGGCGATGTCGAGCGCCAACGCGGCGTTCTGCTCGACCAAGAGCACGGTCAACTTCTGCTCGTCCTTCAAGCGGCGGATGACGCCGAAAATCTCCTCGACGATGAGCGGCGCGAGGCCGAGCGAAGGCTCGTCGAGCAGGATCACCTTGGGCTCGGACATCAGCGCCCGGCCGATGACCAGCATTTGCTGCTCACCCCCGGAGAGGTAGCCGGCGGGCTGGCCGCGCCGCTCGCGCAGCACCTTGAACGAGTCGTAGACGCGGTCGATGCCGCGCTTGACCGCGGTGAAATCGGTGCGGCTGTGCGCACCGACGATGAGGTTTTCCTCGACCGTCAGGTTCTCGAAGACGCGTCGGCCCTCGAACACCTGAACGACGCCGCGCTTGACCACTTCGTGTGGCAGGAGCCGGTCGATGCGGGCGCCGTCGAGCTCGACATTGCCCTTGGTAATCTGGCCGCGCTCGGTCTGCAGCAAGCCCGACACGGCCTTCAATGTGGTTGTCTTGCCGGCGCCGTTGGCGCCGAGGAGGGTGGTGATTTTCCCCTCCTCGGCCACCAGCGAGACGCCCCGCAACACCAGGATCACGCCGTCATAGACGACCTCGATGTTGTTGAGAGCCAGCATTGGCGGATGATCCGGTGTCGGGCGGCCGCCTTACTCGGCGGTCTTGACGGCGTTGAGCACCACGTCACGATAGGCCTGGATCCAGTCCGTGGCCGGCACGAACTTGCCGCCCTTGACCTGGAAGATTCGCACCCAGCCGCCGCCTTCGTGATCGGTTGCGGTGATCTGCAGCGGCGGTACCAGTCCGCCCAGGCTGAAGTCGTGGATCTGCTCCATACCCTGCTTGACCTGGTCGGTGGTCGGCATCTTGCCGCCGCTGATCTTCAAGGCGTTGGTGATCGCCTGCACCTGGATCGCGGCCTGCAGTAGCCCGCGATTGTAGATGACGGTGTCATCCATCTCCTTGGGCGGGTCCTTGCCCTCCTTCTTGTACAATGCCTTGATTTCGGCGCGTACCGGGTAGTCGTCGCCGGCGCCGGCGAACTGCATCGTGTTGTAGCCCTCGGCGACCTGCCAGCCGCCGGCGGCCATGATGTCCGCCTCGGCCGAGGCCCAGACCAGCCCGACCACCTTCTTCAGCGGGTAGCCCGCGCCCTTCAGCCCCTTGATCAGCACAGAAGGTGAGCGTCCAAACAGGTGCGCGATGATGAAGTCGGGGTGATAGCGCTGGGTGATGTCGATGATCTGCGCACCCAGCTCAACTCCCGGCGGCGGCACCGCGAAGGTGCGCATGTCAAAGCCTTCGGTCTTCTGCAGCGCCTCGAGGATGGGCATCGGCTCCTTGCCGGCGGGGTTGTCATAATAGATGTAGGCGATCTTCTTGCCCTTGAGATCGCCGCCCAACTGGTCCTTGGCGAACTTGATGGCCGCGGCGCCCTGCGACCAGTAGGTCGCGGCGATCGGAAAGAGGTACGGGAAGCGCTTGCCGTCGGCCGCCGCGGCGATGCCGAAGCCGGGCGAGGTGGTCGGCATATGGTCCTGTTCGAGCCGCTGGTTGAGTGCGACCGTCTGCGGCGTGCCGTAAAGCGTCATCATCACGACGCCCATCTGCTTTTGCCGCTCATAGGCCTCGATCGCGTCAGGCACCTTGTAGCCGTTATCGATCTCGTCACCCTTGATCGTCCAGCCGTCGATGCCGCCCTTCGAGTTGATCAGCTTGTAGTAGTCCTGCATCGCCGGGCAGAGGACCGTGCCGACGATCTGGGTCGCCCCAGTTCGGTCGCACTGATCGCCGATGATGATTACCTTGTCTTCCGCCAGGGCGGCGCCGGCGAAGGCCACCCCTAGGGCGAGCCCCAGCAAGCTCCTCGTTAAGATTGTCATTGTCGTTCCTCCCACTGCCTCCCGCGAGTTAATAGGAAAATGGCCAGACGCGGAAGTAATTGCGGATGTTGCGCCACAGCCGGTTGAGGCCCTCCGGCTCGACCACCAGAAAGAAGATGATCAGCCCACCGAAGATGACGAGGCGAAGATTGGGGATCACGTTCAGCAGATCGGCGCTGGAGAAGAACACCCCGCCGAACAATTCGAGGAATAGGCGGGTCGCGATTGGCAGCAGGGTCACGAAGATCGCGCCGAGCACCGATCCCAGCACCGATCCGAGCCCGCCGATGATCACCATCGCCAGATAGTCGATCGAAACGTCGATCTGGAACTGCTCGTAATTGGCGATGCCGAGATAGTAGCTCTCGAGCGCCCCGGTCACTCCGGCATAGAACGACGAGATCGCGAAGGCATAGAGCTTGTAGCGAAAGATGTTGATGCCGATGATCTCGGCGGCGATGTCCTGGTCGCGGATCGCGATAAAGGCGCGGCCGATCCGGCTGCGCACCAGGTTCAAGGTGGCGACCAGCGCTATCACGACGAAGAACAGCAGGAACAGATAGATTTGCCGCTCGCTCTTCAGCGCGACACCGAACGCGCTCGGGCGCGGGATCGTGATCGAGGCCTGCACCCCACCCGAAATCGCCTGCACGTGGTTGATCGTCCACTCGATGATGAGCTGCGCGGCCAGCGTGGCGATCGCCAGATAGATACCCTTGATGCGCAGCGAGGGGATGCCGACGATCGTGCCGATTAGCGCCGACATCAACCCGGCGGCCGGCAGCGCGATCCAGAACGGCGCGTGCAGATGGACCACGAGATTGGCCGCGGTATAGGCGCCCACCGACATAAAGGCGCCGGTGCCGATCGATATCTGGCCGGTATAGCCGACAAGAATGTTGAGCCCGAGCGCGCCCACCACCGCAATCAGGATCAAATTGATGATCGAGACGACGTAGTCGCCGGCGAACAGCGGGACGACGACAATGAACAGCGCCGCCAGCGCCGCCACCGTCCAGCGCGCGATCGGCAGCGGGTAGAGCGCCATGTCGGCGGCGTAGCTGGTCTTGAAGACACCGGCCTCGCGGTGGAACATGCTCCGGTCCCGTCCCGTCCTCAGACGCGCTCGATCCGGCGGCGGCCAAAGATGCCCTCGGGCCGCACCATCAGCACGATGATCATCAAGAGATAGGGCACGAAGTCCTTGGTGCCGCCGCCGACCAGCGGATCGAAATAACCGGCCGCCAGGTTTTCGACGATGCCGACGATAAGGCCGCCGACGACCGCGCCGACGATTGAATCGAGCCCGCCCAGGATCACCACCGGGAAGACCTTCAAGCCGACCAGCGCCAACTGGTTATCGACGCCGAGCATCGCGCCCCAGACGATGCCGCCCAGCGCCGAGACGACGCCCGCCATCGCCCAGGCGAAGGCGAAATAGCGCCGCACGTTGATCCCCATCGCCATCGCCACCTGCTGGCTATCGGCGACCGCGCGCATCGCGATGCCGACCCGGCTTTTCAGAAAGAACCAGGTGAAGCCGCCAAGGAACGACCAGGCTGACCAGCGGCGCCGACCACCTCGACGGGCGGCAACGTCACCGGGCCCAACGGGATGGGGTCGTCGGGGATCGGCATGGCGATGTTGCGGGTGCCGGCGCCGAAAGCGAGGACGGCGCTGCCGCGCAGCACCGCCGCGAGACCGATCGTCGCCATCACCACCGAGATGATCGGCTGGCCGATCAGCGGCCGCAGCACCACCCGTTCGAGCCCGAAGCCCAAAGCGACCATGCCGCCGATCGACAACAGCGCCGCGACCCAGAATGGCGCGCCGGCGAACTCGGCGGCGCCGGCTGCGATAAAGCCGGCGAACATGACGAACTCGCCCTGGGCGAAGTTGATCGCGTCGGTCGCCTTGTAGATCAGCACAAAGCCCAAGCGCGATCAGCGCGTACATCAGCCCGATCATCACCCCGTTGGTCAGAAGGTACAGGGTGAATTGCAGATCGAACTCGGGCATCGGCCGATCCGCTACTGCGCCGCGACCAGGTCGGCGGCGAGTGCCTTGCCCGTCGACGTCGGCGATCGCCAGGGTCGAACGCATCAACGCCTTGCGCCCGTCCTCGTAGGTGATCTCGGTCGAGAGTTCGACTTCGCTCGCGCCGCCGTAGAGCGCATCGACGACCGCGGCGTATTTCTCGGCGACGAAGCCGCGGCGAATTTTTCGCGTCCGGGTGATCTCGTCGTCGTCGGCGTCAAACTCCTTGTTGAGCACCAGGAAGCGGCGGATTTGCGTCGCCTCGGGCAACATCGCGTTGCACTTGCGGATCTCCTCGCGAACCAGGTCGATAACCTCGGGCTTGGCGCACAGATCCTGGAACGAGGTATAGGCGAGATTGTGCCGCTCGGCCCAATTGCCCACGGTTATCGGGTCGATCGCGACGATCGCGGCGACGAACGGGCCGGGCGTCGCCGAATGCTATCGCCTCGCCGATATAGGGGCTGAACTTGAGCTTGTTCTCGATGAATTGCGGGGCGAAGGCGGTGCCGTCCGCGAGTTTACCGACATCGCGCGCCCGGTCGATGATGACCAGATGGCCGCGCCGGTCGATGAAGCCGGCGTCGCCGGTCTTCAGCCACCCGTCCTCGGTCATCGCCGCCCGGGTCGCCTCTTCCTGCTTGTAATAGCCCTGGAACACCGACTCCGAGCGCACCTGGACCTCGCCGTTGTCGGCGATGCGCAGTTCGGTGCCCTGGAACGCCCGGCCGACCGTGTCGGGATCGACCTCGTCATTGGCCTGCGCCGAGCATAGCCCGGCCAGTTCGGTGGCGCCGTAGACCTGCTTCAGATTGACCCCGACGGCGCGGAAGAAGCGGAAGGTGTCGGCGCCCAAGGGCGCGCCGCCGGTATAGACCCAGCGCGCCCGGCGCAGTCCCAATTGGTCGCGCAGCGGGCCGTAAACCAGGACTTCGCCTGAGGCGAGGCCCAGGCGCAGTCCTGCAGGGACGCCGCGACCGGCGCCGCGGTGCATTTCGGCCTGCTCGGCGACGTGGCGGAACAGGTTGAAGAGGCGGCGCTTGGTCCGGCTGGCGTCGCCCGCGCGCACCATGACCGCGGTCAGCGTGTTTTCCCAGAAGCGCGGCGGCGCCAGCGCGATCGTCGGTCCCAGCTCGCGCAGGTCGCGCAGCAAAGTTTCCGGCTTTTCCGGGTAGTTGCAGGTAAAGCCCAACCACAGATGCAGCGCGATCGACGAACAGCGAATTGCCGATCCAGGCCATCGGCAGATAGGCGAGATGATCGTCGCTGGCGCGGATGTCCTCGGTCTTGGCGAGCGCGTCGGCGGCGCTCAGCAGGTTGGCGTGCGACAGCATCACGCCCTTGGGCCGCGACGTCGTGCCAGAGGTATAGGAGAACAGGCAAAGATCACTCGGCTTGCCGGCATCGACCGCTTGATCGACGGCGGCGGTGAATGCGCGTTCCCGATTGTTGCACCGCTTCGAAGGACTTGAGGATCGGTTCGTCGTAATCGCCGAGCCCGCGCGGGTCGTCGTAGACGATGAGCGTGAGATGCGGCAACCGGTCCTTGACCGAGAGCACCTTGTCGACCTGCTCCTGGTCCTCGGCGACGACGACCGAGACCTCGGCATGGTCGAGCACATAGGCGAGCTCGGCGGCGATCGCGTCCTGATAGGCCGGCACCGCGACACCGCCCAGGCACATCGCCGCCAGCTGTGCGAAATAGAGGCGCGGCCGGTTCTCGCCGATCACCGCCAGCTTGTCGCCAGCCTTGAACCCGGCGGCGGCGAGGCCAGCGGCCAAGGATCGCGGTTTCCTCCCAGTATTGCTGCCACGTATAGGGCTGCCAGATGCCGCGATCCTTCTCGCGCATTGCCGGCACGCGACCCCATCGTCGCGGCGTTGCGGCGCAATAGCTGGGGCAAGGTGATATCGATGGCCATGCCGCCTTTCCTCTAGCCGCTCGCTACGGGTTGCAGCCGATCCTCATCGAGGGCCGCGGCAACATCCGGCTTGCTGTGCCCGGTGCCGAGATAGGCGTCGATCACCGCGGGATTGCGCTGCACCTCCGCCGGTGTGCCCTCGGCGATCTTGCGGCCGCGGTCGAACACGTTCACCTGGTCCGAAATGTCCATGACCACGGTCATGTCGTGCTCAATGAGGATGATGGTCGTGCCCCAGTGCTGGTTCACGTCGAGGATATAGCGGGCCATATCCTCCTTCTCCTCCTGGTTCATCCCGCCCATCGGCTCGTCGAGCAGGAGGAGCTTGGGGTCGAGCGCCAGGGCGCGGCCCAGCTCGACCCGCTTGCGCAGGCCGTAGGCCAGCCCGGCGCTTGGCTGCTTGCGCAAATCCTCGAGTTCGAGGAACTCGATGATCTCCTCGACGCGGGCGCGCTGTGCGACCTCTTCGCGCTGCGCGAGGCCCCAATAGATCAGCGAGGACGAGCACGCCCGAGCGCATGTGGACGTGGCGGCCGAGCATGATGTTGTCGAGCACCGTCATGCCGGCGAAGAGCGCGATGTTCTGAAACGTGCGGGCAATGCCGAGCGCGGCGATTTCGGCCGGCCGCTTATGGGTGATGTCGTGCCCCTCGAAGGTGATCGAGCCGGTGTCGGGCGTGTAGAAGCCGCTGATCATGTTGAGGAGCGAGGTCTTGCCGGCGCCATTGGGGCCGATGATCGAGGCGATCTGGCCTCGGCTCACCGCGATCGACACGTCATCTACCGCGCGTACCCCGCCGAAACGCTTAGAGGCATGGGCGACAACAAGCTGCATGTCGCCACCGGCGCCGTTGGTTCGCGTCGCCTCAACCAACTCCATAAGGTTCGTGTTCCTCCCATTGGGGCGTTCGCGCCTCGTTGTCGTCAGCATTTATGCGGAGATGGTGGCAATAAAGCAACAAGCTCCGAGTGAGGCAGGATCGCTGCGGCTTGCTGTCGCAGAGCGGGCGTGGAACGATGGCGCCATGAGCGATGCGGCGACCCCCGACCCGCTGCCCACGACGGTTCTGACCGGGTTCCTCGGCAGCGGCAAGACCACCTTACTGCGCCGCGCGCTCGCCGATCCGAGCTTCATCGACACCGCGGTGATCGTCAACGAGGTGGGCGCCATCGCGATCGACCACTACCTGGTCGATTTCGTCGAGGGCGGTGTGCTGGAGCTGCCGGGCGGCTGCCTGTGCTGCGCGGTGCGAGAGGATCTGGCGCGGACGCTGCGCGAGCTCCTCGACCGGCGCGACGCCGGCGCGGTGCGGCCGTTCCGCCGCGTTGTCATCGAGACCAGCGGCCTCGCCGATCCGGCGCCGATCCTCTTCACGCTGGGCGCCGACCCGATGCTCGACGCCTGTCTCAAGCTGGGGCGGGTGGTGACGGTGGTCGACGCCGAAACCGGCGCCGATACACTTGTTCGCTTCGCCGAGGCGACGCGCCAGGCGGCGCTGGCCGATACGCTGGTCATCTCGAAGACCGACCTCGCGCCGGTATCGGCGGGGCTGGACGCGGCGCTCGCGGGTCTCAACCCGCAGGCGGTACGCATCATCGGGCAGGAGGCGAGCGATCCCGGCCTGGTGCTGTTCGGCCCTCATCCCAACCTTCCCCCGCTTGCGGGGGAAGGAGCGCGCTTGGAGGGCTGGCCCAACCTATCTCCCTCTCCCGCTGGCGGGGGAGGGCCGGGGTGGGGGCTGGAAGCCGCGCACAGCCACGGCATCGATACGTTCTCGATTGTGCTGGAGAGCGAGATCACCCGGCTTGATTTCGCCAAGGCGCTGGGCGCTCTCGCCGGCGCCTGGGGGAGCGACCTGTTGCGCGTCAAGGGCATCGTCGCCTTCGCCGATCGCGATAATCAGCCGGCGTTGGTGCAGGCGGCGCAGCACACGATGTTCGCGCCTGAGTGGCTCGACGCCTGGCCCGACGCGGATCGCCGTAGCCGCCTCGTCATTATCGTCCACGACATCCCGCGCGAGGAAATCCTCGCGCGGTTCGCCTTCGCCTCGCCCGCGGTTATCGGTTCACCGGGTGCACGGCTCCACGTTCACGCATAGGGAGGATCACCATGCTCGATGTCGTCATCACCGGAGGGACCGCTGTATTGCCGTCGGGGGCGACCCAGGCCGATATCGGCATCGAGGGTGAGAAGATCGTCGCCATTGGGCTGCCTGGCAGCCTCGCCGGCCTCGGCGCCAAGCGCACCGTCGACGCCAGTGGGCAGATCGTGATCCCCGGCGGGATCGATCCGCATGTTCATTGCCGCTGGCCGATGCCGACCCCGGGCCAGACCCAGCACAATCTGACCGATGGGCCGGACCGGGTAAGCCAGGCGGCGCTGTTTGGCGGCACCACGACGATGCTCGATTTCGCGCTGGTCGACGGCGACAACACGGTGCAGCAGGCGATCGAACGGCGGCAGAAAGAATGGGCCGGCGACTGCTATTGCGATTACGGCTTCCACGTCATGGTGCAGGGCAAGCTCGACTGGTCGGTGCCCGATCAGATCATCGAGGCGGTACAGGCGGGCCACGCGACGGTGAAGATGTTCACCACCGATATCACCCCGTCGCGCAAGGGCCGCATGGTGCCGTTCGGCAGCGTCATGGAGGTGCTGACCGCCTTGGCGAAGGCGGGCGGGCTCGCCGCGATTCATGCCGAGGACAACGACCTCGTCATGCACATGTACGAGAAACTGACGCGCGAAGGGCGCACCAGCTTCCACAACATGGCCGAGGTTCACACGACGCTGAGCGAAGACCTGGCGTTCAACCGGGTGATCCGCCTGGCCGCCAATATCCCCGGCGCGGCGCTTTATATGCTGCACACCTCGGCGGCGACCGGGGTCAGGGCGATTGCCGCGGCGCGGGCCGAGGGCACGCCGATCTACGGCGAGACGCTGCACCAGTACCTGATGTACTCGGCCGAGGACTACAAACGCCCGAACGGGCAGATCTACCACACCTACCCGTCATTGAAGTTCGCCGAGGACCACGCGGCGCTATGGGCCGGCACCGATCACGGCGCGATCCAGACCGTCGCCACCGACGAGATCTGTTGTCCGCTTAAGTTCAAGCTGCAGGGCAACAAGATCGACGACACGACCGGCGGCAATGCCGGGGTCGAGCCGCGCGTCTCGCTGATCTACACCGAGACGGTCGAGAAGCGCGGCTACGATCTCGGCCAATTCGTCAACCTGATCTCGTCCAACGCGGCGAAAATCCTTGGGCTATACCCGCGCAAGGGCGCGCTAGCGATTGGCTCGGACGCCGATATCGTGCTGCTCGATACCCGCAAGCGCCACCTGGTCAAAGCCGCCGAGATGCACGAGGCCGACTACTCGCCGTGGGAGGGGCGAGACCTCGCGTGCTGGCCGTCGATGACCCTGCTGCGCGGCAAGATCGTGGTCGAGAACGGCGCGCTGATAGGCGCGCTCAGCGACGGCAAGCATTTGAGCCGCAAGGTCGCCGACGAGGTCCGCTCCCGGCCCGCGGTCTAGGGCAAAACGGATAGCCGGATCGATCCGGCTATCCTAGGCGGCGCAGCGGCCGGGGTCAGTTCCAGCGGCCGTCGACCCAAACCCACGAGCTCGGCGTCTCCTGCCAATGGCCGGCGACCCATTGCGCGTCGGGATGCGGCGGCAGGGTGAACTGCCCGTCCAGCCAAACGTAATTACGCCGTGCTGCGCTCCAGTCGTAATGGCCGGGGATCCACACCGCGCCCGGCGGCACCGCGGCGAGCGGAGCCAGGTCCGGTTCGTCGATCGCGGCATCGCCGGATAGGCCAAAGTCCCTGTCGTTGGCACCTCCGGCATTCCGTATCCCGGTGGTGGTGACCGTCGTCGTGGTCGACGTGCGGGTCGTTACCGGGTTGGGCGGAGCGACGCCGGGCATCGGCTGGACCGGCTGCGCGTGCACCGCGCCGGGCGCTCCCAGGGCGAGCGCCGCAACCGCGGCGCAAAGGGCGTACTTGGTCATGCTGCCTCCTCGCCGCGCCCGCTTCGTGGGCGCGTTCGGGGGGTCAACAATTGAAATCGGCGATCATTCCGTTTCTTGGTTCCGCATCTCACGGAATCCGGGTGCGACCAGATCGCGCACGCGACTATGACCGCCGCGGCGGCTCGATCGGCATGGTCGCGATGTCGGTCCAGGCGACGGGCGCACCGGCTTTCGCCGCAGCGTCGGCGGGCGGCAGGCTGGGGTCCCAATGGACCGCGAGGAAGCGGCGCCCGGTGACATTACTGGCGGCTTCCGACACCAGCCATTCGAGCGGCGGGGCCATGATTTCGGGCTGGATCAGCTCGGCGCGTTCGTAGCCCGCCTCCATGGGTATCATGCCGGTATTGGTCATCCCGCCCGGCACCAGCACGTTGACAGTCACGCCGCTGCCGGCGAGGTCTTTCGCCATGATCGCCGAGAACGCCTCGAGTGCGGCTTTCGAGGGCCCGTAGGTCGGCGAACCGTCGCGGATCATCGTGCCGAGACTGGTGGTGACGTTGACGATGCGGCCCCATTTCTGGCGCATCATGTCGTGAACCAGGGCGCGGCTCAGCGCCATCGGCGCGTTGGTGTGGACCGCGACGAAGAGCTTCCACTGCTCTGGGGTCACCTCCCAGAACTTGATCGGCCGCGAACGGTTGTCGCTGCGGATCGTCGCCTGTCCGACCCCGGCGTTGTTGACGAGAATGTCGATCGTGCCGAACCGGGCGCGCGCCTGAGAGACGATCTTGTCGATCAACTCGTCCTGGGCGAGGTCGGCCTCGATGGTGAGGAGATTGGCGCCCTGCTGGCGCTCCTGCGCGGCCTGCGCCAGCTCGGCGAGCCCCTCGGCGGTGCGATCGACCGCGGCAACCTTGAGCCCCTGGCCGAGCAGTCCACCGACCAGCGCCCGGCCGATGCCTCCCGCCGCCCCAGTCACCAATGCCACGCGTTGCGCTGCGCTCATGATGTGTCTCCTTCTCCCGTCAACGACTGCCCGTAGCCGAACTGTGGCAGGCTCCGAAGGTCCACGGGCGGACCGCCATGCCTGGTTGGCGGCCGCAACGATCATCCGTCTGCCACGTCTGCGGGGATCACCTGCCGAGATTATCGGATGATGATGAAATGGTTCGCGATCTCCACTCCCACTATGACCACAACGACGAATATCGCCCACGCGACGAGCTTTGATCGTCTGGCGAGGCCGTGCGCTCTTTGATCTTCCGGGGTTGGCGGCGGCACCTTGTCAGGTGGCAGGGGGTGAAGCCGTTCATCTTCCTGACCGCGTTCGGTCTTGCGGGTTGCTTCGGCCGTAAGCCGAGCCTCCGTCGTAACACGGGCAGCTTCTTCCTCAGCGTGCCGTCGACTCCCCGCTTCGTGACTGGCCTCGGGTTGCCGAAGGGCTGCTTCTGCGCGACCTGCGGCGTCGGCCTGCCGCGCGCGCTTGTCCTCCTCGGCGCGTAGCGCCACTTCAGCGCGGCGTTCCTCCTCTTCACGCTGACGCCGCTCGTCCTCCTGCCGCTGATGTTCCCGTTCGCGCTCAAGCGCGCCATCGGGATCGACCTCATGGACCACCTGATCGACGGCGCGTTCGCGCGACACGAATGCATCGATCCAATGCAGGTCCGAAAGCCGTACGCGCAGTCCGCGCCGTGGAGTTACGTCCTCAATGCGAAACGGGATGATGAGCTTGTGGCTTTCTCCGGCGACGGTGATCTCCCGGCGGATATAGTCGCTGTCGTTGCAGTGCTCCGAGAAGATGAGGAGCATCGCCCGGCTGCCCTCGATCGCGTCGACGATCTCGTCGTCGAACGGGCGGCCGGGATGGACATCGCGCGGGGCGATCCAGCACTTGACGCCGCGCCGCTCGATCTCGTCGACGACTTCGAGCGCTGCCGCGCGGTCTTCCGCCACGTGGCTGACAAAGAGGAATAGATCGGAGGCGGCCATCATCCCCTTACCACGCCTTCCAGCGCGGGCAATCGCTACGTTACACGGGGAAAGGCTCGTTTCCCAACAGGGAGTTGGTGCCGGGTGAGGGATTCGAACCCCCGACCTTCGGTTTACAAAACCGCTGCACTGCCACTGTGCTAACCCGGCGTTTCCAAGGGCGCGCCGCGCCCTTTTATCCCCGTCCGCGAGGGCCTTGCTAGAGCTTCCGCTGCACGGCCGTGGCCGAATCCTCTCACTGCCCTCGAAGGACGTTCACGTGGTCGCTGCCATTGACCAACCAGAGAACGACGAGCACCCCCATGAAGCAGCAGAACCAGCCCCAGCGGCGCGCATAGACGAGAGCAAGCCCAATCAGCAGGGGAAGCGTCGGAATATACCAAAACCACATGCCGCCAGCATGGCCGCGGGGCGTTACGGATTGGTTTTCGGCGAGGGACGACCGCTGTCTCGCATCGCCAAGGCGCTCATTCATTTGAATGAACGATGCGCTATCCGAGGTTGACCTAAGTCAAGCCGCGGTTTCTCACCCCGTTCAATATGTTAGAGACGATCGATGGCGTCAGTCCTCGGTCGCTTGTGTCTGCTCGCTTCAAGAGAGATGGCTCCGGAATGGCGCCTGGCAAGCCCGCTATCGCACACCGGCGGCACCTGGGGCAGCTGATCCCGCTGATGGTGGCAGCGGCGCTGGTGGCTGTCTGGGCCCTGGGAGCGGCCTACAGCGTCTCTGAACGAAACCATATCCTCGAGCGCGCGCAGAACCAGCTCGCGGCGACGGTCGCCACCTTGGCCGATCTTAACGAGCTTGCCGAAATCACATCGAGGGAGTCGGTCGATAGCGGCAATGCCAAGCGTACCGCGGCCATTTGGCGAGCCTTGTTGCAGTACCCCACCGCGAGCATCTGGGTCGAAACCGACGGCGCGATAACCGCTGGGCAGGCGCCCGGTGGCGACCTCAACACCTTCATTCTGGCCGAAGAGACGCGAGCGAAGTTCACCGTGCATGCCGCGTTGCCGAAGAGCGATGTGCTCGCCGAGTGGCGCCAATCCGCCTGGCGGGAGGGGGCGATCCTCGGGGTGTTCACGGCGGCGTTTCTGGTCTTGGCCAAGCTGTTAGCCGACGCGCTGCGCCGCCGCGCCACCTCCGAGCGGGAGGCTGCCGCCGCCGAGGCGCGGGCGACGCAGCTGGCGCATTACCAGGTGCAACTCGAAGAGACCGTGGCGCAACGGACGCTGGAACTGAAGGACGCCAACGCGCAGCTTCACACCGAGCTGGTCGAGCGCAAAGCCGCCGAAGCGGCGCTGCGCGAGCACGACGCGCTGCTCAAGGCGGTGACGAAGAGCGCCGAAGAGCTCCTCGGCGCGCACAGTTTCGACAACGCCATCCCCACGGTTCTGGCGATGATCGGCCAGACGGTCACGGCAAGCCGCGTCTTCATCAGCACGGTCGCCGCGGACGCGAACGGTCACCTGCGCTCTCGGCTCATTCACGAATGGGCGGCACCAGGACTGACGTCGCTCTCGGCAAACAAGACATTCCATGATTTCGATCTGACCACCTACCTCCCCAACTTCGTGGCGCCCACCCTGTCTGGCGGCACCGCGTCGGTGTTTGCCAAGGAGGTGGCAGCCCCCTGTGCGGCTCTCTTCAGCGAAGCGGGAATTCGCTCGCTTCTCCAGGTTCCGGTGATGATTGGCGGCCAGCTCTGGGGGAGCATGAGTTTTGTCGACGCGGCCGCTGAGCAGCGGCAGTGGAGCTGGGCCGAGACAGATACCCTCACGACGCTCGCCGGCCTTATCGGGGTCGCGGTGGCGCGGGCGGGTTACATGAAGGAATTGGCCGACGCCAACGTGATCGTGCAGAACAGCCCGACAATTCTTTACCGTCTGCGCGGCGAGCCTTCGTTGCCGATGATCTATGTCTCGCACAACATCACCAAATTCGGCCACAAGCCCGAGGAACTGCTGACCGCCGCCACTTGGTCGCAGATACTCATTCATCCCGAGGATCAAGCAAAGGTTGGCGCGGCGATGGCGCGACTGCTCGAAAAGGGGGCAGAAGCGTCGTCGATCGAGTTTCGCCTGGCGACAGGCTCCGGCCGCTACCGCTGGGTCGACAATCGCTATACCCCGGTGCGCGACAAGGACGGGAGGCTGATCGAGGTCGAAGGCATCATCATCGACATCACCGAACGCAAGGCGGCGGAAGAGAAGATCGCCTTGCTGGCCCGCACCGACGCCCTTACTGGCCTGGCGAACCGCGCCACGTTCAATGAGCGTCTCGGGCAGGCTTTCGCGGCCACGCGGCGCGGCGGAGCGCCCTTCGCCGTGCTTTACCTCGATCTCGATCACTTCAAGAACGTCAACGACACCCTCGGTCACCCCGCTGGCGACCAGTTACTGTGCCAAATGGCGGACCGCCTGAAGAACAGCATACGCGAAACCGACCTGGTCGCCCGGCTCGGCGGCGATGAATTCGCAGTTCTGCAATCGGACATATCCGACCTGGCGAGCACTGGCACCTTGGCATCTAAGCTATTGGAATCATTGAGTCAACCCTACTTGATCGACGGCAACGAACTGCACCTCACCATCAGCATCGGGATCAGCCCCTTCATCCCTGGGACCGCGAGTCCCGAGATCATGATGTCCCAAGCCGACATGGCGCTCTACCGCGCCAAGGACGAGGGCCGCAACCGCTACCGCTTCCATTCCAAGGCCTTGGACGAGCAAATGCACGTCCGCGTCGCGCTCGCGGATGAGCTGCGCACGGCAATTGACCAGAAGCAGTTCGTCCTTCACTATCAACCACAAATAGAGTTGCATTCGGGCAAGATCGTGGGGATGGAGGCGCTCGTGCGCTGGCAGCATCCCATGCGGGGGATGCTATATCCGGCCCAATTTCTTCCCGTCGCCGAACAGACCGGGATGATCATTCCGCTTGGCCGGTGGGTGTTGGACGAGGCCTGCCAGCAGATGAAGCGATGGCATGAGCTGGGCGTCGCCCCGCCGCTGATTGTCGTCAACTTCTCGCTGCAAGAGCTGAAGAACGGCAAGGATCTTGTCGCCAAGGTCGCCGCCACGCTCGAGAAGAACGGACTTACACCCGCGCAATTGGAGGTGGATGTCACCGAAGCGACCCTGGCGCAAATCACCTGGTCGCAAAGCGATGTTCTCACTCAATTACACCGCCTGGGAGTCGGCATCGCGATCGACGATTTCGGCACCAAGTACTCCTCATTCGAGTACCTGCGGGCGTACAACGTAAACCACCTCAAAATCGCGCAGTCCTTCGTCGCCAGCGCGGTGCGCGATCGCGACCGCGCGGCGACGATCCGCGCGACCATCAACCTCGCGCGCGAATTCGGGATCGAGGTTATTGCCGAAGGCGTCGAGACTCGTGAGCAACGCGACATGCTACTCACAACAGGGTCGTCGGAAGCACAAGGTTTCTACTTCAGCGAGCCGGTCGAGGTGGGGCGCGCCACCGAACTTTTGCGCCAAATCAAGATCGACCCCGAAGCCAGACAGCCAGCGGCCGCGGCCGCGGCCGAGAGCCAGGACTCCGCCGCCGCCTCGAAGGACCGCAACCCCACTCCCGTCGCTTAGCGGCCGGGGCGGCGGGGGAAGATGATGGGGCGCGGCAAGCTGGTCATCCTCACGGCAGCGATGCTCGGCGCGGCCATGAATGCGATGGCAGCCGTGTCCGAAGGCGATCTTCAGATTGCTGCCCGGGCCTTGAGCTTCATGACCAACGCGCCGGTCGGCACGGTTCATGTCGGCATTGTCTTCAATCCCGCCAATCCGCAATCCACCGCCGATGCCGCTCAGCTGGCACAATTGATGGCGGGCGGACTGCGCGTGGGCAACGTGACCTTGCAGCCAATACAGGTGCCGATTGACCAAGTTGGAGGCGCGCAGGTCGGGTTGTTCTTCTTAACTGAAGGGACCGGGCCGGCGGAGCGGCTTAGTGAAGTCGCCAATTTGAAGAAGCTGCCCTGCGTCAGCTTCGATCTTGCCCAGGTTCGCAGCGGAGCCTGCGCCATCGGTATTCATTCGGGGCCGAGGGTTGAGATCCTCGTCAACCGGGCTGCGGCGGAAAGCAGCGGCGTCTCCTTTTCCACTGCTTTCCGCATGTTGATCACCGAGTTCTGACCGCAACAGCTAACCGGGCCCGGGCCCGGCAGAACTCCGCTGGAGGAGGACGCCGATGAAAACCGGTTTGGCAACTGCGATCGGTGCCTCGCTCGTGATGGCCGCGGGTTCCGCGCAGGGTCAATTGATGAATTACGGGGCGCTCGAGCAGCTATTCGGCGAACCGGTAACGACCAGCGTCACCGGCTCTCCCCAGCGGGCAAGCGATGTGCCGGCGACCATGGAGATCGTTACGGCCGATGACATTCGCCGCTCCGGCGCAACCGACATCCCCGGCGTGTTGCGCCATGTCGCCGGTATCGATGTGCTGCAATGGACCAACGACCAAGCCGATGTCAGCGTCCGCGGCTACAACCAGGCCTACTCCCCGCGCCTTCTGGTGCTGATCGACGGGCGGCAAGTTTATGCCGATTTCTACGGCTTCACGCCGTGGAGCGCCTTGCCCGTCGAGCTGTCGGCGATCCGTCAGATCGAGATCGTCAAGGGGCCGAACAGCGCCCTGTTCGGCTTCAACGCCGCCGGCGGCGTGATCAACATCGTCACCTATAACCCGCTTTACGACGACGTGAACACCGCTTCGCTGACCGGAGCTACGCAGAGTTTCGGGCAGGGCTCGCTGGTAACGACCATGAAACTCGGCGAGCGGGGCGCCGTCCGCCTCATGGTCGGTGGACGTTTCGATGACGACTTCACGACCCCGGCCGGTGTGCCCTTTCTCGGCCTTCGGCGCGACGATAATCGCGGCTCGTTCGACTTGAACGGAGTCGTCCGCCTCGGTGAAAAAACCACCCTTGATCTCGAGGCCAGTCATACTTTCGCCAAACAAGACGAAGTCACTGGCGGATATAATCCGGCATTTACCAGGTATGAAACCAATTCGGTCAAAGCGCAATTGACCTCCGACACCGACACCGGGTTGTGGCAGGCAACCGCCTATAGCAATTGGATATCCACGGCCTATCAATTCGGCGATGTGGCGTTCGTACCGGCCCCGACGTTTCAGAACAACGTCACCGTGGTCCAGTTGCAGGATTCGGTGAAGGTCGGCACCGATCACACGCTGCGCGGCACCGTCGAGTATCGGCATAACACTGCGGGCACGACGCCCTTCGGCGGTGCCGACGTGTTCTATGACGTCGTCGCCGTCGGCGGCATGTGGCAATGGCAGATCATGCCCTCGCTGGCGCTGACCAACGCACTGCGCATCGACCATTTGATGCTTGGGCGCGACGGCTCGGCGCCGCTTGGATCCCCGTTCGCCAACGCCAATTGGGACCGAAGCGTTACGACAGAAAGCTTCAACAGCGGTCTCGTGTGGAAAGCCGACGCCGAGGACACGGTGCGGCTGACCGTTGGCCGCGGGGTGCAGCTTCCGAATCTCGCCGAACTGGGTGCGTTGGCGTTCAATTCGCCCTCGGCGAACTATACCGGCGTGCCGACCCTGCAGCCAACTGTCGTGACCAATTACGAGCTTGGGTGGGACCACTATTTCGAGGCGCTCAACGCCCACTTCCGGGCAAGCGGGTTCCATCAGACCACCAACGAGATCGCCAGCCTGTCCGGGGGCTTTCTCATCGCTCCGGGCGGCGCCTTTTTTACCTCGGCTAACGTGGCCCGCTCGCATGCGGAAGGGATCGAGCTGGCGCTGAAGGGCAAATTTCTCAGCGACTGGCGCTGGGGGCTGAGCTACACCCCGGAGGTCGTGACCGACCGTTTCAATCCGGGGCTGACCAACCTCACCACCAATGTCGATTTCCAGCATACGAACCCCGTTCATGTCGTGAACGCCAATCTCGGCTGGTCGCACGGGCCCTGGGAAATCGATGGATTCCTGCGCTACGAATCGCGCTTTTACGGGTTTGTCCCGGTCGTGGCGGGGCTATTCACGACCCTGGCACCGATCAACGATTATGTATCGATCGATGGCCGCATCGCCTATCAGCTGACGGACCGGATAACCCTGGCCCTCTCGGGACAGAACATTACCCAAGCAACCCAACGCCAAACGTCCGCGCCCAATGTCGAAAGGCGGGTGATCGGGACGATCACCGTGAAATTCTGAACCCGATTTGAACGCCACTGTCCGGTTCCGCCTCGCTCGATGCGGTCGTCCGTAGCTTGTTGTCGGCTTCTTTCAAGCAATAAATAATTAAGCATGACTCCCAACAATACACATTCAATTAAGGATCAATTTTATTGAAATACCGCAGGCATTCGGCGAGCATTTGCCTCGTACCGGACACGGAGTAGACCAATGCTTGCCGCGCTTCACCGAATTCTGTCGGACGAAAGTGGTGTCACCGCCATCGAATATGAACTCATCGCCTCGCTGATCGCTCTCGCCGCCGTCGGGGTACTCAACACGGTCGGCATTAACCTCAGCGGGACCTTCGATACGGTCGCGAACAATATGTAAGCACCTTGCCCTTTAGGCGCTGCCCCCACCGGGTGGCGCGAGGGTCGAGAGGCTGGCCGGTCGGGGCTGACAACCCCGGCCAGCCTCTCCCACAAAAAAAGCCGGGCTAGCCCGGCTTTTTGACTGTCTGCGTGCTGCCGCGGTTGGGGCTAACCGCCTTCGAGCTTGGGGATGAAGAACACCTCGCTGCCCTGCCGCAGCTTCTGGAAATAGCCGGGTGCATCGTGGATTGCGCCGTCGATGGCGACGGTGGTCTCCTCCTCAAGGTGCTCGCCGAGCCCTGGATACATCTTATCCAGCGCCTTGATGACATCGCGCAGGGTTTTCGCCTCGATTTCGAATTCACGCCGTCCGCCGGTATAGCGGCGGCTGAACCCGCTCGTGAGCGTCACCTGCGCGGTCGTCATCGGGATGCCTAGTCCGCGCCGTGGTCGAGCGCGGCCAGGATCTTCGGCGGCGACATGGGCAGTTCGGTCAGCCGCCGGCCGATCGCATCATCAATCGCATTGGCGATCGCCGCCATCGGCGGACAGATGTTGACCTCGCCGACGCCCTTGGCGCCGTAGGGGTGCGTCGGGTTCGGCACCTCGACGAGCAGCGCCTCGATCATCGGCAGGTCGCTGGCGACCGGGCAGCGGTAATCGAGGAAGCCCGCGTTATCGAGCTGGCCCTTCTGGTTGTAGATGTATTCCTCGTTGAGCGCCCAGCCGATGCCCTGGACGACCCCGCCCTGGATCTGCCCCTCGACGTAAGAGGGGTGGATCGCGGTGCCGACATCCTGTGCCGCGATAAAGCGCAGGACGGTCACCTTGCCGGTCTCCGGGTCGACTTCGACATCGCAAAACTGCGTCGCAAAGCCGGGCGCCTGGCCGCCGGCATTGACCGAGGCCGCGGTGGTGATCGGACCGCCGGTCGCCGCCGCCTTGCCCGCGAGCTCCTTCAGCGACATCGGCTTGAAATCGCCGACATTGCTCGAGGCCGGCTTGGCGTGGCCATCCTCCCAGACGACGCCGTCCACATCGACGTCCCAGATCATCGCGGCGCGGCCGCGCAAGTCGTCGATCGCCTTTTTGGCGGCGTCGACAACCGCGGTGCCGGTGGCGAAAGTGACGCGGCTGCCGCCAGTCACATGGGTGTAGCCGACCGACGACGTGTCGGCGACGATGGCGCGCACCTGGCTGTAATCGATGCCAAAGGTCTCGGCCGCCATCAGCGCCATCGAGGCGCGCGAGCCGCCAACATCGACGCTGCCGGTGGCGACGGTGACGGTGCCGTCGGCGTTGACCTGGATCGTAGCGCTCGAATTCGCCGCCGCCGTTGAACCAGTAGCCCGAGGCGACGCCGCGGCCCTGATTGGGGCCGAGCTTGATCTGGTACGCCGGATGGTTCTTCACCGCCTCCAGCGTCTCGATGTAGCCGCCATGGCCGAGTTTCGGGCCGTAAATCATCGGGGTGCCAGGCTTGGCTGCGTTCTTGAGGCGCAGCTCGACCGGGTCCATGCCGATTTTCTTGGCGCACATATCGAGCACGCTTTCAACCGCAAAGGCCGAGATCGGCGAGCCGGGCGCCCGGTATGCCGCCGATTTCGGACGGTTGCAGACGACGTCGTAGCCGACCGTGTGCTGGTGCTCGATCTCGTAGGGCGCGAACGCGCAGAGGCAGCCGTTCATCACAGGTGAGCCGGGGAACGCGCCGGCCTGGTATTTGAAGATGCCCTGCGCGGCGGTGATCGTGCCGTCCTTCTTGACGCCGATCTTGACAGTCATGGAGGCACCCGATGTCGGGCCGGTGGCCTTGAACACCTCGTCGCGGCTCATCGTGATTTTCACCGGCCGGCCGGTTTTCTTCGACAGCAGTGCGGCAACCGGCTCGACATAAACAACCGTCTTACCGCCAAACCCGCCACCGATCTCGGCCGGCGTCGCGCGCAGGTTGCCGACGGGGACCTCAAGCAGCTTGGCCGTCAGGGCCCGGACGACGAAATGCCCCTGGCTCGACGACCAGATCTCGCCCTGGCCGTCAGCGTCCATCCGTACGCTGCAGGCGTGCGGCTCGATGTAGCCCTGGTGAACGGCCGCGGTCTTGAAGTCCTTCTCGATCACGACATCGGCTTCCTTGAAGCCCTTCTCGACATCGCCGATCGCGAATTCAAGCTTCTTGGCGATGTTCGACGGCTTGGTCGGCGCGGGCTCGATGCCACGGGTGATCATGTCCTCGAAGAGCAGCGGTGCGTCTTCACGCATCGCGTCGTCGACATCGATCGCGTGCGGCAGCACCTCGTAGTCGATCTCGAGCAGCGCCTCGGCCTCCTCGGCAATCTCCTTCGAGATCGCGGCGATCGCAGCGACCGCGTGGCCGTCATAAAGCGCCTTTTCCTTGGCCATCACATTGCGCGACACATGCCAGAAATTGACCGCGACGCGCTCAGGGCCGATGTACTCGAATTTGTGGTCGGGAAAATCGGCGCCGGTGATGACCGCCTTGACGCCGGGCAGGGCCTTGGCCTTCGCGGTGTTGATCGACTTGATGCGCGCATGGGCGTGCGGCGAGCGCACGATCTTGCCATAGAGCGCGCCGGGCATCGCCAGGTCGGCCGCGTACATCGCGCGGCCCGTGACTTTGGGCACGCCGTCCGGACGGATCGGCCGAGTTCCCACCCACTTGTAACGAGACGGCGCAACATCGTTCACGGCGGTGTCTCCTCATTGAGCAACGGTCTGAGGAGAGTTTAGCCGCCGGGCGCGGCTCACACAAATGGAAGCGCGTTTGAAGCGTCAGAAGGTGAACATCGTCGCATCGGGTTCCAGGCCGAGGAGAATCCCGCCGACCGTCTCGAAGTGGCGCTGGGCGCCCTGCATCTGCTGCGCGATGGTGTTCATGTCGCGGAAGCGGCGTTCGAACGGCTGCGCGTCGAAAATCGCGGTGGCTCCCGCGGCGTGGTAGAGTTCGTTGACCACCTCGCGCGCTTGTTTGATCGCCCAGGTCGATGCGAGACGGATTGTCGCGGTCTGGTCGAGACTGACCTCTCCGGTCTCGCCGACCGCATCCCAGATCTCGTTTAGGGACGTGAGCAAGAATGCGCGGGCTGACCGCAGCCGGGCGCTCGCCTGCGCCACCTGCGATTGCACCACCTGGTCGTGGCGCAAGGTGCCCTTGGCGCCGCGCGGGGTCTTGTCGGCCGCCAAGGCGACAAAGCTGTCGTAGAAGGCGCGGGCGACGCCGAGCGCCAGCCCCGCGAAACCGGAGGCGTAGAGGTTGCTAAAGCTGAAGCGGTAGAGGCGGCCGCCGCTGCGCGGCGGCGCCTTGCCGCGGTCGTGCAACACGGTGTGGTCGTCGGCGACGAAAAGGTCGGTGACGCTATACATGTCGCTGCCGGTGCCTTTGAGGCCGAGCACCCGCCAGATGTCGGTCATCTGCGCCTGCGCCTTGGGGAACAACAGCGAACGCAGGATCGTGCCTCCGTCGGACCGTCGCACCGGCTCGCCATCGGCGCCGCGTTCGAGAATATGGGCGCCCAGCCAGGTGGCGTTGTGGCTGCCGCTGGCGAAGCTCCACGAGCCGGTGAGGCGATAGCCGCCGGGTACCTTGCGGGCTTCGGCCGAGCTGCTCGGCGGGCCCCAGGCGAGAATCCCGTCGTCGGGACCGAAAATCTCCCGCGCTACGGCGGGATCGAGCAGCGCCGCCGACATGCCGCAGCCGTTGCCCTGGCCGACGCACCAGGCGGTGCTCGCGTCGTGGCTGGCGATCTCGCCCATGATTTCGGCGAATTCCATCGGGGCCAGTTCGGCGCCGCCAAGCTCTCGCGGCTGCAACAGACGGAAAAGGCCTGCACCCGCCAGCTTGGCGACGAGGGCGGACGGTAGCTCGCGATCCTTTTCGACCTCATCCGCAGCGGCGGCGATCATCGGTCCGAGCGCCTTGGCGCGCGCCACGTAGTCCGCCCGATCCTGGCCGATCCCATCCATGTTCTCTCTCCTTGCCGCCGCGCGATCTCACCCGCCATTGGAACCGCCTGCGTTGATGCAGATCAATGCCGTTGCGATGCCAGAACGGCTTGGTGATCAGGCACTGGTGCACCGGACCGATATTTTTGGTTATAGTCGGGGGCGTTGCGCCGCAGGCTCGACGAAAGCGGAGGCGGGGGAATCGTCATGGCGAGACGGCCGCGTCGCACCGTTATCAGAGATCGATCGCTTGGCCGCACGGTCGCAGCCGCGCTAATCGCGAAGGCCGCGGCGCTCGCGGTGCTTTATTTTGCGTTCTTTGTGCCGCCGCCGGATCAAAGTCCGTCCGCTGAGCGCACCGCTACGGCAGTCTTCGGGCTCGCGAGCCGCTAGCATGATCGACACCACCGTCGTCGAGCTGTCGCGGCTGCAATTCGCGCTGACCGCGCTTTACCATTTCCTGTTCGTGCCGCTGACCCTCGGCCTGTCGCTGCTGCTGGCGATCATGGAAAGCGTCTACGTGATGACCGGCCGCCCGATCTGGCGCGAGATGACCCGGTTCTGGGGCATCCTCTTCGGCATCAACTTCGCGATGGGAGTGGCGACCGGGATCACCATGGAATTCCAGTTCGGCACCAACTGGGCCTACTACTCGCAATATGTCGGCGACATTTTCGGCGCGCCGCTCGCCATCGAAGGGCTGATGGCGTTCTTCCTCGAGGCGAGCTTTGTCGGACTGTTCTTTTTCGGCTGGGACCGCATGCCGCGGCTGGCGCATCTGGCGGTGACCTGGCTCACCGCGATCGGCGCCAATCTGTCGGCGCTGTGGATCCTCATCGCCAACGGCTGGATGCAGAACCCGGTCGGCGCCGCGTTCAATCCGGCGACGATGCGGATGGAGCTGACCTCGTTCTACGATTTGGTGTTCAACCCGGTGGCGCAGGCGAAGTTCGTCCATACCGTCAGCGCCGGCTATGTCACTGGATCGATGTTCGTCCTGTCGGTGAGCGCGCTCTACCTGCTGCGCGGCCGCCATGTTCCGCTCGCCCGCCGGTCAATGACGATCGCGGCGAGCTTCGGGCTCGCTTCGGCGCTGTCGGTCGTCGTGCTCGGCGACGAGAGCGGCTACACCGCGACGATGAACCAGAAAATGAAGATCGCCGGCATCGAAGCGGCGTGGCACACCGAGCCGCCGCCGGCGGGCCTCACCGTCTTCGGGTTCCCCGATGTCGCCGCCCGGACCACGCGGGACGCGATCAGAATTCCCTGGGTCCTGGGGCTTATCGCCACCCGCTCGCTCGACACGCCGGTCGAGGGCATCGCCGATCTGGTCGCCGAGGGCCAGAAGCGCATCGCCGACGGCCTTAACGCCTATCGCGCGCTGGAGACCCTGCGGCAGGATCCCGACGACCCAGGCGCCAAGGCGGCGTTTGCCGCGTCCCAGCAAAATCTCGGCTATGCGCTGCTGCTGCGCCGCTACCGCACCGATATCGGTGCTGCGACTCCGGACCAGATCGCCGCCGCGGCGAATGACCTCGTCCCCAACGTACCGGTGCTGTTCTGGGGATTCCGGGTGATGGCCGGGCTCGGCTTCTATTTCATCGCGCTGTTTGCCGGCGCGTTTTATTTCGCCTCGACGCGAACGCTCGACCGCCGCTGGTTCCTGCGTCTGGCCTTGTTGAGCCTGCCGCTTCCTTGGGTCGCGATCGAGCTCGGCTGGGTCGTCGCCGAATATGGCCGGCAACCTTGGGCGGTCGAAGGTGTGCTGCCGACCTTTCTCGGCGTGTCCTCGGTGCCGGTAGCGACGATCCTCGGCTCGCTTGCCGGCTTCGTGCTGTTCTACAGCGCGCTGGCGGTGGTCGATCTGGCGCTGATGGTGCGCACCATCCGGCACGGACCGGCGCTCGGCGCATGAGCGGCGCGCTCATTCCATACGATATCCTGCGCCTCATCTGGTGGGCGCTGCTCGGCATCCTCTTGATCGGCTTCGCCGTGCTCGACGGCTACGACCTCGGTACGGCGATGCTGTTGCCGTTTGTCGGACGCAACGACGCCGAGCGCCGTCAGATACGCGAAACGGTCGAGCCGAATTGGGAGGGCCACCAGGTCTGGTTCATCCTCGGCGGCGGCGCCTCGTTCGCCGCCTGGCCACTGCTCTATGCGGCGAGCTTTTCCGGGTTTTACGTCGCGATGTTTCTGGTTCTGTTGGCGCTGATCATCCGCCCGGTCGGTTTTACCTTCCGCGACAAGCTGCCGAACGCGAACTGGCGCGAGTTCTGGGATTGGGGCCTGGCGGTCGGCGGGTTTGTGCCGTCGCTGGTTTTCGGCGTCGCCTTCGGCAACCTGCTGTTGGGCGTCCCGTTCAGCTTCGATAGTGAACTGCGGCTGAGTTACACGGGCAGCTTCTTTGGATTGTTGAACCCGTTCGGGCTGGTCGCCGGCATTTTGAGCGCGGCGATGCTGGCGATGCATGGTGGAACTTGGCTAGCGATGAAGACCGACGGCGCGGTCGGCATCCGGGCGGGCCAGGCGGCCAGGCTCTTCGCGCTGCTTGCCGCGGTCGTCTTCGCGCTGGCCGGGTGGTGGGTTGCGAGCGGAATCGACGGCTATGCGCTCGCCGCGATGGCGCATGACGGACCCTCGAATCCGCTTGCCAAGAGCGTGATCCGCGCCGCCGGCGCGTGGCTCAGCAACTACCGGGCGTATCCCCCGTTGTTCGCCGCGCCCGGCATCGGCCTCGCCGGCGCGCTGCTGGTCGCGCTGATCCCGTCGGGGAGGGCGCGCGTGCTGGCATTCCTGCTGAGCGCGATCTCGGTCGCCGGGATCATCGTCACCGCGGGATTGGCGCTGTTTCCGTTCCTGCTACCGTCCTCGACCCACCCGGAGATGAGCCTCACTGTCTGGGATGCGTCGAGCAGCCAGACGACGCTTTTCATCATGCTGCTGGCGACGGTGATTTTCCTTCCCGTCGTGCTCGCCTACACCGCTTATGCCTTGCGCGTCATGCGCGGCAAAGTGCGCATCGCCGAAATCGCCGGGCGGGAAGGGCATTACTGAGGAGGCCGTCGGCCAATGTGGTATTTCAGCTGGGTGTTGGGACTCGGCCTCGCCTGCGCCTTCGCGATTCTCAACGCGATGTGGTTTGAGGTCCGCGAGGACGACATCAGCCGCAATAACTGAGCGGGCTCAAATCCCGAGCCGCGCGCGCGTTTCGGTCGAGCGGTCCCACAAGTTTGGCGTCAGCCGGTTGGCATAGCCCGAGACGAACGGCTTCGCGGCGCCGGTTTCGGGGACGAACACGTGGCGCGCCACCGCGCCGATATTGGCGCCGTAGGCGTGGATGCTGATCGAGGGTCGGTCAGCGAGGGCATTCTCGACGGTGTGGATGTCGCCGATGCGCGGCGAGACCGCGGTCACGTCGCCGGGCTCGAGCCGGCTCTCGCGGCCCGGCACCAGCCCGCGCTCGGGATCGAGCGTGTAGTCGCGCGAGATCTCGGCGCCCCGCAACATGCCGACCAGTCCCCACACGGTGTGGTCGTGGATGGGTGTCCGCTGGCCTGGGCCCCAAACAAAGCTGACGACGGAGAACCGCTCCCGCGGATCGCAATAGAGCAGGTACTGGCGGTAGTGCTCGGCGCTGGGCTCGGCAAATTCGGGAGGCAGCCAATCGTCAACCCGCACAAGGCTGCGTAATGCGGCGCCACCGCGCTCGATGATTTTCGACTCGTCGGTTCCCGCCTCGACAAGGCGGGTAAGCTCGTCGATGAACTGTCGCAGGCGCTCGATCCCGTCCGTCACGTTCCCTCCCTAGGAACCAAAGTGGCGACCAAGATTGGACGAGCTTAGTCAGTAGAAACGCACAGGTCATCTCAGATTTAATCTTGGGAGAAATATCGTAAATTATCAGAAATCACAGTTATATAATGAATATTCAAAGTCATAATACTTTATAAGTATGCATATATTTTCTGATTCTACGTATCTCATCGAGTACAAATTCCCACTACCCTGCGATGCAGACGGCGTCGTGGCAGCCAGGCTAGCGCGCCGACGCCAACGACACCGAGCGCGACCACCGCCTGCCGAGCGCGAATTGCAGCGCCACGGCAAGGATGCCGTCGACGAGCAGCGCGGGACGGAGACCCAGGAGGTGAATCATGGAGCCTGTCAGCAGGCCGCCGATAGAAATGCCGCCGCGCATCGCCAGCATATAAAGGCTTACCGTTCGGCCACGAATCCGCTCTGGCGCGGCGGCCTGCAGCAACGTGTTGGCCGAGGTATTGCTCGCAGTCATCGACAGGCCGGCGAAGACGAACAGGATCGGCAGCGCCCAAAACCATGGATCAAGTGCGACAAGCGCGGTCAGAGCCCCGTAGGCGACGGCGAACCACGAGGTAAGCGGCCTGCGATCACGCTTGGCGTCGACCCCGAGCAGTCCGACTGCCCCGAGCAGGCCGCCAATCCCGAACGCGGTTACGGTGAGGCTGAAGCTCGTCACATCGCGATGGAAACCCTCCTTCACCAGCACAGGGCAGAAGGTGATCAGCGGCCCGCATAGCGTACTCGTGGCGAGCACCGTGACCAGCGAGCCGCGCAGCAGCGGATCGCGAGCAAGAGCGCGCGCGCCGGCAAGCAGATGCCGACGGTCCGAGCGGTCCCGAGCCGCCACGGACGGGCCTCGCCGCGGCAAGATCCACAACGCGACACCAATGAACGGGATGTACGAAGCGGCATTGAGCGCGAAGCAGCCGATGGCTCCGACCCCGGCCAAGACCGCGCCGGCGACCGCCGGACCGAGAATCCGTGAGCGGTTGAACTGGGTCGAGTTGAGCGCCAGCGCCGAGGGAATTTGCTCCCTCTCGACGATCGACGGCGCGATCGATTGAAACGATGGCATGGACAGGGCGTCGGTAATCCCGACGATGGCAGAAAGGGTTATCACCACCCACGGCCGTATCCAGCCGATCACCAAGAGCAAGACCAAGCTTGCCGGGCACAGCATCTGGAGCGACTGGAAGATCGTGATGACACGGCGGCGGTCGCGGCGGTCGGCTATGACCCCACCGACCAGGGTGAGCAGAAACACCGGTGCGCCGGCGGCAAAGGAATCGAGTCCAAGCAGGAACGACGAGGCGCCGATGCTCAACAACAGCCAGGGCTCCGCTACTTGCTGCGCCCAGGTGCCCATGTTCGACAGCAGCGAGGCGAGGCAAAACGTTCCGTAACGCCTGGTGGCGAGGAGCCCAAGTGACTCGCGGAAGGCGCTCTGGTGAGTCGGACCATTCTGAGGGCTGCCCATGCAGTCCTTCTTACGCTGCCGCACGCAGACCGCGTGGCAATTTCTCGACCGCTATGTCGGGGCCGCGCTAGAATCCGCGTAAACCCAACGCCCGGAGGAAACATGGCCGCGAAAATCCAGCACTACGATCGCGATGCCGAGGATCTCGGCAATATCGTCATGCTCGAGCACGTCAACCTGCAGGTGCCGGATCAGGCTGGGGCGACCGCGTTCTACATCTCGGGTTTGGGTCTGACGCGCGACCCCTACATGAACACCGGCCTCGCCAATATGTGGGTCAATGTCGGCAAGAGCCAGTTTCACCTGCCGACCGGCGACCCATGGGTGCTACGCGGCGCGATCGGTCTTGTCGTGCCGGACCGCGACGCGCTCTTGAAGCGGCTCGACGGCGTCGGAAAGACGTTCGTCGGCACCAAGTTCAAGGTGTCCGCGAACAATGACTACGTCGAGGTCACCTGCCCCTGGGGCAATAAGTTCAATATGCACAGCCCGGACGAGAAGCGGTTTGGCGCGATCAGCCTCGGCATGCCCTATCTCGAGTTTGATGTGCCGATGGGGACGGCAAAAGGCATCGCCAAGTTCTATCGCAAGATTTTTGGGGCGCTGACGTCGGTGGAAGGAAAAGGCGAGGGCCGGGTCGCGCATGTCGGCGTCGGCTACCATCAGGAATTGCGCTTCCGCCAGAAGAAGGACGTGCAGAAGCCCTATGACGGCCACCATATCCAGGTCTATGTGCAGAACTTCTCGGCGCCGTACCATGAGCTGGTCAAACGCGAGGTGCTGACCGAGGAAAGCAACGCCTACCAGTATCGCTTCGAGCACATCGTCGATGTCGACACCAACGAGACGCTGTTCGAGATCGAGCACGAGATTCGCAGCATGACGCACCCGCTTTATGCGCGGCCGCTGGTCAACCGCAATCCGATGCAGGGCCAGCAGAGCTATCAGATGGACGGTGACGACTGGGTATGGGAGACCCGCCGCCTCAACCCGCGCCTCCCCGGCGTGCCGGCGATCGACACGCCGCGGGCCCAGGCTCTCAAGGAGCGCAGGGGGGCGCGAATGGCGCGCGCGATGTAGCGCGCCATCTTAAGTTCTCGACAAGGGAATCACGCTAAGACCGGTGCCTGCACCGCGACTTGTCAGGACATCATGGGCTTCGCGTCGAGGCGTGTTTCCATTGCGGCCAAGCTCGCCCGCGAATTGGGCGGGTTTTTGTCCACGCGGCCGGCCAGGATCGAACGGTCTGGCGGGGTGGTCTCTTTCACCTTCGACGATTTCCCGCGCTCGGCCTGGGTCAACGGTGGGGCGATCCTCGAAAAATTCGACAAGCGCGGAACCTATTACGCGGCGATGGGGCTAGCGGGCACCGAAAATCAGCTCGGGCCGATGTTCGATGCCGACGACCTGCGAGCGGCCCATGCCGCCGGACACGAGATCGCCTGCCACACCTATAGCCATCGCGATTGCTGCCGCGCTTCGCCCAACGAGATCGCCGCCGAGATCACGCGCAACGCGTCGGCGCTGGCGGAGTTCATCGACGCGCCGGCCTGCAACTTCGCATATCCGTTTGGCGGCGTATCGCTAACGGCGAAAAACACACTCGCTAGCCGGTTCGCGTCGTGCCGCGGCACCGGGCGCGGCCTAAATCACGGGACGGTCGATCTTGCCGATCTGCTGGCCACCAGCATCTATAGCCGGGATTTCGATCGCGATTTGCTGTGCCAGATGATCGACGATGCCCAAGCGGCGAATGGCTGGGTCATCTTCTACACGCACGACGTTGCGGACCCTCCGTCTCCGTTCGGCTGCACCCCGAAGCAATTCCAGTCGATCGTCGCCTATGCGGCGGAGAACGTTCCGGTGTTGCCGGTGCGTGACGTGATCGCCCGGCTCGGACTCGCGGAAAATCAACCGACCCCCGGAAAACATGCGGCGTGACCCTGCGGCGCTAGCGGCAAAAGGGCAGGGCCAGACGAAAGAGACCGGCGAGATGGCGAACCGCCGGTTCGATCTTCCAGCGGTGGCCGTGCAAAAGGGCGACGAGCACGATGCCGGAAAGCAGCATCCATCCGAACGGTAGAGAGGGCGCCTCAAGGCGGCCCGCCGCCAGGGCGAATACGGCGACCGCAGCGGCGCCGACGGCCCAGCCGATGACGATCTCGGGTATGTTGTGCTCGTGCAACACCACCCGTGACAGGGCGATGGCGGCGATCCCCGCAAAGGCCGCGCCATAGACAATGTAACGCCGCGTGGACGGCAGCCTGCTGCCGGCCAGCAGTGCGAGCGCGCCATAAATCGCGGTGCTCATCGCGGTGTGTCCGCTCGGGCTGACAACGTGCCCACCGGCGATATCCACGCCGCAAGCGCCGAATACCAGCTTCAATCCGCCGATGACGATCGCGCAAGAACCGATCGCCAATACCCAGGCATAGCCGAGGCGGCGCTGTCCGGCGACGAAAAGAAAAATCAGTGCCAGCAGCGCAAGCGGCAGCGTCACCGCGCTGTCGCCGCAATCGGTGATGAAGACCCAGATGGTGTGCAAGCCCGCGATGGGAGAAGGCGTTAGGCGGCCGGAGCGCGATGTTCCGCTTCGATCAGTTCCTCAACCACTTCGAGATTGGAGCGGAGATGCGCCTCGTCGAGCATCGAGCATAAAACCACGTCGACCCCGGCTGAGGTCAAGGCATGCGCTAGCATGGCGCGATGAACGTCACCGTCGCCGCCGCGACACGAAGTATCGGCTCCGAAGAACGGGCTGTGCGCGATGATCCGGCAGCCGCTGCCGGCGACGCGCTCGGCGTTGCGGACGGTAAGGCTGTTGGCGAACTGATATATCAGCCGGTCGCCAAGCGCCGCATTCAACGCGACGACGGTGTCGATGTCCGTGGCTGCGCCATAGGCGCGGATCTTCCCGGCGCCGACCTGCCGGTCGAGAAAGCCGACAAGCTCGTCGCCAAGATCGTCCGCGCCGCAATCGTGCAGGAACAGGATGTCGAGATAATCGGTCTTGAGCGCGGCGAGGCTCTGGTTGAGCGAAGTCTCGGCCGCTGCGACCGAAAACCGGTCAGCGGCCGCGCTGGCGCCGCCGACGAACGAACGCAGCGCGCCGCGCGCGCCCGGCACGTTCGCGGCGAGCTGCTGGGCGATCGGTTTCAGGACGCGCAGCGCGCTAGCCGAGCGGGACGGGTTGAGGCCAAACTTGCTGGCGATTACCACCTTGTCGCGCTTGCCGCGCAATGCGTCGCCGACCAGCGCCTCCGCTTCGCCGTAGCCATAGGATCGCGCCATGTCGAAATGCGTGATGCCGGCGTCGAGCGCCGCGGCGATCGCGCGCCGCGACGGCGCGCGCCCGACCCTCCCCATGACGCTGCCGCAGCCAAAACCGAGCCGGGACGAGGCGGGTAGGCCGGAAGCAAGGGTTACGTAATCCATCTGTGTCACGCTGCCATCGGTTCAAACGAGCCGTTGCATACACGATGATCTGTCAAGAAATCCCTTCCGAGCCGTCGGCCGCGCCGGTGCTTGTTGTCGGCGCCGGCCCGGCCGGCATCGTCCTCGCGCTCGAACTGCGTTGGCGCGGCGTCGAGGTGACGATGCTGGCCGGCGGGATGGATGGCCTTCGCGCTGACTTTCAGGCGCTCGCCGACGCCGAGATCGCCGACCCCGCGCGCCATGCGCCGACGCAGATCGCCGTGCGCCGCGCGCTCGGCGGAACCTCGCTGCTGTGGGGCGGTCGCTGTGTGCCGTTCGACGATGTCGACTTTGCCGACCGGCCGCACGTGCCGCTCGGCGGCTGGCCGGTAAGCCACAATAACATTTGCCCCTGGTACGACGTTGGCATGCGCTATCTCAATGCGGGAACGCCGGGGTTCTCAGCGCCGGTGCCGTCGGCGGCCGAGCTAGCGGAATGCCGGATCGATCGCCTCGAACGCTGGAGCGAACGGCGCAATCTGCGCGAATTGCACGGCGCGGCGCTGACCGGCGATTCCGGTCTCAAGATATTGCTCGGCGTGGTCGCGACCGGTCTTGAGATCGATCCGGTCAGCGGCCGTGCTGCTGGGGTTGTGGTGGCCCCGCCTTCCGGGGAACGGACGACGTTGCGCGCCCGCGCCATTGTCCTCGCTTGCGGCGGTCTGGAGACGGCCCGGTTGATGCTTTCGTCGCGGATGGGCCAGCCGCGCCTCTTTGGCGGCGCGGAAGGGATGCTCGGACGCGCCTATATGGGGCATTTCGAGGGGCGTATCGCGGATATCGTGCTTGGCTCAGCGCTTCCCGACGACACATTCGACTTTTTCATCGACCCGAGTGGCCGCTACGCGCGCCGCCGTATCACCATCTCGGACGAGGCGCAGCAGCGCCACGGGCTCCTCAATATGTGCGCCTGGCCCGACAACCCGTTCCTCGGCGACGCGGCGCACCGCAGCGCGATCCTTTCGCTCGCCTATTTGAGCCTCGCGACCCCCGGCCTCGGCAATTTGCTGGAGCCAGAGGCGATCCGGCGGAAATATTTGGAGCACGGCGTGCGCGACGTGACCAAGCACCTGCGCAACATTGTCTGCGGGGTGCCCGAGGCGGTGCGTGAAACCGCCAGTTTCTTGTATCGCCGCTACGGGACCACGCCTCGCCTGCCGGGTTTCTTCGTTCGGAACAAGGCGCGCCGCTACGCGCTGTTCTATCACGCCGAGCAGGCCCCCAACCTGGCGAGCACGGTCACCCTCGCCGACACGCGTGACGCGCTCGGCATGCCGCGATTGCGGGTTGATCTGCGCTACGGTGCAATCGACGCCGCGTCGGTGGTCGCGAGCCACGACATCATCGACCGCGACCTGCGCGACGCCGGGCTCGGCCACCTCGAGTATCACGACCCGGCGGAGGACCGTGTGGCGCGCGTCTGGGACCAGATGACGGACGGCTACCACCAAATTGGTACCGTGCGGATGGCCGCCGACCCGAAGCGGGGCGTGGTCGATGCCGATTGTCGGGTTCACGGCACGCCCAATCTGTTCGTCGCCGGCAGCGCGGTGTTCCCGACGTCGGGACAAGCCAACCCGACATTGCTGATCGCCGCCATGTCAGCACGGCTCGCCGCCCATCTCGCGCGCCTAGTCGCCGCGCCGCCCGAGGCGAGATCACGAGAGCGAGAGAGCGGTTCGCCGGCGAGGCTCGTTATGCCTTCGTTTACGACTGAGGCCGAGACTGCGCCGATAGAAGTGGTCGATTGATTCCGGCCCATCCCCGCTCGTCTGGCGAGCCGTCTGCGAGGAACGATTAAACGTGTCGCGCAAGGACGCTCTCGAGGCGGTGGCCCAATGGGCTGCGCCGCCATCCTCGCTCAACGCCATGTTGCCGGCGAGTTTGACAGTCGGATGAACGAACCGCTCGTCCGGACCGATACGACGCTGCTGTTTCGCAGCATCCGTGCCGCGCGAAGCTGGTTGCGAACCAGCGCAGCCGGTGATGGTGCGAGTGCGGTTGGCGGTTGTATTCCGATCAAGCCGGGCAACGGCGAGACGCCGGTATTCATGATTCCCGGCGCGACCGGGAGCATCCTGCAGCTCGGTCCGATCGCGGCGGCGATGCAAACTCCCGCGCCGGTTTACGCGATCCGCCCGCGCGGCATGGTCGAGCCGGAACTGCCTTTCGACCATCTGGCTGAAATTGCAGACTACGCAATCGATCAGATGCGCATCGTTCAGCCGCAAGGCCCTTATGTGCTAGCTGGTTATTCGGCTGGCGGATTGGTTGCGCTGGAGATAGCGCAGCAACTGACGGCCGCAGGCCATCAGGTGCCGCTTGTCGTGCTGCTCGACACCTACCCGAGCCGAGCGGTTTGGCCGCTCGCGTGTCATCTCGACATTCTCGCGCGGCAGGCGCTGAACGCGCTTTGGTCGCTGTGCAGATGCACCCCCCGGCAACTCGCCCAAGAGGTCACCCGCCGCCTGCGCAGCCTGTTCCAATATCTGACCGCGAGCGGGTTGAAATTGGCCGAGCCACCGTCGCTTGTCGCCGAAGGGACCGACGCCGCGTCGCGCCGGGTTCACGTCGCGACCTATAACGCCGGCAATGCCTATCGGCCGCGGCCTTACGGCGGGAAGGTTGTTTTTATCCAGCCGGAGGAGACGCCGGGATTGGAGCCGCGCAAACCGCGGCAGGTTTGGGGCAGGTTTCTTAGCGACTTGGAGATCCGCCGCGTACCCGGCTCGCATCTCAAGATGGTCGAGGAAGCCGCCGCCACAGCTGCCGAGATCGATCAATCGATCGCTGGCGTGCTCGGCCCGTAGCCTCGACTTCGTTTCCACCGCCGGTATACTGTCGAAGCTGTGACGACGCATTGAATTCCCGGATGGGGCGGCGATGACCAGCGTTTACGACGCGCTGCAGCGGGTGCGGCAAGGCGGCCGCGATCTGACGCTGCCCGGCGAGCGGCCGCTGGCGCCCCTATCTCCCGAGCCGCGGCCGGTGACGCGCGCGCCGGGGCCGATCGCGGCTGAGCTGACGCCGCTCCTGGCGGTGGTGCGGCCCTTGCTCGACGGCAAGGGCGCGGTCGTGCACTTTGTTGCGGCGACGACGGGCGAGGGCACCTCGACGATCGCCCGGGAGTTCGCAATGCTCGCGGCGACGACGGGGCGTCGACGGACGCTGCTGCTCGACGCCGCGCGCGGCAATCTCGAGACCGCTCGCTATTTCGACTGCGATACGTCGCGCGGCCTTGTCGATGGCGTCTGGATCGGCGCCGGCGAAGCCGAACGGGAACGGCCCATCACCGGGACCTCGTTGACCGTCGCTTGCCTGACCGGTGAGCGCGGCCAGGGCGTTGCCGATCCAGCCACCTTGCGCGCGCTTTACGACCATCTGCGCGGCCAGTTCGAGCTGATCGTCGTCGACTGCGCGGCGATGGAGCGCGGCGAGTATTCCACTTTGCTCCCCGAGGCCGCGGACGGCATCTTCCTGGTGATCCGGGCCGAGACAACCCGGCCGGCGGTGATCACCCATGCCAAGTCGCTTGTCGAGCAGGCCGGCGGCCGCTTCCTCGGCGCGGTGTTGAACCAGCGGCGCAACTACATCCCGGGCTTTCTCTACCGCCTGCTGTAGACTCGGATTTAGGCTTAATATCCGCCGATTTTATCGGTTAGTTAAGCGCTCGCCGGCAGTGTGTCGGCATGACTTCGGACCTTGGCGTTTTAAGCGGGCCGCGCTGGCGGTTTCTCGGCGTTTTCGCGCGTTACCGCTACGCCGTCGCCGCGCTCGATCAGGCGGCGTTGAGCGTCTTCGGCTTCGCGCTCAACATCTGCCTGCTGCGGGCCCTGTCGGCGACCGATTACGGCGTCGTTTCGCTGTGGATGACGATGGCGCTATTCGCGGTCAGCATCCAATGTGCGTTGGTTACCGGCCCGCTCAACATCTACCTGCCCGGCGCCACGGACCAGGCCGCCGCCGCCCGACTTGAGTCAGCGCTGGCCACGGTCAACCTGGTCGTGGTGCTGGCGGCGGCCGCCATCGCCGGTGTCGCCAATCTCATTGGCGACGCGGAATGGGCTTGGCATGAACCGCTGACGATAGTCGCGATCCCGCTCTTCGTCGCCGCCGGAATGTATCGCGAGTATTACCGCAACACCGCCTTTAGCCGGCATGACATGCCGATGCTGCTGTGGGTCGACGGACCCTATCTCGCGGTCACCACCGCCTGCCTTGGCGCGATGGTCTTGTGGCCGCAGCGCTTCGCCGACCTCGCGGCGGCATTCTTGGCGATGACGGTTGGCTGCCTCGTCAGCCAGCTCTGTCTACGTTTACGTTCCGCCGGCAAACGTGAGGGAGCCGAGCTGCGGTTGTTCAGCGGCGGCTGGATCGGCACATATCGCCGTATTAGTGGCGACGTCGCCTGGTCGCTGGCCGGCGTGTTCGCCAACCACATTCAGGGCCGCAGCTACGTCTATATCGCGACCAGCCTCGCTGGCGTCGCCTCGCTCGCCACGATCAACGCGATCGGCTTGCTGTTCCGCCCGGTGAGCGTGGTGGTCAATGCCTGGGGCGCCTCGGCGCTGCCGCATCTAGCGTCGGCGCTTGCCAATGGGCGGCTCAGCGAGTTCGACCGCTCGATAGCGCGAGCGCTGGCGGGCGCCGCGACCGCCAGCGTCGCGATCGGCGTCGGGCTTTGGTTTGTCTGGCCGTCGATCGATCGATATCTCCTCGCCGGGAAATACAGCGACGGTATCCTTTTGCTCGTGCCGTGGGCGGCGGCGTCCGGGACAAGCGTGTTGCGCTATGTCGGGGGGATCGGGCTGCTCGCCGCGCGAGAGTTCAAGTTTCTCGCCACCGCGCAGACGATTTGCGGCGCGCTGGCGGCGGCGGCGACCGCCGGGTTCATCCTCTGGCAGGGCTATACCGGCGCGATGTGGGGCATCGTGATCGGTAACGGCGTCTGCTTGATATGGGAATTGGCCCGCCTGCAGCGCGTGCGGCGGCGATACCACGCCGCCGCGGCCGCTCAACCAAGCTGATCTGGACAAGGAGAGACTGATGCCGTCGCCACGAGGCAAAGTCGCGATCCTCAACCACGGTTACCTGCCGCACTACCGCGTGCGGTTTTACGAGCTCCTCGCCGAGCGCGGCGGTTTCGAGTACGTGGTCTTTCATGGCGCGCCGCCGTCTTGGGTCGGGACCGCGGAGCTCAAGGGCCCGTTCGCGTTTCCGCAGCGGCGGGTCGAGAACCACGAGTTTCGGGTCGGGCCGCTGACCCTGGTCTATCAGCCGGTGGTGTGGGAGATCCTCACCGGCGGCTACGATGCGATCGTCATCACCACCGAGAGCAAGTTCATCTCGAACCTATTGCTTGCGCTGCTCTGCAAGCTGCGCGGCATCGCCGTGCTGCACTGGGGCTTCGGTTATCACCCGCAACGCGGCACCCGCGAGAGCGATGTTCCGCACCGGCTGATCGGAGTGACGACCGCCATAAAGAAGTGGTTCACCACGCTGGCCGACGGTTTCATCGCCTATACCAAGAGCGGCGCGGAAAGGCTGATCGAAAGCGGGTATCCGCGCGACCGCACCTTCTTTGTTCAGAACACGATCGATATGACCGAGCAGGTTCGGCTCTACGAGGCCGGACGCGATGCCGACGAGGCGGCGATCCGCCGTGAATTTGGCCTCAAACCCGATTCCGCGGTGTTTGTCTTCGTGGGTCGGCTGGTGCCGATCAAGCGGGTCGATCAACTGATCGGCGCGGTGCGCCGGATCAACGAGAACGGTCTCTCCCGCCGGCCCGTCGAAGCGCTGATCGTCGGCGGCGGCATGTGCGAAGTGGAGCTCAAAGCGCAAGCCGCCGGCGATGCGAGCATCCATTTCCTCGGCCCCCTTCCGCCGGACGAGCGTGTCGCCCGCTGCGTCAAGGTCGGCTGCGCCACCGTCGTCGCCGGAATGGTCGGACTGGTCGCCAACCACGCCTTTGCCCATGGATCGCCAGTGATCACCCGCGATCTAGAGACGCACAGCCCCGAAGTTGAGTACATCGAGCACGAGAGGAACGGCCTCATCGTGCCCGGCGATCTCGATGCGTTCGCGGCAACTCTGGCCCGCTTCGCCGACTCCGACGGATGGCAAGAGCGGCTGTCTCACGGAGCGCTGCAGACGCGCGACGCGCTGCGCATGGACAGCATGGCCGAGCGGTTCGACGAAGCCACCCGGGTCACCGTCGCCCGCAAGCAATCCGGCCGACGGCTTGGTGTCGCGCGGCCCCAAACCGACCGGACATGAGGAGCCCATGGCCGCGATCACCAGACGTGAGCTATTGGCGGCAGCCGCGGCTGCCGCAGCTTTCCCGCCGTCCATCGCAGCGGCCGTGCCGGCGCCGGCGACACCCGGGCTGCGCAATATCGCTGCCAAGAGCGGCCTGCTCTACGGCAGCTACATCGACCCTTGGGAATTGAAGGACGAGCCCGATTACGAGGCTGTCTGCGCGCACGAATGCGGGCTGATGGTCGATGGCCGGATGGATTGGGACCATCTCCAGCCGACCCCGGAACGCCACGACTTCACTGGGGTCGACGCCGATTACGGCTGGGCGGTCACCAACGGAATGAAGTTTCGTGGGCACACCCTCGTTTATGGCGAGCGGGCGCCCAAATGGTACGCCGCCTTGCCCGACCGCAAGTCAGCGATCGACGTGCTGGAGAGGCATGTCGCCGAGACATGCGGTCACTTTGCCGGCCGAGCGCAATCGTGGGATGTGGTCAACGAAGCGATCCTCATCGCCTCGCCGCGCCCCGACAAGCTGCGCCCGCACGTCTTCCTCGACAAGATCGGGCCCGAATACCTTGACATCTCCTATCGCACCGCGCGGGCGGCCGATCCCAAGGCGCTGCTCGTCTACAACGAGTTCGACATCGAGATGGAAAAGCCCGACCAGCTGGAAAAGCGGCGGGTGATGTTCGAACTGATCGACGGCTTTCAAAAGCGTGGCGTGCCGCTCGACGCGATCGGGTTGCAGAGCCACCTGTTTTACGAGGACATGGAGCACTTCGACGAAAAAGCCTTCAGCCGCTTTCTCGACGAAATTGCTTCGCGCGGGCTACAAATTATGGTGACGGAGCTCGATTGCGTTGATAACGGCGCTCCGTCCGACATCGCCGCGCGCGACGCGGCGGTTGCCTCAGTCTATCGCCGCTATCTCGATGTCGCCCTAGCTCATCAAGCGGTGACCTCGGTGATCACCTGGGGCGTCAGCGATCGTATGAGCTGGATCGTCTCGGTCGGCGATCCTCGCACCAAGCGGCCGGACGGACAGCGCCCGCGGCCTCTGCCGTTCGACGCGGATATGCAACCAAAGCCGGTTTATTGGGCGATGGTCGACGCGCTCAAGCACGCGCCGCCTCGCCCCGCGGCGACTCAGCGCGCGGAGGCGCCGGCCAAGCGTTGAAGGGTCAGCTCCTGATCGCGACGATCGACTTAACCAGGCCGCAATAGCGTTCGAGCACGATTTCCGCGTCGGGAAACAGCTCCCGCATCTCGCTGATGGTCAGTAGGCGGAAATCGGCCTGCACGTGCTTGATCCAATACCGGCCGGCTAGCGCCAGCAGCTTGATTTGCCAGCGGCGCGGCAGCCAAACAATGAAGAACGGCAGGAAGCTGTGCGGTTCGACCGGGAAGTATTTGTACGGCGTCTGCACGAAATAGCGCTTGCCGATGCGCCGCAGCTCGGCGGCGAAACTTGCCTGCGCTGCCCGAGCCGACAGCGCGAATTGTTTGTTGTCGAGGATGTCGAAAATTTCCTCACGTGCGCCGGTAATGTGTTCGATGACCGACGAGCAGAACACCACGTCGTATTCCTGGTCGGCCATCGGGAAGGTCGCCGAGCCGTCGAGGCGAACAGTGTCGAAGCCATAGGTCTCGGCGGCGGTTTGCAGCATCGCCGGGTCGACATCGGCGATCGTCACATTATCGCGATAGGGTAGAACGCCGGCCAGATAGCCGCCTTTGCCGCCGCCCAGATCGATGATCTTATCGGCCGAGCTCGGTTGCAGCCGCTCGATGAAGAGCTGCGCCCGCTTGATCCGGCAGCTCTGGCTCGAGCGTACCGCGATGCGCCGGAATAGATTGCCGAGCCGCGTGACGAGACGCCGGCTCGGGGCCGCCCTGGCCCAGCTTGGCGAGCCGATCATCGCCATGTCGGGCATCTTTGCTGCGGGTTCCTGACGTCCTGTATCGGCAAATACGCCGGCCATCCGCGGCTCCCATCTTCTAGCGCTACACTGTCGCGAGTGTTGAGCCGAGGCGAAATGGCTTCTCGCTATCGAACCGCCGACCCGCAGTCCATGTATAAAATTCGAGCTAAAAAGGTCAAGATTTTGGCTCAGAAAGCCAAGGATTTTAACGATCTTTTCAGAAAATCGGTGTGCGCGGCGATTATGGTTAGATATCAATTCGTTGTTTGGCTATTAGGTATTTGTCGGTATTAAGGGTTTAGAGTTGATTCCCGTTACGCCACCAGACCGCGATCCACTCGACGTCGCCAAAATTAAAGCGATCGCGCTCGCAGCCGGGCAGATGGGCGAAATGCCGGTCGAGCATGCGTGCGTGGCCCTCATAGTAGGTCACCAGGCAGGTTTGGCCGAGAGCCGACATGCGCTCGATAAACCGCGCGGTGTCCTTGACGTAGTAGACCACCTCGCAAGCCGTGACGAGATCGACGACGGGCGGCATGTCTGAAAAGGGGAAGGTGAATAGGTCGCCGGTCGCGAAGGTCGCCTCGACGCAGCGCCGTCGCGCGCGCTGCACCGCTCGTGGGCTGATGTCGATGCCGTAAAGCTGCCCACATATCCGCGTCAAATGTTGCGATTGGTGGCCTTCACCGCAGCCGATCTCCAGCAAAACCTCCGGCCGCGGTAGCCGCGTCGCTATCACCTCATTCGTCCAGGCGAAGCGCGCCTGTTCTTGCGCCGAGTCCATGCGCCACGGATTCTCGGCGCGGTAGAGCAGATCGAGCTTGCGGGCGCGGTCGGCGTAATGCACGCGGCGCAGGCCCCAGCGCACCCAGCAGTCGCGCAGCAGCGGCGCGTGGAACGGGTCGAGAAGGCTCATGGCGCCACCGAAATGCTGGCCGGCGCATAAGGCGTGGTTGCGGCCGCCGCGCGCCCGGATCGCCGCGCCGCGGCGCTGGCGGTGCGGAACAACGTCAATTCGCGGCCGAGATAGACCAGCACGGCGACGAAGAGAGCGAACATCAGCCTTCCCGGCCGGAAGAACTCGAATTCGCTGAGGTTCTCAAAGAACATACCGGCGAGCAGTGCGAGGCAGAAGGCGACGTGCTTGGCATGTGGCGCGGTGGCGACGCGCAGCGTGCGGTAGATTGCGGCGAGCCAGGCGAGCGCGGTCAGGCCTATGCCAAGGACCCCGAGCCCGAGCCCCAGTTCGAGCCAGCTATTGTGCGCGTGCGGCGTCTTGAACCCCACATCGGCCCAGATCAGGTTGGCGGCCGGATTGTCGGCGCGAAAGAAGCTCTCGTAGCCGTAACCGAGCCAGGGGCGCCGCGCGATCCATTCGAGCGCGAGTTGCCAGATGCGGGTGCGGTTGGTGAAGGTCGGGTCGCGTCCCAGCGCCGCCAACACGTCCTGCCAGCCGATGGCGAGCAGCGCCGTTCCGGCCATGCCGAGGACCAGCAGCACGTAGCCGACGAGGAGGCCCGCGCCGCTGCGCCGGCGCAAGGCCAAGACCACGACCGCGGCATAAAGCGCCGCCATCATCACCACGATCGGCGTTTTCGATTCCGAGCCGTAGAGCAGAACGAGGAACCCGGCGATGACGATACCGGACAGCCAGCGCGGGCCATAGCTGCGGCGATAGGCGTAGGCCGAGAGGATGAGCGCCTCGGCGCAAGCCATGCCCAGCTCGTTCTTGTCGGTGAAGGCGCCGCGCCAGGCGTGGGTATAGTAGTCGCCCGTCACCGTCGCCGCCTGCGGCAACAGGGCGATCGCGATGAACGAGGCGACCGCGGCGATCGCATAGACCTTGACCAAGCTCGCGACCAGGTCGCCGAGATCGCCGCGCGCGGCGAGGTATACGCCGAACAGGGTTGTCGCCGTCACCGTTCCCGCGCGGCGAACCACCAGAGAAGGGGCGTCCGACCAGAACGCGCTGAGGAAGGCGAAAACCGCCAGCGCGAGCACCGGCCAGGCCCAGATCGCCAACCCTGGCACGTCGCGCCGGTACGCGAAGAAGCCGAGGCCGAGGAACGGCAACAGCAGGGCGAATTCCATGAAGTCCCAGATGTTCGACGCGCCCTGCGGGGTCAGCGCCTCACCGCTGAAATAGCTGTCGGGCGGCCACATGATCCCGGCGAAGACGATGAGGAACAAAAACGTCGCGCCGCGCTCGGCGAGACGGGCGGTCGCGTTCATCCCGCGACCTCGCGCGATCCCATATCCGCGGCGACGGCGTTGCGCCCGGCGCGCGCCAGTGACAGCTTGGTGCCGGGATGCGCATTAAATCCATTGTCATGGCGGTCACGCTTGTCGGCCTTGCCGCGCCCGCGTTCGCCGACGGTACGGTGCTGCGCGCCAAGGGTTGCGGCGACAAGATCTTCGCCGGCTCCGACGACGGCTATTCGGTGCTGATCGCATCGCAGCCAGGCGCGGCCGACGATGGCGATACGATCGTCGGAGACCTCAATCGGGTCGGCTTTGGCTTGTTCTACGACAGCAAGTCCGGGCGGCGCTTCACGGCGAGCATTGACGAGCGGGGTCTCAGCAAATCCGAAGTGAGCGTGCGCATCGCCGCCAGCTGCCGCTTGCAGACCGCGAACTTCACCAGCGGCCAGGTCGAGCATGCCGAGGGCTGCGGCAACAAAATCTTCGTCAACACGCCGCAGGGCTACGCGATCCTCGAGCGATTGTCGGGAGGCACCATCGCCAACGGCGATACCCTCACCGGTGAGTTCAACCGGGCCGGCCGCGCAACCGTGAAGAACCCGCGGACCGGCGCTGAGTACGTCGTCTTCATTGACGATTTCCGGATGCCGAAATCGGCAGCTGCCCGAAAGATCGCCGAGAGCTGCCACTAGGATTCGATCCACGGTGGCGGACCGGGTCATTCGGCGATCGCCGGGTCGAGAATGCGGCCCAGCGCCTCGCCGCCGGCGGCCAGCGAGAAATAGCGGCGGTAGCGCTCATAGGCGGCTTCGCCCATTGCGGTGGCGGCCGTGGGATCGCGCTCGATGCTGTCGATCGCGGCGGGAAGATCGCGCGCGATATCCTTGACGAGGATGCCCGACTCGCCGTCGACGACATAGCCGCGAACGCCGCCGAAGTCGGTGGCGATGATGGCCTTCCGGTTGCGCATCAGGCGCAGCATGACGCTCTGGCCCGACGCACCGGTATCGTGCTTGAGCGGGATGATGCAGGCCTTGGCGTCGCGAAGATAAGTGTCGAACTGATCGCCCGGCAGGTCGCGCAGGATCGCCACGTTCGGTGGAATGTCGAGTGTGTCCAATTCCTTATTGAGCGCCGAGCAAACGATAAGGAGCTGTGCCGGAATCTTGCAGAACGCGGCGATCAGCGCCGGGTAGTCGCGATTGCTGTAACCGCCGGCGAAATAATATTCTCCCGCATCGGAATCCGGGCCGGCCGGGCCCGCCGGTTCGTCCGCGCCCGACCAATCGCCGTAAGGCAGGAAATGCATGCGCTCGGCGTCGATGCCGAGATTGGCCTGGTAGAGACCGATCTCCCACTCGCTGAAGACGATGTAGTGGTCGCCCTCAGAATCGAGCCTGCTCAGCGCACGAAACACCGGGAACCAGCGCGGCGAGCGGACATGCCAGCCGAGGCAGAAGGACTTTTCGTAGCTGATGAGGCGGAGGCGTTTCAGCAACTTGATCAGGTACGAGATTGGGCCGATCGCGATGACAACGCGGCAGCGCCTAAGGCGGCCTAGCGAGCGGACGAGATCGAAGGACTGCCAGATGAGGCCCCGCAGATGCGCCCATTTGCTCTGGGCGCGATGGATTTCGTAGTCGCTCAGCTGCAGCAGATCGAAGCCGAAATGCTCGCTGATATACGAACTCATGTCGGGAAATGCGTTGCGACCCGGCTGAACGAGAATTCGTTTTCCGGCGGCGTCGGCGGCGATGCTCATGACGGGCCAAATTGTCGGCCCGAGAGCTTAAGAAACGGTGGAGCGCCGGCTATTCGTCAGCGCGCGAACCCGGTCGCCGCCGGGGCCGAGTCGAAGCGATGGGCCCGATGCCGCAAGCTGATGCCCGGGAGGCCGAGCCGGCGCCGGCGGAAGCCCGGCTTGCCGGTCATGCCGATGAACTCGCGCACCGCACCTTCGGCGAGCTTGCTGCCGACCGGCTGCTGCCCGGCGCCGAGCCCGGCGATGAGCACATTATCGGCGAGGATGTTGATCGCGCGCGGGATCCCGCCCGACGCCTCGGCGATGCAGCAGGCCGCGCCGGGCGACATGATCTGCGCCAAATCCTCGGCGCCGCTCGCCAGCAGGCGATGCTCGATATATTCGATGCTCTCGGTGAGGTTCAGCGGCGCTAGGCGGGCGCGCATCGCGATCCGCTGGTTGACCTGACGCATATCGCGCCGCGCCAGGGTGGCGTCGAGCTCGGGTTGGCCGACCAGCACGATCTGGATCAGCTTTTCGCGGTCGGTCTCGAAATTGCTGAGCAGGCGGAGGAATTCGAGCGTCTCGGGCGGCAGCAGCTGCGCCTCGTCGATCATCAGCACGACGGTGCGGCCGCTTTCGTAGATTTCGAGCAGCTTCCACGACAGCCGCGGCACCGCGGCGAAGACGCTTGGCGGGTCGTCTTCGCCCAATTCGCGGCAGATATGGGTCGCCATCTCCAGCGGCCCGATTTGCGGTGTGAAGGTATAGATGATCTCGAAACTGTCGCTGCGCGCCAAGTCGAAGAAGGCGCGCACCACGGTGGTCTTGCCGGTGCCGACCTCGCCGGTGCAGACGATGAAGCCTTTGCGGGTTTCGATCCCGTAGACGATCGTGGCCAGCGCCTCGCGGTGCACGCGGCTCATGTAGAGAAGGCTCGGGTCCGGCGTCACCGCGAACGGGGCGCGAAACAGGCCATAGAATTGCTCGTACATTGGGGGCCTCACGCATTACCGGGCGCCGATCCCAAGCGGCGCGGTGGGGGAGGCGGTAGAGTATAGGCGAGAGTATACGCGCGCCAGACCCGCGATACGCGGCGGCGATCGGAAATTCACTCAGCTAAATCAATATGCTCTGGCTGAACGTGATCGCGTCGGCGGAACACCGCGTGACGGACCTTCGCCCAGGCGGTGTCGTATGCGGCCAGCAGATGCGGGACCGAGTACTCGAAGGCCATCGTATTGCGCAACCGGCTCTGGCCGAATGCACCCATACTTTGCCGCAGTGCCGCATCGTCGAGCAGCACGGCGATGCCCTTGGCCATCGCCGATGCGCTTCCCGGCTCGACATAGAGCGCGGCGGCGTCCGCCGACACCCGCGCTTCGGTCAGTTCGCCGACGACGATGGGCAGGCCGAAAAACATGTATTCGAGCACCTTGTTCATCGTGCTGCGGTCGGACCAGCCGTTCTTCGGCAGCGGGTCGACGGCGACGTCGCCCGACGAGAGGATGCGGCACAGCTCCTCGTCGCTGACGATGCCGGTGAAGGTGCAGAGATCGCCGACGCCGATCTCCTCGGCGAAAGCGGCGACGGTCGGCTGATAGGTGCCGCCGCCGATCAGCACGCAGTGGAAATCGTCCCGTCCCAACTCGTCGCGCATCGCCTTCAAGGCCCGGATCAGATTGTCGACGCCGTCCTGCGGGCCCATCTCGCCGAGATAGAGCACGAGGTGCGGCTTGCCCTTCCTGAAGGATGGATCGGGTTCGTAAACCTTGAATTTCGACAGCGATGGCGCCGAGCGGACGATGAAGATGTCGTCTGGGCGCTTGCCGCCGCGCTCGATGGCGATCTTCTTGTAGCTCTCATTGGTCGCGACAACGATCTGCGCGGCCCCGAAGCTTAGCCGCTCGAGCAGCAAGAGCAGCGACATGATAAGGCCGTCGCCGGCACCAAACTTGGCCGCGGCGAGTTCCGGCGAGAGGTCGCGGTGGTCCCAGATGAACACTTTGCCGAAGGCGCGCCAGAACCAGGCGATCGGCCAGTAGATCTCCGGCGGGTTGCAGATGTGGAGAATGTCGAAACCGCGCCCGAACAGCGCCACCCGGAGCGATAGAAAGAAGGTCGCGAAAAAGCACCACAGCGACTCGGCGATGAAAGCGAGCTTGCCCTCGCCTTCAACGGGACGCCAATAGCGGTAGATGTCGACCCCTTCGCGCTCCTCGCGCGAGAGGTTGTAGCCGCGTCCCTTCGGGCAGATGAAGCTGACCGCGTAGCCGTTCGCGGCGAGCGTCGTCGCATGGAGCCAGGCGCGCCGGTCGAACGGCACCGGCAGGCCTTGCAAGACGTAGAGAACGCGGCGGTCATCGGTGCCGAGGCTCATGGCGGGAGCAGTCCGTTAGGGGAGCGCGATCATCCCCCGCCGACCCTTAAGAACTGGTTTGCCGCGGGTTGTTTCGGCTAATGCTGCGGGGGTTGAGCCGCTACCGACGCCACGACCGGCAACCCGATCAGGCGCTCGACGCTTTCGACGGTGATTAGGGTTTCGCGGAAAACCAGGTAGTAGAGCAACAGCCCCCCGGCACCCAAGAGTCCGATGAGGATGCCGGCGAGCGCGAAGGGCAGATGATGCGGCCCGGCGGGCCTTGTCGCCGCGTCGGGATGTTGGATGACGCTGATGCTGACCACCCGATCGCGATCGAGGTCCTCGTTCATCCGCGCCTCTTCGTAACGGGTGCGGTAGGTGTGGACCAACTCCTCGAGAACCCTCCGCTCGCGTTCGAGATCGCTAATCGCGGTGGCGCCCTCCTCGAGGTCGCGCAGGCGCGCCTCAATCGTCTGCGCTTGCTTCTGGCGTAGTTCGATCTGCTGATCGAGCGGCGCGGCGTCGGCCATCGCCCGGTTGAGCGCAACGACCATGTCGTCGTAAGCGGTGTTGCGCTGCGACCACTCCTTGCGATTCAGCGGGTCGTTGCGCGCGAGAAATTGCTTGAGCTGAGCGATCTCGGCGTCGGTGTCCTGCATCGGCTTGACGTCGCCGACATAGCGATCGTGGAGTTGCTGCAATTTGACCTGGAGGTCGAGAAGCCGCGCCTTGGCTTGCTCGACGGCATCGGCCGGGGCGACGCCCGCCGGGATCAGCGGCGGCGTGGTCTTGAGCCGGTCGGTAAGGAAATCGATGCGCTGGTGCGCATCGATCGATTGACTGCGCAGCTGCTCCAAGATCGAGGTAGTGGCGGCGCGGTCGTCCAACAGCTTGGCGCGTTGCGCGTCGACATCGAACAGCGATTTGGCGCTGCGGATATCGGCCTCTTTTTTGACCACGGCATCAAGCTGGTCTTGGTACTGCTTGGTCTGCACGTCGAGAAATTTGTAGCGCGGGTCGGCGAACATCTCGGCGTGCTTCTGCTGATAGAGTTCGACGAGAGCGCCCAGCGCGCTGATCGCGACGTCGCGGTCGCGATTCTTGTAACTGACGTCAATGACGTCAGCCTGCTCGACCGGCGAGACCTTGAGGTCGCTCTGGAAGCTGCGCAGCGCGGTGTCGGCCGTGACTCCGGGATAAAGTTTGTCGGCGCCGATGCGATCGATCACCGCCAGGGCCAGGTCGCGGCTGTTGAGGATCTGGATTTCGGAGTTGACGATCTCCTGCTTTGTCGAGCTCGGCACCGCGACGACCGGCTGGTTCGGGTCGGAGCGGGTCTGGAACTCGCGTCCCGTTTTAACGAGGAGTCGCGCCGTCGCCTCGTAATACGGGGTCAGCAAATAGGAGTAGCCCACGACCAACGCACACAGCCCGACGAACACGAGGATCAGCTTGAGGCGCTCCCGAAACAGGATGCTCAGCAGTTCGCGGGTAGTCAGGTCGTAGGGGTTGCCGGCCATGCGCAATCTCAGGGGGACAGACTGTCGTCACATAGGCTCAAGATGATTATGGCGGAATGGTATAACTCACGTAGAACGGAATGTTTTTGACGTAATTGGCGAGAAAGTCTTGAACCGACCCGAACAGGTTTTTCGGCACGTAGACGACGTCATAGGACGAGAGTAGCGGGTCTTCGCCACCGGCGCCGCCATAGTTTCCGAGCGCGACCTGATAATAGTGAACCACCCCGTCGGGGGTACGGCGCAGCACCAGGATCGCGTCGGTATGGGCGCCCGTCTTGGTGCCGCCGGCCTGCGCAATCGCGCGCGACACCGTCAACGGCACCTCGCTGCGCACCAGCCCCGGATTGGCCACCCAGCCATCGACAAAAATCTGCTGCGGCGCGTACGCGCGCACGGTGATCGTCGCCTGCGGGTCGCGGATCACCTTGGCGTAGCGCTCGTTCAAGAGCTTGGTCGCCTCGGCGACGGTAAGCCCACCGACCGCCACCGTGTTGACGAGTTGGAGCGACAACCGCCCGTCTGGGCCAATCGTCACCCGGTCGTTGAGGTCCGGGTAGAATGGAAAACGCAGTTCGAACTCGTCGCCCGGCGACAGCACGTGTTCCGAGGTCAACGGCACCCCGCCTGCGACCACGTTGGGCCCGGTCAGGTTCGGCGCCGGCGGCGCACATGCGGCGACGAGGCCGAGTAACAGGCCGGCGATGGCCGCCAGCCACGCTCTTCTCACTTTTTGCCGCCCCCCGGCTCTGAGAACCGGGAGTATCGGTCAACCGGAACGCGGCTCGCAAGCAGCCGGTGAGCGACCCTGGCAACGGTGCGCACTAAATCAACCGGCAGGCAGTGGCCTTGGGGTCTTTTCGGGCCGCGCTAGTACGCGTGGCGCCGGCCAAAGACGATGAAGAGCGTCCGCAGCAGGATGCGAATGTCGAACCACAGCGACCAGTTGTTGATGTAGTCCAGGTCGTAGGTGACGCGGTCGCGCAGCGCGCGCTCGGTCTCGACCGGGCCGTGGCAGCCATTAACCTGCGCCCAGCCGGTGATCCCTGGCTTGACGTGATGGCGCAGCGCGTAATCCGGCACGATGTCTTCGTTGAGGCGTTGCTTGACGCGCATGCTGACCGCGTGCGGGCGCGGACCGACCAGAGACAGCTCGCCGCGCAGCACGTTGAAGAGCTGCGGCAGCTCGTCGATGCTGGAGCGCCGCAGAAAGCCGCCGATCCGGGTGATCCGCGGGTCATTGACCGCAGTCTGCTTTTCGCCGTTGGCGTCGGCGTCCTCGGCCTTCATCGTGCGGAACTTGTAGACGCCGATCACCCGGTCGCCGAAACCGTACCGGTTCTGCCGGAACAGCACCGGCCCCTTGCTGTCGAGCTTGATCGCGGCGGCGACAAAGAGCAGCACCGGTGACAGAATGATGAGGCCCACCGCCGCGGCAGTACGATCGAACACCGTCTTGATCAGGCTCTGGCCGAAGCTCAATGGCCGGCCATAGACATCCAGCAGGGGCAGCCCGCCGAATTCCTCGTGACCTTTGGGCGCCAGGCTGAAGCCGACCATGTCGGGAGCGAGGCTGATCTCGACCGGCATCTTGTGCAGCTTGCGCAGGATTTCGAGCAGGCGCTGTTCGGCCGAATGTGGCAGCGCCACGACGATCCGGTCGATCTCACAGCGGCGCGACAGCTCGACAAGCTCGGCGGTGGTGCCGTGCCGCAGTTGCCGCAGGCATGGGCCGGGAACGCGGCGGGCGGAGCGGTCGTCGAACGCGCCGACGATTTCGACGCTCTCGGGGCAGGAAGCGGCGAGGCGCTCGACCAGCCTTTCAGCGAGATCGCCGGTGCCGTAGACCGCGACGAGCTGCTTCAGCCGCCCGTCCGCGCGCCAGCGGTGCAGCAGATGCCCCAAGCAAAGCCGCACCACGGTGATCCCGCAAACCGCGATCAGTGCCCACAGGCAGAGATACTGGATGAGTGGCCCGCGCTCTTGGGCGCTCGGCTCGAACAGCGCGATCACGACGAGCAAAGCGAACGCGAACGCGGTGAATGCGTGCACCGCGCCGTCGACGACCAGGTTCTGCAGATTGCGCCGAAGCAGCCCTTGCGGCTGACCCGGCCCGGGTTCCAGGGCGCGCATCATCAACGCCAGCACCAGGCTGCTGGCAATCGCCGTCAGGTTGATCGGCGGCAGGGTGTTCAGCCACTGCAGCGCCAGTGCGGCGCCGCCGGTTACCAGCACGACAAGGAAATCGACGAGCTGGAGCGAGGACAGCAGCGCGCTTGGATGGATCCGCCGCGGCCGCTCGGCGTCGAGCGAAAAGGGCTCGGGTACAAAGGCCGGCACGCTCTGCCGGCGCGTTACCGGGTCGGCGATGCGCTTGCCGCGCTCGCCTGGCGTGTCGAGGCGCGTGGCGCGCAGCCTTCCGAGATCGACGCCCAGCCCAGAGGCTGGCGGCAGGCGAAAATTGGCTATATTGGCGTTGCTAGAAGGCGAATTCGGCATGGTCACTATGCGGCGATACCTGTCGGTGGGGCGATTGTCGCCAGCGGGATGCTGGGGCGCCCAAATGATCGATGGGTCGAAACTAACTAGAACTTGATTTGAATTCACCGCCAATTGTTGGTTAATTCATAGTTGTTTACTTAAGGTTTCGATAACGACAGAGCTTTGCGCCAATCGGGCTACCCAGTGGCGCATGATCGGGGCTAAGCGTTGCACAATCCTCTCCACCGGCGAAAATTTAGGCGCGCGCTACTTTTTGCGTTGGCGCAAATGGTTTTGTTGCGGTCGGCCGTGGCGGACGAAGGGCGCCATGGGATGGTTGTCTCGGCGCAGCGATTGGCAAGTGAGGCGGGGCTCGCGATCCTCAAGGCGGGTGGCAACGCGATCGATGCCGCAGTTGCGGTCAGCTACGCGTTGGCGGTGGTCGACCCGTGCTGCGGCAATATCGGCGGCGGCGGGTTCATGCTGATCCGGCGCGCCGATGGTAGCACGATTTTCATCAATTTCCGTGAGACGGCACCCGGCGCGGCGACGCCCGACATGTATCTCGACAAGGACGGCAAACCAATCCCCGAGGCGAGCCTGCGCGGCTATCTAGCGGTCGCGGTGCCGGGCACGATCAAGGGTCTCGACCTCGCGCTCGCCCGCTACGGACGGCTCAAGCGCGATGCGGTGATGGCGTCGGCGATCGCCCTTGCCCGCGACGGCTTTGTGCTTGGCGAACCGGACGTGGCGATCCTTGCGCGCTCGGCCAAACGGCTCGCTACCGACCCGGAGGCGGCGCGCATTTTCCTCCATCCGGACAGGACGTCCTACAAAGCCGGCGAGCGGCTCGTCCAGCCCGATCTCGCCGCGACGCTCGGCCGGATCGCCAAGGAAGGACCGGATGAGTTCTATCGGGGGCCGGTGGCGAGTGCGATCGCCGCCGCCATGGCGGCCCATGGCGGCCTCATCACCGAAGCTGATCTGACGGCCTACGCGGCCACGGAGATGACGCCGCTTACCTGCGCCTATCGCGGCTACCAGATCGTCTCGGCTCCGCCGCCGAGCAGCGGCGGCACAACCCTGTGCGAGATCCTGAACATCCTTTCCGGCTGGGATGTCGCCGGCGCCGGATTTGCCTCGCCGCGCGCGGTGCATCTGTCGGTCGAAGCGATGCGCCATGCCTTTTTCGACCGCAACAGCGCCCTCGGCGATCCCGCCTTTGTCGCCAACCCGGTCGCGCAGCTGCTGTCGGCAGACCATGCGGCGACGATCCGCGCCGCGGTCGGCCCGGACAAGGCGACCCCCTCCGCCGCGCTCGGCTCGGTAACCGGCAACGGCGAAAAGCCGCAGACGACGCATTATTCGGTGGTCGACGGCGAGGGCAACGTGGTCTCGGTGACTTACACGCTCAATGGCAGCTTCGGCGCCGCGGTGGTGGCGCCCGGCACCGGCGTCTTGCTGAACAACGAGATGGACGATTTCGCGGTGAAGCCCGGCGCCGCGAACCAGTTTGGTCTCGTTCAGGGAGACCCCAATTCGATCCGGCCCGGCAAGCGGCCGCTCTCGTCGATGAGCCCGACCATCGTCGAGAAGGACGGCCGCCTGGTCTATGTCCTCGGCAGCCCCGGCGGTCCACGCATCATTTCTGCGGTGCTGGAGACATTGATGAACCTGGTTGATTTCCGCATGGCGCCAGAAGCCGCGGTCGCCGCGCCGCGGTTTCACCAGCAATACCTCCCCGATACGGTGTTTTACGAAAACGGCGGTCTCTCGCCGGAAACGCAAAGCGCGCTCGGCGCGATGGGCTACAACCTCAAGGAGCAGCCTCCCTGGGGCGCGGTCGAGCTTATCGCGATTGCCCCCGATGGCACTTTGATCGGGGTCAACGACCCGCGCCGCCCGGCTGGTGCCGCGCTCGGTTATTGACTTCGGATTATTCGTCCTCGTGCTCGGCGACCCAGCCGGCGATCACCGCCTCAGGGATCGAGAAACTCTCGTCGAGCACCTCGGCGGTGACGATCCGGTCGGTGCGAAAGTGGCGGATGTCGTTGCGCAGCTCGCACCAGGCGCAGACCAGCGTCGCCTCGACATAATAGGCGACCGCGAAGGGCTGGATCACCCGGCCGGTCCGCTTACCCTCACCGTCCTCATAGGCGATCCGCATCTTGCGGCCGTCGCGGATCGCGTGGCGGATCGTCGACGGGAGATCGCGCTGCTCGGGCACCGGCGCGCCGCTCTTCGAGACGTAGACCGGTGCGGTGTTGAGGTAATCGCGCAGCGGGTCGGGGACGACGAGGGTCACTTTCGACAGCACGCTCTCGGCCGCCTTTTGCAGGCCGGGGTCGCCAGTCCGCGCCAGCATGCGGACGCCGACCGCAATGGCCTCCGCCTCGTCCTCGGTGAACATGAGCGGCGGCAGGTCGAAGCCGCGCCGCAGCACGTAACCGATACCGGCGGCGCCCTCGATCGGGATGCGCCGCGCCTGCAGGGTCGCGATGTCGCGGTAGACGGTGCGTACCGTCACCTCCAATTCGTCGGCGATCGAAGCGGCAGTAACCGGGCGCGTGGCGCCGCGTAAGATTCTGAGGATATCGAATAACCGGTCGGCGCGGCGCAGCGGCATCGTTGCTCCTGACAAAACGCTGTCAGGAGAGTGAGCCTACACTCGCTGTATTGGCTGACAAGGAGAACGGTGGTGACACCGATGCAACCAAGTTTTGCGGCGTTTCGCGGGCCCGCCGATCGCAGGGTTTTCGCGCCCGGCTTCGTGCTGTGGACGCACATCGAGAGCGTCCTGCGCCGGATCGTCAGGGCCGTGCTCATGTTGCCGGATCGCGGCGCGGCGGCGGAGCCGGGGGACCTTCCGCCGGAATTCTACCGTTTTCCCCCAGTTTGAGGCGTCGATCGAAGGAGTTCGCGATGGCGACGATCAGAACCGATTACGACATGATGCCCTGGTCGCCCTGCACCGAGATGTTCGGCGATGCGGCGCTCTACCACGGCACGCCGATCATCGAGGCCAAGACCCTGACCGACCGCCGCGCCGAGGGCGGCGGCGTCACCTATCTGCTGCGGTTCAGCCCGCCGGAGGGCAAGTTGATCAAGGTGGTCGCGGTCGCCCAATCGGACGAGCACATCTTCAATCTCTCGGGCGGCCGGGCAACCAAATCTGGGCAGCCGGCGGCGGCGTCCGGAGGCTATTCGATCAATCCCAAGGGCCAGCCGCACAGCGCGATGATCGCCAAGGAGACGACCGCGCTGGTCATCTATACCGGCGAGCCGGACGACGTAACCTCGGTCGAAATCCTCGACATCGAGGCGGAGCGGGCGGCATGACCGGCGATCCGATCCTGACATTTCCCGAGAGCCGCGACCCTCAGGCCGAAGCCGTCGTGACCGCGGGCCTTGCCGAGTACAATCGCGAGACCTTCGGCCGCGTCGACTCGCGCACACTCGACATCCTGGTGCGCGACGACAATAGCGGCGAGGTCGTCGGCGGGCTGCTGGGGCGCAGCTCGCTCGGGCTGTTCTTCCTCGATCTCTTCTACCTTCCAAAGACGCTGCGCCACGGCGGGCTCGGCAGCCGGATGATGGCGCTCGCCGAGGACGAAGCGCGGCGGCGCGGCTGCACTGCCGCCTTCGTCTATACCGTCACTTTCCAGGCGCCGGACTTTTATGAGCGCCATGGCTACCGGCGCTTTGGCGAGATCGCCTGTCCGCCGGATGGCGCCACCCGCATCTTTCTTACCAAGACGCTCGACTGAAGGCGGCTATCGCACCGGCTGGAAACAGGGCCGGTAGACCGAGTCGTTGAGCGTGTAGGTGCCGCACAACAGCCCGTTGTCGATATGCATGTCCGTGTAGTGCGGACAGTCGAAGGTGTAGCGGTCGTACTTGATCGGGCACACCTTCGGCCGGTCGTAGAAATACGGCTGGTAGCCCGGCTCCTGCATTGCTTTCGGCAGCGGCTGCATCACCTGGCCGGAGATATGGACGTTGACCTCGCTCGACGACACCTGGTCGACATGGAAGTCGATCATCGTCCCGCCCATCGCCCCGCGCCAATCGCCCGTATGCAGCGGTTGGCGGATGCCCAGCGGCTGCGCGGTGTATGTCGGCTTCGTTTCCTCCGTGCAGGCGCCAAGCAGCAGCGCCGCGGCGAGCAGAACTTTCGTTGTGTGCATATCGGCCCTAGGAAACCTGCGACCCCACCCAAACGCCCGCCGCCAGGGATGAAGTCCGAAAAAAAATCAATGTCCGGCGTGCCCGTCTTTCGGCATCTCGGCCAGCTCGAAGAGCAGGTTGCCGGTGGCCTTCGGGTCGATGAAGGCGATGCGGCAATTGCCGTGGCCGATCACCGGCGTCTCATGGATCAGCGGCGTGCCCTTGGCTTTCAGCTCGGCGAGCGCGGCGTCGATGTCCTCGACCTCGAAGCAGATGTGGAAGAGGCTCTGGCCGTTCTCGGCGAGCCATTTGGTGGCGCCGGAATCGGGCGTCGTTCCTTGCAACAGCTCGATATAGGTCTCACCGACCGGTAGCATCGCCAGCTTCGTCGTCGGCCGGTCCTCCTCATATTCGAGATCGATGCCAAACTTGTCCTGCAACAGCCGAGCGACCTCCTTGAGGTCGTTGACCGCGATGGCGATGTGCTCGATCCGCTTGATCTTCATCGTGTTCTCCCTCAGCTCTTCGGCGCTTCGACCAGCACGTTGACCCCGCGCGCCGCCTCGGCGATCTCGCGCCAGGTCTCGTCGTCGATCGGCACGCCTTCGGTCGTGCGCTTTGCCCGCGACAGCCGCTCGGGGTCGCCGGGGATTAGCACCGGCTCGGCCGCGTTGCGCGGCGGCGAGGCGGTGACAAAATCGGTCATCGCCGTGATCTCGTCGATCAGCCAGTTGCGGTCGGTGATCCGGCCGGGATCGACGATGATCAGCAGCATGCCGTTGGTCACGCTCTCATTGTCGATCCGCTCCGGCCGCATCGTGCCGCTGCCGGTGATCGCGCCCGCCAGCATCTCGGCGATGAAGGCAAGCGCGTAGCCCTTGTGCTCGGCGAAGGTGAGGAGCGCGCCGCGCGGCCGCTTGTACATCACGTTCGGGTCGTCGGTCGGCTGCCCGTCGGGGCCGAGCAGGGTCTCGGCGGCGATCTTTTCGCCCTTGTTTCGCGCGACCCGCACCTTGCCCATCGCGATCCGGCTGGTCGCCATGTCGGCGATGATCGGCCGGTCGGGACTCGGGCCGGGCAGCGCCACTGTCACCGGGTTGGTGCCAAAGCGCGCGTCGCCGCCGCGCCACGGCGCCACCGCCGGGCGCTGGTCGGTGATGTTGACGAACGAAATCGACAGCAGCCCCTCGCCTGCGCACATCTCGCCATAGGTGCCGACCCGGCCGATATGGTGGGCATTGCGCAGCGCAACGACGGCGACGCCGTCGCGCTTGGCGCGGGCGATTCCGAGCAGCGTCGCCTCGCGCGCGACGATCTGGCCATAGCCGCGGGCGCCGTCATAGACGATGAACGAGCCGCTGTCGCTGACCACCCGGCCCTTTTCGTTCGCCTTTGCTTTGTCGGCGTGGAGGTTGCGTAGATAAGAGGGGATCATCCCCACCCCGTGGCTGTCGTGGCCCTTGAGGTTGGCTTCGACCAGATGGTCGGCGATGATCGCGGCCTCGTCCTCGCTGCTGCCGGCGGCAGCAAAGACGCGCCGCCCGATGCGGCGCAATTCGTTGTGGTCGACGATGACGGACATGACGGCTCCTCAAATCTTGGCGGCGCTATTTGTTATGCCGCTGGGGCGCGGCTGGGTAGACGCCGAGAATCTTCACCTCGTTCGAGAAAAACCGCAGCTCCTCGAGCGCGAGCTGTAGCGGCCGGTCGTCGGGATGCGCCTCGACATCGGCGTAGAACTGGGTCGCCGTGAAACTGCCTTCGACCATATAGCTTTCGAGCTTGGTCATGTTGACGGCGTTAGTGGCGAAGCCGCCAAGCGCCTTGTAGAGCGCGGCCGGCACGTTGCGCACATTGAAGACGAAGGTGGTGACGGTCGGCTTGCCGCGCGGCGCGCGTTTCTCGGTTGGCGACATGATGAGGAACCGAGTCGTGTTGTGCGCGGCGTCCTCGATGTTCCGCGCGAGCGATTCTAGCCCGTAGATTTGGCCGGCGAGTTCGGAGGCGATCGCCGCGACGCTCGAGTCGCGCCGTTCCGCCAGCTCGGCCGCGGCGCCCGCGGTGTCGGCGGCAACCACCGCGGCCAGCTTGTGCTTGCGCAGGAACTTGCGGCATTGCCCCAGCGCGTGGACATGGCTGCGCACGGTCTTGATCTGCTTGAGGCTCGTGCCTGGCAAGACCAGGAGGTGGTGGTGCACCGGCTCGAAATGCTCGCCGATGATGTAGAGACCGGAATCGGGCATCAGGTGGTGGATATCGGCCACGCGACCGGCGACCGAGTTCTCGATCGGGATCATGCCGAGCGCCGCCTTGCCCTCGCGCACGGCGGCGAACGCATCCTCGAATCCCGGGCACGGCAGCGTCTTCATTCGCGGGAAGACGTGCCGGCAGGCGAGATCGGAATAGGCGCCAGGCGCGCCCTGGAAGGCGATGAGATGCGGGGCAGCGGCGGCCATGCTAGCGGCGTCCTTCGACTAGGGCGCGAGCGCGCTCCAGATCCGCCGGGGTGTCGACTTGAACGCCGAGCCGGGCCGGGTCGATCAGGCTCACCGACATCGTCATGCCGTTCTCCAGCGCGCGCAGTTGTTCGAGCCGCTCGCGTTCCTCGAGGACGCCGCGCGGCAGCGTGACGAACCGTTCCAGAGCCTCGCGGCGATAGGCATAGAGCCCGATATGCTCGTAATGCGGCCCGTCGCCCCACGGCACGATCGCCTTCGAGAAATAGAGCGCCCGCGCCGGGCGGCCGGGATCGCTGAAGCCGGCCACCACCTTGTTAACGCTGGTGTCGTCGAGCGCCGCTTGGTCGATAATGATTGCCCCCAAAGTCGCTATGTCGATCTCTGGGTCGGCGAGGCCTTTCGCCGCGACCCGAATCGCGGCCGGATCGATCGTCGGCAGATCGCCCTGGACATTGACGACAGCATCGTGCTGGCGCTCCGGGTCGAGGAGAGCGAGCGCGGCGGCAATCCGGTCGGAGCCGGTCGGAAGGTCCGGATCGGTCAGCACGGCGCGTCCGCCCGCCGCCTCGACCGCGTCGGCAATCTCTCTGTCGCCGCAGGCGACGACCACTGGCCCCAACTCGGCGTCAGTGGCGCAGCGCCAGACATGGACGATCATCGGCGTCCCGCCGATCTGCGCCAACGGCTTTCCCGGCAGCCGGGTCGAGGCCATGCGCGCCGGGATCATGACAATCGGGTTTTGGGGCGCGGTTCGCGTCACGGTTGGGTGCCGACGGGGACGGGGAGCGACAACATGCCCGGTTCGTGCATTTGTCGGAAGCGTGATAATTGAATTGAGCGAGCACGCCGAATCCGGTTTGCTGGCAAAAGACTTGCGCGTGCGAGCCACGGGGAGCGAACGGGCTGATGTCGGCTTTCGAGTGGAACAAGATCATCGCCTCGGTGCTGGCCGCGATGATCGTCGCGATGGTGACGGGCATCGTGGCGCAGGGGGTGGTCCACCCGACGCGCCTGGAAAAGCCGGCCTATCTGCCGCCGGGAGCCGAGGGCGAGACCGGCACTGCCCCGACGGCCGCCGCGCCGGCCCCGCCCGCGCTCGATCCGATCGGGCCCTATATGGATAAGGCGGATGCGGCGCATGGCAAGGACATCGCCAAGGTCTGCCTGCAATGCCACACTTTCGCTAAGGGCGAGCCGAATAAGATCGGTCCCAATCTGTTCGGAGTAATGGACGAAAACATCGCCAGCGTCCCGGGCTATACGTTTTCCGCCGCGCTGCTCAAACTCAAGGACAAGAAGTGGGATCCGGACGAGCTCAATCAGTGGCTGTTCAAGCCGCAGGAGTTCGCCAAGGGCACCAAGATGACGTTCGCTGGGCTGCCCAAGGAGCAAGACCGCGCCGACGTCATCAAGTATCTGATGACGCTCAAATAGGGAGCTGGTGTCCGGGCTCGACGCGTATCTCGCCCTTGCTTCCGAGCTGGCCGATGCCGCCGGCGCGGCGATTCGTCCGTATTTCCGCACCAAGCTTGCGGTCGACGACAAGGCGGATCTGAGCCCGGTCACTGCCGCCGATCGCGCCGCCGAAGCCGCGATGCGGCGGCTGATCAACGCGCGCTTCCCGGATCACGGCATCTTTGGCGAGGAATATGGGCGCGAGCGCGATAATGCCGAATTCGTCTGGGTGCTCGACCCCATTGACGGCACCAAATCCTTTATCAGCGGGGTGCCGCTGTTCGGCACTCTGATCGCGCTGATGCAGGCCGGCAAGCCGATCCTCGGTATTATCGATCAGCCGATTTCGCGCGAACGCTGGATCGGGGCCATCGGCCGCCCGACCACACATAACGGGAACCCCATTCGCTGTCGCACCTGCCCCTCGCTGTCATCCGCCACGATCTTCGCCACCACGCCGGACATGTTCAAAGGCGCCGACGCTGACGCCTTTGCCCGCGCCGCCGGGGCCGCCAAGCTGGTGCGCTTCGGCGCCGATTGCTATGCCTACGGCCTCGTCGCGCTCGGCTTTGCCGACCTGGTCATCGAGGCGAGCCTTCAGGCCTACGATTTCGGCCCGATGGGGCCGGTCGTTGAAGGCGCGGGCGGGATCGTCACCGACTGGCAGGGCGCGCCGCTCGGTCTAAGGTCTGACGGCCGGGTTGTCATTGCCGGCGACCGCCGCGCGCATGCCGAGGCGCTGGCGTTATTGAACGGGTGAACAACGCGGCTAGACCGCAAGGAAACCGGTGATGCGCAGGATCAAATCGTTCGTGCTCGGCGCCGCGCTGCTGATCGCCGCGGCCGGAGCGGCGAAGGCGGTTGTCACCTACGGGATGTCGCTTTACGGCGAGTTCAAGTACCAGCCTGGGTTTACCCATTTTGACTACGCCAACCCGGACGCGCCCAAGGGTGGCACGATGAAGCTGTCGACGATTGGCACCTTCGACACGCTCAATCCGTTCGTCATCAAGGGTGTTCCGGCGGCCGGGATCGGCCAGATCTTCGACACGCTGATGACCCGCAGCGAGGACGAGCCGGCGACCGACTATCCGCTGATCGCGGAAAGCGCCGATCTCGCGCCGGACCGGCTCTCGGTGCTCTACACGATCAACAAGGCGGCGCGCTTTCACGACGGGACGCCAATTGCGCCCGAGGACGTGGTCTGGAGCTTCGGCATCCTGCGGGACAAAGGTCAGCCGAGCTATCGCTTCTATTACGGCGACGTCACCAAGGTCGAGATCGAGGGCGATCGCGGCGTCCGCTTCCACTTCAAGTCCGCCGACAATCGCGAATTGCCGGCTATCCTCAGTGAGATGCCGGTGCTGTCGAAAGCCTATTGGTCAGGCCGCGATTTCGAGAAGACGACGCTCGACCCGCCGCTCGGCAGCGGTCCCTACAAAATCGAGTTGGTCGAGCCTGGGCGCTCGATCACCTATCGCCGGGTCGCCGACTATTGGGCCAAGGATCTGCCGGTCAACAAGGGCCGCTTCAACGTTGACGTGATCCGCTACGACTACTACCGCGACGCCACCGTCGCGCTCGAGGCCTTCAAGGCCGGCCAATACGACGTTCGGCGCGAGAATTCATCGAAGGCCTGGGCGACCGGCTACGACGGCCCGGCGTTGCGCGACGGCTTGATCAAGAAGGAAGTCATCCCTAATCGGAACCCGTCCGGGATGCAGGGCTTTATCTACAATCTGCGCCGGCCGATTTTTCAGGATCCGCTGGTGCGCCAGGCGCTCGCCTATGCGTTCGATTTCGAGTGGTCCAACAAGAATCTGTTCTACGGCGCGTATACCCGCACCCGCAGCTATTTCGATAATTCCGAACTGGCCGCGACCGGGGTGCCGCAAGGCGACGAGCTGAAGCTGCTCGAGCCGTTTCGCGGACAAATCCCCGATGACGTCTTCACCAAGGAATATGACCCGCCCAAATACGACGGCTCAGGCGAAATCCGCGATGGCCTGAAGCAGGCCGTGACCCTGCTGAAGCAGGCGGGCTGGAGTTTCAAGGGAGAGCAGCTGGTCAACGACAAGACCGGACAGCCCTTCCAGTTCGAGTTTTTGAACGACGATCCGCAGATCGAGCGGGTGGCGTTGCCCTTCATCCAGAACCTGAAGCGAATTGGCATTACCGCGACCATCCGCACCGTCGACGTGTCGCAATACCAGCAGCGGATGGATAATTTCGACTACGACATGACGGTTCTTGTCATCCCGCAATCGCTATCGCCGGGCAACGAGCAGCGCGAATTCTTCGGCTCTGCGGCAGCGAATCAGCCGGGCAGCCAGAATTACATCGGCATCAAGAGCCCGGTCATCGATGCGCTGATCGAGCAGGTGATCAAGGCGCCAACCCGCGCCGACCTCGTCACCCGGGTTCACGCGCTCGATCGCGTGCTGCAATACGGCTACTACCTGATCCCGCAATACCATCTGGGCGACTATTGGGTCGCCTATTGGAACAAGTTCGGTCATCCGCAGACTGCGCCGAAATACTCGCTTGGCCTCGAGACCTGGTGGGTCGACACTGGAGCTGAGAAGTCGATCGAACAGAAGCAGGGCGAGGGGCAGAAGTGATCGCCTATGCGATCCGCCGCATCCTGTTGATGATCCCGACCCTGTTCGCGATCATGGTGGTGAATTTCTTCATCGTGCAGGCCGCGCCAGGCGGACCGGTACAGCAGATGATTGCCAAGTTGAGGGGCAACACCGTCAGCGCCACCGCGCGGGTCAGTGGCGGCGGCAACGAGATTGCGCCGGCGCAGCAGGCCAATACCGACAGTTTTTACCGGGGCGCCCGTGGCATCGATCCCGCCCTTATCAAGCAGCTCGTGCATCAGTACGGCTTTGACAAGCCGCCGCTCGAGCGCTTCGAGCTGATGATGAAAAACTACGCGATGTTCGATTTCGGCAACAGTTTCTTCCAAGATCGCAGCGTCGTCAGCCTGATCCGCAGCAAGCTGCCGGTATCGATTTCGATCGGGCTGTGGACAACGCTCTTTACCTATCTGATCTCGATCCCACTCGGCATCAGGAAGGCGGTGCGCGACGGCAGCGCCTTCGACGTGTGGAGCAGTTCGGTGATCCTGGTAGGGTACGCGGTGCCGAGCTTCCTCTTCGCGGTGTTGCTGATCGTGCTGTTCGCCGGCGGCAGCTATCTGTCGATCTTCCCGTTGCGCGGACTCGTCAGCGACAAATGGGCCTCGTTTCCCTGGCCGATGAAAATCGCCGATTATTTCTGGCACATCGCATTGCCGATTGCCGCGCTGACCATCGGCGGGTACGCGACATTGACGATGCTGACGAAGAACTGCTTTCTCGACGAGATCAACAAGCAGTATGTGCTGACCGCGCGCGCCAAGGGACTCAGCGAGCGGCGGGTGCTCTACGGCCATGTCTTCCGCAACGCGATGCTGCTGGTGGTGGCCAGTTTTCCGGCTGCCTTTGTCGGGATCCTCTTCACCGGGTCGCTCTTGATCGAGGTCATCTTCTCGCTCGACGGGCTGGGGTTGCTCGGCTTCGAGGCGGCGATCAACCGCGACTATCCGATCATGTTCGGAACGCTTTACGTCTTCACCCTGATCGGGCTGGTACTGAAGCTGATCAGCGATCTCACGTATATGTTCATCGACCCCCGCATCGATTTCGGCACCCGCGGCGCGTGACGGCGGGGTAGTTCTGGGCGATGATGGGGCGCCCATCAGGAGTGCGCCGTAAGCAGCTTCCGCATCGCTCTCGTTCAGCCGATCACCGTGCCGCCGCCGGATGACGAGCGCAATGTCGCCGCCGCGGTCGAGTGGGTCGCGCGGGCGGCGTGCGACGGCGCCAACTTCGTCCGCTTCCCCGAGAGCTATCCCGGTCCGGGCGTATGCCGGCCACCTTTGATTCCAGCCCGGCGATCGCCGAAGCGGCGGCGAAGCACGGCGTTCACGCGGTCTTCGGCACGGTCGAGCCGATCGATACGGCGAAGGCGACCGCCTACAATCTAACCTGCATGGCCTTCCCCCGCGGGCGGCCGGTGGCGCGTTACCGCCGCAGCCACCCGAACGGACCGTGGATCTATACCGGCGGCAAGTATTGGGAATTCCAGTACGTCGCCGGCAACGACTACCCGGTGTTCGAGACCAAGCACGGCAAGGTTGGCCTTGCGATGTGCAGCGAGGTCTACATGCCCGAAGTGCCCCGGGCGCTGGCGCTGCGCGGCGCCGAGCTCATTTTCATGCCGGCCGGGATGGACAAGCAGCGGCTGTGGGAAACCTGGCGCACGCTGCTCTGGGCGCGGGCGATCGAGAATCTGGCGCTGGTGGTCTCGACGCAAAACCTGATCAGTCACCAGAACCGCGGCTTGGCCATCGTCGCCGCCCCCGAATTGATCCTTTACGAAAGCACGATCGCCGGGATGGGCGTCGTCGAGGTGAGCCTCGACCGCGTGCGCAAGTTGCGCAATGGCCGCGACGGGGTCAGCTCATCCGAAGGTTGTGGCGCCAAGCAGGGCGTGCTCTCCGAGCAATGGCAGCGGCCGGAGCTGTACGATAGCTTCTACCCCCGTCCCCTCCACCAGGCCGCGGAATAAAAATCTCTGTCATTCCGGCCGTAGCGGAGCGAAGAGGCGGAACCCACGAACACGGACCTCGCCGATCGGCCTGATGCTGCGATAAGCGCCTTGATCCGTCGTGATCATGGGTTCCGGGTTCGCGAGCCGAGGCTCGCGCGCCGGAATGACCGCTAGAGGCATATCAGCCAACAGTTTCGCGTCTGTCCCGCTTGGTTGACACCTTGCGGGGCCGGGTCTAAGTCAACCGCGAGACAAAAAGACCTTCAGGCGCACTTTCCGCCGGGACAAGAGCCATACGATGTCCGACCCGCGGCCGCTTTCGCCCCATCTGCAAATCTATCGCTGGCAGCTGACTTCGGTGTTGTCGATCCTGCACCGGATAACCGGCGTCGGGCTCGCGGTTGGCGCGGTCTTATTGGTGTCGTGGTTCGGCTCGGCCGCCGACGGAACTGCGTCCTTCGCCAGCTTCCAGGGCTTTCTCGCCTCGCCCATCGGGCTGGTTTTGCTGTTCGGGTGCAGCGTCGCGCTATTCTATCATCTGTGCAACGGCATCAGGCATCTGTGCTGGGACACGGGACGCGGTCTCGACTTGAAGAGCGTCTACGCCAGCGGCTGGGCCGTGCTTGTCGCGACCGTGGTGCTGACCGTCATCGTCTGGGGCGTCGGGCTTTCCCGGTGGGGTGTCTAGAGATGGCGATGACCCGACAGATGCGTTCGCCGCTGGGTCGCGTGCTGGGGCTGGGATCGGCCAAGGAGGGCGTGCAGCACTGGTGGATGCAGCGCCTCACCGCGGTCGCGCTGGTGCCGCTCATCATCTGGTTCGTCATCGCGGCGCTCGGGATGATCGGCGCCGACCGGGCGGCGATGGTCGCCTGGATGCACACCCCCATGTCGCCGGTGTTCGCGATCCTGTTGATCGTCGCCGTCGTCTACCATCTGGCGCTCGGCCTGCAAGTCGTCATCGAAGACTATATCCACAGCGAGGCCTGGAAGCTCGGCCTGATCATCGTGATGCGCCTGTGGTGCATTGTGCTGGTCGGGCGGGGCGTCCTCGCGGTGTTGACCCTGGCGTTTGCCGGCTAGCGAAAAGCGGAGCGAACCATGCCTGCCGCCTATCCGATCATCGATCATGCCTACGATGTCGTCGTGGTGGGTGCGGGGGGCGCCGGCTTGCGCGCGACGCTCGGCTGCACCGTTGCGGGGCTTAAGACCGCGTGCATCTCGAAAGTGTTCCCGACCCGCAGTCACACCGTCGCCGCGCAGGGCGGCATCGCCGCCGCGCTCGGCAATATGAGCGAGGACGATTGGCGCTGGCACATGTACGACACGGTCAAGGGCTCGGACTGGCTCGGCGACCAGGACGCGATCGAATACATGTGCCGCCAGGCGATCCCCGCGGTCATCGAGCTCGAGCATTTCGGCGTGCCGTTTTCGCGCACCGCACTGGGGCAGATCTACCAGCGGCCGTTCGGCGGGCACATGCAGGATTATGGCGACGGCGCGCCGGCCAACCGTGCCTGCGCCGCGGCGGATCGCACTGGGCACGCGATCCTGCATACGCTCTATCAGCAGTCGCTGCGCAACAACGCCGAATTCTTTATCGAGTATTTCGCGCTCGATCTGATCATGGACGACGAAGGCGTGTGCCGGGGCGTCCTTTGCTGGAACCTGATGGATGGCACGATCCATCGGTTCCGCGCCCACATGGTCATCCTCGCGACGGGCGGATACGGCCGTGTCTATCGCACCTGCACCTCGGCCCACACCTGCACCGGCGACGGCAATGCGATGGTGCTGCGCGCCGGGTTGCCGCTGCAGGACATGGAGTTCATTCAGTTCCATCCGACGGGTATTTATGGCGCCGGGTGCCTCATCACCGAGGGGGCGCGCGGCGAGGGCGGCTATGTCACCAACAGTGAAGGCGAGCGCTTCATGGAGCGCTACGCGCCGCACGCCAAGGACCTCGCTTCGCGCGACGTGGTCAGCCGCGCGATGACCATCGAGATCCGTGAGGGGCGCGGCTGCGGGCCGTTGAAAGACCACATCCTGCTGCACCTCGAACACCTCGATCCGAAGGTGCTCCATTTGCGGCTGCCGGGTATTTCAGAGACCGCGAAAATCTTCACCGGCGTCGACGTCACCCGCGAGCCGATCCCGATCCTGCCGACCGTGCATTACGACATGGGCGGCGTCCCCACCAACTACCATGGCGAAGTGCTGCGCCCGACCGCGAGCGATCCCGACGCGGTCTGCCCGGGGCTGATGGCAGTTGGCGAGGGTGCGTGCGTTTCGGTGCACGGGGCCAACCGCCTCGGCTGCAACTCGCTGCTCGATATCGTCGTGTTCGGCCGCGCCGCGGCGCTGCGCACCGCAGAATTGGTCCGGCCCGGCGCGACGCATGCGCCGCTTGCCAACGGCATCGAGGCCTCACTCGACCGCTTCGACGCGGTGCGCCACTCAAAGGGGCCCCGCAATACCGGTTCCATCCGCAACGAGATGCAGCTGGTCATGGAGCAGAACTGCGCGGTGTTCCGCACCGGCGATGTGCTCAAGGAAGGCGTTGGCAAGATCGATACGGCGGCGCGTGCTTACGCGGATCTGGGGATTACCGATCGTTCGTTGATTTGGAACAGCGACCTCGTCGAAGCGCTGGAACTAAAGAACCTGATGGAGCAGGCGGTTATCGCCATGCACTCCGCCAACGCGCGCACGGAAAGCCGGGGCGCGCACGCCCGCGAAGATTTCCCCGAGCGAGACGACGCCAACTGGCTTAAGCACACGCTGGGCTGGCTCAAGTCCGATTGCGATGTGACGCTCGGCTACCGCCCGGTGCACCTCAACACGCTGTCGAACGAGGTGCAGACCTTTCCGCCCAAAGCGCGGGTTTACTAGATGGCTGAGTTTACCCTTCCCGCCAACTCCAAGGTCGGCACAGGCAAGACGTACGCGCCGCCGCCCAACGCGAAGCAACCGCGCCGCTTCCATATTTATCGCTGGAACCCCGACGACGGCGCCAATCCGCGGATGGACACCTACACGGTCGATCTCGCTGAGATCGCGCCGATGGTTCTGGACGCACTCAACAAGATCAAGAACGAGATCGACACCACCCTGACCTTCCGCCGCTCGTGCCGCGAGGGCATTTGCGGCTCCTGCGCGATGAACATTGACGGCACCAATACGCTCGCCTGTCTGAAGCCGATCGAGGAGATCAAAGGCGACGTCAAAATCTACCCGCTGCCGCATATGCCGGTGGTCAAGGACCTCGTCCCCGACCTCAGCCACGTTTACGCACAATATCAGTCGATCAAGCCGTGGCTGCAGGCCGACAGCGCCGAGCCGCCCGACCGCGAGCGGCCGCAATCCGAGGACGAGCGTGCCAAGCTCGACGGGCTGTGGGAGTGCATCCTTTGCTTCTGCTGCTCGACGGCCTGCCCGTCGTATTGGTGGAACGGCGAGCGTTATCTCGGACCGGCGATCTTGTTGCAGGCCTATCGCTGGCTCGCCGACAGCCGCGACGAGAAGACCGGCGATCGTCTCGACGCGCTGGAAGACCCGTTCCGGCTCTATCGCTGCCACACGATTATGAACTGCACCAAGACCTGCCCGAAGAACCTGAACCCGGCGAAGGCGATCGCCGAGATCAAGAAGATGATGGTGCAGCGGCGCTAGTTGTGCTGCATACCGGTATCCGGTATGATCCTGCGTGATCCGATCCTTCGGCGACAAGCAAACTGAAACGCTGTTCCGCGACCAGTTTATTCGCGAATTTCAAGGTGTGGCACGAACAGCGAAACGGAAGTTGGAGATGCTGCACGCCGCGCATCGGATCGACGATCTGCGCGTGCCGCAATCCAACCGTCTGGAGAAGCTAAGAGGCAATCTGGCAGAATTTTACGCGGTGCGGATCAACGACCAATGGCGCCTGATCTTCCGGTGGATCGACGGTCACGCACATGACGTCCGGATCATCGACTATCACTGAGGTCTTGGGTATGGAACCGAATGAGTTTGCCCCGGTTACGCCCGGGGAAATCCTCAAGGAGGAATTTCTGGCCGGATACGGGCTATCGCAGGGCCATTTGGCGCGTGCCGTCGGTATCTCACCCAACCGTGTCGCCGAGATTGTAAACAATCGGCGTCGGATCACCGCCGATACCGCCCTCCGCCTTGCCCTTTATTTCGGTAACAGTCCGGAGTTTTGGATGAACCTCCAGGCGCATTATGATCTAAAGATCGCTTCTCATAACCTTCCACCGGGGGAAGCGGAGCGCATCAAGGAGCACCGCGCGGCTTGACGACGTGCAATAGCAACGGGCCCTCGCTAAGCTGACAAGGGGAGCGGTGATGGCTGGCAAAAGTCTCAATGGTAAGGTCGCGGTAGTGACCGGCGCGTCGAGCGGCATCGGCGCTGCCTGCGCGCGGCTGTTCGCCGAAGGCGGGGCCAAGGTCGTCGTCGGGTACAACAACGGCATCGACCGCGCCAATGCCGTCATCGCCGCGCTCAGGGGCTCCGGCCACAAGGCGATGCGCCTGCCGCTGGAGGACACCGCGCAGATCAACAAGGCGGCCGCCGCGGTCAATGACGAGTTCGGCCGCTGCGACGTGCTGGTCAATTCGGCCGGGTTCACCCGCGCGGTGCCGCACGCCGATCTCGATGCGCTCGACGACGATCTGATCGACCGGGTGCTGACCGCCAACGTCCGTGGCCCGTTCGCGACGATTCGCGCCTTCGTGCCGATGCTCAAGGCCTCGGGTGACGGGGTCATCGTCAACATCTCCTCGGGCGCGGCGCAGCGCGGCTCGGGCAGCAGCATCATCTACGGCGCCTCCAAGGCTGCGCTCGACACGATGAGCATGGCGCTCGCCCGCGTGTTGGGTCCCGAGATTCGCGTCGTCGTGGTGGCGCCGGGCATGGTTCACACCGGCTTTGTCCCAGGGCGCAGCGAGGAGGCGATGCTGAAGGCGGCGATGGCGACGCCGCTCAAGCGGCAGATCGAGGCCGAGGACGTCGCCCTGGCGGTTTTGGCCTCCGTCACCCATCTGACGTTCACCACCGGGTCGATCGTCAACGTCAACGGCGGTGGCCACCTCTAGGACCGAATTCAGCGATGCCCCTGCCCGCGATCGCCAAGCAACGCGAGATCATCGACCGCCGCGCTCTCGCCGAGGCGCTGGCGGCGCTCGCCGAGGACGCGTCGCCCGAGCGGCAAGCGGTCGTCGCCCTGCTGCGCGCCGCACTGAGCCGCGGGCGCGGTGAGATACAGCGTCGCTTCGAGGCCGGCGGCAAGGCAGGCGATTGCGTCGCCGAGCAATCTTTTCTGATCGATCAGCTGATCCGCACCCTATTCGATTTCGTCTCCGAGCATGTGTACCCGCTGGCCAACCCGACCGAAGGCGAGAAGCTGGCGATCGTCGCGGTCGGCGGCTATGGGCGCGGCGAGATGGCGCCCTATTCCGACGTCGATCTCTTGTTCTTGCTGCCGTACAAGCAGACGCCGCATACCGAGCAGGTCGTCGAGTACCTGCTGTATTTGCTGTGGGATTTGCGCCTGAAGGTCGGCCACGCGACGCGCTCGATCGCCGAATGCCTGCGCTACGCCAAGACCGATCTGACGATCCGCACCGCGCTGCTCGAGGCGCGCTACATCTGGGGCGACCAGACGCTCTTCGCCGAGCTCAAGACCAAGTTCGACAACGAGATCGTCAAGGGCAGCGCGGTCGAATTCGTCGAGCAGAAGCTCGCCGAGCGCGACGAGCGCCATAAGAAGGTCGGCGACAGCCGCTACCAGCTCGAACCCAACGTCAAGGAAGGCAAGGGCGGCCTCAGAGACCTGCACACGCTCTACTGGCTGGCGAAATACATCTACCGCATCGACGACGTCGCCAAGCTGGTCGAATTGAAGGTGCTGTCGGCCGAAGAGTTTCACCGTTTCGCCCGCGCCCAGGAGTTTTTGTGGACGGTGCGCTGCCACCTGCATTTTATTGCCGGGCGCGCCGAGGAGCGGCTGACCTTCCCGCTGCAGAGCGAAATCGGCGAGCGCATGGGCTATCGCGACCGCGCCGGGCAGCCGCGGCGTCGAACGCTTCATGAAGCACTATTTCCTCGTCGCCAAGGATGTCGGCGATCTCACCCGCATCTTCTGCGCCGTCCTCGAGGTCGACCAGAAGGGGCGGCGGCGGTTCGGCTCGTGGCTGCGCTGGAGCGGCCGCAGAAGCATCCTGAACGGGTTCATCCTCGATGGCGGGCGGCTGACCATTCCGACGGAGGATTTTTTCAAAAAGGACCCGGTGGCACTGCTGCGTCTCTTTCATGTCGCGCAGGAGCATGGGCTCGACATTCATCCCCGTGCGCTCAGAGCCGCCACCCGCTCGCTGCGCCTCGTCGACGCCGAGTTGCGCGACAACCCGGAAGCTAACCGGCTGTTCCTCGAAATCCTGACCTCAAAGAAGGACCCCGAGACCGCGTTGCGGCGGATGAACGAGGCCGGCGTGTTTGGCCGATTCGTCCCCGATTTCGGCCGCGTCGTCGCGCAGATGCAGTACGACATGTACCATGTCTACACGGTCGACGAGCATACCCTGTTCGCCATCGGCATTCTGCACAAGATCGAAGAGGGCCAGCTCAAAGACGAACTGCCCCTCGCCACGGCGATCGCCCCGACCATCGCCTCGCGACGCGCGCTTTACCTCGCCACACTGCTGCACGATATCGCCAAGGGTCGCGGCGGTGACCATTCCGAGCTGGGCGAGCAGATCGCGCTTGAAGCTAGGCCCGCGCCTCGGCCTCACCGATGAGGAGACCGAGACGGTCGCCTGGCTGGTGCGCTGGCACCTCCTGATGAGCGGCATCGCCTTCAAGCGTGATCTCTCCGACCCGCAAACGATCGGCGACTTCGTCGAGCGGGTGCAGTCGCCCGAGCGCTTGAAGCTTCTCCTGGTGCTCACCGCCGCGGATATCCGCGCGGTCGGCCCCAAGGTGTGGAACGGCTGGAAGGCGGCGCTGCTGCGCGAGCTTTACCACGCCGCCTTCGATCGTGATGTCGGGCGGCATCGCCGTCGGTGGCGCGCGATTCGCGCATCGCCGAGGCGCAGGAGGCGGCGCGCGCCAAGCTCTCTGATTTCACCGCCGACGAGTTCGCCGCCTTTGTCGCCCGCGGCTATCCGTTCTATTGGCTCTCGCTCGACGCCGAGACCCACGCCCGCCATGCCCGCCTGATGCGCGAGGCCGAGCGCGGCGGCGCCCCGCTGACGGTCGAAAAGCGCATCGACGCGCAGCGCGCCGTCACCGAGGTCACGATCTACACCGCCGACCATCCGGGACTGTTCTCGCGCATTGCCGGGGCGTTCGCGATGTGCGGCGCCAACATCGTCGACGCCAAGATCATGACGATGGCGAACGGCATGGCGCTCGACACCTTCTGGGTGCAGGACCATGACGGCGGCCCGATCGAGCGCGCCGACAAGCTCGCCCGCCTCTCGGTGGTGTTCGAGAACGTGCTGACCGGCGATGTCAGCGCCGACCGCGAGCTGGCGCGCCCGCCGGCGATCCAGAGCCGCACCAGCGTCTTTACCGTGCCGCCGCGCGTCCTGATCGACAACCAGGCGAGCCGCACCCACACGGTTATCGAGGTCAACGGCCGCGACCGCCCGGGCCTGCTGCACGAGCTGACCCGCGAGCTGACCCGCCTCAACCTGCAGATCTCAAGCGCGAAGATCTCGACCTACGGCGAGAAGGTGGTCGACGTGTTCTACGTCAAGAACCTGTTCGGCCATCAGGTCGAGCACCCCGACAAGCTCGCCGAGATTCGCGCTAGCCTCGAGGCGGCGCTGGCCAAGGGCAACCGCCCGCCTGCCGCCGCCCTCACCCGCCGCGCCCGCGAGACCGTCGCGGCGAAGTAACGGATCAACTGGGCCTTTCCAAGGGGAACGATCGTCAGCAGCCGAGCAGTATGGCGACGAGCGCCTCGCAGCCGGCGCGATCCTCGTCGTCGAAGCGATTGAGGCGCGGGCTATCGAGGTCCAAGACGCCGGTCACCTTGCCGCCCTCGACGAGCGGCACGACCAACTCCGATTGCGAGACCGGGTCGCAGGCAATATGGCCGGGAAACTTGTGTACGTCGGGCACCAGCAGGCTCTCTCCCCGCGCCGCAGCAGTGCCGCAGACGCCGTTGCCCCACGGGATGCGGACGCAGGCGGGCTGCCCTTGGAAGGGGCCGAGCACCAGTACGCGGCCTTGGGTGAAATAGAACCCCGCCCAGTTGAGGTCCGGCAGGCCGTTATAGATCAGCGCCGCCATGTTGGCGGCGTTGGCGACGCGGTTGCGTTCGCCTTCGATCAGCGCGGCGAGCTGGCGGCCGAGATCGCGGTAGAGGGCGACCTTGTCCGTCATCGCACGGATTTACTTCGCTGCAATTCCCGCATCGCGTCCTTCGAGGCGACTCCCTTCGGTCGCACCTGAGGAGAGGTTTGAGATGGCATCTTCAAGTCGCCCTCATCCTGAGGCGCTTCGCGGAGCGGAGCCTCGAAGGACGCAGAACGGCCCCCAGCATCATTCGTACGGCCTGTCGCCGGCGATCTGAGTACGACGCATCAAGCGGCGGAACGGGCCGGCGTCATGGATCGCCAGGTGCTTGACCGCACGATTGTCCCAGAACGCCACCGAGCCTTTCTCCCAGCGGAAGCGGCAGGTGAATTCCGGTCGGTTGCCCTGCTCGAACAGGTAATCGAGCAGCGGTTTCGATTCCTCTTCGGTCATCCCCTCGAAACCGACCGTGTAGGATTTGTTGACGTAAAGCAGCTTGCGCCCGGTCTCTGGGTGGGTGCGCACGACCGGGTGAAGGTTGATGGTCTCGCGCCAGCTGTCGTCGCCGCGCACCTTGGTCGCGCGGAACTGGTTCCGGTTACCGGCGGGCCCGGCGACGAGCCGGTCGGAATGGGCCGCGCGCAGGCCCTTAAGCATCTTCTTCATACCGTCGGAGAGGCTGTCATAGGCGAGGTACTGGTTGGCAAACATGGTGTCGCCGCCATAGGGCGGCACTTCCAGCGCGTAGAGGATCGCGCCCATCGGCGGCTCTTCCATCATCGTCGTGTCGGTGTGCCAATCCTCGCCAACGATGTGCTTGTCGCCCGGCTCGCGGCGGATCATCTGGATCTCGTCGTCGTCCTGCATGCCCTTGTAATTGGGGTGAACGAAAATCTTGCCGAAGCGGCGAGCGAAGGCCTTGTGCTGTTCGGCGTCGAACTCCTGGTCGCGGAAGAAGATGACGCAATACTCGTTCAGGGCCTGGCGGATTTCAGCGATGACGCCGTCGTCGAGATTGCTGGCGATGTCGGCGCCGTAAATCTCGGCGCCGCAAGCGCCGGCGATGGGCCTCACCTCGATCCGGCTGTTGCGCATGTGGTTCTCCTCGTTTGCGACAAGGGTATGGCCGAGCCCTCCTCACGGCAATGGCATCTAATCAATTGCTGAAGTGATATCCTGGGGTGTGATCCTCACGCGCCGCACGATCCTTGCCACCGCTTCCGCGCTGCCGCTCTCGCGAGTCGCCAAAGCCATGGATTACGCCAATCTGATCTATGAGAACGGCACGCTCACTTGGCCCAGCGGGTCGGCGCGGGCGGTGTGCGGGCTGGCCGGGGTCAAGACCGACAAGCGCGAGGGCGACCACGCCAGCCCGGCCGGTACCTATCCGCTGCTCTACGGCTTCTACCGGCCCGACCGCGTCAAGTGGCCGAAAACCGCGTTGCCGCTAACCGCGTTACGGCCGGATTTCGGCTGGTGCGACGCTGCCGACGACCCGCATTACAACACGCTCGTCACCCTGCCCTATCCGGCCTCGGCCGAGGTGCTGTGGCGCGACGACGGGCTCTACGATCTGATCGTGGTGATCGGCTACAACACCGATCCGGTTGTGCCGGGCAAGGGCAGCGCCATCTTTCTCCACTGCGCGCGGCTCGATTTCGCCGGAACCGAGGGCTGCATCGCGATAGCGCGCGAGGCGCTGATCCCGTTGTTAGGCTTGCTCGGACCGGGCAGCAAGATCACGATTGAGATATAGGTCGGCTAGCGCCGACTGGCGCCGGCCCGCTTCCTCGCCCGGCCATTCAACGAGTGTATGCTGATTGGGTGGCCGGGCTGGAGCCGGGCTTGATCCGAGCGAAGTGAGGAGAACATCATGGGTCTGGCCGTCGCGATCCAGATGGATCCGATCCACACCATCAATATCGATGCCGACTCGACCTTTGCGTTGGCGCTGGAAGCACAGGCGCGTGGCCATGCGCTGTTCCACTATCTGCCAACCGCGCTGACCCTGCGTGATGGGCGGCTATTCACCAAGGGCCGCAGGCTCGAGGTGTTTCGCCGCTATGGCGATCACCACAAATTCGGCGACGACGAGGAGCTCGACCTCGAAGGCGTCGACGTGATCCTGATGCGCCAGGACCCGCCCTTCGACATGGCCTACATCACCGCGACGCACCTCCTGGAATTGCTGCCACCCGAAGGGCCGCTCGTCGTCAACGATCCGGCGGCAGTGCGCAACGCCCCGGAAAAACTGTTCGTGCTGCGCTTCAAGGAGCTGATGCCGCCAACGATCCTGTCGCTCGATAGGGACGAGATCAAGGCGTTCTGGGACAAACACGGTGAGGTCGTGCTGAAACCGCTGTTCGGCAATGGCGGGGCCGGGATCGTTCACCTGCGGCCGGGCGACGACAATTTGAGTTCGCTATTGGAAATGTACCAGCAAATGTACCGCGAGCCGGTCATGGTACAGCGTTACATCCCCGAAATACGCCAGGGCGATAAGCGCATCGTGCTGATCGACGGCGAGGCGGCGGGCGGCGTGTTGCGCGTGCCGGCGGCGGGCGAGGCACGCGCGAATCTGCATGTCGGCGGCCGTGGTGTGAAGACCGAACTGACGCCACGCGACCTCGAGATTTGCGCGGCGATCGGCCCGACCCTTAAGGAGCAGGGCCTCTTGTTTGTCGGGATCGACGTGATCGGCGACTACGTCACCGAGATCAACGTCACCTCGCCAACCGGGATTCAGGAGATCGGCCGGCTCAACAACGACAATCTGGCCGCCAAGATCTGGGACGCGATCGAGTCCAGGGTCGCCAACCGGGCCGAGCGGCGTCCGGCGTAGGACGATCAGTCACCGCTCCGGCGAAGGCCGGAGCCCATCTTTCAGTCGGTCGAGCCGCGGATAAATGGGACCCGGCTTCCGCCGGGAAGCGACATCAGTAGGAGACCCAATATGCCCGATGCAGGTGGTTCCGAGCCGCGCCGCTGGCGCGCGGCGCCGCGCAACGTCTTCGGCGAGCGGCTCGACGAATGCTGTACCAAGCCGCTCACCGGGTTTTACCGCGATGGCGCGTGCAACACCGGACCCGAGGATTTCGGCGTGCACACGGTTTGCGCGCTGATGTCGGCCGACTTCCTCGCCTTCTCGAAAGCCGCCGGCAACGACCTCTCGACCCCGGTGCCGCAGGTCGGGTTCGAGGGCCTGCAACCCGGCGATTGCTGGTGCCTGTGCGCGGCGCGCTGGAAGGAGGCGTTCGACGCCGGGCACGCGCCGCGCGTGCGCCTTGCCGCGACACACGAAGCCACGCTCGAGATCGTGCCGCTCGATGCGCTGAAAAAATTCGCGCTCGATCTGAGCTGAACGCAGGTCTGCCCTCGCTTGAAACCCGGGGGGCTCCGCCTGATCTACCAGAGCGCACATTCAACGCCGGCAAACTTTAGCCGGTTGGGAGGACGAGATGGACCCGTCGACGGTCGTTGGGCTGATGTTCCTGTTTATCGTGGTGATCGTTGCGCTGATTGTTTTCTTCGGGTCTTTCTTCATGGTCGAGCAGGCGCAGGTCGCGCTGATCGAGCGCTTTGGCAAGTTTGCCCGCACCGCCCGCGCGGGGCTCAACATGAAGATCCCGATGATCGAGAAAAAGGCCGGACGCCTGTCTCTGCGAGTCCAGCAGCTGAATGTGAAGGTGGAGACCAAGACCAGCGACAACGTCTTCGTCGATATCGTCGTCTCGGTCCAGTACCACGTCGTCGAGGGCAAGGAATTCGACGCGTTCTATCGCCTCACCAACCCCGAGCAGCAGATCACCGCGCACGTCTTCGACGCGGTGCGCAGCCAAGTGCCGACGATGACGCTCGACCATGTGTTCGAGAAGAAGAGCGATATCGAGCAGGCGGTCAGCGAGGGGTTGCGGCACAAGCTCAACAATTTCGGCTACGACATCGACGGCTCGCCGGTCACGGACATCGCGCCGGACGAGAAGGTGCGCGCTGCGATGAACGAGATCAACGCCGCGAGCCGCCTGCGCGAAGCCGCCGAGCAGCAAGGCGAGGCGGTCAAGATCAAGACCGTCAAGGCGGCCGAAGCCGAGAAGGAAAGCAAGAAGTTGCAAGGCGAGGGCATCGCCGCCGAACGCATCGCCATCGCCGAGGGTATTCGCGAACTCGGTCGCCGCGCTCCTGTCGGTCAGGGATGGCGGGGTGTCGCCGGAGGAGGCGATGCGCACGCTGATCCTGACCCAATATTTCGATACGCTGCGGGCGATCGGCGCGCAGAGCCGCGCCACCACCGTGTTCCTGCCGCACTCGCCCGGCGGCGCCGCCGATTTGTCGCGCCAGATCAGCGAGGCGATCATGGTCGGCAACCAGGCGCCCCACAATGAGCCGCTACCGCCGCAACCTGCCGGCACTGCCGGCAGCGTGCCGCCCTCGGCTCCGGCGCGCGCGGCGTAGATGGCGGGAATTTTCTCTCGCCTGTTCGGCCGCCCTGTCAGCGAGCCGCGCTGGGTCGAGGTCAGCGAACTGCGGCGGCTCCTCTCGGGGGCGGAAGCACCGCTGGTCGTCGATGTGCGCGGCGCGGATGAGTTCGACGGGCCGCTCGGCCACATCGACGGCGCCCGCAACATCCCGCTGCCTGAGCTTGGCGCATTTCAGGTTGAGCTCCGCGCCGCCGCGCGGCCGGTGGTCTGTGTTTGCCTAACCGACAAACGCTCGGCCGCCGCTGCGGCGCAGCTGGCCGAAATCGGCGTGCCGAATGTCGCGGTGTTACGCGGCGGGATGAAGGCTTGGCGCGAGCGTTAACGCGGCGATGCGGATCACAATTTGCGGCATCCCTGAGCTCGGTGAGCATTGCGAAGCCGGGGTGACGCATGTGCTATCGATCCTCGACCCCGGCTGGCCCGACCCGGTGGCTTTTCTCGACTTTCCGCCGCATCGCCGCGAGGCGTTGCGTTTTCACGACGTGATCGCACCGGTCTCCGATGCCACCATCGTGCCGTCGGGTCGGCATATCGCGGGGCTCCTGGAATTTGGCCGCGAAGTGATGGCGGCTGGACCGGAAGCGCATCTCCTCATCCATTGCCATGCCGGCATCTCGCGCTCGACCGCCTCGGCGGCGCTGCTGCTCGCCCAGGCCGATCCGGCGCGCGATCCGGCGGAAATCTTCGCCGAGATCGGCCGGTTGCGGCCGCGCGCCTGGCCGAATTTGCTGCTGCTGGAATTGGGCGAAGCGGCGTTGGGGCGACATGGCGAGATCGCGCCCGCGGTTGCCGCGCAATATCGCCGGGTCGCCGCGGCCGATCCTTCCTTTGCGCTGTTCATTCGCGAATCCGGCCGCCGCCGCGAAGCGATCCTCGCAGAGGGAACGCCCGGGCCTCAACGCTGGTAGGCGACCCGCAGCACGACGAACCAGGGATAGTCGGTGTCGGTGACTAGGCCGGTGGGCCCAACGCGCACATGCTTCATCGCCACCGTGTTGTCGACGTTGCCGCCCACGACGTCGAGCGTAGCCGGCCGACGGGCGACGACGATGTCGCAATGTGCCGGGAAATGGCCGGAGGGCAGCTGCTCGAACGTTACCGGATGGCGCGCCCGCCACATGCAGATGAGATCGCCCGGCTGCGGCGCGTATTGCGTCAATGGCAGCGCGGCGACGGCGAGGTCGGAGCGCTCGCGGGCGGCGTTGATGTAGTCGGCTGTGGCTCGGCGAATAAGGGAACCGCGCACCAGCCCCGGCCATCCGCATCACATAGTCGATGAACGCCGCCGACCAGGCGAACTCGCCGTCCTCGCCACGCGGGAACTCCATGCCCTTGGCGTCGTGCTTGCCGGTCCAAGCGCCGTCGGGCGCGCCGTAGTCGAGTCCCAGCCACCAATAGTCGCCGACCCGCTGCCACAGGCCCTCGTCGCGTTCCTTGCTGTCGGCGCTGTCCGGCTGGTCCGGCGACAGCACCAGCGATTGGCCGAAGGCGCGCCATTCGCGCAGCGCGATCGCTACCGCGGCGTCGCGTGAGAATGGCGCATACGGCCGCTTGGCGTAGGGCGGGATCTGGGTGTCGGGCGGGAGCGGCGGCGCCGAGGCTGCGCCGGCACAGCCGGCGAGACCTGCCGCCAGCAACATGCCAACGGCGGCCCGGCGCGGGCTAGAACTCATACAGCCGGGCGGGGTTGTCGACGAGGATCTTGCGGCGGGTCGCGGCGGTCGGAGCCCAGCGCGCCATCTGGTTGAGTGCCAGCCCGTCATCGATGTCGAAGGACGGGGTGAGCCCGGACAGCTCCTTGCCCGGCTCGGCGTGGTGCGGGTGGGGCCAGTCGGTGCCCCAGACAATACGGTCGGGATTGGCCGCGATCAGCGCTCGCGCCAGCGGCGCAACATCGTCAAAGGCCGGCGCCTTCGTCGAGCTGCGGTAGTGGCCGGAAATCTTGACGTAGGCCTTGCCCGAGGCGACCAAGCCGAGGAGCTTGTCGAAGCCGGGTTGATTGACGCCACCGGCCGCCTGCGCCCCGCCGAAATGATCGAAGACGACCGGCACGGGAGAGGCGAGCACATCGTCATGCACAGCCTCGATCACCGAGAGACGCGTATAGACCTGGACGTGCCAGCCGAGGGGCGCGACGCGCGCGATCGCGGCGGTGAGGTTGCGGCGCGACACCGCCGGATCGGCTTGGCCCGAGGTTTCGAGATTGACCCGGACGCCACGAATGCCGGCCGCGTGCATTTCCTTCAACTCCCGCTCGATGGTTTTGGCGTCGATCACCGCGACGCCGCGGGCGCGCGCCGGCCCCAAACGGCGCATGCCGTCGAGCGTGCAGGAATTGTCGGCGCCGTAGACGCTCGGCTGGACGATGACGACGCGAGACAGATGCAGCGCGTTCTGCAGCTGCAGCAGCTGGTCGGCGCTGGCCGGCGGCGGGGTGTAGCCGCGGTCGGCGACGAACGGGAATTCCTTCTCGACGCCGAAGACATGGACGTGGCAGTCGCAGGCGCCGGCGGGCACGGCGAAGTTGACCGCGGTCTTCGGCTGCGAGGCGACGATCGTGCGGGCTGTGCGCGGCGCCGACGGCGCGCGTGGCCGGGCAGCGGCCTGCACCTTCGCCTTCGTGGGTTTCGCCGCCGCCCTGGCTGGTTTTGCCGCGGCGGGCGTAGCAGCGCCCGCGGCCGCTGCCGGAACGGGCGCGGCGGCTTGTTCCCAGAGGCGGATGCCCCCTGTCAGACCATCGCTGTTGGGGACGATGGTGACGTCGTCGGGCAGTGCGAACTCGATCTTCTTGGCGTTACCGCCACCGATATAGAGATGGTCGAAATTCACCACTGTGCGCAGCACCGCGATGGCGCGCGCCACGCGCTTGTTCCATTTCTTCTTGCCCTTGGCCTCGAGGGCGGCGTTGCCGATGTATTCGTCGTAGGTCTTGTTGCCGTGCAGCGGATGGTGCGCCAGTTCGAGATGGGGAATGGCGTTGCCGTCGGTGAAAATCGCGGTGCCGGCGCCGGTGCCGAGGGTGAGCACCATCTCGACACCCTTGCCCTTGATTGCGCCGTAACCTTGGACATCGGCATCGTTCATCACCCGCACCGGCTTTTTGAGTTGCTTCGCCAATGCGCCTTGCAGGTCGAAACCGGCCCAAACCTCGGTGCCGAGATTGGGCGCGGTGAACACCTTGCCGCCGCGGACCATGCCCGGGAACCCGACCGAGACGCGCTCGAATGGCCCCAAGGGGTGCGCGGCGTTGTCGACGAGGCGGACCAATTCCGCCGGCGCGACCGGTTTTGGCGGGGTTGGCACCCGCACCGGAGAGCCGACGATTCGTCCGCTGTCGTCAAGCGCGGCAAGCTTGATCCCGGTGCCACCGATATCGACGGCCAAGGTGCGGCGATCGCTCATTTTCGGCCTCTCGCCTCGCAGTTCGGAGACCGGACGATAACGCAGGGCCGCCGTTTCGGCCATGGGTTGTGTCCGTGCGGCCACACGCGTTTGCACTCGCCCTAATCCACACTACATAATGACGAATTCGTCGCCGAGGTTGGGCTTGCCGCCCGAAGGAGGTCCGGTGACACAACCGCGCGCCGCCGACGATTTCGAGGTGATCCGCGAGCGGCTCGAAGAGCTGCGCCGTGAGCGTGAGCAATTCGAAAACGCCAACAAGCCCGACGAACCCGCGCCGGGGCAGGACAGCAACGGCGATCCCGGCGACCCGGAGGCCGAACACGAGGCCCGGCGCCAGGGCGCGCCGCCCGCCTGGGTGCCGACGATTTTCCTACCGCAGCCGACCGACTAGACGCCGGGTCAGGTTGCCCTTGCCGCGCGCCGCAGCGCCTGCGGCGGCTGTCCGAAGGCGCGGATAAAGGCCCGGCGCATCCGTTCGGGGTCGCCGAAGCCGCTGCGCGCGGCGACCAGCTCGATCGGCTCAGAGCCGCTTTCGACCTGCTCGCGCGAGGCTTCGAGGCGCAAGCGCTCGATCGCCTTGGCGGGAGTCATGCCGGTTTCGGCGACAAAGGCGCGGGCGAAATGGCGCGGGCTCATCGCCGCGCGCTCGGCTAGACGCTCGACCGGAAGCCGCTCGTCGAGCCGCTCGCGCGCCCAGGCCAAGAGTGGCGAGAACCGGCTACCCGGCCGGTCGGCCTCGAGCAGCGCCGAGAATTGCGACTGGCCGCCCGGACGGCGGTGGTAAACGACAAGCTGCTGCGCGGCGCGCTTGGCGGCGGCCTCGCCGAGATCGTCGGCGACCAACGCCAGCGCGAGATCGATGCCGGCGGTGATACCCGCCGAGGTCCACACATCGCCGTCGCGTACAAAGATGCGGTCCGGCTCGACGCGGACTTGCGGATAGGTGCGGGCGAACTCCGCGGCGCGGGCCCAATGCGTCGTGGCGCAGCGGCCGTCGAGCAGCCCCGCCGCAGCGAGGACGAAAGCACCCGAGCAGACGCTGGCGATCCGCCGCGCCCGCCCGGCGGCGGCCCGAACATAGGCCAGCGTCTCGGCACAGGCGGACGCCCCGCGCGTGCCCCAGCCGCCGGCGACGATCAGCGTGTCGAGCGGCGCGGCGCTCCATCCTTCGGCGATCATCCGCACACCCGATGAGCTCGTCACCGGCCCCGCCTCGCGCGCGACGACGCGCAGCCGGTAGGCGGACGCCGCACCTTCGCGGAACGATGCCTCGTCCCCCGGCGGCGCACGGCCGGCGGTCTCGAACGTGGTGAGCGGCCCGGCGGCGTCGAGCAGCTGGAAGTCTGGGAAGATCAGGAACTCGATCGCGTGGGTCATGTCATATAATAAGGGAAGTATGTCATTTAAGACAGAACCTAACGTCGCTATCCTCGCGGCGTCAACATGAAGAGGATGGAGATGAGCGAGCGCAATCCGGTGATCGTCTTCGCGATCTTCCCCGCCGTCACCCAGCTCGATTTCACCGGGCCGCATCAGGTGTTCTCGTCGCTGCCGGGCGCCGAGGTGATCCTGGCGAGCGTCGAGGGCGGCAGCGTCGAGGCGGGCTGCGGCATGGTGTTCGCCGGCCTGCGTCGGCTCGCCGACATCGCGGAGTGCGACGTCATCTGCGTACCGGGTGGCCGCGGTGCGACCGACAACGCGATGCAAGACGAGGCGTTTCTGCGCGAGCTGCGCCGCCTCGCGGCTGGCGCGCGCTACGTGACCTCAGTGTGCACCGGCGCGCTGGTGCTGGGCGCGGCGGGATTGCTGCGCGGCAAGCGCGCGGCGACGCACTGGGCCTGGCGCGATCTGCTCGTGCCGTTCGGCGCGACCCCCGTCGCCGAGCGCGTGGTGCGCGACGGCAGCGTCATCACCGGTGGCGGCGTCACCGCGGGCATCGATTTCGCGCTCTCGGTTGCCGCCGAGCTCGCGGGCGAGGAGACCGCGCAGGCGATTCAACTCGGGATCGAATACGCTCCGGCGCCGCCTTTCGACGCCGGCTCGCCAGAGACCGCGCCGCCGGCGATCCTCGCGCGGGTGCGCGAGCGCATGATGGGGATGGCTATGCAACGGCGCGAGGCGGTCGAGGGAGCTGCGGCCAAGCTTGGAGTGGTGTGATGCTCGAGCTGCGGCGCAATTGCGAATACTGCGACAAGGACTTGCCGCCCGAAGCTGCGGACGCACGGATTTGCAGCTACGAGTGCACGTTCTGCGCCGATTGCGTCGAGACGCACCTCGGCAATGTCTGTCCGAATTGTGGCGGCGGGTTCGAGAAGCGGCCGATCCGGCCAAGGAGCGAATGGCGCCCGGGCGTCTCGCTCGGACATCAGCCCGCGTCGTCGGACCGCGCGCACCTCAAACACGACCGCGTTGACATCGCCGCGTTCTCGGCGCGGATAACGGACATCCCGCCGGCCGAGCGCTAGCGCTAGGGCGTATGCTTGGCGAGGAAATCCTTGACCGTGGCCCTGGCCGCGGTCAGCGCCGGCTCGGTCTTCCACTCGGCGGCGAACGCGCAGCCGGGGATCAGCTTCGATAGCTCCTCCGAGATCGGCCAGGGATGCGCCTCGTCATTGCCGGCGAGGACGAGGCACGGCGCCTTGATGGTCTTCACGAAGTCGCGGTCGGCGCAGTAGACGAAGCCCGGCGCGTAGAGATTGTTGTTAAAGGCATCGAGTACCGCTTCGTTGACGTCAGGTCGCCCCTTCACCGTCTCGGCCCAGCCGTTGAAGTTGGCGGTGCGCCCGGCCATCGGCCCGACCCGGCCGATCGGCTGGGCCAGCACCGCCGCGGCGACGCGCTCCGGCGCGCGCTTCAGCATGTTGATGATGAACGACCCGCCGATGCACTGGCCGTAGAGATGGCACTTGTCGATGCGCAGATGGTCGAGCACCGCGAGATGGTCATCGGTGTAGTTGTCCCAGCCGTCCTTGGCGCTGATCGGCGCGCGCGACTGGCCGCCCGCATTGCGCTGATCCATCGCGATGACGCGATACTTGTCGGCGAATTCGGTGGTCGGGTTGATCGGCGCCGAGGGCTGGCTCCACACGTCGATCACCGACCGCAGCCCGGCCGGCGCGAAGGTGAGGATCGGAAAGCCGCTGCCGAACACCTCGTAATGGAGATGGGCGCCATGATGGTCGATGCTGGGCATGCCGGGTGTCCTTTCGCGAGGCCGGAATTGGTGGCGGAAGAGGCATCCGAACATGGACAGTCTATAATAATCTATGGATTTTTATAACTCGCTGATTTCGGCGGAGAATTCGAAAAACATCGGTCTATAGCAATATCCCCTTTTTTCGCTCAGACGCCATCCCTATGTAGGGGCTGATGATGGGGCGACAGGAGGTTTGATGCCGAAACAGGCGGTGCCGCTGACCGCGAAACAGCTAGAAACCTTGCCGGACGGGCTGCATTGCGACGGCCGAGGCTTGTACCTTTTGGTACGCCAAAACTCAAGGTCATGGATTTACCGGTACAAGATGCGAGGCGGTCCCCGGCGCGACATGGGGATTGGACCGCTGCATCTGGTCTCGTTAGCCGAGGCGCGCGACGAAGCGGCTAAGCTCGGCAAGATGGTCTTTCATGGGACCGACCCTCTCGTGCAGCGGCAAGCCGAACGGGGCCCGCGCGAGAAGGCAAAGAAGATGACCTTCCGCGAACTCGCCGAGCGGTACATCGCGGACCATCGGGCCGAGTGGCGCTCGCCGAAGAGCCTTGCCGCATGGGAGGGCACCTTGCGCGACTATGCCTATCCGCTCCTCGGCAACATGCCGGTGGGCGCGATCGATACCGACCACGTGCGGGCGGTCCTCGCGCCCATATGGGAGGCGAAGACCGAGACCGCTAGCCGGCTAAGGGGTCGGATCGAAATCGTGCTATCAGCGGCCACCGCAGCCAAACTGAGGGAGGGCGAGAACCCGGCCGCATGGTCGGTCTTGCGGCATGTGCTGCCGAAGCCGGGAAAGGTCGCGAAGGTCGAGCATCATGCCGCCGTCGCCCTCGACGATATGGCCGAGGTCTACGGCAAGCTTGCCTCGGTCGATACGATGGCCGGCCGCGCCGCGCGGTTCCTGATCTTGACGGCGGCCAGGACTAGCGAGGTCTTGGGCGCCAAGTGGTCGGAGATCGACCGCGACAAGCGGCTGTGGACGGTGCCGCCAGATCGGATCAAGGCCGGTCGCGAGCATCGGGTGCCATTGTCCGGGCCGGCGACGGAAATCCTTCGGGAACTTGCCGAGATCTCCGAAGGGCCGGATACGTTCGTATTTCCTGGCGGCAAGACCGGTGCCGGCTTGTCGAACATGGCGCTCGCCATGACTCTCCGCCGGCTAGGCATCGGCGAGACCGTCCACGGTTTCAGGTCGAGCTTCCGCGATTGGGCCGCAGAACGGACCAACTACCCGAGCGAGGTCGCGGAAATGGCGCTCGCGCATACCGTGGGCGATAAGGTCGAAGCCGCATATCGGCGCGGCGATCTATTCGAGAAGCGGCGCGCGATCATGGTAGATTGGGCTAGATTTTGTGGTGCAGCAAAGGCATTCGCAACTATCTATTGATTTTTGCGCGGCGCCGGCGTTAGGCTGTCCCTTGGCGCGTACGGTCTCCGTGGGTTGCGCGCCCTATTGGTAAACCACGGCTCTGGCCCATCTGGCGTTGGCTTGGCAGCCTTCGTTGAGCGTCGCGACCTTCGGGTGCGCGAACTGAAACAGGGGTTAGGTTCGGCGAGCCAACAACCGCCGTCCGATGGATAGGCTGCCTCCGACAGGTGGAGTCTATCCTCAAATGTCCGAATTTCCGCAGCCGCCCATCGTCGAGGGTTTTGCCGAGCGCCGCGCCCGTTGGGGCGAGCGCCAAATTTCCCCTGCCAAGAAAGCCGAACTGATCAAGGCCGGGCGGGTCGCCGTCCTGCTGGTCGGCGGCATGACCTTTATTCGCGAGCCATTCGGCGCCGCGATGGTCCGCATCGCCAAAGAGGACGCAGCCGCCGGCCTTGTGGTCAAGCGGTCGCCGGGTCGCGGGCATAAGGGCCGCGCAATCGAAGTGAGGGCAACCGCCTAAACGAAAACGGCCGCCTTTAGCGGGGCGGCCGAATTTCGTCTTTGGATGCTTGTATTTGGGATCCGCGATGAACCTAGCTCAACTAGACCTAGAACCCAAGCCTGACGTGGCGTTGTTCTACGCCGCGCAAGGCGTGCCGGTCTTCCCGATCGAGGACAAGAAGCCGGCGACCCGCCACGGTCAGAACGATGCGACGCGCGATCCCGACCAAATCCGCCGCTGGTTCTACCGCGACCCGGCATGGGCCGGACTGGCGCCGCCGCCCGACATAGCGGCCAGGACCGGCATCGAGTCTGGTCTTGTCGTCATCGATGTGGACATACGGGCCGATAAGAACGGTCTCGACGCGCTAGAGGAGGTATTCGGTCTCGCGGCCAATCCCGAGACGCCGACCAGTCACACGCCGTCCGGCGGCCTGCATTGGTGGTTCCAGCATCCCGGCGCCGACTGGTTCGTGAAGTCGGTTACGGGTCTCGTCCAGGGCATCGATGTCAAAGCCGATCGATCGTCTTGCTCCTTGCCGCCGAGCGATTCCGGCAGGAGATGGGACCCTCTCTTGAATCCGCAATCGGTCCCGTTCGCGCCATTGCCCGATTGGGTACCACGGGAGCCTCGGCGCCGCGCTGATGCTCAATATAAAGAGCCTCGGTCTACAGAGGGGTGGCGCAACCTCTCTGCCGGCCACCGGCTGCATGCGTACGGCAAGGCCGCGCTGCGCAGCGCCTGCAAGGCGGTCACGGGCGCCGCCAACGGCACGCAAAACGAGACCTTGAACCGTGAAGCCTTCGGCGTCGGCCGGCTAGTCGGTGGGCGGGAAATCGACCTCGACGAAGCGCGGCGCCTGCTGCTGTGGGCGGCCGAAATGATGCCGGCCCACGCCGAGCCGTGGCGCCGGCCAGACCTCGAAATCAACCATTGACCGCGCGCTTGCGGAAGGCCAGCGCCGCCCGAGAGGGAGGCCGCGCCGATGAACGACGAAGAATTCGATAAAGCCTTCGACGCGCAGCTCGGCGACGACGGCGGCAAGGTGCCCAACAAAGGCAATATGCCGATGATCCAGACCGGCGGTGGCGCGCTGGCGATGAATATCGACGACGCCGAGAAGGCTCTAATTGACAGCGGCGAGCCGATTTTTCAGCACGGCGATCGGCTAGTTGAAGTTCGCAAAGGCCCGATCGTCGCGAGCATCGATCATCAAGCGACCGAGATTCGCGGCTATCGGCCCGTCGAGCTTACGAACATGATGCTGCGGGACATTTGCACGCGGCATATCGATTTCACGCGCTACGTGGCGCGCGAGAAGGTTTGGGTTTCGATCGATTGCCCCGAACCCGTCGCCGAGGGCATTCGGCACCGCATCGGCAAGTGGAGATTCAAGAGTCTGACCGGCATCATTAGCGCGCCGGTCATCCGATCTAACGGAACGCTAATTAGCGAGGTTGGATATGACCAAGCGACCGGCCTTTACGTCGCGCCGGGCGACTCGGTTTTTCCGCCGATACCCGACCATGCTCTGACGCGCGAAGGCGCGATCGAATGCTACGACTATTTGATGCATCCGATCCGCGAAGTGAAATTCGCGGACGAAGCCAGCCCCTCGGTCCTAGCAGCAGCAATTCTGACCGCGATACAGCGGCCAGTTCTGGATCGCGCGCCGGGAACAGCCGTCGAACTCGCCGGTTGCTGGTAGCGGCAAGGGACTGCTCTGCAATTTTATTTCGATCGTCGCTGTCGGCCACGAAGCTTCGGCCATGACCGCGCACGAAGACCCACGCGAGACCGACAAAGTTTTAGGCGCAAAGCTCCTCGGCGGATCGTCGATCGTCCTAATCGATAACGTCGATCATCCGCTTAGCTCGGCGCTGTTGGCGCAGATGATGACCGAAGGCTCGCTCGATATTCGCGTGCTCGGCCAGTCGCGCAGCGTGACCGTGCCGAACAACTTTACGGTCCTAATCAACGGCAACAATCTCGCCTTGCTCGGTGATCTACCGCGCCGCGTTCTGCGGTGCCGGCTAGACCCCGGCGTTGAACGTCCCGAATTGCGCCGGTTCGAAGTTCTGAGCATCCGCTGATTGTTGCCCGGCGCGACCGAGGAAAACTGGTTGCCGCCGGCCTCGCGATCCTCTTGGCCTATCGCCGCGCCGGCAGTCCGCCACAAGACGCGGCGCCGCTCGGCAGCTTCCATCAATGGAGCCGAGAGGTCCGCGATGCGCTGCTATGGATCGGCAAACCTGATCCGGTCTCGACGCAAGCCGCAATCCGCGCCGTCGATCGCAAGCGCTCAGCACATCAAGTGCTGATGGCGAAATGGTACGAGACCAAGCAAGCCGCCGACCGCAACGTGACGGCCGGCCTAACGGCGAAGCGTCTAATCGAGGTCGCCAACGAGACCGTCCACGGCGCCGGTGGTTTCTCCTATGCCAACGCCGATCTGCGCGACGCCCTGATAGAGGTCGCGCCGCACCGCAACGGCCGAGATATCGACGGCCAGCGGCTCGGCTCATTCCTCAGCGCCAATGTGGGGAAAATCGTTGGCGATTATCGGATCGAACGCAGCGGTTCGGGGCACGCAGGACTGGTCTATTGGGTCGTGGAGAAAGTGTCGTGACGGTGGGGCTGGTTGGAGTGGTTGGACTGCCATACACCAAGGCTACCCTGGTTGGCATGCCAACTAAGGTGGATAGGAAGTACGGGCTCCCACCAGTCTCACCGCTCCCACCATCGTCGCCTCCGATCACCCGCCGAACCGAATAGGGCCGCTTTTGGAAAGCCCTCGAAATTTCGCTAATCCGCGACCGGCGGTTTCCGGTCATTGAAGGAGAGTGAACTGTGACTGACTGTAACGAAGCTCATATTCATGCAGTCCGGCTGACGGTCGACCCGGCCGGCGATCATCCCGAAGACGATTGGTGTGCCGCGCTTGATCTATTGACCGACTTGTCGGTGGCGATGGATTACTCGCTCGGCCACGTGCTCGAACGAGTCGTCGGCCACTATCAGGTCAGTCTCGACGACAAGGCCAAAGGCATCGGCATTTGGCATCCCGGTTTGACCAACCAGGGAGAACGTCAGTGATCGATTTCAACGATGGACCGAAGCAGGCCCAAACGAACGTCGTGAGCTTGATGGCAAGGCGTAACCGGCCTGATCCAATGTTCAGCGATCCGATGTTCCTGCTGTTCACTCAAACGATTGGCGCGATCGGTGGTGCGCTGAAGACCCTACCGAACGAGCATGAGATGGCAACTGACGTAATAGTCAATGCCGCGCTCCATGAGGTTCTTGGTCAAGCCTATAACGCCGACTGGAACCTGGAAGATGTGCTCGCGGCCGTGCGGCATCACTTCCATAGCATCACGCGCAATATCGATAGAACGGGCGGCACCGTGCCCTCGGATTACGTGACCGCGAAAGGCAGAGACATCATCGAATACGGTCGCGTGCTTAAACAGAGGAGCAAGTGATCATGGGCTATATGTCTGATTGGAACGACCGGATCTACCAGCACGTCGGCGACAAGGTTCGCGAGCTGTTGGACGGTCTCAGGGATGACGAAGACCAGGGTGCTGAAGACTATCAACTGCGTGTTGGTGCCATCGCATTGATGACCGGGGCTGTCTGCAACGCGATGGATCGCGGCTGGGATCGGGAAACGGTCATCAGTCACGTCAACGACCTGTTCGATGACCGCGATAGGCGCAATGCACCGAAGCCGGCCTTGTCGTCTGGCCCCGGCTGGCTTCGCGAACGAAATGCACCACAGGAGAAGGCCGGATGAAACAACCGGCGGTCGCAATTGGGGGGGAGGCAAATTTTTCCGAAGTCCTCCGATGACGACTGCAGTTGGATTCTGGCCGAGATTTTTTTCCTTTCTCAAAATCTGGCGTGGTCGGTAGGTAGATGGCAGGCGTGTAAATGGCAGGAAAAGCGCATTTAGACTGGCGAGTTATTAGATATGCATGGCAAGAGAATTTTGTCACAACTCGAGTATTTTGCCGCGAAACAGGTTTAGATCGCAGCTATTTGCAAGACAAAATACGCGAAGAAGGTTGGAGCTCACTTAGAAAGTCTACGATTATGGACATGCAGAAGCACCTTTCTGTTCTGGAATGGAGTGATTATGCCCGCCGAAACCCTGAAAGGGTTGCCGATCTACAGAATCGGATAAAGGATCGCGAAGAACTAAAACGAATGTGGTTTGAACTGGTTCGCAGGACGGTAGCGGATGCCCGATTTAGACGAACGCGTCGCAGAGCTTGAACGCCAAATCGCCGAGCTACGGGACGCGCTCGCGCCGCGCGGCTAGCGGAGGAGACGCAGAAAATATCGAGAGTGAATTCCGCTCGGCCCAAAAGGCGATCCGATCGAGGTCCATCTGATTTTGCCGGAGAGCGCGAGAGGTGCGCACGGTCGGGACCGATGAACGCCGGTTTCAACGGGTAGAGGCAGTGCTACTCGTATTGGCGCGATGCGCCGGCGTGCGGACGGTCACCCGTAGGTCGAAGAGGGGTGAACGAATGGTATTCGACACAAGGCGGCCAATTGGGAGGTGGTGTCACCCCGATGTATGACGGTTGTAAAACGTGGATTTGGCCGGGCTTAACTCAACCAAGAGCTTCCTGATGCGAGGATTTCCGGGGGTGTCCCTCTTAACCAAGGATCAGCCTGGCGGTCGGGCGACGATTAGGTGTCGGTTTCCTGCGCACGCTTAGGGGTAACGACGTTAGCACGCAGCTTTTGAGACCAGCCGCGCACCACCACGTAGAAGACTGGGGTAAATATCAGGCCGAACCCGGTCACCCCGAGCATTCCGAAAAACACCGCAGTCCCCAGCGACTGGCGCATCTCCGACCCGGCGCCCGTCGCAACAGCGAGCGGCACGACGCCAAGGATGAAGGCGAATGACGTCATCAGGATTGGGCGAAGTCGCGTCCGCGCCGCCTGGACCGCGGCGTCGAAACGGCTCGCACCCTCGGCTTCGGCTTGGCGGGCGAATTCAACGATGAGGATCGCGTTTTTGGCAGCAAGGCCGATCAGCACCACGAAACCGATCTGCGCCAGGATGTTGACATCCAATCCGCGCACGAGCAGACCGCTGACGCCGGCCAGGAGGCACATCGGTACGATCAAGATCACAGCGAGTGGCAGCGTCCAACTTTCGTACTGCGCCGCTAGCGCCAGAAATACAAAAACCACCGATGCGGCGAACACCAACAACCCTGTGTTACCAACCAGCTTCTCCTGATAAGCGAGCTCGGTCCACTCGTAGCCAAAGCCGTCGGGCAGCCGGTCGGCGGCGAGTTTGTCCATGGCGGCGAGGGCATAACCGGTCGAATACCCCGGCAGTGTGTTTCCTTGCACCTCCGCAGCCGGATAAAGGTTGTAGCGCGGCACTCGGTAGGCGCCGGTGACATCGCGGAAACTGGTGACGGCGCCGATCGGCACCATTTGCCCGCTGCTGTTGCGCGTCTTGAAATTGGCTATTTCGCTGATGTCCTGCCGAAATTGTCCGTCGGCCTGGGCCATCACCTGATAGGTTCGGCCGAGATAATTGAAATCGTTGACGAACACCGAGCCCAGATAGACCTCGAGAGCCTCAAATACCTTGTCCGCGGAGACACCGAGCATTTCGGCCTTTATTCGATCGATATCGGCATAAAGCTTGGGTGTTCGGGTATTAAACAGCGAGAACACACCGACGAGGCCGGGTGTCCGGTTCGCGGCAGCCACGAGATCTTGCGTTGCCGCGTCCAGCGCAGCAAGCCCGCGCCCGCGCTTGTCCTGCACCATCATTTTAAAGCCACCGGCATTGCCGATGCCCCGGACCGGCGGCGGCGGGATGACGATGATGAATGCTTCCTCAACAGCAGCCAGACGCGTGCGCAGACTGGCCAACACTTGGTCGGCGGAGAGGCCTTTGGCGACGCGCTCGGGAAATGGCGCCAGCACTGCGAAGATCGCCCCCGCATTCGGCGCGTTGGTAAAGGTGGCACCGTCGAAACCGGCGAACGGCACGGCATGGACAATTCCTGGGGTCCCGAGAACAATTTGAGTGGCTCGGCGGACCACCGCATCTGTGCGCTCCAGCGACGCGCCGGGCGGGAGCTGGAGCACCGTGATCAGATACCCTTGGTCTTGCGCCGGAATAAACCCGGTCGGCGCACGCTCGAACTGCCAGTCGGTTAAAGCAATGAGGCCGGCGTAGAGTACGAAGAAAATGATGCCGCGACGCACGAACCCCCTGGTCATCGCGCCATATCCGGCGGACAGCCTCTCGAAGCCATAATTGAAGCCGTGAAAGAATGCTCTCACAGGCCGCGCCAGCCGCGAGTCCCCGCCATCTTGCTCGCGGTGCGGCCTGAATAGCAGCGCGCACAACGCCGGGCTCAAGGTCAGCGAGACGACGCACGAGATTACCGTGGCGGAGGCGATGGTCACGGCGAACTGCCGAAAGAACTGGCCCGATATGCCGCTGATGAACGCCGCTGGGATGAAGACTGCAGATAGCACCAGAGCGATCGCGATCAGCGCAGCGCCCACCTCGTCCATCGTCTCATGCGCCGCGTCGCGTGGCGACTGGCCGGCGCGGATGTTCCGTTCGACGTTCTCGACCACAACGATTGCATCGTCGACCACGATGCCCACGGCCAGAACCAGGCCGAAGAGGGACAGGTTGTTGAGCGAGAACCCGGCCGCCGCTAGCACGGCAAATGTCCCGATCAGTGAGACCGGGATTGCGACGATCGGGATCAGTGAGGCGCGCCACGTCTGTAGAAAGACGATGACAACGATGACAACGAGGACCACGGCCTCAAAAATGGTCTTGTAGACCTCGTTCACTGACTGGGCGATGAACGATGTCGTGTTGTAGACGATGTCGTATTTGAGCCCGCTCGGGAACAACTTAGCGAGATCCTGCATCGTTGCCCGCAGACGCGCCGCCGTTGCAAGCGCGTTGGTGCCTGGCTGTTGGAAGATCAGCAGCGGTACCGCCTGCCGATCATCAAGATAGGCGTTAGAATTGTAGTCCTGAGCCCCGAGCTCAACTCGGGCGATGTCGCGAATCCGGGTCACGCGCCCGTCCGAGTCGGTGCGGACGATGATGTTTGCGAACTGTCGCGGATCGCTGAGCCTCCCCAGTGTCTCGACGTTAAGCTGAAAGGCTCCCGACCGCGGCACCGGCGGCTCGTTGAGCACGCCGGAAGCAACCTGGACATTCTGGGCCTGCAGCGCCGCGACAACCTCGCCGGCGGTAAGGTTGCGCGCGGCGACCTTGTTAGGATCAAGCCAGATGCGCATCGAATAGTCGCGCGCGCCCTTCAGTTGGACATCGCCGACACCGTCGATGCGCGCCAACACGTCCTTGACCTGGAGGGTGGCGTAGTTGGAGAGATAGAGTTGGTCGCGTGATCCGTCCGGCGAACTCAGATGGATCACCATCATCAGATCCGGCGAATTCTTGCGCACGGTGATGCCGAGCTGTTGCACTTCGGTAGGCAATTTCGGCTGCGCGACCGCTACGCGGTTCTGCACGAGCACCTGGGCGATATCGAGATTGGTGCCAAGCGAGAACGTTACGGTGAGCGTGAGATTGCCGTCGCTCGTCGCCTGCGAAGACAAGTAGATCATGTTCTCGACGCCGTTGATCTCCTCTTTGAGCGGCGTCGATACGGTGTCGCTGACGACTTGTGCCGAGGCGCCCGGATAACTCGTGCTGATGACGATGGTTGGTGGAGCTATCTCTGGATACTGCGCGACCGGCAGCGCGAAATAGGCGATGCCGCCGATCAGGGTGATGAAGATCGAAACGACGATCGCGAAGATCGGTCGGTCGATGAAGAAATGCGACAGCTTCATCGTGCAGCCCGCCCTAATCGACGTCAGGTTCGGGCGTAATGGTTCCCTGTTGAGGCGTGACCTTGGCGCCGGGGCGGGCCCGCATCAATCCATCTATAACGATGCGGTCAGTTGGCAGAAGTCCCTCCCGGACGATGCGAAGTCCGTCATGGGTTGGCCCTGGACGAACGACCTTAGGCACGATCGAGTTGTCGTCCGAGACTGTCATAACGATCTTTTTTGACTGATCGCTGACCAGCGCGGCGTCCGGGATCAGAATAGCCTTGTAGGGCTCTGAACCCGGGATGCGGATCCGCCCGAACTGCCCCGCAGTGAATAAGAAATCAGGGTTGGCAAAGACGGCCCTGGCGCGGATCGTGCCCGAATTGCGGTCGACTTGATTATCGACGAAATCCAAGTGACCCTCATGCGGCCAGCCTTTTTCGTCTGTGAGATGCAAGGAGACGGCGACAGGGTTGTCGCGCTCCAATTCCAGCTTGCCCTTGGCGATCGCGCGCTGATAGGCGAGATAGTCCGCCTCGCTGATGTCGAAGTTGAAATAGATCGGATCGAGGGAAACGATCGTGGTCAGGAGCGTCGCCGTGCTGGTGTCATTGCCGGTTATCAAGTTACCGATGCTGACACGGTGACTACTGATCCGTCCGGTTACCGGCGCCGTGATGTGGGTGAATTCCACATTGAGCTCAGCTGAGCGGATCCCGGCCTTGGCGGCTTCGACGGCTGCCGTCGCCACTTTGAGATCGGAGATGCGCTGGTCGGTAGCGCTTTGCGGTTCATAGCCTTGCTTGAGCAGATCGGAAGATCGTCCTAATTGCCGCGTTGCCAGGTCGACTTGGGCTTGTGCCTGAGCCAACTGTGCCTGCATCGACGCAAGCGTTGCCTCGTAGGGCCGCGGATCGATGACGAACAATAGGTCGCCTTTGTGGACGATTTGCCCGTCCTCAAAGTGGATCTCGGTCAGATAGCCGCTGACCCGCGCGCGGATCTCGACAGAATCGACCGCGGCGAACTGCCCGGTGAATTCATCCCATTCGGTAATCTCTTTTTGCAGCGGTACGCTGACGGTAACAGTTGGCGGCGGCGCTGTCGTCTGCGCGACCGCTGTATATGCGGCACTAGCCAAGAGCACGAGGGATGCCAATAGGCACAGGGCAGCTAGCACGCCGGGCGCCGCCCGCACCGTTCCGCGCGGACTAAGCCGTTGCCTCCGGACTTGGCCGACTGTCACTTTGTTGCTGTTTGACATGAACGCTGACCTCAACCGCTGCTGAAGGGGAGGGTCTCTGGGGACCGCCATCAACATTCACGCCAGTGAGGCTCGACACCCCCTGCCGATCAAAGCCGATGACGTGCCAACAGCGCGCCCTACTCATAGTAGCGAGGGATACGACCGTTATGTGGCGTTGCTCGATCGCTGAGATCGAGCATCATCTCGTCGACGTAGCACCATCCCCAGCCCTCTGGCGGGTCATAGCCTTCGATGATCGGATGGCGGGTTCGGTGGAAGTGCTTGGTGGCGTGACGGTTTGGCGAGTCGTCGCAACAGCCGACATGGCCGCAGGTTCGACACAGGCGCAAATGCAGCCGGGGCGAGCCAATCTTTAGGCACTCCTCGCAGCCGAGCGCGCTTGGCGTGACATCGCGGATGGCGCCGAGGTGGGTGCATTCATCGGACATCAAAGGCTCTCAGAGTTGATGGAGAGCGCAGGCTTGTCTCCGACTTCCGCGAGGAAGGCGTGAAGCGCTGCCACCACCTGTGCTCCCTCTCCAACGGCGGCCGCAACGCGTTTGACCGATCCCGAGCGTACGTCACCGATCGCAAAGACGCCCGGCAAACAGGTCTCGAGGGGCCTTTTAATGTCCGCACCGGTACGCACGAAGCCCTTGTCATCCAGGGTGACGCCGGATCCTGTCAACCACCTGGTATGCGGCTCGGCGCCAATGAAGAGGAAAAGGTGGCGGATCGCGCGTCTCACCTCTTCGCTGGATCGGTAAGAGCGACAGCGTATTGCTTCCAGAATGCCGTCCTGCCCCTCGAGAGCAGTGACCGCAGTCTGGGTCATGACCTCAACGTTCGGGATCGCGGCAATGCGGTCGACCAGGTAACGCGCCATGCTCGCGTCCAGACTGGGGCCGCGAACGATCAGCCAAACCTTGGCCGCTCGGCTCGCCAAATACACCGCGGCTTGACCCGCCGAATTGCCTGCCCCCACCAGCGCCACCTCCTGTCCGGCGCACAACCGTCCCTCCAACGGCGATGCCCAATAATGAACAGACGAGCCTTCGAAAGGTGCCAGATTATCGACATCGAGGCGGCGATACTGCGCACCCGTGGCGATAACGACGGCGCGTGCGCGGATGCGTTCCTTATTGGCAAGTGTGAGGAAGAAACGCCCGCCATCCAAAGCTGTTTGGGCCTCTAAGGCACCGGCTTCATCAGGGATCGCCATGTCGACGCCGAATTTGCGCGCCTGATTGTAGGCCCTCGCCATCAGGGCCTGGCCGGTGATGCCGGTCGGGAAGCCGAGATAGTTTTCGATACGCGCCGACGCGCCGGCCTGCCCGCCGAAGCCCCGACAATCCAGCACCAGCACCGATAGACCCTCGGAGGCTCCATATACCGAAGCAGCGAGGCCCGCCGGCCCGGCGCCAACAATCACAACGTCATAAATCTTGTCCGGATCAATCGGTTTGACGAGGCCAAGGCAACGCGCCAGTTCGTCGTCGGTTGGATTACGCAACAGGTCGCCATTAGGACAGAGGACGATCGGCAATTCGCGCGACGAGATATGAAATCGCTCGATCAGCGTTCGGGCGCAGGGATCGGTCTTTGGGTCCAGCCGCTGATGCGGGTGACCGTTGCGGGTGAGAAACCCTTCGAGCCGCAGGACGTCGCTGTGATCGGCGCTGCCAACGATCACCGGCCCGCCGGCCCCCGTTTCGAGTAGTGCAACACGGCGCAGGATCAGGGCGCGCATGATCCGCTCGCCCAATTCAGCTTCTTCCACGAGAAGCTCGCGTAGCCGTCGCGGCGGAATGACGAGCGTCTCGACCGCCTCGGCCGCTACGGCATCGACCAAGGATGGGCGGTCCGATAACTGCGCAAGCTCGCCCATGAATGAGCCTGGGCCGTGGGTCACGATCGGCTCGGGGTGCTCGAGTCCGCGCTGGGTTACATTGACCTGCCCCTTCAGGATGATGAAGGCGCCTGGCCCAAGTTCACCGGTCGCGACGATCCGTTCGCCCGCCGCATAGGCCTTCCGCTCACCGAACCTCGCTAATTGCTCGATCTCAGCGGGATCCAACACTGGGAACATCTGATCGCGTCGAGCTTCGATCAGCGGACGCACTGACTGCGGTATGGCCACCCCATGGGTAACTAGGGCCAATCGGACCTTGCTCCCCAACTCCTCGGGAGCTTTCCAGACATATGGGACCGGGAGCTACGAAATTCCGGTGGCTAACGGCAACTTTTGTACCCAATCCTGCGGCTCGACGGTGCGATCTCGAATGTCGCATATCGGGCACAACCGGGCGGCGAAGACGGCAAGAACCAACGGCCGTTTAGGCCTCGCAAACCGGTCGTTTGAAGCGAAGTGCGTCGCCGGCTGCATAGCGCCGAAAGCGGAACTTCGTTGTCGGCTACCAGCTGCGTTACCTTGATACTAACGGCTCGCTATTGCGCGTCTACCCATGCGTCGCTGCCGGCGAGCTTAACGGCCATGTTCGTGAAGTAAACGTGTGCCGGCTTGTCGTCTGCCGTTCCGCGTCGGTCGGTCGCAAGCAATAGCGGACCGGCTTTCTTGTAGCCTTCCCAAGTCATGATCACGATGCTGGGCTTCTGCGGGCCGCCGCGGTGAAAGGCGAATTCCTTAATACGATTGCCCGCCCCGACAAAGAGGTCCCAACGGTCTCCGGGGGAGTAGTCGACCACCACATCTTTCGCCGAGCCCTGCCCGAGCGGCAGCTTCTGCTCGCCGGTGTCCTTCGCTTCCACACCGTCCCAATAAGACTGCAGCGGGAAAAGCAGGTTGTATTTGTCGTTAACGAAGGCCGGGTCGATGACGTCACGCACATTGGCGGCTGCGTCGGCGAGGTGGGACAGGTTATAGCTTACTTTCACCGGCGAACCGTCCTTGGCTGTGCCTTCGTATGAAATGTCGCCGGTCTTGATTTGCCAAACCCACGAGCGCGAGAGATTGAAGCCGGGGAGTTGGGCGTTAAACGTGTACCGGATCGCCTCGATCTGGCCCCACCCGTCAAGCCCGTAAACCTTGGCGATCTGCTCCCCGATGGGCACCGATGTCTGAGCGCGGGCTGGCAATCCGAAGGCCGAAATCGCGCAAAACAGGCCAAACATCGTCGCTGAACGGCCCAATTTTGTCATGGCAGTTTCTCCTCAGGGCGTTGGTGGGTCGAAGCTGTCGCATCAGGACGCGGCGGCAACCAGGCGGCGGAACAATCCGGTATTTGTGCGACCGCTCTCAGAAGCCGACAAGAATGCGTCGATCCCGAGGCTCCGACCGTAACAGTGGACGGCGAACATTAGCTGCAGCACGAGCAGGAAGAAATAAGTCCATGGCCATTCACCGGGCGCATTGTAAAGGCCAAGCCATAGATTGAGGATTTGCAGCGCGCCGAACGCCGCGAAAAAGCGGGTGAAAACGCCGAGCATCAGCGACACGCTGACCAGCACTTCGGCGGCATAGACGATAGGCGCGAAGGCGTAAAAGTGCGGCAGGACGATATTGCTGAACACCTCGCCTTGTAGCGGGATCGCCGAGTACTTGCCTATTTGGCTCATCCAGTAAGCCAGCCCGGTGGTGAGCGGGGCCGAGGGGTCCTGGGCAAAGAGCGGCGGCAATTTCCACAGGGTTTGCTGCCACCAGAAGCCGCCCATCACAAAGCGAAACGCCCATTGCGCGAGGTGCGAAAAATCCCGCTGGTCAGGAAAGCGCCGCCAGGCCAGAACGGCAATCGCGATGCTGGCAATTGCCAGCAGCCAAAACACCGGCGTCGGCCAACTCCGGGTGGTCAGGAACTCGACAAGATTGGAAATCGGGTTTTCGGTCATTGAAGGGGCCTTTCTGCCGAAGGGAGGCCGCTGCATCGTCGATCGCCGCGTTCGGCGGCGATGCGCAGAAATACCGCGAGGATACGCCAGCTTGCGCTCAGTGTGCCGCGCAGATTTCCCGAGACTTTCGAGCGTCCGCCGGCGCGGCGGCGATGCGCAACGGGGATCTCGAGAATGCGCAAGCCCGCGCGCGCCGCACGCATCTGCATCTCAAGGTTCCAGCCATAAGTTTCTTCGCGCATCCGCAGGCGCATCAGGGTTTCGCGCCGGATTGCCCTGAAGGGGCCCATGTCGGTGTAGCCGACGCCGTAGAGCAGCCGCATCGCATTGCCAAGGACACGGCCGGCGATCAGCTGGTGCGGCGTCATGCTCGCGGTTTCTCGCGTGCCACGAGCGCGGGAGCCGATCACAAAATCATACCGCCGTTCGATAATCGGTGTGACGAGGGTCGGGATCAGCTCAGGACAATCGCTGCCGTCACCATCGAGAAACACGACAATGTCGCAATCGGCTGCGGCCTCCGCGCCGGCACGGCATGCCCTGCCGTAGCCGCGCTGCGCCAGATTGATGACTTGCGCACCGGCCGCCTCGGCGCGCTCCACGGTGCGGTCGCCGCTTGCGCTGTCGACAACGATGACCCGGTCGACGGCGTCGCGCGGCACGGCAGCGATCACGTCGCCGATCGCTTCCTCTTCGTCGAGCGTCGGGATGACGAGCGCGACGCGTAGTCGCGTCACTGCCTAAAGACTCCAGCGCAAGCCGCAGCCGGCGCAGGCGCGCGGCGGGTCGTTGCTCAACAGGGCATCGCGAAATTGCTGATACCGCGGGCCGTTCCAGATCTCGCGCAGGTTCTGCTGCGTCGCGTTGCCCAGCGTGAAGCTGTCGTAGCCGCGCAGCGAAAACGGCGCGATGCAGCACGGTATCGCCCGCCCAAGCGCGGTGAAATACATCAGCGTCCATGGGCGCCGGCACAGCGACCATGGCCGCACCTCGTCCTGGGGTGAAAGGCTGGCGCTGGGATCAGTCGCGCCCGAGGCGTTGAATGTGATCCCGAGCTCGTCCGCCAACTTCTCGGCCTCACGCACCAGCCGGCCTTCCTCGTCGTCCCCGCCGGCGAACAGCGCCGATTCCGGGCGCGCCAACCCCTGGCCCTCCGGGAAATAGACGAGGCGTTGCAGATAAACCTCGGCGACGTCGATATCGTGCGCAAGGCGAACGAAATCGTTCAGCTGAGCGACCGTCTCCTGCAAGCCGGTCAGCCACAGCGACACGCGCGGCCGCTCGAGCGCGAGATCGTGCTGCATCGCGCGAAACGCCCGGAGGTTGCGTACGATGCGGGCGAACATGTCGCGTCCGCGCACGAGCTTGAAAGCGCGCGGCTCGGCGGCGTCGAGCGAGACGCGCAGCTCGTCGAGGCCGCTGTCGATTAGCTCCTGCCCCTTGCGTGGGGTCAGCAGCGTGCCGTTGGTGTTGAACAGCACATAGGTGCCGCGATCTTTCAGATAGCGGATCATGCGCGGCAGCGCGCGCACCATCATCGGCTCGCCGACGCCGTGCAGAACGACGCGGGCGATCTGCGGAAATTGATCGACGATCCGGGTGAACAAGTCCCAGGACATGTCCGCCGGCGGCTCCAACGCCTCGAACGTGCGCGGACAGGTGGTGCACAACAGGTTGCAGCGGTTCGTCGTCTCGAGATAGAGGCAAACCGGCTCGCTCTCGGCGAGCGCGCCGCGCTCGGCCGCTACATGATCGAAATACCGGTTCGGGTCGCGCGGGATCCGCTCGCTGACGCCAACCGACATGACCTAGCTCCTCGGCTTGACCTGACGGCGATAGTACCAGAGATCAACGAGCGCCCACGCCGCGAATGGACCGTAGATCATCGACTGGATGGCCAGCGTCTGGCCGCTCGGCAGGAAAACATAATCTGTGATCAGGTACAGCAGCGCACATGCATTCGTGAGCCACAGCAGCGCGAATGATCGGGCAAAGCAGACAAAAACGATCAGCCAGGAAAAGTACCAGGGGTAGTGCGGCGAAACGAGAAGCATGAACACCGCCGCCGCCATCGCCGCCATAGCATAGGGCGGGCGATCCGGATCGCGCGGGAGGACGAAACTGGCGCTCAAGGCTGCCAGCGTGGCGATGGCGCCGATCTCGTAGGCGCGGGTGCTCAACCCCTCCAGCGCGGGCATGCGACGCAGCAGCCCCAACAGGTAAAAGCCGGCCCCGACCGCGTCGAAGCCTTCCTGGCCGGCATATCCGGGGAGGAACCCGAGTATGTGCGATCCGGCCGACAGGAACGGCAGATAGGCGACAGCGACGGTCAGCACGAATAACGCCGGCATTTTCCAGTCCCATCGCCGATACAAAGCAGGCGCCAGGACCGCCGGATAGAACTTCGTCAGAGTCGCCGCAGCGAGGAAAATGCCCGCGAGCCCGGCACGCCGCTGCCGGACAGCCCATAGGGCAGCGAGCGTGCAGGCGATCAGCACGGCGTCGACATGGCCACTACCGGCGAATTCCCAGATCGGTAGCGGATGCCACGCGTAGACAAGCACACGCGCCATCGGCAGGCCCTCCAGCGCAAGCAGGCGGGCGAGGAGTATCAAGGTGATTAGGTCGAAGCTCGCCATGGCGATCTTCATCGCCGTGACGGACTCGCTCACCCGGGTGACGGCGAAGAAAACCACCTCAGCCGTCGGCGGATAGATCGTCGGCGCATTTTTGCTCGCGACTTGTGGATAGATCACCTGGTCGCGCAACGCCGCAAGCTCCGGACCCGCCGGCGCGTAGCGATAGGGGTTGAACCCGGCGGCCTCGACGCGCCCATCCCAGACGTAGCGGTAGACATCGGTCGACAGGTAAGGCGGCGCGAGGAGGACGGGTACGCGCATCACGATCGCCAACGCGACGATCCCCGCCAGCATGCCCCGAGAAAGCTCGCTTTTCCACACCAGCCACACGGCGATGGCATAGGCTCCGCTTTGCAGCGCGGCGACAATGAGAAAGCGGTCGAGACGATCTTCCGATTGAAACAGCACGCCGACGAAAGTCAGCGCGATGAGCAGGGCGCCGCCTGCGACAAGACCAGCGGTGCGAAGACGGTTCACGTGTCGATGGGAAAGAGGCGTCGCAGCAAGGCCGACGTGTGATTCGCCGAATAGATTACCGGGCCGCCGTTGGTCCTCCGCAATTCCGAGCGCAGACGCTGCAGCGTGCTCCTGTCGTCGACGTCATACCACATCGGCAACCGGGTTACGGCGACGTCGAGTTCGCACGCACGTTCCTCGGTCTGGCCGAAGACTTGCGGCGTGCTCCAGGCGATATCCTCGAACAGGCGGCGATGGGCGCGCTTCAGGCCGATCAGGTAATAGCCGCCATCCTCGGCGGGACCAAGGACGAGCCGATCGCCGGCGGAGATGAGCGCTTCCGCGGCCGCCACCAGGATCGCGGTGGGCAGCGTCGGGCTATCCGAATTGACCAGGCAGACCGCGCCGTAGCCCGCGCCCAACAAATCCGCGGCGGCGTCGTAAAGGCTCGCTGCGAGACCAGGCCGACGCGACGGCAACAGGCGCGTGCCCCGAGCGAGCAACGGGGTAAATTCCGCCTCGGCTCCGGCCGGGGCAAAGGCGATATAGCCGTCGATGGCGGCCTGCTGCGCGGCGCTCTCAATATTGGCGGCGGCATCGCGGATAAAGCACGCGCTCAGCGCCGCGGCATCTGCAGCCGACAGAGGAGGGACGAGACGGGTTTTGGCTTCGCCGACCCGCGGCGCCTTCGCCATGATCGCGATGGCGCAGCGGCCGTGCCGGTCGCCGCTCACGTCGAGCGGTTTGCCGCTGTCCGCCACGCTTGTCCCACGGCGGCGATAACCTCCAGGGAGGCGGCGGCGCCGTCGGCCTCGCCTTTCTCGAAATCGCCGGTGTTGACGGCCATCTGGTTGGTGACATGCGCCAGGCAAAGCACCGGCTTCCGCCGTGCCTGCGCAAAGGCGTAAAGCGCGGCCGCCTCCATCTCCACCGCCAGAATGCCGCGCGCCCGACAACGCTCGATCGCCCGGACAGTCTCGCGAAACGGCGCATCGGTCGTCCAAGCCGCGCCTCGGTAGGCGTGCAACTGACGCTGCTTCAGCGCCGTCATCGCAGCGCCGATCAACGCGGGATCGGCCGACGCGAAGTCGGCGGGCGGCAAGTAGTGGTAGCTCGTCCCTTCGTCGCGCAGCGCGCGGTCGATCACGACGAAGTAAGGGGGCGGGCTACGCGCGACAATCTGCCCCGCCGAGGTGATGCTAATGAGAAAGCGGCAACCCGAGACAAAGAGCTGCTCGGCCAGCAGCACCGCGAAGGGAGCGCCGACGGCGCAGGCGATGATGCCGTAGCGCACCTCCTCATAATCGAACTCGTAAAGGTCAGTGTGGTAACATGCCCAGGCTGCGCACGGCGATGCGCGGCCTTCGCGGCGCAGCACGCGCAAGATATCACCGTCGGGGTCGAGCACGCAGATTTCGGGCACGGCTGCCTCGGAGATTGACTTTTGACGCCGTGCCTCGCGCAGCAGATTGGCCGGTTCGAAAACCGATGCGGCCGCATACTCCTTGCCCTTCAGGATTGGTGGCGCATTCGGCTTGCTGCTCATCTTCCTGTTGTCGTTGATCCCCAATCCGGGCGTCAAGCCGCCCGGCGCCATCGGCGGAGATCATCACCAGATTGGGCCAGGCCAATAGTACAAACTTCTTTTTGAAAGCCGAAAACAGCCCCATCCAATGGCCGGATAGGGGCAACAACGGCCGGCTAAGACCGCAACCACGGATGGCCGTTCAGGGTCAAACAGCGGCCGCTCGCTGCCGGCCGCCCGATGACGCCTTAGCGCCGATTCCGGCCATTCGAGGTGCAGCTATCGAACCCCTGAGGTCGACCGACCCATGGCGGTGAAACGGAACGTGTGTGGCCTGCCCGTCTTCTAAATTTTCGGGCGCAGAGGACGAGCCGAGCCTGCTAATGCTGCTGATAAATGAAGTCTTCGACGTCGCGCAGCCGGTCCTTGCCGAAGAAGATTTCGTCGTCGACGAAAAAGGTCGGCGATCCGAAGGCGCCGCGCTCCACTGAGCGCTGGGTATTGGCGAGGAGCTGCTCCTTGACCTCAGGATCCTGTACCAGCTCCTCGAAGCGCAGAGCATCAAATCCCGTCTCGATGAGGGCGGCTCGCCACACCTCCCGATCGTCGAGCTTCTTTGGCTCGGACCACATGTTTCGATACATCTCGTCGACATAACGCTCGAATACGCCGAGACGCTGTGCCGCAAAGGCGCCGCGCATGAGAGTCAAGGTGTTGACCGGGAAGAACGGGTTCCGCTGGTAATTTGTGATCCCATGGCGCTTCAGAAACCGTTCGGTTTCGAGGCGCTCGTATTCCGGCTTGTTCTTGATGCCGGCGAACGCCTCAGCCGGCGAGCGGTTACCCGTCAGCTTGAAGACACCGCCCAGCAACACCGGTACATAATCAAATTTCACTCCGCTCCGCTGCTCGATCTCCGGGATTACCAAGTGTGCCAGATAGGCGTTGGGACTGCCGAAATCGAAGTGGAATTCGACTTGGGTCATGACCTCACCATTTTTCCCCGAAGGGTCGGATCTCGCGCTCAAACGACCAGGCGTCGCTCGGCTCCTGATAGATCTGCCAGTAGGCATCGGCGACGGCCGCCGGGCGCATTAACCGGCCGGGGTCGAGATTTGCAAGCGCCGCCTCGCCTTCCCGTGCCTTGATGCGCTCGCGGACCCATTTGGTATCGACGCCGGCGTCGATGATCAGGTGGGCGACATGAATGCCCTTGGGACCGAGTTCGCGCGCCGCGCTCTCGGCGACCGCGCGCAGGCCAAACTTGGCGCTGGCGAACGCGGCGTAGCCTATCCCACCACGTAGACTTGCTGTGGCACCGGTGAAGAAGATGTTGCCGCGGCCGCGCGGCAGCATCAGCCGCGCCGCCTCGCGACCGGCGAGGAAGCCCGAGTAGCACGCCAGCTCCCAGACTTTGCGGAACACCCGCTCGGTGGTCTCGAGCAGGGGGAAATTGACGTTCGCCCCAATGTTGAAGACGCAGACCTCTAACAGCGCCGCCGCGTGCGCTTCGTGCATGAAAGCCGCCAGGTCATCCTCGTTGCGCGCGTCGAGCGAGCGGCCGACGATCCGCCCGCCTGCCGCCTCGATTTCGGCGACCAGCGGCTTCAGCTTCTCGCCGTGCCGTCGTCCGGCGAAGACGAGAAACCCCTCGGCGGCGAATTTCTTGGCGATAGCAGCGCCGATATAATCGCCCGCACCGATCACCGCTACCGACATGTTTCTCGGTTCCACGACGGCTCTCCTCGCCACAGCTTAGAAGGTCTCGACCCACGGCCTCATCTCGACCTCGAGCGACCAGGCGCTGCGCGGCTGGCGCAAGACCTCGAGATAGGTCTGAGCAATCGCATCGGGATCGAGCGTACTATCCGGCCGCTCGTTCGGGTCCGGCCGCCGGGCGCTACGCACCCCGCCGTCGATCACGAAATAAGCGACGTGGATGCCTTTGGGCCCGAGTTCGCGCGCTACGCTCTGCGCCAAGCCACGCAGGGCGAACTTGCCCATCGCAAAGGCGGCGGAATGCGGGAACCCCTTGATGCTCGCACTCGCGCCGGTCAGCAAAATGGCGCCGTGCCCTTTCAGAAGCATGCGCCGGACGGCCTGCTGGACGACCAGAAAGCCCCCGAAAGCCGATATTTCGACTGCTTTTCGGACCGCTTCCGGGTCAAGCTCCGCGATCGGGCCGTGCGCACGAGCGCTGGCGTTGTAGAGCACGACATCGGGCACCCCAAGCCGGGCATCCACCTCTTCAAACAGGTGCGTGACGGCCGTCGGATCGGAAGCGTCGACCGTGAACCGTTCAGCGCCGGTTTCGTCGGCAAGTGACGCCAGTTTGTCGATATTGCGGGCCCCCAAGCCGATCTTGAGACCCTCAGCGGCCAAGCCGCGGGCAACCGACCCGCTTATGCCAGATCCGGCCCCGACGATCAGTGCAGTACGATAGGGAATGGTCGTCATGATCTGCTCCTCATGAGTTCAGGAAAGGCGCGCCTCGGTGAATTTGATTGCATTGATTACCGCCTCCACCGATGCCGGGTCCGAGGACCGCCCGTGATGATCCCGGCGGCGTCCCGCTGATACGTTCGGTACGACCACACCCAATCTGGGGCGACTTGCTCCGCACAGACGATCGCAGTCGGGAGAGCGTTTCGTTCGTGAGTTGTCATCGGGGGCTCCTGCAGAAGGGGTATCAATGCGCATCGGCTAGAGGGGCCTTCGGCGGCACCACCTTGCGCAATAACGGAACGAGCAGGGTCGCGACGATGAAGGCGACCATGATCGCCCGGAAAGCATCGGCGAAGGCGAGGGTCGAAGCCTCGCGATAGGTGAGAAGCCAAAGTTGCTTCAGGGCGGCGACATGACCCGCGTCGGCGCTGCCTGGTATCTCGCCGTAACGGGCGGACACACCGGCGATCAGCCGCTCCATCGGTAGATTTGCCGGCGTCAGGTGATAGGCGATCGCATCGAAGTGGAAATTAGTCCGGGCGTTGAGGATTGCGCCGCACACCGCGATGCCGACTGCGCCGCCGAGATTGCGCATCATGTTGAAGAGGCCGCTGGCGTATTTGAGGCGTTCCGGCGGCAGACTACCGAGGCCCAAGGTAACCGCCGGCGCTACCGCGAACACCTGGGGAAACCCACGCAGGATTTGCGGGACCAGCAGCTCACCGCTGCCCCAGTCGTGGGTGATGAAGCTGAAACTCCACATTCCGAGACCAAACGAGGCCAGCCCCAGCATCATCAGCCAGCGCGTGTCGAATTTGCGAGCAAGAAGGATGTAAACGGGAACTCCAAGGAGCGAGGCGACACCAGTCGAGAAGATCGCGATGCCGGTCTGCCAGGCGCTGAACCCGCGCACGTAGCCGAGAAAGAGCGGGGTCAGATAGATCGTCGAGAAGATGCCGATACCAGTGACAAAGGACAGAAAACAGCCGACCGCAAAGTTACGATTAGTCAAAGCCCGCAGATCGACGACTGGGCGCGCGAAGGTGAGACTGCGAATGACGAACAGAATGCCTGCGATCGCGGCGACCCAGGCACAGGCGCGGATCGTCGCATCGTCGAACCAATTCCAGCGCGATCCCTCTTCCAGCACGTATTCGAGCGTGCCGAGGGCGACCGCCATCAAGGCGATGCCGGGGTAGTCCGCGTCCTTAAGCAGCTTGAGGTCGGGCTTGTCGATCTTGACCAGCAGCACCACGAGGATAGTGGTCGCAATGCCGGGCAGCAGATTGACGTAGAACAGCCAGTGCCAGTTGAGCGTGTCGGTAATCCACCCGCCGATCACCGGACCCAGGGTCGGCGCGACCGAAGCGATCGTACCGACCACGGCGGCAGAATACACCCGGCGCGGACCCTGGAAGAAGTAGAACGATGAGGTGAACATTGTCGGGATCATCGAAGCGCCGAGAAGTCCCTGGAGCGCCCGAAACACGATCATGCTTTCGATGTTCCAGGCGAGCCCGCAGAGAAGGCTGGTTAGCGTGAAGCCGGCGGCCGAGGCGGCGAACAGCCAGCGGGTCGAGAACACACGGGTCAGCCAGCCAGAGAGCGGGATCACGACGATCTCGGCGATCAGATAGGCGGTTTGCACCCAGCTGATGTCATCCTGTGCGGCCGACAGCCCGCCACCGATATCCTGCAAGGACGATGCGACGATCTGGATGTCGAGGAGCGCCATGAAACCGCCGAAGCACATCACGACGAACGGCACGATGCTTTTGAGGAATGAAACGGTGGAGGCCGGCATCGCCGTCACTCCTTGGCTTGTCCGGCGGCCCGCGTATCGACGCTGACGGTCGTCGACAGACCTGGACGCAACTTTCCAAGCCGCGCGTCACCGTCATCGAGCGCAATGCGCACCGGCACGCGCTGAACGATCTTGGTGAAGTTGCCGGTGGCGTTTTCCGGCGGGATCACGCTGAACACCGCACCGGTGCCCGGCGATAGGCTCTCGACATGGCCGTAGTAGGTTTCGCCCGATAGCGCATCTGCGACAATCGTGGCTGGCTGCCCCGGCACCATGTGCGCGAGCTGGTCTTCCTTGAAGTTCGCGTCGACCCAGAGACCCCGCGCCGGGATCACGCTGACGAGGTAAGCCCCGCTAGCAACGTAGGCGCCCACCTGAGCGGCGCGGTTGCCGATATAACCGTCGATCGGTGAGCGGATCTCGGTGTAGCTCACATTTAGAAGAGCGGTTTTGAGGTCGGCCTCGGCCTGAGCGACCCCAGCGCGAGCTTCGGCGATCTGGGCATCAAGCACGGCAAGCTGCTGGTGGGCGGCGGCCAGCGCCGCAGCGGCGGCTTCGGTCGCAGCCTGGGCCTCATCACCGTTGGCCTGCGCCCGCTGGGCATTCTGCTGTGAGCCAGCGGGGCTCGTGGCCAGGGTGCGGTAGCGGACCGCGTCCTGCTTGGCGAAACCGGCAGCGGCAGTCTTGGCGGCCAAATCCGCCTCGGCTTGGCGGATGGTGGACTGTTGCAACGCGAGTTTCGCCTGCAGCCCGGCGAGCGCTGCCTGCCGCTCGGCGGCTACTGCCTTCGCATGATCGAGCGCCGCGACGAAGTCGCGATCGTCGAGCCGAACCAACAGTTGGCCGGCTTCGACATGCTGATTATCGCTGACCAGGATCTGCGCGACAAAACCCGCGACGTGCGGCGACACCGCGGTGACATTGCCGCCAGCATAGGCGTCGTCGGTGGTCTCGATAAAGCGCCCTACATTCCACCAATGGTGCCCGTAGGTCGCTGTCCCGATGGCAACGATCAACGCCAGGGCGGCCGGCGCCAGCTTCTTTGCGTATCGACGCAGATCGTCCGTGATTGGACTGGGAAGAGGAATAGCGGTTGGTTTGAAAAGGGTCTCGCTCATGGCAGCCCTCCCACCAGCTCGCTGGCCGAGACGGCTTGCATCAAGGCGCGCAACTCGGCAGTGCGTTCCGAACCGAAAATCTCAGCGAACCGATCCTGCGCTCGGATCCACAGCTTGACCGCGTCGCTCAGTCGATCGCCCCCCGCATCGGTCAGTTGAAGTTCCTTGCGGCGGCGATCGACAGGTCCCCTGACGATAGCAACAAGACCTTGGCGTACCAGCGGCTGGATGGTGCGCCCGAGGGTCGTGCGATCCATGACCATCTCCGCCGCGAGGGCGTTGATGGTGAGAGGGCCCAGCCGCTGAAGCTTCGCCAGGAGGGAGAATTGCGTCGTGCGCAACCCGGTGGGAGCCATGGTCTGATCGTAGAACTCGGTGACGTGCCGGGCCGCCTGACGCACCGCCAGACAGTTGCACTCTTCGGAGCTCGGCAATGTACCGGTGAGCATCGTCATCCCCATAGGCGTATATGCACTCATATAGTTGGGCGCATATACGCCTATGTCAAGCAGACTCGTGCCGCGTTGCTTTTTCGTCGCTCTCGCCGGTGATGTCAGCCCGTCCGCTGATTGGAGTACCGGATGCCATATCGCGCCGCCGGGACAGCGGCCGACAGCCGCCCGAAGGCGCCATTCTACAGCGAGACCGGGAGGCCTTCGATCGATCCGGAGCTGCTGATCCGGATGCTGATCGTGGGCTACTGCTTCGGCATCCGCTCGGAGCGGCGGCTGTGCGAGGAGGTCCATCTGAACCTCGCCTATCGCTGGTTCTGTCGGCTCTGCCTCGACGGCGAGGTGCCCGATCATTCGACCTTCTCGAAGAACCGGCACGGCCGCTTCCGCGACAGCGACCTGCTGCGCCGGCTGTTCGAGACCGTGCTGCAACGCTGCCTCGACGAGGGTCTGGTCGGCGGCGAGGGCTTTGCCGTCGATGCCAGTTTGATCCATGCAGACGCCGGTGATCGCAATCGCGTCGAAGGCGCTGTGGGGCTGCCGCCGGATGCGGCCGGCCGCGCGGTCGAGGAATATCTGGCCGTCCTCGACGATGCGGCATTCGGCGCGGCAAGCGAGGTGAGGCCGAAGTTCATCGCTCCCGCCGATCCGGCCACGCGCTGGACCGCGGCGCACCGAGGACCGGCGTTCTTTTGCCTATTCGACCAATTACCTAATCGATGTCGACAACGCGATCATCGTCGATGTCGAAGCGACGACGGCGATCCGTCAGGCCGAGATCCTGGCCGCAAAGCGCATGATCGAGCGAACGATAGAGCGCTTCGATCTTTATCCTCAGCGGCTGATCGGCGACAGCGCCTATGGCTCGGCCGAGATGCTGAACTGGCTCGTCGATGATTGCGGGATCGAACCGCACGTCCCGGTGTTCGACCACTCCAAGCGCACCGACGACACCTTCTCGCGCGACGACTTCACCTACGACCATCAGGCCAACGTCTATGTCCAAGCTCGTCACGACAGGCAGGCTGGTCGATGACGGCACGACTTTGAAGTACCGGGCGAGCAAATACGATTGCGAGCCCTGTCCTTTGAAGAGGCGCTGCTGCCCGGGCCAGCCGGCCCGAAGGGTACCGCGGTCAATCCACGAGGGCGCCCGCGACATGGCTCGCAACATCGCCAAGACCGAGACCTACCAGACCTCACGCCGCCAGCGCAAAAAGGTCGAGATGCTGTTCGCCCACCTCAAACGCATCCTGAAGCTCGACCGGCTCCGATTACGCGGGCCAAACGGTGCCCGCGACGAGTTCCACCTCGCCGCCACTGCCCAGAACCTCCGCAAACTCGCCAAGCTGATCCCGGCGCCAGCGCTCATCCCTGCGACATGAGGCGGCAAGCGCCTCATCAACCCGCCCACATCCCTCCACAACCGCCCGCCGCGATCGCCAAAAACCGACTTCTTCAACATTGGGTAATGGGCGGTGGCTCCTCACCGGAGGCCGATAGGATCGGCTCCGTCATCGGAAGAGGAGAAGCGCACATGGAGTATTTTGCCGGGCAGCCTGCTTGGCCGACTGCGACCTTCAACCGAGCCGCTCCGCACCCAGCTGACCCCATCAAGTGCCGCCACTATGAACACGTAGAGAACGCAGACACCCGACAGCGTCGATATCGCTCATCACCGAGCCGTCGCCCCTTGACCCATTAGAGAACGGAATCGGGCAGGAAGAGCCGTTCCGCCTGCAAAGGCTGAGCGACTGCTGAGCGCCGACAACAGCCATTCCCGCCGCGCGAACGAGCATCGGACTTCGGACCCCTAGGCGGTCATTCGGCCGGCTATCGCCAATTATGGGACACTTCTCACACCGGGCTTTGGACGCAGTCCTCTTCTTTGACGACGTTTCCTAATGCCACCAGAATTTCGTCGGCCTGATGCGAAGCGTCTGACGAGCGCGTCCCGAAGGACGCAAGCGCCATCGCGGCAGGTGTTCCCTACTTTGCACCGGTACGGGAGATGCGCCAGATCGTGCCGCCGGTATCGTCGGCGACGAGTAGCGCACCGTCCTTGGCAACGCGAGCGAGGCCGGCCGGCCCCACACTTCGGCGCGTTGCTCGACCCCAAGCAGACAGAACGCTTGAGGAACCTGGGCTTTTGAGATCGGGGAACAACCCCTCCCTCTCCGCCAATCAGTCGTGGCTGATGTTTGGATTTGCGGAGTATAACTCACATCATCGGCTTGCCGGAATGGGAGTCGTCAAATGAGCGTACGAGTCGAACAGAAGAGCTATGAAATGCCCCCGCGAGAGGGGATCAGCATCGCGCAGTTTCTCACCGTCGCCGACATCGAGCGATCGGCTCGCTACTACGAAAAGGTCTTCGGCGCTCGCATTCTGAGCCTGGGTGACGGCAACGCGCCTGGGTACCTTCAGCTTGCGAATATCTGGATGATTCTGAACGTCGGGGGCGGGCCGACCCCGGATAAGCCGACGGTAGAGCTCAGCGTCCCCGACCCGAATCACATCAACAGTTTTTTGAATTTCCGCGTTGCGGACATTCAAGCGTGCTATGAACTATGGAAGAGTTGGGGGGCGGAGTTCATCACGAAGCCGATTCCCAAGTACGGCGAGATTCGCTGCTACATCCGCGATCCTGACGGTTATCTCATCGAGGTCGGACAGAGCACAGACCTCAAATACGGTTAACGCTCGGCACGCAAAAGCATTCTTATAGCCCGAGCGGACGGCCTCAATGTCCGATGGGGTCCGCCGTGCTAAAGCCTGCTCCAACTTGCCGAGGCATGCGAGGTGCCCGGGCGATGGTCGTGCCGCACTGGTGTCTGCCACAACTGCGAATATCCACCCAAGCGAAAGGACCTCGTCATGAAGATCCTGATGGTTCTCACCTCTCACGATGAGCTCGGCAACACCGGCCGAAAGACAGGCTTCTGGCTTGAGGAACTGGCGGCGCCGTACTTCGTGTTCAAGGACGCTGGTGTCGAGATCGTGCTCGCGTCGCCGAAAGGCGGTGCGCCGCCGCTCGAGCCGGAGAGTAACGAGCCCGCCTTCCAGACCGACATCACCCGCCGGTTCGAAGCCGACGCAGCGGCAAATGCACAGCTCGCCTCGACTATTCGCCTCGATAGCGCGAGGCAGGAAGATTACGACTCGGTCTTCTATCCCGGCGGTCACGGGCCGATGTGGGACATCGTCGACGACAAGAACTCGATAACGCTGTTGGAATCTTTCGTTGCCGCCGGCAAGTTTTTCGCGGCGGTTTGTCACTCTTCAGGGGCGCTCCGCCATGTCAAAACCCCAGCTGGCAAGCCGTTCGTAGAGGGCAAGACCGTGACCGGCTTCACCAATGGCGAAGAAGAAGAGGTGGGGCTGACGAAGGTGGTGCCGTTCCTCGTCGAGGACGACCTGATGAGCCGTGGTGCAATTTTTTCCAAGGTAAAGAACTGGGGTGTTCACACAGTCGTCGACGGCCGATTGATCACCGGCCAGAATCCGGCCTCTTCAGGGCCGACGGCCAAAGTTCTGCTGGATATGCTGGGCAAACGGACCAATTAGCAGCAAGTGTGCCGCCTTGAGTACGGCGGTCACCGCCGGCAGAATCGCGCGGATTCGGCGCACTGGTCGCCAAAAGGGCTGCTTTGGCCCGTCAGGAGAGGGTCATCGATGAAGCGCAAAAGCAAGCTGACGATCGCGATAGCCTCGGCAGTGCTCGCGGTCTTGGTCGGCACCACCGTTTACGCGCAGGATAAGTACTCGCTGAAATCGCCGAGCGGAGTCGCGTTCTCCGACTTCAAAGGATACGAGGACTGGGCGGTGGTCTCTTCCGCCCGGACCGATGAAGTGCTCAAGGTGATCGTCGCCAATCCGACCATGATCAACGCCTATAAGGCCGGCATTCCAGGCAACGGCAAACCATTCCCGGATGGCTCCAAGATCGTGAAGCTTCAGTGGAAGCCGAAGAAGAGCATGGAGGCTACCTTCGCCGTGGATGTGCCAGACGTCTTCACGCAGGCTTTCGTGATCGAAAAGGACAGTAAAAGGTTTCCGAACACCGGAGGATGGGGATACGCGCTGTTCAACTACGAAGGTGCATCCGACAAGTTCACGGCTGATCCCAGCCCCTCAGATTGCGGAAACGCGTGCCATGTGGCCGTGAAGGCGAAGGACTACATCTTCCACCCGTACGAGAAGCGTTGATAGCGCGTGCCCCGCCCAATCGCCGCCACCCACCAAAATCGCGGACGTCTCCTTCGGGGCACGAAGACCCGTTCCCGCCGCCAGGCCTGAGCACCTGCTAAGTGATCAGAAGGAGACCTTCGCCAGGACGCATGGCAATGGGCGAGATGCGCCGATTCGGCCGCTCGTCGGACGACCATTGGACGGCTCAAGTCGACCCGTTGCGGAAGTTCGGAACGTCCGCTTGTCGTTTCAGCCGTTTTGGCTGTCCGCCACCTGCAGGACGATCTTGCCGGGAGGGCCCGAAGCCTGGGCCATCAGCTCATGGGCCTCCCTGGCCGCCGACAGCGGCAACACCTTGCCGACAGACGGCCGAACTAACCCGGCCTGGAACAGCTCCGTCAGCTCTTCCAGGCTCTGGGTGTCGACGTCGACGATAAGGAAGTCGGTTCGCACGCCCTTGGCGCCCGACAAATTGTTGTCCGGCGGCGAGACGGAAGACACAATGACGCCGCCGGGTTTGACGAAGTCGAACAACTGGCTCTGGGACGGTCCGCCGACCAGATCGAGTGCGGCGTCAAAGGTTTCGGCGTGCGCGCTCGCGGCGTTCAGGTCGATCGTGCCGACGAGTGGAAGAGTTCGCAGGCGCGCCTGGTCTTGCGGACGCGCCGTCGCCAGGACGCGAACGCCCTTCGCCTTAGCCATATGAACGGCGTAATCGCCGACGCTGCCGGTGGCGCCATGGATCAGGACCGCTTCGCCTCGCTGGAGCTTTGCGTGTCGCCAGGGCATCTGCATTGCGGTGACGCCGACCACCGGCGCCGAAGCAGCCTCGTCATCATTGAGCGAAGGCGGCTTAGCTGCGATCATCGAGGATCTGGCCAGGGCGTATTGCGCATATCCGCCGACGAAGCTGGGATTGGTCACACCATAGACCGCGTCAGTTACTTCGAAACCATCGACTCCTTCCCCCACTGCAAAAATTTCGCCGCAGATGTCTGCGCCCAGCGTCAGAGGCAGCGACTGCGGAACGCCGCTGTGACCGGCCCGTATGAGCGCGTCCCACGGACCGACACCAGCCGCTATGACCCGTACAAGGACCTCGCCCGGACCGGGTTCAGGCGTTGGCACAGCCTCAACCTTGATGGCGCACGGCCCCCCAAACGCGTGGACACGCGCGGCCAGCATTGTGGGTGTCAGAACGAACGATCGGGGCCGGTTCTTCGACATGGCGCACCTTTCCAGGGACGGCGACTGGCTAGCGCGCAGACAATAGATCAAAATTATCGGTCTCTCACTATTGGACGAGAGCATTGTCGATACTTAGGTCTCGACATGTCGCGGTAACGGGCCGAAGTGCCCTTGATGGGCTTGATGGGCACTGTTCGCCCTCCCGTAGCGGCGTTGGCAACGTCCGCTCGCCACCCAGCCTCGCCGTACGACGGCTTGGTCTCGAATGTCGAAAAAGGGGGCAACAACGGACCCTCGCTGGCTGCCCGTCTTATGGCGCCTTAGCGCCGAAAGCGGTCGTCCAGATAATCCGCAGGGTCGGTGGAAAGGGGGGACGGGTACCTTCGTGCGGGCATTTCCGAGAACGTGTCAGACATTCGGAAAGGATCTAAAGACCGGTGCCTGAGCACGCCTTGCGCGCCTGAACATGTCTGCCCATGCTTTTCGTGCATCTGAGCTTGTCCCAGCCCGCGAAAGGACATCCCATGAAACATCTTGCCGTGTTGTCCGCTGCCGTGGTGACAGCATGCGTCATCGCTTCAACGCCGTTCGAGATCGGGCACGCTGACAACGAGGCCGCTCCGATCTTCGGTATCAAACTTTTTCCCGGATACCGCGACTGGATGCTGATCTCCGTGGCGCATGAGGAAGGCAACCTCAATGATTTGCGTGCCATTCTGGGTAACGATATCGCGATGAAGGCTTACCGGGACGGGACGTTTCCGTTCCCGGACGGCGCAGTCATTGCGCGGTTGGCCTGGAGCTATGATCCGTCGGAGGAAAACGACAAGGTCTTTGGCCGTCGTCAGTCTTTCGTCGCCGGAACGCCCAAGGAAGGGGTTCAGCTCATGGTCAAGGACGCGACGAAATATGCCTCGACCGGCGGCTGGGGGTTCGCTCAGTTCAACGATGGAAAGCCGATCGATGAGGCGACGCTTAAAGCATGCTTCCCCTGCCACGAGCCCGCGAAAGGCCATGACTTCGTCTTTACGCACTATGCACCTTGAGGTGCTCTTGTTGTGGACTGGAAGTAAATGGCCACTGAGCGCCGATTCCGGACCTTCAAGGTTGCGGTCTGACCGCGGCCGCTACGACGTCATCGACCTCGTTCGCCCGGACTGTGGGAATGCTCGATCGATTTCGAGGTCATGGAACGGGTCGGAGAGAAGCCGCGTTGCGGCTTCCCGCGGCGGGCGGCAAGAGCGAGACCGCCGCTTCGGTCGTCAGCATGAGAAAGGTAAACGTCTCCTGCAGATACAGACGCACGACCGACTCCGTGTGGCTCAGATAGCCGATCGAGAAATCCTGGCCGACACGCAAGTCGAAATCGCCGCCCCTTGTGGTCAGCACGACCGCGCCCTCGATCGCCGGCGCCCAGATCAAGTCGGTCTCCACCAGCCGGCGGATGTGCTGCAGAATTGGGTAGCCGTTGTCACTGGATTCGGCAAGCGTGGTATAGGCCTCGGCCCCAAGCAACACCGAATAGGGGCCATTGACGCCGGCCAGGCGAAGCTCGCTCAGCGCCCCGGCGATCGCGTCGGGCAACTGCCGGACATCGGCCGGCAAGGTCATCACCGGATTGCTGGTCCCTTGCCGGATGCCGACGATGTCCGCAGCGGGGTAGCCCTCAAAGATGGCCCGGTCCTCGGCAAAGGCGATCTTGCGGGCGGCATCCTTCGCCGGCTGCCAGTCGGAATCATCGGCGCCGCGCTCGACATCGTCAATCTGCTGGCGATCGAGCTCGAACGGCACCCGCACTTCGACGATTGCCTTGACCTCGCGCTGCCGGCTAATGACGCCGTCCTCCGGCGTAGCGACAGATCGCAAATGCCCGGTGCCGACCGCGGAGAGCGCCGTTCCACTCGGGCCCTGCAGATCGACCACCCGCCGCCCGGCGAGGTAGCGCTTCAGCGTGCGCGAAGTCTCTTCCTCGATCTGGGACCAAGCCATCTCGGAGATCGGGGCGAGTTCCCGGTGCAGGTTGTTCATTGCGGATTTCCTTTTAGCGAGCCGATCGCGAGCGAGCCGTCGCACGCCGGCGAGAGGGTTGGTACACTGACGCCTGCCGGCGGCTGGGACGTGGCCTCCGGTGCCGCTTCGGGGCCGGCGGCAAGGATGTCGAGCAGGCTGGCGGCCGGTACGAAGAACAGATTGCCGGTAACTGGGCGGCTGAAATCCAGCAAGCGGTCGTAGTTGCCGGGCGGACGGCCGCAAAACATGTTTTCCAGCATCTGTTCGATCGTGCGCGGCGACTTGCTGTAGCCGATGAAAAAGGTCCCGAATTCGCCCTGTCCGGGCTGGCCGAACGGCATGTTGCAGCGGACGATCTTAACCTCCACGCCGTTCTCGACGATGATCGTCAAGGCGTTATGCGCCGAGCTCGGTTTGACCGCCAGATCGAGGTCGGTATTGGAGAGCTTGGTACGGCCGATGATCCGTTCCTGCATTTCGGTGGGCAGTGCATTCCAGCCGGCCATGTCGTGCAGGTATTTCTGCAGGATGACATAGCTGCCGCCGGCAAAGGCGGGGTCTTCGTCGCCGATCAGCACGGCATCGGCCGCAGCCTGGCCCTCGGGGTTTTCGGTGCCATCGACAAAGCCGAGCAGGTCGCGATTGTCGAAATACTGGAACCCCTGCACGTCGTCGGCGACGACGACGACATCGCCCAGGGCAGTCATGATCAGGCTCGCCAGTTCGAAGCACAAATCCATGCGTTCGGCGCGGATGTGGAACAACACATCGCCGGGGGTCGCGATCGCGTGGCGGTTCTCGGCGTGAAACTCGCGGAATGGATGCAGCTCCACGGGACGCGGGTTGCCGAACAGACGATCCCAGGCCTCCGATCCGAAACCGATGATGCACGACAGATGGCCCCCTAGGTCGCGGAAGCCGGCCGACCGAAGCAGCGCAGGGAGATCGGCGCACATGGATCGCATCGCGGCGAATGCCGGCTCGTCCTGACGTATGGTCACGACGAGGAAGATTGCTGCACGGGTCAACGGCGTCGCAATCGGCTGAGGGGTGGGGCTCGGCCGATCCGAGGAGTGAGGTGTCATCGGCGTTAATTCAACTCGGAAGGAGGTAGTTCGTCAAATCGATAGACATGAATGCCGGTCACTTTAGCCCGCTATCGCGATCTCAGCGTCCCGCCTAGAGACTTCCGTGCGACGCCACATTTCCTCTCTTTGGCCGACGTCGACGCGCGCGTCGCCTCAGCGCCGAAAGCGGCCATGGGCTGCGCTGACAACATCAACCCAAGCCGACCCCAAATGCGACGTTCGCCTACACTCTTGGATTGGACCGGTCTGCCGCATTCAGCCTCCCCTTGAAGCCAATTTTCAAGGCTTCTTCCTGCCCGACACCATCTTGGTCCCGAGTGGCGTAAGCACGGCACGAATGCGTCTTCCCTAAGCGGTCAGGTTGGTTTTTGCTTCATTCCGCGGGTAACGAGTTGATCCGCGGTTCGAGCTTGGTGGAGGAGGTTGGCCTGCGCCTCAAGGTCATCGGCCGTTCGCAAACGTGACTCCCAGATTGCGGGGTTACCTACTCGGTCGGCGAATGCTCGATACCGCGCTCGCGGCGTTCAGGTCGATCGTGCCGTCGAGTGGAAGAGTTCGCAGGCGCGCCTGGTCTTGCAGACGCGCCGTCGCTAGGACGCGAACGCCCGTCCAGCTCAATCGCCGCCCTCTCAAAGTGTCCGCGAAATCGATCGCGTCGCCGCATCGCTAGAAAATCACTTTTGTCTGCAGCACGAAGACCCAAGCATTGGGTCGCGATGCGACACCGCCCGGATCGATTACGTATTGTACGGCGGGCTTCAGCGACAGCCAGCGAGCCAGGACCACGCCGTAATTGATTTCCAGTAGGTGTTCGGTTGCCGATTGGATCGGCTTGCCGGTCAAGCGTTCGTGCTCAACAAGACGCCGATTGATATCGGCCGCGACCCAGCCGACGTTTACCGTGTCGAGATCCCTGCCGGCAAATGTTCCCTGGTACGATAAGCCGAAGTGGGAGGTCTGTCTCAACATGGCGGTGTCTTCGTCGCCAGCTCCATAGAAAGCGGAGATCGTAAGACCACGAACCGGGTTACCCGGTTCGCTAGCAGAACCGCCGGAATTACATGTACGCAGCCCTAACCTGAGCCTGGACGACCTCCTCCGCTTTGTCATCAAGCCGCTGCACGCCACGCTTGGCGACCTCATAGGCTGCCTGCGCCGCTTCTAAGGCGGCTCGTGCACGCTTTATCTGCTGTTGCCGGCCGCGATAGTTGGCCGTCTCGTATTCATACTGTCGTGCCTGCAGAGCCTCGGCAGCCTCGCGCGTCTTTTGAGCCGCGCGCTGAGCTTCCTCCATGGCGGCATACATCTCAGATTGCGGGTCGTTCATACCCGTCGAGATGGAACGTGGCGCGGTCAGCGCAAGGGGTGCAAAGAAAACGAGCCACCCGGTCGCCTCCTCCGAGCCGGTTGTGCCTGACCCCCGCCTGCCCATCGCGATGACTTGACTGATCCGACCCCGGCAAACGGCGTTGGCAAAATCGAAGGATTGTCGAGACGGCGCGCGTGGCGCAACGTTCGGCCACTCCCAATGCGTTTCATCGAGCAGGATAGATGACGTCCCCTTCAACGCCGAACACGATCAGCGGCCGCAGCGCGTTTATCGAATTACTGCTATCCGAGGGCGTCACCCACCTCTTCGGCAAAACCACCGAGTTGCCGATCATGCATGCGCTCGCCGATTATCCGGACATGCACTACGTGCTCGGCCTGCAGGAGGCGATCGTTGTCGCCATGGCCGATGGGTATGCCCGTGCCTCAGGTGAACTGGTTAGCCGCAAATGATTAGATTATGCGGCGCTATCGTCTTGTGGAACGTCTCCACTTGGCTACTACGTGCTCCGAAACTAAGGTTACTGGACACTGCCGAAAAAAGGGGAAGCATGAAGACGACAAAGGTGCCGTGGGTGTCGATGGCGCTGCTGACGACAGCACCTGCGTTAGCGCAGACAACCAAGTTCGACAGCACTTACGCGGGCGTATCCGGCACGACGCTTGGTGGCACAGTGAATTGCCCGCCGATGCAGACACCCGCACCTTTGATAATCACCAATGGCGCTGGAGAAGGCTGATCCCAAGCTCACCCACTACAACCGGCCCCCAAGGGCGGCCACTTCGCGGCGTGGGAACAGCCCCAACCCATTTCGGAAGAGGTTCGCGCGAGCTTCAGAACGCTGCGCTGAAATTCCGATCGACGCCGCGGCCCCCCGATGACCACGAACATCGGACCATCACAGGTGGCATCGGGCACAATTTGCCGCAGGAAGCCCCGCAGGCTTTTGCCCAGGCCATCGTCGACGCTTCGCAAGGCTAGTCTCGAAAAGGAGGATGCATGGTCCGAACGCACCAGCCAGGCCAAGAAAATTTCAGGTCGATCCTGCCTGAAGACGTCGACTGGAAGCCTTTTCCGGCATTTCCGCCGTCGGTGCGGCTCGCTGTCCTGGTCGGCGATCCCAGTCAACCGGGCCCCTATGTCATCCGAGTGAAGGTGCCGCATGATGTGAAATTGATGCCGCACCGACACCCGGAAGACCGGATTTACACGGTGATGTCAGGAATTTTCTATATCGGTCGTGGTGAGAAGTTCGACGCCGGCAAGATGACGGCGTTTCCGGCCGGAAGCGTGGTCGTATTGCCCGGCGACAACGCGCACTTCCATTGGGCGAAATCCGGCGAGTACGTCACTCAAGTAACGGCGGTTGGGCCGCTTGGCCTTGAATATCTGGACCGGGACGACGATCCGCGGAACCGGTACTAGCCCTCCCAACGTATTGCGGCGTATTCTGGCGACCGGAGAAATAGGCATATCCGAATTGGAGGCGACCAGGAACCAAGTACAACTCGAGTAGAAAAGCTCTCAGATGCCGCCGCAGGATGGGTTTGCGCTCGCACACCTTCGCACGGTCGCCGACATCGAACGATCGGCTCGATTTTACGGAATGGTCCTCGGAGATCGCATTCCGGGCGGCGGCGAAAGCTTCGCAGCCATACGGAGGAGAGTGACCAATGGTTGCGCTGACGGTTAATGGCAAGACGCATGCGGTTGACGTTCCGCCGGACATGCCGCTGCTCTGGGTGCTGCGCGACGTACTGGGGCTGACCGGTACAAAGTTCGGCTGCGGCATCGCGCAGTGCGGCGCCTGCACCGTTCACATCGACGGGAAGCCGGTGCGTTCGTGCCTGATGCCCGTCGCGTCGATCGCATCCCGCCCGATCACCACGATCGAGGCCATCGGCGACACCGCGACCGGGGCGCGGATGCAGAAAGCATGGCTCGAGCTCGAGGTCATCCAGTGCGGCTATTGCCAGTCGGGCCAGATCATGTCGGCAACGGCCCTTCTTAATTCGATACCGAAGCCCGACGATGCCGACATCGACGCCGCGATGGCAGGCAATATTTGCCGTTGCGGGACGTACGTTCGCATTCGGAGCGCGATCAAGCACGCCGCGGCGGAAGACTGATCGCAAATGCCTGACACGCGTGGCGTCACCGTCTCCGGTCCCGCGAAGCAAGCTCCCGGCACGTCGCGCCGCCGGCTGTTCCAGCTCGCGGCGGGCGCCTTTGTCCTCGGCTTTCATGTCCCGGTGCGGGCAGCCACGGAGTCCGATGCCGGCGCGTACGCGCCAAACGCCTTCATCCGCATCGCCGCGCAAGGCGACGTCACGCTGATCATGCCTCAGGTCGAGATGGGGCAAGGGGTTTACACCTCGCTCTCGATGATCTTGGCGGAGGAGTTGGACGCCGACTGGAGCAAGGTGACGGTCGAACATGCGCCGGCGGACGAGCGGTACTACGCCAATCCCATGCTCACCATCCAGGCCACCGGCAACTCCAACTCGGTGCGCGCGTGGTGGATGCCGTTGCGCAAGGTGGGCGCCATGGCGCGCGCGACTCTGGTGGCGGCGGCCGCGGGCCGCTGGCACGTTGCCGCATCAGAGTGTCGGACCGAGAGCAGCGACGTCATCCACGATGCCACCGGGCGACACCTGGCTTACGGCGATTTGATAGAAGCCGCCGCCGCCATCCCGCCGCCGCAAAACGTGCCGCTGAAAGACCCCAGCGCGTTCCGCCTGATCGGACGGCCGCTGAAACGGCTCGACACGCCCGACAAGACCAACGGTCGCGCCAAGTACGGCATCGACACGTCGCCACCCGGGGTAAAATTCGCGACTCTCGCGCAGAGCCCCGTGTTGGGCGGCAAGGTGGCCCGTGTCGACGCGACGCGCGCGCGGGCGGTGCCGGGCGTGCGGCAGATCGTGGTGCTGAACGATTTGGTTGCCGTGGTGGGCGATCACATGTGGGCCGCCAAGTGCGGGCTCGAAGCGCTCGACATCGTCTGGGACGATGGGCCGAATGCGCAGGTTTCGTCCGATCAGATCTGGTCGCAGTTGCGCAAGGCGAGCCTCGAGACCGGAATCGTGGCGCGGGAAGTCGGCGACGTCGCGCGGGCGCTCGATAGCGGCGAAGTCGTCGCCGCCGACTACGAGATGCCGCTGTTGGCGCATGCCACCATGGAGCCGCTTAACTGCACCGTGCATATCACGCCGAAATCGGCCGAGGCCTGGATCGGCACGCAGGTCATGGAGCGCGTGCGTGCCGCGGTCGCGACCGCCGCCGGTTTGCCGGAAAGTCAGGTGACCGTCCACAACCACCTGCTCGGGGGTGGTTTCGGGCGTCGGCTCGAGCCGGACATGGCCTTTGCCGCTGCGCGCATCGCCAAGGAGGTCGATGGGCCGGTCAAGGTGGTATGGACCCGCGAGGAAGACATCCGGCACGACGTCTACCGGCCGGCGTACCGGGATTTGCTGTGGGCGCGCGTCGACAGCGGCCGCATCGTCGGTTGGAAGCATCGCGTTACCGGCTCCGCCGTGATGGCGCGGTTCCTGCCGGCCTTCTTCCAGAACGGCGTCGACCCCGACGCCGTCGATTCGGCCAAGGACGTTCCCTACGATATCGAGAATCTGCGCGTCGAATTCACGCGAGCAGAACCGCCGGGCATCGTCACCGGGTTCTGGCGCGGCGTCGGTCCCAACAACAATGTCTTCGCGATCGAGAGCTTCATCGACGAACTGGCGCGCTGGGCGGGCCAGGATCCCATCGCGTTCCGGCGCGCGAATCTGGGCAAGACACCGCGCCTCCAGGCGGCCCTGGACCTGGTGCGCGAGAAGTCGAATTGGGGCGCGCCCCTGCCGCCGCGCTGCGGCCGCGGGGTCTCCGTCCAACCGTCGTTCGCGAGCTTCATCGCCACGGTGGTCGAATGTGAGGTGGACGAGGCGGGTGAGGTCGCGCTGCGCCGCGCCAACATCGCGGTCGATACCGGAATAACGGTCAATCCGGACACCATCGTCGCGCAGCTGCAAGGCGGGCTTATCTTCGGTTTGACGGCCGCGCTTTACGGCGATGTCACGCTGAAGAACGGGCGGGTTCAGCAGTCCAACTTTCATGACTATCGCATGCTGCGCATCGATCAGGTTCCGCCGATCGACGTGCACCTGATTCGCAGCGACGAGGCGCCGGGCGGCATCGGCGAAGCGGGCGCAACCGCGTCGATCCCAGCGTTACGAAACGCGATCTATGCTGCGACAGGGGTGGCGCTGCGGCGCATGCCGATCGATCGCAACCTGCTCGCAAAGGGAACCTAGCCGTGAGGTTCTCGCGCCGCCGGCGGACGCTATGCTCCGTTGTGGCTGTGGCGCTGCTGGCTGCCGCGGCGATCATCGCCTGGTGGATGTTGCCGCCGGGCCCGCTGAGCTTCACCGGGGGACAGGCCGTCGACCTGGCGGCCTACGCTGGTCCGACCCCCGTCGGTGTGCCGGCGGATTTCGCTTCGGCGGACCTGGCGACGCGCGGCAAGTATTTGGCCGTGGCGGCCGATTGCCAAGTCTGCCATACGGCGAAGGCGGGTCGGGCCTTTGCTGGCGGCCTGGCCTTTTCAACGCCATTCGGCCTGATCTATTCGCCGAATATCACGCCCGACCGCGAGACCGGAATCGGAACCTGGAGCGATGCCGACTTCCTCCGGGCCGTACACCGGGGGATCGCGAAGGACGGTACGCATCTCTATCCCGCCTTTCCCTACGAATCCTACGCGCTGATGGACGATAGCGACGTGCTGGCGATCAAAGCCTACCTGTTCAGCCTGGCACCGGTTCACGCTACGGCCCCGCCCAACACGCTGAGATTCCCGTTCGACCAGCGCTGGCTGATGGCGATCTGGTCGGCGTTTTACAATCCCGACCACCGCTTCCGGCCGCAACCGGACCAGAGCCCACAGTGGAACCGCGGCGCCTACCTGGTCGAGGCGCTTGGGCACTGCGGCGACTGTCACACGCCACGAAATCTCGCCCAGGCTCCCGACAATCGGCGCAAGTTCGCGGGTGCCGTCATCGATGGATGGCACGCTTACAACATCACGTCCGACCGGGCGTCAGGCGTCGGCGGATGGAGCGATGCTCAGTTGGCCGATTACCTGCGGACCGGTCACGCGGACGCACACGGTTCCGCCGGCGGACCGATGGCCGAAGTGGTGGATGCGTCGCTCAGCCATCTCGAGTCCGCCGACATTGCCGCGATGGTGGCTTACCTGCGCAGCGTGCCGGCACAGGTCTCGCCCAACCTGTCGGCGCCTGTCGTGCACGCCGCGTCCGACGCGCCAAAGGCGATGCCGGTCGCCGGCTTCGATCCGCGCGGTAAGCAGATTTTCGAGGGCGCCTGCGCGAGTTGCCACGGCTGGAGCGGCGTCGGCCTTCTGACGACATACGCCACGCTGACCGGCGATCGTGCCGTCAACGACCCGAGCGGGGTGAACATTGCCGAAATTGTCCTGTCGGGGGCGCGGTGGCAGGCGCCGGGCGACGAGGTGTTCATGCCGGCGTTCGGTGCCGCGTACACGGATACGGAGATTGCCGCGGTCGCCAACTATGTGACGGCTCGGCTCGGCGGCTCGCCGTCGCATCTCACGGCGCGCGACATCGCGGATCTCAGGCCGTCGCCGGCGCGATCGAGCCCCGCGACGCATGACATCGGCGATGCGGTTATTCTCGCGGCGCGGCTTTTTCTCGCGGCGCTGTTCTTGATCTTCGGCTGGAGAAAGGTGCGGGACTATTCCGGCACGGTGAGTCAGATGGCGCAGGATCGCCTGCCGATGCCGGTGCTGGCCACGGCCGCGGCGATCTTCATGGAGCTTCCGGTTGCGTTCGCGGTCGCCGTTGGCGCGTTCACGCGGCCGGCGGCCGTGCTTCTCGCTCTATATACGATGGGAACGTCGCTCGTTGAGCACCGCTTTTGGACAAAGAGGAGCGCGGATCAAGTCGAAACCATCGAGAATTTCTTCAAAAACCTCAGCATTATCGGCGGCTTCTTGCTGTTGGCCATTGCCGGTGGAGGAAAATATTCGCTCGATGCATTGTTAGGCATCGCCGCGCCATGACACACATCGGATGAGATCGACCGGATGCTGGATTTGCTGTTCGTCGGTGTCGGGTGGACCGACCTCGCGATGACCCTGAACCGGATCGCGGTCGGGGCATTCTTCATGCTGTCGGGATACCACAAGCTGTTCAACGCGGAACGCCACCGTTCCGTCGTCGATGAACTCAAGGCGCTCGGCATCCATGCCGTGGGATTCAATCAATGGTGGGTGCCGTCGGTCGAATTCGCCGCCGGAGGCGCCGTCCTGATCGGGCTCTTGGCGCCGCTCGCCGCGCTCGGCCTTCTGGTCATCATCATCGTCGCCACAACCACGTCCGGGCGGCAGCGAATCAAGCTCAACAAGCCGATCGACGAAGCGGATCGCATCGACGATTGGCTCTATTTGCCGGAGACGCTCTATGCCTTCATGTTGATCGGGGTCATCTCGGCCGGCGCCGGGCCGTACAGCATCGATGCCCTGATCCTGGGTCTGATGAAGGGGCACATCGCGTGACACCAACGTAAGCTGCTGTGTAGAGCGAAATCGGACGATCTACGAACCGCCATCGATCCCACATCCGAACTGGAGGCGTTCATGACCGAAGTGCAAGGCGATCAGAAAGCCTATCAAATGCCGCCGCAGGAGGGATTTCCCGTCGCGTACTTTCTGACCGTCGCCGACATCGAACGATCGGCCAAATATTGCGCTACGGTCTTCAGCGGCCGCATCCTGAGCAAAGGCGACGGCAAGGGCGCGCCGGGCTACATCCAGTTCGCGAACATTTGGCTCAACGTCAACGTCGGGGGCGGTCCGACACCAGACAAACCGACGGTGACCCCGACCCCGATAAATTCAACAGCTTCTTGAACCTCCGCGTCGCAGATATTCATGCGTGCTACGACTTGTGGCGCAGTCGCGGCGCCGAATTCATCACGGAGCCGAAGGACAAATACGGCGAGATGCGCTGCTACATTCGGGATCCCGACAGTTACATCGTCGAAGTCGGGCAGAGCAAGCCGGGCTTCACCTACGGCTGATCGGCACGACCTCCGAGAGATGGAATTGCCGTCCCCTCGCATTGGTGAGCGCGGGAGGACGTCGCCACCTGCCCCCCTCAGTCCGTTCCGAATTGGAGACGTCCCTGAGCCCAGTACCCGTCGAGCACTCGTACCGACCCGGATCGGGCGTGCGGGCGTAGTGTCATCGCGGTCGTAAGGTTTACTCTCGAGTAGCCGCTGGAGGGTGCACGTTATGGCAGGTTCGCTCTCGGTTCCCACGGGGAGCAAGGTCCACTTGGCGTTAATCTGTTCGCGAGGGGAACCATGCCGCAGTCAGTGCGTCCGCTGATCGAAGCTCGACGCGATCAGATGTTCCCAGTGTTGGATCCCGCTGAGATCGAGCAATTAGCGAGGTTCGGTGAGCGGAAGGCCTATGCGGCGGGCGAACGGATCGTCGCGACCGGTGAACTTGGGCCAGGCGCCTTCATCATCCTGAAGGGGCAGGTCAATGTAACCCAGCGCGGACTCGAGCACCCCGAGCCGATCGTGACCCACGGCCCAGGCTCATTCATGGGCGAGCTTGCGCAGTTATCGGACCGCCCATCCTTGGTCGATGCCGTAGCGGCCGAGGCGGTCGAGACGCTCGTCATTCCGCCGCGACGGCTACGCGAGCTTCTCGTGGAAGAAGCTGAATTGGGCGAGCGGATCATGCGCGCCCTGATCCTGCGCCGTGTTGCACTACTCGAAACGGGGGCCGGCGGGCCGGTGATCGTTGGCAGCGCCGATCACAGCGACGTCCTGCGGCTCGAAGGGTTTCTCACCCGCAACGGTCACCCGCATCAGCGGCTGGACCCAAAGACCGATCCCTGCGCCCGAACGCTGATCGAGCGATTTCATATCTCGTCGCGCGAATTGCCGATCGTCCTCTGTCCTAATGGCGACCTGTTGCGTAATCCAACCGACGACGAACTGGCGCGTTGCCTTGGCCTCGTCAAACCGATTGATCCGGACAAGATTTATGACGTTGTGATTGTTGGCGCCGGGCCGGCGGGCCTCGCTGCTTCGGTATATGGAGCCTCCGAGGGTCTGTCAGTGCTGGTGCTGGATTGTCGGGCCTTCGGCGGTCAAGCTGGCGCATCGGCGCGTATCGAGAACTATCTGGGCTTCCCGACCGGCATAACAGGCCTTGCCTTGATGGCACGAGCCTATAACCAGGCCCAGAAATTTGGGGTCGACATGGCGATCCCCGATGAAGCCGGCGGCTTGCAGGCCCAGACAGCTTTGGATGGCGGGCGCTATTCGCTCAGCCTCGCTAATAAGGAACGCATTCGCGCGCGTGCCGTCGTCATCGCCACCGGTGCGCAATATCGCCGCCTTGATGTCGACAATCTCGCGTCCTTCGAGGGCTCGTCCGTTCACTATTGGGCGTCGCCGTTGGAAGGGCGGTTGTGCGCCGGGCAGGAAGTGGCGCTGGTTGGGGCGGGCAATTCGGCGGGCCAGGCGGCGGTGTACTTGGCCAGCCACGCGGCCAAGGTCTGGCTGATCGTCCGTGGAGGCAGCCTGGACGCGAGTATGTCGCGCTATCTCGTTGACCGCGTCGCCGCCACTCGGAACATCGAGGTGCTGACCCAGACAACTATCGCCGCTCTTGAGGGACGGGACGGTATTCTCGAGGCGATACGCTGTCACTCTCACCGATCCGGCGAAGAGGTGAAACGCGCCATCCGCCACCTTTTTCTGTTCATCGGCGCCGAACCGCATACTGAGTGGTTGAAGGGATCCGGCGTGGCGCTTGATGACAAAGGTTTTGTGCGTACGGGTGCTGATGTCCGCACCCCCCTCGAGACCTGCCTACCGGGGGTCTTTGCGATCGGCGACGTGCGTTCGGGATCGGTCAAGCGCGTTGCCGCGGCTGTTGGTGAGGGCGCGCAGGTCGTGGCGGCGTTGCACGTCTTCCTGGCGGAAGCCGGTGATAAGCCCGAATTGTCCATCAGCTCCGGGAGCGCTTGATGTCCGACGAATGCACCCATGCCGACGCAATCCGCGACGTGACGCCGAGCGCGCTCGGTTGCGAGGAATGTTTGAAGATCGGTTCGCCCTGGCTGCATCTGCGCTTGTGCCGGACTTGCGGTCATGTCGGCTGTTGTGACGACTCGCCAAACCGGCACGCCACCAAACACCACCACCAGACAGGCCATCCAATTATCGAAGGCTACGATCCGCCCGAAGGCTGGGGGTGGTGCTATGTCGACGAGGTGATGCTCGACCTCGGCGACCGTGTCACGCCACATAACGGGCCCATCCCGCGCTATTACTGAGGCAGCGTCACGATGGCGATCGTACTGGAGACACAGCGATGACCATGTACGTACTTGCGCTGCTGATCGGGTTCGTCGCTGGCCTACGAGCCCTGACTGCGCCGGCGGCGATTAGTTGGGCCGCACATCTCGGTTGGCTGCAGCTTTCCGGCACCTGGCTTGCCTTCCTCGGCTACGCCTGGACGCCCTGGATCTTCACGATCCTGGGGCTTGTCGAGCTGGTCACTGACCAGCTGCCATCCACGCCAAGTCGCACCGTGCCTCCCCAGTTCGGGGCGCGTCTCGTGTTGGGCGGCCTGTCGGGGGCGGCAATCGGCGCGGCAGATGGATCTCCGGTCGTCGGCGCGGTCTTCGCCCTCGTCGGTGCCGTCATCGGTACGCTCGGCGGGCGCGCCGTTCGCGGCAAGCTCGCGGCTGTCTTTGGCCAAGATCGCCCGGCGGCCATCATCGAGGATGTAGTCGCGATCGGCATCGCCATTGTGATTGTGCTGGCGCTGAGATGACCCAGCGCTTCGACGCGATCGTTATCGGCGCCGGCCAGGCCGGGCCACCACTGGCCGGCCGATTGACCGGTGCCGGGATGACTGTGGCGCTGATCGAGCGAAAGCTCTTCGGCGGCACCTGCGTCAACACCGGCTGCATGCCGACCAAGACGCTGATCGCCAGCGCCTATGCCGCTCACCTCGCGCGGCGCGGCGCCGATTACGGTGTCATGTTCGACGCGACGCCCCACATCGACATGGCACGGGTCAAGGCACGAGCCGATACCGTCTCGGCGAACGCCCGCGCCGGTGTCGAATCCTGGCTTCGCGGAATGAAGGGCTGCACCGTCATCGTGGGGCAAGCCCGCTTCGTCGCGCCGGATACGGTCAGCGTCGGCGAGGCGCGCCTCAGCGCGCCACGCATATTCATCAATGTCGGCGGCCGCGCCGTTGTTCCCAATTTCCCGGGCATCGACCGGATCAGCTATCTCACCAACACCTCGATACTCGAACTGGACCGGGTTCCGGCACATCTCGTGATCATTGGCGGCAGCTATATCGGGCTCGAATTCGCGCAGATGTATCGGCGGTTTGGCTCCGCGGTTACGGTGGTCGAGATGAAGGCGCAACTAGTCTCCCGAGAGGATGAGGATACTTCACAGGCTATCCGCGAAATTCTCGAGGGCGAGGGCATCGCTGTGCGCACCGGCGCCGAATGCATCCGCTTCGCACCGCACGTGGAGGGGATAGTTGTCGGGGTCGAGTGCACGTCTGGCGACCCCGAGATCGTCGGGACGGACGTGCTGCTTGCTGTCGGTCGTCGTCCCAACACCGACGACCTCGGTCTCGAGCAGGCCGGTGTGAAGACCGATGCTCGCGGCTATATCCAGGTCGACGATAGCCTCGCGACGAGCGCCCCGGGCATTTGGGCGCTTGGTGACTGCAACGGCCGTGGCGCCTTCACTCACACCGCTTACAACGATTTCGAGATCATTGCGGCCAATCTCCTCGACGGTGAGCAGCGCAAAGTGAGCGAGCGCATCCTGGGCTATGCCCTCTACATTGACCCGCCCCTGGGTCGCGTCGGCATGACCGAGACCGAGGCACGTGCCAGCGGTCGCAAACTACTCATCGGCCACCGCCCGATGACCCGCGTCGGACGCGCAGTGGAGAGAGGCGAGACGCAGGGGTTCATGAAAGTGATCGTCGACGCGGAGACGCAGCGGATACTTGGCGCCGCCATCCTGGGGGTTGGCGGTGACGAAGCCATCCACGGCATCCTGGACATGATGAATGCCAAAGTACCGTATCAGGTGCTGCAACACGCCGTGCCGATCCACCCGACCGTCTCAGAGCTAATCCCGACAATGCTCGGCAATATGAAGATTGCCGATTAGGCCGCGCGGTCCAGTTCATTGGGTTATCTCGCGCGCAGAGCCTTCCCAAAGTACGCCCAAATGAGGGCGACACGGTGCCATCGTTCTTAGAAACATCAAAACAACTCCCAACTTTCGAAGTCACTTACGCTTAGAGTGTTTAAGCCTTTCGCTGTTTACGGCGGCGAAGCTATTGGAGCAGCGCTTGTTTGATCGATCACAACAGCACGATCGCGGGCAAATCACCAACGCGCGCCAAGCGGCCGAGGCGCTCTTTGCGCCCAAACGCCAATCTTTCAAACAATTAGACCAGAAGGCCAGCCCGCCGTCCGGCGAACCGGTGCGCCGGCCGCGGGTGTTAGCGATCACCCTGACGGTACCCAGTCATCCTCAAGAGCTTGAAGCGCCGGTTAGCCCTAAGAGGCCGAAGATGGCTAAAATCCCGAAGTCGCAATTCGCCCGCATCCACGCCTGGCTGCAGTATGGCATGACCCCCGAGCAGGTGGCCGAGGTGTACGGAATCCCCGTTGACGAGATCGAGCGCATTCTCCGAATAGCTCAATAGCTGCTCGTTGAGGCCTTCATCTGGCAGTGAGTTTTCGTCCAACAGCGGCCGGGGCAGGAGGGTAGAGAATGACTGAGGAAAAGGCGATTAGCGGGCCTGATCTCACTCAGGGAGTCGCGCTCTCAACGGTTCCTGACGGAACCATGCTGCTCGGCCACGTCGATGGCGAGCCAGTGCTGCTGGCACGACGCGGTCCGGAAGTATTCGCGGTTGGCGCCACCTGTACGCATTACGGCGGACCGCTCGCGGAGGGGCTGCTCGTCGGCGATACTGTCCGCTGCCCGTGGCATCATGCCTGCTTCAGCCTTCGCTCGGGCGCAGCGATGCGTCCACCGGCGCTCGATCCGATCGCTTGCTGGCGCGTCGAACACCGTGACGGCATCGTTTATGTCCGCGAAAAGCGCGAGTCGGCGCCGAGCCCGGCACCTATGCCTGCCGCGGGCGAGTCCAGATCGATTGTCATCGTAGGCGGCGGTGGAGCCGGCAATTGCGCCGCAGAGACGCTACGCCATGAAGGCTACAGCGGCCGTATCACCATACTGAGCGCCGATAATTCGGGACCCTGCGATCGGCCTAATTTATCCAAAGACTATCTGGCCGGGACGGCAACGGAGGAGTGGATCCCGCTACGCTCTCCCGAGTTCTACCGCGAACACGGCATCGAGCTGCGTCTCGACGCGCGCGTAACGGCGATCGATCTGGTCGGTCGCGAGGTCCGGCTCGAGGATCAAAGCCTGCATCCCTATGACGCCCTCCTGATCGCAACGGGCGCCGAGCCGGTGCGTCTCGATGTGCCAGGCAGCGGCCTCTCGCACATTCACTATCTGCGCTCGCTCGCCGACAGCCGTGCCATCATCGCAAGCGCGAAGGCAGGTCAGAGTGCGGTCGTCATCGGTGCGAGCTTCATCGGGCTCGAAGTCGCCGCCTCGCTTAGGGCGCGGGATCTCGACGTGCACATCGTCGCGCCGGAGGCCATCCCGTTGCTACGCGTCATGGGAGACGAGATCGGCAGCCTCGTCCGCAAGATCCATGAAGAACACGGTGTGCACTTCCACCTCGGCACCACGGCGGCGTCGATCGATCAAACGAGCGTCACGTTGAAGACCGGCGAGAGATTGGCCGCGGATATCGTTGTCGTCGGCATCGGTGTCAGGCCGTCGCTCGAGCTTGCTGAGACGGCCGGACTCGCGATCGACCGCGGTGTTGTCGTCAACCAATATCTCGAGACGAGTGTCCCCGGCATCTTTGCCGCCGGCGATATCGCGCGCTGGCCCGATCCGCATACCGGAGAGACCATCCGGGTCGAGCATTGGGTCGTTGCCGAGCGCCAGGGACAGACAGCGGCGCGCAACATGCTCGGGCGACAAGAGCGGTTTGACGCCGTGCCGTTCTTCTGGAGCGTGCACTATGACGTCTCAATTCTCTACGTCGGCCATGCGGAAAAATGGGACAAGATCGAGATTGACGGGCAGGTCGGGGCGAAGGACTGCCGGGTGACTTATCTTCGCGACGGCCGTGTGCTCGCGGTCGTGACGATTGGCCGTGATCTCGAAGCCCTTCGCGCGGAGGAAGAACTTGAGAGAGCAATCGCTGCGGGAAACAATCACGTGCGGCATTAACAAAGGGCGGCGCCCACCATCAACCGGCAGCCGCCTGCGGAGGCCCGTCGAGCACGACGATGGCCTGGGCGAAACGGTTCAGCGCCTCCTCGCCGGCGGCGGTAAGTCCGTAGGTGCCACGGCTTATGCGATCAAACCAGCCGTAGACGTTGCGTCGCAGGATCGGCGCGGCCGCCGCGACGCCAGACGCAACGCGCAGTTCGCCCAAGTGCATCGGTCCAGCCGCAGCGAGCGCACGGACGCAGCGCAGTGCGTCTTGGCGATAAGCAGTGACGATCGGTGTTCGGTTGCTCCCACCGACGTTCAAATCCCCCCGGCGGCGCTCAAATTCGCCGAGCAGCAGCGTCGATCGGCGCTTCGACTGACGTGGCCGGTAGGGGATGGGGTCCTCGATGACCTCGACTGCGCCACGGCCACCGATCACGATCAGGCCCAACCCCAGGCGGCGGCACAATTTGCGCACTGGCTTCGCATCCGGCCGCACCCTCGCGTCCGCGCCGTTGACCGCGGAACCGCGAGATAGACCAGCGGGCTCAGCGCCAAACGGTCGACACCCTGGAGCAGCAAGGACAGGGTAAAACGCAGTTTCAGCTCCACGATCACCGGCTCCTCGTCGCCGCGACAAGCGACCAGGTCGCAACCGCGCACCTCGCCGCGAACGACGTAACCCTGCCGCTGGAGGAAAGCCTTCACCGGCGGGTAAAGCGCCACTTCGGCGCTCGCCTCCGAAGACGGAAGCCGGTTTGTTTTGGGAGCGGCCGCATTCATCGCGCGGGAGAGAACGCAGGATTTTACCGGCGTTGCCAAGGTGCTCATTTCGAACCGCGCCGGCCATGTCGTCAACCGACAGCGTCCATTCCCCCATGTGCTATGTGGCCGAGGTGATTTGCCGGGCGGCTGAACAAAGCGGCCTAGCCGGCGGTGCCGGTTCGCTCTGCGGGTACTGCCAGCCATTCCTTCAGTTTCGACCACCGCCGCCGGCCGGAGACGTTGCGCACGGCGATGGCGACCGCCTTCTTCTGGCCGACCAGCACGACCAGCCGCTTCCCTCGGGTGACGCCGGTGTAGAGCAGGTTCCGCTGCAGCATCGCGTAGTGCTGGGTCAGCACCGGGATGACGACGGCCGGATATTCGGAGCCTTGGCTCTTGTGGATCGTCGCGGCATAGGCCGGCACCAGCGTGTCGAGTTCGCCGAAGCCGTAGGTGACGGCGCGGCCGTCGAAACTGGCGGTGAGTTCGCCGGCGTCGGGATCGACATCGTCGATGTAGCCGATGTCGCCGTTGTAGACTTCCTTGTCGTAGTCGTTCTCGATCTGCATGACCTTGTCGCCGGGGGCGAAGGTCCAGCCGAACCGCTCGACCTTGCGCTCGCCGGCGGGGTTCAGCGCTGCCTGCAGTTCGATGTTCAGCGAGCGGGCGCCGACGCCGCCGCGGTTCATCGGGCACAGCACCTGAATGTCGCGGATGGGATCGAGGCCGAAGCGCTGCGGGATGCGCGTCTTCACCAATTCGATGATCCGCGGCACGGCGGTCTCGGGATCGTCCGCCTGCACGAAATAGAAGTCGCTGTCGCCCTCGGGCCTGGAGAGATCGGGAATGGAGCCCCGGTTGATCTGGTGCGCGCTGGTGATGATCCGGCTCTGGGCGGCCTGGCGGAAGACCTCGGTCAACCGCACGACCGGCACCGCGCCGGAAGCGATGACGTCGGCCAGGACCTGACCCGGGCCGACGGAGGGGAGCTGGTCGATGTCGCCGACGATCAGCAGCGCGGCATGGTCGGGGACCGCCCTCATCAGCGCCTGCATCAGCATGACGTCGACCATGGAGGTCTCGTCGACGACCAGCAGGTCGCATTCGAGCGGGTTGTCGCTGCTGCGTTTGAAGCCGCCGCCCTTCGGGTCGACCTCGAGCAGCCGGTGGATGGTCTTGGCCTCGAACCCGGTGGCTTCGGTCATGCGCTTGGCGGCCCGGCCCGTCGGGGCGCAGAGCAACAGGCTCACGCCCTTGGCGGCCAGGATGCGCAGGATCGAGTTGACGATGGTCGTCTTGCCCACGCCCGGCCCGCCGGTGATGACCAGCACCTTCGACGAGAGGGCCAGCCGGATCGCGGCGACCTGACTTTCGGCCAACGACAAGCCGGTCTTCTGCTCGATCCACGGCAGCGCCTTCTCCGGGTCGATGGAGGGCCAGGGCAGTGTTCCGTTGGCCAGGCGCAGTATCCGCTCGGCAATGACCTGCTCGGCCCGGTAGAGGCCGGCGAGGAAGATGCAGGGCGTCTCGCCAACCGTGTCCGCGATCACCGTTCCCTCGGCCAGTTCGAGATCCAGCGCGGTCTGGACCAACTCCTCGGGGACCTCGAGCAACTCGACGGCCAGCGGCGCCAGTTCCTCGGTCGGCAAGCCGCAGTGACCCTCGTCCATCGCCTCGGTCAGCGCGTAGGAGATCCCGGCGCGCACCCGGATCATCGCGGTCTTCTCGATGCCGAGCTTCATGGCGATCGCGTCGGCGGTCTTGAAGCCGATGCCGCGGATGTCGCGCGCGAGACGGTAGGGGTTCTCGGTCATGACCTGGACGGCATCGGCGCCGTAGGTCTTGAAGATGCGGACCGCGCGCGCGGTGCCGACGCCGTGGCTGTGCAGGAAGACCATGATCTCCCGCACGATCTTCTGCTCGGCCCAGGCGCCGGTGATGCGCTTGGCGCGCACCGGGCCGATGCCGGTCACCTCGCGCAGGCGATCGGGCTCGGCCTCGATCACGTCGAACACTTTCTCGCCGAACGCCCTGACCATCTTCCTGGCGTAGACCGGGCCGATGCCGCGGATCATCCCGGAACCGAGGTATTTCTCGATGCCCTCGATGGAAGTCGGCGCCGAGGTGCGCATGAAGCGCGACTTGAACTGCTGGCCATGGGTGCGGTCGTTGACCCATTCGCCCGACGCGGTGACCCACTCGCCGGCGGCGATCACTGCAGCGTGGCCGACGACGGTGATCAAGTCGCGGTGGCCGCGCGCCTTGATGCGCAGAACGCAGAAGCCGTTCTCGGCGTTGTGGAAGGTGACCCGCTCGACGAGGCCGGCGAGGACCTCCCGGGTCGATGGTTCCAGTTGGGCCTGTGGCGGGCTGCTCACGAGATGCCGCGCCGCTAGGCCCACATGCCGAGCAGCCGCGCCCCGATATCAACACTGACCATTGGCTTCGGCGCCGGCGTGTCGGCAGCAGCTTTGGGAACTGTTGCGGCGCGCCGAGCGAACAGCGGCAGGATGCCGTCTGGCAGAAAGCGCGAGCGTGGGGCGAGCGTGTGGCCGCTGCCGAAGCGAGGCTGGTGGGTGCGGAAGAACCGCAGCGGCTGGACCAGGTGGAGATGCTGCTTGGCACGGGTCATGGCGACATAAAGAAGGCGGCGCTCTTCGTCGATCTGTGCCGGATTGCCGGTGGCCATGTCCGAGGGGATGCAGCCATCGACGAGGTTCAACACGTAGACCACGTCCCATTCCTGGCCCTTGGCTGAATGGATCGTCGACAGGATCAGATAATCCTCGTCGAGCTCGGGACGGCCGGCGTCGGCGCCGCTCGCATCGGGCGGGTCAAGCGTCACTTCAGAGAGGAAGCGTTCGCGGTTTGGGTAACCCATGGCGATCTGTTCAAGCTGGTCGAGGTCCCCGGCGCGTGAAGGGGCGTAATCGTAGAGCCGTTCAAGGTGCGGCTGATACCACGCCCGTACAAGGCCAAGCTGCCGGGCCCAAGCGGTTTTGCTATCGCGTAGACGACCCATCATGCCGGAGAAGCCTGGCCAGAACAGAGTCGCCGCATCCGGGGGTGCGAAACCGGCAAGCTCGGCCAGGTTGAACCCGTGCTCGCCGAGATGCGCCATCGCCTTCTTTGCGTTGGCCGGCCCAATCCCCGGCAGCAATTGCAGAACGCGGAAACCGGCGAGAGCGTCCCGCGGGTTTTCTGCCCAGCGCAAGATCGCTAGCAAATCCTTGACGTGTGCCGCCTCGATAAATTTGAGCCCGCCATACTTGACGAAGGGGATGTTGCGGCCCGCCAGCTCGATCTCCAGCCGCCCGCTATGGTGCGAGGTACGGAACAAGACGGCCTGGTGGCGCAAATCAATGCCGGCCTCACGGTGCTCCAAGACCTGGTCGGCGACATAGACCGCCTGCGCAATTTCGTCCTCGACGGTCACCAGGTAAGGCAGCTCGGCAGACGGTTTGGACGAGGTCAGCGTCTTTGAGAAACCCTCGCTGGCCTGGGCGATAACCGCGTTGGCAGCGTCGAGGATTGGCTGGGTCGAACGATAGTTGTGTTCGAGCGAAATGACCGCTGCCCGCGGTGTGAACTGGTCGGGAAAGTCGAGGATGTTCCGCACCGTTGCGGCCCGAAAGGCATAGATCGACTGGGCGTCGTCGCCGACTACGGTGAGCCCCGCGCCATCGGGCGCCAGCGCGAGCAGGATCGCGGCTTGCAGCCTGTTGGTGTCCTGATACTCGTCAACCAGGATGTGGTCAAAATCCGCCCGCATTTGTGCGGCGACGCTGGGTATCTGGACGGCCTCGCGCCAATACAGCAGCAGATCATCGTAATCGAGCACGCTGTCGCGCTGCTTGGCAGCGACATAGGCGGCAAAGAGGCGTTTCAGTTCAGCTTCCCACTCGTCGCACCACGGATAGGAGGCGGCCAGCGTCTCCTCGAGCGGACAGCCGGCATTGACCGTGTAGGAATAGATCGCCAGGCAGGTGCCCTTCTTTGGAAACCGGGAGCGGGTATGGGATAGGCCGAGATCGCCGCGGACCAGGTCCATCAGATCGGCGCTGTCGGCACGATCGAGCACGGTGAACGCGGGATCCAGTGAGAGGGCGGTGGCGTGCCGGCGCAAGAGCCGGTTGCCGATCGAATGAAAGGTGCCGGACCAGGGCAACAGAGCGGCTTCTACACCGCTGGCCGGTCGGCCTTTTCGGCTGGCAACGAGGATTTGCTGCGCGCGGCGGGTCATCTCGAGCGCGGCACGGCGGGTGAAGGTCAACAGCAACACACGGCGCGGGTCGACGCCCTCGAGGATCAGCCGTGCCACCCGGTGCGCTAGCGTCTTGGTTTTGCCGGTGCCGGCACCCGCAGCGATCAAAAGCGGCGGCACCGGGCCTCCTTCCGCACCGATGCCAAAATCAACAGCACTTCGCTGCGCCGGGTTCAGCCCCTCGAGCAGCGCGTCTATGGCGGGCGCAGTGACAGCAGCGTTCCGTTTCTGTTCCACTCAAATCGGATACCATCGCTGGTTCGGCCGCGCAATCCCACCGGATCTCGAAGGGCAAATGCGTCCGTGACCGGTTCCAACGACCGTGGATAAGGCCGGCCGTCGACGCGAATCGTTGGATGCGCCAGCCCATCCTCGGTGCGATCCGTAGCTTGCGCTATGTCCAGGGCGCTATGATGGACTTCAGTCGATGAGTGAGGGCGAGATGGAGCTTTACACCGCCGGCACCGGCAATGGGCAGCGCGCCGCGATCGCGGTTAATGAATGCGGCGTTCCGTGCAAGATCCATGTGCTCAATCTGGGGCAGGGCGAGCAAAAGGCCGGCGACTACGTAAACATCAACCCGACTGCGCGCATCCCGACCTTGATCGATCCCGAGGGGCCGGGGGGAAAGCCCCTAACCGTGACCCAGTCCTGGGCGATCCTGATGTATCTCTGCGAGAAGACAGGGAAATTCCTGCCGACGGACCCGGTCGCTCGGGTCCGCGTGTTCCAGTGGATGGCCGAGGGCGCGGCGGATTATGCGTCGGTCAATCAGACCATCTTCTACCTTGGCGCACGCATGCCGGAAAAGGTGCCGGACTCGGCGATCAAGTTCTACGAGGACCGTTTCGTCAATTTGTGGCGCTTCGCCGACGAGCAACTGGCCAAGACGCAGTATCTGGCAGGCGACGAAATCACCGCCGCCGATCTGGCGGTCTACCCCATCTATGCCGGCCGCAAGGCGCTCCCGGACAACGCAGGACTAAAGCATCTGCAAGCCTGGGGGGAGCGGATCGGTTCGCGGCCCGGCGTGCAGAAGGGTATGAGGCTCGAGAACTGACCACGGACCTGGTTATCGGGGGCGGCGAAGGCGTTCTACGGCGACACCCGGCTTGCGAGACACGACTGTGTGATCTCGAAGGCGCCTGAGGAGGGCCAGTGATGAACCGACTGGACGACAAGGTGGCGCTGATCTCCGGGGCAGCGCGCGGCATCGGCGGCGAGACTGCGCGGCTGATGGTCGAGGCTGGCGCCATGGTGGCGATCGGCGACGTGCTCGACGAACGCGGTCGGGAGACGGCGCGCAAGCTCGGCGACGCGGCTCTCTACGTCCATCTCGACGTGACGAGCGAGGAAGATTGGATCGCCGCGGTCGCCGCTGCGGTCGACCGTTTCGGCCAACTCGACATCTTGGTCAACAACGCTGGGCTGTTTCTCGGCAAGGATATCGAAGCCGCCAGCCTCGCCGAATGGGAGCGGCTATGCGCGGTCAACCTGACCGGTGTGTGCCTCGGCACCAAGCTGTGCCTGCCGGCGCTGCGGGAGGCGGCGCAGCAGAGCCCTCACGGGAGCGCCATCGTCAACCTCGCCTCGACCGCCGGCCTCGTCGGTTCGACGCAAGATCCGCTCTACTCGATGACCAAAGGCGGGGTGACGTTGTTCACAAAATCTGCGGCGCTGGAGTTTGCCCGCAAGGGATACCGCATCCGGGTCAACTCAATGCACCCCGGCACGATCGACACCGATATGGGCGACCAGGTGCTGACCACCCGGGCGCGCAACATCGGCACCAACGACATCGAGGCGGCGCGTCGCCAGGTCATCGAACGTCTACCGATTGGCCGCATGGGCACGCCAAACGATATCGCCAAGGGCATCGTGTTCCTCGCCTCTGACGACGCCGCGTTCATGACCGGCGCGGGCCTCGTCATCGACGGCGGCATCACCGCGCAGTGATGCCTGCGAGAGGCTGGGATTATGTCGTGATCGGCGCGGGCGCCGCCGGCTGCGTCGTCGCCGGCCGTTTGTCGCAAACCCTGCCGGAGGCCCGCATTGCCCTGATCGAGGCCGGCCGCGAACGTCTGGGCGTGACGACTAGGGTGCCGGGCATCGCGTTCATCGCCAGTACCTTTCCCCGGCAGAACTGGAACTACCAGACCGAGCCGGTACCGGCCCTCAACGGGCGCAGGTTATCGTGGTTCCAGGGCCGCATTCATCGAGAGAGCATGGTTGCCATCCGGCGTATCAGCGTCTCAAGGACGCGATCGGCGCCGAACGTCCCATGGATTTCAACGCCGCCCAGGAAACGGTCGAGCCAGTGCTGGCGGTATTTGATTGGGCTATTGCTAATTGAAATGAGCCACGGAAAATCCCATATCGCGCGAAAATCAGCCCGTGATCTAGGCGAACTTAAATGCCAGAAACCGTTCGAGATGCTGATAAAAACTGGCCGCATATACATCCCAAATATCTAATAAGATCGTCACGAGATTTTATTGTCTGGATCGACGATGAACTGGATATCGATTGGCAATCGTCAGATGAGTATGATGCCGAAGGGCACGAAGATTCCCACAAGCACAATTTGATACTCAACGAGGCGGCAGCGTTGGAGACCACGCCCTGCGATGCCCTCGCCACAAGCATGAAAACGCATTTTAAGCGTCTTATCGGCGAAGCGATCACTCGGAGCTTCGATCACGACTATCCGAGCGCGGGCGAGATGTTGGAGGCCGCTAGGGCATACATCCTAGCGAGAAGCCAGGAGACCTCCCGGTTTTGGTATCTTTCGGCAGCGTTCGGGATGGTCGCCCCGTTCGTCGTAGCTGGTGGCTGCCTGTGGTTATGGCGCGAGCCATTGACCGGTGCTCTCGGAGAAAGCGCGTTCTGGCTGTTGTTGTCTGCGGTCGCCGGTTCACTCGGTGCTCTGCTTTCCGTAATCGGGCGAACCGGAAAACTAGAATTTGACTGCTCCGCGGGACGTGCCTTGCACTATCTCGAAGGGACCTCGCGGATCTGGGCTGGTGCTCTCTCCGGGGTGGTCGCCGGCGCCGCGGTGAACACTGAGATGATTTTGGCTCCGTTGTCTCGCGGTGAGCGAACGCACGCCGTGATGATGCTGGCGGCCCTGGCTGCGGGCACCGGAGAGAGATTGGCGACTTCGATCATTTCGACCATCGGGGCCGCGCACCCCAAAGCGGCCGGGGAAGAACGTGGGTAGGGATGCAGACCGCCGAATACCTTTTGGCTGATCCAGTTGTGATCAAGGATTACGAATTCTCGCTCGACCAGTGTGATGTAGTCGATAGGAAGGCGCTTGCCGCGTTTCGGGAGAGGCGCCGGCTGTGGCTAGTGTGGTTGGAGACCGATGAGCATCATGCCATCTGGCAGGTGCTTTCGACGATGGTCTGGCGCGATGTGGTCTTCCGCACGATTGCAGAGGTCGCGAATTCCAATGCCGACAGTGGCCTCCACAATTCTCTGCTGACCGAGGCACTTCTAAGCGGCTACTTCGCGACGCAGGTTCTCGCCATACGGCGGCTAATGGACAAAACCAACGCGGATGTTCTCTCGTTTCCCCGGTTGCTCAAGGATATGCGCCGGAATCTGAAGCTGCTTACCCGCGAGAATGTCGTCGGCTTTGACGGCCTTCCGTATGATCACGAAGCTGTTCAACACAGAGTGATGCTGGATCAGATCCGGCAGGGTGGCGGCCCGTTCTGGGGCGCAAGAACCGGTCCCGACGCTTATTTTCCTGCCCAACGAGCGCAGGATCAATTCGATCGGCTAACCCGTATTTCTGCGGGCAATCGCCGTCGTGATGATCGGCTACCCAAGCGGATCATCGACACGTTGGATCGATGGCTGAATGAAAGTGGCGCGGACGAGATCGTCAAATGGAGCCATACGCTTCTCGCCCACGCGGCTGGCCCGAACGCGCCGAACCGAAGCGCCATCGCCGCGGCGGCGCCAACCGCAGACAAAATAACGGCTTGTATCAAAAGCTTTGTTCGCGTGGCCGAGGCAGTGACAAACACGATATTGTCCCATTCTGGGCGCGGCATGCTTGTGCCGGTCCCGCAATTCAATCCATTCGAGAAGCTGGAGAACCCGCTAACCTCGTCCGCTGATCGCAAGGTTCTGGATTCTTATTGGGATAAGCTCGCCAAGGAGCGGAACGATTATTTGGACGGGACTGAGGCGGCGCTGATTTCCGCAATTCACTGATGAAATTCAGGCTTGCTTCTGAAACTGCTCGAACCGTAACGCCAGCCGGTCACGATCAGGCCGATCCGCCAGACGCCGCGGCATCTCGATCTGTGTGCCGGCGATACTCTTGAGACCAAGTTCAAGGAATGGGCCGTCGTGGATTTCGAGCAGCCGATCAGCGACATGAATTCGAAAATTGGCGTCGATGCCGATCAGGTTGGCGTCGAAGGCGGCATGGTGGATCTTCGTTAGCGGCAAGCCGTTCGGGATGATCGGCTGCCCAAGCTGCTCGTGGGCGTCGATAACGATATGGGCAGCATCAAGCAGCCGCGGCTCAGGTAGCTTTGAGATCGCGCAACGCCCGTCATATGCGGCAAGAACAGCATCGCGGAACGACGCCTGGTGGAGCCGCGCCTTGATCTCGCGAAGCGCATAGCGTCGCTCGGGTGCTGCTGGTGGTGCAGCATCAGCGGAAGATCCGACGATCGCCCCGAAGGCAAGTTGGACCTTCAGTCGCTCGGGATGCCAACCGACAATGAAGGTGGGCATGATCGGTTGATACCGACCCGGAGAGGTCCCGAGGAAATAGATGATCGGGACCTGTTGCTCCATCGCTTCACGTAGCCAGCGATTGTCGGGCGCGTTCGGGTCCGTGCCCATGAAGGCGTATTCGACTACCTCATTGTTCTCATATATCTGCCGGTGGGCCTCGCGCTGGTCGTCATACCAGACGCGACCGCCCTGTCGGGGAAAAACGGTTCGAATGGATAGCAGCCCCGCCATCTGCCGCGGCTTGAAGATGCCGCGCTGCGGATTGATGAGAGGGATGCGCTCGCCCTGGAATTGGAACCCGGCGGCGAGATCATCTGAATCGAGAACGCCAGCTTGAAGGGCCACGAGGCGGTTCAGTTGCTCGAATGCTGTTTGCCGCAGTTGGGCGTCGGTCAAATGTTCCATCAGGCGATCCGGCAGTCATAAGAGCGGCACCCGAACAATACGCCGATTCGCGTGTCAGCGGCCCAACCCTCAACTGCTGCGATCAACATCTTGACTCTGGCGAATCATTACCCACGAAATCGAGCCCAGGAAGGCATTGAAAATGCTCCGTTTGACGACGCGTATCGCAGCCCATTAAGCCTTGTAGGCCGCAGCGGCCTCAAAAGGGTCGGAGACGGTGGCATGGAACGAGAGTTCATGGACCGCGTGACGCCAATTATCGACGAGACGATCCGGTCTCTCGCCGTCAAAAAATTCATCGAAGATCCAATCGCTGGCAGTCGCCACTCCCGCAATACCAGCATCATTAGTTCGGCCTATAAGCGCCATGGCCGCATCCTGGAGACGGCCATTCGGGAAAGCCTCCGCGACAGCAATCGGCACCGTGTCTGGCAGGAAGATGCCTTCAAGGTGTCCCGCGCCGCTGATCAACTTGTTAACTCCCAGACGGACAATGAGTGCCGACACACCACTCTCCCTTATGGTGAAAGCACCATCCGAAGTATTCAGATCGACATGATTGCGTTCGACGACGCAGACCAAAAAATCCGCGCCTACGAGGTCAAGAGGGGCAATGGTCAGTTCGATGCGGGAAAGATCCGCTCGATCAGACGTGACCTTCTCTGTGCCCAGGTGCTTCTCAAAAGCTACGGTGAGGTCTTTAAGTTTGCGCCTGTGGCTGCGGAGTTGAAGATCATTTTCTATTACGGCATCCGTTCAATCCCGAAGCCTTGGTCGCTCGTTAAAGAGGAATTGGACGAGCACTTCGGCTTTCCGATCACACCGAAGGTCGAGCAAGCCAATGCCTACTTCCGCGCCAAGCTCCACGAGCTTCTTGAGACCGCGTAGATACGCTGCGATATACGCCGACCCTCCTTGGCATTTCCGTAACTGGAGCGCCAAGGGAACGGGTCGCAATGCTGTCTCGCATTACGACTGCATGAGTTTTGCTGATCTGGCTGCTTTGCCAGTCTCCGATGTGGCGGCAGACGATTGCGCCCTATTCCTTTGGGCGACCGATCCGTTACTGCCGCGCGCACTCGAACTGATCCAAGCCTGGGGCTTCGAATACAAGACCGTCGGCTTCTATTGGGTGAAGCAGAATATCGCCGCTAAATCCGAGGGAGACTATTTTACCGGACTTGGCTACTGGACGCGCGCGAACCCCGAGCAATGCCTATTGGCGACCAGAGGGAAGCCTTCCCGGAAAGCCAAGGATGTGCGCCGCCTTATCGTTGATCGACGACGAGAGCATAGCCGCAAGCCTGATCAGGTCCGCGAGCGGATCGAGCGACTTGTTCCCGGCCCCTACCTCGAACTGTTCGCCCGTGAGACTAAGGCGGGATGGGACTGTTGGGGAGATCAGCCAGCACTATTTGATAGGGGGCCGTCAGAGACGCGTCGTCAGCCGTCTCGGCTTATCGGGCAGCCGGCGCTCTACGCGTAAGGCCACTTCAAACCGTATGACGCGCTCGGCCGAGTTAAATCCGGCACGCCTTATCGAAGATATAAGACAATACGGCGCATTTTCCGATCTCCACCCCGCCGATTAGCCCATAAATGATGATAATGGCTATCGAAACCCAAATCACCGATTTGTACAGAACCTCGATTTTTTGATCGGAATGCAGTCGGGATTGCTCTCTAAACCTTTTGTCCTCGACAAAAAAGAAGATTATTTTCCAGATCGGGTGCTTGAATACAACCGGACTGGCATCTCGTATCTTTGATCCTAACTGTATCTCAGGTAGTTTGTCGGCATATTTGCTCTCAATTTCGATCGCCTGCGTTACCGCGCCTTGGAGGAGACGGTGATACCAATGCCGGTCCATGAAATAAAAGAGCATCGATATTACGATCAATGCGAGGAAAACGAATAACATAACTTGAATATGAACTTTGAAGTCCGGAATCTCTATCTCCTTTCCCTGAATTACGCCCAATAGTCCAAATGAGGCGGCTAGAACGGTGAAATAGAGATTCCTGATCCGCATCTCCATATCGTTGAAATGCATTTGAACAGAAACAATGTATTTCCACACATCTACTGTGAGCGCCAACCTCTTGTTTTCGTCTTCGGTTTTTGATTCGTCCGCCATGTGTCTATGCTCCGAAGAACTGGCGAATTCCGGCGAATTTGGCAATCACGTGTGAAGGTTGGACAGTTCGCTTTGAAGTCTCCCTTTCCCTCTGAACATCCGCCTCTGTCCAATGAGAGACCTGCTGAAGCAATAAGTATTCAGCCTTATCTTGAACACGGCCATACTCGGCATAGACATCCGCAATGCCGGCGTCCTGCGCCATAGCCACATCCTTCATCAGACTGTCCCCCACGTAGATGCATTCAGTAGCAGGCCGACCGATGGCCTGAACAATGTCGGTCAGAACGGCTGGGTCGGGCTTGATGATGCCGGCAGGGATGTTCAGATGTTTCGCGTGAGTTAGCGCAGCGTCATCGCGGTTCAAATAGCGTGTCATACCATCCGGTATGTCATGATCGGCGGGCGAGTAGATGAAATCTACGAGTTCATCCAGCCCCAAGCGTTTGATTCGATCATGTGTATAATAGGCCAAGCTCTCCGTGTAGATGATAATCAGAATGCCTTGTGAGCGGAGATCTGAAAGGGTTTCGAAAACACCTTCGTAGAGCGCGAGATTGGCTTTTCGTGCCTTACGGTAGGCGTGAATTGCTTTATCAAATACTGTCCGAAGATCCTGGGCGGGGAATTTTTGTTTCAGACATGGTAGTTCCTCAATCAAGAAGGCGTATTCGGACGTGTGGTATTTTTGATGTATCTCTCGGACTTCGGGGAGTAGCGTCGCCTCATCTATCCCGCTGATGCGCTCAATCTCCGACAGCATCGCGCTGAAGCTCTGATACCAAACGTGGAACCAGTCGTAGAGCGTATTGTCGAAATCGGTGATTAGGGTTGTGCGTCGCATCCGATGCCCTCCCCGCGCCGTGGGCTGCTTACCCGTTCTATCAGATTCCGTTGTCGCTGATCGGGTGCTTGCCGCCTCTCTATGCAAACCACGCCAATACCTCGTCGAGCGAACACGGCACCCGGACGACAGCACCACCATGGAGGACCACACAGTTCTCGTCCTGCGTCTCATCGTGGTCGCTGATTACGGACACCGCGTGCTCGCGAACCGCATACCGGATGCCGTCGATGCCCGTGAAGCCGGCGATTCTCTCTCCCTGAATGGGCATCTTGCCTCTAGTCTCTGAATGGAACATAATAGGAACATTCTGCTCCTTCCCCCAGGAGGTCGCAATGTTTTTCGAGTTCCCAGAAGACGCGCGCTGGAACGACGACTGCGATTGCGTCGAGTTCTCCGTGCTGCTCCGACCCTATGAGGGCACAGTGCGGGTGCCGAGGCGCGTCTTCCAAGGGCTGCTCGACCAGTCGCCGACACCCGAGCGGTGCATGGAAGCATTCCATCTTCAGCGGACCCGGTTCGAGCTAATCGTCGAGCGGAAGCTGCGCCGGCGGCAGCTTACCGAGGACGGGAATGTCGAGATTACCGGGCGGGATTTGCGCGAGAAGACACCGCCAGTCGGCCAAGGCAGCTTCTTCGAGACGCGAGCGTGTGAGAATGTCGGGTCCGTTGACGGATGAGGAAATGAATACCATCCGAGAGATTGGCGAAGATCTTGCCGTGTGGGGCAAGCGGATCGCCGCAGCGCGATCGGCAGGAGATGGGATCTCCTGGAGCGCTTGCAGGCCGAATATAAGGAAGTCGCTCATCGGCACCACGCCACCCTGAAAGCCCTGGCGGCTGGCGAATAATACCCGTCATGTGTAACGACTATGGAAATTACGTCGATTACGCCGACTACCTCGCGGCATTCTCGCAGACCCGTATCCCGGTCAAATGGCCGGACGCGATCCCAAACCTCCAGCCGCGAGACGACATCTGGCCGACCGATAAGGCCCCGGTGATCCGCCGGCTCGAAGACGGCACGAACGAGTTCTCCGAGATCAGATGGGGCTTCCCGCCAGCCCAGCCGAAGCGACCGCCGGTCATAAACCATGGGCATTTCGGCGATGGACGTTTTGGCGAGCTAAATGAGCTCCGGTGTAATTCTGGTGTAAATCCGCCGGGAAACGGCGGTAAGTTGCTGCACAAGGACTACCCCAGTCGTCAGCCTAACTATCTAGCAAATAAGCCAAAAGTAGGGTCCAGGATATGGCGGTAATCCAACGACCAGAACCTGAAAATCCGTGTGCCAAGCCGCCATCTGAGGCAAAAGCCAGCTGCCGCACCTACTACGAAAAGACCGATGCTTTTGGCGGCATGCGTCGTATCGGCGCGACACCGATCATCCCCAAGTTCTTGCCGTGCACGTATAGCCGCTTCGCTCTGCAGGAGACAGGCGGGAGACGATTTTTTGACGGTCTCAATAAGTTCCTGATTTTATTGGCGTCCCCTAGGGGATTCGAACCCCTGTTACCGCCGTGAGAGGGCTCAGCGCATCCGCTCATTCACTTGCAATGCGCCGCCCAAGCTTCCGACAGCTCGCGGCGCTTTTCGATTGGGCATTCTCTGGTGAATTTATGATGGGGTTATTGGTATATCGGCTTAAAACCCAAGGATAGTGGTAATGTTTGGCGGAAGAGGCAGGAGTCGAACCTACCGAGGGCGCCTGAACGCCCTCCAACGGGTTTGAAGCCCGCGCGCCCCACCGGGAGCGGTACTCTTCCGCTCACGAGGATGCCGCGAGATGCGGCGCTTGCCTAGTGTGCCAACTCACCCGGCGCCAGGCAGGCGGCTTTATTTGGGAAATTTGTGGAAGCGTGCGTAATTACCCCCATCTTACTAAGAATCTAAAAAGTAACCACAGCCAAGAGACAGGACCGATAGGCGCGCCGCCTCGATTTCTTCGGACGAGAAATTGTGCACTGCGCCATTGTTTCAGAGAGCGCCTCAACTGCTTTTGATTTGATCTTTAGTTCAGCTAGACGATTAGATATATAGGGGCGCGTATTGCCTCGGCAGATCACCGCAGGTGGTGTGGCATGCCATCGGCTGCATTCGGCGAGACCGTCGCAAACATCTTCGACGCGGTACTTGACGAGCGACAGACCTCGACCGCACTGGAATCAGTGACCAATTTCGTCGGCGCCGCGGGTGCCGGTTTTCTGCTGGCGAACAAATTTACCGGCCAGATCAGTGCATCGGCCGGGTGGGGCAAATTTACCGGTAGCCGCGCGGACTTCCTCGCCCATTACGGTAAAATCGACCCTTTTCGGAAGATCCGCGAACAGGCGCCGTGCGGAAGCGTGGCTCGACTCTCTGAGTGCCTGCCGCAGAGCCTTTTGCGCCACGACGAGTGGTACAACGATTTCCTCCTCAAGGGCGGCGTCTGCGATCTTCTCGACGCCAAGCTGCACGAAAGCCCGTCGCATATTGTCCTCTTTGGCCTTCATCGCGCGACCGGCGACGTCGGCCCGTTCCCTAGGGACGCGCAACGGTTCCAAGCGCTCTTACCCTCACTTCGCAACGCGGCGCGCCTCCATCTGGGGTTGATCGACATCGGCTACCGGTCGGCAATCGGCCGCGGCAATCTCGACCAACTAGCGGCGGGTGTGATCTTCACCGACGAACATGGCCGGATTATCGAGACGAACCCAGCGGGGGAGCGCATCCTGCAAATCGGAGACGGTTTGACGATGCGCAACGGACGAATCTTGGCCCGCCGCAGCTTCGAGACGGGCAAGCTTGCCCGCTTGATTGCCGACGCGGCGCCCGCAGGGGCGAGCCTGCCGTCTGCCGGCTGCATGCTCATCGCCCGCGATGAGGGCCACCCTCCCTATGTCGTCAGGGTGGCTCCGGCCGCCGGGGGCCGACCCGGCGACGGCCTGCCAATGGCGGTATTAATGATCTCCACCCCCGGCGAGGCTCGCGTGTCTCAAGGGGAACTGGCCGACCTCTATGGCCTCACTCCAGCCGAGAGCCGCATTGCATTGGCGTTGGCGCGCGGCAGGCGGCTGACCGAACTCGCCGGCGAATTCGACGTGAAAATCACGACGTTGCGCACACAGCTTAGTTCAATCCTGACGAAGTGCGGGGTTGAGCGGCAGTCCGACCTCGTTCGGTTGATATCGAATATCCCGGTCATCGACCCAGCCTCAGCCGCCACTGAGCCCAAGTAGCGACTGCGTCGATCCTGCGTTGAATTAAGGTCGCGCTTCGCCTCAGCCGTGCCTTTAGGCGCTGCCAAACCCAGTCGCCTGGCGCATTTTTGCACTCAGAAAAGTTTTTGTGATTTCGATAATCTCAGAATAGAGGTATCTTTTTCACGCTGATTTCACGGTCTTTTCACGATGATCGCGCCAGACGGACAACCCGACATTTCCTGCGGGCCACGCGCCTTGCCGCTTCGCATTTTCCAGACAACCCCGCTGAACGAGATTCAGGCACTGTTCGAGACGGTGAACCCGGTCCCGAACGCCGTGCCCAACTATAACGGCGCGCCCGGCCAGTATTTGCCAGTCGTGCGTCTCGACCCAAGCACCGGATCGCGATCGCTCGACTTGATCCGCTGGGGCATTCCTTTCCCCTGGCCCAGCGATGATCCAACGACGCTGCGCGTCGCCGTGATGGCCGAGGCTGTGGCTACCACGCCGGCATACCGCGACGCGTTCGAGCACCGCCGTTGCCTGATCCTGGCGGATGGCTTTTTCGCGGGGTACAAGCGATCCGACGGGACGAGCCAGCCTCACGCGATCAAAAGCGCCGACGGCGCTCTCCTCGCGCTCGCCGGGGTTTGGGACGAATGGCGGGGATCGCCACCTGGGGCGGCGGTGCATACCTGCACGATCATCACCGTGCCGTCGAACGAACTGATGGCGCCGATCGCTGATCGGATGCCCGCGATCCTGCCCCGCGAGGACTGGCCGGAGTGGCTTGGCGAGACGAAGTCCCCCGTCGACAGATTGCTCTCGTTTCGCTGGTCCTACCCGGCCAAGCAGATGGAGGCCTATCGCGTGGCCGCGAGGATAGGGGATGCGCGGAACAACGACGCGAGCCTCATCGAACCATTGGCCTAGGGCTTGAGGCCGGCGTATCCGACATCCCGTAGTCTTGCGTCGCTTTGAGTTTCGACGCTTATTCATATAATGCTCATGATGAATTTTCATTAACGCTAAGACAGCGTTTAGATTACTGAAAAGTAGTCAAATAAAAACCGTCCAAAATTCACAACGAAACCAGCTGCGGCGTGACGAATTTGCGCTATAGAATTGCCGGCAATGGCAACGAAGCGCCCCTCCGCTTTGGTCATCGATCGCGACGGCGACAGCCGCCGGCGGATCAACGCGCTGCTGCGCGACGCCGGCTTCGCGGTCGCCGATTGCGCGCATAGCCGCGATGGCTTGGTCGCGCTGGCCCAACAACGGTTCGATGTAGCGATCATCGCTGGCGAGCTGCGCGACGGCAGCGACGGGTTGGCGGCGGCGCGCCGGCTGCAGGCCTGGCAAAACGGCCTCAAGGTCGTCGTGCTCACCCCTGAAGGCGCCGCGGCTCCGGGCCGAGGCGACGACGACCTCCGCCTGATCGCGCAGCCCCTCGATGAGCGCCGCCTCGGCGCGGTGATCCTCGAATTGATGGGCTCGGACGCGGACATCGCAGCCGCCGAGGCCGGCGTTATCGAGGCCCAGCTCGCCTGCCTGCTCAATCGGATGTCGGCCGCCGAGCGCAGCGGCTCTCCGTATCTGGAACGCGACATCGCCCTTCAGATCCGCGATGCAACGGCGGCGCGCCGCACGCTTCGTCACCCGGGCCGCGCCGTGGCAGAAATCGCCTAGCGCGATTTGCTGGTGGGTCGCGCCGGTGCGCGCCCGCGCCGCTCCAGCTTCAATTCGATCATCGCCAGCACGTTGGCCGCGCCGTGGCGGCGGCACAATGTCGCCAAATCTTTCGGATTGAGCGGCTCCGGCGCGTAGTTGATCGCCTCGCGCAGCGCTGCGGGCAGCTCGTCGAACACGGCCATCAACTCACGCAGCAACTCGCTCCGGTCATCCGCGCGCTCACTCGGAGTCCTGTCGGCCATCGCAGTAAGATCGTCCCGTCGGGTGCGGGCCGCAAGACGAGCGAACATCTAAAACTGGTGGCTGCCTGATCCTCGCGTGAGGCAATGTACGGCAGCTGTGGGGAGGCGGTTCGCATGGATCTGATTGTCAGAAACATCCGCCGCGCCGAGGCGTCCGGCGAGGCGCCGGTCGATATTGCGGTCGCCGGCGGGAAGATCGCGGCGATCGGCCCGGGGCTCGCTGGCGAGTGCGAGAGCTGGGACGCCGGCGGGCGCCTCGCTTGCGCCGGGCTGATCGAGACCCACATCCACCTCGACAAGTCGCGGATCATCGACCGCTGCCCGCTGCCCGAGGGCCGCCGGGTCAACCCGGTGACGACGGTCGCGCCGCTGAAGCCGGCGATGAGCGTCGAGGACATCTACAGCCGCGCCGAGGCGACGCTGCGCGAGTGCTTGGTGAACGGCGCGACGCGAATGCGTACCCAGGTCGAGATCGACCCCGCCATCGGGCTGCGCGGGTTCGAGGCAATCAATGCGCTGGCCGCCGCGTACAAATGGGCGATCGACATCGAGCCCTGCGTCTTCCCGCAGGATGGGTTCACCAACTATCCTGGCACCGAGGAGCTGCTGATCGAGGCGCTGAAGGCTGGCGCCCCAGTGCTCGGCGCCGCGCCGCGCTATGACAGCGACCCTTCAGCGCAGCTCGAACGCATCTTCGCGCTCGGCCGCGAATACGATGTCGACCTCGACCTCCATCTCGATGTCGGCGACAGCACCGAGCACATGGACATCCGCAAGACGCTGGAGCTGACCGAACGATACAAGCGCGGCGGGCGGGTCGTGGTCGGTCATATGGCGAAGCTGTCGCTGATGCCGCCCGCCGAGAGCGCGGCGATGGCGCGCCGCCTCGCCGCTGCCGGGATCGCGGTGACCGTACTGCCGGCGACCGACCTCTATCTGATGGGCCGCGACCGCGACCACGACGTGCGCCGCGGGGTCGCCGACGCCAACCACCTCCACGAGCACGGTGTCACCTGCTCGCTGTCCAGCAACAACATCCTCAACCCGGCGACCCCCTATGGCGATTGCTCGCTGATCCGCATCGCCAATCTCCACGCCAATGTGCTGCAAGTGGTGGGCGCGGCGCGGCTGCGCGAATTGTTCCTGATGCTGAGCGAGCATTCGGCCCGGCTGCTGCGGCTCGACGATTACGGGCTGGAGGTCGGCAAGCCGGCCGATATTGTGGTGATCGATGCGACCAGCGCCGAGCAGGCGGTCGCCGAAATCCGCCCGCCGCTCGCGGTGTGGAAACGCGGCCGGCGAACCGTCACACGCCAGCCGCCGCAGCTCCACGCGCCCGCCTAGCGCAGCGCGGCATGCCAAATCGCACCGCCTCATCGACGGCAACGCTGTGGACAACGCAGCTCGACCGCGCCTCGCCGGTGCCGCTGTCTCGCCAGCTTGCCGGGGCGCTGCGCCAGGCGATCGGCGAAGGCCGTATTGGCGCCGGCGCGCGGCTGCCCTCGACCCGGACGCTCGCCCACGAACTCGGCCTGGCGCGCAGCACCGTGGTCGGTGTGTTCGAGCAGCTCGCCGCTGAAGGCTACATCGCTGGCCGCGTTGGCTCCGGTTATGTGGTCGCCGCGCCGCTGACGGAGCGGGAACCGCATGGGCGCAACGAACCGACAGCGCCGCGCCCGTTATCGCGGTATGGCGAAGCGCTTCGCCTTTACACGCCGCAGGCACGCGGGCTGCCGCGTCCGTTCGAACCCGGTCACGCCGAGGTCGACACACGCTTCATCGCGACTTGGAAACGGCTCTCGGCGCGGGCGCTTTCGGGCCGTTCCCGGCTGGTGTGGGGTTACGGCGACCCGCAAGGCGAACCGGAGCTGCGCCGCGCGGTCGCCGACTACCTCGCGGCCGCGCGCGGGGTGCGCTGCGCGCCCGAGCAGATCGTGCTGACCTCGGGGACGCAGCAAGGGCTCAGTCTCGCGGCGCGGGTTTTGATCGACCCCGGCGACGCGGCATGGGTCGAGGATCCGTGCTACCGCTCGGCAGTCGACATTCTCAGCGCCGCCCAGGCCGAGATCGTGCCGGTGCCGGTCGACGCACAGGGACTCGATATCGCCGCCGGGCCGCAAGGAAAACGGCCGCCGCGCCTCGTCTACACCACCCCGTCGCGGCAGTACCCGCTCGGCATGGCGATGCCGCTCGCCCGCCGCGTCGCACTCCTGGCCTGGGCCGCGGCGGCCGGGGTGTGGGTGATCGAGGACGATTACGAGAGCGAATTCCAGGCGCCGGGCCGCATGCTGCCGTCGTTGCAGGGGCTCGACCGCGCCGGCCGGGTCATCTATCTCGGCACCTTCAGCAAGCTGCTGTTTCCCTCGCTGCGGCTCGGCTACGCGGTGCTGCCCGAGGATCTGGTCGAGCCGTTCACCGCCGCGCGCCACCTCGCCGACCGGCAAAGCTCGGCGCTGATCCAGGCGATCATGACGGAGTTCATGGAAGGCGGCCATTTCGCCCGACACCTGAAACGGATGCGGGCGCGCTATGCCGAGCGCCAGCTTTTTCTCACCGAACAGGTGACGAGCCGGCTCGGCGGGCTGCTCGATATTCGGCCGGTCGAGAGCGGCATGTATCTCGTCGCCTGGCTGCCGCCGGGCTGGTCCGATCGCGCGGCGTCGGCGGCGCTGGCCAAAGCCGGTATCGTCGCTGTGCCGCTGTCGTCGTTCACCCTGGAGACCGAGCGCGAGCCAGGTCTGGTGCTCGGCTATACTGGGCACAGCGAGGCGGCGATGGCTCGCGCGGTCGAACGCATGGCGGCGGTGCTGAAGAGCAAAACCGGTCTGATTAATCGGCAAAAACTGGAGCTTCGATAAGACCGCTTTTGCAATTAGCTTCGGCGCGATCCCACGGAGCGCCGCCATGCCCGACAGTTCCCGCCTCCCGTCCTTCACCCCAACCCCGCGCTCCCGCGTCAAACGCCATCCCGAACGCGCGCATTACGACCGCGAGACCGTGTTCGCCATCCTAGACTCGGCACTGATGTGCCATATCGGCTATGTCATCGACGGCGAACCTTACGTCACCCCGACGCTGTTCTGGCGCGAGGGCGACCGGCTCTACTGGCACGGCTCGTCGGCAAGCCGGATGCTGCGCACGCAGGCAAAAGGCATCCCGGTGTGCGTGACGGTGAGCCACGTCGATGGGCTGATCCTGGCGCGTTCCGCTTTTCGCCACTCGCTGAACTATCGCGCGGTGATGGCGTTCGGTACGGCGTCGATCGTCGACGACCCGGTGGAGAAGGAGGCGGGCTTCAATGCCTTTATCGAGCGCGTCTATCCGGGCCGCACCAGGCGCATGCGCTCGATTGCGCCGCAGGAGCTGAAGGCGACCTCGCTGATGGGGATGACCATCGAGACCGCCTCGGCCAAGATCAGAAGTAGCGGGCCGCTCGATCTGGAGCAGGATTACAGCGCCGAGGTGTGGGCGGGCACGGTGCCGATTATGCAGGTGATGGGCGCGCCAATCCCCGACCCGAAGGTGCCGCCCCGCACCGCGCCCGAACGCGACATGGGCCACTTCCCCGAGGGCGCGCGATTCGATGATATATTGCTGGCGCTCAGCCGCGAGACAAAACCCTATGGATAAGACTCCGCCGCCGCTATCGCTGTCCGCCGCGCTGGCGCTGCCGCTCCCGGAGGGGCGGCGATCGAGCGAGATCCTCGCCGATGGCGATCTGGAACTGCGGCTCTACGCGCCCAAGCGCCACGACCCGCAGACGCCGCACGACCGCGACGAGCTCTACATCGTCGCGCGTGGCAACGGCAAATTCCGCGCGGGCGACCGGGTCGAGCCGTTCGCGCCGGGCGCGCTCATCTACGTCGCGGCGCACGAGACCCACCGGTTCGAGGATTTTACCGACGATTTCGCCGCTTGGGTCGTGTTCTACGGGGAGGTGAAGAAACCGCCGGCCATGGGCCGCACCTACTGGCAGATTCCGCTGACCGCGGCGTGCGAGTTGCCGCTGCCCCTAGGCCGCGCTTCGGCCGAGGCGCTTGTCGACGGCGACATCGAGGTCCGCTTCACGGCCCGGCCAACCGACGGAATGCAGGTGCCGCACGACCGCGACGAGTTCTACGTCGTGGCCAGCGGCGGCGGGCGCTACCGGGTCGACGGGCGAGACTATCCGGTCGGCCCCGGCGATCTGCTGTTCGCGGCCGCGCGCGCCGAGCACGGGTTTTTCGAGCGGAGCGCGGATTTCGCCGAGTGGATCGTGTTCTACGGGGCGGTGAAGTAGCCGGGCCTACTCCGCCGGAGCCAGCGCCCGCCGGCGAGCCGAGCGGCGGTCGCCAACGAGCGCCACCACCGCGACGGTAATCATCACGATGACGCTGGCGCCAAACACCCAGCGCGGCGCACCGTGATCCATGATGAAGCCGAACATTAGTGGCCCGACCATGCCGCCGATATTGAAGCCGCTGGTCACCACGCCAAAGGTTCGGCCCATTGCGCTTGGACTTGGCGCCGCGGCGCGCACGAGCATGTCGCGCGACGGCATGATGAGGCCGCCGAGCAGCCCGGCCCCACCCATCGCCGCAAAGAGCGGCAGGGCGCCAAGGCTGAGCGTGCCGATAGCCAGCACAATGCAGGCATTGACCGCGTAGCCGACCGCCGCGACCTCGGCATGGCGTTTCGTCATGTCGGCGATGAAGCCGCCCGCCAGCACGCCAAGCGCCTGCATCGACAGATAGACGGTCAGCGCGATGCTCGCGGTAGAGAGCGGCGTGTCGAAGGCGCTGCGCAGCGCCACCACCGAGAAATTGCTGATGCCGCTGCCCGACAGGCTCAACAGGGCGAAGAAGCCGGTGAGGCCGATGATCGTCGGGGTGAGGACTGCGGTGAGACCGATCTTCTGTGTGGCAGCCTGGGCGACATGCGCGGCGGGGGCGCGGTTGTCGATGCCGCGAATCAGCAGCAGCGGCACAGTCGCCACGAGGGCAAGGCCGCCGGCGCAGAACAGCGCAGTCTTGAGGCCGAACCCCATCGCAATCGGTAGGATTGTCACCGGCGCGATCGCGTTGCCGAGAAACCCCGAGAAAGTATGGATCGAGAAAGCCCGGCCGACCCGCGCCGGGGCGATCTGCGCCGACAGGAGTGCGTAATCGGCCGGATGGAAGACGCTGTTGGCGAGCCCGATGAACGCCATCGCGATCAGCAGATGCGGATAGCTCGGCGCCAGACCGAAAAAGATAAAGGCGGATGCGCTGACGACCAGCCCCAGCACCAGCATTCGCCGCGAGCCAAGATGGTCGACGAGAAACCCGACCGGCAATTGGGCCGCCACCGCCAGGATGTTGGCGACGGTCAGCGCAAAGCCGAGCTCGACAAAACCGATCCCCAGCGTCGATTTCAGGAACGGGAACAGCGGCGGCAGAACGAGGTTGTGGAAGTGATTGACGAAATGCGCTGCCGAGACCACGCCGATGGCGCGGTATTCGCGGCCCTTCTCGCCGCCCTTGCCACTGCGCATCTCACCGCTGGCGCCAGAGAGGGCGGCCGCGTCCGTTGTCATGGGCGTTCCGCCTCCCGGGACCGTATTGCCTAAATTAAGGGCGGCGCGGCAACTGCTTCAAGCGCCGGTTTGGCAACGCTGGCTTGTTCGAGCATCTCGCTATTGATGTGGTCCTTCGAGACGCGCTCTTCGAGCGCTCCGCAGGATGAGGAACGATCTGCGAGGCCGTGCAAAGACGCTCCTCATGATGAGGAGCTGCCGCAGGCGGCGTCTCGAACCACGCAGCGTGCCAATGCATCCCCGTCGGCCGCCGGTTGACATCGGCGCGGCCCGCCCTTAAGCGCAACTGATGATCAAGCGCCCGGAAGCCCTGATCGCTGGCATTCTCGTCGCCAGTCGCTGGCTGATGGCACCGCTGTATATCGGATTAATCGCCGCTCTTATCGTTGTCGGCGTCGAGTTTTTCCGCGAGTTGTTTCACACCGTCTCGGGCTTCGGCGGACTCGACACCGATGCCGTTATTCTCGCTGTGCTGAAGCTGATCGATCTGGTGCTGATCGCCAATCTGGTGCTGATCATGATCAGCGCCGGGATCGGCACGCTGGGGGCGGTGGGCGCCGGCGGCGACCACGAGGGCTGGACCGATTTCGTCGGCAAGGTCGACTTCAGCGGATTGAAACTCAAGGTCGTCGCCTCGCTGATCGCGATCGCCGCGGTCGATCTGCTGGAGAGCTTTATCGACATCGATGCGATGAACAAGACCGACCTGGCGTGGCGAATCGCGATCCTCGCGGCCTTTGTCATCACCGGAGTGTTGCTCGCCTGGATGGACCGGCTTATCGCCGAGCCGCACGAATAGGAGACACCGATGCCCATGACGCGAATGACCGGTGGCGCGGCGCTCGTCGAGATGCTGCGCCGGCATGGTGTCGACACCCTGTTCGCGCTGCCCGGTGTACAGAACGACGCATTGTTTGTTGCGCTGTACGACGCTGGTGAGGCGATCCGCGTGATCCACACCCGCCATGAGCAGGCCGCAGCATACATGGCCCTGGGCTATGCCCGCGCGACCGGCAAGCCCGGCGCCTTCGCGGTGGTGCCGGGGCCGGGGCTGCTCAATACGACGGCCGCGCTCGCCACCGCCTACGCGACCAACGCGCCGGTGCTGTGCGTCAGCGGGCAGATCCCGTCCGACCTGATCGGCCGCGGCTTTGGGCTGCTGCACGAGATCCCCGACCAGCTGGCAATCCTCAAGGGCCTGACAAAATGGGCGGCTCGCATCTCGCACCCGACCGAAACCGGCAGGCTGGTCAACGAGGCCTTCCGGCAACTCGCCGACGGGCGGCCGCGCCCCGTGGCGCTGGAAATGCCGCTCGACGTGATGGCGCGCGAGTATGCGGTGAACCTGCCGGCTCCGGGCGACGCGCCGGCGCCACCGGAGCCCGACTCCGACCTCGTCGCCGAGGCGGCGACGGCGCTGTCGGCAGCCAAGGCGCCGCTGATCTACGTCGGCAGCGGCGCGATGGATGCCGGCGCCGAGATCTTGGCGCTGGCCGAGCGGCTGCAGGCGGCGGTGGTCACTTACACCGGCGGCAAGGGCGTCGTCAGCGACCGGCATTACCTGGCGCAGAACCTGCTCGCCGGGCACGAATTGTGGAAGAGCGCCGACGTCGTGCTGGCGATCGGCACGCGGCTCAACCAACCCCTGACTCGCTGGGGCACCGACGCGAACTTAAAAATCATCCGTGTCGATCTCGACCCGGTGGAGATCACCCGCATCGCGCGGCCGGCGATCGGCATCGTCGCGGACGCCAAGGAGGCTGCCGCCGCGCTTCTCGCCGCAGTCAAGGGCGGCCCGGCGCGGCCTTCTCGTCAGGCCGAGCTCGACGCGCTCAAGGCGAAGACCGCGGCGACGCTGGCCGAGCGGCTGGGGCCGCAATGCGAATACCTCGCCGCGATCCGCGCCGAATTGCCCGACAACGGCATCTATGTCGAGGACCTGACCCAGGTCGGCTATGTCGGTCGGCTCGGCTTCCCCGTCTACCAGCCGCGTACCTACATCCATAGCGGCTATCAGGGCACGCTCGGCTATTCCTACGCCACCGCGCTCGGTGCCAAGGTGGCGAAACCCGACGCGCCGGTGGTGTCGATCTCGGGCGATGGCGGCTTCATGTACAACGTCCAGGAGCTGTCGACCGCGGCCCTCTTCGGTATCGACGCAGTGGCGGTGGTGTTCGCCGACGGCGCCTACGGCAATGTCCGCCGCATGCAGAAGATGGATTACGGCAACCGCCTCATCGCTACCGAGCTGCAGAACCCGAATTTCCCGAAGATGGCTGAGAGCTACGGCATCGCCGGGGTCAAGACCACCAGCCCCGACGGCTTGCGCGGCGAACTCAACGCGGCGTTCAAGCGCAAGGGGCCGAGCCTCATCGAGGTCGCGGTCGGCGAGATGCCCGACCCATGGCCGACCCTGATGATGGGGCGGGTGCGCGGAGCGCGCTAAACCGGCTCCAGCCCGCGGCGCGGTTCCGGTGGAAGTTCGACCTCAATTACATCGCCCGGTCTGATTTCGCCCCCGGTGAGCACCACGCCCATTATCCCGGCCTTGCGGATGAGGTTACCGTTGGCATCGCGGTCGAGGGTCGCTGCCATCAGCCCGGGCTGGATCTTGTTGAGCTGAGCGCAGGGATTGCGCAAGCCGGTGATCTCGACCACCGCGTCGCGGCCGAGGCGCAGCTTCGCTCCCGTCGGCAGTCCCAAAAGATCGACGCCACGAGTTGTCAAGTTCTCGCCCATAAGCCCAGGAGCGATCGGCTGGAACCCGCCGGCGGCGAGCTCGTCCAACAGCTCGGCGTGGATCAGATGAACCTGGCGGAGATTAGGCACGGTCGGGTCCTTGGCAACGCGCGAGCGGTGCTTGACGGTCTTGCCCATATGCGCGTCGCCCTCGACCCCCAAGCCTTCGAGCAGCAAGATGCTGTCCTCGTTCGGCTTCGACAGCGTGTGGCCGGGGCTGCGGCTGACGGCGATAACGGTTCCGGGCATGGATTCCTCTACTGCTGAGCAGTCTTGGTGGTGAGAATGAGGATCGCGAGATCGCTCGCCGGATCGTAATCGGTGTAGTGCACCTGAAACTACGTCGGCGACAGCTTCTTGACCCCGGTGCCGCAGAAGCTCAGCAGGTTGTCGGGGTCGCCCTTGTCGACGGTCAGAGTGAAATCCTTGATCGGCCCATCCCAATTGGCTCCGGTTTTGAGGATGTAGTCGATGCGCTTTTCGCCGAGCAGCGTGTCGCCGCCCTTCTGCTTGGCCTTTTGCTGGGCTTGCGTGGCGGCGGCGATAAAGCTCGCGTCCATACAGTATTTCGCGGTGTAGGCGGCGAGCTGCCTTTTCAGATCGGCGGCGAATTGCGGGTCGGTCTTGACCGGTTGGTAGCCCACTTCGGTCCCGACGCTGGCGCCGACGCTCGGCTTGTACCGGTGCTCGATGACCACCTCCTGCTTCGGCGCAAAGGTTTGCTGCCAGTAGTACGTGGTGCTGAGCGTCCAGCGCGGCTCAAGATGTGTCGTCATTTTGCCGTCCGCGGTGGTGCCGTACTCGTAGGTTTCGGCCATCCCCAAATCGATCAGCTCCTGCCATTTGTCCTTGGGCAGCGCGTCAAGCGCGTCGTAGGTCGCCTTCAGTTGCGGCGCCAGCGGAAGATCAAGCGACTGCAACAACGCGGTGCGGTCAACCCCCATCGCCGAGGCCTTCTGCTGCACTTGGGTCGTTACCGGCTGCCCGTTCGCCAGCGTCGAAAAGGCAAGAAAATTGACCGGATCGTCGGTCGGCACGACGACATTCCAATCCGGATTGTCAACCGTGATGTCCGGCAGCGGGAAGGCGACCAGATTGGTCACCGGCCGGTCGCTAGTGTTGAAGAAGTGGTAGGTGACCCGCACCTCCTTGGTCGAGACGAAGAGCTGTTCCGAGCGCATCTCGACGACTGGGTTGCGGACGAATTCGAGGCCGCCGGCCGCAAGCTCGGCGGTGGTGTCGTTGGCGAGCGCCGGAGCGCCCGCCAACGCAGCCGTTAGGGCGATCGCCGCCCCGAGCCTGGTCAATGCACGGCGGCCTTGCGCGCTCGGGTGGCGGCGCTCGCCACAGCCTTCAAGGAGGCGGTGACGATATCGCTGTCCATGCCGACGCCGAACAGCGTCTCGCCCTTCCTGTCGCCGATCTGGACATAGGCGGCGGCTTGAGCGTCGGCGCCGGAGCCGACCGCGTTCTCGTGGTAGTCGAGGAACGTGAATTCGACCCCGCAATTCTTGCGGATGGCGTCGACAAAGGCGGCGATCGGCCCGTTGCCGACGCCCTCGATCTGCCGCTCGGAGCCGTCAACCACGACCTTGGCCGCGATACGCCGTTCGCCGGCCCGCTCGGGCAAGAGGCTGTAGTCGATCAGCGAGACGCCGTCGCGGCCGAGATAGGTCTGTTGGAACAACTCCCAGATGTCGCGGCTCGTCATCTCCTTGCCGGTGCGGTCGGTCACTTCCTGCACCACCTTGGAGAACTCGATCTGCAGGTTGCGCGGCAGGTCGAGCCCGTGATCCTCCTTGAGCAGGTACGCGACCCCGCCCTTGCCCGATTGCGAATTCACCCGGATCACCGCCTCATAGGTGCGGCCGAGATCCTTTGGGTCGATCGGCAGATAGGGAACCTCCCACAAATCGTCGTTGCGCTTCTGGAGCGCGTCGAAGCCCTTCTTGATCGCATCCTGATGCGAGCCGGAAAACGCCGTGTAGACCAGCTCCCCGGCATAGGGGTGGCGCGGATGCACCGGCAGCTGCGTGCAGTATTCGGCGGTCCGGACGATGTCGTCGATGTCGTGGATTTCGAGCTTCGGGTCGACCCCCTGGCTGAACAGGTTGAGCGCCAGGGTGATGACATCGACATTGCCGGTGCGCTCGCCGTTGCCGAACAGCGTGCCCTCGACCCGCTCGGCGCCGGCCATCAGCGCCAGCTCGGTCGCCGCCACCGCCGCGCCGCGGTCATTGTGCGGATGCAGGCTCAAAATCAGGCTGTCGCGGTCACGCACGTTGCGGGCGAACCATTCGATTTGGTCGGCATAGACATTGGCCGTCGCCATCTCGACCGTGCCGGGCAAGTTGACGATCATCCGCTTCTGCGGCGTGGGCCGCCACACATCCATCACCGCTTCGGTGATCTCGACCGCGTAGTCGAGCTCGGTGCCGGTGAAGCTCTCGGGCGAATACTGATAGATCACATCCGTCTCCGGCATCTTCGCCGCCAGCTCGCCGATCTGCCTCGCCCCAGTGACGGCGATATCGGTGATGCCGTCCTTGCCGAGGCCGAACACGACTCGGCGCTGCAAGGTCGAGGTCGAATTGTAGAGGTGGACGATCGCCCGCTTCGACCCGCGGATCGCCTCGAAGGTCTTGTCGATGAGCTCGGAGCGCGACTGGGTGAGCACCTGGATCGTCACATCGTCGGGAATCAGATGCTGCTCGATGATCTCGCGGACAAATGCGAAGTCGGTTTCGGATGCGGCGGGAAATCCGACCTCGATTTCCTTGAAGCCCATTTTTACCAGCATGTCGAACATGCGGTGCTTCTTGTCGGCGCCCATCGGCTCGACGAGCGCCTGATTGCCGTCGCGCAGATCGACGCTGCACCAGGTTGGCGCCTTGTCGATGACCCGCGAGGGCCATTTGCGGTCGGGCAGGTTTATCGGCGGGAACGGTCGGTATTTGTGGATCGGCATCGTGGACATCGGAAGCTCCTGGCGTGGGCCGCGCCCCTCGGGATCGACGGCCTTGGATACGGGATCGCTACGAGCGGCCGGCGGATCGATGCCGCCGGCCGGCGGTAAGTCGCCGATGCCACGAAAAGGCGCAAAAGCCCCGACGAGTGTTGGAAACCGAAACCATGGAAGTCACCACTTGCGCAAATGCCCCATGCGGGGGGCGAGGACGAGCGAACCCGCGCCGTTTAGGGCGCCAGGGTGGTAAGTCGCAGCTCGTCACGCGCAAAGGTCATGGCCAAAGACATAACAACCTCGCCGAAAAAGTCAATTCACCGGATGCTTTCGGCCGCGCCGCGGGCCCGCCAGGCTCCCTTCGCCCACCGGCAAGCCGGGATGCGGGCAAGCCCCTTCCTAGGCTTCCCGGTTCCCGGCATCGAGAATCCGCGCCGGACCCTCGATGTCGGTTTCGAGGACGCCGACGCTCCAATTTCGCGGGCGCCCGGCATATCCGCCCTTTTGCGTTTCCGCCATCGCCATTTCGCGGGCTTGCTGCTCGTTTTCGGCGATCAGCGTCACGTAATAGATGTCGCCGATCCCCATCATCGTGCAGCTGTACTTGTTCATCCGTGTGCCCTCCGCATTCGCCATCAGATTAGAAATTCTCCACCCACGGCCGCAGCTCGATCTCCCAGGCCCAGGCGCTGCGAGGCTGGCGGTGCAGCGACCAATATGTATCGGCGATCGCGTTGGGGTCGAGGAGTCCGTCCGGGCCGCGTTCGTTGGCGCGGGGGTCGGCCTCCTTGGCGATTCCGCCATCGATCACGATGTGCCCGACATGGATGTTTCTGGGCTGCAGCTCGCGGGCTAGGCTCTGAGCCAGACCCCGTAGGGCGAACTTGCCCATCGCGAACGACGACGAGTTTGGATAGCCCTTGACCGCGGCGCTGGCGCCAGTGAGCAGGATCGTGCCGTGGCCTTGTTTGACCATCCGCTTTGCCGCCTGTTGCGCGACGAGAAATCCGCCGAACGCAGTGACTTTGACCGCCTGTTCGACCGCCGCCGGATCGAGATCGATGATCGGCCCCCGAGCGCGGCCGCTAGCGTTGTAGACGACCAGATCGAGACTGCCGCCGGCGGCATCGACCGTGGCGAACAGCTTCTCGACATCCTCGATTTTGGTCGCGTCGCAAGCGATGGGCGTCGCGCCGGTTTCCTTGACGAGGCTGGCGAGCTTTTGCGTATCGCGCGCTGCGAGAAATACTTTCATGCCTTCGGCCGCGCATCTCCGGGCGAGTGCCGCGCTCAGCCCCGAACCTGCACCGACGATGACCGCCTGTTCCGCCATGGCATCCTCTCTTTCGATTTGCACCGGATAGCGCCGAATATGGTACGCATCTTATCGCGCAACTGGGTAGACGCCCATGGTGAGATCCGCTCGTCTGTCAGGCCGCCAGTGGCCGGAACATCCGGAGAAGCGGTTCGCTTGACCCAATACTTGCAACGACTCTTATAATCGAGACGAAGCCCTGCGCTTGAATGCAATCTCAATTCTGTGAGTATTTCGAGTATCTCTTTATCAGGTAAGCTAATCCTGCTCTAAATATCTAAATCGGCAAGTACTTAGTAGGTGGCTCCTTGTTGGTCAGATGCTGGGAATGAATCTCCTTAAGCGTACCAATGACTTCCGACGACTTATTTACGCGGCCGCTCTTCATTCGCTTTCCGGTTGACAATCTACTGGCCTGCAAACTAGGGTGGGATTGCATTTCCCCCGTCCTACCCGGGCAGCCGTCAACGATCCGGGACGACACCCACCGACATCGGAAGAGACGTTTAGGGCCGAAAAAAGGCGCAGGTCCGCCGCTAGGGGGTGCGTCGCAATAAAACAATGTGGGGTTGGGTGCGGATGAAATTGCGGGTTGCTTACGGCATGGCTGTCGCGTCGCTGGTGCTCGCCACTGGTGCCGTCCCACCTCATTCTTTCGCCAGCGACTTGCCGCAGTTGAACCCACCTCCCGCCGAGGCCCCTGACATCGGCGATCCCGTCCAAATCACGACCGTCGCCAGTGCGGTCACGCAGGTCGCGTCGGCCGCGGTGACTGGCACCCCGCCGGCGGCCAAAACCGAGGCGCCCGATCCCGTTCCAGCGCTGGCTGCCGTCCCGCTGCCAAAGCCGCCGCTTCCGCTGAAAGCCGACAATCACCACACGGCAAATCACCTGACCGCTAAGTTTGCGGGCAATGTTCCGCACCCCGACCGCTCTCGCGTTGCTTCTGCGAGCGTCGGCGACACGGCGATCGTCAAGGTCAAGGCGATTGGCCCGTGTCAGATCGGCAGCGCGGCCTGGTATGGCGGCCGATACATCGGGCGGCGCACCAGCAGTGGCGAGCCGCTCGACCAGGTCCATGCGACGGCGGCGCACCGCACGCTGCCGCTGAATTCGCTGGTGCGGGTGACCAACCTCAATAACGGCCGCTCGGTCGTCGTCCGCATCACCGATCGAGGCCCGCTTAGCCATCGCTTCCTTATCGACATGTCGCCGAAGGCGGCCGACGAACTGGCGATGAAGACTGCCGGAATCGTGCCGGTGTCGATTGAGCGGGTGGTGGAAGTCGCGGACGCCTCTAAGTAATTTTCCAAGGCTTGCGACTGCCGTCACCGCCGATGCCGCGGTTCGTCTTCGAAAGGTGCATAAAACCACCGGTTTCACGAGCTGTCGCCTTTTTGCAACTGTGACAGAAAAGCAACGTGTGGGCAGAAAAACTCACCGCCCGCCGAGGCTTAATTGACTTGAAATCGGCCCTCGATTGTATTCTGCGGGCACGCACATCGTCTGCGCACGCGATCCCCGGGCCGACAATAGTAGTCACCAAGACCTCGGCCCTTTGAATCTATCGATCGATCACCGTGCACATTCGACGTGGCCGTGGAACGCGGTTCGGATGCTTGGGGACTTGCCTGTGGCGGAGCAGGCTCGGGGAGTGGGGTGAAGTGAGCGACCTGTCGGGGACGAACATAGTGCCTTTCCCGTTGAGGGTCCGGTCGCGGTCGACGCCAACCAAGGCGTCGACCGCTCCGAACCCCACCGGCTACGAGTTTACCGAGGTCGAGCTTGCGACGCTGTGCCGTTGGTTTTCGGCGATGAAGTACGCGTTCCCTGGGACCGAGGGGGTTATGGTGGTCAGCCACAATCATGGCTATTCCGCCGTCGGTCTTTATCATCCGGCCCGTGGTGTGCCTAACTGCTTGGTTGCCAAGCACGAAGTTGGCGGCGCGGTCCGGTTCTTCTGGTCGACCGAGTGCGATCCGCCTCGACTGATCGACGACATTCGCGAGATCACTGACGCCCATATCCGTGCGATCGAACCGCCGCGGGACGAAAAGGGCTGGCTCGATCCGACCGGCTGGATGGGGGTGTACGCGTCTCGGACGATCGCGACCGAATTGCAGGTTGTGTAATCGATAGTCTTATATAACCTACGGGGGTATGCGGCTCGGCTCGCGTAATCCCCCGACGCGGCCGCTCGGCAGCTTGATCTTGGCTGCCGGGCTTTTTGTTGCTGGCTGCGGCTTCATGCCGACCGCCGGCCCTACTGCCCGGCAAGTCGTCGACCAGAGTTCACGCCCCGGCGGCGCTCATTTCGAAATCGTCAATATTGACGGTACTGTTACGACCGCGCTCCTCGCCGCGCCAAAACCCAGCCTGTGCGATCGCTTTCCCCAGAAGGGGCCGCCGGCGGACCCGACGATCGGGGTCGGCGACACGGTTGTCGTTACCATTTGGGAGGCGGCCGATGGCGGGCTGTTTTCCGGCCCGAGTAATGCCGCGAATGGACCGGGTGCGCATAGCGTGACCCTGCCGCCCCAACTGGTCGGCCGCGACGGTGCCATCAGCGTGCCCTTCGCGGGCCGCATCCAGGTGGCTGGGCGGTTGCCGCTCGATGTCCAGCACGCGGTCGAGAAACGGCTCAGCGGCAAGGCGCTTGATCCGCAGGCGATCGTCACCGTCGACAAAAGCGTCAGCAACACCGCGACCGTCGAGGGCGAAGTCGTTAAGGGCGCGCTGGTGCCGCTGTCGCCGAAGGGCAATCGACTGCTCGATCTCATCGCCGCGGCCGGAGGCACCAAGGCCCCGATCCACGAGATTGCCGTGCGGCTGTCGCGCCGCGGGGTGACCGCCACAATTCCGATGGAATTGCTGGTCTCCGAACCGCGGGAAAACATCTATGCCGAACCGGGCGACGTGCTGACCCTGGTGCGCGCGCCGCAGAGCTTCACCGTGTTCGGCGCGACCGGCCAGAACAATGAGATCCGGTTCTCTGGACCGACGATGAGCCTCGCCGAGGGTCTCGCGATGGCCGGCGGGCTGCAGGATTTTCGCTCGGACCCAGGCGGCGTATTCCTCTTCCGCTACGAAAGTCCGGCGGTCGTTGCCGCGCTCGGACGCAAGCCCAGCGAGGTCGCTCCGGATGGCCGAGTGCCGCTCGTTTACCGCCTCGATCTGAGCGACGCCAAGGCCTATTTCGCTGCCAAAAGCTTCCCGCTGGAGGACAAGGATGTCCTCTACGTCGCCAATGCTGATATGACCGAGTTGGAGAAGTTCCTCGGGCTGCTCAATACCTTGACCGCTCCGGTAGTGACCGGCGCAGTGGTCAAGGGCGCGACAAAATAATGGCGTGAAACGGCGCGATGATCGCGCTCGATCTGTCGCGCCTGATGTCGCGTGCGGTTTTCACAACTCCGACCGGGATCGATCGCGTTGAATTGGCTTATGCACGCCATCTTCTCGCGAGCGGAGCCGAGCATTGTTTCGCGGCGATCAATGCGTTCGGCTCGATCGGCGTGTTGCCGCAGGAAGACGCCGCGCGCTTCGTCGAGATGCTGGGGGCGGCGTGGCGTGATGGCGCCGCGCCCGGCCACGCTCAGCAGATCACCGCGCTGTCTCGGCGGATGCGGCGGGCTGCGCTGTTCGGCGCGGGCGCGCTGACGGCACGGCTGAAGGAGGACGCGAACCCGATCTACCTCCTGGTGTCGCACAGCCACCTTCATTGGCCGCGAGGCATCGCCCGGCTTAAGCGAGCATCGGGCGCGCGCTTCGTCACCCTGATCCACGATCTGATCCCGCTAGACTTCCCCGAATTCACCAGCCCGGCACAGACCAGGCGTCACCGGCGGCGGATCGCCACGGTCGCCGCGCTCGCCGACGCGGCGATCGCCAATTCCGAAGCGACACGAACGGCATTGCGCCAGCGCCTCGACCGAGATCTGCCGATCGTCGTTGCGCCGCTCGGGCTTGATCTAGCCCCTGGACAACCAAATGCCGCCCAGCAGCCCTATTTCATCTGCTTAGGCACGATCGAGCCGCGCAAAAACCAGGCGCTGCTGCTCGATGTTTGGCAGCGCCTAGCCGCCGAGCGAGGCGAACAGGCGCCGCGACTGCTGCTCGTCGGGCGGCGCGGCTGGAACAGCGCGCCCATCACCCGCAGGCTTCCCGGATTGCGGCCGCTGGTCGAAGAGCTCACGGGTCTACCCGACACGGCGCTTGGCCCGCTGCTGCGCGGCGCGCGCGCTGTGCTGCTGCCGTCCTTCGCCGAAGGGTTCGGCCTGCCGGTGGCCGAGGCGCTGGCGCAAGGCGCACCGGTGCTGTGCAGCGATCTGCCGGCGCTCAGAGAAAGCGGCGGCGGCGTCCCCGACTATCTCGACCCGGCGCGCGCGGAGGCGTGGCGAGAAGCGATCGTCGACTACGCTATCGACTCACCACGGCGGCAGGCTCAATTCGCCCGGCTCGGCCCGTGGAACGCGCCCTGCTGGAAAGAGCATTTTGCTGCCGTCGAACGCTTTCTCACCGGGCTTAGCTGAGGGCACCGTCTTCCTCGGCAACGATGTGCGCCGTCTCGCGTAACTGCGCCTTGCTATGCCCAGCGGTGACGAAGAACCGTAGTCGCGCGGCGTGCACCGCTGGATAGAGGATCGGTGGGGCGTTAACGCCGCGTGCGAACAGCGCTTGCGACAGGCGGCCGGCGCGGATCGAGCTGCCGGTGATGAGCGGCACAATCGCCGCACCCGCCGAGCCGCCGATATCGAGGCCGGCCTCGCGCAGCAGCCGGGCGAACAATGCGGCGTTGAAATTGAGCCGCGCAACGCGCTCGGGCTCGCCCCGCAGGATGCGCAGCGCCGCCAGCGCCGCCGCGGCTGCAGGGGGCGCGATCCCGACCGAGAACACGAAACCCGGCAAGGAGCGTTTCAGATAGCCGATCAGCGCGCCGCTGCCGGCGATGTAGCCGCCGGCCGAGACCAGCGCCTTGCTCAACGTCCCCATCCAGAGATCGACTTCGCTGGGGTCGACGCCGGCGTGCTCGGCGAGCCCGAAGCCGCGCTGGCCCAGCACCCCAAGCGCATGTGCCTCGTCGACCATCAGCCAAGCGCGGTGGCGCCGCGCAAGCGCGACAAAGGCCGCGAGCTCGGGCACATCGCCATCCATGCTGTAATGGCCTTCGATGACGATGAGCGCCTTCTCGCAACGCGGCCGCGCCTCGCGCAGCGTTTTGTCGGCGGCCTCGGGATCGAGGTGGCGGAACGCAGCGCGGCGCGCGCCGGACAACCGCGCACCCTCGACGATGCTGTTGTGCACGAGGGCGTCGTGAACGATCAGATCGCCCGGGCCGAGCAGCGCGCCGATCAACGAGACGTTGGTGGCGTGACCGCCGACCAGCGCAAGGGCGTCCTCGACGCCGTAGAGGCGGGCGAGCTCGGCCTCAAGCTCACGATGGATCGCGCGTTCGCCGGCCACCATTCGGCTCGCCGAAACCGTGGTGCCATAGCGGTCGATCGCCGCCTTCGCCGCCTCGACCACCCGCGGGTCGCCATTCAAGCCAAGATAATCGTAGGAGGCAAAATTGGCGATCCGCCGCCCGTCGATGGCGGTCTCCGCGCCGGCGATGCCGTCGTGGACGCGGAAGAACGGATCGGCGATGCCGAGCCCGGCGGCGGCCGCCTCGATCACGCGCATCTCGCGATAGCCGGCGAGCTGCGTCGGGTCGAGGCGCTGCGGCGACCGCTCTTGTATCTTTCCCCCGGCCCGGTCCACGACCAGGTTCAGGCGAGAGCCCGGTGCTTCCAGCCGAGCCATTCGCACACCGCCCGGCCCATCACCAGTTCCTCGTCCTTGCCCCGCAGCCAGGGCAACTCCTCGGTGAACATCGTAACGCATTGCCGGTAGGAGCACGGCATGCGGGTGACGTCGGTGCCCCAGAAACAGCGGTTGGGGCCGAACGCGTCGAAGATCTGCTTCAGGTAGCCGTGAATGTTCTTGTAGGGGTACGGGGCGCTCGAATACGAGGGCGCCCCCGACATCTTGACGCCGACATTGGGCAATTTGGCGAGGGCCAGCATCTCCGGGAGATCGGCCCAGGCTTGCTCGTCGGTGCCGCCGGCGCCGCCGCCATGGCGGCCGAGATGGTCGATATGGATTTTGAGACCGGGATGACTCTCGGCGATTTTGCCGAATTCCTTCATGTAACCGCCGGCGAGAAGACCGACGACGTAACCCTGCTTTTCGCAGGCACTCCAGAACCATTCCAGCGAACCGTCGGTCCAATAGCGCTTCTGGTGCGGCTGGTTAAACGTAAAACGGAAACCGAGCATGCCCGGCCGCGAGCGCCAGTTGCGGACAATCTCTTCCTTGTTCGGGGCCTCGAGGTCGAAATGACCGAGGATGCAGAACTTGTCGGGGTGGGCCTTGACCGCCTCGACCGCCTGGACGTTGACCGCCTCGCCCAAGGACGAGGGCGGGTGCAGCACCGCGGCGTCGACCCCGGCCTCCTTCATCTCGGCCAGCGCATCGTCGACGTCGTAGGTCGGGATTTGCCGGTGATGCGCCGACATCTTGGCGTTTTCCCAGATGTGGATTTGCAAGTCGACGATTAGCATGGGTTCCTCCGCAGCTATTTCTTGCGGTTAGGCTAGACCGGTTCGGCGTCACCTGGAAGCGCGCCCATAAGTCTTGCCACGCGAGTGGGGGTGAGTACAATCAACGGTAGAATTGCCCTGTGTGGACAAAGGAGAGTCCCATGGCGTACCGGCCTGACACGAAGAAGCCCGACATTTCGGAGGCGCTGCGCCGGAGCGGCGACGAACTCGACGATGCGCTGCTCGATGGCGTCACTGGCGGAACCGACAGTACCGGCAGCACGACAACGACCACATCAAACATCATGAAGACGAAGCATGACACGGTGAACAACACTACCTCGAACGTCCACTGATCGACCGGCAAGGCCAGGAGGGGAATGATGGCCCATCGGCAACAAGAGACGAAATCCGGCGCGGCGCCTACCGTCCAGCCGCATACCGCACGGCTGGCCATTGATGACGAACTGACCGATGCGCAGCTTGACAACGTCACGGGCGGCACGACGACGGGGTCGAATGTGGTGAAATCCGGCGCGGATACGCAAGACGGCATTGTCTCGAATATCAAAGTCTCCTGAAGAGCCTCATGCCGAGCGGCTATAGCCGCGATAAAAAACCGGCATTTTGAATATCGCGGCCGCGCTCCTAACCTATTGCCGACGGCGACAGGAGCGTAAAGATGCGGTTTGGACTGTTCGGCAGCGCCCAGGCAAAACGTCCCGAACCGGGCGCGGAGCTGACGGATAGCAGCCAGGGCTTCCGCGAGTGGATTGAAAACAATGTCGAGGCGGAGGCGCTCGGCTTTCATTCGACTTTTGTCGTCGAACACCATTTCACCGGGTTCGGCCAGGTATCGGCGAGCCTCAACCTGTTGACGTGGCTCGGCGCGCGGACCACGACCTTGCGCCTCGGCACCGCCGTCTTGGTGCTGCCCTGGCACAACCCGGTGCTGCTCGCCGAGCAGGCCGCGACGCTCGATCTCCTCTCCGGCGGCCGGCTCGATTTCGGCGTCGGGAAAGGCTACCGCTACAACGAGTTTGCTGGCTTCGCGATGCCGATGGAGGAGGCCGACGCCCGCTTCGACGAGTCGATGGAGGTCATCACCAAGGCCTTCACCCTCGACAAGCCGTGGAGCCACAAGGGCAAATATTGGCACTTCGACAACGTCATCGTCGAGCCGCCGCCGGCGACGCGGCCTCACCCTGCGCTGTGGATGGGCGCCGGGTCGGAGCGCTCGGTGCGCCAGGTTAGCGATCGTGGCTACAATCTGCTGCTCGGCCAATACGATCTGATGGAGGACGTCGTCCGCCACATCGCCCAGTTCAAGCGCGATGTCGAGGCGCGCGGCCGCAAATACAACCCGATGGAGGTCGGCACCGCCCGCGCGGTGCATTTTGCCGACACGCCCGAGGAACTGGAGGCGGCGCAGGTGCGGCGGCTGCAAGGGCATCTGCGCATCAACAAGCTCGCCGAGAAACCGGGCGACGCCCGCGAGCGCTTCGCCCGCCACGACGAGGCCGAGGTGCGCAAGCTATGCGACGACACCGCGATCTTCGGCACCCCCGATCAGATCGGCCGCAAGCTCGAGGCGCTGCGCGACGGCGGGGCCGAGTACGTGATCGTCAATTTCGGTGGCTCGATCAAAAACATCCGCCGCTTCGCCAAGGAAATCATGCCGCATTTCGCCGGCGAGTCGCGGCTGCAAGACGCGGCGAAATAGCTCGGCCGTTACCGCCTAAAGCCATATTCGCGTTTCAATTTCGCCCGGAAATGCCCATATAGAGAGGATGAGAACCCATCCCCATGCCGAGGCGACCTATCGGGTGGTGCCGCTTTCCGGCGGCGCCTTCGGTGTCGAGGTCAGCATCCCGGACCGCTTGCCCACCACCGTCAGCAGCTTTGATAGCGAGGCGGCGGCCGATGCGTGGATCGCGCGTACCAAGGAGCGCGTGGCCACCGAGGGCGCGTCTGGCAAATGGTTCAAGCGGCCGGGGGACCGCGGCCGTTTCTAGCCCTCAGCTACGGGCGAGCTGATCTTCGCGAGCAACCCGCTCGCGGCCGTCGACCTTGGCCTTGATCCGGTATTGCGGCGTGTTGCCCTCTTCGGGGAGCAGCCGCACGATCGTGTAAAGACCCCGGGCTGAATTGTCCTCGTAGCGGTGCGGGGAAAACCGCACGCTTTGTCCCGTGGCAAATTTGTGAATTATCATCTTATCCCTCCCGGGAAGATGCGACGCCGCCGGCGAACCGGCGGCGTCACAAGGCGGGGCTATTCCGCCTTCAAGGCGACGGCGGAGGTCTTGCCCTGCTGGCCGCGCTCGAGCTCGAAGCTGAGCTTCTGACCCTCGTGCAGGTTGCCCATGCCGGCCCGTTCCACGGCCGAGATGTGGACGAACACGTCCTTCGAGCCGTCATCGGGCTGGATAAAGCCGTAGCCCTTTTGTGAGTTGAACCACTTCACGGTTCCACTAGCCATTTAGTAAGCCTTTCAAGTCAATTGGCCGGCACTCGCTTATCGAGTGTCGGGTCAACCGTCGGTTATTCACGGAAAGCGGTCCGGCGCTCTGTCGAGCAGCGAAATGCGAGCCGAACCAAAAGTCGACCGTTGTTATGTGGCCCGCCGGAGAGGCGGTTACAAGGAGTTGGTCGGCGAGATCAGGCGACCCAGGGATGGCGCGGCGTCAGGATGGCGATCGGCGCCGGGCGGGCCGGGGCGGGGCTGGGCGAGCCGTCGCGCAACAGGGTCCGCGCCAGCAGGTCGCGGAACGGAGAGGTTGCTTGCTGCGCCGGCGGACCGGCCGCGACCCGGGCCCCCTCCAGTGCGCCGCGCAGGTCGAAATTTTCGTCCCGGAGGCCGTCGACGATCCGCGCCGAGGCCGTGCGGAACGCGGCGAAATTCCGCTGCTCGGCGCGAAGTTCGTCGCTGAGCCCGCGGATGACGCGCTCGGCCTCCTGCAGGCGGGCGAGCGCCTCGTCCTGGTTCGCCCGCTGCTGGTCGAGCCGGCGGCGCAGGTCGAGATTTTCGTGCGCCAGGTTATCGCCGGCCGTGGCGGCGCCGGCATAGTCGCGGCAGACCTCGCCGAGCGGGGTACCCGCGGCGGCGCGGCGAAACCCGTTGACCCCGGCGATCACCTCGGCGTCGGCGGTATTGGGGTGCAGCGCCAGCTCAAGGCAGCGGATCGCGCTTTCCCACCGGTTCCGTTCCATCGCTCGCCCGGCCCCACCGCTCCGGCATCGAATTCAGGCATTGTCGGCGCGTATGGTTAACTTGTGCTGAAACCGCGCCGCGACGCCCCGCCAGGGTTAAAGACGTACGCGGCGCGGATTTGTTGCGGGCGGGACCGGCGCGCGGCCGTCAACGCTTTTAACAGATGGTCCACCATCTGTTATCCATCTGTTATCGGCGCCGGTAACAGATGGATCGATCCATCTGTTTTGCCCGCCGCCGCGACCCCGGGCCGCCTCGGCCGCGCGCGGATTTTTTGCATCGTCCCGGCATTGACAATCCGGATTGGTTCTCTATCTGTTCCCTATCTGGGAGCATTGCGGCTCAAAGCAACCCTTTCGGGAGCGATTTGCGGGGCGCGCAACAACACCATCGCTCCCCGGCGCAAGCCGGGGTCCATGGTTCAGGCACGGTCGATCAATGGCTTCCGGGTTTTCCCCAGGGAACAAACCCGTCGGCTCAAGGCCCACGGGAAGCGGGTTATGGGGCCGCGCCCGCCGCCGGTCCTCGCCGCGCGCAAGGTGCATTTCGAGATCGATTTGTTAGGGGCGGAATAACGCTAACATCATCACCCCGGCGAAAGCCGGGGCCCATCGTTCAAGCGCATGAGCCGCGGATAAATGGGTCCCGGCCTTCGCCGGGATGGAAGTGGCAGTATTACCCTCTACTTCCTTTTCGCTAAACTTCTCGAGGCGAAATTGAAGGATATCAATGAAACATCAAATCTCGTCCACGTTCTGACCAATAAACTCTGCCGACGATAGCCACGCTTGCTTTATTTCACCAGTATCAGGATCATGATACCAAGCGGCTGGCCAAATTCTCTTCATATTCCAATCCCAGGAAACTTGCTTCCCTTTTTGGAAATGTGTCCGCGTTGTTGGGAAAATTCGAAAGGTCTTCACCATCCCGCCCGGCGACGTTGTCTCTAAAATCACGCCTTTGGCGTCAGGTATCAGCTGAGTCGCGTGCTCGTCAGTGAAGATATCCACACCGGGATTGTAAACGACGTTGATTTCGTTTGGCAGGACACTCAGCGCTCTCAGCACGGTCATCCCCATGTCAAGGGCTCTGAGCGCATCAGCTTCAGTAGCATCTGCGCCATGAATAATTTTGTTTCGTAAGTCATCAAACGTTCTCAATGACGCTGTCAGATTTGGCGGAAAACCGTATTGGTGTAGCTCGTTGAGAGCTTGACTCAGTGAAACAGCTTGCCGGCCGCGGAGCAGCCCTCGCGTCGCCAAAGCTTGACGAGCCTGCGTTTCGAGCTCGATCCCGAGCGTCATCAGAGCAATTTTCGGCGCGCTTGACGCCTGCTCTAGAATTGCCTTTGTCGTTGCCTCCAATCGGTCTTCTTGGTCTGTAGTCGTAATCCGCCGCTGCTCAGGTGGCACGGCTTCCACTTCCTTTGCAGCGGCGGCGCCGGACGTTTCCAGTCTCTGAAGCTCCTCCCCGAGCTCAAATTCTTGACCGAAAAATCTGCCTCTCTTGAGTTGCCCCAACCCGCGCGCGATCTCGCTTTTGAATGCGAATAAGGCCACGAACGCAAACGCAATCCATGCGAGAGATGCTATCGCTTGCAGTATGGGCGCGACGTATTGCATTGCTGCCGTTAAGCCGCCGCCTCTGTTAACAACCCTCTGAACCATGCCTGGGCGGGTTCGCTGGCGGCGCGGCGGTGCCAGGCCATAGACACGGTGGCGGCGAAGTCGATCGGCAGCGGCAGGATGGCGATCTCGGCATGGGCGGCGACGAGGGCGGCGGCGCGGCTCGGCAGGGTGGCGATGAGGTCCGAGGCGGCGAGCGCGGCGGGCACCGCGAGATAGGTCGCGACCAAGAGCGCGACGCGGCGGCGCTGGCCGTAATCGACGAGGATGCGGTCGAGCGCGCCGCTCGGGTCGCCGCGCGGGCTGACCAGCACATGATCCTGCGCGGCATAGGCCTCGACGGTGAGCGGCGATTGCGGGCTCCCTTGGGCGATCGGGTGGCCCTTGCGGGCGGCGACGACAAACGGGTCGCGGAAGAGCAGCGTCGTCTCGATCGCCGGCGGCAGCGCACGCAGATGCGCGACGGCGACATCGATGCGCCCTTGTTCGAGCTGCTCGGCGGCGTCGGCCCCGTGCATCGACAGGAGGCGCAAGGTCGCGTGCGGCGCCTGGCGCGAGAACGACGCCGCGAGCCGGCCGACCAGGGCGACCTCGGCATATTCGCCCATCCCGGCGGTGAAGGTCGCGGTGCTGGTGGCGGGATCGAACCCGGCGCCGAGGTTGAGCGCCGCCTCGATCTGCTCGATCGCCTGGGCGATCAGCGGGGCGATCTCGCGCGCCCGCGCGGTCGGCTCCATGCCGCCCGGGGTGCGGACAAAGAGGTCGTCGCCAAAGAGGCCGCGCAGGCGTGAGAGGGCATGGCTCATCGCCGGCTGCGACAGGCCGATGCGCGAGGCGGCGCGGGTCACCGCGCGCTCGGCGTGGAGCGCGTCGAAGGCTTTCAGCAGGTTGAGGTCGACGGCACGTATATCCATGGTACGAATGGATACTATATCAACAATCGATTTGATACATGGTAAGCCTGCGCTCATATACCAGCAGCGAATTGTGTACGGAGTCCGGCAGAAGTCGGATCGCCTTTCATAATTCCCTCCCGCGGGCGTAATCCGCGGGTCCACGTCTTTACCGGCCCGCGACGCGAGCGAAGACGTGGATGGCCGGGTAAGCCCGGCCGAGGCGGGTTAGGGAAGCGGTTCGGGTTTACCGGACCCGCTTTAACCGAGGGAGACCAAAGATGGATACCGCCCCACGCCTCAGCCATGTCGGGCTTTATGTCCGCGACGTGCCGAAGATGATCGATTTTTACACGAGCGTGCTCGGCTTCGTGGTCAGCGATGGCGCCGAGGACGGCCGCATCACCTTCCTGTCGCGCAATCCCAGCGACCACCATCAGGTGGTGCTGGTGCGCGGCCGGCAGACCGAGGACGAAATCCCGATGGTGCAGCAGGTGTCGTTCAATGTCGGCACCCTGCCGCAGGTGCAGAAGGCGTTCCGCAAGGTGCGCGACGCCGGCTGCGAGGGCATCCGCCCGATCTGCCACGGCAATGCCTGGTCGGTCTATTTCCAGGACCCCGAGGGCAACCAGATCGAGATGTTCTGCGACACGCCGTGGTACGTGCCGCAGCCGCTCGGCATCAAGATCGACCTCGACAAGCCGGCCGATACGCTCGAGGCCGAGACCGAGGCGTTCTGCCGCGAACGCGAGGGCTTCAAGCCAATCGAGGAATGGCGCGCCGAGATCTCGAAAAAGATCGAGGCGAAACTGGCGGCGGCCGACTAGGGGCTGCAATGGCGCTTTGCGTCCTTCGAGGCTCCCTCCGGTCGCACCTCAGGATGAGGAAGGTTGGAGGATGGCATCACTAACGATCCTCATCCTGAGGCGCCTCGCGCAGCGAGGCCTCGAAGGACGCACCAAGATCAAATCAATGTAGGAGAATACGAATGACCGAAAACAAGGGCTATCACGCCCACATCTATTACAGCCCGGAAACCAAGCCGCGGGCCGAGAAGCTGCGCGCCACGATCGCCGAGAAATTCGCCGTCGAAATCGGCGGGTTGAGCGACGAGCCGCGCGGGCCGCACCCGATCCCGCAATTCGTCGCGATCTTCGAGACGCCGGAGTTCCAGAACATCGTGCCGTGGCTGATGCTCAACCGCGACGGGCTCGACGTGCTGGTCCACCCGCTGACCGAAAGCTCCTATGACGACCACAGCAAGAACGCGCTGTGGCTCGGCACCCCGGTGCCGATGCGGCTCGACATCTTGCGGCCGACCTACAGCCAGGGCCTGCTGCCCGAGGGGCAGCGGGTGGCTTAACTTCGGCCGCGGCAAGCACTAGCATCGCTCGGCACCTTCGGGAGAGCGCTCATGCCAGCACGCACCGGACAGCAGTACATCGACGGGCTGCGCGCGCAGGAGCGCGAGGTGTGGCTCGGCGGCGAGCGGGTCAAGGACGTGACCCGGCACCCCGGCCTGTCGGGCGGGGTCAAGGCGATCGCCTCGCTCTACGATTTGCAGCACGATCCGAAGCTTAAGAAGGTGATGACCTACAAGTCGCCGACCAGCGGCGACCGGGTCGGGCGCTCGTTCAGTAACCCGAAGACCCGCGAGGAGCTGGAGGCGCGCACGAGCATGATGCTCAACTGGGCGCGCACCACCAACGGCATGATGGGGCGCTCGCCCGACTTTATGAACGTGACCTTCGCCGCCTGGGGCGCGGCGGCCGATTTCTTCGGCGAGAAGAAGCCCGAATTTGGCGACAACATGCGCCGCTATGTCGAGCATCTGCGCGAAAACGATGTCTGCCTGACGCATGCGCTGATCAATCTGCAGCGCAGCCGTAATGTCTCCGGCATGTTCAACCTGCAGGAAGGCACCGCGCTCGAGGTCAAGAAGGAGAATTCGGCCGGGGTCATCGTGCATGGCGCGCGCATCCTCGCGACCCTGGGGCCGCTGTCGGACGAGATCGCGGTCTATTCGCCGCGCCTCGCCCGGCATTCGGACGACCATTCGCCGTTCGCGATGAGCTTCTCGATCGACTGCGGCACGCCAGGGCTCAAATTCCTCTGCCGCGACAGTTTCGATCTCGGCCGCTCGCATTTCGATGCGCCGCTCGCCTCGCGCTTCGAGGAGATGGACTGCATCGTCTTCTTCGACAACGTGCTGGTGCCGTGGGAGCGGGTGTTCCTGCTTTACGACGTCGACCGCCTGAACGCGGTGCCGCACGTCACCCATTCGACCGCGCACTCGGCGCACCAGGGCGCGGCGAAGAACCTCGCCAAGTGCGAGTTCGTGCTGGGTCTCGCGCTGTTGATGAGCGAGGCGCTCGGCAATGCGCATCTGCCGCATACCGAGGAGCGGATCGGCGAGTTGATGCTCTACACCGAGCTGATGCGCTCGTGCATGCGCGCCGCCGAGGCCGACGCCGAGGTGGACCGCTGGGGGGTGATGGCGCCGGCGATCCTGCCGTCGGAATCGACCCGCAATTTGATGATGACCTGCTATCCGCGGATGGTCGAAATCCTGCAATTGCTGGGGTCATCGAGCTTTTTGCTAACCCCGAGCGAAAAGGATTTCGCCGGGCCGCTCGCACCGCAGATCGAGCAGTACCTGGCGACCGACAAGCTCGCGGCGAAAGACCGGGTGAAGCTGTTCCGCCTCGCCTGGGACGTCGCCGGCAGCGCCTTCGGCAGCCGCCAGGAACTCTACGAGCGGTTTTTCGCCAGCGATCCGTTGACCCGGGCGCGGGCGATGGCGGCGGTCTACCCGAAGGGGCCGGTGATGGAGCGCGTCTTGGACTTCCTGGGGAAGAGCGAGGAGGCGTGATAAAATCGCCTCAAGGTTTCAATTGAGAAAGCGAGGAACACGATGGCAAAGCGACCGATGTATCTCCAGCACGTCAACATCTACGTGCGCAACGCCGAGCGCTCGAAGGAGTGGTACGAAAAGCTCCTCGGCCTCCACGTCTACGAATACCGGCCGGGCTGGGCCGCCTTCATGTCGGCCGACGAAGAGCAGTCGCATGAGGTTGCGGTGATGCAGCTCGGCGACGACGCGCCGCTGCAGCAGAAGCGGCAGGTCGGCCTCAACCACATGGCCTGGCGGGTCGAAAGCCTCGACGACCTCAAGGAGTTTTATCTCCGGATCAAGAAGGAAGGCCAGCCGATCGACCACATCGCCGATCACGGCATCTCGCTCGGCATCTATCTGCGCGACCCGGACGGCAACGGCGTCGAGGTGTTCTACGAGATGCCGCGCGCCGAATGGCCGGTCGACTACCACATCTTCTCGCGCGACAAGGTCGGCCGTGGCCGCTTCCCTGGCCCGTGGGATGCCGAGATGGTGCAGCCGCTGCCGGAAGTGCAGCCCGCCGCCGCGGAGTAAATACCGCTCGTCATTGCGAGCGTAGCGAAGCAATCTCCCGCTGTTTGGTTCTCACTCGGCGGGAGGTTGCCGCGTCGCGCGGCGCGCTCCTCGCAATGGCGATTGTCCGGATGTTGACACCAATCACCTTTCATTATTTCGCCTGAAATTCGGGATATTGCTGCACTACGCGGCGCACATGGGAATCTATCTCGTTTTCGCCGCACTCGTTATCCATGCAGTTGTGGCGCGCGCAGAAAGTTTGGGAAATTTCGACTGTGGAATCTTCAAGTGCTGGGTTTCCTTTGATGATGTTCACAATAAAACACCACATTGTAAGATGTGGAGGTTTAGTGTCATCAACTACATCGTGATAAATTGTCCATCCCCAGATATAACCAAATATAGTGCCAAATTTGACTTCGGACAAGACCTCAGCTTCGATCGGCAAATAGCCCTTTATATTATGGTGGGGAGCAATAAGGTGCTGATAAAGACCTCTAGAGGTATTCCAGTCATTGAATACTTGATTGTCTGGCAACGGAGCACGAAAAAAACCTTCGTCGGCGACAGCGTACACATCGATAGCGGGCGTATTGCCGCTGTTCTCCAAAGGGAGAACATAGTACCAGATCAATTTACCATTCTCCCATTTACTATACCCTTGATACGTCTTTATCGGGTAAATATAGGCACGTTGAGCAATAATGGATGCTTTAGCTTGGGTAATGGCGGCGCTGGCGACAGTTTGGCTTGCTCTCAGAGAACAATATACAAAACCCAAACCTATCAGAGCCCCGATAGCCGCAACTGCCGTTATTCCATTAAGCCACAGCCCGATGTTAATTTGCCGTCGCCAATGATCGCGTTCTTTAGTGCGGTGTTGTTCTGTGGGGGTTTGTGGCTTTCCAGTCACGGTTTTTTACAAAATCCCTGCGGTTTAATGCACGTAGGAGGGTGGTTAATTAGTGTTTTTGGTGGACTTCCGTTTGTATTCTGGTTGATCGTTTATTTCTCCGACATTTTTCTTGTCTTTTCTCCTTGTCGCGTGGTGTTCCCTCACAGCCTTGGGGTCAGCGTCTAGGATCGCTTCGATGATTGCATCAAAGGTAGGCTCAGTTGCCTTGGCTCCAGGCCGCGCTTTCTCGACGCGGCGGATGACTTCTTTGTCATGCGGTTTGGGTTTGGGCGGCACTCTGCCTTTGCCCTCCATGCGGCTGGGTGTTGGGATGGCTGAGGCCGAACCCAGCGTGACGACCTCAGCAATTCGCTATGAGCTGCCCGAACGGATCGGCTTCGCCTTTCATATTATGCCGCCACTCGAATTCGTTGACGTAGAGCGGCATGTAGGTGTCCGACATCTTGTGATAGGTGCCGATGATGCCTCGTTTGAACAGGCTCCAGAAGCCTTCAATCGTGTTCGTATGGATCGCGCCGACAACATACTGGTTGTGCGTGTGACGAATGATGCCGTGCGGGTATTCTTTGCCGAGGCCGTGATAGCCAACCCACTCATCCGTGACCAGCAAGCTAACCTTTTCGGAAACGGTCTGCCGGACGAAGCCTTTGAGGGTCGCGCTATCGACGCTTTTGATGACGCGGGCAATGACCTTGCCGCCGCGCTCGATAGCGCCGACTACTGGCGTCTTACCCGACCCCAAACCGCCCCGGCCCGGCCCGCCACGGTCGCCAACATGCCGGTTCTTGGCCTTGCCGCCGACGAACGTTTCATCGACTTCAACCGTGCCGAACAACTGGCCCTTGGCGCTGTTCTGCATCGCGACGCGGATGCGATGGCACATGTACCAAGCGGTTTCATAGGAGCCGGTGCCGAGCATCCTGTGAATTTGGTGCGCGCTCATGCCTTTCTTCGAGTGGTACATGAGGAACGCGACCTTGAACCATTCGCGCAGCGGATATTTCGTGTTCTCAAAGATCGTCCCGGTGATGACCGAGAACCGATAGCCGTTCTTGTTGCAGCCCTTGCAGAGCCAATGGAAGGGCCGGGACTTGACCGCCCAGACCTTCGTATTGTCGCAGCGCGGGCAGGTGATGACGCCATCGGCCCAACGACGCGCGACAAGGAATTCCTTGCAGTCGTCTTCGGTCTGAAACCGGGCGAGGAGTTCGTTGAATTTCATGAGGACGAATATAGTCATATCCGAACTTGGTGTCAAGTGCCGGATAATCGCCCTCGCAATGACGAGAGGATGCAAATGCGTACACACAAAATCGCCGCGATCGGCGGGGACGGCATCGGGCCAGAGGTGGTCGAGGCCGGCCTCGACGTGCTCGCGGTCTGCGCCGAGCGTGACGGCGGGTTCAAGCTCGATGTCGAGCGCTTTGACTGGGGCTCGGACTATTACCGCAAGCACGGGGTGATGATGCCGGCCGACGGCGCCGACCGGCTGCGCGGCTTCGACGCGATCCTCTTCGGCGCGGTCGGCGCGCCCGGCATCCCCGACCACATCACGCTGTGGGGCCTCAGGCTCTCGATCTGCCAGCCGCTCGACCAGTACGCCAATGTCCGGCCGACCCGAATCCTGCCCGGCATCATCAGCCCGCTGCGCCACGTTTCGGGGCCGGAGCTCGACTGGGTGATCGTGCGCGAGAACTCGGAGGGCGAATACGCCGGGGTCGGCGGCCGGGTGCATCAGGGCATGGCGATCGAGACCGCGACCGACGTCTCGATGATGACCCGCGCCGGGGTCGCGCGGATCATGCGGTTCGCGTTCGGCCTCGCCCGTTCGCGGCCGCGCAAGCTGCTGACCGTCGTCACCAAATCCAATGCCCAGCGCCACGCGATGGTGATGTGGGACGAGATCGCCGCCGAGGTGGCGAAAGAATTCCCCGACGTCGCCTGGGACAAGATGCTGGTCGATGCGATGACGATGCGGATGGTGATGAAGCCGCAGAGCATCGACACGATCGTCGCGACCAACCTCCACGCCGACATCCTCTCGGACCTGGCGGCGGCGCTGGCCGGCTCGATCGGCATCGCGCCCACCGCCAACCTCAACCCCGAACGCACCGCGCCGTCGATGTTCGAGCCGATCCACGGCTCGGCCTTCGACATCGCCGGCAAGGGCATCGCCAACCCGATCGGCACGTTCTGGACCTGCGTGATGATGCTCGAACACATCGGCGAGAAGCCCGCCGCGGCACGGCTGATGCGCGCGGTCGAACGGGTGACGGCCGACAAGGCGCTGCACACACCCGATCTCGGCGGCAGCGCGACAACGGCGCAGGTGACCGCGGCGGTGTGCGACGCGCTGCGCCAGGCGAACGACTGACACCACAGCCTTTCTCACGCTCCCCGGCGTAGGCCGGGGTCCATCTATCCGCCGCTCCTGCGGCTGAAACATGGGCCCCGGCTTTCGCCGGGAAGCGATAATGAATTGTCGGCGCACTGATGACCGACATCATCTCATCATTTGACCTCTTAAATTCCCTTCCCCCGGGCTTGACCCGGGGGTCTACGTCTTATTGGCTAGCGGAAGAAAAGACGTGGATGGCCGGATCAAGTCCGGCCAAGGGCAAAAAGGAGAGGAAATCATGGCGTCCCCGGCACCTGTCTCCGCCACCGGACACTTCACCCCGCGCAACGACTGGCTGGCGCGGCATACCGAGACGATCCTCGAACCCGATCTGCCGATCGTCGACCCGCACCACCACCTGGTCGAGCGGCCGGAGACCGGGCGCTATCTGCTGCCGGAACTCCTGGCGGATACAAATAGCGGGCACAACATTATCGCCACGGTCTATCTCGAATGGCTGTCGATGTACCGCGCGAGCGGCCCCGCCGAGATGAAGCCGGTCGGCGAGATCGAATTCGCCAACGGCGTCGCGGCGATGGCGGCGAGCGGCACTTACGGCAAGGCCCAGGTCTGTGCCGGGATTGTCGGCTACGCCGATCTGTCGTTGGGCGGTGCGGTCGAAAAAGTGCTGGAGGCCGAGATCGAGGCCGGCGGCGGGAAAGGCGGAAAGTTCAAGGGCATCCGCTACATCTCGGCGACCGACCCCGACCAGGCGGCCTGGGGTTCGCCGGTGACGCGGCCGCCCGGCATGCTGATGCAGCCGAAAGTGCGCGAGGGCTTCGCCAAGCTGGCGCCGCTCGGCCTGGTCTTCGACTCGTTCATGTTCCACCCGCAGCTCGGCGATCTGATCGATCTGGCGCGGGCGTTTCCGCAGACGCCGATCGTGCTCGACCATGTCGGCGGCGCGATCGGGCTCGGCCGCTACAAGGGCAAGCGCGACGAGGTGTTCGCCGAGTGGAGTGCGCGGATCAAGGAGCTGGCGGGCTGCCCGAACGTCCACGTCAAGCTCGGCGGGCTCGGGATGCGGGTGTTCGGCTTCGACGTCCACGAGCAGCCGGAACCGCCAAGCTCGGAGACGCTGGCCGGGCTGTGGCGGCCCTATATCGAGACCTGCATCGCGGCGTTCGGCCCGGAGCGCTCGATGTTCGAGAGCAACTTCCCGGTCGACAAGGGTAGCGGTAGCTATCAGGTGTTTTGGAACGCGTTCAAGCGCATCGCCGCCGGTTGCTCGGCGAGCGAGAAGACCGCGCTGTTCTCCGGCACCGCGAGCAAGTTCTACCGGCTGGGGCTGACGTAATTCACCGCTTCCCGGCGCAAGCCGGGACCTACCTTCCAGCCGCACCTCCTTCGGATAAGTGGACCCCGGCTTTCGCCGGGGAGCGTCATTTTTAATGCCAGCGGCCTAATTGGTGGCCTTGCGCGGCGCGCCGGACGAGGTCTTGAGCGTCGTCGGATCGACCCCGAGCGACGTCGCCGCCTCGGCGATGTGCTGGCGCAGCACCGGCAGCCAGGCCGCGTCATCCGGCGAATCCGCCTCGAGATCGACCCATTCCTGCAACGCCTTCTTCTTGTCGCCGGCCTGATAATCGGCGAGCGCCAGAAAAAAGCGCGAGCGTGGCGCGCTGTCCGGATCGGCGAGCGCGGTCTTGAACGCGGCGGCCGCCTCGGGGGTGACGGCGCCGCCGGCCGCCAGCACCTGCGCCTCTGCCCAATCGCCGACGATGGCCGGGCGTTGGCCCGATACTTCGACGGCATGCCGGTAGGCCTCCACCGCCTCGGCGTAGCGCCCGAGATCGCGGTCGGTGCGTCCGAGCAGCAGCCAGCCCTTGAGGTCGTCGGGATGGTCGGCGAGATGCGCTTCGAGTTGCTTCAACGCCGTCTCGATGTCGAGCTTTTGGGTCGCGGCGACAACGTCGTGCGGCTCGTCGGGCAGACCGGGCGAGCCCAGCTGCCAATACAGTGCCCCGGCGGCGAACGGCAGCAGAACGATCACGGCGATGGCAAAGGCTTGCGGTGCATGCGAGCCGGCCGCGGGCGCCGCCGCCGGGCTCAACGCCAGGATGCGGCGGCCGATCTCCGCCTTCGCTGCCTCGGCGTCGCCCGAATCGAGCACGCCGCGGCCGACATCGCGCTCGAGCTCGGCAAGCTGGTCGCGATAGACCGCGAGATTGTAGGCGTCGCGGCGATGGCGGCGGCACGGCGGCGCAGGATCAACGGCCCCATCAGCAACGCCACCGCCAGCAGCGTCATGCCGAGGAACGCCAGGATCAGCCCCAGGCTCATGGCTCGGCCTTGTCGTCGAGCAGTTGCGCGAGCCGTCGCTCCTCGTCGGCGCTGAGCGGCGGGGTGGCGGCGGTTCGCGTCTGACGGCGCAGATAGCGCCCGGCGGCCCACAGACCGGCGAGCAGAACCAGCCCCGGCCCACCCCAGAGCAGCCAGGTGTCGGGCTGGAACGGCGGCTTCAGCAGCACGAAATCGCCGTAGCGCGAGCGGATATAGGCGATCACCTGGGCGTCGGTGTCGCCGGCGACGAGGCGCTGGCGCACCAGCACGCGGATGTCATGCGCGAGGTCGGCGTCGCTGTCGTCGATCGACTGGTTGCGGCAGACCAGACAGCGCAGTTCCTGGCCGATGTCGCGCGCCCGCGCCTCGAGCGCCGGGTCGGACAGCATCTCGTCGGGCCGCACCGCATGGGCGGGCGCGGCGCCAGCACGGCCAGCAGCAACAGGGCAAGAAGAACCGCCTCATCGCCCGAGCCTGGCGATGAGCGGGAGAATCTGCTTGTCGATCATCGGCCTGCGTCAGCGGCCCGACATGCTTGTAGCGGATGCGGCCGGTAGCATCGACGAGGAAGGTCTCGGGCACGCCGTAGACGCCCCACTCGATGCCGACCTGGCCGTCGTCGGCGCCGATCTGCGTGTAGGGGTTGCCGAGCTCGCCGAGCCAGTCGGCGCCGCGTCGGGCTTGTCCTTGTAGTCGATGCCGTAGACCGGGACGCGCTTCAGCGCGGCGAAGGCCGACAGCACCTTGTGCTCCTCGCGGCACGGCACGCACCAGGAGGCGAAGACATTGACGAGGCTGACCCCGCCCTTGAGATCGGCGGTCGAGAGCCCCTTGTCCTTGCCGGGGAGCGGCGGCAGGTCGAATTGCGGCGCCGGCTCGTCGATCAGCGGCGAGGGCAGCACATCCGGATCGCGGCTGAGGCCGACATAAAACCCCGCCGCCATCAGCGCGAACACCGCGACCGGCAACAGATAGAGCCAGCGCCGCATGTATTTCCGCGCTTATCTATTCCCTTGGCCGGGCTCGACCCGGCCATCCACGTCTTCGACAAGGCCGCCTGTGTCGATCTAAGACGTAGACCCCCGGGTCAAGCCCGGGGGAGGGATGTTCTTGTTTCATCTGAACGAGCGTACGCTTTTCACTCGGCAGCCTCCGCCACCGCCGCGTCGCGCCGCGCCCGCCGCGGAGCGCCGACCCGGTGGCGCCGGTCGCTGAGCGACACCAGGCCGCCGAACGCCATCACCGCCGCGCCGAGCCAGATCCACGGCACCAGCGGGTTGTAATAGAGCCGCAGCGTGTAGCCGCCCTTGCCGTCGGGGTCGCCGATCACGGCGTAGACATCGGCGAGCAGATTGGTGCGGATCGCGACCTCGGTCTGCGTCCCCTTTTCGACGCGGGAAGAAGCGCTTTTCCGGGTGCATCGCCGCGATCACCGTGTCGCCCTTCAAGAGGCGCAGATCGGCGCGGGTGGCGACGTAATCGGGGCCGGGAACCTGGCTGACCCCATCGAGCGCGATGCGGTAGCCGGCCAGCTCGACCGTCTCGCCCGGGCCGCACATTCTCGATCTTCTCGACGCTCCAGGCCGAGGAGCCGGTGATGCCGGCGACCACCACCGCCATCCCGGCATGCGCCAAGGTCATGCCCCAGGCGGCGCGCGGCAGGCGCAGCGCGCGCCGGAAGCACTGGCCCCGAGCGGCTCGGAAAAGAGGTGAATCCGCTCGGCCCATTCGACGACGACCGCGGCGAGCACCCAGGCCGCCAGCGCCATGCCGCAGGCGGCGCCGAGCGAGGCGGCGCCCGTCAGCGCGAGCACCACCACCGCCGCGCCGGCGGCGATCGCGAAGGCGAGCTTAAGGCGCTGCAGCGCGGCGAAGAGATCGCCGCGCTTCCACGACAGCAGCGGCCCGACCGCCATCGCCACCAGCAGCGGCACCATGATCGGGATAAAGGTCATGTTGAAGAAGGGCGGGCCGACCGACACCTTCTGGTGCGCTCAGCACGTCGAGAAACAGCGGGTAGAGCGTGCCGATCAGCACCGTCGCGGCGGCCGTGGTCAGCAGCAGATTGTTGAGCAGCAGCCCGCCTTCGCGCGAGATCGGCGCGAAGAGCCCGCCGCCCTGCAGCGTCGGCGCGCGGATCGCGAACAGCAAGCAGCGCGCCGCCGGTGGCGATCCCCAGCAGCGCCAGGATGAAGACGCCGCGCAGCGGGTCGGAGGCGAAGGCGTGCACCGAGGTCAGCACCCCCGAGCGCACCAGGAAGGTGCCGATCAGCGACAGCGAGAAGGTGAGGATCGCGAGCAGGATGGTCCAGGTTTTGAGCGTGTCGCGCTTCTCGACGACGATCGCCGAGTGCAACAGCGCGGTGCCGATGATCCACGGCATGAACGAGGCGTTCTCGACCGGGTCCCAGTACCACCAGCCGCCCCAGCCGAGCGTGTAGTACGACCACCAGCTGCCCATCGCGATGCCGATGGTGAGCGCGCACCAGGCGGCCAAGGTCCACGGCCGCACCCAGCGCGCCCAGGCCGGGTCGACCCGCCCCTCGATCAGCGCGGCGATCGCGAAGCAGAACGTGATCGAGAACCCGACATAGCCGGCGTAGAGCATCGGCGGGTGAAAGGCGAGGCCGCGATCCTCGAGAATCGGGTTGAGCCCGTTGCCGTCGACCGGGACGGGATCGAGCCGCAGAAACGGGTTCGAGGTCGAAGAGGATGAAGATGAGAAACCCGACGCCGATCATCGCCTGCACCGCCAGCACCCGGGCGCGCAATTCGGGCGGCAGGTTGCCGCCGAACAGGGCCACCCCGGCGCCGAACAGCGCCAGCATGAACACCCACAGGAGCATCGAGCCTTCGTGGTTGCTCCACACGCCGGTGATCTTGTAGAGCAGCGGCTTGGCGACGCTGGAATTGGCGGCGACGTTGAGCACCGAGAAATCGCGACACCGCGTAGGCGTGCATCAGCGACAGGAACGCGGTGGCGATAAAGACGAACTGCGCCAGCGCCGCCGGACGCGCCAGCGCCACCAGCGCCGCGTCGTGCCGCGACGCGCCGAAAAGCGGCACGACGATCTGCACCGCGGCGATGCACAGCGCCAGCACCAGGGCGAAATGCCCGATCTCGTCGATCATGGGGCGAGCCTCACCGCGCGAGTTGCATCAGCCGATTATCGCAGATGCGGGCCGTGACCCCAAATCCGGGGGTGTCGGAGGCCGGTGCAAATCTCGGCGAGTTCGCCGGGGTGCTCGACCCGATGGCCGAACATCGCCGCTAAAATCGCCGCAATTGGCGCGTAGCCTCGCGCGGTTGTCGAACGAGGCGGATCGCCCGATAATTTCAGCCCGGCAGCGGCGAATAACAGGCGCTTGAGCCTCCTGTTACCGGCGGCGATAACAGGAGGCGAACAGGAGGTCCGCCTCCTGTTAATTCGGCGCATAACAGACGGTGAACAGGCGGTGTACCGCCTGATAATATCGCGTTAGGCAACGGTGGACCCAGCAGGGAGGGTGACATGGGCGCGATGATCGAATTTTCCCGGCCCGATGGCGGCAAGACCAAGGGCTATCTCGCCACCGCCGGCCATGGCAGGCCCGGCATCGTCGTGATCCAGGAATGGTGGGGTCTCAACGACCAGATTTGCGGGGTCGCCGACCGCTTCGCGCGCGCCGGCTACAACGCGCTGGCGCCCGACCTTTACAAGGGCCGGCTGACCGCCGTGCCCGACGAGGCCAACCATCTCATGACCAACCTCAATTTCCCCGATGCGACGCACCAGGATCTGCGCGGCGCGGCGCAGCACCTCAAGGGCCAGGGCGGCAAGGTCGCGGTGATGGGGTTCTGCATGGGCGGGGCGCTGACGATCGCCGCCGCGGTGCACGTGCCGGAGGTCGCCGCCGGGGTCTGCTTCTACGGCATCCCGCCCCAGGAATTTGCCGACCCGGCCAAGATCGCCATCCCGTTCCAGGGTCATTTCGCCAACCAGGACGATTGGTGCACCCCGGCGGCGGTCGACGCGCTGGAAACCGCGATGACCGGCAAGAACCCGGAGATCTACCGCTACGACGCGGCGCACGCCTTTTTCAACGAGCGCAGCGCCGCCTACGACGTCGCCTGCGCCAATCAGGCCTGGGATCGGATGGCGGCGTTCCTCAAGGCGAAACTATAGGCGGAACCGGCGGCCCGAAGGTTGCATCGAGGGAAAAGGAGATTGACGGGCGAAGTATCGGCCTAACCAAGGCTGCTGTTGCAGCAACAACAAAACCGAACAGGGAACGGCAACATGAGCGAATTTCGCGGGCGTCGATGGTCTCGGCGCGATGCGGGCATTGGTCATATCGCCCTGGACTGGTCGTCGGTCGCCGATGGTGTGCTGGCCGGGCTGATTGTCGTCATGGGCCTCATTGGTCTGTCGTCGTTGGCGGGCATCGAGGCCGCCGGCGAGACGATCCGCGACAGGCGGCGGCGACGGGCGCTCAAAGCGGCGATCCTGGCCGACCATGGCCCCGTCTGGGCGAACCACGCCGCGCGGCGAACGGGACAATACGCGCGGGGTACTGGCGAACCCTGAACCGGCTGCCTGCCTTGCCTGATCGATTGCGCGCGGCGATGCGGGGTCAGCCCGGCGAGAAGAACGCCTTCAGCGCGGCGTAGACCTCATCCGGCTTTTCTTCCGGGATGAAGTGGCCGCTGTCGATGCCGTGCCCGCGCACGTCGGCGGCGTGGTCGCGCCACACCTGGAGCATGTCGTAGCCGGCGCCCTGGCCGCTATGCGCGCCCCACAAGATCAGCATCGGCACCTTCACCGTTCGCGCCAGGTCGGCCCGGTCGTGGGCGAGATCGATCGTCGCGCCGGCGCGGTATTCGTCGCAGGTCGCGCGGATCGTCTCCGGGTTCGAAAAACAGCGCAGGTACTCGGCGAAGGCGGCAGGCTCGATCGCCCCCTGGTCGCGCAGCAACGTTCCGAACATGTGGCGCAGGAAGAATTCCGGGTCGCCGCCGATCATGTGCTCCGGCAGGCCGCGTCCCTGGATGAGAAAGAACCAGTGCCAGCTGCCGGTCGCCGCCTTCTGGTCGATCGTCTCGAAGCGGTAGAGCGTCGGCACGATGTCGAGCGAGGCGGCGCGGGTGATCTTGTCGCCGTGGTCGCGCAGCAGCCGGTGCGTCACCCGCGCGCCCCGGTCATGCCCGGCGACCGCGAATTTGTCGAAGCCGAGCGCCGCCATCACCTCGACCTGATCCTGCGCCAGCGCCCGCTTGGAATAGTTGACGAAGTTCTCGCCCGCTGGCGGCTTCGAGCTGTCGCCATAGCCGCGCAGATCGGGGACCACGACGGTGAAATCTCGCGCCAGGCGCGGCGCAACCTTGCGCCACATCGCATGGGTCTGCGGGTAGCCGTGCACTAGCAGCAGCGGCGGGCCGCTGCCGCCGGTCACGAGGTTGATCGAGGCGCCGCTTGTCTCGACTTGGCGCTGCGTGAAGCCGGGAAATAGCTCCGGCATGGCCTACGCCACCCCCTCCGGCGGGCCCTTCAGCTCGACCGTGTTGCCATCCGGGTCGGTGATGTAGATCGACGAGCCGTAGCCCTCGGCGCCGTAGCGTCGGCGTACCTCACCGGCATCGATGCCGTGCTTGGCGAGATGCGCGGTCAGCGCCGGCACATCCATTCTGGCGATGCGCACCGCGTAATGTTCCATGTTGCGCCCGCCCATCGACATCGACGGCGGCTCGTCGGGGCCACACGGCACCAGGTCGATCATCGAGGTGCCGGCACGCAGCTGCACCAGCCGCGGCGTCTGCAGCTCGCGCTCGACCGGGCAGCCCAGCACCTCGCCGTAGAATTGGGCCGCCCGCTCCAGGCTCTTGACCCGCAACACGACATGGTCGAGGCCGGTGATGGTCAGCGCCGGGTTGGCGATCTGGCCAAGGATCCTGACATCGTCTGGCATAAGTTCCTCCTTCGACAGCTAGTCGGGCGTACCGGTTTTCTTGTGGCGGGGGTGGGCGGCGCGATAGGCGGCGATCTCGTCCGGCGTGAGGATGCCGTCATGGTCGGCATCCATTGCGTCGAAACGGGTCGCGGCACGCTTCTCGGCGGCGTCTCGCGCCTTGGCGATGTAAGCGTCGCGGGTGATGCCCTGCGGTGCGGGAGCCGGCGCGGTGGCAGCCGGCGGCGAAGCGGTTGGCGCCGCTGTCGGGCTCTGCGCCGCCGCCATAGCGCCCGGCACGAGGAGGACGACAACCGCCAGAATCGGGATGCGCATCGAGCTCGTCTCCGCCGCACGGGGCGAGCCTAGCGAACGGGCCGATTGCGGGCAACTTTTGGCTGCCGCGCCGGCGCGCAGCGGCTATGGTTGCGGCATCGTTGGAGGAAGCGACATGAAGCCAACCCGCATCGGCACATTCGAGATCAACCGCATCTCCGAGTACGAAGGCCCGTTCTTCCCGGCCTCCGAGTTCTTTCCCGATTTCGATCCCGCGGTGGTCGAGGAGCACGCCGACCTGCTCGGCCCGAGCCTGCTCGAGCCGGGGACCGGCAAGCTGATGTTCAGCTTCCACAGCTTTGTCGTGCGCACCGGCCGCCACACGATCCTGATCGATGCCTGCCTCGGCAACGACAAGGAGCGCCCGACCCGGCCGCAGTTCCACCGGATGCACAGCCCGTTCATCGGCGATCTCGCGCAGATCGGGGTGAAGCCGGAAGAGATCGACTATGTGATGTGCACGCATCTCCATTGGGACCATGTCGGCTGGAACACCAAGCTGCAGGACGGCAAGTGGGTTCCGACTTTCCCCAACGCCAAATACGTCATGGCCAAGAAGGAATACGACCACTGGCAGGATTTCCACGCCAGCGGCGTCGACTCCCCGCACGCGCTGGCCTTCGGCGACAGCATTCTGCCGGTGATGAAGAGCGGGCAGGCGCTGTTGGTCGGTGACGATTACGCACTGGACGACGGCCTGTGGTTCGAACCGTTCCCCGGCCACACCCCGGGCAATGTCGTGATCCACGCGCGCTCGGGCGGCGAGCGCGGCGTGTTCATCGGCGATGTGCTGCACCACCCGCTGCAATGCCTGAAGCCGGAATGGTCGACGCTTGCCTGTACCGACGCCGCGGCCTCGCGAGTCAGCCGCACCCGGCTGATCGAGGAGCATGCCGACAGCGACAGCCTGATTCTGCCGGCGCATTTCCCCGAGCCGACGGTCGGGCACATCAAGCGGCATAAGAGCGCCTACCGCTTCGATTTTGCTGCCTGAGCGGGCCGCGCGTCCCGCTAAAGACTTCCGGCGCTGTTCGATCTAAGGTTATCAATCAAATAGTTAGGCGTATTTCTCTGGGAACATACGAGCGAGGGTTCCGTTGACCGGGAGAGCCACCCGTTGCACTGGGCCGGCTCGTCTGGTCACAGTTTTGGAGGAACCCGATGAAACGCACTCTTACCGCCGCCGTGGCGCTCGCCGCGACGATGGGCATGGCGGGGCTGGCGATGGCCCAGGGCACCGCCCCGGGCGCGCCCACGACCACGCCGCAGAATCCTGGGATGAGCCCAGCGTCCCCGAGCACCGGCACCCCCGGCATGACCACTGGCAGCAGCGGCAACTACCAGCAACCTGGCGCCCTGGGCAACAATCAGGCCATGCAGGGGCAGCCGGGCACGTCGCCGAGCGGCCAACAGACTTCTCCGGCGAGCATTCAGCAGGCGCAGCAAAAACTGAAATCGCAGGGCCTCTATAACGGCACGATTGACGGCGTGAACGGCCCAGAAATGCGAGCGGCGCTGCTCCAATTCCAGCAACGGAACGGCCTGCCGCAGACCGGCACGCTCGATCAGCAGACCCAGGCCCGCCTGATGCAGAGCAGCAGTAACGGGCTCAGCCCGACGCCAACCAGCGGGTCGCCGATGCAGCCGGGCGCGGGGGCGACGCAATCGCCGATGACCCCGCCCGCAACTCACCGCTAACCGCACATTCGCCGAGGCGATATGCCGGGTTCGCCCGGCGTATCGCTTTGGCGTGCCTCGACGCTTCGGGCATAGTGGGCGCGATGCAGCGCTCCGGCCCGACACCCGTTCCGATCGCCCAGGACCTTGTGCTGGTCGGCGGCGGGCATGCGCATGTCCATGTCCTGAAGCGCTTCGGCATGCGGCCCATGCCGGGGGTGCGCATCACCCTCGTCGCCCGCGACATCGAAACCCCGTATTCGGGGATGCTGCCCGGCTATGTCGCCGGGCATTACCGCTTCGAGGAATGCCATATCGATTTGACTGCGCCTGGCGCGGTTCGCTGGAGCGCGGCTCATTCACGACGAAGCGATCGGGCTCGATCGTGCACGCCGTGAGGTGCTGTGCCGCGATCATCCGCCGATCCGTTACGATGTGGTCTCGCTCGACATCGGCATCACGCCGCGCCGCAGCGACATCGCGGGCGCGGCGGAGCACGCGATCGCGGTCAAGCCGATCGACCGCTTCGCCGCGCGCTGGGAAGCGCTGATCGAGCGCGCCAAGGGGCTCGATCGGCTGCGCCTTGCGATGGTCGGCGGTGGGGCGGGCGGCGTCGAGTTGGCACTGGCCGCGCGGCATCGGCTCGAGGGGCTGCTGCGGGCGCCGCCGGAAGTGACGCTCGTCACCCGCGATGCGCTGGTGCCGTCGCATGGTCCGCGCGTGCGAGCGAAGTTCACGCGCATCCTTGCCGAACGCGGCATCCACGTTCTCGCCGGCGATGCGGTTGTCCGGGTCGAGCCGGGCCGGCTCACGCTACAGAGCGGCGCCGCGATCGATTTCGACGAGGCGCTGTGGGTGACCGAGGCCGCCGCTCGCGCCGTGGCTCGCGGCGACTGGGCTCGCCCTCGATCCCGGCGGCTTTATTGAGACCGACGAGTGTCTGCGCTCGACCAATGACGACGCGGTGTTCGCTGCCGGCGACGTCGCGGCGATGCGCGGTCATCCACGCGAGAAATCGGGGGTCTACGCGGTGCGCGCGGGGCCACCGCTCGCCGAGAACCTGCGGCGCGCTCTCAGCGGCAAACCGCTCAAGCGCGCGATCCCGCAGCGCCGAGCGCTGGCACTGATCGGCACCGGCGACGCCTATGCCGTCGCCTCGCGCGGCGCCTTCGCCGCCGAGGGTGCATTGTGGTGGCGTCTCAAGCAGTGGATCGACCGGCGCTGGATGCGCGGCTACACCGAGCTGCCGGCGATGGCCGACGACGACGGCGTCATGCGCTGCGGCGGCTGCGCCGCCAAGGTGCCGGCCGATGTGCTGGGCCGCGTGATGGCGCGCCTGGCGCCGGCGGGAGACGACAAGGTCGAGATCGGCCCCGGTGACGATGCCGCGCTGGTATCGTTTCCCGGCGCGCCGCCGCTGCTGCAGACGGTCGATTTCTTTCGCGCTCTGGTCGATGATCCCTATCTCTTCGGGCGCATCGCCGCGACCCATGCGCTGGGCGACGTCTACGCGATGGGCGGAGTGCCGGAAACGGCGCTGGCGATCGCTACGTTGCCGCCGGCGGCGCGGCCGGCGATCACCGAGCACGATCTTTTCCACATGATGAAGGGCGGCGCCGAAGTGCTTGGGGCGGCCGGCGCGACGCTGGTCGGCGGCCACAGCGCCGAGGGCGCCGAGATGGCGCTCGGCTTCGCCGTGACCGGGCGGGTCCAGCCTGGCCGCCTGCTGCGCAAGGGAGGACTCAAGCCCGGCGACCGGCTGATCCTGACGAAGCCGCTCGGCACCGGCGCGATCCTTGCCGCCGAAATGCGCCTATTGGCGCGGGCGCGGGTGGTTGAAGGCGCGATTACGACAATGCTGCAATCCGCCGCCGCCGCGTCGGCGATACTCGGCGATCATGCCGCGAGCGCTTGCACCGACGTCACCGGGTTCGGCCTGCTGGGACATCTCCTGGAGATGCTGACGGCCTCCGCTGCCGACGCGCGGCTCGACCCCGCCGCGATCCCGGCGCTCGACGGCGCGCTCGATATTATCGCCGCCGGGATCACCAGCTCGCTACACGCGAGCAACCTGTCGGCGCTTGCCGCGCTCAACGACGCCGATCCGGCCTCGCCGCTCGCCGCGCTGCTAATCGACCCGCAAACCGCCGGCGGAATGCTCGCGGGCGTACCGCGGAGCCGCGCCGAAGATTGCGTCGCGGCGCTGCGCGGCGCCGGCTATCGGGCCTCGGTCATCGGCGTCGTCGACCCGCGGCGAGGCGGGTCGCCGCGCGTGGCACTCGACCCGCGTTGCCTGGACGAAGCGGCGATGGCCGCGGTCGCCCAATGAGCGTCGTCGAGCGCAAGGGCCGCGCGGCGCTGCCCTCGGTCGACCGGGTGCTGCGCCAGGCCGGTGCGTTGATCGAGCGGCACGGTCGCGCGCTCGTCACCGGCGCGGTGCGGGAGGCGCTCGCCGGTCGCCGCGCGGGCGGCAAGCCGGCGCCCATGGAGGCGATCTTGGCCGATTGCGGCACCGCGCTCGCGCAGCTTGCCCGCAAGTCGCAACGCCGCGTCTTCAACCTCACCGGCACGGTGCTGCACACAAATCTCGGCCGCTCGCCGCTGCCCGAGGAGGCGATCGAGGCCGCGGCCGAGGCCATGCGCGAGCCGACAACGCTCGAATACGAGACCGCGGGCGGCAAGCGCGGCGAGCGCGACGACCACGTCGCCGGCTGGCTGAAGCGTCTCACCGGCGCCGAGGCGGCGCTGGCGGTCAACAACAATGCCGGGGCGCTGGTGCTGGCCTTGAACGCGCTCGCCGCCGACAAGGAGACGATCGTCTCGCGCGGCGAGCTGATCGAGATCGGCGGCGCGTTCCGCCTGCCCGACATCATGGCGCGCGCCGGCACAATGCTGCGCGAGGTCGGCACTACCAACCGCACCCATTTGCGCGATTTCGCCGCCGCGATTGGGCCGCAGACCGGCCTCATCCTCAAGGTCCACACCAGCAATTACGCGATCGAGGGCTTCATCGCCGCGGCGCCGACACCGGAACTGGCGGCGCTCGCCCATAAGCACAACCTGCCGCTGGTCGAGGATCTCGGCAGCGGCACGCTGGTCGATCTCGACGCCTGGGGATTGCCGCACGAGCCGACTGTTGCCGAGGCGCTGAGGGCCGGGGCTGACCTCGTCACCTTCAGCGGCGACAAGCTTTTGGGCGGGCCGCAGGCAGGGCTCATCGTTGGCCGCGCGGATCTGATCGCAGTGCTAGCGCGCAACCCGCTGAAGCGGGCGCTGCGGCTCGACAAGATCAGACTCGCCGCGCTCGAGGCGGTGCTGCGGCTCTACGGCGATCCCGACCGATTGGCCGCGCGGCTGCCGGCGCTGCGGCTCCTGACCCGGTCGCGCGACGAGATCGAGGCGCTCGCCCGACGCCTGCTGCCGGCGGTGTCGGCGGCGCTCGCCAGTATCGCCTCGGTTGGGGTCGTTGAGACAAAAAGCCAGATCGGCAGCGGTGCGCTCCCGGTGTCATTGCTACCAAGCGTCGGGCTGGCGCTGAAGCCCGTCGCGGCCTCCGGCAAGGCGGTCGAGCGGCTGGCGCAAAGATTTCGTGACCTGCCGATCCCGGTCATCGGCCACATCGCCGGCGGCGCGCTGGTGCTCGACCTGCGCTGTCTGGAAGACGAAGCCGGCTTCACCGCGCAGCTGGCCGCGCTGAAAGCCAAATGATCCTCGCCACGGCCGGTCATATCGACCACGGCAAGACGGCGCTGGTGCGCGCGCTGACCGGGGTCGACGCCGACCGGTTGCCCGAAGAAAAGCGGCGCGGACTGACGATCGATCTCGGTTTCGCCTACACGACGCTACCCGACGGCACCGAGCTGGGCTTTGTCGACGTGCCCGGGCATGAGCGGTTTCTCCCCAACATGCTCGCTGGGGTACTGTCGATCGACCGGGTATTGCTGATCGTCGCCGCCGATGACGGTCCGCGCCCGCAGACGCTCGAGCATCTCGACATTCTCGAATTGATCGGCGTGCTCGAAGTCACTGGGGTTGTCACCAAGGTTGACCGCGTCGAGGCCACACGCTGCGACGCGGTCGTGGGCGAGGTCGGCGCGCTGCTCGCCGCGGCGGGTTACGGCGAAGCGCCGATCTTTAAGGTGTCGAGCCGCACCGGCGAGGGCATTCCCGAGCTCGCCGCGCATCTCTCCGCGCGCGCCGCGGCCGCCGATGCCGAGCGCGTCAAGCTACCGCCGCAGGGCGGGTTCCGGCTGCCGGTCGATCGGGTCTTCTCGCTGCCGGGCATCGGCATGGTGGCGACCGGCACTGCGGCGAGCGGGGCGGTGGCGCCGGGAGACCGTCTGGTGCTGAGTCCGCGCGGCATCGAGGTCCGGGTGCGCGGGGTCCACGCACAGAACCGCGCCGCCGACCGCGCAATCGCCGGTGAGCGTTGCGCGCTCAATATCGTCGGCGATTTCCCCGACGGCGGCGGGCCTTCGCGCGGCGATTGGTTGCTCGCACCCGAACTGCACGCGCCAACCGCGCGCATCGACGTCGCGCTGCGCCTGTCGCGCGCGGCGCCGGTGCCGCTCAAGCCCGGGCTGCCGGTACATGTCCATCTCGGCACGGAAGACCGGGTGGGGCGCGTGGCGATGCTTGGGCAAGACGTACTGGCGGCGGGTGAGGAAGGCCTCGTCCAACTCCATCTCGACCGGCCCATCGGCGCGCTGTGGGGAGACCGGGTCGTGCTGCGCGATCACGGCGCGATCAACACGCTCGCCGGCGGGCGCGTCGTCGATCCGTTCCCGCCGCGGCGCGGACGAGCCAGGCCGGAGCGGCTGGCGGTCGTGGCGGCATTGCGGGAGGATGACGCCGGCACCGCGCTGGAACGGCTGGTCGAGACGGCCGGCCATGCCGCGCTGGCGCCGTTCGCGCTGGCGCGCAACTTCGCGGTCGAGACCGCCGCCGAGCTGGCCGACGCGGCCAGGCTGGTGCGCTGCGGCGACCGCCGGGGCCCCCATGCCGCAAGCCTCGTCTGTCTCGCCGCGCTCGGCGAGCGGCTGGAGGCGGCGCTCGGCGAGCGGCACCGCGCCGAGCCCGACATGCTCGGCGTCCCGCGCGCGGCGCTGGTTCGCCAACTGCGCGCCGTCGCGCCTGAGCCGGTGCTCGACGCCGCGCTCGGCACGGCGATCGCGGCGGACCGCATCGTTCGCGACGGCGCGGTGCTGCGCCTGCCGGCGCACCAGCCGCGCCTCACTCGCGAGGACGAGCGGCTGTGGCAGCGCGTGGAGCCGCTATTGGCCGTCGACGATCTGCGCCCGCCGCGGGTGCGGGAATTGGCCCAGTCGCTGGGGATCGAGCCCAATGTCGCGGTCCGCCAGATGAAGCGGTTCGAGCGCTTCGGTCGGGTCGCGCCGGTCGCCGCCAACCGGTATTTCCTACCCGAGACGATCGCGCGGCTTGCCGGCCTCGCACGCGAGCTTGCCGAGGCGGACCCCGGCGGCACCTTTACCGCCGCCGTGTTCAAGGACAAATCCGGGACCGGGCGCAACCTCACGATCGAGATCCTCGAATATCTCGATCGCATCGGGATTACGAAGCGGGTCGGCGACGCACGTATTGTGCTGCCGGGCGCCGACGCCGCGTTCGGCTGAGGATCGGCTTAGACGCCCAGATGCCGGTGCAGGAGTTCGGGTCGACCACGCACCGATTCCGCATTCATCTCTTCGATGACATGGCCGTTGTTGAGGATGTAGACCCGGTCGGCGAGGCTCATCGCGGCGGAGATGTTTTGCTCCACCACGACGAGGGTCTGCCCGGCCTCGACAAGAGTCCGGCAAGTGGCCAGCAGGTCGCGCACGATGATCGGCGCAAGCCCTTCGAAAGGCTCGTCCAGCAAGATAATCTTTGGGTTGCGCACCAAGGCGCGCGCGATCGCCAGCATTTGCTGCTCGCCGCCGGAAAGGTCGGTGCCGCGGCTGCGTCGCCGCTCCTTCAGGCGCGGAAACACTTCCCATACACGGTCGAGCGGCCAGCGCGACTTGGCCGTCAGCCCGGCGAGTAGCAGATTTTCCTCGACGTTAAGAGCGCCGAAAATTCGCCGGTCCTCGGGAACGAGCTGCAGCCCGAGCCCGGCAATCGCATGAGGTGGCAGGGCCTGCGTAGCGACCCCATCGAGCGTGATCCGTCCGGATCGCGGCCGCACGGCGCCGATCAAACTTTTCAGTGTGGTACTTTTGCCTGCGCCATTGCGGCCGAGCAACGCGACAACTTCGTTCTTTTCGACCCGCAGGGAGACGTCGAACAAAATATGGCTGTCGCCGTAATAACTGTTGATCTTCTCGACTTCGAGAAGCGCGCTCATGCCGCGACGACCCCGCCGAGGTAGGCTTCCTGCACGAGCCTGTTGCGCTGGATTTCCAGCGGGGTGCCCTCGGCAAGAAGGGCGCCTTCGTGCAAGACGGTGATGCGTTCAGCCAGCTCGAACACGGCGTCCATGTCGTGATCGACGACAATCAGCGTGCGCCCGCGCCGAATATTTTTGAGTAGCTGAACGGTTTCGGTCCGCTCGCGCGGGCTCATCCCGGCAAGCGGCTCGTCGAGCAAGAGCAGCGACGGCGAACTCGAGAGCGCCAGCGCGATTTCGAGACGCCGCTTCTCACCATAGGCGAGCGCGGCCACCGGAGCGTCGGCCCGTTCGGTCAAACCCACCAGAGCGAGGGTACCCTCGACCTGCGTCGCTAGGCCGGGCACCTTCTCAATTCGGCGCAGAAGGTCGAGCGAGAAACTTCCGCGTCGTTCGGCTAGCGTCGCGATCACGAGGTTTTGGCGCAAGGTCAGCCGCGAGAAGAGCTGGTTCACCTGATAGCTTTTGGTGAGACCGAGCTGACACACCCGAGCGACATCCATCCCCGTGATGTCGCGTCCGTGAAAGATAATGCGACCGGCTGACGGCGGCAGCTCGCAAGTCAGCATCTTGAAGAAAGTGCTCTTCCCGGCGCCGTTTGGCCCGATGATGCCGCGCAGCTCGCCTTGCTCGACCGAAAAATAGATGTCGCGGTTGGCGATGATGCCGCCAAACGATTTGGTCACGCCGCGTGCCTCCAGCACCGGGCCGGTGAAGGGTGCTTCCTGATGCCGGCGCGACGGGCCCACTGTCGCTATCGGACGGGCCGCTGCCAGTTCCGGTGCCTCGTCGGGAGCCGCTGGCACGCGCCGCGCGGTGATTAGCCCGACGAGGTCCTGCAGCCCGCCGATCAGGCCGCGGCGCAACAGACAGACAAGGAGGACGAAAACGAGGCCCAATACCAGTTTCCACGAACTGCCGAGCCCGAGCACACCTTGAAGGAAATCGCGCAGGAAAAGCCAGACCGTCGCGCCGAGCAGCGGTCCGAACAGCGTGCCGACACCGCCGATCGCCGTCTGCATGACCAACTGACCGGAGGTATCGAACATGAATGCGTCGGGTGGCATAAAGCCCTGAAGGACACCTAGCAATCCGCCGGCAAACCCGGCGTAAGCGGCGGCGATCACGAAAGCGGTCAGCTTATAGAGCCCGACGGCGTGACCGACGGCGCGGGCGCGCAGCGGATTGTCACGGATAGCGCTCAAAATCGCCCCCACGGGCGAGCGCATGATCCTCAGTGCGATGACGATGCCGACGAAGTAGCAAACGGCCAAAAACCCGTACATCGACCAGTCGCTGCCGACGTGATACGACCAGCCGAAGGCCGAAAAGCGTGGCGTCGGCACGCCCGGGAGCCCGTTTTCGCCGCCGGTGAAGCGCGCGAGCGGCGAGAATTCGACAAAGAAGAACATCTCGGCGATCGCGACCGTGATCATCGCGAAATAGATGCCGGTACGGCGTAGCGCGATTGCACCGACGACGACTCCGGCGAGCGCCGCGCCGACCGTGCCGACGACCAGCGCTAGCATCACGTTCGACATCAGATTGTTGGTTAAGAGATAGGCTGCGAGCATACCGCCGGTGCCGAAGAATGCCGCTTGGCCGAACGACAACAGCCCGGTGTAACCGAACAGGATATCGAAGCCGATCCCGAAAAGGCCCCATATGAGAATTTGGTTGATCGTTCCCGGCGTGAAGCCGAAATGCGGCAGCACATACGGTACGGCGAAAAGGCCGAGCGCGGTCAGCGCTTCGATTAGCAACGGGCGCGTGCGCAACATCGCCGAACTAGTCCCGGCCGAGCGAGCCGAGCAGGCCTTGCGGCCGCAATAGCAGCACCAGGGTCATGACGGCGAATAGCATCACGCCGGAATACGCTGGATCGACCATGGAGGTGAGGCTCAGGATCTCGCCGGCGATCAGGCCTCCCAGGATCGCACCGGGGAACGAGCCAACGCCGCCGATGACAACGACGACGAAGGTTTGCACAAGGATCGATTCCCCCATGTCGGGGGTCAGCGAGACCACCGGGGCGTTGACGATCCCCGCGAAGCCCGCCGCCATCGCGCCGACGCCGAATACCACCATGAAGACGCGATAGACGTTGATCCCGAGCATCCCCACCATGCCGGAATCTTCGATGCCGGCGCGCACGATCATGCCGAGCTTCGTGCGGTAGAGGATGACGTATAGCGTCCCCAGCGCCACCGCGGCGATGCCTGCGACGACGATCCGATAGGTCGGATAGATCAGGAAGCCCATCGGTGTGACGCTGGCGGCCCAGAAAGGCGGCTGCACGGTCTTGGACAGGCTGCCGAACGCAAGCCGCACCAATTCGACCATCACGATGCCAAGGCCGAATGTCACCAACAGCTGGTCTTCCGGCGGGCGGCCGTAGAAGTGGCGGATGATGACCAGTTCGAGGAGTTCCGCCGACCACCCCAAGCGTCAATGCGCCGGCGACCATCGCAAGGACAAACGATCCGGTCAGGGTATAAGCGACGTAGCCGGCGTAACCGCCCAGCATGAACATCGCGCCGTGCGCCAGATTTAAGACGCCGAGCGTGCCATAGATTATCGTCAGTCCTGAACTGATCAGGGCTAATAGCGCCCCAGCCGCCAATCCGTTGAACAGCTGCGAGACGAAATTAGGCCAGGTAATCATGCGTTTGGGGCAGGAACACGCTCACAAAAAGTCCACGATCCCCGAGCCGAGCGCGGGGATCGCAGCGTCGGCCGGGATAAATCCCGGCCACGACCGAAAGTAAAGGAAGAATCAGGTGTAATCGCCGAGCTGGCAGCCAAATGCGTCCGGCTTTTGCATCAGCGGCTCACCGGGAACGACTTCCTTGACCTCCCACCAGTCCTCCGGGCCCTTCATGTCGCTCGGCTTCTTGCCCTGGACGATGATGACAGGGCGCACGAGCTGATGATCGGCAGCGCGAAAATGCACGTCGCCAACGGTGGACGGAATGGTCTCGCCCTTTTCGTAGGTCTTGATGACGTCGGGCGGGTAGAAGCTGCCGGCTTCCTCGCACATGCGGGCCCACATCGCGAACTGCATGTAGGCGTTGTTCGCGCCCCAATCCGGCTTGTAGTTGTATTTCTTATCAAATTCGGCGACGAACATTTTGGCCAGCGGGTATTTGTCCTCGAGCGTCCACCAGAAATCGGTGGCGGCCAGCACCCCTTGCAGGATCTCCGGCCCGACCTCCTTAGCGAGGAACGGAATCTGGTAGGGGATCACTAGCTTCATCTTGTCGAAGACGCCGAACTGCTTGGCCTGCTGGATCGATAGGACCGCATCGTGACCCCAATTGATGTTGAGCAGATAGTCGGCCCCCGAGTTGGCGATGTTGAGCAGATACGAGCTGTAGTCGGGTGCGCCGAGCGGTGCGACCTGATTGGTCACCGTGGTCCAGCCGGCGGTCTTGAGGAAGTCCTCCATCGACTTCTGCACGGTGTGCCCATAAGTGTAGTCGGGCGTCAGATACGCTGCCTTTTTGTCCTTGCCGTAGGTCTTAACGAGAACCGGACCAAGAGCTGCCGCCGCGGTTTGGCCATAGAAGCACTGCCGGAAGCTGTAACGCACACAGTCCTTACCGGTGGTGTCGTTCGAACCGGAGATCGCGACGAGATAGAGCACGTGCTCGCGCTGGGCGAGCTTGTTGAGCGCTACCGCGACCGCGCTCGAGGTCGAGCCGGTCATCGCGACGATCTTATTGTCGCTGATAAAGCGCGATTGCGCTTGCACCGCGGTGTTGGGCTTCGCTTCGGAATCGGCAACGACGAGCTTTACTTCCTTGCCGAGCACGCCCTTCGTCGTTTTCGGCGAAATCTTTTTGATCAGGTCGTTGCCCTCGTTGATGTGCTCGATGGCGAGCTGCATCCCCTTCAGCTCGTCCTCGCCCTGCACCGCATAGGTGCCGGTGCGCGGCACAGCGGCGCCGATGGTGACCGACGAGCCGGACGAGCCGTCCGGCCAGGTGCCGATCGGCGGTTTGTCGTCGGCGAACGCGAAATGTGGCAGCGCGCTGGCGGTCGCCAACGCGCTTCCGGTTAGCAGCAGCGAACGCCTGGTCGGTTTTGTGATATTCGTCGGATGCATGGTTCCTCCCCTATCGAGGCGACAACGCCAGTTCACCGGCTGATCTTCTGCCGCGAAATAATGACGCGCAGCCCGCGGCGATAATAGTCCGCGCTCCAACTGCCCGCTAGCGTAACAAAGTGAAGCAGGCGGGTAAGGTTATGGAGATCGCATGCCTGATTGATCCAGAGCAATCGCCGTGCTGTTGGGGATGTTCTCAGGCCTGCATCAGCTCGATGCTGACCCCGTCGGGCGCGGCGACATAGCACAATAGGCTGCCGTTGACGCCGCGTTTCAGTTCGACCGGGAAGCTGACGCCTTTGGCGCGTAACTCGGCCGCGAACATCTCGAGGTTGCCCTCGTACATGAACCCGAAATGGTCGGTGCCCCAGGCGTTGTGGCTGGAGAAATCATTGTAGGGCCGGATCGGCCGCGCCGGCGCCGGCTCCTCGCCCGGGCGGCGGCCGCGAATGAGGATTGTCATGCCACCCAATTCGACGAAGATTTGCGGCGCGCCGCGCACGACCGTGTCGGCTGCGATCGCCGCGCCGAACATCTCGACATACCAGCGAGCTGAGGCGTGCGGGTTCTTGCTGATGATGTGAACATGATCGAACTTGAAGGCGGGATTGCTCATCCTGGTGCCCCTTGCTTCGGGAAGAACCGGTTCTCGGGGCGCGGCAGGCCGAGGTTCTCGCGCAGCGTCCTGCCCTCGTATTCGCGGCGGAACAGGCCGCGCCGCTGCAACTCCGGCACGACGCGATCGACGAACTCGTCGAGCCCGCCGGGAACCCACGGGAACATGATGTTGAACCCGTCGCAGGCATCGCCGTAGAGCCATTCCTCCATCTGATCGGCGATGGTGCGCGGCGTGCCGACCATGGCGAGGCCGCCATAGCTGCCGGCGATCTGCGCGAGTTGGCGGACGGTCAAGTTGTCGCGCCGGGCGCGGGCGATCACCCGCTCGCGGCCGCTTTTCGAGGCGTTGCTCTCGGGGATGTCGGGGAGCGGCGCGTCGAGATCGAATTGCGAGGCGTCGCAGCCAAGCGCGATCGACAGCGAGGCAATGCCGCTGTCGGGATGAACTCCGCTGTCCAGCTGGGCGCGTTTGGCTTTGGCCTCGTCGACCGTGTCGCCGACGACGACAAGGCAGCCGGGGAGGATTTTGATGTGGTCGGGATCGCGGCCCGCCGCCTTCGCCCGGTTCTTGATATCGGCGTAGTTGCGCTGTCCGTCGGCGAGCGGGCCGCCGGCGGCGAACACCATCTCGGCGGTTTCGGCCGCGAGCTGGCGGCCGGCATCGGAGGCGCCCGCCTGGACGATCACCGGCCAACCCTGGATCGGCCGGGCGATGTTGAGCGGCCCGCGCACCGACAGGAATTCGCCCTGGTGGTCGAGCACGTGCATGCGGTCGGGATCGAAATAGATGCCCTCCTCGACATCGCGGACAAAGGCATCTTCGGCGAAGCTGTCCCACAACCCGGTGACGACATCATAGAACTCGCGGGCGCGGCGGTAGCGCTCTCCGTGCTCCATGTGCTCGGTGAGCCCGAAATTGAGCGCCGCGTCGGGGTTCGAGGTGGTGACCAGGTTCCACCCGGCGCGACCGTTGCTGATGTGGTCAAGCGAGGCGAAGCGGCGGGCGATCATGTAGGCCGGCTCGAAGGTCGACGAGGCGGTGGCGATGAGACCGATATGCTCGGTCATCATCGCGAGCGCCGGCAACAGGGTCAGCGGATCGAACGATGTCACCGTGGCGCTGCGCTTCAAGGCTGCCATCGGCATGTTGAGAACGGCCAAGTGGTCGGCCATGAACCAGGCGTCGAACTTCCCTTCTTCGAGCTTTTGCGCGAAGCGGATCAGATGCTTCAGGTTGAAATTCGCATCAGGATAGGCGCCGGGATAGCGCCACCAGCCGGTGTGGATGCCGACCGGACGCATGAACGCGCCGAGACGCAATTGCCGTGATGCCATGTTCTCCGCCGCGCTGAGCTATTCCGATGCGATGTTACCCGCCTCGGCCAGCTTGGTGCATACTGAATTGCTGCTACCGGGAGAGGGGCGCACATGGCGGGCCGTCAGATGCACATGGGGGTGTTCGTCCTCGGCACCGGCAATCATCAGGCCGGATGGCGCTACGAGGGCGCGTTCAAGAGCCACATGGAATTGCCGGCGATGCAGGAGATCGCCCGCATCGCCGAGCGCGGCAAGTTCGACCTGTTGTTCATCTCCAACTCGATGGTGATGGACCCGACCGACCACCCGTCCTTCATGTGTCGGTTCGAGCCGACCACGCTGATTACCGCGCTGAGCCAGTGCACCGCCCGTGTCGGGCTTGGCGCGACGGTATCGACCAGCTTTTCCGAACCGTTCAACGTTGCCCGCATCTTCGGCTCGATCGACCATTTGAGCGGTGGGCGCGCGGCGTGGAATGTCGTCACCAGCTCCAACGCCAAGGCCGCACAGAACTTCAATCTCGACGAACACATCGATCACGAGTTGCGCTATCAGCGCGCCGAGGAATTCGTCGATGTCGTGCGCGGGCTGTGGGATTGCTGGGACGAGGACGCGGTCCTCGCCGACACGCAAACCGGCCAGTACGTCGATCCGACCAAGGTGCGGCCGCTCAACCACAAGGGCCGGTTCTTCCAGGTCAGGGGACCGATCAATCAGGCCCGCTGCCCGCAGGGGCACCCGGTGATCATCCAGGCCGGCGGTTCGCCGAGCGGACTCGAACTGGCGGCGCGGACCGCAGACGTGGTGTTTTCGGTGGTGCAGGAGTTGGAGCCGGCGAAAAAGGCTTATGCCGACCTCAAGGGCCGCATGGCGAAATACGGCCGCAGCCCGGACGAGATCGCCGTGCTGCCCGGGATGATGCCGATCGTTGGCGCCACCGAGGACGAGGCCCGCGCCAAACTCGCCAAGCTGCAGAGCTGGATCAGCCCGACCAACGCGATCACCCTGGTCGCCAGCCGCATCGGATACGACGTCTCCGGCCACGATCTCGACGGGCCGGTGCCACCGCCGCCGCCGTTCCAGGGCAGCCGCACCTTCACCAGCGTGCTTTACGAGATGGCCAAGCGCGAGAACATGACGCTGCGCGACCTCTACAACCTGACCGCGGCCGCGCGCGGCCATTGGGTGCTGTGCGGCACGGTGCGGAAGATCGCCGACACGCTCGAGCAATGGTTCGTCGAGAAGGCGGCGGACGGGTTCAATGTGCTTCCGGCCTATTTCCCCGGCGGCTTCACCGACTTTGTCGATCTGGTGATCCCGGAACTGCAGCGTCGCGGCCTGTTCCGGCACGAGTACGAGGGAGCCACCCTGCGCGATCATTTCGGGCTGGCGCCGGTGCCCGCTCCGGCGCGCCAGCTTCAAGCGGGGGAGTGAGGGTGGCAGGGCTGCTGATGATTGTCGGCGCGGCGACGCCGCCCGGACGGCTCGCCGCCGCGGTTGCCTATGCCGCGGGAACGGTCGAGGACGCCTCGGTCGGTATCCTGAACCTCGCCGAGACGCCGGTGGAGATTTGCGACGGAAGGCCGCTTGAGCAGTACGATGCGGCCACCCGGGATGCCGTGGCCAAGATTGTGGATGCGGCGGCGGTGCTGGTCGCGGCTCCGGTCTACCGGGCCAGTTATCCCGGGGTGTTGAAGAACCTGCTCGACACCACGCCGGTCGAGGCGTTGCAGGCGAAGCCGGTCGGTATCGTCGCGATGGGCGGCTCGCCGCACCACTTCCTCGGCGTCGACTGGCAGCTGCGCGAGGTGCTGACCTGGTTTGGCGCGCTCATCGCGCCGACCAGCGTCTATATCACCGGCGGCGACTTCAAGGACGGGCAGCTCGCCTCGGACAGCGCCCGTCAGGAGTTGACGGCGCTCTGCCAGGCGCTTCTGGTGTTGAGCCGGCTCGACCGGGCTAGGCTCGGCCCCAAGCCGCTCGCGGCAAAATTCACCTGATACGGCGAGGCGCGATGACCCGGCAGCTGCATCTCAACCTATTCATCCATAGCCGCGGTCACCACGAGGCGTCGTGGCGGCATCCGGACACCTCGCCGCTGCCGCTGACCGACATCCGCTACTACATCGACCTGGCGCAGCGCGCCGAGGCGGCGAAGATTCAATTCGATCTTCCTCGCCGATCAGCTGGCGCTCGGCGGCGACGTGGCGCAGGCCGCGCGCACCTGGCTCGAGCCGATCACCGTGCTGGCCGCGATCGCGGTGTCGACGCAGCGAATCGGGCTGATCGCGACCTGCTCGACCACCTATACCGAACCGTTCAACCTGGCGCGCCAGTTCGCCTCGATCGACCATATCAGCAACGGGCGCGCCGCCTGGAACATCGTCACCTCGTGGCTGGCGACGGCGGCCGAGAATTTCGGCGGCGAGGGACAGGTCAGTCACGCCGACCGCTACGCCCGGGGCGAAGAGTTCATGTCGGTGGTCAAGGCGCTGTGGGACAGCTGGGCCGCGGACGCGGTGGTCGACGACCGCGTGGCCGGCGTCTATGCCAAGGCTGACCGCATCCGGCCGATCCACCATCGCGGCGATTTTTATCAGGTCGCGGGGCCGCTCAACATGCCGCGCTGTCCGCAGGGGCGGCCGGTGCTGGTCCAGGCTGGGTCGTCCGACACCGGCCGCGGGTTCGCGGCGCGCCACGCCGAAGCCGTCTTCACCGCCCATGTCGAGAAGGCGACCGCGCAGGAGTTCTACGCCGACCTCAAGCGCCGGGCGGCGGCCGAAGGGCGCAACCCGGAGCATGTACTGATCCTGCCGGGCCTCTCTCCGATGATCGCCTCGACCGAGGCCGAGGCGCAGCGCATGGCGCGCGAGGTCAACGAGCTCACCGATACCGAGGTGGGGCGAAAGCGGCTCTCCAACCGCTTTGGCGGACATGATTTTTCGCACCTGCCGCTCGACCGGCCGTTGAAGCCCGAGGACTTTCCCGATCCTGACACGGTGCAGGCGGCGCGCAGCCGCACCGAGGTTATTATCAACTTCGTGCGACGGGAGAACGCGACGCTGCGCCAGCTGCTCGGCTATCTCGCCGGCGCCCGCGGGCATTTCACCAGCGCCGGGACCCCGGAACAGATCGCCGATCTGATCGAGGACTGGTTCACCGACGGCGCCGCCGACGGGTTCAACATCATGCCGCCGCTACTACCGGTTCAGCTCGACGTTTTCGCCGCCGAGGTGATCCCGATCCTGCGGCGGCGCGGTCTGTTCCGCGGTGAGTACGAGGGCAAGACGTTGCGCGAGCATTACGGGCTGCCCTGGCCGGCAAGCGCCTTCGACGGGGTGCCGCGCGAGGCCGCGGCGGCGAAGTAGGCGGCCTAGCGCTGAAGGATACGGTCGAGCGCGGCTTCGAGAACGTGCGTCGCTTCCGTTGCTGCGCCTGAGCGGCAGCGCCAGGCGACATACCCGTCCGGGCGCACCAGCACGGCGCCGTCTGCGTCGATCTCGTAGGCTGTCTGCCAGTCGTTGGCGTCACCGAGGTCGCCGCCCTCGCCGATCGTATGGGCGTCGAGCTTGGGGCGATCCGGCCCGGCGAGCGCGGATGCGGCGCGACGCCAGTCATCTCCGCGGTGCCCAGCCAGCAGCACGAAGCCCCGTCCGAAGAGGTCGATGGTCGACAATTGCTGGCCGCCGCGCTTAAGCCAGACGTGCGGCGCCCGTTGCCCGGGCCTCGCCGAGGGCACGTACTGGGTGACGGGATCGTCGATGGCGAGTGGTTGCGTGCCGTCCGGGATTACCGCCGCCAACTCGTAGCGCGCCCCAAAGATCAGGCCCTGCTCGTTGAGGAATTCGGAGCGCGGCAGCTTGGCGCCTTCCTGCCGCGCGGTGCGTCCCATCGAGAGGGAATTCTCCAGGCTGGCCTTGGTGGTGATCGTGGCCAGCGGCTGCCGCTCGGGGTGGTAAGTATCGAGCAGCGCCTCGCCGGCTTGGCCCTTCAACACCGCGGCCAGCTTCCACACCAGGTTTTGCGCGTCTTGAACACCGGTATTGAGCCCGAACCCGCCGGTCGGGGGCATTTCGTGCGCGGCGTCTCCGGCGAGAAAGAGCTGCCCATCGCGATATCGGTCGGCGACGATTGCCGACGCTTCCCAGGCACTGACGCCGAGGATCTTGACCGGCAAATCTGGCTTGCCGACACCTTGCCGGATCAGCGCGGCGCAGCGCTCTTCGGTAAAATCGCCTGGGACGTATCCGTATTGCTTCAGGCTGTGGATCAAAAAGCCCCAGCGATCGTGGGCGTTGATCGTGAGGAAGGTCGCGCGCAGATCGGGCTGTTCGACGAAGTACAGCGCCGCGGGCCGATCGGCCACCCATTGCCTCAAATCGGCGTTGAACAGGATGTTGACGCTGTCGTAGACGCCTTCCTGGCCGATCATCCGCGCGCCGATCAGGCGGCGAACCCGGCTCTGGGCGCCATCGGCGGCGATTAAATATTGCGCTCGCACCTGGGTTTCGCCGCCGACGATGCGATCGGTGATCGTGGCGGTGACGCCGGCGGAATCCTGGCTCACCGCGGTCAACTCGGCGTTGAAGTGAAGTTCGCCTGGCGGCTGCGCTTCGGCGAAACGGCGCAGCACCGGCTCGAGATCGTCCTGCGCGCAGAGACAATTTAACACTGGCGACGCGGCCCTGTTGGCTGGCGCCATGCGGCCGCGGACGCGGCGCTCGATCTCTCGTCCTGAGAGGCTCTCGGTCCACACGATAAAGCCCGTGCGCTCCATTGGGAGACCGGCATCGCGGATCGCCTGCTCGATCCCTATCTGGCGGTACATCTCCATGGTTCGCGCGTTGATGCCCCGCGCCTTCGGCAGGATCGCCGTGCCAGGATGGCGTTCGACCAGCAGCGAGCGAACGCCTTGCTGCGACAAGAGGATCGAGGCGGTGAGACCAACCGGTCCGCCGCCAACGATCAGGATGGGCACTTCGAGCATTCGACTTCCGCGGTGTTGATTGGACGTGGTCAGATATGCCAACCAGTGGCCGTGGCGCCAGCGCCAATCGTGACATGGTGCAACGGCGTCAAATCAATACCGGGTCGAGTGCGATGCATGTTGCGATCTGCGGCGGCGGGGCGATCGGCGCCTCGATCGCGTATTTTCTCAGCTGCCGTGGGGTCGCGGCGACCGTCATCGAAAGCACCGGCGTTGCTTGCGCCGCATCCGGCAAATCGGGCGGGTTCCTCGCGCGCGACTGGTGCGACGGCTCGCCGCTCGAGCCACTGGCACAGCGCAGCTTCGATCTCCACGCGCAGCTGGCGGAGGAAGTCGCCGGCGATTGGGGATACCGCCGCCTCGACACTTATGGCGGCTTCGCCGGGTTTCCCAGCCGGGGCAGCGCTTACGATCTCGGTTGGCTGTCGCCAGAGGTGACGGTGGCGCAGGCGCTAGGCTCGCCTGAGACGACGGCCCAGGTCCACCCCGGCCAGTTCACCGCCGCGATGATGCGTGCCGCCGAGGCCCAAGGCGCGACGCTGCGCCTTGGGCGGGTCACCGGACTGACGCAGCTCGACGAGCCGCCGCGCGTCGCCGGCGTCGAGATCGACGGCGGTGAGACTCTTGCTGCCGATGCTGTCGTCATCGCCATGGGCCCATGGTCGGTCCTTGCCGCGATGTGGTTGCCGCTGCCGGCTGTGTTTGGTCTTAAAGGTCATAGCCTCGTCTTCGACACCGGCGCGCAAATCCCGGCGGAGGCGGCATTCCTCGAATATCGGGAGCAGGATACCGGCGCGGTATTAACCCCCGAACTGTTTCCGCGCACCGACGGGACGACCTATGTCTGCGGGATTTCCGGCGAGGAGGCATTGCCGGCCGATCCGGCCCGGGTCACCCCGGATGGCGGCGCGCTCTACCGGCTCGAGGCGATGTGCCGCGCGATCTCGCCGGTATTGGGCGCGGCCAAAATCCTTGCGCGCCAGGCCTGCTACCGCCCGGTTACGCGTGACGGCCTGCCGCTGATCGGCTCGGTGCCGGGCGTCGCCGGCGCTTATATCGCCACCGGGCACAGCGTCTGGGGCATCCTCAACGCGCCGGCGACGGGCGAGGCGATGGCGGAGCTGATCGTCGACGGCGCCGCCAGCGGCGTCGACCTGACACCATTTGCCCTCTCTCGCCTGCCGCCGCTCGATCCCGCCCGGCTGCGGCGGAGCTAGCCTGAGGCCGTGGCGCGGACGCTCCCGCCGATGCGCGCCTTTATGCCGCCTTTATGCGCGACGGCACCGATCCGTCTCGAAAGTTAATCCGCTCATATCCTTTTATCACCCGGCTGGAGTAAGGCGGCCGGCGAGACATGCGTCCTTTCTTTGCTGACGAAGAACCGTCAGCCGTTTTCGGGTCCGGTACCCGGAACAACGACTTCACCGATCAGCCGGGAATCGCGCTGCTCTATGCGGTGACCGGCAGCCTGATGGAGTTGGTCGGGCCGATGTTCTGGGCCGCGCTGGTCGTGCTTCTCGTCCAGGCGGAACTGAGCGCGGGTTGATCTAGGTCAATTCGACTTGCGCAAACCGCGTGTAACAAGGGCCTTCCATACTGCCGCACCGACGCCCGCCAGGGATGGCTGGGCCCTGTAGGAGAGCAAACGTGGTGGATCTGATTTTCCTTGCGGTCGGCCTCGGCTTCGTAGCTGCGGGCTGCCTCTATCTTTACGCCTGCGACCGGTTGTGAGGACGCCATGTTCGAATTGATCCTGGGCACGCTGATCTCGGTCGGCATGCTTGTCTACCTGGTTGTCGCACTGCTGCGCCCAGAAAAATTCTGAGCGAGAAATTTCGAGGATACCATGACCGCAAACGGTTGGATCCAGATCGCGATTTATTGCGGGCTGGTCACGATCTGCGTGAAGCCGCTCGGCGTCTTTATGGCGAAGGTGTTCAGCGGCGAGCGCACTTTCCTGTCGCCCGTTGTCGGGCCGTTGGAGCGCGGCATGTACCGTCTCTGCGGCATCGACGAGCGTGAGGAGCAGCATTGGCTGGTCTACGGGATCAGCGTGTTGCTGTTCAGCGCCGCGGGTTTCGTCCTGCTTTACGGCCTGCAGCGCCTGCAGGCCGTCCTGCCGCTGAACCCGGCTGATCAGAGCGCTGTATCGCCCGACAGCTCGTTCAACACTGCGGTCAGCTTCGTCACGAACACCAACTGGCAGGGCTATGGCGGCGAAACGACGATGAGTTACCTGACCCAGATGGTCGGGCTTACCACGCAGAACTTCGTTTCCGCCGCCGCCGGCATTGCCATCGCCATTGCACTGATCCGCGGCTTCGCGCGCCGATCGGCCAACAGCATCGGCAATTTCTGGGTCGATCTGACCCGCGCCACGCTTTACGTGTTGTTGCCAATGGCGATTGTCGTCGCGCTGGTGCTGGTGTGGCAGGGCATGCCGCAGAACCTTGGCGCCTATACCGAGGCGACGACGCTCGAAGGCGTCAAGCAGATCATTGCGCAAGGGCCGGTCGCCTCGCAGATTGCGATCAAGCAGCTCGGCACCAATGGCGGCGGCTTCTTCAACGTCAACTCGTCGCATCCGTTCGAGAATCCGACCGCACTGAGCAACCTCGTCGAGATGTGGGCGATCCTCGTGATCAGCGCCGCACTCACCTACACCTTTGGCCGCATGGTCGGAAATACCCGGCAGGGCTGGGCGATCTTCGCCGTGATGGGGCTGCTGTTCTTGGCTGGAATGGCTCCCTGTTACTGGGCCGAGTTTGCCGGCAACCCGCAATTCACCGCGCTCGGCGTGGACCAGGCGCCGTCGCTGACGCAGCCTGGCGGCAACATGGAGGGCAAGGAAGTCCGCTTTGGCATTACCAATTCGACGATCTGGGCCACGGCGACGACCGATGCCTCCAATGGCTCGGTAAACTCGATGCACGACAGCTACACGCCGATCGGCGGGCTCGTGCCGCTGGCCAACATCATGCTCGGCGAGATCATCTTCGGCGGTGTCGGCTCGGGCCTCTACGGCATGCTGTTGATGGCGATCATCGCGCTATTCGTCGCCGGACTGATGGTGGGCCGCACGCCCGAATATCTCGGCAAGAAGCTCGAGGCGAAGGAGGTCAAGATGACGATGCTCGCCATCTTGGCGCTGCCGATGTCGATGCTCGGCTGGACCGCGCTTGCCGTGGTCGTCGAGCCAGGTCTTGCCGGCATGGCGAATTCTGGTCCGCACGGCTTTACCGAAGCGCTTTATGCCTTTGTCTCGGGCACCGGCAATAACGGCAGCGCCTTTGCCGGACTGTCGGCGAACACGCCCTACTACAACACGACGATCGGCATGGCGATGCTGATGGGCCGGTTCTTCGTCATCATTCCGGTGTTGGCTATCGCCGGCTCGCTGGCCGCCAAAAAGATCTCGGCGCCCTCCGCCGGCACCTTCCCGACGCATGGCGGGCTCTTTGTCGGCCTCATGGTCGGCGTCATCGTCATCGTCGGCGGCCTTTCCTATTTCCCGGCCCTCGCGCTCGGCCCGATTGTCGAGCAGTTCGCGATGAAGGCCGGAACCCTGTTCTGATCGGAGAGTATCGATGGCTGCGCAAACCCGTTCGCTGTTCGACCCGGCCATTATCGGGCCGGCAATCGGCGGCGCGTTCAAGAAGCTCAACCCACGCACTCTCGCCCGTAATCCTGTCATGTTCGCGGTCGAGGTGGTGTCGGCGGCGACGACGATCCTCTTCGTCCGCGACCTGTTCGCCGGCACAGGCGCGGGATTCTCCGGCCAGATCAGCCTGTGGCTGTGGTTCACCGTGCTGTTCGCCAACTTTGCCGAAGCTGTCGCCGAAGGGCGAGGCAAGGCCCAGGCGGCGAGCCTGCGCGCGACGCAGACTCAGGCGGTTGCCAAGCTGCTTCCGTCCGGCCAGGGCACGGAATGGCAAGAGCGCCCGGCGACGCAGCTGAAGCCGGGCGACATCGTCCTGGTCGAGGCCGGCGACGTGATCCCGAGCGATGGCGAGGTGCTCGAGGGCATCGCCTCGGTCGACGAGTTGGCGATCACCGGCGAGTCCGCGCCGGTCATCCGCGAAAGCGGCGGCGACCGCTCGGCGGTCACCGGCGGCACGCGCGTGCTGTCGGACCAGATCAAGGTGCGCATCACCTCGGCCCAGGGCTCGACCTTCCTCGACCGCATGATCAAGCTCGTCGAGGGAGCCGAGCGGCAGAAGACGCCGAACGAGATCGCGCTCAACATCCTGCTTGCCGGTATGACGATCATCTTCCTGTTCGCGACCGTTACGATCCCCAGCTACTCGAACTACGCCGGCGGAACGGTCGGGGTGGTCGTGCTGATCGCCCTGTTCGTGACACTGATCCCGACGACGATCGGTGCCCTTCTTTCGGCGATCGGCATCGCTGGCATGGATCGGCTGGTGAAGTTCAATGTGCTGGCGATGTCCGGCCGCGCGGTCGAGGCCGCGGGCGACGTCGACACGCTGCTCCTCGACAAGACCGGCACGATCACGCTCGGCAACCGGCAGGCGACCGAGTTCCTGCCACTCGCCGGGGTCGAGGCGCGCGACTTGGCCGACGCCGCGCAACTCGCCTCGCTGTCCGACGAGACCCCGGAAGGGCGGTCGATCGTCGTGCTCGCCAAGGAGCGCTACAGCATCCGCGGCCGCGACATGGCGCCGCTCAATGCCAGGTTCATCCCCTTTAGCGCCCAGACGCGGATCAGCGGCATCGACACCGAGGGCTCATCGATTCGCAAGGGCGCGGTCGATGCGGTGCTCGCGCATGTCGAGGGCCGCGAGACCGCGCCGGTCGGGCTGAGCGGCCGCACAAGCGCCAGCGCGCGCACCGCAGCTACAGCCGAGGTAGCTACGACTCACTCGCGGGCCGCCCGCGAGCTGCAACAGATCGCCGACGGCATCGCCCAGCAGGGCGGCACGCCGCTCGCCGTCGCCAAGGATGGCAAGCTGCTTGGCGTCATCCACCTCAAGGACATCGTCAAGGGCGGCATTCGCGAGCGCTTCGCCGAGCTGCGCCGTGCTGGCATCCGCACCGTGATGATCACCGGCGACAATCCGCTAACCGCGGCGGCGATCGCCGCCGAGGCCGGCGTCGACGATTTCCTCGCGCAAGCGACCCCCGAGGACAAGCTCAGGCTGATCCGCGACGAGCAGTCCGGGGGCAAGCTCGTCGCCATGTGCGGCGACGGCACCAACGATGCGCCGGCGCTGGCTCAGGCCGATGTCGGCGTCGCGATGCAGACCGGCACCATGGCCGCGCGCGAAGCCGGCAACATGGTCGACCTCGACAGCGACCCGACCAAACTGTTGGAGATCGTCGCCATCGGCAAGCAATTGCTGATGACCCGCGGCGCGCTCACCACCTTCTCCATCGCCAACGACGTCGCCAAGTATTTTGCGATCATCCCGGCGATCTTCGTCGCGTTCTATCCGCAGCTGGCGGCGCTCAACATCATGTATCTGCGCTCGCCGCAAAGCGCGATCCTCTCGGCGATCATCTTCAACGCGCTGATCATCATCGCGCTCATTCCGTTGTCGCTGAAGGGCGTGCGCTACGTACCGCAAAGCGCCGCCGCCGTGCTGCGCCGCAACCTCATGATCTACGGCATCGGCGGCATCATCGTGCCGTTCCCCGGTATTAAGCTGATCGACATCATCATCAATGCGATCGGCCTCGCGTAAGGACCACAGCCATGCTTCGCCAAATTCGTCCCGCCATCGTCCTATTGGTTCTGATGACCGTGCTGACAGGCCTCATCTATCCGCTCGCCATCACCGGCGTCGCCGGCATCCTGTTCCCGAAACAGGCCGGCGGCAGCCTCATCGTGAAAGACGACAAGGTCATCGGTTCCGAGCTGATCGGGCAGAATTTCACCGACGCCAAATACTTCCATGGCAGGCCGTCGGCGACGACCGAGCCGGATCCGAAGGACTCGACCAAAACGATCGCGACCCCCTATGCGGCCGATAATTCGATTGGTTCCAACCTCGGCCCAACCTCGAAGGCGCTGATCGACCGCGTTAGCGGCGACGTCGATGCGCTGAAGAAGGAGCACCCGGGCGCCCCGATCCCGGTCGATCTGGTGACCACCTCGGCCAGCGGTCTTGACCCCGACATCACACCCGCAGCCGCGGCGTTCCAGGTGCCGCGTGTCGCCGCCGCGCGCGGCATGCCGGCGGACAAGCTCCAGGCGCTGGTCGACCAGAACACCCAAGGACGTTTCCTCGGCACCTTCGGCGAACCGCGAGTCAACGTGCTCAAGCTCAACCTCGCGCTCGACGCCGCGAAATGAGCTAGACTGAGGGTATGGCCGACAGGGAAGCCAGACCCTCACCCGAGGCACTGCTCGACGCGGTGGAGAGGGAAGGCCGCGGCCGCCTCAAGATCTTTCTTGGGGCCGCGCCGGGGGTCGGTAAGACCTATGAGATGCTGCAGTCGGCGCAGGCCAAGCGGCGCGAGGGGGTCGATCTCGTGGTCGGCGTGGTCGAAACCCATGGCCGCCGCGAGACCGAGGCTCTGCTCAATGGGCTCGATGTCATCCCCCGGCAAGAGGTGGACTACAAGGGCCACCGCCTCGCGGAGATGGATATCGATGCGATCCTCAAGCGTCGCCCCGAGCTCGTCCTGGTCGACGAATTGGCCCACACTAACGCGCCAGGGAGCCGCCATCCCAAGCGCTATCTTGATGTCGAGGAATTGATCGCCGCCGGCATCGACGTCTACACCACTCTCAACATCCAGCACGTCGAGAGCCTCAATGACGTCGTGGCGCGCATCACCCGGATCCGGGTGCGCGAGACGGTGCCCGACAGCATTCTCGACCAGGCCGACGACATCGAAGTCATCGACCTTGCCCCCGACGACCTGATCCAGCGCCTGCGGGAAGGTAAGGTCTACATCCCACATCAGGCCGAGCGTGCGGTCAGTCACTATTTCCAGCCGGGCAATCTGACGGCACTGCGCGAACTGGCGTTGCGCCGCACCGCGCAGCGGGTCGACGACCAGCTGTTGTCGCATATGCAGGCGCATGCGATCGCTGGACCGTGGCCAGCCGGGGACCGCGTCCTGGTCTGCGTCAGCGAGGCGATCAATACGCCGGCGCTGATCCGCTACGCCCGCCGCGCCGCCGACCGTTTCCACGCGCCATGGACGGCGATCTACGTGGAGACGTCGCGCACGCAGCGCCTCACCGATACGGAGCGCGACCGGATAGCCGATTTTCTGCGCCTCGCCGAACGCCTCGGCGCGTCGACGATCACCATCCCGGGCGGCAAAATCGCGGATGAGGTCGTCGCCTATTCCACCGCCAACAACATCACCCAGATCGTTATTGGCAAATCCGGCCGCTCGCGCTGGTTCGAGATGATTCACGGCTCGGTTGTACACGATCTGGTGCGCAAGACCGGGCCGATCAGCGTCCATGTCATCTCGGCCGAGGCGGACGAGTCCCCGGTCAAGCCGATAAGGACGAGCCCGCACCAGCAGTCCGTCAACGTCATGGCCTACGCGAGCAGCGCGGGGGCGGTGCTATTGGCGCTCGGCGTGGCTCACCTGCTGGATCGCTTCGTCGGCCTGCAGAGCGTTTCGCTTGCGTTTTTGATGGCGGTGCTCGCCAGCGCTGTCGCCTGGGGCCTGCTGCCCGCCCTGTTCTCCTGCCTTTTGAGCGTGTTCGCTTACAATTTCTTCTTCCTGCCGCCGCTCTACACCCTAACCATCGCCGACCCGGAAAACGTCGTCGCATTGTTCTTCTTCGCGTTGGTCGCGATCGTCGTCAGCAATTTGACCGCAGCGACCCGAGTCCAGGTCGTCTCGGCACGCGCCCGGGCCAAGGCGACCGCCGAACTCTATGCCTTCAGCCGCAAGCTTGCCGGTATCGGTGGGCTCGACGACCTCTTATGGGCGACCGCGTTCCAGGTTTCATCGATGCTCAAGGTAGCGACGGTCCTGCTACTGCCCGATCAGGAAGCGCGGAGTCTGTCGCTCGCCTCCGCTTATCCGCCCGACGACACGCTCGATGAGGCTGACATGGCCGCGGCGCGCTGGTGCTGGGAGCACAATCACCCGACCGGGCGCGGCTCCGACACGCTGCCAGGTGGCAAATGGCTTTTTCTGCCATTGCGGACAGGGAGCGGCACGGTTGGCGTCATCGGCTGTGAGCGCCAAGCGCTGCTGACGCCCGATGAGCACCGCTTGCTCGACGCACTAGCCGACCAGGTCGCCGTTGCGATCGAGCGAATTTCCCTGGCGCGCGGTCTTGCAGAGGCGCGTGTCTCAGCCGAGACCGAGCGGCTGCGCGCGGCGCTGTTGACATCGATCTCTCACGACTTGCGCACCCCTCTCGCCTCCATCATTGGCACGGTGTCCAGCCTGCGTAGCTACGCCGACAAATACGACGCTGCCGACCGGGATGAATTGCTCGCAACCCTCGAGAGCGAGGCCGAGCGGCTCAACCGGTTTGTCGGTAATCTGCTCGACATGACTCGGCTCGAGGCCGGCGCGATTGAGATGAAGTTTGATCTTATCGATGTCGGAGAGGTCGTCGGCGCGGCGCTGGAGCGAGCGGGGACGATCCTTGCCGAGCACCGGGTGGAGATCTCGGTCGCACCTGACCTGCCGATGCTGCGCCTCGACCCGATCCTCTTCGAGCAGGTGTTGTTCAACCTGCTCGACAACGCGGCGAAGTACTCACCGCCCGGTAGCCGCATTGACCTCAAAGCCCGGCGGGACGGCGACATCGTCGCGATCGATGTGATTGACGAAGGCCTAGGCATCCCGCCCGACGATCTCGAGCGTATCTTCGACAAATTTTACCGCGTGCAGGCACAGGACCGGCGTCGCGCCGGGACCGGCCTGGGCCTCGCCATCTGCCGAGGCTTCATCGAGGCGCAGGGTGGCCGGATCGAAGCCCACAATCGCCGCGACCGCTCCGGGGCGATGCTGTCCTTGCGTATCCCGGTCCCGGAAGACGTGGAAATCCGCGAACCCGCCGCGGCGCATGGCTAGCGCCTACACCGTGCTCGTCGTCGATGACGAGCCGCCGATCTTGCGCTTTCTACGCAGCAGCTTGACCGCTGCTGGGCACCGGGTCGTGACCGTCGAGAACGCCGGCGCGGCGCTTGCGGCGATAACCGGCGAAAAGCCCGATATGGTGATCCTCGACCTCGGTCTCCCCGACCGCAGCGGGTTGGAGGTGATCGCGGCTATCCGCAAGACCTCGACGGTCCCGATCATCGTGCTGTCGGCGCGCAGCGACGAACGCTCCAAGGTCGAGGCGCTTGATCTCGGCGCCGACGATTACATCAGCAAGCCGTTCAGTGTGGCCGAACTCAACGCGCGGCTCCGCGCGGCGCTGCGTCATCGCTACCAGGCGCAAGGAGAGTTGCCAATGTTCGTCTCCGGCGACCTCACTGTCGATCTGGTGCGGCGTCACGTTAGCCGAGCCGGCCACGAGGTCAAGCTGTCGCCCAAGGAGTTCGAGCTACTGCGTCACCTTGTTACCCACGCCGGCAAGGTCCTGACCCACCGTTATCTTTTGCGCGAGGTGTGGGGACCGGCCCAAGCCGACGAAGTGCAATACTTGCGAGTTTTTATCCGCGGGCTGCGGCAGAAGCTTGAGCCCGACGCGACCCGGCCAACGCATATTCTGACAGAGCTTGGCGTCGGCTACCGCCTGCAGCTGCCACCCGAACAGCGGAGCTAGGTTTTGCTGCGCCGTAGCCGGGAATGAGGCGGTAAGCGGCGGCGTCCTCGCATTGATTTTGCGATCTGAGCCGCCGCCGGCTGTTGCACTATTATTGAGCGGCCAGAGGCTCTGTCGTCGTCTGCTCGGCCTCGTGCACGACGGTCATCGTGCGCAACAGGCTTGACGGGTTGACACTGATCGAATCGATGCCGAGCCCGGCCAGATAACGGGCGATCTCGGGATAGTTCGCCGGCGCCTCGCCGCAAATCCCGACATGCCGGCGATTGCGGTGCGCGCCGGTCACCGCCAGCCGCAGCATTTCGAGCATGCCGGGGTCGCGCTCGTCGAAATCAAAGGCGACGATCGCGGAGTCGCGATCGACCCCCAGCGTTAACTGCGTCAGGTCGTTCGAGCCGATCGAGAAGCCGTCGAACAACTCGGCAAAAGCGTCGATCGAAATCACGTTGTTGGGGATTTCGCACATCACGTAGATCTCGAGCCCCTTCTTGCCGCGCTCGAGGCCATGCCGGGCCATCTCCGCGACGACCTGCCGCGCCTCGACGACGCGGCGGCAGAACGGCACCATAATCACCAGATTGGTTAGGCCCATCTCATCGCGGACGCGCTCTAAGGCGGCGCATTCGAGCGCGAAGCCAGCGGCGTAGGCCGGGTGGGCATAACGCGCCGCGCCGCGGAAGCCGAGCATCGGATTGGCCTCCTTCGGCTCAAACCCGGCGCCGCCGAGCAGGCTGGCATACTCGTTGGTCTTGAAATCCGATAGCCGGATGATGACCGGCTTGGGATAAAACGCCGCCGCGATGGTCCCAACACCCTCCGACAGCCGCTCGACGAAGTAATCGGTCGGCTTCGGATAGTTGCGCACAAGCCGCGAGATCGTGACCCGCGCCTTGGCCGATGCAACCTTCTCGGGACAGGCGAGCGCCATCGGATGCACGCCGATGTGCTGGTTGATGATGAACTCCATACGGGCAAGCCCCACCCCGTCATTGGGTAGCATCGCGGTGTGGAAAGCGAGCTCCGGATTGCCCAGATTGACCATGATCTTGGTGCGCGGGCGCGGCACGGTACTCAGCGGGACGCGCGTCGCCTCAAACGGCAGCTTTCCGTCGTAGACGTTGCCGGTCTCGCCGTCGGCGCAGCTCACCGTCACTATCGTGCCGTTCGCTAGTTTATCGGTCGCTCCTTCCGCGCCGACCACCGCCGGGACGCCGAGCTCACGCGCAACAATCGCCGCGTGGCAGGTGCGACCGCCGCGGCTGGTGACGATCGCGCCGGCGGTCTTCATCACCGGCTCCCAATCGGGGCTCGTCGACTCGGCGACCAAAACCTCGCCGGGGCAGAATGCGGCGAGCCCCTCCTGGTCGGCCACCACGCGCACCGCCCCAACGGCGATCTTCTCGCCGACCGCGCGGCCGCTGACCAGCACCGGGCCGGTGCCTTTGAGCGCGTAGGTCTCGAAGCTGTCTGTTCGGCGCTGGGACGCCACTGTCTCCGGCCGGGCCTGGACGATATAGAGCTGGCCATCTGTGCCGTCCTTCGCCCATTCGATATCCATCGGGGTCGAATGCCCGGCGAGCGTCGAGTAGTGGTCCTCAATGCGCAGCGCATAATCGGTCAGTTCCAGCACCTCGCCATCGGTGAGGCAGAACCGCGTGCGATCGCTGGCCGGGGTCGGTTTGTTACGGGTGCTAGCCGCGCCGCGCCCGCGACCAAAGACGAGCCGCATCTGTTTGCCCCCAAGGGCACGGCTCAGCACCGCGCGGTGGCCTTGCCGGAAGGTCGGCTTGTGGACGTAGAACTCGTCCGGATCGACCTTACCCTGAACGATATTCTCTCCAAGGCCCCAGGAACCCGTGACAAACACCACGTCTCGGAAACCTGACTCCGTATCGAGGGTGAAGATCACGCCGCTCGACGCGAGGTCGGAGCGGACCATCTTCATCACCCCGACCGAGAGCGCCACCTTGAAATGGTCGAAGCCGTTGTCAATGCGATAGACGATGGCGCGGTCGGTGAAGATCGAGGCAAAGCACCGGCGGCAAGCCTCGACCACGGCGGCCTCGCCATGGACGTTGAGAAAGCTTTCGTGCTGGCCGGCAAAGCTGGCGGTCGGCAGATCCTCGGCGGTGGCCGAGCTGCGCACGGCGACCGCAACGTTCTTTCCGGCCTCTTGCTCCAGCGCGCGATAGGCGCCGACGATCACCTCGCGCAACTGCTGGCCGCCGGTTGCCTGATACACGATCTCGCGCGCTCTGGCCGCGCGCTCAGCGAGGACGGCGACATCGTGATGGTCAAAACCGGAAAGCAGCGCGCGCAATTCGTCCCAGGCATTAGCTGCGGCCAACGCCTCGCGATAGGCCTGGGCGGTCAACGCGAAGCCGTTCGGTACGCGTACGCCTTCCGCGGCAAGCGTCGCGTAGAGCTCGCCCAGCGAAGCATTCTTGCCGCCAACCAACGGAACGTCCGTGAGGCGCAAGTCACCGAACCAGCGGATGAAGGGAGATTGCGTCGTCATCGATGTCACTCCGGCGGAGCGGTGCGTGCCGGGAATTCTGGCGCAGGAGAAGCGGTGGGGAATTGATCCTGATCAATCGCTTGTGGCGCGTCCGCGAGAAAGCGATGGCGGGACGTTTCTCTGACGCAGATCAATGCTTGCGGACGCGCGACAAGATATCGGCTCGGCCTAACCGATGGCCACCAGAGGAAGGCCGCACGATGCCGTTATTCTCACCGAAGCCGAGGTTGGCACTTCGTTTTGCCGCCTTTCTCGCGGTTGCTTTTGTCATTTGCGGGGCAGCGGCCCAATCGCCGCCGCCGGTTGTGAACGGCCCACCCATCCCGCCAGGGCAAGGACGAGTTTGGTTCTACCGGGTCTTCCTTCCCGAAGATTCCGGCAACATGCCGCCCGTATCGATGAACGGCCAGCTCGTTGGCTATGCCCGCGCCGGTTGGAGCTTCTATCGCGACATGCCAGCCGGCGCTTATCACGTCAGCGTCGAAAGCTATCTGCCCGGTTCTTGGTCGAAGGACATCGTGCTGCTGCCGGGAACGCAAGTCGCCTTGGAGATCGCGTCCGATCCGACCTACATCTCGAACTTGAGCGGATTTCGCCGAGGCACTTACGACGTGACGGCTGAACCGGGAGGTGCGGCGTACCTGCACATCATGCAGACGCAGTTCGGCACCGGGTACTGACCCGCTGCCCGGTCGGCAGTGGGGTGCGCTCGTTCGATCCTTCGAAACGTGAAATCGAGTGGGCCGACTTCAGATGGCTCACGATATCGCAGAGAACGCGGCGTTCTATCAGAACCGCCAGCATCATTGGCCCGAGCCAGCACGCGCAACGATATTCCTTTCCTTCTTGCGATGACGGCAACCTTGCCGCCGACTTCACATGCTGCATATTGACGCATGTTTAAGATATCATACCTCAATCAAAGTAGGGCAAAGATCAGATCTGCAGGTTGACGATATCGGTACCGCGAGGTAAGGCTGGCCTGCTCAAGGCCTAGTTTGATGGGCCATGCTGGAGATGACCGTGAGCTGTGCTTTGGCACTTTTCGGTTGCGTCAGAGTTTCGGGCCTGTCGTGAGCCTTTTGCTAGTGGCGATCGCCCTCTTGGGACTGGGCGGCGCGCTCGCTTCCGCACTGCGTTTCCGTCCGGCGTTTGCGCAAAGTCTCGGCCAAACCGGGGCGGTCGGCGGCTCGGCACTTGGGCTCGCTGCAGCGGTCAATACGCTGTACAGCGGTCGCATAGACGTCCTCACCGCGAGCTGGCCGATGCCGGGCGGCGGGCTGCACCTCGAAATCGACGCGTTGTCCGCGTTCTTCTTGCTGCCGGTCTTTGGCCTCTCGCTGCTGACCGGGATTTATGGACGCAGTTATCTCCAAGGGCGGGACACCGGCCACGCTGCCGCAAGCTGGTTTCACCTGAACATGCTGAGCGCGGCGATGGCGCTAGTGATCGTCGCGCGCGACGGGCTGCTATTTCTCGTCGCCTGGGAAATCATGGCGCTGAGCCCCTTCTTCCTCGTCATCTTCGACGACCGGCGGGAAGCGGTCCGCCAGGCGGCGTGGATTTATCTGGCGGCGACACATCTCGGCACCGCGTTTCTGCTGGTGATGTTCGTGCTGCTGGGCAACCTCGCCGGTAGCTCGGATTTTGCCGGATATGCGGCGGTGCTGCACGGTCATCCGGGCTTGTCCTCGACGATGTTCCTGCTGGCGTTGGTCGGCTTCGGGGCGAAAGCCGGCATCGTGCCCGCGCATGTATGGCTACCCGAGGCCCATCCCGCCGCGCCCAGCCACGCCTCGGCCCTGATGTCGGGAGCGATGATCAAGGTGGGTATTTACGGGATCGTGCGGATTCTGACCCTGATGGATGCGCCGATGGCCTGGTGGGGCTGGGCCCTGATCGCGGCCGGCGCATCGAGCGGCGTGCTCGGCGTGCTCTATGCCCTGGCGCAGCACGATTTGAAGCGGCTCCTCGCCTACCACAGTGTCGAGAATATCGGGATCATCCTTATCGGCATCGGGATCGGCGTGCTCGGATTGGCCTATGGCATGACGGTTCTGGCGGTGCTCGGCTTCGCCGCCGGGCTGCTGCATGTCGTCAACCACTCGATCTTCAAGGGGCTGCTTTTCCTCGGCGCCGGCGCGGTGCAGCACGCCGCTCGTACCGTGGAGATCGAGGAGCTGGGCGGTTTGCTGAAGCGGATGCCGTGGACGGGGACGACATTTTTGATCGGCGCCGCCGCGATCGTCGGCCTGCCCCCGCTCAACGGTTTCGTCAGCGAATTCCTGCTCGTTTATTCGGGTTACCTCGGTCTTATTGAACCGAACACGGCGATCGCCTCGGCTGGGCTGGTCTCGATCGTGTCGATGGGTTTGATCAGCGGCCTCGCCGCGGCGTGTTTCGCCAAGGCATTCGGGGTTGTCTTCCTGGGCTCGCCCCGCAGCCACGAGGCAGGCGAGGCACGCGAGGCGGCCGCACCGATGTTGGTCTCGATGGCGGTCCTGGCCCTGTGCTGCGTGGCGATCGGCGCCGCCGCGCCGTGGGCAGTACAGTCTCTGGCCAGCGTCGTCGGCACGGTTAGCCATCTGCCGCCGCCGCAGGTGCACGCCGCGCTGGCACCGGTCACGGCTTCGCTGACGGCTGCGATCGTAGTATTTGCCGTACTCGCCGGCGTGGCGCTGGTGGCGTGGATCCTTCGCGCCCGGCGGCTTGCCATCGCCGGCGTTCGGCGCGCTCCAGTCTGGGGCTGCGGCTTTCAGCGTCCCACCGCGCGCATGCAATATACCGCCTCTTCCTTCGCGCAACCGCTGGTGACGCAGTTTCGTCTGCTCATTCGCAACCGTGAGGTGCTGGCGGCGCCGGACGGCTATTTCCCAACCTCATCCTCGTATGTAAGCGATAGCGGCGATCCATTCCTTCGGTTGCTGTTCGCTCCGACTTTCCGCTGGTTCGGACGGATGACGCGGCGCATCTACGTCGTCCAGCACGGCCACATCCATGTCTACGTGCTTTACGTAGCCGCCACCCTGATCGCGCTCATCTTCTGGGGCAGCCTGTCCCCATGAGCGGGTTGCACTGGTTCTTCTCGCCGCTGTGCGCGCTGCTGCTGGCGCCGCTTATTCCGGGCGTCATCAACCGCACCAAGTCGTTTGTCGCCGGCCGCCGTGGCCCGCCGCTGTCGCAGCCGCACCGCGATGTGATCAAGGCGCTACGCCGCGGCGCGGTCTATGGCGACGCGACGACCGCGCTGGTGCGGCTCGGACCGGTGGTCAATCTGGGAGCGTTGATCGCAGCCCTGTTGCTATTGCCGTTCGCCGGCGTGCCCGCCGTCACCGGCTTTTCCGGCGATCTCATCGTCCTGGTCGGCTTGCTGGCGCTGGGCCGGTTCATGACGGTGCTCGCGGCGCTCGACACCGGATCGAGCTTCGAAGGAATGGGGGCCAGCCGCGAAGTGCATTTCGCGGCGCTCGCCGAGCCCGCATTGCTGCTGGCATTGGCGACGCTGACCCGCGTCACCGGCGCCACCTCGCTCAGTCCCATCTACCAAGTCATGGGGGTCCCCGCTTGGGCCCACGCCTTGCCGACGCTTGCGCTCGTCGCGATGACGTTTCTGGTCCTCGAACTGGTCGAGAACAGCCGTATCCCGGTCGATGACCCGACCACGCATCTCGAGCTGACGATGATCCACGAGGTTATGGTGCTCGACCACACTGGCCCCGACCTGGCGATCATCCAATACGGCGCGGCGCTCAAATTATGGGTTCTCGGTGCGCTGTTCGTAGGCCTCGCGGTACCGGTGCGCACCGGCAACCTGTGGCTCGACGGCGCTGCGGCGCTTACCGGCATGGCTGGGCTTGCGATTGTCGTCGGCATCGTCGAGTCGGCGATGGCGCGCTATCGCCTCGTCCATGTGCCGCAGTTCATTGTCGGCGCGGCGACGCTCGCCGCGGTCGGCTTCATCGTGCTTCTCGTCTGACCCATGAGCACCGCGCTCGCCACCATTCACGCCCTTGGTCTCCTGACCTGCTTTGCGTTGCTGGGCACGAGCCGCATCGGCGCCTGCATTCGCTGGCTGTCGCTACAGGGCATCCTCTTCAGCCTCGTGCCCCTGTTCTTTCATGACGACGGGCTCGGGCTCCGGGTGATCCTGCTCGCGGGCAGCAATATCGCGCTAAAGGGCGTGCTGTTCCCCATCGTGCTGCTGCACTTGCGCTCTCGCGCCAATTACCACCGGGAGGTCGAGCCGTTCGTCGGTTTTGTCGCTTCGATCCTATTCGGGATTGTGGCGCTCGCGGTATCGCTGGGTTTGGCCCTGAAGCTTCAGCCGGCGCTAGCGCATGCGCCCTTCATCATGCTTGAGGCGGCGATCTTCCTGGTCGCGATCGGCTTGTTCCTGATCGTCAGCCGGCGCAACGCGCTGATGCAGGTCCTCGGCTACCTGGTGATCGAGAACGGCATTTTCGTTTTCGCGGTGATCACCGTCGCCGAAACGCCGCTGCTGGTCGAATTGGGCATCCTGCTCGACGCCTTCGTCGCGGTGTTCGTCATGGGGATCGCGGTATTCCACATAACCCGCGAGTTCGGCAGCGCCGATGTCGATCAGCTCACCACGTTGAGGGGCTAGACGCATGTCGACCGGTCAGCCGATCGTCGCGCTGCTCGTCCTTGCCATGTTGGGCGCCGCCTTCTGCCTCGCGCTGCGCCGGCCGCGGCTGATCCTCGCCGCGACCGTCATCGTCTCGGCGCTGGAGCTTGCCTTCGCGGTCTATCTGTGGGTCGCGGTTCTTGAGGAAGGTCATGTCACAGCGGCGGAGGAATGGTTCTACGTCGATCCGTTTTCGGCCTTCCACCTGGTTGTCCTCAATCTCGTTTTCCTGCTGTGCTCGGTCTTCGCTGGAGTCTATTTCGCCGACGAAACAGGCGAGCACGTCTTCGGTCTAACTGTCGCGCGCCGCTTCGGGGCGCTGTGGCTCGGCTCTCTCGCGGCGATGACGCTGGTTTTGGTGTCGAACAATATCGGCATCATGTGGGTCGGGATGGAGGCGACGACGCTGCTCAGCGCGTTCCTGATCTCGCTTTATCCAAGCCGCTTATCGCTTGAGGCGATGTGGAAGTACCTGCTGATCTGCTCGGTTGGCATTGCCTTCGCCTTTATCGGGACGGTTTTCGCCGCTGCGTCAATGCAGAGCGGTAGCGGCGTACAAGCCGAGGCCCTGTTCTTGACCCGACTGGCGGATCCTGACGCGCACCTCAACCCGACGCTGATCAAGTTCGCATTCCTGTTCATCCTCGTCGGGTACGGCACCAAGGCCGGGCTCGCGCCGATCCATTCCTGGCTTCCCGACGCGCACAGCCAGGCGCCAGCTCCGGTCTCGGCGATGTTTTCAGGCTTTCTGCTGAACACCGCGCTCTATTGCATCATGCGCTTCGTACCCCCGGTGCGGAACGCGCTCGGTAGCGGCTTTGCCGACGGCCTGCTGGTGTTTTTCGGTGCGTTGTCGATCCTCGTCGCGGCCGGTTTTATCGTGTTCCAGAGGGACGCCAAACGGTTCCTCGCCTATAGCAGCGTCGAGCATATTGGCATCATCACCCTCGGTTTCGGGCTCGGGCCCTTGGGCAGCTTCGCGGCATTGTTTCACATGCTCAACCACTCGCTGTCGAAGTCGCTGGCATTCTTCGCCGTGGGCCGGCTCGGCCAGCGGTTCGGCACCCATGACATGGGGATTCTCTCCGGCGCGTTACGCGCCGACAGACTTTGGGGGTTGGCGCTGGTGGGCAGTATTTTGTCCCTGATCGGCGCCGCGCCGTTCGCGATTTTCATGAGCGAGTACCAGTTGCTGCGCGCTGCGGTCGGGACCCAAGCATGGCTCGTCCTCGTCATATTTCTTGTCGCCGCGAGCGTCGTCTTCGTCTCCGCTTTGCGGCACCTGATCGACATGGCGTTCGGCGATGCCAAGTCCCCGCTCATTGCCTTGCGCCAGCGGCTCCCGGGTTTCGTGATCGTGATGCCGGCGATTGCGGCATTACTGCTTCTCGGGCTTTGGCTGCCGCCCTGGCTGACCGAGGCAATCGGCCGGGCCGTTGCAGTGGTGGGCGTGCGCACATGACGCTGCTCGCAACCGGAAACGCCGAGCCGAAGCCGGTCGACGCTCTCCCCGTGCTGGCATGCGATGACTTTCGCGAAGCGGTGCTGACCCGGATCGCCGGCGGCCAGCGCCTGCTGCTTCTGACGGCGCTTCCGGGCGATGGCGCTGAGACCCGGTTGCTGGCCGCGTTAGCCGACGATGCGAGCGGCGAGATCGGCCTCGCCGCCGCCACGGCGACGGGCTCATATCCGGCGTTGACGCCGGATTGCCCCGCCGCGCATTACTTCGAGCGTGAAATCTACGAGCAATGCGGCATCCGGCCGGCCGGACACCCCTGGTTAAAGCCGGTGCGGTTTCCGCGCGGCGGCAAGCCGATCGCGGACGTCGAGTTCTTCAAGGTAGAGGGAGCCGAGGTCCACGAGGTTGCGGTGGGACCGGTGCACGCCGGGGTCATCGAGCCGGGGCATTTCCGCTTCAGTTGCCACGGCGAACGCGTGCTCCATCTCGAAATCTCACTCGGCTACCAGCATCGCGGCGTCGAGGCGGCGTTGCGTGGCAGCCCGCATAAGCGCAGCATTCATCTCGCCGAGACGGTGGCCGGCGATACCAGCGCCGGCTACGCGACTGCCTATTGCCAGCTGATCGAGGCGCTATCGGGAGCAGAATGCTCGCCGCGAGCGACCGCGCTGCGCGTCGTCGGATTGGAAATGGAACGCATCGCCAATCACATCGGCGACCTCGGTGCGCTCGCCGGTGATGTCGGTTTCCTGCCCGCGGCGGCCTATTGCGGGCGGCTGCGCGGCGATGTCCTGAACCTGACGGCGCTGCTGTGCGGCAGCCGGCTCGGCCGCGGCTGGATCCGGCCCGGGGGTGTCGCGGGCGATCTCGGCACGGAAACGCTTGCTGAGTTACGGCGGCGCCTCGCCGAAGCCGAGCGCGACATGCGCAACGCGGTCGATCTGCTGTGGAAATCGTCTTCCGTCAGGTCGCGGTTCGAGAACGCCGGCATCCTCAGACGCGCCGCCGCCACCGATCTCGGCATCGTTGGCCCACCGGCCCGCGCTAGCGGTATCGATCGCGACTGCCGGCGCGATTTTCCGGGACCGACCTACCGCGATCATCAGCCGTTCATCGCGGTCGGCGAGAGCGGAGATGTCTTCGGCCGCGCCATGCAGCGCTGGCAGGAGATCGATAATTCGCTGATCCTGCTGGGCCGGCTGCTTGACGACCCGGGCGCGGGCGCCACCGTCGAGGGCATCGGCGCGTTGGCACCCAACCGCATCGCGGTGTCGCTCGTCGAAGGATGGCGGGGCGAGATCGTCCATCTCGGTATCACCGATGGAGCTGGGCGTCTCTCCCACTACAAGATCGTCGACCCGTCGTTCCGCAATTGGTTCGGACTGGCGATGGCGATGCGCGATCAGCAGATTTCCGACTTCCCGCTCTGCAACAAGAGCTTCAACCTGTCCTATTGCGGGCACGATCTATAGGCCGTCCGGACGATGTTCAAAGCCCTGATGGCGCGAGCCCGGCAAAAATACCGCACCGCGGCGTACCCAGCGGAAGAGCCCAATCTGCCGCCGCTGTTTCGTGGCCGGCCGATTTTCGATCAGGGCAAGTGCGTGGCGGGCTGTACGGTCTGCGCCGATCTTTGCCCGAGCACAGCGATCAAGCTCTCCGCCGACGGGCCGCGACTGGATCTCGGCCGCTGCATCTTCTGCGGCGAGTGCGCCGCCGCCTGCCCCGAGGATGTGATTCGCTTCACGCGAGATTGGCGGCTCGCCGCGTCCGAGCGGACCGAGCTTCTCGTCACCGGCGATGCGGAACCGCATGTCGAGGTGCTACGCAAGGAGTTGCGCCGGCTGCTCGGACGCTCGTTGCGTCTGCGTCAGATCAGCGCCGGCGGGTGCAACGGCTGCGAAACCGAGGTCAACGCGCTCGGCAACGTTGTCTTCGACGCTAGTCGCTTTGGCATCGACTTTGTGGCCTCACCGCGACACGCGGATGGGGTGCTGATCACCGGACCGATCACCGAGAACATGCGTGCGGCGACGCTGAGCACTTACGAAGCCGTGGCCGAGCCGAAACTGGTCATCGCCGCCGGCGCCTGCGCGATTTCGGGCGGAATTTTCCACGACCATCAAGAGACTTGCGGTGGCGTAGAGGGCATCCTCCCCGTCGATCTCTATGTCCCCGGGTGCCCGCCGCACCCGATCACGATCCTCGATGGGTTGTTGCGGCTTTTAGGTAGGCTCTAAAATGTCTGATATAATAATTCTAATATCTTACACATCATTCAGAGGTTAATTATGATGGGTGAAGCTTGATGTACGGGTCACCATCACGCCTCATCGGAGGCTGCCAATGCTGACAGCAGCGCAGATGCGAGCAGCCCGAGCCCTGGTGGGCATGGAGCAAAAGGCCTTGGCGGCGGCGTCCGGGGTCTCGCTTCCGACGATTCAGCGCATGGAAGCGAGCCAGGGTGTCGTCCGCGGGGTTATCGAGAGTCTAATGAAGGTGATGGGCGCCCTCGAGGCGGCCGGAGTCGAATTCCTCAACGAAGGGGCTCCCAGTACCGGCGGCGGCCGCGGCGTTCGGCTGCGCCACCGGACGAGCCAGAACTAGCCTGGCAGGGCGTCGTTCGCGCTACTGCTGCCGGATGAAGGGGTCGCCCCACGGCAGTTATTTGGATGACCGTATCGGTGCCAAGGCTTCATCGGGCGCGCCGCCAGCGAGGGTCCGCTTCTCTATCGCGGTCAGTGTTTAACTTCACCCGGGTTACCTCATGCCATAGATCTCATGGTCTCGGGCGAGGCTGCAGCGAGCGCCAATCTGCTTGAACATCTGTGCCTCCATACCGCTTGGGATTGGAGAGACGACGCCTTTTAGCGACGAACGCCAAATTCAGGAATGCTCCTAAGGATGATCTGTGGGAACCCAAGCGCTATCGCGGCAAACTGCACATAGATTTCCAAAAGATTAAGCTACATCGCCATTTCCGCCTCGGCGCCGCGTTCCTTCGGCGCTTCCGGAAGCTCGGTCATCGTCGCCTCGGTCAAGAGCAGGACGCTGGCGACCGAGACCGCGTTTTCGAGGGCGATACGGACGACCTTCGTAGGATCGATAATGCCGGCTTCGACCAGATCGACATACTCCTTGCGCCCGGCATCGAAGCCGTAATTGCCCTTGCCCTCAATCATGCGAGCGACCACGACGCCGCCGTCGACCGCGGAATTCTCGGCGATCTGACGGGTTGGCGCATCAAGGGCGCGCTTGAGGATCTGCACACCCGTGCGTTCGTCGCCCTCGCACTTGGTCTCCTCGTCGGCGACCGCATCGATGCAGCGCAACAGCGCCAGTCCGCCGCCGGGAACAATCCCTTCGGCGACCGCCGCCTTGGTCGCGCTGATCGCATCGTCGAGCGCCTCCTTCCGCGACTTCATCTCGGCTTCCGACGGCGCGCCGACGCGAACCACGGCAACTCCGCCCGACAGCTTTGCCAACCGCTCCTGCAATTTCTCGCGGTCGTAGTCGCTCGTCGTCTTCTCGATCTCGCGGCGGATCTGCTCGACCCGGCCTTGAATGTCCGCATGCTGGCCGGCACCGCCGATGATGGTGGTGTTGTCCTTGTCGACGACCACGCGTTTGGCGCGGCCGAGCTGTTCGAGGGTGACGTTTTCGAGCTTTAGGCCAACCTCCTCGGCGATGACCAGACCGCCCGTCAAGACAGCGATGTCTTGCAGCATTGCCTTCCGGCGGTCGCCGAAGCCGGGCGCCTTGACGGCGCAGCTCTTCAGCCCGCCGCGCAGGCGATTGACGATCAGCGTGGCAAGCGCCTCGCCTTCGATATCCTCGGCCACGACCAATAGCGGGGTCGCCGCCTTTACTACTTGCTCAAGCAGGGGGATGAAGTCGGTCAGGGCACCAATCTTGCGATCCGACAGCAGAATGCGGCAATCCTCCATTACCGCCTCCATGGTCTCCGGATTGGTGATGAAGTAGGGCGACAAAAACCCGCGGTCGAACTGCATCCCCTCGACGACTTCGAGGACAGTTTCGGTCGTTTTCGATTCCTCGACAGTGATCACGCCTTCGTTGCCGACCTTATCCATGGCGTCGGCGACGAGTTCGCCGATCTGCGGGTCGTTATGCGCCGAGATCGCGGCGACCTGCGCCTTCTCCTTGCGCGTCACCACCGGTCGCGACAACGTTTTCAGCGTCGCGATCGCTCGCTTCGAGGCCCGGTCAAGCCCCCGCTTGATGTCGATGGCGCTGGCGCCGGCGACCACGTTGCGCACGCCGTCGGCGAAGATCGCATGCGCCAGGATCGTCGCGGTGCTCGTGCCGTCGCCGACCATGTCTCCGGTCTTCTCCGCCGCCTCGCGCAGCATGCGGGCGCCGAGATTTTCCTCGGGATCCTTGAGGTCGAATTCCTTGGCGATCGTTACGCCATCGTTGCAGACGAGCGGTGCGCCCCACTTCTTCTCGATTAGCACCGCCTTGGAGCGCGGTCCCAGCGTAACCCGAACCGCATCGGCCAGTTGGGTGGCGCCATGCAAAATCTTCTCGCGCGCGGCCGACCGAAAGAGAACCTGTTTGTGTGCCATTGCTGCTACCTCTCAGATCGGCGTGACGATGCAGTGCGTGAGGTCAACTTCATGCTCGATGCCGACCGCTCGGCGCCAGTTATGGACAAGCGTCAAAGGACCGGCTCGTCAGCAAAGCAAAACCCGCTCATCGGCTTCCTCGATCGGTCGATGAAGCTGCAGCGGGGAGGGTCAATGCTGCGCTTACGCCCCCAGGATTGGCGTTTCGCGGGCGATGGAAGGGAACGTTGTTGAGCGCGCCATTGCCGTTCACCCAGCGTGAGAACGTCACCACATCTTTGGACGCTTCGTTCCGGCGGTTGACAATTGCGGCGCAAAGCGCCACGCGCTCACGATTGAGATAGACGATCTGCCGGTCGATGAACGCCGCATCGGCGGTACGGCCAGGCAAGTTCTTGAGCGCCCGAAGCCGGAAAAGCTCGTATTCGAGCGCTTCGCGCATCGCCGTCAGATCGCGGTTTGTGCCGATCATCGGACTCTCCCTGTCTTTCTTTCGGCGGCATGACGATCGCCATAGTCGCCGCCTGGCTTGCGGCACGCCTTGATCCAGATCAGCGGTTAAGCCGCCGGCACGCCTTAGCGGCGATCGTCAGGTAAGCGGCGGCGCGATCGATCCATTCCTTTCGGGATCGCGCTCCCGGCTCGGCGATATGGTCGAGCGCGAGCCGGGCGCGAACCACCGCGTTCAGCGCCGTGTAGAAGAAAAAAGAGCCCCGCCGGCGGTCTATCGCCGGTGCGCTCACGATAACGTCGCATCAGCCGATGCGCGATCGGTGATCTGCCCAGGCGATCGCATTCGAGCGAGAGAAAGGCGATCTTGCTGACGGGGTCGAGTCTCCGCAAATCGCTGCGAAATCGAGGCAATCGATGATGGCCATGCCTTGGAGGCAGACGTGCTCGGGGCGCAAATCGCCACGTCCGTCGACTGCCCGCCGCTCTGCAACGCGCCGCCGAAGCAGCATTCCGCGATGGGACACGACGGCATCGAGGCGTTGCGCGACCGGTGTCGCGATGCTGTGCAATCTCGGCTCGCCAATCTGCGCGAGCGCCACGCGCACTCGCCGCAGGACTGGTCGCCCCGCCCTCTCAAGCCGCTTGGTTCATCGTCTCAAGAGACCGGGACGCGACAGACTTTCCATAAGCCCGCTTTCAATCGGGCGGAGTAACCCGCCAGTAGCGCCAGACATTCCCCCGCTGCTGGATATGATCGCTCGATTGCGGGTGGGTAACTTGGCGGAGAGGGAGGCAACCGAACTAGCATCCACCGAACTCCACATTGTAGATTTATCTAATTGAAATATTGTACAAAAATGTACCGATCGCATTTTGTGGATCACGATGGACTATTGTGGACGCGTGCTTTATGATGGGTAGATTGGCGGGTACTAAAGGAGATTTGCCGTGCCCAAACGAGCGGCGGGGCTCACGGCGCGCCGCGTGGTGACGGAAAAGAAACCCGGCACCTTCGCCGACGGCGGTGGCCTTTATCTTCAGGTCACAGCGAGTGGTGCAAAGAGCTGGATCTTTCGCTATCAACTCGCCGGCCGTCGCCGCGACATGGGGCTCGGCTCGCTTAGAGCCTTCACGCTTGCCGAGGCGCGGGAACGCGCAGTCGATGCGCTTCGGCAGGTCGCTCGCGGCATCGACCCGATCGAGGCTCGGCGAGCCGAGCAATCGGCGACAGCGATCGCAAGCGCCAAGACCGTCACCTTCGCCACTTGCGCTCGACGTTACATAGAGGCGCACCAAGCGGGTTGGCGAAACGAAAAGCACCGATACCAATGGCGCCAAACCGTCGAGAGCTACATGAACCCGACGTTTGGCACGGTTCCGGTCCAAGCCGTCGATGTAGCTCTTGTAATGAAGGCTGTCGAGCCGCTCTGGACGGTGAAACCGGAGACGGCGAGCCGCGTCCGCGGCAGAATTGAGAGTATCCTCGACTGGGCCACAGCTCGCGGCTTTCGAGCAGGGGACAACCCTGCCAGATGGCGCGGCCACCTCGAGAACCTATTGCCTAAAAAATCGAAGGTGCGCCGTGTCGAACACTATGCGGCACTACCCTATGCAGAAATCGCCACCTTTATGGCTGACCTGCGCCAGCGGGAAAGCGTCGCCGCCCGCGCTCTCGAATTCGCGATCCTGACTGCGGCGCGCACTGGCGAAGTGATTGGTGCTCAGTGGGGCGAAATCAATCTCGCTGAGAGGCTCTGGACCGTCCCCGCCCCACGGATGAAGGCCGGTAAGGAACACCGGGTACCGCTGTCCGACGCGGCCCTCGCCGTCCTCGACAGCATGGCGGCGATCCGGCAAGGCGATCACGTTTTCCCCGGCGCGTCCGCCGGCCGCCCACTCAGCAACATGGCATTGTTGATGCTGTTACGGCGTATGGGTCGGGGCGACCTCACCGCGCATGGCTTTCGCAGCACATTTCGCGACTGGGTGGCCGAGCGCACTGCTTTCCCCTCCGAAGTTGCTGAGATGGCCTTGGCCCACACTGTCGCCGATCGTGTCGAGGCAGCATATCGACGAGGAGACCTATTCGAGAAGCGCCGGCAGCTGGCTGCGGCCTGGGCGGATTTCTGTAACGCCGATCCGGTTGCCAGCGGATTGGTTATCCCGCTCCATCATCGGAGTGGCTGATGCCGACGATCACGCTTGCCTCTCCTGCCAAAGGCGATCTCGCTTGGATAAATCGCGCGCGCGTGGGGGCCATGATGTTGTGGCCGAGCGAAGCAGATAAGAACGACCGCGAGGCCGCAGTCGATACCGTTGCAAAACCGATGGTCATCAACTTCGCCAGAGCCAACCCTAACCTCCCAATCGGGCCTGACGGCGCCGAGGCACTGGAATGGCTCCAAAGCGGCCCCCCGCTCACAGAGATCACGAAGCGCGCACAGCGGCGTTATTACGAGGGGATATTGGCCGGCAATATCGTGCTTAGGGCCCTATCCCTTTATCAAAAATCAGGAGAGCCGCTTCCGTTGAACCAGATCAAGAAAAGTGTCCTAGAGCACTTTGGGGAGCTCAAGTTGGGTAGTCGTGAGCTCCCAAATTTTGACAATCAGATCTGGCCTCGGATGAAGTCTGTGGCGCATTTCTGGGTGGCGCATATACGGCTTGGATTAGGCGGCGAAGGCCTCACGCCGAAATTCCCCTGCCCGATCGACGATCTGCAACGGTTTCTTATTGATGCCGACTGGCTTCTAAAAGAGGCCGCTCGGATCAAGCTGCGCCGATCACGCGATCCGCTGCTCAATCTAGATAGCGCCTGGACTGTTCACAGTACGCTGGACTGTTCACAGTACGATTGTGAGCAGTCGCTAGAAAAAAGCGTGAGATATGGATGCCGCCTGAGGCGAATTCGGGTGGCACATCGTGGACGAGAACAGACCCGCAGCGGAAAAGTTTGGCTGGCGCGTTTCGGAATGGGGTGCAGCGGTAGGAATTAAGCGCTCCCGCGTCCACGAACTGATCGCTGACAAGATTATCATTTCTGTACGCTTTGGTCACGCGCGGATTATCACCACGCACCCGCGCGACTTTCTCGCGTCCTTAGCCGAGCAACCCAAGCCTGAGGGCTCGAAATGACCGGCAGGCGGCTCGAGGCCGGCGACATCGCCCGGATGCTTGGCGAGCGCATCGAGCAACTCTGCGCCCAGCTTTTACCGGGCGGTCATCGCAACGGGCGGATGTGGCGCGTCGGCTCGCTCGCCGGCGAACCGGGGCAATCGCTCGCCGTGACGCTGACTGGCCCCAAGCGCGGCTGCTGGTTTGAATTCAACGGGCAATTTGGCGGCGATGCGCTCTCGCTCGTCGCGAAGACTCTCTGTCGCGATGATATCGGCGAGGCGCTGGCATGGTCACACCGCTGGCTGGGGCTTGGCGGTCTCGATGCGGCCGAGCTGCAGCGCGAGCGTGAGCGCGCGGCCGCAGTCGCGGCACGGCGGCGCGCCGCTGAGCAGCGCGAGCGTGCGGCCAAGGCGCGCGGTGCCAGGGCGCTGTGGCAGGCTGCCGCGCCGCTCGCGCCGGGCGACATTGTTTGGCGCTATCTCACCGGCCGCGGCATCCAACTCGAGCTATTACCGCATTTACCCGGGGCGTTACGCTGCCATGCGGCGCTCTGGCACCGCATAGCCAGACGCGCTTTCCCGGCGATGGTTGCGGCCATCACCGCATACGACGGGACGCACCTGGCGACGCAGCGCACCTGGCTTGAGCTGCAGAGCAATGGCGGCGTCAAAAAAGCGCCGTTGGGTGCGAACGCCAAGATGAGCATAGGGCCGTTTCGCTATGCCGGCGGCGCGATCAACCTGGCATGCGGTGCCTCGGGCAAACCCTGGTGTCAGGCGATCCCGGGTGAAGTGGTGGCCTTTGCCGAGGGGATCGAGGATGGGCTCACCTTTGCCTGCGCTCGGCCCGATCTTCGTGTCGCGGCCTGCGCAACCTCACTCGCCTATTTGGCGCATGTAGCGCTGCCGCCGGATTGCGGCGGTGTCCTCGTCGTCGCGCAAAACGATCCCATCGGGTCCGAGGCGATGAAAGCGCAGCGCCGCGGCATCGAGGGTTTGCGCAAGCGGGGACTCGCGGTGTCGGTGCTGCGGCCGCCGATTTTCGTCAAAGACCTCAACGATTGGGCGCAATGGCTTCGATCGCGCTCGGCGTTCGACGCGCCGGTTTGCTTGAGGGGGTAGGTGAAGAATGGCCAAGCGAGTGGGGCCGCTGGTTGTCATCGAGGGCGGTCGCAGCGCCGGCACTGGCGGCGCGCCGCCGGGAGGTGGCGATCACGGCGATGGCGGGAGGCCCTTTGGTGGCGACGATCACCTGGCGACAGAGCTGGTAAAGGCAATGGGTGGCAACTGGCGCTGCGCCTCGGGCCAATGGTTTTTTTGGGACCGCAAGCGTTGGGTTCGCGACGAGATCAAAAAGGTGTTGGACTTGTCGCGGCGAACCTGTCGACGCATCGCCAACCTCATCGACAACGAGAGATTGCGCCGCCAGATCACTTCGGAGCACGCAATTACCGCTGCGGTGCGGCTCGCTGAGTGCGACCCCAGCGTGGCGATGCAGATCACCGAATTCGACCCGGATCCATGGCAGCTCAACACCCCGGATGGCATCCTTGATCTGCGCACGGGCCAGTTGGGGCCATCCCGACGCGACGCGCTGATGACGCGTATGGCCGGCGCGGGTTCCGACGGTGAGTGTCCGACATTCATGCGCTATCTCGACGAGGCCACCGGCGGCGACAAAGAGCTGCAACGATACCTTCAGCGGGTCGCCGGTTATTGCCTCACAGGGTCGATCGAGGAGCAATGTATCCTGTTTTTCCACGGTCCCGGCCTCACCGGCAAATCGACCTTTTTACTCGTGATCCAAGATCTGCTCGGGGACTACGCAGCCAGTGCGCCGATGAATGTCTTTACCGTGGCGTTCGGCGAACGCCACCCGACGGAATTGGCGCATTTTGCTGGCGCCCGCGTTGTTGTTGCCTCCGAAATCGAGGAAGGGCAGCGGTGGAATGAAGCCAGGCTCAAGGCGATTTCAGGCGGTGACAAGATTACGGCGCGGTTTATGAAAAAGGATTTCTTCGACTTTGCACCCCAGTTCAAATTGCTGATCGCCGGCAATCACCTGCCGCGCATGCGCTCAGCCGACGATGCGATGCGGCGCAGGATGCAGATCGTGCCCTTCCGCCACAAGCCCGTGACCGTCGACAAGAACCTGCGCGAAAAGCTCAACGCCGAGCTGGGCGGCATCCTCAAATGGGCGATGGAGGGCGAGATGGAGCGCCAGCGCTTAGGTGGATTGCGTCCGCCGCCTGTGGTGACACACGCCACCGATGAGTATTTCCGCAACGAGAACACGCTCTACCGTTGCATCTACGAATGCTGCGAGCTGGGTATCCCGTATTGGATTGAGACAGCGGCTTTCTACAGCTGCTACGTCTCTTGGGCACGCCGCGTCGGCGAATATGTTATTAGCCTAAAGGACTTTTCCGAAAGGCTCGTATCGATGGGGTTCGAACGCAAGCTCCATTCCAAGACACGGCGTTCGGGGTTTTGCGGATTGCGGCTGCGCTCTGCGACACCAGATCTGCCGTTCGAGGACCGTGCCGCTGCCGCGCAGCAGCCAGGCACGCCGGCGCAAGCCGAGCCGCCCGCCGACGATGGCGACGATTATCCGCGGGAGTAAGGAAGTCCCGAAGGGAAGCGAAGAGGTCTACCGGTTGGACTTCTACGCGCGCGTTTCGCGCGCGTATTGCGTTGACCGAAGAACCCCTTCGAATCCCTTCGCCTCGAGTGCAACGTGAAGTGAAATCAGGACGAACTTAACGCTCGATCGGCGACGAAATTAATGCTCGATCGGCCTCGGCCCCAGTGACACATCGCCCTTCTGGAATAAGGCTCGCAGCCGCAACGAGTGGCGAGATCGCGCGCAACCCGCAGGATCGCCGAGGCATTTCGGTTAATGGATTTCGACGAGCACTAAAAGATTATTCTAATAAAAATCCAGAATCTCTTAGAGAGGGGGTGGGCTAAAAATATTCCGATGCAAACAAGGACAGCGCCGGTCGGCACGCAGAGAGTTTTTTTCTACCACCTGAAAATTCAAGCGCGTCGGTGACCCTCACATTAGGCAAAAAGTCGCGTATATAATTGAGTTCTCTTTATTTAAATCTCGAAACCCGAGTTCGAACTCTTGGACGAATTGTATTTATTTCCCTCATCGACTGATCAGCTCGGCCAGAAATTATTCGTGCCAGCCGCCAGCCAACGGTCGAGGAGGTAATTCGCCACGTTCCCTCAGCCCGACCGCTCAGCGCCGAAAGATCCTATGGGCGTCAGGATAGCGACCGACGCTCTGCCAGAGTGGGGTTGCTGACCCACCCACTCTGGAGACGACCATGCAGGTTGCAGCTGACCGAGCCGAGGCGCCGGCCGCGATCCGAACAGATCTTCGCGCAATCTTTGTTTCTTTGGAACTGAGCCGGGTGACTTGGCTGATCACCTCTCTATCGCCAGGCGGCGGGCAGAAGATGTCGAAGCATTCGGTTCAGGCGGGCAATATCGCGGGCTTGCTCAAACGGTTCGCTCAGCTCAGGGCGAAGGCGCGAGCGCGGACGGGGCGGGACTTCCCGATCATCGTCATCCAGGAGGCCGGTCTGGACGGCTTCTGGATCCACCGGGTGCTGCAGTCCGAAGGGATCGAGAGCCACGTAGTCGACGCCGCCTCGATCCTGACCTCGCGCCGGCGTCGGCGGGCGAAGACCGACCGGATCGATGGCGAGACCCTGGTGCGCACTCTGATGGCCTTCAAGCGGGGCGAACCGCGGGTGTGTTCCATGGCTAGGGCGCCGACGCCGCAGGAGGAGGATCGCCGACGTGTCTGCCGCGAGCGCCGGACGCTGGTCGGCGAGCGGGTGAAGCACGTCAACCGGATCAAAGGGTTGCTCTTCGCCCAGGGGGTTTTCGGCTACGAGCCGCTGCGCAAGGGTCGGCGTGAGCGGCTGGAGGACCTGCGGACAGGTGACGGCCGGCCGCTGCCGATGCACTTGAAGGCCCAGCTCGTCCGCGAGCTAGATCGGCTCGAGGTCGTGCTGGCGCAGCTGAAGACCGTCGAGGCGGAACGGGACGCCTTGCTGAAACCAGCCAGCGAGGAGGCGGCCTCGCCGGCGGCCATGCTGGTACAGTTGAAGGGTATCGGCCCCGAGACCGCCGCTGTCCTCTGGTCAGAGGGCTTGTTTCGCCAGTTCGACAACCGCAGGCAGGTGGCCGCCTACGCCGGTCTGGCACCGACGCCATGGCAGAGCGGCTCGATCGATCACGAGCAGGGTGTGTCCAAGGCGGGCAACCCGCGGCTGCGGACGACAATGGTCGAGCTGGCCTGGCTCTGGCTACAGAACCAGCCGGCCTCGGCGCTCAGCCTGTGGTTCCACGAGCGGGTCCGCCTTGGCGGGCGGATGCGCAAGACCATCATCGTCGCCTTGGCGCGCAAGCTGCTCATCGCCCTGTGGCGGTACACCACCGCCGGCGTCGTCATCGAGGGGGCTGTGATGAAGCCAGTGACGGCGACGATCTGATCCTATCCGCAAGGACCTGATCAGTCCTGTCGGATCCAGGTGGCCGGACCGAAACGACCGTTGGCCTCAACAGCCGACCGAAAGAATGGTCCCGGTCTCCTGAGCCCCACCCGCCGAATGCGGGATGTTGGTGCAGCCGCAACAAAGTGGCGACCGTATGTGAGCTTGATCTGGTGCAGCACGCCATCAGGTCATGAAAACGGGCTCAGACCTTGGATTCGAAACAACGGCCGCAGAACCGCCCATGAACCCCTCAATCTGCCCTTGACTGCAAACACGCCCATGTGAGCGGTCATCGGTGGTAGACGCGAATAGCTTGGGCACGATCGAGGAGACGAACCGGCTAGGGCCGGCCTAAGCGCGACGCGGCGAAATTTGACTGGTTGCAGTTCACGATCAGATGGAGGCTCCCACTATCCGCATTGACCCGGTCATGACCGGCTCGGGCCATCGGCCCTCAATGTGTAAAATTCATTTACACTTTCCGGGTTGGGCCGATTTCCTGCTCCTCTAACCAATTGTTTTAGCTCAAGATCTATTCCGGCACAAATATTGCCCAAAAATCAAAGAAAATTATATTGCTTAGAAAAAAGCAGGTATGGCGAAGGGGGATCATCATGCGTTATTTCGCGGCGGTAGCCGCTTGTGTGGCGGCTCTTGCTGCATCGCCTGCGGCCAATGCCACCCCGACGCTGGCGGCCGGTGGAACGACGACTAACCCATTGGGTATCGACAACCTCGTTGTCGATGGGACGACCTACGATGTTATTTTCAGCACTACAACGTTTAATACCTTCACCCAAGGCACAACACTTAGCATCGACGCAGCGACAGCCCTAACGGCGGCACTGAACGCTCTGTCAGTCACAGACATCGGAGGCGTCACCTTTACCGGAGGCGTCGAGGTTACGGTCGATGCGGTTTCGCTAAGTAGCGATTTTTCCATTACTTTTCCGGGCGCCACACCCTCGTGGCTCACACAGATTGGCGGCGGTGAGGTAGGCCTGGGTGAGAATCCGCCCGGTGAGTGTGCAGTGACTGTCGTATGCTGGAATTTCGCTGCGGATTTCACCCCCCAGGTCACGTCCAGCGTCCCCGAACCCGCCTCTCTCGCGCTGCTCGGCACGGCCCTCGCCGGGTTGGGCCTGATCCGCCGCCGCAAGCGTGCCGTGTAATAAATCTGACACAGGGTTGAGCTTCAGAGCGGCGTCCTAAAGGGCGCCATTGGTATGCGTATGCGCGAAATCCAAGCTGAGGGGAATCTGCCTGCCTCAGCCGACCCAGAGGCTCCCGAGGACTAGGCCAGGCTCAAAACTTTGCGGCTCGCGGGCATCGGGGGCGGCCAATTCGTTTATTCGGCCGCTCAGACTTCGCAGCGGGAATGGCTGCTTCTAGACCCCAAAGTTGACCTTGACCAGTCGGCTACGACCGACTGCCAAGGGTCGCGAGCAGAGGGGTAGCCGACGGATGCCTGATGGCCGCTGTCGGCGCATCGTCGGCATTGGCGCCTGCGTTCGCTTAGGTCCGCTGTCCCACTTTGAACGGCCGTTCGTTGTTGCGGTTTTGGCCGACGCCGCCGGAGAAACGCCTACAGCCTCTCAGACATACGGAAACCGGACATTCGTCCCGAGGCGCGAAGTTATTATGTATCCTGTCGCCGCGAGGGGCATGCGACGATCTTTCCCGTGAGCTGACGGCTCACCATGGCTAGCATTTGAGGAGAGGTAAATGGCCAACGGCACCGTGAAATGGTTCAACGCGCAAAAGGGTTATGGCTTCATCCAGCCCGATGACGGATCGAAGGACGTGTTCGTCCACATCAGCGCGGTTGAGCGCGCCGGCATCCTCGGCCTCCAAGAAGGCCAGAAGCTAAGCTACGAGATCGAGGCAGGCCGGGACGGTAAGAGCTCTGCGGTCAATCTGCAGACAAAGTAGAGCCGGCGCTTTTCCAGCCTCTGGCCGATGGACTCTTAGCCATCGCCGCGAGCCTTCCTAGCCTCAGCGCAGATCTGCTCGAGCTCTCTGCGCAGGCTGGGCTTTGCTAGCCAATCTCGGGCTTCGTCGTGCCCTTGGCTTAAGAGCGCATTTTGGATCGTTAGGTAATCGAAATGATGACCTGTCGCCGCCATTTCGCGTGCACGGCGCAGCACATAGGCTCGCCTTTCGGGTTTGTTCATCGATCGCAGCCATTCGTCAGTCTCGACGAGACTACTATCGCCTAACGCACTTGTACGAGCGTTGCAGAGCGTTCGGGAAGCTGTTGCCTAAGCGCCCGCGCGGCTGTCCGCTCTCGGCGCGCAGGTACGTTTGCCCCGTGTTCTGCGAACGCGGTCACTCAGCCTCGGGCGGGAACCCGGTCATTCCTCATGTCCCGTTCAACCATCTTCCAAGCCTGGAAAGAGGCCAGTCACCGTTGCCGGGCGAGCAGACGACGAAAAACAGGAGATAGCGCCGATTTCTCGAACGATCGCCTGACGGTAGGCGGCCTTGGCGCTAGGATTTCACTACCTGCGGCTCCTTGCTGGCGCTCTTGCCGCAGTTCCTCCATACGAGCGCGGATTGCGGCAAAATCATCGGCAGCGCGCGGTTCTGCCATGTTCTCCTCCCCTCGTCGCTTCTGCGGTGGGGCACTCTAGCCTGTCGATTGGCGACGTTCAGTCGGATTTTTCCCCCGGGCTTACGCGGTTCTCCGATACCTCAAGATCACCGGGAGCCGAGGGCTGTTCCTCAACCTGGATTTCGCGCATCCGCTCGCCGATCGAGGCCAGGTCATTGAATATGCTTGTCGGCGTCGACCGGGGACGTTGTTCGACCCAGCGGGGAACGCAGGTCAACAACGCTGTAAGGTGTTCGCTGCTCCGGCCGCCACACCAGCGGCAGGTGCCATCGACGAAATCGTGCTCGCGGACCATCTCTTCCATGGCAGCGAAAGCCCTAAGAGCCGCAATGCGCGCATCGATATTGGCTCAAATGTCCTGCTTGTCGGTTAAGGCGAGCGGCATGCGTTCCAACAGGAGGCTCACGCAATTCGGTCGGCGCTAATCACCTGTCCAAAGATCACCGGCCAGTGCTGGGGCCAGGCTGGCACGCTCGCGCGGCTATGGCGCAACTCGGCAGGCTCTTGCGCGGCCGAGCACGCCCTTGCGGCGGATTAGGATTGAGGCATACAACCCCCGCGATGGCCAGGACGGTGACATCGGTCGATGGCTTCGTGGCGGCGCGCGTGCGCGAACGTCGCGTCATGCTCGGTGTGTCTCAGCAACAACTCGCTGAGGCTATCGGTGTGACGTATCAGCAGGCGCAAAAATACGAGAAGGGTATCAATCGCATCTCGGCCGGGCAGTTGTATGAGATCGCGGGCGCGCTGAACACGCCGATTGCCCATTTTTACGAAGGGCTTGGCGAGGAGCCGCGGCCGCTTACGCCGCACGAGCGAAGGCTACTGCACATCGCGCGTAATTTCGTCGAAATCCAGAACGAGGCGCACCGGGCGGTGCTCTGCGAGCTAGTTCGCACTTTAGCGGGTCGCTAACCGCTTGGCTCAAATCGGGTGGGTGAAGGTGGTGTCTGACAACAACGGTATTGCTAAACGGCTTATCGGATTCGTCGAAGCGGCACAGCAGCAGGGCCATGGAGAGACGTTTGAGGAGATCGTCGCAGAGTGCGTGGCCGCGCTTGACGACGACGAACGTGATGCACTCGACTTCGCGATCGCAAAGTTGCGCCGGTTCCTCACCGCTCGTCGTACTACCTAGCCGAGACCACGGCTCTTTCTTTCCGTGACCATCTCGACGACCGCTGCCGGCGCTATGCAGCCGCCGGCGCACCTCGCTTCGAACGACCGGTTTGCGATCCATGACCGGCCGTCCGTTGCTCGGGCTACCGCCTTCCGGTAATGCCCCAATGCCGACCTTGCCCTCGGTAGGCGCAGCGGTCATTGGATGGGGATTGCACCGGCGGGTGACGCAGCAGAGGGGCATTTAATAAGCGGAGACTTCTTCCTCAGATCCTGCGCGCCGTTGCGCGCGCGGAGACCACGTAAAAAGCGCGCGCAAGGAGGGTTGCTCAGAGTCGGTGACACCACGCTTATTTGTGTCAATACTATTACAGCAGCACGAACCTCGGCCGCGAAAATGGGTTAGCAGCGCGAGATGATGGCGGAGATCGTGACGCTGGGAAAAGTCCGCCAATCCGGAAAGCAGGCGATCAAGGGTAAGGCGAAGCGGCTTAAGCGCGCAAAAGGGCGTAGACGGCAGCCGCCGCCGTGTTTATGACGGAGGATCCCCGTGCGGCGCGCACGCTGCTCGGCGAAAAGGAAGTGTTCCGCGATCTCGAAGCAGAGGCGACCGCATTTCGCGCGCATTCGCGCGGGGCGCATCGAGAGCCGCGATACCAGTTCGCTGCATCTCGATATCCTGCGCGATGCCAAACGCATTAATTCGCATATCGCAGCCGCGGCCTATCCCGTGCTGGATCGTCAGGGAGAACTACTGCGGAGCCGATTACGCGGGAAGGCTGAAGAAGAAGATTCAGCTTCTACGCTGAGGTCAGAGGGGTAACCGTGGTCAAGTCTTCCCGAGCGGCATTCTTGGTATGAGGCTGCCCCGCCGCCCGGCCGGCGTCATCTTCGACATGGACGGCCTGCTCTTCGACACAGAGAAGCTTTACCAGGAAGCGATAATCCTCGCCGCGACGGAGGGCGGGCACACGATCGCGACTGACGTGTTCAATAAATTGGTTGGGCTACCTTGGGCGCAAACGCGAAGCCTCCTTCTCGAGCATTTTGGCGAGACGTTTCCCGTCAATGACTTTGAGGAAGCCTGGGTCCGTCACTTCTGGGTAATCGCTGATACCCGTCTTTCGGTGAAGCCGGGAACGATCGAACTGCTCGATACGCTTGATAAGTTTGAGATCCCCTGTGCGATCGCCACTTCGTCGTCGCACCGCACGGTCGACCGACACCTCGCCGCACATGACCTTACCGGACGCTTCCATGCGGTCGGCGGACACGGCGATTATGAAAACGGCAAGCCAGCGCCTTATCCGTTTCTGAGAGCCGCTGAACGACTTGGTGTCGCGCAGAACTATGCCTAGCGCTGGAGGATTCCTACAATGGGGTCCGATCAGCAGCTTCCGCTGGGATGACAACGGTTATGGTGCCTGACCTTCTCGAACCCACCGACGAAATGCATGATCTCTGCGCGTCAATTGCGCGCGACTTGCATGAGGTGCGCCACATGCTTTTGGCGACATCCTCACGGTAGTCTGTCCGGCTCCAGTCAGGCTAACAGGTCGTGATCCTCCTCGTACGCCATGGCGAAACCGAGTGGAACCGAGCGCGCCGGATCCAAGGCTGGGGTGACTCACCCCTGACCGCCCGCGGTATCCGCCAAGCTCACGCGATCGGGCTGCACCTGGCTCAAATGCCGGAAGTCCGCGACGCGGCTGTCGTAGCCAGCCCACTCGGCCGCGCACGACGCACCGCCGAAGTCATCCAGTCCGCACGCCAAAATAACGCGGTGATCAGCTTCGACGACCGGCTCAAGGAAATCTCGCTCGGCGCGTGGGAAGGGTTGGATCGCGTCGAGATCGACGCGCATTCGCCCGGGATTGTCGAGCGCTTCGGTCAAGACTGGTACTTCCAAGCCCCTGGCGGAGAGACCTACGACATGTTCGCCGAGCGCATAGGTGCTTGGTTGGCAGAACAGGGCCCCGGCACGGTCATCGCCGTCGCGCACGGCGGTGTGACCCGCATCCTGCGCGGTCTTTACGCCGGCCTGTCGCGCCAGGCGGCGATGGAGCTACCGGTGCCGCAGGACGTAATCTGGCGCCTCGAAGGTGGACGGATCGAGGAGATCACCTGCCGCGGCGAACCGAAGTACGGCTGAAGATTGTCACGCACGACGACACCAAGGGCGACCGATCCTCCTGACGCGCCAGCGAATGGTGATAAGCCCTGTCTGCCGACCGCTTCCGGCGCAACTGCGCCGTCGGTGGGCGTCCCGGCGAAGGTCTCCTCACGAATCGCACAGCGGACGTTGGGCATTGGGTGCGGGGGCTACCGGTCCTGCCCCCATTGCCGACCTTCAGCAACGAAAATCGAAGCTGCGTTCAGAAGCTCCAGCGCAGATGGCCTGAGACGACCAAGTCGGTTGTATGCGTCTTCAGTTCGGTGGCTTCGAAGAGGAGGCCGCCGGTCAGCGTGTCGCTCCAGCGATAGCGCAGACCGGCACCGACGACGAGCGCGGCGCGGCTGGTGCCGTCGAGCGGGGTGGTCGTCTCGTATTCGAAGCGCAGCGGGATGTAGGGTTCCCACGCGCCCAACGGGTAGGCCGCCTCGCCGCCCAGCCGGATCGCCCCGTATTTGACGTTATTGGCCAGCGAGGAAGGCAGGATCAGGTTGGTGTTGCCGCCCTCCCAGCTATAGGCGTAGCCGCCAAACCCGGTCAGCTTGAACCCGTCATATTTGGTGAAGTAGTTCAAATTCGACGCCGCGGTGACCCGGTCGCTGTGATAGCTGCCGGCAGGAAACGGCAACGGCGCGGTGATGTCGTTTTCCAGCGAGGTATAATTCGCCAGCGCGTCGATCGACCAGTTGGTATCGAGGATGTAGGCGGCGTAGGGGCCGACAACGGCGCCGTCGACCTGGCGGTTGATGAACGAGGGCGACAGCGCCAGCTCGGCATGGGTATAGCCGGCGGCGATCCCGAAAATCCACTTGCGGTCGACGATGTAGTCGAGACCGGTCATCGCCACCACGCTGGGGCCGTTAAAGGCAAAGGCCGGATTGCTGTTGGTCAGAAACGACCCCGACGCATTGGCCCACACACCCCAGCGCACCCCGTCGGAGCCGGCCGACAGACCGTTGAACTTGGGCGACGGGTTGGACGAGAAATCCTTCAGGATCACGGTGCCGCCGGGCGGCGTCTCGGTGCTCGCCTGCGACCCCTCGGACAGGTCTTGAGTGAGGCCCTGCAGCCGGTCGATGATCATGTCGATCACCTCGTTCGACTGACTGCGCAGCTCCTGCTTCAAGCTGGCCAGCAGAGCGCCAGGGGCATCTGTCAGATAACACGTCGTCGGATAAGTGATGAAATCTGGATCGTTGAGTACCAAGACAGTGCTCGCCGAACACGACAGCAGTTGTTGGCTGGCGCCAATCCCGCTGATCGTAAAGCCACCACTGCTGTCGAGTGGGCTAATGATGAAGGTCATTGGGAATTGCTGCGTCCCGCTTTGCGGCGCGAAGAAGCCCGGGACCACGTTCTTCCCGCTCAGGGAAAACGTCGAAAGGTTGACGAGATAGGTGTTTCCGCTTGGATCGGTGACGGTCAGGATTCCCGTCGCGGGGTCAAAGGCGGACGATGCGATCGCTTGCGCCTGGGCCGCTTCGCCAGCGGCCAGCGCCAAAAAGCAAGCAAGCGCCAAGGCTCCGAGACGCCTAAGAATACCGCGTGGGAAAACCCCTCCGGCCATGACGCATCCCCCAATGCGTTCGTTCACACAGCAGTGCTTCGCTTCCGAATCTTACGCTCTCACAGGAGTAAAACAACAATGTGAACCGGGTTTAATCTACTTCCGCGCGGACTTCCCTTTCCTGCGCGTCCCGACGAGGGTCGGCTGGGCAAGTTACACCAGCCGTTCAGCCCGCACGGTAAGACCGCTTCTTCGTGCCCCAAGGCGGACTTGGCATTCCAGCTCAGTCGCTTCGGCCATGTCTTCGACGAATGGCGGCTGTTCCCCGCGATAGCTGCCGTTTAGCTCGGTAAGTTCAGCCGCTTTCGTCCATAGATCGATTGCCAGGCGGCAAGATCGGTAGTGAGTACTCGGGCTGTCGACAACAAGACGGCGCTTGTGGCATCAGGCCGCAGCCGTTGCTTCGCCGCGTCGAAAGCCTTGGTCAGACCTCGAAGTTCACCGAGAGTCTTCTCAGAGCGCTCGGCAAATCCCTCAAAGTCCCCGGTCTCTCGAATACCGGCCGCAGCTGCGCCAAGAGCCGGGAGGCACGCGACGAGAAACGTGATGTAGTCCCAAGGGAAAGCAGGCTTCCGCCTCGACTTGGCGCTCCCGCTGGCGTAACCGGCGAGTCACCGCCCTCGGTGAGTGACATTCCGACAAATGCGCCGAGGTGCAAGGCCAAGAACAAAAATAGGATCGGCAGAGTTGCAAGAAAACAACATTCTCCAGCTCTATGTAGGAAGTGGTAAATTTTCGATAGGGCCACCGCCTTAACCGGCGCGAAGTCATTAAAGACTGCGGGAGATTGGCGGCGAGAGCACGTTGGGGCGACCCGTCCGCTTTCGGCGCGTTCCCGTCGCTCCCGTGCGCTTCGGCGATGGTCTGCTTACTGAACCCAGAGCAGGCGCTCAACTCTGACGGCAGGAACGCGTCTTCGTGCCCCGAAGGCGTCATTAGGAAGCAACTCAGAGGGAGAGCGTAGCTCGCTTCTTAGCCGCTCTGGGGGCCACCCTCGATGACCCGGAAAGCGGGCTGGCCGGCCACCAGCGGTACGTTGAAGGTCGCAACTGGCTGCATCAGACCTTTGAGCGCCAATGAGCCGATGTCTTCGATGGTGATGTGGTCGTCGAGGCGAGCCGCGACACGCTGGCTTATAAGAATCTGGCCATCCTTGGCTTCGGCGCACAGACGCGCTGCGACGTTGCAAACTGTGCCAATTGCGGTGTAGCCAGAACGCTCGGAGAAACCGATCTGCCCCAGGGTCGCGTAGCCCTGTGCGATGCCAGCGCCGAATCCGAGGTCGCGACCAAGCCGGCGCCATCCGGAGATCAGGGTCGAGGCAGCTTCACGCATCGCGATCGTCATCCTGACAGCGCGCTCGGCCGCATCCGGTATCGGTACGGGGTCATTGAAGAACACCATGATGCCGTCGCCGGAGAACTGGTCGAGAGTGCCCTCGAACTGGCTGACAAGCGGTCCCAGCGCGCCATGGTATTCGCGCAAGAAGTCGAGGACCTCCTCGGGCTCGGCGGTCTCGGTGAATGCCGTGTAGCCGCGCAAATCGCAGAACACGACGACGATTTCGCGGCGGTGGCTTTCGAGGATCTTCTCGTCGCCCTGCGAGACGATCAGTTCTGCCAGTTGCGGCGCCAGGAAGCGCTTAAGCCGCCCGACCCGGCCGAGCTCCTCAACCTGCTCGGCGACCCGCGCCTCGAGACCGCGGTTGAGCTCCGCTACCTCCTCGGTGCGCTGACGCAGTTCGCCGAGAAGCCGCGCGTTCTCCATCGCGATCACCGCCTGCGCGGCAAAGCGTTCCAGCAATGCGATTTCGTCGTCGGCGAAAGGCTTAACCTCCTGCCGATACGCGGTGATGTATCCGAGCAGCCCGCCCTGTTTCCGGAGCGGAACGAACAGTACGGTGTGAATGCCTTCAAGCTCAACGGCCGCGCGCGGGATGGGCAGATCGAGGTCCGCAAAATCCGCTATGTGCACAAACCGTTCGCCCTTCAGGAGGCGGTCGGGGGGTGAACCGGGCGGGTTATCCCTCTGCGCGCGAACCATTTCCGCGTATGGTTCCGACAAGCCGCGCGTCGCTACACCGCGCAGCTGGCTACCGTCGAATGTGACAAATGCGCCTTTGGCAGCGCCGCAAAGCCGGTGCGCCTTTTCCAGGATCGCGTCGAACACCGGCTGCAGATTGCCCGCCGCCTCATTGATGACCTGGAGCACCTCGGCGGTCGCGGTCTGCTGTTCCAAGGCGTCGCGGGTTTGAGTGATGAGTTGCGCGTTCTCCATCGCGATCACCGCCTGCGCCGCGAAGTTCTGTACCAAAACAATTTGCTTTTCTGTGAACGGACGGACATCAGACCGCGCGAGATTGAAGGTGCCGAGCAAGTCGTGGTCCTTGCGCATCGGAACGCCCAATCCGGTGCCTCCGCCACCTAGATCAACGATCGCCCGGCGGAATGGCGCGCCCGATCTATAAGGCTCGTCGTCCCGCATATCGACGATATGCACATAAGGCGCGCCGTGGATCACCCGAGTGTTTGCTTCGTTCGGACCTGGTTGATCCATCCGCGACAAATATTCGAGGAACGCGCGCTTTAGGCCACGTCCAGCGGCGAGCGAATATCTGGCGTCTTGGTAGCGCAGGAAAAAGCCGAAATCGGCTTCGCACAGCCGCATCGCTTTTTCCAGCATCGCATCGAACACTGGGGCGAGGTTGCCTGGCGACGCGTTGATGACCTGCAAGACCTCGGCGGTTGCGGTTTGCTGCTCTAAGGCCTCCCGCGTCTCGGTGATGAGCCGGGCGTTCTCAATTGCGATGACTGCTTGCGCCGCGAAGTTCTGCAAGAGGGCGATTTGCTTTTCGGAGTATGGCTGCACTTCCTGTCGGTAAATCATCAGCACGCCAAGGAGCTGTTCATCTTGACGGAGTGCGATGCCGAGCAAGCTGCGAGCCCCTGCAACATCGACCGTCGCTCTGCGATGGGGATCGCCCGAGCGGTAAGCTTCCTCTCCAGCCAAGTCAGCAATGTGGACAACGTTTTCGCCCGCAACTATTCGCCCATGCGCCGTTCCCGGGCCGAGCCGTTGCGGGCCACGCACAAACCTTGCGTATTCCGGGGGCACCCCTCGCGACGCAACCATCTCGAAATGAGCGCCGTCATAGGTCCATAGCTGACCGAATGCGGCTTCGCAGAGGTCACACGCCCTTTGAAGCATCGCGTCAAATACAGGCGTCAGATCACCGGGCGAGGAGTTGATAACCCCTAGCACTTCCGCTGTTGCGGTTTGCTGTTCCAGCGCCTCGCGCGTCTCGGTAATGAGCCGCGCGTTTTCCATCGCGATGACCGCCTGTGCGGCGAAGTTCTGCAACAACGCGATCTGTTTGTCGGTGAATGGCTGTTTGTCGGTGCGGAAAATGCCTATGGTGCCTAATAATACTCCCTTCCTGCGCAATGCGACGTTGAGAACGCTACGGTAACCGCTGCGATCCACCATTCGCCGAAATTCGCTATGTCCGGCTACGTAATCTGGGCTTTTCTCAAGGTCCTCAGTGAAACAGACGTCCTGCCCCTCGACCATACTGGCCGGCGCGCCTCCCGGCACCGGGCGGAACGGCGCACGTTGAACCATTTCTTTGGCAATCCCGCCGTCTCGATGAACCGCGGCCTCGACTTTAAACAAATCGCCGTCGTAGCTAAGGAGGTTACCGAAAGCCCCACCGGACAAGCGCAGCGCTTTCTCCAGCATTGCCTCGAACACCGGAGCAAGATTACCCGGCGACGAATTGATGACGCCTAGCACCTCAGCGGTTGCTGTCTGCTGTTCCAAGGCCTCGTGCTGTTCGCGGTGTGCTTTGGCGCTGGTGATCGCTATGACCGCCTGTTCAGAGAAGGTCTTCAGCAGTTCTACCTGTGTGTCGGAAAAAGCGTTGCGTTCGAGAGCCCCCATTGACAAAACGCCGATCACAGATTCGCCGCGCAGCATTGGCACCAAGACCAATGATTTCACGTCGGGCAGGGCAATTTTGTCTCGATCGTAAACTGCATCGAGATCGTCGATGCGAATAGTCCGCCGCTCCAGTATCGCGCGTCCAGTCATAGGTCTAGCGGCTGGCGTCGTCGGGAAACTGGCGATAACGGCTTCCCGACGCGCAGGATCATCGCTAATGCCGGTAGAAGCGCGATGATGGATAAGCGTGCCGTCGAATTCGAGTACGGTCGCGCCATAAGCGCCACAGAGGTTCCGCGCGCGCACCGCGATCAGATCGAACACCGGCTGCGGATCACCGGGCGATGCCGACATCACCTTCAGCACGTCGATAGTGGCCGCTTGTTGCTCGATACGTTCGCTGTATTCACTGTTGCGCTGAGCTAGCGCCTCGGCTATCGCCGCCTCGCGCGCGAGCGCCGCGTCGCGCTCGATTGTGCGTACCTCTAGCTCAGCCTCAAGCTCGGCGATGGTCCGCCGGTCGACAACCAAGGGAGCTTTTCTCGGCGCAGCCATCTTCGCGCCCGCCAGCAGTGGTTTGCCCTTCGTACACGAATTTGATCCCGGTCGATAGCAATCGGCTGATGTGCCTGTCGAATGGCCGGTCAGGGTCGTGAACAGAAGCCTGAACGAGATCGCGCAGAGGTCCGCAAACGGCGCTATGCAGCCATCGATACGCCTCGCGGCGAATGACCGGTTTGCGAGCGTTAAACAGCCATTCGTTGTTGTGGTCTTATCGGGCCGGTCATGCCCCGAACCAGTCGTTTGCTGGAATCCGAGAGCGGTTACCCAAAGGTCGAGTCATCGCTGCAAGCAGGCCGAGGTATTTACTCCTCGGGCATCCCGGCCATTCGTAGACCCGCGAGATAAGTGGCTTCGGCCAAGTCGCGTATCATCGGCGTACCCCACGGCGTGATGGCACGAACTCGGGCGATGCTAGAGTAGCGGTCGTCGGCGACGAGGCTTCGGGCTTCGGCGAGCTCTGCGATGGCCCGCTGCATATCACCCTTGATGGCGCAAGCTGAGGCGAGGAATGAGCGGAAAATGGCGGCCGCTGGCGTGGCGCTACAGGCTTTTTCGCCCCAGATGATTGCTTCGTCGATACGTGACTGCAAAAGGTGCGCGCGTCCGATGCGGCTGTAGAAAAGGCCGATCTGCGGATCACGTGGGCTCAGTCGAATGGCCTCTTCCTGGGCCGGGATCAGTTCCTCGACCATTCCGGTCATGAACTTGCACCAGCCCAGGTGCGAATATGCGTGAGCCCAGTTGCGGTTGAGCGCGATCACAGCTTCGTATTCGCCGATTGCCTCGTCGTACCGATGCTGCGCGCGCAAGACCTGCGCCATGGCGAAACGCGCGACTGAGTAGCGAGGCGCAGCGGCCCTAGCGCACTTCGCCAGATCTTCCGCGCGGGCAATATCGGCGGCGGCCGTGTCGGTCATCAGGTCGACGGCGCGGGCAGCGAGTTCGATCGCCAGCCAGCTTTGCGCCCCGACCGACTGTGGATCGAGTGCCAATGCCTGCTCGAACAGCAAAACCTGTTCTGCGCGGTTCTCTCGAGACGGCGGTCGCAGCCGCGCGGCTCTCCCCCGCATGATGTAATCTCGGGCATCAGGAGCCTCGATTTGTCGAGAAGCTTCGACGTCAACCAGCTCGAGGTCGAGCGCGACCGCTATTCTGCGGGTGATCTGGTCCTGCAAAGCAAAAAGATCATTGGCCTCCCCGATAAATCGCTCGGCCCAAAGATGCGCGTCGTTTTCGGCATCGATCAGCTGCACCATCACGCGCACTTGGTCCCCCGATCGCTGAACCTCTCCCTCCAGCACGCAGCGCACGCCGAGCTCGCGGCCGATCTGCCGCGTGTCGATCGGCCTGTTCTTGTAGGTGAATGCCGTGTTGCGCGAGATCACCAGCATGTCGGGGATGCGCGAAAGATCCGTAGTGAGCTCGCAGGTGATCCCGTCGGCGAAATATTGCTGAGCCGGATCGTCGCTCAAATTGGCGAACGGGAGCACCACGATCGACGCGCGTTGCGCCACCCTGGGGCCAGCGGGCGTCGGCGCGGAGGCAACCGAGCGGCCGCCCACGACCTGTGCAGCGCGCCAGGCGCGCAGCAGAGACCCAAACCCGCCTCCAACGTCGCGCAGGGTCCGCAAACCCGCCTCGAATTGCGGTCTCAGTTCGCCGCTACGACCGGCCGCGGCCAAGGTGGCGATCAGTAGCGCCCAGCCGTCTTCGTCAAACGGGTCGATGCTCACCAGCTCGCGCGCATAGGGCAGCGCCTCTTCCGGCGCTGCCGAGAACCGCTCGGTTAACGAGCGGAGAATTCTTGCTTGGAGCTTCCTTGCATCCTCGCGCATCCCGAGCAGCCAAGTGTGGAACCCGCCGGCCTCCGGCAAGTCGAGATCGCTTAGCAACGGACCGCGGAACGATTTGGCGACCGCCATCAGGCAATCAGTGGCGGCGTCGGCGAGGTCGGCACAGGATTGCGCCGCAAGCAAATCGACATTGGCTGCCTCGGCGCGCAACTCGACGCTCTGGCGGTCTGCCAATAGGCGTGGGGCCGCATCCTCATCGACGATCGGTCGAATTTTGCTGAGGCTCCAGCGCAGCGAACCGCGCGGGTCGTCCGGGACTTCCCAAAACATCTCGCACAGCTGCTCGCGGCGGTGGCGCCCTGCCGCGAGCGTCAGGTAGGCAAGCAACGCTCTCGTCTTTCGAGACGGTGGTAGCGTCGCGAGCGCGCCATCACGGACGACTTCAAGGCTGCCAAGAACCTTGATTTTGAGCACGGCGATCTTCCTTGCAGCCCGCCGGCAACGTGCGGAGGTAACTCTGGTCCGGGTGTCAGCCTACCACGCTTGCTCCGCTACTTTCCACGCTGGCTCACACGCTGATGCAAACACTCGGCGCCGATCCTGCGCTCGATGGCCAGTCGAGGTCATCGTGTAGCAGGAGTTTGAACCATGGAAGGAACCCCAACGCAGCGGTTTGCTCGCTGCATTGCCACCTCCAAGCGGGTTCGGTGGGACGTGGAGACCGATGTGATCCGCGGCAGGCGGTTCGATCTGGCGGACAAGTATCTTCCGGACGGCCTCACCCTGGCGAGCGCGCTTCCTTTCCTCACCCCAGAGGAGAAGCGCTATTTCAGCCAGGTCCAGGGTCGCACCTACGCCAATATGTTCGGCCTAGTCGAGCGCTTTATTAATGCCAAGGTCCTGGAGCTGAGCCGCGATCATTGGTTTGGCGACCAGATCGCACTCGAAGCGCTGATCCGGTTCAGCGACGAGGAGCTGAAGCATCAGGCTCTATTCCGTCGAGTTCGAGGGACTGATCGCCGAAGCGATGCCGGCCGGCTACAGCTTCTCGTGGGATCCCAACGACGTCGCCCGCGTCGTCCTGGACAAAAGCAGCTGGGCGGTCTTGGCGTTGACCCTGCACATCGAGCTGTTCACCCAGGCCCACTTCCGCGAAAGCATCCGCGAGGACGCTGAGCTATCGGAGCTGGCGCGCGACGTCTTCCGCTTCCATTGGAAGGAGGAGTGCCAGCACGCCATCATGGACGAACTCGAATGGCGCCGGGTGGACGCCGCGACAACGCCTGAGGCACGTGACGCAGCGGTCGACGAGCTCATCGAGCTCGTCGGTGCGGTCGAACTCGATCGTGATAGGTCAAGCCGAGGCGGACGGCCGCTATTTCATCGCGACCTGCGGCCGGCCCCTCGATGCCGGCGCGGCTGCAGCCGTAAAGCAGACGATGCTCGCCGCTTATCGGCTGCAATTCATCCTGTCCGGCGCTCGGCATCCGCATTTCGCCGCCACGCTCGCCAGCATGACAACCGAGGCGCAGCTCGGACGGATCGGAGCCGCACTCTCCGCGCTGGCGCCACCGGCGATGCTCAATGCCGCCTGAAACACACTTACACACCCAACCAGAAAGGATTGTCACTATGCACGCAACTCATGAAGCAGAGGTTGTGACCTCCTCATCGAAGGGCCTCGTAAACGGTCTCAACCTTGACGACCTGTTCGCTCTAATCGGCGGCGTCAAACGCGAACCCGCGAGTGCCATGACGAACTGGCGCGTCACCACGACCTGGCAGGGACAGACTCGCAGCCGCTCTCATGTCGAAGGGTTTGGAATTGGCGGGCACAAGGTGCCACGACGCTTCTCGATCGACATCGACGAGCCCCGCGAGCTGGGCGGCGGCAATGCCTTCGCCAATCCGCAGGAGCATCTGCTCGCGGCGCTCAACGCCTGCATGACGGTCGGGTACGTCGCGCAGTGCGCGGTGCGCGGGATCGCAATCGAGAAGCTGGAGATCGAGACCGAGGGTGACATTGACCTTCGAGGCTTCTTGGGCCTCGATCCGACGATACCGCCCGGGTACGAAACCCTGCGCTACGTCGTCCGCATCAAGGGCAGCGGCAGCAAGGAACAATTTGCTGAGGTCCATCAGGCGGTGATGGCAACTTCGCCGAATTTTTACAACGTCTCTCAGCGCATCGCCCTGCAGCCGACCCTAGTTGTCGAGTAACCGCATCGCGCGGCCTGGGCGGGACGGCTTACCGCCGCTCCCGCCGGGCTCGCGATCCGGAGCCGAGTTGTCGATAGCGCAGAAATTCAGCGGAGGGGTCAGCCATGCCGATATTCATGGACCGGCACGATATGCGCGACATGACTGCCGAAGCGATCGCCTCGGCGCATCGCAAGGATCTCGAGGTTCAGGACAAGTACGGCGTTAAGTACATGACGTACTGGTTCGATCAGAACCGCGGTACCGGGTTTTGCCTGGTAGAGGCGCCGGACGCGGCGACCGCCGAGCAGGTCCATCGCGAGGCTCACGGCGAGATTCCGTCGGACATCATCGCTGTCGATCTTGCGGCCGTCGAAGCCTTCCTCGGCCGCATCAGCCATCCTCATACCGCCGCCAGCGAGGTAAATCCGGAGGTCGATTCAGGTCTGCGCGCCGTGATGTTCACCGACATCGTCGGATCGACCGAGCTGACGACCCGGCTGGGAGACGCGGCTGCCCTCGAATTGGTCCGCGTGCATGACGCGCTCGTCCGGCGCGGTCTGGCGACGAACCAGGGACGAGAGGTCAAGCACACCGGCGACGGCATTATGGCCGTCTTTGACAACATCGCCAGCGCGGTGCGCGCCGCTGCCGACATCCAGTGGCATTTCTGGCTCTACAACCTCAACGCAGCAGAGAGCCTTAGCGTGCGGATCGGCATCCACGCTGGAGAGCCCCTGGCCGATCACAACGATCTGTTCGGAGCGACCGTGCACCTCGCCTGCCGGCTCTGCGCCGAGGCAGAGGTCGACGGTATCGTCGTGTCGGGGCTGGTCCGTGAACTGTGCGAGGTGGACAAGGCGTTCTTCGTCGGACTGGGCGAGCGCCGGCTAAAGGGGTTTGCCGAACCGGTGCCAGTATTCCGACTGAAGTGGCGCGGTCTGAATCCGCCCTACGGCCCGGCTCGTAATGGCTGTTGAAGATTGTCCACCGGCTCTATGACCGCTTACGGCGCTATGCGGACGCGGCAACCCTCGCCTCGGATGACCGGTTTGCGATCACTTAACGCCCATTCGGCATCGCCGTCGTGGGCTTCCGGTGTTGCCCCTTTTCAGACCTTGACTCCCCAAGATGCTTAACGCCGCCCCGCCTTAACCCCTCGGTAAGGCCGCGCCTTCTGCTAGGCCCGTGGTAGTGACAGGGTTTTAGATGAAGTTCCGAACGCGATCTAAAAGGCGCGTTCTCGCGGACCTCGCCGGCAAGCTGAGGGACCTTCCCCCGGCCCACCCTGACCGGTCTGCACTCATCCGCATGATTCACGGTCTCAGGGAAGAGATAGCGATGCACCGGCCCCGTCCGGCTGGTCCCTCTCGCGCCCGTGAATCCGAGTGATTTTGGCCCTCACCCCAGAGCAAAGGAACCCCGGCTTTTCGGCGTCAAGCCTCAGACGTTCGCAAGCCTGAGAACCTGATCCCGCAGAGAATGATGTCCACGGTTTCACCGTTGCTCGCGAGCGGCAGAAAGCACGCCTCGAACTCACGGTAATTTTTGTCCGGCTGCCAGTGGGCCTTGCCAGCGCGAAACTTCGGCACCTGTTTCGCCGCCACCTCATTGAGGATTTGGTTCAATATCTCAGCCGCGTGGGGTGGCAGGGCAGAGCCGGCTGGTTGTCCGGTAGCGTTACGCCCGACAAAGTCCACAACCTCCTCGCCAACGAGGCGAATATTATAACCCCCACCGTCTGGCAGAACATTGTACATCATGAGGTAGGGCAGCAGCTTAGGGATCGCCGTTGGATCAATGTCCGCACGCTTCGGCATTGGGCGGTCGCCACGCACTGTGTTCCAATAGTCGTATAGGGCGCGGAGATAGGGATCGCGCGGGTCACTGATGAAGATCGGCTCATTCGCCGTGCTGGCTAAGTCGATCACAGCTCGTCAACAATCCGGAATGCGGGGACAGGCCGATGATCGGCCAACCTGATTAAGCAGAAGTTACCGGTTTCGCCGGGCTTAGGGCCGTCTAAGGCCCAGTGGGGATGTGCTGGCGAAGGCGCCGACCCGATAGAACGAGAACGAGTTGGTTGAAGTGGTCCACGAATGGCGCGATCGGCGCAACTCGCCCATTGCCGGGCGTCTCGGCGGCGGTCTGCTTTCTGATCAAAGAGCAGACGCTCCGGCTCGGCGCCGCGGACTACTCATCATGCCCCGTCACGGACCTGCCCCGACCCTCCCAGAAGGTTGTTCCTGTTCGTCTGGGAAAACGAAAGGTTCGACGTCACAACCGGCGGTCCTCGCCGATTAAGGTCGGTAGGCGCCGAATGCTCTCGGCCGGCCTGCGTCAGAAACTCTTCAAGGTCAGCGACGCCGCAACGGTTCGTTTGGCGTCGTCGGAGCGCAATGCTGCAGTGCACAACTTTGGGATTGATGGTTCAGGGCTTGCATCCTAGTTTCGTCTTGTGCGCTGCAGCGCGGTTCTGAAAAGAGGATTTCCGACGTGACGAACAGCCAGAAGCGCACGGCAAGAGCGCAACCTCCCGGGTCCTCTGAGACCAAAGCGGTGCCGACAGAAGCGACGGAAACGCTTGTCGCGATCGCAGTGGATCCCATCGTCAGCCCGACCAGCGCCGTGAGCGAAGCCGTCAAGACGACTGTGGACACCGTCGCGGCCGTGGCCGAGGAGGTGGTCAAACCCGTCGCCCCTACCGGGACGACGACAACCAAGCCCCTACGAGGAATGAATACCATGATCAAAAGTACCGAAGACTTTGTCGCGCTCGGCCAGGCCAATATGGAAGCGTTCGTCAAATCCGGCCAGATCTGGACCGCCGGGGTGCAGGAGCTGATGAAGCAATTTGCCGAAACGGCAAAGGCCTCCTTTGACGAGTTGGTCGCCACCTTTAAGGCGATCAGCTCAGCAAAGTCGGTGGCGGAAGCGATGGATGTGCAGAGCAAGTTCGCTACAAGCGTGGCGGGGAGGGCATTGGCCGACTCGAACAAGTTGGTCGGCGCATCGATCAAGCTCACCGAGCAGACTCTAGCGCCGCTTACTGCTCGTGTGACCAGCGCGGTGGAAACCTTCGGGAAGGCGGCCTAATCGGCTACGCGGGATTTGGGGTAGGTCGACGTGTCCGATCCGAGTAAATTGCATGAACTCGCCGTTGGTGTAGGAACGAGACGCTGATGGGCATCCCCTGCACGATGTGGCTGGCGGCGACGACGCGGACAGGAGTTTGTTGGTGAAGGGCCGTGCGCAACTCCCGGGTGGCGAGCAGCGGAAGGCGAGCCAAAAGCGTTCGCGCCCGGCAACGCCGATCGCGGCGCTGGCGGCGCCGACCCTTAGGCCCGGTGACCGCGTGCGCTGGTCGCGCCATACCGGGATCGTGCAGCGCGTCGTCAGCGACCAGGCCGACGTCCGACAGGATAGTCGAAATACCCTCTGGCGGCTGCCGGTGGCGGAGTTGACGAGGATGGTACGTTAGATCGCCTTGCCGCCATGCTAAGGGGCTTTAGCGTCCGCTTTCTAACATTGAACGGCCATTGGTTGTTGCGGTCTTAGCCGTCCGGTCATGCCCCTTTTGAGACCTTCGCGCATTCGACTAGGGAGGGCCGCACGGGGTGGAAAGCGGAAATCCGTTGCGGGCCATCAGAAAGTGGCATCTGCCGATTGACTAATCTACTCTAGCGCACAATCGTCGGCAGCCGATGTTCGACACGGAAAAGTACATTAGGGGCACCAAATGCAGTTGCGCTCCGCTCACGGCACGGCGATCGGACTGCGAAATTGACCTTATACTCGCTGATTACGATCGTTGGCGTTCTTTTCGCTGGCGCAGTCTCCGGCGCGACTGGTGTAGCCCTTCCTCTGATCGCTGGCCCCGTGTTTCTGATGGTCTACGTACCGGTCGAGGCGGTGGCCCTCACCGCCTTGTGTTCTATTACCGGCCAGCTCTTCAGCATGGCGCTGCTGCGCCGCGCGGTAGTCTTCGAGTTTCGCATCCCGCTGATCCTTGCTGGCTTGCTTGGCGTTCCGCTCGGGAGTGCCCTCTTGACCCGACTGAGCCCCACAATGGTGCATTTCAGCCTTGGCGCTCTGATCGTGGTCGGTGGTGTGTGGGGTCTCTTTCAGCCGACTGTTCGGGAGCCGAGGCCTGCGGGATGGGCCGACGAGCTTCTGGTCGGCTTGACCGGAGGATTGACCGCGGGATTGGTGGGTGCATCGGCAGTCATACCGGCGCTCTGGTGTGCGTGGCACGGCCTAGGAAAGGAAAAGCAACGCGCCATCATGCAGCCGTTCATTCTGCTGATGCAGCTGGCCTCATTCGTCTCACTGACGGTGGGAGGCTCGCTCGGTGGTTCGCTGCTGAACGACTACACGACAGTTCTATTGCCATTGCTGATTGGCATTGGAGGCGGCGTCGCCTGCTTCCATTTCTTTTCTTCAGCACTCGTTACGCGCTCGGTGCTCTTGTTTGTGACCCTTTCCGGCTTGGCATTGCTGCTGGCGGCATCGCTTCCCGCCATGCGATCGGCGATGGACACAGTCGTGGTTCCTTTTCCGTAATCTCCGGTTGCACACGTATTCGGGCTGAGCCCGATTGCGAACGGGGCCAGCCCAATTCTGATCTCTATCAGCCATTTGATTTGTCAGGTCCAGAGAGCCACGCCACCTACGTCAGCGGTGTCGAGCATCGAGCCTGAGCCGGCGACGCAAGAGAGATGGTGTGTCCTTCACGGCAACTAAGAACCGGCTGCCCCGGGGCGGGATGGTGGCAATGGGGCACGGGCTGTCGCCCTTCCAAGCGGCGAAGGTCGGGAATGGGTCGTGTGCAGTCGGACTGGCCGCGCTCGGCTAATGACCGTTCCCGGCGCATAGCGGACGGCGAGGTTGCGCTCGCTATAGGGCCGCTTTGCGGCGCATAGCCGACATTGAGTACTCAGTCTGCACGCAAAATCTCGACTTCATCGTTCTCGACGAATTGCACACCTATAGGGGGCGGTTTGTGCGACGTCCGGGGAAGGCGTAGTGGCGTAGTCAATGAAGATAGAAGATAGAAGATGACGGACCACCGACCGTCTCCCAGGGTGGCCGCGCGAATGTCGGGGCTACGCTGAGTTCAGCAAAATGGCTGCTTCAGGCTCTTTAGCCGCCATCGCCAGTTCGGTGAAGGGACGAGCCGGCGGCACCATGGTATCTTCGGTGGGCATAACCGAGGCAGGTTCAGCTCCTGCCCTTGGCTCAGAAGGGGGTGACTTTCTTGCGTTCGAAACGTCGGAGAGCTCGGACGCGGAAGGACTGGGGCAGGCGCGCAGCTCTTGCTCTCATCTTCATAGTTACCGTCTGCCCGATGTTCTGGCTTGGCTTCCACGTTGCGCTGTGGTTCCGTCATACGGGCGAATATCACGTGCTCTACGCTCACGTCACTGGCTACAACACCGTCCCGGCTCAAACGGACAACACGCCATGCGTCGCCGCCTCGGGCGCAAATATTTGCGGCCGAACCGACGTAATTGCATGTCCGCGCTCGATCAAGTTCGGCACTATCATCGAGATCAACGGGAAGATGTACGTGTGCGAGGATCGCTTGGCCCGCAAGTACGATTCTCGGTTCGATATCAGCTGCGACAAGAACATGCGCTGCCCATACGACGTGGCTGGATGGATGGCCGTAAAGGTTCTTGACCGGTAGAAACCGCGAACCATCGACGCCGAGCCTAGCGATATTCAGACCGCCTTCTCCACATAGAGTGGGAGGTTCGCACGGGAAGGCCACTGGACGATCGCCTTCGCTTTACAGTGTCAGATTTCTGATAATCAGCGGATCGATCCAGAAATCTAGATAAAGACGATCGCCTCGCGTTCGCAACGCCTCTTTGTCGCCTGCCGGATTCGTCACGAACCAGTGCGCTCCGACCTGCTCATCCCGCAGCGAAAGAAAGCTCAAATACCGACCCTTCATCGACAGCGGGCGCCCGAGCCGCTGGTCGAGAACACCCTCGTCATCTCCAGACGTGTCTATGACTGCGGCAACCGTCGCCAGCAGTTGCCGAACGCGGTCGTCACTCGTCAATGCAGGAATATCGGTCAGCCGCACCACGTCCCCGTCCGGCAGCGCATCGAATTCTGAAACCGAAAACTCGAAACTCGCGGGTAGCCCGGGAATGGGATCTTCGTCTTGCTTCCATAGCCCAACTCGCAGACTGCCTCTGCGGTTGAGGGTTGCATCGAAGACGGGTGCCGCCGCCAGTCGGCTCGGCAGTGTTGGCCGAAAATTCTGAGAATTTGCAGCTGCGGAGGCAATCAGATGCCTAAAGAAGCTGAGAAGCTCCGTGCCTCCTTGCGCCACACGATAAACCAAGTCGACGGTATGCCTGACCTTTATGGCGAGTCTAGCCGCAGCGAACGCGCCAGGTAAGCCGTTATCATCGACCGGCACTCCATCCCAGCCATCCGACCATTCTACTTCAGCGCTGACGTCCAGCGCGGCGCGCGGGATACCCGATGCGGTGACATTCGGAGGGGTGTTCACCTGGAGCGATACATCCTGGCCGATCACGCCGGCATTCTGAAGCAAATGTAGGAGGCCGATCCATTCCTCTCGTTCGGTGCTGGTCATAAACCCAAGGGCGAACAGCCGCTCGACGAGCGCCTGGTTGAATACTTCTGCGGTCCGGACGTCAGGCGGGAAAGCATCGATGAAGGGTGCACCCTCCGGCGCGGCGAGCCCGGGATTAATGGCGATGCTCGCTGCAGCTAGCCGCCGTTCGATGCAGCTCGCCAAGACCTGGCGGTGAAAAACATAGGCGCCGTCGAGCGGCAGATCCGGATCAAACGGCTTCGAGTCGATACTTTCCGCCAGACCATGTCCGTAAACGCCGCGATGGTAGATCGAGGCGGCCGAGGTGATGATCGCTTCCACTAGGACCGGGTTCGCCAGCACGACGGTAGCCGGATCGCAGTGTGGATTGTCGGCCGGACTGGGGCCGCCGGCGGTAAAGGTGAACGGAAACTCCAGAGCTCGAGCATCGGCAAGGCTCTTATTAACTCGTGCCGCCACTTGGCTACGTATATCGTCGGCAAAGATGTCGAATAACGAGATCGCCGCGGCCGTAACGAGGAAGATGATATCCTGCAACGGGTTCAGGCCGATCGCGAAGGCGTTGACATCTACATGGCCAGGAACCGGGTTGAGCTGGAACGCCTGGGTTAGCGTGCGATTGCCCGGCAACGGCGTCAGCGTACCAGAAAACATGGCATCCCCAACTGATACATCGCCGACACCCGCGTTTAACAAGGCTGCCCCCGCAAGGCCAAATGTCACCAGCGCAGCAGCGATGGCCACCAACGAATCAATACCCAACTGTGTCTCGAATTCGAACTGAAGCTGCAGGAAGTGACTGCGGAGCGACAAGCCCACCCCAAGATTGCCGATGTCGCCGCCGGTCACTGCCGGATCCTGTAGCTGCAGTTCGAGCCTGAGCTTGCTCAGCGTCAGATCGAGGATACCAAGCATACCCCCGATTTTGACGACGACCCCATTTTCGTCCTGATCGAAGGCAACTGTGACGTCGCGGATGCCATTGTCGGCCAGGGCGTCGATCAAGTTCTGCGGCCGACTGGAATCCACAATCGTGACATCGTACGGTTTTAGCAGCACTTGATTTAGGTAAGCGGTATCGATGGTCTGGCGCTGGTCGAGGTCGGCAAAGCCGTTCCACCGCGCGTTTCCAGTAGCTTCCACCAGCTGTCCGAGGAGTTCAGCCCGCTGAACCGGGGTGAGCAGCGGCAACAGGTCCGACAGATCGTTCGCACCCTGCGCGGCGGCGACCTTTTCACGCAACTGAACGTCAACCGCCGCAACGGCCAGCGTCATAAGGCCGTCGACGTCGATAAGCCCGACTCTTTTGAACCTGGCGAGCAGTTCGGCGGCCCAGTCAATCTTGAATTGCATCGGCTGGTCTACGAGTGGCGTAAGAACCTGGGCGACGCTGCTCGCGATGGCGACACCTTTGCCGTAAAAACTTGGGGCGAAGGCGATCCCGGCGTCGATCGGTGGGCCGGAGGGGAGATGAACACCTTCGGGCCGATTGTCGAACCGGCCGCCGCCGTTGCGAGGCGTCATCGCATGGCGCACTCGCGTCCGCTCACCGGAGGGTGCCTGGTATTGCAGAGGAGCCTCGAAAACGCCCGACGGCAGGGCTACCTCGGCTATATCAAGAAGGTACCATTCGGCCAGCAGCTCGTGCCCCGCCATCGGCTTGTAAATACGGACCTGCGTGGGCAGGCCGTCGACCTCAGATAGCTCCTTAGCAAGCGGCCCAAAGACGTTGTTTGGCCAGAGCGCTTGCACGAAAGCAAGGCGGTCGCCCGCGCCGAGCAGCTCATTCGAGGCGAAGCCGACCTCGATCGGCAGTTCTCCGGCGCCGTAATCGAGTGAGCCTTGTCGTACCTGTAGATCCCCAAACCGATCCGAATCGCCGACCGCTGCCGACCCCCACGTCAGCCGGTTCGTCCTCGGCGGCGGCCAAGCATGGAGGAGATCGCGTGCGGACGCCGCAATCAAACCGTGTGCGTGATCAATGAAATGGACCTGATCGTGTGAACTGAGAATCGACCAATGACAATTATCGCTGTGGAGGTGGACGTGCGCGCTTTCCGGCGCCACGAAAGCCTCGCCGGACAGCTCGAATGGCTGCGCCGCTGCTGCACCTTCTCGTCCTCGCCCTGCCGAGAAAAGAGCGGCAAGCGCCGGCGGTCCCGGCATTCGGGCCAGAAAACTGACCCGCAGGCAGGCATCAGGCCGCATATGAGCCCCCTTTGTATCGCGCGGAGTTACCCCCGCACGGCGACATCTATCAACCGCACCTGATCGAAAGGCTCAGCTACGATCGTTGATATCCTCGTGCGTTACTGTTCATTGCAACAACGCGGCGCGCAACACTGCCGCTATCATGCCAGAGCGGACGACGGCCGGTTTGGGGCATTACCCGTCGAGTATGTGAGCTACGGCGATCAACACGAAACGAGGCGGCTCCGGGTAGAACTTTTTGAGATCGAAACCCGACGCCAAGAACTTCTGATGTCAATCGCGGATCTTTCAGTCGCGGCCTGATTGGAAGGGCGGAACACGCCCCATGTTTGTCGCATCGAACCTCAAAGGCGGCGAGTGGGCGGCACACAGAGCGATGCCCATGCTGATTTTGTTGGATAATCTCCCCTTAATCAGTTCGCGGCTTGCGGGAGACATCTTTGCGGGGGCTCTATTATCGCGAATTCGCCAGCTGGCCAGACCACGACAGGCGGTTCAGGGCCCCGACATCCGAGGTGGTCGCCGACGCAAAGAGCGACTGCGCAGCGCAGGTTGCTTTCGTAGGGAGTGATCAGATATCGGTATGAAATATACAAATTATATAATCTTATCTTGACGTTGTCATATTTTGCGCGAACATCGAAATAGCCAGTAATCTACAGTCAAGGCAATAAAATGCGTAAAATTTATTGTATTGCAATTTTAATTTTTACCTCTGGCTGCGTTGGCGCGGTTAGGGGCGTGACTATGGATCCCCCGCCGCCGCCGTTTAGCCCCAAAACCGGCGATAGTTTGAATTTTACCATTACCGGACAAGGGCAATGCGGCGAATTTGCGATCGATTGGGGAGACGACACACCGCAGCAGCACGTTACCGGCCACGACTTTCAGAGCCCCTTCCACGCAACCCATCAATATGACGGCTGGGGCGGCGGCAAGACGGTGACCGTCACGCCGGTGGCGAGTTGCGGCGGTTACGCCCGGACGCGCTTCAAGATCGATCCCACAGCGCCGGTTACGTTGGGCTGGAATCGCCGCCCGACGGACCCCGTAGCAATGGATCCGATACTCGACTGCAACCACGTGCCGAATGTGGCCCGGCTCGCTTCGCATTCGCTGCTTCACGTGATGGGAGACCCCTCTCCCGTCTTCAATTTCAGCTGCTCCTTCAATGGCTGTATCTACGACCCGGACGGACGTCCCGGTTCGGTCGCCGCGGCACCCTTTCCCTTTCCGGGAATGCGCGAGTATTCGCTGGTCGTACGAGTACAAACAAATACGATGGGCAGTCAGTTGTTCCAGGGTGGCAAGAACGTCAACATCACGGTTCCCGTCGGCGGAAAGCTGCAAGTCTGCCAGAACACCGACAACCCCGGGGGCGCCGTCGGCGGCTGGGGGCTCTCTTTCGCGGTGGACCAGCTCGGCCCGTGAACAAACGCCGGTCGTCTCTAATTGGCCATTGCATCCGCTCCGCTTCTGCTTTGCGAAACTGTTGCAGGGGCCAATGCGGCGGTTTCGGCACGCAGGGATTTGTGACCCGACTGTCACAAAACTCGAACTTCGCCTGCGTGATGCGGGGGTGCTCCGTCTTTGGTCCTTACGGGCCCGCTTCACAGCGTTCCATCTGCTGAACGATTTCCGAGGGCCGATCGATGCAAATTCTCGTAGCAGCAAGAAGCGTTGCGGTGTGGATTCTTGCTTTGGGCGTCACCGGTCTCGCCGGTCTCTTTCTCTTTCCGGGTCAGGCTTGGTCTGCGCCTCCCTTTGTGACGACACCTCCTTTGATCTCACCGGCGACTACGACGGTCAACCCGAGCGCCACCTGTGCTGAATACGACAACTCCATCTCACTGACGACGAATGGCGTCACTCATGACGGCTACTGCCAGTGGGCTGATATCGACCTCCTTTTTGAGGGCGTACCGTTCCACCAATATTGGCAAGAGGTCGCAATCGGCGCTCGGCCGCCGCCATTTCAGGTCACTTTGAGGTCTGGCTGGCTCTCCACTTGTGCAACGGCGGGACCTCTTCTAGTCCACCTTTCCGCCAAGGTGCATGACACAAATTTAACATGGCCGGCCGCCGCGTCGATCGGACCGGTTTGCCAATCACAATGGCAGGAGCATGATCCGTCCACTCTCCTCAGCTCTGCGATGCTACAAGCGCGCGTCGCCGGACTGCTGCAGCGGTATGGGACTTACCTCAGCCAAACTTACGACCTCGCCCGCCCCAATATCTCACAAGTTTGCGTGTTTCCTATCCCGGGGCGCCAACAGGCCGAGGCGATCTCCCAATTGGCGGCAAAAACCGAACTGGCGCTGCTTGCAGCGTTTAACAAGATCCAGACTGATCTGGCCTCCGAGCTTAAGACCTCAACTGACTGTGCGATGCACTGTAATCTTTGCGCCAAAGGCTGGGTTGGTACCGTCTCTCTCACGAACAAGTTCTCTAAAAGCGGTGTGCCGTACTACACCGAGACAGATACTTTTTATCTTGGTGGCAGCCAGCTTGGCAGTTCCGACATTCTGGCCGAGTGGACCGCTTCCGGTAGCGGTACGTATTTGGTCCCAGGAGGGGGCAGCCTACGTTGGACGCTGAGCGCCGATGTTGCAGGGCAATGCGTACCGCTTGGCCAAGCCGCATGCGTGACCATTGGCACCGGTGGGAAGTTTGTTGAAACGAATACAGCGTTCACAAAACCCCCGCCGGCGTTTCAGCTCACACAGACCAACGCCACAGGGATGAGCTCCACTTCCCTGTCTGGGGTTTCGGAGACGCAATTGCAGACAATCACGCCGCCAAATCCCTCGATGTCGCTCTCGACCTCGAACCCGGTCGGTCAGTGGCTTTCAACCAATTGCATGCAGAAGCCGCCCCAAAACCCAGGGGGATACACCTGTACTTCCCAATGGACGTGGAGTCTAAGCCAGCAATAGGCGGAAAGTCCTCCACCGGAGCGCGGGCTCTGCGCAGAGCCGCATTGACCTTCTCATGTGGCGTGGGCGCCCTGGAATGGTCCGCTTTCGGCGCATCGCAGCCGCCGACGCGCCTCGCCTCGAATGTCCCATTTGCGAACCCTAAACGGTCCTTGGTCGCTGATCTCGCGGCCGGCCGATGATGCCCCAATTGTATGGACCGGCTGCCCTTCGCAAGTGAGGCGTTGCTGTCGGAAGTCGCTGATTTGTATTCGGCCTGTTGATCGGCTCGCGGGCCGTGGCCTTGATGGGAGTACGCACGCACCGTTGACCTCATTTCCGGACAGGCTGACGAGCAACCAATTAGGGCATCAGGTTCAGGGTGCGTCTATCGATCCGTTCCATGCAGGTCCTCAATCGCGAACTGGGTCGAGACGAGCGGCTAGATGGCCGCGGCCTCGAGGTGGGTGTCGAAGGCTTTGTCGTGGCGCAGTACGCTCCAGGCAATGCGGGCGAGCTTGTTGGCCAGTGCGACGGCGAGCTTGTTCCGGTGCAATCGCTCGGATGCGGCTTTGAGCCACGCACCGAAGCTAAAGCGCGACCAGTTGTGCGGTCGCATCAGAAGGACGTTGGCCGCCTGGATCAACAACGTGCGCAGGTATCTGCTGCCCCGCTTGGAGATACGGCCGAGGATCGAGCGCCCACCAGTGCTGTATTGGCGGGGCACCAGGCCGAGCCAGGCGCCAAAGTCGCGCCCGCGCTCAAACGCTTCTCCGTTGCCGATCGCAGCAACCAAGGCGGTTGAGATCAGCGGCCCGATGCCGGGCACGCTCATCAGACGCTGGCACTTGAGCTCGACATGGCTCAGCTCTTCGATCTCCGCCGTGACCGCCTCGATGCGTTCGTCCAAGTGACACCAGTCTTCGTAAAGACCGAATATCAAATGTGTCATGCGCGGCGATATCTCGTCCTTTCGGTTCTCTAGGATGGCAAAGAGCGATTTGCGCAGGGCACGAGCATCGGCCCTGACGGCGATACCTTGTTCGATCAGAAAGGCTCGGATCTGGTTGATCGTCGCGGTCCGACGGGAGACCAATCGCGAGCGAACCCGGTGACACGCCTGCAGATCGAGCTGGTCCTGGCTCTTCTCCTGCACCACACGCAGGTTCGGCCGCAGCGCGGCTTCTGCGATGGCCTCTGCGTCGTTGTAGTCGTTCTTCTGCCCCTTCACGAAGGGCTTGGTGTAGATCGCTGGGATGATCCGCGGCTCGTGCCCTAACCCGCGCAGCACCCTGCTGACAAAGTGTGCACTCAAACAGGCTTCCATCCCGACGATACAGGGCGGTAGTCGCTCAAATGCGTCTTTGAGAGCCAATCGCCTGATCTTCCTGCGGAACGCAATCTTGCCATCGACGCCCAATCCGACGAGGTGAAAGACCTCTTTGCCGATGTCGACGCCAATGACCGTCACGGTCGCTGTATTGGATTCCATCTTGAGCTTCATCGCTGCTTCTCCTGTTCACCGTACTAGCCCTCAGAGGCTAGCTCAGCTGGCGGGAAGCAGCCGGTCCATCCCATTTCCGGCCGTTGCCGAGTCCCGACCTAAATGCCCGGGTTGGGTGGCAAGCTGCCCTTCACCGAGAGACCCGCGAGCGGCGAAACGGCACCGGAGCGGTCACTTGGTTCGTCAGCAATACGCCCCAGCCTGCCTACTGCGCGTCGCCGCCGTTGTGTCTTTTGCGGCGCCTGGACGCTGCTTCGTTGATTTCGACTTGCGGGGGAAAGAATTGCATTAACCTTAAATTGTCGGAACTTCATCGCACTCTACGCGTTGAACCTTTCGCTATGCGAAGGACCTGCTTAGAAAAACTACATCAAGGGGCACTTCCGCGTCCGCGAGGCACTCGGTGGGGAGCCCGGCAAAAGGCTGCGATCGTCACCGCCATTCGTCTTGGGGCGCTCAGTCGGACGGATGCGCATGAGCGTTACATGCTATCTGAAGAAGAGCTTTCCTCCTGGGAGGCGGCGTTTAATCAGAGTGGCGCTGCCGGTCTGCATCTCAAGAGCCGTCCTCGCATCTCACGAAGATGATTGCTAAAGCGACTGTCACTGCCCGGTCGCGCGTATGTCATTGGATAGGAGAAACGCAATGGCCCACAATGAAGCAATGCTCCTAGCGGCAGAGAGCGAATTGGAGGAATGGCTCGCGCGAGCTGAATCACAACGGAAGATCGATGCGTCACCCAAGCTCATGGAGCCGATGTGGGACGAGGTCGCGAAGCGCGCAGCGATCATTTGCAAGACGCCGCCATCAACGTTGATTGCTGCCGCGGTCAAACTCAGAACCGTTATTCATCCAGATCTTGGCATCGAAGAAGAAGCGGATTCCGAAAATATGCTTGCGCTTCGTCAGGTCCTCGCGTTCGTTAACCAACGGATTGTTCGACGGGGCCGAGGTCGTCGTTCGTCGACCGCCGTCGCTGGTCACCTCCGCAAGCGGTTAGCATCGACGGATCTACGCCGGGCAACCGGCACTTAAGCCTCGCCCGGTAAATCGAACGGTATTGCAGGTGAGCCTTGATGCGGATCCGCATCGTTGATGCGAGGCAGCTAGTCGAAGAACCTGGCGTCATTTCCGCGATTCCGTCGGCTCTCCGAAGGGTCGCCGAGGAGGCGCAAACTCCACGTCAATGCCGCACTTGTCGGCCGTCGCTGCCGCCAATCTATGTCAAAAAATTGGACGCTCTCCGCCTCGCTCGCGCAGCAAGCGACGCACCTCCTTAATTTCCTCTCCACGCTCTCAATGGCTGGGTGCTGACCAGCAGCATGTCGGCGCCCATTTTCCATGGCGGCACGCTGACCGCTCAACAGCAGGCGGCGAAGGGATGCGTTTGAAGCTTCCCGGCAATCTATCGTGGATCGGTGATCAGCACCTTTGGGGCAGGTCGCCGACCAGCTGCAGGCGCTCGCCATGACAACGAACGGTGAGAACTCAACGTGCAGCGCTCGCCGCGGCACAGCAGGCGCTCAAGGTCGGTGCGTTGATGCAGCTGTAGCAGCTGCCTGGACGCGGGCTTAGTACGAGCGGAGGGTATGGACGTGCGTTCAGCGGCTTGGCGCGCCCGCGGTGCGTTTTCTATCGGATCGTGACGGCTTCGTTGCCTCGCGCCGCAGCCGCTCGTAGGTCTAGCTGGTTAGGCGCTGCCGCCGTATGCGCCGGCTCGGTAAACTGCGACTGATTGGTACGACGGTAGCATTCGTCCCGCGCCCCAGCATCGAAGCGGTCGAAGGCCGCTGATGCTGTTTCGCAACGACTGAGCGCGATTCGCTTGTCCTGGTCCTGCGGAAAGACCTCGGCCAAGCGCCCGTCGAGCAACCCTAACTCCGAAGCAGCCGATGCGCCCAACACTGCAAGGAGCACTGGGACCATGATGATCTTCATCCGCCGTTCCTTTTGAGGCCATCCGCCTCAGCCAATCGCCACAATGCGTGCAAAAAGCTCGCTATCTCCTTTTCGCTAACCGTACGAACCTCTGCTCGGTTCCGTACCGAGCCCGCAATCCGCCGCTTCGCGGTGGCTTGCCAGGGCGCCGGGCTATTCCTGTTAGGGGCCCCTCAGTCCCGTTACGCGCCGGCGCACATGCGGCGGCGCGGCGACACGGCGTCTGGTGCCCGCTACAACGCTACATGGCCAAACGTGACTATCTGCTCATCGCGGCATCCGCGGTGTGCGTCGCCGTCGGTATATTCCTCGCCTTGCAAATGTAGGAGCGCCAAGCGTGGGCCCTACAGCGCGGGAAGCGGTCTGATCTTATCGTGCAGGGCCGAAGCGGGTTGACGCAGCTAAACGGGCCGCTGGCGCGAGCCGCGCTAGTAAACCAGCGACCCGATGGCTCCGTTGTGATCGAGCAGTCGGACGGGGCATCACCTGCCGTCCTTACGACCAGCGACGAAGGTCGCGAATGAGTTGACAAGAGTAGCCTAGTTCTCGTCAGCCGGACGGCGGGATCCGTCGATGGCCGCTCTCGGCGCTATCCGGTAGCTGCGGTGCGTCCCGGCGAAGGTCCGCTGTTCGACCCTGAGCGGCCAGCGGCAGGTCGTGATTTACGATTTGATAACCTTTAAGAGCCGCTAAATAAATGATGACTGGGACTGCGAGGATCGGACAATGAAGGCCCTTCTTCGTTTTGCATCGCGTTCGGGATTGGCGTGTTCGTCATCACGCGGGCGATCGACTTCGCGCAGTCCACACACATGACGTTTGGGCAGGACGTCGCCGCTTCGATCATGCCTCTCGCGCGGAACTAGGTCGCGCCTGTCGCTGATCGGGGAATTGTTCACATACGGCGCCCACCGGTAATATGGTGGCCTCGAACGGCCGGAATTGATGCATCTCGAACGTTGCCTAACGTGGCGGTGAACGTCTCATCATCATGCAGCACAAACGGGCGTTCAGCCTGGGTTGCGCTTGTTCCACTGCCGTTCTCTTGACTTGCCGTATCTAGTTAAGCGATTGGAACAGCGAAACCATGGGTAGTTTCTGTGGGCAATCGTTAAAACCGATTTGTTCATGAATTGATGCCTCGCTCGGAGCAGCGCAGTGACACGTGTTATGAGGTCTTCATGGTTCGGTCTGAGCTCGTTCTGAAGCTTGTTGAGAGAAAGCCGCACCTCACCCCACGCCAGGCGGAGGCTATCGTCGTAAGAATCTTTGGAGAAATTGCGGGTGCATTGGCCCGAGGTGATAGAGTTGAACTTCGCGGCTTCGGAAACTTCTCGACAAGAAAGCGCCCGGCGCACGTGGGGCGCAATCCCCACTCGGGTGCCGCGGTCGAGGTGGCAACCAAGCACTTCACGCATTTCAAGCCAAGTCGCCGAATGATCACGATACTCGATGGCGAGTAGGCCGATCTCCGAGGACTGTGGCCACGTTCGCGTCAACAGGCCCATCCGACTGCTTACGGCGCGTTGTGGCCGTAGCCCCCCTGTTCCGGCGAATGTCCCCTTGCCCGAGCGATAGCGGACGCTCGGTCTCGGCGCTGGCAACCGCGCGATTTGCCCCATTGCGGTCATCGCAACCGATCGTCTTAGGCAGCCTTCGCTACGGTCAGCCGGTCAAGACGAAGCCGGTGGCGGGGGTCGGTGAGACGGTAGACTCCGCCGAGCACCGCCGTCACCGCGCCCAGGCCAGTGCCGCCAGCGATTAGGAACATGACGAGGATTTGATATTTGACCGCCTCGGCCGGAGGCACGCCGCCAAGAATCTGCCCTGTCATCATGCCCGGCAACGAGACGACGCCAGTCGCGGCCATGGAGTTGATGATGGGCATCAGCGCGCTGCGCAGCGCTTCGCGCGTTACTGGGGCTGTGGCCACCTGTCTGGAAGCACCGAGCATGAGTTGCGCTTCGACGCCCGGACGGCGACTGACAAGACTCGTCGTCAGCGTGTTGAGACCCAGCCCGACTCCCGTCATGCAGTTGCCCAAAATCATGCCGAGCAGCGGTATCGCGTAGCGCGGGTCGTACCACGGGTTCGGCTGCAGCGCCGTCAGCAGCGCGAAGACCGTCACCACAACGGACGCCATCATCATGCAGCCCGTGCCCAACCCATAAGACCACCAACCCGAAAGACGCCGCTCCTGCCGCTGTGCCGCTTCGTGCCCGGCGAACAGCACCATCACGAGCGCAGCGAGGCCAGTCCACACCGGTGAAACGACCGAAAAGAGGGTCGTCAACACCAGGCCGACGAGTGCTAGCTGCACCACCATACGGATGGCGGCGAGCAGGAGACTGCGGTGAACCCGCAAGCCAAAGAAGATCGACAAGGCAGCGTTGATCAGAACAAAAACGCTGGTCACCGCCAGCTGCCAGTAGCTCAGCGCGATGTAGCTCGACACTGGTCTCCCTCCTCCCGCACCTGACCGCCGCTGACGACGAGCTTCCGCACTGCGATCCGCCTTGCCTGCTCCGTATCGTGGGTGACCCACAGCACAGCGAGACCCGCACTTGCCCGCGCCCCGATCAGCGACTCCACGGCCGCCACGGAAGCGGGATCGAGCGCCGCGGTCGGTTCATCGAGTAGCAGCACCCTCGGCCCCACCATGAGCGCGCGGACGAGCGCGAGGCGCAGCCGCTCGCCGGTCGACAACCGCGCGATGGGCCAATCCTTTGTGTCATCGGGAAACCCGAGGCCTTTGGCGACAGCAAAAGCTGCCGTCCAGTCCGCGAAATGTTCGCCGACGGTATCGGCCCACTAGCCCGGTTCCGCTGGTAGATAGCCCACCAGACGGCGCCACTCTGGTCCCGACATCGTGGTGCGGTCGCGGCCCTCCAGGTAGACGCCCCCCTCACTGGGATCAAGGTCGGCGATGGCACGAAGCAGCAGCGTCTTGCCGCCGCCGGAGGGGCCTCGGATGGCGATGCATTCGCCGGCCGACAGCGAGAACGAAGCGGGCTTGAGAAGGTGCGTTTGGAGATCGCGAACAGACAGGAGCGGACTGCCGATCCGAAAATCGCAGCGATCCGCCAGACGCGCCTCGGCTTGCGTTGTCACCCTACTGCTTCTCGGCAGCGGTTCAGGGCGAGTTGTGCGATAGCGACCGGCGCCTCATCAGGGACGGCAAAGCAGGAGCTGACATTGATTTCGCAGAGAACGTAGGTGTCCTCACCCGATGCCGTGCGCGGGCCATAGAGGAAGTCCGCGTCCCAGATGATCGGCAGCCGCGTTCGATCGATACCCAGTATCTCGATCGTCTGCGGCACCCACTCATCTTCCATCTTGGCCCGCAGCGCCTGGAACGGCTCGGCATCCGGTCCGTGCATGACGCGCGGTCCAGGTTGTGCGGCCGGCGAATCCGGTCCTTCCGGCGGCGGCGGTATCAGCGCCTTGATCAGCTGGTGGCCAAAGCCCACCACCCTATCGACCCCCATGTAACAACGGATCATTCCCTCGGGCAGACGCGGCTGGAATGGTTGGTCGATAATACACCCGCCCCAGCCAAAATAGGGCTGGCAGCGCGCCATGAAGTCTCCCAATGGCAGCTCCTCTGGGACGCTGCCGCGCTGCGCGTGGAGCACCTCGACCGTAGTTCCCGCCACCAGCTCGACCTTCCACACGCCCTGGCCGCCATTACCCCGGTTCTGCTTCAGCACACGGGGCCCAGACGACCGCAGCCTCGGCGGAAAGTCGGCATTGAATTCGGCTGCCGTCCGATAGAGATGCGTGTCGGCGCCCCAGCCGAGATGCCGGGTGCGGTAGAGCGCTTCCTTGACCCCCATTTTGAGGATCACGTCAGGGTGCGCGCTGACCCACGGACCTCGTTCGACCACGTCGCTCAGCAACGGGTCGAGCAACTCACGCGTCTTCCCTTGATGGATCGGGTCAACCCAGACCAGTACGCCGTCGGCCCCAAGCAGCTGCTCCCGCACATCGTCCGCAAAGGCTTCGTCGTAGACCGCCGGTTCGGCATCAATGCCGACGGCCTCAAGCTCTTCGAAGATACGGTAGAAGCGATTGTTTTGCGGCGTTGCCGCTTCGCGCACCGCGGCGTCACCCCGCCAAACGATGGCTACCTTGTAAGCTTTGGATGGAGAATTGCGTCCACTCATACGGCACTCCTCGCTTAGCGAGAGGTGCAGACTTGGACGGCTGTCTCACGGGGTGCCTGCTGTGACCCCGTTCGAATGCTATTAGCTCTTGCTATGAGAGACAATACCGACTCCACAAGAGGTGAGGCCGTTGCGCGCGGATCGAAGTCGGCTTCCGGGGTAACTCGATCGTCCGCCGAGAGAGGGGGGCCAGCGGCCCTAAATTGCCCCAAAACGGGTATGCGCTGACATGACAGGAGCCTCACCGCTTGATCGTTGACTTAGGTCAAGGACTGCAAATCGAGTTGGGCGCAAGAGATCGAGCCGGCGTCCGGAGGATTATTGCGATGAATTATCAGCTTGTTAGGTCGACCGTCGCTGTGGTCTTGACCTCGTTGACCGTGATTGCACCGGCACTGGCTGCAGACACGGCGACTGTGAAGGTGGCCCTGACCGATATGTCGTCGGTCATGGGAACGGGGCCGGCAGGCCGCGGCATGATGATGCCTGGGATGATGGGGCCTGGGGCCGGCTACGGCATGACGGGGCCGGGAATGATGGGCCCTGGAATGATGGGGATGATGGCCGTGCGTGTCGATCACGCGACCGTTAAGGTGGGGATGGTACACTTCGACGTGACCAACTGGTCCCAGAGCCTGGTGCATGAGGTGATTGTTGTACCGGTGGATAATCCCCAGGCAGCCCTGCCATACGACTACTCAAAGGCGAAAGTGGCCGAGGATCAAGTCAAAGTGCTGGGCGAAAGCGGCGATCTCCAGCCGCAAGCCTCCTACGCATTCGATCTGTCGCTTCCATCGGGAACATACCTCCTCTTCTGTAATGTACCCGGCCATTATGCAGCGGGGATGGCAACGCCTCTCACCGTGACCCCCTGATCCGGCTTTATGGGCCGGTCCCGGAACCGTCTTGGGCTGGGAGCAGAGCATGTACAAGAGCATCCTGATTGCGGTCGACCTGATTGACGAGGGCGCCTGGCGTACGCCGCTGGTCGCGGGCGTGGAGCAAGCCCGCAAATTTGGCGCGCAGCTAACCATCCTCACGGTTATCCGCGAGATCGAGGCAATCATCGAGGCCAAGGCAGGGCCGGTAGCCTATGAGATGATCGCGGCTTCTCTAGAAATTGTGCTCGCCGAGCGCGTGCGGGAGGTAGGGGCAGCGGACCTGCACCCGCAGCTTGTGGTCTCCCACGATCCCAGCATTTATACGGAGATCCTCGGAATCGCCGAGGACGCCGGTGTTGACCTTATCGTGGTCGGATCGCACCGCCCGGCGATGAAAGATTACCTCCTCGGCACCAATGCCGGACGAGTGGTGCGTCACGCCAAGTGCTCAGTGCTCGTCGCTCGCGACTAGCCGTGGAGGGAGGTCGCTCAGAGTTCTGGTCGAGCGGCTTATCGGCGACGGAGGCGGCAGCCCGGCTCGCCGCTGAGGGCCCAAACCTTCTTCCCCGCCCTGAACGCCGCACTTTGGGGCGTATCGTTGCCGAAATCTTGCGCGAGCCGATGTTCGCGCTGCTTCTCGGCGCTGGCGCCGTCTACCTCTTGCTCGGTGACCTCAAGGAAGCGGTCATCCTGTTTCTGTTCGCGTGCACATCGGTCGGTATCGCCGTGGTGCAGGAGGCGCGCACCGAGAGAGTGCTCGAAAGCCTACGCGACCTGACCAGCCCGCGCGCGCTGGTGATCCGCGACGGGGTCGAAGCGCGCATCGCTGGCGCGGAGGTGGTGCGCGGCGATTTGGTTATCCTGGCTGAAGGCGATCGGGTTCCGGCGGATGCTACGGTTATCGCCGCTCACGATCTAATGGCGGACGAGTTGTTGCTGACGGGCGAACCCGTGCCGGTGCGCAAGATTGCCGGCGCCGAGACGGGGGTCTCCGGCCGGCCGGGTGGCGATGATCTCCCTTATGTCTATTCGGGAAGCCTGGTGGTCCGCGGTCATGGCCGTGCCGTGGTGACCGCAACGGGGCCACGCAGCGAACTCGGCAAGATCGGTGTTGCGATCACCGGCATCGAGAGCGAGCCGCCGCGACTGCAGGCCGAGACCAGCCGGCTGGTACGCCGGTTCGCTGTCGTGAGCCTGAGCCTGAGCGCCCTCGCAGTGCCACTTTACGGGTTCTTGCGCGGCGGCTGGCTCGACGCGGCGTTGAGCGGCATCGCGCTCGGCATGTCGATGCTACCGGAAGAGTTCCCGCTGGTGCTGACTGTGTTCATGGTCATGGGCGCCTGGCGCATCTCTCGCGCCCGGGTGCTGACCCGCCGGGTGTCGGCAATCGAGACGCTCGGTGCCGCCACCGTGTTGTGCACCGACAAGACCGGCACGCTCACGCAGAACCGCATGACTATTGTCGAGTTGCGCACACGCGACGCGGCTTGGCAGCGCGGCGGCGGTGCGACGACGAATTGTCAATTCGAGGAGCTGATCCGGCACGGCATCCTTGCCAGCGCCCGTGAGCCGTTCGACCCGATGGAGAAGGCGTTCTACGCGCTCAGGAGCGAGACCAACCCCAATGTCGATCCACACGCTGGGCTATCCCTCAAATGGGAGTATGGGCTGCGGCCGGACCTGCTGGCGGTGACAAATGTGTGGCAGGCCGCCGACGGCACCCGCGTCATAGCCGCTACAAAAGGTGCGCCCGAAGCCATTGCCGATCTCTGCGACGCTAGCGCCGAAGAACGGCAGCAGATTGCCCGAACCGTTGACGGGCTGGCGGGCCGTGGCATGCGCGTCCTCGCGGTCGCTGGGGTGGAGTTGCCAGCCGGCGTCGCCAAGCCGGAAACCCCGCGCGGCTTGCCGTTCGGGTTCTTAGGCTTGGTGGGGCTCGCCGATCCACTTCGCGCAACCGTGCCGGCAGCCGTCGCCGAATGCCGCACGGCCGGTATCCGGGTGGTCATGATCACCGGCGACTACCCGCAAACCGCCCGAGCCATCGCCGAGCAAGCGGGTCTGGACGCCACGGACATTGTCATCGGCGCTGATCTCGACGCGATGAGCGATGCCACGCTGGCCGAGCGTGCCCGGACCGCCACCATCTATGCGCGCACGATGCCTGAGCAGAAGCTGCGCATCGTCGGGGCGCTGAAGGCGAACGGCGAGATCGTCGCTATGACCGGCGATGGGGTCAACGATGCGCCGTCGCTGAAGGCGGCTCACATCGGCATCGCAATGGGTGGACGCGGCACCGACGTCGCGCGCGAGGCATCATCGCTGGTGCTGCTCGACGACGACTTCGCCTCGATCGTCGATGCGATCCGCTCGGGGCGGCGCATCTACGACAACCTGCGCAAGGCGATGGCCTACATCCTGGCTATCCATGTGCCGATCGCCGGGCTGGCGCTAATCCCGCTTCTCTTCGGCTTGCCGCTAATCTTTTGGCCGTTGCACATCGCCTTCCTCGAACTGGTGATCGATCCGATGTGCTCGATCGTGTTCGAGGCCGAGAGCGCCGCGGGCGACATCATGCAGCGGGCGCCGCGGGCCTCTAACGAGCCGCTGTTCAACTTTGGCTACATCGCTTGGAGTCTCACTCAGGGAGTGATCGTCCTCGCCTTTATCGCTGGCCTGTTCGTGCTGGCGCTCCACCAGGGCCTTCCGGAAGCCGATGCGCGGACACTGACCTTTGCGGCGCTGGTGACGACCAATCTCGGTCTGGTTCTGCTCAACCGCGCGGGCGGCGAAGGGTTTTGGATGGGGCTCCGACGCAAAAACGCGGCACTGTGGTGGGTTGCAGGCGGCGCTGCCGTGGTCCTCACGCTGATCGTCGCGTTCGAACCGATACGGCAGCTGTTCCATTTTGGGCCGCTTCACGCGGATGACGTCAGCGTCGCCATCGCCAGCGGGGTTGCCGTGCTCTGTCTGCTTGCTGTTGCCGAGAGATTCGCAGGGCAACGCGGACGCGCTGGCTCTAGGCGCTGCGCCGCGTAATCCGCGTTTACGGTCGCGTGTCCGTGTCCCCCAACGTCACCGTGGGGCTCCTTTGTAGAGGTTAGATGTTGGACCTTCAAATACCGGGCCTACTGTTTCTTGCGGGATGCGTCAGTTGGACCATCAGCACCTTCAGCGGTGGCGCTGGAAGTGTGATCTTGCTCGCGACGGTGACCCACCTGATCCGCGTTACCCAGGTTGCGCCGGTCGTCACTTTGGCGAGCCTCATGGCGAGTCCCGCCCGCATTGCCATCTCGTGGCGGCTGGTCGAGTGGCGCGTGGTGCGCTGGTATCTGCCTGGGGCGGTAACAGGGGCAATGCTGGGCGGTATGCTTCTGAGCTGGGTGCGCCAAGATTGGCTGACCCTGATCGTTGGCGTGTTCCTCGTCTTGAGTGCGATGCGATATCGCGGGGGCGAGCGAGTTCGCTCGTTTCGGATGCCACTGCCTTACTTTATTCCCGTGTCAATTACGGTCGGGCTGGTCTCGGGGCTTATCGGCGCCAGCAGCCTGATCTCGCTTCCCTTTTATTTGAATTACGGCTTGACCAAAGAACGGCTGATCGCAACCGGTTCGGTCCACTCGCTGTTCATCCAACTTACGAAGGTCGCAACTTATGCTTCGCTTGGGACGCTCAGCAGCCGATCGCTGGTGGAAGGTATTGCCGCTGGACTGGGGGCCGTATTCGCGATCTGCATCACCCGCCGCTGGCTCGATGCCCTCAAAGAGCTATGGTTTCGCCGGCTAGCTATCATTTTGATGCTCGCGAGCGGTGGTTCGATGCTTTGGCACGTTCGGCATTTGATTTTTTGATGCCTCGCGACAAGGTGCGTTAAATGGTTGCTGCCGGTCGAAGCTGGCCTAAAGCTCGCGACCCGACGAACGTCCGGAATCGGCGCTATATCGACGGCAGCGGGTTCGGCTGAGGCAAGAGCGAAGGAGATAGGCCCTTGAACAAGATCGTGCTGGCGGCGTCGCCTTGGCTCGCGGTGAGTGCGCTCGTAATGCCAGCCATGGCCGACAATCCGACACACGGCGCGCAACTGGCCCAGTTATGGTGTGCCACCTGTCACGTCCTCCCCGGTTCGCCAAGCGGACCGGCGTTGCAAGGCCCGCCAAGTTTTCGCGCCATCGCGCACGACGGCAAGACCCCAGACCAGCACAGGGTGTTTCTGGAGCACCCCCACGGCTCGATGCCGCAATTGTCGTTAAGCCGGGCCGAGATCGCCGATTTGCTCGCCTATATCGCTTCGCTGCGCTGACGCTCCTGTCGCCTACCGCGGCGTTTAAGACCTCAACGAGGGCGGCCAGCGTCCGGCGGATTGGTCGGGCAGTCGGCGAACTGCAAGCTCCGGGCGACAGTAGGCCTCTAGCAGGAGCGAAGGCTGCGAAGCTGCTAAACCTGAGTGCCAGTGGCTTTACCGCGGCATCATGCCTGGACGCTGGGCCGACCACTTGTAGCGACCAGCAGCGGGGACTTGGCCAAGCGGCCTCGCCGAACATGACTGCTCACGGCGCCTTTCCGACGGTGGACCAACGTCCGCTGACGATGTTATTGCGGCCCTGCCAGAGACAGGGCCGCATCAGTTCTGACAGTTAGATTTCGACCTGTTCCGAGATGGCAAGCGCGTCATCGACCTCGATGCCGAGGTAGCGTACGGTGCTTTCGAGCTTCGTATGCCCCAGCAGCAGCTGCACTGCTCTCAAGTTGCCGGTCTTCTTGTAGATCTGCGCTGCCTTGGTGCGGCGCATCGAGTGTGTACCGTAAGCCGCGCCATCCAGACCGGCGCGCTCGACCCAGCGATGGACGATCCGAGCGTATTGCCGTGTCGAGATGTGCGGATGATCATAAAGGCGGCTCGGGAACAGGTATTGACCGCTTCCGAGGTCAATACTGGCAAGCCAGTCGTGGATTGCCGCTCGGGTTTGTTCGGTAATCTCGAACTGGACCGGCCTGCCGGTTTTTCGCTGGATCACTGTGGCGCGCTCCTGCGCTCGGCCACCGACGCACACGTCGCTCACCCGGAGCCGCACCAGGTCGCAACCCCTCAGCTTGCTATCGATCGCGAGATTAAAGAGCGCGAGGTCGCGTCTACGCCGTTCGAGCTGGAGCCGTACGCGGATCGACCAGACCTCCTTGGGCTTTAGGGGACGTTTCTGGCCAGTGAGGCGGCCCTTGTTCCATGGAGCTTTGGCAAAGCCGACCAGAGATGGGATCGAGGCGCGCATGGTTGCCTCCTTGATCCCGACCGAACCCGCCGCAGCACGGATCATCCGTTGACCCGCGACACATAAATTACCGAAGTCCGCTCTGCCCGAAGAAAGCGGACCTCCGATTCCGACACCTAGTATTGGGTGAATTTGCCCCTTTGCGGACCCTCAACACTCGCGTCGACACGGGTTTGGGCCTGCCGTCAGTTGATACTGATGAACAAATCGCGGGATCGCAGGTTAGCGAGGCTCAGCAGCCATTCGGCGGCCGATGTCGTTGCCTACTGTCGTCTGCCTCAGCGGTGATTTGCTGTTGCCGCATGTCCAGGCCCTCTGCCCCTTGGGCAATCACCTCACCAGCGATATCGACGCCGGCGTTTTTGAGGACATTCAGCACAGTCACCGTCGGATGGTGATCAAACACCAGAACGCGCTTTTCGCCTGCGTCAGCTATTTCGGCACACCAGTCGCCCCGCTCATTCCGAAAAACAGAGGAACTGGCGCGTTGGCACCAGTCGATTGACCCGTACCCCGACGAGTTCCGTGAGGTGCACTGCCGACGGCCCAGCCTGTTGCCGCCCGCGCAACCAGCTACTATCCCTTCGCCCGATCGTCATGCTGAAAAGATATGACTCAGCTGGCTAGCCGAGCAAACTCAGCGCCGTGCGCGCGGCGGCCTTGTCCAACCAGTAAGGTCACAAATTCAGTAAGAGAAGGATGCCGGCGATAGCGCACGCCACCGACTCCGCGATGAGGAGATAGTTTGGATTGCGCGTAGCCAACGTTTGTAGTCGGCTGGTCGCGCCGTGTCGCTGCGCGGCGCCGCCGCAGGCACGCTACCCGCAGCACTCTCCACGCCCTTCACCTATTTGAGGGTGAGATGACGGATTTCTACCGTACGATACGCGCAGAGCAGCGTCGGATTTCCCTCCGGGAAGCCACCGATGAGATCCGCGTAAGCCTAGAGTTGCTTAATCGGCTGATCTTCGGCGAGGCCCGCGTCCGGCCAGACGACGACCCAAGCGAGGACCGCGTCGTTTCGGCACGCAGGCTAATGCCTATCCGGCGGCAGCTCAGCCTGGCACTTCGCGCCCTTCAAGAGGCCGAGGAATGATTTCGGCCAGCGGCTTGCCGATGCTCTACACCTTTCAGACCGACCCCACTCTACGAGCATAGGTTTGCAATCAGCGCATCGCGCCCGTTGCCATGCGTCCCGGCGAAGGTCGCCTCACCCGTGCGAGAGCGGACGATCAGCGCCGGCAATGAGAACCGCGGTTGGTGCCCCAAAGCCGATCTGCTGGCGCGAGGCTCCAATGGAGCTAGTTGGCGTACATCGAAGTCACTGTCCTTCAAGCAGTCATCAATCCAGCTGTCCTAAATCAACGGCACGTTGATCCTCAATCTGAAGTTCATATAGGCTCACAGCTTCGATGACAGGGTCAAATTTCGGTAAGGAATGCCGTGTTTTTGGGGACCATAACCGCAAAATTCGGCTCTGCGGCGAAGGGCGTCGGCGCGACTGCAATGATCATGTGGCTAATCCTCGCCGCAATGATGCCGGCCGCGGCTCAAAATAGCGTCGGCGCTGACCGGCCGACGCTGGAGGCCAAGAAAGCGGCGCTATTTCGGCAAATGCTCGCCAACCCGGCCAATCTCGACGTGACCTTCGCCTATGCCGAAACCGCGGCGCAACTGGGCGATAACGAGGCCGCAGTGTCGGCGCTCGAGCGGATGCTGTTGTTTAATCCTGACCTGCCACGCGTCGATCTCGAGCTGGGCGCGCTCTATTTCCGGATGGGTTCTTTTGAGATGGCGCGAAGCTACTTCGAGAAGGCGCTCGCGACCAACCCGCCGCCCGAAGTCAAGGCGCGGGTCGATCAATACATGGCCCAGATTGCGCGCGAGGAGGCACCGTCGCGGTTTACCGGGTACCTGCTTCTTGGCGCCCAATACCAGTCCGACGCCAATGTCGCTCCAGGATCGGCGACCATCGATTCACCTATCGGCCCACTGTTGCTGTCGAGCCAGTTCGTCAAGATGCGCGACGAGAACCTGTTTCTCACCGGCTCGGCGCTCTACAGCTACGACCTGGGAACCCAAAACCGCGATACCCTCGAGGTCATCGGTAGCGGCTTCGTCCAGCACTACTTCAGGGTACAGCGGCTGAGCCTCGACTTGGGGGAATTGACCGCCGGCCCCCGTTTCCGGTTTCCGGATCCGGACCTAGCAGGCATCAACGCCATCTCGCTCAAGCCCTATGGGATCATCAACGAGGTGGGTCTAGGGCAACAGCAGTACTTCGATACACTTGGCGCGGGTGTGGAGGGGACGGCTGCGCTGTGGCAGGACGTGACGGCCAAGCTGTCGTTTGAGTTCCGCCACAAGACCTTCACCAATCAGCCTAACCGTCCAAGCTCAGCCGGGCTTAACGGAGCCGACAAGTTGGTAAGTCTGGTGGTGAGCAAGCCGGTCACCGCGAATTCTGTGCTGCTGTTCCAATTCGCTTATCTCGATCAAGCGACGAGGCTCGCGTACTACGCCAATCAGAGCTACGCCACTCTCGCCAGTTACAACATCCACTATGAAGATCCAACCGGGATTATCCGGTTGCCGTGGCAGACCACCTTCGTCGTCAGCCGGATCTACAGTCTCTATGACGCTCCCGATCCATGTTGCAGCACTAGCGGCAACCCCGCGGTGTTCTCGACCAGCTCTCGCTATGACCGCCATTGGCGCTTTGGAGTGACCCAGACCTTCCAACTCGCCAGCAACGTCGACGTGGTACTCCAGGTGCAGCGCGACATCGTATCGTCAAACTTGTCGCTTTACGGGTACACCAGCAATTCGGTGCTCATCGGCCCGCAGATCCGCTTTTAGGGAGACGCTCGATGACCAATGTGGCTCGTGGTACCGCCATCCTCGCGGCCATCGTGATCCTAGCGGCCTGGGCAACGGCTAGCCCGGTATCGGCGCAGCAACGGGTCGGCGTGAACACTGCAGTCAATCCTGATGCGACCGGCACACCGCCGGGGGCTGCGACCCGACAGCTGATGCTCGGGCAGCAAGTCGTCTATCACGAGCACATCGTTACCGCTGCTTCCGGTCAGACGCAGATTTTGTTTCTTGACGAGTTGGCAATGACGATTGCGCCGAACTCCGATGTGACGATCGACGAGTTCGTCTACAATCCGGACACCGGAAAGGGCGAGCTGGCGATGAGCGCCGTCAGCGGCGTGCTGCGCTTTGTCGGCGGGAAACTCAGCAAGAACGAGAACGCCGTCACGATGAAGACGCCAACCGGGACGCTGAGTATCCGCGGCGGTGTGTTCATGATGAACCTGGAGGCCAACGGTCATCTCGACGTCGTCTTCCTTTACGGAAAATCGCTCACCGTCACTGGTATCAACGGATTGGCGCAAATAATCACCCGAGCGGGGTTTGGCGTTACGATCGCGGGTCCTGGTGCACCGCCCTCCCCTCCAGGGCCGCGACCGCCTGGTGAATTGGGAAGATTTCTCGCTGCGCTCAGCGGCCATGCCGGCAGCACCGCCGGCGCCTCAAATCCGCCGAGTGATGCGACCGTCGCCAATAGCGGCATCGGGGCGACGATCTCCGGTAATTTCACAGTCAGCGTTCAAGCCGCGAACCAGACCGAACCGCCGTCGGGACAGCCGCAGCCGATAAATTTTGCGACGACGCAAACCAATCAGCAGGTCAACACGGTTCAGAGCCAGCAGCCGCAGCAACAGATCCTTGCCGGGCCGAGCGGAGGAATTGTCGTTTACCCCTTCGGCATCTGGCTGGATGCCCACAATAACGGGAGCATCTCGGTGGCACCGGGGCTCTCCAATTCTTTCGCCACCCTGTCAAACGGCCAGCTCACCATCCCCGCCCAGGGCGCCCCATTCCCGCATGACGGTGTCAGCCTTCCACTGCCACAAGGTTTGGCGAATTTCGGGCCTACCGGTGCCACCGATAGCCAGGGCAATCCGATCGTTGGACAGAGCTTTCTCGCGCCCGATCAAAGCCTATTCTTCGGTTACGGGAATAATCCCGGCGCCGGCATCGATTCACCGGGCGGCAAGACGTCGTTCGTGTTCGGCGGCATACCGACTGTCGCCTTGCCGACTACGGGTATTGGCACCTACAGCGGCCCAGCCTTCGGCGCGGTCTACAATAATGGCGCCTCGTATGTCGCCACCGGCAACTTCAACGCCAGCTATAATTTCGGCAATCTGTCAGGCAATATGACGATCAGCAACCTTGACGGTAACACCTTCGGGGGCCCGATTTCGGGGATTCCGTCTTCCAACCAATATATCAGCTCGCTCACAGGCAGCGGGCCCCATGGGAACATCGTTGGTGCCGGCAACGGCTATTTCTTTGGCCCGGGCGCGTCGGCTACCGGTGGCATTTTCGCCGCCGCATCAACTTCCAACCCCTATCAGATCTTCGGTGTCTTCGGCGGAGTCCATCACTGACCGACGGAATTGGGCAGAACCTGCTCCCAAGTGCAGCAAACGGTATATGTAGAATCCGAGGCCCAATGGCAGGAGTTGGCGCAATTCGGTAGCTCCCGTGCGGGCCGGCGGAGGCCCGGTTACTGAACGGATAGCCGCCTTTCAGCCTCGGCGGCGGGAGCGCCTCGAGTTGCCCCATTTGCGACATTCGTGAACGCTCAAATGAGAGGTCGGCGCGATCAAGGGATGCTTACAAAGCCGACAAGAACCGGGATCGCGGTGCGCATGGCTGCCTCCTTGATCCCAACCGCACCCACCGCAGCACGAATCATCCCCTGACCCGCGGTGCAATGATTAGCGAACGCACCTCTGCTTCGATAAAGCTGACGTTTCAGTCGCTGACGGAGCGTCCGCTGGTCATGCCCAAGTCAGGTCTTCATCCGCGCGTCCCGATAAGGTGCTCGTCAGAAGTTCACCAGGGGAGGCTATCAACCATTGCAACAGGATCGGGAAGCGTCCGTCTACTTGTATTGGACCGATCCGAGGCGTGAGATGTTTCGCCCTGATCCCGACGCAGAGCATTCGGTTGAGGACGTCATTGCTAAGCTAACGGAGGTCCTGGTGGGCGTGCCTCACGAGGTACATGGACGGCTGCATCGCGCCGACAATGGCGATTCGTGGAACTGGGGCGATTCGATCTTGGATAGCGGCTTCGCGATCATCCCCGGCGAAAACGACCCGAGCCGCCATGGCGATGATCAAAAGGGTGTGTTTTGAGGAAACTACGAGGATAGCGCAGGTTAACTAAAGCGCCCTCTGGTGGTCCCTCAAAAAAAATTACTGCGCCGTCGAGGGTTGTTCGTAAACTTTAGGGAATGCCGGGCAACCCCAGTCAGATCGCGGAAGTTGAAAGCCACGTTCCAGTGCGGGGGCGCATTGCCATTATTATTCTGTTACTCGGCCTGGCCGGTCCCATTGGTGCAAAGCCAAACCTGAACCCAGACACAGATAAGCAGCACGGCGAGTACGTGACCGCACTGTCGTCCCTTAGACCGCTGGCCGAAGAGGGGGACTCCTTCGCCCAGCTCGCGTTGGGCGTCATGTACTTTAATGGCTGGAACACGCCGCAGGACTATGTGCAAGCGAGAAAATGGTTCAACCTTGCATCATCTCGCTCACCGCCCGGGACCGATCACGATGTGGCCGTGGCTGGCCGCGACCTCGTTGGCGCGAAGATGACGCCCGCACAAATCGACGAGGCGCAGGCACTGACGCAGGAATGGTTCTTTGATTTGGAGCGGCGGGAAAGTGCGGGTCACTGAAGGGTTAGGGGCCGGTTTCCACCAACCCGGACTTGGTCGGCATTCTCGTCAAGGTCTTTTTTTGGCAGGAAGACCCGCTCGCGCGCAGACTGAACGTCCCATGCGCCGAAAAACCGACTAAGGATGTGTCCCTCAGCGCGGTGTGCTAGCGATGCAAAGCTCCAGTTCCGGCATTACCCGCCGACCGCGACAACGACTGGCCGTTAAGCGCTCGCAAACCGGTCGTTCGTGGCGAGGCGCGTCGACGGCTGTATAGCGCCGTCAACGCCAAAAATCCCGGCCGCACCTCCCTGGTGCGCGGTCAGCCCCCGAGCCGTACACCCCGATGGTCGACATTGATCGGGATGCTCAAGCGACTAAGGTCGGATAACTCATCAAGGGCGTGTGCAGCCGACGGGAGGAAGATGTCGGACCAGAAAATCCGCTTTGAGGACGGCGCGTCCTACGAGCGCATGATGGGAACGTGGAGTTGCCTTGTTGGAGTCGATTTTCTACACTGGCTTGCGCCGGGTTCGGGCCTGCGATGGATCGACGTCGGCTGCGGCAACGGCGCATTCACCGAATTGCTCATCGAGCGCTGCGCGCCATCCGAGATTCACGGCATCGACCCGTCCGAAGGGCAAGCCTTCGCTCGCACCCGACCCGGCGCTCAAATGGCCAAGTTTCATCAAGGGCACGCTATGGAGCTGCCGTTCCCGGACAGCAGTTTCGACGCGGCCGTGATGGCGCTGGTGATCTTCTATGTTCCCGATCCAGCCAAAGGGATCGCGGAGATGGCGCGGGTCGTAAAACCCGGCGGGGCCGTCGCCGCCTATATTTGGGATATCGCTAACGACGGCTCGCCAACTGGAGCGATACAGATGGAGATGCGTGCCTTCGGGCTTACACCACCGAGCCCGCCGAGCGTCGACGCCTGACGGATGGAGTTGCTGCGGCAACTGTGGGCCGGTGCGGGCCTTGAGAAGATTGAAACGCGGAAGATCGAAGTATCACGGACGTTCGCCGATTTCGAGGACTTCTGGGCCACCACTCTGACAATGCCGAACATCGGTCCTCCTATCGCGAAATTATCATCAACCAATGCCGACCGGCTAAAAGCAGGTGTGCAACAGCGGCTTCCGCCAGATAGCGCCGGTCGCGTCACCTGCAGCGCCTGGGCGAATGCGATAGTCGGTCGGGCGCCGAATTGATCAAGGGTGAGCGGGGGCGCCTGGGCCGCGGACTACCCGCGTCCAGTAGCCACCTAGCGGGATGCCCCGTCCGCAGCGCTGAGTCCGCAAAGGGGCACGAAGAGCAGTTCCCGCCGCTTGGCCCGAAGGTCCGCTATCGCCAGGGTAAAGCGACCTAAACCGTGACAGGGTTAATTCGAGCGCCCGCCGGCGTTTTATGATAGATGGAATGAGGGGTATTCTAAGATTGTCCAGTTTATGCTGTTGATATTGTTGCTAAAATGGCGGAGAGGGAGGGATTCGAACCCTCGGTCCCCCGTAAGAGGGACAACGGTTTTCGAGACCGCCCCGTTCGACCGCTCCGGCACCTCTCCACGTGAGCGGGGGCGACGACTTAGCATAAATGGCGCAAAGGAACAAAACCCGAAATGGCGCCGGATTGGCACCGGGTCACTTCCGGGGACGCAACACCGCCTCAGTCGCCTGCTTCGACGCGTCGTGGTTCTTGTGGAACGCATGGGGGTAGATGGCCAGGGTTATGCTCGGTGATCCGTGCCCCAGCCGCCGTGATACCGAGACGACGTCGATACCCGCGGCGATCAGGACGCTGGCCTGCGAGTGGCGTAGCGCGTGGAACTTGACCCGCGGCAGTTTGCGATCGCGCACTATATTGCCCAATCGCGGGTAGGGCGAGCCGTCCTACTGGTTTTCTGGCGGCAACTGATCCTCCTCGAACAAGTGGCCAGCCCTCACGAACTACGATCCGCTGCTGTATTGTGATGGTCGGATCGATCCCTCCTTAGTGCCCGACGGCGTGAATTGAGACGGCCGGATGGCGTCGTCGCTGACCGGCCCGGTACTGCGTCGGCGTGGCGGTTGTGTCGTCCGCAGCCGGTGGCTTCCCGCCGCGGCGGTCGGGCGAGGGGCCGCGTAGTTGCGCCTCCCGGATGCCGACGGGGTCGCTCAGCAGGTTTTGCAAGCCGCGCTCGTCGAGGGTCCAATTGCGCACCGGACCGCTATCGACATGGATGAAATGTGATTGCGGATACCAGCCGACGCCGCCGCGGACAGCGAGGCTAGGCCTTGGGCGGCGGCGACCCGACACGCGCGCCGGCACTTTTCGCGGTCAAACGGTTGGGCTATCGTGCCGCCGACGGTCGGGGGTGGACAGTATTCCGACAAATTGTCGGTTAAGGAAGTTTTGGTAGTAATCGTTGCTCGGATGGCCGCGGCACGCCGCCGGCGCGATCGGTGAGGGCATGGATCAGGTTGAGCGGATGGCGCCGGTAGCCGCGAGCGGAAACGGGGGCGACGCCGGATTCGACGTACGTCTGATCGCCTTCTACCTCCCGCAATTTCATCCGGTCGCGGAGAACGACCGGTGGTGGGGCCCGGGCTTCACCGATTGGCGCAATGTCGTGCGCGCCACGCCGCTCTTCGAAAACCACTACCAGCCGCATTTGCCGGGCGAGCTGGGGTTTTACGATCTGCGTCTCGACGAGGTGCGGCGGCGTCAGGTTGAGTTGGCCCGCGCCCACGGCATTCACGGGTTTTGCTATTACTATTACTGGTTCAACGGCCGCCGCATTCTCGAGCATCCGCTCGATCGTTACGTCGCCGACCCCTCCATCGATTTTCCATTTTGCATTTGCTGGGCGAACGAGAATTGGAGCCGCCGCTGGGACGGCGGCAACCGCGAGGTGCTGCTGGTGCAGGAGCACGACACCGCCTCGGACATGAAATTCATTCGTGACGTCATCCCGCTCTTCAAGGATCCGCGATATATCCGCGTCAACGGGATGCCGCTCCTGGTGCTGTATCGCGCCGACCTGCTGAAGTTTCCGGCGGAAACTGCAGCCGGCTGGCGCGAGGAATGCGAAAAGGCCGGGCTGCCCGGCATTCATTTATGCGCGGCGCAGACCTTCGAGATATCTGATCCGCGGCCGTTCGGCTTCGATTCGGCGTGCGAGTTCCCGCCGCACCGGCACGCGGTCGGCCATATCACCGAGGGATTGCCGGGCCTTCCCGACGGCTTCAAGGGCTGGGTCTGCGATTACGAACTGGTGGCGCGCCATTCGCTGACCGCGCCGGTGCCCGATTACCCGCTCTACCGCGGGCTGTTCCCGAGTTGGGACAACAGCGCGCGTAAACGGGATCAGGCATTGATCTTCCATAACGCCGATCCGCACCGCTACGAATATTGGCTGCGCGGGCTGGTCGAATACACAAGGCAGAACCTGGTCGGCGACCAGCGGCTCATCTTCATCAACGCCTGGAACGAATGGGCCGAGGGCGCGCATCTCGAGCCAGATCTCAAATACGGGTCGGCCTATCTCGATGCGACCTTGCGTGCCTTGAGCGGCCAAACCGATCCCGAGCAGCTGTTCCGCCTGCTGGCGGACGAGATCCGCCTGATCGGCAATCCCAATCTGCGCGAGCGCATTGGCGGCTACGCGCGCGAGATCCGCGCCCAGCTGCAGCATCTCGGCCGCACCGTGGACTATTTTACCCGCGAGCGGCAGATGGTTGAACGGCTGCGGCAGGAACGCGAGGCGACCGTGTTCCATCGGCAGAGCCTCGACGAGTTGTTCGGCGGGGAGAACGGCGCCGACATGGAGGGCTGGTTCGAGCGCATCAACGGCCGTCTCATAAAAAGCGACGTCACCGTCGACATCCGTACCACGGTCCATTTCGAGGGCTGGATGTTGAGCCCTGGCGTGGTGCCCGACGCGGAGAACACCGGCCGCTTCGTCCTGCTGAGAAACGTCGCCAGCGGAGCCACGTACGCCGCGCAGATTTATCAATACTGGGCACGCCAGGACGTCTCAAACGCCCGTCCGCACCTCGATGCCGTCTACACCGTCAATTCGGGCTTCGGCTCGCTGTTCTCGCTGTCGAAAGTGCCCCCCGGTACCTATCAGCTCGGTTGCGGTGTCAAGAATAATACCAAGTCTGCGTTCGCCTGGTCCGATTATCGTATCCAGCTCATGAGCGCCGACCACCGCCGCGGCGGCACGCGCAAACCCGGCCGCCGGCGCCGCGCGGCCGAACGTCAGGACGCCTGATCGCAGGTAATTCGGAAATCGGATTTTGATTTCGATGGACTCGCGACGCCGCGCAAAGCGGCCAGCTCGGCAGACAAGCGAAATCGCGGGGCTCGCGGAATCGCCACTGGTGGCACATCTACCGGGTGTTGCGGCGATGGCGCCGGCGCTACGCGTTGGTCCGGCTGTTGGTTTTGTCGAGCCTGCCGCGGGCGGCAAGCGGTTTAACACGGTTGGCGCCATCGATGGCCTGATCGGCGGGTCGATTGTCGGCTGGGCCTACGACCGCGATTTCGGCCGCCGCCGGGTTAAGATCACGATGTATGTCGACGGCAAGCTCGCGGCCGAGACGACCGCCAACGGGCTGCGCCGCGAACTCGCAGGAAAGGGTGGTCACGACGGCTTTAGCGGGTTCATCTGCGCCATTCCGCCGGAGAAGTTCGTTGCCGGAGCCGCGGTGCGCGTCTTCGCTGACGGGACCGAACTTACCGAGGCGCCGCTTATCCTCGGCCGAAAGCATATTGACGGCATCTTCGAGCCGATCGATGGCGTCATCGCGGGTGGCTGGGTGCGGGAGCGTACCCGCGAGCCGACTCGCGCGGCGCTCGACATGCTCGTCGATGGCGCGATTGTCCGCTCCGTTGTCGCCGACCGGTTGCGCGAGGAGCTGAAGGCGCACGGCGTCGGCGACGGTTGTTTTGGCTTCGCCGAGCCGCTGCCCGTTTCGTGCCTTGATGGCGCCGAGCACGAGATCAGCTTTGTCCATCGCGGGTCGGGTGCCACTGTCGGTCCCGGCCCACGGCGCTTTCGCGCTAGCTATGTCGGCGCGCTTGAGCGGCTCGACGCGTATGGCGGGAGCGGTTGGGTCCACTGCCGCGAGGCGCCGGGGCGGCCGATCGCGCTCGATGTTGTCGTCAATGGCGAGCGGATCGCCATTATCGCCGACCGGCCGCGCCTAGATATCCGCGCCGCGCATGGCTTTGAGGCGCGCGGCTTCGAGTTTCGCATTCCCGACGCCGTCTCGCGCCACCGCGAGATCGCGGCCGAGATTTTTGTCGGCGGCACCGCCGTTCCGGCGATACCCAGCCCCGCTCGCTTCACGCCGATGTCGCTTGTCATCGAGCAACTCGAAGCCTTTGCCGCCGAAGTCGGGCGGGATAAGCCGGTATCCGGCGGCGGTGACCGATCGCCTTCGCTGATCCGCGATGCGATCGTGCCTGGCATCATCGCGGCGCTTCGCTCGTACGATGGGCGCGCCGGCTCGATTGAGCTGCCGCTGCGCATCGATCCGCCGAAATTCCAGGCGGCGGCCTCCGAGGTCTCCGATGTCGTCGATGTGGTCATCCCGGTCTACGCGGGGCATGACGAGACTGTCGCCTGCATCCAGTCGGTGATTCGCTCGGTCAATTCGACGCGGCGCGAGATCGTTGTCGTCGACGATTGCTCACCCGATCCGAAGCTGCGTGCGGCGCTGCGGAATCTCGAGCGGGCGGGGTCGATCACGCTGATCACCAACCTAGCCAATCTCGGCTTTCCCGGGGCCGCCAACACCGGCATGGCGCTGCACCCAGATCGCGACGTCATATTGCTCAACGCCGACACGCTGGTGCCGCGCGGCTGGATCGACCGGCTGCGTGGCGCGGCCTACCGCGCCAGCAATACCGGATCGGTAACCCCGCTCTCCAACCGGGCGACGATCTGTTCCTACCCCGAAATCAACAAGGACAATGACCTCCCGGGCGACATCGGCTGGGAGGCGCTGGACCGGCTTTGCGGCGAGGTCAACCCGACGATCGCGGTGGAGCTCCCCACAGCTGTCGGGTTCTGCGTCTACCTCAAGCGGGCGATGTTGCGCGAGGTTGGGCTGTTCAACGCCGAGCGTTGGAAACGCGGTTATGGCGAGGAGAATGAGCTTTGCATCCTCGCCGCGGCGCGTGGCTGGAAGCACCTGCTCGCCGCCGACACCTTCGTGGTCCACCATGGCGCGGTATCGTTTGGCGCCAACGATCGGCGGGCGCTTCTGGCGGCCAATCTCGACACGCTCAACCGGCTGTATCCCGACTATTTCCCACGCGTGATGGAATTTCTGCGCGCGGATCCTCCCGCGCCGGCGCGCCGGGCGATCGACTGGGCGCGGCTGCGCCGACTCAGCGCCCGGTTCATGCTGTTCGTCTCCCACCAATACGGGGGCGGCACAGCGGTACACGTCGACGAGATGGCGCGCCGTCTCGCGCGCGAGGATTGCCATGTGCTGATCCTCGAGGCAAACAACGACAGCGCGGGGACGGCAACGATCCGGAACCTCGCGATCGGTACCCGCAGTGTTTATTCGCTGCCCGGCGAGGCCGATCAACTCATCGCCGATCTTCGTGCCTGCGGTATCTGGCATATCCATTTCCATCAAGTCATGGGAGGTGAGCGCTGGACGCGGCTCCCCAGCGAACTCGGCTGTTCCTATGACGTGACAGTCCACGATTATTCGTATTTCTGTCCGCGCATCGATCTGATCGATGAGCGGCGTCAATATTGCGGCGAGCCGGCGGTCGAGATCTGCGAGCGCTGCATCGCGCTCAACCAGCCCCATCCGCAGCTCCAAACCGCGTTTCGCGCTCGCGGCGATCTAGACGCCTGGCTCCGGCTCCACGCCACATTGTTGAGCGGCGCGCGGCGGGTCTTCGCTCCCAGCCGCGATGCCGCGGCGCGTATGAGGCGGCACATGCCCGGGGTCGAGTACACCGTCCGCTACCATCCGGAGACAGCGCGCTCCGTAGCGATCCGCCGACCGTCTTCGCGCGATGCCGCACGGGTCGCGGTGATCGGCGCGATCGGGCCCAACAAGGGCTACGATTTGCTTGTCGGCTGCGCCCGCGATGCGCTGAAGCGAGGTCTGCCGATCGAGTTCAACCTGTTTGGCTACGCCGAAGACGAGTTGCCGTTGCGGCAACTCGGCAACGTTCGGCTGCTCGGCGAGTATGTTCGCGCCGATCTTCCCCGCCTCGCGGCGGAAAATCCATGCGACGTCGCGCTGTTCCTCAGCATCTGGCCGGAAACCTTTTGCTATGCGCTGTCGGACGCCTATGCGTTGGGCCTCTATCCGATCGCACTCGGTTTTGGCGCGCTCGAGGAACGCATCGCCGCCAGCAAAGTCGGCGCGCTGTTGCCGCCGGCGAGTACCTCTGCGGAGATCAACACGGCAATTCTTGCTGAGCTAGCCCACGCCGACAGTTGGCCGGAAACGGTCTCGGTCGGCCACGAGAGCGGAGATATTCTCGCGGATTATTATGGGCTGCGTCCGCGAGCGGCGGGATCTCGAACTTCTCCCCGCGCTGCAACAAATCGAAACAGGTTGGCGGCGGACTCCGCTAAATTAACCTTATAAACTCCGAAAATCCCGGGTAGTTGACGCGCTAACTCCCAGGCTGGTGCGGCGGGTGAGGGGTTCACGGGTCCGTGCAATTTTTCGCGAATTTAACCAGCTTTCTGGCAGACGGCACGCATGCCGTGGTGTATGAGATACGCATCGAATGCGCGTAAAGTTTGATGCGGTTTCCCCCGGCTGCAGTGGGCCTTGTCATGGCTCGTTGCTGCATTGCATCAAGGAGCGTTGATGGCGACCATTCCCGGTTCGCATTATGTCGCGACCGCGCCGGGCCAACCGGTGAACGTGGTCGAGACAATGACAGGGATGGGCTTGCCGCCGCCGATGCCGGGAGCCTTTAATCTCGAGGTTTTTGTCGGTGGCGCCGCCAGCTCGAATGTGGTGCTCGGGTACCAGGGCCTTGCTGTGCTCAGCCCGAGCGGTAATCAGCTCGATCTCGTCGCCGGCGGTTTCGCCGTCACTGACAATGGCAGCGGCAACGATACGATAGACGCTCGTGGGGTCAGGGAGACGATTGTCGGGGGCGCTTCCGGCGGGACGCTCAACCTGTTCGGTAGTCTCGAGGAGGCGCACGGCGGAAGCGGACCCGACACGATCAACGTGTTCGGCGGGTCCGACTTAGTGATCGGCGGAAGCGGCAGCGACACGATCAACGTCTTTGCCAGCACTAGCACGCTCCCCGGCGGCTCGGGCGGCGATGTGATTACCGGCGGTTCGGGCACCGATCTGATCAATGTGTTCGGCTCGTCGTCTCACATCAATCAAGGCACCGGCAGCGACACGATCAATGTCTTTGGTAGCTCCGATACTGTGACTGCGGGCGTCGCCGTGGGTGCCAACCAGGGCACGGTTAACGTCTTCGGCTCGGGCACGACGTTGGCCGACGGGGGGAACAAGTTCGCCGATACTGTGGTCGGTTTCGATCAATCCGCGGGCGATCGCATCCATCTGACGACGGACACGGTTGCCGATGCGGTGGCGCACTCGACACAGGTCCATGGCGGCGCGGATACGATGATCACCCTCAGCGACGGTTCGACGATCCTGCTCAAGGGCGTCAGCCACATCGACCCAAGCTTCTTCAGTTAGTCGGCGGTATTCGTCCGGCGAAACAAGCGCGGGGCTTCGGTCCCGCGCTTTTCATGTCAAGCTCACGGTTGGCCGGAGCGGGGCGCTAGATCAACGACAGGGCCCTTCCGCGCATCCGCAGCATGTCGTCGAGCTTGAAGTCGTCGGGCAGCTGCTTTGAGCCCTTTTGCAACGCGACGAACCAGTCGCGAACCACGATATTCCAGAACAGATCAGGGTGGCTGCCATAGGCGATCAGCAGTTCGAAGATGAAGTTCGTGAGGGCCGGCTGGCCGCCGAAGACCTCGCCGCTTTGGTAGCGCGGATCGTCCATATGAGCCCATTGCCAGTCTTCGATGATGTAGAGCCCGCCTTCGCGCAGCCGCGGAAAGATGATCTCGAAGCTGCTGCGGCTCAAATCGTAATGATGCGAGGCGTCATCGATCACCAGGTCGAGCTTTTCGCCGCCAAAATCGCTGTCCATGATCCGTCTGACCGCGACCGGGTCGGCCTGCGACGTGCCGAAATGCAGCTTGAGTTTCTCGCCGAGATCGTGGGCGAGGACGATCTCGTCGATCGCCGGGTTGCGGTAGGCGAGCATCTGCGTCGCGTCGAGCCCCGCGGGGGCCGGGTCCTTGTTGAGGATGTCGAGCGCGACCACGCGTTTGGCGTCGGTCGCCAGCCCGTAGAACAACGGGCTGCCGCCCTGCCAGATGCCGAGCTCGAAGAGATTGTCGATGCGGTGCGGCGCGAGAAAGTCGAGATATTGGCGCAGCAACCGTGAATCCTTGAGGATGACAACCCGATCCGCGGCGGTGCGCTCGGTGTAGGATTTGAGATCGCCATGGAACTCGAGCCCGTCGACGACGAAGCTTGTTTCCGACGTCCAATCCACCGGTTTGATCAGCTGCATCGACCCACCACCCTAAATCTTGCTGGAGATCAGCCGCACCAAGTCGCCGACATTATTGAGGCTGTCCATTTCCCGGGTGCGAAACTTTATGCCAAAGCGTTCCTCGGCCGCGATGATGATCTCGATCTGCTTGAATGAATCCCAGTCCGGCACGTCTTTGGCGCTAAGCTCCGGGGACAGGGCTAGGTCGTCGCGCAGGAAGACGTCATGAAAGATCGTCGTTAGCGTTTCGTAGATCTTGGCTTCAGTCACCGGCAAGCTCCTCCCGTGTCTCAACAAATGTCTCGCGGGGGATGAAGTTGGCCAGGTCGAGCGCGTATCGAGCCGTGTTCGCGCCCGCGCTGTCGATTTCACTGAATCCGAGCTTGGGGAAGTGATCCTTGACCATGGCATTCTTGGCCGTGGGGATGTATTCGCCGATGAGCCGCCGTCCGCCCAACTCTTTCGCCAGTTCGGCGATCAGATTGAGCGTCGTCGGCTCAACCTGCCGCCCCAGCACTCGGCAGCTCATCAGCCAGGTGTCGATCAGCACGTCCTGCTGGTCGAGCAGCCGGCCGACGACGATGGCAATGATGCCGTTGTCGCCAAACCGGTCTATTAGGCGCAGCTGAGCGCCGAAGGCGCGATCGTCGCCCATGACTGCGAGCACATCGGCTTCGCTGTAGCGCCGGGTCGTCAGGTTGAACTGGTTGGTTTTGTTGATGAGCTGGACCGTGCGGTTGAGCCCGACACGGTCGAAGCGTCGCCACATGAGGCGCATGTCGAGGCCGCGCAAATAAGAGTCGAGATCGGTCGCCGACGCCTTCAATTTATTGCGCTGGCGATTACTTTGGTACTGGCCCGAGCGGGCTCGGTCCTCGGCGGTGATCGCCACCGCCTCGAAATAGCCTGCGTCGGCCAAGGTCTGCGCATAGGTCGTCGGGTCGTCCGAGACCTCGGGCACCGCGACCATCGGCAGCTCGCGCCGCACCAGCTCGCGCTCGAACGGGTTGTCGTCGACGAAGACCAGCGCATCGAGACCGATATTGAGTTCTTCGGCGACAGCACGCAGGTTTGCGGGCTTGTCGCGCCAATTGGCGACGAAGCTGGCAATATCATCGCGCTTCAGCGCCATCTCCGGGTGGCGGTCGAACGGTTCGAGCGCGTTCTTCTCGTCGTTCTTCGAGACCACGGCGAGAATGATCCCGCGTCGCGACAGCTCCCGGGCGTATTCCTGGAACTGGACAAACGCCTCGCCAAGCGCGCTGCCCTGGCCGAGCACCAGGCCCTCGACGCCATCGTCGCCGACCACGCCACCCCAGATCGTGTTGTCGAGGTCCATTACCAGCGCCTTGCGCGAGCGCCCGCGCCGCGCGCCGACAATACGCATCACCAGGTCGCCGTATATCGGCGCGGCGGCCAGGGTGACCTCCTGTTTGGCACGGTGCCAGAGCTCGGGATTGTGCCAGGCGGCGATGCCGTCGCGTCCCGCCTGCCAATCCAGCGCCAGGACGTCGACCCCATCGCTATCGGCCAGCTGTCGCAACCGGGCGTTCAACGCACCGATAAAGCCGGCGCGCGAACCGGCCAGTCGATGCTCGTTATTGCCAAGAAGCGGCGGGTGGACCGGCAAGGCAAGCTGATGGATCACCGGGCAGCGAAAGGCATCGCGCGCCAAGCGCCAACAGTTGCGAATGCGCTCGCACGTTGCCTTGAGCGCCGCCTCGACGTCGGCGCTGCTCGAACCGGCGCCAATGCCGTTCGCGAGATGGTGGGCATCGAGCGCCAGCAAGACCGCGTCCGGCTCGAACCGGTGGAGCCCCGAATTCGGATCGGCCAATTCCTGCCAATACTGGCCGTAATCGTTTTCGTAGGTCGCGACCCACATCCGACGCCGCAGCCCGGCGACGCGGATCCCCGGAAGCAAGTGGGTGAGCGTGCTGGAGCCGAGGACCGCCAGGCGCACCGGCTTTTCGGAGAGCGACCGAGGCGGTTCGGCAAAGGCGCGGCGCACCATCGTATCGAGCGCGTTGGTCTGCACTGCATCGAGGCGCGAGTTGGCCAGCGCAACCGCCTCGTCCCACGCCTGTTCGCCAACCTCACCCAAGCGGCGAAGCCTTTGGCGCCAATCAGCGATTTCGGGTAGCCAGTACAGTTGGGTCATCGTTGCTGCTTATGGCCGGCCGCACGCCGCGCCCTGTCGCCGCGAGATCGCCACGGTCCGCTCATTATACAAAGGCTTTTGCAAAATCCTTACCGGGGCGTCGCAGATGACGCTCTGCCATGTCCTTACCAAGATGTTGGCAGAGCACCCCTCTCGCCATCGCGAACGCCAGCAAGTCGACATCAAGGAGATCGTCAGGAGCGCGCTAAGAGGTTCGCGCCAACCGATAAGTGCGTTCGCACAACTGCCGCCAGAGCTCGAACGAGGGCTGGCTGCCGCCGACGAAATCGACGAGCCGGTCGAAATAGCCGACGTAGAGACCGTCGCCCATCGGCTCGACCGTGCCTTCCGGGTGCGTTTTCGTCGCGGGACGGAGGTAGAGCAGCGTGTTGGGTCCATAAACTCGCAACGCGCCAAACAGCCGGCTGACGTCGGCGTCGGAGACCCGTTCATCGCTCGAATAGACGTAAATTTTCTCCGGCTCTTCGAGGTCGGCGATGAGCTTGTCGCGTAAAAAACTCAGTCGCCGCCGCTGTTGCTGCCGGAACCTGTCACGCTTCTCCTCACTCGCCAATTCGTTCTGGTCGACAAAGGTGTGAAAGACCAGGCCGTACTTCTTCATGATCAGGATGATTTCGCCGTTGTAGAGCTCGAACCCGGTGTCCTCGACACTGCCGATGGCAGCGAACCGGTCCGCCAGCGCGGCGAGCAGCGCGTCGTATTTGCTGGCGCCGAAACGCAGCAGGCCAAGCGGCTCAACCCCATATTTGCGTTGTACGGCGCCAAAATCGCATCGCTCGCCGATGCTTTCGAACGCCAGCATGAGTTCGGCGGTTGAGATATCGCGATCGGCCGCCGGCTTTGCGCCGGACACGACCGCGGGGGCGGCTTCGGGGCCGGTGGCGAGCTCGGACCGCAGCCGGTATTCGGCCCAGCCGAGGCTGTCCTCGAACCGCCCGGTGTCTTGCAGCTTATCGCGCGCCGCCTTCAGGCGGGACGCTGCTTCGGGCCAGTCCTCGCGAGCGACCGCGGTCCAGACATGCTCGACGATCACGTCGCCGTTGTCGGGGAACCGCTCCAGGGTCGCTTGCGCGAGCGACTCGGCCTCCTTGGTGCGGCCAAGCATCCGCATCGCCCGGATTGCGCCGATATGCCCGTCGGCGCGATCCGGCCTGTGCTCGGCCACGATTGTCCAGCGCCGCAGCGCCTCGTCCCAATTGTGTTGCGCCACCGCGACCCAGCCGCATTCGGCTTGCGCGTCGATGTTGTGGGGAAAGCGTACGACTCCGGCATCGGCCATGGCCTTGGCCTCGTCGAGACGGCCGGACTGCCACAGCGCCCGGGCCGCCCAGATATACGTATCGGGTCGTTCCGGCAGCCGCGCACGGGCCTTCGCCCACCAATCGAGCGCTTCGGCCCAGTGCTGCCGCAGCATGGCGATCCAAGCGTATTGCACGAACATTTCCGGATCGTCGGGGAAATGTGCGCCTGCCTCTTTAGCCACCGCCTCGGCTTCGTCGAGACGCCCGGCTTGCCACAGCACTTGCACCGGGCAGATGTAGCCCTCGGGACGCTCGGGAAAATGCTGACGCAGACGCTGCCACAGGCGCAGCGCGGCGTCGGTGTCATGCTGCCCCATCGCGGCCCAGGCCTCGGCCGCCATCTCGTCGGACGTCAGCAGCGGGTGTTCGACGATACCGTCCACCAAATCTTCCTCTGCAGCAGTACCGCTGCGCGTTCCGGATTTGCAAACGGGCGTCCAAAAGGCCGCCCGAAACGGCACCATGCTAGCGCCAACCAACTTAAAGCGACATTACCACATTGAGGCGAGCCCGGCGTGGGTTGGCTAGGTGGCATTTCGCCTCCTACCCGGCGGAAGCCGGCGGCAAACCAAGGGATTTTTAGTTAACTCGATTCAATTAACGATCAAATGCTTTGCAACTGCCGAACCATCGGCGGCATTTCTTCCTCGATGAATGCGACTGCTATGTTCACGCTATATGCCGAGCGGGCCAAAGGGGCGGTCTGCCCAACCTGCCGCACCGTTAACATGCTGGGCATGATGTGCGCGGCGGCGGTCGACAACGGCGGTTTTCTCGCCTTCGTCGGGCGTGGCTACGGCGGCGACTGGCCCGATCCTCGCGAGGGTGTCGCGTCGCGTGGCCATGGCGAGCCGCAAGGCGACTTGAAAGACTGATCGGCAACTGGCGCCGGTCGCCTTTAATCGCGCTGCGATATTGCAGACACAGCCTGTTCGCGTTCTTGGCTTGCCAAGAGCGCGAGCCACGTGATAGGAACTGAATTGTTAATTTTGTATTTCGCCAAGTATTCGGTGCGTCTTCGGGGGGAGAAGGAAACCGATCTTCATGGCGGTCAGTCACGAATCCGCCTTGGCGAATGTTTTCGATCGTCGCCGTGAGGCGATTAATTTTGTCGGCGTCCGAGACTCCTTGGTGCGCTCAATAGGGGCCTGCCGCGGTCTCGTGCGTCCCCTGGCGATGATCGTTGTTTTGATCGCGGCGCTTGCTTCGGCGATAGGTGCGACGCTCACAATATGGCCGGATCGGCCGATGCTAGCCGGCGGGGCCGTCGGCACTATCATCCTGGCCGTGGTTGTCGCTGGGGCATGTTGGCGGCTCGCTCGGGCAAAGCGCCAGGCCGAAACCGCGAGCATTGAGAAAACCCGGCTTCTCGCCGCGCTTGGCGAAGACTTGCGCCAGCCGTTGCGTGACATCGCCCGCGCAGGCGCCGCCATCGACCGCAGCGCGCTCGATCCCGGCGAATGGGATAAGATCGCACGGATGCGCTCGGATGCGCGGGCCATGCTCTTGCAGCTCGAGGATGTTCGCACCTGCCTCGACATCGAGTCCGGCAGCTTCGCCCCTGAAACGCGCATATTCGATCTCCATCGTCTTGCCAATGGCGTCGTCACATCGCTTCGGTCGCAGGCTGCGGAGCGTGGCATCGTCATCGCCTTGCGTATTGATCCTCTGCTCCCCTACCAATTGCGCGGGTGGCCCCACCAACTCCGGCAAATCCTGATCGGATTGCTGACCTATGCGGTGCAGCGGTCACGCGAAACCAGGTTGCGAGTGACGATCGGCGCGACCGAGATTAGGGCTGAGCGCGTAAACCTACGCGTGACGATCGCGAGCGCCGCCGCCGCCGATGCCATGGCGCCAGATGAGACAACCGAGCCGCCCGCCGCCGCGCTGGGCCGGCCGTTCGGCATGGCGATGCTACAGCGTATCGCGGCGCTGATGGGTGGCCAGCTCGCGATGGAGCGGGATCCAAGCGGTGCTTTGCGGCTCGCCGCCGAGTTGCCGCTCGTGATCGATTGGCCGACGCAGGCTTTGCCGCTCGACCTGGCGCACCTGCCGGTGTTGATCGTCACCAAGGATCAGAATCTCGTGGCCGAATTGGTCGAGCGGCTCGATGCCTGGCAGGCCGATACGCGGTGGATTGGCGCCGGCGACACCGCCTTGCGGTATCTTGAAGCATTTGATGCTTCCGGCCGCCGCCCGCTCCTCATTGTCGACGGTCGCGGCGATGTGCTGCAGGCGCTGAGCTTCGCGCATTGCGTCGTCAGTCCGTCCGCCGGGCCGCCGTCCTATTTGCTGTTCGTTGCAGACGAGGCGCGGATGGACAGCGTCATCGGCCTCGCTGACGAGGATTTCGACGGCGTTCTGTCGGCACCGTTCACGACGGCGGCGTTGCGCGGTGCGCTGCATGCGATGCGAATCGAGCCGGCCGACTGGTTTCTCGCTGACCCGCTCCCCCTGGATGCGATCGATGATCCGCTGCCCCCGGTGGCTGCTCCAGCCGCAGCGTCGCCGACAATCGCGTCGTTCGAGCCCGCGCCGCATCCGGCGCCCGCCGCGATCGTGACCGAGATTGCCTCGCACCCCCGGTTTGCTGAATCGGGCGCTGCGGTGATCGACGAGCGCGCGGTCGGCGCGCTGTGGTCGTTGGGTGATGGCCGCGAGTTTTTCGAAGGCGTCATCGAGGCGTTTCATGCCGACTCCCGCCGCGCCATTGATGAATTGAACGCCGCGGCGGTTGCTGCCGACCCGCGCCAATTCGAGGAAGGCGTGCAAGCGCTGCGGCGGTGCACCGCGAATTTCGGTGGCGGACGGCTGCGCGAGTTACTGCTGTCGCTGAGCAACCTCACGCCGGCCGAACTGCGGCGTCAAGGTTCGGCCCACGTGCAGCGGCTCGAGGCCGAGATCAGCAAGCTCGAGACGACGCTCGTTGATTACGCGAAGGCCGCGCGGTAGCGCCGCTGATGGCTGAGCGCCGCCGGATCGGGGTGATCGGCGCCGGCATGGTCGGGGTTTGCGCCGCGAGCTATCTGCAGCGCGACGGTCATAGTGTGTTCATGCTGGACCCCGGTGTGCCGGGCGAAGGTGCCTCGTTCGGCAACGCCGGTGCGTTCAACGCCTCTTCGGTGACGCCGATGGCGATGCCGGGGATTATCAAGAAGGTTCCGGGCTGGCTGCGCGATCCCTTGGGACCGTTGTCGCTGCGTTGGACTTATCTGCCATCGGTGCTGCCCTATCTCATTCGCTTTGTCCGCGCCGGTAGCGAGGAGAAGGTTCACCGCCAGGCGCGTGCGCTGCGCCCGCTGGTCGGCGCGACCCTCTCGGCGCTCGAACCGTTGGTCAAGGACGCCGGCGCCGAGCGGCTCGTGCATCAGCGCGGTCATCTTTACGTCTACCGTTCGGCCGAATCCTTGGCGAAGGACAATCTCGCCTGGGCGCTGCGCCGCGAGAATGGGGTCGTGGTCGACGAGTTCGACGCCAACGAGCTGCGCCAGCTCGAACCGAAGTTGTCGCGGGAGTATGTGCGCGGGCTCCTGGTGCGGGAGAACGGCCACACCAGCAACCCGTTCGGGCTGGTCAGCGCACTGGTCGAGCACTTCCACCGACAGGGCGGCGTCGTGATCCGCGCGGCCGCGACGGGCTTTCGCGTCGATGGCGGTAAGCTGACCGCGATCCAGAGCGACGCCGGCGAGCTCGCCGCCGACGCCGCGGTGGTCGCCGCCGGCGCCTGGTCGAAGCCGCTTGCGGCCTCGCTCGGCGACCGCGTGCCGCTCGAAACCGAGCGCGGCTACCATTTGATGATCCGCGACCCCGAGGTGATGCCGACGATCCCGACCGCCGACGGCGACGGCAAGTTTGTGGCGACGCCGATGGATACCGGCCTGCGCTTTGCCGGCACTGTCGAGTTGGCGGGACTGAACGCGCCGCCCGATTGGCGTCGCGCCCGCATCCTGCTGGAACAGGGCCGCCGCATGTTGCCCGGTCTAGCCCGCGAGCACGCCGAGGAGCGTGTCTCGGTGTGGATGGGCCATCGCCCGTCCCTGCCGGATTCGCTGCCGGTGATCGGCTATTCGCGGGCGACGCGCGATGTTGTTTATGCGTTCGGCCACGGCCATGTCGGCATGACTTCGGCGCCGATGACCGGCCGCATCGTCGCCGACCTCATCGCCGGCCGGCCACCGGCCATCGATATTAGCGCTTTCGCTGCAGATCGGTTCTGATGGACAAGCTCCTCGACGCGCTGCTCGCCCAGAACATCCTGCGCGGGCTCAACCTCCTGACCATCATTGGCTTCGTTCTGATGGGCATCGGCCTCAGCCAGAGCCGGCGCGGCCGAACCCGCGTCCCCGCAGCCTTCACCCTGATGACGGTCGGCACGATTTGCGTCATCGCCGGCATGTATTTCGGCCGGCCCGCGAGCTGAGCGGCTTCACTTGCCCCGCCGCGGGGCCTATGCTCCGCGAAGCTCATCTCCAGGGAGGATGACATGGCCAACGACGTATCGCCGATCGACGTCGCGACCGGTATGAAGCCGGTTCATTCCAGCGCCAAGAAGCCGGTGATGACCCAGGGCCGCCGCGATTTCTTCACCTATCGCGATCTCGGCATTTCCGAAGGCAGCGCTGGCAAGATGCGCGGCACGCTGATGAAGGCCAAAGAGGGCATGACCGAGCCGACCGGCTGGCATTACCACACCTGCGAGAGCCAGTTCGTCTATTGCCTCAAAGGCTGGGTCGAGCTCGAATTCGAAAACGCGCCGACCGTGCGCATGGAAGCCGGCGACTCGATGTTCATTCCCGGCGGCTGCATCCACAACGAGCTGCGCACATCGGACGACATCGAGATCCTCGAAGTCTCGACCCCGGGCGAGCTCGGCACGGTGCCGGTAGAGGCGCCGAAGCACTAAAACCCGCGATGAGTCCAGCGCGCGGCAACGAGTACCCGATCCCGCAGACGATGAAGGCGTGGGTCCTCGGCGGCCCGGAAGAGCTTTCGCTCGTCGACAAGCCGGTGCCGGAGCCGGGACCGGCTGAGGCGCTGGTGCGGATCGACGCGATAGCGGTCTGCGCGACCGATATCGAGGTCCTAAAGCACGGCATGCCGGCAATGATCGAGGGCGAGCTGCCGTTCAACAAGGGCTTTACCCCCGGCCACGAGTACATGGGTACGGTGGTGAAGCTCGGGCCGACGGTCGACGAATTCGCGGTCGGCGACCGGGTGGCGGTCGAAATCCACGCCGGATGCGGCCGCTGCCCGCGCTGCCGCGAGGGTATGTACACCTCGTGCCTCAATTACGGCTGGCATTCCAAGGGCCACCGCGCCAACGGGTTCACCACCGATGGTGGCTTCGCCGAGTACGCGATCAACAACGTCAACACGATGGCGCACATCCCGGACTCGATCAGCGACGCCGAGGCGACGCTGATCGTCACCGCCGGCACCGCGATGTACGGGCTAGACGTGATGGGCGGGGTGATCGCCGGCGAGCCGGTGGTGGTGGTGGGGCCAGGGCCGATCGGTCTCATGGGGGTCGGCGTCGCCAAGGCGCTTGGCGCCCAGCCCGTCATCCTCACCGGCACCCGCGACGGCCGCTTGGAGATGGGCAAGAAACTCGGTGCCGATCACGTCGTCAATGTCGGCCGCGAGGATCCGGTTGAGGCTGTAATGCGCCTTACCGGCGGCAAGGGCGTCAATTACGTGCTCGAATGCTCGGGGGCGCCAAATGCGTTGAACGAGGCGGGCCGCATGGTCACTCGCGGCGGCCGCATCTGCCTGGCCGCCTTCCCCCACGAACCGGTGATGGTCGACCTCGCGCATCTCGTGCGCAATAACATCTACGTTTTTGGCATCCGCGGCGAGGGCAGGAGCGCTACCCATCGCGCCGCCGCGTTGATCGCGCAAGAGCGCTTCGACGCGAAGCTGATCCACACCCACACCTTCCCACTGGCCGAGGTGCCGACCGCGATCCGCTATGCGCGCGATCGGGTCGACGACGCAATCAAGGTCGTGGTTCAAAACAGGCAAGCCTGACCCCGTAACACAAAATTTACCGCGAATGTGACGCCGCACACGCTGGCGCGTGGCGTACACACTTATCTCCAAGGCAGCGAGTTGCGGTTTTGGAGCCCTCCGATGTGTCATGGGATGCTGATCGAGACCAAAGCGGTTAATCGTCGGCCGATTATGCGCCGCTTTGGTGGTGAGCCGGATCTGGCTGAACTGCTGCACGACCCGATTGCCCGCGCGCTAATGGCCGCCGACCACGTCGACAGCGATGATGTCTATGCCCTGTTACGCAAGGCTCACGGTTCCGCCGCGGGTGCGTTGGCGTGCGCGAACTAGTACGGGTCGGGCGCCTTCACTAAGCGCAGCGGCCGCGCCCCGCTCCACATCAACCAGGTTTCAACACGGTAAAAGCTGAACTCCCCATTGGCGGCGACCGGGGTAGCGAACGCGATGTCGACGTCGGCATCATCGCCGTCGATGGTCCTATCCGCCTCGCCGACCAGCTCGTCGATGCGATCGTCCCTGAAGGCGCGGAGAATGCATTGTGCGCGTAGCGTCCCCGCGCATTGCGAGCCTGCGAGCGCCACGCGAAGCCCGTGCAGCGGCGCGGTGGTCCAGCCGACACTCCCGAAGTTCTGCGGCTTGGTCCCCACGGTGTAGTAACGCGGCGCGCGGAAGATGACGAAATCCGTGAAGGGCACATTGGATCGGCCGTAGTCGAAGGCGCGTTCGCAGGCGGTATTGAGCGGGAGAGCCCCGCAATCGATCCAATCCGGGTTGGCTGCGAGAAACTCCGTTGCCGCCAGAAACGGGCCGGCTTGCGAGACATTGTCGACGAAGATGAACCCGCCAGGCGTCAAGCGCCGGGCGGCCGACTGGATATCGAAGCTGGCAAACTCGTAATCGTGATTTCCGTCTATCAGAACGAGATCAAAAATCAGGTTTTGTGTGTCGCTGGTGATGAAGAACTCCATCGACGTCATTGGGTAGTATCGGACGAGCTCCCGTAATTCGCGCGGCCACCATTGGCGGTTTGCGCCGAACAACTCGGCGTCGAAAGGGCTGAGCGTATGGAGGATTCCGCGACCGTTGGCGTGTAGCGCTCGGCAAAGCGTCTCGGACGTGCCGCCCTTGTAGGTGCCGATTTCGACGACGTGGTCCGGTTGCCGATTGCGGATCGTGGTATAAAGCAGCGCCTGAGACCATTCATTGAGCAGCGACCGCGTCGCTGACGGAGCGTCGCGAAAGTAACGCACCGTCTCGGCGAACTCAGGCGCTTGGACGATTGGGGCAATCGGATTTTCGACCTTGCCAAGATCGATCGCGGCAAAGGGGATTTCGCTCAACGGCGCCACGGCGACCGCCGGTTCACCGGGGCTCAACGGCTTCGGCATCGGCACCCGTCCCCGAGGATTGCCCGGCAATTCGCATGTGCCGGATTGTCCGCGCTCACGATATCATAACCGAGGGGCCAACCTGTCCAGCCGCTTGTGCGCCGGGTCGGGTCTCAAGCAATTACAAATCCGACGTTCGAGGACTGAAAAATGAACGATCTCGGGAGGTATTTAGCAATACTCGACGAGATTATTCCCTGGTCTGGCACGATCCCTGCGGGATTTACGGTGGATTTTCTTGGCACATTGACATCCAAAGAGTTTCTCGTTTGGGGTTATCACCCTGCCTATGTCGATGGCGGCCAATTAAGTTTGCAGCGGCCGCGCCTGGAAGATGGCGAGAACGGCGAATTCTGGTTCGAGGTCGTCGATTGGGTTTTATCGGTCAAGGAAGCCCGCGAGAAGTTCGTGATGATCACCCTCGGGGCTCTTTTCGGATACCAGTTGGTGGGCTGCAGCCGAGCGCTGCGGCTCTTGAACCCGCTGCCGAGCAAGCTCGTCGCGGTCGAACCAATCCCCGAGAATGTGCAGTGGACCAAGCGGCACATGCGCGACAACGGCATCGACCCCGACGACCACTGGGTTATTCAAGCGGTCGTCAGCGATTGCAACGATCCGGTGTTCTTCCCCGTCGGATCGCCGGGCTTGGGCGCGCAGAACTGCATCGCGAGCAACGAGGCAACGGCGCGGCAGCAATATGTCGATGAACTCATCGGCGGCGGGAACGCTGAAGCCGCGCTTAGCAACCTCATCATGAACAACACGACCGGGCTGCAAAAGGACATCATTAAGGGAGCCGGTTCGTCCGGCGAAATCAAACTGGTCAGCGCGGTTACTCTGGCCGACATTCTGGGTCCCTTGGATCGGGTGGATTTGCTTGAGGCGGATATTCAACAATCCGAGATCATCGTTTTCCCACCTTTCCGCCACCTGTTGAAAAAGAAGGTTCATCGCATTCACCTCGGCACTCATGGCCAAGATGTGCATCACTCGCTCCATCGAATGTTTGTCGACGACGGGTGGGACGTCGTCTTCAGCTATGAGCCCGAGAGCCGTCACGAGACCGAGCTCGGCTCATTCATCACCAATGATGGCATCTTGAGCGTTCGCAATCCCGCCGTGTGAATTCGGGTAGCGCTTCCTGGATCGTCGCGTGGAAGTGAGCGCTACGCTCGGCGTCGCTATTGTGCCGTTGCCTCTTCGGGTTGGACGGCCTCCGCATGCTCCGGGCAATAGTACTCGGCGGGAAGGCCATCGCGCATTCGGTAAGTCCAACCGGCCGGCGGCAGCCCAAGATAGTGGTCAAGCTCGGCTGCGGCCGACTCGTTGCAGCCAGCGAAGGCGCAATGAAATTGGATCGCGATTTTCACCGCGCTTGTGTAATCAGCAACAATTAACAATAGGTAAGAAATTATGACATTCTGCCGTCCACTCTATTACCGGGGAGGCTCAACATTCGATCCCGGGACTTGCTATGCGCCGGCAAGATGTGAATTCCCGGCAATGTTCTTTGCAGGCTGGTTTTGGCGTTTGGTACTCAGTCAGGTCGCCAGCGGTCGTAAGCACGTCGCCAACGGAGCCGGCGATCTGCACCGAGTTACCGATCGTCGGAGTGTCACCGCGGCCGGCACCGTTGCGATCTCGGCCTCGCGTCCTTGGAGCTGCCGACGCAGACCCCTTTCGGGGCGTCTCTCCGCGCGCGGCGCGTGCGGCAAGGGGCGGGTGGCCGAGGACGGGAGACCAAAAAATCACAAATTAGTGGCGATGGTGTTGAAGACGGTCGAGAGATCTGTCCCGACCAAGGTGACCGCGGTAATAATGACAACCGCGATTAACGACGCGATTAAACCGTACTCGATCGCCGTAACACCTTTCTTATCTTCCACGATAAATAATCTGGCCAAGTATTTTGTTGCGCGGTTCGCAGTGAAATCTTGGATCATAGCAGTTTACCCTGTTAGTTGTCTGGTAAATTATTTATACGCCCGAGTCCTGAAAACATTTTGATCTAAATCAACGACGGGGCATTTAAACCCTGTCTTCATTCACCTGGATGATCGAAGGTTCAAGGCGAGTGGGCCGCCGCGCCTATGAAAGGTGGCGACCGGCGTGACGAGATGCGGTGGGTCATTTGGAAGGATCTAAACCCGAGCGCGAATTGCCGTTGCTCAAGGCGCTCAAAGGCGCAATCATCGCTGGGCGGTCCAACGACAGGCAGGCAGGATCAAATGGCGATACGGGGCTTGCTAGGGGCTACATTATTTTTGACGGTTGGTGCAATCGTGCCCGCAGGGGCGCAAACTCCACCACCATCGTCGCCCCCAGGGTTTCAGGTCCCCGGCAAGACACCACAGGAACGCTGCTATTATCGATACAGGACCGCTCATAACTATAATCATGTCGGGCCAAAAGCGATGGCGGCGTGTCCCGACCCGAATCAAGAACAACCGAACCCTGATTGAGAGTAGCAGGCTAGAATAGCCATTCAGCTATGCCGTGCGGATCGCAACTCGAGGTTCTCAGGGCACGATCGGGCCCACAAGCACCGCGTCAAGCGCCGTTCCACCCGCCGCGAGCCCATAGCCAACCAGAGTGAGCAAGCCTGGGACGCGGGGGTCCCCGGGTCGTATGCCATCGGCGACGATCAATCCGACGGGATCGGGAATAACGACATTAGAAGGTGCCACAGGGCCGGGTTGCGGTGCGGATGCGAGCCGGTTCAGCTCTTGGCGATTGAGGTCTTCGGCGGTCGTCGGTGGCTGCGCCCAGACCGGCGCGGCGACCGTCAGCGTGACGATGAATGCGGCTTCTCGCAGGCAACGGATCATTGGAATTCACCTTCCGTAGCATCAGGCAGATCATCATATCACGGTTGACGCGGAGCCCAGCAGACGGGGCGGGCTGCGTCTCGGCTTAGTCGTCTTCAAATCCGACCACCGGCGGAAGTGAGCCAGCAAAGAAGCCGTGTTCGGGCGCCAGGGTCGGCGCCCCCTTCTCAAGATGCCAAATAGGAACGTCCGCCAACCGAAACCGGTCGGCAGCCCGAATCACCATCTGCCACGAGCGAATTGTTTCGCTCTCGGCGTCCAGTTCATTATTGGCGTGATCCTCGCGGCGTCGGAAAAGTTGCCGCCGAAGTCGTTGAGCCGCGGTTATTAGGGTTAAGAATTCAGCGGCTTTCGGAACGCGCCGGATTATGGATCGGTCTGTCATGCAACCGGCAGTGTGCAAGCCGAATGTTGACGATTGGTTAACCATATTGCGGGCGATCGAATCTGTGGGTGGTAGTGCCATTCCGAGGAACGATCCGGCGGCGGGCCACGACTGTGTATCGGTTCGCTATGACACTATCGCGACGTGATGGGACCGGTTCGCGCCGCCTCGTCGCGAACCAAGACGCTGATTTGGATCAAGCTGCCGGGGCCTTCTGCCTAAGCCACTGCACATCGTCATGTTGGTCCACAGGGGTGCATCGAAAGGGTCGATGCCACGGGTCGGAATGACGAGAAGACGTTATTGCCTGTCACCCTGTCGGCGCGTCTTAGCAGAAGCGGTCATTCGGTCAGCTTGGGGTGACGAGCCTACCGGCTTAGATTTCCCAAGATGGGCTTTATGCCACCGGCCGCAGTTTATCCCGGCGCGCCCTTGCAGTGCCGATTTCCAGCTCCAGAGCGCTCACTTTCGACCAGTCTTGTGCCCTCTTCGCCTCCTGACACCGAACGAGCAGATCGAGGAGGTCGTCCTGCGCCTTCGCCAATGGTGTGCGATCGTCAGGCGCTGCCATCGCCGAACTCCCATGCTGTACCCTAGCGTACAAGACCGTTACTACGGCAACATGGCCGCCACCCCTTCGTTCCGGACACTCACAAATCATTTGGCTAGGACCGCGTGGAATCGGAAACGATGCCCCATGAATTTCTTGCCTCGATGCTCGGCGTGCGGCGCGCCGCCGTCGCCAAAACGGCTGACGAATTGCAGCGTTCCGGACTGATTAGCTATCGCCGATGCGAGATAACGACCCGCGATCCCACCGGGGGTTGGAAGCTCTCGCCTGCGAGCTCTGCCAGCCCGATCACAGCCGGCTTAACCGCCCGCTCGAAATGAAGAAAAACCCGACGGGTCGTACGCTTCTGGACAGTTTTTCCTTCGTTAACGAGCTGAAATCCGTCTACAGCCGGCTTGGTGCTTATCCCGATTGGAATTCGGTTCACCTGACCGGGCTGCGCGTTCCGTGACGACCTGTCGCCGGCCCAAATAAAAACTCGCCTCATCGGCCGGGAAATCGACGCGGCTTTAGTAGCCCCTCGATGGCACATAAGGTCGACGCCGAGTGATCGGCGTGCATTCTTGATCGACCGCCTGACGGCTCTCCTACCCAGCAGATGCCCGGGGCTTACAGTCGTGCGAAGGGGTTATTAGGCAGGTCGGTCTGCAGTCCTTTGAGGCGCACTTGGGATGCAGGGTCATACCGAACTCACTCAGGAATTTGTATATCACTGCCATCGCACGCTTCGCGATGACGATCGCCGGTGACGGCAAAGCGACGTCGTGCCGGTTTGGGTGACCCGCTCTCCGCGCGATCAGCCATCGGCGTGCTCTGCTTCGAACGACCGGTTTCCGCGTCATGAGCAGTCGGTGGCTGCTGGGACCACGGCCTTCCGGTCGTGCCCCGTTTCGGAACTTCGTCCGGCTGAGCCCAAGCGGCTCAGTTGGGTGGCAAGCCGACCTTTGCCAGAAAGTGGTCGCCCCGGAGCAGAAACGCGCTGCGGCCGGAACGAGACATAGCTCTAGTAGGTGTCGGCACAGCAATCCGTGAACGACCAAGCGCGGCGGGCATCTTAAATCGTCGAACACGTCAGCGAACATCGAGCGGAGTTGGCACCCGATCTCATCGCCCCCTCCAGAAGCACAACCGACGAGTGCTGTGGTTATCAGGTTGCGCAGGGGCGCCGAGGGGGCGGTGCTGTCGACGCGCGTCAGCCGTCGTCGTGCCCCAGCATCCCCACATCGATTGCCGATAGCGCTGGATGTTGATCGGCAACATGGTGCTATGCAGGATCAGGATCGGCCATAAGCTATCGAGAAAGCCGTAGCCGATGAACGCTACGTTGCTGGCGATCGCGAGCGCCCGCAACGAGGTCATTCGCTGCGCGCAGAACGTGGCGAACACAAGCCCGGCGGCGACGTAACCGAGCGCATCCGTGAGCACGGCTTGCTGCATTGAGGCTATCTCCTATCGGCCCCTGGCACCGCCAAGCGGCCGCCGCAGAAAACACGTTAGGGGATGTCACGGCGCCGCTCGGGGACTTCAATGCTGGTACTCGTGGCCCTGAACAGCTCCATCGACATAGTCGGGTGCGAGATCGTGGCTGGTCGGAGGATGCGCGCGGGATCGCAAATGCACTGCCTCCCAAAGATCTGAACGAACCTGACATAGCCTGTGAAGTGAGGTAAATTCACTAGTCGGTATACTTTTTGGGCCCGCGAATGCCGCGATCGGCTGAACAGACGGAACGGCGCATCCTTGAGGCCGCTTACGAGCTCTTTTATCGCGACGGCTTCACACGGGTCAGTGTTGACAACATCGCGGCTGGGGCGGGGATCACCAAGCGCACTCTCTATCACCATTTCACCAGCAAGGACGAGCTTCTGGCCCGCACACTGGAGCTCCAGCACAAATTGGCGCTGGAGCGGATTGAGGCGTGGGCGGCGGAGCTCAAAGGTGGACTGGCAGCGCTGATCGATGCTCTGTTCGCTGAAATCGAGCGTTGGGCACGAAAACCAGGTTGGACCGGGACAGGCTTTACCCGCGTGACGATGGAACTTGCCGATCTTCCCGGCCATCCTGCTCGTCAGGTGGCGCGGCGCCACAAGGCCGCGCTTACTTCAGTGTATACGCGCCTATTGACTGAGTGCGGCGTCGCCCAACAGGCTCAGCGTGCCGACGAGCTGATAATGTTGATCGAGGGGGCTATGGTGCTCTCGCTCATCCGGGGGGACACGACGCCAATCATTGGCGCAGCTGCGGCAGCACAACGCCTCATGTCCCCCGGCATCGGAATTTCCTGTCAGAGCCAGCGAGCCGCGACATAGGAGGCCGATGTTCAGCGGTCTAGTCTGGGGCCCAACTCGTCGAATAGATAAAGCGCACCGAAGGTCGCATTTGAGTGGTCTTGGGATGCTGCCTTCAAGGCCGTCCAACGGCGGCTGACGGCGCTTCTGCGACATCCAAGTCGGGCACAACGAACGGCCGCTTCGGTGCCCAGGAGCAGACGTTCCGCGGCCTTTGACTGACGGTCCGTCTCCGAAGAAGTACCTCGTTTCATGCTTCCCGTGCGGATTGTCGACGGCTGGGTAAAGCTCTTAAACTTCGATGCCGCAATTTGTGAGGCGTGATGGCTGATCGGGAATTTCGTGTGGTCGTTGCCGGCGCCGGCGTCGCGGGCCTATTCATGGCCGAGACGTTGAAGCGCGCCCGCATCGATTTCACCGTCTACGAAAAGGCCGGCGAAGTCGGTGGCACTTGGCGCGACAATACCTTTCCCGGCCTCTTTGTCGATGTGCTGTCGCGCCAATACGAATTCCCGTTCCAGCCCAACTACAACTGGTCGCGCAAATACGCTCCCGCCACGGAAATTTGGGCCTACATCAAGAAGGTCGCGCGCGACCGCGGCCTCGGCAAATTCATTCGCTTCAATGAAGAAGTGACTGCCGCGCGCTTTACCGGCGGGCGCTGGCGGATCGAGACCGCGAAGGGCAACACCGACACCGCCGATGTGTTCATTTGCGCCACTGGCTTTCTGCACCAGCCCAAGCTGCCCGACATCCCCGGCCGCGACACCTTTGCCGGGCCGTCGTTCCACTCTGCGCGCTGGGATCACAGCGTTCCCTACGCGGGCAAGCGCTGGGGGGTCATCGGCAGCGGCGCCAGCGGCGTGCAAATCACCGAGGCGCTGGCCTGGGCCGGCTGCGACGTCACCCAGTTCATCCGCCGCGCCCAATGGGTCCACATCCGCGACAACCCGCACTCGACCTGGCGCGAGCGCCTCATGCTGAGGTTCCCCGGCGCCTACGCCCGCGAGCAGAAACGGCTTTGGCAGATGATCAACGAGGGCGATCGCTGGCGCCTCTATCCTGGGCCACAGCGCGAGGCGATGGAGCGCGAGTACACATCCTTCCTCGACTACATCAAGGACTCTGATCTCCGGCGCAAGCTGACCCCTGACTACAATCTCGGCTGCACCCGCATCCCCAAATCCGATCGGAACTACTACCAGGCGGTGCAACTTCCCAACGCGCATATCGTCAAAGGCCAGATCGACCACATTGAGCCCGACGGCGTGGTAATGTCGGACGGCGCCCGGGTCGAGCTTGACGTGCTGGTCTACGCCACGGGCTTCGACCCGCACGCCTATATGCGGCCGATGAACGTTACCGGCCTCAATGGCACGACGATCGACGAGGCGTGGCAGGAGAAAATCTATTCCTATGGCGGCATCGCGCTGCCCGGTTTTCCCAACCTGTTCATGCTCTACGGGCCGTTCAGTCCGGTAAACAACGTGCCCGTGCCGTTGGGCCTCGACCAGGAGATCGGGCTTATCATGCGCCTCATCGCCGAGGCCCGTGCCCGTCGCGCCGCCGCCGCGCCGACAGTGGCCGCGACCGAGAAGTTCCTCGCCCGCCTCGGTGCCGCTTTCCCCGGAACCGTCTGGGTCGGAGGGTGCAAGAATTGGTATACCAGCGCTCAGCCCACCCCGGTCCTCTGGCCCTTCCCGCAGAGCGAGCATAAGGCGTTCTTTGACCAGGTATCCGTCGACGATTTTGAATTCACCCTGACGGAGCAGGGCGATTAACGAACGTGCCGTGCGTTCAATGTGCTAGTCGGCTTGATTGCATTGTTCGGCGGCGTCTCGACGCCAATAACGGTGGGAGGCAAGCACCGCTTCGATGTGGTCGATGCGGTACTCAACGGCGCGACATATCATTGGGTTGAATATAGGAAAAGATGGTCTCAAGGGGGCTTGCGATGAGCGTGCAGGCGATCGGTCAGGCGGTACGGCGCGAGGAAGACCCTCGCCTGTTGAAGGGCAAGGGCCGCTATGTCGACGACGTGCGGCTGCTGAACGAAGCGCGCGGCCATGTGCTGCGCTCGCCGCACGCGCATGCCCTGATTGTCTCGATCGACACCGCAGCGGCGCGCGCCGCAACTGGTGTGCTGGCGGTATTGACTGGCGACGACCTCGCCAAACGTGGGCTCGGTACCCTGCGCCCATTGGTTCCCCGCAAACGCCGCGACGGCTCGCGCGCCTTTGTCTGCCCACAGCCGATCCTCGCGCGGGGCGAGGTACGTTTTGTCGGCGATCCCGTCGCGTTCGTCGTTGCCGAGACGCTGAATCAGGCAAAAGACGCCGCCGAGCTGATCGCAGTCCAATACCAGGAGCTGCCGGCGGTGATCGGCGCCGAGGCCGCGCTCGCGCCCGGTGCACCGACGGTGTGGGCTGACAACCCAGGCAACGAAGCCTTCACCCACGAGGCCGGCAACCGGCAAGCGGTCGAGGCCGCCTTCGTGCGCGCCGCACACGTCGTGCGCCACCGCACCGTGCTCAACCGCATCACCGCCAACAGCATGGAGCCGCGCGGCTGCCTTGCACAGTACGACCCCGATGACGACCGCTACACCATCCGTTGCACGATCCAATCGACCTTCAACACCCGCGCTGCGCTCGCCGACCAGATATTCCAGGTGCCGCACAGTCGCATTCGGGTGATCTGCGACAACATGGGCGGCGGCTTCGGGATGAAGGGAGGCTGCTACCCGGAATACGCACTGTCGCTGTGGGCAGCGGAACTCACCGGGCGGCCGGTGCGCTGGATCAGCGAGCGCTCGGAAGCGCTGATGAGCGACGAGCAGAGCCGTGGCAGCATCATCGACAGTGAGTTAGCGCTCGACGCCGACCTCAAATTTCTCGGACTGCGGGCGAGATGGGTGGCGTCGATCGGCGCCTATTACTCGACCGACCGGCCGACCATTCCGCTCACCGTGGCGCTCGGTTGCCTGGTGAACACTTACGCGATCCCCGCTGTGCATGTCGAAGTGACCGCGGTGCTGACCAACACAATGGCGATCGCGCCCTATCGCGGCGGCGGCCGGCCAGAGCCGATCTACGTCACCGAGTTCGACCATCGAGGCTGCAGCGCGGCAGCTCGGCGTCGCGCCAGCGGAATTGCGCCGCCGCAACACCATCCCGGCAAGCGCGATGCCCTACAAGACATCGATGCAGCAGGAATACGACAGCGGCGATTTCGAGAAGAACCTCGCCGGTTGCTTGGCGCTGGGTGACTTCGCCGAGGCCGACAAGCGCGCCGCCGAAGCCAAGACGCGCGGCAAGCTGTTCGGAGCCGGCGTCGCCACCGCCGTTGCCGCAACCGGCGGGCGCGACTATGAGCACGCCGAAATTCGCTTCGATGCGGGCGGCGGGGTGGTGCTGCTGACCGGGAGCATGGATCACGGCCAGGGCCACGGCACCACCTTCAAGCAAGTGCTCTCCGAGAAGCTCGGGATCGACGCCGATCTGATCCGCTACCGCTATGGCGACAGCGACCTGGTGACGATGGGCATCGGTACGTTCGGCTCGCGCTCGGCTCAGCTTGCCGGCTCGGCGATCGTCCAGGCGGCCGACAAGTTGATCGACAAGGGCCGCAAGCTCGCGGCACACATGATGGAGGCGGCGTCGGACGACGTGACGTTCGAGGCCGGGAAGTTCGTCATCGCCGGTACCGACCGCGCGGTAGGTATCGCCGACGTGGCGAGACGCTCTTTCCACTCGGCGCTGCTGCCCAATGATATCGAGACGGGTTTCACCGATCGGGCGAATTTTGGTCCGCCGAACTCCGCGACGTTTCCCAGCGGGGCGCATCTCTGCGAAGTCGAGATCGATGCCGAAACCGGGCAAATCGCACTGACGCGCTACACCGCCGTCGATGATTGCGGGACGATCCTCAACCCGCTGCTCTGCGAGGGCCAGATCCATGGCGGGATCGTCCAGGGGATCGGCCAGGTGCTCATGGAGAACATCGTCTATGACCCCGATAGCGGCCAACTTTTGAGCGGCTCGTTCCAGGATTACTGCATGCCGCGGGCCGACGATTTCTGTGCTTTCGACCTGGGCAAGAACGAGAGCCCCAGCCCCAACAACCCGCTTGGCGTGAAGGGGGTGGGCGAGGCCGGAACACTGGGCGCGATCCCGGCGGTGATGAACGCGGTCAACGACGCGCTCGCGCGAATTGGCGCCCCGCCGGTCGAGATGCCGGCGACAGCAGAGAAGGTGTGGCGCGCGATTCAAAATGGCGTGGAGCGGCTAGATCGGCAGTACGCGCGCGGGCACGACTAAGCTTCCTCACACGAGATGCGAGGCAACCGATGGCACGTCGCCTGATCGATCTCTCGATCCCCATTGAAAACGATGTCGTTTCCGATCCGCCCGGCTATGGACCTAAGGTCGAGTACCTCCGCCATCGCGACACGGCGAAGGACGTCGTCCGCTTTTTCCCCGGGCTTCAGGAGAACGACTTGCCGGAAGGCGAAGGCTGGGCAATCGAGTGGATACATCTAATGACCCACAACGGAACCCACCTTGACGCGCCTTATCATTTCCACTCGACGATGAACCGCGGCGAGCGGGCCATCACGATCGACGAGGTCCCGCTCGATTGGTGTTTGCAACCAGGGGTCAAGCTCGATTTTCGAGGGCTCCCTGACGGCTATGTCGTTACCGCCGCCGATGTCGTCGCAGAACTCCGCCGCATAGGGCACGAATTGCAACCACTTGAGATCGTCCTTGTGAATACTCGAGCCGGCGACGCTTACGGGCAGCCGGACTACGTCGCCGCTGGCTGCGGGATCGGCCGGGAAGCGACTTTGTATTTGCTGGAGCGCGGTGTCCGGCTCACTGGCACCGATGGGTGGAGTTGGGACGCGCCGTTCGTCCACACCAAGGAAAGATATACGGCGACTGGCGACGCAGGCCTCATTTGGGAGGGGCACAAGGCGGGACGTGAGATCGGGTATTGCCACCTGGAAAAGCTGCACAATCTTGAAGCACTGCCGCCTGACGGGTTTGTCGTCAGCTGTTTTCCGGTCAAGATCCGCGGCGCCTCGGCCGGGTGGACTCGGGCGGTCGCGATCCTCGACAACTAGGCCGAGTAGCGGGCACAGCACCCAACCGTGCAATGACGACCATTGCGCCACCCCGCCGTCGGCGCGCCTAACTTTAAATGACCGGTTTCCACGCCTGAGCGGTCGTTGATTGTTGCTGTTGCGGCCTTCCGGTCATGCCCCAAAACCGTCGTTCGACGCATCCGTTTTAGTCGGCTGGAGTGGGTGGTTAGAAGTCGTTCGCTGTTGAGCGCAGGGATTGCGCGGAAGAGGGGCCGCCTCGTGAATTCCGATCCGCTGCCGTGCAGGCCGAAACCTAAGGGAGCGCGAAATCCGGGCCGAGCAGCCCACCAGCGGTGCGGGAAAGTTGGTCGATCTGCCGGTTGAACCGGTCCCAGTCGAAATGCTTGGGGTCGCCGCGCTGTCGGGTGAGCTGGGAATGCGGCACGACCATGTCGCGCTTGATATGCCAGCGCCAGCGGATGTCGTAGACCAGCGCCGAAACCGCGTTGTACTGCCAATCGGTGTAATCACCCTGAAAACCGTCGGTTTGAAACATCTCGATGCCGATCGAGCGGATGTTGTGCTCTTCGGCGTGGAAGGCGACGCGCTCTTCCGGCACCATCGAATAGATTAGGCCGGCATCGCGGCCAATCCAGTAATGCACCGAGACTTGGCGATCGTCGGCTGCCGCGAGATAGGCTAATGAGCCTTTCTGATCGACGCTGGCGCCGCTTTCGGTCGCATGCAGCACGATCTCATCGACGACGTGGACCGGATTGCGCGCCCGCCAGTATTTCGCCGGCCGATACTGCATAAAAAGCAGCGGTGTCAGCACCATTGTTCGCAGCTGCTGCATTTGTTGATTGTATTGCTGGACGCGCTGCATCATCGGGCCGAAGCCGACCGGGCCACCCATCATCGCCGCTCTCCGATCAACGAGTTACAGGTTTCGCAACTGAGACAGCGTTTTCGAGTCTTTGGTCCACGAAATAAAGTGCATGGTCAACCAGCTTGTCCGGCTCGTCGTTCGCTGCCACACTTCAAACTCGGCTCACGAGCATTCAAACAAGATAGGTGCCCTCATGGCTGAACCGATCGAACAAGTCCCGAAAGGCACTCCACTGCCTCGCTTTTGGCATGCCAAGCACAATAACGGTATCCCCTACCGGCCCGGAGATCTTGATAAATATGGTAAGCCACAGCAGGAAGATTGGGGGACTGTAGCGGCTAAATTTGGCGTCGATGTACAGGATTTAATTTTTTTCAACTTTATGACCAATAACCCTGATGAAGTGAATTGGTACCTGCATCACTATGTAGGATGCGTAAAAAAAGCCCTAGTGGAAACAATTGGATGTTTAGTAATCGTGCGAATCCAGGAATTATATATATTCCTCCTGCCGATGACGTAACGATGAATTTCAACCCAGAGGTACTTTGTTCTTGGGTTCCAAGTAATATTCAAGAATTTTTAATGCGGCTGAAGGCTATCTCAAACGCGATGTCCGGGAATGCTGCACAGCGCATCAAGAGGCTAGTGGGGGTGATCCTTCGGGTGGGTTATCCAGATTGCAAAAATCTGTGGTATTACAATGACATGAATGTAACCGAGTACGTCGATTTCAAGACCAATGATGCACAGCACCGCGAGATGACGAAGGCCACGGGGGGACGTTACCCCTTCGACGGAGAGTTCTGGATTGCACGCACAAAGCGGCAGCAAAGAGCGCTACAGCGGCCAATGGCAAATTCACCCAGTACGCGACCTCTTCGATGAATTTGCGTGCGGGCATTGGGATGCGCAGCGCTTGGCCGACCGACTTAACGAGATCGACGACCTCATGTACAAAGGCTGGTATCAAATGACACTGGCCGAAGCGAAAACGACATTTGGCGGCGGCAGCGCCGTGTCAACTATGGTGGTGGACTTCATCCATCATGTCGATCTTCTCACCCAGGACAACAGGAACCTGTATTACGCCTTTGGGTAACCGGTCGACGGTGAATCCATCACCTTCGCCATCTCCTTGCAGCCCGTTACGCGCCGCGATACGAATGTCGCAGTCGGCCCAGTTAGCCATTTTGGGGATCTGAGGGGTCCAGCGACCGGTTCACGGCATGAAGGCCCGTCCCCGCCGATGGTCGGCTAAGGGTCGTGTGCAGTCGGATTGGCCGCCCTCGGCTAATGACCGTTTTCGGCGCGTTGTGGCCGTAGCCCCCCTGTTCCGGCGAATGTCCCCTTACCCGAGCGATAGCGGACGCTCGGTCTCGGCGCTGGCAACCGCGCGATTTGCCCCTTTGGAGACATTCGAGAGGTTCGCATGGCCAACTCTCTTGCGAGAATGCTCAGAGCCCTTGACGCACGCGAATGATCAGTTCGGAGGCGATGATCTCGATCGTCTCTGTGGCCAGACTATGGGGCATCCCAGCCCATTCCGCGCTCATGACCAGGTGGCCGCAAGCCGGACCAGCTCGATCGTCTCGTCAAACGGCTTCGTGATGTCCTCGCCGGCCTCGGCCTGACCTCGCACAACGAGCCCGAATTGAAACGACGTGGCCACGGGCGATCCCCCTGTGTAGTGGCGGGCATTCTCTGGCAGCCTGTAACTTTCGTCACCCGCAAGTCTGTCACACCCATCGGTATCGGAATAAGCTCTCCAACAAATCAGCCGCGCACCCGGAAGGAGCCCATCATGCCTGTAACACCCGCATCGCCCAGTTGCCTTGCCGGTATTCGCGTACTCGACCTGACCCAGTTCGAGGCGGGCACGACATGCACCGAGGCTCTGGCCTGGATGGGCGCCGACATCGCCAAGGTCGAGCCGCCGCGCGGCGAGGCCGGCCGCACCGGCTTTGGCGATGCCTACTATTTCATGATGTACAACGCCAATAAGCGGTCGCTGACGATCAATCTGAAGTCCGAGCGCGGTCTGGAGCTGGTCAAGGAGATGGCCAAGAAGGCCGATGTCTTCGCCGAGAACTTCGCGCCTGGCGCGGTCGAGCGGCTGGGTCTCGGCTACGATGTCGTCAGCGCGATCAACCCCGGCATCATCTATGCCCAAATCAAAGGCTTCGGCGCCGGCAGCCCCTTCGAAAACGGGCTGGCGTTCGACCCGATCGCGCAGGCGGCGGGTGGCGCGATGAGCATAACCGGCGAACCTGGCGGCCGACCGATCAAGCCCGGCCCGACGATCGGCGACACCGGCACCGGTATGCTGATGGCGTTCAGCATCGTCAGCGCGCTGCTGGAACGCAGCCGCACCGGCAAGGGCCGGCGGCTGCAGGTGGCGATGCAGGATTCGATCATGCATTACAGCCGCAGCGGCTTTATCGCCCAGGCCCGTACCGGCAAGGCGGCGCCGCGGCGGGCGGCGGCCCCCAACCCGCCCAGCGGCATCTTCCCGTGCAAGCCGGAAGGCCCGAACGATTATGTCTACCTCTTGACCAGCCGCGCCAACCCGGAGCACTGGCCGCGCCTGCTGAAGCTGATCGGCCGCGAGGATTTGATCGGCGACGCGCGCTTCGACACCTATGAAGGCCGGGTGGAACACGAGGCCGAGGTCAACGAGATTGTCACCGCCTGGACCCGGCAGCGCACCAAACACGAGGCGATGACGCAGCTCAGCGGCGCCGGCGTCCCCTCCGGGGCGGTGCTCGATACCAACGAGCTCGTTAGCGAGCCGAGCTTCTACGAGCGCGGCATCCTGCAGACGATGACGCATGGCGAGCGCAAGATGGCGATGCCGACCTGGCCGGTGCGTTTCGACGGGGTTCCAGCCAAAGTCGAGGCGGCGCCCCTCCTGGGCGAGCATACCGCCGAGGTGCTGCAAGATTGGCTCGGCCTCGACGAGGCAGCCGTGACGGCCTTGCGGAGCGACGGCATCGTCTGAGGGGCTTGCTGACCCGACGGACCTGTCCTTTTAGGGGGTGTCATGGAGTTCTGGACAGAGCCGCAGATGGCGTCGATCCACAAGATGCTCAACCCTCGCTCCATTGCGATCGTGGGCGCGACGCCGCGGATGCAGTATGGCGGGCGGTTTCTGGCGGCGGCGCTCAAGGCCAAAGACCGGGTGCGGGTTTACCCGGTGAACCCGCGTTACGACGAAATCATGGGGGAGAAGTCCTACCCGAGCGTGACCGACCTGCCGGAGGCCCCGGACGTGGTCGCCGTCGTGGTGCACTGGGATCAGGTGCTCGATGTCCTCGAGGAGAGCCACCGCAAGGGGGCGGGATCGGCGATCGTGATCTCAGCGGGCTTTGCCGAGCGTGACTTAGACGACCGGCGTGATTTGCAGGGGGAATTGGGTGAATTTGCCCGGGCCTCGGGCATGCGTATCAGCGGCCCAAACTGCCTGGGGCTCGCGAATGTCAAAGATGACATCTGGGCTACCGCTTCCTCGCGCGGCGCGTCGGGTCTGACCGGGCCGGTCGGCCTGGTGTGCCAAAGCGGCGCGACGGCGTTCGGGCCGTTTCTGGTGCGGGCGGTGGAGAACGGCATCGGCTTCAGCTACATCATCTCGACGGGGAACGAGGCCGACCTCGATTTCACGGACTTCGCCCGCTACCTGCTGGACGATCCGGATACCCTTGTCATCGCCGGCTTTGTCGAAGGCTTCAAGCGGGCTGACAAATTTCTTGAAGTGGCAAAGCTCGCGGCGGAGCGCGGCAAGCCGATCGTCCTGATCAAGATCGGGCGCTCGGAACTCGGCGCGAGGGCGGCACGCTCGCATACGGCGGCGCTGACGGGCGCGGATGCCCGGTACGATGCGATCTTTGCCCAATACGGGGTGATCCGGGTGCAGGATTACGACGAACTCATCGAGGTTGCGCACCTCCTCGCCCACACCCCGAAGCCCGCCGTGCCCGGCATCGCGGTGGTCTCCCATTCGGGCGGCATCAGCTCGCTCACCGCCGACATGTGCGGTCAGGCCAGCCTCGACCTGCCGACGCTGGGCGAGGCGGCGCGCGACGGCATCAACGGGATACTGAAAGGGTTCGGCTGGGCGGCTAATCCCGCCGATGTGACGGGCTTTGCCAACAGCGAGTCCTTCCCGCAGATCATGGCGCACATGATCGCCGACCCCCGGATGGGGACGCTCGTGGTGGCCAGCGCCGGAGCGGACGCTCAGGCTCAGCAGGTCATCAGCCAGCGTGATCGGACCGACAAGGGCGTGGTGTTCTTGTGGACGGGAAGCCGGGACGCCAAATCCGGGCTGCCACAACTTAAGACCGCCCGGATACCGATCTTCTACACGCCGGACAAGCTGGCCCGCGGCCTGCAGAGCCGGCTGGCGTATCACACATGGCGCGAGCGCCGCCTGGCCGACGGTTTCGCCGCGGCCCCGCCGCGCACCGCGGCGCAAGATGCGGCCATCGCCCGGGCGCTAGGCCTGGGGCGGCCGACGCTGTCGGAATCCGAGAGCAAGCGGCTATTGGCGGCCTGGGGCGTGGCGAGTGCGCGCGAGCGCCTGGCCAATTCAGCGGAGGAAGCCGTCGCGGCCGCGCAGCGGCTCGGGTTCCCGGTGGCGCTCAAGGTCAATTCACCGGATATCCCGCACAAGACCGAGGCCGGGGTCGTTCGGTTGAACTTGCGTGATGCGGCGCAAGTGCGAACCGCCTACGCCGAGATCCTGGCCAGTGCGAAGGCCTATGCGCCACAGGCTCGGATCACCGGCGTGTCGGTGCAGGAGATGGTGTCGGGAGGTGTCGAGGTCATCGTCGGCGTGTCGTGCGACCCGCAATTGGGCCCGGTGCTGCTGTTCGGCAGCGGCGGCGTGATGGTCGAGGTCTACAACGACGTGGCGCTATGCCGCTGCCCGATCACCCGCGCGGAAGCCGAGGCGATGATCGCCGAGGTCAAGGGCGCCCGCCTGCTCCAAGGCTTTCGCGGCCGCCCGGCGGCGGATGTCGCGGCGCTCGCGGATACCCTGGTGCGCATGTCGCACCTCGCCATGCACCTCGAAGGACAGCTGGTGGAGCTGGACATCAATCCGCTGATGGTGCTGCCGTCGGGTGAGGGCGTGAAGGCGGTAGACGCCCTCGTGGTGCTGCGCGACAAATAGTGCCCGGAAACTCGCACCGCCACAAACACACTGACCGGAGGACACCCATGACCAAATATTTGCACACCATGATCCGCGTCAGCGACCTGGAGGACACCATCGCCTTTTTCGGGGTGCTCGGTCTCAAGGAAATCCGCCGCCGGCCGGACGAAAAAGGCCGCTACACCAACGTATTCCTCGCCGCCCCCGGGGACGAGGAGGCGGCGGTCGAACTCACCTACAATTGGGATCCGCAGCCCTACCCCGGTGGCCGCAATTTCGGCCATCTCGCCTATGCGGTGGAGAACATCTACGACACCTGCAACGCCTTTATCGCCCACGGCGTGACGATCAACCGCCCGCCGCGTGACGGCCGCATGGCCTTCATCCGCACGCCGGACGGCATCTCCATCGAGCTGTTGCAGGCCGGCGAGGCCCTGCCGCCGGCCGAACCCTGGACCAGCATGGCCAATACCGGTTCCTGGTAGAAGGGAGGGGACAGAGATGTCGGCGCAAAGCATCGAAATCGTACCGCTGACCCTGCATATCGGCGCGGAAATCCGCGGTGTCGATCTGACCAAGCCGTTACCGCCGCAGCAGGTGAAGGAGGTGCGCGACGCCTTCCTCAAATGGAAGGTGGTCTTCTTCCGGAACCAGCATCTCGATCATGCGCAACATGTCGCGATGGCGCGGCAATTCGGCGAGCCGACGATCGGGCACGCCGTGCTCGGTCATCTCGACGACCATCCCGAAATTTATTCGGTCGCCAAGAACCGGCTCGCCAACGAAAACCGCAAGGCGCAGATGGTGACGCCGTGGACCGGCTGGCACGCCGACATCACCGCCGCGATTAACCCGCCGATGGCCTCGATCCTGCGCGGCGTCACGATCCCGCCCTATGGCGGCGACACGTTCTGGACCAACTTGAACGCCGCGTATATGGCGCTGTCGCCGACCATGCGCGGCTTTGTCGACGGGCTGCGCGGCATCCACCAATTCGGCAGTCGCGGCGAGACCAACCGCAGTGACGAGTACAAGGATCGCGTCAAGCGGCGCGCGCTCGAAAGCGAGCACCCGATCGTGACCGTGCATGCCGAAACCGGCGAGCGCATCCTTTATGTTAGCCCATCCTTCCTCAAATCGATCGTCGGGCTGACGCCGCGCGAGAGCCAGAAAATCCTCGAAATCCTCTGGGAACACGTCACGCGCCCGGAATACACCGTGCGCTTCAAGTGGAACGAGGGCGACATCGCGTTCTGGGACAATCGCTCGACGGTGCACCTGGCGCCGACCGACATATTCGAGTCCGATTTCGACCGCCAGCTTTACCGGATAACGCTGGTCGGCAAGCCGCTGGTCGGCGTCGACGGGCAGCCGTCGAAATCGATCGAAGGCGCGCCGATCCTCTCGGCGGCGGAAGAGCTGAAGATGCTGGCGGCGGCGGAATAGCGTCGAGATATCTACGGGTCGACCGCGAGTTCCCCGTCCACGGTCCACAAGGGAAGATTGTTCCTTGCCGCGTAATTCAAGAGGGCGGCTCGATCCTCTGGGGTTAGCCGATGGCCGGGGCTGATGACCGTATAGCGCTGACCGGCGACGGTAAACTCAAGCCTGTGCGCGTCCGGGCCATAGAGGATGGCACGGGCGGTATAATCTTCTCGAAGGACGGTGGGAACGCCAAAGACGAGGCTGAAAATTCCGCGATCGGGCGAATTCACCTCTGTCGTCCAGCCAACCAGCCACAAGGCAAAAATCGCCAGACCGACCTTGAACCAATTGATTTTGCGCCGTTGAGGCGGTGCGGCCGAGGTGAGTTGATCCGGGATCTCGATAATCCGGCCCGGGATCTCGATGACGCGATAGGGTTCATTTGCGATGTACGAGCCGTCGAGTGGCATGACCGTCTCTCCGTCACGACAAAAAGACCCTTGGCGGCGCCGCGGTCGCCCGCGGGAGGAAGCTCATAGATCAAGCCGAACTCGTTTCTGCTCCCCGTCGATCCGCTATGGCATAGTTTACATCCGAAAGCGGATCACAAACAGCACCCACGTCGAGCGGGAAGGGCCGAGCGCTTGGTACTTTGAACTGCAGACGGCTCATGCCGCAGGCCCGAACCGACACGAATGAAACCTGGAGCGCGTCATGAAAGAAAACAGCATAAGGCGGGCGATGCGCGAAGGACGGGCGGCGCTCGGCACCGGGCTCAAGGAGTTCGCCTCGCGCGGCGTTCCCTGGATCATCGAGCAGGCCGGCTTCGATTACTGCGCGATCGACCACGAACACGGGGCGTTCGACATGGAAACGATCGCCAATCTGGCGAGCTGGTTCCAGGCCACCAACGTCTCGCCCATCGTGCGGCTCCACAAGGCGTTCGCGCATCTCATCCCCGGCATCCTCGATCAGGGCATCATGGGCATTCAGGTGTCGGAGGTGGAAACCGCCGAGGAAGCGCGCGCCATCGTCCGCCTAGCGAAGTATCCGCCGCTCGGCAACCGGGGAATCTCCGGCCAGGGGCCGCACACGGGGTACAAGAGCTACGGTCGCCGGCACGCGACCGAATACGCGCCGTGGGCCAACGAGAACATCATCCTGTTCCCGTCGATTAAGTCGCTCGAGGGCTTGGAGAATGTCGAGAAAATCGCCGCGGTCGACGGCATCGACATGATCGCCTACGGGCATTCCGACCTGAGCGCGCAGCTCGGGGTTCACCTCGACCTCGAGCACCCGAAATTCAAGGCGGCGATGCGTCGGATCGTGGAGGCCTGTAATACTCACGGCAAGCTTGCCCGGGGGTCGGCGGAGACCGAGGCGCAGATCGAGGAATACTGGCGGCTCGGCTGCAAGGTGCTGAACCTGCCGGGGAACGACGTGAGCACCTATCTCGATGGGATGAAGGCGCGCGCCGCCCGCGCCCATGCGCGGCTGAAGTCGATCGGGGTGCCGACTCCCTGAGGGGAGAGCGGCGGCGGGCCTCGATACGGCTCGCGGGTACCTTGGCGCCGTCAGATTTGTGGCGCGGCCGGATCAGTACGGTCGCACTACCACTTGTAGACCTTCTGCAACGTTCCCCCCATCAGCGCCGCCTTGTCGCTCGCGGACAGGTGTTTGGTGTCATCGCGGAACGGCGCGACGCCCTGCTCATAGGTCAGCATGCCGATCGTCCGCGTCCAATCGGTGCCCCACATGCAACGATCCAGCCCGAACGCATCGATGACCCGCAGCACCGGCTCCCAGATATCGTCATAGGGGAACGGTCGGTGCGACATCGTGCAGGCGCCGCTGATTTTCACCCTGACGTTCTTGTACTGAGCCAAGGCGAGCAGCTTGGGGAGATCGGCCCAAACGTCGTCGGGGACCGGCGGGCGAGCCGGCTGCAGCATGCCGAGATGGTCGATAACGATGACCGTATCCGGGTGTTGCCGGATGTGCGGCAGCCCTTTGTCGATGATGCCCCAGCACAGCAAGTTGACCGGCAAACCGTGTTTCGCGGCGGCGGCGAAAGCGCGGTTCAACCCGGGATGGTCCGCGTCCATCGGCAGGCCCTCGCGCATCCGGATGCGAATGCCGCGCGCGCCCGGCTTTTTCGCCCACTCCGCCACCACATCGTCGATCGCCGGATCGGTCGCGTCGACCGGCGTCACCACCCGGAACTTGTCCGGATAGGTGTTGTAGACCTCCAGCGCGTAGCTCGGATCGTATTCATAGGCGCTGAACGACGAGACCATGATAGCGCCGTCGACGCCGACGCTGGTCATGGCCGCGACCATCTCGTCGCCTGTGGCGGAGTCGAGTCCGTGTGAGGGACTGGCCCACGGCCGGCCGGGGTGATTTCGATCGAAGGGATGAACCTGAACGTCGATGATTGGCATGGCCAATCTCCTGCTTGTTCGACCGATTGTTACAAATAAGCGCCTCGCCTCGGTCATCTCAATCCGGCAACCTCGGCGTAGGCCCTCAGCTCGCGTTCCACATCGTAACCGCTGGTCCCGAAAATGATGCCGGTGGCGCCGCGTGCCTCGAGCTGGGCGAGACGTTCGCGCAATTCCTCGCGCGTGCCGGTGAAGGTCATCTGCCTGGCGGCGGAGACGTCGACGAGCGCGTCATGGCCGTTCGAAATGTCGAGGTTATGGCCGCGATGGACGGAGAGGTGGCGGATTTTTTCGTCCGCGCGCTCGACGCTGGCCAGCCACGCCGCACCGTTCGGCAGCGCTTTCACGCTCTCCGGATCGGTCGTAAACCTGTGGTGATAGGCAAGCGCGACGATCGGCTTGAGAGCAGTCGCGGCGCGCGGCGAGGTGACGGCCTCGCCCTCGTCGAGGACCGTGCCGTTGGTCGACACGAGGCAGGTCGCGAACCCCTCGGCCGGCCCGCCCAGCGAAATCAGCCCGTCGCAAATCTCCGCGGCGAGCGCACGGGCCTTGGGGCCCTGGCCCGCCATGTAGATCGGCACGTCGATCGGACGGTCGGGCAGCCAGCCGTCGGACGCGAGGAACTGGGCGAGACCGCCATCAATGTCGACCGCATCGCCCCGCAGCAATGCTCTGACCTGTTCGATATGCGTGCGCATGCTGGCGAGGCTCAACGGCTTCTTGCCCATCCCCGCGCGGCCGGTAAAGCCGGTGCCGAACCCGACCATCAGGCGCCCCGGCGCAATCTGCTCGAGCGTCGCGATGGAAGACGCCTGCGCCATGGGATGGCGATAGCTCGGGATCAGCACGGAGGGGCCGAATTTGAGGCGCTTCGTCTTTTCGGCGATGCGGGCGAGGGTGACCCAGATGTCGTGGCCGAAGGCGGGAATCTCGGGGCACCAGACCGCACGAAAACCTAGCTCCTCGGCGAGCAGCGCGTACTCGACGGTGCGGGGACCGGGCGGCAGCCGAAAATCGTAGGTCAGCACGGGGCGTTCCTCACAGCGCCGTCATGCCGCCGTCGACGAACAGCAGGGCGCCGGTAACGTAGGACGCATCGTCGGAGGCCAGAAACAGGATCGCGGCGGCAACCTCCTCGGCCCGGCCCGGGCGCCCCAGCATGGTGCCCTGCGCCGCCCTCGCGTTGTACTGCTCGACGGTCTCGCCGGCAGCCGCGATGCGGCGCTGATGGAACGGCGTGAAGATCGGGCCGGGGCCGACCGCGTTCACGCGAATGCCCTCCGGCGAGTGGTCGGCGGCGAGCGCGCGCGTCAAGCCCGCGATCGCGGCCTTGGTCGTGTCGTATTGCAGGTTGCCGCCGCCGGCGACGACGGAACGGACGGAGGCGGTGTTGACGATGGCGCCGCCTCCGGTGCGGCGCATCAGCGGCACCGCCGCCTTGGCGCAGAAGACGTAGCTCATCAGGTTGACGCTGAGGATCTCGTTCCAGCTCGCCGCACTCGCCTCGTCGACCTTCTCGTATTTGCGGATGCCGGCGTTGTTGATGAGGATGTCGAGGCGCCCGAACTTCTGCGCGGCGCCGTTGACGAAATCGAGGCATGCGGCTTCGCTGCCGACGTCGGCGTGGGTGAAGGCAATTCTGGCGCCGGCGGCCTCGAGCTCGGCCGCCACGCGCTGGCCGCGCTCGCCGTCCCGGTCGCAGAATGCCACGCTCGCGCCCTCGGCAATGAAACGCCTGACCGTCGCCTCGCCGATCCCCGATGCTCCGCCCGTCACCGCCGCGACCTTGCCGTCGAGCCTTCCCATATCCGTCACCTTTCACTGCATTGCGAAACGCGCGCCCGCGTGTCGGCGCCCATCAATTCGGGTGTTTGCCGAACATGATCCAGCCGCCGCTGCTGGGCGTGGTGAAGGCTGCCAGCGCGGTCTCCGCGCGCACCTTGACCTGCCGCGGGCCGGCAGTGCCGCGAAGCTGCTCGATGCTGTCGGTGTACATCGCGGTGCGGCAGCGCCCGGTGCCCAGATTGCCGCCACTCGAACAGAACGGGTGCGGCCCCTCGACCCGGATGTCGCCGGCGTAGAACGCGAAGGAATCGCCACGTTTGACGCCGTGCCACTGGAAGCCCTCCAGGAAGAACTGCGCCATCGGGGCATAGCCGTCGTAGGGATTGAAGACATCAACGTCGCTGGGCCCAAGCCCGGCGCCCTCGTACATTTGCCGGGCGGCGCGGTCGGTCCAGTCCTCGATTTCGTCCAGATCTTCCTGAGTGCTACGCTTCCGGAAGCTGTGCTGCGAGTGGTTGAGCACATAGACCGGCTTCTGTTTCATGTCGCGGGCGCGCTCGGCCGTGGTGAACAGATACGCGGCCGAGGCATTGACCGGCCGGTCGCAGTCCCACAGCCGGAGCGGGTTCAGGATGAAGCGCGAGTTGAGGTAATCCTCGACCGTGAGCTGCGGCATGTTGTGGCTGGCGTTGTACCCCCACGGGGTCAAGAGCCCGTTGCGGTGCTGGTTGACGACAAAGGGGGCGAGGTCGTCGTGCTTGCCGCCGTATTTCCGGCAATACTGCTCGTGCGGGAAGATGTTGATGAAATCGTTGCCGCCGTGATTGCCCCAGGGCGCCGTCCATTGGCGGGCGCCGCGGGCGTAGTCGTCGGCATTCTCGCCGCCGCGACGATAGCGGCCCTCGAGATTGCCGGTCGGGTAGATGACGAGACAGGTGCTGCACACCCCGTCACCCACGGCCTGCGCCGCCATGCCGACCATTTCGCTGATGGTCGGCACGCCAGTCGGGGCGAATTTGACGTTCTTGAGGCCGATATTCTCGATGAGCCACTGCGCGTTGACGAGCGTAAGCCCCCACTCCAAATCGTAGGGCGGGGCGAAATAGGGCCGCGGCGCCCACTGCGACGCGGAGCCGCCGCTGCCGCCGGCGATATGGCTGTCGCAACAGATGACGCCGTCGATCTGGTCCGCCGTCACCCCGGCCTCGTCCATCGCCTTCTGGCAGGCCAGGATGGAGTAGGCGCCAAGCGTCTTGTCCATCGAGACTTCGTCCCAGCGGCGGTCGACCGGCGAATGCCCGACCCCGGCGACCGCGACCTTGCCGCGGTGCTCCCAGACGCCGAGCCCATCCTTGTCCCGCCGCCACTGATACCCGGCTGATGCGGCCATGGCTCTGCCTTTCCTCTGTGCTCGAGCAGTGATGGGATGGGAGGAGAGAACTACCCGGCGACCCGCCACTCATGGATGAGCTGGCCCGGGGCCACCTCCTCGAACGTCACCTCGACGGCGGCGCCCACCGGCACCTTGTAGGGCGGGGTGCCCGGGAGATTGGAATAGAAATTGACCCGCGGGTCCGCGTCCAGCGTCACCATCGCCAGGTTATAGGGCTGATCGGGCATGCGCCGGTTGAGGCGGCCGTCCTCGATCACGATCGAGGCCGCGATATGGCCTTTTCCCGCGACCTCCTTCCAGGTCAGGCCGGCGGCCGAGCCGCAGACCTGGCAGGCCTGTTGCGGCGGGTATTGCAGCCGGTCGCAGGCGGCGCAGTGCTGCACGACCAGCTGCCTTTGATTGACGGCATCCCAGAAGGGCTTGCTCAAAGCATCGGCGACGGGGATCAGCTTCGGCATCGTTTCACTCCGCCCTAACGGAACGCAAATTCCCGGTAGCCGCCTTTGGCGACTTCGTCCGTCGTCCGCCGGAAATGCGCGCCATTGCCATTATAGCCCAGAACCCGACGCACGGTCCGGCCCTCGACGTTGCGATTGACCCCGTTCTGCCAGGAATCGACCTTGAACGACAGCAGGGCCTCGCCCGCCTTGATCACGATCTGCGTCCACTCATCCACGTTCTCTGGCCGGGTCTCCACGCGGGTGTAGTTGTGCTGTTGCATGAACCGCAGCATGCCGGTCTGGAACTCGACGCTGTGCGAGATGGCCTGCGGAATGTTGCCGCGTGCGGTGTGTGGGCCGAGGACCATCAGCATGTTCGGAAAACCTTCCGCGAGCATGCCGAGGTAGGTGCGCGGGGTTTCTGCCCAGGCATCCTTGAGCCGGAGCCCGTTCTCGCCGCGGATATCGATACGGTCAAAGGCGCCGGTAACGCCATCGAAACCCGTGGCGTAGACCAGGATGTCGAATTCGTGTTCCTGCTTTTTGGTTTTGATGCCCCTGGGCGTAATGCACTCGATCGGTTCGTCGACGAGGGTGTCGATCAGCGTGACGTTGTCCCGGTTGTAGGCTTCGAAATAACCGCTCTCGAGAGGCACCCGGCGCGTGCCGAAGCCGTGATCCTTGGGGATTAGCTTATCAGCCACGTGAGGGTCCTTGACGCGCTGGCGGATCTTTTTTGCGATGTAGGCGCTGATGGCGGCGTTGGCTTCCTCGTTGGTGAGGATGTCGCGGAAGTTGCCCATCCAGATGCCAAAGCCGGGCTCGCCGTAAAGCTTCTCCCAGAAGGCTTCGCGCTCTTCGGGCGGCACGTCCAGGGTCTTCCGCGGGTCGGCCTGATGGATGAACCAGCTCGGCGTCGTTGCGCAGTGCGCGTAGATTTCCTCGTAGCGGGATTTGATCTCCGCCATCTCCTCCTTGCCGATCTTGGAATTGTGCAAGGGCGCCGCCCAGTTGGGGCGACGCTGGAAAACCGTAAGGTGCTTAGCCTGTTTGGCGATTTCCGGGATCGCCTGGATGGCGGTCGCACCGGTGCCGATGATGCCGACACGCTTGCCGGTGAAGTCCACCGGCTTGTGCGGCCACCGCGCCGGGTGATACGCGGGGCCCTTGAAGGTTTCTCGGCCCGGGATCGCCGGCAGCGTGTAGGCGGAGAGGATGCCGATCGCGGTGAACAGAAACCGCGACGACGCCTGCTGCCCGCTTTCCAACGTCACGTTCCACCGGTTCGCCGCCTCATCCCAATGCGCGGCCTCGACCGTGCTGCGGAATTCCATGTCCCGGCGCAGGTCGAACTTGTCGGCGACGTAGTTCAGGTATTCCAGCGTGTCGGGCTGAGGCGAGAAATGCTCCTTCCAGTCCCACTCCGCCATCAACTCCTTGGAAAAGGAGTAGCCATAGGTCCAGCTTTCGGAATCGAAACGCGCGCCGGGATAACGGTTCCAGTACCAGGTACCGCCGAAATCCGTGCCGGCCTCGAACACCCGCACGGTCATGCCCAACTCGCGCAGGCGGTAGAGCATATACATGCCGGAAATCCCGGCGCCGATGACGATAGCGTCGTAGACGGTAAGCTGGCCCTGGCTCGGGCGTTCCGCCAAGGCGTGAGTGTCCGGCATGACGTGTCCCTTCGTAGCGACGCGGGGTCAAAATTCGCGGCGAACCATCGGCGACTTCATCAAGGCAGCTGCCGCTTCACTGACCATCGACCAGCGTAGCTCAGCCCCCCGCTCGGCAAGACGAGCAAATGCCGCATACGGGATGGGCGTTGCACTACCGTGACCAGGCGATTGCCGAGGAGGGGATGTCGTTACGAGTGGCTGGTCTCAGCCGTCCCAACTGCCTGGCGGCGCAGCCTCGAAGGATGCATGAGGCTCGGGTTGAGCGAATGGCCGGTTCTGGCGGATATGTTCTCGATTAAGTCAAGGGGCGGCGGCTCGGTGGTGAGCGATCTCTACGCTGTCGGGTGTCTGCGTTCTCTACGTGCTCGGACGGGGCCTAATGGGGTCAGCTGGGTGCAGGAGCGGCTCGGTTGAAATCGCGGTCGGCCGTCGCCAGCGCCCGACCGCGTGCGGCTCCGACGGGAACATCGAAGCGCACAGCGAGGACTATTCGGAGCCGTTTGGCGACCACATCGGGCAGCACGCGCTTTGCATGCCTTGCCACCGCCGCCGGGGCCGATCGGCTTAACCCCACCGCTCGCCGCGAGCGCTGGCCGCTGAGCAGGGTGAATGGTCGCTCACCGCGCTCTGCGGCCGCCGGAGCGGCTCTTTGCGGCCAGGGGGTCGACCGGCTTAGCCAGTGTCCCGTCAACTGGACTGAGAACTTGGCCGCTTTTTTAAGCGATTGATTTATTTGGCGTCCCCTAGGGGATTCGAACCCCTGTTACCGCCGTGAGAGGGCGGTGTCCTAGGCCTCTAGACGAAGGGGACGTGGAGGCCTCGGTTAGATAGCCGTTGCCGCGACCGCGATCAAGCGCTGGCCGTTCTAGCCCGGGCTAATCGCGGAAGTTGAGGTATTGCAGCGGCTGCTCGACCTTGAGCCCGCGCAGCACCGCGATCGCCGCCTGCAAATCGTCGCGCTTCTTGCCGGTGACGCGCAATTCCGCGCCCTGGATCGCGACCTGCACCTTCAGCTTGCTGTCCTTGACCGCGCGCACCAGTTTGCGGGCGAGATCCGCGTCGACCCCCTGACGCAGCACGATGGATTGGCGGATCGTGTTGCCGCTCGCCTTTTCCGGCGTCTTGAAGTCGAGCGCGGCAGGATCGACCTTGCGCCGGGTCAAGTGGACCTTAAGGAGCTCGTGCATCTGCTTGAGCTTCAGATCGTCGTCGGCGACGAGGCTGAGTGCGCCCTCCTCCCGCTTGACCTGGCATTTACTGCCCTTGAAGTCGAACCGCGTGGCGATCTCGCGGTCGATTCCGGCGATCGCGTTGTCGACTTCGGCGAGGTCGAGACGGGAAACGATATCGAAGCTCGGCATGCTGTGGCCTTGGGGCGTGGCTGTTGGCCCAGCGATATAGGTTGGATTGACGGCGATTTACAGTCGCTTGGCAAAGGTGCGCGCCGTCGCGCGTAACGCATCGGCGACGCCGACCGGCGGCTTCCAGCCCAGCAGGGCGCGGGTTGGCGAATCGTCGACCTGAAGCGACAGCGTCAGCGGCACCAATTTCGGCCCGATCCCCGGCAACGCGCGCAGCATCGTCAGCAGCACGTCGGGCACCGCAAACAAGCGCGCTTTCCTTCCCAGGCCCGCGGCCAGCGCTTGGATCAGTTGCGGCGTCGAGAGGTCGAAACCGTCGCGCGCGAGCAGGATTTGCCCGGCGGCCGCGGGATGCGTCGCGGCGAGGCCGATGAGGTCGACGAGATTGTCGCGGGCGATGAGGCTGCGGCGGTTGTCGACCGCGGCGAACGGTAGTGGCAGCCCGCTTCCCGCAAGCCGGATCAGCGCCGCGAAATTTGCCTTCACCCCAGGCCCGTAGACCAGCGGCGGGCGTATCACGACGAGCTCGACCCCACTGACGCCGGCCGCCGCTCGCTCGCTCGTTAGCTTGGCGCGGCCATAGGCGTCCTCCGGGTGCGGCTCGTGATCGGCGCGGAACGGTCTTCCCGCCGGTGTCGCCTCGCCCATCGCCTTGATCGAGCTCAGCAGCACCAGCCGTTTCACCCCCGCTGCCGCGGCGGCATGGGCAAGGGCGGCGGTGGCTTCAGGCTCCGCGGCGAGCAGTTTCGCGTCGGGCCCGGCATGCGCTCGCTGCGCGAGGTGGACGATGATGTCGACGCCGCTCAGCGCTCGCGTCCAATCGGTCGGGGGGCCGATCTCGCCCAGGACCAGCGGCTCGGCGCCCGCCGGCGCGGCACCCGCCCGGCGTAACCCGGCGACAACTTGGTGGCCGCGCTCGGCCAGCACCGGGCACAGCCCTGCACCAATAAAACCCGCCGCGCCAGTGACCAGGATGCGCGCCACGATGATCGGCCGCCTCAGCTAATTCTCTCGGCGATTGCGCGGTGTTGCATTAAGGGAAGCTGCATTGCAACCCGACCCTGCCGGCGCACGCCCCGTGGCATCGCTCAAGCTGCTCTTTCTCGTCACCGAGGACTGGTATTTCTGCTCGCATCGTCTGCCGGTGGCACGCGCGGCGCGCGATGCCGGCTTCGCGGTGGCGGTTGCCACGCGGGTTCGCGCGCACGGCGACGCAATCCGAGCCGAGGGTTTCTCGTTGCATCCGCTCGGCTGGCGGCGGCGCGGCGGCGGCATCCTGGGTCATCTCCGAGCGTTGGGCGAGATCATCAGGCTCTACCGTACCGAACAGCCCGACATCCTCTACCACGTCGCGTTGAAGCCGGTGCTGTTCGGGGGGCTGGCTGCCCGCCTGGCATTGCGGGGAAATAAGCGCCCCGCACTGGTGTCGGCGGTAATGGGACTGGGAGCGAGCGCGGCGGCGCCGTGGAAGCGCCGCCTGCTCGGCTTGGCGCTGCGAATGGCCGCGGCGGACGGCGCCCTCATCGTACAGAATCCACAAGACCGCGACGCGCTCACGCGATTTGGGCTTAATCCTGCCCGCATCGCGCTGATCCGCGGCTCTGGGGTGGACACCGCGCACTTCGCTGTCTTGCCCGAGCCGATGGGGCAAACCGTCACGGTTGGGCTGGTCGGGCGTATGCTCAAGAGCAAGGGGGTCCTCGATGCCGTGTCCGCCATCCGCTCGCTGCACGCAGGCGGACAGGCGGTTCAGCTGTTGCTGGCCGGCGCTCCCGACGCGGATAGCAGCGATTCGTTGACCGAGAGGGAATTGACCGAAATGGCGCGTGAACCGGGAATCGAATGGCTCGGTCATGTCGAGGACGTGCGCAAGATATGGGCAGACTCGGCGATCGCATTGTTGCCGTCGAGCTACGGTGAGGGGGTGCCGAAGTCGCTGCTGGAGGCAGCCTCTTGCGGGCGGCCGATCGTCGCCAGCGACATGCCCGGCTGCCGCGAGGTTGTCGCGCCCGGCGAAACCGGGCTGCTGGTGCCGCCACACGATGTTGCGGCGCTGGCCGACGCGATCGCGACGCTCGCCCGCGACCCGGGGTTGCGCCGGCGTATGGGTGAGGCCGGGCGGGCGCGGATCGTCGCCGAGTTCGCCGATGCCGTGGTGGCAGACGAGACGCTGGCGGTCTGCCAGGCGGAGCTGGAGCGGCGCCGGTGATTCGACTATGGCTATTTATCGCCGGGATCGGCGGAGCGGCATCGGTGATCGGCGGCGCGGCGGCGGCGCACCTCGCTGACGACCCCGCCACAGCGACCCTTCTCACCAATGGTGCGACTTATGGGATGATCCACGCCGCGGCCCTCGTCGCGGTCATCGCCCTGGCGCAGGGCCGCGAACCGCGGCGCGGCGCGGCGTTTGTCGCCGGCAACTGTTTTGCCTTGGGCATCGTGCTGTTCAGCCTGGCCCAGTTCGCGCACGCGCTGACCGGGGTGAGGCAGTTCGCTTGGGCGGTGCCCTTCGGCGGCACGGCGTTCATTCTTGGCTGGGCCGCGCTGGCGATTCTTGCCTTCCGCCGACGTTGAGGGTGTAAGGTCGGCTTGTGCCAATCGGTTGCGAGCGGTACCACCAATTCGGTTTCAAATGACGACGCTGCTGTACACCCATCCCGCGTGCATCGATCACGATCCGGGTCAGTACCATCCGGAAACGCCGGAGCGGCTCAAGGCGGTGCTGGCCGCGCTCGCGGCGCCCGAATTCGCCATGCTCCAGCGGCGCGAGGCGCCCGAGGCGGCGCTCGACGATCTTACCCGCGTACACCCGCCCCGCTTTGTCGAACGGCTACTCGCCGCAGTGCCGCAAGCGGGGCACGTCGGGATCGATGCCGACACGGTGATGTCGCCGGCGTCGGGCCAGGCGGCGCTGCGCGCGGCGGGCGCGGTGGCCGCGGCGGTCGATGCGGTGGTCGCCGGCGAAGCGGCCAACGCCTTCTGTGCGGTGCGGCCGCCTGGCCACCATGCCGAGCCGAACCGGGCGATGGGATTCTGTCTGTTCAACAACGTCGCCGTGGGGGCGCTGCGAGCCAAGCAGGTGCTGGGGCTGGGCCGTGTCGCCGTCGTCGATTTCGACGTCCACCACGGCAACGGCACCCAGGCCTGCTTTTGGGATGATCCCAGCCTATTTTATGGCTCGACGCATCAATCGCCGCTTTATCCCGGCACCGGCGCATCTGGCGAGACCGGCGCCGCGAACAACATCGTCAACGTGCCGTTGCCGCCAATGTCGGGCTCGCTCCAGTTTCGCCAAGGCATGGAGCGTATCATGCTTCCGGCGCTCGATGAGTTCCGGCCCGAACTGGTGCTGATCTCGGCCGGTTTCGATGCCCACCGGGACGATCCGCTCGCTCAACTGATGCTTGAAGAGGCCGACTACGCCTGGGCGACCCAGCAACTTCTCGATGTCGCGCGCCGTCACGCCGGTGGGCGGGTGGTCTCGACCCTCGAGGGCGGCTATGATCTGGCCGCGCTCGGCGCGAGTGCCGCCGCGCATGTCCGCGCGCTGATGGCGGCGTAGGCGGGGGAATGCAGGTCCGATGAGCGAGCCGAACCTACCGGCCGAGATCGCCGCGATGAGCTTCGAGGATGCACTCGCCGAGCTCGAAGGCATCGTGCGCCGACTGGAAGGCGGTCAGGTCAAGCTCGACGAGGCGATCCAATCCTATGAACGCGGCGCGCAGCTCAAACGCCATTGCGAACAAAAGCTCAACGAGGCGCAGCAGCGGGTCGACCGCATCGTCATCGGAACCGATGGCGCGGTGACGGTCGAGCCGGCTAAGCTCGATTGAAGGGGGACGAGCGAATTTTGACCGAAGGCCTATGGCCGGATTCGGCCTCCGTCGACGAGGCGGCGGCGATGACGGCAACGCTAACCGATTCCCTGCTCGAACGGCTGCTGAGGCCGCCGCCGGGGCTCGAGGCGCGGGTCTACGACGCGATGCGCTATTCGGCGTTGGCGCCGGGCAAGCGGCTGCGCCCGCTGCTCGTGTTGGCGAGCTCGCGGCTGTTCGGCGTGTCGCGGACTTGCGCGCTGCAGGTCGCCGCGGCGATCGAGATGGTCCACGCCTATTCGTTGATCCACGACGATCTGCCGGCGATGGACAATAGCGATTTGCGCCGTGGCCGGCCGACCTGCCACAAGGCGTTCGATGACGCCACCGCGGTGCTCGCCGGCGACGGACTGCTGACCATGGCCTTCGAGGTGCTCTCGCATCCAGACACGCATGGCGATCCGGCGGTGCGCTGCGAGCTGATTTCCGCGCTCGCCATCGCGGCTGGCAGCGCCGGCATGGTCGGCGGTCAGATGATCGATTTGATCGCCGAAACCCGCACCCTCGATATCGGCGCGATCACCCGGCTGCAGCGGATGAAGACCGGAGCGCTGATCGCGTTCGCCTGTGAGGCTGGGGGGATTCTCGCCAAGGCGTCGCCAGAGCTGCGCACCGCGCTCCGGGGCTACGCGCACGACCTCGGTTTGGCCTTTCAGATCGCCGACGATCTCCTCGACGTTGAGGGCTCGGCGGAAGAAACCGGCAAACCCGTCGGCGCCGACGCAGCCGCCGGAAAGGCAACATTTGTCTCAATTCTTGGGGTGGACCGGGCCCGCGCCCAGGCGCGGCTATTGGTTGACCAGGCGGTCGCCCATCTTGATTTGTTCGAGCAAAGAGCGGAACTTTTACGACAGGTGGCGCGATTTGTCGTAAACCGCCGCACCTGAGGAGCAGAGCGTGGATCAACAGCAAAGCCCCCGCATCTCGAACCGTACGCCGCTCTTGGACAAGATCGACGTTCCGGCCGATCTGCGTAAGCTGCCCGAATCCGATTTGCGTCAGGTCGCCGACGAGTTGCGCGCCGAGCTGATCGACGCCGTGTCGATCACCGGCGGGCATTTCGGCGCGGGGCTCGGCGTCGTCGAGCTGACCGTCGCGCTGCATTATGTCTTTAATACCCCGCACGACCGGCTGATCTGGGATGTCGGTCACCAGGCCTATCCACACAAAATCCTGACCGGGCGGCGCGACCGCATCCGCACCATCCGCCAAGGCGGCGGCCTCTCGGGTTTCACCAAGCGGTCGGAGAGCGAATACGACCCGTTCGGCGCCGCCCACAGCTCGACCTCGATCTCGGCCGGGCTCGGCATGGCGGTGGCGCGCGACTTCAAGGGCGACAAGCGCGACGTGATCGCCGTCATCGGCGATGGCGCGATGAGCGCGGGGATGGCCTATGAGGCGATGAACAACGCCGGCTCGATGGATGCCCGGCTGATCGTCATCCTCAACGATAACGACATGTCGATCGCGCCGCCGGTCGGCGCGCTCAGCTTTTATCTGTCGCGGCTATTGTCGTCGAAATCCTTCAGCTCGCTGCGCCATCTCGCCGGCGGCATCGCCCGCCACCTGCCCAAGCGGCTCGAGCATATGGGGCGGCGCGCCGAAGAGCTGGCGCGCAGTTTCGTCACCGGCGGCACGCTGTTCGAGGAGATGGGGTTCTACTATGTCGGCCCGATCGACGGTCACAACGTCGATCATCTCGTGCCCGTGCTGAAGAACGTCCGCGACCTCAAGGAAAATGGGCCGGTTCTGATTCACGTCGTGACCGAGAAGGGCCATGGCTACCTCTCGGCCGAGCAATCCGACGACAAGTGGCACAGCGTCAGCAAATTCGACGTCATCACCGGGAGCCAGGCCAAGTCGTCGTCGAAAGCGCCGTCCTATACCAGCGTCTTTGCCAAGTCGCTGATCAAGGAGGCCGAGGTCGACGACAAGATCGTCGCGATCACTGCGGCGATGCCGTCGGGCACCGGGCTCAATCTATTCGGCGATAAATTCCCCAACCGCACCTTCGATGTCGGCATCGCCGAGCAGCATGCGGTGACTTTTGCCGCCGGCCTTGCGACTGAGGGAATGAAGCCGTTCGCGGCGATCTACTCGACCTTTCTGCAGCGCGCCTACGACCAGGTCGTACACGACGTCGCGATCCAGAAATTGCCGGTGCGCTTCGCCATCGACCGCGCCGGGCTGGTCGGCAATGACGGGCAAACCCATGCCGGTTCGTTCGACATCGGCTATCTCGGCGCCTTGCCCGGCTTCGTGCTGATGGCCGCGGCCGACGAAGCCGAGCTCGTCCATATGGTGTCGACTGCCGTGGCGATCGACGACGCGCCCTCGGCGCTGCGCTTCCCGCGCGGCGACGGGGTCGGTGTCGAACTGCCCGAGAAGGGCGTGCCGCTGGAGATCGGCCGCGGCCGCGTGATCAAGGAAGGCACGACCATTGCCTTGCTCAGCTACGGCGCACGGCTGCATGAGTGCCTCAAGGCCGCGCAGGAGCTCGGCACCTACGGGCTGTCGACCACTGTCGCCGACGCCCGCTTCGCCAAGCCGCTCGATACCGATCTCATCAACCGCTTGGTGCGCGAGCACGAGGTCGTCATTACCATCGAGGAAGGTGCCGTTGGCGGGTTCGGCACGTTCGTGCTGCATTATCTGGCGCAAAGCGGCCAGCTCGATCAGGGTTTGAAGATCCGCTCGATGGTGCTGCCGGATATCTTCATCGATCATGATTCGCAGGGCGCCCAGTACGATGTCGCCGGCCTCAATGCCAAGCACATCGTCGCCACCGCGCTCACCGCGCTCGGCCGCGAGGTTGCCGAGCAGCCGGCGCGCGCCTGAAGAAGATTTAGGCTGCCCAAGCGCCGCGCCGATCAGCTTCTCGTCGATCGCGGCCTCGCCGAAAGCCGCCAGCGCGCGCAGGCGTTGATCCTCGCGGGCCTCGTCTACACCGGCGAGCGCCGCGTCGACAAAGCCGGCGAGCCGCTCGCCGAGGGTGTCGCGATCGAGGTGCGCGGCCGCGACCATCCCTGGGTGTCGCGTGGCGGGATCAAGCTCGCTCACGCGCTCGACCATTTCGCGATCGACGTCAGCGGCCTCGTCGCGCTCGATATCGGCGCCTCGACCGGCGGGTTCACCGATGTGCTGCTGACCCGCGGCGCGACCAAGGTCTATTCGGTCGATGTCGGCCGCGGCCAACTTGCTTGGAAGCTGCGTCAAGACGCGCGCGTCATCGTGCTCGAGGGCGTCAACGCACGCTATCTAACCGCCGCCGAAATCCCGGAGCCGGTCGACATCGTCACCTGCGACGCGAGCTTTATCGGTCTGGCGACCGTGTTGCCGGCGGCGCTCGCTTTGGCCAAGCCCGAGGCCAAGCTGGTGGCGCTGATCAAGCCGCAATTCGAGGCCGGCCCGAAAGCGGTTGGCAAAGGCGGCGTGGTGCGCGATCCGCAAATCCATCACGCGGTGTGCGAGGCGGTTGCCGCATGGATCCGCGCCCAGCCCGGTTGGCATGTTGTGGGCGTTGTCGACAGCCCGATTGAAGGTCCCGCGGGAAACCGCGAGTTCCTGCTCTACGCGCGGCGCAATGCGGCGCGCGCGACGTCCGCTCAGGAATACCCGAGCATGAATTGATGGAGCAGGTAAATTAACCCCAGAACCACCGCGCCGGTGATGATGACCAATTTCATTGGCCAACTCCTGAAAGCTCGTTCCACCCTGCGCCGCTTTGGTGAAGGAAATCTTAAGGTTGCAGAATGGTGAAAGCGCGGCGGGATGCGGCAGCCGCCTCACCTGCTGGGTTCACCGGCTTTCGTCCGCCGGCATTCGTCTTCTTTCGCGGCTTGGCGCGGCACAACGACCCGCTCTGGTTTAAGCCGCGCAAGTCGATCTACGAGACCGAGGTGCTGCAGCCGTTCCGCGCGCTGCTGCTGACGCTAAGCGAACAGTTCGCGGCCGCCGGCATCCCGCTCGTCGGCGATCCTGCACGCGGCATCTTTCGCATCTATCGCGACGTGCGTTTCTCGGCGAACAAGCAGCTCTATAAGACGCATCAGGGCGCGGTGCTGACCCGCTCGGGCGGCAAGGGCGATCCCGGGCTGCTGTATGTGCATTTCGAACCGGGCGCATCGATGATCGGCGCCGGTTTCTGGCACCCCGAGCCCGAGCTTCTCGGCCGGCTGCGCAGGGCTGTCGTCAATGACCCCGACGGATTTCTCGCGATCGCCGCGCGGCTGACCGGGCTGGGCTATTCGATGACCTGCGAGAGCGAGCGTCTCGCACGCCTGCCGCGCGGCTTCGAGGCGGCGAAGGGCAGCCCCGTCGCCGACTACGTCTGCTGGAAGAATTTTCTCGCCGAGTTTGCGATCGGCGACGCGGACATGCAGTCGCCGACCCTCGCCGGGCGCATCGTCGGCTTCGCGCGCGCGGCGTTGCCGCTCCTCGAATGGGGCTGGGCGGCGGAGGCGGACGATGTTCCGCCGCCGCTTGCCCTCAAACTGCCGACCCGACCGCTACCGCGGCCGGATTTCTAGCTAGGCCTGGAACCCCGCCGGGGCCGGTTCGGTCTTGTCGAAATCAAACTCGACCTTGCCGCCGTGCGGATCGTCGAAGAACAGCTGCCAGGTGCCGCCCCGCACGCTCTCGGCCGGCAGGCGACGCAATTCCCACTTCACCTTGGCCTTCTCCAGCTTGGCGACGGTGCCGGGGAGGTCGGTCGCGGTGAACGCCATGTGGTCGATCACCCCGGCGCGGTGCTCTTGCAGCTGGTTGCGGTGGATCACATGCAGGATCGGCTGGTCGCCGACCCACAGCCAATAGCCGGGGAACTGGAAGTTCGGCCGGTCGCCGATCTCGAAACCGAGCAGGTCGCAGTAAAACTTCCGCGTCGTCTCGAGGTCGTCGCTCAGCACGGTGAAATGGTTCATGCCCTGAACGCTCATCGATCTCTCCTCTCGCAAGCCCATGATCCGCGCCGCGCGGACATGGCGATAGTCTAGCACGGAAATGGACGCAGCGCCGCACGCCGTCAATCGCCGGAACGCTGCCCGGCATTAAACATCTTGTTAAAGGCTTGGCGCTAACTATACCGCGACAGAGAGGCTTGCCGTCGCCGGCGCAGTGAGCGGCGAAGCGCTTAAACCAAAGAAGACTCGAAGGTAGGTGGCTAGGTGCAGGTTTCTACCCCCGAGCACCGGCGTGCCGGCCATAGCATTCGGACCAGGCTCTACGCCATCATAGGGTTTCTCGGCCTGCTTCCGGTCTTGGGAGCGGCCTTCGCGCTGTTCGCCATCGTCAATTTGACTCGCGACAATGCAGCGCTGGATCGCGCCGCGAGCGGTACGATCCATCTCGAACGTATAAACCGGCTCGTCTATGCCGTCGTCATGGAGTCGCGCGGCATATACATGTCGCCCGATTGGGCAACGGCCGAACAATTTGCCACCAACCTGATGAGGGACCTGTCGGCGCTCCGCGAAGTCGCTCAGATGTGGCACAACGAAGCCATCGTCTCGCAGCAGTCCAACGTCGACGAGTTGGAGGTGCGCATCAACGAGTTCGTGCGCTTCCGCACGGAATTGGTTCGGCTTGCCAAGGAAGACACCACGGCGGCGGCGCGCGCTTTTGGCGATAATGACGCGAACCGCAGAGTGCGCAGCTCGCTCAACGATAGCCTCGGCGCGCTCGCCCGAGCCTACGAACAAGAAATGATCCGCACGCGCGGCAACGTCGAGACCGACCAATACTGGTTCGTTCTAGCCCTATCGATTTTGGCGGGTATCGCCTTTCTCGCCTTGTGCGGCGGCATCGCGCTGGTGCGGACCGGCCTGTTGCTTCCGCTGTCACGGGTCAGGCAGTCGATGCTGCGTCTTGCGCAAGGCGATCTTGGAGCGGAGCCCGTCGATCGCCGCCGCGCCGCCGAAATCGCCGAGATGGAGCAGGCGATCGGCGTTTTCCGCGCCGGGTTGGTGGAGCGAGGCCGGCTCAATCGTGAGACGCGCCTCCTGTCGGAGCTCAACGAGTGGCTGCAATCGTGCAACTCGCTCGGCGAGCTTTACGATATGGTTGCCGAGTTTCTGTCGCGCCTGCTTCCCGGATGCGCCGGCAGCCTCTACATCTACGCCAATTCCCGCGACGTGCTCGAAGGCAGCAAGGCGTGGAACGGCGGCGCCGTTCAAGCGTCGATGCATCCCGAGGATTGCTGGGGATTGCGCCGCGGCCACGTCTACAGCTTTGGCGAGCGCGAGATCGATTTTCCTTGCGCCCATGTCGGCTCGGCTCATGCCGAGCAATATTGCTGCATCCCGGTCCTTGCGCATGGCGAGACGATCGGCTTGCTGCATCTCGAATTCCGCGTGGGCGACGACGGCGTGTTCCGGCCCGAGGAAATCGACGAACAGCGGCGCCTCGGCCTGATGTGCGCCGAGCAGATCAGCCTTGCGATCGCCAATGTCAAATTACGCGATCAGTTGCGCGATCAGTCGATCCGAGACCCGCTTACCGGGTTGTTTAATCGCCGCTACATGCTGGAGACCTGTCGTCGCGAATTTTCGCGTGCTGCGCGTGGCAACCAGTCGGTCACCATGCTCTCGATCGACGTCGATCATTTCAAGAAGTTCAACGACAACCACGGGCACGATGCCGGCGATACCGTGTTGCGCGAGGTCGGCAATTGCCTGGAGACCGTTTTCCGCAACGAAGACGTTGCCTGCCGCTTCGGTGGTGAAGAGTTCGTCGTCGTGCTGCCAGGAGCGCCGATCGAAATCGGCATGCGGCGGGCGGAGGAACTGCGCGCGAAGATCGAGGGGCTCAGCGTGCGCTATCTCGAACAGAATTTGCCCCGGATCACGATCTCCGTCGGTGTCGCCGCGTTCCCCGAAGCCGGCGACAATCCACAAACCGTGTTGAAGGCCGCCGACGACGCGCTGTACCGGGCCAAGGAAGGCGGCCGCAATAGGGTCGAGTTGTTCGCCGCCAGTGCCAGGAGTTTACAGCCAGGGCGGAAGACCGCCCTGCCGGCGGACGCCGCAAAGCTGGCGGCAGATTGACTCATCCCAGGTTGGAATAGAGCGCCCGCTCGAAATCGCCGAGCAGGCGTAACGCCTTTGCGTCGGCGAACGGGATCAGCTGCATCAGGATGACCCCGGCAATGCCTTTGGCCGGGTCGATCCAGAAATAAGTGTTGCCGAGCCCGGCCCAGGCCAGGCTGCCGGCGCCGCGCCCGCCGGGCACTGGAGCGGTCGAGATCATGAATCCCAGTCCCCATTTCTTGACCATGCCGGGGAAGAACTCGGCGTCGTTCGAATAGCCCGGCGCCACGGTTTTCAACAAACGTACGTTGAGATCGCCCATGGCGTTCTGTCCCATCAGCCGTACCGTCTCCGGCTTCAGTACCTGACCACCGGCTGCGCGCCCCTCGTTCAGGAACACGCGGGCGAAGGCAAGGTAATCCGCGGCGGTGCCGTAAAGCCCGCCGCCGCCCATCTGGAATTCCGGGTCCTGCGGCAGCTCGAACTCGATCGGCGCCAACGCGCCGTCATCGCCGCGCGCATGCATGCCGGCGAGCCGGGTGCGCCGTTCGGGCGTCAGCTTGAACGCGGTATCCGTCATGCCGATCGGCGCAAACAGGCGCTCGGCGAAATAGTCGCCGAGCCGTTGCCCGCTGACCCGCTCGACCGCTTTGCCGACCCAGTCGATGTTGATGCCGTAGTCCCACCTATCGCCGGGATCGAAGACAAGCGGCAACGCCAGGGCCGCGTTCTCGCAGGAGATGATGCCGGGGATGCCGCGCTTTTCCATGTAGCGCGCCATGTCGGCGTTCCAGATATCGTAGACGAAGCCGGCGGTGTGAGTGAGTAGGTGGCGCAGCGTGATCGGGTTGCGCGCCGGGCGCAGCCGCGGCTCCCCGCCGGCGTCGAAGCCTTCGAGCACCTGCGGCGAGGCCAGCTCGGGGAGCACCCCGGCGACCGGCGCATCGAGCGAGAGTTTGCCTTGCTCGACCAGCTGCATCGCGGCGGTCGAGGTGATCGCCTTGGTCATCGAGGCGATCCAGAACACGGTGTCGGCGGTCATCGCCGCGCCGTCGGGCAGCGCGCGGCGTCCGAAGGCGCCCTCGTAGACCGGGCCGTCGCGACCGTCCGCCATCGCGACGATACCCGGAACATCGCCGCGATCGACGGCCGATGCGAGCACCCGGTCGATTTGGGTTGTCAACGGCATGCGGTCCCTCCCTGGATCGCTACGCCGGGCTTTCTCCCCGGCTTTGGTCCAATCATAACCGAAGCCGGTGGAGAAGGCCGCACGCGAACGCGACTAGGGTCGTGCTTCAAGGATCATGTTAAACGGCGTTTCCGTCGCCCGCCGCACGCTTTTGAATCCGCCGGCGGTGATGACCTCGCGCAGCTTTCCTTCGCCCGCCTGTGCTCCGAGCGCGGCGCCGACCTCTTGCGACAGCGAGGTCGGCACGCAGATCATCGTCGAGCCGGCGTAATAGAGCCGGCCCACGGGGTTGAGGTTGTCCTCCAGCCGGTCGCCGGCCATCGGCTCGACGATCATCCACGACCCGTCCGGCTTCAGCGTGCTGCGGACATGCGCCGCCGCCCCGGTCGGGTCGCCCATATCGTGCAGGCAGTCGAAGCAGGTCACCAAATCGTAGCCGCCGCCTGGAAAATCCTTGGCGGTGCCGACCTCGAACCGGCAATTCGTGGTTACCCCATGCTCGGCGGCGTGCTTGGTTGCTGCCTCGATCGAGTTCGGATGGAAGTCGTAGCCGATGAACTGCGACTTCGGGAATGCCTGCGCCATCAGCACGGTCGACCAGCCATGGCCGCAGCCGACATCGGCGGCCTTGGCGCCACGCTGAAGTTTGGGGACGACGCCATCGAGGGCCGGCAGCCAATTCGCGACAAGATTGTTGTGATAACCGGGCCGGAAGAACCTGGCGACCGCACAGAACATGCACCCGGCCTGGTCGCCCCAGGCGACACCGCCACCATGTTTGAAGGCCGTTTCGACCTTTGGCTGATTGTCGAGCAGCGCGGTCATCAATTCGAACCCACCCTGCATGTAGACGGGGCTCTCCTCGATCGCGAACACCATCGCCTGCTCTTCGGGCAGGCTGAATTTTTGTGTCGCCGGTTCGTAGGCGAGGTAGTTCGAGGCCGCCTGATGCGACAGCCACTCGCGCAGATAGCGGGGGTTGAGCCCCGACGCGGCGGCAAGCTCTGCGACGGTCATTGGCCCTTTCTGGTGAAGCGTCTTGTAGAGACCGAACTTGTCGCCCAGCCGGACAAGCGCGATGCTCGCCGCCCCACCGAGGTCCCCGAGTATCTGACCGATGAACTGGTTCAGTTTGGCTTCGTCGACCATACCCGCCTCCAGTTGACGTGGTTGATTAAAATAGATGAATTTTCTGCGGCCCCGTGCCTAACAAACAGGATATAAGCTATATGATGCATAATAATATCGAATTATATTCGGGATTAGGGGGCGTCGCGTCGGATGGTACTCGACCGAACGGATTTCGACATTCTTCGCCTGCTGCAGAATGATGCGAGTCTATCCAACAAGCAGGTCGCGGCGGCGGTCGGCTTGGCGCCGTCGAGCGCGCATGAACGGTTAAAGCGCCTGCGCGCCGAAGGGGTGCTGCTCGGCTCGCACGCCGATGTCGCGCCCAAGGCGTTGGGCATCGGGTTGGAGGCGCTGTTTTATGTCGAGATGGCCAAGCACGAGCGCGGCGTGGTCGATGCGTTTCTGCACGAGATCGTCGAGGTGCCGGAGGTGCGTTCGGCCCTTTTGGTGACAGGCCCGCACGATTTCGTCGTGCATGTTGTCGCGCGCGACATGCAGCACCTCAAGGACATCGTTCTCAACCACTTTACCAACCGGCCGGCGGTGACCCGGATCGAGACCTCGATCATCTACGAAGCCCGCGTGCGGCACGAGCTGCCGCAATTGCTGCAGCCGGCCGCGTCCGATTGAGAGAACGGACCGGTCGCCGCGCGCGCTGGAGGCTACTCTGTCCAGCCAAGCTGTCCCAAATCCCTTGCGGCGCCGCCCAAGCCATGGAAAAAAACGCGCGGGAAATGGGGAGAACGGGCGATGGCAGATACGCCCAAGCGGTGCTTCATCATCAGCCCGATTGGAGCCGAAGGTTCGGAAATGCGCGAACATGCGGACCTCGTGCGCGAATTCATCATCGAGCCGGCGATGGCGGAGCTCGGCATTTATGCCTACCGCTCCGATCACAACCTTTCGGCGGGGCGAATCACCGAGCAGATGTTCGGGTCGCTGCTCGCTGACGACATGTGCATCGCCGTCCTGACTTATCAGAACCCTAATGTCTTCTATGAGTTGGCGATCGCGCAGAGCGCCGGGCGGCCGACCGTCATCATGGTCGAGAAGGGCGCGACCGTACCTTTCGATCTCCATGACCTGCGGCGCATCGAATACGACTTCAACCCGCGCGCCATCCGCGACAAGGTCTACGTTAACCAGCTCATCGACTACGTTCGCGCGATCGAGGCGAGCGACTGGTCAAGCGAGGTGCCGTTCGGCAAGGGCCTGTCGCCGCTCGGTTCGGCGCAGCGCGCGGTTCAGATTTACGAGAACGTCAGAGAGTTCGGCGGCGAGGATCGCTGGCTCGATCTGGTCGGTGAGGCGACGAGCCGCTTCTGCAGCGCCGGGATCGCCATGTACAGCCTGACCTCGCACCGCGTGCGCACCGCGATGTCCGAGAAGGCCAAGACCGGGTGCGAGGTGCGGATCATGGTCATGGACCCCGAAAACCCCGCCTTCGAAGCAATGATCAACCGCGATCTCGGACAGATCGAGCGCATCAAGGTGGCGATTCGCCAGGTCCAGCGCTCGCTCGACGAATTGAACGTCGCGCAGCCGCGGATACAGGGGAAGCTGATCAGGCGCGGCGCCCTGCATCAGCAATTGGCGCTAACCGACCGGAGCGCTGCAGCTCGCCTGCTGTGCTTTTCGCGCAGCAACTCCGACGTGCCGGTGCTCCACCTGCAGCGGCCCTCGGCGATCGCTGACGCCCTCGACGCCGAATTCGACTCGCTGTGGCAGGCGAACTGACCGATCAGCCGCCGCAGGCGCAATCGACGTGGAACACCCGCGCCGCGTTGCCGCCGAGGATCGCCTCGCGCTCGGCGGCGGTCAGCGCGGTGCGGCTGACGACGCCGCACGGATCGGGGTCGCCGATGCCGAATGGGAAGTCCGAGCCGAGCATCACCTTGTCGGCGCCGACCACGTCGCACAAAAAGCGTAACGCCAGCGGCTCGAACAGCACGGTGTCGAAATAGAGCCGGCGAAAACCGCCCTCGGGGTCGGCGTATTCGGGATGGATCGCTTGGTTGCGCTTCAGTCGGCCAAGCGCATAGGGCAGCGCGCCGCCCGCATGCGACAACAGCAGGCTCACCCCCGGATAGCGGGTCAGATGGCCGGAGAAGAGCAGCCGGGCCACCGCGATCGTCGTATCGGCGAGCCGGCCGACCGCGTTGATCAGATCGTAGCCGTCGAGCCGGTCATCGCTGCAGATGTAGTGCGGGTGGAGGAAGATCGCGGCGTTCCGGGCCGAGGCGAGCTCCCAGAACGGATCGAGCGACGGGTCGTCGAGATTGCCGCCGACCCCCTTCGGCTGAGTCGCGATCATCGCGCCCTTGAACCCGGCATCGAGCGCCTCTTCGAGCACCTTGGCGGCGAGTGCGCCATCCTGCAGCGGCACCGTGGCGAGCGCGGAGAGCTGGTTCAGCGCGGCGGCGTCCTTCGCCATGTGCTCGTTGTAGAAGCGGGCCCAGTCAGCGCCCTCGGTGCCCGGCAAATCGTAGCCATAGACATCGGTCCAGCCGCCGACCAGCTGGTGATCGACTTTGGCCTTCGCGAGCCATTCCTTGCGTTGCGCCAGATCGTGCAACCGCGGCTGGATCGGCCGTCCCGGCCCGCCCGCGCCGAATTCCATGCGCGGCGCCGCGGCATCGTGCAGCTTGACCGAGGGGAACAGCCGGGGCTGCCCGCGCATCGCGTCGAGCATTGTCGCCGGTACGACATGGGCATGGGTGTCGATGATCATTTGCCAGGCTCCTCCCGTAGTTTCTCGCTGATCGGCCGGTAGAGCCGCACGCGCGGATCGGACTGGGCGAGCGCCATCACTGGCCCCGGGTCAGCGATGACCGCGATGCCGAATTCGGCCGCGTCTTTGTCGAGCCCGGCGACCTTGGTCCAGCCGACCGAAACCCCGGCGGGTAACGTCACGTCGCGCGCACCTTCGAGCCTCAGTAGCGTTGCGCCTTGCGGCACGTCGGGTGTTTCGGCGAGCCCGTCAAGCAGGTTGCGCCGCCAGTTGAGGTGCAATGCGCGCCACTCGCCCGTCGAACCCGGCCCCCCACGCGAGCGGTACTCGGGGCTGTCGAAAATCGCGCCGGAATCAACCTGATGCAGCGCCAAATACGGCGCCCGGCAGGGCAGCAGCGACTGGAAGCGCTGCGAGGCGCGGAAGCCTGGCACCGTCAGCAGCACCTTTATGTGCGCGAGGTACCAGTCGTGCCACTCGGCCTCGCGGCCGCCGAGCTGCATGTCCATCTCGACCATGTAAATCACTGTTCCCCCCGACTGTCATTGCGAGCCGCCGACAGGCGGCGCGGCAATCTCGATCCGGCTTGAGACCCACGGTGTGAGATTGCGTCGTCGCGACGCTCCCCGCAATCACAGACCTCACGCGCGACGACGCCGTTTTGTCATTGCCGGCGCAGCGAGTAGACTGGCGCGCCGGGAGGAAAGGCCAGGGAAAAGGAAACGCCGATGTCTGAGGCAAAGAGCGGACGCAGCGGCGCGGCGCCAGATTTCGCCGCCCTGAAGTCGCGCGCCGAGGCTTTGATCCCGGTCCTGCGCGAACGCGCCGCGCGCGCCGAGGAATTGCGCCGCCTGCCTGACGAGACCATCGCCGATCTGCACAAGTCGGGGCTGTTCCGCATCCTCCAGCCAAAACGGGTCGGCGGCAGCGAGCTGCCGTTCCGCTCGATCGTCGAGCTGGTTGCGATCATCTCTCGCGGCGACGCCTCGACCGGCTGGGTGCTGGCCAATCTCGCGGCGCATCATTGGCTGCTCGGCATGTGGCCGAAGCAGGCCCAGGACGAGGTCTGGGGCGCGTCGCCCGACAATCTCATCGGTTCGGCGCTGATCTTTCCGCGCGGCCGGGCGCGCAAGGTCGAGGGCGGCTACCGGCTTTCGGGCCGTTGGCCATTTTCGAGCGGCGTCGATCCGTCGGCCTGGAACCTGATCGGTGGCATCTACCAGGACGAGGAAAGCGGCGGCACCTCGCCGCTGATCTTCCTGCTGCCGGCAAGCGACTACACGGTGATCGACACTTGGCACGTGATTGGCCTCGCCGGCACCGGCAGCAAGGATGTCACGGTCGAGGACGTGTTCGTCCCCGAATACCGCACGCTCGCGGTCGACCAGATCGCCGGCGGTCCCAATCCGGGTAGCGCGATCAATCCCTCCGTCCTCTACCAGCTTCCGGCGATCAGCCTCTTTGCCTTTTGCATCGCTGGCGTCTCGCTCGGCATCGCCCAGGGCGCGATCGAGTACTTCACCGAGACGACGCGCACCCGGCGGTCGAGCTATTCCGGACGCAGCGTTGCCGATTTCAACACGGTGCAAGTGCATGTCGCCGAGGCGACGGCCCTCGCCGACGCGGCGCGCGCGATTATCCTTGGCGATTGCGACGAGGCGACCGCGAGTGTGGCCGGCGGCAAGACCCCCGATCTGGAGCACCGCGCCCGCTATCGCCGCGATGGCGCTTTTGCCGCCTCGCTGTGCACCAAGGCGGTCGATCTGCTCTTCACCACCACCGGCGGCGGCGCGATCTATGCGCGCAACCCGCTGCAGCGCGCGTTCCGTGACGCCCACGCCGCGAACGCACACTACGTTCTGAATTGGGATATCAACGGGGCGATGTACGGTCGCGTTGCCTTGGGCCTGCCCCCCGATGCCACGCTCTAAAGCGCCCAAGAAGGAAGAGACGGTGCCGAACGACATACCCGGCAGCCACAGCGCGACGGTGCACAGCACCTCGGCCGAGGGCTTCAATACGCGCGAGTTGCGCAACGCCCTCGGCTCTTTCGCCACCGGCGTCACCATCATCACCACGCGCGACCGCTCGGGCAAACTGCACGGGATGACCGCGAATTCGTTCAGCTCGGTGTCGCTCGATCCGCCCTTGGTGTTGTGGTCGAGCTCGCTCTACGCGCAAAGCCTGCCGGCCTTCCAGGAGGGTACGCATTTTGTCGTCAACATCCTCGCCTTCGACCAGATCGAGCTGTCGAACAAGTTCGCTAAGCAGAGCGATGACAAGTTCATCGGTACCGAGCACGTCATCGCCGAAAGCGGCGCCCCGGTGATCATCGGCGCCGCGGCGCATTTCGACTGCCGCAACGAGTTCCGCCACTACGGCGGCGACCACATCATCTTCATCGGCCATGTCGAGCGCTTCGCTTATACCGACCGGCCGACCCTGCTGTTCTGCCGCGGCAAATACATGCGCGGCGAGCCTATCCTGCAGAGTTAGCCGCCAATGGCCGACCCCGTCAGCGTCGCGGTGATCGGGCTCGGTATCATGGGCTCGGCCATCGCGCGCAACCTTGTCGCCGCGGGATTTTCCGTCCGCGGTTTTGATGTCGACCGGAAACGGATGGCGCTGCTCTCGCGCGATGGTGGGCACCCGACCGGCTCCGCGGCGGAGGCGGCACGCGGTGCGACGATCGCGCTGACCTCGCTGCCGAGCGTCGCCGCGTTGGAAAGCACCGTCAGGAACCTTGTCGCCGAACCGCAATCCAGCCTTATCGTCATCGAGGTCAGCACTTTCCCGCTCGACGCCAAAGAAGCAGCGCGCGACCGGCTCGCTTCGGCCGGCATGACCCTGCTCGACTGCCCGCTGTCCGGGACCGGCGCGCAAGCAATAACCCGCGACCTTGCCGTCTATGCCAGCGGGGACGAAACAGCGTTCAGGCGCTGCCATGAGGTCTTCGCCGGCTTCGCGCGGGTTACCCACTATCTTGGCGCCTTCGGCAATGGCAGCCGGATGAAGTTCGTCGCCAACCTGCTGGTCGCGGTGCACAACGTCGCCGCCGCCGAAGCGATGGTGCTGGGCGCCAAGGCCGGGCTCGATCCGCAGCGCGTTCTCGACGTCATCGGCAGCGGCGCCGGCACCTCGCGCATTTTCGAACTGCGCGGCCCGATGATGGCGAAAGGCGTCTACACGCCGCCGACGGCGACGATGCATGTGCTACAGAAGGACAGCGCCATCATCGCCGATTTTGCCCGCTCGCTCGGCGTCTCGACGCCAATGCTGGCGGCCGCCGCGCCGCTCTACGACGAGGCCGAGGCGCAAGGCTACGGGGAAGAGGATGTCGGCGCCGTCCATGCCGTGCTCGCCCGCCGCGCCGGGCTCTGAGGAATTCGATGGAGGAAAACGGACTATGCTGCTGACCGATGCGCAACGCGCTGCCTATGAGCAGGACGGCTTCATCGTCGTCCCCGATGTTTTCTCGCAGGCCGAGATCGCCGAACTGCGCGCCGTCACCGACGAGTTCGTGCGCGCTTCGGCCAATGTCGCGGCGAACGATGAAATCTATGACCTCGAAGACACCCACACGGCCGCCGAGCCGCGCGTGCGCCGGATCAAGGCCCCGCACGCGCATCACGACGCCTATAGGCGCGCGAGCCGGCACCCGGCCGTGGTCGCGATCCTCGCGGAACTCTGGGGCAGCGTCCGCTATGACACCGGCAAGCTCAACATGAAGTCGGCGGGCTTTGGCAGCCCGATCGAATGGCACCAGGATTGGGCCTTCTATCCGCACACCAACGACGACCTCGCCGCTGTCGGCATCATGCTCGACGACTTCACGATGGAGAACGGCCCGATGATGGTGATCCCGGGCAGCCATCGCGGCCCGGTCTTCGACCATCACGGTCCCGACGGGCGCTTCTGCGGCGCGATGGACCCGAACGATCCCGGCGTCGACTATGCGAAGGCGCTGCCGTGCCTCGGCAAGGCGGGGTCGATCACCATCCACCACGTCCGCGCCGTGCACGGATCGGCGACCAATTTCTCCGGTGCGGAGCGCCGCTTCCTGCTCTACCAGTACCGCGCCGCCGACGCCTGGCCGCTGCTGGGGCTCAAGGAAGGCATCGACAAATTCAACGAGCAGCTGATCGTCGGCGAGCCGAGCCTGGCGCCGCGCCTGACCCCGGTGCCGGTGCGCATGCCGTTGCCGCCCGCCGCGTTCCAGGGCTCGATCTACGAGAACCAGCGCACCACCGGCCGCCGCTTCTTCGAGACCGCGGACGCGCCGCGCGCCGCAGCGGAGTAAGCGAACGCCGTGCCCGGTCCGCTTGACGGCTACCGCATCGTCGATTTGACCCAGAACGTCGCCGGGCCGCTGGCGACGATGATCCTCGGCGACCAGGGCGCCGACGTGATCAAGGTCGAGCCGCCGGAAGGCGGTGACGCGACGCGAAGCTCGGCGCGGCGGCGCGGCGGCTTCTCGACCTCGTTCCTTAACAACAACCGCAACAAGCGCTCGCTCGCCATCGACCTCAAGGCCGCCGCCGGCTGCCGTGCCCTCCTCAAACTGTGCGAGGGCGCCGACGTCTTCGTGCAGAATTTCCGCCCAGGGGTTGTGGAACGGCTGGGCCTCGGCGAGGACGCGGTGCGCGCGGTTGCACCCGACATCGTCTACGTCTCGATCAGCGGGTTCGGCGAGATCGGTCCTTACGCCCAGAAACCGGTCTACGACCCGGTGATCCAGGCTTATTCCAGCCTGGCGACGATCCAGGCCGGCGCCGACGACGTCCGGCCGCGCATGCTGCGCACCATCCTTCCCGACAAGCTCACCGCGATCACCGCCTCGCAGGCGATCACCGCGGCGTTGCTCGCCCGCGAGCGCACCGGCAAGGGCCAGCACGTCCGGCTCGCGATGCTCGATGCCGTACTGGCATTCCTCTGGCCGTCCGATATGGGCGACCAGACCTTCATCGGCGACGAGCCGGCGACCCAGGAAAAGGCCAGCGCCACCGACCTGGTCTACGAAACCGCCGATGGCTGGATCACGGTCGCGGTGCAGACCAATGCCCAATGGGTGGCGTTGACCGAGGCGCTGGAGCATCCCGAATGGCTCGAGGACGAGCGGTTCAAGACGCCGGCGCTCCGCCAGACGAATGTCGAGCTGCGGCTCAAGCTGACCCAGGAGGCTTTGGCCGGCGGCTCGTCGCAGCACTGGCTCGACCGGTTGACCAAAGCCGGCGTCCCCTGCGCCCCGGTGCTGACCCGCTTCCAGGTGGTCAAGGCGCCGCAGGTCGAGGCGCTGGGCTCGGTCGTCGAGTTCGACCACCCGCATGCCGGCCGCTTGCGCCAGATGCGCAACGCGGCGCGTTTCGAGAAGACCCCCGCCTCGATCCGCCGCGGCGCCCCGGCGCTCGGTGAACAGAGCGACGAGATCCTTGCCGAGATCGGCTACACCCCGGCCGAGATCGCCGGGCTCCGGGCGGACGGTATCGTGCGATGAGCGACACCCACCGGAAGTTTGCCGGCTCGATCCCGGCGCTTTACGACCGCTATCTCGGGCCGCTGATCTTTGAGCCTTACGCCGTCGACCTCGCGGCGCGCATCGCCGCGTCGGCGCCGGCGCGCGTTGTGGAAACCGCCGCCGGGACCGGCGTCGTCACCCGCGCGCTGGCTAGGGCCTTGCCATCCGCCGTGGAAATCGTCGCCACCGACCTCAACCAGCCGATGCTGGACTACGCTGCCGTCCAGCCCGGCGTCGAGCGCGTCATCTGGCGCCAGGCCAATGCCCAGGAACTGCCGTTTCCCGATGCCTCGTTCGATGCGGCCGTCTGCCAATTCGGGGTGATGTTCTTTCCCGACAAGATCGGCGCCTACCGCGAGGCGCGGCGGGTCCTGAAACCCGGCGGGCGGTTTCTGTGCAGTGTCTGGGATCGCATCGAAGACAACGACTTCGCCAACCTCGTAGACGAAACCGTTGCCGCGCTCTTTCCGGGCAATCAGCCGCGGTTTTTGGCCCGCACGCCGCACGGCCACCACGACGTCGCAGCGATCGAGCGCGATTTGCGCGCCGCCGGTTTCACGCATGTCGAGTCCCAAACCGTGACGAAGCACTGCCGGGCTGCATCGCCTTGTGATGCTGCGCTGGGGTTTTGCCAGGGCACGCCGCTGCGCAACGAGATCGATGCGCGCGATCCGAGCCGCCTCGCCGAAGCTACGGACGCCGCTGCCGCTGCCATCGCCGCGCGCTTCGGAACCGGCCCGGTCGACGGTAAGATCCAAGCCATTATTTTCACCGCGCACCGGTAGGCCGGGATGATCGATTTTTATTACTGGCCGACGCCGAATGGCTGGAAGGTGTCGATCATGCTCGAGGAATGCGGCCTCGAATACCGCACGATCCCGGTCAATATCGGGACGGGCGACCAGTTCAAGCCCGAATTCCTCGCGATCAGCCCCAACAACCGCATGCCGGCGATCGTCGATCACGATGAGCCGGGCGGACCGATGCCGGTGTTCGAATCGGGCGCAATCCTGTTGCACCTTGCCGACAAGACTGGCCGCTTCGCGCCGATCGACCGGCGCGGGCGCAAGGAGCTGATGGAGTGGCTGTTCTGGCAAGTCGGCAATCTCGGTCCGATGGCTGGGCAGCTATCGCATTTCGTCAACTACGCCCAGGGCGAGCACCCCTATTCCCTCGCGCGCTACAAGAACGAGTACAACCGCTGCCTCGGCGTGCTCGACCGCCGGCTTGACGGGCGCGCGTATATTCTCGGTGACGACTATTCGATCGCCGATATGTGTTCTTGGCCTTGGGTGCTGATTGCAAAGCCCTTGGGCCAGGCGATCGAGGAATTTCCCAATGTCGCGCGCTGGCGCGCCGCCATCCGCGACCGGCCCGCGGTCAAACGCGGCGTCGATCTCGGCAAGGAATGGCGCCGTTCGGCGCCGCCGACCGATGAGGAGCGCAAGATCCTCTTCAACCAGACCGCGGCCACCGGGCGCTAATCGGGCGCGAAGCGCCAAATAAAATTCACCACTGAGACACAGAGAGCACGGAGATTTCCGTCCGCTTGCGCTCTCCGTGTCTCCGTGTCTCTGTGGTTTAGCTTTGCGGCTTCGCCGCATAGCGAACAGGGAGGATGAAATGCAGGTTCGCCGCATCGTCACCGGGCACGACGCGAAAGGCCGCGCCGTCGTCGCCACAGATGAGACTTTCAGCGCCGTCGAAAGCCCGACGCGGCCCGGGATTTCGCGGGTGGAAGTCTGGTCCACCGGCAAGATGCCGGTCGACAATTCAGAAGGGTCGGCGGCGGACGCGCAGCGTGCCGGCTTCGTCAAGCGCTACAACTATGTCGGCACCGGGCAGGGCTCGGTGATTCGGGTCACCTCGTTTGCCCCCGGCTCGCCCGGCTTTATGCACCGCACCGAGACTTGCGATTACGCGATCCTGCTGTCGGGAGAATGCGATCTCGAACTCGACGACGGCAAGACCGTGCATATGAAAGCCGGCGACATCTGCGTTCAGCGCGGGACGATGCACGCCTGGGTCAACCGCGGCAGCGAGCCGGCGGTCTTCGCCTTTGTGCTGATCGACGCCAACCCCGTCGAGATGGCCGGTCAGAAGCTCACAACGCACTATCCGTCGCGCTAGGCGCTATCCCAGCTTCTTGCGGTAGAGCGCGATCAGCCGCTCCCAGTGGCGTTCGGCGGCCGGCACGTCGTAGCACCAGCGCTCGGGGAAGGCGAAGCCGTGATGGACGCCCATATACATCTCGATTTCGCCCGCCGTCCCGGCGCGCTGAAAGAGAGTCTTCAGCTCGGCGACCATCGGCAGCGGCGCCAGCTCGTCATGTTCGGCGCAGGCGATGTGAACCTCGCCCCGGATCTTGGCGAGGTTCAGATGCGGGCTCTCCTCGGCGTCGTTGACCAGCCAGGTGCCGTAGAACGAGGCCGCGGCGGCGATCTTGTCGGGGTAGCGCGCCGCGGCGGCCAGCGCATAGGGACCGCTCATGCAATAGCCGTGGATCCCCGCAGGGCCATTCTTCGCCGCACTCTGCCCAGCCGCGAATTCGAGCATCGCGGCGACGTCGGCCATCACCGGCGGGATCGTCATCTTGGTTCGCACCACGCGCATTCGCGCCTGCTCGGCTGAGCCCTTCACCAGCACGTCCGGCCCGTAGATCGTGTCGCGCCCCGCGCGATAGTAGAGGTTGGGCAGCAACACGTAATAGCCGACCGTCGCCAGTCGGCGCGCCATCATCCGCAGCTCGTCGCGGATGCCGGGCGCGTCCATCATCAGCATCACCAACGGGTGAGGACCGCCGCGCTCGGGATGGACGATAAACGTCTCCATCGCGCCGTCCGTGGTGGCGATGTCGAGGGTCTGTTCGATCATGCGTTCCTCCACAAACCTTTGCCGCAGCCTTCCATGTCCGACCGGGCGCGGCAATAGCTCGGCCCAACCGGAGCGACGGTTACACTGGGGTTACTCCATTCACGGTGACGAGCGGTGGAAAAACCTGCATTATGGTTGTTGCGGGGTGTTTGTGCCTCGGGCCTGGGATTGGGAATTGCGTCGTGGAAAACGGGAGAGGGCATCGCGACCGGGGTCGTCGGCGCGATTTTGACGAGGGTGAGTTTGGCGGCGGTGGGGGCGGCGATTACGGCGGCGGCGGGGGTCGGGGTTATGGCTCGGCGCCGCGGTACGGTTCGGGTCCTCGGTTTGAGGAGCAGCCGTCGGGTCCGCCGGTGACGGCGGTGGTGAAGTGGTTTCGGGCGGATCGCGGTTTTGGCTTTGTCGAGCTAGCGGATGGCGGGGGCGACGCGTTTTTGCACGCGAGCGTTTTGGGCCGGATTGGGGTTCAGGCGGTTGAGACGGGCGAGACCTTGGAGGTTCGGGTGGCGCCCGGCCAGCGCGGTCCGCAAGTGACCGAGGTATTGAGCGTCGATAGTTCGACGGCGGAGCCGGCGCGGCCGCGCTCGGGCCCGCGCCCGGGCGGTGGCGGCGGCTATGAGCAGACGCCGCTGGTTGCGTCCTCGCAGGAGGCGGGGATGGTGAAGTGGTACAACGCGACCAAGGGGTTTGGCTTTATCGTGCGCGACGGCGGCGGCAAGGACGTGTTCATCCACGCCTCGGCGCTGCAGCGGGCGGGGTTGACCAATTTGGCCGAGGGCCAGCGGGTCATCGTCGACATCGCCGAGGGCCGTAAGGGACCCGAAGCCGTCGGCATTCGCCTCGAATAGCGGTCCGGCACATAGCCGCGCTGCCCACAAATTGGGCGGCGCCCGAGCGATTCCGCCTATAATCTGGTGACATGAGTATTTCATCGCTTGCCACTCCGGCCGCTCCGGCCGGGGTGACGATTGAATCGCGCACGTCGTGGCTCGTATGCCTGACCGCGCTCGGGGTTGCCGCCGTGTCCTACGGGGCGCCGGTGGTGACGGTGGTCGCCTTGAAGCAGATTGCCGCCGATCTCGGCGGCGAGCGTCAAATTCCGTCCCTGGCCTATTCGCTCGCCTGGCTCGGGCCGGCCTGGGGTGGGCTCGTCATGAGCCGCGTGGCGGCGCGCGTCGGAGTACGCTGGACGGTGACGTTCAGCGCGCTCATGGTCGGCGTGGGAATGGTGCTGGCGAGCAGCGGCGGAAGCGTGTCGCTCCTCGTCGGCTACGGTGTCTTTGTCGGGCTGTTGGGCAATGGCGGCATCAACGCGCCGCTCTACATCTACGTCTCGCACTGGTTCGACCGGCGGCGCGGCACGGCGCTGGCGCTGATGGGCAGCGGCACGTCGGTCGCCGCAGCGATCTGGGCGCCGATCTTCGCGCCCCTGATCGCCGATTTTGGCTGGCGCCACACGATGCTGATCTTCGCGGCCGTCGAGGTCCTGCTGATCGTCCCGGCGGCGCTGACGGTATTGGTTCGTCCGCCCGAGGCGGCCGGCGACGGCGGGGTGCTGAGCGGGCCGCGACCGGGACAGCGCGTCCTCGGCCTGCCGGCCAATGCTGTGCTCGGCCAGATCGCGGCGGCGAGCTTTCTCTGCTGCGTGCCGATGGCGATGCCGCAGGGCCACCTCGTCGCATTCTGCAGCGATGTCGGGATCCCCGCCTCGCAGGGCGCGGCGATGCTGTCGGTGCTGCTCGGCGCGGCGTTTGTCAGCCGCCAGTTTTGGGGGCTGGTCGCCGACCGCTTCGGCGGCTTGGCGACGGTCTTCGCCGGTTCGCTATGCCAGATCACCGCGATGATCGGCTTCTTCCTCACCCAGAGCGAGGGGTGGTTGTTCGCGGTGTCGGCGTGGTTCGGGTTGGGCTTTAGCGGCATCATCCCGGCCTATGTGCTGGCGATCCGCGAACTGTTCCCAGCGTCGGAAGCCGCGTGGAGGGTGCCGAGCGTGCTGCTGTTCAGCGGCTCGGGCATGGCGTTCGGCGGCTGGCTCGCCGGCGCGATCTATGACCATGTCGGCTTCTACTCGGCAGCCTTCGCCACCGGCATCGTCTTCAACGCCGCGCACCTGCTGGTAATCGGCCCGCTGGTCTGGCGGCAGCAGCGCCTCGCCGCCGCCGGTAAGCCGGCGGCGCGGTAGCCCCGCTACCGGCTACGCGTCGAGGCCGTTCTTCACCGACTGCCGGACGACGTTGCGCGCGACCTCGCGCAGCAGCTTGCGGTCGGCCTCGGGCGTGGCCGCCGGGGCGATGCCCGGCACCATGCGGTCGTGGCTGTAAGTCGGGATCGCCACGCCGTTGTGCAGCGTCGGATGATCGAACGCCGTACCCTTCTTCACCGCGCGGATACCCTGGCGGATCATCTTGCGCATCATGATGACGCCGCGGTCGGTCGAGGCGAGGTGCTCCAGCCCGTGGCGGGCCATGCCGTCATGGATGCTGACCTGGGCGTCCCAGTCGCCCGGCACACGCTGGCGCTCTTCGTAAGGGCGGCTGTTGTCCTGTCCGAAACCCGTGCCGCGCCGCACGTCCTTCCCCTCGGGCGCCCGGTAATAGCCGATCTGCATCGTATGGGTATCGTCGAGCGGCACCGCCCAGGTCGTCGCCATCGGCCGGTTGACCGAGTTGCGCAGCGCCATCGGGTCGGCGTTGGGCGGGAACTGGTGGATGTTGGGCAGGATGAAATCGGCGACGCGCACCCACACCCGGTCGTTCTGGCGCCGCGTGTCGATGTAGACCATGCCGACCGGCGTTTCCATCCAGTCCCATTCCGGTTGAACCTTGAAGTCGTCGGTGAACCCGTCGCTGCCCGGCAGGGTATGCAGAAACTGCAGATGCGCCGGGTCCATCGCGTTTTCCTTGACCTGCAGCCAGTTGCAATCCCACAGGGTCGGGGCGCGCGCGACCTGGCGGTAGCCGGGAAGGTCGTAGGTATCGAAGATCGGAAAATCGGGCTTCAGTTCCGGCGGCCCCATATAGGCGAAGACCAGCCCGTTATGCTCCTGCACCGGATATGCGCCGTGGCACAATTTGTCTTTGAGCGTGCTGTCGGCCGGCTCGCCGGGCGTTTCAAGGATCGTCCCGTCGCAGCCGAACAGCCAACCGTGATAGCAGCAGCGAATGCCATGTTCGGAGATGAGCCCGAATTCGAGCGAGGTGCCGCGATGCGGGCAGTGCAGCTCCACGAGCCCGATCTCGCCCGACCCGTCCCTGAACGCGACGAGGTCTTCGCCGAGAATGCGTAGCTTGACCGGCAGATCCTTTAGCCCGCTCGCCAGGATCACCGGCTGCCAGAAGCGGCGCAGATATTCGCCGCACGGGGTTCCCGGCCCGACCCGAGTGAGCTCTTCGTCTTCCTTCGGGCGTTCCCGGTGATGGTAGGCGCTGTATGCGGTGCTGAGGAACGGCGCTCGCTTCGCCATGACGCCCTCCGTGCCTGTCCGCCGCGATATTGGCGGGCTGATGTCGGAAGGGCAAGGCGCCGCGCACATAGGGGCGCGGCGTACCCGGAACACGTCGTGGGCGGCTTAGCCGCCGGTCAGCCATGCCCAATCGGCAGGCACCATCGCGCGCCGCCTCGGGCAAAGTGCGGGCGGTTTCCCGCCTCCGACAGGCATCTTGCAGAATGACCGTGATCGCCGCCGTGACCCGCAACCGCACGCGCGTGATCCTGGTGGGCGCGGCGGTGCTGCTCAGCCTCGGGATGGGGCTGCGTCAAAGCCTTGGTCTGTTCCTCACTCCGGTCACCCGAGACCTGGCGTTGACCGCCGCCGATTTCACCCTCGCGGTTGCGGTGCAAAATATCGTCTGGGGCATCTCGCAGGCCCCGGTCGGCGCGATCGCCGACCGTTTCGGCCTGCGCGTCACGATGATGGCCGGGGCGGCGATCTATGTCTGCGGCCTCGGCGTGATGGCGAGCGCGCGCGGCGCCGCGGCGCTGATCGTGTCGGGCGCGCTGATCGGCATCGCCTTGTCGTGCACCGCATCGTCGCTGGTGATGACGGCGGTGGCGCGCAGCGTGTCGGAGCAGTGGCGCAGCAAGACGCTGGGAATCGTCTCCGCCGCCGGGTCGCTCGGCACGCTGATGGTGCCGGTCACCACCCAGTCGATCCTTGGCAGCCACGCCTGGCAGATCGGCGCGCTGTTCTTTGTCGCGCTCGCCGCCGCGATGTTGCCGGCTGGGTTTTTCGCCGGCGGCGCCGATCGCATACCGGCGCACAGCGCCAGCAAGACGACGATGCGCGCGATGCTCGGCCAGGCGGTTCGGCATCGCCCGTTTCTGGTGATGTCCGGCGCCTATTTTGTCTGCGGCCTCAACCTGGTGTTCCTGACCACGCATCTGCCGACCTACCTGGCGATTTGCGGCCAGGACCCGATGCTCAGCGCCGAGGCGATCGCGGTGATCGGCGCGATGAACTGCGTCGGCTCGCTGACCGCGGGTTGGCTCGGCGCCAAGTACCCCAAGCACATCCTGCTCGGCCTGCTCTACATCCTGCGCGCCTTTGTCTTCACCGCCTATTTCATCATGCCGCCGACCCCGGCGAGCACGCTGGTTTTCGCCGCCGCGATGGGGATGCTGTGGCTCAGCGTCGCGCCGCTGGTCAGCGGTCTCGTCGCCGAGATGTTCGGCACCCGCTACATGGCGACTTTGCTCGGCATCTCGTTCGTGATGCATCAGATTGGGTCGTCGCTCGGCGCCTGGGGCGGCGGGCTGATCTTCACCTATTACGGCTCCTACGGCCCGGCCTGGAAGACCGGCGTGCTGATCGGCTTCAGCGCTGGGGTCGTGCAGATCCTGGCCGGCGGGCCGACGCTGCGTCGCGACCGCATCGGCGCGCCCGGACTGGCCACGGGATAGCGCTGGCTCCGGGAATTGCAGCCGCTCCCGGTTCCTGGTCTAAACTGACTGTCATACGACCGGCCAGGGCGAACGCGATGAGCGACTGGAGCAAGGTGACACGGCCGATCCCCGTGCCGAACGAATGGACCAAGCCGTTCTGGGACGCGGCGAAGCGCGAAAGCCTCGAACTGCAGCGCTGCCAGAGTTGCGGGCATTTCCAGCACCCGCCCTATGCGACCTGCACGCAATGCGTCTCGACCGATCTCAAATTCGAGCCGGTGCGCGGCCAGGGCGCGATCTACGCCTACACGATCATGTATCACACCGGCGACAAGCGCTTCGCCTCCGCCGTGCCCTATGCCAGCATCATCGTCGAGCTCGATGACGCGCCCGGCGCGCTGATGGCAGGCAACCTGCTCGACGCCGAATACACCGAGGCCAAGGTTGGCCGCCGGGTCGAAATCGTCTTCGAGAAGCTCAACGACGACATCACCCTGCCGCAGTTCCGGCTGGCGTCGGGAAAGTGATGCAGAAACGCTGTTCGCCCTTCGAGGCGCCTAACGGCGTGCCTCAGGGTGAGGGAGGTTTGGGGATGGCATCAAAAACAGTCCTCATCCTGAGGTGCGAACCACCGGGCTTGACCCGGTGGGAGCCTCGAAGGACGCACAACGTCGATCCAGCAGCGGTGAAGGAATAGGTGCCATGTGGGAGAACCGCTGCAAGATCGCCGTCAGCGGCGTCGGCTATTCCAAGGTCTCGCGCCTCGCCGATATCCCGCTCGCCGCGCACGCGCTGACCGCGGTCAAGGAAGCCGTCGCCGATTCCGGCCTCCAGATGTCCGACATCGACGGCCTCGCGACCTACCCGGAGCTGCCCGCCACCGGCCACGCCGAAATCGACGGCATCTCGGTCGTTTCGGTCAACTGCATGATGGCGATGCTCAAGCTGCCGAACCTCGCCTGGCACATCCAGGTCGGCTCGGTGAATATCGGCGGCGCGGTGCAGCAGGCGGTCAACGCATTGCTCGCCGGCGTGTGCAAATACGCCGTCGTTTGGCGGGCGATGCACAACCCGCGCGGCACCTACCAGAACCTGCCCTCCGGCAACGCCGCCGGCGCGGCGCAGTTCACCGCGCCTTACGGCTTTGGCGGGCCGGGGCAGGGGATGGCGGTCGCCTATACCCGCTGGCTCGAAAAGAACGGCCAGACCCGCGACAAGATGGCGACCTTGGCCGTCACCCAGCGCAAGCACACCCAGCACAACCCGCACGCCTATTTCTACGGCACGCCGCTTAGTCGCGAGGATTATTTCGCCTCGCGCATGGTGGCCTACCCATTCTGCCTGTTCGATTGCGACATCCCGGTGCAGGGCGCGGTGGCGATCGTGCTGACCACCGCCGACCGCGCCCGCGACCTCAAGCCCACCCCGGCCTATCTCGCCGGCTACGGCGAGCGCCTCAAATTCGAGGTCGCCGGCCGCATCGGCAGCCTCGCCGACTACATGGAGGGCGGCGCCAGCTCCGCCAAGCTGACCTGGGAGCGCTCGGGCTTCACCCCCAAGGATGTCGATGTCGCGCAGATCTATGACGGCTTTTCCGCCTCGGTGATCTACGGCCTCGAGTCGTACGGCTTCTGCAAGGAGGGCGAGGCGCTCGATTTCATCCAGGACGGCCGCATCGAACTCGACGGCGAGCTGCCGCTCAACACCTTCGGCGGTAGCCTCGGCACCGGCCGCATCCACGGCCTCTGGCACATCATCGAGGGCGCGCTGCAGGCTTCCGGCCGCGCCGGCACCCGCCAGGTCAAGGACGTGAACGTCTCCTTTGTCGGCGCCAGCGCGCCGATCGTCACCGGCACCACGTTTATTTTCGTGAAGGAGCCGTACTAAGGAGCAAGCAAACAGGGAGGAACCGATGCCCTCAACCACCGATCAACGTCCGCCGGTTGCCGTCGGCCATGTGCGGCTTCCCTGCCCCGATGTCGCTGCCGCGGCGACGTGGCTCGAAACCGCCGGGCTGCGGCCGATCGTGCAGATGGCGGACCTGGCGGTGCTGGAGCTGCGCGGCGGCACCCATGTCGTCGTCAGAAAAACCGAGCAGCCGCCAACCCCCGGCGCCATGGCGCCGTTCGACCTGATGGTGGACGATATCGATGCCGCGCATCGCGATTACGCGGAGAAGGGCCTGTCGCCGTCGGAGGTCAGCCGCGGCCGCATCCACGATTTGTTCACGGTCCCTGGCCCCGGCGGCTGGATTTTCACCGTCAACTCGTCGCACGCCAGCGGCAAGCCAGTGTGAGCGAACGGCGCGAAGCGCCAGGAAACTCACCACAGAGGCAGCGAGGCAGTGAGATGCCGAGCAACCGAAATCTCATCGCCTCACCGTCTCTGTGGTGAAATAATTTGCCGATATGCCGTCCCGCCAACTGGCGGAGCACTAGATCGGGAGGAACGCACCATGCCCCAAGTCGGAACCGGCGATTACCGCTACGAAGTCATCCGCGATTTCGTCAAATCGCCCGACGGCGAGCCGTTCGGCCTCATCAGTCGGGTGGCGGCCGACGATCAGGACCGCATCTACGTCTTCCAGCGCCGCGACCCGCCGGTCGTCGTGTTCGACGCCAAGACCGGCAAGCACCTCGCGTCCTGGGGCGCGGGCGAGGTCACCGACCCGCACGGCCTCAAGATCGTCGGCGACACGGTCTACACCACCGACCGCATCGACTCGGTCTGCAAGTCGTTCAGCCTCGACGGCAAGGTGAAGCTGCAACTCGGGAAGCCGGGCCAGGCGTCCGACACCGGCCATGTCGAGAATTGGCTGGTCGAGCGCGCGGCCGGGCCATTCAACCACCCGACCGAGATGATGAAGCACCCCAACGGCGACATCTACGTCACCGACGGCTACCAGAACGCCCGCGTCCACCGCTTCGCCGCCGACGGCACGCTCAAGACCTCATGGGGCTCGCCGGGCAAGGGGCCGGGCCAGTTCCATTTGCCGCACTCGATCGCCTTCGACGATGCCGGCAATCTCTTGGTCGCCGACCGCTCCAACCGGCGCATCCAGATCTTCACGCCCGACGGCCAGTACCTGCGCGAATGGACCGGCATGGGCGGCCCCAACGACATCAGCCGCGGCAAGGACGGCAACTACTACATCGCCGAGCAGGAGGCCGACGGCAACCCGGCCTATTGCACCGTGCGCAGCCCATCGGGCGAGGTGCTCGCCAAGATGGAAAGCCGCCACGTCCACGGCATCGGCGTCGACTCTGAGGGCAATATCTACGCCGGCCTCACGCAAAACCGCAGCGTCGATAAGTTCGTCCGGGTGCGGTAGGGCGGAAAAGCCTGCCCCGCGGGCTTAACCTGCGGGGTGGCGTGGGTCTGTGCGACCCTGTCCTACATCTCGTGTGCCCGCCGGGACAGTATTCGCCGGAAAGACAAGTATACGCGGCCGGCTGGGCCGCCCTATAATAAGGACTTGGGGCGATCCACGCCCGCGAGTACCCAAGACTTAACAAGATATTTTTCGAAGATTTTGAAAATATATCATAATTGAGTTTATGCGGCAGCGGCGGGTATTGCGGCAGCAATACAAAACACAAGATATAGAAATCGCGCTGCCCGAGCCAGTGTCACGGTTTCGGCCGCTCTGGGATCAAGCGCCGGACGATCGCCGCGCGGATCAGCTCGGTAACCCAGCCTACTATCAGACCAAGCGCGGGGTTGACGGTCACGGTGACAAGCGCCGTTGCGCCGATCACCCACAGGCAAGACGGCCTGCCGTCGAAGAGCCGGCGCGAGATTGCCAAGTCGGTTCCGGCAAAGATCAGCAACGACCCGACCGCGCCGATCGGGATCAGCGCGAACAGTGTGGCGGCATGGTCAGCAAAACCGACCGCGAGCACGAGCAACACCGCGCCGAAAATGATCGGGGCAAGCCCGGAGCGCGCGCCGAAACGGAATTGCGCCGAGAGACCCCCTGCCCCGTGGCACATCGGCATCGCGCCGAATGGACAGAGCAGCACGTTCGCGATGCCCGACGATAGCGCCAACCGCCGCTCACTGGCGATCGACCCGGTTGAAGGGAACAGCTCGCGCGCGACGCTCGCGGTCACGATCACCGCATTTGTCAGCGTCAGCGAGAGCTGCGGCAGCACCGCGACCTCAAAACTGCGCCAGACCTCCGGCCAGCTCGGCAAGACGAACTGAGGCAGGCCCAGCGTGACGGCGACCGACGACGTGGTCGTCCCGACATGCCCGGTGATCCACCCGGCAAGTATCGCTGCCCCGAGTGCGAGCGGCGCGGCCGGGCAATGCGGCACGCGCGTCAGAGCGAACAGCAACACGAGCGACCCGAAGCCAAGCCACGGGGTTTCGAGGATCAACTTGAGGCCCAGCACGGCCAGCAACAGCCCTAGCCCGAGTTGAAGCCCGGCGCTCACCGATTGCGGTATGGCGCGTGCCAAACGGCCGATCCAGCCGGTGATCCCGAGCACGAGGAGCACGACGCCGATCATGATCCCCGCGGCAGCAACCTCGCCCGGCCGCAAGCCGCCGGTCAGAATCACGGCCGAGATCGCTTTCATCGGCTGCACTGGCAGTGGCAGACCGTAGTAGAGCCCCGTCGAGATTAGGAAAGCGGCGAAACCGAACAGCACGCCGACCGGGGCAAGACCGGCTACGGTCATTGCGCCGATGACGTGTGGGATGAAGGTACCGAGATCACCGCACGCGCCACTGCACTCCAAGAAGAAGCGGCGAGCGCGCGGGGTCTCGGAGGGCGCAGCCATGCGCTTCAAATACCAGAAGCGAGTACCCTTGCCCACCACACCAGATTTGCGGTGAAACACGATCGGTGGCTACGGCAGCAGCGCAGCCTTTTCGAGTACTTAAAGTGGCGGATTATTTCTTGCTGAGGGACTTTGGGGATTTCCCCATAATGAGGCTTATGGGCGGATGGCGCTTCGCTCATCCGCCCTACTGATCGCTCGCAAAAAAATTTCGGCAGCGACCCTTGATAAGAACATAACGAGAACATAAATCCTCGGTGTCGCTCGCCATCGTGAGCGTCGCCGAGGTTCGATGTCGTTGCTGATCCGCCTGCTCTTGCCCGCCTGCCGCTTGGTCCTCAAGGCCAATTCGCGGCGCCTCGACAGGCTGGTACTGGTCCTTCTTCGGGCTGTGGAGCCCCGCACGCAAACGGGGCGGCAGCTTTCGCCGCCGCCCCGCTCTATCGACGCTCGCGGCTTACTGAGCCGCGGCCCGGATCGGCTGCTGCGCCTGGCTGGCCGGCGCATTGGCCTTGAGGAACGTGCCGATGTGACGCAGCGCCAGCTGGATCTGCTCCGGGTTCGCCTTCCACGGATACATGCTGACCTGCGCGTTCGGCGCGAGGTGCGCGGTTTCCATCGCCACCGCGTAGGGGTGCGCCGCCACGTCATCAGGCAGGATCAGGATCGGCGTCTTGCACTGCCGCACAAAGTCGCGCGTCACGGTGAACACGAAATCGGCGTTCTTGCGGTACATGTTGGTGAGGAACGCGCTCACCTGATCCATGGTGATGTCCGGCCGCCCCTCGGCGAGCTTCGGGCCCCAGCCCGTGATGTTGTTCTGGTAGAACAGGTCGGGCATGGTCGGCCGGTAGCCGGAGGGCTGCGTCAGAACCCCGGCGACGACCCGGTCGCCCGCCCGCTTCAGCAGGTTCCAGATAAACGGGCCGCCGATGCAGAAGCCCAGCACCATGAACTTGTCGATGCCGAGATGGTCCATCAGCCCGAGATGGTCGTCGGTGTAGGAATCCCACGGCCGGTCGATCTCCAGCGGGCCGGTCGACTGGCCGCCATTGGCGTTGCGCAGATCGGCCGCGATCACCCGGCACCCGTCTTTGAACTCCTTCAACGGGTTGAACGGGTGGATCGTGTCGAGCCCCGCGATCGTCGAGTTCAGCCCGCCGCCGGGAATCACCAGCAGCGGGAAACCGGCGCCGGCCTCCTGGTAATGGATGCGAACGTTCCCTCTTTCGTAAATCGGCATCGTGTTCCCTCCCTATTGAGCGGCCGCCGCCAACGGTCGTGCCGCTGCCGCGGGCCGGTTGGCATTGAGGAACGCCCGCACGTGGCGCAGCGCGATCTGGGTCTGCTTGGGGTTCATCTTCCACGGATAGATGCTGACCTGCGCGTTCGGCGCCAGATAGGCGCTTTCCATCGCCACGACATAGGGGTGCCCCGGCACGTCGTCGGGCAGGATCAGGAGCGGCGTCTGGCAGTTGCGCACGAAATCGCGGCTCACCGTGTAGACGAAGTCGGCGCGTTCGCCGGTGTACATGTTCTTCAAGAACGCATCGACCTGAGCCATCGTGATGTCGGGGCGGCGTTGGCACAGCTCGGGGCCCCACCCCTTCATGTTGTTGGTGTAGGAGAGGTTGGGCATCTCGTGGCGATAGCCGCTCGGCTGCACCGGCACGGCCGCGACGACGCGGTCGCCCGCCCGCTTCAGCAGGTTCCAGATAAACGGGCCGCCGATGCAAAAGCCCATCACCATGAACTTGTCGATGCCGAGATGGTCCATCAGGCCGAGATGGTCGTCGGTAAAAGCGTCCCACGGCCGGTCCGCTTCGAGCGGCCCGGTCGATTGGCCACCCTTGGCGTTGCGCAGATCGGCGGCGATGACACGGTACTCGTTCGCGAACTCAGTCAACGGGTTGAACGGGTGGGTCTTCAGCCCCTCGATCGTGGAGTTGAGCCCGCCGCCGGGGATGACCAGCAACGGGAAGCCGGAACCGGCTTCTTCGTAATGAATGCGGACGTTTCCTCTTTCGTATGTCGGCATGGGGGTTCCTCCTTATTGAGCGGCGGCCTTCATCGGGACGTGCGCCTTCAAGAAGCTGCGCACCTTGGCGATCATGCGCTGCCGCAACTCCTCGGGCTCGCGCCACGGGAAGACGGTGATGTCGGAATTCGGCGCCAGCGAGGCGACATCGATCGAGGTCTGCAGCGGATGCGACGGCGTGTCGTCCGGCAGCACCAGGATCGGCGTGTGGCAATTTTTGATGAAGTCCCGCGACACGCTGTAGAGGAAGTCGGGCTGGGCGCGCCACAGGCTGTGGAAGTACTTGTCGATCGTGTCCTGCGACACCTCGGGCCGGCGCTTTTTGAAATCGGGCAGCCAATTCTGCTCGCTGTGCCGGTACATCACACCCGGGTCTTCCGGCCGGTCGCCGACCGTCTGGTGAAAGACGGCCGCGACGACGCGGTTAGGCGCGCGCTGCAACAGCTTGCCGGCAAAGCAGCCGCCGATGCAGTAGCCCATGAAAAAGAACTTATCGATGCCGAGATGGTCCATCAGGCCGAGCTGATCGTCGGCGAAGGCGTCCCAGGCGTTCTCGGTCGGCACCGGGCCGGTCGACTCGCCGCCATTGGCGTTGCGCTGATCCATCGTGATGCAGCGGAAATCGTTCTTGAATTCCTCCATCGCGTTGATCGCGGCGGTGGGCCACATGGCAACCCGCGAGTTCAGGCCGCCGCCAGGGGTGACCAGGAGTGGAAAGCCGGAACCGGCTTCCTCGTAACGGATGCGGACATTGCCCTCTTCGTAAAACGGCATGGGGGGTCTCCTTGCTCCGAGTGCTTAGGGTATCGGATCGAGCACGACCACGGGGATCTCTCGCTCGGTTTTCTTCTGGTAGTCGGCGTAGGGCGGCCAGAACTGCAGCGCCTTGTCCCACAGCTTGGCGCGCTCGGCACCGGTGACGGTGCGGGCCCTGGCCTTCATTTTTGTGGTGCCGACCTGCACCTCGACCTCGGGATTGGCGACGAGGTTGAGGTACCACACCGGGTGTTTGGGCGCGCCGCCCTTCGATGCGACGATGATGTACGCGCCGTCTCCGGTGTCGCCGTAGAACAGCGGGAACATGAACTTCTCGCCCGATTTCCGGCCGGTTGTGGTCAGCAGCAGCGCCGGCACGGTGATCTGCGGACGGCCCGGCTGGGTCATCTGGTACATGTGCCCGTCGGTGCCGCCGCTGGCGAGGTAGCGATTGGTGTGCTCCACCATCCACTCCGGAAGGTTAGGCGCGAGCTTGGCTTCGGCCATCGTGCGAACTCCCTTTCAACACCGACCACACGATAACACCAATCGATAGAGGTTTTGGTCTCGTTCCGGATCGGCTCTGCCTTGCGTTAACCAACTCAAGCCCGGAACCGTCGTCTAGATTGGGCTAGTCTGGCCTGCGTGTACTTGCGTGAGAGGCTAGCAATGCGGCGGATCGTACTTCTAGGGATCGCGTTGGTGGCCTTTATCGGGCTGGTCGCCTCCCCGGCGCACGCGCAAGCACCCCGGACCTGGGTGTCCGGGATTGGCGATGACGCCAATCCCTGCAGTCGCACGGCGCCGTGCAAAACCTTTGCGGGCGCGATCTCGAAAACCGCCCCCGGCGGCGAAATCGATTGCCTCGATCCTGGCGGTTTTGGCGCCGTGACGATCACCAAGTCGATCACCATCGACTGCAGCGGGACTTTCGGTTCCATCCTCGTCTCGGGAACCAACGGCGTTGTCGTCAATGGCGCCGGCATCGCGGTAACCTTGCGGGGCATCTCCTTCAACGGCTCCAACGGTCTCGGCATCAGCGCCATCCGCGTGCTCGCCGGCAGCTCCCTTCTGATTGAGAACGTCCATATTTTCGGCTTCGGATCGGGTTCGGCGGCGGCCATCGACATCGAACCCAACCAAGCCGCCCACTTTGCTCTCGATATCAAGGATACGACAGTTAGCACCAACGTCGGCGGCGGCATTCTGATCAAGGCGGCGGGGGGCGGAACGACCACCGCGTCGCTGACGCGGGTCAACACCTACACCAGCGTATTCGGCGTGCGGGCCGAGGACCGGGCCAAGGTGACTGTGCTCAACAGCACCGCCTCGAACGATTCCAACAATGGCTATCTCGCCGTTTCCACATCCAGCCCTGCGGAGATCACCCTCGTCGACTCGCTCGCGGCGAATAACACGACGAACGGCATCGCCACTTCCGGTGCCGGCGCGACGATCAGGCTGGTCAGGACGGCGATCATCGACAGTGGCACCGGGATCAACACCGCGTCCGGAGGGACGGTGATTGGATCCAATCCGGCAAGTACGCTAAACGCCGGCAACACCACGGCAGGCGCGCCGAATGGCGCGGCCGCTATTCTCCAATAGCCATACTGGAATTCCGACCTGGGCGGCTCAGTAGTGGGTCACCCACTTGCTGTTGAGGGCTTCCTCGATGCGGCGGTGTCGCGCCCTGATGACGTCGGCGGGAACGGCGCCGACAAAGGCATAGAACGTCTTGGTCCGGATCGCGTCGACGACGCGCTCGCCAACCTGCTTCGGGTCGAGCCCCGTGGTCGCCAGCCGTTCGGCCAGCACCCGCTCGTCGCTGGCACGCACCTGCGGTCCGCCCAAATGGTCGGGTCGGTTGCGCGCGCCGCGCGCGATATTGGTGTTGATCGGGCCGGGGCACAGCACCGAGACCCCGACATTGGTGCCTTCCAGCTCGTGCTCGAGCGCCTCCGACAGCGAGAGCGCTGCGTGCTTGCTCATCGAATACGGCGCCTGGTCGGTACCGCGGCGATTCTGGAAGCCGGCGACCGAGGCCGTGTTGACGACATGCCCCTCCTCGCCGTGCTTCAGGATCGCCGGCACGAAGTGGCGGATGCCGTGGATGATTCCCCAGATGTTGACGCCAATCACGAATTGCCAATCGGCGGGCGGCACGTCGATCATCCTCGTGCCGTGCATCGGCACGCCGGCGTTGTTGCAGGCAATGTGCAGCTTGCCGAACCGCCGCTCGGCCTCAGCCAGCGCATCGATGACCGATTGCTCGGTCGTCACGTCCACCCTCACCGGCATGACCTGCTTGTTGGTGCCGGAAAGACCGTGCGCCGCCTGCTCGACCGCGTCCTTCTGGATATCGGCCATGACCACGTTGGCGCCGGCCTCGGCCAGCGCCGTGGCGATGCCGAGCCCGATGCCCGACGCGGCGCCGGTGACGATCGCAGTCTTGCCGGAGATGTCCTGCATGTCGCAAGTGCCCCGTTAGTGAAAATAGCGGCCGGAGTTGATCAGCGTGGTTTGACCCGTCATCGTCTCGCTGCGGCACATGGTGACCACCATGTCGGCGCAATCGTCCTTGTCGGCCGGTTTCTTGAGCAGCGAAGTAGCGGCACCCTGCGCGATGAACTCAGGCCGCAGATTGGCGGTCGCGCGCGTCCCTTCCAACAGGCCCGGCGCCACGCAATTGACCAGCACGTCCGGCGCCAAGGCCACCGCCATGCATTTCGTCAGGTGGATGAGGCCCGCCTTCGACACGGCGTAGGCGATCGACGAGCCCGTAGGGCCGATCCCCGCGACCGAGGCGATGTTGACGATGCGGCCGCGCCCTTGCGCTTTCATCACGGGCGCCACCGCCTTGATGAGACGCATCGGCCCGGTCAGGTTGACGGCGATGATCTTGTCCCACACTTCCATCGTCAGGCCGTCGAGGTCGGCGAACTGCACCGATTTGTTGTAGGCGGCGTCGTTGACCAGAATGTCGATGCGGCCGAAGCGCTTGGCCACGTCCTCGACTACCTTGGCTACGTCCGCGTCATCGGTGATGTCGCACTGGAACGCCGCGGCGTTGACCTGGTGCCGCGAGGTGAGATCGCGCGCGACGCCCTCCGCCTGATCGCGGCTCTGGGCGTACATGACCGCGACGTGTACGCCTTCCTCGGCCAGCTTATGGCAGATGCGCTGCCCGAGCCCGCCATTGCCGCCGGTCACCAGCGCCACCGCACCCCGCAGTTCCATGGAGTTCTCCTGTGCCTCAGGCAAACGACTCGGTCATCGCCGAATAGACCAGCGTGCGCAGGTCGCGCCGCAGCGTCAGGCGGGTCGGGCTGCCCATCACTTGCGTCATGAACACGACGGTCAGCGCTTCCTTAGGATCGATCCAGAACGCCGTCGCGGCCGCGCCGCCCCAGAAATATTCGCCGACCGAGCCGGGCAACCGGGTCTTGGCGACGTCGACGTTGACCCCGCAGCCGAGCGAGAAGCCGACGCCGGCATAACTCGACTCGCTGAACATGCCGGGAAACGCCATGTCGGCGATCTCGCGGCCCTCCGGCAGGTAGTTCAGGCTGAACAGGGCGACGGTCTTGGGGCTGAGGATCTGCACGCCGTCAAGCGCACCGCCGCCCAGCATCATCCGGCAGAAGCGCAAATAGTCGTGCGCCGTCGAGACCAATCCCCCGCCGCCCGATTCCAGCTTCGGCGGCTTGGCGTAGACGGGGCTTTCGCGGGCATCGTCCTGGAGCTTCAACCCCGTGCCGTCGTCGCCGGCCTGGTAGCATGAGGTAAACCGCTCGGTCTTGTCCTCGGGCACATAAAAAGCTGTGTCGTGCATGCCGAGCGGCTCGAACACCCGGGTGCACAGGAACTCGCCAAAGCTCATTCCCGATAGCTTCTCGACCAGATAGCCGAGCACATCGATCGCGACCGAGTAGTTCCAGGCGGTGCCAGGCGAAAAATCGAGCGGAATTTGCGCCAGCTGGTCGATCATGCTGCGCAGGCCGCCTTCAGTCTGACGATCGACCACTTTCGCCCGCCGATAGGCGGCGTCGACCGCCGTGCGCATCATGAAGCCGTAGGTCAGCCCCGAGGTATGCGTCGCCAGGTCAATCACCTTCATCGGCCGCGCCGGAGGCGTCGTCATAAAGCTCGGCGGCGAGTCGGCAAGTAGGGTCGGCACCCCGCTCGCATAGACGCCGAGGTTGCTCCACGCCGGAATGTGAGTCGCGACGGTGTCGTCGAGGCCGATCAGCCCCTCCTCGACGAGCATCATCAGCGCTACCGCGGTAATCGGCTTCGACATCGAATAAATGCGGAAGATCGCGTCCTCGCGCATCTTCTTGTCGCGCTCGATGTCCATGTGCCCACAGAGGCTCGTGTGAACCAGCTGCCCCTTGCGATAGACGTAGGTCAGCAGACCGGGCAAGAAGCCGCCATCGACATAGCGGCGCTTCATCACCTCGTCGAGCCGCTTGAGGCGAGACGACGACAGGCCCACAGATTCCGGCTTCACCATCAGATCACGCCCTCCTCGGCGAGCCGCTCGACCTCGCTCGGCGTGCGGCCGAGCAACTCGGTCAGCACATACATGTTGTCTTCGCCATAGCATGGCGCGCCGCGGTTGATCGGGCCGCCGATATAGGCTGGGGTCTTGCTGAGCTTCATCGGGATTTCGTACACCGGCCAGGTGCCGATCTTGGTGCCGGTGACCTCGGTCAGCCATTTGAGATGGCGCAGCTGCGGATCGGTATCGACCCGGTCCTCGGCGTTCTGGCACACCCCGGCCGGCACCCCGGCCTTCTGCAATTTCATCATGCAGTCATAGCGGTCCTGCGTGCGGGTCCACGCCTCGACGGCCGCATCGAGCGAATCCTGGTGGTGCAAGCGGCTTTCGAGCGTCGCAAAGCGGTGGTCGTCGAGCCAGTCGCCGCGCTCGGCGACGCGCGCCAGCGTCCGCCATTCGTCGTCGCTGAAACAGGCGATCGCGACCCAGCGGTCCTTGCCCTCGCAGCGATAGGCGCCGTGCGGCGCCGCCGGTTTGTAGGGCGAGCGGTTGCCGTAGCGGCGGAAGACGCGCTCGTTGGCCGCCCAGTCGAGGATCGTCGCGCCGGTCAAAAAGATGCCGCTCTCGCATTGCGAGGCGTCGATCCACTGGCCTTCGCCGGTGCGCTCGCGGTGGTAGATCGCCCCGAGAAGCGCCAAGGCATAGCCATAGGCGCCCATCCAGTCGAGGTAAGAATAGCCCCAGCTCACCGGCATCGCCGGCTCGGGAAGACCCGACATCTCGGCTTGCCCGCCGAACGCCGCCGCCACCGGGCCGACCGTGCGCATCCGTCCATAGGTGCCGTGCGCGCCCATGCCGGATTGCTGGATGTAGATGATGTCGGGGCGTATCGATTTCATCACGTCGTAGCCGAGGCCGAGGCGCTGCAGCACGCCGGGCGAAAATCCCTCGGCGACGACATCGCAGATGCGGATCATGTCCTTGGCGATCTGCAATCCCTTGGGGTGGCGGATGTTGAGCGAGATGCCGCGCTTACCGGAATTTTTGTTGAGGAAATTGCCACCCATGTCGGGGTCCTTGACCCCAGGCAACGGCCCGGTCGCCGCCTCGCGCGCAGCGCGGCCGCCGACCGGCGCCATCCCGGCCAGCCTTGTGTCGGGATTGTCCTTCCACTCGACCTTGTAGCTCTCCGCGCCCATCGCCGCGAGGAACCGCGTGCCGCCGGCCGAGGCGAGGAACCAGGCGAAATCGAAGATCTTGATGCCCTGCAGCGGGAACGGTTTGTTGTGCAGCGCCGAGAGGCGCGGGTTTTCGACCTTGCGCGGGCTCGCCGGCACGCTCGGCCGGCGGGCCGCTTCGCCGAGCACCGCATCGGTATCCTCGCCCAAGAGTGGCGCGCGTCGGCCGACCTGCCAGCTCGTCTTGCTGCTGAGCCATTTGCTGGTCGGGTAGGCGAACGAGCGCCCCAGCTCGGGATGCTCGACCTCAGCAAAGGTCTTGCGCGCCCACCAGTGCTCGTCGAGCGCGTTCTCGTGCGGCTTCCTGAGCGGCGCCCAGAGCAGACCGGCGTTCTGTGCCTCGAGCCACGGCATGTCCTTGTAGGTCCAGGCGCGGACAAAACGCTGCACGATATCCAGCATGTGCGAGCGCGCCTCGTCGGCTCCCGCCGTGCCCGGCACCTGTCGCGCCCGCAAATCAACCTCGGGCGCAGGCGGCTGCAAATCGGCCTGCGCGTTGTACTTGCTCAACAGCGGCACGAGATTCTTCAAATCGCGCGCGCCCATGCCGTGGGTGATGAACCAGCGCCCGTCCTTGGTGTGGCAGATACTGGGGCTGTGGTTGGGTCCTTCGGACGCGTGGCGGCAGGTCAGCCGCCACAGCGGCACCCGCCGGCAGACCCAGTACATCAGGTCCTGCTCGGGGTTCTTCGACACCGCCTCGTGGATTGCGAGCGAGACGTCCTGCCCCTCGCCGCTGCGCTCGCGGTGGATCAGTGCGCCGATGATTCCGGTCGCCATCTGCTCGCCGGCGATGTGATAGGCGTGCCAGATCTGCGGCGCGATGGGCGGCGTGTCGTATTCGAAATCGGGGTCGGGGTCGTAGCCGCAATTCATCATCGGCCCGCCCAAAGCGAGGTGGATGAGGTCGGAGCCCTTGAAGTCCTTCCACGGCCCGTCATCGCCAAATGGCGTCATCCGCGCAGTGATGAGCTGCGGGAAACGCGCGTTGAGCGCGGCATGGTCGAGGCCCAGCACCTCATTGAGGGCGCCGCAGCTCGCGTCGAGCAGGATGTCGGCGCCGCCGAGCAGGCGCAGCATCTGCTCATTGCCCGCCGGCGATTGCAGGTCGAGTACGACCGACTTTTTGTTGCGGTTGTAGTTCCAGAAGAACAGCGAGCGCTCAAGCCCCGGCTCGTCGTCGAGGAACGGGCCGATCCGCCGCGTCGCGTTGCCTTCGGGCGGCTCGATCTTGATCACCTCGGCGCCGAGCCCGGCGAGCAGCAGCCCGCAATACTCGGCCCGCTCATCGGCGATCTCGACGACGCGCAGCCCGGCCAGCATGCCCGGGCCGGCATTGCCCATCATCTCGCCCGGCCCGGTCGTCAGCTCGGCCATCATGCGCTCCCTAGTTCGGATAAACGATGGTGCGCAGCATGATGCGGCGCTCGGACGGGTCGTAGTCGCCAGCGCCGCGATGCATCGTGGCGCGCTCGTCCCACATCAAAAGGTCGCCGACGCGCCACGAATGGTAATAGACGAAACGGTCTTGTGTCGAATGCGCGGCGAGTTCCTCGATAAGCTGCCACGCCTCTTCCTTGGCCATCCCTTCGAAGCCGTGCGTGTGCAGCGGATTGACGAAAAGGATCGGGCGCCCGGTAGCTGGATGATTGATGACCGCGGGCCGCGCCTTTTCCGTGTATTTCCGGTCTAAGTTCTGTTCGGGGTCGCCCTCGTAGAGCCGGACGCCGGCGGGTCCGTCATGGCGGCCGTGCAGCCCGACGAGGTTCGATAGCCGCTGCTTCATCGGCTCGTCGAGCGCATCGTAGGCGGCGCGCATGTCGGCGAACATCGTGCCGCCTTTTGACGACGGCACCTCCTTCGCATGCAGCATGGCGAGCGTCGGCGGCACCTCCTCGTAAGGGCTGTCGGTATGCCAGTCGGTCGCCCGCTTGACCCCGAACCAGTCGATGTTGCCGTCCTTGTCGACATTGGTCAGCCACGACACCTCGGGATGATCGGCGTGCCGGTAATCGACCAGCGAATGGATTTTCGGCCTGCCAAAGCGGCGGCCGAACGCCGCTACTTCGCCAGGACCTAAATCTTGTTCGCGAAACACTAGGACAGGGTGCTCGGCGAAGGCTGCCTCAATCCAGGCGAAGGTCTCCGGGTCGAGCGGTTGCGACAGATCAACGCCGATCGCCTCGGTGCCAAGAGTCTCTCCGAGCGGGCGCAGTTCCCTGGTTGCGGTCATGGCGCTCTTCCCCCTACTCGTCGATTTCGCCCTTCAAGGCATGAGCGAATTCTGACGACGGGCGGGTGCCAAAGTCAAATTGCTGCCCCGCGCGCTGCCGCGCTTAGCTCTGGCGTCCCCGGCAGGACTTCGAACCTGCGACCCCCGGTTTAGGAAACCGATGCTCTATCCGGCTGAGCTACGGGGACTTTCAATAACTTACGCGATCTCGCCTGCCGTTTGTGCCCGAAACTGTGCCCGAAACTTCGCTCAGCTTATACCACGGAATGCGCCGTCGAGCTTCTGTGCGGCATCTTCTTGCATCGCAGCCGTGACGTGCGCGTAGGTGTCCGCCGTCAAGGTGATCGTGGAATGGCCTAGCCTCTCGCTGACGACCTTGAGCGGCACGCCGTTCGCGAGTAGCGCGGTCGCGTGGCTATGCCGCAGATCGTGGAACCGGACGCGCGCCACGCCTTCAATGCCGCCGGCAACCTTGTTCCACTCATGCGTCAAGCTTGTCGGTAACATCAGCTCGCCGTCGGCGCGGGCGCAGACCAGCGTGTCGCCGTCGAGACGGATGCCGAGGCGCAGCAGTTCTTCGGCTTGCTCCCGGCGTCTGCGGCGCAGTTCCTCCACCGCGAAGTGGGGCAGGGTGACCGCACGATGCTTGCCCGACTTCGGCGGCTTGAAGCGCAGACCACCGGCGCGGGTGTGCTCCATGCTTTCGACGATCCGCACGAGCCCGCCGTCAAGGTCGATATGCCGCCAGCGGAGGGCGAGGATTTCGCCGCGCCGGGCCCCGGTCGCGAGCGCCAGCAGCACCGGCCAGTAGATGCGACGATGCTTGACGGCCCGAAGTAGCAGCACGGATTGCTCGGCGGACAGCACGGTCATCTCGGGGCGTTCTACCCTCGCCAGGCGCTTCTTAAAGGCAGCGGCGGGATTGCGCGACAGCAACCGCAATTCGACGGCGCGCGCCAGTGCCGTATGCAGCACGCGATGGATATGGCGGCGCGTCTGCGGCGACAACCCGCCGGATTTGCCATCGCGCCGGCCGTCGGTCGCGAGTGCCGTGTAGCACTCTTGGATATGCAGCTCGGCGAGCTTCGGCAGCGGCAAGCTCCCAAGCGCCGGGATCAGGAAGTGGTTGACGATCTCACCGTATCTCTCGCTCGTGCGCGGACTGATCTCGGCTTTGACCGTATCGAGCCAGCGCGACAACCAGTCGCCGACCGTGAGCTTGTTCGGGTCAACATGGCTGCCATCGTCTACAGCCTCCAGGCGCCGCCGTAGTTCGCGCTCGGCATCCTTGCGCGTACCCTTGACGGTGACGGCGAACCGCCGCCTGCCGCTCGCCTCTTGGCTCGAATACCGGATCAACCAGCGGCCCGGCGAGCGCTCGGCGATCTGTCCCTGACGACGGCTCATAGCTCGCTCCTACCAAACGCTCTTGAAGAAGCCCGCGGACATGCGGGCAGCTAAATCAATCTCCGCTTTTTGCTCGGCAGACCATTCAACCGGCTGCTTCGCGCTGGGGTCGTAATCGACCAGCCCATATTCGATAGCGCGTTTGAAGATCGCGTGGGCGCGCGGGTCTTCATGCCACACGCCATAATGCTCCGCGATAGTCGCAGCGGCTTGAGCAAGCAGCGTTAAGAACTCAGCCGTCTTGGGATCGGCGCCGCTCGGTGCGCCCTCAAAACTGGCGGTCAACCGCTGCCGAATTTCCTCGCCGAGTGAGCGGCTCTCCCTGGCTTCGTCGAGCTTCTTATAGAGATCGGGCGAGAGCCGGATCGAGGTCGGCACCGTGTTGTCGCCGGCGGTTCGCGCCATAAGAGATTACCTCCTGTAATCAAAACGGCTCTTGTCAGAGTAATCATTGCTACATACATTGCTCGATGTCAATACCGAACAGGAGACAACAATGCCACAAGATAACAATCTCACGATCAGCGTACCCGCCGCCGGGAAAAAGTATTTCGGGCTCTGCCGCGGGGCCTCATACGACGCGGCGAAGCGCGGCGACATTCCGACTATCAAGATTGGGCGCCTCATGCGGGTGCCCGTCGCCGCGTTAGAGGCGCGTCTCGCAAAGGTGCAGTGATCGGCCCGAAGCGCCCGCGTCAGTTTAGCTCGGCCAGTAGACGGGCCGCATGATGGCGACCCTCGTTACGCAAAAATTGGCAGTTTTGTTCCGTCAAACGGAGAATTTCGACATGCCGGAACCTATTGACGAGAGGGACAACGAATGGCTGGCGCAGCAGGTAAAAGAGGCTAACGCCCGTATCAAAAAGGCGAAGTCGGAACAGTCGGACAGACGCCGCGGGATGCTCCAAACCAGCGCGGGTTACGTGCTGGCGCAAATCCGCGATCAGTTTGAGGATGTGACCGAGTTCGACGGCTGGGCAGCGGAGAACATCAACGCTTCGCCCGTCGAGATCGCCGATTTGCTGCGCGACTACAAGCGGGCCGTCGCGGACGCCGAGCGGGATATGTGGCATGTGCCGATGCGCGATCGGGTGCAGCAACTCTGGAGCATGGCCCGCGAGGTTTTCACCGAATACTACGAACTGAATGGTGTTTGGGTACCTCTGGACGAAAACGGCTTCGATGAGGAATTCGATAAGGAAGAAAACGCCGTATGGCAGCGCTGGTTTCACGATTTGCGCCATAGCCCCGCAGCCGACCTGCCGCATTCAGAGTGGCAGGCGTTTCTCACCGAAGTCCCGCCGGTATTCACCCGCTGCAACGGTCAACTGCGCGAGCTGAGACGGCGGAAGCGTCGCGAGTGGAACGCCTACCGCGCGTCGGTACGGATGAAGCAGCGGGTGAAGGACGATGACGCCGCCGCTTTCGTAATCGACCCCGGCAAGAGCGCCGAGGAAAATCAACGCCTTTGGGCAGACCTGAGCGGCTGGACAGTCACAGCGAAAAAAGGCTTTCGGCGGGATATCAAGGTTCCGCCCGGCGCAGCGGCGGAACGATGGCGCGTGCTCATTTCGCCCGACAAAAACGCGCTGGGGATGTGGAAAATCTCCATCTACCCCGACTCCTTCCTTGAGCGGTATCCGAGCGCCAACGCCGCGCGAGAAGCGGCGTCTCTGGCCTTCATCAAAAAGCTACACGCCAATCGCACAGCGCGAGGACAGAACAATGTCTGAATTTACGGTTCCCATACCGCGGCGAAGGATCGCGGCGCCGGAAATTAATAATCGCATCCGGCACGGGCTTACCTCAACCATACCGCACACCCGGCTTGATTGGGCGCTGTGGTGGGCGCGGCGCGGCATGGCGGTGTTCCCGGCCGAGCAATTCCTGGGCACGCCGCTGGAGCCGAAATGGTACAGCGCCGCAACCTCGGAATGCCCGGCGATCGTGGCGTGGTGGGCAACCTCGCCGGATGCTGACATCGCCGCCATCCCCGCGCGCACCGGGCATTATGTCCTTGTCGCGCGCGGCGAGCGCGGGCGCATCAGCCTCTTTGAGCTAGAGGACGAGTGCGGCGGACTGGCGCCGGACTTCTTCTATGAGACGCGGTGGGGCGACCTGCATGTCTGGCTCAAGGGCGAAGCCTATTCCAATAGCCTTGCCCCTGGGCTCGATGTCATCGGCCCTGGGAGGTTCATCTACCTGCCGCCGTCAGCCGCACCAGACCCCTTTTTATAAAGCGAAGGAGCAGTGAAATGAAACCGGCAGCTAGTTTTTCCGACAATGCCGAGTTTGTAGACCACAATATCACCGACTGGTCTGTCGACGTGAAACTCGCCGATAAGCGCAGATACGACAGCGCTTGTATTGAAATCGAAGACCTATCCGGTACCGCATGGGCGATCACAGTCCGAGAGCACAACGGCCGCATTACAACGTTCGACAGCTTTGATATCCACAAGCTCACCATTGATTTGGTGAGGGGCGCAGAAGTCAGGAATTTCGCCGATGGGTTTCGCTGGCTAGCCGACCGCCTCACCATGGCGGCAGAGGCGATGGATAAATGGCGCGCGTCGTCACAGCCGGTAGAGCCGATGCCTACCACCGCAATCGAAACCGACGTGTTCCCGTCGCTACTAGGAGGCCAGTAATGCCTGACGGCGGCTCCAAAATATCGACTTTGCATATGGCTGCGTTGGCATGGGCCAGGGCGGGCTTCAAGGTGCTGCCGTGCATCGTCAACGGCAAGGAGCCAGTCGGCGCCCTTGTGCCTAACGGCTTCAAGGACGCAACGGCTGACGAAGCGACGATCAATCGCTGGTGGGCAAACATCGATTACAATATCGGCGTGGTGCCTGGCAGCGGTGGCGCTGTCGTCATCGATCTGGATGTCGATAAAAAGACCGGCGCGCTGCGCGGGCTCGCCGAATGGGACGCGCTGGAGGGTGAGAAGCCCGCTACATTCACAGTGGTGACGCCGAGCGGCGGCCGGCATTTGTGGTTCAAGGGAACCATCACCACCGGCAACAAGAAACTCGCTCCCAACATCGACATGCGATTTGACGCTGGCTACGTGGTGGCGCCGCCGAGTGTCATCGACGGTAAAGCGTATGAAATTCTCGCTAACGAGGCATCGCCATGGTGACGCTCGATCAACTGGCCCCGCTGCCGCAGTGGGTCGTGACAAAGCTAGGCGGGCGTGCCAAGGCATCCGGCGACGCGCCCGCGGGGGATAATGACCCGATGGCGCCGATTACCGACCTCGCCCAATACGTGGAGCAGATCAGCAACAACGATCGCTCGTGGGAGGAATGGAACACGGTGCTGATGGCGATCTTCGCGGCGAGCGGTGGTTCCGACCTGGGGCAGCAGATCGCGGTCGAGTGGTCGGAAAAAGCGCAGAAATACACCGCAGGCGACGCCGAGGCGCGGTGGGAACGTTACCGCAGCAGTCCACCAAATCGGATTGGCGCCGGGATGCTGCGCCGCATGGCCGCAGACGAGGAGTGGATTCGGCAAGTCAGCACCGAGGAGATGGCGCAGTATGCCGCGACGGCCGGCGCAGCGCGCGCGACAGGCGGCGATCCGTGGGGCAGCGCGGCTTCGGCGGAGGATGCCGGCAAGCCGTTCTTGATGACCGAGAACGACATATTCGACATGCCCGACCCGATGCCGCTGGTCAAAGGCATGTTGATGGAGCGGGAAAACACCTGCCTTGTCGCGCCGCCCAAGAGCGGCAAGACGTATCTCGCGCTCGATATCGCGCTATCGATCGCCGCGGGGGTTCGGGTGCTGGAAAGCCTCTTGGTGTGCCGGCAAGGGCCGGTGGTCTATCTGACGGCCGAGGGGAAAATGGGGTTCAAGCGCCGGATTTTGGCGTGGCGGCAGTCGCGCGGCATCACCCCGGACATCGAGTTGCCGTTCTACTTCAAGGGCGCAGTCCCGATGACCGCCGCAGGTGCCGCCGAGGCCAAGCGGTACGTGGACGGTATTCGCAGCCAGGTGGGGGAGCCGGTGCTGGTGGTGATTGATACAATGGCGCGGTCATTGGGGAGCATGGACGAGAACGCCGCCTCCTCGGCAGCCGCGTACTTGAATTTGACGGAGGCCATCCGCGCCGGTCTCGACACGACGCTGCTGACGCTGGCGCACGCCTCAGACAAGCCGGGGGCAGCCTTGCAGATACGCGGCTCCAGCGGCTTCGGCGCCGGCTTCGATAGCGTCTGGACGCTGCGCATGGACAAGAGCAACCGCACGGCCAAGATGCAGGCTCTCTACATGAAGGAGGCGGACGAGAGCGACGGCTTCGGCCCGTGGTGCTTTCGGCTCCAGAGCGAGCACGTGGACGGGATGGAGAACGGGCGCGGCGCCGTGCTCAAGCTGGTATCCATCACCGAATGGAACGAGAGCGGCGAGACGACCGGCGAGGATGTGCGAGTTGCCTATCTGCGCCGAGCATTGGAAGCAGCGGGGGGTCGTAAGTTCACCACAATCGAGCTTGCCCAGTACCTCGTGGAGCGCGACCTGCACGACCTGTTAGGAGTGCCAGTGGCGTTCGATGAGTTCAGCGATGATCATCAGACGAGGAAGGCCAAGAAACAGGATTTTTTGAAAAATGGGACGCGGATGCGAGGCGGCAAAAATCAGATGCCGCAGCCAGGATATTTCGCCGAATTTTTCGAGGAGCACGCCTTGGGGGTGGGGCGGCCGGATAGGATATGGCGCGCGGTATTATAAGGTAGCCAGATCAGTGCTGGGTCAACCGCTGGGTCAGTGGCCCCCTTCTAGGGGGGGGCCCAATGACCCGACTGCGGAATTTGGGGTCACGATGACCCGAGAAATGACCCCAGTGACCCCAAATTAGTCTAAGATATTGATTTCAGGCCATTCTTGAAAAGGGCGCTGACCCGGCGCTGACCCCAAATGCGCAATAATATTACTCATTTCGAGGGTCATTGAAATGTCCTGGGGTCAAGGCGATGACCCGAAGTACGCAACGCCTTCGTAGCGTTTATATGAGGTACTGTGGTAAATATGTCACTATCATTTCGGTTCTCGGCGCATTCCACTCCCTCCCTGTGGCCGCATTACATCTGGCCGCATAACTCCCCAACATTTTCGGGTCGTCCAGATCGGCGCCCGTCTGCGGGCTACTAATAATCGACGCACTCCGCACATTAGGTGGTCACTACGAAAAATATAGTCACTCCAAGCTGATGCGACCCCACCCAGCTCGCCCTCGCGGGCTTACGCGTCCCTAACATTAGGTCGGCGTGCGGGGTTACGCGTTCCCTACATTGAGGGACGCGCTCCATGACAGCGAATGCGAGTCATTCGCAACTATCCGAGGCTCCGCATATGCGTTGTTACGTGCGTTCGGATATGCACAACTAATGGTTGTTTAGAAGCTCGCGCGTTCGCGGTATCGTGTCGGCCATCGAACCGTAGGAGGACACGATGACACGCTTGATAGGCATGCGCCTTCAGCAAATCCGCGAGCTACTCGACATGGCGAACATGAGCGGCGATGTCGAAGGCGAGGTATACCCCGCACTGTCGGCCGCGCTCGCCGATCTGGACGACCTGGCTGAGTTGCTCGATCGCGAGCGCATCGGCGACTGACACGCATCTTCGATTTCGACCGCATCGCCGCAGCTACAATCGGTTCTCACGCCGGCCTACTCGGTGCTTACGGCGATGGCAAAATGCGTTCAGCCCAAGCTTGGCGGCCTGCGATGGCGATCTCCCAGCCAACCCGCTCCTTAGTCCCGCAGTCCTGAGAACTGCGCGGCGTCCAAATGCCGGTAGCGCATGGTTGTATCAATGCGCTTGTGTCCCAGAAAACTCGCCGTCTTGTGAATATCGCCGTCGCGGCCCGCCATGTCGTAGCCGGCGGCGTGCCTGAGCATGTGCGGATGAATTGCGAGCGCGGCCAGGTCATCGGTCGGCATCATCAAGCGCGCCAGCATCTTTCTAAACCCGCTCGCGGTCATGGCGGCGCCACGCTCGTTGATAAAGACGTGATCGGCCGGTTTGGGCGTGCTGCGCGCCTTACGCACCGGCCCCAGCATCCGCAAATCCGTCTCGGTCAAATCATGCTCACCCGAGCGCGGTCCCTTCAACCGGCGCACGTTGAGCTTGCGTTCGCCCCAGCGGACATCGGCCCACCGCAGGTCACACAGTTCCGACACGCGCAAGCCGTGATTATAGGCAATCCAGATGGCAGCGGCATCGCGGTCGGGGTATCGGCTCTGCGCGCGTGCGGCCCTGATGATGGCCTTTACCTCGTCCTGCGATAGATGCTCGCGCGATCGTCGGCTCGCATTGGTCTGTCGCTTCGGCGGTTTCCGATCGGCTGGCGCCCGAACTGTCCCGTTATCATCATTCGGCGTTGTCGGAACCAGCCTCAGATTGCGGCGGATTGCCTTGCCATCCTTGGCGTCACTGTCCCTAAACGACGCATTTACGGGACAGTCTGCCTTGGCCTCGATCGCGGTCATGTGCGCGCGCTCCCAAGTAAATAATGGGACAGTCTGCGCTAGCGTCGTCCGAATAGTAAAGCGGCATCGCTCGAAAATCGGCTGAATTATAGTAAATGTTCCTAATACTCGCGCTCGCGTATACACGCGGAGACCGGGGGTGGGGGGGCGGGTAGGGTCGGGATAGGGTCGCTTTGGGCGTGATCACAAGAGCAGAATGTCGCGAGACGCTTCTAAATACCTTACCACAATTGTGGTTCCGCCGGCATTTGCGGCAGCAGCGCCAAGCTCATTTTCGCGAGTTACGCAACGGCAAGCGGCGCGCCCCCGGTGGCGGTGTTGCCATGAGTGGAGCCGCGTTCACGCTCCGCATCAGGCGCCCCCCACCGCGGTCGATCCATGAAGTGAGGCTCCCCGCAGGCAGCTATAGCGCCCAAGGCGCGGCGCGTGTCGAGAAGCTGAGTCCGGATCATCTATGGCGGCCGCTGGAGGGGACAAGCTTCACTCTTGATGCGAGCGCGGTTGTGCGCCTGGCGCATGACGATCCTGGCCGGCTGGCGTGGTGAAGGACGACTGCCGGCGATGGCGTGGTCACTGTCACACGAGGCGATGGCGCGCGGGCCTGCCGTCCGGCCGTTGAAGCGGCGTGTCGCCGATCCCTATTGACGCCTGCGCCGTGAGCGGCGACGACGAGGCGAATAAATGCCACAACGCGTGTCAAGGCTACTGAGCATGAGCTTCGCCTTTGTGATCGGTCATTGCTTTTGGTTGCCGCCCTTCCCGAAGGCCCTAGCGGTGCTGGCCTACTTCTATGGCCTTGGCGATCTAGGCAGACTGCCCTCGGTGTACGAGGCCGTGATCGAACAACAGCTAGTCTCGGCCGGCGAAACGGCAGAGTAGGCGAACAGAGAGATGGCATGGTTTGACGATTGTTTTGCCAGCTACGTCGTGCCAGCCGATAAGCGCCCGTAGCCACGGTAATCGATTGCGAGCGCGCCGAGCCCGGCCTTCTGAATATTTGGCAGACGCCACGGCGCCCAATCGGCCAGCGCCCCTGGGGTGCCGTGCAGGTACAGTACGACGCCGCTGCCATCCTTGGCCGGTGGCGCCCACCAGCCGACAATCTGCTCGCCGTCTTCCGTCTCGATGTTGACCGCGGAGAATTGCGCTAGGCCAACGGCTTCCGGTGTCACATTGGTGCCGCCCAGATAGTATTGAAATTCGCGTTGATGCGCCCAAAACCAGGCGCACAAGCAGAGATAGAGGACAGCCGGGACCCCCGGCAGCGCAAGCCATCGCTTCGATGGTAGGTACCGTGAGCGGAGCAGGTGAATCGTTAGCATGTATCGTTCCGGCTCTCGCGGACTGTAGGCGAGTGCCAGTTAGCGAAATCCTAAGCTGTGGGCTTCGCCCCGTCAGGGTCGCGTGGATGTGCCGAGCTGAGCCGCGCCCGCCGGCTGTCGTATCTTGGTCGGAAACCCAGGATCACCCAATAGATAGCGACGGCTGCTAGTAGCAGCACCAATGGCGTTGTCAGAATGTATCCCCAAAGGTCGGAGGCCCGCCACTGTGCGCTCTCAATACGAAAGGTGCCGCTGGTGCAAAGGTAGCCGTCGAAGTCGGAGCTGCAATGGGCGCCAATCCAGTATCCAGCGTGAATGAGCCAACCGGCCGAAGCTGCAATCCAGAACCGTGCCAGTCCGACTTGCAGTGTGGTCCCGTGGCGGACCAGCCTAATGGTGCGTCGGAGGACCCTGACGACAAGCCGCACAGCCCAAGCTACAAGCCAAATCACGCCGGCCACCAAGAACGGGACGATTGCTAGACGGAGGTTCAGTTGGCTTTCGATGCCCGGTGTTTCAAAGGAGCCGCAGTTCGCGGGAAACAAATAGTACCCCTGCGACACCTGCCAGCAAGGGTCAAAACGGGGGGTATACGGGGAGCAGGTGCGGTAGTGAGTTTCGCACTGTGGCCGAGCGGCGGGATAATCGCGATCCACTGACCACCACCAGAGCACGCATACCGCGGAGATCACGAAACCGAGGATCGCCAGCAATAGAGGGAGCCTGCGCTGAAGCCTGCCAATCGGCCGGATATGGCAAACCGATCCGCTATCGGCAATTGCCTCGGTCGAGTCGAAAGCGCGCACCGTCCTTCGCTCCTTTGTCGTCAGCCAGCAATATCGCCGACCTCGGTTACGAAAGAGGAAAAGGCTAGCCGCACTCGACTTGCGCGAAATCGGCGGGTGTCCTTTCCCTGACCGATGCCCTCAGGGCCGAGGAACCTACGGATGATCCTTGCCAAGGCACGCTTTGCGCTCTTGGCACATGGCGCTTAAGGAATTGTCGCACGCCAAGGCGTTGAAGCAAGCCGCGCTCATTGGGCGCGCGCCGGCGATTGCGGTTGCTGATGCAAGAGGATGGAGCAGATCACGCCGCCTAAGAGCAAGGTGAGGGTAATGACCTTCATTGATCCTGCCTCTTAGGCGCGGCCCCTGTCCCGGAAACATGCCGCTACTATCTTGCGATCCCCTTAATGCGGTTCAGCGCGGGCGCCCCTAGTCCAGCCATGCGGATGCGCACCCCTGATCCTGCTCATCGCCGCGCTGATCCTCGGCGGGTTTACCACGCTGCTGGTGCGGATGTGGTTGACCAGCCAGCACATCACCCCGGCGTGGTAACCTGAAACGCAAGGGGCAGCGTGGCGGTGGTGGTGGTGAAACCAGTAATTTCTGAGGGCCGAGCTTTTTCGATCGATCACCTAAACATGACGATGCTCGACTGCCCTTGTGCAGCCATCAGCCGCAACTTATCGATCAGCGTCGCCTTTTCGTCTCACTGTTATACGAAAAGCTTCGATCCCGCGGAGCATGATTGGGAGCAAGTCACGCTGCACGATGGCGCTGGGAAGCCGCGAGTGCTATGCCCGATCCGGCATGGCCTCTCGTTTCGGCTGCCCGATATGGTAACTGCCCTGCCAGGGGCGAAGGTCTTTTTGACGCCCGCTCAGAAAAACTACGTCTATTCCGTTCCGCTCGACTTAGCAGGACAGAGCTATGAGATGTTTTTCATGCTCCATCGTGTGAACAAAGCCGCTGAAGACCTGCGAATGACCGTGCAGAGCGCATACCCTATGACGACGCCGGCGGCCCGCCGCAAACGACCAAGCGCGATCCGATTTCCTATGTTGGCCTATAAGGTCTATCGCGGGGAGCCTGTCAGGTTCGCTCCGCGGTAAAACGAAGAAAGCTCCCGGGTGAGGGGAGCTTTCTCGTTTCGGTTTCCACTTCGGCCTTGCGGCCTTATCCCGCTCACGCGTTGACCGGCGAACCGGCGGGGGAGTGCTTTCGCAACCGATCTATCACTCCGACGCAGGGCGTTCTACACGATCCCTGCCAGAAAGTAAACTTCAAAGCTCAAACGTGGTTCCGAACGGCGGGCCATAGGAGCTTACATGGCGCGGCCATTCCTGCGCGTCAATACCACCTAGCTCCCCCACTTAATCGACACGTCAGCCCGGCCTTTCCACCGGCACTCCCGGCATTTGAGCCGGCGCTTGAGGTCGAGAACCTTGGTATTCGGCCCGACGCCGGCCGTTGCCATCATCGCCGCTGACAGGTGCTCAAGGTGGCCGCACGCGCACTCGATCCTGATCCGATCATCCGGCCCGAGATCACTCGCCCGCGCGGCGTATAGGGGAACCATTGTTCGTATTACGTTCGTGTTCTCTATTCGTTCCTTTCGTACAATCGTAATTGGGTTAACGTCAATCCCTAGGATTTGATCTACTTTCAGCGTGGGACAGCGCGACCGCGGCAAATGTGCGTAACCCAGCCCCCTGGGTGGTGGGGGGCCGCAGGCAGCCGAGGCGCTAGGACGAAAACGGGCGGGATGCCTATGCCTCGCCCGCGGGCATTTTGAGTTTATTGCTGCGCCTTTCGATTTCGGCCAGTTCAGCTTGATCCGCCGCAATCGCTTTGAGAAACACCCGAGTGATTTTGAGGTCAGAGGCACCGGCCGCAAGATAGCAACGGTGCAGCTCGATCCGCCGACGCAGCATTTCAGCGCGGTCGTCCATGCGCCACCTTATCGGGGCGCATCTTTGCCACACTGATCTGGATCAAATCCTTCAAACGAATGAGTAGTTTCCGATCCTTGTCGCAAGTGGATCGCCTCGCGGACAGTTACAAACTGGCTGGGTAGGTGCTTGGAAGTGTGGTTCATCGCATATCGGCATTCGACGCGACTGGACGAAGCTGGCGTCAAGTTCGTGTGCAGCGAAGCAGAGGCGGTCGCTGAGGGGCGATGGTTATCTGAAACATTGGGCTACATCATCGACCGGATTGGACAGACTTCTGTAGTCCGTATTGAGATCGTGCCCCAGGGCGTGGTGTAAGAGCGGCTATCCTGAGCAGCGTTGGCTGCTTGATCAGGCCGCCACTGTCGGCAGACTGACGACGGGAGCATCGCTCAGCGGAGCGATGGTTTCCAGGGTCATGTAGCGGGCGCGCTGGACGGCCCATTCGTCGTTCTGTTCCAGCAGCAAAGCACCGATCAATCGGATCACGGCAGCCTCGTTGGGGAAGATGCCGACAACCTCGCTGCGTCGCTTGATCTCGCCGTTGAGCCGCTCGAGCGGATTGGTGCTGTGCAGCTTGGCGCGATGCTGGGCGGGGAAGCCCATGTAGGCCAGCACATCGGCTTCGGCGTCATCCATCAGCGCAGCGAGCTTGGGGACACGCGGCCTGGCCTGGTCTGCGACCTCGCGCCATTGCTTTCGAGCCGCCGGCGCGTCGTCTTGGGCGAAGGCAGTGCCGACCCAGGCGGAGACGATGCGCCGTTGGGTCTTGCCGGCATAGGCGAGCGCGTTGCGCATGAAGTGGACGCGGCAGCGCTGCCAGGTGGCCCCCAGAACCTTGACGATGGCGGTCTTCAGCCCCTCGTGCGCGTCCGAGATCACTAGCTTCGTCCCGCGCAGGCCGCGACGTGCCAGGCTGCGCAGGAACTCGACCCAAAAGGGCTCGGCCTCGCTGTGGCCGACGGTCATGCCGAGCACCTCGCGCCTTCCGTCGGTGTTGACGCCGACGGCGACGATGACCGCGACCGAGACGATGTGGTGGTCGCGTCTGGCTTTGACGTAGGTGGCGTCGAGCCAGACATAAGGCCACTCGCCCTCGATCGGGCGGCTGAGGAACGTCTGCACCCGCTCGTCGATCTCGCCGCACAGGCGCGAGACCTGGCTCTTGGAGATACCTTCCATTCCCATCGCCCGCACCAGGTCGTCGACCGAGCGGGTCGAGATGCCCTGGACGTAGGCTTCCTGGACCACGGCGGTCAGCGCCTTCTCGGCCAGGCGACGAGGTTCGAGGAAGGTCGGGAAGTAGCTGCCGCGCCGCAGCTTGGGGATGCGCAGCTCGACCGTACCCGCACGGGTCTCCCAGTCGCGGTCACGGTAGCCGTTGCGCTGGTTGCGTCGCTCCGCGCTGCGCTCGCCGTGCCCAGCGCCGCATAGGACTTCGCTCTCCAACTCCATCAGACGTTGGGCGGCAAAGCCGATCATCTCGCGCAGGAATGTCGCGTCGGAACCCTTCTCCAAAAGCTCACGAAGGGCGATCTTGTCGTCGGTCATCGTGGTGATCCTCGGTCAGAGTTGCGTGTTGCAACCCAACCCTACTCAGGATCACCGCGGTGGCCGCTGACCGGCCCACCTGCGCCAAACTCGTGGCGGTCACTCCGGCGGGCCGGTCAACGGCCTCCTACACCATCACCAGGGACACGACCCGTATTGAACGCTTCTTGGCTCGTACCGACCCGGAGTAGGCTCACATGGGCACGAGCCAATGGGAACCTATCTGCGATGCCCGCACTTCGGCGCGGACTTGTCAATGGTTAACGGTAGGCTCTAAGCTCGCCTTGCGTGTTAAGCGCATTGCGACGTCAACTTGGGGTCGGCGGCCCCTGTTGCCCACGAATGCCTCCGACCCCGCTCTTTTTGCCCATGCCGAGGATCGACCTGACTGACGAAGAACGGGCCGCGCTCGCCGATGTTGCCCGCGAGTATGTGCGGACGCAGCGCTATCCGCTTCGCGCCACGCCTGGCACCGATCAAGTCTGCGCTCTTAAAGCTAGCGCCTGGTGACGAAGTAACTGAAGCCGCCCGCGGGGCCAAGAAAGCCATTGTGGCGCTGACGCTCTCTGCGTTAGCGACCTAAGAGCCTCCTACTTTTCTCGAGTAACTCAGTAATCCAATCGCCTTTAGAACAGGCGCCCTTTAGTTGTTCCCATGTGTTAGGTGGATTTCCGCGTTGCAGCATTTTCTTAAATACTACGTATGCGTCCGTCTTACTGCCATAAGTTCGTAAGCTATCTTCATCATTAAACCAGACGTACAGGATGATTTTTGAGTTCCCCCGACTTAAATACCAAAAGAACAATCGAAATCGGCCGTTGCCAAACTTGGCGCGGCGCCATTGGCGATATTCCGCACCGAGGGTATTTCCAAGAAGGTACGCGCGTGACGTGGGGTCGCTCGGTACATCTTGCTGGCAGATTTTGAGGATAGCGGCCAGCAGCTTGGCATGGCCGCTACTCAGGTAGCCGGTCGGGTCTTTAGCAGCCTTGTCGGCGACCACATCGACTAGACGAGTAAGCTGATCCGCGAATAACGGATGGAAGTAGACCGCCCACCCATTAAAGGTGAGCATCCATCAAAACGTTAAATCGCCCTCGATCGGCGCATCAACGTCCACGTCGAGACAGCCGACCAAACCGTTCGCGCGCCTAAGAAGCTCCTCCGAGGCCGGTGCAACAGTCCGGTGTGCGATTAGGTCAGCCTCAAGGAAACGCAAAAACGCATCCAAGGTGGCGTCGCTGGCTTCCGGTTGGCGCACCTTCATAATGATGGCGCAATCCTCCTGAACGACGTAGCTCAGACGATCGCCGGCACCCACACCAAGCGCTTCGCGAACCCCCTTTGGCAGGGTGGTCTGCGCCTTCGCAGTGATGACGCTCTGAAGCATGGTCGTTACTCCGCATCCGCGCGCGTCTGGTAATGCAAACGCATTACCGGGTCAAGCCTCTCCGTAAAGAGCTAATTTTTCCTTGAGTTTAGATCAAAGCAGCCCGGAGAGACGGACGCTAATCTGCTGCCCGAGATGTGGGTATAGCCTAGAACCGTTCAAGAATTCAAAACGCCGCAGCTCTCACTATCGTCGCTCCCGGTCGCCTGGTCGTGGGCGAGCGCCATTTTCGCGACGAGGATTATACGATTGCCAAAATCGCCGCCCTATGTAGACTTTGGAGCATGGGAGCCGAACCAAGGATATCAGCTCAGACACTCCGCGTGCTTGCGACGTTGATGTCATCCCCGCGGGACGAGTTGGCGGGCGCGGAGATCGGTCGCGAAGCGAAACTGGCATCGGGGAGCCTGTACCCAATCCTCGACCGCCTTGAGCGTGCGGGTTGGCTTGCGAGCCGTTGGGAAGTCGAAGACCCGCACGCGCTCGGGCGTCCCCGCCGTCGCTATTACCGGGTAACCGCGCTTGGTGCCGCAAAGGCCCGAGAAGCATTCCGCCCGCTCGAACCAGCGATCCGGAGATTCGGATGGCAAGTCTGAGCGCGGTCGCCGTTGGGTTTGGCGTCGCGGCCGCTGGACTGGTCGGAGCGGTTCTATCTCGCCTACTCGCCGAAGAGGTAAAAGCTTGGATGCCTCGCGTCGTTGATGCATTGATCCGCGGCGCGGTTGCGCGCCTTCCGGAGGATCAAAAAGAGCGTCGAAAAGAAGAATGGCATAGCCACGTGAATGACATCCCCGGAGACCTTGGTAAATTCGTAACAGCAGTCGGCTTCGTCATCGCTTCGAGACGGCTTGCGGATAAGGAATTGCCATATCTAAAAGTAGATGAGGGTGCAAAGGTCAGAACGCTACTGACATTTTTTGCTATTCGGGTTGGTATTCATTACGATTATATCCGTCCTGACTGCCAGAGTTACAGAGGACAAGCGAATAGCAATATTGACCGGGCTGTTCTTAATGATATGCCTAGCGGTCGCTGCCAAATTCGCGGCGCCTACGCAACCACCTGACGATCAAGAAAGCGGTGCCGACGGATAGGACCTGCACCGAACGCCGCCGGAACTTTATGCCCGAAATTGTGCCCGAACTCGCTGGTACGAGGCAGGAAAAGAACAAATCGGGTGCGACGGGATTGTCCGAAAACGCTAGGCAATCTGCCACTTTCTGCGCTTAGACGGTACGAACCGAGACGGCCGCCGTCACATTAGGAAACCGATGCTCTATCCGGCTGAGCTACGGGGACTTCGCGCACCGGACTCTCTTCTATCACCTGGTCAGCCCGTTTGACGAGGCATCGGCGGCAGCGGGAAGCAAGGCGCGGTAGCAGGCCGCGCGGTCGCTGGCGGAAAAGCGCGAGAACCCCGTGTCCATCGCGCCGCACTGGTGCAGTGCCTGGCGCCGCGCCGGGTCTGCGGGGTAGGCCCTGTGGATTGCGCCCAATGCATCGCCATGGACGAGCGCCCCGCCGACGGCGCCGAACGCCATCAGCGTCAGCAAGCCCCACATGGTGAAATAGTTCGTCGGCATGGCGACCTCTCGGGGGGATGAATTCGGGCCCAGGCTAGGAAGGTCTTGGTTAAAGGCCGGTGAATTGGCTTTCGCCGGCACCGACCGTCGTTAGTCGCCGCTTCCGTACCGCCCAAATACGATGGGGCTGGTATACCCGATACGGAGTCTGGCGGCGCTTGACCCAAACAGGAACGCATAGTACGGCAAACTTAGAGGCCAGGACCGCTGATGCGGTGCCAAGTCGGTGCTCCGAACGGGATGAATCCCGTCGTATTGGGGGAGGAACGTTGATGACGGACACCAGCGCAACTGCGGGGCTATCGGGGTGGCGGGCGATCACGCCTTACCAATGGCTCGTTTTCCTCGTTGTTTGGGCGGGGTGGACGCTTGATGCAGCGGATTTTGGTTTGTTCTCGCTGGTGCTGAAACCGGCGATAACCGAACTTCTCGGCATTCCGGCCGCGGGCGCGCTCGATAAGGGTCAGCTCGCCGATATCGGCAAATATGGCGGTCTCCTGGCGATGGCAGGGCTGCTCGGCTGGGCCTTCGGCGGGTTCATTTTCGGCATCATCGCCGACTATATCGGGCGGGTACGGGCGCTGATGTTCAGCATTGTGATCTACAGCGTGTTCACCGCGCTGCAGGGCCTCTCGGTGCATTTGTGGGATTTCGCGATCTACCGCTTCATCGCCGGGCTCGGCACGGGCGCCGAGCTGATGGTCGGCATCCCGCTCCTGGCCGAGACCTTGGGCGAAACCCACCGGGCGAAGATATCCGGGATCATGATGACCGGTGGAGCGGTTGGCACGTTTCTTGGTGCCTGGGCCTATGGGCTCGTCGGCGGGTTTGGCTGGCGCGCCGTATTCTTTGTTGGCGTGGTGCCGGCGATCCTGCTGATCATCGTTCGCGGCAGGATGAGCGAGCCGCCGCGTTTCGCCGCGGTTCAGGAGCGGCGAGAAGCGGTGACCGCCGGCCAGCAAGTCAGTCACGACGATCAACAGTTCATGCGCTTCGTGCCGTTGCAATTGTTCAACCAGCAGAACCGCTACAACACCTTTGTCGGGCTGCTGTTCGGGCTGGGCTCGCTGCTGGCAATCTGGACGACGGTGATCTGGCTGCCGACGATCCTGTCGCTGATGGTGCAGAAGGGCGGCGTGAGCAATGCCGACGCCGTGCCGTTTGTATCTAACGGCATGATGATGTGGAGCATTGGCGGCATCTTCGGTTATTCGGGCTTTGGCTTTATCGCCGATTGGATCGGCCGGAGGTTGACAATCGCGTTCTATAGCATCGGCTCCGTCGTGTTCGGGCTCATCCTGTATCTGGCGCTGCCGACCTACGAGCCATGGTACCCGGTGGTGCTGCCGATCTTCGGGTTCTTCGTCTTCGGGGTGTTCTCGGGCCATGCGGTCTATTTCCCCGAGCTCTTCCCAACCCATATCCGATCGACCGGGGTGGCGTTTTGCAACGGCGCGGCGCGGATCATCACCAGCTTTGGCCCGCTGATCGCGGGTCTGCTGGTCAACCGGGTGTTCGCGGGCAACTTCAACAATGCGACCGCGGTCATGAGCTGCTTCGCGCTTTTGAGCGTCGTCGCCATGATCATGGGCCGCGAGACCAAGGACGACGCACTGCCGCATTGAGCGCGAGGCACCGCACCGCCGCCTTTGTTGCGACGATAGAGATGGCCGGGTGAAAGCCCGGCCATCGCCGCGCTCAGGGATTTATCAGCGTCTCGCTGCGGCTGATGATAAATGCCTCGTGGCGTTCGAGAAAATCGCCGACAACCTCGACAAAGGCTTCCGGTCGTTCGGCGCCGATCGCGTGTCCGGCGTCGTAGACGAGCACCAGGTTGCAGTTGGGCAGCAGGGCCTTGTAGTGGCGGCCCAGTTCCGGCGGCATCAGCCGGTCGAGCGTCCCGAACAGCACCAGCGTTGGCGTCGCCAGGCGCGGCAGAAGCGCCTCAAGTGCGGCGTCGCGGTCGGGTCCGCGTAGCCGCGCCAGGAGGCGCGCAGTCTTGATCTGGATCTCAGGGTCGGGCACGGGCAGGGCCGGCATCCGGTCCGGATGACCATAGAGCATCCGCGCAACCTCTTGTGGCGAGCCCATCGGCGGCCGCGCTCCCACCGGACGGATCGCCGCCGGCAACTCCAGAACGAGCGCCACGATCCGCTCCGGAGACTGCGCCGCCAGCCATAACGCTGTGCGCGCGCCGAACGAGGTGCCCATCAAATTGAACCGGTCAAGACCGAGCTTTCCGGCGGCCACCGCCATGGTCCGCGCGAGCCCCGCTTGGTCCTTGGTGGTAGTGTTTTCCGCGGAGGCTCCGAAACCAGGCATCTCGAACGCGATCACCCGGTGCTTCTTCGCCAAGAGCTCGTGCGCCGGATTAAGCCGCAGTCCGCCGGCGCCGTGCAGATGCACAAGGGGCGGGCCGTCGCCTGCCTCGAGATAACGGATGCGGAACCCGTCCGCCTCGACATGGTGTTCGCGAAATCCAGTCATGGTCGGGTTCTATACCAGCTTTATCCATGCAACCAGCACATGCGGTAAACCGGGCGGCGCGGCTTTACGTCGTGGCTAGAGCAGGACTAGGGTCTCTCCACGAACCGCCGGGACGCCAGGGAGGCACGCGATGTTGCTTAATCGCAACGAGATCAGCGCCGATAAAAGCTTTAACTTGCTGACCGAGTCGATCCTCGAGCGCGACCAGGCGAAAACCACCGATATCTTTGCCAAGATGGTGCAGAGCGGCCAGTCGATCGGCGATGCGCTGTCGATTGTCGCGGCGGCCGAGGCGCCCTTCGTCAACGTGCCGTGCCACATCAACATCAAGGACGGCAGCATCGCGCTCACCAACAATGACCACACGCTCCTGGGGCTGCGCGCCTCGACCTATTTGATGCCCTACCTGCCGGAGAAATACCGGCTGCTGCCGCTGTTGCAGAGCGTCTGGTACATCGGCGCCGGGCTCGATATCTGGAACCAGCTTTTATTCAAGTATCCCGGCCGCTACGCGACGATGAAGGGCGTCCAGGTGCCGCCGCCCGATTACGGCCCCGTCGTCTGGCTCGATGATGCCGCGCCGATCCGCGAAGCGGGCACGCTCGACGAGCGGCTGCATTCCTACATGATCGCGACGATGACCGGCAACTCGAAGCGCTGCCATGGCCTCTTTCTCGGCCTCGCCGAGGAGCCCGAAAGCCGCAAGGCGTTGCAGGATACGCTGGAGTTTCTCGGCCTGATCGACATCCAGGAGACCGTCATCGGGCGCAAGGCCCGCAATACCGGGCACAAGGCGATCCGCGCCCGCGCGGTGACCGATCTGGCCAACTATATCGGCTGGGAGAAGTCGCACGGGGTCTTCTACATGGGCGTGCCCGACATGGCGGTCGGCCCCCTCTATTACTCGCTTTACGACGCCGCCTCCGTGCTGATGGCGGCCGAGTTCGAAGACGCCGGGAAAAGTCTTGTCGAAAACCAGGCGCCGCTATCGCGCGCCGAGGTCGAGAATATGCTCCAGCAGATGATGCTGGCCGATGGGCAGATGGTTTGGAACCTGATCACCACCCATCTGAAGAACGGTAAGTCGATCCGCAGCCTCGGCGACACGATTCAGCTCGGCGCTGCCGAGTTGATCCTGAGGACCACCGTGGCTCGGCAGTTCACCAATGGCCAGCACCCGTTCGACTATTGCAACGTGGCCAACAACTGGATCCGCAATTCGGCGAGCCCCTACAAGGCACGGATCCTTTATCTGATGGCGAATTTCATCAACGACGTGGCGCACGAGAACAAGCTGGTCAACTCGGTCATCGAGGATGAGATTGATGGTTATGACGGCGTCGGCCGATCATCCGAGGCGCTGTTGCGCGAGTTGGACGACGCGATTATGTCGCTCGACGCGCCGCGCGCGACCGCGGTCGCTCACGCCTACCTCAAATCGGGGTCCGACCGGCGCGCCTATATGGAAACGGTCGCGCTGTGCGCCTCCCGCTTCCAGGACGACCCGCACAACCAGAAGATCACCGTGTCGACCTTCGAGGAATACGGGCTTAACACCACTCACCTGAAGGACCGGCTGCTCCTCGCGACGCCGCGCCTGCTCGCCGGCTGGGTCAAGATGCCCGGCGAACGCGAGTGCTACGCTCGTTTTGAGAGGGAGTGGAAGTACAACTGACCCGGCCTGTCGAAGCGGGCCGGTTTATCCCGGCGAGGCCAGGGTCTCGTCATTCCGGCGACGCGGGCGACCTCGCTTAGCCAAAAAAGCGCATTTTGTGTAAGCCACGTCACACTGAAGCGGCGCCGTGCATCACATCTCCAACTTATCGGGTTGCGAAAGACCGCTCATCGCCCGACGCGTGAGCCGGCAGCCCGGATGGAGGAATGAGATGACGACGATCGAGAACAGCGCTTCGGCCACGACCTCCCCCGCCAAGACCGGCTGGATTCGCCGTACGGCGATGGGCACGGCGGTCGCCGCTGTCGCCATGTTGACGCTCGGCTCCCATACGACGCCGGCTCAGGCCTACTGGTATAATGGGTACTGGTATCCGAATTATGCGTATCAGCCCTACCCCGCCTACTACCCCTACTACGGTTATGGCTACTACCGGCCGTTTTACCATGTCGGCTGGGGTTGGGGTTGGCACGGCGGTTGGGGCTGGCACCACGGCTGGCACCACTAAGGATTGACCTGTCTGCGCGAACCGGTTTGGTGTCAAAGCGAAGGAGGGCGGAGCCTCAGGCTCCGCCTTTCGCATGGGCAATCCGCGATCTCAGATGTCGCGGATATGCGGCAGCACCTTGGCCCCGAACAGATCGAGCGCGTCCATCAACGCGTCGAGATCGGCCGAGCCGGGGCTGGTTAGCGACAGGTCGAGCACCCCGGCACCGGTCACTTCGCGGCATTGCCTGATCTGCTCGACGACCGTGTCCGGCCCGCCGATAAAGGTCACCGGCAGCACCCCGCCGACATTGGCTTGGCGCGCCTCGCCGGCGATATTGCGCTTATCGACCGCAAGCATTGCTTCGCGCAGCGCCGGGCGCATCGGGAACGGCGCAGCGCCGGGATTGGTCTTTAGCCGCTCCTCGGCCTTGGCGTCGGTTTCGGCGACCAGCATGTTGGCCCGGTAGATGATGTGATCGGGCCCGGGCTCCCAGCCGTATTCCTTGCACTGCGCGCGGTAATAGCCTGTCGATTTCGCCATCACCTCAAACGGACCGTACGAAACGCCGAGCCCGAGCCGGTTGCGCGCCGCGAAATCGCAGCTTTCCTTGCTGATGCCGAGGGCATAGGTCGGCGGCATCGGCTGCTGCAGCGGGCGCGGCCAGACCGAGACGGTGCGGTATTGGAAATAGCGCCCCTGCCAACCGAAGGGCTGTGGCTCGGTCCACGCTTTGAGGATCAGCTCCATGCCCTCGTCGGTTTTTTCACGGCCCTCGGCGGGATTGAGGTCGAAGCTGAGGTACTCGTTGCTGGTGCCGCGCAGCAGTCCGACGACGAGGCGGCCTTGCGACATGGTGTCGACCATCGCCAACTCCTCGGCGACGCGGATCGGGTTCGATTGCGGCACGATCGGCCCAAGGAGCGCGATCTTCAGCTTCTTGATCCGCGCCGCGACGTATGCGGCCGAGACAATCGGCGACGGCGTCAGGATGCGCGGCGAGTAATGGTGCTCCGAGAGGCTCACCCAGTCGAACCCGAGCTTCTCGACGAATTCGAGCCGCTCGATCATCGTCTGATAGGCCTTGTCGCCGGCCTCGGGCGAGTAGTTTGCCGGCGCTGCCGGCCATTCGGCGGGCAACGGCACCGGTGTCTGATAGCGCCCGGTTTCGAAGAACGAGACCTTCATTGCTTGCTCTCCACTCGGGCTAGCGGGTCCGGTTGTAGGTGTAGTCCTCGCGCTCGCCACCGCCCTGGCGCAGCCCTGCCGGGACCGGTGGGCGCGCGGCCTGGAGCTTGGCGTGAGCATCGAGCGCAGCCTGATCCTCCCACAATTCGAGGAGGCAGAAGCGCTCCGGGTTTCCGACACTCTGGAACACCTCGAACTGGCGGCAGCCGGCGTCCTTGGCCGAGGTAATGCAGCGCTCCTGCATGTTTTTCGCCAGCTCGGCGGCCTTGCCGGGTTCGGCGGTGAACGAAATGACGAGACGGACCGGCATGGCTTCCTCCACGAATGATCGTTGGCGAAAGCATGGCCGCGCATCGCCGTGCCGTAAACTCGAAAAATCGGGCTAAGATCGCGTCAGCCACAGGGAGCCGAGGAAGATGCTGTTCACCTGCACGCCGCCCGGTACGCCCATTCCCGGCCGCTTTCCCGGCCCAGCGCACGCCCGCGGCAAATGGTTCACCATCGATATCCATTGCCATGTCCGCAGCGACAAGGCGGCCGATATGGTCGAAGGCAACGAGGCGGTCTCGAAATGGTATCTCGAAACCGCCGCCAGCCCGCCAAGTCAGTCGCAGAACCGCGCCAATGGCGTGCGTACGATGGAGCAGGGCCGCTCGCCAGAGCAGCGCATCGCCGACATGGATTTGATGGGGATCGATATCCAGGCGATCTCGCCGGCGCCGCGCCAGACCTATTATGGCGCGGACCCCGATCTCGGCCTCGCCACCGCACAGGCCTGCAACGATTTCATCGCCGAGATTTGCGGCAAGTACCCTGACCGCTTCGTTGGGCTTGGCACGGTGCCGTTCCAGGCGCCTGATCTAGCGGTGCGGGAACTGGATAGGCTGCACAAATCACTTGGATTCCGCGGCATCGAGATTATGACCCATGTCGCCGGCGAGGATTTGTCGGCCGAACGGTTCCGCAAGATTTTCGCGCGCTGCGAGGAGCTCGGCCTGCTCATTTTCATGCACCCGGATGGGTTCACCGAGGCGCGGCGCTTCCACGACCATTACTTCGCCAATGTCATCGGCAACCCGCTCGATACGACCGTTGCAGTCCATCACCTGATCTTCGGCGGGGTGCTGCAGGACTACCCCAACCTCAAGATCGTCTGTGCCCACGGCGGTGGCTACCTGCCGGCCTATTCGGGCCGCATCGACCACGCGGCTTCGGCGCGCCCCGACACCTGCACCCACCTCCATCACATGCCGACGACCTATCTGAAGCGGCTCTATTTCGACGCGCTCGTCTACACCCATCACCAGCTGCAATATCTGGTCGAGGAATACGGCGCCGACCACATCCTCGTCGGCACCGATTACCCCGCCGACATGGGCGAGGTCGATCCGATCGGCTTTATCGAAGGCGCTAAAAGCCTCGACGACAACGAGCGGCGGGCCATCCTTGGCGGGAACGCCGCGCGGCTGCTCGCTATCGAGATGCCGGTAAAGCGCGGCTGAGCCCCGCAATGGCGCCTCGGTGGTGGTTTCTCGGGATCGGAGCGGCGAGCGGCCTCCTTGCCGCCGCAAGCGTCGTCGTCTTTCATCTGGGCGATGTGGCGGCGCCCAAGGTGGCGGGCTATTGCTTCGGTCTCCGCGTGTCCAGCCGCTGCGAAGGGGTCGACGCGGCCCTGTATCTCTTTCCGGGTACGATTTTCGGCGTTGTCTTCATCGCCTGGGAGCGGTGGCGAAGACGGATCGACCTGGGCCGTCTGATCGGTTTCGCGGTTGCGTCCGGCGTCGGCAACGCGGTCGCAGTGTTCCTGTGCGTTTGGTTGACCGATCGGCTCGGAGACGCGCTCGATATCGACTTCCTCAACCTGCCAATGGCGCTCGCTGGCGCGATTTCCGGCGCGGCGGGCGGCGCACTGTTGGGTGGCTCGGCCAAGGCCCTTTCGCTCGGCTTCAATCTGCAGCGTTCGGTGATTGCCGCATCAGCGCTCGGTCTGCTGGTCCCACTCGTGGTGACATGGGAGATTGCCGGCGTCTTCCTCTTCTACATCATCTGGCAGGGAGGCTACGCCGTTGCCCTGACCACCGGCTTACCGGCCGAGACATAGGTGCAGCGCTATTCCTTCGCTGCGTTGGCTCGGCAAGCGCTGACGGGTCACCGTCATTGGCAGCCGCTGTGGCGCAAGCCGGCCCCGAGGCCGCGCTATCAGATCGTCATCATCGGCGGCGGCGGGCACGGGCTGGCGACAGCCTATTACCTCGCCAAGCAACACGGCGTCCGCGACATCGCGGTACTGGAGAAGGGCGCAATAGGCCTCGGCAATACCGGGCGCAACACAACAATCATTCGCTCCAATTATCTGTGGGACGAGAGTGCGCGCCTTTACGAGCATTCGCTGAGGCTCTGGGAGGGCCTGTCGGGCGAATTGAATTTCAATGTGATGCTGTCGCAGCGCGGGGTTTTAAACCTCGCGCACACACTGGCCGATGTGCGCGAGGCGGTGCGGCGGGTCAATGCCAACCGCTTGAACGGCATCGACGCTGAATGGCTGGAGCCGGCCGAGGTCAAGCGGTTCTGTCCCGTCCTCAGCATCGATGGCGCTGCGCGCTATCCTGTGCTCGGCGCGACCCTGCAACGGCGCGGGGGAGTGGCGCGGCACGACGCGGTCGCCTGGGGTTATGCGCGCGCCGCCGATGCACTGGGCGTCGACATCGTCGAGAATTGCGAGGTGACCGCGATCCGTACCGATGGCGGCCGGGTCGCCGCGGTCGAGACGACGCGTGGCATCATCTCCGCCGACAAGGTGGCGATCTGCGTCGCCGGGCATTCCTCGGTGTTGGCGGCGATGGCCGGGGTGCGTCTGCCGCTGCAGAGCCACCCGCTTCAGGCGCTCGTATCCGAGCCGGTGAAGCCGCTGCTCGATTGCGTGGTCATGTCGAACACGGTCCACGTCTACGTCAGCCAGTCGGACAAGGGGAGCTGGTGATGGGCGCCGGGATCGATGCCTTCAATTCCTACGCCCAGCGCGGCTCGTTCCATATTATCGAGGCGCAAATCGCCGCCGCGCTCGAGCTGTTCCCCATATTCTCCCGACTCAAGCTGATGCGGTCGTGGGCCGGTATCGTCGACGTCGCGCCCGACGCCTCGCCGATCATCGGTAAGCTGCCGGTCGCCGGGCTCTACATGAACGGCGGCTGGGGCACCGGCGGGTTCAAGGCGACGCCGGGTGCCGGCCATGTTTTCGCCCATACCGTTGCGCGCGACGAGCCGCACCCCTTGGCCGCGGCGTTTGCGCTCGATCGCTTCACCACCGGTGCGCTGGTCGACGAACACGGCGCCGCGGCGGTGGCGCATTGACATGCTGCTGATCCCCTGCCCGTGGTGCGGCGAGCGCGACGAAATCGAGTTCCGCTATGGCGGCGAGGCGCACATCTCGCGCGCCGACCCGGATAATGTCGATGATGTCGCGTGGGCCGACTATCTCTACATGCGCAACAACCCAAAGGCGCTCTTCGCTGAGCGCTGGGTTCACCAGGCCGGCTGCCGGCGTTGGTTCAACCTGCTGCGCGATACCGTCTCGCATCGCATCGTCGCGGTCTACAAGATCGGCGAGAAGCCGCCCCCTGGGAGCTTACCGCCGGGCTCGCACGGCGGCGATCCGTGACTCAACCGTATCGTCTGCCGGAGGGCGGGCGCATCGACCGGAGCCGGACGCTCCGCTTCCGCTTCGCTGGGCGTGAGTACGAGGGGCATCCGGGTGACACGCTGGCCTCGGCGCTGCTGGCGAATGGCGTGCGGCTCGTCGCGCGCAGTTTCAAGTTTCACCGGCCGCGCGGGATCTTCACCGCCGGGATGGAGGAGCCCTCGGCCCTCGTGCGGCTCGGCGACGAGCCGAACCAGCGGGCGACCGACATCGCACTTTTCGAGGGCCTCGTCGCCGAGAGCCAGCATGCTTGGCCGAGCCTCCGTTTCGACCTTGCCGCGCCGCTCGGCTGGTTCGCCCCACTGTTCCCGGCCGGTTTCTACTACAAGATGTTCTTCCGCTCGCCGCTGCTCTGGCGGCATCTCTGGGAACCGCTGTTGCGCCGCATGGCGGGTCTGGGCCGCCCCTCGCGCGAGCCGGATTCCACACGCGATGACAAGACCCACGCGCATTGTGACGTTCTGGTCGTCGGCGGTGGACCGGCGGGTCTGGCGGCGGCGCTGACGGCTAGCCGCGGCGGCGCGCGGGTCATTCTCGCCGAAGCCGACCGCGAGCTTGGCGGCAGCTTGTTGCGGCGCCCGGGGCAGATCGAGCCGGGCTGGATCGAGGCAGCCGCGACAGAACTAGCGGCCCTGCCGGAAACGCTTGTGCTGACCGGCACCACGGTGTTCGGCCGCTACGACGGCAACTATCTGCTGGCGGCAGAGCGCGGCGCGCGACCGCGGCTGTGGCATATCCGCGCGCGGCGCCTGGTGCTGGCGGCAGGGGCGCTGGAGCGCCCGCTGGTGTTTCCCGGCAACGACCGGCCCGGGGTTATGCTGGCGAGCGCGGTGGAGAGCTACGTGAACCGCTTCGCCGTCGCGCCGGGGCATCGTGCGGTTCTCTTCACCAACAACGATAACGCGTATCACGCCGCCGTGGCTCTCAAGAGGGCCGGGGTCGAGGTCGCGGCTATCGTCGATGTCCGCGCCGAGCCGGGATCGGCGGCGAAGCTGTCGATCGGCGACATTCCCCTCCACTCCCAGCATGCGGTGGTCGGCACGATTGGGCGCCGGCGACTTCGGAGTGTGACGACAAGCTCGCTTGCTGGAGGACGCGCAACGAAAGTCGACTGCGATCTGCTCGCCGTGTCCGGCGGCTGGAACCCCGCGGTGCACTTGTTCGCGCAGGCGGCGGGGAGCTTGCGCTATGACGAAGCCCTCTCCGCCTTTGTTCCTGGGTTGGCGGACGGGAACATCGAGCCGGCCGGCGCGGCGCGGGGCAGCTTTGGCCTCGCCGCCTGCCTGACCGAGGGCGCCGATGCCGGGCAGCGCGCGGCGTCGGCCTGCGGATTTGCCGGCGCCGATCTTCCCTTCCCCGAGGTCGCGCCGGCATCTGAAGCGCCGGCTCAGGTAATGTGGCTGAACCCCACAGGAGACAACGGCCGCAAGAGCTTCGTCGATCTGCACAACGACGTCACCGCCGCGGATATCAAGCTTGCCGCGCGCGAGGGCTTTACCGCGATCGAGCACGTCAAGCGCTGGACCACGCTTGGCATGGGCACCGACCAGGGCAAGACCGGCAACATCCCCGGCCTCGCGCTGCTGTCGGAGGAGCTCGGCCGCGCAATCGCCGAAACGGGCACCACGACCTTCCGTCCGCCTTATGTCCCGGTTGCATTTGGCCTGCTCGCCGGGCGCGAGCGGGGACGCTTCTACGATCCCGTCCGTGTCACCCCGATGCACGATTGGCACGTCGCCGCCGGCGCGGTGTTCGAGGATGTCGGGCAATGGAAGCGGGCGCGCTATTACCCGCGTCCGGGTGAAAGCATGGATCAGGCGGTGCGGCGAGAGTGCCTCGCGGTGCGAGACGGGGTCGCCCTGCTCGATGGCTCGACCCTCGGCAAGATCGAGGTGTCGGGGCCGGACGCGGCGCGGTTTCTCGACCGCATCTACATCAACCATTGGCAGAGCCTTGGGGTGGGCCGCTGCCGCTACGGCGTCATGTGCCGTGACGACGGCATGGTGTTCGACGACGGGGTCGGCGCGCGGCTGGCGGAGGACCGGTTCTTCGTCACCACGACTACCGGCAATGCCGGCGCCGTACTCGACTGGTTCGAGGAGTGGTTGCAGACCGAATGGCCCGAGCTCGACGTCTTCTGCACTTCGCTGACCGAACAATTTGCCAATCGCGACTCTGGCCGGGCCGCGTTCGCGCGAGGTGCTGGCGGCGCTGACGCCCGGACTCGACCTCGCCGGCTTTCGTCACATGACGATGTGCGAGGCGGATGTCGCCGGTATCCCGGCCCGCGTTTTCCGCGTCAGCTTTTCTGGTGAGCTCAGCTACGAAATCAACGTGCCTTCATCCGCTGGGCTGGCGCTGTGGCAACGGCTGATCGAAGTCGGCGCCGTACCCTACGGTACCGAGGCAATGCATGTGCTTCGTGCCGAGAAGGGTTACTTCATGGTTGGCCAGGAGACCGACGGGTCGGTGACGCCTATCGATCTCGGCCTCGTCGTCGCGCCCGACAAGGATTTCCTCGGCCGTCGTTCGCTCAATCGCAGTGATGCCGCGCGCCTCGATCGCAAGCAGTTGGTCGGATTGCTGCCTGACGATCCGGCGGTAATCCTGCCCGAGGGCGCGCAGCTGATCGCCGCGCCCAATTCGACGGCGATGCTCGGCCATGTAACGTCGAGCTATTTCGGCGCCCGCATCGGCCGCGGTTTCGCACTCGCGCTGGTGGAGGGCGGACGCGCCCGGCATGGCGAACCGGTGTGGGCCTGGCATCTTGGCCGCGCATCCCCAGCGCGCATCTGCGCGCCGATGTTCTACGATCCGGAAGGCTCACGCCGCGATGGCTGAATTGCTGTGCGCATCGCCGCTCGTTTCGATCGGCTACCTGGGGCCGCTGAGCCAAATCGGGCTGAGGCTCCATCCGCACTTCCCAGCCTATCTCGCCGGTCTTCCGATACCGCTGGTGCCCAACCGCGTGGCGGCGATGGGGGCGGTACGCGTGTTGTGGCTCGGCCCCGATGAATGGCTGGTGACGGCCGAGGGCGAAGCGCTCGACCTGTTGCCGCGGCTGGAGCGCGCCGTCGCCGGCCGCCGTGCCGCAGTGACCGATCTCTCGGCGAGCCGGGTCGCTCTGGACATCTCGGGCAGCGGCGCGCGGGCGCTCATCGCGGCGGGCTGCAGCCTCGACCTGCACCCGCGCGCGTTCGCGCCGAACCACTGTGGGCAGACTTTGCTCGCCCGGGTACCGGTGATCCTCGACCAGCTCGATGAGACGCCGCGTTTTCGGCTGCTGGTTCGCCGGTCGCATGCGCGCTGGCTGGCGGATTGGCTGGTCGATGCGGCACAGGGTCTGGAGCGTTGAGCCTCGCGCAAGGGGCTTTGCGCGAGGCGGCGGTTGCGGCCAGGCGAAAAGCATGGCTACCCTTATCATCAGTCAGCGAGGGAAGTGGCGATGGCCGGGTGGACCGAGCAGAACATCGATCTAGGTGGGCTCAAGCTGAGAATTGGACGCGGCGGCAGCGGCCGCCCGGTCCTGGTGCTGCACCACGATATCGGCACGCTCGACAAGCTGCCGTTCTACGAGGCGCTGTCCGCCAGGTTTGACGTCATCGTGCCAGTTCACCCCGGCTTCAGCGAGGGTTCCGAACGGGCGGAGTGGTTGCGGCACCCGCGCGACATCGCCGCGTTGTATCAATGGCTGCTCGCCGATCTTGGAGTCGAGCGCGCCAGCCTTGTTGGTCTCGGTTTTGGCGGCTGGATCGCCGCCGAGATGGCGGCGTTGGCGCCGCGTGATTTTCACCGGCTGGTGCTGGTCGGCGCCATGGGGATAAAGCCGCCGGAAGGCGACATCGCCGATCAAGCGATCGTCAGCTACATCGATTACGCCAAGGCCGGGTTCCACGACCCGAAGGCGTTCGAGCGGGTCTATGGCGACGTTTCGACCGACCAGCTGGTCAATTGGGACTTGTGCCGCGAGATGAGCTTCCGCGTCGCCTGGAAGCCCTACATGTACAACCCCAGCCTGCCGCACCTCTTGGGCGGGGTGAAGGCGCCGGCGCTGGTGGTCTGGGGCGACGACGACAAGATCGTCCCGAAAAGCGCCGGCGAGCTTTACGCGAAATCGCTGCCGAAGGCGCGGCTTGAAATCGTCGCCCAATCGGGCCATTGCGTCGACATGGAACAACCGGACGCGCTCGCCCGCCTTGTCACTGGCTTCGTCGACGTAAACTAACCCGCGAGATCAGTCGCCTTCGAGGGCGAAAGGAGACAGCCATGCATGTGATGTACTTCACCGAGCAGCCGATGTCCGCCTATCCCGCCGATATCGGGCTGGAAACCGGCCATACCGCGCTTTTGTTTTCGAACAAGCACTTCGATCCTGTCGCCGGCAGCCGGCTCTATAACCAGTACCTCGAGCATTACATTTACGCCGAGGAGCAGGGCGTCGAAGGCTTCATGCTCAACGAGCACCACAACGCTCCGTTCTGCATGCAGGCGAAGTGCAACGTGTTTGCCTCGATCCTCGCCGCAGTGACCAAGAAGGCTAAGATCGTGCTCCTCGGCAACCCGCTGCCGCTCGCCGAGAACCCGGTTCGCCTCGCCGAAGAGCTGGCGATGATCGACATGATCTCGAAGGGCCGCCTCGTCTCCGGCTTTGTCCGCGGCGGCGGCCAGGAGCAGCTCGCCACCGGGGTCAACCCCGCCTTCAACCGCGAGCGCTTCGAGGAGGCGCATGACCTCGTGGTTGCTGCCTGGTCGCGCACCGGCCCGTTCCGCTGGGAGGGTAAGCATTACCAGCATCGCGTCGTCAACCCGTGGGCGGTGCCGTTGCAGAAGCCTTATCCGCGTGTCTGGATCCCGGGCGTGCTGTCGAAGGAGACGATCATCTGGGCGGCGAAGCAGCGCTACCCCTACATCGCACTCAATACCTCGATCGAGGCGACCAAGAACATCTGGAAGCTCTACGACGAGACCGCCCGCGAAGTCGGCTACGAGTCCGGTCCGGAAAACCGCGGCTACCTGCAGCAGGTGCATGTCTCCGACAGCGAGGAAAAGGCCGAGCGCAACGCCCGCCAGTTCCTGTGGATGCAGGGCGAGTTCACCGGCCTCGCGCACCCCGTCTGGGCGAACCCGTCGGGCTATTTCTCGCCGACGCTGCGCCGCAACTTTGTCGAGTTCGCGGTCGGGCGGGCGGAGAACCCGCGCGGCCGCCCGACCTTCGAGCAGCAGGTCGCCGACGGCCGCGTGTTCTTCGGCACACCGAAGACGGTCATTCCGAAGCTGCGCCGCGTCCTCGAAGAGACGCGCCCGTCGATCTACGGCATCTGGGGCAATGACGGCACGGTCAGCGACGCTGACGCACGCACCTGTATCCGGCTCCTGGGGCAGGAGGTGATGCCGGCGATGCGCGAAATCGGCAAGGAGCTGGGGCTCAAGGACCCGTTCGAGCTTAACGCGCCGGTCCACCTCAAATACTCGACCGACGTCAAGCCGGTGCCGCAAGCGGCGGAGTAGCTACTCAGCCGCCCGCTTCGCCGCCGCCGCCGGCCTCGGCCGGCGGCGGGCTTCGGCGCGCAGCAGATAGAGGCCGGTCAAGGTCACGATCGCTGAGCCGACGATAATCGGTGTCGTCGGCAGGTCGCCCCACATGACGAAGCCGATGATCGAGCCCCAGATCAGCGCGGTGTAGTTGAACGGCGACACCGCCGCCGCCGGCGCGAGCGACAGCGCCAGGGTCGTCCAATATTGCGACACCCCGCCGATCAGGCCAATCGAGCAGAACAGCGCCAAATCCAATAGCGTGGGTGTCTTCCAGAAAAACGGCAGCGCCGGCAAGGCCATCAGCGTCATGAACACCGCCGTCCAGGTGACGATCGAGGCCGAATGCTCGGTGCGGCACAAGTCGCGAACGGTTAGCGTGCCGACCGCGTTACACACCGCGCAGGTGATCGCGCCACCGGCGCCGAGCGCGCTGCCGGCGCCGCTGGGATGTGCCATGACAATCACGCCGACGAAGCCCACGCTAACCGCGATCCAGCGCTCGCGGCTGACCCGCTCCTTGATGATCGGATAGGACAGCGCGGTCAGGAACAGCGGCGCGGCGAAGGTCAGCGCCACCGCGTCGGCGAGCGGTAGCAGGTGATAGGCGAAGAACGAGGCGACGTTCGAGCCGCCCCAGATCACGGCGCGGCCGAACTGCGCCCCGAGACGGTTGGTACGCATGACCTTCGGTCCGCCGGCGTGCATGACCAAGAGGAACGACGGCAGCAGCGCGACAAAGCTGCGGAAGAATACCAACATCGGGATCGGGTAGCTCTGCGCCAGCCACTTGCCGATCGCGTTTTGGATCGAGAAGAGGAACACCGACGCCAGCATGTAAAGGATGCCGAGCCGGATGTTGTCGGCGCGGTTGGCCGAGGCGGCTGTCACCGGCATGCGCGGCGCGATTTACAATTGATCCGGATCGAACTCCACGACGGTAGCACCGCCTTTGATCGCGGCGAGAAATCCGGGTGCGCGGGCGAGTTCATGCTCGGCAAAGAACCGCGCGGTAGCGAGCTTGGCGTCGGCGAGCGGGTGGTCGCGGCGCTCGGCTTCCACCGCAAGCCGCGTCAGCAATGCGCCCCCCAAAACCGTGCCGAAGAGATTGAGATAGGGTGCCGCCCCGGCGGCGGCCAGCGCCGGGTCGGTTTCGACCAGATAGGCCGTTGCGTCATCGAGCGCCGCAAGCCCGTCGGCGAGAGGCTGTTTCAGCGGCGCGAATTTGCCGGACAGGGCGGTCAGATCGGCCCTGAGCTCCGCGGACAGCGCGCGCGCGGCCTCGCCCCCATCACGCGCAACCTTGCGGCCGACGAGATCGCCGGCCTGGATGCCGTTGGTGCCTTCGTAGATCGCGGCGATGCGCGCGTCGCGGTAATGCTGCGCGGCGCCCGTCTCCTCGATGTACCCCATGCCACCATGTACCTGGACGCCGGTCGAGGCGATCTCGATGCCCTTGTCGCTGCACCAGGATTTGACGATCGGAATCAGCAGCTCGGCGCGGCGCTGCGCCTTTGGGTCGCGTCGGGCGGCGTCGATCGCCGCGGCGGCGTAATAGGCAAGCGCTCGGGCCGCCTCGGTCCCGGCACGCATTGACAGCAACATGCGCCGCACGTCGGGGTGGTGGACGATCGGCGGCGTCGCGGAGTCAGTACCCTTTGGCCGCGGCATGCCGATGGGCTGGCCCTGGACGCGCTGGCGGGCATAGGCGAGCGCGGTCTGATAGGCGCGTTCGGCGATGCCGACCCCCTGTACCCCGACCAGCAGCCGCTCGGTATTCATCATCGTGAACATTGCTTCGAGGCCGCGATGCGGTTCGCCGATGCGCCAGCCGATCGCCCCACCATCCTCGCCATAAGCCAGCACGCAGGTTGGTGAGGCGTGGATGCCGAGCTTCTCCTCGAGCCGCAACGTGCGGATGTCGTTGCGCTCGGCCGGCTTGCCGTCGTGATCGAGGAGGAATTTCGGCGCCAGAAACAGCGAGATACCGCGGCTGCCCGGCGGCGCGTCGGGCAGGCGCGCCAGCACCATATGGACGATATTGTCCGAGAGGTCGTGGTCGCCGTAGGTGATGAAGATCTTCTGTCCGGTGATCCGGTAATGTTCGCCCCAGCGCGGGTCGCTCGCTGGCTCGGCGCGGGCCTTGAGCGCGCCGAGGTCGGAGCCGGCCTGCGGCTCGGTCAGGTTCATCGTGCCCGGCCATTCGCCCGAGACGAGCTTGTCGAGATAGAGCCGCTTCTGCTCGGGCGAACCGTGGGTCTTCAGCAGTTCGACCGCGCCGCTGTTGAGCAACGGGCACAGCGCCCAGCCCATGCAGGCCGAGTTCCACATCTCCGTCAGCGGCACCGCCAGCGCCAGCGGCAGCCCCTGGCCGCCGATCTCGGGCTCGCAGGTGAGGCCGTTCCAGCCGCCATCGACGAATTTGCGGTAAGCCTCGCGGAACCCGGGCGGAGTGCGCACGACGCCGTTTTCGAGCACGCTACCGACGCGGTCGGCGGTCTGGTTCAGCGGCGCCAGATCGTTCTCGGCGAAGCGGGCTGCCTCGCTCAGTACCGCGTCCGCCACCTCGGCCACGTCCGGCGGCAGATTGCCGAGCGTGTCGAGCGCGAGGCGCATGTCGGCGAGCGGCGCGGCGTAGGTCATCGGCGTTCCTCTCAAGGCTCGGTCAGCATAGCCGATCGCTGGCGGCGCGGCAGCGCGCTATGATCGCCACGCCATCGGGAGGGGACATGATAGGCCGTCGCTGGACGCTTTGGGCCGTGCTGCCGCCGTTGCTGTGCTCTGGTGCCGCGTTCGCGCAGGCAAGCGCCCCGGCGGGACCAAGCTTCGATTGCGCTAAGGCCACGACCGCCGCCGAGAAGGCGATCTGCGCCAGCCCAGACCTCGCGGCCGCCGACGTGGCGGTGAGCAAGGCCTATTCGGATTTGCTGAAGGCCTTGCCAGCAGCGCAGCAGACGGCGCTCAAGGCCGACCAGAAGAATTGGATCAACGGGCGCAGTGGCGGGTGTTTCGACAAGAAGGACGCCGAGTTGACGCAATGCTTGCTGGCGGCGATGCAGACGCGGCGGCAGTTTCTCGTCGGCGAGGGCGATAACGGCGCGGCGGGCGCGCCGCCGCTGCTGCCCGCCTTTTTTGCCGAGTCGAAGAAGGGCGCCTACGACATCATGATTATCTATCCGCAATTCGCCAAACCCGCCGCGCCAAAATTCAACGCGGCGGCGCACGACGCGGCGTACGGCAAAAACACATTGGCGGAATACCGGCAGAACGCACCGAACAAGTTCAACGGCAGCAGCAATTCCTACGACGCGACCTACGAGACGATGTGGCTTACGCCGACGCTGGTCTCGGTCACCTTTCAGTTCGGCGAGTATTCCGGCGGCGCGCATCCCAACAACTGGCGGGTGGCGCTGCTGTGGAACCCGGCGACCGACAAGGCGGTCGCGCTCGGCGATTTTCTCGCCGATCCAGAAAAGGCGGTGCCGGCGGTCTCGGCGTTGTGCAAGGCCCAGGCCGAGAAGAACGATTGGGGCCTCTTCGACAACCCCGATTTCGACACGGTGGTCAAAGACACGAAGCACTGGGTCATCGACAAGGACGGGGTCACGATCATGTTCGATCCGTATTCGGTGACGCCCTACGTCGCCGGCCCGCACGATTGCCGGCTGAGCTACGACGACCTCAAGGATCTGCTCAAGCCAGGCGGCGTCCTGCCGCCGCATTGACAGGAGTGACGCATGGCCGATTTCTCGGGCAAGACCGTGCTGGTGACAGGCGGCGGCAGCGGCATCGGCGCGGCGACGTGCCGGCAATTCGCCGCCTCGGGCGCCAACGTCCATGTCATCGACCGCGATGGAGCGGCGGCCGACAGGGTCGCGGCCGAGATCGGCCATAACGCCAAGGCTGCCGGCCACGCGCTCGATGTCGCCGACGGCGACGGCTTCGCCAGGTTGGCGAATGAGATCGCCGCCGCGTCGGGCGGCATTGACGTGCTGGTCAACAGCGCCGGGACAATCACCCAGAAGACGCTCGCGACGATGACCGCGACCGAATGGAACCGAGTGATCGAGGTCAATCTCGGCGGCACCTTCAACGGCATCCACGCGGTTATCCCGCACATGAAGGCGCGGGGCGGCGGCGCGATCGTCAACATCGCCTCGGTCGCCGGCCGTCGGATTTCGTTCGGCGGTGGCGCGAATTATTCGGCGTCGAAGGCCGGGGTGCTCGGCCTCACGCGGCACGCCGCCTATGAGCTGGCGCCGGACCACATCCGGGTCAACGCCGTGTGCCCCGGTCCGACCGCGACCCCGTTTTCCGGGAAAGCGCCGACTCCCGAGCAGAAGGCCCAGCGCGCGAAGAAAATCCCGCTCGGCCGCATGGTCGAGCCGGAGGATATCGCCGACGCGGTGCTGTTCCTGGCGGGCGACGGCGCGAAGATGGTCACCGGCATCGCGCTCGACGTCGACGGCGGCGTGCTGATCTCGAACGACATCCCGTACGAGGACTACTTCGCCAAGATGAAGTGACGCCGGCGGCGCCCCGCGACCGGCCGAGTTGCGCTGTTCCGGCACGAATTTCGGCGCTCTCCTGCGCGTCAACCCATTGGAAGTTCTACAGGATTTGCCGAATTCGTGCGCCCAGGAACAGCGAATTAACAGTGGAAGAACAGCGCGACAACAGCGGCGGAAACAGCGGGATAACAGCGCTAACAGCGGCGTATCAGCGAGGCTAGAGTTCTTTCGTCCCGACGGTGCGCATCGCCCGATCATGCGTGCGTATATAGCGCAATATTGTCATTTTGTCAAGAACAAAAAAAGAACTTTAGACCCAAAATGGCGGCTGGCTAGGCGAGCAAAGCAGCCACTTGCTCGGGTGTCAGGAAGCGGGTTTTCGCCCCGCGCAGCATCAGGTAAAGCTTGGCGGTCTCTTCCAGCTCCTCGACCGCGTTGACCGCGGCATCGAGGCTCGACCCGGCGACGACCGGCCCGTGATTGGCGAGCAGCACCGCATGGTGCTTGGAAGCGAAGCCGCGCACCGCCTCGGCCAGCGCCATGTCGCCTGGTTTGTAATAGGGCACCAGCGGCAGCCGGCCGACCCGCATCACGTAATAGGCGGTGATCGGCGGCAGCACGTCGTGCGGGTCGACCTCGGCCAAGCACGACACCGCGACCGAGTGGGTCGAGTGCAGGTGCACCACCGCGCCGGTGTCGTTGCGCTCCTCGTACATCACCCGGTGCAGGAAGCTCTCCTTGGTCGGCGGGTCGCCGCCGATGAGTTTCCCGCTGTCGTCGAGCTTGGAGAGCCGCGCTGGGTCGAGCCGGCCAAGCGAGGCGTTGGTCGGGGTCATCAGCCAGCCGTCCTCGACCCGCACGCTGATGTTGCCCGAGGAGCCCGCGGTGAGACCGCGCTCGAAAATCGAGGCACCGAGGGTGCAGATCGCCTCGCGAACTTTGGAGTCACTCATGCGGTAGCCTCCTCCAATGCCGCGAAAGCGCGCGAGAAGAAATCGGGCGCGCCGAAATTGCCGGATTTGAGCGCCAGCGCCAGCGGCGACTCGCCGAGGCTCACGGTCCACGGCACGCCGGGGTCGATCTGCCGCCCAATCCTGAGGCCGGTGACGCCGAGCGCCTGCACCACGGCGCCGGCGGTTTCGCCGCCGGCGACGACCAAGCGGCGCACCCCCCGTTCGACGAGGCCGCGAGCGATCTCGGCCATCACTTTCTCGACCAGCGCGCCGGCGCGCTCGCGGCCCAGCTTTGCCTGCACGGCGGCGACCTCGTCGGGCGGCGCGGTGGCCGCGATGACGATCGGCTCGTCGCTCAGCCTGTCGCCAGCCCAGTCCAGCGCGGCTGCGGCCACGTCGCGTCCCGCTGCGGCCGCGAGCGGGTCGATGGTAAAGACCGGCGCGCGCTCGCGCATATGGGCGATCTGGCCCTGGGTCGCTACCGAGCACGAGCCGGACAGCACCGCCGCCTTGCCGCCGATCCTGGGCAGAATGTCGGCGCCGCTGCCGTCACCGATCAGCCCCGCTCGGCGGAAATTCGCCGGCAGGCCGAGCGCGATCCCCGAGCCGCCGCCGATCAGCGCGAAATCAGCGGCCGCCTCGCCGATCGCTTCGAGATCGCGGTCGGCGACAACGTCCACGATGGCATGGCGATGCCCATCCGCCTTCAGGCGGGCGAAGGCCGCGGCAATGGCGGCCGGGCCCTCGGCAACGGTCACGTGCTCGACGAGGCCGACTTCGCCTTTGCTTTGACGCTGCAGGACGCGCACGAGCGAGGGATCGCGCATCGGGGTCAGCGGATGGTCCTTCATCCCCGACTCGGAGAGCAGCATGTCGCCGACAAAGAGGTAGCCCTTGAAGATCGCGCGGCCGAGCGTCGGGAAGGCCGGGCAGTGCAGGGTGAAATCCGCGCCGAGCGCGTCGAGCAAGGCCTCGGAAACCGGCCCGATATTGCCCGCGTCGGTCGAGTCGAAGGTCGAGCAGTATTTGAACAGGATCTGGCGTGCTCCGGCATCCTTGAGCCAAGCCAACGCCTTGAGGCTCATCGCTACCGCTTCGCCGCTCGGGACGGTGCGGCTCTTCAGCGCGACGACCACCGCCTCGGCGTCGGGCACGGCGGTATCCGCGCTCGGCACGTCGATCAGCTGCACGGTCTTCATCCCGCGCCGCACCAGCGTGTTGCAGAGATCAGTCGCGCCGGTGAAATCGTCGGCGATCGCGCCCAGCACCACGCCCATGCCGCTCTCCTGAGGCCCGCTACTGGAGAGTAGCCGTGCGTCGCCGTCGCCTCAATGGACGCCAGTAAAGGTCACTTTCGTCTGGCAGTATCCCGGCATCGCGGCGAGCGGCGTTTCCACATGCGAAGCCGCCCGGCCGTCGTAGTAATAGGGCCGCACGTCGACGGGCAGCTTGCACCCTTGAAAGGCGTAATAGAGCACTGTCGGCTCGGAACGGATGGCGCTGGTCGCGATGTAACCGATCAAGGCGCGCTCGGCGGTATGGAACCCGTTCTTCCACAGATGAGCCTTGGGCAGGCGCGGCGTGAAGTCGGGCAGCGCCACCTCGTCCCACACCTCGCCGTGGCGCGGGTCGACCATGTGCTTGAGCCAGAACTCGTTGGTCTTCGGGATGTAGGGGAGCAGAGCCGAGTTCCCGATCCCAAAGGTTAGCGCGGCCTGGTCGAGCTCGGCGGCTATCCACCAAGTGCTGGTGCGGTCGATATCGTCGGGCGCGGGCTTGCAGGTTGGCTGAGTTGCCCACGAACCGGTGGCCGGCAGGAAAGCCCGCGAGAGAATGCCTGGCGCCTTTTCGCGGGCAAAATTCGCGAGACCCGGGTCGTTGAGCACGCGGCCGATGAAATGGAGCATCCAGTACGTCTTGATCGTGTGGCCGAAATCGGTGTCGGCGCGGACGAACACGCAATCGCCGGGCTTGGCCTTGGGATCGAGCCAGCCGAGGAACAGGGTCGAGCCGCGATCGTAAAAGCGGTTGCGGATGATCTGGACGATCTGCGCCAGCTCAGCGCGCCACCGCTTTTGCTCGGGCTGCGGCAAAAGCGGGGTAAGCAGCAGCATATAGGCGTTGGCCTGATCGAGCTGGGAGACCAGCTCGATCCGGTCGGCTTCCCAGCCCTTCAGCGCCTGGCGATAGAGACCCAGTTTCGCGTCGAAGTAATGCTGCCGGATGTAGCTTTCGACGCGCAGCATCGGCGGCAGCAGATCGGCCTCGCGCGTTAGGTAGTAGTAGAACGACAGCCCGACCAGCGAATAGGCGAGGTCCTGGCTGGTCTGGTCGTCTGGATCGACGGCGGGTTTTCCGTTCGTCCAGTACGACACGACGTCGCCGGTCGTCTTGTTCACCGCGTTATCGAGTATGAAGCGAACCCCAGCGTGCGCCCACTGCAGGTATTTCGAGTTGCCGGTCAGGTGATAGGCGACCCCGTAGAGATAGACCTGCCGCGAGATCATCCGCGTGTATTGGCGGCCGACCGCGCTGCGGATCCAATCGGGGGCGGCGAGGAATTCCGGGCACGGTGCCTGCGGATTGGTCGGCAACCCATCGTTGCAACGAAAAGTCGGGAAATTTCCAACTGGGTCGCCCAGCGCCGCCGGAGTCTCCCAGAACGGCAGGATGTCGCGTCTGAGCTCCTGTACCCAATCCGCGGCAACGGGCAGGCTGGCGATGGGGGCGTTTTTGTCGCGCGTCTGCGCCGCCGCCGGCAAGGTGATCGCCGCCATAGCCGCCAGTAGCAATGCCGCCAGACGCCACGTTGACGGCTTCGCGTCGTGAGCCGCGCACGGCGCGGCTATGCATTTTACAGAGGGGCCTATGCGCACATCGATCTCCGTGGCGAAACGGATTGCCGCATCGCGGCCACGGGCGCAAGGTCACGCTGATTCGTTCCCAGGTTGGTAAGGGTATCGATCATTCGCCGCCGAGCCGCGGCCAAACCCAGCCACTAATCTTGCGGAGGAACTCCATGAGCGGTCACGGTAAGCACACCCCAGCCGAAATTCGCAACAAGCTCAACCATCCGATCATCGATGGCGACGGCCACTGGGTCGAATACGATCCGGTGTTCAGCGAGCAGATGCGCAAGGTGGGTGGCGATTTGGCCGCCGACGGCTTCCTCGCGGCGATGGCCGTGACCCGCGACTCGCTGCTGATGAGCGTCGAGGAGCGCCGCCGCCGCCGTATCTCGATGCCCGGTTTCTGGACTCGGCAGACTGGCAATACCTACGACCGCGCCACGGCGATGCTGCCGCATCTGCTTTACGACCGGCTTGACGAGATCGGCAGCGATTTCGCCATCATCTATCCGACCGCTGGCCTGCGGCTGCCGCGCATCAAGGATGACGCGACGCGGCGTGCCGTTATCCGCGCCTACAACATTGTCTCGGCCGGATACTTCAAGGATCTGAAGGACCGGATGACTCCGGCGGCGATCATCCCGATGCACACGCCCGACGAGGCGATCGACGAGCTCGAATTCGTCACCAAGGAGCTTGGCTCCAAGGTCGGCATGTTCGGCAGCGCGATGCCGCGCCAGACCGACTCGATCCCGAAAGGCGCAAATGCCGATGCCGATCGGCTGGGCGTCTGGTACGAGGTGTTCGGGATCGACAGCATCTACGACTACGACCCGGTTTGGCAGAAATGCGTCGACGTCAAGATCGCGCCGACCTTCCACTCGGCCGGCAGCAACCAGGCGCTGCGCAATTCGCCGACTAACTTCACCTACAACCATATCGGCCATTTCGCCGATGCAGGCCATGCCGCGGCCAAGGGCATCTTCCTCGGCGGCGTCACTCGGCGCTTCCCCGAACTGCGCTTCGCTTTCCTTGAAGGCGGGGTCGGCTGGGGCGCGCAGCTCTTCGGCGACCTGATGGAGCACTGGGAGCGGCGCAACATCAAGGCGCTCGAAAACATGAAGCCCGAGAAGCTCAACCGCGACCTGCTGATGAGCTATGTCGAGAAATACGGCTACAAGGAGCATGCCGCAGCGCTCAAGGCGCGCGACGGCTGGCCCGACCCCGAACTGCACATGACCGGCGGCATCGACAACCTCGACGATTTCGCGGCGTGCAAATTCACCCGCAAGGAGGATTGGGTCGACCTCTACGTCAAGCCGTACTATTTCGGCTGCGAGGCGGACGACCGGATGAACGCCACTGCGTTCCTCAAGCTCAACCCGTTCGACGCGCAGCTCAACGCGATCTACAGCTCCGACATCGGGCATTTCGACGTGATCGATATGCGCGAACCGCTCGCCGAAGCCTATGAGCTGGTCGAGGACGGCGTCATCACCGCCGACAATTTCCGCGACTTCGTGTTCACCAACGCGGTGACCTTGTGGGGTCATCAGAACCCCGATTTCTTCAAGGGCACGCGGGTCGAGAAGGAAGCGGCGGCGGTGCTCAACGCCGCCCGCCAGCCGGTGCTGGCCGACGCGGCGAAGTAGCCCGCAGGGCTATCCCGGCGGAAGCCGGGATCCACGGCTGACAAATAGAAGGGCGGGTCTTGGACCCGCCCTTCGTCATTAGCGAAACAAGCGCGGCGAGGCTGACTACCGCACCGGCGAGAACGCCGCCGGGATCAGCAGCTTGTTTTCCTGGCGGAGCGGCCGCACGCCGCTCTGCGGCGGCCAGTTGCGGCCGGGCGCACGCGACGCCGCGCGGACGCGGTCGCGCTCGGCGAGGTCCTTATAGGCCCAGATGTGGGTGAATTTGTTGAGCCCGCCGAGTTCGCTCGTCCAACAGGCGGCCAATGGCGAAAGCTCTTCGCGCGCGGGAACCGCCTTGGCCCACGCGTCGAGCACTTTCGGCAGATCACCCGGCCCATAAGTATAGATGCGCATCTCGTAGACATTGCCGGTGCCGTAATCGCGGCTGCCGAGCGGGCGCATGAACGGCGCCGGGATGACGATTTCGGCTTCTTGCGCGACGATCAGGTCTTGGCCGCCCGGCAACGCGTTGCGCTCGGGGTCTTTCGCCAGCGCCTCGCGCACCGCCGCGCGCTGGTTCAGATCGTCGTAGGGATAGACATGGATAACCTGATTGAGAGGGCCAAAATCGGTGTGCCAGAAGGCGCCCAGTTTCGAGTGCTTAAGCCGCGCGGGCAGCCGCTTGGCATAGCGTTCCTCGAATTCGGGCACAGTCCCGGTGCGCAGGGTGTAGGTGCGGACTTCGTAGATCATCAGCGCATCCTCCAGATAACAGGGATCGGCTAGGCGGCATGCCAGCGGGCCGACAGCAGCGTTACGGGCGAGGTTTCCTTCGGGGGGCTTGTCTCGGCCCGCGCGCCGGGGAACAGTAGCGGCCCGCCGCGCTGCCGCCAATGCCGAGGAGCTGCTTGCATGCCAAAATTCGCCGCCAATCTCAGCATGATGTTTCAGGAAATCCCCAATTTCCTCGACCGTTTCGATGCTGCCGCGAAAGCCGGGTTCAAGGGGGTGGAGTTCCTGTTTCCGTATGACTTCAAACCGGAAGAGATCGCCGAGCGGCTCGAGCGCAACAAGCTGACCTTGGCGTTGTTCAATCTGCCGCCCGGCGACTGGTCGAAGGGCGAGCGCGGCTTCGCCGCGATCCCGGGACGGCAGCAGGCCTTCATGGCCGCGGTCGAGACCGCGATCCCCTATGCCAAGGCGGCAAAGTGCAAGACCATCCACGCGATGGCTGGGTTGTGGCCCGAGGGGCGCGACAAGACCGAGGCGTTGCCGACCTACATCGACAATCTGCGCTGGGCCGGCGACCGGCTCGCGCGCGAGGGCATCACCGCGATCATCGAGCCGATCAACACCCGCGACATCCCCGGCTATTACCTCAACACCACGGCGCAGGCGATGCCGATCATCCAGGCGGTCGACCGGCCCAATATCAGGCTTCAGCTCGATCTCTACCACGCGCAGATCATGCGCGGCGACTTGGCGCCGACGATCCGTGAATTGGCCGGCATGTATCCCCACATCCAGATCGCCGGTACCCCCGGTCGGCATGAGCCGGATGTCGGGGAGATTAACTATCCGTACCTCTTCGATCTGCTCGACGAGATCGGTTACGACGGCTGGATCGGCTGCGAATACCGGCCAAAGGGGGATACCCTTGAGGGACTCGGTTGGGCGAAGCGCTACGGGATCGGCTGATCGCGTGCTAATCTCGGCAAACGGATACGGAGGTAGGGTGGGATGAACCAGGCCGATTTCGAAAAAAAGCTCCAGGCCGAAGGCTATGGCGAAATGGTCGACCGCACGATGGAAGCGAACCATTTCAACCCCGAACATGCGCACGACTTCGATGCCTGCGTGTTTGTGGTCGAAGGCGAGATAACCATCGCGCGTCACGGCAGGCCGGATACGTTCCGGGCCGGCGACGTATGTTCGATGGCGGCCGGCACGCCGCATACCGAGCAATGTGGACCGGCCGGGGTGCGCTATCTCGCCGGGCGGCGCTATCAGCAAAAGGCGGCCAGCTGACCAGAAGCTGACCCGCGCCGGCGCGCTGGCCGGCATCCCGCCGCGACAAAAAACGGCAGCCAGACAAAATATCGCCCGACGCTGCAAACGCGATTCGCGTTCGCGGTATAAGTCATGCATACTGTCTAATATCGTGTGCGAAACTGGCCGGTATGTGCGCCAAATTTGTGCAAATCGGTCTCGCGAAAGAGCATCTGGCGATGACTGAGGCAAGAGGACCAGGCCTGTATGATCCCCGCAACGAGCATGACTCGTGCGGCGTCGGTTTTGTCGCCAACATCAAAGGCCGAAAATCGCACGACATCATCCGCCGCGGTCTCGAAATCCTCGTCAATCTCGACCATCGCGGCGCGGTCGGCGCCGATCCGCTGGTCGGCGACGGCGCCGGCTGCCTGATCCAGATCCCGGACGCGCTGCTGCGCCATTGGTGCGAGGAGCGCGGCCTCGACGCTGCCGCCGCCCGGCCGCTACGCGGTGGCGATGTGCTTCCTGCCGATGGAGGCGCATGCGCGCGCCTACGCGGTGGCGCAGATCGAACGCATCGTCCGTGTCGAGGGCCAGACGCTGCTCGCCTGGCGCGACGTGCCGACCGACATCACCGGGCTCGGCAAGCGGGTCATCGAGACGATGCCGCATATCGCGCAGGCAATTGTCTGCGCCAGCGACGACATCGCCGATCAGGATGCGTTCGAGCGGAAAATCCTAACGATCCGCAAGCAGGTGCTGAACCGGGTCACGACGCAGGCCGAGCGCAACATGCTGCCCGAGTTGCGCCACCTCTATATGCCGTCCTTCTCGACCCGCACCGTGGTCTACAAGGGACTGTTGCTGGCGCCGCAGATCGGCAGCTTTTATGAGGATTTGCGCGACCCGCTCACCGTGTCGGCGCTGGCGCTGGTGCATCAGCGCTTCTCGACCAATACCTTCCCCAGCTGGCGCCTTGCGCACCCGTATCGCTTCCTCTGCCATAACGGCGAGATCAATACGGTGCGCGGCAACGTCAACTGGATCCACGCGCGCCGCCAGGCGATGTCGTCGGCGTTGATGGGACCCGATCTCGGCAAATTGATGCCGTTGATCCTGCCGGGCCAGTCGGACACGGCCTGCCTCGACAACGCCTTGGAGCTTCTCGTCGTCGCCGGCGGCTATTCGCTCGCGCACGCGATGATGATGCTGATCCCCGAGGCCTGGGCCGACCCGTTGATGGACCCGGAGCGGCGCGCCTTCTACGAGTATCACGCGGCGCTGATGGAGCCGTGGGACGGGCCGGCGGCGATCGCCTTCACCGACGGGCGGCAGATCGGCGCGACCCTCGACCGCAACGGCTTGCGGCCGGCGCGCTACATCGTCACCGACGACGACCATGTGATCATGGCCTCCGAAGCCGGCGTGCTGCCGGTGCCGGAAGAGAAGATCACCCGCAAATGGCGGCTGCAGCCCGGCAAGATGCTGCTGATCGACCTCGAAGAGGGGCGGATCATCTCAGACGACGAGATCAAGGCGAAGCTCGCCGCCGAGCATCCCTACGAGGCATGGCTGAAAGAGACGCAGTACAAGCTCTCCGAGCTGCCCGAGCCGACCGAGAGCACGACCCCGCCGCGCACCAACGATCCGGAGGCGCGGCTCTCGCTGCAGCAGGCCTTTGGCTACACCCAGGAGGACATCATGTTCTTCCTGGAGCCGATGGCGCGCGATGGCGACGATCCCGTGGGCTCGATGGGCACCGACACGCCGATCGCGGCGTTCTCGAACAAGCCGAAGGTGCTCTACAACTACTTCAAGCAGAACTTCGCCCAGGTCACCAACCCGCCGATCGACCCGATCCGCGAAGAGCTGGTGATGTCGCTGATCTCGATGATCGGTCCGCGCCCGAACCTGCTGGGGCACGAGGTCGGCACGCATCACCGGCTCGAGGTGGCGCAGCCGATCCTCACCGACGGCGACCTCGACAAGATCCGCAACATCGAGCTCCTGGTCGACGGGCGGTTCAAGACCGATACGCTCGACATCACCTGGCCGGCGACGGAAGGCGCGGCCGGCATCGAACCGGCGCTCGACCGCTTGTGCCGCGAGGCGACCGACGCCGTGCTCGACGGCCACAACATCCTGATCCTGTCGGATCGCGGCACCTCGCCCGAACGCGTGCCGATCCCGGCGCTGCTCGCCACCTCGGCGGTTCACCACCACCTGATCCGCGAGGGGCTACGCACGAAGACCGGCATCGTCGTCGAGACCGGCGATGCGGCCCAGGTGCACGATTTCTGCGTGCTCGCCGGCTATGGCGCCGAGGCGGTCAACCCCTATCTCGCCTTCGCCACGCTGGAGCAGATCCGCACCGAGACCGGGATGGCGCTTGAGCGGCTACGACGTCCAGAAGAACTATCTGAAGGCGGTCGGCAAGGGCATCCTCAAGGTGATGTCCAAGATGGGCATCTCGACCTACCAGTCCTATTGCGGGGCGCAAATCTTCGACGCGGTCGGGCTCGAAAGCGACTTTGTCGACAAGTACTTCACCGGTACCGCGACGACGATCGAAGGGGCCGATCTCCTCGCCATCGCCAATGAGGCGCTGGTGCGCCACGCTCAGGCCTATGGCGACGACCCGCTCTACCAGGAAATGCTCGACGTCGGCGGCGACTACGCGTTCCGCCTGCGCGGCGAGGCGCATGCCTGGACGCCGCAGACCATCGGCAAGCTGCAGCACGCGGTGCGCGGCAACTCGCTTGCCGACTACAAGGCCTTCGCCAATATCATCAACGACCAGATCGGAGCGGCTGCTCACCATTCGCGGGCTGATGAAGTTCAAGCCCGAGGAGAAGGTGCTGCTCGACGAGGTCGAGCCGGCGAGTGAGATCGTCAAGCGCTTCGCCACCGGGGCGATGAGCTTTGGCTCGATCAGCCGCGAGGCGCACACCACGCTGGCGATCGCGATGAACCGCATCGGCGGCAAGTCGAATACCGGCGAGGGCGGCGAGGAGGCCGAGCGCTTCAAGCCGATGCCCAACGGCGACTCCAAGCGCTCGGCGATCAAGCAGGTCGCCTCCGGCCGGTTCGGGGTGACAACCGAATACCTGGTCAATGCCGACGTGTTGCAGATCAAGATGGCGCAGGGCGCGAAGCCCGGCGAGGGCGGCCAGCTGCCTGGACACAAGGTCGACAAAGCCATCGCCAAAGTGCGCCATTCGACCCCAGGCGTGGGCCTGATTTCGCCGCCGCCGCACCACGACATCTATTCGATCGAGGATCTGGCGCAGCTGATCCACGACCTGAAAAACGCCAACCCGAAGGCTGCGGTGTCGGTCAAGCTGGTGTCGGAGGTCGGGGTCGGCACGGTCGCCGCCGGCGTCTCCAAGGCGCGCGCCGACCATGTAACGATCGCCGGCTATGAGGGCGGCACCGGCGCCAGCCCGCTGACCTCGCTGACCCATGCCGGCTCGCCCTGGGAAATCGGCCTCGCCGAAACCCAGCAGACCCTGGTACGCAACGGCCTGCGCGGCCGTATCGCGGTGCAGGTCGATGGCGGCTTGCGTACTGGGCGCGACGTCGTCGTCGGCGCGCTGCTGGGCGCCGATGAGTTTGGCTTCGCCACCGCGCCGCTGATCGCCGCCGGCTGCGTGATGATGCGCAAGTGCCATCTCAACACCTGCCCGGTCGGCATCGCGACGCAGGACCCGGTGCTGCGCGCCCGGTTCACCGGCCAGCCCGAGCACGTGATCAACTATTTCTTCTTCGTCGCCGAGGAAGTGCGCGAGCTGATGGCCGAGCTCGGCTTCCGCACGATGGACGAGATGATCGGCCGGGTTGACCGGCTCGACATGGTACCGGCGATCCATCACTGGAAGGCGCGCGGCATCGACCTGTCGCGCATTCTCTACCAAGAGCCCGCCGCCCCGGGTGTCGCGATCCACCATTGCGAGACCCAGAACCACCATCTCGACAAGGCGCTCGACAACGAGCTGATCGCACTGTCCCAGGACGCGATCGAGAGGCAGCAGCCCGTACGGATCGAGAAGCCGATCCGGAACGTCCACCGCACCGTCGGGGCGATGTTGTCGGGCGAGGTGGCGCAGCTTTACGGCCATGACGGGTTGCCTGAAGACACGATCTGGGCGCGCTTCGACGGCACCGCCGGGCAGAGCTTTGGCGCCTTCCTCGCGCACGGGGTGACCGTGGAGCTGGTCGGCGACGCCAACGACTATGTCGGCAAGGGCCTCTCGGGCGGGCGGCTGATCGTCCGCCAGCCGCCGCAGGCGACGCGCGAGCCGACCGAGAACATCATCATCGGCAATACCGTGCTCTACGGCGCGATCGCCGGCGAAGCCTATTTCGAGGGTGTCGCGGGCGAGCGCTTCGCGGTCAGGAACTCGGGCGCGATCGCGGTGGTCGAGGGTACCGGCGACCACGGTTGCGAGTACATGACAGGCGGCGTCGTCGTCGTCATCGGCGAGACCGGCCGCAACTTTGCCGCCGGGATGTCGGGCGGCATCGCCTATGTCTGGGACCCGAAGGGCAAGTTCGCCAGCCTGTGCAACCAGTCGGGCGTCGATCTCGAGCCGCTTAGCGAAGGCGAGGGCGAGGAAGGCCGGCCGCGCCAGCGCGGGATCGATGTGCACGATAACGGCATGGGCGATCTCATGACCCATGACGCGCAGCGGCTGCGCATCCTGATCGAGCGCCACCACCTTTTGACCGGAAGCAAGCGGGCTCGCCAGCTGCTCGAGGACTGGGACAATACCGTCGCCGCCTTCGTCAAGGTGATGCCGAAGGATTATCGCCGCGCGCTGTTGGAGCTAAAGGCCGAGGCCGAAACCGCGCGCATGGCCGCGGCGGAATAGCCGGTCGCGTCCGATGGGCAAACCAACCGGCTTCCTCGAAGTCGAGCGCGAAGATCGCCACTACGCCAAGCCGGCGGCGCGCGTGAAAAACTGGCGCGAGTTCCTCGAGCCGCTGCCGGAAAAGACACTGCGCGCCCAGGCCTGCGCTGCATGGATTGCGGCATCCCGTTCTGTCACGAGGGCTGTCCGGTCAACAACATCATCCCGGACTGGAACAATCTCGTCTATCGCGACCAGTGGCGGAACGCGCTCACTGTCCTGCACTCGACCAACAATTTTCCCGAGTTCACCGGCCGCATCTGCCCGGCGCCGTGCGAGGCCGCCTGCACCCTCAACATCGACGAAAACCCGGTCACCATCAAAACCATCGAGTGCGCGATCGTCGATCGCGGCTGGGAGGAAGGCTGGATCGTCCCCCAGATCCCCGAGCGGAAGAGCGGGAAGAAGGTCGCGGTGGTCGGCTCGGGGCCGGCGGGCATGGCCTGCGCCCAGCAATTGGCGCGCGCCGGTCACGCCGTGACCCTCTTCGAGAAGAACGACCGTATCGGCGGGCTGCTGCGCTACGGCATCCCCGACTTCAAGATGGAAAAGCACCTGATCGACCGCCGTATGGAGCAGATGGCGGCGGAGGGGGTCGAGTTTCGCCCCTCGACCGAGATCGGGGTCGCCGTCAGCGTGCAAAAGCTGCTCGCCGATTTCGACGCGGTGGCGATGACCGGCGGCGCCGAATGGGCGCGCGACCTCGAAGTGCCGGGCCGCGAGCTATCCGGCATCCATTACGCGATGGATTTTCTGCCACAGCAGAACAAGCGCAACGCCGGCGACGACGAGCCCAAGGCAGCGCCGGGCGGCACGATCTCCGCCAACGGCAAGCATGTCATTGTGATCGGCGGCGGCGACACCGGCTCGGACTGCATCGGCACCTCGACGCGCCAAGGGGCGGCCTCGATCACCCAGCTCGAAATCCTGCCGAAGCCGCCGGAGCACGAAAACAAGGCGCTGACCTGGCCGGATTGGCCGTTGAAGCTGCGCACCTCATCGTCGCAGGAAGAGGGTTGCGAGCGCGACTGGGCGGTGCTGACCAAGCGCGCCGTCGGCAAGGACGGCAAGATCACCGCGCTCGAATGCGTGCGGGTCGATTGGACCCAGGCACAGACGGCCGCTGGGTCATGAAGGAGATGCCGGGCAGCCAGTTCGAGCTGAAGGCCGATCTGGTGCTGCTGGCGATGGGGTTTTTAGGGCCGCGCCGCCCCGGCATGATCGAGCAGTCCGGCGGTCGCGCTCGACCCGCGCGGCAATGTCGCAGGCCAACACGGTCGATTACCAGACCTCGGTGGCTAAGCTGTTCTCCGCCGGCGACATGCGGCGCGGCCAGTCGCTCGTCGTCTGGGCGATCCGCGAGGGCCGCCAATGCGCCCGCGCGATCGACGAATTCCTGATGGGGAAGACGACGCTGCCGCGCTAGGCCTGTTCGGCCTGCACTTAGCCGCGCCCGCCAGCGTTTACCGGTGTTCTTGAAACAGTTTTCGCTTCCCGGCGAAAGCCGGGATCCACTTTTCAGGTGGTGCCACGGTTGAAGAGTGGGCCCCGGCTTGCGCCGGGGAGCGCAATTTATAAAGTCGGTTCCCTCAGGCCACGCTCGCCGTCACGTCGCCAATGCCGGCGAAGGCGGCCTCGATGCGGTCGCCAGGCTTTAGCGGGAACTGCCGGGTGAACGATCCACTCATAATGTAGTCGCCGGCTCTCACGCCCTCCCCGAACTGCGCCAGCTTTTGGGCGAGCCAGGCAAGCGAGTTGTAGGGATGGCCGAGCACCGCGCTGCCATCGGCGGTGGCGACCGCGACGCCGTTGATCTGCACGCTGACCACGACGCGGTCGAGCTCCGGTATTGCCCTGTGCTCGATGGGGGGCCCGAGCACAAACGCCTTTTGTTGCGCGTTGTCGGCCAATGCCAATGCGAGCTGGCGCGTGAGGTCGCCGCGCGTCTCGATGATCTCGAAGGCCGGGTGAATGCGGGCGATCGAGGCGGCGATGGTCTCGCGCGTCGCGCCGGGCAGGAGGTCGCGGCCCATGACCAGGCAGAGCTCGTTCTCGAAGCCGGGCTCGATCAGCTCGCCGCGCCGGAAGACACGGCCGGAATCAAGCCTGCCGTCAGCCAGTAGGCAGCCGAACACCGGTTCGTGCACCCGGAACTGCTGCTGGATGGCGGCCGAGGTAAGCCCGACCTTCCAGCCAATTCGCCGGACGCCGCGGCGGCGGATGAGTGCCAATTGAATCAGATAGGCCTCGTCGAGCGACAGCCGACCCTCCCAGGCCTTGGGGAAATACTCGCCGCGCTGGCGCGCCGCCTCGAACTCGCCGATCGCCGCGACCAATTCTCTCGCATCCATCAAAACACCCCTGGGACCAGCCGCGCCGTATGGCGCGCGTAATCATCGTATTCGGGAAAGGTCTCGTGCATGCGCTCTTCTTCGGCCCGCAGCTTGACGATGAAGCCAAAAAGGATCAGCCCGGCGCCGATGAACCCGCGCGCCTCGCCAATCGCGAGCGCGGTTGCGAACAGCGCCAGCACCATGCCGCTATAGATCGGATGGCGAACAAGGCGATAGGGGCCGCTGCGGATCAGACTGTGCCCTTCCTTGACCACGACGGCGCTGCTCCAGTTGCGGCCGAGATGCCACCGAGCCCACACCGCGAAGGCCAAGCCGGCGAAGACGAGCAGCGTTCCGATCGCCGGCGGCGTGGCTCCGGTGAGGAACCGGTGCGTCAATGCCGCGGGAAGCCATTGCGGCGCCGCCAGCATCGCCGCGCCGATCAGCACCGGCGCGCGGTTGAGGATCGCGCTGCGCGCCGGCTCGCGGGACTGGGCCCGCTTGACCCGTGCCGACGCGGCGATCCAAATCGCCAGCCATATCAGCCAGAAGGCCGGGATCAAATAGCGCGAGGCCTCGGCGAATTGTCTCATGCCCCGCTATATAAGCTTGCCGACCCCTTCGATCACCGTATCCCACTCGTCCACCTCGCGATCCTGCGGGTGGACCATGACGTGCTGCACGCCTGCTGCCCCGTAGGCGGCGATACGCTCCTTCATCATCCCGACATCCTTACCGTCCCAATGGCTGCGGACGGAGATGGTGAAGGACGGCTCGGGCCGGTCGCGCCGCAGGCGCTTGACGACTTCGCCGGCCTGCTCAGGCGTCACCTGGCTGCCGTGCCAGCCGTCGCCGATGCGCACGGTGCGTTTGTGCGCCGCTTCGGAGCGGCTGCCGTGCCACATCGGGATCGGCGAGATCGGCTGCGGCAGCATTGTCATGTCCTTGATCTCGGACGGGATGTATTTGCTGTCGAAGCTGACGGGGTCCTGCGACCACACCGCTTTCATCATCGCAATGCCTTCGTCCATGCGGCGGCCGCGTTCGGTGAACGGAACGCCGAGTGCGGCGAATTCGGGCTCGAGCCAGCCGACCCCGACCCCCATGATCAGCCGCCCGCCAGAGAGGTTGTGCAGGGTCGACAGCTCCTTGGCGAGCGGCAGCGGGTGGCGCATCGGCAGCACGAGCACGCTGGTGCCGAGGCGCACCCGTTCGGTCACCGCCGCAACCCAGGTGAGGGTCAGCACCGGGTCGTAAAATAGCGGCGAGCGCGGGAACTGGGCGCGCGGCACGATGATGTGCTCGCTGACCCAGACGTCGCTGAGACCCATATCCTCGGCCTGACGCGCGTGGCGCTTGATCAGCGCCGGATTCGCCTGGCTGCCGGCATGCGGCAGGTGCATCCCGATCTGCATCGCTTATTCCTTCCCCTCGTGTGTCGCTCCTCTAAGATGCCCGCAACAACGGGACGTCGGAAAGGGGGAGCGATGCGCTTCGCGGGCAAGATCGCGCTGATCACCGCCGTCGCCAGCGGCATCGGCCGCGCCACCGCCGACATCATGGCCAAGGAAGGCGCGACCATCGTCGGCGTCGACAACAACGCCGAGCGGCTGGAGAAGACTGTCGCCGAGATCATTGCGGCGGGTGGCAAGGCGCACGGCCGGCTCTGCGACGCGCTCGACAAGGATCAGGTCGATCACTTAGTCGACAGTATCGCCGGGGAATTCAACGGCATCGACATCCTGGTCAACGCGGTCGGCGGCAGCACGATCATCCCCAAGTCCAGCGCCACGGTCGATGAGCTGAAGCTTCGACGAGTGGAAGAAGCTCATCGACTTCAACCTCGACGGCACGTTCCTCTTCACCCATGCGGTGGTGCCGGTGATGAAGCGGCAGAAGAGCGGCAAGATCGTCAACCTCGCCTCGATCGCCGGGCGCGGGCGCAGCGCCGCGTCGTCTTCGGCCTATGCCGCCGCCAAGGGCGGCATCATCGCCTTCACCAAGAAGCTCGCCTACGAACTCGGCCCCTACGGCATCAACATCAACGCGATCGCGCCGAGCACGCACCTTGACCGAGCGCATCCGCCCGCATTGGGAGCGGCGCAGCCAGGAAGACCAGGCGCGCGCGATCGACAGCACGCCATTGCGGCGAATCGCCGAGGCGCCCGACCAGGCCAAGGTCATCTGCTTTCTCGCGTCGAGCGATGCCGATTTCATCACCGGCGTCACTATCGATGTGACCGGCGGCGCCTAGGCTTTCGACATGCTTCCCGGCGAAGGCTGGGGTCCACCGTTCGGCCGCGAGACGTCTGAAAAGTAGGCCCCAGCTTTCGCTGGGGGCGTAGAACCAAGGAGACAAACATGGCGACATTCGTCCTCATTCACGGCTCGTATCAGGGCGGCTGGATCTGGAAGCCGGTGGCCATGCGGCTGCGCGCCGCAGGGGCACGAGGTCTACGCGCCGACGCTGGACGGCTGCGGCGAGCGCGCCGAACAGGTGCGTCCCGGCATCACCACCGAGACCCAGGCGGACGAGGTGGCGCAGCTGCTGTTCTTCGAGGATTTGGAGAATGTCGTGCTGGTCGGCACCAGCTCGGGCGGCATGGTGGCGTGCCGGGTCGCCGAGCTGATCCCCGAGCGCATCGGGCGGCTTGTCTTTGTCGATGCGCTGGCGCTACTGCCGGGCGAGAAGATCGGCGACATCGTCACGCGGTCTACCGCGGCAGGCGCGCCTGGTGGCCTGACGCGCGGCCCGTCGCGCGAGGACGCCGCCAACCGGCTTTTCGCCGATCTCGACCCGGCGATGAAGGAATGGGCGCTGGCGCGCTACACCCAGCACCCGGCCGGCATCTACACCGACGGCGTCAAGCTCGACAAATTCTGGTCGATGCCGTGGGAGGCGAGCGTCATCTGGTGCAAGCGGGCGCAAAATCCTGGCGAAGCGCACCAGCGCCGCACCGCCGAAAAGCTGAGCGCACTGTTCATGGAACTCGACACCGGCCACTACCCGATGCTGTCAATGCCGGCCGAGCTGACGGCGCTGCTACTCAAGGGTTAATAAATTCCCGGGATCAGCCGGGCCGTCCGTGCCCGATAGGCTTCGTACTCGGCGCCGAATTCGCTGGCGAGCAGCCGCTCTTCGGCGCGCATGCGGGCAATCAGCGGCGGCATCAGCGCCGCGGTCATCAACACGCCGACGCCAGAGCGAAATGCGAGGCTCCAGCCGAGCGAATTCATCAGCAGCCCAAAATAGCTTGGGTTGCGGATGCGGCTGTAAATGCCGGTCGTGACCAGGGTGTGACCTGGCTGGATCGCGACGAGGCCGCTGAACCGGTCACCGAGGACATAGACGGGCCAGAGCCGTAACGCCCCGCCGAGCGCGAACAGCGCGACGCCGATCCAGGGGGTCGCATTGCCGTCGATCGTCCAGAAATCGAGCCGGTCAGTCAGCGCCGGGACGTATCCAAGCGCAATTCCGATGCCGAAGAAGAAAATCAGCACCCAGCGATTGCCGCGATCCTCGCGCACACCGCGGCTGAGATTGCCGCCCGCGAACACCCCCGCCAACGCGAGGACGGCCAAGACGATCGTCAGCGCGATAAAGGCCGGCCGGCAAAAGAACGCAGCGATCCCGCCCCAACCGAGGATCGCCAGAGCAAGGTAGACGGCAGTGCCGCCCACCGCGCTCGCGACGCGTGTCGGGAAACTTTTCATCGCTGCTACTCCTAAGCGGTGCAGGCCTGCCGCCGCGAGATCAATGTAGGCAGGCCGGGATCGGGGCGCTACGCTCGCCCAAAGACAAACGGAGGGCAGGCGATGCAGTACAAAGTGATCTCGGCCGATTGCCATGTCGATCTGATCTGGCTGCCGCCTGATCTGTTCACCGCCAACGCGCCGGCGGCGCTCAAGGAGCGCATGCCCTTTGTCACTGAAGGCGAGTGCGGGCGCGAATGGGTCACCAAGAACGGCGCGTCGTTCGGGCTGGACGCCGGGATGGGCTCGGCCGGGCGGCCCTATCAGCCGGGCAAAATTCACCGCTCCGACCGCATGGCCACGACCGGGCTTTACGACAAGGAACAGCAGAATATCCGCCGGCTGACCAACCCCGATCTGCGCCTCAAGGACCAGGATCGCGACGGCATCCAGGCCGAAATCCTCTATGGCATTCTCGGCGCCACCAACCGGCTCAACGACAACGAGGCGGCCGGGGCGATGCTGCGCATCTACAACGACTGGCTCGCCGATTTCTGCTCGAAGCACCCCGATCGTTACGGCGGGCTCGCCAACATCCCCAACCACGACCGCGAAGAGGCGGTGGCGGAGGTCGAGCGCGTCGCCAAGCGCGGCAATGTCCGCGGCCTTGAAGTCGCCCGCCGGCACGACATGACGCCGCTGTGGGACCCGTGGTGGAACCCGGTGTGGGACGCGATCGCCGCGAGTGGGCTGCCGGTGCATTTCCACACGATCGGCGGACCGGGCCGCGACTTCTCGAAGCTCACCGGCAAGACGCTGCTCGCTGCGCGCGCCGCCAGCATCACCAGCTTCCAGATGCACATGGCCGACGTGCTGATGTCGATGATCTTCGCCGGGGTGCTGCACCACCGGCCGAACATGAAGATGGTGATCGGCGAGGCCGGCACCGGGTGGATCCCCTACATCCTCGACCGCATGGACGCCGAGTGGGAAGACCAGTTCAAGGAATTGGATCTGACGATGAAGCCGAGCGAGTACTGGAAGCGCCAGTGCTACGCGACCTATCAGAGCGATCCCGTCGGGGTGAAGCTGATCGCCGAGCTGGGCGAAGACAACATCATGTGGGGTTCGGATTTCCCGCACCCCGACGGCATCTACCCGGATTCGCAGGAATATATCGAGAAAGAGCTTGGCCACCTGCCGGCGGCGGTGAAGCAGAAGATCGTCTGCGACAACGCGGCCAAGCTCTACCGCTTTGTGAATTAAGGCGGTTTTCGCTGTCGCTGGAGTTTCGGATCGGCGCCGCGAAAGCGACCGTGCGGTAACCGTCATGGCGCGCCGGTAAGATTGTCGGGGATGCTGCTCTCCGCCCTTACCGCCGAGCGCCGGCGGCTCGCGCACCTGTTCGACGACGATCTACCGCCGACCGTCGGCAGCCGCATTTTCAACACCGCGCTCGCGGTGCTGATCATCGTCAACGTCAGTGGTGTCATTCTCGAATTGGTCGAGTCGTTCGAGCACCGCTTCGGCGCGGAATTGTGGTGGATCGAGGCAATCGCGACGGCCTTCTTCGCGGTCGAGTATGGCCTGCGGGCATGGGCCTCCGTCGATTTCCAGAACTCGCGCTATCGCCAACCGTTTTGGGGTCGACTGCGCTACCTGCGCAGCTTTTTCGCGGTGGTCGATCTGATCGCGGTACTCCCCGCGATCCTCGGCATGCTGGGGGCGGGCGATTTGCGCACGCTGCGTCTGCTGCGGCTGTTGCGCATGCTCAAGCTGACCCGCCACGCGACGATTTTCAACCTACTGTGGTCGGTCTTCCGCGAGGAGGCGCGCTCGATCGGCGCGGTGCTCTTCATCCTCTTTCTGACGATAACGATCAGCGCCTCGCTGATGTACATGATCGAGGGCGAGGCGCAGCCCGAAGGGTTCAGCTCGATCCCGGCGTCGATGTGGTGGGCGGTCGAGACGCTGACCACCGTCGGGTATGGCGACCTGGTTCCGAGAACGGTGCTCGGCAAGGTCATGGGTGGGCTGGTCACGATCGTGGGCGTCGCCGCGGTCGCGCTGTTCACCAGCGTGATCACCGTGAGCTTCCTCGACCAGCTTCGCTTGCGGCGTGCCGCGCTGCGCCAGGCGGTCGAGGCGCACATCGCCACTGGCACGCTATCGGCCGACGAGGTCGAAGAGCTCGAAGAACTTGGCGAGCGGCTGGGCCTGCCCGACGCCGAAATGGCCGAGGCGGTGGAAGACGCGGCGCGCGACCTCGCCAGCCACCCCACCTGCCCGCATTGCGGCGGCGTGCTGACTGGCATGCGCCACGTCTGAGACCTGGGCGGCTGGCGCGGCGGCAAGGCTCGCGCTAGGGTTTCGCCTCCAGACAAATCCGGGGAGCGAAACAATGCAGGTCATGGACGCGATTTCCGAGATCCTCAAGCGCGAAGGGGTCTCGACCCTGTTCTGCTTCCCGACGACGCCGATCATCGAAGCGGCAGTCGCCGCCGGCATCCGCCCCATCATCTGCCGCCAGGAGCGGGTCGGCGTGCACATGGCCGACGGTTGCTCGCGCGTGCAGAACGGCAATCCGCCGGGCGTCTTCGCGATGCAGTACGGCCCAGGCGCCGAAAACGCCTTCGCCGGTATCGCCTCGGCCTACTCGGATTCGACGCCGCTCCTGCTATTGCCCTTGGGGCACCCGCGTGAGACGGCGCAGCATTTCCCGCTGTTCAATTCGACCCGCTCTTACGCCAGCGTCACCAAGCAGGTCGAGCCGGTGGTAATGCCCGAGTATACGGTCGGGGCGCTGCGCCGCGCTTTCAACGCGCTGAAGAACGGCCGCTCCGGCCCGGTCATGGTCGAGGTTCCGGCCGATGTGATGACCGCCGAGTTTCCCGGCAACGACGTCCATTACGAGCGCGTCCGCCGCACCCGCTCGGCCGGCGACGAGGCCGATATCGACGAGGCGGCGAAGAAGCTGATCGCCGCCAAGGTGCCGATGATCATCGCCGGCCAGGGCGTGCTCTACGCCGAGGCCACCGACGGGCTGCTGGCGCTGGCTGAGCTGCTCGACGCGCCGGTGATGACCACGACCGACGGCAAGAGCGCCTTCCCCGAGGACCACGCGCTGGCGCTCGGGTCGGGCGGCACGGTCTATACCGGCCACGGCCGTCATTTCCTGCACGAGAGCGACCTCATCTTCGCGGTCGGGACGTCGCTGACCAAGCACAACATCTCGACCCCGATCATACCCGACGGCAAGCGCATCATCCATGCCACCAACGACACGCGCGACCTCTACAAGACGCATCCGTGCGAGCTGCCGATCCTCGGCGACGCCAAGCTGGTGCTGAAGCAGACGATCGAGGCGGTGAAGGACCGGCTGGGCAAGAAGAAGCATTCGACCGGCGCGCGCAAGACCATCGCCACCCAAAAGGCGGCGTGGGAGAAGCGCTGGGAGCCGAAGCTCCGGTCGAAGGAGGTGCCGATCTGCCCGTATTTCGTGATGTCGGAATTCATGCGGGTGATCCCGTCCGAGGACGCAATCGTCACCCATGACAGTGGCAGCCCGCGCGACCAGCTCTTGCCGATGTATGTCGCGAAAAAGCCGCGCGGCTATCTCGGCTGGGGCAAGTCGCACCAGCTCGGCACGGGCCTCGGCCTGGCGATTGGTGCCAAGATGGGCGCGCCCGACAAGATGTGCGTCAACTTTATGGGCGACGCGGCGTTCGGCATGACCGGGCTCGATTTCGAAACAGCGGCGCGCAGCAACATCCCGATCACCACGATCGTCCTCAACAACGCGACGATGGCGATCGAGACGCACGCAATGGCCTATAGCCACGAGAAGCACAAGACGCGCGACCTTGGCGGCAACTACGCCAATCTTGGCGCCGATCTCGGCGGCTGGAGCGAGCGGGTGACCAAGCCCGAGGAGGTCGGGCCGGCGATCCTGCGCGCCCGCCGCGTCAACGAAAACGGCCGCGCCGCGCTGCTCGAATTCATCACCAGCGCCGAGACCGCCTTCTCGCATCGGCGAGGCGCGGCTTAGCACCATTCCCTTTTTATCGCCTCCCCCGGACTTGATCCGGGGGTCTACGTCTTCATTGCGTGCCTTCAGAGCAAGAAGACGTAGATGGCCGGGTCAAGCCCGGCCAAGGGACGAACTAAAGCGCTGTAACTAAGTCGCCAGCGAATACCTTGGATCGGCGGCGAGGCAGGGGGCCTCGGGCACGCCCAGCTCCTTCTTGACGAGGTTCGTGCCGAGCACCATCGCCACCATCTTGTATTGCGCGTGGCGGCGGCTCATGCCTTCCCGTCCCATGCCGCAGTCGGACGAAATCACCACCCGCTCGGCTGGCAGATGCTTCAGCGCCTCGCGGACGATGTCGGCGACCTGGTCGGGCCGCTCGATCTGCAGGGTGTGGTGGTCGATGACGCCGATCACCACCTTCTTCTCGGTGACGATCTTGCCGATCGCCTCGAGATCGCCAGTGCCCGACGAGCAGGTCTCGAAGGTCAGCGCGTCGGCATCGACCTGGTTGAGCGCATCGAGGGTCGGCTGGTAGCTCTGGATATCGCGGAAGATGCGCTGCTGCGCCGGATTGCCCCAGCAGGTGTGGCACCAGACCTCGGTCTTCCCGCGAAGTCCCTTGACGGTGTTGTTGAAGATCTTGATGAGGTCGGAAATTTCAAGCTTGCCGAACGGCTTGCCGCGCGCCGGCACCATGTGGATTTGCGGCTCCTCCATCTGGATCACCGGGCAGCCGGCATCGGCGAGCGCGTTGAGCTCCTGGTTGATCGCCTCGCTGAACGCCCAGACGCGCTCGACCGGGTCCTTGTAATAATCGTCCTCGACCGCGGCCGCGAGCAGCTCCGGCATGATCGTGCCGAATTTGACCGGGCGCGGGGTGAGGCGCTGCGCCACCTTCCACATGGCGCCGTATTGCAGATTGCCGGGGCCGAGCGGCCCCGTGATGCGCGGCACCACGCGCGCCTCGAGCTGGTCGTGCAAGATTTGCCCGCGCGGCACCGCCGCCAGGTTCACCGCCGGCACGGTCAGCCTGGTCTCGGGCGAGAACCCGGCCATGTGGGTCAGCGGATAGCTTTGCCAGCTCCAGCCGCCGATCTCCTCGTCGTAATGCGCGTCGCCGTCGGTGCAAATGTCGAGCCCGGCGACCTCCTGCGCGCGCAAATGGGTGGAGACGGCGTCCTCGTACTGCTCGCGCCAGCGCGCGTTGACCATCGCTTCGAGAAAGCTGCGCCTGCCGAGTTGCGCCGTGTGCCAGGCTGGGCGCGGCAGCGAGCCGATAATCGAGGTCGGCAGGATTTTATCGGCGGTGGCTTTGTACATATGGCGCTCCCTGTTATGTCCCGATGCCTTCGTTCAGCTATCGACTTTATCCCCGCATGCCGACTGCGGGTGGAAATCGATCTGGCGGAGGGTCGATCGACACGGTCTCGTAGTGATCGAAATGCATCGTCAGCGTTGCACGCAGCCGGCTCATTGAACCCAGCGTCTTGACGTAGCCCGACATGTTGGCGAGCGGTACGGTCGCGCTGATGACGCGCGCATCGCCGCGCGTCTCCATACCGATGACCCGGCCGCGCCGATGGTTCAGATCGCCGATCACGCCTCCCAAGCAATCATCGGGCGTCACCACCTCGACGCGCATGATGGGTTCGAGCAGCACCGGAAGGGCCTTCGCCGCGCCATCCTTGAAGGCGGCGCGCGAGGCGATCTCGAAAGTCAGCTCGCTGGAATCAACTTCATGATAGGCCGCGTCGATCAGGGTCGCCTTGACGTCGATCAACGGAAACCCCGCGACGGTGCCGGCTTCCGCAGCCGCGCGCAGCCCCTTTTCAACGCCGGTTAAATACCGCGCGGGTAGGTCACTGGTGTTGGCGACGATAAAACCCGAACCGGGTGGCAACGGCTCAAGCCGCAGCTTGGCCCGAGCAAACTCTCCGGAACCGGCGGTTTGCTTGCTGTGGATATAGTCACTCTCGACCGGGCGAGTGATCGTCTCGCGGTAGGCTACTTGCGGCGCACCGATATTCGCCTCGACATGGAATTCGCGCTTGATGCGGTCGATGATGATTTCGAGTTGAGGCTCGTCCGTGCCCTTGAGGATGACTTGGCCGCTTTCCCGATCGACGGAAAAGCGAAGCGTGGGATCGTGCTGGACGAGATCGGACAAGGCCAAGCCTAGCCGTTCTCTGTCCTCCGCGGAGCGCGGCTCGATCGCGATCTCGATGAGGGAGGGTGGTCCTTCTGCGGTTTGCATCGGCTCTTTCTTTCGTCATTCCCGCGAAAGCGGGAATCCCGGGCGACCCCTCTGCCGCTTGCCCTGGCCCCCCCTTCGCGGGGGTGACGAGGGTCAATGTGGCATGGCCGTCAGCCGCGCCGCTTCAAAAAGTCGAGCGTCGCGTCGGCCGCCTGGTCGGCGTGGGTGGCGGCGACGTGGTAGGAATTACCCGGAAGCACCACCAGCTCCGAGCCGGCGATCTGTTCCTGCCAGGCGCGCATCGCGGCGACCGAGCCGAGCGCGCTGTCCTCGGTGGTGACGACCAGCGTGGGACATTTGATTTTCGGGATGTCCGCGCGGATGTCGGCGATGGCGATCGTCGGCATAAAGCCCAGCTGGGTCGACAGCGCGGTGCGCGCCATGTACTTGACCCAGAACTCGAAACCCTCGGGCGGGAAGTAGTTGCCGAGCCGGTTGGCCATGTTCTGCCGCGCCCAATACTCGACGCCGTGATCCTCGAACATCTTGACCGTCGCATCGACGCCCTTCGCTGCCTCCTCGCGGAAAGGCGGCGGCGAGCCGACGACGGTCAGTGTCTTGACCCGCTCCGGCCGGCGGGCGGCGAAGGCGCGGGCGACGGTGCCGCCGATCTTGGCGCCGATCAGGTGAAAGCGGTCGACCTTTACATGGTCCATCACCAGGCAGAAATCCTCGACCAGCCGGTCGAGCGTCCACGGAAACTCGCGCGGCATTGGGGTGGATTGGCCAAAGCCGCGCATGTCCGGCCGCACCACCCGGTACTGCCGCGACAGCTTGGGGACCCAGCGCCACCAGGCAAGCCCGCTCTCGGCGTTGCCGTGCAGCAGCAGCAGCACGGTTTCCGGATGGGTCCACGGGTCGGTGAAATCGTCGACCTCGTAGTGCATTTCGCAATCGGCTGAGGGGCGGAAGTTCGGCATGTCGGTGCCTCCCTGTCGGTTAGCCGCAATCCTAGTCGAGAATGTGGTGCCTCTCTGCTATGATTTACGCACACCTCTATTCAGGGAGTGGCACGATGGGCGAAATCCTCGGTATCGGCGTCACGCATTATCCCGGCCTCATCCAGCCCGACGAGCAGATGGCCGGCCTGTTGAATCGTACGCTAAACAGCGACCAGGTTCCGGAGAAGCTCAAGGACCCCAAGACTTGGCCCGCGGCGATGCGTGAGGAGTGGAAGGACCCGGTCGCTTCGGCGACCGAGCACCGGCGTCGTCTCGTTAATGGCTTCCGCAAGTGCCGCGAGGCGATCGACGCGTTCAAGCCCGATTTCGTCATCATCTTCGGCGACGATCAGTACGAGAACTTCCGCGAAGAAGGCGTGCCGTCGTTCTGCGTCTTTCTGCAGGAGGAAATCGAGTCGCACCCGTTCGCCCGCTACTTCATGGGTAACACCAATGTTTGGGGCGAAGGTAAGGACACGGTCATCAAGACGAAGGGGCACAAGACCGGCGCCTCCTATCTCGCAGCCAAGCTGATCGAAGAGGATTACGACGTCAGCTACGCCTACAAGATGCGCTACGAGAACGGGCTGCCGCACGCCTTCATCAACACCGTCATGTACCTCGACTACGACCGCAAGGGGTTCCCGTATCCGGTCGTGCCGTTCCATGTGAACTGCTACGGGTCGAGCGTCATCGCCAAGCGGGGCTCGACCGCGCATCTGACCGGCGAGGCGGACCCCAATCTGGTCGATCCGCCGGGGCCGAACCCGCGGCGCTGTTTCGACATCGGCGCCGCGATCGCGCGCATCATCGCCGGCAGCCCCTACCGGGTCGCGCTCGTCGCTTCGTCGTCGTGGTCGCACGCGTTTCTGACGCCGAAGAACCACTATCTCTACCCCGACAATGCCGGGGACCGGGCGCGGTTCGACGAGCTGTCGTCGGGCAAGCTGACGCGCTGGCGCGAGCTTTCGACCGCGCAGATCGAGGACGCGGGGCAGCAGGAGTTCCTCAATTGGGTGACGCTCGGCGGCGCGATGCACGAGTTGAAGCGCGAGCCGGAGATCATCGACTACGTCGAGAGCTACATCTTCAATTCGGACAAGTGCTTCGCCGTTTTCCAGCCCTGAAGAGCAACTCTCCCAACCCTCTCCCGCTAAGCGGGAGAGGGTGTCAAGCGTAAAGAGGCGGATGAGGACGGCAGTACCGTGACTCTCGGAACAGTCGCGAGGCTATTTCTTTAAGCTATTAAACAAAGTTTTAAATCCAAGAGGTTCTCGAAGTGCTTTTCGAGCCCGATTGTCGGCGCTCCGCCAATGTATTAGCCTCCTTCGCATAAGCGGTGAAAATACCCGTGCCACGCGACTTTTACGCCGCGGGCACAAGGGTCGACAAACGCGAATGAACAGGAGAGCGCCATGCTGGATCTGCTCGAGCGGCAGACGTCGCTCACAATCAATCAATGGAAAATTTTCGCCGCGTGTTTGTTTTCGATCGTCATCGATTTTTTTGACTTTGCGTTAATCGGGTTTGTCCTGGCGTTCTTTGTCAAGGATTGGCATCTAACGTTCGGGCAATCGGGAGCGATCCTGTTTGCCTCGGGGGTGGCGGCGATACCGGGCGGGATTTTCTTTGGCTGGCTTGGTGACAAGATTGGCCGCCGCACGGTGTTCATGATGATGATCCTGATCCTTTCGCTCGCGACCGGCGTGATGGCCTTGGCGCCGGAGAACGGGTGGATATTCATCGCGACGATGCGATTCATCGTCGGGCTGGGGGTCGGCGGCCTCGCCGCTGTCGATCTGCCGTTGCTGCAGGAATTTGTCCCGGCGTCGAAGCGTGGCTGGGTCAGCGGCCTGTCGATCGGCTTGCTGCCTTTGGGGCCAATGCTGGCGGCATTGTTAAGCGCGTCGCTCGGTGCGGTAATCGGCTGGCGCGGCCTATTCGCCATTGGGCTGGTGCCTGCGGCGTTTGCGTTCGTCATTCGCCTTTGGGTCCCGGAGTCTCCGCGCTGGTTGCTGGGTCAGGGGCGCTTCGAGGAAGCGCGCCGCTCGCTTGCCTGGGCGCTCAAAGTAGATCCTGGCGAAATTCAGCTGCCAGGATCACTGACCGAGCAGCCGCGCGCGTCGTGGTTGGAATTGTTCAGATATCCGCGCAGTATCGCCGCGGCGATACTGACGGGGCTCAGCTCAACGGGCGCGGTTGGCGTGGCGCTATGGGGTGCTACCCTGCTTGTGCTGGTGCTTAAAGTGACGCCCGCGCAGGCCGCTTACCTATCGGTTTGGATCGCGCTGGTCGGCATCCCCGGACGAGCCGTAGGCGCTTGGATGTCCGACGCGTTTGGCCGCCGTGGGGCTGGGGTTTTCCTGTCTGTAGCGGCGGGCGGCGGGACGGTGCTGGCTGGCTACCTGCACGGCGTTTACATCGGCACCGCTTCGGCCTTCTTCATACTGCTGCTCGTGGCGAGCTTTTTCTCGAACGCGAGCTTCTCCGTTGTCTTTCCATACATGGCTGAGCTGTGGCCGGCAAACTTGCGGGCCAGCGGCTTCGGTCTAGTCTACGGTTGCTCGAACATTGCCAAATTCATCGGCCCGGCCGGCCTCGCGGTCATCGCCGGCGCTTCCAACTATGTCGCTCCGAAGGCGACCCTAGACGTACTCGTCCCCGCTTTCGCCTACTTCGCCGCTTGGTATCTGCTCGCTGTTGTCGGGTTTCTGTTTGTCGGCATCGAGACGCGCGGCCGTACGATCGAGGAACTCGACGCCGCGCTCGCGCGGCCGGCACCGGTCAAGGTGGCGGCCGGGTAGCCCTCGGGCAAGCGTACACGCCGGCGCGAGCGTGGCGCCGCCGCGGTCGAGGGTGGCGGGCGGCAGGAATTCCTCGATAAATGCTTTGCGGCGTTCCGACCGTAGCGTTCCACTAGACGCCCAGCAATAATCCTCATGGCCGGGCGATCTGTTTGAACTCCCGGCGCAAGGTTGGGATGAAGAGCGAGCGCCTCAAATGCCCTCCAACGCCAATCAAGCCGCGCCGGGCGTCATTCTGCCGCCGCCGCGCGTCGAGCCCTATCGCGGGCCGCCGCCGCATGAAAAAGGTCCGCCGGTCTTTCTCGACTACGACCAGATCGAGCTCGATGCGGCCTACGATCAGGCGGTCTATCAGCCGAATATCCTCCAGCTCAACAAGCGCTGGGCGAGCAACAGCGCCCGCGTCCGCGCGCGGATCGGCGAGCCGCTTCGCCGCGCCTACGGTGAAACCGCGATCGAGCAGCTCGACATCTTCCGCGCCGACGCGCCAAACGCGCCCGTCTTTATCTTCATTCATGGCGGCGCGTGGATCCGCGGCGAGGCGAAGAGCTATGCGGCGCCCGCCGAGATGTTCCTCCGGGCCGGCGCACACTACGTCGTGCCCGATTTCATCAATGTCGGCGACGCCGCCGGCAGCCTGTTTCCGATGGCGGAGCAGGTGTGCCGGGCGATCGCCTGGATCTATCGCAACGCCGCCAGTTTCGGCGGCGACTCCGAACGCATTTACCTCGGGGGCCAGTCGTCGGGCGCGCATCTCGCTGCGGTGGCGCTGACAACGCACTGGCACCGGGCGTTTGGCTTACCGCAGGGCCTCATTAAAGGCGGGCTGTGCACCAGCGGGATGTACGAGCTCGCCCCGGTGCGGCTCTCGGCGCGCGCCAATTACGTCAAATTCACCGACGAGATGGTCGAGCAGCTAAGCCCGATCCGCCATATCGATCGGCTATCGGCGCCGCTGATCGTTTCCTACGGCACCTATGAGACGCCCGAGTTCATCCGCCAGGCCCGGGAATTCGCCGCCGCCGTGCGGGACGCCGGAAAGCTCAGGGAGCTGATCGTCGCCGCGAACTATAGCCATCTCGAGCTGCCGGAGACCTTGTGCAACCCCTACGGCATTCTCGGCGCGGCCGTGCTCAAGATGATGGGTTTAGGCGACGGCTGACCTCTACTCCCGCAAATCCTCGAAGAATTCCTTGACCCGGGCGAAAAAGCCGGCGCTCTCCGGGTTGGTCTTGCGGTTGTCGCCTTCCTGCTCGAACTCGCGCAGCAATTCCTGCTGCCGTTTCGTCAGGTTCACCGGCGTCTCGACCACGGCGTTGACGAACATGTCGCCACGCAGCGGCGAGCGCAGCACCGTCATGCCCTTGCCCTTCAACCGGAAGCGGTGGCCCGATTGCGTCCCGGCCGGCACGGTGACGCGGGTCATCGCGCCTTCGACCGTCGGCACCTCGATCGCGCCACCCAAGGCGGCGGTCGTGAACGGAATTGGTACCCGGCAATAGATGTTGGCGCCGTCGCGCTGGAAGATCGCGTGCTGGGCGATGCTGATGAAGATGTAGAGGTCACCCGCCGGCGCGCCAAAGAGCCCGACTTCGCCCTCGCCGGCGAGACGAATGCGGGTGCCGTCCTCGACCCCGGGCGGGATGTTGACCGAGAGGGTCTTTTCGCGCCGCACCCGGCCTTGGCCGCCGCAGGATTTGCACGGCTTCTCGATGACGGTGCCGGCGCCCTGGCAAGTCGGGCAGGTGCGCTCGATGGTGAAGAAGCCTTGCTGCGCGCGCACCCGTCCGTGACCCTGGCAGGTGCGGCAAGAGGCAGGGCGCGAGCCCGCTTCGGCGCCGCTGCCCTGGCACGGTTCGCATTGCGCAAAGGTGTTGACCCGGATGGTCGTCTGCTTGCCCTTGAAGGCCTCCTCGAGCGGGATTTCGAGGTTGTAGCGCAGGTCGCTGCCGCTGCGATTGGGTCCGGAATCGCGGCGCCCGCCGCCCATCGCTCCGAACATCTCCTCGAAGATGTCGGCGAACCCGCCGGAGAAGCCGCCAAACCCGCCAGCGCCCGGTCCCGCGCTGCCATTCTCGAACGCGGCATGGCCGAAGCGGTCATAGGCGGCGCGCTTCTGCTCGTCCTTGAGGACGTCATAGGCCTCGTTGATATCCTTGAATTTCTGCTCGGCGCTTTTGTCTCCTGAATTGCGGTCGGGGTGATGCTGCATCGCCATCTTGCGAAAGGCTTGCCGCAACTCGTCAGCGCTGGCAGTTTTGCTGACGCCAAGCGTTTCGTAGTAGTCCTGCTTAGCCATGGTGAGAGCGCACCGGTTCTCCGTGTCGGGCGAAAAGCGTCACCCTCAGGTTGAGAGCCCGAGGGTGAGCCGTGGTCGTTTCCTGCAGCAAAGCAGTTTTTAGGCCGAGCCGCGCTTCTTCTCGTCGACTTCCTCGAAGTCGGCGTCGACGACCTTGTCGTCGTGGCCCGGATGCGGTCCCGCGCCGGGGCCGCCAGCGCCCGGACCTTGCGGCCCGCCCTCGGCGCCCTGTGTGGCCTTGTACATCGCTTCGCCGAACTTCATCGCGACCTGTCCCAGCGCTTCGGTCTTGGCTTTGATGTCTTCCACGTTGTCGCTGCCGACGACATCCTTCAGCGCCTGGACCGCTTGGCGGACCGGCTCCTTCTCGCTGTCGGGCACCTTGTCGCCGGCTTCAGTCAGCGATTGCTCGGTCGCGTGGATCAGTCCGTCGGCCTGGTTCTTGGCTTCGACCAACTCGCGCCGCTTCTTATCCTCCTCAGCATGCGCCTCGGCGTCCTTGACCATCTTGTCAATGTCGGTGTCGCTGAGCCCGCCCGAGGCCTGGATGCGGATCTGCTGTTCCTTGCCGGTGGCCTTGTCCTTGGCCGACACCTGGACGATGCCGTTGGCGTCGATGTCGAAGGTGACCTCGATCTGCGGCATGCCGCGCCGCGCCGACGGGATGCCGACTAGGTCGAATTGCCCCAAGAGCTTGTTGTCCGCCGCCATCTCGCGCTCGCCCTGGAAGACGCGAATCGTCACCGCGGTCTGGTTGTCCTCGGCGGTCGAGAAGGTCTGGCTCTTCTTGGTGGGGATCGTTGTGTTGCGGTCGATGAGCCGGGTGAAGACGCCGCCCAGCGTCTCGATGCCGAGCGACAGCGGGGTGACGTCAAGCAACAGGACGTCCTTAACCTCGCCCTGCAACACACCGGCCTGAATCGCCGCGCCGATGGCGACAACCTCATCCGGGTTGACGCTGCGGTTCGGCTCCCTGCCGAAAAACTGCTTCACGGTCTCGATGACCTTGGGCATGCGGGTCATACCGCCGACAAGGATGACCTCGTTGATCTCAGAGGCCTTGAGCCCGGCATCCTTCAGCGCGTTGCGGCACGGCTCGATGGTGCGCTGGATCAAATCGTCGACCAGCGCCTCGAGCTTGGCTCGGGTCAGCTTGATGTTGAGGTGCTTCGGGCCGTTCTGGTCGGCGGTGATGAACGGCAGGTTTACCTCGGTTTGCACCGACGACGACAGCTCGACCTTGGCTTTTTCTGCCGCCTCCTTCAGGCGCTGCAGGGCCAATTTGTCGTTGCGCAGGTCGATGCCCTGCTCCTTTTTGAACTCGTCCGCGAGGTAGTCGATGATCTTCTTGTCGAAATCCTCGCCGCCGAGGAAGGTGTCGCCATTGGTCGATTTGACCTCGAACAGCCCGTCGCCGATCTCGAGAACCGAGATGTCGAACGTGCCGCCGCCGAGGTCGTAGACCGCGATCGTGCCTGCGCCCTTGCGCTCCATGCCGTAGGCGAGCGCCGCCGCGGTCGGCTCGTTGATGATGCGCAGCACCTCGAGACCGGCGATCTTGCCGGCGTCCTTGGTCGCCTGGCGCTGGGAATCGTTGAAATAAGCGGGGACGGTGATGACCGCCTGGGTCACGGTCTCGCCGAGATAGGCCTCGGCCGTCTCCTTCATCTTTTGAAGGATGAAGGCGCTGATCTGCGACGGCGCGTATTTCTTGCCGCGGCTCTCGACCCAAGCGTCGCCGTTCTCTCCGGTGATGATTTTGTAGGGGACAAGATCGATGTCCTTCGACACCATCGGGTCGGTAAAGCGACGGCCGATGAGGCGCTTGATCGCGAAGAACGTGCTTTCGGGGTTGGTAACCGCCTGTCGCTTCGCGGCCTGGCCGACCAACCGCTCGCCGCCCTCGGTAAAGGCGACCATCGAGGGCGTGGTGCGGGCGCCTTCGCTGTTCTCGATGACCTTGGCGCTCTTGCCCTCCATCACGGCGACGCACGAGTTGGTGGTGCCGAGATCGATACCGATGACTTTGCTCATGTAAACCTCATGTCAAAAGCAGGACCGAACGGCCCGGATAGGCACCGCCCCGGTCCCCCGGGAAATGACACGTTGGCGATGGATTGGCCAACGGGAGAGATATATGTAGGCAAGCCGGCCGGGACAACCGGTACCGGCGCACAGAAAACGCAACGTTCGATCGAATAGGCCTTGTGCGCGTGATCGTTTCGGCAAGCTATCGCAGCGCTACCGGAAAGAGCCGGCATGACTGAGGCCGTGTCTCTCGCGGATGCTCGCTTCGAGCGGGTTCAGATGCCGGATGCCGACGTGTTCCTCCTCCGGCGCCTAGAGCTGGGCCAGCCAGAACCGCGCGTTCTCGAACGGCTCATCGCCGAGACCGAGTGGCATGCCGAGGCAGTTGTCATGTGGGGTCGCAGGCTGCCGCAGCCGCGCCTTACCGCCTGGTACGGCGATCCGGGCCGGCGCTACGCATATTCCGGCATTGAGCTCGAGCCATTGCCATGGACCCCACTGCTGCGCGACGTCAAGGCGCGCGTCGAGAACGCTGCGGGGACATTGTTCAACAGCGTGCTCCTGAACTACTACCGCGACCATCGCGACAGTATCGGGTTCCACAGCGATGATGAGCCGGAGCTCGGCGCGCGACCGGTCATCGCCTCGCTGAGCCTCGGCGAGGAGCGGACCTTCGTCTTGAAGCACAAAAGGCTGAAGGATGCCGCGCCGGTTCGACTGCGGCTCGCCTCGGGCAGTCTCTTGGTGATGGGCGGCGTTACGCAGCACGCCTGGCGGCACGGCATCATGAAAGAGACCCAGCCTTGCGGCCCGCGGATCAACCTGACGTTCCGCACAATCGTCGGCTGAGTTCTTGTCCCGAGTGCCCTACACCGGCTGCCGACGATAGTGGTAGCGGTGCAGCTCGGTGGTCATGCCGATCGAGTGGTAGAGCGCCCGTGCTGGAGTGTTGTCGGCCTCGACCTGGAGGGTGGCGACCCTGGCACCGTTCTGCTTGCCCCACTGGGCGAGAGCGGCGAGCACGCGGCGCGACAATCCCTGGCGTCGCCGCTGCGCGTCGGTCACCACCGACTCGAAACACAGCATGCCGCGGTGGATGACCCCATAAGCGAGCGCCGCCGCTTCGCCCTCGACGGCCAGCTCCGCGAAGGCGGCGTCCAAGACCACCGACGAGACGATCTGGCGATAGGGCTCCTGGAATTCCGGGCGCTGGCCCTGCAGGCGCGCCATCGCCACAAACCACTCCGATGTCGGTTTGGGCGAGAGCCGCACGGCGCCGGTCCCACCAAACGGCGCTGAAGAGGCGATAATGGGGTCGAGCGGTCCCTCGATGATGCAGCTTTCGCCTTCCTCGGTATAACCGCGCTCCGCGAATTGGCGATCGATCGCCGGGTCGAGAAAGGAGGGAAGGCGAAAGATCGCCGGCTGCCCCTGGCCGCGGTACAGCGCTTCGGCGGTTGCGATCAGCGGCTCAGGGTCGCCGTGCGGCTCGCGCAGCGGGGTCACGGAATTGGCGGTGCGCCGCCCGCCGCCGCTGAACCGTAGCATCCAGCCGTCGAAGACAACCTGGCGCAGCGGCGGGAAGCCGTTGATCGCGGCTTCCTCGGCCGACCACGCGGGGGTCAATCAGCTATCCTGATCGGCGGTCTCCGCCGCCGCGCCGCCCTTGGCGACCCCGACCATCGCCGGACGCAACAGGCGGTCGTGCAGCACATAGCCGGGCTGCAGCACCTCGACGATGGTGCCGGCAGGTCGACCGGAGTTTTCCGCCTCGAACACCGCCTGATGAAAATTATGGTCGAATTTCTCGCCCATCGGGTCGATGCGCTTCAGGCCGTGGCGCTCGAACGCCGCCAGCAGCTCGCGCTCGGTCGCGGCCACGCCTTCGAGGAGGCCGCGCGTGCGGTCGTCTCTGGCCTCGCTCTCGGGCAGGCTGTCGAGCGCGCGGCGGAGATTGTCCGCGACCGACAACAGTCCCTCGGCAAACCGGCCGATACCGTATTTCTCGGCGTCGGCGCGCTCGCGCTGGGCGCGGCGGCGAGTGTTCTCCGTCTCTGCCAGCGCGCGCAGCAGCCGGTCCTTACTCTCCGCGAGTTCGGCTTCGAGCGCGGCGATCCGCTCTTCCGGAGTTGCCGGCTCGCTCGCCGCCTCGGCCTCTTCCTCCGGGTCGTTGGCCGGAGCCAAAGGTTCTTTGTCGTCGTCGCTCATCCTAGGTCCATCTATCCAATCAGGCGCCCGATCACCTTGGCGGTGTAATCCACCATCGGGATGATGCGGGCATAGTTGATCCGGGTCGGGCCGATCACGCCGATGGCGCCGATGATCTCCTCGCGGCTGTTCTGGTAGGGCGCGATGATCACCGAGCAGCCAGCGAGCCCGAACAAGTGGCTCTGCGCCCCAATAAAGATCTGCACCCCGTCGCCGCGTTTGCTGGCGTCGAGCAAGCGCAGCATCGTCTCGCGGGTTTCCAGCATTTCGAACAGAGCCCGCAAGCGTTCCAGATCGGCGACTGCGGTGACGTCGTCGAGAAGATTGGCCTGGCCGCGCACGATCAGGGCACGCTCGCCGTCGCCACCCGACCAGCTGGCGAGCCCGGTGGCGACGACGCGGCTGGTCAATTCGTCGAGCTGGGCGCGATTTGAGGCGATTTCCTCTTCGACCTCGGCGCGCGCTTCCTCGACGGTGCGGCCGACGAGGCGGGCGTTGAGGTAGTTATTGGCGCTGACCAGAGCGGAGGCCGGCAGGCCGAGCGGCACCTCGATAACGCGGTTTTCGACCAGCGCGTCCTCGGTCACCATCACCACCAGCGCACGGCCCGGACCAAGCGGCACGAATTCGATGTGCTTGAGCGGGCGGTCCTGCTTTGGCACGACGACGAGCCCGGCGCAATGCGACAGACCGGAGAGGGCCTGCGTCGCTTCCTCGAGGGCCTGCGGCAGACTGCGGCCGCGCGCGAGACACAGGCTCTCGATGCTGCTGCGCTCGGCCTCGGCGAGATTGCCGAGTTCGAGCAGGCCGTCGACGAAGAAGCGCAGGCCCGCTTCGGTCGGCAACCGCCCGGCGGAGGTATGCGGCGCATAGAGCAGACCCGCCTCCTCGAGATCGGCCATCACGTTACGGATCGTCGCCGGCGACAGGCTGTCGGCCAGCAGGCGCGACAGGGTGCGCGAGCCGATCGGCTCGCCGGTCTGCACATAGCCGTCGACGATCATGCGAAAGATTTCGCGGCTGCGCGCGTTGAGCTCGCTGATCGGCGAGGGAGTTGGCTGTGCTGGCGTGCGCAAGCTGCGTTCTTTGGTTTGTCCGGTTTGCGTGCTGCGGAAATCTAGGAACGCGACCCGGTAGCGTCAACTCGTCGGCCGGCGGGCCGGGTGTCAGAAGGTCTTTTTGAAGATCGCCTCGTAGCTGTCGCCTTTCGCCGTCGTCAGATGGCCGACGAGATCCGCGTAAAAGGGCTTGAAACCATATTGGCTGCCGTCGTTGTTCTGGAACCTGAGTTCGCCGTCCTGGACGATGCCGGTGCCGTGCAGGATGCCGCCCGGCTTCTGATTTCCGGAGCCGATCGGGCCGAACGCATAGGTGATTGTTGTGGTGCCGTCTTGGGCGACGTTCTCGACGATGAGCGCGGCACATAGTTGCGGCGACCATGCCGCGTCGCTCCACAGGCCGAGGAATTGGCGATAAGGCTCTGGCACGGAGGCCGGATCGGCGAGATGGTAAGCGACGGTTTGTCCGCAAAACACGCGGCTAGAACTTGCCTGGGCCGGCGGCGCCGCGGCGCCGGGAGGTTGAGGCTCGGGCGCGGGCGGCGGGGACGCAGCGGCGGCCGGAGGCTGCGGTGTACCTACAGGAGGTGGGGACGTCGGGGTCGCTGGAGGCTGCGGCGTCTCAAGCGACGGCAGCGGCTCGCCGGGTTGTACGGTCTGGGGCGGCTGGTCTGGCGTCGGGATAAGCGGCGTCGGCTGCTGCGACCAGGCCGCCTCGCTCGTCAGCACAATTACCAGAGCGGCGGTACGCCAAATCATTCACGACTCCGAACCCGAAGCTGCCGTTGTGGTCTGTCTGAGCGATCAAAGTGGCTTTTCAAAGAAGATCTCGCCGGTATCGCTGCGCCGGGTCTCGGTCCAGCCGGCCTTGCGATAATGCTGCTCGGCGCGGGTGCCGGCTCCTGTCATCAGCTTGGCGATCGGATGCCCGGCTTCGCGCAGGCTGGCGCAGGTGTGTTCCAGGAGGGCGCGGCCAATGCCGCGTCCCTCATGCGCCGGGGCGACGAACAGCGCCCACACCCAGCCGTCGCGCGGGTCGCCCGCGGCGAACCCGTTGATCGTGCCGTCATCCTCCTGCCAGACCCACAGCGCGTCGTTGTCGACGTACCAGGCAGCCTCCTCTTCGGTCACCGATTCCGGGTCGGTGAGCCGGTTCTCGGTGACGCTGTCACGGATCTCGAAGATGCGCGCGATATCCGCGCGCGCCGCCGGGCGGATCATGGCCTGATCGCGCCTTGCGCTAGCCGATCTTGAGCTCGCGCAGCTGGTTGCTCTTCAACATCCGTTTGGCGTGATTCTCGCGGATTTGCGTTGGCATGAAGCAGCGCTCCTTCCCCAAACGGTCATCGATGCCAGGTAGCATCCTGCCCTTCGCTCAAGGGCGCAACGACCCTATATCTTGATCATGCAAAACAGCCCAAACCCGCAGCCGCTGTCCGGCATGGTCGTGCCGCGCTTCGGCGAAATCGCCAGCTTTATGCGGCTGCCGATCGAGCGCGATCCGGCCAAGCTCGACATCGCCCTCGTCGGCGTGCCGTTCGATGGCGGTACGACCAACCGTCCGGGCGCGCGCCACGGCCCGCGCGAGATGCGCACCATGTCGTGCCTGATGCGCCGCGTGCATCATGTCAGCAAGGTCGCGCCCTACGAATTGTGCCGCGTCGGCGATTACGGGGACACCCCGGTCAATCCGATTGACCTGATGGATTCGCTCGACCGCATCGAGCAGTTCTTTGCGCATCTGCATGATGCCGGCGCGGCGCCGCTCTCGGCCGGCGGCGACCATCTGATCACGCTGCCGATCCTGCGCGCCATCGCGCGCGAGCGGCCGGTCGGCCTCGTGCATTTCGACGCCCATTCCGACACGTCCGACACCTATTTCGGCGGCGAGAAATACACCCACGGCACGCCGTTCCGCCGCGCCATCGAAGAGGGGTTGGTCGATCCCAAGCGCATGATCCAGATCGGCATTCGCGGCTCGATGTACGAACGCGACGAGAAGGATTGGGCCGAGAGCGTCGGCATCCGCATCGTCCATATCGAGGAATATTTCGAGCTGGGGGCGAAGGCGATCATCGCCGAGGCGCGGCGCATCGCCGGCGATGCGCCGACTTATGTCAGCTTCGACGTCGACGGGCTCGACCCGGTCTACGCGCCCGGCACCGGGACGCCAGAGATCGGCGGCTATTCGACCGCCGAGGCGCAGCAGATGCTGCGCGGGCTCGCCGGGCTCGACCTCATCGGCGGCGACGTCGTCGAGGTGGCTCCGCCGTTCGACCCCTCGGGCAACACCGCGCTCGTCGGCGCGACGATGATGTTCGAGATTTTGTGCGTGCTCGCCCCCGCGGTGCACCGCCGCAAGCAGCAGGCGCCAGCGAAGCGGTCGGCGGCGGCCGGCGCAAAATAATCCGCCCCGGCGCGATCCCCGGGTCAAGCCCGGGGAGGGGCCCATTTATCCGCCGCTCCTGCGATTGAAGAATGGGTCCCGGCCTGCGCCGGGATGGTACTAAGATTGCGCGACGCGAGGTTTGGAGAAACCGCCATGGCCAATGACGTGCTGACCGCGACTCTGTCGCCGATTGTCGAGACCGCGAGCGGAAAAATTCGCGGCGCGGCCTCCGCCGGCATCCTCTCGTTCAAGGGCATTCCCTATGGCGCGCCCACGAGCGGCGAGAACCGCTTTCTGCCGCCGCAGCCGGCGGCGCCGTGGAGCGGCACGCGCGAGGCGCTTGCTTATCACGGCAAGGCGCCGCAATCGCCGGCTCAGGTCAAACGCCGCAGTGAGATGGACGGCATTCTCGGCCCGCTCGATACGACACAAGAGACCGAGGATTGCCTGACGCTCAACGTCTGGACCCCCGGCGCCACCGGCAAGCGGCCGGTGATGGTGTGGCTGCACGGCGGCGCCTTCGCCTATGGCTCGGGCAACCGCGCGGTCACAGATGGCGCCAATCTGGCGCGGCGCGGCGATGTCGTGGTGGTCAGCGTCAACCACCGGCTCAACATCTGCGGCTATCTGCATCTCGAGGACATCGGTGGCGAGCGCTTCGCCGGCTCGGGCAATGCCGGCTCGCTCGACATGATCGCCGCGCTCGAATGGGTGCGCGACAACATCGGCCAGTTCGGCGGCGATCCCGGCAACGTCACCATCTTCGGTGAGTCGGGTGGCGGCGGAAAGGTCAGCGCGCTCTTGGTGATGCCGGCCGCGAAGGGCCTCTTCCACCGCGCGGTGATCCAGTCGGGCGCGGCGGTGCGATTCACGACCCGCGAGCGCGCCAACGCGCTAGCGGCGTCAGTCGTGAAGCGGCTCGGTGGGATCGACAGGTTGGCGGACGTGCCGCTCCACGATCTGCTCGGCGCGATCGTTCCGGCGTCGAAGGAGGCCGGCCCACGCGCCTGGCCATTGCTGGACCGCTACGATTTCGGCCCGGTGGTCGATGGCCCAGGGAACAACGCAGCGGTCACGCAGCATCCGGCCGAGCCATCGACCTCGCCGCTGGGTGACGATATCCCGCTGATGATCGGCGGCACTGCGCGCGAGGCGAGCCTGTTCCTCGACGACGACGCGGTGTGGCACCGCACCCTCACCGAGGATCAGCTGCGCGAACGGGTCGCCGCGGTCGCCGGGCCGGATACCGACGCGGCGCTCGCGCTCTACCGCGAGCTTATGCCGGGGGCGAACCCGGGCGATCGACTGATCGCGGCGCTGACCGGCTCCAATTTCTCGGTGCGCACCTGGCTTTACGCCGAGCGTCGAGCTGCGCGGGGCGGGGCGCCGGTCTACCACTACTCGCTCGACTGGCCCTCGCCCTTCGCCGGCGGGCGCATGGGCGCGCATCACGCGATGGACCTGCTGTTCGTATTCGACACCACGGAGGTGCCGCTCTCGACTAAGGGCGCCGACGGCGCGCCCGAGCTCGCGGCGGCGATGTCGGCGACCTGGGCTGCCTTCGCCCGCACCGGCAAGCCCGACAACGCGGCGATCCCGGCCTGGCCGGCCTACACGCCGGAATCCCGCGCCACGATGGTGTTCGACACGCGCTGCCGCGCCGTCAACGACCCGTTGCGCGCGGCGCGGGAGTTGTGGACGAAGGTGGCGACGCGGCCCTAGGGTTCAGCGCGCGGCGAACTGGGTCTTGCCGAACGTGATCTCGCGTTCTTCGTCGGTGATCTTGCCCGGCCGCTGCGCGTCGGACAGCACCGCGAGGCCGCGCTGCACCGCTGGCCGCGCCTCGATCGCGTCGCACCAGCGCTTGACGCCGGGATACTCGGCGAGATCAAGGTAGCCGCGATCGTCAAAGCGCGAGGAATGCTGCGTCGCGACGCGGATCCACGGAAAGGTGATGATGTCGGCCATCGAGTACTCGTCGCCGGCGAGCCAGGAGGCCTCCTCCAACCGGCGGTTCAGCACCCGCGTCAGCCGCCTCACCTCGTTTGAGTAGCGCTCGATCGCGTAGGGGAATTTCTCTGGCGCATAGGCGCCGAAATGGTTCCATTGGCCGAACATCGGGCCGACGCCGCCCATCTGGAACATGATCCATTCGAGGCATTTGTAGCGGCCGATCGGGTCTTTCGGGATCAGCCTCCCGCCGGTCTTTTCCGACAGATAGATAAGGATCGCCGCCGATTCGAAGAGCGTGAACGGCTTGCCGCCCGGCCCGTCGCTGTCGACGATCGCTGGTATGCGGTGGTTGGGGGTGATCTTGAGGAACTCGGGTTTGAACTGGTCGCCGGCACCGATATTGACCGGGATCACCTTGTAGTCGAGGCCCAGCTCTTCCAGGGCGATGTGCACCTTGTGGCCGTTGGGGGTCGGCCAGGACCAGACTTCGAGCATCGGGGTTCCTCCATTGAGGCAGCTATTTGGTCAAGCTACTTGACCAAGAATACGGTTGCAATCATATGGCGGGATGAGGAGTTGGTTCCATGGGATGCCAAGTCAATATCGCCGAGGCAAAAGCCAAACTATCGGAACTTCTCGACCGTGCGCTCGGCGGTGAAGAGATCATCATCGCCCGCGCCGGCAAACCCCTGGCGCGGTTGGCGCCGCTAAAGCCAAAGCGTCGCGAGGGGCGGGGCGTGTGGCGCGGCTGGGGAGCCGACATCCCGACCGAGGTGTTTCTCGCCCAGATGGACCCCGAGGACCTCGACGCCGCGGAAGGCAAGTTCAGCGACGAATTCGGCATCAGCCTGCCGCGGTCGGCCGATAAGTGAGGCTGCTCCTCGATACGCATGCCGTTCTCTGGTGGTTCATGGACGACCGACGCCTTTCTCGCACTGCCGGCGCGGCGCTCGATGACACGGCGAACGAACTGTTCGTGAGCGCCGTCGCCGCCTACGAAATTGGCTACAAGCAAAGCTTGGGACGCCTTGCCTTGTTGCCCGATGGCTTGCCGCGACGGCTACAGCGCGCGGGCATCGCGGTAATCGCTTTGACACTTGATCACGCGCTGGCCGCGGCGGCGCTACCGGGTCCGCACCGCGACCCGTGGGACCGCATCATGATGGCGCAAGCGCAAATCGAAGGCCTGACAATTGTGACCGTCGATCGTGTCTTCTCCCAGTACGGCGTCCCGGTCCTCTGGTAGACGATCGACCGTCGGGGCACATGTCCAATGGCCTACGACCCTAACCACTCGCCGGTTGGTTGGTACATCGGTTCGTATCTGCTCCGGTTCGTCGTGCTTGGCGAGGAGCGCAATGACGATCCCGAGCGGAAGTTTCTCGTCTGGGAAAATACCGTCCAGGGACAGGCTGAATGCCTCGACGAGGCGTATGACAAGATCGTCGCTATCGCCCAGGAACACACCGAGCCGTACAAAGGTGGCCGTCAGCTACCTCTTGTTGACGCGCAGTGGTTATTCGAGGGCGTTCACGACGTGCTGCCGATCTACGAGAAGATAGAGGATGGCTGCGAGGTGATATGGGCGGAGTACACAAAGAAGCTCAAAAATGTCCGTCGCCGCGCCCGCACCAAGGCGCAATTGCACCGAAGGCATCCAAGGTTTGAGCGTTAGTTTTCGTCCCATTCGGCGAGGCGTTTGAGCCAGCCTTCGCCGGCGCCGTAGCGCAGCCATTCCTCGAGATGGTCGAAGCCGAGCTTTTGGTAAAAGGCCCGCGCCGGGTTCCAGTCGAGCACATGGAAATCGATGCGGCCCCAGCCGCGCTCCAGCGCGATCGCCGCCAGTCGCGCCATCAGCCGCCGCCCGACGCCATGGCCGCGCGCCCCCTCCCGCACGACGATGTCTTCGAGATAGAGCGTCGGCGTGCCGAGCCAGGTCGAGAATCGCGTATGGAACAGCGCCATGCCTACGGGTGCGCCATCGAGCTCGGCGATCAGCGCCTCGAATTGTGGGTTGGCCCCAAACCCGTGCGTGCACAGCTGCGCCTCGGTGGCAACCACCGCATCCGGCGCGCGCTCGTACGCGGCCAACTCGCGGATGAAGTCGAGAATGAGGCCGCAATCGTCGACGGTCGCGAAGCGAGTGGCGATTTGGCTCATATGGCGCTCCTCAACAACAAAGCGCGCCCCCAAGGGAGCGCGCCTCTTCGTTGGTGACCCCGATTCTCATCGGGGTGACTTGAGGCCGGCTCGCCGGCCTCAAGTCAATTGGTCAGCCCGTAGAACTTCGCCGCGTTGCCGCAGGTCATCGCGAACTTGACGTCGGCGGGCAGGTGGCTGAACTGGTCGTCGATGTACTTCACCGATTCCGGCCACACCCCGTCGGGATGCGGGAAGTCCGAACCCCACATCAGGGTCTCGACGCCCATATCCTCGATCAGCTTGGTGCCGATGCGATCGTACTGGAACGTCGCGCGGCATTGGTTGCGCCAGTACTCGCTCGGCATCTTCTTCAGCTTCAGGTCCTGGTACTGGTCCTTGTACTCGAAATCCATGCGGTCGATGACGTAGGGGATCCAGCCGATGCCGCTCTCGCCGAAGACGACGCGGATATTGGGGAACCGCTCGAACACCGCGGCGCCCATCAGATCGGTCAGGATCGTCGCCAGCGTCATCTGGAAACGGACCAGCCCGCTATAGGTCATGCGGCGGGAGATTTCCGGCTCGAGTGTCTTGCGCAGCTCGGGATCGACCGCCGGGAAGGTGTGGAAATGCAGCGGGAGCTGCGTCTCGTTGACCGCTTCCCATAGCGGATCCCACATCGGGTGCCACATCCCCGTCATGTGCCAGGAGCAGGAAAGCTCGACGCCCTTCATCCCCATCTTCGCGACGCGCCGGACTTCGCGCGCGGCGCCCTCGATATTGTTGTAGGGCAGGCAGGCGAGGCCGATCATGCGGTCGGGGTAGTAGCTGCAAAAATTGTGCATGAAGTCGTTGTAGATGCGCAGCATCTCGTCGGCGGCTTCGGGGTCCTGCATCTTCGCGCAGGCCGCCAGGATGCCGTAGATGACTTCGGCGTCGACGCCGTCGCGGTCCAGGTCTTTGACACGGAGATGCGGGTCGCCCGGACGCCGCAGGCCCTTCTCGAAATAGTCGCTGTAAAGACCGGCCTCGGCCATCTTGTCGGCGCGCAGCTGCTTGCCCTTGACCCACGGCGTTCCGGTGGCGCCGACGCCGCCGCACTGGCCGTAATTGGCGCCGCTCTTGTCGGTCCAGACCTCCGTGCCGTCCGCCTGCTTTTCCACGTACGGCATCAGGTCCCGCAACTTGCTCGACGCGTTCTGCTTGAACAGGTCGGGCGGCAGCCAGAGCATGTCGAGATGGCAATCGGCCGAAATGCGCTTGTATTGCATCAGCTTCGTCTCCTGCGACGGGTCGGTGAGGTGGCGGATAATAAGCAACCGACAGCTTTTGCCACTGTAACGCAGGTCTTCGCCGATGTCCCCACGCGACTTAGGGCGATTTTGCCGGGCCGTCATGCATCGGCGGCACTATATTGACCCCTATGGATGACGCTGCCCACCCGGCTGACGATGCGGCCCGCCTCGCGCGGTTCGAGGCGCGCGTTGCGCGCGAGGACAAGGTCGAGCCCAACGACTGGATGCCCGACGCCTATCGCCGCACGCTTATCCGCCAAGTCTCCCAGCATGCGCATTCCGAGGTCGTCGGCATGCTGCCCGAGGGCAATTGGTTGACCCGCGCGCCAACCCTGCGGCGCAAGGCGATCCTTCTCGCCAAGGTGCAGGACGAAGCGGGACACGGGCTTTATCTGTATGCAGCCGCGGAGACGCTCGGCGTCTCGCGCGAGGAGCTGGTCGAGCAGCTGTTGACCGGGGCGGCGAAATACTCGTCGATCTTTAACTATCCGACGCTCACCTGGGCCGATGTCGGCGCGATCGGCTGGCTGGTCGACGGCGCCGCGATCATGAACCAGATCCCGCTCTGCCGCTGCTCCTACGGGCCTTACGCCCGCGCGATGATCCGCATCTGCAGGGAGGAAAGCTTCCACCAGCGCCAGGGCTTCGAGATCATGCTGACATTGGCGCGAGGGACGCCGGAGCAGCGGGCGATGGCGCAGGACGCGCTCGACCGCTGGTGGTGGCCGAGCCTGATGATGTTTGGCCCGCATGACAGCGACTCGCCGCACACCGACAATTCGACGCGGTGGAAGATCAAGCGCGTTTCCAACGACGAGCTGCGGCAGCGCTTTATCGACGCGACGGTGCCGCAATCGAAGTATCTCGGGCTCGAAATCCCCGATCCCAAGCTGAAGCTCGACAAGAGGACCGGGCATTGGCGCACCGGCGAAATCGACTGGGCGGAGTTCCGCCGCGTTATCGCCGGTGACGGCCCGTGCAACCGCGAGCGCCTCACCGACCGCCAGGCGGCGCATGACGACGGACAATGGGTGCGCGACGCCGAGCTGGCCTATGCGGAGAAGCGCCGCACTAGGGCCGCGGCATGACCGAGCCGATGATGCCGCTCTGGGAAGTCTTCATCCGCGCCAAGGCAGGCCTCGCGCACCGCCATGTCGGCAGCGTGCATGCGGCCGACGCCGAGATGGCGCTGACAGCCGCGCGCGACGTTTACACCCGGCGCGGCGAAGGGGTGTCGCTGTGGGTGGTCCCGTCGGCGGCGATCACCGCCTCCGATCCGGGTGATGAGGCCGAGCTGTTCGAGCCGGCGTCGGCAAAGCCCTACCGCCACCCGACTTTCTACACGGTGCCGAAAGAAGTCGGCGATATGTGATGGCCCAACCCTGCCGTCATTGCGAGCGAAGCGAAGCAATCTCGATTAGCAGGAAGCTCTTCCGTACGAGATTGCCGCGTCGCCCTGCGGGCTCCTCGCAATGACAAGGTCAATTGAGTGCTTCGACTACGTGCTCGGTCTTGCCGACGATGCGCTGATCCTCGGTCATCGGCTGTCGGAATGGTGCGGGCATGCGCCGCTGCTCGAAGAGGAATTGGCGCTCGCCAATATCGGGCTCGACCTGATCGGCCAAGCCCGCGCGCTCTACGACTATGCCGGCGCGATCGAGGGCAAGGGCCGCGATCAGGACGCGCTTGCCTATCGCCGCGACGTGCACGCCTTCCGCAATCTGCTGCTGGTCGAGCAGCCGAACGGCGACTTCGCGATGACGATCGCGCGGCAATTGCTCTATAGCGCTTATGCTGCGCCGTTCTGGCGGGGGATGGCGGGGTCGGACGATGCAACTCTTGCTGAGATTGCGGCCACTGCGCAGCATGAGACGGCCTATCATCTGCGCCATTCGGGTGATTGGCTGATCCGCCTCGGCGATGGCACCGAGGAAAGCCACCGCCGCGCCCAAGAAGCGGTCGATTATCTCTGGCCCTATACCGGCGAGATGTTCGAGGGCGATGACGCGTATCTGCGCGAGGCATGGGCGAGGACCGTCAATGGCGTGCTCGCCGACGCGACATTGGCACGCCCCCCGGACGCCTGGATGCAGTCGGGCGGGCGCCACGGCCGCCACTCCGAGCATCTCGGTTACATTCTCGCTGAATTGCAGTTTCTCCAGCGCGCCTATCCGGACGCGAAGTGGTAGCGCCGCGTTTTTATCCGCTGACTATCGCCGACCGCCGCCTGGAAACTCCGGATGCGGTGTCGCTCGCCTTTGCGGTGCCGGCACGGCTTGAGCGGGCCTACGCGTTCCTGCCCGGCCAGTACCTGACCTTGCGCGCGACGATCGACGGCGAGGATATCCGCCGCTCCTATTCGATCTGCTCCGGACTGGACGACGGGGAGCTGCGTGTCGTCGTTAAGCGCGTCGAAGGCGGCGTGTTCTCCAATTTCGTCCACGACAATCTCAAACCCGGCGACCAGATCGAGGTGATGACCCCGGCCGGGCAGTTCATCCTGCCGTCCGCTGCGGGACCCCGCACCATCGTCGCGGTCGCCGCCGGCTCCGGCATCACCCCGGTGATGGCGCACCTCAAGACCGTGCTGGCACACGAGCCCGACAGCCGCTTCGTGCTGCTATACGGCAACCGCACCGGCCGCGACATCATCTTCGCCGAGGCGCTGGCCGGGCTGAAGGACCGCTATCTCGGCCGCTTTGCGCTGACCCATGTTCTGAGCCGCGAGATGCAGGAGCTGCCGGTGCTGCACGGCCGGCTCGACCGGGCGCGGATCGAATTGCTGCTGCGTGGCGTACCGGCGATCGACCACGCGCTCATCTGCGGGCCCGCCGGGATGATGGACGAGGCGGCGTTCGTCTTCGCCGCGCTCGGACTGCCGCCCGAGCGCGTCCACCGCGAATACTTCACCCCGGGCGAAGGCGGGCGGCGCGCGCCGCCGGCGGCTCACCCGGCGACGCCGGCGGCCAAACCTGTTGCGGTCGCCGAGGTTATCATCGACGGCCGTCATCATGAGGTGCCATTGCCGGCGGGCGTGTCGGTGATCGACGCGGCGTCGGCGCAGGGGCTGGAGCTGCCGTTTTCCTGCAAGGGCGGGATGTGCTGCTCGTGCCGCGCCCGCCTCGTTGAAGGCAAGGCCGAGATGGCGGTCAACTACTCGCTGCAGCCGTGGGAAATCGTGGCCGGGTTCATCCTCACCTGCCAGCTCCGGCCGCTCACCCCGCGCCTGGTGCTCGACTACGACGCGGTCTAGCGCTTACCGGTGAAATTCGCGGGGCGCTTTTCGATAAAGGCGCGCACGCCTTCGGCGTAGTCCGGGGTGTGGCCAAGCTCGTCTTGCAGATCGCGTTCGAGGTCGAGCTGCCGGTCGAGCGTGTTGGTCTCGGCCGCGTCGAAGGCGCGCTTGGTCAGAGCGATGCCGATCGTCGCCTGTTTGGCGAGCCGGGCGGCCAACGCGTGCGCGGTCTCCATCAGCTTGTCGTCGTCGACCGCCTGCCAGATGAGGCCCCATTCGGCGGCGCGCTCGGCCGGCAGCGGCTCGGCGAGGATCGCCAGCGCCCGTGCCCGCGCCGCGCCAATGAGCCGCGGCAGAAACCAGGTGCCGCCGCAATCGGGGATCAGCCCGATCCGCGAAAACGCCTGGATGAAATTCGCCGATTTCGCCGCCAGCACGATGTCGCTGGCGAGCGCCAAATTGGCGCCGGCCCCGGCGGCGACCCCATTCACCGCACAGACGACCGGCATCTCGAGCGCGCGCAGCTTGCGCACCAGCGCGTTGTAGCGCTCCAGCACCGCCTTGAGGTCGGGGACACCGCTGTCGCCGACCTGAACATCGCCGAGGTCCTGCCCGGCGCAAAACCCGCGGCCGGCGCCGGTCATGAGGATCGCGCGGCAATCGGGGTCGGCCTCGGCCTCGGCCAGCGCCGCCATCAGCGCGTGAAACATCTCGGTATTGAGCGCGTTGAGCCGGTCCGGCCGGTTGAGGCTCAGCTGGCGATAGCCGGCGTGTTTTTCGATAAGCACGGTCATGGGACAAACTCCTAACTCCCCTCTCTCTCTAACGCTTCTCGGCGCAAGCCGGGACCCACCAATCGGTATCTCGGCGGTTCGATCTTAAGGTGACAATCCACTGAGGATTGTCCCTTTCTATCAACTGTATCTTCCAAAGGCGCTTCCACTCCTTGATGCGCCGCTCACGTTGCGCGGCGGCAGCGAGCAACTCGTGCATTTCGTACCAGACCAAACGATCGACGCCGTATTTGGCCGCAAAACCGGGAATGGCCTTGCTCTTATGCTCCCAGACGCGGCGCACGAGACCGGCGGCGCTACCGACGTAGAGAGTGCCGTTGGGCTTGCTCGCGAGCATATACGCAAATGGCATGGCGGGCTGCCCGGTGGGTCCCGGCTTTCGCCGGGAAGCGTCATTATGAGAGCAGCGGCTTGATCCCCAATTCGCCGGCCATCTTGTCGAGCGCGGTTTTCAGTGAACCGGGGATCGGGATGCCGCTCTCCGTGCGCTCGGCGATGCGCGCGGCACGGTCCTCGCCCGGCAGCCGGATGCGGTCGAAGCCCGGCAGCAGCGCCGAGCCGTGCAGCTGGCGGATCACACTGTCGACCTGGCGCTTGAACGCGACCGGCTCGGCAAAGCGCTTGATGTCGAGCACGCAGATCGCCTGGCCGGTATTGGTCGGCGTCGTGTCGTCCTTGTTGAAATCGACGACGTCCTCGCCATTGGCGGCGCCGTTGAGCGTGCCGGCGAGCAGCCCGAACATCAGCGACATCGCCGCGCCCTTGTAGCCGCCGATCGGCAAGAGGAACCCGTCGTCGGCGCGGTTGGGGTCGGTGAGCGGCTTCCCCTGGCGGTCGATCATCCAGCCCTCGGGCATGGTCTTGCCTTGCTGCGCGGCGACCTTGACCTTGCCATAGGCGGCGACCGTCGTCGCCATGTCGAGGATCAGCGGCGGCTCCTCGAGCGCCGGCACCGCGATCGCCAGCGGGTTGGTCGAGAGCAGCATGTCGACCCCGCCCCAGGGCGGCAGGTGGTTGGCGTTGCCGACCGCGAAATAGATGCCGATCATGTCGTGCTCGACTGGCATCGCGGCATAGACCGCGGCGGCGCCGGCATGGTTGCCGTGCCGCGTCCCGGCCCAGCCGACGCCTTGGGTCGCGGCGATCTCGATCGCGGTCTCGACCGCGCGCGACACCACCAGGGCGCCGAGCCCGTTATCGCCATCGACCAGCGCCGTCCCCGGCGCGGTGCGGTGAACGACGATGTTGGGCCGCGTGTTGATCCCGCCGGTCTGGATGCGGCGGATGTATTGCGGTAGCCGGAAGACGCCATGCCCGTCGGCCCCGGAAATGTCGGAGCGGGCCATGAAATCAGCCGCCTTCGCAGCATCGGCGGCCGGCACCCCGGCGGCGCGGTAGGCGGCGGCGATGAACTCGATCAGCGCCGCGTGGCTGACGCGCCGGGTGACAGGGGCGGCGTTATCCGGCATCAGTCGCTCCTAGATGTTAGGGACAGTCGAGGAGATTTAGCGTGCTGCGGCCCGAGCAGCTCCCTTCGGTTTCGACTGCCGGCTGGTTAGCAAACCTGACGTCCGGGCCTTGTTGATAAGATAAGACACAAAAGCGGCGCAGGAGCCGAGCATATAAAGCGCGTCGCTTTCAACTACTTGCGGGGCATCTTCATTTAACAAGGCATGCCGAACGCCTTTTTCGTCGCTCGTGTAACCGTATAAATTTCCGAAGCCGGCTTTTAATGCTGGGTGCAGTCGAATCAATTTCTCAAGTGTAGATAGTGCCGGCGCCAATGTGCTCGCCGCCGGATCCAGTACGCGAGCAACGGATTCGACGGCGTGAATGCTCTCACGAATGCTGCTGGGCCAGTCGCCATTGGTCAGCGCCGCTGCGGCGTTCAGCAAGTGAGTGCGAGCGCCGCGAAATTCGATCGAGGAAACGTCCGCAATGGCCTTTTCGATAGCTTTGCCTTCTTCCGCCGAAGCGACAGGAACGACCGTTCGGCCTTCCAGCAAGCGATATGCGGCTCTTGACCTCTGCAACGCCTGCTCGACTTTTTCCGAGAGCCCATGCGGTCGGTTTGGATGCCGCAGCACCCATTGCACGAATCCAAATACGTCGATGTAGTCTCCATCCTCGAAGATGGCCTTCAGCGCCGGGACGAGCGCTTCACAATGGCCGTCGAATTCGTCGGCCATTTCGTGGTCGCGATGAACATGCTTGTCGTACAGAATTTGCGACCAAGGATGTACGAAGAAGGGTCGCGTTCCAAATGCGATCGAACTTCCCCTTGAAATGGAGCTTTGAAAACTCTCGTAGAAGACGGCCCAGAGGGAGGTCCGAAGTTTGTCGGAAAGTTCGCCGAGTTGAAGTTGTGCGGGCAGCGGCTCGACCCCCTCAGCCTGCTCAAACGTCAGGCGTTTGCGGTGCTGATATTCGTCCGTCATCAAAACCTCGTAGAAGAATTTAACCCTTCAACGTGGTGATCGGTGGTTGCGGCAACAAGCGGGCGCAACAGGCGCTGAAACTACCATTCAGTCAAACGCCGCCTTGACCCGCGCCCAGTCGTCGAGCGCTGCTTCCTGGCCGGGGACGATCGGGATCACGAGCTGGTTCCAGCCGGCGCTCCTGAGCGCCTCGACGCGCTGGGTCAGCTCCTGTTCGGTCGCGGTAAAGGTGGTGCGGCGGATTAGTTCAGCGGTGATGAACTTCCGTTCCTCCGGCTTCACGAAGACGAAGTGGCCGCGGTGGTTGGTGAGGTAGCGCGCGTCTTGCGGTTCGAAATGCCGCGCCATTTCGACATAGCCCCTGACCTCGTCGGCGATGCCCTCGGGGGCCTCGACCGCCATCGTGTTCTGCCAACCCTGCTGGTCGAGATCGGCGTGGCGGTGCAGCAGCACCGCGGCGCGCGGCCCCGATTGCAGCATCGCCCGCGGGCTGTCGAGCGCTTCGCCCGGCTGCAGCACGCAACCGCACACCCAGGCGGTGGCATAGAGCTCGCCGGCCGGGCGGCCCGCGGCGGCCCAGCTCTGCTTCATGCTGTCGATCGCCGCGAGCCCGCCCGGCACGTCCTGGATAAAGCTCTTCCAATGCGCGTTGAGTTTCGCGGTCAGTTTTTGCGAGCGCGGGCCATAGGCCGAGACGTGCAGCGGGATCGGGTCGGTGACGTTGAACAGATTGGCGTCGGGGTTGAGGAACTTGATCTTGCGCTCTTTGCCCTCGATCTCGGTCTCGACGATCTCGCCGTTGAGCAACCCGTAAACGACGCGGATGTATTCCTCCATCTCGGCCAGCTTCATCGCGCCGAGGCCCATCGCACGGCGCGCCGAAAAGCCCGTGCCGACTCCGAAATCGATGCGTCCCGGCGCCAGCCCATTGAGCGTCGCGAAGGCGTTGGCGGTCACCGCCGCGAGCCGGTTCGACGGCACCAAGACGCCCGTGCCGAGGCGGATCTTCTTGGTCTTCACCGCCGCCGCGCCCATCGCGACAAACGGGTCGGCGGTGATCATCTGCGTGTCGTAGAACCAGGCATGGGTGAAGCCCAGTTCCTCGGCCTTGAGCGCGGTCTTCCATGCGTCGCTCGAGGTGGCGATGCCGATGCCGAAATCCATGAGCGTCCTCCCCGTGCCGGTGCGGACAGCATACAATGCCCCGCGTATGACCGTCGCCGACAACATCCTCGTCTACCGCGACCGCATCGTGCCGCGCTCGGAGGTGCATTTCCTGCGGCGGCTGTATCTGGCGTTCGACCGCTTGCACCCGGTGTGGATCGGCCGCCACCGCGGCGACGGGCTCGCCGAGCTGGGTTACGAGCCGCTGTTTTTTGGCCGCGGCGGCGCACTCGGTGTGATCGACCGCGCCTTGTTCAAGCATGTCGGCCGGCTGCCGCCGGTGCCGGATTTGCGCGCGCTGAAGCCGCGCTTGGTTCACGCGCATTTCGGCCGCGGCGGGGCGCTGGCGCTGCCGATCGCGCGGACGCTGAACCTGCCGCTGGTGGTGCATTTTCATGGCGGCGATGCGACCAAGGACAAGCATTACCGCAAGCGGTTGCTGCCGACGATCTACCAGCAGCGCCTCGAGGCGCTGAAGGCAGAGGCCGCGCTCTTCATCTGCGTTTCCGACTTCATTCGCCAGCAGCTGTTGGCGCGCGGCTTTCCGCCCGAGAAGCTTATCGTCCATCGCTACGGGGTCGAACTCGACATGGCCCTCCCGGAGGAACCGGCGGAGCCGAGTGGACAGGTGCTGTTCGCCGGCCGGTTTGTTGAGAAGAAAGGCATCTCGTATCTACTTGAGGCGATGCGCCGGCTCGAAGCCGAGCCCGGTGAGCTGGAGCTGGTGCTAGTCGGCGACGGGCCAATCGCAGACCAGCTCAAGCGCCAGGCCGCACCGCTGAAGCGGGTGTCGTTCGCGGGCTGGCTGCCCAACGCCGAGCTGCGCCGCCGTATGCACGGTGCGCTTGCCGTCTGCGTTCCCAGTGTGCATGCGGAGGACGGCGACGCCGAGGGTCTGCCTAATGTCGTGATCGAGGCGATGGCGGCGGGCGCGCCGGTGATCGGCTCGCGCCATGCCGGCATCGGCGAGGCGGTGTCGCACGAGCGCACCGGGCTGTTGGTGCCGCCGGCCGACGTTGAGGCGATCGCCGCGGCGCTGCGCCGGCTGCGTGACGAGCCGCGGCTGCGACGCTCTCTCGGCGCCGGCGCGCGGCAGGTGGCGGTCGCCGAGTTCGACGCGCGCGCGCAATCGCAGCGGCTCCAGCAGAAATTGCTGGAGATCATCGAAAAATCCTAAGTGGCGGCTTCCGAGCTCACCCTCGATCGGGCGCCGCCGCGCTGGCCGGAGTACGGCCTGGACGCCTGTGTCTTTTTGCTGTTGCCCGTGCTGGTGCTGGACTCGCGCGGGGCGGCGCCGCTGGCGGGTATTGCTGGCTTGTTTGCCCTAGTGATCGCGTTGCGCGTCGGTTCGACGGCGTGGCGTGGGTTATGGTTCCCGGCGGTGCTGCTCGGCGGCCTGGTCGGGTGGGGACTGGTCTCCTGCCTGTGGGCGGTCAATCCCGCGCGCGGCCTGGAAATCGCCCTGCGGCTGGCGGCACTCTTCGCCGCAGCGCTGGCCTTGGCCGCGGCGGCTGGGAAACTGGCTGCCCCGCGGCGTCTGCTGTGCTGGCTCGCCGCCGGGCTGGCGGTCGGCATCGTGCTCGCCGGGGTGCAATTCTTCACCGAGGGCTGGCTGACCAACCCGTTCAGCAAGCGCGAATTCGTCGCGCCGGCGTTGAACCAATTCGAGAACGCGCTGGCCGTGCTGCTCATGCCGCTCGCCGCGCTGCTGATCGAGCGGCGGCGGTATTTTCCGGCGGCGACGGCCGCCGCGGGGATGGCGTTGACGCTTTTCCTGCTGGTGGGCACCACGGCCAAGGCGGGGTTTGCCGTCGGCGCGGTGGCGGCCGTGGTGCTCTATCTAGCGCGCCGGGCGGTCGCGCGCCTGGCCGCGGCGGTCTCGGTCGCCGTCATCCTCACCGCACCGCTGACCTTCCCGGCGCTTCACGAAATCCCCGCCGTGCATGACTGGGCGGCGGGCTATTACAAATGGTCGGCGCGTCACCGGCTGGAGATCTGGTGGTTCACCGGCCAGCGTATCGCCGAGCACCCGCTGCGCGGCTGGGGCCTCGATTCATCGCGGGCGATCCCGGGCGGCAGCGACCCGACGCCGGAGGGCCCGCCCTGGCTACCGCTGCATCCGCATAACGGCGCGTTGCAGATCTGGCTCGAACTGGGGTTTCCGGGCGCGCTGCTGTTCGCGGGAGTCGTCTCCCGGCTGTGGTTTGGCTTGGCCAGCGCTGCATGGCCGCGCCTCTTCGCGGCCGCCGCCGGCGGCGGTTTGTGCGTGGCGCAGGCCATCGGCCTGGCCGCCTACGGCATCTGGGAGGAATGGTGGATCGGGGCGCAATTCCTGCTGCTGTTCCTGATCCTCGTCATGGGGCGATTATCAAGTGCGGTCCCGCCTCCGCATGACCTACGGCTGGTGCCGGTTCCGCGTCAGCGGAACCTACATAGCGAAGCGAAATCTCAGCCCATGCCGGAAACGCCGCGCGGCTCAATCTCGTAGATCACCCGCACATCGCCCGGCTGGGCATAGGGGTATTTGTCGACGCCGAGATATTTCTTGGCGAGCGAGTCGATATGGGCGGCTGCGCCGGCTTCGGTGACCTTGCGGACGCGGCCGCGCACTTGCAGGTAGCGGTAGGGGTTGTCGGGGTCGAGGATCGAGAGCGCCACCGCCGCGCCTTCCTTCATGTTGCGGTCCTTGACCCGGCCGCGCGCCGAATTGACCCGGATCGCGCCGCCGGCATAGTCGAACCACACCGGCGTCACCTGCGGCGACCCATCCGGCATCAGCGTCGCGAGATGGGCGAATGCCTTCTTGTCGTTGAGTAGATCGAGATACTGGTCGAGCTTGGCGGGCATCGGTGTCTCCCTCAGTAAACCGCGCCTCGCGCCACAATCGGCCAGATCGCCTCGACCCGGTCGCCGCGCACCCCGACATACCAGTCGTAGAGATTGACCGTCGGGTCGCAATGGCCCGGCACCAATTTGATCTTGTCGCCGAGCTTCAGCCGGTTGGTCGCGGCCGTGATGGTAAGCTTGCCGTGCTCGTCGGAGGCGCGCTCGTAGACGGCGGCGGGCTCCTCCCAAACCGCGGGCATGCCGGAGTCGACGCTGAGCGCCTTGAGGCCGGCATCGACGATCGCGCGATCCTCGGCCGGGCGACTCATCACCGTGGCCCAGACGAAGAGGCTCGGCTCGAAGGCGCGGGTCGCACTGCCGTCACGGTCGAGGTTCCGGCCGTAATCGGCATCCATGAAGATGTACGAGCCGCATTGCAGCTCGGTATAGACCCCGCTCGCGGTCTCGAACTCGAACGTGCCGGTGCCGGCGCCGGTGATGTTGGCGCATTCGATCCCGTTGCGCGCGAGCAGGTCGCGGGTCGCGCCGGCTTTCTCGACCGCGCCGGCGATCGCTTTTTGCCGTTCCTCCCACCCGCGCAGGTGCTGCGCCGAGCCGTGATAGGCCTGCAGCCCGGCGAAGCTGAGATGCGGCGCGTCCATGATCTTGCGCGCGAGGTCGAGCGCCGGCGCGCCCGGCTCGACGCCGCAGCGATTGCCGCCCATGTTGACCTCGACATAGACAGGGAGGGTGATCCCGGCCTCGCCCGCCGCCTCGTCGAGCGCGCTGATCTGGGCCGGGTCGTCGGCGCAGGTGGCGATGCGCGGCGCTGCCGGAAAGGCTCATCAGCCGGCGCAATTTCTGCCTGCCGACGATCTCGTTGGTGACCAGCACATCCCTGACCCCGCCATAGACCATCGCCTCGGCCTCGCTGACCTTCTGGCAACACACGCCGACCGCGCCCAGCTCCATCTGCTTCAGGGCGATCACCGCGCATTTGTGGGTCTTGGCGTGCGGGCGCAGCCGGACCTTGCCGCCGACCCGCTCGGCGCAGGCGCCGCAGGTTTCGCTCGAAGGCGTCGAGATCGATGATCAGGGCCGGAGTGTCGACCTCATCGAGCGACATGCCGATTTCGGCGGGTGGACGGGTGGTCATCGGCGAACCTCCGCTGGCGGGGCTGCGAGCGAGGCTTGCGCAGCCGGGCGAAGAAATGCAACACGGGTAGCTGATGAAAGCCGGCGAAGACCGGTAATCCGGTATTGAACGACGGGAGGTAGAGGATGACGGACACGGCGGTTTCGGCGGTCGAAACGGCGCTCGAAAACCAGCGCATCGGCAGTCTGCAGATCCGCGTGGCGATCCTATGTACGCTGATTCAGATCTGCGATGGCTACGACATCAACTCGGTTGCTTGGGCGGTGCCATAGCTGATCGACGCCTGGCATTTGCCGCCGCCGGTATTCACCAGCGCCTTTCTATGGTCGAGCGTCGGCATCCTCGTCGGCGCGCTGTCGGCCGGGCCGCTCGGCGACCGCGTCGGGCGCAAGCCGCTGCTCATTGTCAGCCTGATCGTCTTCGGGGTCGCCTCGTATCGCCAGCGCATTCGCGCCATCGGTGCTGTTTCTCGCTGCGACGCGTTTTTTCACCGGATTCGGGAATCGGCGGTGCGTTTCCCGGCGCGGCGAGCCTCGCTGGCGACTACGCCCCGCATCGCCGCCGCGCGCTTCATCATCATGTTGAGCTTTACCGGCGCGCCGCTCGGCGGCTTTGTCGGCGGGCAGATCGTCGCATTGTGGCTGCTCCCGCAATTCGGTTGGCCGTCGATCTTTATCGCCGGCGGCCTGTTCCCCCTGATCCTGGTGCCGGCGCTGGCTGATATGGCTGCCGGAATTGCCGCGCTTTCTCGCTCATAAGGCAAACCCATCGGCTCGCGAGGCCGCGCTGCTCAGACGCCTCGACATCGAGCCGGGGCAGGGCCACTACGTCGATGTCGCTCAGGGCAACCCAGTCGGGATGCTGTTCAGCCGCGGATATGCGCTGCAAACCGTGCTGATGTGGATCATCTTCTTCTGCAGCCTGTTGAACCTGTTCCTGTTCGGTTACTGGATGCCGACGGTGTTCAAGCTGATCGGCTGCACCCCGGCGCAGGCGGTGTTTGCCTCGAGTCTTCAGGGATTGCGGCGCGATCTTCGCGGTCGCTCTATCTCGGGTTCCTGATCGACCGCGTCGGCCCGGAGCGGTCGCTGGCGCTGCATTACGCGGTGGGCGCGGTGTTCATCGCGATGATCGCGCTGGTGGCGCTGCCGTACGCTGCTGATGCTGGTGTTCACGTTCTTGGCGGGGATGACCATCATCGGCAGCCAGACCGGCGCCAATGCGACCTGCGGCAAGCTCTATCCGGCGCGGATGCGGACGAGCGGGCTCGGCTGGGCGCTCGGCATCGGCCGGCTTGGCGGCATCGCCGCGCCGCTCCTCGGCGGATATCTGTTGTCGCTCGGCCTGCCGCCGACGCAGATCTTCCTGAGCGCTTGCGGCTTTGCCTTGATCGCGGCGCTGGCGACCGCCCTGCTGCATTTCCGCGGCAAGCCGCGTCGAGGCCTTACGGGAGATCACTGCGTCATGAAGGTTTTCGTCTTCGACCTGCTGGCCTACGACGCCAATCTCGATCACTTGAAGGGCAGCGAGACCGAGCTGCCCTACCCGCTCGCGGGCCGGTATTTCGACCGCGACGTCGCGATGCGCACCTACGAGGAGCACCTCGACGCCTGGGAGCTGCTCGACAAATGCGGCTTATGACGGGGTCGGGTTCAACGAGCACCACTGCTCGCCTTACGGGCTGATGAACAGCCCAAACCTGATGGCCGCCGCGGCGGCGCAGCGCACCAAGAACCTGAAGCTCCTGATCTACGGCAACCTCCTGCCGCTGCACGAGCCGCTGCGTCTCGCCGAGGAATTGGCGATGATCGACTGCCTGTCGAAGGGGCGGCTGATTTCGGGCTTCGCCCGCGGCATCCCGCGCGAGTACCAGGTCCACAACGTGCTCGCTCGCCGAATTCGCGGGCGCGGTTCGAGGAAGCCTACGACATCATCACCCGCGCCTGGACCGAGGAGGTATTCAACTACGAGGGCAAGTTCTGGTCGTACAAGGATGTGGCGATGTGGCCGCGCCCGGTGCAACAGCCGCATCCGCCGATCTGGGTGCCGATCGTCGGCAGCAAGGAGTCGATCGAGTTCGCCGGCAAACACAATTTGCCGATCACCCCCGGGCTCGGCCGCGCCCGCGGCCTGCGCGACGACATCATCCGCTATTACGCAACGTGCCTGACGCAATGCGGGACACCGCATCACCCCCGACCATCTCTCGCTCGGCATCACCGCCTATGTCGCCGATTCAGAAGGCACAGGCGCTGAAGGAATACGGGCCGCACATCCTCTATTTCAACCGCACCCTGTTCAGCCACGGCAACTTCACCGAGACCGAGATGCAGCGGCAGACGGGCTATTCGTCGCAATCCTCGACCGATTACGTGCGGCCGGAAAACCTGCGCGCCGCGGCCAATCTGCGCTCCGAATTCCGCAACCTGACGATGGAGCAGCTCGAGGAGCAGGCCGAGCACATGCCGATGGGCACCGCCGACGAGGTCGTCCAGCGCATCATCGACGCGGCCGAGAGTGCCGGCGCCAACCAGGTGCAGCTGGCGCTCAATCGCGGCAGCGCTGCCGCACGATCTCTTCATGGCGCAGATCGAGCGCTTCGCGCGCGAGGTGCTGCCGCGCGCTGCAGGCGCACGAGGTCAAGACCGTGCCGGCGGCGGAAGAGGCGGTGGCGTAGCACCATGGCCGCGGATAGCGCCACAGCGGGGGATGCGGCGCTTGACCGGCCACTGACGCGCAAGCTGTCGCGGCTGATGGCGCTATCGCCCGCGGAAACCGAAGCGCTGCGCGAGCTCCAAGCGCACACGCGCCGGATTACGCGCGGCCGCGAGATGGTTGTCGAAGGCCGCAAATACGATGAGCTGCTGGTCCTGCTCGATGGCGTGGCGCTGCGCTACCGGGTGCTCAACGATGGGCGCCGTCAAGTGCTCAACATCGTGCTGCCCGGTGACCTCATCGGTTTTCCCGGCTGCTTCTTCGAGGGTGCGCTCTACTCCATCTCCGCGCTCAGCGACTGCGCCGTCTCGGCGGTGCCATTCACCCAATTTCTGCGTCTGCCCGAGACCTATCCGCGGCTCGGCGCGGCGATTTTCTGGTCGCTTTCCTGTGAGACGGCGATTTACGCCGAGCACCTGATCGGGGTCGGTCGGCGTTCGGCCTTGGAACGGGTCGCGCATTTTCTGCTGGAGATGCTGACTCGGCTGCAGGCGATTGGCCTTGCCGATGAGAGTTCCTTTCGGCTGCCGCTCACGCAGGAGCTGATCGCCGATGCGCTCGGGCTCAGCGTGCAATACGTCAACCAAACCTTGCGCCAGCTGCGCGAAGAGGGTTTCGCCGCCGTCGAGCGCCAGCAGGTGACGATTCTCAACCTCGACGGACTCGCCGCGCTGGCCGATTTCGAGCACGGCTATATCAGCCGCTTTCGCTTTGCCGAGTTCGCGGCCGAGAATTGGCCGAGCGCATAGAGGCGCCTAGCTGATCGGATAGATTCAACGTGTAGATGCAAGACCGTTCGCGTCGATGGCGGATAATGCCTCCCGACAAGGCCGGCTTGACCCAAGCAAATCGCCGGCTCGGCCAGGGAGGCTTCCGTGCCTGACAGCCGGAGGCGCAAGTCTCAGCCCGTGATGCAGCCGCTTCTGCGGCGGCTCGACGTTGCCGCGGAAAATCTCAATCCGATCCTGATCGTCATCATCATCGGGCTGTCGATCCTCGATTTCAGCGCCTTCGCGGCGCTGGAGGTGCGACACCTGACGCTGCATCTATCAGGCGCCGGGCTTATACAGCCGCCCAGCCTTGGCCAGGCCATCAACATGCCGCAGCACTAGAGCGGGCCTCCCAAGCGAAGCTCACTCGAGCGGAATTTCCCTCAGCGCCGAGGTGTCGGCGCGGGCGCCGGCGAGCACGTAGTTGGTGTCGGTGCCGGCGATCACGAAGCGCGCGCCGAGCCGTACCAGCTCCCCCTGCAGCGTGACGTTGTGGCGGATGCCGCCGACCCCGAGGATGCGGCCGTGCTTCTTGCACGCCTCGGCGACCCGCTCATAGGCGGCGCGCAGCTTCGGGTGGTCGACCTGGCCGGGGATGCCGTAATCGGTGGTCAAATCGCCCGAGCCGATCAGCAGACAGTCGATCCCGTCGACCGCGGCGATCGCGTCGGCATTCTCGATCCCCTCGGCGGTCTCGAGCATGACGATGACGGCGGTCTCGGCGTTGAGCCGCGGGTTGAGCTCGCTGAGCGGCACCGCTTGGTAGCCCAGCGCCGGGCCGAGCCCCATCACCGAGCGCGCCCCGAGCGGTGGAAAGCGGCAGGCCTTGACCACCGCCTCGGCATGAGCCCGCGTGCCGACATCGGGAACGATGACGCCCTGCGCGCCGCCGTCGAGCACCCGTGCCATCCACTGTCCGTTGTCGTGAGCCGGCACCCGCACCAGCGGGGTAATGCCGATGCCGATCGCGGCGGCGCAGATCGTCGACGTGGTCTCGATCGAATAGGGGGCGTGCTGCATGTCGACGTAGAGCGCGTCGTAGCCGCCAGCCTTGGCCACCATCGCGATGTCGACCGTGCGCGCCAGACGCAAATTCAGGCACAGCACCAATTCGCCCCTGGCGAATTTCTCCTTCATCGCGCCCATGGTGTTTCCCTACACTTGCTTCGCCGCATCTTCGCACAGCTTCACGCGCCTGCCGAATTCTCGATTGAGAGCGGCCAGCGGCGGACATTCCGGTCAGCGTCGTCCTTCCCGCGTCGCGCGAACCATAGCGGGGAAGCCGCTGCCGATGACCAGTTCAAAGGTCATCAGCGAAGGCGCCGCCCGGCGCTTCCCCTGTGTCAATGAATATTACTGATAGTGTTCTTTACCGTATCGTGTTTGGTTTTCATGATGTTGGAGATTGCGGTATATTGTCGGTTATCTTGCTGCATGGTGTTTTGCAACTGCAAGTACTGCAGATTAAATGACATCTGTGTCTCTTGCATTGCTTGATTGGCGTGCGTCACGGAGACAGGCGATCCGCTCGATGGGCCCTGCGTACGGCCCGATGAGGCATCGACGGCACCGTTGGCAATCGCCGCTATTGCGTAGAATGCCAATGCCTCGCATTCGTTCGGAGCAAGCTGTGGCGCTCGCTGTTGAATCTGCCGCGTCCATGCCGGAAGAAGAGGTACGGGAAATGGCTTCCTCAACGCCACAAGCAGCTGCAGGGCTAGCGAATCCAGCGTATCTCGCTGTTGCGGCGGCAAGTTCGATCGAAATTGCGAGAAGACCGCGCCCGGCATAGCGGCGACGCTGGATTTGCGAGCTAGTCCTGTCAACATTTTTTACAATGCAGGGCACGGGGTGCAGCCATCGCGATCCCGGGATTGCTTGACCTTAACCTCGGGTCGGCATAGAAACCGCGCTCCCGCGCGGATCGATCCGCCGTCGCTCGATTGCATAAGGTACGTCATGGCGCGCAGATGCCCGGTGACCGGCAAGGGTGTCCAGGTCGGCAATAATGTCAGCCACTCGAACCGCAAGACCAAGCGGCGGTTCTTGCCGAACCTCCAGACGATCTCGCTGCTGTCCGACAGCGTCGGGGCGATCCGGTTGCGCCTCTCGGCGAACGCCATCCGCACGATTGAGTTCAAGGGCGGCATTGATGCGTTCCTCAAGGGCACGCCCGCCCGTAAATTGTCGCCGGAAATCCGCCGGCTGAAAAAGCGCATCGAGGGCGCCGCCGCCAACCACGCCTGAACGAGGCCGTCTCATCAAAAGCGAGTGAGCGGAGCTTCGCCGGGTCCTTCCGATCGCCTATCGTCACCTCCGAATAAGCAGGGAGGGCGACGATGGACACGCACAATCCCGGGTTCCCGGCGATCGTAGCGCCGAATTTTTCGCGCCGCGGCTTTGTCGTGACCTCGCTGGCAAGCGGCTTCGCGCTGGCTTGGCAGCCAGTCGCAGCGCAGACCATCACCACCGATGCGAACGGACTCAGCGTCGCCGAGGTCAAGGTGCCGACCGCCGACGGCGAGATGCCCGCCTACCGGGCGATGCCCGCGTCCGGCGGGCCGTTTCCGGTCGTGCTCGTTTGCCACGAGGCTTGGGGTGTTCACGAGCACATCAAGGATATCTGCCGCCGCCTTGCCAAGGTCGGCTATTACGCGATCGCCGCGGAACTTGCGGCGCGCCAGGGCAATTTGGCCGCCATCACCGACAACAAGGAGCGCGGCCAGGTCCTTGCCAGCGTTCCGACCGAGCAGGTGATGAGCGATCTCGATGCATGTGTGATTTACGCCAAATCGACCGGCAAGGCCGACACCAGGCGGCTCGGCGTCACCGGCTTCTGCTGGGGCGGGTTCGAAACCTGGATGTACGCGGCGCATCAGCCGGCTTTGAAGGCCGCAGTGGCGTGGTACGGCCCCGACCGCAAAACGAGCGAGCTGACGCCGCAAAACCCGGGCGACGTCATGGCCGAGCTGAAATGCCCGGTGCTCGCCTTCTACGGCGCCAAGGACCAGTTCATTCCGCAGGATACCGGGCCGAAGCGCGAGGAAGCGTGCAAAGCGGCCGGCAAGACCTGCGAATACAAAATCTTCCCGGATGCTGAGCACGGCTTCAACGCCGATTACCGGCCCAGCTACAACGCCGCTGCCGCTAAAGAGGGCTGGGCCGAGATGCTCGCCTGGTTCAAAAAGTACGGCGTGGCATAGCCGACGCACTTAGGCTGCTTGGGCCACCGGGATCGGCGCCTCGCCCTTGAGCATCAGGCGATAAAGGTAGCGGCGCTCGTTCATATCGTAGTCCGGGTTGGCTTTGTGCAGGACGCTGCGGTTGTCCCAGATCACCATGTCGCCGTAGCGCCATTGGTGGCGGTACTCGTACTTCTTTTGCGTCGCGTGGGTCATCAGCTCGGTGACTAGGTCGAGCGCCTCGTCGTCGGGTATGCCGACGATCGATTCGATCCGCACCGGGTTCATGAAGAGTGCCTTGCGGCCGTTGTCGGGATGGACGCGCACCAGCGGATGGATGCCCGGCGGCGGTAGCGCCTTCTGGCTTTCCTCGTTGAGCGGCTTCAACGGCCGCGGGCTGTATTTGCTCAGATAGACATGCACCGCTTTGAGCCCATCGATCTTCTTCTTCATCGCGTCGGATAGCTCGTCATAGGCGAGGTGCATGTTGGCGTATTGCGTGTCGCCGCCTTTGCTCGGCAGCTCGACCGGATAAAGGATCGTCGCCTTGGGCGGCGCCGGGTGGTTCGAGTGGTCGGTGTGGAAGGTCTCGCCCGGGATCATCCGGCGTGTGCCGAGAAATTCCTGATTGGTGACGTAGTACATCTCGGGGAAGCCGGGGATGTGATGGTCCTTCTTGTCGTGCGGCTGCAATTCGCCGAACACCTGCGCGGCATGGATGAAATCGGCCGGCTCGTATTTCTGGTCGCGGATCACCAGCACATGGTGCCGAGCCCAGGCGCGGTTGAGCGCCGCCTTGGTTTCGGCGTCAATCGGCTTCGACAGATCGAGACCGGTGACCTCGGCTCCGGTATGCGGGGTCAACGGCGTGATCGTGTAGGCCATCGCGCATCCTCCATCCGGAAAATCCGTCTGAAAAAAGCCTATGGCGTTTGCCCAAGGCCGTCAAACTGCGACCCTCTCGGGATTGGCTGGGTTGCATCCTTCGCCGCCTTGTTGCGCGAGGCGCTCCAGAGCCGATGCCGGCGAAGGCAGGAAATGAGGTAGTTTCTCCACGCTCCAAGAATCATCCTCATCCTGAGGAGCGGGCACAGCCCGCGTCTCGAAGGACGCAGTAGTGCCGGCCATTCTTTCCGAGATCCGCGCGACGCTTGCCCTCGCCGTGCCGTTGGCCGCCGCGAACCTAGCGCAGATCGCGATGGGAGTGGTCGACACGGTCATGGTCGGGTCGCTGGGCGCGGTGCCGCTGGCCGCAGTCGGGCTGGGTGGCGGCTTCTATTTTACCAGCGCGGTGATCTGCCAGGGCGTGCTCAACGCGGTGGGGCCGTTGGCCGCGTTCTCGATCGGATCGGGCGATCGTGAGGCGGCGGGGCGCGTCGCCGGTGCGGGGCTCGCCCTCGCGGTGATGCTCGTCGCGCCGGTGGTGGCGGCGATGATGTTCGCCGACCGGCTCCTCGACCTGATCGGCTATGACCCGGCGTTGGCGCGCGAGATCGGCCATTTCCTGCGCGCGGTGGCATGGGGTGCGCCGGGGTTTCTTGGTTTCGGCGTGTTGCGTAGCCTGTTCGCGGCGCTGGGCCGGCCGCGGATCGTCATGGTCGTGCTGGCGCTGTGCGTGCCGACCCTGATCGGCCTCAACTGGGTGCTGATCTTCGGCCATCTCGGTGCCCCGGCGCTCGGCCTGGTCGGCTGCGCCTACGCCTCGGCGATCAACCAGTGGCTGATGTTTTTGGGGTTGGCGCTGTGGCTCTGGGGGCTACGTCGCCGTGGCCGGGCGCCCCGGCTGCGCGGCGAAGCGACGGAGATCGTTCGCGATGTCCGCCGCATCCTCGCGCTCGGTCTATCGATTGGCGGGCTGCAAGCGCTGGAGATCGGCGTCTTCGTCACCTCGGCGGCGCTGATGGGTCTATTCGGCGCTGATGCGCTCGGCGCGCACCAGATCGCAATCAACGCCGCCAGCGTATCGTTCATGGTGCCGCTTGGGATCGGTCAGGCGGCGACGGTGCGAGTCGCGGCCGCGCGCGGCGGCGGCGCCCCCCATGCGGCCCGCCGGGCGGCATATGTCGCAATGGGGCTGGGTATGAGCTTCATGGCGGGCTCGGCGATCGTGCTCTGGACGCTCCCAACCCACATCGTCGGCGTCTATGTCGATACCGCCGACCCAAGCAACCAGGCACTCGTCGCCATTGCGCTCAATTTCATCGCCATCGCTGCGATCTTTCAGGTGGTCGACGGCATGCAAGTCGTCGCGGCTGGCGCGCTGCGCGGCTACGAAGACACCAAGGTTCCGATGCTCTTTGCCGGGCTCGGTTACTGGGGCATCGGCTTTGCCGGCGGCTGGGCGTTCGCGTTCCCGCTCGGGTTCGGCCCGGTCGGGCTATGGTGGGGCTTTGTCCTCGGGCTTGCCGCGGTCGCGGGGCTGTTGACGTGGCGCCTCTATTCGCGCAGTAATAGGTTAAGCCTAGTTAAACACCCGAATTAGGAGAATCTTCTAGGAGTTGACGAACAGGGAGGGATTGTGTCCGCGACCGAGAAAATCTTGTGGGTGGTCAACTACGCCGATTTAGCAGCCTTCCTCCAACAAGCGGTTGATGTCGGCGTTACCGGCGTTGCGATCCGCACCGACAACGATGTGGGCGCCGCTATACCGGTGTTTCACGGCAAGAACATGGCGGTCTATGGCTGGCGCTGGCCCTCGACTGTACCGGATCATGCCATGACGGAAGCGCGTAATGCCGTTGGACTGATCGGCAAAGGCTTGGACGGTTATTTCGTTGATCCCGAACTTCACACGGGGCATTCCGACGATTGGAATCAGCCCGGCCTCGCCCCGCTTGCTGACAGCTTCTGCAAAACGATTACCGATGCCAAGCCGGGAATTGTTTTCGGCACGACTTCGCATTACCGCGGCAAGGACGTTTACCCGGACATACCGTGGAGTGTCTTTTTTGGTTACTCGACCGTACTTTTGCCGCAAGCATATTGGCGGTCGGGAACGACACCGATCGGGCATGGCCCAACGGCGAACTACACTACCGCGCTCGATTGCTGGACGCGGACCGGCGGGGACCGGTCGAAGATCGTGCCAATGTCGGGTGAGCTCGCGTCGGTGACAGGGCCTGAAATCGACGCTTATGCGGCGGCGGCATCGGCCGCTTCCGTCACCAGGCTCCACTTTTACACTTATGAGGGTGGCGTCAGTGACCAGGTGTGGGATGCGGTTCGACGCGCCTAACTAATCTGAGCCAGCTCTCGTGCCCGCACCGAATGTGCCGCGGCGACGTGGTCTTTAGCGAGGACGGTATAGACCGCGGGCAGCACGAAGAGCGTGAACAGCGTACCGATCGACATGCCGCAGACGACGACGATGCCGATCGAGAAGCGGCTCGATGCTCCAGCGCCGGTTGCCATGACCAGCGGTACCAGACCCACGACCATCGCCGCGGTCGTCATCAAGATCGGACGCAAGCGGACGCGCGCGGCGCGCTCGATGGCGCGGCGCCGGTCCAGCCCCTCGTTTATCTGGAGCTGATTTGCGAACTCGACCATCAGGATGCCGTGTTTGCTGATCAAGCCGATCAGGGTGACGAGACCGACCTGGGTATAGATGTTGATGGTCGTTCCAAGGATCTCGATTCCCATGAAATTGCCGTTGATCAGGAACAGGGGCAGCAGCGCCCCGAACATCGACATCGGCACGCTGATAAGGATGACGAATGGGTCGCGCAGGCTTTCGAACTGCGCCGCCAGCACCAGGAAGATGATGATCAGCGCGAAAACAAACGTGACGACGAGCTGATTGCCTTCCTGCACGTATTGGCGCGAGTCGGACAGATAGTCGTGGCCGAAGCCATGCGGCAGGCCCCGTGCCTGTTGCTCGAGGAAATCGACCGCCTGCCCCATCGTCACGCCGGGCATCGGCACCGCGGAGAACGTCGCCGAGTTGAGCTGATTGTACCGGGTGAGGGCATTGGGCGCGGTGGTGGTCGAGACTGTGACCAGGTTCGACAGCGGTACTGGCTGGCCGGCGGCGGAGTTGACGTAATAATGGGTCAGCGCCTCCTGGTTGAGCCGGTCGGTGCGCGGCACTTGCGGGATCACCTCGTACGAGCGGCCCTCCAGATTGAAACGGTTGACGTAGTTCTCGCCGACGAGCAGCGCCAAGGTGTCGCCGATCGATTTCATCGTGACGCCGAGCTCGTTGGCTTTCGAGCGGTCGATATCGACGCGAATTGTCGGCTGGTTGAACGCAAGATCGCTGTCGACGACGATGAACATCCCGCTTTTGCGCGCGGCGTTCTTGATTTTGTCCATCGCGTTGTAAATCGAGGGGAAATCGCCCGTTGAGTCGATGACCATCTGCACCGGCAGGCCGCCGATCGAGGCAGGCAGCGGCGGCAGCGAGAAGGCAAAGGCGCTCATCCCCTCGACCCCGTTCAGCTTCGCCTGAAGCAACGGCTTGATCTTCTGGGCGGAGCGGGTGCGCTCGTCCCACGGTTTGAGGATGACACCGGCGATGCCCTGGCTCGGTCCGAAGCGGCCGTTGACGACAAAACGCAAATCGGCCTCGGGGAACGAGGTCATCGCCGCGTCGAGCCGCGCGCCATAGGCGTCCTGGTAATCGAGGTTCGAGTACTGCGGCGCCTTGGTCAGCGCGAATAGCACGCCCTGATCCTCCTCGGGCGCCAACTCCTTCTTGGTGTTCGTGTACATAAAGCCGAGCGCCACAAAGATCGCGACGGCGAACATCGCCGTGACCGGTCGATAGTCGAGGGAGCGCTCGAGCCGGCGGCCATACCAATTGGCCAGGCCGTTGAAGCCGCGGTCGAGCAGGTGTGCAAAACCACGCTCGGCAGCGCCCTTCTTTAGCAACAGCGAGCACATCATCGGCGACAGCGTCACCGCGACGATGCCCGATATGATGACCGCGCCGGCGAGGGTGAAGGCGAATTCGCGGAAGAGAATGCCGGTCACGCCGCCGAGAAATCCTATCGGCGCGTAAACCGCGGCCAGCGTCAGCGTCATCGAGATGACCGGGCCAGCGATCTCGCGCGCCCCAATCAGCGCTGCTTGAGGTGGGCTCTTTCCGGCCTCGATGTGGCGATAAATGTTCTCGACGACGACGATCGCGTCGTCGACGACAAGGCCGATCGCCAGCACCATCGCCAACAGGGTCAGCAGGTTAAGGCTGAAACCCAAAGCCGACATGATGATCCCACCGCCGATCATCGAGAGCGGGATCGTCACCACCGGGATCAGCACCGAGCGCACATTGCCGAGGAACAGAAAGATTACGACGACGACGATGACGACCGCCTGTCCGAGGCTCCATTGAACCTCGTTGATTGAGGCCTGGATGAACTTGGTCGAATTGTACGCGACCTGCATCTTGACCGATGGCGGCAGCGTGCGTTCGATATCGGGAAGCAGCTTGCGGATGCCGGAGACCAGCGACAGCGGGTTGCCGTCCGGGGTCGCCTGCACGCCGATGAAGACCGCGTGCTGACCGTTCATCGCGACGCTCGAATTCCAGTTCTGCGCGGCGAGCTCGACGTTGGCGATGTCCTCCATCCGCACCACAGCGCCGCCCGTCGATTTGACGACCATGCGCTTGAACTCGTCGACGTCGGTGAGCCCGGTCCGGGCGTCGACATTGGTGACGGTGAAGGCGCCTTTTGCCTGGCCTGCCGCCGACTGGAAATTATTGGCCTGGATCGCCGCCGACACATCATCGGCGGTGATGTTGCGCGCCGCCATGCGATAGGGGTCGAGCCACAGCCGCATGGCGAAGGTTTGCCCGCCGAGGATGTCGGCCGAGGCGACGCCGTCGACCGTCGCCATCAACGGCTGCACGACCCGGGTCAGATAGTCGGAGATCGCGGCCGATTGCAGGGTTGCGCTGGCGAACCCGATATACATGACCGCGGTTGTCTGGCCGGTCGCCTTTACGACGATCGGGTCCTGCGCTGCGGTCGGCATCAGGTATTTGACCTGCTGGACCTTGGCGATGACGTCGGTCAGCGCTTTGCTCGGATCGTAATTCAGCTTGATGTAGGCGGTGATGGTGCTGGTGCCCTGGACCGAATTTGAGGTCAGGTAGTCGATACCCTCGGCGGTGGCGACCGCCTGCTCGATCGGTGTGGTGATAAAGCCTTCGATGAGGTCTGGCGAGGCGCCGGGATAGACCGTCGTCACCGTGATCGTCGTGTTCGACAGCTTCGGGTATTGCCGGATCTGGAGCCCGTACATTGCCCGGGCGCCAATCAACAGGATCAACAGGCTGACGACCAGCGACAGCACCGGGCGGCGAATGAAGAGATCGGTGAAACGCATCGCGTCACCGCACCTATTGTGGCGTCTGCTTGGCTGGCGGTTGGGGCGGTGGGTTGCCTGTCACGGCGACCGTCATCCCGTCTTGGACCTTGATCTGGCCTGCGGCGACGACCTGGTCGCCGGGCTTCAGCCCGTTGAGGATCGCCACCTTGTTGTCCCAGCGCAGCCCGGTCTTGACCGCCGTCCGGAACGCCTTCAGCACCGGCTTGCCGTTGCCGTCGGTCCCGTCGGGGCGGATCACGTAGACGCTGTCGCCGTAGAGCGTGTAGTCGACCGCGGTCTCGGGCAGCACTACTTGCTGGCCGTCCGCCGGCAACACCACCGAGGCGTTGACGAACATCCCTGGTAGCAACGCCTCGTCGGGGTTTGGCATCGTCGCCTGCACCGAGACGGTACGCGTGCTCGCGGAAATCTGCGGCTCGATCGAGGTGATGCTGGCGGTGAACTTCTTGCCTGGGAACGCGTCGGCAGTGACGTCGACCTTTTGTCCGACGGCGATCTGCGGCGCGACCTGCGTCGGCAACGTGAAGTTGACGTAGAGCGTCGACAGGTCGGTGAGGGTGACGATCGCCGCGCCGGGGTTCACATATTGACCGAGATCGACCTGACGCACCCCGAGCCGGCCGGCGAACGGCGCCTTGATTTGTTTTTGGGCGATGATTGCCTGGGTCTTTTCGACCTGGGCGTTGGCCTCGTCGAGCTGAGCCTGCCATTGGTCGACATCGGTTCGCGGGCCGAACTGGCGCGCCGCCAGGGCCTGTGCGCGCTGCAGCGATACCGTCGCCCAGCGCGCCTGCGCCTGATAGTTGGCGAGGTCGCCAAGGTCGGGCGCGTCGTTGATCTGGACGATCTTGTCGCCGGCCTTGACCTTGGCGCCAGAATCGAAATCGATCTCGGTGATGCGGCCACCGACCTCCGGGGTGATGGTGACCTGGTGCACCGCCGCCAGCGACCCGATCCCGGCAGCAAAATGCGGCACCTCTTCGCTGGTCGCCGTCACCGCGCTGATCTGCGCCGGCGGCGGTCTGTTGTTGGCGAAAAAGGTCGCGATCGCGTGGCTGCGAAACGCGTTGAAGCCATAGAGGATACCGAGCACCACGAGCAGCGCCAGCCCGATACCGATAAACCAGCGCAGCCGCTTGGCGCGGCTCGGTGGTGCGTGCGGCCGCTCCTGCTCGGGAACTATCTCCGGCGGCGCAAGGGGAGTGATATCGCCATCCATGGTTGCCGTCCGCTTTAGTCCGCAGCCGATGGGAACGCGGGTTCGCCGTGGGAAGCGGCGATCGCCGCCTCGTTCATGCCGATCCCGCGCAGGATGAAGTCCGCGGCGTCGTCGGCCAGACGGTCGACCGAGCCTTGGTAGGGGATGACCCCGTCGGGCGGCAGGAAGGCAAAGGCCATCATCGCCGCGACGTGATGGGCGAACCAGAAGCGGTTTGCTCCGTCCGCCGGCAGGGGCGCCAGATCGCCGGCCGTCTCGGCGGCCTTCAGTGAGGCGCTGAACAGCGGCACGACATGCGGCGCGACCGCGGCGAACAGTTCGCGCGCGTAGCCGCCGTCCTCCAGGATGCTGTGCAGTATCAGCCGCATCCGCAGGTCGATCTCGTGCCGTTCCGCCTCGGCGCCAAGGACAAAGCGCCGCACCATGAAGCGGACGATACCGACAAGGGTCGCGGTCGATGGCGGCAGCGTCGCCAGTTTCTCGTACGCCGGGTCGCCCTCGCAGGCGCGCGCCAGGATTTCGCGGTAGAGCGATTGCTTGCTCGGGAAATGGCGAAACAGCAAGGCCTCGGAAACCCCGGCCGCGGCGGCGAGTTCGCGCGTTGTCGTGCCGGCAAAACCGTTGCGCGCAAAAAGCGGCACCGCCGCATCGACGATCGCCCTGCGGCGCTCGTCGCTATCAAGCCGGCCTATCGCCATGGCTGGGCTAAGTAAGCGCTTACTAACACGGCGTCAAGGGCCGATGTTGCGGTGCAACATAAGTGATTGAGGCATATGATTAACTGAGCGTTACCGGTATTACGTTAGGTTTCGTGCCCGCGTGCAAACTCGCCGCAAGGTTCGTCCCGGGATTGGGTGTATTGGCCGCGATCCGCTTTCTGTTCGTCGTCTTCCTCGTGTCGGCCGGCGCGATCTTCTTTGCCTACCCGCCGCTATTGGAAAATACCGGTGGCGAATGCAGCGCTCTGGAAATGCGGGTTGCCGACCTCGCCTCGCGCGACGCCTCAGGTCTGCTAACGATTAGCCCGCTCTATGGTTCTACAGCGAGCCAGTGGAGCGGAGCGGCCCTCGTGAGAGACCGCTATCCGCTGTTTCCCACGGCGGTTGGTTGCGCCGTCGCGTATTGGAGAACCGTGATTGATCCGTCAGTCGCGATCTCGGTCGCGGACCAATACTCTCCGCTGCCGGGACCGAAAACATCCGCCGCAATCAATGGCGCCGGCACTGGGCTCGAGCCGATCATCGCGCGTGACATGACGCCCAACGGCGATCCGATTTCTCCGGCGACCGTGTTCACGCTGCCGATGGAATTGGTGGCGGTCCGTGTGGCTTATCCCGGAGGCAAGCCCGGCGGAGCCCGTTTCCAGGTGCGTCAGGGGAAGGCCGTGCTTTCGTCCTGCAGCGCGGAGTGGAGCGCCCCCGGAATCGCCTGGTGCAAGTTCAACGTGAGCTTGCGAAAGGGCAACTATTCGATTTTCTTGACGGCGAACAATGCGGTCGTCGGCCAATTTCCGTTCACCGTGATCGGCCGTTAGCTCAGCTTCGAAAGAGCTTGACGGCCTGCGGGCCGGCCCCTAACTCGGGGCGATGCCCGCCTACCAATACATCTATGTGATGAAAGGCCTCGGGAAGACTTATCCCGGTGGCCGCGAGGTGCTGCGCGACATCTGGCTGTCGTTCTTGCCGGGGGCAAAGATCGGCGTGCTCGGTCTCAACGGCGCCGGCAAGTCGACCTTGCTGCGGATCATGGCGGGGGTCGAGAAGGATTTTACCGGCGAGGCTTGGGTCGCGGAAGGCGCCTCGGTCGGCTACTTGGCGCAGGAGCCGGTGCTCCACCCCGATAAGGACGTGTTCGGCAATGTCAGCGAGGGTCTCGCCGAGACCAAGGCTCTCGTCGAACGCTTCGAGGCGGTCAGCGCCCGCTTCGCCGAGGAACTCGGCGACGAGGAGATGAACGACCTCATCGCCGAGCAAGGAGAGCTGCAGGAGCAGATCGATCGGCTCGACGCCTGGGAACTCGACCGCACCATCGAGATCGCGATGGACGCGCTACGCTGCCCGCCCGGGGATACGGCAGTCGCCAACCTCTCGGGCGGCGAGCGCCGCCGTGTCGCACTGTGCCGTCTCCTGCTGCAAAAGCCCGATTTGTTGCTCCTCGACGAGCCGACCAATCACCTAGACGCCGAGTTGGTGGCCTGGCTGCAGCGTTTCCTGAACGACTATCCCGGTACCGTCGTTACGGTCACTCACGATCGCTATTTCCTCGACGAGGTCGCTGGCTGGATCCTCGAATTGGACCGCGGTCACGGCATTCCTTACGAGGGCAACTACTCGGGTTGGCTCGAACAGAAGCAGGCGCGGCTGGCCCAGGAGGGCCGCCAGGAGGAGGCGCGCCAGCGCACCTTGGAGCGCGAGCTTGAATGGGTACGGCAGAGCCCCCGCGCCCGCCAGGCGAAGAGCAAGGCGCGGCTGTCGGCTTATGAGGAGCTGGTCGCGCAGAGCCGCGAGAAGGCGCCCGACAACGCCCAGATCGTCCTGCCACCCGGACCGCGGCTCGGTGATCTCGTCGTCGAGGCGAAAGGCGTGCGTAAGGGTTTCGGCGACCGCCTCCTGATCGAGTCATTGGATTTTCGTCTGCCGCCCGGCGGCATCGTCGGCGTCATCGGGCCGAACGGCGCCGGCAAGACCACGCTGTTCCGCATGATCACCGGCGCCGAAAAGCCCGATGCCGGCACCATCCGCATCGGCGACACCGTCAAGCTGGGCTACGTCGATCAGTCGCGCGATACACTTAACGCCAACAATACCGTGTGGCAGGAGATTTCCGGCGGGCTGGAGGAGATCGATCTCGGCCGCCGCAAACTCGCCAGCCGCGCCTATTGCGCGCTGTTCAATTTCCGCGGCGGCGACCAGCAGAAAAAGGTCGGGCAGCTGTCGGGCGGAGAGCGCAACCGCGTCCATCTCGCCAAGATGCTGAAGGAAGGCGCCAACTTACTGCTGCTTGACGAGCCCACCAACGATCTTGACGTCGATACGCTGCGCGCGCTCGAAGAGGGGCTGATCGATTATCCGGGCTGCGCCGTGATCATCACCCACGACCGCTGGTTCCTGGATCGCGTCGCGACCCACATCCTTGCCTTCGAGGGCGACAGCCAGACGGTCTGGTTCGAGGGCAACTACGCCGATTACGAAGCGGACCGCAAGCGCCGGCTCGGCGCCGCGGCGGATCAGCCGCACCGCATCAAATACAAACCGCTGACGCGTAACTGAGCTGCGCGAAATGCGTCGCCCGACCTGCGACGGCCGCTAGCTGCGAACCTTCTGGCGGATGCGGTCGAGCAAATACTGAACTTGGCCGCCGCCCTGCTGGATGACCGAGGCGAACTCGTCGCGCTGGGTGATCGCCATGCTGACGCCCGCGACGTAGGCATCGGTAATCTTCCACCCGCCTTTGTTGATGAGGTGCCACTGGACGCCGATTTTGCTGCCGTCGTTGCGGGTGATCTCGCTCGATACCACCGTTATGTCACCCTGCTGCTGCGCGCCCGTGGCAGCGAATTTCTCGCCGGCATACTGTGCAAGCCGGCCGGCATAGGCCTGGGCCAGGTAGTCCTGCAGCAGTCCAAGATAGTCCTGCTGTTGCTGGGGCGTGGCGATCCGCCAATAGCGGCCCAGCGTGAACTGGGCGATACCGGGCAGATCAAAATCGGAGCCGAACAACTGGTGGAAGCGCTGCACGCGCTGCGGCATCGCCACGTTAGGCCCAAGCACCTGGATCGCCTGGACGCCAAGCTGGTTGATGAACGCCACCGCATCGGACTGCGCCATGCCGCGCGGTGCGGCCGTGGTCAGTCCGACAGCAATGAACAGCGAGCAGAAAACAAATCGGCGACGGGTCATTGCGGTAGACTAACGCCCCATCGAGGATTTCTGCAAATCGCCGACCGAATTCGGCTGCGGCGCCACGCTGTAGGTGATCGGCGGCGCCGGCGGCGTGGGCAGAGTCGCAACGCGCGGTGCCGGTACCGGAGCCGGCAGCGCGCTTGCGCCCTGGAAGGGCGCCGCGTTCGGCACGTCTTCTTTCTGATGGCGGATCTGCGCGGCGCGGCGCTGACGCGCCAGTGAGCGGATCGTCGCGTAGAAATCCAGCGAGGTGCGCTCGATTTCGTTGAGGCTCTCGATATTGCGGGAACGCTCGTCGATGCCGGAGGTAAGGCCACGCGCAAAGCTTGCCCAAATCAGGTGGTGATTGCTGGCGACGATGTTACTGGGGTCGCCAAAGCTGTCGCCGATATCGCCGGCCAGATCGCGCGGGTTCGACGGGCCAAGCACCGGCAGCATCAGATACGGCCCGGGCGCGATGCCCCAGGTTGCCATCGTGATGCCGAGATCATTGGTGTGATAGGGGATGCCGAAGGCGGTGGCCGCGTCGAATAGGCCGCCAAACCCGACCGTGGTGTTGATCAAAGCACGACCGAAGGTCTCCGCCGCCAGGTTCGGCTGCGCCTGCAGCACGTCATTGGCAAAGATGATCGGCGAATTCAGGTTCTGCAGGAAATCGTGGATCATGTTGCGCGCGACCGGCGGGAGCACGGTGCGATAAGCATTGGCGACCGGCACCAGGACGGCGTGGTCCACCCCTTGGTTGAAGTCAAAGATCGCGCGGTTGGTGTTCTCGTAAGGGTCGTTGGTACCCTCGTCCGGTGCCTGCGCCGCCGGAACTGGCGCGGGGGGCTGCTGCGCGGCGGCCGGGCGGGCGCCGATCAGCCCGGTCACGGCCAGGCTGGCGGCAAGCACGAATCCGGGCAGAGCAAGCTTCAACTGACGACGATACATCGATGGCCCTCGCGTTCAATGGCTAGCGGCGCGCCGCGATAATGACGAATAACAAGCATCCGCCGCAAGCGATCCGTAACTGCCTATATTCAATTTCTACGCATAAATCGTTAACCATATGGAGCGCCTTCCACATTTAATAGATGCCGCCAACCGGTCCCATCGCTCAGGGGCGGCTCCGCGTCATATTTGACTAGGCTCTTGACGATATAAAGATATCTTTATATGTTTGAGCGATGGCCGATACCCTTGAAGACGGCGCCGCGGTCGACGGCTCGCTCGACGAGCTTCTAGGCGCGTTGCGCGCCGTCGCGGAGCCGACTCGACTGCGACTCCTGGTCTTGTGCTCGCGTGGCGAGCTGACCGTCAGCGAGCTGGCGCAAATCCTTGGCCAAAGCCAGCCGCGGGTTTCGCGCCACCTTAAGTTGATGTGCGAAGCAGGCCTGCTTGACCGCTTCCGCGAGGGAAGTTGGGTGTTCTATCGGCTTGCCGGCGACGGCAGTGCCAGCGGCCTCGCCCGGCATCTGGTCGCTGCCTGCGGCGAGCGCGACCCGACCATTGTGCTCGACCTCAAGCGCCTCGCGTCGATCAAACGCCAGCGGGCCGAACGCGCTTCCGCCTATTTCAGCGAGAACGCGCCGCGCTGGGACAGCATCCGCTCGCTCTATATCGACGAGCGCGAGGTTGAGGCGGCGCTGATCGAGATCATCGGCGCCGTGGAACCGCGCGATCTGCTCGATATCGGTACCGGGACCGGACGAATCCTCGAAATCTTCGGGCCTCGGGTTGGCCAAGCCCTCGGCATCGACATGTCGCGCGAGATGCTGGCGGTGGCGCGGGTCAATCTCGAACGCGCGGGCTCGACCAACGGAACGGTGCGCCTCGGCGACATGTACCAGCTGCCGCTGCCGGATGCGTCGTTCGATGCGGTCGTCATTCACCAGGTGCTGCATTACGCCGACAGACCCGCCTCAGCAATTGCCGAGGCGGCGCGGGTACTACGTCCGAACGGCGTGCTGGTGGTGGTCGATTTCGCGCCGCATCTTCTTGAATTCCTGCGCACCGAGCACGCTCACCGCCGACTCGGTTTCGCCAATTCCGAGGTCGCCGAATGGTGCCGGGCAGCCGGCCTCACCCCGGCCGCGCCGGTACATCTCGCGGGCGATCCGCTGACGGTGGTGGTCTGGGCCTGCTATCGCGGCGCGCCGCCGCGCGAAGACCAGGCCACGCCGGTCGCCACCGCCGAGCAGGTGTTGCAGCGATGAGTGCCAGTCAATATCCCCACTCGCGGGGTCTGCTTGCGGCCGATCCGGTGCGCGATTTTGACGCCGCGCCGCCGCGCATCTCGTTCGAGTTCTTCCCGCCGAAAACGCCCGAGATGGAAGAGCGGCTGTGGGAGGTCGTCAAACGCGTCGAACCCCTGGAACCGCGCTTTGTCTCGGTGACTTATGGCGCCGGCGGTTCGACACGCGAGCGCACCCACGCGACGGTTCGCCGCATCCGCCAGCAGACAAACTTGGAGCCGGCGGCGCATCTGACCTGCGTCGCTGCGACCCGCGGGGAAATCGACGCGGTCGCCGCCGCCTATTGGGAAGCCGGCATCCGCCACATCGTGGCGCTGCGCGGTGACCCGCCGGGCGGAATGGGAAGCGGCGAGCGCTACGCGCCGCATCCCGGTGGCTACCCGTTCGCCGCCGACCTTGTTGCCGGACTGAAGCGCGTCGCCGATTTCGAGATCAGCGTCGCCGCCTATCCCGAGACCCACCCGGAGGCGGCCAGCGCCGGACACGATCTCGACAATCTCAAGCGCAAGCTTGACGCCGGCGCCAACCGGGCGATCACACAGTTCTTCTTCGATGTCGATCTGTTCCTGAGGTTCCGTGACCGCGCCGCCGCGGCGGGGATCGCGGTGCCGATCGTTCCCGGTATTCTGCCGGTAACCAATTTCGCGCAGCTTCGCCGCATGAGCGCGACCTGCGGAGCCTCGATCCCCGACTGGATGGCCGGACATTTCGACGGGCTCGACGACGACCCCGACACCTGCCGCCTCGTCGCCACCTCGCTCGCCGCCGAGCAGTGCCGCCGCCTGCAGGCGAACGGGGTCAACGAGTTCCATTTCTACACGCTCAACCGCGCCGACCTGATCGTCGCGATCTGTCACATGCTCGGCGTCCGCGCCCCGAAAGCGGTCGCTGCGTGAGACGATGTTTCCAAAGAATGATCAGATCGAACGATTAGGGTCGCCGGATATCAGCCTGGCGGGTCTGCAAATTTGGGTGCACGGCAGGCAGTTTCCCAACGCCCAGGATTATTGGGATGGCAATTGGCTGAACGTTACCGCTCATTGCGGCGCCGAAGGAGCCGACGTCTGGATCAGTGGGCCTCGTGTCCATCTGTCTGAGGTGCTTCGCTGGCGCGATGAGGCTGTTGAGATGCACCGCACGCTTTCCGGAAAGGCGGAACTTTCCTGCATGGAACCCGAGCTAGCCGTCGAGCTGAAGATGGCCAGCTTGGGTCACGTCGCAATGATCGTGCGCATCACGCCTAATCTCATGGCCCAACAGCACTCCTTCGAATTCACGATTGATCAGAGCCACCTACCAGGCCTGCTTCGCGGATGCGGCCAAGTTCTTCAGGAGTACCCGATCCGCGATCCCGCGCGGACGGTTAAGGTGTAGTTCAATGACCCACATCCTCGACTACCTCGCCGACCGGGTGCTGCTGTGCGATGGCGCGATGGGCACCGAGACCCAGGCGCGCAATCTCGACATCGTCCGTGATTTCCACAATCACGAGAACTGCACCGAGATCCTGACCGAGAGCCGGCCCGATTTGGTGCGCGAAATCCACCGCCAGTATCTCGCCGCCGGCTCAGACGCGATCCAGACCAACAGCTTTGGCGGCTCGCCGATCACGCTCAACGAGTTCGGCATCGCAGATAAGGCGTTCGCGCTCAACGAGCTCTCGGCCGAGCTGGCGCGCGAAACCATCGCCGAGTTCGCCCACGACGGGCGCACCCGCTTCGTCTTTGGCTCGCTCGGGCCGGGGACGCGACTGCCGAGCCTCGGCCATGTCGCCTACCAACCGCTCGAAGACGCGCTGACAATCCAGTGCGACGGCCTCATTGCCGGTGGGGTCGACGCGATCCTCATCGAGACCTGCCAGGACCCGTTGCAGATCAAGGCCGCGGTCAACGGCGCCAAGCGGGCGCGCGCGGCGGCGGGCAAGGACATCCCGATCTTCGTCCAGGTCACCGTCGAGACCACCGGCACCTTGCTGGTCGGGGCCGACATCGCCGCCGCGGCGACGATCGTCGACGCGCTCGACGTAAACGGGCTCGGGCTCAACTGCGCCACCGGGCCGCGCGAGATGGCCGAGCACGTCAAATTTCTCGGCGAGAATTGGCCGAGGCTCATCTCCGTGCAGCCCAACGCGGGACTGCCCGAGCTGGTCAGCGGCCGCACCCAATACCCGCTCTCGCCCGAGGAGTTGAGTCAGTGGCTCGAGCGCTTCGTGCTCGAGGACGGCGCCAACATCATCGGCGGCTGCTGCGGCACCGAGCCCCGCCACATCGCTGCGCTCGACGCGATGCTGCGCCGCATCGGCCGTGATCGGCCTCGGCCGAAGCCGAAGGCGAGAAAGCCCGTCTGGACGCCCTCGGTCGCCTCGCTCTACAGCCAGGTGAGCCTGCGCCAGGAGAACGCCTATCTCTCGATCGGCGAACGCTGCAACGCCAATGGCTCGCGCGCCTTCCGCCGGCTGCAGGAGCAGCACGACTGGGACGGCTGTGTCGAGATGGGGCGCGAGCAGGTTAAGGAAGGCTCGCACACGCTCGACCTCTGCACCGCTTTTGTCGGGCGCGACGAGGTCGCCGACATGACCGAGATGGTCACCCGCATGCGCGGGGCGGTCAACGCGCCGCTGGTCGTCGACTCGACCGAATACCCGGTGCTCGAAGCGGCGATGCAGCTCTACGGCGGCAAGCCGATCATCAACTCGATCAATTTCGAGGACGGCGAGGAGGCTGCCCACAAGCGCCTGGAACTGGCACGCCGGTTTGGCGCGGCGGTGATCGCGCTGACCATCGACGAAACCGGAATGGCCAAGGAGGTCGATCACAAACTGGCGGTCGCCAAACGGCTTTATGACTTCGCGGTCAACAAGCACGGTCTGCCGCCATCGGATCTGCTGTTCGATCCGCTGACCTTTACGATCTGTACCGGCAACGAGTACGACCGAAAGCTCGGCCTCAACACCCTCGACGCCATCGAACGCATCGCCAAAGAGTTGCCCGAGTGCCAGATCATCCTCGGCCTCTCGAACATCTCGTTCGGCCTCAACCCGCCGGCGCGGCAGGTGCTGAACTCGGTGTTCCTCGACCATGCGCTGAAGCGCGGCATGACCGGCGCGATCGTTCATTTCTCGCGCATCCTGCCGCAGCACCGCATCCCGGAAGCGGAGTGGCGGATCGCCGAAGACTTGATCTTCGACCGCCGCCGGCCCAATGGACCCGATGGGGGCTATGATCCACTGCAGGCGTTCATCGCCCTCTTCGAAGACCGTACGGTCGAGAAGGCGGAAAAGCAGGGCCGGCCGGAAAACCTCGAGGAGCGGCTCGCCTACCGGATCGTCGAGGGCGACCGGCTCGACCTCGAGGCCGATCTCGACCTGGCGATGCAGGCGCACTCGCCGCTCGACATCATCAACGAGCATTTGCTCGGCGGAATGAAGACGGTCGGCGATCTCTTTGGCGCCGGCAAGATGCAGCTGCCCTTTGTGCTGCAATCGGCCGAAACCATGAAGACCGCGGTCAAATACCTCGAGCCGCACATGGAGCGCGTTGAGGGCCAGGAGAAGGGCACCGTGGTGCTCGCCACGGTGCGCGGCGACGTCCACGACATCGGTAAGAATCTGGTCGACATCATCCTTACCAATAACGGCTACCGGGTGGTCAATCTCGGCATCAAGCAACCGATCGGCGCGATCCTCGAAGCGGCCAAGGAGCATCGCGCCCACGCGATCGGCATGTCGGGCCTCCTGGTCAAGTCGACCGTGGTCATGCGCGAGAATTTGGAAGAGATGAGCCGCATGGGGCTCGACGTGCCGGTGATGCTCGGCGGCGCCGCGCTCACCCGCCGCTATGTCGAGGAGGATTGCGTCAAATCTTACGATTGCGGCCGCGTCGCCTATGCCCGCGACGCGTTCGACGGCCTCGCGCTGATGGACCGCATTGTTAGCCGGGACAATGAGGGCAATGATTTCGACCGCTACCTTGCCGAGGTGCAGGAGAAGAACGCCGCCCGGCCGTCGAGCAATTCACGCAAGCTCGGCCGTGCTGCCGATGCGCGGGTGCTGCGGCCGATCGACCTGGAGGAAATCCGCATCCGCCGCGCCGAGCTGACCGCGGGCTTGCCGGTACCGACTCCGCCGTTCTGGGGTCCGCGGGTCTTGGAGCGGGTGCCGGTCAAGTCGGTCGCGTCCTACCTCAACGAGCGCATGCTCTACCAATTCCAGTGGGGCTTCCGGAAGGAGGGCCGCAGCCTCGCCGAGTACAAGAAATGGGCGCGCACCGAGCTGCGCCCGCTGCTGTCGCGGATCATGGACATCGCGATCCGCGAGAACATCCTGCAGCCGCAAGCCTCCTACGGCTATTGGCCGTGCGCCGCGCAGGGCAACGAGGTCGTGCTGTTCGATCCGGAGCATCGTGGGCGCGAGGTCGCGCGCTTTGACTTCCCGCGCCAGAACAAGCGCGACGGCCTCTGCATCGCCGATTTCTTCCGCGACATCGACAATCCCGAGCGCGACGTGATCGGCTTGCAGGTGGTGACCATGGGCCGCCGCGCGTCGGAGGCGGCTCGCGAGTGGTTCGCCGCCGACCGCTACCAGGATTACCTCTATCTGCACGGTCTCTCGGTCGAGATGGCCGAGGCCTTCGCGGAATACGTCCACAAGCGCATCCGCGGCGAACTGGGCTTCGCCAGCGAGGAGGCGCGCGACCACGACGAGATGCTGGCGCAAGGTTATCGCGGCAGCCGCTATTCGTTCGGCTACCCGGCCTGCCCCAACCTCGCCGACCAGGCCCAGCTCCTCACACTACTGAAGGCCGGCGAAATCGGCATCGCCCTCACCGACGAGGACCAGCTCGACCCCGAGCAATCGACCTCGGCCATCGTCGTCCACCACCCGCAGGCGAAGTATTTTTCGGTGTAAGGCTGGCGCCGGGCGGACGCGCCGTTGCTGGCCGCTGAGCGTGTCTTCTCGCGCCGGGCCGAAGCGGGAGCACAAGCCCCGCCCTGCCCGAATTCGGCAGCCGCGCCGGGCGGTTTTCTCCAGTCGGCGCTTGCCGCAACAGTTACGAAGCCGCTTGCGATAAATAGCCGCGCGTCTCTTCGGCCGGTGCGTTCACGACCGCTGTAGCGTTCACTAGGCCGACGGTACCGGCTGTGGGCGGGCGAGGCGAATGACCGATCGGACGCTGGCACACGACGCGACCGGGCATGAGGTTCCGCGCCGCGATTTTCTGCTGCTCATGACGGGGGCGCTCGGCGCGGTCGGGGTGGCGTCGGCACTGTGGCCATTCATCGATTCGCTCGAACCGGCGGCCGACACCATCGCCGCCGGCGCGCCGATCGAGGTCGATCTGTCCCCGGTCAAGCCGGGGCAGCAGATCATCGTGTTGTGGCGCGCCCGGCCGATCTTTATCGTGCGCCGCACGCCGGACGAGCTGAAGACGCTGCAATCGGCGCAGGATACAAGCCTGCTGCGCGATCCGAACTCGGCGCAGCTGCAGCAGCCCGAATACACAAAGAACTGGCACCGTTCGGTCAAGCCCGAGTTTCTCGTGCTGGTGGGTATTTGCACCCATCTCGGTTGCGTGCCGCGGATGGAACCCGCTGGGGCCTCGGTGATGGGAGGGGAGCGCGCGCCGGCCGGGTTCTTCTGCCCTTGCCACGGCTCGAAATACGACCTGTCCGGCCGGGTCTTCGCCAACGTGCCGGCGCCCTACAACTTGCCGGTGCCGCCGTACCATTTTCTCAGCGACACCACGATTCGCATCGGCGAGAACCCGCCCGGCAGCAAGTTCGACCTCAGCGAGATCGAGCAGATTTAGCGCGGACCCACGCGCAGCCGGCGCTGTGGGTCTCCCTCCCCCGCCGGCGGGGGAGGGTTGGGGTGGGGGGCCAGCTCCGCGGCAGTCGGATTCCAGGCTCCAACCGCGGCCAATTTCGTGCTAAGCCGCGCGGCGATGAAAACGCACCAGATTGCGGTTCTCGGCGGGTCGGGGTTCATCGGCCGCTATGTCGTCAAGCGCCTGGCCGAGCGCGGCGAGGTGCTGGCCGTCGGCTGCCGCCACGCGGCGGACGCCAAGTTCCTGCGGCTGAAGGGCGAGGTCGGCCAGGTCGGCCTCGTCAACATCGCCATCGACAGCGAGGCGGTGCTGCCGGAGTTTCTCGCCGGCAAGGACGCGCTGATCAACTGCGTCGGCATTCTGCGCGAGCACGGTGCGCAGACATTCGACCTCGTCCACCACACCGCGCCGGCGCGGCTGGCGCGGCTGGCGCGCGAGGCCGGTGTCGCGCGCCTGATCCACATCTCGGCGATCGGCGCCGACCCGCGCTCCACCTCCGCCTATGCGCGTTCGAAGGCGGCGGGCGAGCAGGCGGTGCGCGACGCCTTCCCGACAGCGACCATCCTGCGCCCCTCGATCGTGTTCGGGCCCGAGGACGATTTCTTCAACCACTTTGCCGCGATGGCGCGCCTGTCGCCATTCGTGCCGCTGATCGGCGGCGGCGAGACGCGGTTTCAGCCGGTCTATGTCGGCGATGTCGCCGACGCGGTGATCCGCGCCCTCGACGATCCCGCCGCAGCCGGCCGCACCTACGAACTCGGCGGACCGAAAATCTATACTTTCCGCCAGCTGATGGAGGTGATGCTCACCGAGACCAAGCGCAAACGCTGGTTCATCGATCTGCCGTTCGGTCTGGCCGCGTTGCAGGCGCGGCTGATGGCGGTCCTGCCCAACCCGCCGCTGACCGTCGACCAGGTCGAGATGCTGAAGCGCGACAACGTCGTTTCGTCGGGCGCGCTGACGCTGCAGACGCTCGGCATCGAGCCGACCGCGGTTGAGGCGATCCTGCCGCTCTATCTCGACCGCTTCCGCAAGGGCGGCTGGTACGACCGCCGCCGCGCGGTGGCATAAGCGAAAGGGATTTCAATGGCAGCCGAATTGGAAGACACGATCTATCTCGACGTGCCCGCCGGCCGCGTGGTGATCGAAATGCGCCCCGACCTCGCGCCGGGGCATTGCGCCCACATCAAGGCTCTCGTCCGCCGCGGCTTTTACGACGGGATCGTCTTTCACCGGGTGATCGAGGGGTTCATGGCGCAGACCGGCGATCCAACCGGAACCGGCATGGGCGGCTCGGGCACCAAGCTTCAAGCCGAATTCTCGGCGGAGCCGCATGTGCGCGGCGTGCTGTCGATGGCGCGCTCCCAAGACCCGAACAGCGCCGACAGCCAGTTCTTCATCTGCTTCGCCGACGCCAATTTTCTCGACCGGCAATACACGGTGTGGGGCAAGGTTGTCTCTGGCATGGAGCATGTCGACGCGATCAAGAAGGGCGATTCGGCGCGCAACGGCTCGGTCTCCGATCCCGACAAGATCGTCAAGATGCAGGTCGCCGCCGACGCGGCGGCTTAGCGCGATGAGCGTCCTGAGGCGGTTCTTCCTGGTCGTCGCCGTGTTGGTTTTGGGCGTCAACCCGGCGCTGGCGCTCGACCCCGAGAACGCGCTCTACCTGGACCTGGCGTTCGGCCGCGTCGTGATTGCGCTCCAGCCGGATGTTGCGCCGAAAACCTGCGCGCAGATCAAGAAGCTGGTGCGCGCAGGGTTCTACAACGGCGTTGTCTTTCACCGCGTCATCGACGGCTTCATGGCGCAGACCGGCGACCCCACCGGTACCGGTACCGGCGGCTCCGGGCATCCGTTGAAGGCCGAGTTCTCCTCCGAGCCCTTCGTGCGCGGCATCGTCGCGATGGCCCGCACCTCCGACCCCGACAGCGCCGACAGCCAGTTCTTCATCACATACGCCGCCGCGCCGCAGCTCGACGGCAAGTACACGATCTTCGGCCATGTCGAGTCGGGAATGGAGTTCGTCGACAAGATCAAGAAGGGCGACAAGGCCAATAACGGCATGGTCGTCAATCCCGACAAGATCATCAAAATGCAGGTCGTCGCCGACGTCATTGGCAACGAAGACAAGGCAAAAAATCCAAAATAGAAATAACACGACGGCTAGGATCGACAGCGGCGCCGCGGACCAGCCGCGCCATTCCAGCCGCGGCTGGGCAGGTGCGCTCGCGGTCTATCGCCAGCCTCGTCTCGTCGCCGTCCTATTGATGGGTTTTTCGAGCGGTTTGCCGCTCGCCCTGACGTTTGGCACTCTCTCGTACTGGCTCGCCGAACTGGGGGTGTCGCTGACCGCGATCGGCCTCTTCGGCCTGGTACGCGCCTCCTACAGCCTCAAATTCCTCTGGTCGCCGCTGATCGACCGGTTGCCGATCCCGGTTCTGACGCGGCGGCTGGGCCGGCGGCGGAGCTGGGCGCTGACGATCCAGTTCCTGCTCGGCGCCGCTATGCTCGCACTGGGTATGACCGACCCGAAAACCGACCCTGCGACGACCGCTTTGGCGGCGGTGGTCGTCGCCTTCCTGTCGGCGAGCCAGGACATCGTCATCGACGCCTACCGCATCGAGCTGCTGACGGCCGAGGAGCAAGGCGCCGGCGCCGCCGCGACGCAATGGGGCTATCGGTTCGGCATGCTGGCCTCGGGTGCCGGCGCGCTTTATGCGGCGAGCTTCGGCGGCTGGCGTTTCGCCTACGCCCTGATGGCGTCGCTGATGCTGGTCGGCATGGTGACGGTGTGGTTCACCCCCGAGCCGGGCGGGATCGCGCCGCCAGAGCGGCTGCCGGGGGCCACCGCAATGGAACGGCTCGCGGTGTGGCTCGAGCGCGCCGTCGTCGCGCCCTTCGTCGATCTGTTCCGCAGGACCGGCGCGACGCAGGTCGTCGTCATCATCGTCTTTGTCGTGCTCTACAAATTCGGCGACGCGCTCGCCGGCTCGATGGCGAACCCGCTATACGTCCAGCTCGGCTTCACCAAGGTCGAGGTTGCCACCGTCGCCAAAATCTACGGGGTCGTCGCCACTCTCGCCGGGGTCGCGGCCGGTGGCGTGCTGGTGGCGCGTATCGGTGTCTTTGCATCGTTGCTGGTCTGCGGCGGGCTGCAGGCGAGTTCGAACCTGCTCTACGCGGTGCAGGTCTGGGCCGGGCACGATGTCGGCATGCTGGCGCTGACCATCGGCGCCGAAAATCTGACCGGCGGCATGGCTTCATCGGCCTTCGTCGCGTATCTCTCTGGGCTGTGCAGCCGCGACTTCACCGCGACGCAATACGCGCTGTTGTCGTCCTTGGCGTCCGTCGGGCTCAACATCCTCGCCGCCTCGGGCGGCTACCTCGCACAGCAGCTGGGGTGGGTCCCGTTCTTTGTCGTCAGCACGCTGTTTTGCCTGCCGAGCCTCTTGATCCTCGTCTGGATCATGCGCCGCCCGCGGCTGGCTTCTTAAGGCCGAGCCTCACCCTCGCTCGATGCGCTCGATCTGCGGCCAGATCTCCTTGAAGATGTCGCCGCGGATCTTTTGCGCAGTCGGGTCGCCAGCGAAGTTGTTCGGATGCAACGCCTTGCTGATCGCGATCTTCACCTGGCGGAAGCGGTCGAAGCCGTCGGTCTCGCTCACCGCGCGAAGCTCGGCTTGGAGCAACTCGATCTCGCCCTTGAGGTAATTGGCGAAATCCTCGCGAATTCCATCGAGCTCCCTGAGCCGGTTCAGTTCGCTTTCCAGCACCGTCGTCCGGGCGTCCCGGTTCGCGCATTGCTGCGCGCTCGGGCAGATTGGCCGAATGGCCATGCCGCGCTCCCTTGCCTGGGGCCAGCGTGATCGATACTTCCTTAAAAAGCGCTGAACGCGCGGCGCGCGGTGAGAGCCCTAGCCGTAGGCCAGCAATTCCAGCCGATGCCGCCTGAGCCAGGCGCGCGGCTTGTCGATCTCGGGAACCAGGGTCGCGACCAGACGCCAGAAGCGCGGGCCGTGGTTCATCTCGACCAGATGCGCGACCTCGTGCGCGACGACGTAGTCGATCACCGCTTCCGGCGCGAACACCAAACGCCAGCTGAATGACAGGGCGCCGCTCGATGAACAGCTTCCCCAGCGGCTTTTTGGATCGCGCACCCCGACGCGTGTCACGCTTTTGCCGATGCGCGCGGCGGTCGCGCGAGCGCGGGCGGCAAAATCGCGTTTCGCGAGCGCGGTCAGATGGTCGCGCACCCGGCGCGGCAGGTGGATGGGATCGCCGCGCACGCGAATCTCGCCATCGGCGACGCGCACTGCCGGCGCCTCGATGTCGAGCTCGCGGCGTACGCGATGCGGCACGCCGAAAACCGGCACGCTGGCGCCCTCACCGAGAGAGCGCGGCGGTGGCATCGCCGCGAATCGAGCCGCGATCCAGCCGCGATGCGCGGCGACAAAGCGCAGCGCTGTCTCCGCCGCAAAGCGCCGCGGCAGCACCAGTTCGACAGCGCGCTTTGCCGCGTCGACGCGCAGCGACAGACGCTGCGCCCTGGGGCTGACGCGGATGGTCACCGGCACGCCGATTTCCAGTGCGCCGAGCTGCTCTTCGAGGCTGTCATATCCATGCATTGTCACAAAAGCTTTCGGCCTGTGTCACGATTTGGCAAGCTGCGCTCGTCAGATAAGCCGGGCGGCACAGGGGGGATGGATTTTATGAAAAAACTCGCACTTGCGCTTGTCGTCGTCATGACGATGTTGGGCGGCGGTCTCCGCGGCGCCTACGCGGATCCGATTGAGCTGCAGTGGTGGCACGCGATGACCTCGGTCAACGGCGACCGAATCAACAAGATCGCCGCCGACTTCAATGCGATGCAGAGCGACTACAAGGTCACCCCGGTGTTCAAGGGTTCCTATGCCGAGACGATGACCGCGGCGATCGCGGCCTACCGCGCCGGCAACCCGCCCGACATCGTCCAGGTGTTCGAGGTCGGCACCGCGACGATGATGGCGGCCAAGGGGGCGATCAAGCCGGTCTACCAGCTGATGGCCGATGCCGGCGAGAAATTTGACCCCGCTGCCTACTTGCCGGCGGTGACCGCCTATTACAGCACTCCGGACGGCAAGATGCTGTCCTTCCCGTTCAACAGCTCGACCCCGGTCGTTTATTGGAACAAGGACGCGTTCAAAAAGGCCGGACTCGACCCTGACAAGCCGCCCAAGACCTGGCCGGAAACTTTCGACGCGGCCAAGAAGCTGCGCGCCGCCGGTGTCGCCTGCGGCCTCACTTCGGCTTGGGTGAGCTGGGTGCAGGTGGAGAATTTTAGCGCCTGGCATAACGTCCCGATCGGCACCAAGGCGAACGGGCTCGGCGGGTTCGATACCGAGCTCGAAATCAACAATCCCACCGTGGTTCGCCACATTGGCAACCTCGCCGACGCGCAGAAGGACAAGAGCTTCGACTACGCCGGCCGCACCACCGAGCCGACCGCCAAGTTTATCTCCGGCGATTGCGGTATGCTGCAGGACTCGTCGGCGAGTTACGGCGCGATCAAGGCCGGGGTGAAGTTTCCGTTCGGCGTCACCGAGCTCCCCTACTACCCCGATGTTAAGGGCGCGCCGCAGAACTCGATCATCGGCGGCGCCAGCCTGTGGGTAATGGGCGGCAAGAAGCCCGATCAGTACAAGGGCATCGCCAAGTTCTTCACCTACCTGTCGTCGGTGCCGGTCCAGGAGAAATGGCACCAGGACACCGGCTATCTACCGATCACCAAGGCGGCTTACGACGCCACCAAGGCGTCGGGCTTCTATGACAAGAACCCGGGCACCGAAGTCGCCATACTGCAGATGACCGGCAAGCCGCCGACCGAAAATTCGCGCGGGTTGCGCTTCGGCAACATGGTGCAGATCCGCGATGTCATCGCCGAGGATTTGGAGGCCGCGTTCTCGGGTAAGACGACCGCCAAGGCGGCGATGGATGACGCGGTCAGTCGCGGTAACGCGATCCTGCGCCAGTTCCAGAAGAACGTGCAGTAAGCGCGCGCGGTGCCGACGCAAGCCAAATCCTCCCCTTGGCCGGACTCGATCCGGCCATCCACGTCTTCGAGGGCGTCGCCTGCCGCTAATGACGTGGGCCCCCGGGTCAAGCCCGGGGGAGGGTATTTCTAGCGCTCTTCTCTTCCGATGGACCGCCGCGTCGTCTTTTCGGGTTGGTTGTTGCCGGTGATCTTGTTATTGCCGCAACTGGCGGTGACGGCGATCTTCTTCTTCTGGCCAGCGGGTCAGGCCATGGTCCAGTCGCTGCAAGGCAGCGACGCGTTCGGTCTCTCCACGCGGTTTGTTGGCGCGGAGAATTTCGCCGCGATTTTCGCCGACCCCAACTACATTTCAGCTTTTGCAGTGACCGCGTTCTTCAGCGTCGCGGTCGCGATCCTGGCGTTGGTCCCGGGGCTGCTGCTGGCGGTCATGGCCGACCGGGTGGTGAAAGGCGCGGGTTTCTATAAGACTGTGCTGCTCTTGCCTTACGCGATCGCGCCGGCGATCGCCGGCGTGCTGTGGATGTTTCTGTTCAATCCCAGCATCGGCGTTGTCGCGGCCGGGCTCCACCGCATCGGCGTCGACTGGAATTATCTCCTCAATGGCAAGCAGGCGATGCTGCTGGTGATCCTCGCCGCGGCATGGAAGCAGATCAGCTATAATTTCCTGTTCTTCCTCGCCGGGTTGCAGGCAATCCCCGCCTCGCTGCTGGAGGCGTCGGCGATCGACGGCGCCACCCCGCGGCGGCGGTTCTGGACCATCGTCTTTCCACTGTTGGCACCGACCAGCTTTTTCCTGATCGTCGTCAACATCGTCTACGCCTTTTTCGACACGTTCGGGATCATCGAGCGCGTCACCCAGGGCGGCCCCGACAAGGCGACCGAAATCCTCGTCTACAAGGTCTACTATGACGGGTTTGTCGGGCACGATTATGGAAGCTCGTCGGCGCAGTCGGTGGTCCTCATGGTCATCGTCATCGCGCTGACCGCGATCCAGTTCCGCTTCATCGAGCGGCGGGTGCATTATGCGTAGGTTCGCCTCCGCGAATGCGGTTCCGGCCCGCTCCCCGCCCGGCCGCCCAATGAGAGTGTGCTAATCGGGCGGCCGGGCGGGGGAGTGGGCTGGTGCCGGAGGCGGCACGGATGTGCCGCCGCAATTGGCGAAGCGCCATGATGGTGACCGCTCGATCCCGCGCCTGGGTACCGCACGCGATCCTGATCGCGGGGCTGGCGATCGTGCTGTTCCCGGTCTACGTGATGATCGTCGCGGCGAGCCTCGATCTGTCGGCGATCCTGCAGGCGCCGATGCCGCTGCTGCCGGGCCGCCGCCTGGTCGAAAACCTGGTGGGTGCGGTGACCGCCGGCACCGTCAAGACCAGCGGCGTTTCGGTTGGGCGGATGATGATCAACAGCCTCGTCATGGCCCTGACCATCGCCGCCGGGAAGATCGCGATTTCGTTGCCCTCGGCCTATGCCGTGGTGTTCTTCCGCTTTCCGCTGCGCAAATTATGCTTCTGGGCGATCTTCGTGACCCTGATGCTGCCAGTCGAGGTGCGCATTACCCCGACCTATGACGTCGCCGCTCACATGGGAATCGTCGACCGCTATGTCGGGCTGAGCCTGCCGCTCATCGCATCGGCGACCGCGACTCTGCTGTTCCGCCAGTTCTTCCTGACCATTCCCGACGAGCTGGTCGAAGCGGCCAAGATCGATGGCGCCGGTCCGGTGCGTTTCTTTTTCGACACGGTGATTCCGCTGTCGGCGACCAATATCGCCGCGCTATTCGTGATCCTCTTTATTTACGGCTGGAACCAATATCTGTGGCCGCTGCTGGTGACAGACACGCCGTCGATGACGACGATCGTCATCGGCATCCGGCAGATGATCGGCAATGGCGACACGCAGACCGAATGGCAGATCGTCATGGCGACCGCGATGCTGGCGATCGTCCCGCCGGTCTTGGTCGTGGTGTTGATGCAGCGCTGGTTCGTCAAGGGCCTGGTCGAGAGCGAGAAATGAGCGCCTCGCCCGTTCGTCCCGCTGTCGTCGCCGATGCCGCCGACATTCACGCGCTGCTGCTGAAGCTCGCCGGTGAAATCCCGCTGACGATCGAGACGTTGGAGCAGGAAGAGGCGCTCTACGCCGCGATACGCAAGATTTTGGCGTTTGGCCAGTCGTGGGTTGCGGTGGACGGTGAGGCCGTTACCGGCGTCGCCCTGGTCGACAGCGCCGAGGTCGGGCGGCATTGGGGCGAAAACGAGCTCCTCAACTTGCGCTATGCCCTTGGCGAGATGCTCGACGAGCTCATTGGCAAGGTAGTGGAGCGCAATGTGCCGATCACGGCCAGCCTTCGCGACTCCAATCGCACCGGGCTGGTGGAGAGGCTGCTAAGGTTCGGCTTTCGCGAAACCGAAACTCGCGTCGGCGAGCGGCATTTCCGCTACGACCCGTAGGGACGGTAGATGGCCACGCTGACACTCGACAATGTCAAGAAGTCCTACGGCGACCGCGAGGTCGTCCACGGCGTCAGCTGCGCCGTCGCCGATGCCGAACTGGTGGTTGTGGTCGGGCCGTCGGGTTGCGGGAAGTCGACCCTATTGCGCATGGTCGCCGGGCTCGAAGACGTCACCTCCGGTACGGTGGCGATCGATGGGAAGGTGGTCAATGCGGTCGAGCCGAAGGACCGCGACATCGCGATGGTGTTTCAGAACTACGCGCTCTATCCGCACATGACCTGCTTCGACAACATGGCCTATGGCCTGCGGATGCGGGGCATGGCGCGCGAGGAGATCGGACGCCGGGTCGATCGCGCCGCCCGCATCCTCCAGCTCGACGGGCTTCTCGAGCGCAAACCGCGGCAGCTTTCCGGTGGTCAGCGTCAGCGCGTCGCAATGGGCCGCGCTATCGTCCGCGATCCGAAGGTGTTTCTGTTCGACGAGCCGCTGTCCAATCTCGACGCCAAGCTGCGGGTGCAGATGCGGGTCGAGATCAAGCGCCTGCAGCAGGAATTGGGCACCACCTCGCTCTACGTGACCCACGACCAGGTCGAGGCGATGACCCTGGCCGATCGGCTCATCGTGATGAATGCCGGCAATGCCGACCAGATCGGCCCCCCGCTCGAGCTCTACGAGCGTCCGGCGACCGCCTTCGTCGCCGGTTTTATCGGCTCGCCGGCCATGAACCTCATCCAGGGCCGGCTCGACGATACCGGGGCCGTCATTGGCAATTGCACCCTGCCGGCGGCGCACCGTGACAGTGCCGGCCGCGCCGTGTTGGTCGGGCTGCGGCCCGAGCACTTGGAGTTGGCGCTGGACGGGCAGCTGCCGCTGACCGTCGATTTGCTGGAACGGCTCGGCGCCGACACGATCGTCCACGGCAAGCTCGGCGGCCCAACGGACCAAGGAGGCATCGTGGTGACCGCGCGCACCCCGGGCACGATCAACCCGCCGCTCGGCGAGACCCTCCGCTTTGCCGTGCGCCCGGAGCACGTTCATCTGTTCGACGCGGAGACCGGCAAGCGGCTCTAACCGCCCTCGCGGTCGATCAGGTGGATGAACGACCCGGCGACTGGGCCACGCCGCAGTCCGGCATGCCCGAGATCGTTGCCGCTCGCGTCTGAGATCGCGAAGAGCGGGTCGGCGTCGCCCTCCTCGACGACGCTGGCGTAGTGGAATTCGTGGCCGCGGAACCGAGCGCCGGCCGCCCCGAGCGGCCCTGGATCGAGCAAGGTCGCTTGGCGGTAGCCGAGGTGCCGCTTCGGCTCGGCGAAACTCGTTACCAGCGGCAATAGGCCGGCCATGCGATGCGCCGCGCCGGTCCCGTCGATCAGCGCTTCACCCAGCATCATGTAGCCCCCGCACTCGCCATAGAGAGTCTTGCCCGTGGCGGCGGCTTCGCGCAGCGCGCCGAGAAAGCGCGACGTCGAGGCCAGCCGGCCGGCATGCAGTTCGGGATAGCCCCCCGGGAGATAGATCGCATCCGCGTCGACGCAGGGCGCCTCATCGCCGAGCGGCGAAAAGAACGAGATTTTGGCGCCTTGCCGTCGCCAACCCGACAAGGTGGCCTCATAGGCGAATAGGAATGCATCGTCCCTGGCGACGGCGATGTGTTGTCCGATCGGCGGCAGGCCGGGAGCGTCGCCTGTCGCGCCGCCGCGCGAAGGACGGGCCAGCGCGAGTAGCCGGTCGAAGTCGAATTTGGCGATTTGCGCCGCGGCATGTGCGATCAAAGTCTCGATCGTCTCGCCGTCTTCCACTGCGGGGATGAGGCCGAGATGGCGCGAGGCGATGGTTAGCGCTTTGTCCTGCAGCATCGCGCCGAGGACCGGCAGGCACGGCAGATGCCGCGCGATTGCCTCGGTCAGCAGCGCGCGGTGCCGTTCGCTGGCGACCCGGTTGAGGATCACACCGGCGAGCGGCACCTCGGGATCGTGACCGGCGAAACCGGCGACAAGGGCGGCGACCGAGGCGCCCTGCCCGCTGCAGTCCACGACGAACACAACCGGCCAGCCGGTAAGGCGCGCCAGCTCGGCGGTCGAGCCGGCTTCGCCATGCGGCCCGGCGCCGTCGAACAAACCCATCACCCCTTCGCACAACACGATCTCGGCAGACGTCTCCAGCTCTGCCACGAGGCCGATCAGCGTCGTAGGGCGCATTGCCCAGGGGTCCAGATTGAAGCCGGCCGAGCCGGTCGCCAGTGCATGGAATGTCGGGTCGATGTAGTCGGGACCGGCCTTGGCAGCCGCGACCTTGATTCCGCGACTCCTAAGGTATCGCAGCAGCCCCGCGGTGATCAGCGTCTTGCCGCTGCCCGATTTCGGTGCGGCGAGGATAAGCCCCCTACCGCTCACGGGTCGAACCAGGCGAGCGTTTGATGCAGCCGCGCCACCTCGCCGATGGCGATGATTGCTGGACTCTCCACCGTCGCGGCGACGGAAGCGGCTCGGTCCAGCGTAGTGATGACAACGCGCTGCGCCGGCGTGGTCGCCTTGCTGACGATCGCGACCCCTTCGGCCGCCGGCCGGCCGGCGGCGATCAGGCGCTCGGCGATGTCGCCGAGATGGGTGAGGGCCATGTAGAGCACGATGACCGGCGAACCCTTGGCGATCGCCGTCCAATCGGGCGCGCTGTGTTCCTCGCCGGGAACTGCTCCGTCGCTGTTGTGCCCGGTGATGAGCGTTACCGCCGAGTTGATGCCGCGATGCGTCAGCGGGATGCCGGCATAAGCGAGCCCGCCGATCGCCGCGGTGATCCCGGGCACGATGCGGAACGGGATGCCGGAAGCGGCCAGCGCCAGCGCTTCCTCGCCGCCGCGGCCGAACACGCATGGGTCGCCGCCCTTGAGCCGCAGCACCCGCTTTCCCTCGCGAGCCAGAGCGATGAGTCGAGCGGAGATATCCGGCTGGCGGGGCGACGGTCGTCCGCCGCGTTTGCCCGCATCCTCGAGCGCCGCGCTGGGCTTGGCCAGTTCCAGGATGCATGGATCGACCAGCGCGTCGTACACGATGACATCGGCCTCTCTCAGCGCATGAAGGGCGAGCACCGAAAGGAGGCCCGGGTCGCCCGGCCCGGCGCCGACCAGCCAGACGCTACCTCGCGCCATCTCGGGGAGGCGCAGCCGTTGCATGTTGATCATTGTCGGAAGGTAGCCAGCCGTGTGGGTTTTGCTAAGATCATTCTATGGCACGGCAGGAAGCCACTACGCTGCGCCGCGGATGGACCACCGGTGCTTGCGCCGCGGCGGCGGCGCGGGCCGCCTTCGCCGCGCTCCTGACCGGTGACTTCCCCGACCCGGTGACCATCCGCCTGCCGCGTGGCCAGCAACCCAGTTTTCCGCTGGCGCTTGCCGAGTTGGATGGCGCGCGCGCCCGGGCCGGCGTCGTCAAGGACGCGGGCGATGATCCCGATGTCACGCATGGCGCGACGATTGTCGCCGAGGTGACTTGGGCGTCGGTCGGCTCGGGCGTCGCTTTTGCCGCCGGCAAGGGGGTCGGCACCGTGACCCGAGCGGGGCTGCAGCTAGGCGTTGGCGAACCAGCGATTAACCCGGCGCCGCGGGCCATGATCCGCGAGATGCTGGCCGACCTCGCGGAAGCCAATGGCGCGCCGCCGCCAGATGTGACGGTAACTCTCTCGATTCCCGGCGGCGAGCGCCTCGCCGAGAAAACAATGAACGCGCGGCTTGGCATCGTCGGCGGGCTGTCGATCCTGGGCACCACCGGGATCGTCGTGCCCTATTCCTGCGCGTCCTGGATTCACTCGATCCAGCGCGGCATCGACGTTGCCCGCGCCGCCGGGTTCGATCATATCGCCGCCGCGACCGGCGCCACGTCGGAGCGGGCCGTACAGCGCTTCTACGCGCTGCCCGACCACGCGCTGATCGACATGGGCGACTTTGTCGGCGGTACGCTCAAATATCTTCGGCGGTGCCCGGTCGCGCGGCTGACGCTCGCGGGTGGCTTCGCCAAGATGGCGAAGCTCGCCGCCGGGCATCTCGATCTGCATTCGAGCACGAGCCAAGTCGACCCGGACCTCCTGTGCGAAATCCTCGCCTCGGCCGGCGCGGACGACGGCACGCGCGCCGCCGCACGCGGCGCCGAAACCGCCGGCGCCGTGCTCGATGCGGCGGGTTGGTGGCGAGGCGCGCTGGCCGACGGTGTTGCGCGGCGCGCGCGTGCGGTGGCGCTCGCGACTCTGTCGGGCGCGACTGCCATCGAGGTCGCGATTGTCGACCGCGGCGGCGATTTTCTCGCGCGGGTCGGCGCGTGAGCGTCAGGCGGCTCCTCATCCTCGGCGGTACCGGCGAGGCCGCGACGTTGGCGCGGTCGGTGCTCGCCAACTTCGGCGACCGCATCGAGGTAACGACCGCGCTGGCCGGACGGACGAGCCGGCCAGGGCCGATTCCCGGCCAGGTCAGGATCGGCGGTTTCGGTGGTGCCCAGGGGTTGGCCAAATATCTCGTCGATCAAGAGATCGACCGGCTGATCGACGCGACCCACCCTTTCGCCGCCGATATTTCGCGCGCGGCCCGGCTCGCCTGCGATCAGTTCGGCGTGCCGCGGCTGTTGCTGCTGCGGCCGCCCTGGCGGCGCCATCCGCTTGACCGCTGGATCGAGGTCGAGAGCCTCGAGGCCGCGGCGCAGATTGTCGGTCGGGTCGGTCGGCGGGCGTTCCTGACAGTCGGCGCCGGAGAGGTCGAGGCGTTCGCGCCGGCGACTGGCGTTCGCTTCGTCGTGCGGATGATCGATCCGCCGCGTCATCCGCTGCCGCTGCGTTTTCACGAGGTCGTGCTCGGCCGCGGCCCGTTCGCGCTGGCTGACGAGCGGCACCTGCTGCAGATGAAGGCTATCGACGTGCTGATCTGTAAGGCGAGCGGCGGCGCGGCGACCGAAGCGAAGCTCGTCGCGGCGCGGGAATTGAGCCTGCCGGTGATCATGGTGCGGCGACCGCCCCCAGAGCGCGGCCTCTCGGTCAATACGGTCGAGGGCGCCATCGACTGGCTCTCCGGTCTCGACGAACAGCCTGAAGCGAGAAGGAGCTCATGATGGCCCGGCTCGGGATGGCCTTTGCGGTGGCGGGGTTGACCCTCATCTCTGTCGCGCCGACGGCAAGGGCCGACCTGAGCTCATCGCTCAATCCGTTCGGTGGCTATTACAACAATGTCGCGCGGGCAGCCGAATCCAACGACGTCGCCAGGGTGCGCGCGTTGCTGACGAGCGGCAACAACGCCAACCAGACCGAGGACGACACGCAGCGCACGGGCCTTCATACCGCGGCGATCAACGGCAATCTCCAGATCGCCGCGATCCTCATCAAAGCGGGGGCGCGGATCGACCCTCGCGACAATCTCGGCAACACGCCGCTGATCTATGCCGCCGACCACAACCACCTCGAGATGGCCAAGCTGCTAATCGACGTTGGCGCGCAGGTCGACGCCGACAACAAGGACGGCATGACCGCGCTGATGGTCGCGGCCAAGGATGGGCAGGTCGAGATGGTCCGCATGCTGCTGAGCCGCGGCGCCAACCCCAACAAGTCGGATTACACCGGGCGCGACGCGCTCGGCTGGGCGCTCGACAGCCATCGGCAGGCGCTGATCGTGCTGCTCAAGGATGCCCAAGCGCATAAGCGCTAGAGCCGCTATCCGCCTCGCCGGGGACGCATGACGTGATGGTGATCGGGTGCGTAAAGCCGGCTGTCGCATCCCTCCGCCGCTAGGGTGGGCCCCACCAGTATCAGGGCCGTCCGCGTGATGCCGGCCGCCTTGACCTGATCGCGGATCGTTGCCAGCGTGCCGCGGATCAGTAATTCGTCTGGCCAGCTCACCCGATAGGCGACTACGGCCGGGCATTCGGCGCCGTATCGCGGAATAAGCTCGCGCACCACCCGGGCCAGGTTGGTGATCGACAGGTGGATCGCCAGGGTCGCGCCGGTGGCAGCGAGCCGACCCAGCTCCTCGCCCGGCGGCATCGCCGAGGCGCGCGTGGCCGTGCGGGTGAGGATGATCGTCTGCGCGATGCCGGGCAACGTCAGCTCGCGCCGCAGCGCCGCCGCCGCCGCCGCGAAGGCGGGGACGCCGGGCGTGACGTCATAGGGGATGCCGAGACGGTCCAGCCGGCGCATCTGCTCGGCGATCGCGCCATAGAGCGAAGGATCGCCGGAATGTACCCGGGCGACGTCGTGTCCGGCGTAATGCGCGGCTTCGATCTCGGCGATGATCTCGTCGAGGGTGAGCGATGCGGTATCGATCACCCGCGCGCCCAATGGGGCGGCGGCGACGATCTCCGCCGGCACCAGCGACCCGGCATAAAGACAAACCGGGCAGGTCTCGATCAGGCGCAAGCCACGCAGTGTGATGAGGTCGGCGGCGCCGGGTCCGGCGCCGATGAAATGCACCGTCACTTTTTGCCGTAGCCGCGTGGCGTATAAAGCCGCGGCGGATCGCCGTCGATCACCCGGGTGGTGCTGTTGCCGACGATGACGATGGTCAGCATGTCGATATCGGCTTCGCCGAGGCTGTCCAGCGATGCGACCCGCCAGCTCTCGCCGGCGCGCCCGAGATTGCGCGCGATCAGGGTGGGGGTTTCCGGCCGGCGACGCGCGAGAAGGATGTTCGCCGCCTCGGCCAGCTGGGAGGAGCGGCGGAGCGAGCGGGGATTGTAGAGCGCCACGACAAAATCGCCCGCCGCCGCGGCCTCGAGGCGAGCGCGGATCGTTGGCCACGGCGTCATCAGATCGGAGAGCGAGATCGCGCAGAAATCATGTCCAAGCGGCGCGCCAGCGCGGGCTGCTGCTGCCTGCATCGCGCTCACCCCCGGCGACACGACGATCTCCACCGCCGCCCAATCGCGGCGTTGCTCCCTGTCGAGAAACTCGAACACCAGCGCCGCCAACCCGTAAATGCCGGCATCTCCCGACGATATGAGCGCGACGTTTTTGCCCGCCGCGGCAAGATCGAGAGCCAGCCGCGCGCGCTCCTCCTCGGCGCCGATGGCGATGGCGTGCACCTTCTTGCCGGAGGCGGCCCGACCAAGGAGTTCGACGTAGAGGCCGTAGCCGACGATGTCGCTGGCCCCGCTAATGAATGCGCTCGCCTCGGGCGTGCGCCACGACACATCGCCCGGCCCGATGCCGATGATCGCGAGGCGGCCGCGCGGGCGTCCGATCGTCGTGGCGTCGATCGGGGCGGCGCCGCGGGCGACGGCGCAGGTCGCGCGCCGCGACTTGCGTTTGGGCACGATCAGCGAGCCGTCTGGACCCGCCGCCGCCAAAGCTGCACCCTCGGCGACGCCCCAGCAGCCGGTGGCGCGGAACGCCGCCTCGGACTTTTCCGTGAGCCGCGGCGTTTCGTCGAGCAAGCGCTCGCCAGAAAAGAAACGCGCCGGCACGTCCAGCCGCTCGGCGAGCGCGTGAATGCCAGGCTCGGCGAGCTTCAAGTCGACCGAAACCACCGCACTCACCGCTTCGGCCGCGAGCCCTGCTTCGCCGAGGCTTTGCTTGGCGAGCTCGGCAATCTCCTGGGGATCGCAGCCGCGCTCGCAGCCGATACCCAGGGTCAACACCGGTGGATGGAAAACGAGCGCGGTCTCGTCGGCAGTCACGCGGCGATCGGTCACTCTGACGGATGGCCCGGCGTTTTCGGCCCAGGGCACGCCCGTCTCGCGCAGCCAGCCGCCACAGCCAAGTTCATCGCTCAACGCGACGGGCGCGCCGGCGATAAGCGCGGCGGCAATGGGTTTGAGCCGTTCCGGGTTAGCGACGCGCCAGCCGGATGGCGGCTCGTCGAGCGCGAGGCCGAGCCGAAGGTCGCCAGCGGTGGTGATCGCTGCGGCGCCGCCCAGCGCTTCGGCCAGCGCGCGGGCGATCCGGTTGGCGCCGTGATGCCCACCGAGCAGCGGAACCGCGACCGAACCATCCTCCGCGAGGGCAACAACCGGCGGCTCGGCGCGCTTGTCGTCGACATAAGGCGCCAGCGCGCGAATAAGGATGCCGCTCGCGCAAACGCCGACGATCGGCCGCCCCGCCGCGAACAGATCGGCGATATGGGCCACGGCGCGGTCGTAGGCTTCGTCCCAGTCTCCCGCGATTGTGCGAGGTCCGTGCAGCCGCGCATCGGGTAATAGATCACAGACCCGGCGGCCGATCGCCGCCGCGCTCGTGCCCAGCACGACGACGGCGGCGCCTTGCGGCAGCTTTTGCCTCATCGCTTGCCGCCGCGCACCAACGCCATCGCGAAATAGGGAATGCTGTCCGCCTCGATGTCGGCGAAGCGGCCGACGCGTTGCCGCGATTGCGTCGCGCGCTCGACATAAACGGTGTCGTCGAGCCGGCCGAGTTCGATCAGGACGCGCCGCAGCTTGCCGGCGTGACGGCCCAGTTTGATCACCGCGGCTGCGTCGGCGACGGAGAGGCGGCGGGCAAGCTCATCTTCGGCGAGGGTCGCGGGGATCACGGTCACGGTTTCGTCACGCTGAGCGAGCGGCATTCCGGCGGCGGCGGCGCAGGCGGTGAGCGACGATACGCCGGGCACCACCTCGACCCGGTAGCGCGGCGCCAGCCGGCTGAATACCGCCGCGAACGTGCCGTAGAAAAACGGATCGCCCTGGCAGAGGAACGCAACATCGTCGCCGCGGTCGAGTTCGCCGGCGATCGTCGTCGCGGCGACATCGTAAATCGCGTGCGGCAGGGGGCCGGGGCGCATCGGAAAGGCAATCCGCACTTCGCGCTGCTTTGGGCTCAGAAACTCGGCGACGATGCCGCGGGCGAAGCTGTCGCCGGTTTCAGGCGACGGATAAGCGACGACCGGCACGGCTCGCAGTACGCGCAACGCCTTTAGCGTCACCAGCTCGGGATCGCCGGGCCCCAGCCCCAGACCATAAAGAACTCCGGGCGTCATCTCACTTGGGCTCCACCCGGTAAAGGGTCAGTACCATGCGTTGTCCGTTCGAGTAGTCGGTTCCACGCACGCTTCCGACCGCCGTCGCCTTCATCCCACGTGCCGCCAGCCCCTGCAGAAATTGTGCGTCCTCGCGGCCGCTCACCAGCGCCTCGCCGCCCCCCGTCAAGGCGGTCGCCGCGCTGGTGACCATCGTGACTCGCAGCTTGCCTCCGAGCAGAAAGACCAGGCTCGGCTCGCTGTAACCAAGTGTGACGAGCGGAGTGCTCGCCGGCGGCGGGTCGCCCGCGATCAAGTGTGCGACGCCGCGGCTGAGCCAGAGCCGGTCGAGGCTTGGGAGAACCCAAATCCCCATGGCAATCGACAGCGTGAGGGATAATGCCACGAGTGTTCCGACGCTCCCGACCGGGCCCGGACGCCGCCATAGCAATACCGCCATCAAGACCACCAGGATGGCGCCGGCAACCGGCCCGGCGACATCGACGCCAGACCCGAACCGGATCGGCAGCACGACCAGCGCCGTGCCGATGATCGCGGTGACAACGACCCACACCGCCTCCACGGCCCTTCTCGTCCATCGCGCCCAGGCCAACTCGGCCCGAGCGCCCCCTTCGATGATGGCGCCGGCGGCGAGCAGCGCCAGCGCTGGATAGAGCGGCAGCACATAATGTGGCAGCTTGGTCGGGATCAGCTCCATCACCACCCAGGCCGGCACGATCCAGGCCAGCAGGAATCGCACGACCGGCTGCTCATGGTGCTGCCAGCCTCGGATCAAGGTCGGCGCCAGGTAGAGCGACCCCGGCCAGAAAGCTATCATCGCCAGCGTCAGGTAATAGAACGGCGGGGCACCGTGCGATTCCTGCCCGGCAAGCAATTTCGCCAGGAAATCGTGGCCCAGGGAATCGACAAGAAATCGGCCCTCGGTGGCCCGCTCGATCGCGTAGAGCCAGGGTGCGACCACCAGCGCTGTCGCGACCAATCCAGCGAGTGGCCGCAGCGTGCGCAACCAAGCCATGTCGCGGTCGGCGATCGACAATGTGACGCCGGTCATCACCGCCAGCGCTGGTGCGACCGGCCCCTTGAGCAGGATCGCCGCGATTTCGGCGGCCCAGAACGCCGCCGCGATACCAACGCCGGCTGGCTCACCACGGTGCGCGCGCAGGTACGCAAGGCCGAGCGCTCCCTGGCCGGCGACGATCGCGGCGAGCAGCATCGCGTCGGTTTTGGCGACGTGCGCCTCTGCCATTGTGGCGAACGAGGCGGCAAGCAATATCGCCGCAATCATCGCGGTCTTTGGAGCGGCGGCGCTGTCCTCTGTCGCCTCGCCTTGGAGCGCTCGCCCCAGCCCGAAGGTCAGCAACACGGCCAGGGTGGCGCCAATCAGCGACGGCAGACGATACGGCCAGATCGCGGTCGATTGCGGGCTGCTGAACGCGCCGACGGAGGCGGCCTGCAGCCAATAGATGCCAGCCGGCTTCTGATTGCGCGCTTCGTCCTGAAAACGGATGTGTAGGAAATCGCCGGTCTCGAGCATTTGCCGGGTTGCCTGGGCGAACCGGGCCTCGTCGCGGTCGAGCACTGGGATCGTGCTTATTCCAGGCAGGTAAAGCGCCAGGCAGAGCACGGCGAGGAGCGCATAGGGGCGCCAGCCGACGAGAAAGGGTGCGATCCGCGCCATGTCAGCCGTCGACCGACGGGGAACGGTGGGGTTTCAAGGCCGAACGGCACCTTCTCGTGATTTGGCGCACGGTTGGCGCAACGTTCTTGGCGCAACCGGGGAGCGCTCTCCCCGCATTCGCGATTGCGCGTTGACGAATAGTCGATTGAATACGGGCCGTCCATCCCGCGCTCTTTGCTAGCCCGGTTTGAGCGCCGTCCATTGGGTAACCGACATAAGCGGCCGCCAGGCTTGCCGGCGGCCCAATGGCTCGGCTCGGCTGACGCTGAGCCGAGCCAGGTTGCCGCCATGGTGCGCCTGCGCGTCGAGCACGGCGCGCTCCCCCTCGATGCTGATGACATTGGCGACAAGTCGCCCCCCAGGGCGCAGCGCCTGCCACAGGGCCGGAAGCAGATCGGGCTTGGCTAGACCGCCGCCGACAAAGATCGCGTTGGGCGCGGCGAGGCCTGCGAGCGCTTGTGGTGCGTCGCCTGCGACGATCTGCAAATTCGGCACGCCGAGCGCGGCGGCGTTGCGCGCGATCATCGCGACGCGGGCCGCGTCGCACTCGATCGCGACCGCCGACAAATGTTCCCCTGCGCGCAGCCATTCGATCGCCACCGAGCCGCAGCCGGCGCCGATATCCCACAAAGTCTCGCCGGCAAGCGGCGCCAGCGCCGCCAGGGTGATGGCGCGCACTTCCCGCTTGGTGAGCTGGCCGTCATGCTCGAACGCTTCGTCGGGCAGGCCGGCGAGGTGCGGCAATCCCCGTGTCCCCGGCGCGGCGCGGCACTCGAGCGCGATGGTGTTGAGATCCGCGGTCTCGCGGTCGCCCCAATCTTGCGCTTTGGAGCTGATGATGTTTTCGGCTTCGCCGCCGAGATGCTCCAGCACGGTCAGCCGGGTCGGCCCCCAACCGGTCTCCGCGAGCAGCTGAGCCACCGCCTGCGGTGTTCCGCCATTTTCCGAAAGGATCAAGACGCGGCAACCCTCGGCAAGGTGGAGGCGCAGCGTGTCGATCGGACGGGCATGCAGAGTGATCGTCGCGCACTCGGCGATGGCCCAGCCGAGCCGCGCTGCGGCGAGGCTGAAGGCGCCCGGATGGGGCAGGACCGTCATCTCCTCGCGCGCGAAGTGGCGGGCGAGGATCGCACCCGCGCCAAACCACATCGGGTCGCCGCTCGCGAGCACGACGACGCGGCGGCCGCGATGCGCGGCGATCGCGGCGACCGAGTCGGCGAAGGGCTGTTTCCACGGAAGACGCTCTGCAGCGGTCTCGGGCACCATCGCCAGGTGCCGCTCGCCCCCTATAATCACCTCGGCGGTCTCGATCAGTGCCCGCGCTGCCGGCGCGAGGCCGCTGAGCCCGTCGTCGCCGATACCGATGACGGTGAGCCACGCGGTCATGGCTCTGGTCGCGCCAGCGCGTTGATCGCGGCGGCCGCGAGGGCGCTGCCGCCGCGGCGACCGCGCAGCGCGATGAACTCGAAGCCCTCGCATGTCGTCAGCGCCGCCTTCGATTCGGCGGCGCCGACAAAACCGACTGGGAAACCCAGCACTAGGGCCGGTTTCGGCGCGCCGTTGGCGATCATTTCGAGCAGATGAAACAATGCAGTCGGCGCGTTGCCGATCGCGACCACGGCATCCGCCAGATGCCGCCGCCATAGCTCGACCGCGGCCGCGGAGCGGGTGGTCTTCAGGGCCTCGGCAAGCCCGGCGGTCTTTGGGTCGTGCAGCGTACAAATGATGTCGCTTTTTCCGGGCAGCCGCCCGCCGGTGATCCCGGCGGCGACCATGCGGCTGTCGACCAGGATTGGCGCGCTTGACGCCAGAGCTTCCCGCCCCGCGGGGACGGCGTTACCCGACCAGAGGAGATCGTCGAGGATCGACGCGTCGCCGGCGGCATGGGCAAGGCGCAGCGCCAGCGGACGCAACTCCGCGGGAAAGCGCGTGAGGTCGGTTTCTCCTTCGATCAACGCGAAAGAGCGCTCGTAGATCGCTGCCGGATCGCGCAGGTAGGTGTAGCGGCGGGTCACTCCGGCGGCCTATTCACTTGTCGTCTCCGCCTTGCAAGCGAGGGCCGGGGCGAGCGACGATACGGTTGCTGTGGGTTCCTCCCCCGGCTTGACCCGGGAATCACGCGGGAATGACGATAGTTTGCGGGCCCGCGGCGCCATCACGCCGAGCGTCCAGGCCTCTTCGGCCAACACTGGCTTGGCGTTGGCGTCTGAGATCGGCGGGGTAAACCACAAGGTTAGTTCGTCCGTGCGGTCGGCGGCCGCGAGGATGCGGGCGACGGTGCGCACCTGCGCCTTGTCGTTGGGCGGCCCGAGCCTGGGGCATGCTTTCCACCATGATGGCCAGCATTCGGCGAAGACCATGCGCGCGTCATCGGGCACGCCAAACCCGGTCTCGAACGGCCAGATGCGAGCGCAATGCGCCCAGCGTTTGTCGCCGCGCAATGCCCGCACCACGGGAATCCCAGTCAACACCTGACTTCCCACCGAACCCGTATAGGCTAGCTTCCAGCACGGCTGTGCGCCGACCATCCACTCGTCGATCAGGCGGCGTTCCTTGAGCGGTTCGTCTGAGTTGTGACCCCGGTGATGGCGCGGGCCGAGAAATTCGCCGGCGGAATTTGCGGGGCACCCCCAAAACGGAAAGGCGGCGCCCGACACGCGGCGGTTCAGATCGGCGCCGACATCGAAGCGGTTGTTGCGGTTGTCCTCGCGGTCGTTGATCAGCCGGGCGATTTCGTCCCACAGCGAGCGCCACGGCGTCCCGGCGAGTCCCAACCGGCTGGCGAAGCCGGCGGGATAGCCGAACGGGAAGTCGAAGCCGGCGATCACCCGTTCATCCCTAAACATCGCATCCGCCAACGTCTCGGAAAGCAGGAGCCGCGCCGCGTGCCGGGTCGAAGGGTTTTCGACGCTCTCGCCGTTGGGCCCGAGCCGGCAGATCCAGATGCTGTCCTTGCCGCGCTTCGGCACGTTCGACGCGCTCCAATCGACAATGATGTAGGTGTCGAACAGGCTCAACGCCGCGCCTCACGATGCGGATGCGAATGGTCGAGGCCGTGGTCGTGATGATGGTGGTGATGGCCACCATCGGCGCCGCGGACGTGGTGGTGATGGCCCTCTTGCGGCGCCCCCGCCTCGGTCTCGTAGCCGACGATCTGCGCGCGGTACTTGCAGAGCTGGCAGTTCATCGCCGGGCTGCCGGCTTCGATCTCGGCGACGCGGTCGACAAAGGCGTCGAGCAGCAGCGGGTGGTCGCGCAGATAGGCGGCCTTGGCGAATTCGATCTCCGGATGGCGGGCGGCCGCCTCGTCGGTCTGGGCGTAGATGCGTTTCACCAGGACGCCGGTAAAGAGGAAATAGGGGAACACGACGATGCGGCGAAAGCCGAGCCGGGCGGCGCGGTCGAGCGCGGCGTCGACGCGCGGGTGCGCGACCCCGCTATAGGCGGTCTCGGCCCAGCCGAACCCCATTCCCTCCCACAGCATGCGCGCGATTTTCGAGATGTTGGAGTTGGCGTCGGGGTCGTTGGTGCCGCGCCCGACCACGACCAGCAGCGAGTCGGACCGGTCGCCTGGCCCAATGGGAGCTGACACCGCGGCGATGCGTTCGGCGGCGGCGTTGATCAGCTTGACCTCGATCCCAAGATCGCGACCGAACCGCACGTCGATGCCGGGATTATCCGCGAGAAAGCTGTTCATCTCCCACGGCAAATCGTTCTTCACATGGCTGGCGGCGAACAGCATCCCCGGCACCGCGTAAATGCGCCTGGCGCCGCGCTGCGCCAGGGCCGTAAGCCCGTCGCGGATCGTCGGCGTGGCGAATTCGAGATAGCCGGTAGCGAAATCGTATTCGGGAAACCGCGGGCGCAGCGCCGCCGCCAGCAGCTCGAACTCGCCCACCGCCTCCGCGTCGCGGCTGCCGTGGCCGCAAACCAGCACCCCCGTCTCCGTCATTTCTCGTCCTTCCGGTATGGTGCCGGGCGATGAACCTGCCCGGCCTGCACGATAAGTTGTTGCTGCTCTATATCGGCCTCGCCATCGACGCGCTGTGCGGCGATATGGGGCCGATGTTCCGCCATGTGCCGCATCCGGTTGTCTTGGCGGGGCGCACGATCCAGTTCTTCGAGACGCGCCTCAACCGCCCGATCCGCAGCGCCGCCGTACGCCGGTTCCGCGGGGTGGTGACGGTGGTCGCCTTGGTCGGCGCGGCGGCCGGGCTGGGCTGGCTGATCCAATGGCTGTGCGCCGACAGCGTAGCCGGCGCCGCGGCCAAGGCGTTCGTCATCGGCGTGCTGGTGGCGCAGCGCAGCCTTTACAACCATGTCGCGGCGGTCAGCACCGCGTTGATCCATGGCGGGCTTATCTCGGGAAGGCTCGCGGTGAGCCAGATCGTCGGCCGCGACCCCGAAAGCCTCGACGGCGCCGGGGTCGCGCGCGCGGCGATCGAGAGCCTGGCGGAAAATTTCAGCGACGGCGTCGTGGCGCCGGTCTTCTGGTATCTGCTGCTCGGGCTGCCGGGGATCTTCGCCTACAAGATGGCGAATACGCTCGACAGCATGATCGGCCATAAGAGCGAGCGTTATCTTGCCTTCGGCTGGGCGGCGGCGCGGCTCGACGATGTGCTGAACCTGATCCCGGCGCCGGTCACGGGTCTCCTGCTCGTCGTCGCGGCGATGTTCGATCGCCAGCATTCGGCGGTGGGTGCGCTTCGTGTTATGTTGCGCGACGGACGCAAGCATCGCTCGCCCAATGCCGGTTGGCCCGAGGCGGCGATGGCCGGCGCGCTCGGCATCGCGCTGGCGGGGCCGCGGCACTATCCCGAAGGCCTCGTCAACGACCCCTATCTTGGCGACGGTTCGCCGATCGCTACCCCGCAAGACATCAATCGCGCGCTCAATCTCTATTTTCGCGCCTGCGTGATCCTCGCGATGCTGGTGCTGGGTGCGTTTCTGGTGCGCCATTTTACGCAGCCCGGGTGAGGCGCGGCGGCCGCGCGGCGGCGAGGATTGCGTCAAGATCGAGGCTCGCCGCGAGATGCTCGGCAAGCCGGTCGAGTGTCGCGTCGATCGAGGCCTCGTAGGCGAGCGTGCTCGGCGCCGCGCCAAGCCGGGCGAGAAACGCGCGGCGAAATTCGTCGCTGGCGAAGAGACCGTGCAGATAGCAGCCGGCGATTTTCCCATCGGCGCTGACCGCGCCGTCAGGCCGGTCGCCCAGCCGCAGCATCGGCCGCGCGAGGCCCGGGCCGGTGGTCTCGCCGAGATGCATCTCGTAGCCGGCGATCGGCGCATCGCTCACGATATCGGCGCCGTTCACCAAGCCGAGCTGCTTGCGGCCGCCCAGCGTGGTGTCGATGTCGAGCAGCCCGAGCCCGGTTGCGTTGCCAGGCGGGCCCTCATGGCCTTCGGGGTCGGCGATGCTCTGCCCCAGCATCTGATAACCGCCGCAAATTCCCAGCACATGGCCGCCCCTACGGCGGTGTGCGGCGATGTCGATGTCCCAGCCCGCGCGGCGCAGCGCCGCGAGATCGGCCAACGTCGCCTTCGATCCCGGCACGATGACGAGCGCCGCGTCGCCGGGCAGTGCCTGTCCCGGCCGCACGAACACCAGCTCGACCGCCGGCTCGGCGCGCAGTGGGTCGAGATCGTCGAAATTGGCGATGTGTGGCAGCCGCGGCACCGCTATCTTTATCTCCCTCCCCCGCGAGCGGGGGAGAGTGGGGGTGGTCAGCGCCATGCTGTCTTCCGCCGGCAGCAGATGCGCTTCGGGAAACCACGGCACGACGCCGAAGCAGGTAAGGCCGGTGCGCTCGGTGATCGCGGCGATCCCGCCGTCGAAGAGGCGCGGGTCGCCGCGGAACTTGTTGACGATGTAGCCGGCGAGCCGCCCCCGCTCGGCGGCGGACAGCAGCGCGTGGGTGCCGACGAGCTGCGCAATCACGCCGCCGCGGTCGATGTCGCCGATCAGCGTCACCGGAACGTCCGCCGCCTCGGCGAAGCCCATATTGGCGATGTCGCCCGGGCGCAGATTGATCTCCGCCGGGCTGCCGGCGCCTTCGACCAGCACGAGATCCGCGTCGGCCGAGTTGCGGGCGAAGGCCGCCAGCACCACCGGTAGCAGCGACGGCGCCAGCGCGCGGTACTCCCGCGCCGAAGCCGAGCGCAGCACCTCGCCGCAGATGACGATCTGCGCCGAGTTTCCAGCCTGCGGTTTGAGCAACACCGGGTTCATGTCGACGCTTGGCGCGACCCCGCAAGCGCGTGCTTGCAGCGCCTGGGCGCGGCCGATCTCGCCACCATCCGCCGTCACCGCGGCGTTGTTCGACATATTCTGCGGCTTGAACGGCCGCACCCTGAGCCCGCGCCCTGTGAACGCCCGCCCCAGCCCGGCGACGATCAGCGACTTGCCGACATCGGAGCCGGTTCCCTGGATCATCAAAGCGCGGGTCATAAGCGAAATGGTCCCGATAAAAATCCCCTTGGCTGGACTTGATCCAGCCATCCACGTCTTCCTGTTCCATTGCCGCGCGGAAAGACGTGGGCCCCCGGGTCAAGCCCGGGGGAGGGGAAAATGGGGATGCGCGCAGACGGGCGCGTCAAAATTCGATCCCCTTCTGGGCTTTGACACCGGCGCGAAATGGGTGTTTGACCAAGGTCATTTCGGTGACGAGGTCGGCGAGCTCGATTAGTTCGGGCTTGGCGTTGCGGCCGGTGACGACGATGTGCAGATCGCGCGGCTTGGCCTTGAGCGCCGCCAGCACCTCGTCCAGCGGCAGGTAGTCGTAGCGCAGCACGATGTTCAGCTCGTCGAGCAGCACCATGCCGTAGGAGGGATCGGCGATCAGGCTCTTCGCCACTTCCCACGCCGAGCGGGCGGCGGCGATGTCGCGCTCGCGGTCCTGCGTATCCCAGGTGAAGCCCTCGCCCATCGCCCGGCAGGTGACGAGGTCCGGGAATTTCGCCAAGACGTCGCGCTCGCCGGTGCCCCACTTACCCTTGACGAACTGCACCACTCCGACCCGCATCCCATGGCCGAGGCAGCGCAGTACCATGCCGAACGCGGCGGTCGATTTGCCCTTGCCGGCTCCGGTGTGGACGATGACGAGGCCGCGCTCCTCGGTCTTGGTCGCCAGCACGCGGTCGCGCGCCGCCTTGCGCCGGGCCATCTTCTCCCGGTGGAGCGCATTGATCTCGGCTTCGGTCGGATCGGTCATCGCGCGGGCCTGAACGCAACGAACGGAAATTGCGCGGCAAGGCGGCGGCGGTCGGCGTCGGTGCTGCGGTAGCGCCACCCGGCGAGCCGACTGAGACCCAGCCGTATCACCGGCGCCATGAAGCGATTGCGCCGCTCGTAACCGCCCATAGCGCCGACCGCCTCCTCTGGCGAAAGGAGCCGGTGCGCGGTGGCGAAGCGCTCGCGCCCGATCACAACCTCTGCCGCGTTCGGGCGTGCCTCGATGTTGCGCAGCCAATCGGCACGGCCGAATGCGCTCATCACCACGGCTTCGCGCACCGCAGCGCGGTACTCCACGACCTCGAGCACCGTCTCGTGCCGCCGCCCGGTCCGGCGCCCGGTGTGCATCAGCAGCATAAAGCGATGGCCGAGCAGCCAGCCGCAGTGCCAGTGGTAGAGGTAGGCCGGCAGCCGGAACAGCCATCGCGTGGTACGGTTCGGGCGCGCGGCCATCAGTGTCGCTCCCCCGCTACCGCGGCACCGACGCTATTCCGCTTCGGCCGCCACAGCCCGCGTTCGATCGCTTCGGCAAAGCGCGCCTCGATCTCGCGCAACGCGGCTGGATTGGCCTCGGCGATGAAGTCGCGCACTTGAGGATCGCCGAGATAGGCGTCGTAGAGCGCATCGAAATGCGCGTCGTCGACTGCGCGCGCGGTGGCGGCGAAGGCGAAGAGGTAATCGACGGTGGCGGCGATCTCCGCCGCGCCCTTGTAGCCGTGGCGCATCACCCCGGCGATCCAGCGCGGGTTGGCGGCGCGCCCGCGCACCACCCGGCCGAGTTCCTCGCGCAAGGTGTGGATGCGCGGCCGGTCGGGCACCGAGTGGTCGTTGTGGTAGACCGCCGGCGCCTTGTCCGAAAGGTGACGCACCACCAACGCGAGGCCGCCCTCGAACTGATAGTAGTCGTCGCTGTCGAGCAGATCGTGCTCGCGGTTGTCCTGGTTATGCAGCACCGCGTCGGCGCTGCCGAGCCTCGCTTCCAGCAGGCCGCGTTCCGCCTTGCCCTCTCCGCCGGCGGCATAGGCATATTGGCCCCAGGTGAGCCAAGCATCGGCGAGGTCGCTCTCGTCGTCCCAAATGCGCTCGTCGATCAGGGTTTGCAGCCCGGCGCCGTAGGCCCCTGGCTTGGCGCCGAAGATGCGGTAGCCGGCGCGGTGCGCGGCCTCGCTCGGCGAGATGCCGTCCGCTTCCAGCCTCCCCCGGTCGGCGGCAAAGCGCGCGGCGAGCGGGTTGACTGCCTCGGGTTCGTCGAGCGCGGCGACCGCGCGCACCGCGCTGTCGAAGAGATCGATAAGGCCCGGGAACGCATCACGGAAAAACCCGGAGATGCGCAAGGTAACGTCGACCCGTGGGCGGTCGAGCACGCTCGCCGGAAGAATTTCAAACCCGGTGACCCGGCCGCTCGCCGGTTCCCACACCGGGCGCGCGCCGATCAGCGCCAGCGCCTGGGCGATGTCGTCGCCGCCGGTGCGCATGTTGGCGGTACCCCAGGCCGACAGCGCCACCCGGGCCGGGTAGTTGCCGTGCTCCTGCGCGTGGCGTTCGACCAGCAGCCCCGCCGAATGCCAGCCAAGCTGCCATGCCGCCGGGGTCGGCACCGCGCGGGTGTCGAGCGAATAGAAATTCCGTCCGGTCGGCAGCACCTCGGGCCGGCCGCGGCTCGGCGCCCCGGACGGTCCGGGTTCGACGAAGCGCCCGTCGAGCCCGGCAAGGATGCCGGCGATTTCGCCTCCGCCACAGGCCGCGACGGCTGGACGCAGGGTCTGCGCGATCCAGTCGAGCACGGCTGCTGTCGTCACCCAGCCTGGCTCCGTCGCAGCCGCGCCGGAGACCAGCCGCAATGCCAGCGCTTCCAGGCGCTCAACCGTGTCGCCGGCGGTGCGCCACGATGCGACCCCCTTCAACACCTCAGGGCGCTTGCCCGTCCATGCCTCGGCGAAGTCGACGGTCAGCGGGTCGATGCCCAAATCCAGATCGGCCGCGAGCGCCCTTAGCAGAGACTCGTCTTGCGGGGCGTTGCCCCGGCGTGCGCGGGCGATCGCCAGCAGCAGCGCATCGAGCTGATCGCCCCGTGGGCTCGCCCCGAAGACGTGCAGCCCGTCGCGGATTTGCAGTTCCTTGAGCTCGCACAAGAACCCATCGAGTTTCTTCAAAGCATCGGTGCGATCGTCATCCGCGCCAATGCCGCAATCGCGGTCGATCCCGGCGCTGCGGGCGCGTTCGAGAATTTCGGCGGCAAGCGGGCCGATGCGGCGCGGATCGCCGCGCGCCGCATCGTAATATTCGTCGATCAGCCGCTCCAGCTCGGCCGGTTCGCCATAGCTGCCGGCGCGGGTCAGCGGCGGGGTCAGGTGATCGACGATCACCGCCTGCGCCCGCCGCTTGGCTTGGGTGCCTTCGCCCGGATCATTCACGATGAACGGATAGAGATGCGGCAGCGGCCCGAGCGCGGCCTCGGGAAAGCACTCCGCCGATAGTGCCAGCGCCTTGCCCGGCAGCCACTCCAAGGTGCCGTGCTTGCCGAGGTCGATCACCGCGTCGGCGCGGAACTCGTCGGCGATCCACGCATAGGTCGCGAGATAGGCGTGCGGCGCGACCAGTGCCGGGTCGTGATAAGTGGCCTTCGGGTCGTGGTTGTAGCCGCGTGCCGGCTGGATCAGCACCGCGACATTGCCGCAGCGAAAGCCGGGAATCCCGAAATGCCCGCAATCGAGCTGGCTCGGGTGAAAGAACGGGTCGCGCTCCGCCGAGCCCCATTGCGCCGCGACACGCTGTTGCACCGAGCGCGGCTGGGTCGCGAACACGGCCGAATAGGCATTGAGCTGAAGCCGCTCGTCGGCGGGCGCTTGCGGCCTCGCGTTGGAGGGGCCGGAGAACAGCTGCCCCATCAATTCCGCGCCGGTTTCGGGGATATCGGTCACGCGATACCCCGCGCCTTTCAGCGTGCGCAGGATCGCCACCGCCGAGGCGGGGGTGTCGAGCCCGACTCCGTTACCGATCCGCCCGTCCTTGTTCGGATAATTGGCGAGGACGATCGCGATCCGCCGCTCGGCTGGCGGCTTCGCCTTGAGCCGCGCCCAGTTGCGCGCGAGATCGGCGACAAAGGCGATGCGGTCGGCGACCGGCCGGTAGCCGACGAGATCGGCTTCGGTCTCGGGGTCGCGGCCCAGCGGCGCCTTGAACGACACCGCCCGGGTCAATACCCGCCCGTCGATCTCCGGCAGCGCCACGTTCATCGCCAGGTCGCGCGGCCCCAGCCCCTGCGTGCCCGCCCGCCAGCTCTCCTCGTCGCCGCCGGAGAACACCACCTGCAGGATCGGGCAATCGGCGCGTAGCGGGTCGTCGCCGCCGGACGCGCCGACCGAAAACCCGGTAGCGTTCAGGATCACGGCGGGCGGGTGCGCGGCAAACGCGCCGGCGATCAGGGCGGCCGCCTCGCCGTCCTTCAGGCTCTGTACGAAGATCGGCAGCGGGCGCAGCTTGCGCGCGGCGAGCGCGTCGATCAGCGCATCAACCGGCGCGGTGTTCCCGGACTGAACCAGCGCGCGGTAGAACACGATGGGCACCGCGCCCAGCTTGCCTTTCCATTGCGCTTCAACATCGGCAAGGCCCGGCAGCGGCCTGCTCGGCCAATAGAGGCCGGCGCGCAGCAATGGGGCCGGTTCCGCCCACGCGGTCCCGCGCCCGATCAGCGACGCCGCGTAGCGCAAGAAATTGTCGGCATTGGTCGGCCCGCCCTCCGCTAGATAGCGCCACAGCCGGCGGCAGGAGTCGGGCGGTAAGGTGGATTGCTCGGCCAGCTCCGAATCAAGCTTGTCGTCACCGGGCAGCAGCGCCAATGGGATACGGTGCGCACGGCACGCCTCGACCAACCGGTCGATCCCGTACGGCCAATAGCCGCTGCCGCCAAGTATGCGCGCGACCGCCAGTTTCGCCTTGGCGACGACCTCCATATAGAGATCGACCGAAAGGTTGTGGCCGAGCCGCAGGATCGGCGCGAGCCGCAGGGTCGGTGCGTCCGGATCGGCGGCACGCCGCGCCCTCTGCGCCGAAGCCAGTAGTGAAATCTCGGTATCCGCGCTTGTCAGCACGGCGATATCGCCGGGCGTCTGGGCGAGATCGACCGCCGCCGAGCCGTCGGCGATAGTGCCGGGTTCGGTGGCGAGGAGATGCATCTAGGTTTGCCCGTCATTGCGAGGAGCCGCAGGCGACGAAGCAATCTCGATCGGGGCGCCCACCCGGCACGGGATTGCTTCGCTACGCTCGCAATGACGCATCAGGTCAGTCTCCCAACGCCGCCGCGATGGCCGCCCGATCGAGGCCCTTCTTGCCAATCACCACGAGCCGTGTCGCGCGCGCTTCACCGGGTTCCCACGGGCGGTCGAAATAGTGCTGCACACGGTCGCCGACCGCCTGGACGATCTGCCGCCGGTCGCGGCCCGGGACGTCGACAAAGCCTTTCACCCGCAGGATGTCATGCGCGCGGATCGCCACCGCGAGGCGGTCGCGGAATGCGCCCTCGTCGTCGACGGGGCCGCGCGACACGACAAAGCTGTCGAAATCGTCGTGGTCGTGCTCGCCTTCGAGTTCGTGGACCGATGGCCGCGCGGCGAGGTCGTCCTCGGCGGCGGCGTCGAGGCCGAGCGCAATGCTGGGCGCAACCTTGCCGTCGCGCGTCTCGATCACCCGCACGCTGGGCCGTAGCCGCGCCGCGATCTCGGCCTTCAGCCGCGCCAACTCAGCGGCTCCCACCAGGTCGGTCTTGTTGAGGATGACGAGGTCGGCGCAGGCGAGCTGGTCGCCGAACACCTCTTCCAGCGGGTTGTCGTGCTCGATCGTCGGGTCGGCCGCCCGCTGCGCCGCGACGGCCACGGGATCGTCCGCGAAGCGGCCGGCGGCGAGCGCGGCTGCATCGAGCACGGTCAGCACGCCGTCGACCGTCGTCGCGGTGCGGATCTCCGGCCAGGCGAAGGCCTGCACCAGCGGTTTCGGCAGCGCGAGGCCAGACGTCTCGATCAGGATATGGTCGGGCGGCGCGTCGCGCTCGATCAGCTTGGTCAGGGTCGGCAGGAAGTCGTCGGCGACCGTGCAGCACAAGCAGCCATTCGCCAGCTCGACGATGTCGTCGTCGCTGCAAGTCTCGTTGCCGCAGCCGAGCAGCAGCTCGCGGTCGATGCCGAGCTCGCCGAATTCGTTGACGATGATCGCCAGACGGTAGCCGGCGGCGGCGCCGATCAGGTGGCGCACCAGGCTGGTCTTGCCCGCACCCAAAAACCCGGTGACGATCGTCGCGGGAATGCGCCGCATCAGGCGGCTCCTTTCAGCACCAGCGGCAATCCCGCCGCGACAAAGACGACCCGCTCGGCTTGCGCGGCCACCGCCTGATTGAGCCGGCCGGCCGCGTCGCGGAATTCGCGGCCGAGCGGCGTTTCTGGCACGAGGCCCATGCCGACCTCATTGGCGACAAGCACCACTGGCCCGCGGGCATCGCGCAGCGCACCGAGCAGCGTCTCGCTTTCGTGCTCGACGACGCGTCCGGCGCCGAGCAGGTTCGATAGCCACAAGGTCAGGCAATCGACCAGGACGGGCCGCGCCGGATCGGCATGCGCCAGGATCGCCGGCGCCAGATCGAGCGGTGTTTCGACCGTCCGCCAGAAGTCGCTGCGGCGTGCCCGGTGGTGGGCAATGCGCGCGGCCATCTCATCGTCTCCAGCCTCGCCGGTGGCGACGTAGGTGCCGCCTTCGGCCGCGTTGGTGATGAGCGTCTCGGCATAGCGGCTCTTGCCCGAGCGTGCGCCGCCGAGAACCAGGGTGATCGCGGGCAATCCGCCCGCCGGGGATGACATAGGCTCCTCCTCCGCCCGAGGAATCCTGCCGTTTCAGCGGCGATGCGGAGGTCTCCTGGCTCGGGGTCGTCGCCCGCGGCGCCTTCCCGGATGGAGACCATCCAGTGGCCGCTGCCGCGGAACTCGCCCTAACAGTTGCGGGGGCAGCGCCGGTCTTGCACCGGACTTCCCTGTCGCATCGCAAGCGCGACGCTAGCATGGCTCGGCAGTAGCCGTCACCTGGATGCCACATTCCCTGGTAATCTTCTTCGATAACCAGAGAGGAGAGCGTTATGAAGCTCGAAGGCGGCTGCCTTTGCGGCAAGGTGCGTTATTCCGGTGAAGCCGAGCCGATCTTTGTCGGCGTTTGCCACTGCTCGACCTGCCAGAAGGGGTCGGGAACAGCGTTCAACACCGTTGTCGCGGTCCCCAAGCCGGCGGTCAAACTGGCCGGGGCGGTGAGCACCTACGAGGGCAAGGGCGACACCGGCAATCCCACCTATCGGCGGTTTTGCCCGCAATGCGGCTCGCCGGTGCAGGTCGAGGCGGCGATCATGGCCGATGTGGTGATGATCCCCACCGGCACGCTCGACAATCCCGGCTCGGTCAAGCCGGTGATGCAAATCTATTGCGACAGCGCGCAGCCATGGGCGCTGCTGGACGACCTCCGACGCTTTCCGAAGATGCCCCAGCCGGGCTGAGCGGGGGCTCCGCTACTGCGGCGGGCGGTTGACGGTGATCACCCGCCAGTTGTGACCCATCCCCGGCCCCTCGATGTGGTCGATGCGGGTCAGCGAGCAGTTTTCCATCGTGAAGGCGAGGCAGTGCTCGGGTTCGAGCCCGAGCGCCATGCCCAGCGCCGAGCGGATCGTCCCGCCATGGGCGACGGCGATGATGTCGCGGCCGCGATGCTGTTCGATCAGCGCCAGGATCGCGCGGTCGACCCGCGCCATCATCTCGACAAAGCTTTCGCCGCCCGGGACGCGCTGATGCGCCGGGGCGTGCCAGAAACGGTGGAACGCGCCGCCGCGCGAATGGCGCAGCTCCTCGTAGGTCATGCCCTGCCAGTCGCCGAAATTCTGCTCGGCGAGATCGGCGATGGCCGGGGCGTGCGGCCCGGGGATTTCCTCCGGGCCGGGCAGCCCGGCCAGCACGATCGCCCGCGCCGTTTCGTGGGTGCGGCGCAGATTGCTCACCGCCCACGCCGCTCTTCGCGGCAGCTGGCGCGCGAGCCCCGCGAACACCGCGTCGTCGCTGCAATCGCACGGCATATCTTTTTGGCCATAGATGCGGCCCTCATGCGCGACCGGCGCGTGGCGCACCCACCAGAAACGGGTGGTCACCGCCTCGCGACCGGCATCGCCGGCGCCGACCGCGCCGGGGTTGAACGGCGAAACTTGATTTTGCGGACCGCTCATCGCGCCGCCGCCACCAGCAGCATGACGATCTCTCCCACTTGTTGGAATGCGCCTAGGACATCGCCGGTGTAGCCGCCGATCTGGCGCTGCGCAAGCACCGCTGTGGCGGTGACCGCCGCGCCCATCACGAGGAGCGCGACAACCCCGCGCCACGGGCCGAGCATGCCGATCGCGACCGCCGCGCCGATCGCCACGGCGACAAGCACGGCAGCGAGGCTCGGCTTCCCCGCTGTCGCGCCGAGCCCGTCTTCGCGCGCCGGGCGCATCAAATAGAGCGCCGGCGGCAGCGCCGCGCGCGAGGCGGCATGCGCCGCGATCAGCGCCAGTGCTCCTTCGATCGGGTCCGGCATCGTGCTCAGCGCCACCGCGCGCAGCCCGATCGTGACAATGAGCGCGATGATGCCGTAGCTGCCCTGGCGGCTGTCGCGCATAATCGCGAGCTTTTCGTCGCGCGTGTGGCCGCCGCCAAACCCGTCGGCGGTATCGGCGAGCCCGTCCTCGTGCATCGCGCCGGTGACGAGACCGGCGGCGACGAGCCCGAGCAGCGCCGCGGCGGCGATGTGGAGGCCGAACAGCGTCGCCAGCATCATCACCCCGGCGGCGATAAAGCCGACCCCGGCGCCGACGGCCGGGAATGCCCAGCAGCAGCCGGCCACGAGTCCTTCCTTGGGCGCGCCTTCCTGATCCGGCGCAGCGACCGGCAGCCGGGTCAGCACCGTGGTCGCGGTGAGAAATTGCGTGAAGATGCCGAACCCGCCCTTCATCGCCGCGACCATAGCGGGTTTTCTTAATAGGTGAACCGGCGCATAAGCCTTTCAACGGCTCCATCCCGGCGACAGCCGGGACCCATTTATCCGCTCTGGAGCGGCTGAAGAATGGGCCCCGGTGCAAGCCGGGGTGGCCCAAAAACTGTCCGTATAGGGGACGTTCCATGCCTGAAATGCCGGCGAGCCTCGACGAAATCCGCGCGTTGATGGCGCATCTGCCCGGCCCGGACTTGGAGGCCGGCACCGCGGCGATGCTGCGCGAGCGCCAGCTCACCAAGCCGGCCGGCGCGCTCGGGCGCCTGGAGGAATTGTCGCACTGGCTCGCCACCTGGCAGGGCCGCCACCCGCCGCGTCTCGACCACCCGCGCACCAGCGTCTTCGCCGGCAATCACGGGGTCGCAGCGCGCGGGGTCTCGGCCTATCCCGCCGCCGTCACCGCGCAGATGGTGCAGAATTTTGTCGCCGGCGGCGCTGCGGTGAACCAGCTCTGCAAGGCGGTTGACGCCGATCTGCGGGTCTACGAGATGAACCTCGACCAGCCGACCGCCGATTTTGTCGACGGCCCGGCGCTGACCGAAGACGAGTGCGCCCGGGCAATGGCTTACGGGATGATGGCGGTCGAGCCGGGGCTCGACGTCATCGCGCTCGGCGAAATGGGCATCGCCAACACCACCTCGGCGGCGGCGCTGTGCCTGGCGCTGTTCGGCGGCGGCGCCGAGGACTGGACCGGCCCCGGCACTGGTGTCGCCGGCGCTGCGCTCGAACACAAGTGCGCGGTGGTCGCCGCGGCAGCCGAGCTTCACGCCGGCCAGGGCGACCCGTTCGAGACATTGCGCCGCCTCGGCGGCCATGAGCTGGCGGCGATCGCCGGCGCGACCTTGGCGGCGCGAATGGGCCGCGTGCCGGTGGTGCTCGACGGCTTTGTCGCGACTGCGGCCGCCGCGGTGCTCCACGCCGCCGATCCGCACGCGCTCGATCACTGCATCGTCGCCCATGTTTCGGCCGAGCCGGGGCACCGCCTGCTGCTCGACAAGATCGGCAAGCCGGCGCTGTTCGATCTCGGCATGCGCCTCGGCGAAGCCTCGGGTGCGACCCTCGCCATCGCCATCCTCAAGGCCGCGGTCGCCTGCCACACCGGGATGGCGACCTTCGCCGATGCCGGGGTCAGCGGGCCGGCTTAAGATTTTCTCACAGCCCTTGCGTCACCGACTGCTTTTACCTATATCTCTGGCAATTGCATAGTTTTAGGACGCGACGATGCTGAAAGAGACGATCGGTCCCTTCGAGTTTCAGCTTCTGGCCGTTTTGCTCGAGCAACCGCGAGATGCTTACGGGATTACGATCATGGAACGCATTCGCGAACGAACGCGCCGATCCCCAAATCTTGGTGCGGTCTACAAGGGCCTTGATCGGCTTGAGCAGAAAGGGATGGTCACTTCCTGGTGGGGCGAGCCGACTGAGGAACGCGGTGGACGAAGGAAGCGCTATTACCGGATCGAGTCGCCAGGCAGAGAGGCGGTGGAACGAGCGCGAGAACTCACCAGAGCCTTTGGATCAAATATTCTACCAGTGGGTGCCTAGTCATGGATCACCTGTTGCGTGCCCAGCCGGCCAGACCGCTGGACGAGGCGAAAGTAAGCGGCTTATTGACCGAACTCGAAGGTGCCGTGAATTGCTTTGATGAACTGATTACGCCTGTAAACGTAATAAAACTTGCTGATCCACGCGCCGTCATTTTACTCAAGAATTTGCGTAGGAATCTGAGATTATCCCGCAATCAACACGAACAATACAGCCCAAATTGTGAAGCTCTGTTGCAACAGGCAGTATTGGATGCAAATTCGTTGGTTTCATTGATCGATTTCCACTTGGCCGTTCCCAAGCTTGGCGAGAAGTTTTTGGCGCTGTTTGTTACGCCGGCTAGACTTGAGGAAGCGATTGGCGATATGGAGCAAGGGTACCTCCATCTTTGGAGGCGGCATGGCGTGGCTTTTGCTACGTTCTGGTATTACTTTCAGGTTATCGGGATCGCCACAAGAAGCTTGGCAGCCGGATTGATCGGGTTAGCGAGGTATTGGCTGCCGCTTTTCTAATAAACGGTACTATTCCCCCATCTGCATCAGCGCGCCGCGGTGGCGGGCGTCGCGGAAGGCGAGGAACAGGACGGCGATGCCGATCGCCAGATAGACCAGGTCGAGCCCGATCGCGGTGAAGAAATAATCGGCGCGGAAAATGTGCTGGAACATTACCGCGCGCATGCCCTCGAACACATAGGTTTGCGGCAGGCACCACGCCACCGGCTGGATCCAGCCGGGGAGGATCGACACCGGGTAATAGACGCAGCTCACCGGCGCCAGCGCGAAGATCACCGTCCAGGCGAGGCTCTCCGCCCCCATCCCGTGACGCAGGATGAGCCCGCAAATCGCCAGGCCCAGCGCCCACCCCATCGCCATCAGCACCGCGAGGAAAGCAATCAGCGGCAGACCCATGTCGAAGATCGAATAGTGGTAGAGCGGAATCGCCAACAGCGCCGCCGGCAGGATGCCGATCGTCACCCGGATCATGCTCATCGCCAACAGCGAGACCACCCATTCATAAGCGCGCAGCGGCGTCGCGAAGAGATGGCCGAGATTGCGCGACCACATCTCTTCGAGGAACGAGATCGACAGACCGAGCTGGCTGCGGAACATCAGATCCCACAGCATCACCGCGCCCAGCAGCACGCCGAAGGCCTGCGCGACATAGGTGCTGTTCTGCCGGAAGAACTGGCTCATGAACCCCCAGATCAGGACCTGCAGGGTCGGCCAGTAGAGCAGCTCGAGGGTGCGCGGCCACGAGCTGCGCAGGATGTAGAGGTAGCGCAGCATCATCGCCCAGATTCGGGCCAGCGAGAACGCGCTCATTGCGCCGGCTCCGTCTCGAATTCCGGCGCGCGGGCGATGTGCAGGAACACCTCTTCGAGGTTGGTGCGGCCATAGCGGTTGATGAGCTCGTCGGGGCTGCCGCGGTCGACGATCTGCCCCGATTTCATCATCATCACCTGCGAGCACAGCCGCTCGACCTCGCCCATATTGTGCGAGGCGAGCAGCATCGTCGCGCCGGTGCGCGCCCGGTAGGCTTCGAGATAGGCGCGCACCCAGTCGCCGGTATCGGGGTCAAGCGACGCGGTCGGCTCGTCGAGCAACAGCAATTCGGGTTCGTTCAGCAGCGCCTTGGCGAGCGCCACCCGGGTCTTCTGCCCCGACGACAATTTGCCTGCTGGCCGGTCGAGGAAGCGGGCGATCTGCAGGTCCTCGGCGAGGCGGTCGATCACCTCGCGTGGGCGCGAAATGCCGTAGAGTCGGGCATAGACCGAGAGGTTCTGCCGCACCGTCAGCCGGTGTGGCAGGTCGACATAAGGCGAGGAGAAGTTGATTCGCGGCAGCACCCGGTAGCGGTGGCGCAGCATATCCTCGCCGAGCACCCGTACGGTCCCTTCCGTGGGCAGCAGCAGACCGAGCAGAATCGCCAGGGTCGTGGTCTTGCCGGCGCCGTTGCCCCCCAGCAGCGCCGCGGTGGCGCCGCGTTCCACGGAAAATCCGATCCCGCCGACGGCCAGTGTCTTGCCGTAGCGCTTGACGAGATTCTCGACAATGATGACGGGCTCGGGCATCGGCACTATATGGCGCATCGTTGGGCAGTCGGCCACCCTGTCGCCGCGTCATGGCCGAGCCGAAGAAAGGGCATGCGCACGTGACAGTCGCCACCATGGCCACGCCGGCCGAGGCGCGCACCGCGTTCGACCGCATTAGCTTGCGCCGCCTGGTGCTGATCCGCTCGGTCGCGGTCACCGGCCAGGCGCTGACCCTGCTGATCGTCCATTTCTTTCTCGGCTTTCGCCTGCCGCTTTTCCCGGCGCTGATTGTCGTCGGCTGCTCGGTGGTGCTCAATCTCGGCTCGGTGCTCTATCACCGCGCCGGCACCCGGCTGGGCGAGCGCGCCGCCGCGCTCTACCTCGCCTACGACACGCTGCAGCTGGCGATCCTCCTGTACCTGACCGGCGGGCTGGAAAACCCGTTTTCGATCCTGATGCTGGCGCCGGTGACGGTGGCCGCCACGGCATTGTCGCAACGCCCGGTGATCGCGCTGGCGACGCTTGCCGTCATCGGCATCACCATTCTCGGTCTCGTGCACGACCCCTTGCCCTGGCGCCAGACGCCGTTCGTCTTTCCGTCCGACTTGGTGCTCGGCATCTGGGTGGCGCTGGTCATCGCGACGCTGTTCATCGGCGGCTACACGCTGTCGGTGGCGCAGGAGGCGCGGCGCTTGCGTGACGCGGTGGCGGCGACCCAGCTCGCGCTGGCGCGCGAGCAGCGCGTTTCGGCGGTCGGGGCGCTGGCGGCGGCGGCGGCGCACGAGCTTGGCAGCCCGCTGGCGACGATCGCGGTTATCGCCAAGGAGCTGGCGCGTGACTTGCCGGCGTCGTCGCCGCATGCCGAGGACGCGGCGCTGCTGTTGAGCCAGTCCGAGCGCTGCCGCCACATCCTCGCCGAATTGGCGCACCAGCCCGAGGAAGACGGCGGCTCGCCCTACCAAAGAATGCCGATCTCGGCGCTGGTCGAAGCCGCCGGCGCGCTTTACCACGATGCCCGGATCCGCCTCATCTTCGCGACGACCGCGGCCGCGGCCGAGGACGAGCCGCTGGTGCAGCGCAGCCCGGAGATCATGCACGGGCTCAACAACCTCATTCAGAACGCGGTGCAGTTCGCCCGCCATGAGGTCAGCGTCACGACCAGCTGGGATCGCGACGCGGTCACGGTCGAGATCGCCGACGATGGGCCCGGCTTTCCGCCGCACCTCTTGGGACGGCTTGGCGAGCCTTATCTCTCGACTCGGGCGGGCAACCAGGACCACATGGGGCTCGGCATCTTCATCGCGCAGAGCCTCCTGGAGCGCAGCGGCGCCACGCTCGCCTTCGATAACCTTATTGATGGCGGCGCGCATGTTGCCATTTCGTGGAACCGTGCCAATTTGCAGACTGCGGCGCGAGCGCAGGCGGGCGGTTCGCGCACCGGGACAGAGAGGCAACCCGCATGACTAGCACCGAAGGCTTGGCGGCTCCGCTGCAGGGGCTGGCCGAAACCGAGCGCACCCTCCTGATCGTCGATGACGACGCGCCGCTGTGCCAGCGGCTGGCGCGGGCGATGGAGCGGCGCGGCTTTATCGTCGCGACCGGCGACAGCGTATCGAGCGGCATCGCGGCCGCGACCGCCAATCCGCCGGCGTTCGCCGTTGTCGATCTGCGCCTCGGCGACGGCAGCGGCCTCGATGTCGTCAGCGCCTTGCGCGAGGCGCGGCCGGGGGCGCGCATCGTCATGCTGACCGGCTACGGCAATATCGCCACCGCGGTTGCGGCGGTGAAGGCCGGCGCGATCGACTATCTGCCGAAGCCGGCGGACGCCGACGCGGTCGAGCGCGCGCTGCTGGCGCTCGAAGGCGCGACCCCGGAGCCGCCGGAGGACCCGATGTCGGCCGACCGGGTGCGCTGGGAGCACATCCAGCGCATCTTCGAACTGTGCGACCGCAACGTCTCCGAGACCGCGCGACGCTTGAAGATGCATCGCCGCACCCTGCAGCGCATCCTCTCGAAGCACGCCCCGCGCAGCTGACCCGCCGGTTCCGCCTTGGCCGGGCTTCTCCCGGCCATCCGCGTCTTCAAACATGGGGTCGCAAGATGCGGCGTCCGCAGGGGCGCGCCACGACCGTGCGTCCCCTAGGACGGTACCGTCCATCTGTAGCTTAACCATATCTTTCAAGAGGCGCCGACGCCGCAGCCGTCATGCGGTTTGCGCCCAGATGCAATGCGGTTGAACAACACCATTTCTTCCTCGCCGCGCTGGGCTGAGGCACGGCTCCCCCCGATCCAGTTCAGCCACTTGTGAGGGACCAGATGTCACGCGTTGGCGCAGTGTTCCTGACCGCTTTGACCCTGGCCGCGGCCGCACCGATGTCCGTTGCCGCGGCGCAGAGTATCGCCCCGACCCCCGTGGCGGCGACCGAGGCGCCCCACCGCATCGCCCGCGAAGCCGCCTGGGGCTGCCGCGACAAGAACGACGTCCTCGAGCTGCTGTTCCAGGGCATCAGCGTGACGTTCGACAACAAGCTCGCTGCCGCGCTTGCGGATGGGCGATGCGTCGTCTTCAAGCCCGGCGAGAACGTCGTGGTCGTCGACCCGGCCGCAAACGGCCTGGTTAGGGTACAGCGGCCGGGTGTGTCTCCCGTCGCGTACTGGACGGCGGCGCGCAACGTGAACTAAGCGGGTCGCCGGCTTCGTCGCCGAGTCGGTCGGCGAGGAAGCGGTCGATCTCCTCGAACCATTGGTCGCGGATCGCATCGCGCTCCATGAACGGCTCGTGCTTGGAGTCGGGCAGTTCCACGAGCGTGCAATCGGGCAGTCGGCGGGCGGCGCGGTGATGCGCCGCCGGGGAGACGACATGCTCGCGCCCGGCGCTGCCCAAGAGAATCGGCGTCTTGATCGCGGCGAGGAAGCTTGGCTTGCCGATCCGCGCGATGAGCGCCAGCGCCGGGTCGAGCCAGCCATAGGTCGGCTGGTCGAGGCGCAAGGTCGGTTCGCTCGAGACCCAGGCAAAGCGGATGCGGCAGCGTTCGGCGTCGCTTGAAATGCGGCTGCGCTCCGGCGTCGGCGGGCTGCCCGGCCGCCAGCGATAGGTGCCAGGCAGCCGGCACAGGCCGAGCGGTGTCAGCCGCGCCGGGCCGGTCACCGCGCGCAACAACGTCGGTGGCGTCCGCCCAGTCAACAGACCCAGCATCGGTGCGGACAGAATCGCCGCCTGGAACAGGCCGGGGTGGCGGCGCAGGCACAGCAAGGCGATCGCCCCGCCCATCGAATGCGCGATCAGCACCCGCGGCAATCCCGATTGCAGTTTGGCGGCGGCGAAGGCGGCGAGCTCGGCGGCGTCGCGCTCGAAGCGCCGGGCGCGCGGGCGATGCGGCCAGCGCTTCGGCCGGGTCGAGCCGCCTTGGCCGCGCCAGTCCAAACACCAAACCGAAAGGCCGCGCGCGGCCAAATCGCGGATCGTCTCGAACTGCTTTTCGACGAAGTCGCCAAAGCCGCCGACCAGGATGCATTCGGCATACGGATTTGGAGCGGCGAGATAGCCCCAGCGCAGCACCGCGCCGTCCGCGGTGGGAAACGCGCCCCAGACAAAGCCTGGCGGCGCGAGGAACCGCTCCGGGAGGACCGGCGCGCGCCGTGTTCCGGCAAAGATCGGAGAGCCGTCGAACCCATTCTCCGCGGGCGCTGAAACTGCCCCCAAACTCAGCGACGTCATCGGAAGACGATCCCCTGATTTTCAGGAAGCGGCGTAACTACGGATTATGACAATCCCGAGGCAAGCAATTCTTGCAACCCAGCGCCATTTTTTCGCACCTCACGGCAAGCTCAGCGCGACGCGGAAGCCGACGCGGTTGCGCTTGACGACATCGGTTTGCCAAAAGCGGTTGGCCGCGCGGAACACCCACGTTCGGGTGACGCTGTACGCTCCTTTGCGCACGACGATTTTGGCGCAATCCCCGGTCGTCCAAGCCGAACCGTCGCTGGGCGCCCCGGCGTAGTTCTCGTTCCAGCAGTCTGCGCTCACCTCGAAAATGTTGCCGAGCATGTCGTAAAGGCCGAATGGGTTGGGCTTGAACGAGCCGACCGGCGCCGTGTCGGCGAACCCATCGGTGCACGGAATGACCGTGCCGAGGTTGATGCTGTATCTCTCGCCAAAGGTCTTGTCGCCGAGGTTTTCGTAGGCGCACGCCTCCTTCAAGTCGTTGCCCCAATAATACGCGGTCGTCGTGCCGCCGCGCGCCGCATATTCGAATTCCGCCTCGGTCGGCAAACGGTAGTTTTTTCCCGTCGTATGCCGCAGCCATGTGAGGTACGCGCCGATTTCGATCTGGTTCATGCAGACGACCGGGTCGCGGTCGGTCTGGGCAAACCCCGGACTGTCCCAATTGGCCTCCGGCTGAGCCTGCCAGGTGCCGTTGGCGAAATTCTGGCAGCCTGGCTTCGGATGGAAATTCGCTCCCGCGACAAAAGCGGCGAATTCCGCGCGGGTGACCTCGAATTTGGCGAGCGCGAATGGCTTGGCGAAGGTGACCTGGTGCTGCGGCTGGTCGTGGTTAGCCTCGTTGACCGAGACGTTGAAGCGCTCATTCTCACCCGGCGGTGCGCCCATTTGGAACGTTCCGGCAGGGACGACCACCATTTCCGGGCAATTCGCACAGTCGCGGAAGGTCTGCGGCGGAGTTGCGCTGGCTACGGTCGGCGCTGGCTGCGGCGTCTCGGCCGGAGCTGGCGAGGGCTGCGGGGGCGCCGCGGCTTGCGGTGTGGCTGCAGAAGGGGCGGCGGGTGCTTGGGCGGTTTGCGCCGGCGGCTTCGGTGCGGGCGGGATCGTCACCGGCGCCGGTTTGGGCACGGGTGTCGTCGTGCTGGCTACGGGAGCTTGTGAAGCGCTCTTCGGCCAGAATTGCCAGGCGAGCACGCCACCCGCGACCACGACAAGGGCGGCGAGACCCCCGATCAGCACCGCCGACGGCACCCTGCGCGCGGAGGCGGAGGCGTGCGTTGCGATCTGCGCCGCATCGCTGGCGTCACCGATACCGCCATCGACGCGTAGGTGATAAGCCCGCACCGGGCGCGGGATGTTTTTGACCGACTGCTCGCCGATATCGACGTAACCGATCGACAATTTGCCGTTAATGTGGTCCCACACCGTCCCGCTGACGCAGATGCCGCCCGGTTCGGCGATGCCTTCGAGCCGCGCCGCGACATTGACCCCGTCGCCCAACAGGTCGTTTCCGCGCACCATGACGTCGCCGAGATTGATGCCGATGCGGTAGCGTAGCTGGCGGTCGCGCGGCTGCAGCAGATTGCGCGAGCGCGAGGCCTCCTGGAAATCGACCGCGGCACGTACCGCTTCGACCGGACTGGCGAACTCGGCCAGGATGCTGTCGCCGCCCGTGCTGAAAATCCGGCCGTCATGGCTCGCGATGATCTCGTCGACGATCTTGCGGAACTCGCCGAGCGCGCGAATTGTCCAGTCTTCGTCATGCGCGGTGAGGCTGCTGTAGCCGACGATGTCGGCGACGAGGATGGTGGCGAGCTTGCGCTTAATCTCTTGATCCTGGTTCGTCATCGATCACACCTCGCGCGGCAAGGGCCGATCAACAGGACTATTATAGGCACGCAACCAAAGGGCTAATGTGAACTGTCTCACATTGGCGCTGGGCCGGCGGCGAGGCCGGTATCGTGCAGCCGGCCGATTTCCGCCGCCGACAAGCCGAGCACTTCGCTCAGCACCGCGTCGGTATGCTCGCCGAGGCGCGGCGCGGGGCGGGTCGGCTGGCGTGGCGCCGCCGAGAAATCAAGCGGCAGTCCGGGCATCGGATAACGGCCGATTCCCGGCTGTTCGACCTCGGCGAAAAGCGGGTTCGCGGTCGAGCAGCGCGGGTCGTGGTTGACCAGGGTGGCGAAGTCCTGGAACGGCCCCCATAGCACGCCGCTGCCGGCGAAGGCCTGCTCGATCTCGGCCAAGGTTTTGCTTGCGCACCACGGTGCGACGATCGCGGCGATCGTGTCGCGCGCGTCGAACCGGCCTGCCTCGGTGTCGAGATCGACGCCGAGCCGCGGCCCGATCGCGGCGAGGGTGTCGGCGAGGCCGGTGGCGCGGCCGAGCGCGCGCCATTGCCGCGGGGTCAGCGCGATGATCATCACCCGGCGCCCATCCCTGGTGGCGAAATCGCGGCCGAAGCTGCCGTAAAGGTCGTTACCGAGTGCCGGACGCGAGCGGCCGTTGATCTGGACGTCGCCGATATAGCCAAGGTGCCCGACCATCGCGAGCATCACATCGGCGAGCGCGGCGACGACTTCCTGGCCGTCGCCGGTGCGGCTGCGGTGCCGCTCGGCGGCGAGCAGCGCTGTCGTCAGATAAAGCCCCGTCGCGACATCCCAGGCGGGCAGCACGTTGTTGACCGGGGTACCGTCGCCGGGCCCCGTCACCAGCGGAAAGCCGCTCGCGGCGTTGACTGTGTAGTCGACCGCCGCCGACCCGTCACGATTGCCGATCAGGCGCAGCATGATCATGTCGTCGCGCGCCGCCTTGAGGCTCGCATAGTCGAGGCCGGGCAGCGGCGGCAGGTTGGTCAGGACAATGCCGGCGCCCGGGCCGGGCGCGGTGGCGATCGCTTTCGCCAGCTCGCGTCCCTCGGGCTTGTCGAGCGCCAACGCGACCGATCGCTTCGCCTTGTTGAGACCGGCCCAGTAGAGGCTCGCGCCGCTATCGGTGACCGGCCAACGGTTATGGTCGATGCCGCCGCCGAGCGGATCGATGCGGATCACCTCGGCGCCGAATTGCGCCATCGTCATGCCGCCCAATGGCGCGGCGACAAAGGCCGAGAACTCGACGATGCGCAAATCTGCGAGAAGGTTGTTCATCCCCGACCTTTTCCGGTTGCCGCGCCATTGAGCCGCAAGCCGCAGGTCCGGGCAATGGCGGCGGAAATGTCGCAGGCGGGCGGAAGGAACCGCTTCTAAATGCGGTTGTTGCAATGGGCATGACGATCGGCGATCCCCGCCCGAATCAGCCCGTATCGCAAGATCTGCCGCCTCAGCTCCGTGCGATCATCGTCGCGTTGGCGGTTTGGCTGATCGTCTCGGTCTGGGGATTTGTCGGCGCCGGCTATACCCCGCTGGTGCTCGCGATCGTCAGCATGTTTATCGTTGTCGCCGTCGGCTTGCCGTTGCTCCTGGGGCTGATTGCCCGGCGTCACCGGGTGGGCAACGCCGATCCGGCCGAGTCAAATTCATTGAGCGAGTGGCTCGGCCGCGACTTCGCCGCGCATACGGGGCGGATGAGGGGAGCTGTCGCCGCCGCGCAGATTCTGCTGCCGATCGCCGCCGTGGCGTTCGGCATGACGATCTTCGCCCTCGTCCGCCACTTTGACGGCGTGGTGTGAACGGTCAGGCGGCGCCGGCGATGAATTCGCGCATCGAATGCGCTTCGTGCTCGATTTCGTCGAGCCGGCTTTTGACCACATCGCCGATACTGACGATGCCGCATAAGTGGCCGTCGCGCACCACCGGGAGGTGACGGATGCGCCGGTTGGTCATCTCCGCCATCAACTCGGCGACGCTGTCGTCGGGGGTGCAGGTCACGACCGGACGGGTCATCACCTCGCCCACTCGAAGCGCCAATAGCTCGCCGCCGTAAAGCGACAGGGCGTCGACAATGTCGCGCTCCGAGATGATGCCGTCGACGCTCTCGCCGTCATTGCTGACGACCAGCGCGCCGATGCCTCTGATACGCAGCAGCGCAACGGCCCGCTCGATCGTCGCGGCGGAGTGGATCATCGCGACCGACCGGCCCTTGTTGCGTAGGATCGTGTTGACGTCCATTGGGGGCTCCAATCTCGGGCGGATGTCGCCGCAGCCGATCGGCAAGCATCCGCCGGGGAAGCGAAGCCTATGACAAAATGTCGCACCTACGCCAGTGAAAACGTGTAACCGCTGGGTAACGATCGCTGCCGCTAGCGCAGCGAATTGATGATCTCGTGATAGGCCGCCTCGGGGAAGGCTTTCAGCGTGCGCGTGCGCACTGTGCCGAGCTGACCGAGCACCAGCGTAAAGCGGGCGGCGACTGCGTCGTCGGGCGCCTCGTAGATAAAGACGAGGTCGTAATCGCCCATCGTCATGTAAAGGGAGCGGAATTCCCCGCCCATCTCCTTCAGCGTCTTGCGCGCGAGTTCGACGCGCTTCGGCGATTCCTTGACCTGCCGGGCGCCCTGATCGGTCCAGTTGGCCAGCGCGATATATGTGGGCATGGCGTGCCTTCCCTGTTGTCGGTGACGGCGGCCGCCATGAGCGGCTCTTCCCGCGATTGGCACGATTTTCACGGGATGTTCGGCGGTGCGCAAGGCTGCGGCAATGCATCGCAGGCGGTGCGTTCACAGATGATTTAGAAAGCAAAGCTTATCATATGTATAGGGCGGTTTTGGGTGGTTTGTTAGTGCGATGAGCGATTGGACGAGAGACTGGCGGAGGTGGTCGCGCGCGGAGCGTGCGCTCGCCGTCGTGCTGATCCTCACGATGATGATCGTCCTCCCTTTGGGCTTGTTGTTCGGCATCGCCAAGCCCGGCATCTGATTTTTTCGGGTTTCGCGGTCTTACCGGCGATGTGCGTTCGCCACGCCGTATCTCGCGCCTTAATTAAACAATATTTTGATGTTTTATAAAGTTCATTGACGCATTACAAAATGTGAATTATATGTTTTCTACAGCGCCGATTTGCTTGCCAGCTTGCGGGCGCTCGACAAATACCGCTAAGGAGGCCTGTTCGTGTCCCTCACCGAAACCATCGCCGCCGCTTCGTCTCGTCCCGCCGGCGCCCGGCGCCACCAGACGTCGAACTTGCCCACCGTCCAGCCGGGCCAGCTCTGGCTGAGCGAAACCGCGCCCGGCGGCGCGCTGTCGGATCCGGCCCGGCACGTCGTCGACAGCGCCAACGTCGTCGTCTATGACCGGGCGCTCGCGGGCACGCTGTCGGACGCCCTGCCGCTGGGCACCTACGCCGAGGCCGCCGCGGAAGGCGCGCCCGAGGCGTCTCTGTCGCGCTGCGTGCGCTTTGCGTGCGACGGCTGGAGCGTCGTGCGGATGCTCGCGGCCCCGGCAACCCAGCGCGACCGCGTCGCCGGCATCCGACGCCTGGCGGAGCAGGTCGCGGGCAATCGGCCGGCGGGGGAGATCGCAATCACCGTGATCGGCGAGCTTCGCGATGGCATTTGCGAGCCGACCCATACCAGGCTCGACCGGCTCGACCTGGTGGTCGTCACCTACCCTCAGGACGCACGGCTCACGGTGATCGTCGACGGGGTCGGCAGCCCTGGCGGCGCGCGAGTTCAAGCGGTCGCCGGCAACGGGCTTGCCGGCTGAGCGTTTCCTTGTCATGCGCGAGATCACCGGTACATTGACCGTGCTCGTGGTAGTATTGAGCGCTCTCTGGGCGGCAGGCCTCATCCACTAAGGCAGGGTATGGACGGTGCTCTGGCGGGGCGGCGGATCGTCGTCCCCGAGACGCGCGAGATCGAGCTCCTCGCCGGCATGCTGGAAAAGCACGGCGCCGTGGTGGTGCGCTGCCCGCTGGTGGCGATCCGCGACGCCGCCGATCCGGCGCCGGTGCTCGCCTGGATCGAGCGCTTCATCGCCAATCCGCCGGACGATTTCATCATCTTTACCGGCGAGGGGCTGCAACGCCTCAACAAGCTTGCCGAGCCAACCGGACTCTCCGAAAAATTCATCGTGGCGCTCGGCCGGGTGCGCAAGATCGCCCGTGGTCCCAAACCTGCCCGCCGGCTGCGCGAATTGGGCCTGAAGCCGGAGCTGCCGGTCGAACCGCCGACCACGGCGGGCATCATCGCCGCCCTGTCGAACGAGAGCCTGAGCGGGCGCCGAGTTGCGGTGCAGCTTTATCCCGACGCGCCGCCAGGCCTCGTCGACTTCCTGCGCGGCGCCGGCGCGCAGGTCGATCCCGTCCTGCCTTACAGCTACGCTTCGGCCGCCGACGAGACGCGGGTGCTCGACGCGATCCGCGCGATGGCGGCGGGCGAGATCGACCTCATCGCCTTTACCAGCTCGCCGCAGCTGCGCCGGCTCAGCCAAGTCGCCCGCGCCAATAAATGCGAGGACGCGCTCGCCGAGGGGTTCGCCAAAACCAAACTCGCCGCGGTCGGCCCGGTTGTCGCCGCGGCGATCGCGGCGGCCGGCGGCACGGTCGCGGTCGCTCCGCCCGGCAATTTCCACCTGCGCCCGATGGTCAACGCCATCGTCGATGCGCTGGCTAGCGAGGCTCCATAAGAAGCCTACGCGCACTCGATTGGCGCTGTTCACGACCTATTATGACTTTGTCCGCATCCATAAGACGGCGGGGGCCAGCGACGGAGGCTGGCGTGACGGATCGGCTTTGGTCAGCGAGGCTTATGGGCGTGGAGCAGCACGACCGAGAGGAATTGACCAGGGCCCGGGCCGTTTTAGAACGACAAGAGGAAATCCTCCGCGTGCACTTCCCGGCGGACAGTTCTTGGGCTCGCGCGCTGATGGTTAAGCTTGCCAACCAAATTCGCGCAATAGACGAGCTGCTTGAAGCTGAGGGGGCAAGTGATGCCTAAAGGCCCGCAGGAAGTGGGCGATATCGTGGCATTGCTTGAAGCGACGGAGCCAAAGCCGGGCAAGCGCGGGTCGTATAGCAAGCCAGCGGGGATCGCCGCGTAGCACCGGAGATAGCGATGCTACTAACCATCGCAGTTATGTTGATTGCATTATCTGCGGCAATTTTTTTGCGGGCGCGAGGCTCGATAAAAAAACGCGCTTACAGAAAGCTTTGGGCAAATCTAGCACTAGGCTCTCTGCTCTTGGTCGGAGCAGGCGTCGTGACATGGTATGGAGTTTTATATCCCGCAGTCGGAATGCCTCACCGTCTTTCACCTTGCCCGTACGGACTAGGCGCTGCAGCCGATAACGGCTGCCCCTTCGTACCTTTGCGAGAAATTCCTTCGCAGTAGGCCCGGCCCAAAATTTTCAGACTGACCTACTACGCCCCTTGAACGGAACAAATAGAGAACATATCTCATCGGCACACCCCCGTGTTGCCGATGCGAATTCGTTATACCCTTAGGCTGCTCCGGCTGCTTCCGACCGCTCTCCGCTGCTACCCGAAGCTGAGCGTTTGGAACGCCGCGAGGCTGGTCGGCTGCGTCTTGCGCCTAGCCTGTGCGCCGCCGCCGCGCCCCCGTTCAGCCGGCGCGCAGCGCCTTTGCTGTCGCCCGTGCCCGCGTGGCCGCGTCACGCGCCATTTGCGCGCACAGCCCGGTATAGGCGGTCGGGTCGAGCAGCTTTTGGATCGCCGCCTTGTCGAGATGCGCGGTGACGCGCGGATCGGCGGCGAGCAGGTCGCCGAACGATTTGTTCTCGACCGCCGCCGCCATCGCCGAATTGTAAACGACGTCGTGCGCGTGCTGCCGGCCGATCGCCGCCCCGAGGTCGAGCATCACCGCTTCGGCCATGATGAGCCCGCCGCCGAGGTCGAGATTGGCGCGCATGCGCTCGGGGTGCAGCGTCAGCCCGCGGAAGATTTCGACCACCCGGCTCAGCATGTCGCCGGTGGCGATGCAGGCGCGGCTCTCGGCCGAATCCATCATCAGGCTGGTGGTGCGGTCGGCCTCGTGCTCGGTCTGCATCGCCTCCAACGCGAGCGGCACGATCGACCTGATCTCGGCGGCCGCGGCGATGATGTCCTGGCACAGCTTGGGGTTGCGCTTTTGCGGCATGGTCGAGCTGCCGACGGTGCCGGGCGGCACCGGTTCCTCGACCTCGCTGAATTCGGTCTTCATCAGCGTGTAGATCTCGCGCCCGATCCGCCCGCAGCTCGCCGCCAGCATGCCGAGGATGCAGATGTTTTCGGCGAGGTGGTCGAGGATCACCCGCGACGGCACGGTCATCGAGCCAAAGCCAAGATGCTTGCCGATCCCGGCCTGCACCTTCGGCCCCATCTCGCCGAGCGAGGCATAGGTGCCGGCGCCGCCGCCGAGCATCGCCACGAAGAGGCGCGGCGCCGCCTGCTTGAACCGCTCGGTATGGCGGATCAGCTCGTCGACCCACACCGCGACCTTGTAGCCGAAGGTCGCCGGCAGCGCGTGCTGGCCGTGGGTGCGCCCGGGGATCGGCATATCGGCGCCGCGCTCGGCGAGCGAAGCGGCGGCCTCCAGCGCGTCGGCGATCAGCTTCAAGAAAATGCCGTGTGCTTGGCGCAGCACCAGCAAATCGCCGGTCTGGGTGATGTTCTGCGTCGTCGCGCCCCAATGCACCCAGCCGCCATGCTGCTCGCCGGTGACGCGCGACAATTCCCACACCAGCGGCACGATGGTGTGGCCGGTGCGCGCAAAACCCTCATCGAGCCGGGCGCGGTCCATCAGCTCGTAGCGCGCCGCCTTGGCGATCGCCTCGGCCGCTTCCTTGGGGATGATCCCCAGCTCCGCCTGGGCCTTGGCCAGCGCCGCCTCGACATCGAGCCAGGCTTGCCAGCGGTTCTCCAGCCGGTAAAGCGCGCGAATGCCGGGATCGGAAACCCGCGCCGCGGTCGGCAGTTCGTCGCTCATGGTGGCGTCCTTTCGCGGAATGACAAATCAGACGGGAACGATCCCGGCGGCGGGTGCGAGGCCGTTCAGATAGGCAGCGATATCGGCGGGACGATAGGCCTCCGCCGCCGCGCCGGGATCGGGCACCACGAGACCGGCATTGATCCGGTCGATCACCGACTTGGACAGGCCGAGGCCGGGCGGAAGGGCCCGGGCCGATCGCGGCAGCGCTACCCACAGCGGGCTCAGCCACGGGCGATGCGCCGGCCCGGTCGGGTCGGGGGCCTGGACGATGGTCGGCGTCGCCGCGAATTCTATGCCCAGCGCCCGCAACTCGCCGGTCATCCAAAGCCGGGCGCCGTCCGACAGGCCGCTCTCGCGGTTGCTCGTGGTGTAGCCGCCGCCGACATCGGCATGGGCGCCGGGGAACAGCACCTGGACGATCCGCGCGGGGTCCGGGTCCCAAAGGGTGGGGGTGAAATCTGCCCGCATTTCGTCAATCGAGATCGCGTGACGGCCGTGCTTCACCTTGGCACTCAGCGCGGTGTCGGCGAATTGGAAAGCATCGACCGCGACGTGCTGCGCATTGAACTGCGGAATGCCGAGAGCGCCGACCGTATCCCATACGGCGACAGCCTCGATCTCCGCCGGGACCATGCTGGAAGTGGGCGGCGGCATCTGCAGGAAATGCGGGAGATCGAAGGCGATCTCCTCGAAATGGTCGAGCGGATGGCCTTGCGCGATCAATCGCTCGCGGCGCCATGCGTACCAGACCGCCGATCCCAGGCGATAGGCGTCTTCCTTGTCACTCGGGTCCGCCAGGTCGGGAGGCAACAATCCCTTCGCCACGATGAGCCCGGCGAGCGCTCGCGCGGTGTAGGCGCCGCGGCTGAACCCGACGAGATAGACCCGGTCGCCTGGCTGGTAGTTGCGCGAGACAAAGGTGTAGCCGCGCACGATCCGGGTGATCAATCCCGCGCCAAATCCGCCGCCGAGGATTTTCGCCAGGAAGTTCTCGGAGTTGCCGACGCCATCGAGGTATTTCGCGATTTGGCCGACGCTGCCGTCCGGGTTCTTGAGCGCCCGCTCCTGCTCCTTGGCGAGTCGCGACGTGTTGGGCTCGTCGACGCCGGCGAGATCCAGGAACAGCTTGAAGACATTGGTGGCCGGCGCGTTCTGGTCGTCGTGATCCGGCTCGCCTGGCCCATTCCAGGTGCCGTCGGCGCAAAACACGATGTTCTTCGCCATGCTGCGCTCCCTTGTACGCGACGTGATCCCTTAGACCTGCACCATTCCCATCCACCACTGCGTCCGGCCGCCGCTGACGTCGATGTCGTATTTGCGCACGTAGCCAAGCTTGCCGTCGTCGGCGATGCGGAACAGCGACAGGCAGCACGGCACCTCGCCGCCGTCGCGCAGCCTGATGCCCTGGATGTGCGCCGCGACGAGCAGTTTGCCGCTCGGATCGATGTGAAAGGTGCGGCAATGGATGCCGCGCGTATCGATATGCTGGATCGGGTTCGGCTCGCCGGTCGCGGGGTCGATGGCGTAGGTGGAGAGCGTGTTTTCGCCGCCGGCAAAGACTTTTTGGCCGCCTTCCTCGATCACGGTCGAGGCGCGGTTGGCGACATAGACGAACTTGCCGCTCGGATGGACATGCACGGTGCCCACCGCCTGGCGCGCGCCCGGCGGCACCGGACGCGACAGATTATTCTTTTTGAACACCGCCTCGGGCGAGATCAGGCCGCCCTCGAGGGTGAACATGTCGAGCCGGTTCTCGCGCTCGAGCGAGACGTAGATCCATGGTTCCGATGGGTGGAAATCAAGGTGTCGTGGCCCGAACCCGTAGCCGTTGCCGGGCGCGATTTTCTGCTGGTTGGACATCACCCCGTCCTTGAAGTCCCACAGCATCAGCGCACCCGGCTCCTCGGGCTTGGGGCCGGCCGGGTCATGGCCGCGGGTGACGAGGATCACCCGCTTGTTGTCGGGGGTCGCGCGCACTTGGTGGGCGAAGATGCCGGGGTCGATCGGCCCGGGCTGAGCGACCTCGGCACCGGGGGTGAAGTCGGCGTTGACGCGGTAGACGCGGATTGCGCTGGGATTGTTGAACGCGACCAGCACATGCTCGCTCGGGATGTCGGTCGCCATGTGGATCGGCCGAGTTCGGCAGCGGGATCGGCGCGCCGTGCAGCGCCAGCGCTCCGGACGCCTTGTCGATCTTGAGCGCGCTGACATGGTGGTTGGCGCCGGCCGGCCCCATGCCCGAGGCGCTGTCGCTGGTCGCGGCGTAGAGAAACGGCTGCGAGGCGTGCGGCCAGACATATTGCACATTGGCCGGCAGGGCGACCGATCCGCGGCGGGTCAGCGTCGCGCCGGCGACATCGACATCGTAATGGGTCAGCTCGTTGCCGACGCTGGCGTAGAGGGCGAGCATGGCGGTTCTCCCTTCATTTTTCTTCGGCGGTGTAGACGCCGTCCCAGTTTCCCGGCGGCGCCTCGGCCTGGAAATGCGCGATGCGGTGACGGTACAGCGCATGGAGCGGCGCAAGATAGTCCACGGTTGAGAGCGGTGGCGAGCCAAGCGCCGCCAGCGCCCCTGACCAATCCTGCTTGCGATAGGCGGCGATAAACTCGTCGTGCCGGCCCTTGTAGGGCGCCGCGTCGCCGTCGGGCGGGAGGGTGAATACCTTGACCGCCTGGCTCTTGCCCTTGACCGCGACGAGATCGAGCTCGATGAGATCGGGCTCGTCGAGCAGCCTCGCTGTTTCCTCGCCAATCACCAGATCGACCGTATAGAGCTTGCACAGACCCTCGAGCCGCGAAGCAAGGTTCACCGGGTCGCCCAGCAGGGAATAGTTGAAGCGCTGCTCCGAGCCGAAATTGCCGACGACGCATTCGCCGGTGTTGAGGCCGATGCCGACCCGCAGCTCGTGAAACGGCTTGCCGGCCTCCCCGGCCTCCTGCCGCAGCCCGCGATTGAGGTCCACCAGCCGGCGGCGGATGTCGCGCGCCGCGGTGACAGCGTGCTTGGCGTGGTCGGGATCGTCGAGCGGCGCGTTCCAGAACGCCATGATGCAGTCGCCGATATACTTGTCGATTGTGCCGCCGGATTCGGCGATAGCGTCGGTCATCGGCGAAGTGAAGCTGTTCATCAGATGCGTCAGCTCGTGCGGCGTCAGCCCCTCGGACAGCGTCGTGAACCCGCGGATATCGCAGAACATCACGGTCAGCACGCGCGCCTCGCCGCCGAGCACGAGCTTTTCGGGGTTCTTCGCCAGCACATCGACGTAATGCGGCGACATGTAGCGCGAGAACTGGCCGCGGATTTCGTGGTGCCGCAACTCGGTCCGCAAATAGACCAGCACCGAGGAGGTGAAATAGACGAGTGCGACCACCGCGGTCGGGTACACGGGGTCGATCAGCAACCGGAAGTCGCGAAACGCCAGCCACGACGCGGCGAGCGCGACGACGATCCCGAGCACGCCGACCAAGGCGCTCGCCAGCGCGCCGATGCGGGGCAGCGCGAGGATCAGCGCCAGGCTCACCAGCATCGCGAAGACAAGCTCGGCGCCGGTCGCCCAATCCGGGCGGGTCAGGTAGACCTCCTGGAGGATCTGGTCGATCAGCTGGGCATGAATCTCGACCCCGGGCATGTGGGTGGCCACCGGGGTTGCCTGCATGTCGTTGACGACGCCGTTGGCCGACGTGCCGATCAGCACGATCTTGTCCTTGACCTGCGCCGGGTCGAAATCGCCGGAAAGAATTTTTGCCGCCGAAATGTAGCGGCTCGGGTCGTGCGGCGCGTAATAGAGCCAGACCCGCCCGGACGCGTCGGTCGGGACAATCAGGTTGCCGATCTTCAGGGCATTGAGGCCGGTATGTTGGCCGAAGCCGGTCTCGCCGTTGGCGCCGGCGGCCTTGCCGAGATAGGTGCGCACGCGCGGTCCGGCCCGCACGCGCAGGATCTCCGAAACCAGCGAGGGCACCGGCTTGTCGCCGAAACGCATCACCAGCGGCGCGCGGCGGACGATCTCGTCCCAATCGACGGTGCGGTTAAGAAACCCGTTGCCGGCGGCGGCTTGTTGCAACTCGGGCAGATCGGCGATCGCCGCCGGGTGGCTTTCGACAAAACGCAGCGGCTCATCGCCGGCAAACGCATAGCCCGATTTGCTGACCGGTTTCGCGGTCTCGCCCCGATCCGCGAGGATGAAGCCGGTGACCGTCGGCACGGATTTGATCGCTGCCGCCAGCTGCGCGTCGGGATCGGGAAGCGACGAGAGGAGCTGCGCGGTCTCGGGACTGACCGGGCCGCGCTGCTTGAGCGCATCGAGCAGCAGTTTCGGCGAGGTGCGGTCGGGCTCGGAAAATACGATGTCGAAGGCGACGATCGAGGCCCCGGCCGCGTGCAATTTGTCCACGAGTTCGGCGTCGAGGCTGCGCGGCCAAGGCCATTGCCCGTATTGCTTCAGGCTGTCGTTGTCGATGTCGACGATGCGCACCGGGCTGCCGACCGAAGCGCGCGGCGCAATCCGCTGATAAAGATCGAACGAGATCAGCATCAGCCGATCGAGCAGATCGGGCGCCGCGATCCGCGCGCCCAACGCCAGCAGCAGGGCAACGAGCGGCAGGATGTAGACGAGGCCTCGGCGCAGCAACAACCGCAGAACCATCAGCGCGCCGTCCCCGGTCAGCCCCTCGCGGGTAGCATAATGTCATTCCCGATGATGGCGAAGGCGCTGACGAGTACGTGAGGGCGCGTATATGCTGCGCTGGCGATGGATGGGACGATGACGGTTCGCTCGAAGATCGGCGACGCGCCGAAGCGCCGCGAGGATGTGCGCTTCCTCACCGGGCGCGGGCGCTATCTCGACGACATCGCCTTCGCCGGCCTGGCGCACGCGGCGATCCTGCGCTCGCCGCACGCGCATGCGCTGATCGTGGGCATCGACGCCCGAGCGGCCCGGCGGGCGCCCGGGGTGTTCGCGGTGCTGACCGCTGCCGAGGTCGCCGAGGACGGTCTCTTGCCGCTGCGCCCGGCCGCCGAGACCAACACTGTCACCGGCGAGCCTTTCGCGTTCGAGCCGCAGCCGCTGTTGGCCACCGACAAGGTGCGGCACGTTGGCGAGGCGGTGGCGCTGATCGTCGCCGAGACCCGCGACCAGGCGCTGGACGCCGCCGAATTGGTCACGGTTGATTACCGGCTGCTGCCCGCGGTCGCGACGCCCGAGGCGGCGCGCGCCGCGGGCGCTCCTTTGGTGACGGAGAAGGCGCCGGGCAATCTCAGCCTCGACTGGCAGCACGGCGATAAGGCGGCGGTAGACACGGCCTTCGCCAAAGCGGCTCACATTGTCGAGATTAGCCTCGACAACCACCGCGTCGTCACCAACCCGATGGAGCCGCGCGGCATCGTTGGCACCTACGACCCGGCGAGCGGCCGCTACACAGCATACGTCTCCGCGCAGAGCATCCACGTCACTCGCGACTTCACCGCGCGCTCGCTTGGGGTCGAGCCGTCGCGGGTGCGCTTTGTCGCGCCCGATGTCGGCGGGGGGTTCGGCGCCAAGAACTTCGTCTATCCCGAGCATCCGCTGCTGCTGTGGGCGGCGAAGCGGGTCGGCCGCCCGGTCAAGTGGATCGCGACCCGCAGCGAAGTGTTTCTCGCTGACCATCAGGGCCGCGACCAGCGAGCGGAGGCCTCGCTGGCGCTCGACGCCGACGGCAAATTCCTGGCGCTGCGGGTCGCCAGCACCGCCAATCTCGGCGCCTACCTCGCCGGTAGCTCGGCGGCGGTGCAGACCTTCCAGTACGCGTTCCTGCCGGGCACGGTCTACCGCATCCCGGCGGTTGATCTGCACGTCACCGGCGTCTTCACCAACGCCGCGCCGATCGGCGTCTTGCGCGGCCCCGGTTACGGCGAGGCCAACAACATCATCGAGCGGCTGATCGACAAGGCAGCTCGGCAGGGCGGTTTCGACCGCGCCGAATTGCGCCGCAAGAATTTGGTGCCGGCGGCGGCGATGCCGATGACCAATGCGGTTGGCAACCAGGTCGACAGCGGCGCCTTTCCGGAAACCTTCGAGCGCGGACTGGCGGCGGCCGATGTCGCCGGCTTCGCGGCGCGGCGCAGAGCGAGCGAGACGAACGGCAAACTGCGCGGGCTCGGCTTCGTCTATCACATCAAGGGAACCGGCGGTAATCCGTCGGAAAACGTCGATATCCGGTTCGAGGCGGATGGGTCGGTGTCGCTGATCACCGGCACCCAGCATATCGGTCAGGGGCATGAGACGACCTTTCCGCAGATCCTCGCCGACCGGCTAGGCCTGCCGAACGAGCTGATCGGATTGAAGCAGGGCGACACCGACCTCATCGCGCATGGCGGCGGGCACGGCAGCTCGCGCGCGACCTATATGGGCGGCACCGCGATCTTCCGCACCGCCGAGGAGATCGTGCAGAAGGGAACCCGCGTCGCCGCCGAGATGCTCGAGGCGGCCGAGGCAGATATCCAGTTCGCCGACGGCGATTTTGTCGTGTCGGGCACCGACCGCCGGGTGTCGCTGCTCGACGTCGCCAAGACCGCGCGCGCGGCCGGGACGCCGCTCGACACCTATCATTTCTGGACGCGGGAGTTCATGACCTTCCCCAACGGCACCCATGTCGCCGAGATCGAGATCGATCCCGAGACCGGCCAGGTGACGCTGGACCGCTACACCGCGGTCGACGATTACGGGGTGCTGGTCAATCCGATGGTGGCGTCGGGCCAGGCGCACGGGGCGATCGCGCAAGGGTCCGGCCAGGCGCTGCTCGAACAGGCGGTCTACGACCCGGAATCGGGCCAGATGCTCGCCGCCTCGTTCATGGACTACCCGCTGCCGCGCGCCGACGACTTGCCGTTGTTCAGCCTCGCGTTCAACCCGACCCGCTGTACCACCAACCCGCTCGGGGTCAAGGGCGCGGGCGAGCCCGGCATGATCGCCGCGTTCCCGGCGATCCACAACGCGATCCATGACGCGCTGGCGGCGGTCGGCGGTAAACCTTTCGACGGGCCCGCGACCCCGGCACGGGTGTGGCGGGCGATGCAGAGCTAGGAGATGCGTTGATGAGCGAATACCAACACATCATCGTCGAGATCGAGGACGGGGTTGGGGTCATCACCCTGAACCGGCCGGAGGTCTTGAACGCGATGAACCGCAAGCTGTCGTCCGAGCTGCGTGACGCGGTGAAGGCGATGGATGCCGACGACGATGTCGGCTGCATCGTCATTACCGGCGCCGGCCGCGCCTTCTCGGCCGGCGGCGACATACACGAGCAGCGCGAGGACGACCGCAGGCTCAGCGATGCCGAGCAGGACGCCCGCCGCACCCGCAGCGCCTACGAGATTGGCGCCAGCGCCAAGCCGACGATCGGCATGATGAACGGGCTCGCCTATGGCGGCGCGGGGGTACTTGCCTCCTCGCTCGACATGCGGATCGGCTGCGAGGATTTAAAGTTCCGCTTCCTCGCCGCAGCTTATGGCCGGATCAACAGCACCTGGACCTTGCCCAACCAGGTGGGCTGGCCGATGGCCAAGGAGCTCCTCTTCTCGGCCCGCGTCGTCGAGGCCGAGGAGGCGTATCGCATCGGGCTTCTCAACCATCTGGTGCCGCGCGACCAGTTGCGCGCGAAAACCATGGAGCTGGCCAAGACCATCGCCGCCAATAACCGCGCCGCGGTGATGGGCATCAAGCAGCTGATGCTGAAGCAAATGAGCATGAACCTCGAAGAGCAGTACGAAGCGGAGCGCCACTTCACCACGCATGTGATGCGTGGCGCCAAAGCCGAGGACGCCTTCCCCGACTTCATCGCCCGCAAGGGCCGCGCGGTCGGTTAACGCGTGCCGCCGCCGACCGGAAATTCGTAGCCGATGCCGTTCTCGATCTCGATCGTCTTGCTGACCGCGGGGCGCGCCATCATCCGGTCGTAATGACGGTAGAGGCCGGGATAGATCGACCGCTCGGGATGCAAGGCGTCGACGAAACGCCAGAACAGGCGGAACAGGTGGATGTCGGCGATCGAATAGGCGCCGCCGGCCGCCCAGTCCTGGCCGCCGAGGCGTTTTTCGCAAAGTTGAAACACGGCGCGCCAGGGTTCCTCGCCGGCGCGGCGCGAGGGATGCACCGTCGCGGCGATAAACGACATCCACGACACGGCCTGCGCCTCGCCCATGATACCGCCCTGTGGCCATAGCCCGGCCTGCGGATAAGTCTTGGCGAGGTAATAGAGCGTCGCGGCCACCTCGGTCAGCACTGTGCCGTCGATGACGAGCGCCGGCACCTTGCCCTCGGGGTTGAGCGCCAGATAGTCGGGGCGCTGCTGCTCCTTGTTCTTGAATGATAAGAGGCGCGGCTCGAATGCGGCGCCAGTTTCGTGCAGCGCGATATGCGTCGCCATCGAGCTCGAACCTGGCGCGAAATAAAAGATCAGCACGGCATCTCCCTCCCGTCAGCCTTGCATTGCCGCAGATTGACCGATCCGCCCGCGTTCGTCACGCTTCAGGGGTCAGGGGAGGGCGATGGCGCTGCTGGCGGGATACCGGGTGGTGCAATTGGGCGGCGGGCTGGCCGCTTCGGTCACGGGCCGGCTTTTTGCCGATCTCGGCGCCGAGGTCCGCTGCATCGACGCCGACCGCTCCACCTTGCTTGGCGAATACCTCAATGGCGGCAAGGCGGCAGGAGACGCCGCCGCCGTGGTCGTGGCCGATCTGATTGTTGCCGAGGGCCGGCCTTCCGAGTTGCGAGCGGCGGGTCGAGAGCCCACGACCCTCCGCAAGCGGAATGCGACGGCGGTCATCGTCACCATCGCGCCGTTCGGTCAAACCGGGCCGCGCGTCGACGATCCCGCAAGCGATCTGACGCTGCTTTACGCCAGCGGCATCGCCAAGCTCCTGACTGGGCAGGTCGACGATCTCGCCGAGGCGCCGATCCGCCCGGTCGGCGAGCAATCCGCCTTCATTGGCGGGCTCGCGGCGGCGTGCGCCGGCATGGGTGCGAGCCCGGGTGCGGTTGTGGACGTGTCGATCGAGGAAGCGCTGGCAACTATGGCGATGACGGAGCTCGCCAATGCCGGGCTCGGCGGTAAGGCGCGGCCGCGCAAGCGGGTCGGCGACGGCAACGGCGCCACCGTTTGCATTCTGCCGGCTAGCGATGGTTATGCCGCGATCTCGCCGCGCGAGGATCGGCAATGGGCGGCCTGGCTCGAGGTCATGGGCTCGCCCGATTGGGGCCGCGACCCGCGTTTCGCGACCAAACCCGACAGGGTCGCCAACTGGGATGCGTTGCACGCGCTGATGTCGGAATGGAGCCGGCGGCATCCGAAGCAATGGATCGCCGACCGGGCGCAGGACGCGCATGTGCCGAGCTTTCCGCTGCGCGAGCCCGAGGAGCAGCTCGCCTCGCCGCAACTACAGCACCGCGGCTTCTGGCGCGACGCGACGGTGCGCGGCATCTCGGTCAAGGCACCGGGCCTGCCATTCGGGCTGAGCCTCGCTGCAGGGCCGGGCAAGCAAATGGCAGCCGGCGCGCTGCCGCTTTCCGGCACCCGCGTGCTCGATTTCTCCTGGGTCATTGCCGGCCCGACGACGACGCGGTACCTCGCGGCCATGGGAGCCGAGGTGATCAAGGTCGAGGCGCCGGGCCGCGGCGACCCAGGCCGCACCAGCGAGCTGCATACCGTGCTTGGCCAGGCCAAGAAAGGGATCGTCCTCGATCTGAAGAGACCCGAGGCCGTCGCCATTGCTCGCGACTTGGCCGCGCGCTGCGACGTGCTGGTCGAGAATTTCGCCACCGGCGTCATGGACCGGCTCGGCCTCGGCGCCACCGAACTCCAGGCGCTCAACCCGAACCTGATATACCTTTCCGCGTCGGGGATGGGGCGTACCGGGCCGGAGGCGCACGCCGTCGCCTATGGCACGTTGCTGCAATGCTATGCCGGGTTCGCGGGGCTCAATCGCCATCCGGAAGTCCCGCCGCGCGTTGGCTTCGCCTGGCTCGACCCGATGTGCGGGCTGATGCTGGCCTTTATCGCGGCGGCGGCACTGTGGCGGCGCGCGCGCGACGGCCGGGTCGCCCGCATCGACTTCTCGATGATCGAGGCGATGCTGTGGACCATGGCCGAGCCGCTGCTCGCGACCCAACTCGGAGAGAAGCCGCGGCCGCGGGGAAACGATAGCGACCGCTGCTTCCCGTACGGCGCTTGGCGTTGCGCCGGCGAAGACGACTGGCTAAGCATCGCGGCAAAAGATAAGGGCGAGTGGGGCGCGTTGTGCGCGGCGGTTCCCGGCATGGCTGCGCTGGCCGGGCTCGATCTCGCAGCAAGGCGCGAGCGGCGGCGCGAAATCGAAGCCGTGATCGCAACATGGGCACGGGGCGAAGATGCGGCGCCGACCGCCGCGGTGCTGCGCCGCTTCGGCACTCCCGCATCGGCGCTCATAGGTTCGACTGACCTCGTTGAGGATGCGCATTTGCGGGCGCGCGGTTTCTGGGAGGCGTATGACGGCGGACGCAAGCGGGGCGTGCTGCCGGGTCTGCCCTGGCGGGCCAGCTTTGGCCGGGCCGCTGGCTCGGCGCCGGCTCTCGGTGCCGACACCGACGCGGTGCTGCGCGACGCGCTCGGGCTTTCGGCGGAGAAGATCGCGGAACTGCGCGCTTCCGGTGCTTTAGGATAGTCGATCAACCAATGGAGGGGAAACGAGATGGCGAGCATCACTCTCAACCAGGCCAACCGGGTCTTGCGGGCGACCTTGAAGAAGGCGGCCGAGCTCAACATCAAAGTCAGCGCCGCGGTGGTCGACGATGGCGGCCGGCTGGTCGCGTTCCAGCGCATGGACGGCGCGTTTTTCGCCGGCGTTTATGGCAGCCAGGGCAAGGCCGTGGCTTCGGCGGCCTTCGCGCGGCCCTCCGGCGTCATGCAGGAACGCGCGACCCAGCCGACGCCGGCCGGCATCCGGGAGGCCGAGGGCGGGCACATGATCATGGGGCAGGGCGCGGTGCCGCTGTTCCGGAACGGCGTCTTGGTTGGCGCCTGCGGCGTTGGCGGCGGTACCTCGCAAGAAGACGAGGACTGCGCGGCGGCGGGTGCCGCAGCGCTCTAGCTAGCCGGCCTTGCTATTCGTAGCGCAGCGCCTCGATCGGGTCGAGGCGTGACGCCTTGCGCGCCGGGTAGTAGCCGAAAAAGATGCCGACGGCGGCCGAGAAGGCGAACCCGCCAAGAATGGCGGTCAGCGATATCGGTGTCGGCCAACCCGCGACGAAGGAGATCGTCTCAGAGACACAGATACCGAAAACGATGCCGGCTACGCCCCCGACAAGGCTCAGAAACACAGCTTCGGTGAGGAACTGCAGCATCACGTGCAGGCGGCGCGCGCCGATCGCCATGCGCAAGCCGATCTCGCGCGTGCGCTCAGTCACCGAGACCAGCAGGATGTTCATGATGCCGATGCCGCCAACGAGCAAGGAAATCGAGGCCACCGACGCAAGTAGCAGCGCCATGACCTGGCTGCTGCCCTCCCGGGCACTGGCGATTTGACTGAGGTTGCGCACGGCGAAATCGTTGACGTCGCCCGGCCTTATATGGTGGCGGCGCGCTAATGTCGCGGTGACCTGAGCGATCGCGGCCTGGACCTGGGTTTCGCTCGCGGCCTGAACATAGATCTGGTTGACGAAACCGGTCAGGCGCGACTGGATGCCATAGGGGTTGGGCTGCGGCAGAAAGATCGCGCTGGTCGTTACCGTTTGCGTCGGCGCGGCGACACCAAGTACCTTGGCCTCCGCCGTACTGAACGGCACCATGACGAGGTCGTCCTGGTCTTGGCCATACGTCGATTGGCCTTTAGAGACGAGCGTGCCAATAACGCGCAGCGGCACGCCCTTGACCAGGATGACGGCGCCAATCGGGTTGTCCGAGGGCAAAAAGAGATTGCTGACGACCGTCTGGCCGATTACCGCGACGAGCGCGGCGCTGCTTTGGTCTTCGGTGCTGATGCCGCGGCCTGCGGCTATCTGCCAATTGGTGATCGGCGGATAGTTGGGGGTAACGCCCTGGATTACCGTCGTCCAGTTCTGGCTGGCATATTGGGTCTGGCCCGGCTGCCGGATCAAATAGGCGACCTGCCCGACTGCTTGGTCCTCCCGCCGGATCGTCTGGGCGTCGGTAACGGTCAAGGTCGAGGCGCTGCCCGTTCCGCCGCGGGCTCCCATGCTCGTCACCGCGCCCGGGACGACAACGATCAGGTTGGTGCCGAGGCTCTCGATCTGCTTCTTCACGGCATCGTTGGCGCCTTGCCCGATGGCCACCATCGCGATCAGCGCGGCTACGCCAACGAACACGCCAAGCATGGTCAGGGCCGAACGCATTTTGTTCCGCGCAAGGGCTTGCGCCGCCGCGGCCAGGATCATCAGGCCGAAGGCCCAGGAAAGCGGGGCGCCACTCGCTATTTCGGCGGGTGAATGCGGGTGAAAGATTGACAAGTCCGTTGCCGCCGGCGGTGGCGCGGGGACGCTGGACTTCTTGCGCTCGTCGGCGAGGATGCGGCCATCGCGCATCGTCACGGTGCGATTGGCGTAGGCGGCGATGTCGGTTTCGTGCGTCACCAGGACGATCGTGACGCCTTCTTCGCGGTTGAGCTGCGTCAGCGTCTGCATGATCTCGTGCGAGTTACGCGTGTCGAGATTGCCGGTCGGCTCGTCGGCAAGGAGCAGACTGGGCGAATTGATCAGAGCCCGTGCGATCGCCACCCGCTGCTGCTGGCCGCCCGAAAGCTGGCTCGGCGTGTTTCCCGCACGATCGCCGAGCCCGAGCCGGTCCAAAGCCTCCCGTGCTCGGTCAAAACGCGTCTTGCTCCCGGACTTTCCCCCATCCGAATAGAGCAGCGGCAAGGCCACGTTCTCCGCCGCGGTCGTGCGCGACAGCAGATTGAACATCTGGAACACAAAGCCCAGCCGCTCGCTGCGAATGCGGGCAAGATCGGGCTCCGGAAGACCCGCGACGTCGATGCCGTCAAGCAGATAACGGCCGGTCGATGGGCGATCGAGGCAACCGAGGATCGACATCAGGGTCGATTTGCCGGAGCCTGACGATCCCATGATCGCCACGAACTCGCCGCGCTCAACCGTGAAGTCGATGCCGGCGAGTGCGTGAACGTCGATGTCGCCGACGTGATAAGTTCGGGTCACGCCTTCGATCTGGATAACCGCGTCGGACATTGCCGTGCTGTCGCCCTATAGCCGCGGCAGCGAAACGGCCGCCTTTGTGCTCCCGCCCGCTTGTTCGGATACGATGACCCGATCGCCGAGTTTCAGATCGCCACCTAAGATCTCGGTAAAACTGTCGTCATCGAGCCCGAGCGTCACGGCGACACGGACGGGCTTGCCATCCGTCAATATCCAGACTTCCCCCGTGCGTGTCGTCGGCGCCGCGGTCTGCGCCGGTGGGGTGGCGACCTTAGCTCGCGCCGCGGTGGTCGCATTGGCGGGCGTATAACGGAGCGCCTGATCGGGTACCCGAATGACGTTGTCTCGCTGGGCGGTGATGATCTTGGTCGTGGCCGTCATCCCCGGCATCAGCGCCAGGTCAAGGTTGGCGACCGCGATAACCACATCATAGGTCACGACGTTCTGCAGTGTTTGCGGCGCCTGCCGAACTTGGACGACACTGCCCGCGAACGAACGGTCGGGATAGGCTTCGACGGTGAAAGTCGCGGGGTTCTTCTCCTTGACGGTGCCGATGTCGCTTTCGCTGACATTGGTATCGACTTCCATCTTGGTGAGATCGGTGGCGATCAGGAACAAGGTCGGCGTCTGGAGGCTTGCCGCGACCGTCTGCCCCTGCGTCACGTTGCGCGACACCACGGTGCCGTCTACCGGCGAAACGATGTCGGTGTAGGCAAGATTGACCTGGGCGCCCCCAAGCTGAGCTTCCCATTGCTGGATCGCCGCCTGGTCGAGTAGGACCTGCGCCTGCCCTTGGTGGTAGGCGGCCAGCGACTGGTCGGCAGTGTCGATAGCGATCGAATTTTGCTTGGCAAGCAACGCGGTGCGGCCGGAATTGGCCTTGGTGTATTCGAGGTTTGCCTGATCCTTCGCCAGCTGCGCCTTGGCGACTGCCAGGTTCGCCGTATATTGGTCGACGACCGCCTGAAAGGGCCGGGGATCGATCTTGGCGCAGACCTGCCCCTTGGTCACTTTCGTATTGTAGTCGCATTGCAGCGACTGGATGACGCCGGACACGTAGCTGCCGACAATGATCGTCAGGACCGGGTTGATTGTCCCGGTCGCCGTGACGGTGCGGGCCACCGTGCCGCGCGTCACTGGCGCAGTTGTGTAGCGCATGGCCGCGCCGCGGCTGGCGATCCACCACCATGCCGCCCCGCTGGCGGCAACGATTGAAATCAGCACGGCGACCAGCCAGAGCCTGCGGCCACGCCGCCGATGCGGGCGGACCGCCTGGACTGATTGAGGCGGCAGCGAGGGTGCCCGCTGCACCGGTCGGGTTACAATTTGATCGTCCATCCTCTCGCACCCTGGGCCAGGTCCACAGAATGCGAGAGTTACAGGCGAGTCACATTGATGTAGCTCAACGCGCCTTCATAGCCGACCGGGTTCCCGGCCTCATCCGGCGCCGGGATGACAAATCGCGCTAAAACTCTCCACTGCGGTACGCCTCGGCGAGCCGCTTGGCTTCTTCCTCGGAGGGTTCCTCCCACGGCGCGCCGCGGTGACGCAGCGTGCCGGTGAAGTGGGGCGGGCGCCTTTCGTTGAACGCGGCGCGGCCTTCCTCGCCGTCGGTCGTCGTCTGGATCAGCAGATGGTTGATGAGGTTCTGCACATGCCAGGCCTGGTCGGTTGGCAGGTCGCCGAAGCGCACGACGAACTCCTTCATCATCCGCACCGCGACGGGCGGCAGGGTGCAGATGTGACGCGCCATCTTCTCGGCCCGCTCCATTAGCTGCGCGTGCGGCACGACCTCGTTGACGAGGCCGATGCGCAGCGCCTCGGCGGCGTCGAACGGCTCGTCGGTGAGCAGGATCTTCATCGCGTCGGAATAGCGCAGCTGCTTGGCGAGCAGCGCCGCACCCGGCCCGTTGCCCAGCCAGCCCTGGGTCAGCAGCGCAAACTTGAACCGCGCGTGCTCGGCGCTGGCGATGCGGATGTCAGTCGATGACAGAAGGATATAGAGCCCCGCCCCCGCGGCCCAGCCATTCACCGCGGCGATGACCGGCTTCCACACCCGCGGGTAGTGGTCGCCCATGCGGCCGTCGACGCCGGTCTTCTGCCCGTGCACCGTACCGGCGAGCGGCCAGTAGATGCGGTTGGTGCGTAGGTATTCGCGGTCTTCGGCGGTGAGGTCGGCGCGCGGGGTGAGATTATGGCCGCCGCAGAAATGCCGGTCGCCGGCGCCGGTCAGGATCGCGCAGCGGATGTCGCGGTCTTCCCAGAGGTCGATCCACGCCGCGGAAATCTCGTCCGACATTTTCTTGTCGAGGATGTTCGCCTTGGCCGGATTGTTGAGCGTGATGTAGGCGACCCCGTCGCGCTTTTCGTAATCGAGCGGCACGTTTTTCTCCCTCGCGTAGTTGGCGTCAGCGTGGCAAGCGGCGCCGTCCGGGTAAAGCGCGATCGTGATGTTATTGTGGCTTGGTCGGCCCGCCGTCGGCAGGGCTGCATTCGCCCTCGCTGATGTCGGTAGCGCCGGCGACCTTAGCGAAGCAGCTGTTCGAATAGGTGATCCGCTTGCCGCTCATGGTGCCGCAGACCGGCTGCCATTGCTCGGTGCAGAACTGGGCGGGCCTCGGCGGCGGAGGCGGAGAGTCCGCCATCGTCGCGGAAACCGGAAGCAATCCCGCCAGCATGGCCATCGTCACCAAAAACCTCCGCATCGCTTTCTCCCTTGTGGACGCGGTTGACACCAGCGCGCCACGCAATTTCACTCGGCCGTCATGAGCGGAAAAATAGGCAGAATTGCGGTGATCGGCGGCGGCATCGGCGGTCTCGCCGCGGCGTTGTCGCTGCATCGCGCCGGTTTCGACGTTGATGTCTACGAGCAGGCGCCCGAACTCAACGAGGTCGGCGGCGGCATCAATATGGGACCGAACGCGGCACGCATCCTCTACCGGCTCGGGCTCGAGGATGCGCTCGATCGCGACGCGGTGCGGCCCTTGTCGGCACATGTGCGGCGCTGGGACGATGGCCGCACGCTGCAGAAAGCCACGCTCAATCCGATCTCCAGCGAGCTTTACGGCGCGCCGCATTTGACCGTGCACCGCGCGGACCTGCAGCGGATCATCGCCTCGGGCCTGCCGAGAGAGTGCATCCATCTCGGGCATCGCCTGATCGGCTTCGAGGATCGCGACACCGCGGTGGAGGCGAGTTTTGCCAACGGTCGCCGCATCGAGGCCGACATGCTGGTTGGCGCCGACGGCATCCACTCGACGGTGCGGACGGCGCTCTTCGGCGAAGAGGAGCCCGCCTTCGCCGGTTGCGTCGCCTATCGCGGACTGGTGCCGGCAGAGCGCATCGCCGATCTCGGCCTCGAGCGCGGCAACCAATCGTGGCTCGGACCAGGCGGGCATCTCGTCCATTATTTCGTTTCGGGCGGCCGGCTGCTGAACTTTGTCGGCTGGACCGAGCATGACACCTGGAATCGCGAGGATTGGACCGATCGCGCCACGATCGAGCGCGCGCTCGCAGCGTTCGAGGGCTGGCATCCGCAAATCCGCCGTATCGTCTCGGCCGCCGAAACCTGCTTCATTTGGGCACTGTTCGACCGCGACCCGCTGCCGCGCTGGTCCGCCGGAAGGGTGACGCTGCTCGGCGACGCGTGCCACCCGATGTATCCGTTCATGGCGCAGGGCGCGGCGCAGGCGATCGAGGACGGCGCTACCCTGGCCGCTTTGCTCGCCGACGGCGGCGACCCGATCGGGATTCTGGTGCGCTACGAGCAGCTGCGTCTGCCGCGTGTGAGCCGCTTGCAGGAGATGTCGCGCGCCAACAAGCACCGCTACCACATGCCGGACGGGCCGGAGCAGCGGGCGCGAGACGCGGCGATGGCGGCGACCCGAGAGCGCGCGCCCGAGACCATGCAATGGCTGTTCGGCTTCGACGCCGGTGTGGTCGAACAGACGGAGGCGCCAAGATGAAACGCAGCAGCGAGCGGTTTCTTACGACTCATACCGGGAGCCTGCCGCGCGCCGACGATCTGGTGCGGGTGATGTTTGCCAAGGAGGAGGGCGTGCCGGTCGAACCGGCCGCGCTCGCCAGCCGGATCGCCGCCGCCGTCGCCGACATCGTCGCCAAACAGGCGGAGGCCGGGGTCGACATCGTCAACGACGGCGAGATGTCGAAGCCGAGTTACGCCACCTATATCAAGGACCGGCTCGATGGGTTCGGCGGCGAGAGCTACCCGTTGACCTATCAGGATCTCGTCGATTTCCCGGAAATGGCGCGCCGGGTGTTCGGCGATCCCGGCCGCGCGCGGCGCAAGACCCCGGGCTGCAACGGCCCGATCTCGGTGCGCGACCCCAGCGCCGCCGAGACCGACGCCAAAAACCTCAAAGCCGCGCTCGTGGGTGCCAAATACGAGGAAGCGTTTCTCAGCGCCGCGTCGCCGGGCCTCATTTCTCTGTTCTTCCACAATGGCTACTACAAGAACCACGAGGCCTATCTCGCCGCGATCGCCGAGGCGATGCGGCAGGAATACGAAACCGTCGTCGCCGCCGGGTTCGTCCTCCAGCTCGATTGCCCCGATTTGGCGATGGGGCGGCATATCCAGAACGCGCATCTCACCACCGCCGAATTCCGCAAGGCCGCGGCTTTGCATATCGAGGCGATGAACCATGCGCTGCGCAACATCCCCGCCGAGCGCGCGCGGGTCCACCTGTGCTGGGGCAATTATGAGGGACCGCATCATTGCGACGTGCCGTTGGCCGACATTATCGACGTGATCTTCACCGCGAAGCCGGCCGGGCTGTCGTTCGAAGCGGCCAATCCGCGCCACGCGCACGAATGGAAACTGTTCGAAACGGTCAAGCTGCCCGAGGGCAAAGTGCTGATCCCCGGGGTCATCGAGTCGAAGACCAATTTCATCGAGCATCTTGAGCTGATCGCCCAGCGCATTGGCCGCTACGCCGCGCTGGTCGGTCGCGAGAACGTCATCGCGGGCAGCGATTGCGGCTATGGCACCTGGGTCGGACAAGCCGCGGTCGATCCGCAGGTCGTGTGGGCGAAGCTCAATAGCCTCGCCGAGGGTGCGCGACTGGCGTCGAAAGAATTTTGGGGCTAGCTGCCTCGGTCAGTGCATATGCGCCGCGTGTTCGGGGTCGAATTCGCCCTTCGCCATCATCAAATGATGCATTTGGTGATGCGAACCGCTGACTAGCAGACCGATAAAGCCGAGCCCGCGAATGTGCTGGATTTCCTTGGCATCGGCTGCGGTGACGGTGAGGAGTTCGCCATCGGGCAGGGTGGTCGCCTTCGTGTTCCAACCTCTGTGGCCGTTCATCGTCTCGGCCCAGGCGGGAACCATGCGCTGGATCGCGGCAAGGGTTCGGCCGTCGCCGGTGACGGCGATTTCGAGACCGCCGTCGATATTCTTTGGCGCTGCGGCGGCTTTGAGCGTGACCTCGTTCATATCGATCAAGTGCTGCCGCAGGGCTTCGAGATCGACTTTCGACCAGTCTGTCTTGGGGTCGGCGTCCAGCATTTCGACGATTTCCTGGATGGCGCCGAAGGCGTCCTGACCGGGTAAAGCGGGCACTGCCATGCCGGTGCTCATGGTCGGGTGGCCGGTCATCGGGTGCCCGCTCTGGGCGAGCGCCGAAACGGCGCAGACGGGTGCTAGCGCCGTGACAACTGCAAAAGCGCGAATACAGGAAAGCATTGCCATTCTCCGCAATATCTCTGCGGCCTGACGCTCAGACTGCCGCTTCGGCGCCGACCGGCAGGCGCCACATCACCCGGCGTTGGCCCTGATAGTCGTTGATCGCGAAATGCTGACAGCAGCGGTTGTCCCAAAGCGTCACCGTGCCCTTTTCCCAGCGGATGCGGGCGGTGAACTCGGGCCGCGTGCAATGCGCCTGGAGGAAATCGATCAGCGGCTTTGACTCCGTCTCCGTCATGTCCTTGAAGCGCATCGTGTGGCGGGTCGAGACGTAGAGCGCCTTGCGTCCGGTTTCGGGATGGGTGCGCACGACCGGATGTTCGGCCTCGATCTCATCGGCCTTCGCCACCGTATCCTTCATCTTCATGTATTTGTTCTCGGCGCGCCCGCCGCGCCCGCCATTCATCCGTGCGCTGTATATGGCGGTCAGCCCGTCGAGCATCCGCTGCATTCCCGCCGAAAGGCTCTCATAGGCGAGATACTGGTTCGCCACCATTGTGTCGCCGCCACAGGCGGGCACTTCGCGGGCGTAGAGCATCGTGCCGATCGGCGGTTTGTCGAGGTAGGTCGTGTCGGAGTGCCAGGCGTTGCCGACGTTCTCCTTCTGGTCGGGCTCCTTGCGCAGCTCGAAGATCTGCGGGAAGTCGGGCATACCCTCGACAAACGGATAGAACGCCGGCTCGGCGAAATAGCGGGCATAGCGCAAGAGGTCGGCGCCGCCCAATTCCTGGTCGCGGACATAGATCGCACAATGGTCGAGAAAGGCGCGGTGGACTTCTTCGACCTGCTGGTTGCTGAGCGGCTTCGACAAATCGACGCCGGCAATTTCCGCGCCGAGCGCGCCCGACAGAGGCTTCACGGTGATCGTCTCGTAATCCATCGTGCGCTTCCCGCCGTTCCGGTTTCCATTCATCCTATGCCTGCACCCCTGGCGTCGTCGATTGCTGTGGTTGCCCGCGTGAGGCGGTGCAGGCATGCTCGGCCACGGCATCAGGGAGGCGAGCCATGCGCGACGGATTTCGCGTCTACGATACCGACACCCACATCGACCCCGGCGCCGACGTTCTGGAAAAATACGTCGACCCGGCATTCCGCGCGCGGCTCGATGACCTTGCGCCCTACAAGGCCAAGGTGAAATCGCGCACCGTCGACGGCGGCGAGCGCACCACCTATCGCTTCGAGCAGCGGCTCTACGAGCGCACCCTGGGCGAGGCCGAAGTGAGCCCCGGATCGGGCGACGGGCGTGTCTGGCGCGGAAAGCGGCGGCCTAGCTTTGGGGTTATCGACGACCGCTCAGACAACCGCGTCCTCGACATGGACGAAGAAGGCTCGGACGTCCATTTCCTCGTGCCTTCGGTGTGGACGAGCATTGTTGGCGTGCCCGATGTGTCGCTCGAGACGGGGCTCATCCGCGCCTATCACCGGCATATGGAAGAATTCTGCGGTCCCTATCCCGATCGCCTGAAGGGGCCGATTGTCGCCTCGACCCGCGATGTGGCCGCGGCGGTCGAGGAGATCAAGCGCTGGGGCACCTCGAAATGGGCGGTCGCCGTGCAGCCGCTATTGCCCAACGAGACCCCGGTCGACCATCCGAGCCTCGAGCCGATCTGGCGCGCCGCCGAGGACCACGACCTTGCCATTGTGCATCACAGCTTCACCTGGTCGGCGCCCTATTTCCCCGGCTATACCGAGATGTGGGACAACGTCTATCTGGCGCGGCTGTGCTCCCATCCGTGGGGGGCGATGCGGTTCATGGCCGGGTTTCTCGCCGGCGGCATCCTCGACCGTTATCCGGGTCTCAGACTGTGCGTGCTGGAATGCGGGTTCGGCTGGCTGCCGTTCTGGGTGCGGCGGATGGACGAGCAGGTGAGCTATGTCGGCCGCACCGCGAAACTCAAGCTGCTGCCGAGCGAGCAGTTTGCCGCCGGCCGCGTCTTCGCCAATATCGAGGTGCATGAACACGAGCCGATGTTCGAGATGGTGACGCAGGCGCTCGGCGATTCCTGCCTGATGTTCGGCTCCGACTACCCGCATTTCGAGTCGTGGTTTCCCAACTCGATCGACAAGATCCTGGAGTGGAACAGCGTCACCGGCGAGCGTGCCACGAAGCTGTTGTGGGAAAACGCCAACCGCTGCTTCAAGCGCACCTGATCGAGGGAGGAACCGATGGCTAAGCGACAGAGCGTCAATTTTCCCGGCTTCGCCCATTCAAACCCGATCCCCAATGCGAGCCGGATCGGCAACATCATGATGTCGAGCGTGATCAGCGGCGTCGATCCCGGCACCCGCAATTATCCGAGCGAGCTATCGGGCCAAGTCGCCAATATCTTCAAGCATATCCGAGCGGCGATCGAGGCGGCCGGGGGGACGCCCGAAAACATCGTCAAGATCACCTTCTATGTCCGCGACCAGGCGGCCGGGCGCGCTGCGCTCAACGACGAGTGGGTGAAGATGTTCCCCGATCCCGCTTCGCGCCCGGCGCGGCACACGCTCGCCGCCGCTGGCGACGGGCCGTCGCTGGTGACCTGCGACTTCGTCGCGGTGTTCCAGTAGCAGGGCAGGGAGGACGCGCGATGAAGCGGGTGGATATCGGCGCCTATGGCGTGCCAGAGGAAGTCGCGAGCTGCGTCGAGGTCGCCGATGTCGGCGCGCCAGGGCCCGGCGAGGTCGTATTCGACGTGCTGGCCTTTCCGATCAACCCGGCCGATCTGTCGATGATCCGCGGCAATTACCGCCTGCACCCGGCGCTTCCGGCGACGCCGGGCGCTGAATGTGTCGGCCGGGTCGCTGCGGTCGGCGCCGGGGTCGGCGATGTGCGGATGGGTGACCTCGTTATCAACATGGCGCGCGAGAATTGGGCGCAGCGGCGCCGGGTTCGCGCCGAGGACGCGTTGCCGATCCCCGAGGGGCTTGATCTCAAACAGGCGGCGATGCTGCGGATCAACCCGGCGACCGCGCTCCTCCTACTCGAAGATCATGTTGCGCTGAAGCCGGGCGACTGGGTGATCCAGGACGTCGCCAATTCGGCGGTTGGCCGGCACCTGATCGTGCTCGCCAAGGCACGCGGCATCCGTACGATCAATGTCGTGCGCCGCGGCGATGTGGCTGGCGAGTTGAAGGCGCTCGGCGCCGATGTGGTGCTTGAAGCGAGCGACGATCTGCCGAAGCTAGCGCGCGAGGCGGCGGGTGGTCAGCCGATCCGCCTCGGCATCGATGCGATTTCCGGCAAGGCCTGCAAACAGATCGCCGATTGTCTCGCCGACGGTGCGGTGATGGTTAATTACGGCGGGCTTTCGGGCGAGGAGCCGGAGATCGGCCGCGTCAACCTCAACACCCGCGGTGTCAGCCTGATGGGGTTCATGCTCGGCCGCGGGTTGGCCAAGCGCACCACCGTCCAGGTGCGCGCGCTCTATGCCGAGCTGGCGGCGGAACTGCGCGAAGGCGTCCTTAGTGCGCCGGTCGACGCGACCTACCCGATCGAGGAGATCAAGGCGGCGCTGGCGCACGCGCAGCGGCGCGGCCGCCATGGCAAGGTGCTGGTGCTGCCGAACGGCCCGCTCTGACCCGTCGCCGCGCGGCGGTGCATCGGCTAGGATCGCTGGCTTCAATCAGCGGCAATGGGGATGCGTCATGGCGAAGAACGGCTTCAGGATGATCGACGCCGAGATGCACGTGATGGAGCCGGTCGATCTCTGGCAGCGCTACATCGATTCCGAATTCGCCGATCGCGCGCCGCGCCGGCTCAGCGAGCGCAAATGGGATATCCGCACCCTGGTCGAAGGCGAGGTCATGGCGGCAATGCCGGGCGGCGACTGGCCGGCCGTCAGCGACGCGGAGGAAAAGGCGCTCGCCGACCGCTACGCCGAGGAGATCGCTCGCGATTTCGACCCGGAGTTGCAAGTCAAGGCGATGGACAAGGAGGGGCTCGACCTCGCGATCCTCTTTCCGACTTCGGCGATGTACGTCACCGCCTTCACCCGGATGGACCCGCGCTTCGCGGCTGCGGCCTGCCGCGCCTACAACGACTGGCTCCACGACTATATCCAGGCCGCCGATCCGAAGCGAATGTTCGGCGCGGCCGCGATCTCGGCGCATGACGTCGACAGCGCCGTCGCCGAGGTGCGCCGCACCGCCGCGATGGGGATGAAGGCCGCCTTCCTGCGACCAAACATCTACAACGACCGGCCGTGGCACGACCGGTATTACGATCCGCTCTGGGCGGCGTGTCAGGAACTCAACATCCCGGTCGGCTTCCACGAGACCACCGGCTCGCGGATGAAGGCGTGCGGGATGGACCGCTTCAAGACGATGGGGATCGCGCATATCGCGACCCATTCGATGGAGCAGATGCTCGCCTGCATGGACATCATCATGGGCGGCGTCATGGAGCGCTTTCCGAAGCTGCGTTGCGCCTTCCTCGAAGCCAATTGCGGCTGGCTGCCGTTCTGGCTGCACCGCATGGACGAGCATTACGAGTGGCGCGCGCCCTATGGCGAGATGGCCCACCTCACGATGCCGCCCTCGGAATACTTCCGGCGTCAGGGTTTCGGCGCGGTCGAGTGCGACGAGGAATTCGTCAGCCATGTCGTCGACGCGATCGGCGACGACAACCTCGTCACCACCACCGACTACCCGCACGGCGACGCGAAATACCCCAACGCGATGAACCTGTTCCTGGCGCTGCCGCTCTCCGACCGGAGCAAGCAGAAGATCCTATGGGACAACGCGCTGCGCCTCTACGCGCTGTAGGCCGACAATGAAGATCGGCTTTATCGGCGTCGGCAACATCGGCGCGCCGATGGCGGGACAGTTGCTCGCCGCTGGCCACGAGCTCACCTTATTCGATCTGCGCCGCGAGGCGGCCGCCGCGGAGCTGCTGGCGGCGGGCGCCCAGTGGGGCGAGAGCCCGGCGGCGATCGCGGCGTCGTGCGAAGCGCTCGTGACCTGCCTGCCCGGGCCCGTCGAGATGGAGCGGGTGGTCCTCGGACCCGACGGCATCGCCACGCATCTACGACCTGGCTCGCTCTATATCGACCACACCACCAACGCGCCGGCTTTGGTGCGGCGCGTCCATGCGTTGCTCGCCGCGAAGGGCGTCGCGATGCTTGATGCGCCGGTGAGCGGCGGCATGGAGGGCGCGCAGACCCGCGACCTGCTGGTGATGGCTGGGGGTGACCCGGCAGCCTTCGAGCAGGCGCGGCCGCTGCTCGACGTGATCGCCAAGCGCGTCATGTACACCGGCGGCATCGGAACCGGGTCGATCGCCAAGATCATGCACAACTCAGCCACCTTCACCCTCGACCTGGTGATGGCCGAATGTTGGACCACCGCGGTCAAGGCCGGAATCGACGCGACAACCATCGTCAAGGTGTTCAACGAGGCCGCCCTTGGCCATCAGATGAACCTCAAGGTACGGCTGCCGGCAACCTATCTCGTCGGCGATTTCGCGCCGCGCTTCTCGTTGACCCTGGCGCACAAGGATCTGGGCCTCGCGCAGGAGCTGGCGCAGCAGACCGGTTCGCCGATGCGCCTCAATGCGCTCGCCAAGGCCGAGATGGACGAGGCGATGGCGCGCGGTTGGGCGGATCGCGACGCCTCGATCTTCCTCACCCTGCAGGAAGAACGTGCCCAGACAGAGGTGCGCGTCGTGCCGGAGGATTAGGCGGTCGCGTCGATCACCCGGCGCACGTCGCTGTGCAGCTCAGTGGTGGGGTCGGCGAGAGCGGTCATGATTGTGTAGTGATCGAGTCCGGCATAAATTTTCGCCATTCGGCCCAGCGCAGCCGCGTAATCGCGCGACTGGCCGATGAACCCGTCGGTTTCGGCGCCGCCGACACAAATTAGCTCGGGCGCGCGGTCGGGGCGCGGGTGATGCGTCGGGCTCAACGCCCGCGCCCGCTCCTCGTCGAGCGCGATCTGTTCGTTGACATTAGTTTCCATGAGGGGCGCCAGGTCGAATACTCCGGAAATGGCGACGCCGGCGGCAATCGGCAGACGAGGTTCGGCGGCGAGCGCCATTGCGGTCAGGTGCCCGCCCGCCGAGTGGCCGCCGACGATGAGCCGTCGCCGGTTGAAGGGCAGGGTGCTGGCGTCGTGGGTCCAGCGGATAGCGCGCTGGCTCTCCGCGACAATGGTCTCGACGGTGACTTTCGGGCAGAGGTCGTAATTGACGAGCGTCACCGCGATACCGGCGGCGACGAAGGGCGGGGCGATGAATGAGAAGTCGCGCTTGTCGAGCGCTCGCCAATATCCGCCATGGATGAACACGAACAGCGGCGCATCCGCCCGCGCCGCTGGGAAGAAATCGAGGGTCTCGCCGGGCGCCTCGCCGTAGCGCAGATCGATCCGGCCGCCGAGCGCCGCGCGCGCCGCCGCGCTCTCGGCCTCGTAGCGCGCATAGTGCTGCGGGCTCTCCGGATGGCGTTTGCGGATGTTATATTCGGCGTCAATCGAAGGATTGATCATCCGATCTCCGCCTCGACACCCAATTTCGCAAACTGCGCCATCGCTTCGGCGAGGTAGCGGCGCAGCACCGGTTCTTCTTCCGCTCGTGTCGCCGCGCCAAGCCCAGCGCCGCTGGTAACGCGATCGGCCTCTGCGATGTCCGTGGAGTCGCTCAGCCAGACGCAGCGCAAGCCCTTGAGCTCGATGTCGCGGACAACGTGCTCGATTTCGGCGGCAATCGCATGGCGCTCGGCGTCGTTCCACCCGGCGGCGCGGGTTTCGAGATAAAACCAGCCGAACGCGGCGTGCCGCGTCTTGTCGGCGACCAGATAGTCGAGGATCGCGCGGGCCACCGGGTTGCTCGCGTTGCCGCGGTGCAGTCGGCAGAGCTCCAAATCCAACCCGTCCTGAATGCCGATATGCGCGGCCACGTAAGCATCGAGGCTGCGCGATGCGTCGAGCACCTCGCGGTGCAGGCCCTGATTGAATAGAGCCGCGTAGGCCGGGCCCGCCGGCTGCTCGACAAAGCCGCCTAACAGTTCGGCGAAGTGGTGGCAACACTCGAGGTGCCAGGCTTCCTCGGTATTGCGCACGGTGAGGAAATATTTCGGATCGCTCTCGCGCTCGTGCTCCAGGCAGAAGCGGATGATCAGCGCCGGTGTCTCGGGCAGCCCGCCATATTCGGTCCACGCCTTGCGGCTCCACGATAAGGCGGCAGCCGCTAGCACCTCGGGCGCGTAACGCGTCGGATCGAATTGCTCCCACGGAATGTCGCGCTCCGGGTCCCAGCGCGATTGCTTTGCCTGGTCGTAGAGATCGCGGATCGTCGAGATCGACGGTTCGAGATGCAGCGGAAAGCGGCGCTCGACCGGAATTTCGCCGCTGAAGTCTCGCGGCATCACACCAGCCCGTCGAACTTTGGATGCTCGAACATCGGGATGGCGATGCCGAACGGCGCCAGCCGCTCGCGGATGCTGCGCACGGACTCGACAAAGACCGGCTTCTCCAATTCCTCGACCGTCGCGCCGAGCCCGGCCTGCCAGGTCAGCCTGTCGGCCTCGATCTCGCCACGCGTCGCGGCCGAGTCAGGCGCCAGCCAGGAACTGTGATAGCCGTTCATCTCGACGTCGCGGATCATGGTGATGACGGCCTTCTCGCAAACGTCGATCTCGGCCCGGCTCATCCGCGGGATGCGATGCTCGAGATAGGCCCAGCCGAAGCCGCAATGGCGCACCTCGTCGCGCATGATGCTGCGCAGGACCTGGTTGGCGGCCTTGTTCGGGGTGATCTCGACGAGGTGGCGGAAAACGTCGAAGGCGACCTCCTCGGCGGCGCAGACGAGAGCGGCGATGATCGCCTCAAGCGGCGTTTCGGGGTCGAGCGCCATCTTGCGCACCCCATGCGTCGCCACCGATTTCTGGAAATCGACCAGGGCCGGTTGCTGGATATAGCCGCCGAGGTGCTCGGCCATCAGGTAGCAAGCCTCGGCGTGGCGCGACTCCTCCTGGGTGCGGATGGTGAAAAAGTAGCGCAAATCCGGCTCGCGCTTTTCCTCGCAGAAGCGGATCAGCAGCGCCGGGCTTTCCGAGATTGCGCCGTATTCCGACCAGGCGCGGCGGCTCCAATACATCCGCGCGGCGTGGCGGTGCGTGTTGTCGATGTCGAGGCCTTCCAATGCAGACCAATCGATATCGGTGCACGGGTCCCATTGGTTACGCGTCGCGGCGCGGAACAGGTCGCGCACCTTTTTGATCTCGACATCGAGCTTCAGCGGGAACCGCTGCTCCGGACGGTCGAGCAGGGTCGGCTTGCGTGGCGGGTGCGTAGAGGTTTCCGCGATCGACATCGAATGCTCCCTGTGCCTGTCCGGCCGGGCCGGCGCTGTGGGATTGCTATTTGGTCTGTGCGGCGAAGACACCGTCCCAATCGGCTGGTGGCGGGTCGGCGCGCAGATCGGTGATCCGCTCCTCGTAGAGCTCGTAGACGCCCTGGATGATTTCCGGCGCCTGCGAACGACACGATTCGAGCTGCTCAAGCGCCGCATCCCATTGCCGGCTCCGGTACGCGGAGATCATCGCGTCATGCGCGCCTTCGAGCGCGGCAAAGACCTCGGTGCCGCGCATCGGTTCGTCGCCCAGCAAAAAAAAGATGCGCACCGGCTGGGTCTTGCCGACGACCTGGATCAGGTCGAGCTCGAGGAGAGCGAAGTGGCGCACTTGCTCTGCGGTCTGTTCGCCGATGATGATATCGACGTGATATGTCTTGGTCTGGCCTTCAAGCCGCGAGGCGACATTGGCGGGATCGCCCAGCACCGAATAATCGAAGCGCTGATCCGAGCCGAGATTGCCGACGACGCAGTCGCCCGTGTTGAGCCCGATCCCAGCCCGTACCTCTTTATAGCTATGTCCGGCTGCCTCGGCTTCGGCCCGCCACAGCGCGTTGTGGCGGGCAAGCTCGGCGCGCATCGCCAACGCGGCGCGGCAGGCGTGCTCGCCATGCAGCGGATCGTCGAGAGGCGCATTCCAGAACGCCATGATCCCGTCAGCCATGTACTTGTCGACGGTGCCCTGGTTCGACTGGATGACGTCGGTCATCGGCGTCAGGTAGCGGTTGAGAAAGCTCGTCAGGGCGTGCGCGTCGAGCCCTTCGGAAATCGTCGTGAAGCCGCGGATGTCGCTGAACATGATCGTCAACTCGCGCATTTCGCCGCCTAGCGTCAGGCGTTCTGGATGCTCGGCGAGTTGCTCGACGACCGCTGGGGCAAGATAGCGCCCGAAGGCGTGCCGCACGTGCCGCCGTTCGTTCTCGGTGCGGAAGAACAACACAGCCGACGACGACAGGTAGACCAGCACGCCGACGAGCGACGGGAAGACCGGGTCGAGCAGCCAGTTGTGGTCGGTATAGGCGTACCACGAGCCGACGATTGCGGGCGCGATCCCGGCGAGGCCGACGAGCGCCGTCCAACGCGCGCCAACGCGAGGCAGCAGCAAGACCAGCATGATGCCAATCTCGAGCATGAAGAAGAGCTCGGCGCCCGGTGCCCAATCCGGCCGTTCGATGTTGTCGCCGAGTAGCATCTGCTCGATCAGCTGGGCATGAACCTCGGCGCCTGATTTGGCGGGGTCGAGTGGGGTCGGCCGGTACTCCTTCAAGCCCTCGGCGGTCGTACCGATGATGACGATATTGCCCTTGATCAGATCGGGATCGACCTTGCCGTCGATGACTTTGGCGGCGGAGACAAAGCGGCTGGGTTCGTGGGGCGTGTAATGAATCCACACCGTGCCGTCGGAGCTCGTCGGCACCACAATCTTACCGTCCTTGATTGCGTTGAGCCCGGTGTGCTCCCCGAAGGAGGTGACCCCGCTGGCGCCGGTCGATTTGACGATGTAGCCATGCGCGCCCTGTGCCACCCGCAGCGCGTCGAGCGAAAGCGCCGGATAGAGCTCGCGCCCGACCATGAGAAGCAGCGGAATACGTCGCGCGATACCGTCGGCTTCGGGCAAGATATCGGCGAAGGCGTTCCCGGAGGCGGCCGCTTCGAGCAGGTTGAGATCGCTTGCCGCGCCGGCGAAGTGCGGAACCCACGGCCGTGGGTCGTCGCCGGCGTTCGAGAAGCTGGTTTTGACCTGTGGCAACCGGTCCTTCGCCCTCCCGCGCAGCGCGAAGATGAGTACGACACGGCTTTGCTTGATCGCATCGGCGAAGACCTGATCGTGGTCGGGCAGTTCCTTGAAGCGCGTGACGATCGGATCGTCGGCGCCGATCTCGCTCATTTCGCTGACAATTCGCGACGGGGTCGTACGGTCAGGTTCGAGGAACAGGATATCGAACGCGATCGCCGCGGCTCCCATCTTGTCGAGCTGAGTGACCAGGTTGGCGAGCAGGGTGCGGGGCCACGGCCATTGCCCGAATTGCTCGAGGCTGTCGTCGTCAATATCGACGATGCGAACCGGGGCCGGTTGGTAGACCCGCGGCTTCAAACGCAGGAACTCATCGAACACGTGGAGTTGGAACTGGACGAGCGCGGCCGGCTCTCGGGCCCACAAAACCACCGCCACGAGCATAATCGGCAGCGGAACCAAATAATGCAGGTTCCTGCTGACATATCGCCGAAACCATCTCATCGGCGCAGCTTACCGCAGGTCGCGCGCTTCGTCTCGCGCGCGTGGATCAGGCCCTAACGGCGCCCAAACGTCGCGCCCGAGGGAGGTTGCGCGCCTGGTTGCACGCCCGGGTGCACACCCGGGGCGCCATGAGTTGGCCCGCTCTGAGCATAGGGGTGATTTCTCGCAGCCCACTGCGGCATGGGGTGCTGCCACGAGTGCTCAATCACTTGGTGCAAGTTGTTGAGCGCGAGTTGATGCGGCACTGCCAAGGTCTGCAATGGGCCCCCCGGCGGCACGTTCCGCACCACGTATTGATCGAAGCCCTGATGGGCGATCACTTGTGGTGCGTTCGTCGGCGCGGTACGCAGCACATATTGGTTGAAGCCGGTTTGACCAGGGAGCACGGCGTGTGTTGGACCGCCGGAATGCAGGTCATGTCCATCCTCGTGGCCGGGATGATGGCCGTCCTTGCCGTGCCACGCCCAGTGGTCATCGTCGTGGTGGTCATGGTCGTCAAAGGCGTAGTGATCGAACTGGTGCGGACCGTCTTTGCCATCCTTGCCGTGCCACGCCCAGTGGTCATGGTCGTGGTGGTCATGGTCGTCAAAGGCGTAGTGGTCGAGCTGGTGCGGCTCGTGATGGCCATCGTGGAGCTCGCGACCGTCGGGGTTGTGGGGGTCGTGCCCATCTAATGCGTAGTGGTCGAGCGGGTGCGGGCCGTGATGGCCATCGTGAAGCTTGTGACCGTCGGGGTTGTGGGGGTCGTGCCTGTCTAATGCGTAGTAGTCGAGCTGGTGCGGGCCGTCCTTTCCGTCCTTGTCATGCCAAGCCCAGTGCCAGGCCCACTGGTCCTGCCCGTGCTCGTCGTGCGCGTAATCGTCGTTATGGTGATGACCCGGCGCGCCTAACTCCACACCAGAGGGACCTTGAGGGGCGTGGTCGTCATTCCACGCCCAGTGATGCGGCCCGTGATGGCCGTGCTCGTCCTTGTCGTTCCACGCCCACTGATCATGGTCGTGATGGCGGCCGTGCTCGTCGTCTTTGTCGTGCCACGCCCACTGATCATGGTCGTGGCCGTGGTGATGGCCGTGCTCGTCGTCCTTGTCGTGCCACGCCCAATGGTCGTGGTCATGGTGATGACCGTGCTCGTCGTGCGCGTAATCGTCGTTATGGTGATGACCCGACGCGCCTAACTCCACACCAGAGGGACCTTGGAGGTCGTGGTCGTCATTCCACGCCCAGTGATGCGGCCCGTGATGGCCGTGCTCGTCCTTGTCGTTCCACGCCCAATGATCATGGTCGTGATGGTGGCCGTGGTCCTCGTCTTTGTCGTGCCACGCCCATTGATCATGGTCGTGGCCGTGGTGATGGCCGTGCTCGTCGTCCTTGTCGTGCCACGCCCAATGATCGTGGTCATGGTGATGGCCGTGCTCGTCGTGCGCGTAATCGTCCTTATGGTGATGACCCGACGCGCCTAACTCCACACCAGAGGGACCTTGGGGGTCGTGGTCGTCATTCCACGCCCAGTGATGCGGCCCGTGATGACCGTGCTCGTCCTTGTCGTGCCACGCCCACTGATCATGGTCGTGATGGTGGCCGTGCTCGTCGTCCTTGTCGTTCCATGCCCAGTGATCATGGTCGTGATGGTGGCCGTGCTCGTCGTCCTTGTCGTGCCACGCCCAGTGATCATGGTCGTGATGGTGGCCGTGCTCGTCGTCTTTGTCGTTCCATGCCCAGTGATCATGGTCGTGATGGTGGCCGTGCTCGTCGTCTTTGTCGTGCCACGCCCAGTGATCATGGTCGTGATGGTGGCCGTGCTCGTCGTCCTTGTCGTGCCACGCCCAATGATCGTGGTCATGGTGATGGCCGTGCTCGTCGTGCGCGTAATCGTCGTTATGGTGATGACCCGACGCGCCTAACTCCACACCAGAGGGACCTTGGGGGTCGTGGTCGTCATTCCACGCCCAGTGATGCGGCCCGTGATGGCCGTGTTCGTCCTTGTCGTGCCACGCCCAGTGGTCATGGTCGTGATGGTGGCCGTGCTTGTCGTCCTTGTCGTGCCACGCCCAGTGATCATGGTCGTGGCCGTGGTGATGGCCGTGCTCGTCGTGCGCGTAATCGTCGTTATGGTGATGACCCGACGCGCCTAACTCCACACCAGAGGGACCTTGGGGGGCGTGGTCGTCATTCCACGCCCAGTGATGCGGCCCGTGATGACCGTGCTCGTCGTCTTTGTCGTGCCACGCCCAGTGATCATGGTCGCGATGGCGGCCGTGCTCGTCGTCCTTGTCGTGCCACGCCCAGTGATCATGGTCGTGATGGCGGCCGTGCTCGTCGTCCTTGTCGTGCCACGCCCAGTGATCATGGTCGTGATGGTGGCCGTGCTCGTCGTCCTTGTCGTGCCACGCCCACTGATCGTGGTCATGGTGATGGCCGTGCTCGTCGTGCTCGTAATCGTCCTTATGGTGATGACCCGACGCGCCTAACTCCACACCAGAGGGACCTTGGGGGTCGTGGTCGTCATTCCACGCCCAGTGATGCGGCCCGTGATGGCCGTGCTCGTCCTTGTCGTGCCACGCCCAGTGGTCATGGTCGTGATGGTGGCCGTGCTCGTCGTCCTTGTCGTTCCATGCCCAGTGATCATGGTCGTGATGGTGGCCGTGCTCGTCGTCCTTGTCGTTCCACGCCCACTGATCATGGTCGTGATGGCGGCCGTGCTCGTCGTCCTTGTCGTTCCATGCCCAGTGATCATGGTCGTGATGGTGGCCGTGCTCGTCGTCCTTGTCGTGCCACGCCCAGTGATCATGGTCGTGATGGTGGCCGTGCTCGTCGTGCACATACTTGTGGTCGTCGTCATCCCCATCATGACCGTGATGATGGTCATGGGCGTATTTGTGATCGTCCTCGTCGCCGTCGTGATGGTGATGATGGCCGTGCTCGTCGTGGCAGTATTCGTGATCGTCGCCGTGATGGTGACGATGGTGATGCGCGTGCTTGTGGTCGTCATCATCCCCATCATGGTGGTGATGATGACGGTGATGTGCGTGCGGCGGCGGTGATGGCGGCGGCGGTGATGGCGGCGGCGGTGATGGCGGCGGCGGTGATGGCGGCGGCGGTGATGGCGGCGGTGATAAATCTGCCAGAGGCGGTGGCGGTGGCGGCGAGTGGGGGATGAAGTTAGGCTCGGTCGATATCGCGTTGGGGACGATGGGCAGGATCAGATTGATCAAGCTCGCCAGCGTATTCCCGGTGACGAAAATCTCGTTGCCGACCGTATAGGTGGTCAGGTGGAGTGCCTGTAGCTCCTGGGTGAGATCCTGAATGAGCTCGGCGCTTGCGGTTGTTGGATCGGAGACGTGCCCGTTGACGCTGATGATGACCGTATTGCGGTGGGTGGTCGTCTGCGAGACCCCATGCGAGGTCACCTTCAGATAGTCGCCGTGGAGGAAGACCGCGGTGATCGTGTCGCCGTCGATCTTGATCAGGGCGATGCCGCCGCGCACCGAAACCGTGCCGGTGGGCGTTAAGAAGGTGACATCCTGCTGTTTGCTGATTTTGCCGCCGACATAGCGGAAGACGCCGGTGGTCAGCGTCGCCGTCAGGTTGCCGTTCTGCTTTTGTGGGTCAAAGACGAAGTCATCGATAACGACTTCAGAGTTTTTCGCTACGGTGAGGGTCGATTGGTCGGTAAACAGCAGCTGCGCCTGGCCGCCATTGCCGGTGTTGATCTTTTCGTTGTGGATGACGTCGTGGCCGACGAGAAGCTCGCGCTTCTGCCCATCGGGAACCTGCGCGAAAACGTCGGGGTTCACCTCGGCGGCGACGCCCACCTTGCTCTGGTCGGCAAGAGCCGGCCAGCTCAAACTCGCGATCCCGAGGGTCGCGAGGACAATCCCGTGTGATCTACGCGTCACGGCTTAATCCTGTGACACGCTGCGCGTAGTCCGGATTGGGGGGATTCCGGGCTTAGCCAGTTCTCGCACCCGTAGCGGTCTACCGACGCAGCTACTGTTGACGACCGACGGCTCGGCGAGCCGCTTAAACGGATAGAAGCATGAATTGTTCCCGAATGCGACGAATAAACCGCAAGCAAAGCGAATTTAACCTATATTTTAGCCAAATCGCCAGTGTTGCCGTGCTCTACCTACGGTTCGGGGCTTCGTAGCCTTGACGGTCCAGTCGCCAACGGGCGCAATATAGTTAGTTTCTATGCCGTTTCTTGGCGTTGCCGCCTCCCCGTCAATAGGAAAGCGTGAGGCCTAGAATCACCTGCGTGTCATCGGTCTTGTTGGCCGGGACATTCGACGTCGTTTTTTGCCGAAGGAGGTTGAAGCTTGCCGCGATGTTGTCGGTCAATCCCAGCTGGGCGGTTACCCCATAGCGCCATTCGTTGGTTCTGGGGGCGTAGCCCAAGGTGGGATCGGGCGAATGATCGCGATTATAGATCCGGTAGACCGTCGGCGTCACATTGAGCGGGCCTACTCCATACTCGGGTGGCAACGTGAAGAGCTGCGAATAGGACAGGTGAAAGACCAGTCCCCGATTCGAGCCAAGGTTGACATTGTCGGTGAGCGCGTAGCTTACCTGGAAATTCAAATCGCCATTTTCGATGACGCGGTAGGACATCCCGCTGCCAAAGGAATGGACGTCGGCATTCAGCAGCGAGGCAGCCGGTGACAGGACGACGTTGTCGAACCACTCGCGACGGAACTCGTAAAAACTCGATACGCTGAAGTCTTTGGTCAGCGGGCGGGCAAGCGACAAGCCTCCGCCAGCGCTATGCAAAAACTGTCTCTCACCCAAGACGACCTCATTGGCGACGCCATAGGCCCGTGCCGCGGCGAGATGAACATCCGAGACATCGATGTCGAAGCGCGGCCCAATGTTGACCTCGACCGCGCCAAGGTCGAGGTTGCTGTTGCCAAGCGCCTTCGAGGCATAAGCGATCGCGTTGCTTTCCAACTTCAAATCGCCGATCTCGGTGACGTACTGGAGGTTGCCGGTGGCGAAGCTGTCCCAGCCCGGTTTGTGGATAAAGATCGTGCTCAATGTCTGCGGCACGCCACCGGCAATGATGTCGGAGCCGGCCGGCTCGGCGCTTGCTTCGCTCTGATAACGAAGTCCGACGAGCAGGTTGGCGGCGATGTTCGACTTCGACGAAGCCCGCTCGATCTGGTCTTCCACCTTCTGAATGCGCGACAGGGTTTCGGCGCTTACGCCTGGTTCGGCCCGGGCTTGCGCCAAATACGTCTTGGCCATGTTGTATGATTTGAGGTCGGCGTAGAGCTCGGCAAGCTGGATTTTCACCCCGGGAAAGTTGCGGTCGAGCAGCAACAGCCGCTCAAGCGACGAAATGGCCCCCTCGATGTTGCCGGACTTAATCGCCGCCTGGGCGTAGCGAAAGGTCAGGTCGACGTTCTTAGGATCCTTGAGCAGTTGCTGGAATAGTTCGTCGGCTTCCCGCGCTTCCGGCGTGTTCTGGAATGGCGCCGGCTGGTCAGCGGCAATGGCGTATCCTGGCAGCGACGCACCAAGCGCCAGCGACGCGCACAGCACCACCAATCGACCGGGCCGCGAACCACCGCGGCACCGCGGCGGTAACGCAGCGCAGCCCCAAGATCGGCACCCCATGAGCCTCCACCCGGCTTGTTTCGGCGGGCCCGCGAAATTAGCGTCGCCCACTACTTCACTGATTCTTCGTGTCGGTTACCGTCCATCCCTCAACTCGCGAGAGCTTATCCTGCCGTCAAGAGTTTTTGAAGCAAATTGAGAGGAAAACCTCACGCTATTTCTATTCTAAGGCGAGAGGCCGTTGGCTGCCCGTTTGCCGTTTCCTGCCGGGAGCGCCATTAAATTTTGCCGTTGTTCACGTGCCCTATATTCTTCGGGCGGGGGATAAAATGTCACGCACAGTGCGCCGCGACAGTCAGCCAGAGGCGACGGCAAGCCAGCCTGTCATCGTCGTCGACGGGTTTCTGCCCGGCCGACTGGCGATGGCGATGCGGCGTGATGTCGACGCCCACTTCGCCAGTCCTCACGCCCATCAGCGCGAGACGCACCAGGTGTGGAATTACTGGTTCGTGCCGGAGCTCTACACCTATCTGCGGACCGATGCCGACCGGGTGATCGGCCGCGAGCATGTTGATGCCTTCCATGAAGCACTGCGCGAGTGGTCGGTCGGTCATTTGGGGATGGATCAGGTCACCTGGCCCTACCTCAGCCTCTACGTTCCCGGTTGCCGACAGGACTGGCACAACGACGCACGAAACGGGCGCTTTGCTTATGTTTACTCGTTGACACGCAACGAGCGGCGCACGAGCGGCGGGGAGACCCTAGTCCTGCGCGAAGGCGACCCGTTCCGCGGCAATCTCGTCAGCGCCACGTCCGGCCGCGGCTTCTACGAGGCGATCGAGCCGCGCTTCAACCGGCTCGTCATCTTCGACGATCGTCTGCCGCATGCGGTTGAACGCGTCGACGGGTTGATGGATCCGGTCGAAGGACGCTTCGTGCTGCACGGCCATCTGAGCGAGGGCAGCGCGATCATCGCCGGCGCGCTGCCTGCGGCCGCCGCGACCAATCAGTTGAACGACACGCTGGGCAAATTCGGCGCCGAGCTGGCGGCCACGATCGCGCTTTACGCCGGACCAATCGTGTTTCGCCTGACGATCAACGCCGCGGGGTCGGTCGAGACCTGCGAGGTCATTGTCGACCGGGTCATCCATCCGGATCCTGGACATGTCGGCTGGGATCAGGTTCGCGACAGCCTTGCTGGAAGGTTGAAAGCGCTCAAATTCCCCGCCGCGAAGGGCCGTACGGTGCTGACCCAGCCGGTGCTGTTCGGCGGCGGCCTCAGTCGGGTTTGAACGCTACGACATGGGTGGAAACGGTTTCACCCGCAACCGCGTGCGGTGATCGGCCGGGGGGGCGGCATAGCGATCGGAGCCGCGGAAATAGTCCTTTTGCCATTTCTCTTCCTCGGCTTTTGATCCCTTGATCTTGAGCCCTTCGTTGAAGGTGCGGCGGCTCTCCGCCCAGGCTTGGTAGGCGTCGCGGATGTCGGGATCGGCATCGAAGGATCGGAACTCCGGCTCCACCTGCTCGACCGCCCCGCGCTGGATCGGGAAGATCATGCAGAAGGGCTCGCCGCGTTCGAATGCGACGGGTGAGAATCTGCGGGTGAATTTCCAGTTCATCGTGAAGCTGAATGGCGCCCAATCGGTTTCGACAATCCCGGTCAGCGGCTGGATCGCATCTTTCGGCTGGTTGAACGGACCGGTGACGACCAAATCCCAACCCGGTTCGGTGCGGAACAACCCGCCGACGGTGAAGGTCAGCACCCCAGAGCCGAAATGGCTGTCGGCCTCCACCGCCGTGTCGGGAGTCGCGGGCTGCACCGTCACCGCCTCGAGGCCCATCCCGCCATCCCATTCGGCGACGAACGGCGCCCCGTTGAGGATCAACCAGCCATGGGCGTTGGCGACGTTGAGAGGCAGGCATCGGTAGGCGAAGCCCGCGTTGGTGCGGTCCATCCAGTCGCGCTCGACCGGCGCCGGCACCAGTTTCGGCGGCGCGCCGGAGGTCGGATAACAGATCAGCCGCATCGACGTCCGCTCCTCTGTGTGACAAATGTTAAGGCCCGCTTACAGGTGAGCGATGATCCCACCAAAAGACAAGCTGACAATCTGTTTTGCCCATGTCGCCTACCGGCTGGAGGAGCGGTTTCGCGCGCGCGGCACCGGCATCGCGAGCTTCGAGATGCGCGACGCGGCGAGTTCTGGCGTCGCGCATCGGCGAGGCCGATGTGCTGGTGATTTCGGGCCTCTGGCGCAACGATCTTGTCGATGGCGCGGCTCGGCTGCGTTACATACAGTCGATTGGCGCCGGTACCGACCAGTTTCCGCGCGATCGGCTTGCCGGACGCGGCATCCGCCTCGCCAGCGCCCGCGGGGTCAACTATCGCGCGGTTTCCGAACACGCGATGGCGCTGATCCTGGCGCTCGCCCGGCGTCTCCCCGAGGCGCGCGACAACCAGGCGAATCATCATTGGCGAGGTATGATCGGCGAGCTGGCGGGGCGCGAAGACGAGCTTGGCGGCAAGACGCTTGTTGTTGTGGGGCTTGGGCAGATTGGCGGGCGCCTTGCCGAGTTGGCCAAGGCCTTCGACATGCGGGTCATCGGGCTGCGCCGCGATCCGCGCGCTGGCAAGCGAGCGGCGGAACTCCGTGCGGACAATGGACGAGCTCGGCGCGGTGTTGCCGGAGGCCGACTACGTGGCGCTATGCTGCCCGCTCACGCCCGAGACCGAGAACCTGATCGACAGGGCGGCGCTCGGCCGGATGAAGCCGTCGTCCTATCTGGTCAACGTCGCGCGTGGCCGCGTCGTCGACGAAGCGGCCCTTATCGAGGCGCTCGGCGACCGGCGGGTTGCCGGGGCCGGCATCGACGTTACGGTCGACGAACCGCTGCCAGCCAATTCGCCTCTCTGGACGATGCCGCAAGTCCTGATCACGCCGCACACGGCTGGCGAGACGCGGCGTTACGAGGACAATGTGATCGATATCCTTGAAGAAAACCTGGCACGTCTGTGGCGCGGCGAAACCGAGCTGCGTAATCAGATCGTATAACGATACAATGACATGAGCCGTTCAACTCTCTGGCGCGGCGTGCGACAATTGCTTACGGTTGCCCACACCCCAGCGATAACGACGTCTGGCGGCCTGAGACGTCGCGGTAAGATTGATTAGCAGTGACGCAGTTCACGACGACTCGAGGGAAATCTCGGTGATATATTCGGCATTGTGGTAGTAGAGAATTAAAATAATGCGAGTCCGTTATTCCTATCTGACGGAACAATTTGGCGATCCAACGCCAATTCTCGACGAAGTACGTAAGTTGGTAGCGACCGGAGATTTTACCTTAGGCAAGCCGGTTGTTGAATTCGAGCGACGCTTTGCCTCCTTGATCGGCGCCAAGCACGCAATTGGGGTCGCTTCGGGGACCGACAGTCTCAAGCTTGCCTTGAAGGCCGTCAACGTGGGGCCCGGCGATGAAGTCATCACCGCAGCCAACACCTTCGTATCCACTGTCGGCGCGATCAATGAGATTGGAGCGGTTCCCGTTCTCGTCGATGCCGATGATTCGTTCTGTCTCGACCCCGACAAATTGGAGGCTGCGATCACCCTGCGGACCAGGGCAATTTTGCCGGTCCACTTGACGGGCAATACCTGTGATCTGCCGGCGGTGATGGCAATCGCCGATCGCCACGGGCTTGCCGTCATCGAGGACGCGTGTCAGGCCATCCTCGCCGAGTTTGGCGGCAAGCGTGCGGGAACCTGGGGCGTGGCTTCCGGGTTCTCACTGCACCCCTTAAAGAACCTTAACGTGTGGGGTGACGGCGGCGTTGTCGTAACTGACGACGACATGGTCGCCGAGCGCCTGAGGCTCTTGCGCAACCATGGCCTCAAGGACCGCGGTACCGTGGAGATCCTGGGCTACAACTCGCGGCTCGAACTCGCTACAGGCGGTTGTTGCCAACTGGCTTATCGGCTCGGTTGAGGAAATCACCTCTCAGCGGATCAAGAACGCCGCATTCTACGACCGGCATTTCAGCCAGATTCCGCAAATTCGGATCCCGCCCCGGCGACCCGAGAGCAAATGCGTCTACCACCTGTATATGGTCTTCGCCGAAGATCGCGACGCGCTTTTGCGGCACTGTCTCGATCAGGGGATCGGCGCAAAAATCCACTATCCGATCCCGCTCTATCAGCAAAAAGGATTACGCCATCTCGGCTATAAGCCGGGGTCGTTCCCGATCACGGATCGACACGCAAGGACGGTGATTTCGTTCCCCGTGGACCAGCACATTACTAGTGCGCAACAGGGTTTGGTTGTAGAAGCAGTAAAGTCATTCTACCGGAACCGATGATCCGCGAGATTCGGGAAGTTCCCTACGTCAACTTGGCCGCGCAGTTCGAGGCGGAGCGCGCCTCGCTGATGGCGGTGATCGAAGCCGTCATGGCGGAAGCCGCCTTTATTGGCGGCAGCGAGGTCGCGAGGCTTGAAGCCGCGCTTGCCACTTATTGCGAGATGCCGTACGCGATCGGGGTCGGCTCGGGTACCGACGCGCTGGTCCTTGGCATGAAGGCGCTGGGAATCGGGCGCGGGGATGAAGTCATTACCCCGCCGAATTCCTTCATCGCGTCAGCGGCTTCGATCGTCATGAGCGGGGCAACGCCGGTCTTCGCGGATGTGTTGCCGGATCAAAACATCGATCCCGATGCCGTCGCTGCGGCGGTGACGCCCCGCACGAAAGCAATTATGGCAGTTCATCTCACGGGGCGCGTGGCTTCAATGGATCAACTCTCGCAGGTGGCCGAACGCTACGGCCTGCTGTTGATCGAAGACGCTGCACAGGCGATCGGAGCCCGCTATATGGGCAGGCCCGCAGGTAGCCTCGGGGATCTGGCTTGCTTCTCGGCTCACCCCCTCAAGAACCTCAACGCGACCGGCGATGCCGGCTTCATTGTCACTGCCGACAGCGCGATTGCCGCGCGGATCGGTCGACTGCGCAATCACGGATTGGTCGACCGCAATACGGCGCTTGAATGGAGTTCAGCGTCGCGGCTGGATACCCTGCAAGCGGCGATCTTGCTGATGCGCTTGGCGACGCTCGACGACGTGATCGGCCAGCGGCGAGCCAATGCGGAAATTTATTGCCAACTCCTTGACCCCGCGCATGTCTACATCCCGCCGAGCCGCAATATCGAATTCAATTCATTTCATACCTTCGTGATCCAGGTCGACGAGCGGGACAAGCTCAAAGAGTTCCTTGCGAGTCGGGGAATTCGCACTGCTATCCATTATCCGGTCCCGATTCATTTGCAGCCGGCGGCGGAAAGTCTCGGTTACAAGAGAGGCCAGTTTCCCGTCACCGAGCGCCAAGCGGACCGAATTCTGACGTTACCGATCCATCAATTCTTGTCGAACGACGACATCGAATACGTGGCTGAAATGGTCAATGGCTTCTACGGGGCCGGTCCTTGCTGACCGCCCGACCGCTTAGCCTTGCGAGCGATTGACAAAGTAATTCGTCGATTTGGCGCCGATAGGTAAGTGGGAACGTCCGAAAAGCTGACGTGGAGGGCTGTCGGGCCCCGCCCGACGCAAAGAGCCCGGTGATCTATCGGCGTCGATCGCTAAGCGAATCAATTCGGGAAGCCGGTTCGCGATAGTCCAAGTTGGCAATTCCTTGTCGCCGCAGCGACGAGCCGAACCTACATTTCTGCAAGGGAAATTGCGCCGTAGCTTGCAGCAAGAGCGGCCGATTCATCTTACAGGCTTGCCAAGCGAAGTCTCTGCTGATACGAGGAATTGTGAAATTTCGTTTTTTCGTCAAGTTTTATTCTTCTTGGCGGAGGTGGTGGTGGGGGGCTTTTCACGACGCTGGCAGGATCGGTTGCGGCGACAGCTTTGCGCGGCCTTTAAGTTGTCATGCCGGATCGCCCGATATTCTTGAGCAGGCTCGCGCTCCCAGTGTCATGGGAGAAGCTCCGTGGCGCACCCTCGGCCGAGGACTGCGAAAGAGCAGCGCGCGCAAATAGTAATACTCTTGGTTTTCTGTTGCACAGCGTCGATCTCGATGCGGCGCAGCGTCCGTCCGATGAGCACTTGGCGGAGGCCTTGGTGCCGCTGCGCATCAAGCTCGACATCGTCATCGAGATGCTCGGCCGTTTGACCTACCGCGATGTCGTGTTGCCGCCCGTGCGCGACATCGAATTCGGCCTCACGCGGATGGCATGGCACTCGCCACAGGCGCTGCGACCCGGCGAATGGCTGCAGATCAGGCTCTTTTTCGATACGAAATTCCTCGAGCCGATCATCCTCTACGGCCGTGTTGAGAGCGCGGTGAAGGAGGATGTGACCGGTGGCTGCGGCGTGCAGGCCGAACTCGCCGAAATCCCGGGCGAGACCGAGGAGGCTTTTGCCCGGCTCGCCTTTCTCGCGCAGCGCCGGCAATTGGCACATCGCCCCGGTGCGACCTTGAGGAACGAACGATGATCGAGGCCATCGCAGCGATGAACGCGATCCTGGGGGAGTTGCAATCGCTCACCGGAGCGATCGCCGCCCCAAGTGCGTCTGACCTCGTCGCCGGCCCGACCAAAGAGATCGATGGCGCGCCGGCAACGTTCTCCCAAGCGCTACACACCGCGTTGGACCGCGTCGACGACACGATCGCCAAAGCCAATGGCAGCGCGCACGCTTTTGCAGCAGGAAACCGGGACATCCCTCTGAGTGACGTCATGGTTTCGCTCGAGCAAGCCAATCTGGCGCTCCAGATGGCATCCGGCGTGCGCGACAAGGTCGTCTCCGCCTACACGAACATCATGAACATGCAAGTTTGATAAGCGGCGCGGGTGCGGCGTGGCGTTTCTCGACACGATCAACCCTCAGAGCATCCTGGGCCGGGTTCGGCAGGTCCTCGGTGAGCAATCGCGCGTTGCGATCATCGCCGGCGGGGCGGCGGCGCTGACGATCATGGCTGTCGCCGCCCTTTGGCTGACCAAAACCAATTACGCGGTGCTTTACGCCGGGCTGTCGGGCGAAGACGGCGGCCGGGCCATCATCGAGTTGCAAAAGCTCAACATCCCGTACCGCATTGTCGAAGGTGGCAGGGTCATTGAGGTGCCCGACACCGACGTTGGCCGCGCGCGGCTCCAGCTTGCCGCCCGCGGCATCGCCAAACGCGACGGCGACGAATGGGCCATCCTTGATAACCAAAGCCTTGGGGTCAGCCCGTTCGTGGAGCAAGTCCACTACGTGCGCGCCATCGAAGCAGCGCTGTCGCGCACGGTTGGCCAGGTCGACGGCGTGGTCTCGGCCAAGGTAACGCTGGCGCTGCCGAAGCGGACGGATTTTCTCGGCGATTCGCCCACCCCAAGCGCTTCCGTGCTGGTGCGGCTGCGCCCCGGGATGGTGCTCACCGGGGCACAGGTCAACGGCATCGTTGGCCTCGTCGCTTCGAGTGTGCCGGGACTGGCGCGCGACCACGTCACGGTCGTCGATCAGAGCGGAACGGTGCTCAGCACCGACGGCAAAGACCTCGCGCTCCAGGCGCCGCAGCAGCTTGATCTCACGCGACAGATCAACCGCCGCTACGAGGCGCTGGTCACCGATCTGCTAACCCCCGTGCTCGGCCGCGGAAATTTCAGGGTCACGTCGGACGCCGATGTCGATTTTTCCCAGAGCAAGGAGAGCCTCATCAAATACGGCGACAAGCATGTGTTAAGTGAGGACGAAACCATCCACGTCCATGGCGCCGATGGGGAGCCGCCAATCGGCATACCGGGCGCCCTGTCGAACACCAAGCCAGCAACCCCGAGCGCCACAACGCCGCAGACGACGCCTACACCGGCGCAACCCGCGCCTCCAACGACCGCCAAAGGTGCGCCGCCGGCGCCACCCGCACCCACGGCGGCCCCCGCGGAAGTCAAACCGCCGCCGCCGGCCGATACCCATAAGACGACCAATTACGACATCGACAAAACGGTTCAATTTCTCGAGCACCCGTCGTGGACGGTGCGCGGCGTGAACATCGCGGTCTTGGTCAACAATCCGACCGACAGCCCGCTCCCAGGGGAGCGGCTGCAAGCGATCAACAAACTGGTGGCTTCAGCGGTCGGTGCCGGGCAGAACCCGCGTGTGACCGTCATCGACCTGCCGTTCGGGGCGGCGGAAACCACCGTCACGGACGTGTCCGCGGCCTGGTGGAAACAGCCTTGGATGGCGGCGGTTGGCCAGAATGCGTTGCTCGTTATCGCCGGCCTCTTCGCGCTCTTTGGCGGCGCTTTCCCGCTGTTGCGCCGGCTCGCCGGCACCCAAGTCGCCATGGCCATCGCCGCGTCACCCGCAAACCAAAACACCGCTCCTCGGGCAGCGGCGACTTCGGTGCGAGGACCGCAAGGAGCACCGCGAACAGGCAGGCAGCAGCAGGACGTTTTTAGCATCGAAGCCGACACCGTACAGACGCTGGTCGCGAACGATCCAGCGCGGACGGCGCAGGTAATCAGGGGATGGATAGCCGGTGACCGAGGCAGCCTTAAGTAGTGGCGTTCAGCTTAGCGACGTCGAGAAATCGGCGGTGCTCATGCTGTCGATCGGTGAGGAGGCGGCCGCGGAGGTCATGAAGCACATGACCCAGCTGGAAATCAACCTCCTCTCGGTCGCAATGGCGCGCATTTCCGGCGTCTCGAAGGCTGAGATGACGTCGATCTTCGAGGAGTTCGTCGACGTCATGCTGCAGGAGACCTCGATCGGTATCGGCGCCGAGAACTACGTCCGCACCGTTTTGGAACAGACGCTAGGTCCCGAAAAAGCCGAGCGCCTGGCAGGTCGGCTTAATCAGGGTGATTACTTCGCCGGCATCGAGGCAGTCCAATTGCAGGACCCGCGAGTGCTCGCGGAAATGATCAAATCCGAGCATCCACAGATTGTGGCGATGATCTTCGCCTATATGGAGCCCGAGCAGGTCGACGCGCTGATCCAGCATCTGCCGCAGGAGCTGGTCGAGCAGGTCATCCCGCGGCTCGCCACGCTCGACGCGATTCCGCCGGCGGCGATCCGCGAACTGAACGAGTCGATTGAGGACTTGCTCGCTGGCGAGCCCCAACAAGTCCGCGTGTCGGTGGGCGGCGTCGGCATCGCTGCCAAAATCCTCAACCGCATCGACACGCAGCGGGTCGAAAGCATCCTGGCACAAATCGGCACGGTCGATCCCGAACTCGCTCAGGCAATCCAGAACAGCATGTTCGTGTTCGAGGACCTCATGCGGCTCGACGATCGCTCGTTCCAGATGCTGCTGCGCGCGGTCGACCAGAAGCTGCTGGCCTCTGCTCTCAAGGGCGCCGACCCGAAGCTGCTCGAAAAGGTGATGACCAACCTCTCGCAACGCTCGGCGGAAATGCTGAAGGAGGAAATTTCCGCGCGCGGCCCAATGCGTGTGAGCGAAATCGACGCCGCAAAACGCGAAATCATCGCCACGGCCCAGCGTCTCGAGCAGGAGGGCACCATCATGTTGCCGACCGACGCCGGCGACCTCGTGACTTGACGGCTGGCGATGTCTTCCGTGCGCATCAGCCAACACAACCGCGCCGCCGCTGACCTGGCGGGCCACGGCGGCGTTACCGCCAAGGCCGAGGCCCCGTCCGGCCGTGTCGGCTTCGCGGTTGCGCTCGGCGCGGCAGCGCTGCTCCCAAAGGAACCGAGCGTGACGTCGTTCGGCGCCACGACAAGTGACGAAGCAGATGGTGCCACTACCTCACGCAAACGGACCGGGAGCGATGGGAAAGGCGGCGATGCGGCTGCAGTGCTGGCGGCGCAGGCGTCGTTGCTGGCCGTCGCCGGGCAGCTTCCCGTCCCAGTGCACCCTGCTGTGGATGTCCCCGCGTCGCCATCGGTTGTTCCCGTCACGGAGCTGCGAAATTCCTCCATACCCAGTGCAGGTCCGCCGGGCGATGATTTCGTGTCGACCTCGATCGCTCCCGCGAGCGATGCCGCGACGGCCTTGTCGCGGCACAGCCTCGCCGACAACGCGCCGGCGGCTTCGATGGCGGCTGGCATCGCCCTGCCGGATTCAATGACTGATGACGCGGTGACTGATCCCTCCGAAGTCTCGCCAAATCTCGGCCCGGAACTAACGGCCACGCCGAATTTGAACTCTCCGCCGGCGTCCCAACCCGCCCTGATAGGGATTGCCCAGGTGATTCCGCCGGCCATCGGCGAGCCGAGCACCAGCAGGGGTGACACCGCTTTTGGTCGCGAGGGTCGCCAGCGGTTCATACCGGTGGCGGCTGCGACCAACGCCGCACGTGCCGCCGAAGCGATGCCTGGCGCGCCAAATGACCCGGCTGCTCTGACCAATGCGTCGACAGCCGCCACACCGCCGACGGCCATCGGCGATGTGGCCGCGACCGTCTCCGACCAAGTCGCGAGCCATGTCTTGCGTCTGGTATCGAGCGGCGCGCGCGAGATGGTTATGCGGCTGCACCCGCCGGAGCTCGGCGAGGTTACCGTTCGCGTCGCTGTCAATGGCCGAGACGTTTCAGCCTGGTTCGGCTCGCCGCAGCTTCACGTACAGACGGCGATCGCCGGCGGCATCGGTCAGCTTCAGGCCGACCTCGGCAACGCCGGTTACAATTTGAACGGTGCCTGGGTCGGTGCCGAAGCATCAGGTTCACGCCAGCAGGCCGTCAATCCGCCGCTGGCACGCATTCCGGTCGCGGTGAGCGACCCCGATCCGCGGATGCCCGCTACGTCTCGTCCTTCGGCCTCGGGGCTCAACATCTATGTCTGACCTCAAAGATCAGGTCTCGCCGCCAGACACTTTCGACCTCGTTGCCAAATCCGGCGCGGCGAGAAACCGGATGTCGGTGCTCGAAGCGACGCTGCAGCGGATCAACGATCGTTTTGCGCGTTTCCTGCGCGCCGCGCTTCTGCAGCACTTGCGCCGCTCGGTGACTGTCACTCCGGCGGGCATTGAGTGCGTCGAACACCGCGAACTGATGGAGCGGATACCGAGCCCGACGCATCTCACCTTGTTCAACATAAGGCCGCTACGCGGGACGCTGGTTCTCGCCGTCGAGGCGCCGCTTGTCGTCTCGATTGTCGAGAGCCGGTTCGGCGGCAACGGCCGCTTCCCGATCAATATGGCGAACCGCGATTTCACCCCATTCGAGCTCAAATCGATGCGGAGGGTCGTCGAGACGACGTTGGAGCAGCTCGTCGCCGCTTGGCAGCCCATCGGCCAGTTCGAGGTCGAAATCCTGCGCAGCGAGACCAATCCGCAATTCGCCGGCTTTGGCGCCGCCGAGGAGCTGATCATCGTCAGCTCGTTCGATATCTCCATCGAACACGCCAAGGGCCGATTCGACATCTATGCGCCATACGCCGGGGTCGAACCGCTGCAGGATCGGCTGACCTCGGGCATGGTCGCCGAGGTGGTCGATCAGGATCTGCATTGGTCGGAAACACTGAAAGCCAACGTCGCGCAAGCGGCGATCACTCTCAATGTCGAGCTTGGCAGAATTGAGGTCAGCGTTGGCGATCTCGTCGCGCTGCGTCCGGGAAATGTGTTCGAGATGGACCGGCCGGAAACCCTTGTCGTCGAGGCGGGCGGCGTCCCCTTGTTCAAGGGCCGCTGGGGGCGGCACGGGCGCAAGATCGGCGTCCTGATCGAAGAGCGCATGGCATCGTCGGCAGACACCCGGCTGGTGCCGGCCGGCGTCGCAGATAGGGATCGCTGATGGCCGATGAATTGACAGACGCCGCGCCGGCGGAGGCCGCTGAGTCGGCGGCCGGGCCAGCGGCCGACTCGTCTCCCTTTGCCAGGCTCGAGGCGGAGCCGAATGGCGTGCACGCCGCCCCGGCCCATGGTGGAGACACAGTGGCACCAGGACGGATCGACCTAGTGTTCGACGTCCCCGTGTGCCTTTCGGTCGAGCTCGGCCGAACCGAAGTGCCGATCCGCGATGTCGTCAATCTTGGACGCGGGTCGATCATTGAATTGGACCGTGGTCCCGGAACACCGCTCGATGTCCGCGTCAATGGCGTGTTGATCGGCCGTGGCGAGGTCGTCCTCGTTAACGCTGAGAAACTGGGCCTGCGCTTTGTCGAGGTGGTGCACCAGGCCGACGGGCAAAGGCGATCGGGCTAGGATTGGTATGGATGGCGTAACGCAGGCGGCACATGGCGCGCTGCTGACGATCCTCTACGTTGCCGGGCCGATCCTCGGGGTCATCCTGGCGATCGGCGTCGTGGTCAGTATTCTGCTCGCCGTTACCCAGATCAATGAGCCGACGTTGAGCTTCGTGCCGAAGTTTTTCGGTACCGCGCTCGCCCTGGCGCTATTAGGGCCCTGGCTGTTGCGTCAGCTTGAGGGCTTCGCTGTCGCGATCCTGAGCGGCTTTCCGGCGATGCTGTCATGAGCATGCCGGCGGCCCCAACCGTGGGCGGGTTCAATCTCGCCGCGATGCGGCGGCATTTGCCGTCGCTCGCCGGGCCGACGGGTTTCGTCCTCATCCTGGCGATGGTGGTGGTGCCGCTGCCGCCATTCGCCCTCGATATCCTCTTCACCTTCAACATCTGCTTCGGGCTGATGATTTTGTTGGCGACGCTGTACACGGCGAAGCCGACGGAGTTTTCGTCGTTCCCGACCTTGCTGTTGATGACAACGCTGCTGCGGCTGTCGCTCAACGTCGCAGCGGCGCGCGTCATCCTGCTCGATGGCTATCAGGGCACCGCTGCTGCCGGCCGGGTCATTGAGTCGTTCGGCTCGTTTGTCGTCGGCGGCAATTACGCCGTCGGCATCGCCGTATTCGCCATCCTGGTCATCATCAACTTCGTCGTCATTACCAAGGGCGCCGGACGCATCGCCGAAGTCGCCGCCCGCTTCGTCCTCGATGGGATGCCGGGCAAGCAGATGGCGATCGACGCCGATCTCAACGCCGGCCTGATCAACCAGGAGGAGGCGACCCGCCGGCGCCAGGAGGTCGGACGCGAAGCCGATTTCTTCGGCGCGATGGACGGCGCCAGCAAGTTCGTTCGGGGCGACGCGGTTGCCGCGGTGCTGATCCTGTTCATCAACCTGGTTGGCGGGCTGATCATCGGGGTTTGGCAGCACGAGCTCAATTTCTCGGAGGCCGGCCAGACCTACACGCTGCTGACTATCGGCGACGGGCTAGTGGCGCAGATCCCGGCGCTGATCATCTCTTCGGCCGCCGGCATCGTCGTCAGCCGCGTGGCGACCGGCGTCGATGTCGGCAACCAAATCGTCTCCCAGCTGGCGATCTATCCGAAAGCGTGGTGGCTGGCCAGCGGGATGGTTGGCCTATTCGGCCTGATTCCCGGCATGCCGCATCTGCCGTTTCTCGCCTTCGCCGTCCTGCTCGGCGCGACCGCGCGCTGGATCGGGAAAGAGCAGGCGCGTGCGCGGATGGCGCCGCCACCGCCGCCCGCTGCCGAGACGGGCGAGATCGACATCGGGGTGGTCGAGCTGGTCGAGCCGTTGGAGATCCAGGTCGGCTATCGGCTCGTCAGCCTCGTCAGCAAGGACCGCGAGGGTGGGTTGCTGCACCGGCTGCGCGCGGTGCGCCGGCAGTTGTCGCGTGAGTTCGGCTTTCTCGTGCCGGTCGTGCATGTCCGCGACAACCCCGATTTGCGCTCCACTGGCTATCGCATCCTCGTCTACGGGGTCGAGCGCGCCGCCGGCGAGGTTCATCCAGACCGGCTGTTGGCCATGGCCTCGGGTAACACACTTGCCGAGGTTCAGGGCATTTTGACCCGCGATCCGGTATTCGGCCGCCCGGCGCATTGGATCATGCCAGCGACAGCCGATCAGGCGCGCGCCGCCGGTTATACGGTGTTCGACGCGACTGTCGTCGTCGCCACTCATTTCGAGCGCGTGGTTCGTGACGATATTGAGAACCTGTTCGGCCGCGCCGAGCTCGACGCCGTCCTCGCCTACCTCGCCAAGCTTATTCCCAAACTCGTGGAGGAGCTTACACCAAAGCTTCTATCGATGAGCGCGGTGCACGCGGTGCTGCGAGGTCTCCTGGCCGAAGGCGTGCCAATTCGTGATCTCAGAACGATTGTCGGCGCGCTGATCGATGGCGCGGGAACGACACAGGAGCCGCGCGCCCTCACCGAAATCGTCCGTCAGAAACTCGGCGGGTACATCGTTCAACTCGTATTTGGCGCGATCGACGAGCTCAGGGTAATGGCACTCGAGCCCGATCTCGAGCAGCTCTTGCAGGAGGTGGTGCGGCTTTCGGCAGGCACTGGCGCGTTTGGCGTCGAGCCGGGATTGGCTGCCGAACTTCGTGCCGCTGCCGCCACGGCCGCGGCACGGCTTGAGGCAGCGGCTTCGGTTGCTGCCCTCGTGACGCGGCCGGAATTGCGCGAACTGGCGGCAGAACTGCTGCGGCCGGTGCAGCCGGCCGTGTGGGTCTTCGCCTTTCCCGAGATCCCGCCGGAAAAGCGCATAAAGGTCGTCGAGCTGCTTGGCCGTCCGAGGAAACCGGGCGATGGCGACTGAGCCCGAAGCCCAGCTCTTGGAGCGCCCGGATGTGGCCGGGGATGCTACCGCGCCGACACCGCGGGGCGGCTTTCACGGCGGTTACGAGGCGCAACTTGACGAGGGCGAGGTCATTCGGCAGTTCGTACCGGCGGTGAAGCGGCTGGCGCTGCGCCTCAAGGGGCGAATGCCCGAGACCGTCCAGCTTGATGACTTAATTCAAGCCGGTCTGATCGCGGTCTTGCGCCTCGTGCGTGTCGGCGCGATCGCGTCGCCGACCGACCGACAACTGCAGCGCTCGATTATCAACGCGATGATCGACGAGGCGCGCCGCGACACCTGGGCTCCGGTGCGTGTCGTGCGGCTCGCCAAAGCGGCAAGCGAGGCGATGCGGGCGGTCAAAAGCCGGCTCGGCCGCGACGGCAACGACGATGAAATTGCCAGCGAGATGCAGATTGGGCTCGGCGAATATCACGTGCTGCTCGTCGAAATCGCGGGTATCAACCTGCTGCACATCGACGAGTTCGACGATGCAGGCAATGCCGGGCTGAGCGCCGTCGACGATCAGCATGCAGAGCTCGATCGCAGCCGCATGATGGCGGCGCTCGCAGAGTCGATCTCGGCATTGCCAGAGCGGGAGAAGCTCGTTCTCTCGCTCTACTACGAGCAAGAACTCAACATGGAAGAGGTCGGCAACGTGCTGGGCCTCGATAAATCGACGGTCTGCCGGGCACACGGCCGCGCGCTGTTGATGCTCCGCGACGTACTGGCCCATTGGCGAGGCGAGACCGGTTCGCCGGTGTCGGGTTCGGGGGACTAGGTGGATATTTTATCGACAATCGGCCTGGTGTTGGGGGTCGGCGCGATCATCACTTCGATGCTGCTCGATGGTGGCAATCCAGGTGCGCTCTTGCAGTTCTCTGCATTTGTCATCGTCTGTGGGGGCACCCTCGCTGCGGTCCTAGTACAAACCCCGCTCAGCATCTTCATGCGCGGCCTGAAGATGGTGGTGTGGATCTTTTTCCCCCCGAAGGATGACCGCGCCGACCAACTGCGCCAAATCACCGACTGGCTGCGCATCGCCCGCCACCAATTCGTCCTCGCACTCGATCCGATCGCGGAGCAGCAAACCGACCCGTTCATCCGCCAGGCCTTGCGTCTTGTGGTTGATGGCATCGAGGCGCCCCAAATCCGGGTAGTGCTCGAAACCAACATCCAGACTTCGGCACACGAGGAGATGGTCGCGGCCGAGATGTACGAGGCGATGGGAGGATACGCTCCCACCGTCGGCATTCTCGGCGCTGTAATGGGCCTTATCACGGTGATGTCCCATCTCGACGACCCTTCGAAGCTCGGCGAGGGCATCGCGACGGCGTTTGTCGCCACCGTCTACGGCGTCGGCCTCGCCAATCTGTTTCTGCTGCCGGTCGCCGCCAAGCTGAAGTTTCTTGTCAAGCGGCGAGTCCGCCGCCTCGAGATGATTGTCGAAGGCATGATTGGCATCGCCGTCCTGGAAAGCCCGCTGCAGTTAGAGATGAAGCTGCGCAGTTTCCTTGAACATGGTGAAGCGGCGGAGAACGTCGCACACGGCGAGGAAGAGCCGGCGGCTAGCCCCAGCCCAGCCGGCGCCGACTAACCACCGCGCGTCGTACCCGACGTTAGGAGAACACGAATGAAGCCCATGGAACCCGAAAAGCCGCCAAATCACGAGCGGTGGATTATTTCCTATGCGGACTTCACAACGCTGCTGCTCGCTACGTTCGTCGTTATGTACGCGGTATCGACGATCAACTCGTCCAAATTTCAGCAAATGGCGGAGTCATTTTCGACCGCGTTTATCGGGCGCACCACCCACGTCCAAGACACAGGGCTCGCGGCGGCTCAGCGTGCGCCGTTTACCGCCATGCCGAACCCGGTCCACCTGCCGATGATTACCCGCGAGATGCAGGTTAAGAACCTGCCGCCGGCGCTGCGCCAACAGCAGGTCACTGGCGAGCCGAACCAGACCCAGACTGGGCCGGAGATTCCCGGGGCTTCTCGCCCAATCAAACGGAGCAGGGCCAGACCGAGCCGGTCGAGGATCCCAACGCACCGGGGGCAAAGCTACGGCAAAAGGTTGAACAGCGAATCCAGGGGCTCGACGCCGCCTACGAGCAGTTGTCGAAGGCGCTCGCCGCGCTGGTCGGTAAGGGGCAGGTGCATGTCTCGCTGCAGTCACTCGGCGTCGTCATCGACATCAACGAGCAGGTGCTGTTCAACAGCGGTAAGGCCGAATTGGTCCCGGCCGCTATCCCGATTATCGACGAGATAGCAAAGATTCTGGCCGATCTGCATTACCAAATCCAGGTCAACGGTTTCACCGACAACGTCCCGATCCACAACTCGCAATTCGATTCCAACTGGGATTTGTCGGCGACCCGGGCGATCTCCGTTGTCAAGCGCTTTGCGGCTGCCGGCATTGACCCGACGCTCTTGGTTGGCGCCGGGTTCAGCGAATATCACCCCGTTGCGACCAACGACACGCTCGAGGGACGGCAAAGCAACCGGCGGGTTTCGATCGTGGTCGTGTCACCACTCGAAGGTAACGATCCGGCCCACACCCGGCTACTCGGCAGTACGGCAGACCGAACGCCACTCGCCACGGGCGCGCCTGCGCCTCCGCCGACACAGCCCTGACCGGCCAGCCGGAAAGCAAATTTGGCGATGGCTCGATCGGCGCGACGCGAAGGCGCCTCCACCAAACCAGCGATGAAGCCGGCGCTGTTGGCGGCGGGGCTCGGTCTCTACTGGTTTGTTGCATACCAGGATGGCGGTGGCGTTGCGGACGCGCCCATGTGGGGTTACCTAGCGATGGGAGCGTTGCGCCTGCTGGCCGACTTTGTCGGTGCCTGGCTCATCATCTCGGGGCTGCAGCTGGCACTGACACTTGGCAAGCTCGGGTTCGGCTATGTGCGCGCCCTGTGGTTGCAGGAGAGCCAATGAGCACGCGGCTCAACCTCTCGGAGAGCACGGTGCTGCCCTTCCAGTTTCCGTCTCTCGAGGAGCCCGCCGAGGCGGCACCGAATACCTCCGTCGCAATTCCTGACCCGGATGCGACGGGCGACGCAGGCGGCGCGGTCGTTAGTAATGGCAACCATGCTGAGGCGATCGCAGCAGAATTTGCCAAGGCTCGCGCCGAAGGTTTGCAACGCGGTTTCGAGGAGGGTCGAGAAAAAGGCTATGCCGCCGGCCATGCCGAGGGCGTTGCGGCGCGGGAGGCTAGCGTGGCCGAGGCCGCCAATCGTCTCGCCGCGATCATCGGCAGACTTGGCGGCCCGCTCGCCGCGCTGGAGCAACCGGTCGAGGAGGCGATTGTTGCACTCGCGCTTGAGATCGCCCGCTGTGTTATCGGCAGCGAGGTCAAGAACTCGCACGAATTTCTTGTCTGCTTGGTGCGAGAAGCCATCGGCAAGGTACCGCTCGAAATGGGCTCGCCGCGGGTATTGCTGAACCCCGCCGATCTCGAGCTTATCCGCAAGCTGGTGCCGGAGGCCGAGGCGGGTCACGCAACGCTGGTGGCCGACGATACGGTGGAGGCGGGCGGATGTCTGGTTATTGCCGATGGAGAAAGCCGATCCACCAAGGACCGCCGCTGGAATCCGCGAGCGAGCGAGGGGGGATCGCAGGTTAATCTCACATTATCGTCGCGCTGGCGCGCGGTGATGCTGGCGTTGTTCGACGGCGAGGACGGTTGATGCCCGACGGCGACGGCTTCGCCCAGCGTCTGGTGAGCAGCCTGGAACGTTACCAGGCTCGGCTGATGACTACCGATCTCGGCATCAAAGTGCATGGCAGCCTGGTGCGCACTGTCGGGTTGGTGATGGAGGCGCGCGGCATCCATGTGGCGATTGGTGAGCGCTGCTTTGTCGAGAGCGAGTCGGGACGGCTTCTGTCCGCAGAGGTCGTCGGCTTCGACGGGGGACGCGTGCTGTTGATGCCCGAGGGCCAGGCTGATGGTCTCGCCCCCGGGGCCAGGGTGATCCCCGCCGGCCGCACGATGGAGGTCGCCGTCGGTCCGGAGTTTCTTGGCCGGGTCGTTGACGGCAGCGGGCTGCCAATCGACGGCAAGGGGCAGATTCGCGCCGCCGACCGGGTACCGCTGTTTGGCCGGTCGTTCAATCCGATGCGGCGGGCCATGGTAGAGGAACCGCTAGATGTCGGTGTTCGTTCAATAAATGCGCTGTTTTCGGTGGGCCGTGGCTCGCGCCTCGGGCTGTTTGCGGGGAGCGGCGTGGGGAAGAGCGTGCTGTTGGGTATGATGGCGCGATACACGAGTGCCGATGTCGTCGTGGTGGGGCTCATCGGTGAACGAAGCCGCGAGGTCAAAGAATTTGTCGAGCGCATCCTCGGTTGCGATGGGCTGGCAAAAGCCGTTGTCGTCGCCGCTCCGGCCAACAAGTCCGCCTTGGGCCGGGTGCATGGAGCCTACCGCGCGACCGCGATCGCCGAGTACTTCCGTGATCGCGGTCATCAGGTGTTGTTGCTGATGGATTCGCTGACCCGCTTCGCGATGGCTCAGCGCGAGATCGGCCTCGCCGTCGGCGAAATACCCGCAAGCCGCGGCTATCCCGCGTCGGTGTTCGGGCGCATTTCGTCTCTCTGCGAGCGGGCGGGGAATGGGGTCGAGGGCTCGGGCAGCATCACCGCGTTCTATACTGTGCTGGTCGAGGGTGACGATCCCAACGATCCAGTTGGCAACTCCGCGCGCTCGATCCTTGATGGGCATCTCGTGCTGTCGCGTCAACTCGCAGATCGCGGCCATTATCCAGCGATCGACGTCGCCGCGTCGGTCAGCCGGGTAATGCCAGCGGTGGTCCCGCTCGAGCAGATCGCAGCAGCGCAGCGCTTCAAGCAATTTTACAATCGCCTCGAGGAAAGCCGCGATTTGATCGCCATCGGCGGCTATCGGCCGGGGCATGACGCCGAATTAGACCATGCGGTTTCGCTGCAGCCCTTGATCGGCGAATTCCTGCGTCAGGACATGACCAACGCGGTGAGCTTCGCCGATAGCGTCGCCGCGCTCGGTCGAATTGTCGGTTAGGGGGGATAGCATGGTGGGGGGACCATGGCCGGATTGGACAAGCTGATAAGCATAACCGGCAAGAAGAGCGATGATGCACTGGCGACGTGGCAGCGCCTAAAGCAACAATGCGACGATGCGCTGAGTAAATTGTCGCTATTGCGCGAGTATTGCGAGCGCTATCGCGCGCTGCTCAACTCCAATCTCGGCGAAGGCATGCCGGCTATGTCGACGATGGCCTATCTCGGCTTTATCGGGCAGATTGAGGAAGTCGTACTGCGCCAAGAGAGCGAAGTAGGGCGCCTCGAGGCGGCGTGCACTGCGCAGTGGCAGGAGCTCGTCGAGATCCGCCGTGAGAAGCGCATCTACGAGATTGTCAGCGAACGCGCCGCCGAGCGTGAGCTGGCGGCCGCGTTGCGGAGCAGCCAGGCTGAGATAGACGACATGCTGCAACGCGTCGGCAAAGCCCCCTAAGTGTGGCTCAGGGCGTGACGAAAGCCGGGATTTCGCGCGATGACTAACGTCGATCAGACAACGTCGTTTGATCTGGAGGAGCCGCGCGGCCGTTCGCCTCTGCTGAAATGGGGAATAATCGCGGTTGCCGTGCTCGTGCTGCTCGGGGCTGGTGGGGCGGTTTGGTATTTCTTTCTTGGCGGCAAGGAGCATTTTTCACCGCAGCAGGCGAAAGAGGTCGAGGCGCCGCTGCCCTACTACCTCGAGGTGAAGCCAATCGTCGTCAGTATGCCGAGCAATAACGGCATGACCCGTTTCGTTCAGATCGGGGTCAGTTTGCAGCTGCCGCGTCCGGCGGCCGGGGAGATGGTCGGCGCGTTGCTCCCCGAGGTCCAAGATTCGATGCGACAAACGCTTCTCGCTTTCAAAAGCGACGATCTACAGAGCCCGGAAGGTGTCGATAAGGTGCGCAAGGCAATGATCAAGCATCTCAACGAAGTGCTTTCGAATGTTCTGGGGCCCGATCGCCTTGCTAAGCTGACCGCGGGAAGTCCAGATGGGGCCTTTGTCCAGAACATCCTGTTTCCGACGCTGATCGTCGAATGACGCAGCCGGATCTCGTCTCCAGGTCCTCCTGTCACCGCCCCGGTGGCGGAGCGGGGAGTTACTAGCGTGCCGTACGACGCGGTCGGCCTCAACTCGCTGTCGCTGACCCTCGGGATCATTGTGCTGGTGTTGTGGGGAGGCGTTTGGGCGATGCGCCGGATGCGTCCCGCCAGCGTTGTCGGCAATTCGCGCGACTGTTCGATCGTGCGCTCGCTGGCGCTGGGGCCGCGTGAGCGGCTCCTGGTCGTCCAGGTCGGGGGACGGCACTTGGTGATAGGGGTTGGGTCGACTTCGATATCCCTGCTTTGCGAGCTCGAAGGGCCGCTCCCGGCGATGATCGGTGGAGACGCGCGATTTGGCGATGCAATGCGCAAGGCGCTGGGACGATGGCGCGGCGGCTGATCCTCGCTCTCGCGATGGCGCTCGCGGCCGCAGCGCTGGCCGGTGCCGCGGCGCATGCGGCGACCGTCGGCGCCCTCGACGCACGTCCCGATGGGCACGGCGGCACGAATTATACGGTGCCGGTCCAGGTACTGCTGCTCATGGCGGGGCTGGTGTTCCTGCCGGCGATCCTGCTGACGATGACCTCGTTTACCCGAATCATCATCGTCCTCTCTCTGCTGCGGCAGGCGCTTGGTCTCACCCAAACGCCGCCCAACCAGGTGCTCATCGGTCTCGCCCTGTTCCTGACGATGTTCGTGATGAGCCCGGTGTTTACCCGCGTCAGCGACAGCGCGCTGAAGCCGCTGATGGACGACAAGATCACCAGCGAGGAAGCGATGACCAAGGCGCAGGGTCCGCTGCGCGACTTCATGATCAAGCAGACACGGCGCGACGATATCGGCCTGTTCCTCAAGCTGGCTGGGGGAAAGACCTATCCAACCGCGGAGGACGTGCCGTTTTCTGTTCTGGTGCCGGCGTTCGTGACCTCAGAGCTGAAGACCGGCTTTCAGATCGGGTTCCTGATCTTCCTGCCGTTTCTGGTGATAGACATCGTTGTCGCCGCGGTGATGATGTCCTTGGGCATGATGCTGCTGTCGCCGACCAGTGTGTCGCTCCCGCTAAAGCTCGCGCTCTTTGTTCTAGTCAATGGCTGGACCCTGGTGATCGGCTCGCTCGCCGAGGGCTTCCTTAAATGAATACCGTCGAAATCGTCGCCACCGCACGCGAGATGATGATGCTGACCCTGACGCTGGCGACGCCTTTCCTGGCCGGCGCGGTGATGGCCAGCCTGCTGATCGGGCTGTTCCAGGCGAGCACGCGAATGAACGATCTGACGCTCAGCTTCGTACCCCGTTTTTTCGCGGTGCTGCTTGTGCTGTATGTCGCCGCCGCCTGGGCGGGGGCGCGGATGACGAACTACATCGAGCGTGCGGCAGTGACGGCTCAGGCATTGCGCCAATGAGCGCATGCTGAGCATCAGCGACGCCGACCTGGTGCGTTGGCTCGGCCAATTTTTCTGGCCGTTCCTGCGCATCTTCGCCCTGTTCGCCGCCGCGCCGGCGTTTAGCTCGGTGGCGATCCCGATGCGGGCGAAGGTTGCGATCGCCGTGGCGGTCACCGTCGCGGTCGCCGGAACGGTGAAGGAGACGGCACCGCTCGATCTGTCGTGGACAACCGCGGTTCTCGCGGTCGAGCAGGTCCTGATCGGGGTCGTTATCGGTTTCGCCATGCAGCTGACCCTCGCCGCGATGGGGCTCGCCGGAGAATTCGTCGGGATACAGATGGGGTTTGGCTTCGCCAGCTTGTTCGACATCCAGAGCGGGTTCCAAGTGCCTGTAATGGGGAATTTCTTCAACCTCGTCGCGCTGCTGCTGTTCGTCGCCCTCAACGGCCACCTGGTGCTGCTTGGCGTCTTGGTGAAGAGCTTTGCGATAGTGCCGATCGCCGCCGGCGGCGGGATCGATGCCGAGGGCTGGCGCTCTTTGGCGCGGGCTGGGGCTCTTCTGTTTCAGATGGGATTCTGGTTGGCGCTGCCCGTTGTCGCCGTGCTTCTGGTGACCCATCTCGCGGTCGGGTTCGTCTCGCGCGTCGCCCCGCAGTTCAATGTGATGTCGGTTGGTTTTTCCCTTTTCATGTGGGTTGGGATCGCCGCCGTCGTCGCGCTTGTCCCATTCTTCGTACCGGCGGTTGAGCACATCATCGAGACCGGACTCGCGCTGATCAGTGCCGTACTGCGGGGCGGATCCCCGTGAGCGACACTCACAATGCCGATGGTCGCACCGAGCGGGCAACACCGAGGCGCTTGCAAAAGGCGCGCGAGGAGGGCTCGGTCGTTCGCGCTCATGCGGTTGCCGGAGCCGCGGTTCTGGTGGTCGGCGCCGGCGTCATCGCCGTCGCCGGCGCGACATTGGCTGACTTGCTTCAGTCCTCGCTGTTCCACGGCCTTGCCCTGAAGGCGGAGGACATGCGCGAGCCGTCGCGGATGCTCGCCGCCGCGGCGCAAATCGCTTGGCCGGGTGTGTTGATCCTCGCGCCATTTTTGTTGCTGCTAGCGGTTGTCGGCCTCGGCGCCGATCTATTGGTCGGAGGCTGGATCATGTCGGCACGGCCGGTGACGCCGGATTTCGGCCGCATCAATCCGCTGAAAGGCTTCGGCCGGCTGTTTTCACGGGCAGCGCTGGCGGAGATCGTCAAGGCGCTCATCAAGTTCGCGGTCGTCGGTGCCGTGGCCGCTTGGCTCACGCGCAATTGGTTGGCCGATTTTGTCCATCTCGCGGTCGGAACCTGGCCCTATGCGCCCCAGCATGTCGCCACGCTGGGGACGCGGGCGCTGCTGATTTTCTCGGTGGCGCTGGCGGTGGTGACGCTTTTCGAGGTGCCGTATCAGCTCTGGCAGTTCCGCGATCAATTCAAGATGAGCCGAGAGGAGATCAGGGACGAGCTGCGCGAGCAGGAAGGCAGCCCGCAGACGCGGCGGCGGATCCGATCGTTGCGGATCAAGATGGCGCGCGGCCGGATGATGTCGGAGGTGCGGAAATCGGATGTCGTCGTCGTCAACCCAGAGCATTTCGCCGCCGCGCTCAACTACCGCGAGGACCGTATGCGCGCGCCGCGCCTAGTCGCCAAGGGCACCGGGCTCATAGCGTTGCGCATCCGCGCCGTCGCGGAGGAGGCGGGCGTGCCGGTGGTAGAAGCACCGCCGTTGGCGCGCTCCATCAATCGCTACGTCGAGCTTGGTGACGAAATACCCGCGGGTCTTTATGGCGCCGTCGCCGAGGTGCTGGCCTATGTCTATCGCCTGAAGGCAGCGCGCGAGACCGGCAGCCCTGTTCCGCCGCTGCCCATTGATGACCGCTTCGAACCGCCGGAGGGATTGGATGCGTAAGGGCGGACGCCGCCTCAGGCGGCGCCGAGTGCGCGTTTCGTCGAGTGGTCTTGTTCGCTCCCGTCGGGCTTATAGGAACGATGCGGGTCTTGCCGGCGCAGCCTGTCGATGGCGGCGGTCAGGTGGCGCAACATGGTATCGCAAATAACCGCGTTTTCTTGATTGTAGCGGGCCAATGCGACGAGTTCGGCGGTGGCCGGCCGTGCCGTTCCGGGCACCGCGGTCGCCTGTTCGATGCTGTCGGCGAGGAGCATCTTACGTTGCGCTATCGCGTTGATGGCCTCGGACGTGCCGCTCAGGAGCGCCTGACGCTCCTCTTCGAGCGCGTAGCGCAGCAGGTCGATCAGTTCGGTGAGCCGGTCCTCGCGAGCTGTCATCGCCGTGCCTCAGAACTTGATCTCGACACCGCCGTCGCGCGATACGGTCGCGCGCAGCGTTCTCTGGCTCGCCGTGTTCTGCACCGAAATACTGTCGCCGACTCGCCCATCCTCCATCGCCAAGGCGGTGGTTTTTAGGGTCATCGACTGGTCTGTCAGTGTCAGCACCACGTTTTGACCTCTGTGCACCGCGATCGGCAGGTCGAGAAGCGGCGACAATACCGGGCTCCCAGCCATCAGCCCGATACGGAGGATTTTTCCCTGGGCTTGGCGCGGGTCGGTGATCAGCCCTCCGGTGCTGGCAAGCTGATCGACGCGTCCGATGGTCAGCTGCGCCGTTGTTAGCTTGGTATTCGGCGGAAGATTTATCGCGGCGACCACGGCGTTGATCCAGGCATGAAGGCGGAGTGGCACGTAAAGCGTCCAACTCGGGTCCTCGCAGCTAACTTTAGCCGTCATTGTCGCAGCATTGGTCGGCGGCAATTCAACCTGGATATTGGGGCAAGGATCGAGACGAAGTCGGGAGTCAATAGTGCCGACTTCAACCTCGCCCGTTGCCCCAACCATCGTTGTGAGGCGAGGCAGAATCGTTGCTTCGATTGCGGCGCGAATTCCTGCTTGATCTTGTATCTGTTGTGCTAACGCGCCACCAAACTGAGCAAAAACTAGGATAGCAGCGCTGACAATAACGCGACGGCTAAATCTAGTCTTCCTGGCCATCGCCATTTTCCCTTGCTTTTGTCGCAAAGTTTTTTCATCATAACGAAAAATGGAAATTCGGCAAGTCGCGAAAATATCAACCGAGGCAATGCAAGGAACACGTCGGTGAACTGGCGCAAGGTCGAACAAGCGAGGGTACGGTAAGTGGCTCTGCCCATCGACACCGGACTTGAGTTCTTCCGGCAGGCTCTGGCATTGCGCGCCTATCGCCAGGAGATTCTCTCGGCTGATATTGCCAATGCAAGCACGCCGGGTTTTAAGGCGGTCGATCTCGATTTCGCCGGTGCACTCAACGCCGCCACTGGCCGGCCAGGCGCCGGTGCGCCGGCCGCTTCGCGGCGGCTCTGGCTTGTTGACGACAAGCGGCAAATGAACGCCGACAACGGCACCGACGCATCGGCATCGGCAACCAATTTCGTCAAGTATCAGGCCGGGACCGAGGTAACGCTCGATGGCAACAGCGTCGATCTCGATCAGGAAAAGACCGCAGCGGCGGCGAATTCCGTGGAATACGAGGCGACGGCGGCTTTCACGACGCAAACGATCCGTATGCTGATGACTGCGATTACTGGATCCGGGTCGCAGCAATCGAGTGGGGGCTAGTCGATGTCTCTCTTCGGCACGCTCGCCGTCGCGGGCTCGGGCATGTCGGCACAATCCGAGCGCCTTTCGGCCATTGCGAGCAATCTGGCTAACGCCAACACCGCGGTTGGGCCGGGCGGTCAGCCCTATCGCGCCCGCGAGGTGGTGTTCCAAGCCCTGTCGTCTGGCGGCAACGACGCTGCTAGCACCGGGATGGCCGGAGTCAAGGTTGCCGCGGTGGTTGAAAGCAACGCACCGATGCAGTCGGTCTACAACCCGGGCAGCAGCCTCGCCGATGCCCAGGGCTACGTGCAGATGCCAAACGTCAACCCGGTTGATGAGATGGTCAACATGATCTCGGCGCAGCAGGACTACCAGGCGAACCTCGAGGCGTTCAATGTCGCCAAGACGCTCGCATTGCGCACGCTGACGATCTAGCGCCGGCTCGAGGAAGCGATGACACAAGCAGCGAGCGTGATGCCGGCCTCGGTTGTATCTCTGCCGCCGGGAACGCAGTTGAAGCCCGCGACGACGTCGGCCGCGTCCGCCGCCGCCGCAGCGGCTTCGACCGGCGTTGGTCAAACTCTGACCGAAAGTGAT